>JACKCC010000009.1 GCA_020634245.1 Ardenticatenaceae bacterium | reverse complement strand
CAATCCCCGTTTCTTGCGGATGGTAACCGAAGATGATGAAGAAAGGCGCATCGCCCACGTTGGTTAAAAAGCCAAAAACCACGCCGGAAACGTGTTTGACGGCCGGATGAGCCGCCAGCCGCGCCCCAACCTGCTCGTCAATGGCGCTGTAGCCAAAGTCGTTAACGTCCTTTTCGATGGCCACCAGATGGGCGTTGCTGCCGCCGACCATTTGCGTGAGTTGATCCATGAAACCGTCGAAGATGCCGCCCATGGCCACCACTGCGCCGATGCCAATGCCAATGGCCAGCAAAGTCAGTACCGTGCGCGTTTTGCGGCGGAACAGATTTTTGAGGGTCATGCCGCCAAAGGCCCAGCGGGTGACGTGATTGCCGCTGCGCCGCGCCCCACCACCATCACTGTAACGCATGGCCTCTAACGGTAGGAGTTGGGAAGCGCGCCAGGCCGGATACAGACCGCCAACCAAACCGAGTAAAACAGCGATGACAAACGCCCGCACAAACAATTCGGTTGAAAATTGCCCCATGACGTAGCCATAGAGGGGCAGGTCGCGGATGGCGTAGACCAACCCGACGCCCAACAGTGTGCCCAGCGCCGATCCAACCAGGGCCAGCAGGGACGATTCGCCTAAAATGAGGCTCAGGACGCGGCGGCGACGCCAGCCCACAGCGCGCAGGACGCCAATTTCCCGCGTGCGCTCGAAGACGCTCATGAGGACAGTGTTGGTCATGCCGACGCCGCCGACGATGATAGCCAACAGGCCAACGGCCGTTCCCATCCCCTCCAGATAATCCACCATCTCCTGCTTGTCACCGAATTCGGTGGCCGTACTCAGTTCCAGGTCAGGAAAACGGCGCTCGATGCGCTGCTGAAACCGGTCAGAGAGGGCCGTATCTTTTAATTGCACGTAAAAGGCGCTGACCAGGCGGTGCTTTTGGACGAGCGTTTGGGCATCGGCCAGGGGAATGACGGCCATGCCATCCTCAAAAGCATCACCGGTTTCGTAAATGCCGACGATGCGGAAAACGCCACCGGTCAGGTGCAGGGCATCGCCCACGCCCACTTCCATGGCGTCGGCGGCAACTTTACCCAAGAGTAACGGCCGTCCCCGCACCCCATGCGCATCCAATCCCTGACCCTTAATAATCCGAAAATGCTGCACGGCAAAGCCGTCTGGCTCCTGCCCGATGATGAAGAAATATTTGGCTCCTTCTTCGGCGGCCACGCTGCCCATGATCATGCCGGCCACTTCTTTTACCTCCGGCATCATTTGCAGTTCATTCCCGATGCGCTCGTCCACGCCGCTGAGCGTCAAATCGTAAGCATCGGCTTGCCCCAGGACAAAATCGGCCTTGCTGCCCCCGGCCATCGATTGGTAGCCAGCGGCCATTCCGGCGGCCAACGCGCCCAAAGCCACCATTGCCGCCACGCCAATGGCAATGCTGGCGATGGTCAAAAGGGTGCGCCCCTTACGGCGGCGGATATTTTTCCAAATCATTGTTAAATTACCAACAACAAATACTGACAGCGCCTGATGCGTGAAGCAGCGTTGGTCACACATCACTCATTACGTTTCATCGCCTGCTACCAAACGCCCGGAATCAGGCGGAAACGGACGCTTTGCGCATAGCTTTGATAACCGGCCAATTCTTGGTGCAGGGTTCTATCTTCCAGGGCAGTACGAATGATGAGTAGGAGCACGGCCGTTCCCGCGGCAATCAGCGCCCACCATGAGCCAAATAACAGGGGCATGGCCAGTGATTGCAGGCTGGCCCCCACGTAGCCGGGATGGCGCACAAAGCGGTACGGTCCACTGCTGCATACCTGGTGGCCGCGATCGGTTTGAATGCGAACGGCCGTTGAAAAATAGGCATTGGTGATCATTGCCCAGGAAAAAAGGCTGTTGCCCAGTACAAAACCAGCTATTCCAACGATTTGCCAGCCAAAAGTCAATGTTGTCGTCCAACCCCAACGTTCATCCAGCCCGGCCACCAGCAAAATGCCAATAAAGTAGAAGACACCAAAAACAATGCCAACCACCTTATCCCATTCTTTCCAGTTGCCGGATGCCGTCCCGCGTCCCCTTTCAACGATAATTTCCGGTTTGTGGCGCATGAAGATGGCGTTGACGGCAATCCCCGCCAGACTCAAGCCGAAGAAAATCCAGGCAGCGCCCCAGCGTAGTGTTCCCGCCGCGCCAAACAACACCAGGGCCTGGATCAACATGCTGATAAATATTTGGACGAAACGCCGGATGATGCCGGCTTTCAAATCCTGATTATTGGTGACAGTTTGTGTTGTCATGTCACTCCCCTTTTTTCAACTTCCCGGAAACTTTGGAGTTTCCGGGAAAATCAATCACTATCCACTCAAATGGCTTTCTAATGCCCGGGCAAACAGATCGCGGTCCTCTTCCTGAATCAGATTGAGTGCCTGTTCGCCCAGTTCGGCCAAAATTTGCGGCAGATACAAATCGGTGCGGAGATGGTGCTCGGCCAGGAAGACGAAGAGCGGACTGCGCGTCCAGGATGCCCAGGCTTGTACGGCCGTTAACCATTCCCCAATCAGTACTTCCTCTCCATCCACTACCAAAATCAGCCCTAGCCCTCTGGCCTGTTCCAGCGTTTCCTCGGCCACATGAGCGACGCGCACCTGTGCGCCCGGCAAATCTAAATTATCCGTCGTGTAAATAACCACCCGTACTTTGCGCGTAATTGCCTCAGCCAGCGCCGTTTGCAATACCGGGAATGTCGCCGGACGCAGCGCCAGGTAAATTTGCCGCTTTGCCTGCCCGATCATTTCCAGTGCCTTCGCCGTGATATTTTCATCCCCTTCAATATTCCAGACGTATTCCAGTTCCGGCATCTCGGCAAAACTGGTCAATTCTTCCTTCAAAGAATCAATCAGTTCCGTGTGCTCCCGCTGCATCTGTACCAGGAATTCTTCGGCCGGGAAGGGGGCATATTTGGTTACATTGCCCATGTGCAGGGTCATGGCGGCTCCTCGTGCTGTTAGTTTTCCCAGTACCTCGTAGATCATGGATCGGGGCACGCCGGAGATTTTAGCCAATTCGTAACCAGATACCGGGTTTTTGCTCAGCAAGGCCATGTAGGCTTTGGCTTCATATTCCGAAAACCCAATTTTTAATAGTTTGTCGATGGGTGGTTCACTCATCCTCGTTTTTCCTCCATAGTCGTTAGTCTTCTAACTAGTAGTTAGTAAAATAACTACTCAATTATTTTGGCAGATTTTATATCTCTTGTCAAGCATTCTATGACAATGAGCAGGTGGATTTTTTGTTAGCAAATGCCAGTCACAAGGCGAAACGATATTAGGCAGAGCAAGTTATGCCGTCTTGTGGCTGGCACTGGAACGAGAACTGATTTTGGACTTGACGGCCGTTTCCACCCCGACTATCCTACCAGTAGCAAAACAAAAGGATGGTGTCGATTGGAAAAACCAAATATTTCAGTGACTGAGTCAGACAATGGACAGGAAACGGCCGTAGACGATCATTTAAAAATGGCCACACCGCTCTTCAAATTACCTCAACATCCCATACCTGTTGCCGTTGCTCCCCAGCCCGTTCCGGAAGGGGCCGATCTCAAACATCCCAGCCTCTACTTCAACCAGGAGTTAGGCTGGCTGGATTTCAACTGGCGTGTGCTCCATCTGGCGCTGGACGAGCGTACGCCGCTGCTGGAACGGGTCCGGTTCATTGCCATTACTGCCAGCAATTTGGACGAATTCATCCAAAAGCGTGGTGGCGGCCTTAAACGGCAGCAGGCGGCCGGTGTCAGCAAATTATCGCCTGACGGCCGTACCCCGGATGAGCAGTTAGCCCTGGTCAACAGTGCTGCCCAACTCATGCACCGCACCCTGACCCAAACCTGGGAAACTGTCCTCAAACCGCGCCTGACACAGGACGCTGATGTTATTATTTGCAACTACGACGATCTCTCTCCAATTGAAAAAGAAGATTTATACCGCCACTTCCGCAAAGAAATCTACCCCATTCTCACACCACTAACCGTTGATCCCGGCCATCCTTTCCCATTCCTTTCCAATCTGAGCCTCTCCCTGGCCATCATTTTGCGCCATCCGGGGCGGGAAACGACCCTGTTTGCCCGCCTCAAGCTGCCCGACAAACGCTGGCTGCCTCTTAACAGCGACGACGAAAGACCGCAGCGATTTCTGCCGGTTGAGCAGCTCATCATCCACCACATCAGTGATTTGTTTCCCGGCATGGAAATCGAGAGCGTCCACCCCTTCCGCATCACCCGCAACGCCGACGTGGATCGGGACGAAGAAGTGGCCACCGATTTACTATCTATGATTTCCTCGGAACTGCGCGAACGGAAATTTGCCCCGGTAGTCCGGTTGGAAGTGGCACAAACGATGCCCGAATTTGATCGCGGGCTGCTGATGCATGAACTGGAAATCACGGTCAAAGATGTGTGGGAAGTGGACGGGCTGCTGGATTTGACCGATTGTTTCCGCATCGCCGACCTGGATCGTCCTGAATTTCGCTACCCGCCCTGGGAACCGGTCGTTCCCGGCCGGTTAGATGACAAGGGCAAAGTCCGGCGTACACAGAGTATTTTCAGCATCATCCGCGAGGGTGATCTGCTGGTTCATCATCCATATGAATCGTTTTCGGCCAGTGTGCAGCGGTTGGTGGAGGAAGCGGCCGTTGATCCTAAAGTGCTGGCTATCAAACAAACCCTCTACCGCACGTCTGATGAGTCGCCCATCGTCAATGCCTTGATGCAGGCCGCCGAGAATGGTAAGCAGGTAGCTGTTTTGGTTGAAGTGAAGGCCCGTTTTGATGAGGCGAATAATATCGAATGGGCGCAAAAGTTAGGCGACGTGGGTGTTCACGTGGCTTACGGTCTGGTCGGCTTGAAAACGCATACCAAAGCTACGCTGATTGTGCGTCAGGAAAAACATGGTGTCAGAACTTACTGCCACATTGGCACTGGCAATTACAATCCCAAAACGGCCCGCTTGTACACCGATCTAGGACTGCTGACCTGCAATCCGGCGTTAGGGCGTGATCTGGTGAATTTATTTCATATGCTTACCGGCTATGCTCCGGATCAGGATTATGAGAAAGTGCTGGTTGCGCCGCGCAATATGCGTAGTTCATTTTACGAGTTGATTGAAGGGGAAATGGAGAACCAGGCGGCGTTTGGCAACGGCCGTATCATTGCCAAAATGAACGCTATCGATGACATGGGGATGATTCGTAAACTGTACGAAGCGTCCCAGGCCGGCGTGCGAATTGATTTGATCATTCGCGGCCACAGCCGCCTGCGGCCTGGTCTGCCTGGCTACAGCGACAACATCCGCGTTGTCAGCATCTTGGGCCGCTTTTTGGAGCATGACCGCATCTTCTATTTCCACAATAACGGCCAGCCGCTAACTTTTATTGGCAGCGCTGACTGGCGCAACCGCAATCTGGCCGAGCGGGTGGAGCTGATTACACCGGTGGAGGAACCGGTCTTGCAAGAACAACTCATTAAAAACCTGGAGTGGGCGCTTGACGATAATCGGTTGGCCTGGGATTTGCACAGTGACGGCCGTTACACCCTCCGCTACCCTGGCCCCGACGAAAAAGAGCGCGATTTCCACGAGACGTTGATGAAGCAGGCCAAAAAACGAGCCAAAAAGGCACGTAAAAAGTAATGCGACGCTGGCTGAGCCTGTCGAAGCCTTGCCATCGACAGGCTCAGCCAGTAAGATCGATAATTTGCAAATCAATTCCATCTCATCTCCATACCTTCTCCACAACTACTTGTTATCCTATTATCAGTTAGCAATTTCGTTTATGGAGATAAAAATGACCATGAAGCTCACAAAAATAATCACTATCGGTTTAATCGCCGTTCTCGTTCTGGCCATCAGTGCCGTTTTTGTCCTGGCGCAAGATTCTAATAATCCTACCCCGCCCGCATTTGGACCAGGCAGCATGTGGGACAGCGATCAGGGCGGATACGGCCGTGGTGGCATGATGGGCGGCTACAGTGGCATGATGGGCGGGCGCGGCCACTTTGGCGGCGGCATGATGAACGGCTTCTACATGCTTGACATCATCGCTCAAGAACTTGGCTTAACCGCTGACGAACTGCAAGCAGAATTGGCCAACGACAGCACTATTGCCCAGTTGGCAGAAAGCCTTAATGTAGCCGTCGAAGACCTTGTCGCTGCCGTCAGCGCCGCCCACCAGGAACAGTTGAACCAGGCCGTCACCGACGGCTGGATGACCCAGGAACAGGCCGATTGGATGCAAGAACACATGGCTGACATGATCGAAGACCACCTCAATCAATCCTGGGGACAAGGGTTTGGTCCTGGTCAAAGCTACGGCCCTGGCTCCGGTGGCTGCCACGGCGGGCGCTTCGGCTCTGGCCCGGCATCCCAAACCGCTCCCATCCCGCAAGGGAATGGCGCATAGTTCCCACCCTCCGGGAGGTTTATACCAGAGATAACGGTCATGGTTAAACCCTCCCGGAGGATTGTTCAATTGACAAGAAAAAGGTAACGTTGTATTTTCCGCGTTACCTTTTTTGATCGCAGGATCAGGCTATGAAAACCATCCTCGTCGTTGATGACGAACCCGAAATCATTCGTGTGACGCGCGGCTATTTAGAGCAGGCCGGTTTCCGGGTCTTGACCGCCAGTAACGGTATCATCGCCCTGCACACCTTCCGCGCCGACAAGCCCGACCTCGTCATCCTCGACATCAATCTGCCCACGCCGGAAGGCAGCCCGCCGCTAGATGGTCTGGACGTGGCCCGCGCCATCCGCCAGACGCCGGGCACGGCTGCTGCCACCCCCATCATCCTGCTCACCGCCCGCGTGGATGAGATTGACCGCATTTTGGGACTGGAACTAGGCGCCGACGATTACGTGACCAAACCGTTCAGCCCGCGCGAACTGGTGGCCCGTGTCCGTGCCGTTTTGCGCCGCGGCCGGCTGCTGGATGAAGAACCGGAACGCATCCAGGTCGGCGATTTGGTGATTGACACGGCCGCTTACAGTGTCACACGGGACAATGAAGCCATCGAATTGACGCCGACCGAATTTACCCTGCTGCAAAATCTGGCGGCAGCACCGGGGCGCGTTTTTAGCCGGGAGCAGCTTCTGGACACGCTGGGGCCGGATTACGAAGGATTGGCGCGGACGATTGACAGCCACATCAAAAATCTGCGGGCCAAAATCGAACCCGATCCGCGCCGGCCGGAGTTGATTTTGACGGTTTTTGGCCGGGGGTACAAATTCAATGAACAGCAGTAACCAGCCGCGCCTGGGGCTTTTCTTCAAGCTGATGGGCGCGTTTATTTTGATTGTGGCCATCGTGGGTGTGCTGGTGACGTGGCAGGCGCGCCGGGCAACGCAGGCGGAGTTTGCCCTCTATACCACCGCCGCCGGGCAGCGCCAGGCCCAGCTTTTAGCGCCAACACTGGCTGAATATTATCGCAGTAACGGCCGTTGGGACGGCGTCGAGTTAGTCTTGGCGTCGGGCGGCATGATGGAACGCGGCGGGATGATGGGCGGGGGCATGATGGGCGGCCTGGACATGTGGCAGATGATGGGACTGCGCGTGTTGGTGGTGGATGAGAACGGCCGTATCATCGCCGACTCCAGTGGTGACATGACCGGTACACAACTTGACAGCAACATTCTGGCCGATGGCACGCCCATCCTGCTGGACGACCAACAAATCGGTACGGTGTTGGTCACCAATTTAGAGCAAACGACGACCCAAAATGAGCAGTTTTTGTGGCAGGTGAACCGGGCCATTTTGCTGGCTGTGCTGGCCGCCAGCATCGCCGCGCTGCTGTTGGGGGGATTGTTGACGTGGACGATGACACGGCCGTTACGCCAACTCACTCACGCCGCTGAAGCCATTAGCGAAGGGGATTTGAGGCAGCGCGTCAGCGTTCAATCGGGCGACGAAATCGGCGATCTGGCGGCCGCCTTCAACCAGATGTCTGACCGGCTGGCCCGCGCCGAACGGCTGCGCCGCCAGATGACGGCCGACATCGCCCACGAACTGCGCACGCCGCTCAGCGTCATCCAGGGCAACGTGGAGGCGCTGCAAGACGGCGTTTTCCCGCTAACGGCCGAGGCACTGGAACCGATCCGCGCCAAAACCAACCTGCTCACCCGGCTGGTGGAAGATTTGCGCCAGCTCACCCTGGCCGAAACCGGCCAACTGCCGCTGGACAAAACACCCACCGACCTGGCGGCGCTGGCCCAACGCACCCTGGCCGATTTCCGGGCGGCGGCCGAAAGCAAACAAATCGGCCTGCACATGAATCCGGCGGCCGATTTGCCGCCGGTAAGTGTCGATCCGCAGCGAATCGAGCAGGTGCTGGTCAATTTGCTGTCCAATGCACTGCGGCACACACCGGCCGGCGGACGGATTGAAGTGAATATGGCGGGGGAGAACGGCCGTATCCGGCTAACCATCAGCGATACTGGCCCCGGCATTGTAAAGGAAGAAGCGAGTAACATTTTCGAGCGCTTCTACCGGGTTGACCAGGGGCGGACGCGAGAAGAAAACGGCGGCGGCAGCGGCCTGGGGCTGGCCGTAGCCCGCTCCATCATCGAAGCGCATGGCGGCCAAATCGGGGTGGCAAGCGAGTCTGGACAGGGAGCCGCCTTTTGGTTTACACTGCCAATAAGTTGAGCCATTAAGTGCCAGGCATGGCGCGGCAAGTTTTGGTTTGACCCAGGCCGTTCGCGCCGTGCCTGGCACTTCAATCGAAGGTAAATCACAATCATGACCGAAAAAGCCCACATTTTGCTGGTGGACGACGAAGCGGCCATCACCGACAATCTGGCCCCGTTTTTGACGCGGGCCGGTTTCACCGTGACCGTGGCCGTCAACGGGGCCGAAGCGCTGCAACAAGCGGCGGCCCTCCAGCCTGATTTGCTGGTGATGGACGTGTTGATGCCCAAGATGGACGGCCGTGAAGCGCTGCGCCAACTGCGGCACGAAGATAACTGGACGCCCATCATCCTGCTGACCCAGGTCGGCGAATCGATGGAACGCGCCATGGCCCTGGAAGAAGGGGCCGACGATTACCTCAATAAACCATTCGATCCCCACGAATTGGTGGCCCGCATCCGGGCTGTGCTGCGCCGGGCCAGACCGGGGCATCCGCCGCTGGCCGCTGCCTGGAAGCTGGCTTCCGGCCCGCTGACGCTGGATCGCCGCGCCCGCCGCGCTTACCTCAACAATGAAGAATTGACACTGACGCCCAAAGCGCTGGCGCTGCTGGAATATTTGCTGACGCATCCCGACGAACTGGTCAGCCGCGACCGGCTGCTGGATGCGGTGTGGGGCTGGGATTACCCGGTGGGGACGCGGGCCGTCGACGCCCGGGTGGCCGAACTGCGCCGCGCCTTGCAGGATGATTCGGCCGATCCGCGCTACATCGAGACGGTTCCGGGGCAGGGCTACCGCTTTGCCGCGCCGGTGGAGGTACGGCCGTGAAGCGTCCTATCTGGCCCTGGCTGCTGGCGGCACTGCCCTTTTTGCTGGGAGCGATTTTGAGCGTTTTGCTAAAGCTGTCTGATTGGCCCAATCCGTCAATTTATTTGAGCGGGGAGTTGAGTGCGATTTTGTTTTGGGTGGGGTTGTTGGTTAGTTTGTTGGTTGGGGCAGGCGTATTTTTGTGGCAGCGGGCGGAGCGATTGCAGCGGAAAACGGCCGTCCAATTCAGCGAAAACCGCCGCCGCTTTCTGCACCGGCTGGATCATGAGCTAAAAAATCCACTGACGGCAATCCTGGCCGGGCTGGCCAATGTCAACGCTGGCGATGAGATGGGGGCAACGGCCGTACGCAGTGTCGAAGCCCAGGCCCAGCGGTTGCGCCGCCTCGTCGCCGATTTACGCAAACTATCCGACCTGGAAACGCGCCCCATCGAGCGCGCCCCGGTCGATTTGACCGATTTGCTGGAAGACGCCTACGCCTTTGCTCAGGAAATGCCCGAAGCCGACAGGCGGCTGTTGACCCTCTCCATTCCTCGTGCCCCCTGGCCGCTGCCCACCATCGCCGGTGACCGGGATTTACTCTTCCTGGCCGTCTATAATTTGCTCAACAATGCCCTCAAATTCACCCAGCCGGGCGATACCATCGAGATGCGGGCCAGCGAAAATGGGGCGTTTGTCCTCATCGAGGTGGCCGACACCGGCCCCGGCATCCCCGAAAATGAGCTGCCCTACGTCTGGCAGGAACTGTACCGGGGGCACGGCGCGCGCGGTATTCCCGGCAGCGGCCTGGGACTGGCGCTGGTGCGGGCGATTGTCCTGCGTCACGGCGGCCAGATCGGCATTCGCAGCCGCCCCGGCCAGGGCACGCAAATCAATTTGCGCCTGCCCGTCGGCGATGTAACAAAATTGTCACAAGCGGTTACGGAGCCGTTACAAGGCTGATATACGGCCGTTACACCCTCCCGATACAATCAAAGGTGACAGTCACTTCAAAAGTGACTGTCACCTGAAAGCTTATCAAATTTGTATTGGGAGAATGACATGAACACAAAACTAAAACTATTTATCAATTTATTCTGGCTGCTGGCTGTTGTGGTTTTGGCCACCGCCTGCGGCGCGATTGAGGTGGGAATTGAGCCAGCGGCTCAGCTGACTAGTGAGATTCCGGTGGAAATACCGACGACCCAACCCACAAATCAGCCAACCGACCAACCCACCACCGAACCTGCCCCCGAACCGGTGCAAAACGCCGTCGATGCCGCCCTGTCCTACCTGCGCCAAACGCTAAACGATGCCGCACCGCCGGAAAATCTGGACTGGACGGCCACATATACCGGCGAATCCGATCGGGTGGGCGCAGGCAAATATCAATTCTCGGCCGACAACTGGCTGATCACCATTGATTATCCCATCGTCAATCCGGTGGACACGATTTACAGCATCATCGTCACCGACAGCGGTTCCGGCGCGGTCTGGCAGGGGCAGGTGGATGCGGCGGGGCAGGTGTTGGGTGTGGCCGAAGAGGATGGCAGCGTAACGGCCGTTGCCTGGTACGGCTCAGTTCACAGCACAGACGCGGGCGCGCAGTACGACGATTATCTGGCGCTGTGGCCGGAAAGCCTGGGCCAAATCGGTCTGGCCGGAGCCACACCCGACGTGGAGAGCCAAATCGTAAGCTTGCGCGACAAGGAAATGCCCGGTAAATACGCCCACTTCTGGGGCACGCTGCACTGCGATGTGCCCGATGTTGGGAACTGCCAGCTCCTGGTGGAGCGGCTGCGCCCCGACGGCCCCGGCGACTTCTTCGACCCCGACCTGGTGGACGGCTGGGAAGGCACGCTGACCAGCATCGTCCGCGACGAACCCGGCTCCGGCGGCGACGACGTCTTCACCCTGACCGGCGATTGGCCTATCGAGTACGGCATCGGCAGTTTGGACGCCAGCATCCAGGCCCAACTGGACGCGCTGCGCGACAGCGGCACGCCCTTCCGCATCTGGGGCCAACTGACGGCCGGTGTACCCGATGCCGGCGGCGTCAACATCGCCGTCAACCGCATCGAAGCGGCGGGCGCGGTGACCGAAGGCTGGCAGCGCTACGACAACGCTGCGTACGATTTCTTCTTCCGCTACCCGGCGACCTGGACGCTGGCTGAAAGCGAGCATCTGGTCACGCTGAATCAGGGCACGACCAGCCTGCTCATCGGCTTCCGCCACCCGGATGAGGCGGTGGATATTCAGGGGACAGGTATGCCCGCCGGTGAGTTGGTGGACAGTTACCAGATTTTGTTTTTGGACGGCCGTTTACCCCGCCAACTCCTGGTACAAGACAATCTGGTCAAGGAAGTGCTCTACAACAACGGCGCGGAAATCATGCAAAACGACCTGGTGCTGGCCATCCGCCTGAGTAACCTGGCCTCCAGCGCCATCGCAGGTATTGATGAGGCGCTGCAAAATGAGGCCGACCAGATTTTGGGCACGTTTGGCCGCAGCGAAGGAGCCAATCCCGGTAACAGCACGGCCCTCACCTACGCCAACGACGCCTACGGCTTCAGCTTCACCTACCCCGCCCACTGGACGCTGAGCGAGGAGCCGCACTTCATCGAATTGAGCCAGGGCGACGTCAAGTTTATCATCGGCTACCGCCGCAGTGACGAAAATGTTATCCTGGGGCCGGGCGGTGTGGGCGCGGGCGAGCTGGAACTGGCCGGAGTCGTCAACTTTGCCGGGGAGGAAGTGGAACGGGTGGCGCTGGTCTACGAGGGCAAGGTCAAGGCAGTTTACTATGGCTATCCCGGCCAATACCTACCCGCCGGGGAACTGGAATTCTTCCTCAACCTGACTGATTTATCGCGGGACGATTACAGCGATGTCGAGTTAGCCACCAACTTACAAACCGAGGTGGATGCGATTGTTACTTCCTTCAGTTTGGTAAATTGATGAAAGGCTAAATCGCTCAAAGAGAAACGGCTGCCAACAGGTGTTGGGAGCCGTTTTTTGTTGAGAATTTCGTTGACGTGTTTTATACTGTATCAAGATAGCATTTTGTCGGGAATTGGGAACCCACATTGACCATTATTACACATGAACCCCCATTTTTCGTCTTGTGCCGACTTATAGGCAACGTTTTCATTTTGAAAAAGAGTGTATGTTAAATTTGAATCGGCATGATTAGAGAGCGGCTACACCATTTTCTTTGTGTGCCAGGAGGTTGCTATGTTGAATAAATTACAACTTGATGATTATGCTCCCTGGAAACAACGTTTCCGAGCGCCTGTCATTTTGTGGACGCAACTTGCTAAAGCCGCGCCGGATCGTGGCTTGGCAGTGAGCAACAAATCAGGCAAGTACCAATTGTATGCGTGGGATGTACCCACAGGCGCACTGCGCCAACTCACAGAGCGACCAACTGGTATATTGTTTGCATCGTTCGCGCCGGATGGCCGTTACGTTTATTATTTGGACGATAAGCAGGGAAACGAGATTGGTCATTATGTACGAATCCCATTTGAGGGTGGAGAAGTGCAAGATGTTACCCCAAACTTGGCACCCTATTCGTCCTTCTTTTTTGGTGCTAGCATAACGGGCAATTGCATCGGCTTTACTGCAGCTGATGCTGAAGGCTTCCATATTTACAGCATAGGTCGTGAGTCAAACGGAGCGCTGGGTATACCTCGCCGTTTGTTTCACAGTCATAAGTTTGTCATAGGGCCATTCTTTTCGCACGCAGGCGAGATTGCTGTCATTGCCACAACTGACCGCGCTACCGTGCAACATTATAATCTATTAGCCTACGATGTTGACAGTGGAGAACAAATTGCGGAGTTGTGGGATGGGGAGGGGACGAGTTTAGAAGCCCTTATGTTCTCACCTGCGCCCGGTGATATGCGCTTGCTGGGAACCACAAACCACTCAGGCAATAAGCGACCTCTGCTTTGGAACTCGCGCACGAATGAACGGATTGACCTGGACTTGCCTGATCTTAAAGGCGAGGTCTTTCCAGTGGATTGGTCATCCGATGCACGCTATATTTTACTCTGTCACTTTGCTCAGGCGGTTCAACAGCTCTATGTATATGATCTCGATACTTATACCCTCAAACAACTTAATCACCCTAGCGGCACATTTGGGTTCTTTGATTCGGGAATGTACTTTGGACCCGGAGATGAAATCTTTGCCCAGTGGCAAGATGCAACTCATCCATCACAACTCATCGCGCTAAATAGCACCAGCGGGGTCAAAACCCGCACGGTACTGGCAGCGAGTGAAGTGCCACCTGGTCATCCCTGGAAATCGGTTACGTTCCCTTCATCGGATGGGCAAGTAATTCAAGGTTGGCTTGGTCTGCCAGAGGGCGAAGGCCCCTTCCCGACTATTCTGCACACCCATGGTGGGCCAGAGTCTGTGAACCCTGAGATCTTCGAGCCGTCCAGCCAATCATGGATGGATCATGGTTTTGCATTCTTGACAATTAACTATCGCGGCTCCATGACGTTTGGCCGCGAATTTCAGGAAAAAATTTGGGGCAATCCGGGCCATTGGGAAATCGAAGATATGGCTGCCGCGCGTGAGTGGCTGGTAAAAGAAAGCATTGCACACCCGGATCAGGTTTTAGTTACAGGCTGGTCTTACGGTGGATACAACACACTGATGGCCTTGGGCAAATGGCCTGACCTATGGGCGGGCGGTATGGCCGGGATTGCTATTGCGGATTGGGTCATGATGTATGGAGACTCTGCTGATACCCTGAAAGGTTACCAGGTCGCCCTCTTTGGGGGTACGCCAGAGGAAAAGCCGGAGCAATATTCTGCCAGTTCTCCCATCACCTACATCGAACAAGTTCGCGCCCCGGTGCTTATTATTCAAGGGCGAAATGATACACGTACTCCTGCGCGTCAGATCGAGATATACGAAGCCAAACTTAAAGCATTAGGCAAGTCCGTAGAAGTACACTGGTTCGATGCGGGACACTTAGGCGCTGGCACAGAACAGGATATTCAACATCAGGAAATCATGCTGCGTTTCGCACATAGTGTGTTGTCTACCTAACTGACCGAATTTGGTGGCATTTTCAGGTTTTTTACGCCCAAGTGGGATTTTGCTTCCAAGCCGCTATATTTATCCGCCAACAAATAGCCTATACTATTAAGCAAAAATAGCGGGTGCAACTCTTTCCGGCGTATTTGCGCGAGGCCATTTTTCCCCATGACGAATCAGGAACTTGAACTGACTGCCCCTGTTGACCTGTGCCTGTCCAACGGCTGTATCAACCCCAAGTCCATCGCCCGTTCGCGCCACAGCCACAGACAAGGATTGGTGTTATGAACTGGTATATCATCCGCCATGCCGCTAAAGAGCCGGGAGATTTTTATAATCCCGTTTTGCGCCACCAGGACCAGCCCATCAGCGACAAGGGCCGGGCTGAAGCCAGGAATTTGAGTGCTTATTTTGCCGGGAAATCGATTGCTGCTATTTACGTGAGTGAGTACGGCCGTACCCGGCAAACCATCGAGCACGCAGCCCAAAATCTGAACTTGTCGCCGATTGTAGACCCACGGCTCAATGAAATAGATAACGGCGTCATTGAAGGATTAACTGACCCGCAAATCAGCCAGCAGTACCCGGATGTTTGGGAGGCATTCATGAGCCGGGACCGTGATTTTCGCTTTCCCCAGGGCGAAAGCGGCGAAGAAGCGCAGCAGCGCATCCAATCGTTTTTTATTGAACATCAAAAGCGCCAGGAAGATATCATTCTGGTGAGCCATGATGGCTGGATACGCCTGCTCATGTGTTACATTCTGGGTCTGCCGGTCTACCGGCGCTGGGATTTTCGGGTCGATACGGGCGGCATCATGGAGATTGCCTATCAGCCTGAATTTGATAGATGGAAGCTCATCCGGTTTAATCATCAACTGCCAACAATAGAATCGTGACGATTAAAGGATGTGGGTCTTCAGGAATTCAGGGGTAATGGCTCACACGTCATGCGTCATTCGTCATGATTTTCTGGTGACGCGTGACGCATGACGTATGAAATTGTGCGAACTCCGCGAATTCTCAAAGAGCCAAGGATGTTTGCTAAAGACAAAATCGGACAGGCAGGCAAGGCGGATGAACCGTCGGCGTTCCCCGTTCCAAAGGATGTGTTATCACCATGAAAATGTCTAAGATAGAAACGGCCGTACGCACCGTTCTCAAATTCAATGAAGCATTCAACCGGCACGACGCAGCCGGGATGATGCAGTTAATGAGCGACGACTGTCTCTTTGAAAACACGACTCCGCCCCCGGATGGCGCGGTGTACTCCGGCAAAGAAGCCGTCACTCAGTATTGGCATGAATTTTTCCAGCAGTCGCCTCAAGCCCGCATTGAGATTGAGGAAATCTTTGGCCTGGGTTTTCGCTGCATTATGCGCTGGCGCTATGAGTGGGTCGATGCCGCCGGGCAAAAGGGCCACGTTCGCGGCGTTGACATATTCAGATTGAAGGACGACCTTATTTGCGAAAAGCTGTCCTACGTTAAAGGGTAGCCACAATAATGATCCGTGCGCGGCCGTAAACCGTAAACCGTAATTCGTAATCCGTTGGAATTGACCAATGCGGCTTACGGTTTACGGAATACGGTTATCAAGAATCATATCCTTTGGCCGCCAGATACTCGTTCCAGGCCCGGTTGAAGGCTTGAATATGCTCCGGTTTTCCCTGGCGGGTAATGATGTCGGCCCATTTTTTGTGTTCATCATCCTTGCGCCGTGCGGGGGTGTGGCTGTAGTCCACTGTGCTGAGGGCGCGGGCCAGTTTGCCTACCCGATCGGCCCGTGACTGCTGCTGTAATAACCAGCTTCGAAACGTCATTTTCATCGGCCTGCCTGAAATTAACGGCGGTTACGACTCTTGCGCCGGATACGCCGGATCGCTTTTTTCTTTTCGATGCGGCGGACTTCACTCTTGGAAACGTGCCAGCGCCGCCGCCGGATTTCACTTAATACTTTGCTTTTAGCGATTTCCTTGCGGAAACGCCGCAGTAATTGTTCCTGGGATTCATTTGAACGTAACTCTACAGAAGGCAATATAAACTCCTTTTCTAACTAAAATGTAACTACTACCAGGCTGTTCTCCCGGAGGCTCACCAGTGATAAGTGTCACCCGCAGTTTCAACCTCCGGGAGGGTTAGTAGTTACCAAAAAATGAACAAGCCAAACAGAACCTGTTGTCAGGATTGTTTGACGCAAAAACACGGCCGTTCCGGCCGAAAACAGGTCAACGCAACTCTATTGGGTCAATCAAGAGGGAGGTTGGGTATGGAAGCGGCGCACCACAAACCCCTTCCGGCGCGGGGGTAATAGATTTCCATACGTGATCAAGGCTTGCCGTTGCATATCAATAGTTTACCACATCTCTGTCATTTCCTCGAATTGAGGGTACATAAAGCAGGTAGTGCCAGGCACAGGGCGAAACTGCCTGGTTCAAGCAAGACCTGAAGCCCTGTGCCTGGCACTGGAGACCTTTCCCACTTTTATCTGATACGCTCTATAATTGGGCCAATGACTCAATTTTCCTTACCCCCCTGGTTACAAACTGTCCATCATGACGGCTCGGCCCCATATGTGTCCGAACTTTATCCACGATTAGGCGATACAGTACGCATCCGGCTGCGCACCGGATTGGAGACGCCGCTGCGCCGGGCGTACATTCGCACGGCCCCTGACGGTGAACAGGTGTTTACGGCGCTGGAACCCGGCCCGGCCGATCCGTCTGCCCGCTGGTGGCAGACCGAGATCGCCGTCAATCAGCCGGTCGTCCAATACCGTTTTATCCTGGAAGCGGATGACGGCGTCTGGTTTTATACGGCGGCCGGCCCCTGTGCTCACCTGCCATTAGATGCCACCGATTTCCGTATTCTGGCCGATTATGAAGCGCCGGAGTGGGTGAAAACGGCCGTTTTCTACCAAATCTTTCCCGACCGCTTCTACAACGGCAATCCGGCCACCGACCCCCATGAAGACGAGTACGAGTTGATGGGCCACCGGCCCAAAACCTACTCCTGGGGCCAGCCTTCCCCTGGCGGCTTCGCTTCCGTCGTCAGTTTTTACGGCGGCGATTTACCGGGCATCACCGAGAAACTGGATTATTTACAAGACCTGGGTATTAACACCCTCTATCTCAACCCCATCTTTACTTCTTATTCCAACCACAAATACGACGTGACCGACTACGAACACGTCGATCCCCATTTGGGCGGTGACGCAGCTTTAATCACATTACGGCAGGAACTGGACAAACGGGGCATGCGTTACATGCTGGACATCGTGCCCAATCACTGCGGCGTCTGGCATCCCTGGTTTCAGGCCGCCTGTAACGATCCCGCTGCGCCAGAAAGCGAATTCTTCACCTTCCACGACCATCCCGTTGATTACGAATCGTGGCTGGGCCACAAGGCGCTGCCCAAGCTCAATTATCGCAGCCGGGAACTGCGCCGCCGCATTTACAACGGCCATGATTCCGTCTTCCGCCGCTGGCTGCGCCCGCCTTTTGCGGCCGATGGCTGGCGGGTGGACGTGGCCAATATGCTGGGCCGCCAGGGGGAAATCCAGGTAGGCCATAAAGTTGCCCGTGGCATTCGCCGCGCTGTTAAGGAAACGCGCCGCGATGCCTATTTGATGGCCGAATCTTTCTTTGATTCTTCGCCGCAGCTTCAGGGAAATGAATGGGATGGCATGATGAATTATGCCGGGTTTACGCTGCCGTTGTGGCACTGGCTGCGCGGTTTTGACCAGGGGGCGATTGGGATTGGCTGGCACGTTAAGTCGGACGGGCCGTGGCCGACGGCGGCGCTGGCGGCTTCCTGGCAGCAGCATCTGGCGGCCGTTCCCTGGGCGGTGGCTTTGCAGCAGTATAATTTGCTGGACAGTCACGATGTGCCCCGCATCCGCACGACGGTAGGCGGCCATGACGCGCTGCACCGGCTGGCGGCCGTCGTCCAGTTTGCGTTTCCCGGTCTGCCCGGCGTGTATTACGGTGATGAAATCGGCATGGCCGATGAGGAGGGGTTCCGTTCGCGCGGCTGTATGATCTGGGATGAAAGCCAGTGGGATCACGACTTGCTGGCTTTTTACCGCCGTTTGATTCAACTGCGTAAGGAATCGTCTGTGTTGCAGACGGGCGGCTTCCAGATTTTGGCTGTGGAAGCAGATACGCTGGTTTTTCAACGGATGGGTGAGAACGGCCGTATCCTTGTCGCTGCTCATCGAGGGGAAAAGGCGCGTCCGGCACGGCCGTTACCGGTGGCCCACGGCGGTATCCCCGATGGCTGCCGCTTTGTCGAGTATTTTAGTGGGGCAGAGCTGGTCGTGGCTAAGGGTCATCTGCCGCTGCCGCCGCTCGTTCAGGGGGCGGCGCTGTGGCAGATGGTTGGCGGAAGTTAATCCATTCCTTCCTATCTTGAGGTGACAGTCACTTTCTTGTGAATTAACGAAATAATACTGGTATTAGTTGTAGGGGCAGCGCCTTGTGCCTGCCCTGGGCGACCACAAGGGTGCGCCCCTACAATACCGGTACTAATTTTTCAATTTGCAACAAAGTGACTGTCACCTGCCTGGCCAATCTTAACAAGATGCCAACATCCTCCAAACATCTTCTGAATACCATTCCCCTATAGTTACGTCATCTATAAACAAACACAAACGGCTGCTCAACGGCGAGCAGCGTTAGGAGGTTTTGATGACGACACAACTAACAACAGCAAACAGGCGATTAAGCCCGACGGCGCGTAATTTAATCGTAGACCTGGCTATCGTAACCGGGTTTCTGGTTTCGCTCCAGCCCCACTTTACGGGCATGGCCATTCATGAATGGCTGGGCGTTTCCCTGGGCGGCGCGTTTTTGCTGCACATTTTGCTTCATTGGCGCTGGCTGTATGCCACGGCCGGCCGCTTCTTCGGCAAATTGGCCCAGCAGTCACGGATTAATTTCATTTTGAATCTGGCTTTGTTAATCGATTTCACGCTGATTACGTTGAGCGGGATTCTGATTTCTGAAGAAGTTCTGCCTTTTCTGGGGCTGAGCGGCAGCCATGATATGACCTGGAAATGGCTGCACACCACTTTTGCTGATGCGGCGATCTGGATTGTGGGCCTGCACATTGCCCTGCACTGGAAATGGGTGCTGAATGCGGCTCGGAAATATCTGTTGGGCTGGCTGCCCCGGCGCAAGCGGCAACCGTTGACTGAGGCCAAGGCTGTTTTATAAAAAGGTAAGCATTCAGGTGACAGGCACTTGTTGTTTTGGGTCTTCAGGATTTCAGGGGGGAATACCATTTGTAGGGGCGCACCCTTGTGGTCGCCCCAGAGGGCGGGTACAAGACCACGCCCCTACATTTACCACGACCCCATGAATTCCCAGAGAACCGTTGTTTTTAAGTGACTGTCACCCCGCAGGAGATATGAGATGACAACACGTAAACCAACTCGTAAACCAAACTTTTGGATGGTATTGATAGGATTGTTTCTGCTTATTGGCTTGATTGCCGGCGGCACCTATGCTCTGAATGAAGCGGGTTACATCAGCGCCGCCGGTATGCCCGATGGGGGTGCGCCCTCTGATTTTGCCGGATTGACTGATGCTGACTCATCTGATACGGCCGTTATGACCACCGATGCGGCCAGCACGGACAGCAGACCAGCCCCGCCGGAAGGGATGGAGGACGGCCGCAGCAGCCAGGCGCTGACGGGCTTTGCCAAAGCCCTCGGCCAGATGGCGCTGGTGATAACGCTGGTTTATTATGGGCAAAAGCTGTTTGGCTGGCTGGAGAAGCGGCTGCGCCGGCCGAGATTAACTAATCAGGCGGCCTGAACGGCTAAAAGATACTTCTAGGCGGAGTGGGACGCATTCAAGGGCGCCAGCCACTTCCTTGCATTGTAAGAGTTTGAGTAGGGGCAGGTCTTGTACCTGCCCTGATTGGGGCGACCGTCCACACTGATTTGAGTGACCGCCTGCCCTGATTGGGCGACCGTCCACACTGATTGGGGCGACCGCCTGCCCTGATTGGGCGACCACAAGGGGTCGCCCCTACAAATTAACCGGTTTGTTCTTTTTACTGATCCAATCCTCCCGAAGGTTCTGAACCTCCGGGAGGATGAGGGTGTTTACAAACGAACCCTAGGCGTTCATTGACTCACTGAGAGAATGCAATTGACTCAGTGAGAGAAACGATTTGACTCAGTGAGTGAATTGAATTGACTCAGTGAGTGAACACGATTGACTCAGTGAGTCAAAAAAATATCCCTGTGAGCCAGTTGGCTCGCAGGGATTTGTTTTTGATGGAATGTGCCGGATGACGGCCGTTTCCAACCCTTTACGATGCAGTCCGGGTGGTACCGTCGCGCATAATAACGGTGTCTTCCGGGTGTTCTTCCAGCCAGAGCTGGGCATACCCTTCCATGTCCAGACCGGCGTTTTGGGAATTGACGAACCCGCCGCGGAAGCCGGTGGTCAATTGGCCTTTGATGTCTTTGGATGCTTTGTAGACAACCTTCAAATCCTTGTCCTTGTTACAGGAAATGGCGAAGCTGCCGATGTCGCCCAGCTTGACGTAGTCGCCAAATTTGAGGTGACTGATCAGGGCTTGCGAGAATTTGTAGGCAAAATCGCGGGCGTCGCCCTTGTCGAAGCCGGACTGCACAGCGATTTCGTCGGCCAGATCGTCCAGGTCATAGGTGCGGTTGCGCTTGACGCGCGGGCGCAGTTTGCTAATAACAGCCAGAATGTTTATTTCAGCCATGAGAAAAGGCTCCTTTGCCAGATTGGCACTTTATAATTGGAACAATATTTAATGGGTAGCTGGCTCAGTTACCCGGCACTCCACGCCCGCATTGTAATGGGTTTGGGGGCCGTTTGGCAATACTCCAAATGGGTTATTGGGGGGTGATAAATGGGGTGATTTTGCGGAAAACACGGCGTAAATAGGCCGGTTAATCGGGATATGCCTTTATACCAGCCCGCATCGCGCCTTCAATGGTGCCGTCTACTTCTTCAGCGCCGGGGAAGAACCATTCATCAGGATCGTAAGCATCACGGCTGTAGCGATAGATGGCAAACTTCCAATCATCTAGACTACCTGCCCATTTAAGCCGGCAAATCTTGGACAACTGCCCCCGAAAGTCAATTCGATCCAGGTAGAGGTAAGCGCCCTGGAAGCGCGGAACATAGCTGCCTTGAGGCAGGTTCTGGCTAGTTTGCGGCTGGACGCCCAACCGGTGCAGCAGTTGGGCCATTGCTGACGATTTAGCCGGGCTGACATTGGCCTGGTTAAAAGCTTCTACTCTGACGATGACTTGTTCGCGGACATCATCGGAAATTGCTTTTGTGCGTGCCACTGCTTCTATCTTCCAGGTTGGTTGTTTTCAATTATGGTTCTTTGGGAACTCGGGGAGTTTAGCGTTGCGAGTTGCGTGTGGCGTGTGGCATGGCCAGAGTAAATACTCGCTACCCGCCACACGCTACATATTCAAACCCCGTAAAATCCTAAAGACCCTCAATTATTATGCCAAATTTATTGAGAATAGGCAGGCGTTGGTTAATGACGAAAGCGGTGGCGGCGGTGCCAGGCGAGATTGGTTAAATCGGGCCATAAATCGCGCTCGGCGGGGGCGATGAGGGGGCGCTGATCGAGGGTGGAAAGGTGGCCGGGCTTGTCCTGAGTGCGCCGAAGGGCAGGTTGAACTGCTGGCGGAGGTGGGGCGAGGTTTGCAGTTGGTAATGCTTGTTCACCGCCATTAGCCCTTCGTCAAATGTCCAATGGCAGAGGTGGCAGAGGGCCAGCCCGTTATGGACGTCGTCGTCAGCCGTATGCCTTAAATGAGACGAAACAACTAATCTTTGGATAACTTTGAAATGATCGGTTTCAGAAGTTTGGCAATGCGTTGACCCAGTAATGGGGGGACAGCTTCACCTATTTGAGCGCGGACATGAGGGCCGCAAAAATGAAAATCATCTGTAAATGTTTGAATTCTAGCTCGTTCCCGTAAAGTTAGTTGTGCTCGATCGCGCTCGTAGTGGTAGCCATATGTACCACCGCCGCCATAGGCCATTACAGTCCACGCTGGTTTAAGCGGGTCGCTGCGTCGGTAAATGAAGCTAATATTTTTCCCTTCAACTTCCCAGTCTGTACCATCTGCAAATTCATAATTTTGGCCCGGTGGGATGTTTCGCATCCTTTCGGTCACATTCCTCGAAAGTCGAGGCTGGGCATTTGTTTTATCTACAGATTTCAATTCATAAACTGGTTTTTGGTGCCATTCTAAATCTTTCAAAATTTCCGCATGTTCTTCCATTGCTTTAGCAAACTCTTCATCAGAGAAATTTTCGATTTGATTAACGAGCTGGTAATCATGCTTAATCTCACGAGTGAGTTTACTCCAAACTTCCCGATGCCATACAGCAGCTGCATCATTTGGTGGTGAATCAATGTAGGAATCCGCTAAGTCTTTATAAGCCGCCATCACCTGCTTGTACTTTTCTTCCAATTCCGTCAGCGTTTTCCCCTCGAAAATCTCGAAAACTGTCAAAGGATATCGGCGGAGCAAACTACCTTCGCCATTTAGCGTATCTTTAAATTTTTGGCTTAAGGTTTCCAGGGATGGTTGCCCTAGTGCTTGTGCCAGGTCTTTTCTAAGACCAATGATGATAAGGCGGCGGCGGGTTTGGCTGATGCCCAGATCAGGTGCGTTTACGATGTCACTGAACAGCAGGTCGTATCCTTCAATTTCAACATCTGGAAACCTTTCTGTGCCATGTTCTTTGATGCTTTCTAAGCGTTTAGCTTCCAAATGCTCTAGGTCAGATTTTATAACGTCGTATGCTGTTCTACTGTTAGCACTCATTAAGCCGGGAACATTCTCAAAAACGAACATTTTTGGCTGAAGAAACATGAGGGCACGAACAAATTCTACATACAACTTGCCCCGGCCGCCGTTTAAACCCGGACGCTCCTCATCTTTTTTGCTAATGGCCATGGAAAAATCTTGGCACGGCGGCCCACCAATAACAATATCTGGCTGATGCCCAAGTTGGCTAAAATCAACATTTTGAATGTCCTCATTAACCATAAGCCCACCGCCATTGACCGTTGGTGAAATTGGCAGTTCTGTTTCTTCTACGCTCAACATGTCTAGGCCCAAATTCTTAGCTAAAGTCTTAGCAGGATTTTTTAGTATTTCACAGGCCAGCAGCGTCTTATAACCAGCGCGGTGAAAGCCCCAATCAAATCCTCCCGCACCTGAAAATAATGAAACTACTGTGTATTCTTCTTTAACCATAATTAACCCTGTTCAGATGACTGGACAGCCAGCTTTTGATAATAGTCACAAATTTCTTGCAGTGAACAAATACCACACTTTGGATTCCTGAATGTGCAAACGGCCGCTCCAAAATCCAATACACCCCAGTTATACTGGCGGCAGGCATTCTCAGGTACGAGTGTTGCCGCAAACTGCCACAGCTTCTTATCTTCCCGCGCTCTAGCTCTCTCAGATCGCCATCCAAAAACCCGTTCAATGATGCGAATCATATTTGTATCCAGCGCTGGGGCCGGAATGCCAAATGCAATACATCGCACAGAATTAGAAATATAACGGCCAACACCGCGTATTGACCTGAGAAATTCATCTGACTCCATCTGATCTAGATCGGCATCTTTTACTTTCACCGCCATTTCTTTAAGCTGTTCTGCTTTTACTTTGCTCATGCCAAGTGGGTGCAGCATTCTTTCAAGCTCATGGATGGGCATTTTGGCAGTATCTCCAGCAGTAAATTTACTTAATTCTTCAAAAACCACCTCAGCCTGAGCCGATGTTGTTTTTCGCAGCAGCACTTCTGCTACCAACAATTTCCAAGGATCAGAGGTTTGCCGCCATGCAAGATGATGCCTTCCATCTGTATGCCAGTAAGCCGTTATTTTCTTCTGAAAGAGTCTCTTTTTCTTTTCATTCATAGCTGACTGCTACATCAGTCTGTCATTTGGTCAGAAATCATTAGCAGTTGTATTTTGTCATGATCGCTTCCCATTGTGAGCCAGCACTTTCTCAACTTCCTCATGTATTATATTTTTGTTGAGTTTTAGTGGGGTTGCTTTCTTCCACACATCTTCATAATAACGGGAGAACAATTTCAGTAAATCCGGGTGTTTAATTGTGTAATAATATAAAAACTGATCAGATAATATGAATATCTCCTCATTATCAATTATCATAAATTGGAGGAGTGGGATGTCTGTTAATGGATAATAGGCACAAGAATAACCAGGAAAGTTTTCTTCGAGCCGTCTTTGTAATTTTTCAATCCTTCCCGGCCGACTGAAAATAAACACCTCTCGATATTGTAGTTTCTTCGATGCTTTAAATACTTGCTCAGTATATTGCTGATTTAACTGTTGTGTTATTTCTAATTCCTGTCGTAAGCTCACTGCTGGGCTCCATGACAAATCATCAATTGTTTTCCTAGCTTGGGACATGCGCTTAATCACATACTTTAACAAATCATCCCCAGACTCAAACCTTCTGAACTCAACTCCATCTAAGGATTGCACAATAGTTTTTGTTGAAGATTCAATGGCTTGCTCAAGCTCATTTATGCGAATGTCTGAATTATCTTGCATAGCGTCTAAGTAATTTCTTCTTTCCACCACTAAATATGCAGCCACCATGCCCATTGCTAACAAAGTTAGTGTTGGAATTCGATCGGATAACCAAGGGATGCCATCTAATGCTCCCAAAAAATCAAGCAAGGCTACTAAACCACTTACAATTGCTGTTGCCCCCAATAGAAGGATTTCAAATTGGCTTAACCATTTTGATTTGGGTTTTTGTAAGTCATTGTGCATGATGAATTCCTCTGTATCTAGCTTTGGTAAGTCGCTCACAGCTTGATGCTGGAATATTTGTTCTACACCATTATACTAAAATTGCTTTTTAGCGCAGCCTATCTTCAAGTCATTTTTCTAATTGACGTAACAGTTTGTTCAAATTGTAAATCTATCAATGCCCGGACTTGCTTTTCATCCAATAAATCAAAAGCAATAAATGACAAATGCCGCCTCACTCGTTTAATAGTCTCGCGCATCAAATCACGACGGGGTATATCCTCATATTTCGTCACTGCCGCCGTAAAGGCTTGAATGAATACGGTAATTAATGACTGACTAGCGGCAATGCTGTTTCGTTCAGTAACCTGAACCAAATCATCTTCATAAAGCAAATCAAAGAATTCGTATGGATTCTCCTGGCCTGGCTGGTGCAGCAGGTAGGCTCGCCACCACAATCTGCCAAACGTGTTACGTCGTAAACCTCTATCACTGCCAATAAACCTTTCTTCTGCGGTCACATCTCCGGGGAAACGCCAGCGCACAACATCTGGCAGCAGCACACAGGTTAAGAAAGTCCATATTTCAAGATGAGACGCTTCTGATGGATGCAGATTCATATTCTGGTGTAGCAGCTGTCCACATGCCGTATCAAACGAGCGGGCATCTTGTTCATTGGCCGGATCAGGATAGCCGTATTTCACAGCGCAGCTGCGAACATCAGCCTGCAATTTTTCTAGATCACCAATCGAAATCTTACTGCCAGTTTCATAGAACTGAACTGCTGGATGACGTGTGTCACTGACCTGCTTCAGCTTCATTGTGGGCAGGCCGCTCCGTTCTAAAACCAGACTCGTGGCTGATGCTAGAGGAAGACGAGGATACAAAAAATACATTGGCTAATCCTCCAACCAAAAAGCACGTAGCTTTGCTTGCAGCTTTGGTTCAAAGGTTTGCGGCTGTACGCTGTCCAATTGAATTTTGGGAATCGTCATATCTGGAAAATAAAGATGAAGAATGTTCCGTACAGCCGCGCCAACAGAACCGTCTTCAAACCCATCAGGGTTTTCTACAAATTCTTCATTACCCAATGCACCATAAATCAGAGTACGCGCCACATCAAAGCGGATTGCTTCACGCAGGTCGAAATCTTCCGGTTTGTTGTTTGAAACTGCCCGAATAATCCGTTCATGCTTGGTATTGAAGTAAAGCCGCACATCCCCCAATATTGTTTGATGTAGGTCGGATGGGTCCCAATGCAGTACCCAGGCAGCATCATCTGGGTAAGGGGAATAAGATTGAGAAAAATCCATAACCTCAACAGGAAAACGAGCGCCTTCTCCTTCCAGCAGAACACGGCGAGGCTCTGACTGCCAAAGAATACTTCCGGGGATTTTAGGGGCAAATGGTTTCGATTGACTGCTTGGTACAGCAAGAATAAGCTGTAAACTCACTTCTATGCTTTTCGCCAGTTTTATTCCTTCAATCTGGACACCCAATTTCATTTCTTCTCCACCATCACTCAGGTTCAAATTAAGCAGGTCGCCATGGCCGCGCAGCACAGTCCCAGATGAACTCCATACAGCCCCTAGACGCAAATGAGCATCTAATCCCAAATTACAGTCTTCCAAAATGCCTAGAATATCAACTTTGATAGGGACAAAAGCACGGATAGGCACGGCCGGTTCCCAAATGGGAAACAGGTCTGTCAGCGGCTCCGAGCTTTCATCAGTGATAAGAACCCAATCGCCAACTGTAAATCGTTCTGATGATGGTGTCAGATAAGGTGGTTTTCTGATTCTTGTCATGATTCTTGTTTGGCTTCAGCGGTTAAATCTACGCTCAACACCATATCCTCAGGCACGCTTACGACGACAAACCACTCACCCTTGCTGTCAGAAGAAATATACAGTTCTTCGCTGCCGGCATACACTTCCCCATCTGGGCTAATCCAACGAAGAACTTTGGACGTGCTGGCACCTATGGGCGGCTCTGTTTCTGTTGAACTGCCATCAATAACAGCCCGCAGTTGTGTATGAATCAATGTACCATCTGCATTTTTTGCATGGCTGATAGAAAACTGAATTTGCAGTGCCGGCAGGCCGTCGGCCAATACAAAATCTCCTTCATTCAACGTTTTCACACGGGATCGACCGATGATTGATGGTCTTTTAGGTGGGGCAGAGGCAGATTCATCATCTGGCTGCATATTATTTTGAGGGGTATCGGGGGTATCATTAGAAGATGCGTCAGTAAAAGTAGGTGCCGGTGGCAGGATCATAGCTATTTCTAATGTGTCATATTCTGATTCTTTGTCTCCGCCAAAATCCAGGCCAGATTGAGATGAACCCATACTGACTTCAGTTTGGCCTAGCTCGAATGGTTTATATGGAGATGTATGTAAAGAAATATCAATCGTTGAGTCTTTGATTGTCTTGCCTGAAGGTGGTCGTGGTTGAAATACTTCTGCCGTTGCAGCTGAACCAATTTCGCCGGGAAGCAAGGTGCTGCCAAGTTTGTTTGAAAAAGCCCCAAGTGGCATTAAGGGTGAACCATTTGATTTAACGCCGCTTGGCTTGGCAAAGCTGTTCATCGCTTGATTAATTTCCCGTAATGCCGCATTGACATACCTCTTATGCCAACTATCTTTTAGGCTTTTAGATACCCACTCATCATGTGTGGGCGGCTCTGCGTCCGCAAAAACGCTGTCTACTTCTTTATCAGTTATGAAGACACCAGCATATCCAAACTGCTCATTTTGCATCGAATCACCAGGCAGGTATTTCACAACTAATTCCGGCATTCTCATCAGCGCTGTATGGTGGGTTAAATCGTTGAATAATGGCTCACTGCCTGTATCAAATTTTTGCTCCTCACTGGTAAAGAACTGCTGGAGGGCTAACCGACCAAGATGCTGCTTTGGCCGCTGTGAAGCAATATCTAATACCTGATGTCGCAGTGGAGACCCATCATCTGATTTACTTGTCTTCAACCGCTGAATCGCCTCCACAAATCCACGCAGTGGCAGATATTTTTCAGGATCGGGTATGTGAATCTGTTCACCTTCCCAGGAAACTACAAACTGCATTGCCGGGCTGCTGCCATTATAGGTCAGCATTTTAGGCCAGAAATACCAAAGTAGATATTCGGCTATTTGGTTTAACGCCTGTTTTGGTGAACGTCCTTGTTCTGTATCAATAAGACGTGGCTGGCCATCCTCATCTTCTTTACTCAATGTAGGCTGAAGCACTACGATTGTAGTACCACGCTCACCTTTCTTGAATGGTGGCATATTTAAAAAATCAGCAAGGGCATCGGCAAATTGACCTTCAATAGGATCCGCTATATCAAGTTTCGGATTTTCCACACCCCACCAATGCCGTCCTGTGTAACGAACACCCTTTTCAGTAAATGGTTTACCCAACGCAGCTGCAATGAATCGACTTTCCATTTTCCCGTTATAGCGGCATCGAGTATGAACTAAAATGGTTCGTGTACTGCTGGCACGATAGAAGGCCGCCTTTCCAAAACCGTAAGTACCACCTGACAATTTCTTGTCAGGTGGCTGTCCTACATTCCGTAAAAAATCCACAAAATCTCTTGGGCCATCGCTGTTGTTCGAAACATCTGCCCGTGTTGGGCCACCAAGCCCAACTGTGCCCCGATCATAAACGGCCAGTGCAGTAAGCTTTTCAGCAGATCGAAGATGGTTCAAAAGCGGCAAATTATCGCCTGATGGACAATGTTTGAATATACGTTTTTGCAGAATTTCCCGCTGTTTTGCATTCAAAGTCCAGCCCGCCATGCCAAATGTGACTGGCCCGTTTGACACTGGATCTTTTGCATCCCAACTGTTTTGCACTGCTTCACGAACCAATGTTCCTAATAAACCAAGCTTTGGTCGCCCAAGCTGGTTGATAATTCCTTCAGATGTCACATTCCCCGTTGGGCTGACCCGCTCAGAATGCAAAAAGAGATGTTCCATTTTTACTTTACTCCGGCAGCAAACTGCTTGAGTACCTGCTCCGCTTTATTCTCTGATATAGGATAAGGCGGCTGCGTTGTTAAATCTATCTTGTAAACGATGTCTATGATTCCGTTGGGTAAACGGCCGTTTTCAAAGCTGGCTGATGTTATTTTGGGGAACTGGTCATCCACTGGATACAAATGCCAGGATTTCAGGTTGAAACGCAGGTCATCACTTTCTGGAAAAAGGTCAGTGCTTAGTCCTAAATTGCTTAATGCTTGCATGAGCTTGAGACGGCTGCATCCAGCCGCCAGAAGCTGGCTGACTAAATCAGAGATATTTTCGCCCTGCGATGGGGTTTCTTCAGCTTTGATTAAAGACAAATACAACTTGCCGTTTTCAGGTTGCTCAAGTTGATCATGCCCATGAATGGTTATCGTTTGCCCTTTACGCTGCAAAGAACTTTTGACCTCTACTGCCACGGCACCGATAAAAAAATCATATCGACCGCCAGACGGTCCAAGCCAGGCATTGATTGCTTTTTTGTTGTGGGCGGTTAATCGCAGCAGCAACTTAAGCTCGCCCCAAATGCCAAGAAGAACTGATTTGTCAGGCAGTTTCCCCTTTTCTTTACTGAAAAGTTCCCGCCATCTATCAAGCACGGTCTTGCATACTTTATCAGGCTGATTTGGGTAGTTCGGATATATTGTGAGGATGTCGAGAAGAACCATATCAAACAGACTGTTTAGATGGGGCTTCAGACACACCACGTCAACATACATCTTGATTTCGTCCGCATCTCGCCATTCATTTGTAAGAATATGAATGCCAGAACTAGCAGTATCTTGCTCAAGCGCAGCACTCTCTGGCGCAGGCAGAAGTAAATGCCTACGGTTATAAACATCAATTGTTACCAACGGATGACCATAGGGAGCTTGAATACTGTCCAGCTCCCGTGCTTCCACCTGTGATTGCGGAGCGGTTGGGCGCTGAATCAGCCCCCAGATTTTCTGGATTACTTCTAGAGTGATCATGCGTCCTCGTCTTCTTCTTCTTCCTCTACTATGAAATCCGACCTATCAAGAAGTGATTGATCTACAGTCACATAGCTTTGTTCACCACGTGATTGTTGAGCGGCTTTTGGAAATACTATGCCTAAGCCTATTACATGCGCTGCTGCATCAAGTTTTTCCTTTGTCTTCGCCCCTGAACCTGGTTCGGAGTCTTTATCAATGGGATAAAGAATAAGCAGACCGGTGCCAAAAGGTAAATCAACATTTCGCTTTGTTTTCAAATCGTCTTCGGATAGATTTTTGAGTTCTTTTCTTTCTTGAGGTAGGTCTGCACCAGTATCACCGCGTGACATGAGAACACCAATATGAGCGTTATTTTCTGGTGATGATTTTCGTTTTGCACGTTCGAGCAGGGGGACTTCATACGCCCCTAATTTAAGACTGCCACGCGGTGCTTTGCTTCGTGCAGTGACCCCGCGGATGACAACGTTCCAATTCTTAAGCAAACCATATTTGTTTTGATCGTCAATGTAGTTGATCAGCAAATCGGCCGATAGAGACCGGTTGTTATCATGGAAATTGTAAGACCGGAAGAACGAGATAATGTAATCCTTTGGAACATCCCGGAATAGGATGTGTCCATTATGTGGTCCACCTTCCCAACCTGAAGCAGAAAGTTGGTTAACTAACTGCCCTGCCGCTTTGATATTTTGGTTGAGCCATTTAGCGTTCTTTTCTTCAAAAAGGACTGTTTGCACGTGGTTGTCATCATATGACACCTGAGCTTGTACAGCATACTGCATTTTTAGAGGAGCAGTGATGTTTAAATCGGGATGGGAGCGAATTTTTACACCAAACTCGCGCGGCGTTACATTGAGCTTTTCATAATTCGCAATATCGTGTCGAATTTCTGCTTCAATCGTTGCCAGGTCAAAGAAATTGCTGCTCAATTCAGATGTCATCCAAATTCGTGGTAGGTCCGCATAGCCTGGTCGATATCCAAACCATCGTCCCATTTGCAGTAGGGTGTCATATGCTCTTGCAGACCGCACAAAAAAGCTGACTATCAACCCTTCTAATGTCAAACCGCGTGATAATGTGTTACCGCCAATAACAATTTGAATCTTTGCCTCACCTTCATAAGAGAGGCGATGTGTGCTTTGGTAATTGTCTGCTACGATCATGGTTTCGTTGATCACTTCATTAAGATATGGTCGCAGTTCATCAAATGTCACCACGTCAGTTCCCATTTCTTCTGGGGGAACGGCCGTTTGCTCTTCATCCCAAATAGCAGCAAATTCCTGCAAGACCTGACTTCTTCTGGGACCTTTCAACTCACGCAGAATAGTTTGCCTATACCCATCAACGGAGTCTCTAGTGCTGTTATGGACTCTAATCAGTTGCGTTGTATGAATTAACATGGATGAATGTTCATTTTGCTGCCCACGAGCGAAGCGGGCAGCACATGCCAGCCAGTAATAGCGAAGCGCATACTTCAAACTTGGCGTTAAGTCTGGCACAAAATCATGTTCATATCGCTTTGGACGAAGAAATGGCACTTCATCGTCAGGTACGATCCGAACAACATCAAGCCCCACAAATTCTTCATCTGTATCATCTTCCAACAGCCGCGCTCTCCCAAAAATACCTTCTGTTCCAAAGTGATTTTCGGGCTTTGGTAGGGAAACGATGAAATCACCTGGGTAAAGGTCATTTGGGTAGCTGGGATCAATCAAGACGTTGGCAAATGGCGTTGCTGTATAACCGATATAAGCCGCTTTTGGTAAGAGCCTTAGAAGGCTCACAAGATGACGATTAATTGCACTCCTGTCACGATTTTCAGGGTCGGTGTTTGCTTGATTCCGAGCTGTGTTGATACTGGCTTCATCAGCTTCATCATCAATGATCAGAAATGGACAATGCTGCAAGATATTTCGATCTGCGCTGCTGAGCCATGTAATAAGCTTGCGGAGAATTGTAGAATTCTTCTTGACAACACATAATATTTTGTCGTGTTTCTTGTCAGACAAAAAGTAATTGGGGTTTCCAAGAGAGTTAGGTCTGAAGTCGTTTAACAGAGTAGGGCTAAACCACTCGTCATCATTAAGTAAAATCAGTTCTCTGTATAAACGCTGTTGCGTTTGTTGTCTAAGCGCCTTTTTTGTACCTGACAGCACGATGAAAAATCTGTAACCAGCATCAGCGGCTTTTGCAATCACTGCTGTAAAGTTGGCCGTTTTACCGCTTTGAACATAGCCTACTACTAAACCCCGCGTGTTAATCCTTGATGCTAAAGGGTGTTCCAACCAAGAAACAATTTTGTCTGAAGCATGATGAATTGATTCAACAGCTTCTTCAGGCCACCGTTTATCATCCAAAAGATGTGTACGCAGCGAAGGCCAAAATTTAGCGTCTTGAAACGCATCCGCGCCAAGATACCATCCTTCTTTTTGTTTGTTTTCGACCAACATGGGTGGTGGCCCAAGAAATTTTTGCTTGCCAGTAAGCCTTAAGAAATCTTGATACGCCTTTTCTACTTTTGCCGGATCTAAACCAGCCGCCAACAGGTCTTTTTTTACATCTTGAGGTGGTCTTCGATCATTAACAATCATTTTGACCAATGGATCAAATGGTTCAAAATCATTCATTAAATACTCCTAGCAATAAAAACTAACATCTCGGTTATAAATCATGGAAACCAAGAATGTTAGCTTATATAGAACGACCGTTAAGTCAGTAGTTGTATCAAGTGCAGCAGGAAAACTTAATTGCGGTAAGTCCATGAGAAACGCTTAACAATTAGGCAAAATCAATCTATGCTTATCTCCCTCAAAAACACAACAATAAGCAATTCTACACCAGGAACAAGGAAAAGTCTGGTGGAAAATTGTACTATGCCTTGAACAGAATGTCATACCAACTTTGCATTCTGGCTTAAGGAGGGAGGGAATAGAGCGTTAGTGGAACTCAAACTCGGTGATTTGCCAGCAGCCGCACAGGTTCTTTTGTAACGTCCACAGTTCTGCCTCGTCCGGATTACCGGCTTTATTGTCATATTCGCCGTATGCTCCATTTTTCGTGTAACTGCCCTGGCCGCCGCTGGTAAAACGGGCGTAACGGCCGTTCACCGTCCCGCTGATGTCGGTATGAGTGGCCGTTAAAAACATCGTGTTCTCAAACAAAGCACTGTAGTGGGCCAGCGGGTCAAACCATTCAGTCACCTGGCCGCTGCCCTTTTCCGTTTGTTTGATGTAGGCGTCGGCGGCAAAAATCTCCTCGATGATGGCCAGATTGCCCTCCTTGACCGCCTGGCTTTCGGCCTTAATCATCAGGACGATGGTTTCGTAGTCGGTGGCGGCGTGGTAGGGGCAGAAGATGCCCGTTTGGGCGATGAGCCAGGCAGCAGCCAGCAGGAGCAGGCCCAGTAAGACGACGATGCCGCCCATGTAACGCTTGCGGAAGGGGAACGGCCGTGCCGTAAAATCCAGATCAGGCCGCTGTTCGTTCAAGACGCGCACCAGATCGGGCAGACGATTACGCCGCTCCAAATATTGAATCAGCTCGAAGATTTTTTCCTGTTTACCGGCCCCGGCCAGGTCTTCGATGTTAATGGCCAGTTCGTCGCAGACATATTTCAGCTCTTCCTGGTTGAAAGCCTGCGCCATCACCTTGCGGAGCGTTCCTTTATTGATTGCGGTTGGATTGTCACGGTTCATATCGTTAAATTCTCTATTGAAAATGATCCACAGATTTCGCAGATGTTACAGATTTGGGTCTTTCGGATCTCGCGGGGTTTTGTCATTCCGAGCGAAGCGAGGAATCCCATCCTACCTGGGATGCTTCACTTCGTTCAGCATGACAAGCATAAGTCCCTAGGAAATCCCAAAGAACCACAGATTTTTAAGCTTTTGAAAAGGCCATGCCATTGGTGGCCCGGTGGAGACACCGGCCACAGCTAAAGGGACACAGGCCACAGGTAAAGTGGTTAATTAGAGTTCACGGGATGTAGGGGCGTACCCTTGTGGTCGCCCAAAGCAGGGCGTGGTCGCCCAAAGCAGGGCGTGGTCGCCCAAAGCAGGGCGTGGTCGCCCAGAGCAGGGCGGGTACGAGACCCGCCCCTACGAGGCAACCCTGCATCATCCGCGTTCCATTTTCATTCATCAAAAATCCCCTAATCCCTTAATCCCCGCCAGCTACGGCCGGTATATCACGTTACGGAAACAGATGTCGGCCGGGTCGCTGCCAAAGACAAATTCAATCATCACGTACAGGCTGGCCGGATCGGCCGTGTAAAAGTCGGCCAGCGGGTAACTATAGCTTTGCCAATCCGGCGGCGGCGTGATGGTGTAGCGGGTTTCCGTGCCGTTGTCGGGGTCGCTGCTGTCTTTGAGACCAATGCGGACGGTTTGATTTTCACTTTGCCCTTTCAATTCAAAGGTTAGACGGCCGTATTCACTCATATCCCGCCCCGGCCGGCTGCCGGCCGGTTGGGCACGGCCGTTGGTAATAAACAGCGCCGCCCAGTTTTGCCCGCCCGGATAGTGCATACAGATTGCGCCGCCCTCGTCGATGGCCCAGCCGGTTAACCGGCCCGGCCCGCTGTCCACATTCATATCAAAGCCGGGCGTCAGTGTGCTGCCGCTGTAAACTGCCAGCGGCGGCAGATTGGGGTTCGGTGTAGCGGTGGGAGGGATAACGGTTGGTAAGGGAACGGCCGTTGCACTGGGAACGGCCGTTGCCAGCGGCGGCAGTCGTTCCTGGCTGAACACAATATCATCCAGATAGACGGTCACACCGTCAGGTGTCTTGGTCTTGTTGGCCACCCAGCCAAAGCCGTCAATCACATGGCTGAGATCGGCATTTTGCAAGTCGATGTGGAACTCCTGCCACTGGTCGGTTAAGGTGACAAAACCGTTCCAATCAGCCTCGCGGGCATAAATGGGGCGGGGGATGGAACTAGGATAACTGCCGGTGTTCACGCCGCCGACGAAGAACTGCACCTGACTTTCGGCCTCTAAACTGCGGGCGCGGAAGCGTAATTGGGCGAAGGCGGTCAAATCGTAGCCTTCGGGGTAAACGCCCCAATTGTTTTCCGGCTCCTGCCAGTAGATGCCGGCCCAGCCTTTTTCGCTTTTGAGCGCGGGATCATAGTGGATGGAAACGGCCGTTTCCTCCCAAACATCGGTCAGCCGCGTGCAGTCACTGTACTGGATGGCCTGATAATCGCCCATATAGCCGCTGGGAGCAAAATGATTGTCATAGGCGGCGTAATTGGTAAAGACGGGGAACAGCAGTTCCGTTGGCGGCACAACGACCACGCCGCGAGTGGCTGTTGGCAGCGGCTCGGCGGCAGCAATGGCCTGTGTCTCGTAATCTACCGGCACATAAACACTTTCCAGGTCGAATTTGTTGACCCGCTGCGAATTGAACAAGCCCCAATAGGGGCCAACGCCGCCCTCTGTTTTCCACAGTTCATCGAACGCGGCAAAGGCGAAGAAGTCCAGCCCGTTTTGTTGGGCCAGGGTCAGGAATTCATGCCAGAAGCGCTGCTCGTTTTCGATGCTGGGTACGGCCGACCCATTGGCCGGGCCATTCGACGGCCAGCCGGTTTCGCCAATCACGACCGGCTTCCCCTGGGCGATTTCCTGGGTCAGATTGACCATGTTTAGCGTATGCTGGGCGGCATTTTCGATGGGCACGCCGTCCCAATAGGCGTAAATGTGGACCATCACATAGTCGAGGGCGGCAATCAGTTCCGGGTGACTTAGCAGGTGGCCGATGGTTTCGGCCGAAGTGACGGGCACAGCAACGGCGGCTTTGACCCGCTCGATGTAGTCAATCAACTCCGCTTCGGTCAAATCGCCGCGCAGTAAAACCTCGTTGCCGACGATGACCGACTCAATCCCCACGTCTTGCTGCACCAGATCAATCAGCGCCGCGATTTCGATTTCATTCTGTTCTTTATCCGGCCCCAGCCAGGCCCCGGCGGTGACCCGTAAGCCTAAATCGTGGGCAATCGCCGGGATTTCGCCCTGTACGTCTACGCTGGAATAGGTGCGGATGGCGTTACCCATGTGCCGCACCAGTCGCAAATCTTCCTGAATCTGCTCGACGGTTGGGAACGGCCCCCAGTGCGGATTCTGGCAGTCGCGGAACGGGCTGTAGGCGATGCCGTTGATGGCGTTGGGGATGGGCTGCCAATCCAGTTGGATGTCGCTGATCTGCCAGCTTATGCTGCCTGAGGTGGTGAGTTGGATATGGTGAACGGCCCCTTCGGCTTGCGACAGAAGGTCGCCGCTCAGTGCAGGCGTGTCCCCCACAGCAAAGGCCGCCGTCAATACCGGGGCCAGAAAGCGCGACGTACAGTCAGCCAAGGATAGTTTGGTGCAGTCGGCCTGCCACAAACGCTGGCCATCGACGTCAACAGCCAGTGTTCCTCCCGGCCCGGCCAATTGAACCGCCTGGGTGCAGTCACTGCCGCTGTCGGTACACATAATCTGCAACAGGGCGATCTGGTTGGTTTTGTCCGCTGGAACCGGGAGCAAAATTTCAGCCATACTTTCGTCACCAGCCGGTTGGCAAGTGACCGGGTCAGCGCCTAGAATTAAACTGGCCGGGGAAAGACGAGAAGCGCAGGACGAGTCTGTGTCGGCACGGGCGTAGCTGCCTGATAAAACCCATTGGCTGATTGCTTTGGTGGGCGTGGCGGTCGGCGTGTTGGTGGGGGAGGGTGCTAATGTGGGCGTGGCCGAAGGAACGGCCGTTGGTAAAACAGCCGATTGAGCGGGGATTGTCGTCGCGGTTGGCGGCGAATCAGGCGCTTTGGTGCAGCTAAACAGGGCAATAATGGACAGCAAGCTGGCGAGAAAACAAAACGTAAAAGATTTGATTCGCATGTGGTCCCCTTGTACAGGAGGGCTGTACCCGTCGCAGCCCGCGCTGCCTGAGCCTGTCGAAGGCAGCCACCTGTACGGTTACAATCTTTTTTTGTTACATCTCGCAATCATTGTAGCATAAACCTAATTGGAAGGAGAGAATCACCTGATGAGGGACGGGGTGACAGTCACTTAAAAACCGTTTAGATTGTGTCACTACCTTTTGGAAAAAGCGATTGCCACCTGAGCGCTTACATTTTCAAAAAACTAACAAGACCGATAGGGGCGTTTCGCGAAACGCCCCTGCCTGAGAAAAAATGGGTCTTTCGGATCTCGCGGGGTTTTGTCATTCCGAACGAAGCGAGGAATCCCGGCACCTCTGGGATGCTTCACTTCGCTCAGCATGACAAGCATAAGACCCCAGGAAACCCCAAAGAACCGAAAAAATCAAAAAATGTTGTGTCCGGTAAATAGTCGCTGCCGGTTACTTAACAATAACCGGCAAATAAACCCGTCTCCAGTCAATAAAAATGGAATGTGTAGACTGGACAATGATCCCCGCTTCATTTTGGGCAGTGACCGTTATCGTTTTTGTGCCGGGTTGCGACCAGATAAATGAAAATTCATCTCTGAACGTATTCGTTTGAGTAACCGGAATCTGGTCTGTTGCCTGCCAGATATATTTGACCGGGAGCGTCGTTGTTACCGGTAGAACGTTGGCCAGAAATGTATAGGGTGTTTGAACCAGGCCCTTGGCTGCGCCTACCAGGGATATTTCTGCCAGAGCTGTGCCGGCCTGACTGCAAGCAGTATTCCAATGACTGAATTCCAGCGCAATCCAACTGGCCCCGGTAACAGGTTCAAGGTGATAGCCAACGATACGAAACACGCCAATGCGGGCGGTTGTGTAAGTCCCGTTTATCTGGCTGCTTTTGTCCCAGACAACCAGTTGTAATGTTCGTTCGTTGTCAATATGACCGTTGAGGACCGGTTGTACAATGGTGGAGGTGATGACAGTTGTCTTTGCCCAGACGGGGTTATTAATGTTCAGGTCGAGGTCATAATTGTCACCAGGATTCACGTAGCCATCTACTATCCAACTGAATATGGGCGATGCCGGGAAATCTTCCGTATAGCCATGATCTTCGTAGTCCGTGCTGTTTCCGGGCCAAATCAGGCTGTTGCGCAGGCGAATATCATCGTCGGGCCGGCCATTGTTCCATCGCAGCCAGCCAAAGTTGCCGGCCTCAAACCCGTCATACAAACGGTAGATGTATCCTTCCTTGGCTTGTGACAAGGGTACATCCGGTACGTGAAAGACAAAGCTGTTGTAGTCTGGCGGAACGGCCGGATAATCAAATTCGGAAGCGTCGGGATATGGGTTTGTGCCTGCATCGGGCGGGGATACCGATAGGCTGTCCAGGCTGAGGGCCAGGGGAAGCGCCGCGCAGCTGGCCGTGTTGTCAGGCACAGGTTCATCGGGCACACTGGCCGTCCAGGCATAGGACTCGTTTTGACGGCTTGGGAAACTGACCATGAGCCGTCCGCCGTAAAAGGGTGTGCAGAGTTGAGGGTCCGGGTTGGCGGGGTCGCATTCTGTCGTAAAATCGGGCAATTGGATGTGATAAGGAGGGTCTATCCATTCATCAGAACAATTGCCGGGTAAACATCTGACGCCGTCAGGGATGCCATCGGGGTCATCGACGCCGCTTTTGCCAAAGGTCATCGACCAATCGGATTGGGAGATGGTGTCTATATAAAAGGTGATAGGGAACGGGGCGTAATGTTCGATGTCGAATGCGGTAACGGTTATGGTCTGCCCGGCATAATTGGCACTCAGATAGAGAAGGGGTAAGTCGATTTGGGTGTTGATGTTGGAGTTTTGGGGCAGGGCGTCCAGGGCAAAGATGGTCACGCCGGCCGAGCTGTGGGTTTGCGGGTTATTCATGATGTACAGGTTGCGAGCGTTGACTTCGCTGGGTACAGCATGGATGTAAGTTGGCGGCCCTGCCCAGATTTCAAAACCGTTCTCTGAGGAACCGGTAACGGCCGTAACACCCAAATACAATTCACGGTAGCCGGTCAAAGGATTGGTGACGATTCCGGGTACGTCTTCAGTCAGATCGATTTCAAATGAACCGGAGGAATTGGCATCAACCGGGACAAAAGCGGGCTGGTCAAAGCTGGGGGCTGCGCCGGGGGAAACCCAATGCAAATCGGTCAAGTGGCTGCCATTATCCCGAACGCCGTCGCCTACCTGGCCCGTATAACGAGCTAATGGGATCGATTCGGCCGAACCGTCTTCGTTTTGGGAGATATAGGACAGTTCAAAAACGGTTTGTGTATTGTACCGGGTTGTGTATGTTAGCGGCGTGCCGCATGTGCCATCACCATCGTCATCGCCACGGCCCCGATTTTCGTCAATGCGGATCATCCAAAACGGGTTGATTTGATCGTAGCTCAGTTCCTGGAAACTGTAGAGTAAATCTTCTTCGTTGGTATTGATGACACAAGTGTCGCGCTGATCGGTCAGGCATACGGCCGTTTCGGTGATAGAATATCCTTTTTTAATAGCAATCTGAGTATGGGAAAAGGTCGTTGTCATGATCGTGCTGTTGATCGAATCGGGATCAAACAACTCAACACGGACGATGTCAGACGGATAATCAGGGGGGATGAGAATGCGATACTTGTATGTATAGTATCCTGGCGCCCAGACACTATTCAAAGGCGAATAGGGATCGCCATACGACGTACATGACTTTGGGCCAAACACGGCCTGGTTAAAGGCGTTCAAAACCCCGTCAGTACGGCGGTTGGTATAAATGCCTCCCAGTTCTGGCAGGGGAACAATACTTTGGCTGCTTGATAGTGGGGTTGCTGTTTGTTGAGACTCGCTGGTTGCATATATCAGCGACACGAAACTTCCTATACTCAACGTAATTACAAAAGCAACGGCTGCTAGTCGTTTTTTCATTGCGTTTTTCTCGTGACGGAGAACAACTGAGGTGTTTCATCCTGTACAAATAAACTTTTATGGCGGCTCCTTGGTCGGAAATTAATACCTATACGATTCCATTTTTATTTTATGAATGGCATCTTGCTTTTTTTATTAAGGTATTTTGTTGTGGAAAAGGGGAGAGAAAACGGCCGTTTCCCCGGTTTTGGCGCGTGTACTGCCAGTTACAGCTCATGTCTCGGTAGAGACTTTAGCGTATGAATCAAGCGGTCAGCGTTCATTGGCTTTTCCATAAACAGACTGGCGCCTGCTTCCATGCCGCGATCATAGTCATTCCCACCGCTCAGCATGATGATAAACAAATCAGCCGTGTCCGGGTTGGCGCGCAGCCGTTCGCAGGTGGTAATCCCATCCAGCCGGGGCATCATCACATCCAGAATCATCGCATCAGGAATGCGCTGTTTGACCTTTTCCAATGCTTCCAGGCCATCTTTGGCTTCGTCAATAACAAAGCCGGAAAGCTCCAGCAACATTTTGAGCATGTGGCGGGTAACGGTTTCGTCATCAACAATCAAAACAGATGTATTCATAATTCTTGAGCATGAACAGGCCGGTATCACGCCTGGTAATTATCAGCCTGTTCAATTGGAGTACGACTTCAGATGTGGCCCTTTATAACGGTGGGTTGATCTGTCCGGTACTGCTGAAACAGATAATACTTGCAGTATAGCTGAATAGGTGCGTCTCCTTAACAGGTAGAAGGTACCATATGATAATCAGATGGTTGTCAGTTTTTGGGAGGAGAGATAGGAGGAGAGGGGGAAACGGCCGTGTTTCTCAGTTCTGGCTTGCAGCGTGGAAAAAGTATGTTGTATACCGGTCAGCGATACTATTGCATTAGCAGCACGTACCGGCCTCGCGTACCGGCTTCCGTCGCCGTATACAAATAGGTCGCTTCGCCGATGATGACGATGTCGGCGTGACCGACGCCTACGTTGCCCGGCAAGTCCATGATGATGGGGTTGTCAGGATAGGTCTCCCAGGGGCCGTCAATTTCCAGCGTCAGGCTGCGGGCCAGACCCAGGCCAAACTGATCATCAACCACCGTCGGGTTGCTGGGGCCGCGCACGCCTTCATAGGTCATGTAATAGTGGTCGCCCACGCGCACAACGTCGGCCGATGAAATCGTGCGGAAGTCAAAATAAGGGTTGGCATCTGCGCCCAGCAAGTCAACCGGGCCGTATTCGGTCGCGCTGAAAAGCGGATTATTATCGCATTCAACCATCCCGGCTGCTCCTTCATAGCGGCTGCCTTTGTAGCAGCCCATGTGCCCCGGTGCTTTGCCCAGCCCTACAAAGACAAAGAGCATGTCGCCCTCGACGTAAATGCCAGGCGGGCCGCCGGCCAGACAATCCCATTCCTGGCTGCTGTAGATGTTAGGATGGAAGCCGATAAGTTCGTACGGCGCACAGCCGCCGTAGGGATAGGTCCAAATCCAGGTGCCCTCGATGTGGGCTTTGTCGGACCAGGTGATGCCATCGCTGGAGGTACGCAGATAATTGTACGCGCCGAATTCATAGACGAGGTAGTCTTCGTCGTCGGTGAAGAAAACGCGCGGGTACTGCTGCTGGTCGATCTGGTCGCGCAGGTGTTCGCAGGGGCAGCTCTCGCAGGCGAAGAGGCAGACTGGCTCTTCCAGAGTGAAGCTTTGCCCGGCATCATGACTGACCCAGCGGGTCGTGCAGCCAGGGAAAGCCACGGGATCGCCGCATTGATCGACGACTCCGGCCGATTGGTCGCTGGCGTGCAGGTAAGACCACAGCTCGGTTCCGCCCCGGTAGACGGTGTCGGATTCGCCGATGGGCAGGCCGGTGTCTTCGATTTCTAGTATCCATTCGGCACGGCCGTTCCAAAAATCTTCCAATGTTGCAAACTCCCGGCCGGGTGGAGGGTAGAATCCCAGTTCAGGCGTGGCCGTGGCAACGGCCGTTGGGATGGGTGTGGCGGTGGCCGGGGGCAGGGAGGTGGGTTGGGTTGTTGGTTCGTTGGTTGGTTGGATGGTTGGTGTGGAGAGGGTGGGAACGGCCGTTGCCTCGATTACCTCATTTGTTTTATTACACCCTATCAACAAAAACAGAAAAACCAAACTGGCAATAAAATAAATCGTACGCAATCATTATCTCCACGATGAACCCTCCGGGAGGTTTCAAACCTCCCGGAGGGTGGGTTGTTTAAGGCAGCATCGCGCTGGCCACCGGCGGTTGGAAATTGAGAATCGTCACCGTGCCATAGTAAAAAGCGACGACGCCAATCACCACCGCGGCCCAGGCCAACGCCTGCCGCATTTTGCCAAACCGCTCTAAATCCGTGATGACCATGTATGCTCCGGTCAGGGCATGGATCAGGACGAAGAAGAGGAAGGCAATATCAATGCCTTTCCACAACGGCTGCGCCAGCCGGTCGATAATCCGGCTGAAGTCGATGTGAAACGGCGGGTAATGTACCACAATCATATGAATTGTCATGAAAATCAACAGCGCAATGGCGCTGATTCGCTGCATTTGGAAAATACGCATGAATTAACTCCTTGTTTGTTGGTTTGTTAGTTTGATGGTTAGTTAGTTTGTTACCAGCTAACCAACTAACCAACAATCTAACTAACTATCCCTCCAACATGAAGAGCAAAATCGGCAGGCCACCGGCAATGGTCAAAATGGCCGAGATGGCAAAGATGGCATAAAAAAGGCTCTTGCGCTGGTCGGTGACGTTGAAGTAATGGACGATGAGCAGCCGGATGCCATCAAAGGCGTGGTAGACAACGGCCGCTAACAGAGCAATCTCCGCCAGTTTGAAGAAAGGCGTCTGCACCAGATTCAGGCGGGCATTAAATGCTTCCGGCCCAAGATTCACCGAGCCGATGACCCACATGTGGGTGAACAGGTACAACACCAGCATTACGCCCGTAAACCGGCGCAGGAAGAAGCTGATAAAACCAGTTGATTTGTACATAATTTAGTCTCCTAGTCTCCAGTCTCGTCGTCGTTTAGTCAGACTGAAATTGGCTCCTTAATCGTTTGCTGCCGCGCTTTGCGTTCTTCTTCAAAGGCCAGGCGGCGCTGAGCCAGCTTGCGCAAGGTTTCGATGGCCTGCGTCGGGTTGAGGCCTTTAGGGCAGGCATCGATGCAGTTGAAGATGGTGTGGCAGCGGTAGACGCCGTCGTAACCGGCTAAATCGGCCAGCCGTTCGGCGGGGGCGGTGTCGCGTGGGTCGAGGACGCGCAGGAACGCTTTGAGCAGAGCGTGCGGCCCGATGTACTCCTTGTTCATGGCGATGACCTGACAGGAGGAGTAACAGGCGCCGCACATGATGCAGGTCTCGGCGTCGTTGAGGGCTTTGACTTCCTCCGGGCTGACGCGGAATTCTTGTTCCGGTACGTCGTCGGGGGCAATGAGCCACGGTTTGACGCGCTGGTATTGTTTCCAGAAGCTGCTCCGGTCGACGACGAGGTCTTTGATGATGGGTAAGTAGGGTAACGGCCGTATCGTCACCACCCCTTTCTTGTCCGTTACACTGCGCAGCGGGGTTTTGCACACCAGCATGTTGCTGCCATTGACATTCATCGCGCAGCTGCCGCAAATTGCATGGCGGCAAGAACGGCGGAAGGTCACACTGCCATCCTGGTCGGCTTTAACCATGTGCAGCGCGTCCAGCACCGTCGTGTCAGGCGTAGGCTCAATGACAAATTCATCAAAATACGGCTTCTTATCCTTATCAGGGTTAAACCGTTGGATGCGAATGGTTGTTTTTGTACTCATAGTGTTTTCCTAATTGCCAATTGTCAATTAGTATTTCCTCTCCTGCGGCGGGTAGCGATCAAAGTCAATATTGACCGATTTGTAACTGAGAACCGGGCCATCTGCCCCTTTGTGGGCGACGGTATGCTTCAGCCAGTCGGTGTCGTCCCGTTTGGGGTAGTCGGTGCGTGAGTGGGCGCCGCGGCTTTCGGTGCGGGCCAGTGCGCCGGTGACCAGTACTTCGCTGAAGTTAAGCAAATGTTCCGTCTCGATGGTGGTCAATAAATCGGTGTTGAAGCGGCTGCCTTTATCCATCGTGCGTGCATTTTGGAAACGGGCTTGCAGCGTTTTGACATCTTGCAAAGCGACTTTTAACCGGGCTTCGTTGCGGAAAATGCCGCAGTTGTCGGTCATGGTCTGCTTCAACGTCTGGGCGATCTTGTCCACCGATTCCGTACCGGGATTGTCCAGCATCTTGCGAATACGCTGGCGCTGCCCTTCGGCCGGGTCGCCGCTGACGGGTTGGAGTTCGGCTCCGTTTTTGATGAAATCGGCGATGGCGTAACCGGCGCGGCGGCCAAACAGGGAGGCTTCCAGCAGGCTGTTGGTTCCCAGCCGGTTGGCCCCGTGGACACTGACGCAGGCGCATTCACCGGCGGCATATAAACCGACGATAGGTGTGCCTGCGGCGTCGGCAATGGCTTGCCCGTTCACGTCGGTGGGGATGCCGCCCATGCTGTAGTGGGCGGTGGGCTGAATGGGCACAGGGGCATCAATGGGATCGACGCCGACAAATTCGATGGCTAAATCGCGCACCTGAGGCAGGCGCTCCAGGATTTTCTCGCGGCCAAGATGGCGCAAATCAAGGTAAACGCCCTGGCCGTCAGGCCCAACACCGCGCCCTTCGTTGATTTCCGTCTGCTCGGAGCGGCTGACGAGGTCGCGCGGGGCCAATTCCATTTTGTCGGGAGCGTACTTTTCCATAAAGCGGTGACCGTCTTTGTTGGTCAGGTAACCGCCTTCGCCGCGGCACGCTTCGCTCATGAGGATGCCGTGACGGTAAAGGCCGGTAGGATGGAACTGGACGAATTCCATGTCCATGAGCGGGACACCGGCGTTGTAGGCAATGGAGACGCCGTCCCCGGTGTTGGCGTAGGCATTGGAGGTGATTTTGAAGGCACGGCCGTATCCCCCCGTCCCAAACATCACCGCCTTGGCCCGCATGGTGTGAACCTTGCCGGTCAAAATTTCCATAGCCACCACGCCCCGGCAAATATTATCCTCGACGATCAGTTCCAGCAGCGACCACTCGCTGTAGAATTTGACGCCGTGCTTAAGGGCCTGCTCGTGGATGGTGTGCAGCAGGACGTGGCCGGTGTAATCCTTGGAGTAGTTGGCACGGGGGGCGCTGTGGCCGCCGAAACGGCGCTGGGCGATACGGCCGTCAGCCAGCCGGCTAAACACACAGCCCATATGCTCATACTCGTAAATGATGTCGGGCGCTTCCTGCACCATCACTTCGATGGCGTCCTGGTCACCCAACCAGTCCGACCCCTTGATGGTGTCGAACATGTGCAGTTCCCAACTGTCGGGTGGTTCCGCACCGGGCGGGACAGCTTCCAGCGGTCCGCGCGGACCGGTGTTGGCGACAGGGCGCACGTTGCTCAGCGAGGCGGCGATACCGCCTTGAGCCGCGCCGCTGTGGGAGCGGAGTGGATGGATTTTGGACAAAACGCCAATGTCCCGCACCCCCTGCCGCGCTGCCACCATTGCTGCCCAGGAGCCAGCCAGCCCTGCGCCAACAATGATGACATCGTGGGTAATCGTTTCTGGGTTTGTCATACTTTTCTCCTCAGTCGGTGGGTCAATAACACATTCGTGTTCAAAAGCACAGTATAAGTGACCTTTATCAGCGGTTGCCAGTTGCAAAAAACCACAATTTCACTGACAAATGTCATATGATGAGGAGAAAAGGGGGGAAATGAAGAATGATGAATGATGAATGGCAAATGTATGCCATTCATCATTCGTCATTTACACTCACTATTCATTATTAGAAAGGGGCTGTGCGTTGGCCAGGGCGTTTAGGAGTTCCTGGATGCGGACGGGTTTGCTGATGTAAGCGTCCATGCCGGCATCCAGATATTTTTCACGGTCGCCAGAGAGGGCATTGGCGGTCATGGCGATAATGGTGGGCTGTTGTTCTGGCGGCCAGATTTCACGAATTTGCTGTGTGGCCTCGACGCCATCCATATTGGGCATTTGCACGTCCATCAGAATGACATCGTAGGACTGCTGCTGTAGTACTTCCAATACTTCCAGGCCGTTGGCAGCGACGTCGGCGTGGTAACCCATGCGTTCCAGGATGCGCAGGGCGACTTTCTGATTGACCAGATTGTCTTCGGCCAGCAGGAGACGCAGGGGGTGTATGCGGCCCATTTCGGGATCGATTTCGCGTTTAACAGGGTTGGGGAGGGTGGTTACGGCCGTTTCATCAAACAAATTGGTTAAGACGGCAAATAGTTGTTTGGGTTTAAGCGGTTTTGTTAAATAAGCGGCAAAATAAGCCTCTTCACGAAGACCTTCACGATCACCGATGGAACTCAGCATAACCAGGGGTAATGATTTTTCATTTCGCAGTTGGCGAATCTCTTTGGCCAAAGTCAAGCCATCCATTTGCGGCATGTGCATATCCAGGATGGCGGCATCAAAATATTGACCGATGCGCAGCATGTCCAATGCTTCTTCGCCTGAGGTTGCCGTCGAGACTCGCATGCCCCAGGATTCGGCTTGTTTGGTCAGGATGAGGCGGTTGGTTTGATTATCATCCACAATCAACAACTGCTTTTTCATGAGCAAGGGTTGGGTACCCCGCAGGTAAACGCGCCGCCGCAAGCTGCGTTGTTCGGTTTTTATGGTGAAGTGGAAGGTTGATCCCTGGCCGACTTTACTTTCAACCCATATACGGCCGTGCATCATTTCCACCAGTCGTTTACTGATCGCCAAACCCAGGCCGGTTCCGCCAAATTTTCGGGTTGTCGAAGCATCTACCTGGCTAAACGACTGGAATAACCGGTTGCGTCGTTCTTCGGGGATGCCGATGCCGGTATCCTGAACCGAAAAACGGAGTGCTCTACAATCAGATGTCTGTCTGGAATCATCGGTGTCATCGGGTGCGACCATCAGTACAACTTCACCCGCATTGGTGAATTTAATGGCATTGTTTAACAGATTAATCAATATCTGGCGCAGCCGCGTCACGTCGCCGACGATGCTTTGTGGTACCTGCTCTTCCATGATGTAGGCGATTTCCAGCCCTTTTTCGGCGGCTTTGGTAACGACGACGTCCAGCGCTTCTTCGACACAATCGCGCAGATCAAACGGCCGTTTCTCCAACTCCAGTTTGCCTGCCTCAATCTTGGAAAAGTCCAGAATGTCATTAATCAATGTCAACAGCACATCACCGCTGCTGCGGATGGTTTCCGAAAAATCGCGCTGTTGTTCGTCTAGCTGGGTATCCAGCAGCAGGCTGGTCATGCCGATGACGGCATTAAGTGGCGTACGAATCTCATGGCTCATGTTGGCCAGGAATTCGGATTTCAGGCGTGATGCTTCCATCGCCTGATCGCGGGCACTGGACAGTTCCTTTTCAATTGCTTTGTGTTTGGTCTGATCGGTGATAACGGCAATCGCGCCATCAATCTGTCCGTTGCGCCATCGTGGAACACCAGTCATCGAGATGGGAACCGGATGGCCATTAGCATGTTTGAAGGGGAACTCGCCATCTTGTGTTTCGCCCGTCATCCACCGTCCGTAAATAATATTGACGATTTTGGGATTAATGGCGTAGACCAATTCAAGTACAGATTGACCGATAAGAACTTCCGGTTCATAACCCAGCAGGTCGCCAAATGCCGAGTTGCAGTATTCGATTGTCCAATCAGTCTTAACGACTATCAGCCCCTGGCCCATATTGTTCATGACTTGATAGGCGAAATCGTGTTCTTCTTGAATCTTTTGTTCAGCTTGTTGGCGCTGCAATGCGTGGCTGATTTGAGCCGCTGCCTGTATCCCTAGTGTGATGTCATCTTCACTAAAATTTCTTTCAGTAGTGGCATCAAATCCCATTGTTCCCACTACTTCATCGCCAATCATAATGGGAATGAGGAGCATAGAAACGATGCCTAACTCTTTCATGATAGAGTGAACTGGGGCCATCAGCGGATCATGCTGGGCATCTTTAATGGCCAGAGCTGTCTTGTGTTGTAACAAGAATTCCATGGAAGGATTGTTGACCACGGGGATGACGCTGCCGATGGAACTGGGCTGGCCTGGTTCCCGGTATTCAACAATGACTTCGGCTTCTGTTTTCTGATAGTTCAAAAAGGCGAATGCTGATTTTGGCACTTTGTAGAAGTGGGCCATCTTATCGCAGATGGCAGCCAGGATGGTGTTGAGTTCACCGGAAGAAGTTGTGAGGGATGTGACCTGGCCCAACAGTTCTTCTTCTTTTAGCTGCCGGCGCAGTTGTGTTTCCATTTTTTTGCGTTCGGTTATGTCGGACGCAGAGGCAAACATGAATTCCTGCCCTTCGTATTTCATGTAGCTCAGGTGAATTTCTACCGGGTAGCAACGGCCGTTTTTCGTTTGGTGTTCTGACTCAATGATGATAGACTGCTGCTGCCGTAAATCAATCCATAACGAATCAAACTGGTTTTTCGGAAATATAGGGTCAAAATCAAATACGGTTAATTGTCGTAGTTCATCCAGTGTGTAACCCAGCATATTGCTGGCGCCTTCATTGGCATTCAGGATTTTCCCTTTTGGCCCAATCCAAAAGATAGATTGTGGTGCCGTATCTACGGAAAATTGGGTTAACCGCAGGTTCTTTTCAGCCTGGCGCTGGGTTGTAACGTCACGAAAGTTCCAGACCCGGCCGACAATTTCATCGTTGACCCACTGCGGTTTGGAGAAGCGGTCAAAGATGCGACCATCTTTGAAGGTTAGCGTATCAAAACTTTCCTGTTCTGGGTGGTTGTATAACTCCCGCACTTTGTCGATAAATTGCTCTGGTTTAACTAACTGCTCCAGGACATAGCCAAGCAGTTCATCGTCATCGTCGGAATTGGCCAGTTCGTCGGGAATGTGCCACATTTGTAAAAAGCGCTGATTATGGCGGGTGATTTTTCCCTGGCTGCTTACAACCAGAATACCGTCGGCGGTGGATTCCAGGGTGGCCTGTACCAGTGATAATGAGGTGTTCAGACTGTTCTCTGTGGCTTTTCGTTTGGTGATGTCTTCAAAGCTTTCGATGCCGCCGATGACACGGCCGTTACCATCCCGTAACACGTCGGCATGTTTAACCACGGTGAGGATACGGCCGTCTTTCGTTTTAACCTGACATTCAACCCCATTAATAGGTTTTTTAACCTCGCCACAAAAAAGGCCGCACGCCTGGTCGCAAGGCTGCAAGGCAAATTTTTGGCAGCTTTGCCCGACCATCTCTTCGGCCGTAAAGCCCAGAAGTTCGGCTGCTTTTCGGTTCCAACTGGTGATAGTCCGGTTTTTATCGACGGTTAAAATGGCACTGGGAACGACGCGGAACAGTTGTTCAGCGTAATCTTTGGCTTCACGCAACTCCATGTCAACTTTTTTTCGCTTCGTAACGTCTTCTTTGAAGGCAATAAAATGCGTAATCGCGCCATTTTTGTTTTTGACCGGAGCGATGGTCATTTGTTCATAATACAGCGAACCATCTTTACGTTTATTGATGAGCTCCTCACAATGCCAGACCTGGCCGGAAGAAATGGTCTGCCATAAATCTTCATATAGTGCCGGATCATTTCGGCCTGATTTGAGCAAACGCGGCGTCTGGCCAATCACTTCATTGGAGCTGTAGCCGGTCAGTTTGGCAAAAGCCGGATTGACCCACTGGATGATTCCATCACTATCGGTGATGACAATGGAGTTGGCGGCAGATTCTAGCGCCGTCGTTTGCAGATGCATCGTTCGTTCGGCTCGCCTGCGGGCGGAAATATTCAAAATAGAGACGATGACCTGAGAAAACGTTTCTTCATAGCCAGGTGTGACTGACCAGCGTACAAAAACGTCAAGCGCATCACCGGTTAATGTGTAATTAACGCCTTCTGTTTCAAATAGGGTTTCTCCGTTTCCAATAAGAACCAGTTCTTCTTTGAAGATGTGAAAAGCTTCAGGGCCGAAAACCGTATCAAGATTTTGCAATAGTTCAGTCTTGTTGCTGGCTTTGTAGAGATGCAATGTGGATTGATTGACGTCGATAACCTTGATCAGCTTGATGCAGTGATAAACTTCTTCAGGGTGCTCGTCAAAATATGCCTGGAAATCTGTGATGCCTTTTTGCCGTAGTTGGTCAATATATTGTTTGACCTGGGAGAAATCTTCTTCCCAAAGTGAGATGGGTGTGGCTTCGAAAAGCGCCTGGTATTTGTTAATGGATGGGCGGGATACGGCCGTTGCCATGCCATCTTTTATTATATGTTTTTCTTGCGTTAAGTAAGGTGGATCAAAACTCATAGCGTTTCCATCGTCAGACCTGATTTATGGAGGGACAGATGCTGCTTCCCGGCTAACCGGATTGTAGCATGGCCTTACAGGAGGAAACGACTGGACAGAGGTACTACTGGCGCATTAGGGGGTAAGACATTTTTACCATTGGGACTGGTTGATAAACTGGAGATAGCCGGTTTTGAGGTCGAGCAGGCAGACGGAGCGGGGTTCATGCTCCGCGCCGCCCAATGCGCCGGAGTTGATGATGCGGCTGCCGCCGATGATTTCGTCGCGGCGGCGGTGAGTGTGGCCGTGAAAGATGTAGTTGTAGCCTTTAGCGATAAAAGATTCGATTTTGCCGGGTATATGACCGTGGGTGACGGCAACACGGACGCCGGGAATCAGCTCGCCGGTGAATTGATTGGCGGCAACATTACTGGGATTGATGTCGAACAGGGTTTGCCGGATAGCCATGTGGGAGCGGTCCATGTTGCCGTGGACGTAGATGAAGGTGAAGTTTTGGCAGTAAACGGCCGTTTCCGGGGAAGTCATGTTGCCGCAGTGAATCAAGGTTTGGATGCCCTGGCGCTGAAAAAAGGCCAGCGCCTGCTGGAGCATGGGCAAGTCATTGTGGGTGTCAGAAAGGATACCTATTTTCATGAATACATCTCAATCAATCACGGCGGGCAGTCCGGCCGATTCCCAGGCCAACATGCCGCCCTCCAGGTTGGAAAGATTATCATACCCTGCTTGCTGGAGTTTGTACAACACCTGGGTGCTGCGCCGCCCGCTGCGGCAGATGAGTACCGTCGCCTGATGGCGGGGCACGGCCGTTTCTCCGCTCATAATCTGCGGCATTGGCATGAGCTGCGCCGTAGGCACGTGGCCGTTGGCAAATTCATACGGTTCGCGCACATCAATCACCAGCGGTGGGCCGCCGTTGTTCAAGGCTGACCATAATTCCTGGACGGTGGTGTTGGGGATAACGGCCGTTTCCGGCACCAATATGCCGGTCGGCGCGGCAACAATTCGATCACTTTTTGGCAAGCTCTGGCACTCTCGCCAGATTTTGTGCGGACAATTATAAATACAAACACCAGGGTCCAACACCTTGTAAAAAATATGCTCAATTGCCCGTTCCTGGGAAAGGAAATGGCTCAAGCCCAGCAATTCATCAAAATGACTGAGCTGAATTTTCTCCCATACTGCTTCCCGCACGCCGACCATAAACACATCCCCGCCGTGCTGCCGGTAGAGGCGCACAATCGTTTCCAGCATATGCAGCCCGCTGATGTCGCAATGATTGACCTGATGCATGCGCAGCAGCAAAAAACGCTGGTAAGGATTTATGTCCAGATTGTGCCGGATCTCCTCCTCCACGTGGGCTGTGGCCCCAAAATAAAGCGATCCTTCGATGGTGAGAATTGCTAACTGCGGGCAGGTCGATTTGGTTGGGCTGTGCGTGAGATGGCGAAACTCAGCATCCGGCAGCATCGTGTGTACGGCGGGCTGCGAGGTGATGGCGATATAGCGGGCAAAGGAAACCATCACCCCGGTTAACACGGCAATTTCCAGGGGCAGCAGCAGCGTGGCCGCAAACGTCACCACCATGATGGCCGAATCGCCGCGCGATGTGTGCCAGATGTGGCGCATTTCCCGCAAGTTGAGCATGCGCAAGCCGATCACAACCAGCAAACCGGCCAGTGCTGCCCGCGGCAAAAAACGCGCCCAGGGACCGAATAATAAAACGGCAACCAGTACAAACAGGCCGGAGAAAACAGCACCCAATTGGGTGCGGCTGCCCGATTCGTAATTGACCAGTGATCGGGTCAATGAGCCGGAACAAGGATAACCGGACAACAAACCGGCGGCGATATTGGCCAGCCCCTGCCCGACAAATTCCTGGTCGGCTTCCAGGTGCTGCCCGCTTTGGGCAGCGATGGCGCGGGAAATGGAGGTGGCTTCCACCAAACCGATGACGGCTACAGCAAAAACACCGGAAATCATCTGGCGCAGCAAATCAAAATCAAAAAGGGGCAGCCGTGCCAGCGGTGGCAGACCTTGTGGCAGCTGCCCCAGGACCAAAATGCCCTGGTTTTCCAGTTCAAGCAGGCCGACGGCGGCAGAAGCGAGAATCATGCCCAGCAGTGGGGCCGGCCAACGCGGTTTGAACTGTTTGAGCAGTAACAAGAAAACGATCATGCTGCCGCCGATGACTAAACTGGGCAGGTGTACGGCCGTTAACTGCCCGCTAATTTCTTGCAGTGTCGTGTAAAACATGGGCGAACGACTAATCTCCACCCGTAACAAGTGTTGCAATTGGTTGACAACGATGAGAATCCCCGCGCCACCAGTGAAACCAACGACAACCGAATCGGAGACGAAATTGGCCAAAACCCCCATGCGCAGCAGCCCCAACCCCAGCCGGATAACGCCCACCCAAAAAGCCATCACGCCGGCGGCAATGACATATTTCGGCGTACCTGGGGTGGCCACCGCCAGCAGCCCGGAGAGGACAATGAGGGAAGTGGTATTGGTCGGGCCGGTGTGCAGATGGTGCGACGATCCCCACAGCGCGCCAACGATTGTGGCTACGATGGCGGCGTACAATCCCATTTGCGGCGGCAGTTCGGCTACCAGTGCGTAGGCAATGGCTTGCGGCAGCATCACCACACCCACCGTTAGCCCGGCAATCAAATCAGGACGTAAATTTTGTCGTTGGTAGCTGCGGAAAATATCGAGGGGGTGTCGTAGAAAAGCAGAATATTCGCTGAGGAGCTGTCGCCCTGTTTCAGCAAATGTAGGGGCGGCACGGGAGGTCATCAGGCACTCTCTATTTGTTGTTTGATTTGTGTCAATAACTGGTCAGTTTCGGCAATTTGCGCCTGCCAGGCGGCGATGAATCGGGTCAGGCCGCGCATCTCCCTTGTTGCTTTCGTATATTCATTCTGATAAACACGGAGTAGTTCTTGAACGTCGCTCAAAAGATTGGGCAGTGCCTCAAATTGGGCTGCACCGCGCAGTAAATTGGTTAATATTTGGGTGCGGTCGCCAAATCCATGCGGAATGTCCTGCGATCGGGTCAGCCGGGTGATGTCATTGCGGCTGAGGAAAAGGCCGCTGTAGGGCGGAGTGATGAGATAGGTGGCGATCTCCTTCAGGCCGGTTTTTTCGTCGCCGAGCAGGTCTGGCGGTTCGGGCAGGCTGTTCCCCATTAGGGGTAACGAGGCGTCGGTGGTGATTTCTTGCCAATGATCGTAGATGAAGTCGAGGCTGAGTTGGGCCAGGGCGGTGTAAAACGGCCGTTCCTGCTGCTTTATGGCTACAACAAAAGGAACCAGCCAGCGCAGAAGATGGCTCTGCAAAAAATTGCGCTGTAAATGGCGCATTCGGTCTGCTGCGGCGGTTAAATTGTCTTCCCAGGCATCTGCTTCGGCGGCGCACAGGTGGGATAGCAAGCCCAGTTCGTGGCCAATGTGGTCCGGACTGGTGCTGCCGGCGTCAACTATGAAGCCGGCAGCCTGATAGCTGCGCAAAACTGCGTCGGCAGCCGGGCCGCCTAACAGGCCGCTGCCATCGAGGAAGATGCTTTCGTAGGGGAATACGTTGAAGCTAAATAGTTCCTGATGGCTGGCGGCGCTTTCATCGTGATTAAACGGCCGGGTTATGGTCTGGGCTAAACTGGGAATAATTTGGAGTGTGGGCAGGGTAACGGCCGTTACCCCTTCCAGATACAACTTTCCCAAAAGATCATACGTCAGGTGGCGGGCCAGCGCCAGTTCCTGTGGCCCCAAATTAATGGGGAAGCTTGGGTTGGAAGTAACCATACAAATAAGCCCCCAGTAAAGCAGATACAAACGTCACCACGGCCATATAAGCACCGCTGCCAATTTGGGCATAAATGGGTCCAGGGCAGGCACCCGTAATTGCCCAGCCCATGCCAAAAATAACCCCGCCAAATACAACGCCCTTGTTAAACGGTTTTTCACGAATATGAATCTCTTCGCCATAAACCGTTTTCATATGGAGGCGTTTAATAATCAGCAAGGAAATCGCTCCAACAACAACCGCCGAACCAATAATCAAATACATGTGTGCTTCTTGAAAGCGAAACATCGCCTGAATCCGAAACCAGGAGATTACCTCACCTTTTACCAGCACAATGCCAAATCCCAAACCAAGTAAGAGAGCCCAAAAATTCTTCATCATTGTCTCCGCAGTAAACTTCCCGGAAGTTGTCCATCACCGGATTGAACGGTATACGAACTTCCGGGAAGTTGGGTTTCCTGTTTCCCTAATTAAGCAACGGCCACAACACAAACGTGGTAAACAAACCGCCAATAAAGAAGCAAATCGTGGCCACCAGGCTGGGCCAGCGCAAATTGGAAAGACCCATGATGGTGTGACCTGATGTACAGCCATTGGCGTAACGCGTTCCAAAACCGACCAGAATGCCGCCGATAACCAACTTTAACGCACCACCCCAACTGTAATAATCATTGGGCAAAAACGCCACCGGTTCAGGCGATAAGATATGGTTGGCTACAAATCCGCCAATCATGATGCCGCCAATCATGATGAGCTGCCAGATGTAAGCCCGCCAGTTATCGTCGCGCAAGTATGGCAGCTTGCTTTTGGGCAGGCATATGGCATCTATGTGTCGGAAAGAGCCGGAAATACCAAAGGTTTTGCCGGTTAGCAGCAGCAGTCCCGGAACCATCAAACCAATCAGAGGACCGGCCACATACCAGGGCCACGGTTGTAAAATTTTGTCCCACATTATTTTTCTCCTTTTTTTGCAGGTCAGAAATTACACCTGTATCGGTCCCCCGAAAAAGAGCAATTAGCTGTTAGCTATTTGCCAGATTGCGCAAGCTAATGGCTATCAACTAACTGTTAACAGTTGCTAAATACTACATACATTCCCGTCCCCATCAATCATTTTGAAGCCGGCATTTTCCCACGCTTCCATACCGCCGGTAACATTATAAAGATATTTATAACCATTTTGCTTCAACAGGCTGATGGCTGTGCTGGACCGTTTGCCGGTAGCGCAGGTCACAGCAATGCTTTGGTCAGGTGTGATGGCCAGCTTGTCAATTTGGGGTGGAATGTCAAGCTGTTGGGCCAGGCTGGTGTAGGGCATAAAGTGCGCTCCTTCGATATGGCCTTCGTCCCACTCATCATTTTCGCGTACGTCCAGTACTTGCAATCCGTTGGCCAACAGCCTATTTCGAAGGGTGTGAACATCGATTTGCGGTACTGTTTCGATAGGATAACCCGCTGCCATCCAGGCATCAATGCCGCCATCAAGAAAACCGGTTACTAACTGATCCAGGGCGATGAAGGCCATGTTGTAGATACATTTCTGTGCATCAGCGTCGCTGTCGGTAACCAGGATGATGGGGGTGTTATCGGGCACAACCCAGCCCACGCGCTGCTCAAATTCGGTGCTGTCCATTTGTACGTTATAGGCACCAGCGATGTGCCCTGCGCCATACGTGGCTGATGAGCGGGCATCGACGACGGCGTGCCCGGCGGCCATCAGTTCTTTGATGCGGGCCGGGGAGAGGGGTTTGGCGACGGGTTTGGTGAGGGTTAACGGCCGTTTCCCCTGATTCGTCGCCACAATATTCAGAATGTTAGCCGGCTTGACCGGCTGCTCATCTTGCATATAAGCCGTAAACCGTTTCTTGTCTTTGATTTTTAATGCGTCATTGAAACGCCGCTCGTAACCAACCGTAGTGGCAACCTTGCCACTGGTGACGCGTCCTCAAGTCGAACCGGCCAGGTGGCCAGGATAAACCTCCACATGATCAGGTAAACCTAAGAAACGAGGTATTGAAACATCATAGAGTACCGGCGCACCTTCATCCCCAGCCTGAGCCAGGTCGGGCCGGGCCACATCGCCAACCATGACAAAATCGGCCGTCAGGATAAACCAGGGTTCGTCGCCGCGCGGATAATCGTACACCAACAAATTAATCTGTTCCGGGCGATGGCCGGGCACATGCACTACTTCCAATCCTACGCCGCCCATCTTGATCAAAGCGCCGTGTTTGACGCGGGTTGCTTCGTAGGTGATATCCGCCAATTCGGGCAAAATCAACTCGCCGCCGGTTGCTTCGGCCAGCAGCCGTGCCCCGGATATGTGGTCGGCATGGCTGTGCGAATCGATGATGTAACGAATCTTTGATTTTTGTTTTTTGGCCATGTCCAGGTAAGGCTGGATGTCCCACAACGGGTCGAACACGGCACACTCGTTGGTGCGCTGGCAGCCAATCATGTACGCCGCGCACCCGGTTTCCTCTCTGATAATCGTTTCAAACCACATGATTCCTCCAATTGGAAATGATGAATGCGGAATGATGAATGCGGAACTCATCATTCATCGTTCACTACGCATCATTTTCTTCCGAACGGTTTTTCGGGCAGTTTATACGCTTCTATAACTGGTTTGAGGGGGCGGTTTAACCAGAACGGCCGTCTTAACCCATCCGGGCTGTGATCCACCGCACTGCGCGTCATCGCCACCCATTCACGGTAAACGGCCATCGACTTGTCCGTGTCCACCCAGACGTCGCCGTACTTTTCGCCGGCGTTGGCTTTACGCACGTTGACCGCTTTTTGCAGCCAGCAGTGCGCCCCGCTGATGGGATCGGGATGAACGGCATGAGTCAGGTTTTGGTGCACGCCCACATTTTTCCACCAGATGCGGCTGGTATCCGGGTCAAACGTCTCCCAAGGGCCGCCGCCTTTGAGGACATTCAACCGATGCTCGCTGCCGTCTTCGCTCAGTTGGGCCAGATTAGACATACCCCGGCCAACGCCCACATCATCTTGCAGCCGCCAGCGGCCCAGATGATGGCTCATCGCTATCACACCGGGCTTGATACCTTCAGTTACCCAGGCTTTATCGATGAAATAACCGATTTCCGTTTCCACCCGAATCAAATCGCCGGTGGTGACGCCTAATCGTTTGGCGTCGGATGGGTGCATCCAGACCGGATTTTTGTGGCTGATTTCGTATAACCATTTAGCATTAGCACTCCGTGTATGGATAAGTGTTGGCAGACGGAAGTTGGGCAGCAGCAGCATGCCGCCTTTTTCGAATTCGATGTTGTCGGGGTGGACGTGGCTTTTGAGCGTCCAGGGAATGGTGTATTCCCGCTCCGGCCAGCCCCAGTTGTAGAGGGTAGGGCTGAAGAATTCCAGTTTGCGGCTGGGGGTGTTGAGACCGACTTTAGGCTTCCCGTCAACCATCACGCCGACGACCGAGCCGTTTTGGCGGACGCGATTTTGGTCGTCTACCTGGAGATTGGGAGATTGGGAGATTGGGAGATTGCTAATATCTAAATCTCCCAATCTCTCAATCTCTTTTTCGTAGGGGGTGTAATTTTCGGCCGTGACCTCGAACGCGCCGTATTTACGCATGTATTCGAGGGGCGTCAATCTTTCTTTGGTGGCGGCTTCCGGCAGGCCGGGAACGGCATTCTCGAACTGCCAGCGGTAATATTCGTCCACAGTGATGATTTCACCGGGACGATAGGGGCTTTCAAACCATTGGCGGATGCCCAGGCTGCCGTCCGGGTCCATGCGCGCCGAAAGCTGAATCCACCATTCGTTTTCCTCCCACACTTCGCCGGGGTTGGCTTCGTAGGTGAACTGGACTTTTTTGCCGGCCCGTTCCATGGCCACGCGGCGCACCGGCTGGCGGAAGGTGATCCACTGCCCGGCGTGAGTTTCCTGGCTGACGACGTCATGCCGTTCGCCAGAGTGACCCATCGGCAAGACGTAATCGGCAAACCAGGCTGATTCGTTCCAGGTGGGGGTGAGGGCGACGTGACACTTCATTTTCTCTTCGTCTTGCAGCGCTTTGAGCCACATGAAGCCGTCGGGATTGATCCACATCGGGTTGTAGACGCGGGTAAAATAGACGTCGATGTCGCCGCGCCCTTCTTCCAGGAAGTGGGGCAGGAGGAAGCTCATCTCGAAGAAGGCCAGCGGCCATTCGTGGGGGATGTGCAGTTCGTTCCAGGCGTTGAATGCGGGCGGTTTTTTGAAGACGGCAGGCACGAATTTGTTCCAACTGTTGGCCGACGTGCCGCCGCGTGTACCGACGCTGCCGGTCAGCACGTTGAGGAAAAACAACGCCCGCGCCACCTGCCAGCCGCCCAAATTGCCGATGCTGGCGCTGCGCCAGGTGTGGGTGGCCAGTTTACCGTCGCAGTTGGCCACGTACTCAGCCGCTTCACGGATACGCTCCACCGGAACTTGTGCCTCTACCGCTGCCCTCTCGAAGGTAAATTCGGCGTAGAGGTCTTTTAGCAAGCGATCGAATAGAGCGAATTTGTCACTGGAAACTGGAGACTGGAGACTTGAGATTTCGTTGAATAGTCTCAAGTCTCCAATCTCCAGTCTCTTGTCTTTTACCGCTTCCAGGGTTTCTTCCCAGTTGACCCAACGGCGTACGAACTCTTTGTCGTACAGGTCGTTTTGGATGAGGTGGTTGGCGATGGCCAGGAGGACGGATTGTTCGCTGCCGGGCCAGGTGGGCAGCCAGACATCGCTCATGCTGGCCGTGTTGCTCAGGCGAGGGTCAAAGGTGATGAGTTTGGCCCCGCCCATCTTGCCTTCGATGATGCGTTGGGCGTGGGGATTGAAGTAATGGCCCGTTTCCAGGTGGCTGGAGATGAGCAGAATGGTGCGCGAATTGGCGTAATCAGGGCTGGGACGATCAAATGCGCCCCAGAAATAGTAGCCAGCCCGCGCCCCGGCGGAGCAGATGTTGGTGTGGCTGTTATGGCCGTCCACGCCCCAGGTTTGGATGACGCGGTTGGTGTAACCATCTTCGCCGGGCCGGCCGACGTGGTACATAATGCCATCGCGCCGTTTTTCCCGGCTGGCGCGCATTTTGGCCCCGATTTCGTCGAGCGCTTCGTCCCAGGTGATGCGTTTCCACTTGCCTTCGCCCCGTTTGCCGACGCGCTTGAGGGGGTAGAGGATACGTTCGGGGTCGTAAATCTGGTTGTGGGTGGCCGGGCCTTTGGCGCAGTTGCGGCCGCGGCTGCCGGGATGAACCGGGTTGCCTTCGAACTTTTTGATTTCGAAGGTTTCTTTATCGACGTAGGCCAGGAGGCCGCAGCCGGATTCGCAGTTGAAGCAGGTGGTGGGGACGAGGGTGTAGCGGCGGGCGACTTTTTTAGGCCAGGCTTTGCCATCCCACTCGACCCAGTCGTCCCAAGTTTCGGGCGGCGGGTATTGGGAGAGACGGCCGTCATCCTGCCGCACCTCAATCATCTTCACATCTTGTGGGCTGGCCTGGGCAAAATCAGGCAGCGACTGTCCGGCCGCGTTGGTCGCGCCCGAAACAGGTTTGCGAGGTGCGTCCGCGCCTACTTTGAGCATGGTGTTGAGTAAGTTGAGAATTCCTTTCTTTTCAGTCATGGTTTTTTCTCGTCATGCGTCATTTTGTCATGCGTTATAGACGGTGACGCATGATTTATGACGTTTTAACTGTTCGGCACCTCTTGTGGGGCCATTACGAAAGCATGTTCAAACAGGTATAGACCGCTGGCGGCGCATAAACCGGCCACCGCACCGATGAAGGGGGAGGCAACAAAGAACATGATGAGCGCCAGCGCCAATGGAACGGCGTGCCCCAGCGTGACGCTGCCCCACCAGAATTGATTGCGGTAACGGCCGTACACAATCTCATGTGCGGCTTTAGCAGCAACTTCACTGGCATGGGGCACACTGAACTCGCCGATGAGGGTGACAAACACGTCTATCAGCAAAGCCACGACGAAGATAATCAGGGATGTGTGGGCAATGTCGGCGGGGACGGCCATGAACAAATCCATGATGAGCAAGAAGGCGCTGCCCATCATGAAGGCTTGCACGACCAGATGGAAGGGGAGCAGCGGACTTTGCCACAAATCCCGTCCTTCGGCCTGGGAAAAGAGGAATGCGGTGTAAACGGCCGTGCCCAGCGCAAACGGCAGTCCGAGCCACAAATAAATCCCCTGAATGATTGGGCTGGAATAGCCATATAAATAACTGCCCAGTTCAAACAACCACCACAAACCGGTAATCGTGGACAGGCCAATGAGTAAGACTGCACCACGGGCCAGCCAACTGTTCCACTGCGGCCGCAGCAAAATATAAAGGAAACGTTCCGGCCGTTCCAGGTCAATCACCAGGAACGCAGTTGTCGCCCCCAGGAACAGGAGCGAAAGGAAGCCACCGACTAATGCCGTAAGGCCGTCAAATTCGAACCAGCCCATGCCAAAGCCGAGGGCTAGAATCATGAAAATGCCGGAGGCGATGCCTTTGGTGGTCAGGTAAGCGGGGACGGGCCAGTGCCAGGGGATTTTGTGCTGAGCGTTGTAAGCTACCTGGACCATCTGCTCGGCGACGCGGCCGCCAAACTGGATAGGACCGTTGAGCGGCTGCCCTTGCGTCTGCGGCTTACGAATCAACGTTTCCATCGCATTAACCGACCCATTGCGCGGCTGAGTAGCAATCGCTTTTACATGGCCATTAGCGTGGTGACCGTTCACCCCTTCACCCCTTCGCCCCTGCGACCGTAGGTCGCCCACCCCTTCATGCAGCGGAATGACATCAGCCCACATGAAGGTTTCTGGTGTCCGGTCAACGGCCGTTGGGTGCAGCGTCACGTCCTTCCCGTTGATGTAGAACAACTTGGGCGACGTGCCTTGCTCCGGTTTGCGCACGGTCACGTCCTGCCGGGCCAAAATGTGGCTGATTTCGCTGTTGGGGTCGTTCATGTCGCCGGCGATGATGGCGTGTTCCGGGCAAACGACAACGCAAGCCGGTTCTAGGCCGATTTCGGTGCGATGGGCGCAGTAATTACATTTCGCTGCGGTGTTGGTGTTCGGGTCAATGTGAATTGCGTCGTAGGGACAGGCTTGCATACATGCTTTGCAGCCGATGCAGACGCTGCTGTCAAATTCAACAATGCCGTCGGCCCGCTGGAACATCGCCTGGGTGGGGCAGATGCGGACGCAGGGCGGATTGGCGCAGTGATTGCAGCGGGTGACCTGGAAGTGACGGCGCGTGTCGGGGTATTGTCCGGTTTCCACGTATTTAACCCAGGTTCGGTTCACTCCCAGCGGCACTTCGTTCTCCGATTTACAGGCCACTGAGCAGGCATGGCAGCCGATACACTTGCGGTTGTCAATGACAAAACCGTAGTTTTTATCGGCCGTACCCGTGGTTATGGGAACGTCTACAGATATGGTCATAACTCCTTCCTGAATTACGTATCGCGTTTACGCAGATAAAAGATGAATTTGCCATCTTCTTCGTACATTTCGATAAGCTGATGCTTGGCCTGGCGGCTCCAGGCGGCGACGTTGGATGGGGCGTTGGGGTCGGTGGCGATGATTTGCAGGACACGGCCGTTTTCCATTTCTGCCAGCGCTTTGATGATTCCCAATACCAGATTGGGACAGCGCTGACCGGAGAGGTCTATAGTTTTGTGGGAAACGGCCGTTTGTAAAGATGTCATGCGTACAAAAATTGAGCCAATGGAACCAAATAGTATGGGCTGAAATTGTAACGAGAATTGACAAATTGTGTGTCACCCCTGGCGGGGATTTGGCTGTCCCCCGAAAAGGGGACAAATTATGGGCAAATGAGGATGGGTATGGTCGTGCGCCGCAGGATTTCGTTGGCGGTGCTGCCGAGAACGGCTTCCACTACTGGCTGTGCACCGTAGCCGCCCATGATGATTAGATTGCAAGCACAGGAAGCGGCCGTGTCCATAATCAAATCAGCCGCCGGTGCCGATTCAATTACGAATTGGGCATCGATTTCGTGCAGTTCCAGGTAGCGGCGGGCATGGTCGGTAACGGCCGTGTTCACTGCCTTTTTCTCATGGGCAATCACCGCCACCAATTGAATGTGCCACTGTTCGGCTAGATAAGCGGCCATGAAAAGGGCCTCTTTCGCTTTATCACTGCCATCATAAGCTAGCAGCGCTTTGTCGAGCGGGGAAATTGTGTGCGGGACAGCCAATATCGGCCGTGGACTGCGCTGGATGACCTGCCGGAAGCCTGATTCCAGCCGGGCTGCAACAGTTTTCCCCGGTGGGTGGGCCAGATTCATGACGACAAGATCGTTCCAGCGGGCGCGGTCAATGATGGTTTTGGCGATGGGGCCGGTTTCGGTGATGAGACGGCCGTTTACTCCGGCCTCTTCACAGCGACGAGCAAACTGGGCTTGAACGGTCTCGGCATCAGGATTAGCCAGTACTGTTTCGCCGGGTACAAGGTGCAGCCCGCGCAGTTCACTGTTTTCCCGCCGGGCAACCACAATGGCCTGTTCTAACGCTTGCCAGCTTTGCTCTTCACCACTGACAGGAACCAGCACATAGTTAAACAACTTATCCAGATACCGCTGAATCAAAGTTTGGCGCTGCCACTCCCCTTTGGCTGGCCCGGTTTGTAATTCATCGGGCACAACAGCATCAATGATGCGTTTGCCTACACGGGCCAGACCTGGTTTTTCACTTTTCATATCCACTAAATCGGCGGCAGCAGCCTGCGTGCTGATGTTCCAGCCCAACGATTCTTCCAATTCGGCTCGATGCTGCGTCAGCCAAATGTACAAATCTGTCTCCGTTCGATCCGGAAATTCATGCAAAAGGTCTTTTTCCCGCACAACCTGAATAATCGGCAGATATACATCGTCGTACCAACTGGCCGCCGCATCCAGGTAGGAAATATCCCGCTGCTGCTCCAGGCCCATGTAATATTGGTGAAGCCGAATATGTTCATCCAGGATGCGGTATGCACCTGGCGCAGTAACATTTAGTCTGGCCTGCGGGCGCAGCTTGTCCAGATCGGTTCGCTCCAAAAATTCGGCATAGCGGGCCTTGCAAATCATCTCATCCGGTTTGGCGTCAGGCGTTAACGGAACTTTGGTGACGACTTCGGTAACGTAAGCCTGAATCGTATCCATCTCCAGTTGGCGAGCGACTGATACGCGATGATTGCCGTCCAGAACAAAATAGGCATCGCCAACTTTATAAAGTTGAATTGGCGGCCAGCCGCTGCCTTCGGTGGCAACCGCGTAAACTCTGGCCCATCGTTCTTCCAGGCTGTCGCTCAGAGGTAAAAAGCTGCGGGTAAAATCGGTGTAACGGCCAACACTGCCGACGATGGCATCTAGTGGGATTTCTTGCAGGCCGCGTTCGATTTGTGTTTGTGCTTTTAATGCCCGGCGAATGTCGTCATAAGCCAACAGATCGTTGTGTTTGCCGATCATACGGTTGTAAACCTGCTGTAAAGCGGCCTGGCGGCGGGCGCGGCGAAAGTCCTCTTTGGCAGATTGGTTGGCGATGTCTGTTTCGACCATTTTTCACATCCGATTACACTACGATAGTGACAATTTGAGTTTTGTGAATGGGTGGGGAATAGTGACAATCATGATTATACGTCAACTTTTTGGTGAAGCATAAACAACCGGTTTAATCGATAGCAATTAAACCGGCTCGAATGGCCATGATGACGGCCTGGGTACGGTTGGGCTGATCGAGTTTGGTGAAAATGCGTTTGGCGTAGGTGCGGACGGTCTCTTCGCCGATGTAAAGCTGTTCTCCGATTTCGCGGTAGGTGGCAGGCGTGGCCATCAGGTTCAGGACTTCCATTTCACGGGGAGAGAGGGTTGGGATGGTTGGTTGGTTTGGTGGTTGGTTGGCGGCCTGGCTGCGGCTGATGAGCGCCTGGGTGACTTCGGGTCCCAGGTAGGCTTTGCCACTGGCCACCACGCGAATGGCGTGAGCCAGTTGGCGCGGGCTGATGTCTTTGTGTACAAATCCGTCTACGCCGTCGTCCAGAGCATCGAGTACGGCCGTTTCCACCGTTGCTCCCGACAAAATCATCGTCCTCACGGTCGGTATGTTTTTCTTGATTTCCCTGGCCGCTTGTAAGCCGTCCATCTGGGGCATTTTCCAGTCCAAGAGGGCTAAATCGGGGACCAAATCAAACACCATGCCGATAGCTTCCAGGCCATTTTCTGCTTCGCCCACAACGACAAAATCCGGTTCCTGGCGTAAGACCAGGGAAAGCCCTCGCCTTACAACTTCGTGATCATCAGCCAGTAAAATGCGTATGATTTTCATCCTAACAAACGAGTCCTTAAACCGGAATATCCACAATAATGGATGTTCCGGCATTGGGCTGGCTGAAAATATGGCATTCGCCGCCTAAGGATTGGGTACGATCTTGAATACCGCGCAGACCAAAATGTTCACGGCCGTACTCCCTGGCCAGCGCCACCGCCGGTTCAAAGCCACGGCCGTTATCCCGTACAACCAGCTTGGCCCGTCCTTGAGCAATGTCGACGCAAACCCGCGCTTCGCTGGCGGCGGCATGGCGGGTGACGTTGGCCAGCGCTTCCTGCGAGATGCGGTAAAGACTGCGCCGCGCCTGTAATGACAATATGCCGAATTCGCCGCGCACATCAAACGTGAGCTGCAAGCCATCGATATGGCAGGTATCTTGAACGTATTTTTGCAGATCGGCCGTGAAGCGCTCAGCCGTGAGTTCGGATGGCCAGATGTCGAGGATGGAGTGGCGGATTTCAGCCCGCACCTGTTCAGCGGTTTTCAGGGCGCGTTCCAGCTCTGGTTTGGCAGCCTCCGGCTGCTGCGGCAGCAGTTTGAGGCTGCCGTCCAGTGTATAGACGATGCCGAACATTGATTGGGAGACAGTATCGTGCAAATCGCGGGCGATGCGCATTCGTTCTTCCTGGATGGCGATTTGCTGGGCGCGATTGATGCACAGGAGGGTGGTGCCAATGGCAACGGCGGACTGGCTGGCTATGGCGGTGAGGGTGGTTAAACGGCCGTTTCTTATCATCTCTTCCGTCACACCTTCCGTCTCTACCAACAACACGCCAATCTGGTGTTCCCGTAAATAAAGCGGCAAAATGGTGCAGTCGTTTAGCTGAAATTGGTCGTTCAACCAGTCGCCGGTTACCCGGATGTGCTGCCGGTTTATTAAGGCGTTGGCAGCCGGTCCGCTGGTGTCATTCAATGGAATTTCAATGGAATGAATCAGTTTGCCGCTTTCACTGATGTGGCCGTCGCGCACACGCCCCAACCAGCCGCTGATAACGGACCTGCCCGGATCAACCAACCCGATCACTGCTTTTTGGAAACCCAACTCGGTTGTGATGGCCTCCAATACCTTTTCCTGAACTTCTTCGACGTTGGCGGCGCTTTGTAAGGAGAGGGTGAGGGCGTGCAGCATGTTCAATTCTTGATGGGACAGCAGCAAATCGTCCTGGGCCAGACGCAGGCTGGTTAGCAGGCTGGCAGCGAAGCCAAACATGCCGCTGATGAGATAGTAGCCAACAACGGCCGTTACCACCAACAGCCAGTTAAAAGGGGTGGCAATCTGGGCCGCAGCAACGATAAGTGCGCCGGCATAAAGGGGGAGAAAAAGGGACACGGCCGTTGCCGCTCCGCGCAAACCAAAGAAAAAAGCGGCAATCAACAAAGGATTGAGCGAATAAAAGTAAAATGGCGTTTGCCAGCCTCCTGTAAAGGCGATGAGGGCAGCCATGAGGATGAGATCGGCCGTTAACAGCCAGGGTCGATAACGCAGTGCCTGGTTGAGTTGAGTGGGGAAAAAGGAGATGAGGCCGTTTACGGCAACGGCCGTTAACAAAGCCAGGAGCAGCGTGCCGTTCGGCTCAAACAACAATGCAACCAGCGGTACACTCAAGCTTAGCCAGCGGTATAAAAGTAAAAATACAAAAATGCGGCGCGGACTGGCCGCCTGTTCCGGTTTGGTTGTCTCAATCATCAAATGCCATGGGTTGAGCTTTCAACTACCAACAATAATTGAACGCAAAACATTATGGCATTGCTGCCCCGGAAAGGCAAACGACTCAAAGCAGGTGTTTATCAGATAAATTGCAGAAAGAATTTGGCTACTTTCCCAGAAACTTCCAGACGGGTTTCCGGGAAAATTCAAAGTACTGAACTTGCCGTGCATTAAATTTGCCGCGCGTTCACATTTAACCAGTTAAACTGCACATAGCCATGCTCTTTGATGGCTTTCTCTTGAGCTGCCTTTTTGGCGGCTTCTTCATTTTTGGCCTGAATGTGAGTACTGATTCCAATGTCACCGGTGTGGTAACCATTGGGATAACGGGCCTGGTAACGGCCGCTTACATAATATTGTTTTTGCATCTTACCACCTCATTCACTCTCCCAAAACGGGTAACAAAAAAGCCGCCAACAAATTGTCAGCGGCTGCGATGAATACTGCGACGTTTTCCGGAAACTGTGTAAATCCGGATGCCGTTGTGAACGATGATGCAACGATGCTTATAGTTTACGCTTTTTTCGGTGGAAAAATCAAGCGTTTGTAGAGCAATATTTTATTTTCTTAGATCAAAGTTATTAAAGAAGTTACTCATTGTTTGTTGACCGGCGTTTACCAATGCGGTAACTCGTTCATCGCTCATGTCGAATTCCGTGGTGCCATACCCTTGGGCCGGCAGGCGGCAGACGCCGTCTTTGTAAGCTTCGATGACCGTTTTGTCGTGGGCGTTGGTCATTGTGTTTACCAGGTTGGATACGCGGCGCACAATGGGCAGATTGGGAATAGCCATTGGCGACTTGGGATCAACCTCTTTGTGTTGGCGGAGGGCCGGAGCGTTGGGGACGGGTAACGTTTCGTCGATGAGCATACCCAGGGCAAACGCGCCATCGTGCGGTCCCATTACGTCGGTGACATCGGGACTGCGAGAAATGAGCAGACGAATGGGGAAGTTGGAGTTGAGGCCGCCATCGACAATGGCGTGATTGGTGATGTCACGGCCGTCATACAATCCCCAATCGCCTTTCCAGCGCACCTCACGCCAGATGAAGGGGATGCTCATGGACATGCGCACGGCCCAGGCCGCCGGGCATTTTGGGGCGGTGCGATGGTTGAGCACCAAAATATCGCCGTTGGTGGTGTTTGAGGCGACAACGCTGAGGTCTTTACCGGTGTGTTCGTAAAATTCGGCTAAAGTGGCGCGGCCCAGGTTACGGCCGTTCATATCCAACTTTTCCCGCAGCCAGGCCAGGAAGGCATCGCCAGCGTACAGGCCGCCCAATTCCAGGAAGGTGAATATCAGCCGGTAAACCTTGAGTTTCATAAATTGATTGAACACGCGATCATCCATGCGGCGTTCGGCCGCTTCGGGGATGAAAGGCCAATCAATTTGTTGAAACAGCTTAAATAGGACACTGTTTTCCCAATCCTGGTCGGCGATGGCGTCGGCCACGTCCATGAAAGTGGAAAAGCGGGGCGAACCATCGGGTAGTTTTTCGTTGACCTGCTCCATCATTTCCGTGGCTGAAAAGTCGGCGGCTAGAAGGGCGGCGGTGATAGCTCCGGCGGATGTGCCCAGTAAACGGCCGTACGTATGCCCGCGCCGTTCGAATTCTTGCATGGCCCCAACAAAAACCATGCCTTTGGCGCCACCCCCCTCAAAAACAAGATTGAAATGCATCGTAACCTCCGAAGAAAAGGCAGAAGGTTGGAGGCAGAAGGCAGTATGTTCCGGCTTCTACCTTTTCACTGTTCACTGTTTTGGAAATAGATACGACCCCAATTGGAGGGGATCTGTTGATAGTATAAACGATAATTCTGGACAAAATCCGCTTTGTCGTTGAGCAAATCTTGCCACAGGCCATTGCCAGAGAAGGGGATATCGATGGTTTGGCTGCTGTCGCTGTAGTTGATGACGATGATGAAACGTTGGAAACGGCCGTTCTCGTCGTTGCCATACCGGTGAAATACCACAACTTGATCGTTGACAACCCCATAGCCGTCAGGGTCATTCTCTGTTGGAAAGTAATTGCGGGAGCGGAGAATAGGGTGTGATTTTCGGATAGCAATAAGTTTTTGATAGATGCCAAACAAGCGCTGGCCAACGAAATCCTGGCTGAATATGTCCCAGTGTAACGGCCGTGGCTGCACCCGTCCCGCACCATCACCCGGCAGCCAGTAATCATCGCCGAATTCCTGACCGTTGTGCAGCATGATCAGCCCTGGCGATGTGAGTAGGGCGATAGCGGCTGGCTGGGTTTTGTACCAATGGTTACGTCCTCCGGCTTCGCTGACAATAGTGGAATGATCGTGGTTTTCGACGTAGGTGACGGGCAGTTTCCCTGGTGCAAAGTCGCGGTTGGCGTCCAGGATGCGTAGAAGTTGGGAGTCGATACGGCCGTAACGCGCATACGCCTGCGATTGATACATAAACGGGTCAAACCAGCAGGCGGTGGCGTCCATTTTATTGGCGGCATCAATCGCTTCGAAGCGATTGTCGCTTAAGTGCTCCACAATAAGAGCCACATTTTCCCGCCCTTGTTCAGACATATGGGTTTTGATATCAGCAATCAGTTGGGTGATACCTTCATGCACATTCCCAGGATTGTAAAAGCCAATCGTAAAATCAAAGCGGATGCCATCAAGCTTGTACATGTCCAGCCAATGGAAGCACACGTCACGGATGAATTCCTGGGTACATTCATTATTGTAATCAAACTCTTCAAAGAAGCCGCCGCGCTCAAACTGGCCGATGTAGGGCGACTCTTCTGGATTTTGGTAAAGCCAGAAATAGGGAAAACCTTTGTTAGGGTTTACCCCGGCGCGCACGTGATTGAACACACCATCCATAATAACGTGGATACCCCGTTCGTGCAGGGCGTTTACTAACTGCTTGAGGCGGAAGATTTTGTCGGCTGGCTGTGCGTTATCGTGGACGTAGCGGTACTCAACGGCGAAAAACTGGAAGGGATCGTAACCCCAGCTAAAGTCGTCGCCGGGCCAGGCGGTCCAGGGCATGAATTCGATGGCGTTGACGCCCAACTCGACCAAGTAGTCTATTTTGTCGTGGATGGCGTCGATGGGGGCACGGCCGTTTCTAAACTCGGCCGTAAAATCGTCAATCATCAACTCGTACAAAACCAAATCTTGCGGCGGCAGGCGATGGGCAATGGGTTGGACAACGGCCGTGCTGCCGCCCACCACAAACGCTGAATTTTCCTGCCCGTCGCTGCCGCCGTATCTGGTACAGGGGTCGGTAATCCAGCGGTCAGTGTCATTTTCAAAGGTGACGAAATATTTGTACTGGTAATAGCCTTCGGGCAGGTCGTCTGGCAAAGTGCAGTTCCACAGCCAGCCATGCGGGTGGGCCTCTTTGACCATTGCCGGAGCGCTCTCCAGCGCCCAATCTTCGCCACCTAATGCGTTTTGAAAATCGCCGCGAATGCGAATTTCCTTAATTTTGGGTGAACCGCCGCGCGTGTACTGGGCCGGATCGACGGCATTGTCGGGCAGGAATAACTTAAAAGTCACTTGATTGCCGGTGACGACGGCGCCGAATGATTCGTACATCAATTGCTCCGATTTTGAGTGGGATGGTTGGTTTGTTGATTAATATTAGACATTATCGGTAATAGTGGTCAGGTACACAGGTCAAGCAGATCCAAAGAGGGTACTGGATGACGGCAAGTCACCCGCAGGTTATGCAAGCCACAGGCAACTTCCATAACCAGGTCAGAAAACCCCTCTTTGGTGTTGCGAAATGTATCCTTGATAATTCGACACCGCTTAACCCCGGCAATCACATGCTCGACCTCGATCCTGAAACCAGAAATGATGCGATTCAGAAAGACATCCTCGGCGATCAACTCTTTACCTCTAGGCTTTTTTTGGCTGTGTCAGGGCCACGCCGGACGGCTGATACCCTTGAAAGCCACTATCCTGGCCCAGCGTGGTCGCCGTAGGGTAGGTGATGTTGGCGTTGTCAGCCATTTTCTTGTCGTGGGTGTGGCCGGGTTCGGTTGGACTGAGATAGAGCACCCGGTTCGTTTGGCCATTGGCTATCAGCAGGTTCTTGTCCGTATGCGCTTTCTTCTTGCCGCTGTAATGTTGGCGCTGTTTCTGGTTGTCCTTGGGCCGTTGCCGCCGACGCTCACTGCCATCTATCAACAAGTCGGCCGGTTCTGTCAACAAAGCGTCACCGGTGGTCAGCCCACTCGCTTCCCGTTCTGGTTTCATCTCCAGTGTCGCCAGCGCCTTTTGCAACACGGGCAACAAACGATGTATCCACTCGTTGGCTTGGGATTGGCTCATCTCAAAGTGCAAACCTTGCATCGTCTGCAAGGGATACGTCTTTTGATACACCAGGCTAAAGAGCAGTTTGTCTTCTATCCGCTGCAGCTTGCCTTTGGCGCCACCACCGGCTCGACGCTGTCGCGGTGTGCCGGCTACTGTCGTATCGTCACGGTACCGCGTCTCATAAGCCTGGGCAAAGGCTGGCAGCAACCGCTCAAACTCAACAATGGTCATCCCGGTTGCGCTCAGAAATTCTTTTGGTTTCGTTTTCAGCAATTCATAGGTCAACATGGCCGAGAATTGTATCCACCTTTTTCTTATTGCCGATAATGTTTATTATACAGCAGATGGGGAAACGGCCCGAATTGCCTCAAAAAAAATGTTACCCAAGAAAGGGTCGTTGAATCATAAAAAGTGTTACCTTCGCAACCATGATGGATGCGAAAATGAGTCAACACAGTAAACGAGAGTTAGTCCAGCGTCTGCAACCGAGATACCTCAAAGCAGACCGCAAAGAGAAAACAAAGATTTTGGATGAGTTTGTGGCTGTAACCGGCCTACACCGCAAGGCAGCGATCCGCCGCCTGCGCCAACAAAATCAGCCAAAGCGAGAGCGTCGTGGTCGGCAGAAAATCTATACAGGCAGCGTGGTGAGCGCCCTGACCCAAATCTGGCGCATTTGTGGCGGTATCTGCGGCAAGCGGCTCCAGCCTATCTTGGCCGATATGGTCACTTCCCTGGAGCGACATCAGGAACTCGCGCTGGATCAGGAAACCAAGAGGCTGGTCTTGGCGGTTAGTCCGGCCACCATTGACCGATTGTTACAGCCGTTCAAGACCAGCCAGCAGCGGGGTCAAAGTACGACGAAGCCTGGGGGGCTGCTCAAACACCAAATCCCGGTACGCACCTTTGCAGACTGGGATGACACTCAAGCCGGATTTGTCGAGATAGACCTGGTGGCTCACTGTGGTGAAAGTACAGCCGGACAGTTTCTATGCTCCTTCACCGCCACCGATGTGGCCACTGGCTGGACGGAGTGTTTCAGCTTACGGCACCGCTCACAAATCGCTGTGACTGAGGCGCTAGACCAGCTACGACAACGTTTACCTTTTCCACTTTTGGGCATTGATTCTGACAATGACAGTGTCTTTATCAATGACCTGATTCTGAACGATTGCCAAATGCACAAGATTACCTTCACCCGTTGTCGCCCTTACAAGAAAAACGACCAATGTTTTGTTGAACAGAAAAACTGGTCAATTGTGCGCCACACCATTGGCTATCAACGGTTTGAATCCCAGGCGGCTCACCAATTGCTGGGTGACATCTATGCTGAGTTACATCTCTACACCAATCTATTTCAGCCAACCTTCAAGTTGGTGAGCAAAAAGCGTACCGGCGCGAAGGTGTACAAGAAGTATGAAACGCCCAAGACGCCCTTGCAACGGGTATTGGACATGAAGCTGCTTTCGCCTGAAAATAGTGACCTGTGGCAGGCGACATATCGGGACACCAATCCGGCTCAATGCCGCCGCAATATTGATGAGAAAGTGAAGCAATTAGTGCGATTGGGAAAGTAACATGCTTTTTGAGGCAACGACTACCCCTTCGGTAACATTTTCTATTGAGGCAACGCGCGGCCGTAAATCGAACAACATCTTTTAATAAAAAAGAAGGGTGCCCTTTTACAGAGCACCCTTCCATCTAATCGTCGAGAGTTAACGACTTAGTCGTTAATTTTCAACACTAACAACGGTCAGTCCGACGAGGCCGTCATCAGTGGCGTGTGAAACAGCACCGAGATATTTACCGGCTGCGAGACCAGTCCAGCTAATATCGATGGTGCCGATGCTGCCAACCGTACCGGCTGTAGGAGCAGAGTCAATGCTCAAGCTGCCGCCAGGGGTCAATGATACAGACCAGTCGAATAACGTGTAGTTCGCGTCTGGCCCATCAGTGCCCCAACCATGTACGAATACATAGTAATCGCCAGCCATCGGCATGAGTACATCAACCTGTTCGGCTGAAGTGCCTGAACCGCTGCCACCGGCAAATGCACCAGTTGGGTAGTAAACGTACAAATCGAGGTCATCAGCACCGTCGGTGAAGTCATCGAACAGCGAGAAGCGGGCATAGGCCGATCCCACAGGTACGTTGATCATGTGCAGGGTTGTACCTGGGCCGAAGGGGGTGAAAGAGTTACCCGGATCATCGGCGACATTACCGGGGGTTAACCTGGCCGCTTCCAGACCATGGGCGTTGGCATAGTAATTGCCATCGAACCCGAACTGGACGTCGAAGCTGGCGGAACCGCTGGCACCGGTGCCGGAGACTTCAGCTGGTCCGGCGAACGGATAGGGACGAACAGCCATGATGCTGGTTGCTTTGTAGCTGCCAGATTGCCATTCTAACCGTCCGAAGGCCCATTCACCTTCAACGGCCGTGCCGTCATTGGTGATGGTAACAGCGTATGTCGCTGATTCACCAGGAGCCAACTTGAGTTTGTCCGGAGTAACCGTGACATCAAATCCATCGGGTGCAAAAGCGTAAACCTTGAAAGTGCGTTGTGTCTTGGCGACACTGGTAACTGTACGGTACACAGTTTGTGTGCCGACCAATTCACCAACGCCAATGGTAGCCAGGTTCAGATCGCTGGGATCGCTGGGGACGCCAATGGCATTAAGGAAGTTGCAGGTGCCGGTGGTAAATACACCCAGGTTAGCACCGCAGGTATAGCCAGCATATTCGAAGAGGCCAGCGTCATAAACGAGACCTGGTTCAAAAATGGAGCCTGGCTTGAGAGCTTTGTCAGCCATATTCACAAAACCCGCGCCTACATCAAAGGGATCTGCCGGTGTCACACCATCTTCTTTCATAATGAAATTGTCTTGTGCAGAAGTGTTGAAGGCTGTGGTTTGCATCGCCGATTTGGCCATGGCAGCGCTCCAGTCTGGATGCGCTTGTTTGATCAAGGCAAAGATACCAGCGATGTGCGGGCTGGACATGGAAGTACCCTGGATAACAGCAAACATTTCATCCGGTGCGCCAGTGAATGGTGTCGGTGTGTAGCCAGCCAGGATACCAAACCCAGGTGCAGCGATGTCCGGTTTGATAATGTCGGAGGACTGCAGGTTGGGACCACGTGATGAGAAGCTGGCCATCCATGGGGCCGGGCTATCAACGTAAATGCCACCATAGAGGGAAGCCGTTGCTGAGCTGCCGGCGGCGGCGATGTAATCTTTTACAGCGACACCAACGTCATAGGTTGTGTGAGCGGTGGGAACTGCATGTGACGTCAGGTAAGGTGTTTGAGCGGCGGAAGCATTGTAGAGGATCAAACCTTTACCACCAGCTTCCAAAACGGCCTGGCTTTTGTCAACCAACGGAATTGCACCGCGCAAGCAGAGGACGATGTTGCCGGAGACAACGGCCGGATTCAGAGCGCCAATGTTGCAAAGTGCATCACCGGCAGCGGCTGCATCAACTAGCGGCAGTTCTCCGGTTACGCCAATGCCTGTACCAATGTATTGAGCGCCATTACCCAAAGTGATGATACTGTCGAAGCTGCGGTTCTGGGTGGTGGCGGCAACGGCCGTAATCCAGGGCACAGAAGCCGGTGAACCAACGGTGCTGGCGCCAGGGCCATTGTTACCAGCAGATGTGGCGACAAATACGCCAGCATCAGCAGCAAAGAGGAAGGAAACATCGTCTGGGCCAACGAGGTAGGAGCTGGAACCAATGGAGTAGTTGATGACGTCAACACCATCGGCAACGGCCGTGTCAATAGCGGCCACCAGGTCAGAAACAGCACACCCGTCCCAGCAAGCCTTGTAGACGGAAATGCGGGCGCGAGGAGCCATACCGCTAATGGGATCCAATTCACTGCCTTGGAGGGTAACCGGAACATCTTTGTTACCGGCGGCCGTGCTGGCTGTGTGCGTACCATGACCGTCGGCATCACGAGCCGACAGATATGATCCCGGAGGCGTTCCCGCGCCGGTTCCACCATGGTAACCTAAACCAAAGGATTGGGCGGCCAGGAGTTTGTTGTTGCAGGTGAAAGGAGCATCCAGCGGATTGAAAGCTGTGTTACCAAAATCACAAGTTGTAGCAGTAAAGGATGCTGGCGCAGGGCCGTAAACTACCACTTCTGTTAGCTCGTATCCACGGCGGCAATTGCCGTATTTGTTGGGTTCGCGTGTGTCGCCATCGGCATTCACGCACAGCATTGCTGTGTCGGAGAAGCTGGGGTGTTCTGGCCAGATGCCGGTATCAATGACACCAACCACAACATCTTCACCAGTGTAACCAGCAGCCCAGGCACCACCACGATCGGCAATGCCGAGGAAATCAGGGGTGTTGTCTGTTTGGGGGTAACGAAGTTCGTCTTGGTAAACAGCCATAACACCTGCCTGGCCTTCCAGTGCAGCAACCTCAGCCTCGGTTAATTGAGCTACGAAGCCGTTAACAGAGTAAACGTAATCATAAAGCTTGGCATCCAGGTTTACACCGGCCGCAGCCAAAGCCTGATTGTGCCCGGCTTTAATGTAGGTCGCGTATCTTAAAACGTGATAGCTGTCAGGATCGATTTTTTCCCCTTCCGCCGGTTGAGTGGCTTGCAAAGTGCCAATATTGCCATCATAGGCAATAACCGGATCGTCGCGCATCAGGACAAGATACACTGACTTTGTTTTGTTTGCGTTGATGCTGTTAACTACATCTGCCGGTGTCTGAAGGTCAGGTCCTTCCTGGCCTGCTGCTGGGAGTGCAGCTATTAGAACTATCAACAGCACTAACAATAAACTGATCTTCTTCATAGTTTTCCTCACTATTTTCCTTTTGCTTAAATAAGATTTTCAGTAAGTAATGGAAAGACTAACATTAACAATTGGCTCTTTTTATAACCACCTCCTCTAAATCCTTTTGTTTGGGGGAAGAAGTGTCTTCATCTAAATAGGACTAAACCCTTTGAATAATGCCCCGGAACAAAAGTATTATTAATTGATTACAATCGGCTATTACCCAACAAATAAATAGTCAGCATATTTGGAAGTAAGTTATATTACTTTTGAATGCTGTTGATTTGCCCAAACACCAGGTTTAGGCAAAATGGATATTTAGAATGATTTATGGTAAGTGGGTCAAACTGCATGTATCAATGGTAAAAGATTACTGTTCTTAAATTTCACCGTCAAGATTGTGCGATAAAGCACAATGTATGCATGCGTAAACACCCACCGGGATTGAGGAATTCTATAAGTGCCAGCTTAAAGAAATACTTACGTTTTTCTTACAAGCGAGACGGTTGGTAGAAGAGTCACTCAATAAAGGATATATGAATTTTGGTCTTTTAATTACGCCCAGGCATGAGTTAATACAGTTTTGTGGAAGGATATAATAAGTTGTTATGTCTGGGTTCTCCGCAAAACTGCTTCAGTAATTCGATAATTCGCACCTGTGTTTACAAAACAAAGTAAGGATGTACGATGTCAAATACTAATCTTAGAATCTATCCGAAAAACCGCAGAGGTCGCGGAGAACTCGGAGAAATAATTGCTTTATCTTCGCGCGCTCTACGTTCTCCGCGGTTAATTTTAGGATAGGCTCTTAATATTTGTCGAATGGATGGGGTTTTATAATCGAAATGAATGAAGACGTTTGACTTTGTGGCAATGCTTCGCAGAATTTGGAATTCTTATACGGCCGTCATATGATCGCATTGTTGTCGCAATAATGTTGACGAAGAGTTAGCTTGATTGCCTTGTCCATACTAATTTTGGGGCTTGAGCGCAAACTGTTTGCGAATAGGAGCAGGAAATAGTGAAATTTAAATTATCTGTTTTTTTGTTTGTTTTGATTTTATTGGTGGCTTGCAAACCGGCCACAGAAGCCTTGGTGGAGTCTGATTTGGCAACGGCCGTTCCCACAACAGAGCATCAGGGCGGGGGGATGGGGGCCAACAGTGCAATGCGGGATCGCCATCATGCACCTATCCCCGATGAATATGCCAGCCTGGTTAACCCGGTCACCAGCGATGACGAATCTTTGGCTCGCGGGGCAGCTATCTATGGTGAACGCTGTCTGGTTTGTCATGGCGAAACAGGCCAGGGAGATGGGCCGGCGGGCGCTGCCCTAAACCCGGCACCGGCTGCTATTGCCCATACCAGCCAGATGATGAGTGACGCGTACTTGTTTTATCGCATCAGCGAAGGCGGCTTGTTTGCGCCATTTAATTCGGTCATGCCATCCTGGAAAAATATTTTGGATGAGCAGACTCGTTGGGATTTGATTAACTATATGCGAGCGCTGGGCAGCGGTCAGGTTGAATCCGATCAACAGGGTGACCATGCCGCTTATGATCCGGTGGAAGAAGCGGTCAAACATGCCGAGATGGTGGCCGAAGGGGTATCGCAAGGCCTCATCACGCAGGTTGACGGTGACACTTTTCTAACGGTTCACGCTTTGATGGACGTGCTGTTGGTGGCTGATGAAGGGCAAACGCGCGGCGGTGAGGAAAGCCGGCAGACGATTTTCTTGCGGCGATTGGTTGACGAGGGCCAGGTTTCACAGGTTGATGCGGATACGTTTACGGCCGTACACGACACATTGTTGGCTGCCGGTTTAATGGAATAAAAAAGAAGTAATTGTTCAGGTCGCTGCCTGAGCCTGTCGAAGGCAGCGACCTGAACAGTTAAAGAAGATTGATGAACCTTATTCCAGCATCAATCGGCCGTGGCCAATTCAACTTCAGCCCGTTCCATTCCGGAACGAACAATTTGCCATAATTCGTACACAATGGGCAGCAAGGAAAGCGCCCACAGCAAATAGGCCGATCCATGTAAAATGCCTCGAAGGGAGCCTTCGGCAAAAATGCTGGCCCACAACGATATCCCACCAAGATGAACGGTAACCAGACTGAAGCGGCTGCCGCCCAGTTTAGGTGCTTCCTGGGGCAGAAAAACGCGCCGGACAAAATAGGGGATAAGAGCATAGCCGAATTGCAGCACCCAGCCGTAAATTAAAGCCTGGGGGGCATTGGCCTCAATGCTGTGGCCGGGGATGCCGGGCACTTGCAGCAGAACTAACGGGGCAACCAGAACAGGCGCGAGAATCCAAAAGTAGGATGTAACCAGATGCAGCATACCCGGCGTCCAGGCGGCGCGGTCGCCGCGCAGGGGTTTGATGATGTTGTAAAGCAGCCAGCCGGTTGCGCCCAAATGCAACAGCAAACCGGGGACGAGCAGCCAGGTGGCCGCAAACCAGGGTCCGAAGATGAGGCCAAACGCCCCGGCGGTCATCATCCAGAAAATGGTGTTGATAGATTGAGGGTTGGCTAACGGCCGTTTTGCCCAAATTGGGTACAAATCAATCAGCAGCCCGGCGAAAACCAACGATAACAAACCCCAATTGTTGGCATGAATATGTACTTCCAGCGGCGTGGCAATGTGCAGCGGCTCGGCCCACCCAAACCACAACCCGGTGCCTACAATGATGCCCAGCAGAAAATAACTGAGTCCGGCTATGTAAAACTTACGAGTTGGGGAGGAAACGGCCGTATCCTTTCCAACCGCTTTCATTCCCCACAACTGGCCTATTAACAAAACCGCCGCCACGAAAACTAGCGTGCCGCCGGCAAAAATAGGCACAAAATCGACCAGCGGAATACCAACCAGCAGCAGCAAAATGCCCCCATTTAGCGAGAGCCAGATATCCCAACGCAATTTGGGATGCGGCAGTTTAGCCCGCTGGGCCACCAAAAGCGGCATCAACCAGAAAATTGTTTCCGTCAGCGCTCCCAGCGTAATTAAGTGAATGCGCAGCCATTTCATCCCGTTAAACCAGGGCAGGATTTGCAAACTGGAAAACGAAGACTCCAGCGCGCCCAGTACGGCAACAGAAAGATACAAAACAACCATCAAAAGATAAGGATTCATTTTACATCCCCCGTTGAAATTGGTTCTTGTTTGGGTGAAATACTATTTTTGCGTTTCTGCTGCCGCTGCCATTTGGTTAAATAAGGCAGTAGATACAGATATGAACCCGTGATGGCTAAAAAGAGCATTAATAATGACTGCACCATTTCCCATTGGGGTACAGCGGTCATTACTGCGCCATTACCGGTTAATTTGAGGATAACGGCCGTTGGAATTAAAATAAAAGTTGGCACAGCCAGCCAACGATGAATCTTGCGTAACCACTTAGACCAAAACTTCATGTTATTTACCAGCCTTTACCCGATTATGAAATACGAGTAGCCAGAAAAGCCAGTCGTGTTTCTGCCTGCATGCCCCTGACAGCCCCTTCCGGCATAACAATCGTTACGCCTGGGCTAACAGCCAATCGTTCACTATCAACTGTCATCCAGCCGCGGCCCGCCAGAAAATGATAAACAGCCTGCGCTTCAGCATGCTCTGGAATCTGTTGACCCGGCTCCAGTCCCGCCAAAATAAACTTGATTTTTTCATTAGCCAGTAGAATTTGCGGCTGCGGGCCAGCATCTGAATACACAATTATTTCTTCCCAGTGGGGATACAGCGTAGTTTTTTCCATAAAATGCTCCTTTTGTTTTTAATTGCAAGAAACATCTTACTGGTTTGTTGATGATGAGTCGCCGACTTTTGTCGGGTTTAGGCAGCAAAAAAGCGCTAGAAGATAGTTGAATCATCTTTAAGCGCTCTTTTTAGAACGATCGGTGGCTGAGCCTGCCGAAGCCCAATTGCCTTCGACAAGCTCGGGCGGCGTGCTGTATCATCACGTAAATTATCGTTTTGCGATTCTCCTCCAGAGCAAGATAAGCAGCAGCCGCCAGGCCCACAGAAAAAGGATACCAAACCCCAGTGTTGCCGCCAAAAACAGGGTAGGGATATTCAATCGGGCCAGCACTAATGACCGCAGCAGTAAACTCAACGGGGCAGCGACTAACCACGTTACCAATGCCCGGATTAACAAAATCCGGGCCGCCCAATCTTCAAATCGCGGGAAGGCGTCTAACAGCCAACCAGCCAGCAGCCAGAGCAAAGCGAATTCCCATGACGCTTGCAGTATGCCTCCAAATGGATTGCCTTGATTGACAGTACCGTGATCAGCCTGCCCAACCAGGACAAATAGAATCAGAGCGAGTAAATCGCCAATGATCAATAGGCAACGCCATGTTTTGGAAGAGATTGTCATCATACCCAAATTGTAACGGCGCTGCCTGAGCTTGTCGATGTTGCCCGAGTTTTTTTTGATGCTGCCTGAGCTTGTCGAAGGCAGTGCGGGCTTCGACAGGTTCGGCCTGCGGCATTGTGTAGAATAGGGAAATGAAAAGAGGAGTTCGCGAGTTTGGCGAACTCCTCTTTAACCGAGACCGGTGGGCTTCGGATTAGGGAGGCTAATGAAATTTGGGGCTAACCACCGCCATTACCACCGCCGTTGCCGCCACTGCCGCCGTTATTACCATCACCATTGTTACCGTCGCCGTTATTACCGTCACCATTGCCGTCGCCGTTGTTACCGTCGCCGTTGTTGCCATCACCATTGTTACCATCACCATTATTGCCGTCGCCGTGATTCACGTCGTTGCCACCGGGCACACAATCGCCGTTGTTGCATTCGCCATCGCCATTACCGGTGAGGTTTTGGTATTGATAATGTGGCGGTTCTAATGGCAGGTCGTCCAGGCCATATTGGTAGCGGTATTGATTGCAATCTTCGCCTTCGCAAGTGCCATCTCCGGGGCCGTTTTGCCCTTCGTTGTCCTCATTCTGGCCAAATTGGTTCTGATCACCGACCGGCTCACAATCTTCGCCGTCGCAAGTGCCAGGGCCGTTTTGTCCTTCATTATCGGGGTCTTGGCCGAATTTGTTGGCATCGCCGGCCGGTTCACAGTCGCCTGTGTTGCAAGGGCCGGCATCCTGGGGCACAATGCCTTCGGGGATGTTGCCGTAGCGGGCGCGGAAGATTTGGGGTGTTTGCAGTCCGCTTTCGATTTCCTGACCAGCACGGTTGAGAAAACCGGCGGCTTCGCCCAACATTTTCTGAGCGGCTTCATTGGCGCCGGCTTCTACGTTGGCTATGTTTTGTAATTGGGTCTTAACCATGTTTTGGGCTTGCGTGAGTAATTTGAACATGGTTTCGTCGGGCTGCTGGGCGGCCAGGTTGAGGGCTTCGTTGATGTGGGTTTCCAGGCGGGCTTGCACGGCCGTATCCGGAACATCACCAGCCGCAGCCATCGCCACCATTTCCTGAGCCCGTTCTTCGGCAAAGCTGAAATGCAGGGTTGTTTCTTCAGTGCCATCCTTGTTCAGGGCCAGACGGGCGTCTTCTAAGACCAGTTTGATCGGGTAAACAGGTGAATCGGGCAGGCTTTCCTGGGCCAGTACGGCCGTTCCCCCTGCTGCTCCAAATAATAAAGTTAATACTAAAGCTGCTTTCAAAATTAATGCGTTCATACGTTTTGGCTCCCTTCTTCGATTCGTTGACAAAATCCAGGGAAACTGGTGAGTTGTCCACTGATTAAAACGAGCCAGGAATCCATTAGGTACGGGTGCGGGGAGCGTCTGTTCAACCTGGGCCAAGAATTGCAAGCGGTCGGCTTGCAGCGCTTCGGCTTCAGGCATGACGACTGGCTGGACCACGTTGAGCGCCTGGGCAGCGTTCAGCAGCGGGGCCAGCGCAGCGGCTTGCTGTGGGTAATCGGCCAAAATGGCGTTAATTGGTTCGTCATTGGCTTGCCGCTGTAAAGCGATGTCTAAGATGTCTGTAAAATGCATGTTCATACGGATTCTTGATCCTGAACCATAACCAATTGGCGCTGTAAAGCAGCTAATGCCCGGTGCTGGAGTGATTTTACGGCCCCGATTGGTTTGTTCAACAACTCGGCTACCTCTACATTTGAAAAACCTTCTAAAAACTTCAGGGTGATGACTTCCCGTTGGTCGGGTGTGAGTTGGACTAATGCTTCTCGCACCAGCTCGGCTGAAATGTTGCGTTCGGCTAAAGCTGCCGGCCCGTCGCTTTTTTCCACCACACGTTCATCCAATGGCAAATGCTGTCGATGCTGCCGCCGCCGGTAATAATCAATCACGTTGTTGTGGGCAACCCGGTAAAGCCATGCTTTCAACTGATCATCCGGTCCTTGATTTTTTTGCAGGGCCTGGAGAAAGCGTTGAAACACATCGGATGTTAAATCACGGGCTACTTCCACGTCACCGACTTGCCGATATATGTAGCGATAAATTGGCTGCTGATATTCATCGAAGATCGCAGCCAATGCTTGCCTATCGAATGATCGCGCTCGCTGCAATCGGCTCTGTTCGTGATCGTTCACCATATTTCCCTATTACTAAAGACGTATGATCGGTTCCTCAGATACGGGTGCTGAGTTGGAATGAAATAATTCATTGAGGTTATGTTTCCGACAGCACATTATAGCGAAAATGTATGAAGAAGTTATGTGGCTAGAAGCGGCTCATTGAGCGGGTGGTGAACTTGTCGTACTGCTGTTGAAATCTGGTGCTGGCCAGCCTTCGGCAAGTTAAGGCTTCGTTGATGAGCAGTCAGGTGGCGATTTGGTTGAGCGTGGAACGATCTTGTATGCGGATGAGATGACGCTGTACTTCAATAATGTTATCGGATTCAAGCGTGCGCAGGGCGCGTTGAATAACGTCGGGAACAGTGCCCAGGCGGGCAGCGAGTTCGCTTTGGGTGTACCATTGGGGCCGATGCAGGGTGTCGCCATCGGCGTCTTCCAGCAGCAGGCGGGCCAACCGGCCCATAACCGACCGCAAGGATAAATCAGCGACGAGGGTGACGAGGTGCTGCACGCGTTCGGCCATGTTCTCGATGACGTGCTGGGCAAAGTCGGGGCGCTGGTTGAGGAGTTGGGTGATGGTTTCTCGTTTTAGCAGCCAGATGCCGACCGGTTCCAGGGCAACGGCCGTTGCCGGATTAGGTTGGCTGGAAAACGCACCGACTTCATTAAATATGTCACCCGGTTCCAGAAAACGCAAAACTTGTTCACGGCCGTTCAATGCGGTTTTAACTACTTTTATCCAGCCTGAATGCAAATAGTAGAGGCCGGTCGCATTTTCCCCCTCCCAAAAGATGATCTCACCAGGGGCATATTCTCGCCACAGCGCGCCTTGGGCCAAATCGTGCAGAGTTGGCGCATCCAGCCGGGCAAAGAATTCATTGGCTTGCAGATGCTGGATCAGTTGGTCAAGGTCGGGGCGAAGGGACATAGGCAAAGTTGCAAAGTGGCGGAGTGGCAAGGTTTTACTTCGCCACTCTGCTACTTTTTTACTTTTGAGTCTTATTCAACAGGATAGCCGGCGGCCTGCCAGGCAACAATACCACCTTCCATGTTGTGGACATTGTCAAAGCCTTGCTGGCGCAGATATTCGGTGGCCTGGCCGCTGCGGTTACCGCTGCGGCAGGTGACGATGACTGTTTTGTCGGTGGGGATTTTATCGAGACTGTCAGGCACGGTTCCCAACGGGATGAGAGTGATGTTGGGGATGTGTACCTCGTCGTACTCGGATTGTTCGCGGACGTCGATGAGGACGACGTCCTCACGGTCCATGATGGCGGCAACAGTGGCCACATCAACGGTTGGGCCTAAATTGAGTTCAGCCACAGCGACATCAACCGGGGGTTCGGCTACGGCCGTTTCCCCGCCGCCGCACGCCGTTAACGCCAAAGTAATCAATGTGATAAGCAAGAAAAATTTCAGTTTCATCAATCATCTCCTCGTATAATATGAATTAACAACAGAACAGGCCGGATCGTAATCCAGCCTGTTGTGAAAAACAAATATTGGGGTAAGAACGGCCGTTTATTTTTTCGTCGAAAGATTAAACGGCAGGTAAAGGGGGCAGAAACCTACCAGGGCTGTCACCACAAAAACGGCCGCCAGAATATAAAATATAATGGCCAACACGCCACTGACGGTTCCGGTTAGAGCCAATGCTGCCAAAATCACAGCCAAAACAATACGTACAATTTGATCCGTTGATCCTACATTTTTCTTAAAAGACATTTTTCCTCCGAAATCTCAAGAAATGAAAAAGTTTATCAGCCAGGCCAGCCCGGAAACGACAGCCACACATACAATACAAACCATTCCTAACTTCAAAAACTTTGTCTTTGTCGAATCCATAACACATGCCTGTTACCCGATTTGCTCTTTAGACGGGGAATGCCCATAAAGGTTACAAAATTCGTTTGGAGAAAATCTATTGCCGGAGCATATCGAGGGCTGAGCTTGTCGAAGCCCGGCTGCCTTCGACAAGCTCAAGCGGCGATAAGCTCAGGCGGCGATGGTCATTATTCCTTTAAAAAAGTGTCTTGCAATTGATCAAACAGATGCTGCCGCCGCTGGGCCGGGATTGTTCGCTTGCCTTGCTCGCGGAACAAGAAAATGGTCTGTTGAGTGGTATCCAGCACCACGCGACAGTTGTGGCAGGTTGCCAGATGCTCCTGGGCTTCCGCCACCAGCTCTTCATCCAGGTCTTGGTCGATATAATCCGATAAATATTGTACTAATTCTTCACATTTCATGGGCATACCTATAATAATTCAGTTACGTACTCGGCCAGCCGTTCCCGCAGCAGCAGCCGGGCACGATGCAGGCGCACCTTGGCCGCGCTTTCTGAGATGGCCAGCACCTGGGCGCATTCTTCCGTTGTTAGCCCTTCGATTTCCCGCAAGATAAACACAGCTTTTAATTTTGTTGGCAAACCGGTGATGGCTTTATCCAGTTCAGCCGTTAATTCGTTGGCGGTCAGCCAGGTTTCCGGCGCTTCGCGCCAATCGGTAAGAACGGCCGGCATTGGTAAGGATTCATCATCATGATCGTCGGCCAGAGCAAATGTAGGCTGCCATTTCCGCAGCCGGTCAATGCTCAAATTGTAAGCTACCCGATACAGCCAGGTGCCCAGCGTCGAGCGTCCTTCAAATTGATTCAGCCGTTCCAGCAGGCGCATGAATGTATCCTGAACCACGCCTTCGGCTTCATTTTCGTCTTCCAGCAGCCCGATAGCCAGCCGGTAAATCTTGTCGGAATACATCTCAAAGAGTTGAGCAAAGGCAGTTGGGTCACACTGGCGCAGGGCTGTGAGCAGTTGGCTGTCATCAAGCATCGATTTTTCTTTTTCCTTTTGGACGATTTACTCACCGAGTTGTTACATTTTTAAATTGTTTTGTAACCTTTTACGGCCGTTTCTATCTAACCATACGAAACTAGATGAAAAATGGAGAATTATCATGGCTTTATTACAAGAATCCGATCGTAAGATTTTACAAGAAAAATTCGCGGAGTTGGACAAACCGGTCAAATTGGTCGTCTTTACTCAGGAAATGGAATGTCAATACTGCAAAGAAACCCGCCAACTGGCCGAAGAAGTGGCCGAACTTTCCGATATGATTTCGTTGGAAGTATACGACTTTGTCAAACACCAGGAAATCGCCGAGCAGTACAACGTCGATAAAATCCCGGCCACCATCATCATGTTAGGCGGCGACAAACCCAAAGATTACGGCATTCGCTTCTTTGGCATTCCCTCTGGCTACGAATTCAGTTCCATCATTGAAGATATTATGATGGTTGGCTCCGGCGAAACAGGGCTGGGTGCAGAAATGAAAGCCTGGGCAGCCGCGTTGGAAAGCCCGGTCCATATGCAAGTCTTTGTTACCCCCACCTGCCCCTACTGCCCGCGGGCCGTATTGATGGGCCACCAGTTGGCGATGGAAAGCGATATGATCACGGCCGACATGGTTGAGGCCATCGAGTTCCCGCATCTCTCCAATAAATATTCGGTACAGGGCGTACCGCGCACGGTCATCAATGAAAACATCCACATGGAAGGGGCCGCGCCGGAACCGATGCTCCTGGCCAAGTTGAAGCAAGCCGTAGCCGCGTAATATCTCATGCGGCATAAAGTCATGTGTCAAGCGCTGTTATCGACGCATGACTTTATGACTGTTGAAACTATGAATCTCGATATGAATTTGGGTTTGGGACTGGCCAATTTAGGCGGCGGCCCGAACGTGTACGACGTGATTATTATTGGCGGCGGTCCGGCTGGGGCATCGGCGGCCATTTATACGGCGCGCGCCGATTTGCGTACGCTGGTCATCGACAAAGGGATGACGGCCGGTGCGCTGGGCATTACCAGCAAAATCAGTAATTATCCCGGCGTGCCCGGCCCGGTAAGCGGCGTGGAGTTGGTGGAAATCATGCGCCAGCAGGCCAAATCGTTTGGCGCTGAATTTTTGACCGACAAGGTTGTAGGGCTGGATATTGCGTCAGATCCTAAAATGGTGATGGCTGGCACGAACAGCTTCCAGGCTAAAGCCATCATCCTGGCCACCGGTTCGATGGGACGCACCAGCAGTGTTCCCGGCGAAGTAGAGTTGTTGGGACGCGGCGTCAGTTACTGCGCTACTTGTGACGGCGCTTTTTTCCGTGACAAGCCGGTGGCGGTGATTGGTAACAACGACGAAGCGATTGAGGAAGCGCTGTTTTTGACGAAGTTTGCCAGCCAGGTGTATCTGGTTGTGCCTACGCCGGCGCTAAAGGCGCAGGAATCGCTGGCAGCCGAAATTACCCATCATGAAAAAGTGACTTTGATGTTGGGCACGCGTCTCAAACGCATTGAAGGTGCGGGTCAGGTTACCGGCGTGCGTGTTCATCCGCGCGGCGGGGAAGAGAGTGTATTGCCGGTTGATGGCGCGTTTGTTTACTTGCAAGGCGGTCAGCCGATTACTGATTATTTGATGGGTCAGTTGAAAACGTCGGCGGAGGGCTGTCTGGTAGTGGATGCGGAAATGCAAACGGCCGTTCCCGGTGTCTTTGCCGTCGGTGATTTGCTGTGTTCACACATTAAACAGGCTGTTATTGCCGCCGCCGATGGCGTCATCGCTGCGGTAGCCGTTGATAAATTCGTTCATAATCGCAAGCAAGTCCAGATTGACTGGAATTAGCGAGTTTTTTACCTCCCACATCTCTGGGGACGCGAGGGTGTAACCGGTCATCGTTACACCCTCGTTTTTTATCAGCCTTGGCTTATAATTAATAAGAAATAATTCATAAAAACCGCAATGTCATGCGCTGCAAATACCACTACAAATGAATGTGGAGCTGGGTCTGACCGACCGCAAAGAGCGAGTAAGCTGCTTGCGCCTCATTTTTATAGGAGAAATGATTGATGTTCCAATCCTTATTTGGCCGAAAGGGGCTGCAAAAGTTCAGTCCTGTCAAACACGTTAACGCTCACCAACTGGCTGAGATGATGCAAAATAATGATGATTTGGTTCTGGTTGACGTGCGTACACCCGGCGAGTATGAGTATGACGGCCGTATCACCGGTTCCCAGCTCATTCCCCTCTCTATGTTGGCGGCCCGATTGGATGAATTGCCCAAAGACAAACCGATTGTATGCATTTGCCGTTCCGGCAATCGCAGCCACACAGCCTGTGAGCACCTGGCTGTTCATGGTTTTAGCGATATATACAACCTGTCTGGCGGTATGTTGGGGTGGCGCTATGCCGGGCTGCCTTACGAGTAGAATGGTAATGGCCCGTGAGCTGTGGACGTTGGCGCTTTGGGTTGTGGTGCAACGGCCGTATGCGAACCCTGGTGCAGCGCAATACCCGTAAACTGAAGAGGGTATTGGGGAGAATAAGATGACCCATTTTGATGAAACACCGGCGCTGCTGACAGAACACATCCTGCGGCGTGAGGGCTGCGACATCCATTACTGGCTGGGCGGCCCGGCTGAACGGCCGCTGCTGGTTTTCATGCACGGGGCCACGATGGACCACCGCATGTTTACTGCCCAGGTGGAAGCTTTTGCCGCCGATTACCGGGTGTTGACCTGGGATGCGCGGGGACACGGCCGTTCCCGTCCCATCGGTTCCGGTTTTTCATTGGAACTGTGCGCCGCCGATATGCTGGCTATCCTCGATGAAATAGGGGTGGAGCAGGCGGTATTGTGTGGCCAATCACTGGGCGGTTACATCGCCCAGCACATCTACCGGCTGGCCCCGCAGCGGGTGCGTGCCCTGATGATCATCGGTTCCACCCCGCTGGCCAAAGCATACAGCCGCCTGGAAATCTGGACGCTGAAGGCGACGATGCCACTGTTCAAATTATGGCCTTACGGTCATTTGACGAAGGTGGTGGCCCGGAATACGGCCGTTACCCCAGCCGTGCAAGCCTATGCTCTGGAAGCATCACGCCAGATCAGCCACAAGGATTTTTTAACGATTTGGCAGGCGGTGACGCTGGCTATTGATGAAAAGGGCGATCCCGACTGGCGGTTTGACGTGCCTCTGCTGCTGGTTCATGGCCAACATGACCAAACGGGCACGATTAAGCGCGATATGCCTCTTTGGGCCGAGATGGAAAAGGCGGCTGAATTTCACATCATCCCTGACGCCGGACACAATGCCAATCAGGATAATACGGCCGTTACCAATCAACACATCCAGTCGTTTTTACGAAAGCACATCGGTTAACCCCCCACAGCAAGGGCGGGATGCACGGGAATCATCAAACCACATCGCGGTACCAAACGGCCGTACACCCCCATGAAAATAACAACCGGATCTAAAACCGGGATTCTGCTGTAAACTGTTGATAATCCCTCTTTGGGGTACCGACAAGGAGACAAAAATGAAAACGAATAAATTATACGTTTTGGTTTTTATCGGATTATTGATACTGCCCGCGCTGGCCTGCGGCGGCAGCTTCAGCACGGCCAACATCAAAAGCGCCATCCTGACCACTGACAGCGAAGGAACCCAGGAAACGACTGTGTTTGCCTCAGACCAAATATTTTATTGCATCGTTGAATTGGCCAATGCCCCGGAAGATACGACATTGAAAGCATCGTGGACGGCCGTTTCCGCTGCCGGCGAAGAACCCAATTTGCTCATCGACGAGACGGAAATGACGGCCGGGAACAACAATATTTTCACCTTCAATTTAACCAACGACCAACTCTGGCCGGCCGGGAAGTACAAGGTTGATCTGTACCTGAACGGTGAACTGGATCGCACGCTGGAATTTGAAGTGCAGTAAAAACATACTGTCACCGCAAACCAGCGGCGAGGAAACGCGCTACAATTCCCATAAAATTGAACTGGCAACGGCCGTTACCCTAATTTCCAACAAGAGAAAAAATCGCCCACCCGTTGCTAATGCGTAGTGTGAAAATTGAGGCAGCCGCACAAAGAACGGTTACAATTTCCGCATGATTAGAAATGCGTATCTTCTCTTGTTCCCAATTATGTTGTGGTTAGCGGCTTGTGCGAATGTAACACCAACGCATGACCCAACGCCAGTTGTAATGGTTATGAATACAGTTGCGGTGACGGAAACGGCCGTTCCATTACCTTCTATAACTCCCATACAGACAGAAACCGTCATAACCACGCCAACATCCACCCCTACAGCACTTCAAACATCCGAACCCACCTCTTCACCAACATCCTTACCAACACCATCTATGCCCATTTTATTTATGCGTGATAATGATTTATGGCGGGCCGATTTGAACGGAGAATCCCAATCACCATTGACCGAAAATGATTTGTTAGCGCAGTGGGTTGAACTTGGTGTATCTGGCGATCCTTGGTGGGCGGGAAGCTATCCTCCTCGTCCTTTTGTTTCGCCTGATGGACGCTGGATCGCCTTAACTCAGAATGGTCAAAATCTCGTGCTTATTGATGTAACCAAACAAGAGCCAAATCGCACACTAGATATAGAGGGGCATACTCAACAGTTTGTTTGGTCGCCTGATTCTGTCCGTCTTGCATATAGCTCTAATGCCGGACTGTATATTTACCATCTGGGCGAAAATATAAATCGCCAGTTGTACTCAGATGCAGTTCAAACATTGGTTTGGTCACCAGATGGTCGGCAAATTGCTTTTTCCTGTTGTTTTACTAATGCAGTGAATGCTGATGGTCTTTACGAGGGTGAAATCAGGATTTTAAGCATCGCCAGCGGTGAATTAACCACTGTGTCTTCTACTCACACCGGCATTGCAAGCGATCCTCCCAATATATGTTGGATGGAAGGGAACGCTGTCGTGTCGGTAGAAAGTTTTAATATAAGGGAAGGCGGCGATAGTGTGGCTCAATATTTAGGGAATGTATGCTCACAACTCTTGCAACGTATCCCAATTGCATTCCATCCGACCTTTACAAATGTAGCATCCCTCACACTTGCTTCACCAGAAGATACCGATTATTTCAACCTACTAAAACTTGAACCAGCAGATGACCCTGTGATTTTGTTTGAGCTAGAAACCCCAATGCGATATTTAGCATGGTCGCCTTGGTCGCCTGACGCTGGCGGCGGTGATGCTATTATTTTAGGTAATGGCAGTTTGTATAATCCCAATGATGCGCAGATTTGGCGTTATCCTCTTGCTGAAATCGGCGCCTTTGAACTGTTAATTGATAATGCCTTTTTTATTGACATTGTTCCCCAATGGCAATAAAGATGTGAAGTAACGGCCTATGGATAAAAAAGAGTGGATTAAAGTGGTAGCTCAACGTTTAGAGGAACCAGAAGAATTAGTCGCTCCAATTCTTGAAGCAGGTCTTGAAGAAATCTATCAAGCCATGAAAAGAGAAGAAAAAGTGACGCTGGTCAACTTTGGTACGTTCTATATCAGTGTGCGGCGTAGCGGGACTGTATTCAAGTTCAATCCATCCCAAAAATGGAAGGCTTTATTTGGCTGGTCGTCAACATACAAAGGCGATTTGTAGCGATTGTAGAGAAAACAGCCGTTCTCCCACAAACACGCTACAATTCCCATAAAATTGAACTGGCAACGGCCGTTACCTAATTTCCAACAAGAGAAAAAAATCGCCCATCCGTTGCTAATACGTAGTGTGAAAATTAAGGCAGCCGCACAAAGAACGGTTACAATTTCCGCATGATTAGAAATGCGTATCTTCTCTTGTTCCCAATTATGTTGTGGTTAGCGGCTTGTGCGAATGTAACACCAACGCATGACCCAACGCCAGTTGTAATGGTTATGAATACAGTTGCGGTGACGGAAACGGCCGTTCCCCCTACCAACACGCCAATTCCAACAAGTACGCCTACCCCAATCGTCACGCCAACGGAAACCCAAACACCTACACCAACGGCAACTCCCAGTCCGACACCAGGACCGCCATTGATATTCTGGTATCAGGATAATGGTGAAATTTATCAATACGATTTTCAGACTTGGGCATCGAAAAAAATACTACTGTCAAGTACTGGTTCCGTAGCAGAAGCTAAAATAAGTCCAAATAGTCAGTGGATTGCTTATTATGATGAGGAAGGGTTGAAGTATAGTCGGTTTCCTCAAGGTGAAAGTATCCTATTGACAGAAGAAAGCAAGATAATTGCAGTTGAGAATTTTGTATTCAGTCCTGATAGCCAGTATTTGGCCTATATGAGTGAGATGGGTTTACACATTGCTGATTTGTCTAATAACGCGCATTCATTGCTCTGGGAAAGGCTCATGTTTAGAACTAGTGCAAACGAACGATAGAAGCGATGAATTTGGGAGATACACATTTCTGATTGACGGCAAATTCATGAATGGCAACGTAGCCGGGCAGGTGCTTTTTGTGGACCCCGCGAAAAGGCCGCAAGAAATTGCGTAATCCTGTCCAACCGCCCTCATTAGAATTCACATGAACCTCACGGATTCCATCACCATCATCATCTCGCGCCCATTCGTTTTGACTATGACAGACGGTGTAACGGATACGTTTGAGCCGATTGTAACTGTCATACTCGTCTGTGTATAAGGTAGCATCAGCTTTGGTAAACTTCTCGACAAAAGGACACAATGTGACCCCTTGGGTGTTGGGCACCACGCGGATACGCACTTGCCGTGATTGGCGACCAATGACTGCACAAACCGGCGGCCGGTCATTGGTGTATGTGCCTCGGCCGCGCCGTTTGTTGGCGCGACGACGGGGCGGGTCATCTGGGTCACCATGCCATTCACCTTTTTTCCCCCGCATTTTGGAACATCTCGTCGGTTTCTACTTCTTCATCTTCCAGTGGGGTTTCTGGTTGTTCTATTTCGGCGTTGGCTTGCAACTGATGTCGTACTTCCGTCGCTGTTGTGCGGCTGATACGCAATTCCCGGGCCAACTGTGCCGTCGGTTTCCCCTGACAAACGCCTCGGATAAACAAGACCGTTTGCTCTGGGCGAAAATAACGGCCTTCAAAGACCGTATTGCTGTACAAGTTGTAGATGCCTTTGCATTCCTGACAACGGTACACATCGAGGTCGCTCTTTTGGGTACGGCGAAACCAGCGACCTTGCTCCAATGACGCCCCGCAATGGGGACATTTCAGGCCATCAGGATGAAAATATGTTTCTATCCATGCCTCGCAGGAAGCGCGGTCCATTAGGTCAACAATTGGAAAGTCCATATTGGCTATTTTACCCGATCACTTGTACTAAACATGAGCCCTGGGAAAATGAGCTAGAAGGGCTTTCTCAAGATGATCCAGATATTACTGTGTATGTTCCTGTTAGTTGGTCAAACGATCAAGAATGGTTGGCAATTTGGGTTGTAAAGTGGGAGGGTGGATGGATGGATCTTGGCTCAACATCAACAACGCAACTTCTCCCGCTATCAGGTTGTGCTTCCATTAGTTGGTCTCCTACTGGTTCATCATTCAGTATGGCAATTCGTTATTCTGGTTATCTTGTATGTGGCGGAGATGATGATGGAGTTTACACAGTTGAAATAGGGCAAAACGGGTTAGAAGAAAAAAGAGTTTATCATGAAGAACTTCGTTTGCCACTAAATGGATTCCCAGGAGCTTCTTACCTGTCCCGATCTCCAGATAATATGCAACTTCTATTTATTCAAGAAGATGATAGAGAACCAGAAGCGAGATTAATGCTCATCAATTCTGACGGGACTGTGATTACTCAATTAGTTGAATTGCCTATTGGTATGCTATATAGCCCAATTTGGGGAGATAATAGTGAGTACATTTATTATGTGGAACAAATGCAAGACACAGGTTCTGTATATGAGATTGATACAAGCACTTTTGAAAAACGGTTAATCTATTCTTTAACCGATGTAACCGATTCGTGGTCTTGGCTATCACTTTCACCTGATGGAAATTGGCTTGCATTGACAAACCACCCTCTCTATGATGATGTTGTTGTCAACAGTCTTATTCTGATTAGCATACATGATAATACAGTCATTGAGATTGCAACAAATACTGTGGGCGGGGCGCTTGGGTGGCAAGAAATCAACGGCCAATAATTTCATAGCCTTAGCGTAATACAACTGTTATTATAACGACAGCATGAAAACAAATAGCGTTTTTTTCTTGCTCCTGATTTTGCTATGGTAAGCGGCTTGCGGAACGGCAACGCCTATGCCTGAACCGACTCGGGTTGCCTTGATTACACATACAGTCACAGCGACAAAAACGGCCCGCCTGGCTATGACCGGTCTTAGGCCGTGCCCCTTTTCCCCCGGCTGCGGTTGGTTTCCAGACTTTGTTATAATGCGTAACGGCCGTACACTCCCCAAATAAAAAATAACCGGATCAAAAACCGTGAACTGTTGGTAATCCCAATTATCCGATCTGAAATCCTGCCAAATGCCTTATAATCTAATTTGACGGGAACCAGAAGCATCCCTTTACCGTCTATAAGGTGAACTGTCATGCGCCAAAGCCGACGCATGACGCATGACGTATGATGCATCCCGCATCACGTTTCACGTTTTACGCAATGAACAAGGGGTATTCAAATGAAACCAAAATGGCAGCAAATCCTTTCCCGGCCGCGCAACTGGTTGTTGGCGCTGCTGGGTATCGTCGTTCTGGGCGGGGCTGGCTACGGTATCAACACCGCCGTCACCCGCTACAGGTTAAACCAGCCGGGCGTGATGATCGACATCCCGGTCGTCAATACCGATTCCGGTCAGCAAGGGGTCGTCGTGACTGATGCTGGTTTTGTAGGCAGCAGTGGGAGCAGCACTAGTGGCAGCCGTGCTCAGCTCCTCTTCCGCCTCAGCCAGGGGCAGGAAGTGCAGCAAACCGGTCCGGCCATCTCCATCGTCACCGGCGACCCATTGAGCGCCGAGCAAATCCAGCAAATCCTCGACCGTCTGCCGCCATTGGAAGCGGAAGAAGGCGATCAAGTCGATTTCAACTTGCCCGACGAACTGATTCCGCCACCGCGCCCCGGCGCAATCATTGATGAATCCTTCCCGCCGCCTGCACCGGAAGTGGTCCCCGAAGCAGTGCCCTCCGGCCCGCTGGAAGTGCTGCGCTACTCGCCGGAAGGCGAAATCCCGCTGGCCCCTTTCCTCAACGTGACCTTCAACCAGCCGATGGTGGCGCTGATGACGCAGGAGGCGCTGACCGCCGCCGACGTGCCCGTCAATATCACCCCCGATTTGCCCGGAACATGGGTCTGGTTAGGCACGAAGACGTTGAGCTTTGAATATGATTCAACGGCCGTTGACCGCCTGCCCATGGCCACCAACTTCACTGTCGAAATCCCGGCCGGAACCCAATCGGCGACGGGCGGCACGCTGGCCCAAACCGTCTCCTGGACGTTCAGCACGCCGCCGGTGCAGATGCAAAACTATTACCCCTCCGGCGGTTCGGTAGCGTTAGACCCGCTCTTTTTTGTCTCCTTTGACCAGTTGATTGACCCGCAGGCCGTTTTGAACACGATTCAGGTCACGGCCGATAACAAAACCGTCACCGTGCAGTTGGCCAGTGACTCCGACATCACCGAAGACGAGACAGTCAGCCGGTTGGTAAAGAATGCAGGAGACGGCCGTTACCTTGTCTTCCGTGCCCAACAAGAACTGCCCACCGATGCCAGTATCAACGTCACTATCGGCCCCGGCACACCTTCCGCTGAAGGGCCGCGCCTGACAGAAACCGTACAGTCATTCAGCTTCCAAACCTACCCGCCGCTGCGCATCACCGATTACAGCTGCGGCTGGTACAATCAAGGCGACTGTCCGCCATTGACGCCCTTCATCATCAACTTTAGCAACCCCATCGACCCCGCCGCTTTCCAGGAAGGGATGCTGCAAATCACGCCTGAACTGGCCGGAGCCAGCGTCAACATCATGGGCAGCACCATCCAGATTCAAGGGCTGACCGCAGGCCGCACCACCTACCGCGTCCGCGTCAGCGGCGATATCCAGGATGTGTTCGGCCAGACGTTGGGCCAGGAAGAACTGCTGACCTTCAAGGTCGGGTCTGCGCCGGAATTCCTCTCCGGCCCCGACAGCCAGTTTATCACCCTGGATCCATCGGCCAGCAAGCCCGTTTTCACCGTCTATTCGATTAACTACAGCAAGCTTCACGTCCGCGCCTACCGGGTAGAGCCGTCCGATTGGCGGGCTTACCGCGATTATCTGGACAATTATTGGCAAGAAAACCGGCCCTCGCCGCCCGGCGAAAAGGTGCTGGATGAGACGATTACCGTGGATGCTCAGGATGATGTGTTGACGGAAACGGCCGTTGACCTGACCCAAGCCCTCGACGGCCAATTCGGCCACCTCATCGTCATCGTTGAACCACCGGCTTCCTTACTGAGCAGCAAACAGAATCGGCCGTATCCGGTGCAGGCCTGGGTGCAGGTCACCCAAATCGGCCTGGATGCCTTTACCGATCACAGCCAGATGGTCGTCTGGGCCAATGCGCTGCAAGATGGTACACCTCTGTCCGGCGTGACCGTGCAACTAGAACCCAACGGCGGCCAGGCCACCACCGGCAGCGACGGCACAACCAGCCTTGATTTGCCGTCCAGCGGCGCGACCTATCTGGTGGCCCGGCAAGGGGACGACGTGGCCATGCTGCCCAACAGCCCCTACTACTGGGACGATTACGGCTGGAGCGCCAATCCGCCCAGCGATGAACTGCGCTGGTACGTCTTCGACGACCGCCAGATGTACCGCCCCGGCGAAGAAGTCCATGTCAAGGGTTGGATTCGGCAGATTGGCAACAAGCAAGGCGGTGACGTTAGTTTGTTTGCCGGTTCGGGAACGAGCCTTGCCTACACCGTCATGGGGCCGCAGGGCAACGAACTGCTCACCGGGCAGGCCCAGCTCAATGCCCTGGGCGGTTTCGATCTGGCTTTCACCCTGCCCGACAACACCAATCTGGGTTACGCCACCCTACAATTGTTTGTTCAAGGCAGCGGCATGAACGGCCGTGACTATTACCACAACTTCCAAATTCAGGAATTCCGCCGCCCCGAATTTGAAGTGACGGCCCGCAACGAAACGACCGGCCCCTACTTCGTCAGCGATCATGCGGTTGTGGCCACATCTGCCAACTACTACGCCGGCGGCCCGCTGCCCAACGCTGAAGTGACCTGGAACGTGACCTCGTCGCCCAGCAGCTACTCTCCGCCCAACTGGTCCGGCTTCACCTTTGGCACCTGGTCGCCCTGGTGGTGGTTTGATTACGGCTATGCGATGGAGGCAGACTACTTCGGCGGTCCCAGTTATGGCGACGAAACCATCTACCAGACGTTCAGCGGCACGACTGATGCCAATGGCGAGCATTTCCTGCGCCTCGATTTTGACGAGATTACCGCGCCACGGCCGTTCAGTGTCCTGGCCGAAGCAACGGTGATGGACGTCAACCGGCAGGCGTGGACGGCGGGCACGACGCTGCTCGTTCATCCGTCCGATTTGTACGTCGGCATTCGCAGCCAGCGCACCTTCGTCGAGCGGGGCAAACCACTGGACATCGAAGCCATCGTCACCGATTTGGATGGCAATGCCGTCGCGGGCACGACTATCAAAATAACAGCCGCGCGGCAGGAATGGAAATATCGTCAAGGGTCGTGGGGCGAGGAATCGGTGGACGTGCAGGAGTGCAGCGTGACTTCGGCCAACGAGCCTGTGGTTTGCACTTTTAACACGGACAAGGGCGGCTCTTATTTGATAACGGCCGTTATCACCGACGATCAGGGGCGGCAAAACCAAAGCCAGTTCACTCGCTGGGTCAGCGGCGGCCAACGTCCCCCGGCCCGCAACGTCGAACAGGAAAGCGTCACGCTCATCCCCAGCGAAGAGAGCTACCAGCCCGGCGACACGGCCGAAATCCTCGTTTTGGCTCCCTTTAGCCCGGCCGAAGGGCTGCTGACCGTCGCCCGCAATGGGATTTTGTACACCGAGCGCTTCCAGATGGCGGAAAGCTCCTACACGCTGCGTATTCCCATCGAAGATGCGCACATCCCCAACCTGAACGTCCAGGTCAATTTGGTGGGCGAATCACCCCGCACCGGCGACGATGGCGAGCCGATTGAAGGCATTCCACCGCGTCCCGCCTACGCCACCGGCACGCTCAATCTCAACATCCCGCCGCACAGCCGGACGCTTTCGGTTACGGCCGTACCCCAGGACAGCAAACTGGAACCGGGCGGTCAGACGGTGGTTGACGTGACGGTGCAGGATGCGAACGGCCGTCCCGTCACCGATGCTGAATTGGCCGTTGTGGTTGTTGATGAAGCAATTCTGGCCCTCTCCAATTACCAACTGGCCGATCCGCTGGGCGTTTTTTACAGCAACCGCCCCGCCTGGCTCAACAGCTACTACAGCCGGGCCAATATCGTCCTGGCCAACCCGCAAGCCTTGAGCGACCAGGTTAAAAGTGCCGTAGCCCGTCAAGCTGTAGCCACCGCGGACACGGTAATGGAAGGCGAAGTCATGATGGCCATGCCATCGGCCGCGCCGATGGCAGAACCGGCGGCAGAGGAAGCTGCTTTTGGTCTGGCCAATGGCAATGCTGCCGAACAACCGATCCAGGTGCGCAGCAACTTTGATCCGTTGGCCACCTTTGCGCCAACGGTCCACACAGATAGTGACGGCCGTGCCCAGGTCGAAGTCCAACTGCCCGATAATCTGACCCGCTACCGCATCATGGTCGTGGCCGTCGCCGGTGGTAAGCAGTTTGGCACGGCCGAATCTAATCTGACTGCCCGACTGCCGTTGATGGTACGGCCGTCAGCCCCGCGCTTCCTCAACTTCGGCGACCGATTTGAACTACCCATCGTCGTCCAAAACCAGACTGACGATCCGCTGGAAGTCCAAGTCGTCGCCCAGGTTTCCAACCTGGAACTGCTTGACGCCGCCGGTCAAAGCGTCACCGTCCCGGCCAACGACCGGGTGGAAGTGCGCTTCCCGACGACGACTTTTGACCCGGGCACGGCGCGGATTCAGGTAGCGGCCGTTTCCGGCAACTACGCCGACGCCGCCACAATCGAATTACCCGTCTACACCCCGGCCACGACCGAAGCCTTCGCCACCTACGGCGTCATTGACGAGGGGGCCATCGCCCAGCCGGTGGCTGTGCCCGACAACGTTTTCACCCAGTTTGGCGGGCTGGAAATCAACACCTCCTCCACCGCCCTGCAAGCATTAACCGACGCCGTCCTGTACCTGACCACCTACCGCTTTGAATGTTCCGAGCAAACCGCCTCGCGTATTATGGCTATTGCCGCCCTGCGCGACGTGCTGACCGCCTTTGAAGCTGAAGGCCTGCCCAGCCCGGCGGCCATGGAAGTCAGCGTCGCCAGCGGCATCGAAAAGCTGCAAGGGATGCAAAACTACGACGGCGGCTTCCCGGTCTGGAAACGTGGCGACGAATCTATCCCCTACCACAGCATCTACGTCGCCCACGCCCTGATGATGGCCCGCACCAAAGGGTTCGACGTGCCCGAATCGATGATGCAGCAGTCGCTGGAATATTTGCGCAACATCGAATCCTACTACCCATCGTACTACGGCCCGGAAATCCGCCGCAGCCTGAGCGCCTACGCCCTGTACGTGCGCCAGTTGATGGGCGACACCGATCCGGTCAAAGCGCAAAAGCTCTACAATGAAATCGCCATCGACGATTGGCCGTTGGAAGGGTTGGCCTGGTTGTGGCCGGTTCTGTCCGATACGGCTGAATCGGCCGACATCTACCGCCATCTGCAAAACCGGGCCGTGGAAACGGCCGCTGCCGCCAACTTCACCACTTCTTACGGCGACGAAGCCTACCTGATGCTGCACTCCAATCGCCGCACCGACGGCCTCATCCTCGATGCCCTCATCCGCCTCAAGCCGGACAGCGACCTGATTCCCAAAGTGGTGAATGGTTTGCTGGCCCATCGTGTAGACGGCCGTTGGGGCAATACCCAGGAAAACACATTCATTCTGCTGGCCCTGGATCGCTACTTCAACACCTTTGAAGCGGAGACGCCCGACTTCGTGGCCCGCATCTGGCTGGGCGACACCTACGCCGGCGACCACGCCTACGAAGGACGCACCACCGAACGGCACGAAACCAACATCCCCATGAGCTACCTGTTCCAAACTGGAGAAACGCAGGATTTGATTCTCAGCAAGGAAGGCCCCGGACGGCTCTACTACCGCCTGGGCTTGAACTACGCGCCCACCGACCTGTCGCTAGATGCGCTGGACCGTGGCTTCATCGTCCAACGAACCTATGAGGCGCTAGATGATCCCGAAGATGTCACCCAGGATGCCGATGGCGTCTGGCATATCAAGGCCGGGGCGCGGGTGCGGGTGAACCTGACGATGGTGGCCAACAACCGCCGCTATCACGTGGCTCTGGTCGATCCGCTGCCGGCCGGATTGGAAATCGTTAATCCGGCGCTGGCCGTGTCTGGCGACGTGCCCAGCGACCCCGGACAGCAGCCCAGCCCGTATACCTGGTGGTGGTGGTGGAACTGGTACCAGCACCAAAACATGCGCGATGAACGCGCCGAAGCGTTCACGACGCTGCTGTGGGAAGGCGTATACGATTATTCCTATGTGGCCCGCGCCACGACGCCGGGCACGTTTGTCGTGCCCCCGGCCAAAGCGGAAGAGATGTATTCACCGGAAGTGTTCGGCCGCAGCGCCAGTGATTGGGTGATTGTAGAATAATTGTAAAGGTGACAGGCACTTCAAAAGTGCCTGTCACCTGAATGTGAACGAGGCTGAGATGATATTGCTTCTTGTCATTTCAGCCCTGTTTTTTATGGAAAGATGGTGGAATTCCAGCCAGTCGTCCAGGAATATTAGTATATTTCGGGGACGAATGTTTGTTCGCTGATGGGGGGACGAATATAGCCGCTTTCCTCTTTGCGCGGGGGCAGGTCAAAGGGATCGGGCAAAATATCTTCGTAGGGAATCATGCTGACGATGTGGCTGATGCAGTTAAGGCGTGCCCGTTTTTTGTCGTCGGAATTGACCACGTACCAGGGAGCTTGTTTGATGTCGGTATAATCAAACATGCGGTCTTTGGCCTTGGAATATTCCTCCCATTTGTCGCGGGATTTGATGTCCATGGGGCTGAGTTTCCAGCGCCGCCGCGGGTCTTGGGAGCGCTGCTGGAACCGTTTTTCCTGCTCTTCATCGCTGACGGAGAACCAGTATTTCAACAAAATGATGCCGGAGCGCACCAGCATGCGTTCGTATTGGGGGCAAGAGCGCATAAATTCCTGGTACTGTTCTTCGGTGCAAAAACCCATCACGTATTCAGTGATAGCGCGGGTGTACCAACTGCGGTCGAAGAGGACGATTTCACCGGCGGCGGGCAGATGAGCCGACCAGCGTTGGAAGTACCATTGGGATTTCTCGCGTTCGGTGGGAATACCCAAAGCAACGACGCGCACGACGCGGGGATTGGTGCGCTCGGTGATGCGCTTGATGACGCCGCCTTTACCAGCGGCATCGCGTCCTTCGAAGACGATGACGACGCGCAGCCCTTTTTCTTTGACCCAATATTGCAGCTTGACGAGTTCTTCCTGAAGCCTCAGCATCTCGCTCTCATAAAATTCGTTTTCCAGCTTACCGTTTTTCCTGTACTTTTTTTTGAGTTTGCCATCAGCACTGCGGAAATAGTTACCGGAAGCCAATTTTTCTGCTTCGGTCAAGCCGGGGGCTGGAGATGAGCCATCTGCTCCGGCGGATTCTGTTTTTGCTTCGGCTATTTGGTTGGGGATTGTATTTTCCTGGTCGTCGCCCATTTTTGACTCCTTGGTGGATAAATTAAGGGGGTGATGTAAACGGCCGTGTTCATCAATTGTCGATTTTGGAAATTATAACATAAACCGGCCGCAGCGTTGGCAGGATTCGCCGATTATTTGCTCGATGTTTTTTATGGTTTACCTAAAAGAAAGTCGTAATGTAAGTTTATATTAATATTCTGTTCCCTGGCATATAGAATTTAATTATGATTACCCACAGCCGCACTGATTAGATTCTATCCGGCCTCCTTCACCAGTGTCACTATACAGCTTCGCTGAATATTCGGATGACACCTTGTATAGGCACAAAAAATCAAATGTAGTTCAAAATTGGAGAAGTTATTTAGTAAAGTGGTAGGTGATTTTATGACAAATGGAAAATTTAGCTGCTATATCATGGGGATGGAATCATTGTTAATTCAATGCGCCGAAATCGTTCGGGAGAAAGGACACGATTTGCGAGGCGTTATTTCGGCGACCAAAGCCATTGAGGATTGGGCACAGTCCAAAGGTGTCCCTGTTTTGCAGCCGGGTAAGGATCTGGCGCAGCGGTTGGGGCAGCAGGCGCCGTTTGATTATTTTTTGAGTATTACAAATCTGTCTGTCATTCCTGATGCTGTACTGGCGCTGCCGCGACGTGGGTCTATTAATTTTCATGATGGTCCGCTGCCCAAATATCCCGGTTTGTACGCTACTTCCTGGGCATTGATGAATCAGGAACCTACTCATGGTGTCACCTGGCATACGATGACAGCCGAAGTTGATAAGGGTGAGATTTTAAGACAGCAGCTATTTTCTATTTCTGATGATGAAACGGCTTTTACGATTAATGTGAAGGCATATGAGGCGGGTATCGCTTCTTTTGCGGCGCTGGTTGATGATATTGAGTACGGCCGTCTCCAGCCTCAGCCACAAGATCAAACCGGGCAAACATATTATGGTAAGTATAAACGGCCGTTCGCTGCCGCCACAATTAATTGGAACCAACCGGCAGAGACAATTGCGTCATTAGTGCGGGCGCTGGATTTTGGCTCTTATCCCAATCCATTGGCGTTGGCCAAAGTGACTTTGGATGGCGTAGTTTATATTGTGCCGGAATTGGTTGTACTGGAAAATGAATCAACGGCCGTACCCGGTACTATTACGGCCGTTTCTCCCGATTCACTGACCATTGCCACAGCCAGCCGGGATGTTGCCCTGTCCAGGCTTCTCCAGCTTGACGGTACACTGGTGATGATGGCCGAATTCAGCCAGCGTCACGGGTTACAGTCGGGCAGCAAGTTGGTCGGTCTGGATGAAGCTGCGGCGCAGGCGCTGACTGCGCTGGCCGATAAAATTGTGCGCCAGGAGGAATTCTGGCAGAAACGGTTGGCCGGTATGAGCGAAGTAGATATTCCCTACGCCAATTCCGGTCCGGCGAGTGGCGCTGAATATGCTGTGTCGGAAACGGCCGTTCCATCTGGTGCGGCGGCTATGGCTGCGCAAAATGGAATGTCGGTGGCCGATTGGGTAACGGCCGTATTTGCTGCTTACCTAGCCCGGCTAACCGGCAGCTATCAGTTCAACCTGAGCCTGCGCGCCCGGCAGTTGCAGGAGCAAATCGCCGGATGGGAAGGGTATTTTGCCCACAACGTACCGTTACAGGTCAGGCTGGATGCCGATGGTTCGGCAGCCGATGCTTTAGGCAATCTGCAAGCAGAGCTGGCTGACCTGACCGGCAGGCGGCAAACATTCTTGTGGGATACGCTTTTACGGCAGCCCGACTTGGCCCGGATACGGGAGAAGATTGGAAAGGCGCTGCTGCCCATCGTGGTTGAACCGGGTTCGGTATTATCCGATCATCAGCCATTGCCGGGCAGCCAATTGACCCTGGTGGTGCCGGAGGCGGGGAATACGATGGGCTGGGTGTATGACACGGCCGTTTACACACCCCAATCGATTCAAACGATGCAGGACCAGTTGGCCACGTTTATGACCAATTTGATGGCCGGGAACGGCCGTACTCTGGCCGAAATTCCGCTCCTCAGTGAAGCCCAACTGCGCCAAATCATGGTTAACTGGAATGATACCGGGGTGGACTACGATAAAAACATGTGCATGCACCGGTTGATTGAGGCAAAAGTCGAGGAGCAGCCCAACCAGGTGGCCTTGGTTTATGAAGACCAGCAAATTACCTACCGGCAGTTGAATAACCGGGCTAACCAGTTGGCACGTCACTTGAAGTCATTGAATGTAACACCGGATACGATAGTTGGCGTTTTAATGGAGCGTTCGTTGGATTTGATGGTTGCCTTAATTGGCATTCACAAGGCTGGCGGCGCTTATTTGCCGCTCGATCCCCATTATCCCCAGGATCGCATTGCTTTCATGGTTGAGGATGCGGCCGTTCCCGTTATCATCACCCAGCAGAAATTAGCTGATTCACTGCCGCCGCATCAAGCCAGGGTCGTTGTGATTGACGCCGATTGGCCGGTCATTGCCGAAAACAGCCATGAAAACGTATTTAGCGAAGTGCAGCCCCATCATCTGGCTTACGTCATCTACACATCCGGTTCAACTGGTAAACCCAAAGGAGTAATGGTTGAGCATCGTAATGCCCACAACTTCTTTGTAGGCATGGATGAGCGAATCCCCCATAACCCGCCGGGAACCTGGCTGGCAGTAACCAGTCTCTCCTTTGACATTTCCGTATTGGAATTGTTCTGGACGTTATCGCGTGGTTTTAAGGTTGTGATATTTGACGATAAAACACGAGATGAAGCCGCTGCTGTTGCCCCGCCCAATCCCCATGCCGACAAAGCTATTGATTTTAGCCTCTTCTACTTTGCCAGTGATGAAAGCGAAGAAGGTGTGGCCGATAAATACAACCTGCTGCTGGAAGGGGCCAAATTTGCCGATCAGCACGGATTTTCGGCGGTTTGGACGCCAGAGCGCCATTTCCACGCATTCGGCGGGTTGTATCCCAATCCGGCCGTAGCCAGTGCCGCTATTGCTGCTATCACCCAAAACGTGCATATTCGGGCCGGCAGCTGCGTTTTGCCGCTCCATCATCCGATTCGTGTCGTTGAAGAGTGGGCGCTGGTGGATAATATCTCCAAGGGGCGCGTGGGTATTGCCTTTGCCTCCGGCTGGCAGCCCAACGATTTTGTTTTGCAGCCGCAAAATCATGCCAATCGCAAAGATATTTTGTTTGAAAACATCGAAGTGGTTAAAAAGCTGTGGCAGGGTGAAACGCTGAATTTTCCCGGACCCAACGGTGAAGATGCGGCTGTTCGTACTTTGCCGCGTCCCATTCAAAAAGAGCTGCCCATTTGGGTAACGGCCGCTGGCAATCCGGAAACATTTCGTCAAGCCGGGGAAGGTGGATTCCATATTCTCACTCACCTGTTGGGGCAGACGGTTGAACAGTTAGATGAAAAATTGCAGGTTTACCGGCAGGGTTGGCGGGACGCCGGGCATGCCGGTAATGGGCACGTGACGCTGATGCTGCATACCTTCGTTGGTTACAGCATGGATGAGGTGCGGGAAACAGTGCGCGAACCAATGAAGGATTATTTGCGTAGTGCCCTGGGATTAGTACGGGCGGCTGCCTGGCATTTTCCCACGTTTAAGCAAAAAGCGGCCGAAACGGGCAAGAACCCAATGGAAATTTTCGATTCGGAGGATTTGACCGAGGAGGAAATGGATGCGCTGCTGGAGTTTGCGTTCCATCGTTATTTTGACACTAGCGGGCTGTTTGGCACGCCGGCCGTGGCTCTGGAAATGGTGAATAAACTGAAGGCAATTCATGTGGATGAAATTGCCTGCCAGATTGATTTTGGTGTGCCGTCGGCGAAGGTGATGGCTCATTTGCCACTGTTGAATGAAGTGAAGAGCATGGCCGCGCCGAAAACGGCCGTACAAGATTTCTCTATTCCGGCCCAGATTGAACGGCATCAGGTGACACATTTCCAATGTACGCCGTCCATGGCGCGGATGCTTCTGATGGATGATCGGACTGCCGCTGCCTTTGGTAAGCTGGATGTGATGATGGTCGGCGGCGAGGCCCTGCCGACGGCGTTGGCCAGTGAGTTGAATGAACTGGTGACTGGTCGGGTTGTTAACATGTACGGCCCAACGGAAACGACGGTCTGGTCTTCGACGTATCAGGTGGCTGGCGGGGAAACGGCCGTTCCCATTGGCACGCCCATCGCCAACACCCAGATTTACATTCTTGATAAACAAAAACAGCCTGTACCGGTCGGCATTCCCGGCGATTTGTTTATTGCCGGTGACGGTGTCGTGCGCGGCTATTTGAACCGGCCGGAATTAACGGCCGATCGCTTCATCTATGATCCGTTCCGGGGAAATGGAGCGCGGATGTATGCCACCGGCGACCTGGCGCGTTATCTGCCCGATGGCAATATCGATTTTCTGGGCCGCTCTGATTTCCAGGTCAAGATTCGTGGTTACCGGATCGAAATGGGCGAGATTGAATCGCTGTTGAACGAATATTCGTCGGTGCATGAGGCTGTCGTGATTGCCCGCGAGGATGTGCCCGGCGATATCCGTCTGGTGGCTTATGTGATTGCCAAACCCGGCCAAAAGATTGATGCCGCCGCCCTGCGTGATCATTTGCGGCAGGATTTGCCCGATTTTATGGTCCCGGCCCACTTTGTACCGATGGATGCCTTTCCGCTGACGCCAAACAAAAAGACCGACCGTAAGGCACTGCCTGCGCCGGATAAGGTGTTGGTTAAACCGGATGTGGTGTACGCTGCGCCGACCAATGATTTGGAACGGCAAATTGCCGATATTTGGTGTCGGCTGCTGAATGTACCCCAGGTGGGATTGAATGACAATTTCTTCGATATGGGCGGTCACTCGTTGTTGACGGTTCAGGCTCACCGAGAGCTGAAAGCGGTGGTGGAAAAGGAATTATCGATTACGGATATGTTCCGGTTTCCAACGATTCGGTCGCTGGTGGATTATTTGTCGCAAGATTCGAATGGGACGAATGGGGCAACGGTCGTTGCCCAGAGCAGTGAACGAGCCGCTTCTCGTCGCGAGGCACTTCAGAACCGGCGTGACCGCCGCCGCTAAAACGAGGATTTATGAAAAATCAGGACATACTGGATAGCTTAGAAGGCACAGAAATTGCCGTTATTGGCATGGCCGGGCGGTTCCCCGGTGCCGAGACGGTGGATAAATTCTGGCAAAATATACGCGATGGGGTGGAAGCGGTACGGCCGTATACCGATGACGAACTGCGTGCTGCTGGCGTTGACGAAGTCCTGCTGCGCAACCCCAATTACGTCAAAGCCGGTGCGCCCATCGACAGCCTGGAAATGTTCGATGCCGGATTCTTCGGTTTTGGTCCGCGGGACGCGGCCATTATGGATCCGCAGCACCGCCACTTTTTGGAAGTTGCCTGGGAGGCGCTGGAACATGCCGGTTATGATCCCGGTCAATACAGCGGCTCCATTGGCGTTTACGGCGGCTCCGGCCATAATGCCTATCTGCCGCTCAACCTGCTGACCAACCCTGACTTGCTGCAATCGGTGGGCTTTTTTCTACTGCGGCACACTGGAAATGACAAAGATTTTTTGACAACCCGCGTTTCCTATTTGTTTGATTTGCGTGGGCCAAGCGTTAACGTACAAACGGCCTGTTCCACTTCACTGGTGGCCATCCATTTTGGTGTTCAAAGTCTATTGAATCGAGAATGTGACATGGTCTTGGCCGGAGGTGTGACTTTTGAACTGCCCCATCGTCAGGGATACCTGTACCACGAAGGCGAAATTTTGTCCCCGGATGGCCACTGCCGGGCCTTTGATGCTGAATCAGAAGGAACGGTGTTTGGCAACGGTGTTGGCATTGTTGTGCTAAAACGGCTGGACGAGGCCGTCAAAGATGGCGACACGGTACATGCCGTGATTTTAGGGTCGGCCATCAACAATGACGGTTCTGGTAAGGTCAATTATTTGGCCCCCAGCGTAGATGGGCAGGCAGCGGCCATTGCCGAAGCCATCGATCTGGCGGGCATTACCGCCGACACCATCACTTACGTGGAAACGCATGGAACCGGCACGAAAATCGGTGATCCGATTGAGGTGCAGGCGCTGACACAGGCTTTCCGTAATACGACCGATGCCAAAGGGTTCTGCGGCATTGGTTCGGCAAAGACAAGCATTGGCCACCTGGATACAGCGGCGGGGGTGGCCAGCTTTGTGAAAGTGGTTTACGCGCTTAAAAACAAGAAGCTGCCACCTTCCTTGAATTTTTCACGTCCGAATCCGTTTATTGACTTCGAGAACAGCCCGTTTTATGTTAACAACAAGCTGCAAGCATGGCAGACGAATAGTTTTCCTCGGCGGGCTGGTGTGAGTTCGCTGGGGGTGGGCGGTACGAATGCACACGTGGTATTGGAAGAAGCGCCGGAATTGGAAGCGACGGATGTGGTGGAACGGCCGTATGAACTCTTGCTTCTCTCTGCCAAAACAAAAACGGCACTGGATGGAGCCTCTACACGGCTGGCCGACTACTTGAAGGAGAATTCTGATGTCAATCTGGCCGACGTGGCCTACACGTTAAAGGTTGGGCGCAAACCGTTTGCCCAGCGACGAGTGCTGGCTGTGCAAAACCGTGCAGAGGCTATCGAAATTTTGCAGATGGATGACAAGAAGCGGATGTTTAGCCAGCCGGTGGTGGGCGAATCGCCGGCGGTGGTGTTTATGTTCCCCGGCGGCGGGGCGCAGTACCCCAACATGGGCCGCGAATTGTATGAGGATGAACCGGTCTATCGGGCCGAAATCGATACTTGCCTGGCGCTGCTAAAAGCGCATCTGGATGTGGACTTGAAGCGGTTGATGTTCCCTGCGGTGGGGGAGGAGGAAGCGGCGGCTTTAGAATTGGAACGGCCGTCCCTTTCCCTGCCTTCTATCTTCATGACCGAACTGGCCCAGGCCAAACTGTGGATGTCGTGGGGTATTGAACCGGCTGCCATGACTGGTCACAGTCTGGGCGAATATACTGCTGCCTGCCTGGCCGGTGTTATGTCTGTAGCCGATGCGCTGGAAATTGTTACCCTGCGCGGCAAACTGTTTGAAACCCTGCCTGAGGGCGGCATGATCAGTGTGCCTTTGACCGAAGCGGAATTAAAACCGCTGCTGGTAGATGGTCAGGCGATTGCTGTCATTAATAATCCCGATATGTGTGTTGTATCGGGTGAAGTGGACTCTTTGGCCCGGTTGGAAGCTGTTCTGGCTGAACGTGACGTAGAGTCGCGCCGCGTGCAAATTAATGTGGCGGCCCATTCACCGATGCTGGAACCGATTTTAGCGCCTTTTAGAGCACGGCTTTCGCAAATGACATTTCATCCACCGCAACGGCCGTTTATCTCCAATATGACCGGTACCTGGGCAAAACCGGAGGAAGTGGTTGATCCCGAATATTGGGTGCGCCATCTGCGCAATACTGTGCGTTTTGCCGATGGATTAGCCACGTTGATGGCCGAACCGGTGCGTGTGTTTTTGGAAGTTGGGCCGGGGCAAACCTTGAGTTCGCTGGTGCGGCAGCATCCGGCTAAACAAGCCGGTCATTTGCCCATCTCCTCCATGCGCCACCGCAATGAAGAGGTTTCGGATTTGTGGTATTGGCACAGCACGATTGGCAAAGTGTGGTCGGCGGGTGTCAGCTTTGATTGGGCGGCGCAGTATGCCGGCGAGTACCGCCGTCGTATCCCGCTGCCGACGTATGCATTTGACCATCAACGCTATTGGATTGAGCCGGGCACGCAGATTGTGACGTCGGTGGCGCTTAAGTCGAACGAGCTTGTTAAGCTGCCCAATCTGGCGGATTGGTTTTATAAACCAACCTGGGTCACTGCGCCGCTGGCAGCCCGAACCGGTGAAGATACGGCCGTTAATTATCTCATTTTTGCTGATGCCTACGGTGTGGGTAAAGCGCTGGGCGACCAGTTGACTGCTGCCGGCCATGGCGTAGTCTACGTTACCCCCGGCAAGCGGCTGGATCAGATTGATCTGGTTAATTACCAGATTAACCCGATGTCGGCCACCGATTTTGAAACACTGGTGAGTGAGTTGGACAGTCAGGATATGTTCCCGCAGCATATCATCCATTTGTGGACGTTGAATGAGCGCGAAAAGGGAGAAACGGCCGTTGCTGTTTACCACAAAAATCAGCAGCTTGGTTTTTACAGCCTCTTCTACCTGGCTCAGGCCCTGGCCAGCGAAGCCGTCTCCGACCGGTTGGCCATCAAAGTCGTCACCAATGGCTCACAGCGGGTACAGCAAGAGCGGCTGACTTCGCCGGAAAAAGCTACCTTGATTGGTCCGGTGGAGGTTATTCCGCAGGAAATGCCTAATGTGCAGTGCCAGTTAATTGACGTGGTTTTGCCGGAAGCGGTTACCGTAGCCGGGGGTGATCAGGATACGGCCGTAGGTTCCTTTGTCACACTGCTGCTCAATGAAATTAAGGCCGACATTATTGACAGTATAACTGCTTACCGGGATGGGAGGCGTTGGACGCAGACGTTTGAACCGGCCCCTATTGCTCCGGCGGAAAAACCGGTGGTAAAAGAGGATGGCGTTTACCTCATCACCGGCGGTTTGGGTGGAATTGGTCTGGTTATGGCCGAAAATTTGGCTCAACAAGCCAATGTTCACCTGGTGCTGGTTTCGCGTTCCGGGCTGCCGCCGCGAGCCGAATGGCAGGCCTGGCAGCAAAAATATGGCGCTGGCCATCGCAAGAGCCAGGCTGTGCAAAAAATTACAGCCATGGAGGCTGGCGGGTCTCAGGTTGTGGTGGCTGCGGCCGACATTACGAATCGGGATGAGATGGCAGCGGTTGTGCGGGATGTAGTGGAACGGTACGGCCGTATCGACGGAGTCATTCACGCGGCTGGCATTTTAGACGATGGTCTGATCTCCCTCAAAAGCTACGGCGATGTAGAGCGGGTGCTCAACCCGAAAGTTCAGGGTGCATTAATTCTAGATGAACTGCTGCACGATCAGCCGCTTGATTTCTTTGTCCTCTTCTCGTCTACCAGTTCAATTATCGGCTTGCCCGGCCAGATTGATTATGCTGCGGCCAATGCGTTTCTCAACGCCTTTGCCCAGGCGGGGAGTAGTGCCATGCGCACCATCGCTGTTGATTGGGGCATGTGGCAAGAAGTGGGGATGGCTGCCCGTGCGGCCCGCGGTGAGGTGGATGAAGACCCGGTTGGCCAGCCGATGCCCCATCCGCTGCTGGACTGGTTGGTGGTGGACACGCCTGATGAAATTGAGTACGTGACCGATTACGCCGTAGACCGTTTCTGGTTGCTGGATCAACACCGTATTAAAAATGGCCAGGCGTTGATTCCGGGAACTGGGTATCTGGAAATTGCCAAAGCCGCCATTGATAAGGGACGGCATAATGGTACGACGGAAATTAGCGATTTGACCTTTATGATGCCGTTGGAAGTGGCTGAAACGGAGCGGAAGCGGGTGCGGGTTCAACTGCAAAAAGACGGCCCTGGCTATAGTTTTGCCGTCGCCAGCCGTTTGAATGGTGGGCAGGGCGACTGGGTGGAGCACGTGCGCGGAATGGTGCAGTATTCGGAAATGGAACCTGGCCCGGCTCAATCTATTCAGGCGATCGTAGAACGGTGCAACGGCCGTCAAGTCACTTACGGTTTGATGGAGCAAAACACCAGACAGGAACAGTTGTTTGTGAATTTTGGGCCGCGCTGGAAAACACTGCGCCAAATCTGGTTTGGCGCAGGGGAAGCATTAGCTTACCTGGAGATGCCGGAACAGTTTCGGGATGATATGGCCTCGTTTCATCTTCATCCGGCGCTGCTGGACCTGGCTACCAGCTTTGCCCTGCCGCTGCTGGACGGCTACGAAACGAGTCAGGACTTTTTTGTCCCGTTTACCTATCGTAATGTGCGGGTTTACCAACCGCTGCCGGCCAAGGTTTACAGCCATGCCCGACTGGTGAACGATAGCACACGCCAGGCGGAGATGCCGGTGTTTGATGTGTGTATCATGGATGAAAACGGCCGTCCTATTATCGAAGTAGATGGTTTTATGCAAAAACGGGTGGCCCATGAAACGATGCTTCGTTCCAAGGAAAGCAGTTCACTGCGGACCGGAGAAGGTAGCCTGCTGGACCTGGCCCTGACGGAAGGCATCCTGCCCGATGAAGGAGCCGATGCATTTAATCGGCTGTTGAGCGGTACGACACTGCCTCAACTGATTGTGTCGTCGTTGGATTTACGGGCTTTAATCGAACGGTCGAACCAGGCCGGTGCTGGTGGCGCAGAGGATGAAGGGGCGGGCTTGAAACTGGAACGGCCGTCGCTGCAAAGTGACTACGAAGCGCCGCGCAACAATGTTGAAGCAGCCCTGGCTGAAATGTGGGAGGATTTGCTGGGTGTGAAAGATGTGGGCATCCACGATGATTTCTTTGAATTGGGCGGCCATTCGTTAATTGCCGTGCGGCTATTTGCCAAGATTAAGAAGATGTTCCACATTGATTTATCGCTGGCGACCTTGTTTGAAGCGCCTACCATCGCCGAATGTACCGAGATTATTGTTGATGAATTGGGTGAAGATGTGTTGGAAACGGCCGTTGCCGCTGAATCCACGGCGGCTCCCGGCCAATCTCGAATACGCAAACGGGGCCGCTGGAGTCCGTTGGTAACCATTGAGAAAGGTAAGCCGGGGAAACGGCCGTTCTACTGCGTGCATGGTGCGGGCGGCAATGTCCTCAACTTCCGTGAATTGTCGCGGTATTTGGGTAAAGAGCAGCCCTTTTATGGGTTGCAAGCCGTTGGCGTCGATGGTCAGCAGGAACCGTTGGAAAAAATCGAAGACATGGCCGAGGTTTATCTGAAAGCCGTGCTGGAAGCGCAGCCGGAAGGCCCTTATCAACTGGGTGGCTACTCTGGCGGCGGTGTTATCGCTTTGGAAATGGCCAAGCGCTTGCAAGCTCAGGGGCAGGAAGTGGAGTTGGTGGTCTTTTTTGATACGTTCCATCCCCACACCGGAATGCGCAAGCAAACATTCCAGAAACGGCTTTCTGAACTGCGGCAGCGGGGTATTTATTACCTCACAGAACGGCTGCAAGCCAAAATCGCTCGTGATTTTGACCGGCTGAGTAATGAATTAAAGCTGCGTTTCCATCTGAGCCGGGGTGAGGCACTGCCGCACGAACTGCGAAACTTGAAGCTGACGAACAGCTTCCTGTATGCTGCCAGCCAGTATCAACCGGAACCGTATAACGGCCGTGTCGTCTTATTTAGTGCCGAGGAAACCGCCGAGGTTTATTTGCATGCCGGTATCGATCGGGGTTGGAAAGCTCTGCTGCCCAACCTGGTTGTCAAACAGGTGCCGGGGAATCACGACACAATGGTGTTGGAACCGAATGTTCAGGTGATGATTCACGAGTTGCGTATTGCTTTGAATGGGGTAGGGACAGATTAGTTGATGGGTGAAGGAACGGCCGTTTGGAATAACGGCCGTTCTCTCACTTGACTTCTTCATACCGAAAACAATCTATCAGATGGTCGTTGACCATTCCCACTGCCTGCATAAAGGCGTATACAATGGTTGGGCCAACAAAGGTGAAACCGTATGATTTGAGGGCTTTAGAGAGCGCACGGGACACGGCCGTTTCCGCTGGAATTTCACTCAAACTGCGCCAACTGTTTTGGATGGGACGGCCGTCTACAAAGTCCCACAAAAATTGGCTGAATGATCCTTTCTTTTCCGTGATGGTCAGGAAGCCTCGCGCATTTTTTACGGCTGACTGCACTTTTAAGCGGTTGCGCACAATCCCTGGATTTTGCAGCAGCTTTGCAATTTTGGCATCGTCGTAGCTGGCGATCTGTTCTGGATTGAAGTTATCAAACGCCTTCCAATAGTTGTCTCGTTTGCGCAAGATCGTGATCCAGCTCAGTCCTGCCTGTGCCCCATCCAGAATGAGCTTGGCAAAAAGCCGTTGATCATCATACTCTGGCACGCCCCATTCCTCGTCATGGTAGCTTACATACAAAGGATCATCGCCACACCAGGCACAGCGATTGATTACCTCAAGTGACATTTTTTATGACTCCTGGACAACGTGTGATTTTATCATCCGATCAATATTTTTATACATGTTGCGTATAGGAGCTTCATTGTTCAAGAGAGGCAGAGATGAGCTTCAAAACTCAAATCGCTTACGCAGCAAATCTTCTCGCGGGGGAGAAAAGAAATCAACCAGGATGGCCGGTTCGTCACCATCATTGCGCTCGGCATGGGGGACATTGCCGGGAATATGATAAAACTGCCCCGCTTGCACCAGATACTCCGTGCCGTCAATGACAAAGACAGCTTCCCCCTGCAAACAAAGCCCCATCTGCTCGTGCGGATGCGTATGCTCAGGCGCGGTAGCACCGGGTCCCCAGGTGGTATAAAGCACCGTCATATTCTTGCCATCGGCCAGCAGTTTGGCCGAAACGGCCGTATGCGCATTCAACGACCAAAACTCAACCTGTACAGGGTCAATCACATAATTCATTGCATTGTCCATCCATACTATATCGACTGCAAGCCACAAGTCGCCGCTCCCAGCAAACCAGCCTTCGCATTCAGAATAACCTTGACTGGCATCTTAGACAATATCTCCCGGAACCGCCCCTTATTTCTCAGAATCTCCAGAAAACCCGGCTTTTCCAATTCAGCCAAAATGCGCGGCGGAATCCCGCCCCCCAGGTAAATCCCACCTGTGGACAGCACCTTGAGCGCTAGATTCCCCGCTTCCGCCGCCAGGATGTCGCAAAACAAGGCCAGCGCCGCCGCACAAATCACGCACGGATTTATCTGGTCCTGCGCCGCTTCAATAATGATGGGCGTAGGGTCCTCACTATTGGCCAACTTTTCTACCAGCCAGGGCGGTTCCGGGAAACGGCCGTTCTCCTTCAAAAAATCATACAGATTTGGCAGCCCCAGCGCCCCGGAACAAACCCGCTCATAACTCACATGGTCGAACCCCTTCACCTCCCGCATGTAGGTCAGCAGATCCATTTGCAGCACATTCGTCGGCCCAAAAGAGACATGCGAGCCTTCCGACGCATGCGCCTGATAAGTCCCGGTGCTGTCCAAAGTCAGGAAACCTTCACCAAGACCGGTACCCGGCGCCAGCACAGCCAGACTGCCGCCGTCAACCGGCGTGCCCTCATGCAAGGTGTGGATGTCCGCCGGTTCAAGGACCGGAATGGCGTAGGCCACCGCTTCCAGGTCATTAATCAGCCTGACCGATGACAAGGCAAAGGTTTCACACAGGGCGTCTGCGTTTACAAACCAGGACAAATTCGTGATGTGGGCGTAACGGCCGTTCTCAATCGGTCCGGCCACAGCCAAACAGGCCCGTTCAACAGCCAATTCACTCCCATTCAGATATTCACGGATAATCATCTCCAGGCTGTCGTAACGCGCACTGGGGAAAGATTGCTCATTCAAGAGCTTGTGCGGCCCCATTTCCTCAGTCGCCACTGCCAGAATGGTCTTTGTACCGCCCAGATCGCCAACCAACACATTCATATCAGGCCCACCACATCTCCGCCGGTTGTTCCTTCAGAAGCACACCTTGCAGGAAACTCACCGCCTTGCTCAACCCCTCATCAATCGAGGCTAGCGCATCTTCATGCTCAATAGAAACCACATAGTCATAGCCCACCATACGCAGCGCGCTCATAATAGCCCGCCAAGTAAACTGGTCATGCCCATATCCCACCGTACGGAAAGTCCAGGAACGCTGCGCCATCTGGCTGTACGGTTTCGTATCCAGCACCCCGTTCACCGCCACATTACGCTGGTCGATAAACGTATCCTTGGCGTGGAAATGATGAATAGCCTCCCCTAAATAATGAATGGATGCTACTGCATCGATTCCCTGCCAGAACAGATGGCTGGGGTCATAATTAGCCCCAATAACCGGTCCCACTGCCTGGCGCAAACGCAGCAATGTTTCCGGATTGTAGACCACAAATCCTGGGTGCATTTCAAAAGCCAGTTTCACGCCTGCTTTTTCGGCAAAGGCGCCTGCTTCTTGCCAGTAAGGAATCACTTTCTCTTCCCACTGCCACTCAAGAATCTTTAGAAATTCAGGCGGCCAGGCGCAGGTGACCCAATTCGGGTATTTCGAACCTTCCGAATCTCCCGGGCAGCCGGAAAACAGGTTGACCACCCCGACTTCCATCTCCGCCGCCAGGCGCACCGTTTCGCGGAAGACACGGTCCGATTCCGCCGCGAACGCTTGGTCCGGCGAGAGGGGATTACCGTGACAGGACAGACCGCTAATCATCAAGCCGCGATCTTCAATATTCTTACGATAAGCTTTGATAGCAGCCGAATCCTGCAATAATTCAGTCGGGTTGCAGTGGGCATTACCCGGATACGCGCCGGTACCCAATTCGATTGCCTCTACACCCATCTTGACCAGATGCTCCAGAGCATCATCCAAGGGACGATCTTGAAAAAGTACAGTTAGTACACCTAGTTTCATACTTCACTCCATTCACTCAATATTTTGCTTTTCGATCAGTAATTTATCAGTACCCTTTGGCAGCTTCATGCCGAAAACAGGCATCTCGTCAAAGATTCTGACAGAACCGCACCAACTTGTCAAAAGTCAGGTCAATAGTTTACAAAATCATTATCTCGAACAGGACTTTTCCAAACTCATAAGAAAATAACTAGAAGAACCTCATTTTGTTACACTTGAGATTTTCCAAGACCACCAAGTAAACAAAAGAGGTTCATTACGAAGCATATCACATTTACAAACGAACAATTAGAAAACGTCGTTTTTGACCTGGGTGGCCTTTTTGAATTGTTCCAACAGATCCCAGACACGCGAAAAGCGCAGGGGAAACTATACCCATTGCCATTTTTATTGTCAGCCATCTTGTTAGCCCGATTATCCGGTGAGCATACGCCGACTGGCATTACCGCTTGGATTCGCTTACGCCGCTCGCTTTTGGTTGCGGTATTGCCAACGACACGATTTACGGCCCCATCCTTGAACACGATCCGACGCGTTCTGGATGAAGTCATATCAGCGGATGAATTGCATCGGATATTCCGCCAATTCTTGCATCTGAACTATGGCGGACAGCAAAGCGTCCTCATTACGATGGATGGCAAGACTTTGCGCGGCACAATTCCTGCGGGAAAAACACAGGGCGTTCATCTATTGGCCGCCTACTTGCCGGAAGAAGGGATTGTTTTGGCTCAAGTAGAGGTTGATAAGAAGGCAAAGGAAAACGAAATCAAGGCTGCGCCCAAATTGCTGCACCAACTCGACTTGAGAGGGCGGGTTGTCTCTGGAGATGCTATGTTCGCTCAACGGAAGTTGTCGGTGCAGATTATGGCTCAGGGTGGCGATTATCTTTGGTTTGTCAAAAGCAACCAGCCCCGTTTGCTAGGGGATGTCGAGCAATTCTTTGTGCCGCCGCGCAAAGAGAAAGGATGGCACACGCCACCGCTGCCCCAAGGTATTGCCCAAGCGACAAATAAAACGCATGGTCGTTTGGAGCAGCGAACTATCACGGTAATGAGCGATGACACCCGCTTTATCAACTGGCCTGGATTGCGTCAGGTTTTCAAGCTGGAGAGAAAAGTGACAAAACTCTCCACTGGCAAATGTACCTACGAAGTTGTTTATGGCATTACTAGCGTTCCCCAGGAACGTGCCGATGCGTCCTGTTTGTTAGCGTGGACACGCCATCACTGGGGCATTGAAAATGGGTTACATTACCGTCGCGATGTCACGCTCAAGGAAGATGCAACCAGGATGTCAGGAACACCACAAGCCAGCGTAGTGGCTACAATTAACAACTTCATTGTCGGGTTAGCTGGCAAGCTTGGCTTCACAAATCTGCCAACCATGTTGCGTATGGCCAATGCCAAGATCAATTTCGCCCTTTACAATTATTTATGAGTTTGGAAAGGTCCTGTTATCTCGAATGACTAATTTGGAATCATGATTCCCTTATGTTACTATCGACTCAGCTTCTTTGCTGATATTAACAATATTTAGTTTGTATCCCTTTGGATACTTCCTGCGTAATTAAATAAAGATTACTCCATATCTACTGCATAGTAACTACGCACCGCTTCGCATTTTATTTCGCACTTGTTGAACAATGAGTCTCCGAAGGTCGTTTGGGTAGAATTCATTGAAACTTATTCAGCAGCAGTTTGTTGCAAGTTGACTATAGCAAATGCGAGGTAAAAACCATCTAAACTGTAAACAAAGCCAGAAACGTGGGCTTACCCCAATTTAGTGGACACAGATGATGGTTATAACGAGACCCCCCATTATTGATAATTGATTATTGCATTACCGGCAGCCATATTCCAAGCAGAATGGTTGTCATGTAAAAAAATCAAGTCTTTGATGTAAAAAACACAAAAATGTCAAGACATCGCCACTATAAAATCAAAGATTACCGTTTTGGGTTAGCCGTAACAGCGCTGCGAGAAAAGTCGCGCCTCACCCAAAAGGTTGTTGCGGACGCTTTGAACGTATCAAGGCGAACCATACAACATTGGGAGGCAGGCACTACCTTTCCGGCCGTCCACAATCTCAAGAAGATGATCGCTCTTTTCCTGACCCATGAAGCCTTTACAAAGGATCATGAAAAAGAGGAGATTATGAAATTTTGGGAGCAGGCAGATGAAAGTGCCAAATCTCGCCTAACTCCTTTTGACCACGCATGGTTTGATGAGCTGTTTAACGACACCCCGAATGCCAACAATGAGAGAACCAAGACCGAAAAGACACAGCGATCCTTCGATACAAAAATGGATTGGCATGACGCCCCCGATGTGAGGGAAATCTATGGTAGAAAGGTTGAGTTAGCTGAACTCGGCGAATGGGTTCTCGAACAGAATGCCCGGTTTGTGGTCGTATTGGGGATGGGTGGAATTGGAAAAACAACGCTGACAGCAAAATTTGCTCAGACAGGCTACTCACAATTTGAATATGTGATTTGGCGATCCCTGCACAATGCTCCTCCCCTGGAGCAGATTTTAATTGAGTTCATTCAATTCCTTGCCCCTGCAAATGAAGCCAATCCAACTATTATGTCTTTGTTGGCCATAATGCGAAAGCATCGTTGTTTGCTTGTGTTGGACAATATGGAAACGCTGCATAAACCAGGGAGTTACTTAGGGGAATATCGTGATGGCTATGAGGATTATCGAACGTTCTTTCTGCAACTGGCAAAAAGCCAACATAAAAGTTGTGTGATCCTAACCAGTCGCGAATTACCCACGGAGATAGAGCCCCTCCAGGGTGAGTCACTGGGAGTTAACGTGATGCGACTTGCCGGTCTACCCGGTAACGCATGCCAGAAAATGCTGACAAATAAAGGTTTGTTCGGCTCTCCAGAATCATGGGATATCTTTGCTCAATATTATGCTGGCAATCCTTTGGCTCTAAAGATTGCGGCAAGCACTGTTCGGCAGTTATTCGGTGGGGACTTGGCTGCATTTTTGAAAGAAGCGCCTGTAACACTTCATACGTTACAACACCTTTTAGATAGCCAGTTTGAACACATCTCTTCTCTTGAACAGGAAATCATGTTCTGGCTTGCGATTGAGCGCAAGCCACTCTCACTGAAAGAACTTCAGGAAGATATCAAAGCTCCCAAAAGTTCCCTGATCGCAGGGCTTATGGCGTTGCGACAACGTTCATTAGTCGAACGCGAAGAGGCTGATCCTATTTTCTATTTGTTACCTGTGCTACGTGAGTACGTCACCAACCGCTTCGTGGACTACATTTGTGAGGAAATCGAAAATCAGGAACTTACTGGAATTATTAAATATCCACTGATAAAGAGTAAGTCAAGGGAGTATGTTCGCGAAAGCCAAATTCGTATGATCCTCTCACCAATTTTAGAGCGCCTGATTGGTACTATAGGTAATGAAAAGCAATTTACCAATCACTTACGAATGATGGTCAATCGCTTACGCGGCGCTCCCATTGACGAGCATGGATTTGCTGGTGGGACTCTTGTTAATTTGCTCAGTTTTTTGAACGGGCATATTCGAAATGAGGATTTTTCCAGGTTAGCCCTGCGGCAAGTATATTTAAAAGGCATCGAAGCTCAAGATGCTGATTTTACCAGCGCAGAATTTTCCGAACCGCACTTTACTGAGCCAATTGAAACTATCGGGGCAATGACCTTAAGCCCAAAAGGTAATTACTTGGCTGTAAGTTCCTATAGTGGACAGATTCACACTTGGCACATTAAGGATGGTACGCCACTTTGGACAGTTTCCGGTGTGCAGCGTGAATGGACAATGTCATTCAACACAGATGAAACGATACTTGCCAGCGGTGGCTATAATGGTGAGATTTGTCTTTGGGATGCGTCTACCGGCAAATTGATCAAGAAAGTTACAGGAAACCGGGTTTGGATATACGCTCTTGCCTTTCAGCCGGATGGTGAGAGGTTAGCAACAGGTGGCTTCTATGGTTCCGTCCGCGTCTGGAATACTCAGGATATGTCTCTGCAATATGTACTCGACGGACATAGCAGCTCTGTTCATGCGATTGCATTTAGTGCCGATGGTTCCAAGCTTGTCACAAGCAGCCGGGATGGCTCAATCCGAATATGGGATCTGACGAATGGAGCTTGTCTCCATACTTTACAACATGGTGAGCCTGATTCAGATATTCATATTGCTCTCCAACCAAATGGAAATTTACTGGTTAGTTGTTCTGAGGAGGATTCGTTTATTAAGCTTTGGGATGTTGAAACAGGCAAATCTCTTGCTTGTGTAGATTCCCATTCACTCGGATCTATTTCGATTGCTTTCGACAGTCAAGGCAAAATCCTTGCACGAGGAAACAATCAAGGTCTCATAGAGTTGTGGAAGATAGACCGCACGGCAGGACCGCAATACTTCAAGTCTCTAATCGGTCACCAGCATCATGTTGAAACCCTTTCTTTCGCTCATGAAGGTTTGCTAGCCACTCTATCTCTGGGAGGGGGTATCAAACTTTGGGACATGCGCACCGGGGAATTGTTAAAAATGCTCAAGGGTTATAGTCGACTCGTCGGTGCAACTACCTTCAGCCCCGATGGGCAATTACTCATACAAGGCGATGCCAATGGTATGATTCGTATTTGGGATCTAAAAAGCCAACGTTATCTGTTCAATTTTCTAGGACATACAGGCCCCATCTGGAAAATTACGGTTAGCTTAGATGGCAGAAAGTTTGCCACCTGTGCTGATGATCGGTTGGTTAAGTTGTGGGATCTTAACGAATTGAAATGTCTCAAAACCTTTAATGCACACAAGGGGCGTTTGTTTGAGCTGGCTTTCAATCCCAGTGGCACTCTCCTGGCCAGCGGTGGTACAGATCGAATTATCGAAATATGGAGTACCGCCGGTGATAACAATGTGAATGCGGTTCGCAGTTTAGAAGGAGGGTTTGATATGGTCTGGTCACTGGCATTCTCTCCGGCCGGAGACACTTTGGCAAGTGGTCATGTGGATGGGGAAATTAACTTGTGGAATGTAGATTCCGAAACGCACCTTAGTGCCTGGTATCAGGCCGCCGACATGTGGGGCGATCTGGTTGGTGAAATGCGGTTCAGTGACGATGGAAAGTATCTGTTCAGCAGCAGCAGTAATGAGTTGTTGAGACGATGGGATGTTTTAAGTGGAGAATGCGTTGTCGCCCCGATTAAAGTTCCTGGGAATCGAAATAAAGCGATTGCGATAGGTTCTAAAGGAACCATCATTGCTACCGGCAGTAAGGAATCCGATCTTTGTTTATGGTTTATAGATGAAGTTGGTGCGGATCCCAGGCTTGTTCGCGTTTCGGGGCATAAATCTCGGATTTGGGGTGTTGCTTTGAGTCCGGATGAACATATAGTTGCCAGCAGCGATGAGGAGGGGGTGACCCTCCTGACCGATCTAAAGACCGGGACAGTACTGCATAGGATTTTACTTGACCGTCCTTATGAGCGTATGAAGATCAAAGGTGTAAAGGGGCTGAATTTAGCGGAACGGGCCGCTTTAAGTGCCTTAGGTGCTATAGAGTAGAGAAAAATCCCGGTCAAATTGTTTTCCGGGATTTTTCTCATTTTGACTTCTAGTTCGCCAGTAAGTTGTTACACATGTTGTGCCAGGCTTGAACTTGTTGTATTCCAATTGGCTTTGGGGTGAATGCGTGTCCTTCCCACTCTGCTGAGATGGTGCCAGCAAAACCGGCTTTTTTCAACAAGGTCATAATTTCAGGGTAGGGGATGGATGGTTCGCGGGCTGAATCGTCTACTTCGTAGAACTTTCCGTGGATATGCCGTGCGTATGGCAGAATCTCGGCCCATTTTTCCACTTCCATATGTCCAAACATGGTCATGGATGTGTTCAATTGGCCTAATATTGTTTCGTTGGCATTAAACTGTTGGCCTAGCGCTGCCAGTTCGGTATATTTTTCTGGATTGGGTTTGTTTGACAGCCACACCTGCTTTGCCCCTTCGATCAATTCTTCTGAGGCGTTCATGACTCGCAAATTTTCCCAGAAACTATGGGGAGGTGTGGTCATTGTGCAGCTGAAATCGGGGATGAAGCCAATGTAAGGGGATGCCACACGGTCGAAGCATTTGCGTAGTTTGATTACCTCTGGATGATCAACGGAGAGTGGTGAATGTAGTTCGCAGGCGACATGGACCTTCGCTTTTTCAGCGATGGGCGCGATCTTTTCAAAGCCTTGGGGGTCAATAAATGCCTGGATGCGTAGGACCGGGAAGCCCAGCTTTTGGGCGCTGACAATCTGGCGTTCCAGGTAGGTTATGGCCTCGTCGTTGGTCATTAATCGATCTCGATGGCGGCCAATGTCGTAGTTGGCACCCAGGCAGCTTGGCATCAGGTCATGTTTCTGAAGGAGTGCCCGGAAATGCGCTGCGAATTCGTCGGTTACATCTGGGAAGCTGCGGATGCTTTGAAACCCGACGATTTCTACAGCTTTTCCGAGTTTTAGTTGGGCTACTTTTTCGACAAGTTGTTCCAGGGTGTAGGCGCGCTGCACCCATTCGTTGGTGAAGCTGTACAGTGTTGTGCCAAGGATTATTTTGTTATCCATGATTTCACCTTTGCTAATGGGCTACCTGGGCGGCTGAGTAATGGTTGAAGTGGGTGAGAAAACGGCCGTTTCCCACAGGGATATACGGAAAGCGCAGGGCAAGCACAAGATCGAGTTGGTGCGTCTCGCCCCGTGTTACTTCTTTTGCTGGCTGGATGGAGAGAACGGCCGTATCCTGTACAAACCAAAACTCTTCCACCAGATCCGCCAATTCATCCATTCGATATGAATGCTCATTGATACCCAAACGCATCATCTCCGGCGGCACCGGCATTCTATCAATGGATAGTTCCAGCTTTTCAATGCACGAGAGAGGCAGCGAACGGTACCACTTTAGCCGAAGACGAATCTCACAGCCAGCTTCTGTCACCATCAAACTGCCATCCTCTACAAGAGGTACAATATCTAACATTTTTGTCTCCTGCCCCGCCTGACAAAAATTGGCAAGCGGGGCATTTCATCTAACCCTGCCGTTTAGCTCATGTGAACCACATCACCTGAGAGTGCGGATTGATAAATCGCTTCAAGAACACGTGTAACGGTATACGCCTGTTCGGGCTTTACAACCAGTTCGCCTTCGCCGCGGACATGATTAATCCAGGTTTGCATTTCTTTAATACCACCAGTGAAATCTTCCGGCTTTTTGCCATCACCAATGAAGGACGCTCCCATCGAATAATTCTGGATGTACAGCTTGCCATTGTTTTCGCCATTTACACGAACATGGTAACTGGCAGCAGATTGAAAATCACCTGTACGGACGATGGGTCCTGTTGGCGGGAACATGTCGGCGCCAGCCTTTGTGCCACAAACCAGGGTCATTGCTTCGTTAGAAACAATCATGTTCAGCGCCCAGGAAGATTCGATCATCACAGTCGCGCCATTTTCAAACTTAACAAATCCAAACGCACTGTCTTCCACTTCAAACTCATCGGGATTCCACGGCCCCATGCCATTCGCTGGGCTGCCAATTTTGGCAATTTTGTCAAAAGTAGACCCTAACACTGCAACTGGCTTGTAATTGTTCATCATCCACATGGTCAGGTCGAGGGCATGCGTGGCCAGATCAATCAGCGGGCCACCCCCTTGTTTTTCCTTATCCATGAACACACCCCAGGTGGGAACACCGCGACGGCGAGTAGCAAATGCCTTGCCTAAATAGATTTCACCGAGTTCGCCATCATCACAGAGCGCTTTCATGAACAGTGAATCCTCCCGGAAGCGGTTCTGATAGCCGATCGTCAAACTCTTGCCTGTCTCTTTGGATGTGTCGAGCATGAGCTTGGCTTCTGCGGCCGTTATGGCCATCGGTTTTTCGCACATCACGTGTTTGCCAGCTTTCATGGCCGCCACAGAAATCTCTGCGTGGGAGTTGTTCGGCGTACAAACATGCACAACATCAATGTCATCACGCTTGATCAGGTCACGGTAATCCTCACAAACAAAGGCATCCGGCGATCCAAACTGCTTCGCTGAGGCTTGAGCCTTTTCTAAAATAATGTCGCAAAATGCAACTGCTTCAACACCTTCTACGCGATCCATGCTGGGTAGGTGCTTGCCGTTGGCAATAAAGCCACATCCGATGATTCCTGCTTTAATTGTTTTCATTAGTTTCTTCCTTTCCTTATTTTGATAATATTTTCTCGATAAAATCAGGTCAATTCTTCAACAGCTCACTCAAGTAGTTATAACTTATCGCAATGGATTCCAGTTCACTACGAGCCGATTTGTCCTGTTCAACAAAGATGTATTCCACCTGGCCATACGTGCGCCCGGCTTCCAGAATTGCTGGAATGTCCATAACGCCCTGACCCACTTCTGTGAACTGGGAATCTCCAGCCGTTGTTTCGATCAGCTCACCCAGACCAAGCTTGCGTTCTGGTCCAAAGTGATCGAACCAGTTGACCGGCTGGGCCTCGGCCGGCATGTCTTTTTGGTGCAGCAAGTCACAGCGGTGCCCAAGTTTCTTGATCCAGGCAACCGGATCCTGTCCACCGCGCATTGCCCAATAAGTATCGAATTCGATGAGCACCAGGTCTTTATCCAGGTTGTCCAGCATGGTGTCGAAGATGGATTCCCCTTCAAAGGCTTGGAATTCATGGAAGTGATTGTGATAGTGATACTGAATGCCATTCTTCTTGCAGAATTCGGCATCTTTGTTAAACGTCTTGCAGAAGTCAAGCACTTCCTGGCGATTGTTGAAGAAGGCGATGGCGCAGCCGAGGTGATGAACTCCCAACTCTTTTAAATCAGCGACGACGCGTTCCCAATTCATACCAGGCACTGGAACAATATGGCAGCCGACCGCACGCAACCCCGTATCTTCCAAATAGCGTTTAAGCTGGGTCGCTGACAGGTCGTTGCCAAATATCAACCCTTTGTCGGTGACTGTGGTGATAAGTTCGAGATTTTTGTAGCCTATTTCGGCTACCTTCTCAAGTGTACCAAGATAATCTTCTTGCAGTGCGTTACGCACGGACCAAAGCTGTAAACCAAGCATTGGATTCATAGAAATCTCCTTTTTAGTTTATTCAATATGTTTATATTTAACGGCCGTTACTATAATTGCGGCTGCCAAGGCAAGTGAGCCAACACCTAGCCAAAATACAGCCCGGGTCCCAAATGCATCATTGATCCAGCCTCCCAGTGGATTGGCAACCAGGGGAGCTAATCCAAAAATGCTTACCGTAACCAATGATTGGGCAGTCGCTCCCCAATGTTCGGGGGTGCGGTGTGTCACCATGCGAATCGTTTGTGTAATCCAAAGCCCATACCCCAGCCCTTTAATAACAGAGAACAAGGGAATCAGATTAGGTGTGGGCGTAAAAATGTAACCAAGATAACCCAGCACCATCAAAGCATAGGACAGAACAATCGTGTGTGGTGATTTTAGATAACTGGCCACGCGTTCATTATAAAACATGGCAGGAAGTTCCGCGAAGGCAGCCGCTGCGATCATCAAGCCGACCAGGAAATTCCCGCCGCCCAGTCCTTTTGCATAAATACCACTAAAAGTCATGGCCATGCTGTTTGATATACCGGAAAGGAACGTGGCCAGAGTCAAAAGCAACAATCCGCGATCTCGAAGTAGCGAGAAAACAGATTTCGCCTCCTGTTGTTGTGCCGAAACGCCTTCTTCCAAACGTCCCGAGAACCAGATTAAGGGAACAAATAGCAGGCTGGCTACTACGAAAAGATAATCAAAACCAAGCCGCTGCCAGACTACACCAAAGGCCAGAGCGCTTAAAGCATAGCCTAAAGATCCCCATAGACGCATAGTCCCATAATTAAGTGAATGGCGCTGCGCCATGCGGGCTACCAGGCTCTCTGCAATTGAGGATGAGCTGTTGAAGATGGCGCTAATCAGCATCAGCACCACAATCCCCGTAAAAGATTTCGGGAATTGCAGCAGGAAGATCACAATACATACACCGAGATTAGCCAGTTGAGTAATGCGAACGCGCAGCCGATGTCGGTCGGCCAGGGTTGCAATTGGCATTGACAGTAACATCATCAAGCTGGGACTAAGTATGGCTAACAGCCCGATCTGCTTGCCGTTCAGGCCCATCTCGGAGAAATAGACGAAAAGGAAAGGCATGTAGCTGCCAGCGCCAATGAACAAACTCAGGTAATAAAGCGATCCGATCCAACTGGCTTTTTTGGCAGTTGGTTCCACAACCTCATTGATAATCACAGGGATCCTCTTTCAATAAGATATTAGCCGACTGCTGCTTTTACACGGCTCTCTTGCCAAAAAGATATAATCAGGCAACAAAAGCCACAAATAGCTAGTCCCGCCCAGAAAATTAATGGGGACCGTGCTGTACCCACAGCAGCCAGGCTGTTGCCTATGGGTGGAGCAAGCAGATTCCCGGTTCCAACAAAAACCATCATCAGCCCGGTGGCCAGGCTGGCGTAGGTAGTGCCAACGCCTTTCACACCGCTAACGACTGTAAAGAAAATTGCCATGAAGGCATCGCGCACCATTCCAGCGAGGATGATAGGAATCCAGATGGCAGTTCCCTTAAGAATAGATAACAAGCTCAGACCAATGGCAGCAAATATGGACGTTACGATCAACAGCGTTTTCCCTGAGAAAAACCGATCTGCGACGAAGGAGATTGGGAGAACAAAAACCATGCTAGATATATGAAAGGTTGCCATAAGCCCACCGGCTTGGGCAACAGACCAGCCCTGCCCTTGCAGGTAGAGTGGCAAATACCCTAACACGCCCTGAACAGCCCCACTATTCCCCAGAACTCCTAGCCCCAAAAACCAAATGCTTGCCAGTTTTGAGATATGTGAAATCCCTTGTTTAAAAGAGATTGTGCCTGAGGCAGTCTCTTGACGCATACTTTCGTTTGGTGATGACCGTGTGGTGATCCATACCAGGCCAAATAATGTGGCTACAGCGCCGTACAAAAAGAAGACATTGCGCCATCCATGCAAAAAGGGGGAAAGGATGGTTGCGCTGAGAATTGAACCGATAAAGAATCCAAACGCCATGCCAAGCGCGACGAGGCCATTGGCAAACCCGCGTTCGTGGAGTGGAAACCAGACGACTGCATTCATGAAGTTACTTAGTGTGATCATGGGTCCAAAAAAACCGAACGCCAATACTGAAAGTAACAGAAAGGTGAAATTGCCAGAAACACCAAGAAGTGCGGCCGCTACGCCTATAAAAATGCTGTTGAAGATGAGCATTTTTCTCGGTCCATATCGGTTGCACAGGTTTCCGCCCAGTAAGCTGGAAAAGATCATGGGCAGCGAACTCATTCCCCAAACCAATCCAGATTGAAAAAGGCTTAGGTTCAGATCTTTAGCGATCTCTGGCAGTAATACGGACAGACCCATTATGGGAACAGCAACGGTGAAGGCATTCGTCAAGGCCCCTAAGGCCATAATGGCCCATCTGTAATTACCCTCGTATTTGCCGTCATCTGTTTGGGCTTTTGTTATGGTAGCAATGTTTTCGGATGACAATATATGGATTTCCTGAACGGCCGTTTCCCGTTCCAAACACTCTTTAATCGTCTAGTTCTTGGTATACTTTTGAATGTAGCGCTTGATCATGTCCTGGTGAGCTTTAGCTATCGCAAACGCATCGGTTGGCGCCCCTTCATATTCTGTGGACATCCATCCGGTATAGCCCATCTCAAGCAGCGTCTTCACCACATCTTCGTAGCGCAGGTTAGGCTCATCCCCATCCACCAGAGTGTAGAACTTGCCGTGGACATGTTTGATGTACTCCTTAAGAGGCAGCATGGCAGACGGTTCAGAACGGCCGAACCCACCCCAGACCATATCGACCCAGGAAACCCACTTTTCATCCAGCTTCCTTGCCCGAAAATCAGCGATTACGTCATCCACAGGGGTACTTTTGTCCCAAAGCTCCAATACTTCCTGGATAATTTCCCCTGGAATTCCTATCTTCCGGCCACTGTTGATGTGGTTCTCGGAAACCGAGCGGGCAAATATGCCGCAGTCGGGAATCAGCCCCAGTCGTTCGGAAGAGATACGCTTGATCTGTGCAATCAACTCTTGTGTCGTTTTTGACTCGATCGTAAGCGGGGAGTGCAGCTCATAGCCCATCCAGATATTGAGTTTTTCTGCCACAGGAACAAGCCGTTCCGCAGCAACGGCAGCAAAATATTGCAGTCGTACCACCGGGAAACCTAACCTGGCTGCTCCTTTTAATTGCGGTATGGTGTACTCATAAATCTCATCCGGGGTCAGGTCTCGGTCAGGGAGCATGAAGGGGTCAGCATAACTCCCGTAGGAGGTAGGCGTCAGTCCATATCGCTGGACTGCACTCTTGAAGACCCTCTCAAACTCATCCGTCACTTCCGGGAAACCGCGGTGATGTGACGGCCCCACGATCTCCACGCCGCCGCCTAGTTGAGCGGCTTTTTCCATCATATCTTCAAAGGAATATTGATAGCTGACATAATTATGGGAAAAACTATGAAACGATATTCCTACGTTAAAAACTGGTTGTGTAGTCATGAAATTCCTCTTAGATATCCGTAGCAACCGAAAGCTGTCTTTTTGCCGTATAGTTCAGAGCAAACCGTCCAACAGTCATATATGGTTCAACAACCACCATGGTTCCTTCCAACACATGGTCTCCCAATCCCAGCGGCTCTTTTCTTTTGATAAAAAGGTCCGCCTTGTCAAGTATGAACCAGAAAATCTTGCTAAGGTGGCCCATTTCATCCAGCTTGTGGCTATAGCCATTTAGGATGAGGGTAATATCCTGGGGATCAACAACCGCTCCGTCAACGCGCAGATCGATCCTCTCTATGCAGGAGAGTGGCAGAGACCGGTAAGAGGGTAACAGAATCCGGGCCAGAAAACCTGGCTCTCCGGCGTGTGTACTCACCCTCAAGTCTTCATTACAAATAAAACTGCGCCCGAGAATTGAAGTTTCTTTTTCATCGCTCATTGTTTACTTCCTTCTTTACCCAGCCAGGTTCAATACCTTCACATCGCTTCCCCAGAATCCGCCGGGGACGTATGAGATCTTCATTTGTTGTTGGAGTTCAACTTTGTGCTCTCCAGCAGGCAAACCACCTGGCCGCGCAACAGTCACAACCCCGATGTCACCAAATTCCCATTTGTCGACTGGCTCATATTTGAGTTGTGTCATAGGATAAGTTTTGTCATTCATGGTCAGGGTGAGCTGCTCCATGGGGAATTCTTCACCGTCTACCGTGATAATCGTATCGCCCACCAGAGAGAGGACGACACCGCGATAATATGGCAGCCGAACACCCAGTTGAAAACCAGTCACCTCGCCATCTTTTTCCACATTTTTGAAATACTCACCAACGATCAAATATTTATCGTACATATTCTTTCACTCCTCGTAAAAGCTACAAAAAGCCCATGGTTATTCTTCACCGAGTAGACTCTTCAACATCGCTTGATGGCGACGGACCTGTTCTGTACTGTCCACGTCAAAGGCATCCTGAATCCAGCGGTTGCCTTCATATTCACTGTCGATGTAACCTTCGTAGCCGCCTTCGATTAAAATGGGGATAATCTCATCGTAGGGGATGCTAAATTCGGTCTGGTCATCGACCATCTCGTAAAATTTGCCATGAATGTGTGAAGTGTATTTCAGGTAGGGCAGCATCTTGCGTGGTTCGGCATAGATCATGTGGGTGCCCATGTAGGCCCAGTAAACATCTTCTTTGCGGCCACCCATTTCCATAATTTTGTCCGCCAGTCCGGCATCTCTCCTGCTAAGCTCATTGCTTTTAGGCAGGGTGCCATTGTTGTAACCATCTACAAGATATTCAACGATTTCTGGCTTCATACCTTCACGCAAGAAGCGCTCGCTGGCAACGCGAGGCAACTTTTTGCAGAACACGCCCAGGTCCAATGTGAAGCATAAATAGGGGCTTTGCACATGGTCGAACATTTCGATCAAGCGCTGCTCGAGTGGGCTGTCGTAAAAGCTGGGGGCGTGAATTTCCAAGGCCAGCTTGACATTGTATTTTTCAGCTATGGGTGCGAGCCCTTCTAATATTTCTGGCTCAGCATCGTGGATAACGCGGATCACGGAACAACCGAGCTTGTTGGCATTGATGATGTCCATTTTGATCGATTCAACCCGTTCTTCGGTTGTCATGATACGGCCGTCATACTTATTCCAGTCCAGGAACATATCAATACACACAGGCGTGCGCTCATATTTCTCCATCCAGCCGTGCCACTGTTTCACAAACGAATCTGGAATATTGGGATAGCCGCGAATCATTTGATCCGGAATGATCTCTACCCCTGGAATGCCCAGTTTTGCCGTCGTCGCAATGATGTCTTCAAGGGACATTTGGCGCAGGAAATATTCTTCTTGAAAGCTGTAAAAGCTAACCCCGCGCTTAATAGAATGTTTGTTTGTCATGGTTTTCTCCCTTTTTCCTGCAAATTCACTATAACTTCGTTCGAGAATTAACCTGGGATACGCAATGTTTTCTCATCTTGCCCCCAAAATCCATTGGGAACGTATGAGATTTTCATATGCTGCCGAAGCTCGACTTTGTGCTCACCGGGAGCTAATCCGCCTGGCTTGGCGATGGTTATCAGACCAATATTGCCAAATTCCCATTTGGCAACCGGCTCGTCTTCGAGTTTCGTCAGCGGATAGTTTTCGCCATCCAATGTAAGCGTCATTTGGTCATACGGCATCTTCTCGCCATCAACAGTAATCACCATCTCGCCCACCAGGGACAGAACGACGCCGCGATAATAAGGAAGACGTACGCCCATCTGAAAGCCGATAACCTCTCCGGATTCCTCGATATTTTTAAAGCCTTCTTCAACAATCATGTATTTGTCAAACATGTTTTAACTCCTTTATCTTTCAGTAATCTGAATTACGCTTCGCCAAGCAGTTGCTTGAACATCGTCTGCTGGCGGCGGACCTGTTCCGTGCTGTCCACTTCAAAGGCATCCTGGATGTGGCGATTACCTTCGTACTCGCTCGAAAGATAACCGGTATATCCGCCTTCGATGAGAATAGGAACAATCTCTTCATACGGAATACTGTATTCGTAATATTCGGGGAGCATCTCATAGAACTTGGCATGGATGTGGAAGATATAAGGCATGATGTCGAGAATTCGACGCGGTTCGGAATGGACGAAATGTGTGGCAACCATCGCCTTATTGATATCCGCAGGCGTGGCTCCCATCTTCTTCAGTCCATCATCCAGTCCCTGTAATCCATCATGGCGGTTGTAGGCTTCCACAACGAACTTGGCCATTTCGGGTTTCATGCCATCGCGTACCCAACGGTCACTGATCACACGCGGGAATTTCTTGACGAAGATTCCCATATCGGGTACCAAACCAAGATAAGGTGATTTCACCTTCTCATAGGTTGCCAGCCACCGCTGTACACGTTCGTGCTCGACATGCAAGGGGGAGTGTATCTCAAGACCCAGACGCACATTATACTTCTCCGCTTCTGGAACGACCGCTGCAAGCACCTCTGGCTCGGTACTTGCAATAACTCGAATCACCGAGCAGCCAAGACGATTGGCAGCGATGATATCCTTGCGGACCGACTCAACTTTTTCGTCAAAGGTCATCGAGCGGCCCTTGTATATGTTCCAATCCAGGAACATATCGAGACAGGTTGGTGTTACGTTGTACTTCTTCATCCAGTCGTGCCATTGCTCATAGAATTCTTCAGAGACATTGGGATAATCCGGGATCATCTGATCACCGATGATCTCAATTCCCTGGATGCCCAGTTTGGCGCTGGTGGCAATGATCTCTTCCAGGTTCATTTGTCGCAGGAAATACTCTTCCTGAAAACTGTACAAACTAACACCCCGTTTGATGCTATTATTTTTATTCATAATCTTCACTTCCTTGTCTAAATTGTTTGGAATGCAAACTTTCTATTTCTCGTGAACTGAACAGGGATGCCCTTATTCCTCAAGTGATGGTGTTGGGTCGGGTGTAAATAGATGGCAGCGGACCCAGTGGTTTTCTTCAATGGTTAATTGAGTGGGCATCGTTTTCCGGCATTCTTCCATTACGCGTGAGCAACGGGGTGCGAAGGGACACCCCGGTGGGGGATCGATGAGCGAAGGGACTTCGCCACGCGCCTGAACATATTTGGTGGTTAATCCGGCTTTTGGATTGGGAACGGCCGCTAACAGAAGTTGGGTATAAGGGTGCTGTGGAGATTCCATTAAACGTGTACTCTCCCCGCTCTCCACGATGTGGCCTGCATACATCACCATCGTGCGATCCCCGATGTACCTGGCGCTGGCCAGATCATGGGTGATATACAGGAAACCGATCCCCTTTTCCTCTTTCAACCGCTCTATCAGGTTCAGGATACCCATGCGGATGGAGACATCCAGCATCGAGATGGGTTCGTCAGCCATAATAATTTCCGGCTCTACAGCCAGGGCGCGGGCGATTGAAACACGCTGGCGCTGCCCGCCAGACAGTTCGAACGGGAACTTATCTACCATCTCATGGGGTGGGTGCAGTCCGGCAATTTCCAGTAATTCATAGACCTTTTCGCGAACGGCCGTTTTCCCTTGCGCACGTTTATGGATAATAATCGGCCGTTCCAGTTGATAGCCGATCGAATGATTCGGGCTGAGTGAACCAAACGGATCTTGAAAGATCATCTGCACCCGTCGGCGAAAACCGAGGGAAGCCTTGCGAGGTTCCGCCTTAAGTATATCCACACCATCCAGGAAGATCTGTCCGCTTGTGGGAGGCGTCAGGCGCACAATCAGACGCGCCGTTGTGGATTTTCCGCTGCCCGATTCACCAACCAATGCAACAACTTCGCCGCGACGTACTGCAAAAGAGACGCCGTTCAGGGCGTGAACGTGTTGCGTGGTGAAAGCGCTGCCGATCGGGAAATGCTTGACCAGGTTGCGAACATCCAACAAAGGCTTGTCGTTCGATACCGTCTGGGAGTGTGTAATTGCTTGAGTCATAGTGAATCTTATCTCCAGAAACGATCAGTTTCAGTACTTATCCAGCCAGGCTTTCCTGAATCGCCTTCTTTCGGCAGGTACAGGCAACCCAGTGACCGGGCGCAACCTCTTCCAGCTCAGGCGCTTTGTCCATCTCCACGCCATCCCAATATGGGCAGCGTGGATGGAATCGGCAGCCCATTGGCGGATAGAGCAGGTTGGGTGGCGCGCCGGGAATGCCCGACAACTTGGTTTTGGGGCCGGTGATGGATGGAAAGGATGAAAGCAGCCCTTGTGTGTAGGGGTGAAACGGCCGTGTCAAAATATCCTTCGCCGGAGCCATCTCCACGATTCTACCGGCATACATAATGCCGATACGGTCAGAAAACTCAACCATCAACGACAAATCATGGGTAATAAACAGGATCGAGAAACCAAGATCGCGTTTTAACTCCTCAATCTGCTGCAAAATATCCTTCTGCACAACCACATCCAGCGCAGTCGTCGGTTCATCCATAATCATCAACGATGGCTTCAGAGCCAACGCCATGGCGATCACGACACGCTGCCTCATGCCGCCGGATAGTTCATGCGGATAAGCATTCAATCTACGCTTTTCAATATTGACAATCTCCAACAGTTCACCAGCGCGTTCACGAGCTTGTTTCTTGTTGAGCTTTTCATGTTTCATCAAAACATCAACAAGCTGATCAGAGACCTTAATCACCGGGTTCAATGAGTTCATGGCGCTCTGTATTACCATAGAGACCTCCGCCCAGCGGAAAGTTTCTATAATGTTTGTAGATGGCGCAATCTCCTTTCGTTCGGCCGTTGCCAATATCTTGCTGCGATACTCATCCAAAGACATATCGTCCATTTGCAAAACATCAACGCCTTTATAGAAGATCTGCCCACCCGTTATGACCGCAGGCGGACGAAGCACGCGCAGAATCGTATGCGCAATTGTGGATTTTCCGCATCCCGATTCACCCGCTAATCCGAATACTTCACCGGGTTTGATAGTGAAAGAGACATCCTCCACTGCCCGTACAGGCCCACGGTCTGTCAGGTATTCCACATTCAAGTTACGGATATCAAGAACTGTTTGCTCAACTTGGGTAGGAGAATTCATATCAATATTTCCGTGGTACAAATGGCGTGACGCGGGTTTGTCGCATTTTCGTTTTTCGCAGGACCTTTCGCAACTCTCGTTCAGAACGCAGGCGAGGATTGGTGATCTCGTCCATCCCAAAGTTAATCCAGGCTAACCCCAAAGCTGACAACGCTACAAGAAAACCGGACGGAATAAAAACCCACCAGGCCCCAAGCAGTAATGCATTTCCGTTTTGCGCGTAAAAGAGATTCGTTCCCCAACTGATATCGGTCATCTTCACCAGACCCAGATAAGATAAAGCTGTAGATGCGGCGATTCCATAGATTGACGTGCCGATGAACCCGCCCACGATCAGGTTGATCAAATTTGGCAATATCTGACGAAAGATAATCACAAAGTTGCTCTCTCCAGCCACAATTGAAGCGGCCACATAATCTTTCTCTCGTAGTGAAAGCGTCATGGAGCGGATGATGCGGGCGTGGAATGCCCATCCCGTGAGAGCCAATGCAAAAATCACCGTTGCGGTGCTTGCGCGAAGATAAGCTGAAAGAACGATCAATAGCGGCAAACCGGGAACGACAAGGAAAAGGTTCATCAACAGCACAAGCAGGTCATCAACAATACCCCGGAAGTAACCGGCGATCAGGCCTACCGTAGTCGCGATTAAAATAGCCAAAGCTGCGGTACCAAAGCCAATCGTCAAGGTGATGCGGGCTCCCCAGACGGTCAGGGCAAAAACATCCCTTCCCAATGGATCGATCCCCAGGATATGTTCCTCACTAGGCGGCTGGTTCAAAGCGTTCAGGTATGTGGAGGGATCGCCCGGCGAAATAACCGGCGCGAATAGTGCCATAAGGATGAGTCCTGTAATGATTACCAAACCGATCCTGGCCTGCGGATGGCGCAATAATATATAAAGCCATGGCATCTGTTTTTTCAAATCAAACCTTTTTGGCATATGTGTTTTAAATTTGTTTCCAGTTGCATGTTCATCGGTATTGTTCATCACAAATCACCCTTACCCGCTACGTACTCGAGGATCAAGATAGGTGTAAAGAATATCAACCAGGAAATTGACCAACAATACACCTGCTGTGATACCCAGAAATAGTCCACCCATCAATGGATAATCACGTGCTCCAACTGCCCGAACCAGAAGGAATCCCAGGCCGGGATAAGAGAATACTTGTTCAATCAACACTTGCCCGCTGAGGATCGAGCCTAAGAAAATACCAAAGCCGGTGACTGTAGGGAGGATAGCATTGCGTGCCGCGTAATTGAACATAATTCGGTTCTGGGTTAAACCCTTTGATTCAGCCATGGTAATGTAATCTTCAGCCAGTACAGTAATCATGGTATTGCGCATGCTCTGAATCCAGATTTGTAAGGTAACCAGAACGGAAACCAGTAGAGGCATCGCCATATGTTTCACGACTGTGTTGATGTATTCCATTGTCCAACCTGGGGGAATTGAATCATCAGCGGCATGACTGATCGGAAACCAGTGAAGCTTTAACCCCATATAATACAAAATCCCCAGCGCCAAGAAGAATGCCGGGAAGGCGCCAATAAAATTGAATAGCGGCGGCATAACAACGTCGAATGTGCTGCCCCTACGCCAGGCGCCCACAATGCCAATTAGGTGGCCGATGATGGCACTAATAATAAGTGAAGTTGAGCCTAGTAACAGGGTCCATTTGAGGCCGGTTTTTATGACAGATGTTACCGGAGCGGGAAACTGCGAATAGGAGACTCCCAAGTCCCCTTGGACAAGATGAGACAGGTAAGTGACATACTGTTGCCCTAAAGGAGCATCGCTCAAGCCCAATGCCAGTCTCAATGATTGGATTTGACTATCAGACATACGAGATCCCATAGGCGCCAGAATAGCCGCAGCTGGATCACCGGGTAACAGTCGGGGCAAAAAGAAATTGATCGAGATCGCAACAAATAAGGCCAGTAAATAAAATCCCAGGCGTCGAAAAATAAATTTCATAATTTGTGGCCCTCGAACCAGTGGTTCTTAAATAAGGTGTGAGCAAGGACAAGAAAAGGGGGTGGCTGTGCGCCACCCCCACGAAATGAATATGATTCTATTCCTTGGGTCCCCAGGAGACCATTTGGATCAATTGTTCAGCGCTAGCATTTTGTCCAATGGGCATGGGGCGAACAAATGGATCAGCTTCATTTGCCCAACCGCTAACCTTGGCATTGCTGTAGCAATAGAATGTCGGCGCATGGAAAAGCGGGATCACAGGAGCATTGTCGGCAAAGATCTGCTGCAATTCCAAGGCGGCTTCCTTCTGAACTTCCAGATCACCAGTGCTTGCGAACTTCTGTAATGGGGCTTCAGCTTCCGGGACAACAACACGCCACATATTCTGGCCAAAGCCGGTTTCTTCACCAATGGGCTTGAAGGTCTCGGAAGACATGATGTTGCGATAATAGACATAAGGAGTATCGGCATCGATGCCAAAGTAGAGCGACATCTGGAGGTCGCCTACGAAAAGCTTCCCAAAGAATTGACCGGGATCATAGTTGTTGATTGTGATCTTGAAACCGATCGATTCGAGGTTGGCCTGAAGGGTAGGCGCCATCGCCAGCCAGTCGGAGAAACCATTCACCATGACCAGTTCGAAGTCAAAGGGTGTGCCATCTTCCATCGTGCGGATGCCATCAGCGCCTTTGGCGTACCCGGCCTCATCCAGCATCTGGTTGGCTTTTTCGACGTCCTGGATTGTCCAATTATCACCGAGTGTGCTGAGATCTTCAGCTTTCCAGAAGGCGTATCCACCGCTCAGACCGGTTATATCACTGGGTGAACTCTTGCCTTGCAGCGCAAGTTGGATCAACTGTTCCCGGTCAAATGACATACTGATCGCCTTGCGGACGATAGGATCGTCGAAGGGTGGAATCGTGCCGTTGACCATGAAGAACTGATCAGAAGTGACAGCCGGCCACCAGCATGCTGCATCCGGGTTGTTAGCCAAAACAGCCTGATCGACGTTGTTGAAGAATTGCCCGGTCCAATCTAGTTCGCCAGTGACAAACATGGTAGCAGAAGTATCATTGCCGGAGAATGCGGGCATACGGAGACCCTTGACGTACGGTTGACCGGGCTGCCAATAGTAGGGGTTGCGATCGACTTCGTAGGATTGATCCTGCATGCTGACAACTTCGGTGAAAGGTCCGGTGCCAACAGGGGTCAGGTTGGTCTCCGTCACAGGATCGGCAACATCCTTCCAGATATGCTCCGGCACAATTTGTTGGGCAATGACGTCATAAAATCCGGGGGTGTAAACCCGGTTGAAATGGAACTCAACCGTCATGGCATCTGGGGCGGAAACAGAATCAACATAGCCGCCTTCCTGAACGGCAACCAGGCCCATGCCTGCCAGACCGGGGACATTCTTCAACGTATCAAAGGTGAAGACGACATCGGCTGAGGTGAAATCAGTATTATCAGACCATTTAACGCCTTCGCGGATGTGGAAGGTGAGGGTCAGATTATCGCTGCTCCATTCATAGGATTCAGCCAACCACGGGGTCAATTCACCGGCGATACGGTTGTTGATCATCAGTGGTTCATAAATACCACTCCAGGTTGGGAACATGTAGGTGGTACTGAACGGATTGAAGTTGTAGGTGAAGGTGGTAGTGGCTTGTCCGGCGGGAGCGACGTTAAGTACAATGTCGGACTGTGCAGGAGCTTCGGGCGCGGCTTCTTCGGCTGGCGCGGCTTCTGCGGCCGGCGCTGTTGCTTCTGGAGCAGTTGGCTCTTCGGTAGGGGTATCTGTTGTCTGGCAGGCTGATAGCGCAAAAACCAACACTAACAGAAATACGATCAATTGCTGAAATCTCTTCATTATGTCCTCCATAACAATTGTTGACGGATGTTTTTTCTCAAAAATTCTTTAATGTGTACCATCTAAAATACAATAATCTACTTGGCTTCTATGCTTCACCTCCTTTCAAAGGCATCACCTGAATTTTCATTTGCCATATTTTTGGGGATACTCTCCAACTATTAACAATTCTGCTAAACCAAGAAAACCCTAACATTCCAAGCATAATTTCGTATCTTCATTTCTTCAATTCGCCCCATTTCTTGTTTCACTTCGCATTTGGTTTCGTCTTTTCCTGAAAAGTTGCCAATATATGCAACGCGCCGCCCGAATTGCACTTCAGAATTAATCCCGTAGGTTTTTCTTCTGCCTGTGTTTCCTCAGAGGGGAACAGTTGACCAAGCGATTTTTTCCAGACCATCCTACCATTGACGGTTAGCGTCTCAGCTATTGGTGGGAACAATACCTCCAAGGTGCTGGCTTCCGGCAAAGTGACATCGAGCCTAAACTCCAGCCCATCCTGTATCCAAATCATTGGAATATTATTATGGATAAGGCTAGACTTCTCTTTTTTATTCAACCTGACATCATTTTTATAGGGCACAAACACTTTTGGAATAACCACAATTTGTAGTTGTTGGGAGTCTGAAACCATGCTATGTCATCTCCTGGTTAATGGGACAATGCCCATTTCAAATCCCCTTCTCAACAGATCTTCTCTGATAACGGCCCGTTATCGGTTATGCCATGTGTAAGCGCCTGCGGCAGGGCTGTTATCAGAGTGGCAGATGTGCAGCTTGATCCCATTTTAAGTATTATCGCTCTCGGTCAAGTTCAATTGGACTCTTCGCCAGGATCTACGTGTGCCAAGTTGTTAGATATTGTGAAGCTGCTGCATATTCCGCAGGTTTTTACCTCCGCGCAATTAATGGAGTTTGATTTCCTGTTTGGTTCTGCCTGACTCATAGATCGCCATGATCAAAGCCTGAGTCTTAAATGCTTCTTCTGCGGTAATGTCTGGTTCAACTCCTTTCTCTAGGCTTTGATAGAAATTCCTAATCTGTTTAATATGTGTGACGCCCCAATAAGCACGAGGCGTTCTCCATGTGATTGGCAGTCCGACCACGCCCCATTCGGTTAGTGTTTTAATAGCAACTTGGGACGACGGCTGATTGAAGAAGGCCTGATATGCGTCTTCATCCAAGGTATCGTTGGGGTCATTGATTACGTTTAGTTCACGGCCGTTCCTATATGTGATTTGAGCACGGTCAAACTCCATAAGGGCCATGCCATTTTCGCAGTGCGTTTCGACCAGAACCGGTGAGTTATAAGTAAAATTATTGGTGGCAAAGAACACAGATTGAACGCCGTTTTTGTACTTGATGATTCCTTCGGCCGTATCCTCTGTCTCAATGGTCGGGTGGTTTCGGTTACTGTATGACGCCTGAACAGTTTCAATTTCATCATTAACAAACCAACGTGCCAGGTCCATTACATGAATGGCCTGATCGATCATCAACGAACCACCTTCTCTATCCCATGTACCATGCCAGTCGCTGTTGGCGTAATAGGAAGCGGGCTTGAACCAAGACAAAAGGATACGCTGTCCAATGACTTTCCCAAGACTTCCATTATCAATCGCTTCTTTGATGGCAACAGATGCTGAGTTGTACCGATTCTGGCTAATCACACCAATTGTGACATTATTCCGTTTTCCAGCCTCAATTTCTGCCTTGGCTTCTTCCACAGAAATCGCCATGGGCTTTTCAGTTAGAACATGCCGTCCAGAATTGGCCGCATCAATCACCATCGGAGCATGTAAATAATGAGGGGTCAGAATGTGGACCACATCCAGGTCGTCGCGTTTAAGCATCTCCTGATAATCTTCATAAGCATCACAATTAAATAGCTGAGCGGCCATTTCCCTTGCTTGTGGCTTAATGTCGCATACGGCCTTGATTTCTACATTCTCAAGCATATGTAGCGGATAGGCATGTACCATAAAAATAGCACCACAGCCAATAATCCCGACTCTATATTTTTTCATATTCACTCCTAAAACTTAATGCGTCGGATAACCGAAGCAACTGCATGGATATATCTCAAATCATTCCAGGCTCTTTGGGAATTCACGGGGTCTTGTCATGTAGGGGCGTACCCTTGTGGTCGCCCAGAGTAGGGCGGGCACAAGGGTACGCCCCTACGCCCCACGAAATCCTGAAGACCCTCATTCCATTAATCTAGAATGATTGCTACTTGGAAAAGCCTCGATTACTTTGTAGATTCGTTCATATTTAATGTACAACAAAGGGGATTTATTGTAACTACGCCCCGATTCGCTCTTTGTTTCGCATTTCCTGCGCACAAGTTTGCATTTAAGCAATATTTTCTTAATTTCTGCCAGCCAATTGTCTTTAATAATATAGACAGCGGCCGTTTCTTCCTGGCGTAGTGGCTAGGGCGGATACGGCCGTTATCGCGCCGTGGCTGCTCTAGCAACGATATGGGGATGCTGAAATATTGGCCAGGCAGTTCGACAGCATGTTCGCCTGGGTTGATTTTCTGTTTGAACCGGTGTGCGAAGGCAGCTCCACTATTCGCGATGAGTTAGACACTTCCTTTGCAAAAATAATAAACATTTTTGGCTCCTTGACAATCGAATGAACTGGACTTTACCCCATTTAGTGGATATGGAGATAAGACACATGTTCACACAAATGAAGGATAACAATGGGTAAAGTCTGGAGAGAGTTCACGTGGAAATTCGAAATTGGGGCTGTGCGGCTCTCATATCAAACAGATGAAACGCCGGATGAATTTGCTGAAGACATGGGGATCAGTCGTAGCAGTTTATCACACTGGTGGAGCGAGTTCCGGGATGGTCCACAGCGAACATTTCCGGCAAAGGGCGACCTAAAGAGCGGAATGCAGAGGTTGCTCAGTTGAAGAAACAGTTACGGTTAACTGAGATGGAACGAGACGCACTAAAAAAGTAGTCACCATCACTTCGGCTTTGCTCAGTACAGGCTTCTCGCAAATGCAACATGAAGTTTGAGTTTATCTACGAGCTTCGCGGCATCTGGCCCATTACCTGGATGGCCCATCCTTTTGATGGGTTTTGTTATGATAATTTGCATTGGCGGTAATGACTTTTGTCACTAGCTCCTTCCCCCTGATTCTGAGATGCTAGTAGATGCATTGGTCCTTTATTTGCGGTTTATAAAAATCTTTGCCGTAATGGCCAATGTGATAAGTACAAATGATTGCGGTTTACTTTTTTTATGGTTTGGCATTTTTTAGCCTGGGATTAGCGGCCAGTTTGCAATTGCGGCACGATGGCGATTTGCCGCTACGCAAGCAAATTCCGTGGCTGGCGGCGTTTGGTCTGGTTTATGCGACTATTGCCTGGTTGGATATGCTGCAAGTTTATGGCACTGATGCCAGAACGGATCAAATCGTCAATGTGGCGCGAATGATTCTGCAACCCACCAGCGGTCTGCTGCTGTTGATTTTTGGTTGGGGGGTAATGACGAAGATCACTGCTTTACCGGCCTGGACGCATCTGATTCCCGGTTTATTGATTGTTCCCATTGCTTTTGTCATTACGTATGCTTCAACTACTTTTGTTACGCCGTCACCGATTGAGATTCCCATTGACATTTGGTCACGCTATTTGTTGTATCTGCCGGGCAGTATCATGGCCGGAATTGGCTTTTTGCGGCAATGGTGGGAACAAAAGAGGCTAGGGTATTATGATGTGGCCGGGTTTATGTTGGCTACGGGATTGGCTTTTCTGTTTGAGGCTTTTGTGGTGGGGTTGGTCGTCCCGGCAGCACCTTACGGACCGGCATCTTATTACAATTACAATCGAACGGTCTATGATGCTTTTACAGGTGAACAGGCTGAACCGGCCAAGCCATTCGGTCTGGTAAACTGGCTTGATTATGATCGTGTTTTAGAGACGACTGGGCTGCCGATTCAGTTTTGGCGAATGCTGTCGGCCATCGCGGTGGCGGCTTTTGTGGTGCGGGGCTTGGATGTTTTTGATGCAATCCGTAAGCAGCAGATGCGTGAATTGCAGGATGAGCGGGATCGGGCGCAGCAGTCTGCTTTTGTTGCGCAGATTACTGCCCGGCAAACGGCCGAAAACTGGACGGATGCGCTGATCAATATTAGCAGGCATATTGCGGAACTGCATGATGTGGATGATATTTTGCTTTATATTGTGGATAACGGCCGTAAACTCTTGCAATCCGACTTTATGGGGCTGGCGTTGTTAACGGGTGAACTGCCCAACCTGGAGTTAAAATGTTATTCCAACGATAGCCAGACTAGTATCGTCGATTCACCCGTCAAAGTTGAAAACTCCCTTATCATCACCACCCTTCTTAATTCTGAGTCCTACTGCTTTTCGGTAGACGAACCGCCGGATAGCTTTGAAAATCTTTGTTTTTTTAGTGAAAAATTGGCCAGTACGGCCGCGATCGTCCATCTTGATTTGGATGAAAAGCCGATTGGTGCTTTGTGGATCGCCCGGTGTGAAGGCGAGTCTTACTCGGATACGGATCTGATTTGGCTGGAGTGTCTGGCCGATCAGGTGGTGATCGCCATCCAGCATGGTTTGATGACCTCTCAGTTGCAATCGTTTTCCATTATTGAAGAACGAGGCCGCATTGCTCGTGAAATGCACGACGGGCTGGCCCAGGTTTTGGGATATTTGAATTTACAGGTCCAAACTCTGGAAACTTTGCTCAAGCGCGACAAACAAGATGCGCTTCGTGCCGAACTGGAACAAATGCGGCAGGCGGTTCAGGTGGCGCACGCGGATGTGCGGGAGAATATTCTGAGTTTGCGGACGACGTTGGCCAACGAAAAGGGGCTGGTTTCGGCGATTGATGAATATCTCAATGAGTTTGGTATCCAGACAAGTATTGCCACCCATTTTGACAACGAAGTGGATGGTTCGCTTAACCTGGCTTCATTGGCTGAAGTGCAGTTGGTTTGTATTTTGCAAGAGGCGTTGACGAATGTGCGTAAACATGCGGGCGCCAGTCGTGTGCGCGTGCATATCGCGCAGAAGCAGACTGCCAATCAATGTGAATATCTGTTGATGGAAGTGATAGATGATGGGGTTGGTTTTGTGAGTAATGACAATGGGAAGCGCAGCTTTGGCTTACAAACGATGCATGAGCGGGCGCAGGCGGTTGGCGGTGAATTGGTTGTGCATTCAGGCCCCGGAGAAGGCACGCTGGTTCGATGTCGGTTTCCCTGTTTGGCGGAGGAGAAGCTGAGGAAGCAGAATTTGGCACTGCAATAGCTGGATATGTTATGAATGTTCGTGAGTGGGCTTTACCGGTTTATACAATCTTGATGCAGTTGGCGGTTGGCGCCATGCTGGGTTTGTGGGTGATACGAGCGGTGGCGGTGCGGCGGCACGGCCGTTCCATTATTGACTACATCATCCGCATCCCGGTTTTGGCTGTTTTCTTGACTATTATCGTTGCAATTATTGGCTCCCATTTTCATTTGAGCCGTCCCATTTTTTCATTGTTGGCCGCGCTGAATTTGCGTATGTCCTGGTTGAGCCGTGAGATTCTCTTTACGGTTTCGTTTTTCCTGGCCGTGGGTGTGTTGTTGTATTTGCAATGGTTTACTCTGGACCACTATCGTCTGAAAACCGGCCTGGGGTGGCTGGCAGTTGTGGTGGGCAGCTTAAGTGTTTATTGCATGTCTCAAATATATTTGCTGCCGACGCATGCTTCGTGGGATTCGCCGTTAACGGTGATTACTTTTTTGCTGACGGCGTTTACGTTGGGGATAACGGCCGTTGCCGTGCTGTTAGTTATGGATTTGAAGGTGTCTGAAGTGGCTGGTGCGCCGGAAACGGCCGTACGCCGCCAGATCGTCCATCAATCATTCATTTGGTTGGCGGGGGTGGCTTTGGTAACGGCCGTCATCAACTTGATCCTCAACCTGATTCTCATCGGTCAGTTAAGCCAGGGAGACATTTCCGCCCAAACCAGCTTGATTCTTTTGTTGGGCCTTTACCGGCCTTTGTTTGGGCTGCGTTACATCGCCCTATTTACCGGAGTGGGTTGGTTTAGCCTTGCCGCTTACAGTCTGTATCGCCACAAAGAGACAGGATACGAGATCGCTAATCCGATTTATTTGTCCTGTTTGCTGGTGTTGGTTTCTGAGATTTTAGGGCGATTCCTATTTTACGCGACCCACGTACGCGCTGGTATCTAGGACTGGGAAACACGAGCATATTCTAGAAATATCTGATTCTGGAAAGGAAAAATCTATGACGATAAAAATCGTTGTTGTTGATGATCACAAACTATTTCGCCAGGGACTAATCGGCCTCATGCGCGCCCATGACGACCTGGTTGAAGTGGTTGGCGAGGCATCCAGCGGCCAAGAGGCCGTCCAATTAGCCCATCAATTGCGCCCCGACGTTATCCTCATGGACATACAAATGCCGGATGGGGATGGACTAGAAGCCACCCGTAAAATTCGCCAGTCTTTGCCCGATATTGCCGTTGTTATGTTAACCGCTTCCGAGCTTGATGAACATCTCTACGAGGCTGTTCGCCTGGGTGCGGCCGGTTACCTGCTCAAAGACCTGGATGCAGCTGAATTGTTTGAACTACTGGATGGTGTGACCCGGAATGAAGTGGCAATGACACGGGCTATGGCCAGCCGACTCTTGAAAATTATGGCCAATAATGATGGACATGAGTCTGGTGCTGCTCATGAACTGACTGAGCGTGAAATTGAAGTCCTACACCTGTTATCTCAGGGAGCCAGCAATCCCCAAATTGCCGAAGAATTAGTCATTACGGTCAACACTGTCAAATCCCACATTAGCCATATCCTGGCTAAATTACAGCTGGAAAATCGGACACAGGCTGCCGCTTATGCTGTCCAAAAAGGAATTGTTTTCCCTGAATAAGGCTGCTTGAAAAAATATCACCCAACTGGGTGATCAGATATTCCTCCACTGCAGGATGTGTTGAAGGCTCATCCGCTGTATCCTGAAACAGTAACTTGAGATTAATGTCGATTGAAAACAAAAGTAGCTATTTCAGGAGGCGGTTATTGCAAGAAGTTCAGCACAATCTAATTTTTAGGGAAGATTCAGTTTTAGTGAAGTTTAGTTTAGTCAAATGTTTGACAACCTCATGGAGGAAGAGTAAATGAGTGAAAATAATTTCCTCAACAAAGCCCTCGATAACACGGTTCTTAACCGGCGCAGTTTCCTTAAGTGGAGTGGTGCGTTGGGTGGAACGGCCGTGTTGGCTGGAGGGCTATCATATGGCTTCAAAGCAGCTGAAGCAGCCAAAGAAGCCGCTGCCGCCGAGGAAAAATGGGTCGCCGCCGCATGTTGGCATAACTGTGGTGGGCGGTGCCTCCTCAAAGCTCAGGTGGTAGACGGCGTTGTCACCAGAGTCAAGACCGACGATACCCATCCCGACAGCCCCGATTATCCGCAGCAAAGAGGCTGTGTACGCGGCCGTTCCCAGCGCATGCAAATCTTCGCTGCCGACCGGCTCAAATACCCCATGAAGCGCAAAAATTGGGAGCCTGGTGGCGGCAAAAAAGAACTGCGTGGGCAAGACGAATGGGTGCGTATCAGTTGGGACGAAGCATTAGACATCGTTGCCAGCGAAATCAAAAGAGTTGTTGAAAACCACGGCAACGAATCCATCTACGCTGTGTGCCCATCGGAAGTCCAGCGTACGCTGCGCCTTTACGGTGGCCATGCCACTGGCTGGGGCATGACATCCTGGGGCACCTGGCCCGACACAGTTAAAATCGTCGGCTCTTACACAGTCAGCTATTCCAATACTGGTAACGACCGGATGCGGTTGCGCAAATCAAAACTTATCATCATGTGGGGAGCCAACCCGGCTGTTAGCAGCAATGGTAGCCCTACCTACAACTACTTGCAAGCCAAAAAAGCAGGCGCCAAATTCATCTTCGTCGATCCCTATTACAATGAATCCGCTCAAGTATTGGCCGACCAATGGATTCCCATCCGCCCGGCCACCGACCTGGCGATGCTTTTGGGCATGGCCTACGTCATGATCACCGAAGACGATCCGGCCACCAACCCCTTAATCGACTGGGAATTCCTCAATAAATGCACCGTTGGCTTTGATGCCGAACACATGTCCGAAGGAGCCGATCCCAAAGAAAACTTCAAGGATTACGTATTAGGCACCTACGATGGCGAACCCAAAACCCCGGAATGGGCAGCCGAGCGCTGTGGCACCCCACCGGAACTGATCCGTCAGTTAGCCATTGAATACGCTATCACCAAGCCAACCATGGTCATTTGTGGCGGGGCCACCACGCGTATTCATCGTGGGTCAAGCACATCCCAGGCCTTTATCACCTTGGCTTGCATGACCGGCAACATTGGCATTCCCGGGGCTGGCACCGGTTTAAGCTGTCACAACCGCGCTGGCAATGCAGGACCATCTCTTGTCAGTGCTGGCGGCTCTGGCGTGCCCGGTATTGCCAACCCGGTTAGCACCAATATCAACTACAACGAAGCCTGGAATGCAACACTGGAAGGCAAGTATATCGCCGGCAAGGGTGATGTACGGGATGTCAATATCCAGATGATCTACCATGGTGGTTACATCACGCTCAACCAATGCACCGGTTTGACGAAAGGTATCGAAGCACACCGGGCCGTTGAGTTTGTAGTTTCTCAGGGTCACTTTTACAACACCGATTCCCGGTACGCTGACGTTGTTTTACCCATTACCACGATGTGGGAACGGTACGGCACGTTTACCAGCGGTAACCGCGAGGCTTTGTTCTTCTCCAGCCAGGTTGTTGAACCGCTCTTTGAAACCAAAGACGACATGTGGGTAGCTGCCGAACTTGGCAAGCGTTTAGGGTTGAATGTGGAAGAAATCGACCCCGTCACCATTCAACAACAGGTTTACAACCAGTTAGCCGGCGCTAAAGTGATCATGGAAAACGGTGTTGACTACGAACCGCTGGTCACTATTACAGCCGAAGATATTGCTGAAATGGGCGTTGAAGGCGAACCCCAGCAAGGGCGTATCAGTTACAAGGAATTTAAGGAAAAGGGTTCTTACCAGGTACCGCGTTCTGCGGACGATAACTTTGGTTTCACCGAATTCGAAGATTATCGCAATGATCCGGAAACCTTTGCTCGTGAAACGCCTAGCGGTAAGATTGAAATTCATTGCCAGACTTACGCTGATACAGTGGAAGGGTATGGCTTTACGCCGAAATCACCCATTGCTACCTGGGATCACATCGAAGAAGGTATTGAAGACACCTACGCAGATTGGGATAAGAAGGTCAAGGGTGATTATCCGCTTCAACTATATACGATCCACTACAAACGGCGGAGCCATTCGATTCTGGATAATATTCCCTGGCTAAGAGAATTCTTCCCACAAGAGTTCATGATTAGCCCGATTGATGCAGCTGCGCGCGGGATCAAAACAGGCGATGTCGTTCAAATTACCAGCCGCCATGGAACTGTTATCCGCCCGGCTTATGTTACTGAGAGAATGCTTCCTGGTGTTACTACGCTGGGCGAAGGTGCCTGGGTTGAAATTGACGAAGCAACCGGTGTCGACAAGGCTGGTGCTACCAATATCCTGAATGGACCGATCGCTACCGATCAAGGAAACCTTGGATTTAACAGTTGTAATGTCCAGGTCAAGAAGTATGATGGGCCAATTGACTTGAAGCCTGACGCCGAATGGCCCCAGCGAATTATCTTTAAGGAGGCATAAGCGATGACAAAACAAATGGCCTTCTATTTTGATGCAAGTGCCTGTACGGATTGCAAGGCTTGCATGGCTGCTTGTAAGGATAAAAACGATTTGCCGGTGGGTATAAACTGGCGTCGTGTGATCAAATATGGTGGGGGCCAATGGATACCTGATCCTGAAAATAAGGGTCTCTGGCACCCTAGTAACGTGTTTACCTATGCAATTTCGGCGGCCTGTATGCACTGCCAAAGCCCTCTGTGTGCGGCAAGCTGCCCGGTGGGTGGTATTACCAAACGTGAAGATGGTGTTGTCTTGATCAATCAGGATAAATGCATCGGCTGCCGTTACTGTGAATGGGCCTGTCCTTATGGTGCCCCACAGTTTGATGAAGAAGCAGGCGTAATGACCAAGTGCACGTTCTGTGCTGATTTGTTGGATAAGGGTCAAAAACCGGCTTGTGTGGATGCGTGTGTGATGCGTGCTTTAGATTTTGGCGAACTGGATGAACTACGGGCCAAGTATGGTGATGTGGATGCTATTGAACCATTGCCCAAAGCAAACATTACTGAACCGTCTTTGGTAATCACGCCCCATCGTGATGCGCAAGTCAGCGGGACTGGTACGGGTAGAATTATCAGTATGCCGGAGGAGATGTGAGATGGAAGTCCGACAAGTTGCTTTGATTACGTTTACGATTCTGACACAAATGTCGGTCGGCGCATTCTTGATCCTGGGTTTGGTTCACTTTTTTGTGGCCCGTAAGGCCGGAATGGAGCAGGCTGATCGGATGAGTGATCGGGCTTTGCTGGCGATTGGACCGGTTATTGTTCTGGCGATGATCGCTTCGTTGTTCCATTTGGGCAATCCCTTGAATGCACCGAGGGCTGTAACCAATCTGGGTGCTTCGTGGTTGAGCCGTGAGGTCTTCTTTACAGTGCTCTTTGTGGTGCTGGGTGGTGTGTTTGCGCTGATGCAGTGGCGTAAAGTGGCTACTTTGACTGTGCGTAATATTGTTGCCTGGGTTGCTACGGTGGTAGGGTTGGTCGCTGTTTTTAGCATGTCAAAAATTTATATGTTGGAAACGCAGCCGGCCTGGAACAGTTGGGCAACGCCGGTGGCTTTTTATGCAACTGCGCTGTTGTTGGGTTTGCTGGCTATGGGTGCAGCTTTGGTGGCTAATTACGCTTACGTGCAGCGTCAGGAGCCTGAATGTGTGGCTGAGCAGTGTACTCTGCTGCGAGAAGTGGTGCGTTGGATTGCGGTAACGGCCGTTCTCGTTCTAGGCGTTGAACTCGTCGTGGCTCCCATTTACCTGACCACGCTTTCCGTCGGCGATGTTGCTGCTCAGGAGAGCGCCCGGATGATGGTGCAAGACTATGGTGTTTTGTTTACACTGCGTCTGGTTTTGGCCTTCATCGGTGCCGGTGTGTTTGGTTTCTTCCTGTACCAAAACGCTATTAGTGCAGGGCGGGAAAAGATTATGGGCAACCTGATCTATGCCGCGTTTGCCCTGGTTCTGGTGGCTGAGGTACTGGGACGATTCCTGTTTTACGCCACGCACGTACAAATTGGCATTTAGCCTTTAGTAATATGGTGACTGGTACCTTATAAGTGCCAGTCACCTTTGTTTCCTCATCCGTACGGGACTGCGTGATTGCCGATGGCCCCTCCCGTAACGAAGGAAGACACACCATGAAAGCAGAGAAGTGGGGGTTCGTGGCTGTGGTTTTGGCCATCGTTGTTCCCCTGGCAACGGCCGTTGCCGCCCAAATGTCCTCTCCTCCCCGTCTCAATCAGGAGCCGCCGACCGTACCTGTCGGCCGCGTGGCCACGGATGAAGAACTGATCCAGGCCCAGGCGGAATGGGAAAAGTCGGCCCATGCCGATACCTACGATGAAGGCATGGGAGCCAATACTACTTGTGCCCGCTGCAAGGCTCCTGTCAACTGGGATCCGACGCAGGATGCGGCGGCGCAGGAAGCGCTGGACTGTGGTTCTTGCAAGCGTGTTCCCGGTGCACCCCGGCCCGAATTGGCCTCCGGAGTGCTGGTCTCTCAAGCCGATTGGCATAACATCACCTGTGATATTTGCCATGTTCCGGTGGACGATTCCTATTCTACGTCAATCGCTTTTTGGAACCAGGCTTTGGGCGAATATGAGCCGGTGGACAATGTGATGGAATTATGCGCTCATTGCCATGAAGGGCAGCACGGTTTTGAAGTCGTAGAAGAGCAGGAAGCCTCCCCCATACACTCCGGTTGGGAATGTACGCGCTGCCACGGCGCGCATGGTGAACCAGCGGCCTGTACCGACTGCCATGATCCCAATACCGGGGCGGGCGCGGTTGAACACGGCCGTCACCCCAGCGTAAATTGTACAGCCTGCCACGATAACGGCCGTCTTACCATCTGGCAAGACTCGATTGCGAACAGCGTGCATTATGACGAATACATCACTCGCCGATTTGCCCATACGTTGACTTCCTGGCCGTCGCACAATCTCACGACAGACATCAACTGTGTTCGTTGTCATCATCCTTTGGAACCGCAGTCATCCAGTGTTGTGCCAGTAGTGAGTTGTGAGGCTTGCCACGAGCAGGGGGAATCGCTGTTTTGGTGTGAATATTTTCAACGCAACCCCAATCCGAATGGGGAAACGGCCGTGTCCCCCGGCACACCATAAAAAACATTATGAGAAATTATCCTTTAACTCGATATACCTGGTTGCTGCTGTTGGCCAGCATGTTAATTGGCTGCCAGCCCAGCCTGGAACCGGCCGTTAGCGCTGAAGAGCCAACTCCATCACCGGAGCCAACCATTTCAGTTCAGGCTGAGTATTGGACTGCCTGGGAAAGCAGCCCGCACGCCAATACCTACGCCCTGGAAAAAGGACCCAACACCTACTGTGCCCGCTGCCATTCGCCGCAAAACTGGGATATGGTGGCCAAGGTCGATCCACCGCCTAACTGCGTCTCCTGCAAATTCCCCAACGAGCCGGAACCACGTATTGCCCAAGACAATCCCCTCGTCCCGGAAGAGGAATGGCAAGATATTGGCTGTGCTATTTGCCACCGCATGGAGAATGGTGTGGCCGATTCCGAGATTGCCTGGCTGGATATCAGCACCAATTATTACGAGACGGTTGCCTCATCTACCGAATTGTGTGGCAAATGCCATGCCGATACAGAAACATTGCGCCACAGCCGTGAAATCGGCAGCGCCCACCCTGATTTTACCTGTACCGACTGCCATGATGCCCACACAACCACAGCCAGTTGTACAACCGGTGGCTGTCATGCCGATATTACGGCCCGCTTCCCGGTGTTCATTCCTGAGCACAGCGATCAGGTAAATAATGAAGAATGTACCAACTGCCATTCCAGTGTGGCCGATATTCACATGAATATTCTGGATGAAACGCCGGTTGCCTGTATGGACTGCCATAAATTACTGATGGGTGGATTTGCTCAGGTTCGGTATCAGGCGGCGCATAGCAACCTCCATGCTACAGTGACCTGTGTTGCCTGCCACGATGGTTCAGGTCTGGAGGTTGGCCTTCTGCCAAACCAGGACCAATGGGTGACGTTCCGTACGACGTCTTTGTTGGGGCGTGACACCACTGCACCTTATCAATCACATGATATGCAGCGCGAAGTGGACTGTGCCCGCTGCCACTATCCCGATAATCCGTGGGGCTTGACGACGGATATCGAGGAGTTACCGAGTGTGGATAATGCCGGATAAACGACGGATCGTGCAGGATTTCTTGTGGGGAATTTGTGTGCTGCTGATAGTGGCGCTCAACGGCCGTATCCTGCCCGCAGCCGCCCAGGACAATCCTTTTGCAATTCATCTGGAATGGCCCAATGAAGGTGAAACGCTCTATGCCGGACCCTCATCGCTGTTGTACAGTGTGCCGATTAAAGGCTGGGTAGATGGACTGGACAGCGATCCGGCATCCGTTAACGCGCACCTGGAAGTGCTGCAAGGTGACGAAGTAGCCGGCGAGTTAACGCAACCGCTTCAGCCGGACGGTACGTTTGAGTTTGTCGTGACGGTTAATCCTGATGGTTCGGATGGCCGGTTTCCGGCAGAGCATTTGACTTGCAGTTATTATTGTCATCTGTCCGGCAATTTGAATTTGCCGGCCGGTGGACTGACTTTGCGGGTCACGGCCGTTACGCCCACCAACGAGCAAGCCCAGGTTGAACGACACATCACTGTTGATCGTTCGGTGTATACGGCCGTGCCCATCAATGTACTTTTAGCCGACAATCCGCAGCAGCCCGTCGCCGGTGTCAAAGTCAACGCCTCAACCTGGCTGTACATGTGGCGCAGCCGTAGTTTTAGCGGCGCCAGCAACGAGCAGGGTCAAGCCTTGATTCGCGCCGAAATGCTGACAGCCGCGCCTACCGATTATGTTTTTCGTGTCGAACCAACAGTGGTTGATGGCGTTCTGTACGAAGGCGTGACAACAGCCGACTTGACTTTGCTGCCGGGGGAAACGGCCGTCACCACGCCCCTCATACTCACCGTCAAAGCCCACACCGGGCAGATAGCGGGTACTATTTCGGGAGCCACCGCATCGCTGCCGGTTTGGGCGATTCGCCTGCCGTCGGGCGAAAGTTACCAGACTGTGATTGACCAGGGCGGTTTTACGTTCGCTCCGCTGCCCATTGATCGTTATTTGCTGGCCGTGGATGGTACCGCTTTGCTGACCGAAGGGCTGTCCGGCAAAAGCCAGGAAGTTGATTTGTTGGCTGATTTCGAGGCAACGGCGGAAATTTCTCTGAAAGATGCGAGCGGGTTGGTTTTGAACGGCCGTGTCCTCGACGAAAACGGTACGCCCATCCCCTTTGCCTGGGTTACGCCGGAACAGGTCGGCGCGACCAGAGCGACACTGCCTGATTCGGGAGTATATACACTGACCGAACTCCCGCAAGAATCCATTTCCTTACTGACCAGCGCGCCGGGCTATTACAGCCGGGCCAAACGAGTCAATCTCTCCGCCGACGCGCCATCCTCTGTGGACATCGTGTTGACGCCGCAGCCGGAGACGCAAATCATAGCCTGGGGCAATGGCGCTGTGGTTGTTCCGGCCGAGAGCCAGGCCGAAGTCAGCGGAACAACAATTGTGCTGGAGAATGGCTGGCTGTGGGGTCAGAGTGATAGCGCGCAGCCGGTTGTCATTGACACACCGGCGGTTGAGATTTCACTTTCATCGGGCGAGTTTGCTCTAGAGTACTTGCCGGGGAAGCGGGGCTGGTTGTATGTGGTGAACGGCCGTGCCCAGGTCCGCCAGCAGGAAAATGCAATCGAATTAAAAACGGGACAGATGGTTAACCTGTTTAATGAAACCGGCTTGCAGGCTGTACCGCTTAAACCGATGGCCGTAACTGCCCTGCACGCCGACCAATCCTCACCGCTTTTTTTGGTTTGGGAACCCACACTGGAAGCGCGCATTCGGGATCGCCTGGCCCGAGTTGGCGTGAGTACGGCCCAAGTCATTACATTTATCACCTATTTTATAGTGCTATTATCGCTGTTCATTGTGCCCCTTTTGGCCTTATACTGGCGGCGGAAAGACAGAAAATATTCAGTTAATACGTGAGAAAACGTTGGAGACGACGATCATGACAACAGAGAAACAAACAAACGCAGCGTGGCAAATCCAGTTAACGGGTGAAGTATTGCTTTTCAGTTTGCTGGGCAAAATCCTTTACGAAATACCAACCAGGAACGGCATACAGGCGTTAGTGGATAACGAGGTTTTTACTGAAGCACCGTTCGCCGAAGCTCATCCCGATGTCTTGAAAGGGCTGGCTTTGTTAGAAAAATGGAGTGATGTCTTTCAGCAGAACGGCCGTTCCGATGATTTGTTTAAGGAACTGCAAGTCGATTACACCAATCTTTTGACCGGCATGCGTAGACTGCCCGTTGCACCCTGGGAATCGGTTTACTTCAGTGATGAGCGGCTAGTTTTTCAGACCCAAACGATGGACGTGCGGGCCTGGTATTTGCGTTATGGCTTGGAAATAGAAAAACTGCATCAGGAACCGGACGACCACATTGGATTGGAATTGATATTTGTGGCCCATTTAGCGCAGTTGGGTCTGACTGCGCTGGAAACAGGCAATGACTTGCAGTTGGAGCAGGCCCTGATGGCGCAGCGCGGCTTTCTGTCGAAACATTTGCTGTTGTGGGCGCCGCTATGGTGTGAACAGATGTTGGAGTACGCCCAAACCGACTTTTACCGCGGGTTGGCTTTGGTTATTCGCGGCGCACTGCGGGAACTAAGCCATATTTTAGAAATACCCCTACCGGAGGTGACACAGTCGTGAATCTGCTGGCTCTGGCCGAACGCTGGGGAGAAGCATTGGCTACGAAACCGTTCGGCTTTGCCGCCGATCGCTGCCTGCACGCAGCGGATAAATTTGCCACGTGTACAGCCTGTTATGACATTTGCCCAGCCAGTGCGATTCAGCCGGGAAAACCGCCCGCGTTTGATGTCGAAAGCTGTCAGCTTTGCCGGGCCTGCCTGCCGGTGTGCCCGGTGGGCGCTTTTACGGCCGATGACGAAGTACCAGCGCTGCTGAACTGCGCCGAACGCATTGGCGCAAAAACGGTTGAGGTCGTTTGCAGCCTGAATGCCAATGTAGATACAGGTCCAGCGGCAGCAGCTGTGCGTGTGCGCGGCTGTCTGGCCGGATTGGGTGTGGGGGCATATTTGGGTTTGGTTGGCCAGGGTTTAGAAAAAGTTGTGGTGCGGCTGGATGCCTGCGCCGATTGCCCTTGGAGCCAACTGCGGTCGCAAGTGGAGAGTCAGATACAGCAGGCGCAAGGGTTGCTGGCTTTGTGGGAGCGGGCGGAGACGTTAGCCTGTGTTGATGTTGTGGCCGGTGATTTTGCGAAACGGCCGTTCTGGAATGCCACTTCTCCCCCTATGTCGCGCAGGAGTTTTTTCAGTTGGCGGGAAAACGAGAAAAAACCAGCCGCCGCCTCACCCTCTGCGGTTGATGCTGATCCTAATCCGTTCCACCAACGCCTGCACCTTTTGCGAGCCGTGAAACAAATGCCGGCGGCAACAAGTTCTGAACAAGCCATGTCAGGATTTGCACTGCTGGCGGTGAATGACGATTGCACGGCGTGCGGCGTTTGTGCCCGCGTGTGCCCGACCGGTGCGCTGCAAATGGAAACAGCCAAATCCAGTTACCAGCTTACCTTTTCACCCCAAATTTGCATTGCCTGTGATGTGTGCAGCCATGTTTGTGCGCCGAACACCATCACCCTTACGCATGATCCGACGTTTGAGCAGGTGTTTGGCACGGCCGTTGACCAAATCGTGCAGCAAGGTGAACTGGCCAAGTGCAGCAAGTGCCATGCCCCCTTTGCCGCCAAAGCCGGAACGGATTTGTGCCCGGTATGTGAATTCCGCCGCCAAAATCCGTTCGGTTCGGCGATGCCGCCGGGATTGGCACTGCACCAGACGAAGAAGAATCTCACGGGAGCCAGGAGAATAACGTTGTGATTATTGACATTACCCGTGAAAACCACGACCAAATCAAAAATCGGCGGCTGGCTGAATATGCCGCCATTTATTTGGACATTTATAACGATTTTATGGGCCAGGTGGCCGCATCCGGGATTGCCATTGATGACCAGGATTACAGTGAGGAAACGGCCGTACGCGTCGAAAACCTGCGGCAAAAAGGGGCCATCCTGCGCAACACCGACCGCAGTATTTACGTCAACGCCATCTCGCCGGCCTGTGTTGCCTGCCAAAAGGGTGTGGGCAGCGCCACCTTCTTTACCTCGCTGCAATGCCACCGCGATTGCTATTACTGTTTCAATCCCAACCAGGTTGAGTACGATTATTTCCAGCAAAACAAACGCAATCCGGCACAGGAATTAATAGAGATTCAATCGGCGGGTCACCGGGTGGATTACCTGGCGCTGACCGGCGGCGAACCGCTTTTGCACAAGGCCGAAGCGACGGCGTTTTTCCAAACCGCGACCGAGACTTTCCCCCATGCTCACACCCGCCTTTACACCACGGGCGACCATGCCAACGAAGCGACGTTGCAAGAACTGCAAGCGGCGGGATTGGAAGAAATCCGTTTTTCGATTCGGATGCACGATCTGGCCAAAGGCCACCGGCTGACGTTTGACCGCATTGCTCTGGCTAGACAGTACATTCCCACCGTGATGGTGGAAATGCCTATTTTGCCGGGCATTTTGGAAGAGATGAAAGCGGTTTTGCTGGAATTGGAACGGCTGCAAATCCACAGCATTAATTTGCTGGAGTTTTGTTACCCATTTGCCAATCCGCAGGCGTTTAACGAGCGCGGTTTTAAGGTGAAGCAACGGCCGTTTCACATCCTCTACAACTACTGGTATGCCGGCGGCGTGCCCATCTCCGAAAGCGAACTGGTCTGCCTGGACTTGATGGAATTCGCACTGGAGCAGAAGCTGACGATTGGCGTCCATTACTGCTCGTTGGAAAACAAGCTGACCGGGCAAAATTACCAGCAGAATTACGGCCGTTCCCTGCCCAAGACGGCTGTTTTTTCCGAAAAAGATTATCTGCTCAAAAGCGCCAAAGTGTTTGGCAGTGATATTTCCAAAGTCCTCAACGTCTTCAATCGGAATGGTTACCGCGATTATCGACGCAGCCGCGAACATCGCTACCTGGAGTTTCACATCGATCAGATCCCCAATTTGGCCGATCTGAACATCGAAATCGGTCTATCCACCAGCACGCTGGAAATGCGCGAGGATGAGTTGGTGGCGCGGGAATTAAAGGTTGATTTGACCCGCCCGGAGTTGTTCGATATCGAGGATATTTAGACATGATAGCGACAATGAGTCCAAACGTTCATCTTTATAATCGCGAGGCCTTGACACCGTTGCTAGACACTTCGGCCGAGCGGCACCGTCATCTATGTCCGCGCCAGGTATTGGGCATTCGCATGGGATTGTTTGGGTTGCGTCAGTTGGGCCTGCTGGATGCGTTTAACTATCTGTTTGACAATGAAAAAAAGCGCCTGCTGACCATTATGGAAACGGATGGCTGCGGCGCGGATGGCGTGGCGGTGGCCACCGACTGCCATGTCGGCCGGCGCACACTGCGCATTGTTGATTATGGCAAGATGGCGGCGACCTTTGTCGATACAAAAACGGAAAAAGCAATTCGGGTGGCTCCCAGCGCCCAATCGCGTGAGACGGCGCCCGATTTTGCGCCCGGCGCGCCAAGCCGCTGGCACGCTTATCTGGAAGCGTATCAAGTCATGCCCGATGAACTGCTGCTGGAATGGCAGCCGGTGCAGTTGACGCCATCCATCAGCGAAATCCTGAGCCGCGCTGGTGTGCGGGCGACGTGCGCTGACTGCGGTGAAGAGATTATCAATGAGCGTGAGGTGTTGGTGAACGGCCGTACTCTTTGTCGTTCCTGTGCTGGTAATGCTTACTATCTACCCTTACAAGAAAAAATAAGACCGGCGGCCATTTATGCCGATTTTGGCTGGCCGCAATTTAATCGGAAAGGAGAAATTGAAGTTGGCTAGTTTAGGCACTCCTGAATTACTCATTATTCTAGTGGTCGTACTCCTCGTTTTTGGCGTCGGCCGCATCGGCAAAATTGGCAGCGAATTAGGCAAAGGGATTTCCGCTTTTCGGTCTGGCTTACGTGAAGGGCAGACTGATTTGAACGACGAAGAAAATTAACAATCTATCACCTCCGAGCCATCTGACCTAAGGCATTGCGGCTAGGGTCATTTGGCCGGCTCTTTCTCCGGCGATGCTTGCTCATCGGGTGCGAGAAAGCGAAGGCTGACCACGGAAACGGGCAGCCTCCCGAAATTCCGGAATGATTTCCGGGGTGGAATTGGAAAGGAGACGATGAAGCAACAGCCTTCTGAATGGCCAGCATTTTCGCTGGATCATTTTCCACACGAACAAAATCAATCACATAACCTTTGCCTGATTACGGGTGACATTGGCGTTGGCAAGACAACCTGGTGCCAGGGCTGGATCGATGCGGCGCGGGCCGATGGCTGGCGCGTCGGCGGCTTGTTGTCGCTGCCTATCATGGCCGATGGGCAGAAGATAGCCATCGATCTAGTTGATTTGGCCAGCGGCGAACAGCGGCGGTTGGCGCAACTCCGTCGAAACGAAGCCAACCCCGACGCAGTAACGACGGGCAAGTGGCTGTTTGACACGGCCGTTCTCACCTGGGGGAATGAGATTTTGCGGCGGGTAACGGCCGTTGACCTGCTCATCATCGACGAATTAGGGCCGCTGGAATTGGAGCGGGGGCAAGGATTGCAAGCAGCCTTTGAACTGATTGCGGCCGGGAATTATCGAATGGCCGGGGTGGTGATACGGCCGTCACTCATTCCCCTGGCCCAACAACGCTGGCCAGCATCCCAACCCGTCCTGATTACCCGAAAGGACGCAGATTCCCATGATTAACGTCAAAATTTCCATGAATCCGTGTTTATCTGTGTTCATCCGTGTCCTATTCATTTGGGGTTAGCCATATGATTCATGTCAATGAGTTAACCGTGCAGTTTGGCGAAGAGTTGGCATTACAAGATGTGTCCCTGCACATCCCCGCCGGGCAGTGTATCCTCATCACCGGGCCATCGGGCTGCGGCAAAAGCACCCTGGCCAAAGCCCTGACCGGTCTCATCCCTCATGCCCTCGGCGCGGAAATGACCGGTTCCATCGAGATTGCCGGCCTGGAAACCCAATTCCACACCATCCCTGAACTGGCTCAACGGGTAGGATTGGTCTTCCAAAATCCCTCCACCCAGCTTTTCCATCTGCGCGTAGCCGACGAAGTGGCTTTTGGGCCACGCAATTTAGGGCTGGCCGAGCTAGAAGTGCAGTCGCGGACTGAATGGGCGTTGGAAGCTGTTGGTATCACCGAACTCAAAGAGCGAAACCCGGCCCAGCTTTCCGGCGGGCAGAAGCAGTGTGTGGCCATCGCCGCCGTCCTGGCCATGCGGCCCGCTGTGCTGGTTTTGGATGAGCCGACGGCCTCGCTGGACGTGCCCAATACCAAACAGGTTTTGGCCGTCCTGCGCACCCTGCGGCAGTCGTTGGGAATGACCATTGTCTTGATTGAGCACCGTCTTTCGGCCGTGCTGCCGCAGGTGGATCGGGTGCTGCTGTTGGAGGCGGGCCGCATTGTCGCCGACGGTACGCCGCAAGAAGTGTTATCGGATCGCGAGCGCCGCCGCCAGTTGGGACTGCGCCGCCCAGCCGAAGAAGCGATGGTTTCCTGGTTTAATCTCATCTGGCCCAACGGGCAGGTAACGACTCAAAATGCGCCGCTGTTGACGCTGAACCAAATCAGCGCTGGCTATAACCGCGAAAATGTCATTCATGACATCGATCTGATTATTTATCCGGGCGATGTCATTGCCCTGGTGGGCGACAACGGAGCCGGGAAATCGACGCTGGCTCAGGTGGCGGCCGGTCTGATCAAACCAACGGCGGGTAAGGTGAGCTATCAGGGTGGTTATCGGCCGCGCCCTGGTCTGGACGTAGCCATGCTGTTCCAAAATCCGGCCGACCAGGTGTTTACCGATTCGGTGGATGAGGAGGTGCGGTTTGGGCCGGAGAATTACGGCCGTTTCAACCCCACCCATCATCAAGAACTCCTGGCCGAAACCGACTTGCTGACGCTGCGCCAGCGCTGTCCCACGATGTTATCGGTTGGCCAGCAGCAGCGGACGACGCTGGCCGCCTGCATCGCCTTGCAGCCCCGGTTGGTCATTCTGGATGAACCGACGCTGGGGCAGGATTGGGGCCATTTGCAGCGTTTGATGGAATATTTGCAGCGGCTTAACCGGCAGGGAACGGCCGTCCTGCTCATCTCGCACGATTACAAATTAGTTTTTCGTTATGCCCGGCGGGTCGTTTTAATGGAAAACGGCCGTATCAAAATGACGGGCTATTTTGCTAACAAACTTAGTCAAAAGGATAAAAATCATGAAACTAACGACACGTGAACTGGTGACCATCGCCGTATTTGGCACGTTATGGGGCGTGGTCGAAATAAGTTTGGGGACTGTTTTGAAATCCCTCAATGTGCCCATGAGCGGCGCTGTCCTGGCGGCCATCGGGTTGACCGTGGCCATGGTCGGGCGGCTGTTTGTCCCCCGGCGCGGCGCGACGCTGTTCGTCGGCATCATCGCCATGATCCTCAAGTTGTTCAGCCTGGGTGGCGTGATCATCGGGCCGATGGTAGGCATTTTTAGTGAGGCGCTGGTGGCCGAACTGGTACTCTCGTTGGGCGGCAAACCGCGCCGTTGGCTTTTTATGGCGGCTGGCGCTTTAGGCGTTTTGTGGACGCTGCTCCAGCCGTTTGTGACTGGACCGCTGCTGTTTGGCCGGACGCTGTTTGTGGTCTGGCTGGATTTTGTCGATATGGGCAGCCGTCTTTTGGGAATGAACAGCAGTGTCATTTTATGGATTGTGTTAGCGTTGGCGGCCATTTATCTGGTGATTGGCGGGCTGGCGGGCTGGCTCAGTTGGGATGTTGGCCGTCATTTGCAGGTTCGCCTGGGCAAATCGCCTAATGCTGCGCTTAAGCGTGGGTTGAATGTTTAAAAATCATACGTCATGCGTCATTCGTCATGATTTCCAGTGAAGTATGAACGCATTTTTTCAAAAACAAAAAAGGAAAATAACGATGAAAAAGTTAGTTGTACTCTCTTTAGTTGTGTTGGTTTTGTTGGTTGGCTGCGCTTCGGGTGGGGAAACGGCCGTTTCCCCTGACACTCCCATCCTTACCGTCGGCGATGGCCAGACCCAAAAGACTTACACCGCCGCCGATTTGGAAGGGCTAGCCCGGGCCGAAGCCAGCTTCAAAGATGTGGTGTATACCGGTGTGCCGGTGACGGCTTTACTGAAAGACAGCGGTTTTCCGGTTAGCGGCCTGAAGGCGGTCAAAGCGGTGGCTTCCGATGGCTACAGCGTCAATTACGACCTGGCCCAAATTCAAAAAGACGACGTGATCGTGGCTTATGCTCAGGCTGATGGCCCGCTGGCTGCAGAAGACGGTACGTTCCGCATGGTTCTGCCGGAAGAAGAAGGTAAACTGAACGTGCGTATGCTGGTGGAAATTCAGGCGGTGCCTTGATGAGCGCGCGCGATATTGCGCTGCTGCGTTTTGATCGGAAAGCCGATTTCAAGCTTGGTCCCATTGGCCATCTGATCCTCTTTTTCTGGTCATTGGCGATGGTGATGCTGGTGCCGGTAGACAGGTTGGTGTGGACGGCCGTTGCCTGCCTGGTGGTGGCGGCGGTCGTTTACCCGCACTCGTTCCGGCGTGTGCTGCGGCTGCGCTTTTTGCTGATGCTGGCCCTGCTGGTCCTGCCGCCGCTGTTCCTGATGCGAGAAAGTGGTGGTCAGGCGGCGTTACAGATTGGGCTGCGGTTTGTGGTGGTGTTAACGGCCGTGGACGGATTCACCCATACCGTTGATATCAGCCAAATCGCCGGGTTGCTGGAACGATTGGGGCTGCGGGGATTGGGCTTCTCTTTGGGTGTAGCGCTCAATTTGCTGCCTGGTTTGCAGCAGTCCAGCATTCATGCCTGGCAAAGCTTGCGCATGCGTGGCGGACTGCGCCAAAAGAAGTGGCGCGGCCTGCGGTTGCTGGTCGTCACCATTGTTACCAACGCTTTGCGCCGGGCCGAAGAAATCGCCCTGGCCGCCGAGTCCCGCGCTTTTTCGCCGGAACACTGCCACCCTGCGCCGCTAAAAGTCAGCAATCTGGATCGATTTTTGCTGCCGGTGGGTGTATTGTGTATGCTCATTATCGTCCTGCTGCCGTAAAAAATGAAAATGGACACAGAGTTTGGTGATGAACCGATGTCAGTCACGTTTTTCTGTATAAACCTGTGTCTCATTCACAAGGAAACAAGTTGAATGACGAACGATATACCTATTATTACTATCATCGGCAAATCGGGTTCAGGTAAAACGACGCTGCTGGAAAAGCTCATTCCCGAACTAAAACGGCGGGAATATCGCATCGCAACTATAAAGCACCATTCGCATGCCGGATTTGATATTGATCGGCCGGGCAAGGATAGTTGGCGGCACGCTCAGGCCGGCAGCGACCATGTGATTGTTGCTGCCCCAGACAAAATTGCCTCTTACCGGCGGCTGGAGCAAGAACTTAGCCTGGATGAAATCGCTGCCGGAGTAAAAGACGTCGATATCATTTTAGTCGAGGGATATAAACGGGCGGGAAAACCCACGCTGGAAGTGATTCGCAGCGAAATTGGGCTGGAGCCGATTTGCCCGCCAGAGCAATGTTTTGCCATTGCTGTGGACACTTCTTTACCATTAGCGATACCCCAGTTTGATTTGGGTGATGTGATGGCGATAGCCGATTTCATTGAAGAAAAATTTTTGTCATCAGTGAGGTATATTGGACTTTTGACATTGTGAACCAAACTCAATAGAAATCGAGTCACATCAAGTACGTTTATAACTGAATAATCAAGCCAAACTCACTGATTTCATGGCGGTTTTGCCTCTTTCTGACTCTTGATAACCACTTTTCGGCGTGGGCGTGGTGGCAATTTCATCCCCTTGGGTCTGCCCGATGAAATAAATCGGGGTTTGGGCGGCTGTGCTGGTGTCCCAATCTGGCGAATAATTCGCCCAAAATCACGTTGTACCAGGGTCGGCGACAGCAAACGGTTTTTCATGGCGGGTAGATTGCGTTCCCACGGCTTGGGCAAACGGTTGGCAACATGACGCGCCATCCATAATTGGGCATAGGCCAGATGAACCAATTGCCACCATTTCTCTTCACGCACATCTTCCGGAGTTTGAAAACTGGCTAACAACATTTTCTGTTTACCAAGGCGGAAGAAGTGTTCCAGGTCATACCGTTGTCCATACGCTTCATAGATTTCTCTGGCATTCAATTCATGGCGGTATTCGCCAATGGCCAGCAACCACAACGGCTGTTTACAAGCCAGATTGCCTTTGTCATCATAGCGAATAACTTGCACCAAGGTAAATGGATAGCGGTACATGGGTATCCGCTGCGGCTTGTTCTTGCCCGGCATCAGTATATTGTGCCACGCCTTGATTTTAACCCGGTACACCTTGCCACGACGACTTCTCTCGCTGAAAGTCACGGCCTCATCTGGCTCATGCCAGGTATCTGGTTCTCGTAGTGCAAAGCGTGCGCCGTACTGTTGCCGACGACCAGCACCCGAACTGACCGCCTCTGACTCCGGCACAAATCGCTGGTAAAGAACCCGGTTTCCCCGCAAGCGTGTAATGCTGACCAAACGAGGGTGTTGTCGTTTGCTATAGAGACAAGCCGGCTTGCTGTAACTGCTATCGGCCACATCGACGCAAAAACTGTCGCCAAAAGGAAGTTTCGGGTCTGTCAGCAGCGCATTTATCTGTTCGCTGCCCACCAACTCCTTGTCTTCATTTGTGGTCACCCGCCGGACCATCAAGGGAACAATCCAGCTAGGCGACACGGCGGCTTCCGCTTCTGGTAACAACCCTGTGCTGGCATATTGATGACCAATCGTTATCGATTTGTTCCCTTTTATCGGATTCGGCTGATGAACGACCCCTCTATCAGCAAGGGTATAGGCAAACTGTCGTGACTGTGGCGTTACATCGCTTCCCAACAACCAGTAAGCCCGTTGCTGTGGCTGCAGCAGATAAGGAGTCACCAACCGGGCAAGCATCAGGTCATCCCATGTCATTTCGTTGATAGCCTTGAAGATAGTTGAATAGCTGCGCCGAAAACAAGGCGTCAAACTATATTCAACAACGGAGCGGGCATGAGGATTGCTGCAGATAGCATCCACTAATTCCATCAAAGTATCGGCTCGATTGTCAAAGTTCTGATAAAGTTGTTGTCGGAACTGCTTCAGTTCATTGGTGTGCGATGTGGTAATCATACACTATGAATGAAGCAGTTTCGTTATTTCGCAAATATATTTATGTCAAATCAATTGTCAAAAGTCCAAAGGTATAGGTAAACCACAAAAAGCCTTTTGATGAAAAAAGCGCCAATGCTTTGTGGTTTACTCATGGAAAACGGGGAATCACCGTCTTTTAATTTAAATGACTTTCCCATTTTCACCTGAGAGGAGACAAGCCCTGCCCTGATGAGATTGGGTTTTCCCTAAAATTCGGGTTTGACCAGCTATAAACAAGGCGGTCTGGTGTGATTATCCAGTGTTCTACGGCTTTGATGTTGTTCTTTTTAGCAGTTGACCATATCCGGGCTGGATGGTGATTTTTCCATCTTCAAAAACTGTGTTTCCCCGCACAATGGTCCGTTCTACCTGGCCTTTGAACGTGTAACCCACATAGGCGCTCTGTTGATGGCGGCTGAACAAATCTTCAGCGATCAGAGTCCAGCTTTTGTCCAAATCAACGATGGTAATGTCCGCATCAGAACCGGGCAGGAACGACCCTTTTTGTGGGTACAAACCGAAAATGCGGGCCGGGTTGGCGCTCATTAATTTGACCAACAGTGACAATGACATACCGCGCTTGTGGACGCCTTCGGTCAACATCGCCGGCAGCATCGCTTGCACGCCGGTGATGCCGCCCCAGGCTTGCCAGATGTTGTCATTGCCTCTGACTTTGTCGGTCGTGGGGCAGGGCGAATGGTCAGAAGCGATGGTATCCACCATTCCGGCCAGGACACACGCCCACAACTTCTCGACCTCTTCCCGTTCGCGCAGGGGCGGCGCGCACTTGGCTGCCGGACCGATGCGGACGAAATCGTCGTTGTCAAAAAAGAGGTAATGGGGGCAGGTTTCTACCGTGACGTTGACGCCTTCTTGTTTTGCTTTAGCAACGGCGTGAATGCCCTCGGCGATGGTGGTGTGGACGATGTGCAAATTGCCACCGGTCACTTTGGCCCAGTAAATGGCTCGTTTATCGGCTTCCAGTTCGGCAAAGGGAGGGCGGGATTCGGACCAGGCGCGGCGGTCGGTACGGCCGTTACCCTGAATCTCTTCGGCCAAAAAGCGAGTAACGTATTCGCTTTCGGCGTGGACACCAACGACGTTACCCAATTCACGCGACTTGACCAGACCGCCATACAACACGTCATCGTTGATGCGCTTGAAATCGACGCCGCTTTCGCTCATAAACCCTTTGAAAGCGATAACGCCTTCTTCGTGTAGACCTTCCAGTTCGACCAGATTATTGTCCACCAGACCGCCCCAATGGGCATAATCGACGACCGATTGATTTTTGACGGCTTCTCGTTTGTGCAGGAGTTTTTCGCGGTCGATGGAAGGTGGCGTGGCGTTGAGGGGCATTTCCATAAACGTGGTCACGCCACCGGCAGCGGCGGCCATGCTGCCTGCCTGATAGCCTTCCCAATGTTCGCGGCCTGGTTCGTTGAAGTGGACGTGATCGTCCACTATGCCGGGCAGGATAGCCTTGCGCTGAACGTCGATGATTTCCTGGGCGGCAATATCATTGTTCCCCGCTACGAGTTCGATAATCTTGCCATCGGCAATGACAACGCCGCCATGAAACGTGGTTTCTTCTGTGACGACCAATCCATTTTTCAGATATAAATCTGCTTTCATCAGTATTTTCCTTTGTCAAAAGCTAGAGGATTGAGCTAGAGCTAGAGGAAATCCCCTCTAGCTCTATACTCTAGCTCTCGCTATTTTCCCAATTTTGGAACCGGCAGGTGAAACAACTCACCGATTTTTGTGTATTCTACTGGCCCGCCCAGCCGGGTGATGGGTTTCATGGCGATTGTATCAATCAAGCCCAACTCCGGGCGGTACAGTTCTTGGCGCAGGTGAAAGCGCAAGACTTGCCCTAAAACCATGACGTTGGTGGCTCCGGCAACGGGGATGATTTGGGTGACTTTGCATTCCATGGCCACAGGCGCTTCGGCGGCACGGGGTGGACGGATATCGGTGGAGGGCACGGCCGTTAACCCCACCTCTCTCATCTCATCCACCTCAGCCGGCCAATCCATCGCCGTGCGGGCCATCGCCTCGGCTGCTACCTCATCGACGATGTGGCAGACAAATTCGCCCACCTGGCGGACATTGCGCAGCGTGTCCTTCTCGCGCGGCTCGCGGCGGCGGTACGATACCGAAAACATGATCGTCGGCGGGAATCCGGCCACGGCATTGAAGAAGGAGAACGGAGCCAGATTGGGCACGTTATCCGCACCAATCGTCGAAATCCAGGCAATAGGGCGGGGGGCGACGATGCTGGTCAGCAAATGATACGGCGCAGCATCCGCCATCTCTGCCGGTACAAACGAAATCATCCTGTTGTGGGGCATCTACGGTTACAGACCCAGATAGGCCCGCCGCACGTGGTCGTTTTGCAGCATTTCCGAGCCGGGGCCTTGCAAGACGATACGGCCGTTTTCCAACACAAACGCCCGGTTCGAAATTTCACACGAATGACGTACGTTTTGTTCCACCAACAAGACGGTCACACCCATCTCCTGGTTGATTTGCTGGGCCAGGTCAAAAACCTGCTGCACCAGTTTGGGAGCCAGACCCAGTGACGGCTCATCCAGCATCAGCAGCTTTGGATCGGCCATCAATCCGCGGCCAACGGCCAACATCTGCTGTTCGCCGCCGGATAACGTGCCGGCCATCTGCGCCGCCCGCTCTTTTAATCGGGGAAACATTTCAAAGACGGAATGGATACGGCCGTTAATCGCCTCCTTGTCCTTAGTCAGAAAAGCGCCCATTCGCAAATTCTCTCGAACCGACATTTGCGGAAAGAGCAACCGGCCTTCAGGCACGTGAATAATACCATCGGCCACCGTTCGGTTAGGTGGTTGCTCACTAATCACCTTATCCCCAAACTGAATTGAGCCATTTTGTGGCTTTAAGATACCCGAAATCGTTTTGAGTAGTGTCGTTTTACCAGCGCCATTCGCGCCAATGACGGCCACCAATTCCCCTTGTTGAATATCTAGGGAAACATCAAAAAGAACCTGCGCATCGCCATAGGCGACATCAATGTTATTAACCTGCAACATGGGCCGCCTCCTCTCCCAGATAGGCATCGATGACCGCTTTATCTTGAACAACCTGCTGCGGCACACCTTCAGCTATCTTTTCGCCGTGATGGATAACCACAATGCGGTCGGCCAGAGACATGATCACTTTCATAACATGCTCCACTAACAGCAGTGCAATTCCTTGTTGACTGATCTGACGCACCAATTCGATGATCTCATCTGTTTCCGTCGGTCGTAATCCAGCCATTGCCTCGTCCAATAAAATCATTTTGGGGTCAGTCGCAAAAGCTTTCGCGATTTCCAATCGCTTCCGCCCAGCAACCGACAGACTGCCGGCCAATTGCTCCTTCATATTGTCCATGCCTAAAAAATCTAGAATTTCGAGCGATTTTTTACGGGCTGATTGATCGTCATTCGTGCGGTTATAAGCGCCCACCATGACATTATCGAGCACGCTAAGTTGCGGGAAAGGTTTGACTACCTGAAACGTACGAACCAATCCTCGTTTACAGATTTGATCGGGTCTGAGTTCAGTAATGTTTTCACCATCAAAGAAAACTTGACCTTCATTTGGCTTGTAATAGCCGGAGATCATGTTAAAGGCTGTTGTTTTTCCAGCTCCATTGGGGCCGATCATGCCCAGGATTTCCCCTTTTTCTAAATTCAGGCTCAAATCATTTACCGCGACCAGGCCCCCGAATCGTTTAGTTATATTTTTAACTTCAAGCAGTGACATTATTACCTCTTTAAGATTGGTCAGCCATTAGGCGGCGGCGTGCCTTGAGATAAACATTATGAACCACCCCTGTCACGCCACGGGGCAAGAACAAAATGGCGATAATGAGAAAGGAACCGTACACAATGAGTGTACTTCCGCTGCGTTCCGCTGAGAGCAATCCTCGCATCAGTTCGGCAAAGGGCTTGTTCAGCACAGCACCAAGAACCGGCCCGGCTAAACTACCTAAGCCGCCGATGATGGGGCCAGCCATAACGATCTCAACATTCATGCCCAAATTAAATACTTGTGGAGGGTCAACGAAGGTCACATAGATCACATAAAATCCACCACCTATGCCGGCTAAAGCTGCACCAATAACCACCGCCAACGTCTTATAGAATGACGTGTTGATACCCAACGCCGCCGCGGCATCTTCATCTTCACGGATAGCCATAAGATATTTACCCAGTTTGGACCGATAGATTTGGTATTGAATGAGGATACCAACCACCACCAACCCCAATATAATGTAAAGATATGGTTCCTTGTTGGAGAATATCATTTTAGCGAACGAGGGTTCGTTGAGCCGGAACCACATGCCTATAGCTCCGCCTACAAATTCCCATTTCAAGAACAGGGTTCGCAAGGCGATTAGCAGCGCAATAGTGAATAACGCGAAATAATCTAGTTTCAAGCCATAGCGCAGGGTAATAAAGGCCATGACCACGCCTGTGAGTGCGGCTACGATTCCCCCAATGGGGATTCCAATCCAGGGCGAGATACCGTAAGTGTTGGCCAGTACAACAGTGGTATAAGCGCCAAAGGCTATAAAAATGATGTGGGCGATGAGTAACTGCCCAGTGAATCCGGCCACAATGTTCCAGGAGATGCCGGTGAAAATGTATAAAGTAGTCAAAATAATGATGCCCATGTAATAGGGTGATTTGACAACCAGCGGTGATAGGGCGATTAAGAGCAGGATGGTGAAACTGATCAACAGTTGGGTTTTATCCCAATCGAGTAAAATATCTCGAAGCCAGCCAGGCAAAATTTTACGGGAAGATTTAGTAGCAGATTGGGTACTCATGCAGCTTTCCCTCCAAATAGGCCTGCCGGTTTGAACAGTAAGATGAGAATGAAGATTAACATGCTGGCGATGATTTTTACGTCGCCGCCCAGCCAGAATCCGGCAAACGCTTCGACGACACCGATGATGAGGCCGCCTAAAAACGCACCAATGAAGTTCCCCATCGTCCCCAAAACCACGACCACAAAGGCGGTAACGCCATAAGCTTGTCCCATGGTCGGGATCATTTTGTGATTGGGAGCAAGCAAAACACCGCCTACGGCCGTTACCGCTGCACCAATACCAAAAGTCAGGTAATAAATATACTTGACATCAATCCCCATCAACATTGCCCCATTGCGGGATTGGGATACAGCCCGAATGGCGCTTCCCGTTTTCGTAAATCGCAAAAACAGATACAGTCCTAATGAGATAATCATGGCTGAAAAGAAGGCGACCATACGCGGGATGCTGAACCGCAGCCCCCACAGAGGAATGACCTCAGTTTCGTAAGCAACATGGATGGCTTTCGGCTCGGCGCTCCAGAAAAACTGAACCAAGCCCATCAGCAAAATAGAAACGCCTACGAGCAAAACAATTTGGTTCAATGGGTGGGCATCCAGTACGCGCTGAACCAAACCGACCTGGATCAAAGCCCCAACAGCAAAAATAGCCACGGCCGCAATAGGAATAGACAGGTAAGGGTCTATTCCAAACAGGGTAAACATCCAATAAGCAATGTAAATGCCCAGCATTAGAAATTCACCGTGAGCGAAATTAACGATAACCATAACGCCATAGATCAACGTTAATCCCACGGCCACCAATGCATAAATCGAGCCGGTAAATAAACCATTGACAATGGTTTGCATAAATATCTCAAAACTCACAAAACACCTCCTAACTCCTTTAGGATTTGATTGATTTAATTATTGGCTGGAATCAATCCAGCGGTTCATTCCAACATTAACGGCCGTAGAGCGCAGATACATTTCCCGATAATAAGGCTCTAATTTTGCCGCTGCCTCTGCCGCTTTGGTCAATTCTATCTTGTACTCTTTCATCAACTCGCGTGCTTCTTGTTTGATGGCTTTTTCGTCTATTGTTAAAAGTTGTCCGTCTTTCATGACCACCTGTCCGGCAACAATCGTCAATCTCACCGAAGATCCGGTTTCACTGTACACCAGTTGACGATAAATATCATTTAACGGGGTAAAGGTAAGCGTATTCAAGTCCAGAAGGATTAAATCTGCCTCATAACCCGGAGCCAAAACGCCAACTCGTCCTTCATTACGCATAGCTCGTGCGCCGCCCCGCGTAAGAGACCACAAGATTTCTCGTGCTTGAGGCCAGTTGTGATATTCGGGATCACTGATGTTGTGCAGCAGGCCGGCAAGTTTGCCGATAGTCCACATATTGGCCGTATCTTCAGCAATGGCTTCGTCGCTGCCCAGGCAAATGGGAATGCCCGCTTTGCGTAACTTACGGAAAGGCATCACGCCGCTTCCTAGCCTGAGATTACAGCCGGGATTGTGCGCTACTGAGCAGCCCGCTTGGGATATGAGATCAATATCTTTGTCATCAACCCAGATGGCGTGAATGACCATGACTTGTTCGGTAAGAAATCCGAGGTCGTGGACGTATTTGATGAGTGACTTGCCGTATTTTTCCTCACCCAGTACCCGCTGCAATTTAGTCTCCAGCATGTGAATGTCAAACGGCAGGTTCAGATTTTGGCTGATTTCGGAGAGTGCGCCAAAGTAGTCGGTGGTAACACGCTGTGGGGCAGAAATGGAAACGGCCGTACGCACCCGACCATCCGATGTATCATGCCAACGTTTGATCAAGTGATCATATAAAGCCAGCAGATCCTCCTTCGACTGACGGGGAGCCGACTCCATGTCCTGCCGTATTTGTGCCGGCAGAATGTCATAGAGGAAAGGATACTTCTCATACTCAACCACCATCGGCTGATCAAGCGTTGCCGCCACCCGTATGCCGCTGTCGGCATAGGACTGCATCAAGCCATCAATCGCTTCCGGTGTGGGTAAAGGGACATAGAAGGCGTCATCGTGTACGGCCGTTACCCCCAGCTTTAGCATTTCCATGTTCCCTAACATTGTCCGCACATAATTCAGACGGGGAGAGGGCGGATTATCACTCAGTGGGGGAACTTCATAAAGCATAAAGACTTCCAGCGGCATGCCATCTAGCGTGCCTTTCTGGAAGTTGGCCGGTGAGTGGATGTGTCCGTTGACTAAGCCGGGCATTGCCAACATTCCACTCGCTTCAATAATGTTCAGGTCTGCTTCATTTTGGGGGATAGGAAGATTAGGGCCAATAGCCGCAATTTTGGTGCCCTCAACCAAAATGTCTGCACAATCATGCTCCGAATAGTGATCATCCATCGTCAAGATATGTGCGCCTTTTATCAGAGTTTTCATGTTAGAGCACCTTGCAACATATCATTGAGGGCACCGATGCCTCAAAGCAAAAAGTATATTTTTCCTTAACGGGTCAAGAGGAATTGGCGGAACCCTTGTAGTGCCGTGGCCAGAACCAGGACAACCCCTTGCATCGCATATTGCCAGTGAATGGATAAACCTAACACGACGACAAGGTTCAAGAGCATGATTAGCAAGGTCACGCCAGCGGCCGTACCGAACATGTTGCCGCGTCCCCCGGTGAACGTTGTTCCGCCCACAATGGCCGCAGCAATCGAGTTCATATTGTAGTCGGCACCAAGGCGTAAATCCACATAGCCAATATAACCACTCAATAGCAGGCCGCCCAAGATAGCCAAAACGGAGCAAGCCACGTGGGCTGCAATCAAGACCCAATCGACGTTGATACCGGCATAGCGGGCCGCGCCCGGATTGCCGCCGACAGCATAAATCCAGCGGCCCAAACGAGTGTAGCGCAGGATAAAAATGACGAGGAGATTGACGATCAGCCAGACAAGCAGCGCCGCCGGAATGGGGCCTACTTGTTCAATGCTTATTGAGCGCAGCAAACCGGGTACAGTGCCGCTGGCCTGCCCCTTAGTGTAGGCCAGTCGGGCGCCACCAACGAAGACAAGCATGCCAAAGGTGGCCACAAATGGTGGGACGTGCCGTTTAGCGACTAAAAATCCGTTGGCCAGGCCGATGAGTGCGGCGATACCAATCGCTTGTAAAAGGGAGACGACAATAGAGTTTCCGGCTTCGGTTTGTACCACGATCACAGCGCCTAAGGCCAACACGGCACTGACGGACATATCGATGGAACGGTTAAGCAAGACCAATGTTTGACCAACAGCTACGACGCCTAATACGGCAACTTGGATGGCTACGGTTTTTAAGTTAGTTGGATTAAAAAAGGCCGGGGCATAGATGGCGGCGGCGATCATGACGATTACGATCATGATTGGTGCTGCCCATTGTCCTGCCAGGTCTACACCGCGCACCAGGCGGGGTGTTGGCCGGAAACCGGGGAATAAGGATTTTTTGGGAGTAACGGCCGTATTATTCATAACGCCCCCAATCGCTTGGATTTATAAGAAGCTACAGCTACCAGGACAATCACACCCAACATCAACTGCTGGTAGAATATATTGACCTGCATTAAGTTAAAGAAATTCGACAGTAGTGTCAGGAGCAAAACGCCGCCCAGTGTACCATAAATAGACCCTCGACCACCGTAAAGACTAATGCCGCCGACGGCTGCGGCTACAATTGACTGAAACGTCATCCCTTCAGCAGCGCTGGGATCACCGACGCCGGTTCGAGCTAGCAGGAAGAGGCCGGCCAGTGCGGCAAATGCGGAACTGAGTACGTAAGCCCAGACAATGCTGCGATTCACCCGAATGGCTGAGAGTTTGGCGATTCGTTCCGAGCCGCCAACGGCATAAATACTGCGCCCCAGCCGGGAGCGTGTGGTAAAAGCCCAAGCTATCAGCCAGATCAGCGCCATCACAATGACGTTGACCGGCACAATGCCTATTTTGGCATCGTATATTTTGAGGTAAACATCTGGTATGCCGCGTATAGGTGTGGTGGAGATGGCCAGATTGATGCCACGTAGCACAAAAGAGATGCCAAAGGTGATGATGAAAGGAACGGCATGGGTGCGGGTAATTAACCAACCATTAAATCCACCGAGGATTACCCCCATGGCTGTGCCCAGCAATATCAGGGGCAAAATCAAGGCCGGATTGCTATCGTAGGCGGCAAATAGGGTGGCTATCGTTAAGCCGACCAATCGGGAAACTTGTTCCTGAGAGATGTCCATACCACCGGTTAGGAGAACGGCCGTTTGCCCAATCGCCAGCAAGCCCAGAACAATCGACTGCCGCATGATATTGATCAAATTGGATGCTGTCAAGAATCTGTCTGAAAAAAATGAACCAATGACAATGAGCAGCAAAATCAAAAAATAGATTAGCAAAATGGCGGCGTTGTTGCGGGCAAAAGTCAGCCACCGTTTTGATAATGCCGCTTCATTAACAGCGGTATCTTCATAAGTCATAGCCATATTTACCTTCTTCTTTCATCATTGAAAAGCCAGTTTTCAGGCAGCCGCACCATTTGAATTTGTCGCCGTTGCCAGGCGCATAATCGCCTCTTCCGTCGCTTCGGCGCGCGAAAGTTCGCCGACTATCCGCCCTTCATGCAGCACGAGAATGCGGTCGCTCATGCCTAATAGTTCGGGCAGGTCTGACGAGGCCATGATGATGCCCACGCCTTGCTGCGCAATTTCGCGCATGCGCAGATAAATTTCCGCTTTTGCGCCAACATCGATACCGCGAGTTGGCTCATCAAAAACAATGACTTTAGGCCGGGCCATCAGCCATTTGGCCAGGACGACCTTTTGCTGGTTGCCGCCGCTCAAACTGCCAGAAGCTAACTCTGGCTGCGGCGGGCGAACGCCCAGATCATTGATGGCCGAAACGACCGGATCCCACTCGTTGCGTTTGAAGATCATCCGCCATTTCTCTAACTGTGGCAGGTTGGGCAGGGTGATGTTGAAGCGGTTGCTCTGGTCTAATATAAGCCCGTATGATTTGCGGTCTTCGGGAATTAAAACGACACCGGCGCGGGCGGCCCAGGCCGGCGTCATCCGGGCGGCCTGGCCAAAGTAGATGATTTCGCCGGAGATGATCTTGGCCAGCCCTACCAGGGCACGGGCGATGGTAGTACGGCCGCTTCCCCCCAATCCAGCCAGTCCCACAATTTCACCTTCCCGCACCTGGAAATCAATGTCAAAGACTGTATTTTCAATGCATAAATCGTGGACTTCGAGTAAGACTTCGCCTTCGGGTACGGCCGTGTCCACTGGCGGATACATATCTGTCAATTCACGGCCTACCATCAAGCGGACCAAATCATCCTCGTTGGTTTCCGCAACCTGCTTGGTAGCCATCGTCTGGCCATCTTTCAAAACCGTCACCCGGTCGGCCAATTCAAAAATCTCATTGAGGCGATGGGAAATATAAATAATGCCATGACCTTCCTCACGCAAAGCGTGAATCACTTCAAAAAGACGGTCCAAATCGCGGCTGGGCAGCACGGCCGATGGCTCATCCATAATCAGGATGTGGGCGTTAATAGCCAGCGCCTTGGCAATCTCGACGATTTGTTGTTCGCCAACGGTGAGATCCTTGACCAATGTGTTTGGATTAATATGTTTGTGTGCGCCCAAACGTTCCAATAGGGTGTAAGCTTGTTGAGCACGTTCTCTGGTGTTAATGAGTCCCCAACGGCCCATCGGGGGTGTGGTTAAAAAGATGTTTTCGGCGACCGACATATCTTGCAAAAGATTGAACTCTTGATAGACAACGCCTACGCCAAGCTGGCGCGCTTGTTCGGGGGAGAGTACGTCATAAGCAACATCACCAATTTGGATGGTGCCTTCATCGGGTGAATACGCACCAGTGATGGTTTTAATCAGGGTTGATTTTCCAGCTCCATTTTCTCCCACGAGGGCATGAACTTCACCGGCTTTTAAGTCAAACGACACGCCGGCTAAAGCATGAATGCCCCCAAATGTTTTATGGATGTTGTTTAGGGAAAGAATGGTGTTTACGGGGTTTGGGCTTGTTTGTTCAGTCATTTTCTAGCCTTTGGGATAGGGACAAAAGCTTTGAACAGTGAAAACGTTCCCTGCCAGGCTAAGCTGCCTGGCAGGGAACTGAGAATGCGTATTACTTGTTAACTATTTCCGTCCAAATCCACCGTCAATGTAGTATTGAACATCAACAGCGGCTGGCGGGATAAAGTCATCGTTCAGTTCAGGTACGTACCACTGCACGAAGTCACTATTGTCGTAGGGTTCAGCGCCGTCCATCAAGGTGCGGAGGCTGATGAACTTGGTGACTTCTTGACCCTGGAGGATGTCAACGGCCGTTTGCAGACAGTAGCGGGACATCGAAGGCGGATCGGGGGAGCCGACAAACTCATAGCCATACTCTTCAGCCAGACGGAGGAAGCCGTTGGGCACGTTGACCATGGCGAACTTGGGCGGTTCAACACCGGCATCTTCGAAAGCCAGGGCTGCGCCGAGGGCCATTTCACCACCACCGGCCCAGACACCGTCGATTTCAGGATTGGCAGCCATGATGGCTTCCATCTTTTGCTTGGCGGTGGCAATGTTCCACTGGGCGTATTCGGTAGCGATGATTTCGACACCGGGGTAGTTGCTAAGAGCATCAAGGGCAGCAGCTTGCCAGGTTTCCGTCGAGTCTACACCGGCGATACCGTTGAAGACCACAACTTTACCTTCACCACCCATCAGTTCGGCCAAACCGACACCGGATTTGTAGGCCACTTCGTAGAAGTCTACGTCAACACGAGCAGTGAAGTCGTCGCCTTCGATACCGTTGGCGCAAAGGACAACCGGGATACCGGCGTCAATTGCCCGTTTGATGACGGTTGTGGACGCGGCACGACCCAGCGGCTCGACGACGATGGCGTCTGGTTGTTGTTCGATGAAGTTTTCGATGTCGCTGATTTGTTGGTTGGCATCATTGGTTACGGCCGTTAACAACGGCTGCGCCAAAACGCCTTCGGCCAACAATTGCTCGCCATAACCTGAAATGGTGACATTGTAGGTGTTACCCCAACCATTGCTGGCATCCTGCTGCGATACGGCGATGACGTAAGGACCTTCTTTCTGGAAGGCAGACGTATCAACTACGGTAGCCATGTCGGCCAGAATCGCTTGCGAATAGTCAGAAGCGAGAGCGGCTTCATTAATCTCATCACTGTTGAGGAGGCTCATGAGGTCCGCTGCCGGTTCTGGCTGTTCAATCGCTTCACCCGTCATTGTACCTGATCTTTCATCCCAGCTAGGTACTGGCCAAACCGGTTCCGCGGCAGCTAAGTTATTAGGCCAAATGGCAACCTGTTGGCCGCCCTGCCACTGGGCAATCACTGTGGCAGCCTGTTGCAGTCGGCCTTTTTCGTCGAAGGAAGCTTCAGGCCATTGGAAACCCCATTTGCCCTCGCCATCGGTGAAGGTTGTGGTGCGTAGTGTTTCAGCCAGCACTTTCGGGTCAGTGGAACAGGCGGCTTCCAGCGCATCGGCTAACAGCCAGGTGGAGGCGTAGGTGGTGTTGTAAGTGCCACCCAAGTCTTGCCCGGTATAATCTTTGAAGGCTTTCTTGAAGTCTTCGCTAACGTTCAAAGCGCTCACGGGGGCGAAGTCCTGCGTTACGATGATCCCATCGGCATTTTCTGCACCTGTCTCGTTCAGATAGAAGGTTGTAGCGAAGCCGGAACCCAGGGTGATAATACCCATCTTTGGCCAATAACCTTGTTCTTTGGATTGTTTGGTGACCTGGGGAGTTTCAGCGTTGCCTAGCAAGAACCAGACATCTGGGTCTTCTTGCTTGACGCGAAGGATTGTGTCGGTGAAATCGTTGGTGTTGGCATCGTATGTGAAGCTTGCCAAGAGTTCAATACCTTCGGTTTCTATCCCGGCTTTCCAGGTGTCTTCGACTTCTGCACCAAAAGTAATATTAGGTACGGTGATAACGGCCGTTTGTGCCCCATGTTCTTTGGCCCAGGCGACGTCATCAGCGCCCCATTGTTGTAATGTGGAAACGGTCTGGAAAACGTATTTGAGGCCACGATCGGTGATGACGCCATCCAGAGCATTCGGCACAATGTAGGGGACTTCAAATTTTTCGGAAATTTCAGATGCCGGTAATGTGGTGCCGCTAAGGGCGGAGCCCATGACAGCGACGACACCCTCTTGGGTAATGAGGCGTTCCATTTCAGCATTGCCGGTTTCGGCTTTGCCTTGGGTATCACCTTTCACCAGTTCAAGTTGAGCGCCGCCCAAACAGGCAATACCACCGGCAGCATTGATTTCGTCAATCGCCATCTGGTGGGACTTGATGTAAGGATCACCGGCCCAACCGGCATCTGGACCGGTAAGCGGATACAAAGCACCTACTTTAATGACATCTACGGATTCAGTTGTTGTTGATTCAGTGGATGCGGATTCGTTTGTTGTAGATTCGTTCGAAGTCGATGCACCAGTATCAGTTGGTGTATCAGCTGATTGAGAACAGGCCGCCACTAACAATAATAGGACGGTTAACAGTAAGAAAAAGCGTTTCATTTATGTACTCCTCCGAGTCAGATTCGTGTAAGTTGGTAAAATCGAATATTGAAATCACAATCGTTTTTCGAATGTACACCTCCTAATAACCAAGGCCATTTTACGTTCATATCACTTGAGAAATTTATCACAAGGGTCATTAAGAACGCATAAGGATGGCGTAAGGAATCCATTAAGATAAAAAGCGGTAGGTGAACCACAAAAAGCCTTTTGACGAAAAATCCGTCATTTCTTTGTGGTTTACCCAGGGAAAACGGGAGAACTGTTGTCGGTTAATTCAAAACACTTTCCCGTTTTCACCTATTTCGGGATATTGTTCCTCTTCCTAGCCAAATCCTAACGATAAACGGTGCCGAAAATTTCTGGCAACCCAATGATTGGCTTGTGGCCTGGTCGGGCATAGGCGCGTTTTTTGCTGCTGGTAACGCCATAACCAATCAAACCTTCCAATAACTTTAAAGCGCAGACAACCCCGTCCAAAACAGGAATGCCCAATTTATCTTGTAATGCTTTATCCATGCCAGACATACCGGCACAGCCCAGGCAAATTACCTCGGCGTCATCTTCGGTAATGGCTTGTTGGGCAGTTTTTAAGATGAGTTCGCTGGTTTCCTCTTCGCTGGCCGCTTCCAGAGCCAGAACGGGCATGCGTGTGGAACGCACTGAGGCACACCGTTCGGTCAATCCGTAGTGGCGCACGGCATCCCAGAGCAGAGGTTCCCACTCTTCATTCGTAGTAACCACGCTGAAGTTATAGCCTAGCATGCAGGCGACGTACATGGATGCTTCGGCAATGCCTAGCACCGGTTTGTCAGTGATTTCGCGCAAGGCGTAAATGGTGGGGTGGTCGCTGTAGCAGGCGATGACGAAGGCGTCGAACTCGTCCATGTGGCTGATAGCCAGCTCCAGTGTACCGGGGGCGCTGAGCAGTTCGTCGTAAATTCCTTCGATGGAGTGGGGACCAGTGGTGGGATTCATGGCAACGGCCGTTGTCCCCGGAAACGCATATTGGTCAGCAATCGCCTGAACTCGTCGAGTGAATTCCTCGGATGTATTGGGGTTTATCAATAATATGCGCATAAACTCATTCTCTCCACTTCTCATACTCCCACATGTGCACTGTATCACAAAGGGGATTTTGGACGCATAAAGAGGGTATAAAGAATTCGTAAAGATTAGTGCTGATAGGTTAGAAAACAGGGCAGCGCCTATCGAGTTTTATTTTTCAGCTGTAAATCAGCAGCAAAGAACTCTGACCCGAAGGTTGGGCAAAGAGGAGAGGGAACTACTAGGAAACTAGAAGTGTGTGGGATCGTACGGTTTAGAATATTCTTTGGGAGCCTTTGTCTTTCCAACTAATCCGGCTAAAGCGGCAATTGTAAGTAAGTAAGGAAGCATCAAATAAAACTGGTATGGAAGGACAGAGCCAAAGGATTGTGCTCTTAATTGCAATGCATCTGCTGCTCCAAACAACAGACAAACTAAAGCAAAATAGTAGGGGTTCCACCTCCCAACTACTAATGCTGCTAACACAATAAAACCACGGCTTTGTGTCATATTGGGAACAAAGAACCCCAGGTCATTTAAGGCTAATGCTGCTCCACCTAACCCGGCGAATAACCCTCCAACTAAGACTCCTGTATAGCGGAGGCGGATCACGGATAGACCGGCCGTAGCAACTGCTTTTGAGTTTTCTCCAACTGCTCGCAGATTTAATCCCCATGTAGTTTTATAAAGAACCCATGCAGAAATAGGAGTCAAAATAATTGCTAGCCAAACAGCAATAGATTGATCAAATAAGATTGATCCTAGAAGAGGAATATTTTTGAGGAAGCCAGTATCGATAACTGGAAACAAAACTGCTCTGGTTCGATTAGCATTTAAGTAAGGCATCAAAGTTAGTGTCAACCCACCTGCGAACAAGTTGATCCCAAAACCGGCAACCAATTGATCAGCACGCCTGTTGATTGTCAGATAAGCAAAGGCCAGCGATAATATCCCACCAGCTAGCATTGCGCATAGTACAGCAATATATATATTGCCAGTTGCCATAGAGCCTGCTACAGCTGCAAATGTTCCAACCAGCATACTTCCCTCAACGCCAATGTTCAGAATCCCACAGCGTTCAGTATAAAGTATGCCAATTCCTGTGAGAATAAGAGGAACAGCCATCCTAATGGTAGCCTGTAAAAAGGGCTCAATTTGCGTGATTAATTCTTCCATTACCCATTACCTATCTCTTCTCTCACTTTAGACGGAGTGACTGTTTGAAAAACTTTCTTATTGCGCTTGGCCGGTTTGGGTGTCACAACACCAAAACCAACCACAAATAGCACTGCTAATGCTTGGATCACTTGAACCATCGAACTGGGAATTCCAACGGTCTGTTGCATCAAATTACCGCCGGCTTTCAACCCTCCAAAGAAAAATGCTGAAAAAATCACCCCAATAGGGTTTGCCCCACCCATTAAAGCTACGGCAATCGTTTCATATCCCAGACCACCAGAAAAATTGTCATATAAACTATGTTTTAGTCCTAGTATCTCAACGGTTCCCATCAAGCCATAAAAACCACCTACTATTAGTAGCGTAGCGAACAGAGACGCTTTAACTTTTATGCCCGCATAATAAGATGCTTCTGGATTTGTGCCGACCATGCGAGTGCGAAAACCAAAAGCTGTTCGCCTCAGAACAAATTGGAGCAATATTCCTAGTATGACGGCAATGACTATGCCATAATGCATACTAGTTCCTTTCACCATAATCGGTAATACGGCCGTATCTAGTATTTCACGTGACTGGGCATAGCTAGCGCCTTCCTTAGCCAATAAAGTTGGTTCGTGGACAAAGTAGCTGACGAGGTAAATGCCAACAAAATTGAGCATAATTGTCACAACGATCTCGCTTATGCCGCGATAAGCACGTAAGAATGCTGGCAACACTGCCCAAAATGTCCCGCCTAGAATGCCTGCAATCATTGCCAACAAAACATGTAACCAACCAGGGACAGGGAATGGGATTAGAGCAACCGCAGTAGCCGCAGCCGCACCAATATATAGTTGACCCTCTCCGCCAACATTAAAATGTCCGCCGCGAATCCCCAGGGTCATACCTAGAGCACCCAGTAGTAACGGTGTGGTACGCACACATGTATTGCCAAAAGCGACAAGGCTCCCAAATGCTCCACGCCAAACTGCTGCATAGGCTTCTACCGGATTTATTCCTTGCAGATAGATGATCACGCCCGATACAAAGAATGCCATAATAATTGAAAGTACGGGACGTGAGCCAGCTGTAAATGTCTCAACTAATTTTTCTTGCAGCTTGATAATATCTATTGATTTATGCTGGTCGTTCAACTGAAATTCCTTTCATTGGTCTTGCTTGATTCAAATCGGTGGCCCATCATCATTTCGCCAATCTGGAGCAACTCGGCACTTTCGCCATCCAGTTCGCCCATAATCTCCCCTTCAAACATGACAATAATCCGATCGCTTAAAGCCATTACTTCGGATAATTCAGTCGAGATGAACATTACCGCAGCACCACGATTGCGCTCAAGTAAGAGTAGCTCGTGAAGCGCATCTACAGCACCGAGATCAAGTCCCCGGGTTGGCTGTGAACCGATGATTACCGATGGCTGTTCACAGGTCTCCCTTGCCAATACAACCTTCTGTTGATTGCCTCCTGAGAGCATACCAACAGGAATTTCTACATTAGGGGTTCGTACATCATATTCCTTTACTAATTTCTCCGACGAAATCTGAACTTGGTCCCACTGAATCAGACCCCGTTGCAAGAATGGGGGTTTGCTATGTGTTTTCAAAATTAGATTTTCCATAATTGAAAAATCTAGAACTAACCCTGTTTTATGACGATCTTCTGGAATGAATCCTAACAGTGAAGGGTCTTTGACCACTTCTGTAATGGGGATTCCTTTTATTTCAATCGTTCCGTGGTTTGGCTGTCGTAACCCAGTAATGCATTCGGACAATTCACGTTGTCCATTACCATCAACACCCGCTACACCGAGAATTTCACCACTATATAATGTTAAATCAATTGACTTTAATGCCTTTAGCCCCCGATCATCGAGACATCTTAAACCCTTGATGTCTAAAACGGTTTTTTTATCATTCATTTCAGGTCGGGGTTTACGTTCTAATGTTACCGGACGACCTACCATCATTGTCGAGAGTTGGAGCAAAGAAGTCTCTTCTTTATCCACTGTGCCAACAACAGCACCATCACGCAACACAGTGATCCGGTCTGCAATTTCCCTTACTTCATCTAGTTTATGTGATATGAAAATTATTGAGCGCCCTTCCTCAATTAAAACATTCAATGTTTGGAAAAGCTGACGAGCTTCTGCGGGTGTGAGCACGGCTGTTGGCTCGTCTAGAATAAGCAGTTGCACATCTCGAAATAACAACTTCAAGATTTCAAGCCATTGCTGTTTACCTACTGGAAGCTGCCAGACTGGGGTGTCCGGATTTACCACTAATCCATATTTCTCTACGAGTTGATTAAATTTATTTCTGGTTCCCTGAACGTTTAGTAGCGGTGGTTTGTCTTGTGGCAATCCTAGCATCACATTATCTAAAGCAGTCATGTTTTCGATGAGCATGAAATGCTGGTGAACCATTCCAATCCCTAAATCCACAGCTACCTTAGGAGAGGATATTTGGATTTGTTTTCCCCTGAAAAATATTTCACCTTCGTCCGGGCTATGTAACCCGTAAAGTACTTTCATGAGTGTTGATTTGCCCGCGCCATTTTCCCCCAACAACGCAAGGATTTCTCCACTATTTACATCGAGAGAAATTTTGTCGTTCGCGATGACACCTGGAAATGCCTTCGTGATGTTTTTCATTTGCAGCAATGGAACTTGCTTATTCATCAATCCCTCTCTTAAATTTCTGACAGAGTCTTAAACGACGCTACCTACCAACTTTGATAGGTAGCGTCGTTTCTTCGAATTTATAGAGATTGTTTATGGTGTAATCTTTCCACTCTTCAGGTCTTCAATTGTTTGTTGTACAGCTGCTTGTGCTTCAGAAGACATCAAGTCAGTCATTACAATTTGCATGCCATTGTTAAGATTAATTGTGGATGCTTCGCCCGGTGTAACTCGGCCACAGGCTGCTTCGTAAGTTTGTGTGCTTGGTGCTACAAACACACTGGCGATCACAGTATCAGGAGATTTCGGACTCTGATCACCGTACAATCCAATGGTGTAGATACCCTTATCTTCTGCGGCTGAGAATACACCAACGTCGGCAGAGTCTAACTGGTGCCAAATTACATCTACTCCCTGGTCTGCAAGTGCAACAGATGCCTCATAAGCCTTGGTGACATCTTCAAAGCTGCCAGTGATTACCACCTCGACCTCGACGTCTTTCCCGCAAGAACTTGCACCTTCTGGGAAGGATGTAAATGATGGTTCGACCATTGGGAATCGTTCAGCTGTTACAATGGCAACCTTGTTGGTTTTAGTCATCTGGCAAGCCGCTGCACCGGCAAGGTAACCCATTTGCCAGTAGTCGCCATAGATACCACCCATATTTGAGCCATTACCTTCAATTGCATTTACTACAATAAAATTTGTATCGGGGAATTCAGCTGCAATTTTCTTAGCCGAATCGGTAAATGTGCCACTGTGACCAATGATGGTTGAGTATCCTTCCTGAGCATAGTTACGCATTGTTTCATCAAACTCAGTTTGCTTTACATTTTCTGTAAAGGCGTAATCAATACCACAATCTGTCTTTGCTTGCTTGACACCATCAAGACCGAACTGGTTCCACGATTCATCAGTAGTTGGCCCCATGAAGAGAACTGCAATTTTTTCGTTTCCTGACTCGGATTGAGTCGAATCGGAGGACTGACATGCACTAACAATTAATGTAAATATTAAGATAGACACAATTAACCCAGAAATTCTAACTGCCTTTGACATTTTTATCTCCTTATTGACATACATCTACCAATCAACTACCGCCACCAAAGGTGGCGGCTCGAACTTGAAATAAATTAGCTTCAGAACGTGTCCCTTACTTTTAGATGTTAGTTGAATTAATAGTCGTCCACCCTCCGTTCTCGCTTTTTTAGCCAGTGCTGATTGTTGCGAATCTTGTTTTTACCAGGCCTTGTGTCTGACAAAATAGTCACACAGTTATAGACGCCAGTTTAGCACTTGCATCCCATTCATGCTCTCCCTGATGTTTTACCCCCCATGTACACTGTATCACAAGAGAGATTTTGGACGCATAAAGAAGGTATAAAGAATTCATAAAGATTGGCGTTTATGGGGTGTTCGTTTGCTTTCGAGACCGGCGAGGTTTTAGGGTGGAAACCTCGCCGGTCTAAACGGTTAGTGTGTGCTGTTGTAGAGGCGGTTGATGGTTTAGTTAGTGGCCATGACACGGCCGTTCTTCACCACCATCATCTTTTCCACCTGCCCAATAATCGCGGCGGAGGGGGTGGGGGCATCAAGAATGACAAAATCGGCCGTGCAGCCCGGTTCCAGGCCATAATTAGGGAGGCGCAGCGCCTGAGCCGCGTTGTAGGTGCTCATGCGCATAATCGTGTTCAACTCTTCCACCGTATCCATGTGCGCGCCATAAGCCAGAATCAACCCCTCTTCCAATAAGTCAAAATTACCCATCGGACGCAGCGCGTCGCGCACATTGTTGGAGGCGTAGGTAACATTAACACCGGCGGCCAACAGTTCTTTGACGCGGGTCAAGCCCCGGCGTACATTGTGGGTATCTTCCCGGCCCAGCCGGTACAAATCGGGCTGGCTGATGATGTTGAGCTTGGCTTCCTGAATGAGCGCGATGGCTTCAGCCGCCACTTCCGGCGTGGCGACACCGAGCGTACTGGCATGCCCCACCGTCACCCGGCCCTGGTAGCCGCGTTCGATGGTTTGTTGGGCGATGTAAACTGTTTCTAATTCGTCCAGCGTCACCGTTGGCGGAATGCCCAAATCGGCGTGGATGTCCAGGTCAACATCCAATTCCATGGCCAGATCGAAGGCGGCGTTGATGTGGACCTGCCAGTCGATACGGCCGTTCTCTCCCACGTCCAAATTACTCGCCCCACCCATCACGTCCGCGCCAATACGAAACGCTTCTCGGAACAAATCAGCATTGTCTGGATGATTAGTCAAGCCCTGTTGGGGAAAGGTGACGATTTGTACCGTGACCCGGCCGGCATACTTTTCCTTGACTTGCTGCAACACTTCGACGTGTTTCAGCCCTACTTCCCGATCAACATGGCACTGTGCCCGCAGCGCGGTGACGCCGTGCCGGGAGGCCATCTCCAGCGCCGTGCTGGCCCGCCGTTCGATGTCTTCGGCCGTAAACTCTCTACGGCGGCGTTCCATCGCTTCGTTGAGGCCGTAATGCGACCGGTATGGTTCCGGACGGCCCGGCGTCTGCCAATCGTTCATCAGGGCGATGTCCAGGTGCAGGTGGCTTTCGACAAATCCGGGAATGAGGAGACGGCCGTTGCCCTCCATCTCCTGCGCCGCCACATAATCCAAATTCAGGCCACGAGCAAGGATACGGCCGTTATCCACCCCCAGATCAACCGGGGTCAGATCGCCTTCAATACGGACATTTCGTATCAGCAAATCAATCATCTTTGCCCCAAAACAAAAGCGGGGCTTTTATGCACAGGACGAAGATTCAATCCGCTGACATAAAAGCCCCATATTCAAAAATCGATAGAGGAGAAACGATTATCGAAAACTTACCAGGTTACTTTGTGATGTTGTTCTATTTCACCCTTTTCAAAGCGGGACAGCGGCAGCTTTTCCATGAACCAGGATTTTTCGCCGGTCATGACGTAATGGGCGATGTCACGGCCGATAGTTGGCCCTTCAATGACGCCATTGCCACCAGCGCCGATGGCCAGCACGTATCCTTCTACTGGGGTTTCACCCAAAATCGGCATATAATCCTTTGGTTCAGCGCGGTAGCCGACCCAATCATTGGCCAGCGAAGATTCCAGCAGACGCGGGTAATGCTTCATCAGCTCTTCGGTGAGGAAATCCCAGAAATAGGGGTCAGTGCCGCCAGTCATGGGCAGTTCATCCGGGTTCCACAAACCGGCATGTTCCGGATTGTTTAAGTCCATCGTCAAGTGGGCTTTGCAAATGAAGACGTTTTCCTTATCTTTGCGGGCGTAGAAGCGCGGGTATTTCAAGACCGGGAAGGGGTAGCCCAGGGGGTTCTGCGGTTCCAAAATGAATACTTCCGCTTTGGTGTGGATGATGGGCAGCTCTAATCCGGCCAGTCGGCCAAAGAAGGGTGTCCACGGACCGGTAGCGTCTACCATCACATCCAGGTCGAAGTGGCCTTTGGTTGTTTCCACGCCAGTGACTTTGTTATTTTCTACATTGATGGCAGTCACTTCGGTGCCGATCATCACAGTGGCCCCGTTTTCCCGCGCTTTGCGGCCCAGCGTGTTGGAAATCATCGTCGGATCGACGAAGCCGTCGTCGGGCGAATAAGCCGCACCCAAAATGCCATCCAACGTCAGATCGGGGACGATCTGGCGAATTTTCTCCGGGTCTTTCCAGTATTCGGCCGTGTAGCCGGAAGCTTTGGCCAAATCAACGGCTTGCAGGCCATACATTTCATATTCAGGATAGGGGGCGACCAGTAAGGTGCCGGTCTTTTCAAACCCGGCCGAACCCGGTTCTTCTTCTTCCAATCCCATGTAGAAGCGGAAGCCGAAGAGGCGTACCGACCAGAACTCGTGGGGCAGGGAATCATCAATCAGGCAGTGGGTCCCGGCTGATTTAGCTGTCGTGCCCGAACCGAGGGTGTTTTTCTCGAACAAAAAGACCTCGGCATCTTCATCTTGGCTCAAAAAATAGGCGATTGCAGTTCCGATGATGCCGCCGCCAACAATACCTACGCGTTTTTTAGACATTTTTTACTCTCCCAAAGATTATGATTTGTAAACCTGCGAGGTCTCAAAGACCTCGCAGGTTTTTGTTATGCTAATCTGGCCGATTTGGCTTTCAAGGCGGCCGTAAAAATAGGGACAAACTCGTGCAGGTCGGCGACGACGCCGTAATCGGCCTGCGAAAAGATGCCCGCGTTTTCATCGTTGTTGATGGCGACGATGGTCTTGGAATCGCGGATGCCGACGACGTGCTGGATGGAGCCGGAGATGCCTAGGGTAATGGTCAGGTCGGCATGAACTTTTTTGCCGGACAGCCCCAGCCATTCGGGGAACCAGTCACGCTCGGAGGAAACCGGGCGGGAGCAGGCGACCTGACCATCGAATATAGCGGCCAATTCTTCAGCAATAACCAGATTCTCTTTTTCTTTCATGCCCTGGCCGACATCGACGATCATCGGGGCGTCTTCCCATTTCACACCAGCGGCAGCTTTTTCTTTGTATTGGACGATTTTCATGGCTGGTTCTTTGATGGTGGGGGATACGGCCGTTATCTCCGCAGTCCCACCCGTTTCCACGGCCGTAAACACAGCCGCATTCACCGTTGCCATCGCCGGTTGGGTCTTGATTTTGTATGTGTTCTTGCCCACGCCGCTGTAAATCATGCAATCGGCCGTCACACCGCCATCATCCAGACTGAAATCAACGCAGAACGAGGCCACGCCAGCGCCGATGCGGGCGGCCACGCGGGCCGAAATTTCCAGCCCGGATTTGGTTGCGCCAACCAGGACTAAATCGGGTTTGACTTGCTCGATGACCCCGGCCAACGCATCGGTGTAGGTTTCCGGGTTCAACCCGACCAGCAGCGGGTTAGCGACGGTGTAAACAGTATTTGCGCCCCAGGCGCCCAATCCGGCCACGTAATCCGGGACCGATTCGCCTAAAACGACGACGGCTACTTCATCCGCCACTTGCCGCGCTTTACCCAGCAGTTCACGAACAAGCTGCTGTTTTTCTGAATAAACTAAAATTCCGGCCATCAGGCTCCTCCTTCGATGATGTGATCTGCCAGGAGCAAATCGACCAATTCATTGGACAACGCATTCAGGTCGTCACCTTTGAGCACCTGCTGCTTGCGATGGACAACGACACCTTCGGCGTGTAATTTTTCCAGGGCCGCTTTCTGCTGCAAATCGGCCACGGAAAGGCCCAAATCAGCTTCCACGTTCCAGATGTTGACCGGCTTTTTCTTGGCTTTCATCGCTTCCAACAGGGTGGGACGGCGCGGCGTGTTGGATTCTTCCATCACGCTGATCAAGGCCGGCAGCGGTACGGCGACGGTTTGCACGCTGTCTTCCAAATCGCGGTCGGCGATGAGTTGGCCGTCCTCGATGGCTGCTGTGCGGGCGAAGGAAATCTGGGGCATGTTTAGCGCTTCGGCCAGGCGGGGCGGCACTTGATAGGTGAAGCCGTCGTCGCTGACTTCGCCGCAGACGACCACGTCCACGTCGCCCAGTTTTTTGATTGCTTCGGCCAGGATAACGGCCGTTACCTCCGGCGCAACCTCTCCTTCCAGCGGATTTTCAATTAGGGTCACGTCTTCCAAGCCAAAGGCCAACGCTTCGCGGAAGCTCTCTTTGGCTTTGGTCGGGCCGACGGTAATGGCGTGAACGGTGCCGCCATTGGCTTCTTTGAGGGCAACGGCCGTTTCCAGCACATGCTTATCAATCACACCCACCTTATACGGCACACCGGCCATCTTCAATTCTTTCGTCGCCGCATCCACCTTCACTTCCGATGCGTCCAGCGAATATTTGATACAAGCTACAATCTTCACAAGCTCTCTCCTATTAAAGTCAATCCACAGATTTCGCAGATTACACAGATTTTTTGATTTTTAATCTGCGAAATCTGTGTAATCTGTGGATCACATTCTTATCCATAGCGGAAGACGATGCCGAAGCCGCCCTGGGGTGGACGCCAATCGATGCCGCCTTCGCCACCGCCCTCACAGGCCACCGTGCAGGTGCCACACTCCAGGCAGTTTTCGTAGCGGATGGCTACTTTATCTTCCGCCCAGATATACACTTCGGCCGGGCAAACCGTCAAACAGGGCTTGATGGCGCATGTTTCGCAGCGCGTGTGATCAATGCTGATGTGGCTCTGCTCGTCGATTTCGTACTTGTCCAGCCCCAGCCGGTCGTCTAAAGTTAATAATTTCTGGGTCATATCGCTACCCCTTTGCCGATTTGATATATATCTTTGGCCAAATCCCACAGCGACACGTCATGTTCTTTCATCCGGTCGCGCAGTGCCCGGTACCCTTTTTTGCCGGGCTGTGCCTGCACCGCAAACATGTCTTCCATGACCTGGCACACCATTTCGGGGTAGGTGTTGAACAGCCGCTTGTTTTCCAGCAGCGGATAGACGTCTTTGAAGGTTTCCATATCCTTGTAGACGGATGTGGCCTTGAAATGCTCCTGATAGGAGGCCAATCCGGCGGCTGAGAAATCATCCTTCTCGTTGGCGTCAATGATGGCTTTCGCCGCCGCCGCCGCCGAGGCCACGGCCACATCCATCCCACGCAGTGTCATCACATTGTTGAGCAGGAGACGCGCTGCGCTGCCGGCGACCACGTAGCCATCCCCGTACATTTGCGGGATGAGGTGGAAGCCGCCGCGATGGACCGATTGGGCGGAATACTCGACCACTTCGCCGCCGTGAATGAGGCGCTGCACAAAGGGGTGGGATTTGAATTCGTCGAGAATTTGATGGGGCTGCTTTTTGCTTTTGTAGACGCTATCTATTTTGACGACGACGCCCAGCGAGAGGGTGTCGCGGTTGGTATAGATGAAGCCGCCGCCTTCCGCGCCCGCGGTGTGGCCGACCAGCGTGTAGGCTGCGCCTTCGTCAGCGGTGAGGCATTGGAAGCGGTCGGTGATGGTTTGTTCGGGCAGTTGAATGACTTCTTTGATGCCGATGGAGACATCTTTGGGGGCATAATTTTCGCGCAGTCCGGCCTGTTTGAGCAGTTGGGAGCGGGTTCCTTCGGCGATGACGACGATTTTGGCTCGCAGTTCATCGCCACCAGCTTTGACGCCGCAGACACGGCCGTCTTCTACAATCAACTCGTCCACCGTAAAGCCGGGCATGACCATCGCCCCGGCTTCCTCAGCTTGCGCCGCCAGCCAGGGGTCGAATTTGGCCCGCAGGACGCTGAAGGCGTTGTAGGGGGGAGCGGTGGCTTCGGTGCGGTAATCGAGGGAGGTTACGGCCGTGTCCCCCAAAAAGACCACACTGTGCCCGGCAATAGCCCGTTCCACCGGCGCGTCTTCCCAAAACTTGGGGAAAATCTCATCATAAATCTGGGCGTAAATCAGCCCGCCGGATACGTTTTTGCTGCCCGGCTCCTGTCCCCGCTCGATAACGACGACGGTGAGTCCGGCCTGGGCTAAAAGGTAGGCGGCGGTGGCTCCCGCCGGGCCAGCGCCCACAATGACAACATCAAATTCATCCACGTTATACCTTTCCTATCGAATGCCCTGGGTTACGGCCGTCAGGCATAATCCACGGCTTAATTGCAAAGAAACTTAGCTACTTGTGCAATTTATCACACGGGCGATAAGGAACGCATAAACAAGGTGTAAAGAAAGTGTAAGGATTGGATAGGGGGTGGGAACGGCCGTTTTTTGCTTTCGTGGTGGAGTCTGATTAAACAGAATGTCAGGCCGCTTTATTGGAACATAATTTCTATAAATCTAACGCAAATCTAACATATCGTCAGTATACTTGTTGTATGATGCGGATCAATACAACAATTGATTCGTGTAGGCGAAAATATGGAAAATAAAACGGTTGACATCCTTATTATCACGGCTCTTTCAGAAGAGCTTAATGTCCTGCGCCGTTACCTACCATTAAATGAAAAAGTTCAGTCATTAAGCTGCCAACTTACGTACGACACCGGCCCCCTCCAGACAGAAAAAGAGGGGGTTTTTTATTTATGTGCTGCGACTTGCTTATTCGATATGGGAAACGCGGGCTCTGGTGTTGGTGCAGCTAATGCAATACGGGATTTGAATCCAAGTTATGTGTTTATGTTTGGGATAGCAGCCGGTATAGAGGGTGAAGTTGAATTAGGTGATGTGATTTTGCCTACACATGTTTTTTACTTCGAGTTGGCAAAACTAAAACCAAATGAAGTTGAAATTAGACCACAGTCTTTTCAAACTGACATGTTGTTAAGAAATAAATTGAGTGATTTTGCTTCAACATATTCTGCTGGTCACAATATTAAATTTGGCCCTTTTGCAGTTGGAGAAAAAGTAGTTGCAGAGACAGTGGCGGTTGAGAAGCTTAAAAAGGCGGAGCCAAAGCTAATCGGAATCGAGATGGAGACTTATGGGGTGGCTCGTGCCGCTGCTGACATGTTGTACCGGCCGCGATTCATCGCCATACGTGGCGTTAGTGATTATGCTGATGAAAACAAAGATGATGGGTATCGGGAATTGGCGCTGGGCAATGCAGCCCAATTCATGACTTCATTTTTGAAAACAGGCCTCCTTCCAAAAGAAAAACCTAAGCTAACAGCTTCTGAGATCAATGACACGTTGCTTGCTATCCATCATCTTTCAATGAATAAACGGTCGTCTGTGAAAGCTAATTTGCATAATGATGTTCTTGGGTATTTAGGCCTTGAGTTCAAAGAAATTTTTATTGACCAAACTGACCTTTTTACAAATGGAGTGTTGGTCAACCCGACGGCGGCACTAAAGCTACAAAACGATTTTATGGAGCAACTTAATAGCTTTATTGATGTATACCCTTCTTCACGAATTGGGTATTTTGGCCTGGCGCATATTCCATTGATGTTTCATGCTGGTTATCAGGTGAATCGGCAAAAGGTTAAGGTGTTTGCTACAAACCGCCAGACTGGTGATTGGATACCACTGAAGCAAACAGGTCGAGGCCCAGCCCTCCGGCTGACAGAAGAATCTGCTGAAAAATCTTCATTGGAAGCAGGTGATGTGGTTGTTCGTGTTAGCGTGAGCTTTCCAGTGAGGAAAGAACAGATTCACGGAATAGTTGACCAGCCGCTAGCGTCGTTTCACTTGAGTCTTGCTAATCCTTGGCCAGATATTGTCAAGAGCGAAGAACAACTTGATAAGTATACACAAAAGTTTTATGACCTGTTGGTAGAGATTCATTCTCGTTACCCCAATAGGAGACAAATTCACCTGTTCATGTCTGCACCACCGACAGTCGTGTTCAGGTTTGGGCAGCAGGTGAGTAAGACAATTGACCCCGAGATTTTAGTTTATAACTATTCCAACAAAGACCATCCGGCTTATGGATGGGCCATTAATATTGCGACCGATGAAGTATTGGATTTTAGAAGTACCGATTTTGGAGACTAATTATGTTTGATATGCACTCAGAATTAAAAACGTTTTTCAAAGACCATGTAAGGCTGAAGCCAGATAAGGTTGAAGAATTAGATGTTCTTCGGCAGCGGAATATAGACCGGCTAAACTCAGGTTTGGAAAAACTGGAATATAACGGCCCGGTGGATACACCTACACAGGGTGGCCGTGCCATGAAAACGTTGAATCAGACCCCAGAGAACAATCCAGACGTTGATTATGATATTGATACAGCCACCATTTTTGAGCGGGATGATTTACCGGAAAATCCGCTTGATGCTCGTAAGCGAGTTTTGGCAGGGGTGCAAAAGGGGGGTGGAAACTTTAGTCAAGAACCTGAAGCCCGCACCAATGTCGTTACAGTTTGGTATCAAGGTGGGTATCATATTGATCTCGCAGTTCATAGGATTTATACAGATGTGTTTGGTAGAGAAATTATTGAACATGCAGGAGTTGAGTGGAGCCGTCGTGACCCGGTCGATATTACTGACTGGTTCAAGGGTCAGGTTGACCTTCGTAGTCCATCCATCAGCAATGGGGCCACTGTAGACGCAAAGCAAATGAGACGCATTGTTCAACTTTTGAAGTATTTTTCAAAATCACGAAAAAGTTGGAAGCTGGGCACTGGGTCTGTTCTATGGGATTTGATTTCACGGTAACTTTTTCGCCATCACGCAATGGTATGGTTACTCGTGAAAATCGCCCAAATCGAGCTGGAAAAAACGCCGCAAAATGAGTGATTTACGGCCAATCCCATTCAACGGACCCAGTGCCGGAAGCTGCCTGGTGGGTTAATCATATCGACTTTGGTTTCTGAATATTACGTACCAGACTACTTCCGTGATGACAAAGCACTTTATGAAACGATGCGAGCTATTTATTATGGGATGGTCCCCCTCTTGGGTGTTGCCGGGTAAAATAACCCAATTAACACCAAACAGGAGAGGGGTCAATGAATCAATTAGCCAATGTTGGCGATTTTTGTCCAAATGAAGCCTGCCCGGATTATGGTAAGCTTCAGAAAAAACAGTCAAAACAGAACATTAAAAAACATGGTTTCACGGCAACCGGCATACAGCGCTTCCAATGCCGGACTTGTGGTCAGACATTTACGGCTACGAAAGGAACGCCCTTCTACCGGCGGCGGACAGATTCCGAAGAAATCTTGGAAACCCTGGCCTTCCTAGCCGAAGGTGTTCGGATCAGCACTCTGGCTCGCGTTCGAGCCGCAAAGACACCATTCTGGCGTGGCTCAAAGATGCAGCAACTCATGTCGCTGAAATCGAGTCCGTTTTGTTAAAGGCGCTACCAGCTGGAACAGGGTCAACTGGATGCGATGTGGAGTTACGGCGGCGCACCGGGCGAAAAGGGGCTGTCGAGACAGAAGAACAAGAAAGGGCAGTTCTGGCGAGCGACCATGATTGACAGTGATACCCAGCTCCGCGTCGCCAGCAGCATTGCCAAGATTCGAAACAGGAAAAGCGTCGCCAGATTGTATTCACAATGCTCAACAGCAGGGGTCATCCTGACAAGCCGCGAAGCTATCTCCGATGGTTGGGGCGGCATCGAAGCGATGGTTGAAGTGTACCGGTCCAGTGCCGCCCTATTCAGGGGCGTGGTCCGCGCAACGCTTAAGCAGCCAGAAGCGAAGGTTGGCAATATCTGCAATGGTCAAGCAACGGGAAAACGGTCAGGTCGCAAGGACTGGATGCAGGTCATTTACAGTGATGAAACAGGTACAGCAGCGGTAGGCAAAAGAGCACCAGTTATTAGGCAACCAGCAACCAGTCGTCATTTCAACAGCCGCTTAACCCGGAAAACATTGGCCTTTTCCAAAACCATCGCGATGCATCAGGCGGCAGCAACGCTGGAAGATGCCTACTACAATCTGGTACGGCCACACAAAACACTGCGTCAGGAGGTCGTTGCCCAAGGCCGCCGTTGGTTACCGCGAACACCGGCCATGGCCTCTGCTTTGACTGAGCATATTTGGACTGTTAAAGAACTATTTTCAAACATCCCAGTCCCCATCGTTAACAACACTTAACGGGGAGACTATCTATTATGGATTATTGATTTCTGTTGAGGTCGCAAACCCAGTAGATTCTTCGCAGTCATTGACTTACAAAGATGAATACCGAAATCAGGTAAGAGCGTTTAAAGACAAACTCTGTGAGGCAATAGATTGGTTATCGCCGTTGTTTGATGCATCTTGTGAGAAGGCAGATGCTGCCCGGGCATGGAATAAAGTTTTCAAACATTCTTATTGGAGCAACATAGTTTCTATTGAAGAAGCTAAGGCAAGGGGAGAATCACTGAAGGCTGCTATTTTATCTGGTAGTTTGTATACTAACTTACAAGGCGCATTGTCAACCACAAAGCCTGTGGGTAAGTCACTGTCTAATCAACCTCATCGTTTTTATGGTAAAGAGTGATGAGATTTGGAAATAGCAATATTACTATTGGCATGCAAGTAAATGCCATGAGATCATATTTCCCGCAATTCAGATACAGAAGGGTGAAAAATAAACCCACCTGGATTGGATATTTACAACCGACTGAAGAATCGCCCAGGTATCAGATAAAGGTAGAGTACGGCACATCTTATCCAAAAGTGTGGGTGTTGAAGCCCATCCTCGTTGAGGATGCGCCTCATCGTTATCCAGATAAATCTCTATGCCTCTATTTCCCCCGGGATCGTAGTTGGACCAGAAAAAAATATATATGCACGACAATTATTCCATGGGTATCTGAGTGGCTTGCTTTTTATGAATTGTGGTGCGTGACAGGGATATGGCATGGTCCAGAAGTTCCTCATTCTGGGGAAAAGATGTCAATTAGTTGAGTTGCCCAAATTATTGTTAGTTATGTGTTAAACGGCCGTTTCCACCTTCTCCAAAACACAAAAGAGCAGCCACCGGGCTGCCCTTCTGCATTCAAATCTGGTTCCAGTTTGTAATCGTTATGGATTGATGTAGACCATCACGGAACCCACTGCATTTGCAGCTTGCGGTTATGAATCGTGCAGTCGCGCAGGTAAAGATTGATCAGCGTTTGGTAAGGGATACCCGTTTCTTCTGCCAACGATTTGAAATAATCAATGGAATCCCGATCAATGCGCATCGTCACCGGTTGTTTGAGATATTTGATGTAAGGATTCTTTTTGCCCTTCATCTTGGAAAAATCATAATGGTCTTTCATTACGGAAATTTTTACAGCCAACCGGCAATATCTTCCCAAAGCTCTGGCCTTTCCAAAAGCTCTGCAAATTGAGAAACCCAAAATTGGATACGCTGCTGATCCAATTTTGGATGGCTTTGAATAATTCCCTGAATGTCTAGCAAGTCCTTCGGACGGTGGGCGACCGCTTTCATGATGATCAAATCTTCAGGTGTTGGTAAACGAATTTGTAACGATGCATCCACTTCATGGACAATACTTCTTTCCACCATTTCCTGTTCAAATGGCAAAATACCAAGCGAAACATCGATGTCTGTTTGAGTGCAGGTATGGCGCAGGAGCAAAACCCGATTTTGTCGGGCAAAATCTTCTGCATTGGAGATACGTGGTTCAATGCCTTCTTTTTGGGCAACCGTCAAAAAATGAGGAATTTCTTCCACAGAGAGCAAGACCATTGCATCCAGGTCTTCTGTAAATCGTGCTTCCCCTAAAAGACTAACCGCAATCCCGCCGATTACAACGCCCTGATCGCCAAAATGGGATAATAGCTTTCCCAAAGATTCAAGCGGATCATGAAAAGAGCTATGCTGTTCAGTTGGGGACATATTCTGCCTTTAACCTGGCCCACAACAAGAAGATTTCCATTTCCCCGTCGTCATCTTTCCGTGTAATATCCAAACGGGAAGCACGCTGCTTAATCGCGTTGAGTCGCCGCCAATTTTCGGCAAGAGAAGCTGCTTGGCGCTCTTGCTGTTTAAGTTTTGCGACTGCTTGCCATCGCCCAATATATGCCTGCGCATCTGATGCTTCCATATACAAATTATATCATAGAAGCGTCTGTTCAACGACGCATGGCCCCATCAACAATATAGCCGTTTCCCACCCACAGAACACAAAAGAGCAGCCACTGGCTGCCCTTCTGCATTCAAATCTGATAACAAATTGATGTCCGTTACGGGATGATGCAAGCCATCACACCCTTCTGGGCGTGCAGACGGTTTTCCGCCTCATCGTAGCAGGCATAACCCCATTTGCCATCCAACACCGCGTCCGAAACCTCGGCGGCGCGCTCGCAGGGCAGACAGTGCATGTACTGCGAATCCGGTTTGGCCATGTTCATCCGCTTTTCGTCAGCAATCCAATCCTTGTATTTGCCGAACAGCTTCATCATCTCATCTTTTTGTGGCTCTTTCGTAACCGGCGGCAGCAAGTCCAGGCAGACGTAGTTCTTGGCGTAAACGATGTCGGCATTTTCGCAGGCGTCTTCCATCTTGTCGGAGACGGTGTAGGAACCACCGCTGGCTTCGGCGTTGGCCTTGATTTGGGCTTCGATTTCCGGGTCGATGCGCATTTCCGGCGGCCGGGAGAAGACTAGTTCGGCGCCAAACAGGCTGGCCATGTACATGAAATCATGATGCGGCGCGATCGGTTTCTTGGGGCTGGAGCCATAGGTCCAGGAGACACCGATTTTACGGCCGTTCAAATTCTTGCCAAACATCTCCCACAACGTCATCGCATCGGCCATACCCTGGCAGGGATGGTAAATATTGTCTTCCATATTGATGACCGGCACATGCGAACCGCGGGCAAACTCCTTGATGATGCGGTACGATTTGTCATATTCCCAACCAACCACGTCACCCAAAATGCGAACCGCCAGTGCGTCACCCATGCGGGAGAGCACGCGGGCCATATCGACGATGCGCTCGGAGGCGTAACCCATGTCTTCCCCTTCCAAAGTGGGCAAACGAGTGGATGAGGTCTCCAAGAAATGCGCGTGACCTCCTAATTGGAAAATACCAGCCTCAAAACTGTTGCGCGTGCGCAAGCTGGGGTTGAAGAACATCATGAACAAAGTACGGCGGCGCAGAATATCATCGTGATAACGGCGCATCGTATTATCGGCCTTCAACTGCAAACCAACTTCCAACATGGTCTCGATTTCAGCTTTCGTGAAATCTTGCAAACGAATAAAATCGCGTCCTTTTAATCCTTCAGTAACCATTTTTATATCCTTTCCTTTTTATAAATTTATTGATTCGATTGATTTTTGCTTGGCAACATTACTAACCTATTACAGAAGTCTTGGAGCTGTCATTCTGAGCCGAAGGCGAAGAATCCCATTCAACTTGGCTAGGATGCTTCACTTCGTTCAGCATGACAGTTGTTATAAGATTTTCGTAATAGTGTGTTATGTCGTATTGAAACTAATTTCTCTCTGTGTTCTCCGCGTCTCTGCGGTTTTTCCATTAGCCTTCACCAAATTGATCCCGCCATTTGTGGCCGGTCTCTTCCATCTTCGAGGCGGCCCCGGTACGCCGCATCCGGTGCAGGCGCGGCATGCCCAACTGCCATTCCTGCATCCAGCGGGCGGCAAATTCACCCCGTTCCGTCTCTTCAAAGACCTTTTGAATTTCGTCGTAATTAATCACGCGCGGACCGCTGGTGCGGACGGCAAACTCGCAGGTGCGGCTGCTGCGTTCGGAGATGTACGCCTCAATGCCGATTTCATCCATCACATCTACAACGGTACGCAGCGAGCGGATCGCTTTGGCATAAGCAAAGTAGGGCGGATAGCCGTTCTCGACCATCGTGTTAAACACCGCTTTCATCAGATGGATTGTGCCGCCGTACAACACCTGCTCCTCAAAGTTATCGCCTTCGGTCTCGTGCTGGAAGGAGAGTTCCACGACACCGACGCGGGTGCTGCCCACACCCTTGGCAATGGCCAGAACGATGTCTAGCGCGTCGCCGGTCACATCCTGATCGACGCTGACCGCGCCGTAAATGCCGGAGCCTTCTAGGAACTTTTTGCGCACCATGTGGCCCGGTGAATTGGGCACAAACAAGACGACGTTGACATCTTTGGGCGGCAGAATTGAGCCGTAGAGGACGTTGAACCCGTGAGCGAAGCTCAGTGTACAGTTGGGTTTCAGGTTGTCGCGGATTTCCCGGTCGTACACGGCCGGTTGGGCCGGATCGGCCAGCAAGACGTGGACAACATCGGCCCGGCGGGTGGCTTCGCCAATGGACATGACTTCAAAGCCATCGGCTTCGGCTTTGTCCCAATCATGATAACGATCGCGCGGCCCCGCTCCCACGATGACGTTGAGTCCGCTGTCGCGCAGGCAAAGCGCTTGCGGCCCGCCCTGAATGCCATAGCCGAGCACGGCAATCACTTTGTCTTTGAGCACATCCAGGCTCACGTCTTCGTCATGATACACTTTGTTATCCATACTATCTCCTCACTGCATAAAATTTTGTAGTATCAGGCGCTTTGCATCCCAATACCTACTTAACGATTTGCCATACGACTCCCTTCTGCCAACCTGAATCCGGCAACAAACAATGCTCACCACGATCGATGCGCTCCGCAGACCCTAAGGGTTTTTCTAAACCCTTAGGGTCTAAAGTTCATCAATGTAATCGCGATTCACATCCTTGTACAAAATGTAACGGCCCGTCTCCCAACCGGTCGCCGCAAAATACTGCGGGCAGAAGGGTGCCATGTAGATATAGTCGTCCTTCTTCACCTCAATCAGGTCGCCGTTGAGGTAATAAAAGCCGCGCCCATCCAGCATGTAAAGGCCATGTTCCATGATGTGCGATTCGACGAAGCCAAAATGCGTCCCTGGCTCAAAAATGAGCAGGTTGAAAGCCATGTCGTAGCCCAATTCGTTGTCATAGGGAATCAGGTGCTTTTCGACGTAAGTGTCCTCAGGCATCGCTTCGACATTCTTCTCATTGGTGATGATCGGTTCGGGAATGGCAATGCCTTCCAGTTCGATGTAGCGGCGGCGCAGCCACAACATGCGGGTCAGCGCACCGCTGTTATTGGTCAGGCTGTAGGGTTGGTTAGGCGGCAGCCAAACGGTCCCGCCTACGGTCAGCTCATGGACCTGACCGGCCAATTCGAAAGAAATTTCGCCTTCCAGGACAAACAGGAAATGCTGCAAGCCATCGTTGACTGGCTGTTTTGTGCCGCCGCCGGGCTGGATGAACATTTCATATTCGACAAATTTTGCGCCCAGAACCGGCGTAGTCATGACTTTGGCGTTGGTATCGCGCCAGTTGGGCAGTTTGCTATTGACCCGGTCTGCCTGGCCAAGGATCATGTAGCTCCCCGGCTTGGTGATGGATCGGCTTCTTGAAGTAATGTCGGCATCAAGTGATGCGAATTTGTGAGCCATATTTAATTCCTCTTTTTGTAAATAATTCTCTGGCTGTGGCCGGTCTCCAGACCGCGCCACCACCGGGCACGGTCTAGAGACCTGCCACAGCTATTTGGTTTGGTTAAGCCAGCGCAGCGCCAGCAGGGTTAAAAACTTCGTTGCCTCGACAAGCTGCTCAACCGAGACGTGTTCGTTGGTAGCGTGGCCCACGGCCGGATCGCTGGGGCCAACAATGATGATGGGAAAGCCGTCTCCGGCAAACCAACGGCCGTCACTTGTCTGCACATAGCCCGTTAATTCCTGCGGTTGCCCGGTCACAACCTGCAAAGCGGACTTAGCACATTGAACAAACGGTTCGTTCGGATCGGTGTTGATGTTGGGCGCAACCTTGCCGGTGGAAAACAGTTCGTATTGCAGCGGTTCAATCGTGTCGTTGTACTCGTCCAGTAGCGCTTCGATTTCGGCCATCGCCGCTTCCCGCGTTTCGCCGGGCAGTAACCGCCTGTCCATTTCTACTTTGCAGGTTTCCGGCACGATGTTCCACTGCAATCCACCGGTAATCTTGCCGATGTTTAATGTGGCTGACGGCAGGTAAGGATGCGATTTGGCCGCCAATTGCGGAAACAGCTTCTTTTCCAGCCAGACCAAAACGCGGGCTGTTTTCAATACCGCGTTGTCGCCGGCCCAGGGCATAGCCCCGTGCGTGCTTTTGCCGAAGATAGTCAGGTCGATGCCGCAGGCGACCCGCTCGGCGACGGCGACCCGGTTTTGGGTTTGTTCGCCGACGACAAGAAAGTCGGGCTGCAAATGCTGGTTGTCGCGCAGCCAGCGCGTGCCTTGTTTCGCTCCCGACTCTTCATCGGATACGACGACGACCTGGAAACGGCCGTTCACCTTCACCCCCGCCCGCGCCAACGTCACCAACGCCATGACCTGCGCCGCCACACTGCTTTTGTCATCGCCCGCGCCACGGCCGTAAATAAGGCCATCTTCCACCACGCCGGAAAAGGGAGGATGCCGCCACACGGCCGGGTCACCGGGAGCAACGGTATCAACGTGGGCATGGTACAGTAAAGTGGGAGTGATGGCGTTGCCCGGCAGTGTGGCGACCAAATTGGGTTGGTGTGGGTTGTTGGCCAGAATGTCGAATGGAATGTTGGCTTTAGTTAATTTGTCGGCGATGACGGAAACGGCCGTTACACAATCACCCGGCGGAAAATCACTCCGCGCCTGGATGAGCGCCTGGAGCAACCCAACAACTTCGGATTCCTGAATCGAATCCAAAATCCGGCGTTCCTCAACAGATAAAGTGTGCATGGTGGCAGAGTTGCAAGGTGGCAAGGTTGCAAAGTTGCAGGGTGGCAAGGTTACTCTGCCACCTTGTAACTCTGCCACTTTGCCCCTATGCCACAATCGTCGTGCCTGTTTCGCCGCGCAGTGCTTTGGCGATGTTTTCCGGGTTGGTGATGATCGCTTTTTTGCCACCCCGTTCCAGGAACCAGATGACAGCCTGCATTTTGGGGGCCATGCTGCCTTTGGCAAAATGGATGCCCTCAGCCAGATACGCTTTGGCTTCTTCCAGTGTGATTTTGTCCAGCCAGGTTTCGTCTGGTTTGCCAAAATTGAGGGCCACTTTCTCAACGGCCGTACTGATAATCAACAGTTCTGCCCCAATCGCATTGCCCAGCAGCGAAGAGGCATAATCCTTGTCGATCACCGCGGCGACGCCTTGCAGTTTACCTGACTCATCAGCCACAACCGGGATACCGCCGCCGCCTACCGTGATGACGCAAGTGCCGCCATCAATGAGCTGCTTGATGGCCGGCTCCTCAACGACGCGCTTGGGCAGGGGGGAAGGGACTACTCGCCGCCAGCCGCGGCCGGCGTCCTCAACCACATCCCAGCCGTCTTTGGCTTTCTTTTCCATCGCTTCCGCTTTATCCATGAAAGAGCCAATCGGTTTGACCGGATTTTGGAACGCCGGGTCGTTGCGATCCACTTCCACCTGGGTGACAACCGTCGCCACCGGCTTCTGGATGCCGCGTTCGAGAAATTCATTGTACAGATTTTGTTGGAGGCCGTAGCCTGTGGCTCCCTGAGTATCCGCGCCGCAAACGTCCAGCGGCACTTCGTGGACGCCTTCCACTTTGAAGGCAATTTCCGAACGGCGCAGGACAAAACCAACTTGTGGTCCGTTGCCATGGCCAATGGCCACCGTCCAGCCATCCTGAATCATATCAGCGATATGATAGCTGGTTTCGGTCATCGCTTGATATTGGTCTTGGATACTCTGGCGGCTTTTATCTTTGACCAGGGAATTACCCCCGATCGCAATCACGGCAATTTTTTCAGACATACTTTATCCTCTTCATTTTTCGTCACAGGACGGAAAATTGGAACGGAAGAGCAATAAAGTGCGTCTTTGCCAATTCAGCCGGGCGCTGTGACGGGGTTATTCAGGATCAGAGATTAACTGGATCCCACATTCTTGATTCAAAACCCCTTCAAGCTGTTCCGGCGGAATGATACATATAAATTTGCCGGGAGTTGCCAAAAATTTACAACTGGCTTGCAGCTTGAGGTACATTGAATCGGTTAATTCATCTTTTCTTTGATCAATAAATTCCTTTAATTCAGTCAACGTGAATCGAATGTATTCATCTTTGACTATTTGCGGGAAGGCTTGCCTTATCTTTTCCCACTGTGAAACGAAGATGATGGTGTCGGCTTGTACTTCATTGGCCAGGAGGGTGGCTGTGTGGGATTTATTTACCACCGCTTCAACCCCGGTCAACTGCCCGTGCGCATCATAACGAACGGGAACGCCGCCGCCGCCACCACAAATGACAATAGTTTTGTTTTCCATCAGGCAGCGAATCGAGTTGATTTCGAGAATCTGCCGGGGCAAGTAAGCCGGAACTGCTCGCTGTTGACCGCGGCCGGGAACCATGATGAATTTCCAGCCACGTGTGTTGCCATACTTTTGGGCGCGTTCTACATCGAAAAAGGGACCGACGCCTTTGATGGGAGCGGCCATGGCCGGGTCTGTCTCGTCGATGAGAACCTGGGTGACAACGGCCGTTACCTCACGTTTCAACCCTTTCCGCCGCAGCAAATTTTGCAAAGATTGTTGCAAGAAATAACCCGTCGCTCCTTGGGTATCCGCGCCACAAACATCTAACGGAACCGGAGGGACAGCATGACTGGCAATCTCGCCGCGGAACAGCATGTTACCAACTTGCGGACCATTACCGTGCACAATGGTGATTTTGTGCTCTGCCTGCAAAAGGTCGCTCAAGCTGCCTACGATTTTCTCAACAGCCTCTTTTTGTCCTTGAAGACCTCGACTAGCTACGTTAGAAACTAAAAGTTCGCCATCAATCGTTACAATCACTTTCATAACAATCTGCTCCATGAAAAATATGGATTTGGGTTTAGGTCAGCTAAACCAATCAATTTTACAGTGAGAAAACAAACCTGTTGGGCATTTCAGCATTCCAAATGCTTAACCCCTCACTGTAAATTTAGCGACTAATGGCGAGCTAGGCAAGTACCTCCCAAAATGTTTTTTATCCTTGATTTCAGGGCGTGGTTCAAAACCCCAAAAAGTTAGCTTGACACTTTGTAGGGCGATTTTGTAAATTACCCAGAGAACGATTTGCAAAATCGTTCTACAGCTTGTAAAGCTAAATTGAACCATCCCGATTTCGGGTTTTCATTTATACGCCCAGAATACTGGCCACCAGGGCCATGCGAATCGAAACACTGTAGGCAATCGCTTCAAAATATTGCTGGTTGGGTGTAGTGTCAATGCGCAAATCCATTTCGCCGGCCCGACGTGGCAGCGTATGGGTCACGTGGATGATGCGATCTTCTTCCTGGCGGACTTTGTCCAGCGTTTCAAAGCGAACGTAGTAGCTGTCCATCAACTTCTTAAAGGCTTCGGCTTCGGCTCCCTTCGGGGCGCTGCAACCCGGCAAGTAAACCAAATCCATGCCGGCAATGAGTTCATTGAAGCTGTCTTGAGTCAGGTCAAATTCTTCTTTGACGTGGCCGCCAACGGTTTCCAGTTTTTCTATCACGCCTTTGGGGGTGCGGTTGATTCTAGGGCAGGCTAATGTGACGTCTGCGCCCAATCTGGCCAGACCGTAGGCCATGGAGTGGCCGGTACGGGCGGCAACCAGATCGGCGCTGGCAATGCAAACCTTGACGCCTTCCACCTTGTTGTGGGTACGCCACAAGGTATACATGTCCAGCAGTGCTTGGGTGGGATGTTCCCAATGGCCCAATCCGCCGTTGATGACCGGTGCGTCGGAGTAGGTGACAGCATCGCGGGCATCCACATCATCAGGATGGCGCAGCACGATGACGTTGGCATATTTGGAAACTACTTTCATCATGTCGGAGAGGCTTTCTTCTTTGGCCATTGATGAGGAAACCAATGGGGTGGCTTCGGTGACAACAGCGCCGCCCAAACGGTGCATCGCCGTTTCAAAGCTCATGCGGGTGCGGGTGCTGGGTTGGAAGAACAGGGCGGCCATCACGTTGCCAGTCAGCAAGGGTACGGCCGAACGATTCCAGGGTTCTAGCGCGCGCGCCAATTCAAATAGACCATAAATCTGGTCGTTTGTCAGGTCGTTGATTGAGAGTAAACTCTTGCCTTCGAAGTCAATTTCCTGGACAAGAGAACGTACTGTTTTTATTGCATTTCCTGTTGCCATCTTGTATCTATCCTTAATTCATCGAGGTTTGATAATCTTGTTTTCGACCGGTACTACGTCTTGCACATAGAACAGGCCGTATGATGAGAATCACGTTATTGTGCCACTTTGTACAATCTAGCATAGAAGGGATAAGGGACGCATAAGGCCTATGTAAAGAATTCATAAAGATTAGTTAATGGGCAAAACAGGCGTTAGTCATCTAAAAGGACGACAGGTTCTTCATAATACCTAAGGCGGGACGAAGCGATTTTTTGGGCGAGCTGTTTTTTGAACCAGGTTCGCTTGGCGGCCAGGGTGTCGTTTTCCAACAGCCGATCCAGCTTCATGTTGAGGCGCAGAATGCGTCCTGGGATGACGAAGCGGGTCAATCCGGCGGGGACAAAGCCACCCCGGCTGGCCACATCGAAAACGGTTTCGGGGGCGAATTGGGGGAAAATGGCTACGGCCGTTAACCGGGGAAACTGCTCCAACAAACGTGGCAAATCGGTCAGCAGGGTACGCTCGACCGTGCCCCAACTCGTGTAACTGGCGACTAAATCATTCATCACATCCAAATGGACAGCGCCGGGGGCGGTTTTGGCCAGGGTGATACGGCCGTTGCGCGCCAAAAAGTAGCAAAGCACCGACTTGTCTTGAAAGATGGATTGGGTTTTGCCAGGCGGCAGTTCTTCAAACAAGATGCCATCCAACTGCTGCAAATGGGTCAGCAGGTCGGCGAACGGCCGTTCGCTGGAAATGGCATGATACCAGGTGTGCAGCGTAAATGATTCCGGTGTGGTATCGACGATTTGGAAGATCATATGCTCGAAGCCCAGCCTTTTGAAGGCGGTGAACCGGGTCGCGCCATCGAGAATGACGTAACGGCCGTTCCAATACACAGCAATCGGCGGGTCGATCAGTTGGGGATTATTGCCGATGGCCGCCATGAGGCGGGCGACGCGTTTATCATCCACTTCCTCATGCGGCGATACCTGATTGATGGGGACAACTTGCAGTGACAGAAGCGAACTGGCTTTCTCAGCACTGAGTACATCGGCAATATGCTCGCTGATTTCGCGGAGGGCATCGGCGTGGTTGCTGTCGATGATGGTGGTCTGGTAAGGCGTGGTCAGTACGTGGGAATGCTGTCGCAGTAAGATAACGGCCGTGTCCAGCGCGTCGTGCATTTCACTGGGATGAACAAAGAGGGCGGCTCCGGCGAGGTTCCCGTTTTCCAACCCGGCCAGCAGCGCGCCACTGTCCAGCAGTTCGGCGTGACCGGTGTTGATCAGGCAAGCGCCGGGTCTCATGGCCCTGATCTCGGCCTGGCCCAGGATGGTTTTGGTTTCGGCGTTAAAGGGCAAGTGCAGGCTGGTGAAATCCGCTTCGCGCAATAAATCTAGCAAATCGACGGCCTGGACACCGGCAGCTAACGCCAATTCCGGGGTGAGGCGGGGCTGATTGGCCAGCACACGCATGTTGAAAGCCCGCGCCCGCTGGGCCACCTGCTGCCCAATCCGGCCGAAGCCGACGAGACCGAGTGTTTTCCCGGCTAAACGGCCGTTGCCAAACCTGTCGGCCAAAAGCAGCAACTGCGACAATGTCTGTTCGGCGATGGCGACGGCGCTGCTGGCCGGAGCATTAAACACCTCGATACCCATCGCCCGCGCCGCGCTCACGTCCACATTGTCCAGACGAGATGCGGCATAACCAATCGCCTGCAAGCGGTAGCCTTGCTCAATCATCCGGCCCGTCAAGCGGCGCGGCGGCCCGACAATCAACGCGTCATATTCGCCAATGGCGGCCATAAGCTCCGCTTCAGTCAAATCGGGCTGTATATCGACATCGGCAACTTCATACAAACAATCCAGGCAGTGGGCTTCGACCGAATCATAAACTAACACGCGGGGGCGCTGCTCATTTTCCATCTTCATCTCTCCAATAAAAAGATAGGGCGATTATCAAATCGCCCCATCAGGTTGAACGTTATTTGGCCATCTTTCTGGCCCGGTCTTTAGGGTAGCTTGTTGACCGCATTGCGGGTCTCCTTGCCGCGCAGGAAATCCAACACCTGCCCCACGATTTGCGTAGACACATTGCTCTGGGCCTCGGCCGTGCTGGCCCCCAGATGAGGCGTGTGCAAGACATTAGGCAGGCCAAGCAAGGGATTATCGGTGGGTGGCGGTTCAGTAGCATACACATCCAACGCGGCCGCTTTCACATGACCATCTTGCAATGCTTCGGCCAGTGCCGCTTCGTCAATCAACTTGCCACGGGCTACGTTGATGATGATGACGCCCTTCTTCATTTTCTTGATGGAGGGGCAGTTAATCATTTTGGTCGTTTCGGGGGTAACGGCCGTATGCAGCGTCAAATAATCGGCCTGGGAAAACACCCGGTTCAAGTCCACCAGCGACACGCCCAATTTGGTCCCTTCTTCCGCTTTGACGAACGGGTCGTGAGCCAGCACCGTCATGCCAAATGCCTTGGCCCGCTCGGCGACTAATCGGCCAATCCGGCCAAAGCCAACGATGCCCAGCACCTTGCCGTACAGCTCCGTCCCGGAAAACTGCGCCCGGTTCCACTCGCCGGCGGCCAGCGAATTGTGCGCCGGAACGGTGTGCCGGGTGACAGCCAGCATGAGGGCCATCGTCTGTTCGGCGGTGGCCATGCTGTTGGAGCCGGGCGTGTTCATCACAATCACGCCATGCTTGGTCGCCGCTTCTACATTGACGTTGTCCACGCCAATCCCGGCCCGGCCGACCACTTTGAGCTTGCTGCCCGCCGCCAACACATCGGCGTCTACCTGGGTGCCGCTGCGGATAATCAGCCCATCGTATTCGGGGATGGCTGCCAGCAGTTCCTCTTTGCTCAAACCGGTTTTTACGTCGTAGGCGACATCGGCCGCCTTATCCAACATAGCCAGCCCGGCCTCGCCTAATTTGTCTGAAATGAGTATATGCAACATAAAAACACCTTTTCGTAGGGGCGCACCCTTGTGGTCGCCCTCTTCAATGGGCGGGTACAAGACCTGCCCCTACTGCGCTAAAAATTCATCAATCGCCGCAAACAGCGCTTCCATATCTTCCATTTGCAGGTCACCCATGTGAGCGATGCGGAAGTTCTTGCCTTTCAGCGCACCGTAGCCGTTGGAGATAATCATGCCGCGTTCACGCAGGAAGGCGTTGAGGGCGGAAATGTCGTAGTTTTTATCGTTACTGATGCAGGTCACGGTGGGCGACCGGTAGCCTTCGGGGGCAAAGAGGGTCAGGCCGCGCGATTCGGCCCATTCGATGGTGCGGTCGCGCATGGCCAGATGGCGCGCCCAGCGGTTTTCCATACCCTCGGCCATCATGTCGTCGAGCTGCTTGTCCAGGGCGTAGAGGAGGGAAACGGCCGTTGTCGCCGGGGTCTGGTTCTTCAACAAATATTTCTCCAACACGAGGAAGTCGAAATACCAGCCTCTGGCCGGTACAGTCTTCGCTTTTTCCATCGCCCGGTCGGAAACGGCAGCAAAGGTCAATCCGGCGGGCAGGGCAAAGGCTTTTTGACTGCTGGTCAGCAGCACGTCCAAATCCCAGTCGTCGAAGGGGATGGCCACACCGGCCATGCTGCTCACGGCATCGACCAGAATCATGATGTTTTCACCGTTGGGAGCCTGGCGCACGACCTGGGCAATGGCTTCGATGGGATTGGTCACGCCGGTGCTGGTTTCGTTGTGGGCCACGGTGATGGCGTCGAAGCCGCCCTGAGCCAGCCGTTCGGCCACCGCTTCGGGCAGGATGGGCTGGCCCCATTCGGCTTCCAGGACTTCGTTCTCGCGGCCGCAGGCTGCGGTGATTTCGCGCCAGCGGTCGCTGAACGCGCCGTTGACGCAGTTGAGGACTTTACCGTTGGCGACGTTGCGGATGGCCGCTTCCATGAAGCCGGTGCCGGTGGCGGCGTTGAGGAGGACGCGCTTTTCGGTCAGGAAGACTTTGGCCAGTTTGGGGCGGATACGGCCGATTAGGGCGGTACATTCGGGCATGCGGTGGCCGATCATCCAGTCGGCCTGGGCGTCTAACACCTCTGGCCGCACTTCGGTCGGACCGGGGATGAATAGTTTCACGTGTTTGTCTGCTCTAACTTTTTCGCTCATGATTGTTTTCCTTTTGTAAAGAATCGATCCACAGATTTTGCTTTTGATGAAAGGAACCAGGGCGAGGCAATCGGAGAGAAGGCCGTTTTGCTGTACCAAGATCACGGCCGATTGCCTCGCCCCTACGCATAAAAACTGTCTGCGAAATTTGTGTAATCTGCGGATTATTTGTTTTAACGGCGGTAGGCCGGGACGTAAAACGGCCGTTTCACCACCACCGCTTTTTTCGCCTTGTCACGAACCATGATGTCGATTTCGGTGCCAATTTTGGCCAGTTCGCTGGGGACGTAAGCCATCCCTAGGTAGCGCTGTGACGTGGGGGAAAACATGCCGGTAGTGACTACGCCAACTCCCTGCCCTTCGTGGGCGATGGGATAACCATGCCGAGGCACGCCGCGATCGACCATTTCAAAACCGACGAGGACGCGGGACGGCCGTTCCAACTTAATCTTGAGCAGCGCATCCCGGCCAATGAAATTCTTGTCAAAGCCCACAGCAAAGGTAAGGCGGGCTTCGATGGGCGAGATGTCAGCAGCGATTTCGTGGCCGTAAAGCGGCATGCACGGCTCAAAGCGCAGGCTGTCCCGCGCCGCCAGGCCTACCGGCAGGACACCATCGGCTTCGCCCGCGGCCAAGATACCTTCCCATACTTTCACTGCGTGCTCGGCCGGAAAGTACAACTCGAAGCCGTCTTCACCGGTGTAGCCAGTGCGGCCAAACAGAACTTTTACGTCGTCGAAAATGGTGTCGATAACGGCCGTAAATCGGGGTACGGCCGTCAAATCAACCTGCGTCAACCGATCCAGAATCTCCGGTGCTTTGGGGCCTTGAAAAGCCAGCATGTACGTCTCGTCGGAAATATCGGTGACGGTCACGTCAAAGCCAATGGCTTGTGCTTTGGCCCAGGCTACGTCCTTATTCTTGTTATCGGCGTTGATAGCGATGAAGAAATACACACTGCCATCCGTTTCCGGCATCTTGTACACAAAAACATCGTCCACAATGCCGCCGTCGGGATAGCACATCAAAGAATAATGGGCATCGAACATGGCCATCTGGCGCACATCATATGTCACCAGCCAGTTGACAAACGCTTCCGCTTCCGGGCCGCGCACTTCCATCTGGCCCATGTGATCGATGTCAAACAAGCCCGCTGCTTCGCGGGTGGCCCGATGCTCTTCAATCGGCCCGGTCGGATATTGGACGGGCATCTCCCAACCGGCAAAAGGAACCATCCGGCCTCCATGCGCAACGTGCCAGTCGTGTAAATTAGTTAGTTTTAAGGCTTTTGCCATTGTTTTTTCCTCCATAATCAGGAGACTAGAGATTGGTGACTGGTCGCTTACCAGTCTCCAGCCTCTAGTCTCAAATTGAACGAATGACGTTATGAACGAGCAACTTCCCGATTACATTAAGCGTAATCCTCAATGGGCAGGCAAGTACAGACCAGATTGCGGTCGCCATAAACGTTGTCAATACGGCCGACGAAGGGCCAGAACTTGGATTCGCGGGTGAACGCGGTGGGGAAAGCGGCTTGTTCACGGGAATACGGCCGTTCCCACACCGCAGCCAACACCACCTCCGCCGTATGCGGGGCATGAGCCAATACACTCGCATCGTGGCTGACCTTGCCATCCTCGATGTCCTGAATCTCACCCCGAATAGCAATCATTGCCTCACAGAAGCGGTCCAGCTCCGCCAGCGACTCACTCTCCGTCGGCTCAATCATCAGCGTACCGGGAACGGGGAACGACATCGTCGGGGCATGGAAACCGAAATCCATCAACCGCTTGGCCACATCATCCACCGTGACGTAATCCTTCAGATGACGCATCTCCACAATGCACTCATGGGCGACACGGCCGTTCTTACCCCGATACAACACCGGAAAATACGGTTCCAGCCGCTGAGCGATGTAATTGGCGTTCAAGATAGCAATCTGCGTCGCCACCGTCAGCCCCCAGTCGCCCATCATAGCGATGTAAGCGTAGGAAATCGGCATGACACTGGCGCTGCCCCAGGGCGCGGATGAGACCGCTCCCAGCGAGTTTTCACCGCCGACACCGGCCACGACCGGATGATTGGGCAGGAACTGCGCCAGATGTTCAGCCACACCAATTGGGCCAACGCCGGGACCGCCGCCGCCGTGGGGAATGGCAAACGTCTTGTGCAGATTCAGGTGGCAAACATCCGCGCCAAAATCGCGCGCCGGCCGGGTCAAGCCGACCAGGGCGTTCATGTTGGCCCCATCCAAATACACCTGCCCGCCATGCTCGTGGACGATGGCGCAGATTTTCTCAATCGCCTGCTCGTACACGCCGTGGGTGGAGGGATAGGTGACCATCAACGCCGCCAGATTGGCTTCATGCTGTTTAGCCTTGGCTTCCAAATCGTCTACGTCAATGTTGCCATTCTCATCACAGGCCACAACAACCACCTCCATTCCCGCCATCGCCGCGCTGGCCGGATTGGTCCCGTGGGCCGAACTGGGGATGAGGCAGACATTACGATGCCCTTCGCCGCGTGATTTATGATAAGCACGGATGACCAGCATCCCGGCATATTCGCCGGAAGCGCCGGAGTTGGGTTGGAGAGAAACGGCCGTAAACCCCGTAATCTCGGCCAGCCAGTTCTCCAGCCGCCGGAACATCTCGCGGTACCCTTGGGTCTGGTCGGCCGGGGCAAAGGGATGCATCTGGCCAAACTCCGGCAGGGTGATGGGCAGCATCTCTACCGCCGCATTGAGCTTCATCGTGCACGACCCCAGCGGAATCATCGAATGGGCCAGTGACAAATCCCGCTTTTGCAGCCGGGTGATGTAGCGCATCATCTCCGTTTCTGACTGGTAGATGTTGAAGACAGGATGGGTCAGGAACTTACTCGTCCGCTGATGCGGCGCGGCATAATCCAGCTTGACGCCATCGGCCAGCTGCTCAAAATCGCCGCTCAGGCCAAAGATGGCAAACAACAGCTTGAGACTGCTGACACCGGAGGCTTCATCCAACGACACCCCCACCGAACCATCGGCGAAGTAGCGCAGATTGACTTCGGCCGCCAGGGCAGCGCCATGAATTTCGGCCTGGGTCTTGGGGCCGCCGCTGATTTTGAGGGTGTCGAACACCGGCGCATCGTTTAATTTGTAACCGGCATTCTTGAGCGCCGCCGCCAGGACACCGGTCAGCAGCCGCACCCGGCTGGCGATGCGCCGCAGCCCTTCCGGGCCGTGGTAGACAGCGTACATCGAGGCCATGATGGCCAGAAGCACCTGGGCGGTGCAGATATTGCTGGTCGCTTTTTCGCGGCGGATGTGCTGCTCGCGGGTTTGCAGCGCCAGCCGGTAACCCGGTTTGCCGTTGGCGTCAATGGAGGCGCCGATGAGGCGGCCGGGCATGATGCGCTGATATTTTTCCATCGTGGCCATGTAGGCGGCATGGGGGCCGCCAAAGCCCATGGGCACGCCAAAGCGCTGCGTGTTGCCCACCGCCACATCAGCGCCGAATTCGCCGGGGGCGCGCAGCAGAACCAGCGACAAGATGTCGGCGGCGACGACGGCTAAAGCGCCGTGTTCGTGGGCTTGAGCAATGAAGGGGCCATAGTCCAGAATGTCACCGTAGGTGGTGGGGTATTGGACTAAGACGCCAAAGGCAGCGTCGGGGCCGTCGGCGGCAAATTCATACGTCTCATGATTGCCGACGACGACGCTGATGCCTAATGGTTCGGCGCGGGTCTGGACGACGGCGATGGTTTGCGGATGGCACAGTTCGGAGACGAAAAATGTATTCGCTTTAGATTTGCGCGGCATGGCTCGTTGGCACAGGGTCATGGCTTCGGCAGCGGCGGTGCCTTCGTCGAGCAGGGAGGCGTTGGCGATTTCCAGGCCGGTCAGGTCGGTGACCATCGTCTGGAAATTTATCAATGCTTCCAGCCGCCCCTGGGAGATTTCGGGCTGGTAGGGGGTGTATTGGGTGTACCAGCCGGGGTTTTCCAGGATGTTGCGCTGGATGACGGGCGGGGTGACGGTGCCGGAGTAGCCCATGCCGATGAAGTTGCGGAACAGTTTGTTCTGGGCGGCTAACTCGCGCAGTTCGTTGAGCACGGCCGTCTCACTGCGTGGCGGTTCCAGATTCAAATGGCCGACCATGCGGATGGAGGCGGGCACGGCCTGGTCGACGAGTTCTTCCAGGGAGGACAGGCCCAGCGTTTCCAGCATGTGGCTGACGTCGTGGCTGCGCGGCCCGATGTGGCGCTTGACGAAGCGGTCGGCCGGCTGGAGTAAATCGCGGTTGCTCAGGGGGGAACGGCCGTTGGCCGACGGTTCATGGCTGGCTTCGATGAAGTCCTGCCAGTTGGTTTTGGGGTAACCTTGTAGGCTCATATTTTTTCTCCAGTGGGAAGGTGGTAGCTGGCGGCTGGCAACTGGCTGCTGGTATGGACTGGCAACCAGAAACTAGCCACCAACTGCTAACAACTAGTCCCGCTCTTCCAGGTATTGGGTGTAGGTGGCGGCGTCCATGAGGTCGTCAAGCTCGGATGGGTTGCTGAGTTTGATTTTGACCATCCAGGCGGCCCCGTACGGGTCGCTGTTGACCAGTTCGGGGGTGTCGATGAGGTCTTCGTTAACGGCCGTTACCTCACCGGAAACAGGCATGTACAGGTCGGCGGCGGCTTTGACTGATTCAACGACGCCGAAGGTGTCGCCCATGCCGAAGGCATCGCCCACATCGGGCAGTTCCAGGTAAACGATGTCCGACAGGGCATCCTGGGCGTGGTCAGAGACGCCCACTGTGGCTTCGTCCCCGTCAACTTTAATCCATTCATCTTCTTTGGTGTACAGTAATCCGGCTTCTATTTTGCTCATCTTGTTTCTCCTGTAATATTTGAAAGGCTGATGTGGCCTGATCTTCCATACTTGCACTTGTCTGGCAACCCAATGGGGTTGTTTTGAGGCAAGATTCAACCAGCTTCTTATGTCATTAAAACAAGAGAAGCCTCAACTTTGTACAACTTACCACAAACGCGGTAAGGGCTACATAAAGAAAGGATAAAGAAAGTATAAGGGTTTTCGCTCTAGATCAGGAGGAGGTTGAATGTGAAAAAATTGAGGGAGGAAGGGTATGAATCAGGTGAAGCGATAGCCAACGCCAGGTTCGGTTAAAATATGCTGCGGATGCAGTGAGTCTTGCTCGATTTTGCGACGCAGTTGGGAGATGAAAACGCGCAGATATTCCCGTTCGTCGCCGTACTCCGGCCCCCAGACTGATTGCAGTAATTCGCGATGGGTAATGACCTTCCCTTCGTTTTTGGCCAGATAATAAAGCAGATCGTATTCAGTGGGTGTGAGATGAACTTCGTCGCCATTTACGGTTACTTGTCGTGCATCTGAGTCAATTAATAAATCCTCCGAAATGATTAAATTGGCCTTTTGAGGCTTTTTATCGCGATAGGAGGCCCAACGTCTTAGGGCAGAACGGACTCTGGCCAGGAATTCACCCATACTGAAGGGCATTACCAGATAATCATCGGCTCCTAAATCCAGGGCATCGATTTTTACTTTTTCTGATCCAACTGTAGAGAGGACGATAATCGGTGCCAGACTGACCTCGCGTACCTGACGGCAGATAGCTAGCCCGTCTACATCCATCGTGCTGAAATCAAGATTGAGGATGTGTAAATCGAACTCGGTGCGGGAGATCATGGATTGGGTTTCTTCACCATCGAAAGCAATAGAAACCTCGTAACCCCGACTGGTAAGATTGCGCCGCAAGGTTCGCAGGATATTTGGCTCGTCGTTGATCAGTAATATTTTTGCCGGAACCATTTTTCTATGCCAAAGTGTCAAAAATGATGGAATTCATGATATTGAGTTTTTGCTACTCATTCCTTGGACTTTCAACGGCCGTTGGAATTTGCAAACAGATTACAGTTGGGTTTGACGCTGACTCTTTTTCACACAATTGGATATTTTGTAAAAACAGGATTCGGCATGCGGTTATTAATTTGAGCGCATCTTCGGGAAGTATTTGATTGGCAATAGTGACAATATCATTGGCCTGTTCAAAAAAATGGCGGATGATGATCACAATTGATGGGGCTAAATGTTCGATTTGTAAATGCCAATAATCATGGCTTTTACGGGTTATGATGGATAGTTTTGTGGCATCTTTGTCTTCGCTAAAGATGACTTCGATGAGCAATCCCAGTGCCAGAGACAAATATTGGTAATCAACCAGTGCCGGTTTGCCTTCAGCAGGGTATTGGACCTCCAACTCTTTTTCACGGCCGTTTTTGTTGATGCTTTTTGGGAGGGACACCAAAATCTCTTGCAGAGAGTTTGGTTCAACTTCAATTTCCAGGGTTTTGGCCTGGCTGCGAAAGGCTAGAGTCATCAGGACGATCAAATCGGCCATTTCATTGGTGCTGTTGTCGATGGCTTGCAGGAATTCATACTCGGTTGTTTCATCCCAAAAGATGTCGAAGTCTAGCAGGCTGGAAACGGCCGTTTTGATGGAAGTAGACGAGCGTTGCAACCGATTGCCAATTTGAACCAGCAGCCCCCAAATAACTTGATTATTTGTTTTTAATTGAGTTAATTCATTTTGGAGTTCTTGGACTTGTTTTTGCCAATTATGTTCTAGACCTGTTGGTTTGGTCATAGTTACCTTGAATATGATGACTAATAAAATTTCGATTAAACGTTTGGTTTATTCACGCTTACTGCCCTGATGAAATCCAAACAAATAAAGTAATGGCGATTCTTTCTTGTGTTAATCTGGCTATTTATACCAAGATTGTGATCGTTTATCCAATGAAGACGATCAATAAGATCATCAAAACAGGCTTGTCTGGTTCCTTTTCGTATGCGCCTGCTTATTGGTACACCTTTGGGGTGCGAGGCGTGTTTCGGCGTTGTGACCGCCACTTTGAGTGGTCGTCCGTATTTTTCACTTCGTTAAGCCTGTTTTAACTTCTATTCGAAAGGGCAGGATCGCATTTGTAGCCAATCATCTGGCACAATGACTGATCGCTTGATGTTACTTGAAGATGTAAGTTACTCTAATTGCTAAGCTCTGGGGTGAGAATCTCGGCAAGAAAGAAGCTAATGGTATAAGCCAAAATCTTCGTGGTTGTCCGAGCAATCAACCCAGCAAGCGAACGGGATTTAGGACTTTCAAAATCGAATACGTTTTCCAGCACACTAAAGGCTGTTTCGACCCGATGGCGCAAATAACCCAATATTCGTTGGATTCCGTCAGGCCATTGTTCTGTTTGATTATCCTTCTTCAAAGCAAGGAGTAGATGTTGGTCATCTTCCCACAAACGATGGGCGAGGTCTTCACTGACATAGCCTTTGTCGCCGATAACGGACAGTCCATGACGATTTTCTAACAAGGCGGCCATGGGTTTACGGTCATCATAAGAACCCGGAGCTAGTAACCAGGTGTCAATCATCTGGTCTAGGGTCGTTGTTATGTGGCAACGCGCGCCAAAAAACTTGGCTTTCTTGCTGGTACAAACGCCAAACCATTCATCTCGCCAATCTAATGGGATGCTCTGGCAACGACCACCACGAGTATAGGTGCAGATAGAGATGGGCGCACTATCCACGATACGCAAGTTTTCTGTTTCGATATCTAGAGGATGTTTTGCCCGCCAACGGTCTCGCAAATGCTCTCGAATCGCTTCCATGACGCCCGCTAGCTGATGACGACGGCGATTGAAACGAGAGTTATCGAGCAAATGAGGAAACATGTCGAGATGATATTGTCGTATAAAGTGCAGTGTTTTATCTTCATCACCGGCAAAAACCATCTCTCCCAAAAGGGCAATGGTGATGACCTCAGAATCACTAAAGCAAGGCGTCCCTTGTGGTGCAAATTTGCGCTCAGGCAAAATATGGACATCCAGTTGTTGATAAGAATCATCTACCAAAACATATTGAACCGTCAAAATATCGCTCCATGCTGCCTGTGTAATATAATCTGTTAAGCCTCTCATCGGATACTCCTTTGTCTGATGTGGTGTCAAACTTTAGGAGTGTAAGTTGGGAGGCAAATTCGTCAACCTTACCTTTTGAGGTTAGCAATTAGAGTAAGTTATACTTTTGCAAAATTCACCCCGTTTCAGGGAGTGCTTTTTTCATGAATATTAGCTCACCAAAAGTAAAAAAAATCTACAGATTGCGCCGATGAACGCAGATTTAATCTGGACATCTGTAGACTATTTTCAGGAGAGAGATGATGAAAGTGGCTGTCATTGGCGGAGGTTCTAGCTATACCCCCGAACTCATCAACGGATTTATTGAACGTGTCAAAAGTTTTCCCGTGAGTGAATTATGGCTGATGGATATTTTGCCCGAACGGCTGGCAGTTGTGGGCAAGTTTGCCCAACGAATGGTAGCCGCCAAAGGATTACCATTTCGCGTGCAGCTGACGACCAACCAGCGGGAGGCAATTGCCGGAGCCAGCTACGTAATAACCCAACTGCGCGTTGGCTGGATGCAGGCCCGCCGTGAGGATGAATATCTGGGGCGGCGGCATGGCCTCATCGGCCAGGAAACGACCGGCATCGGCGGTATGGCCAAGGCACTGCGTACCATTCCTGTCATTCTGAGCATCGCTCGCGATATGGTTGAACTGGCCAAGCCGGATGCGCTTTTGGTTAACTTCACCAATCCGGCCGGGTTGGTGACACAGGCATTGGCGCAATACGCACCAGAGGTAACGGCCGTTGGCGTTTGCAACGCTCCCTTCCACATGAAAATGAACGTGCTGGAAAGTCTGGCCAAAATGGGTGTGACGGTTGAGCCAGAGCGGGCGCAATTGGATACGCTGGGACTGAATCACCTTACCTGGCATCGCGGCTTTACGGTGGACGGCGAGGACGTCTGGCCACAGGTGTTGGCCCAGTACACGACTGAACTACGGCAGGAAGCGGAACCGGAATGGCCGCCGGAATTGATCGAATCTTTGCGAATGATTCCCAACTATTACCTGCACTACTTTTACGCCACCGAACGCAAACTGGCCGAGCAGGACGCGTGGCCTCCCTCCCGCGCCGAAGATGTGATGGAAATTGAGGCTGAACTGCTGGCCCAATACGCCGAACCGGATCGGACCGAGCCACCGGAAGGGTTGATGCAGCGCGGCGGCGCTTACTACTCCACAGTAGCCACTCAACTGCTCAACGCTCACTACAACGACCTTCATGAGCAGCATGTGGTCAACGTGCCCAACCAGGGCGCGGTGGTCGGTTGGCCGGATGAGTGGGTATTGGAACTGCCGGCGCTGGTAAGCCGGGCCGGCATCCAACCTCTTCCCGCCGCACCGCTGCCCCCGGCCATCTTTGGCCTGATGCAGCAGGTGAAGATGTATGAACTGCTCACGGTGGAAGCGGCCGTTCACGGAGATCGCAATGCCGCTTACCAGGCTCTGCTGGCCCATCCGCTAGGCCCGGCTGTTGACCGGGTCGAGGCGGTTCTGGACGATATGCTCATCACCCACCGGACCTATTTACCCCAATTTTTTGGCAATTCGTGACATGAGATATTTTTTAGGGATAGATATTGGTAACAGTAAAAGCCATGCCCTCATCGCCGATGAGAACGGCCGTTGCCTGGGTTTTGGTCAGGCGGGGCCAGGTAGTTGGGAAGCAATCGGATGGGAAGGCGCGCAGCAGGTCCTGCACCGCATCGTCGGCCAGGCGCTGGATCAGGCGGGAGTGGACAAAGCCGCCGTTGCCGGGGCCGGATTTGGCTATGCCGGCTACGACTGGCCTGAAGATCGTCCGGGTCATATAGCGCTCATTGAATCGTTGGGTTTGGTGAATGCTCGCTATGCTCTGGGCAACGATACGCTGGTTGGTTTGGTGGCCGGGGCTAAAGATGGTTGGGGCATTGTGGTTGTTGCCGGAACCAGCAACAACTGCCTGGGCCGCGACCGACAGGGGCGGGAGGGCCGCGTTACCGGTCACGGTTCCTGGTTTGGCGAGTATGGCGGCGCGGTGGAAATTGTGGCGCGAGCCATTCAAGCGGTAGCTGCGGCCTGGACACAGCGTGGGCCAACAACAGCGCTTAGTGATGCTTTTGTTGATCTGGTAGGGGCAACCAACGTCATTGATTTGCTGGCCGGGCTGGTGCGCGAACGCTACCAGCTTTCCCCGGCAGCAGCGCCTCTGGTTTTTGATGAAGCGGCTCAAGGGGATGCGGTGGCGCAGGAGATCATCACCTGGGCTGGGCAGGAACTGGGCAGCCTTGCCGTCGGCGTGATTCGCCAGCTTGATTTGGCTGGCGAATCATTCGACGTGGTGTTGTCTGGCAGTTTGTATAAAGGGGGTGAGCGGCTCATTGAGCCAATGCGGCAAACGATTCAGATGGCGGCGCCGGGGGCTAATTTGGTACGCTTGAAAGCGCCACCGGTGGTGGGCGGGGTGTTGTTGGGAATGGAGCAAGTGGGATTGGATACGGCCGTTTGTCGCCAACTTCTTTTGCAATCAGCCACCACGTTTATAATGCCCCGCTAAGATTCCACCACGTCTGAAGAAATACTTTGAGGATTAGTAGTGATTATTTCTGGAGAAAGAGGAACTAATGAACACTCTATTGATCGATAAACTGACCCGCTTCCTGGGAGATCGCTTTACAGCAGGTGCTTACGAACGCCAACAGCATGGCCAGGATGAATCCTCATTGCCACCTATGCTTCCCGACGCGGTTTGTTTTCCCCTCAGCACGGAAGAAGTTTCTGAAATTGTGCGGCTCTGCTATGAACACCAGATGCCGGTCATTCCCTTTGGGGCTGGCAGCTCGCTGGAGGGTCATGTTTTTGCGCCTCACGGTGGGGTTTCGGTGGACCTTTCACGTATGGATAAAATTCTGCGCGTAAGCGTTGATGATCTGGATTGCACGGTACAGGCAGGTGTGACACGCCAGCAGCTCGATCAATATCTGCGCCAGCAGGGGTTATTTTCCCGGTTGATCCTGGCGCAGATGCCACTTTCGGTGGGATGGCCAGTACCCGTGCCAGCGGTACCAACGCCGTACGCTACGGCACAATGAGTGATAATATATTAGCGTTGGCTGTGGTGCTTCCTGGTGGTGAGGTGATCCACGCCGGAACACGTGCCCGCAAATCATCAGCGGGTTACGACCTGACCCATCTTTTTGTGGGGGCTGAAGGCACTCTGGGCATTATCACTGAGGTTACGCTGAAGCTCCAGGGGCTGCCTGAAGCAATGTCTGCGGCCATCGTTGGGTTCGCCGAGTTCGATGCGGCCGTGAAGGCTGTTACAGAAATTCGGCAGGCGGGGATTCCTGTAGCGCGGATTGAATTTTTGGATGAGGTGATGGTAACGGCCGTTAACCAGTTTTCTGGCCTCAGTCTGATCGAGCGCCCGACGTTATTTCTCGAATTTCATGGTTCAACTACGACGGTACATGAATACGCCGAAATGGCCGGAGAGATTACCCATGCCTGGGGTGGGAGCGACTTCCAGTGGGCGGTTGATACTGGAGAACGGAATGCGCTTTGGAAAGCGCGCCATAATGCTTACTTTGCCAGCCTGGCTTTCCGTCCAGGCAGCCGGTCGCTGACTACGGATGTGTGCGTGCCGATTTCGCGGCTGGCCGAGTGCATTATCAAAACCAAGCACGATCTGAGCCAATCTTTCCTGACGGCTCCCATTGTTGGACACGTTGGGGATGGCAATTTTCATCTGCTGATATTGGTGGACCCGGCCAAACCGGAAGATATAGCCGAAGCGGAGCGACTAAACGAACGCCTTGTCGAACGTGCTCTGGAGATGGGCGGGACGATTACCGGTGAGCATGGCGTCGGCTTGGGGAAGATGAAGTTCATGAAGGCGGAGCACGGCGATGGTGTTTTGGCCGTGATGCATGCCATTAAGCGAGCCATTGATCCACAGAACTTAATGAACCCAGGGAAGATGCTGCCCGCACTCTGAGCGCAGCCGTGAAATATTGCTTTTCAGAAAATATGATGGAGAAAGGGAGATAGAGATGGGAATAAAATTTTTTACAACAGATGATCAGGTGAAATTGGGGTACATGGATAAAGGCAGCGGTATACCGGTTATTCTTATTGCCGGTTATTCGGCTCCAGCGACTTCCTGGTATGATCAGGAGAAGATTCTGTTGAAACATGGTTACCGTGTCATCGCCTTTGACAGACGGTCACATGGCAGTTCTGAAAACCCACCCTTTGGACAAGACATGGCGACGCAGGGCAAGGACCTTAATGCGCTGCTGCACCATTTGCAGATAAAGAGGGCATTTCTGATTGGACAATCTCAGGGCGCTTCTACGATGTGGTCTTATATTTCGCAATTCGGCACAGCCCGTTTGTATGGTGTGATAAGCGTCGATCAGACACCGAAGATGATGAATGAAGAAGGCTGGCCTTACGGCATGGTTGGTTTGAATGTCCAAACGCGTCCTACGTTTTTCGACAATCCGCTTCCAAAGCCCAATAATAAACCGGTGAGCAAGACGATTTTTCTGATGATGCTTTTGCGGGGAATGAAATATCTGAAATTTGATCGAGAGGGGACAAAACCGTTGTTATTGGACCATGCGGATGCAGACTGGCGGGAAACGATCAGGGGCACGGCCGTACCAGTCCTGTTCGTCGCCGGATCAGAAAGCCCATTCTGGCCTAAAAAGCATGCAGAAGTTAGCGCTGCCCTGTGCCAAAAAGGCGAATTTGCCATCGTAGAAGGTTCTGGTCATGCAGTTAACTGGGAATGTCCAAAAGAATTTGATGAACTCATGTTGGAATTCTTTTCCAGGGTAGCTAACAATGAGTGAACAACGGTAGTATCCGGTGGGGTGCGAAAATCAACATCCTAACCCACGCCACACCTTAATTCGAAGCGTAAATATGATCGTTGCTCCCATTTTCTTGACGGTGTTGGAGTTTGTTGTGGTTTTGCCTTAATAAGACGGGAATCATTCCCGCAATTGGGTTTTCGACTTGCTTATAATAAAGTCCTCAAGCATTTTTGAGAGCTTGTGTCTTAATAAAATTTTCTGCAGAGAACTTCCAGAGCGCCGGGCCTAGTTATTTCTCTCTAAGCGCAGGTGTATTGTTTAGCCAATTAGCGGGGACTGTTTAGATTATAAACAACCCATACATTTGGTTCGATATAAACGCCCATATTCTTTTCATTTGCGATTTTGAGCGGCATCAGTGCCCCGGCAATCACATACAAACCGCTTTCTGGAAACCGCATCCCGGCCCATTGTTCCCATTCCTGGATAGTGCCATGAACGGCCATTGAGCGGGGACACACTTTCACTAGCTTGGCGCCAGAACGCATATGTACGCGCAACCAGGCATCAAACGGCAGCCCTTCTTCGTTTGTCCACTGCACATAGTTTTGCATGGGAATGAGCGGGTACAGTTTTTTCAAATTGGGTCGTACCGGGGCAATTAATCGTTCGAACCCATGTGTGCGCCCAATCTGTTTCATTTCCTCAACCATGCGCTGACTTAATCCGCAGCCGCGATATTCCGGCAAAATGGCGATGGATAGAGCGCATTGCACATTTCTGGCTCCATGTTCATCTTGATGGGTCATGCCGGATTGCAATGCCCAGTCCCAGCCGGTGTCGGGTAATTGGCGGGCATCGCCCGTCCAAAATAGAGGAATGCTGTGCCCGCCTGCGGCCACCTTGTTTTTCTCCGTATCCAGCATGGCAAACTGAAATTGCGGCCATTTAACCATCAATTGAAACCAATACTGACTGGATACGGCCTCATGGCGCATAAATTCTGGCCAGGCTGAATCTTGTACGTTAAGCAGTGCTTGCTGTAAATCCGGCCGTTCGGCCAGTGTGACGATTGTGTATGGGGACATGCGCTATTTATTCGCATTTTCTTCCATTTTCTGGCGCAGACTGAGGGGGCGCATATCGGTCCATACTTCTTCGATGTAAGCGAGACATTCCTCTTTTGTGCCTTCTTTGCCTGCGTCTTTCCAGCCCAGGGCATTTCCCCGGTCGGCGGGCCAAATGGAATATTGTTCTTCATGATTAATGACAACCTTGTATTTTTCTGCGTTCATTTTTATCTCCTTGCTGAATAGCGCGTAAATGTCTTGTTCGAATTAATTTGAAAACAATATCGAGAATAAGAATTTTTCCACAGATTTCACCGATTTCGTAGATTAATAGCCTGTCAAAATCTGTGTAATCTGCGAAATCTGCGGATGGATTTTTTGACACAGTGTTAATTCCGATAATGTCTATTGAATGGATTCCAAATATTGTTGATCGATGGCGTTTTGCAGTTCATCGATGCTATGAATGATAACGCCTTCTGGTACGGCGTCGGGCAGCCTATCTTCCATGTAACGGAGTGGACGATAGAAATAGGCGGCAATTCCCCACGCGAAGAGGGACAGTCCGGCGGAAATGAGGAGGAAGGCTGTGCCACGGCCGTTTCCCACGCCCAAAATTTGTCCCACACTGCCGGCCAGCAAACCGTCTGCTTGCAGCCACACCTCAAAGAAATTATCGGCCAGCCAGCCCCACAGCAAGAAGCCTAAGGGCATCGTCAACATCGCAATCATCATGATGGTGGCAATGACCCGGCCTTGCAGCTTGAATGGCACTTTGGTCTGGATGATGGCCTGCCAGTGGGCATCAATGAACGAAGAGATGAAGCCCCCCAGGAACAGGCCCATGGTTAAAAAGGCGACGGTGGGTCGGAATACGGCCGTTGCAATTGCAACTCCTGTCAACGTTGCTGACAACATCATGCCATTAATGCGCCGCTTTGTACCGCCGGTAATAATCATCATAAACGTACCAATTAGAACGCCAATACTCATCATGGATAAAACCGTCCCCAACACCGATTCCGAGTAGTTGGCCAACACCAGCGGTGGAATCAATACGTTATAACTGGCCGAAACGAAATTGTAAACCAGGAAAAAGATGATAAAGGCGCGCAAGCTGGGCCGCCGGGCGATAAATCGCCAACCGCCAACCATTTGCTGCCGGAACGTTTCTTCGCGCTGGCGAGACATCGCGTTGGGGAACCGCACCAGAAATAGTGTGGTAATGGCGAACAGGAAAGTCGCCACATCGACTAAAACGACACCATGTAACCCAATCCAGACCAGCAGTGCTCCGCCTAACAGCGGAGAAAAGATATTGCCCACATTACCAGCCAATTGGACGACACCGTTCGCTCGGCCCAACTGCTGTTTGGGCACAAGCTGGGCAACGGCGGCGATATAAGCCGGTCGTTGGAAGGCGTTGGCTATAGAACCTATAGAAACGCTGAGGAACAAATGCCAGATTTCCAATTGATTGGACCACAGCAGGATGGCAACCATGAGCGTGCCCATAGCAGCGGCCGTGTCGCTCAAAATCATCACGCGGCGACGGTCCCAGCGGTCGGCAACGACCCCGGCGAAGGGTGAAGCCAGGATGCCGGGCAGCAGGGTAAATACGGCCATGACGGAAAAATCAAACACTTGCCCTGTTTTTTGCAGTACCCAAACGCTCATGGCAAAACCGGTCAAGCCAGTTCCCAGCATGGAGATGAGCTGACCAAAGGCGACGATGAGGAAGGTGTTGAAGTCCGGGCGGCGGTTGGCGCGGCTTGTGGGTTTTATGGCGAGGGGTTGAGTAACGGCCGTTCCTCCACCACCATTATCCACACGCACACGCTGCCATCTTTCCGCCTGCTTCGTGATAATTTTCGCCACTTGAGCCGGCTGATGCTTAATAAAATAATGCCCTGCCTGCTCCAATGTCACCCCTTCCACCGACGGGCTAAACGACTCCCATTCCAGAATACGCTCCTCAAAAAACTCTGTCATCGGATCTTCCTTGCCCACGATGCATAATATTGGCGCTTTGTGTGAAACATCGGTTTGCGCCTGTGCCCAGGTAAAATAATCCTCTGCCTCGCGGGCATCATACCGCATCCGATTCATCACAAATTCCTGCTCGGCCGGGTCCTCCAGATCGGCAAAGCCGCCAACAGAGCGCATCACATCATACACCAGGCGATTAGACATCCAGCGTTCCGTTGGCGACACCCTGGCCCACCATTCAAACAGGCGGTTATTCGGCCGGGGAATAGGGAATGTGCCTGCCAGAAAAACGCCAACCACATCGCGTCCTGCTGCTTCCAGTTGCCGTGTAATTTCTACCGCCCAGGCGCTGCCGATGCAATGCCCGTACAGCGCCAGAGGGCCAGGGATATTGCCCAAAATTTCGGCCACACATTGCGTTACAACCTGTTCCAGCTTCATCAAAGGCTCATCCTGCCGGCTTAAATCATGGCCGGGGAACTGCAAGGCATACAGCGCATAATTGACTGGCAATGCCTGAGCAACAGGCTGGAAGGTAATGGCACTGCCACCGCCATACGGCACACAAATCAAAGTCAGGTCTGTACGAGATGGATTGGGCAGCGTCAACCGCACTAACAAGCCATCTTCTTCATCGTTGCCCAGAGCTAAACTAAGCGCCAGAGTACGAATGGTCGGGTTTTTGAACAGAGTAACAACACTGACATCGTCGCCAAGCTGGCGCACCGCACGAATCGCCTTGAAAGATTCGCCGCCAATATCAAAAAAGTTGTCATCAATACCAACCTGATCTAAACCCAAAACATCACACCAAATGGCAGCAATGCGCTTTTCCATTTCCGTTTGTGGCGGAACAAAGTTATCGCTCACGGCGCCGGTGTAGTCAGGAGCGGGCAAAGCAAAACGGTCTACCTTACCATTGGGATTTAGCGGCAGCCCATCGTGCATATCCATAAACACGCTGGGAACCATGTATTCGGGTAAATGCTCACGTAAATAATTGCGTAATACGGTGGTTGAAACGGGTTTGTCTGGATCGGATGCCACCCAATAGGCAATCAGGCGTTGGTCGCCTGTACTGTCTTCGCTGGCAACGACAACAGCATCTTGTACCGATTCATGATCGCTCAACAGGCTCTCAATCTCGCCTGTCTCAATGCGGTAGCCACGTATTTTGACTTGATGATCAATACGCCCCAGAAGTTTGAGAGTCCCGTTTGGCTGATAACAGGCGAGGTCGCCGGTACGATATAATCTTGCTCCTGGTATTTTGCTATAGGGGTCGGGGATGAATCGTTCGGCCGTCAGGCGAGAGCGGTTAAGATAGCCATGTGTGACTCCCGCGCCGCCGATGAATATCTCACCAGGAATATTGGTTGGCAAAGGTTGCAGGTGTTCATCTAAAATGTGAATATGTGTGTTTGCAATGGGCGTTCCTTTGGGGATTGCGGCCGTTCCATCGGCAAGTGTATCTCTCGGCACTGTATAAATAATGGTGGCTCCGGTCGTTTCCGTAACGCCATAATGATCTTGAATGACCAAATTGGGATTAAGCGCGTATATTTTTTCTATTGTTTCCCAATAGGTTTGTTCCCCCGTTATGACCAGGAGTTTTTTGGGAATGATGTCAGCCGGGTTGGGGATGGCCAGTAAATTTTCATAATGGCTGGGCACCAGTTTAAGAACATCAATGGAATATTGGCGGAAATAGGCAGCAAAGGCTTCTCCATCGGATACGCGGTCATAAGAAAGGATATGCACATCGCCGCCAAAGGTAAATGCACTCCACCACATTAAGGTTCCCAGGTCGGCGGCCAGCGTGGTCACCATTGCAAAAGTTAGAGGGCTGTCGATACCCATTCTATTAATTGCCCCTAGAAGATAGTTCAGATAGTTGCGGTGTGAAACGGCAACGGCTTTTGGCTGGCCAGTCGATCCTGATGTAAACAAGGTATACATCAGGTTGTTTGGCCCAATCGACAACGGTGGGTTTTCTTTGCTGTAGCGGGCTATTTTTTGGCGGTACTCTTCCAGGCATATGATTTCTACGTCGTTCATTTCTGGGAGATCGTTAACGATGCTGGCCTGGGTAACAATATGCGACACCTGAACATCTTCCAACATGAAGCGAATGCGCGGCTTGGGGTAAATGGGATCGATGGGCACGTAGGCGCAGCCAGCTTTTAGAATCCCTAACATGGCAACCATGGCATCTAATGAACGGTCCATAAAAAAGCCGACCCGTTGATCAGGAACTACTCCCCTGCTTCGCAGGTAGTGGGCCAATTGGTTGGCGCGTTCGTTTAGTTCGCGGTAGGTGTAATGTTCGAATTCGTAGTGAAGCGCAACTGCATCGGGTACGCGTTCGGCTTGTCTTTCAAACAACTGATGGGCAGCGATAATGTCTGCTGGATAATCAAATGTACGGCCGTGCCATATCTTCTCTAATTGCTCTGTCTCAGATGGTAAAACAAAGGGTAAAGAATAAACGGGCTGGTCAGGATTTTTGATGATGCCGGCTAGCAGAATTTGGTACCGCTCGGCCATTGCGGCAATGGTTTCGGCATTAAAAATATCGGTGTTGTAGTTTAGCTGGCCTTCCAGTACGCCATGATGTTCGAGCAGAGCCAGACTCAGGTCGAGTTTGGCGGTATCGGCATTGGTGGGGATTGAAGCGATGGTTAAGTCTGGCAACTGCCATTCAGTTGTTGAAGCATTGAGGTAATTGAATAATACCTGGAACAGCGGATTGTGGCTTAAGGTACGTTCCAGGTTAAGTTCATCTACCAGTTTTTCGACGGGCAGGTCTTGATGGGAGAATGCATCCAGAACGAGTTGACGGCCGTTTTCAATCAACTGCCGTCCGGTTAAATCAATATCAATATGAGCGCGCAAAATCAGTGTGTTGATAAACAGACCAATCAGCTCTTCAACTTCAGGTTGGTTCCGTCCGGCGATGGGTGTACCCACGACGACATCATTTTGGTTGCTGTAACGGCGCAGCAAGATTTGAAAAACCGTGAGCAAGACCACAAAAGGGGTGGTTTGACAGGCGATGGCTAACTGCCGCACGGCGTCAGCCTGCTCATGACCAATGGTAAAGGCGTGGGTAGCCCCGCGATGGGACTGCATGGCCGGGCGCGAGCGGTCAGTGGGCAGATTGATGACAGAAGGGGCGTGGGCCAGTTGTTCTTTCCAGTAATCCAATTGAGAAACCAGGCCATTTTGTAGTTGTTGAGTTTGCCAATGGGCATAATCGGCGTATTGGATGGGGAGGGCGGGCAAGGGATTGGTACGGCCGTCACAAAATGCAGTATAAAGCTGTGACCATTCACGGAAGAGGACTGCGGCCGACCAGCCATCCGACGCAATGTGGTGAATGGTGAGCAGCAAAACATGCTCATTGGCCGCTAAACGGAGCAATTTGGCTCGCAGCGACAGGTCTTGGGTAAGGTCAAAACGCGTGTTGGCCTCGCGGTTCAGGCGATTTTGCAGTTCGGTGGCCTGGATTTCGGCAGGCAGATGGCTCAAATCTTCAACCGGTAGGTGAAACTGCGGGTTTGGGTGAAGAACAACGACAGGTTCACCGGTTTTGGTCTGGTAAACGCATTGCAGGATTTCGTGTCTTTCAATTAATGCTTGAAAACTGTGTTCCATCGCGGCTACATCAAGCTGACCGGTCAACCGCAGGGCCGAGGCCATGTTGTTGGCGGCGCTTTCCTCGTTTAGCTGATCCATAAACCACATGCGGCGTTGAGCGAAGGATATGGGCAGGGTGGGCAACGGCCGTGTCAAAGGCGTAATGGCCGCTTTCTTCTGTTTGTTTTGTTTCAGTTCCTGTAATAATCTGGCCCGCTGTTCGGGCGACAAAGTGGCTAACCGTTCTTTTAACTGCTGTTTTTCCATTCAAATATCCTTAAATTATCGTTTTTCATGCCGATGTATCCAAAACCACTAACCGTAGCTCACTGGTGTATCGTTGCCCGGACCCATCCATCATCCATAATTCATCATGAGCCGGATACATCTCGCTGATAACAATTTGGGGGTTGTCCAATTCGCTTTGTACCGTTTGGCGAATCAGTTTAGCCAACATGTGCACGTAAATGGGGCTGGCAAAATCAACGTAAACAGGTTTGGGTTCAACAGGTGTTTTTACAAAAACGAACCGGGGCATCCCTTGTTGGCGCATCCATTGGCGCACTTCTAAAAATTGTTTTGTCACCTCAGTTTCAAAAGCAAAAGGCAGCGCATCGGCTGAAAAACGCCAAGATTCGCGCTGAACGACCAGTTTGTCGATGGAAATGCGGGGTGTATAGTCACGTGGCCCGGTTATTTTGAAATGATTCAAAATGATGAGGCTGATGTAATGGGCAAACACATCAACGCTATCGAATTGGTAACGGCCGTTCCGCGAACGGACAATCAAATTGTTTCCAATCTCTTCAACGACAAGGTCCCTGGTCAGCAGCCAATCCAGCCCCGGCTGAGGCACTTGATCATGGGAGAGAACAAGTTGAACATCATGCGGAGCCGTGACGACAAACTGCGTACGTGAGGTCTGTTCCATTTTCCCGCCTGATGTCAAGGGGATGATGCGTGGTTTGGGCCAATCGGCATAAAAATTCTGGGCCAGTTTATCTGGTGATGGATGCTGGTTAAAGAAACATGATCCGGCCAGGCCATTGGTGCCAATGTGGAATTCGCCGAGAACGGCCGTGTAGTCACCACACTGAATCGCTTCGACACTCGCTGCTGCCAACATTACGTCCGGGGTATGGTGCAATGCAATCTGCCAATTAGAACGGGGAGCCGGGAAAAGAGCCTGGACACGAGATTGCAAGTCAGCACTGGCATAAGAAACGTGACGCCCGCTCTCCGGCAGAACCAAAACAGAATCCCATTTCTTTTGGAATAATGCGTTTAATGAATCAGTTGGCAGCGGGCCATCGCCAAAAAAAAGCGGCTGAACCCACAGCCAATAAGTTGAAAAATCAACCACTGCGGTCCCTGCTTTTTCCGGGAATTGGGCAAGGGCTTCCCGAAACGCTTTTCGCAGAGCAGTTTGGTACAGTTTTACAGCATTAAACGCATACCAACGTATGCTGGTCAATAACAATTTGAACGGCCCTTCCAGGTCATGTAAGAGGCCATCGCCGATTTCAAGCGTAATAGCGCGGCGGCAATCTTCGTAGACCAGCGTGCGTCCGGCGTAAACCTGGCCGCTGCGCCGGGTGGCGTCATTACCGGTTAAACGGGTAAAGGCTGTATCCAATTCGTTTAAGGCGCTGTCGAGTTTTTCGGCATTACCGGCAGCGGCAGCGACTGCGTCCCGTGCCATTTCCAGTTCATCCAGTGCCTGCAAGGCGTTGTTGCGGATGGCCACGTCGTCAATTCGTGCTAACAATTGGCGGAGGTTTTGTTCAGGGAAGGCGTGTTCGGTCGAGACTGCAAACGACCATACAAGACGATGTTCGTCGTGAAGTTTTTGCAAGAGGGCGTACACCTCATCTTTGCTTTGGATGTTGTTATTTGGCTCGGTCACAAGTTCCAGAACGATTTCATGAGTTGTTTTTTGGCCATCGCAGGCGGCGAATACGGCCGTTTCTTTCCCCGAAAGCTGAACCTTCCCACCCATAGGCAGTTGCAAAACCGAACTGTCCAGCCGCAAATGTGGCAGGGGGCGGGGTACAAACCAGGATGGGTTCGATTTTTGAGCCAATGACTCGGCCAGCGCCTTGATACACCAATCCTCAAAATAGACGGTCCGTGCGGCCAATAAATCATCCCCCGGCGTAACCGTAAGCGCTTCCAGCTTATCATTAATCTTGCCCCAGCCAACAGGACCAAAAAAGCCGATGCTGTCGTTTTTTACGCAGTAGCGCTGCATGTAACTGGCGAGTAGTTCTTCCCGCTGCCGCGTTCTCTTGTTTTGTTTGTTTTCGGGCGGTGTACGGGATAGGGGGGTAACGGCCGTATGCACTGCTTGCCGGTTTTGCCAGGTAATAGCCTCGTGGTAGCGTGGCGACTGACTGATTTCGCGCAGCACCCGCGATGCTTCAACTGCGCCTGCGGCGAACGTTTGTTGGAACTCAGCGAGGCAAGCTAATCGGCTGTTTTCCGCAGCCTGAGAACGGGCCGCTAATTCTGGCGGCAGATAAGCCAGCACAGATTCTATCAGAGCATCTCCCCGATACAGGCGTTTTTTGGCTTTGTTAAGTTGGTGCAATTCGCTGCGGTATTGCCGATTCGCCGGAGAGCTTTTATCGGTTTGGTATATTTGGCCTAGTAAATGGTCAGTTTGGGCGGCCAAAACAGCGCCGACTTCTTGTCGAACGTTCCAAGCTGTTTTTTCAGCATCGGTCAGTGCATCAGCAGCGGCGGCGCAAGCTGGTACAGCCAGTTTCAGTACATCTTGCGCCGGAAAACCCGCTCCGCGTACGCACACATCACGCCAGAGTGCCCAGGGGCTGTCACTTAAAAATTTCAGATGGTTTGATGAAGGCATTTGTTGTCATCTAGCGACTGGAGGTTAGAGACTATTAATCTCCAGCTTCCAGTCTTTGGTCTCCAAAATCGTGTTCCGTAAAATCAAGCAGGGATTCCAACTCGTCTAAATCTGCATCCGAGAAGCCATCCAGCTCGTCAATCAATTCTGCCATGACCTCATCATCGGTGATGGGTTCTGCCGCGAGGCGGGGCGCGAAACGGTCTGATAAACTGGCAATGGTTGGCGATTCAAAAACAGCTCGGATGGGCACATCCCAGCCCAATTGCTGCCGCATCCGCGAAACAATTTGCGTGGCTCGCAGCGAATGACCGCCCAATTGGAAAAAATTGTCGTAAATACCAATCTTTTCCACTTCTAAAACCTCCGACCAAATAGCGGCGATGGTATGTTCATCTTTGTGACGAGGAGCGACGTAAGAGTCACGGCCGTTATCAAAACGGGGTTCTGGCAAAGCCTGACGATTGACCTTGCCGCTGGCCGTCAGCGGGAAAGTGTCTAGCAGCAGCCAACTGCTGGGAACCATATAAGCGGGCAGTTGGCTTTCGGCCCAACTTTGCAGGCTTTTGGCCGTTAGTGAAAAATCGTCGGGTAAAATGTAGGCGGCCAGTCGTTCATTGTTTGCATCGGCAACGACGACGGCTTGCCGTACACCACTGTGCCGGGTCAGGCTGTTTTCGATTTCTTCTAATTCGATACGGAAACCGCGAATCTTAACCTGATGGTCGGTGCGGCCGACAAAGGCCAGATTGCCGTCGGGCAGCCAGCGGGCTAAATCACCGGTGCGGTACAGGCGCTGACCGGGTTGGGTACTGAACGGATTAGGCACGAAGGTCGCAGCCGTTTGCCCCGGCTGGTTGAGGTAGCCGTGTGCCAGACCAACGCCGCCTAAATACAATTCACCAATGACGCCGATGGGTGCAGGACGGCCGTTGCCATCCAATACATACGCCGTCACATTTTCTAACGGCCGTCCCAACGGCACCACAGATAATCCATCAGGTACGGAATCGGCCTGGTACAGGGTGGCTGTAATCGTCGCTTCCGTAGGGCCGTAACCATTTAACAGTTGAACGGGCCGGGTCATCAGGTCCTGCCATTGAGCCAGTTTTTCTGCCATTACTTTATCGGAGCCAACGATGACCAGCCGCAGCGAATCGGCGGTGGTAAACAGGGGCGTGTGGGCAATTTCGGCTACCCATTCATGCCAGTACGGCGCGGGAATGTTGAGGACGGTTAACTGTTCTGATTCGATGAGTTGGTTGAATTCATCGAGCGCGGGAACGTCTAACGGCCGTAACAGAAGCGCCGCTCCGGCCAGCCAGGTGGGGAAAATCTCTTCCAGGGCCACATCGAATGACAGCGCGGCAAATTGCAGCACCCGGTCGCTGGGTGACAGGCCATATTGTTTGACGATGGCCTGGGCGTGATTGGCCAAGGCGCCGTGGGAAATGAGCGTGCCTTTGGGCTGGCCGGTTGTGCCCGATGTGTAAATGAGGTAGGCGCTGTTGTCGGAGGTTAACAGCCGTGTCACATCTTCCGTCGCATAATTAGCAAGTTGTTCAGCCATTTGCTCTGGGCAAAAAGCTGGAATCCCCGGCCAATTGGCGGCGCTGTCGGCATCGGTGATGGCTGCGACCGGTCGGGCATCGGCTATAATGTGGGCCAGGCGCTGTTCCGGCAGGGCCGGATCGAGCGGCAAAAAGACGCCGCCCGCTTTCAAAATTGCCAGCATACAAACGAGGGTTTCCGCCGAGCGGGCGCGGTGGACGGCGACGATTTTTTCCGGCCCTACGCCCAGTGTGATGAGATGACGCGCCAGTTGGTTGGCACGGCCGTTCAATTGGGCATAAGTCAAACTGGCCTGGGGCATCGTTTTGTCGGCATCGAGGAAAAAGCTGGGGCGTTGGGCGGGCTTGATGGTAGCCAGTGCCAGCGCATCCGGGGTTCGGGCGGCTTGCCGGGCGATGCGCTGGTGGATGAGTTTGTTGGCAACGGCCGTTGCCACGCCCGCGCCGCTGAACACATCCAGTAATTGGGTTTGTTCGGCGGGGGAGAGATAGGGAACGGCCGTGATCGCCTGCTGTTCCTGTTCCGGTATATTTTCTAGCAAAATCTTCAGATGTTCGGTTAAGCGTTGGATAGCCTGCGTTTCAAACCGCTCCTGCTCATAAGTGACTTGCAACCATATCTGCCCCCGATCGTTGGGATTGACGGTAATGGTTAAGGGATAGGCCATCTGCCCGCGCACTGTCACGCCCACACCGGAAACTGCCAGCCCGGTATCAGTGGGCATGTTCTCAACAGGGATGTTTTCAAAAACAATAATGCTTTCAAACAGAGGCGAACCGGCGGCGATGTCGCTCCAACCCTGAATGTCGATGAGGGCTGTGTGCGAAACTTGCTGCAAAACGGCCGTTTGCTCTTGTAGGTTCTTCAGCCAGTCAACGAGCGGTATCGCGGCTGGAATTTGCACGCGAACCGGCAGCGTGTTGATAAACAACCCTACCATTTGCTCCACGCCGGCTAAATCGGCGGGGCGGCCAGCTACCGTTGCGCCAAAGAGCACATCGGATTCGCCGCTGTAATGATGAAGCAGCAGCGCCCAGGCGCCTTGCACGATGGTGTTAAGCGTCAGGCGGTGCTGGCGGGCAAAAGTGGTGAGTCGGGATTGGCTTTCTGGGGAGAGCCAGGTTTCAGCCTGTTTGTAGTTGGCTTCGCCGACGGTGGGACGATGGCTGCTTTCGATGTTGAATGGGGTGGGGGCGGTGAATCCGGCCAGGTTTTCCCGCCAAAAGGCTGCGAGCCGGGCCTGGTCTTGTTGTTGCAGCCAGCCGATGTAGTCGCCATACGGCCGTACCGGAGCCAGCCGCAGAGGTTCGCCATGTTTTTCGGCGCGATAGAGCAAAAATAGTTCATTAAGCAGCAAACCGATTGACCAGCGGTCGATGATGATGTGGTGGAAGACGATGCCCAAATAATAAGAGTCTTCGGCCAACCGGATAAGGGTGAGGCGGAGCAGCGGCGCTTGTTTGAGGTCGAATTCGTTTTGCCGTTCGTCATCCAGGAATTTATCCAGGCGGCTTTGATGGGAATCGGCGGGTAAGTTGCGCCAATCGAGGTGCTGCAAGGTCAGGGCTGCTTCTTTGCGGACCACTTGCAGCGGCGTGTCCCGATTTTCCCACAGGAACAGGGTGCGTAAGATGGGATGGCGGGCGACGATTTTGGCCCAGGCGTGTTGGAATACGGCCGTATCCAAAATCCCCGTTAATTTGATGGCATTACGCTCGACGTAAATGCCTGTACCGGCCAGATACAGCGTATCAAACAACATCCCCTGCTGCATGGGTGAGAGCGGATAAATATCTTCTATTTGCTTTCGGTCCATAAAACGTTCTCAATGTAGGGGCGACCCTTGTGGTCGCCCGTGGTTGGGCGGGCATAAGGCCGCGCCTCTACAGGTTGGTTATAAAATGCCGTCTAGTTCGGCCAATAAATCATCTAATTCGCCTTGGTTCAGGGCGATCTTGTCGAAATCGGAGGGTGTGTAGCCTTGGGTCTGGGGCGATTGGCAGTGTTGGATCAAACCGCGCAGGCAGCGCATTAACTCGTTGCCGAATTGGGCAATGGTTTGCTTGTGGTGCAGTTCGCGGCTGTAATGTAGGTTGAGATGCAGCTGTTGATTATGAATGGAACTATTGACATCGAGGATGTGGAGGCGTTGATTTTCCGGTGCAAAGGAGGACTCACTAGCCCCGGCAACGATGCGGAAAAGACCGGCTTCGTTTTGTTCGTTGAATTGACCGAGGTAGTTGAAGCTGAGAACGGCCGTTCCCTTTTCCGCCAATCTCCCCCGCAACTCACGGTCAGGATGCAGGTAACGCAGCAAGCCGTATTCCATTCCCCGGTTGGGTATTTGCCGTATCTGTTCTTTAATAACTTTCAGATCGTCGCCCGGCTGACCGGTGGCTGATAAATGTAGTTGAATCGGGTAAAGGGTTGTGAACCAGCCGATGGTACGTGTGATGTCAGTATTGGCCAGGATTTCTTCACGGCCGTGTCCTTCCAGATTGATTGACAGCGAAGGGCTGCCGGTCCACGTTTGGTATGCCTGGGCCAAAGCCGTCAACAAGACCTCGTCGATGCGGGTATTGTAGGCGGCGGGAACTTCGTGCAGCAGCGCTGCTGTTTCTTCAGGAGTCAACGTGTAGTTCATGATTACTTCGGTGGCCATGGTGTTGCTCCCGCCAGGATTGTCCAGGGGGATGCGGTTAGACACCGACGCATTATTTAGCCAATAGTCCAGATTGGGTGCGAATTGGTCACTTTGGACGTGCCGGGTCAGGGTTTGCGCCCATTTGGGGAAGCTGGTGGTCTTGGCGGGCAGGGTAACGGCCGTTCCCCGTTCCAACTGTTCATAAGCCGTCTGTAAATCTTCTAGCAAAATGCGCCAGGAAATCCCATCCATCACCAGGTGGTGGACGATGAGCAGGAGTTGGTGTGGCTGCTGGCCTCGATCGAAGTAAGCGGCACGGAATAGAGGGCCGTCGGTGATGTTCAATGCAGCCTGTTGCCGGGCAATCAGTTCGGCGGGGTCAGTCACACCGGTGAACCAATGCAGCCAGTCGCCGTTGGGTTGGGATGTGTGGCGCTGCCGCCAGCCGTGTCCTGTTGGCTCAAACTGCATCCGCAAGGCATCGTGCTGGGTGATGAGAGCAGCGACTGCTTGTTCCAGCGTGGCTTTTGGCAACGGCCGTTTCAATTCCAACAAGAGCGCCATGTTCCACTGGTCAGGCCGGGCAAAATTCTGCTCGAAGAACCAGTGTTGAATGGGCGTCAGGGGAGCCGGTTGGCCGGTAGCGATTTCGATGGGGATAACGGCCGTTTCCTCGCCAACGCCGATGACAGCTGCCAACTCGGCAATCGTCTGGTGCTGAAATAACTGGCGCATGTTTAATGTCAGACCGGCATCTCTGGCCTTGGCCACGATGCGGATGCTCAATATCGAATCGCCGCCTAACTCGAAGAAATTGTCATGTATCCCGACGCGCCTCAGTCCCAAGACGGTTTGCCAGATGTCGGCCAGGGTCTGCTCAACGGCCGTTTCCGGTGCAGCATATATCTCGCGTAGTACGGGTAAGTCAGTTGGAGTCGGCAGTGCATCCCGGTCAGTTTTGCCATTGGGTGTTAAGGGGATGGTGGCAATCGGCACAAACGCCGTTGGAACCATGTAAGCGGGAAGCTGCGTTTGCAAGTAGGCGCGTAATCGCTCGCCTACCGGTTGGGAATCGGCCATAACCGGATAGGCAATCAATCGCTTGTGACCAGCCTCTTCGTGAACGATGACCACTGCATCGTGCACATCTGGATGACGGCTTAACACAGTTTCGATTTCGCCTAACTCAATGCGGAAGCCGCGAATTTTGACTTGATGGTCAATACGGCCCATGAATTCGAGGCAACCATTGGGATGGTTGCCGTCATCAGGTAAGTAACGGGCTAAATCACCGGTGCGGTAGAGGCGTTCGCCTGAACTTTGGCTAAATGGATTGGGGATGAAGCTGGCGGCGGTGAGGGACGGCCGTTGCCAATAGCCACGCGCCAGACCAGCGCCGCCAATATACAGCTCGCCCACCACGCCAACCGGAACCGGCTGCAAGTACGTATCCAGCAAATAAATTTGGCTATTGCCGGATGGTTTGCCGATGGGTGGTAAAGTGGTTGGTTTTTGTGCTGGATTCAAGGATATTGTGGAGGCAATTACCGTATTTTCGGTGGGGCCGTAATTATTGACCATCCTGAATGGCAGCGTATCTGGCGGATAATGATGCAAAACGTCACCGCCGGTGGTCATAAAGCGCAGTGCCGTTTCTTCCGGCCAGGTCAGATTCAGCATGTTGTCGGCCAGCGGCGTGGGCTGGAAAGAGTGAGTGATTTGTTTTTCCACGAGCCAATCACGCATTTTATCGGGCATGAGGCGCACATCATCATTAGGGATGAATAGGGTGGCTCCGGCGGCCAGACCGGGCCACAATTCCCAAATAGAAGCGTCGAAAGCAGGGGCGGATACTATGCTGGTTCTGCTGGCGGCGGTTAGTTGGAAGGCGTCTACATGCCAGGCAACCATATTGACCAGGCTGCGATGGGCGATGGCGGTTCCTTTGGGCTGTCCGGTAGAGCCAGAGGTATAGATGAGGTAAGCCAGGTTGTCCAGGCCGGCTAACGGGGATGGATTGTGGTCAGGATAGTCGGCCAGTGGCTGCCAATTGTCCAACCAAACAAAGGTCGGGAGTGTGGGCAGCTTGCCCGCTTTTGCGGACAGGCTGTCCGCGCTCCGGGTAGTGAGCAGCAGCCGGGATTGGCTGTCAGTCAGCATGAATTCCAGCCGGTCGGCCGGGTAAGCGGGATCGAGGGGAACGTAGGCACCGCCGGCTTTCCACACGGCAAGGGCAGCGACTGCCGTTAACGGTGACCGTTCTAAACAAATCCCTACCGCTGTTTCTGTTGTGACGCCTTGTTCCAACAGAAAGTGAGCCAGTTGGTTGGCGCGACGGTTGAGTTCACCGTAGGTTAAAACGGCCGTTTCCGATACCATTGCCGTTTTTTCGGGCTGATTTTGGGCGATGCTGACTATCCGATGCAGCACGTCAGGCCAGTTGGGAGTGTCGTAGCGGGCGGCTTCGTTCCATTGCTGCTGGGTTTGCCATTCGACGGCCGTTAACATTGGCAGTGATGCGATAGACCGATCTGGCTGGGTGAGCGCCGCTTCTAGCAGGGTCACATAATGGTCAGCCATACGCTGCATCGCCGCCGGGTCGAACAAGTCGGCATTGTAGGCGATGAGACCGTTAATGCCTGACCCAGTCTCGCGCAGGCCCATCAACAAATCGTACTTGACCAGACCGACGCCCATATCTTGGGGTATCCAGGTCAGGAACGGCCGTTCAATTGGTTGATAGCGGTCGATTTCATACGCAAAAGTAACCTGGAACAGCGGCGAATGGCTCAATGTGCGTTCCAGCCCCAGGGCATCCACCAGCTTCTCGAACGGTACATCTTGCCGGGTTTGCGCAGCCAAAACCAGGTCACGCACATGCGCTAACAGTGTCGTTACGGTCGGGTTGCCCGACAGGTCCGCACGTAAAGCCAACATATTGACAAAAAAGCCGATCAATCCTTCCTGTTCGGGCATCGTCCGGTTGGCCGCGGCCGACCCGACAACAATGTCCGATTGCCCTGTGTAGCGATACAACATGACATAAAATATCGCCAGCGAAATCATGTAGGGAGTCATACCTGATTGGCGGCTTAGCGCATGGAGCTGCTGCATCAACTGTGGTGACAAGTGAAAGGCCACATCTGCCCCGGCGAAAGTTTGTGACGAAGCACGCGGCTTGCTGGTAGGCAGTTCTACAACGGTCGGTGCACCGGCTAATTGTTCGCGCCAATATTCCAGCTTTTCCGCCAACCGTTCGCCTTGCAGCCACTGCCGCTGCCATAAGGCAAAATCGGCATATTGGATAGGCATGACGGGGAGTGAGGCCAGAGTTCCTTCGGCGTATTCCTCATACAGTGCAATTAATTCATGCAACAGGATAGGAATTGACCAGCCATCAGTGATGATGTGGTGAAGAACGAGGAGCAGGGTGTGCCTGTCAAAATCATATTGGAACAGCGTGACCCGCAGCAGCGGTCCGGCTTGTAAATCGAAAGGCTTTCTGGCTTCGGCCACGATTTGTTGTTCGATTTCGACGGCCGAGTATATGGAGCCATCGACAAAAAGGACGTCAGGTAAGCCGGCAGGGTGGATAAACTGCATGGGTATGCCGTCAACCAGTTCAAAAGTGGTACGTAGGCTTTCGTGGCGGGCAATAAGGTCGGCTAAGGCCAACTGCAATGCGGTTTCGTCCAGTTCGCCCTGAAGTTCGATGGGCAGCGGCGCGTTGTACAGCGGGCTGTTGGGTTCGAGTTGGTCGAGGGAGAACAGGCGTTGTTGGGCAAAGGAGGCGGGCAGGGCCATGCATTCCTGGCCGCTGTGGATGATGATTTGTTGGGTTTCGTGGCGCAGGTCGGTGTTGATTAACGGCCGTTCTGCCAATACCGGTTCGGGTTCCAATGCTTTGGCCAGTCCGGCTATTGTGGGAAACTTGAAGAGCGTCAGCAGAGGGGCTTTTTGTTGCAATCGGTCTTGAATACGGGTCATGATACGCGTCGCCAGCAGCGAATGACCGCCCAACTGGAAAAAATTATCGTGAATGCTAATCTCGTCGAGTCCCAATACATCGCGCCAGATTTCGGCCAGGATTGTCTCGGCAGGCGTGGTTGGCTGCGCCAGTTCCGTTGTTAACTGCCGCTGAGATAAATCGACTTCGGGCAGGGCGCGGCGGTCCACTTTGCCGTTGGGGTCAAGAGGGAAGCTGTCCATCATGACCCAGGCGGTGGGAACCATGTAGTCGGGCAGGCGCTGGATAAGGTATTGGCGCAGGTCGGCAACGGCCGTTTCAACTTCCCCTAGCAGTACATAAGCCGCCAGATATTTGTCGCCTGCTGGTGAAATGCGGGACAGAACGACGCCCTGGCGTACGTTGGGGTGCTGACTCAAAATCGTCTCGATTTCGCCCGTCTCGATGCGGAAGCCGCGAATTTTGACCTGATCATCGCGGCGGCCCAGGAATTCGATACGGCCGCTTGGCAGCCACCGTGCCAGATCGCCAGTACGGTAGAGCCGTTGGCCCGGTTTGTCGGCAAAAGGATGGGGGATAAAGGCAGCAGCCGTTAATCCCGGCTGGTTCAAATAGCCCCTGGCCAGACCGTCGCCACCGGCATACAGTTCACCCGGTACGCCAACCGGAGCCGGTTCCAGGTTTTCATCCAAAATGTAGACCTGGGTGTTGGAGATGGGGAAGCCAATGGGAACGGCCGTATCCAAAATTTCCGTTGGCGATAAGGGGCAGCAAGTTGTAAAGGTCGTGTTTTCAGTGGGGCCATACCCGTTGATCATCTGGCAGCGAGGCAATTCTTGCAGCACACGCTGCACGCGCGGCGGCGACAAGACATCACCCCCTGCCAACAATTGGCGCACGCTGTTGAACGCCGCCAGATGGTCGTCAACCATCAGATGGAACAAACCAGCCGTTAGCCACAAAATCGATACTGCCTCGGTTTGAATCAGCGTAGCCAATTCGTCCAACGATAATTTTTGCGGCGGGGCGATGACCAGCCGCGCCCCGTTGAGCAAGCAGCCCCATATTTCCAGCGTCGCGGCATCAAAGGAAATTGGCGCAACCTGGAGAAAAATCTCATCGGCGGTCAAACTGGCATAATTGGCCCCTTTGACCAGCCGGGTGATGTTTTGATGGGTGATGGCAACTCCTTTGGGGCGGCCGGTTGAGCCAGAGGTATACATGACGTAGGCGAGGTTAAACGCATATGCCACATCATCCAGATTTTCTTCGCTCTCATTGGCTATCTGCTCCCACTCGCTATCGAGGCATAAAACCGTCATCTGCTCATTTGGGGGCAATTTGTCGTATAGTGATTGCTGGGTCAGCATCACTGATACCTGGCCATCTTGCAGCATAAAAGCCTGACGTTCCGGCGGATAGGCGGTGTCTAATGGCAAATAGGCACCACTGGCTTTGAGAATCGCCAGAATCCCCACAATCATTTCCACCGATCGCTCCAAACTTAGCCCGACCAATACATCTGGCCCGACGCCCAGGCGGCGCAACCAGCGAGCTAATTGATTCGCTCGCCGGTTGAGCGTATCGTAACTGATTTGTTCTCCGGCAAAAATGAGGGCGGTTTGCTGCGGTGTTTGCGCTACCTGGGTCTCAAACAAGGTATGGATAGTGGCATCTTGCGGGTATGGAATCCGGGTGTCATTCCATTGGCTTAGCTGCTGCCGCTCAGCTTCGCTAACCAGCGGCAGTTCAGCGATAGATTGGTTGGGATTGGCAAGTATGCCGGCCAGCAGCGTTTGCCAGTTAGCAGCCATGCGGCGCATGGTGGCCTGATCGAATAAGGCGGTGTTGTACTCCCAGGTACATTCCAGTGTACTGTCTACTTCTTTGACGAATAAAGACAAGTCGTATTTGGCCGTCTCTGAGTGAATCACTATCAATTGGCCATCTAAACCGGAGAGGTCAAAGTTGGTATCGGGTGTGTTTTGGAGGGTAAACAACACCTGGAAAATCGGCGAATGATTTAGATTGCGGACGGGTCTGAGTTCTTCGACCAACTGGGCGAAGGAGACATCCTGATGGCTTAATGCGGCCATCACAACCTGTCGGGTTTGGTCTAAAAAGTGGTGGAATGTTGGGTGGCCATCCAATTGTCCACGCAAAACAACAGTGTTGACGAAAAAGCCGATGGCATTTTCCAAATGGGGGTGGCTGCGGCCAGCGACGGGTGTGCCGATGGCAATGTCCTTCTGGCGGCTGTAACGGGCCAGCATAATCTCAAAGGCGGCCAACAAGGTCATGAACAACGTTGCTTCTTCGTTCTGACTGAATGTCTTGAGCGGTTCAGTCAGCGCAGCCGGGATAATGAAGGTGTCAATAGCGCCATCGAAGGTTTGCGGCGTAGGGCGGGGACGGTCGGTGGGCAAGTCGAGATAGGCGGGCAGGCCGCTTAACTGCTCCAGCCAATATTCGCGCTGTTTTTGCAGGTGCGAGCCTTGTAATAGCTGTTCCTGCCAGTGGGCAAAGTCAGCGTATTGGACGGCGGGTAGCGGCAAATCCGGGGTCTGATTGTTGGCGTAAGCGTGGTAAAGCTGGGTTAGTTCGCGCAAGAAGATGTTCATTGACCAGCCGTCGGCGATAATGTGGTGCAGGGTGAAAAGGAGTACCTGCTTCTCATCAGCGAGGCGGAGCAGGTGGGCGCGGATGAGGGGGCCGGTAGTGAGGTTGAACGGCCGTTTCGCTTCCTCCTTTGCCAATAATTCCACCTTGTTGGCCCGGTCTGGCTCGTTTAGCCCCGATAAATCTGTAACGGGCAGGGACAAAACGAGTTGGGGGTGGATTTTCTGGATGATTTGGTCATCTTGCAGGGAGAAGGTGGTACGGAGTGCTTCATGGCGGACGATGACCGCGTTGAAGCTTTTTTCCAGGGCGGGGATGTTGAGACGGCCGTTTAACTGCCAGCGGCGGGCGATATTGTAGGTAGGGCTGTCGGGGATGAGTTCGTTTTCCAGCCATAGCCGGTTTTGGGCCAGAGAAGCCAATGCGGTTCCGTTGTGCGTCTGGCGAGGAATGTGATTTTTGCGCTGAGCCAGCCGTTGTTTGAGCAGTTCTTGTTGTTGCAGCGATAGTTTTGATTTTGAGTTAGGACGCGTTGGCATAGAGTCTCTCCTGAAAAATCCACAGGTTGCGCAAATTCTACAAATTTAATCTGCGTTCATCGGCGTAATTTGCGGATTTTCACTCATGTCTTCCCCTGTGAGCAGGTCGGTTAGCAGCGTTTCAACTGCTTCGGCCATTTGAGCGATAGTTGGGGCGGCGAAGAAATTGCGCAGCGGCAAGGTCACATCCACTGCCTCTTGCAAGCGGGACAAGACCCGTGTAACGAGCAGGGAATGGCCACCCAAGGTAAAGAAGTTGTCGTGAATGCTGATTTGTTCGATGCCCAGTACTTCAGACCAGATGTCAGCTAACAGTTCTTCGACGAGCGTTTCGGGCGGGGTGAATACGGCCGTTTCCTTTGCAATCCGATCTGGTTCGGGCAGGGCGCGGCGATCAATTTTGCCGTTGGGCGTTTGTGGAAATTCGTCTAACTGAATAAAAGTTGTCGGAATCATATAATCAGGCAGTTTGGGGCTGAGGTAGGCGCGTAACTGCTGCGAATCGAAGCCGATGGCAGTGGTTGCGTAAGCGATTAACTGCTTTTGCTGCAGTTCCCCATGCGCCACAACAAGACATTGATTAACAGCAGGGTGCTGGTTGATGAGGGCTTCAATTTCACCTAATTCGATGCGGAAGCCCCGTATTTTCACCTGATGGTCGATACGTCCCAGGAATTCGATACGGCCGTTAGCGAGATGACGTACCAAATCGCCGGTGCGGTATAGGCGCGCACCAGGCGTTTGGCTAAACGGATTGGGGATAAAAGCAGCGGCCGTCAACCGGGGACGGCGTAAATAACCCCGTGCCAGTCCCGCGCCGCCAACGTACAATTCACCAGGCACGCCAATGGGCACAATTTGCAAGTTTTTATCAAGAATATAGGCTTGCGTGTTGGCAATGGGCTGTCCGATGGTAGGCGCTTTTTTGCTGTCTTGCGGAGCCAGCGGCGCGGCAGTAGAGACGACAGTGCATTCGCTGGGGCCATAATTGTTAACCAGTGTGAATGGCAACCCGGCAGGCGGATGGTTGTGCAATTTATCACCGCCGGTGAGCATGGTGCGCAGGCTGGTATCGGCCGGCCAGGTCAAATCCAACAGGGGATCAACTAGCGGCGTGGGGATGAAGGTGTGGCTGATTTGGTTCTGGATGAGCCAGGTTTGCAGTTCGCCGGGATGAGCACGGATTTCTGGTTCGGGGATGAAGAGGGATGCGCCAATTGTGAGTGACGACCATACTTCCCATACAGACGCATCAAAAGCTGGGCCGGCGATGAGCGTGGCGCGGTCGCAGGTGGTTAAGCTAAAGCTGGTTTGTGTCCAGCGAATCAGGTTGTAAAGGGCGCGGTGTGTGATGGCGATGCCTTTGGGCTGCCCGGTGGAGCCAGAGGTGTAGATGAGGTAGGCGAGATTGTCGGGATGGATGGTAACGGCCGTTTCCCCTACACCATACTCTGCTAAAAATTTCCAATCATCCAGGCTCACAACGGTTGAATGCTCAAATAGAGGAGCCAAAGCGTCGTTGGTCAATACCAACGGGACTTGCGCATCGGTGGCCATGAAGTTGAGTCGTTCCGGCGGATAGGACGGGTCCAGCGGTACGTAAGCGCCGCCGGCCTTCAAAACAGCCAACATGGCGACAACGTTTTGGGGGGATTGGGGGAAACAGGTGGCAACGGCCGTATCCGGGCCAATCCCCTTATCAATCAAATAATGGGCCAGTTGATTGGCGCATTGGTCTAACTGTTGGTAGGTGAGGGAGGCGCGTGGGGTAGAAACGGCCGGTTTCTCACCCTGGTCCTGCACCTGTTTGGCAACTAAATTTTGAACAAAGGCGGTATCACCAAAATTTACGGCCGTGTCATTCCAATCCAGTAAAAGCTGCTGTTCCTCTGCCTCGGACAGGAATGTGACCTCATCAATTCGTTGTTCTGGATTTTTCATAACGGCCGTTAACAGCGTCAGGTAATGATTGAGCATCCGGTCCATCGTTGTTCGGTCAAACAGGTCCGTGTTGTATTCCCAAACCAATGTCATGCGGTCTTTGTGCGTATCGGCCATTTGCCCCAGCCGCATTTCCGAGCGCGGGACAACGATGACATTGAGGTCAAATTTTGCTGAATGGTTACTAACCCCTTCGGTCAATTCCACTTCCAGGCCAGGTAGTTCAATTTCCGGCAGCGGCGCATGATGGAAGCTAAACGCAGCCTGGAAAAGCGGATTGTAGCTTAATGCCCGCTCTGGTTGGACAGCTTCTACAACTTTGTCGAATGGGACATCCTGATGTTTATACGCTTCCAACGTTGTCTGGCGCACCTGTTCCAGCAGTTGGCGGAAGGTGGGATTGCCTGACAAATTATGGCGCATGACCACATTGTTGATGACCATGCCGATGAGTGATTCGGTTTCCCGCCGGCGCCGGTTGGCCATGCCTGAACCGATGCACAAGTCATCCTGACCGGCATAGCGGCGCAAAAGCACAGCAAATGCGGCCATCATGCCGATGAAAAGTGTTACCCCTTCCTGCCGCATGAAAGCCTGGACATTCCGGCTAAAATCGGCGGGCAAATCGATGCGTTCGACACGGCCGTTAAAGGTTTGCACAGCCGGTCGTGGCCGGTCGGTGGGCAGGGTTAGCAGGGTAGGTGCGCCGGTGAGCTGTTTTTTCCAGTAAGCTAACTGTTGATCGCCAACGCCATCAGCCAGCCAGCGGCGCTGCCAGTAGGCAAAATCGGCAAATTGGATAGGCAGATCAGGTAAATTGGCCTTTTGACCGGCTGCCAACGCGCGGTAGAGGGTAAACAAATCGTTCAGAAAGACATTGAACGACCAGCCATCATGCACTAAGTGATGTTCCAGATGGGTCAAGATATGTTCTTCGGGGTTAAGTTTTAGCAGGGAAAATTTGACAAGCGGCAGTTGGCCGACATCGAAATGGTGATGGAATATCTGTTCGATTTGCTGTTGGGCGGCGGCTTCCCGGACGGGCTGGGGAAGATGCTGCAAATCAATCAAAGGAAGTGCCACCGGATAGGGCGGATGGATTTTTTGGTGGGGACGGCCGTTAACTTCATGAAAAGTTGTGCGGAAAATCTGGTGGCGACGGACAACTTCGGTCAGTGCCTGCTGGAGTATAGCCACGTCCAGCTTGCCCTTAAAACGCATCGTTGATTGGAAATGGTAGGCAATGTTTTTTTGGTCAACTTCTTGAATGAACCAGACCCGTTCCTGGGCAAAAGAGAGAGGATAGTCGTCCATCGGCGGAGCCGGTTCGATGACGGCTTGTGTCCAGTCAGTGCCGGTCAGGGTGTCGATATGGGCGGCCAGAGAAGCAATCGTGGTGAATTCAAAAATATCGTGCAGTTGCAATTCGACTTGTCGGGCATTGTAAATGCGGGCCAACATCTGCATAACCAACAGTGAGTGGCCGCCTAAGTCAAAGAAGTTGTCGCTGCTGCCAATCTGGTATAGTCCAAATAGTTCACGCCAGATGGCGGCCAGCCAGCGCTCCGTATCGGTGCGCGGCGGGACGAAGGACGTGTCCAGTTCCGGGCGCGCTTGCGAGGGTTTGGGCAGCGCCTGGCGGTCGATTTTGCCGTTGGCGGTCAGGGGCATGGCGGATATGGGTATAAAAACGGCAGGAATCATGTATTCCGGAACGTTGGCGGCCATGAAGCGGCGTAGTTCACTGGTGGTGGCGCTTTGCCCATCGCCAAAGCGCACGTAGGCGACGAGTTGTTTCTGACCCGGCTGGTCTTCACGCAGCAGGACGACGTTTTGGGAAACGGCCGTATGCTGACCCAATACGCTTTCAATTTCGCCTAACTCAACCCGGAAGCCGCGAATCTTGACCTGAAAATCGTGCCGGCCGATGAATTCGATGCTGCTGTCGGGTAGGCGGCGGGCCAGGTCGCCGCTGCGGTAGAGGCGGTCGCTGGCGTCGTTGTGATTAAGGGGATTGTTGATAAAGCGTTCCGCTGTCAATTCAGGCTGGCGGAAGTAGCCACGCCCTACGCCAGCGCCGCCGATGACAATCTCGCCGGGTTCGCCATCGGGAACGGGCATCAAGTTGTCGTCTAGTAAATAGATTTGGTAATTGGGAACGGCCGTGCCGATGGGCGTGCGCTGCTCTGGTTCAACTGCTTGCTGGAATAAGAACCAGGTGGCGCAAATGGTGGTTTCTGTTGGTCCGTAGCCGTTGATGATGTGCATGGAACTGGACAAATCACGGAACCGCTGCAACGTGGCCTGCTTAATCGGTTCTACGCCGACCAACAGCCGCTGTAAGGTTGGCGGATGGTCGTACTCTTCCAATTCATCCAAAACAGGGTCGAGCAAAGCCGGGGGAATGTAGGCGTTGCCAATTTGATGTTCATGCAAGTAACGGGCCATGCGTGCGCCGTCGCTGTAAATGCTTTGCGGAACCAGATGCAGCGTATGGCCAAAGCAGAGAACAGAAAAGATTTCCCACACGGAGACGTCGAAACTGAAAGGGCAAACGGCCGTGCCCGTCAGTAAGCCGGATGCCGGGGCCGTTTCAGCAAACGCTTGTAGCAAATTCACAACTTGACGGTGTTCAATCATGACCCCTTTGGGCTGCCCGGTAGAACCAGAAGTATAGAGGATATAAGCCAAATTTTCTGGTTTCACCGCCGGTAAGGGTGGTAACGTTGCGGGCAGGGATGCCTGCCAATTGCCATTCAGTAAGATTGTTTGTGCCGAAGATTCTGGCAGTCGTTTTACCAAATCTGTGCGGCTGGCAATCATTTTGACTTGTAAATCGGCCAAAATGAAGGCTAGCCGTTCATTAGGCAGAGACGGGTCGAGGGGAACATATGCACCACCGGCCTTCAAAACAGCCAACATGGCAACAATCATATCAGCCGAGCGATCCAAAAAGAGGCCCACTGGCATTTCCAGGCTGATGCCCTTGTTTTGCAAATAATGGGCCAATTGATTGGCTCTTTGATTCAATTGTTGATACGTTAAAGTGACTTGATTATCAACCAGCGCGGGCACGTCTGGCATTTGTTGAACTTGTTGTTCGAATAAGTGATGAATTCCTACGATTTGTGAACCTGAATGAGGGTTTTCAAACGTTGTCACCATATGCTTTCCTTCATGGTTGAAAATTCTAGCAAAATCTATGTTTTACCAATGGTGTTAAATGGAATTACGAACCTAAGGTTTTCTTGTATGTCGCCCTTGAAAAGGTGACAGTGTAAACTGTCAGCTATTGTCTGGCTTACAGTTGTTATCAATAGATATTCTTTTGTTTTTACTTCTCGTTTTGCAAATCAGGCAGAAATCTCCCCATTTACGATGGGCCTACGTTTTTGTTCTGCACTCAGCAACACTGGGAATATTGGAGGGCTGAAGGAGGCAGCGATGTCATTCCCATTTTATTATTGTTTTAAGAACGTTTTCTGAAAACAGATTTTCTTAAATGAGTTTTTTATCGTTCATGAATTATTGAATTCAATGACTCGGAGAGCTTCTATAATACACTAACATTCAAATTTTATGCAAAGTAGTTTTTGTAGTGGTGGTTAAGCGAGAACTGGTCATGACCGATGGCAGACGCGAATTGCATCCGCCACAGAAAACAGCGACCTCTTTTGGATCTGTGCGGCGGCGGCAGTCTGGGCATCGTTACCAGTACCACAATCCACTTGTTTCCAGTGTCTCAAGTTTGTGCCATTTATCTGTTTTACCCGGTTGATGAGGCGCAAGATGTATTTGGCTGCTACCGGACCTGGATTGCCGACGCACCCGATGGGTTGACCTTATCTGTATTGATTATGAATTTTCCACCCATTCCATACCTGCTGGAATTTTTACGTGGGCAGTCTTTTGCTCTGGTTCGCGGCTGCTACTCTGTAGCTCCATCGCCGATGGGGAAGTATTCCTGCGTCATTGGCGCAAGTGGCAGCTGCCGTTGATTGATGACTTCAAAACGATCTCTTTTAGTACGGCGGCAGCCATCAGCAATGATCCGATTGATTTGCTGCCCGGCTTTAACAGCGGCGCCTGGCTGAATGGGTTAGGAAATGAGGCCATTGATGCTATCGTTCGTTATGGCGCTGGCATTGATGGCCCCAGCCCATTGATTTTTGCCGAGGTTCGCGATGTTGGTGGTGCGATTGGGTTAGTGGACGATGGTACGGCCGTTTACGGCAACCGTGTTGTTGCAGAGTTATTGCTTTCGCTGGTAGACATCGCCCCGACACCAGGGGTACCCCAGCCCTTGGCCGGTTATACCGGGCAGTTGAAGGAAGTGTTACGGCCGTATCTGACCGGCGGCGTCTATATGAATTTTTGGAAGGAATTGAATCACAGCAGCGTATTCGGGATGGATTGGCTGCTAATGGGTATGAACGGCTGGCGGCACTGAAAGCGCAGATTGATCCTGACAATTTACTGCGCTACAGTTTTAATATCTCGCTGGCAAACTAATTCTAAAAATTACTGATACCGATAAGAAATCTTTGTTCGTACTGGTATCAGTAACTTCAATCAAACTATCGAGAGCTTTTTATGGGAGCAGTGGGGGCGGCTGCTCACGTGTGCAATTTCAGCCTATTGCCAAATGGATTTACCCTGTTTCGTGGACAAGGAAACAAGATACATACTCACAAAATGGAGGGAGGGTTGAATTACCCGGCACGTTGGATGATGGAATCCACGATTGTAGAGACATTATGTTTCGTGTTGATGATTAATGTATTAGCGGATGATGGGGGTTCCAGAGTGTCAAATTGGCTTTGTAGCATATCGGCTTTCATATAGTGTGCCTGTCGCACAGCCATACGTTCCCAAATGAGATCGTAACTTCCCTCCAAATAGACGATGGAAATATTATCGTTTCCTTCGCGGAGTTGGTCGCGATACTTCTTTTTCAGGGCAGAACAGGCAAGTACGGCCGTTTCCCCCCTTGCCTCATGTTCCGCAATCAAATCGTGAAGCCGGGCCAACCAGGGATGCCGGTCGGTGTCGTTGAGCGGGATGCCGTTGGCCATTTTCGCCACATTTTCTGGTGGATGAAAATCATCCCCATCGTAAAATGGCACACCCAACCGTTCCGCCAGCGCCCGGCCAACTGTCGTTTTGCCACTGCCAGACACCCCCATGATCACATAGACCCGACTCATGACTCCTCCCGCAGGCGATAGAGCATCTCGCCCGCTTTGGGCACGTAGAGAATGCCTTCATCTTCCCGCTCCTGCCATTCGACAGGATTAATGTCATTTGGGTTTTGGTAACCCAAAGCCAGTTGTTCACAATCCTTCGGGGACAACCTGGTCGCCAAACTCACGCTGGCGCGGGGATATTCGATGCTGTTTTCGTAACGGCCGTCACCCCGCACATGTGTACTATGGGCCAACACGCCTAACGGGATGTGCTTAAATTTGTCCCACTGCTGAAGAAAATAAGGCAGCACATGATAACCAATCTCATAAATGTATTTGCCATGCGTATGGCTTACCACTTCCAAATGAGGCGCATAAATAATCAACTCGCCTCCCTCCGCTAAAGCCGGTTCCAGTTTGTACATCGCCTTTCCGGCCGTCCACAGCTCATCATACATCGGCGGAGCAAATGAAAGAACGCGTTTATAGGGCTTATCGACCCAAATGATATGTCGCTGTGATGATAAATCAGCCGCCGCTCCCCAGGCTGTCAGATAATCCCCGATAAATATTCCCGCCAATCCTTTGCCGACCGCTACCAGGGCAATCAGAGTAGAGGGTGTAGGCACATGGGCGGCAGCAGCGTGAATCATGTCGCGCACTGGCGTATTTTTGATCCCGATCGTCCCCCGCACACCAGCCAGCGCCCCCAGCCAATGCGTCACATTAATCATATCGGCGGCGGAGATGCCGGGGAAAAAATACTTAGCGCCGCCGGAAAAACCGACCACTTCGTGGGGAAAAGTTGGCCCCAGAATTATCACGTGGTCATAATCCAAAATGCGCCGGTTGATGGTGACAGCAACATCCCCACCTAAAGTTGGATGCCAGCGTTCTCCGGCTATTTCCTTGATTTGTGCTTGAGGCAGGGTGGCGATTTGGGTCAGAGCATCGGGTTCATACCAGTTGTGATTGAAAAGCCCGATATGTTTGTATGTGGTTTGTCGTTCTTCGGCCGTGATGCCAACCAATTGATTGATCTGGGCGTCATCCAATGGAGGGTGAGTCCCTAAGGCAACCATGAAATCAAGTTGTTTGGCGTCATGCAAAATAGTGACAAGATAGCGGAACAACTGCGGCAGGGGAATTGTGCGGGTGAAGTCAGGGATAAGGACGAGGATTTTTTCGCCGGTATGTTTTCCTTCTAATCCTACAGTCAAGGTTTGCCGGATACGATCATCGTCAAGTAGTTGGTTATTAGAGGTAACGGCTTGAATTTCAATCATGATTTCCTCTCAATTCTTCCCTATCAAACGCCGCTAAAGGCTGAAAAGCCACCATCGACGGGCACAGTAATCCCAGTTACAAACCCTGAAGCCGGTGACAGCAGCCAGAGTGCCGTGCCCAGCAGTTCTTCCGGCCGGCCAAAACGGCCCATCGGCGTGTGGTCGATAATGGTTTGGCCACGCGGCGTCAGGCTGTCGTCTTCATTGAGCAGCAGGGCGCGGTTTTGTTTGCCGATGAAGAAGCCAGGGGCCAGGGCATTGACCCGAATTTGCGGGCTGTATTCCTGGGCCATGTGGACAGCCAGCCACTGGGTGAAATTGCTGACACCTGCTTTGGCTGCTGAATAGGCAGGGACGCGCGTGAGCGGTCTGAAGGCATTCATGGATGAAATGTTGAGAATGATCCCTTCGCCGCGTTTGGCCATGATTCGGCCAAATATTTGGCTGGGCAAAATCGTTCCGATCACGTTCAGATCGAAAACGAAGCGCAGTGCGTCATCGGGCAAATCGAAAAATGGATTTTCGATACTGGTAGTGGCCTGGGGGTGGTTTCCACCAGCGGCATTAATGAGTATATCGATATCACCGAAGACGGCGCTGATTTGGGAAACGGCCGTTTCCAACGACTCTCGTATCAGTACATCCCCATACACAACGATGTACTTTCCCGGCCCGGCATCCATCGGCTGCTTTAGCTCATCAGGTAAATTGGGATTGCGGTCCAAAACGGCCACATTTGCTCCACAGCCGACAAGCGCGCAGGCCATTTCGCCGCCTAATACGCCGGTGCCGCCGGTGATGACGATGGTTTTGCCGGTGAAATCATACATTTGGGTCAATTCTTGTAAGTTCATTTCTCTCTCGATGCTGGCTTTTTAACATTTAACTAAACGGCCGTAAATGCCGGGCAAAATGTCGTTCCAATCCGGCTCGATAATCGGCTTCGTGCGCGGCTGCAAAAGCGTGCAATTCGCTGCCATACACATCCAAAATGGAGCCGAAGGTAACGTGCAGCAGCTGCCGGGCATTAAAATCTTCCAGCAAGGCCGGCATCTGGGCGTCGGCAAGCTGCCGGCCAAAAGGTACTTTTTCGGGCTGGCAGTCAATGTAATACGTCTTGCGGTCCGTTTGGAAACGGCCGTGAGCCAAATCCAGTATCCGGCGAAAAAACGGTGGGTTATGCACCGCGACGACGCGCAAAATTTCCAGGTGACTCGTCCCGGCCGTTTTTACGTGGACGTATCCTTGCGCCTGCTTATTGATAATGCCATAAATGCTAAATTTGTCTGAGCCGGTGTGGATGCTCAATTTATAACGGTCAAAATGATGCAGGATGGCAACGTGCTTCACCAGTTCAGTTTCAAATTGGGCGATGTCGCCCATATAATCCACCCCTTTTTGGAATTTGCCCACAAAACGTGGCGCCAGGCTGACGATGGGAATATTACGTCGAATTAATTCGTTAGCGATGAAATAATGCTCATGAATAGAGGTTGGCGTATCGGTTTCGTCTACCGACATCTCTAAATCGTATACCTGTCCGGCCATTTGTTCGTTGAGGGATTGAGCGATAACGGCCGTATGCCCAATCGCCCGCCCATATTTCACCAGCGCCCGCAAGAAGATGGTTTCATCGAAGTCCAGCATTAACTCGCCTGCCTGGAGTGGTTCACTGCAATACTGCGCAAACATTGCTGCATAAGTCGTGCCCAATCGCTCCCAGGGCAGTCGTTGCGCCCTTTGTCGCAGTGTGGCTGCATCATCCGTTTGGGCCTCATTGTCCACGTAATCGCTGGGATCAATTGTGTAAAACGTGTAACCGGCGGCCACAAATGGGTCTAAATCGGCCACTTCCTTGACATGATCGGCATCGGCTCCCCACAAATCGCGCCACCCTTCCTGAAAAACGCCCCACATCGCATCATCCAACACCCCTTGCGGCGTGCGTCCCGTACGTGTGTTTTCGCGTACCGACTGCTGGGCAAAGATGGGCGCAATAGGTTTGCCTTGAATGGCGGCACGCAGCGAGGCAATGTGTCCGGGCGTAGCTATTCCCAATCGATCACCGAAACCAAAGGAGGTTTGTCTTCCCAGTGGAACCGGGTTGAGCCAGGGCAATCGAGTGCGTAAGGTGGCGGCGTTTACGGCCGTTAACTTACACACCAACATATCATTCACTACCTTTCCCACAAATTCACTCGTATTCCCTTGAATGAGCAACCGCTTTTCGCCGCTGGCGGCTAATTTTGTTAGAGCATAAGTTGTGTTATTGTGATGTGTGATTGAATCAGGGTAGATTGTCCCTTGTGAAAATGAAATTTGTGTCATTGTTTATTCTCAAAGTTTATAAGCTCGTTTTGCCAAATCATACGCCAACGCTCGCATCATTTCCTGCGCGTCGGTTTCGTCGACAATGCCGCGCACCAACAGACCAGCGACCCAATCGGCGCTGGCCCGCCGCCAGACATCGTGCCGGGCGGGAATGGAAAGATAGGCGCGGGTGTCGTCGTTGAAACCGGCCGTGTTATACAATCCGGCCGTCTCCATCACCTGATCAAAGTAGCGGCGAATGCCGTTTATGCTGTCGTGGAACCACCAGGGCGGCCCCAGTTTGACGGCCGGATAATGGCCGGCCAGCGGGGCCAGTTCACGGGCATAGGTCGTTTCATCTAAGTTGAATAGGATGAGATTGTATTCGGGATGGTTGCCGTACGCGGTGAGTAACGGCCGTATCGCCTCTGTAAACTCTGTCACCAGTGGAATGTCAGCGCCCATATCCTTGCCAAACTTCTCAAAAATCGCCGGGTTGTGGTTGCGGAAAGAGCCGACGTGAAGCTGCATCACCAGACCATCTTCGATACTCATCCGGGCCATTTCCATGAGCATGTGGCCGGTAAACCGGGCAGCATCCTCGGCCGCGGCGTCCCCTTTTAGGGCGCATTGGAAGATGGCATCCGCCTCGGCATCGCTCAGGCGATTGGTGTATGCGGTTAAAGCAGCATGGTCAGTGGCCGTGGCTCCCATTTGCTTAAAAAAGGCGCGCCGGTTTTCCAGCGCCTGCACGAAAGCAGTATAATTGGTCACATCCATGCCGGAAACAGCGCTTAATTTGTCGATCTCGCTGCGCCAATTGGGGGTGTCCAGGTTCACAACGGCATCGGGGCGGAAGGTGGGCAGGATACGGCCGTGCCACCCCGAATCCTTTATCGCCTGATGATGAGCCAACGAATCCGTCGCCGCATCCGTTGTCGTCAGTGTTTCAATTCCAAACCGGTCAAACAGCGCCCGCGGCCTGAATGCCGGCGAACGCAGCTTGTCGTCAATTTGGTCGTAAATGGCTTGCGCATTCGTGCCGGTCAACTTCTCCGTAATGCCAAACACGGAATACAGTTCATCCATAAACCACGTTCCCGACGGCGTGCCGCTAAACAAGTAAAAATGGTCGGCAAAAATCTGCCAGATTTGGCGATGATCGGTCTCCGTTTCGCTGCCATCGGCACGGGGGATTCCCAACTTTTCCAGCGGTATTCCTTGTGAGTAGAGCATCCGGAAAATGTAATGGTCGGGGATAATGAGAAGTTCTACCGGCGAGCCAAAGGTGTAGTCGGGATCAGCAAACAGTCGCGGGTCGACATGCCCATGCGGGCATATCAGCGGCAAATCAGCGATAGATTCGTACAGCGTCAGCGCCGCCTTGCGCTGCGCTGGATCGGGGTCAAAATAACGGTCGGGTGAAGATTGGTAAGTGTTCATTCTCAAAATTCCTGTGTTAAAGACCCTAAGGGTTTTTTAAACCCTTAGGGTCTTCCCGGCGAAACAAAAAAGGTTATCTTGACCTTCTTCGCCTCGTGCGCCGTGAATTTTCTTGTTTCGGCTGTGCCTTTTCAGATTCTAAACTGATTGGTTTTGAATTTGCCGGCGGCTGCCAATTGCGGGCAGCCCGCAGCATCGCATCAATATTTTCGGCCGGCGTATCGGGTGAAACGCCGCCGCCAAAGGACAAAATCATGCCGCCGCCTGGCGCTGCTTTGTCCAGGCAAGCTGTCGCCGCAGCCTCAACCGCTTGCGGCGTGCCCCGCGCCCCCATGTCCAGGGGCGCTACATTCCCCATTAGAGCCACGCGATGCCCCATTTTGGCTTTCGTTTCGGCAATATCGGCTGTATGAGAAAAATTGAAGACATCAAAATTTGCATCAGCCAGCGCACCGTACAGGTGGGGGCAAGGTGTGTCATTGTGATAAATGCGCACCAGCCCTTCAAATTCGTCAAAAATTCGGCGTAAATAGGGGGCGGCGAACTCGGAATAGTGCTCCACGGAAATCATACCGACGACATCATCCAGGAGCAGGATGCCTTCAGGGGCAGTCAGTGTGTCCAGTTGGGCGTGCAGCCAGCGGATAATCGTCGTCGTGATTTTGTCGAGAAAACGATGAATCTCGGCCGGGTTCATGATGAGGCTCATCATCAAATCGCCAACCCCCATAAGCCAGCCAGCAGTGACCATGGGGCCGCGTGACGCGACCATTTTGATGCCTAATCCTTGGGCTTGTAACCGGGCTTCGGTGTGCTCGTACAGGCGCAGCGCCAATGGCATAAACCCATCTTCATGCACATCAGGCAGCGGCGCGTTGGCCCAATGATTGATGTCGGTTGTTACCGGTTCCAAAGAAGGAGGATAGTTAGGATGAAAGTGAATGCGCACGCCAAATGATGACGGCATGGCGGCCATCCCGTACTCTATCCAAAAACCGGGAATCCAGACCACGTCTGGAAAGCGGTCTAATAAATCAAGGTTGATTTGCAGCCACTTGTCGGGAAATAAAAAATAGTCGCGGGTATCAATGCCGGCATAGCCGGGGAGCCAGGGACTATCGACGATGAGGGCAACGGGGACTTGATCCGGCTCGTCCAGACGAGCAGCTTGTTTGAAACGATTCCAGGGTGTTGTCATCATTTAACCACCATATTTTCGATATTTGTTTACTACTTCGGCCATGGCGAAGATGTTTTCATCAGGGGTTCCGTAATCCATATTGATGCAGCAAACGCCCGCATTTTCCAAAGGCCCAGCCGCTTTAAGCAGATTTTTGGTATCGGTAGCGATTTCTTGCGGCGTGGCTTGCAGCATTCGCACGGGACTCAGTCGTAGATTGAGGAACACGTTGGGGAGGGTTTGGCGAACGGCCGTTACATCTGACCCCCAGCCAACATCCACCATCGTCAACGGCAGCTCCGCATAAACCGGCGCAATCTTGTGCAAGTTGTCGCCGCAGTGATGAATGCCGTAAGGCTGAATGCGCGCCGCCATTTTCTGCTCCGCTGCCAGATGAATATCGCGGTAACTTTGGGGTGAGATCATCTGCACCGAGCAGTTGGCATGGAAAAACAGCATCGGATCGATGTGTTCGACCATCCGATTGACGGCAATTGAACAGTCGCCTGTGCGTTCACGCAAATAAAGCGCCACATCCACAATTAGTTCGCCAATCATGTCCAGCAGTCGCCGTACACGGTCTGGTGTCTCATAAAAATCAACAAATAATTGTTGGCCGTAGAGGTGGTAGGCGGCATTCAATAAGCCGTCCGTGTTCATGCCGCCGACCACATACCCCCATTCCGCTTCCAGCGCATCCATTTGTTGGATGAATTCGTTCATCGGCCAGGTTTTATGGAAATCAGGTTTTTGCATGGCGTCAATCTGTTCGATGCTCAATTCCATAGGTAATGGCTGGGGAGCAGCGTCTTTGGCAAACAAGATTTCTGCGCCTAGCAGTGCCGGAATGACGAAACCACCGGCCACATGCTGTGAACCGATGATGGGCCGGGGCTGTGGGTTTGGTTCGCCCATTCCCAATTCGCCAAATCGTTCATACAAAGTCCGCCGCATGACGACGTCGTTTTGGATGCGGGTGGCCGGATCAAAATAAAAGGATTCATCGAATGAAATACCGGCGGTCTGATACCACCAGTTGGGGTTAAAAACCAGTTCGATGGGGATGAATTGATCGGCTGTTACACCACTCATAAAGCCGTCCTAATAAACACCATATTCCTGGAGCGCCTGCCACATGGCGATGATGTTTTCGGGCGGCACGTCGGCCTGGATGTTGTGAACGGTGTTGAACACGTAGCCACCGCCGGGAGCCAGGGCGTCGATGTTGCGACGTACGTCATCTTTGACTTCTTGCGGCGTGCCGTTGGGCAGGATGCCTTGCGTATCGACGCCGCCGCCCCAAAAGACCAATTCACGGCCGTATTCACGTTTGAGGTCAAGTGGGTTCATGTTTACGGCCGTTCCCTGCACCGGGTTCAAAATATCCACACCTATCTCGATAAAATCGGGAATGAGCGGGCGTACATTGCCATCCGAATGGAACAGCCGCCTGGCGTGGGGAGCCAGTTTTGCTTGCAGCGCCAATACCTGCCGTACGCGCGGCTTGATCTGTTGCCGGAACATAGCGGGTGAAATTAACTGCGAAACTTGCGTGCCATAATCGTCGGCGTAAGTGACCACGTCAACCAGGTCGCCCAATTCTGTCAAAGCAGTTTGCCAATAAGCCAGTTTTAGCTCCAGCATCTTATCAAACAGAAGGCCGGCCGCCGCTTCATCAAGACTCATCATCAACAACAGGTTTTCCATGCCGACAATGCGCTGGGCAAATTCAAAGATACCGGCAAACGCATCCTTGAGAACGACAGCATAGCCCGCTGCCCGAAACTGCTCTGCCTGTTGGCGCAATCCGTCTACCCGCCATTTTGCGCCCATATCAGGCCAGGAAAGCTGGGCCAGGTCTTCGGCAGTAATATCATATTTGGGCAGAGGAACGTCAACAATGCTGTAGTAGAAGCCATTTTCTTTGGGACGATGATGGGTGATGCCCCACTCGTCATGATAAGCCCAATAGTCGCCCATATCTTCTTCGACGATGCCCCAATTGTGGCTGTTGAGTGGATAAAGACCGCGCGTATCAATTCCTAGCCGCTCAACCAGGTCGTCTTCAACGAGGGCTAATTGTTGGATGGTGTCACAGAGGGTAACGGCCGTTTCCGGCAATCCTAACGCTCGTCTCAGATTCCTATAGGCAATCTCGTGAATCCCTGACACCTGAATGCTGCCCAGGTCAAACGGGATGCGATCCGCTTCCCGGTGATCAAGAGCAGTTAATAATCGTTCGCGCGAATTCATCATGCCGGATATGCTTTTGCCGCTGCCTCTGCGTCCAAATAGAGATGAACGTGCGGTTTTTGCCGCATAATCGAAGCGGGACAGGCTTCGGTGATCGGGCCGTTTATGGTGTCATAAACCGCGTTCGCCTTCCGCGCTTCAGGTACAATGCAAAACACTCGTTTTGCCGCCAAAAGTGCGGGAATAGTAAGCGTGATAGCGTGTGTAGGCACCTCATCCAGGCCGCCAAAATGTCCTTCGCCCACCTGCTGTTGCCGCGACATCTCATCTAGCCGGATGACCTTTACCCAAACTGGATCGTCAAATTCAGCAAATGGTGGGTCGTTAAATGCCAGATGGCCGTTTTCGCCAATACCCATCGCGCAAAAATCGACCGGATGGGTGCGTAATAGGCGAGCGTACTCGGCGCAGTCGGTTTCCAGATGCCCTTCGCGGGCAATAACCGGATGGAATGCAGCAGGCGCGGGAATGTGGTCGAGCAAATGACGTTGCAAAAAGGCGGGGAAGCTGGCCGTATGGCCAGGTTCTAATCCCACGTACTCATCCATATGGAATATTGCCACGTTGGCCCACTCAATGTCCTTGATTTCGCGCAATGCTTCTAAAAAGGTTAATTGTGAATTGCCGGTAGCAATAATAATGCTGGCCTGCCCTTTTTCGGCGATGGCTTGCTGGATGATTTGGGCCGCTGCTTGCGCCGCCGCATGCCCCATTGCATCATTTGTTGGGTAAATGCTGACGGGGAGTAAATCTACTTTCGTTTCCAATAATGCTTGTTCAGTCAAAACAGTCTCCTCTTAAACCTCCGGGAGGTTGGTTTATGTTGCCCAACGGCCGTTTATCAGCACCCGCCAGGCAGTGAAATCATCATTAAAAATGGCGATGTCGGCATCTTTACCTGCTTCCAGGCTGCCCTTACGATCTGCCACGCCAATCACACGGGCCGGGGTCAGCGATGCCATGCGTACCGCTTCCGGCAGAGGAACGCCGACACGCTCAATGAGAATGGGAATCATCTCATTAAGCAGCGTTGAACTACCGGCAAAAGACGAGCGGTCGAGCATCATGCCCACACCGTCATCCACTTCATACTCCAGCCCGCCCATGCGGAAGCGCGATCCGTCTGGCAATCCGGCACCGCTGGTCGCATCGGAAATGATACAAAGCCGATCCGGGCCGATACATTTGTAAGCCAGCTTCATCAAGGTAGACGGTAAATGTTTGTTGTCGGCAATCATCTCCACGGTGAGGTTGTCGTAAACCAGCGAAACCTCGAGTAAACCAGGTTTGCGCCAGGGACCTTCGCGCACTGTTGTGGACTGGGCACTCCAAATATGGATGATGTGGTGCAGGCCGGTATCAATAGCGGCCGCCACTTCTTCCTCTTTGGCTGAGCTGTGTCCGGCGGCGGCAACAATGCCCAACTCAACCAAGCGTTTGGTCAATTCTACAGCGCCGGGTAGTTCCGGCGCGTAGGTGAACTGGCGGATAACGTCATGGTAAGCCAGCAGTTGATCAACAGAACAGTCGTCAGGATTGCGGACGTTGGCCGGGTCTTGAGCACCGGCCTGAGCCACGTTAAAGTAGGGGCCTTCTACGTGTACGCCTAGAAGCTGCGCGCCGTTATGGTCTTCTTGCATCCACTGCCGGGCAAATGCCAGGCTGGCCGCCAGGTCGGGGATGGGAGCGGTGGCTGTGGTAGCCAGTAGTGCCGTCACGCCGCGCCGGGCATTCTCGGCCGTGATGGCGCCAAAGGCTTCGGCGGTTGGCTCGTTGAACGTGTGGCCCAGTGCGCCGTGGGTGTGGATGTCAATGAGGCCGGGGGTGATGACACGGCCGTTCACATCCACCCGCGCCACATCGTCACCTAACAGATCCGCCTCTACAATCCCGGCAATTATTGTACCTTCAATGAGGACGGCTTTTCCCATTACAACGCGATCTGGTAGAACGATACGGCCGTTCACCAATGCAAATCGGTTCTTATCTGGCATCGTTTTCTTCACTCTTTTACGATGGACTCGTAATCCCAACCCTGTTCACGGCAAACGGTTTGCACGTGACGGTCCCAGGTGGGTTCGGCATGGGGACGGCCGTTAGGAAAACAATCAACAGCCAAATAACACAGCACGGCCGTTCCCACACAGTGAATGCGGTGCAGCGTGGCCGGCGGGATGCGCACCACATCTCCGGGTTTGACCGGGTAGGGGGTGGTATCTGGACCGATTTCTAAACGGCCGTTTCCCTCCAAAATATAAAAAATCTGTTCCGTGTCGTCGTGTTGGTGCAGCGGCGGCGCTTCACCGGGAGCCAGTTCGACCACAAACACTTCACTGGCTGTGGCCTGAGAACGATCCATCACCAAATCGTTGATGTGCGTAGGAAAGCGATAGCGCTTCATCTGGGTTGTGCCAAAAACGTAATCCATTTTTATCATCCGTATAATTTCAAAACTTGTAACCAGCCAGCATCTGATCCATCACCCAACTGGTACGCGCCGCACTATTCCCTGTGCTGTGGCAGGTTCTTAGGCCGTTCAACGCATCAACAACAGATTGGATGAGCGGCTGCTGGATATGTTCCGGGTAGCCAATGGCGAATTCCTCTGTGCCAGACGCAGTTGTTAAAGTGATAGGTGTATCATCAAATGTGGTGTAGGCGATTCGCCCTTTGCTACCCACAATTTCGGTGCGATCTAGCGCATCAAACGTAGAAAAACACCATGTCCCCATCCCTTGCACGCCCGACTCGAACACAAAGGAACCGGAAACAATATCCTCCGCTGGATAATGACCAGCTTGATTGGCCGCAAAGCCATGAACGGAACGAATTGGGCCCAGAACATAATCGAGAAAATCTAGCTGGTGCGAAGCTAAATCTACAAAATAGCCGCCGCCAGCTACTTCTGGCAGCACTCGCCAAGGCAGTGTATCTTTATTCAGTTCTTCAGAATGGACCGGCTGGTAAAGAGTGATGGTGACAAATCGCATTTCACCAATCGCTCCGCTGTCGAGCAGTTCTTTAATTTTGAGAAAACGATCCAGGCCGCGACGGTAATAGGCGACGAAGAGGGGAATGGCTCCTTCGGAGCTTGCCGTTTTTTCACAAGCCTCGATCATCGCCACACATTCGGCATAATTCAAAGCCATTGGCTTCTCCACATACACCGGTTTGCCAGCCTGCGCCGCCATAATCGTGTACGCTTTGTGAGAAGAAGGTGGTGTCGCCACGTAGACAGCATCCACCTGGGGGTCATTTATCAATGTTTCGGCATCGTCATACCAGGTCGGCACGCCATGTCGCTGGGCATAATCTTTGGCTAATTCACCATTACGCCGCATCACAGCAACCAGAGCAGAATGCCGCGCTTTTTGCAAGCCAGGACCACTTTTCACTTCGGTGACATCACCGCAACCGACGATGCCCCATCGAATTGTTTTCACGAGTTTGAATTACTCCTCTTACGGATCGCCTATACCGGTAAGCTGCAATTCATGGGCACGATGACAGCTTACAAAGTGATTTGGCCTTGGTTCCAGTAGTTCTGGTGACTTCTTGGAACAAATATCAATTGCATATTTGCAGCGCGGATGGAAGTAGCAGCCAGATGGTGGATTAGCTGGACTAGGCACATCACCTTCAAGCTCAGTCATGGCCGAGCGTATCCGTGGGTCGGCCACAGGAACAGCCTCCATAAGCGCTTCTGTATAAGGATGTAAAGGTTGATAGTAAAGTTCGTCGGTAGGCGACATTTCCACAATTTTGCCCACGTACATCACAACCACTCGGTCACTGATATGCTTCACTACACTCAAATCATGAGCCACAAACAGGTAGGTCAAACCGAGTTTGCGCTGCAAATCCAACATCAAATTCAGAACTTGGGCCTGCACAGAAACATCAAGCGCTGAAACAGGCTCGTCGGCCACAATCAAGCGTGGATTTAAGGCCAATGCACGAGCAATGACAATGCGTTGCCTTTGACCCCCACTAAACGCATGTGGAAAACGCTGCATGTATTCCGGCCGTAGCCCAACCAGTTCAAGCAGTTCCGCAACGCGTGCCTGCCGCTCGGCTCGATTAGTCATTTGCTGAATCACAAAAAGCGGCTCGCCAACAATGTCGAAGATATTGTGCCGGGGATTAAGCGAGGCATAGGGGTCTTGGAAGATCATTTGAATCTCGCCACGCAGAAGGCGCATTTCTTCTTCAGATAGGGTTGCAATATCGACCCTTTCGCCCGAACCCTTCAGGAAGAGGATTTCGCCTGCGGAAGGATCAACAGCGCGCAAAATGCAGCGCGCCGTTGTGGTTTTGCCACACCCGCTTTCACCAACCAGCCCCAGAGTTTCACCCTCGTTGATGAAAAAGCTTACGTCATCAACGGCCCTAACCTGGCCCACGACGCGCTTGAAAAATCCCTTTTGGATAGGGAAAAACTTCTTGAGATTCTTAACTTCAAGGAGAATGGGCTTACTATTAGTTGATTCCGCCATAGAGGTTGCCTATGTAAACTGCAAAAATTTGTTGGTTATCTTTCTTTGTAAACGTCGTGTTTTTCTCTCGTCACTTGGATTTATCTTTACCCTGCGCCGCTTGTTCTTCTTCAGAAGCACTGTGGTGCAAAAAACAGCTAACCGATTGTCTTTCATTGACAGCCTTCAAGATAGGAGTTAACCGGTTGCATGTGCCTGGCATAAAAGCTGAACATCGTGGATAGAAAGGACACCCGGCCGGCCGGGTGAAAGGATGAGGGATCGAACCTTCAATAGTTGGCAAGAACTCCTTGGACTTTGAATGAATCGTCGGGATAGACTCAAGGAGGGCTTTTGTGTAAGGGTGCTGCGGATTATGAAAAATGTCGTCCACTGGACCCGTCTCCACAATGCGGCCCAAATACATCACTACCACATAGTCTGCCACCTGCGCAATAACACCCAGATCATGGGTGATGAAGATAATCGACATATTATGCTCGTTTTGCAATCGTCGCAGAAGGTTGAGGACTTGAGCCTGCGTGGTCACATCAATCGCCGTCGTTGGTTCATCAGCGATGAGCAGCCGGGGGTTACAAGACAGGGCCATGGCAATCATGGCTCGTTGGCGGAGGCCACCACTTAGTTCCCAAGAGTAAGAATCTAAGCGCTGCTCAGGGCTAGGCATACCAACTTCCCGCAGCCGCTCAATAGCGATCCCTTTAGCCTCTTTCTTGCTGACATCCATATGTAGACGGACTGCTTCAATGAGTTGGTCGCCAACGGTATGTACTGGGCTGAAAGACGCCATAGGCTCTTGTGGAATCAATGCGATTTCTCCGCCGCGGATCGACCGCATCTTTTTTCCCTGTCCATCTAATTTAGCCAGGTCAATTAGGTCTTCCTGTCCATTTTCTAGCCGACGCCGCCAAAGAATTTCTCCATCGATAATCTTTCCCGGTTTTTGCACGATGCGTAAGACCGACTTGATCGTGACGCTTTTGCCACAGCCGCTTTCACCGACGACGCCTACAACCTGTCCTTGATGGACGTCAAAGCTCACGCCATCGACAGCTTGTGATGTTCCCTCGTCCATTTCGAAGTAGGTCTTCAAATTTCGTATTGAGAGCAAGGGTTTTGGTTCTTTATCCATATACTGTTCGCTCTATCTGATTATTTAATTAATGACTATAAGGATCGGCCGCGTCGCGCAAACCATCCCCCATGATATTCATGGCCAAGACGGTGATTATTACGGCCAGACCAGGTAAAAGAAGCCAGGGGGCCAGGGCGATAGACTGCAAGTTTTGTGCTTCTTGTAACAATACACCCCAACTGATGGCTGGCGGTCGCAGCCCCAACCCCAGGAAACTCAAAAAGGTTTCACTGATGATCATGACCGGAATGGCGAGTGTAACGGCCGCAATAATATGGCTGTACATCGTCGGCATCATGTGCCGAAAGACCACACGGGATTCCTTTGAACCAGACAATTTAGCTGCAACCACAAAATCTTCTTCTCGCAGCGAAAGAAACCGACTGCGGATCTCGCGTGCCAGGGTCGTCCAGCCGATCAGAGCTAGGATTACCGTGATGGCTAAATAGGTCTGTTCCACCGACCATGTGCGCGGCATGGCCGCTGACAAAGCAAGCCAAATAGGAATGGCCGGCAGCGACTGTAGTAATTCGATCAACCGCTGGATGATCATATCCGTCGTGCCGCCGTAATATCCCGATAGTCCACCAAGGATGATGCCCAGGATCGTGCTGATAATAACAGCAAGCAAGCCTATCGATAGTGATGTACGCGTACCATACATGAGACGTGACCATTCGTCGCGCCCTAAACGATCTGTTCCCAATAGATGGAAAGGGGCACCTGATTCAGGCTCCTTCAGACCGATAAAGTGTCGGTTGGTTTCGAATCCCAGTACTTTGTGGCTGTACCCCTGGGCAAAAAGCTGCAAATAGATCTTTTCATCAGGGTTAACTTCCCACTCCATGCGTAACGTATTTGGATTTCGAACGCCGATAACTGCATAGACAAACAATCGCAGATGTCCATCATCAAAGAAGTGCACTCGCTGGGGCGGGATAAACAATTCGGTAGCGACTGACTCGTCTGGAGCTTGAGTGCTAAAAAAGCTCGGGATTATGGCCACAACAGCGACTAGAATAACAATGAAGGTGCTGGCCAAAGCCAGACGATGTTTCTTGAATCGCCACCATACCAACTTCCAGTTTGGGGCAACATAAATTGAATCAACTTCTTCCTCATGGGTAGGAGAACTTTGCGAAGGAATTATGGTCGTAGTCGAAGAGGGGTTTGTTTCGGGACTCATAGCCAGACTACTCCATTCGGATGCGAGGATCAAGCCACGCCAGCAGAATATCCGAGATCAGGGTGCCGATGACAGCTAAGAAAAGGTATATCATGACGATAGTGCCTGCCAGGAACATATCTTGGCTGATCAAGGAGCGCAGCAGCATGGGGCCAATGGTTGGCAAATTCATAACGGTAGCCACAATGACGCTGCCAGAGAAGATTAAAGGCAGGTACCAGCCAATCGTACTGACCAGAGGATTAATGGCTAGGCGCACCGGGTACTTCAGCACTAATTTCCACTCGGACATACCTTTAGCCCGTGCCATTTCTACATAAGGCTTATTCAGTTCATCCAAGAGGTTAGCGCGCATAATACGTGCCAGCCGTGCCGTGCCATCCAGGCCAAGGATGACCATGGGCAGCCACATGTGCCGCAGGAGATCTTCCACGCGGGCCATAGACCAGGGAGCGTCAATGTATTCCGGAGAGAAAAGCCCGGTCACGCTGATACCCAATTTAGTGAAGGCCAGCCACATGATGATCAGTGCTGTCATAAAAGTCGGCGTGGCCACACCAAAATAATTAAAAATGCTGAAAGCATAATCGAGGAATGAGTACTGTTTTACGGCGGATATGATGCCGATGGGCACAGCCAGCACCCAGGTGAAAGCAAAAGTGAAAAGGCCAAGCATGACTGTCAAGGCGATGCGCTCACCGATTAATTCCTTGATCGGTTTTTGCCAATCAAGGGAAAAACCTAAGTCTCCGGTGACGATGCGGCTCATCCATTTGATGTATTGCATGTACATCGGTTGATCAAGGCCGTATCGCTCACGCAAAGCATCCATCTGCGCCTGATCAACAGCGGAACCAGAGGCAGCCAAATCAGCAATATAGGTCGTAATAAAGTCACCTGGCGGTGCTTGAATAATGACAAAAGCGAAAATCGAAAAGATAACCAGCAGAAAGGGCAGAAGTATTAAGCGCTTGATGATGTATTGAGACATAAAGATTACCCCAGCGCAATTAAATAAATAGGCCACCAGGTGGGTGAGACAAAATGATCAGTTCCCCCACCTGGATTTCTTCTTTTACCAGAATGGACCATTCTGGCCGAATGGTCCATTCTCATTTACATTTTGCTATTGAGCAAAGAAGTACTGTTCGGGACGGGTGTCACCAGGCGTCCGCAAAGGCCAGTCATTACCGGCGACTGCTGGTACGTTCATCAAGTTGTCATTGGCAACAACCACACCCTGAACCATGGGGGTCAGGCCAACTGTACCGATTTGATAAACGCTGTTAGCCCAAAGTTTGAACAACTCTTGAGCCAGTTCAATCTGGCGCTCGGAACCAGACACTTTAGCCTCGTCAATGATTTCAACCAGCTGTTTGATCTCATCTGGTGGTTCGAGGCCTTCCTCGCCTTTGGTCTCATACCAGACACGGTAAAGCGGGCCAAAGGTCGTGGCGACAGAGCTGCGGACATCCTGTTGTGGTTGACCACTGAAGGGGAAGCCGGTGGTATCGTTATTCCAGAGTTCAGCCATCAGTTCGTTGTTAGGTCTCATTGCGAAATGAATGGTACGTTCGCGAACCTCCACATGGGCCTTTATGCCTACATCCGCCCAGTCTTCGACAATCAATTGACCAATATCTGGCCAGTTGCCAAACTGCGGCACTACGCTGAGTTCAATATCCATTGGTTCGCCGTTGGGTAACAAGCGGAAGCCGTCGGCATCGCGCTCGGTCAGGCCGATATCGTCTAACAAGGCATTCGCTTGATCGATATCGTGTTCCGTGTACATGAAAGCATATTCATCCCCTGGATAGTAGGGATGGAATGGCGCAGGCACGGGCTGGCGCGCCTCGCCAAGTCCTAAGAAGGCCGATTGCTTAATGGCTTCGCGGTCGATGGCATAAGACAGCGCGACGCGGAAGTCATGGTTCTGGAATAATTCACCCAAGACGGGATCGTTGGCTACCCAGGTTTGGTTGAATGTAACTGCGGCATCTGAGCCACCAAAAGTGGGCCAGGTGATGACGTGATAGTTACCAGCATCTTCGTTTTCTTTGAGTACTGGGTAGGCGCTCATATCGATATGACGACCCTGGAGATCGATTTCGCCAGCAACGGCAGCCAGGTTCAGGGCTTCTTTGTCGGCAAAGAAAGTAAAGCGTACCTCATCGATGTAGGGCAACTGGTTGCCTTCGGGATCTACTGCGAAGTAATAAGGGTTACGAACGATAGTGAAGACTTGATCGGAGACGCTAGTGCCGTTAGGCATCCAGGCAGCCGTACTTGGGCGAGTACCGCTGACATGGGGCATTGCTTGAACAGCAAAGAGTTCTACCCAGGTATCAAACCCAGCTTCATCAACCTTGGCTTGCAGGTCTGCCGCATCGGCAAAATCGGGATGGTAATCCATCAGATAATGGGCTGGTACAAAAGATAGATTTTCGATTGCCTTGTCTGCGCCATCTTTATTAGCCAAATCTAACAAGAAAGCTGTGTTAGGCTGCCCGTAAGTCCACTTTACGCTGTAATCATCTACCTTTTCGACTGTGGCTACGGATCCATCTGCATTCTGCATCCAAACCGGTGTGGTTGGTGAGAGGTCTTCATTGAGCAGGATGTGTTCATACCAGAACAGGATGTCATCGGCCGTAAAGGGTACACCATCTGACCACTTCATGCCTTCGCGCAGGAAAACCGTCCATTCGGTGAAGTCATCATTCGATTCCCAACCCTTGGCGATGTGCGGGATGACTTCGGAGCCGTCGGGCGCAAAGCGTACTAAAGCGTCATAGACGACACGAGTGTAATTATTGTGGTCGCCAGGGCCAAGAAAAGCGCGACGCAAGGTGCCACCGTAAACGCCGATTGAATCGACAACGTCTTCGACTAATGGTTCATTGGGCAGACGTTCGTCAACTGGCGGCAGTTCGCCAGCAGCTACCATTTCGGCCAACATTGGCGCTTCATGGTACATAGATTCTGCTGCGGTCGGTTCTTCAGCAGCTGGTTCTTCGGCGGCTGGTTCTTCGGCGGCTGGTTCTTCGGCAGCAGGCTCTTCGACTGCTGGTTCTTGAGCTGCGGGTTCCTCCATAGCCGGCTCTTCTGCGGCTGGTTCTTCAACTGCGGGGGCTTCTTCAGCTGGCGGGCTGGAACAGCCAACTAGCAATAAGCCAAGAATCAGCATTAAACTGATTCCAACTATCAAATTCCGAATCGATCTTGATTTGAATTTCATTTTTCTTCTCCGTGAAAATGTGGGTACTTTCCAATTAAAATTCTGTATTCTTCTCTTCCTGTTTTTGAAATACTCTTGTTTTTGAGCACCTCCTTGTCGGTTTAAGAGTTCACTAATTGCAAGTTGGGTGATTTGAGTGTGTCATGGTTTGGTAACGGCCGTGTTCGTTCCCAACGTGCTTGCCCGAATAACCAGTTCTGGCGTGATGATAATTTCGTTACACATGTTAGCTTCGTCATTTATGCAGCTAAGCAGCATGGTGACTGCCTGACTTCCCATTTCCTCGCGGGGAACATGGCATGTAGTGAGTGGTGGGGAGACCAGGGTGGCTAGCATGATGTCATCATAGCCAACTATGGCCATATCTTCGGGTATCCGCCGTCCTTGTGCCAAACAGTCTCGCATTGCACCTATGGCGACCAAATCGTTATAACAAAATAAGGCCGATATTTCTGGGTGGTTGGTGTTTAATAAACGGACCGCTGTTTCACCACCAGCGACAGTTGGCGTGCAATACTGTACCCAGCCTGGTTTTCGATGAATGCCAGCTTCTGCTAATGCCTTTTCGTACCCTTTTAACCGCCTAACACCACTGAAAGAAGTAGTTGGACCAGCAATGTAACCAATGGCCGTGTGGCCCAAATCTAGTAAGTGTGTGGTTGCCAAATAACCACCTAAAACATCGTCCACGTTAATAGCTGGTGTCACCTTATTGGCAAAGCGTCGATTAATCATTACAAAAGCTCGAAAACAATCGAGCGCTTGCTGGAGAGGAGCATCTGCTTGGCGAAGACCACAAACAATCACGCCATCTACGTACATTTCATCTAGTGTACGCAGCACGTCTAGCTCACGTGAAGCATCTTCGCCTGTATTGCACAGTAGAACACTATAATTATGGGCGTAGGCTACTTGTTCAACTCCACGAGCTAAGGCGGAAAAGTAAGGGTTAGAGATGTCAGGTACCACCAGGCCAATAGTGGCTGTTCGGGCTGTAGCCAGACTACGGGCAATTGGACTAGGTCTATAACCGGTCTCGGTAATAATTTTTTGAATACGCTTTCTGGTGCTGTTGCTTACGTTTGGCTTGTTGTTGATGACACGTGAAACGGTTTGGTAAGAAACCCCTGCTAATCTTGCTACATCGTTAATAGTCACGCGTTGCCGGTTCATGGCAGTTCTATAATGGCGTTTTATCGGGGATGAAAACGCATATGTGAGCGCTCACAATTGTATTTCTTGATAGAATACAAGAGTGTTATAGGGTTGTCAAGTTATTCCACTGCAAGGCGGCTTGCTTGGAACCGGAACTATGCCCTATAGCACTTCGTATCCACGTCCAAGCGACGGGCAAGGCTCGTCATCGATAGGCCAGGGAAACCATCAGTAATTGATGGTTTTGGGCTACCTTTGTGGCGTCAATGATTAAACGAATGACACCGGATTTGGCCGCTTCCTGCAACAAAGATGACGCCACGGGACGATACCATTGACGTACACGAACCTGGCTATTATCCAGAAAACGACTGAGACGTCGTGTTTGGCTTACTCGTTTGGCCTGACCAGGAATCTTGTTAGCCACCTTGGATATATGTACCGACTGACTGTGGAAAATCCCGGTCACGAACCAGGCAAGGTTACGCAAACGATAAGCATGGCCAGTTGGAATGGTATGTTGAATCTTATTGATCATTGTATGATAGGTACGGATGACAGTCATTTGTAACTCCTGTTATAGTGAAATTGTCTGTTTCTACTTTAACAGGTTTTTTGACTGTCATCCCATCCTAAAAAATTACTGTCAGGTAGCTAGATGGCATCAACAGTATTGCAGCTTTATTTATGATAGATAAGTTTTTTGCAGAGACTTGGCATTTAAGTGTGATGATGATGATGTCTGGTCTTGCTATCGCCCTGGTAAATTCTTTCCTCGTGCCGCGCTGGGTGCCTCGATTTGGAGAAAAATATACAGGGGTTGGCGGATTAGTGGGGCTGGCGCTTTTTCCACGGGGGTATTTTTTGCGCCGTTTTTGTGGTTTGCTTTGTTTATCTATATGCTGGGCAGCGGGATGAGCGCGTTCATTTTTCCAACATTGACGACTTTAAGTGTAGAACGTATGTCATCTCAGGAGGCCGGTAAATTATTGGGTGTTACTTCCGCAGTTGGCAGTGTTATGAATATCATTGGGTCGTTGTGTGCTGGGTTGGCCTACGATTACATAATGGTGGGTTCCCCATTCTGGATGGGAGCGATTGTGCTGTTTGTTGCCGCTTATTTGCTTTCCCAAACTGGCCTTTGCGCTTCAATTCCGGATTTGTTTGGTGTAAACAAAGGATGATTCGGGTCTTGTCTTTCGTTTTTGTCTGATGTTTTTCATTCTGAAGTTCGGGCGATAAATTAAGTCGTCCCGATTGGGTGAAACGGCCGTTTCTCTCCCCATTATCCTAAGATCAAAAAGCACATCAAGGGATGTGCATATAGGCGGGGAAAATTAAATTGTTGCAAGGTGTGGGTTTTTCACCTTATGTTGGCGCTAACTTGATTATTCTTGTAAGAAACTTAGTAATTTTTAGCATGTATATTAGTACTTGGAGAAGGCTGAATAGCTGCTTACTTGGGAAGATTATGCTGTTTCCACCATAACCTGATTAAATCCAGTTATCTTATACATAGAAGTAATATGAGTAATTCAACCACACAGAATGCACAAACCCTCTTTGCAGATCCCCAAGAGGGCGAAACAGCGGAATCACTATCCTGGCTTAAGAATCAATTTTCACCTTTTCGTCTGTTAGCCGGCAGTATTGTCACAATTATTTTTGTCACCGCCCTGGCTTTGCTTTCTTACGAATATTTGGTCGAAGGGCATGATGAAACGTTAAAACATGTGCTGGAAACAACGTTTGTTTCTGCCACGCTGCTCATCTTTATCCCCCCACTGCTATACATTTTCTCCTATCGCCCGCTGCTTTCTAATATGCACAAGTTGCAGCAAACTGAAAGGAAGCTGCATTTGTTGGTGACCGCTTTAGAAAGTGCAGATGATGGCATTGTGATCGCAGATAATCAAGGTAATATTCAATGGTCAAATCCAGCCTTCGCCGAATCCGTAAATTTAACCACTACTGATGCTTATGGGCGGAATTTGCGGTGGGTTGAGGCCAGGCAAGGGGTGATTGACGGGCAGGAAACTCGCTGGCAGGCGCTTTTGTCTGGTCGGGTTTGGCGAGAAGAGTTGAATATTCACCTTCATAATGGGCTGGATCGTATCGAAGAGCAGGTTGTTACGCCTGTTCGCGACGATAATGGTGCAATTTCACATTTAATCTTCCTTGAAAAAGACATTACTGAGCAGCGGACTTTGGAAAAAGCGGCGGGTATTTTAGCCATAGCCAGTCAAGCATTAAACCAATCACTTAATCTAAATAAAGTTTTGGAGAGCCTGTTGGATCTCTTGGTAGTTGGTGTTCCTTATGACAACGCGGCTGCAATTCTTGTTGATGGAGATGATCAATATGTTGTGCGTACCTGTCGCGGCTGTGAATTTGAGAGTAGATTCCAGGTGAATGATATTTTGCAGTTGGCGGATTCATGTGACAATCCGCAGATGCGGACATTATTCAGGGAGGGGGAGGATGTCTGGATTCCGGACACGGCCGTTACCCCAACCTGGGAACCATTCATCGATGGCGAAAAGAGCAAAGCTGGAATGGGCGTCCCTATCTCGATTGAAGATGAAGTTATTGGCTTCTGTGTCATCAATAAACACCAGCCTAATTACTTTACCAGCCACCATGTCGAGATAACCAAGGCCCTGGTTAGTCAGGCTGGAGCAGCCATTCAAAATGCTCGGCTGTTTGAGCAGGTCGAGGCTGGTCGTGAACAGTTGCAATCCCTTTCCCACCGTCTGGTAGAAATACAAGAAACAGAACGCCGCTTCATCGCTCGGGAACTGCATGATGAAGCAGGTCAATCGTTGGCTTCCCTTAAGCTCCAACTACTCTTTTTGGAGCAGCAGGCCAACCGGCCGGACGCCATCTTAACAGGCCTGGCTGGATTAAAGCAGAATGTGGATGAGATAGCTGAAAATCTCCATCGTTTGGCTTCCAATTTACGGCCGGCCAGTTTGGACCATGTGGGCTTGTTGGAAGCATTGGCGCAGCATGTGGAGACGATTAGCAGCCAATATAACATCATTGGCCAATTTGCGGCCGTTGGTGTGGCGAAACGGCTGCAACTTGAGGTGGAAACGGCCGTTTACCGTATCGTCCAGGAAGCACTCACCAACGTTATCCGCCACGCCCACGCAACACGGGTAGACGTGATTCTCAATCAAAACCCGAACAGTCTCAATATCATTATTGAAGATAACGGCGTAGGTTTTGATCCATCCACAGTCACAAGCAATGGGACAGTTAACGATCATCTGGGCCTGGTAGGAATACGAGAACGGACCGAAATGTTAGGCGGAATATTCATCGTAGAAAGCACATTAGGAAGTGGAACAACCCTGAAAATTGAGGTGCCTTATGGCGATTCGCGTGTTGATAGCTGACGATCATATCTTACTGCGAGCTGGCCTTCGCGCACTCTTGAACACGTCCGACGATTTTAAAGTCATCGGTGAGGCATCCGATGGAACCGAAGCGCTAAAACTCGCTGCAGAACTAAAGCCAGATGTCGTGTTAATGGATATGAATATGCCCGGTTGCGGCGGCATGGAAGCCACGCACCTGCTGCGGCAAAAACACCCCGATATCAATGTGCTGATTCTAACCGTCCATGAAGACAAAAGCTTGTTGCAAGAAGCGCTGCGAGTGGGAGCCTCCGGTTATATTCTTAAACGGGCTTTGGAATCAGAGTTGGTTAATTCACTTAAAGCTGTAGCCCGTGGCGATATGTATGTTCACCCGGCTATGACCCGTGCCCTCTTGAGCAGCGCTGAGGAAAACGACGAGGGGAGGCAGAATTCCATCGATGTTTTAACGCCCCGCGAAGTGGAAGTTTTGCGCCTGTTGGCTAACGGCCACACCAACCGCCAGATAGCCGACATCCTGGCTATCAGTGTCCGTACCGTAGAAAGTCATCGATCCAATTTGATGAACAAGTTAAATTTTCACAGCCGTTCGGAACTGGTTCGTTTTGCGGCCGACCACGATTTATTGCAAGTAGAAGATAATTGATGTTTTCAACGGTCATTTGAGATGGCTTCTCGATGAATTTTTCCTAACCGGCTCCGTAGAAAGTACGGAGCCGGTTTTTTTTGCCCGTATTTAATCCCGACATATTCAATACAAATTTCCGTGCAGATTACGCTTATCAGGCAGCACCTATTTATGGTTAAATGATGGTACTGAGGTACTAGAGTAAATTAGTGGATTTGAAGGCATAAAATCACCTCAGTCAATCTTTTACCTTCAGAAACGTCCCTCCAAACAATAGAAAGTGGCCTGTCAACATACTCTGCAGCAGTATGCCTATTATTTAGTAACGAGAACCGGGGAGCGGAGGTTTTTATGCCTGCTGTTGTCGTGTCCCTACTTCCAATGGTTAAGTTGGATATATTTCTCTTGTATTTGATTATCAAATTACCGGTTTTTAAGCGGCTGAATTCTTGTCGTAATGAGACATGTTCAGAAGCACGGTTGAACGGCCGTATGATTCCCCTTACCCAAAGATTCTTCGCTAAAAGGATCGTTCCCTTTGGAACCACATTCGGAGGTGTCCATGATGTTTTTAACCACCAGATCTAATCAAAGTACCTTAGCTTTTTCATAATCTAGGAGGTCAATTTGATGCCCAGGAAAAGAATCCTTCCCCTCATCGTCGGCATAACCATTGTGGTAGCCGGCATTTTTGCTTCCACCAGTTCCTTTGTACGGCACGCATCTGCTCAGACCGCTGTCAATCTACAAGTGGTCAGCGCTCGCACCGAGCCGCGTGCGTTGGGGGGAACTGGCGTTTTCGCAGGCGACCCAGTCACAGACTTTAAATACATCATCAACGTGGACAACACCGGCACTACCGAACAGCGGTCGCCGGCAGATGGCTGTTCACCGGAATATGTGCCCGCACCAGGCCAACCGGGTTATCCTGAATCCTGCCACTGGGTTTCGATTGCCGGTGTGCCCGGTTCTAGCCCAATTTATACTCAGGGCAACCAATCAGATTTTGCGGGCGGGACCGGCGTTGCTTTGGAACCCGGCCGTTATTTGATTTCTGTTATGGCTGATGGTTACAAACTGGATGGCGTACATTTTACCGTCGATGGTACCACGCCAAATATGTCGGTAACAGTTGAATTACAGCCCACACCACTGCCCGACGCGACCATTCAAGCCTTTATTTTTGAAGATATTTCGCCGACAAATGGCGCGCCTGATGTCCCGGTTGAACATGGTTTAGCCGGCTTTGTTGGTCATCTGGCCGACTACCTGGGCGAAGTTACCACCGACGTTTACGGTAATCCATTCTGTACTACATATGTAGGCGAAGACCCCGTTACACACGAAATCCCGCTCTCCGCTCTTGATGCAGACATGCTTCCCGTTGTTGATCAGCCAGGTCTCAACTGCGTAAGCGACGCCGATGGTTATCTGGTCATTCCGCACATGGGCACGAATCGTTATGCGCTTTCGGCCGTTCCCCCGGATGGCGAGAACTGGATTCAAACGACCACACTGGAAGGTAACCACGATTGGGACGCCTGGGTGATGGAAGGCGCAACCGGTTTGGATACGGAATTTGTCGTTGCTGGCGAACCGTTCCCGGTTGCCATTTTTGGTTTTGTCCATCCTACCAACTCCTTGCCTGGCGGCCCTAACGGTCATATCAGGGGGGTGGTTGAGGCTACCAAGGTCTACGTGCCACCCAAGGGGGGTACCGGCTTGCCCGGTACGATCTGGGGCGGACTGACAGGCGCCAGACTGGACAAACCAATTGAAAACCCCTGGATTTCGCTGACAGATTTGAATAACGGGGATACCGCCATTTATGTTGGCCAGGGTGATGCTAATGGCGCGTTCGACATTGCCAACGTGCCTGATGGTAATTACACCATTACATGGTGGGATGAACCGCAAAATTATATTCTCGACTTAATTAACGTAACCGTCGCCAATGGCGAAACAGTCGACCTGGGGATTTTGCCTCTGACTGGCTGGTGGACCAGATTTGACGGTTATGTATTTAACGATTTGAACCGGAATGGTGTTAAGGATGTTGGCGAACCCGGTATTCCTAATTTCGCTTTGACCATGCGCAAGCGGGAGAATTCACTGATGGATCGTGGGGCAACGGCCGTTGCCACCGATCCCAATGGTTATTACATCATGGAAAATGCCTATCCCATGACCCAATGGTTGGTCATGGAGGCCTACAACGACCTTTACTACACCACCGGCATCACTTTCCAGGCCGATAACCAGTCAACACCAACCACCATCTTGGGGGCCGGCGTAGACGTCAGCGTCCTGCCCATTATCGGTCTTTCTGGCCGCCTGGATTGGGGCGTCCATTTCTATGATGCAACCGGGGCGACCAACGGGCTTGACCCGCGAAACGGCGGCATCGTGGGTACCGTCAGTTACGACACAACGCGTAACGAACTGGATGCCCGCTATGCCTTTGTCGAAGATTGGCAGCCTGGTATCTCCAATCTAACCGTCAACCTGTATGAACCGGTCGCGTGCGGCACTACCGGTACTCCTTGCGATTCCACCGGCCGTTACGAGCTTTCCCCAGACGGTTCCTACACCAAGGGTAAACTGCTCAACGCTTATCTGACCGAATCGTGGGAGCGGCCTGGCCAAAACGGCGATGGCACGCAGTGTATTCCGCGTGATGTGGACGGTAATCCTTTAGCCTATCCGGCGGATCAACAGGTTACCAGTTCACCGACGGATTGCCTTGAAGGCCCGATGATGGGTGTTCAGTTCCAGGCTAATTTCTCCAACGTGGATGGTAACTATGGTTTTGGTGATGGCTGTTTTAACGGCACGCTGGATGCTACCGATCCGTCTGATCCCGTTTGCGTGGGTGGTTCGTTTGACCCGCTCCCCGGCGGCCGTGATTACCTGGTCGAGGTGGAAATTCCCAATGATGCGTTGGGCCGCCCGATGTATATGGTAACGCGAGAGGAGGATATCAACGTCGGAAATGGCGACCAGTTTGTTCCCCAGGTGCCCCCACCAGCCTGTGTCGGTGCGCTGCACACGGTTGACGTGAGCGGAATTGGCACAGATGGTTATCCGGCTGTAGACCTGTTTGGTAACGGCAGCGTTGTCGTTCCGGCCTCCACGCCGACTGTGAACCAGCCTTTTGTGGATATGGATGGATCGCCGTTTGAAGGCATGGTGAAGCCGTTGTGTGATACGAAACTGGTACCGTTGAATAACGGCCGTTCCATCGTTCCTACCTTCAACCTTTTCACCGACGTCCCCCTGCCCAGCCGCTTCTGGGGCTTGATCGTTGATGACCTGAACTTCTCCTCCAACCCGCAGTCCTTACTGTACGGCGAGAAAGCGGGCGTCCCCTTCGCCCCGGTTGGTATTTATGATTTCGCTAATCGGCTGGTGGCCACCGCCGAGTCCGACTTCAACGGTCTCTTCGATGTCCTTCTGCCATCTTCTAACCGCATTAACTGTCCGACGCCATCCGGTGTCTGCGCTAACCTGTACCGTCTTGTTGGCAATGACCCCGGCGTGCCTGGTCAGTTGAACCCCAATTACAATCCACAATTCCGCACCATTGCCGCCGAATTTGAGGCGATTCCTGGCCTGCTGGTTCCGGCTGACCTGGCTCCTACGCAGGTAGGCGTCACGGTTCAGGTGCCCGGCGGACAGGTCAATCCGATTAGCTGCTCTCTGGATTCGGCTACACCGCAGTTGTTCGCCGTTTCACAACCATACGTCAATAACAGTGGCGATTTTACGATCGATGGTAATGGTTTTGGTGTGCAGGGGCCTGGCAGTCAAGTCATGTTGGATGGTACCGCCTTATCTATATTGGCCTGGAGTGACACCCAGATCACCGTCAACGTTTCATCGAGTACGCCATTCGGCCCGCACCAACTGAATATCACCGTCGATAATGGCCAAAGTACGATTAATGGCCTGACTTTCCATGTATTACGAGGGGCCTACAATCCCAATCTGTACGAGGTTGGCCCTGGCCGCACCTACGCGACCATTCAAAGTGCGTTGGATGCAGCGGCGGCCAGCACTGGTGATGATTTGGTTGTCGTTTACCCCGGTCAACCCGACCTGACGAACCCACGGGCTAATCCGCGCGGCGCGTACTACGAAAATCTGATTATCTCCACACCGGTGAAGCTGCAAGGTGTTGGCCCCGGTGGTTTCCAGGGCGCAACCTTTGTGCCTGGTTCCGTCATCGATGGCGGCGCTTTCGCCGGTGACGGCACGGTAGCTGCTGACTGGTACACCACGCTCACCGCTCTGACCTGGGATGGTAATCAGACGATCTATGATGGTGCAGTTATCTCCATCTTTACGCATGATGGCGATTTCACCTCCGCATACAACGCCAGCATCGACGGCTTTGATTTGCGCGGTGGTGACCAGCAGGGTTTCCCCGGCAATATCAACGCCATTGGCGGCGGCCCGACCGGTTTGCCGGCCAACCTGATTACTCAGGGTGGTGCGATCTTCGCTAATGGCTATGCCCGTTACCTGCAAATCACCAACAACACCATCCAGAACAACGGCGGCGCTTACGGCACGGTTCGCCTGGGTAATCCTGATTTGCCCGCGCCGGACACGAATGCACACAACGAGAATGTCCGTATTGCCCACAACCGCGTTATTGCCAATGGCGGCACTAATCTGGCTGGTGGTATCGGTATCTTTGCCGGGGCCGACAATTACGAGGTCGCCTATAACGACATCTGCGGCAACTTCTCGGCTGAGTATGGTGGTGGTTTGACCGTTTACGGCCGTAGCCCCAACGGCACCATCCACGATAACCGCATCTACTTCAACCGCTCCTACGACGAAGGTGGTGGCATTATGATCGCCGGTGAACTACCGGCTGATCCTAACCAGCTCTCACCTGGTTCTGGTCCGGTTAACATCTACAACAACCTCATCCAGTCCAACTTGTCCAACGATGATGGCGGCGGTCTGCGCTTCCTGATGGCTGGCGGCCCTGGCGGAGTAGACGTGATGAATGTCTATAACAACATGATCGTCAACAACATCTCCACCCACGAAGGCGGCGGCATTGGAATCAATGACACGCCTACCGTGAACATCTTCAACAACACGATCATGAAGAACCTGACCACGGCAACGGCCGTTACCAGCACCGGTGTACCCGCTCCAGCCGGTTTGTCCACATCGCAAAACAGCGATCTGCTGCAAGCCACACTGCCCGGCAGCGCACCCATCTTCAGTAACCCGCTGCTCTTTAACAACATCTTCTGGGATAACCGGGCTGGTTCGCACGCCGGTACAACAGTAACCGGATTAGGTATCGCTGGTGATGCTACTCCCATCAATAACTGGGATATGGGTGTGGCCGACGGCACCGGTTTGCTGGCACCGACCAACTCCATCTTGCAAGTTACCACCGGCACCACAGCCGACGCTTCCAACATCAGTGCTGATCCGGCAGTCATTTCGGCTTACGACACTTCAGTTTCCTTCGCTGCCTGGCGTACCAACCCGGCCTTCATCGGTGCCATCCTGGTAACGGTGGAACTGCCACCCAACCTGATGGGTGACTACCACATCCCCGACACCTCCCCGGCACACGACCTCGGCGCAGCCAGCAGAGTTGGTGTTAATGCTCCGGAGTTCGACATCGATAACCAGGGACGGCCGGCTGATGCCGGGTTCGATAGTGGCGCAGACGAGGCTAATGGAATCCCCATTACGCCGCCTACACCACCAACTTCAACCTCCAACCTGCGTTTCTCGACCAGCGGGAATGGCAGCCTACCAGGCGTGACGGGGCCGTATGACGACGCTGACATCTACACCTGGGACGGAACAACCTTCAGTCGGGAAATTGACGCCACTGTCCTGGGTCTGCCCAGCGGGGCCAATGTTGACGGTCTGGAATGGATTGACGCCACCCACTTTTACGTATCATTTTCTGGAGATGTAAGTGCCGGTGGTGGAACAGTCCAAGATGAGGATGTGATTTATTACGACAATGGTACCGTCTCCGTCTACTTTGATGGCACTGCCCTTGGCCTGAATGCGGCTAACTCACAAGACCCTGATGCCATTAGCATCGTTAATGGAGTCCTGTACTTCTCTACAACCGGAAATGGCAGCGTTCCCGGTGTGGCCGGACCCAATGACAATGCCGACATCTACGCCTGGGATGGAACAGCCTTCAGCCGGGTAATCGACGCGACAGCGATTGGATTACCTGGTGGAGCTAATGTTGATGGCTTGCAATGGGTAGATACCACTCATTTCTACCTCTCCTTCTCTGGAGATACAAGCCTGTCTGGCTTAGGAACGGTTCCAGATGAGGACGTGGTCTACTACGATAATGGTGTCTGGTCAATGTACTTTGATGCCACAGCCCAAGGTTTGACAGCTAATAGCCAGGACCTGGATGCCATCTCGATACCCTAAGGTATAACGCATTCCTGCCTCTACCCCAGCCATATCCACAAGATTGGGTGGGGTAGAGGTAAGGGAGAAAGGCCAAATTGACTAAGGTTGGCTGGTGGTTTAGAGCCACCACCTACAACTTCAAATGGAGACAAAATATGAATAAAATTTTACCCTCCCGTAAATTCAGCCGTCGCGATTTTCTCAAAATCGCTACTGGCGCTGCATTCATGACGGCCGGGGCCAGCGTTATACCGCAGTATCTTCGGCGGGCATTACTGCCGGAGGCGGTTGTTGAGGCTCAGGGTGCTGGTCCTGCCCCCGACTTGTACTACGCCGGGACAGATGGTTGGATTTCGCTCCCTGGGACACCGGCGATTCCTCCTTACCATCCCGATCCTTTAGCGCCGGATCCGTTTACAACATACATTTTCGGCTTCCGCAATGTCACCGGTATGACGCTCAACCAGAAAAATAATCAAAAGAATAAAGCCCAGCACAATGCACCGATCTTTTGGGTAGACCAGTTTGATCCGAATAATCCCAGAGATTTTCGGATGCAGCTCACAAATCTGGGCCTGGCTTTACGGCCAGACCTGTTTGATGCTCATACGATCCATTGGCACGGTTTCCGTAATGTTATTCCCTTTTTTGATGGTGAACCGTCTACATCGGTCTCGGTTCCCACAGGACGGGACTTTACTTACATTTACCGGCCGCGTGAAGAAGGGACTTATATGTTCCACTGCCACGTGGAGGATGTGGAGCATGTGCATATGGGCATGACCAGTCTGGTTTTTGTCCGACCGCTGCAAAATGGGCAAAACATCGGCGGGTATACAAAATTCGCTTACAACGATGGTGATGGTTCAACGGGATATGACCGGGAGTTTGCCATGTTCCTGAGTGAGGTGTGGGCCGAAGCTCACTGGGATGATGCGCACATCCAATTGCCGGATTGGACGGATTACAAGGCGGATTTTGCTTTGTTGAACGGCCGTGTCTACCCCGACACCCTGGCTCCCAACGGTTCCGTCGATCCCTTCAACTCTGTTTTTGATGGTAGCGGCGATCTGATCCCGGTGTCGGGCTACGAACATCTACAATACCAGCCCCTTTCATCGTTGGTTACATGTATGCCTGGCGAACGAGTCCTGCTGCGCTTCGCCAATCTGGGCTTTAAGGAATCAGCCATGACCCTGGCCGGCATTCCCATGCGTGTGGTTGGACGCGATGCCACCCACATGCGCGGCCGTGATGGCACTGATACCAGTTACTCAACAGATACGATCACCATTGGTGCTGGCGAAAGCTTTGATGTCATTTTTGAAGCACCGGCCTTTTCCGGTGGCTCCGGTTCTAGTGGGCAGGGTTACGATACTTACCTGCTTTACAACCGGGCTTATACCCGTTCGAACAATCTGGCGTCCGGCGGCTTTGGTGGTCAAACGACAGAGGTTCGTGTTTATCCCAGCGGGTTGGCTGCGCAACAGTTTCCCAACCATTGGGGCATGTAAGCCAATCAGTTCACCAAAATAAGGAGCAACAAAATGCGTAAATCAATTTTTAAATGGATAGGCTTGGGATTGGTCCTGGTGGCTGGTGTGGTGCTGTTTTCAGCTGCCCAGGCGGCCCAGACCCGGACAGCCGAGGCGCAAACATCATCGACGGTTCCTTCGACTGGCATCGTCTGCACCTCTGATCCCGGAACCAATCCGACCTTTACCCTGACTACTAAAACCGGTTACATCCTTTTGCCCGATGGCAATAGCATGTTCATGTGGAGCTACTCAAATGGCAACGACCATTTCCAGCATCCTGGCCCGGTGTTGTGTGTCAATCAGGGTGATACGGTAACAGTTATTTTACAGAACACGTTGAATACAGATGCTTCGATCCTGTTCCCTGGTCAGGAAGATGTTATGGCTAATGGTGTACCAGCCCAACCGCAGTTTGATGGTGGCGGTAATTTGACTTCACTGACCAACGTGGCTGCGGCTAATGGCGGCAGCATGACTTACAGCTTCGTGACCAATAATCCGGGTACGTACATCTACGAAAGTGGTACGGATCCGCGGATGCAAGTGGGCATGGGCCTGTTTGGCGCATTAATTGTGCGCCCGGCATTAGGCGCTGATTATGCCTACAACCGGACGGACAGCCGCTTTACCCCGGAGGAAGAATTCCTGGTATTGCTGTCGGAAATTGACCCCTACCAGCATCAGGCGGCGGAAAATGGTCAGCCTTACGACCTGAATAACTATAAACCACGCTATTGGCTGATTAACGGCCGTGGCTTCCCCGACAGCGTGGCCGACAATGATGCATCCTGGCTGCCCAATCAGCCCTACGGCGCATTGGCCCGCATCCACGAGTTTAATGACACTTTGCCTCCCAGCGATCTTAATTATCACCCCTATCCGGGAATGGTCCGTTACCTCAATGTTGGTACAGAGGATTATCCTTTCCATCCCCACGGCAACAACGGTCTGGTGATCGGTCGTGATGGTCATCCATTGGAAGGACCAACGGGTGAGGACCTGTCTTTCGAGAAATTTGCCATCAATATCGGGCCTGGCCAGACCTGGGACGTGATCTTCAAATGGTACGACGCTGAAAACTATGATGAAATAACTAATCCTGTTCCGGTAACTATCCCCAATCTGGCCAACATGGTCTACGGACAGTTTTATAGTGGTGGTCCCTATTTGGGCACACAGGGAACGCTCCCAGTTGGCGGTGAGGGTTTGAACCAGTGCGGTGAGTATTACATCATCTCGCACAACCACGCCCTGTACCAAATTACCTCCTGGGGCGTGACTATGACCGGGCCAATTACCTATATGCGGATCGATCCGCCATTACCCAATAATTGCCAGTAGTGGCCGCAGTCAATACCTCAAGGAGATACGAATGGTTACGAAAACACGAAACAAGTTTAGGAAGGGTCTGTGGCTGATGGCAATGGCAGCATTGCTTATATTGAGCCTCATCGGCGGCGTGACGCTTGCCTCGGCCGCTCCATTGACTCAGGCAGGATCAAACCCTGTTTTAGTCACTGTAAGCGATACCAACGGCGCCCCGCAGCAAGGACTCATTGTGTACGTTTTTAGCGGCACAACTTATATGGGAATTAGCGGTGTCACCGATGGCAGTGGGCAGGTAACGTTCAATTTGGCGACGAATACCTATAATTTTCGCGCCGATTTGAACGGCACCCAATTCTTTAGCGGTGGCGCAAGCGGTGTCAATTCTTGCGACATTTCCACTGGTTGTACGGCCGATTCCGTCACTGTCACTTCGCCAGTGCTGGTTACGGTACAAGATACCAACAGCGCTGCGCAGGCTGGACTAAGTGTATATGCTTTTAGTGGAATGACTTATACCGGCAAAAGCGGTGTTACGGATGGCAGCGGGCAGGCATCATTCACGCTCGTCCCCGGCGACTACAACTTCCGCGCTGATCTGAACGGTACCCAGTTCTTCAGTGGTGGGGTTAGCGGTGTCAATACTTGTAATATCCCCTCTTCGGGACTCGACTGTACGGCCGATTCCGTTACGGTCACAATACCGGTAGTGGTTACTGTACAGGATACCGGCAGCAATCCACAGGCTGGTGTAAGCGTCTATGCTTTCAGTGGCACGACTTATTCCGGCAAGAGCGGCGTGACTGATGTCAATGGACAGGTTTCACTCACACTGCTCCCCGGCGATTATAACTTCCGCGCCGACTTCAATGGCACACAATTTTTTAGCGGTACTACTCCCGGCAACAATACCTGTACTGTCCCCGGCTGTACGGTCGATTCGGTTACGGTCACTTCGGCTGTAGATGTCTTTGTCGCCGACACGAATGGTACGGGACAGGCCGGACTGAACGTTTATGCCTTTAGCGGTACTGCTTACACCGGCAAAAGCGGCGTCACTGAAGGAACCGGGCATGTCTCGTTTACGTTAACGCCTAGCGATTACAACTTCCGCGCTGATTTGAACGGTACACAGTTCTTCAGCGGTGGGGCCAGCGGCGTGGACACCTGCACTATTCCTGGTTGCACAACTGATTCGGTTACAGTGTCAACACCGATAACTGTCACAGTTCAAGACAGCAACGGCCCTCTGGAAGGAGTGAATGTTTATGCCTTTAGCGGCACGATTTACGCCAGTATGACAGGCATCACCGATGTCAATGGCCAGGTATCTTTCACGCTCCTTCCCGGCAGCTATAACTTCCGTGCCGATCTAAATGGCTATCAGTTTTTCAGCGGTGGCGCTGCTGGGTCTGATACCTGCACAATTCCATCCAGTGGTGTGGACTGTACGGCCGATACGGTTAACGTTCCTTTGTTCGACACAGTTGCCGTAACGGTCAGTGATGGCGCTTTAGGCGTGCCCAACCGGGTGGTTTATCTGTTTGACAATGCTGGACCGACCTATCTGGGACGCAGCAGTACAACCAATGCCAGCGGCGTGGCGATGTTCAATCTGCCTGAAGGCAATTACGTGTTTCGTACCGATCTGGCCGGTTCACAATATTGGAGCACACCGGTTTGCCCGGTGATAGGCTGCACGGCGGCAACTATTCTGGTACCGGCTTCGGCCGTACCGCCGACAGTTTTACCGGCCAATACTTGTTCTCTGTCCGGCTCGGTGCGCACCTGCGACTTGTGGGCTAAAACGGGATCAGTCATGATGCCGGATGGCGCAACGGTGCCAATCTGGGGTTACTCAGACACGGCCGTTGGTGATGCGCAACTGCCCGGCCCGATGATCATTGTTAACGAGGGTGAAACGGTCATTATTAACCTGACGAATGAGCTGCCTCAAACCAGCGGTATCCTGTTCCAGGGGCAAGAGATGATCCCGGACATGGTTGGCGCGGCGGCCAATGGCGGTACGACGCAGTACACGTTCGTGACCAACAATCCGGGCACTTTCTTGTACGAAGCTGGTTTACTGCCCAGCAGCCAATATCAGGCAGCGATGGGGTTGTATGGTGCTTTGATTGTACGGCCGTCTACCCCCGGCCTGGCTTACAACAGCGGAACAACAGCCTTCCAGCAAGAGGCGCTGGTCATGCTCAGTGAAATTGATCCGGCGCTGAATAATTCCGCAAACCCGGCCGCTTTCGACATGCGCGATTACGTGCCCCAATATTACTTAATCAACGGCAAATCCTATCCCGACACAACTCCGATTCCCATGCGTGCTGGTGACCAGGTTTTGCTGCGCTACGCCAATGCTGGTCAGCAATATCATTCCATGTCATTGGCTGGCATGTTTGAAGCGGTTATTGGCAATGATGGTCATCCTCTGCAATATTTCTACCGGATGGTGGCAGAAACGATTAGCCCCGGACAAACCCTTGATGCGATTGCTTCCGTTCCGGCAGCGACCACACAAGGCAGCAAATTTGCCTTGTACGACGGTAATTTGATGCTTCACAACAATGGCGAACAGGGTTTTGGCGGTATGATGACTTTCCTGGAATACTCGGCTGCGCCCGGTACTACGGGAGATACGACTGGACCGTCTACCAGCGATATTGTGTTGACGCCTAACCCGACAAAAGGATCTGTTGATGTAACGATTGCAGCTTTAATCAACGATGTTAATTCTGGTAACAGCGACATTGCGGCAGCCGAATATTACATCGACAGTACCAGTGGCGTGGCGACGGGTATGTTGGGTGCATTTGCTTCACCGACTGAGGCTGTGAATGGTGTCATCCTTGCCGCAGACCTGTCAACGCTTTCTTCAGGCGAGCATACGGTTTATGTGCATGGGCAAGACAGTGCCGGAAACTGGGGACCGTTTAGTTTTGCGATTCTCAATCTGGATAAAACAGGGCCAGCTACGACCGGCATTACGCTTTTGCCCAATCCCAGTGACGGCTTGAGTGACGTAGCCTTACACGCCACGGGGAATGACAGTAACAGTGGTGGATTGAATGTGGCTATGGGTGAATTCTTCATCGGCGGCGATCCAGGTGAAGGGAATGGCACGAGTATAGCGCCCAATCTTGCAGCGTCAGTTGTCAGCCTTGACACTGTCATCCCATCAGCCAGTATTCCTATGGCTGAAGGTGTCTATACGTTGTCGGTTCGCAGCCAGGATGCTCTGGGTAATTGGGGTCTGGCTGCTACCAGTGATCTCCTGGTTGACACGACGGGACCGAGTACCAGTAATGTGAGTGCTATGCCTAATCCTAACAATGGAACGTTGGGTATCAATACTAACATGCCAGCGGTGCGGGTAACGGCCGTACTCTATGATCCACAAAGCAATGGCGTCCAGTCCATCATTACCGCTGGTGAGGGTTTCATTGATGCCATAGGTGCTGATGGAACCGGCTTCTCGCTGCTCCCCAGTGATGGCCTGTTCGATGCCAATATGGAAAACGGTTTCAGCGACATTCCGCTGCCAACCATTGCTTTCCTCAGCGAAGGTACACACATAATTTATATACATGGCCGTGATGCCGCCGGCAATTGGGGTTCAGTCTTCAACAGCGTGGACCTGATCATCGATAAAACGGCACCCACTATTGGCAGTGTAAACGTTTCGCCGAATCCGACAGCCGGGGCAGTTAATGTAACCTTAAATGCCACAGCTAACGATACAGTAGGTCCGATCAGCCAGGCGGAATGGTTTGTTGGCGCCGATCCCGGCCCAGGGAATGGTAACGCGATGTCGCTTGTTCCGGCATGGACGGCCGTTGCCAATATCAACGTGAGCACCTGGGCTGATGGTGATTACACATTGAATGTGCGTGTCCGGGATGCGGCTGGGAATTGGAGTTTTGTGTCCAGCACGGTATTCACCGTATTCACGCCGCCGCCAGCTTTCGCCGGCATATCATTCTCGACGGCCGGGAATAACGCTTTGTCTGGCGTAGGTGGTACGGCCGATAATGCCGACATCTACAACTCGGATGGTATTGCCTTCAGCCGTACCTGGGATGCCGCTGCTGACGGCTTGCCCGGCGGGGCGAACGTCGATGGTTTAGTGATGATTGACGCTAACCACTTCTACCTTTCATTTGCGGGGGACACGGCCGTTCCAGGCCTGGGTACGGTACAAGATGAAGACATTGTTGAATACAATGCCGGTGTCTGGTCAGTGTACTTTGATGGTACAGCTAATGGTTTAACAGCCAATAATCAAGATATCGATGCGTTCAGTATTGTTGGTGGCACCCTGTACTTCTCGACAGTTGGGAACACCAATCCTCCCGGTGTCGGCGGTACAGCCGACGATGCTGATGTCTATTCCTGGAATGGAACCATATTCAGCCGGGTATGGGACGCCAGCGTCAACGGGCTGCCAGGCAATGCTGACATTGATGGTCTGACTATCGTTGACGCAGCCCACTTCTATGCGTCGTTCCTGGCCACGAACACAACGGTGCCTGGTCTGGGTGCAGTTGCAGACGTGAACGTTATCTACAATGATGCTGGCACTTGGTCAGTCTTCTTTGATGGCGTGACCCAGGGATTGACTGCTGGCTCTGGCCAGGACCTGGATGCTTTTGATATTCCATAACGAATGAGTTTTGTAGACCGGCGAGGTCGGCAGCAAGGTCGCAATGGCTTCGCCGGTCTACTTGTATACAGGAAACATGAACCCAAAAACTATCAGTTTAAAAACCCCATCAGCCACTGGAGATCTCCTGGATCATAAAAGGCTGCTTTTGTTACTTCTGTTCGGTGTGTTGATTGCGCTGGGTTTGGTTGTTACCAAGACGGTCTGGCAGCCGGGATCGGCGGCAAATCAAGCCATTTCTGCCCAAACGCTGGCTGATAAGTATGGCGTGAAGGTGAACCTGGTAGCTGTTACAGCGGCCGGAGGATTGGTCGATTTACGGATGCAGATTCTTAATGCTGAGAAAGCAAAGCAGTTATTTCAAGACACCGGTGACATACCGACATTACAAGTTCAGGGGCATAAAGGCGCTCTGATAGCGCCGGAAGATAGCGGGAAACAACTATTGAATACGCTAGAAGATGGCAACAACGTCTTTCTCATGTATCCCAACGTGAGCCATGCGGTCAGGCCAAGCAAGCCGGTCACGATTGTTTTTGGTGATGTGGCATTGGAACCAATTGCCGCGCAGTAAATAGATGGGCGGTGTGTACGGCCGTTCGAGGGTTGAGCCTGTCGAAACCCGATTGCCTACAACAAGCTCAGGCAGCGCTGCGTTATAGTTACATCGGGAGTTTGTAATCTTGCGCAAATACGTTCGATTCATTGCAAGTATCATAATTGTTGGGGGAATTGCCATCACCGCGCGTGAAAAGATCGCGTGGGTTGCGCTGCAGATGATGGTTCCCCGTCAACTAGATGGTCGGACGAAAATTGCGCCGCAAGTTCAAACGGAATTGGACTCTTTGGCACAGAATGAGATGATGACCGTCATTGTGACATTGGTTGATCAGGCCGATACGAGCCAAATAAGTGGAACCGGGTGGGCTGTTCAGCAAAAGGCAGTCATCAACGCTCTGCGGAACATGGCCGATGCCACGCAAAAACCAATCCGCGATCTGCTGGAAGCGCGCGGTGCGCAGGGCAAAGTGGATCAAATCAACACCTTCTGGCTGTTTAACGGCTTGTCGGTGATGGCTACGGCCGATGTGATTAATGAGCTGGCTGCCCGTGCTGACGTGGTTTCCATCACCACCGACTCGGTTGCGCTGATTCCCGCTTCCCAGCCAACAATGAGTTTGCTTCCGAATAACTTGGCGGTCATTAATGCGCCCGCGCTTTGGGAACGGGGTTATTACGGCCAGGGGGTAGTGGTCGCCAGCATGGATACCGGCGTTGACATGTCGCATCCCGATTTGGCGGCAAGCTGGCGCGGCGGCAGTAACAGCTGGTTCGATCCATATGGCGAGCATCCCACGACGCCCACCGACATGGATGGTCATGGTACCTGGACTATGGGCGTGATGGTTGGCGGTGCTGCCAACGGTTCGCCGATTGGTGTTGCGCCGCAAGCACAGTGGATCGCTGTGAAAATCTTTAACGACAAGGGTATGACGACAGCTACGGCCATCCATCAAGGTTTTCAGTGGCTGTTGGACCCCGATGGCGATCCTGACACTGCCGATGCGCCGCAGATCGTCAACAGCTCGTGGGACAATGGCAATCCGGGCTGCAATCCGGAATTTCAGCGTGATTTGCAGGCGTTACGGGCGGCAGGGATTATGCCGGTGTTTGCTGCTGGTAATTATGGTCCTGATGGCGCATCCAGTGCCAGCCCGGCTAATTACCCGGAAGCGTTGTCGGTTGGCGCAGTGGACAGCGTTGATGAGATGTACACGTTTAGCAGCCGCGGCCCGGTTAACTGCGGCGGAGGCCCGGTTGTTTTCCCTAAGCTTGTTGCGCCAGGGGTGGATATCTTCACGACGGAGCGGCATGGTTTGTATTACCAGGCGACGAGTACGTCGTTGGCCGCGCCGCATGTTTCGGGAGGGTTGGCGCTGTTATTGAGCGCTTTCCCCTACCTGACGCCGGATGAGCAGGAAAAAGTGTTGTTGGATACGGCCGTTGACCTGGGCACACCTGGTCCAGATAATGCGTTTGGATACGGCCGTATCGACATCCTGGCTGCTTACCAATGGCTGGAAAATACTCAATAAAGTGCGGAGAAAATTGGTTTGATAGTTGGTTAGTTTGTTTCTTACCAACTAACCAACTAACTAACCAACTAATCGACACCAGAATTAACAAAAAGGATTTAATCATGGACGGAATACTTACACGGACACAACCTAATCGACCAAGACATTTGATTCGCTGGACATTGTTAACGGCGCTGGCTTTAGTGTTATCCGGTGCTTTTTGGGTGCCATATATTCAATCCATCATTACGCCCTACGACGAAGATGCGGTAATCGCCGCCATTGAGGATCAGTATGGCGTCCATGTTTCGATGATTGCTGTAACGATGGGCGGTGGTGCCGTCGATTTTCGGTTTCAAATTGTTGACCCCGATAAGGCTACTAATTTTTGCTACGATTATGAGAATTTGCCGGTTTTAATTGTTGAAAGCAATGGGCAGCAGATTAAACCACGGGAACATACCCATCATGTGAACTATGAGTTCGGCCGTACCTATTATCAGCTTTATCGCAATCCAGGCGGTATTGTTAAATCAGGAACGCGGATGACCGTGCAAATTGGTGATTTAGAACTGAAGCACGTGGTTGCATACTGATCCGCTACCGAAAAGTGCGTAAAAATCGGATTTTCTGGTTTAAGAAAACTGTCATGTTTGCTGGTGGAATGATTTTGCAGAACCGGCATCCGATTAGCGTAGACTAGCTCTCTGATCGGTAATTTCTCTTTCGCAGTTCAAGACCGCACGCATGAAAACAGGACCTGAACGTTCTTCCGTATCTAATCACATCCTCGTTGTTAACAATGATGAGATCATGGGGGCTGGATTAGAAAATTTATTGTCAAATGAAGAGACGTTGGATGTTTGGGGGTGTACGGTGCAAAATGAAGCCGCTTTGATTGATGAAATCTGGCGATTACGACCTGATACGATAATCCTGACGGCCGAATCGCATATGACCGATCCGGCGCGCTTATTGGAGCTGTTGTCGGGATACGGCCGTATCCGCATCATTCTGGTGAGCATCAACAGTAACCTCTTTGAAATATATGATAGACAGCAAGTGGCACCCGACAATTGGGTCTCATTTCTGACTAAACTCAGAGCTGAATGATTGTTGGGAGTTCCTTACGTGGATCAAGAAGCAAACGATGAAATTACACAATTTACAAAATTGGACTTTTGACAATTGATTTGACATAAATATATTTGCGAAATAACGAAACTGCTTCATTCATAGTGTATGATTACCACATCGCACACCAATGAACTGAAGCAGTTCCGACAACAACTTTATCAGAACTTTGACAATCGAGCCGATACTTTGATGGAATTAGTGGATGCTATCTGCAGCAATCCTCATGCCCGCTCCGTTGTTGAATATAGTTTGACGCCTTGTTTTCGGCGCAGCTATTCAACTATCTTCAAGGCTATCAACGAAATGACATGGGATGACCTGATGCTTGCCCGGTTGGTGACTCCTTATCTGCTGCAGCCACAGCAACGGGCTTACTGGTTGTTGGGAAGCGATGTAACGCCACAGTCACGACAGTTTGCCTATACCCTTGCTGATAGAGGGGTCGTTCATCAGCCGAATCCGATAAAAGGGAACAAATCGATAACGATTGGTCATCAATATGCCAGCACAGGGTTGTTACCAGAAGCGGAAGCCGCCGTGTCGCCTAGCTGGATTGTTCCCTTGATGGTCCGGCGGGTGACCACAAATGAAGACAAGGAGTTGGTGGGCAGCGAACAGATAAATGCGCTGCTGACAGACCCGAAACTTCCTTTTGGCGACAGTTTTTGCGTCGATGTGGCCGATAGCAGTTACAGCAAGCCGGCTTGTCTCTATAGCAAACGACAACACCCTCGTTTGGTCAGCATTACACGCTTGCGGGGAAACCGGGTTCTTTACCAGCGATTTGTGCCGGAGTCAGAGGCGGTCAGTTCGGGTGCTGGTCGTCGGCAACAGTACGGCGCACGCTTTGCACTACGAGAACCAGATACCTGGCATGAGCCAGATGAGGCCGTGACTTTCAGCGAGAGAAGTCGTCGTGGCAAGGTGTACCGGGTTAAAATCAAGGCGTGGCACAATATACTGATGCCGGGCAAGAACAAGCCGCAGCGGATACCCATGTACCGCTATCCATTTACCTTGGTGCAAGTTATTCGCTATGATGACAAAGGCAATCTGGCTTGTAAACAGCCGTTGTGGTTGCTGGCCATTGGCGAATACCGCCATGAATTGAATGCCAGAGAAATCTATGAAGCGTATGGACAACGGTATGACCTGGAACACTTCTTCCGCCTTGGTAAACAGAAAATGTTGTTAGCCAGTTTTCAAACTCCGGAAGATGTGCGTGAAGAGAAATGGTGGCAATTGGTTCATCTGGCCTATGCCCAATTATGGATGGCGCGTCATGTTGCCAACCGTTTGCCCAAGCCGTGGGAACGCAATCTACCCGCCATGAAAAACCGTTTGCTGTCGCCGACCCTGGTACAACGTGATTTTGGGCGAATTATTCGCCAGATTGGGACACCAGCACAGCCGCCCAAACCCCGATTTATTTCATCGGGCAGACCCAAGGGGATGAAATTGCCACCACGCCCACGCCGAAAAGTGGTTATCAAGAGTCAGAAAGAGGCAAAACCGCCATGAAATCAGTGAGTTTGGCTTGATTATTCAGTTATAAACGTACTTGATGTGACTCGATTTCTATTGAGTTTGGTTCACAATGTCAAAAGTCCAAACAAAAATATGAAGGAGCAAACGATGAAATTATACGATTTACGAGGAAAGCGATCTTACCGCGTCTTGACTATTTTACTTATGGCACTTATGCTTCTTGGGTTGGCAACAGCTTGTCTTGCCCCGGCGGCTGAAGAAGCATCTCCGGCCACACCAACGATGTCGGGAGATGATATGACCGACATGACCGATATGAACAACAACGAAGATGTGAGCGGTATGGATATGACGGGGGATGCCGACCATGCTGATGATGAGGCATTTGTGCCTAATAATGGTGCCGTTGTCCATATCACAGCGCCAGCTGATGGGGCGATTTTTAAATCCAGCGATTCCATTTTGGTAACGATTGAAACAACGAATTTTACAATTGGCGAAAATGGCAACCATTGGCATATTTACCTTGATGGTAACCCGATTATGGTAATGGGTGGTAACACGTTTGTCTTACAAAATTTATCGGCAGGAGGACACGATATTGCGGTTTACCTATCCAACGGCCAGCATGAGAACCTGGAGGATGGAGATAAAGTGAGCATTACAGTTGAGGAATAATTGTTTCGTATGAAGAATTTCACAGGCATAATTTTAGTGGTGGTGCTGCTGGCAGGGATGGTAACGGCCGTATTCGCCCATGACGCTACTATTGTCAAATCGATTCCGGCCAATGGCGAGGTTTTGGCTGAATCGCCGCCGCAAGTGAAGACCTGGTTTGAAGAGGAACTTGTCAGCGGTGAGAGCACGATGAGGGTGTTCAACACACAGGGTGAACAGGCTGACAACGGAGATGGCGGCGTCGATCTGAACGACCCCAACCATGCCATCATGATTGTCACTTTGCCACCGTTGCCTGACGGTTCTTACACCGTGCAGTGGCACGCAACCCTTCTGGATGGTGATGCCTCCGATGGCGCATTTGCCTTTGCTGTGGGGAAAGGGCAGTCAGTCATTCCGGCGGCGGTTCCAAATTCTGCCGCCGCTGCCGAAAGCAGCAGCCCCTCCCCTGTGGATATTATCGCCGTTGTTTTTGTTGGCTTGTTTGTTTTGCTGCTCATTGTCAGCCTGGTTATCCGCCGCCGGCAAGCATAATCGCGGCAACTGCTAATGGGCGTCATGCGCTTTCATGAAAAATTCAATCGCACTGGTTGGTCCATCCTTCTGACTGTCCTGATCGGTTTGGTGGCGGTGCATCGAGCCAGCGCGCATGCTTACCTGCTGCACTCGGAACCGGCCGCCAATGCCATTTTGGATACAGCGCCGGAGACAATGCGGCTCTGGTTTAGCGAAATCATCTCGTCCGAGTTTAGCGGGGCGATGCTTCTCGATGCCGATGGCCAATCCCTGGATATCACGGTTACGGTAGACCCCAACGATCACACGCTGCTGGTTGTGAATTTACCGGAACTGCCCGATGGCGTTTACAGCTTGCGCTGGGCGGCCCACTCGGAAGCCGATGGTCATTCGACGCAGGGCTTGATTGTGTTTGGCATTGGTGAAGGGGCTGATTTAGGTACTGCGACGGCCGTTGCCACAGATACGGCCGTGTCCTGGCCGGAAGTCGTTTTACGCTGGTTTACTTATACACTGATACTGGGGTTGGTGGGGATGGTTGCCGTAACTACACTGGTTCTCAAGCCGGCAAACTTTTCGGATAATGTCGCGGCTGTACTACGCGCCGCTCAAAAGCGTATTTTGCGCATTGCCTGGCGGCTCAGCCTGGCGTCTTTGTTGGTAGGAGTAATTTGGGTTGGTTGGCAGGCATATGCGCTGGCCAGCAGCGTGTCCGGCAACATATCTTTATTGGCGACGGCCTGGCAGTGGCTTAGTCAGACTCGTTTGGGTTTGTTCTGGTGGGCCAGGCAGATGGTGCTGCTGGTTTTGGCAGCAAGTTTGTGGCCGGGAGAGCGGCAGATGGAGAGGGAAACGGCCGTTTCCCCGACTCAACGTATTTTCCTCTTCGTCTTATTGCTGACCCTGCTTGTCGTGCAATCCCTTACCAGCCACGCCGCCGCCTTGACATCTCAAACCACACTGGCTGTTACTATGAATACCCTCCATCTGGTGGCTGCCGGATTGTGGGTGGGCGGTTTGTTGGCTTTGGTTGTGGGTCTGCTGCCCTTAGTGCGGCAGAAAGATGATTTTACAGCCCTGGTTCAGGCTGGTTGGGGACCATTTGGCCGTTTGGCTGCTTTCAGCGTGGTGCTTGTCTTGGCTACCGGCATTTACAGCACTGGCCGAGAAGTCGGCTCTGCCGATGCCATGATTTCCACTTTTTACGGCCAGACGTTAATGGTCAAAATTGGTTTGATGTTGACGGTTGGTCTATTTGGCGCACTAAATTCCAGCATTTTGCATCCTCGCCTGTCAGCGCCGTTGGCTCATTTGCTGCACAAGCTGCAAGGCTGGACGCCTATTTCCGCGCGCCGGCTGCCGCGCTTAATCGTTGCTGAGGTCATTGTAGGGCTGTTGGTTTTGTTATTAGCCGGGTTGGTAACGGCCGCACCCACTGCCCGTGGTGTAGCCATCGCCGCTAACAGAAATGCGCCTTCCAGCCTCAGCCAGCGTGTTGATGATATGGTCATTGGTCTGTCGGTGAATCCCAACCAGGCTGGTCAGAATATTTTTACTGTGCGTGCCGCCAGTACGCGCCGGCCGACGCCGGCCAAAGTTTTGCGCATCATCCTGCGTTTTACTTATCTGGGGCAGGATTTGGGCATGGCTTCGGTAGACGCCGCTGAAATTGAACCGGACTTGTATCTCATTGGTGGCAGTCAGCTAAATGTGGCTGGCAACTGGCAAATCGATGTTGTTGTTCGGCGGCAGGGACTGGAAGACAGCATAGCCAGTTTTGAATGGACGGTACCAGAAACTGGGCCGCAGCAGCCGGTGATCATCTCGAATCGACCCTGGGAACCGCTGCTGACGGCGTTGGCGATGGTTTTGTTGCTGTTGTTGGGGGGAACGGCCGTTATTTCCATCATCAAGGCTAAAAATTCACACTTGTAGTTCTCATTCTTTCGAAAACCTTCCCTTCAAACGGCGGCATGATAACTGCCAATAAAATTCAGACTATTCAACTTGGACTGCGAAATTTTCGTTTTGCCAACGGCCGTTATCCAACCAGTGGAAGGTAAACAAGATTTCGGCTCCGATTTCGTGTTCGGTGGTGGGTAAATCGGCGACGTACAGGCCCAGCCCGGTGTCGCGGGTATGGGTGTCATGAATGGTTTGCCAACTGTCGTCGCTCCAATGGACAACGGCCATTTCCAATAGTTCTAACCGCAAAATTTGCCCGGCGGGGATGGAGCGGCACTTGTGGCTGAAGCGCCAGACCGTATACGGCGATTCCGTTTTTCCTACCACATACCGCTTGAATGTTTGCGGCGGCATGTCGAACACCGCGCCATCGGCCAACGAGCGACACAACTTCACGTACTCGGCGTGCGCCCACACCAGCGGCATCGACGACCCGGCCGGGCGGCCAAAGAATAGTTCTTTTTCGGAAATGTCGTTGGCGTCCCACACCTGTTCCGGGATGAAACCGCCCTCATTAGCAAATGATCCCATGGCCGCTAACAGTTCTTGGGCGCGCTGCACGTTGTTGGCAGCCAATTCGTAATGACCGCGCTCGCCAGTAAGCAGCGGCCAGGCCCGGCCAATGCCTGTGCCGTCAAAAGCATCACCGTTTTCATGCTCACCGTAACCGTCATCATTATAACGGTGCCAAACTGGACCGGTCGGGGTTTCTGTTTTCAACAGGGAATCGATGACCTTGACCGTGTTGATGATACGCGAGTCATCAGCGGCGCGCAGGCCAAAACGCACCAGCGCCAGCGCATCCGGGCTGACAATATGTTGGGCCGGTTCCAGGCTTTGTCCCGGCGGCCGATTTTTGATAGGCACGAACCCGTCTGTGGGCGAAGCGGCATCGGCCGTTTCTGGCGGGGCGATGCGCACATAATAACCATCAACGCCCGCCTCTTGGGCTAAATCGGTTCCAGTGACGTAGGTCCAACGCTCGATGCTGGCATTCCAGGTGTCGGCCGTTTGGCGCAGGTATACGGCCGTATCTTCGTACCCGCGTTCTTCAGCCATATCGGCGGCGACCAGCAGGGCAGCAATCTCCACGGCCAGGGTGAAAGGTGAGTAGCCAGGGTCTTCTTCCCAGCGATCTTGTTGGCTGACCGGGCCGTGCTGCACCACAAACTGCGCTGCGCGGTAGATCATCGGCCAGAAGCGTTCCCGATCTTTGTCTGTTAATGCGCCTTCGCGCCGGGCTAGATCGACCAGCAAAATGGGGAAGGCAGTTTCGTCCATTTGCAGGCCACCCCAGTAAGGTGAGCCGTCCAGCCACATATTTTGTGGCCAATGACCGTCGGCTTCCTGGGTGATTTGCAGGAATTCTAGGATGCGGCGGGCATCCTCTTGCGCACCAGCGGCCAGCAGACCACCAGCCGTTTCGGCCAGGTCGCGCGGCCAGACCAGGTGGTAGCCGCCTAAATCGTCGTCCCCTTTGGTAAAACCCCAGGGAATGGAGAGGCTGGCGATAAAGCCGCCGGGGAATCGTTTGCCGGCGTGGGTGCGCATAACGGCCGTACTGATGCGATATAATTTATTTTCATTGGAATCTGCTTCACCGTCGCCGGGCAGGCTGCTTTGCCAGGTCTGCCACTCGTCCAGGGTGGTTTGTTTGGCGGACTCGAAGCCGCCAAGCAAAGCGGCGCGGGCACGGTGTCCAGCTTCATCGGCGGTGAGACCAAAACCGAGAGTGAGATCGAAACGGCCGTTGCCAGCTACCAAATCAATTTCCCCAGTCAGGGCCACGTTGCCATTTTCGGCCCGGTCATAGGTCCAGGCCATCTGGTAATGCTGGCTCAAATCCTGCCAGCCATCGGACGCGCCGACAAATCCGGCCGAACGTTTAAGCCAGGGAACGGAACAGGCCAGGGCCAAGACTTCGTCGTTGCGTTGGGCAAACAGCATGGGCACGCCTTTGTAGTCGGCTATCCAGGCGGTGTTGTTGGCGCCGCGGTTGCCCAGATGCGGGGCTAGCAGCACGTACAGATGGTAGCCGCCGAGGTTGCCGCCGTCTGGGCTGAATTGGGTTTGCTGCCAGACCACGTCGCGCTGCGGGTCGGCCAGGATTTCTTTGGTGATGGTGTAACGGCCGTTCTGGTCTGTGTTGATCAGCTTGTAAGCGGGCACGGCCGGAGCCAGATAGTCAATTTCATGATCGCAGTGCCGTTTCTCCTCGGAAAAAAAGTTAGTGCCGTTGGTAACGATCAGCCCCATGTCGCGCACGCAGGCTTGATCCAGGCGCGGGTAATAAATTTCGTTGAAGATGCCGTGGCTGAGCGTAAACCAGACGCGACTGGCGGCATTGAAGGCCGTACCGACGCCACTTTTAGCGCTGGATGTCCAGCGGGCGGGGATGCCGGGCCAGCCTGGTGCGTTGTTGGGATTTGACATAACCGTTTCCTATTCCGCCATGGTTTTACCAACGGTGGCGGCTTGTATTTCTTGTAAAATGGTCAGGGCGATAACGGCGGCGGGCACGGCGAAAAAGACACCGACGATGCCGCCTATTTTGGCTCCCGCCAGCAAAGCTAGCAGCACGACGGCCGAATCCAAGCCCACGGCACGGCCGTACAGCACAGGCAGCAAAATATGAGCCTCAACAGCAGAGACAAGTAGTGTATAAGCGGCCACCCAGAAAATTTGCCAGGGATTACCAGTGGCGGCGGAAACGGCCGTTAGCGCGGTAGCGACGAAAGCGCCCAAATAAGGGATGGGAATCAGGCACAACAACCCGCTGACAATACCAATTGTCAGCGCAAAAGGAGTTCTCAGCAGCGTTAGGCCAATGCTGAACGTAACCATAAAAAAGAGAGCGACGGCTAACTGAGCCAGAACCCAGCGCGCCAATCGTTGGCGGGTATTGTCCAAAATTTCGCGAACGTGTGCCTGCCGGGCCGACGGAAACCAGGACACCACCAGCCGTTCACTCCAACGGCCGTCATGGGCTGTTATAAAATAAGCCAGAATGAAAACAACCGATAAGTCCAGGAATAAATTGCTGACGCTGGCCAATGTTCCCGCTGCACCGGTAATGATCGTGTCCAGGCGCTGCGATAGATTTTGGACGAATGTGTCCCGTGAGGGAATCCATCGCGCCAGCGGTGTGTTTGCCAGCCGGGTCAGGGCTGATTGGATCAGCGTAGAACCGTTCGTTTGGAGATAGGTCACATCCTGATTGATGATGGGGGCCAGCAGGTAGCCCAGTCCAACCAACAGTGCTGCACCGGCCACGTAAGTGACAAAAACGGTGACACCACGGGGAATATGGTAACGCGAAAGGCGGTTAGCCAATGGCTGCAAAGCCAGACTCAACAAAATCGCGCCAAACAGCACCCAGCCAATCGCCAAAATGTCTTGCACATAGGTGACGGCCAGCCAGAGGGCTAACCCCAGACTAAACAAAGCCAACCATACTTGTAAACTAATGCGTTCTTTCATATCGATTTTTTGTTGCTTCAATCAATTCCGCAGCGCGGCCAGTACCGGTGTGGGGTTCGGCCATTGGCCAGCTTCTTGCAGCCAGGTTTTTTCAAGCTGGAGGGTATGACGCAGTGCCTGTTGATGCGGGCTGGTGTGTAGATCGGGGACCTGGTCGTAATGGTTAAGAACAGCCTGCAAAGAGGCGGCGTACAGGTGAAACGGGTGAACTTTTGTCAGATGCCGCCAGAAGATTTCATCATCCATACCCCAGGACATTTGCAGCTCAGCCCACAATGCTTCGACTTCAGTGGCAAACTGATTAGCATGGGTGATTTGGCCGGTGGTTAGTTCCAGCACCGGAGCGGTTGAACGCAGCATGTACACTTTTTCATTAGCAGTTTCATCGTGTGCTTCCAATGAGCCGCCGAAAACGAAGAAGGTAGCCCGCTGTCCACCGCGGTCTTGAATGGTAATCGTGCTGGGGCAGACGATCCGGGATAGGGGGAAGGGGGTTGTGTTTTTGAATGTGGTCAAATGGGCTTTGCCATCCCAATCCAATAATCGCATATGAATGGTGCGCGGGTCAAAGGTAACTTGCCGGGCAATGGGGTCGTGCCGCATCAGAATAAGCAGCCCGGTATAGCCGATGCAATGCTCGTGGCGTGGGGGGAGGGTGAAGTAACCCAAGTTTTCCAGTTTTTCCAGATTTGATGTATCCATGATGAAGTCTCCTAAAAAATTACAGGCTGAGTTCGGTAGACAAACCCATACTTTCTTTGGTGATTGTTGGGCGGGGGCCTAGGATGCCGGCTAATTGATTTTGATCGACGGTTTCTTTTTGTAGTAACAGGTCTACTAGCTCATCCAACTGCGACCGGATTTCTAGTAGAATTTGCCGGGCAATCTGGTGTCGTTCTTCTAACAAGGTTTGCACTTCTTGATCGATTCGGGCAGCAGTGTCCTGGCTGTAATGATGCCCCTGGGCGATTTCGTAGCCCAGGAATGGATTTTCTTCGTCGTCGTCAAAGGCGGCCAGGCCAATCTGGCTCATGCCCCAACGGCTGACCATGCGCCGGGCCAGACGGGTGGCCTGTACCAGGTCGTTTTCCGCGCCGGTGGTGATGTCGCCAATGACGATTTCTTCGGCGGTACGGCCGCCCAACATGACGGCTAATCGCTCTAGCAGATAAGCGCGGCTGACGTTGTAGTGATCTTCCTGGGGCAGCTGTTCGGTGACGCCCAGGGCACGGCCGTGTGGGATAATTGTGACTTTGTGAACGGGGTCGGCGTGGGGCAGATGCCAGGCAACAACAGCGTGACCAGCTTCATGGTAGGCAATAACGCGCCGATCTTCTTCACTGAGGAGCAACGGCCGTTCCCCACCCAACATAATCTTGTCCAACGCCGCCTCAAAATCTTCCATCTGTACGGCATGATGGCCGTGCCGGGCAGCAACCAATGCTGCTTCATTACACAGGTTGGCCAAATCAGCGCCGCTCATGCCCACACTGGCCCGCGCCAGCGTGTCCAGACTGACGTCATCGGCCAGGCGCAGCTTGCGCGTATGAATGCGCAGGATGCCTTCCCGCCCTGGACGATCTGGTAAATTGACCACTACCTGGCGGTCGAAACGGCCGGGCCGCAGCAGGGCCGGATCCAACACGTCGGGTCGGTTGGTGGCTGCCAGCAAGATGACTTCATTCCGTTCATCAAAACCATCCATTTCGACTAGCAGTTGGTTAAGCGTTTGTTCCCGCTCGTCGTTGACTGCACCCAAACCTGCGCCACGTCGCCGACCCACGGCATCCAGTTCATCGATAAAAATGATGGCTGCACCGGCGGCTTTGGCCTGTTTGAACAGGTCGCGTACCCGGCTGGCCCCTACGCCGACAAACATTTCCACAAATTCGGAGGCGCTGAGGTGGAAGAAGGGTACGCCAGCTTCTCCGGCAACAGCGCGGGCCATTAAGGTTTTGCCGGTTCCGGGCGGGCCAACAAGCAGGACGCCGCGTGGAATGCGTGCGCCCAGTTCGTAGTATTGCTGTGGTTGGCGCAGGAAATTGACGATCTCCTGTAAATCAGCTTTAGCTTCATCGGCTCCGGCTACATCATCGAAGGTGACGTCGGGATGGTCACCGACGGTTTGGGTACGAACCTGACTGCGGCTGAAGTTAAAGATGCTTCCCTGGCCGCGAGTCATATTGCGCCCCATGTAGGCGAAGAGCAGAACCAGCAGCAGGATGGGCAGGCCATCGGTAAGCAGGATGGTGAACCAGGGAGTGGGAACGGGAGCCGTATCAACGAGGACGTTGTTGGCTTCTAGCAAAGGTAACAGGTTGGGATCGCCTACTTCGGCGGGGAATAGGGTGATGAATTTGTTGGCCTGGATGGTTTCGGTGTTGGCAGATGGTGTTGTTGGCACGGCCGTTACTGCTGAATCACTGGCTGGTGTGGTCTGGAGTGTGGCTATGGGGGCTGCGCCCGGTGTGTCTTGCGGCCAGGTGATCGCCTGGGCAAAATCGCCGCTAATTTCATCGCCTTGAATTTGTACCTGGGTCACGTTGCCCGCTTTTACCTGACTGATAAAGGTAGTGTAGGGAATTTTGATTTCCTCGGCAGCGCCGGAGGCGAAGGTGTTGTAAACCCATAACAGTAAGAAGAAGGCCACTATCCACTGGATGACCACATAGGCAATTCCTACCCAACGGGGTGGTTTGGGATTCTGGTCAGGATCTTTGTTTGGGTCCGGTTGTTGTAATGCCATTGTTTAATCTCCATGTGAAGATGTTTTGGCGAAATAATTGCTTGAATTCCGTCGTGATAGGTAAACCATAAAAAGTCTTTTGATGAAAAAAGCGCCAATGTTTTGTGGTTTACTCGGGGAAAGCGGGGGAATCACCGTCTTTTAATTCAAATGACTTTCCCGTTTTCACCTATATAGGTCCGATTTTTCAATTTCTTTTCTATAAGCATAACGAGAAACGGCCGTTCCCACATCGGCGCAAAGTTGAAATCCAGCTAAAAAAAAAGCCACTGGCGGCAGGGAAATCTACGTCAAAAGACGTAAACGGCGTAAACTGGATGTAGGTCAGTGTCGGGAAGTTGAACAATAGGTAAGCGCATTAGTCACTCCCTTTCGCCAGGGATATGAACACTGTATGCTTTTTCATCCTATCTTTTCAGCCCTGTCGCAAAACTCAAGTGATAAATGTAACCCTCTAAACTAAACCAAGCGCATGAAGAACCGTATAAATCGCAACCAACAGCAAGAACACGCCAAACCATCGGGTCAATTTACCCGCATCCAGCCGCAATGATAGATGGCTGCCGATCTGACCACCGATGAGAACGGGAATTGCTAGCAAAAGGGACGATCGCCAATCCCAATGTCCTACGGTAACATGTCCTAGCAGACCGGCTGTAGCTGTCAGCCCTACCATGAAGGCGCTGGATCCAACAGCGATATGCATGGGTATGCCAAAAAGCAATACCATGACAGGCACTTTAAGAACGCCACCGCCGATACCGGTCATACTGGTCAAAATGCCAACAATGAACATGATCGGCAACATAAGAACCAGATTTAATTGATATGTTTCATCATTCCAGACGAAGTGCCAGACCCAGGCTGATTTTCCATGCCGAGAATTGCGGTTTATTTTAGCCGGGGGGCGTATTAAGAAAACAGAAGCTAAAACCAGAAGTCCCGCCAACAAGAACAAGAGGACATTCTCTGGAATCCAATGGGAAATGATTCCCCCCAGAAAGGAGCCGAGCATGGTCGGTATTTCTAACGCCAGTGCCATCTTCCAGTTTATTTCATGGGCTTTGCGAAAAACGAGCGTCGCCGAAAAGGATATAACCATGATCAGGAACAGGCTGGTGGCCGTGGCCTGATGAAAGGATGTGCCTGTTGCTACCTGAATTGGCGTGAACAAGACTCCGCCTCCCTGGCCGAAAAGGGAAGCGACCAGGGAAGCGAGTATCAGTGCAATCAGTACAGTCAGATCCACTTTGAATCCCCCCTTTGAAATTTTGCGGGTTGCAAGTTACGGATGCAGCGCGTTCAGGATTTTTATGGATTGACGCCAGGCAGGTTGGCGCAAGATTGGCCGTTGAAATTACCTGCATCAGGTGCGATCCAACCGGTTTGCCCGGTGTGGGCGACGGCCAGACTGCCGTTGCTCAGATCAACCTGGTACCAATCTTGGGCTGTTTTGCCGGTCACGGCCGTATACTCACCTGCCGGCAAGGTGGCAATGAGTACGGCCGTGTTTACTGGCTGATTGTAAATTGGCGTGTCGGCCATTGCCATTTCATAACAGGCGGTAGGCGAGATGGACGGGTACATAGGCAGCGTGTCGCAGTTGCCTGTTATGGTGACGTCACTGCCCGGAGCCAGCCAGCGCAGACGGAAGATGCCCACATTGGCGGCTTGGGCTACAGCCGGATCAAAGCCCAGCCAGCCAGCGGCCGTTTGCCCGCCAATGATGGCTTTTTCACCGGCTGACAAGACGCCAAATTGACCGGCGTTGGTATCCGGGCGATTGTAAAGGGTGACATCGCTGTTGGCGACAAGCGTGCAGGCATCAGCAGTTGTTGTTGGCGTTGGTGTGGTTTGGTCGGCGGCGATGCTGCTGCCGTCGCCGTTGGTGCGATAGGTGAAATCCTGGCCGTTAGCTTCTAATGTGACCAGGTAGCCATCGACGACGTGTTGGGCGCACATCATGCCCGGCGTTTGGATACCCAGGCAGGAATCGGGCCAGGCGTGTTCTTCGATACTGACAATGGAAACGGCCGCTGCATCAATGCCTAATGTTTGAGCCAATGCCTTGGTTGTCTGTTGGGTGACGCCGTCAGGGAAGGTAGTTATTGGGGATGGGGTGGGAACGGCCGTAGCCGCAGCCAATTCTATAGCCGTTGTCATTGGACCGCATGCTGCCAATAATCCGGCGGCCAGCAGCCCGAATAAGAAGATGATTAAGGGGCGGTTTGTACTCATGTTGTCTCTTACTTCAGCCCAAAGAAATGGCTGGCATATGTCACCAACTCGTTTTCATCCATTTTGGCACTGTTTTTAACGGCCGTTATCTTGCCTTTCAGCCCTTTATGGGCATCAATTTGATGGTGTAGTTCTTGTTTGGCTGTCCCTGGCCCCAGGAGCAAAATCTCATCTGCCGGGCGTAAATGCTCGATAATTTCGGCATAATACTGTTTCAAATGTTCGTGTTTGTAGGCCTGCACGTGACTGCGGGTCCAATCGTGATGGTGGGGTTCCTGTTCAATGTGGGAACGAATTTCTTCTTCTTTGCTTAAATTCCCGCCATTAAAGATAGCCAAAATCGCTTCGCGTTGATCGATCCAGACGGCAATGCGTCGAAATGAGTGTGTCATGTTAATCTCCTTGTTTGCCGACAACGAAGATCGGCTGTGATGTGCTGCGCAGTACTTGATCGAGTGTACTGCCGGTAATCCATTCCAGTAGGGCGCTGTGTTGGTGGCCGCCCATGACGATCATGTCCACGTTTTCTTCGGAAATGGTGGCCAGGATTTGGTCGGCGGCATCGCCTTGAGAGCCGATGAAGCGGTAGTTTTGCAGCCCGCTCGCGCCAATTTGTTCTTCCATTTCGGCCAGCCAAAGCTGTGATACAGTCTCATTGGCAACGGAAACAACCAGCAGATGGCTTTGCCAGATGTGCTGCAACAGATTGGCCCAGACCAAAGCGTGTTGGGCTGGCAGGCTGCCATCATAAGCCAACAGGATGCGGCGAATGGGCGATAAAGTTCCGCCACCGATAAGTAACGGGACCGATGTTTTGTGGGCTATGGTACGAAAATGACTGCCGAGACGCATGCTGTCGTTTCCTTTGCCATCGTCATGTCCCAGCCCTTGCCGCCCTAACGCCAGCAGCCGCATATTTTCGGCTTGGTTGAGAATGACGTCGGGCATTCCCCCGAACATGAGATCGGCCCGCAGCGGGACTTCGTTTTCCTGGCAAAGCGCTTCCAGCCAGCGTAAAGCGATGTTTCCTTGATTTTGCAGTAAATTGGCCCGCTCATCTGGCAGCAGGACTTCGCTGGGTTTGTAGCTCAACTCTTTTTCCGGGCTGGTTTCCATTTCGACGACCAGCAGTTCATCGACGACGTACAGCCCGCGCACCAGCAGTTTTTCTTGTTTGGCAATTTGGACGGCCAGGGTGGCGGCCACTTGTGACGGCCGTGACCCATCCAGAGCGACTAAAATGGAATCAATGGTTTGTTCGTTGTCCGGCATAATTTACTCCAATGGAAGACGGCAACTGCTGCGTCGTCTTTTCCAGTTGATTACGAATTGCCAATAGTGTAACGGAGCGGATGATTTGCCACATCGGCGGGAGGACGTTGACCGCTTATAACAAAACGACTGTTCCGGCAACGGCCCTTTTCAGTCAAAAGGAGCAAGCTGCTACGACAAAAGTTATAACGAGCCTCGCATACATATGTCGCCGATAATGGTGGAAAGCGAATCTGTTGTTTTGAGTCAGTTGTTTTGGTTTGGGCTTCCCACCGAGATAAGAGAGAGAGGATTTTGGAATTCCTCTCTCTTATCTCAGTCAGGAGGAGGAGGAGAAGAAAATTAGTTATGTCTGAACTATACTGGATTAAGCCTTGGGATACATCGGCTTGTTGTCGCGTTCGGAGTAAACAAAAAGACTAATCTGGGAAACGGCCGTCTACGTCATTTGGCATAGGTAAAAATCACCGTTGTTTCATCGTCAGCAGTCCTGGCAAATTCCGGTCGAAAACGCGGTAGGCCAGAAGCTTGATGCGGTCGTTGATCAGGAACCAGACCAGCGCGTAACCCCACACCGCCAGTGCCCAGCCCCAGCCCAGCGGCGTCATAAACAGGCCGTACACGGTGATGAGTGTGGCGATGATTTGCGTTGCCACTACGGCAATGACCAGCGTCTTGGATGGCTTGTGCGACCAGAATGGGCCGTGCGTCCGCGTCAGGAAGATGGTCAGATGTCCGGCTACCGATAATTTGAGATAGATCAGAGATTGAATGACATCAGGTGGCAGATTGAAGGTTTTTTCGGCCAGATAGAAAAGTAAGAATGATGCAGCCAGACCGGAAACACCCAGAACGGTGGCAATCCCCAGGACGAGGGGCATGTCCCAGGCTTCCGGTTTGTCGGAGCCGCGCACGTTGTCATAGGCTATGGACAAAATCGCGCCGTCGTTGAGCAAAGCCAGAAGGACAATCATAACGGCCGTTACCGGGTAAAAATTAAACACTAGAATCGACAGCGTCATAAACAGCAGCACACGAATCGTCTCGGCTATGCGGTAAATGGCGTAGCTGTTCATCCGCTGGAAGATTTTGCGGCTCTCGCGCAGCGCGTCGATGATCACCGAGAGGCCCGGCGTCAGCAGGACGATGTCGGCGGCGGCGCGGGCTGCATCTGTTGCCCCGGAAACGGCGATGCCGGCGTCGGCTTTTTTCAGCGCTGGAGCGTCGTTCACACCATCACCGGTCATGCCGACGATATGCCCCTGCTGCTGCAACGTTTCCACAATATGATATTTATGTTCCGGGAAGACCTGGGCAAAGCCGTCAGCCTGTTCGATGGCGTCAGCCAGTTGGCCGCCTTGATGGTGCAGGGTGTCGCCAAAAACGGCCGCATCCAAAATGTTCTGGCCCAGCCCCAACTGCCCGGAAATTTCTTTGGCAATGGCCACCTGATCACCGGTGACCATTTTTACTTTGACGCCCATTGTTTCGGCTGTGGCGATGGTTGTCTTGGAATCTTCGCGTGGTGGATCGTAGAGGGGCAGCACGCCCAGAAACTGCCACTGGTCCGGCATGTCAGCACGGGCCACGCCCAGAGCGCGGTAACCGCGATGAGCAAAATCGTTGACGGCCGTTTCTACCCTTTCCTTTACCTCATTCGGCGGTTTAGCCAGGGCCAGGATGACTTGTGGTGCGCCTTTGGCTACAAAAAAGGAACGGCCGTCCGGCCCAGTAACAGCCGCTTCCGTGCGTTTATGTACCGGATCGAACGATTGGAAATGGGTCACAGTGTACTTATCCAACGGATGCGATCCGTCCAGGCCGCTTAACACCGTCATGTCAATCGGGTCGTTGTCTTCGGCGCGGGAGGCCAGGGCAGCGCTGATTAGCAGTTGCTCGGCCGTTTGGCCTTCAGTCACGAACGGCTCGCCCAGGGTCAGTTTGTTTTGCGTCAGCGTGCCCGTCTTGTCCGAGCAAAGCACATCCACGCCGGCCAGTTCTTCGATGGCCGCCAGCCGGGTGACGATGGCTTCCTTGGTGGCCAGTAGCCGCGCGCCCACAGCCATTGTTACCGAGAGGACGGTGGGCATAGCCACGGGGATGGCGGCCACGGTCAACACCAGGGCAAATTGCAGCGTGGTCAGAAAGTTGTCGCCGCGGAACAGGGCCACGCCCAAAATGAGGATGACCAGGACAACGGCTAGGACGATGAGGTAGTCGCCGATTTTCAGGATCGCTTTTTGGAAGTGGCTTTCGGTGTGGGCTGTTTCTACCAGATGGGCCGTTTTGCCAAAATAAGTCCGTTGGCCGGTGGCGTAGACCAGTGCTTCGATTTCGCCGCGTTTGATGATGGAACCAGAGTAAACGGCCGTGCCGCTTTTGGCTGTCACCGGTAATGATTCCCCGGTCAGAGCCGACTGATCTACCGAAATGGGATCACCCTCCAGCAGGCGGGCGTCGGCGGGCACAATTTCGCCCAGGCGCAGGCGGATGAGGTCGCCGGGTACCAGTTCACGGGCGGCGATGGTTTGCCAACGGCCGTCACGCCGCACCCGCGCTTCCGGTGCCAGCCGCGCTTTCAGGGCCGCAATCGTGTTGCCGGCCTGGAACTCTTCCCAAAAACCGACGATGGCGTTTACCACTAACAGGGTCAAAATAATGCCAAAATCGGCCCAGTGGTGCACTACCAGCGACAAAATGGCCGCCACCTCAATCATCCAGGGGATTGGCCCCCAAAAATAGGAGAGGAATTTCAAGATGGGATTGATTTCTTCCTCTACCAATTCGTTGTAGCCCGTTTGGGTCAGCCGCTGTCCGGCTTCGGCCTGGCTCAACCCGTCAGGGCTGTAGCCCAATGTTGATTTGACCTGATCCAGTGGTGTCTGAATCAGGTCATCTGTTTGCTTATTTTTTGTTTTTAACATGTTTATGCACTCCCCGGAGTCTTACGGCTCCCTGGTAACCGCAACCCGAAAACCGTATTCCGTATTCCACCAACGGAACACTGCTTATGAGTATCAATATCGTTCTATATGAATTTCTCCTGCCTGGCCGTGGCTTTGTTCGCGAAACCCTTCGGCGGTCAGCACTTGGAGCATGGCTTCAATCATGCCGGGCACGCCGCAAAGGAAAATATCGGTGTTTTCTGGCATGGGCTGGAAGCCCCAGGATTCGGCTACAGCGCTATCTTGCCATAACTGCTGCACCCATCCGGTACGGCCGTGCCAGGCCACTGGCTCATCTTCCGGGCGGTCAATTATGGGGATATAAGTCATGTTAGAGCAGAGATGCTGTAATGTTTCTAATTCGGCCCGGAATCCTAAATCCCAGGAGTGGAATGCGCCATGCAAGACAGCCACGCGGCGCGATCCGCCGCAGTCCAGATGGGTGCGTAACATACTCATGTAGGGAGCCAATCCTGTGCCTGTGGCCACGAGTACAATGTTCTTATCCGGCGGTACGTCAGCCAGGGTAAACATGCCCACCGGATGCGAAGAGAGCCAGACTCGATCGCCCACATTCAGGGCAAACAGGCGTGGCGTCAGCGTACCGTTACTGACCAATCGGATGTAAAAATCAATGTATTCGGCCGTTAACGAAGATGAAGCAATCGAATAAGCCCGCCGGATTAACTTGTCCGGCGGTGGTTCCATTTCCGGTTCGGACAGGTCACAGCGTGGTGCACTGGGCGGCAGCCCCAGGACGACATACTGGCCGGGCGTGAAATGCGGCAGCTGCCAGCCATCAGCGACAACACGTAAAATCATCAATTGGGGTGTCAGTTCGTCCTTTTGTTCGATAACGGCGTTTAACTTCTGTTGTTTAGCCATAATTTTTTCTGTCACCCAAAGTCAGGCTTTTTACTCAAGAGAATTGCCTGCCAACTGGATCAAAAAGTCTGACTTCTCGCTACTTTTTCTCGTGATGCCCGCCAAACTCGTAGCGCATGGCCGACATGACCTTGTTGGCAAATTCACCTTCACCGCGTGAACTAAAGCGAGAGAACAGGGCAGCACTGATGACCGGAGCCGGCACGGCCTCATTAACAGCGGCCAGCACTGTCCAACGCCCCTCGCCAGAATCGGAAACCCGGCCGGCAAAGGAATCTAGCTGCGGGTCTTCCACCAAGGCCGCGGCTGTCAGGTCGAGGAGCCAGGAGCCGATGACGCTGCCACGCCGCCACACTTCGGCGATTTCTTTCAAATCAAGGTCATATTGGTAATGTTCGGGGTGGCGTAGTGGCGTGGTTTCGGCATCTACGGCGTGTTCTTGTTGGCCTACGTTTGCCCGGTGTAGGATGTTCAATCCTTCGGCCAAAGCGGCCATCATGCCGTATTCGATGCCGTTGTGGACCATTTTGACGAAGTGGCCGGCCCCGTGGGAGCCGCAGTGTAGGTAACCGTATTCGGCAGGGGTAACGGCCGTGCCTCGTCCCGGTGTCCGTTTAGCAGCCGCAACGCCAGGAGCCAGATCGGTAAAAATCGGGTCAAGACGCTCGACGGCTTCTTCATCGCCGCCAATCATCTGCGAATAACCCCGTTCCAGCCCCCACACGCCGCCGCTAACGCCTACATCCAAATAGTGGATACCGGCTTTTTCCAGCTCTTCGGCGCGACGGATGTCATCGTGGTAGTACGAATTACCGCCGTCGATGATCACGTCACTGGCTTCTAGCAGCGGTTTTAATTCTGCCAGTACCTTGTCCACAACAGCCGCCGGCAGCATCAACCAGACGGCGCGCGGCGCGGCCAGTTTCGCGACCAATTCGGCCAATGAGGCGGCGCTGACGGCTCCTTTTTCGGCTAAATCGGCGGCGGCCTGGGCGTTGTGGTCGTAAACGACGCAGGTGTGTCCGGCGCGCATCAAACGGATGGCCATGTTGCTGCCCATCCGTCCTAATCCAATCATTCCTATTTGCATGATAGAAGTCTCCTTTTTAACTTTGACTATTTCAGGGTAAGGCAGGTGCATTTGGAGCATTGGCGTTTGTATTAATTTCATACCAGAAATCCGAAATAAACCCCTGACTATCTGGCTGAAATAGTTGTTTGACGACGGTTGGTGAACCGTCGGTACAGCGCCATTCGTACACTGTGGCCCGGCCGGTAACCGCTGCCGGTATGGCATCGGCGGCCGTATTTGCCTGGCAGAAATCAGTCATTGGCTGGGTGGGAGTCTGGCTGGTATCTGCTTTCTCGGAACAGGGTAAATTGGCGCCGACAAAACAAGCCCAGACACGGCCGTTCATACATCGCCAGAAAGTTCCCGACTCAATTATCGTATTGGGCATGTCGGCGGATAAGTTGGCTGCTTGCTTCAGGCCGTCAATGATTGACATGGGCGTTTGCGGACCTGTGTAATCGCTGCCGGGCGTATCGATCGTGCCTACAGCCGCACAATAAGCAAAGGGATCGGTGTAATTATTGGTGGACTGTAAAGCTGCTGGCGCGGTTGAAGTAGCCGTGGCTGTGGGCGCAACTGTGCATTGACTTAGAATTAGGGTGGTCATAATCAGCACGACCGATATACCAATAGAATGTACGAGTTTTGAAGACTGGTTTCTTTTTTTCATCATCTAATGTACCTCCAGGTGATTTTTAACGGCCGTCAAAATCAGGTTGCAGCCAGGAACGGCCGTCCTGCGCAATCAGTACATTAGCCGATTCTGGCCCCCAGATGCCCGCCGGGTAATTGGGGAAATCCAGTGGTGGATTGGCCGTCCACATCTCCAGGACTGGCATAATCACTTTCCATGATGCTTCCACCTGGTCGGCGCGCATGAAGAGCGTGGCATCGCCTTCAATCACGTCCAGCAGCAGCGTTTCATATGCTTCCGGGGAAGCGGTTTTGAACGCCTCCTGGTAAGCAAAATCGAGATGTACCGGGCTGAGGCGCATGGCTGGACCCGGCCGTTTGGCCTGGAATGTCATGCGGATGCCCTCTTCCGGTTGGATGTTGATGATGAGGCGATTGGGGTGCCAGGTTTCAACGGCCGTTTCCGGGAAAGATTGATGCGGTACCGGCCGAAACGTCACCACGACCTGCGATCCATGCACCGGCAGCCGCTTGCCCGTGCGCAGATAAAAAGGCACATCCTGCCAGCGCCAGTTATCGACAAACAACTTCAAAGCAGCAAACGTTTCCGTGCCGGAATTTTCGGCCACCCCTTCTTCTTGCTGATAGGCAGACTCCTGTTCGCCTTGCAGCCAGCCGTTGCCATACTGCCCGCGTACGGCCACATCAGCCACATCCTCAGGTGCGATGGGATGCACAGCCCGCAGCACGTCTACCTTCTTATTGCGGATTTCATCGGCGGCAAAGGAAACGGGTGGTTCCATGGCAATCAGACACAAAATTTGCAGCAAATGATTCTGGATCATGTCGCGCAGCGCCCCGGCATGATCATAGTAACCGCCGCGATGCTCCACGCCCACCTGTTCGGCCACCGTAATTTGCACATGATCAATGTAACGGCGGTCCCAAATTGGTTCAAACAGAGCATTGGCAAAGCGGAAGGCGAGGATGTTTTGCACCGTTTCTTTGCCCAAATAGTGATCAATGCGATAAATCTGTTTTTCGTCAAAAAAGTGTGTCAACGTATTGTTCAGTGCTTGTGCCGAGTCCAAATCGTGACCAAAGGGCTTTTCCACGACGATGCGGCAGCGTTGACGATCTTGCATTAGTTTTGCTTTATGCAAATTTTCGGTTATGGGTTCGATTAGGAAAGGGGAGACGGCCAGGTAAAAAATATGTTGGGCGTGACTGCTCCACTGCTGGTTAAATGTGCCCAGTTGGTGGGAAAGGTCATCGTAGGTGTTCTGATTGGTGAGATCGGCGGCGATGTAGGTGAAATGTTGGGCAAATTCTTGCCAGGTGTCGGCTTCCAGTTTGCGCCGGGAAAATGTGTTGATGCCCTCACGCAGATGCTGGCAGAAGGCTTCTTTGTCCATCTCTTTGCGATCCAGGCCCAGGATGGCAAACTGCTCTGGCAGCCAGCCGTCCAGGTAGAGATTGTAGATGGCCGGCACTAACTTGCGTTGGGTCAGGTCGCCGCCTGCGCCGAAGATGATGATGGCGGTTGGGTCGTTATGTTCTTTCACGGTTGTTCCTTCGAAAATGGGAGCGCCGACGACTCGTCCGCCCTTTGCGGTCTGCCAGACGGCACTCCACTCGTCTCTAAAGTTAATCCCAGTTGGGCCAGGGCGTGCCGGGTACTGGCGTGCGAGGTGTGGTGAATGCCATGAATGCCCAGGCTGCGGGCGACGTCAACCAGCATGGCCCGGTCGTCGATGTAGACGACTTGTTTCGGCTGGGATTGGGTAACATCCAGGGCCAGGCGGTAAATATCGGCGTCGGGCTTGCGGATGTGAACAAAGCTGGAGACGATGAAGGTGTCGATGAATTGGTCAAGTTGGAATTGGCGGATGCGATATTCGGCCAGTTCGCGCCCTTCGTTGCTGACGGCGGCGACCTGGAGCTGATAGTGGTCCTTCAAGGCGGTCATCAGGGGCAGCATATCGGGCAACGGCCGTGACTGATCGAACATGAATTCTTTGAAGTTTTGCAGGGTAAACGGCCGTTTCTCATAAAAAACGACCCGCTTCAAATAATCATTCAGGCTGAGCTTACCTTCCTCGTAGGTGTCAAACGTCAGATGATGGCGCTCGTCCATTTCAGCAAAATCCAGGCCGAATTGTTCGGCAGCTAAACGACGGCTGTGGCGGTCCCAGCCATTAGTCAGCAGCACCTGGCCGATATCCAAAAAGAGTGTGGTGATGGGTGTAGGGATCATAATATCTTGTTAAAGTCTTGCTATCGGACAAAAATGCGCAGCAGGGGCACAGCCACCATCAAAAGCAGCAAAAAGATGACAAAGAGTTTGTACAGCCGTTTATTCATGCCTGGAATCTCCTGTTTAGTTAAGAGGAAATGGGTGATCAGAGATTAGACGTTCTCCGATCGCCCATCCTCTTTTGGATTTCATTTGCCAGATTCTGCCTCTTTATGAAAAACCGTTCCCGGACTCCAGGGTGTGCCCAGCAGCGGCAGCACCCATCGATCCAGTCCCCACCAACCGGCCGTTTTCCAGGCCAGGACCAGCCAGGTGGCAATGGCAAACAAAATCGGGTTCGTGCTGACGGCTCCGGCGAGCAGGTAGTTGGCATTCATGAAGCTGCCGAAAAAGGCGGCGATACCCGTAAAAAGACCTAAAATGAGAGCAATGCCAACCAGGAGTTCGCCAAAACTAATCAGGTAGCTCCAGAAAACAGGATGAGCCAGGACGACGCTCTTCAAGAATGTGGCGTACCAACTTTGAACATTGGGATGCTCGCCAGTTGTCTGGTTTAGCGCGCCTTGTACAAAACCGCTAATTGACTTTCCGGCATCACTACCAACCCAGGTTGAACTGGTCACTTTGCCCCATCCAGCGTTCAGCCACTGCCAGCCGACGTAAAGGCGCAGGATCAACCAGAGCCACGCCCAACGAACATCGCCAAACAGTGCTTTGGCTATTGGCGGATCTTCAAAGTGCATTCGGTTATCTATTACTGTGTTCATATTTTCTCCTTGTATTTCTAGCATGTTTCCTCACCCTTGCGCTGCGTCGCTGTCCAGGTTCAGGTGCAGGACGTAATACGTTGAGAGGGGAGAGTTTGTCGGGAACGGCCGTATTTTTGGGTTTACCGGCCGCCAATCATCAAATGTATTCAGGTGGCCGCATGGGCCAGTGCGCCCTGCCGTTTTTGTTCCAGTGTGTTCATCAATTTGTCAAACGGTTTCATGAATTTCTGGATGCCTTCCTGTTCCAACTGGTTGGTGACCTCATCCAGGTTAATACCCAGTTCGGCCAGACCATCGAGAACGGCCGTTGCCTTATCCAGGTCTTTCTCCAGACGAGAAGCGGGACGGCCGTGATCACGGTAGGCGTATAAGGTTTCCATGGGCAGTGTGTTGACAGTGTTCTGGCCGATAAGCGCTTCGACGTATTTCACGTCGTTGTAGGCTGGATTTTTGGTACTGGTGCTGGCCCATAACAATCGCTGCGGCCGCGCCCCCAGATTTTCCAACCGGCAAAAGTGATCGCCGGCGATGATTTTTTGGTAAATCTGGTACGCTTTTTTGGCACTGGCGATAGCTGTTTGCCCATGAAGGCGCTGGGCGAGGGTGGCAGTTGGGTTACGGCCGTCGCCATGCATTAAATCCTCCAGCATGGGATCAACCAATACGTCAATCCGGCTGAGGAAGAAACTGGCCACAGAGGCCACGGTGTTCAACGGCTCTGCCACCACTGCCCGTGCGCCCAATCCGGCCATGTAAGCGGCAAAGACTTCATGGTAACGGGATAAACTAAAAAGCAGGGTTACATTGACGTTAATGCCTTCGCTGATGAGCTGCTGAATGGCCGGTAAGCCCTCTCGTGTACCCGGCACTTTTATCATCACATTGGGACGATCTACTGCCTGCCACAACCGCCGTGCTTCGGTAATCGTGCCTTCCGTATTGCGGGCCAGATAGGGCGACACTTCCAGGCTAACAAAGCCATCGCACCGCTCTGTCTGGCGGTAAATGGGGGCAAACAGGTCAGCGGCGCGCTGCACATCGGCAACGGTAAGGGTCTGGTAAATTTCGGCCGCACTTTTGCCTTCCTGGGCTAGCCTCTGGATGTCATCGTCATAATCGGTGCTGCCATCGATGGCTTTTTCAAAAATAGCCGGATTGGAGGTGACACCGCGCAAGCCATCATTGTTAATCATTCCTTGCAGCTTGCCCGAATCCAGCATTCCCCGCTGGATAAAATCAAGCCAGACGCTTTGGCCAAAATCGTGCAATTTTAGGAGGGGGGTCGTGGTCTTCATGCTAGCTCCTTTGTTGGTGCGTTTTGCATTTCATTTTCGATGGACCAAACGGCCGTATACGGTGTGTGTTTGCGTAAAATGCTGGCCAGATCGCGGCCCAGCAGTTCGGCGAGGGTGTGATGATGGTGTTGGCCGATAACAACGGCCGTAAACACACCCTGCTTCACCTCCTGCAAAATCGCATCGGCCACATCAGCCGCTTCCCAATCTTCCACCGTTCGCACGTGAGTCGTGCCAATGCCAGCCTCGGCCAGGATGGCTTTCGCCTTGGCAAAGTATTTTTCAGTCAACTGTTCTTCTTTACGTTCCAACTGCCATGCCGTGTCTTCCATAATGCTGGCCGCAACCGGATCGCCGCCGCCATATTCCCAATAAACGGGCGAAAGGTAGTGCATTAGAGTAACATCGGTGTGGGCCGGATCCGGTAAGGCGGCAACCATATCACGAATGGTATCCAGGCTGAGTGGTGAATCATCCATTGCTACTAATAAGTTGCTGCCCAGATTGGTGGGCATGTTGAGCAAGGATTCGGCTTGCTCTTGCACATGGGCTATGGTCAGTCTGTAATGGGCGGTGACATCCAGGCCGGGAGCCGAAGTGCCAAAGCGATCGACGCCGATGGTGGGAATCCCACTGCCGTTGTAGGTTTGCCAGCCCAACGTGCGCCCCGCCTCAATGCCCAGCAGGGGCACGTGGGGCAGCAAGACATGGTTGCGGTACAGGGCCGGCTGCCGTTGAAACAGTTCCCAACTGGGCATACTGACAACGCGGGCGTGAATGCCCCGCGTGGCCAGATGAGCCTGGGCCGGCAGCGCCAGATGCACTTCGGAGCCGGTAGCGACGAGGATGATGTCGGGGGTGTTGTCTTCCGGTTCGCGGGCTAAAATGTAGCCGCCGTGCCGTACGCCCAGAGTGATGTCGCCATGAATCTGCGGATCGAGTACGGGCAATTTTTGCCGCGTCAAAATCAGCGCAACCGGACCATCCCGGTGTTCGAGGGCGGCTTCCCAGGCAGCGGCTGTTTCGTTGGCGTCGGCCGGCCGAATGACGGTCATGTCGGGGATGGAGCGCAGTCCGAGTAACTGCTCGACCGGCTGGTGGGTTGGCCCATCTTCGCCCAAAGCGATGCTGTCGTGGGTGAAAACGTAGATGACGGGCAGCTTGTTCATTGCCGCCAGCCGCATGGGCGGGCGCATGTAGTCGCTGAAAATGAGGAAGGTGGCCCCATAGGGAATCAATCCACCGTGCAGGGCCATGCCGTTGAGGACGGCCCCCATGGCGTGTTCGCGGATGCCAAAATGGAGGTTACGGCCGTTCCGATTCTCCACCGCAAAATCCCCACCATTCTCGATTAACGTGCGGGTGCTGGGGGCCAGATCGGCCGCGCCGCCCATCAGTTCCGGCAGGCAGGCGGCCAGGGCATTGATGACCTTGCCCGATGCACTGCGGGTCGCTATCGGTTGGCCATCGGGTAAAAATCGGGGCAAATCGGCTGCCCAATTATCGGGTAGTTCACCCTGCATAACGCGATGAAATTCGACGGCCAGTTCAGGAAAATCGGCGCTGTAAGCGGCAAAAAGCGCTTCCCATTCGGCCTGCCATTTCGCGCCGCGATCGACGGCTTCGCGATAATGGGCCAGGGCTTCTTTGGGAATGAGGAAAGCCGGTTCCGGCGGCCAGCCCAGATTCTTTTTGGTCAGGCGTACCTCTTCTTCGCCCAGCGGCTCGCCGTGAGCGGCGGCGGTGTCTTGTTTGTGCGGGCTGCCGTAGCCGATGTGAGTGCGGACAGAGATGAATGACGGCCGTTCCCGCTCATCCCGCGCCTTACCAATCGCTTCATCGAGGGCGGCCAGGTCATTGCCGTCTTCAATTTGCTGTACCTGCCAGCCATAGCTGGCAAAGCGGGCCACCGGGTCTTCGCTAAAAGCCAGGTCCGTGCTGCCTTCAATCGAGATATGGTTGTTGGCATACAGGACGACCAGCTTGCCCAGTTTCAAATGTCCGGCCAATGACGCCGCTTCGGAAGAAATGCCTTCCATTAGGTCGCCATCGCTGGCCAGAGCATAGGTGTAATGATCGACAATTGGGTATTCTAATTTGTTGAAACGGGCGGCCAGGGCCGCTTCGGCAATGGCCATGCCCACCGCATTGGCAAACCCTTGTCCCAGCGGGCCGGTCGTGGCTTCCACGCCGGGCGTCAGGCCATATTCGGGATGGCCGGGTGTGCGGCTGCCCCACTGGCGGAATCGTTTCAATTCGTCCAGGGGTAAGTCGTAACCGGTGAGATGCAGCATGGCGTACAACAGGGCGCAGCCATGTCCGGCCGATAGGACGAAACGGTCGCGGTTGGGCCATTGGGGGTCGTGGGGGTTAAAGCGTAAAAAGTAGGTCCACAGCGTGTACATCATTGTCGCCGATCCCAGCGGCAGTCCCGGATGGCCAGAGTCGGCCTGTTGGACGGCGTCCACCGCCAGGAAGCGCAGTGTGTTGACATAAGGATTTTCTCTACTTGTCATGGCAGATCTCCATTTGGTAACTGATTACCGCTTATACCATAACTGTACTCGTTTCTGGCCAGGGCACATCGGCGAGACGACGGGATTGGCGTAAACAAAAAGCGCGCAGTTGGCTGCGCGCTTTGTATGTCATTTAGCCGAATGGCTACGTCATTTGATGTAGTTTTTGGGGGGATAAGGGGGTGGGGAGTAGGGAACGGCCGTTTCCCTATTTGCATTGCATTAACACCACCGTCAGCCACGCTGGCGCAAGTGCCCCAAACCGTCGTTGTTTAATAAATACTTAGCTGTTCAAGGTGTCATGTCAGCGTCGACTGCATGGTTTGTTAGGATAGTTCCTCATTTTAAGATAGATGTGTCCATTACGTAAAGCGTATCCGCAGTTTTGAAATAAATCAGTTCTCCTTGAATAGTCATTGATTCAACAGAAGACTGGTTTGTATTAAGTCGCAAATGCACGACACCTTCGGATTTTGGTGAAGCTGGATTTGAAAAATCCACTACGTCTATAAAATACCCACAACCTCCAGTAACTTCACCATCATCGGTTGTTTCCCAACCGCATATTTCGCCAAATAAGTAGGCTGTATTGCCATCTATCTCCATGTGGTTGATTTGAGAATTAAAATATTGACTAATCTGTTGAGGCGCATCAAGGTCAGTTAGATCGAAGACGTAAACACCAAAATGAGTTCCTACAAATAGCAGGTTGTCTTTTAGGTGCATCTCTGCATTAAGATTCGTCGGCGCTGAAAGCTGGGCTAAAGGTTTGGCCAAGGTGGGATCAGATATATCAACAATTTCAATGAAATTATCGTTCGCCACAAACAAACGTTGTTGCGAGATTAGATGTGGCGAAATTAGATATGGAAACCAAGCTCTCACCCTATCTTCTAACCCATCAAGCTTTAACGTTCCTAGTTCAGAAGGTGAGTCAGGAAGGGAAACATCTATGGTGGTGATTTGCCCTCCGTTCGTGGGCGTTACGAGATAAAGCAAATTCTCCTCAACATCAACAATAGCTTTTCCACTACTATTAGGGAAAGTGGCTGTTACTCTAGGATTAGAGAGAGCGTCTATGTTCCAAACTGTAATCTGGTTAGTACTTGCGAGGAAAGCATGGTTATTTATTACGGCCAGTCCTTGCGTTCCATCATCTAGCAAATGACTCTCCCATATGATCTGTATATTTTGTGGATCTGCGATATTCGAAATGATAAATTGACCATCTTGAATAAAAAAGGCGATACCATCTTTAGTAGCGAAAGGTAACGGATATGGAACAGATGCGAGAACAACAGATATTTCAAAGGGACGTGGTAAAGGAGTTGTGGTGGGGGAAGCCGTTGGCATGGCTGTAGGTGGTGGATTGGGGGTTGGTGTTGAAGTCCGACTAGGAGATGTAACGGACGGTGTTGGTGTCGAGGTAAATAGGGTTTGCGATTGCGGCGTTGATGGGGACATAAGAATGGGGGTGCTGGTAGTCGTAATAGTTGCCCCAACTTCATTTTGGAAATTACAGCCTGCAATAAAAATGGTCGTAAATAGGAGCAGTAGCAATGTCAGTTTCAATGTGAATTTTTCTAGTGTTAGTATATTTTGCACTATTCACCCCCAACCATTTTTTCAACAGTCTCATAACACAACACATCTTCTAAACTATTTATGGGTAATCTGAGTTGACAAGGATATCTCCTATCAATTCAAATTGCAGGCAAGAATAGCATAGGAAAAACGATTGTGCTATGTGATGGATGCTATCAAAATGAATTTTGCAGCAGCGACAGCAGCGGGGCCGGATAAACGCCGAGCCAAAGGAGGAGGAGGAGCAATGTCGCTAAAACGGTTGTGCTTAACGGCCGTTTCACCCTCACCACCATCATTCCCTCCGGCGCAGCCCGGAACATCACCACCACCCAATGCAGGTAAGCAAACAGGCTGACGCCGCTGCTCACCGCCAGCGTAATCGCCAACAGCCACTCCTGCGCACGCACACCTGTCGTCAGCAGCATAAATTTACCCACAAACCCGGCCGTCAACGGAATCCCCGCCAGCGAAAAGAGCGCCGCCGTCAGCATCACCGCCAGCCCCGGCTGCCGCCAGAACAACCCCTGATAATCATCCAACATATCCGCATCTGTATCCGTGTCCCCATTACCCGCCAGAGACGAAAGCCGCATCAACACCCCAAACGCAACCAGCGTCGTCACGCTGTAGGCAGCCAAATAAAATGCCACGGCAACCGCCGCCCCCGTGCCGCCCGCCAGAAAAGCAACCAGCGCATAGCCGATGTGGGCAATTGAGGAGTAAGCCAGCAGCCGCTTGACGTTGCGCTGCACCAGCACCAGGATGCTGCCGCCGAGCATGGAAAGCACGGCCGTTATCGTCATCGCCACCGCCAAAGACGGCATCTGCGGCCCATGCAGCGCCAGGAAAAAGCGGAGCAGGACGGCAAACACGGCCGTTTTCGAAGCCGTCGCCACAAACGCTGCCGCCGGTGCCGGTGCACCCGCATACACATCCCCAATCCACATGTGGAACGGCACAATCGCCAGCTTAAAGCCAATGCCCACCAGCAGCAAAGCCAATCCGGCCGACCACAGCAACCCGCTGCCCGGCGCAGCCGCCAACTGCTCCAGAAACATCGTGCCCCGGTCGGCGTAAACCAGCGCCATGCCAAACAGCATAAACGCCGCCGAAACGGCCGCTAACACCAAATATTTCACCCCCGCCTGAATGCTGTCCGTCTGGCGCGGGTAGGCGATGAGGCCGTACAGCGACACACTGAGCAGTTCCAGTCCTAAAAAGAAGCCGGCAAAATGGGCGGATACGGTGAGAACGGCCGTTCCCAACGTCGCCAACAGCAGCAGCAGATAAAACTCCTCACGCTGCCCGCCGCGCTGCGACCAGTAGCTGGCTGCCAGCAGCGTCACCACCAGCCCGGTGAACAGCAGTAGCCCCATCAGCAGCAGCCCGTACCGGTCCACCACCAACAGCGGTGTCACAGCCTGCGGCACAGCGTTCCACGCAGGCCACAATGCCGCCAGCGACGCCGTAATGCCAACGGCCGTTATCCCCGCCGCCACTTGATGCTGCCGGTAAAAAGCGATAACGAGTAACAGGAAAACGGCCGTTGCCGCCACCACAATCATCGGTAAAAGTGCAGTCAGTTCAGTTGTGTTCATGGCAACATCCCTTCGTCAAAACTGGCGAGTGGAGATGGATATTTCTCTACAAAGTTAGCATCTGGTTCTAAGCCATAAACCGATTCATCTCCAACCGTCTGATTCACAATTTGCTGTAGATTTTGAATGGCTGGCGCGGTCGTATCCAGCACTGGCTGTGGCCGCACGCCCAGCCAGAAAATAATCGCCACCAGCGTCGTCATCAGCGCCAGTTCACGGCCGCGAATGTCCGGCAGTTTAGGCATCGTGGCGGGTCGCTCCCCGGCAAAGATGCGCTGCACCATCCACAAGGAGTAAACGGCCGCAAACACAAAGCCCAACGTCGCCAGCAGCGCCAGCACCGGATTCGCCTGAAACGCGCCCAGCAGGACCAAAAATTCACCAATAAAATTGCCCATCCCCGGCAGCCCCAGCGACGCCAGCGCCAGCACCAGCCCAATCCGGCTCATGCGCGGCAGCCCGTCCCACAATCCACCCAACTCGCGTAAATCACGGGTTCCGGTGCGTGCGTAAAGCTGGCCCACCAGCAAAAACAGCCCGCCAGTGCTGATGCCGTGCGACACCATGACGATCACCACACCTTGCAAAGACATCTGGTTCCAGGCAAAAATGCCCAACAGCACAAACCCCATGTGGCTGATGCTGGTGTACGCCACCAGCCGCTTCAAATTGGTCTGGGCAAAGGCCAGCACTGCCCCGTACAAAATGCCAATCACCCCCAGCGTCATCGCCCACGGCGCAAAATTCAGCGCCGCCGCCGGAAAGAGCGGGATGAGGAAGCGCAAAAAGCCATACGCGCCCACTTTCAGTACCAGTCCGGCCAAATCAACGCTGCCCGCCGTTGGCGCTTCGGTGTGCGCATCGGGCAGCCAGGTGTGCAGGGGGAAGGCGGGCAGCTTCACGGCAAACGCCACAAAAAAGCCCAGCATGAGCCAAAAGGCGGTGGTAGGCGACATCACGGTTCCCAAAAGCTGCTCGTATTCGAAGGTGTAGACGCCGGTGGCATTGCCATGCACAAAAACCAGTCCCAAAATCGCCAGCATCATCATCAATCCGGCAAATTGGGTGAAGATGAAAAACTTTAGCGTCGCGTACTCGCGGCGGTCGTGTCCCCAAATGCCAATCAGAAAATACAACGGAACCAGCATCAATTCCCAGAAAAAGTAAAACAGGAAGAGGTCAATCGCCAGAAAGACGCCCGTCAGCGAGGCAACGACCCACAGCAGTGTAGCGTGGAAAAAGCCCACCCGCTCCTGAATCTCGTTCCACGATGCGCCCACGGCGATGATGCCCAAAAAGTTGGTCAGGATGATCAAAATCAGGCTGAGGCCGTCCAGTGCTAGATGGAAATGGATGCCCAGTTGGGGAATCCAGGAAGCATTGTATTCCACGAGCCAGGATGCGGACTGGAGAACTTGTCCTGAGCTTGCCGAAGGATTGGGGATTGGGGATTGGGGATTGGCCTGAAACCAGAGCCAGAGCAAGGAGACTAAATGTGCCGTCAATACGGCAAGAGATGTCCAGCGGGCGGCGACGGGGCGCCAACGCCCGGCCAGCCACACCAAGAGGCTGCCGATGATCAAAAAGAGAATTGTCCAGGGAAGTATCATGATATTTTCCGATTTCTATTGCATCAAGATAACGGCCGTTAACAACATCACGGCACCCAATACAACACCAGCAGCGTAGCGAGGTAAACGGCCGTTATGCCAGCCATCTACTACTTTTGCCGTCATTACACTCAATTCCGCGGCCACCGTCGGGACTAAATCGACCCAATCATCCTTGTCCATTTGAGCGGCACGAACAAAGGGTCGGATGAAGAACTCGTTATCCAGCCAGTCAAAGCCCCAGCCGTTGAACCAGAAGTGATGCAGCACTGCGCCCCATCTGGTTTGCACCAGGCGGGCGGTGGTTTGCGGCCGTTTCAACACAAAATAGTAGGCGATAGCAATACCGCCCAACGAGGCGAGAACGGCCGTTCCCTGCAAAGCAAGTTGGGTGGTGGTGGAAACGGCCGTGCCCGCCAACGGCGGCAGCGCATCTCGCAAAAAGCCGGAAAGCAGCGAAATGTTGCCCAGCGTCGGCGGCGTCTCGATGAATCCGGCCACAATGGCCAACGTCGCCAGCACGCCCAGCGGCAGCTTCATCCGCCAGCCGGGTTGGGGTAGGGGCGAAAGTTCCTGCACCAGCGGCTGTCGTTCGCCAAAAAAGGTGAGGAAAATCATACGGAAGGTGTAGACGCCGGTGAGTAACGCGCCGATGATGCCCGCCGCCCACAGCCAGACGCCGCCGTTGGGCGAGGCCCACACGTCGGCCAGAATTTTGTCTTTGCTGTAAAAACCGGCCGTCACCAGCGGCAAGGCCGCCAATGCACTGCCGCCAATCAAATAGACCCAGAAGGTGAAGGGTAGCTCTTTACGCAAGCCGCCCATTTTGAACATGCTATGCTCGTGGTGCAGCCGGGAAATAATCACACCTGCGCCCAGGAAAAGCAGCGCCTTGAAGAAGGCGTGGGTCATAAAATGGAAAACGGCCGCCGACCACGCGCCGACGCCCAAAGCCAAAAACATGTAGCCCAACTGGCTGATGGTCGAGTAGGCCAGGACGCGCTTGATGTCCCACTGAGTCAGGGCGCTGAATCCGGCCAGCAGCAAAGTGAGGGCGCCGATCACGGCCGTTGCGGTCATCACTGCCGGGGCCAACGTAAACAGCACGTGGGTGCGGGCAATGAGATAGACACCGGCCGTCACCATCGTCGCCGCGTGGATGAGGGCGCTGACTGGCGTTGGGCCGGCCATCGCGTCGGGCAGCCAGATTTGCAGCGGCAGTTGGGCCGATTTGCCCACCGCGCCGCCCAACAGCATAACGGCCGTCCACACCGCCAGCGCTGATCCCACCGGCCACTGCGCCAGCGCCTGCCCCATCGCCGATTGGATATCCAGCGTGCCCAAATTGTCGAAGAGCAAAAACAGACCAATGGCCATCGCCGCGTCGCCGATGCGGGTGACGATGAACGCTTTACGGGCAGCGCGGTCGTTCTTGGGGTCCTGATACCAAAAACCGATGAGTAGAAAACTGCACAGCCCGACACCTTCCCAACCCAGGTACAGCAGCAGAAAATTGTCGGCCAGCACCAGCACCAGCATCATAGCGATGAACAGGTTGAGGTAGGAGAAAAAGCGGGCGTAATTCCAACTATCTTCGTCGGTCATGAACTCGGCCGAATAAAGGTGGATGAGCGCGCCGACGAAGGTGATGACCAGGATGAATATCAGTGACAGGGCATCCAGATGCAGGGCAATCTTGGGCGCAAAATCGCCCACTTTGAACCAGGTCCAGTAGGTGTGGACGTACACGCCGTTTGCCGGGGGCGTGTGAATGAAGTCGTAGCCGACCAGCCCGGCCAGTGCCGCTGCCAGCCCAACAGAACCGACGCCGATTACGGCCGTTAACCGCTGCGAACGATGCCAACCGCTCAACAAAGTCAGCACCAGGAAACCTACAAAAGGTAAAACAGGAATGAGCCAAAGTAAGCGCATAATTGATCCTTTACTCGACTAAGATCGTTTTCAATTGTTTGTGCATTTGCAGAACCAGGGCCAGCCCAACCGCCACTTCGGCGGCGGCCATGGATAGGATGAAGATAAACATCACCTGCCCGTCAGCCTGTCCCCAGCGCGTTCCGGCGACGATGAAGGCCAGCCCGGCGGCGTTGAGCATAATTTCCAGCGACAGCAGAATGAACAAGATATTTCGCCGCACCAGCACACCCAACGTGCCCAACGCAAATAAAATGCCTGCCAGTAATAGTCCGTGTTCCATTGGAATTGTTGCCATTTTTGCCTCCGCCAATCATCAATCTTCAATCTTCAATCGTTCCTCGTCTTCCCAAATGATACGCGCCCACCAGCCCGGCCAGGAGCAGCATGGACGCCAGTTCCACGCCCAGCAGGTAGGGGCCAAAGAGGGTGAGACCGACTTGTTGCGGGGAAACGGCCGTTTCCCCCACCGCCTGTCCACCTCTCGCCAGCAAATAAATCAGTTCCACCAGTAAAACGGCCGCCAGCAAACCGGGACCGCGCCATTGGATGGGAAATGGCTGCCGGGCATCACTCGTCTGCGGATTGAGCAGCATAATCACAAACAAAAACAGCACCATAATCGCCCCGGCGTAGGTGATGACCTCCAACGCGGCCGCAAACGGCGCGCCCAGCGTGAAAAACACCAGTCCCACCGCCAGCAGCGACACAATCAAATACAACAGCGCATGCACCGCATTCCGCCGCGTAATCACCATCACGGTCGCCGCCACCGCCACAATCGCCGATAGATAAAAAGTCACATTCATAAGATTTCCCACTTGCAACTTGCCACTTGCAACTTGCATACTTGCCACTCGCAAACTTGCCACTCCCTACGGCATCAAACTCCGCACATCCACCGGAGGCGACTCGTGCTCTGCCTCGCCCTTGTCCTTGCCGCCAATCGCCAGACCGGCGACGCGGTAGAAGTTGTACTCGTGATACTTGCCCGGTCCGCTGATTTGCAAATCTTCTTTTTCATAAACCAGGTCTTGCCGGTTGTACTCGCTCATCTCAAAGTCAGGGGTGAGCTGAATAGCATACGTCGGGCAGGCTTCTTCGCACAGGCCGCAAAAAATGCAGCGCGAAAAATTGATGCGAAAGAATTCCGGGTAGCGACGGCCGTTTTCATCCTCCGTCGCTTGCAAAGAAATACAATCGGTAGGGCAGGCCACGGCGCACAAATTGCAGGCCACACAGCGCTCCGCACCATCCGGGTCTTCCGTCAATACAATCCGTCCCCGGTAGCGCGGCGGCTTGTACGGCTTTTCTTCCGGGTACTGCACCGTCACCGGCTTCTGCCAGGCGTGGCTGAAAACCTTCCAAATTGTGCGTAAAATACTAATCATCTCAATCCTTTGAAAGAAAGTTACACAGAGTTGCACAGAGAAATCACGGAGGTTCACAGAGAGGTCGGAGAGATTAGGCTTTTTCTCCTTGTTCTCTCCGTGTATCTCTGTGCCTTCTCTGTGGCACTCTGTGTTCCAATTATCCTGTTAACAAGACCACTCCGGCCGTGACCAACAAATTCAGCAGCGCCAGCGGCAGAAGCAGCTTCCAGCCCAGGGCCATCAACTGGTCGTAGCGTGGCCGGGGTAGTGCTGCCCGCAGCAGTACAAACACGGCGATGAGCAGGAAAGTCTTAATCAAAAACCAGAGCAGCGGCGGCAAAAATGGCCCCTGCCAACCACCAAAAAAGAGCGTCACCGTCATCGCCGAAATCAGGGTGATGCCCAAATATTCGCCGACAAAAAACATGCCAAACTTCATGCCGGAATATTCCGAGTGATAGCCAGCTACTAGTTCGCTGTCCGCTTCCGGCAAATCGAAGGGGACGCGGTGCGTTTCGGCCAGTCCGGCGATGAAGAAGATGACCAATCCCAAAAACTGCGGGATGCAAAACCACAATCCTTTTTGTGCGGCCACAATGTCGCCCAAATTAAACGACCCGGCCAGCAGGACAACGCCCATCAGTGACAGCCCCATGAATACTTCGTAGCTTAATAGCTGTGCCGCTGCCCGTAGGCCGCCCAACAGTGAGTATTTATTGTTGGATGACCAACCTGCCAGCACGACGCTGTATGCACCCAGCGCTGACATGGCCAGGAAAAAGAGCAGCCCTATATTCAAATCGGCCACCTGGATGCCGGGTGCTACTGGAAGGATGGCGAAGGAAAGCAGAACAGTAACGATGACGATGACTGGGGCCAAAATAAAGACCGGTTTGTCGGCAAAGGGCGGGATCCAATCCTCTTTGGTGAAGATTTTGATCATGTCGGCCAACACTTGCAGCAGGCCAAAAGGACCGACGCGGTTGGGGCCGTAGCGATCCTGCCATAAGGCCAGCAGCCGCCGCTCCAGCCAAATGTTGCCGGCGGCGATGCTCAGCCCTACGGCTAGCACACCGACGACGGTCAAAATGGAGAGGGCTGTGTTATTCATACATTACCTTATTCCAGAGCACACAATGAAAAATTTGTGTTAATCTGCGTTCAACTGCATTCTTGTCTTGCTCGGCAATATCTGTACATTTTTACTGACCAGTTCTTCGTGGCCACTCAAACCAATTGGCAGCCCGATTGTACCTTTGGGCAGTGAATGCAGTAGCTTGACGGGCAAAGAGAGGTCTTGACCCAATGCGGCCGTTTCCCCCTCTGCCAGTTCCAATTTCGCGGCATCATCCGGGTTGAGCGCCAGATACGGCCGTGGCGCGCGGGCAGCGATAGCGGGTGATTGCGCGCTTAGTTCTTCAGAGCCGAAAATGTGATAAATTGGCAGGACACGCCAGACGTCATCTGCTGCGGTAAATGCCGCAGGGATGGTCTCAAAATAGGTGTGGTCATCCGCTACAGTTGTAAATATGCGCACTCCTTTACTGCCGCCGCGTAAAGGCCCACCGATCTCTTCCTGGAAGTGGTTCAGCGATTGCACCGAGTTCCAGCCGGGTGCCCAATAGCGGTTGACCAATGCCGCCGGTGGTTGACTTTCGCTGCCTTCCATTGAGAAGGCCAGCGGCGAGTCCGGGTCAGCGACTGGCGGCGGTTCGCTGACGCTGCGGTCGGCGTGGATGGAGGTGTGGCCGCTGTAGCGCATCGGTTGGCGGGCGATTTTTTGCCCATTGATGCGGAACGTCGCCAGCGGCGCGTCTTGGGACAGGTTGGCAAAAATGGGGCCGCTGGCGGCAATGTCCATGACCAGCCCATCCCAATCGAATGGCGCCACCTCCGTTTGCGCGGCGCGGATCGCTTCCAGCCAGCGCCAACCGGCTTGCGCGTCGCTTTCGGGAATATAAACCTGGTAAAAGCGTTGGGCGCGGCCCTCGTTGTTGACCAGCGTGCCATCAGCCTCGGCAAAAGCGGCGGCGGGTAGAACGATGTCGGCCTGTTTGGTAGTGTCATTTTCCATATAGTCGAGGACGATGACCTGTTCGGCACTGTCCAGAGTACGGGTGGCTGAGCCTGTTGAAACGGCCGTTTCCGCAGCCCAGCGCCGCACGTCATTTTCCAGCACAATTACCGTGTTGGCTTTTGGCGCGTCTTCCGTAGACTTGCCGCCGAGCAGGGCCGCACCTAAGCTGTTGGCGGCGGGGAAGATGAGGGAGAGACGGCCGTTCCCATTTAACGCAAACGCCGCATTGGCCGCCGCCTGCATCACCGCTTCGCTGCCGCTGCTGACGCCGGAAATGATGAGCGGCCGTTTGGCGTCGCGTAACGCTTGGCCGATTTCATCCACCAACCCGGCCAGTTCCGGGTCTAAATCAGGCACGGTCGGAGCAGACTCATCCAGCGCGTGGGCGATGGCAAAACCTAGCCGGGCCAAATCTTCCGGCGCGGCGTGGTAGGTGTGAGTAGCGATGTCATCGAGACGGGTGTGGTGCATGCTGCCGATAAACAGCGGGCCGTTGGGTTCGTTTTGCAGTGCCTCGCGCACAGCCATATCCTGCCATTGAGGGATGCTTAGCGGGGTAATTTGGTCCATCGCCTGCTGCCGTACCGATTGGCGCAGCGCCAGGGCCATCAGTGGCGCGGTGTTGGTCACGTCTTCGCCCAAAATGAGGACAGCGTCGGCTTCGCCGATTTCGCGCAGGCTGGGGGTGGGGATGTGTTGCAGGAGGGAAACGGCCGTATTCATCAATTCAGCCTCGTGTTTGGAAATGCCCATATAAAAATTCTCCTGGCCGACCAGCCGCCGTAAGGCGAAGTTCGATTCCAATGAAGCGCGCGGCGAGCCGATGCCGATGGTTGTGCCGTTTTGTAATAAGGTGGTGATGTGATTAATCGCCACTTCCGGCTCCACCACCTCACCATTCACTCGCGCCTGCTGGATGCGCCGCTCACTGTTGACGTATTCGTAGCCAAACCGCCCCCGGTCACAAAGAAAGTAGCCGTTGACGTCGTAGTTGTACCGGTTGCGAATGCGGCGCAGTGTGCCGTACCGCTCGCCGGGGATGATGTTGCAGCCCAGACTGCATCCGTGACAAATGGAAGGCGCGGTCTGTAAATCCCACTTGCGCGTGTAATGCTGCTTTTCAGTCTTGTCAGTGAAAACCCCCGTGGGACAAATCTCAATCAAGTTGCCGCTGAACTCGCTTTCCAGCGGGCCGTCTTCGTAACGGCCGAAATAAACGTGATCATGTGCGCCAAAAACGTTGAAATCGCGTCCGCCGGCATAGTCGCGGTAGTAGCGCACGCAGCGGTAACAGGAAATGCAGCGGTTCATTTCGTGGTTGATGAACGGCCCCAAATCCTGGTTGCGATGGGTGCGCTTGTTGAAGCGGAACTCGCGATAATTGTGGCCGGTCATCACGACCATATCTTGCAAATGGCATTCGCCGCCCTCGTCGCATACCGGGCAGTCGTGGGGATGGTTGACCATCAGCCATTCGGTGACGGCGCTGCGGAATTCCTGCGCGTCTGGCTCTTCGATGGCGAAGTGGCTCCCATCATTTGCCGGCGTCATACAGGCCATGACGAGACGGCCGTTTTCGTCATTCTCATCTCGGTACTGCTTCACCGCACACTGGCGGCAGGCGCCCACCGACCCCAGCGCCGGATGCCAGCAAAAATAGGGCAGATTCACCCCCTGCGACAGCGCCGCTTGAAGTAAATTTTGGCCGTCTTTGACCTCGTATGTCTTGCCGTCAATTGTGATTGTTGCCATTATGTTTCCTTAATAGGAGCGCGAACGTCTCGTTCGCCATAATCTGTGAAATTGCAGGCGTCACACCTGCGCTCCAATTAATAGGAGCAGCCTTTTTCTTGAATGTGCCGCTCAAAATCTTCACGAAAATATTTCAGGGCGCTTTGCAGTGGTTCCATTGCGCCGGGGGCCAGGGCACAAAAGGTGTGGCCGGGGCCGAGCAGTTTGGTGTGCAGCTGCAAGCGGTCTAAATCGCGGGGGACGCCGTCGCCCTCTTCCAACGCCTGCAAGATGCGTGCCGTCCAGGGTAGGCCATCGCGGCAGGGTGTACACCAGCCGCACGACTCCTGCGCGAAAAATTTTTCTAGATTGCGCACCATGCCCACCGGGCAGGTCTTGTCATCGAGCAGGATCATCGTGCCTGTGCCCAGGCGACTGCCCACTTTTTGCACCTCTTGGAAATCTAGCGGGACATCCAGGTGTTCCGGCAGCAAAAAATCGGTGGATGCGCCGCCGGGTAGGAAGCCGCGTAGTTGGTAGCCGTCGCGCATCCCGCCCGCGTGTTCATAGATGATTTCGCGTGCGGTGGACCCCATCGGTAGTTCCCATAAGCCGGGCTTATTCACCCGACCGCTGACGCCGTACAGCTTGGTGCCGCCAGATTTTTCTGAATGGCTGAGTGCTTTGAACCAGTCTGCGCCGTTGCGCACGACGTGGGAGACGTTGCACAAGGTTTCAATGTTGTTGACGTTGGTGGGGCGTCCCCAGAGGCCAACAACGGGTGGGAAGGGAGGCTTGGCGCGTGGATTGGCCCGTTTGCCTTCCAGCGAGTTGAGCAGTGCGGTTTCTTCGCCACAAATGTAACGGCCGGCGCTGGTGTGCAGATGCAAGTCCAGGCTGAAATCGCTGCCCAAAATGTCCCGTCCCAGATAACCAGCGTCGTATGCTTCGACGATGGCGCGGGCGATGCGCTGGGCTGCTTTTTTGTAAGCCCAGCGCAGGAAAATGTAGGCGACGTCGGCCTGGATGGCGTAGGCGGCCAAAATCATGCCTTCGATGAGCTGGTGGGGATTACCTTCCAGCAGCAGCCGGTCTTTGAAGGTGCCCGGCTCCATTTCGTCGCCGTTGGCAACCAGGTATTTGGGCGAGGGATCGTCGTCACCGAAGGGCATGAAACTCCATTTGTCGCCGGTGCTGAAGCCGGATTCGCTGTGGCCCCAGAGGTGCGGTTCGGGGACAACAGTGGCCATTTCATGCGGTGCGACGCGCTTGGTCACAATATCTTCGTCGGGGACGAAGCTCCACTTTTGGCCGGTGGAGAAACCTGCGCCGCCGCGTCCGGCCAGGGTGGAATCGCGGATGACGTGGGTGATGTCGTGGGGCGTCATGGATTTGAGCGCCTGCCGCAGGGCAGCGTAGCCGCCGACCTGTTCGTATTCAGCCAGGGTGAGGGCGGTGTTATCGGGTTTGAGGTGTTGGGTTAACGGCCGTTCCATTTTTTTCTCCGTGGTGCGTAGTCCGTAGTCCGTAATCCGTAATCGGTTCGCGGATACTGTTCCAAAATAGCCTGCACGCCATCGGGCGAAATATCTTCGTGCAGGTCTTCATCAATCATCAGGGCGGGGGCATGGTCACAGCAGCCGAGGCAGGGGATGGGCAGGAGGGTGAAACGGCCGTCGGCCGTGGTCTGCCCCATTTCAATGTTCAGCTTAGCTTCCAACTGCTGCTGCACCTGTTCGTAGCCCATAATCCAGCAACTCACGCTGTCACAAACGTGGATGACGTGGCGGCCCACAGGACGACGGTAAATCAGATTGTAGAAAGTCGCCACGCCGTCCAGTTCGGCCGGGGTCATGCCCAGATAGTCGGCCAAATCAACTATCGCCTCATCCGAAACCCAACCATCAGCAGCCTGCACCTGCTTCATCGCTTCAATGCTTACCGCCTCTCGGTTAGGATAGCGGTCAATTTCAGCCTCGATCGCTTCTTTTTGTTTGTCTGTCAGCATAACTTTTCCTTCATACGTCACGCACCTTGAAATGTGCAACTACCAAAGTTTCCAAAAAGCTAATGAATGATTTTGTCACCCTGGCCCAGGTTGACCAACAGCTCGTTAATCTCTTTCCGAAAAATACTCTTGGTTGGGAATTGATAGATTGACTTAGAACTCGTCTCAGTCTCAGTGCCTACAAACGCAATCCAACACTCAATTGAAACAGTTTCTGAACTTAGACTCACCTGGACTTTATGTGAAGATCGGAAAAAGATTGATAATGGCGTTATGATTGGCAGCTTTTTACTGTACAATCTGCCAGACTCGGTGGATTCAACTGTTTCATATTTGTGCTTTTCTGCCCATTCGTCGCATAACTCAAACAGGTTTTTATTTGTATTCTCGAATGTTACTGTTGTCCGTGACATAAGATTGGGTCCACCTTAAGCTTTTTGATGATCTGCTTTATTCAGATGTTCTTCAATCATGCCCATTATCTTTTTGGGTGTGACTACTGATATGTAAGCGTAATAGCTCATCATTACAAGAGGAGCGAGGATCGTCCATATAAATAAAATGCTGCATGTGATATAAACCACATGAACATAAGTTGGTAAATAATATGTTATGCGGCAATCTGACCCGTCAATCTTCTCCAGTTTAATCTTCTTGTTTAGGTGGTTATATTCAATACTTTCTGTTTCTGTTGTTCCTTCTGTATCACATACAGGTTGATATCCAACATAATTTCTAATAATAAAATCCAACTCTGTTGTAGTCGCTTTAAATGTCTTAGACGTAGCCATATTGTTACCCTCCTCAAGGGAATTTAATCTTTCCCTTTACCGATCCACGTCGGCCAGGACAAAATCTATGCTGCCCAAAATCGCCAGCAGGTCAGGGATCATGCCGCCGCGGCTGATGGAGGGGACCATTTGAATATGTGGGAAGGAAGGCGTGCGGACGCGGTTGCGGTAAGCGTGAATGCCGCCGTCGCTGATCAGGTAGTAGCTATTTTCGCCTTTGGTGGCTTCGATGGGCACGGCCGCTTCTCCTGCCGGAATCACCGGTCCCCAACTGACGCTGAGGAAGTGGGTGATCAGCGTCTCGATGTCGTGCATGGTGCGCTCTTTGCGCGGCGGCACGGCCAGCGGATGGTCGGATTTGTATGGTCCGGCGGGCATGTTGTCTAAACATTGGCGCACGATGCGCAGGCTTTGCCGCATTTCTGCGACGCGTACCTGGGCACGGCCGTAACAGTCGCCACTTGGTGCTGTAGGTATGTCAAACTCGAACTGGTCGTAGCCGGAATACGGCCGTTTCTTGCGCAAATCCCACTCAAATCCAGTGGCGCGCAAGCCCGGCCCGGTGACACCCCATTCGATGGCTTCGGCGGTATTGTATTGGCCGACGCCTTGCGTCCGTTTTTTGAAAATGCGATTGCTCATCACCGCCTGATCGTAATCGCGCAAGCGTTTGGGCATGTAGTCGAGGAAATCGGCCACCAGCCGCTCCCAGCCGTTGGGCAAATCTTGAGCCACGCCGCCGATGCGGAACCAACTGGGGTGCATCCGCCCGCCGGTAATCGCTTCCACGATGTCAAAAAGGCGTTCGCGGTCGTTGAACATGTAAAAAACGGGCGACATCGCGCCTAAATCCTGGGCAAACGTGCCATACCAGACCAGGTGACTGGCAATGCGGAACAATTCGGACATCATCACGCGGATCACTTTCACGCGGTCGGGCACTTCGATACCGGCCAGTTTTTCCACGCTGAGGACGTAGGCCAGGTTGTTCATCACACCGCCCAGGTAGTCGATGCGGTCGGTGTAAGGGATGTAGGTGTGCCAGCTTTGGCGCTCGGCCATTTTTTCGGAACCGCGATGGTGGAAGCCGATGTCGGGCACGGCATCGACAATTTCTTCGCCGTCAAGCTGGAGGATGATGCGCAGGACGCCGTGGGTGCCGGGGTGCTGCGGCCCCAAATTGAGGAACATGAATTCGTTGTCCTCGTTTTGGCGGGCCAGCCCCCATTCTTCGGGATGGAAGCGCAACGCTTCCTGCTCTTTGTCCTGCCGTTCCGGGGTAAGGACGAAGGGTTCCATTTCGGTGGCGCGGGCGGGGTGTTCTTTGCGCAGTGGGTGGCCTTCCCAGGTGGTGGGCAGCAAAATGCGGCGCAGGTGGGGATGGCCGTCGAAGGTGATGCCGAACATGTCCCACGCTTCGCGCTCGTACCAGTTGGCGTTGGCCCACAGCTTGGTGATGCTGGGCAGATGCAGGTCGTTGTCGTGGAGCGGCACTTTGAGGCGCAGGTCGGCGTTGCGCTCGAAGGAGGTGAGATGATAGACGACGGTAAAATCACTGGCCGGTTGGCCGCTGCGGTGCTGGCGCTCCCGTTCGTCAATGGCTGTGAGATCGTAGAGCATGGTGTACGGCCGTTCCACATCCGTTTTCAAATAACGCAGCACAGCTTGGGCGCGGTCAGGCGTCGTCCAAAGGGTGGGAATGGTATCGGCCGTTTCCTGTACAGCTAAAATGTCGTTGCCGAATTGGTCTTGTAGCGTTTCAATGATTGTCATTGTCATTCCAAAGATGGTTGGTTGGTTGGTTAGTTTGTTAGTTGTTGACAAACCATCCAACTAACCAACCAACCAACTAACAAACCAGCGTTCACACTTCATCCGGCGGGCGCAAAATACTCACTTGCCGCCGTTCGGCGCGTTTTTGGTCGTGGTGAGCAGGCATGTCCGGTTTAATGATGCCTTGCGGACCGATGACCCAGCTTAACGGCCGTTTCTCCTGACCCACTTTCTCTTGCAGCAGCGTCAACCCTTCCAGAAATGCGGCGGGATTGGGCGGGCAGCCGGGAACGTATACGTCCACCGGTAAAAAGGTGTCTACACCTTGCACGACGCTGTAAATATCAAACATGCCGCCGGAATTGGCGCACGATCCCATCGAAATGACCCAGCGTGGGGCCATCATCTGCTCGTACAGCCGCTGTACGATGGGGGCCATCTTCGTAAAAACCGTCCCGGCGATGATAATCATGTCTGCTTCGCGGGGGGTGCCCCGAATGACTTCCGCGCCAAAACGGGCGATGTCATATTTGCTGGTGATGCTGGTGGCCATTTCTACAAAGCAGCAGGAAAGGCCAAAGGCGAAGGGCCAGATGGAGTTTTTGCGTCCCCAGGCCAGTAAATCTTCCAGCCGGGTGAGAACGACGTTGCGCTGGACGGCCTCTTCTAATGTATTTTCTGTGCCGTTATCGGTTGCTTTGGTTAGCTGCCACTTCATTTTTTGCTCCAATCCAGCGCGCCGCTGCGCCATAAATAAACCAGACCGGCCAGCAGCACGCCGATAAAGACGACAATTTCGAGGTAGCCAGCCCAGCCCAGTTGACGAAAAGCGACGGCCCAGGCAAAAATGAAGGCGGCCTCTAAATCGAAGATGACAAAGAAAACGGCGATTAGATAATATTTGACGGACAGCTTGACGCGGGCCGAACCGGTGGAGACGATGCCGGATTCATACGGTTCGCCGGTGGCGCGGTCTTTGTGCCGCTCGCCCAAAATATAGGAGAGGCCCAGCATGGCGCCGACGACGATGAAGACGAGCGCGGTGTAGAGGGCCAGCGGCCAGAGGGTGGGTTGGGTCATGTTTTATTTCCTGAGAGATGGTTGAGTTTACCGAAAAAAGGACACGGATGAACGCGGATGACGCGGATTTACTCTGGGAATTCTCTGCATTCTCCGCAGTTTTTCCGGTGAAGTCATGGCTGGTTGTCGACTGTGGGTAACGGCCGTACCAGCAAGGTCAATCCGTCAACAGCTTCCACAATCACTTTTTGCCCGATGCGGACAGGCTGGCTGGAGTGAGCCAGCCAGCGTTCACCACCAATGTGTACTTCAATGTTATTGGGCTTGACATTCAGGACGACGGCCTGGTGACCAATCATGCTTTCCTCACCCGCTTCTGGCGGACGCTGCAATGCTTGCCATGCTTTCCAGTAGGCCCAGAGGGATACGCCCAGAATGGGCAAATAGATCAGCAGGGCCAGGGGCCAGGGCAGGATAAAAAACAGAACCAGAGCTAATAACGGAAGAAGTAACAATAGATGGTGCACGGCCGTTCCTCACTCGGTTAATTTAATCTTTAAACCCGGCGCAGGGCGTGGATGATGGCCACAAGAATCACGCCGCCCAGCACAGCCACGAGGATGTTGCCTATCCAACTGGTGGCTGCCAGACCAAACAGCCCGGCGACAAAGCCGCCAACAACACCGCCCAAAATACCGACAATGAGATCACCGATCAAGCCAAAGCCGCTGCCTTTCATAACCTGACCAGTCAGCCAGCCGGCGATGATGCCGCTAATTAACCAAATAATAAATTGCATAAGATTTATCTCCTTTGTTTGTTTGGATTTAACTGTCTTAACGATACCTTTCCTGACCAAACTCCACATCGGAGAGAAGACGGGAATGCCACTAAACCAAAAGACCGCCATAGCGGCGGTCTTCTACGTCATTTGTTGTAATTGGAGGGCGGTAACGACTCAATTGTGTTGAGATGAGGCTAAACCCCTGAACAGTTTAGGATTGATTTTGCCAGAAGTTGTTGAGGGTTTCGACGACTTTTGGCAGTTGCTCCCAGTGGGGCAGGCCGCGGGTGGGTACGATGCGGGCGGCTTGCCAGTTATCTTTTTGCTCAACGAGGTCAGGCAGCGTGTCAAAGCGGGAGTAAAAATCTTCGTCGTAGATGATGAGGCTGGGTACAGTGACTTTTTCGTAAACGGCCGTTTTCACCCCAGGCGTAAACAGACGACCACTAACAAAATAAAGCGGCACATTGGCTGCACCAGGCTGGTGCGATGCGAGATAACCGTAATCGACAAACCCGTTGGCAATATCGCCGACAAAGCTTTTCTCCAGGAAGAATTTGATGCTGCGCCGGGTGGCAATCAGGTCAAATAGCGCCTGTCCCCAAAGCGGAAAGGCAAGAATCTTGTACGCTGTATCGCTGCTTTCGTTGGCGCTGACGCGCTGCGTGGCCCGTCCTTCACCGCGCGCATTAAACCCGCTGGGCGAGATAAGCGTGATGGAACGGAACCAATCTGGTTCTGCCAACGCTGCTCGCGCCAGAAATTCGCTGCCCAGCGAGAGCGCCACCGCATCCACCGGCTCGCCGATTTCGTTTTTCACCAGGTCTACAATTACCTTCTCGAAGGTCTCCACCGTGTACTTGCGGGCAGACCGGTCGGAAAAACCGTAGCCGGGCAGGTCGATGGCATACACCGGGCGCGTGCCGCGATAATGCTCAAAGAGCGGCCGCATTTCGTAAGCGCTGGCGGCGGCGTTGACGCTGTGGATGAGCAGGAGCGGCCGCCCGCTGCCGCTTTTGTCGTAGTAGCAGCTAATGCTGCCCGCCGCCTCGCTGTTAAAGCGTATTTTGGCGGCGGGAATGGCGTCTGGCAGCGGCAGGTTGTGATCAATAAACAGTTTACTGTAAACAATCCAGGCTGCCGCGGGGAGGGCTACGGCCGTTCCGACCAGCCCTCCCACTGCGGCGAAAACTTTATTTTTGTTTTGAGACATTTGGTTTCTCCTCAATATGTACTCGTTGTGTCCAATTTTAGCACGATTTGCCGGTGAACGGCCGTAAATATCACCAAGCTTACCCTACAAAATCAGGGTCATGGCAAAAATTCAGGAGTCGATAGGGCCCACCCACACCGCCCAGCGTGGCGTTCAAGTCATGCTGGATGCTGGGAATGGCTACGTTGACAATTGTGCCGTCTATAAGATTATCTTTTATACCGCGGTTGTATTGGCTTGTTCGGCTGCTAAACCAAGTGGATTGTGCGTCAGATAATCTTCTACCCACAACAGGTTGTCGCCAGCGCGGCGGGTGGTATTGAGCAATGTTTTCATTGTTGACACTTCCTCCAACTGCTCGGTAACAAACCAGCGCAGGAAATCCTGGGCGATATGGTCCTTTTGCTCGATGGCCAAATCCATTAAAGCGTTGATTTGGCCGGTCACGCGTATTTCGCTTTGCAGGGCCAGTTGTACGGCCGTTTCTGCTGAGTCAAACGAAAATTCAGGCTTGAGGATAGCCGGTATTGCCACAACCCCGCCAGCATCAATCATATAGTGCAAAAATTTCATGGCGTGCATTTCCTCATCCTGGGCCTGTTGGTAAAAGAAAGCAGCCAGTTGCGGCAGGTCTTCGGCGTCGAAATAGGCGGCGATGTTGAGGTATTGTAATTTGGCCGAAAATTCACTGCCGATTTGTTGGTTGATGGCGTCGGCCAGTTCTTTGCGAATCAAAGACATCGTTTCATTTGTGTTTATTAATGACATGGTAACCTCCAGGTAAAAAATTTACGCAATAGTCGTGTAAATAGGTTTTGTAGTGACGGCTTTAGCCAGCCTCTCCGTTAAAGCGAATACTACAAACCAAATTGTTAATTTAATAATGAGCGATTACTTATTTCTAGTGTATGCCTCTTGCGAGGTAAATAAATCGGCGAAATAGCGTGATCCACGTTAGACGAAAAGATCGCTATAAAAGCGGTCTTCTACGTCATTTGTCTTGAATGATCTTGCTTGGCGGGCTGGTCATAGCTGGTTGATTTGGGCTGTGGTTAGTTTGAGGTAGACGATGTCGTTTTTTACACGGGCAACGGCCGTTACCGGCACAGCTACGTAATTTTCGCCCCACTTCTCCTCTTCGCGCAGCACCAGATGAGTCAGATGATGGGTGTCGGGCGTGACAAAAAATTCCTCCACAACGCCCACCGCGCCATCCGTGGCCATCACCTGATTGCCGCGATGTACGGCCAGTTCGCCGTGCGGGATGCGCTCAAACGACTCGTAATGGCCAAACTGCTCTTCGTCGGCCAGTGTGTAGGGCCACAGCCAGGTCGCGTCCGGTTCATAGCCGGTGACGAAATGGGCGTAGTGGCCGGATACAAAACGGGTTTTGATAAACGGGTCTGATGCGGACAGGACTTGCCGGGTACAGCGTAGTTTGATGTGCAGCGCTGTACCCTCGCGCACCTGATCCACTGGAACCAGCACCTCGGTCGCTTCCACATTCTTTAATTGGACGACGATGTGGGTGATAGCTTGATTAATCGGATTAAAAATGACTCCAACTGAATGACCGCATAATCCATCGGAACAATAAACTTCAGCTTTTAAGGGAATTTCCATCATTTAGCTCCTTTTTAAGATTATCCTCGAAACGGCATCCTTACTGGCGGCTGTTCTTCGGAGACAAAAATATCTAATATAGTTCAATTTGAGTTGGCCTGTATGCTTTTTTTGTTGAAAGGCAATCGAGCATACAGCAAACAGATGACGATGATAGCTGTTGAAATGCCCAGCTTTTGCCAGGAAGTAAAAGTAATACGAGTAAATTCGGTTAGCAGCAGTTCGATACCGATGGTGATGATGATGAGGTAAGCGGCCGTTTCCAACATCGGTTCCCACTTTACCAAACGAGCAAACAAACCGGCTGCAAAACGCATAACCAGTATGCCAATGGCCACGCCTAATAAAACGACCCAGTAATCAGTTGATAAAGCCACAGCGGCAATCACGTTGTCCAGGCTAAAAATCAAATCAATGATTTCTACTTGCAAAACCAGTAGCCAAAAACTGCCAGTTGTTGTTCTGCTGATTACAGAATCGGACTGCTCATCGTTGGCTGGCCATAGGTTTTTCAAGCCCAACCAGATGAGATAAACTGCCCCAACTGTTTCCAGCACGATACTGTGCTGGATCCATTCAGCGGCAAAAAGCAGCAGCCCTCGTCCCAGGTAAGCGAATAAGAGGCCGATACGGAGAACGGCCGTTTGCTGCATCCCCAACAGCCGCTTCGTCGTTCGCTCCAAAAAGCGCAGTGAGGCCGGGAAGGGAACCGGCCGGTCGTCCGGCAGCCGTGAGGCCAATGCCCCTAAAATGGCGGCATTGTCCAGCGACAAAATCCCTTCCAGAAAGATGAGTTGAATGATAATTGAGAGCGTTTCCAATGTTTGTGTTTACCATCCTTTTTATTTATTCGCCGTCCGTGATTGCAAAAAGGCGACCAGTGAATTCGCCTCATCCGGCGTCAACGTGCTGCCAAAAGCTGGCATATTGGTGCCGCCATTCAAAATGCGGATTGTCAACTGTTCCTCAGTACGCCGGTCACCAACTGTACTCAAATCTGGGCCCCGCCGCCCGCCGTAGCCATCAATACGATGGCAGTTTTCGCAGCCGCGTTCGTTAAAGAGCTGGGCGCCATTGGCTATGGGGCCGGTCGTTGTGCCCACCACCGCAGCCGGCAGCGGCGTTGGGTCAAAGTTAGGCGACCAGTTAGACTTTTTACCAGCGATGCCCAATGTGCCAATCATCAAAATAATCATTAGTACCGCGCCAACCGCCCACGGCCGTCTTTTGTAATGCCGTTCGCCGCGATTGGCAATGAAAGGCAAACCAACCATGACCAATCCACCTACCAGTGGGAACAATAAAATGGCAAACTTCTCCAATGGCGGCGGCGTCAGCGCCAGCAAGGCGAAAAACCAGAGCAAATACCAATCGGGGTGAGGATTGGCCTGCACAATCGTCGGATCAGGCGGTTTATCTAGCGCCGGCGGGCCAAAAATCATTGCCAGGGTAACGATGACAATGATGACTCCCACGCCAAACATGACATCGCGCCAGGCGGCATCGGGCCAGAAGGGGACGCCTTTTTCGTGCAGCATCCTCTGATACCAACTGCGGTACGTTTTGGGATCGACCGGGCGGCCCACTTCCGGCGGCTCGGAAATGCCGTTGCGAATAACCAGATAAAGATGGAAGCCCAAAAAGGCGAAGATGAGGCCAGGTATGAAGAATACGTGGAAGGCAGTGAAACGACTCAATGTTGCTCCGCCCAATGTCTGGCCGGCCAGGATGAATTTGGCCAATAAATCGCCGATGACAGGCGAGTTGCCGGCCATTTCCGAGCCGACGACGACGGACCAGATGGCGTTTTGATCCCAGCGCAGCAGTTGGCCGGTGAAACCCATGCCTAATGTGAGCAGCAGGAGCACCAATCCGGTAAGCCAGTTGGCTTCGCGCGGGAATTTGAAGGAGCCGGTAAGGAAGGTGCGCAAAGCGTGTGCACCAATCAATACGACCATCGCCGACGCACCAAAAAAGTGTATGCCGCGCAGCAGACTGCCAAAGGCAGCCTCGTTGGTGATAAATTGAATGCTTTTATAGGCGTCTTGTGTCGAGGGAATATAAATGGTGACCAGGGCTGTGCCGGTGACGACTTGCAGGATGAAGACGAACAGGGTGGCGCTGCCGAAAACGTAGCTCCATTTAGCGCCCGGCGGCACGAGGTGGCCGAGTATTGGTTCTAGCATTTCCGAAATGCCGGTCCGGTCGTCGATGACTGTCCAAATTTGACTGAGTATGGCGGTGAGTTTTTTCATTAGTCCAGTAGTCATGTAGTCTCGTAGTCTGGTAGTCGAGTGGTCTGGTAGTCGGGCGAATTGACTATTTGACTACCAGACTATCTGACTATCCGACTATTTGTCCTTCGATAGGCAGTGGTGTGGTGCGGATTTCGACCTGGCCATTGTTCACGCGTACGAGGTAGCGGGCCAGTCCGGTGGGCGGCGGCCCGGCAGCGACGGAGCCATCGTTGTTGTAGACGCCGCCGTGGCAGGGGCACATGAACAGTTCGGCCTGGGGCAGCCAGCGCACCGGGCAGCCCAGATGTGAACAATTAATAGTGAAGGCGGTAAATTGCTGATCACTGGTGCGGCGCAGCCAGGCCGCTGTTTCGGCGGCAACACCAGCCCAGGGAAGAGGTGAGGCGTCGGAGAAGGTGACGTGCGTGGTTTCGCCTACTTTGAAATCACCTACTTTGCCGACGGATTGCCATACTTCTGGTTCTTTTTTGAGCAGCGGCGAGAAAAGAAAGCCGACGATGGGGACCCCAACCAGGGCTGCCCCCAGCCCACCGGCAGCCAGGCTGAGACGGGTCAGGAATTGGCGGCGGGTGATGGCCGTGGAAACGGCCGTTTCTAAGGCCGTTTCACTCCCTTTCTGATTCTTCTCGTTGTTGTTCATTCCGTATGTCTCCTATCCAACCAACCAGGGACAGCACAAACAGCACTGCGCCCAAAGTCACGGTAATCCAGGTGGTGATAGCGCCCCAGGCCAGAAAAGTGATACCCAGAGCCATAATGACAGGCCAATACGTCGGCCGGGGCAGCACGGCCGGCTGTGGGCGACTCCAGCCGGGTTTAAGTGGTTGTTGGTCCATATTTCCTCCGTGGTTCTCTGTATTCCTAATTCTTAAAGCAACGTCAGGTAGACGACGCTGAAGATGACGACCCAGACGGCATCCACGAAATGCCAGTAGTAGGACAAAGCGGTGAAAGCTGGTGATTCCGGGCTGCGGAAACCGCCTCTGGCAGCCATGGCCAGCAAAATAGCCAGCCCAACCAGTCCGATGAGGACGTGCAGGCCGTGAAAGCCGGTCATGGTGAAAAAAGTGGTGCCGAAGGTGTTGACGCTGACGGTGACGCCTTGCCCAATCAGGCTAGTCCATTCCAGCCCCTGCCCAAACAGGAAAATGATGCCGAGGAGAATGGTAGCCGCCAGCCAGCGCCGGAAACGGCCGTTCCCCGCCTTCAAACTCTTCTCCGCCCGCCAGATGGTAAAGCTGCTGGCCAACAGGAATAAAGAGAAGATACCGGTTTTGAGTGGATCCAGGCTGGAAACGGCCGTTGGCTGTCCCGCCAGCACGTTATTATGCAAAATCATGTAAGCCAGGATCAACAGGATAAAAAAGATCGCTTCTGAGCTGATAAAAAACAGCATCGCCAGTTTGTTTTTTTCCATAATGACCTCCGTCATCATTGCCTCAAATTTGTTCACCGCAAAGGGCGCAAAGAGCGCTAAGTTTTTTCTTTGCGTCCTTCGCGTGCTTTGCGGTTTTTTTATTGTTTCCTTTTCTCGTCCATGTCATCGGGGTGGGCCAGGTCCCAGAGGGGGCGACGGCCGTTCACCGGCGGCACTTGCTCAAAGTTATAAACCGGCGGCGGGGAGGATGTGGCCCATTCCAGCGTCCAACCGCCCCAGGGATTGTCGCCGGCTGGCTGGCCACGGCGCAGGCTGATGAGTACGTTGCCGATGAACACCAGCACTGACAGACCTAAAATAAAGGAGCCTACAGTAGAAATCATATTTAGCAGTCCCCAGCCAGGCAGGTCGGGATAGGTGTAAACACGGCGGGGCATGCCCATCAGCCCCAGGAAATGTTGGACGAAAAAGGTCGTATTAAAACCGATGAAGGTCAGCCAGAAATGCCATTTGCCCCACTTTTCCGAGAGCAGGCGACCGGTCATCTTGGGGAACCAGTAGTAAATCCCGGCAAACAGAGCAAAAGCGGTGCCGCCAAAGAGAACATAGTGGAAGTGGGCCACCACAAAATAGGTGTCAGTCGTTTGCCAATCGACAGGCACGGCGGCAAACATAACGCCGCTAATACCGCCAATAGTAAACATGATCAGGAAGGCAACGGCGAATTTCATGGACGTGTTAAAGCGAATCTTGCCGCCCCACATGGTCGCCATCCAGTTGAACACTTTGATGCCGGTGGCCACGGCAATGGCCATGCTGGTGAAGCCAAAGGCTGCTTCATACACATGGCCCAGCCCTACGGCCAGCAAATGGTGACCGAAAACGCCGAAGCTGAGAAAACCGATGGCTACCGAAGACATGGCGATGAATTCGTAGCCGAAAATGGGTTTGCGCGAATGGACCGGAATCAGTTCAGACAGCATGCCCCAGGCGGGCAAAATCATGATATACACTTCGGGATGGCCAAAGGCCCAGAAGTATTGCTGCCAGAGAATGGGGGATCCGCCGGTAACGGCCGTAAAATAATGCCCCCCCAACAGCCTGTCTACCAGCAGCATGGCCAGACCCGCGTTCAACGGCGGCAGCGCGTAGAGCAGGATGAAACTGTTGACCAAGACCATCCACACAAACAGAGGCAGCCGCCGCAACGTCATGCCCGGCACGCGCATGGTGATAATCGTCACCAGCAGGTTGATGGCCGAGGCCAGCGTGCCGATGCCCACGCTCAGCAATCCCAGCGCCCAATAATCGGTGCCCTTACTCATCGAAAAAGCGGTTTCGCTGAGGGGCGCATAGCTGAACCATCCTACGGCCGGTGCGCCCCCCGTTGCGCCGCCCACACCGCCCACACTGGCCGACCCGCCGCCCAGAAAACTAAAATAGAGCAGCAGTCCGCCAAAGAGCAGCAGCCAAAAGCTCAACGCGTTCAGGCGGGGAAAAGCCATATCCCGCGCCCCAATCATCAGGGGCACAAAATAGGTGGCAAAACCGATTAAAGTGGGCACAGCAAAGAGGAAAATCATCGTGGTGCCGTGCATCGTAAAGATTTGATTGTAAGTTTCTGGGGAAAGGAAACTGTTTTCTGGCTGGGCCAATTGGATGCGCATGAACAGTGCTTCCAGGCCGCCGACGAGGAAGAAAAACAGCGTCACCAGTAGATACATGATGCCGATTTGTTTGTGATCAACCGAGGACACCCAGGCTAACAGGCCGTTGTCGTCGCCCAAACGGGGCAGGGCAGTTTCGTTTTCCGGTATCAAGGGGACGTCGCTCATTGCAAACTCTCCAGGTAGGCGACCAGGGCGTGAACCTCGTCGGGGGTCAGGTTTAGATTGGGCATATGGGCGCCGGGTTTAATGGCCTGGGGATTGCCCAGCCAGGCGGCCAAATCGCCAGGGGTGTTGTTCAGAACTCCGGCAGCCAGGGTTTCGCGGCTGCCCAGATGGGTGAGATCAGGGCCGATGTGGGCGTTAGCGGCCGTTCCATCAATGTTGTGGCAGTTGGAACAGGTCAGACTCTGGAAAAGCTGGGACCCTTTGGCGGCGTCGCCCGTTGTGGGGATGACTGGGACCTGTTGTTGGCTTTGCTCCCAGGCGGCGAAATCGGCCGGCGAGTCGGCGATGACGCGGATGCGCATCCAGGCGTGTTGTGTGCCGCAGTATTCATTGCAAGCGCCCAGGTAAGTGCCCGGCTTATTGGCTTCCAGCCAGATGTGCGATGTATAACCAGGCGTCGCGTCCACTTTGCGGCCCAGTTGGGGCACCCAAAAATTGTGAATCACATCGGCCGAAGTGACCTGAACTAACAGCCGTTTGCCGGTGGGGATGTGGATTTCGTTGGCAGTGACGATGCCGGAATCGGGATATTGGAATTCCCACCACCATTGATGACCGGTGACGATCAAATCAGGTTGGGCATTGTCGGGAACGGGCGGGTCAGAACGACGCATCGTCAGCAAGGTCAGGCCGAAAAGCGCAGCCAAAACAACAGCTGGCGTAACCGTCCAAAGAACTTCCAGACGCGTGTTGCCTAAATTCTGGTACGGTTCCTCGTCGTCGCCAGGGCGGGCACGGAAGCGAATGTACGAATACAGCGTAGGCCCCAAGACGATAAGGAAGACAATACCACCGATGATGAGGGTGACGAAGAGCAGGGTGGTGATCGATGAGGCCAGCGGCGAATTGGGATTGAAAGGCGAACTGATCATTTGTAAGGAATTCAGTTTAAGATTGGACCATTTTTGCTCATGCTTGAGGAATCATTGGTAAAGAAAATGGTCCAATCTCTACTAGAAGATCGTGGCTAATTCGTCGCGGCGTTCGATGACGGTGTCGGCCAGGGATTTGTAGGCGCGGCGTATTGATTCGATAGCCTGAGCCTGGAGCTGTTTTTCGATGGTGGTCAGGTCGATGCCTTGTTGGGCCAGGTCGGCCAGGGTTTGCTGGGCTTTGTCCCGCCCCGGCGTCAGAGTGTCGGTCATGGGGCTTTGGTCGAGGAAGGTGCCGATGTGGGTGGCGGGCAGGCTGTGGATGGTGTTAGGTCCCATGAGGCTGTGGACGTAGCGGGGATCATCACTGCTGGCCCATAACGGCCGTTGCAGCCGCGAACCATGTTTGGCCAGTTGTTTCCATTCATCGCTGCCGAAGTGGTGTTGGAAACGGCCGTAAACCACCTTGGCCGTAGCCATCCCGGCCATCCGATGCGATGAGGCGTCCAGTTGGGCATTGATCGCTTTGTCCAGTTGAGTGACGGGCAGCGTAGCGACGGCTGCCGGCGGCAAGCGCCAAACGGAGAGATGAGTCCAGAAGTAATCAAGGCCGGCCATATAAGCCTGTACCACTTTTTCGTAAGTATCGACAGTATAAATGTGGGTGGCGTTGACATTGCTCCCTTCGCCGATGAGCCGTTCGACGGCTTTGATGCCCGCCGGAGTAGCCGGGATTTGGATCATCGTGTTGACGCGATCCACATCAAAATCCAGCCGCAGTCCTTCGGAGACCATCTCTTCTGTATCGTGTTCCAATGCCGGGTTGATATCTAGGCTGACGTAGCCATCTACCCCGTGAGTGCGCTCGTAAATGGGATGGATGAGGTCAACGGCCGTTTGCACATCTGTGAACAGCAGTTTTTCGGTAATCTGTTTGATGCTGTGACCTTTGTGGGCTAAATCCATGAGTTGCCGGTCATATTCACTGCTGTTGGCCAGCCCATCAGCGACAGCCTGGGGATGGGTAGTTACGCCGTGTACACCAAGTTGGATCAATTTCAATAAGCGATGGCTGTGAATAAACGGTCGATCCAGACCATTTAGCCAGATTGATTGGCCTAGTCCGGTTGCTTCATGTAATTTACTCATATTGCACTCCTTGTTGTGGATTCCAGATGGGTGGAGTTGGTTTGGGAATGAAATCATCGTCTTTATCTTACGATGGCTAGACACTTACAACATCGGCGGTATGACCCATTGATTGGGCTTGTCCGTAGGACAAATGTTGTATGCCTAGCGCCACCAGCGCTTGATGGGGACGCTGGGCATGTGTTCAATCGTGTGTTTGTCTAGCTTGAGGTAAACTGTGTCGTCTTTGATATGGTCAATCTTGGTGACGGGGATGGTGATGTCTCTTTGTCCCCAAAGATGACCTTCGCGCAGAACCAGGTGGGTAATGTGACTGTTTTGGGGATTGACAAGAAATTCATCGATGTGCCCGATACGGCCGTCTACTGCCTCAACATGTGCCCCGTGATGAACGGCTAACTCACCGTAGGGAATGTCTTCAACGGGAACGGCCGTCATCGAGTCTTCGGGTATGGCATAAGGCCACATGCCAATGCTGCCTGTTTCGTTCATGGGCGGCAGGTGGGAATAGCCTACATCATGCGGGTCCAAAAACTCAACATGGGTAAAGGGATCGAACTGTGACAACTGTTTGCGGGAGCAGCGCAGCTGAATTTTGTTTGGTGTGCTTTCTACAATGAATTCAACCGGGACCATATATTCCAGATGCACAAAACCTTCAGTTTGAATGACGAAGTGGGTTACTTTTTGGGTGACCGGGTTAAGAATAATGGAAACGGAACGGCCGCACACTTCTTCATTACTGCAATAGACGTCAACGTTTAAGGGAATGTCCATAATCATCTCCTATGAGCAGCCTAATGTTGTCTGTGGCGATGCACCGGGAATGTGGGCAGCGCTTCGACACTTTTTTTGTCTAGTTTGAGGTAAATGTTGTTTTCTTCAATATTTTCAATTTCATCAACCGGGATCATGATGTCTTTTTGCCCCCAGAGATGGCCTTCGCGCAGCACTAGATGGGTGAGGTGCATTGTTTTACGATCGACAACGACTTCATCAATTTGGCCGATACGGCCGTTGCTGGCATAAACATTTGCCCCGCGCCGTAAACCTCGTTCATAAGGCGGAATATGGCGATTCACAATCTTGACAAAACGGGTTTCATTTTTAGCAACAATATAAGGCCAGTTGTATCCGTTTGTTGGTGCCGATGCTTCCATCACAGGAAGCGTTGTGGGCATAAACTCCACCTTTTCAAATATCTCCATCCGGGAAAGGCCAATATTATTACAGGTTAGCCGGATCATGTCTGTGTCACTTTCCTGGATATCTTCCACTGGGACGAGCCGCTCGGCATGGTTGTTGAAATCTTCTTGCACAACGACGTGCGTCACTTCCTCGGTAATCGGGTTCAAAATGATGTGGGTGGAATGGCCGATAGGGCCATTAGGACCGTATACGTCTACGTTTAAGGGAATGTCCATCACAATACTCCTTGGCATACTTTGATTATTGTTATTTCCACCAGCGCTTTATAGGCATAGTGGGCAGGTTTTCAATGGCATCTTTGTTTAATTTCAGGTAAACAACATCGGGTTCAACTCGTTCAATTGCTGAGACGGGGACCATAATATCTTTTTGTCCCCAAAGATGGCCTTCGCGTAGGACTAAATGGGTGATGTGGTCGTTTTGGGGATTAATGATGAATTCGTCGATTTGGCCGATACGGCCGTCTACCGCCTCCACATGTGCCCCACGATAAACGGCCAGTTCGTTGTGGGGAATTTGTTCTACATTGACATAAGCGCCATAGCCGCCTTCGGCCGTGATGTAGGGCCACAACCAGGCGTATGACAGATGTGCTTCCGGTATTTTGGCCGGTGGCCGATCACCTTCTTCTAGATCGCTCAACCGGACGAACTTGACTTTGTGGAAAGGCTCCATGGTAGCTAATGTATTGCGGCGGCAGCTCAATAGGATGCTGTCTGTCTCGCCGCCTTCAATCAGTTCGACCGGTACCAGATACTCGCTGTGCAGCATTTCCTGGGTAGCCACGACAACGTGGGTGATTTCTCGCGAAACTGGATTGACGATAACGGCCGTTGACCGGCCACATGAACCGTCTGAACAAAAAACTTCAACATCTAAAGGAATATCCATTTTTATACCTCCTGGCACACCCAGTAAAAAGTTGAACAATTGAACTATGCTTCCACGGCTTCCGCGTAGACAGATGTTTCTACAGCTTCGGAATCTTTCAGGATGCTGCGTGCCTGTTCAATCTCTTCCGGACTACCATTGACAATGAGCAAATACTGGCCAGCTTTCAGGGACTCCTCGTATTTAAGGATGTGCTGCTTGGAAATGCCCCAGCCAAATAATGCTCCCAACAGACCGCCGCCAGCTGCACCAGCGACTGCCCCTTCCACGCCGCCCAAGAGCGCGGCGGCAAATGGACCGGCCACGAAAAGTGGGCCAAATCCGGGCACCCAGATAAAGGCAGCGCCAACCAGGATGCCAAATAATCCACCAACCCAAGCGCCTGTACCGACTCCGGCTTTAGCTATATCACCGGTGGTGATAAAACCATGAACTTCTTTTTCGCTGGCCATATCCTGGGCCATGATGGAAACTTGCTTTATGGGGAAATTCTCCTGGTCCAATTTGCGTACGGCCGTTTCGGCCGCGGTCATGCTTTCATAAACGTGAATAACGCTGTTTGTACTCATTTCAATTTACCTCCATAAATTTGTGGCTTTTGTAACCGTCGTCTTTGTATGACGGAAATTCTGCCCTTAGCGTACCAAATGCCAGGGTGAGTTACATCGGCGCGAAGGCGTAACGACGCTTCTACAAATGGACTGTTTGGTTACGGCCGTAGACAGCCAAATGCTTATTCAAGCTGCGACAAATGACGTATAGACATTCGAGCAAGATTGGAAAATGGTTTGTGGTGCGTATTCAAGGCGCAGTGTGGAAAACGAGTTGGATGCTTATGATTTGAAGGGCAAGGTGAATGATAGGTGTGGTGCAGTTTGTCTGGGATTTGCTCGAAAAGGGCATAAACGGCCGTGTCGCCTGTAATATCCAGTTTCGCCAAACACAGCGCCAGGCAGCCGTAAGATAATCCTCCCTACTGTACTCTGCGTGCCAATCAGTCCAGCGTTACCAGACCTTGGCGCAGCGCATACAGCGCCGCCTGTGTACGATTATCTAAATTCAGCTTTTGTAAAACGTGTGATACGTGAACGCGTACTGTGCGCTCATCAATTCTTAGACGAGAGGCAATTTCTTGATTAGTTCGGCCTCGTGCTACGAGTTGCAACACCTCCATTTCTCGGCTGGTGAGCGATTTCAGGATTTCTTGTTCCGTTTCACCTGTTGTTTGCAGCGCTTGCAGCAGCACGTAGGATACCGAGGGATGCAGTACGATTTTACCCTTGTTCACGTCACGGATGGCCTGAACAATGTCTTGGGGAGTGGCGTCTTTAAGCATGTACCCTTGGGCGCCGGCTTTCATAGCCGCCAGGACGCGCTCTTCTTCGGCGAAGTTAGTCAATACCAGAATGTTGATTTGGGGGCATTTTTGTTTGATGATCTGGATGGCGTCAACTCCTTCGTTGTTAGGCATGGCCAAATCCATGATGATGACATCAGGTTGGAGGTCCAGGCACTGTTGAACGGCCGTTTCCCCATCCGCCGCCTCGCCAACCACAACGATATCCGATTCCGTCGTGACAAGGGCATGCAAGCCTTCCCGAACGACAGCGTAATCATCTACAATGAGGATGTGAATGGTTCCTTTCATGTCCGCTCTTGGCCTTACCGGTTGGCCCACATTCTTAATTTACTCATCGTAGCCGATGAACCGTCCATTTACATCGGCTGATTGCTGTCATTGTTCTACAACAAAAGTGCTGCTTACAAGAGCAGCACTTTACGTCAAATGACTTAGCAGTAATTCAATTGTAGGTAGCAAGTTCGGTTGAGGAGTTATTCAGGGCTGTCCAGTGAAGTAATGCCCTCGCGCAGCGCATAAAGTGCGGCCTGGGTGCGGTTTGCCAGGTGAAGCTTGCCCAAAATATTACTGACATGGGTGCGTACCGTGCGCTCACTGACAACCAGAATTTCGGCGATTTCTTCATTGGAAAGACCGCGGGCGACTTGTTTCAGAACATCCACTTCCCGTTCCGTCAACGGGTCTTCGGTCAGCGGCTTCTCCTCAGGCCGGTTCAACTCCCGGATGACTTTGAGGGCAATATCGGGGTGCAGAGCCGATTTGCCTTCATGAACGTTACGGATGGCGCGGATAAGTTCATGGGGCGGGGTGTCTTTCAGCAAGTAGCCCAGTGCGCCGCTCTTGATGGCGGTGAAAACATTCTCGTCGTCGCCAAAGCTGGTGAGGACAAGGATGCGTGCGTCTGGAAGTGCTTCTTTAATGTCCACAATGGCTTCCAGCCCTCCTTTGCGGGGCATATGCAAGTCTAGCAGAGTCACGTCAGGCTGGTAATGCAGCACCCGGCGCACAGCTTCTTCGCCGTTTTCAGCCGCTCCCACAACTTCCATATCTTCTTCAGTTTCAATTAATGCAACCAGCCCTTCACGTACCACAGCGTGGTCGTCGGCTAAAAACACGCGAATGGGTTGACTCATGTTTCTTTCCTTTGGTTGTGATAGGTGAAAACGGGAAAGTCATTTGAATTAAAAGAACTAAGGTCCTCCCGTTTTCCCTAAGTAAACCACAAAGGCATGACTCGTTTTTCATCAAAAATCTTTTTGTAGTTTACCTATATGACAAGTTTACTTGAAAAATCACAAAGACGCGAAGTTCAGCGAGGATTTTCTATCAAATTCTGATATGGGTAGTTACTCGCTTTGCAAGGGTAGAACAATCTTAACGGTGGTCCCTTGTCCAGGTTCAGATTGCAGTGTGACGGTGCCGTTAAATGCTTCGACTCGTTCGCGCATACTTTTAAGGCCAATACCATCACTGGATACGGCCGTGTCCACTTCAAACCCACGCCCATCATCACTGATCACCATTTCTACCTGCTGTTCATTGCAGGCCAGTCGTACGCTTACCTTTTTGGCGCGGGCATGTTTGAGCGAATTGTTCAGCGCTTCCTGGCTGATGTGGTACAGAGTCTCTTCCAACCGTGGCGGTAGATCCAAATTGCCTTCCACGATGAACTCATGGTCAATCCCGCTGCGGCCTTCGACCGCTTTGAGGCGTTGTTGTATAGCACGGGTTAATCCTTCTTCTTGCAGGGCTAACGGCCGTAGCTTATGAATAAACAGGCGCATTTCCTTCAAAGCCTGCTGGCTGGTATCATTGACGCGTCCCAGGTAAGTCGCGGCCTGATCTATCTGGTTTGCTTCCAGCTTGCGCCGGCCCGCTTCAGCAAACAAGACAACACTGTACAACGACTGAGTGACCGAGTCATGCAGGTCGCGGGCCAGCCGGTTACGCTCTTGCAGCACCATGAGATGACCTTCTTGCTGGCGCAGCCGGGCCGTTTCAATGGCACTGCCAATTTGCCGTCCTACTGCTGCTAGAATATCCATTTCCTCGTCGGCAAATTGGCTGGCGTTGCTGCCTACCAGGCTTAAAATGCCCACCACCTTACCATGATCTGTCAGAGGTACGCCTATGTAGCTGTTCAGATTTGGGGGCAGTTCGGCCAGGCTGCTGGTACGGGCATCGGTCCGAATATCAGGGATGATCAAGATTGTGTTGTGGGCGACTACCCAATTAGAAGCTGTTTCATTTTGTTCGTTCGATAAACCGGCTACGGCCGCAGCTACGGTTGATGGTAGTCCTTGCTGGGCGGCCATGATGATACGATCATTGTTGTTTAGCAGATGGATGTATCCGACCTCCCCACGAGTGGCGATGAGGATGCGCTGCAAAACGTTGGACAGCAGGGTGGGTTGATCGTCGGCCTGGTTGGTTAGACGCAGCACGTCGTTAAGGACGGACAGTTTACGTGTACGATCGGCCACTCGTTGTTCCAACTCTTGTCGGGCCATGACCTGGCCGGTGTTGTCGGTGATGAATCCTTCCAGGGCTTGCAGGGTGTCATCTTCCCCAAAAACGGCTTCGCCCTGTTCCCATACCCAGCGTTCATGGCCGCTGGCGGTGGTGATGCGGTAGGTGCATTGATACGGCCGTTTCGTCAAAATTCCCCGCTCTATTTCCGCAAAAACCGCTTCCCGGTCATCAGGATGAATTAGGTCGGCAAAATGGACGGCATTATCGTATAAAAGTGCCTCTCGTGTGTAACCTGTCAGATCATGACAACCATCACTGGCAAAAGTGAGGGCATGTTTGCCTTCCGGGTGGCGGCGGTAAGCCATGCCTGGCAAATTGCTCATCAAAATAGCCAGTGTACGATGCGCTTCATGAAGCTGTACTTCAGCCAGTTTCCGCTCGGTTACATCCGACAAAACTGTGACGGCCCCGGTGGGACGGCCTTGGGCATCGTGGATAGGAGCCATAGCAATGTTAATATGCATCGGTGTGCCATCGTGCCGGACATGCTGCTTTTCTACGTTGGTCAAAACTTCGCCGCCCAGCGTACGATGTAACATGTGGCGGAAATCAGGCTCATTTTGCAAGGTATGCAGCGGGCTTGGTGCAGCGCCTAAATCATCCTCATGCCAGCCAAACATTTCGCGTGCTGCCGGATTCCAGGCGTGAGCCACGCCATCCGGGTCTAGCAGGAAAATGGCCAATGGGACAGATTGGATAATGGTTTCCAGCGTGTTGTTAGTTTCTTCTAACTCTTGCTCTGCTGCTGCCAATTCATTCGTACGTTGAGCCAGGTTGCTCACCAAATCATGCAGTGAGTAGGAAAGGGTACTTACCTCGTTTTTGCCCGGGTAGATCGGAATGGCCACATCGTTGTTACCCTGTTGCAACTGATTGGCCGTCTTGGCGATTTCAGCGAGTGGGAAAGCAATACGTGCCGCGACAATCCAGCCGATGATTAAAAATAAAATGCCTAGACTGCTGCCGATGATGAGGACGCGTTGTTGTAATTCCCGGACAGGAGCTAAAGCTAGTCCGGCTTCCTGACAAACCAGGGTGACCCAGTCAAGCCCGCCCAGGTCGCCTCGCGGTCGAACATGAGCGTAACCGGTCAGGTAGGCGGTGTCGTCGTCCAGGGTGTTGATTTGATAGCCGTTGCTGCCTTCCTGTATTGTGGCCACAATGTCGGAACAACGAGCCTGTAATGGGCTTTGGTTTTCGCCGAACAGGAAACGGCCGTTATGCGTCAAAACCGCGATATTGACATCAGTGCGAATCTGGGAAGGCCGGAATAAAGATGTTTCAATCTCCTCGATCCAGGCTCTATCCAGATATGTACTCAAAACGCCAATAGTTTGGCCGGTTTCCGCCATAACTGGAATAGCGATCGTTACCAGATGACGTGATTGGTCATTGCTTGCTTCTGTGTAAAAATCGTCCACATAAGGTTGATGCAACGCCTCAATAAACCAGGGCAAATCGGCGATATTTTCATTTCCTTCCGGGCGCTCACCTACGCTAACTACCACCTGTCCGGAGAGATCAGTCAGACCTACCCAACTGTATACGGGATAAATTTTATAAAAGCGGTCTAATATCTGCTGTTTCGTGGTCAAAGGGATTTCTGGGTCGGCCAACCGGGTTGATAGTGAGAGAAGTTCCAGATCGCTGTAGCGGTTGAAGATATCCTGCTCTATAGCATCGGCCATGTAATAAGCCAGTTTTGCCAGTTCATCACCACTGGCGGCTTGCAGGTCAATTTGGGCGATGCGCTCCACAAACGCGCTAACCAGGATAGACAATATGATTGTCAGTGCGCCGAAAGTTAGCGCCAATTGTGCTCGCAGGCTCTGGCGCGGATTCAGAGTGTGTAACAAACGATTAAAACGAGAGTTATCAGGCATTGTATTATTGATTTAGGTTGACCATTGCTTAGAAGCTATGGCTATAACATAGAACGATCAAGAACTAAGACGCTTAAAAGTTTTGGCTCTATTTTCAGGATAGATTTCGTGTGCCTTGCAAAAACTTCATTCATCCTAATGCAGGATCTGCAATCAAACTTCCTGCAAAGTGAACAGTATCTCCTAAAGGGCACCTTAAACGCACTCGCCTGGCTGAATGACCTTTCTGTTTCCATTTACACGAGAAAGTTTACCGGCGGGTTTTCTTCCTGCAAAATGGGTCGATCAATGCGGAAAGGGGCAAGGTCGGACACGGCCGTTCCACCCATCACCAACTCGCTCAAAATCCGGCCAATCGCCGAAGCAAACTTAAATGCATGGCCTGCGCCCACAGCCAGAGCGACATCAGGATGCTCTGGCAGCGTGTCGATGATGAAATCCCGATCCGGCGTCAGCGTGTAAAGGCAGGTCTTGATGAGCAGCGGCGGGCCGAACGCTTTAGGCAGCAAACGCTGTGTAAAACCGTCAATTCTGGCCTGCAAAGCCGGATCAGGTTCAAAGCTGCGCGAATCGGCCGTAACCGCGCGCCCACCAACATCCTGGGCCACCTTCGGCCCGGCCTCGCCGTAAACTGGGAAACCGTAAAAGCTGGGTTCGTCCATCCAGATCCAAATGGGAAAACGATCCGGCATAAAGTCGGCTGCGTAAGGCGTGTCATAATAAACCACTTGTTCCTGAGTGATGGTCAGAGGCAGTTTCATGTTGAAATGAGCCAGTGCTTGATTGGTCCAGGCACCACCGGCAATAACTAGTTTGCGGCAGCGATAGGTCTCGCCGCCGGCAACCAGTTCAATTTCCCCATTCAAATCGCGGATAGACGTAACCGGCGCGCTGTCGCGGATGGCGGCCCCGTAAACTCGTGCCTGCCGCAGATGGGCAGCGTTACATTTGGCGGCCGGGGCGATACCGCTTTCGGGTTGGTAAACGGCCGTTACATCATCAGTCAACTGAAACTGCGGCCAGCGGACCATCACTTCGTCTGCGCTCAACGTCTCAAAAGGGACGCCTGCCGCCATCATACCATTCGTATAGTCGACAGCGGGAATGGCGGCGTTGGCCGGGTACAAATCCAGGCCGCCCGTTTTCATAATCAGCGGCGCACCATCGTCAGCCTCCAGTGTGGCCCAGGCCTGATAGGCGGCTTTGGCCAGTTCCACGTAGCCCGGTGTGTGGTAGGAGAGGCGGATGATACGCGAGTGGTCCTGCGAGCCGCCGCGCACGTGACCGATTTCAAACTGCTCTAAACCGAGTACATCTTTGCCAGCCTGCCGCGCCAGCCAGTACAGTGCGCCGCTGCCAATGCCGCCCAGACCAAGGACGATGTATTCGTAGTTCCGTTTCATAGTTTCTCCAATTGGCAAGGGGGCAGAGGAGCGGGAGAGATAAGTTTCACCCCTGCACCCCTGCTCAAATCAGGTCGCGGGGAATCGTGAAATCCCAGGTTTTGGCAAAGACGCGAGTCTCATTTTCGTACCCTTCCAGCAAGCAGGTAACGTGGAAGTTGTCAGCATCGGCCGTTAACTTGCTGTCGGTGTCGATGCGAATGCGCCAATCCTCCCGTTCGTAGCGCAGGGTGCGCTGCACTTGGTTAACGATGGAGAGTGGGTCGCCATCGTGGATGGTCAACGTCTCATGGCCGGTGTCTTCGGTAATCATACCAGTATCGGTGAAGCGGATACGGCCGTTATCTCCATCCAGTACCATTTCCGTCATTCCGTTTACGATGTCCCGCTGTACAAATTGCTTCCTCAATTCGGTGCGCAAGGTCTCAATGGGCAGTGGCGGCGAGACTTCTGGGGGGAGAAACGACCGTAACGCAGCATCGGCCTCTTGTGGCTGGCGTACCGGCAGGCGCAGCCGGCAGCCCTTGCCGGTAAACAATTGCAGTGTCACCGGCTGCGGCGACGGCCAGGCATGGCGGAAATTAGTCGGCGAAACACTCACCCGCCAGCGGTGGCCGGCCGGAAGCTGGTACGCCTTCACATTCAGGCGCACGGTCACGTCATAGCGCCGGTCCGGTTCCAGCGGCATGGGCGTCTCGTGGTTGTCGCGGTGCGTCAGATTCAGCAGGCCCCAGCTGACCAGCGTCGATGCGCCGTCAGGAGCTACATCGCTCAGCCGCACCGAGACCAGCGCCAGCGGCTGGTCGGATGCGAGCGCCAAATCGACTTCGGGGTAGCCCAAGATTTCTATTGGTTCGGCCAGCGGCGCAGAGGTGAAGGACAATGATTGACCGTCGGCGGCGCGCTGGTCGCCGGCCGGTTCGCCGGGATAGCCCAATCCGCCCCATTCGCCGCCCTCCAGCCCGTGGTTTTGCTGGCCGAGGATGGAGAGGGTGGTGGTACGTTGACTGAGCTTGTCGAAGCCCAACGTGCCATCACTGTTGAAAAAATAAGTCTGTTCATGAATGTTGGGCGAGGGCCAGGCCAGTTCAGCTATCCAACGGCCAGGACGTTCGGCGTAGAAGGGTGACGGCCGTACCGCTTCCAGCATCCAACAGCGCAGCATTGGCTCAGCCATGATGCCCGTGTCCACGCCCTTCAACCAGTGGTCCCACCAGCGTAAACTCTCCTGCAAAAAGCCGATGGCCGGGCCGGGTACGCCCGTTTCCGGGAAGTTGTGCGACCAGGGGCCGATGATCCCTTTGCGCGGCCCGGATAAACCGGCCAGCAGGCGCGGAATCGAGTTGTTGTAAGCATCGGCCCAGCCGCCGACGGCGTAGACCGGAATCTCGATGGCGCGGTAATCTTCGCTGACAGAGCCATGTTTCCAGTAGGCGTCTTTGCGCTGGTGGCTGAGCCAGGTCTGGATGTAGGGCGGCGTCTTTTCCATCCGTTCCAGCCACATCTCGCGCCAGCGTTCACCGACGAAGCGCGGGTCGGGCGGGGCGGCGTTGGCGGCAAACATGATGGCGGCCCAGGCCAGCATCTGCGAAGTCAGCAGGCAGCCGCCCATGTAATGCACGTCGTCGTTGTAGCGGTCGTCAGTGAAGTGCATGGCGATGACAGCTTTAAGCGGCGGCGGGCGGCGGGCGGCGATTTGCAGGGCGTTGAACCCGCCCCACGATTTGCCGAAGATGCCCACGCTGCCGGTACACCAGGGCTGTTCGGCAATCCAGGCCAGCACTTCCAGGGCGTCGTCCTGCTCCTGCTTCAGATATTCGTCGTACAAAATGCCGTCGGAGTCGCCGCTGCCGCGCATATCGACGCGGATTGAGGCGTAACCGTGTCCGGCAAAGTAGGGGTGGCGCAGGGCATCGCGTACGGCCGTTCCATCACTCTTGCGGTAAGGCAAATACTCCAACAGGGCGGGAACTGGGTTTTGTTCCGCATTCTCTGGCAGCCAGATGCGCGCCGCCAGTCGCGTCCCATCGGCCAAAGGAATCCAGGTATTTTCAATTTCGCGTATGCGATAGGGGAAGTCAGTTTTGATTTGCATAATGAACCTCCGGTAGAGTGGCAAAGTTGCAAAGCGGTAAGTTAATTCGCACCTGCATACCTGCACCCCATCAGTCCTATTTTCGTGCCAGACTATAACAATGGGTGATAAAATCGGCAATGAACGTGAAGTTGATTTTTACGAACTGAATTGATTGAAAAAGGACAAAACGCGCACAGGAAAATGCTTTTTCGGTGTGCGTTTTATTTGTTTTGAACCGACACCTTTTGACATATGAGGTATGACGCTATGAAATTACGCAACTGGCTGCGGATGCGGCTGTTTACACCGACCAATTTGGAAATTGTGCGGGATTATGGGCTGATATTTGTGGGAACGGCCGTTATGGTTATTGCCATGCACTTCTTTTTCATCCCCAGCCAACTGGCTGTGGGCGGGCTGAGCGGGTCGGCGCAAATCATCAACAAATTTACCGGCTGGCCCATTGGGACGATGGTTTTCATCTTCAATATTCCCTTGTTTGCGATGGGCTGGCGCTATTTGGGCGGCAAGCGCTTTTTGGCCCGCACCATCTTTTCGGCCACCGTCTATTCGGTGCTGCTGGATGGGTTGAGCATCGTTTTTCCGACGGATGGCATCACCCATGATTTGCTGTTGAATGCGCTTTACGGCGGCATTTTGGGCGGTATCGGCGGCGGATTGGTGCTGCGCGTTCGGGCGACATCCGGCGGAACCGACATCTTGGCCCGCTACCTGGATAAAAAATTCGGCATTCCCATTTCGCAGGGGTATTTGTACACTGATGGGCTGGTTGTTTTTGTGGCCGCGTTGGCCTTTAGCTGGGAACATGCGCTTTACGCCATCATCGGCCTGTACGTCTGGAGCGTGGTGGCTGAAGTGGCGATGACCGGCCTGAACGTGGATCGGGTGGCGACGATTATCACTGACCAGCCGGAAAAGGTAGCCCAGCAAATTATCTATCAGTTGGAACGCGGCGTGACCTCATGGCAGGGCAAGGGGATGTACACGGGCCGGCCGCGCCAGATGTTGTTGTGCGCTACCAGCCGGGGCGAAATCAGCGTGCTTAAAGCGCTGGTGCACGAGATTGATCCCAAAGCGTTTGTGATTATCAGCCAGGCTCACGAAGTGTTGGGCGAGGGGTTCCGTACGTTGACGCAGGATGAGTAGGCTGATTTCAAAATCGACCGATAGGGCAACGGCCGTTACAATTCTCAGATTAAAGCGAAGCGCAGACGATGCGGGCAAGCTGCCCGCGCTCCCATAAAGGATTTTCTATGAAACCGAGTCTCAACGTTCTGGAAGATGAATTGATCGCCCGCATCCTAGCCGAAGCCAAACGCATTTTATGCGAAATTGGCGTGGAGGTGCGCGGGCCGACGCTGCGGCAGCGGCTGTTGGACCATGGCTTGAAGTTGAACGGCGGACGCATCCTCTTTCCGCCTGACGTGGTTGATAAAGCCATCGCCAGCACGCCCCGCAGTTTTACGCTTTACGACCGGGACGGGAACCCCCATGCCGAATTGGGCGGCGACAACGTCCATTTTGTGCCCGGTTCCAGTGGTTTGAAAATGCTCGATCACCGTACCGGGCAGACGCGGCTGGCCAACACGGCCGATTTTGTCGAATACATCCGCCTGGCCGATGGGCTGGAAAATATCACTTACCTGGCGACAGCTTTCTCCACCAACGATGACATTGAACCGCAAGTGTCTGACGTGTGGCGGTTCTATCTCAGTCTGACCAATTCGCGCAAGCCGGTGGTTTCCGGTGCGTTTACCGAACATGGCGTGCCGCGCATGGCGGCGCTGATGCAGTTGTTTCGGCGAGATGTGGTGGATTTAAGGGAACGGCCGTTCTCCATCTTCACCATCACCGCCACTGGCATGTTCCGCTACAGCGAAGACTCCTGCCAGAATTTGCTCGACTGTGTAGAGGCGGGTATCCCGGTGGAAATCGTGCCGGTGACGCTGATGGGCCTTATCGCCCCGGTGACACTGGTCGGCGCGACTGTCTTCCATGTGGCCGACGTCCTGGCCGGACTGACGATGGCCCAAATTGTGCAGCCGGGGGCACCGGTGTTGTTTGGTGGTGCGCCAGCGGCTTTCCACATGAAGGCGGCTACCTCGCCCATGATTGCCGTGGAAGCATTGCATTTGGATTTGGCTTACGTGGCTGTCGCCAAATCGTTAGGATTGCCGACGCAGGCGTATATGGCGCTCAGCGAAGGCAAATTCCTGGACGCCCAGGCGGGGGGCGAGACGTTTGGCAGCGCCCTGCTGGCGGCGCTGGCCGGGGTGAATTCGGTTTCCGGGCCAGGGATGTTGGACTATCTGCTGGTATTCAGCCTACCCAAACTGGTACTGGACAACGAGTGGTGCGGCCAGGCACTGCGTTTGGTGCGTGATATGAGGCCGAAGGATGATTTGCCGACGCTGGATTTGGTGCGGGCGTTGCTGAACGAACAGCACATGATTACGGCCGAACACACGATGACTTATTGGCCGCAGGAACTGTATTTGCCGGGCAGTGTCATTGACCGCGATAACCGTGAGAATTGGGAAAAAGCAGGTCAGCCGACACTGGATCAACGGGCGTTGGCAGAAGTGGAACGGCGGCTGGCAGCTTACGAACCGGTGGAAACGGATGTTAAAATCGAGGTGGAGATGCGGCGGTTGATTCGTGATGGGATGGTGGATGGGCAACGGCCGTTACCCACGATCCCCTCGCCGTCAACAAAATCTAAAGGAAGTGGCGCTGGCGACGGCCGTCGCCAGCGCAAGCATCCGCGATAAGGTTTTGGGGAGATGGCCGGTGGCAAACGGCCGTCATCCGTTCAGTTGTTCATGTGGCGGACGGCTATCAGGGCAATATCGTCAAAAGGTTCACCGCCGGCAGTGTGCTGATGCACTGCGGAATCAATTTTTTCCAGCAGTGCCACTGCCGAGTGGGCGCAGGGAGCTAACTGTTGGATGAGTCGTTCGGTGGTAAACGGCCGTTGCTCAGGATCGCGGGCTTCCGTGATCCCATCCGTATAGGCCAGCAGTGTATCACCTACAGCTAGCTGCGTTTGATGAATTTTGTACCGGGCATCTTTGATCAGCCCGACGGCCGGCCCGGATGGGGGCAGAGTCGCTTTAACACCGGCCGCATTAAAAACAATTGGTGGGTTGTGGCCGGCATTAACATAAATTAGCTGGCCGGTCTGGGGATCGAGAATGCCAAAAAAGAGAGTGGCAAACATATGCGCCTGCTGGTGATTCGCACCAATATAAGCATTTGTCAGCCGAATCGTATTCAGCAAATCAAATTTGTCATTAGGGCCGGTTTCCATCCAGTTAATCTTTCCCTTACCTTCACTCATCTCTCGTAAAAAGGCATACTGTTGACTAAAGGCCCGCAGCAGGCTCCGCACCAACGACATGAACAGGGCCGCCGCCAACCCTTTATCACAAACGTCAGCAATGATGAAGCTGACTTTGCCTTGCGGCGTGTAAAAAGCATCATAAAAGTCGCCGGCCACCTCGCGGGCAGGATGAAAGCGGGCCACCAGTTCCCAACCATCTGGTTGGGGCATCTCATCGGGAAAGAAGTTTTGTTGAATTTGCCGCCCAATTTCTAACTGTTGTTGAAATTCACGCAACGCTTCATGGCGTTCGCGCAATATTTGGTTGTGCAAAACAACAGCCGCCTGGGACGCCAACGATTCCACAACCAATTGATGGTAAACGTCAAAGGGAACGATTTCGTGTGTTTCCTCATTTTTGGTGTTGAGAAGCTGTAAAACGCCAACAACCCCGTTCATTTGATTTTTTAAGGGGACGGTCAGGCAGGATTGCGAACGGTAGTTGTTCCGTTCATCCATCGCTTTTGTGTCTGAAAAATCAAAGCCGGAAACTTCGTAAATATCAGCAATGTTTTCGGATTCACCAGTGAAAACGACATGCGCGGCTACGTTGTAATGGTTGGGCTGCCCGCTTTTATCGTACAAGGAAATAGATGGATAGGGAACCGGTTGTTCGGTCGTTCCTCCCAGGGCAATCCCCAACGAGGCTGTGCGGACTATGGCAAAACGTAAATGATCATCTGCTGTGCGTAAATAGAGTGTCCCACCATCGGCATTACAGATGCTTTTGGCTTCTACAACGATCCTTTCTAAAAGCCGGTTGAAATCTTTTTCGGCAGAAAGGGCGATACCCAGGGGGAGAATGGTTAAACGCAGGTCATCGGCCAGGCGTTCCATCTCGTTGAAAGCATTCCAGGAAGCATGAAGCTGATTTTGTAAGCGCTCTTGTTGTAGATTGGCATAGATCCGTTTTTTGATGAGGGTCGGATTGGTGGGGACAAATAGATAATCGGTTGCGCCTTGTTCCAAACATTGGGCAACGAAATTATTGTTTTGATAATCGGTTATGATGATGACGGGCAGGTGGCTGAGTTTGTCGTTGTGCCGAATTTGCTGCAATAAAGTGTAGTTGTTGCCGCTGGCAATTTCGACGGAGATTAATACCAAATCAAAGGAATCGGTGGCCAGCAGGGCCATGGGTTGTTCGTCGGATGAGGCGGTAGAGATGGCGTAGCCCTGGTTTTGCAGTTGGTAGGCCAGGGTATTGCGGCGCAGGTGGTTGTCATCAATGATGATGATATGGGCATAGATAATTTTCATGAATGAGCCTTTTGGTCGGCGTATTGCATAATGAAAATGTTGTGGTTGTAGCCGTGGGTTTGTTCGTATTGAAAGCCGTCGATTCCCCACATGGTCAAGAAGATACCCAGGTTGCCGGCCGCTCTTTTTTGTAAGGGATCTTTGAGATTGGTTGGTTTTTTGGCCTGACGGGGATCGAAGGGCTGCCCGCTGTCTTTTAGTTCGATGACGAGGCGATTGGGATGGAACACGGCCGTTACCGTTAACTCACCATCTAATCCTGCTGCCTGATGCCCATGAGTAATGATATTCAGCGATTTCATCCACAGCCAGGCGCAGGCAGCGATAAGTACGATGAGAGAGACCTGCTTCTGAAGGCGCCTTGACCACGTAATTTACCAGCTTGTCAATCAATTCAAATCTCTAACAGCATTCAAGGTTCCATACTACAATACCATTACTGATTATAAAACGTAACTAAAATAATAACCGACCGGCGCCAGCAAGCATTTGTGTCTGATTGTGCAGCCGGATTTCTTCTCCTGGTGAATAAATGGCGTCATAGAGCCGCCCGTTTTGCTATCGGCAAAAGGTGCCAGTGAAGCGGCGGCAGCAAAAGCGGCTCAAAAACATGGTCTTCGGTGCATGTTCATCGCCACATAAATGTAATCATCAGGCATAGCGCCGCCCTGGGCATGTTGGCCGCACAACATAAATGCCAAGGTATGACTGTATTCGCCCCAGTCTGGACGCCAGGCAGATACGCCATGCCAGGATATGTCAGGATAGCCGCTGCCCGTATAATCTTTATGAAGCATGGGTTTTGCTGCGCAGAATGGGATGGGCTTTACGAAAGAAATGCACTGTTGAACAAACCGGAAGATCGGCATTTTGTTCTTTGAGATTCCAGTCAAGCCAGTTGAGTTCGTTATCGTGGCAGTAGGTGTTGTTATTGCCTTGTTTGGTACGGCCGATTTCATCCCCCATAAGAATCATCGGTACACCCTGGCTGACCATCAGAGTGGCCATCGCGTTTTTAACCAGCCGGCGGCGCTGCGCGTTAATTTGGGGATCAAGGCTTGGGCCTTCATGCCCCCAGTTCCAACTGTAATTATCATTGGCGCCGTCCCGATTATTTTCACCATTGGCGATGTTGTGTTTATTACTGTAGGCGAATAAATCGGCCAGCGTAAAACCATCATGGGCAGTGACGAAATTGATGGAGGCTGTGGGACTGCGTTCGGCGTATAAATCGGGCGACCCCTGGATGCGTTGGGCCATTTCCCAGGTTAAGCCGGTATCACCTTTGAGGAAACGGCGCAAGGTGTCTCGATATTTGCCATTCCATTCTGACCAACGGCCGTAACTGGGAAACGATCCGACCTGATACAAACCCCCTGCATCCCATGCCTCGGCAATCAGTTTCGTTTTGCCCAAAATCGGATCGTAAGCCATCGCTTCCAGCAGCGGGGGATTAGCCAATGGTTTGCCAGTCGTATCCCGTCCCAAAATGGAAGCCAGATCAAAGCGGAAGCCATCAATATGATACTCGGCTGCCCAATAGCGCAGCGCTTCTAGCACCAGACCGCGCACGACTGGGTTGTTACAGTTCATGGTGTTGCCGGTGCCGCTAAAATTGTAGTAGCTGCCATCCGGCTTGAGCATGTAATACGTTTTATTGTCGATGCCCCGGAAGGAGTAGGTGGGGCCTTTGTCGCCGCCTTCGGCAGTGTGATTGAAGACAACGTCCAGAAAAACTTCGATGCCGTGGCGGTGGAATTCCTTGACCAGCGCTTTGAACTCATCAACCTGCATGCCGTAGATGCCGCTGGCAGCGTAACCAGCTTTAGGCGCGAAAAACCCGACGGTTCCATATCCCCAATAATTGACCAATCTTTCGCCCGTCAACGGATTGACGCGCGGATTTTCCAACTCGTCGAATTCGTGAATGGGCATGAGTTCAACGGCATTAACGCCCAATTCTTTGAGATAGGGGATTTTTTCGCGGATACCGGCAAAAGTGCCGGGATGTTTGACGTTGGCCGAGGAATGCCGGGTAAAGCTGCGTACGTGCATTTCGTAGATAATAATATCTTCATCAGGCAGCTCAAGGGGCCGGTCGCCGGTCCAGTCGAAGTCATCGTAGACGAGGAGGGAGCGCAGTTGGTAGCCGTTGTGTTCATCGGCGGGTTGGCCCCACACGTCACGGCCGCTAACGGCTTTGGCGTAAGGATCGAGTAGAATTTTTTGGGGATTGAAGCGGTGGCCCTTGTGAGGCTCGTAGGGGCCGTACATCCGATAGCCGTATTCGACGTTTTCGAAATCAAGGCCAAAGACAATCATGCAGAAGATGTGGCCAATGCGGAACGAGTCGGGAAACGGGATTTCGGCCATGGGCCGGGTCTGGCCTTTTTCGAAGAGGACAAGTGTGCATGCCGTAGCGTGGCGGGAAAAGATGGAGAAGTTGACGCCGCCGGGAACGAAGCTGGCTCCATAGGGAAACGGCCGTCCCGTGCGCAGCAAATAATCGCCATGTTTGTGGGTGGGGTAAATATCGATCCGCTGGATGGGTTGCGATTTACTCATTGATTTTCACATTCGTGTAAAGCGCCGACAGCTTCACTTTCAGTGGCAAACGAGGTAAAAAAATCCAGGAAACCGGTCACCGACATCATGTCTTGAATCATTTCTTGTAAATTGCATAGGGCGATGCAGCCGCTTTGCGCGTCAATTTGCCGGTAGAGCATGAGGAGCGTACGCAGGCCGGCGCTGGACATGTAACTGATGCCGCCCATGTTGAGCAGTAGTTTGCAGCCTGGTTGAACCAGGGGGAGCAGTTGGTCTTGGACTTCAGGGGCGTTACGGCCGTTGATTTCTCCCGTAAGATTAACCACCAATATATCATCAATCGTTTTGGTTTGAATATCCATAGTTACCTGCCAATCTTAAAGAATTGACAATTTGAAAGGATGGTCAATTCCAATTGTAAGAAAAATATTACAACAAAATGAGCCGGTAACCAACTACCAGGTTATTTCATGATGAAGGAAGCGAGTTCGTAAGATTCTGGTGAAATCGGGCCGTTTGTCTTATTCGATTCGGCCATAAGTGTGCAATGTATGCAGCGTGTGCACCGTGATTTTGCCGGCCCATTCCTGTTGGGCGATGGGCCAGACGTCCTCGTATTGGCCCCAATGCCAGCCCGGCCACCAGCCGCCATCTTCCGCTTGATTGTCGATTTCGCGGTCCAGCGCCTGCTGAATCGCATCTGGTGCAAGATGGGCCAGGATGGAATCGGGGTGAGACGCCAGGGCCAGGATGCCCAATTCTTCGAAGGTATCGGCCTGGATGGATGGGTAAGCGGCAAATGTGCGGCGGATAGCGTCGGCAACGGCCGTACTCAATGATCCCGGCAGCGAGGACATAGCCCGTTCCCAACACATAACATTGTACTTCTGAGGCGTTTCTCCAGAGATGATGGGCGAGTTATTCAGATTAGCCTCAGCACGGCGGGTGGCCTGATTCAGCAAATCGGCTGGAACCAGTGAATGGTAACGATGTATATAGCCGACGATTTCTGCACTGGGATTGGGCCATTGTATCTCGGTGGGTGGGCTTAATTTGTCTACGTGCCACCAAAAGGCGTGCGGTTCGTCGTTGACATTTTTATAGGTGGCCGGCCAATAATGATGTTCCCAATCGTAAGTGTCCACCAAATAGCCCATCGCTTTTTGGATGAGGGGATGGTTGGCCGGAGCATTCATGGTCACACAATACTGCAATCCCACCGACGTCGCCATCGGCGACGAAGCCCGCAGCCGGAAATCCGGCTCAATGCCGTGACCAAAGCCGCCATCTTCATTTTGGTAAGCAGCCAGGGCTTCCAGGACGGCAACGGCCGTAGCCTTGCCAAAATAAAAATCAAACAGCCGCTTATCCACTTCCCGCGCCTGTGCCTGAACAAACGCCGCCGCTTTCTCAAACCGGGCTTTTGACAACTTTTTCATGAATACCTCCGCTTGTTTACGGCCGTAACACCGCCGCCACTGCCTCATGACCTTTTTCCAGGGCTAAATCCAGCGCCGTCTGGCCGTTATCCCGGACAGCATCACGATCCGCGCCATGTTCCAGGAACAACCGGGCCATCTCCGGGCTGTTGCTGTCGGCGGTAGTATGCAGCGGCGTGAAGCCGCCTTGCTGCCGGGCATTGACATCGGCACCTTTAGCCAGAAGAGCTTTGAGGATGTTCAGATTGCCATTTGCCGCTGCGGCGTGGATGGGAGCGATGGCCATCCCGTTTTGGGCCACGGCGTTAACATCTGCATCGTGTTCGATAAGCCAGAGGGCAATCGCTTCGTGGCCGAAAAAGCAGGCCAGTTGCAGCGGTGTGAACCCGTCACGGCCGTATTCATTCACATCTTCCGGCCACTGCTCAATCTCATGCTGTACCACGTTGAACCGGCCGATGGCGCTGGCGGTAAAGAGGTCGATTTTGGCCCCGGCTTCTTCCAGCAAATTGACGATTTCCGTCTGGCCGTGATATTGAGCGGTGAGAATGAGAGGCAGGCGATTCTGGCCGAGGGCGTTGACGAGTTCGGGATTCTCGGCCAGGATGGTTTTGACTTGATCACCATTCCCACCGGTAACGGCCGTTGCCAACTGCCGCGTTTGGTGGATAACGGCCGTGACGTCATCCGCCCGCTGCACAATCACCTCGGCCAGCGCCTGCTGTTCGGCTAATCCCAACTCCGGCGCGCCAAAGGCAGCCACTTCCACATCGGCCAGCGCGTTGTACACCAGGCGCAAAAGCTGCCGCGCTTCGGTCGGTGCGTGACCGATAGCGGCCAGCGTCTTTTCGGCCTGGATGGTGTGCTGGCGCAGATGGGCGTCAAAGCGGTGCAGCCGGTATTGCAGCGAATATTCCTCGCCTTCCCACCACAGCGACGGCCCTTCCAGCTCCGCATCGCTGATAGCCGCGAATTCATCTAGGGCCAAAGTGTGGCGAGCATCGTAAAAGGCCAGCATTTCGGCCAGCCCCTGGGTTTCCATGATCTCCACAAAAGCTTGACGCGGCCCGACTACTTTTTCGACTTCGTCATCAGGCAGTTGGGACGGCCGTTGTCCGTCATCGCGCTGTCGTTCTACGCCGTAATGTACCAGTGTAAAAAAGTGCCGCTCCGACCCCACTGTGTGACCCAGTACATAACGCAGCGGCCACTCGCCGGGAGCCGGTTTCTGGTCATACATTTCTTCGGTCACGCCGATGAGAACAGCTTGTAAATCGCGGTAGGCGGCGTGATAAGGAGCCAGTGCGCGCTGTGCTTTGGTCAGCGGCGATCCTTGTTGGGCGCGGCGGGCGGCCAAGGTCACAGCCAGATTGCGCAGTTCATGGTAGGTGCCGATCAAGGCAAAACGCACGCCTTCATCGTGTTTGCGCCACTGCCAGGGCTGCTCTAAATCGGCTTCGGTGAAGGTGTAGGTTTGTTGGGCAAGTTGAGTGACGGCCTGGAATAATTTTGGCGAGTTCATTTGTGGGTCCTTGTACTTCGGGCATCGGCCGTTGGGGAAAATGGGATGGGAAAACGACCGTTCATTACCAATCAATGACGGCTAAAATGGTAGCACAAGTGTTCGGTTTCGGCAAGCCAAAATAGTGCCTTTTAATCTCCCTGGCCGAGCTGCCCGGCCGGTGTTGGTTCCGGTTCGTTGGCCGCTGGTTGGGACAGGATACGCCGCCGCAAAACCAGGATTGGCCCCAGCAGGAGTGAGGTGATTAGCAGGAGGAAGGTGAGTACGGCCGTTCCCCCCGAAACCAGTTTGCCTACAGTCACCGAGGTTGGGGCGTAGGTGAACACCACCTCATGGGGTACGCCGGGCTGGCTGGCCGGCAAAATCACACTGCGGAACAGGCCGTTGCTGCGCAAAATCGGCACCGGCTGGCCGTCCACTGCCGCCTGCCAGCCGGGGTACACCGTCTCGCTGATGGTCAGCAGACCGGCGGCGTCATTTTCCACCAGCATGATGATTTCATCCTGGGCGTATTTGACGATACTGCTCTGGAATTGGGCTGTTTCGACTGGTTGAACGGCGCCGGGGCCGATGTCCAGCGTGGCATAGGCGGCGTCGATTCGTTCCAGCGCGCTGCCCGGCTGGCCGTCCTTAATGCCGATGATGGCGATGGATTGGCCCCAATTGCTCTTCAAATTGACCGTGCTGCCGATGGCCGCCAGGGCGTTTTGCAGTTCTGGCGTGGCCGCGTTGGTGCCTTCATCGTAAGTGGCCAGGGCGACGATGGTGCCGGCGGGCAGGGCTTGCACGGCCGTTGCCAGCCGATTCGACTGCCGTTCACTGATGTAGGTGTCGTAGGAGCCGCTTTCCAGCAGGTCGCCGCTTTGCGGATCGATAAAAGCGTGGATGAGGCCGCGCTGTTCCGGCGTGACGGTCTCGCCGTCGATGATGATGGCGCTGTATTTGGCCCCGCCGCCAGCGATGATGCTGATGGCCACCGGGCTGGGCACGCTGCTGCCGATGGTGTACAAATCGGGCTGGATCAGTTCCGGCCAATAGGCGGCTAAAACGTCGTCCAATGGCTCGTCTTCGGCGGCCAGCGCGGGTTGTTGGAACGGCCGTTCCCCGGTGTGCCACAAAATGCCGTTAATCGTTTGCGAGGTTCCCGCCGGGCGGATGCTGGTGCTGAAATGGGCGTAATCGGGCACGGCGGCGCGCTGCCAAATCTTGCCCTGCGAGTTTTCCAGGATGAGAACCGCTCCTTCTTCCGGCGCATCCGGGTTGTCGGGCGCGGTGACGATGTGGCTGACATTCATCAAATCGCGGCTCAAATTGGGGGTGAGATTGGGCCATTGGTTGAGGATTTCAAACCGCTCTTGCAAATCCAGCACATTGTAGCCGGTGGCAAAATTGAGCCGCCAGGTCTGGCTGTAATTGTCTGGCAGCACTTCTTCGCCGTTGTCGATGCGCTGGTAAGCGGGCAGGTCGGCCAGATCGGCGATGAGTTCGTCACGGTCGTTCATGGCCCACCATTCCAGGGTGCGGATGTCGAAGCCGGTCATGCCGATGCTCTCAAAATCGGGGGCGCGGGCGGCATCGTGTTGGGGTGTGAAGGTGGACATATCGATGGTGATGAGGGCTACGGCCGTTAACGCCACCACCTGCTTCTGCACCCGATCGGCGGCCCGGGCCCACACCAGCAGCAAGGAACCGCCCAAAAAGGTTAAAAAGACCCAGACCGCATTCATCAATTGGGTAAAAAACAGATAACGGTCTTCCAGTCCTTCATATTTGACGAATAACGTCTCGTAAAAGTAAAAATCATCCTCCACCGGCCGGTAATTCCAGATCAACACCACGTAAAAAACGATGACCAGCAGGCCTAAAAAGCCCAGCGGCCACACACTGCCGCGCACAAAACGGAGCAGACGCTCCTTTTGCGCCGAGGTTAAATCGGCCAGCAGGCGGGCCGCGCCGATGGCGGCCAGCACAGCCAGCGAAATGTTGGCCAGGTAAAACAGCCGGGCGCTGACCCGCACCGAGGAAAAGCCGGGGATGTAGCGGTACAACAAACCGTGCAGTGACGTGAATCCGCCAAAGGCCATGATGGTGACCACGATGAGCGCCCCGGTAAAAAAGCCGGCTTCGCGGTGCTTGTTGTCGGGCAGCATCCAGGCCACGAATACCAGCACGAGGGTCAAAATACCGGCGTAGATGCGGAATTCGGTGCCGCTCCAGTTGAGGAATTCGGGGATGAGCAGGGTGATGAGGTTGCGCGGCATGAGCGGGTACTGCGATGAAAAGACGTAGGTGGGCTCGCTGCGCAGGGAACGGCCCAGCAGTTCCACCATGGGCAGCAGGGTGATGGCGGCGATGCCCAGGGCCAAAAGGCTGGTGATGGCGAAGGAGATGGGGGTGGCAACGGCCGTATGCCCCACCACAGCCTGCCAGCCCTTGCGCCACACCGACGGCAAGTCGCGCACATCGCCAATCCATTGGAACAGGAAATAGGCGGCGACAAACAGCCCGCTGTAAAATGTGAGCTGCGGATGCCCGCCCATCACCATCTGGCTGAGCAGGAAAGCGCCGGCAGCGACCCACATGATCCGCCGCTGCCAGGTGGCCGAATGGCGCAGGCTGTCGATGGCCCACAACACCCCCGGCACCCATACAACGACCGAAAACATGCTGTAATGGCCGCGATGGCCGACAAAAAAGCCGTTGAACTCGAACGCTATTGCCCCAATCAGCGCCGGAATGACCGGTAGGCGTAAATTGCGCAGGTAGAGGAACATCAGCGCCCCGGCGATGGCGTAATGGGCGACGACCAACCCTTCAAAAGCGGTGTAGGGGATGTCGCTGTTCCAGTAAAGAAAGTCGAGAATGAGATTGGGTAGGTAGTAGACGGCGACTTGAATGTCACCCATCAAAGGCATCCCGCCCAGTTGGTACGGATTCCACAGCGGCGTTTGGCCCGATGTCAGCAGCCGGTGGACGAAGACACGCGTAGGGTATGCGCCGACCAGAATGTCGCCGGTGAAGACGAAGCGGTCGTCCGGGCTGGGGGCCCACAAAGACCAGAAAATCAGCGGCGGCAGGGCGATGAGGAAGAGGATGGCCAGCACCGCATATAAAGTATTGCGGTTTTCTTGGGCCAGACGGTTAGATTTGTCGGAAAGGATTGCAAAAATGGGCGAACTTTCATGGTAGTCGTAACATTTTCCCGGAAACTCTAAGTTTCCGGGAAAGTTTGAGGATTTTAGTTTTCGTTGGTAATCAGGCGACGGCCGTTTCCCTGCACCGTCATATTATCAAATTCAATCCAGCCGTTGCTGCCGAACAGCCCGGCGTAGCCGCTGTCGTAGACCAGCGGGATGTCGGTGGCGATGGTGTTGTCGTTGAGCCGGACTTCGAAACGGCCGTTACTGGTAATCACCGTCAAATTGTGCCATTCATCATTTTGAACTGAGTCAATGTCCTGGCCGCCCAGAAAGACGAAATTGCCGTTGACGTCAAACTGACCCCACTGCAAATAGGTGCCGTCGTTGGTGAAGGCGACGATGTGTGATTCGGCCTTGCTGTCGCGCCGCTGCATGTTGAAAATCAGCCCGCCGCTCATCACGCCATCGACGTAATGGATGTCGCTGCTGAAGCGGAAATCGGGAGCCAGTGCTATGTCCAGGGCGGCGAACCGGTCGAACTGGTCGAGCTGCTGTTGGCTGACCTTGCCGTCGGCCACCTGCCACTGGCCCGGCCCGAAGAGTAAACCGGCACGGCCGTTATCAGCAAAATTTAGCCCTAAATCGACCGTTTCTTCTGTGCCCAATTGGCCGATGAGGGAGGCCGCTGGCGTGATTTGCACGTCATCGAAGGCGATGTGGCCGTCGCTGGCAAACAAGCCGGCGTAACCGGAGACGTATTCCAGCGGAATGGCATCGGCGATTACCACGTCGTCAATGGTGACGCTGGCCCGACCGCGGCGCACAGCCAGGGTCATGGTGTGCCAGCCGCCGTCACTGACGCTGGTGACGCTGGCCGAGCCTTTGTAATTGAAGGTGCCGCGTTGCCTCAATAGAAAATGTTACCGAAGGGGTAGTCGTTGCCTCAAAAAGCATGTTACTTTCCCAATCGCACTAATTGCTTCACTTTCTCATCAATATTGCGGCGGCATTGAGCCGGATTGGTGTCCCGATATGTCGCCTGCCACAGGTCACTATTTTCAGGCGAAAGCAGCTTCATGTCCAATACCCGTTGCAAGGGCGTCTTGGGCGTTTCATACTTCTTGTACACCTTCGCGCCGGTACGCTTTTTGCTCACCAACTTGAAGGTTGGCTGAAATAGATTGGTGTAGAGATGTAACTCAGCATAGATGTCACCCAGCAATTGGTGAGCCGCCTGGGATTCAAACCGTTGATAGCCAATGGTGTGGCGCACAATTGACCAGTTTTTCTGTTCAACAAAACATTGGTCGTTTTTCTTGTAAGGGCGACAACGGGTGAAGGTAATCTTGTGCATTTGGCAATCGTTCAGAATCAGGTCATTGATAAAGACACTGTCATTGTCAGAATCAATGCCCAAAAGTGGAAAAGGTAAACGTTGTCGTAGCTGGTCTAGCGCCTCAGTCACAGCGATTTGTGAGCGGTGCCGTAAGCTGAAACACTCCGTCCAGCCAGTGGCCACATCGGTGGCGGTGAAGGAGCATAGAAACTGTCCGGCTGTACTTTCACCACAGTGAGCCACCAGGTCTATCTCGACAAATCCGGCTTGAGTGTCATCCCAGTCTGCAAAGGTGCGTACCGGGATTTGGTGTTTGAGCAGCCCCCCAGGCTTCGTCGTACTTTGACCCCGCTGCTGGCTGGTCTTGAACGGCTGTAACAATCGGTCAATGGTGGCCGGACTAACCGCCAAGACCAGCCTCTTGGTTTCCTGATCCAGCGCGAGTTCCTGATGTCGCTCCAGGGAAGTGACCATATCGGCCAAGATAGGCTGGAGCCGCTTGCCGCAGATACCGCCACAAATGCGCCAGATTTGGGTCAGGGCGCTCACCACGCTGCCTGTATAGATTTTCTGCCGACCACGACGCTCTCGCTTTGGCTGATTTTGTTGGCGCAGGCGGCGGATCGCTGCCTTGCGGTGTAGGCCGGTTACAGCCACAAACTCATCCAAAATCTTTGTTTTCTCTTTGCGGTCTGCTTTGAGGTATCTCGGTTGCAGACGCTGGACTAACTCTCGTTTACTGTGTTGACTCATTTTCGCATCCATCATGGTTGCGAAGGTAACACTTTTTATGATTCAACGACCCTTTCTTGGGTAACATTTTTTTTGAGGCAATTCGGGTGCCATTGCCATCAAAATGGCCCCATTGCAGGGCTGTACCCTGTTGGGTGAGGGAGACGATTTGGCTGTGGGCCAGGCTGTCGCGCGCGGCCATGTTGAAGGCGAAACCGGCCGCCAGATTGCCTTCGACGAGGCGGAAGCGGCTGGTAATGTCGTAGTTGTTGCCCTGGAATGGGCCGGCAGCGACCAGATCGAACTGGCCGATAGCGGTCTGGTGGTATTCGTTGGCGATGATTTCCCAGGTGCCGCCGTTGGTTTGCCAGCCGTCGGCATTGCCGTCTTCAAAGTCGTCGTTGATGGGCAGGGACAGTCCCGGCGACAGCGTAAACTGAATGGGTAACTGCTCGACGCTGAATTCGTCGAACTGCATGCCGGCGCCGGATGTAACCAGGCCGATGTAACCGGCGCTCTGGTTGCTTTCGTGTACGGCCGTTTCTTGCCCGTCAATATAAAGCACGGCTTGTGAACCGAAGACGACGAGGCGCATTCGGTGCCAGTTTTCGTCGTTGATGGGGGTGGGAACGGCCGTCTCGGCCTCAACCGTGAACGCATTCTCTTCATCAAAGCGGCCCCATTGCAGCAGTTGACCATTGGCGCTGAGCCGGACGGCCAGTGCCCCGGCCGGATTGTCGTTTTGCGGCACGTGGAAGAGCAGACCGGCTCCGCCGCTTTCGGCCGGACCGCGGAAGCGCATTTCGGCGATGAAGTTTTCAACGACACCGCTGCCAATCATGGCCACGGCCGTTTCCGTTTCGGCATCACTTTGCGCATAGACACCATTCTCATCGATCCAGGTTCCACTCAAGGGCGACCAACCGACCGCACCATCGTCAAAATTGGCGGCAAAAACCCGTGTCAACTGCGAGGGCTGGGGAACGGCTGCTTCGGTCGTTTCCGGTTCGGGCTGGGGGACCTCCACAACGGCCGTATCGTTGACGACGACGGTTTCGACGGTATCTGGTGCCGCGACGACGACCGGCTGCTCAAATTGATTGGTAACGGCCGTGGCATCCCCTTGTGTAAGCCGGAAATTGTCAAAATCGACGGCAGCCAGGGAGGTGACCAATCCCATGTAGCCATCGGTACGGGTGTTGTCGCGGCGGCCGATTTCTGCGCCATCGAGGTAGAAAACGGTTGTTGTGCCGTTGACTTCCAGGCGCAGGGTGTGCCAGGTTTCCAGTTCCAACGAGGGGGTGATTTGTGCGCCGCCATCGTACTGAAAATCACCGGCTTCGTTGTAATGGGCAAAGCGTACGGCCGTTCCGTTGTCGGTAATGTCAATCAAATGGCCTTGGGCGCGATTATCGGGATTGGGCAAATGGTAAACGAAGCCCGGCCCCATCTCAAAGGTGTGAATCAAAAAATCTACTTCGGCCGTGTAGTTGGTCAGCGGCCCGGTTAATAGCATGGTGATGTAATCAAACCCGCCAGCGTCTTTTTGCCTGTACAAACCCTCTTCGGCAATCCAATCACCCGACATGGGTGCCCAGCCTTCGGCGTTGACGTCGAAGGCGGCAGTGACATTTTGGATGTCTGTGGTTGTGACTGTTTCCGGGGTGTCGGTGACGGCCGTTTCCACCACAACTTCTGCCACAGTCTCAACCGGGGTTTCCGGCGCTTGAACTTCTGTATTCACGGGAACGGAGGCGGTCATCGCCTGATTGGGCGCTTGAAAACTTTCGTAGTAAGCAGCGTCGCCCACCCGGTTAAATGGTACCGCGATCAATGTCTGGCTGCCGGAATCGGCGCTGGTGATGTACCAATACAGCATCTCATCCTGCGCCAGACCGGCGAACCGGCCGGCTAATGGCGTTAGTTGGGCGGCGGCCCAGCTAATTTGGGCATTGTTTTGCCCGGCGGCAAGCAAGGTATACAGGAAAATGCCTTTGTCGGGTGCGTACAGGCCGTTGGATTGCTGGCTGCTGCTTGAGGTTTGTACCAATTGGGCAATATCCCAGGCCAAAATCTGACCGCTGGTCGAGGTTTCTACAACCGGGCTGCTTTTGGGCTTGAAAATGAGGAAGGCAACAGCGAATGTGATGATGACAAGCAGCAGGACGTTGAGAGCATAAAAAGCGATAATCCGTGTTCGTGAACCCCAAATCCAGCCTTTCCAGTTATTTGCCGAGTGATTTATTTCTTGACCGGTCATGATCAAGATTACTCCTTGTTTTGTCAGGGGCTGGCCAACAACTGTCCCCAATTCTTGTTTATTGGAAATGAACCATCTGTACAGGTGTGCCGACAGGGTTACACTTCTTCTTCAACAAGTTACGATACACAGGAACAGATTGGCTAAAAATAGGAATTCTGGGGCAGGAAAATGGACTTTTTCAGGGCAAAAATGGAGGCTTACCAGAGTAAATGGGCTGTTTGACCTTAAAACAAAAGAAGGGGTGAAACTCGCGATTTCACCCCTTCTTCACATTGCTGACAGTAATATTTAGTCGAACCAGCCGTTAAACAGGGCGGCGACACCACCGATGATGAGGAAGAAGGGCCAGACCAGTCCCCAATCCAGCCCGAACAGGAAGGCGCTGGCAACCAGGGTCAGGATCAAGCCGCCGGTAATGGAACCACGGGCTGATTTGGTGAAACGGCCGTGTCGCTGATAACTGTTCCACGCACTGCCAAAATTCTTCACAGCCGGAATCATGATGAATAATGCCCACCAGTTATCCAAATGAAAGCCGGTGAGATTCGTGAACAGGAAAATCACGCCAATGGCAATCAAAATAATGCCGGGAACCCAATTGGCATCGCTGTGCTGGCCGGGTGATTTTTCTTCTTCAGTTGCGTAATCGTAACTGTACTCGTTTTCTTTTTCCGCTTCTTTCAAGCGTTCAATATCCTCGCTCATTTTACACTCCTACAAATCAGAAATTACAATCCGCCTTCTATACGGATAGGTGGGTGGAAAGTTTCATGAGCCGTCCCAGACACGGTGTTCGACCATCAGGCAGGCATTTTGTACCACGGCCAGCCCGGCAGCTTCTGCTTTGGCTGCCGCTTCCGGGTGAGTGATGCCTAACTGCATCCAGACCGCTTTGGCCCCGATTTGGATCGCTTCATCGACGAACGGCGGCACATTTTCACTGCGCTGGAAAATCAGTACCAGGTCCACCGGTTCGGGGATGTCACTCAGACTGGTATATGCTTTTTCACCCAACGCTTCGGTCAAATTAGGGTTGACCGGGATGATGCGGTAGCCATGCTGCTGCAAATAAGCAGGTACGTAATGACCGGCCCGCGTTGGCCGTGATGACAGGCCAACAACAGCGATGGCTTGGGTCTCTTGCATGATTTTGCGCATGGTTTTGTCAGGCATGGTTCGTTTCCTTTTCTTGATTGGCGTTAATTAGATGCTGGCCATTATAGAAGTGGACAGATTTGAGGGCAATGAAGGCCGGTTCGGTTTGCGTTTCTGGTATTTCTTGTTTTAATACAGATTGTATGGGCACGGCCGTTCCAAACACGAGGGAGCCGGGAAACGGCCGTAATAATACATTTTCTACACCGCCTTTTGCTTTGCACAAAAAAGTATAATTTTTATTTGATAATTTAACTATTCGGGAGGCAAACATGCAGAACTTTGGTCCATTTGTTAGTAAATATGGAGTTGAGAACCTCGGTATCAAAAATGCTGAGACCGTCTATTGGAATCTGACGACTTCCATGCTTTATGAGCAAATTTTACGGCGGCGCGAAGGTCATATTGTTCACCTTGGCCCCATTTCCGTCACAACCGGCGATCATACCGGTCGGTCACCTAATGACAAATTCACCGCCAAAGAACCGACCAGTGAAAATGATATTTGGTGGGGCAGCGTGAACCGGCCCATTCCCCAGGAACGCTTCGACAGCCTGATGCGGCGTATGATCGCTTACACGCAAAATCGGGACATTTTTGTGTTTGATGGCTATGTGGGAACCGATCCGCGTTACCGCATGCCGGTGCGCATCATCAATGAGTATGCCTGGCACAATATGTTTGCCCGCAATATGTTTGTTCGCGAGCACGACCCAGAAAAGTTGGCCAACCACGTGCCCGAATTTACTGTTATCGATTTGCCCCGCTTCCATGCCGAACCCAGCTTTGATGGCACCAACAGCCCCACGTTTATCTTGATTGATTTTAGCAAACGGCTGGTTTTGATTGGCGGCAGTGAATATGCTGGTGAAATCAAAAAGAGCATCTTTACTGCGATGAATTTTTACCTGCCCCGGCGCGGTGTGTTAAGCATGCATTGCAGCGCCAACTATGGCAAAGATAAGGATGATGTAGCATTGTTCTTTGGTCTTAGCGGCACGGGCAAGACGACGTTGAGCAATGATACCAGCCGCACGCTTATTGGTGACGATGAACATGGCTGGAGCGATGACGGTGTCTTTAATTTTGAAGGTGGCTGTTATGCCAAGGTTATTCGCCTGGACCCGGAAGGGGAACCGGAGATTTACGAGACGACCCGGCGTTTTGGCACGATTTTGGAAAATGTAATTTATGACAGCAATACTCGCCGGGTGGATTTGAATGATGGCTCGCTGACGGAAAATACCCGCTCCAGTTATCCTATTACGCATATTCCCAATGCTGATCCGGGCGGTATGGGCGGCCACCCCAAGAATGTTCTGTTCCTTACGGCCGATGCTTTTGGTGTGCTGCCGCCTATCAGCCGCCTGACCCCGGCGCAGGCAATGTACCATTTCCTGAGCGGTTACACGGCCAAAGTGGCCGGTACGGAGCGGGGCGTGACGGAACCAAAGCCAAACTTTAGCGCCTGTTTTGGTGCGCCGTTTATGCCGCTGCATCCGGGCGAATATGCCAAACTGCTGGGCGAGAAGATCGAAAAACACGATGTTAAGGTCTGGTTGGTGAATACGGGCTGGACGGGCGGGCCTCATGGCGTGGGCAGCCGGATGAAGCTGGGTTATACGCGCAAAATGGTAACGGCCGTTCTCAATGGCGATCTGGACGATGTCGAAACAGCCGAGGAGCCGTTCTTCGGCCTGCATATTCCCAAGCACGTTGAGGGCGTTCCTGACGAAGTCTTGGACCCGCGAGGCACCTGGGCGGATAAAGCCGCTTATGATGCCCAGGCCAGCAAACTGGTGGATATGTTTATTGCCAACTTTAAGCAATTTGAAAACGGTGTGACCGAGGAAATTCGTCAGGCCGGACCAAAGAAGTAAGTTATCTACAGGCCAGAAACCAGGCTTTCACCAGAGAAATTTGATGACGGGATGCAGGTGACTGTGTCCCGTTTTTTATCTAATCATTATCTAATAGAACGGCCGTATCTCTGTTGTATAATTCAATTTATATGATTGAATTGCCCTTATTTCCTTTGAATACTGTTTTGTTTCCGGGCATGCCGCTGCCGCTGCATATTTTTGAGGAGCGCTACCAGGAGATGATTCGCCTGTGCCTGGTTGAGAAACGGCCGTTTGGTGTCGTCCTCATTCGTGAGGGGCAGGCAGAGCACGGCCCGCTGGCCGAGCCTTACGCCATCGGCTGTACGGCTGACATCATTCAGGTGCAAAAGCTGGATAATGACCGTTTGTTTATCATGACGGTCGGACAGGATCGTTTTCGGATTCAATCGTTGGATCGGGAACGGCCGTATCTGGTGGGACAGGTTGAGCTGCTGCCGCTGGCTCAGGAACCGGCCGAATCCTTGCAAATTGCCGCAGCGCGGCTCTATCCACTGGTTTTGGAGTATTTGAAAATCCTGGCTGAAGTGGGTAAAGTCGAGTTTGACCCAGAACAAATCTCGCAAGACCCGGATGAATTGGGCTTTTTAGCCGCTTCCTTCATTCAACTGCCCATTGAAGAAAAGCAGGATCTGCTGGAGGCCGAAACAGCGATGGAGCTGTTCCAAAATTTGCAAAGCCTGTATCAGGAAGAAGTCGCGATTATGCGTACAATGCCTCGCGTTGATGATGTTGGCCTTTTTTCGATGAACTGAATGCGAAGCCAACCGGCAAACACAAACGGCGGTGTGATGTTCTAAATCACACCGCCGTTTTATTGTTATAGAGCGGGTGCGCGGGCAGCTTGCCCGCGCTTTGCAGACAGGCTGTCTGCGCTCCAGACGTGTTAGCCAGTGACGGGCAGGGTGCTTAGAGCGACATTGGATTGAATGTAAGCGGCATTGATCCAGCCTGTGCCATTGCTTAACTGAATTTGTACCCAGGTGGCGGCACTGTTGCGTCCTACCATTTTGGCCGTTTGCCATTGGGAGAGGTAAGCGACGATAGTATAGGTGGCGGCCGGCCCGGAGCGTACGTTGAGGGCGTAAGTGGCGACGGTGGCGGTGGGAACAACGGCCGTTCCCACACTCACTACACCCAAACTGCTGATAGCCACACTGGGTTGAATGAGACTGGCATTGACCCAGCCTTCATGCCCGCCGGCCAGCCGAATTTTCACCCAACTGCCAGTGTCGTTGCGGCCCAGCATCGTCACAGTTTCTCCCAGATAAGCGGCCGACGTAACGGCGTAGCCGGTTCCGGGACCAGAACGAACGTTGAGCGCGCCGGTGGTGACAACGGCCGTTGGCGCGGTAGTCGCGCTGCTGGTCATCACCGGCAGGCTGTTGATGGCCACGTTGGCGGTGATCAGGGATGCGTTGACCCAACCTTCATGCCCGTTAGCCAGTTTGACCTTGATCCAGGTGCTGTTGGTATTGCGGCCTAAAAGCTGGAAGTTGACGCCATAATCGACGGAGGCGGTGATGCCATATTCAATGCCCGGCCCGGAGCGCACGTTTAACGTGCCGGTGTTAACAGCGGCCATTGGTGTCAGTGTGGGGGCGGCCACGACAGATAAGCTGCTAATGGCGATGTTGGTGGTGATGAGGGTGGCATTGACCCAGCCTTCGTGCCCGTTAGCCAGTTTTATTTTGACCCACGAACCGTTATCGTTGCGCCCCAGAAGTTGAACGTTGGTGCCAAAAGCGAGTACGGCCGTTGACCCATAACCAATCCCCGGCCCGGAGCGCACGTTTAAGGCCCCGGTGGCCACAGCCGCCATCGGCGTTAGCACCGGCGTATCTGCTACCGGTAGGCTGGAAATTGCTACGGATGGGTCAATGAGGGAGGCGTTAACCCATCCTTCCTGGCCGTTGAAGAGGCGTACTTTGGCCCAGGTGGCGGCGCTGTTGCGCCCCAGCAGCGCTACCACGTGTCCCCGATAGGCCACAGCCACCACTTTGTAGCCAATGCTTGGCCCGACACGTACATTGAGCGCGCCGGTGTTGACAACGGCCGTTGCCCCACTTTGCTGCGTGGTGTCCAGATTACGCTCGGCCATAACAGAACCGGTCAGCGCCAGGCTGAAAAGCAGAACTACCAAAATAAATACAATGCGTTTGTTAAATCGCGGATTCATAAACCTCCTCCATACAGGTAAGGAAACTACACAATACAATCATTATGTGCAGTATAGTGGAGAATGCGTGTTTACCGCAAGGGGGTTACTCTTCCAAAATCAAATCAATACCCCCCACACCGCCTTGTACCTTTATGTCCAGAATCACATCTGCGCCATCATAAGCAGGATTAGTATAGGTATCACCATTCTGGATGAGGCCGTAGACATTGATCCCACTGATGCCGGTTTGTGTTTCCACACGTACGCCGACGCCATTGGGTAGCCGCACGGTTGTTTTCCCTACGCCGCCTTCAATATCGACGTCGAAGCTGTTAGACCAACTGCCGGTTAAATCAATTGTCGTTTCACCGACTCCTGTTTGGATGTCCAGGCTGTTTAGGGTTAAACCGCTCAATTCCAAACTGCTTTCGCCCACGCCCAGATTGATATCCAGGTTCATAGGCATGGTGTCGTTCAATTTGAGATCCCATTCATATTTAACTTTTTCAGTATCAGGAATGCCGATGGTGGCTGTATCACTATCGGGTTGTTTGATTGTCAGGCGGCCTTCACTGTTGCTAATTTCATAATTGACTTCTGGCTTCCACGATTCGATGTTGTAGGTGAATTGGGCATCAAGCAGGCCGTCAGCGCCGCCATTGACATCCAGTTTGCCTACGCCCATATCGATTTTGACACGGGCAGAACTGATGTCGCCGGCCTCGATGGTTTGCTCATCGGTTTGTGTCGGCCCGACTTTGATCTGGTTGATGCAGCCGGTTGTGAGAATGAGAACGGCCGTTACCAATCCTAATAGAATTATTTTTTGTCGCATGGCTTTACCCTCCTACAGGTAAGAAAATAGTTGAAAACTGTACGCAGTCAGCAGTTGGAGGGTTGCGAAAGTGGGGAGGGAATCATTATAAGTCATACGTCATGCGTCATAAAGTGGCTGACGCATGACGTATGACGTTTGAGTTACAAGGGGTACAGTTCGCCGAACTTGTTGCGCAGGTAGCGAATGTAGGGATCGATGGTCAGGGTACCGCCGGTGATGCGCTGGATAAGTTCGTTGGCGGTGAATTTGCTGCCGTGCTGATAGATGTTGTCTTTGAGCCAGCCGTGCAGTGTGCTGAACTGGCCTCGGCTGATCTGGTTGGGGATGTCGGGATGGGCTTGTACGGCCGTATCGAAAAACAGCGCGCTCATGATGTTACCCAACGTGTACCCCTGAAAACCGCCGCCGACCCAGCCGTCGTACCAATGCACGTCTTGTAGGACGCCGTCGCTGTCATTGGGGGCATGAATGCCCAGGTCGGATTGGTAACGGCCGTGCCAGGCTTCCGGCAAATCTTTCACAGCCAGCGTCCCTTCCAGCAGTTGTAGTTCCAGGTCAAAACGAATCATCACGTGCAGATTGTAGGTCACTTCATCAGCATCAGTGCGGATGAGTGAGCGGCTGACCTTGTTAATGGCCTGGTAAAACGTATCAAAGCTGGCGTCGTTGAACTGCTGCGGGAAAGCGGCCTGCAATTTCGGATAGTAGTGCTGCCAGAAGCCGCGGCTGCGTCCAACCAGGTTTTCCCACAAGCGGGATTGGCTCTCGTGGACACCAGCCGATGTGCCTGTGCCCAGCGGCGTACCGTCAAAATCGCGGTTGATGCCCTGTTCATACATGGCATGACCGGCTTCGTGCAGCGTACTGAACAATGCTTCGTTCAAATCGTTTTGCTTCACGCGGGTGGTGATGCGTACGTCGCCCAAATTGAATTTGGTTGTGAACGGGTGGGGCGATTTATCCTGCCGCCCCCGTTCCAGGTCGTAGCCGTACTGTTTGATGATTTCCTGGCCAAAGGCAAGCTGCTTGTTTTCGTCAAAAGATTGGTGCAGGCAGGAGGCATCGGCCGGTTCCTGGGCAGTGATTGCCTGGACGATGGGCACAAGCTGCTGCCGCAGGTCGGCAAAAATGGCGCGGATGGTGGCCGCTTTCATCCCTTCATCGTTGAAATCAATGAGCGGATCGGCGATGTGGTCGTAGCCGGGGAAGCAGTCGGCAATGCGGCGGCTAAAGTCGATGGTTTTTTCCAGGTAGGGGGCAACGACCGTAAAATCATTCGCCGGCCTTGCCTTCGTCCAAACCTGGTACGTGGCCGCGCTGTGCGTGTAAAAATCAGAAAGAAGCTGCGCCGGAATTTTGGTCGATTTTTCATATTGGCGGCGCGTTACCCGGATGAGACTGGCATCGTCATCTTCATAGGGCAAACTGTCGGCGTATGGTTGCAGGGCATCCAGCAGCTTACCAACGGCCGGATCGGTGAATTTTTCGTGGGCCAGCCGGGTCAGTGTGGCGGCCTGACGGCCGCGAGCGGCGGCTCCACCGGGCGGCATGTTGGTTGTTTGGTCCCAGTAGAGAACGGCCGTTGCCATTTGCAGGTCGTCTACTTCTAATAAAAGTTGTTTTAATTCTTGGAGTTTTTGTTTCACGTTGCATCCTCGCAGTTCAGGTTAGGCTCTGCTGCATCGTATCTGAAATTGGGGGGAAGTCAATAAGATCACACGCTTGTTGAGCGTAAAAAAAGTTGGTTGGTGAAGTCAAACCGGCTGGAACCCGGCTGCCTTCGGCAGGCTCAGGTTGCAAATTCAGGCGCGGGATTTGTACTGGCGTTCGATACGGCCGATAATCAGCCGCCCAGCAATGTAGACGGTTACAGCCAGGAGCAAGATTCCCACCCAGGCGGCGGTACTGAATTGCAGACCATACGATCCGATGAGGGTCAAAATGATAGCGCTGGGCAGCCGGCCCAGGAAGTTGGCCGCCAGGAATTTGCGTGGCGAGATACCGCTGAGACCGGCGACAAAGTTCATCACGTCGGTAGGAAAGGCGGGCAGGATGAAGGCAATAGTAAAAAACGTGAAACCTTGTTTTTCGCCGATGGCGTACCACTTTTCGAGTAGTTCTTTGGAAACCAGGCGGCTGATAAACGGCCGTCCTGCCCAACGCGCCAGGCTAAAAGCCAACTGGCTGGCCGCCACAATATAAACGACATTGAGCAGCAAACCCAGGGGAAACCCATATACATATCCGGCGGCAATCAAAAAAACATGGCCGGGAATGACGGCGGCCAGGATTTGAATAAGCTGTACAATGGCCAAAACCAGCGGCCCCCACAAGCCAAATCCTTTTAGGTAAGCGCTGACGGCTTCCTGATCCCCGACCAGCGAGAGCAGCTGCCATACCGGCTGGCGGAACACCCATAAAAAGGCCAGACTGATGATAACGGCCGTTACTCCAACCAACCATTGCCAGGAAAAACGGGCTGCATGATGGTCATTTTCTGAAGGTGGCCGCCGCTTTTCTTTTGCTTTTTGCTTCGTTACTACCGCCACAAAACCATTCCTTGTCCTGTTTTCCCCCGTCTTTTCTCTGGCCGCAGTACGCGATTGGCCAGGTTAAGTTGCATGCCGACCCTGACAATCGTACTGGTTCAACGGCTGATGAGCAAATTTGCCGGGCGGGTTTAAGTTCGTAAAATTGCGCCATGAGTAATAATCCTGACGACAAAAAGCCATCGGAAAACAGCCCGGAAGCCAAATCGCGCCATCGTTATCGTATGGAACATGACTGGCAAAACCTGATCGATGACCTGATTGAAGAAGGGCGGGAGCAGGGCGTATTCGATAACTTGCCTGGCAAAGGTAAACCGCTCAATTTGAAGCGGAATCTCTTTGCGCCGGAGAAAGAACTCGCCTATGACTTGCTCAAGCAAAACGATCTTAAACCGGCCTGGATCATGGCGCGCAGCGATTTGATGACCCAAATCGACAGCTTGCGCGCCGACATCAAACGCAAATGGACTTTGTATGAGCGCGAGTATCGTTTGAGACAAGGCGAAGGCCAGTGCAGTGCGCTGATTATTGCCTGGGATGACATCTGCCTGAAATGGGCTGAAACTATTACCGAATTGAACCGGCAGATCAACAATTTTAACCTCAAGCGGCCCAGTGATAACCTTGAACTGTTCAAACTTGCCCTGGACAGTGAGTTGGAGCGGGCCGGGGCACGCCGATATTTGCGGCAGTTGTAAAAGCCATCATACCCTTAAAGTTGAATGAATGACAGTCTGGTCCGATTGACCGGACAAAAACCTTTGTTTTATAATTCGTTCAATAAAAATTGAAAGTTCAATATAGAATATGATGGTTTGAGTAACAGATCGGAGTCCAAAGATGAATACACAGCAAGATGATGTTGCAAACAGCTTTGATGCATTGGATGAAATATTGGTCGATGCTGCTGAAGAGGATGCGGCCGACCTTTCTGGTTTTGGCCCAATGGATTTTCTGGGAATGTATATGGAGGAGAACGGCCGTCACGATTTGCTAACGGCCGTTGAAGAAGTTGAACTGGCGCAGGCGATGGAAGCGGGTAAACAGGCCGCCGCGCGGTTGGAAAAAGAAAATTTGAGCGTGGCTGAAAAAGCGTGGCTGCGCTGTCTTCAGGAGGAAGGGGAGGCCGCTCGTGAGCGGTTGATCCAGTCCAACACGCGGTTGGTGATTAGTTTTGCCAAGCGTTATCGGGGGCAGGGGCTGGATTTTATGGATTTGATTCAAGAGGGGAACATTGGATTATTGACGGCCGTTGATCGTTTCGATTTTCGTCTGGGCAACCGTTTTAGCACTTATGCCACGTGGTGGATCAAGCAGGGCGTTACCCGTGCCCTGGCCAATACCAGCCGCGAAATTCGTATCCCGGCCCACCTGCATACTCGCCTGCGGCAGATGGACCGGTTTTGGCAAGAAATGGAACAGGTGAACGGCCGTCCCCCGACCACAGAAGAAATCGCCGCCGAAATCGAACTGTCACCAGAACAGGTGAACTGGCTGCTGGATATGACACGGCCGTTGCTCCATCTGGAGCAGCCCGTTGGCGAAGAACCGGATTCCGAACTGGGCGAATTCATCGAAGATGATAAAGATACAGCGCCGGATGATCTGGTATCGCGCAAGATGCTGCGTGAACAACTACGTGAGATGCTGGCTGAATTAACGCCGCGCGAGGCTAACATTTTACGACTGCGCTACGGCCTGGCCGGTGATGAACCATTAACCTTTAAGCAAATTGGCCAAAAACTGGGCCTGTCGCGGGAACGCATCCGCCAGTTGGAGAAAACGGCGCTGCGCCGCCTTCGCCAACCCAAACTGGTTGGACATTTGCAAGCTTATTTGAATTGAGTTGAGCTTTGGGAATGGATGTTGAAGAAGGAAGCTGATTCACCAACAGAATCAGCTTCCTTTGTTTTAAGCTGGTTGGTGCACCCGGCAAAAATCAGAACCTTCCAGCGAGCGATTGCGGCAGCGACGGCCGTTTTTAGTCATCGCCTGGCAGCGGTCGGGATCGTCTTCAACCGGAATGGCGGCCGTTTTGGTTTCAGTCTCCTTGGCTATTGTTTCAGCCTGGGCAGCTAATTCCAACAGCCCTTCATATTCATCGTAAAAACCGTTGATGATTGTCCCCGGGTCGGGAATCAAACCGGCGTCACTGGCTACGCCCAAGAACACATGCCCGGCATAGCTGAGGATGCTCAACCCCAGGCTCATGCGGCCGGATTGGGGGACCCAGAACATGAGGCCGGTGATTTTGCTGCCGGCAAGGTAGAGGGGGATGGGCGGGCCGGGAACGTTGGTGAGCACGGCCGTCGCCTTGGCTCCGAACATCGTCACCATTACTTCTTGCAGTTCCAGCGGGGACATACCGATCCCTTTCAAAATGTTGAAGGCGACTGGGATTTCCGGTGATTTTTTTAGATCGTCCATGTGCTCGCGCACAAAGTTTAAGCGATCCAGCGGATCGGCCAGTCCTACCGGCAAGGGCAGGAAGACGAGGCTGAACTTGTTGCCCAGTTGAGACATTTCTTCATTGGTGCGGATATTGACGGGCACGATGGCGCGGAAGGTGATGCCGTCTACCGGCTGCTGGCGGCTGAGCAGGTAACGGCGCAGCGACCCAGCCAGCGCCGAGACCAACACGTCATTGACAGTGCCGCCAGTGACGTTTTTGATGGTTTTGATTTGTTTGAGGGGTAACGGCCGTGACCATGTTGCCCGTTTCGCCACCCCCAATTCTCCCTTAAAAATTGTTTTAGGATCAGGAGAGCGCAGCACCAGGCGGCTGAATGCCAGGGCGTTGTCGGTGCCCTGGATGGCCAGGTCCACCACTTTGGCTGGGGCGATGAGCGCTTCCAGTCCTTCGTGGATGACTTTTCCGGTTAAATCGCGGGCGGATTTTGCGACCGAACTGGCCTGTTTAAACAACGCGCCCAGTGCGCCGCTGAATGGACTATCTTCCTCATCGGCATCTTGTTTGTCGTCCGCTTTTGGCCAGGGCGAATCGGGCGAGAGATCGGTTAATGCCAATAGTACGGCCGTTAGTGCGATGCCATCGGCGATGCAGTGATGCAGGCGAACCATGATGGCGCAGCCCTTACCGAAATTTTCGATGATGTGCATCTGCCACAACGGCTTGGTGAAATCCAGCGGCGTGCTCATCAAATCGCTGACCATCTCCTGCAAAGCGGCCTGGTCACCGGGTGCGGGCAAGGCGACCCGATGCAAATGGGTATCCAGCTTGAAATTGGGATCCGTTTCCCAATATGGGGAAGCAATGGGCAGCTTAGGCTGGACCACACGCTGCCGGAACCGTTCAAATTTGAGGAAACGATGGTTCAAAACAGCTTTAAGATGATCCATGTTGATGGGTTCGTCGAAAGTCAATATTCCGGAAACCATCATTAAATTGGTGGGGTCTTCCATTCCCAGCCAGGCGGCATCGACGTTGGAAAGCGGTTCAACTTTTGGCGGCATGTGGGTCCTCCTAAAAACAAAGTTGCAAGGTTACAAAGTTGCAAAGTTGCCGAGTCGTTTTCTACTTTGCTACTCTGCGACTTTGCAACTATTTTAACTGAAATTTTCTGTTTTTGTCAGGTGAATTGTGATTTCGCTGCGATTGTGGAAAAGCTGGCGGGCGTTTTGCAGGTTATAAGCCTGTTTGAGGATGTTAAAGCTGTGGTCGATGGCTGTGCGCCGTTTTTCTTTGGGCAGTTTGAGTGTCATGATGACCAGCCCGTGCGGGTAGAGATAAGGAGCATACTCAACCATGAGCCGGGATGAGTCGCGGGCGTCCAGGCGCATGTCGTTGACGATGAGGTCGAAGGTGTCGGGGTATTGGGTCAGGTATTCCTCGGCGGTCATTTGCAGGTGGCGCACGCTTTTGTCGGCTTGCAAGGTGGAGTGGAGTTGAGCGGGGTCTACGGCCGTTACATACTGCTCCTTCTGCCGTAAAACCCGAGTCCAGCCGCCAGGGGCCGCTCCCAAATCCAGAGCAGTGCCCCGCGGCGGCAGGTTAATCTTGAACTGCTCCAATGCTTCCAGCAGCTTAAACTCGGCCCGGCTGATTTGTTCCGGTTCACGAGCAAACCGGCGCACGCCGCCGGCCCAATCGGATAAATTTTGTTCCGCCAGCGACAATCCCAAATAAGCAGTCTGGCTGCTTATGACAACCGACAGTATTTGTACTGGCTGGCGCACGTCCAGCGGCGCGCCGGTGCGGCTTTGGATCACATCGGCCAGAGCCGAATTGATGTCGAAGGGTTTGTAGACGGCGTTGGCAAAGATACGTGCTTGAACGGAAAAGGGCCATTCCGGTTCAATTAAATCAAGGAACTGCCGGGTGATGCATTGGGTTAATCGGGCCAGGTCGCTGTTGGTTCCGGCAACCGGCACGGTTTCCTGCACCGGACAGATGTGGCGGGCGAAGATGGGTGGTTGGGTTTGCCATTGTTGGGCGAGGGGGAAGAAGTCTCCTCCTGCCAGCAGCACTCCCGGTTCCAGTTCGGCCAATATCTGTGCATCGAAGGCGGCCCGACGTAGTTCGTCGCGGGCAAAATCAATGAAGTCGGGAACGGCCGTTAAAATTAGCATAGACAATAACTAACCGCTAAGAGGGTGAAGATTGCAAGAAAATCTTTGCGCCTTCGCGGTTTTTTAGAGTTGAGGCAGCAAATCAGCATAAATTCCCAGCAGGCCAATGGCTACCAACAATGCCCCGGATACGCGGGTCAACAGGCCATAATGCTGCGTCATCCATTTGGTAAAAAGACGTTGGAAAGGCATTGCCAAAAACGGCAGCATGACCAGCGGCCAACCGAACCCCAGACCAAAGGCCAGGAAAAAAGCCAGCCCATCACCCAGAGCGGCGAAGCTGCCTGCCCCTAAAAGAAAAGTGCTCAAAATAATCGGTCCGGCGCACGGCAAAGTCATGGGACCGAGCAGCAGTCCATAAACATAAGCGGCAATGTATGGATTGCGTAAGGCCGGGGTTTGCATCGTCGAAAGCCGATTAAACGGATTATGCCCGAAAAGCATCAGGATGCCTAGCAGAATCACAATCCCATAAATGATCGGCAGCAAAATGGGCAAAATCGCACCAAAGGATTGTTGTAACAGATACAAAATTGCCCCAATTCCAATCATTAGAGTCAATACGCCAGCCAGGACAAGTAGGCCCAGCCAACGACTAGCTTTCTGCGCTCGTTCATTGGTGGCGTTACCGGTCATAAAAGCGATTAACCCCGGGTAAAGGGGCAATATGCAGACATTGGTCAAAATGGCACTGTTACCTAGGACGAAGGCTTCGAGTAATTGATTCATTCAAATTCCTTTGATTTCTGATGCGGCGGGTAGCAAGTTCTTTATCTTACTCGCTACCCGCCACTCGCTTGTTTTTAGCTGCTGGCTGCCTGAATTTGCTGTACAAGCTGGTCGGGAGAATCAATGCCTGTTACCAGTTCAGTGTATGAACCGTCGGCACGGATGACGAAGTGCGGTGTATTGGGCGCAACGGTAATGCTGCGGCCAAAGGTGTCGGCTAGGCTTTGCAGCATTTCCGGTGTCATCACGGCGAAGGTCCAATCGAAGCCTTGGTCGCTCTGGTATTGGGCCAAATCGGCACTGTCCAGGTTTGTCTCCAAGCTCAGGCCAATGAAGATGACTTCATCACCAAGTTGGGCGCGGGCTTCATGGACGTTGCCCAATTGTTGGCGGCAGTTGGTACACCAGGTAGCCATTGGCTCGACAAAGATGGTTTTGCCGGAGAAGCTGGCTAATGTGAAGTTTTCGCCAGTGCGGGCATCAGTCAGTTCAATGTTTTGCCAGTCGGGAGCATCAGCCATACTGCCCATCTCGCTCATTCCTGCGTCACTCATCATATCGTCGTGGTTGTCATTACTCATCATCTCATCGGTGTTGGTTGTATTGTCGTGGCTGTTATCGTTCATCATTTCGTCAGTGCTGACCATATCGTCGTGGCTGTCATCAGTCATTGTCTCATCGGTCATCATTTCATCGGCCATTGTGTCGTTTGTGGCGGGGGCGCTGTCTTCGGCAGCGGGTGGCTGTGTGCCGGAGCAGGCTGCCAGAAGAAAAAGCGTGATCAAGGTCAAAGCAAAAACGATTAATTTTTTCATGGGTATATTTCCTCTCATTTAGGTATTGGATTTTATAATGCTGGCTTATAGACGTTGCTGCGCAGCGTGTTATTACTATAAGGGGGATGTATTACCAAAAAATGTGTGAGAGATTACACGAATCTTACAATGGGAGGAATGTGGTGGGGACAGTTTACCAGCCCAGAAGGAGGAGTTTTTTGGTCAGGGGTAACGGCCGTTTAATAAATGCCATATGGTCCAACACCCGAAAATCCTGCCGCACATCGGCCAGATTTTCGCCCGATTGCCGGATGCGGTGTTCATTAATTGTGCCGCCAAAAGAGGCCATCATATACATCAAGTAGTCAATGTTTTCCGGGTATACACTCATAATACGAGCAGCGGTGGCGTCAACGGCCGTTAAATTATCACCCATCACAATGACACCACTGTTAATCACGTCCCCATGCAGTGGGCCGTCCCCTTCCATCCCTTGCACACCGTCCACAATGGCAAATCCAGGCTGGAGAGTCATATTGATGTCGATGATGCTTTCAGCGATACCCCGCCAATGCAGTAAATTTTTGGGCCAGCCATATTTGACGCCGGGCACAGTGCCAAACATATTTTTCATCGACAGGGTGACACCAGACCAATGATGCGTTTTAAGCTTGGGTAAAGATACGATCAAATCAGCCCCTAAAATTGTATTTGGAAAAAACATGCGGCCCAACTGCGTATAATTGGCAGCCAGAGGCACCGGACTGATGGCATCAAGGTTCAAATCGACGAAACGAACTTTTTCCTGGCGTAGCGCTTCATCTACACCGGATAGTTCCAGCAGCATTTCCGTATCACGGCGGTGGCCCGGTCCTTCAGCCACAATGACTTCAGCCGCACCATAGTGACGGAATACGGCAACGGCCGCTGCTATTACAGCCGGGTTGGTATTTACCGGATGGGTATCGTAATGGTCGACAATATTGGGTTTAAGAACAACTTGCCCACCGCGTACCCGTTCCAACACGGCCGGATAATTCTGTAAGCCGCGTCGCAGCAAATCAAATAAATCTTGACTGTATGAAGCGGCTTTTAGAATTGTCACCTGTGCCTGCGGTTGAGCCACCCTTTTTTGCCAGGGTACAACGAAACTGCCAATCGCCAGCCCTCCCAGGGCTGCGCCGCCTAATTTCAAAAATTTGCGGCGCGTGTAATGATTAGAGTTGGTAGACATTGCTCCCCCCACCAACACTTTGCAAGGCCAGGACGGCCAGGGCTGTTAATTGTGTCATCTGCCGCCAACTGCCATCGGGTAATTGGCGCTGTAACAGCCGATCAACGAACACGGAGGCTGGCAGCTTGTATGCCTGCAAACACAATATGGTCAAAGCCAGGGACAATGTGGAATATGCTTTATTGGTTTCATCAAGAAGCAGGGCCAGACCTTGTTCCGTGATTGTGTCGGCTGGTTTGTCTTGTAAGGCCAGCAGGGCCAGCGCGGTTTGAGGCAAGGCGGCTTCTATCGCCTGTCCCCAAACGATAGGATTGCCAACATTCCAGCCGCCGCCAACACAAACACGATCCAACAGCATTGCTTCGGCCTGGGTGATACGTTCATGGTGCCGGATGCCGGCCTTTTTTAAGGCTAACAACCCATAGCAGGTAGGCTCAACCCAGCTAAACGTATTGCTAATCCAGGACCAGCCAATCAAGGTTGGATCCAAAATGATGGCCCCATAGGGATCGGCTTTGGCGTTGCTTTCCTGGCTGTTTCCCGGTTCGTTTCCGTGCCAGTCTAATAACCAGGTGATGGTCTGGTCGCGCAAGGGTTCATCATGTTTGAGGTGGGTCAGGGTGATGGCCAGATGGGCTGTGCTCCAGTGTGGTTCATCGTCACCGGGCAGGATGACAGCACCGTTTTTGTCGACTAGATTGGTTAACCAGTTTAGGGCGGAGGTCACGGCCGTATCCTCATCCACACCCGCCAGCGCCAATGCTGCCAGACAGGTTGGCTCCGGTGAACCCTGGTCGGAAGTAAGGTAATAGGGCCAGCTGCCATCATTCAACTGCGTCTGGCGCAAATATTGTTGTGCTGCTTGTATTTGTTCTACCATTAAAATACCGAACTGAGTGTATCGGATTGTAATCCTTGTTCAGAATATTACTGCGAAACGGCCGTATCCACCACCAACTGTATTTGAAGTTAGCATGTCAGCCTTGTGACCTTGTGGCATAATTCGGTCATCACACAATGAAGGAAGCGAACCATGCATCTTTATATGATTCGACATGGACAGAGTTACGTTAACTTAAAAGATTGGAATAACGGTAATTCAGATGAAGGATTGACCGATTTAGGCCAGCGGCAGGCAGCAGCTTTGGCGGCCTGGCTGCCAGGAGAAGTAGCTGAGATTGATGCGTTGTATGCCAGTACGATGAAACGGGCGCGGGAAACGGTCTTCCCCCTCGCAAAAGCCTACAACATCCCCATTCAATACGATGATCGGCTGCGCGAAATCGGCAACAACCGGGCCGACCACCAGCCCTGGCCCAGCGATGATTTACCGGACTACGGCGAATATTGGGGGAGTGAACGGCCGTTTGCCTCCATCACCCCCTCCCGCAAAAACGGCGAAAGCCTCATGCATTTCCGCGTACGCATCGGTAACTTCATCGAGGAACTACTGGAAAAACACCGCGAACAAACCGTTGTCGCCGTTTGTCATGGCGGCGTCATCGAGTTAACTTACGACCATCTCTTCAATATTGGCCCCTGGCGGCGCTGCGAAGTTTGGAGCCAGAACACCGGTATTGCTCACTTTGAGTATGTCGAACACCCCAACCGGGAAGTATGGCGGCTGTACTACCACAGCCGGGCGGAGCATTTGATTGGCATAAAAGCATAAGCGCGCTTTGTTAACAAGTGCCAGGCACAGGGCTGCACAACAAGCTCTACCTGACATTGTTCGCTCTGTGCCGGGCACTTCACGCCAATTATTAACAAAAACAAAACGTAATCCCCCTTCACAACCTACCCCCAAATACGTTATGATATTCGCAGTCAACAGGCAGCTTGCGTTGTATTTTGGCTGTCCCTCATCAATCATAGAACCGATTAGAAACCGGTTCCAAGGAGAGTGCGTTTTATGATACCTGTAACCCTCGGAGCATTTTTAGGCTTTTCGGCCTGGTTTGTGCTGCGATACGTTTTGGCCGGTTTTTTCACTGTTGACCAAAACGAGCGCGCCGTCAAAACACGGTTTGGCCGGGCCGTTCGCATGGGTAAAGCGACCACCCTCGATGAACCCATTGCCGATTATTTGAACGAAAAAGATAAGGAACGATACATCTATCCTGTAGTAAAGGTGATTCAGCCCGGCGGTCCATACTTCCGCTGGCCTTGGGAACGGGTGTACAAGGTCTCAGTGGCCACCGAGACCATTAACATGGCGCTCGACCTGGAAACGCCTTCCGCCAATCACAATGGCACAGAACTTGATGCCGTTACCAAAGATCAGCTCAACATTGGCCTGACCGGCCAGATTCGTTATCGTCCTTGTGAGCGCAATTTGTACGCTTACCTATTTGGTATCAAAAACCCCATTGTTCACGTGATGGGCTATTTCGTGGCTATCTTGCGTCAGCGGATTGCCAGCTTTGAAACCCCGACAACTGATGCGGCCAAGGAAGAAGAAATAGACTCTAGCCTGATGGGTGGCATTTCGATCAACGACCTGCGCAAGAACCTCAATGAAATCAACAACTTCATGGAACTGGAATGCGCATCGGCCGCGGCTCGTTACGGAGTGGAACTAGATGCCTCGTTAATTACGGGGATCGATCCGCCGCAAGAAGTGGAATCGGCGCTGGCGGCCATTAACACAGCCCATAACGAAGTGTCGTCAGAAATCAGTTTGGCCAAAGCCCAGGCCGACCAGACCATTGTTCAGTCCAAGCGGGCAGTGGAAATTGAGACGCTGCGTGCACAGGCAGAAGTGGAACCGCTCAACTCAGTGGCGGAGCAGCTTCGTCAGCTCAAAAGCAGCGGCCCCGGTGTGCTGGACGCCTATTTACGCAACGTGCGGCTGAGTTTGTACAAACAAGCCAAAAATATCCTGGTAGAGGTGGAAAAATGAGCGACATTTTGTTAACCCTCTCGACGGCAGGCATTTTCTTTTTTGCCTTTCTGATTGGTGAACCGATTTTCCGCTTGCTGCTGCGTTTGTTTGGTGTTTATGCAGTCGTTCAGGAAGGAACGGCTCACGTTTACGTCCTGTTTGGTAAAGTGGTGGCGGTACTTGATGAACCGGGCCTTTACTTCTTATGGCTAAAAATGGGGCCGCGGGCATTAGTTATTAACTGGCTGGGATCGCGCCGCATTGTCGATATGCGCCTGGACCAAAAGTATTTGCGCAGCCTGCCGGTCAACTCGGAAGAGGGTGCGCCGATGGGTATTGGCATCTGGTACGAGATGCACGTGAGTGATCCGGTAGCCTATCTGTTCAAAAATACCGATCCGCGGGGTTCGCTGGCGGCTAATGTCAGTAATGCGACGGTGCGTACGTTGAGCAATATGCCCCTGGAGGATATGTTGGAAACGCGGCATGTGATGAGCCGGGCTGTTCGGGCTGAAGTTTCGCCCAAGTCGGAGGAATGGGGCTACAAGTTAGGTTCGGTTTATATTCGCAAGGTTCACTTCCGCGATGCAGGGATGATCCGGCAGATTGAGGAGAAAGTTGTTAACCGGCTGCGCCAGGTAACGTCGGCAATCCGGCAGGATGGGGCTAACCGGGTAAGTATTATCACCAATTCGGCCGAACGGCGGGCGGCGATTGAGTTTGCCAAGGCGCAAGCGATGCGGCCGCAGATTGTGGGTGAAGCGTTGAATAAAATCAATGAAGACCCGGATGTGGCCAAGGCTATGTTTGAGATTCTGGAAACAGAAAATATGCTCAAGAGTGAGGGGCGGATCACGCTGCTGCCTAAAGGAAATGAGTTGGTGAAGCAGCTGCTGGCGGCGGACTCTAAGTAAGGTTGTACATCATGCGTCATGCGTCAGGGTTGGTCTTGACGCATGACGTTATGATGCCTGAGATTGTTTTTTTGTTGTAATGGAGAAGTGTAGTGGGGTAACGGCCGTTATCGGTGGCGGTCCGGCCGGTTTAATGGCGGCTGAACTGTTGGCGCAGGGGGGCGTTGACGTCCATTTGTTCGATGCCATGCCTTCGGTGGGGCGCAAATTTCTCATCGCCGGCCGGGGCGGACTGAACCTGACTCATTCCGAACCCTACGAACAATTCCTCACCCGCTACGGCACGCGCCGCCCTCAAATCGAGCCACTTCTAAACCAATTTGGCCCGGACGACCTGCGCCAGTGGGTACATAATCTCGGCTTTGAAACCTTTGTGGGCACGTCGGGGCGTGTTTTCCCGGCGGATATGAAAGCAGCTCCGTTATTGCGAGCCTGGCTAGCACGTTTGCGGTTGGCCGGTGTTAACTTTTATGTGCGCCACCGCTGGCTGGGTTGGAATGAATCGGGAGCGTTGCGCTTTGCGACGCCGGATGGTGAGAAGCTTGTTCAGGCCGAGGCTACGATTCTGGCGCTGGGCGGCGGCAGTTGGGCCAAACTTGGTTCTGACGGGACCTGGGTTTCGCTGCTGGCTGAACGCGGCGTCCCCATTGCTCCATTGCGACCGGCCAACAGCGGTTTCGATGTGGGGTGGAGTGACACTTTTCGTCAAAGATTTGCCGGACAGCCGGTCAAATCGGTCATTTTGACCTTTACCAATACTCAAGGTAAAACGTTCCAACGCCAGGGCGAGTTCGTCATCACCGCAACGGGCGTGGAAGGCAGCCTGATTTATGCGGCTTCGGCCTTGCTGCGGGATGAGATTGAAGCTGCCGGCAGTGCCACTTTTTACCTCGACTTGTCTCCCAATCGCAGCCAGCATTGGCTGGCCGATAAACTGGCCCGGCCGCGCGGATCGCGTTCATTTTCCAGTCATTTGCAAAGCCGGATTGGCCTGAAAGGGGTAAAGGTTGGGCTGCTGCGCGAAGTTTTACCTACGGCCGTTTTTGATGATCCAGGTCAATTGGCCGCTGTTGTGAAGGCGCTGCCGGTTCGAGTTGTGGCGGTACGGCCGTTAGACGAGGCCATTAGCAGCGCCGGCGGTGTGATGTTTGAAGCACTGGACGAGCGGTTGATGATTCGTAATTTGCCCGGTATCTTTTGCGCTGGGGAAATGCTGGACTGGGAAGCGCCGACTGGAGGGTATTTGCTGACGGCTTGTTTTGCCAGTGGCCGTGTCGCCGCGCAAGGCATGTTAGTCTGGTTGGCGGATGGTGTAAGAACGTGAATATGATTCCTCGCTAGACATCAGGAAGCAATGGATTGAGGAGTGAAAATTGGCTTGATTTTAGTCTCAATCAGGCCGGTTTCTGCAAAGACATTCTTGAGCAAACCAAATTGTTTCAAAAGGTGACATTTGTCACTAGAGGGTGATTCAGCTTCCTGTTATACTGTTGGTGAATACCAGTTGTTTGTTAAGATGCCAATTGCCAATGCCCAAAAGCCCAAAACAATTGATAATACATAGTTGTTTTCAGGCACATAGTGTGTTGGTTGGGAACTGGTTTGTGACTGTTATGTGGCAGGCATCTCGTTGTTAAGGTAAGCATCAAAGAGGACAATGGTTGATTTTTTGGGTAGTTGTCCTGAAGAATTGGCTCTGACGTCAGGGAGTCTGAAGTCGTTATTTTGTTGTTTGGGAGGACATGAAATGGCTAAAAAGGCAGCAGTTCAAAGCAGATGGCGCACATTAATATTTGCGTTGATCTTTTTAACTGTAATAGCGACGATTTACCAACCAGGTAGCGCTGCTCAAACCATCTCCAGTGAAACTGAAGATCATTTTGTATATTTGCCATTGATTACATATACCATATCTAAAGGAATATATGGTAGTGTGTCGTTCGGTAGTTTAGGATTATGGGCTGATGTTTCCCTAGATTTGCGTTTCTTTAATGGTTCTGAATGGTCAACAATTGCTTCGACCACTACAGATGAAAACGGTGTTTACTCATTTAAGAATATGCCTTCTTTACAGGCTGGCCAACGTTACTATATACGATTTTTGAATACAGAAGCTTCAGGTTATTTGTACACATGGCGTACACTGCCTATTACAGCTTATCAAGCCGGGCAAGAAGTTCATGCTGGCGATTTTAATATTGTTGATATCAATTTGATTGCCCCCTATTCGGGGGCACAAATGTACTTACCTCTTGAGTTTCGGTGGCATTTACGAGGTGGACTTCTTACGGATAGTTACGAATTCAACTTATTCGAACCTCAGACTAGCACGCCATATTTCTATACAGACCCCCCTCTTGGCTTTGTTGATAGATATACTCTGGCCAGTCTACCCACTGGCTTCCATTACAATACCTGGTACTTGTGGGATGTGTGGGTTTATGGACCAAATGGTAATGCGGAAGGAGATTGGGGGATATCTTATTGGTCTTACTACGTTAGTTTTTCTGCGCCTCTCGGTTCAGATACAGCCTCAATCCGGATTGTTAAAACTGCTGACATTGTCCCCTTATTAATACGCGCTAATCGACTGCCTTCTGATTTTGACCTGGGCGAATGAACTTTTAAGCTGGTTAAGATAAGCACACGAGAAAGTATTGTAATTCATCGGGCAAGAGTTATTGGAGAATTGTGGGTCTTTCGGATCTTGTGGGGTTTTGTCATTCTGAGCGGAGCGAAGAATCCCAACACCTCTGGGATGCTTCACTTCGTTCAGCATGACAAATACAAGACCCCATGAGATCCCAAAGAGCCAGAATTGTTAGTGTGGCGGTACGGCCGTTGGACGAAGCCATCAGCAGCGCCGGTGGGGTTAAATTTGAAGCGTCGGACGAGCGATTGATGATTCACAGCTTGCCCGGCGTCTTTTGCGCCGGGGAAATGCTGGATTGGGAAGCGGGAGGTATTGGCCTGGTTGAAAGAGTCGTTTGTTTCATAATTTGACGGGGAGCCATCATGCATAACGATAGAACCATATTTTTGACTTTGGTCCGAACATCTGCCGAAAAGGATTACGGCCGTATCCTCATCGACAGCATCCGTGATTTTGGCGGCGAACTAAGCCAGTGTCCCATCTGGTTGTTTGAAGCTGATCCACAAAATGCATCTTGTACGAGTCTGGTAGATGAACAAGTTAAGATTTTCCCGCTAGGCGTGCCGGATTCGGTGAAAGGGTATTTCTTCGCCAGTAAGGTGTGGGCCTGTGCCCAGGCCGAAGCGATGGCTTCGGATGTTCAATCGTTGATCTGGATTGATCCGGTCTGTTTGGTTATCCAACCACCATTGTTGTTTGAATTGGATGGTGCTGTTGATACGGCCGTACGCCCGGTACATATCAAAAATGTCGGGCAGCTGCCGGAAGAATCGCCGGACAGCTTTTGGCAGAAGGTGTACAACGTTGTGGGTTTGGCCGACTTGCGGATGACTGTAGAGACGTTTGTGGGGAAGCAGCAGATTCGCGCTTATTTCAACACCCATGCCTTCGCCGTCAACCCGGCGAAGGGACTGCTGCACGAGTGGTTTACGCTTTTTGAGCAATTGGTGCGGGATAAGGATTACCAAAAGGCTGCCTGCCCCGATCAACTACACCAGATTTTTCTCCATCAGGCGATTTGGAGTGCACTGCTGGCGGCCAGATTGCCTTTGGAACGAGTTCGCATTCTGCCGCCCGACTACAATTACCCCTATAACCTTCACCAATCCGTGCCCCCGGAGCGGCGGGCGGCGGCGCTAAATGATTTGGTATGCGCCGCTTACGAGGAACGATCTTTGGATCCCCAACTTATGGACGATATTGCCGTTCAAGAGCCGCTGAGGTCGTGGTTGGCGGCTCAGGTGCGGTAAATAAATCTGGTAATCCGTTTTGTTATGACATTTGTCACTTGAGAAGCGGACAATTACCGTGTTAAACTTTTGCCGGATACCAGCAGTTTGTTTAGGAAAAATGTGATGCCCATTGCCAAGAACCAATGGCCGGCGACAATTGATGATAAACATCACCAGCGTTATTGTGCGCTGAGTGCCGCAACTGGAAAGCTGGTTTCAATGGCCGCCATGCGGCGCGCCGCTCATAACCTTTATTTGGACACATTCGATATACGGCAGCGCGTTTTGACCAAATATCAAAGCTGGGGAATTTACCTGACTGAAGTTGAATTAGTGCGTAAATTGTTGTATGTCGAATTTTATCGTGATGAACTTACTATAGTAAACGAGAGTAACAACTATAGTAACGCGGGTTAACGGGTGTTGGGCGGCTAAAATCCCATTTTGCAAGCTAACAAAAGATACTTTTAGGGAATCTATTACTCTTGATGTTATGCAAGTCAAATAAACAACAAGTGTATGGACAATAGAGCCGCTTGGCAAGAGGATGTAAGCAGGTAGTCAGGCTAGAGCGGCGATCATTACGCCCAGGTGTTGGATAGCTTGTTCAGCTTCGTCTGACCAATTTGCCGCGTTTAGCCGGATGAAGTTTCGGTACTGGTTCGTTGGTGAGAACAGGTAGCCAGGTGTTATGGCGATGCCTGCACGGAGTGCCTGTCGGTATAGGTGTAGGGAGTCAACCTGTGCGGGAAGTTGAACCCAGAGTACAAATCCGCCACCGGGACGGGTCAGGCGGCACTCTGGGGGGAAGAAGCGGCGGACCGCCTGGGACAGAGCGCCGACGTACCGCTCGTACATCCGGCGCATCCGGCGGATATAGGGATCATAACTGCCGCTTGCCAAGAACTCGGCAATGGCATATTCCGCTAGTGTGGGTGACGCCAGGCTCGTGGTGTATTTGAGCCAGCGGATGGAAGACATAAATCTGCCGGGTACCACCCATCCAACTCGGTAGCCAGGACTCAGGCTTTTGGAAAAGGAGGAACAAAGCATAACTATGCCTTTGTCATCATAAGCCTTGGCCACGCTTGGGCGGCGATCCTGAAAATGGAGTTCGCCAAAGACGTCGTTCTCGATGAGAGGAATGTCGCGCGATGCGAGCAAATCAACCAATTCGCGCTTGTTCTCGTCGGGGATGCAACTCCCCAGAGGGTTGTTGTAGTTGGATACAATCAGGCAGGCACTCACCGCGTGGTGATCCAGGGCAAATCGCAGGGCATCGAGGCTGATCCCGTCACGGGGATGCGTGGGGATCTCCAGGGCCTGGAGGCCGAGTACATCCAGACTGAGCAAAGCATCAAAACCCGTGGGCGATTCGACAACTACGGTGTCGCCAGGTCGGCAGATAGCCCGCAGACAAAGGTTGATCGACTCGGTGCATCCGGTCGTAATGACGATGTCATCCGGGCCTAGCTTGCAGCCGGATGCCAGGGATCGTTGGGCAATCTGCACGCGCAGCGCTTCGCAGCCGGGCACATAGTTATACATGCCGGTACGGTATCCCATCCGCCGAGCCACCGATGCCATAGTCCGATTGAGCGCCTTGGTCGCCGCCTGATGTGGATTCGGATGGGCCGCACCCAACTGTACCAGATTGGGATGGCGTGTATCGGCAAACGAGACCTCGGTTACCAGATCGCGCATGCTGACCTCAGTGGGATCAGGATCGGGAGCTGAGATGTCGGGTTCGGGCAAGGCTGAGGGCAGAGCGGTACGGACATAGAACCCGGATCGGTCACGAGCTTCGATCAGACCGCGTGCCTCGAGCAGGTAGTAGGCCTGCTGTGCGGTAGTGATGCTTACACTGCGTTGGCGGCTGATTTCACGTAACGAGGGGATGTCGTCTCCCGGGCGGAAAGTGCCGGAGTCGATCAGATGGGCGATCTCGTCGGCGATACGCTCGTACTTGTAGTTTTTGGAATCGCTCATGAACTCATTATAACTGGTGGGGGTGTATAGTCTAGTATACAGTTGGCCCGTATCAAGACCAGTACAGTTCTTTAAAAAATGGCCTGTTATGGTTACAATTATCAAATTGTGTCTCTGTACAGGTAGCGCCAGGCGGCATATACTAATAGTGAACGAGTCACGGTCTAATGGTTAGCCTAGGTGTATGTCTGTGAACGGAGGTGTGCGATGTGTGTATTGAGTCTAAATGCGGATCAAAATGCCATTCACCAGCAGTTTTGGGGGCTTGCAAATATTGACCCTGAAAAAGGGCAGGTTCATATTGCCTTGGAGGTTGGAGCACTGTGGCGGGCGCGGGGTGACCAGCGCGGGCATGTCATCATCTGCCGCCGTGGCGTCGTTTGGATTACGCAGGAGCGCGATTTGGTTGACTATGTGCTTCAGGAGGGGGAAATCTTTATCGTGACGCTGCCGGGTTTGGTGCTGGTGCAAGCCCAAAAGCCAGCGTCGGTGACTTTTGTAGCGCCTTCTGTAGGAGCCAGCCCTTATACCGGAGCGTACCGCATTTTTCGCTAGAGACGTACAGGTCATTGAATGATAGAGTTTTTTTGAGCCAACTTTACCCAATAGGTATCAAACTTACTTGTAAATAATCCATAAGGAAATAATCAATGCAACTCCCTCTCGTTATGGCTGTCCTCTCTGGAGTTTTATACGCAGTTGCTGCCCTGGGCTACAAAATGGCAGAAAGATTGAATTGTAGAACGTCGATATTCATCGTAGTCTTTTCACTTGCTGGTGGTGCATTTGCGATCATCAAATCATTTTCAGAAACCAGCGAATGGGGGAATCCGCGGTTATGGTTTCTGGGAATTGTGATGGGAATATTATTTGATTTAGCCATCTATTTTATTATGCAATCGAATAAGAACGGGCCTGCCTCGATCAGTTGGACAATGCTGCAATTATCCCTGCTTGTTCCAGTTATTTTGTCGCCGGTGCTTTTCCAGGAAAGAGTATATTGGGTTGATCCGGTCATTATCGCAACATTTATATTGATGCTTGGATTCTTTGCGCAGAGTTTGAGAAAAACAGATGATTCGGTAGAAAAGAAAACGCGGAAATATTTCCTTTATCTATTGGGTATCTTTTTCTCAAATGGATTTTTCTTGCTGGGCAACAAAATGAAATATGAATTCTTTGAAGAAAAGAATACAGCCGCGCTAACATTTATTGTGTATTTGGTCGGTGGAGTGATTGCATGGTTGGTATCCACTCGCGAGAGTGAAAAATTGAAAATAACTGTTGCTGAGTGGAAAGCAGGGGCATTGACGGGATTGAGCAATGGTATGGGAACTATATTCTATTTGGCGGCAATGAGTTTGCCCGCGACAGTCGTGTTTCCCCTTAGTGCAAGTATAGGGCTTCTCGGTGGGGTAATATTAACCACCGGAGTATACGGGGAGAAGTTTGATCTTTACAAGACGATTGCAATGGTAATGGGTTTGGTGGCATTATTGTTTGCGATATTCAGGGAGCAAATCGTTCTCAACTTAGGTTTCGTGTAATTCTGTGCGCCGCCCAACCCAGCATCAACCCCGACTCGCCTCCGGCTCCGGTACGCGGCGCGAAAATCGCAAAAAATTCGCTATAATGAAATAGTCGAGTCTTGCCAAATCGGCGAGCCGGTTATGCCATCGTTAGGCTCATAACCCGATAAAGCCGGTGACCATCAAGTCCACCGGCTTTTTATTTGGGGTACTGTTTTCTGTTAGTGAATGAAGATGCCAATGGCGAAGGGCAGCAAGGCGAGGAGAGCCAGAGCCGGATGGCCGCGGCGTTCGGTGTTACGGCCGTCCCAACTAAACAGGTACCAGGCCAGGAAAAACGCCAACTGACCCACCACAAACAGCGCCAACAGTGACCATGTTGGGCTGAAATCGGCCGGGCCGCCCATTGCCAGGGAGTTGAAGGCATTCATGGCATGAGTAACGGGCAGGAGCTGGGCAAAGGATGCGGCCGTTTCCGGCAGCATACTGTAGGGCAGCATCACCCCGCCAATCAGCATCGAGGGCAGGAACAGCGCCTGCGCGTACAGGACGGTCATCCGCGAGTTGGGGGCGATGACGCCGATGAGGACAGCCAGCCCGGCGCAGGTGTAAGCCAGCAGCAGGGCAATGACGATGAAATAACCCCAATGAACCGGCAGCGGCGCATCGAACAGCAGCGGCGCGGTGACGACGATGATACCGGTGACAACGGCCAGGTGCATAATGGTGGTCAAGGCGGGCATGAAGATGAGGGAAACGGCCGTTATCCCGTTGATTTTGTAGCTGCGAAAAATCCCCGATTCGCGGGCGTTGACCAGCGGGTCGGGCATGCCCAGCAGCGTCGAGGCCATGATGGCAAAAGTCACCATCCCCGGCACAATCACGTCGCGGAACATCGGGTTGATGCCGGGCATAATTAAGCCCATCATCAAATAGAAGCCCAGCGGGAACAGGTAATTCATCAGTAACAAAGTCTTGTTGCGGATGCCGGTCCGCAGTTCAAATGTAAAATGAGCGGTAAATGCTTGCATGATAATCCTCCAAGAGATTTGAACCGCAGAGGCGCGGAGGGCGCAGAGTTTTTGATTTTTCTCCGCGTTCTCTGCGTCTCCGCGGTTAGTTTGTTGTCAATTCCAGGAAACGGTCTTCGAGGGACGGCCGTTCCACCCGTAAATCCAATAATTCATCCTCTTTGACCGAGACGTAATCAATCAACGCCGCCACCGTCTGGCCGATGTCGCGGCTGAAGTAGATGGCGTACTCATCCTTCAGTAGATGCTGGCTGACGGCCGGGAAGGTGCGGTGATTGGCCAATAGCGCCGCATCGCGGGTGCGGACCGACACTTTGGTTAATCCCGCGCCGGTGGCGGTGATTTCCAGCGGTGTGCCTTCGGCAACGAGACTGCCGTTCAGCAAAATCGCCACCCTGTCAGCCATCTCTTCCGCTTCAGCCATGTCGTGGGTGGCCAGGATGATGGTCGTGCCGTTGGCTTGCAGCTCACGCATCAAACCGTGCAGTTCGACCCGCGAGGCCACGTCCAGCCCGGCCGTCGGCTCGTCCAGGAACAAGACCTGCGGCTCGTGGGACACAGCCAGCGCCAGGGCCAATCGCCGCTGCTGCCCGGTGGAAAGCTGCTGGAATTGGGTGCGGCGCTTGTCGCCCAGACCCAATCGATCCAGCAAATCGTAGCGCGGGGCAACAGCGTGGTAGGCGCAGAAGAGACGCATCGCTTCATCCGGGGTAATGCTTTCCGGCATCCCCGCCGATTGCAGCTGCACGCCGATGAGATTGCGCAGTTGACGCTGCTCGCGCACGGGGTCGATGCCGCCGACGCGCAAGATGCCTTCATCGGGACTGCGCAAGCCTTCCAGGCATTCCAGCGTACTGGTTTTGCCCGCACCGTTGGGGCCGAGCAGTCCAAAGATTTGGCCGCGCGGCACGGTGAAGTTGATGTTGTCAACGGCCGTAAACTCGCCGTATCGTTTGCTAAAATTGGTCACTTCTATCATGGTTCTCTCCGGTTATCGGTCAGTCGGATTACTGTTTACAGATTACCGCCTTACCGATTTCGGCACATCGGGCAATGGGGAACGGCCGTACTACCCAATGGTACAATGCCCTTTTGGACAATACCCAACCGGCCTGCGGCTGTTATAATGAAGGCAGAGGCAAAAAATCATGCGCCAATTTATCAAACTTGACCCCGCAGTTGAATTGGAAGCCAAAGAAACGCGTGCTTTTTATTACTTGCTGCTGCTGGTTCTGGCTTTTATTTACGGCATCACCTTGTACGAAGCGCCGGCCATGCGCCAGCCGATCCGCCTCATTCCTTTCACGCTGCTCATGCTGCTGCATGCCGGACTGCACTGGTTCAGTCCCCACTTTGTCCTGCCCCGCCGCCGTCTGGCCATTTACCTCATTATTCAAACCGGTTTAGTTGTTTTGCTGAGTCTGATGACCCAGGGAACGGCCGTTAGCTTTGGCTTGATCATGGCTCTGGCCGGGGAAACAGTGGGGATGTTGGAGAATTGGCGGCGCGCAATCATCGCTGTCATCGGTTATTTGATTCTCTTGATGTTCATCACTTACCTCATTGGCGGCTGGCAGTCTCTTCCTGCCTGGCTGGGGATGGCCGCTGTGATGATGGTGTTCGTCCTCATTTATGTGATGCTGTTTATGCAGCAGATGACAGCCCGCCAGGAGGCTCAAATGCTCCTGGCCGAACTGGAGGATGCCAATCAACAGTTGGCTGCCTATGCCCGGCAGGTAGAAAATTTAACGCTGGAAACCGAACGGCAGCGGATGGCACGGGAACTGCACGATACGCTGGCGCAAGGATTGGCCGGTCTCATTTTGCAAATTGAAGGGTTAGAAGCCCATCTGGAACAAGGTAACAGCGAAAAAGTGGCAGAAATCGCCGCTCAAGCCAAAGCGCGCGCCCGCACCGCGCTGGCCGAAGCGCGGCAGGCCATCGGCGATTTGCGTCAGCAGTCATCCGATTCCACCATTGAAGCTATCGCCCGTGAAGTGGAACGGTTCCGCCGGGCTACCGGCATCCCTTGTGACCTGACCCTGCCGGAAACACTGACTTTGCCCGATCCGATGGGCGAACACGTGGTACGTTGTGTTAGTGAGGGACTGGCCAATGTGGTGCAGCATGCGCGGGCTACGGCCGTTATCATCCATCTTGAAGCGAGTCGCGATAATCTGCACCTTACCCTCCACGACAATGGCCAGGGCTTTGACCCAGCCCGCATACCTGCTGGTCATTACGGCCTCGTTGGCCTGCGTGAACGCGCCCGGCTGGCCAATGGTGAACTGCTCATCGACAGCCAACCTCATCAAGGCACAACGTTGACGTTGATCATTCCGGTGAAACATGAGTAATAATCTACAGATTTCGCAGATTCCGCAGATTTTTTCCTTTCCGCGTTTATCCGCGCCCATCCGTGTTCTAAATTCCCCTGGTAGGGGCAGGATGACCGGGGCAGATGTTGGCAAAGCATACGGCGTTTTCTCCCGGTCATCTCGCCCCATTTTTGCCACGTATTTGGGCGAGACGACGCGGAGACAAGATTATTTGCTTCATTTAGGGTTATCCCACGTCGTCCCGTCCCTACAAAGCGCATCTGAATCGGGGGTGGCAGCATGATTCGTGTGTTGATTGCCGATGATCACCTGGTGGTACGGGAAGGATTGCAGCTTATTTTAGGCAGCCAGCCCGATTTTGACGTAGTGGGCGAGGCGGTGGATGGGGCAACGGCCGTTCGCCTGACCGGTGAATTGCAGCCCGACGTCATTTTAATGGACCTACGCATGCCGGGCATGGATGGCCTGGAAGCCATCGGCCACATCCGCCGCCAGTGGCCGGACATCGCCATCGTCATCCTCACCACCTACAACGAGGACGATTTGATGCTGCGCGGCCTGCAAGCCGGGGCACGCAGCTTCCTGCTCAAAGACACCGACCGGCAAACCCTGTTCCACACCATCCGCGCCGCTGCCCAGGGCGAAACCCTGCTCCAGCCGGACATCCTGGCCCGTGTCCTCACCCATGCCCAACCCCCACCAGCACCCGGCAGCCAACCTCCGGCTATCGATTTGACTGAGCGCGAACTGGAAGTGTTAACGGCCGTGGCCCGTGGTGACCGTAACAAAGAAATCGCCCGTCATTTGGGCGTTACCGAACGCACGGTTAAGGCTCATCTGACCAACGTCTACAACAAACTGGGCGTCGATTCGAGAGCAGCGGCCGTTTCCGTAGCTGTCCAGAAGGGCATTTTACTTGGTTGATCAGGTTGCTCCGGTTTTGCCAACACTGTAAGATAAACCTATCATCCTTGCCGCCTGGAGGTAAAAAAGGAATACCATGACCGGAGAAATCAGTTTAAGTGCTGCCCGCCGTTGGTTCATAGACTTGTGGAGCGAGGGCAATCTTGATGTGGCCGACGAAATCATCGCCCCCAATTACGCGCCCGATTGGGTGCAAATCCCCAAGAAAGGGCCAGAACAGGTCAAACACGAAGTGCGCTACTTTCGCGGCGTCTTCCCCGATTTGCAGTATACCATCGTAGACAGCGCCGCCTTCCCAGAAAAGGTTTGGGTTCGATACAAAGGCACCGGCACGCAAAAAGGGGCGGCATGGGGTTTCGAACCCACCAACAAGCAAGTCGAATTTGAAGGGGCGACCATTTTCACCATCGACCAGAACGGCCAAATCAGCAACCGTTGGGGCGCATTTTGCATCTACGACATCTTTGCCGATTTAGGATTGGTGCCGCCATTTTGGGAACTGAACCAGTTATTAAGGAATAAACCATGACGCAAGAAGCCAATTACAAAGCCGAATTAGTCGGCGTCTTCGGCCATCCCGTTGCTGAAAATCCGACCATTGTGATGCAGGAAGCGGCCTTTCAGGCCATGAACTTGAACTGGCGCTATCTCACCATCGAGGTGTACCCGCAAGATTTGGCCGACGCCTTCAAAGGCTTGCGGGCCATGAACATGCGCGGAATCAATCTGACCATTCCTCACAAGGTCGAAGTACTCAAATATTTGGATGAGATTGCCCCCGATGCGGCGTTGATGGGGGCCGTCAACACCGTGCGGCGTGAAGGGGACAGGCTCATCGGCGAAAACACTGATGGAAAAGGCTTCATCCGTTCGCTGCAGCAAGATGTGGGCATTGATCCGGCAGGCAAGAAGTTTGTCATCCTGGGTGCAGGTGGCGCGGCACGGGCTATTGGCGTGGAAGCAGCATTGGCTGGCGCACAGCAAATCACGATTGTCAATCGTACACCGGAACGAGGTCAAGCGTTGGCTGCTTTGCTCAACGACAAGACGGCAACCAGCGCCTCGTTTGTGGCCTGGAACAGCGAGTATGCCATTCCCGCCGGGGTAGACGTCCTCGTCAACGCCACCTCCATCGGCTTATTTCCCAACGTGACCGAAAAACCTGACATCGATTTTGCTGCCATCTCCCCGGCCATGACCGTTTGTGATGTTGTCCCCAATCCGCCGCAAACGCCGTTTTTGCTGGAAGCGGCGGCTCGTGGCGCAGCAACGCTGGACGGGTTGGGCATGCTGGTTTACCAGGGAGCGATTGGGTTCACCATGTGGACAGGGCTGGAAGCGCCAGTGGCAGTGATGCACCAGGCGCTGCAAGCGGTATTTGGTTAGCACGATTAGGCGACTTATTAGCAGTTCGTAACAATAAATCAGTGACATTTGTCTCTTGATCCCCATAACGCTTTGTGTCATGATCACGCTTGACGAGAAGTAAAACCCTATTTGAATATCAAATGATTATTCTGAACCGCCTACCTTAAAAACTCTCCCACATTCCAACTATCAGAGTTAGGGTAAATTAAATCAAAAGCACGACCAGGTCTGCCATGTTGGTTGGTGTTTGACATTTTTTAGTGAAGGAGTTTCCCATGGCTGAAGAAGTTACTCGTGGCACTGCCCACAATGTTTTGCGATATGAACGTCATCCGCTGGATGTTATTTTTGCCCCAAAAAGTGTAGCTGTTATCGGTGCGACCGAACGCGAGGGCAGTGTCGGTCGCACAATTATCTGGAATTTAATGAGCAACTCGTTTGGTGGTACCATTTTCCCGGTGAACCCCAAACGCCCCAATATCCTGGGTATCAAGGCTTATCCCAGTGTATCTGACATCCCGGACCAGGTTGATTTAGCGGTTATCGTGACCCCTGCACCAACCGTTCCGGGCATTATCAGCGAGTGTGTCGAAGCCGGCGTGAAGGGTGCTATCGTCATTTCGGCTGGTTTTAAAGAAACAGGTGAAGTCGGCGAAGAATTAGAGCGACAGATTATGGCCGAAGCCCGCCGGGGTAATATGCGCATCATCGGTCCCAACTGTCTGGGTGTGATGAATCCAATTTCGGGTTTGAACGCTACTTTTGCAGCGGCGATGGCCCGTCCGGGCAATGTCGGCTTTATCAGCCAGAGCGGTGCGCTTTGTACGGCTATCCTGGATTGGAGTTTCCGTGAAAATGTCGGGTTTAGTGCCTTCGTTTCTATTGGTTCGATGCTGGATGTGGGTTGGGGTGACCTGATTACCTATTTAGGTGATGATCCCCGCACCAAGAGTATTGTTATTTATATGGAAACGATTGGTGATGCCCGTGCGTTCCTGTCGGCGGCGCGTGAAGTGGCTTTGACTAAGCCAATCATTGTTATCAAACCAGGCCGAACGGAAGCGGCGGCACAGGCAGCAGCTTCTCATACCGGTTCGTTGACGGGCAGTGATGAGGTGTTAGCGGCCGCTTTTCGGCGTTGTGGTGTTCTTCGCGTAGACAGTATTGATGGATTGTTTAATATGGCCGAAGTACTGGCCAAACAACCGCGGCCGCAGGGTGATCGCCTGACGATTATTACAAATGCCGGTGGCCCTGGTGTGCTGGCGACTGATGCGCTTATTACTTCTGGCGGTCAGTTGAGTGAAATTTCGGATGAGACGATGGCGGCTCTGAATGGGATTTTGCCACCGCATTGGAGCCACAATAACCCGATTGACATTTTGGGGGATGCTGGAGCCGAACGGTATCAGCAGGTTTTGGAAATTGCAGTGAATGATGAGAACAGCGATGGGCTGCTGGTTATTTTGACTCCTCAGGCGATGACGGCGCCCACCCAGACGGCACAGTTGTTGAAGAAGATGTACAGTCAGGCTGATTCTAGACTGCGCAGTAAACCGGTTTTAGCGAGTTGGATGGGCGGGGCGGATGTGACCGGTGGTGAGGAGATTCTTAATCAGGCTAATATTCCTACCTTCCAATATCCGGACACGGCCGCTCGCGTTTTCCAATATATGTGGCGTTATAGTAACCGGCTGCGTAGTTTGTATGAAACGCCGCAGCTACCGGAAGAAACCGAGGCTATTATTGCCGGCCGCCACCAAATTAACCAGATGCTGCAGGATATTCGTAAAACGGGCCGCACGATTTTGACTGAATTTGAGTCCAAACAGGTTTTGGCAGCGTATGGTATCAATACGGTGGAGACACGGCTGGCTAATAGCGCTGATGAGGCGGCGGCTATCGCTGATGAAATTGGTTATCCGGTGGTGATTAAGCTGAATTCGGAGACGATTACCCACAAGACGGATGTGGGCGGCGTCCGCCTGGACCTGGTTCATGCCAAGGAGGTAAAGCGGGCATATAAGCAAATGGAAACGGCCGTTACCGATAAATTTGGCGCCGAACATTTTCTGGGTGTGACCGTTCAGCCGATGGTAGATTTGAAGGATGGCTACGAATTGATCATCGGCAGTAGCCCTGATCCGCAATTTGGCCCAGTGTTGTTGTTTGGCACCGGTGGCACGCTGGTTGAGGTGTTCAAGGACCGTGCTTTGGGGCTGCCGCCGTTAAATACAACGTTGGCCCGCCGTATGATGGAACGGACGAAGATTTACCATGCGCTGCAAGGGATTCGCGGCCGCGCTCCGGTGGATATGGACGAATTGGAAAAACTGATGGTGCGGTTCAGCTACCTGGCTGTGGAACAGCGCTGGATTAAAGAGATCGACATCAATCCGCTGCTGGCTTCGTCGAAAGGGTTGCTGGCGCTGGATGCGCGGGTGGTTTTGTATGAGCCGGAGGTGACGGAAGTTGATTTGCTTCGTTTGGCGATACGGCCGTATCCCTCCCAATACATTTTCCCGTTCATGGATAGGGCAGGGCGATCCTTCAGCATCCGCCCCATTCGGCCAGAAGACGAACCAATGGTTGTCCAATTCCACCAGAATCTATCGGAGCAAAGCGTTTATCTGCGTTATTTCCGTTCCTTCCAGTTGGACCAGCGGGTGCAGCACGAACGGTTAACTCGGATTTGTTTTGTCGATTATGATCGGGATATGGTGTTGGTGGCCGAACACGATGATTCGGAGACCGGTGAAAAGCAGATCATAGGGATTGGTCGTTTAACCAAACTGCATGGTACTCCGGAAGCGGAATTTGCCATGTTGATTGTCGATGAATTCCAGCGGCAAGGTGTGGGCACTGAACTGCTTAACCGGCTGCTGCAAATTGGCCGTCAGGAAGGTGTTGAGCGGGTAGTGGCTTATATGCTGGGTGAAAACCGGGGTATGCGCCTCATCAGTAAGCGGCTGGGCTTCCAGTTTGAGCGGGAAGGTTCGCTGTTTAAGGCATCGATTGATTTGTAACCCGCTTCAGTATTGCTTTTAGAGCAACGGCTGTTTCTCATGATTGAGCAACGGCCGTTTTTGATCTTCCGGATATTCAATCACTAAAGCCTATCCAGTTTTATCGAAGGCTGAGCTTGTCGAAACCTGTTGGCCTCTGGCAAAACTGTCATTTGCGTGAATCTTACATGAGCAGAGCTAACCGGGGGGAACACTCGTTTGCTATAACATTCATTGGCACGATTATCGAGAGTGTGGCAATATATTGAGTAATGCGCGGCCCTTGGAAACAATTGCGATCGATACCTCTTCACTTTCAACTACGCCGCATTCGCTGGCTTGCTCCGGTGATTGTGCTTGTTTTGGCTGCCCTGCACCAGCTTCTATTGCAAAACCTGATCGATCTATTTTTCCCCCGTTGGGCTGAAGCCGCACGGCTGCTGGTTTACACATTTACCGGCAGCATTGTGGCCTGGATGGGGTTGAGCTGGCTGGCAACGGCCGTTGCCCGACGAGCTGAAGCCGAAATAGGACTGCGGGACGCCTATGATGAGCTAGATGCCAATCATCAAAAATTACTGGCGCTGCACGATCTGGGCCAGAACGTAGCGGCGGCTAACAACAAACAGGTCGTACTCGAACTGGCTGCTCGCGCCCCCCTACATTTAACAGAAGCCAGTTCTTCAACCGTCGTCACCTTTGACGGTGAAAATGGCAGCAGTCGACTCAAACTGGATATGGCCTGGGGTTTAAGTGAAAATTACCTCAAAGCTTTGCGCACCCAGATCGATAAAGGTGTTTTGGCCGACCGCTGCCGTACCTGCACCGTGCTACATGCTCATGTGGACGGCGATTGCCCTTTGTTCGCCGGTTTGCAGGATCAGGCCCATCAGGAAGGGATTCGTTCCCTGGTATGTCTGCCAATTGTTCAGGCCAACGAACGCATCGCTGTCTTGTCGGCCTATTTTCCCTCTGCCGACGGGCCGCCGGAAGACCAGATACGGCTGCTCAATATTTTAGGTGGCGTGGTGGCGGCGGCATTGGAGAGTTTGCACAATCGCCAGCTTCAAGTAAAAACGCTCAATGCATTAGATCGTGCCACCCAAACGGCCGATGCGCTGGATGATCTGGCGGTACAGGTGTTGAATATTGCTATTTCCGGCTGGGAAGCTGAGGCAGGCGGTTTGTTTTTGTACGATGAAAAGTCACAAACATGGTCGTGCCGCGCCCAGTATAATCTGGGGCAGAAACTGGCTGACCCCCGCTTCGATTTGGGTCTGGATATGGCCCGCCAGACTTTGAATCGAAATACTCCGTTGATTATTCCTGATTTTGAACCGGAAGCCCATCATGGCCTGCGATCGGTTGCGGCTGCACCGTTGGTGACCGAAGGCCAATCTGTAGGCGCTTTATTTCTGGGTGCGAACCGTCCCCTGGCATTGAATGATAATCATCGGGAACTGCTGGCCACGATGGCGCATCAGATGGCGCTGGCGATTCGTAATGCCCAGCTTTATACCCAATTGGGCCAAATGGCGGTGTTGGAGGAACGTTACCGGCTCTCGCGTGAATTTCATGATGGCCTGGCACAGACGTTGGGTTATTTGGGCTTGCAGTCGGAAAGATTGGAAAACCTGCTGAAGATTGGGCAGGTGGACACGGCCGTTACCGAATTTGCCGAAATGCGCCGCTCGATTCGTGCGGCCTACGTGGATGTGCGTGAGGCCATTGACGGGCTGCGGCTGGGCACGGAATCCGTCGGCCAATTGGCGGCGCGATTGAGTGAGTACACAACCGAGTTTACCCGCCAGACCGGGCTGCATGTGAATTTTACGGCCGTTCCCGAATCAATCCAGGTCCCGCCCGCTGCCGCATTGCAGCTTTTACGCATTGCGCAAGAGGCTTTGACCAACGTTCGCAAACATGCCCAGGCCGAAGAAGTCGATGTCCGATTGCGGCAGTTTGATGGCGAATTGGAACTGACGATCACCGATGACGGCCGTGGCTTCCCCCATGCTATGCCGGTTGACCGCCAATATCGCAGCCATGGTCTGGCCTCGATGCGCGAGCGCACCGAAAGTCTGGGTGGTTCACTCACGGTTGCCACCCAGCCGGGGCAGGGGACGCGAATTATGGTTGTAGTACCGGTTGGCGTTTCCATCGAGAGTGTAGCATGATTCGGATTGTTCTGGCTGATGATCATCATCTTTTTCGCGATGGTCTGGCTCGCATTTTGAATGGTTACCCTGATTTGGAAGTGGTTGCTTCGGTCAGCAGCGGTGAGGATGCGGTAACGGCCGTCTCCCACCACCAGCCCGACGTCATCCTCCTCGATGTCAACATGCCTGGCATTGGCGGCGTTGGCGCGACCCAGCAAATTAGGCAGAATGACTCCGAAGCCCGCATTCTCATGCTCACCGTATCGGAACGAGAAAGCGATCTGTTTTCCGCCATCCGTTCCGGTGCCCGCGGTTACCTGCTCAAAGATTCCACCAGCGAACAACTGAATGATGCCGTGCGGCGCGTCTATGCAGGCGAAGCCATCATCGCGCCGGTCATGGCCGCTAAACTATTCGACAAATTTTCGGAAATGCCTGAAGCCCCAAAACGATCGCCTAAATTGGACGAGCTTACAGATCGTGAGCAGGAAATATTACATTTACTGACTCAGGGATTAAGCAACAAGGAAATCGGCGTGCAATTAGCCCTTTCGCCCCATACCGTCAAAGTTCATCTGCACCGGATTTTGGAAAAACTCGATTTGCGCAGTCGGGTTGAGGCTGCCGCCTGGGCCGTTCGCCACGGTTTGGCAAAGCGCAACGTATGATTCGATCAGGTGAAAACGGGAAAGTCGTCTAAATTAGAAGGATATGGTTCCCTCGTTTCCCCTTAATACATCACACCGAGACAGCGCATTTTTCATCAAAAACCTTTTGGTTTGTGGTTTCATTAACCCATTTGGGTTAATGAACAGGTAAAAACAATACCCAAATGGCTACTATTTCAGTAGCCTTTTTTTGTTGATTTATCCCCATTCGATTGACGGCAGGCCGATAAACATGTCCTATACTTAAGGTTATGGCGATACGTGTTTTGATTATTGGCCGTCATCACCTTTTTCACGATGGCATTACCCACCTTCTTGGCGAGCAATCCAATTTGGTTGTCGTGGGTTCAGTGAGGAGTTGGAACAAAGCACGTGAAATCATGGCTCGTGAGCAGCCAGACGTTCTTATTATCGACCATGATTCCGCCGACTTGCATGAAAACGATCTGGCACCTTTACTGGAAACTGCCGATCGGGATATTAAAGTGATTTACCTTACGTTGGCCCAAAACAGAATGATCATTCATAAGCGGCAGCAAATTGTCAACGTAACGGCCGATGACCTGCTGCAAGCTGTACAGTCACCAACATCCGGAGAGGAAGCAGTCATATGAAACGGTTCTTCCTGTACGGTCTGTATACACTGATCATCCTTGTCGTTGGCAGTGCGTTTGCTTTTAAGGTATTTCAGCCGGTGCAGGTGCTGCCGCGTATTCGATTAGCTCCTGGCTTTCTGGCTGTCGATCAGGATGGTGAGCGGCTGACCAACGAAGACCTGCGTGGTCAGTTCGTGTTGTATAACTTCACTTATACCAACTGCTCGACGGGCTGCGAACAAATGAATCAGACGATGCGTGAAATCCAGAATCAATTGGACACGGTCGAATTAGGCGATATAGATGTTTCCCTGGTCACGATTTCCTTTGACCCAGAGCGAGATACACCGAAAGCACTCCAGGCTTATGCTCAGTCGGTCGGGGCTGACCCGGCTGTCTGGCGTTTTGTGACCTTGTCTGATCCGACGATGATGAAGTTTGTCATTGGCGGTGGTTTTGAAACGTATTATGAAGCGAATGAGGATGGCAGCTTCAGTTTTGATCCGGCGTTTGTTCTGGTTGATGGCTGGGGCATCATTCGAGGAGAATATCGCTACCAGACTATGACGCCTGATTCGGAGCGGATTTTGCGCCATCTGGGTGTACTGGCAGAAGAGGTGATCAACAGTCAGGGTGTTAATAGTGTAGCGTATGAGGCGGCGCATTATTTTCTTTGTTATGCGCCATGATTGAAATCTTTCAGACCGGAAAGGTTGCATAAAACCTGGCAGGTCTTGGACGAGAATCATATGAAACAAAATCGTTTTTCAAAATTTGCTTGGGGGGTCTTGGCTTATAATGTAGCGGTCGTTGTTTGGGGCGCTTACGTGCGGGCGACCGGTTCTGGCGCGGGTTGTGGCAGCCATTGGCCATTGTGTAACGGCGTTGTGATTCCTCGTGAACCAGCTATTGAAACGATTGTTGAGTTTTCGCATCGGTTGACCAGTGGGCTGGCTTTTTTGCTGGTACTGGGTCTGTTTCTTTGGGCTAGACGCGCTTATTCCAAGGGTCATCATGTCCGGTTGGCCGCAGGTGGCGCTATGCTGTTTATGATTTCGGAATCGCTGGTTGGGGCCAGTCTGGTGCTGTTTGAGTGGGTGGCCGGAAATATTTCCACAGCGCGGGTGGTGGTAATGGGTGTTCATTTGCTGAACACATTTGTTTTGTTGGCTTTTATTGCGCTGGCGGCCTGGTGGTCGGCTGGTGGCAAATCGTTTAGCCTGCGCAACCAGGGCTGGGTTTTCGGGGCGCTGCTGTTAGGGCTTGTTGGTGTGATGGTCATGAGTATGGCAGGGTCGGTAACTGCTTTGGGTGATACGTTGTTTCCATCGGAATCGTTAGCTCAGGGGTTGCAGCAGGATTTTGAGGCGTCTTCTCATTTTCTGATTCGCCTGCGTGTGTGGCACCCGTTTGTGGCGGTGGGCGTGGGCGCGTATTTGATATTTCTGGCGCAGCAGTTGAATGCAGCTCGACCCGGTGTGTTTGTGAATCGGGCGAGTTGGGCGCTGCGGATATTGTATGTGATTCAGTTGGGGGCTGGTGTGCTGAATCTGGTTTTGTTGGTTCCGGTTTGGATGCAGTTGATTCATTTGCTATTGGCGGTGTTGGTGTGGATTACGTTGATTTTGTTAACGGCCGTTACCCTGGCCGAATCCTCGCAACCCGTCACCAAACCAATTACGATAGGGGCGAGCTAAGATGAAAAGAATAAGTTTGATTTTTTTGACGATTGTGGTGGTGTTAACGACCGTGCTTGCGGCTTGCACACCTTACGAATTTCATGGCACCATTTTGCAATCCAATACCGAAGCGGCCGACTTTACCCTGATGTCCAGCAATGGTCAGCGGGTCAGCTTGGACAATTTTCGAGGCAAGCTGGTTGTACTTTACTTTGGATATACCTTCTGCCCGGATGTTTGCCCGGCCACATTGGTAGAAATTGCCGGAGCGATGGACATTTTGGGTGAGGATGCCCGAAATATCCAAACCATCATGATTTCTGTTGATCCTGAACGAGACACGCCAGAACAATTGGCAGAATACGTCGCTCATTTCGATCCCACTTTCTTGGGTGTTACCGGAACGCCGGAACAAATTGCCGAAATTGCTACTTTGTACGGCATTTATTATGAAAAACATGAGGGAACTGCTGCCAGCGGCTATCTGATTGATCATACGGCCACAGTGATGGTAGTTGATCAAGACGGTTATCTGAAACTGCTGCTTCCTTTTGGAACAACAGCACAAGACATGGCCGACGATTTGGCTTATTTATTGACTGATGTTACGCAGTAGCAGCTTGAACCAGTGAAACCGGCTGAAGCTGCTGCAGTTCATGAAAAGCCTGTTGCAAGGCGGATAAATACAACTGGTTTTTCAACTGATAATGATTTTTCTTTGTTCGGACCTTTAACAACTCCATTTTGACAAACGACCACAGCGCCGCCACGAAATGATTCGTTTGCGTTGTTTCGGTACGGGTTGGCGATTGAGTTAGCGCCATATTTTGCTTGAGTGACCGGTGATACTCTTCTACTCTCCACCGTCTTTGGTAGATTGTAATGATTTGGTCAGCACTCAGGGTCAAGTCACTGGTTACCAGATAACGCACGCCGGTTGAGCCATCTCCGTTTGTGAAAACCTGGCGTAATAGCTGTAAGGGGAATGGGACCCCTTCCAGATAGATGATACGGGTCGTGCCTTCTGGTAGGTTCATGTCTTCAATCCGCTGATACTGGCCATTGGCTTTATCTGCCTCGGACAAAGCCACCTTGCGATTGCCCTTGAGCCCCATGATGAACTCTTTCTCCAGGTCCAACTTCACAAATCGCATGTTTTCGGCCGAGGCAAACCACACGTCATTGAGCACATACCGGAACGGGATGCGATTAGCTACAGCCGTCTGCAGCATGCGACGATAGTGTTCATTCTTGGTCACGGCACTTTTGCGCTTTTCTTTGCCTGTTTTCTTGTCAAGATAGGTCTCTGTCTTGGCCACTAACACGAAGGACACTGGCAAAGCGATTCCTTGGGCTTCATACAAGGTTGTAATGAAGTTGATACCTTTGACAGTTTTGTCTTTGGCGTGGTCATAGTGCCAACAGATGATCTCATTCTCATCTGTGTATGGCTTTTCCACAATGGAATCGTCGACAATCATGACACCATCTTCTCGTTCGATTTGCCGTACCTGTGGTTTGACCAGTTTCCACCATGTCTTCGCCGTCAATTTTTCACTGGCGAGCATGCGAGTGACTTGGTCATGGCTGATTTCACCTTCAAGTAATCTAGCCAGTCCGGTAGCTGTCGTTTGTCCAAATGAGCTTAACAAATAGTCTGAATACAGGTCGAGGATATTGTAGTTCATAGGCTGATTCTCCAAGACCTGGATTTTATAATTATGTTAACCTTCGCGCTATCTGCGCGTAACATGAGTTATTGAAATAATATTTCAAAACGCTTGATTGGGGAGTCAGGAGGTGTGGCGACTTTTACGAAGGATGGTATATAAAAAGAATGGAAGGATGAAGAGGACAATGGATTTGTCGTACAGCATGTGGAATGGTCATTTGAAGGAGATAAGCTATGAAAGAACATGAGAATTCTGAGAACGAAGAATTCAAGCCGAAAGGTACAATAGTCATATTATTGATTTTTGTATTGACACTGATTCTACTTTGGGGATCTGTGTACGTAATTCTACTTTCACGAGGGGTGACAGTATGACAACAAAACAATCGATGAACATTGATCCGTATGAAAAGAACTGGATTCGCTTGAGCATTGGTTTGTTAATTGCCTTTGCGATAGCGGTGAGTGTTGCCGGTTTTGCTATGGGTATTCAGGTTCCCAGCCCGGAGCAACGTGTTGATCCCAATACGGTAGCCGAATCCGGTCCGTGGGCAAATCCAGGGTTGCGTACCATCCAGGAAGGTAAAAAATACGAAGCATATGTCCTGGCGCAGACATGGCAGTTTTTGCCCCGTGAAATGACGGTTCCGGCCGGCGCTGAAGTGACGTTTTATGTTACCAGTAAAGATGTTCAGCATGGGTTTAAGCTGCAAAACACAAATTTGAATGTGCAGATTGTGCCTGGTCAGGTTTCCAAATTGACGGTTACCATTGATGAACCGGGACGCTATGACTTTATCTGTACAGAATATTGCGGTCTGGGTCATGCGGCCATGTTTGGCACCCTAATTGTGGAGTAATTGAGGAGAGGAGGAACTTATGTTAGCAAATTACGAAGTATCACCTGGCGACAAGAAATTTATTGGCTTACACATTTTATTTGCTACTGCGGCGTTGTCCATTGGTATGTTGTTTGGTCCGCTGCAGGCTTTTGAGCATGCTGGCTGGGATTTATATCCGTATATTCAGCCGCTGTTTAAGTCGTATTATCAAGGTTTGACGCTGCACGGTGTGTTGAATGCGCTGGTGTGGACGACCTTTTTCATTACTGGCTTTTTGACGTTGACGACGATTTATGGTTTGAAACGGCCGTTACGCAATCCTGTCCTGAACCGAGTTGGTTTCTGGATGATGGTCGTTGGTTTAGTTACCACAGCCATTCCTTTGCTGCTCGACGAAGCGTCTGTTCTCTACACCTTCTATCCGCCCATGAAAGCCCATTGGGCCTTCTACCTCGGCCTTACCCTGGTTGTTGTGGGTAGTTGGGTTGAAGGCTGGGGCTTTTACACCACCTATTACGCCTGGCGTAAAGAAAATCCTGGCGTACGTACCCCGCTGATGACTTTTGGCGGCCTTATCACCATGGTCATGTGGCAGATTGCTACCCTGGGCGTTGCCGCCGAAATTCTGACCATGCTCCTGCCCTGGTCTTTGGGATTGATTGAAGGTGCTGACCCGCAGTTGGCCCGAACCTACTTCTGGTTCACCGGCCACCCGCTGGTTTATTTCTGGCTGCTCCCGGCCTATGTTTCCTGGTATGCTATGATGCCCAAACAGGCTGGTGGTAAATTATTCAGCGATTCATTGGCCCGGTTTGCCTTTTGGCTTTTCCTGTTACTGTCTGTGCCTTTGGGTTTCCATCATCAATATGTTGACCCCGGTGTTCCTGCAGGCTGGAAATTCCTGCATGCTGTTTTAACTTACTCTGTGTTCTTGCCTTCCATGTTGACAGCTTTCACTGTTATTGCTTCTCTGGAGTATGCTGGACGCAAACGAGGCGGTAAAGGGCTGCTGGGCTGGATTCGCGCCTTGCCCTGGAATGATCCATCGGTTACAGCGCAGTTGCTGGGTGGTATTCTGTTCTTCTTTGGTGGTATCGGCGGTATTACGAATGCTTCCTATAATGTCAACCTGGTTGTTCATAATACGGCCTGGGTTCCTGGGCACTTTCATCTGACCGTGGCATCGGCCGTTACCATGTCCTTCATGGGTATTTCCTACTGGCTGGTTCCTTACCTCACCAACAAGAAATTGTGGAAACCGAAGTGGGCGGTGGCGCAAACCTGGATTTGGTTTGTCGGTATGCTTATTTTCTCCAATGCCATGCACGTAGTGGGCTTGTTGGGTGCGCCGCGCCGGACGCCGCTGGGGTTAGCTCCGTACATTCCTGAGGAATGGAGCGGTCACCTGCTGCGCGTGGGTATCGGCGGCGGTATCTTGTTCATTGGCGGATACTTGTTCATCGTTATCGTGGCCAAGACTGCCTTTGCCCGCAAAGCCGAAGCGGCCGACATTGTTATTCCGGTGGCCGAAGCCAAGCACGATCCCCAGGAAACGCCTGATTGGCTGGATCGCTGGGTTCCCTGGCTCATTGGTACGGTTGCTTTGCTGCTGATTGCTTATGGCCCGCAGCTTATTGATCAGATTTCAAATATCAGCCTGACATCCCCAGGATTCAAGGTTTGGTAGATTGTGTAAAGGATGGCTGGAGATTGGAGGCTAGAGATTTTAATAATCTCCAGTCTCTAATCTACAGCCACTAAAATGCCTTATGTCTAACATTGCAGCCACTTTTGAAAACCTCGGCATGGCCAGGTGTTAAGGGGAGCACAGCCATCAAATGAGCGAGAAAGGGTCGGTTTTTCACGATACGGTTGACTGGAACGGCCGTCATCGACCGTTAGTGCGCCGCTTCTTAAATGGCCTGGAGCGCATTTCTCTGGCAGTGGAAGCGCCGATCAATCGGATTGTCGGTGAGTCGCAGTTTAATCCACTGTATCATACAGGCACGATTACAATCTTTTTGTTGATCATTATTTTGTTGACCGGCATTTACCTGACGATGTTTTACCAGTTTGGGTTTCAGGTATCTTATGAAGCGGTATCGAAAATAGAAGCCAGTTTCTTTGGCCGGATTGTCCGGGCTGTACACCGGTATGCATCGGGTGCGGCCGTTATCACCACACTCCTGCACGGTTGGCGCACCCTGTTCCAGGATCGGTTCCGGGGTGCACGCTGGCTAGCCTGGGTGTCCGGCGTGATCATGGCTCTTTTTATCTGGTTTGTGGGTATCACCGGCTACTGGCTTATCTGGGATGAACGGGCGCAGATTCTCAACCAGACGTTCATCAATTTATTACAGAATGCCTCATTCGGCCGTTCCTTTTTAATTCGTTATCTGGTCACGGATGCCGCCGGGACGGGCTGGATTTTTGTGTTGCTGGTTTTGACCGTTCATTTGTTGTTGTCGGTTATCATTGGTCTGTTTTTCTGGTATTTGCACGTGCGGCGCTTGAACCGGCCCAAGATTTTGCCGCCGCGTTACTGGATGTGGGTAACGGCCGTATTCCTGGTTGTTGCTGGCATTCTGATTCCGGTTGGTATGCTGCCCATCGCTGATCCGGCTCAAATTCCCGACCAGATAACGATTGACTCATTATTTTTATTTTATTTGCCGGCGGCATTGCATTGGTCACCCCTGCTGTTCTGGGGCGGGGTCACCTTGTTGGTTGTTATTTTGAGTGCCATTCCCTGGTGGCTGGTACGGCCGTCACTGCCGCCAATTGTAGTTAACACAGAACGGTGTACTGGCTGCACGCTGTGCGCCGCCGACTGCCCTTACAACGCCATCAAAATGGTAGATCGTAAAGATGATAAACGGCACAAATACGTAGCCGAGGTTGATCCGGCCATGTGTGTCTCCTGCGGCATTTGTATTGGCAGTTGCCCTCCCCTGGCTTTGACACTGGGCGATCAACCGGCAGAACCTTTGTGGGAAACGGCCGTTTCCCTTGCCGCCCAAACCAGCGAAAAACCCGTCAAAGTTGTCTTCACTTGCGAACGCCACGCCTTGCAGGGAGCCAAGACCATTCTGCAAAACAATGGTTCGACAAACGAAAACGGGACTCATGTTGAAGTCATTCCCTTAACCTGCATCGGCATGGCCCACCCCGACCTGACAGGACGCGCGCTGGAAGCTGGCGCGGCTGAAGTCCAGTTCATCGGCTGTCCGCCAGAAGACTGCGCCAATCGTGAAGGCAATCTGTGGCTGGCCCAGCGCCTGGAACGGGAACGGCTGCCCAAATTAAAGAAGCAGTTCATCAGCGCACCCATCACAACTGATTGGCTGCCGCCTAATAATTTCGTTCAGGCTCTACGTGGCAAAACTCATAAAACCCTGGCTACAACCTATAACTTTGCCCCATTCCAGGCTGATTGGAAGAAATTTATCCCGGCTTTGGTGCTGATAGCCGTAATCCTGGCGATTCAAATCGTGATTAGCGACCTGCCCTACACCCAGGCCGCGGCCGAACAAAGCCGGATTGAGATCGCGATGGTTCTGGCGCAGCGCGCCCTTTGCACGGTTCCTGCCCGTACCTGCCAATTTGCACCGGTACCCGACCCTGCTCAGCTGAATGTTTGGTGTTAACAGTAGATGGGAGACGATTTTGAATCAAATATACGAACCTGGCCCGAAGGGTGCGCTGCAATTTTTGAGCAGGTGACTTTGGCGCCGGGAACTTATGACCTGGTATTAACCCTGTTTGATCGACTTGGACCCATCTGAGGGGCAGGTTTTGTTTGCCAACACTGTGACTTTTGGCCGAGGGCGGATTTTTGCCACTGACTATAGGGATACACGTATTGGGCTAACCCGCGTGCAGGTGAGAAGTTGTATTATGAGATTCTTCGCTGGGGACGAATGCCTCCTGCCGCATTTGTCATTCGTTACAGCCGGGTAATTTCTGGTTGGCCATCCTTTGCCGGAATTGCTGCGTCCCATAAGAGTGCCAGGTATGACAGCCGAGGAATACTGTATCAATCCATCACGATCCAACGCATATGTTGGAAGGTTCCCAGGGCAAATGGTCCTTAATTTGTCTGAGATTTTACCGGAAGACCAAATTGCCGATTTGATCGCTTTTTTAATGACTTTGAAGGAGTAAATCTGCTTTTGGTTCAGAAGCGATAAAGCATTTTGTTTTATCCAATAGCGCTTTGTTGTTTACCGATTAGCAAGTAGCAATATAATTAGCGCATTGCGAGAATGTTTTCTACAATCATAAGGAGAGTAAATATGCGTAAACAGTTTATTTCATACTTTAGTTGTTTTGGCTTTGACCGTTGTCGCTTGTGGCGGCGGCGGTGATGATTCTGGTGGCGGCGCTGATGCTGCGGCTGGTGAGAAATTGTTTGCGTCGGCTGTCATTGGGACGCAGGCTGGTTGCATTACCTGCCATCGCTGGACCCCGGATGAGGTTATTGTTGGCCCGTCCATGGCTGGTATTGCTGATGCCGGCGACCGCGAGGCCGGGAAATCTGCCGAGGATTATATTCGGGAATCTATTTTGACCCCGGATACATACCTGGTTGAAGGGTTTCCGGCAGGCACAATGCCGCAAGTATGGGGTGATGAACTCAGTGATGAGCAGTTGAATCAAATTGTTGCTTATCTGCTGACGTTGAAGTAAACGAAATTGCAAAGTGGCAGAGTTGCAAAGTGGTAAGGTTTTTGTACTATGCAACTCTGTAACTTTGCCGCTTTGCTAATTGGGGAAGGCTGTTTCAGTTCCTTCACCGTCATATCCGTCTATAGTTCGCGTGCCATAAAGTTCGCCATTGACGGTGACGGTGTAGGCAGCGGTTCCATGAGATTGACCGGCGGCGCTGGAAATGGTTTTCCATTCAACATGGAGGGTATTGCCTTCTAAACGGCCGTTTCCCTCCTGAACACTTCCAGTCACAATCCACTGGAGGTTGTAAGTATTGGCCGTTTCCCCGGCCGTGACCGTAAGATTGCCGCCATATTCGGTGCCCAAGGGGTCAAACCCATTCACCGAATAGGAACCAATAATATCCGGCACATTGTCTGGTGGCGCATCTGGACCAACTTTACCCTTTCCCCGGCAGGCAGCAAGGCTGAGGGTCAGGAAAACAGTCAGCATTAACAGTGTAAATGATCGTTTCATTTGATTGTCTCCATTTTGTGGGGCTTGTTGGGTGAATCCACAACGGGTGAGTTCGGAATTATTTCAGTTATTAAAAACCTGAAGCCCCCGATAGAAAAGTTTCGTATGTTTGATGAAAACTGACCGGTATTCTAGCATTGATCAGGTTTTGATCGAACATCAATTTGGAAGAGGAGAACTATATGACCGATAAGAAATATCAGGTAAAGATACCCGATGTGAATGATTGGCGGGCGATGGTGAAATGCCAGGCAGCCTGCCCGGTCAATACGGACGCGCGCGGTTACGTAACGGCCGTTGCCCGCGGTGAGTTGGAGTTGGGTTACGAAATTGCTCATGATCCTAACCCACTGTCAACGGTATGCGGCCGTATCTGCGGTGCGCCGTGCGAAACCGCCTGCCGTCGTGGTTTTATTGAAGGCGGTGATGTAGAGATTGACCCTAAACCCATCGCTATCCGCCCCCTCAAACGCGTCCTGACCGAACGATATGGGCCTGAAGCCGGCCACCGGCTGCCGGGACGTATCGCTTCATCATCCATCATTCCCCTCAATACCATCGATTCCACACCCGCTTCCGGTACATTCTCGCCGTCGGTTAACGTGAAGGGTTCCAGCTGCGCCACTGTGCCGGGAACCGGTGTGCCCCAGCTTTATTCGCCGGTGCGCTGGTCGCGGACCGAGCTGCAAAAGCTGGCTGCCCAACCAGGACGCAAAGTTGGCAAAGTAGCCATCATTGGTGCTGGACCGTCCGGCCTGACGGTTGCACACGATATGGCTCTGTTGGGCCACGAGGTGACGATTTTTGAAGCCGGTCCTAAAACTGGCGGTATGATGCGTTATGGTGTGCCTGTCTATCGCTTTGAGCAGGAAGCGATGGATTTGGAAATCGAATCGATCCTCGATATGGGCGTAGAGATTCGTTACAACACGCCCATTGGCCAGGACATTAAGCTGGATGATTTGCGTCGCGATTACGATGCTGTTTTTCTGGGCATCGGTTTGATGAAGGGGCGCATGATCAATATTGAGGGAAAGGATTTAGACGGGGTGATTACGGCCGTTGACCTGCTCCTGAATTACAATCTGGGCTACAAAGTGACCCTGGGCAAGCACGTCCTGGTCATCGGTGGTGGCGACGTGGCTATGGATGCGGCGCGGACGGCATTGCGTCTGGGTCAGGCGACGGCCGAACAAAAAGCAGCCCTCAGCGAAACCAAAGCCCGTGTCGAAGAGGAATCAGAAACGGTTAGCACGGCGCTGGATGTGGCCCGTACGGCTCTCCGTCTGGGCGTGGCCGACGTGAAAATGATCGCCCTGGAGAGTTGGGATGAACTACCGGCGTCTGAGTTTGAAATTGAGGAAGCGCTGGAAGAGGGCATCCAATTAACGCCGCGCAAAGGCCCTAACCGCATTATCGGCCAGGATGGCAAGGTGACCGGCCTGGAAGTGATTGATGTGGAATCAGTGTTTGATGAGAACGGCCGTTTCAACCCCAAATTCAAGCCCAACTCCGAAACCGTCTGGGAATGCGATACCGTCATCCTGGCTATTGGCCAGCAGGCTGACCTGGAAGCCCTGGGCGGGGCCGATGACGTCAAAATCTCGCCGCGTGGTTTGGTTGAAGTCAACCGCGAAAGCGGCCAGACCTCAGCGCCCGACGTTTTCGCCGGTGGTGACGTGGCTTACGGCCCCCGTCTTATCATCGATGCCGTCCGTCATGGTCACATTGCCTCATTAGGCATGGAAGAATACATCCAGAAAAAGCCGCTCAAAGTCACTGTTAACACCGAGTGGGAAGAGCTGCCCAACCACGTCATGTTCGAAAACTGGACGAAGCTGGAACGGCGGCCAGTGCCCTCGCTGCCCGTTGACCGGCGTACCGGCATTTCCGTTGTTGATTTAGGTTACTCGGTGGAAGAAGCTGCCGAGCAGGGCAGCCGCTGCCTGGAATGCAGTGTCAACACTATTTTTGACGGCACGAAATGTATTTTGTGCAACGCCTGCGTTGACGTTTGTCCCTGGGACTGCTTAAAAATCGTCACCTTGGATCAAATCGATGGCGGTGAAATCTTCGGGCAGGTTGTAGAAGCGCAGTTGGGCGGCTCGTTAAGCGATTATTTGAGCCAGGGCCGGCCGGCTGTGGCCGCTATGCTCAAAGATGACGAAGCCTGCACCCGGTGTGCCCTCTGCGCCCACCGCTGTCCGACTGATGCCATCACGATGGAAGCGTTCCGCTTCGAAGAAGTGTTGGCTTATGGCGATTGAGAGGAGATAAACTGCCTGGAAGTGGCGCGGTTGGAAACCGGCCACAGCCGCAGTTAAGAATTAGGAGGATTCATGTCGAAGATAATTGATTTTGTAACCAACTCTCGTGTGTGGCGCTCATTCTTCCGCCACGGCTGGCCGGACAATCCGCTGGATCGGTCCCTGGTAATGACGAGTAATATTTTCTTTCACCTGCATTCGGTGAAAGTGAGCCGCAAAAGTTTGCGGGCATCATACTCGTTTGGTCTGGGCATCATTTCGGCGATTGTGTTTGGCGTTTTGACCATTACCGGTTTGTTATTGATGTTCTACTATGCACCCACTGTGGAGCGGGCTTACAGCTACATCATTACGCTGCAAACGCTGGTCCCTTTTGGTCAATTGATGCGCAACATGCACCGCTGGGCCGCCCATTTGATGGTGTTGGTTGTGGTGCTGCACATGGCTCGTGTGTTTTATACCGGTGCATATAAGCCGCCGCGCGAATTCAACTGGGTTGTTGGTGTGGTGCTGCTCCTGCTGACACTGGGAGCCAGCTTCACCGGTTATCTGCTGCCTTGGGATCAATTAGCTTACTGGGCCATCACCGTTGGCACCAGCGTGGCTGCTTACGAACCGACAATGGGTTCCACCATCAAGACTTTCTTGCTGGGTGGCCCGGAAGTGGGTCAAGAGGCGCTGACCCGTTTTTATGCACTGCATATCATGCTAATTCCCATGGGTATTGCCCTGTTGACCTCGCTGCACATCTGGCGCGTCCGCAAAGATGGTGGCCTGGCAGCTAATGCTGTGGAAGATGGAGGGAAGGATGAGTAACGAAGCAAAACCAAAATCATTTAGCCCAGAAAAGAGCAAAACCAAGACCTACTCGCTGGTCGAGTTAGTCAAAGCGCCGACGACGATGGCTGACCACGGCCCGGATGATTCGATTTTCTCATTTCCGGTGGTGGCGCTGCTGGAACTTTTGTTGACGTTAGGCGTGATTGCAATGCTGGTGATTATGTCGCTGTCGATTAATGCGCCGCTGGAAGAGATTGCCAATCCTAACACGACGACGGATCCGGCGAAAGCGCCCTGGTATTTTATGGGGTTGCAAGAGCTTCTGGAGCATGGTCATCCGACGCTGATGGCGGTGGCGATGCCGACGTTGATGGTTTTGTTTGTGATGGCGATTCCGTACATTGACAATGTGCGTGAAGGGGCCGGGGTCTGGTTTACATCCAAACGCGGCAAGAAGGTGGTGCGAAACACGGCAATTTATACGGCCGTTGTCTTTCCCGCCTATATTTTCCTGGACTCCACCTACCCCTTGCGCGAAATTTTACGGGGGCAGCTGCCCGATTTCATTCTACAGGCGCTCATTCCCGGTCTAATCATGGCAGTCATTGTTCTGCTTCCCCTGGTTTTCGTCTGGCGAATGAAACCGACGCCGCGGGAATGGGTGCTGACATTGTTCACCGTTCTGTTTGTTGGTGCAGTTGTCTTTACGCTGACCGGATTTCTGTTCCGCGGTCCTGGGTTTAAGCTTTACTGGCCTTGGAATATGCCTGGGGATTACAGCCCCTGGAACAACTTGTAATTGGAGGGTGCAACATGAGTGAAACAAAAGCAAAGAAGGGCGTGTCGCGCCGACAATTTTTGGGCATTGCCTGGGGTGGTTCCGTTGCTTTGGTCTTTGGCCAGGCGGCGGTAGCGCTGTTGAAATACATCAAGCCGGTGAGTGCTGGTGGTTTCGGCGGCGAGGTTTACGCCGGTAAAGTGGAAGAGTTTGCTATCAACAGTATCAACCGTATTCTGGCCGGCCGTTTTTATATTGCGCGCCGGGATGATGGCATTTTGGCATTGTGGCAGAAATGCACCCATCTGGGCTGTGCTGTCCCCTGGGTAGAGGAGGAAGGCCAGTTCCACTGCCCCTGTCATGGTTCGCTCTATAACAAGGAAGGGGAAGTGATTGGTGGCCCAGCGCCACGGCCGTTAGATCTGTTTCCGGTTTCGATTAGAAGCGGCGAGGTATGGGTGGATACCAGTTCACCTATTGAACGTTCCAAGTTTGACCCGTCGCAGTTGACCGGGGCATAAGGGAGGCTGGGATGAAGAAAGAAAATTATGATCGGTACATGATAATAGGATTGGTTCTGACCTTGTTGGTCTTGGGCGGTCTTATTTTCTATTGGCTGGGTGAAAATACCCGTTTAGCCAAAGCATCGGAGACTTTTGCCGATGAACGAGTCAATCGCGGCCGAGAAATTTATATGAACCAGTGTGTCTCTTGTCATGGGGCGCAAGGTGAAGGCGGCGTAGGATTTGCCTTGAATGATCGCAATTTGCTGAAGAATACGCTGGATGCTGTGTTTTTCTCCATCATTCGCTCAGGCGTGCCTAATACACAGATGCCGGCCTGGAGCGTGGATTACGGCGGCCCGTTGACAGATGAGGATGTCCGCGATGTAGTCGCTTTCATCCGCGCCTGGGAGCCGACTGCTCCAGAAATTCAGCCAGTTGTGTTTGAACCGGATGCGGGTCGAGGCGCTTTGCTTTTTGCCTCAACCTGTTCCTTGTGTCATGGTGAAAATGGAATGGGCAGTGACAAAGCCCCGGCACTCAACGATCCGGCTCGGCTGGCTGCCTTGCAAGATGATTGGTACCGGGATGTGATTAAAAACGGCCGTCCCGCCAAAGGTATGCCCACCTGGGGTACTGTTCTTTCGCCGGAGCAAATCGAAGATATTTTGGCGCTGATTGACGCCTGGCGTGAAGGTACGGTCGTTGAGCCGGAATTTTCGGTCACGGACTTGTTGACTTCGGCCATTTTCTCTTTGCAGAACGACGACTCGGCCAGCGCCGCTATTCAGGTGGATCGGGCGTTGACGGTGGCTCAGGGGCCTGGAGCAGAAGTGCTGCGCAATGCGGCCGTTCAACTGTCGAATGGCGACAGTACCGGCGCTTTGGCGACGTTGGAAGCGCTTTCGGCGCAGTGGCCGATTGGTGATTCAGCGGCTGGTGGCGAGATTTACAGTACATACTGCTTACCCTGTCATGGGGCGCAGGGTGAAGGTGGAATTGGTAAGCAGCTCAACCCGAATGAGTTTGTGGCCAGTAATACTACACCGGACCTGGTCCAATTTATCCTGGATGGCCGGGAAGGAACAGCGATGGCCGGGTTTGACGGCCGCCTTGACGAAGCCCAGATTGCGGATGTGATTGCCTTCTTGCGCTTGTGGCAGGAATAAACATTTTGGATTAACAGCAAGCTAAAAAACAAACCCCCAGAGGAGTTACCCTTTGGGGGTTTGCCTTTGATGGCTGTACGGTTTACCTAGAACTCCAGCTTATTAACTGATGTTACGCAGTAGCAGCTTGAACCAGTGAAACCGGCTGAAGCTGCTGCAGTTCATGAAAAGCCTGTTGCAAGGCGGATAAATACAACTGGTTTTTCAACTGATAATGATTTTTCTTTGTTCGGACCTTTAACAACTCCATTTTGACAAACGACCACAGCGCCGCCACGAAATGATTCGTTTGCGTTGTTTCGGTACGGGTTGGCGATTGAGTTAGCGCCATATTTTGCTTGAGTGACCGGTGATACTCTTCTACTCTCCACCGTCTTTGGTAGATTGTAATGATTTGGTCAGCACTCAGGGTCAAGTCACTGGTTACCAGATAACGCACGCCGGTTGAGCCATCTCCGTTTGTGAAAACCTGGCGTAATAGCTGTAAGGGGAATGGGACCCCTTCCAGATAGATGATACGGGTCGTGCCTTCTGGTAGGTTCATGTCTTCAATCCGCTGATACTGGCCATTGGCTTTATCTGCCTCGGACAAAGCCACCTTGCGATTGCCCTTGAGCCCCATGATGAACTCTTTCTCCAGGTCCAACTTCACAAATCGCATGTTTTCGGCCGAGGCAAACCACACGTCATTGAGCACATACCGGAACGGGATGCGATTAGCTACAGCCGTCTGCAGCATGCGACGATAGTGTTCATTCTTGGTCACGGCACTTTTGCGCTTTTCTTTGCCTGTTTTCTTGTCAAGATAGGTCTCTGTCTTGGCCACTAACACGAAGGACACTGGCAAAGCGATTCCTTGGGCTTCATACAAGGTTGTAATGAAGTTGATACCTTTGACAGTTTTGTCTTTGGCGTGGTCATAGTGCCAACAGATGATCTCATTCTCATCTGTGTATGGCTTTTCCACAATGGAATCGTCGACAATCATGACACCATCTTCTCGTTCGATTTGCCGTACCTGTGGTTTGACCAGTTTCCACCATGTCTTCGCCGTCAATTTTTCACTGGCGAGCATGCGAGTGACTTGGTCATGGCTGATTTCACCTTCAAGTAATCTAGCCAGTCCGGTAGCTGTCGTTTGTCCAAATGAGCTTAACAAATAGTCTGAATACAGGTCGAGGATATTGTAGTTCATAGGCTGATTCTCCAAGACCTGGATTTTATAATTATGTTAACCTTCGCGCTATCTGCGCGTAACATGAGTTATTAAACTTCCAGATGGCTACGGCGACGAAAATAATGCTCCAAATGACCGTACTCACTAGCATGGTTAATACAAATAGTGGCAGCGCCTGCCCCATGACCGGCAGCAGCACCAGTTCACCCAATTTCCAGGGCGTGAATTGGATGATTTCGGGAATAGGAACCAACGAACCGCCCAGGAGTGATCCTAGCGCGATGCCCAGCAGCGGGGCGCGGGAGTTGAGCAAAACACCCAGGAGCAAGGTTAGCGTTATGTAAAATAGTAGATTCACTGCCACAATCCCTTCGGAAATGAGAAAATTGCCCAGGGGAACGGCCGTACCATCAAACGAACGAAACAAAAAGTAGCCGATGGTCCCCGGCACCAGCAGCATCACCACGGGTAGCGCCAATAAATTAGGCAGCAATTTAGACAAAACATAGGCTGATCGTGAAACCGGTTTAGACAACACCCATTCGGCTGTGCCTGTGCTCTTCTCCTCGATAATGGCATCTTGCAGCAGCACAATAGCGCCAATCGCCAAACCGATGGCTCCCAGACCAAAAAACATCTGCTTGCCAATGCCCAGCGCTTCCTCCGGCGGGATGGGCACACCTTTGGTGACGGCCATTTGGGGCAGCACGTACAGGGCAAAGGCCAGCAAGCCATCCAGTAGCCCCACCCAAATGAGAAGCTGCACAATCCAGCGACGGCCGTGCCACCATTTGCGGTTTTCCCGGCCCAACAGCGGCGCTAATCCGCGCACCCAATGAGTGCCTTCTCGTTTTTGCCAGCTCAATTCAGCATTCATTATCATCTCCTTCCACCAACTGCATGAAGATTTCTTCTAGTTCATATCGTTTACGGCCGTACCCCGTCACCACCACGCTCTCTTCACCGGCCAGCAGACGGAAAAACTGCTGTTCTGCGGCCGTTTCATCCGTCACTGTTACCTGCCACTGCGTTACCCCGTTTTGCTGAGCCGTTTCGACATGGCTCACCCAAGGCTGCTGCCTGATCTTCTGGGACAGACTGCTGCTGTCGCCTTTCAGGCCCACGTTGTAAAGCGTTTGCCCACTGCCATTGAGCAGCATCTCAATCGGCCCCTGGGTGACCAACTGGCCCCGGTTCAAAATGGCCACCGTGTCGCTCACCTGCTGCACATCGTCCAGGATGTGGGTCGAATAAAAGATGGTCGTGTACTGGCGCAGCCGCTCCATGATGCGCAGCACGTCGCGGCGGCCAATGGGGTCCAGCGCCGCCGCCGGCTCATCCAAAATCAGCAGGTCAGGGTAGTTGATTTGGGCTTGGGCGATGCCCAGCCGCTGTCGTTCGCCGCCGGAGAATCCACCGACCGGTCGCTGTGCCTTCTCTTCCAACCCTACTAAATGCAGTGTCTCCCGAATGCGCTTTTCAATACCTGCTTTTGGCTTTTTGTAGAAGAAGCTGGCCGTGAAGCTCAGCGTCTCCCAGGCCGTCATCTCCTTATAAAACTGGGGCTGCTGTGGCAAATAGCCCACACGGGCGCGAATGGCCAAATTATCTTTGACAATGTCATGGCCGAAAATGGTGCCGCTGCCGGATGTGGGCTGAATCAATCCTAGCAGCAGCTTCATCGTTGTTGTTTTGCCCGCCCCATTAGGTCCTAAAAAGCCGAAAATGGCATTTTGCGGTACACACAAATCGAGCGTCTGCAAGGCGGCCGCGCCATCATAGATTTTGCTCAACGCTTGCGTTTGAATTACCGGTTGGTTCATCACCTTCTCCTTCGGAAATGGGGGCGCGAGCAGCTTGCTCGCCTAATGCGGTCTGGCAGACCGCGCTCCATTTTGGTTTAAATGGTACAAAAGGATCCGTTGCGCCACATCGGGCAGGCAGCGGGTTTTGGGGCTGGTCAGGTGGCCAGGCAGGGGGTAGGCTTGGCGGGCAACGGCCGTAACCCCCAGGCCACCACCAATCCAAACAGAAAATTCTCCACTACTACTTCCGCCAGATGAGCCGGCCAGATGGCATCTGGCAGCAAATCAATGGCTTGCAGTTGAGAACTGCCCATCAGCCCGGCAAAAAGCAGGCCCAATACCATGCCGCGCCGCCAGCCACTCCCACACAGGCTGTTCAAAAACGGCCAGGCCAGCAGCGCCCACAACAGGCCGCGCCCAGCCTGAAAAGCCAGAATGAGCATCGGGTTTTCAGGCGTGAAGGCAGCCAGATAAGCGTCAGCCGCCGCCCGATCCAGCGCTCGCGCCACTGGTTGGAAGACCAGCAGCCCAGAGGCCACAAAGAGTACCATCCACAACAAACCAGTCGCCAGCCAGCGTCGCCAGGAAAGCGTAGACCAGGGGAACCAATAGGATGTGGTCGGCATGCCTGACCAGCGCCCATTCAGCCATACCGCCGCCAGGGCCAGCAGCAGCGCTGTCACGCCGCCGTTGACCAATAGTCCCGGCACCCAGGCCAGGGGCAGCACGTCGGGCAGGTAGATGGTTTCGACGACGACAACGGCCGTTTTCACGCCAAAAATCAACAGCGCCAACCGTCCGGCAAGCGGCCAATCTGCGCCCGCAGCCCGGCTCAGGGCAATGCTGATGACCGCCACGTCAATCAAGGTCACCAACAGCAGCAGCCACGGCGTACTCCCCAGCAGCGGCGACAGCCCCAATCTCCAGAGATCGACTGCATATAAACCAAAAGTCACCAGTACCAGCAGCAGTAACAAGCCGATTCGTTTTACCATTTCACTTTTCTCCTTCTTCCTGATTCGCCTGACCCTCTATGATGGTTCCAATGACGATGCCAATCATCGCGCCAATGGCAATGCCCGTCGCCGTCTGATCCAGCAGCAGGCCAATGATCAGACCGAAAGAAAGGCCTAAGGCGATGCCTGAGCCGGTGTATGAGGTTTGACGTTTCTGTTTCATGATGTCTATCTTAAATATTGCAACGAATTGGCTCGAACTAACATAAATTCGTGTCCATTAGTGGTAATTCGCTGCCCAATTTCATCGCTTTTGCCGGGCGTAACTGGATAAATCCGGCGGCTCGTCTTTAAAGGTATCTGGTATGTAAGGCTGGGTTCCCAGGCGGGTGAGAAAAACTGCGCCGAGAACCAAAACGGCCGTTACAGCCAACAGCCCATCGCCTAAATACGGAATTTCAAAAAGCAGCAACAACAGCAGTGTGCCGCCAAAAGTAGCCACCGCCGTTGATAGGCCTTGATTTAGCCGCCTGTTCAGCCACATGCCTAACTGATGGCCCACGGCTACCCAACCATAGCCCAGCAGCAGCAAGAGCAGCATTCCCAAAATGACGACCAGCGGAATGAGGATGATGGTAAAAGCCATCATCACCAGCAGCGCCGGCAGCACCAGCAGGATGAGCAGCCCCATCGCGCTGCTGACCAAGGAGTTATCCACCACCGCTGCCCCCATGCGGATGACCGGTTGGGGCCGGCTGCGCACCAGCAGCGCGCCTAGCCCGGCCAGCAGCAGCGCCGCCGACAGCGCTCGCAGACAGTCGTCCCAGCTTTGTCGCTGGGCCATAACTGATGCCGGTATTTCTACCCCACTGCCGTTGATGATGTCGCCGTGGATAACGGCCGTTTCCACCCCAGCTACCTCGCCACCCCCCAGCCGCAAATCACCGTCTACCACCGCCTGCGGCCCTAATACCAAACTGCCGCCCAATAAAGCCAGGTCGCCGCCAATCGTGCCGTTCACTGTGAGTGAACCGCCCAGCATGTAAATTGATCCTGCCACCTGCGACCCGGCGCCAAATTCGGCCGTGCCGGCGCGCACAAATACGTCGCCGGGAAGCTGGGTGCCCGGCCCAAAGCTGTGTTCGCCCTCAAAAATTAGCGTGCCGCTGTACAGACCGCCGTCGCAGCCCGCCAGCAGCAAAGCGAGTAAAAGCAGCAAACAAAGGTGTCGTTTCATTTTGCCTCTGAAAAGCGCAGCCCCAAGACTAACATGCCCAGGAAAAGTAACTGAGCCAGGGCGTTGACGCTGCGCAAGTGAGCCTCCAGCGGAACGCGGCTGGTCTGCCACTGGATGGCCAGCCCGGTGCTGAGGAAGGTCGCCGCCCAGCCGGAAAGGGCCACGCCCACGGCCGTATTGCGGCTGATGGTCTGCGGCGTAGAAAAGTCGGCCCACAAGGCAAAATTGAGGACGGTGTAGAGGGAAACGGCCGTGGCGTACAACGTCGGTGCGCCCAAAGACAAACTCGTCGTCTCCGGCAGCAGCCAAACGCGGAAGGTGTACGTCAGATGGGTCAGGGCAAAGATGCCAAAAATCCACTGAAACAGATGGCGCTGCTGCAAATGGGTATACAGCACCCCGGCAATCAGTGCCGTGACCACGTGGGCCAGGCCGATGGTCAGCCGCGGTGTCAAAGTGGGTGACTGCCAGGCGCCTTCGACTAGACTGGGTGTGTCGATGATGCGCAAAAAGCCCAGGCTGTCGATGAAGAAGATGCCAAACATGAGGGCCACGAAGCCCCAGAAGCGCCGGCCTGGATTGGTGGTTGTATCGCGCAGGAAACGGCCGTTACCAAACCTGTCCTGCCGATGATTCTGGTCTAACTCGGCTACCCATTGGGCCACAAAGCTGCGCCCGCTGCTTGCCAGCAGAACGACGACAGCCAATGCCAGCATCCCTGGTCCCATGATCCGCAGCATCAGCCGGCTGAGCGCCGCAATTTGCCAGACGCCGGAAAAAACAGCGGCCATGAAGTAGGCAACGGCCGTTATTGCTGCTGCCACGTAACCCCGATCGCGCATTGGAATCAGGTCGATGGTCAGGCTGAAGGTGGCCGGTACGCCCACACCCAACGCCAAGGAACAGACAATAATCCAGGCCAGCATGGTGGTGGGGGAGGGAATGTGGGGGGCAACGGCCGTTAACACCGTCTGCACCACGACCACAGCCAATGCCAGTTGCAGCTTGCGCCGCAGATGGGTGCTCCAGCCGCGCCGCTGCATCCACCAACCGAAGCTCAACGCTGCTGCGCAGGTGATCAAGGCCAGGACTGCCATCTGGCTGGCCACCGCCTGACGGCTCATGCCCAGAACGCGCATCCCCAGGTCTACCAATCCCAACTGGACAAAAGTGACGTTGTAAAAGTAGCCCACGGCCATCATGCCGATGAACAGCCCATAACCGGCGGTTACTGGCCAATTTCTTGCCCGGAGATAACGAGTCAGTTCCATAGCTTCAGGATACAAAACAAGCTCCCCCGCCGCTTCTGGCAGCCGGGGAGGTTGCTACCTGGTCAACTGACTAGTTTTTGGTTTTGACGAATGCGTTATGGCACCAATTTGTACTGCACGGCTAGCGCCGTCGCCTCGGTGCGGCTGCCCACGCCTAGCTTGGAGAGGATGCTGCTGACGTGGAATTTCACCGTCGATTGGCTGACCACCAACTCATTGGCGATCTTGCCGTTATTCAGCCCCTGTATCACCAACGCCAGCACCTCCAATTCACGCGGTGTCAGGTCAAACTGCGGCTCTGGCGGTTTGGTGGCAGCGTGGATGAGGGCTTGGGTGGCTTCGGGGGCCAGGGTGGGTTGCCCGGCGTGGGCGGCACGAATGGCCGATGCCAACTCGTCGGCCGAGACGTTTTTGAGCAGGTAGCCAATGGCCCCGGCTTGCAGCGCGCCTTGCACCAGTTCCTCTTCGCGGAAGCTGGTGAGGGCGACTACCTGGACGCCGGGGCACTGTTGTTTGATGGCTTTGGTTGTGGCCGCGCCATCCATTTCGGGCATGACCAGGTCCATCAGGACGACGTGGGGCTGCTTTGCCCGGCACAGATGCAGGGCTTCGGTGCCACTGCCAGCTTCGGCCACCAGTTCCAAATCGTCGTAAACCAGTAAAAATGCGGCCAGACCGCTGCGGACCACAGCGTGATCGTCGACAATCATGACGCGGATGGGTTGGTTATTCATGGCTTCTTCCAGAACGAGATGCCGGTTTGCAGTAAAAAAAACTTGCTACGGGCAAACTCGCACAGTGATGGTTGTTCCCTGGCCGATGATGCTTTCGATTTGCAGGTCGGCCTTGATTTTGGCGGCGCGTTCGCGCATGATGCCCAGGCCCAGAGAGTGGATGCTGACGGCCGTTGGGTCAAAGCCATGGCCGTTATCCACCACCACCAGTTCCACACAATCCGGCAAAAAGCGCAGCCCAATCGTTACCTGGCTGGCCCCGGCGTGTTTGATGATGTTGTTTAGGGCTTCCTGCGCAATCCGGTAGAGGGTGACTTGTGTTTCAGGGGATAACTGCCGTTCGCCCTCCACCGCAACATCAACTTGCAAGCGAGACCGGCCAATCACCGCCGCTGCCAACTGGCGCAGCAGTTCTTCCAGGCTGCTTTCTGTTAATGTGGCCGGGCGCAGCTCCAGCAGCAGCGTGCGCATTTCGGCCAGTGCGCCGCGGGTCAGTTCGCGCAGTTCTTCGAGTTTGGCCGCGCCCATTTCTGGATTACGCTGCCAGATGCGAGGCAGCACGTCAGCAATCAGGCTGGCCGAGAAGAGGGTTTGAGTAACGGCATCGTGTAGTTCTCGCGCCAGCCGGTGCCGCTCGCCGATGACGGCCATTTCTTTGGCGTCGGCGCGAAGTTGGGCGTTTTCGATGGCTAATGCCACCTGATCACCGAACAGCATGGCCTGGTCGATATCTTCCTGGTCGAAGCTGCGCTGGCGGGCGTAGTAGAAGGTTAAACGGCCGTACACCGTATCACGCACTACCAACGGAATGGCGAGAAAGGCATTGTGCCGGTCGGTCACGTGATCGTGCCAGCGCAGCACTATGGCCGGATCGATGCCAGGGGAGGGAAGCCGCTGCACTGTGTGGTCGATGAGACCGGCTGCCGGTTTGCGGGCCATAATTTGCTGATCAACCAGCGTGTCCAGCAGTGGAAAACCGGTTACATCTTGCACGGCCGTTGGCAGTCCGTGTTGGGCGTCAATGTGCATAAACTGTTGCTCATAATCAATACGGTACAGTAGGCTGATTTCGGCTTCCATGACCTGGCTAGCCTGTTGGATGATGTAATCGAGTACTTCGGAGAGGGGGTGCTGGGAATTGAGGACGCGCATAATGCCGCGCAGGCTCTCAGCCACCTGCCGCCGCCGCTCCGACTCCTGCCAGCGCCGTTCCATTTCTTCGGTGCGCTCGGCGACCTGCTGCTCTAACACCTGGTTGATTTGAGCCAGGGTTTCCTGGGCCTGCTTTTGCTCAGTGATGTCGATGGTGATGCCGTTGAAGTAGGTGATACGGCCGTTCTCATCCAACACCGGATTCGACACCGTATGCATCCAGCGCCACTGGCCGCGCTGCCTGTTGAAAATCCGCATTTCCTCATCAAAGGGCATACCTTTATCAATGGCGCGTTGATTGGCTGCAATGATACGTGCCTCATCGTTTGGGTGAATATCATTGAACCAGGCGTTGAAATCATACGGGTCTGCAATGCCTATAACGTCACGAATGGAAGGGCTGACCAACACCACCCGGCCCTGATAAGGATGGTCGGGATCAACGGCCAGCCGGTAAATGGCGTACCCTTGGGCGCTTTCCAGCATAGAGCGGAGATGGGCTTCACTTTGCTGGAGGGCGTTGAGCGTGTTTTGCAGCTTTCGTTTGTTGCGGACATGGGCTGTGGCATCCAGGCTGACATCCAGTGCAGCTACGATTTCACCGTTGAATTCCAAAGGCACCAATACCACATCCCAGTAAGAGACGATGCCGCCGCTTTCCAGCCGGATACCTTCCTGGCGCACGGTCTCTCCGGCAAAAACGGGGGCGAAGAGTGGTTTGAGTACGTCTTCGGTTCCCGGTTCCAAATCGAAGAGGGAAACGCCAGGCACGACGTCGCTGGAAGACGAAGGCGTGTAGCGGTCGATGAATTCGGCCCAGGTGGGATTGCAGCGGCGCAGGCGAAATGCTCGGTCGATTACGGCCGTGCCCACCGGCAGCCGATCAAACAGGTAGGCCAGCGCTTGTTCCGGGGCCAAATCAAACAGTTGGGGCAGGTCTTGACTCATTTCACTCTGGATTGTAAGCGCCTATCCCATCTGCCGGAATTGATAAAGCTCATGGTTGTTGTGGATAAACGTCATAAGCTGCCTGGCTGAGTGGTTGACCAGATGAATGCTGGCGTCAATTTTCAACGGCCGTTACCAGCAGAACCTCCAAAAACACACCATCGCCAAAGATTTTGGTTTTCCCGCCAGGCATGAGCCGATCCAGCAATGCCGCTTGGGCCATGCCACTGTTGGAGAAACGGCCGTTGTCATCGCTGCCGGCCATCTTTACGAGTCGTGGGTTTTGTTTTTACCTGATCAAGGTGCGGCGAAAATGTTTGTTTGCAGCGCCTTGTTGATTTCTTCGGCCAGTTTGTCGGCCAACAATTGATGGTAACCAGGGTGAGAAAGCAGCCCGGTGGACTTGTCGGTCAGACTGATTTCCGATGCAGCTTGCACAATGAAGCCAGCCCCCGCATCATCATCGTCGTTGAACTGGAAATAGGTTGGTTCCGCTGCCATAAAAGCGAAATCGCCGTTGCTGCTGAAGGCGGCGGTGGTCATGATTTCGGCACGGCCGTGCACTGGAGTCCAGTTGATATTTGCTTGGTCGATGCGGACGATGAGTTGGGGAACGGCCGTGTCTGCCGCTGGTTGAGCATTCATTAATTTCTGAGATAGGGCCTCACGCAGCGCCACCGCCAGTGGACCATCCCCTTCTATTCGGTATGGAACCGTTTGCGGCGGTACACTTGCCTCTGATGGCCAGCGGGAGCTGACCGTCGTTGCGTTGGTTTGGGTTTCGCTGTTGGCCAGATGGAAATTGGTTACGAATAGGGCGATACACAGCACAGCAATGATGCCCAATCCTAGCCAGACAATTTTATTGCGCATAGCTTTCTCCTTTTCCGCTTGCTTCGTTACGCGCTCTATTTGCTACCGAATGGCAGAGGTTTGTCGAATTAGGCCGTCTGCTAGAAAGCGAAGGGCAGGCGATAGGCCCGGTATTGGCGCTGGGGCACAAATCCGAGACGGGCGGCCAGTCGGACTGAGGCGGCGTTGGCTTCGTCGCACTGCCAATGAGGGGTGATGCCGCGTGCGGCGCAGGCTGCCAGGCAGGCGTCGGCGGCGATGGTGGCTAAGCCTTGACCGCGATGGGAAACGGCCGTTTCCACCCCCAATTCCAGCGCCCTTGCTCCAGCGTACACGGCCAGCGCCCAACTGGCCACCGTTTGCCCGGCGACGACGGCAAACCCCAGCTCGCGCTGCTCAAAAGCAGCCACATCCGGCCAAAAGGAGCGCACCCAGCCCACGACGTTCATTATATTTGCCAGGTTAGTCCGGGCCAGAAATGCGGAATCAAGCGGGTGCAGATGCATGCCCTCTGGCAGCAGGTTCTGCCAATCTACTCGCCGCCCGGCCAGATGGAAATCCAGTCTCGGCACGTCAACCAGCGGCTGGTCAGGTAGTAAGGCCGGGAATTGGGCTGCCCATTCCGGGCGATCAATCAGTAGCGTGAAATGGGGGATGTAGCGGGCGCGGGCATCGGGCAGCATTTCGTCCAGAAGGAGGCGGCGCAAGGCGGGGAAGCGGCGTTCGTCCGGTTGGCCAGCCAGCAGCACTGTGTCCATTAACGTCCACAGCATGGCCAGTTGTGGGTTAGCGGCCTCATCGGCGTAAACCCGTCCCTGTGTGTGGCCATCCAGTACGGATTCGACGACGAGATTTTGCTGCAAGGGGGTGAATAACGGCCGTACCGCTGCGTATTGTTCAGGTGATAGATGGATCATTGTTTGTGACTCGAAAATGATGAGGGCCTCATTTGAGGGCTGGCTCCAGTGTGTTTGTTTTACTTTCTTCTGAAACTGTAAACTGTTCAGTAAAAACGGCCACTCGGGGCCAATGGATTAGGATTCATTACCGCCCGCACTGTTCGGTGTTTCGATGGTCGAGCCGGTAGCCTCGGTGATGTTGCTAATGTGCCGACCTGTTTCGTCTAAGGTGCCCCGCAGGTGTTTGACGTATTCGGGGCCAAATTGGAGATGGACAACGGCCGTTCCTTCCACTATCCTAGGATCAACTGTGAAATCCTGCAGGATGTCCTGCGTTAGCAAGAAAAGATCAAAGCCACCACCCTCAAAACTGGCCAGGGTTTCATCTACTTGCTGCTCGAATAGCGAATGGGGAGTCCTGAAGCTGAGCGAAAGTGGGAGCTTTTTCCTGCTGTGTGGTCAGGCGGCTGTTCGAGGCAGTTGGGCTAAGATGCGTAGGACGGTTTCTGGCGGTGCGCCTTTGCTCAGAAACGCGGCCGCGCCGGCTTGTAATGCCTGGCGGCGCGCTTCGGGGCGGCTGCTCATGGCAATGATATGTAGAGACGGCCGTTCTAGCCGCAGCAGCCGCAGCAAATGATGGACCGGCAAACCAGGCAAATCCCAATCCAACAGCACCACATCAACCGGGCCATTTTCTAAAATCAAAAGCAGTCCGGTGGCATCAGCTGCTTCGCCAACCACAACCATTCCTGGCTCCTGTTCCAACAATAGGCTCAGCGCTAACCGGATGTGATGTTGATCATCGGCAATTAAAATCTGCTGTTTCATCCTCTTATTCACGGTTTACCGTCTCTCCTGCCGTTCAGGATAAACCAAATAAGGGCGCAGGCAATCAGGAGAGTGGCGAGTTTTAGACCTGGCTAGATGACCAGGCCATAAAATTGTTGCCTTGTAGAAAAAATAAGTTATAACTTTTGTATCGCCATCAATAATGTAGATGTAACCATTCATCTAACTGGAATATGACCGACCAATTCTCTAAGGATTGATTGGTTTTTGTTTTGCCTGCTTCCTTTTGCAGGCAGCTTTTATATATGGAGAAGTTAATTAGATGAGCGCATCGTACGTATCGCCTAAGCTAGAAGCACGACAACTGCCCCAAAAAGGCGGGCATGGCGTGTTTGCCTGCCAACCAATCAAAAAGGGCGAGCGGCTGCTGGTATGGGGCGGCGATATTGTTACGATAGAACAACTGGATTTACTGCCAGTGCGCCTTCGCATATACAGTGTCCAGGTTGAAGAGGGGTTGTATCTGGCGGCACGGCCGTATGATGAACCAGAAACGGCCGATTACATCAATCACTCCTGCGACCCCAATGCCGGCTTCGACGGCCAGATCGTTCTGGTGGCCATGCGCGACATTCAGCCCGATGAAGAAATTTGCATTGACTACGCTATGTGTGATGGCTCACCCTACGATGAGTTTGAATGCCAGTGTGGCAGCGCGAACTGCCGTGGCCGCGTCACCGGTAATGACTGGCAGCTACCGGCTTTGCAGGCTCGTTATGATGGTTACTTTATACCCTACTTGCAGCGCCGCATAAAAAAATTGCTAGGAGATCGTCACGAATGAAGCAGAGCGTAGGCATTTTGCCTGCAGGCACATTCGCTCAAGGCGAACATAATCACATCTTTATCCAAAAGAAAATCAAAGGCGTTGATGCACCTGACCGAACGAGAAAATTGCGTTCATACCGGTTCATCAGCGTCTTGTTTTTGTCGCAACACGATGGGTGAAAACTATCTTCCGGGAAGATTATTTACAGAGGAGACTTCATGGCTGGCAACCACCACCATGAATGAAAACCAGTTGGAGCGCAAGAGTCCCGCCTTCATGTGGTGAACGAGACGTTCGCGCTCCTATTTTCAGAGGAGAAGCATGAACAATAAATTGTGGAAATTGATGATTGTACTGGTCGTTATTATTGCCCTGGTGGGTTGTGGCGGCAGCAGTAAAACGGAAACAGAAAGTGCAGCCGAAGTAGACAACAGTACACTGAATGTTTTTGAATGGTCGGGTTATGAACTGCCTGAATTTTGGAGTCAGTTTGCCGAGCAGCACCCTGATACAAATGTCGATTTCAGCTTTTTTGGTGAAGATGCCGAAGCATTTGCCAAGCTGCAAACCGGTTTCCAGACCGACGTGTTCCATCCCTGCTCAAGCTGGTGGGAACTTTACGTCGATAATGGCTTGGTACAGCCTTTGGATTTAAGCCGTCTGGAAAACTTTGAAAACATGCCTGAATCATTGACGAAATACGGCGAGTTTAATGGTCAGCAATACTTCATCCCCTGGGAATGGGGCTACGAATCGATTCTGGTACGTACCGATAAGGTTGACGAGATGCCGACTTCATGGGCTGATTTGTGGAACCCGGCTTACGCAGGGCATGTCGCCGTTTATGATTCCGGCGAAACCCAGCATGTTGTGGGTGCTATGGTGCTGGGCTTGGATCCTTATGCCACCACCGAAGCCGACAACGAAGCAATCGTACAAAAGCTGATTGAACTCAAACCTAATTTGCTCACTTACTGGACAGATTACACAGAAATTGTCCAGTTGGTTGCGGCTGGCGACGTGTGGATTGCCGGTAATGCCTGGCCGGATACTTTGCTGCTGCTGCGTGATGAAGGCGTTCCGGTAGAGTACATCACACCCAAGGAAGGGCGAATGGGTTATATTTGCGGCTTTGGCATTGCTGCCAATGCCCAGCATGTGGATTTAGCCTATGATTACCTTAATGCGGTCAGCAGTGTTGAGGCGATGACTTTCCTGATTGACGAATATGGCTATGGTGTATCGAACAGCCTGGCTTTGCCAGAGGCTGATCAGGAAACAGTGGAACTACTGCAAATCGCTGACCCGGCTATTCTCAACAGTACGATATTTTATGAATCGGTGACGCCGGAACAGCGGGAAGCGTTTGTGAGTAATTGGGATCGGGTGAAGGCGGCGCCTTAAGCGTAAGAGATTGGAGACTCGAAGACTGGAGAGTTTCTAGTCGCCAGTCTCTGATTACATTATGAAGCGTTTAACGGAAGTAGGTTTGTAAGATGGCTGTAAATACGGCATCAATTTTGCTAAAACCAAAGACGAGATTAGATGAGCGGTGGCGGCTGGTTATTTTGGTTGGACTGCCGGCATTGGCGCTGCTGCTGTTTTTTGTTGTGCCTTTGAGTGTGATGGTGTTGTACACCTTTCAAAAGGGCACGCTGGGCGGCGAGATGGTCTGGTCGTTGGCTACGTACCGGGCTTTCTGGCAGAACAGCGCCATGCACAGCTTGTTGTGGCGCTCGACGCTGGTTTCGCTGTTTACGTCGCTGTGGTGCATTCTGCTGGCGTATCCGCTGGCGTATTACCTGGTGTTTCGGGCCGGTGAGCGGCGGATGACGCTGTTGACGCTGATTGTGATTCCGGCGTGGACGAGTTATTTGCTGCGTATTCTAGCCTGGAAGTTGATTTTGGGCACGGAAGGGATGTTGAACTCGTTTTTGCTGTGGGTGGGCTGGATTGAAGTGCCATCGCCGATTTTGTTGTTTAGCCAAACGGCCGTTATCGCGACTCTCGTCTACGTCTGGCTGCCGTTTGTGGCCCTGCCCATCTTTGCCGCGCTGGAGCGGGTAGACCGGCGGCTGCTAGATGCGGCGGCCGATCTGGGCAGTCCGCCCTGGTTGAGCTTCCTGCGGGTGACGCTGCCGCTAAGTCTGCCGGGGGTTTTGGCCGGTTTCTTGTCGGTCTTTATTCCCACGCTGGGCGAATATGTGACGCCGCTGCTGGTAGGCGGGGTGAACGGCATCATGTACGGCAACATCATTCAAGACCAGTTTGTGCGGGCGCTGAATTGGCCGCTGGGGTCGTTGATGAGCCTGGTGATGCTGGTGGCGCTGCTGCCGCTGTTTGTGCTGTTTCAGCGCACGGAGCAGGTGGTGTAATGATGAGTGCGGCCTCCTTTTCCAAGCGGTTCCGGCCATCGCTGGGTGCAGTCTATTTTGTACTGTTTGCCTTTTTCATGTACCTGCCGATTGGGCTGCTGATTATCTTTTCCTTTAACGATTCACCGGCGCTGGTTTTCCCGCTGAAAGGGTTTACGTTGAAGTGGTATGGGGCGCTGGCGGAGAGCGGGGAATTGTTAACGGCCGTTTCCAACAGCATCGTCGTCGGCATCCTCTCATCCCTGGTGGCTACCGTGCTGGGGACAATGGCTGCGCTGGGTATCGCCCGTTACAACTTCCCCGGCAAATCCCTGTTTCTGGCGGTGGCTGCTATGCCCCTGGTCATCCCGGCCGTCGTCATGGGCGTGGCTATGCTTATCGTCTTTACCCAGGTAGGCATTCCGCTGACGTTGTGGACGGTGGGCATCGGGCATGTCATTTTGAATGTACCTTATGCCATCCTGATTATTGCCGCCCGGCTAGCCGGGTTTGAGGCCCATGTGGAAGAGGCGGCGATGGATTTAGGGGCCGATTACTGGCGCACGCTGTGGCGGGTGACCCTGCCCATGTCGCTGCCGGCGATTGTCGCTGCCTTTTTATCGGCGTTTACAACTTCGTTTGACGAGTTTGCCGTGACTTTCTTTTTGGTGGGTAGTGATACGACACTGCCCGTTTACCTTTATTCGCAGCTGCGTTTCCCCAGCCGTTTGCCGCTGGTGGTGACACTGGCCGCCATTATGATGGTTTTATCGATAGTGATTGTGATTGTAGTTGAAAAACTGCGGAGGATGCGATCATGAAGCGTTATTTGAGTTATCTGCTGGCCGAAATCAGACAGTGGGGGGAAGGGTTCACTCTCCACGTAGGAGTTGAAGATGAAGTCTGACGTGGCCATTGAATTATGTGATGTCACCAAGGTGTTCCCGTCACCGCGGAAAACCCGGCAAGAAGTAACGGCCGTTCACGAAGTGAACCTCCAAATCATGCCGGGCGAGTTTTTCACTTTGCTGGGGGCCAGCGGTTGTGGCAAAACCACCACCCTGCGCCTGATTGCCGGATTTTTACAACCTACCAGCGGCGAGATTTTCCTCAAGGGGCAGCCCATCAGCAGCGTTCCCCCGTACAAACGCCCGGTCAATACCGTTTTCCAAAACTATGCGCTCTTTCCCCACATGAGTGTGGGCGATAACGTCGCCTTTGGCCTGACGATTAAGCGCGTGCCCAGGGCTGAGCGCAAGAAACGGGTAGAGGCGGCGTTGGAGATGGTACGGCTGCCGGAGTTGATTGATGCGCGGCCCCATGAGCTTTCCGGCGGGCAGCAGCAGCGGGTGGCTCTGGCGCGAGCGTTGGTCAATCGGCCGGATGTCTTGCTGCTGGATGAGCCGTTGAGCGCCCTGGATTTGAAACTGCGCCAGGCGATGCGCGTGGAGCTGAAGAATTTGCAGGATGAGCTAGGGATTACGTTTATCTACGTGACCCACGACCAGGAAGAGGCGCTGGCCATGTCGGACCGGATTGCCGTGATGCATGCTGGTAAGGTGGCCCAGGTGGCCGACCCGGCGACGATTTATAATCAGCCAGTCAACCGTTTTGTGGCCGATTTTATTGGCGAGACGAACTTTTTACCGGCTCAGATAACGGCCGTTACCCCTGAACGCGCCGCTTTAACCCTGGCCGAACAAACGGTGTGGGCAGCAGTAGACGAACCGGTTGCCATTGGCCAACCAGCCACGCTGACCATCCGGCCGGAAAAAGTGTATGTGGCCCGCCCGGAGAAGGGGAACGGCCGTGCCGCACTGCCCGGTCAGGTACAGCAAATCATGTATCTGGGTACGGATACGCGCTATGCCATCCAATTACAGGATGGGCTGACCCTGGTGGCCCTGGCCCGCAATCTTAACGGCGATGGCCCGCTCCATTTGGGCGAGCCAGTGCAAGTCTACTGGCACGAAGCTGACGCCCGATTATTAACAGAATAAAACACCAAACTGTCATTTCGACCGCAGGGAGAAATCTTTCGCGATGGATTGTCTAAAAAGGTTTGGGTCTTCAGGATTTTAGGGAGTTTTGTTGCGAAGCTGCGAAGCTGCGGGGTGAATACTCTCCGTTTTGAAACTCCGCAGCCTCGCATTACCCCGTAACTTCCCAAAGAGTCAAAGATTTCTCTTCACTTCGCTCATCGAAATGACAAGCACCTATTCATAAAAAGATAGAGGAGATTTGAAATGGCAAAGTTAACGGCAAAATGCCCCGATTGTCGCAGTGTAATTGAGTTTATGGCTATGCCTCGTCTGGATCAGACTGTCGTTTGTGAAAATTGCGAGGCGACGCTGACCGTCGTCAATTTGAATCCCATCGAGCTGGATTGGGCTTTTGATGAAGAGTCCGAAGAGTACGAAGATTATGAAGACTTCGACTACGATGAGGATTACGAAGATTATGATGATGAGGACGAGGACGACTACGACGACGATTACGACGAATAAATAGCTGGTCAGCATTTCAGCCGGTCAGCATCCAGCTTTTTGCTGACTGGCTGATTGGCCGACTGGCTGAGAGCTTATGATGATTACTTTTTATTCGGACAAGCACCGCCTGCACAATCCGGTGGGAGATTGGGAAGTGGTTGAGCGGGCGGAATTGATTTTGACGGCCGTTCAGTCAGCCGGGTTAGGGCCGGTGGCTGCGCCGTCGGATTGGGGGATGAGGCCG
>JACKCC010000008.1 GCA_020634245.1 Ardenticatenaceae bacterium | reverse complement strand
TGCTGCGGCCGATTATGCCCGGTTGTTTGTGGGTGTTGTTGTTCCTATGCTGCTAGTGGCGGCGCTGTTGGAATCCTTTGTGACGCCGCAGGTTTTATTTCGCATTTATGGCGGGTGAGATCACACCGGCGGCAGCACGAGCTTGATTCATGGCCTGATGCAGCGCGCTGCTGATGAGATCCAGTAAATTGTCGGTTGGCGTATCAGCTTCGGCGAAGATGGGGGGGCCAAAGGCCATGTGAATGCGGGCGAAGGGGCCGGGGATCAGGTAACCATCCCATCGTTTACGCTGGTAAGCCTGCCGTGTCCAGGCACCAATGGGCACGATGGCCGCTGCTGATTTTTGAGCCAGAACAGCCACACCCCGTTTGGGTTCGTATGCCGGGCCGTCGGGGCCATCGGGGGCCAGCATGGTATCGTACCCTTTGTTCATAGCGCGGATGACACGCAAAACGGAGCGTCCGGCAGTTACCGGGTTCCCCTGCATATCCACCGCGTGCATTTTCGCCCCAATTTGCTCGCCCAGCGCTATTAGGGAATCGCTGCGTTCGTCGCCGACAGTGATGATGCTGAAGCGGCTGGCATTTTCAAACCGGTCACCGTACATGATGAAGGGCATGACCTGGCCATGCCACATGGTCCACAGGATGGGACGGCCGCTGGCACGAGCCTGGGTCAGGTTGGCTTTGCCGATGAACTGCCATCGGGCGGTTTGGGTGATAAGCCGATGGTAGGCGTAAAGAGCTTTGCCTTCAAATTGACGCCAGCGGGTGCCTATGTTTAGTTGGGTCATGATGAATGTTGTGGGCAGAGTTGCGGAGTCGCGACCTCGCCACTTGCCACTTTGCTACTCTGCCACTTTGCTCCTTTGTTCGTAATAATTAGCGGCGGCCTGGGCGGTGATACGGTGGAGCTTGTCGGTTAGGTTGTTGGTAACGGCCGTTAACTCTTCATCCTTCTCCACCCATATCGGCTCACCAACGGCTACCGATACGCGGCTGAATGGGTAGGGGATGGTATAGCGATCCCATCGGTTTAGCCGGTAGCCATTCCGGGCATACGCGCCCAGCGGCAAAATCGGTGCTTTGGCCTTTTGGGCGATAAAGGCTACCCCCGGTTTGATGACGTAGGCTGGCCCATCCGGCCCATCGGGGGTGATGTAGCAGTCGCGCCCCTGTTTGACGCGGCGCACCAGCGTAGCCAACTGCCGCGCTGTAGCCATGTTGGCCTCCCCTTTCAAATCCATCGGGAAAGGCTCAGCCCCTAATTTGCTGGCGAAGACTTGCAGTGCTTCGCCGCGCCAGTCATCGGGCATGAGCAGGACGATGTTTTTCAGGTTGTAGTGAGTGGCAAAAAAGCCGACCAGCATCATTGTCATGCCGTGCCAGGTGGCCAGAACCAGCGGCTGGCCGTCGGTCTGGGCGGCTTGCAGATGTTCTAATCCACTAACCTGATAATGGCAGGTGCTGCGGACGATTTGGGATACCGTGTAGAGGGCATTCCCGTTGAGCTTATCGCGAAATGTGGTCATGGTTGTGAAGCGAGAGCACTTCCTCTTGCCCTATCCTCTAGCTCAACCGCCGGTAACCGGCGCGCCCTAATGCCAAACCAAGGTAGGTATTGGTCCAGAAGAACCAGGCAGTAAAGAAGGGGGTGATAATCAAAGAAATGCCAAACATGATAATAAGAAGCATGTTCTTTTTCCAACTGGAAAATATCCAGAAGAAAGAGGGGAAGGCGATGGTACTGACCATGAGTAGGCTGATGAATACAGCCAGGATGATAAAACTGTAGCTGGGCATCAACTCGGTGGGCAGGGCCAAATCGGAGAGGACGGCCAGGGCAAGGGTTGCGCCGCCGGTAGAGATGGTCAGGCCGACGGAATCGGTGTTGCCGGTTTCTTTTGGCGGCAGCAGATTAAACCGTGCCAGCCGAAAAGCGCCGGCCAGCGGAATGAGAATGATGAAGGGCCATGTCCATACGGCCGTTAACCCTTCCATTTGTAAATGCATAAAAAGCAGTACGGCAGGGGCTGTGCCCAGACTGACCATGTCGACCAACGAGTCTAACTGCAAACCAAATTCTGATCCTGCCTTTAATTTGCGGGCCATTGCGCCATCAAACAAATCCAGAATGTAACTGGCCAGGATGAGACTGCCGGCTGGCTCTAAATGGTCGGTTGCCGAGAGTAGAATTGAGATGATACCGCAGGTGAGCGAGGCAAAGGTGATGCCGTTAGGAACCAGATAACGATATTTGCTTTTCATGGAGCACTCCGTTTGCGATTGAAGATTTACGATTTATGAAAGACGATTGACAGTGAACAGGGCAATCAATCTTTAATCGTCAATCGTTAATTGGGCAATTGATGTTAAACCACCCACTATTTTATCACCAATCTTGACCAAAAGTTGCGCATTTGGGGGGAGAAATAAGTCCAATCGGGAGCTGAAGCGGATGAGGCCGAAGCGCTGGCCAGTTTGCAGGATGTTGCCGGGCCTGGCGTAGTTGACGCAGCGGCGAGCTAAAATGCCGGCGATTTGTTTGATGAGGACACGGCCGTAGCGCGACTCAGTGACCATCGCAATATACTCATTCACGTCAGACGCTTCCGGCTTGAATGCTTGCAAATATTGGCCGGGCTGGTGTTCGACCAGCGTGACTTGGCCGCCCAGCGGAACCCGCTGTACATGTACGTCGGTGACGGAGAGGAAGATGCTGATACGGATGACGTCAGTTAGCAGGTAGCGTTCTTCCCGTTCTTGGATGATTTCCACCACTTCGCCATCGCCAGGGCCGATGACGAGGCCGGATTCATCGACCACTTCCCGGTTGGGGTCACGAAAGAAGTAGAGGATGAGCAGCCATAAGGCCGTAGCCAGCAGGAGGAAGAGGCCGGTCGCCCAATTTTGCCAGAGGAACCAGAGGGTTACGGCCGTACCCCACAAAATTGTAAAAACAGCAATCGTTACCCCGCCACCCTGGGCAAACGGCCACCATCGATCTTTGCCATAATTTTCCATTAGATATCCTTATGTTATCGTTGCGGCATTGTAACATTGGCTCTTAACAGCGACAAGACCGTTATGATCTGGTCACCGCTGGTTAAAAGTGGGTAAAACGTATCGTCACCTATGCCTGGCTTTGGTAAACTTGCCCTATGAGCGAAAAACGAACAACTCCTCTCATCGTTGGCTTGATTGCCCTGGTGGTTGTGGTAACGGCCGTGGCCATTGGCTGGCGCATTGTCAACGGTGATAACAGTTTACTGCGTAATGTTGCCATCAGCCATGACCAGATTACCCCTAATGCCGATGGCAGTGATGATGCACTGTCCATCAGCTACGAAATTTCCCGCAACGCGACTGTTTCCATTTACTTTGAAAACGAGGCCGGCGACCGTTTTTACTTCCGCCAGGAGCGGCCGCGCGGCGCGGGCGAATACAGCGTTTTGTTCAGCGGTATCGTTGATGGCTACCGTCTGCCCGATGACCAGATTCAGGGCGAGATTTTGGCTCGCTTGCTGCAAAATGGGGTGTATACCTGGACGATTGAGGCGAAGGATGAGGATGGTGTAACCGAAACAGGAACCGGGCCTCTGACCATTGCCGATGCCGACATGGCTTTGCCCGATATGCGTAACTTTACCGTTTCGCCGCACGTTTTTACGCCCAACCGGGATGGCATTTCTGACCGGGTACGGCCGCAGTTTTACCTGACCAAGCAAGCAGCCAGTCTGCGCGTGTTCCTGCTCATGCCCGATGGGCAGGAAGCGCCTATTTCCGAATTGGAGCGGGACATTCCGGCCAATGCGCCGGGCCGCCACTATTACGATTACGAGGGCGGCGTGGATAATGGCGCTACGCCGCCGCCGGATGGCACGTATCCACTCGTTGCCATCGCTGAGGATGCCGAGGGACAGAAAGTCCGCGTGGAGGACAGCCTGACCATCGAATACGGCGGTGTACCCCGCGCTGACATTTTCGCGCCGCCGGCCGGGGATACGGTGCAATTTTCGGTAACGGCCGTAACCATCTGCGACACCCTCTACTTCACCATGACCGTCGAAAACTATGGCTTGGCCCCCATCCGCACTACCGGGCCGGAGCCGGGAACCGTCTATGACTCCGACTGGAACTACAACACGCTGGGCTGGCACACCGAATCAGGGGCCTGGCGGGTGGCCATCGGCTATGAAAACGAGATCACCAACTACCCTTATCGTTGGGCGGTAGGCAACCCCGAAGATTTGGTGGAAATCGACGGCTACACTTATCTAATGCCTGGCGAACGGGCACTGATTACCGGCGGTATCCGGCTGGTTAACGTCTTTGGCGACCGCAATCCGCAGCCGGTTTGGGCTGGTTTGATCCACGAGGATGTGGGCATTGCCGAATTCAATACCCGCGTCGATCCCCATGACATCACAGTGGACATCCCCGATGAAGCTAAAATACCCACCTGTGAGCCGCGTGAGATCCCGATGAAGGAAGAAAAGTAACAGAGTGGCAGAGTTGCAAGATGGCAAAGTATTAAAGTGACTTTGCCACCTTGTAACTCTGCATCTTTGCTCCATCCTTAAGCCAGTCTAAACATCCATTGCCAGTTTACCCGTCCACACGGTACACTATAAACAGATTTGTTGGGGCGCGGCGGGCCTTGCTCTGACAAAAATCAGCACACTTTTTTATTGGCGTACAGATGAATAAGAGAATTTTAGTGGGTTTGTTTGTTGGTTTGCTCGTTGGCTTGTTGGCAGCGGCTTGCCAGCCGAATATAGCGTTTGTGGAAGTGACGCGATTGGTGACGGTTGATGGCGATGTCGTGGCTGTAGGAACGGCCGTTCCCATTGAAGTAACCCGTGTCGTCAACCAGGAAGTGACCCGGGTTGTGCCCGAAGAGGTTGTGATAGAAGTGACAAAATCGCCAATAGGGTCAGAAGAGAGGCCGGTGCAGTTGCTGTTCCCGCCGACGGTGAATACGGCCGTTATTACTACACGCGGCGAGCCATTGGCCCAAATCTTAACCGAAACTACCGGCCAGCAGTTTGCCGTAGGCATTCCCGACGACACCCCAACCTTGATTGATTTGCTGTGCGCTGCGCCGCAAGACACGATTGGCGTCCTTTCGGCGTTGGATTATGCACGGGCCAGCCAACAGTGCGGCGCCCAGCCCGGATTGGTCGCTATGCAGCCTGATGGCCTCACCTGGCAAGCGGGAATGATCGTCACCCGGCGCGACAGCGGCCTGAATGCTGTTGAAGATTTGGCTGGCCGCAGTTGGGGTGTGGTGGACACGACCAGTGTGCCCGAATTCCTGGCCATTCAGGTCCAATTGGCCGATGCCGGCGTCGAACCGGGCGACGTGGTGCAATACGAAACGACTAGCAGTCTGATGCTGGCTCTTTACAATCGGGAAGTGGATTTTGTGACGGCCGCTTACATCCCGCCGATTTTGCCCTATGATGAACGGCCGTGGCAGTATGGCGAAGACCCGCCGGAAATTTGGCGGCGGCTGGGACTGTCGCCGACGCGCAGCCCGATTGGCTATGTCATCGTTTTTGGTGAAGTGGAGTTTGGCGGCTACCGGCTGCGCGATGACCGGGCCAGTATTTTTGACACAGTGCCGGGCATTTACGATGAGACACAAATCCTGGCTCTCAGCCCGCAAATTCCCAACGACACGGTGGTCTTTGGGGCTGCTTTTCCGTTGGGGTTGGCCAGAGAAGTAACGGCCGTATTGCCTCAATTCGCCGCTTCCGAAGCCTGTGTCAACTCCGTCTGCTCCACCGATTTTTACGGCTGGGCTGGACTAGAACCGGTGACAGATGAAGCGTATGCGCCGCTGTTGCCGTTGCTAGAGGCTGGCGACTAGAGACTATTTGACTACAAGACTACTCGACCAATGTTAGACGTTGCTGTCATAATCGTAAGCTGGAATGTGCGCAATTACCTGGCCAACTGCCTGCGTTCTGTTTGTGCTGAAAAGCGGCGGAGCGGATTGAAGGTGGAAACCTGGGTGGTGGACAATGCCTCGACCGATGGTTCGGTTGACCTGGTGGCCGATTTGTTCCCTGACGTGCATCTGGTCATCAACGAGCATAATCCCGGCTTTGGTGCGGCCAACAACCAGGGCATGAAGGCAGCAGTGGAAGCGAATCCCCGTTATTACTTGCTGCTGAATCCTGACACGCTGGTGGGTAAAGGGGCGCTAACGCACCTGGTCAACTGCCTGGATCAGCGGCCCAAAGCGGGGATGGCCGGGCCACGATTGGTGTATGGCGACGGCCGTTTCCAACACAGCGCTTTTGCTTTTCCCGGTATTAAACAGCTTACGTTTGACCTGTTCCCACTGCCGGCGCGATTGTATGATGGCTGGTTGAACGGCCGTTACGCCCGCCGCAACTACCGGCGCAATGGTGATCCGTTCCAGGTCGATTTCGCCCTGGGCGCATCCATGCTGGTCCGGGCTGACGTGGTCGAAGCGACCGGCGGTTTTGACGAATCGTTCCACATGTACTGCGAAGAAATCGATTGGGGCTGGCGCATTCGCCGCGCCGGCTGGGAAATCTATTCTGTGCCCCAGGCCGAAATCGTCCATTATGGCGGCGAAAGCACCCGCCAGATTCCGGCCCAGTCAATCGTCAATTTGTGGGAGAGCCGGGCCAGGTTGTATCATCGGCATTACGGCCGTTTCCGCACCACGCTGGCCACCTGGCTGGTACAAAAAGCAATGAAGCGCAAAGCGGCCAAAACGGCCGATCCCGAACTCAAACAGGCTTATCAGGAAATCGCCGCCATCTGGCGCAGAGCCAACAAAAACAAGTAGCAAGTAGCAAGTTTGCAAGTGATGAACACTCCCCAGCCACCAGCCACCAGCCACCAGCCACCAGAACTAACGGCCGTTATCCTCACCCGCAACGAAGCCCAACACATCCAGGCCTGTATCGAAAGCCTGCATTGGGCCGACCGGGTGGTGGTCTTCGATCAGTTCAGCCAGGATGAGACAGTGGCGTTGGCCCAGGCGGCCGGCGCGGAAATCTTGCAATCCAAATTTGAAAATTTTGCCCAGCAGCGCAACGCCGCTCTCGACGCCATCCAGACCGATTGGGTCTTTTTCGTCGATGCTGACGAGCGAGGGACGGAAGAATTGGGCCAGGAAATCCGCCGCGTGATGGCCGAGCGACCAGAGATGGGTTGGTACGTGCCCCGCCACAACTACATCTTTGGCAAGCTGACGCTGGGCGCGGGTTGGTATCCCGATTACCAACTGCGCTTGTTCAAGCACGGCAAAGTCCGCTACGAGCGCCCTGTCCACGAAATCGCCGTCGTTGATGGCGAGATTGGTTATCTGGAAAACGTCCTCATCCACCACAACTACCGCGACGTGGCCCATTTCCAGTACAAGCAGCGGGCCTATTCCACTTACGATGCCAAAATCCTCAAGGAGCAGGGCGTCCATCCCCGCCCGCACAACTTCATCCTCCAACCCCTGCGCCAGTTTTACTGGCGCTACGTCACGTTAGACGGTTACAAAGACGGCTTACACGGCCTGCGCCTGAGCCTGTACATGATGTATTATGAGTGGGTGAAGTACCGCAAGCTGGCCTGGTTTTGGCGCAAGCGGTAGTGACGGTAGACCTGCGAGGTTTTCGAAAACCTCGCAGGTCTTGCCAAGTAATTTCCCCAAAACCTGCCCGCTCTGCTATACTTCCCCCATCATTTCATTCGTGGCTACGAGGTGACAGGCACTTCCGAAGTGCCTGTAACCTGACCTGAAACCTGAGACCGACCCATGAGCGACTACAAATACGACAACCCGGATGACGCTTACCAGGAGGCGTTACGCCGAATTAAAGAGGCGAAAACTGAATCGGCAACTGAGCTTGATTTGAGTGGGTTGGGCTTAACGGTCGTTCCGCCGGAAATTGGACTATTGACGACATTGAGCACTCTTCGGCTTCAGGATAATCAGCTAATGGCCGTTCTGCCCGAAATTGGACTGTTGATGAAGTTGGAGAGGCTTCGGCTTCAAGATAATCAGTTAACGACAGTTCCATCCGAAATAGGTCAGTTGACGGATTTGTGGGAGATTGTGCTTGGCAGAAATGAACTAACAGCCATCCCACCGGAAATGGGGCAGTTGGTAAGGTTGAGGGGACTTTATCTTCATGAGAATCAACTAACCACCGTACCGCCCGAAATCATACAATTGACAAAGTTGGAAAAACTTTGGCTCGGAGGTAACCCCGACTTACCCATCCCGCCAGAAATTGTGGCACAGAAGAACAACGCCCAAGCCATCCTGGATTATCTGCGCCAACAGCAGGCAGAAGCTGCCCGCCCGCTCAATGAAGCCAAACTCATCCTCGTCGGGCAAGGGGGTGTGGGCAAAACCTCCCTCGTCAAGCGGCTCATGGGTCAGCGCTTTGACGAAGCCGAAAACCAAACCGAAGGCATCAACATCGAAACCTGGTCGCTGGACGTCAATCGTCCCCAGCAGGGCGTCGTCCCCGTCGCCCTCAACATCTGGGATTTCGGCGGGCAGGAAATCATGCACGCCACCCACCAATTCTTCCTCACCAAACGCAGCCTCTACCTCCTCGTCCTCGACGCCCGCCAGGGAGAAGACGAGGGGCGCGTCGAGTATTGGCTGGCGCTCATCAACAGCTTCGCTCCCGACGCCCCCGTCCTCATCGTCATCAACAAATCAGACCAACATCATCTGGACATCAACCGGCGCGGCCTGCAAGAAAAATACCCGGCCATCAAAGGCTTCATCCGCACCTCCGCCCGCGACGACACGGGCCTTGACGATCTCAAAGCCGAAATCGCTGACATTCTTGCCAGAATGGCCCATGTCGATTCCGCCTTCCCCGCCAGTTGGATGCAAGTCAAACAAACCCTCGCAACGATGCAAGCGGAACAGGATTACATTCCTTACGCCGCTTATCAGGAGCTATGCCAAACCAATGGCGTCACGGATGAAAGCAGCCAGCACACCCTCATCCGCTTTCTGCATGATTTAGGCATCGTTCTCAACTTTGATTTCGAAGAAAACGACGACCGCGTCCACGATACCAACGTCCTCAATCCCAATTGGATCACGGGAGGCATCTACGCTTTGCTGAACAATAAAGACCTGCAAAAACAATACGGCCTCCTGCATCACAGTCGCTTCCGGGATTTCCTGCCCACCGCCGCTTTCCCCACCGCCACGCAGCGCCGCTTTCTGCGGGAGATGATGCTCAAATTCGAGCTGGCCTTTGAACTCCCCGACCGGCAGCAGATGCTTATCCCCGACCTCATCAGCAAAGAGCAGCCCGATTTTGCCTGGAACGATGCCGATGCGCTCCAATTTGCTTACCAATATACCGTCCTGCCCCACAGCATCCTGCACCGCTTCATCGTGCGGCAGCATCAACGCATTGACCCCGACATCCGCTGGCACACCGGCGTCATGCTCCACGCCGACGGCTTCACCGCTCTCGTCAAAGCGGACATCAAGGCGGCCGCCATCCGCATTTCCATTATTGGAGATGGGGATCGGCGACAGTTTCTCTACTCGCTGCGCCTGGAATTTGCCAGCATCCACGAAACCATCCAGGGTACAAAACCGCAGGAAGTGGTGCCTATTCCCGGCCATGCCGACGTAACGCCCATTGGGTATGCCTATCTGGAACAGCTAGAAAAACAAAAAATCGACGTTCTTCCTTATCCCGGCAAAAATGGGGAACTGATTATGCTCAACGTGCAAGAACTGCTCAACGGCGTCAGCACATCGGCGATGCGGCAGGCGGGCTTGCCTTCGCGCAGCCAACTTCTGGCCGACTTACGCAGTGGCTTCAACGATGGCGAATTTTATGGCTTGTTGTTTGAATTGGGCGTCAACAAGAATGATATTGGCGGCGAAACGATTACCGACAAAATGCGGGAGTGTATCGCTTATATGGAACGACATAACAGAGTTGCGGAATTGGTAGCAGCTATCAGGAAAAAACGGCCGCGTATGGATTAAGAGTGCATTTGTCATTCCGAAGGCGGAGCCTGAGGGATCCTTACCTCGTTTGCCAAGCGCTACACTTGTTATTGTAACTCCGTTGGGATTCCCTTCGGCGATGCTCAGGGCAGGCTCTCCCTTCGGTCGGAATGACATGAGCTAGGTTATGCGCTAGGAGAGAGTCATGTTTATCATTTTTGGAACCCGGCAGCGCACGGTGAAAGACCATGAAGCCACGGCGACCACGTTCCGCTGCCCCCATTGTCAGCAAATCGCCCAGTTTGAACCGGTTAAAATCCGTAATTATTTTGCCTTGTTTTTTGTACCGCTGATTCCGCTGGAAAAGGGCAAACCAGCCTATCGCTGCACTAACTGCCAAACGAAATTTGCGCGCCAGGTTGTTGAGGCGGGGAAATTACACAGAGATACAAAGAGCATTTACGGAGAGAAAAAAGAGAATACAAGAATCATGAAGCAAATTAGCGTTGATTGTACGTTTAATACCGACGGTTCCGTCCGCGTGCAGCGGGTGGAGATTGAGGGTTCCTGGTGGTCGGTGGAGCAGGGGCGGCAGTGGGTGGATGAGAACGGCCGTCACGTCCTCATCATGCTGCCTAACAACCAGGTCCGCGAAATCATCCTGCGCGCCGATTCGATGGCCTGGGAAATGGTCACGGTTTCCAGTGACAAGGGGCCGCGCATTGTTTGAGAATGGCCGTCCCCGCTCGGGGCTGAAGCCGCCGGGCTAGTGGCGGACACTGCGTCCGCACAACGCCCTGTGAACAGGGCTGCCTTATGCGCATGGCCAACCGGCTTGAGCCGGTGTCGTTTTGTAGACCGGACGTTGACGTCCGGGCTGGTTTTAGGGAGTTGTGAACTGTTCCAGCACGTAAATGTTGTCGGGTAGAGGAGCGGAGCCAGTCATTCCCGCCAATCGTTCGCCACTGTTTGAATCGTACATGCCAACTGCCAGCTGATAATTGCCCGACGCCAATGGCGCGGGTAGCGGTATGGCGTGCCGGTCGATGATGATGTCGCCGGGCTGCCAAAATGGCCAGGGGACGAATCCCTGAGCCGGTGGGCCGTCGTGTTGGGCGACCAGTGCGTCTGTGCTGTCATACAGATGGACGAAGACGGTTAACGGCCGTTCCCCCTCCTTCAATACCTGCCAATCCGCCACAACCTCAATTTCGTCCGCAGTGCGATTGACCTGCGCCCCAATCAGGCTGATTTCGTTGCCAAAGGTGGCTTCTGGCTGGCTGATAGCCGCATCTGGCTGCCAGGCGTTGGTCAAGTCAAAGAAATCACCATCGGATAGGTTGAAAACGTAAACGGCCGTATCCGGCAATTCTTCACGAATCTCAGCCAGCGAACGATCCGGGCCGTAGGTGTTCCAGCCGGGGGTGTAATCGGGAATGGTAACGGCCGTTACCGGACGATCCGGCCCGCCGTTAAAGCGCACAAAATCTCTGGCCTGGGCGTACGGCGGAATCACCACCGCGCCCACCGGCGTCCAGGGGTATGGATTGGGGCAGCCGTCTGGATGTTTGTCGTAAGAGCTGAAAAAGTAGGGCAAATTGGCAAAAATCAGTTCCCGCTCCGGCGGAGCAGTGACTCCCACCTGCCCCATCTGGTGAACAATCTGGCTGGTCCGAGCGTAAAAATCCATCTGGCAGTTGATGAACGGCAGCGGCGGCAGGGCGACAGCCAACAAGTAGACGATAGGAATGAGGATACGCAGGACGACAACTTTCTGATTGAACTTAATTGCCAGCAGCGGCAGCCCCCACAACAGCGCCACCCCAATCGACGGCAAATAATGCAGGCGCGGGCTGCCATATAGGTAATCGGAGTTCAAGACCAGGATGGATGGCGCAGCGCTGCACACAATCCAGCCCAGGGCAAAGAGCCACAGGCTTACAGATTGGGCTTTGCGTGCCAGCAGGTAGGTGACCAGAGTAAACGCGGCGCTGGCGACAAATAACAGTATGGTATCGCCAGCATCCAATTGAAAGAGTGGCAAAATTGGGTAAACAAGCGTTTGCAGAGTGGGAATGAGATTGGCAATTAGTCGAGAAATGGTAGGCAGGCTTTGTTCGCCTGCTTTGGGGATGGTGAACCATAGGATGAAGTACAGGGTGGCGGGGATGAAATAGGGGAGAAACGGCCGTTTCCACCAATCTTGTTTATGTGGCGGCCACAACAGCCAATCCATCCCGGCCAAAGCCAGTGAGATGAACAGCCCGTTTTCATGGCTGAACAACCCCAAAAACAGCGTGAGAAAAGCGGCGGCAAAATAGCCGATGTTGTTTTTCAATCGTGCCTGGCGATAAAGCAGCAGCGTCAGTAGCAGCCAAAACGTCACCAGCGGATGGGTCAGCGAGGCAACGTAAGCCACCGCTTCGTAGCTGAAGGGCATGGCAGCAAAAGCCAGCGCCGCCAGCCAGGCAAAATCGCGCCGCTGCCCTAAATGCCAGGCCAGCAGCCAGACCATTGCCACATTAGTTCCGTGCAGGAACAGCAGGAAAGCATGAAAACCTGGCGCAAAATACCCGCCGAAAATGTCATGCAGGAGTTTCAAACTGGCGAACACCACCGGCCGGTAGTAACCATACCCGGCCGAACTGCTGAAAAATCGCCAATACGACTGCCCGGCCATCCAGTTAAAGTGACCGGTGGGATCGTCGTTGAAGAAGCCGAATTGCAGGGCACGGCCGTACAGCCCCACCGCCAGCACGAAAACCAGCAAAATGGAAAGACGGTTCAGGGTTTGGGGGTGACGGCCGTTCACTTCATTCATAATCTACGCCAGAAAGGGGACGATGATACGAAACAGCGCCCACAAATCCAGGGTAACAAGCGCTAATCCTAATCCCAATGGCATTAAATAGTGTAGAAACGAGAAGCGTTTGAGGAATGGCAAGCGCAGCCAGGCATCCAATCCCACTGCCACACCAACCCCAATTGGCAGCAGCGCCGGGAACAGGTAGCGTCCCTGATGCTGGACAAAGGTGATGTTGTAGACCAGATGGACTGCGAGGGTCAGGAGGAATGTTGTTAGCAAGATTAATGATTGAAGAACTTGTCCTGAGCTTGTCGAAGGATTGATGATGGGTGTTCGGAGACTGGAGACTAGAGACTGAAGACTAAGGACTAATCCTAAAATGACAACGGCCGTTCCCATCCACAACAGCGGATACAACCAGCCGGGATTATTCATCGGCAAAGCCATCCAACCGAACTGGCCCCAAAAGCTGTGGAACGTGGTCTGGATAAACTGGCGGGCGACTGAGCCGAACCCTTGCGCGGCGATCCAATCGGCGGTGCGCGGCTGGCCGATGACGACGGCGTCGTGGGCTGCTTTGCCCAGGAAATCCAGTCCGCCGTAAATGGCAACGTTGCGACCCCACCACAAGATGCCTAACAAAAATGCCGGTATCGCGGCCTGGAAACCTGTTTGAATGAACCTGCGCCAGTTTCCCCAGGTTTGCCAGATGATCGCCAGACCGATTACGGCCGTTAACGGATACACCGTCCCCTTCGTTAGAAAACCCAGCCCCAACAAGATTCCTACCACTCGCCACTCGCCACTCGCTACTCGCCCTGTCTTCACCAAAACCACCAAAATCGCCGCAATAATCAACTCGGCCAGCGCATCATTGTTAACCGAAGCCATGATAGCTAGATGTTGGGGCAGGAAAGCGACGAATACGGCCGTGCCCCAGGCCAGCCACATTTTATCCGGAAACAGCCGTCGGGCCAGCACGTAAGCCAGCAGAACCACGCCGCCGCCCAAAACCACCGAAACCAGCCGCAGCGCCAGAAGCGACCCATTGGTCAGCCAGAAAACCGGCGTCAGCAGCAAGTAGTAGAGCGGCGGCTGCCAATCTTCATAAGTGAAAGAATCAATCGAATATTCTGGGGCAAAGCCGGAGCTGATGATTTCGTTTTTGGTTGCTTCGTTGTAATCGCCGGGCTGCATGATGGGGAAACGGCCGTTAGCCAACTGCTTGACATAATTGTAATGGGCCGGTTCGTCGGGGGCCTGCCAATCCGGTGTGTAACTGGCATACAGCCCGCCGAGAATGAGGTAGACCAGCAAAATGAGAAAGATTGGGAGGCGGAGATTAGGAGATTGGGGGATTTTGGAAGATTGTGTCATCCCCTAATCTCCAAATCCCCGCTTGATGAAACGGCCGTCCCCCCTCTCCCCCACAAATTCACCATCATCCACAATCACCCGGCCCCGACTGAGCGTCGTTTTGGGCCAACCCTGCAATTGGACGCCGTCATACAGCGTCCAATCGACGTTTTCGTGCAGGAAATCGGTGGAGAGCGTCACTTCTTTGTCGGGATCAAAGATGACCAGGTCAGCGTCGTAGCCAACGAGGATGTCGCCTTTACGGTTGAAGCCGGCCAACTGCGCCGGAGTCGTGCAGCAGGCGGCGACCCATTGATTTTCCGTTAGCAAGCCGCGCTTCACGCCCTGACTATACACGGCCGTATACCGCATCTCAATTCCCGGCACGCCACCAGGAATCTGGCTGAAATCGTTGGCCCGGATGCCCGTCTCCTTTTCGGCGCGGGTAAAGGGGCAGTGGTCGGTGGTGACGATTTGCAAATCGCCGTTGCCTAGCGCCCGCCATAACGCGTCTTGCGAATCCTGGTAGCGGATGGGCGGCGCGCAAACCGGCAGCGCACCCTCGACGCCAGGCCGGTCGTAGGCTTCCTGGGTCATCAGCAAATATTGCGGACAGGTTTCGCCGGTGACGGACCGGCCGCGGGCGCGGGCGGCGGCGATGCGCTGCACGGTGTTGTCGCAGGTGACGTGGAAGATGTGCAGCCGCGTCCCCACCAGTGTGGCGATGTCAATGACGCGACCGGTGGCTTCACCTTCCATGAGGGCCGGGCGGCTGAGGGGATGGTAATGGGGGGTGGTACGGCCGTTCCGCAAATTCTCAGCCACCAACGCACAAATCACGTCCCAATTTTCGGCGTGGACGACAGGCAGGCCGTTGACGTCGCCGATGGCCTTCAGCGCTTGGAGAAGCTGGTCGTCGGTCAGGCGCAGGCCATAGGCCATGTACAGCTTGAAGCTGCCGCAGCCCGCCTCGTAAACGGCCGGAACCTCGTCCAGATGGGCGATGTCGTTGGGACCGATGGTCATGTGCAGGCCGTAGTCAATCACGACTTTAGGATCGGCCAATGCTCGACGGGCGGCCAGCGCTTCCAGCATCGTCTCGTCCGGCTGCCGCTCGATGAAATCGACAACGGCCGTCGTGCCGCCAAAGGCCGCCGCCCGCGTGCCGGTAAAAAAGTCGTCGCTGGAGGTGAATTTGCCGATGGGCATTTCCAGGTGGACGTGGATGTCCACCGCGCCTGGCGTGACCAGTTTGCCGCTGGCGTCAATCTCACGCTGGCCGGACAAGCCCTGCCCGATGGCGGCGATTTGTTCGCCCTGAATGGCGATGTCGGCATTGTAAGATGTGTGGGCGGTGATGATACGGCCGTTTTTGATGACTAGATCATAACTCATTTTGCATCCCCTTTTTCATTCATCAACCTGCCATTGAGCTTCATCTTCGACGGGTTGAGGCAAACGACTTTCGAGCCATCGAGCGCAGGTTCCTGGTTTGAACTTTTTCGATTTTGTTTCGATGACCCAAGAAAGATAATCTTTCGGACTTCCATTCAGGTATGGTGGTGGTGAAACCGGATAAAAAACGGTTGGCAGGTTTTCTTGTATGGACAGATTGTTTAAGACAAAACCTAACTCTTGGACAACATGCCATGCCAATTGATGGTTTATATTAATCGAAAACTTGACCCACCACAGGTCATTTTTATCAGTACCTTTGAATATTGGTCCATCTAAAGCTGGGATTTTTAACAGAAAATCAGCCAATTTTGTGAATGCGCGATCATCCATAAATAATCCCTTTCGTAGGGGCGGGACGACCGGGGCTAATTTTTGCTGAACGGATGGCCTTATCTCCCGGTCGTCTCGCCCAAAATTGCCATTTGTGCGGGCGAGACGACACGGAGATAAGATCGTGCGCTTTCATTCAGCCTATCCCGCGTCGTCCCGCCCCTACCGTGTTTAATGTGTTAATCGTAAAACAAGCCCTTCATTCGGGTAAATTGTCATGTTGCTCAAATCTACCGAGCCGCTGCGGGTCATGTCCGTGGCGATGGCAATCTCGGCTCGTTTGGCCACATGGGCCAGATTGAGTGTGTTCGTACCGCCGCCGAAATTGAGGATGACCAGGAAATCGGCGTTGGCAGTGCGGCGGTAAGCAAAAATATCTTCGACACCGGTATTTACGGCCGTATAAACCCCCCGATTCAGCGCCGGTTCGGCCTGCCGCAGTTTGGTTAAGGCGCGGAAGAAATTGAGCATTGACACCGGATCGCTTTCCTGTTGGGCGACGTTGCGCCGGGCATAATCGGCGGCAACCGGCAGCCAGGTGACAACACCATCCGGAGCAAACCCGGCGTTGGGCGAAGCGTCCCACTGCATCGGCGTCCGCTCCGGGTCGCGGCCGATGAGGTGAGCCAGTTCCGGCTGCAAAACGGCCGGCGGATCCTGGACAAATTCGGGCGGGATAGGCACGTTTTCCATGCCGATTTCGTCGCCGTAGTAGCAGGTGGGCGTGCCGCGCAGGGTCAGCAGCAGCATCGTGACCACGCGAGCCTGGGCCGGGCCGACGCGTGTCGCCAGCCGGTGCTGGTCGTGGTTGCCCAATACCCAATTGGGCCAGGCATTGTCCGGCAGGGCGGCTTCGTAAGCGTCAACCGCGCGGCGCACAGTTTGTGCATCCCAGGGCGTGTTGATAAGTTGGAAGTTGAAGGGCATGTGGCATTCGTCGTTGGCGCCGTTGGGGTGGAAACGGCCGTAATACGTCACTAACTCCTCATTGGGCAGGTAAATCTCGCCCACCATCATCCGTTCATCATACTCGTCCAGGACAGCCCGCATCTGGCGGATGAGATCGTGAATGCCGGACACGCCTTGGGTGTAAATGTGGCGCAGGCTGTTGTGGGGTACGACACCGTCCCAATCCGGGTTGGGTGGTTCGTCGCGCAGCAGTTCATCCTTCATCATCAGCCAAATGACATCGACGCGGAAGCCATCGACCCCTTTGTCCAACCAGAAGCGCATGTTTTTGAGCATGGTCGGCAGGACGTCGGGGTGACGGTAGTTGAGTTCCGGCTGTTGGGTGACGAATTGGTGCAGGTAATATTGGCCGGTATGCTCGTCAAACGTCCAGGCCGGGCCGCCGAAGAAGCTGAGCCAGTTGTTGGGTGGCCCGCCATCAGGGGCCGGATCGCGCCAGATGTACCAATCGCGTTTGGGATTGTCGCGGCTGCTGCGGCTTTCACGAAACCATTCATGCTCGTCGGAGGTGTGGTTGGGGACGAGGTCAAGGATGAGTTTCATGCCTCGTTGGTGCAGACTGGCCAGCAGATCGTCAAAGTCGGCCATCGTGCCGAACATAGGGTTGATATCGACATAATCGGCCACGTCGTAGCCAAAATCGTGCATCGGTGAAGGATAAATGGGCGACAGCCAGACGGCCTCGACATTGAGGCTGTGCAAATAATCGAGCCGTTGGTTAATACCGGCCAAATCGCCGATGCCATCGCCGTTGCTGTCCTGGAAGGAGCGGGGATAAATCTGATAGATAGTTCCAGTTTGCCACCAAAGATGGGAATTTGCCATGTGGAAGTCCTCTCAAATGGTTTTGGGTTAGTTGGTTAGTTAGTTAGTTATCAGCCACTGGCAACCAGCTACCAGCAACCTTTATATCGTACCCTCCGCTTTGTCGGGGTCGTCAAAAGGCCAGGCCGCTACTTTTTCGGCCTCGGTCCGCAAAATGGGATCGGTTGAGTACACGCCATGTCGTTCCGGTGGAATAAGATTGGCGATTTGCTGCATAATTTCATCGCTGATGGCGTCCAGTTGTTCGCGGCGCTGGCGGCCTCGGCCCTCGGCGGTGAAGGGGCCGAACGGTTTGCCGATGCGCACGGTGACGGTAGCCCGTTTGCGCTGGCGCAGGTAGGGGAAAAGATTGATCAAGCCGTCGATGCCGATGGGGATGATGGGTGCGCCGGAGCGGACGGCCAGGTAGGCGGTGCCGGGTCGTGGCGGGCGCAGGACAGGCGCCCAGGAGCCGCCTTCAGGGAAGATGCCCAGGATGCCGTTTTGTTTGAGCACGGCCGTTCCCGCTCGTAACGCATCTTTTGAAGCATTGCCCCGCCGTAATTTATAAAACCCCCACGTTGATGGAATCCAATGAGTCCAGGTTGGCCCGTCAATAAATTGGAAGCCGCCCACAAATTCCATCGGCCAGCGGGCAATGGCTACGGCAATGACCGGGTCGCCAAAGTGGAAATGGTTGCCGACCAGCAGCAGTGGCCCTTTTTCGGGCAAATTTTCGCGGCCGATAACCTGAAAATCGGACAGGGTATGGAGAGTCAGTAAGGCCAATTTATTCAGCAAATAGCGAATGACGCGGCGGCGGGGGTAGGGGTATTGTTCTTCAGGAGTCATGATTTTCACCGAGGTTGTGCATTTCGCATCCGAATCATGGAATATTGTAACGATGAGTTTACCACCGCATCCCATAAAGGCCAGAGTGAAGGCAGGATGCGGACTTCGACGTCGTGATGGGCCAGTTCCAGCAGCATATTGTCGATGGTGCGCCTGGCCGGCGGCGTGACCGGCTGGCGGGAGATGTAGTAACCGGCCCCTTCATCCCATACGGTGAAGGTATCTGCGGGTAGAGTATAGAGGTGGATACGGCCGTGTATCACCCGCCCCAGCCAGCCCGACTCAATCGCAACCACATGCCTGCTTTCGCCCAACAATCGCTCCACATCCTCCGGCTTGCTCTCCGGCAGCGCGTAAAAAGTGACACGTGGGCAGTCACGGGGTAGAAAGAAGTTGACCATCATCCGTTCATTAATGGCAAACACCATCTTGCCTTCCAACCCTAGACTTGGGTTAGGCGCAGGGCGGGGTTCAAAACAGGTGATGTGGGCATCGTCGCTGAAGTGGTAGAGGACAGTCATCGGCCAAAAGTAGATTGAAAGGTGTCGATGATGGTCAAAAATTCGTCGGGCAATCGCCGCCGCACTTCGCTGGTAATTTTCGGTGGGATTTGGCCATAAAAGGCTTCGGCAATGCCGCCGGCGATGCAGCCCATCGTGTCCGTATCGCCGCCCAGCGAGACGGCTTTGCGGATAGCGTCTTCCACGCTGTCTGATTCCAGGAAGGCGATGATCGATTCGGGTACAGAACCCTGGCAGGAGACGTCGAAATGGTAGAACGGCCGTATCCCATCCACTGTCCGTTCCAAATCATAGCCAAACCGCCGGCTGATTTCGGCTTTGATGTCGGTTTTGCTGTGACCTTTGCGAGCGAGATGGATGGCAACGGCCGTCGCCTGCGCCCCCATGATGCCTTCGGGATGATTGTGGGTAACGGCCGCACTCTTTTCCGCCTCGGCCAGCACCGCATCTAGCGAGTCAAACGCCCAACCCACCGGACTGACCCGCATTGCCGAGCCATTACCCCAACTGTTATACGGCCGTCTCTCCTCAACCAGCAGCCAGTTAAAAAAAGAACCACCATACCCCGCATTGGGATAACGGCGGCCAAAATCCTGGATCGCTTCCCCATAATCTATGCCGTTCAGGATGGCATAAGCTACCGCCACCGTCAAAACCGTATCATCGGTAAAACGGGAATGAGGCGAGAATAGGGGGAAATCGGTCGTCTTTATCGGCCGGCGTTCAAAAACCGAGCCAATCACGTCACCGGCTATTGCACCAATCATGTCCCAAGTATACGTTAATCAGGCGCCGTCAAAAAGAAAACGCCTGACTCACGCCAGGCGTTTCCCATTTATAACCATATGGTTATCGTCAGCCGGACTACCAGACTAACGGATTAGAACAAGCCCAGTACCTTGCCCGTCTCCAAATCCAGGTCAACATCATAGAAGACCGGGCGAGTGGGCAGACCAGGCATCGTGCTCATTTCACCCAGCAGTGGGTAGAGGAACCCGGCACCAACGCTGGCCCGAATCTCACGCACCGGCAAAATAAAGCCCTTAGGCGCTCCTTTCAACGTCGGGTCGTGGCTCAGGCTCAAGTGCGTCTTGGCCATGCACATTGGCAGCTTGTTAAAGCCCAGCCGGTTGTAGTCAGCGATCTGCTCTTCCGCTTTCTCAGAGTATTCGACACCATCCGCGCCATAAATTTCTTTAGCGATGGTTTCGATTTTTTCTTTGATGGAGATTTCCAGCGGGTAGAGGAACTTGAAGTTGCTTGGTTTTTCGCAGGCAGCCATAACCGCTTTGCCCAGCTCAACCGCGCCTTTACCGCCTTCCGTCCAGTGATTGCTCATCACCGCGTCTTCCGCGCCCGCTTCCAGGGCGATTTTACGTACCAGGGCGACTTCGTTGTCGGTATCGTCTTTGAAGCGGTTAACGGCGACGACGACCGGAATGCCAAAGCGCAGCGCGTTTTTGATATGGACGACCATATTGACGCAGCCTTTCTCCAGCAGTTCCAGATTTTCTTCGGTGTAGGCCGGGTCCAGCGGCTTGCCGGCAACCACTTTGGGGCCGCCGCCGTGCATCTTCAGGGCGCGAATCGTGGCCACCAGGACGACGGCGTTGGGGATGAGGCCGCTGTAACGGCATTTGATGTTGAAGAATTTTTCCATGCCGATGTCAGCGCCAAAGCCGGATTCGGTGAGGACGTAGCCGTCGGGGCCAACGAGCTTGAGGGCGATCTGGTCGGCGACGATGGAGCTGTTGCCGTGGGCGATGTTGGCGAAAGGACCGGCATGAACCAGGGCCGGCGTGCCTTCTAATGTCTGCATCAGGTTGGGCATGATGGCGTCTTTCATGAGGACGGTTAATGCGCCGCCAACGCCGAGATCATCGGCGGTAATGGCGTCGCCGACTTTGCTCTGGCCAATGACCATGCTACCTAACCGGTCGCGCATGTCGGCCAGGCTGGTGGTCAGGGCCAGGATGGCCATGATTTCGCTGGCAACGGTGATGTCGTAACCGGTTTCTCGCTGGAACTTCTCGTTTTTGCCGCGCCCGATGGTGATGCCGCGCAGGTAGCGGTCATTGGTGTCGACGACGCGCCGCCAGGTGATGGTGTCGGGATCGATGTCCAGGCGGGAGAATTTGCTGATTTCTTCGGCGGTAAGGTCGTTGGGATCGGTTTTGTCAATGCCCAGTTTTTGGAGGCGCTTGAACATGACGGGGGAGAAGCTGCGGCTGCCATCTTTACCTACTGGGCAGAGGGCGTTGAAGAGACGTTCATCGGATTGGTAGGATTCGTGGTGCATCCGTACATCAATGGCGGCGGCCAAGAGGTTGTTAGCGGCCGTTATCGCGTGAATGTCACCGGTCAAATGCAGGTTGAAATCCTCCATGGGGATGATTTGGGAGTAGCCACCGCCGGCGGCACCACCTTTGATGCCAAAGGTTGGCCCCTGTGATGGCTGGCGGATGCAGGTTATTACCTTTTGGCCAAGATGAGCACCCAGCGCTTGACTTAAGCCAACAGTGGTGGTGGTTTTACCTTCACCCAGTGGGGTGGGGGTGATAGCTGTGACATCGATGTATTTACCATTGGGGCGGTCGGCCAATCTATCGCGGACGGATAGATGAACTTTGGCTTTGTAATTGCCGTAGAGTTCTAGTTCTTCGGGCAGCAGCCCGACTTCTTCCGCGATTTGGGTGATGGGTTTAAGGGTCGCCTCTTGGGCAATTTCAATGTCACTAGGCACCGGGGTGCGCAGCTTTAGTGGGGTCGGGGTAAACATAGATATGCTCCTTTTGAAAATTATTTGGGTTCTAAAAATAACGATGTTAAGTGGCTGGTGAATACGGGAAAGTGTTTTGAATTAAACGGCAAGGGTTCTCCCGTTTTCCCCAAGTAAACCACAAAAAATAATGGTTTTTACCAAAAGACTTTTTGCAGCTTACCCTCTACATGTTTGTAACGTAGATTGCTTGATTGGACAACCTTTATCATACCCAAGTTCTATAGGGAACCCAATAACAAAAGTCATTTAGCTAACATGATAGTTGTCATGGTTGGTGAAAACAGGGCAGATTTTTACCTGTAAAATGTTTTGAATTGTTAGCATCTTGTTCTTGTTTTGAAGATTTTTTGCAAATTGGGCGATCCAGGAGTCTTTTGTTGGGTATGAAGGCTCTAATTTAGGAGGGTTACTTGGCGCAGAATTGACTCATATGTACGGAAACGTGATATGATGGTACGGTGTTTAACTCGATTCGCCCTGGTTGTTTTTGAAGTGTGTTTTGTTGACACTGTTGGGGAGGGCTGTTGACCTGGGTGTTGGGTAAGTTGATGAAGAGTACACCGCCTGCCAAACGACATGAATTCCAAGGTTTGCGACGAGCCAGATGGGTTGTGTTTTTGGCTGCTGCCTGCCTGGTTTTTATCGCGGAAGCTTATAATTATTTCGGGTTGGGGCTTTCTGTTTCTGCTGTATTAGTCAATTCGGCGATTGGCCTGTTGATTGCTTTTTTAATGACTCATTTGGGGTTTCATTATTTTTCCCAATTGCAAGATGATTTGAGTCGGGCGATAGTTAATCTAGAAGCAGCGGAGACGCAGCTCCATTGGCAGAGTGCGGCTCTGGCGTCGGCGGCGAATGCAATTGTGATTACGGATGATAACGGCCGTATTACCTGGATTAACCCTGCATTTACCCAATTAACCGGCTATTTGCCGGATGAGGTAATTGGGCAGACCCCCAATATTTTGAAATCGGGCCAGCATGACGATGCTTTTTATGCTCAGATGTGGCAGACGATCATGGGCGGCAGTGTCTGGCAGGGCGAATTGGTGAACCGGCGCAAAGACGGCAGCCTGTACACGGAAGAGCAAACCATCACACCGGTTTTGAACGAAAAGGGACAGATCAGCCGTTATATTGCTATGAAGCAGGATGTCACTCGTCGTAAGGCCATACAGGATGCCGACCGGGAGCAGCGGATTCTGGCCGAGTCATTGCGGGAAGCCGGGTTGGCGTTGAGTGCGACGCTGGACCTGGATGAAGTCATGGATATTTTGCTCGACCAGATTGGTCGCGTTGTGCCGTATGACACGATGAGTTTGCTGCGGGTGGGAAACGGCCGTGCCGTTGTTGTTCGTACCCGTGAGCGTGATCCTTTACTCGACCAGGCGGCTAAAGCAGAAAACACAGTTTTTATAATCGAAGAAACGCCTAATTTGTCGCAGCTCATCCAATTCAAACAGCCCGTCATCATTCCTGATACAGCAAAATATCCGGGTTGGATCACAATTGAAGCTGGCGCCCATATTCGTAGTTGGATTGGGGTTCCCATTATCGTTGAAGGCGAAATTTATGTACTGCTTTCATTGGATAAGCAGGAGCCGAATTTTTACTTGCCCAAGCATGCACGTATCCTTTCCGCATTTGCCGTGCAGGCATCGCTTGTGCTGCATAATGCCCAACTTTTTGCTGAGAAAGGGGAAAACCTGCGCCGCGAGCAGCAGGTCAGCCAGGTCGTCCAGGCAACGAATGCTACCCTGGATTTGCCCCACGTTTTGAAACAAGTGGTTGAATTGGCGGCCGGTTTGGTCGATGCGGATGGTGCGGCGCTGGCGCTGGTATCGACTGACGGTCAAATGATGACATATCCCTATTTATTTAACATGCCGGAAGCATTGGAGTGGCGGCCTGTTCCCGAAGGACGTGGATTAGCCTGGCGGGTTACGAAAACGCGCCAGGCGATTATGGAACATGCTTATGCCGATCATCCCGATGCTTTGACAGAATGGATAGCTGCCGGTGTTCAAGCGTTTTTGTTTGTGCCTATTGTTGCCGGTGATACTTGTTTGGGAGCGTTGGGTCTTTTCTATTTTTCGCAAGAAAATATTTTTTCCGAAAGAGATCGGAGTTCGGCGGAATTGGTGGGCCGGCAGGTTGGCGTGGCGATTCAAAATGCGCGGCTTTTTGAGGAAACGCGGCAGCGGGCACGAGAACTAGATTTATTGAACCGGATCATTGCGGCTACGGCCGTTTCCCAAAATGAAACCGAAATGCTCCAAATCGGCTGCGTGGAATTGGCTCGTTACTTTGGTGTGCCGCAAACCGTCTGTGCTCTACTTGATGAGACTCGCGAGAATGTTCGCATTATTGCTGAAAGTTTGTCCGATGAGTTATCCTCGATCAAGAACAGGCACGTTCCGGTAAAAGGGAACCCTGTGTTGCAACGATTTTTCGACAACGGGGTGGCAGTTGCTTTGTCAGACATTAGCCATCTTTCTCTACCACCCGAAATGAAAAGTGTTCTCACAGATAGAGGCATCAACTCCATCCTGATGGTCCCTATAGCCCTGCGCGAACAAATTATCGGTGTTATAGGCGTTCATTCTCAAAAAACCAGGGAATTTTCTGACAGCGACATTCACCTGGCAGTAACCGTGGGCGAAGAAATTGGGCGATCGTTGGAAACAATAAGGCTGAACGACCAGATGCGCCTGCACGCAGCCGAATTGGAAAAAAGAGTGGCCGAGCGGACTCAGGAACTGGCCGGAGCCAACGAACAACTACAACAGTTGGACCGCTTAAAATCCAAATTTGTGTCCGACGTCTCCCATGAACTACGCACGCCGATTACCAATTTGACCATGTATCTGGATTTACTAGAACGGGGCCGCGCCGATCGGCGAGAACATTATGTGTCTGTGCTGCAAAAAGAGACGGCTCGGATTCGCCAATTAGTAGAAGATATTCTGGACCTTTCGCGCCTGGAAGCGAGCCGAGATCAAGGTGGAATGTTCAAGCCGGTCGATTTGAATGAGATTGTTTCCCAGGTTGTTACAGCACAACTGCCACAAATTAATGCTGCTGGCCTCCGATTACGGTTTTTACCGGATACGGATCTGCCATTGATATTGGCTGCACCGCACCAATTAACCCAGGTTGTCACCAATCTATTGACCAATGCTGTCAATTACACACCTGAAGGCAGCATTGAAGTCAAGACTTACCAGGAAAATGACGAGGTTTGCCTGATGCTTCAAGATACGGGGATGGGAATTGATCCGGATGATATGCCGCATTTGTTTGAGCGATTTTACCGCGGGCAGCGTGTGGCTCAGTTAGGCGTGCCGGGAACAGGCCTGGGCCTGGGAATTGTTAAAGAGATTGTTGATTTGCATGGCGGGCGGGTAGAGGCGGCCAGCGAGTTTGGCAAAGGCTCTGTGTTTCGGGTTTGGCTGAGGACTATAGGGGTGGAAAATGAGGCATAATGCTTGGGTATGTGTTCTGACACGGCCGTTTCTCATCCCCATCTCACATTCTTGAGTACATCTTTGATTTTGTGTCAGTTTCTCATAAAATGGGGCATATCCCGCTAACTTGTGATTCTGTAACGAGGTGCCCACGTGACCGCAGTAACCACATCTGTTGATTTAACTCCTCTACAGCCGATTTTGGAGAGGTATAACGGCCGTTCCCGTGATGCTCTGCTCCCCCTCCTTCATGAAGCCCAGGCCGTCTACGGCTGGCTGCCCCGTGAAGTCCAGCAAGCCATTGGCCAAACCCTGCGCGTTCCCCTGGCCGACATCCACGGCGTGATTGAGTTCTACACCATGTTCTACAACGAACCGACAGCCAGGCGCGTTATCCGCGTTTGCGATGATGTGGCCTGCCGCCTGGCTGGTTCGGCGGACTTCATCGGCACGCTGGAAGATCGGCTGGGCTTGCAAGATGGTCAGACCAGTTCCGATGGTAGCGTTACCTATGAGCGCGTTCCCTGCCTGGGTATGTGCGAACATGGCCCCAACGCCCTCTTCGGCCACGATCCGGCCGGTCATCTGACCCCGGCCGACGTTAACAATTTCCTGGCCGGGGCGCATCCAGAACCGCGTATTCAGAAATACGGATACCCCCTGCTCAAGCTGGCCCGCGCTGGCAAAGTCATCCCCTGGAGCCTGGCCGATTACGAAAAGCATGACGGTTACACTGGCCTCAAAAAAGCGCTGGCCATGACGCCGGAAGCAATCGTCGAAATGCTGGAAGCCAGCGGTATCTTGGGGCGCGGCGGGGCGATGTTCCCCACCGGTCAAAAGTGGAAATACACGCGCAGCGCACCCGGCGACCCCAGTCAAAAGCACATCATTGCCAATGCCGACGAGAGCGAGCCGGGCACGTTCAAGGATCGCGGCTTGCTGGAGGAAGACCCGTTCAGCCTGATTGAGGCGATGACGATTGCCGCTTACACAGTGGGCGCGGAGAATGGCTGGATTTTTGTACGTGGTGAATATCCACGGGCTTACCGGCGGTTGGTAACGGCCGTAACCCTGGCCCGCCAGGCCGGTTACCTGGGGCGTAACATCATGGGCCGTCCCGGTTTCCACTTCGACATCGAAGTCCGGCTGGGCGCGGGCGCTTACATCTGCGGCGAAGAAACGGCTCTTTTTGAAGCCATCGAGGGCAAACGGGGCTTTCCCCGCATCAAGCCGCCCTTCCCCACGACGCAAGGCCTCTTCCAGCAGCCCACCGTCATCAACAACGTCGAAACCTTCGCCGCTGTTCTGGCCGTCATCTCCGTTGGGCTGGACGAATGGCTCAAGCTGGGCACAAAAGGGTCGCCGGGAACCAAATGGTTCTGCTTCAGCGGTCACGTAGCCAAACCAGGCGTCTACGAAGTCCCCTTTGGCCTGACGACGCGGGAACTGATCGAGATGGCCGGCGGCGTACCCGGTGGCAAAGCAATCAAAGCCGTTTTGATGGGCGGCGCGGCCGGCGCCTTTATCGGCCCGGATAAGTTGGATGTGCCTTTGACCTACGAAGATTCCCGCGCCAACGGCTTCCCGTTGGGTTCCGGCGTCATCATGGTCTTTGATGAAACGGCCGATCTGCGGCAGGCGCTCTATCAACTCAGCCATTTCTTTGCCCACGAAAGCTGCGGCAAATGTTTTCCCTGCCAGCTGGGCACTCAACGGCAAATGGAAATCCTGGATCGGATCGCTCACGACGGTGGTCCTCAACCAACCGACAAACAAACCCTGCTCGACATCGGCTTTACGATGACTGAAACCTCGCTCTGCGGCCTGGGTCAGACGGCAGCCTCGGCGGTAATGAGCGCAATCAAATTGTGGCCGGAACTGGTAAACGGTAATCCGTAATCGGTTATCGGATTACCGTTCACTGATTACCGCTTACCGATAACGAAAATGACTGGAACCAAACCTGCAACCTACATCAGCTTAAACGGACATGGCCCGCAAACCATTGACGGTGCCGTTGTCGAGGAGGCGTTGGCCTGTATTTCGGTTAATGGCCAGGAATTGGCGACGTTCATGTGTTCGCCGCACAACCTGGATCAATTGGCGCTGGGCTTTTTGTTCAACGAGGGGCTGATTCAGAATGCTGCAGACGTGCGTCTGGTACGGCCGTCTAAAAGCAAAACCTGCGTCGATGTCTGGCTGCAAGATGCCGGGCTGGAACTGCCCAAGCGGGCCATCGTTACCGCCGGCTGTGGCGGTGGCGTGACCTTTGATGATTTATCGCAAAAGCATGAGCCGCTGGATTCGGATTTGGCAGCGACGCCTGAGCAGTTAATTGCGTTGATGAAACAGCTTCATTTGGGGGCTGAAATGTACAGAGAAGCGAGAGGGGTGCATACGGCCGTTCTCGCCACTCACGATCAAGTTTTACTGCAAGTCGAGGATGTCGGCCGCCACAACTGCCTGGACAAACTGGCCGGGGCTGCTTTGCAGGCCAATGTTGTTACCGAGGACAGGATTTTGCTCAGCAGCGGTCGGATCAGCAGCGAAATGATCAACAAAGCGCGGCGCATGGGCATCCCCATCATCTGTTCCCGCACCTCGCCCACCAGCCTTTCCGTGGCCCTGGCCGAAGCGTGGAACATCACCATCGTCGCCTATCTGCGCCAGGATCGGATGCGGATTTACACTCACCCGGAGCGAATTTTAGGGTACAGAATAGAGACTACGAGACTGGAGACTAAATGACTAAATCCATCACCCTCACCATTGACGGACAAGAAGTGACTGTACCGGCGGGCACAACGATTTATGATGCCGCCAAAGAAGCGGGGATCGATATTCCCGTCATTTGCTACCATCCGCATTTGTCGGCCAACGGGCTGTGCCGCTTGTGTTCAGTGGATGTGGGCTGGCGGGTGCAGGCGGCGGCTTGCGTCACCCAGGTGGCTGAGGGGATGAATGTCAACACGCAAAGCGAAGCTGTGCGGCGTGGTCGGCGCACCATTCTGGAAATGCTGGCTTCGACTGTCAATTTGGAAGAAGCGCCGGAGATTTTGGCCCATCTGGAAGCATATGGCGCGGACAAGACTCGCTTTAACGGCGGCGAAAAGCGCACGGCCCCCATTTATGACGACAATCCGTTTTACCTGCGCGATTACAATCAATGCATCAACTGCTGGCGCTGCGTGCAGGTTTGCGCTGAGGATGCCCAGTATACGTTTGCCCTTAGCTTTAACGGCCGTGGCTTCCACACCCAAATCGGTACCTTCATGGGCGACGGGATGCCCGATACGACCTGCGTCTTCTGCGGCCAATGTGTTGGCGTTTGCCCCACTGGCGCGCTCAAACCCAAGCGGCAGGCGATGCTGGAGCAGGGCCTCAGCCCCGACGAAATTTTCCAGCAAACGCGGCGCAAGCGGAAAAAACAATGAGCGCGAACCGGGAACTTATCGAGCAGTTTTATACTGCTTTTCAGCAACGAGATTACTCCGGCATGATTGCTTGCTACCATCCAGAAATCCGTTTTTCTGACCCGGTTTTTACCGATTTGCACGGTCATCAAGCCAAAGCGATGTGGCACATGCTCTGTGAACGGGGTCAGGATTTGCAAGTCGATTTTCGTGACATACAGGCAGATGAGCGGAACGGCCGTGCTCACTGGGAAGCGATCTACACCTTTTCGACTGGCCGCAAAGTCCACAACATCATCGACGCCGCTTTTGCATTTCAGGATGGCCTGATCATCTGGCATCAGGACAGCTTTGATTTGTGGCGTTGGACGCGGATGGCTTTGGGGCCGATGGGTATGTTCTTGGGTTGGATGCCGATGGTGCAGAACAGGGTGCGGGAAACGGCCTTACAAAGCCTCACTACCTTCATCGCCAAACATCCCGAATATCTATGAAAATTATGCTATATTTCAAAAAATGATTTGGGGAGAATGCGATGGACGACAACAAGGAATTAAATTTGCCGCCCGAAGAATTGCTTTTACCAGAACTGTCCAAACGGTTTTCAGCGATCATGGATGAGGAAGGGGTGGCGTTGGCCGATTTGCTGGCTGGTTTGGCAGAGGAACGGCAAGCGATTTATCAGGAACGATATGGCGAAAATAGTGGATTGGAAACATAGGGACAGATTTACAAGCCGCTAAATTGATGATCATGGCTAAACGTGGAGAAGTTTTGGTTGCCATTGTTAATGATAAACGTGATTTTGCTATTGCACAGAATCATAACTGGTATCGCATTCCTGTTAGCAGCGCCAAAAAATGGCTCAAAAATCGTTGGCCTCCAGAATGGTTAGCTTTCTATCAAACAAAAGTTTTTGGGCCTGAGGCTCATTCAATCCGTTACTTTTCTCAAGTGATTGATATTAATAAAGTTTATCGCTGGCAAATTTTTCCTGATGAACCAATCGGTAAGAAAACGAATCAACAATATTACCAACTTATTCTCAATCCATTGCAGAAGTTACCGGAACCCATTTTTAGTCGAAGGTGGCGCAGGATTGTATTTATCCCTACGACCTGGCAGAAATTCATTCAAGCGGTAGAAATCAATGATTTATATGACGAAAGTCCATTAGAAGACCGTTTTTGGGCTGAGTTCAAAAGGCATCGTATTTTTGCTGAAAGACAGGAATTCTTAACCGTAAAACGACAAAACTATGCCTTGGATTTTGCAATTTATTGTGATAAAGGAAATATTGATGTCGAAACAGATGGAGATACGTGGCATGCGAATCCAGAAAAAGCGGCACAAGATAATCTTCGAGACAACGCATTAGAGGCCGTTGGCTGGAAAGTGCTTCGTTTTACCACTCATCAGATTAATGAGAAGGTTGAGGCTTATTGTATTCCGACAATTACGGAAACAATAAACAATTTGGGTGGGATAGATGAAGGCAAATTAGTACCTCGCGAAATTGATTTGGATGTTGATGGTTCATACCAAATGAGTCTTTTTGATGATTTTTAGGAAAAATCTTCCTTTTGGAGAAAAACGATGATAACCCCAGACAAAGTTGTCCGAACAACCTGTCCTTACTGCGGGGTGGGCTGCCAGATGAATTTGAACCTCAAAGACGGCACCATTTACGCCGTCGAAGCGCCGTTTGACGCCGCGCCCAACCATGGGATGTTGTGCGTCAAAGGCCGGTTTGGAACGGATTATGTCAATCATCCCGGCCGGGTCAAAACGCCGCTCATCCGCGCCAATCGGGAAGAAGGGCGCAGCGCCAAACCGGTCTGGCGCGAAGCGAGTTGGGATGAGGCCCTCGATTTGGTGGCCGATGAACTGGTGCGTGTCGTCAACAATCATGGCGGCGACGCCATCGCCACCTACGCCAGCGCCAAAGCGACCAACGAAGATACCTACCTCTTCCAAAAGATGGTGCGGGCGCTGCTGGGAACCAACAACGTCGACCACTGCGCCCGGCTGTGCCACGCCGGTTCGGTAACGGGTTTGACGTTGTCCATTGGCTCCAGCGCCATGTCCAACTCCATCGCTGAGATGGAAAACCTGGATGTCTTCATCGTTACCGGCTCCAACACCACCGAGACCCACCCGGTCATCTCCAACTTCCTCAAGCGGGCGGTGCGCCAGAATGAGGCCAAACTCATCGTTGTCGATCCGCGCCAGATTGGGATGACCAACTTTGCCACCCAATGGCTGCGGCAAAAACCGGGCACAGACGTGGCCGTCTTCCAGGCCATGGCTCACGTCATCGTTAAAGAGAAATTACACAATCCCGATTTCATTGCCCAGCGGACAGAAGGGTTCAGCGACTATCTGGAATCGTTGGAGAAATACACGCCGGAATGGGCCGAGCAGGTCAGCGGTGTGCCGGCGCAGCAAATCCGTGAGGCGGCGCGGCTGTACGCCAGCGCCGAACGGGGTGCGATTTACTGGGGCATGGGCATCAGCCAGAGCACGCACGGCACGGACAACACCATTTCGCTGGTCAATCTGGCGATGTTGTGCGGTCACGTGGGCAAGCCGGGGACAGGATTGAACCCCTTGCGCGGTCAGAACAACGTCCAGGGCTGCTCCGACAGCGGCGGGCTGCCCAACGTCTACACCGCTTACCAAAGCGTGGCCAATCCCGACATCCAGCAGAAATTCGAGCAGTTTTGGGGCGTGAAACTTAGTCCCACACCAGGTTTGACAGCCACGGAAATGGTCGATGGCGCGGCAACCGGTTCGGTAAGAGCCATGTTTGTCTTGGGCGAAAATCCGATGATGAGCGAACCGAATCAGAATCACGCCCGCCATGCGCTGGAAGCGCTGGATTTTCTGGTTTGCCAGGACATTTTCATCAACGAAACGGGTGAAATGGCCGATGTCATTTTGCCGGCGGTCAGCTTTGCCGAGAAAGACGGCACGTTCACCAACACCGACCGGCGCGTGCAGCGCTGCCGCAAGGCGGTGGAACCGGTGGGCGATTCGCGGGCTGATTGGGACATTATTTGCGATTTGGGTAAGCGCATTGAAAAGCGGCTGGGCGTGACGATGACGGCCGGTTTTGATTACAGTCATCCGCGCGAGATTTGGGAGGAGATGCGCCAGCTTACGCCTGATTTTGGCGGCATCGACTACGACCGGATTGACCGGGAAGGCGGCGTTCATTGGCCCTGTCCCAGTTTTGACCATCCGGGTACGCCGTACCTGTTTGAGAGCAGTTTTCCTCGCGGCCGGGGCAAGTTCTGGGAGGTGGAATATGGCACGGAATCGGAGCAGCCGGACGCGGAGTATCCGTTTAATATGAGTACGGGGCGGGTGTTGTATCATTGGCACGGCCGTACCATGACCGGCCGTTCATCCCTCGACAACATCTACCCGGAAGCGACGTGCGAAATGCATCCCGATGATGCCGAAAAGTTGGGATTGGAGACTGGAGACTGGGTGGAAGTGTCGTCGCGGCGAGGGGCGATTAAGCTGCGCGTGTTGGTGACCGGGCGCTCGCCGCAGGGCACGGTGTTCATCCCCTTCCACTTTGCCGAGGCAGCGGCTAATTTGTTGACGACGGTCCAGTTGGACCGGCGGGCCAAGATACCGGATTACAAGAATACGGCCGTTCAGGTCCAAAAAATCGCCCCGCCCAAAGGCTGGGAAGCGACACCGCTCTTTGACCAGGGCGCAATTAAAGACCCGGTGGAAATTCATTAACAATCAAAAAAACCGCAGAGACGCGGAGAGCGCAGAGAAAAAACTTCGCGTCCTCTGCGTCTCTGCGGTTGATTCTTTCAGAAATACAAAATAAGGAGAAAAAAATGACAGTACGACAATCAACCGCAACCTGGAAAGGCACACTCAAAGAAGGCAATGGCTTGATGAAATCGGGCAGCGGCCATTTTGCAGGGCCGTTTACCTTTGCCTCCCGATTTGAGGAAGATGAGAAAGGAACCAACCCGGAAGAGATGATCGGTGCGGCCCACGCTGGCTGCTATTCGATGTTCCTCTCGGCGCTGCTGAGCAATAACGGGTTTAACCCGACCCAAATCGAGACGACGGCAACCGTCCATCTAGGCCGTGATGACAGCGGGCCGCTGATCACGAAGATTGAGTTGGTGATGGAAGCGGCCGTTCCCGGTCTGGAAGAGGAAGCATTCCTGGATTTTGCCCAGAAAGCAAAAGCTGGCTGCCCTATCTCGCGGGCGTTAGCGGCCGTTCCCGAAATTACGTTGCAAGCCACCCTACTGGGTTAATCATAGGCATGAATGAAAATCCGCAGATTACACAGATTGTTTTATCTGCGAAATCTGTGTAATCTGTGGACTGTTTTCAAAGGAGTTGTCTATGAATGTCAGTGTACGTTTGAGCGGCGATCTGGCCCAGCAAGTCGGCACGGCCCGCTTGCAGGTGACGCTGGCCGAAAACGCCATCGTTGCCGATCTGGCGGCGTATTTGCGGCAGCAGTATCCGGCAGCCGAGGCCTGGATTGACATTGCTGTGCCCATCATTGCCGGGCAGCATGTTTCGCCCACTGCGAAGCTGGCTGCCGGACAGGAAGTTGCCCTGCTGCTCCCGGTTGCCGGAGGCTAAAATTTTGAAAAACCGCAGAGAGACGCGGAGAACATGGAGAAAAATCTCGGCGTTCTCTGTGTCTCCGCGGTTAGAATTACCAAGAGGAGGTAAAAGATGACGTTGGATTTACAAGCTGAACACGTGGATGCAGTCGAAAAACGGGCCGGCAGCAATGGCCTGGGCCACGAGACTGTTTTCGTCGATGAGTTTATTGATGGCATTCTGGATCCCAACAAGCCGATGCTGGGGCCGGTGCGGGACGGCGGTCACATCGTAGCCAACACCGCGCCCGGCTGCTGGGGGCCGATGATCACACCGGAAATCCGCGGCGGTCACGAGGTAACGAAGCCGGTGGCGGTGGCCGGAGCCGAAATCGGCGACGCCATTGCCATCCGCATTAAGGACATCACGGTTACCTCCCTGGCGACGGCGTCGGGTAATGATGTGATGATGAACGGCCGTTTCCTGGGAGACCCCTACGTCGCCGGTAAATGCCCCGAATGTGGCACGCTTTATCCCAAAACGGTCGTCAAAGGCATTGGCGAAACGGCCGTGCGCTGCGCCAACTGCGGCGCGGATGCGGCACCTTTTAACTTTGCTAACGGTTACACCATCGCTTTCGATGGCAATCGGGTGGTTGGCGTGACCCTGCCGCAAGATGCTGCTGAGGAAATTGCCCATCAAGCCAAAAAGTTCGCCGCCCTGCCGGAGAAATCGATTCAAAACCCGATTTTGATTTTTGCGCCGCATCATCTGGTGGGATTGGTGGCCCGGTTACGGCCGTTCATGGGCCAATTGGGCACGACACCTTCTCATCCGATTCCCGATTCGCACAATGCCGGCGATTTTGGCTCCTTCCTGATTGGCGCACCGCACGAATACGCGCTCACCGCCGAACAATTGACCCAGCACCGCACCGACGGCCACCTGGACATTGACGCTGTCCGCGCCGGGGCCATCCTCATCTGCCCGGTCAAAACGCCCGGTGGCGGTATTTACATGGGCGACATGCACGCCCTGCAAGGCGACGGCGAAATCGCCGGCCACACCTGCGACGTGTCGGGCACGGTGACGCTGCAAGTCCATTTGCTCAAGGGTTTGAATATCGACGGCCCGATTTTGCTGCCGGTGTTGGAGGATTTGCCCTTCCTGGCACGGCCGTTAACCGCTGCCGAACGGGAAAAAGCCGAAGCCGTTGCCGCTGCCTGGAACACAGAGGTGGAGGAATCCGCCCCCATCTCGGTGATTGGCACCGGCCCCGACCTGAACACAGCCACCGACAACGGCCTGGCGCGGGCCGCCAAACTGCTTGAAATGACCGTGCCCGAAGTCAAAAACCGGGCGACCATCACCGGCGGCATTGAAATCGGCCGTCATCCCGGCGTGGTGCAGGTGACGTTCCGCGCCCCGTTGGATCGGCTGGCCAAACGGGGTTTGCTGCCCTTTGTCCGCGATCAATATGGTGTTGACTAAATTCTGTTGAGTGGACGGCCGTTTCGTCGGGGAAACGGCCGTTACCAAAGTAGGGAGCTTATATGGACTCTAACGACCCCATTGATGACGCTTTGGCACAAATGTTTTTACAAATGCACGCACATTTTGGTGATGCAGTTAAATCTTACTGGTTCAACGACAGCGGTATTTGCCCCGGGTGCCGCCGGCAGGTGGGCGTAGTCAAGCACAAGGGCAAAGATGCCGTGTCGTTGAATGCCTTCATCTATCGTGAGGTGGGCGTCTTGATTGGCTATTTCCTTTGTCAGCGCTGCATGAAAGAAGTGTTTCGCACCGCCAAACGGACGCCGGGACAGCAGGGGCCTCGTCACGATGCTATCGAGGCGAATTTGAGAGCCGCTTACCAGCAGCATATGAATGCGTTTGATTCATAATTAGGCAGTTAGTTTGATGGTTGGTTTGTTTGAGAACGGCCGTTTCGGAGGGGAAACGGCCGTTACCCTTTCCCCAATTCCTGACAATCGACCTACAGAAAAGATGACATCTGTTACTCCACCTGATTTTGTTCTGGCATAGAATAGGGAGCAGGGTAGGTTACGGGATGTATTTTCCCATTGGAGCCGAGGAGAACAGATGGAACAACAACTTGAGGCAATTTTAGCGGCCCATCCCCACGAAAAGACGGCCGTTTTACCCATTTTGCACGACGTTCAAGCGGCCTATGGTTACCTGCCGGAAGACGCTATGCTGCAAGTGGCCAAGCATGTCCGCGTGCCGGAGAGTCGCGTGTACGGGGTGGCCACCTTTTACGAAGAATTCCACACGACGCCAGACGAAAATGCGCCAACGCTGGTTTGTGAAGGGCCGGCTTGTATGCATCATGGGGTAGCAGACGTAATGGCGGCCATCGAGTCCCAGGCTGGTCCAGTGGCTTACCGGCGCGCGCCCTGCTTGGGCATGTGCGAACACGCGCCGACTGCGCTGCACAATGATCACCCGGCCGGTAGCTTGACGCCAGACGACGTGCCCAACTTGCTGGCCGGGCAGCACCCGGAGCCGGAGGCTTTGGCCTATGGCCAGCCACGGCATATTTTGCAGCGGGTTTATAAAGTAGACCCGGCCAGTTTGGCCGATTATGAAGCGCATGGCGGTTATCGGGCTTTGCGGAAGGCGATGGCTGTTTCACCGGAGGAAGTGATCACGGCCGTTACCGAATCCGGTATCGTCGGGCGTGGTGGGGCCATGTTCCCGGTGGGGATGAAGTGGCGCTACACACGGGAAGCGGCAGGCGCAGTCAAGCACATCGTCGTCAACGCTGACGAAAGTGAACCGGGCACGTTCAAAGACCGGGTATTGCTGGAAGATGATCCCTTTGCCGTCATCGAGTCGGCGACGCTGGCCGGGTATGCGATTGGGGCGGAAAAGGGCTGGATTTTCATTCGCGGCGAGTATCCGCGGGGGTACGGCCGTCTCCTCCACGCTATTAAAGAAGCACGCAAAGCCGGTTATCTGGGCCGGAACATTTTGGGCAAAGAGGGCTTCCATTTCGACATCGAAATCCGGCGTGGCGCGGGAGCTTACATTTGCGGCGAGGAGACGGCGCTGTTTGCGGCCATCGAAGGCGAACGGGGCTACCCGCGCATCAAGCCGCCCTTCCCGACGACGCACGGTCTCTTCCACCAGCCGACGGCCATCAACAACGTAGAAACGCTGGCCGCCGTAATGACCGCTTTCGATATGGGCGTGACCGAATGGCGCAAGCTGGGTACGGAAAAATCGCCGGGAACCAAGCTGTTCTGTGTCAGCGGTGATGTGGCCAAACCGGGTGTTTATGAACTGCCTTTTGGGGTGACGGTGCGCGAACTGATTGCGATGGCCGGCGGCGTGGTCAACGGCCGTTCGGTTCAGGCGGTGTTGATGGGTGGCGCGGCCGGTAAATTTATCGGCCCGGACAAGCTGGACATGCCCCTGACCAATGAAGATTCCCGCGCCTGGGGCGTGCCGTTGGGTTCTGGCGTGGTGATGGTATTGGCCGACACGGCCGATATGCGCCACGTGCTTTACGATATCGCCCATTTCTTTGCCCACGAAAGTTGTGGCCAATGTTTCCCCTGCCGGATGGGTACCAACCAGCAGGCCGACATTCTGCGCCGCATCGCCCACACCGGCGAGGTACGGCCCGGCGACAAGCAAATCCTGCTGGACGTGGGGCAGATGATGACGCGCATTTCGCTTTGCGGCCTGGGAATGACGGCGGGAACGGCCGTGATGAGCGCGATTGAGTTGTGGCCGGAGTTGGTGAGCAAGAGCTAAAAGAAATTTATGAACGGAACCAATTTGTTGAGATGGCTTAAATGCTAAGTTAGTTGATGGGCGAGAGAGTGCGATGAGGACCTATCGAAGTAAGCAATATGGTTTTGAGATCGACATCCCCCCAAAATGGTCATTTCCTAGGGGAGAGCCGGTTAAGGGCCAACATGGGGCTTCGATCGGGTTTATTTATAGTGACACTAAAGAGTCCTTTAATATTGTATTTGGCTGGATAATCCCGGAACCGTTAGAACAAACGGAACGTGAATTCAAACGTTATGCTCAAGAAAAACAATATACTGATTTAGAGTTTGGCAGAATAACAGTTGGACACGTAGATCATGTTACAGCACGCTACCGGATGACGAAAAGAGACTGGATGAAAAAATACCTCATCGTCTTTGGTGAAACTGAATATGCTATGACCGTAGGTTGTTCGGATCAGCAAGTGTTCGAAGAAAGGGAACAAGTTTGGGACGGGATTGCAGGGTCATTTCGTTTAATTACACCAACAAAGCCAGTCACAACTTCCAGTAAAATAGACCGGATGATGGAAGCGGCAAAATTTGCGAAACGAGGGCATGCCCATTTTAGGGCAGGTCGCTATCAAAAGGCTCTAAAAGAGTTTAGAATGGGCATGCCGGTGACTCATGAATTTCCTTGGAATTTCTTTGGGGCTAGTATGACGCTCATGCAAATGGTTGAAAAAGGCCATGTCCCAGAAGACCAAATTCTAGCAACTATTTTAGAGGCGGAGAATTTTCTTAAGATTTGTTTGCTAATCGATCCTCGGCACTGGGTCAGTTGAATGGGAATGTCTGAATCGTCAACAACTGAGCCCAAGACAACCCCGTGGCGAAGATGCCTAAAGCAACAGCCGGGACCACCTTCGTCGTAAAATGGGGACGAATAAAATTGTGCAGCAACCAGTGAACGTCCAAGCGACGCTGCAACGCACTTTTCAATTTAGCATACGTATTGGCCTTACGGCGGAAACAAGCCAACTGTCGCCTGAGTGCGCTGTTGAATGCTTCCACATGATTGGCATGAATCGCCGTTTCTGCCAGATTCTGTACCGTTCGGGGATGTTCTCGTTGTGGCGCTTCATATTTAGGGCGAGCAGAATGAGGCGATAATCCTTTGTTTTTCAGGCGCACTTTAACCCCTTCAGGCAGCGTTTGGGCGGGTCGGCCCGGTTTACCGGTGTACAGCGCCCGACAACAAGCGGCAAAGAGCAAGTTGCCATAGCGTCGTTCGCCATCGGTGAGCAACGCGAGGTCTTGCGTTTGGGCCATGACCTGACATATGTCATGAATGGCTTGAGTGAACAATTCCTGGTCCCGTTGACCACATTGGAGCGTCCAGAGAAAACGACTGGCGCGTTCCATGATGACCACCGTCCAACCTTCGGATTCAGATGGTGGTCGATTATGATGGACTTTGGTGTACAGTTCATCCCCTTCCAGGATTTGTTGCAGAAACTGATGACATAGACTGTACAAAAGCAATACATGTTTGACAGCCGACAAGCGCCGTTCCCACTCCTTGATGCTGTTTTTGGACACGTTGAAGGTTCGACAAGCGGCGTTGATGCCTAATCCTTCGTGAATGGCTGTCAAAATTTGTTGAATGCGGCTCAGCGGTGTCCGCAAACCCGCCAGGGGCATTCCCCTGGTTTCCGAGAAGTAGTGGTCACAAGTGTGACAATGAAGTATTTGACGTACCTGGCCGCTTTGGACAGTATAAGTTGTATGCATTGTTGAATTATCTGTGTAACATTGAGGACATAGGGGTTTGAACAAGTCGAGATTCATGAGCTTCTTCTCCACAATCAAATTGGTCTTTGACAGCGGAGTTTTCGCTCATTTCTTGATTTTGTTCAAATCCCATACTACAGACCCAGTGCCCGATCCTCAGCAACAAGATTATATAGATGCGATGGAAGTGATCCAGGATTACAAGAATAAATATGATGTTTGACACTTAGAAATAAACACAAATTTCTTGTTTCCTTATAAGGAATCCTAATGAAAAAAATTAAATTAACAATCGACGGGATGGAAATTACGGCCGATGCCGATGCCAATATTCTGGATGCGGCAATGGAAAACGGGATTTATATTCCCCATCTGTGCCACCATCCTGATTTGAAACCGGTGGGGGCTTGCCGGATGTGCGAGGTGGAGGTAGGTGGCCGCAACGTCATGTCCTGCCTCACGCCTGTTGCCGATGGCTTGGAAGTCAAGACCGACACGCCAGCCATTCGTGCGGCGCGGCAGATGAACGCCGAACTGCTCATCGCCAACCACCACCAGGAATGCCTTTCCTGTGGCTCCAGCCATCACTGCGAGCTGCTGCGCGTGGCGGATAGTGTGGGCGTGAATGGCGACCGGCTCATGCATCTCACGCCACGCGCCGAACTGCTGCCTATCGATACGTCGAATCCATTTTTCAAGTATGATCCCAACAAATGTATCGCCTGCGGCATTTGCGTGCGCACCTGCGACGAAATTGTGGGTTTGGGCGTGTTGAGCTTCATCGAACGAGGCAACCGCACCGTCGTCGGCACGTTTGCCGACAAGCCGTTCATCGAGTCAATTTGTGAATCGTGCGGCGAGTGTGTGGTGCGCTGTCCGGTGGGTTCGCTGGCTCCCAAGCGGACGATACGGCCGTCCCACGAAGTCCAGACCACCTGCGTCTACTGCGGCGTGGGCTGCGGCATATACCTGGGCGTCAAGGGGGATCGGGTGGTGAGTGTGCGGGCGGATGGGGAACGGCCGTCCAATCAAGGCAGCCTGTGCGTCAAAGGGCGCTTTGGCTACAACTTCATCAACCATCCCGACCGGCTGACGACGCCCCTCATCAAAAAAGACGGCGAATTCGTCGAAGCGACCTGGGATGAAGCCCTCGATTTAGTCGCCGAAAAGCTGGCGCCTTACAAAGGCCGCCAATTTGCGGCGCTGGCCTCGGCCAAATGTACGAATGAGGATAATTACTTAATCCAAAAATTCGCCCGCGCAGTGATGCAAACCAACACGGTCGACCACTGCGCCAGGCTTTGACACAGCCCCACGGTGGCCGGTCTGGTCACAGCATTTGGCAGCGGGGCAATGACCAACTCCATCCAGGAGATTGATGGCACAGCCTGTTTCTTCAACATCGGCACCAACACGACAGCCGCCCATCCCATCATTGGCCATCGCATCCGGCGGGCGGTGAACAAGGGGGCCAAACTCATCGTCGCCAATCCCAAGGAAATCGATCTGGTGCGGCAGGCCGACATTTTCATCCAGCATCAGCCGGGCAGCGACGTGGTGCTGCTCATGGGCATCGCCCGCGTCATTGTCGATGAAGGGCTGGCCGACGACGAATTTATCGCCGAGCGCACCGAGAACTTTGAAGCATTCAAAGAATCGCTGGAGGAGTTTACGCCGGAATACGTCACTGAAATCACCGGCGTGCCCTGGTCGCAAATCCAGGCGGCGGCGCGGCTGTATGCCACGCACAAACCGTCGGCGCTTTATTACGCAATGGGTATCACCCAGCACACGCACGGCACCGATAACGTCATGGCCACGGCCAATCTGGCGATGCTGACTGGCAATGTGGGTAAGCCGTCGACGGGTGTGAATCCGCTGCGCGGCCAGAACAATGTTCAAGGGGCCTGCGATTTGGGCGGCCTGCCCAACGTTTATCCCGGCTATCAGCAGGTAACGAATCCAGACATCCAGAAAAAATTCGAGGCGGCCTGGGGCGTGCCCTTATCGCCGGAGAATGGGCTGACGCACGTCGAGATTTTCAATGAGATGGCCGAGGGTAATATCAAAGCGATGTATCTGGTGGGTGAAAATCCGCTGCTGACGGAAGCTAATGCCAACCATGTGCGCGAGGCGCTGGAAAAGATTGAGTTTTTTGTGGTGCAGGATTTGTTTATGTCGGAAACGGCCGAATTCGCCGACGTCATCCTCCCCGCTTCCTCCTATGCCGAAAAGGATGGCAGTTTCACCAACACCGAACGGCGCGTCCAGCGGGTGCGCCAGGCCATCCCGCCGGTGGGCGATTCCAAGCCCGACTGGTGGATTGTGGCTCAACTGGGCCAGCGGATGAGCGATCATGGCTTTGATTTCAACAGCCCACAGGAAATCATGGAAGAAATCAACCGGGTGACGCCCATTTACGGCGGCATCACCTACGAGCGACTGGAAGATACGGCCGGTTTGCAGTGGCCTTGCCCGACGACCGATCACCCCGGCACGCGCTTCCTGCACAAGGATAAGTTCTCGCGGGGCAAGGGGCATTTCTCACCGTTGAGCTACCGTGCCCCGTTTGAGCAGCCGGACGACGAGTATCCGCTGCTGCTGACAACGGACCGCAGCCTGTTCCACTGGCACAGCGGCTCGATGACCCATCGTGAGGAAGGGTTGGGCGTTTTGAACGGCGAAGAACTGCTGCTCATCAATCCGCAGGACGCGGAACGGTTTGGCGTGGTGGATGGCGAGATGGTCGGCGTGGAGTCGCGGCGCGGCGATCTGGTGGTCCGGGTCAAGGTGACGGAGATTTGCCTGCCCGGTGTGGTGTCGATGACGTTTCACTTCCCCGACGCACCGACGAATGTGCTGACGAATTCGGCGCTGGACCCGGTGGCCAAGATTCCGGAAACGAAGGTAGCGGCGGTGCGAATTGGGAAGCTGGTTGAATTTGCGTAGTTTGTTAGTTTGTTGGATAGACGGCCGTTTCCACCCGAAACGGCCGTTTCCTTATTTGATAACCGCCGGCAGGAAAGCCCTTTAGGAACTGTTAATTGGCCGCGCACGTTGTAATTATCCCCGTTAAAACCGCCGGCCATGTTTTCCCAAACAGCCAGGTAACGGCCGTTGTCAATCGACCCTGTTACGGCTGAGGTGAGGTCAAGATGAATCTCACTGCCGGTACTGTACAGTTTGTTCTTGCGGTTTACTCTGGGGAACCGGGATAACCATTGCTGCATCATTCAAAATATTTTTCCGTTCCCGCTTTGAATCGATTCAATAGGGAAATAAAATGGCAGCATCTTCTTATGAGGTCAAGTTATCGGATGATGGCACGTACATTATTTTGACTGTGGTGGGAGAAATTACGAGCCAGTCGGCAATGGAGCAAAATGTTGCGGCTCATGCCGAGGGGCGCAAATTGGGGATTAATCGTTATTTAACGGATGTGCGGCAGGCCCGGAACATGGATTCGGTCGTCCATAATTATCAATTTGCTTACGATGACATGGTTAGCCCTGATGTGGACAGTACGGCCGTTGTCGCTCTTCTTGTTGCGCCTGATGACCATTCTCATGATTTTGTTGAGACGTTTGCCCGGAATGCAGGCCTGAGCGTGACATTATTTCGTGATTGGGATGAGGCAGTTAACTTTTTGCAGCAGAAGTAATGGGTGGGTGGAAACGGCCGCAACTCACCCTTGAAAAACCTTCACCGGATAACAGATCGATTAAATGAAAGACAGAAAAAGCCATTCAGGCGGTTTCTTTCTTCTGTTTGCGCTTTTTCTTATCTTTGATGCTTAGTTTGGGCTTGTTGTCTTTGCCCTTTTTGCCTCTTTCCTGCCCTTTACCCATATTCTTCATCTCCCTGTGAAAACAACCGCGGTGAACGCGGAGAAAAAGAGAATAATCTATATAAACAGACTGCTTCCAAACAAAAATGGAAGACATTATCGATCATAATACAAGGTAAGTTGTAGGTCAATCAGTCTAGCTTTTTGTATATGCGGGAAAATTGTGGTAATGCCTGGCACAGGGCGGATCATGGTCTAATAAGCAAGGACGTTTGCCCTGTGCCAGGCACTCGTTTCTCTTTGGCTTTTTGCTTGGGCCAAAAGCCCGTCCAAAGCGTATTCTCTTCGGACGGGCTTTGCGTTATCGCACTAACGAATGATTGTTGGCAGGAAAACCAGGTAATTGTCGTCGTTCAAAATATGGGCCAGACTGCCGTTGACCGAAATAGGCGCATTGGCATTGCTGATAAGGGAACTGAAAACCTCATCCGTTTCACCAACGGTGTCGCCGATAATTTGGACGTTGTAAGTTTTGCTGGTTTGGCCGGGCTGGAAGGTGAGGGTGCCGGCAGCAGCGACGAAATCCTCGCCTTCTTTCGCCCCCGTATCACCATAGCCGGAACTGACGACGTAATCGACGGTGATGATAAAGGCCGCCGGGGTGGAAAGGTTAACGGTGAAGGTGGCATTTTTTGTGCCGCTGTCACCTTCTAAAACGGATGGTCCAACGCCGTGGGAAAGACGGGCGGTATCGTCGTCGGTGATGGTGCCGCTGCCCTGAGCATCGTCTATGTTGGCGTTGACTGCGCCGGAAAGCTGTACGGTGAAGCTCTCGCTGCTGCCTTCGTCGATATTGTCGCCGATGATGGGTACGGTGATTTGTTTGCTGGTTTCGCCAATGCCAAAGGTGAGGGTGTTGGCAACGGCCGTATAGTCACTCCCGGCAACGGCCGTACCATTCACCGTCGCATAATTTACCGTCACCACGCTGCTGCTGGCCGGAGAGAGAGTCACGTTAAAGACGGCATTAACTGTGCCTGTGTTTCCTTCCAGTAATGTTTTGTCGGAGATGGTCAGAGCGGGCAAACCATCATTGTCAATGATAGTGCCAATGGCCTGGCTGTCCTGGATTTCGGCGTTGGTCGGATTGCTCAGATTGACGAAGAAAGTCTCATCAACCTCATCATTTGTGTCGCCAATGACGGGGACGCTGATGGTTTTGCTGGTTTGGCCGGGGGAGAAGGTGAGGGTGTTGGCAACGGCCGTGTAGTCACTGCCCGCTGTTGCCGAATTATTGGCCGTCGCATAGTCAACAGTCACTGTCTGGCTGCTGTCGGGGGAAAGCGTAACGGTGAAAACGGCCGTTACCGTACCGCTGTTCCCCTCCAAAACCGACACATCGGCAATCGTCAGTTGATGCTGCGCTTCGTATGCACCAATATCACACGTGGCTGTACTGTCGTTGTCGCCGTCATAAGGCCGGGCCGCGCCGCGCTGGTCGGCTGCAGGACAGGCCGAATTGGTACCGGCGTCAATAGCCGGGCTGCCGGGCAGCAAAGCATGAGTCAATGTTGCGCCGCCGTTATCGGCCAGCGGACCAAGCAGCGGATTCGTGACACCTTGCTGATCGCGGGTTTGGGTGAAGACGCAATAAAAATCAGACGACAGGTTGTAGCCCAATGAGGTCCAGTTGCCGCTTGTACCACCGCAGTTACGATTATCGTTATTGGCAAAAATCGTGTTGACGATGGCCGCCGAAGCGCTGTTGCCTATCATGAGGCCATTGTAACCGGTGCCAACAGTGTTGGTTCGGTGGTTGTTAGCGATGGTGCTATTTTGCAGGTAAATGGATGTGCTTGGGCCGCTAACATAAATGCCGCCATAGTTGTTGTTGGCTGTGTTACCACTGACGGTACTGTTGGTGAGCGTAATCGCTCCTTGTTGGGAAAAGAGAGCCGCTCCGGACTCGGACTGGTTACCGGTGAGGGTTACGTTTTCCAAGACTGCTTGATTGTGGATTTTTAGACCGCCACCAAAGGTAGCGGCACTGTTGTCGCGGACGGTGGTATCACGCAGGTACAAAGGTCCATTGGTGTCGATGCCGCCGCCGTAAATGCCAACGGCCGTATTTCCGGCAAGCAGCGAATTGGTCAGTGTAATCGCACCATTGGCGTTGTAACCGTAAATGCCACCGCCTAATCCTTCGGCCGTGTTACTGAGAATTTCGGTATTTTCGATGACGAGAGCGTTGTTCAATGTGAAGATAGCGCCACCGCTGCCCAGAGCCGAATTGTTCTTTAATACGCTGTTCTGAATGATCAAAGCGCCGCTGTTCAAAATCGCGCCGCCGCCGACGTTGAAGATGTTGCTGGAAGGTGTGATAGTGGCTCCGTTTTGAATGGTTACGCCGGAGAGGGTGAGGTTAACGGTCGTTCGGATGACCCGTCCCGCATGATTGCCATCGATAATGGTACTGCCAGCGCCAGCTCCCGTTATGGTTAAAATCTTAAAGACTTCAATATTGTTTTCTGCATAAGTCCCGGCTGCGATTTGGATGGTGTCGTTGTCTACTGCTTTGGCAACGGCCGCGCCAATCGTTTTACAGGCGGCTCCGGCGGACAGGCAGTTGTTGCTGTCACTGCCGGCAGCCGTGTTGACATACAATGTAGCGTTTGGCGCAGCCTGCGACTGCCTGACCCCGCTGCCCAGCCAGAAAAATAAAAAGGCCAGCAAACTACTGCCGGCAAAAAATATGGTGATTGCTGAATATAAAAATGATTTTGATTTGGACATAAGATGCTCCTTCTTGACTACCTGTAAATTGGGGCTGATGGCTCTTTTTCAAAGCTGTACAACACTATAATGAACAAACGATCGGAAAACGATCGAACGAGCTGTCGCTTGCGGATGTTGCACCGAGCGGGCATGTGGCCGGTTTACGGCCGTAACGCCCGTTTCATTGTTTCCGCTGTGTTTTTATCTTCCAGGGGCAGGCGGAATTTGTACTTTCCCTGGCTGCTGTGAATCTCCAGGACAATCTCGCGCAGGTTTTCCTTGATGTTGATTGCAGAGATTTGCTCGGCGGTCAGTAGTTTGCTGTGCTTTTGGGACATATCTGGCCCAGTATGGATGACGTACAATCCTTCGGTGCACAAAATAAGGGAAAACGTCTTGGCGCTGGTCATTAGACTCGGCGGGGGAACAGCCCCATCAATGCGATATTCCATACGCCGCTCCTCAATCAGGCCAGTGTGTTTTATTACTGGAGATTGCGCTTTGAGAGATCGTCAGTTGCCGTTACTGCACGCTGCTGCTTATTGGATACAAATCGACGTAAGTTATTCATCAGGTTCTCCTTTGATTGGGTGACGGCCGTTACCACTAAAGCGTTTATTCGGCCGTCAAACAGTTACCTACACACGAGAGAAAGGCTAACATGAGAACAGCGTCGATTTGTCCTGCTAAACGGGGGTTTTGTCCTGACTTGCGCGAGGTTATGGAAATAAAAAAGCCGGATGCGGGTCAGGCATCCGGCTTGAAGAAGTAAAATGTGGGAGGGGAACGGCCGTTATCCAGTCCCGGTACAAACCGGATCAACCCGCAGCGGCCCCAATGTCCCTTCGAAAGAATCGCCTGAAACCGGGGAATGGCCTAAATAAATCGTCGTTTCTAATGTGGTCAGGAACATCGACGGCGTAACGGCGGCTGGCGTGGGAGCCAGACTCGTGCCATCTACAAAAAAGTGTGGCGCATACGTTGCCGGGCCAGAGCGGGCAAAATAGCCGACAAACTGCTGCGCGGCCGGGGCAATGGCGAAGAGATCACTTTGAGCCAAAGCCTGATCAATTGTCATCGCTAGTTTGGCTTTCTGCGTTGACACGTCCAACGGAATGCCGAATTGGATATCTTCGCGGTAAAAAACGGGGTTGCTCGGCGTGAAATCGGCGGGACTGCCCTCGATGGAAGCGCGTCCGATGACATACGGCCGTTTACTGGAGCAGGAATCAGCAATAGTCATTTGCCATTCTTGCGCGGCAATCGCCTTGACACTGGGCATTGTACATTGGAAATAACTACTGCCATCTAAAATAGCTTTGCCATTTTGGAGAACAGGATTGCCGACGCTCTGGCACGTCAGCAGTTCCTGCACAACATCAACAACAATGTGGTCGCCCGATTGATTGGTATAGCCTCTCTCCACGACCAACAAAGCATCCAGTTTCCCCGGATAAGTGAAATCAATTCGCCACTTCACCCAGGGAGTAACAGCCGCCGCCGGGCGAGCCGTCAAAAACAAAGAAAGGCCAACAAATACTACCGCTGCAAATAAAGCCGACAACCGATACGTTTTTCTATTCATGCACACACGCTCCTTATTCATTCATCAAAATACATGGTATCATCTACGAAATAAGTCAATCATAATGGGATGAGGGGGATTTTTGTCCTGATTTTAAGCGATTTTGTCCTGTTTGGCTGTAAGTTAGTTATCAGGCAAACGATGCGTAAGGTTGCAAAATATCGGAATGAGCCACTGGTTGAAAGATGGGTGCAGCAAAACAATCTGATTCAGCAGGTCTATATTTTGACCAACTCCGGTTAGCCCTAAATAATTTCCACGATCCACGCTGGCTGGGCCGGGAATCACCGCTGGCCGCCCCTTACTTTTTAGGTACTGCCTTAACTGGCGGCGAAGCGGGACATACGGCAGAAGGACGCGGTCGGGCCTTGCAGCAAGTTATCCATCAGGCGGCCGATAGTTTGTGGGGCGGCCCTTTGCCAATATCACGCCAGGAATTGGAAACGGCCGTACAAGAAGCCCGCCAGGAAGAAGGCAATAGCGGCAGTCGTTATCATTTCCTGCTGCTGGATTTGCGCTATTTACGCCGCTATTTCCGGCCGCGCGCCAATCCGCCAGCCGACAGCGAGCAGGCCATTCGTGATTATTTGGGCGTAGGGCGTGGGCCGTACTTCAACCACATCAAGGCCGCGCGCGGCGCATTGGGCGAAGCGCTCATCAATCTGCTCCAGCCCACCTTCCGCCTGGAACGGCCGCCCCAATTTGAAGGCCAACTCATTGGCCGGGAACCCCTCATCAACCAATGTTGGCAGGAATTACAAAAACAGCGCACCGTCGCCATTACCGGGATGGGGGGCGCTGGCAAAACGGCGCTGGCGGCGGCTGTGGCCACGGCATGGTCACAGTCACCCGTGTTCTGGTTCACGTTTTGGCCTACCCTCAACGACCAGTTGAGCAGTTTGCTCTTTTCCCTGGGTTATTTTTTGCACCAGCAGGGAGAATCGGGATTGTGGCTGCAGCTTGTGGCCGATCATGGCCAGGCCGATAATCGACATCTGGCACTGGAGCAGGTTCGCGGTGCGCTGCACGCCCTCGATCCCAAGCCGCTTTTGTGTATTGACGAAGTTGACCGCCTGATAACGGATCCGGAGAAAGTGACGCCGGATCAGCAGCAGCTTCTGGCCTTTTTGGAAAGTTTGCGCGGCCTGGCTCCGGTCATTCTAATCGGCCAGCAGGTCAATATTTTGACGGATGCCCATTTCACTCCGGCGGGATTGACCCCGGAGCAAGTACAGACGTTTCTGGTGCAAAATAATGTCGCCCACACCGCAAGCGATGTTCAACGTTTGCAAACCATCACCGGCGGCAATGCCCGGATGATCTGGCTGTGTGTGGCTTTGGCACGGAACGGCCGTTCCCTTGATGAGATATTGATTGGTTTGCCCAAAACGGCCGTGTTCCAGACATTGTTTGCCCGCTTCTGGCAGTCGCTGGCACCGGATGAACGCCACTTTTTGCAGCAAATCGCCGTTTTTCGCAGCCCGGCCCCGACCGACGCCTTCCCCCAGGCAACGGCCGTGCTAGACAGTTTGGCCACCCGCCACATTTTGCAGCGGGATGGGCCGGGGGCAATTTCCCTTTTGCCAATTGTTCGCGATCTGGTTTATGAAGATCATCAGCGCCTGCCGGCCGAAGCGCGGGAGCAAGCTCATCTGGCGGCGGCTGGTATCCGCGCCGAGCGCGGCGAATATACGGCGGCGGCGCATCATTTCTTCCACGGTGGCGAAACAGCCGCAGCCGTTCAGGTCTGGTATCCCTACCGCGAGCAGGAAATTAAGCGCGGTCAGGGGGCGGCGGCATTGGCCTTCTTTGAGCAGCTCTCATCGCGCCACCTGCCGGAGGCGGAAGCGCAAGCGCTGGCCTTAATCAGGGGCGAACTGTACCAACTGGTGGGACAAACGGAGCAGGGCTTGGCCGAGTTAACGGCCGTAAAATGGCGCGAGGACAGCGAAACGGCCGTGCAAGCCCACCTGCTGCAAGGCACGTTCCTCAATTCACTGGGCTATCCACAAAACGCGCTGAAAAAATTGGATGATGGTCTGGCGGTCATTACCCGATTGCAGCAGCAGTTGGTGCGTTATCGGCAGCGGCGGGCCGTCATCCACATTCAGCAGTGGCAGATGCAGGATGCCGTCCAGGAAGCCCGTCTGGCCCAATACACCACCGAAAACTTGCAGGGCCAAATCCACGAGCAGCAGGGCAATTACGACGAAGCGTATCTGGCCTACCAGCGGGCGCTGCTGCTGGCGCGCAGCATCGGCCATGAGGCGGGCGTGGCCCAAACCAATCGCGAAATAACCAACCTGCTCATCCATCAATCCCGGTTGGATGAGGCACAGCAGCATTTGCAGGCCGCCCTGGATTATTACGACGCCATTGGCGACCGGCTAAATTGGGAGAAAGCGCGCAGTTCGTTGGTGGGGATTCATTTTCAAGCCGGCGAATTTGAGCAGGTTATTGCCATTGGCCAACAGTCGCTGCCCTTCTTTGAGCAGGCCAAAATCCCCTACTACGCCGGGGTTATCGCTTCTAACATTGCCGAATCGTATTACGAAATCGGTAATCTGGCGCAGGCGGAATTTTACGCCCGCAAAACGTTGTCGTTTGAGGAAACGCACCCCTATCCATATGCCTTGTACACATTGGGATTGATTCGCCGGGCGCAGGGAGATTTTGCCGCTGCTGAAGGCTTTTTGCGGCAGTCGCAGGAAGTGGCAGCCAGCAATTCGGACAGTTTTATGGAGGCGTATGCCCTGCGGCTGCTGGGTGAGGTGTTAGCAGAGAAGGGGGACCGGGAAACGGCCGTGTCCACTCTTCATCAAGCCCTCAATCTGTTCCAACGGCTCAACATCCGCTCCGAAATCGACAAAATCCAAAATATGTTAGCCAAAATGGGCTGATTTTTACGCTGAATAAAGCGCCATGATTTGCGCAGCGTAATCCTGGATGCTGGTCCGCAGGGCACGGGGTTCCAGCACCTCAATGGCTCCGCCAAAACCCAGCAGCCGGGATCGCGCCGCTGCCAATGAAGCGAAGTTCAACGTTATCGTTATCCAATCTGTAAAAGAACCAGGGGTGATTTGTTGATTGACTTCCTTGCCGAAATGATATGGCAATTCGGCAATAAAATGAGGGGCAATCCGCACCGTAACCGGATACAAACAGCGGTTGGCTTCCTGCCGGGCGCACCAATCTTGCCAAAACGCCGCCAGATCAAAATCGGCTTGCCGTTCAAAGGTTTCATCGACCGGTTGGGCCGCCAACAAGTCGGCGACGCGCTGAACGCGGAAGCCGTCGCGCCGGTAAACCAGATACCAGGTGCTGGCTTTGGCAACCAGCCCGTACGGTTCGACCAAATGCTGCAATTCGATGTTGTGGTAGGGCAGGCGGAAGCTGATTTGCAGCTTTTGTGACTGCCAGACGGCTTGATGAACGGTTTGGAGATGGGGCACGGCCGTTTCCCCCACATTCCACGGCGTCGAATCCAGATAAAACCGCTGCCGCACCTTTTCCTCATCGGCGCGGCGGGCGGCGGGTAGGGCCGCTGTGAGCTTGAGCATAGCCGCTTTCAATTCCTGCCCCACACCCAACTGGGCCAGCGCATCAGGAATCTGCATCATGAACAGCGCCCGCACCTCGCCTTCATTGAGGCCGGTGAGGCTGGTGCGGTAGCTGTCCAGCAGGCTGTAGCCGCCCTCTCGCCCCGGTTCGCCGTAAATGGGTACGCCCGCCGCACTCAAGGCGTTGATGTCGCGGTAAATGGTACGTTCTGATACTTCGAGTTCTTGTGAAAGGGAAACGGCCGTCATCCGTCCCCGTGTCTGCAATAACATCAACAATGACAAAAGTCGATCCGCCCGCATGATAATTCTCCATCAATCCCAAAATCCTTTAATCCCCGCTATTTTTCTCCCAGCATACAATCATACCCTGACACAAGTTGTCAGGGTAGCGTAGTATAATGAAAATGTCGACAAAATAAACTTGTGGTGCACCACCTTGAATCAAATGGAGCACAAAATGAACGAAATAAATGTACGAATTGTCAATCTGCAACCGATGCGCGTGGCATCGGCTTATGGCTTTGGCCCCAGCCCGGAATTGGTGGCCTGGCAGAATCTGGTGAACTGGGCCGGGCCGCAAGGTTTTCTCGACGAGCCTGAAAAGCACCGCATTTTTGGCTTTAACAATCCCGATCCCTCATCGGGCAGCCCGAATTATGGCTATGAATTTTGGCTAGAAATTGGCCCGGATGTGGAGCCAGAGGGCGAGATTCGTGTGCAAGATTTTGCCGGCGGTTTGTATGCTGTGACCGGCTGTGTGGGCGTGGAAAATATCACGGCAACGTGGAAGCGGTTGGTGGAGTGGTTGGCAGAAAGTGGGTATGACAACGGCCGTCACCAATGGCTCGAGCAGCACCTCAGTCCCGACGGCACACCGCTGGAAGCACTGCAACTAGACCTTTTCATCCCCATTACTGAGTAATCCCTTCCAGACCTACGAGGATGCCCAATCTTCGTAGGTCTCCTAACGACTTGCGATAATCTGCTTGACAACGGACGCTCTTTTGTTGTAATATTTCAATGTACTTTGTTTTTCAAAGTACATTGTATAGAGTAATTCATTATTGTAGGGAGCATATGATGTCAAAGCAAATGAGTTTAAGAGAAGCCGAAACCAGCATCTTCAAGTTGGCCCAATTTCGGGACGGCTGGTGGGATATTTTACTGGGTGGTGAATTCACCTATTTGAGCTTTTATGCCCTGCTGCGGCTGCGATTGGGGCCATTGAGCAACTTTCTGCTGTTCATCGGCGTTTTGGCCGTTTTGATCACCGTTTACCTGGTTGTCAGAAAGATATTTGTTGCCCCACGCCTCGGCCGCGTCAAATTCGGCATGCGGCAAAACCGCCAGATGCGTAAAATACTGGCCGCCACGTCGTTTCTGGTTTTACTAAGCACCGCAGTCGGCATATCGCTGACCACCGGCATCATCACCGAACCGGTTTGGCCTAACGCGCCGTCATGGGTGAGCAATTATGACGTGGATATGTTTTTTACCGTGCTCATCATTGGCTTTTTCAGCGTCCTGGCTTATGTGCTCGACATCGCCCGATTGCATCTGTACGGCTGGCTGCTGGGGTTGGGCAATCTGGCCTCGACGATTTTAGAGCATGAAACCGGCGCTGTTTTCCACTGGCCGATGTTTGTTGCCGGGATGACGATGATTGTGATTGGCGCGGTGCTGTTCGCCAGCTTTTTACGCGATTATCCCGAACCGGTTCTGGAGGCGTAAAATGGCCGGTATTGAAGCGAACACCGATGAACTACACCCCCTGGCCGATCTGGATCGCACGATTCATTCGCCGGCCCGGTTAATGGTGATGACCTATCTTTACGTGGTGGAAAGCGCTGATTTTGTTTTTTTGATGCAGTTGACCGGGCTAACGTGGGGTAATTTATCTACGCATCTTTCCAAACTGGAGGAAGCGGGGTACGTGGCGCTGGAAAAAGGCTATAAGGGCAAGAAGCCGAACACGACGGTTAGCCTGACAGAGGCCGGACGGGAAGCGTTTAAGGCGTACAAAAACGGGATGCAGGCGGTGTTGAATGATTTGCCGGATTGAATAACGGCCGTACCCCATTCACACAGAAGCGGGCAAGATATGATCTTTCCCGCTTTTTTCATGTTTTCTTTACGATGCCAGCGTGAATTCTCGCTTGCCTTAAGAAAGTTGGAGACCGATTTCTGCTACAATGCTTCCATATCAATCACCGGAGGGAACCAACCCCGGGGTGTCATTTTCAAACATGGAGGTCAAAAATGAAACAGTTACGATTTGTTGGCAGTCGTTGGGCAAAGGCTCGGGTACGGCCGTGTCTACTCCTGCTCCTTATAACATTGCTGCTTTTGGCGGCGTGTGGCGGCTCCGAACCTGTCGCTGAGACAGAACCGGAAACGGCCGTAATAAACACACCAGTGCAAGAAGATGAACCACCGGCACCAACAGCCACCCCTCGCCCCGAACCAACCATGACCGCCAAAGAGCACCTCGAAACCGGGATAGCATTGGCTGAAAACGAGAATTTCGACGAGGCCATCATTGAACTACAAGCTGCCCTTGAACAAGAACCAGACAACACCGACGCTCTGGCTGCTTTAGGTGGCATCTATCTTACGCAAGAAAAATACGACGAAGCCATCGTTGAACTGGACAAAGCATTGGCACTTGAAGCGGACCACCCCCTGGCGTTGTCCAATCTTTGCGGCGCACTGGCATTGCAAGGGGCTGAAAACGCCCTGGAAATTTGTGAACAAGCCCTCGCCGAAAACCCTGACGATGCCGATGTTTACAACAGCATGGGCATTCTTTATGGTCAGGCTGGGCAATTTGACGAGGCCGTAGCTGCATTTTTAGAGGCGATTGCACTTGAGCCGGACCATAATTGGGCACACAACAATTTGGGCCGCACCTACGTCAATATGGATCGATTTGAAGAGGGCATCACGGCGCTGAACGAAGCGCTGCGCATCACCCCGGACAACGCCAAAGCGTATTACAATCTGGGATTGGCTTATGCCAACCTGGAACAATATGAGGATGCCATTCCAGCCTACGAAGAAGCGCTAAATTACGATCCCAGCCTGGTGATGACCTACATCGACATGGCTGTCGTTTACACGCGCATGGGCCAGCCGGAGGAGGCTATTGCCAGTTTTGAGAAGTATCTGGAATTGGTTCCCAATGCGGATAACCGGGACGCGGTTGAGGCCGAAATTGCCCGCCTGAGCGCTGCTGGTTCACTCGATGAAGGGATTGCGCTGGTGGCGGCCGGGGATTTAGCCGGGGCGGTCGCTTTTTATGATGAGATTATTGCCACCAACCCGGACACGGCCGTTGCCTACGTCAAGCGCAGCATCCCCTACCGGATAGCAGGCAATCTGGATCAAGCCTTTGCCGATGTGAATCAGGCCATCGTCCTTCAGCCCGATCTGGCCGAAGCATATTTTGAACGGGGCCGGATTCTGGCCATCGCCGGGCGGCTGGAAGATGCTGTGGCCGACTACAACCAGGCCATTATGCTCCAATCAGATTATGCCGATGCTTACAACTATCGCGGTTTAGCTTATGCTCAGGCCGGTAACCTCAATCAGGCGCTGGCCGACATGAATGAAGCAGTTTTGTTGCAGCCAGATAATCCTCATTATCTGGTTAACCGGGCAACCGGTCTGGCCCTGAACGGGGACGTGGCGGCGGCCAGAGCGGATTTGGAAACGGCGATTGCGTTGGATGCAGCGTACGGCCGTGCCTATTACAACCGCGCTCAACTCAATGTGGTGGCCAATCAATTGGATACGGTGCTGGACGATTTACAATTCGCCGTCGCCTACAGCAGTGAACCGTCGGATTTGAATGACACGCTGACTTTCTGGGTGCAGTTAGGCGCGCCGTTCATCGTCGATTACGAGAATCCAACCTCGGTGCTGCTGGCCGTTTTCCATGCGGCGGCGACGGGCGATTACACCAATCTAACCGGTTTGTGCGATCCGCAAGGGGAAAATGATGGGGATACAGCGATGATTTGCGAAATTACGGCCGGGCATGAGATGGCGGGTGATTTTGGCGCGTATTTTGCGAACGGCCGTGTCAATGACTCCCTCTTCATTGATGGCGACCACGCCGAACTACCTTTCCTTTTCGGCCCCGATGGCGACCAGACGGAGACCATGAATTTCATCCTGCGCGACGGCAAGTGGTACCTATTCGATTTTTAGAGTGTGTATTTACCCTCCCGGAGGTTCGCAACCTCCGGGAGGGTGATGTTATTTCAACCAGGTGCAAGAGAGTTATAATACCTTTCCTGCGCCTGGTTTTGTCGTGTCGTCAGGGTCTGCCCTCATCTCGCACCTAATTCCATAACTTGTTGTTGGCAAAATCCCAAGTACGTTCTGTTTCCTTGCCGTGTGCCGTGAAAAAATAATTCGTTACCGTCTTGTCCTGAAAAGAAGCCACACCTAGATTATGGTCACCTATATATGGCGAATTAAAAGCGTCATTGATATGCTGCCGGAATAGGCGCGCTGGTTTAACCTCTTGTTTGGTTTTCTTCACCTTTATTACCCGTTCCGGGTTAAACGGATTAGACTCATAAATCGTAAATTCGTCATTTTCAAACGTGCCCAACTCTGAATCATCATCTTCTGTGAGGATCAAAGCCGGTTCCATCGTCGTGAGATTGGCCGGTATTTGGGTAAATGTGGCACTGGCGAAATTTTTCAACGCACTGCTGGTGAGCTGAAGAAAATGGGCTGTCCACAATGCGTCATAAGTTGGTGTGACGCCGGTTGGGGTTTTGGGTAGGGAGACGCCAGCGGGCATCAGTTTAATAGCATCTCGCAGAGTTTTGTCATCAAAAACGGTAAATTTCACTGTTGAAGTAAATGCGTAATGTACATCACCGGAAAGCAGCACCACGTTCTGATCGCCCATCAATTGCAAGAACAGCATTAAATGCCGCCGGTTGGCCGACCAGCTTTCAAGGTCGAGAAAATATGGCCCGGCAACGGCCGATACCGCATTCTGCAAATCTTCAATGAACTTAAACCCAAATACCGGCGCGGCGGCCACGAGAACAAGGGGCAAGTTTTGGTTCTGTCTTTTCAGCAGTTGTTGCAGTTTTTTGAAGGTGACAGCCCAGGATGGGAGGCTTTTTAAGTATGCGGGAGCGCCCGGATCGTTTCCGCCTGACCCATCTCTGTAGCCTCGTTGGGTGCGTGTATTCAAGAAGTAGATAAAGGGATATGTTGGGGTAAAAAATTCCCAAGTCTTGATAGCCCAAAAAGTTTCTTCCGCCAATGCGTAATTTTTATGACGGTCCTGAATCAAGTCAATTAGTTCATAGTCTGGTGGATCGTGGTATAGATCGGTGTCATTCCCATAGCCCTGGCACAACCAGAAAGCCATTAATCCGTTGGCTACAATTCGTTTGCCCAACTTGAAACTGTACACATCACGCATCCATTTCAGACTCAAATTCCAGTCGTCGGTCACGTCGTGATCGTCGAAGATCATGTAGGTTGGGGTGTTGGCCAGCAGCCGCCGCACTTTGCTCAATGTGTTGGTGAAATGGTCGAGTTTTGCCGGGTTTGTCCAGTTACGGCCGTTCCACATCAACCCATACATCGCCAAATATTCGGCAAATGTAACCAGATGGTTCTCGCTCTCACCGGATGTAAATTTGGCGTACTTGGTCACGAAATCTTTACGGCCGTTAATTCCCGGCAAAACCGCAGCAATAGGCAGTTTCTCTGGAGCCGTTCCCTCTATTTTCTTAGCCAGCGCCAAAATCTCCGCCATACTGATCTGATGAACGTCGTCCGCATAAATCTGGTCGCCACCTAAACACAAAATCGCCGGTCGCCTATCCAAATCATTGATAGAACCGGCGACAAGCGTGTCGCCATGACTCAAGGCATCCATCTTACCGCCCTTGTCATCGTGAATTTTGCGGCACGAGCCATAGAGTACGTTCAATTTCTTTGTTGACGCCTGCAAGAAAAACGTCGGCAGCGGATTTTCCCCGTAAGCCAGACCATCCTCTTTGACAATCTTCTCAAAGTCAGAATAATCCGCCACCTCGTTCACATCCAGCACGCCAATGCTGTATGCCAGCAATTTGTGCGTTGGGAACTTTTTATTACCGGGCGTAACACGGCCGAAATAGAAAAACAAATCCGCCGAAACCGCAATGGCGACAGGCAGGTCATCATGACCCAGCCAATCTTTCTGGCCCGCCTCTTTCACCGAGAAACGGAGATTAAAAGGCTTGAACGTAGCTAGACAGACCACGACCAGGTCTTCCTGTGCCCGCCGCAGCAGCGGCCCGATAAAAATATCGTTCACATTCATATTTGTCGCCCGGTCTTGGGATCGTACTTCACTTCCACCGGCACCACCTGATCGGTTGGTAGAATTTCCAGCCATTGATCAAAAATTTCGTAATTGCCCTTCACATTAGCCCGGAAGCCGCCTTGCAGCGGGAAGAAGCCATGTTCATACACGCGGTCAATGGGCGTGGACGTAACGACATTGGCTTCATCCACCAGTTCCGGATCGGCAATCTCGTCTTGTTTCGGGAATTGACCATTTTTCACCGCTTCTTCGTGCTTCTTTTTGATTTTCTTAGCCAGGTCCATAATCACATCGATCATTTTCTGGCCGTTTAGCGGGTTGCCGTTAATGTCTTTCTCGTTAGGATTATTCGTTTGATAGATGTCGGCATCGGTGATCCCATTGAACCCTTCTACTCCTTTTAGCCAATTTATGGCCGCTTCTTCCTTACCCGGTCGGATGGGGATGACGGCCTTCACCCAGGGCGCATTGAGGAAAGCGTTTCTCATGTTGTCGCCATCCAGTTGCAGCAGCCACCCAAGAGAACTGCCAAACCTGGCCGCTTCTGAATCTTCGGTGATGTAATAATTATCACGATGACTGTCCTCCACGCCGCCCCAGCCAATCGTGCTGGCTGCCAGTTTGTCCGGCGGTTTGATGGCGACTGAAAGGTTGTACATTTTATTGACAACCTTCTGGGAAAAGCTATCTATGCCGGTCAGGAAGTGCGACGGGGTTGTACGTGTTTCTTCTAACTGCTGGGTGTAATGTCTCAATTGAGGCCGCCACCATTCAGGAGCGACAAAGTAGAGCATTTTGTCAACATCAAAGATGGAATTGATTAATTCGGCTACGACGTGCCGCGTTCGATCGTCGGGCATACTAATGCCATTGGTTAACATATCCTGAATCAACTTGCGATAAACGACAATCCTTTCTTCCTCCCGCAAATCTTCACTGGGGCGTGCCTTGATTTGATGGGTCATTTTGATGCGCGCTTTAGCGTTGTCGACATATGCTTTTTGGTATTCGGCTGCTTCTTTGGCTTTGAAGGACTCGATGTTTTCTTTGTTCTTTTTGATGGCCTCGTCATTGGCCCCGGCAGCCGGACTCCAATGCAGCGTTAGTTTTACTTGGATGCTGTTCTGACCCTGAAAATCGACGGAATTCAGGTGCAAGGTAAATGTCGCTCGGTTGTCACTGTTGGTAATCTCGCCGAGGAGTGATGCTGTGACCGGCTTGCCCTGCCCATCAAATTCGACGTTGGTGAGGATGTAATTGCCTTTTGAGCAAACACATTCGATGGGAAAATTCGACTGGATTTTCTCTAATACGCCAAGAAATTCTGAATTATCGACTTCGACACCATCTTTATACACTTCGCCTTCGTTGTCGGCGTCCGTATCCTCAATGGAGATGAAGGGTAATGTGACGACTTTATCTTCTTTGAAGGGCTGGAGCATTGGTATTTCATCGGGGGCGTGAAGCCCGTCTAGTTCGGCTGGTTTGGCGATGTGCATTAGTTTGGCGACGCCTAAAGATTCGCCGGGGCGGTCTACGTATGTTTGCCAGCACAGGTAACTGCCGATGTCTTGTACCTGGACGGCAACCTGACGCATTTTACGCCGCAGTTCATAGTTGATGAGTTCTTCCGTTGTGTTGCTCAGCACGTAGCGTTTGCTGGACATGTCAGTGGTTTCGGTGATGGTTTTGAATACGGTTTTGTAGTTTTTGCGGATTTCGCTGGAGAGTTTTTCGGTTTGCTGCCGCATTCGTTTATGGTTTTCTTCACGGGCTGTTTGCTGGGAGGTGTTGTAATCGAAGTTTGAGGTGGCGGTGACGGAGGCGTAGGAGGCGGTGACGCTGGCTCCGAATTTTACGTCTTGCTTGTTGTCGTCTTTGACAGCATCGCTGATTTCTTCCTGCTGGGTGATTTCGGATTCTGTTTTGATGATGGTCTCTACGGCCGTTTCCAAACTCTTCTCTACAATCGTCTTCCGGGTGTGAATTTCAATCAGCTCTACTGTCGCGCCGGGGCTTAACCAGACGTGACTCACCGGCGTTCCCAGAAAAGTATCCAATTCAAAGAAATATTGGCGGAACAAATGAACGACACTGATAGGCGACAGGGCGACACTTTTGATATGTTCTTGATCACGCGGATTCAAATTATCCAGACTCAGGTAAGCATCTTCAGCCTGGAACACAGCCAGGATATTGGTTAATTCCATCGCTCGTGCCGTGCTGTCTTTAACACTGTAAAAAAGATTAGTTAGCGCAGCAAAATTTTTATGTTCAGTCAAAAACAACAATGAACCAGCTAACGACGATTCGTACCGTAGTTGACTTTCAAATGCGCGCAGGAAAAGAGTACGTTGATTGCCCGAATCGGCGCTGCGGGCCAGCATCGCCAGCGGCCGGTCTGTAAGATTGCCCCGGCAAAATTCAGAATAAAAGTTGGAATAAGCCGGAATGACGAATTCATGAAAAAGTTGCTCTATCTGATCCCGGTTGATGAGCGCGGGCCAGTCGTCAGGTGAGAGCTTCTCATAAGGTGGAAGCCTTTCGGCAATCTTTTCCAATACGACATTATCAAAGGGTTTTAATGTCCCTACTTCCAGCGCGCCAGGCGCCAATTCGATGCGTACCTGGCAATCTTCATCATACCGGATATTCACCAGACCGGTGAATTGGTTCTTGAGCCTGTCAAGCAGTGAATGTTTGTCGTTTTGAAATCCCTGGTAAAAACGATTGGCGACTCTTTTGGATTTCCAGCCGATAAGGGGTTGATAAATGCCAAATAGTTCACTGGCATAGGGCAGCACCGATGTATAGTCGATGAGATCGGTTAATTTTTTATTAGCAGCCATGACATTCTCCACACTTAATTAGAGGTTGCACTTGCAATCCTGATCCTCTAGGGATCCAAAATGATTAGATGGCGTTCCACCATCTAATTACCTGAAGCCAGGTTGTTTACAGCATGATGCGAGATTAGTCAGTTGGTTTTTTGCCCTTTATTTTGATTGGAGGGCTTTTCGAGAAGAAGGGGACAACAACAAAACCTTTACAAGCTAGACATATTCGTAGATCGTAGGGGAAAAGGATATCTTGAGTCAACATCAGGAATTTATTCACAAGCGTCGTGTATTGAGGCAGGAGATAGGTGATGAGGCAACGGCCGTCATTTTATTCTTAGTCGCATCCAGGTTTGCTCACGTGTGGGCTTATGAAGAAAAAGATAGTAAATTGCCAATAGTCCGCTGTAGGTGACGACTATTGTATAAATAATCAAACCATATCGGAATTCGGGAGCCGTCGTGGGCAATCGAGTGAGGAAGGGCACAATCAAGACGATATCGTAAGCCAGAAAGCCAACCAGTTGGCCAGCCGAATTCGACCAGCTTGGCCGCAAAAGGCCGTAAGCAAAATACACGGCCGCACCCAGGAACATCCAGCCGATAATAACCGAGAGGTCCGGCGTTATCTTCCAGGGAATCGTATTGGGCACTTTCAAGATCAACCTGGAACTTACTATCAGCAAGGCAATGATGAAGATGATAAAAGACCACCAAACCGGGCGGGGCATCGGGAGCTTTTGAGCCAGGGGAATACGGACACTCCACAGGAAAAGACCCAACCCAAAGAGAGCGCCGATTACGCAAGCGATGCCATAATTGATTACCTGAGATTTGCCCCCAGCTATGCCCAATTTAAATGACAAAATTGATACTGGCGTCAGGATCGTAATGTAATCAAGACCAATGCCGGCTAAAGCGCCGTAATTTCTTGAGATGACTGTCCAAAGCGTGGTGGTTCCAGCCGCGGCGAAAATAGATGAAATAAAAATGAATGTCAATGGTGTGGTTCCTTCAAAGGGCCATAAATTGATGGCAGCCGGGAATTGAAGGAAAAAGGCCAGAGCACAGACAAGCTGTACCACACTCACAAAAAACAGAAAACGATGCGCAAATTTTGTCATTTCATTATTCTTATGTTCACCTGAAACTGGGATGGAGTATTTGCTGTTCAGTATATTTTGGATTCCACGGCTTCAACAATTCGTGATTCGGGGTTCATCATAATCGTGCCTTCTACCCTTCCCCAAACAACGCGCATAGCGGCCAGGAGTGCTTCAGCCTGATTCACGGTGTCGAATTCAAGGTCAATCATAACGTAATTGGGATCATCAACCGGGCGTAATATTTGATAGCGGCGAACCCCCGATTTTTCCCGGCCAACCGGGTCGTTGTCAAAAGCTTGCTTCCAGCCATCATAATTGAGAATAGGGTGTTCAATGCGTAAAATATACATTTTTCTCCTTTTTTGCAGGCGCATAAATGCTACAGTCCAAGTTTTCCATGACTCTGCTTAAAAGCCACGGATGACACGGATTCTTTTCTGGGAAAATGCTCCTGATCGGTAAAATCAATTGCCTAAAATCGGGGTTGTTGTGCGGTTCGAGGCTGGATGAATGAGTTGGTTTTAGCGTTTTCTTAACTGAGGATTAAGTTTTCGATAAGAAGAAGATAATCTCTCCTAAAGTGTAGAATAACTTTGGTAAATCATATGGGAAATGGGGATTTCATGTCAATATTAGGAATTTATTCACAAGCAGCACTTACAGACTGTTTTATATTCGTCATAGTTGATTCTCTCTCCGTTTCTCCCAAGCGTTAGCAAGGTATAATAGGGCCAAAGATTGACGGTTTATAATAATTGAGGACGGTCAATCTTTCAAAAGGAGTAACCATGAACGTCAATCGTTTTATTGTGATTGTGTTAGACAGCGTGGGCATTGGCGAACTGCCTGATGCGGCCAATTTTGGTGATGTGGGCAGCCATACCCTGGGCAATACGGCCGTTGCCGTTGGCGGCCTGCATCTACCCAATTTAGAAAAGATGGGGCTGGGCAATATTGCCCTGCTGCCCGGCCTAAAACCGCAAGAAAAGCCAACGGCCGTTTACGGCAAAATGGTTGAAGTTTCGGCCGGCAAGGATACCACGATTGGCCATTGGGAATTGATGGGCGTGCTGTCGAAACGGCCGTTTCCCACCTATCCCAACGGCTTCCCGCCCGAAGTACTGGAGCCGTTCGAGAAAGCCGTTGGCCGGGGCACACTGGGCAACTATCCCGCCTCAGGCACAGCCATCATCGAAGAGTTGGGCGAGGAACACATGCGCACCGGCCGGCCCATCGTCTACACTTCCGGCGACAGCGTTTTCCAGATTGCCACTCACGAAGAAATCATCCCCATCGACGAACTGTACGAAATGTGCCGGACAGCCCGCAAAATTTTGGTGGGTCAACATGAAGTCTGCCGGGTGATTGCACGGCCGTTCATCGGCCAACCGGGCCGCTTCACCCGTACCGCCAACCGGCATGACTTTTCCATCTCGCCGCCGGAACCGACCCTGCTGGACAACCTCAAAGATGCCGGCATGATGGCCTTCGCCGTCGGCAAAATCAACGACATCTTCGCCGGGCAAGGCATCACCGGCTACGTTTACACCCAGGACAACATGGATGGTGTCGACAAAACTATTGCTGCCATGCGTGAACAACGTGAACGGGGCCTCATTTTCACCAACTTGGTTGATTTTGATGCCAAATTCGGCCACCGCAACAATCCGCAGGGCTATGCCGACGCTCTGGTCGAATTTGATCGTCGCCTGCCGGAAATTCTGGCGGCAATGGCCGAAGATGATGTACTGGTCATTACCGCCGACCACGGCAACGACCCGACCACGCCCAGCACCGACCATTCCCGCGAATACGTGCCCGTCCTCATCACCGGCCAGCAGGTTCAGGCTGGCGTCAACATTGGTGTGCGCGACTCCTTTGCCGATTTGGCGGCGACGATTGCTGACGTATTGGGGGTGGAACCGATATTCGCCGGACAAAGCTTCAAAAATAGCATTCTCAAAACGCTTGACCATATCAACGGCCAACCTTTGCTAGAGTGGATTGCCCAAGACCCGGCCCGCGTCGCCCGCATCATCGACCACACCCTGCTTAAAGCCAATGCTACCCAGGCCGATGTGGCCCAGGTTTGCGCCGAAGCCAGAGAATACGATTTTGCTTCCGTCTGCGTCAATGCTGGACACGTCGAATTTGTGGCCGAGCAGTTGGCCGGTACCGGGGTCAAAACTTGCGCCGTTGTCGGCTTCCCGCTGGGGGCTACTTTGACTGAGGTGAAAGTGGCTGAAACCGTGGCCTCGATCATGGCCGGAGCCGACGAGATTGACATGGTCATCAACATCGGCGCGCTGAAGGCGCAAAACGATGAATTGGTAGAAGATGACATCGCCGCTGTTGTGGCCACGGCCCACGATTACGGTGCGCTGTGCAAAGTGATCATTGAAACCAGCTATCTAAGCGATGCCGAAAAAGAGCACGTTTGCCGGATTGCCGTGCGTGCTGGGGCCGATTACGTTAAGACTTCCACCGGTTTCAGCGGTGGCGGGGCCACGCCGGAAGATGTGGCTCTGATGCGGCGCACGGTGGGCAGCAAGGCGGGCGTGAAAGCGTCGGGCGGCGTGCGTAATTACGCCGATGCGCTGGCCGTCATTACCGCCGGGGCCAATCGGATTGGGGCTAGCAGCGGCGTAGCCATTGTCAAGGAAGCGCTGACTGGCCAAAAAGCAGCCGGGCCAGCTTCTGATTATTAAGATTAAGACGCAGATTGACGCGGTGGATGCCGATTTGTATTTCCCCGGAAACTCCGAGTTTCCGGGGAAATGTTATGTCGGCTGACTGGCTGACGAGCTGAAATACTGAAAGGCTATTAAATGTTACGATTACGACGAGTGGGGCGGCGATACGAGGCTGACCCAGAAAAAGAAGCGCCGCGTTTAACGCGGGAGAGCCTGCATACCTATTCCCGCCTACTGGCTTATGTCAAGCCATATCGCAAATGGATGACGATTTCGATCATTGCCTTGCTGTTCAGTGTGGCCTTGGGATTAATTTTGCCGCTGGTGGTGCGCAATCTGGTTGATTTTGTCCTGGTTGATCTGAATATGCCCCGGTTGAATCAGTTGGCCGGGGCGCTGCTGATGGTTTTTGTGGTGCAGGCGCTGTTCAGTTTTGTTCATCGCCTATCGCTGGCCTACGTGGGTGAACGGGCGGTGGCCGACATTCGTATTGCCGTCTACACCCATTTGCAGCGACTGTCGCTGAGTTATTACGCCGACCGGCGCACTGGGGAATTCGTTTCCCGCTTAACCAATGATGTGAGTTTGCTGCAAACGGCCGTTACCGACAACCTGGTCTCGCTTTTGCAGCAAGCCGTTACCCTGGTGGGGGCGGCGGCCCTGTTATTTTTCCTCAACTGGCGGCTGACGCTGGTCATTTTGGCCGGCATCCCCATCATTACCCTGACAATGGTCCGGCTGGGGCGCAGCATTCGTTCGGCGTCAAAACGGGTGCAGGATGCGCTGGCCGATGCCGCCAACGTCGTCGAAGAAACGACGGCCGGTATTCGCATCGTTAAATCATTTGCCCGTGAAGCGCATGAAATCGGCCGGTTTAGCGCCAAGGTGAACGAGACATTTGAAGCAGCCATGTACCGGGCCAAAGTGTCGTCGGTATTGGGGCCGATTATCGGTTTTATGGCTTTTGCCTCGATTACGTTCACGCTGTGGTACGGTAGTTTTGAGGTCATTCAGGGGCGGCTGACGGCTGGCGGGCTGGTGGCTTACCTGGTGTATACGATGATGGTCGCCGGGCCAGTGGCTTCATTGGCCGGATTGTACGCCCAGTTCCAATCGGCGCTGGGGGCGACGGAGCGATTGTTTGGCTTGCTGGACACGACGCCGGAAATTGCCGATCTGCTTGATGCTCAACCACTGCCGCCGGTGAACGGCCGTGTCACCTTTGAAAATGTTAATTTTGACTACGTGTCTTCGGTGGCTGTCTTGAAAAATGTCTCTTTCACTGCCGAACCGGGACAGGTTGTTGCTTTGGTCGGTCCCAGCGGAGCCGGTAAATCGACGTTGATCAATCTGATTCCTCGTTTTTATGAAGTGGGTAACGGCCGTATCAGTATCGACGGCTACGACATTCGTAACGTTACTATCCACAGCCTGCGCAGCCAGATTGGCATTGTGCCCCAGGAGACGATTTTGTTCTCCGATACGGTGGAAGCCAACATCCGCTATGGCAAACTAGACGCGACTCAGGCCGAAATCGAAGCCGCCGCCCGTGCCGCCAACGCCCACGATTTCATCCAAAATGAGCTGATGGATGGCTACCAGACGATGGTGGGCGAGCGCGGCGTGAAGTTGAGCGGCGGGCAGCGCCAGCGCATCGCCATCGCCCGCGCCATCCTCAAAGATCCGCGCATTCTCATCCTGGACGAAGCCACCTCATCATTGGACAGCGAAAGTGAGAGTCTGGTACAGGAGGCGTTGGAGCATTTGATGCACGGCCGTACCTCTTTTGTCATCGCTCACCGGCTGAGTACGGTCGTTAACGCCGATTGGGTACTGGTGCTGGATCAGGGCCGGGTGGTAGAGCAGGGCACGCACGCCAAACTGCTGGCCAATCCCGATGGCCTGTACTACCGGCTGCACAAAATGCAGTTTCAAAGTCATGCGTCATAAAGTCATATGTCATTGGCTGTCATGACGTATGATTTTATGACGCATGAAGCATCATTTAATCCGCTTTTTCATCCAATCGTAACAGGGGAACCGGCGCGTCCTGTGCCAAAAGCGCCAAAGTTGCTTCCAGCACCCGCCGCTGTTGGGCAGTATCCCCTGGCTGGCCCAGGGTGCTGCCCCGGTCGAGTCGTGTGGCCGTGGCTCGCGGCGGCGCGGCGCGGCGGATGAGGCCGCTCCAACTGGTCAGGGTGGTGGAGATGCCGTTGATTTCCAGAGCGCGGGCAACCAATCCAACGGATTGGACACAGAGTGGTCAAGCGGGGACGAGCAGCGCCCCATCCGCTTGCTGCTCCTGGGCAGCATGCAAAATGGCGGGGATGGTTTCGGTGAGGATGCGGCTGATGTCGGGCTGGTAGCCCATGTAGCTGATGACAGAGTTGGTCAAAGCGCCGATTTTGCCTGCGGCGACCATTTCCTGTAGGTGTTGCAGGGGGAGGAGTACTTGAGGGTCGGTGGTAACGGCCGTGTGCTCATAATGGTCATGGGCAAAAGCAATCTGCTCCAACGGGATATCCGCCGGTAAAAGCCGAATCGAATAATCACCTAAATCGTTGGCGGCATCAAATGGCTCTTGTTCGTCGCGCAAATAGCCACCCGCTGACGGAATCAACAGCAAGCGGCTCTGCGCTAACTCAATGCCAGGGCCAAATGGTGCAGTCCGATTATGCGCTCGCGGATAATTGAGCCAAACCAATTCGCCTGTTTTCTCATAATGCGGCAGCCACTCTTCAAAATAATCAGCCTGCCACTGCTCAAAATTCTCAACAATATCCAAAAGTGTTTCTCTTGCTCTAGCTCTATCCTCTAGCTTGTTACATATCCCAGGTGGCGTCGCCGAAGAAACGGCCGTGATCCTTCGCCAAAAACCGTTCAATCGCCGCCCGTTGGTCACCCAATCGGAAAGATGGGCCGTGTCCCGGATAACAAACCGTCTCATCCGGCCAGGGCAGGACCACCTTGCGCAGCGTCGTCAGCGTTGTTTGGAACCCTTCCGGCGACCACGTTTTGCCGGGGCCGCCCTCAAATATCGTGTCGCCGACGATGACTCGATGGTCGTTTTCCAGGGCAAAACATATTTGGTCACCAATGTGGCCGGGGGCGAAATAGACTCGCGCCGTAAAATTGCCCACCGGTACCCGATCGCCGTCGTTCAGCCATTGGTCAGCGTCCAATTTCACGCCGGCGGCATGCGGCCCGGGATTGGCCAGCAGCGGCACTTGCAGTTTAGCCCGCATCTCATCCAGCGCGCCGATGTGGTCGCCGTGGGTGTGGGTCAGCCAGATGGCCGCTGGTGTGCTGCCAGCCAGCATTTCCAGCAATGTTTCCGGGTCCGCGCCAGGGTCGATTAAGACGCTTTCCTGCGTTTGCGGGCAAATCAACGCATACGTGTTCATCCCCCAGGGTCCGACCTGCCGGGTTCTCAATTCTAATTTATCCATTTTTACCTCGATTGCGTTGCCTATTTTTTGTTGATTGTTGGCCGTTAGAACAATCTGGCCTGCCTCGGTTCATCCTCGTGACCCGGCCCACGCCACTGGTATGCCTTCAAGTTAACCTTGTCTTTCACAAACGGGATTCCTTCCGCTTCCAGGAGCTGTCGCTGACGATCCGCGCCGGGCCTTGGGCTGATTTTCCCCTGCGAATTGATGACGCGCTGCCAGGGCACGTCATCTGGGCAGGCAGCCATCGCTTCGCCTACCCAGCGCGGGCCGAACGCTTTGTATTCCTGCGGTTCAATGCCGCCGGGCAGCGGGAGCATTTGGGCGACCTGGCCGTAGGTGACCACTTTGCCATGCGGAACCTGGCGAACCAGATGCCATACTTGTTCGTAAAAGGCCTGTGGGTTAGGCGGAGATGTGTAATTCATAAGTTACCTTTTGTCTTTCGCCATTATCCATCGTATTCTCAAACAAAACCATAAAGATGCGAGGCGGGGCCGGAAAAAGTGGCCGTTTCCCTTGCCCACATCCTCCAACAAGCAGCAATAAACTGGGTGGACACGGCCGTTTCCCTATTCGTTCAATTCTTCATTCGTTGTCGTGTTTGACGGCCGTTCTCCCTCTCACATCCCCACAAGCAGCAATAAACTGGGTGAGCACGGCCCAGCAATTCGAAATATGACGTAGGGGCGGGACAGCGCGGTATGATTTTGGGCTAAGCAAACGGCCTTGTCTCCGCGCCGTCTCGCCCCGCCTTTGGTCAATGGTTGTTTTGGGTGAGACAGGCGTGAGGCAGGCCCCTTTGTCCGGCCGGGATCGTGGCCCGCTTGTCCCACCCCTACCAGACGATTTCTATATTTCGAATTGCTGAGCACGGCCGTTCCTCCTATGATTTCAGTGAAGATGATAGTATAATAGCAAATCAGATGGAGATAAAGTCATGATTACCATTCAAAAACATGATGTAACCAATTGGTTAATGATTGAATACTTGGCCGCTTCACATGCCGTGAATGAAAAATTACGTCTATTTGAACGTAAATATGCCCAAACATGGGAAGCATTTTCTCAAGAATTAACCGCGTCTTCAGATGAGGATTTTACACGTTGGGACGATTATATTGAATGGAAAGCGTACATAAAAACAGCCAATGATTTAGCTACTAAAATGAAAGAGGTCAAGCGTGGAAATTTTGAGATTGCTTGACCAGATAAGTTGGGTTGAAAATTATGAAGTAGAAGATTACCGTCACTGGGGTGACGGTTTTTATTATCGACTGAAGATACAGTTGCAAAATCAGTCGGTTCTTTTTGTCAGAGAATACGTGGACGAGATAGAGCGGAATTATGCTTTTCATTGGCAAGATGAAAATGACAAAATGATTATGCGTTGGGACAATGCGCCCCATCATTCGAACTTGTTTACGTTTCCACACCACAAACATACGCCAGAAGGGGTAGCTGAAAACATGGCGGTAACGCTGCCAGATGTGCTGGAAGAGATTGGCAAGTATTTGAAATTGGATTGAGCCACACGGCCGTTTCCCCCTCTCTCCTCATCCCCCCACACCACCATAAAGACTGGATGAGGTGTTACCCTGCCAAATGTCTTCGTGAGACTTTTTGCGTCAAGCATGACGGCCGTTTCCCCACCTCATCTTCCCTTACAAAGATACGGCCGTTCCCCCTTCCCACATTTTCAACAATCAACGACAAACTGTATGGACACGGCCGTTCCCCGCTACCTATTTTCCGTTAACTGTTGACTGTTGACACGGCCGTTCCTCCTCCCCACATCCTCCAACAAACAGCGATAAATTGGATGGCACGGCCGTTTTCCATTCCTGTTTTTTAACACGGGGAATAATACGGGTAAAACTGGCACGGATAGCTGTTGCTGATGCAATCCATCTAACAGCTTGCGTTAGCGGCGGATGGAGGCAAGAGTGGAAAAAAGCTAGAGAGCAGAAAAACATTCGAGCGTAAGAAACCGCTTCTCGAAGCAGCAGACTTCCCGCTGTCCGCTGCGTGCTTTGTTGAGCTGCTTTTATTTTCTAACGTGCAGTGATGATAAATCCAATGTGTAGAATGTCGAATCGTTAAGCACATCAACACCTAAAGATTTATAGTAAATCCAGCCCGACGACTTTCCACTAAAAGACCACGTAGCCTGCATATCTTCAATTGTTATTGTTAGTGAGCTTCCTATATCAACAATTCGGTTTTCGCTGGTTGCTATCGGTGTACGCACATAATTTTCATAAAGTCTACCAGAACCAGACTTCTCTTCTGTCGAAGTATAACTTTTGTATCGCCACTGGTAAGCTGCGCCATCTTCACTAAAAATAAACCTTGCTACAGCCACTCCCAAATCATTGGCTAATACTAACATCTGGCCTTGCTGGATTTTTACGTTACCGCTTCCTAAATTTAAATTCACTGAATGTGTTGGTGTTGATACAATATTTCGCTCTGGTGCAAACCGTGCATCTTGGATGATATATGCCAATATTATTCCAGCAATTACAGATACAATAATCGTACGAATGTCAGTAATTACTGATGTTAATCGGGATTTTTGTTTATCTGAATCGGTTTTACGTTTTCGGCTCATTAAACCTACCACACAATTAATCTTCCTCTGAGAAAATCTGTGGAAAGTATCTTGGTTTTCTCAACTGCCCTTTCAGTGTTTGTTGTGTACCCAATTCCCTTGAAACAATTTGCCGAGCAATATTCGTTTGTTCTTGGAAATTCTTTGTAGTGACTTCTTTATTGACTTCTGAAACTCGTCGAAGGATAGGGCTTACTTCAGAATATGCAGTTACGTGTCGATCCTGCTCCCGTTTGAATGTTTTTTCATTAAATTGATTTGCAGGTTGCTGTGTGACAAGAGCTAATCGAGATGTTTCGGGTTTGTTAGAGTTCACTCGAACATATTTGCCATCCATTGCTTGGTTTATTGTTTCTGTGGAAATGCTTCCAAAAGAATTGTTGGGAATCTCCCCCATTATTGATGTAGATTCAATGTTTGCTCCCCGCTTATGGATTGTCATGTTGAATGGTTGCCGCTGACCGCGAAAATCAATAACTCCATGACGGACTAGATGCTCCGGTCGATTTGCTGTTGCTGGTTGCCGTGTCATATTCGGTGCTAAACGTTGAATATCATCGAGTGAAGTTTCCTGGTGTCCAATTATTCGTGATCGGAGTTGTTTGAATAAGCTGCTCATCTTTATTCACCTCCGATAAAGACATATTCAGGGGGTGCAATGTATCCATGATCAAGAGTCATACTCGAGATTGATGATCCTATTACTGCTCCTTGTTCATCAATGTAGTGAACATCAGGTACAATGATCATATCCTCATCACCTGAGAGAAAAGGTTCTTCATAATAATCATCTGGAGCTAATACAACCCAATTAGCATCAGGTGGGAGTGCTTGCTGGGAATCGCTCATTTCTGTTGCAAAGTACTCATCTTTATAACTGCGAGTCCAATAATTTTGCCATCTTTCCCTTAAGCGTTTTATCATTTTTTGAATTCTCATCATACTTAACCTCCATTTGCGATTATTCCGGTGGTATTACATTTGACCTAAATTGATCGTCGGGCGAAGAATAGAGAGGTGATAGCTGATTTACTTTAGGTGTCTTTTGTTTGATATAAATTTTCCAAAGCACAAAATAAACAACAAGAATTGCATTTATCACAAGAGCCAGCATGATATTCTGTCGGTAGAAGGCAACAAAAGTTGCCATAAGTGACAAAACAGGGATTCCTAACCAGTCGACGATTCTTGCAAAATACCGAATCTTTCCTGAAAAAATATGCGAAATTATAGGTACAACTGCAAGTAAAAGCGCAAGAAAGAAACTGAGACCTTCAAAAATTTCTAAACTAAGAAAGGACTCGATTTTTGTCCAGATTTCAGCCATCAAATATCCCCTTAAGATGGAGTGAAATACCTGCGAAACATGAAGGATATGATGAATTGGGGTGATTTATCCGGCGCAGTGGCTTGATAAAATACCTTAGTAACCACCTTATTCATCATTGTTTATCACAGCCGTTTCCAACTCCATCAACCAAGCAAAGTATAACATAAAAGCCGGTTGCAGTTTCCCACAACCGGCTTTTTCATCACGCATCACGTTTCACGTCGTTAATCGGCTGAAACCAAAAAAGCAGTTTCCTCCATCTCACCCTCTTCCGTCGGCCGTTCGAACTGGCTGTTGTACAGTTCGGCGTAGAAGCCGCCACGAGCCAGCAGCTCTTCGTGATTGCCCTGCTCCACAATATCCCCCTCATTCATCACCAGAATCAGGTCGGCGTTGCGGATGGTGGAGAGGCGGTGGGCGATGATGAAGCTGGTCCGCCCCACCATCAGCCGGTCCATCGCCTGCTGAATCAGCACCTCCGTGCGCGTGTCCACCGAACTGGTCGCCTCGTCCAAAATGAGGATACGCGGGTCGGCCAGGACGGCGCGGGCGATGGTCAGCAGCTGCATCTGCCCCTGAGAGATGTTGGTCGTCTCTTCGTTGATGACCATGCCGTAGCCTTCGGGCAGGGTGTGGACGAAGTGATCAACGTGGGCGGCTTTGGCGGCGGCGATTACCTCATCGTCGCTGGCTTGAGGACGGCCGTATCTAATATTCTCCATAATCGTGTCATTGTAAAGCCAGGTATCTTGCAGCACCATGCCAAAACGGCGGCGCAAATCCTGCCGTTTGAAGTTGCGAATGTCCTGCCCTTCCACCAGGATTGCCCCGTCATTCACGTCATAAAAGCGCATCAGCAGCTTGACAATGGTCGTCTTGCCGGCGCCGGTGGGGCCGACGATAGCCACCTTTTGCCCCGGCTTCGCTTCCGCCGATAGGTTGTGGATGACTGGCTTCTCAGCGTCGTAGCCAAAGCGCACATGGCGGAACTCGACATGGCCTTGCAGCGCCGCCAACTCGACCGGATTCTCGGTTTCCTTGACCTCTTCCGGCTCTTCCAGGAATTCAAAAACACGCTCGGCGGCCGCGGCCGTTTGCTGCAAGATGTTGGAGATATTGGCCAACTGCATCAGCGGCTGGTTAAACGAGCGCACGTACTGGATGAAGGCTTGAATGTCGCCGACGGTGATCGCATTGCGCACGGTCAGGTAGCCACCGACAACGACGACGGCCACGTAGCCCAGGTTGCCAATGAAGTTCATGACCGGCATCATCAAACCGGACAAAAACTGTGATTTCCAGGCGACGTCGTAGAGGGTGTTGTTGTACCCTTCGAACTCCTGGATGCTGCGTTCCTCGCCGTTAAATGCTTTCACGACGCGATGGCCGCCGAACATTTCCTCGACGTGGCCGTTAACGTGACCCAGATATTCCTGCTGCTGCATAAAGAAAACCTGCGAGCGTTTGACGATGAAAGAAACAAAAGCCAGCGACAACGGAATGACGATCAAAGCCACCAGGGTCATCAGCCAACTGATGGAGAACATCATCACCAGGACGCCCACCACCGTGATGAGCGAGGTGATGATTTGAGTCAGGCTTTGGCTGAGGGTTTGATTGACTGTATCGACGTCGTTGGTGATGCGCGACAGCACTTCGCCCTGGGTCGTCTTGTCAAAGTAGCTCAACGGCATCCGGTTGATCTTTTCCGCGATTCCTTGCCGGAAGCGGTAAGAGATGTCGGTGGAAACGCCGGCCATAATCCAGCCCATCAAGTAAGCGAAGATGGACGAGATGATGTACAGCACGAGCATAATGAGCAGGATACGGCCGATATACTCAAAATCAATCGAACCAGTTCCGGCTATCTCGGCCATCACCCCTTCAAACAGTTTGGTGGTGGCGTTGCCCAACACTTTGGGGCCAACGATGTTGAATACGGTTGAAGCAATAGCAAAGATGGCAACGATAACGATCTTTGCTTTGTACACGCTCAGATATTGAGCCAGTTTGATCATAGTGGCCTTGAAATTGCGCGCTTTTTCGCCTTTGCGCATCGCGGCCATTGGCCCGCCTTCACGGGGGCCACTTCTACCGGATCCTCCATGCATCATGATGACAGTTCCTCCATACTTAGCTGCGACAGCGCAATTTCCTGGTACGTTGCGCAGGTTTCCATTAGTTCTTCGTGGTTGCCTTTGCCGACGACGCGCCCTTGTTCCAGGACGACGATTTGCTCGGCGTTTTTGACGGTGGAGACACGCTGCGTAACCACCAGAATGGTGCTGTCCTGCGTCGTTTGGCGCAAAGCGCGGCGCAGGGCGGCATCGGTTTTGAAGTCCAGGGCCGAGAAGGTGTCGTCGAAGATGTAGATAGGCGCTTTTTTGACCAGAGCGCGGGCGATGGACAGGCGCTGCCGCTGCCCGCCAGAGACGTTGCTGCCGCCCTGGGAGATTTCGGCGTGAAGACCATCCGGGTTGGCGTTAACGAATTCACTGGCCTGGGCGATGGTAACGGCCGTTTGCAAATCTTCCTCACTGGCTACCTCATCGGCGTAACGCAGGTTGCTCTCGATGGTGCCGGAGAACAAAATCCCCTTTTGCGGCACGTAGCCGATCTTGTCGCGCAAATCGTGCTGCGTCACCTCGCGGATGTCCATGCCGTCCATCAAAATCGCCCCTTCGGTTACATCGAAAAAGCGGGGGATGAGATTGACGACCGTCGATTTACCGGAACCGGTGGAACCGATGAAGGCCGTCGTTTGGCCCGGTTTAGCCACAAAACTGATGTCGTGCAGCACGTCTGTGTCTGCGCCGGGGTAGCGGAAGGAGACGTTGCGGAATTCCACTGTGCCCGTAAAGCTGCCGTTCAGCGATTTAGGCGCGGCCGGATCGGTGATGGACAGGTCTGTTTCCAACACATCGGCGATCCGGTCGGCCGAAACCGAGGCGCGAGGCAGGATAATGAAGAGCATCGACAGCATCAGGAAGGAGAAGACGATCTGCATGGCGTACTGCAAAAAGGCCATCATATCGCCGACTTGCATGTTGGCTTGAGCCACTTGATGGGAGCCTACCCACAGGATGACCACCGACAAGACGTTGAGAATAAACATCATCATCGGCATCATGAAGGCCATGACGCGGGCGATGAACAGGGTGTTGCCTGTCAAATCGACGTTGGCCTTGTCGAAGCGGTTCTCCTCAAAGCCTTGCATGTTGAAAGCGCGGATGACCATCATGCCGGATAAATTCTCACGGGCAACCAGGTTGAGCCGGTCAATGAGTTTCTGCACGATGCGGAATTTGGGCAGGGCGATGGACATGACCGTCAAAACGATGCCGATGAGTACCAGCACAGCCACGGCGATGGTCCACCACATGGAGGAGCCTTTGCCGATGGCGCGGATGATCCCGCCCACGCCCATAATCGGCGCGTAAAAGACCAGCCGCACCATGAACATGGTCACCATTTGCAGTTGGGTGATGTCGTTGGTGGAGCGGGTGATGAGCGACGCGGTGGGGAATTTGTCGAATTCCGCGCCGGAGAAGCTTTCCACTTTGCGGAAGATGTCACTGCGCAAGTCACGGCCGGTTCCGGCAGCAATTTTAGCCGACAGGTAGCCGACACTGATGGTACAGACGGCGGAGGCCAGGGTGATGAGCAGCATGATCGCGCCGGTGCGCAAAATGTAATTGCTTTGCAGCTTGTTGACATTCATGCCCAGTGCTTCATATTCGGCTTTGACCTGGACAACGGCCGTTTGCCCGATCATCTTGTCGCCCATGGTGGAAAAACGTTCGTTGATATTGGCCGAAATCTGTTCGCGCTGGGCCAATGGCAGCTGCCCTAACATGGCAAACAGGTCAGTGCCAGGGGGCAGTTTCGAAAGATCGAACGCGCCGCCGCCCATTTGGGCCGCTTTGGCCGGGTCGGCCATGGCCTGCTGTAAGGCGGAAACGACCAGCAGTGCTTTGGCCATAGGCGTGTCTAGCTGGTCGATTTTTTCCTGGCTGATGTCGTTGCGCACGTAAATCGCTTCGGTATCCAGGAGTGGGTAGGCAGCGACATGTTGGGCAGCTTCGGGCGAGCCGGGCTGGATGAGGGTGTAGGCATCGCGTACGGCCGTTTCATCATCCGCGCTCATAAAAAGCACCAAATGCTCTAACGTGCTTTGGCGCATGGCGTCGGGAACCGTGTCCTCGACGCCGCTCTGTTGAATGCCGGTGTTGACTATCTTGGAAAGATAATCTGGCAGAGACAGGTCAAGATTGGCCTGGATGAACAATAAGATAACTGCCGCCGTAAACATGAGCATGTACGGCTTTAAGTACCTTCTTATTCGCAGCATAGTAATAGTTCTCCTATTTTTTGTGACTGGTTGCTGGTTGCTGGCATCTGGCAGTTAGAGGTAACCAGCCACTAGCCACCAACAACTAGCAACTATTCTTCACCAATTCCTGCACGCTGTTCGCGCACAGTTCTGATGTGTTCACCTATTTTTCTCAGCAAATGAGAAAGGGTTTCCTGCTCATCATTGGTAAGTACCATAAAGTATTGGCCCACATTGGCCAGATTCTGACGGGCGTTTTCAGTGACGAGGGAACGGCCGTTTTCCGTCAGACTAATCTTAAAACGGCGGCGATCATGCGGATCGAGACGGCGCTCCACATAACCCTCATCCTCCAGATTACGGATAAAAGAACTCATCGTATTGCGGCTCACGCCTTGCCGGTGGCTGATCTCCGATGGGTTCAGTTCACTGCATTCATCCATCTGCTCGGCAAAAAAGAGATGCATCAACACCCGGTATTGGGCAAATGATAAACCGGAAATTTCGGCCACACTCTGTTCATTGAGGTGATGAATGGCGCGAGAAAGTACCTGAAATTCATCCATCAGCCGTAATGTCTGTGGATCCAGGTTGGGATTTAGCGCCTGGACGAAACTCGTCCACTTTTGCTGTCTTTTTTTGTCATGTAACCAATGGGCCATAGTTTTTAGTCGAACAGTCTAATCGTCTTTAGTCGAGCAGTCCGGCACGTGGCTGAACGACTCTTACGCCAAAATATTAATGGACAGAATTGTACGGTATCGAACTATCCTGTCAATGTCGTTTATTCATTTCTTATATTTCCCCGGAAACTCTCGGATTAGCCAATGGCTCTGGCTACAGTTTCCGGGGAAATGTTACCTCCTGCATTGTCTAACCGCCTGAATCTTCGTACAATCACCTGACATCATAAGAATTCACGTTTTACGTTTCACGTTTTACGTTTCACGTTTTATAGGAGATTCCCCCATGACAAAAGCACAAACCGCTGAACCGATTACCGAAACAGTTTATACTCGCGCCCCCTACTGGAACGATATCCCAGATGAAAAGTGGATGGACTGGCGCTGGCAGATGAGTAACCGGCTCAACACGGCCGATGAACTGGCCAAAGTCATCAATCTGACTGATTCGGAACGTAAGGCGCTGACCAGCAAAGGCTTATTCCGCGTGGACATCACGCCTTACTTTGCCAGCCTGATGGATCCCGACGACCCCAACTGCCCGGTGCGCCGCCAGATTATTCCCACCGAAAAGGAAATGGTGCCTTTTGAGTCAATGATGGAAGATTCGCTGGCCGAGGACAAACATTCGCCGGTGCCGGGTCTGGTTCATCGTTACCCGGATCGGGTGCTGATGCTGGTGACGACGCAGTGCGCCAGCTACTGCCGTTACTGCACGCGCAGCCGTATCGTGGGCGATCCCACGCAGACCTTCAGCCGCCAGGAGTTTGACGCCCAAATTGAGTATATCGAAAACACGCCTCAAATCCGGGATGTCCTGCTTTCCGGCGGTGACCCGATGGTCCTGGCGCCTAAATTACTGGAGATGATTTTGAGCCGCTTGCGGGCCATCCCGCATGTGGAAATCATCCGCATTGGCTCACGGGTGCCGGTCTTTTTGCCGATGCGGGTGACGCAGGAGTTTGCCGACATGGTGGGTAAGTACCATCCGTTCTGGCTCAATATCCATGTTAATCATCCCAAGGAAATCACGCCAGAACTGGCGGCGGCGGCCGACCGGCTGACGCGGGCCGGTGTGCCGTTGGGCAACCAGAGCGTGCTGCTGGCCGGGGTCAACGATTCGGTGACCATCCAGCGCAAGTTGGTGCATGAGTTGGTGAAGATTCGGGTACGGCCGTATTACCTTTACCAATGTGATCTCGTTGAAGGGGCAGGACATCTGCGTACCTCGGTGAGCAAGGGCATCGAAATCATGGAAGGGCTGCGCGGCCACACGTCCGGCTACGCTGTGCCGCAGTATGTCATCGACGCGCCCGGCGGCGGCGGCAAGATTCCGGTGGCTCCTAACTATGTCCTGTCGCAAGGGCCGGACAAGATTATCTTGCGTAATTTTGAAGGTTTCATCACCACCTACACCGAACCGGAAGATTATGATCCACATGCTATCAAAGCCCAGGAGTCGTTGATTGCGCCGCGCTCGGAACCGGGTCAAGAAGGATTAACGGGGCTGCTCTCTGGCAAGAAGATGTTTATCGAGCCGGAAGGGTTCGGCGATGTTCATGCGCGCGGCGGTGCGGAACATCGCCTGCGCAGCGGCGAATTGAAGCAAAAATGGCAGCCGTTGGGTGTTGGCTCGATTGAGCAGCCGCAGTTAGAGGAGCCAAAGGAAGAGTAAATAGCAGGGGAGCGGAGGAGCAAGGGTAAAAATCTCTCCCCTGCCCCTCTGCTCCCCTGCACCCGTGCCAAAAGTATAAAAGACCAGGAGGACATGATGCGTCGTAGGCGAGAATCCAAAAATCCATTTGTGCGTATGCTGTTTGGCGTGCTGGTGCTGTTGGGGTCGGTCGTGCTGTTGTGGACGAATGAGGGGCGGATCAATCTGGCCGACGTGGCGGTGAAGAGTAAGCCGGTCGGCGCCGAGGTGGTTGATGCCGCCAATGAGGGAGAGTTTGTAAGTGTGACCGGGCGGTTGGACACGGCCGTTCCTGTTACCGATGGGCTTTACCTGCGCCGGGCCGAATTTATCCAGGTCAGGCGTTGGGTGGAAATGTACGCCTGGGTCGAGAAAGAGGAATCCGACGAAGACAATACCTATTACAAGTATGAACTGGAGTGGACAAACGACCCCCGTTCGGCGGAAGAATTTTCTGAACCGGCCGGGCACGAGAATCCGCTTATGCCGGTATATGGTGAAACGTTTACGGCCGTTTCCGCCACCCTCGGCGCATTCCAAATCGACACCCAGCAAATGGACCTGCCCCGCCCGGAATCGCTGGCGCTCAGCAGCCAAAATGTGCTGGAAGGCCCTTATCGGATCAGTGAGAAATATTTGTTTGAGGGTAAAGGATCATTGGATGCTCCCCAGTTGGGTGATGTACGGGTGAGCTTTACGGCCGTACCCGCCGGCATCACCGCCACAGCCTTGGGTGTCCAAACCGGTTCCGGATTCACTCCTTACGATTACCGGGGCCGGGCCAAGCTGTACCGGGTTCTGTCCGGTAACCAGAGCGATGCCATCCAGCAGTTGGAAACCGAATATAAAATTGCGCTTTGGGGCTTCCGGGCGATAGGCTTCCTTGCCATGTGGTTGGGATTGGGCCTGCTGGCCAGCCCGCTGACAGCGCTGCTGCGCTTCATCCCCGTGTTGGGCAACCTGGGCCGCAAAGCAATTAGCGCGCTGACCTTCGTTTTGGCTTTGGTGCTCAGCTTGGTCATTATCGTCGTTTCGGCGCTGCTGCATAATATTTGGGCGATGCTCATCATCCTCATATTACTGGGTGCAGGTTTCTACTGGTGGCAGCGCAACCAGCAGCCGGTCACCAGCAACTAGCTACCAGCCGCCAGCTTATGTTGACTTTTAGCGTGAATACGGGTAGCCTATGAGCAGGCAGAGATAAGCTATCCAGGAGAAAATAATATGGATGATTTATTTAGCGATTTACGTGACGAAGATTTTGGGGATGAGACCAGCCCTATGGGTGATCTGCCGGAAACCAGTCAAATGGGTGACTTGCCACAGACACGGCCGTTAAGTGTTGATGATGACGAATTCGACATGCTCCGGCAAAAAACAGTCCGCACCGAATCTACTTACAGCGGTATGGATACCTCAGATGATGAGTTTAGCGGCCGTTCTGGCTTCTCGCTCAGTAATTTCACCACCTCACAAAAAATAATCCTGCTGGCGTTATTAATGCTGGACATTGTCGCCGTCGGCTTTGGGTTTATGGTTCTCTTGGGCGCTATTTAGGTAAAAAATGGGCCTGATTCTATCGTCGAATCAGGCCCTGGTCTTCTCTCGTTATTCCCCCGGTTGTAAAATGAGTACGTCGGCTGCGGCTGCCTCAACAGCTTCGCGGCTCCACAACATCGGATGATATTTGCCGTTCAAGTACAGATCAAACATATCATCATAATGCTTGTGGTAAGGATGACCGCTTTGGCCGGTGGGAATGATTGTCTGGCTGGCATCCAGGTTGCTCATATCCACAATCATCCGCATTGAGGGATGCGCGGTTACTTTGGCCGGGTCTTCCCAACTCCAACTCATCGCATTAACAATACTTGACCCGCCGTCAGACGGAAACGGGCCGCGATTAACCAGTGATTCTATCGGGCCAACGCCACTGGCTCCGAGCGGATTGCTGACAAACGTGGCTGTGTGAAGGCTGCCCCATGTCCAATCATTCATTTCACCGCCTTGATGTTCCTCAAGCCAGTCGATGGCATCGGACAATGATTGCAAAATGATATCCTCGCGAGTTTCTGTTTTTGTTGTTGTCACGTCGTCCCACCAGATCGCGTTAGCTTGGTCGGCCAACTCCTGGAAGAAAACAGTCCCGGCGTTTGTAGAAGCCACATCATGGAAAAGGTCTTTGCCTGTGTCATCGACCAGCACATTCCATTTGAGATGTAAATAGAAAATCTCGAAGAGGGTGGCAGGAACGCTGTCGCGCCGTTCTTGCAAATCCCAGCCGCGCAGCCGTTCGATGGCCGCCTGTACCTGGCTGTTGCTGCTGGAAAGGTTTTGCAGCAGGGGCACATACTTTTCGGCTAGCAGCGATTTGCTGTCGAATTGGATGCGGGCAAAGTCAGCGGCCGTTACGTTACCCCGGTCGATAGCGGCTTCCAACATTTCGGTGATACGCTGGCTGCGATTGCCGTTATCCCAGTAATAGGTCAGGAAGTATGGATAATCCTCATCGACAATGGCATTGTTGGCGGTGACGATGTACCCTTTTTCAGGATTGAAGGCCGCGGGCAGATCTTCATAGGGAATCCAGCCGTCCCAATCATATTCACCGGTCCAGCCAGGCACAGGAACCAGGCCGTTGCCATCTTTGCGGATGGGGATACGACCCGGCATTTGGTAGGCGATGTTACCTTCTACGTCGGCGTAGATAACGTTTTGCGAGGGAATATCCCAGTAGCGCAGTGCTTCACGGAAATCGGCGTGGTTTTGGGCCTGATTGAGCAGGATGACCGATTGCAAAACGCGCGATGGCTCTTCGGCCGTCCACTGGACAGCCAGAACGTCGCTCAAACCATCGACAACTTCGTTGATGATTGGGCCGTGACGAGTGACGCGCACGTTGAGGGTGACGTCCTCGCCGCCGTTGACTTTGATCACTTCCGGGATGATTTCCATGTCCTGCCATTCGCCCTGGTATTCGTACTGGTCGGGGTTGCTGGGGTTGATCTTTTCGATGAAGAGGTCTTGCACGTCAGGGCCGGAGTTGGTGACGCCCCAGGCGATTTTGTCGTTGTGGCCAATGACGACGCCGGGCACGCCGGCAAAGGAAAAACCGGTCACGTCAAAACCGGGGGCGTGCAGGCCAACTTCGTACCAGATGGATGGCATTTGGATGGCCAGGTGAGGGTCGTTGGCCAGCAGGGGCAGGCCGCTGGCGGTGTGTTCGCCGCTGACGACCCAGTTGTTGCTGCCAACGAAGGGGCCAGCGCCAAAGGTGTAGGCATCGGGTGGCGTGCCCATGACACTGAGGTTGACGTGGTTCCAGTCGATGGTTTGGGCTACGGCCGTATCCTCACCCAACAGCAGCCCCATCTCCGGCAGCTCATTCACCATCTCCTCCGTGGGAACGATAACAGGACGGTCGCCGTAAGGGTAAAACGGCTCCCAGGTAGCCACGTTGGCCTCGCCCAGCACTTTAATCTGTTCCGCCCGGTGAATTTCGTCGAACATGCTCCCGCTGAGGTTGTCAGACATGACTACGCCCCAGGAGATGGTGTTAACCGGCGTCCACGGTTCGATTTCCCACGGCTCGCCGACCTGCCCCAAAATCGTCTGGTTGACCGACAGATCATCACGGTGGGCATCGATGTAGGCGTTGACGCCAGCACTGTAAGCCTCCAGGATAGCGTAATATTCTGGAGCTTCATTTTTGTAGTAGTCGGCGGTGGTTTGGGCCATGCGGTTCCAGCCCATGTTGCGGATGAATTTGTCGCTGTCCAACGTCGCCTCGCCAACGATTTCGGAGATGCGGCCCTGGCCGACGTGCCGCCAAAATTCCATCTGCCAGAAGCGGTCCTGGGCAGTAACATAGCCCTGGGCAAAGAATAAATCGGCTTCATTTTGGGCGTAGATGTGGGGGATACCGTATTCGTCGCGGTACACTTCTACTTTGTCTTGCAGCCCGTTAAGGGTGAGGGTGCCGTCGGTTTCGGGAAACGGCCGTCTTATGATAACCGTCAACGTAATAGCACCAGCCACGACAATAACGAGCAGGATGCCAACAATGATGAGACCTATTCGTGCCAAGCGGTTCATTTTTCTTCTCCTAATGCGATTTTCCTATCGACTTCTTGCTTTTCCTCTTCCACAATGAGAAGAACAATTCGCGGGAACAGCGGATGTTCTACCTGAGGATTTTATTATCATACCTGCTTTTTACGTCATCGAACACCTATTTCTGGTAAATTGGGGTAACGTAAAAAACGGGAAGCGAGGATTGGGAGATTCGAGGATTTTTCTTGGTCAATCCTTTAATCGCACGCCTTGCTCAATTCAAGCCATGTGAGGTTATTGATGAAACGCGTTAGTTTGGTTATTGTGGTCATGTTGGTGGTGATGAGCCTGGTTAGTGGCGTAGTGCAGGTCAGTGGAACATGGGCAGAGGAAACGGCTCCGAGTCAGCCAGGCTGCCTTGGCACCAATCTCCTTACCAATCCCGATTTCGAGGGTGAGTACACGACTTACATTATGCCGCCACCCGGCCACCCCGACTGTCAGACCTGGGATCCGTTGATGCCTAATCAAACCTGCGAACGAGCGCAAATGCCGGCCGGTTGGGCGCCTTACTGGCGTGATGATCCTCGCCCAGAGACCTGGATCAACATTATGCCGGAGTACACTGCTTCCACGCCAGATCAAGTTAACCCTGACCGTGTGATGAGCGGTGACCGGTCGCTGCATTATTTTTCGTTTTGGAGTACGCATGAAGGCGGGGCGTATCAGCAGGTAACGGCCGTGCCCGGCGGCCTGTACTGCTTTAGTGTCTACGGTCATTCCTGGTCGGCCAGGACCAGCACCGACTGGTACAGCGATCCTGACCCGGACAATGGTGAACTGTTCCAAAAAGTCGGCATTGATCCTACCGGCGGTACGGATTGGACCAGTCCGGATATCATCTGGAGTGACGAACGTAAACAGTACGATTTGTTTGGTTTGTTTGCTGTCGAGGCTGCGGCGCAGGCGGATACCATTACTGTTTTTTTGTATTCGCGGCCAAATATTCCGGTCAAGCATAATGATGTTTACTGGGACAATGCCACCTTGACTGTACCGCAAATGCAGATTCAGACTTCACAAATTGGTGTGTTGGCAGATGATGATATTCCTAGAGTTGTTACCCAAACGGTTGTCATTGATTTGACGGCCGGTTTTACCTGGACAGCTTCTTTGGATACGGCCGGAACCATTACGCCTGTTTTGAGCATGGCTGAAGGGGATGCTGGTCAGAATTTGGCGATAATCCTAGACAGCACCGGCTATTTAAGTGGTACGTACACCAATACCCTAACGATTTCATCGGCGGCCGATGTAGTTGGCAGCCCAGCCGAAATTCCGGTGGTGTTGTGGGTTGTGCCAGAAGTGTCGAATGTTTATCTGCCGGCAATTATGAAACCGTAAGCCAAACTTGATACGTGAAACGTCATGCGTCAAACGTCATTTGTCATATGTACTTCCCGTTTCGCGCATCACGTTTCACGGCTATAATTCGTTCATGCTGAATTTGCTTTTTCTTTTTATTGGCCTGATTGTGGGCGTATTCATAAACGTGTTGGCTGATGCGCTGCCGGAACGGGCGCGGCTGCAACGGCCGTTCTGCCTGCAATGTGGTCACGTTCATGAAGGATTGGGCTTCCTGGCCCTTAGCCGCCGTAAGTGTGCCAACTGTGGCGCACCCACTCGTAAGCGGGAATGGCTGGTGGAAGGGGGAACGGCCGTGCTCTTTGCCTTCCTGCCCACCCTCATCCCCGAGCCGCGCAATCTGGTGATGAACAGCATCTACATCGCCATTCTCATCCTGGTTATTGTGATCGATCTGGAAAACAAACTCATCCTTAATGTCGTTACTTTTCCGGCGACGGCGCTAGCCCTGGCTGGCAGCTTCATCGTCACGCCGGAACAGAATAACTGGAAGCTGGCACTGGTTGGTGCGGCCGTTGGCTTTGTGTTTTTCTACATTGCCTATTGGCTGGGGACCCGGTTGTTTGGCCCCGGTGCGCTGGGTTACGGGGATGTCAAGCTGGCATTGGCGATGGGGGCGATGTTGGGGTTTCATCGTATCTTTTTTGCCCTGACGCTGGCTATCTTTTTGGGGGGCGTGACCAGCTTAATTCTTTTATTGGTCAATCGTAAAGTTAATACGCGCACCTACTTGCCTTACGGCCAATATCTGGCGGTGGCGGCTATTATCATGCTGATTTGGGGCGTGCAAATTTATCAAGGGTATGTTAATTAAAGGATGAAGGCGCAAGGATGAAGGATGAAATCAGGGTACGGCCGTTAACCACCCCGGCAGAAATGGTCGAAGTCGAAGAGTTGCAAAAAACCATCTGGAATATTGGCGATTTGGAAGTGACGCCGGTTCATGTACTTCATGCCATCCATCACAATGGTGGGATGCTGTATGGCGCTTTTGACGGTGATAAACTGATTGGATTCGTCCTGGGCATTATTGGCACGGTGCCGGGTGACGGCCGTAAAGATCAGGTAGCTGCTGCCCGTCTTAAGTTGTATTCGGTGGAAGCCGGTGTTTTGCCCGAATATCAAAGCCAAAACGTGGGCTACCTGCTCAAGCTGGCTCAGCGCGACTTTGCTATGACTATCGGCCTGCGTTTGATTACCTGGACGTATGATCCGCTGGAGAGCAGAAACGGCCGTTTCAACATCGGCAAGCTAGGCGCGGTTTGCCATACCTACTACCGTAATTTTCATGGCGAATTGTCAGGCATCAATGCCGGGCTGCCGACCGACCGCTTTGAAGTGGAATGGTGGATTACCAACAATCGGGTAGCCGGACGGGTGGTGAAGGGGAGACGGCCGTTATCCTTAAAAATGTTCCTCGACAGCGGCGCATTTCTGCTCAACGAAGCAAAAGTTAACGACGTGGGTCTTCCCGTCCCCCCGCGTTACCCGCTGAGGCCGGATGCTAATTTGCTGCTGGTCGAGATTCCTGCCGACTTCCAGGCCATCAAACAACATGATTTTGGTCTGGCGCTGGCCTGGCGCGAACATACCCGTCAGTTGTTTGAAGAATTGTTTCACGAAAACTACACTGTAACTGATTTTGTGTACAACGTGGGGCAAAACGGCCGTGCCCGCAGCTTCTACCTTCTCACGGGCAGCACCATCTAAAAAAGGCGGGGATTTAGAGTATGTCGATTTTTTGAATCCCGTAATTCCCAAATCCCCACTTTCAAATCATTTCCAATAATCCCCAACATTCCCAAATATAAAAATAAACTATTTGACTTACCATTGTGTATGTGTTAATTATTGTGAAAATATGTGATTATAACAAATCGCAACGAAAAACATCCATGAAGGAGTGATAGATAATGAATCGGTTTAGGGTTTTACTGTTTGTTTTGTTGTTATTAGGCTTGGTGGTTGGCTGTTCATCCGGAACGACAACTTCCGGTAAAATGGAAGTCCAAGATGCCTGGGGTCGCACCTCGCCAATGGCAGCCCAGAACGGCGCTTTCTATATGAATTTGGTCAATAATTCATCAGAAGATGATGCCCTCAAGTCAGCATCCACTGATGCCTGCGATGTTGTCGAACTGCACGAAATGTACATGATGGAAAATGACGTGATGGGTATGCGACCGGTGCAAGGGGGCGAAATTCCCGTCCCCTCCGGGCAAACAGTCGAACTGAAACCGGGGGGCTTGCACGTTATGTGCATCGGTAAGACTGCTGATTTTAATGTCGGTGATAAATACACGCTCAATTTAGAATTTGCCAAAGCCGGTTCGATGGCCGTGACCGTCGATATTCGGGAAACGGGTGAAATGCCGGCCAACATGAATATGGAAGGTATGAATAATAACGACGGTATGGGCAATATGGAACAAAATGGCGAAGATATGGGTAATATGAATTCCGGGAACGGCGGATAGCTTTTCTTTCGGTAATTTTCGAGGCCAGAGGCAATCTAAATTGCCTCTGGCCCAATTTTCTCTCCATTTATTTTTTGTAATTGTCCAAGTCCTGACCAGGAAAATCCCACAAACGACACAAAATAGTTTTTTTACGGCCGTTTAAGAACAAGCTAATACACTTCGCATACGCGGTGAGGGTTCATTTCATGTCTCACAAAACAAAAAGGGGAGCGTTACGAAGAACTGAAAAGGTCACATTGGCCATTGTTGTCTTGATTATCGCAGCCGGTTGCCAACGAAACAGTCAGGTTGACTCGAAAACGGCCGTTCAAATTCAATTAGTATCGCCCATATTCCCATCACTATTGGTTGAAAGACAGCAGTTGATCATTCGTGTTCTCGACCTAGATGACAAGCCGATAGAAGATGCTCATCTCCAGGTCAAAGGCGACATGACCCATGCTGGCATGGTGCCTCTTGTCGCGGAGATGACAAGCGAAGGAGATGGCTTGTATGCAGCACCTTTCAACTGGACGATGGCCGGCGATTGGGTATTAACGGTCAGTGCAACATTACGCGATGGTCAGCTTGAACAGCAACAAATTGCCCTTTTTGTTGATGGGGGAGACTCGATTTGCACAACGAATGTGCAGAGCAGCGATTAGAATGAGGAATAATCAATATGACCAAACTAAAAGCATCAATATCGACTCTTGCCCTTATCATACTTTTGCTTACCGGATGTAATTCGGTCAAAACTCATGAGTTTGCCGGAACCGTAATGGAAAACGTCGTCACAATAACCGATTTTACTTTGATGACGGCCGGAAATGTGCCTATAACGCTGAGTAATTTTACTGATCGGTATGTATTTTTATATTTTGGTTACACTTTTTGCCCCGATGTTTGTCCGGCCACACTGTCTGAACTGGCTCAAGTGCGCCGCGAGTTGGGGTCAATGGCCGATCGGGTTCAAGTGATCATGATAACCGTTGACCCAGACCGGGATACACCGGAAGTGATGCAAAGTTATGTTAACCATTTTGACCCTACTTTTATTGGACTTTCCGGCAGTCAAGCTGAGATAGATGCGATCGGTCAAACCTATGGCATCTATTACGAAAAACATGAAGGAACGGCCGCTACCGGTTATTTGATCGATCACACTGCCCGCGTTTTTTTATTGTCGCCGGATCGTAACACCCTGATCTCTTATCCATTTGCCACGCCGCCGGCCGACATTGTTGCCGATTTGAAATGGTTGTTAGGTAATTAAACGAAAATTGATCTGATGGGAAAAACGATGAACCAAACAATTAAGAATACTCTTAAAACTGTTTACATTGTCCTGTTACATCTTGTTGCCGGTTTCGCCATTGGCATGGCCGCACAAGATAAGATGTTGATTGCTGCGGCAATCCCTTTCGCAGTTGTTCTAATCCTGGCTGTTCGATTTTTAGGCGCGAAACCTGAGCTTTTGGCATGGGCCGGTTTAACTGTGTGGTTAGGCAGCACATATCTTTCAAACGGAGAATTTGCGGAATATATGCTGTTTTTCGTTTATGTTACCCTAGCTGCGTTAGGGATTTTTAAGTCGCCTTATTTCATTGTAATTGCATGGCTTTTCCATCCAGTTTGGGATTTTGTGCCCCGTGAACTCCCCGACCTGCTGAAAGACCTGCCTGTTGCTTGTATCATATTTGACCTCCCTATAGGGTTTTATATCTTGTGGTTTACCAGGTCTAAACGTTGGGAGTCGTTTGGCAGTGTGGCACCAGACCGGGCGTGGTACTCTCTCAAGGACAAACTGGCACTAATCCGTGTTGGCAAAACAGTTTATGTGGTTTTTCTTGTCATTCTGGTGAGTTTTGCGGCAGTTGCCAGTATCGAGTCAGGCATTCTCATCTGGGTTGCCTTGCCTTGTTCGATTTTGTTAATTGTGGGTTTACGTTTACTTGGAAATCAAGCTGAATTAATAGCGTGGGCAGCTTTTACGGGTTGGTTGGGTATGACTTATGCTCATACAGGCGGAGCAGTTGATATTGCAGTGTTTGTCATTTACATTGCCATTGCCGCGCTTGGCGTATTCAGCTCGCCTTATTATCTTGCTATTGCATGGCTTGTCTTTATTCCTTGGAACTTAATGCCGCACGAGTTGCCGGCTATGTATAGCCAGCTTCCCCTTGCCTCCGCCATCTTTGATATTCCCATTGCTTTATATCTTCTCTGGGTTTCAAGGCAAAATCGCTGGAATATTGAGGATATGAACAAAAGTGAATATGTAGATGCTGCAATCAGTGCTTGATCTTTATCAGCGTATCAAACTGTATAAGACCTAAAACGAAAAAGTGGAGTAAATTAACAAATTTGTCTGGGTCTTCAGGATTTCGTGGGGTGTAGGGGCGTACCCTTGTGGTCGCCCAGAGCAGGGCGGGCACAAGACCCGCCCCTACATGACAAGTCCCCGTGAATTCCCAAAGAGCCATTTGTCTTTGGTCGTTCCTCCAGGGATTATCAGTTAGATGTCATCGGAATTGGACACGGCCGAACCCCTTTTTTATAAGAACGAGAGCAAACATGGACGAATTTCCCATCTTCTTAATCGCCAGCGACACGAATTTACGCTTTTCGCTTTGCTCAATTTTGAAAAAAGCCCATTTTGTCGTGCAAAGTTCGGCATACCTTTGTGTGGAAGAAATTCAGTCAGCTTCATATGCGCTCTTTGTTTACGCCATTCGTTCGGTTCAGGATGCTAATTTGGCCGGTGCTTATTTGCAGGATGATGCTTGTCTTACCACTCCTATTATCTTTTTGTGTGAGCCAGTCTTTGTTTCATTTTTGCAGCAATCAATTCGATCATGCTGCCGGGTTGAAATATTGATTACGCCGCTGGCTCCGCAGCGCATTATCGAAGCTGTGCAAGATGTATTGAAACCTTGTCCGGCAAATATGGCGGAAACGTGACTGAAGAATTCCTGTCCCATTGGGGCATTTTGCAGTTCAATTTTACTTCTCCTCCCAACCTTGATTTTTTAGAACAAAACGATATTGGTGAACAGACGGGCGTCCTATACAATAGACGCCTATGAAAATTGAACGCATTGATCTTCATTTTGTCAGTATGCCACTGGTCAGCCCGTTTACGACCAGCTTTGGTACCGAATTGGACCGCCAGTGCCTGATTTTGGCCATGCACGGCGAAGGATTGACCGGCTGGGGCGAGTGTGTCGCTACCAATGATCCCGGTTATTGTTACGAAACGGCCGTTACCGCCTGGCACATCCTCTCCGATTTCCTCATCCCTAACATCCTGGGCAAAGATTTACAGGAACCGGAAGACGTGATTGGCTGGATGTCGTCGGTGCGCGGCCATCCGCTGGCCAAAGCCGCCATTGACCAGGCCGCCTGGGACATCACCGCCCAGCGGGATGGTCTTTCTTTTGCTCAAAAGCTGGCTCAACCTTACCCGGAAGGCCCCAAGGAGCGGGTCAAAGTGGGCGTCAGTATTGGCATTCAGCCGTCGATTGAGCAGACGCTGGCGGTGATTGAGCGGCATTTGGGGGAGGGATACGGCCGTATCAAACTCAAAATCCGGCCTGGCTGGGACTTGGAACTGGCCCGCGCCGCCCGTGCCGCCTTCCCCGGCGTGCCCATCATGCTCGATGCCAACTCGGCCTTCACATTGGCTGATGCCCCCCTCTTCCAGGCGATGGACGACCTTGACCTGCTCATGATCGAGCAGCCCCTGGGCTACGAAGACATTTATGACCACAGCCGCCTGCGTCCGCTGATCAAATCGCCGCTGTGCCTGGACGAGAGCATACACTCCGTCGGCCATACCCGGCTGGCGCTGGCCATCAACGCCTGCGACATTATCAATATCAAACCGGCCCGCGTTGGCGGCTGGACCGAATCGAGGCAAATTCACGATTTGGGTCGTGCGGCTGGCATTGGTTTGTGGATTGGCGGCATGTTGGAAACAGGAATCGGGCGGTCAGCGCAATTGGCCCTGGCCTCTCTGCCCGGCATCACCCTGCCCAGTGATATTTCGGCTACCTCCCGCTACTACGACCACGACATCGCCACGGCTTTCTACCTCAACGCCGAGGACAGCACCATCACCGTTCCCACCGGCCCTGGCCTGGGGATTGAAGTAGATCAGGCCCATTTGACCGAAGTCACCCTGAAAAAAGAATCATTTTCAGCATGAGAGGTATTTCTATGTTCACAGACCAAACCATCGCCTTTATCGGCGGCGGCACGATGGGTGAGGCCATGATTCGCGGCTTGTTGTCCCGTGGTGTTGTTGAGCCATCGCAAATCATTGTCGCTGACCCCTGGCAGGAACGCCTGGACTATTTGCACGAGCGGCACGGCATCGAAGTGACTAAAGACAATGCAGCCGCGGCCGAAGTCGGTCAGGTTGTCGTCTTTTCCATCAAACCGCAGTCGCTGCCCATTGTTATGCCCGGTGTGCGCGGCCACTTGCGGCGGCAGGATTTACTCTTGTCCATCATTGCCGGTACACCCATCAAAACATTGGCCGATGGCACGGCGCACGCTGCCGTCGTCCGCGCCATGCCCAACACGCCGGCCCAAATTGGCCAGGGCATTACTGTTTGGACGGCCACCCCAGAGGTCAGCGACCTGCATAAACAGCAGGCGCAGGTCATTCTCCATTCGCTGGGTGAAGAAGTGTTCGTCGAGGAAGAGATTTACCTGGATATGGCCACAGCGTTGAGCGGTTCCGGCCCGGGCTATGTTTTCATGATGATGGAGGCGATGATCGATGCCGGTGTACACATGGGCTTTTCGCGACACATTGCCACCCGGCTGGTGACGCAAACCATGCTGGGGTCGGTGGCTTATGCCGAGCAGTCGGGCAAACACGTGGCCGAACTGCGTAATCAGGTCACCTCACCGGGCGGCACAACGGCCGAAGCGCTCTACCACATGGAGAAGGGCGGCCTGCGCACGGTTATCTCGCGGGGCATTTGGGCGGCCTTCCAGCGTTCGATTTCGTTGGGCAAGGGGCAGGCGTACAAAGGGCCGGACGTGTAAAGTGGCGAGATTAGAGGCTGTTCTGCCTCTAATCTTTTTTGCAACCGGGTAGGCGTACAGGTCCTCTTTATTTTAATCAGCGACGGCCGTTCCCTGTGAAACGGCCGTTTCCTCTTCTTCAAGCTGTCCATCCTCTTTTTTCGTCGTTTGCGTCGTGATGAGCCCAACCGCTAAGATAATGCTGGGGACTGCTATGAGCGTCTGCGCGGTAACTGTTTCACTTAAAATTAGCCAGCCCAGGAAAACGGCGATGACCGGATTGACATAAGTGTATGTGGCCACTTTGGACGCCTGTACCATTTTCAACAACCAGACGTAAGCCGTAAAGGCCACAATCGAGCCGAAAATCGTGAGATAGGCCATAGCCGTCAGGGAACGCAGGGAAATCCCGGCCCAATCGAGCCGCGCTGTTTCCCCGGTGAGCAGCCCGGCGATGACGAGAAAAGAACCGCCACACAGCATTTCTACGGCCGTTGCCATAAACGCGTTCTCTGGCAGAGCAGCTTCCCGCGAGTACAGCGAACCCAAACTCCACAAAACCGGGGCCATGAACAGGACAGCCAGGCTGAAAAGGCTGATGCCGCTGGTTCCTTGCATCTGGCCGGGGCCAATCAGCAAGACGATACCTAAAAAGCCGAGAATTAAACCAAACACCGTCTTTTTGCCCGGTTTTGCACCTTTGAAAATCAGCCAGTCAAACACCGTTATCCAGAGCGGATCCGTCGCTATAATGAGTGCGGCCATGCCGGACGGAACCTGCTGTTCTGACCAGGTGACGAATCCGTTGCCGCCAACGAGCAAAAATGCGCCAATGATGGCTGCTGACCGCCACTGCTCGCGCGTTGGCAGGGGCACACCGCGCGAGCGCAGAAAGACAAAGGTGACGAGTCCGGCCAGTACAAAGCGGACCCCGGCCATGAGAAAGGGCGGCAGCGTCTCTACGGCGATGCGAATGGCCAGATACGTTGTGCCCCAAATGATGTAAATCGCGGCAAATGCGATCACGATTTTTATGGCGTTCTTGTTAGGTGGCGGCGAAATGATAGACATGAATGGATTCCTTTGGCTAACGGCCGTTTAATTTCGCAGGATGTTATCTCCGGACAGGTAATATGCCAATTAAGCCAGATTTCAAGTGAATTTAGCCCGCAGCGATGTCTTGTTTTCTCAAGACAGTTGCGATTAGTTAGTGGCTGTCACCGCAATTGACAGGACGGTTTTTACCCTCTAAAATCGCTGCTTTTTATGACGAATGATTTAATTTTGCAGGCAGGCGGGCAGTGGCTGGCGTTCCAGAATCCGGTGGATGTGTTGGCGACGACCCGGGCTGATGAGGTGATGGATGTCCTGCGGCAGGTGGAAACGGCCGTTACTCAACACAACCTCTATGCCGCCGGATTCATCACCTACGAAGCTGCCGCTGCCTTTAATCTGCCCATTCATCCTGCGCCCGATGGCCTGCCTCTCCTCTGGTTTGGTCTGTACCAACAGCCAATTGTCAATTGTCAATCAGCAATTGACCATTATCAATTAGGGCAGTGGCAGCCTTCTGTCCAATGGACTGACTACGAGGCCGCCATTGCCCGTATCAAAGCTGAAATTGCTGCCGGCAATACCTACCAGGTCAATTACACCTACAACTTACGGGCCGATTTCGAAGGCGATCCGCGTCGTTTGTTTGCTGATTTAGCGGCGGCGCAGCAGGCTGAGTATGCGGCTTTTTTGGATATTGGACGGTACGCTATCTGCTCAGCCTCGCCAGAGTTGTTTTTTCGGCTGGATGGGGATGTGTTGACCAGCAAGCCGATGAAGGGAACGGCCGTACGCGGCCGCACCCTGGTCGAAGACAAAACCAACATGGCCTGGCTGCACCATTCCGAGAAAAACCGGGCTGAAAACGTGATGATTGTAGACATGATCCGCAACGACATGGGCCGGGTGGCGCAGATCGGCAGCGTTCATGTGCCAGAATTGTTTGTCGTGGAGCGCTATCCCACCGTCTTGCAGATGACCTCGACGGTGACGGCCAGAACGCGTGCGCCGCTGACCGATATTCTGGCTGCCATGTTTCCCTGTGCCTCTATCACCGGCGCGCCCAAGGTGCGCACCATGCGCATCATCAACGAATTGGAGCCAGAGCCGCGCGGTGTTTACACCGGCGCGATTGGCTACATCGCTCCCAACCGGCAAGCGCAGTTCAACGTGGCTATTCGGACGGTGGTAGTGGATCGGGAGCAGGAAACGGCCGTCTACGGTGTCGGTGGTGGTATTGTCTGGGATTCGGATGCGGCTGAGGAGTACGAGGAATGTCGCATTAAGGCCCAGGTGCTGGCGGTGAAACGGCCGTCATTTTCCCTGCTGGAATCGCTCTTGTGGACGCCGGAGGAAGGTTATTTCCTGCTGGAGGCCCATTTGCGGCGGCTGTGTGAGTCGGCGGAATATTTTGGCATAGGGGTGGGGGAAACGGCCGTGCGCCAAATGCTGGAGACTGGAGACTGGAGATTAGAAATTGATCAGCTTCCAGTCTCCAGTCTCCAGTCTCCTCAAAAAGTTCGTCTGCTTGTCGCCCAAAACGGCGAAATCACTGTGCAAGTTGTGCCGTTGAACCGGGGGGCGCGTCCACAACCACTTAGAGTCAAACTAGCGACTGAGGCGGTGGATTCCGGCAATATCTGGCTTTACCACAAAACGACCCGCCGCGAAGTGTACGAATCTGTCCGCGCTGCCCGTCCTGACTGTGATGAGGTCATTTTGTGGAACGAGCGCGGCGAAATCACCGAGGCGCTTACGTCCAATGTGGTCGTAGAATTAGATGGTCAGTTATGGACGCCGCCGGTCAGCAGTGGCTTGTTGGCCGGAACATTTCGCGGGCAGTTATTGGTGCAAGACCAGATTCAGGAGCGGGTGATCACGATTGAAGAATTCCAGCGCAGTTCAACTATCTGGCTGATTAATTCGGTGCGTGGTTGGCAAACGGCCGTTTTTGCCCAATAGTTTTCCTGACAACACCGCTTCGTGTAGAAAGCCAGACGTGATAACTCACTGCCTCCATCTACAAAACGATTTTAGGGGTTCATCGATTTCGGGTTGTCGACAAGGTTGTCCTGGAGAGGTGTCGTATTTTCATCGTGCTTCGAGAAAAAACGATTGAGTCTGGAAAAAGGAATAGTTTCAAAACTGAGCCGGTAAACGTACCAGAGAATAACGCTCATGATTAGCATTTCCCCGCCGTCTTCCACAACCTTGATCACACCAGAAATGCCGAAAAGGTTCATGACGATTCCTTGAACAAAATCAACCAATACACCAAAGAAAGCAGCAACTGCTAGAAGAATCGTCAGGTGAATCGATGCCAGGTGATTGTTTCCTTGTGTTCGCCGAATGACCAATAAAGAGATACCGAACATAATAAAAGCCAACAGAACTAGAAAACCACTTTGGGCAACTTCAGACGGTTGGAGAGAGGCAATAGGAGGCAGCCGGTTCTGGAAGGTATTGCCGATACGCTCGTGAATTTGGACGACATCATCAATGAGCAAATAACCGAATATGGCTGCCCAAATGACGTAAATTCGATGTTCGTGTTTTGCTTCATATAACAGAATCAAAACAATCGCCAGTTGCTTTAAATACTGGAACAAATCGGGCAGTTTTGCTTCTTCACTCATTGAAAAAATAGGGTTGCTGAAGAGGCTTGATTGGAGAATGCCACGAAAGGTTAGACGATGGAGTATATGAAAACCAATTAGAATTAGGTCAAGAGCTAAGAGAGAAACCAGTACTACAGTGGAACGCCGATTATTTTGAGGCATTATTCCTCCCATTTGTACCACTACAGTTGTGCAAACGGCTGTCTATCTAGATGTTAACACTTTGTTAAGTGGAATTATAAATGGGACAAATTGGGGTTGCAAGCATTGCGTAATACCAGGCAAGAAGCATGGTTATGAACGGCCGTTCCTGGCCTGGGTATTCCATCATTTATTTGATTTCTTCAATATGAAATGTTTTCAGATCGTGTTTTTGCTGACCAAGATCGTTCCGATTAGGAACAGCTCTCATATTTTTTTAACCGCTGTTACGCCAAATTTACTGTACTATAAGCGCGTTAGTATTAGTAAGGGTTGTCGTTGAGGTGTATTAGAATTGAAGACGTACCGATTTATTTTGCTTGTCTTGCTGTTGTTAAGTGGTGTTGGGTGTAGTGAAAGTGAAGAGGCTGTTTTGCCGGACACGGCCGTTACCCCCCACATTATCACTGCCGCCAATCTTGACCACATTGTACCGCTTTACCGGTTGGGTAACGGCGTACTGACCCAAATCGCACTGAGTCCGGCTGATGGCAGGCTGGCCGTTGGCACAACTATTGGCGTTTATATTTACGAAGAGATCACGGCCGTTCCCCTCGATTTTTACCCCACCGACGAACCAGTTGAAGAGATAGCCATTTCGCCCGACGGCCGAATCCTGGCGCTGTTGACACGGCCGTCCAATACCGTTCAGTTCTGGAACCTGGCTGATCACAGCCTACTGCACACCGTCTCCGGCGCGACCAGCGGGCAAAGCAGCCTTCGCTTCGCTGGCGATGGCAGCACAGTGGTGTTGAATACCGGCGACGGCGCATTGGTTATCGATGCGGCGGACAGTGCGGAAATAGCCCGTCTGAATTTACCGGCCGCCGGGCAGCTTTTCGACTTAACTTTTTCGCCGGATGATGCCCGCATTGCCGGGGCTGTGCTGCAAGGACAGGCCGGTTCCATCCAAATTTGGGACAGCGCCGATGGGCAGGCTGCCCAGACGCTGGAGCCGCCCATCAAAATGCAGTTGACGCTGGGCAAATTCGCCCCCGATGGAACATTATATGGCGCTGTCGGTTGGGATCCGTTTGCCGACAAAAGTGAGCAGCTTGTTATTTGGGATACGGCCGTTCCCGAACCGGGGCAGATTTTAGAAGCTCCGGCAGGCATCTTTGGCCGCGCCTGGGCGTTTGCCCCAAACAGCCATCTCGTCGCCGCCGGTTTGATGGATGGTTCGATTGCCTTATGGTCGCGTGACGGTGGTGATCCGGTTCGACTGTTGCAAGAAGAGCCGCTCAGTCTGCCTACGGCCGTTACCTTCACGCCAGATGGGGGGCGACTAATTGTGGGGCGGGTGAACGGCCGTATCGAAATCTGGCAGGTGGCCGATGGTACACTGGTTCACGAAATCGCGCCGCAGTCCGACGCCATCGTCCAACTCTTGCCGCGTTTCGATGCTGCTGGCATGGTCGCCGCGACTGAAGATGGCCAGATCATCTTGCTGGATGAAAATGGGGCGATGGCCGGACCGCTGCTGACCCGGTACGCGCGCGGTGCGGTGGAAAGCCTGGCTTTTGTGCCCGATGCGCCTCAGTTGGTGACCGGATCCATCAATGGTTACGTTAATTTCTGGGATTTGACGACGCAGCAATCGATAACCGATCTGGCTAACCATGCGGGTGCTGTGCAAAGCATTGCTTTCAACCCGGCGAAAAATGTGTTGGTAACGGCCGTTGGCGAATGGCTCAGCCCGCAAACCTTCGACGATACGATTCGCTTGTGGCAGTGGCCGGAAGACAAATTAATCCAGCAGTTTGGCGGCGAAAAGGAGAACGTCAACGGCTGCTCCGCTTTTCGTGCCAGTGTGGCTTACTCGCCGGACGGCCGTTTCCTGGCCAATGGGTCGCACAACTTCACTGCCGAGGTGCGCGATGCGGCCAGCGGGCAGGTGGTGCAGACACTCGACGATCATCGGGGAACGGTGTACGGATTGGCCTTTTCGCCTGACAGCCGCTACCTGGCTACTGCTTCGGAGGATGGCTTTGTCCGCGTTTGGCGTACCGACACGTTTGAGCAGGTGGCCAAGTTGATGAACGGGATTGATGGGATAACGGCCGTTGCCTTTTCGCCTGACGGCCGTTTCCTGGCTAGTGGCACGTTGTTGGGGACTATCGATCTGTGGGATGCGACTAAATGGGAACTGCTTCGGTCGCTGAAAGGCGAGAAAAACCGGTTCAGCTCTCTAGCTTTTTCGCCCGATGGCAGTCTGCTGGCTGCCGGGGTCAATCAAGGGCAAATTCAGTTGTGGGCGACGGAATCGTTGTCGCCTGTCAAACAGTTGGATGGCACGCAGGGCCTGGTTGAAGCGCTGGCCTTCAATGCTGATGGCACGCTTTTAGCCGCCGGTTCGTCAGACGGCACCATTCAACTTTGGGGGATGGCCCAATAAAGCCGTTTTTGTCCTAGAAACAGCTACCCGGCGTGGTGGTCGCGGACGATTTCAGCCATGATGGAAAGGGCGATTTCTTCTGGTGAGCGCGCACCAATATCCAGACCAATCGGGCCGTGAATGCGGTCCATTGCCGTCTCATCGAATCCCATTTTCTGCAAACGTTCACGTCGCTTGGCATGGGTATTGCGGCTGCCCAGCGCCCCGATGTAAAAAACCGGGCTGTTAAGGACGATTTTTAGCGCCGGGTCATCGATTTTTGGGTCGTGGGTGAGCAGGGTAACGGCCGTTTCCGGAGTCAGTTCAACGTCGGCCAGCGCTTTGTCCGGCCAGGCCTGGATAAGTTGATCAACGTGAGAAAAGCGTTCAGCGCTGCCAAAGGCACGGCGCGGATCGACGACGATGGTGCGGAAGCCAAGCGTATGGGCCATCGTCGCCAGCGCCTGGGCAATCTGAACGCCGCCCACCATCAGCAGGGTGGGAGCCGGGTTCATCACCTCTAAAAAAACTGTGATCTCATCGCTCAACTGCACGCGCTGTGAGTGGCGGGCTGACTGGGCCAGGCTGACGGCCGCGGTGCTAATGCCGTGTGGCAGTTCTCCGGCAAGTGGTTCACCCGATTCCACAACCAGCGTTTGCCCCATGTTTGGTCCGCTAATGATGGTGATGCTGGCTCCACTCTGGTTTTGCTGGATGAGGTTACGGCGGGAGGGGTAAACGGCCGTGTTCAAATCCTGCACAAACACGTCAATCTGCCCGCCGCAAGCCAGGCCCACATCCCAGGCCGTCTCGTCGGCCACGCCAAAATGGAGCAGTTGGGGGATGCCTGTCGCCAGCACTTCCTGCCCGGCTTCGATGACGGCTCCTTCCACGCAGCCGCCGCTTACCGACCCGGCAATCTGACCGCTGGCCGTCAGCGCCATCTTGGCCCCCGCCTGTCGCGGTGAGGAACCCCAGGTGGCGACAACCGTTGCCAGGGCGATCTGTTCGCCCGCTTCAAGCCATTTTTCAATTGCCGGGATAACGTCTTTCATGAATTTTCCATTATACAGGTCGTTGCCTGAGCCTGTTGAAGGCAACCGGGCTTCGACAAGCTCAGCCTTTGATAGAGAACGCAAGGGGATGGTTTTGTGTTTATTTCAATCGTTTGTTGATAAAACGAATTAGCAAAAGTGCAGCAACCGCCATCAGGGCGGCGGGCACGGCCGTTTTACACCACATTGGCGGCGCAGCATCCTCAATCGGCGCGATAATAAATTTTTCCGGCCACAAGACCCGTTCGATGCTGTCCAGACAGCGGCGAACAATGGCATTGATGTTGGCTTGCAACAAACGGGGGGGCAGACCGGCTAACTGTCCGGCGACTTCAATGTTGCCTTCGTAATGAATAATTGTTTGTTCGTTTTCGGGTGTTAACTGGATACGGCCGTTTCCCTGAAAAATACCCTGGGCGCTGTGGCCGTCGAATGTGATTTGCCATACGGCCGTTTCCGGTCGAGTGATGGTAAACGAGCCTTCATACTGCCCGCGCATCGGACCGACCGCGATGGTCAGTGTACCACGTTGGCGCTGCTCGTCCAGCGGAGGACCAGGCCGAAAATCGGGGACAGCCTGAGCTAATTTTTGGCCATCCTGTAACACCGCTTCGACAACCGTTTGTGGTGCCGCAATTCGTCGATTACCGGCAATCTTCATACGTTACTCCCTGTTGATTGCGTATCATTTGAGCGAGATTATGACTCGCTGGATTTATCGGCCAGCAGTGACTCCAGTTTGGCAGACAACGTTTCGATTTGCTCGTTTAGTTTTTGGATTTCTTCTTTCCGCGGGACGCCGTGCGCGGTTAAAACACGTTCGATTTCCTCGTCGGCGTCTGGCTCGCGGTTGAGCAGCTTGCGACGCAGGCGCAGCCCTTCTTCTTTGGCCAGTTCGCCCCGGTTAATAAGGCTTTGCAGCCGCTTGTCGATCTCATCGTCTACCTGGCGGAACAAATCGAGCGGTGCAGTCAAGCCGCGCCGCAGGGTGTTGACGGTGTCGCCGCCGGCCTGCACTAAGCTGGTCAGCACCGATTTAGGCAAAAAGCCGCCCCCTTTCTTTTCCTGTTCAAAAATGATTTGAGATAGAGTCAGCGCGGTTAAATCCTCGCCGGTGGTGTGATCGACAACCTGGACTTCCTCACCTTCGCGTATCAGGGCCGCAATCCCATCCAGGGTAATGTATTTTTTGGCTTCGGTATCGTACAGTTTTCGATTGGGATAACGTTTGATGAGGGCCATCGCTCTGCTCCTTAAGTTTTTTCATGATACGCTGCGTCATAAATTATAGCGTGATTTTGAGGGGAAGTGAAGTTGTGTTGACATGTGCCAGGCTCGGGGCAGAACGGCCTGGCTTGAGAAGGGCTTGCCACCCTGTGCCTGGCACTTCACGCGCACTGTCAACAAAAGTTTTAGGGTAACAACAAAAAGGAGGGAAACGGCCGTTTCCCTCCTTCCAATACTCAAACACAGAACAAAAGGGCAGATTTATGGTAAGCGTTCAGGTGACAGTCACTTTTTCCCAGAGTAATGACAAATTTCAAGTCATTTTTAAGTGACTGTCACCTCTGGGACTGAACGATTACGATTTATGCTTTCTTGCTCTTTAATTCGTCAACTTTTTCGGCCAGCAAGGTGATCTTTTTGCTCAGATCATCAATGTCGCTCTTGGTCGGCACATTCATCCGGTCTAACAGGCCCTCAATGCGGTTTTCCAAAGCGTCTTCTGCTTTTTGTGCCCGGCTCTTGCGCTTTTCCATGATGTCATCGACGAGTTTACGGCCGTCTTTTTCCGCAATCTCGCCCCGATCCACCAGTTTCTTGACAAACTCTTCCACTTCTTCCTGGGCCAGTGCCACAGCGCCTACACCGGCCATCAAAACCCGGCGCACACCAGCCAGCAATGAACTGCCCGATTCCACCACTTCTTCTTCGATTACTTCAATTTTTTCAGACATGATTTTTTACCTCTTGCAATCGAAAGAAGGCAGACAACCGCCTGCCCCTTTTCTGTTACGCCGAAAAGAAATAGTCGTTTTTAAAATATGCTTAAGCGGTTTCTTTCTTTAACTCGTCTACTTTTTTGGTCAGACGGGTGATTTTGTTGTTGAGGGAATTGATTTCAGCGCGGGTGGGGATATTCATCCGGTGTAACAAGTTTTCCATTTGCTTATCCCAATTCTTTTCCAGCCGTTTGGTCAAATCTTTGGTTTCCTTTTTACGGCCGTCAACAAATTCATCGACGCGCTTGCGGCTTTTGGTTTCGGTTGCTTCACCCTGTTCCACCAATTTATCAGCCAGGTTGACGACTTCATCCTGCACCATCATTACCGCACCCAGGCCAGCCTGGAATAATTTGTGAGCGTTGTTGATTAACATCTGCGGGATGCTGTTTTCCTGTTCCATTTCTTCTAAATTCGTTACCTTGGTCATGTTATGCCTCCAAATATCTTTCGTTGTTATGTACAAAAACTGTTTTGTACGCCTTTAATAAGTGTATTCGTGCGTTTATGACGCACTGCATCATGGCATAATATAACACAGTGCGTCATAAATTGTCAAGTATGAATTGTGTTAGATTTCACAAATTGATTTTAAGTTCGATAGAGTAGGGATTAAGGGATACAGGGATGATTATTAGAAAGATTCCCTAATCAACTAATCGCCACTGGTTGCTTGTTTGGGCGGGTCGGCCTTTTCCAGGATGAGGCGCACCGAGCGGTCGTAGGTGAAGTAGTTCCAAACCCAGTTGACGAAGACGTTAAGGCGGTTGCGGAATCCGAGCAGGGTTAGTAAATGTAAGGCCAGCCAGGTTAGCCAGGCCAGATAGCCTTTCATGGGCAGACGATTGTACAGCCAGACGACGGCGCGGCGGCGGCCGATGGTGGCCATGATGCCCCGGTCGTGGTAGGTGAATGTTTTGGCAGGACGGCCGTTTATATCGGCTAGGATGTTTTGGGCAGCCAGGATGCCTTGCTGCTGAGCGATGGGGATGAGCATGGGATACGGCCGTTCATCCGGCCCGTTCAAATGGGCCATATCACCGATGGCGTAGATGTTAGGGTGGTTTTTCAGAGTCAGGGAGGGTGTGATGGGCACACGGCCGTTTCGTTCCACTTCAATCCCCATCTTTTCTATCAACGAGGCGGAACCCTTGACCCCGGCCGCCCATACCAGGGTAAACGTCGGAATTTCCGTGCCGTCTTGCAGCACGATGTGATTATTGGTCATTTTTACGAGCGGCTGGCCCAGTTTCACTTCTACGCCCAGCGATTCAAGCTGCTGCTGGGCCGCCTGGCGCAAATCATCGGGATAGGAAGCCAGGAGATAGGGCTGCATCTCTACCAAAACGACGCGGGCTTTGATATTGCTTTGGGTATATTCCAGGCTGAGGACGTGGTTATACAGTTCATAGATGGCTCCGGCCGTTTCCAGCCCGGTCGGCCCGCCGCCAACGACGACGATAGTGGTGAGCGCTGCGCACAACTTTTTATCATCGGTCCAGGCGGCGCGTTCGAACAAACGCAGAATATGATTGCGCAGTTCAACTGCGTCATCCAACGTACGCAAATCGAGAGAAAACTGGCGGAATTCGTCTTTGCCAAAGTAGGTGGGTTCGCTGCCGGTGGCCAAAATGAGGTAGTTGTAGGATTCCTGGCGGGTCAGACTGCCGTTTTGCACGGTGATGGTTTGTTGGTCAGGGTGTACGGCCGTTACCTCGCCCAACAGAAAGAGCACATTCCGGTTCTCGCGGAAAATCGTCCGCACCGGGTAGGCAATTTCGCTGGGATCGAGGGCGCAGGTGGCGACCTGGTACAGTAGCGGCGTGAAGGTATGGTAATTGTTGCGATCAATCAGCAGCACGCTCACTTCCTTGTTGGCCAGTGTTCGCGCCGCAAACAATCCGCCAAATCCGGCTCCTACGATGATCACTTTTTTCATCTGATGTCCTTTTGTGTTTACTCAACCTTTTGGAAATTCGCGGGGTTTGTACAATTTCACACGTTATACGTCATGCGTTACCAGTGAATCATGACTTATGACGCATGACGTGTGAGCCATTACCCCTGAACTCCTGAAGGCCCGTTTACTCTTAAAGCGGGCAAACTGCCCGCGCTTCAATCTCAATACAATTATCGTAAATCCTGGAGATGATGGCCAAAAACGAGGGTAGATTTTGAGGATCATGAGAACGATCTCATTTTTGTAAAGGGGCACGGCCGTTACCTTTTAACCCAACCTTTACCTCAAAAGCCATGATTGATGCGTATAATGTGACCTATCATGGCTTTTCACGAATTTCACTACCGCTGGGAATTAGACCTGAAATCCCGCCCGCACGATTTGTGGCCCTACGTGGCCGATACCAACCGCTTCAACCGTGATACTGGCTTGCCTGATGTGGTTGAGGCTGCGCCGGTGCAGAAGAATGCCCGTCGTTTACTTCGATTTCATATCCCCTTGCTAGACTTGAAATGGGAAGAAGACCCTTTTGAATGGAGCTATCCTTACCGTTTTGGTGTGGTGCGCCGTTACCAGAACGGCCCTTTGCGCCAGATGCGGATTTTGTTGCAAATGGAAACACAGCCCGACGGCCGTACACGATTGGTGTACCAGGTCTGGGCAGCGCCGCGCAATTTGCTGGGTGTTATTGGCATTCCTTTGGCCATTGGGCAGGTGAGTGCCCGTCGGTTTCAGGTCGCTTTTCGCCAGTATGATGGCTTAGCCCAGGCTGGCGCGGTTCCCATCACGCTGTCGCGGGCTTCTCATTTGATGCCGGGGGCACGGCAGCGATTGGATATTATCCGGCAGCGGCTGGTGCGTGCGGGCAGCGATGCGACATTGGTGGAGCGGCTGGTTGAATTGGTGGAACATGCAGACGATTTGACTTTGGTTCGGATACGGCCGTATCTCCTGGCCGATTTATGGGGTGCGTCGCGCCGCGACGTGTTGGAAATGGCGTTACTGGCTACCCGCGTTGGCCTGCTCGACTTCCAGTGGGAAATTTTGTGCCCCATGTGCCGTGGCGCGGAAGATCGTGTTTACCAACATTTGGATGGCTTGCATTCAGAAGCCCACTGCGACTCCTGTAACATTGATTTCAAAGTCAATTTTGATCACTCTGTTGAACTGACTTTCCGGCCCAATCCGGCCATTCGGGCTGTGACGAAATCTGATTTTTGTGTGGCTGGGCCGCGCACGACACCGCATGTTGTCGTCCAGCAGCTTATCCCTGCTGGTGAACAGCGTCAAGCGATGCCTGTTTTGGAAACAGGCCGCTACCGGCTGCGCACGATGACTTTGCCCGGCGGCCAACATTTGCAGGTAACGGCCGTCGGCCAATCCCAGGCTCAGTTGCAAGCGACAAAAGACGGTTGGCCGGCGCAAGAACTGGCCCTTTCGCCCACACCGACGTTGCACTTAAGCAATGAAACCGAGGACGAGCAGCTGCTCATTCTGGAGCGATTGGCGTGGAGCGATCAGGCGGCGACGGCAGCCGAAGTCACCACCTTGCAGCGCTTCCGCGACTTGTTTGCCAACGAAGCCCTGCGTCCTGGCGAGCAAATCTCCGTTGGCAGCCTTACCGTCCTCTTCACCGATTTGTGCGATTCGACGCAGATGTACCGCGAAATCGGCGATGCCTCGGCGTTTGGTGTGGTGATGAACCATTTTGATGTGCTGCGCGAAGCGATTGACGTGGAAGGGGGTGCGCTGGTTAAAACGATTGGCGATGCGGTGATGGCCGTCTTTCAACGTCCTGTTGCCGGACTGCGGGCCATCCTGCGGGCCAATGAGGTTTTAGCTACGCCGCCACCGGGGAGACGGCCGTTACGACTGCGCGCTGCCCTTCATCTTGGTCCTTCCATTGCCGTCAGCCTCAACGAACGGCTTGATTACTTTGGCTCGACGATCAATGCCGCTGCCCGCCTGGAAAAATTCTCGCAGGGCGGCGATGTGGTTCTCTCCCAAACCGTCTATGAAGACCCCGAAGTGGCCGAATTTCTGTCTGATCCATCCAACCCGTTCAGGACCTTTCCAAACTCATAAATAATTGTAAAGGGCGAAATTGATCTTGGCATTGGCCATACGCAACATGGTTGGCAGATTTGTGAAGCCAAGCTTGCCAGCTAACCCGACAATGAAGTTGTTAATTGTAGCCACTACGCTGGCTTGTGGTGTTCCTGACATCCTGGTTGCATCTTCCTTGAGCGTGACATCGCGACGGTAATGTAACCCATTTTCAATGCCCCAGTGATGGCGTGTCCACGCTAACAAACAGGACGCATCGGCACGTTCCTGGGGAACGCTAGTAATGCCATAAACAACTTCGTAGGTACATTTGCCAGTGGAGAGTTTTGTCACTTTTCTCTCCAGCTTGAAAACCTGACGCAATCCAGGCCAGTTGATAAAGCGGGTGTCATCGCTCATTACCGTGATAGTTCGCTGCTCCAAACGACCATGCGTTTTATTTGTCGCTTGGGCAATACCTTGGGGCAGCGGTGGCGTGTGCCATCCTTTCTCTTTGCGCGGCGGCACAAAGAATTGCTCGACATCCCCTAGCAAACGGGGCTGGTTGCTTTTGACAAACCAAAGATAATCGCCACCCTGAGCCATAATCTGCACCGACAACTTCCGTTGAGCGAACATAGCATCTCCAGAGACAACCCGCCCTCTCAAGTCGAGTTGGTGCAGCAATTTGGGCGCAGCCTTGATTTCGTTTTCCTTTGCCTTCTTATCAACCTCTACTTGAGCCAAAACAATCCCTTCTTCCGGCAAGTAGGCGGCCAATAGATGAACGCCCTGTGTTTTTCCCGCAGGAATTGTGCCGCGCAAAGTCTTGCCATCCATCGTAATGAGGACGCTTTGCTGTCCGCCATAGTTCAGATGCAAGAATTGGCGGAATATCCGATGCAATTCATCCGCTGATATGACTTCATCCAGAACGCGTCGGATCGTGTTCAAGGATGGGGCCGTAAATCGTGTCGTTGGCAATACCGCAACCAAAAGCGAGCGGCGTAAGCGAATCCAAGCGGTAATGCCAGTCGGCGTATGCTCACCGGATAATCGGGCTAACAAGATGGCTGACAATAAAAATGGCAATGGGTATAGTTTCCCCTGCGCTTTTCGCGTGTCTGGGATCTGTTGGAACAATTCAAAAAGGCCACCCAGGTCAAAAACGACGTTTTCTAATTGTTCGTTTGTAAATGTGATATGCTTCGTAATGAACCTCTTTTGTTTACTTGGTGGTCTTGGAAAATCTCAAGTGTAACAAAATGAGGTTCTTCTAGTTATTTTCTTATGAGTTTGGAAAAGTCCTGCCAACCCGTTTCAGATCGAATCGTTCTCCGAAATGCTCAAAGGGTTTGATGAGGAATGTTTTGCCCTGTGGCGTGTCTGGCGGATGAAGGGGAGCAGGGGTGAAGGGGTGAAGGGGTGAAATGTTTTTACTCGCAAACTCGCCTACTCGCAGACTTGCCACTTACCACTTGCAAACTCGCTTACCCGCGTACTTGCACACTCGCCTCACTTGCACGATGATTAAGGCTCATGGCAGCATACTCTTTTTGGCGATTGGAATTGTTAGCTCGACTGGCGGCGGAGCGTTCGTATTTGCTGCGCCAGTTGTGGGCGTTGGATGAGGCGACATTAACGGCCGTACCCCTCAGCAACGGCCGTACTGCCAAAGACATCATCGCTCACGTAGCCGCCTGGGATTCGTTGGTGCTGTCGCGGCTGAGGATGGTGGGAAACGGCCGTATCAACCAAATCGAACCTCAGGGCATCGGTGAAAACCGGGATGTCTTCAACGCCGAATTGTACCAGCGTTACCAAAACAGCAGCCTCAAACTGGCTCTGGCCTTTGCCTTGCGCGAGCGCAGCAACCTCATTTATGCCTTCAATCAACTCAGCGATGTTGAGCTAGAAGACTGCTTTACCTTGCCCTGGGGCGAAGAAACCAGCCGCCGCGATTGGTTCGTCCAGCGTTATGAACACGATGCCCTTCATGCTGCCGAACTGGAAAGCTGGCGCAAAACCCTGCCGCCAGCCACTAAACGCCAGATAGGCTCCAAGCCGGTGCTGCGAGCTATCCTCAAGGCAGCACGCCAGGAATTCACCACGCTGGTTGATTTGGTTCCGCCGGACGAACGGGTCAGCAAACCGGTTCGCGGCGCCTGGACGCTCAAGGATTTGGTCGGCCATTTGACCGATTGGGAGCAGCTCATCGTGGATGGTCTGCGCCAACTACTGCTGGATCAGACGCCAGAGTTTGCCGTCACCATTACCGATTTTGCTGCCTTTGACGAGGCGCACGTGGCGGTACGGCGACCGCAATCCTGGAGGCAGGTATGGGGCGATTTCAACCGCAGCCGCAAAGCGTTGGACGATGCTTTCCAACAGTTCCCCGAATTGTTTTTTTCCCACACGCTGGTTACGCCCTGGGGCAAGGAAATGCCCGCCTACTTTTGGCTGACGATTTGTTTTGGCCACGACCACGAACACGCCATCGACCTGCGCCAGACTTTGCCACTGGTCCATTGGCCGAAACGGTTTATCCGCCAGCCGGCAGGGTCGTGATGTGTTGAGCGGTAACACGGCCGTACCCTGTCAAAATAAATGGTAATCTGAATATTTCAGGGTATAAATAGGTGTGCGGACAGCCAGGAGCAATACTGCCTTCAACTTAGTCATGCGTTTTCCGCAGCAGTTTAATCAGGAATATTGACGATTTTTAGGATGAGCAGTATGAAGATTCGAGAATGGTTTGGTCTGTTTTGTTATCAGGCCAAATCTTGCCGATTTTTTGGGAGGAGATAGATGATTCAAGCCGATGACATTCAAGATTTAGAAACGCAAAAGAGTCGGAAAGCGCTTCTGGCGTGTTTGGCTGGCGAACGGGCCAATTTGCTGCGCCAACTGCGTGGGATTGATGAGTCTGTTCTTTGTTCAGTGCCGGTAAGCGATAGATGGACGGTGCGGGATATTTTGGTTCATCTGGGCAGTTGGGATGCTTTTCACTCGGAGCGGATGAGTATGATTTTGAACGGCCGTATCAACGCCATCCGTGAATTGGGTGAGGAGGATGCCGTAGATGCCCGTAATGCCGAAATTCTCACCTTTTCTCGCAACTTGACGTTAGAACCGGCTCTGGCTCTTTGTCTGAAAGAACGCAGCGGTTTCCTGGCGACCCTGGCCCGCATCCCCGATGAACTCTTGCACCGGGAGATCGAACTGCCCTGGGGCTGGCGCACCCAGATGATCCAGTGGACCGAATGGCGTTACCAACACGATGCCGGCCATGCTACCGAACTCAATGCGTGGCGTAACCAACTCGATCAGGTACAAACACGCCAGATTGGCCCTGTTTTTTTGCTGCGGGCCATTCTCAAAGCAACACGCAAGGAATTCCTGGCCCTGGCCGATTTGATTGATGAAGATGAGCGAACCACCCGCCCGGTGTGCGGTGTCTGGACATTGAAGGATTTGGTCGGCCATCTGACGGATTGGGAAAGGGTGGGTGTTGCTGGGCTGCGCCAGTTGGTGGCCGGTGAAACGCCAGAATTTGACGAACTGATCACCGACTTTGATACCTGGAACGATGCCCATGCCGCCGTTCGTCATAACCAGCCCTGGGATGAGGTGTGGGCCGACTTCATGCAGACGCGGGGAGAGTTTTTGGCGCTGGTAGACCAAATGGGTGAGGCGGATTGGCAACGGCCGTTCACCGCACCCTGGGACTCCCAAATCAACGGCTACTTCTGGGTCAACGTCTGGGCCGGTCACGACCATGAGCACGCCGCCGACGTGCGTAACGCACTCGGCTTGTAACTTAGCAGGGGGGCAAGTGAGCGGAGGAGCAGGGGAGAAATTTCCATCACCCCTGCTCCCCTGCCCCCTTTCACCCCTGCAAATCTTCAATTCCCCTTCACAAACCATTTTTTCTTTGGTATACTATTTTTATTGAGACATGCGGGGTATTACAACAAAACTTTTTGGGAGAGAAGATCATGAAGGTATCATGCTTACAAGAGAATCTGGCGAAGGGATTAAACATCGTAGGGCGTGCTGTGAGTACCCGCTCCACCCTGCCCGTTTTGGCTAATGTGCTGCTGGCGACGGATAACGGCCGTCTCAAACTCTCGGCCACCAACCTGGAAATCGTCATCACCTGCTGGATTGGCGCCAAAGTCGAAGAAGAAGGCGCTATCACCATTCCGGCCCGAACCTTCAACGATCTGGTCGGCGCACTCCCCCAGGATCGCGTCGATTTGATGCTCAACGAGCAAACCCAGACCTTGCACATCGCCTGTCAGCGCACCGAAGCCAACGTCAAAGGCATCGATGCCCAGGAATTCCCCCTGGTCCCCGAACCGGACCGCAACAACCGCATTCGCGTCGAGACCGACGTTTTCAAACAAATGATTGGTCAAGTCGCCTTCGCCGCCGCTACCGACGATACCCGTCCCATGCTCACCGGTGTTTCCACCACCTTTAACGGCAGCGTCGTTACCATGGCTGCCACTGATGGCTTCCGCCTTTCCGTGCGTTCGGCCAACATCCCCGGCTACGTAGAAGCGCCCCATCAAATCACCATTCCCGCCCGCGCCCTGGCCGAATTGGGCCGTGTCGCCAGCGACGATGCCGAAGCCATCTATATCTCTCTGCCGGAGGGCCGCAACCAGATCATCTTTGACATGGAAAATATTGTTTTGGTCTCCCAACTCATCGACGGCAACTTCCCCGATTACACCCCCATCATTCCCAAACGGCACAGCACCCGCACCGTGATGAGCACGGCCGAATTCCGCAAAGCATGCAAAACGGCCGAAATCTTCGCCCGCGAATCCAGCCACACCGCCCGCGTGCGCATTGAACCGGGCGACGAAATCACCCCCGGATTTGCCGTCGTCGCTGCCACCAGCACCGAAACCGGTGACAACGTGGCTCAAATTGACGCTAATGTTAATGGCGACGATATTGAAATTGCCTTCAACGTGAAATACATGACCGACGTGCTCAACGTCATCGAAACTCCCCAGGTGGCCCTGGAAACCACCACGCCCATGGAGCCGGGCGTCATCAAACCCGTGGGCGACAATGATTTCGTCCACATCATCATGCCCATGCACTTTGGCAGGTAAGGCAGAAATCAAAATGCAGAAGGCAGAATTGTGAGTTTTCTTTTCTGCCTTCTGCCCTCATCCTTCTGCCTTTATTTTCACTCCATTTCGTTCAACACAGTTTGATACAGCGTATCGGCGCGCAAATCCTCCAGCGAGTGGCAGGGCGCGTCCAGGTTGTCGGCCAGCAGTTTGGCCAGCCCCTGGTCGAAAGCGGCGTGTTCCATGTTGATGACCACCGAGCGCACTCCTGAATCAGTGATGAGGCGGGCGATTTGGTGTGCTTCCTGCTGCGGTGGCAAGTCGGACAGGCTGACGTTGCCCGCGCCATCAGTCAGCAAAATCATCATGGGAATGACATCGGGGTGGGTGTAGGATTCCTTGCGGAACACTTCGTAAGCCATCATCAACCCGGCCGAAAGCGGTGTTTTGCCGCCGACGGCCACATCAGCCAGCGCTTTTTTGGCTAGTTGGACGGAATTGGTTGGCGGCAGCACCAGGTGGGCGTCGTTTTTGTTGAAGACGATGAGGCCGACCCGGTCGCGGCGCTGGTAGGCGTCGGTGAGCAAGGACATGATGGCCCCTTTGGTTGCTTCCATACGTTCGGCGACGGCCATACTCCAACTGGCATCGACGACGAAAAGGATGAGGTTGGCCGAGCGGCGCACGCGCACTTTCTCACGTAAATCCTGCTTTTGCAGCGAGAGGGCCAGCTTGGAACGGTCGCGCTGTTTTTGGTAGGGGGCGGCGGCGCGCAGGGTGGCATCAAAAGCCAGATCGGTGATTTTGTCTTTGGTGGGGATGCGGGCGCGGATGTAATGGCCTCGTTTGCGCTCGGTTTTGGTTTGGGAGCGGCGGCCGGCCTGTTTGCGGGTGAGGCGATCAAGCTGGGTGTCCAGGCGGCGAGCGGTGAATTCCTGTTTGGACTGGATTTTCTGGCCGCCTTCCCACCAATTGCTGTCCTGCGCCGATTGGGGCACGGTTTGAGGGCCGGCTTCGGTTTGGCGAACGTCGGCCCCTTCTTCGGTTTCAGAGTCTAACGCTTTTTTTTTTCAGCAGCGGCGTCTTCAGACTGTTCGGCGTTTTCGCTGGGTTCGGCGGCGCCCATTTCTTGCTGGACGTCATGTAGCTGCTCTTCGAGTTCGTAAGCGTTCACGGCCGTATCCTGGAACGGCCGTCCCTTAATCCGATGGGGCAGGGCCAGTTCCGCTGCCAACACGATGTCCTGGTCGATGATTTGTTCACGGCTGTCCAGCGCCGCCAGCGCCTGAGCGCCGCGCAAAATCACCAGGTCGGCCCGATGGCCATCAACGTTCATCGATGACGTCAGCCCGGCAATCGACATCAAGTCGCGGCGCGTGTAGCGCACTTTATTCAGGAGGCGGCGGGCATTGTAAATCTGGTCGGACAGCTTCTTTTCTTGTTCGGCCCATTGTTCGCGGAAGCCGTCGGGGTCCATTTCAAAAGCGATGCGCCGTTCCATGATCTGTACCCGCTGCTGGGCGTCCTCCAGGCCAGTGATGTGGACAGAGAAGGCAAAACGGTCCAACAACTGGGGCCGTAAGTCGCCTTCTTCCGGGTTCATTGTGCCTACCAATATGAATTTGGCCGGGTGGGTGAAGCTGATGCCTTCGCGCTCGACCACATTCACACCCATCGCTGCCGAATCCAGCAGCAAATCGACGACGTGATCATCAAGCAGATTGACTTCATCGACGTACAGCAGGCCGCGATTGGCCGAGGCCAGAACGCCGGCTTCAAAATGTTTCTCGCCTTTCTGGATCGCTTTTTCGATGTCCAATGTGCCCACGACGCGATCTTCGGTGGCGCTGACAGGTAAATCGACGAAAGGCGTGCGGCGTTTGATGATTTCGAGTTTGCCGTCACTGTGGCGGGCGCGGCATTCGTCGCACCATTCGTTGGGGCGGCTGGGGGCACAGCCAAAGCGGCAGTCGGCGACAACTTCGATATCGGGCAGCAGGGCGGCCAGGGCGCGGGCGGCGGTGGATTTGGCGGTGCCGCGTTCGCCGCGAATGAGGACGCCGCCGATTTGCGGGCTGACGGCGTTTAAGACCAGGGCACGCTTCATGCGTTCTTGCCCTACGATTGCTGTGAATGGAAATACTGCTCGACCTGCCATGTGTTTCTCCATAATTGGTTATTGGTAGTTGGCTGTTAGTTGGCTGTTAGTTGTTGGTGGCTGGTTATTGGTACTAGCTGCCAGCAACGAGCTACTAGCCACCAGATTATACTGCATGGCTATCTGCGGGCAACCGGCTGTAGGGGAATGCACGGTTTTTCAGTAGTCGAAGAGAAATAAGCAAATGTACCTCATTTTGGTAAGATGGGATGTGCAACCAAACCCAAAACCAAAAGAGGTACAAATGCAGCATATCATATTAGAGGCTCACCATACAAAAGATGGACTCGTTTTCAACGTTACTGACTTAGAAGCCCGGTTGAATCAGTTAACCGATTCACGAGATAGACGCGGCAAAATATATCCACTGGGCACGATTTTGACGATGATAATATTAGCGAAGCTCGCTGGCGAGGATAAGCCATCAGGAATAGCTCAGTGGATTCGATTGCGTTGCGATGCATTTGTCAGGATATTTTGCCGTAAACACAAACGAATGCCGTGTTTGAACACAATTCGTACTGTGTTGCAAGATGTGGTTCCGCTTGATGAATTAGAGACCCTGTTTCGGCGTTATCTACACGATGCCTACGGCGGACAAGAAAGCCGATTAATTACAATTGATGGCAAGACAATGCGCGGAACTATCCCCAAAGGAAGCCGTCAAGGTGTCCATTTGTTAGCCGCCTATCTTCCAGAAGAAGGTGTGGTTTTGAAACAAGTAGCGGTAGCGACTAAAGAAAACGAAATCAATGCCGCTCCCCAACTACTCGAGGGAATCAACATCAAGAACAAGGTCATTTGTGCCGATGCGATGCAGACACAACGCAAGCTTTCCGTCGATGTGTTGTCGAGGGGCGGTGATTACATCTGGTTTCTCAAGGACAACCAACCCACGTTGCTGGAGGATGTGAAACAGTTTTTCAAGCCAGCGCGGATGAGTGCCGGTTGGCACCCGCCTGAATTGCCGCGGACGGTGGCTAAAACAACTGAGATAGGGCATGGGCGACTGGAAAAGCGGACACTCACACTGATGGTAGATGAAGAACAGTTTCTGGACTGGCCCGGTGTTCATCAGGTTTTCCAGTTAGAGCGGGAGACCACCCATCTGCGAACAGGCCGAGAAACGACCGAATTGGCCTATGGTATCACTAGCTGTACACCAGAGATAACATCGGCAAAGCAAATGTTACAGTGGACGCGACAATATTGGGGTATCGAAAATGGATTGCATTATCGTCGAGATGTCACATTGCGAGAAGATGCAACGCGCATTTCGCAACCAGCGTTGGCAAAAACGATGTCAGCTATTAACAATTTTGTGGTTGGGTTAACGCAAAAAATGGGTTATTCCAATCTGGCCGCAGCACGGCGCTTGTTTGATGCTAAAATCGCGGCTCAACTCTCTTGACGCCCGACTACTGAAAAACCGTGTAGGGGAATGTTAAAGGATTGTTTGGTAAAACGGCCGTTCCCACCTAAAATTCTCCTATCGACAAAAACGGAGAAAAAAATGCAAAGAAAATGGCTCAAATTTATCGTTGGTTTTTTAGCTGTTTTGCTTGTTGTTTACATAATCGGGTTGCTGATAGCACACCCGGCGGTTGACAGGCCGTTTTTTGACCACGAAGGATTCATGGTCATCGCTCACCAGGGCGGCGAAGGCCTGCGCCCCAGCAACACGATGGCCGCTTTCCAAAATGCCGTCGATTTGGGTGTGGACGTGTTGGAAATGGATTTGCACAGCACCCAGGACGGCGTCCTGGTTATCATGCACGACGACACGGTTGACCGGACAACTGACGGTACCGGGGCTATCAAGGAAATGACTCTGGCCGAAATCAAGCAGTTGGATGCCGGTTATTACTGGACCGACGATGATGGGCAGACGTATCCGTTTCGTGGCCAGGGCATTACCGTGCCCACGCTGGAAGAACTGTTCATCGCTTTCCCCGATATGCCCATGAACATTGAAATCAAGCAGCAGGAACCGTCGATTGTGGAGCCGTTTTGCCAGCTTATCCATGATTACAACATGCAGGACAAGGTGCTGATCCCCTCATTCCATCCGGAAACGATGGTGGAGTTCCGCGAAAAATGTCCGGGTGTGGCTACGGCGATGTCCGAGCCGGAGATTCGGGTTTTTTATGGGCTGAATCTGGCGTTTTTGGGCCGGTGGTTCAGCCCGCCGGGCGAGGCATTCCAGGTGCCGGAATATTCGGGCGATGTTCATGTGGTAGTGCCGCGATTTGTGCGCGGGGCGCAGCAGCGCAATATTGCTGTACACGTTTGGACAGTGAATGATCCGGCTGATATGCAGCGTTTTATCGACATGGGCGTGGATGGGATTATTACCGACCGGCCGGATTTGCTGCTGGATGTGATGGGGCGGAATTAAGAAAAACCGCGGAGATGCGGAGAGATTTTGGGAAGAGAATGGTAATGAAACAGAAACGGCCGTTACACCCCTTTGCATCTGAAAATGATGTCATCGTCCTGGCCCATCGCGGTTTTCGGGGGCAGTACCCGGAAAACACGATGCTGGCCTTCCAAAAAGCGGCCGAGTTGGGCGTGGATGGTCTGGAAACGGACATTCACGCCACCAGCGACGGCGCCCTGGTCGTCAGCCATGATGCGACGGTAGACCGAATGACGGATGGCAGCGGCCCGATCAAGGAAATGACGCTGGCCGAATTGCAGCAATTGGACGCCGGTTACTGCTGGACGGCCGATTGCGGGCAGACGTTCCCGTTTCGCGGCCAGGGGATTACGATTCCGACGCTGGAGGAGGTTTTTACGGCATTTCCCCAGTTTTGGATTAATGTGGACATCAAACAGTCCGAACCGGCGATTGTGACGCCGTTTGTGGCTATGATTCGCCAGTTTGAGATGGCGGAGCGGATGATGGTGGGGTCGTTCGACACGGAAACAGTGGGCCGTTTTCGCCAGGAGTGCCCGGAGGTAGCAACGGCCGCTTCCGAACCGGAAGTGCGCCGTCTGTTTATTTTAAGCAAGTTGTGGTTGGCGCGTTTTTATCGGGGAAAGGGTAAAGCGTTGCAGATACCGGAGTGGAACGGCCGTCTCCGCCTTATCACCCCCCGTTTTGTTAGAGATGCGCATCGGTCGGGAACGGCCGTGCACGTTTGGACAGTCAACGAAACGGCCGATATGCAGCGCCTGATTGAGTGGGGTGTCGATGGCCTCATTTCCGACTATCCAGACCGACTGTTGGAATTGTTGGGTCGGTTGGCATAAAAAAAGCCCTCTTGCGTGCAGCAAGGGGCTAAAAAGTGGGCGGTACAAGACTCGAACTTGTGACCTCTACGATGTCAACGTAGCGCTCTAACCAACTGAGCCAACCGCCCGACACAAGCCAGATTATACCAATGTTCCTGTCAACGTCAACGACGTTTTTCGAGTTTGCGAGTCTGCGAGCAGGCGTATGGCGAGTTCATTCCGCATTCATCATTCACAATTCAGCATTATTTATGGTATAGTTGCGGCAACCAGCAGTGAGGTCATTCCTGGGGTGATGTTGGGTAGGTAACGCTGGCGCTGAGCAAAGCCGAAGTGGCCGTTCCCCATCCCCTCAAAAATCAAACCATAACCAGGTTGGAGCTGCGTTGAAAGCAAACTCTTCTCCCCCCAACAGAGGCGAACCGGGTGTCATCATTTTAATTGTGGTGGCGATATTGGTAACGGCCGTAGGTTTGACATTAAAAGACGCTACCGGTCAATCATATGGTTCTATTCTAGGTATCGTCTGGGCTGCTGCCCTCATTGTCAGCTTTTTGTTTGGCCTGCTCTTTTACGCCCGCTACATTTTGCCCCTGTCCGGCAGCGAAGGCTGGAGCGAAGGGCTGCGTCTGCTGTACCGCCATTACACCACCCAGGCCGAGCGTTTTCTGGACAATTTATCTGAACCGCGCCCGGATGTCCGGCGAAAAGGCCGCCGCCAACAGGCCAAAGCAACCGGGCTGCTGCCCCTGCCGGCCAGTTTTACCACCCTCAAGGCGGGTAACTTGCACAGCTATCAGGTTCTAGGTCTGGCCAAAGGCAACCAATATGCCCGCGCTGCCGGCCCTGGATTCACGTTTCTCTTCAAAAAAGAAAAGCCCACCCATTTGATTGATTTGCGCAAACAGATGCGCCGCCAACCGGTTAAGGCATCCACGCGCGATGGCATTGCTCTGGAAACGACGATTACTGTCATCTTCCGAGTACGGCAGGAATTGGGCGACATACACGATAACGAGCCATATCCCTATGACCGGGAGGCGATTTTCCACATTTGTTACAGCAACAGCATCGACGCCCAGGATCGGCTGCGAGGTTGGACAGAACAGGTGACTCCGCGCGCCGCAGCGCTGCTAGTCGATGAATTGGGCCGCCACGTGCTGGATGATTTGTTCCGGCCGGAAACGGCCGGTGCCGGACCACTCGATCCCATCAAGGCCCGCATTTTGCAAACGCTCCAGCGGGAACTGGATAGCAACGGTATTGAACTGTTAGTCGTTGCCGTGGATCCGCTGGTACTGCCCAAAGCAATTATTGACCAGCGCATCAAAACGTGGCAGGCTGAGTGGCAGCGCCGCATCACCTTGCAGCAGGCCGCCAGTGATGCGGAAGCGGTGCGTCGCATCAAAAAGGCACGGGCGCGGGCCCAAATCGAAATCATCGAAAATATCACCCAAAATATTGACAGTGTACGCCGTTCGGGTGATGCCGATTTATCCAATATCATTACCTTGCGCATGATTGAAGCCCTGGAAGAAGCGTTGTCCAGTGCCTCGCTGCAAGCGTTGATTCCCCAGCAAATCATGACGAATTTGGTGATGGATACTTCAACTCAGATGCAGGCATGGCTCAATCAGCCTGAGGAGCCGGAACCATGAGCGCTGTTGCGCCGTCGCGCCGCCCGGCATCTACGAATAATCCGTTTAACTGGTTTTCTTTGCTGCCGCTGGTGATGTTTTTGCTGTACTGGCTGTTTGTGCGTAGTTTGGAGCGCGTAGATTGGTATCCCATGCTGGCCGCCTGGTGGCAGAGTGCGTTGCCGGGCATATCTCTACCGAATTTTGTGGTGGCTTTTTTTGAGTTGTTTCATCCCCGCGTGCTGCGTCATTTGATCATTCCGATTGTTGGCTGGTATCTGGCTCATCGGGCATCGGTGAGTCTGGTTCAGACGTTGTATGATTTGCCGGACAAGGAGAATGCGCGCAGTTTGCTCAGCCGTCTGCAAACACGGGGGACGAATCAGGTGAAGCCGCTGGTGGTGAGCAGTAAAACCTTGAATGAGGCGCGGGAAAAGTCGGAGCTGCTGCGGGTTGGCGGGCCGGGCCAGATTGCGGTGATGGCCGGGGATGTGGCGGTGACGGAGTTGAACGGCCGTTTCCACCGCATTTTGGGTCCTGGCAGACATATACTGGACCGGTTGGAGTACATCCGCGCGATTCTGGATTTGCGCCAACAAGAACGCACGGCCGTTGCCGTTCCCCTGGTGACGCTGGATGGCATTCAAGTCACGGCCGACGTGAACATCACATTTCGCCTGGAAACTGGCGAGGAGATGCCCAGTAAAAACCAGCCTTATCCCTACGATGAGGAAGCGGTACGGTTGGCGGCTTATAACGAGACGGTAAATGCTGATGGCAGCTTGTCAACCTGGGATAATGCACCGTTGAACAACGTCAAGACCAACCTGACCAAGATTATCGCCAATTACCGTTTGGATGAATTGCTGCACACCCGGCAGGCAGTCGATCCGTTTCAGTCGATTCGGAATGAGGTGGTGCATCAGACACGGCCGTTTCTCTTTAATCAGGGTATCGAACTACTCAGTCTGCACATCAGCCGCCTGGACCTGCCCGCCGACGTTAGCCAACAGTACATTGAATATTGGCAGACCAATTGTGAAACCCAGATACGCTTGCAGCAGGCCGATGGCGAGGCGATGGCTTTGGAGGAAGTCGAAATCGCCCGCGCCGAAGCAGAGATGACGATGATTCAGGCTATCGTTGAAGGCGTGCAGCGGGCGCGCCGGGTCAGCAATACCAACAACATGCATGAAATCATCGCCCTGCGGTTGGTGGAAGCGCTGGAAAAGATGGCCAAACAATCGCAGCAGTCGGCCGTTCTGCCCATGTCCCTGCTGCCCCAAATTGACGAAATGCGCCGCCTGCTCAAGGCCGGTGTTGTGCCACCGCCCATTTTAGGCGATGAAAATCGTAAGCTATGACCGATAACGATTCCAATACACCGGAGGAACGGCCGTCAAGTGTCACCTTATTGAGTGATTTGCTGGCCAGCCTCTACCCCGAACCTGGGCCGGATATTTTGACGCTGGATGATTTCAAGCGGCGTTACCGGTTGACCGGCCTGGGGCCATTAGCAGTGGGCGCAATTCAGCAGGCACAGCGGATTAATCGAGATAGCGGCCGTTTCAACGAGATTGGCCTTTGTGAGTTCCACATCGGCTTAATTTACCTGGATTGGAACGATTATCAAGGAGCGGTTCAGCAGTTTCGCGAGGCGCGGCTGCAATGGTCGTTCATCGACAAAACGGCCGCGATTTGTTTAACGCATCTGGCGGAAGGTCTGGCACAGCACCATCGTTTTGCTTACGAAGCGGCGTTAAGCCAATATGGTAAGGCCGAAAACTGCCAGAAACGCATCAAATTTGAACCCTCTTCCGATAACCGGGATGGATTTTTGGCCCAATTGAATCAAACATTGCAAACAGCCCAAAAAGCCGCCCGTGAATTGCTTTGGGAACCAACCCCGTCTTTAACTGTTGGTGAATCGGCGAAAGTGGAGGAAGAAGTAGAGATGGCTGGGGCCTTATCGGCTGAAAAAGAGGTGACACCTGAAACAGTCAATGTACTGCCACCTGAATTTCCCCATCAAAAACAGACGGGTTTGTCTTTCCCATTCCCCATACCTCAAAACGGACTACTAACCTGGTATCAGGCTACAGTCAAACGTCACGATCCAATTTTCCCCGAAATTACACAATCTGGCTGGTTGTTAGTTCACCGGCCAGAGAATGACCCCAAAATAAAAGAAAACTCCCTTGTCGTTGTTGCCAGTGATGATCCTGATATGGAAGCCAGTATCGTTCTAAAAAAATTAGGTAATGGTGATGAACCAGGTTTTCCCCGTATTTTTTTGGCGCGAAATAACTTCGAAGCATCATTTTCCAAAGAGGATAGTCGCGTGCAATTGTCAGATATTCACTCGCTTCCGATAGATATTGAACATTTTTTAGGCTATGTGATTGGTTGGTTTGTAGCCTGAAATTGGAGAATCTGAGATACTGGAACGTTAGAGGATGGAGCCAGTGATAAAAAAAGCCTAAATTGGCTCTTTTATTCTGGTTGAAAGAGGAGATGGTATGGGCGAACACATTCTTGTGATCGGGGCGACGCTTTTGGATACCAAGGGGAAGCCATTGGCCGGTCTGGAGCCGGGCACATCCAATCCTGCTTTTATCCGTACAACTCGAGGTGGTACGGCGCGCAATGTGGCCGAGAATCTGGGCCGCCTGGGAGCAGAAGTGTATCTGCTTTCAGCGGTGGGTAAGGATTTGACCGGGCAGCAGTTGGTGGCGCAGACGGCCAGTTCTGGCGTCAATGTGGATCACGTTCTCACTATCGCCGGGGAGAATACGGGCGTCTATATGGCCTTGCTGGAGGAGGATGGTTCGCTTTCGGTTGCGCTGGACGATGTGCAGGTGATGGAACACATTACGCCAGAGTATTTGTTGGCGAAGGAAGCGTTGTTTGAAGGGGCGGCGATGATCATGATGGATGGCAGCCTGCTGCACGATTCGATGCAGACGGTGGTTGAACTGGCGCAGAAGTACCAGGTTCCGTTGTGTGCGGATCCTTCTTCGGGGCGGCTGGCGTATAAGTTACGGCCGTTTCTCCCCCACCTCCATCTTGTTGTCCCCAACGAAGTGGAAGCCGCCGAACTGTGCGAGGTTGATTTTGGCGGTCATGACCCTGATGTCAGTCTGGATTTAGCCCGGCAGCTTGTCAAAATGGGCGTTGATAACGTCGTTATCACCCTGTCTGATTTTGGTATTGATTATGCTACTTCTGACGAGACCGGTTACATTGAAGCCAATTACAGCGAGATGGTGGACAGTACCGGTACCGGTGATTCAGTAACAGCCGCTATCATTTTTGGCATGCTCAACGATTTACCGCCGATTCAGTGTATCCGGCTGGGGGCGGCGGCGGCCAGCCTGACGCTGCAAACCAGTGAAACTGTTGTCCCGGACTTGAGCCTGGACATGTTGTATGATCATTTAATTGTCTGAAGTGGCAGCGTTGCAGGTTGCAGAGTAAAAAGTTTTGCAACTTGCCACTTTGCTGCTTCGTCACTTTTTAACTTTGCAACTTTTTTGCTTTAACTATGAACAATTGGCTCGGTCTCCTTATCTGCATCGCTTATATTTTTGGTCTTATTGGCGCCGCCGAAATGCTGCGTCGCTGGCGTGGTTACAAGAGCAGCTTTACCCGCAAAGTCATCCACATCGGGGTGGGGATGATGAGTTGGGGGCTGCATTTTCTGTTTGACAACCCCTGGTTTTTTATTGCAACGGCCGTTGGCTTTATGCTCATCAATCTGCTTGATTGGCGGTATGGCTTTTTTGCGGCGATGGCCAGCAGCGACCGCTCCAATCTAGGCACAGTATACTTTCCCTTTGCGGCGGCAGTCGTTGCTTACCTGTTTTGGGATCAGCCGCCGCTGATGGTGGCGGCGCTCATGCCATTAACCTGGGGCGATGGCATGGCTCCGGTCATCGGACAGGCATACGGCCGTCGCGAGTACCATGTGCGTAATCACCGGCGGACGCTGGAAGGGTCAATTGGCTTTTTTGTGGCCTGCTTCCTGTTTACCTGGCTGGCTTTATGGGTCGTTGGTGGTTCGCCGGAGGTTGTCCCGATGGCAGCCGTGTTCCCGGCTTTGGTGATTACGATTGCTACGACTATCATGGAAGCGGTGTCGATTTGGGGGATTGATAATTTGACGGTAACGGCCGTTGCTATTCTTATCCTCAATTATTGGCCGTTTTAGTCCGGTAGTCTGATAGTCGTCAGTCTCGTAGTCTTTTGTCTCATGCCTGAAACAATCCCGTTTTCTGAGATCGAAGCCATTTTATTCGACCTGGATGGCACACTGATTAATACCGATGACGACGCAGTGGCCCGGCTGGAAGTGAAGTTACGGCCGTTCCTTCGCCGCCGTGCGCCGCGTATCGCCCGCTGGCTGATGATGAAAGCGGAAACACCGGGCAACGCGCTCATCACGCTGCTGGACATCTTGCATTTAGATGAAGCGTCGATGGGCACGACGGACAGACTGCGGCGGCGGCGCGGCGTTTATGCCGCCCATGAGTTTTCACTGATTCCGGGGGTGGGGGAGCTGCTCCTGTCACTGCAAGGCCGCTACAAAGTGGCCCTGGTAACGACGCGCAGCCGGTTTCATATCGATGCCTTTTTGCAACAGTTTCCGGTGGAGACGGCCGTGTTCACCACCACCTGTGGCCTGCAAGACACACGCCGCCTCAAACCTCATCCCGCGCCGGTCAGATTGGCCGCTCAACGGCTGGGAGTTCCTGTCGAAAAATGCGTCATGGTTGGCGACACTACCGTCGATGTGAAATCGGGCCGTCGCGCCGGGGCCTGGAGCGTTGGCGTCCTCTGCGGCTTTGGCGAGTTGGGGGAATTGGAACGTACAGGCGCCCACCTCGTGCTAGAAAGTACGGCTGATTTGCTTAAGCACTTGCCTTAATCATCTGAATGACGCCCCAGCCATGGGAACTGGTTTCTTCAATGTGAAATCCGGCGGCCTGAACGGTTACGGCCGTTTCCCGATTCAAATGGCACGATCCCTGCATGGCAAACCAGGCCGGATGCAGCCAGTCGGTCAGGCGTTGGGTGATGGGGTTGAGGCCGCGCACGTGCTCCAAGAGGAGGAAACGGCCGTTTACCCGCAGTACCCGTTTAATTTCCGCCAGTGCTGCCATCGGTTCGGGAATGGAGCAGAATACTAACGTGCCGACCACTGTATCAAATTGGTCATCAGGGAAGGGGAGCTGTTGGGCATCGGCCGCGCCAATCTGGATGGGGTGACGGCCGTTCACTGCTTGTGCCCGGTTCATTGTGCCCACTAAACGAGCCGGATTGATGTCAACGGCCGTTAACCGCCCCACATTCCCATTATAAAACGGCAGATTAGCTCCCGTCCCGACGCCAATTTCCAATACCTCGCCGCGCACCTCTTGCAGCAGCATCCGCCGCAGCCGCTTCAAACCGTAATTCTCCAGTAGCCACATGCCTCGGTCGTAACGTTGTACTTCGTCCATAAATTCTCTGCGTTCGGCAACCAAAGGTTGCATGCACCTCTGCGGTTTTCCCTTATTTCATCATCGGCACTTTGACGCCGCGCTCTTTGGCCACGTCGATGGCTCGCTGATAACCGGCGTCCACGTGGCGGACGACGCCCATGCCGGGGTCAACCGTCAGCACCCGTTCCAGCCGGGCGGCCGCTTCCGGCGTGCCGTCGGCGACGATGACCTGCCCGGCGTGCAGGCTGTAGCCGATGCCCACGCCGCCGCCGTGATGGTAGCTGACCCAGGTCGCCCCACTGACGGCGTTAATCAAGGCATTGAGAATGGGCCAATCGGCGATGGCGTCGGAGCCGTCTTTCATGCTTTCCGTTTCCCGGTTGGGGCTGGCCACCGAACCGGCATCCAGATGATCGCGGCCGATAACGATAGGCGCTTTGACCGCGCCGCTGGCCACTAATTCGTTGAATTTCAGTCCGGCGTGCGCCCGTTCGCCGTAGCCCAGCCAGCAGATGCGGGCCGGCAGCCCCTGGAAATGGACTTGTTCCTGAGCCATTTTAATCCAGCGGTGCAGCGATTCGTCTTCGGGGAATAGTTCCAAAATGGCGCGATCCGTTGCGTAGATGTCTTCCGGGTCGCCGCTAAGGGCTACCCAGCGGAATGGACCTTTGCCTTCGCAGAATAACGGCCGTATATAAGCCGGTACAAATCCGGGATAACTGAACGCCTCTTCCACCCCCTCATCAAATGCCCGCTGGCGCAAATTGTTGCCGTAATCGAAGACGATGGCGCCCTGCTTTTGCATATCGACCATTGCCTGACACTGCTGGGCCATCGACTGGGCCGATAATCTGGCAAATTCATCCGGGTTTTGTTCGCGCAGTAGTTTCCCGGCCTCAAAGCTCATCGTGTGGGGGAAATAGGCCAGGAAATCATGGGCTGAGGTCTGGTCGGTGACCATGTCGGGGATACGGCCGCGCTTGAGCAGTTCGGGAAAGACGGTAGCCGCGTTGTCGATGAGGCCGATGGAGCGCGGCTGCTGTCTTTCGATGTAGTAGTCGATGCGGCGCAGGGCGTCGTCCAGCCCTTCGGCCACTTCGTCGATGTAGCGGTGTTCGACACGGCGCTGGGCACGCCATTCGTCCACTTCCACGACCAGGCCGACGCCTTCGTTCATGGTGATGGCCAACGGCTGGGCGCCACCCATTTCACCCAGTCCGGCGGTCAGTACCCATTTGCCCTTGAGCGAGGGCCAGCCGGCCTGTTTGGCGGCGGCGGCAAAGGTTTCGAAAGTGCCTTGCAGAATGCCCTGCGTGCCAATGTAAATCCAACTGCCGGCGGTCATCTGGCCGTACATGATCAGCCCTTCGGCTTCCCATTTATCGAAGTTGGCCTGGGTGGCCCAGTGGGGGACGATATTGGAGTTGGCAATAAGGACGCGCGGCGCGTCGGGATGGGTGCGGAAGACGGCGACGGGTTTGCCGCTTTGGACGAGCAGCGTTTCGTCGTTTTCCAGCTCGCGCAGGCTGGCCAGGATGGCGTCGAACGCTTCCCAGTTACGGGCGGCACGGCCGCGCCCGCCATAGACGATAAGATGTTCCGGGTCGCCGGCGACTTCGGGATCGAGGTTGTTTTGGATCATGCGGTAGGCGGCTTCTTGCAGCCAGCCTTTGCAGTTTAGTTTTGTGCCTGTTGGAGCGTGAATTGTTCGGTTCATGGGATTTTCCTGTATAAATGGTGCTGGTGGCTGGTGGCTAGTGGATAGTGACTGCAACCAGAGGTTGCCTACCAGCAACTAGCAACCAACAACTATTTTCATCTGCCCTGTCCTGAAAATTGTAGAAGATTGAGGCGATTATATGACGCCGCTTTTAGGTGTCAAGAGTTGGGCGGCTATGTTATAATGAGGCGGCTAGAGATGGTGAAACGGCCGTTAAAATCCATAAAGTTTATTACACTCCATAAATGGACATGACATCATTCATCTTTGGATTACCATTCCACAAGCATTATTTGTGACCAGTCTTTGTAATTGTTTAACATCATGAGCATCGGTCTATTGAGCATTTATCCCATCCAATTGAACTTAGAAAGCAATTCGCTATCATCAAATTAATTATGAGCGACGAATGTATCCTTGTCATCGACGACAGCAAAGAAATTGTTAAACATCTGGCCCAAACCGTGCTGCCTAGTTTTGGTTACAAGACATTATTTGCCCATGATGGTTTGTCTGGCCTGAAACTCATTCGTGATGGGAAAGCCGATCTCATTGTTTTAGATTACAACTTACCCGGTATGACCGGCATCGATATTTTGCAGCAAATGGCGCAGGAGGGGATCAGTACGCCTGTTGTGCTGATGACCGGCTATGGATCGGAATTGAGCGCGATTGAGGCGTTTCGGCTGGGGGCCAAAGATTATCTGATTAAGCCGTTTACCGTTGATGAAGTGTTGGAGACGATTGATCGCGCGCTGATGGAAACGCGGCTGCTGCATGATAAAGAGGAATTAGCCGAGCAGCTGCGGCGGGTTAAGGTTGAAATGAGCCGTCAGACGCACGAGATGAATGAGCTGTCGCGCATTGGTAAGGCGATTACGTCGTTGTTGAGTGTGGACAAGGTGCTGGAGCGGGTTTTAGAAGCAGCCACGTATCTGACCAACGCTGAAGACAGCACAATCTGGCTGCCTGATAAGTCGGGTAAATGGTTGAAGAGTTATGAAAAACCGGATCGGGCGGAGAAATCGCCGGATATTTTGTTGGCCGATTCGTTGGCAGGAAATGTGATAAAAGGGGGACGGCCGTTACGCGAATCCTCTTTTTCCGGTGCTGGCATCGAAGTAAGGACCGGTTACTTTTCTCGATCTATCTTGTATGTGCCCCTCAAATTACGCGGCGTAACGATTGGTGTGCTGGGGGTGGGTAATATCGCCGTTTTCCGTGCTTTTAGCCGGCGCGATGAATTTTTACTTTCCTTTTTGGCCGATTATGCTGCCATTGCGCTGGAAAATGCGCGCGTTTACCAGGCCGCCGATCAAGCGTTGGCTACCCGATTGGAAGAACTGAATACTTTAATTGATATTACCCAGACGATCACTTCTTCTCTTGATTTGAATGAAGTGATTCGAATGACAATCAAACAAGTTCACGACAGTTGGGATATTGAAGCATCATCGGTCTGGCTGCTGGATGAGACGGAACAATCGCTGCGGGTTTTGACGAACGTCGGAACACCCATGGAAATATTGTCACAGGTTAAAGTTCCCATTGGGCGCGGGTTTGTGGGGCATGTGGCGCAAAAAGGAAAGTGGATTTACACCAATGATGCCCATGCTCATCCGGTATTTTACAGCGAAGTCGATGAACTTACCGGATTCAAGACGCGGTCATTACTATGTGTACCGCTCTTGTTTGGCGGCAAAATCATTGGGGTGATGCAGCTTCTGAATAAAATTGATGATACGTTTGATGACCAGGATGTTGAACGGGCGTTAACAATTGCCTCGGCGATTGCGATTGCCGTAACCAATGCCTTGTTATTTAAAGATGCTGCTACCCGAAAACAACACCTTGAAGCAACGTTAGAGCATACCAATCATCCTATTTTGATTATGGATAGGGCCGGGCATGTGTCGCTTTTGAATAAGAATGCCAGAACCAGGCTGGGTTTAACAAAAGATGCTATTGGAAAGCCACTCGGTCAGGTACTTCCTTTTCCTGAACTGTTGGCGTTAATTGAAGCAGAGGCTGATGCGTCCAGAATTAATCAATTGGAAATTGAATTGCCCGATGAATCTGTCTGGGTGCCAGAAATTGCTTCCATTCCTGATTTGGGTTCTATTTTGATTTTGCAGGATATTTCTCGCCTCAAGGCCTTGAATAAGGCGAAAGACAATTTTGTGACGACCGTTTCGCATGATATGCGGGCGCCATTGAATACGATTGCCGGTTTTATTAATGGGCTGGAAGATGTTGGGCCGTTGAATGAGCAGCAGCTGCTGTTTGTTGAGCGCAGCCGGAATGCTTTGCAGCATATGACGTCTTTGGTGGATGGGCTGCTGGAGTTAGCCCGTTATAACTCGGAATTAGAACAACAGCATGTTGCTTGTGATTTAACAGCGATTGCTGAGGATGTAATTAATGAGTTTCAAGGCCAGGCTATGTCGAAAAATATTGCGCTTTCACTGGAAATGGCGAATGGCACGGTCTGGGTGATGGGAGATGCGGGGCAGCTGCGCCGGGCCTTGAGTAATCTTGTGGATAATGCCTTGAAATATTCGCCGGCAAAGGGGGCGGTGAAGGTGGGGGTAACGGCTGTTACCAATCACATCCTTATTTCCGTCCAAGACGAGGGACCGGGCATTCCGGAAACAGATATTTCTTTTATTTTTGACAAGTTTTATCGGGGTAAAGGTAATGATCACATTGTTGGTACCGGTTTAGGATTGGCGTTGGTCAAATCGATTGCCCAGGCGCATGGTGGACAGACTTGGGCGGAGAATCAGGAGGGTGGCGGCGCTGTTTTTTATTTGCAGCTGCCAGCCGCAGAGTGAAATAAAAGTGAGGGAGCATAGTTTGAGTGAACGGCCGTTTCTCTGCCAGATCGTGCAGTCATAAAAAATAAATTAGGATAACCATATGCTTGCTAAAGTCATTAGCTGCGCCATTGTGGGGCTGCAGGCTGACATCGTTGACGTTGAAGTAGACATCATTCGGGGCGCTCCTGCCTTTAACCTGGTTGGTCTTCCCGACGCCGCCGTGCGCGAAAGCCGTGATCGTGTCCATTCCGCCATTAAAAACAGCGGCTTGCAATTTCCTGATGGCAAACGGCTGACCGTCAATCTGGCTCCCGCCGACCTGCGAAAGGAAGGCCCTGCTTACGATTTGCCCATTGCCGTGGGCGTTTTGGCCGCCTCCCAACAAATCTGGCCCGACAAATTGGAAGGCGCACTATTCATCGGCGAACTTTCCCTGGATGGCACGACGCGCCATACCAAAGGCATATTACCCATGACCGCTCTGGCCCGCGCCCAGGGATTTGCCCGCGTTTTTGTGCCCGCCGTTGATGCCGAAGAAGCGGCCTTGTTGCCCGATGTGGACGTCATTCCCGTTAACAGCCTGGGTGAACTGGTGGGGCATTTGACTGGACTGCGCCCTATCCAACCGATCAGCGTTGATTTGCAAGATGCTTTTGGTCAGCAGCCAACTTACGCTGCCGATTTTGCCGACATCATGGGGCAGGAACATGTTAAGAGAGCGATGGAAGTCGCCGCCGCCGGTGGACATAATGTTCTGATGTCCGGCCCGCCGGGAGCTGGCAAAACCCTCATTGCCAAGTCGCTGCCCAGTATTTTGCCACGCATGACGGTGGATGAGGCGCTGGAAGTGACTAAAATTTACAGCGTGGCCAGTTTGCTGCCGCCGGATACGCCGTTAATTCGGGAACGGCCGTTCCGTTCCCCCCATCACACCATCAGCTACGCCGGACTGGTGGGGGGCGGCGCCTGGCCGCGTCCCGGCGAAATCTCCCTGGCTCACAGAGGCGTGTTATTTCTTGATGAGCTGCCGGAATTTGGTCAAAATCTCATCGAAGTGCTGCGCCAGCCGTTGGAGGGAATGCCGCGCGAGGTTTCCATCTCCCGCGCCAGCGGCACGGTAACATATCCGGCCAATTTTATGCTGGTTGCCGCCCAAAATCCGTGTCCCTGCGGCTACTTTGGCGATCCGGTACACGCTTGCTCCTGCTCTAACGCCATGATTACCCGCTACCAAAAACGAATTTCCGGCCCGTTGATGGACCGGATTGATTTACACGTGGATGTGCCCCGTGTCGATTTTGAAAAGCTAACCTCAAACCGGCGCAGTGAGACGTCGGCCAGCATCCGCGAACGGGTGGAACGGGCCAGAGTACGGCAGGCCGAACGCTTCCAGGATGGCGATTTGTACTGCAATGCTGACATGGGACCAAGCGAGGTGCGCGAACTGTGCAAACTGGATGAAACGGGCCAGCGCCTGATGCGCAGCGCAATGACGCAGATGAATCTGAGCGCCCGTGCCTTCCACCGGGTCCTCAAAGTGGCCCGTACCATCGCCGATTTGGCCGATGTGGACAGCATCCAGCCGGCTCATCTGGCAGAGGCGCTGCAATATCGGCCACGGCAGGTGTGAGAGATGGGTTGGGGGGAGGAAGAACGGCCGTTTACCGGCGGCGGCTGACCGATTCGCGGACAATTAAATGGGCTTGGAAGCAGGGGAGAGTCGGCGTTTTCCCATTCATCAAATCTAAGATGGCCTGGGCCGCTGCCTGCCCCATTTCTACGGACGGCTGGCGAGACGTGGTGAGCGGCGGTACCATGTAGGCGGCCGATGCTTCATCATCAAAGCCAATTAGCGAAACATCTTCCGGTACCCGTATGCCGCGCCGGAAGAGGGCTAATCGTGCCCCAAAGGACATCTGGTCGTTGGCACTAAAAATGGCGCTGAACGGCCGTCCCCGTGACAACAACATCTCCACCGCCAAAACCCCCGACTGCTGCTGCAAATTTCCTTCCACAACCAGTCGCGGATCGGGTTCAAACCCCATATCACGCAGCGCTTGCTGATAACCTTGATACCGCTTGAAAATGTCATCTACAGATTCTTGATAAACAACAGGAGCCGTGATGTGGGCAATATCCCGGTGGCCCATCTCCAGCAAATACTTTGTAGCCCGGTAAGCGGCTTGAAAGTTATCCACATACAGGCAATGTTCTGGCATCATTTTCAGTTCGCGAGCTACGACAACAAGCGGAATATTTGCGGCAATTCTTTGTAACCTTTCCTCAGTTGTCTGCCCGCCAAGAACGATGATACCGTCTACGCGCCTATCCAAAAGAAGGTCTAGAGCTTGTTGTTCAATCGCTGGTTGCCAGCGGCCATCAGCGAAAAGGGGCCAATAATCTGTTCCCTCAAGCCCTTGCAAAATGCCCTGCAAAATGCCGTCGTAAAACGGACTACCAAAATTTTGTGTAAGAACACCAATTGTCATGGATTGCCCACTGGCCAGGCTTTGCGCAAATATATTCGGCCGGTAATCCAGTTCAGTAACTGCCTGCATAACGGCATCACGTTTTTTCTGTGCAACGCCAGCAGAGTTTCGTAAAACGCGCGAAACGGTACTTGGCGACACATTGGCTTTTTCAGCAATATCTAAAATAGTGATTTTTGTTTCGTTGTTTAACATTTGTTCGCCTTTTCTGAATTATACATTGAAATCGCTTTCAAGTAAAGGCACTTGCTCAAAAATTCCCGGGTCTTCAGGATTTCGTGGGGTGTAGGGGCGTACCCTTGTGGTCGCCCAGAGTAGGGCGGGCACAAGGCCCGCCCTTACATGACAAGACCCCGTGAATTCCCAAAGAGCCAAATTCCCTTCTGAAAAACCCGAATACCTATTGACAATAGGGGTATCGAGTGCTAAAATGTTGAAAACGTTTTCAAATATACCGGTTAAATTGCCCTTATTGAAGAAAACGATTTCAGAAACGACCCCCAATACACCGCTGCCCATACTCAATCAAAAGGAGGCGCTTACTGCACAATATACGAGACCGAATATCTAATATTTCTTGACGTTTGAGCCAAAACTCAATTACAGCAAAACTCTAATAATGGAGAAGAATTAATCAAATGAAAAAGACAAAATGGTTTTTACTAAGTTTGTTGTTGCTTGCCAGCATAGTGTTGGTTGCCTGTGGTGGCACAACTGAACCGGCAGCGCCTGCAGAAGAGGCTGCACCGGCAGAGGAAGCTTCACCAGTAACATTACGTGTCCTCATCCATCAGAATCCACCTATGGTGGAATTCATGAAGGCGTTTAATGACAAATTTGAGGCAGCTTATCCCAATGTCACTGTCGACATGTCGGTTGTCGAGGCTGGCGATCTGAGTACGGTTACCCAGACACGATTGACCGCAAATGATATAGATGTCATTGACATTTTCGGTTTTTCTAACGCAGCTCAGTCTTATATGAAGAATGTGGACCCTCCCAATTGGCAAACCTTGATTGAAGCGGGTCTGCTTATGGACCTGACGGGACAACCTTTTGTTGATAATTACGATGAGGCCACAATCAGGGACGCGGGTTCCTATAATGGCAAGGTTTATTCCATTAATCTTGGTCGTGTTTCATATAGTGGCATGTTCGTCAACAAAGACCTCCTTGCCGAGGTCGGTGTAGAAGTCCCCACTACCTGGACTGAACTCGTTGCGGCATGTGACGCCGTCACATCTGCCGACTATTCTTGCATGACCGCCGGTGGCGCTGATGGGTGGCCCATCTTCGTGGGCTCCTACGGCTTGCTCGGCGCCGAATATCCCGACCAGGCCGGACTTGTAGAAGGTCTCTGGACGGGTAGTATCAAGTGGAACGATGCCAAATCTACCGAACTTTTCGACCGGTATCAGATCTATGCAACCCAAATGATGGAGAGCGGTGTGACGGGTCTTTCCCATGATGCCGCACCGGCCCGTTACGCAGCTGGCGATGTGGCCTTCATGCCCACAGGTGTCTGGCAGGCCCCTGCGCTGGAGGAAGCCGCGCCGGAATTTGACTGGACTTACGTCCCCTTCCCCGGTAGTGACAATCCTGAAGACAACCAGTATCTATTTGGTAAATACGACCAGGGCTGGGCAATCGCGGCCGATTCACCGAACCAGGAAGCAGCGTTGAACTACCTGACCATGTTCTCTGAGCCGGACAATTACCAGGAATTTGCAAATGCCGTAGGCTTCATTCCTACCCAATCCACAGCCACGCTGAACAGCAAGCTCGGAGAGGCGGTAGCCCCTTATCTTGCCAACTACCGCGTTGGCTTTGAACAGTTTTGGGTTGCTCCCAAAGGCGCCGGCCAGTGGTCTAATGGTTCTCAAGCGGCATCATGGTTCCAGCCATACAATGAATGGGATGATCCTGTTGCCTTAGCCAACCAGGCACAAGAAGATTTACAAGCCGGGCTTGATGCTAACCAATAATTTGATCAATTAAATTTAATCATCAGTGTAAACTACTCGCTCCATAGTCGAGTAGTTTACACTGATTCATGAGCGGAGGTTTGCCATCATGAATGACAACTTGTTTGGTCGTGGATTTTCAAAATATACGCCCCTCTTGCTGCTCTTGCCAGGTTTTCTTCTTTACCTGATTATTGCCCTGGGGCCGTCATTAGCGACGAGCGTGTATTCATTTACCGATGCCACTGGTATTCGCGGTGCACCCATTAATTGGGTTGGCTTTGATAACTACAAAGAATTTCTCTTCCAGGGTGCGGTGTCCCGGGATAACATAGCTGCACTTGGTCGAACCCTGAAGTTCAGCGTTATTGTAACAACTGTCCAGTTTACACTAGGGCTGTTTATGGCCATGCTCTTAAACCAGCACTTGCGAGGAAAAACGTTATTTCGCACGCTCTTTTTTCTGCCCGTTATTTTAGGTGTGGCCATACAAGGGTTGATTTGGAAACTTTTCCTACTTCCCGGTGGCGGTCCAGTCGCCCAAGTGTTATCACTGTTCGGCGCACACTCTGAGTTTCTTGGGGGTCAGCCAAAAGAAGCCTTTGCCTGGGTCATTGTGGTCCAGATTTGGGCCAACGTGGGCATCACGATGGTTATTTTCCTGGCCGGATTGCAAACGATATCCGATGAACTTTACGAAGCGGCCCGGATTGACGGTGCGAGTGGGTGGGCGCTATTCCGCAATATTACCTGGCCGCTTTTGACGCCAAGTGTTAACACCAATTTTCTATTGAATATTATTGGTTCATTGCAGGCCTGGCAGTTGTTCCTGGTCCTGACTGGTTACAAAAATGGCACTCAGGTTCTCGGTTATTTGGTTTTTGCCCAGGGATTTGGTCAGACTTCTGGATCTGTTTCGTCTGCGTTTCGTCAAGGATTCGCGGCAGCGGCATCCATTGTTCTATTCTTCCTGGTACTGATTATTGGCATGGCGGCGCAATACATCGTTAATCGCAGAGAACAGAGGATTATGGGATGAGTACAATCACTGAAAGAAACTTGGATAAGACTGGCGCAGCGCGTATTGATTGGGTGAAATTTGGTTCTTACCTGATCTTGTTGGTGTTTGCGATATTGTACATAGGGCCATTGTTCATGCTGGTGAACACGGCCTTTAAGTCTTTAGGAGAATTTTTTAAGGACCCTATTGCGTTGGCAACAGAATTAAACTTCCAGAATTTCGTCGATGCCTGGGAATTGGCCAATTTTCCCACTTATCTGGTGAACTCTGCGATATATACGATTGCAGCCACATTAATCTATGTGGTCACGACTGTATTTGTTGCTTTCCCCATTGCTCGCGGCTACTATAAATTTAGCAAATATATTCTTTTGCTCTATGTCATCGCCCTATTCTTGCCGCCGGCGCTCATTCCGCAGTTTCAGTTAATCTTAAACCTGGGACTTTACAATACGCGAATAGGATACATTTTTCTATTCCTGATAAATCCCATCGGCATGATCATCATTGTGAACTACATTAAGACGGTGCCACGAGAATTGGATGAATCGGCGGCAATGGATGGCTGCAGCTACTTCCGTTTTATTCTGACAATCGTTTTACCTCTCATTAAGCCGGCGGTGGCAACGGTTACCGTATTACATGCGATTGGTATTTGGAACGAGCTGATTTTGCCGACTATCTATTTGACCAATGACGATTTATATCCTGTCACTCGTGGATTGATCGTGTTTGAAGGGGTGTATGGCAGTAATTGGCCCGCACTGGCAGCCGCGGTTCTTATTTTGATGATACCAATGTTGTTCCTGTTCATTTTTCTTCAACGGTACATCATTGCTGGTTTGACGGAGGGGGCTGTAAAAGGATAACGGCCGGCTGAATGCAATTAGGGTGATAAATGTCGCCAATCGTCAAAATTCGAGATGTTAAAATAATTGTAACTACCATGTCTGTTGCTTGAGCTTGTCGAAGCCAATATTGCCTTCGACAAGCTCAGCCATCGAGAGGGTTAGTAGTTACAAATAATTTTGACTTATCTTTACCCGAATGATCGGCCCGGTTTGGGGATCGATATTGATGAAAAGCTGGCGGCAAAATTTCCCTGCCGGGAAATCGTCGAGGATTGGACACAAGCCCGTCTTCCAGAGGGAACTCCTGCACGGCCGTAACGTCATTCGAATGAGGATGAAAATGATGGAAATTAAGGATGAGTACCACGCGATCATGCCCCGCTATCCAGAATTAGAAGGGCAAGTCGCTGTCATCACTGGGGGAGCGAAGGGGATTGGTCAAGGTATCGCTTTGCGACTGGGTCGTGAAGGGATGCGGCTTGTAATCGCAGATATTGACGGAGAATCCTTGGCTGCCACAGCAGCCTCACTAAGGGAGCTAGGCGTTCAGGTTATAGCCTTTGAAGGGGATTTAAGCCAATCGACCATCATCATTCAGCTTTTTAAGACTGTCTTGGAAACATTCAATCGGGTTGATTTGCTGGTGAATAATGCGGCCGATTTAAATCGGACACGCTTGCTGGATGAGCATGAAGCTTTATTGGAACAGCAATTGGCGACGAATGTTAGTGGGCCATATCTTTGCTCTTTCCAGGCGGCCAAAATCATGCGGGACACCGGCAGTGGTGGCAATATCATTCATATTTCATCAGTGGGTGCTATCAGGGCCCATTGGAATGGGTTCCCTTATGATGTTACCAAAGGCGCGATTAATGCGATGACCCGAGCGATGGCGATTGATCTGGCCGAATACAATATTCGGGTTAATGCGATTGGGCCGGGTGCTACGAGAACGTATCGGACGGGTTTGGGAGGGAATACGGCCGTTCAATCAATGGCCGAACGCATCCCCTTAAAACGATTTGGATTGGTCTCTGAAATGAGTTCGGTCGTCGCTTTTCTGGCTTCACCTGAAGCAAGTTACATTACCGGGCAGATTATTTACGTTGATGGCGGGATCACAGCCCAATTGAGTCCGCCGGGACAAATGTTATGAAATTACAACTTCTTTTTTTACTGTTATATGCCTTTTTGTTCGTTAGCTGCCAGGCGGAATCAACAGCGCCTCCAACTCCGACAACAGCGCCTCTACCAACGGATACGCCTGCGCCAACGGCCGTTCCTACTTCCACACCTATTTCCACACCTAACCCCATTTCCGTTTCTGCAGATGAGGGATGGGAACTTATCTGGAGTGACGAATTTGACGGGGACACCCTGAACAGTGCGAACTGGACCTTTGATATTGGCGGTGGCGGCTGGGGCAATGGCGAAGCGCAGTACTACACCAACCGCCCCGAGAACGTCCGGGTGGAAAATGGCCTGTTAGTGATAGAAGCCCGGCAAGAAAAGTTTGAGGGCTCCTACTACACCTCGGCGCGAATCTTGACCCAGGGATTGCAGGCGTTTCAGTACGGCCGTATCGAAGCTCGCATCAAGGTGCCCGGTGGCGTCGGGACGTGGCCGGCATTCTGGATGCTCGGCGATAACTTCGGGCGTGATACCGAAGACCCGACTCAAAGCGCCTGGCCCAACGTCGGCGAGATCGACATCATGGAGTACGTCGGGCGTGAACCTGACCTCGTCGTCGGGACCATCCACGGCCCGGGCTATGCCGGCGCGGGTGGGCTGACCAAATGGAACCGGCAGGATTATCCCATCGCCGATGACTTTCACACGTTTTCGGTTGAATGGGACATCGAGGGCATCCGCTGGTTCTACGATGGTGAACTTTACTCCGATCTTGGCCGGGACGTGGTGGGGGACCGGGAATGGGTCTTTGATCAACCCTTTTTCATTATCCTCAATCTTGCTCTAGGCGGCACATTGGGAGGAACCATTTCTCTGGACACCCAGTTCCCGCAAAACCTCTACGTTGATTACGTTCGTGTTTACCAGCAAACACCTTGATTCGAAATTTAGGAGGGTGTTTGTGGGTACATGCGCAAAATGCTTTTTATTGCTTGGCAAACCAACATATCTGGGAGGAAATACCTATCGATTAAAGCACAACCGATACATGATTAATCGTTGAAAATATTGTTAACAAAATGGGTCGCCTGTTTGTAGCAGGAATAATTGTTGCTACAGATATCTGGACCCGCAGCACAGGAAGATAGTATTGTATGATTGCTTGGAGATTATCTTCTGTGGAGGAAGGAAAAGATTGATGAACAAGAAAAACCGTGCATTTGTTTTTCTGGCATTGGCCGGTCTATTGCTAGCAGTTTTTCTAGCCCCCATGTCCTTAGCTGCCGCCACGCCAGACGCCGTCATTGACGATTTTGAGGACGGTGATGCCTCTGATTGGGGCTTTTTTGGTGGAAATGCGGCTGGTGGCGGCGGTGGTGTCCTGGCCGACCGGCCGCAGGAAGGCAGTTTCTATCTCAGTACCGGCTGGGGTGGGGATGGCTCTAACAGTGTTTTTTACGGCGGCTTCTTCAAAAATTTCGATAACGCTGCCCAACCAGCTTTACCTGCCGATCCCTGGTTCAACGTTTGGGTACTGAACCAAAGCGATGCGACAGTGGACCAATACACGCTGGAAATCACCCTGCGTGAAGATGTAAACGGCGATGGCTGGACCGACGGCGCAGAAGATTCCGTCCGGCTAGACAATACCTTTAGCAGCGTCGCGTTTGATGACCAGTGGACGTTGATCAGCGCCCCGCTAAGCAGTTTTGTCAATTTGAGCACCGGCGGCGATGGCACGTTTAATGGCAGCCTGGATGAGGTTGTGGTGGTTGTATCTGGAGTGCAGGGCGGCCTTGGCTCGACGGTTGAAGTAGATTTTGACCAGTTCTCCTTCACTTCCGGCGGCCCGCTGGGCGGTGGCGGCAGCGTTCTCGTCTTCGATGACATGGAGCATGGCGATCCGTTTGGCAATGGCTGGTTTGCGTTTGGCGGTTCGGTTGGCGGCGGCGGTATTGCCGCCAACTCGGCTGACCTGCCGCCGACCGATGGCGGCGCGTTCTCGCTGGAGACCGGCTGGGGGTCTGGCGGAGTGCCTGGGTTCTTTGGCGGATTCGGCCGTACCAGCCTCACCGACCTGTCTGGCGTGGACACGTTCAACTTCTGGATCAACCCCAACGGCGGGCAGGATTACACTCTGGAAATCAACCTGCAAGAGGACGACACTGGGGATGATTTGGCGGAAACGGCCGTTGACGACGAATTCCAATTCAACTGTGTCATCTCTGCGGTTGGCCCGTGTGCCATCAGCGGTGGCGGCTGGCAGCTCATCTCCATTCCGCTGGCCGACTTCTTCGACGACAACTCCTTCTACACCGGCGGCAATGGCGTGCTGGATGCTGTTTCTACGGCCAACGGTGGCAACGGCCAGCTGGTCAACGTCGTCATCGCCGTGATTGGCAACTCCGGTTCCGACGTTAACTTCCGCACCGATTATTGGACCTTCTCCAGCGGCACGCCCAATCCGCCAGCGGTCATCGTGGATGACTTTGAGAATGGCCTGCCCGCTGGGGTAGACGGCGACGGCGTTTCCATTGGGTTTATCACCTTTAGCGACGGCAGCCCCATCTCCATTGCCATCACCGATGCGCCACCAGCGCCCGTACCCGGCTCTGCTGCCGGCAACAACGTGCTGGCGATGACCGGGGATGTGCTCTCATTTGCCGGTTTTGTGCATGCGTTTGAGAATACGGCCGTTGACACCTGGGTGCCGCAAGATTGGAGCAGCTACGAAGGGTTCAGCTTCTGGCTGTACGGCCAAAACAGCGGAACCACCCTGTTTGTAGACATCATCGATAACCGCAACCCTGGCTCCACAGTAGATGACGCGGAACGGTTCACCGTCAGTCTGGTAGACGACTTCTCAGGCTGGCAGTTCTTCGAATTCCCCTTTGCCAGCTTTGTGCGCAAGGATATCGGCAACGGCGCGCCCAACGACGGCTTCACGCTGACGCAGGTGCACGGCTGGGCGTTTGGTGCCCTCAACACCGGTGGCGAACGCACCTACTACGTGGATGATGCGGCCGTTTACGGCGTCGCTGAAATCCCGGACCTGGCAGTGACCTTTGCCAGCGCTAACTACAACGTGGCCGAAGGCACCACGGGCAACATCGTGGTCAAGCTCAATCGCCCGATGAACAGCGACGATCCGGCCCAGGTGTCGGTTGATTACACCACCGAGGTCGGTTCCGCCACGCCAGGGCAAGATTACTTGCCCACTTCCGGCACGCTCACCTTCGTCAATGGGGGCCCGTCCGAGCTGAGTTTTGCGCTGGAAACGTTGGAAGATAGCAAATTCGAAGGCGGCGAGCGCGTCATTCTGCGGCTGAGCAATCCGGTAGATGTGGCGCAAGGTTTCTCCTTCCAGGCGGGCGCGTCTATTCAGGACAACGACCCGTACGATGTTAATTTGCTGGACGACTTTGAGAAGGGCGCGTATCTGTGGGATGCCAATGATCTGGCAGGGTTGGAAACGCAGTCAGTTACGGCCACCGATCCCCAAGCCATCTCCGGCCAGGACGCTTTCGAGACCATCTTGCAGGTTTCTTCGGCGGCAACGGCCGTTAAACCCATGATCCAGGCGGCTTACGACGAACTAGACGACCTGTACCCCACCGGCGACTTCCGGACTGATTTGTGGCTGTTCCTGGCCCGCCAGCAGTTGGATCGCAGCCTGCGTTCCGCTTACTGGGAAAATGACGCCTATCTGGATGCCAGCAAGGGGCCCATCGTCTTCACCTACCTGAACGTGGCGATTACGGACCTGCGCCTTGCCAGCCTTACGCGCAATGCCCCAACTGCCGAGCTGGAGCAGATTATTGATGAGTTGGTCGATTCTGTAGCTGCGCTGGCCCAGAACCAACTCGATCTGGCCGTGGCGAGTGGGGGAAACGGCCGTCTCATCGATCAGGCGCAGGCGCAGATGGACAAAGCTGCCGATGATGTAGCAAACGGCCGTCTCGTTAGTGCGCTGGTTCATTACCGCACCGCCTGGGCCAAAGCCGTGGCCGCCATGCGGTATGTGGAACCGGCCACCGCCAGCTTTGTGCGCGACTTTGCCCTGGGGCAAGATTGGTCACACGGCGAAGCGCTCACCTTCTGGTATTACGGCAGCAACAGCGGCGATGAAATCACGGTGAACCTCAAAGAAAACCGCGCTCCAGACCCCGGCCCGTCCGGTTGGAACATGGTGTGGAGCGAAGAGTTCAACGAGCCAGCCGGTACACCGCCCAACCCGGAATACTGGAGCTACGAAATTGGCGACGGCACGGTGAACGGCATCCCCGGCTGGGGTAATGACGAATTCCAATACTACACGGACGATCCGGCCAACGCGGCCACCGACGGCAACGGCAACATGGTGCTGACCGTGCGCGAAGCCGACGGTTCGCTGGAATGTTACTACGGCCCGTGTGAGTACACCTCCGCCCGGTTGATCTCCTGGCGCAAGGCGGAGTTTGCCTACGGCCGTATCGAATCCCGCATCCTCGTCCCAGACGGCGAAGCTGGCCTCTGGCCCGCCTTCTGGAGCCTGGGTACCGACATCGACGTGGTGAACTGGCCGCAAACCGGCGAGATTGACTTCATGGAATACGTCAGCCGCCTGCCCAACGAAATCTTCGGCACCGTACACGGCCCCGGCTACTCCGGTGGCCAAAGCTACGGCAACGTCTACGACTTCGGCGGTCCCGTCTCCGACAATTACCATACCTTCACCATCGAATGGCAGCCGGACCGCATCGACTGGTACGTGGACGGCATTCTCTACCACACCGCCACCCCCGCCGACGTATCGGGCGAATGGGTCTTCAACGACCCGGTCTTCCTGCTGCTGAACGTGGCCATTGGCGGTAACTTTGGCGGCACCATCGATCCGAACTTGCAGCTGCCGCAATCCATGGCCGTTGACTACATCCGCGTGTACCAGGGGCCAGACACGGCCGAACGGTTTGAAACCAGCTTTGTAGACAACTTCAGCGGCTGGCAGCAGGTTGAAATCCCCTTCACTAGCTTTGTGCGCAGCGCTGAGCAGCCTGCGGGCGCGCCCAACGATGGCCTGAGCTTTGCCGAGGTGTGGGGCTACGGCTTCTCCCTGCCTGCGGGCAGCAGTGCGGCCCTGGACCAGGTACGCGTAAAGCCTGTTCCACCGCCCACCGCCCTCACGGTCACCAGCCTGGCTGACAGCGGCGACGGCTCCCTGCGGGACGCCATCGCACGCATCGCCCCGGACGGCACGATTACCTTTGATCCTGCCCTGGCTGGTGGTACGATTGCCCTGTCCTCCGGGCAGCTCACCATAGCCCGCAGCATGACCATCGACGGCAGCGCTGCCCCTGGCCTGACCGTGAGCGGCAGCAACGCCTCACGCGTCTTCCAGATGGCCGCCGGAGCCGTGGTGAACCTGAACAACCTGACCGTGGCTGACGGCGTGGGCGCCCCGCAAGGTGGCGGCATCCTCAACTACGGTGTGCTGAACCTGGAAAGTGTAACGGTGATGAACAACACGGAATCCAGCACCGGTGCGGCGGACTTCCAGTTTGGCGGTGGTGGTATCTACAACGGTGATGGGGCCACGCTGAATATGAACAACAGCGCCGTGATGAACAACAGCACGCTGGGCCAGCCGGGCGGTGGCATCTACGGCTTCTTCAACAGCAGCATCAACATCACTAACAGTACCGTGAGCGGTAATGTGGCTGGTGACGTCGCTGGTGGCTTGCGCACGCTGGGCAACGTGACGGTGGTGAACAGCACCCTCAGCGGCAACGTCTCCACGGCGTGGCACGGTGGGGCGATGTTCAGCACGGACGGCACGGTGACCATCTTGAACAGCACCATTGTGGGCAACACCGCGCCCGGCGGTACCGCCGGTGGCCTGATGATTGCCACCTTTGGCGCACCCGTGGCGGCGACGATCCAGAACAGCCTCATTGCGGACAATGGCACCTACAACTGCCAGTTAGAAGGCAATCCGGCGCTGGCTTCGCTCACTTCGCTGGGCAACAATGTGGTGACCGACGGCTCTTGCCAGCCGGTGGGCAGCGATCTCATCGTGGCTCCTGGTGGCGCGGGTGTGGACGTGTTGGCTGACAACGGTGGCCCCACGCTGACCCATGCCCTGTTGGCCGGTAGTGTGGCGATTGATGCGGCGAATACGGCCGTTTGCCCCACAGCCGATCAACGCGGTGTGCTCCGTGACGCCGCCTGTGATGTAGGTGCTTACGAATTCGTACCGTAAAATTTAACAGTTTGTGGTAAATTACTGACCTGTAGAGGCGGTTCGCGAACCGCCTCTACTCCGGTAAAGTAGGTAGGTATGGAGGCTTTAGCCGGAATATTTCTAGCTAAAGCCTTCATGATTTTAGTTGGGTGAAGAGGAATTTGATGAGGAGCGAAAAAAGCGAAACTTTTGTTGGTTACACACCGATAAACCAAGAAGAACAAACGACGACGGGCAGTTTTGTGCAGCTTCAGGGCGAGACGTACTATCGCATCGCCCATTATGACCGAATGCCGCCCTTTTTTATGAGCCTGGTGAGCAGCGCCGACCATTGGCTGTTCATTTCCAGCACGGGTGGGTTAACGGCCGGACGCCAGAATGCTGAATCAGCCCTTTTCCCTTATGAAACAGAAGACAAGATTGCGGCGCACAACGAACTGACGGGCAGCAAGACAATTGTACGGGTGATGCGTGAACGCTCGCACCTCTGGGAACCATTTTCCAATCGTTACGCCGGCCTGTACCGTTGTGACCGCCACCTCTACAAAAACATCACCGGCAGCAAGCTCATCTTTGAGGAAGTCAATCATGATTTGGCGTTAACGCTGCGCACGGCGTGGCGCACCGACGACCGTTTTGGCTTCATCCGCACCTGCTGGCTGCAAAACGACGGCGATGATGCCTGCCAGATTGAACTGCTGGACGGTTTGCAAAATCTGCTACCTTACGGGGCGACAACGGCGCTGCAAGGGACGATGAGCAGTTTGCTCCACGCCTACAAGCGCAATGAGTTAGAGCCGGAAACAGGACTGGGCATCTTTGCCCTCAGTGCTACGCTGACTGACCGAGCTGAGCCGAGCGAATCGCTGCTGGCGACGGTGGCCTGGCAGGTGGGGCTGGATGATCCGGTGCATTTGCTGAGCATGGGGCAGATGGATGGGTTCCGGCGCGGGACGCCCCTCACTCCGGAACACGACATTCGCGGTCAGGCCGGGGCTTATCTGGTCAACGCCACATTCGAGCTATTGCCGGGGCAGGAAAAGCAGTGGCATATTGCTGCCGACGTGAATCAGGACAGAACGGCCGTTACCCAGCTCCTCCAATTCTTGAAACAGGAAACGACGGCTATTGAGCAGCAGCTAGAAGCCGACATCGCCCAAAACACGGCCGATTTGAAGGGCTACGTGGCTGCAGCTGATGGCTGGCAGCAGTCAGCCCAACAGACGACAACAGCTCATCATTTCGCCAACGTCCTCTTTAACATCATGCGTGGCGGTATTCTGGCCGATGGCTATCAGGTGGAGAAGCGCGATTTGCTCGACTTCATGCGGGTACGCAACCGGGCCGTGCTGGCGGCACAGGCTGATTGGTTTGACCAACTGCCGGAACACATTCACGTCCGCGACCTGTACGCCAGGGCGGCCGCCAGCGGCGTGCCCGATCTGGTGCGGCTTTGTTATGAATATTTGCCGCTAACCTTCAGCCGCCGCCACGGTGATCCCAGCCGTCCCTGGAATCAGTTCTCCATCAATCTGAAAAACCCGGACGGCTCATCCCGGCTGGATTACCAGGGTAACTGGCGCGATATTTTCCAAAATTGGGAGCCGCTGCTTGTTTCTTTCTCCGATTACATCGAGGGTGTCATTGCCAAATTCCTCAATGCCACGACGGCCGATGGTTACAATCCGTACCGGGTGACGCGGGATGGTATCGAATGGGAAGTGCCGGAGCCGCACAATCCCTGGTCAAATATCGGCTATTGGGGTGACCACCAGATCATTTACTTGCAAAAACTGTTGGAAATCGGCGAACAGGTTCATCCGGGGGCGCTGGCCCATTTGTGGAACCGGCCGGTTTTTGCTTATGCCAACGTCCCCTACCGCTTGAAGCCTTACCAAGAGATGCTGGCCGATTGGTACAGCACGATTGTGTTTGATTGGGAACAGGAAGAGGTGGTGGAAACGGCCGTGTCCCAACTGGGCACAGACGGCCGTTTAATCCGCGACAGCGATGGCCAGGTCATCCACGTGACGATGGTCGAAAAGCTGCTCGTCCTGCTGCTGGCCAAGCTGACCAATTTGGTTCCCGAAGGCGGCATCTGGATGAACACGCAGCGCCCGGAGTGGAACGACGCCAACAATGCGCTGGTGGGCAAAGGGCTGTCGGTGGTCACGGCCGCTTACCTGCGCCGTTTCATCGCTTTTTGGCTGGAGCAGTTGGCTGGGGTTGATGAGGCCGAATTTGTGGTGAACACGGCCGTTGCTGAACTTTTCGAAGCCGTCCAGACCATTTTTACCGCTTACCAACCCCATCTGGCCGCTGGCTTCAGCGATGAAGCCCGACGGGGGATAATGGATGAATTGGGCGCGGCGGCGACCGCTTATCGGGAAGCTTTTTATGAGAATGGGCTGCCGGTGACGGAAACGGCCGTTACTGCCCCAACGTTACGCCAATTCTTGACACTGGCCCAAACCTACATCGAGCAGACCCTGCGGGCCAACCGGCGGGACGATGGCCTGTATCACACCTACAATATTTTACGACTGGATGAAAATGGTACGGCCGTTGAACACCTGTACCTGATGCTGGAAGGGCAGGTGGCGATTCTGTCATCGGGGATGCTGACCCCGGAGGAGGCGCTGGCCCTGTTGCAAAGCCTGCGCCGGAGTGATTTGTATCGTGCCGATCAGCATTCGTACATGCTCTACCCCAATCGCCAACTGCCCGGCTTCCTGGACAAAAACAACGTTGCCACGGCGCAGGTGGCCGGTTCTAAACTGGTGGCGGCGCTGGTTGAGGCGGGCGACGGCCGTTTACTCACTCAGGATGCGGCGGGCGTGTTTCATTTTAACGGCCGTTTCCGCAATGCCAACGACGCGGCCCGCGTGCTGGATGCGCTGGCCCAGGAACCTGATTTTGCCGAACTGGTAGACGCCGAGCGTGCTTTCATCCTCGATTTGTTTGAGACGACTTTCAACCACCGCGCTTTTACCGGCCGTTCCGGCACCTTTTTTGCTTACGAAGGGCTGGGCAGCATTTACTGGCACATGGTTTCCAAGCTGCTGCTGGCGGCACAGGAATGTTATTTTCAGGCGCAAGTCAGTGGGGCGGAAGACGTTGCCCAAACCCTGGCCGATGCTTATTACGACATCCGCGCCGGGCTGGGCTTCAACAAATCGCCTGATGTTTACGGCGCATTCCCCACAGACCCCTATTCGCACACGCCCTGGGGCAATGGCGCGCGCCAGCCGGGGATGACCGGCCAGGTGAAAGAGGAAATCCTGACGCGCTGGGGCGAATTGGGCCTTTCGCTGCGGGATGGCCAGCTCCATTTTGCGCCAACGCTGCTGCGCGACGATGAGTTTTTGACAGCGCCGGGCAGCTTCGCCTACGTGGACGTGGCCGGGCAAGACCAAGTTCTGCCGCTGCCGGCCGGTTCGCTGGCTTTTACGTTTTGCCAGACGCCGATTGTGTACGTGCGGGGCGAGGTGGCAGAGATAGAGGTGGTGGGGGGGAACGGCCGTGTCGCTCACATTCCCGGCTGCTGCCTGGATACCGCCACCACCCGGCAAATTTTGGGCCGTACCGGGCAGGTAAAGTCCGTGCAGGTTACGGTGAATTAGGCTGCAAATAAGTTTGTAGTGGCGGCTTTAGCCGTTTTTCCTGCCAATCAAAGTTAAAAATTTATTTCGGTAATAGTTTGGTAGGGGCGAGGCGGCGGCGAATGGTGTTTGGTGTGACGGACGGCCTCGTCTTGCCGCCGCCTCGCCCTGATTGGCGGCGGTCAGGGCGAGGCAATCGGAGAGAATACCGCTCGTCAAGCCCAAATTTTGCCCGATTGCCTCGCCCCTACAATTACCGATTTATTTTATGAGCTTCCATAAGCGGATACTATAATCTTCATCATGTTAATTTTGTCTTTGCGAGGCAAGCAAACGGATTGAGTTGCAACAAAGGTACATGGCCATTTTGCGTGATGCAGTAGGTTATTTTGAGAGTGTATAGCATGTCAAATACTCATTATCGAAACCATTCTGAGAGATTCCATTTCAGCAGGGAAGGTTTGGAACTTTTAGCTAAGGGGCACTGGCCGGGTGATTTTGAGACGCTTAATACAATTATATCTCAGTTTTCTGAATTACAGAGCCAGCACAAATATGGTCAGTACTCCTGTCGGTTTACATTCGAGACCTATCCGAATGGGCCAATGATTATGACCCAAAATAAAAATGAGGCTGTTTGGATGTGCGGCACATCCTGGGGTTCTTGCGACCATAATCCGCCTTTAATTGAGGACTATGAAGAGGGGAAAGCTTACTATCCTGCTGCCCCTTGGGGAAAAGTCTTTGCTACCAATGTTGCTTCGGGTGCAAGAGTTGAACTATGGCACGATGCACAGGGTGTTGATCCCGAAGCGACACGTTCTTACTTGGGAGAATTGTATCAGGTGTTGGTTGAGGATGGATTACAACCCACAAAGCAGCAAAAAGGTCAGGACACTGCCATCGGTGATAAAAGAATTTATACACCACAGATAGCAGAAGAAATCACCGGGCGTTTTTCTTTTGATTTTCTGGATGCAGCAGTACGCAAAGCAATCACAAATTTTCCCTATCCCTGGGAATGTCCATCGAGGATTGAGGGGAAGTCAGCCGTCTATATGCTTCGGGATAACAACGATAAGATTTTTATGGCGATCACCATTGAACCGCATATAAGTAATAACACGTTTATGGTTAGCATAGGCAAGGGAACGCAGAATGAACTAATAGATGATACAAAACTTGCGAGTGTACATAATCAACTGTATCAATCGTTGGTTGATGCAATGTACGCCCAAGCGTTTGCTTTCACGCCAGCCGATTCCAAGCGGGATAAATCGGCGGGAGGATATGATGACACGGCCGTTACCCCAACAGTTACAAATATATACAATGTGGGCGGCGACTATAATAAGATATCTGTGGGCGACATTTCTAACAGCACCGGCATTGCCATTGGAACAGGCGCATCAGCAAATATAGGGGGCGCTCCAGGGGGCAATTATGGCGACACGGCCGTTCCCACCCCAAACGATTCAAACTTATCATCCCAAACCGGGCAAGATGCTAACAAACAGATTGACTTGGTAAATTTGGCTGATGCGCTTGAAAAACACTTTAGCAAAAACGAGTTGGACGACTTGTGTTTTCGGCTTGGTGTAGATGATGAAAATGTTCCTGGGGATACGAAACGAGATAAAGCAAGAGGTTTAGTAAAATATCTTGATCGACGTGGGCGCATTGAAGAATTGATTAAGTTGTGCCAACAGGAGCGCCCGGAACTGAAAGAAAAGTTTGGCCAATTATTACTGTAATTTGAATGCTCAATAAACACACATTTAACGATATTAGAGAGAAGAGATGAACAAATCAATTGACGACTTAATTAACGAACTAACTTTGGAAGAAAAAGCAGCCATGCTGGCCGGAGCCGATATGTGGCGTACCGTGCCCGTTGAGCGGCTGGGCATCCCCGCCATCCAGGTTAGCGACGGCCCCAACGGCGTGCGCGGCCGGGACGACAACCTGGGCGAAACGTCGGTCTGTTTCCCGGTGGGCGTGGCCATGGGAGCGACGTGGAACCCGGCGCTGATTGAGCAAGTAGGGGCCGCTTTGGCGGCTGAAGTCCGCCGCAAAGGAGCGCATGTCCTGCTGGCGCCGACGGTCAACATCCACCGCACGCCCATCGCCGGGCGCAATTTTGAATGTTATGCCGAAGACCCGTTTCTCAACGGCACGATGGCGGCGGCTTACATCAACGGGCTGCAAAAGCAGGGCGTGTCGGCCTGCATCAAACATTTTGTGGCCAATGACCAGGAGTATGAACGCTTTTCGATGAGTTCGGAGGTGGCGGAACGGCCGTTGCACGAAATCTATCTGGAGCCATTCCGCATCGCCCTGGAAAAAGCCAATCCGTGGACGATCATGAGTTCCTACAACCGCATCAACGGTACGTTCGCCAGCGAAAACGATGTGCTGCTGCGCGACATCCTCAAAGGCCAGTGGGATTACGACGGGCTGGTGATGTCCGATTGGTACGGCACGTACAGCGACAATGTGCCCGGCGGCGGTCTGGATTTGGAGATGCCCGGCCCGGCCCGCTGGATGGACCCGGAAAAGGTGGTGACGGCCGTTACCAACAGCCAAATCGACGAAGCGGTCATCGACGACAAAATCCGCCGTCTGCTGCGCCTGATCGAGCGCGTCACCACCGGCCATGAAGCTGCTCCCGGCGACGATGATTTGCCACATAAAGTGGCGGCTGAAGCCATCGTCCTGCTCAAAAACGAGGCGGATTTGCTGCCCCTCGATCCTGAAAAGCCGCAAACCATTGCTGTGATTGGCGAAAACGCGAAATGGGCGCAAATCATGGGCGGCGGCAGCTCGCAGGTCAATCCGCACCGCGTCATCTCGCCGCTGGACGGTATTCAGCAGCGCGTTGGCGAACAGGTGACGGTCGATTACGCGGTGGGAACGCTTGTTCACCGGATGCCGCAGTTGGTGGCGCTGGACTGGTTAACGGCCGTTGATGGCCAAACGCCCGGCCTCACCCTTTCTTATTTCCACAACATGGAGTTGAGCGGCGAACCGGCCCACACCGGCATCGTGGGCAAAAGCGAGGTTTCCTGGTTTGGGACGGTCAATCCGTTTGTCGATCCCACCCATTTTTCGCTGCGGCTGGCCGGTACCCTGACCGCACCGGAAAGCGGCGCGTATCAACTGCATCTGTGGAGCATTGGCCAGGCCCGGCTGCTGGTTGATGGCCAGGTGGTGATTGATCAATGGGCCGGCGAGGTGGAGCAGAAAACGGCCGTTACCCTCGACTTGGAAGCCAACAAACCGGTCAGGCTGGAAATCGAATACGTCACCGATCCGGACAGCCGCTGGCGTACGCTGCGCTTGGGCTGCATCCCGCCAATTCCGGCCGATCCGATTCAGGCGGCGGTTGATCTGGCGGCGCAGGCTGACGTGGCTGTCGTTATCGCCGGGTTGACCCGCGAATGGGAAAGCGAAGGCTTTGACCGGGTGGATATGAAACTGCCGGGCCAGCAGGATGAACTGATTGCTCGTGTGGCGGCGGCCAATCCCAACACTGTCGTCGTGTTGAACGCCGGGTCGCCGGTGGAGATGCCCTGGGTGGATGGGGTAACGGCCGTGCTCCAGCAGTGGTATGGCGGGCAGGATGCCGGTCACGCCCTGGCCGATGTGCTGTTTGGCGATGTCAATCCGTCGGCCAAACTGCCGACGACCTTCCCCCAGCGACTGCAAGATAATCCGGCTTATGTCAATTATCCCGGCGAAAACGGCCAGGTATTTTACGGCGAGGGTGTTTTTGTCGGCTACCGCTACTACGACAAGAAAGAAATTGCGCCGCTGTTCCCCTTTGGCCACGGATTATCCTACACGACGTTTGCCTACGATAATTTGCGCCTGAATGGGTCGCAGTTCGGCCCCGGCGATGAGATTGCGGTGCAGGTGGACGTGACCAACACCGGCTCCGTGGCCGGGCAGGAAGTGGTACAGGTGTATGTGCGGGATGAAGAAGCGCGGGTGGCACGGCCGTTGCAAGAACTGAAAGCCTTCGCCAAAGCAGCCCTCCAGCCGGGCGAGACGAAAACCGTTACGCTGACACTCAATCAACAATCACTGGCTTTTTACGATACGGCCGTGCACGATTGGGTGACTGAACCGGGTGAGTTTACGCTGCTGGTGGGCAGCTCATCGCGGGATATCCGGCTGCAAGAACGATTGACCTGGGTGGGGGAAACGGCCGTTGCTCCCGGCCAGGATGATTCGGCCCAATTATTAACTGTACCAACGTAAATAGCTGCCTATGGGGTGCTGCCTGGCCGGCCGTCAGGCAGTACCTATCTTTTGTCAAAGCTCATCGGCGGCTGAGCCTGTCAAAGCGCAAATCCAGTTATTGATTACAAAATAAGGTTGTTCCTTGGCAATTGCTGAAAGTTCCGGCAAAAATTACATTCGAATCGACAAGCAGCAGGAAGTTTGATATGGTAGAAAATAGAAAATGCTGCCTTCTGTAATTTTGTAACGGTTTCCTCAACACGACACCCTTTATTGAGGATGTTCCCATGAACGAACAGGTCAGTGAAAAAAGAACCTTCCGGCATAAAGTAAAAGACCTGCTGCAACCATCCATCCTTTCGGACTTTGGTCTGGATAATGGCAGGCTAAATCTGGCAATTCCCATGTCGCCCTGGCGTCTTTTGGTTGTTCTAACCATAACCGTCTTTATTGTGGAATTGGCGATAATGGTGGGAATTGAATTGGTCGTCTCGCCGGAGATGTCTATTGCTTTAAGTATTACCGAGGCTGTTTTTGATGCGACGCTTTTGACAATAATTGTTTTCCCGGTGTTGTATCGGTATTCTTTTCGCCCGCTGGTTCTTTACCTTACCGATCACCAGCGAATAGAAAAAGAGCTGAAGGCGTCGAATGATTTACTGGAAAATACATTTGCCAGTCTGAGTGATGTTGTTTTGGTTGTTGATATGCCTGAGCGCCGGGTTATTACTTGCAACCCGGCGGTTCCCCACGTATTGGGTTATGATGTTGATGAGTTGATGGAGACCCCGGCGGTGAATTTGTTTGATGGGGTGGAGGAGTATCAACGGTTTGTGCAAAAAATGACGGGGGCGTTTGTTGACGGCCGTTACGCTTTCCATGAAGAATGGCCACTGCGTCACAAAGACGGCAGCATACTTACTGCCGAAATTACAGTGACCGAAATCAAAAACGAAAACGGCCGTACCACCTCCCAGGTAATCGTCATCCGCAACATCACCCGGCGCAAACAGGCCGAAGAACAACTGGCGCGGCAAAACCAGGAACTAAAAACCCTGAGTCAGCTGGGGCAAACCGTTGTTTCCAGCCTGTCACTCAATACAATCTTCGATCACGTCATTTCCCAGGTAATGCCCTTGCTAAAGGCAGAATGCTTCTCCATTCTTTTACGCCAGGAAGATCAGCTCATCTGCGTAGCCAATGGCGGTATTGATAGTGCTGCAATAATAAATCAAACCATGTCCATCCATGATGAAATCTATGGACAGATCATACGCAGTGCAGAACCCACTCTCATAACAGCGCCGGCCGATCCGGTTGACCCGGTTTCGCAAGAATTGAGTAGAGTTTGTTACTGTGGTCCACAAACATTGATGGCTGTCCCGCTGAGAGTGGAAAATCAAATCATTGGTGTCATTCAGGCGGCTCATCGCCAGACCAATGTTTTCACCGATGAAGGATTACGGCTTCTCCAGGCGGCGGCCGACTGGGCCGCCATTGCCATCAGTCATGCCCGGCAGCACGAAGAAATCCAGCGCCGCTTAAAGGAAACAGCAACCCTTGCCGCTATCAATCAATCATTAAATGAAACCCTCGATCTGGATAATTTGTTGCAGTTGATTGCTGATTCTACGCCTAAATTACTACACGGGGCAGAACGCGTTGTCATTCACCTGCTCAAGAGAGAGGAAAACCTACTTTATCCGGCAATATGGAGTGGACAGCCTAACCTGGATTCCCCAGCATTGTACATGAGCGCGGACGAAGGCATTGCCGGCAATGCCTTAAAAACCGGCACTTTGATTAATGTCCCCAATGTTCTTAAGGATTCACGCTTTAAATCTTTTGGCGTTGAAAATCAATTCAAATCATTAATGGTGGCCCCTTTGCAGAGCGGCCGGACCCAATTGGGAACCATTAGCGTTCACAACGTGCACAAAGAAAACGCTTTCTCAGCGACAGATGAGCAGCTCCTTATGCGTCTGGCCGATTCAGCGGCTATCGCTATTGCCACGGCCAATCTTTATCAGGCTGAGCGCACCCAGCGGCAGTTTGCTGAAACGTTGGTGCAGGCATCGGCTGCGTTAAGCGTGAGTTTGCGCCTAAATGAAATTGTCCAGACGGTGCTGGATCAAACATTGCGTATTGTTTCCCGGTGTGAAAAAGCGGCTATTTATCTTTTGCAAGATGGCAAAGTTTATCTGACACGTTCTACGGATGATCAGGTACTGCCCCCCAGGCTGCCGGATGTACTGCATCGTATTTTTATGAGGCAGGAGGCAGGCAATCTGCCACCATCGCAGTTGGTTGCAGCAACGGGTAAGCCAATTTTGATTGTGGAGAATAATGATGAGCCGAATTGGCCGAATGAAGAGGGCGCTGACTGGCTGAAATCTTTTGTTGCTGCGCCACTTCGGATTCGTGATGAGATTATCGGGTTTCTCAATGTTCACAGCACCAGACCCGGCGTGTTTGATCGGGAGACGATCCGGCAGGTGGAAGCGTTGGCAGCCCATGCTTCGTTGGCCATCCAAAATGCCAGGTTGTTTAATGAGTTGAAGAGTGTGCTGCAAACGGAACAGGCAACAAGGGCGCAGCTTGTCCAGGCCCAGAAACTGTCGGCGATGGGGCGTATGGTTGCTTCGGTGGCGCATGAGTTAAACAATCCGCTGCAAACGATAAAAAATTGTTTGTTTTTAACGCAATACGATGTTCCTGAGGGTGCCGAGGGCAACGCTTATATTGAAATGGCGCTGTCGGAAACGAAACGGTTATCGAATCTGGTCATGCAGCTGCGGGAGGTTTACCGGCCTGGCGGCAGTGGTTCTAAAAAATTGGTATCGCTGCCTCAATTGGTGAATGAGGTTTATGCAGTTTTGCAGCCGCATTTGAAAGAGCATCATGTTGTTTGGCAGAATTTATCCTGGTCAAATGATCTGGTTGTAATGGCTGATGCGAATCAAATTAAACAGGTGTTGTTGAATATTGGGTTGAATGCGATTGAAGCGATGCAGCCTGATGGCGGTTCGATTACTGTCGATATGTTTGTGGATGCGGAAACGTCGGAAGCGGCCGTGTCCATTCAAGATGACGGGCCGGGAATTCCGGCTGATGAATTATCTCATTTATTTGAACCCTTTTTCACGACCAAGGAGACGGGGACGGGTCTGGGACTGGCGATTTGTTATGATATTATTCAGTCGCACGGCGGCCGAATTGATGTGAAGAGTATGGTTAGTCAGGGTGCCAAATTTACGATTTGGCTGCCTTCGGTGGTTACCGATGTTGTAGCAATTCAGGATGTGTGACATGTCTGGTACAAAATCAATTTTAGTTGTTGATGATGAACCTAATTTGCGAAAAACGTTGGCGATGATTTTGCAGCGTGCCGGTTATGTGGTGACGACGGCCGGCAATGCTGATGAGGCCCATCGATTGCTGCGTGCTGGTGCTTATGGTCTGGTATTTTTGGATATCAAGATGCCCGATAAAAGCGGGCTGACGCTGCTTGCGGAAATTCGGGAGTTGTACCCGGACATGCCGATTGTGCTGCTCACGGCTCACGCCAGTTTGGATTCAGCTATAGAGGCGGTGCGGCGGGGGGCTAATGATTATTTGTTGAAGCCGATCGATCCACCGCAAATTCTGGAACGGGTGAGTCAGGTTTTGGCGAAACAGGAGCAGCCCCGGCGGCGGCGCGAGATTTTTGATGAGATGCAGGGACTGTTGGCTGAATTGGCAAATATTGAGGGAGGCGGGAATGTGGTTGACGGGGGAACGGCCGTTATCGACCCATCCCGTTATCTCCAAAGAGGCGCTGTTCGGTTAGATTTGCATACCCGGCAAGTTCTCATCAACGGAAACCCGGTTACTTTAACCCCCACCGCTTTCGATTACTTGGTTACCCTGGTGCGGCACTCGCCGGAGACCGTCACCTATAAAAAACTAGTGAAAGAATCACAAGGATACGAACCGAGTTTAATCGAAGCCAAAGAAGTCGCCCGCTGGCGCATCCATGAACTGCGCAAAGCAATTGAGGCTGATTCGCGCAAGCCTGACTTCATCATCACCGTTCGCGGCATTGGTTACCGGCTCGTGGCTTGATCTCGTCAGTTTATTGGAACATTTCCGATAACTTTCAACAAAATTACATAAATTGAGCATCATTCTGTACTAGAATAGCTGGCACTTGGCTGGACCAACTTTTTTTGTTGAGCATCCGGGTAAACCACAAATAGACTCTTAGAAAAATTCGCTGTCACTTTGTGGTTTACTCAGGGAAAATGGGAGAATCATCGTTCTCTTAATTAAAATGTCCTCCCGTTTTCACCTGCAAAAAGCTTGACATTACCTACCCAGATATCGTGGTCCGGGCAGCAATTGTCAGGCAGATGACTCAATTATTGATCGTAAGCGACTCTTACAACCTGCGTGTTTCATTGGCGCGTGTTTTGCAGCATGCAGGTTGCAGCACTCATGTTGTCTCCCCAGGGGAAATGCCCCAAATTTTAAATATCAAGTCATTTGATTTGCTCATTTTTGAGTTGCGAGCGCCTTATGAAAGCGGATTGAAACTACTGGTCTCCATTCGTTCATTGTATAAACTGCCGGTTATTGTCCTATCCTCTACCACTTATCCCGAAGTACGACAGCGAGCGCTCATGCACGGGGCGTCTGCCTACTTATTAAAGCCAGCCGAGCCAGAAATGATTATTCAATGTGTCCGGCAGACGCTTGGACGGCAAAAATCAGATCACCCGGTTTCACAGTTACCTCAATGGCAGAGCTACCCCAATATAGACATTCCGCCACTCTAAACAAAGCCAATAATCATTGATTATTGGCAATAATCCCCAAGAAAACTCAATTTTTCAAACGGCATCTTCACCTAGAATGTTATCGAGGTACTACTTTAAGTTGGGTAAATGGGCAATTGTATATAACGGCCGCCTGTTTTCCTCCTTAACTTCAAAACATAGGTCACCGGTACTTCGTGGAGGTTTTTATGAATTATAGAAAGTTGGTTTTGCTTTTTCTCTTTGGTTTAACAGTGGCTTTGGCTGCTTTGCCCGGTTCATCAGCTATGGTTGATGATTCGATTGCGTCGGCTACTGCACACCAGATTGCCAATGCTATGCCGGAACGGCCGTCTGCTGTTGCTGCTGTTACCAATACCATCAGCTTGAAAGTAACAAGCGCCCGTGATGAAATTTATTGGAATCCGGATGGCACAACTGGTGACCCTGACGTAGACCCTGGAATACTCAAAGGTGATCCCATTACCGATTACAAGTGGATCATCAACATAGACAATGCTGGTGATCCGCGTCAGCCTCGTTATTCAGTGGATGGCACAACAGATGAGTGTGCTCCTTTCCGGGACGAAGCCGAAACCATTCCCAACGTAAACTGGCCCGAAAGCTGTAATTGGCCCAGCATCAAGGCAATTGGGAGTTCCAGCCCCATTGTCACCCAGGGAACCGAAATCGAATTAAGCGAGACGACAACTCTGACCCTGCCCGACGGGGATTATTTGATTTCTGTAGTAGCCGATGGTTTCAAAATTGACGGTCAATGGTTTACCCTCCCCATGGAAGAAAATCCCAATAACCTGGGCGTCGCTTTGGTTAAGGTTGCCATGCAGCCCTATCCGCTGCCGACTTCCACCATGGCTTTCCAGGTTTTCAACGATAATGCGCTGCCTAACAGTGCCGCCGACGTACCGGCCGAAGTCCCCAATCCGGGCGAACCCATCATCACCGACATGAGCGGTTTTGTGGCCCACGTTGGCGATTGGGCTGGCGAAGTGACAACTGACGTTTACGGCAATCCGCTTTGCACCGAATACGAAGCTGGCGACGGTCCCAATGGCTACGCCTGGGTGGACGGCGCGCCAGTTCCGATTGAGGGAACAGGTGGTGCTTGTGTGAGTGGGCCAGACGGCCGTATCCTTGTTCCCAATCTCAGCACCAACCGCTGGGAAGCATGGGTTGTTCCGCCTGATGGCACTGACTGGGTGCAAACGACCACCCTGGAAGGTAACAAGCCCTGGGATACCTGGCTGCAAGAAGGCTCCACCGGCATGGATACCGAATTTGTCATCGGCACCGAACCATTCCCCTTCACCGTATTTGGCTATATCCATCCCACCGATCAGCTTAACGATGTTGGTGAAACAGGCGTGATTAAAGGCGTTGTCGCCAATGCCGAGGTTTACATTCCGTTCAATGGTGGCCTGCCTTATCAAGGGCAGCGTTGGGGCGGTCTGTCCGGCTCCAAGATTCGTGACGTGGTGGCCAATCCCTGGGTTGCTTTGAGTGACTTACTGGGCGGTGATACGGCCGTATGGGTTGGTCAAGGTGATGCCAACGGTTACTTCGAAATAACCAACGTGCCCGACGGCGATTACTTACTCACTTACTGGGATGAACCCCAATTAACCATCCTTGACATTCTGCAAGTGTCTGTGGTTAACGGCGAGATTGTGGACCTGGGTGTCATTTTTGTCACCGGTTGGTTTACCAATGCTCATGGGTTTGTCTTTGTCGATACCAACGAAAATGGTAAGCGCGACCCCGGTGAGCAGGGTGTATCTGAATTCCCCATTGTGATGCGCCGTCGTGAAAACACGGAACTTGATCGCGGTGCGGTCCTGGTACCGACCAATGCCGATGGCTCCTATGAATTCGAAAACATGTACCCCTATAACAACTGGTTGATTATGGAAGCTTATGCGCCAAACTACACCACAACCGGGTACACTTACCAGGCTTTTAATCGAACAGAAGAAACGACCGTTTTAGGCAATGGTGTTGACATTCAAATCCTGCCCATCATCGGCCAGTCGGTTCGTGTGGATTGGGGTGTGAAGCCATATGTCTCCGGTACAAATGGCAGCATCGCCGGTACAGTTTTCTACGATTCAACCCGGGCCGAATACGATCCTTCTGTAGCGGCTGTAGAACCCTGGTCGCCTGGCATTCCCGGTTTGACGATGAATTTGTATGAACCAGTTCCTTGTGGCACGAATCCGGGGACGGCTTGTTCAGATGACGGCCGTTACGAACTGGCCGCCGATGGTTCCTATGCTAAAGGCGCCTTAGTTGAAACCACCGAAACCGAAATCTACGAACGGCCGCGCGGCTGCCAGGCTTACGACATCGATGGCAATCCTGTTGATCGCTGGCTCTTGCCCGCTGCTGCTGATAACAAAGAATGTTTGGAACCCATGCAAATGGGCACCCAGATTTCCAACGATTTCACCACGGTAGACGGTAATTACGGCTTTGGTGAGCTGGCTATTGGCGATTATCTGGTAGAAGTGGTCATCCCCACCGATCCTTTCACCGGACGGCCCGTTTACACCGTGGAAAGCGAAGAAACGCTGAGCGTTTTCACTGGCAACGAGTACATTCCGCAGCCAGATGGCGCTGCTGCGGCCAATCCACCTGATTTCCCTGCTTGTGCTGGCGCGCTGCATACGGTTGACGTGGCCGGCGCCGGAACCGACAATTACGGTCCGATCACACTGGCCAATGGCATCACTGTGCCCGCTTCCACCACGTATGAAAATCCCGACTTTGCGGCCGAGGGTGGCAGTATCTATGAAGGAACGCAGCGTCATTACTGTGACACCAAACTGGTTTCTGTCATCGAAGGGCGTTCCGTAGCCCCGGCCTTCACCTTCTTCACCGAAACGCCGATTCCCGGTCGTTGGTGGGGCCTCATTCTAGATGACCTGACCCTGTCCACCGATCCGCGTGAATGGACCTTTGGCGAAAAGGCCGGTATCCCCAATGTGCCGATTGGCGTGTACGACTACACCAACCGCCTGATCCGCACGATCCTTTCTGACCCCAACGGCTTATTTGAAGCGCTTATGCCATCGACAACGACGATGAATGCACCGTCGCCATCCGGGGTACACGCGAATATGTACCGCCTGGTCGGCAACGATCCTGGCCAGCCGGGCCGGTTAAATCCGGAATACAACCCGCAATACCGGACGATTTCGGCTAATTTTGAGGTGTATCCGGGTACAGGCATCATTGCCGACCTGGCTCCGACACAGGTGGCTGTTTCTATCCAGTCTCCGGGTTCGCAGTTCAATCACGTCGCTCAGTGTAAACTGGCTGATACAACTCCTGAATTCTTTGCTGTTGACAAAGTGACGATGCCCCGGCGCGGAACCGATGCCGAGCGCACGATCAATATCTTTGGCCGTCATTTTGGCGATGTTCAGGGCAATGGTTATGTGGCTTTGGATGATAACCAGGCCCAATTGTTGAACATTGTTAGCTGGACAGATACGCAGATAACGGCCGTTGTCCAAGACCGTATGCCGCGAGGCCCACATCAACTGACAGTCCGCCTTGACAATGGCGAAGACTTGGTAAATGGCATCACATTGCACATCATCGCCGGTGCTTACCAGCCTACCATCTTTGAAGTTGGACCGGGCATGGCCTACGATCCTTTCCAAATTAACCTGGCCACGGGTGCAAATTACACTATCCAGGACGCCTTGAATGATGCGGCCCAGGTGAACGATGCCCTAGTACTGGTCTACAACCGGATGTACGGTCTGGACCCCAACAATCTAACGCCTGAACAAGAAGCCGAGTTCTTGTGGAACCCCAATGGCGTTTACTACGAAAATCTGGTAATGCACTCACCGGTGAAACTACAAGGCTTTGGTCCTGGCGGCGTCTACGCTAACGGCGATTTCGTTTTGGGTTCGGTGTTGAACGGCCTGGCTTATGCTGGCGATAACGGCAATGCGGCTGCCTGGCGCGATTTTGTCGGCAACCTGAATTATGTTGGCCAGCAGCAGATGTTTGAAGGTGCTGTCATTAGCGTGTTCGCCGAAACGGCGAACCAGTTCACCGCCGGTTTCTATGCTTCGATTGACGGTTTCAAGATTGAAGGCGGCGACCAGCAAGGCTTCCCCAACAACATCAATCAGATTGGCGGCGGCAATAATGGCCAGCCAGCCGCGGTTGTTGTTCAGGGTGGCGGCATCTTCGTCAATGGCTATGCTCGTTACCTCCGCATTGCGAATAATGTCCTTCAGAACAATGGCGGATCCTACGGTGGCGCAATCCGGCTGGGTACCCCCAATATTCCGGCGGGCGATCCCACCAAGAATTCGCAAAATGATCGTATCCGCATCTTGAATAACCAGGTTCTGGCCAATGGTGGCACAAATCTGGCCGGTGGTATTGGCATCTTTGAAGGTGCTGACCGGTATGAGGTTGCTTACAATGACATTTGTGGCAACTACTCGGCTGAGTATGGTGGTGGGATCAGCCACTATGGGTACAGTAACCTGGGTTCCATCCACAATAACCGCATTTACTTCAACAGCTCAATGGACGAAGGTGGCGGTATCATGATTGCGGGCGAGCTGCCCTCGAATCCGGCAACGACGTTGTCGCCGGGCAGCGGTCGGGTAGACATCTACAGCAATATCGTCCAGGCGAACATGTCGAATGACGATGGTGGCGGTTTACGCTTCCTGATGGCTGGAGATTACCGGTTCGATGTTTACAACAACATGTTCCTGAACAATATTTCTACCCATGAAGGCGGTGGTGTTGCGCTGAACGATGCCCCAGATGTACGCTTCTTCAACAACACAGTAGCCAAGAATATTACTACGGCCACAGCGATAACCAGTAATGGTCAACCCGCTCCGGCAGGCCTTTCCACCAGCCACAACAGTGCCCTGTTACAGGCAACACTGGGCAACAATGCCGCTACCTTCAGTAACCCGTTGATGTTCAACAACATTTTCTGGGACAACCGGGCCGGCAGTTGGAATGGTGATGCTGTCGCCGGTATCGGCCAGGATGGCGACCCGAATGACATCTACTTCTGGGATATGGGTCTCTCCGACCTGACCTCCTCGCTGCATCCTACCAATTCCATCTTGACTGCCAATGATGGTGCGGGCACGGTTTATGGTGTGGCAGCAGACCCGTCCAACCTGGTGGCCTACCCAGGCCCTGATGCTCTGACGCTCCCCAACTTCCCTGAATTCCTGGCCACATTTGATGTGACGGTTCAGGCAATGCCCTGGCGGACCAATCCCAATTTTGTGGGTGTCATCATGGTTGCGGTAGACCTGCCGCCAAACTTGATGGGCAATTACCACATCCAGCCAGGGTCTCCGGCTATCGATGCCGGGGCCGCCAGCAAGGGCGTTGTCTCAGCTCCTGTTTTGGACATAGATGGTGAGATTCGTACTTTGCATGATATTGGCGCTGATGAAGTTTCAACGGCCGCTGCCAATATACTGCTGGGTTCTGGTTTTGCTGCCGGTGGTAGTTTGCCAACTTACAACGTGCAGACGGTCATTCCTGGCTCTGGACAAAGCTTATTTACTAAACAAATCTTCTTCCCGATTTTCTTTCAACAGTAGGGCAGATAACAAGAATTAAAGTATTGGCCTGGGGAATGTTATTTCCCCAGGCCAGGCGCAAGGAGAATTTTCATGAGAAAAAGAATAAATCGCAAACAATCAAGACGCGATTTCCTGAAGTTAGGTGGGGGTGTTCTCGCTGGCGCGGCGCTTTCACGTTTTCTGCCGCGTACTTTAGGACAATCGGGTGAACTGGTACAGGCGGCCGGCTTTTCCCAGGTCGTACCAACGCCGCCTGACATGCACCTGGTCGGAACCGATGGTTGGATTTATGTGCCGGGTGAGGTTCGTGTTCCCGGTACGGTTGACCAGTTTTACAACCCGGACAATTTTGCGCCGGAAGGCTCCGGATTTACGACTTATATGTTCGGTTTCCGCAATGTTACCGGGCTAACCAATGAACAGGTATTTGCCCAGAAGATGAAGTGCCAGGCAACAGCGCCATTGTTTTGGGTGAATGAAGGGCATGAATACCGGCTGAAGCTGACCAATGTTGGTTTGGCGATGCGGCCTGACCTGATTGATGAGCATACGGTTCACTGGCATGGGTTCCGCAATGCCTGGCCGATTTTTGATGGTGAGCCGCACTCCAGCGTGCGGGTGCCGATTGGTCGCAGTCTGACTTATTTCTACCAACCGTTTCATCCTGGTACGTACATGTACCACTGTCACGTGGAAGAAACGGAGCACGTGCACATGGGAATGACTGGCTCGGTGTTTGTCCGACCGGCGCAAGATGGTCAGGCGCACACGTATAACGGCCGTACCTTCACCAAATTCGCTTACAACGACGGCGACGGCTCAACCGGATACGACCGCGAGTACGTTATCAATCTGACCGACATTTGGGCTGAAGCGCACTGGGCTGATTCCCACGTGCAGTTGCCCGATTGGACGAATTTTAAGGCTGACTTCTTTTTGATGAACGGCCGTTCCTACCCTGATACCATCGCTCCTAACGGCGGCGTCAACGGCAATCCTTTCAACCCCAACGATGCCGATGGTAACCTGATTGCCCCCGTGGGCCGACCGGAACTGCAATACCAGCCGCTGTCCTCCTTAATTGAGGTCAATGCCGGCGAAAGCGTTCTGATTCGACTGATCAACCTCACCTTCAGCAAGCAGAGCATGACGATACCCGGTTTGAAAATGCGAGTCGTGGGCCTGGATGCCACGCCGATGCGCGGCACAACCGGGGCAGACAGTTCATTTGAAACGCACACCCTGCACGTGGGTTCTGGTGGCACAATCGATGCTATCTTCACCGCGCCGGAGAACGTTTCTTCGACACAAACCTACTTGTTCTACAACCGCAACTTTAACCGTTTAAGCAATGGCGGCGCTGCCGGATACGGCGGCCAGATGACCGAGATTCGCGTTCATCCGGCAGGCACGCTTGCGCCGCAAACAGCGCCGAATACGGCGGAGTTCAATTAGTACTGGCAGCACGTTTGCAAGTACATGAAGGAGAATGCTCATGAACAATATTGCAAGATTGACACAAAGACGACGACTGTTCGTTTTTGGCCTGATGCTGGCAGTTGTGGCGATGGCGTTTATTGCCAACAGCGTGTTGCAAGTCGCGGCCGACAGCCCCGGTTTGGCTCCCAGTGCCGGCATCATCTGTACCGAAAATGTAACAGCAACATTTACCCTGTCGGCCAAGACCGGTTACATCAACATGGCCGACGGCAACCAGGTTTTCATGTGGAGTTATGCCGAAGGTAAAGATGACTTCCAATATCCTGGCCCGATTTTGTGCGTCCATGAAGGGGATACGGTGACGGTTGTTTTGCACAATCAATTGCCGGAAGACACCTCGATTGTGTTCCCCGGTCAGGTGAATGTTTTGGCGAATGGCACCCCGGTGGAACCGCAGTTTGATGTGCAAGGGACGATGACCTCGTTTTCGCAGGTTGCTCCGGCCAATGGTGGCACGATGACTTACAGTTTTGTTGCCGAGGAACCGGGCACTTACGTTTACCAGAGCGGCACAAACCCGGCGTTACAAACGCAGATGGGCTTGTTTGGTGCTTTGGTAGTTCGTCCGGCCATGGCCGCGCCCTACGATGCCAATTTGCCGGCCGATAAGCAGCCGATGCTGGCTTACAACGATGCAACGACTGTGTATAACCCGGACAGTGAGTATATGATGATGCTGTCGGAAATTGATCCGCTGCTGCATCGGGCCGTGGAAATGGGGCAGCCGTTTGACATGAATGATTACAATGCACGATATTACCTGATTAACGGCCGTACCTTCCCCGATACCTTAGCGCCCAACTATGCGTCCTGGCTGCCTAATCAGCCCTACAGTTCGCTGGCGCACATCTATCCGTTCAACGACCATGAGTTCCTGGCCGATGGCGTGACACCCAATCCGGCTTACTACCCGTACCCGGCACTGGATCGATTTGTAGGTATGGGTGTTGAGAGCTATCCGTTCCATCCTCATGCGTTTAATGCCCAAATTGTTGCGCGGGACGGCCGTTTACTGGCCACGCCCGGCGGTGATAACCTGTACGAAGAACGGTTCTCATTGCCAATCAGCCCTGGCCAGACAACCGACGCATTCTATACCTTCACAGATGTCTACATGTGGAATCCGGACGCGCAGCCTGGCGACCCCGACGAGTTCCCCGTGCAGCTTCCGGGGCAGCAAAATCTACCATCGGGACTTTTCTATGGCAGCCCGTTCCTGGGCAACCAGGACACACGGCCTGTAGGAGATGTCTCCTTTAACCAATGCGGCGAGTTCTATCACATTGCCCACAATCATAATCTGCAACAAATTACTGGTTGGGGTGTCGTGTTGATCGGCCAGATCACCTTTACTCGGATTGATCCGCCGATGCCCAATAACTGCCCGTAAGAAGGCGGCCTCCATTAAGGCTAGAATGATGAAAGGAGTGATTATGATGAAGACACAAAAACAGTCTTTCCTTCGCCAAACAATGTTACTGGCAGTGATGGCCGTCATCGCCCTGGTAGTCGTTGGCGTGATGACGCTGGTATCAGGTGTGGCTGCCTCGACCCCCAAAGCCCCCCTGGCAGCTCCGGCGGCAGCCCCTTTGCCGCCCAGCACCTGTACGTTGGTGGGTACCACTCGTACCTGTGAACTATGGGCCAAAGAAGGTTCTTTAACCCTCATTGATGGTGTGACCGTTCCTATCTGGGGTTTTTCTGAGACCGGTACCGATACGGCCCAACTGCCTGGCCCGGCAATTGTTGCCAACCAGGGCGAAACAGTTGAAGTAGTGTTGCACAACGCAATGGTATCGGAAACAGTTGCCCTGTCGTTTGTTGGTCAGGTCATGATGCCCGATCTGATCGGTGCGGCACCGGGTACATCAACCACCTACACCTTTGCTGCCGATTCTCCCGGAACCTTCCGGTATGAAGCGGGCTTAACCCCCAACGGGGCGCGGCAGGTAGCAATGGGTATGTACGGGGCGCTGGTTGTGCGGCCGGCAGGGGCAGGCCAGGCTTATGATGATCCGGCCACTGCTTATAATGATGAAGCTTTGCTTGTTTTCAGCGAAATTGACCCGGCCCTGAATGCCGACCCGAATAATTTTGATATGGTGCAGTACGCGCCCAAATATTGGCTCATTAATGGTCTTTCTTATACAGCAACGGAAAAGGTCGTGACGGCTCCGGGTAATACGGTGCTGCTGCGATATGTGAATGCCGGTTTGCAGGAACACACATTGGGAACAATGGGGCTGTATCAGGCGATTATTGCCACAGACGGTTTGCCGTATCAATATGCCAAAACGAGTGTGGTGCGGACATTGGCCGCTGGTGAAACGGTTGATTCGTTGGTGATGATTCCGGTAACGGCCGTTGAGAACAGCCGCTATGCCATTTACAACGCCGGTATGCAGCAGCTGCACAACAATGGTCAGGGACCATCTGGCGGTATCCTCACCTTCCTGGAAGTGGCCGGTGGAGCACCTGCGCCGGCTGGCGGCCCGTTGGTCACCAGTGTGACAATTGACCCGAAAATTTCAGCGGGCACAGCGCCGGTTACGTTAACGGTTGAGCTTAGTGCTACCAACGGGGCTAACATCACAGCCTGGGGTTACTTCTTCAATGGTGTGTATACGGATACAACGATTATTAACCTGGGAACGGCCGTGCCCACCCTGGTCGAGACCATCCAGATTCCAATCACCACATTGGCCGCACTGCCGCCTGGAGACGTTACCGTCTATGTCGGCGCGATGGACGATACCAGTACCATTGGCCCGGTCAACTCGGCCGTCTTTGACCTGGTGACCGCCGGCCCCGCCATCAGTGGATTGAGCCTGAACAGCAGTCCCGCTAATGGGACAAAACCGGTCAGTGTTCGGGCCACGGCTGACGAAACTCTCATTGGCAACGTGAACGTTGTTGCCGCCGAGTACTTCATTGGTACCAGCGGCGCAAACGGCACGGGCATACCCATGGACTTGAACCGGATTGCCCCCATCAGCAGCCTTTCGGCGCAGATTGATGCGGCCACGATTCAAGGAATGACCCCGGGTGATTACACCATCTTTATCCATGCCCTGGATGAACTGGGTAACTGGGGTGGTTTTGGTACTATCAACCTGAAAGTCGATAAAGTTGGTCCGTCTTCAACTGGCGTCAGCCTGGCACCCAATCCTAACAATGGTACGTTGACTGTTAACTCTTCCTCCTCCGGTGTACGCATGGAGATTCAAATGATGGATGCCGATGGTTCGAGCATCAAAAATGCGGAAGGGTTCATCGACTACGTGGATGCGGCAACCAATCCGGATGGGTCAGGCTTCCCGTTAATCGCCAAGGATGCGCTGTTTAACAGTTCCTCGGAAAGTGCGTACTTTGTCATCCCGCTGGCTACCGTCCGTAACCTGAGTGAAGGGGATCACGTTATCAGCTTCCACGGGCTGGATGTGGCCGGTAACTGGGGTGCTCTGGGTACTATGACATTGACCATCGATAAAACTGGCCCGAGTATTAACAATATGCTGGCCACGCCGAATCCGATTACCCGGCGGAATATACAGCCTTTGAATCTGGCGGCAACTGCCAGTGATCTTTCGGGTGTCGTGGCTGTGGAATGGTTTGAAGGGTCAGACCCCGGTGTTGGTCAAGGTTCACTTATGCTGCCGTTTGATGGCACTTATGGCGGTGTCAATGAAGCGGTATATGCGACGATTAATGTCCGCCGCTGGAGTTTTGGCGACCACGTGGTCTCGATTCGGGCCAAGGATGCGGCCGGTAACTGGGGACCTGTGAGCACGGTAACTGTGTCGATTCAACGACCGAATCAAGTGAATGTGGTCTTCTCGGAGAACTTTGAGACGGCGAACTTCACGGGTTGGGATACGGCCGTTGGTACAGTGGAAGTTACCGCTGCTGCCGCGACCGAAGGTAGTCTGGGTATGATAGCTGCACTGGAAAGTGGTCCGGCCTACCTCAAGGCGCGCATTCCGAACGATCTCAACCTGACCGGTTATAAAGTTAGCTTTGATTTCAGTCCCAACAGCGCGGTGACAGCCGGTGAAGAGATGCAAATCTTTACGGCCAACAATAGTGCAGGCACTGGCATTTTCGGTATCCTGTTTGAACAAGGTCCCAATGGGCCAGAAGTCCAGGCCTGGGCATTAGATGCTGGCGTTGTGGCGATGACGCAAAGTGTGCACATTACCGATGGTATTCAGAATCTGCAATTGGTCTGGGAATCGGGCAGTAATGTGGAACTGGTCCTGTCTGTCGATGGGGTTGAGATGGCCAGAATCAATGGTCTGGACACATCTTTATACAAACTGGATGAAGTCCAGCTTGGCCCCTCATTTGGTGTAGCTGCCGATGCGACGGGTTCGCTTTACTTTGATGCATTTGAGCTGGCGCCTAATCAGTACAAGGTTTACTTCCCGATCATGTTCGGTGGTAATTAGTTGAATAGTTGATGAGGGCGTGGGTTCCGACTCACGCCCTCACCCTGAATGAGGGTACAATCATGGATGAATCATTGACAAAAAGTAAACGGAAGGGGTTGTGGGTAACGGCCGTTATCCTCATCCTGGCCCTGGTTGGTTTAGGTAGTTACAAAGGGTGGCAATACTATCAGGGACGTGCCGAGCAAGTCCGCATGGCCGAAATCCAGGCTGAAATCGCGGCCCAAATCGAAGATCAATGGGGCATTCGCATCGTGCATGTGGCCATGGTCGCTGAAGGTGGCTTGCTGGATTTGCGTTACCAGGTTACCAACCCGGAAAAGGCATACGATCTTTTTGACGCTGTGGAAAATATTCCCCGCGTGATTGCGGAGGATGGTACTGAAATGGGCATGAATGATGATCCCCATACGCATGATTTAGAATTTGGCTATCAATACTTCTTTATCTTGCGGAATATTGGTGGTTCTGTTAAGCCGGGCAGTTATGTTTCTGTGGCGGTTGGCGACAAGATTCTGCCCTATGTTCTGGTTGAATCATAAATGGAGTGTTCCCTGAGCCTGTCGAAGGGAAAAGGTCTTCGACAAGCTCAGACTTCGGTGCGCTCAGTTTTCGATTGGTTGTATAGTTGCAGCGGCGTTATGCGTAAGTTAAGACGATTAGGGATGGTGGGAGCTATCCTGACAATTTTAGCGGGGTGGGCGACTTTATCAGCCCAGGCATATGCTGTGCCGGTTCAAAGTTCACCGGATGAGGGGAGCGTCGTCCGCAAATCTCCGGCTTACGTTTCGATTACCTTTAATACTGCGCTAGACCCGTTCGCCAGTCAGATCGAGGTATTTGATGTTGACGGCAATAAAGTGGACCGTAATGATTGTGGGATTGATGTGGCGGATCCCAGCCGCAAAACGATGATTTCCACGCTGAAACCGGACCTGGAACCGGGTGTTTACACGGTTCGCTGGACAACTGTAACGAATGATGGCCAAGAGGATGATGGATATGTTGTTCAGGGGCAGTTTCAGTTCACCCTTGCTCCCAGTATTTTGCATATTGGTTTGACTGTTTTGGCCGGGTTAGGGGTGTTTTTAGTTGTGACGGGCGGCTGGGTTGGTTTTGGCCTGACGTATCGGCGGCTGCGCCGTCTGGAAGAACGGTTGGCCGGCCTTGAATGAAAGTGATGAAGTTGTCTCAATCGATCAAAGCGATTTTGTTGGCCGGTTTGTTGTTGGTAACGGCCGTTTCCCTAGTTTCGGCTCATGCGGTAGAACTTCTGCGCTCCGATCCGGCCAACGGCAGCATTCTGGCTCAATCTCCGGCGGAAATCCATGCCTGGTTTGGCGAAGAAATGCAAACCGGTGTAAGTACCTTGCAAGTCTTTAGCGCATCTGGTCAGCGGGTGGACAATGGTGATGGCGGCGTCGATTTGAATGACCCGGATCATGCCTCCATGTTTGTCACCCTGCCGCCCTTGCCGGATGGTGAGTATTTGGTGCGGTGGTATGTCGTTTTGTTGGATGGTGATGCTTCTGAAAGCAGCTTTAACTTTTTTGTTGGCGATGAGGCGACTGCTGCCGCCGCCAATTTCACTCCGGCCAGCGCGGAAGTTTTTTATTACCAGGCGGAGGACGATACGGCCCAGAATAACCTGATCGTCTGGTTGGTAGGCGGCGGGCTGATGGGGGTAGGGCTGCTGGCCGCAGCGGCTCTGAGGATGCGGTCCCGGTCATAATAAGGTCGAACAGCGGAAGCCAGTTTCTGCTGTTTATTGTTTGCTGTGTAACAAACCTCAAGTTTTTTCAACTTTTAACACACCTTTTGGCGCTATACTGAACACCATTGTGGTACTACATTATTATCTGTTGGAAGTTGCGCCCTATATGGTGAAGAAACTGAATTTTCGTCTTATTTTTGCTGTGGTTGTGGTGGCATTGGTAACGGCCGTTACCAGTTCAATCAGCTACGGCCATGCCTCTGTCGTCCGGTCTGATCCGGCAGATAATGCCGTTTTGGATATACCGCCGGAAAAAATCACCATTTGGTTTACGGAACCGGTGGCGGTTGATTTCAGTACCTTTCGCATGATCGATATCCAGGGTCAGACGGTGAAACTGGATGGTATCCAGCGCGATGAGGCTGACCACAAAATCATCACCCTGCTGCTGCCGGAGATTGCCTCTGGCGTTTATAGTATCCATTGGAATGTGTTGTCTGAAGCTGACGGCCACGATACACAGGGGGTGCTGGCTTTTGGCGTTGGTAGTGATGCTGATTTGAGTGCGGCGCAAACGGTGGCGGCGGATACGGCCGTGCCCTGGATGGAAGTGCTGCTGCGCTGGTTGAATTTCAGTTTGTTAGCGGCCGTTACCGGTGCATTAGCCATTCGTTACCTTATCCTGCGGCAATCGGAAGAAGATGAAAAAATCGGTACGGCCGTGCAGGAGGCCCAATCCCGCATTTTAACCTGGGCAATCCGTTTTGCCGTTGCATTATTTGTGGCCGGTTTTCTGCTGCTCATTTATCAAATCACCAATTTACTGGAAACCCTGCCTGACAATGCAACCTTTTGGGGAACTGGATGGAAGCTCATCACCCTTTCCCGCTGGGGATACCTGTGGCTGGCCCGGCAGTTGATGATTGTGCTGTTGTTTGCCGCCTGGCGTTTAATTCAGATAAATCAGCAGTGTCCGGAGCCTAAGTTGTTGGGTCTATTAGCCGCCTTCTTTACTTTGGCTTTAACCATTATCCAGGCATTGAACAGCCATGCTGCGGCCGTTGAAACCAATCCTGGTTTGGCTGTGGCAATTGACACACTGCACCTTACCAGTGTGGGCCTGTGGCTGGGTGGTATGTTGGCGCTTATCATCGGGCTGCTGCCCATTATTCGCCGCGATCGTGCACTTTTTGGGCTATTAGCGTGGGCTGGCTGGGGGCGTTTTGGGTTAATGGCCGCTTTCAGCGTTGCGTTTATCATTCTAACAGGTATTTATAATACGGGCCGCCAGGTAGCTTCCCTCGATGCCCTGCTTACCACATTTTACGGTCAAAGTTTGTTGAGCAAAATTGGTTTGATGCTGCTGATGGGCGGGGTCGGTCTGATCAATTCGATGCTGCTGCATCCCCGTGTAGCCGCACCCCTGGCTAAACTGTTAAATCGCTCTAAAGATTGGACGCCGCTTTCACCGCGCCGCCTGCCTCAGTTGGTTTTGGTGGAGATGGGGTTGGGGGCATTGGTCATTTTATTTGTGGGGCTGGTAACTTCTGCGCCCAACCCGAAAGGGCCGGAATTTATGCCTTTTGACGAAGAGAGTGTCCTGGGGACGGTTTCTGAACCGGTGGATGATTTGCTTATTTCTTTTTCGGCCAAGCCCAATCGTCCCGGTCAGAATGTGTTTTTGGTACGGGCGGCTAGTTCGCGCCGACCAGAGCCAGCAGAAGTGCTGCGTGTTATTACGCGGCTGACCTATCTGGAAGAAGAGATTGGTACGACTACAGTGGATGCTCAGAAGATCGATGAGGGGCAATATCACATAGGCGGCAGTTATTTTAGCCTGCCGGGTCGATGGGCGGTAGAGGTGGCAGTGCGCCGCCAGGGGCTTGAGGATAGTGTTGCCCAGTTTGAGTGGGTGGTGCCGCCGGCAGTCGGTGCTCGGCCGGTGATTGTTTCTAATCGTCCCATTGAGGGTTTCTTTTCATGGGTGGCTTTGATTGGTTTGGGCGGGCTGCTGCTTGTGTTTGCGGGGGTAATGGTGCGCCGTCGGAGAACGGCCGTTGCCCATATCCAGCTTAACAAAACAGCATCTGTATCTTCAAGCGAGATGGAGGCGCAGGTTGCACCAGCCCGTACGCTGTCTGCAAAATAACAACGTACCCATGTTTTTGGTAAATGATGAGAAGGGATTGCGAGACGGGGGATTTTCCCTCATCTCGTAATCCCTATTTTGTTTAGAAGGAGAAAGTATGAACTTGCACTTTTTAAATCGGAACCGCAAAATAATACCAGGTATCAGTGTTTTTTTAACAGCTATTATTTTATTTGTTTACCTGGGAATGGTTGTTGCCGCTCCTGGTGATCTGGATACTACATTTGATAGCGATGGTATTGTTTATACACAGGCTGGCGATACTACCGCTGCGGATACGGCCCATGGTGTTGCCATCCAATCGGACGACAAGGTTGTGGCTGTGGGCGAAATTGACGGCGATTTTGGCGTGATTCGTTATTGCGCAGATGGCAGTCTGGATAACGGCTCAAATTGTGGTGCTGCCGGTTTTGGTACGGGCGGGGTAGTGACAACGGCCGTTTCCACCAACATCGATACGGCCGAAGCCATCGCCATTGACTCGAATGGCAGAATTCTGGTCGCGGGCTACAGTACCGACTCGCCAGTTACCGGGGGTACCCCCAATGCTTTTGTTGTCGTCCGTTACAACAGTAATGGTTCCCTTGATACCGGATTTGGCTCAAGCGGTATTTTTTCGGATTCATTGGGGGCTACCCTGTCGTCTGAAGCATGGGACCTTGCCCTTGATGCCAATGGTAAAATTGTCGTCGCCGGTACAGTCGATGATGATTTTGCCATTGCCCGGCTGACCACGACCGGTGCCCTGGACACCACATTTGATGGAGATGGGTATAACACCACAGACATTGCTGCCAATGGCCGGGCAGATGCTGCCCACAGCGTCATTATCCAGGCTTCAGGCAAGATCGTCCTCGGCGGCACGGCCGAAGATGCTGCCGGTGATCATCAAGATTTCGCCCTGGCTCGCTATAACAGCAATGGCGCGCTGGATGGAACGTTTGGTGCCGGCGGCGTTGTCTCGCAAGATGTCTCGCGTAACGCTTCTTTGAAAATCAATGACCTGGCTTATGCGTTAGGCGAACAATCTGATGGCAAATTAATCCTGGCCGGCTTTGTGGAAACAGGAGATGTGACCAATGCTGAGGACATCGGGTTGGTTCGGTTTACAGCAGAAGGCGCATTAGATACCACATTTGGCACGAGCGGTACCGTTCTCCTTTCTCATGCAGACGGGGATTTTGCGTATGACATGGTTGTACAGACAACTAATAAAATCGTTGTCGCCAGCACTAATTTATCGCCCAGCACAAATGAGGATGTCCAACTGGTGCGTTTTAATAGCGATGGTTCTCTGGATACGACCTTTGGCACGGCCGGATTTGTGGTGACAGACATCGAGTCAACGCTGGCTTTTCCTGGCAGCGATGTCAGCCAGGATGAAGCTTACGCGGTGGTTTATTTGAACAATAAAATTGTCGTGGCTGGTATGACCGATACGCCTTCAAATGTAGGTGACAAAGGCTTTGCGGCTGTTCGTTACGAGGCCAGCAACAACCCGCCTACGCTGACCAACATAACCAAATCCGGTGATGAAGATACCACCATCAGCTTTGCTGCTTCTGATTTCACAAGCCATTTTAGTGATGTTGATGCCGATGATTTGAAAAACGTAAAGATTTTTTCCTTACCGGCCAATGGGACATTAAAATTGGGCGCTGCAAATGTGGCTGTTAATGATGTGATTCAGGCGGCTGATTTGGGCACGCTTACGTTTGTGCCCACGGCTAATTGGTCTGGCAGTACCAGTTTTAATTGGAATGCGTCTGATGGTGAAACGTATGCGTTGGCGAATGCGGCCGTTAACATTGCGGTTACGGCCGTAAACGATCCGCCAACGTTTACATTAATCACAAATCCTGACCAAACAGTGGCCGAAGACGCCGGTCTCCAGACAGTTACCGGTTTTGTTACAGGGTCAAACCCCGGCCCCAACGAATCACAGACGGTAACTTTTGACGTTTCCAACGACAATACGAGTTTGTTTGCGACTGGCGGCCAACCGGCAATCAGCAGCGGCGGCACGTTGACTTATACCCCGGCTGACAATCGTTTTGGTTCGGCAACGGTGACGGTTCAGGCCAATGATGGTGCGGCCGTTAACAACACGTCAGCGCCACAAACATTCACGATCACAATTACCTCGGTTAACGATGTCCCCTCATTTGCCGATGGCGGTAATGTAACTGTGAATGAAGATGCCGGTGCGACCACAATTTCTGCCTGGGCAACGAGCATCAGTTCCGGCCCGTTTGAGTCGGATTTATTGGATTTTACGGTCACAACTACGGATTTGTCGTTGTTTACGGCGGCCCCTGATATCAGCACCATCAACGGTAATTTGACGTTTACGCCCAAGGCTGATGTCTTTGGTTCTACCAATATTACGGTTACGTTGACGGACGGGGATAAAACGACCTCGCCCACGGCCTTTACGTTGACCATTAACTCCGTGAATGACGCGCCTTCTTTCACAAAAGGCGCCGACCAGACGGTGTTGGAAGATTCTGGGGCAAAAACAGTGACGGGTTGGGCGACGAATCTGTCGAAAGGACCGGCCAACGAGTCGTCACAAACGCTGCATTTCAATGTGTCAACTGATAATGATCCCTTATTCGCTTCCGGGCCAGCGATTGATTCGTCTGGTAATTTGACGTTTACACCAGCGGCGAATGCGAATGGAACAGCAACTGTGACGATTGAGTTGCAGGATTCGGGCGGCGTGGCCAATGGCGGGGTCGATAAGTCGGCAGCGCAAACGTTTGTGATTACGGTTACGGCCGTTAACGATCCCCCCACTTTCACCCCAGGCAGCGATGTCTTTGTTGATGAGGAGTTTGCTGCGGCGGGCACCACCGTGGCCGGCTGGGCCACGAATATCGGCCCCGGCGCGGCCAATGAAAGCAGTCAGAACTTGACATTTGATATTTCCACGAACAACGACGCCATGTTTGATGTCCTGCCGGTTATTGATCTGAATACAGGTGATTTGACCTTGACAGCCAAGAGCAGCAGCGGCAGTACGGCAACGGTGACGGTTACTTTGCGTGACAATGGCGGTACGGCCAACGGAGGAAGTAATCAAACTGGCCCAGAAACCTTTGTCGTGACGGTTACTTTCGTTAACGATGCGCCCACCTTTACGGCCGGTACCGACCAAACAGTGGACGAGGATGCCGGGGCACAGACAGTGGCTGGTTGGGCGACCAACATATATGCCGGGTCGCCAACGGAAACAGGGCAGATATTGACTTTTAACACCAACAATGACAACACAGCGTTGTTTGCCGCGCCGCCAGCGATTGATGCTGCGACTGGCAATTTGACGTATACGCCAGCAGCTAACGCTCATGGCAGCGCCATGGTGACGGTGACGCTTTCTGATGATGGCGGCACGGCCAACGGCGGCCAGGATACGTCCGCCCCGCAAACGTTTACAATTACCGTGAACCCAATTAATGATCGGCCGACAGTTTCGACTGTGGATGTGCGCGGGCTAATTAATCAAGATGTGGTGTTTACGGCCGTTGACTTTGCCAACAGCTTCAATGATGTGGATGGCGACAGTCTATCCCAGGTGCGGATTACATCTCTGCCAGGAAATGGGGTATTGAAATTGAATGGTACGGCCGTTATCCTCAACCAACAGATCCCAGCTTCCAACCTGAACCTGTTAATCTTCACCCCTGATGCTGACTGGAATGGAACAACCAGCTTCACCTGGACAGGCTCTGACGGTGCACTTTTCGCCGCAAATGAAGCCACAGCCAACATCAACGTGGCCCTGTATACGCTTTACCTGCCGGTTATCATGCGCTAAAAACCAATGGCCTGTTAGACCCTAAGGGTTTGCCAAACCCTTAGGGTCTTTTTTGTTAGCGGAATTTATTTTTGTATGGCTGGCAGAAAATCCCGGCTCAGGCCCGATTTTGTAATGCCGTGTGGTCCGGCAGCGCTGGGAGCCACGGTATGGCAAACACTGCACTCCTGCAATGTGCCGCTGTGTCCTTGCAACTGGATGAATTTAATTTGATCATTGGGCTGGGCGCTGGGAGCAATGGCATGAGGGCTGTCGTGGCAGGCGGCGCAGTAAAGACCACCATGATCCTTGGACATGCGGTAAAGGGCCTGATCCTGATTGTGGAGGCCGTCATCATGACAGGTATCACAGCGTGGCTCGTTCAGCCAGGGGTTTCTATTTTGTGATACCTGGCTCATGCTGCCATGACAGGAAATACAGTCCATGCCAGATTGGGACATTGTGTCGCGCAGGCATTGCGTTTGTGGGCCGGGATGGCAGTTGTAGCAGCCATCGAGACTGTTGGGGACTTCACCGTTGTGTTTTTCATGCATTGCATTGGATAGGCTGGGGATGCCGTTAACACCGGGAGCGCCTAAGGCGTTTGAAGAATGGCATTCGGCGCATAAAACTGGACGACTGTTCATCAAGGAGGCATGTCCGCTGGGATATTCATCCTGGTTTTCCCGGTCGTGTAAAGTCAGGATGTTGGTTTCTACTTTGCCAGTGCGGATGTTTTCGACGCCGCCATCGTAGTGGCAGTTATCGCAGTGCATTTCGGTAGATACAGGAGCCACGACGGTGGCGCGGGTTAGTTCAGCGCCAGATGTGGAATCGGTTACGACGACCTGAGCCAGTTGGTAGGGATAAGGATTGAGCAGGTCGCTGTCGCGGAATTCGGTAAGAGGGATGCCTTCGATGACGAAATGATCGTTGTCGAGGTGCATGCTGCCGGCCAGGGTAGAACCGGTAAGGCCATGATCCGGCGTAATTTCAGCACCGATCAATGTTTCAAAGGGGCCATCGTAATTCCAGAAGTTTGTTTTGCCCAGCGAGGTGGTGTTATCGGGGAAGTAATAGGCAACGTTGATGCCCTGGGTGATGATTTCGGGTGGATTGCCGCGTTTGACGACCTGTGCCCACAGGGTGTTGAAGGGGGGCAGGACGGCCAAGTCGGCGAAATCCTTGTTGTAGCAGTGCATGCCCAGATCGTTCCAGCTAAGGACGACGTATTCGCTGGCGGTGGCAACGGCCGTATCCGCTGGCGGTGCGGCCATGCTCGATCTTCCAGGTAAAGCCAGGATGACGCTAATCAAGACTATGACAAAAACCAACGCCAAAATTCCAGCCCATTTAGGCCATGTGTTAGACATACTCGTATCTCCTCTTGCAATTTTATAAATTGGTCTGGCTGGAATGATGTGTACGGCCGTTTCCAGCTTTGCCATCTTTTTTCCTCAAAATAAACTTTGTGCCAATTACCTCCTTAATCATCATCTTCGTGTTCTTCGCCGCCATCTTCATGTTCATCGCCATTGCCGTCTTCGCCATCGTGCTCCTCGCCGTTGGCATGGCAGCGCACGCAGTTAGAAAGATCGCCGATTCCTTCCTCGCTGTGTTCACTAATCATTTCTTGCTGGTTGTGGCAGCTGTAGCAGGTGTAAGTGCGCGTATCGTTGCCGGGGTGACAGGTGGTACAGTCGCCATTGGCATTGCCATGATAAATGGGGAAGGTGTGATTGAAGGTGGCCCCGGCAAAAGTGGTTGTATTGTGGCAAGCCGAGCACTGGCCAGGGAAATGATTGGCCGGGGCAATATGGCAGGCGGCACAATCGGTCAATCCGGCATGGCTAAAGTTGATGTTACGGAAGTTTCCGGTGTCTTGGTGACAGTTGACGCAAGCGCCGGGATAATGGTTGGCTGGGGCAGCATGACAAACAGCGCAGTCCTGGCCGCTGACAACGGCATGATCAAAGAAGACAACGTTGAAATCGGTGGTGTCGGTGTGGCAGGCACGGCAGGCGCCGGGATAATGATTCTCCGGCGCTGTGTGGCAGTCTGCGCAGTCCTGTGCCCCAATGAGGCTGTGATCAAAGGCGGCGTTTTGCCAGTCGTCGATGGTGTGACAGGCGGCGCAGTCGGTACCGTATGTGCCCTGGTGGGCGTCTTTGTCAGTATGGCAGGCGGCACAATTGGCCGGTGTACCCTGGTAAGTTTCACCGCTGTGGCAGTTGGAGCAAAGCAGGTTGGCGTGGCCGCCGGTCAGGGCGAAGAAGCTGTGGGCTTCCAGGATGTCGGCTTCGGGTGGGAAGGGGATGAGTCTGGGATCGTCGAGCTGATTGCCCTGGAACACGGCCGTTTCCGTTGCGGCGGCCGTGGCTGTTGGTTGTGGCGAGGGAACGGCCGTGGCCGCGACCGCCACTTCCATCGCCGACATGCTGCTTTCGATTTGATCGCGCAGGGCCAGAATGGTTGGAGACCCGGCATCACTCAAGCTGGTCAGCTGATCCAGCGCTTGCAGCGAAATGCGGTCGAGCCTGGTTTGCAAGGCTGATTGTTCAGATGTTGGCGCTTCGGCAATGGCGGTTACGGCTCGTTTATGGGCGCGGGTCAGGGCGGAAACGGCCGCAGCTTCATTAGGTGTGCCTTGTACGGCCGTTAAATCATCCATTCGATGCGCCATCAAACCTAATTGAACCTGTGCCCGATCCATGCTATCTCCGTTAAAACCCAGTCCCCAAAGCTGTTCTGATACCTCCTGAACGCCAAACAAAGCGTCTCCCGGCCGATATGGTGCAGTGAAAGCCAGATTGTGGGTAATGGCCGTGCCGACAATAACCACAAATACCAGCAAGGCTGTAATTGTTAAAATTGAACGTCTCATCAAAAACCCCCTTTTGTGATTAGCCACAGGCTCCAAAAGTCGCCCGGCTGCCCATAAAATGCAGGTAATCCCAGGTACAATTTGTGCCTGGGATTTACCACAACTCATAAAAAAGCAGTCATTATTTTCACATGCGCCACTTAATCATGTTTTTTCCCATCAGCATGGCAGGCCACACAATTATGTGAGTAGTTATTTTCTTCTTTGTGCTCGTTGTCCATTTTGCCGTAATCGTGGCAGGTTTGGCAGGTGTAATTTGCTGTATCTCCGCCGGGATGGCATTTTGCACAGTCGCCATTTGCCCCCTTGTGATTGATCGGGAAGCTGTGAGCAAATGATGCGCCGCCCCAGGAATTGGTGTTGTGACAATCGGAGCATTGGCCCTGGAAGTGATTAGACGGCCGTGCATGGCAAGATTGGCAGTCCGTTAATCCACTGTGATTGAAATTCACATTCCTGAAGTTGCCGGTATCCTGATGACAGCTTGTACAGGCTCCGGGAAAATGGTTGCCCGGTGGATTATGGCAGGCCGAACAATCCTGGCCGCCGATGTTGGCGTGACTGAAATTGGCATTACGGAAATTATTCGTATCCTGATGGCAAGTCGAACATGCGCCGCTGAAGTGGCCCTGCGGCGGGTTATGACAGGCCGAACAATCCTGGCCGCCGATGTTGGCATGACTGAACGAGGCGTTGCGGAAATTGTTGGTGTCACTGTGGCAGGTCTTACACGCCCCGGCAAAATGACCTTGCGGCGGATTATGGCAAGCCGAACAGTCCTGACTGCCGATGTTGGCATGACTGAACGATGCATTGCGGAAGTTGTTCGTGTCACTGTGACATGTCCGGCAGGCCCCGGAGTAATGACCTTGGGGCGGGTTGTGACAAGCCGAGCAGTCCTGATTGCCGATGCCGGAATGGTTGAAGCTGGCATTGCGGAAGTTGCCGGTATCGCTGTGACAGGCCCGGCAGGCCCCGGAAAAGTGGTTGGCCGGCGGGTTATGGCACGACGAGCAGTCCTGATTGCCGATGCCGGAATGATTGAAGCTGGCGTTGCGGAAGTTGCCGGTATCGCTGTGGCAGTCGCGGCAGGCCCCGGCAAAGTGGTTGGCCGGCGGGTTGTGGCACGACGAGCAGTCTTGATTGCCGATACCAGAGTGGTTAAAGCTGGCATTGCGGAAATTGGTAGTATCGCTGTGGCAGGCCCGGCAGGCCCCGGAAAAGTGGTTGGCTGGCGGGTTATGGCACGACGAGCAGTCGGTTCCGCCAATGGTTGCATGGTTAAAACTGGCATTGCGGAAATTGGTGGTGTCGCTGTGGCAGGCCCGGCAGGCTCCGGCGTAATGGTTGGCTGGCGGGTTATGACAGGCGGCGCAGTCCTGGCTGCCAATACGCGAATGGTCAAAAGTGGCATTGCGGAAATTCGTGGTGTCGCTGTGGCAGTCGCGGCAAGCGCCTTCAAAGTGGTTAGCCGGCGGATTATGGCAGGTGGAACAGTCATTGCTGCCGATGAAACGATGGTCGTAAGTGACTTCCTGCCAGGTGTTGATGTTGTGGCAAATGGTGCAGTCACGGCCGTATACGCCATCATGAGGTTCATCTTTAGCATGACAGGCAATACAGCGGGCATCTGTGCCCTCGTAATCGCCGCTGCTGTGGCAGGTCTCGCAGCTAATATCGGCATGACCACCCATTAATGGGAAGAAGCTGTGATTTATATTTCCTTGTAAAAAGGGGACGTTGCGGGTGTCGTTTAACAACGCGATGCTGGAACCGCGGGTTTCAGTTTCCGCATTGGCATTAAAATCCGTTTGGGTGTTGGCTAAATCAGCCAGGTCTGTGGCAGAACGGTCGGTGCCCACCATGATTTGTAGAAGTGATGTGAATTTGTCGATGAGAGCGAGAACGGCCGTGTCCACCGGGTCAGCTTGCATCACATCCAAACCATCCATCAAGGCCAGTGCCCGTTCCGACAAAATCAGCAGCCGGGCTTCCCATCCGGCCCGTTCATTAACCGGCAAATCATTAATCGCCAACAGTGCCTGATCCAGCGCCGCATCCACATAAGAAATGGCTGCTAATTCATTTTCCGTCCCTTGAACTGCCTCTAATCCATCCAGCCGGCGTTCCAAAATGGTCAGTAGAATGGCGGCTCGTTGTACTGGACTATCATTAAACGTTAGGCTCCAGGTTTGTTCTGACCAAACCTGAATTGGAAACAACCAGTCTCCAGGCAAAAACGGCGCTTGCGATGCGATTGTGTATGTCCCGGCTCCACCAACAACCCCCATGAAAATCATAATGGCTAAAAGAATTAGAAGAATTCGTCGTAACATATCTCACCTTTCCTGCTGCTTGACAGCCAGACTCGATCTCAGTTCGGGATATTTGTCCTGACCATTCCCTCCATTCGAGTATGGCTTATTCAATGATGATATTTTGGGGATTCGGGTAAGACCCAGCCTGATTCCGGTTCAAATTAGACCAGAACTGCTGCAAACTTCTCTTTAAGGCCAAGCCGCCAATAGATAAATCCGGGTGAACTTCACGAAAATTAATTCGGTTTTCGATAATGTAGCGTAATGGATCGGCCGTGCTCTGTTCGCCGACAATGAGCGCACCGACCAGGTAATCGCCGTCCAGCACCAGGCGCAGCGTGTTTTCGCCATCATTTGACCAGGCGCTGGCATAGTGGCGCGGGTAGGTATACCAGACTTCAGAGGAGCCGCGCGACAGGTACTGCATTACTTCAGGGCCTTCATCGCTGTCATCATCTTGGTGGGGATTGATTTGGCCCATGGTGGTGATATGCAAGCCATACAAAAGGCAGGCATTGAACGGACTGCCTTTTTCGTACGGTATCTGTTGGCCGCACATGTTGAGCGCGGCGGCGTGTCCTTCGGCAACAGCACTAGGCCAGAGAATGTCGAGTGTGTGCTTATTTGTCCAGCGGTCATAGACTTGAGCGCAGTCACCGGCAGCAAAGACGTTGCGCTGGCTGCTTTGCATGAATTCATTGACCAAAATAGCCCGGTCTGTTTTGATGGGAGAGTTTTGGATGAGATCGATTTGGGGTTTAACGCCGATGGCGACGCCGACGATGTCACATTTGAATTCACGGCCGTCTTCCAGGCGGACAGCCCGGACACGCCCTTTTCTGTCGCCCAATATTTCGGTTGCTTCGGTGTTGTAATGAATGTTTATATGGTGATCGCGCATCCGTTTTTCCAGCAGGCTGGCTTCAGTATCGTTGAAGACTTTGCTCCACAGCCGGTTGCGGCGCAGGAAATAATGGGTATCGACGCCATTGTGAGCGAGGCCTTCGGTCATTTCTAATGCAGTGATGCCGCCGCCGATGACGACGGCCCGCCGCCGTCGTTTGGCTTGTTTCACGAGCGCCAGTGTGCCATCGAGGGTGTCAAGGTAGACGACGCCTTTCAGCTCTGCGCCGGGATAAGGCGGGGGGACGGCCCTGGCCCCGGTGGCGATAAGCAGGCGGTCGTAAGGGAGGATACGGCCGTCACCCAAAATAACCTGCTGCTGATCCACATCCAATCGTTCGGCAAGGCCAAACAACAGGTTAATACACATTTGCTGATACCATTCCGGCTGGCGGGCGAATACCTGCTGCCGGGGAATCTCATTGATGAGAAGGTAGGCCAAACCTGGCCGGGAGTACATGGGGTATGGTTCAGCACTCACAATCGTGATTTCCCCCATGGGGTCTTGGTGGCGTATGGTCTCAGCGGCAGTCACACCAGCCGCGCCGTTCCCGACGATGACGTAACGAATTGGTTGCATAAGGTTCCTTTACAGACCCGAAGGATTTTGCCTTGGGGTTTCGAATTACACGTTCGTATCGGCTGTGAGCAGGAATCGTCCCAAAACGAGTGAATGGGCCTGGGTTTCCCAACGCAGCGTACCACGCGGACAAACGTTGATGCAGTTGCCACAGGTGATACAGCGCGGATCATCCACCGGTAGGCCACGATGGGCATAATCGCGCACCTGGATGCCGACAGGGCAGTTATAGCCACAAATGCCGCATTGCACACAGCGGCTGGCATCAGGCACGACGCGCCCTAGCTGGGCCAGGTTTTCTGGCTGGCCCGTTTCCGAATCGGAGCCTTTGAATAACGAACGAAAAAATCCTTCTTTAGCCATAACAATTCCTTTACCGATGCTAAAGTCGTTTAGGGTAGCCAAAGGTAACGAGTAAATTTGAAATTAGTACTCACGTACTACTGGACGATTGACGGCTCCACCGGGAAACCGGGGCTTTTCACTGTTTAACTTTGGCTTATAGAATTCGCAGGGTTTACAAGTCGTGAAACGTGATGAAGCCTTGGTCGCGCATCACGTTTCACGCAAAACCTATGAAATCTGATCTTTAATCGTCGCCGCCTTCGGCTTCATGTTCCCGACCGGTGGGATGGCAGGCAGCGCAATCGGGTAGTTCCTGCGGACTGATGCCTTCTTCCAGATGCTTACTTTCGGTTTGGGCGGGATCGTGTTCGTGGCAGTTGTAGCAGGTGTACTGGGTGTAGGTGGTGGTGTGGCAGGTTTCGCAGGCTAGTTCGCCCTGTTCGCCATGATCGAGCGGGAAGGTGTGCTGGCGCAGGCGGGCGGGCTGCCAGGCAACGGCCGTATGGCAGTTAGCACAATCCAATCCAAATAAACCGGCATGAATGACCGGCTCTTCATGGCAGGCGACGCACTCACGGGGTGTGCCAACAAAAACTTGATTGATATGGCAGGTGGTACACTCCTGTGCAGCATGCTGCCCTTCTAGCGGCCATACTTGATTATGGTCAAAATTGGTCATTGCCCCTGTGCCATCATGGCAGGCCAGACATTCGGTGCCAAACTGGGCTGTATGGTCAGCGATAAACTGGGGATCGGCCTGGGCATGGCAGGCAGAACATTGGGCACTGGTGAAGGTGAATGATTCCTGGCTGGTGTGGCAGGTGCGGCAGGTGAAGGGCTGGTTGTCGTAGTTGGTGACATGGGTGATCAGGCTAAAACCGGTGCTGGCGGCATGCTCAAAGGGCTGGCCATCCATCGTGGCCGGCCGCCAGCCATCGGGGATGTGACATTCAGTGCAGTTGGGGCCAAACAAGCCGCGGTGGGTGTCGGGTTCTTCGTGGCAGGCGGCACATTCTTGCGATGTGCCTTCAAATTGGCCGTTACTGTGGCAGCTTTCGCAAGCGGTCTGGGCATGAGTGCCGGTTAAAGCAAAAACCTGGGCATGGTCGTCCATGGTGAATTGGGCCATGCTGTCCAGGCCGTCGTGGCAGAGAAGGCAGTCATTGCCGTAGGTTTGCAGGTGCAAAGCCATGAAGTCGGGGGCGGCGTTTTCGTGGCAGTTGGCGCAGGCGTTCAGGGAGACACTGTAATCGGTTTCGCTGACATGGCAGGCGGTGCAGGCCAGGCTGTGGCCGTCGTAATCGCGGTCGTGCTGGGCCAGGCTGAATGGGGTGACGCTGTGGTCGAAGTTGGTTACGGCCGTTGTCAGCAAATTATAATCACTACCCCGATGATCCAGGTGGCAGGTGGCGCATTCTGAGGTGTCTTGTAAACGGCCGTGCAGCCCTTCTCCCGTCTGCCGCTCCTGCCCCACACTGATATGGCAGGTTTCGCAGCGTGCTGCTTCGATACCTTTGAATGGTGTGTGGCACTGGGCACAGTCGCCGCCAAATTCGGCGTGGGTGTGGAAATTATTAACCGGTTGACCGCTGTTGTTGATGTCCGACAAATCCCCCGGACTAAAAGCCTGCCCGCCGGTTAAATAAACGACAACGGCCAGCGTACCGGCCAGGATTAAGGTGGAAATAATCGCGATGGGTGAAAAGATGGGATGCTGGCGTTCAACCAGTGTGTGTTGTCGCATCATTAAAACAGACCTGCTCGAAAATAAAACGTCGCAATAATATGAATGGCCACGGAAAAGAAAAGGGTTAACCCAATGGGAACGTGCAAAATATGCCAGTAACGCAGCAAGCGCCGGGCAGCGTCCAACATTTCAGCCTGGCGCGCCAGTTCCCGTTGGCGGGATAGTAGTTCACCTAACTGGCGGCGCTGCGATTCTTCGATTTCATTGAGCTGGCGCAGTACCCGGTTGAGTTTGCGCCGATAGCGCCACTGGTAGAAGGAACGGCCGAATACGGTCAGGAAGGCATTGCGGTTTGTGTCACGCTGGCTGAGTTGGGCGATGATTTGTTGGACGTGCTGTGATTTTTGAGCCTGGAATTGATTGACGGCCGTTTCCAATTGCTGCGCTTCCGCTTCAATTTGACTGCGCGAGGCGACTACACCGGTTAACGAGCGGGGCAGGGCTGTGTATAAGTAACGGCCGACAAACCCACTGCCAGCGACAACGGCCGTTAAAATAAACGTTACCCCGGCCAGTCCGCGAAACTGCAAACCAGTGTGCATGAGCACCATAAACGGCCCGACAATCCCTGTGAAAATGTGAAACGACAGCCAGTAACGCACCGGCCCACCCCAATTCAACAGCCGGGTCCGCTTGCGCAAGCTGTACAAAATCTCGGTCATCACCATTAGCAGTGTGCCGATAATACCCAGCCAATGACCGAATGGGTGTCCGCCACGCGGTTCGGCCATTAATTCGTAAGCGATATATACGCCGCTCAAAACAATGATGACGAAAAAACTTAGCTCCAGTTCCATAGGTTTGTTGGCGCTGGAGGATGCGGGGCGGAACGGCCGTTTGTTGGAATAGATGGATTGTCTCATGGGATTCCCTTACTCATTGTGGTCAGCTCCCAAAAGCCGTGAACAATAAAATCATAATTCAAATGCTGCTTTCGAGCAATGAACGTGCAAAATGATCCAGGACCTTTCCAAACTCATAAATAATTGTAAAGGGCGAAATTGATCTTGGCATTGGCCATACGCAACATGGTTGGCAGATTTGTGAAGCCAAGCTTGCCAGCTAACCCGACAATGAAGTTGTTAATTGTAGCCACTACGCTGGCTTGTGGTGTTCCTGACATCCTGGTTGCATCTTCCTTGAGCGTGACATCGCGACGGTAATGTAACCCATTTTCAATGCCCCAGTGATGGCGTGTCCACGCTAACAAACAGGACGCATCGGCACGTTCCTGGGGAACGCTAGTAATGCCATAAACAACTTCGTAGGTACATTTGCCAGTGGAGAGTTTTGTCACTTTTCTCTCCAGCTTGAAAACCTGACGCAATCCAGGCCAGTTGATAAAGCGGGTGTCATCGCTCATTACCGTGATAGTTCGCTGCTCCAAACGACCATGCGTTTTATTTGTCGCTTGGGCAATACCTTGGGGCAGCGGTGGCGTGTGCCATCCTTTCTCTTTGCGCGGCGGCACAAAGAATTGCTCGACATCCCCTAGCAAACGGGGCTGGTTGCTTTTGACAAACCAAAGATAATCGCCACCCTGAGCCATAATCTGCACCGACAACTTCCGTTGAGCGAACATAGCATCTCCAGAGACAACCCGCCCTCTCAAGTCGAGTTGGTGCAGCAATTTGGGCGCAGCCTTGATTTCGTTTTCCTTTGCCTTCTTATCAACCTCTACTTGAGCCAAAACAATCCCTTCTTCCGGCAAGTAGGCGGCCAATAGATGAACGCCCTGTGTTTTTCCCGCAGGAATTGTGCCGCGCAAAGTCTTGCCATCCATCGTAATGAGGACGCTTTGCTGTCCGCCATAGTTCAGATGCAAGAATTGGCGGAATATCCGATGCAATTCATCCGCTGATATGACTTCATCCAGAACGCGTCGGATCGTGTTCAAGGATGGGGCCGTAAATCGTGTCGTTGGCAATACCGCAACCAAAAGCGAGCGGCGTAAGCGAATCCAAGCGGTAATGCCAGTCGGCGTATGCTCACCGGATAATCGGGCTAACAAGATGGCTGACAATAAAAATGGCAATGGGTATAGTTTCCCCTGCGCTTTTCGCGTGTCTGGGATCTGTTGGAACAATTCAAAAAGGCCACCCAGGTCAAAAACGACGTTTTCTAATTGTTCGTTTGTAAATGTGATATGCTTCGTAATGAACCTCTTTTGTTTACTTGGTGGTCTTGGAAAATCTCAAGTGTAACAAAATGAGGTTCTTCTAGTTATTTTCTTATGAGTTTGGAAAAGTCCTGCAAAATGATCGATGCATCCAGAGCATTATTATTCAAGACGCAGAACTTGTAATAAAGTAACGATTTTGCTTCAGTTTGGGCTTGTTCTGGTAACATTATGTTTACAATTTTTGATTTTGTATACAGATTTTTCACTTTATGTTGATCAAATCTGTGTGCATCTGCGTTAATCCGTGTCCCAATGCCTGGGTTTTATAAAAGCCACAAAGATAATGCTGGTAAAAAGTCCGGTTTACAGTGGGCCAAAAATCAAATAAAAAGGGATTGACCAGATAGCCAATCCCTTGAAAATTCAATTTGTTCAGCGAGTAAATATGTTTTTAGCCGTCGATGGTTGAGTGAGAAAAAGAGGTTTCGCCGCGTAAATTATGGATATAACTCAGAAGATCGTTTACAGGAGTGTTTTTGCGTAAATAGCCAACTGTATGGTCGTCAATTGTTTCGAGCCGGAGTATTTCATCATCATTGGTTACTAAAAAGACAACTTTGGTTTCTGAATATTGATCCGAAATTTGGCTGACGTAATGGAGGCCATCACCATCCGGTAAATTGAAATCCATCAAAACCAGCTCGGGTTGTAGATTTTCTGTTTGTGAGAGGGCATCCTTGACTGACCCGGCAAACCCTACGACAGTTAATTCGGCTTGAGCATCAATTAAACTGGCGAGACCTTCTCTGAATAAGATGTGATCGTCTACAAGCAAAATCTTCATAAGCTGATTTCTTTTTCCCAACAACAATAATATACCCACGTTCCCCAAGACTGGCGTCCAACAAAACAGGTAGGACCTATCATGAACGGCTTACACTTCTGATTAATGTACAAAATAACGGTTTATTATTACAAGTTTACTTACAGTTGGTTTTCCGATTTTTGAACTCAACAAATCCCAATTCTTTCAGGCGCAAAAGTCGGGTAAAATTCTACAGGTTTGTTGTGGGCATTGTAGTGATTGTTGGGGAGCATTTCGTCTGATTTCATGCAAAGGTGTTGTTGTGCAAAAGTGGATGCTGTTTATTTCTTTGATGCTTTTAATTGTTAGTAGCCTGGCGGCGTGTTCTGAGCCTGAATTGGTGATTACGCCAACGGTGAACAGCCATACAACTGTGGAAATTACGCGGGAAACGGCTGTATCTTTATCCCCTTCTATGGCAATACCAATCTGGCAAACCCGGTTGAGCGATGCAGTGAACGTTACCCCGATGGTGTGGAACGGCCGTGTCTTTGTCGCCACCGCCGATGGTACAGTTCATGCCCTTGATGCGGCGACCGGTCAAAAAATATGGGAATTAAGGCCGGAAAACGGCCGTTTATGGGACGCTTCCCTGCGTGTGGCCAAAGACAAAGTGTGCGCCGGGCTGGAAGGCGGATTGATTACCTGCGTTGGCGCGGCCAACGGCCAGCCCTTATGGACAACCGAACTGGGCATCGAAGTTCAATCGCGCCCGGCAATAGAAGATGGCATCCTCTATGTACCCACCACCTGGGTCGGTACCGGCACACCCAACGATTACGAAGGGCAGGCGGCGCTGTTTGCCCTGGATGCGGACTCCGGCGATATTTTGTGGGAGGCGACTACCGAAAACTACATTCTGCGTCGTCCCATCGTTGCCGACAATTTGGTCATTACCGGTGGCACTGACCTGGCTGATGAAGAAAACGAAAGCAGCAGCGACTACAACAGTCCCAATCGCATTTATGCCTTCGACAAAACGTCCGGCGATATTGTATGGGTGCATGAATCGGATGATGGCCTGATTCGCTGGCTCATTGCCTCCGATGAGGTCGTCGCCTTTGCCGGACGCAGCGAAATCATCCAGGCACTCAATCTGGCTGATGGCGAACCTGTCTGGAATTTCGGTCCCAGCTACTGGATGCAGTTCCCGGTGCTGGCCGATGGCGTCTTTTACCTGGGCACTGGCGACGAGCGCTTCCACGCCCTGGATGCGGCCAGCGGTAATCTGCTTTGGGAAACGTCTATTGACCTGGATTCGCTTAACCAGATTGGCCAGCCGCTCGTTTTTGGGGGTACGATCTGGCTGAATGCGGTGACCGGTGATATTTACGGCCTGCGTATGGCTGATGGACAGCAGGAAGCGCATTTGGAAACTGGCCTGTCAATTCGGGTAGGCGGCGCGTTGTTTGAGAATCTTTATATCATGGGGGATGCGGAAGGGGGATTGTATGCGTTTGAAATTGGCAGCTAGTGGTTGGTTGTTGGTTGTTAGTTGGTTCGTTGGTTTGTTGAGTATAGGTTGTAGTCAACCGGTGGCTGCGCCAGATATGGAAGAGACTGCTGTGATGGTAGACACGGCCGTTCCCTCCACACTTGTTCCCGAACCAACAATTGAACTGGCTACGACCGTACCCCAATCCACTGATCCCCTGACCCTGGCCTGGACTTACGATGTCGGCGACGCCATCAACCATCCGCCGCTGCCCGTGAGCGAGGTAGTGATTGCAGTGCCGGTCGGTGGACCGGTAACGGCCGTTAACATCGCCGATGGCACACTGCGCTGGCAATACGCTCCGGTTGAACGGATCTGGGATCGGGCCTATGCCAGTGACGGCCGTTCATTTTTCATCGGCATCGAGGGCGGGCAGATAGTGGCGCTGGACGCGGGCACTGGCGATGTGCGCTGGCAAAAAGAGCTGGGCATCAACGCCCAAACGCCGCTTTACATGGCCGATGGTGTTCTTTACGTGCCTACTACATTTGTTGGGCCGGGCTTAACGGCTAATCCCCAGGGACAGGCCAAATTGTTTGCCCTCAATCCCGACGACGGTACGGAATTGTGGTCGTTCACAACCAACAACTACATCCTGCAAACGCCTACCCGCGCCGGCGACACGGTTTATATCGGCGGCAGCTATCAGGCAGAGGTAGATGCGGATGAAGGCGGCCCGATGCGTTTGTATGCGCTCTCTGCTGTCGATGGCCGCGAAAAATGGGTTTACGAATCGTTGGATGGATATCCCAAACAGTTGTACGCCACGGAAACGGCCGTTGCTTACATCGCCTATCAAGATTTTACCATTGGCGTAGCCGCCGCTAACGGGCAAATGCTCTGGCGGCGCGATACCGGCAACTGGGTTCCCTCTCTCTCTGGCGCGGGCGATGCCATCTATTTTGGCTCGGCCAACACCATTGTTCATGCCCAAAATGTGGCCGACGGCATGCCTATCTGGCAGTTTAACATCCCCGAAGGGACATTCAATTACGTTCTGGGCGCGCCAGTTCCGGTAGATGACACCCTTTATTTTTTGACGCAGCAAGGGGATATTTTTGCTCTGGAGATGGGGAACGGCCGTCAACGATGGCAATATGCTACCGGCATCCTCGCCGCCCGTACCAACCCAGCCGTTCAAGATGGCTGGCTTTTCCTGGGTGATGCCGACGGCATGATCCACGCCTACTCCCTCAATCCATAACCGGCAAACAAGCCCACACACAAACTAAAAGGGCGATGCGCCTAAACGCATCGCCCTTTTTTGCTTCAATTCAGCCAGAAACGATTACTTCGTCCCTGCCAGAACAACCGGACCATCCCGATTTTCCTCAGTAATATCAAAAGCGACACCGGGGGGCATGCGGTTGTTGCGCAGCCGTTCGCGTAGCTTGGAATGCTCCCAATCAAAATCGGCGGCACCGAATTCACTCTGGCCGAGGATAGGCACACCGGGCGGAGCCGAAAGCGCATCACCGCCGGTCATGATACCGGCATAACTGCTCAAATCCATTTCGTGGTAGGAAGCCTCGCTGTTGGCGAAGTGACAGCCAATGCAGGCCTGCGACCCTTCATACCAGGTGCCGTTCTCGGTGAAGAGCGGCAGGACATTGGCTTCAAACGTCGCGCCATATTCACCAAAGGCGTCAAATTCCGGTGCGCCCGCTTCGACCCAGGCTCCGATAAGGTCAACGGCGCGGACTTCTGTGCCGTTGACATCCAATGTCGGGCCGTCACGGTTTTCCTCGGTAATGTCGAATTCCCAGCCGGGAGGCATGCGGTTGTTGCGCAGGCGGGCGCGCAGTTTGGAATCGGCCCAGTTGAAATCGGCCGTGCCGACTTCAGTTTGACCGAGGATGGGGACGCCGGGGGGAGCGGAGAGGACATCGCCACCGGACATGATACCGGCATAGCTGCTCAAATCCATCTCGTGGTAGGAGGCTTCGCTGTTGGCGAAGTGGCAGCCGGTGCAGGCCTGGGAGCCATCAAACCAGAGACCATTGGTGGTGAAGAGCGGCTGGATGTCGTTATCAAACGTTCCAGAGCAATCCGCTCCGTCCAGGGCAGTGAAGGTGAAGGCATCCATCTCAGGCGCACCAGCCTCGACCCAGGCACCGATGAGGTCAACGGCCGTTATCTCACACTGTCCACCTTCCGACACAGCCATTGGGCCGGCTGCTGCCGTAGGCTCCGGTTTTGCATCCAGTCGGACACCATGTTCTACCAGCGGGCCGTCCCGATTTTCTTCAGTAATATCAAAAGCGACACCGGGGGGCATGCGGTTGTTGCGCAGCCGTTCGCGCAGCTTGGAGTTCTCCCAATCGAAATCGGTAGCCCCAACTGCGCTGTGTCCTAGAATAGGCACGCCGGGCGGGCTGGATAGGGCGTCAGCGCCAGTCAAAATGCCTTCATACGTGCTCAAATCCATCTCGTGGTAGGAAGCTTCGCTGTTGGCGAAGTGACAGCCAATGCAGGCCTGCGACCCTTCATACCAGGCGCCGTTCTCGGTGAAGAGCGGCAGGACATTGGCTTCAAACGTCGCGCCATATTCACCAAAGGTGTCAAATTCCGGTGCGCCCGCTTCGACCCAGGCCCCGATAAGGTCAACGGCGCGGACTTCTTTACCGTTCACATCCAGGGTTAGACCGTCGCGATTTTCTTCAGTGATGTCGAATTCCCAGCCGGGAGGCATGCGGTTGTTGCGCAGGCGGGCGCGCAGTTTGGAATCGGCCCAGTTGAAATCGGCCGTGCCGACTTCAGTTTGACCGAGGATGGGGACGCCGGGGGGAGCGGAGAGGACATCGCCACCGGACATGATACCGGCATAGCTGCTCAAATCCATCTCGTGGTAGGAGGCTTCGCTGTTGGCGAAGTGGCAGCCGGTGCAGGCCTGGGAACCATCAAACCAGAGACCATTGGTGGTGAAGAGGGGTTGGATGTCAGTTTCAAATGTTCCAGAACAATCGTTGCCATCGACAGAAACGTAGGCAAACTGATCCATTTCCGGTGCGCCGGCTTCCACCCAGGCGCCAATCAAATCGACCGCGTGGATGCCGCAAGCTCCGGTGGTTTCACCACTGCTGGCTGCGGAAACTTCGCCGTAATTAGTAGTAGTGGTCGTTGTGGTCGTTGTGGTGGTTCCGTCCGGCTCGGTAATAGTTGTCGTTGTCGTCGTCGTAACGGAGGTTGGAGTCTGGCCGGTTGCCATTGTTGTGTCCATTGCGCCAGCAGCCATCGCGGCCTCGATATCCTCAATTCGTTTACCGTGCAGCACCCAGGGGCCATCCCGATTTTCCTCAGTAATATCAAAAGCGACACCGGGGGGCATACGGTTGTTGCGCAGCCGTTCGCGCAGCTTGGAATGCTCCCAATCAAAATCGGCGGCACCGAATTCACTCTGGCCGAGGATAGGTACACCGGGCGGAGCCGAAAGCGCATCACCGCCGGTCATGATACCGGCATAACTGCTCAAATCCATCTCGTGGTAGGAAGCTTCGCTGTTGGCGAAGTGACAGCCAATGCAGGCCTGCGACCCTTCATACCAGGCGCCGTTCTCGGTGAAGAGCGGCAGGACATTGGCTTCAAACGTCGCGCCATATTCACCAAAGGCGTCAAATTCCGGTGCGCCTGCTTCGACCCAGGTTCCAATCAAATCTACGGCACGGACTTCTGTGCCGTTGACATCCAATGTCGGGCCGTCGCGATTTTCTTCAGTGATGTCGAATTCCCAGCCGGGAGGCATGCGGTTGTTGCGCAGGCGGGCGCGCAGCTTGGAATCGGCCCAGTTGAAATCGGCCGCGCCGACTTCAGTTTGACCGAGGATGGGGACGCCGGGGGGAGCGGAGAGGACATCGCCACCGGACATGATACCGGCATAGCTGCTCAAATCCATCTCGTGGTAGGAGGCTTCGCTGTTGGCGAAGTGGCAGCCGGTGCAGGCCTGGGAGCCATCAAACCAGAGGCCATTGGTGGTGAAGAGAGGCTGGATGTCGGCTTCGAATGTGCCCTGGTGGAGGTTGCCATCATAGCCGGTGTAGTCGAAGGGTTCGGTTTCTGGTGCGTCGGCTTGCACCCAGGCCCCAATTAAGTCAACGGCTTTGGCTGCGCCACCGGCAGAGCTCATGCCAGACGGCATGGCTGCCGGCTCAATTGGCGGATCAGATGGCCCTGGATCGGGGGGCGGCGGTGGCGGATCGGCCTGGCCGGATTCTTGCTTCACATCCAAATCGGACATGGGATCGGGGGCGTTGGCTTCCGGGGTCCGGGTTGGGAGTTCGGGCAAACTGCCGCCGCAGCCACTGATGATTAAAGCTGCCAATAACAAAAATACGATTAGTGTTAAAACTTTCTTCATGGGTGGACACCTCCTTTGGGAAGAAATTAATGGACTGTGCCGATGAGGTATAGGGCGGGATAAAAGAAGACCCAAACCAGATCGACGTAGTGCCACCAGAGAGCGCAGGCGTGGACGCCCCAGTGACGGTCGGCGGAGTAGCTGCCTTTACGGCCGTTATTCCACACAATCAAAATAAACACAATGCCGCTGACGACGTGCAGGGCGTGCATGCCGGTCATGCCGTAGAGGACAGCCCCATAAGCGCCGTCGGTGGGGCGAATGTGGCCCTGCCATTCAAAACCGACGACGCCAACGAGAAAGGCGATGCCGAGCACGGCCGTTACCAGCAAATTGTTCATCATCCCCTTGCGATCATCATGGGCAATCATGACTTCAGCCCGGTTCATGAAGAAGCTGCTCAACAACAAGATAGAAGTGACAGCCAACGCCACACCTTGATTCAGATCAGGCCGGGTGCCGCCCCAGAGATAAAAGCGGGTGGTGAGTAAACCGGCGAACATAAAGGCTTCAGAGATGAAGAACAACCAGAGTCCCAACTTATTGTTGTCCAATTCTTGTTGGTATTCAGCTCGCGATGTAGTAACGGCGCTCATTAGTGCTTGCCTCCTTCTTGTGACCAGAGTGATGTCATTTGCATGAAGAAGTTCATGATCAATCCGGCTTTTATTAAACTGACGACGAACAGGGCTATGGTAGAGAATTCGAGAAGGCTGATGCTGTACTCAACGGCCGTTAAAACCGCCAGCCCAATCAAAACCGCCATCCCTTGCTGTAACGCGCTCTTTTTCTTTTGTTCCATTGTGATTCTCCTGAAAAAGCGGGGATTACAGGATGAGTGGATGAGATTCAGGAAAATCCCTAAATCCCTTAATCCCCGCTCAAAATCGCTTAACTCAATCAGCCGCTGCTCCGGCCGGATTCATATTGACATAATTCGAGCCGGGCAGGCCGTAGTCATACGGCTCACCGGTGACCACAAACGGCGTGGCATAGCTGTGTTCCGGGATAGGCGACGGAATTTGGAATTCCGGGGCGCGCGACCGCCAGGGGTTGGCTGAGGCCACAGGTCCGCGGCGGGCGCTCCAAACCAGGTTGTAAACCATAATCAGCACCGACAGCCCAATAACAAACCCGGCAATTGTGATCAACATATGGCCACCCTGAATACCCAACGCCGGGTCGTAGTCGGCGATGCGGCGGCGCATTCCATGCAGGCCAACCAGAATTTGACCAATGCTTTGCACCCAGAAGCCGGGCGTGATCAACCAAAAGTGCAGCTTGGCCAGCCGTTCGTTGTACATCCGGCCGGTGATTTTGGGATACCAGTAATAAATCGCCGCGAAATAGGGGAAGATGAAACCGCCGAACATCGTGGCATGAAAATGACCAACGACCCAGTAGGTATCATGCAAAAACAGGTCTGTCGTGACTGTGCCATTGGGCGGCCCGGTTAAGCCACCAATCAAAAAGACGGAAATGGCCCCCAAAACAAACAACATCGGAGCCGGAAATTCCAGCTTGCCGCGCCAGATCGTGCCTACCCAGCTAAAGAATTTCACACCTGTCGGCACAGCAACTAGCATCGTTGCAAAGGAGAAGGGGATGCGCAAGAACGGCTCCATTCCGGCGGCAAACATGTGGTGCGCCCAGACCAGAAAGCCGACCAAAGCGATGGCCAGACTGGAGAGGGCGATCCACTTGTAGCCAAAAAGTGGCTTGCGCGAAAAGACAGGCAGTAGTTCGCTGATAATGCCCAGGCCCGGCAAAATGAAGACGTACACAGCTGGATGGGAGTAGAACCAGAACAAATGCTGGAACAAGACCACATTTCCCGGCGGTGAACCAACCTCGATGGCATGTTGGGTGAGCACCGGATCGAAAAAACCCAGTCCTAACGTGCGTTGGGCTAACACCATCATGAAGGCCAGACCGATAAGCTGAGTAGCGGTTAACTGAATGAGAGAGGTAGCTACCGCCGCCCAGACGAAGATGGGCATGCGGAAGAGGGACATACCTGGCGCACGCATTTTGGCAACAGTGACCAGCAGGTTGGCCGAGCCGACGATAGAGGAAATACCAACCAGGTAAACGCCCAGCATGAACGCCTGTACGCCCATCGGCGCGAGAACGCTTAAGGGCGGATAGCCAGTCCAACCGGTGTCCCAGCCACCCATGAATAGGGCAGAAACCAACAGGATTGCGCCGGGGATGTTGATCCAGTAGCCAAAGGCGTTGAGCCGGGGGAAAGCCATGTCCGATGCGCCAATCATCAGGGGAACCAGGTAATTCATCATACCGCCAACGCCCAACAGGATGCCGGCAATCATGACCATGCCGTGCATCCCGAAGAAGGTGTTAAACGTGCTGGTTTCCAGGAATTGCAGGCCAGGTTGGGCCAGTTCGGTGCGGAAGATTAAGGCCAGTGTGCCGGCAACGAGGAGCAGCAAAATGCCGGTGACGCCGTACTGGACGCCGATGACTTTGTGGTTGTAGTCGGTGCCGAAGTAGCGAGTCCAGGCTGGTTTACCTTCTGGCGGGCCGTGGTGCATGTGGGTCTCTTGGCCGCGCATCCATTTGATCCAGTCGGTGAGGGCGCCGACGCCAATCATGAAGCCGACTGCACCCAGGACGCCGCCAATGATCATGGCTGGTTCAGGTTTCCAGGCGGGCAGGCCCATTGTTAATCGGATGAGGCTGACGAGGAGCAGGCCAACGGCCGTTCCCACAATTTGCCCGACCAAACCCCGAATAAGTCCTAACTGAAAGATAATCATAGGGTTCCTCCTTACTCTGTGCTATCGTGAGTACTTAAGCTGGCAATGTAGGCTACCAGCGCTTCCAAATCGTCTTCTGACAGAACCGCGCCGAAATTGGCGGGCATGGCTACCGTATCAAACCCGGCCACAATTTGTTCGCCCGGATTGAGTATCGAATTCATGATGTAGGCTTCATCAGCGACAACGGTTGAGCCATCGGCTAACTGTACTTCTTCGCCAAACAAATCCAGCCAGGTAGGACCGGTTATGGTGCTGCCATCTACGCTGTGGCAGCCCAGGCAGCCGTTTAACTTAGCAATTTTTGCGCCAGCTTCGGCCAAACCGCCGGACGGTGGGGCAACTTGGGCACGCACCCACGCTTCAAAAGCATTTTGTTCCATCACGTTAACGTTGGCCAGCATGTAGGAATGGTCTTTGCCGCAAATTTCGGCGCAGCGCACAACGTAAGTGCCGACTTCGGTTGGGGTGATGCGTAGGGGATGGACCATGCCGGGTACGGCGTCTTGCTTCAACCGGAATTCAGGCACCCAGAAAGAGTGAATGACATCAATAGATGAGATTTCGAGAACAGTTTGCTGGCCTTTGGGCAAGTTTAGTTCAGGGGAACTGATGCCGAAGCGAGGGTAATCGAAGCGCCAATTCCACTGGGAGCCGGTGACTTGAACGACCAATTCGTTTGATTCCGGAGCGGTGATGTCGCCCAGATAGCCAGCACCGACGACGGCAAAGTAGAGGACAACACCTAATGGAACGACTGTCCACATGATTTCCAGGGTGGTGTTGCCGTGGAAATAATCGCCATCGCTGTCGTCGCCTGGTTTACGCCGGAATACGAAGATGCTGTAGAGCATGAAGCCGATGATTAAGGCGAAGAGAAAGGCAATCACGTAGAATTGCATTCCCAACAGCCGATCGACGAAAAAGCTTTCTTCGCTGGCTCGCAAGGGAAGTAGTTGATCGAAGCTTCGCCCTAACCAGACCCAGGCGGCCAGGGTGATGGCGGCAATGACGGCGATGACGCCCAGGATATGTTTCATAACAGTTCCTCCTTGGTGTGGTGGTGGGAAACGGCCGTAAACACACCGCCAGGAATCCCGTGAACCAAACTACTGTTCCGTATCATGCTCAACCTCCTGCAAAACAATAACGATGTAATATGCATCTTAAATCGGTGGTATTGCGGCTCTTTTCAGAAAGCGCCACCTCTTTTTTCTAACCAGGTATGTTTGTTTCCGGTCGCGCTTGCAGCAGCTTTAGCAGGTCGGATGATTGGGAAATGGCATGATCCTGCCGTTGAATGACTTGCAGCCGGTTGTCTTCAAGGTTGAGCCGGATGATGGTAATTTCTTCGTGTGCCAACAAGGGTGTGACGAGTTCTTGATAGCGTTGGCAGCCAGATTCCACAAGAATGTGTGATGGGTTAAGAGCTTGGATTTCGGCGAGAGAAACCTGAAAATCAAAGTCGGCCAGCAGTTCCGTGCCTTCCTTTTTTAACAGCGCTGTAACCGTATCGCGTAAAAATGGATGTTCCCAGATTAAAAGTATTCTAGTCGCCAACATAAAAGTACCCTCTTGTATCATAGTACCGAGGTACTACACTCTTGCCTATCGGTCAAATGTTGATTTGGAGCCGATCAAATATCGATAAAATGATGATAGGGCAGGAATGAAGGGCGACGCGTGCCGCGCGATTGAAGAAAGGTAAGTTTGAAGGTTTATGTTGGTTTTAATTGAGAAGGAAAGTCAGGAGTCGAGGAGGTTGTTTTGCAAGGCGTAGCGGACCAGTTCGGTCCGGTTGTTAAGATCAAGTTTTTCCATGATGTGTGTGCGATGGGTTTGGACGGTGCTGGGGCTGATGACAAGGCGTTCGGCAACCTCTCGGTTGGTTAATCCCTGGGCTAATAGTTGCATAACTTCGGTTTCCCGTTCAGTAAGGAGAGTGAGTTGGCTGTTCGGGTAGGAATTGGCTGTTTCCAGATAGGAGTTGACCAGTTTGCGGGTCATGGGTGGAGAAATATAAACGTTGCCGTTATGAACTTCTATTAAGGCTTGAATCAGATCGTCGGGGCGAGAACCCTTGAGGACATACCCGGAAGCGCCGGCTTGAATAGCATCAAAAAAGATGGCGTCGTCATTGTGCATGGTCAATATTAACGTTTTGGTTTGTGGGCAGGCCTCGCGAATCAAGTTGGCGGCGGCGATGCCGTCGAGTTCGGGCATGTTGATGTCAAGCAGTGCGATGTCGGGCTGCAAACTCTCTGCCAGTTCTACGGCCCGTTTTCCATCGGCTGCCTGGCCAACGACTTCAAATTCTGGTTTGCTATCGAGAATGAGGGCGACACCTTCGCGCATGATGACATGGTCGTCGGCTATGATCACGCGTATTGACTTCATGTTAGCTCTCTCTGGTTGACAGGAATGGGTACGCTTATTGAAACAGTGGTTCCCGCGCCGGGCTGGCTTTGTAAATGGAACTGACCGCCGATCTGTTCGGCGCGTTCTTTCATGCTGAGTAAGCCCAAGCCCAGGGAACGGCCGTTACTCTTCCCATTCCCATTAGTAGACTGCCCAATACCCTGACCATCATCTGTAATGATCAGCTGTACATGTTGGGGATGATGCCTTAACTCAATTTTAGCCTGACTGGCCTGGGCGTGGCGCAAAATATTGGTGCAAGACTCTTGTCCAATGCGGAACAGAGCGGTTTCTGTTTCATCGGGGATGGGGTAGGGTTGACCAACGGCCGTTACCACCACCTCAATGCCTGCCGGTTTTAGCGTATCATAAGCGCATTGACGTAAGGCTGGCAATAGACCTTGAGCGTCGAGTAGAGACGGCCGTAAATCCAAAATCAGCCGCCGTATCGAGTCCAGCGTACTGGAAGCTGCCCGGCGCGCATGCGCCATGGTTGGATTTTCACACAACTCTTCCGAGCCAATATCCGAAGTCAAAAGAAATGCTGTCAGTGGTTGGCCAATGCCATCATGAAGCTCGCGGGCCACTCGCTGCCGTTCAGCTTCCTGACTGCGTACCGTAGCTGCCAATAATTCACGACGAGCTTCAGTTTCCCGCTCTAATTTTTGGCGCAGATCCCTTTCCGAAGCACGGGCTAATTCAAGCTGTTCTACAACTTTAACAATCCAATGAAAACCTAGCCCTACTAAAATCGGACTCAGAACACCAAATGTAAAAACCTCTAAAAAAAATCCTTCATGTGGCCCCGTAGGACCAAAATGAGAATGTGTTCCTCGGATTTCCTCAAATACCTCAATAAGAAAAGCCATAAAAACCAACAAAAGGGGGAAGGCAACACGCAGTCGTCGTGCTAATTGCACATACAAGGATTTCTGCAAAGGGGTCGGTCTTTCTATAAGGTTGGTTGGAACCATACTGCAATCCAAAAAAACCAGGGAAAAAGTGGTTACATTCCATTATATAAACATTCTCAACCAAAATTGTTGAGAATCATGGATAAGAATCATGTTTTGTTGAAATTTGTTCCTCACTGTTACGGTTTGTTGTAAAAGCGTCGTAACAATCTGGATTTCAGGATGAGACGTACCCTGGTTCTCCCGTTTCCCCTGAGCAAACCATAAAGAAATGTTGCCTTTTTCATCAAGAATTTTTTGTGGTTTACCTGACCCTGCAAAAAAGTTTTCGGAATCGAGTTGGTTTTCAGAAACAAAAAAAGGCTCTGATCGTTTTTGATCAGAGCCTTTGGTAATAACCTAAACAGGTTCTTATTGAGCTACAAACTCGGCTACCGGATAACCAGCTTCTACCCAGGCCGCAAAACCACCCTTCATGCTTTTGACATCTGTATACCCATAGGACCACAGAATTGTCATAGCAATCGTGGAACGGTGACCGCTGCCACAGTAGACAACAATCGGGGCATCCATCTCGGCCGGCCACTCATCCTTCATATTCACAAACTCTTCCAACGGAATGTTCAGCCAGTTTTCTGACTCAATGACACCCTTCTCTTCCACTTCAGCAACTGTACGGACATCAATCAGGATCAGGTCCGGGTTTTCCCCAATGGCCAGGAACAAATCGTCAACCGAGATGCCACCAAAGCCGTCGGGAACGTTGTGTAGCATTTCCTGCATTGCCGCTACAGCCGCCGGATCGGGTTCTGCTGCATTCAAAACCATGGGTTCAGGTGCTAACCCTTCAGCTACCGGATAACCAGCTTCTACCCAGCCGCCAAAGCTGCCACCCTTCAAACCGCGTACATCTTCCCAACCCATCGCTTCTAAAGCGACCAGGGCGATGGTACAGCGCCAGCCGCTGCCGCAGTAACTGACAATGGGCGTGTCAAAGCTGGGCAGCCATTCGATGTGGTCGGCCACCTCGCGCAGCGGGATATTGACTGCACCTTCGATATGGCCGTTCTCTTCCAGTTCCGAAGCTTCACGCACATCCAAGACAAAAGGCGGCGGATCTTCGGCTAACAGCAGATTCAAATCTTCCAGACCAATGGTGTTGTATCCTTCCATGTCAGCGAGGAAAGTGTTGAAAGCGGCATCCATATCAAATGTTGCCGGTTCCGGTTCTGGAACGTTCACCCCAGGGAAGCCGCCAGTGACCCAGTCGCCAAAGCCGCCCTTCAGGCTGCGTACATTGGTGTAACCATACGACCACAAGATGGTCATGGCAATTGTGGAACGATGGCCTGAGCCGCAATAAGTAACGATTTGCGCATCCATGGCCGGCCACTGATCTTTCATGGCGATCATCTCTTCCAGCGGGACGAAAACGACATTGGGGGCATCAATATACCCTTTGCTTTCAACTTCGCCAGGTGTACGGACATCAACCAAAATCAAATCGGGGTTTTCGCCAATTTCTGTGTTCAGGTCTTCGTTGGAAATGCCACCAAATCCATCAGGTACATTGTGCAGCATTTCTTGCATGGCCAAGACTATTGCCGGATCCGGTTCAGCAGCATTCAACTCAACCAGGGCCGGGATATCGCCTTCAGCAATTGGATAACCGGCTTCCAGCCAGCCGCCAAAGCTGCCGCCTTTAAGACCAAGAACATTTTCCCAACCCATTGCTTCCAATGCTGTTAAAGCAATGGTGCAGCGCCAGCCACTGCCGCAATAGCTGACAATGGGTGTATCAAAGCTGGGCAGGTAAGCTACATTGTCGGCAACCTGGCGCAAGGGAATATTGACTGCGCCTTCAATCCAGCCTTTTTCTTCCAATTCGCTGGGTTCACGTACATCCAAAAGGAATGGTGCATTACCTTCAACGATCATTTCGTTGAGTGCTTCAATGCCAATGGTGTTGTAGGCTTCCATACTGCCCAGGAATGTGCTAAACGCCCCATCCAGGTCGGCTTCAGCCATTTCTTCCACAGGTTCCTCTGCTGCTGGTTCTTCCACAACCTCTTCGGCCGGTTCTTCAACCACAGCTTCTGCTGGCTCTTCAACCACTGGTTCTTCTACTACGGCCGGCTCTTCCTGAACAGCAGGTTCGGCAGCGGGAGTGCCGCCGCCGCCGCAGGCGACCAGCATCAGTCCCAAAATTACAAATAACAAGACTAGGCTAATTTTTTTCATTTTTCTTCTAGCTCCTCGATTAATAAAAATGTTTAAAGGTTTTTCAAGGTTTAATCAAACTTACTATTCTGTCGTCGTAATTGGTTGGGTCACCGTGATTCTTGGTGTGGCCAATATTTCGGTTATCGGCCGGGGTACGGATTCCACGATAACAGATAAGTTCGCTTCGATTTCTTCTGGTGCCAAATCGTCGATGGTCAGGAATAATTCGGCATGCCCATGGCAGGAGGTGCATGATTCGGCCTGGGGTGTTTCCCGTTGAATATTGTGGGGAGTGGTGTATACCCAGGTTGGTAAAGCCGAGTAATTGGGCAGTAAGTTGTCGCCGTAGAAGGCGAAGCTGTCTGTAGCAACAGGGACGTGCCGTAATGTAACGTATTCATATGGCCTATCGAAGCTCTTTATTGGGTTACGACCGATCTTAAAGCTCAAATATGAACCATCGGTGGCATAGAAAGGATTTCCTGTTGTTTCGCTGATGGCAACGTGGCAGCCATCGCAACTTGTGTATTCTATTGAATGGCATACCTGGCAGGACAAATCGCCGCCGTGTTGTTGGTGCATTTCGATGCCGTCCTGGCCGATGGCTACTGTCACGTGGCAAGTTTCGCAACGTGGTGACTGGACGCCGGCATAGCGGTGGTCGGCCGGGGCGACGCCAGTTGCCTCTGGCCCTTCGTGGCAGCTCTGGCAGTCGGCTGGTTGGCCGTGCATTTCGTGACCTGTATGGCAGTCAATGCAGGTCATCCGGCCCAGGCGGAAGTGAACGTCACCCATTAATCCTTCGTGTTTGCCTAAATATTCATTCCCAACCCGGCTGCCGTGGCAGGCAGTACAGTTGCGGGTCATGGAAGGTTCGCGATTAAAGTTATGGCCGTCAATTAACCCGCTGCCTACTAATTCTGGCTGGCTGACGTGGCATTCACCACAAGATGAATGGCAGGTGTCGCAATGGTTGCCAAACATTTGTACGATTGTGTCGTGGTCTGCCGGTGTTGTGCGCTCATCCAGGACGGTCCAATAACCGGCCAGGTTGATGTGCAGGCTGTTTTCGTTCATGGCAACGACGTCGGGATGGCACTCACCACATGCACTTTCGGCATCGTTGCTGGGGTTTTTGACTATCCCTTCGTGGGCTGTTGCTTTGTCAGGGGATTGCACACCACCGTGGCAATCCTGGCAAGCGATTTGGCCATGAACGGTTTCGGGGTAAGTTTCACCATTGACGAGTACTTTTTCCCAAGGCTCCAACGGAGCCACCTCGCCCCCTCAACCTTCGCCTTCATTTTCGCTGATAACTTCTTCCTCAGGAGCGGCTGTGGCAATTAGCATTTCTTTGTCAATGTGGCAGGCCAGGCACTCGTCGGTAGGTGCTTCGGTAACGGCCGTTTCCTCTGCCACTACTTCCGCCACATCAACTTCATTGGCTGCTACGGCCGTTTCCGTTGCCTGCACCTCAGCTACAGCGATCTCGGCCTCAGTAGCCCCTGTCTCAGCAACCGGCGCTGGTTCCTTCGAACCACACCCTGTCAAACTAAGGGCTGCCAACAAAATTGCAAAGACGACCAGCGTCCTAAGCCATATTGTTGTTTTTTGAATATTTTTCACCAGATGTTTCCTTATTCAGAACCTTAACAGAATATAAGAACGTTAAAATTTTCACAATCAGTATAACAAATAGCATAGTGAAATCAATATCATCGACAGGTTTTTCTTATAGGTTTTGCTTCTTGGTTTCGATAAGTAAAAGCAATTAAAATATACTACCAGCCCATTGAATTAGTTATAGGATTTGTTAAAATGTTCACAAATGAGGTTTGAATCATGTTGGATGCACATCAATTAAATGTTTTTTTGGTGGCTGCCGAGACGTTAAATTTTACGTTGGCTGCGCGGCGCCTTCACATGAGTCAACCAAGCGTCAGCCAGCATATTCAATCTTTAGAACAGCATTTCGGTCAATCCTTATTCATTCGCGCCGGACGAACACTACAACTCACAGATGCCGGTGAAGCCTTGGTTCCCATGGCACAAGACATGGTAAACCGTTCCATCCGCATTGAAGAAACCATTAAGTCACTCCAGGGCGAAGTTTATGGTCATCTGCTGGTGGGTTGCAGTACGACACCTGGGAAATATATCCTGCCTCAATTATTAGCCCGGTTCCACAACACATACCCTCAAGTCAAAATCTCCTGCCATGTCGCCTCACAGGATCAATCATTGCAGACCCTGGAAAATGGAGAGATACATTTTGCTCTTGCCAGCGTTCCACATACTTCATTTAAGAATATTGAGTTCAGCAAGTTTATGACCGACCGGGTATTGCTGATTGTGCCGCTCAGTCATCCTTGGGCCAAAAAGGGAATAATCGAACCTGACGAGTTATTCAAAACCAATTTCATTTTCCGCGAGGACAATTCTGGAACACAAGTAACGGTTCAAAGCGCATTGGCTGATGCTGGGATTGACATTATTGATTTAAAGACGTTGTTGGTGTTGGGCAATTCTGAAGCAATTGCCCTGGCTGTTAAGGAAGGGTTGGGAGCTGGATTTATTTCCAGTTTGGTTGTGAGCAGACTTGTAAATGGACAGGTTGCAACCGTTCAAATTAAAGGTATTGAGTTGAGCCGGGATATTTATATTGGCCGTTTAACAAATCGATTGGCAACAAAAGCGCAAACAGCTTTTTGGAATTTTGCGATCGAGCAACGTGAAACAATTGTAAAAGAGCTAAATGCTGAGCAGGCAGAAATTATTTGATGAAACGCATCGTTGTCTGCTGACTTTGGAAAAGAATAATAAAAATACAGTTAGTGAGTAATTGTTTTGTGAGGAAAAGATGAAAAAATGGCGACTAAAAGAGATTAGCTGGTCTTTATTGGCCGGGTTAACAGTAGGTATACTGAGCTTGATACTGACTGTCCACCTTGTTTCGGCAGCCCCACCACGGCAGACTGATGAGGGAAGCGGTGAGGTTCAAGACTCGCAGGATTGCCAGGAATGTCACCTGGATATTTCCAATCACTGGAAAGACAGCCCTCATGCTCATGCATTTGATGATGAAGTATTTCAAGATAGATGGATGGGGATGGGGCAGCCAGGTGAGTGTTTGGCCTGCCATACAACCAATTTCGTAGCTTCGACAGGAGAATTTGAGGCTGAAGGTGTGAAATGTGTTGCGTGTCACGGTGAAGTAACTGGAGAACATCCGCCAGAACCGGTACCGATTAAAGCCGATGCTGACTTTTGCGGTGAGTGTCACACGACGACGTTGGGTGAATGGCGTGTGACCGGACACTCAATGGCTGATATTGGGTGCATGGATTGTCATGATCCCCACAGCCAGAAATGGCTCTTTGAGAACCCAGATGATTTGTGTATTAACTGCCATCAGGATTCCATGGAAGATTACCTGGAGGATGTGCATGTGCAGAAGGGTATTGGTTGTGTAGACTGTCACGCGCTGGTTATTCCGCCCGATCCCGTGCCAGATGATGGTATTGTACCTACGGGACATGCCTTTAACATCACTCCAGCAACCTGTGTTGCCTGTCATACCGATTCACTGCATGCGGGATTCCATTTGCCGGGTTACGAAGAAGGGGCTAAGGCCGCAGTAAACAATACTACTGAGGAAGTAGAGACGAAACCTACTTTGTTGCAGCAAGAAACAGCGGAAGAAGGGTTGACACCTGAGCAGCAGGTTCAGGCGTTGGAAGCAGCGTTGGCGAATCAAAATGTTACCTTACTTTTCCAGGGCGGTGTTGTTGGCCTGACCTTGGGGGGCACGACTGCCTGGTTTGTAGCCCAGAATATCCGCGCCCGTCGACGTGAGGAAGAAGAACATGGCGAAAAAGAAAAATAGTGATGCATTACTGAGTCGTCGGGATGTTTTGAAGATTTTGGGAGCAACGGGGGTTACGGCCGTTGCTTCCCAGGCCATCACGACTGGCGCACTGTCAGCCGATGCGATTAAGGGTATTACCCGCCATACGGAAGCCAGTGGGGCTTATGAATGGCACATGGGGATTGACCTGGATAAATGTATTGGCTGTCAATACTGCATGCGTGCCTGCCAGGCGGTTAATGATGTGCCTGACGATGAGATGCGCTGGAATGTTGGTTTTCATGAACGTACTGAAGGCGGCACCGATTTTTTCATGACACGGCCGTGTCTTCACTGCCAACAGGCACCCTGTGTAAAGGTCTGTCCGGTTGGCGCGACCTGGATTCGAGAAGATGGAATCGTCTCTATGGATTACGATCGCTGTATCGGCTGCCGTTACTGCGAAGTCGCCTGCCCGTATGATGTGCGCCGCTTTAATTGGGGGCCGCCGTCAGACGAGAAAAATTCTTACCAGCCCACATGGGGTACGGCCGAGGTAGAAAGGCGGCCGCGCGGTGTGGTAGAGAAATGCACTTTCTGTGTCCATCGCATCGACCGTGGCCTGTCTGAAGGCTTAACCCCAGGGGTAGACCCGCAGGCAACACCAGCATGTGTGGTGATTTGTCCGGTTAATGCGCGTGTCTTTGGCGATGCCAATAATCCGGAAAGCCCTATTTCAAAATTCCTTGAGGAGCACGAGACATTCAGACTGCGTGAAGATTACGGAACTGAGCCTAAAGTTCATTACGTACGTCCTGTTAAGGAGGAAGTGTAAATGGCTGCAATAAAACCACCTTTTAGTTTTAGACGACGATTCTTGGGTTCAACCTCGTTTTATGTTTGGATAGCGATCTTACTGGCCATGATAGGTGTTGGCGTGACCGGGATGTACCGGACGCTGACCCAGGGTTTGCAAGTTACGAATTTAAGTGACCGTGTCCCCTGGGGTTTGTGGATTACACATGATCTTTCCGCAATTGGTTTAGGGGCTGGCGCTTTTACCTTTTCGGCGGTTGTTTACCTGTTTCGTATTAAACGATTTGAGCCGATTGCTAGAACGGCCGTTTTCGTTGGCTTTCTTGGTTATACATCGGCCATGCTGGCCCTGGCTATGGACATCGGACGGCCCGACCGTTTCTGGCACCCACTTGTCTACTGGAATGTCCATTCCGTATTGTGGGAAATCACCTGGTGTGTCATTCTCTATTCGACTGTGTTGGTTATTGAAGTGCTTCCTATTGTCTTTGATAGCAAATACTTTGCTCGGTGGCCCAAGCTGGCCAAATTTGGGCATTCATTACACAAATTGACACCAGTCATGGCAGTCCTGGGTATGGCTCTTTCCCTACTCCATCAATCATCTCTGGGGGCGACTTATGGGGTTCTCTCAGGACGCGCCATCTGGTTTAAACCATCTATGCCGGTAATGTTTATCCTTTCCGCGGTGGCAGGTGGTGTTTCATTGACCTTGTTAGTGACAATGGTTCTCAGCAAGCTGACCGGCAAAGAATTAATCGACAAATTCTTGCGCCGTGACATCGCCCGGTTGTCGGCATTTGCGCTGTTGGCTTACCTTTATTTGAAGGTTTGGGACTGGGCAGCGACAAACTACTACAGCCACGCGCCTGGTACGGCCGATGCAATGGCCCGTTTGCAAGCCACCACACCATACACCCAATCTTTCTGGTGGTTGGAAGTGGTGTTGTGCGGCGTTGTGCCGGCAGTTATCCTGCTCAATCGTCCCTTCCGGCGGCGGCATGGCGTATTTATGGTTGGCCTGGCCTTAATTGTTGTGGGAGTTGTCGTAAACCGCTGGAATGTGACGCTCTCAGGTTTGGTAGTGCCACCCAGTTGGTCACCAGGTGTGTTGGGGAATGCAATTGCGGCTACTTATACACCATCCTGGACAGAGGTTTCTGTTTCGCTGGGGGTATTGGGTTACGCCTTGCTGGCCTTTACACTGGGAGCAAAGTATTTACCGCTGTTCACTTCTTCTCATGCAGAGTCCGGCGCACATGAGTAGCATCGGCGTTTTGCCATTGGGTTTAGAACAATCGCTTATGATTGATTGATTATGACAAATTGATGATCTTTTCTTATCGAAAAGGTCTGGAAAATTTACAAATTACTGTGCAAGGCCCTGATTGACAAATCAGGGCCTTGTTTTTTTGGGGTGGGGCGATTGGCCTACGAAAGACCCGATCTCTCAGCAAGAACATTGGGTAAATCACCCATAAATTTGTGACATTTGTCACTATTTTACTGTTTACACTTCCTTATACTTAGGGTATACTCATGAACGACTAATGTTTTATGGGTTGTTCTACCCACAAAACGACTATAGTTAGATTAACAGTAAAAGTAGACGATTCTTGTTTTTGTGAAGGAGGTGGTGTGAACTCCATTGAAGTGACAAATCTTTCTTCGTAATCGTCTTTTCAGACTTTTCTTTGTCTTTTGGGTAAACATATGTTTCATTGAAACGGCCGTTACCTACAAATAGCGACTTCAACACTTTTGTAAGGTGGCTCTGGCTCATTTTCAATCAACATATGGTTTATTAAAAAGACATTTTTCAAATTGCTTCGGATTAGGAGGATTTACAATATGTTGAAGAAGCGATATTTATTCATTTTAGGAGTACTTTTGATTGCCGTGCTGGTCGCCTGTGCTGGCGAGCCGGTAGAAGTAACCCGCGTTGTTGAAGTCCCTGTGGAAGTACCCGGGGAAACCGTTGAGGTCGAAGTCACCCGTGTTGTCGAAGTGATGCCCGAAGTGCCGGCACCGGCCGTCTCGGTTATACCCTTTGAGGCTGAATGGGCTAATTCACCCCACAACATGGCTGATGCAGAAGCCTTTATCCACTGGAACGAGGAAGATCCCAAAGAAGTCCCCGCTAGTTGTGCCAAGTGCCACAGCACGCCCGGTTATTTGGACTTTCTGGGTGCCGATGGTACGGCCTTTGGGACAGTTGAAAACAACGTACCAGTTGGCACGACCATCGAATGTCAAGCCTGCCATAACAACGTTACTATCGGCCTGACCAGTGTCGTCTTCCCGTCAGGTATTGAAATTCATGGATTGGGTGACGAATCCCGTTGTATGCAGTGCCATCAAGGCCGCGCTTCCAAATTTACGGTTGACCAGGGTATTGTGGACGCCGGTTTAGACCCGATAGCTGACCTGGACACTGTCAGTGAGGATGTTGGCTTCTCCAATATCCACTACTTTGCTGCCGCTGCTACATTGTACGGAACGGCCGCTAAAGGTGGTTACGAGTATGATGGCAAAGTTTACGACTCAAAATTCGAGCACGTAGCCGGCTACGACAGCTGCATCGACTGCCATAACCCCCACACCCTGGAAGTCAAAGTTGAAGAATGTTCCGTTTGCCACACCAATGTGAGCAGCGCTGAGGACCTGGTAAACATCCGTATGCCCGGTTCACTGGTTGACTATGACGGCGATGGCAACATGCAGGAAGGTATCATGGGCGAAATCGAGGGTATGCAGGAATTGCTATACTCGGCAATGCAGGCCTACTCGGCAGAAATTGGCGGCTCGACCATTACCTACGACGCAGCGGCTTATCCCTACTTCTTTGACGAAGCTGGCGAACGTTTTGCTGCCTGGACGCCCCGTCTGGCTCAGGCCGCTTACAATTACCAGGTTTCCCAAAAAGATCCGGGTGAATTTGCACATGGCGGCAAATATATCATCGAGCTTCTCTACGATTCGACCGAAAGCTTGAATCAGGGTATGTCTTCACCGGTGGATATGACCAATGTTCGTCGTATTGATCATGGCCACTTTGCCGGTTCGGAAGAAGCATTCCGTCACTGGGATGAAGAAGGTGTTGTGTCTGCCTCTTGCACCAAGTGCCATACGTCTGAAGGGCTGCCGCTCTTCTTGACCGAAGGCGTCTCCATTAGCCAGGAACCGTCCAATGGTTTGAACTGCGCTACCTGCCACAGCGATCTCACCACCTTCGCCCTGTACGCGTCACCGGAAGTTACCTTCCCCAGCGGTGCGACAGTCAGCCTGGGTGATGATGAGGAAGCGCAAGCCAGCAACCTGTGCATTAACTGCCATCAAGGACGTGAATCTGCGGCCAGTGTGGATCGTCGTATCGGTGCTCTGGGTGATAATGAAGTCTCGGACAGCCTGGGCTTTATCAATATTCACTACTTTGCTGCTGGCGCGACCTTATTCGGCACAGATGTCAAAGGCATTTATGAATTTGCCGGTCAGGAATATCTGGGTCGCAATCCGCATGTGGAAGCGTTTGATACCTGTATTGAATGTCACAGTGCCCATGCTTTGGAAGTCAAGGTTGAATCTTGCTCCAACTGCCATGATGGTGTCGATACTGCCGAGGATCTGCATAGCATCCGCGTCACTGAAATTGACTTCGATGGTGATGGCGATGTAACTGAAGGTCTATATGGCGAAATCGAAACTATGAACGAAGCGTTGTATGCAGCCATTCAAGCGTATGCTGAAGCTACCGATGGCGTCGATCCCATTGTCTATAATGGAAGCAGCTACCCGTATTTCTTCAATGGTGCGGGTGAACGGTATGCCACGTGGACGCCGGCTTTGGTGCGTGCGACTTACAATTATCAATATGTGCAGAAAGATCCGGGCAACTTTGCTCACAACGGTCTCTATATCATTCAGGTGTTGTATGACACATTGAATTCTCTAGGTGCCGATACGAGCGCGATGACTCGCCCGGAGGCAATTGCAGCTGAGTAATTCTGGGTTCTGTCTCAAAGTTGGAAAGTAGGGTGAATCTCGCCGTATGATGATTTTGTGACAGGTTAATTGAATCGAAAAAGCGACACTTCTTATTGGAGTGTCGCTTTTTTATGTATAACCTGACATGGGGTGGGGTCTGGATGGTTAGGTAAGCATTCAATAATAAGTCAGCGATTGGCAGCTCTCCCCTTAATCCCCTCCCAGTTGGTTTTTAAGAAATAAAACGGGCAATGAAGTTGTCACAGTTGCTCCGAACGAAGAGAGCAATCCTGCCCAATTTGCAAGTGCATAGGGATTTCTAGGCGGATCTCGAAACGACAACGTTGTTACCCGGTTCAACATTTAGAGAGTAAGAGAGGATGTCTCCCAAAGGGAGTGGGTTGGGGAGAGGGTGTTTCGCTAAGTTAAAAACGAACGCTTGTTAATGGTTGGCTGTTATGATTAAAAAAACACCCCCAGACAGAGTCCTGGAGGTGTTTTTGGGTAATGGATTTTTCTTTTAAATACCGTAAGCCTGACGCTGTTTGATGGGTATAGACCGTTGTTATTTTTCCGGCGCGCCAGCGGCTATCCAATCGCGCAGGGCTTCCAGTTCATCGGGAAGTACCTGGCCAAAGTGGGGATCGGGCTGTGATTGGCGCTGGATGATCAAGCTGCCGTCGGGGTCGCCAGGGATAAGTACTGGACCATCTGGTGAACCGGCCATGATAGTCTTATAGCTGCTGAGGTCTAATCCGGCTTCGGGGCTATTTCCACTGTGGCAGCCGGTGCAACGGCCGTTAAACATTGCCTTAAACGTTTCTTCGTAATTACGGGGCACGCCTTCCAGTAGATAGGGGCTGGTATTCAGCAAAATGTACTTTTGCCGCTCCAAAACCGGCTGCAATTCCGGTGAGTCAAAGCCGGAAAACTCCCAATCTGGGCCGTGACAGGCTGCATTACCGCAGAAAGAGCCATCGGCTGGCGGCTTGCCTGTTAACTGCGTATAGTCTACATTACCATCAGCCGGTTTGTGGCAGGCGGCGCAGGATGAATCGATCACTTTGCCGTGCAGCGTAATCCAACTGGAGTGGGTATGGGAAGGTGGCTCCGGGCCGCGTACTAACTCCAGATCGGTGACCAAAGTGGTTTCATCAGTTTGAACCGGTACTGAGTGGCATAAGTTGCACTCTAGTCGGATCGCTTCCTCTTCACCGGTCAGATGTTTGCCGTCGTGACAGCGGAAGCAGCCCGGATTATCTTTGTGTCCCAAATTATCGGGATGAGTGTCCCAACTTATTTTTTGGTCTTGGAAGACAATTTGGCTGTAGATAACTTCTAAGTGGGAAACGGCCGATTCTATTTTGTCTAGCTGCTCGGCATACACTTCAGGGTAATTGTCGGCATAAAAATCTTTCAGGCTGGTCATCGCCACCAATGCCGTTTCCTGATCGGGGTAGGAGGCTCGTAGTAAAGCAACCGATTGATTGTAGACATCCGGTAAATCAGGCGATATTAATTTTTTGGACAGGGCCTGGCTAACGGCCGTTTCCGGGCTGGGAATTCGGTGCGTAATCCGATTGTGGCAAGTAATACAATCCATTTGTTCTAGAGTGCTGCCGGCCACATCCTCGGGTGTGATACCCGAGGCAATATCATAATATTCCGTCATATTGCCATCAGCATCATAAGCGCGAACATAAGGAATATCTTGTTGTAAATCGTCCGTAGGCAGGTAATAAACCTCATTTTCAATATGCCAATGAATACCGCGCCCCAATCCTTCTCGCTGCGAACCACCACCGGTTTTCAAGATTAAAAATGTACTTTCCTCCGAATTATCTTCCCCTGAATAGTGCCGAATTTCCCGCAAACTATCATCAGAAAACTTTTCCGGGAAATGGCATTTCTCGCAAGAATCCCGCGCTGGACGCATTGCCCGCGATTGAATAGGATATTCATAGTCCTGTGTAATTGTCAGAATGACATGGCGCAAATCCCCCGCTTTCCGCGTAAACTGCGTCGTGAACACATCACGGCCGATATGACACTCCACGCACTGCACCCGCGCATGAGGTGACTGCTGGTAAGCACTGAACTGCGGTGGCATTGTGTGGCAGGTTGTGCCACAAAATTCGGATGAATTGGTATACGTCCAGGCTTCAACACTGCCGTAAATGACGGCCAGCGTTAGCACACCGGCGATGGCAAACGGCAAAACTCGCAGCCACATCGGGCTGCCGGCTGGCGGAAAAACGAAACGTTTAAATGCAGACCATAATTTTCGCATGGGATGCTCCTATTGCAGCGTAAGTGACAGCCACTTTGAAAATGGCTGTCACTTACTGAGTCGAATTATCAGGATGAGCTGCCGGTACCGGCTTCCGGTGTTGCTGTCGGTTCCGGGGATGGTGTGGGGGTAGGCGGGATGGGATCATGATACCCATTAGCCATTTCAGCCAGTTCATCTAAATCCCGTGAAGTGAAGAACGAGCCGTTATGGCAATGCTGGCAGGCGTATTGCAGTGTCAAATACGGCATCACCTGGGAGCCATCCTCGCTAAACTGCGCCGCCGCCGGGTCGGGGTTGATGGCGAATTGGTGGCTGCGAATATCGGCTGTAAACCTTTCAATGTCACCTTGAGCCGAAAGAGCCATGTAGGGCATATGGCAGTCCACACATTGCACATTAAAATGCTGTGGATTGTTTTGCACTGCTTTTTGTGCCCAATGGCACGATTCACACACCTGATTAATTCCTTCTTTGGGGTTAACCGTTTCGTCGGCGTAAAGTGAACTGGCGTGCGGATCGTGACAGGTCACGCAAGACAAAGCAAAATGTTTGGAGTTGTACAGGTCGTTGAACTGCTGGTTGTGTTCCTCAAACCCATCGCTGGCCTGGATGGTGACTTTGTCGCCGCGATAATGGCATTCGCCGCAAAGTTGGGAAGAGCGGTCCAAAACCATGTGAACGCCGTAGGGATCAGCGGCATGGCGGCTGCCGGGGCCGTGACAGTTTTCGCATTGCACGCCCTCAAATTCCCAGGTGCCTTCGATGCCTTCCAGATTGTTTTGGTGACCCTGTGGCCGGTAGCCGGTGGTGTGACACTGTCCGCAATCGGCGATGACGTTTTGTTCGCCATCGTGGTAAGTGGACCAACCAGCATCTGCCTCAAAGGTAATTCTTTCAACGGCAAAATTGTACTGGGCCGTTGGGCCGGTTATGATGTAGCCGTCCTGATCCAAAAACAGAGCTTTCCAGCCGTTGCCGCCGATGACGTAGGAAATGTCATCCCAGGTGTGGCCTTCTGGTGGTTCGGGAACGCCGCCAGTTATGGAATCGTAGGGATAGGCGGGGGCAGCGCCGTCAATTTTGACGATGTCATTGGGGTGGGCAGAGAGGGTAAATTTGCTGTATATATTTTCGTGGCATTCGCCACATTTTTCGGAGCCAACGAATTCCTGGCTGGCGGTGGCGTCTTGACCAGCAGGGCCAACGGGGCCAACTGGGCCGGCAGCACCGGCAGGACCAAGCTGGCCCTCAGGACCTTGTGGCCCAGCACAGCCCACAACGGCAATCAAGGACATGATGAGCAGAATAATGATAGGATGTAAGCGGTTGTGGTTCATTTGAGAACCTCCTTTCAGGAAATCGTCGGTTTATTCGATTGTAAAGGCTCCCATTTAAATTGGTTGGTCAGCTGTGGCAAAAACACTCAAATTGTTGTTTGGGTAATTTTACCCATAGCTGCACAAATTATAGCAAGATTAGAGAATATTGTCGCGTAATTGAGAAAGTTTTTCAGGACTTTTCCAAACTCATAAGAAAATAACTAGAAGAACCTCATTTTGTTACACTTGAGATTTTCCAAGACCACCAAGTAAACAAAAGAGGTTCATTACGAAGCATATCACATTTACAAACGAACAATTAGAAAACGTCGTTTTTGACCTGGGTGGCCTTTTTGAATTGTTCCAACAGATCCCAGACACGCGAAAAGCGCAGGGGAAACTATACCCATTGCCATTTTTATTGTCAGCCATCTTGTTAGCCCGATTATCCGGTGAGCATACGCCGACTGGCATTACCGCTTGGATTCGCTTACGCCGCTCGCTTTTGGTTGCGGTATTGCCAACGACACGATTTACGGCCCCATCCTTGAACACGATCCGACGCGTTCTGGATGAAGTCATATCAGCGGATGAATTGCATCGGATATTCCGCCAATTCTTGCATCTGAACTATGGCGGACAGCAAAGCGTCCTCATTACGATGGATGGCAAGACTTTGCGCGGCACAATTCCTGCGGGAAAAACACAGGGCGTTCATCTATTGGCCGCCTACTTGCCGGAAGAAGGGATTGTTTTGGCTCAAGTAGAGGTTGATAAGAAGGCAAAGGAAAACGAAATCAAGGCTGCGCCCAAATTGCTGCACCAACTCGACTTGAGAGGGCGGGTTGTCTCTGGAGATGCTATGTTCGCTCAACGGAAGTTGTCGGTGCAGATTATGGCTCAGGGTGGCGATTATCTTTGGTTTGTCAAAAGCAACCAGCCCCGTTTGCTAGGGGATGTCGAGCAATTCTTTGTGCCGCCGCGCAAAGAGAAAGGATGGCACACGCCACCGCTGCCCCAAGGTATTGCCCAAGCGACAAATAAAACGCATGGTCGTTTGGAGCAGCGAACTATCACGGTAATGAGCGATGACACCCGCTTTATCAACTGGCCTGGATTGCGTCAGGTTTTCAAGCTGGAGAGAAAAGTGACAAAACTCTCCACTGGCAAATGTACCTACGAAGTTGTTTATGGCATTACTAGCGTTCCCCAGGAACGTGCCGATGCGTCCTGTTTGTTAGCGTGGACACGCCATCACTGGGGCATTGAAAATGGGTTACATTACCGTCGCGATGTCACGCTCAAGGAAGATGCAACCAGGATGTCAGGAACACCACAAGCCAGCGTAGTGGCTACAATTAACAACTTCATTGTCGGGTTAGCTGGCAAGCTTGGCTTCACAAATCTGCCAACCATGTTGCGTATGGCCAATGCCAAGATCAATTTCGCCCTTTACAATTATTTATGAGTTTGGAAAGGTCCTGGAAAGTTTTTTTGAAGGCAGTGTTTTGAGATGGGGAAAACGGCCGTTTCCCTTCCAATCTATCCACCCATTTTCAATTGAATGAATTTGGATCAGGTGATCTATCCATTTTGATTGAGGATGAGGATATTGCTACGGCCGTTCTCTATCGTTTTGACTGCCAATGCCACCCGGTTATCCGCATCCAACCCATTCCAATAGATTTGCAGGATGGTTTCGGGTGGGCCTTGCAGCGGCAGCCATAATGGATCACCGGAGAAGCTGGACAGGGGACGGCCGTTGCCCATATAGGTTGTTAGGCAGTAACCAAAACCGGGCGGCGGCGGGGCGGGACGATAGGTAAACCGGTCGGTCAGAACCGGGTTGGCCGGATTAGCTTTTAAGATGCTCAACGTAATGAGGCAGGTTTCATTCTCAGGTTCAAGCATACCGCTGATGCGCGGCGTATAGTTGGGCGCATCCGGTTCCCGTTCCCGCGTCAGCAGAGCGTCGTCAAACGAGCCGCCGGTTTGCAGCGTTTGGTAAATAGTTCGCGTTTGGTCGCCATTACTGACCAGGAAAATCCCCGGCATTTCCAGCATGGCTTCATAGATGATCAGTTCGGGGTTTTCAACCAAAGTTATGTCAACCGGTCCCGTGCGCAGCGCTGTTCCGTCGGCTACAAAGCGGCGGTTGCGGCTGTTGGCGCTGCGGCCCATGATCCAATACACGATGGCCCAATTGCCTGCGCCCGTCCGGCCAATCACCAGACCGCGTCCCGGATAGCTGTTTTGCCGGATATGTTTCTCGAAATTTGTTTGTGCAATCGTTGAAATTGTCATAATTTGAATGAAGCTAGAGGATAGAGCCAGAGGCTGTTTTTCCTCTCGCTCTAGCTCTTACTTAATGGTGGAACAGGCGTGTGCCGGTGAGGGCCATTACCATGCCGTATTCATCACAGGCTTCGATGACTACGTCGTCGCGGACTGAACCGCCAGGCTGGACGACATAGGTCACACCGCTTTGGGAAGCGCGGTCAATGCTGTCGCGGAAAGGGAAGAAAGCGTCTGAACCCAGGGTGACGCCGCTAAACTGGGCGATCCAATCGCGTTTTTCATCTGCCGTCAATCTGATCGGCGGCTGGTTAAAACTTTGCAGCCAGTAGGATTCTTCTGCCTGGGTTAAATGGCCCATCAAATATTGATCGATGGCATTGTCTCGTTCCGGTCGTTTGATGCCATCGCGGAAGGGAAGATTGAGGACGCGCCGGTGTTGGCGCAGGAACCAGGTGTCGGCTTTGCTGCCGGCCAGCCGGGTACAGTGAATGCGTGACTGCTGCCCCGCGCCGACGCCAATGACCTGGCCGTCGTAAGCGTAACAAACGGAATTGGATTGGGTGTATTTAAGAGTGATGAGGGCAATGATCATGTCACGGCGGGCGGTGTCGGGAAGATGCCGGTTGGCGGTGACGATTTCGGTCAGATCGGCTGGGGTGGGGACGATCTGGCTGCGTTGTTGGGCAAAGGTCACGCCAAAAACATCACGTGTTTCGATGGCTGGCGGCTCGTAATTGGGGTCAATTTGAATGACGCGATAGCTGCCCTGTTTTTTCTCTTGCAAAATTGCCAGCGCGTCCGGCTCGTAACCAGGGGCGATGACGCCATCGGAGACTTCACGGGCCAGCAGGTGGGCGGTGGGCACATCGACAACGTCGCTCAAAGCAGCCCAATCGCCAAAAGAGGACAACCGGTCGGCGCCGCGAGCGCGGGCATAGGCGGTGGCTAGCGGCGAAAGCTCAACATCGGCGACGAAGTGGATTTGTTTGAGTACGTCGGACATGGGTACGGCCGTTGCCGCTCCCGCCGGACTGACATGTTTGAACGAAGCCGCGGCCGGCATGTTTAGCGCTTGCTTCAGTTCGCGCACTAACTGCCAGCCATTGAGTGCATCCAGCAGATTAATGTAACCGGGTGTTCCGTTTAGTACTTGAATGGGCAGGTCACTATTTTGCGTGTAAACAGAAGCCGGGGTTTGATGGGGATTGCACCCATACCGTAATTCAATTTGTTGATTCATATGGCTCATCATCCTGATTTTGCAGATTACGGTAATTATACCAGTCATGGTTTTGATTGGGGCATATTGCTGGGAACGGCCGTTTCCGACAGTTACAAATTGTTTGTGGCCGGAAAAATCGTGCGAGATGTGCATAGGTTTTATTACGTGGGATAATTGAGTTGTACTTGAAAACGAGCGTTTAGAGATTGGACGTTGAACGGATTTTTCAGCCAATCTCCCGTTCTTCAATCACTATTTCTGAATACCTGAACCAAAATTTATTTGATTGAAGGAGAATGACAATCATGAGCGAAAAAGTTAGAGCAGACAAACACGTGAAACTATTCATCCCCGGTCCGACCGAAGTGCGGCCAGAGGTGTTAGACGCCCAGGCCGACTGGATGGTCGGCCACCGGATGCCCGAATGTACCGCCCTAATCGGCCGTATCCGCCCCAAACTGGCCAAAGTCTTCCTGACCGAAAAGCGCGTCCTCCTCAACGCCGCCACCGGCACCGGCTTCATGGAAGCGGCCATCCGCAACGTCGCCAACGGTAAAGTCCTCAACTGCGTCAACGGCGCGTTCAGCGACCGCTGGCGCGAAATCACCGCAGCCTGCGGCCGCGAGAACGAAGTCCTGGAAGCCGAATGGGGCCAGCCCATCCTGCCCGAAGCGGTGGCCGAACGGCTGGCTCAGGGCGGCTTCGACGCCATCACCGTGGCCCACAACGAAACCAGCACCGGCGTGACCAATCCCATCGAAGCCATTGCCCAGGTCGTGCGCCAGGCTCCCAACGGTGAAAACATCATGATTCTGGTCGATGCCGTGAGCAGCATGGCCGGTGTGGCCATCCCCTTCGACGACTGGGATTTGGACGTGCTGCTGACCAGCAGTCAAAAAGCCTTTGCCCTGCCCGCCGGATTGACCTTTGCTGCCGTTTCCGACCGGGCGATGGAAAAAGCGAAGACTGTACCGGCCAGAGGCTGGTATTTCGACTTCCTCGTGTTGGAGAAATATTTGTTGAAGAACCAGACCCCGGCGACAACGGCCGTTTCCCTCCTCTACGCCCTGGACAAGCAGCTCGACGACATGATGGCCGAGGGTATGGAAAACCGCTGGGCGCGCCATCTGGCCATGCGCGACCGCACCATCGAATGGGCCGAATCGCGCGGCCTGACCCTCTTTGCCCCCGAAGGCTACCGGTCGCCCACCGTGACCTGCATCAGTAACGATAAAAACTACGACATTTCCGCCCTCAACGCCTTCCTGCGTGAACGCGGCATGATTATCTCCAACGGCTACGGTGCGCTGAAAGGCAAGAACTTCCGCATCGCTCACATGGGTGACCTGCAAATGGAAGATATGGAAGCGCTGTTTGCGGCGATTGATGAATTTTTAGCGCAGTAGGGGCAGGTCTTGTACCCGCCCATTGAAGAGGGCGACCACAAGGGTGCGCCCCTACGAAAAGGTGTTTTTATGTTGCATATACTCATTTCAGACAAATTAGGCGAGGCCGGGCTGGCTATGTTGGATAAGGCGGCCGATGTCGCCTACGACGTAAAAACCGGTTTGAGCAAAGAGGAACTGCTGGCAGCCATCCCCGAATACGATGGGCTGATTATCCGCAGCGGCACCCAGGTAGACGCCGATGTGTTGGCGGCGGGCAGCAAGCTCAAAGTGGTCGGCCGGGCCGGGATTGGCGTGGACAACGTCAATGTAGAAGCGGCGACCAAGCATGGCGTGATTGTGATGAACACGCCCGGCTCCAACAGCATGGCCACCGCCGAACAGACGATGGCCCTCATGCTGGCTGTCACCCGGCACACCGTTCCGGCGCACAATTCGCTGGCCGCCGGCGAGTGGAACCGGGCGCAGTTTTCCGGGACGGAGCTGTACGGCAAGGTGCTGGGCATCGTTGGCTTTGGCCGGATTGGCCGATTAGTCGCCGAGCGGGCCAAGGCATTTGGCATGACGGTGCTGGCTCACGACCCGTTCGTCAAAGCGGAAGAAGGGACCAAATTGGGCGTGTCGCTGGTGGACTTGAACCGGGTGTTTTCCCAGGCCGATTATTTGACGCTGCATACGGCCGTTACCCCCGAAACGACCAAAATGATTAACTGCCCCTCCATCAAGAAAATGAAGAAGGGCGTCATCATCATCAACGTAGCCCGTGGCAAGTTGATTGACGAAGCGGCACTGGCCGAAGCGCTGCGAGAGGGTCATGTGAGAGCGGCGGCGCTGGACGTATTTGCCGCCGAGCCGCCGGAAGCCGACAATCCGCTGCTGGGGCTGCCTAACGTGCTGCACACGCCCCATCTGGGAGCGAGTACGGCCGAGGCCCAGAGCAATGTGTCTACGCAAATCGTGGGGCAGGTGTTGGATTTCCTGCGCGGCAAGGAAACCCGCAACGCGGTGAATAAGCTGTCGTAAAATCACTATTGGCCGACTCGAAAAAATATAGCGAAGAGGGGGCAATTGTAAAATTGCCCTCGTTTTTTGATGGATCAGTGAATTGTTGATGAAACGGGGTAAGGATTATCGGATATGACTAAGCGCGTATACATTGCTAACACAGGCGGCACAATTGGTATGAAAAAGACGGCCAATGGCTATGCGCCTGCGCCGGGTCATTTGGCGGAACGGATGGCTCAAATTTCAACTTTAACCAGCCCGCCTATGCCGAAATACGATGTGCATGAATATGATCCTTTGTTGGATTCGGCTAATATGACGCCGAAAGATTGGTTGAAAATCGCGCAGGATATTGCTGATCGCTATGATGATTACGATGGATTTGTCGTTTTGCATGGCACCGACACCATGGCTTATACCGCTTCGGCGCTCTCTTTTATGCTGGAAGGACTGCGCAAGCCGGTTATTTTGACCGGTTCGCAAATTCCGCTCTGCGAAGCCCGCAACGATGCTCGCGAAAACCTGATCACGGCAATGATTGTGGCCGCCGAATATCCAATTCCTGAAGTTTGCCTTTATTTTGGGGATAAATTGATGCGGGGCTGCCGAACGGTTAAGGTAAATGCCAACAGCTTTGACGCCTTTGATTCGCCGAATTTCCCGCCGCTGGGCAAAGTGGGGATTAATATTGAACTGAATTGGGGGGCGATACGGCCGTTACCCTCCCTATCCACATCCCTCACCATCAACCCACTCAATGGGAGCCGAATCAGCGCTTTCCGCCTGTTCCCAGGCATCTCGGCCGAAATTGTGCGCCATGTTCTCCGGCCGCCGCTCAAGGGATTGGTTTTAGAAGCATATGGGGTGGGTAATGGCCCCGATCATGACCAGGATTTTCTGGCGGCGCTTAAAGAAGCCACCCAGCGGGGGGTGATCATTGTTGATTGTACGCAATGTTTCTCCGGCCGTGTCGATCTGAATGATTATGCCACGGGCAACGCGCTGGCCGCCGCCGGGGTGATTAGCGGCTACGATTTAACCGTGGAAGCGGCGCTGGCCAAGCTGTTTTATCTTTTCAGCCAGGACTTGCCCTCGGAAACGGTCAAATCTCTCATGCAAACTGACCTGCGGGGAGAGTTGACCCGCCCATAACCTAACTGGCCGGAACGATACGGCCGTCTTGCGGCAGCCAACTCACGGCAACGTGATCCCCCGCTTCAAAGCGCATTTGTTTTTGGCCTTGTTTATTTTGTAAACGGGCCACAATCGATTCATTCGATGGCAATGTGACAATGTAGCGCGTATCTGTCCCAATGTAGACAACTTCCTCAACAATCCCTACTAGTTTGCCAGGGTCATCGCTGGCTGAAAAAAGGTTGATTTTCTCAGGCCGAATGGTGAGCAGGACATTTTCACCTATTTGAGGACTTGGGTCGCTCATTTCAGCCTGTATACGTGAACCAGCCGCCGACAACTGCGCCAATCCATTTTCCACGCCTTCTAATGTGCATTGAATGAAGTTACTTTCACCGATAAAATCGGCTACAAATTGACTGGCCGGTTTCTCGTAAAGGGTGACCGGATCGCCAATCTGAAGCACCACTCCCTTATTCATCACCGCAATCCGGTCGGACATGGTCAGGGCTTCTTCCTGATCGTGGGTAACGTAAACAAAGGTAATTCCCACCTGCTCCTGTAAATGTTTCAACTCGATTTGCATCGCCTTGCGCAGCTTTAAGTCCAAAGCGCCCAACGGTTCATCCAGCAGCAGCACGGTTGGCCGGTTGACCAGTGCCCGGGCCAAGGCCACTCGCTGCTGCTGGCCGCCGGATAACTGCGACGGTTTACGCTGGCCCATATCTTCCAACTGCACCAAAGCCAACGCTTCCTGGACTCGTTTTTCCCGTTCAGCCCTGGGCACGCGTTTAACAGCCAACCCAAAACCGACGTTTTTAGCCACGCTCAAATGCGGGAAAAGGGCATAATTTTGAAATACGGTGTTTACCGGACGCCGGTTGGCGGCGATTTTGCTCACCGACTGACCTTGGATGAAAACCTCGCCCTCTGTTGGTAGTTCAAACCCGGCGATCAGCCGCAAGGTTGTGGTTTTTCCACAGCCGCTGGGTCCCAACAGGGTAAAGAATTCACCGGCCTTGATGGAAAGGCTGAGGTCGCGGACGGCGTACACGTCTTTAGCTGCACCCCGTCCTGAAGGAAAAATTTTGGTCACATTTCGTAGGTCAACGGCCGTATCCGTCATAAAAACTTCTCCTAATCCGATGTCTGCCCCAGCCGCCGCAGCCATTCGGCCAGAAGCATGACTGCCATCGTCGTCACCATCAAAATAGCCGACAAAGCTACAACCAGCGGCAGCCGCGTCGGAAATCGCAGTTGGGAATAGAGATAAACCGGCAAGGTTGGCTGCGTCCCCACTAGAAATGATGAGATGGCGAACTCATCAAAGGAAATGGTAAAGCAGATGAGGAAGGCGGCCACCAATGCCGGAAAACTGATAGGAATGGTCACCCGCAGCAGCGCCCCCCAGTAAGATGCGCCCAGATCCATCGCCGCTTCCTCCAAATTTTCGGGGAAGCCGGCCATGCGGGCGGAAATGATGAGCAGGGCGTAGGGAATGCTGATGACGACGTGGGCCAGCCCAGCCGTCCAGGCCGATAGTTTCAGGCCAATCTGGTTGAACATGATGAGCAAGGAGACACCCAGAATAACGTAGGGAATAACGAGGGGGAGTGCGGAAACGGCCGTAAACAATCCCCGTCCCGGAAACTTAAAACGAGCCAGCGCGATCGCCCCCATCGTCCCCAAAATCGTCGCCAGCAGGGAGGAACCCAATCCCAGCAAAACACTGGTTTCCACAGCTTCCAACATCTCTCGATTGCTGCCCAGTTCCTGATAATGGGCCAGCGTGAAACCCCTCAACGGAAAAACCAGCTTCGTCGAATCATTAAACGAAAAGATGACCAGCAAAATGATGGGCAAAAATAAAATAAAGGCGACAAACAGGAAATACAGCAATCCGAAAGAAAATTGATTTTGGCGGCGCATCTAAAACTCCATCAAGTCCGAAGCGCCCACCCGCGTAAACAGGAATAGCAGCGGAATCACCAACACCAGCATCGCCAGGCTCATCACCGACCCCATCGGCCAGTTCAGCGCCCGCACAAACTGATCTTGAATCAAATTACCGTACATCGCCCCCTGGCCGCCGCCCACCAGCAAAGGCGTCACATACTCGCCCAAAGTGGGAATCAAGGCAAAAAAGAAACCAGCCGTGACGCCCGGCAAACTCAACGGCAGCGTGACTCGCAAAAACGCTTCCCAGGGCCGGCAGCCCAAATCGGCTGCCGCCTCCAGCAGGCTGGGATCGATCCGTTCCAGCGCCGCAAAAATCGGCAAAGCGACAAACGGAACCCAAACATAAATCAGAGTAATCACCACGGCGTTACGGCTGTACAACAAAATGGGGTTGGCCTTGTCGATAATACCCAGCCAGAGCAAAAACGTATTCAACAATCCTGACGAGCCGAGGATAAGCCGCCAGGCAAAAATGCGTAGCAAATAACTGGTCCAGGTGGGCACGATGAGCAAAGTCAACAGAAGGATGCGGCGCGGCCCGGCCCTAAAGGTGAGATAGTAGGCCAGCGGATAAGCCAGAATGACCGAGATTAGCGAGATAACAAAGGCTAATCTGGCCGAAATCCACAACAGGCGGTGAAATGATTCTTTGGCTAAAAATTCTTGATAATTTTCCAGGGTAAAAACGTACTGAGCATCGCCAATCGTCCCGGCGCGAAAGCTAAAGACAGCCATAATGCCCAGCGGCAGCAAAAACAGAATGAGTAAATACAGCCCTGGCGGACCAATAAGCAGCGCTAAGCGGCTTCGTTTTTCCATGTTAACAGGCGTCCTTTCTGACGGAGAGACCTGCGAGGAATTTTCCTCGCAGGTCTAAAAGCTAGCTATTGCGACGTTTTGACTTCTGACCAGACGTTTGTCCACAGCTCGCGCTGTTCTGGGGTCAAGCCTTCGTAGAAGGTGGTACTGTCAATGACGGCAGCGTCGTTGAGGGAAAGGAGTTCGGCCACGTTAGGGTCTACGGCCGTTAACGCATCAATGTTGGCAATCCCATAACCATACTCATTGGCCAGGTAAGCCATCGAATCAACCGCCAGATAGGCATCGATCATTTCGTGAGCCAGATCAACATTCTTGGAAGTGGAAGGAATGCCAAACCCACAGAGGAATCCGGTGCGCCCTTCCTTGGGCACAATGTATTCCATCTCATACCCTTCATCCAGCAGACTGACGTAAGAAGCATTCCAGGCGCCAACGCCCAACCAGGCATCGCCGGAGGCCAGCATCTGATCCAGTTCCGTCTGGCCGCTCCAGTAAGCCAACACGTTGGGAGCCAATTCCAATAATTTCTGACGAATTTCTTCATCTTGTTCCGGCGTTGTCTGCCACGGATCGTAGCCCAATGAAAGGGCAGTGAAGACATGGGCCGCTTCACCGGAATCGTTGATAGCGATATGGCCAGCATACTGCGGGTCCCAAATATCAGCCCAGGATTCGGGCACTTTATCGACTAAATCAGTCCGTACCAGGATCGATTCAAAGCCCCAATCCCAGGGAACCCAATATTGCTCGCCATTAAACTGGCCATCCTGCGCCAGCGATTCGGGCACGCCAGACCAGTTGCTCAGTTTCGATGTGTCAATCGGCTGGACTAATTCGCTGTCCACCAGCAACTGCCACAAGTTAGAGCAGGGATGTACCAGATCGGCTTCAAAGCCACTTTCCAGTTTGGAATAAACTTCGGCGCTTTCGGTTAAAAAGCTAAAATCAACTTGAACGTCGGGGTACTTGGCGGCAAAATCGCCCCAAAATTCAGGCAGTTCATAACCGGCCCAATCGAGCATAACCAGATTGCCGGTCACCGGACTTTCTTCAGCGGGGGATTCGGTTGGAGCTTCGGCGGCAGGTGCTTCTTCAGCCGGAGCAGCAGGTTCTTCAGCAGCAGGTTGGCCGGTGCTATTACAGGCGACTAACAATAAACTTCCAATTAAAAACAACGACAGGGTAATCCAGAGAGCTTTTTTCGTAAACATCAAATCTTCCTCCTCATATCCTAAATCGAAACAATTTGGTTGTTAGTTCGTTTGGCTCAATAGCACCTCCTTACCTGTCGTAGGTGAAAACGGGAAGCTTCTAGCATAAAAAATATCGTTTCTCCCGTTTTCCCTGAGTAAACCACAAAGCAACGATAACTTTCTCATCAAAAATCCTTTGTGGTTTACCAAACGGCCGTTGTCATCCACAATGTTCAGTTAACGACCAGGATAGCTATTTCTATTAAACCCGCTAATTGGCAGTTTGTAAAATTTCCCACGAAAAAGGCACGATTTTTACGTCGTGCCCCTTCATTTCTATAATTCTGGCAGTTTATTCATACCAGCTTGAGCAGCAAGGCCGCTCATCATCTGGCGTAAAGCCTGTTCCTGATCCGGGGGCAGCGACGGCCGTTCATACCCCGCCAGCAATTCATTCACCCGTACCTTGGCCCGCTGGAAGGTGTCGCTGCTGCCTGCTTCCTGCCAGGAGCGGATCGAGCCGCGCTCAATTACCGCCGAGGGTAGATGCTGCTCCTTGCGGAACAACTGCCGCGTGATTTTCTGCTTCAAAAATTCGCCCTTGAAATCAATCCCGGCAAACATAGCCGTCGCCAGCGTCTCCGTGTGAACCTGAACACCATCCAGCAGCCGTTGGGCCATGGCGATGGCTTCGGCATCGACGACCAACTTCTCTGGGCTTTGGCAGGCCAGGAAGTCGAGCATCCCCGCCCCGGAAATCATGTTGATACCGGCCAGCGCACCGATAACGGCCGTTACCCCACTCTCCAGTCCCGCCTGATAATCGACAATCTTGGCATCACTGGCTCCCAGATAGGTGTGTGTCGGTAGGCCCAACGCTTTGCCCACTTGGGCGTAAGAGGCATCGAGCATCGCCGTTTCCACCGCGCCCATTGGCGTCGTGCCCTGGCGCATATCAAAGATGGCTGGCGCGCCACCCCAGACGATGGGCGCACCCGGCTGGGCCAACTGGTGTATGACAATGCCACTCAAACATTCGGCGGCGTGCTGCACTGCCGATCCCAAAATCGTCACTGGGGCGGCGGCTCCGGCTAATGGCATAGAAACCATTTGCGCCGGAACCCCGGCCCGCGCTATATCGATCAGGTTTTGCGCTCCGAAATGGCTCCAGATGAGCGGCGGCGATGGACAAACATCGAACACGGCCTGCGGTTTTTGCCGCAAGCCTTCCCGTCCATCTGTGAAAATGGCCAGCATGTCGAACATGGCCTGGGTCGTCTCCACCGAAAACGCGCCGGTCACAATGGGTTTGGTCGAGTGCAGCAGCACCAGATACAGCCGATAAATATCGCCGATTTCTTTGGGGATTTCGTGGCAGATAACGGCCGTTGACTGGGCCGCGTATTGGGGCAGCATTTCAGCCACTTTGATGAGGCGCACCAGATCGGCCGTCATCGAAGGCCGATGCTTCAACGTCTCCCGATCCAAAATGTGGACGCCCGACGAACCAGGGTCGAAATGGACAGCATCACCCCCATACTGCACCACCGGCTCGCCAGATCGGTTGTATAAGTAGAATTGTTTGGGAACGGTCTCCAGCGCCTGCCGCACCACTGCCTCCGGGATGGCGACAACTTCTCGCGCCTCATCCACCTGCGCCCCGGCTTCGGCCAGCAGCGCCCGCGCCTCGGCTGACTGTACCTTGATGCCCGGCTCCAACAGTAGTTCAAACGCTTCATCCAGCACACGTTGAACCAGATCGCCGTCCAGCAAATTTAATTTTGGTTGCATGGTTTCCTCTTTTTTGGTAATCGGTAATCGGATTACTGTTTACCGATTACTGATTACTGCACAACGGCCGTTTCCAATCCCACAATCATCCGCTCCAATTCCTTAACCAAACCAGGTTCCAGCGGTTCCGGCTGGTGGGTTTCCAGGATACGGCGGGCTTCGGCGTTGGCCCAGTCACGGGCGTTGTCACCCTTTTCTTGCCATTCGGTGTACGGCCGTCGATCCATGTACTTCGGCAGCCACAACTGGCGCATGTGCTTGCGGGTGTGCTTTTGAGCCAGGTAATGGCCGCCCGCACCCACGGCGTCGATGACGTCCAGCGCCAGCGTCTCCTCGTTCACTTCGATGCCGCGCAGCGTTTGCCGCACCATGTCGAAAATCTCGCAGTCCATCAACATCTGCTCATACGACCAGATGCGGCTGCCATGCAGCAGGCCCACGCCCAGGAGCATGTCGGACATGGCAATCGAGGCCATGAAGGTAGATAGGCTGTTGTCGATGCCCGCCTGCCAGTTGGGTTCTTTGGCTCCAGTGGCAAACGATCCCATCGACAAGGGCACGTTGTAAAAATCGGCCAAAACGTTGGTGGCCGCGCCAAACAGGAAATCTTCCGGCCCGCCGCCAGTGTACGCGCCACTGCGCAAATCCATCGCCGTCTGCGCCGCCGCATAAAAGACGGGCGCGCCAGGATAGGCTAGCTGGATCAAGGCCAGCCCGCTGATGACCTCAGCATTGCCCACGACCAGATTCCCGGCCAATGTCGCCGGGGCGGTGGAGGCGCAGGAAGTCATGGTCATGAAACCGGTGGGTAAACCGGCTTCGGCGGCGATGAGGGCCGCATCGACACTACCGCCATCCTGTCCCAGCGGTGGCGCGGTACACTGCATGATGGAAAGGACAGGGCGCTGGCGGAGGGATTCAGGGCTGCCGGCAACGGCCGTTGCCATTTCCACCGCCACCCTCGCCTCCGCCGCCGAATAAACGCTCTCCGTCTGGACGTGTTTGGTCGAGTTCTGCCAGATGGCCAGCAGTTCGTGCAGGCTGCGCGTTTCCGGCGGCTTGTCCTGGGCCGACACGGCCACCCAATGGAAGCCTACCTCCGGCAAATAATCGGCGACACGGGCGATGTCGGCCACGTCTTGCAGGCAGGATGTCCGCCGCTGGCCGGTGTACAAATCCAGCACTTCCACGCCGCAGCCATCCGTGCCGACAAACACGTGGTTGCCATCCAGCGGCAAATCCTGCGCCGGATTACGGGCCGCCAAATCATAGGCCGGCGGCGCGTGCTTCAACGCCTCTTCGATAACGTGGCCGGGCACTCTGACAATCTGGCTCTCCCGGTCAACCGCCGCCCCACTCTCCTGCCAAATGTCCAGCGCCCGCTCCGACGGAAAGCGCACACCGGTCTTTTCAATGACGTGCAGCGTCGCCTCATGAATCTGCCGCACCTCCTCCGGGCTGAGAATGTTTAAACTCAACTTAGGGTTGCTAATGGATTTGATGGGTTGTGTTTGCATAATCGTTCCTTTGGCAGGGAACTGGTGTGCTGGGGAGAAAGTCACTCACCCCTTCACCCTTTCACCCTGTCACCCCTTCTTCTTCACCCCACCAGCCGCTTCGCCAGTGCCACCGCCCCAATCGCGTCCTCGCTGTAGCCGTCGGCGCCAATGTCGCTGGCCCACTCTTTGGTGACCGGCGCGCCGCCGACCATGACCTTGACCTGACCGCGCAGCCCCATATCGTCCAGCGCCTCAATCACATCGCGCTGTTTGACCATTGTGGTCGTCAGCAGGGCGCTCAAACCGACCAGATTGGCCCCCACTTCCCGCGCTTTGGCAGCAAAGGCCGCTGGGGAAACGTTGACGCCCAGGTCGTACACTTTAAAGCCGCTGGCGGAGAGCATTGTCCCCACCAGCGTCTTGCCGATGTCGTGGATGTCACCTTCAACCGTGCCAACAACGGCCGTTCCCAACACCTCCCTGGCTTCTCCCCGTCTGGCTAATTCGGGTTCCAGGATGGCAACGGCCGTTTTCATCGCCTCCGCCGCTAACACCAGATCGGGCAGGAACATCGCCCCGCAGCCAAATTCCTCACCAACGTAATCCAGCCCCTTCACATAGCCCTCGTTGATAGCATCCAGCGGGTTTACGCCGGTGGCCACCGCCTCGTGGGCCAATGCCTCCGCATCCTCAACTTCACCATCGATGATGCTTTGCGCCATTTTTTCAAACAATGTTTCAGACATGCAGCTCTCCTGTGTGATTTGTGCGATGTAGGGGCGACCCTTGTGGTCGCCCAACATTAGGTGGGCACAAGGCCCACCCCTACACCGGGATTAAATATTTATTCTGAAAATACTCCGGCCTTGATGTCAGCCTCGTGCAAGATGGCTTGTAGCCCGGCCAGCGTCGCTTCCGGCAGCGGTGGTACTTTATGATTCGCAACAATCTGCCGGGCCAGTTGCCGCGCTGATTGCAGCGCGTTGGGCCGCCCGGCATCATCCCATTCCTGGTACATCCGCCGGTCAAATAAGCGCGGGAACCAGGTCTTCTTAAAATGATTGTACGTGTGATCGTGACTCAAAAAATCGCCGCCAGGGCCAACCTCATCGATCACGTCCAGGGCCAGCATTTCCGGTGTCAATGGAATCCCACCCATCAAACGGCGGACAAACCCGATGATTTCATCGCCTAAAACCATCATTTCCGGCGAACAGGTCAGTCCTGATTCCACGTAGCCTACATCGTGTACCAGATTGGCTCCGCTGAGCGCCGTCCACAAAATCCACAGGGCGCTCTCGATGCCAGCTTGCATATCAGGCAGCTTGGAATCGGAGCAGCCGGAGAAGCCCCAGACGGGCAGGTTGTAATAATGATGGGCCAATTCAGCCATACCCATTGTGTGCAGCATGAATTCCGGAGCGGCGTAGGTAGCCGTCGTGTGGCGCATGTCCATCGGCCCACTGCCCGACCCCCAGAGGAACGGCGCACCCCGGCGGCGCTGTTGGGCAATCACCAAACCGCTCAACACCTCGGCGTTGGACATGGCCAGGCTGCCCGCCGAAGTCATCGGCGCCGATGCCCCTTCCACCGGCCCCGGTGCGTAGACGAACGGCAGGCCGTGATCGACCATCATCAGCATCTTGCGCAGGACTTCTGCCGAATGCTGCAAGGGCGATGTTGGTTCAAGATAAGCGAATAAGAAGGGATTGAGGCGCAGTTGTTCCGGCCCACCGGCGACCAGTTCGGCCATTTGGATGATGTCGGCCAGCCCTTCCTCATCCCAGGCGGTGAAGACGATGGGTTTGGTCGAGTTGGTCAGCATGGTGTAAAAGGAGCGGCGATCGGAAGTGGCCACAGGCACGTCGGAGGGAAGGGCCATGGACATGATGAAGTCGAGGTTGGGCAGGGCGTCGGCCAGCCGGGCCATATCGGCCACGTCGGACAAACGCGAAAGGCGGCGCTCACCGGTTTCCAGGTCGAGGAAGTTGGGCAAATCGGAGCCGGTCCCGAAATAAGTGCGATGGCCTTCGAGATAGAGTTGGGCACGGCCGTTGCGATCACACAACACAATCCGCGACGGCGCATTACTCAGAGCCTGCTCCACCACTGCCGGTGGAAACTTAACCAGATTGCCGTCGCTGACAATGGCCCCCGCTTCTTGCAGCAGGGCCAACGATTCGCTTTCAAAAACGCGCACGCCGGTGCGCCGCAAAATCTCCAGCGAGGCGTGGTGAATTTCGGCCAGTTGGCTGTCACTGAACATGCGGTAGCCGGAAGGCCGGGCGCTGACGTTCAACGGGTCGTGGGATGGTGGTTCTCTTTTGGGCATAAGCACTCCTTGAAGTGACTGTCACCTCCCAGGTGACAGTCACTTGTCGTAATAATCGTCGGGATAGGGGGCAACCACCGGCTCTTCGTCGCGGATGGACAGGGCGACGACGGTATCGCCGGGGTAAAAGTAAATACCGTGTGCCCGCCCGATGACGAAGCCGTCGTGTTGGGCGCGTAACAGGCCGCCGTTTAACGGCCGTCCCCACACATCCCGAATTTCGGCAATCGGATCCCCTTTTTTGACCATGTCGCCGGCCTGTACCAGGTGCAAAACGACGCAGGCCTCATCGACGCGGGCCGCCGGGCTGCGCCGGGTGCGGAAACCAGGATCAACCACCTTGATACCGTTAATCGGCTCCAGCGGACTGTCCAGCATGCCTGCCCAGCGTAAAACGTTGCGCGTCCCGGCCGCCGATGCAGCCACAATCGCCGGATCGGGCATAAGGCCGGTGCCCAGTTCCACTGTGAAGCTGGGAATGCCGCCCACCAGCAGCGCCGCGCCGGTCGTCGAGCGGTGCAAATCCTGTTTGACGTAATATTTGGCCGGGAATTCGGTGACGATGGTGTGGCCGTAGGCAGCCATCATTTCCTGCTGCTGGACGGCCAGGGTCTCGGCGGCGGCTTTGCTGGCCGCCGCGTCGCCATCGTTGCGGTACAGCACGCGATCCTGAAAGACAAAGGAGATGGAGTCGATCCAGGCATTGTGGTAGTCGATCATGTAATCGGCCGTTTCCCGAACAATCTCAAACAGCCGGGCAAAAGCGTGTTCGACGGCCGAGGGTGGGTCTAAATCAGGGTCTTGCTCTTTGGCCGGTTTGCCGTCGGGCCACATGCGGTTGGGGTTTTTGGGCAAATGATAGGGGACGTATGATTTGGTGCGCAGTCCGGCCGGGCTGAGGGCAGGCAGGGCGACAATAGTGCCCCGCAGTTCGTCTACCAGTTCCTGGGTGATGAGCCGGTAGAGGACGGATGGCCCAGCGTGTTCCGGCCCGTGAATGCCGGCGGTCAGCCAGATACAGGGGCCGTCTCGTTGGCCCTGGGCGATGATGACGGGCAGGAAATCGTCGTGGCCGGTAGGGTGGCTGATGGCGCCCCATTGGCCGTATTGGATGGTTCCGGGTACGGCCGTTGCCGTACCCAGGGTGATAGCTCCAGACATTGGTCCTCCTTTTTCAGCGGCGAGGAAGGTACAAAGCGGATAAGACCATCATCTACCGCCATCGGTTCACAATGTGAAATACTATTTCAAAAACCAATGCCTATTATAAGCGCAACTATTCAGTTTTTACAAATGCAAAATCAGGCCATATTGAGTGTGCCTTCAAACCGGGATGCGCGGCGGATAACGGCCGTTATCACCCCCAGCATCAGTACGATCAGCAATGTCAAAATCATCAGTTCCGGGGCAACGTCAGCCCAGGTAGCTCCCTTTTGTGTAACCTCCACCACCGGCTGAATCATGTAATACGTGGGGAAAATCTGCCCTATCCATTCTGGAATATCCGGAAACAGGTAAACCAGCGCCGGGGCATACAGCAAAAGACCACCTGCTTTGATCACCGTAAACAGCGTATTGATATCCTTGATAAACGCGCCTAGCAGCACGCCTAACGTTGCCGACAAGGCAGCTCCCAACACCAATATCAGCACCAATAGCCCCGGCGATTGGCCAAAGGCCCGGTTCATGATCAGCGTTAAGACGCCCATGGCCACACCCAAAATGATGCCCAGCAGCCCTTTGGCCAGCAGCACATCGCCCAGCGACGTTGGCGTGATGGTCAAGGCGCGCAGGGTGCGTTTGGCCTTTTCTTCTACCAGCGATGTAGCTGGAACCATCGTGCCACCCAGGATAACGGTCATCAGGACGATGAAGGGCAGCAGGCGTTCTTCCCAGGAGAGACTCTCGCCGTCGCCCAGGACGACGGTCACCAATTCTACTGGCGACTCCTGGCCGGAGATGTCACGAATCAGGTTGCCCAACGCCGTCGCGGCCACAACCCGATCGCTGAGGGTGCTTTCGCCCCAGGTGAAGACGGTCAGGGTGGTAGCCCGGCCGCTGCTAATCCGTCGGTCAAAGGTGTCGGGTAAGGCCACACCGATGTCTACTGCGCCGATGGCTACGGCCTCACGCAGCTGCGCTTCTGATTCGTACATTTTTACCGTCAGTGATTCCAGTGACTGGGCTAACGGGATAAGCTGGGAACGGCCGTCATCGGCCAACCCCAATCGTGCTTTCCCGGAGAAAACCGTCCCAAAAAGCAGCGTGATGATCAACGTAATAACCACCGGCACAACCAGGGCCATGATAAACACAAAACTGCGCGGACCACGTATCAGTTCCTTGCCCAACAATACGCCAACACGTCTTAAGCTCATGAGAATTTCCTCCTTAAGGCGATAATGCCCAAGGCCACAAACAAAACAGCAAAAGCCAGCGTCGCCGCCAGATTTTGCCAGACGTCACCCCAACTTACGGTAAAATTAACGGAGCGGTAGACAGTGTCCGTCAAATAATAGGTGGGAATAATCTTGACCCAATTCGTGGCAATACCCGGCAGAAAGATGACCAGACTGGGGATGACCATGACCAGCAAAGCCAGGATGCCCCAGCCCAAAACCGACATCATATCGCGCGAAACCGAGGCCACCAGGAAGCCAATGCCGGTAACCAGGATCGAACCCAGCAGCAGTGTTACCAATATCAATACCGGTTCGTGAACCAGGCCGCCGGTGATGAGCATGAGCAGCGTCGCCTGGACGAAGGCCAGCAGAACCCCGGTGATGGCTTTTCCCAGGAACAAATCGGGCACACTCATGGGCGTGATGAGTAAGGCGCGGATGGTTCCGGCCTCGACTTCGGTGCTGATGAGGCTGGCCAGGCCCAATGTTTCCATCATCAGGATGAAGACGGCCAGCATGGGCAGCATCCGGTCGCGGGGCGGAATTTGCTGCCCGGCCATGTCCACACCGATGATTTCCTCGGTGGTTTCCAGATAGAGGGGCGCGCCCGAAATCGTGAATACCAATTCCTGGGCCATGATCAGATAAATCTCGCGGAATTCTTCGGGAACGTCAGGTGTGAAATAAACGGTCGTTTGCGGCAGTTCCCCGGCCCGAATGCGCTGGATCAGATTTTCCGGCAGGGCTACACCGACGCCAATATCGCCGGTCATCACGGCTTCTTTTAACGCTTCTTCGGAATCCATATCGAGGAATTCCAGGCCATCTTCTTCCATTTCGCTTAGCAAATCGGCGGGAATATCCGGGGCGTAGATCGCCAGTTCCAATGTTTCATCTACCTGTTGGGGCAGAAGGAAGTACACGCCGATGTAGAACACCAGACCCAATCCGCTGATGAAGGCGAAAAAACGGTTCCGGAAAAACAGGTTCAGGTCTTTGGCGACTAGTGTACCGACAAGTTGGGCATTCATCAGACCAGCTCCCGCCCGGTGATTTCAATGAAAATATCTTCCAGGGTCGCTTCCTCGCTGTGGATGGTGACGACTTTTTCCTGGCTGAATAAGGTTTCGATGGTTTGCGGTGTTTCCGGTTTATCGAGGATTACTTCGCGCACTTCCAGATCGCCGTTGGCGGCCTGAATTTCGGCGCGCAGAATGCGTTTGCCAAACTGCTGTTTGAGGGCATGGGGCGTGTCCAGGGCGACAATTTTTCCCTGGTTGATGAAGGCGACGCGGTCGGAGAGTTTATCGGCTTCCATCATGTCGTGGGTGGTCAGGAAAACGGTGGCGCCGCGAGCCTGTTCTTCGCGGATGATGCGCCGGATGGCTGACGCCGATGTGGGATCGAGTCCTTCGGTCGGCTCATCCAAAAACAGGATTTGGGGCTGGTTGATGAGGGCGCGGGCGATCATGAGGCGCTGTTTCATGCCTTTGGAGTAGGTTTCGACGCGATCTTGGCCACGGCCGTCCAGTCCGACACGGGCTAGCAGCGGTTCGGCCTGGAATCTTTTGACACCAAACAACCGGGCAAAGAGGGCCAGGTTTTCAATGGCGCTCATTTGCTCGTACAGATTGGTGATCTCAAAACAAACGCCGATGTGGGCCTGAATCTGTTTGGCATGTTTGGTGATGTCCTGATTCAGCAGGGTGGCTTTGCCTTCCTGGGGGCGAAGCTGGCCGGTGAGCATTTTGATGGTGGTGGATTTGCCGGCGCCGTTGGGGCCGAGAAAACCCAGCACTTCGCCGGGGGCGACTTGAAAGCTGATGTGGTCTACGGCCGTTAACTCACCATAACGGTAGGTCAAATTTTCGGCCGCAATTGCCTGGGTGGTCATGTGATCTCCTTTTCCCTCGTAAATCGAATTGCCAATTCGGCGTACTATCGTTCGATGCGCGATTTAACAAATCGCGTTACGGATTTTCATCATAAATTGACCCCAATTATACCTGAATCCGCAGAAAATCTGCTAAAATATCCAGATTTTCCGGTTTACATAATCAAAAACCTTGCCCCCATAAACCAAATCCGGCGTTGCGTCGTTCTTCGCGGCGGCGGTGCTGTTCGTGGATTTCGTGGACGTGGGCGACTTTTTCCTGTACGGCCGTTTCCAACCAAATCTTCCCATTCTCCGCCGTCGCCACACTGCCCGCCCCGTATGCCCCTGTAGCCGTGTCATCATCCCAGGGCGGATTGGCCACCAGCGAGCCGCCTTCGATCCAGTCCATATAATAATTCTCCGTCGTCACAAAATCCGTCTCGTCCACGACACGATCCATGTGGGTCAGGTCGGGGCGCAGGTGAAGGATCATTGCCGTTTCCAACTCGCCGGCGTGACCCATGCCGCCCCGCGCCGAACGGCGGTGCCTGGCCAGCGCTTCGGCCCCCAGTTTGCCGGAGGTGTGCAGCCAGGCGGTGGCGCAAAAGATGCGGCGGTGGCGCTCCCCGGCGTATTTGATCACGGTCACCAAAAAGGAAACGTTGCCGCCGTGCCCGCTCATGAAGTACATTTTTGTGAAGCCGCGCGCTACCAGGACGTCAACTACCGCTAGCCAGAAATCCTCAAAGGCCCGGCCGCCGCAGTTGAGCGTCCCAGCGAAGGCCTGACGGTGGGTGCTGACCCCATAGGGGAAGACGGGGAGAGCAACGGCTGAATCAGGGATTGCTTTCTCCGTTTCCCGTCCGATATGCCCGATAATCAGCGTATCGGTGGACAGGGGCAAGTGGTAGCCGTGCTGCTCCGTGTGGCCGATGGGGATGAGGACGACTTGGTCGGAGGCAAGGGTGCAGGGGAGCAGGGGAGCCGGGGTGAACTGGGTTGCGTGGGGTAAGGCGATGTGGTTTGGGCCAAGATTCAGGTCGATGGATTGGGGGGTGAGGGCATAGACGCGGGAGAAGCCATCATCGCGCAGGCTGTCCAGTAGATTGGCGACCAGTTGGCCCAGCAGTGGTTCGGGTACGGCCAGCCCGCTGCCGCGCCAGCCAAACGGAATCGGCGGCAGCAGCCCGGCCCGTGCCGGATTGCCCAGGGCGCTGGCCAACTGGTCCAGGTTATAACCCTCGCCCAGCGGGATGATGAGCGGTGTATCCCGCGGTAAATCGGCCACTTCCGGCCAGGTCAATTCGTCGTAGTTGAAGAATTCAGTCATCGTTTTCCCTTTTTCAAAAGCGGATCGATTTTCTTGTGGATTAACAAAATACCGCCGTTATTGGCGTAGGGGCAGTGCCTAGTGCCTGCCCTGGGCGGCGCCCCTACGATACCGGTATTAATTTTTTCAATCTGCAACAAAATCGACTAACAAGTAAGTACAATAATTTTACTCGATTCGCGGCTAAATTTAGCGCCTGTACAAGTGGAACTTCCCTATGTTAAAATAGCGACGGTGGCCCTATTCGGACCATTTTTTCTCCCTGGTGCAAATCCAACAAGTTTTTTGATTGCAAGGAGTGCCATGCAAGACGATCGTATCTTCCCTTTGACCCGGTGGGTAGCCATTTTAGTCGTGCCGGTGCTGGTGCTGGCGTTTATCATCCTGTATCTGATGCCTGAACGCACGACGGACTACTTTGCCTGGACGATTAAGCCGACGATGACGCCGATGATGATGGGGGCCGGGTATCTGGCTGGCGCCTATTTTTTCGTCCGGGTGGCGCTGGCCAAACGCTGGCATGAAGTGGCCTTGGGTTTTCCGGCCGTTTCGACCTTTGTCTGGTTTATGGCCATTGCCACCGTGCTGCATTATGATCGTTTCAATCACAGCCATCCGGCGTTTTGGGCCTGGCTGTTTTTGTATCTGGCGACTCCGATTTTGATACCGGCGTTGTGGTGGCGTAACGGCCGTACCGACCCCCGCCAGCCTGCCCCCAACGAAACCATCCTACCCCCGGCGATACGTTGGGCGATGGCCGGGCTGGGGCTGATCAATCTGGCCAATGGGTTCCTCATGTTATTGAAACCGGATTGGTTCATTCCCATCTGGCCCTGGCAGTTAAGTCCGTTGACGGCCCGCGTGGTGGGCGGCTGGTTTGCCTTGCCCGGTGTGGTCGCCCTGGGCGTGGCCGCCGACCAACGTTGGAGCGCGGCCCGCATCACCCTGCAAAGCCAGATGTTGGGCATCGTCCTCATTCTCATTGCCGTGGCCCGTGCCTGGGCTGAATTTGACCCAAGTAAGGCGACGACCTGGGTTTTTGTCGGCGGTTTGACGGGGCTGCTGCTGGTGATTGGTGGGGTGTATGGGTATGCACAGTCATCGCGGCGTTGATTTTTGCAGGGGAGCAGGGGCGATGGGGTGAAAGGGTGATTTTCTCCCCTGCACCTCTGCTCCCCTGCCCCCTTGCTCCCTTGCTATTCATACAAATTCACGCCCGCCAACTCCCGCTCCCGCCGGGCGACGTAATCGCGCAGGCTTTCGGCGATAGATGGGTCGAGCGGCGGCGGTTCGTATTGAGCCAGTAGTTCCTTCCAGATAGTGTTGGCCCGCTGCGCTGCATCGACGCTGCCCGACGCCTGCCAGGCGTCAAAATTCAGCCGGTCGCTGAGCGCCGACTGGTAAAACGCCGTTTTGTAGTGGGCCTGCGTATGCTCCGTGCCAAAATGATGGCCACCCGGCCCCACTTCGGCGATGGCGTCCAACGCCAGCGAATCGTCATCAATGACAAATCCCTCCAAAAAGCGGCTGAACATGGCTAGATTTTCGGCGTCGATGATGAACTTCTCAAACGCGGCCGTCAGCCCACCGTCCAGCCAGCCGACAGCGTGCATGAGCAGATTGGTGTGGGCCATAACCGCCGGCCACAGATTCCACAACGATTCGTAAGCCGATTGGGCGTCGGCCGTTTTGGCGCTGGTCAGGCCGCCGCTGGCCCGGTAGGGCAGCCGGTAAAAGCGGGCCAACTGCGCCCCGGCGATGATCGCCCAGGCTCCTTCCGGCGTGCCAAAGGCCGGGCTGCCGCTTTTCATGTCCACGTTGGTCGTAAAGCCGCCATAGACGACGGGCGCGCCGGGCCGCACCAGTTGGGTCAGGGCCACGCCGGCCAGCGCTTCGGCGTTTTGCTGGGCCAGCGCCGCAGCCAGCGTCACCGGACTCATCGCCCCGGCCAGGATGAAGGGGGTGATGAAGCAGACCTGCCCGGCGCGAGCGTAGTTGATCAGGCCACCCAACATGCGCTCGTCGTAGCGCAGCGGGCTGTTGACGTTGATGACGTCGCCGATGACCGGATCGCCATCCAGGCTGCCAAAAACGAGGCGGGCCATCTCTAAATTGTCGGCGGTGATGATACGGCCGTGCGCGGCCTCCATCACTGCCTTATCCGAATGGGTGAAGGCGACCAACAGGCGCTGTAAATGACGGGTCGAAACAGGCACGTCGTGGGCGGCGACCTGCTCCCAACTGGAAAAGTGGATGGTGTTGATCAGGTGGGAGAGTTTGACGAAATTGGTGAAATCGGCCAGCGTGCCGGGGCGACGGCCGTTATCCAAATCCATCGCGTACACCATCCCCCCATTCGGTCCGAAGGCCAGCGCACTGCCGCCAATGACCACATTCCGGGCCGGATTGCGGGCGCGCCAGGTGAATGTGGCCGGGGCCGGAGCGATGGCTTCCAGCAGCAGGCCACGATCAATCCAGACGTGACGGGCGGCGCGATCCACTTTGGCCCCCGCTTGCTGCCAGATGGCCAGCGCTTCGTCGTCCAGGAAATCCAGGCCAATGTTCTCTAAAATGTGCATTGAGGCGTCGTGAAGCTGTTGAATCTGGTCGGGGGTCAGGATTTCGGCCGGCGGGAACGGGTTGCGTGGTTGGCGGAAGGGGAGAGTGAGGAGGGGAGATTGTGGCTGCGGCCGTTGCCGTTCGCTTCGTCTGGGTTTGGTCCGCATATGATTTGATACCTGCCGCCAAAAAGTTTATCGAATTTTACTCTGTCATTTGCAAAATCAACAATCCCCCAGCGCCATCGGCAACATAAATCAGATCATTTACCAGCACGGCATCTTGCGCATAACCGGGGGTGGGGAAACGGCCGTTTACTTGCGGTTGTGTTGGGTTTGATGCATCTATCAGCCACAAATCATCGCCAACTAACAACAGCATGTTACCTGATTTTGTCATATGTTGGATACCAGATGCAACATTAATGTTAGCAAGCTGCCTCATTTGTCCTGGATTACTCACATCTATAATGTTCAAGACAGTGTCATTGCAGCCAAAATTAGGGTAAAAATAGCAGTCATCACCGATTAAACTGTATACCAATCCTTGATCGGCGACTATTCCAAGAACATTTTCGGGGGGCGTTTCATCATGAAGGAATCCAATTTGCCTTATCTGTTCGGGAATTGTGACATCCATTGCCAGCAACCCATAACCTTCGTCAGTGGTTGCCCAGGCCCATAATGTATTGTTTTCAACTGCAAATGAACGATAACGGCCGTACCCGTAGAATCCCTCCTCATCTCCTCCAAGCCACTGCAATGTAGTGGAGTCAAAGATACCTAACTTCCCGTTAAGCAAAGCGTAAAGCCGGTCATCATTACAAACAGGATCAACGCTATTTTCGGCATGATATTCTGAACTGGTAACGGCCGTTTCTTGCGGGTTATCTGGGTTTGTCATGTCAACGTCAACGATGCCTTCCCAATATGTTGCCAAATAAAGCTGTGACCCATTTACAACCATGTCATTGACTGTGTATTTGCTTTTATACAAATTGATTAACTGCGGTCGTATGGGACTCGTTGCATCGAAAATATAAACATCGTCACCACTTAAGCCATACAAAAAATCGTCAAAGTCTAACTGACGTATAGGTAAGGTTGTTGGTATTTCCCCAATAAAAGAAGATGAAAAGGGATGTTGTGGATTGCTAATGTTAATCATCTCATAGCCATCCGTTAAGTAGGGCAAACCGTTCATACTTATCACATCGTAATCATTGCAATCAACTGAAAAATCACTTAATCGACGTATATTGTTTAGCTCCGAAATATCCAGCGCATACAATAAACCTCCACAATAACCTAAATCTCCAAATACTCCAATCGCCCAAATCGTGTCTTGAATTTCATGTAGATAATAAAATTCGCCCCAATCCGTCAAAATAGGCGTTTGTATCATTTTCACAGGGGATGCTGGATTGCTCACATCCGCCACAATCAAAGTTCCACCTTTGGCAATAAGCAGCCGGTTACCCTGAATTTCGACCATATCACGCCCAGCCAATTCAGGTACACTCTTTAGCAATTCTGGATTGCGTGAATCAGACACATCAACAACCCACAACACATTCTCATAATCAACATGGTTCGGATAAGCATCAATATAAAGATAGTTATCCACCATCAATAATTTTATGACTCGAGAAGGTAAAGCAAAGGTGCTGATTTCCACAGGTTGTGATGGATTAACCACATCCACAACACTCATGAATTGTTCTTTTCCTGGCTCGCCCCTTGTATCCACCGAATAAATCAAGTTGTTCTGTAAAAGAAAATGACGGGCAGGGCTAGTTGTAAGGACATGCCCTAATGGTCTCAATTCAGCAGGGTTGGCAATATCGAAAATCCATAAACCAGCTTGCCCCAATGCCACATAAGCCAATCCATCACGGAGAGTAATTTGTGCCGCCACGTCTGGCAAAATACTGCTCCAGAAAATTACTTTGGGTTGTGTTTGATCGGAAATATCGGCGACGGCTAAACGGGAGCCAATCCCTAAATAAGCAAGATTATCTTGGATGGCAACGGCCGTTACCGCTCCGCCGACCTGGTTCACAATTTCCAACTCCATTTCTCCAATATTTTCTGTTTGTGTAAATGGTTCAAGCTGAGTAAACGGGGGCGTGACTGTAGGCATCGGCGTCGCTGTTGCTGTTTCTGTTTTAGTTGGCGCTGGTGTATTTGTTGCTGTTTCTGTGTTGGTGGGTAATGGGGTTGGGGTAACTGAAGGTACTTGCGTGGCGGTCATGGTCGCAGCAGCCGTTGCTGCTGGAGTGAGCACGGAAGCCAATTCTACTTTTGTACAAGCAGTTAAGGTCGCAATCAACAGGAGAATGAGAAACGTTTGTTTGGCCATCCTGCAATCATAATCCTAAACCGAACATGCTGCCTAACCGGGGCTATACGCTCATCAGACGACACCTATTCGCTTCATTGGGGTTTGACGCGCATATGAATTGATACCTGCCGCCCAAAAATTTAACGAATTTTACTCTGTCATTTGCAAAATCAACAATCCCCCAGCACCATCGGCAACATAAATTAGATCATTTACTAGCACGGCATCTCGAGAATAACCGGGGGTGGGGAAACGGCCGTTTACCTGCGGCTGCGTCGGTTCTGTTATATCTACCAACCATAATTCGTCGCCACCTAACAATAATTTCTCACCGGCGATATTGATAAAAGTTACGTCATTTATGGTTGGCAGTTGAGCAACCTCAGTCATATGGGCCAGATCGGTTGCGTCAACAACGCGCATAATGATATTTTGGTTGTCGCATTCAAACTGGGCTCGATAACATGAAGCTGTTAGTAAGTACAAAAATTTTCCATGAGCTGCCAAATCAAATAGATAATAACCTGACTCGTCAGGCAATAATCCAATCTCTTCGGGAGATGTTGGGTCAGTAATCTTTATTATTTTCAGACCATAACCCTCGACCCACGAAAACAAATGGCCTTGTTCAACTGCAAATGGTGCACTGTAATTACGGACTTCGTTAAGCTCACCTATTTGCTCTATTTGTGCGAGATCAGATACATCAAAAACAGCTAAGTCGCCATCTAGTGATGCATAGAGAGTACCGTCGTGAACAGTCATATGACCAACTGTTTCTATTCCAAATGGGCGATCAAAAACGGCCGTTTCCTGCCAGGGAATTGTTGTGTAATCATATCGATGGATTCCAGAAAACCATCCCCCTGTAAAAATCGTATCTTCGCCAAGAGCCACCGTATCTATCTTCCATTCCTGATAATCATACAGAAACCGAAGGTTCTGCGGCGAATCTTTTTGAAATTGATACAGGCGATTATCCCAACTATTCAAGGTAAAGATTTGATCATCACCGGCATCAATCCAGTCCAAGTCCCCTAAACTTCGCCACTCTGATAACTTTTCGAGATTACGATCCTTGGTGATTTCAGCAATGATAAGGCTCTCGCCTGTAGCAACATAAACAATATCTTGATGAACAAACAAATCATAACTTTTATTGCCTGCTGACAAATTTTCTAGCTGGCGAACTTGGCTCCCGGATACGTCGTAAGCATCAACACTGCTTCCATAAGAACCGGCATCCAGAAAATTTTCTCGTAAATAGATAATTTGGTCTCGGATCTCAATGCTGCGAAAATAAGGCGATAATTCAATATTCAGTTTTGTTAGCGAATTTGAATCCTGTTTATCCATCACCCAAATGGTGGGCATACCATCAATGCTTAAAAAGTAGTATTGGCCAGAATCAACATCAATAAAATATCCTCCTCCGTCCATTTTTACCATAACTTCGGAAACGGATTTTAAGTGATGGATATCTGTGGCATCAACTTCTGAAATTGTGATTTGATCGCCGTCGTTTTGTGTAGACGAATACACATAAGCGTTATCTGGATCTGAAGATGGATAATACTTTTCCGGTAATTCTCCCAGCAAAGTGGGGTGATAGGGAGCTTCCAGACTAAAAATTAGCGTATCTATGTCCCGCGAAGATGGCGCGACATACAAACGGCCGTTCCATTCTCGCAAAAAATTAATGGGTACCGTTGTCTCAAAAAAATCGACTATTTGAATTTGGTCAGGCTGGGAAATGTCAGCTATCCAGAAACCTGTTTCGTCATCAGTAAGAAGATATGCAGTACTATTCGACACGGCGATATATTGAATTAAACCCGGCAAAACATCACTTTTTCCAAGTTCTACAGGCATTTCCGGCTGAGAAATATCAAGTGTCCACAAACGCGGCCCAACACCCACATAAGCGATGTCATCCTGCACGACTACTCTATTGATACGTCCCCCCAATTGATTTACTACCTGAAAATCAGGGTTAACAGGTACTAAATCAGTGTTCCAAAGGGATGAAGTAGGCGAAGGTATTGGGCTGGGCGTCGCCGTTGGCGTTGGCGTTGGTGTCAGCGTATTGGTCGCTGTCGCTGTGTTGGTGGGTGATGGGGTCGGGGTAACCAAAGGTTCTTGAGTGGCTGTCGTGGTCGCAGCAGGCGTTGCTGCCAAAGTGGGCATAGAAGCCAATTCTGCTTTTGTGCAAGCGGTTAAGCTCCCAATCAACAGGAAAATGAGAAATGTTTGTTTGGCCATAATGTAATCATAATCCTAAACCAAACATGATGCCTAACCAAGTTTATACGCTCGTCAGACGCTACCCATTTGCGAAAGAATATAGTGAACGGAAATGGTAGAACGGCCGTTGCTTTGGCCGCTTGTTCCGTCGGAGTTTGGTACGCATATTAGCGGGTAACGAACACTGTTGTCCAAAACCATCCAACCCGTTTGTCAAGCAGGAGCAAGCGGTCTGATACGCGTTACATCGCTTTGAATTGCCTGGGCAGCATCCCACAGATCGACGGCACGCTGCGCGTTTAACCAGAATTCCGGCGAATTACCGAATAGCCGCGCCAGCCGGAGGGCCATTTCCGGGCTGACCCTGCGACGTTCACGCAGCAGCTCACTGATTGATTGGCGGGAAACGCCAATAGCTTTTGCCAGACTGGAAGCAGTGAGACCGTAATCTGGTAGAAAATCCTCGCGCAGCATTTCCCCTGGATGGGTAGGTCGCCGCTGCATACCGGTTGTGTTGGGAATACTCATATCAAATACCTCGTTTCAGTGGTAATCACATACCTCGACATCGTAGGCGTCACCATCGACAAACCGAAAACAAATGCGCCACTGGTTGTTGATAGAAATCGAATGCTGTCCCTTTCGGTCGCCTTTGAGGGCGTGAAGCCGGTTACCGGGTGGAACCCTCAAGTCTTCCAGTCTCGCTGCCAAGTCAACGTACTCTAGTTTCCGGGCGGCTCGTTTAGCCACATCAGGCGGAAAATTCTTTGCCCTGCCTGTCGCATATAATTCCTGCGAGCGCCGATCGGCGAAAGACTTGATCATACGCTAAGTGTAATCCGTCACGTGACACTTGTCAATTTAACGAAATTTTCCACTGTCCATCGAGCAAAGTTGATGGGGAGAGGGTGAGGAGGTGGAGTAACGGCCGTACCCAATCATCGCGGCACCAGATACCAATCCATAAAAATTTCCAGGCGGCGCTGGTAATCCATTTCCGTCTCATGCTTGAGGAAACCGTGCGGCTCATCGGCGTACGTCTTATACTCAAACGTCTTCCCGGCGCGGCGCATCGCCTCGGCCCAAATTTCCGACGACTGCGGCGGCACGATGTCGTCCAATAGGCCGTGCAGCAGGAGGATGGGCTTCTGCACATTCTCGATTTGCAAAAGGGGCGAGGCGTCGAGGTAGACCTGCCAGTTGGTCGTGGGATGGCCCAGCTGCATCTCCGTGTACAGCCGCGTTTCCCGTTCACACTGCGCCCAGGAGGTATAAAGGTCGGCGTCGCCGTACTTGCTGACGCCGCAGGCAAACAGGTAGTCGGGGTCGCGGGCCAAACAGCAGGCGACCATGTAGCCGCCGTAGCTGGAGCCAAAAATGCTGATTTTGGCCGGGTTGACCCAGTCCAGCGTATGCAAATAGCGTGCCCCGTACAGGCAGTCTTGCGTGTCGCCGACGCCCCAGTTGTCGTAATTGCCATGCTCAAAGGCAACGCCGTAGCCGGTGCTGCCGCGGAAGTTGGGCGCGACGAAGGTGTACCCTTTGGCGACCAAATATTGGGTTAGCGGATCCCAATCAAAACGCCACTGGTCGGTGGGGCCGCCGTGCGGGCGCAGGATGGCCGCGCCGTTGGGCTTCGCCGGCTTGTAGAGGAAGGCGTGGATTTCCAGGTCGTCGTAGCTCTGGTAGCTGATGCGCTCTGGCGTGACTTGCGGCAGGCGGGCCAGCGCCGGCGGATTGGAGAAGGTAAGCTGGGTCATCGCCCCGCCATCCACTTCAACGCGGTAGAGGTCAGGCGGGGTGGTGGCATTTTCGTATTCGACGGTGAGATAGCTGCCATCAGGTGACCAGCAAGGTCGCACATAAATACCTAATCCGGTGCGCAAATCGGTCACCGCGCCGCTGTCGGCGTCGATAAGCGCCAAATCCATTGCGCCGCCGCGATTGATGGTGGCAACCAGGGTACGGCCGTCCGGCGACCAACTAAATTCGCCCACGTCGTGCCCCAAATGGGTCAACTGGTGCTCGCCGGAGCCATCCGGCCGTATCAGCCACACCTCGTTAAAGTTGGGCCGCTGCGAGAGGAAGGCGATCCATTGGCCATCGGGCGACCAGCGGGGGAACCAGCTTTTTTGCTTGGGCGCGCCAACCAACTGGCGCACCTGTCCCGTTTCCACCTCGACCAGGCGCAAATCGAGGCGGTTGAGGTCGTTGAGAGGGCGGTGGGCATAGGCGATGAAATCACCCTGCGGCGAGGGCTGCGCATCAAAATCATCCCCTTCTTCGCCTGTGGTCAGGGCGCGGGGCCAGCTTCCATCCCGGTCGGTGAGCAGCAGCTTGCTGCACTCCTGCCGCGACACGCCGACGATAAGCCGATTGCTGTCCGGCAGCCACACCGGTGCGTAGGCCCCATCGGTGAAGTCGCTGATCTTTTTGGCCAATCCGGTGCCATCGGCGGGGGCGACGTGGACGTGTCCGTTCATGGTGAAGGTGAGGAAACGGCCGTCACCCGACCACTGCGGCGCGCGATCCATCCAGTACACGGTTGGCTTGCGCCCCACGGTGATACGCTGCGGCCAGCCACCGCCTGCCGGAACCGTATAAATGTTGGTCTCGCCGTCTCTCTGCCAGCAAAAAGCCAGCGTCTGCCCATCCGGCGACAGCCGGTGATGGTGGATCAGGTTGACGGAGTTGATCAGTTCCAGGCTCCAGCCGTCAGGTGGTTTGATGTCGGGTCGTTTGACGGCCGGCCAGCCATTTCGTTCATATTTTTCTTCGATTTTGATGGGTGTGGTCATGGGGAGTTCCTTTTATTGAAAGGCGTGATACAACTGAATTATGGTATCAATTCATCCAGCAACACCGCTGTATCATCAGCCAGTAGTTTCTGTAACATATTCACAACACTGGCACCACCCCATACACCTTGCATTAAAACATCAAAAAAGAGTAACAATAGAAAAGCTATTACTGTACCAGGCATATTTTGACTACTGACACAAACTTGGTAAGGGTTATCTTTCCCACCATCCCCGGTGCCTGGCCAACGATGAATGATAGTGCCTTTGTCAAGTAAAAGTATGGCGATAGGCAAATGTTGTAATGTTACGCCAGCTGAACATTCTTGCAGGTTTTTAATGATCGTACTTGTCTTGGGGGACTCAAAGGCGAAAATCACACCATTGATTGAGGGCTTCATCTGTTTTGCAGTACCAATATTGTCCAACGCATCCCGCAAAGCTTGTTTGGATAGTCCTGTCTTTACTTCAATGAGCATTTCGACTGCATGGGGGAAAACAACGTTAATATCCCCTTCAGAATACACTAATGGATAGCTATGCTGATCATATACAAGTATGTCGCATTGCCGACTCACCAGTTCCGGCATAACCGGGTCACATATAAAACCTTGCCCGACCGCGTATCGCGCCGCAGAAAGTTGGGCAAGAAAGTTCCTCAGAATAGCTTCATTGGCAACCCCGGCGCTTGGTTTGTGATTAGGTACATATGCTCGAATTCTATTCAGTCGTGCAGAAAATTCACTGGCTATGCTGGAACAATATTGCAACATTTTATCGACATTAGTGTCCATATCGTTTATCTCAAAATGATCGTTTGCTCAAACTATTCACGGCCGTTTCCACCCCACTCTCCAACTCCACCTCACTTCTCCCACTTTGGCATCTCCTCTTGTAAGACCCGCCTTAGGACAGATTCTGTAACCGGAGGTTCATATCTTTCGGTCAGGTATTCTTTGAGTGCGTCATTGATCATCGTTTGATAGCCAGTTCCCGCCCCTTCTGCTCTGGCACGAAATTCTTCAAGGATCGCGTCGTCAATATAAATTGTAATACGGGTTTTGCCTTTACTAGTCAGAATTGCCCCGCGTTTACCCTTCGAAAAATCATATTCAGCTTTCATAATCTTTCACCTCACGACGTGTGGCCCGTCGAACCGAGATAAGCCTTATTTCGTCGCCGCGAAACGTATAAACAACGACGAGAATCTGGTTGGCGCTTCCCATACCTACCGCAATCCACCTTTCTTCACCTTCAGTGTAAGGGTCTTCTGTGTGAATGGCCAAAGGATCGTAAAAAATGCCTTCCGCATCAGCAAAGGAGATGCCGTGTTTCCTGAGATTGCTTTTTGCCTTCGCCGGATCAAATTGAAACTTCATTTTCTGGCATTATATGTATAATATGCATATATGTCAATCCACGCTTTTCCGTGTCAGTACGCGTCCAGGCTCTTCTCCGGCACAAACTTTGGCTCTACCTCATGGCAGGCGACAAAATGGCCCGTCCCCACTTCGCGCCAGGCCGGTTCCACCTGGGCACAGTGCGGCTGGGCGATGGGGCAGCGGGTGTGAAAGCGGCAGCCGGATGGCGGGTCAATCGGGCTGGGTACGTCACCGGTAAGGATGATGCGCTGCCGTTTACGCGATGTTTTGGGGTCGGGCACGGGAACGGCCGATAACAACGCCTGGGTATACGGATGCAGCGGATTTTCGTACAGCTCATCCTTCCCGGCCAGTTCGGCCATTACCCCCAGGTACATCACCGCCACGCGGCTGCAAATGTGGCGGACCATGCTCAAATCGTGGGCGATGAACAGGTAGGTCAGATTAAACTGGGCCTGCAAATCCTCTAACAAATTGACCACCTGGGCCTGAATCGACACATCCAACGCCGAAATCGGCTCATCGCAGACGATGAAATCCGGCTCGGAAGCCAGGGCGCGGGCCACACCGATACGCTGCCGCTGCCCCCCGGAGAATTCATGGGGGAATCGATTGACATAACGACTGCTGAGACCTACCAACTCCAGTAGTTCTTTTACCCGGTCGGCCCGTTCCTTTTCATTGGGCAGCAGCTTGTGTACGCGCAGTGGCTCGCTGACAATCGAATTGACCGTCCAGCGTGGATTAAGCGAAGCGAACGGGTCCTGGAAAATCATCTGCGCCTTGCGCCGCACGGCCAGCAGCTCTTTGCCTTTGGCAGTACGCACATCCAGGCCGTCAATCGTAATCTGGCCATCTGTAGCTGGGTAGAGACCCAGCAACGTGCGGCCGGCCGTGCTCTTGCCGCAGCCGCTCTCGCCCACCAGCCCCAGCGTCTCGCCGCGAGCGATGTTGAAGCTGATGCCATCCACCGCCTTCACCGCGCCCACAGTCCGCTGGACGACAATCCCGCGCTGGATGGGAAAATGTTTTTTGAGATTTTTGACGGTCACTAGAGTGTTGTTGTTCATTGCCTTCTCCCGTGCATGAATGAAAGGGTGAAGAGGTGAAAGGGTGATAAACGTTCACCCCTTCGCCCTTTCACCCGCTCACCTCTTCACTTCTCCAGCAGGCTGCTTTGTGGTTTGGGCCAACTGGGGCCAGCGGCGGCATTTCGGCGCGGCATTGGTCGATGATGTAGTCGCAGCGCGGGGCGAAGGGGCAACCGTGCGGTTCTACCAACAGATTGGGCGGCGCGCCGGGGATCGATTTTAGTCGGTGTTCACGTCGTCGATCCACGCGGGGCAGGGCGGCCAGCAGCGCCAGTGTGTAGGGGTGTGACGGCCGTTCATACAAATCATCCACCACCGCTTCTTCCACAATATAACCGGCATACATCACGATCACCCGGTCGGCCAGACCGGCGACGACGCCCAAATCGTGGGTGATCCAGATCATGGCCATACCCATTTTCTCACGCATGCGGATGACCAGATCGACGATTTGGGCCTGGATGGTGACATCCAGCGCCGTCGTCGGCTCGTCGGCGATGAGCAGCGTAGGATTGCAGGCCAGCATCATGGCGATCATCACCCGCTGGCGCATGCCGCCGGAAAACTGGTGTGGATAATCACCCAAGCGGCGCTCAGCGTCGGGGATGCCCACCAGTTCCAGCAGTTCGACGGCCCGTTTACGGGCCGGTTCCAGTTCCATGTCGTAATGTTTGCGCAGCGCTTCGGTGAGCTGCCGCTCAATGCTTAGAACCGGATTGAGCGAGGTCATCGGGTCTTGAAAGATCATCCCGATTTCGCCGCCGCGTATTTCTTCCATTTCTTCTTCGGGCAGTTTGATGAGGTCACGGTTTAGCCAGGTGGCACGGCCGTTTACAATCTTGCCCGGCGGTATCGGAATCAGCCCCAGGATGGACATCATGCTCACCGACTTGCCGCAGCCGCTTTCGCCGACCACGGCCACCGCTTCACCTTCCTTAACCTGGTAGGAAATGCCATTTACTGCATGAACAATTCCCTCCGGCGTCTCAAACTGCACCTGAAGATTGTCTACTTCGAGGATTGTATTGGATGGGTTCAAAATGTTATTCTCCCAATCATTGCAGGGGGCGCAGCGACCAAAGATCGCGGGGAACAGGGGGGCGGGGAAGAACCATTCACCCTTTCACCCCTGCACCCTCTCACCCCTGTTCCTTAAACCGTCCGACTGCGCGGGTCCAATGCATCACGCAGACCGTCACCGACAAAGTTAATGCTGAGCACCGTCAGCACGATGAGCAGGCCGGGGAAAATCCACAGCCAGGGGGCCGTTTCGATGTAATTGTACGAGCCATCGAGCATGTTGCCCCAGGTCGGCGTCGGCGGCTGCACGCCCAGTCCCAAAAAGCTGATATACGCTTCGGCCAGAATGGCATTGGCCACGCTCAGCGTCGCCGAAACGACGATGGGAGCAATGCTGTTGGGCAGGATGTGCTTGAAAATGATCTGGTTCGTCGGCGTGCCAATCGCTTTGGCCGCCAGGATAAACTCATTCTCCTTGATATGCAGGAATTCAGCGCGAACAATGCGGGCCACATACATCCAACTGGTCAGGCCGATGATGATGATGATAAACAGGACACTGCCCCCCACAATTTTGGACATGACGATGAGCAAAAATATTTGCGGGATGTTGAGCATAGCCTCGGTGAAACGCATGAGGATGGCATCAATCAGTCCGCCGTAATAACCGGCAATTGCCCCGATGATGACGCCGACCATGATTTCCAGCAGGGCAGCGGTGATGCCAATGAGCATGGAGATACGGCCGCCGTGCACGGTGCGGGCCAGAATGTCGCGGCCAATGGTGTCGGTGCCAAAGGGGTGGTCAGTTGATGGACCCTGGAGTCGCAGGCCGGTGTCGGTGGCATTGGCGGCTTGTTCGGGGAAGATGAGGACGCCGCCGAATGAGTAAAGCAGGAGCAGGATGATGGTCACTGTACCAAAGATGGCCATTTTGTGGCGGCGGAAGCGCCGCCAGGCCATTTGCCCCAGGGTTAATGGCGGGGCTTCGAGTACGTCTAGTTTGGGGGTGGAAACGGCCGTTGCCGGGTCAATTGTCGTCATAAGTCAGGTACCTTTATAACAGGAGCGCAGACAGCTTGTCTGCCGGCGGTCTGGCAGACCGCGCTCCAATAGGCGACTAATCATATCGAATGCGCGGGTCTAATGCCGCATAGGTGATGTCGGTGATAAGCTGGAAGACAATGACGGCTACCGAGAGCAGCATCAAAATACCCATCACCACCGCCCAATCGGAACGGGAAACATGGTCTAAGAACAGCCGCCCCATTCCTGGCCAGGCGAAAATGCGTTCGGTGACAACTGCGCCGCCCAGCAGCAGAGGAATATCCAGGCCGACGACGGTGACAATGGGCAAGGAAGCATTTTTGAGGGCATGGGTCAGGATGACCGTGCGTCCTTTTAGCCCTTTGGCTCGCGCCGTGCGAATGTAATCCTGGCTCATCACCTCCAGCATCGTGCTGCGAATGTAACGGCTGTAGGCGGCGATGCTGACCACCGAGATGCTGACCGTCGGCAAAATGAGGTGCAGCGCCACCTGCCCCCAAGTCTTGCCCACCTGCGGATCAAACATGCCCACGGCCGGTAAATAGGGCAGCCCCCAGCGCTTGAAGTTGACGGAAAAGATGTAAATGGAGACCAGGGCAATAAAAAAGATGGGCATCGAATAGCCGATGAAGGAAACGGCCGTGATCACATGATCCAGCAGTGAATACTGCCGCAGCGCCGAATAAACACCTATCAATAAGGCGAAGATAATAATCACCGCCTCCGACACAACCATTAAGATCAGCGTATTAGGGATGCGATCCCAAATTACCTCCCAGACTGGCTTCCCTCGATTCACCATCGACGTGCCAAAATCGCCACGGAGCACACCCAGGCGCGTTCCCGGTGTTTCTTCGATCCCATCTCCGTCAAAATCAAATAAATCCCAATCGCTGCCGGCCAGCCAATACAAATATTGCAGGTGCATGGGTTTGTCTAATCCCAACTGCCGCGTCAAACGTTCCCGGTCGGCCGGACGTGTGGCTCGCCGACCCCCCAACGTGGCGATGGGATCGCCCATGTTTTGCATAAGGACAAACAAAATAACGCTAATAATGAATAACAGCGGGATGGCTTGCAGCAGGCGGCGGATGATGTAGCGCGTCATGGAACCTCCGATTTTAGCAGGGGAGCAGAGGGGCTGGGGAACAAGGGTGATTCTGCCCTGCGCCCCTGCGCCTCTGCTCCAATTCAACGACTCAACTAACGAACTTTATTCTGTCAAATCCCATTGGGCAATGCTGTATAACGGCGATGCGCCTGACATTTCTACGTTGGTCAAACGATCGCTTAACGCCCACAGGTCCGGGTCGTGCCAGAGGCCCAACCAGATCACATTGTCGAACATATAGTCGGTGATCTCATAGAAAGTCTGCTGGCGTTCGGCAAAATCGGTCTGCGTCGTTTGCAGCGTGAACAGGTTCTCCAACGTCTCATCACAGAGGTATTGCCAGTTACCGCCGCTCGGATAATCAGCAGTGGGGATTTCGCTGCAATACCAGTAATAATGATCGGGATCAGGGTAAACAGCCGGGCCATCGGACCATTCAAAAATGTCCAGTTCGCCGGAAGCCGCCGGCCCGCCATTACTCAAATCCTCGAAGAAGATGTCGGCATCGTAGCTTAAAATCTCTAGACCAATCCCGACTTCAGCCAACTGCTGCTGGGCCACAGCTTGGGCATCTTGGCGGATTTCGCGGATAGTTGTGCCATGGGTTAAAACAAGTTCCACGCCATCTTTATCGCGGGTTCCGTCGCCATTGCTATCTACCCAACCGGCTTCATCAAGCAAACGTTTAGCTTCTTCAGGATCGTATGGATATGGTTCAATGGCCGGATCAACATAGGGCATGTTGTCCCACAGCGTTGCTGCCGGTTCCGTCAAGCCCAGCAGTAAATCTTCGCTGAGGGAAAAGCGGTCAAGAGCTAAGGCAATAGCTTTGCGTACATTGAGGTCTTTGATAGCCGGATGACCGTCTTCGCCGAAGAAAAAGAACCAGCCTTCGTTGTAGCCAGAAGGTACGCTGATAACCTTGACACCGGCATCCTCCAGCGTAGGAACGTCTGAGTAGGGAATGAAGGTACCCAGGTCGCCGTCACCGGTTACCAATGCGGCCGTTTGTGAGGCATCGTCGGGTACAAAGCGGAAGAAGATTTCGTCGATGAGGGGCGGATCGTTGTAATAATTATCGTTGCGCACGAAGCGGGCAAAACTGCCCGATTCCCATTCGTCAAAGACGTAGGGGCCAGCGCCAACGGTTGGTGCCAGGTTCCAGGCGGCGGCATCCAGGCTGCCCTCGGCGTCAAAGACGGGCTGCAAGACGTGTTCAGGCAGTAAGTAGCGCCACATGGTCAGCCAGGGGGCAAACGGCGCTTCGAAGGTCATGACTACAGTTTGATCATCGGTAGCAGTTACATCGGTTAACTGGTCATATGGGTAGGTGGATTGGACGATGTTGCCGGGGTCCATGATCATGTTATAGGTGAACACAAAATCGTTGGCCGTGATGGGCGTGCCATCCGACCACATGATGTCATCGCGCAGCTTGAGGGTGATGGTTCGGCCTTCGTCGGTGATGCCGCCGTTGTCTTCGGAGGGCATTTCGGTGAGGATATTGGGTTGTGGGGTGTTATCTTTATCGAAGTACCAGGCGGGGGCATTCCAGAGATCATAGGTGACGAACACAAACCACATGCCGGAATACATGGGGTTTAAGGTGTCGAATTCCTGGGTCCAAATAAAGGTGGCGACTTTGCGTTCGGCTGGGGCGGGTTCCTCAGCAGCAGGTTCTTCGGCGGCGGGTTCTTCGGGCGCTGGTTGTTCCTCAGTTGTGCTGGAAACGGCTTCGTCATCTGGGGCGCTTACTTCTTGTGTGCCACCACAAGCAACGAGGGTAAGGGCGGCTATGAGTAACAGGATCACAATGATAAGGTTTTTTTTTGACATTTCTCCTCCATGTCCAATTAAATAGTGTAAAGGTTTGTAAATGGGTTTAATTTATTTTATTCACCTCCTTGGGCCGGAAACGGCCGTAAATCAATCACTTCAAATTAAGAAGCAAAACCAGAGAACAGGAATGTGGGAATTAATGAGGGAACGGTTGAATGAATAGAGCGGGAAAACACAAAGCTGATAGCCGGATTGACCGCTTTTTGTCTCAATATTAGAACGGAGGCCAGTCTACAAATTTTAATGTCGTTTTCCATCGCCTCTATCAGGTGAAAGCAGGAAGGTTGTCTGGTTTAGATGTGAATTTTTCTCCCACCTTCCCTAAGCAAAACACAAAAATCTAATTCATCGCTAAAATGTTTTTATGAGTTACCTGACAACCTAAGATGAACAAAGTATTCATCTGATGTAACCGTTCAGACTTTTGGAGTTTCTACCTCTGGTAACAGCCACTTTTGATGCAAAAACTTCAAAAGCCTCCAGAGGAGACTGAACGCTTACCATCTGATAAAACATTTTACTTCCCTCTGTATAGCCTGTCAAAAGTTTGTATGCTAGTATCTGGGCTTTGGTAAACGAGATCATGTAGGAGAAAATCATATGCGCGCCAGATTACGGGACCTGGGGATCGAAATTGGCAGTTACCCCACCGGTCCCAATAATGCAATTACCGACGTTCCCGATGTCCTGGTTGGGCACAGTACCCTGATTTACAATAAACCACGTATCGCCCGTACCGGTGTCACTATCATTTTGCCGCGAGCCGACTCGATTTGGAATAACTATGCCTTTGCAGGGTACCACGCCTTCAACGGTAACGGTGAAATGACTGGCTTACCCTGGTTGCAAGAGTCCGGTATGTTGGGGTCGGCTATTGGGTTGACTAATACCTTTCAAGTGGGAGTTGTCCGGGATGCACTGGTCTCTTACGTTGTTGAGCGAGATTATCGGGAAGGATTTTGGCTGCCGGTGGTGGCCGAAACGTATGATGGCTGGCTCAATGACATTAACGGATTCCATGTTACCAAGGAGCGGGTATTCGAAGCATTGGCCGGTGCCCAAAGCGGCCCGGTTCAAGAGGGTAATGTCGGCGGCGGCACAGGTATGATCTGCCATGATTTTAAGGGCGGAATTGGTACATCTTCACGTGTGGTGGAAATTGAACGTCAGAAATATACAATTGGTGCTTTGGTTCAGACCAATTATGGTGACCGTCAGTTGTTTCGCGTGGATGGCGTACCTGTTGGTCGTATTTTGAACCATGCGCATACGGCCGTTCCCCCCTGGCCGGACCCATTCCAGAGCAGCTCTATTATTGTCATCATTGCGACCGATGCCCCCCTTCTGCCGGTGCAGTGCAAACGGCTGGCGCAGCGGGCCACAGTCGGCGTGAGCCGGGTGGGGAGTGTGGGACACAATGGCAGCGGCGATATATTTTTAGCTTTTGCCACCGGTAACAATCTGCCGGCCAAAGCCGGACTGGTCCATAATTTGGAGATGGTTCCCCACAGCCGGATGAACCCATTTTTTGAGGCTACGGTCGAAGCAGTGGAAGAGGCGATTTTGAACGCCTTGACGGCCGCTGAGACAATGACCGGTTATGAAGATCATACCGTTTACGAACTGCCGCTGGATGATTTGCAGGCAGTTATGGCTGACTACCACCAATTTTTAGCCAATCATCCTGAGAATGGGTAATGGCGGTGAGTTGAGCAGTGCTAAAAAGTGATTTGAAATCGGATTTCTTAATCGACGACTTGTTTTTTCGGGTTTATCGATCAGAAATCCGATTTCTTTGTTCAGATTCATTCCCCCAAACATTGCCTCGATGATAGGCAGGCAGTAATATTCGGGAAAAAGTTTGCAAGTGGCAAACGGCAAGTGGCAGACGTGTGAGTGACTGCCTTCTGCCTTCTGCCTTCTGAATTGGAGTTCATCCATGCCTGTATCACCATTATCACCTGACAAACTACGCCGCGTTTGCTGCCAGGACCATTATCAATTCGAAACCACGGCCGAATTACCGGCTCAAACCAATATCATTGGCCAGCCGCGCGGAACACGAGCCATCGAATTTGGTATTGGCATTCAGAGCCAGGGGTACAACACCTTTGTTCTGGGGCCGACCGGCACCGGCCGGGCCACGGCCATCGAGCGCTTTTTGCACGAACGTACCGGCGATGAACCGACCCCGGATGATTGGATTTACGTCCACAACTTCACCACACCACACATGCCGCGCGCCATCAGCCTGCCGCCAGGGCAGGGGGTGCAGTTCAAAGCACAAATGGGCCAGCTTGTGGCCGATTTGCAGCGCGAACTGCCCCAGGCTTTTGCTTCGGAGGCGTACAAAGAGGCGATGGAGGCGGTGCAGCGTGATTTTGAGCGGCAGCAAAATGATCTGCTGCAAGCGCTGCAAGTCAAGGCGGCCGAACATAGTTTGGGGCTGCTTAACACACCGTCCGGATTTGCCATTGTGCCTGTGCAAGACGGCCGTACCATCCCGCCTGAAATCTACCAGCAAATTCCCCTGGAGCAGCGCCAGGCCATCGAAGAGCAGCGGCAAATCCTGGGTGAAGAACTGGATGATGTGCTAGATCAAATTCAAACAATGGGCGGCGAGGCGCGGCGGCAAATGGAGCAAATTGACCGTGAAGTGGCCGAAGCCACCAGCCAGCAGCACTTTGATCATCTGCAAAAAACGTACGCCGATCATGACGAAATGCTGCTTTACCTGAGCGAAGTCCACCAGGATGTGCTGGAAAACATGCATGATTTTGATCCGCCGGCCGAAGATGGCAGCCCGCTGCCCGATTTGCGCCGTTATGAGATCAATCTGCTGGTTGACAATAGTAAAACAACGGGCGCGCCGGTCATTATCGAACAAGACCCAACCTATCACAACCTGATGGGGCGGTTGGAGTACGAGATGCAGGACGGCATGGTGACGACTCATTTTACCAATATTAAATGTGGCAGCCTGCATTGGGCTAACAGTGGCTATCTCATCATTAACGCCAACGATTTGCTGCGCGATATTGAGGCGTATGAAGCATTAAAACGAGCGTTGAAAGCCCAAAACATCAATGTCCAACTGCGGGCGACGATGCACAACACCCAGGTTTTTGCCAAATCGCTGGACCCTGAACCGATTCCATTGAAGGTGAAAATTATTTTGTTGGGCAGCCCTAATTTGTATTATGCCTTGTATGCCCAGGATGAGGATTTTGGCGATTTATTCAAGGTGCGCTCCGATTTTGATTCGACGATGCCGCGTGACGATGCACATGAAGCTGAGTACGCCGATTTTGTGGCCACCCGCTGCCATGAGGAGAATTTGCGCCACTTTGACCGTTCGGCGGTGGCCAGGGTGGTCGAGTTTGGTGCGCGGCTGGCGGAACATCAAAACAAGCTCAGTACCCGCTTTGGCCAGATTGCTGATTTGGTGCGGGAAGCAAGTTATTGGGCGGGGGTGAACGGCCGTAACACCACCACCGCTGCCGACGTTCAACAAGCCATCAACGAACGCATCTATCGTGCCAATCGTATGGAAGAACTGGTGCGGGAGCAGGTGTTGGATGAGACGGTCTTCATCTCCACTGATGGCGCGGTTGTGGGGCAAGTGAACGGATTATCGGTGCTGGATACGGGCGAATACGCTTTCGGCCAGCCAGGCCGCATCACCGCCCGCACCTATATGGGCGAAGATGGCGTTATTCAGATCGAGCGGGAAACAGAAATGTCCGGCCCCATCCACGATAAGGGCGTGCTGACATTGGTGGGCTATCTAGGCGGCAAATACGCCCAAAACCAGCCGCTTTCGCTCACGGCCAGCCTGACCTTTGAACAGAATTATGGCGGCATTGATGGTGACAGCGCCTCCTCAACAGAATTGTATGCGCTGCTGTCCAGCCTCGGTAATATTCCCATCAAGCAGGGTATTGCCGTGACCGGTTCGGTGAACCAGCGGGGCGAGGTGCAGCCCATCGGCGGTGTAAATGAAAAGGTGGAAGGATTTTTCCACATTTGCCAGGCGCGTGGTCTGACCGGCGAGCAGGGAGTGATGATTCCGGCCAGCAACGTGGCCCATTTGATGTTGGCGGAGGAAGTAGTAACGGCCGTAACTCAAAAACAATTCCACATCTGGCCTATCCGCACGATTGACGAAGGGATTGAGCTGCTCACTAGCATCCCGGCCGGCGAACAAGCCGAAAATGGCATCTACCCCGAAGGCACAATCCATCACGCCGTCCAAGATCGCCTGTTACAATTGGCCGAAGACCTGAAGGCATTTGGCAACGGAGACGATTCGTAGGGGCCACCCTTGTGGTCGCCCAGGGCAGGCATAGGGCGACCACAAGGGTACGCCCCTACGGTAAACTTATTTGGGGCAGTTCTGGCAAGGCTTCGCTGAGTGCTTCCAGGGTAGGGATGAGGACGTCGTAATTGCTGCGCAGCAGTTCGATGAGTTCGGTGATGACGTTGAGTACCCAGTCGGTGTCCCGGCCGCGAAGGTGGTAGACGCTGCTGATGTGGGCTACTAGCAGTTGGTCAACGGGCACGTTACTCTCCCCGGCGCGCAAAATCAGGCGCAAATACCCCAAATTATCGCTAAATTGAGCCACTTCAGCCGGATCGGTGCAGAGCAGCACCGGGTCCAGATTGAGCGGCGGGCGCGGCGGCAGGCCGTGGCGGATGTCGCCATTGAGCCGATAACCGACGGCCAAAACGCTCATTTCGATGGGCAGCATCCGGTTTTCGCGCTGGTCGTTGATGAGTGATGGGTTGGGGCTTTCGGCCAGCACCAGGCGGCGCACCAGCGGGTCATCGTCAATGTGCATGTCGTAGATGAGGCCATAGATTGCTTCGCGGGCGTCCACCGGCTGGGCCTTGACCAACCCGCCAAACGAGGGCGCGTCCAACTGGTTCACCCGGCAGCCCACAGCAAAACCCACCGTGCTGGCCCGCAAAACGCGGCCAAATTCTTGATTCGTCATAGTTAAATCCTTGATGATTTATGATTAATTTTTAAATCATGTGTCACTGATTTAATCATCAATCCTCAATCATTAATTTTACAATCCGTGTCTCGTTTTACCGCCGCGGGCCAGTCCTTTGCTGCTTTGTTTGGCTGTCAGGCGGCTTTCGATGCCGTAACGCTGCATGTGCAGGTCAATCAAAAAATTCAACTCTTCCTGGTCTTGATGGCCGACGACGGCCATTTCGTCGGCGCGGGCGATGATATAGGGGTAGTCGCCCAAGATGCGGCACTGATCGTAAATGAGGGCATGGACGGTGGCAACGGCCGTTTCACTCTTAGCCACCCATCTGGGAATATCGACCCGGGCGATGCCCCGCCCCGGATTGAAGTAGAAAAAGCAGACTTCATTGGCTTTGTCCTGCTCGGCAAAGCGCTCGTTGGGCGGCGAGACGGAGACAAAGACTTTGCTGCGCTGGCCCGGTTTCAGGATGCGGTAGAACAGCGAGCCATCGGTCAGGCCGCCGCCGGCCCCGGCTTTGCCCAGCGATTTCCAATCAAAATTGGCCTGATCTTGCAGTCCTTGTAATGAGCGAAGGAGGGTGGTAACGGCCGTTGTCATCGGGCGATCGATATACCCGGCCAGCAGCGCGCCGCTGTCATTGATTTTTGTCATGGCTCGCAGCCACTTTTCAACTACCTCGCTCAGACCGGCTTCCGGCCCGCCGATGGGCCAGTAAAGCAGTCGCTGATCCAAAATCGCCAGTACGGGCACATCACTGCCGCGCTGGTTCCAGGCTACGTCGGCCAGCTTGCCAATTTCCAGCAGGTCGCGGGCGATGCTGACTTCGCCGCTGCTAGTCAAGAAATTGGCTTCGTTCTGGCTGGTGGGGAAGTGGAGTTCGGGTTCAGTGAACTGGTCGGGGGTACGGGAACCGCCATGATAATAGATGATGCCGCCGACGTTGAGCAGGTAGTAGAGATGGGCGGCGTGGCGGTCGGGCATGATTTGCGAGCCGTCGGTGGCAATGATGGTCGCCTGACTCGGCAGTGTGGGCGGGTCGATGGCGGCGTTGAGGGGATCGGTGTGGGTGAACGGCCGTGCCGAGCGATAATGCTTAGGGTCGGCCAAAGATTGAGCATGATCTAGCGCTGCTTCAATTGCCACCCAATCACTGGCATACTGTTCCAGCACCAGCAGCAAATCCTCGGTGAAATCCTGCCGTTTTTGCAGCCGTTGGGCCGCGCTCTGGGCCATCGAATCAATTTTGTCGGTGATTTTTTCCAGTTCCAGGGTCATATCATCACCCGTAAGCTGATTCCTTTTTTAGACTCTCAGAGTCGCCAGATGTCATGGGCAAGAAAGTATTGGAAATTATCAATTTCATTGCTCAACCGAGGGTCGTTGATCATCTCTGGGCGGGGGTCAACGTAGTAAACACCATTCATCCGGTTTAGAGCCACTGTGTAACCCAGGAAATGGTTGGTTTTGAAAGTCGAATTAATACCAAAAATGCTGCTTGCCCGACGGGCGCGTTGAACATCATGCAAAAAGATAGCTACAACCTTTATCTCCCGACCAAGCAGTTTAGACAATAGAAACTTATCCAGAAAAATCTTGTCTATTCTATCCTTACTGGTGGTTTTAACAGAACCAATGATTTCATCAGGGTGAATGAACTTGCTTTCAGAAGCAATAATTGCCCCATCTTTAGAAAACACTAAATCAAGCTCATATGACATTGAGTAGTCAGGGGAACCAGGAATGGGCACGGTAATCGTTCGCGATTCGCATGTAAAACCGATTTCGGTAATGATCAATTTGATCAAATTTTCAAAGAGTTGGCCGACTCTTTTGCGAGATTGGTTGGGGTTATCGAAGGAATCACCAATACTGCCGATGCTTTGTTGAGCTGTGTAAACAACTTTATTGATTTCATTTGTTTCCAAATATTTTTGAACGTAGGCTTTGTTCGTTGCATTTTGACCATGCTTTTTTAAGTCAGCCAATAAAGATATAAAGCAGGTGAACGCCTGTTGGAAACCATTTGGCGCTTCAATGAACAAGTCTGAGTTTAAGGGCCGTGTTATTTTATGACTATACGTGTCATCATATTGGTAAAAGATATAGCGATGATCGTTAGGTGAAATAATACGTGTTGGTTGGGTTTGGGCGACGAGATTTAAGAAGGCGTGAGTGATTGTGTAATAATCTTCGATTTGTCTGAACGCAGAAATATCTTGAACACTGGCTTGCAAATCGAATAAAGTTGCATTTGGTGTCATCGAATTGATTTTCTCCGATTGGCATTGTTCGCATCGTGTTCAATCCATTTTTTAACTGGCCAATCTTTGACTAATTCAATGCGTTCAATGGCCCATTGGCAATATTCTGCGGATAAATCACACCCCATCCATCTTCGTTTTAGTTGTTCAGCGGTAACGGCCGTTGTCCCCGACCCTAAAAATGGATCAATAACTAAATCATCCTCATTTGAAGAGGCTAAAACCAACTTTCGAAAAAGTTCTTCTGGTTTTTGTGTGGGATGGGGTGTGGTTTCATGCATACCATTACAGGTCGTTGGTATTTCGATTACATCGCGCGGTTTAGCGCCTTTGGGATGCGGCTGCCATACGTAGCTTTTATCACCTTTTCCATACTGACTTGTGTCAGCTTGCGTTCGCTCAGGGTATTTGGTGGTGTGGTTTCCATATGGAATTCGCACGTCGTCTGTGTTAAACGTGAAATCCTTGCTTTTACGAAAGTGCAAGATACTTTCGTGCGACCTGCCCCAATCAGAGTGAAGATTGGCTTTGTTTTTATAATGCCATACCAGCCAACGGCATCCGGAAAAAAATTTTAATGCGGGAAGCTTAATATCAGCCAGTATTTCGGAGAATCCACAGATATACAAAGTTCCATCAGATTTTAAAACGCGAGCGGCTTGCTCTATCCAACTAAGCGACCATTGAACGTAAGCTTGCTGCGACTCAAATGTGTCCCATTCCGCTTTTTTAATGTTGTAAGGGGGATCGGCGATGATGAGATTGACCGTTTCGCTTTCAATTGACGACATCCATTTAATAGAATCACCGACGTAAATTTTGCCATTAGGATGTTCATACAGCAATTGCGGGGCGGGAAATTCATTTTCACTGGTAACTAATTCAAAAACTTCGCCTTTGAGCAACTGTTCTTCGGAAAATAGTGCCAGTTGATAATCGGGCGCATATTTGACGGCTGGTTCTTTAAGCAGTTGTGATAGCAGTTTGGAATGATTGTCAGAGGCGTTCATAAACCAAATTGTAGCACGGATGAGCTAGGCGGGCGAACGACAAATATATCCGCGTCACTTCGCTGCTGTACCATGTAGTTCCGGCACGATGAACGGTGAAAGTGCATAGGCCACGGCAACGGCGAAGGTTTCCTGACGCATGACCAGGCCGGCCGTCAGTGCGCCAACCGCGCCCCCTTTTTGTTTGACGTTATGGTCATCGAGGATGTCGTCCATGACATCACCCAGTTCTTCACCGGCTAAAACGCGTTGGGCGATGGCCGGGGGCAGGGGTAACCGCGCGCCGCCACCAATGCCTTCACGGCCGTTGCCATCCGTAATCACCACCCAGCCATGCAGTGCCAACCCGAACGGCTCTGGATGGACGCCGCCTTCCAGGCCCACACCCAAATCGGCAGATGCGGCTTGCCGTGCTGCTCGTGCCCGATTGCGCGCGCCGTCCAGCGCCTCTTCATCGCTCATTGGCATGGCGCTGACACCAGAGGGCACATCGACAGCCACCACTTCAATTTTGGGCCAGACTCGTTGGGCCATCGTGCGTACGGCTTCAACTTTGACCGGGTTGGTGGAACCAACAGCAATTTTCATAATGATTTCCTGGTGAATAAAGTGAGGATGGGTGTTCATACGTCATAGCTTCATGTGTCATTTCGTCATAGACCTGGTGACGGATGAAACCATGACGTACGATTTTCTCTTACCCGATTTCAATCTTGGTCACGGCCTCAAAGTCGAGGTTTTCTACGCCGCCCAGGACTGTTTCCAGGGCAATCTGGGCAAATTGGAAAAAGCTTTGCAAATCGGCAATCCGTTCCAGGTAATATTTGGCCAGTTCTTTTTCTTCAGGTGTCAACTCCCCCTCGGCTTTTTGCAGCTTTTCCACACTGTCACCCAGGACGTGCAGCGCCAGATCAACCTCGCGCCGTTCGCGGCTGCCCAGGACGTTACGGATTACCTGCCACATCTCCGATTCGGCCTTGTAATATTTTTTGCGTTCGCCGCGCATCCAAACCTCTTTGGCCATACCCCAGCGTTCCAGCGCCCGCATGTTCATGCTAACCGATCCTTTGCTGATCTCCAAGCCATCGGCCAGGTCATCGAGCGAAAGAGGTTCGGGATTTAGCAAAAGGGTGCCATACAACCGCCCCATCACTTCGCCAAATCCAAAGAAACGGGCCAGCCGACCCATCCCAGAAACGGTACTTTCATTGACTGCAACTAAGTTTTCGTGCATAGCAATCCCCTGTGTTCAAAACGTTTTGAATGTACAAATTATATGTGGCAATTGGTGAAGTTGCAAGGAGACAAAAGGGGGAAAAGTAGTAGAGTGGCAAATTTGCAAGGCGGTCGAGTGGTGGGACCATGTGTGATCAGTGCTGTGGTTTATAGGGGGCGACAGGGCCGTGGCCGTGGCCAAGCTGCCAGGAGGCGGCGCGTTGGATAGCTTGGTGGGTGAATTGATGGGCCTTATAAACGGCCGTTTCCATCCCCATTCCCTGCGCCAGAAAAGCACACACTGCGGCCGACAGGGTATCGCCGCTGCCATGTGTATTGATGGTGTCGATACGGGGTGAACGGAATTGGGTGACGGCCGTTCCGTCATAAAACAAGTCAACCAGTTCATCCCCATCGCGTCCGCCTTTGAGCAGAACGTATTTGGGACCGAAGGCGTGGAGATGGATAACGGCCGTTTCCATTTCCATCACACTTTGCACTGACAGCCCAGTCAGTAGTTCCGCCTCGCGCCGGTTGGGGGTGATCAAATCGGCCAATGGCAGGAGATGATCGATATAAGCTTGCGTCACTTCTGGCGAAAACATCGCCTGCCCTTTGTGGTTGACCAGGACCGGATCAATGACGATGTTGCATAACTGATACAGGCTAAGTTTAGCGGCGATGGTTTGGATGAGGTCAACCCGGCCTAAAAAGCCGGTTTTGACTGCTGCCGCGCCATAATCGGTCAGAACCGCATCCAGTTCGGCGGCGACAAAATCAAGGGGCAGGGGGTGAACGGCCGTTACCGCCATGCTATTTTGCGCCGTCACCACACTCACCACACTCATCCCGTACATGCCCAGCGCTGCCCACGTCTTCAAATCCGCCTGCAACCCGGCTGCCCCGCCGCTGTCCGACCCTGCAATCGTCAATACCTTTACCGGCTCATTCATAAACAGCACACCTGTGTATAAAAAGAGCGAGACGGGATTTCCCATCTCGCTCCCAATAACCGCAAAAATCTGCCTAATTGGCGAAATCTGTGGATTAATTCACCGCATCCAGAATCCTATTCAACGTTACACTCGGCCGCATTGCCCGGCTTGCTTTGTCGAAATCGGGTTGGTAATAGCCGCCAATATCTACCGGCTGGCCTTGTGCCGCCATAAGCTCGGCCAGAATCGTTTCCTCATTTTCACTGAGTTGTTGAGCCAGTGGCGCGAACAGTTTTTGCAGTTCCACATTTTCCTCTTGCTCGGCCATCGCTTGCGCCCAATACATCGCCAGATAAAAATGACTGCCGCGATTATCCAACTCATTTACTTTACGCGAAGGCGATTTGGCATTATCCAGATAATCACCCGTTGCCTGATTCAGCGTCTTACCCAAAAGCAGCGCATTGGCATTACCCGTCTGTCGTCCCAATGTTTCCAGAGCCACAGCCAATGCCAGGAATTCGCCCAGCGAATCCCAGCGGAGATGCCCTTCTTCGACGAACTGCTGCACATGCTTGGGGGCAGAACCACCTGCACCCGTCTCATACAGCCCGCCGCCAGCCAGCAGCGGCACGATGGAGAGCATTTTCGCGCTCGTGCCCAGCTCGAGGATGGGGAAAAGGTCGGTCAAGTAGTCGCGCAGCACATTGCCGGTCACAGAAATGACGTCGCTGCCCGCCGCGATTTGTTCGCAGGAGAAGCGCATGGCATCCACGGGAGACATAATGCGAATATCAAGGCCGGTCGTATCGTGCGAGGGCAAGTAGGCGTTCACTTTTTCGATCAGGTTGCTGTCGTGGGCGCGATTGGGATCCAGCCAGAAGATAGTTGGTGCGCCGGTTTCTTTGGCACGGCTGACGGCTAATTTGACCCAATCTTGAATGGGCAAATCTTTGGCCTGGCACATGCGCCAGATGTCGCCCGCTTCTACCTCATGTTCCATCAATGTTTGTCCAGCCTGATTGACAACCTGGACGGTTCCGTTGGCTGGAATCTCAAACGTTTTGTCGTGCGAGCCATACTCTTCCGCTTTTTGCGCCATCAAACCCACGTTGGAGACATTGCCCATTTTCGTGACATCGAAGGCGCCATTTTCCTGGCAAAAGCTGATAATTTCCTGGTAAATACCGGCGTAACAACGGTCGGGGATCATCATTTTGCTGTCGTATGGTTTGCTATCTGGCCCCCACATTTTGCCGGAATCGCGGATGGCAGCAGCCATGGAAGCGTCAATGATGATGTCGCTGGGGACGTGCAAATTGGTGATGCCTTTATTGGAGTTAACCATTGCCAAAGCGGGACGTGTCTTGTAAACGGCCTGGATGTCTGCTTTGATGGCGGCTCTTTCGGCATCGGGAAGAGTCTTGATTTTGGTGTAGACATCGCCCAGCCCATTATTGGGATTGACGCCCAGTTGGGTGAAGGTATCGGCGTATTTCTCGAACACGTCTTTGTAGTAAACGGTGACGGCGTGACCGAACATGATGGGGTCGGAGACTTTCATCATTGTCGCTTTTAGATGTAAAGAAAGGAGAACACCGTCTTCGACATTGTTGACTTCTTTTTCGTAGAAAGAGCGTAGCGCTTTGGCGCTCATGAAGGAGCCGTCAATGACTTCTCCGGGAAGAAGGGGAAGCCTTTCTTTCAAGATTATCTCGCGGCCATCTTTGGCCACCAGTTTGATTTGGACGTTATCGGCCGTTTCCAACACCACCGATTTTTCACTGCCATAAAAATCGCCGCTGTCCATGTGGGCGACGTGGGTTTTGGATTCGGGAACCCATTTGCCGACGCGGTGCGGGTGTTTTTTGGCATAGGCTTTCACAGCAGCGGCAACGCGGCGGTCGGAATTGCCTTCGCGCAGCACAGGGTTGACTGCGCTGCCCAATACTTTGGCATAGCGGGCCTGTATCGCCGCTTCTGCTTCGTTTTGTGGTTCGGCGGGGTAATCGGGGATGTTATAGCCGTGGGCTTGCAGTTCTTTGATGGCGGCGAGTAGTTGGGGAATGGACGCGCTGATGTTGGGTAGTTTGATGATGTTGGCTTCTGGCGTTTGCGATAGTTTGCCTAATTGTGCCAGTTCATCGGGCTGGCGCTGTGCTTCGGTGAGGTTTTCAGGGAAGTTGGCGATGATGCGGCCAGCCAGGGAAATGTCGCTTAGTTCCACGGCAACATTGGCAGCATTGGTGAATGTTTTGATGATCGGCAACAATGAGTATGTTGCCAGGGCTGGTGCTTCGTCGGCGAAGGTATAAATGATTTTTGATGTTTGATTTGTCATGATAAATTCCTGGTTTTGCTCCTTGAGTAACTTCCCGGAAGGCGCAGCCTGCGGGAGGTTAGGTTTTTGGGATGTGAGACAGTGGTTGTCAATGTTCGACCAGCGATTATAACGCTAATCAGGCTGGATGAGGAAAATATATGACAAATGTCAGGTGAATTTATTACGAATGGCGGGGTAGGGATGGTTACGGCCGTGCCCGTTCTGCCGCGCGAGTTGCTGCTGCGCTAAATAATTGGTCTCCTAAAGGCACTTCTTCTTCCTTTAACTGGAAATGCCCTGGCTGCGGCCAGACTCGGACAGCCTTAATCTCGGCTTCGACGATTTTTCCCCATTTGTCCGACTTGATTGTGTAATGTTGGGCCAGGATTCTGGTCGTTAGCAGGTCTTTTTTAGGGTCCAGAGGATGATTGTCGCGGTAGAGGCCCAGTAAATCAATGCCGCCTAAATTGTTGCGCTGAACGGCCGTCCACTGCATTTGCTGCACTTCATCTCCTATTTCCAAAGCTCTTTTGGCTTCCCAAACAACAACGCGGGTCATGTTGGCCAGGCTGTGGTAGATGGGCAGTGGCAGCTGCAAATTGATGCGGCGCACATACCCGCCAACAGCCGCTAATGAGAAGGCCAGCGAGGCAATGCTGGCAGCCAGGACATATGTGAACCAGGCATCAAAGAATTCTTTGTCTAAATTTTCCCAGGGAGGCTGTTCGGTTTGGACGGTAGTTGGTGTGGTTGTTGGGTCGGATACGGCCGTGTCCAGGTTAGCTGCTGCGATAAATGATTCCAGATTGGTAATGGCACTGTGAATGGATTGTTTGTCTTCCTCCGAGGCAGTTTTAAGGAGATCGTTTGTCCACGAAAGAACAACATTTGCTCTTTGCTCTAGCGTTAAGTTGTCGAGAGCGTCAACAGGCATGGGAACACTGGCCGAAAACGTAACCAGATCATCAATTGCTTCGGCCGCAGGCTCGATGGTTCCCGGCGGTGCTTGAATCAGGACCAATTCCAATTCTCCCAGGATGTTATTGACGCGTTGTTGCAGGGTTACCGCAGGTTCTGGCGGCTTGGGTTTTCCCAGCGTGGTCAGCAAATAAAAACCGCTGGGGAAAATCACATAAAACAGGACGGGAATGATGATTAAATACAGCGTTGTAAAGATGAGCCATACTTTTAACGGCGGTGAAATTCTCTGACTCAAGGATGTAGGGGGGACGATTTTGGTGAAATAACCATATTCGCGTTGGGCCAGCCAGGTGGACAGCATTTGTCGGGTGGTCATAATGCCAGCCAGACCGACGGCGGCTACCATAATGAGGCTGCGTACCGTTTTCGTACCCCATTGGAAATGGAAGTGGGCGACCATAAACATGAAGATGGCTGTGAAAATGACTGCCCCGGTCGCAATGCCGAATTTCCTCATGCCATACTGTATTTTGACGATGGTGGTGGCAGGCGCAAACCAAAATGGCAGTGAAAGTATTAGGAAAATAATAGTTACATTGGTGATTTCGAACCATATATTTTGTGGTTTTAGCCAAATATTATTGAAGATAAACAATACGGATGCTAAAAACACTATTGCAATGCCGATGATGCGTAATTGAAAGGGCGGTAAATAGTTCTGAATTCTTCGGTTTAAGTTTTCAACATCGATATCAAGGGACGGATTGAGGATGTGCAGCCAGTTGCGGTTATCGGCACCGCAGCGCGGGCAATTGATCGGATGGAGGTTGTTATCCCACGGCCGATAATCATCGGCATTGGGGCCGGGGATGGCAAATGCCTCTGGTGTGACCGGGCGCTGTGAACGGTCTGGTTCATAGCGCAGCTTCACATCGGGATACATGTTATTTGGCATTTGCCAGTTTTCGCTTGGCGACCCGTTATGTACAGGAGTATCTTCGGCAATGGTGAATTGTTCGTGGCAACTGACGCAGGTTAACTGACGTGAAATACGTGTTTTTGGTGGTACAGGTAGATTAAGCATAGCATCCCTCTAAGCCAAACGGCCGTTTCCCCAGCCGTCTGTTTCTACAATGCACTACAGCCCACTACTAAGGCATTTTGTGCGACCAATACCTATGAAACGCTAGTCCATAGGATACCCTAAATGCCCTGATCAAAGCAATAGGGTGTAAACTGGTTTACAATTCATGGGAGTTTAAGGGTTCGTCTGGCAAACAACGGTATAATTATGAAGGTTCATCACCGCCAGCGACTTTGTAACAGGAAATTGAAATCAGGTATTGGTGTTTATGTATAAGCGTCATGCAATTTTTTTGTTAGCGTTTTTATTGTTGGTTGGCTGCAATTCGGTTGTGGGGGTTGGGACTACGCCGACACTAACACAGGCTCCGGTTGAGAGCACGGCCGTGCCAACAGATTTACCCGCGTCACCTGTTCCGACCGTTATGCCTGAACCAGCGGTAACGGCCGTTCTACCCACACCGGTTCCTACACCACTACCGCCAGACCTGTCCATTACTGGAGATAGCGTTTTTATCTATCCGGCCCCGCAAATTTATACGGGTGACAAGGTTTCATTCCAGGTACGGCCGTACATTCCCCCCACTGTCAATCCAGATGATGTAACCATTACAGTGTTTGTAGATGGTCTGGAAGTCGGCAGCAGTGTCCTGAACGATCGCGATTTAGATCAAAGCCCATATGGTCTGGTCAAATGGGCCTGGGAAACGTCCAATCGGGCCGGCTCGCATCAAGTGCAGGTTTTTTTGGACCTGAATGACACCATTCAAATTGGCGACGAAAATCCTAACAATAACCAGATTTCATTTCCGATTGTAGTGTATGATCGCGGCCAACTGCCGCTGGCAGAAGCCAATGCCACCTGGGTCATGGCGGAAACGAACTGCTGCCGGGTTCATGTGGTTAGCGGTACGGCCGCATATCGTGACTTGCCAGAATTGTTAGTGGAAGTGGAAACGGCCGTGCAGCAGGCAGCCAACCGCCTGAATGAAACACCTCAAAGAACGCTCGATATTTACTTTATTGACCGGGTTATTGGGCAGGGCGGTTATGCCGGCTCTGAACTCGTAGTCTCCTATTTAGATCGAGATTATGCTGGTATTGAGCTGCACCAGATCCTGGTGCATGAATTGGTTCACCTGCTTGACCAGCAGTTTGCTCCCCAGCGCATCTCTTTCCTGGCCGAAGGAGTGGCTGTTTGGGCCAGTGACGGCCATTACAAACCCGAAGATATCGATCAGCGTGCGGCTGCCCTTTTGGAATTGGATCGGTCCGTTCCATTAAATGATCTCATTAATGATTTTTACCCGGTTCAGCACGAAATTGGCTATCTGCAAGCTGCCTCGTTTGTTAAGTATTTAGTTGACAACTTTGGCTGGACCCGGTTCCGCGACTTCTACAGCAGTGCGACAATCGACGATGCCGCCACACCGGCACAAGCCGTCGATATGAACCTGCAAATTTATTACAATCAGACCCTGGCCCAAATAGAGGCAGAATGGTTAGCATATTTAAACGGACTGCCGTGGGATGAGGCAGTTGTCTCCGATTTAGAAACCACCCTCTACTTGTACGACACCATGCGTACCTACCAACAACAATATGATCCCGCTGCTTACTTCCTCACGGCCTGGCTGCCCTATCCCAGCGAAGTCCGTCAGACAGGCACGCCGGCCGACCTGACCCGCCATCCTGAGGCCGAAATAAACGTCACTTTAGAAGTTATGTTACAAGCTGCTGGCCAAAACATACTGGACGGCGACTTCAATCGAGCCAGTGTCATCCTGGATAGCGTCAATCGCGTCCTGGCTACAAACGGCAGTTTCCAGGACCCATTGGCCGAGAATTACCGCAATATTGTCCACGTAGCCCTCAGTAAAAATTACCAGGTACAACGAGTTAATTTGTCTGGTGAACAAGCAGATGTATGGGTTACAGAAGCCAATTCTACCCTGTTGACCCGGCTAACCTTGACAATGCAAAATCACGAATGGCTGTTGGCCAATTAAGGAACGGGTGTCTGGCAAATTTTAGTCGAGAGGTAAGGGCGTTTGCGGAACTTCCTACCAGAAAAGAAATCAAAAAACACCAGAGTCCTATTGCTGTAGGCTGAGCCTATCAGAGTCTGTTGATGCCCATCTACCTTCGGCAAACTAAGGCGACGACCTGAACAAGTACCTAAAAACCTAAAATTCACTGATTAATGTGAAGCATTTTTACTTTTATGCTACAATGCCAGCATAAGCTTCCCACAAAAAATGGATCTTTGACTGGCTGATAGAGCAAAACGTCAAGACCACTATTTAGCGAGGTCGCACATGATCGAGGTGATTATAGACAGCATTCGAATTAGTCTTGTTTCACAACATCGTATTGTGATGCTAAAAGAAATGGATAGCGAGCGCCAGCTACCTATTTGGATTGGTCCTTGTGAAGCCGATGCTATCACCATTGAACTGCAAGATGTTAAGGTTGCGCGCCCTGTCACCCATGACCTGCTCAAAAATGTCATATTGGAAATGGGCGGTAAAGTGTCACACGTCTTAATCAAGGCCTTAAATGATGGCGTTTTTTATGCCAGTCTTTTTGTTGACATTAACGGAGAACTGCGCGAAGTCGACTGCCGGTCATCCGATGCGATCGCTCTGGCAGTGCGAGTGAAATCGCCCATATTCATCAATGATGATGTGATGGATGAAGCTGGGATTTTGCCGGAGCAAGATATTCAGGAACAAGAATCATCTGAAACCAGACCGGCTGCGGACAGTTTGGATGCTTTCTCCGATTTTGTGGATTCCCTTGATCTTGGGGATTTTGATGATGAATAAGAATTGAAGCCATATTCATCTTTTTCCGCCTAAAATTACAACCAGAAACGTGAAACGTAGTGATCATACGTTTCACGTTTTACATTAAATATTGACTGATGAGTACGATTGAACGTCTTCCCCCGCATAGTGTTGAAGCTGAAGAAGCGGTTCTGGGATCGCTGCTGATTGATCCGGATGCTATTTTTGAGGTTAGCAACTTTCTGCGTCCCGATGCTTTTTACCGCGCCCAAAACCGGTGGATTTACGAAGCGATTCTGGATTTGAGTGATCGCCGTGAACCCATTGATCTGATCACACTGACTGAAGAAATGCGACGCCGTGAGCAGTTGGAGGAGGCTGGCGGTGAAGGGTATATCATTGGCTTGATCAATGCTGTCCCCACTTCCATCAATGCCCGAAGCTACGGTAAATTGGTGGAAGCGGCTTCTATCCGGCGTAAAATGATTTCTGCCGCCGGCACCATTGCTAATATGGCGTATGATGAGGCGGAAGATGTTAACGTGGTTATTGACCGGGCGGAGCAGGCGTTGTTCAGCATCAGCGAAGAGCGCACAACGCGCGATTTGGTTCCCATCAAGCAGATTGCCCGCGACTATTTGGAGCGAATTGAAGAGCTAAATGCACGTGGCGAAGATGTGATTGGTGTGCCGACGGGTTTTGTTGATCTGGATCGGCTGCTGGGTGGGCTGAACAAGTCAGACTTGCTGATTGTGGCGGCGCGGCCGGGTATGGGGAAGACTGCTTTACAAATGGCGATTACGCTAACGGCCGCTATCAAATACGGTAAACGCATTGCCATGTTCAACCTGGAAATGTCGGGCGAACAGTTGGTGCAGCGCATGATTGCCGCCGAAACGCGTATTGATTCGCAGCGGCTGCGGCGTGGCGACCTGCACGATCACGAATGGCCTATTTTTATGGAAGCGGTGGGCCGGTTGTCAGAGACGCGCATTTTTATTGATGATACGCCGTCCATTACGCCGATGCAGCTGCGCACCAAATGCCGTCGTCTTTATGCGGAGCACGGGCTGGATTTGATCATGATTGATTATTTGCAGCTCATGCAGGCGGAACGTTCGACGAATAATCGGGTGATGGAAATCAGTGAGATTTCGCGCTCGTTGAAAGGGCTGGCCCGCGAGCTGGATGTGCCGGTTTTGGCGGCAGCCCAGTTGAGTCGGGCCGTGGAGCAGCGTCAGGATAAACGGCCGTTGCTCTCCGACCTGCGCGATTCTGGTAGTATTGAGCAGGATGCCGACATTGTTATGTTCATCTACCGTGATGAATATTACAACCCCGACACCACCGAGCGCCCCAATATCGCCGAACTCAACATCGCCAAACACCGGAATGGCCCCACCGGCACCGTCGATTTGTACTGGCATGGCAAATTGGCCACGTTCAGGAATTTACAAAGGCAAGAAATTAATTTGTAACTCATAAGTCATGCGTCGTTCGTCAATGATGCATGACAAAATGACGCATGACTGTCATGAAAGGCTTCTCAGGTTTTCCTGCAGGCAAACTGCGACTGACCCAGGTTCCCAACCTATTCTTTAGCGATTTGCTGCCCAACATTGACAACCTGGCCGAACTCAAGGTCACGTTGTACGCCTTTTGGGCATTGACCCAGCGGGAAGGCCAGGTGCGCTACCTGCGTCTGGCCGACTTTTTGAATGACGGCGAATTTGTCAAAGGGATGGGGCCGACAATGGATTTGGCGACAGATGCATTGCTTGACGGCGTGGAACGGGCAGTAGCACGGGGAACATTCCTACACATCAACATAGAAAGCGCCGACGGCAAAATGGATCTCTACTTCCTCAATACAGAAAAAGGGCGTGCGGCCGTTGAGGGCATCACCAAAGGAGAGTGGCGGCCCAACCCGGACGAGGATGAACCGATTACGCTGCTAGTGGAACGGCCGAATATCTTTATCCTGTACGAGCAAAATATCGGCCCCCTGACCCCGCTCATCGCCGACGAACTGCGCGATGCCGAACAAACCTATCCGCTGCGTTGGGTGGAAGAAGCGATTCAACTCGCCGTAGAAAACAACGCCCGCAACTGGCGCTACATTTTGGCCATTTTAGAAAGATGGCGACAAGAAGGAAAGAAAGATGGAATCGGCCGCCGAGATACTCAAAAAGAACTTCGCCGACAAATCCCCGATGAATACAAAGACATCATCAAGCGCTGATCTTGACCGCGACATAGAGTCGCCGGACAGTGCTTCTGCCGGTGGTTTAGGCAAACTGGACTGCCCTTACTGTGGTGGCTTAGGTTACGTCATTCCCGACGTGCCACCAGTGCATCCCAGTTTTGGCCGGGCGGTAGCCTGTACCTGCCGCGCATCTGAGCGAGAGATGGCCCGCATGGACAGTCTGCTTAAGTTAAGCCAATTGGGGGCGCTGCAACATTGCACGTTTGATTCTTTTATGCCCGACGGTATTGGATTGACGCCGCAAAAGCAGCGTAACCTTAAGATGGCTTACGATCGCGTAGTGGCATATGCTAAAGAACCGGATGGCTGGCTTATACTCAAAGGCGGTTATGGCTGTGGCAAAACTCATCTGGCGGCGGCCATAGCCAACTATCGCTTGTCGTTAGGGCACGCCGCGTTGTTTGTCAGTACGCCTGATTTGCTCGACCATTTGCGGGCGGCGTTCGGTCCCAGTTCCGAGACCAGCTACGATCAACGGTTTGAGCAGGTGCGGAATGCCCCCATGCTCATTCTGGATGATTTGGGGACGCAAAGTAACAGTGATTGGGCGCAGGAAAAGTTGTACCAGATTTTTAACTACCGCTACAACAACCGCCTGCCAACCATCATCACAACGAACGAGGAACTAGAAACCATTGAAATTCGGATTCGTTCGCGCATGGTGGATCCTGGTTTGGTGCAAATTGTTACGATTTTGGCCCCCGATTTCCGGCGGGCTGGCGTGGATCAGGATCAATCAGACCTATCGTCGCTTAATTTGCATGGCGATAAAACGTTCGACAATTTTGACGTGCGCGAGCGGGAACTGCCTAAATCACAGTCGGATAATTTGAAGCGGGCACTAGAAACGGCGCGGGAATTTGCCGAGAATCCGGCCGACTGGCTGGTGTTTAACAGTATTGGCTACGGCAATGGCAAGACCCATTTGGCAGCGGCTATCGCCAATTATGTGACCAATCAAGGCGATCCGGTGCTGTTTATAGTTGTGCCTGACTTGTTGGATCATTTGCGAGCCACGTTTAATCCGTCGAGCGGCGTGCGCCTGGATAAGCGGTTTGATGAAGTGAAAACGGCACCTTTGCTGGTTTTGGATGATTTGGGGACGGAGAGCGCGACGGCCTGGGCACGGGAGAAGTTGTATCAGTTGTTCAACTATCGCTATAACGCCCATCTGCCGACGATTATCACGACGGCCACGCCGGTGGACGAGTTAGATCCGCGCCTGGCGACGCGGATGCTGGACGGCAGCCGCTGTACGTTTTTCCTGATTGAAGCGCCCAGTTATCGGGGGGGCGTGAAGCCGAAAAGAAGGCGGAAGTAAGAAGGCAGAAGGCAGAATTTTTATCCTTCTGCCTTCTGATTTCTGCCTTTATTGGGGGATGACCAGGGTTGTGCCGACTTCGATGTGGTTGGGGTTGCTGATGTTGTTGGCAGCGATGATTGTTTCGACGGTAATGCCGTAACGGCGGGCGATGTTGAGCAGGGTGTCGCCGGGCTGGACGGTGTGACTGAGGGGAGCAACGGCCGTTGCCATTTCCTCTTCAATTACCGGTGCGTTTTCGGCGGGGTAGGCTGCCTGCACGGCCGTTTCTTCGACGATGATGGGTATGACAATTTCTCCCGCCGGATAAGCCTCTTTGGTGGCTTCTTCCGGTTCTGCAACCGGGATAGGTGCGGTAAGCTGGCCTTCGCCCATGACGGCCGGAACGACACGGTTGAAGATGAACGGCCGTGCCAACAACAGTACAAAAATTGTTCCCACTAAAATAACTGCCAATACAATAAATTTAGTCCACTCGTGGGGTGGTAAAGTTTCCGTTTGGTTGTTCTCTTCACTCATTGCCAATCTCCTGAACTGCTGTACGGCGCCTCCCGCCGTTATCATCAGAGTAGCAAGCTTAAGCCATTTGGTCAACTTCTGACGTCAATTGGGGTGCGCGGAACTTATATTGATAGTTGATGGGGGAGTAGTGCCAGGCAAAGGGCGGCAAGTTTCAGCCTGGTCAACCCGTCCTGCCCTTTGCCCGGCACTCGAAAATAGAAATCAAACAGGCACGCTGCTGTTTGGGCAGTGTGCCTGTTTGGTTTAGGCAAAAGTGGAGAAATTTTAGTTAAGTAAATCCCGAATTCTGCTTAAAAAGTGATAGATGGGACGGGATTTACTTATGGGGAGAACGGAAGCAAATCGCGTCGCTTTGGTCTAAAATTCCTTTCCGTTCTCTACTTAAACCTTGTGATGGGTCAGATTTCTTTCTCTAGCTGAAATGACATTTGAATTGATCAATCGTGATTGTCATTATCGTTGTGGTTATCATCATCGCTGTTGTCGTTATCATTATGATTGTCATCGTCGTTATCGTTGCTGTTGTCACCACTACTGTCGTTGTTGTTTCCGCCGTCATCGTTGTTGGAGGTGATGGTGGCTGTGGGCGGAACCGGCGTGGCGGTTTCTGTTGGCGTTAAGGTGGCAGTTGATGTGGGTGTGGCGGTAACTGTTTCGGTGGGCTGGAGAGTATTTGTTGGCGTAGGCGTATGGGTGTGGGTGGCTGACGGTGTTGTTGTGGCCGTTTCGGTGGGTGAGATGGTGGCTGTTGCGGTATGGGTGGGCACGGCCGTTGGCTGGATGTTGGTAGGCAGCAGGGTGATGGTGCTGGCGATGAGGCTGCCGTTTGTGGTACGGCCGTCAACCATTGCCATTTGACCAATCAAGGGATCGCCACCAAAAATCTGTGTTTCGCCGGTAATTGCTGTGGGTAAGCCGGAGATCGTCCACAAACCGGGCTGGAGCGCTTCGATTTCGCCGGTAAATGTCACATCCGCCGTTCGATTTTCGCCCAGCAAAGTGATGATTTCCTGAATGCGGCGCTGGTTGAATTGTTCGGTCAGGGCCGCATCGGCTGCCGGATTGGTGGTAAAGGCAGAGCGGGCATTTTCCACCAGCAGCTTGATTTCGTAGAGGGCGTCGCCCGGCAGCGCACTGGCCGACAGCGGCCCCAGTCCGGCGGCGAACATGATGATGACTAGCGCCAATGCGGCAAAGGGCATGAGCCGGCGGCGCAAGTTGAGCCAGGGTGACGGCCGTACCGTTTTTGTTTCTTTCAGGGCATCTGCCTGGCTCAGGAACGCATCGCGGGAGCGGTGCTGGGCGGCCAGGGAAGGCTGGATATTGAGTTGGGGCAGGGCAACGGCCGTTTCCAATATCGGCCGCAGTTCTGATACTAATTCAGGATAGCGGGCTAGAACCTGGTCAATCGTTTGGCCTTGTTCCAGCGCATCCAAACATTCCATTAAAGCTACTTCTAGATATTCGTTCATCTCTTCATCCCCCCGCCTGCATCGTGCGCGACAGGGCGGCGATGGCGCGGGCCTGCAGCATTTTTACAGCCCCTTCACTTTTGCCCGTTGTTTCAGCAACATCTCGAATCGACATCTCATAACCAAAGCGCAGCGCAATAATTTCTTGCTGCTCTTCGGTTAATTCGGTTATAGCCTGTCGTAATGATTCGTTTGTGAGCATCGATTCTACTTTTTGGGCCGGTCCGTCAGTCAGGCTGGGGACCGATTCTTCTAAGGTGACCTGTTTGCGGCGGTATTTTTTCCGATAAAAGTCTTTTACAACGCGGGAAGCGACACTAAACAGCCACCCTTTAATGGTTTTTTGCGGTGCGGTTTTATCCTGCAAAGCGCTCAATAACCGGGTAAATACCTCACTTGTCAGGTCTTCGGCCGTTTCATGCTCATTGACTCGGAAGGCAATGTAGCGATAAATCGGCACATAGTACAGATCATGTATTTTTTCCAGCGCTTCTGGTTCCAGAGCGCGCGCTCGATTCAACAATAAATATTCGTCTTGCACGTCGTGAAAATTCTCCGAAGTTGACCTCAATTGTGGTATGAACGAGGCGATCCGCTGCCACTTGAATGAGAGATCGGGCGATTTATCCTCGTACAGTGTCCTCGACAGGAGCGTTATTATACCAAATTGAGGCTGTTCACCACGTGTTGCCTGCATTTAGGTGAAAACGGGAAAGACATATGAATTTAAGAGCAATGGTTCTCCTGCTTTCCCTGAGTAAACCACAAAAATAATGGCGGATTTTTCATCAATAGATTTTGTGGTTTACCTAGTTCCATTGTACGGCCGTTGCCAGGTCTGAATGGTGCCTGGCGGTGAATTGCCGCTTCTCATACACTTCCATCATATTGTCGTCTTCACTGACAACAATTAGGCGGAATGAACGATAATTATTCAACAAGGATAGTAAGCGTACCGGAGTGGTTAACTGGGATTGATAGTTTAAAATGATGACATCCGGTGAAAACTGCCACACATCATGCACTATATCATCCTCATTTTGTGGCGCTGTCCCGATAACCTGAAGTTTCTCGCTGTTTGCCAAAAGTGTCTCAACGCCCGCCCCCATAATTGAATCATTATCTATTACCAGCACACGCTGTGTGGTTGTGTAACGGCCGTTGGCAGATTTCATACGATTCTCCTTGTCTCTTTTTTCTCCAAAATTCCTACTTTGGGAAATAACACCGGCAGCCAACGCTAATTTGGTCGCCGGTGGTTTATCTGACCCACCCATTCTTCTCGCTACTTAACGATTAATCGTCTCCATTGTGGTTATCATTGGAGTTGTGACTGTCATCTTCATGACTATCATGGCTGTCGTTAGAGTTATGATCATCATCCTGGTTATCATCGTGACTATCGTCATTGGAATTGTGGTCATCGTTGGAGTCGTGATTGCTGTTATCGTTTGTGCTGCTGTTGCTGTTACTGCCGTCGTCATTGCTGTTCATATTGTCGTTCGAGTTAGCATTGTTGTTGTCATCGTTGCTGTTCATGTTATCGTTCGAATTAGCATTGTTGTTGTCATTGCTGTTCATGTTGTCGTTCGAATTAGCATTGCTGTTGTCATCATTGCTGTTCATGTTGTCATTAGCATTGTCGTTGTCGTGGTTCTTTGAGTTTTCGTTCGAGTTGTCATTACCATTGTCGTCGTTCGAGTCGTCATCGTCGTTGCTGTTCATGTTGTCATTAGCATTGTCGTTGACATTCACGTTGTCATCGCCGTTGGTATTCAAATTGTCATTGCTGTTAATATTCGTATTACTATTGTCGTTGACATTCATGTTGTCATTTCCGGCAATGCCATCCAGAGACATGACTGAACTGGCCACCAGAGCGCCTTCGGCCGTTTCGCTGGCCGTAATGGAAACGGCGTCACCGATGGCGACGTTGGCTGTCATGGCTTCGGTAACGCTTACTGTTTTACCGGCGACGACAATTTTGCCCTGTTCCATTGACTGCACGATACCCTCGATGGCGACAACGGCCGTACCACCGGCTTCTTCGGCAACATCTGCTGGTATGGCGTTTTCCGTAACAGAGGCGGGGGAAGCCGGTTGTACCGCTGATGTACAGGCGGCAATGAACATGGCCAATAAAACCAGAATAACTAAAAATAAATTACGATTTTTCGGATACGCGCTTCTCATGATTTACTCCTAATGCTGTAAAAATCTGAATTTTTGAGTTCACTTATCAAGTCGCAGTCAGCGTAAAAAAGTAACGAGAAAATTCAAAATTGATCAAAGGTCATTCCAGGTAAATATACTGTCAGCCAGTTTCGTTAAACTTCTCTAGAAACTGCTCGTTAAAGGATTCTCTGGATCTGAGTTTCCGGGGAAATGTAAATAAAAAAGGCCTCGTAAGGTAAAACTCACGAGGCCTTTCAGGAGGGAGGATAGGTGTTAATTTAGAATGGCGTAGATAACAGCATAGTCATCGCGATACACTTCTTTGAGTTGGGGATCGGCTTCTGCCTGCTCGATGAAACGGCCGTGATTCAAATCAGAGAAAATGTACTGGCTGTCGAACCGATCCCGGATTACCTGGCTGGGTTGTTCGACGTTGCCCTGGGTGATGTCTACCCATTCGTCGTACAGACTGGCGTCATACAGTTCCAGATATGTAGGATCGAGACCGACGGTATAGACGGCGTCGGTGTTGTAAAAGAAGAGGCGGGTGAAGTCGTCCCAATCGGTTTGGAAAACGCGCGCACCCGGTTCAGCATTAGCCCGCAGCCAGAGAGCGGCTTCTGCATACTGGTCGGCCGGTTTGGAGTCGGCCAGTTGGCTGCGGGCATCGGTCAGGCTGGTGTACAGCGGCCAGGCCAGGATGGCGATCATGGCGATGGGCAGAAAGGGGGTGAGATACGGCCGTTTCCCCCACCACTCACTCGCCATCCAATCATTCAAAAGCGGGGCCGCACTCAACGCCAGAAAAATCAGCGCAAATGCTGGAAAATACTCCACAAACCGGCGCGATTGGAACAGCATGTAGCCAAACAAAACCGCCAGTGTCAACGCCACCAATGTCGATTTGTCCATCCGTTTTTCGCGCCAGCCCAGGGCCATAATCCCCAGCACAAACGCCGCCAGTGCCGGACCGGAATTCTCCACCAGCGTCCAGGTGCGGTAGGGCGACCACTCATTGCCCACCGGAATCGAATCGCCGGCCAGCTTGGGCAGCAAATGATTGATGATAAAGGTCACGTCTTGTGGGAAGTAGGGGTTGATGACAATGCCCAAAATGATGCCTACCGTTGGATAAACCAGCGCTGGCCAGGCAAAGCGGCGTTCCATCATGAGCGTGGCCACTACATAAATGACGGCCATGACGATGAGCAGCGGGAACGCGTTGTAAAACCAGACATAAGCGAATCCCAGCGGCAGCAGCAGCCGATAACGTTTTTGCAGCAGCCAGTGCAGCCCCAGCGCCAGTACTAGCAGCGAGGCCGATTGGGCGCGGGGCATGCTCATCCGGTAGAGGAATGCTTCGGAAACGGCGAACAAACCCAACGCCCACAGGCTGGCCCAGGGCACATTTTGGCGGCGCAGCAGCCACCAGATGACCATGAAGGCCAGCGACGGCAGGATGATGCTGGCGATTTTGGCACTTTGGGTCAGGGCCAGGCCGCCGTCCACGCCCGGGTCGGTGGCGGCGAATAGGGCCAGGTAAACATGGTAAAGGAGGTGATGGTCGTAGTAGGCGTCCTGGTTGAGGATGGTTTGGGGCAGCCAGGGGAAATCGGGTTTCAACCCTTCATGGCGGATGAGGTAGCCCATTTTGATGTGGTAATAACCGTCGGTGCCGGCCAGGGCGTCGGTTCCGTACTGGACGTAGGCAAACAGGCCCAGAAATACGGCGAAAAGGATGAGTGCGCCTGCTAACAAGCGGATATTTATGGCTGATTGGTGTCGGATAAGCGGGGTTACGGCCGTTTCCTCACGTGTTAAAGCAGATGTCGTCATATGATCGCCTCCAGTGGATTCATCATGTAAGTGGTTCATCTGCTGAAAAAGTAACGGGTAGATTTACTATTTCCCCGGAAACTGCTATCCAGTGGGTATCCCGTCAAAAAGTTTCCGGGGAAATATGGATAGGGTATTTACGGCCGTTCCGGGTTAATCACCGTGCTGTAATCATAGGGTTCCACGCCGGGGCCGTAGTGATATGTGTTGGGATAAGGGATGTAATGGCTCTCAAAATAGCGGTCTTCGATGACCTCGCCATCAACATTGGTAACAATGCGGCGCACGGAAACATCAGCACCCTGCGTAGCCCAGTCGATTTGTTCCGTCTCGCCGGGAGCGATCTTGTCGTCAAATTCCCAGCGATCTTGCTCTGGGCCGGGCACTTCCGTTTCGTTAAAGAAATCCGGCCCTTCCTTTTCGACCATGCGTCCCATGCTGGTGCTGTAAAACTTGAACGTCAGCGCTTCCAACTCCTGGTTGTAATAATTTTCGATGAGCAGGTAGTAGGGGGTGTTGTTGGTGAAACGCAAATCGACGAGGGGCGAATAAACGGTGGCGTCCATACCCGGCCCTTCGCCGTCATTGTAATAATCGAGCCAGTAACCATGTTCCCAGCGTTCATTGATGGGGAACCCGGCCCAAAAAGCAGTCTGGTACATCGTCGTGCTGACCTGGCAGACGCCGCCGCCGACGCCGCGGATGGTTTGCCCGCCGACGATGATCAGCCCTTCGGTGTAGCCATCATCTTCGCTGATGCTGCCCAAATATTTGTTGAAAGAAAACTCTTCGTAGGGGGCGATGACGATGCCATAAAAGTTAGCGGCGGCGCGGGCGATGTTGTGCTTGCGGGCGTCGGACGAGCCGTAAAACCAGGTGGTCTGCTCTCGAATCAGTTCGGTGATACCGAGTTCGGCGGCGGTGGCCTCAGAATTGGCCACCGGTACAATCTCTTCCAAAACAAAGGGGACGGCGTGGTTGGGCGTGCCCAGTTGGGCTTTGAGTTGGGCCAATGTCGCTTCGATGTCCAGGCGACGGCCGTTCACGTGCGGCGCAACCAAGACCAACTCACGGGTATCGTCGTCAAAATAATAGCGGGCATTGACCGGCTGGCGATCAATCTGATCGGCGAATTGGCTGAGCCATTGGCGGGCAGCATTTTCGTCCAGCAGATAATTGTAGCGGGACGTGCCGTCGGCGTCGCTGACCAGTTCAAAGCGCAGCCAACTGTTGAGCGTGGCTTGCGGCAGTTCAACCCGTTCCAAATCCAGGTCAGCCAGCGGCTCTTGCAGGTAAAAGGTGATGGGATTGTTGACGAGCTGCTGTAAACGCACGGCCGTTTCCGGGTTGTCATATACGGTGGGCGTCGTTGTGTTCAGGGCCAGTTCAACCTGCACCTGGCGGAAATCGGTCAACGGTTCGCGTAGTTGGCGGCTGAGGGTGGCTAAATCGAGGGTACGACCGACCTGACCGGGGGTGTAAACGGCCGTTTCCCCATTCCAATTCACGGCGGCGCTGACGGCCGGCCGGTCCAACTGGGCGGCAACATTGGCCAATCCGGCGGCCAACTGGCCTTCATTCAACTGCCAGACGGGGGCGACGGAACGGCCATAATACCAGCTTTGGAACATCGCCTGCAAACGGGTCGATGGTGTGCCATCGCGGCCAACGGCCATCGCCGTGGCAATTGTCGCTTTTTCGTCGAGGGATAAACCGAGTTCGGCCGGCGTCTTTTGCCAGCTTTGCTCGCCGTAAGTGAGGGTGACGGCCGTTTCCTGTGAATAGGTAGCCGCATCGGCCAACGCCGCTGCTGCTTCCGGCGGCGTCATATCGCTCAAATCGATACCCATGACGCTGACGCCGGTGTAGATACGGCCGTTATGCTGCCCCCGGTACTGGCCAACGATGACGGCAAACAGGAGCGCGGCTACGACGAACGCGGCAATGGGCAGCGTCAGCAGGTAGCGCAGGTTGTGGGTGATGCGGCCGTTCACTGGCCCGGATTGTGGTGAAACAGCTTGCATAAATCCTCAAAAATAAGTGCGTTACAATTCAGGTTCTTGTCATTTTGACGAGCAAAGCGAGGAGAAATTTTGGTCGTGCCTGACAAGAAGAAAGATTTCTCCCTTCGGTCGAAATGACATCTGAATAAAGTCTTTTTACAAAATCGATTAGGGATTATAGCATGTTGTTTCTAATCATTGTTGAAGATTAATAACAAACTCAGAAGGCAAACGAAGTTATTGGCTAGGATTGTCTGCTTCGGCCCAGACAGTATCAAATTCGTCAATGAAATAGCCGGCGAACGTTGGATCGTGGACGATAATGATGTTTTCATCATTGCGGCGGTTGGCGCTGTCGCTGAAGTTGAAGGAGCCAAAGATCACTGTTTCCCGGTCGATGATGATCACTTTGTGGTGCATGATTTGTGGATTGCCGTCGGTGCGGACGGCTATGTTTTCCATTGTCATTTCATCTTGGGCCATGACAGGGAAGTAGCTGGAACCGGTGTCAGAGCCGACGGTTTCAAAGACGCCGCGCAGCGTGACTCCGGCGTCGGCCCGGCCCAACATGGCTTCACCAATTTGTTCATCGGTGAAGGAGAAGGCCATGAACAAAATCTCTTCCTGGGCACGGGTGACGGCGCGGGCGATGATGGGCGAAATCTCTTTTTCGGAGCCGAAATAGTTTTCAATCTCGATGCCGTTAATCGTCAGCTTTTCTTTGGGGGTGTTGTTGGGCGAATCGGGGCCGAACTGCTGTTTGTCGTACATTTCGTCCATTTCGGCCGTGTAGTTGGCGGCCAGTCGCGAGGAATCGAAGCGCACCAGGTTGTTGTTGTTGCAGTAGACGCCGTTGGTTGTGTAATTGAGGGAACCCATCCAGACGTAACGGCCGTCTACCACAATAAACTTGTCATGCATCAACCCCGTCCGCTTATCTTCTACCACACTGATACCGCCGCGCCGCAGCCGCCGGATGCCCGGCAAATCGCCGTTGTCCGAATCCGTCACCACGCGCACCGTCAAACCGCGCGCCCGCAAGTCAATCAAGGCGTTGATGATGGGTTCGGCGTCGATGTCGTAGCCGGCGACATCCACTTGCAGTTTGGCCCGGCCGATTTCTTCGGCGATAGTTTCATCCAGACCGCCGGTTCGTTCGGCGGCCGGCGGGCAGGACGGATTGGTGAAGTAAATTTCATACCAATCGGGATTGGCGTCGGCGGCCGGCGTTGAATTGTCATTGTCGACGTCGTTGCCATATTTTTCGACCAGATCGGTTCCCAATAAAACGGATAAAACGGCCAAAATAATCAGCAAGATGCTGCCGCCGATTCCGGCTGTTGTTTTGTTCATTCTTCCTCCGGCTCCGCGGTGAGTATGTCCATGATTTGTTGAAAAGTTTGTGTCGTGTCCCAGCTTTGCCGGTCAGGAGCCAGCAGATCAAAGGGAAGCATTAAAACATCTTGCCCGGTTAATTCGTGCAAGCTGCTGCGAAATTGAGCGACCTGGGTCTCGGCTTCGGTTTCGTCGAGACTGGCCAGGGTGGGGACGATCTGGTTGATTTGGATGAGGAGGCGGCGCACGGCCGTTACCAATGCATCAGCAAACCCATCAGTTTCATCCTCCGGCCAGTCAACCGTGAAATTTAGCTCCGATTTGACATAACGCACCGCCCAATCCAGCAGTTGTGTGGCTTGTTTGTCGGGGAGGGAATCGCGTAAACGGCCGTCACCCCACAACATTTCCGCCGCATCCGCCTGCCGCTGTTTCAACCGTTTAAGTGATTCGATTGGATCAAACATAATTAGCTAGAGCGAGAGGATAGAGCTAGAAAAAAACCCTCTAGCTCTCGCTCAATCCTCTCGCTTGAACCCCGTAAACTCCTGAATTTGCCCGCCATCCTCCACCAGATGGTAGGGCATCCAGGCCACGCCAAACAGTTCCACGCTAATGTCTTTTTTGAACGGCGTCACAGGTATCTCAGTCACGGCAGCGGCCGTATCATTCCATTTGGCTTCCAGAGTGTCCAGCGCTTCCTGCATTTCCGCTTCCAAATCATCGATTTCTTTTTTGAGCCGTTCGATTTCATCTTTGGACTCTTCTACATCTTCACGCGATTTGGCCGTCATACGCCGCTTGGTCATCGACGAGGAAACACTGCGCCGCCGTTTGGAGAACAGGCTAAACAGTGTCTCGGCGTGGGTGGCCGCTTCTTCCATCTTGCGCTGCTTGTATTCGGCTTCATCTTCGGACAGTTCCCGCTCTTCCTTCGACAGCTTGGTTTCTAGAGTGTCAATTTTCTTTTCAAACTGGGCTTCGACTTTGTCGGCTTCGATTTTTGCTTTTTCCGCCGCTGCTTTCTGGCATTCCTGGCCGAATTTTTCCTGGGAGACGTCTGGCCCGGCATAAACGCCTAACGTTTCGTTGGCTTTGACCTTGACTTCGCCGGTGCGATACATCCAATCAACAAAGTCGGTTTCCAGGCTTTTTAGCAATTTGGCATCAGAGAGGGGTTCTTCCAGATTGGCGAAGCGGGCTTCAGGAGCCGGGCCGCGATCCAGATCGCGCGATTTGACCGGCTGGGTGAGATAATTTTCCCAGCGTACACTGCCGCGCCGATCGGGTTCGATGACAACGGCCGTTTTCACCAACTCATGATCTAGATTGTATTTACGGTTCAAAAACCGCGCGTTAGCCTGAGCCAGTAACACAGGCCGGTAGAGCAATCCCAATGGTTTGGCGCTGGTGGAGAGGGAACGGCCGTCTTCCAATGCCGCCTGCGAAACCGTCAAATTATTGGGCAGGAAATACTCCGCCGTTTGCCCCGGAACCGCCGGACGAGATGCTGTCCCCGGTAAATCGGTGGCTGACAGTTGGTTGCTGGCCGCTGGTTGCTGGCTGCTGGCCAATGGCGTACCCATTGCTGTCGGAACTTGCGAACTGGAGACTGGAGCCTGCGCCCTTGCCCCCCTGCGCCCTTGCTCCTCAACGCCCGCTAGAGCGTTGAGCGCCGGAATCTGCAACCGCGTCACCGGGCCGGCCAGATAATTCATCGCCCAGCGCGTTTGGAAGAGACTGGGCTGCTTGTCATGGACGTTGCGCAGCAGGAACACCCGCTTGCCGATGGCCGAAATCAAGTTGTCATACTCCTTGCGATCCAGACCGCCCGGCGTGGCCGAAGCCAGACCGTCCAGCAGCCGCTGCTTGTCTTGGTCTGTGCCCAACTTGCCAATGAACCAGGTACCGGCATTGGACAGCGCCTTGTAATCCACGTCCACCGGATTTTGCGTGGCCAGCACCATCCCCACGCCAAAGGCCCGTGCCTGCTTTAACATGCGCAGCATCGGCTCCTTGGAGGGCGGATTGCCCACCGGCGGCAGGTAGCCAAAGATTTCATCAAAATAAACCAGCGCCCGCAGCGATGTTGTGCCCGCCTGCGAGCGCATCCAGCTTTCGACGGCGGAATAAAGCAGTGTCACGAAAAACATGCGCTCGGCATCGTTCAGGTGGGCAATGTAGAAAATGGTGTGGCGCGGTTTGCCGGAGGCATCGTACAACATTTGGGCGACGTCCAGCGGCTCGCCCTCGATCCAGCTTTGGAAAGCGGGCGCAGCCAAAATATTGTTAAGCAGCATCGCCAGATCGAAACGATCCTTCTCCGGGAAGAAACGGTTGACGTCAAAAACGCCCAGCTTTTCAAACGGCGGCGACTGGGTTTGCATAATCAGTTCACCCAGGTCGAGGTCGATGCCCTTGCTCCAGGCATGTTCAAAAATGTTGGCCAGCAAAATATGCTCCCGCGAGCGCACCGGATCGATGTCGGTCAGGCCGATGAGGCCCAGCAGAGCGGTGACTGTGCCCGAAATTTTCTCGCGCAGCAGTTCAGTGTTGCTGTTCCAGTCGATGGTGGGCGCTTTGAGGGAAGCCAGAATGCTGACTGGCAGCCCGGCGTCGGAGCCGGGGGTGTAAATGGCAAAACGGGCGCTCTCTTTGAGGGCTTGAATTCGCTCTGGTGTGATTTCCCATTGGGCCAGGCCATTGCGCCACAAATCGGCCGTGCCGGCGGCGGCTTGCTCGATGGTTTTGCCTTCGCGTCGGGCTTCATCGGCGTTGACCCAGGGCTGGAAATCGGCCGGGGCCAGGTCGGGAAAGTGAAGCAGGGCATTGGTGATGTCGCCTTTGGGGTCGATCATCAGCGCCGGGATTTTGTTGAGGGCGGCTTCTTCGAGCAGGTCCAGGCAGAGGCCGGTCTTGCCGGAGCCGGTCATGCCGACGACGACAGCGTGGGTTGTCAGGTCGGCGGGGTCGTAGAGTAAGGGTTCGGTACCGGTTTTGCCGGTTTGCGGGTCGGTAATGCGGCCCAGGTAGAATTTGCCATCTGTTTCAATCATGGGATATGCCTCCATGGGGTCAAGTTTAGCACAGACATACAATGTTTTCGAAAACATTGTACGTCTATTTGATGGACACGGATACGGCCGTTTCCGTCACAAAAGGAAACAGATGTCACATATCAGGTGGCACGTTTTAAGCTGAGATGGGAGTGGGCTGTTATTGGGCGTTTATCTGGAAAATATAACCGGCACCTCGTTCGGAGACAATGTACCGGGGACGCGATTTGCGTTCAATTTTGCGGCGCAGCCGATGCATGTGTACATGCAGCCGATCTTCGTAGGCCGGTTCCAGCGGCCAGATACGCCGGATGATGAATTCGGTGGAAACGGTTTTCCCGGCGTTGCGCATGAGGATGTAGAGCAGCTTGGTTTCGGTGGGGGTGAGGGAGATGGGTTTTTCATCCACAAAGGCTTTGCGTTCCGGGAAGTTGATGGTTAGGTGATTATCGACGCGGGTGAGCGGCTCCATGGTGTAGGCAAAGTCACCCATCCGGCGCAGAACGCGTTTAACACGGGCGACTAGCTCGGCCGGACTGAATGGTTTGATGATGTAATCTTCGGCATGTTCATCCAGTCCTTCGATGATGGTGTTTTCTTCGTTGACGGCCGTTAACATCACTACCGGCAGGTCGCTGAATTGGTGTACAGTACGGCAAAATTCAAAACCGCTCATGCCCGGTGGCATGTGGATATCGACGACAGCCAGATGGGGCAGCCCTTCGCGGTTCATGATGGCCAGCGCATCTTCCCCGGAAACGGCCGTTAACACCTTGAAATCAGCCTGCTCCAACGCATGCTGCACAATCCTCAGGGTGTATAAATTATCATCAACAGCTAAAACAACTTGCTGTGGTATAGGTTCTTCATTCATGTCAGCACTCAATCGCAGCGATTTGAGGCGGATAATCCCATTTTGCCTCAAATTTTCACAAACTTGACAACAAAATGGTACTGACTTCTGTTGAAAACGGCAAGTTTAATTTGACAGGCTTTTACCAAAGTAGCTACAGAGCCGAAAAAATGAGCGCATCGAATTTTGCCTGGAAAACACGTCGGGCTGATGCCAAATTAGAAAATCCAAGATAGGTTGCCAGGGCAATCACAAAGTTGTTGAGTGTGGCGACAACTTGGGCTTGATGCGACTGTTTCATACGCGCGGCATCTTCACGCAATGTCACATCTCGACGGTAGTGCAACTTGTTTTCAATTCCCCAATGCCCTCGTGTCCAAGCTAGCAGTTGCTTGGCTAGTGAAGGTGTGTAGACCAAACTGGTGATACCATAAACGACTTGAGACCGCTCATCCCCTTTTTGTGGCCGAACGACATGACGTTCCAGCTTGAATACTGTGTTGCCCCCCGGCCATTGCAGATAGTTCTCTTTGTCAGGGATAGCTGTCAGTCGCCTCGTTTCAAGGCGTCCAGATTGTTTGATGGTTTCTTCAGCAACGGTTTGCGGCAAGGGCGGAATATGCCAGCCCGACGCATGTTCTACTTCTTGAAAATAGCGTTGTATATCCTCATGCAACGTAGGTTGATTGTTCTTGACAAACCAGAGGTAATCACCTCCTTGAGCTAAGACAGCAACGGATATTTCCCGTTGGGTAAACATGGCATCGCCACTGACAACCCGCCCTTTCAGGTCGAGTTGTTGCAGCAGTGTAGGCACGGCCACAATTTCATTCTCTTTTTGACTGACTTCGATCTGCAACAAAACAACCCCTTCTTCTGGTAAATAGGCAGCCAACAAATGAACCCCTCTCGTTTTGCCTTTAGGTATTGTTCCTCGCAGCGTTTTCCCATCGATAGTGACCAGGATGCTTTGCTGGCCACCATACGTCCGATGCAAATAACGCCGGATTGTGATTTGCAAGTTCTCGTCTTCCAACGATGTATCCATCAGCCGTTGTATGGTTTTGTTGCTCGGACAGACACAGCGGTGATAACCAAACAGATTCTGCAATTCTTCTGCTCTCATCTTGGCCCATTCAGCTATGCCATAAGGGGTGTTTTCGCCGCACAACTTGGCCAGAATGACCACGATGAGCAGAAGACCAATCGTGTAACGCTTCCCTTTTTCTTGTCGTTTGTCATTTACCTGTTCGAATACCGCATACAATCCCCCGATATTGAGCAATCGTCCTTCGTTCTTTTCTACTTCGAGTGTGATATAGTCCACTAGGCTTTCCTTTGTTCGCATAGTTTTTGGAAAAACCAATGTTAACGAAGGTTAGCCTTTTTTGTTACCCTACTTTGGTAAAGGCCTGTTTAATTTGAGGTGTGAGGAGCAGTGGGGACGACGGCGAAGGTGTAGCCAATGCCACGTTCGGAAATAACGTAAGGAACTCCGCCATTGGCTTCAATCTTTTTTCTGACCCGATGAATATTGACCCGCAAACGGTCTTCTCCAACTCGTTCCATTGGCCATAACCGCCGCATGAGAAAATCTGTTGTGACTGTACGGCCGGCAGATCGCAGCAAGATGTACAACAATTTTGCTTCTGTCGGGGTTAAGGGAACGTCTGCGCCATCAACAACGGCCGTACGATTGGGGAAGTCGATGGATAAGCGTTGGTCAATCTTTATTACGGGGTCGTTAGTGTAACCAAAGTCGCCAATCCGGCGCAAAACCCGCCGGACGCGGGAGACCAGTTCGCCGCTGTTAAAAGGTTTGGTAATGTAATCCTCGGCAAATTGATCAATTGCCTGAATGATGGTCTCCTCATGATTGATAGCAGTGAGCATAATGATGGGCAAATCACTAAATTCGAGCACTTTTTGACAAAACTCGAATCCATCCATGCCGGGCGGCATGTTTATGTCAACCAAAGCCAGATGGGGCAGACCAAATCGTTGAATAAGGTCCAACCCTTCCTCGCCAGAAGAGGCTGTCGTTACTTTGAAGTCGGCTTCTTCCAGCGCCATGGTCACAACACGTAAGATCATGGGGCTGTCATCGACAACAAGAATGTGATACGGTTCTTCTTGAAAAGTCATAAACCTTTTCCTATCCCAAAGTTTGCGATAAATTAGTAGCTGTTACCTGCCTGACTTCATTTGTGCTTAAAGATGATCGATATTCCGAAACTCAAAGCTTCTTGAAAGTTTATCAAATCCGGTACTAAGCCTCAATACTACCGGTGTCATAGGACATTTGTTAGGGGTGAAAAAAGGGTGAGTTCGTAAAATGATCGTGGTTTATTTTGGTATTGGCTGGTTTATGGGGATATGGCTGGCTTCGGCTGTTTCTTTCAAATTAGCCGGTTGGCCGATGGTGGCGGGCGTTGGGGTGGTTACGGCCGTTCTCTCGCGCAAATTTCCCCAATGGCGCTGGCTGGGTATTGGTATAGTGGCTGTAGGATTGGGTGCAGCAAGATATGTTACGGCCGTGCCCACCATCACCGACTCCCACATTGCCTATTACAACGACAGCAGCGAACTGACCTTCACCGGCCTCGTCAGCGCCGAACCCGACGTGCGCGACCGCTTCACAAACCTGCGCGTCACCGTTGATACCATTACCCTGCCCGATGGGGTAACCCAACCGGCGCACGGCACGGTCCTGATTCGCGCCTTTCGTTACCCTGAAATCCCCTACGGTGCACAAGTAGAAGTCACCGGACGGCCGGAAACGCCGCCCGAATTTGAAGATTTCAGCTACAAAGATTATCTGGCCCGCCAGGGTATCCACAGCCTGCTCAACACGCCCCAGCTAACAGTTTTGGCTGAAAACCAGGGCAGCCCTGTTAAACAGGCCATCTTCGCTTTCAAAGCCCGCGCCCAAAACACCATCAACCAGCTCATTCCCGATCCGCAGGCCGCGCTGCTCAGCGGTATCCTGCTGGGCAACGACAACGGCTTGTCGCCGGAACTGGCCGATGCCTTCCGCACCACCGGCATGACGCACATCATCGCCATTTCGGGTTTCAACATTGCCATCTTGATCGCCATCATGGTCAGTATCAGTGAGCCTCTTCTAGGAAAGCGTGGTTCAGTGGCTTTTGCTGTAGCTGGCGTGACGCTGTACACGATTTTGGTCGGCGCCGATGCTTCAGTTGTGCGGGCGGCGATTATGGGCAGCATTTATTTGCTGGCCGGACGGCTGCTGGGACGGCCGAATTTTGCCTACGCCTCGCTCTTTTTGGCCGGAATTCTGATGACAATCATCAATCCCTTCACCTTGTGGGATGTGGGCTTTCAATTGAGCTTTACGGCCACGCTGGGGCTGATGTTGTACGCCGATCCATTTACCCAATGGACCCGGGCGCGGCTGCTGCGCTGGCTGGATCGGGACGCCGTACGGCGCGTCATGGGATTGATTAGCGAATCGGTCTTGATCACGTTGGCGGCGCAGGTGCTAACCTTGCCGTTGATGATGATGGTCTATTTCATTGATTGTCACTCATCAGCCTGCCAGCCAATGCGCTTATTTTGCCGGCCCAGCCGTGATGATTTGCCCAGGGCGACTGGCGACTGGTGGTAGGGATAATCGTTCCATTTGGTTGGCCAGTTGATTGGCTGGATTGCCTGGTTGTTTTTGTGTGTTATACGACAGAGTTGGGTGCGAAGATATTTGCCGCCCAGTACCGAAGTGCAGCCGTTCCATCGACATTTTCTACCACCCATCATCTTGATTTATGTGGTCATTGGGCGGTGACCTGGCTGTGAAGCGGGAACCGGAGAAAGCAGGCGCGGATAACGGCCGTTCTCCAGCAAAATTTCTTTCAGCGGCTGGCGTTGGGCGGAACGGCCGTGGCCGCCATCCTCACCATCGGCTGGGCGCAACCCAACCGGCAATCTGCTATCGTTTTTTTATTGACGTGGGGCAGGGGGATACGACATTTATTCAGACGCCAAACGGCCATCGTCCTCATCGACAGCGGCTTCTGCAATGCCTCAACGATGCTTTTGGGGCGGCAAGTATTTGCAGGACCACGAACTGGATTTGATGATCGCCACCCATCCCGACGCCGACCATATTTCTGGGCTGGTTGGCGTCTTTGAACGTTACCGCGTGGGTCAACTTATCACCAACGGCCAGGGCTTGGGAGATTCGCCGATTTACGATGCTGTTTGACGGCGCAAACAGCCGCAACGCCTACCGGGCGCTGGCCGGCGAAACCATCGTTGACGTGATGTAAGATTGGTCTCTATCCGGCAGAACTGATGCCAATGGCGCAATGAAAATTCGGTCTCGTTGCGGCTGGTGTATGGCGATTTTGGTTTGTGTTTGCTGGCGATGCCGAGCATGTACCGAAGAGCAGGCGATGCTGTCCGCGACGCTTTCCCCGACGCGCGCGGTGTTTAAGGCAGGGCTGCATGGTTCAATGGGTCGAACGGTGCGGAGATGTTGCGCGGTACGGCCAAATCCATCATCACCATTTCCGTGAGGGGCCGACAACAGCTTTTGTCATCAGCCCGGATTGTCACTCAGCATACGCCGCCGACATTTGGCGCCACTGTTCTGCCATGACCAGTTGGAGTTTTCAATTGAACTCATCGCGACAGCCGATAATGGTGGGAAGCGGAAGCCGCTCAATTCCCTAAAAGACTAATTGAATAAAATGTCGTATCTCAGAAAGGAAGAATAACAAGATGCAAAAGAATATTGCACTTTCCATCAGTATCATGGCCACGTTGACTTTTGTTTCCTGTCAGCGAGAAGTAAGACAAACAACCGCAACTTTACCACCAACAGTAACGGCAAATACAACTTTGTCTCAGTCACCGCTGGACCTCTTAACTGCTTCGCCGATGTTAACAAACACAGTTGAAATAAAGGAAACAACGATACCCAGTTCCACTCTCATTGATCCTACAGTTTTACCAACCATCGTTCCGATGACGATAATTCCATCTTCTACGCCTGTTTCCCCTACCATCGTTCCAGTAACGTTGACTCCATTACCTACACTTGAGGGTGAGGCATTGGAGTCATCTGTAGCGGAGTTATTGGCAAATCCCATGAATTGTACTGTACCTTGTTGGTGGGGAGCTATTCCAAATGAAACAACATTTTTTGAAATCTTACAATTTATAGAGCTTTATCAATTGGACGACTATATACGATATCTGGAACAAATACCTGATGACAGTTTTGAATTAGGAATAAGACCTGGTGAAAACACAGGTCAATATGGCTTTCGAGTCATGTATGGGTTCAATAATAACAACGTATTGACATTTTTAAGCTCTGGATATGCACCACCAATATCTAATGTGTTAAAAAAGTATGGCCAGCCATATGAAGTTTGGCTTGCCACCGGAATTGAACGACCTCCTATGCCATTTCGACTCAACCTGGTTTATTTACCGGAAAGCATGGCTTTTGGATATGTAGCTGGCGGCAATATTCAAAATGATAGAATTCAAGGGTGTTTCACTGATGAAACAGGAAGCGTATTTTTAAAACCTCTAAATAGTGTAACAAAGCATACGGGCTTCTACACTTTATTTGAAGAGGATCGTCTTTACTTGCCATTAGAGAAAGCTTCCAATTTATCAATAGATGAATTTATGGAAACATTTAGTGATCCAACTCAACCGCATTGCATCGAAACGCCAACCGAATTATGGAAATAGGAACGACTAAACACCGCGGCGTTTTCTGCAATCAGCCAGAATAAAGTTTTACTAGAGCACGGCCGTTACCAAATAGGGACGGATAAGTTGTCAGGTAACGGCCGTACTGGATAGCAGCTTATCTCACCGCCGGAGATGTTGTGGGGAAACGGCCGTCTGTTCTGACCAAATCCTATCCTCACCGTCCCTCTCCTCCCCCCCAACGATTTCAAAGCGAATTCCCCAAGAGCTTTATTTCTCACAACCTCCAATTTTGCAGTGTAATTAATAAAATCTGCGCCACCGATACGTTGATGATGATCGAAAATGGAAACATTAACGTGTAACCGATAGATGGCAGTGGGTTTTGGGCTTGCTCCAGGGCAAAGCCTAACACGGCCGGTTGGGGCGAAATCATGCCGATGAGCAGGCCGTAGGGGATTTTGAGCAGCTTGTAGCCAATGGCCAGCGAGACAAAGGTCGTGAAAATGATGAGCAGCGTGCCCAGTAGAAAAATCAGCCAGCCTGCGCCGCTGGTGAGGGCGGTCAGCATATCGCTGCCGGAACCGACGCCGATGGCCGCCAGAAGCAAAATCAGGCCAATCTGGCGCAGAGTTAGGTTGGCGCTGTAGGGCAGCGTCCACAAAAGCGGCCCGGTGCGGCGCAGCGCGCTCAGAATCAGGGCAACCAGCAGCGGGCCACCGGCCAATCCCAACGAAAATTTCACGCCGCCAGGTAGGGGAATGGGAATGAAGACCGACCAGCGGCTAACGTGATGCCCAATCCCAACGTCAGCAGGTTGACCTCGCCCGAAGCTGTGTTGCCGCCAGGAATCATAAACGGGTAACCAGTTCGAAAAGAATTTCTCGCGCGGGGCCAGGACACAGTCAGTCGCCAGTTCCAGGACGGTCCGATACGTTACGGTAACAGTTCCATTAATCGCCGCAGCGGACGTGGGAGACGAGCGCGCCGTGATGGGTCTCCAGGTTGAGGGCAGCGGGGTTTGCCGGCGATGGCCAGATTGGAACGAAGGCGGCGGCTGTCGCGACGGCTTTGTCGTGCAACCGTCCTGTTCCGCTTTCTGGCCGAAAACCGCTTCGACGTGATCCGTATGTCTTCCCTGCGTAAACAATGAGAGTTTGGTCGCCCAGGCGGAAGAGGGTGCTGCCACTCATCAGAGTGAATCTCATCAGGCCGGTAGTACGGCCAGAATACACGTCAAACTCGTGCTGGCGCTGCAACTGGCGCGACGGGATGTCGAAACTTCAGGCCAGGTGACGGTGATGGTGCGGTAGGCTAAATCCTGGGCGTGGGGTACACATTTTACGGAGGCTGTAAACCGGCAGCCAAATCGACGTGCCACAAGCTGTGGGCAGATACCGGCACCAGCATCCAGCCCAGGACACCCATCGGATGAACGACGGAAAAACCCAGCTTGACAGCCTGAAACGGCCGTTACCGCCCCGCCTGTATTATTTAAATAATCCATTACACTGGCCAGCGCCTTCAGGGTGTTGTTAAAGCCAGTGAAAATACCGGTTGTGCTGGCCGGAGATAAGACTGAAAGCCCGCCTCAATCCAAAGCAAGACGCCGCTTTCCGACATAATTGCGATGATGAACAACGCACTTCGCGCATGCCTTCAGCACTTCCAGACTTGGCAATCCAGACCGTTACTCAAGGCCAATGGTGTAGATATAAACAACACAATCCTAAATTTGAGAAATGGTTAGAATGGCCAGATTGGGGTCAAGCAGCATGAATAAACCGACAAACAAGACTGTATGACATGAAATTTCTGAAACGAATTTGCCCCAATAATAGCCTATAAGCATACAGAAATAATAGTAATGGATTGGCTTTGGGGTGCGATCATGGTTATTGCTCTGGCAGGCCATTTGTGATGCTCGTGAAGGTGTGAACGATTGATGAGAAAGTGCAAGCACAGAACAGAACAACTGGTTTGACCGAATCTCAAGCCCTGTGCCTGGCACTGCTTTACGATTCAGGGGGCAGCTTCACTGTGGTCGAGATAGCGGCAGGAATCTAGTTCGTGAACGGTTTCTAATGCAGCTAAATCAGGCCAGGGCAGGTGCCCAACCAGTTTACCGATGAACAGCCAACGGCCGATAAGCACGCCTGTAGCAATCAAGGTACATGCAACGCACCGATAAACCGCTGAGGGCCAGCCCGCGACCAGTCCGGCAAAACCCACGCCAGGGTACAGATGATCGTTTGCTGCTAAAAATTAAGGACCCGCGACCGAGATTGTCGAGTTGCTGCACGGCCGTGTACCTCAGCAACAGCAACGCAAGCCCAAAAACGACTCATTTCCGACCGAACAGCGGACGACCAGCAGCGTGCTTTAACAGCATCAAAGTCACCCCAAAACCAGGAAAGAGCAGCAGTTGAATTGCATAAAGCATTGAATATGATTAGCTTTTTCATCCAGCGACCGCTCGAATTCTGGTTAGTAGGCTCCCGATGTGAGATGCAGCCGGAAACGATTTTGGGAGGCTGTCTTTTGATAATAAAGCATGACCAGCACCAGCGTGCCCCACAACCGGAGTTAGTATTTGACGCTGGTCGGAAAATATTAAACAATTACTCAGGCAAGTCTCCGTTGGTAAACATCTGGTTGAATTCGTCCGGGTAATCCTGTTGCGTTGAGCTGAAACCCCAGGATGTCTACCGGCTGGAACAATAAATTCTTTGATTTGGGTGATAGTAGCAAATCGGTGTTGAGAATATCGATCTGGTTGATAACGACAAGATTCCCACCCCGCCGCTATGCAATCCGGTTATAGCACAAGCCAAACAGAATTACCCTTTGCTCCCAGTACAGGACAAACAGGTCAGGTGGTCAACCGGTCCACAGTGGATTGAGCAAATAAGCAGAATACCGGCTTCCGAGCCAACCTGAAATAAGCAGTGATGGAAGGCTGGCTACAACAGCCAGAACAACGCCACTCACCAATAAGGCAGATATCACCAGCACACGTGTTGTCGGAGACCAGGTTGTGTCGTTTGGAGCCATGTTTTTAGTACGCTAAATGCCTATCAAAGTTGTAGTCTGTTGCTGATTTATTGCTGCTTTCCTGGATTTCACCGGCGGTATAATGATTTATTTGGTGGTACGCCACGTCGTTGTAACAGCCATTTCCCCAGCAGCACAATGCTAATTAACGTCTGTCCCGGCTTGGGAATCGGTTGATAGTCTGTTGTATAAACGATTAGCTGTTTATTTTCCGTTATTAAAAACAATGGAATCGCCTGACTGCCATACTTTGTCTGAAAAGCCACATAATCAAATGTATCCGTCAATTTGGCAGCGGCGATGACAAACTGGTTGGCCAACTGCTCCATCAAAAAGGCAAACGTCTTGTGACGGCCGAACAAAATGCGGCCCCGCAAAGGATGAGACGCCTCTTCGTGTGGTTCACTGTCGCTTTTAACAGGCAGTTGATAAACTTCCGCCCGTCCAAACAACTCAGTAAAGTGAAGGGCGGCCAAAGAATTGACATCACTGTTAGAAGTCAGGGCCAGGGAACGGCCGATACCTGTCAAATCCAATTCATCCATCAACTCTTCGGAGATCGCATCCCCCAGACAGGCTTGCAAACCGGCCTCCTGGCTCAACTCGACATTTTTGGGGTTAGTGTCCAGCAGCAGGGTGCGGAATCCTTGTTTTTGCAGCGCGGCAGCTATTGCCCGTGCCAGATTGTGTGCGCCAACGAAAAGCACGCCTTGTGGGTTTTGCTCCGACAGCCCCAACCGCAGGGCTAATGGACCGGCCGTCAAGCCATACAACGATACTGTGCTGACAATGACCAGAAAAGTTGCTGTTACCAATAGTTGCGCGCCATCATGCCCCGCTTCCACCAGTTCGAAAGCAAAAATAGAGGCTACTGAGGCGGCGACGATGCCGCGTGGGGCCATCCAGCTCAGAAACAGCTTTTCTTTAAGATTTATGCGTGTACCCCAGGTGGAAAGCAGAACGGTTAACGGCCGTGCCGCCACCACTAACACAATTTGAAATATTAGCCCTTTCCAGCCTAACGCGACGAGATCGGTCAATTCGATGCGGGCAGCCAAAATGATAAACAGAGCGCCAATCAGCAAAACCCGCAGATTTTCCTTGAATTCGACGATATGTTTGATGGAAACCCATTTCTGGTTGGCCAGCAAAATGCCCATCAAAGTCACAGTCAGCAGTCCGGCTTCGGGATGCAGTTCATTGGAGAGGGCAAACATGGCACTGGCCAGCAGTAAGGCAATGCCGTTTTGCAGATGATCCGGAACCCAGTAGCGGCGCAGTAAAACAATCATAATTGCCGCGCCCAGCACGCCCAGAACAACGCCAATAACCAAAGTTTGCAGAACGCCACCGATGATGACAGCAGGGGCCTGATCAAATTGGCCGCTAAGGATGGCTTCGAAGACGAGAACGGCCAGCACTGCGCCAACCGGGTCAATCAAAATGCCTTCCCATTTTAAGATAGCGCCGGTGTTTCCTTTGGGGCGAATCTGGCGCAGCAGCGGCCCAATCACAGTCGGGCCGGTGACGATGAGGATGGCTCCCAGCAGGACGGATAATGACCAATCCATTTGCAGGATATAGTGGGCGGAAACGGCCGTAATCCCCCAAGTCACCAACGCCCCCACACTAATCAAGCGAAAAATAGCCCGGCCGGCACGGGGCAGCTCCGAGAGGCGTAAGGTCAAGCCCCCTTCAAACAAAATTACAGCCACCGATATAGAAACCACCGGGAACAACATCTCGCCAAACAAATGATCCGGATGGAGAAATCCGGTGATAGGCCCGGCCAAAAAGCCAAACAGCAGCAAAAGCAGAATAGAAGGCAGCCGCAGTCGCCAGGCCAGCCACTGTGCGCCGATACCCAAAATTAAAATGCTGGCCAGATTCACTAACAGATGTTCACTCAAATGAGACTCCTTATCGTAAATAAAAACTATGCTATTGAGAAAATGCCGGTTTACCTGATAACCAGCTTTGAAAGATGACTCTTTACCCCATGATAAAACGTTATGTTGCCCACAAAGAATTTAGCAAGAGGAGTAACGGCCGTCAACCTGTTCTCTGGTTTTCTTACACCTTGCTAACTTGTTGAGAGTGCCAGGCAAATGGTGACAGTTGTTGTTTTCGCCAACTCATATCGTCCTTTGCCTGGTACTGGATATAAAGATGAAACTGTGGGGAAAAATCGGTCCGACTGCTTGCTTTGACCGACAGCGACTGCTACACTTTTAATCAAATGATTAGACCATTCAACTTACGTGATTTACCGTTAATTCGCCGCTTGAGTGAGCAGGGCGTTTCCTTGCATACCGAGTCGGCGCTGACCAACAATTTGAACTCGCTGCGTGAAGCGTTGTTCAGCCTGGTTGGCGGTGATTACCCCACGTTTGTTTGGAAGTTGGACACAGGTTCGGCGGCCGGTTTTATCCAACTGCTGCTGGATGAAGATGAGCAGCATGCTCGCATAATTTATATCAGCCCGAATGATGAAGTGGTTGATTCCGGGGAACAAAACGATGATCAGATAAGTAATGAAGATTTATGGCTGCCTCTGCTGGATCAGGCAGTGGTGGAAATAGGCAGCCGCGGCATTCACAGCCTGGTAGCTGAAGTGAGCGAAACGGGGCCGGAACTGCCGATTTTGCGCCGGGCCGGTTTTGCGATTTATACCCGGCAAGATATTTGGCGGTTGGATGAAGTAGGCTGTTTGCCTGAACCAAAGCTGGAGATGGTTCCCCGCCGCCCGGTCGACGATTGGGATATTCAACTGCTTTATGGCAACATGGTACCTCGATTGGTGCAGTTGGTGGAACCAGTGCCGCCCTTGAATCGTGGCGGTAGTTGGCTGCTGCGGGAAAATGGTGAATTGGCTGCTTTTGGGCATATGCGCAATGGCTCAATTGCCACCTGGTTGCGGCTATTTATCCATCCCAATGCTGAGGCTCAGGCCGATGAGATTGTGGCGGCTATGGTGCAAATAGCCGGCAGCAAGGCGGCCCGGCCGATTTACTGTTGTGTGCGCCGGTATCAAAGCTGGTTGGAACGGCCGTTACAAGACGCCGGTTTTATCCATTGGGGCAGTCAGGCGGTTATGGTCAAACACACCGTTCACCACGTTCCCCGGACCTTGCCGGAAGCAGCTGCGGTGCTCGACCCTAAACATGTTCCGGCATCAGCCCCCATGATCCCGCACTACGATCGGTCACGCGTCAACGGAAAAGCAAAAATAAAATAAACACGGTGGTATGAGTAAACCCAAAAACCACCGATAACCGAAAACATAACATATGAAAAATCAAGCAAGAGAAGATTTACAGGCGCTCCTTGTTTTGCTGCCGGAGCGGGTGCGCCAGAGTATTGAACAGCGAGGCAGCGAAGACGAACTGCTGGAAATTGTGATGGATTTGGGACGGCCGCCATCAGCCCGTTACGTAGACGGCGAGCACGTTCTGCACCCCGACGAAACTACCCAGACCGAAATCAATACCGTCGTCAACGGTATTGGCGATTTTGATGATGACAACCGGGCAGGCATTGCCCGTACCCTGCACCGCATTGCCGGTATCCGTAACCGGCGCGGTCAGGTTGTGGGCCTCACCTGCCGGGTGGGGCGGGCTGTGTACGGCACCATCGACATCATCGCCGACATTGTTGAAGAAGGTCACAGCGTTTTGCTGCTGGGGCGGCCCGGCGTTGGTAAAACGACGATGCTGCGCGAAATGGCCCGCATCCTCGCCGAAAAGAAACGGGTGGTCATTGTCGATACCTCCAACGAGATTGGCGGCGATGGCGATATTCCTCATCCAGCCGTAGGCAAGGCGCGCCGGATGCAAGTACCGCGCCCCTCTTACCAGCACGAAACGATGATCGAGGCTGTAGAAAACCACAATCCGGAAGTAATCGTTATTGACGAAATTGGCCGGGAGCAGGAAACGGCCGCTGCCCGCACTATCAACGAGCGCGGCGTGCAGTTGATTGGCACGGCGCATGGCAATACGCTGGAAAATTTGCTGCTGAATCCGACTTTATCCGATCTGGTCGGCGGCATTGAAAGTGTGACTCTTTCCGACGAAGAAGCGCGGCGGCGCGGCACGCAGAAGACGGTGCTGGAACGGCGTGCGCCGCCCACGTTTGATGTGCTGGTGGAGATTCAGGATCGGCAGCAGCTTTTAGCCCATCTTGATGTGACCACATCGGTGGATGCGATGCTGCGCGGCGAACCGTTCCCGGTGGAACTGCGGACGCGCGGCGAAGATGGCAACATTAAAATTGATGAGCAGCGGATGCTGGTGACATCTTCGGCGGTGACCGGGCGGCGCAATGGCAATGGCGGACGGGATACTCGTAACGGCCGTTCTGCCCGTTCCCGTACTGCTGATGAAAAACAACCAACGGAGCAGAGAAACGGCCGTGTCCAGGTCAGCGAGGCCGAAGCGCAATCCAATGGGGCGGCGCTGGCCGATCCCAACGTGCTCAACATTTACGCCTACGGCGTGGCCCGCAACCGGCTCAAACAAGCGGCCAAGCGGCTGCGTGTCCAGGTCAACGTCGTGGATGAGTTGGCCGACGCGGACGTGCTGGTAACCTTGAAAAGCTATTATCGCAAACGACGGCAGCTTATTGCCGATGCCGAGCGGCGGCGTACTCCGGTCTATGTTTTGCGGGCCAACACGGCCACGCAAATGGAAAGCTTTTTAGCCCAGGCGATGAACTTGGAGGCACCGCCGACCGACCCTTTTGAGGCGGCCGTCGCCGAGGCGGAACGGGCCATCGAACAGGTCCAGGCTGGTCAGCCAGGAGTAAACTTAAGCCCTGTTGGCTCGGCGATTCGCCGTTATCAACATCAAATGGCCCGGCAGGCCAATCTTGTTTCGCATAGCTACGGAAAGGAGCCGCGCCGGTACGTGCGTATTTTTAACGCCAGGAGAAATCAGTAAAGTAAGAGGGTTGCAAAGTGGCAAAGTGAAAAAGCAGCTTGCGACTTCGCTGCTTAGTAACTTTACTCTATCTATGGGTTTTCTCTGGACGAAAAGGGGCCTTTCAAAGACACTTTCCAAAATCTCACCTAAGGAGTGTGTCCATGAAAGGCTTGACCAACTATATCACAGAGTCTTCTTGGGAAGACATCATTATCTTCTGGTTTGTTCATATTGATGACGGTTACAAAAAACTTATCGCTCAACAAGATTCTCCATTGCGCAAACGCGGTCCCGAACCCAAGATGTCAGATAGTGAAGTCATGACGATTTCTCTGGTCATTGAAACGTTTTTCAACGGGTGCGAAGAAATCGGTTACGCCTTTGTTTGTCAATTCTTGAGCCATTTGTTTCCCGATTTGCTGGATTTAGACCGATTTAACCATAGGCGGCGACAATTGATCAGTATCATTGAAGCAATTCGACGGCAATTTCGACAACAATTGCTGGATCTGAAAGAAAATGTTCGTCTTGTCGACAGTGCACCAGTGACATTGATGACATATACACGTGGAGCACGATGCGAAAGTGTGTATGGCCCAGAGTACTTTGGTGTTGTTACCAGCAAAAAAGGCAAGTTCTTTGGTCTACGCTTGCACCTGACCACAACGCCAGACCAACTCATTGATGAATGGCTATTAGCACCAGCTTCGGTTCCTGATGGCAAAGCTGTTGATGCTCTGCTGGAGGGTTGTAACGATTTGGCAGTCATTGGCGACAAAGCTTACAACGATGAGGAACTGGAAGATCGTTTGTGGCGCAAACGGCGTATTCATTTGTTACCTTTACGTAAAAGCAACCAAATGAAACAATGGTCAGATGATGTTCGTCGCGCGATGGGAAAAGTTCGCCATCGAGTAGAAACGGTTTTTAGCGTGTTAACAACAATTTTTAATGTGCAACGTCCGCGAGGACGAAGTTTAACCGGTCATGTGGTTCGGGTTGCTACATGTATCTTGGCGCATACCATGAGCTTTCTAATTGCTCAAAATTCCATCGGATAAACCCATAGATAGAGTAACTTTGTAACTTTGCAACTTTTTAACTTTGTAACCATTATGTTCATAACTTTAGAAGGCCCGGAAGGCAGTGGAAAATCAAGTCAAATTGGCCTGCTGGCGGAATTTTTAAGGCAGCAGGGATATTCGGTGGTGGTGACGCGGGAACCGGGCGGTACGCCTATCGGTGACCAGATTCGTCATGTGCTGCATGATGTGGCCAATACGGCGATGAGTTTCCCAGCCGAACTGCTGTTGTATTCGGCGTCGCGGGCGCAGTTGGTAAATGAGTTGATACGGCCGTCACTGGCTGCTGGCAAAGTGGTGTTATGTGATCGTTATGCCGATAGTACACTGGCGTATCAGGGGTACGGTCGTAAACTCAACCTGACCGATTTGCAATCCATTACCCAATTTGCGACTGGCGGTCTAAAACCAGATTTAACCCTGCTGCTGGATATTGACGTGGAGCGCGGGTTAGCCCGGCGGCGCGATGGTGGTGAGGAAATGAACCGGCTCGATCTGGAGGTGGTCAGTTTTCACCAACGGGTGCGCGATGGCTATCATCAATTGGTGCTGGAAGACCCGGACCGCTGGGTGATTGTCAATGCCGATCAGCCGGTAACGGCCGTGCAAGCCAACTTGCAAACGATTGTTCTGGAACATTTGCAAAAACGTCATCACGTCAATAGTCAGTCGTCGGCTGACTAAAAATCGTCATCAAATGAACCGCCCGCGCCTAAATCGGGCATGGACTCTTCAATAGAATCGGGGGATTCGCCGCTTTCCAATCGATCGACGACCTCGTTGAATTCATCTCCCATATCTTCGCCCATTTCCCGGCTCATTTTACGCATAAACTTGCCGATAGAACGGGGGTCTTCTTCGTCCAGCCCGGCCAGAGCACTGTCGTCCATCATAGTGTCCATCCGCGCATCTTCCGATTTGGCCAGGGCAATGCGGCCAATGCGCCGTTTCAAATTTTGGCCCTGGCAGTGAGGGCAGGTGGGAGCGCTCGCACTGAGTGGAGCGGTGGCCGTTTCATATTCGGCAAATGACATCCACAGCCGTACCGGGCGGCGGCAATCCTGACAACGAAATTCATAAACAGGCATAAAGCTAGAGTTAGAGGATAGAGCGAGAGGCCAACATATCCTCTTGCTCTCACTCTATCCTCGATCCTTTTTTCTTGATAGAATCATTATACTTTTGACAAAAACAGGTGCAACTATGAGTACGGACGAACTATACCAACGCCACATCCAACCACTGCTCATCGTCATTTCCGGTCCGTCTGGGGTAGGAAAAGATACGATTGCCCGGGCAGTCATTGATGAACGGCCCGACAGCTTCTACTTCGTGGTGACGGCAACGACCCGGCCGCCGCGCGCCGGTGAAGTTCATGGCGTTGATTATTATTTTGTCAGCAACGACGAATTTGCCCGCATGATCGATGAAAATGAGCTGCTGGAATATGCTGTCGTTTACAATGATTTCAAAGGCATCCCTAAGCAGCATATCCGTGAGGCGCTGGCCAGTGGCAAAGATGTCATCATGCGGGTTGATGTGCAGGGGGCGGCGACTATTCGCAAGCTCATTCCCAATGCCATCCACGTTTTTTTGACCACTGAATCTGAAGAAGAACTGGTTACCCGGCTGACCAAACGTAAATCGGAGACGCCAGAAGATTTGAACCTGCGTATCGCCACAGCCCGCCAGGAAATGAAACGTATCCAGGAATTTGATTACTGGGTGGTAAACCGGGCCAGCCAGCATGAAGAGGCCGTCCAGCATATTTTGAGTATTATTGATGCGGCGCACTGTCGGGTGGTGCAAGCGCCGATTGTTTTATAGCATTCTGGTGTAGAGCGTGATGGTTTGCCGGTAACTTCCACCGGCTGAGTTTGGGTGCCCTATCAGTTGATTCCGGTTCTTATTTGCCAAGCCGCAGCATACTTGGCGCTGGCGTGACCGGTGAAGCCAGCGAAATATCGTCCATGCCAATGGTAGCTATTGATATCTCTAATTGAATAATCCCCTGGACATTGGCCTGATTAAAGCTGATTGACTACACGTTTATTCTGTGACCCGACAATGGCTAAATGCCACAGCAACACGTATCATAATTGTTTAAAAACAAAGAAACGGATTGTAATGGGTGAATCTGCGCTCAAATGTACGCCCAACGAGTTTGTCTGGACCAATAAATGGCAGGCAAGGTTATAAGGATAGAAACATGACACAACAATTCGGCATCATTGGCTTGGGGGTGATGGGTCAAAATCTGGCATTGAATATGGAACGCAACGGCGTCCGCGTGGTCGGCTACGACCGCTCTGATGCGGCCCGGCAGCGGTTTGCCGGGCTGGCGGCAGGCAAGGCGATGCAAGTGGCTGACAGTGCCGCTGGTTTGGTGGCCGCACTGCCGCAGCCGCGCCATATTTTAGTGATGGTTCCGGCCGGTGCGCCTGTGGATGGCGTCATCGCCGAACTGAAGCCGCTGCTGGCGGCAGGCGATTTGCTCATTGACGGTGGCAACTCCTTTTTTATGGACACGGAACGCCGCGCTCAAGCACTGGCCGCAGACGGCATCTCTTTCATGGGGCTGGGCGTTTCCGGCGGCGAGGAAGGGGCGCTGTGGGGGCCGAGCATGATGGCTGGGGGTAATGTGGAGACATACGGCCGTATCCAACCCCTGCTGCAGGCAATGGCGGCCAAAGCGGATGACGGCGCGCCGTGCGTCGCCCTGCTGGGACCGCGCGGAGCCGGGCATTACGTCAAAATGGTGCATAACGGCATTGAGTATGGCGATATGCAGCTCATCGCCGAAGCGTATGATTTGCTGCATCGCGGCGTGGGCGTGGATGTGGCCACGCTGCACGAGCTGTTCAGCGAATGGAATCGCGGCGAACTGGCATCGTATCTGATTGAAATTACGGCCGATATTTTTACCCATGTGGATGCCGAAACCGGCCAGCCGCTGGTGGACGTGATTCTGGACCAGGCGGGGCAAAAGGGAACCGGCAAATGGACGAGCCAAAATGCGCTAGATGTGGGGACGCCTATTCCGACGCTGGTGGCCGCAGTAAACGGCCGTCTCCTCTCCGCTATCAAAGAAGAACGATTGGCGGCAACAAACGTGTATCCGGCCCCTGCCGCAACCTTCGCTGGCGACGCTGCTGCTCTAGCCGCTGATGTGCGCGACGCGCTGTACGCCGCCAAAGTGTGCGCCTACGCGCAAGGGCTGGCGCTGCTGCGTGCTGCCTCGCAGGAGTACGAATATGGCCTCAATCTGGCAGAAGCAGCCCGCATCTGGCGGGCCGGCTGCATCATCCGCGCCGACCTGCTGGACCACATCGCGGCTGCCTTTAAGCAGCAGCCCGATTTGCCCAATTTGCTGATGGATGCGGATTTCCGCCAGGCGCTTTTGGCGCGGGAGGCGGCGTGGCGGCGGGTGATCACCACCGCCATCGAACTGAGCATTCCCATGCCCGCCATGATGGCCTCGTTGAGCTATTTCGACAGCTATCGCAGCGGCCGTTTACCGGCCAACCTGATCCAGGCGCAGCGGGATTATTTTGGGGCGCACACCTTTGCCCGCGTGGATAAGCCAGGTGTGTTCCATTACGATTGGCATTCAGAAAACAGCTAGAGTGAGCGGAAGGTTCGTCGGAGAGTTCTGACACAAAAGCAGGTTGCCAGAGTTTTGTCTGCAAGGTGCAGGCAAGAGGTTTGAGCAAAAACCAATCTATGTCACCAACCAGGGAAAATCACACTTGGAAGAGGAATTAATGGGTCTTTCGGATCTTGTGGGGTTTTGTCATTCTGAGCGGAGCGAAGAATCCCAACACCTCTGGGATGCTTCACTTCGTTCAGCATGACAAATACAAGACCCCATGAGATCCCAAAGAGCCGAATTAATTTACTTACGCGCCGTCAAGCGGGTGGAACTTGTTGAATCGCTGCAAGATGCCAAAGGCAACGTCGACTGGTTGGCAACACAGAATATTTGCTTCTGGAGAATGAACGGGCGTTTATTGACGGCCGTATCCAGCAGCTGGAACACGTGCTTAAAAACGCCCAAATCATCGACACCAGAAACACCGATAACATTGTCGACATCGGTGAGACTGTTGTCATCCGGACCTGTGATGGCGAGTTGGAACAGTACACCATCGTCGGCGTGGTCGAAACCGACCCCGGACATGGTCTCATTTCCAACGAATCGCCATTAGGTCATGCGTTAGTTGGTCATCACGTGGGGATGAAATTGTTATTAAGGCTCCTGACGGGGAACTGCATTACCGTATTGTCGCCGTCACCTGACCAATAAAAAATTTATTTCCAGCACACGCGGCCAGTCGGGGGAAGCTTATCACAACTTTGTCACGGCCGTATCACAGGCTTTGTTACTTCCCTTTGCTACAGTGCAGTTAATGGGAGGCCCTGCCCCCCTGTTTTGGTTAGAGGAGTGATCTATGAAGATGCATTGTTGGCGAATGAGTTTGCTTGGTTTGTTAGTTTGTTCGTTGCTTGGTTTGTTGTTAACTGGCTGCGGTCAGGCGGATACGGCCGTTACCCAGGCCGATGAAATGCAGGGAACCATCACCGTTTCCGGGGCATGGGCGCTGTACCCCATGATGGTGCGCTGGAGCGAAGAATTTCAGGCCGTCTACCCCAACGTGGAATTCAATATTTCCGCCGGAGGCGCTGGCAAAGGCATGGCCGACGCCCTGTCCAACGCAGTCGACATCGGCATGGTATCGCGCACTATCTACCCCGAAGAGGAAGAGAAAGGGGCGTTTTGGGTGTCGGTGACTAAAGATGCGGTTTTTCTAACCATCAATGAGCAAAATCCGGTGGCCGAAGCCCTGCACCAGCAGGGTGTCAGCCGGGAAACGCTGGTTGGCATTTTTATTACCGGCGAAATCACCACCTGGGGCGAAGTGGTCGGCCAGCCGGAGATGACGGATCCGATCCACGTGTTCACCCGCTCCGATGCGGCCGGCGCACCGGCAACCTGGGCCGAGTATCTGGGCCAGAAGCAGGAAGATTTGTTGGGGGTAGGCGTCTATGGCGACCCCGGCCTGTTGGATGCCGTCATCAAGGACCCGCTGGGGATTGGCTATAACAATCTCAATTATGCCTTTGACATGGATTCGGGCCTGCCGGTGGCCGGGGCGCGGGTGGTCTCGCTGGATGTGAATGAGAACGGCCGTGCCGACCCCGAAGAGCTGTACGACACCAAAGATCAGGCCGTCCAGGCTGTTCTCGACGGAACCTATCCCTCGCCGCCAGCCCGTGAGTTGAATCTGGTTACCAACGGCCAGCCAACGGGACTGGTAAAAGCCTTCCTGATCTGGGTTCTCAACGACGGCCAGGCTTATCTGGAAGAATCTGGCTACGTGGCGTTGTCGGCCGATCGGGTTGCGGTGGAATTGCAAAAGCTGGATTGAACGGCGGCGCTGGCTTATCGGTAAAGGAACTAGATGAAGACGGAAGCGTTTGGGCATACGGACAAATCAATCCCCGGCTACGGCCGTAAACGAGAGATCGTCTGGCGCGGGCTGCATCTGTGGCCGGACCGGCACGGGCGGGACCGCTGGGCGCGCCGGTCGATGGCGCTGCTGGCGGCATTGGTGATCCTGCTGGTGCCACTGATTGCCCTGGCCCTCTACGGCCGTGCCCGGCCGATTCTGGCCGAGCAATCGCTGGCCGAACTGCTGACTTCCTCGGTCTGGCATCCGCTTCGCGGCGCTTTTGGCTTTTTGCCGTTTATCATGGGGACGTTGTGGGTAACGGCCGTAGCCATGATTATTGCTGTACCGCCGTCGCTGTTAACGGCCGTTTACCTCACCGAGTACGCCTCAACCCGCGTCCACGACGTTGTCATGCCCTTCATCGATTTATTGGCCGGGATTCCATCGGTCGTATACGGCGTTTGGGGAATGTTGACCGTTGTCCCATTCGTTGGGGATTATGCCGCTCCATTTTTGAGCCGCTATTTGGGGTTCATCCCCCTTTTCCAAAGTGAAAACCCCACCGGATACGGCGTTCTGGCTGGCGGCCTCGTCTTGGCCGTGATGACATTTCCCGTCATCATTGCCGTCACCGGGGAGGTGTTGGGCGCTGTTCCCCAGGGGCTGCGTGAAGCATCCTGGTCGTTGGGAGCCACCTGCTGGCAAACCACTCGCCGCGTTGTCTTGCGGCGGGCGCTGCCCGGCGTCGTGGCCGCCGTCGTGCTCGGCTTTTCCCGCGCCTTTGGCGAAACGATGGCCGTGCTCATGGTCGTGGGCAACGTGGTTCAGGTGCCCCATTCCATTTTCGACGCCGCCTATCCGCTGACGGCACTCATCGCCAACAACTACGGCGAGATGATGTCCATCCCGCTGTACGACGCGGCCTTGTTGTGCGCCGCGTTGGTCCTCATGCTGGTTGTGCTGGTGTTTAACGTGATTTCCCGATTGGTGTTGAGCCGGTTGGCCCGGCAAGGATAGGTGACCGATGAGCCGTCGCCGGTTAGAAGAAGGTTTTTTTAGAGTGTTGATGCTGTTCTCAACGGCCGTTGTCCTGGGCAGCTTGCTGTTGATATTGTTGACGATTCTCTGGCGCGGCCTGCCGTCCTTGAATCTGGCCATGCTGACCCAACTGCCGCAAGGCGGCTATTACCTGGGCAAAGAAGGCGGCATTCTCAACGCCATCGTCGGTTCTCTATATCTGGCGGGCGGGGCCACGATTTTGTCCGTTTTGTTCAGCCTGCCGATGGCCATTTACCTGCGCCTGTACGCCAATCAAACGCGGCAGGCCGAGCTGGCCCGGCTGGCGCTCGACGTGTTGTGGGGCATTCCCAGCATTGTTTATGGCGTCTTGGGTTTTGCTATTATGCTCTGGTTGGGGATGCGGGCCTCGCTGCTGGGCGGCATTATCGCTCTGGCCTTGTTGGAGCTGCCGATTATGGTGCGCGGGATGGATGAGGCGCTGCAAATGGTACCGCCGGCGTTGTTGGAGTCTTCCTATGCGCTGGGAGCAACGCGGTTGGAAACGGCCGTTAAAGTAGCTGTCAGACAGGCGTTTCCGGGGTTGTTAACGGCCGTGCTCCTGGCCTTTGGTCGAGGCATTGGCGACGCCGCATCCGTCCTCTTCACCGCCGGCTACACCGACCGGCTGCCCGGCTCTTTGCTCGATCCGGCGGCATCTCTGCCCCTGGCCGTCTTTTTCCAGCTAGGCACGCCTTTTCCGGCGGTGCAGGAGCGGGCCTACACGGCGGCGCTGGTGTTAACTATCATCGTCCTGGCCCTGAGCCTCATCTCGCGGCAGGTCAGCCGCCGCCTGACCCGGCATGTGGTTCGGTAGCCCGATTTTGTAAAGCGATTTGCCAAATCGCTCTACTTTTGCGTAGGAGTAATTAATGCAGCAATCTTACATCCAACTTCAAGACCTGAACGTCTGGTACGGCGAGGCGCACTCGTTGAAAAACATCAGCATGGACATCCCGGCCCAAGGCATCACCGCCATTATCGGCCCGTCCGGCTGCGGCAAGACGACTTTGCTGCGCTGCCTCAACCGGCTGCTGGAGGAAACGCCGCGTGTTCGGGTGCGAGGGAAGGTTCTGGTTGATGGGGTGGATATTTACGGCCCCGGTATTGACGTGACCGAACTACGGGCGCGGGTAGGGCTTCTGGCCCCTAAACCATTCCCGCTGCCGATGTCGATTTACGAAAATGTGGCTTATGGTCCGCGGATTCATGGCTTGCGGAACGGCCGTAACCTGGACGCCATCGTTGAGCAAAATTTACAGGCTGCCGGATTGTGGGAAGAAGTTAAAGACCGCCTGCGCACGCCGGCTGCCAGCCTCTCCACCGGCCAGCAGCAGCGTCTCTGCCTGGCCCGCGCTCTGGCCGTTGAACCGGAGGTCTTGCTCTGTGACGAGGCTACCTCGGCCCTCGACCCCATTTCTGCCCAAAGCGTCGAAGCCCAACTCCAGTCTCTCAAGCAGGCCACGACCATCGTCGTCGTCACCCACATGCTGCGGCAGGCCCATCGTCTGGCCGACACCATCATTTTCATGTGGATGGGCGAACTGGTCGAAGCCGGCCCGGCGGCCCAATTGTTTAACGCCCCTCGTGACGAGCGGACCCGTGCATACCTGGCTGGCGATATTGGCTAGACACAACCGGAGCGCTGGCAGCTTGCCCGCCCACTGCAACCTACTGCGGACAAGATGTCCGCGCTCCCATATCATTACAAGCCGTAATAGTGGTATACTGTTAACAGAGAGCGGGAATGTCTTGTAAAGAGGCAAAAGATGAAAGCGCTTATTGTGGATGATGATCTGGCCCTGGCTGATGTCGTTGCTTTCACTTTAGGCCGAGCCGGTTTTGAAACAATCCTGGCCCACGATGGCCAGACTGCTCTGGAACGCTGGCGCAGCGAAACCCCCGATGTCATCATTTTGGATTTGAATTTGCCCAAGTTGGATGGATTTGCGGTTTGCCGCCGGATTCGGGCCGAGGATGACACGCCCATCGTCATGCTGACTGTGCGCAATGAAGATGATGACGTGGTGCAGGGGCTGAATCTGGGAGCCGATGATTACGTGGTCAAACCGTTCAGCCCCCGGCAGGTGGTGGCACGCGTCGAGGCTGTTTTGCGCCGTTCCGGCGCACCACCGGTCACACCTGGCCCCGTCGTCGTGGACGATTTGGTTTTGGATATACCCCGCCTGGAATTGTGCCGCGGCGAAAAAGTGTTGGCAACATTGACGCGGCTAGAAGCCCGCCTGCTGGAAATTTTGATGAGCAACTGCGGCCAGGTGTTGACGACTGAGCGGCTGATTGAATATATTTGGGGTGTGTCAGGAGGGGATCGGAGTATGTTGAAACAACTGGTCTACCGGCTGCGGCGCAAGGTGGAGCGGGACCCGTCGCAGCCACAGTATCTGGAAACGGTGCCCGGCGTGGGTTATTCTTTTGTGTGTGACAGGTCGTAACTGTGCGTCAGGAAAAACAAACGATTGGTCAGCGCTTATCGTCGCGCATCATTGTCACTTTTGTCTCCATCATCCTGGTCACGACGCTGGCTTCTGGGGCGTTGTCTTACTGGTTGATCAACAGTGAATTAGAGCAGCAGGCCTGGGTGCGGGCAGCCGAAGGGGAGCATGTCGTCAATGCTTTTCTAAATGCGGAAAAGGTTCGTCTGGATAATCTGGCGGCGTTGACGGCGCAGCGGCCGACGTTGCAGCGGCTTCTGCAGGAGGGTGACGGGGTGGCGCTGCTGGATTATTTACGGCCGTATCAAACCGAAGCCGAAGCTGACATCCTCATTGTCTACGATACCGCCGGGCAGCCGTTTACGAATGGGGAAACGGCCGTCATCTGTCCACCGTCTCCCATGCTTCAACCGGCCGATTTTTGCTTGCTGCCCGGCCCGCCGCCGCAGCTTGCCTTGCTAACCGGCCGATCCATCCTGGACAACCAAACCGGCAGCCTGCTGGGTTACATCACAGTTGGCGTCGTTTTTGACGAAAGTTTTGAAAAACAGCTAGCCGATGAATCCGGGTTGGAGCAGAGTGTGGTGGTAAACGGCCGTCGCCTGTCCAGCAGTCTGATCGATGTTGATCCGGTTGTCGATGCTGCACTTGTCGAACAGGTGATGGCTGCGGACAGGGTGGCAACGAATGTTTTGGTGGTGAACGGCCGTTATTACTACACTACACTCTTCCCTTTACACCAGGCAAATGGCGAAACGGCCGCACTGGCAGAAACCGCCTTGCCAGTAACCGGATTGATCACTGCTCGCCGCCGCGTTTTGCTCACGTTAATCGGCAGCACTTTATTCGTCGCCGCAGCCGGCTCCATCGCCTCCGTATTGCTGCGCAACGCCGCCAAAGAAGAAGCTGTGCAGCATCTACGCTCCTACTTTCTGGCCAACATCACCCATGAATTTCGCACACCGTTGTCGGCGCTGCGCGCTTCTGTCGAATACCTGGTCACCGAAGCCGCTCATTTGTCCCGCGACGAAATCAATTCCCTATTGCACGCCATCCACATGAGCGTCACCGGCTTGCAAACGTTAATCGATAACCTGCTAGAAAGCATCAGCATCGAAGCTGGGCATTTTGCCATCCGGCCCGAACCAACCGAACTCAACGACGTGATCGACGATGCCATACGCATCATGCAGCCCTTGCTCGACCGCCGCCAGCAAAAACTCATCGTCAACTACCCGACTCCCTTGCCGCTGGTACAAGGCGATCCGCCGCGCCTGACTCAGGTTCTGGTCAACCTGCTTTCCAACGCCAGCAAGTACGGCCCCATGGCCGAAACCATTGAAATTACGGTTAGTCTGACAGGAAACGGCCAGGTCAAGGTAGCCGTGGCCGATCAAGGGCCGGGCATTTCACCAACTGTACGCGAGCAGTTGTTCCATCGCTTTGCCCGCTTTGATACGCCCAATGCTGCTCAGTACGGTGTAGGGCTGGGATTGTGGGTCGTTAAAGCCATCATCACCGAGCACAGGGGGCAAGTCGGTGTTGAATCTCGAACAGGCAGCTCCCGAACTGGCAGCGGCTCTGTTTTTTGGTTTACACTGCCTGTCGCCCGCAACCACCACCAATAATCACTCCTTGTTCAAACCTAAATTTCCAATTGCTATCGAGGGCTGAGCCTGTCGAAGCCCGGCTTGCCTTCGACAAGCTCAGGCAACACGACAAGCTCAGGCAGCAGTGATTCCTAAAAACAGGCGATTTTTTGTTACCGGCTTGTTACCACCTGACGACCGGGTTTGTTACCCGGTGCATCTACACTGATCGGTACAGAATAGGGTGAATTAGTGGTTGTTTGAAGGGCGGACGAGCTGTCCGCACTCCCATTTTTGAAGGAGGCTTGTGATGGCAAAAATCATGGAATTGATACGCCGGTTAAGCAGCCCGGATAATAAACGGGTTCTGCAAGCCGTTGAGGAACTGCGTGTGCAGGGCTGGCTGAGTGATGGATCTTTGGTTGGCGTACCGCTTTGTCACGTCCACATGGAAGGGGCTGACTTACTGGGCGCGAATTTAGCCAGGGTGGATTTTCACCAGGCTCATTTGCAAAATGCTGACCTGAGTATGGCCAATTTGAAAGGCGCTAAACTGACGCGGGCTAATTTGCAGAGCGCAAACCTGAGTATGGCCAATTTGAGTGATGCAGATTTGTTCAAGGCGGATATGACGAATGCCCACAATTTGACGCATTCGCAGTTGGCCAGGGTGAAACGGTTGTGGGGCGCAATTATGCCAGATGGTGAGACCTATGACGGCCGTTACAACCTGTCCGGTGACATCGACTTTGCCCGTTGGGGCCGGGTGAATGTGGACAGCGAAGAAGCGATGGCCGAATTCATGGGCATTCCGCTGGAAAGGTATCGCGAAGGTCAGGCGCTAGGTGCGAGTCTGATGGAAACAGGGGAAGTTCATGCTTGATCTGTTACTTATCTTGACAATGCTGGTGTTTGCGGTGCAGGCGATTCGGGCGCGACGGCTGATTCCGGCCGCGCTGTGGCTGGCAGGCATCAGTGCGCTGCTGGCTATTTTCTTTTACCGGCTGGGCGCGCCTTACGTGGCAGCAATTGAATTGAGCGTGGGCGCCGGGCTGGTGACGGTGCTGTTTGTCTTTGCCATCAGCGTGGCCGGAGAAGAAATTGCGGTAGCCCGGCCCCACGTGCCCCAACCGCTGGCCTGGGGACTGGCGCTGGTCAGCATCATTTTGCTGGGCTGGCTGGCCTGGCCGCTGGTTGGATGGGGTGGTGGGGTGATAGAACGGCCGTTACCCGAACTCCTCTGGCAGCAGCGAGGTATGGACATGCTGGTGCAGCTAGTTTTGATTTTCGCCGGCGTACTGGGTCTGCTGGGCCTGCTGGCCGAAACCAAAGCGCCGCTGGATCAGGCCGTTGCTGCCGAAGTTGCCGCCCGCCGCGACCGCGAACTGCTGGAAATGCAGCACAAGGCCATGCCGTAATCGGTTAACAGTAAACAGTAATCGGATTACCGTTTACCGATTACCGTTCACAGAGGTGTATATGTCACTGTTAAACGTCGGGTTGGCAGGCGTGTTGGGATTGCTGGGTGTGGGATTTTATGGCCTGCTCATCAGCCGTAACTTAATCAAAATCGTCATCGCCCTGCAAATTTTAGGCAAAGCGGCCGTGTTGGGCCTGCTGTTGGCCGGGAGCGCCAGCCAACAAATCAACCTCAGCCAAAGTTTGGCCATCACCGTCATCGTCGCCGACACGATTGTGGCTGTGATTGGGCTGGCTTTGGCCGTGCAAATCAGACGACGGCTGCAAACGCTGGACGTTACCGAACTGGCACAGCTGCGAGGCTAAAATGGCAACCTGGTTAGTCTGGCTTACGATTGGTTTACCCTGGCTGGGCGCGTTGGTCGTGTGGCTGGTGTGCAACCTCCCGGTTGCCGATGAACATCCGCGCTGGCAGCATGGCCTGGCCGCTGGTTTTTCCGTTGCTGCGGGGCTGGCGGCGCTGGCGCTGCTGCCATTTGCGGGAGACGCAATAGTCACCCAAATCCCTCTCGGCCCCATCTTTGGCAGCTTCACCCTGGTGGCCGATGGGTTGGGCGTTTCTCTGGCGGTGATTGCCACCGTCATTGGCAGCCTAGCCGTGATTTTCTCCATTGATTATATGCACGGTGAAGCCCAGTTGAACCGTTACTACGCCCTGGTCTTGCTGTTCATCGGCGCAATGGCCGGGCTGGTCTTGAGCGGCAGCCTGCTTTTCCTGTTCTTCTTCTGGGAAATTACTGCCTTCTGCTCTTACGCTCTTATTTCCTTCCACAATGATGATCCCAAAGCAGTGGCCGGCGGCATCAAAGCCTTGATTGTCACCCAGTTGGGCGGCGTAGGTTTGCTGGCCGGGGCGCTGCTCGTTTACGCATATTTAGGCAATTATCAAATTAACACCCTCCTGGCTCAGGCCCAAACGCTGCCGACTGCGGCACTCAGTCTGGCAGCGTTTGGCTGCCTGGCCGCCGCCGCCGCCAAATCGGCCCAGGTGCCTTTCCAAACCTGGCTGCCCGACGCGATGGAAGCGCCTACGCCGGTGTCGGCGCTGATTCACGCGGCCACGATGGTCAATGCCGGGGTTTATTTGCTGGCCCGGTTTTATCCGGTATTTGCGGCGGTGCCTGGTTGGAAAACGGCCGTTCTCACCGTCGGTCTGTTGTCAGCGTTGCTGGCGGCAGTGATGGCCCTGGTGGCTACCGATTTGAAGCGGGCGCTGGCTTATTCGACCATCAGCCAGTTGGGTTACATGGTTTATGCCGTGGGCGTGGGCGGCATTTTTGCCAGCCAGTTCCACCTGTTCAGCCATGCCATCTTCAAGGCGCTGCTCTTTTTGGGCGCGGGTGCAGTCATTCATGCCGTGGGCACGCGCGACATGCGCCAAATGGGCGGGCTGGGGCGGTCCATGCCCTTTGTGCGCGTGGTTTTTATGATTGGGGCGCTGGCGTTGGCCGGGCTGCCCATCGCCAACGGCTTTTTCAGCAAGGAATGGGTTCTGGAAGCCGGGCTGCGCGACGGCCCGCGTTGGGCTTACATCGGGATGGTGTTGGGCGCGGGTTTGACGGCGCTGTATACCTTGCGGATGGTCACGATGGTGTTTTATGGGGAAACGGCCGTCACCAAACGCATTCACGACGCCCCTACCGCCATGCGCATCTCCCTCGGTTTGCTGGCCGCCGCCGCCCTGACTACCTGGCTGCTGGCCGGTCCGTTTAGCAAACTGCTGGCCGACAGCCTGCCTTATCACCATCTGGCAGTGGCCCAAACGCCCCAACTGGTGCTGGACATCATTTCGGCGCCGGCGACCGGGATTGTGCTGGGCGTTATCGCTTTGGGTCTGGCTGTCTGGTGGCAGTGGAACCGATTAGCCGGATCGCGCCGCAGCCTGCAACTGCTGGGCGATTTTGCCGCCGCTGGCCTGGGTTTTGAGTGGCTCAATCAGCAAATAATCAAGGGAACCCGCCGCAGCGCCGCCATTTTAAGCCAGACACAAACAGGGCAGTTGAACTGGAATGTGGCCGGGATTGTGGGCGGCTTCATCTTCATTTTAACGATTTTAATTGGGAGTGGGCAATGGTAGAAATGACTGCTTTTTTCTGGCTGTTGGTGCTGCCGCTGGCCGCTTCGCCCCTGGTTTATTTGAGCGGCCATCTGAGCCGGACGGCGGCGCGCCGGTCGCCGCCGCGCGTGGTGGCGCTGGTGGTTTTGCTGGCGGCCTGGCTGCCGTTTGGATTAGTGGCGCGCCAGTTGGCCGCCGGTCAGCTGACGCTGACCTGGGGCACGATTTCGCTGACGATGGATGGGCTGGGGTTGTTGTTAACGGCCGTAACCCTCACTTTAGGCACGCTGGTCACCGTTTTCTCCGGCCCCTATCTGGCCGGAGAGCAGGGCGAAGAAAAATATTACGCCATGCTGCTGGCGATGATGGGCACGATGATCGGCCTGGGCTGCGCCACCGATTTGTTTAATCTATGGCTCTGGTTTGAAGCGATGGCCATCTCCTCTTATTTGCTGGTCGCTTTTTACCGGGAGCAGCCGTTGTCTCTGGAGGCGGGGGTCAAATATCTGGTGCAGAGCGCCACCGGTTCGGTGCTGGTGCTGCTGGGGATTGGACTGGTACTGGCTCAGACGGGTACGTTGGAATTGGTTCGGATTCGGGAGACGGCCGTTTCCAATCCCACCATTCTACTCGCTGCCGGGGCGCTCTTCCTCATCGGGTTTGGCGTTAAAGCGGCGCTGGTTCCCCTGCACACCTGGCTGCCCGACGCCCATTCGCAAGCGCCCAGCGGCATCAGCGCCATGTTGTCCGGCGTGGTGATTGAAGCCGGGTTGGTGGCGTTATTGCGGGCGTTGTCGGGTTAACAGTGGTCACCCACCTCTGGAGCTTTTTCTTCATGGGCTTTGGCGCAATCAATATGGTGGTGGGCAACCTGATGGCCCTGCGCCAGACCCAGGTGAAGCGGCTGCTGGCCTATTCCAGCCTCGTTCACGTCGGCTACATGTTGGTTGGTGTGGGCATCACCCTTTACGCCGGAACCGCTGCCGGAGCTGCTGGCGGCCTGTTCCATCTGCTCAATCACGGTTTGATGAAGGCTGGCCTTTCTGGCGCGGGCGCTGCTGTATGCCCTGCACATCGCCATCGGCGACGTACTCCATTGATGATAAGCGATTATCCGGCGCGGCGCGGCGTTATCCAGTGACCGTGTTTACCTTTAGTCTGGCTTTGTTGAGCCTGGGCGGGCTGCCGCCGTTGGCCGGGTTCATGTCCAAATGGCAAATTTCGCCGCCGGTTTCAGACCCACAACCCGTTTATTGAAGGATTGGTCTTGTTTGCCGCCTTGAACAGTGTGCTGTCCCTGGTTTATTACATGCCACTGATCAACGCCGCCTATCGCCTGGAAACGACGACGACGCTGTGGAACGCCGTTCCTTACCCGTAACGATGAATATAGCGCTGGTCGTACTGGCCGTGCCATTGTGGTCATCGGTTTCTGGCCGGGACTGGTTAGCTGGCTGACACAACCGGCTGGGCGGCGCTGCTGACCGCTTTGGAGGATGAGATGAGCGATTTTTACTCAGTCCGCCAGTAGCGTTTGTGATTTTTCTGGCATTGGTGGCTGTCCTTACGGTGGCGGTCGTCTACTGGCTGGGCCAGGACGCATCCTCGATGAAATCCAGCATTTATTCCAGCGGGAAGCGCCGCCGGAGCGCTGGCCGCGCCCGGTTATCGGCCGTTTTTCGTTGTGGCGTCTTTTCGCCATCCTGCACCTGGGGGTGTTGGTGCTGGCCGTGGGCAGTTGTCCGGAGCCAGTATTGTGTACCTGGTGGGGCTGGCTTTAGCGCCGCTGGCTTTGATTTTGGGATGAGGTAACAGACCTGCGAGGTTTTCAAAACCTCGCAGGTCTCAGAGGCAGTACATGAATCAAAGAGAACATTTCTGGCTGACCATCATGGACCGCATCAAAACCTGGGCACGGGTCAATTCGCCCTGGGTTATTCACTTTAACAGCGGCTCCTGCAACGGCTGCGATATTGAAATTCTGGCCACGATCACGCCCCGCCATGACCTGGAACGTTTGGCGTCAAGCTGCGGCGCCCGCGCCATGCCGACGTACTGCTCGTACCGGCCCGTGACACGCCAGGCCCGCGACCGATTACAGCGCATTTACGCCCAGATGCCGGAACCAAAGTTTGTGGTGGCGGTTGGCTCGTGCGCCCTTTCCGGCGGCGCGTTTCAGAACTGCTACAACACGCTGGGCGGCGTGGACCAGGTGATTCCGGTGGATGCCTATATACCGGGCTGCCCGCCCCGCCCGGAAGCGATTATTGACGGGGTGATTAAACTGCTGTCGAGTTTGCAGGGTGTGGAACCCAGCCTGCCAGACCACAATGGGCGGACGAGCCGCTCCCAAAATGAGGAGGTTGTAAACCCATGATAACCACAGAAGAAGCCTTGACCCTGGCCCGTAACATCGTCCATTCCTGGGACTGGGTGACCGAAGTTGAGCAGCCGGAACCCAACCGCCTGGACGTTTATTTGAGCCGAATTGAAGACCTGGTGCCGATTGTAACGGCGCTGCGGGTGAAACGACTGGGGTATTTAGCAGCCGTTACCGGGCTGGACCTGGGCGTGGAAGCTGGCCGGTTTGAAGTGCTCTATCATTTTTGCGCGGCGGCGGCGGTGATTACGCTGCGGTTGCGAGTGGGAAGGGGGGATACGGCCGTGCCCACCCTCACCGAAATCATCCCCGGCGCCGAACCCTTTGAACGCGAACTCAGCGAAATGTTCGGCATCACCATCACTGGCCTGACCGCCCCGCCCCACCTCTACCTGCCCGACGACTGGCCCGCCGCCACCTACCCCCTGCGCAAAGATTTCGACGCCCGTATTCTGGCCGGTGGAAACGGCTCAGGAGCTGGAGATTAGAGACTACAAGACTACCCGACTACTCGACTGAAGTCTGGAGACTACTGTTATGGAGAAAGAACGATTTACCATTCCCATCGGCCCACAGCATCCGGCGTTAAAAGAACCGGGCCACTTTCGCTTCACCGTTGAAGGCGAAATCGTCACCGGGGCAGCAGTGCGGCTGGGCTATGCCCATCGCGGCATCGAGAAGCTGGCCGAAGCGCAAAACTGGGTGCAAAACCTGTACCTGTTCGAGCGCATTTGCGGCATTTGCTCCCACATCCACGCCACCGCCTACTGCCTGGGCGTGGAAAAACTGGCCGGAGTCGAAGCGCCGCCACGTGCCCAGGCTATCCGCACGCTGGTGGCCGAACTGGAGCGCATCCACAGCCATTTACTCTGGCTGGGCGTGGCCGCCCACGAAGCCGGATTCGATACGCTCTTCATGTTCAGTTGGCGCGACCGCGAGACCATCATGGACGTGCTGGAAGCGCTGACCGGCAATCGGGTCAACTATTCGGCCAACGTGCTGGGCGGCGTGAAATGGGATGTAGGTACAGAACAGGCGCAGGCCATCCGCCGCGGCCTGGATTTTTTGCAAGAACGCACCGCCCATTACCTGGATGTGGTGACGACCGATGCCGGTTTTTTGGGGCGCACGCGAGGCATTGGCGTGATGAGCCGGCAGCAGGCCGAACTGTTGGGCGTTGTCGGACCGACAGCCCGCGCTTCTAATGTGCTGCGCGACGTGCGTTTGGAAGCTCCCTATGCTGCCTATGTCGATTTTCCGGCAGAAGTGATCCTGGCCGAAGCCGGTGACCTGGAAGCACGCTTCGTGGTGCGCATCAAGGAGTTGATGGAGAGCTACCGCCTCATCCACCTGATTTTGGATAATCTGCCGCCGGGTGAACTGACCACGCGGATGCCCCGGCGGGTCAAGGCCGGGGAAACGGTGAGCCGGGTGGAAGCGCCGCGCGGTGAACTGTTTTATTTCATCAAAAGCAACGGCACGGATACGCCGGAACGGATTCGGGCGCGTACACCTACCATTTGCAACATGACCTCGGTCGTCAAGCTGGCGGTGGGCCACCAACTGGCCGACGTACCCATGCTTTTGGCGGGTATTGATCCTTGTTTTTCCTGCAACGATCGGTGAAAGTGAATGAAATAGGAAAGTTGTATGATGGACGTATTGACTGATCTTTCGGCTATTTTTTTCTTCCCCAGCGGCCTGTTTTTGCTGGCCAGCGGCCTGGTTTATGAATGGATTGACCGCAAGCTGCTGGCCCAGTTCCAGAACCGGATCGGGCCGCGCTGGTTCCAGCCGCTGGCCGATGTGGTGAAACTGCTGGCTAAAGAGGAAGTATCACCGGAAGGGGTGAACGGCCGTCTCTTCATCGCCCTGCCCATCATTGCCCTGACCGGGGGGCTGACTGCCGCCCTGTATGTCCCCCTGCCCGGACTGCCACCAGCCTACAGCTTCCCCGGCGATCTCATCGTCACGCTGTATTTGCTCAGCCTGCTGACCTTGTGCATGGGGCTGGCCGGGGCCAATACACTGGACCGGTTTTCGTTAGTTGGGGCGACGCGTACGTTGACCCAGCTTTTTTCCTACGAAGCGCCTTTTTTGCTGGCGCTGCTGGGACCGGCCATCGCTGCCGGTAGCTGGCAGATTAGCGAGATTGTGGGGTATGGAAACGGCCGTTGGCTGCTGCTGACCCAACCCATCGGCTTCCTGGTGGCCATCATCGGGCTGATGGGCAAGCTGGAGCTGCCCCCCTTCGATGCCCCGGAAGCGGAAACCGAAATCGTCGCCGGGGCGCTGACCGAGTACAGCGGGCGTGGGCTGGCCCTGTTCCGCCTGGGCAAAGGGGTGGAGATGGTCATTGGATTGACACTGGTCGCCGCTTTTTACCTGGGCGGCGTAGCCAATCCTTTGCTCTTCGTGGTCAAAACGCTGGCGCTGCTGCTGGTTATGGTTGGCTTGCAGGCGCTGTTCACCCGGCTGCGCATAGACCAGACAGTCGGCCTTTGGTGGCGGTACGGGGTGCTGCTGGTTTTGGTGCAGTGGGCGATTGTGATCTGGTTGGTTTAAGGATGCTGTAGCGCGATTTGCTAAATCGCGTATCGAACGATAGTTCGCCGAATTAGCAATTCGATTTACGGAGGAGATATCATGTGTGGTACACGCCACCATAAACGAAAACCGTAGCGCGATTTGACAAATCGCGTATCGAATTATCAATTCGATTTACGAAGGAGATGGGTGATGAGACCGGGAATTATGCTAAAAGATATTTCAACTTCGTTCTTCCAGCGGCCGATAACGGAGCGCTACCCGTTTGAACGGCAGCCAGCGCCAGACCGGCTGCGGGGCATGCTGCAATGGAATTCCTCATCTTGTACCGGCTGCGGTTTGTGCGCGATTGACTGCCCGGCTCAGGCCATCGAGGTTATTGTGCTGGACAAGAAGGCCAAACGGTTCGTCGTCCACTATCTCGCCGACCGCTGTACGTTTTGCGCCCAATGTGTGCAGAGCTGCCGCCAGGGCTGCCTGTCGCTGTCGTCATCGGATTGGGAATTGGCGGCGTTGAACCGGGAGCCTTTTGCCATCTTTTTCGGCAGTGAAGCAGATGTGCAGGAGGCGCTCAAGGAGACGGCATGAGTGCAAGCTCAGTACCAAAAAATCCACAGATTTCGCAGATTGCACAGATTATATTATCTACGAAATCTGTGTAATCTGTGGACTGTTTTAATAGGAGCCATAAGATGACTCTCAAGATTATTTCTAAAACAGCCCTGTCGGCCTGGATCGAAAAACTGAGCGCATCGTATCAAGTGATTGGGCCGGTGACCCGACCGGGCGGAACCGTTTTTACCGAAATTCAGGCGGCGGAAGAGCTGGACCTGGGATATGCGACGACGCTTTTGCCGCCCAAGAAGGTGCTTCTGCCGCCACGGGAAACGCTGCTTCGCTTTGATGGCAATGGGGCGGAACCGGTTTGGGAGGAACGGCCGTTCCTCATCTTCGGCGTCCATACCTGTGACCTGCATGCCATTGCCCTGCTCGATCACTTTTTTGGCGCCGACCCGGCCGATCAACATTACCAGACCCGCCGCCGCAACACGACCATCGTCAGCCTGGAATGCCTCCAGCCTTGCTCGGAAGACGCGTTTTGCAAAGACATGGGTACATTGGTTGTGCCTGATGCTTTTGATTTGCACCTTACCGACCTGGGTTCTGATTTGGCGCTGGAAGTTGGGTCGGAGAAGGGGGCCAGCTTGTTGGATGGTATGGCCGCGGTGCGGGAGGCAACGGCCGTTGACTACCACCAGTTCAATCAAACGATGACCGAAAAATGGCCGCGCTTCCCCTACCGGCTGGAAGCAGATGTGACCGAACTGCCCAGTTTGCTGGCCGTCAGCACCCGCAGCCAGGTGTGGACGGCCGTAGGCGAACAATGCCTGGGCTGCGGCGCGTGTACGTTGGTTTGCCCCACCTGCACCTGTTTTAATGTAGTCGATGATGTGGATTTCTCGCTGCTTAATGGAAGCCGGGTGCGGGTGTGGGATTCATGCCAGTTTGCGCAATTTGCCAGCGTGGCCGGCGGGCATGATTTTCGCCAGGGGCGGGCGGCCCGCCAGCGGCACCGGTTTAACCGTAAGTACAAGTATCAAATGGAAGCCGCAGGAATGATGGGGTGTGTGGGCTGCGGCCGCTGTGCGCGATCCTGTCTGGTGCACATCAAGCCGGTGGACGTGTTGAACAAATTGCACCGGCAGCGCACGGCCGTTCAGCATACGGCCGTTTCCCCCCAGCGCCGGGAGGCGATGCGATGAGTACCTATCTGCGAGAAAGACTCACCGACTCCTCGATTTATTTGCCGACGATGGCGCGGGTGGTGGCGGTACGGCCGTTAACCAGGCTGGAAAAACTCTTCACCCTCGAACTGCCCGACGGCCTCTCCCTCGACCACGAGCCGGGCCAATTCGTTCAGGTCTCCCTGCTGGGCATCGGCGAAGCGCCCATCAGTATCTCTTCCTCGCCCAGCCGCAGCAACGGCACCTTCGAGATTTGCGTCCGCCAGGCCGGTGATTTGACCGGCGCGCTGCACACCTTGACGCCCGGCGAATCCCTGGGCATTCGCGGCCCGTTTGGCCACGGTTTTCCCATCAAACGCTTTTGGGGCAAAGACATCCTCTTCATGCCCGGCGGACTGGGGCTGGCTCCCCTGCGCTCACTCATCAATCAGGTGCTGGATGAACGGAGCAATTTTGGCCGGGTGATCATCCTCTATGGCGCGCGCCATCCGTCCGAACTGCTGTTTACCGATGAGTTGGCCGCCTGGCGCGCGCGAGATGACGTCGAACTGCACATCACCGTGGACCGGCCAGATGAAAACTGGACAGGCCACGTCGGCGTGATCACGACCCTGGTTCCCGGCATCCAGATTTATGCCCCCAACACCGTCGCCATCACCGTCGGACCGCCGGTCATGTATCGCTATGTTTTGTTGGAACTGTTGGGCAAGGGGCTGCGCGAAGGCAACATCTGGCTCAGCCTGGAGCGGCGGATGAAGTGCGGTGTGGGTAAATGCGGCCACTGCCAGATGAATCACGTTTACACCTGCCAGGCTGGCCCCTGCTTTGCCTATTCCCAGATCAAACATCTGGAGGAGGCCTTGTGATGAGCGCCAAACCCAAGATTGCCTTTTTTGATTTTACCGGCTGCGAGGGCTGCCAGCTAACGGTGATTGACGCCCTGCAAACCCATCTCGACCTGCTGGATGCGGTGGAAATCGTGCAGTTCCGCGAAGCGATGAGCGAATTGGGGGATGATTACCAGATCGCCTTTGTGGAAGGTTCCTGTACCCGAACCGGCGATGAGGCCCGACTTCTGGCCATCCGGGAGCGGGCACAGCTTGTGGTAGCCCTGGGCGCGTGTGCCCATCTGGGCGGCGTCAATGCCATCCGCAACTGGCAGCCGTTGGAAATTGTGCGCCGTTATGTCTATGGTAATGCCGGCAAATTTCACGAAAGCAGTGCGGCCCAGCCTATCAGCGCCATCATTCCGGTGGACGCCGTTATTCCTGGCTGCCCGATTGACCGGGAAGAGTTGGTGCGCACCGTCAAGTTGCTGCTGCAAAACCGCCGACCGCAGTTACCCGATTACCCGGTCTGCGCCGAGTGCAAACTGCGGGAAAACGGCTGCGTGGTCGGGGATGGCCAGCCTTGTCTAGGGGCGGTGACGCGGGCCGGCTGTGCAGCGATTTGTCCCAGCAATGGGCTGGGCTGCCTGGGCTGCCGTGGATTGATTGCCGACCCCAATATCAACTGGCTGAAGGCAGCGCTGCTGGAGCACGGCCTGGACGATGGCGCGTTTGCCGATGCCGCCAGCCTGTTTTTGACCTACGCCCTGGCCGAAAAGGAGGCGGCGTAAGATGACAACGATGACAACGCCTACAACCCGGATTGATGTCCACCATCTGACGCGGGTGGAAGGGCACGGCAATATTGTAGTGGATGTGCGTAACGGCATCATCGAGCAGTGCGACCTGCAAATTGTGGAAGCGCCGCGTTTTATGGAGGCGATGCTGCGGGGACGGCCGTATACCCAGGCGCCCCTGTTAGCATCACGCATTTGCGGGATTTGCGCCGTAGCTCACGCGACTGCTTCGCTGCGAGCCGTTGAACAGGCGCTGGACATCGTGCCCAGCCCCCAGACGACGCTGCTGCGCCAACTGAACTTCTGCGGCGAAATCCTCGATAGCCATATTTTGCACACCTACATGCTCGTCGCCCCTGATTTGCTGGGGTTGGGCAGTGTGCTGCCCCTGGCCGCCACACAGCCGGAAGTTGTTACGCGGGCGCTGCGGATGAAGAACGTGGCTGGCGACCTGTGTGCCGCCATCGGCGGCCGCCACACGCATCCCATAGCCATGACGGTGGGCGGATTCACCCACTTCCCAACGGCAGCCGAACTGGAAGCGCTGGGCGAGCGGCTGGAAGCGATGCGGGCGGATATGGCCGACACGGTGGCTCTGTTTAAGGAACTGGCGCTGCCAACCTTTGCCCGCGAAACCGAGTATCTGGCTCTGCGCCCGACGGAAGGGTACGAGTTTATGGGTGACACGATTGCCAGCAGTGACGGCGGGACGTGGCCGGTGACGCAGTACCGCCAGGTGACGAATGAGTTTCAGGTGTCCCATTCGACGGCCAAACGCGCCCGCCACCGGCGAGATTCGTACATGGTTGGCGCGCTGGCCCGGTTTAATTTGAATGATGACCGGCTGCATCCCCAGGCGCAGGCGGCGGCTCAGACTCTGCATCTCGCGCCGGGCAGCCAGAATTCGTATTTGATTTCGCTGGCGCAGGTGGTGGAGATGGTGCATTGTCTGGAAACGGCCGTTACCCTCATCCAGCAGCTCCTCACCGACGGCATCAAACCGGAGCCGCCGGTCAAACCGGGCCGCCTTTCCGGGATGGGCGTTGGCGCGGTCGAAGCGCCGCGGGGAACCCTCTACCACGAGTACGAAATCAAGGGCGGGATGATTGCTGAAGCCAACTGCGTCATTCCCACGGCGCAAAACCTGGCCAACATCGAAGCCGACATGCGGGCGCTGCTGCCTCATGTGCTGGATCGGCCGCCGGATGGTATCAAGCTGGCGCTGGAGATGCTCGTCCGCGCTTATGATCCCTGCATTTCCTGTGCCACGCACACGCTGCAAGTGGCATTTGTTGAGTGAAAGTCGCGCCGAAAATCGTACGGCGGACATGATTCAGGTGTACAATAAATTTGTGGAGTCGTTCATCGTTGTTGATGAACAAAGGATGGTAATAAGATGGCTAAGATACTGATTATTGATGATGATCCCGATATCGTAACGGCCGTACGCATGACATTGGAAAGCGCCGATCATGAGGTGTTCCAGGCCGGCAGCGGCAAAGAAGGGCTGGTCATGATTGAAAAAGTGCAGCCCGACTTGATCATTCTGGACGTGATGATGGAAACCCACACCGAGGGCTTCCAACTGGCACTGAAACTGCGCAGCCCCGATCCCACCTCGAAACTGGTCAAATTCAAGGACATCCCGATTTTGATGTTGACCGCCATCCACAGCACAACGCCGCTGCACTTCGAACCAGACATCGATTACCTGCCGGTCGAACTGTTTGTGGATAAGCCCATCGATCCCGATGACCTGATCAGCAAAGTTGATTGGGTCTTGAGCCGCGAAGCGGTGTAAAGCGCAGGGCGTTAAGCCTTGAAAAATGCATCATAAATCATGCGTCATACGTCAAGCGTCACCACAACGTATGACATGATGGCGCATGATTTTATGACGCTTGACATTTCATGAAACGCTTGCTGACATCACTGCTAGGTGGTCGGCTGCGGCTGGTATTGACTATCTGCTTTGCGCTGGTCGCCGCCCTCACGGTGGGTTTGGGAACGCTGGTTACGTCACGCGTCATCAACGATTACCTGAGCGCCGCCGAAGCAGAACGGGTTGCCCGCGATATGGATCTGGCCGAGGCCTTTTACCAGCTCAAATTAGACGAGATTGCGGCCATTGGTCACCGGTTGGCGCTGGACTCCTGGGTAATGCAGAATCTGCCGGAAGCAGCGCAAGGCCAGACAGATGCGCGGCGCGTCATCGACCAGCAAATTACCAACAAAATCACGGTACTGGCGCTGGGCGGTACGCATCTTATTGCTGTGCTGGACGCGCAAGGCAGGATGCTGACTGGTCAAGTATTAGCGCCGGAAGGTACGTTGTCGCCTGTGACAACCCAGAGCAATTGGAACGGGTTGCCCATCGTGGCCCATGTGTTGTCTACTGGTAAAGAAGCAGCCGCAACCGAAATCATTCCGGCTGAATTTTTGGTACAGGTAGGGCTGGCCCAGCAGGCGGCAGTCACACTGGTGGATACGGCCAAAGCCGCACCAATGCCTTTTGATGCCCGGGAAGGAACGGCCGGTCTGGCTTTAGTCGGCGTTGCCCCTCTATACGATGAGCAGGGTCAGATGATGGGCGCGGTTCTGGCCGCTTACCTGTTCAACAACGACTTTACCCTGGTTGATCGTATCAAAGCGGTGGCCGGTATTGATACGGTGACCATCTTCTTTGGCGACCTGCGGGTTTCCACCAACGTTATGACCGCCGAAGGTAAGCGGGCGGTGGGTACGCGGGTCTCCCAGGAAGTGTTTGATGTGGTGTTGGCGCAGGGGAAGGATTACGTAGGCCGGGCTTTTGTGGTCAATGACTGGTTTATTACACGTTACGAACCGCTGCGCGATTTCCAGGGACGGGTGGTGGGCAGTTTGTACGTGGGGGCGAGAGAGTCGGCTTTTCAGGCGTTGGTGCACACCTTCAACAACCGGGTGGCGCTGATTGCTTTGCTGTGCATCGTTCTGGCCGGCATTGTGGCCGTGCCCATCGCCCGCCTCATTACCCAGCCCATCGCCGAACTGGTGGCGGCCAACCGCCGACTGGCCAGGGGTGATATGGCGGTACGGGTGCAGCCTTACGGCAGCGGTGAACTGGCTATGCTGGGACAATCTTTCAATAAAATGGCGGAGACGCTGGATAAAGCACAGCAGGAACTGCTGCACAAGGAGCGGCTGGCTTCGATGGGACAGTTGGCGGCCGGGGTGGCTCACGAAATCAACAATCCGCTAGGGACAATTCTGTTGTTCGCCGACATCCTGCACAAAGAAATGGATGAGACGGATCCGCGGCGGGAGGATTTGAAGCTGATTGTGGATGAGGCGGTGCGCTGTAAAAATATTGTGGCTGATTTGCTGAATTTTTCGCGGCAGCAGGAGGTGTTGGCTCAGGAAACGGCCGTGTCCGACCTCCTCAATCAGGCCGTCGAAACCGTACGCCGCCAACCTGCTTTTGAACAGGTCAACATCGTCTGCGAATTCAGCCCGGACTTGCCCACCATCCACGCCGACCCGGCCCAGTTACAGCAGGTGTTCATCAACCTACTGCAAAACGGGGCCGAAGCGGTGGCCGGTCAGGGAACCGTCGCCTTGACGGCGCGGTTAGCCGACAGCCAGCATGTAGAAATCAAAGTAGCCGATAATGGCTGCGGCATTCCGCCGGAGCATTTGGGCAAGTTGTTTACGCCGTTTTTCACGACCAAGGCGTTGGGCAAAGGGACCGGATTGGGCTTGTCCATCGTTTATGGCATCATTAAAATGCACCGGGGGCAAATTTCGGTGCAAAGTCAGGTGGGGAAAGGCACGACGTTTACGATTACGCTGCCGGTGAAGTCTGTTCCAACGGGTGAATTGACGGCGCAGATTGGATAACCGCAGAGAGCGCGGAGGACGCAGAGGAGTAGGTTGTGGAGTTATTTGATGGCGAGTGATGAGCACATTTTGGTGATTGATGATGAGGAAGGCATCCGGCGGGGCTGTCGTCGGGCGCTGGAACCACAGGGATTTGAGGTGGAAACGGCCGTTTCCCTGCAAGAAGGCCGCGCCAAACTCCAGTCCGGTCAATTCGCTCTGATCCTCCTCGACGTGATGCTGCCCGATGGCCGGGGCATTGAGTTACTGCCGGTTATTCACGGACAAGACCCGGAGACCATCGTCATCATCGTCACCGGCTATGCCACCGTCGAACTGGCCGTGGAAGCCATCAAACGGGGTGCGTACGATTTCATTTCCAAGCCCTTCACGGCCGATTTGCTGTTGATGACCGTCAATCAAGGGTTGGAAAAGCGGCGGCTTTCGCTGGAGACAAAACGGCTGCAAACCATTGAGCAGGAAGCGGCCGAGTTGGCCCGGGCGCGGGCCGAAGCCGAGCGCCTTAGCGAGTTTAAATCCCAATTTACCACGCTGGTGGCTCACGAACTGCGGTCACCAATTGGCGGGGCGCAAAGTTTGCTGCGCACGATGAATCGCGGGCTGGTCGGCGAACTCAACGAAAAGCAGCGGGACATCCTGGGGCGCGTCGAAGCGCGGCTGGATATGCTGCTGACGCTGGTCAACGATTTGTTGGAATTGGCGTCCAGTAAAACGATGGCGCCCGACGAGCCGCGCCACAGTTTGTCGCTGCGGACTGCTTTGCAGGCCGTAGTGGATCGATTCGCAGTGGAAGCGGCGCAAAAGCAAATTACGCTGACGTGCGGCGACGTACCGGAATCGCTGACGGTTCAGGCCACAGAGTCCGGCCTGGATCGGGTTTTCAGCAATCTCATCAGCAATGCGATTAAATATACGCCGGTGGGGGGACGGGTTGGTGTGGTAACGGCCGTGCAGTCTCCCCGAATTCGCATAACCATCACCGATACCGGCATCGGCATTCCGGCGGCGGATTTACCCCACATCTGGGACGAATTTTACCGGGCGCAAAACGCTAAACAGTCAGGAATTTTGGGAACCGGCCTGGGGTTAAGCATCGTCAGGCAGCTCATCGAATCGTTTGGCGGTTCCATTACCGTTGACAGCGTGGAGGGAAAAGGAACGACCTTTACGCTGAATCTGCCTGTACACCCATTTTCTTGAACCGGCACGTACAAAGAAGGTGATAATTATCACTTCACAAAGGTGACAAATGCGACTTCAAACAGGACCAAGCTCATTTTATACTGATAACATGAGCCTGAAGGCTTGTTTTCAACTCGGACAAATACATAAACAAGACACCGTTCAACATGCTCTTTCTTAAAGAAGGGAATTGGCAAAGAACATCCTCGTCTACTCCTAAACCTCATACATCTGTATCGTCCGAAAATTGTATTCCCATCGTTGCCCGCGCTCTTTCCTGATAGGATGAATCACCATAATCAGCATCACAGCACAATCGCATAAACGGCCGTACCTACAGCAGCATCGCCATCGGGGGTAATTTTATGATCAGTACCCATCCAATCCGATCCAAACCTGCCGCAGCTCTGGTCATTGGCGGCGGCATAGCCGGGATGCGGGCTGCCCTTGACCTGGCCGACGCCGGCCTGAAAGTGTTCCTGGTCGAGCAGACGCCCTGCCTGGGCGGGCGCGTGGCCCAACTGGGCTACATGTTCCCGCAGCACGACTGCGTCCTCTGCCGCGGCACGCCCGATCACGGTTACGGCTGCACCCGGCCGTCCATTTCCCCCGCATACATCCAACACAACCAGCACCCCAACATCGAAATCTGGACCAACACCCACGTCATCGACATTCAGGGGCAGGCTGGTGATTTCACCGCTTCGCTGCGGCAGGAACCGCGCTATGTGAATGTAGATCGCTGCATTAACTGCGACAACTGCGCCCAGGTTTGTCCGATCGAACTCCCAGACAGCTACCAACTGGGCATGATTAAACGCAAAGCCGCTTACAAAGTAGCGGCCCGCGCCGCCCCGGACGCCTATTTGATTGATCGCGGACCGTACTGCGACGACTGCGGCCTGTGTGTCGAGGTTTGCCCGACGCAAGCGATTGATTTGAACGAGCAGCCGCGACTGTTTTCGGTTCACGTCGGCGCGATTATTTTGGCGTTGGGCTTTAAGGTATATGATGCTGGCGGGCTGGAGGAATTGGGTTACGGCCGTTACCCCAACGTCATCGACGCCATGCAGTACGAACGCCTGGCCAGTCGTTCTGGACCGACGGAAGGGATTGTGAAACGGCCGTCCGACCAGACCGCCCCCCGCTCCATCGCCTGGTTGCAATGCATCGGCTCCCGCGACCAGGAAAACACCTTCTGCTCCTCCATCTGCTGCATGTACGCCACCAAAGAAGCCATGCTGGCCAAACAGCGCCTGGGCGATGCCATCGACTGCACCATCTTCATCATGGACGAGCGCGCCTTCAACAAAGAATACAGCACCTACTTCGCCAAAGCCCGCCAGCAGTATGGCATCCATTACCGCCGCTGCCGCGTTTCCGCCATCCGGGAAGCGCCGGGAAGCAGCAATTTGAACGTCCACTACGCATCGCCCGACGGCCAGTTAGCCCAGGAGCAGTTCGAGATGGTCGTCCTGGCCACCGGTTTGCAGCCGCCCGATTCCGCCCGCCATTTCACCAACATGCTTGATTTGGGATTGAACGAACACGGCTTTTGCGAAACCCACAAATTCACCCCGCTGCAAACCACCCATTCCGGCGTCTTTGTCTGCGGTGCATTTTCTTCACCCAAGGAAATCTCCGAAACCATCATCGACGCCAGCGGTGCGGCTGCCGAAGTCATGCGCCTGCTCAACGAACAACTCAACACCTACCAGTATTCCCGCGAATGGCCCTTCCACGCCCAAAACAACCTGCCGCCGGAGCGGGACGTGACCGCCGAATCACCGCGCATCGGCGTCTTTGTCTGTACCTGCGGCGGCACGATGACCCAGTTGCTGGATATGCACCTGTTGGTCAATCAAGCCCGGCAGTGGCCGCACGTTGCTCTGGCCGAAGTCACCGATTTGGCCTGCTTCCCCGAAACCATCGCCCACATACAGGAGACAATTCACCAGCAAGGCTTGAACCGGGTTGTGATAGCCGGATGCAGCAGCCGCACGCACGAATCACTGTTCCAACGGGCTATTCGCCAGACCGGGTTGAATCCTTACCTGTTAGAACTGGTTAATTTGCGTGATCAATGTTTTCATGTACACGGCCGTTGCGGACAAAAGCCATCCGACCACATCCTGGCCAATCGCAAAGCTGCCGAAATGGTTCGGCTGGCCGTGGGACGGGCTGCTCTGGCTCAACCGGTTCACAAGCAAAAAATCACCAGCCGCAGCACCGCCCTCATCATTGGCGGCGGCGTATCTGGCATGACTGCTGCTCTGGCCATCGCTGACAGCGGCTACGACGTTAACCTGGTCGAGCGCTCCGACGTCTTAGGCGGTCACCTTCAAGACATGTACTACGTCGCCGAAGGCGAAAATCCGCGCCGTTTAGGACGCGATCTGGTAAACCGGATTCGCGCCCATCAGCACGTCAACGTCTACATCAACACCAAAGTCATCCACCACGGCGGGCAGGTCGGCCGTTTCTGGGCCGATTTGCGCACCACCCATCCTGATGGTTCCACCGAAATCTTCCGCATCGAACACGGCGTCACCATCGTGGCCACCGGCGGTCGCGAAAACCGCAACCATCCCTGGCTCAATCTGCCCGGCGTCATCACCCAAGAAGATTTAGAAGAGATGGTCGTCCATCACCCGGAAGAAATTGCCGCCCTTAAAAATGTAGTCATGATTCAATGTGTGCAGTCGGAAGGAGCGCCCGAATACTGCTCGCGGATTTGCTGCACCAACACGATGAAAAACGCCATCCGCCTCAAGCTGTTCAATCCTGCCTGCCATGTCACGGTTCTCTACAAAAACATCGTCACCTATGGCTTCCGCGAAAAGTATTACACCGAAGCCCGACGATTGGGTATCGTTTTCATCCGCTATGCCGATGCCCAGCCACCCCAGGTGGAACTAACTGGGGTGGAACAGAACCGTCAACTGCACGTGCGGGTTTATGATTTGACCCTTAACCGCTGGCTGAGCTTGCCGGCTGACTTAATCCCGCTGAGTATGTCCATCACCCCGGCTGTGGGAACCCACCAACTGGCCGAAATGCTGCGCCTGCCCCTCTCCACTGAAGGCTTTTTCGCTGAAGCGCAGATTAAACTGCGGCCGATGGACTTCCAACGGGATGGTATTTTCCTGGCCGGCATGGCCCACTATCCCAAATTTATCGAGGAGAGTATCAGCCACGCCCTGGCCGCCGCCGCCCGCGCGTTAACGCTGCTCTCCCAGGGCACAATGTATCACGGCGGCGTCATCGCTGAAGTAGACCCTAACAAATGCGTCGGCTGCCTGACCTGCACCCGCGTCTGCCCCTTTGCCATCCCCCAGGTAATTCACGAAGAAGGACGCAATGGGGTTGGCGGCCTGGGCGGCGCAGCCTTTATCGATCCAGCCCAATGTCACGGCTGCGGCACCTGCACCAGCGAATGCCCGGCCAATGCCATCCAACTCATCAACTACACCGACGAGCAGATGATGCTGCGGGAAATTGGCGGTTTAGGTGCATGGCAGCCAGTAATCGGTAATCAGTAACCGGTCAATCGGATTACTGTTCACTGTTTACGGATTACGAAAATATGGATTATCAAACAAAAACCTTCGAACCCGAAATCACCGGCTTTTACTGCATTTACTGTGCTTACATGGCCGCCGATACGGCCGGGGCGCTGCACGTGCCTTACCCGGCCAACGTCAAGTTTGTGCGCATGCCCTGCACCGGCAAGACGGACATTCGCTACATTTTGGAGGCGTTTGAGCAGGGGGCGGATGGCGTTTACATCGTTGCCTGCCCCATCGGCAACTGCCACCACGTGCGCGGCAATGAGCGTGGATATGCCCGCCTGCAGCGAGCGCAGCATATTTTGCAAGAAATCGGCCTGGAAAAGGAGCGATTGGGCATGTTTTTCATGTCCGGCAGCCAGGCGCAGGCCTTTGCGGCAGCGGCGCAGACGATGACAGAGCGGATAAGGCAGCTGGGGCCGAATCCGCTAAAGAAGGCAGAAATCAGAGTGCAGAAGGCACAAGGGGATGGTGATGAGGATGTGGGGTTTCGAGGAAGGAAATGGTGAATTGTGAATGGTGAACGGCCGTCATTCATCATTAACCATTCACGATTTACCATTCACAATTTTTCCACAGGCTCTGGCCGGTCTCCAGACCGAGCCAGTTTAGCGGCACGGTCTGAGACCGGCCGCAGCGAAAATTATTATGAATCGGCAGGCAAGCAACGGAAGCAACGGAAATAAACCGCCCATCGGCGCGGTGATGGTGGTGGGCGGCGGCATTGCCGGGATGCAGGCTTCGCTGGATTTGGCCGACCAGGGCTTTAAGGTTTATCTGGTAGAGAAGCAGGCGGCGATTGGTGGGAAGATGGCCCAGTTGGACAAAACCTTCCCCACCAATGACTGCGCCATGTGTACGATTTCGCCCAAGCTGGTAGAAACAGGCCGCCATCCTAACATTCAGATCATGACCCAAACCGAGGTGCTGGGCATTGCCGGAGAAGCCGGCCGTTTCGCGGTGCGAGTGCGGCACGAGCCGCGCTACATTGACCCGGATAAATGTGTGGCTTGCAATGACTGTGCCGAAGTGTGCCCGGTTGTTGTCCCCGACCGGTTCAACGAAGGGCTGTCGCCGCGCCGGGCAGCTTACAAGCTATATCCGCAAGCCGTGCCTAATGCGTATGCGATTGAGAAGTTGGGCGTCGCCCCCTGCCGCGATGCCTGTCCGGCCGGGCAGCGGGCACAGGGCTATATTGCCCTTATCCGCGAGGGACGCTGGCACGATGCCATGCGGGTGATTAAGATGGATAATCCGTTTCCGGGGATATGCGGCCGTATCTGCAACCATCGCTGTGAAACGGCCTGTAACCGGAGGCTGGTGGATGAGCCAATCAACATCCGCGCCCTGAAGCGGTTTGTTACCGATAAGGTGTATGCTGAGCCACGCCAGCCGGTAGAGTCTGTTGCCCGTCAGTTTGAAGAACGAATTGCCATCATTGGGGCCGGACCTTGTGGGCTAACGGCCGCACAGGATTTAGTCCGCGCCGGTTATGCTGTTAGCGTTTTTGAAGCCATGCCGGTAGCCGGGGGGATGCTGCGGCTGGGTGTGCCCGAATACCGCCTGCCGACCCGCATCATCGAACGCGAGGTGCAGGACATCGTCGATTTAGGCGTGGATTTGCGCCTGAATCAGCAGGTCAACAATCTGGATGATCTGTTTGAGGCTGGCTTTGACGCCGTTCTCATCGCCGTGGGCGCGCATGAGGGCATTCGCCTGCCCATCCCTGGCGCAAATCTGGATGGGGTGATTATCAACACCCATTTCCTGCGCGATGTGCGGCTGAGCAAGTATGAAGACGGTGGACAGCAAGCAACATTGGGAAAGCGCGTGTTGGTGCTGGGCGGGGGCAACGTGGCCATTGACTGTGCCCGCAGTGCGGTCCGGCTGGGATGCGAAGTTCACCTGGCCTGCCTGGAAAATCGTGAAGAAATGCCCGCGCACTCGTGGGAGGTGGAGGCGGCCGTGGCGGAAGGCGTCACGCTGCATCCGGGACGCAGCTTTGAAAGCGTTTGGGATGACGGCGCGGGGCATGTTGCGGGCGTAGAATGTATGCGAGTGGCCTCGTTCCATTTTGACGATAACGGCCGTCTCCACCTCCAAAAAGCCCCCGACACAACCCACGTCCTAGAATGCGACACCGTCATCTTTTCCGTGGGGCAGCGGGCCGGTCTGGCCTTCATCCCCGACGACGCCGGTGTGGGCGTCACCGCTCATCAAACCATCGCCATCAACCCTAATACCCTGGCAGCGACGCGGGCCGGCGTTTTTGCCGCCGGGGACAGTGTGTCGGGGACGGCGTTTGTCATCGAAGCAGTCGCTAGCGGACACACGGCCGCCCAATCCATTATCCGTTACTTGCAAGGAGAAAAGTTGGAGCCAGCGAGCAAGCCCGATTTGCCAGTGGTCCACCTCTCAGCGGAGGAGATTGAGGAGCGATTGGCGCGGGGCGAAATCAAGCGGCAGCCGCGCGTGCCCATGCCCTGGCTGCCGGTGGATGAGCGCATCAACAGTTTTGCCGAGGTGGAAGGCGGCTACGATGACGCCAGCGCCCAGGCTGAGGCGGCGCGCTGCCTGGCCTGCGGCATTTGTTCGGAGTGTATGAGCTGCACGTTTGCCTGCGGCGTCAATGCTATCGACCATGACATGGTGGCTACCGAGGAGACGCTGCCGGTGGGGGCGGTGATTTTAGCGCCGGGTTATCAGATTTATCGCTCGGAATTATCGCAGGAGTATGGGTACGGCCGTTACCCCAACGTCGTCACCAGTCTGCAATTTGAACGACTCCTGTCCGCTTCCGGGCCAACGCTGGGTCACGTGCAACGGCCGTCCGATGGAACCGCGCCGCGCCGTATCGCCTTCTTGCAATGCGTGGGCAGCCGCGACCAGAGCCACGACTACTGTTCGGCCGTTTGCTGCATGTACGCCACCAAAGAAGCGGTCATCGCCAAAGAGCATGACTCGAAGCTGGACATCCACGTCTTTTTCATGGACATGCGCGCCTTTTCTAAAGGATATTGGAGCTACTTTGAGCGGGCACGGGGTCGCTATGGCATCGAGTACCACCGCTGCCGCATCAGCGCCCTGCGCGAAGACCCGCTGACACACAATCTGATTTTCGATTATCAGGATGAAGACAACCAGCTTTACCAGCTTCGATTTGACATGGTCGTGCTGTCGGTGGGGATGGAAATTTCGGAATCAGTGCGCAATTTGGGGCAGACGTTGGGCATCGAACTGGATGAATACGGCTTTTGCCACACGCCGCAGTTTAACCCGGTGGAAACGAGCCGGGCCGGTATTTACGCCGTTGGGCCGTTCCGCGAACCGAAGGATATTCCTGAATCGGTCATCGAGGCCAGCGGGGCAGCGGCGGCAGCGGCGGTCCAAATCAGCCCGGCCCGATTTACGTTAACGGAAACGGTCGAGTTTCCGCCGGAACGGGATGTGGCCGCTGAGGAGCCTAAGATTGGCGTGTTTGTCTGCCATTGCGGGTCGAATATTGCCGGGTTTGTGGATGTAACGGCCGTTGCCGACCACGCCGCTGCCCTCCCCCACGTCAGCCACGCCGAAACCAATCTCTACACCTGCTCCCAGGACAGCATCAAGCACATCAGTGAAGTGGTCGAGGAGCGAGGTCTGAACCGGGTCGTTGTCGCCTCTTGTACGCCGCTCACCCACGAACCGCTGTTCCGCGACAGTTTACGTCAGGCTGGACTCAATCCATATTTGTTCGAGATGGCCAACATCCGCAATCATTGCTCTTGGGTCCATTCCGATGACCGGGAAGCCGCCACCGAAAAGGCGCGGGGATTGGTGCGCATGGCGGTGGCCCGCGCCGCGCTGCTTGAGCCGCAGCATACGATTGACGTGCCCGTGCAGCACGCGGCGTTGGTCGTCGGCGGTGGCCCGGCGGGGATGACGGCCGCTTTGTCGCTAGCCGGGCAGGGTTTCCCGGTCCATTTGGTGGAACGGGAAGATGAATTGGGTGGTAATTTGCGGTTTGTGTTTACGGCAAGTGGCAAGTGGCGAGTGGCAAGTGAGAACGGCCGTCAATCTCCCCAAGAAAAACTACACAACCTGATCGAAAAAGTTCAGGCCAACCCAAACATCACCATTCATCTATCCAGCCGGGTGACGCATACCACCGGCTTCATGGGTAATTTTGTCAGCGTGATTGAAAATGGCAGCGGAGAACCGATCACAATCCAGCACGGGGCGACGATTTTGGCCACCGGTGGCCAGGAATATCGTGGCCCCGAATATGGCTACGGCGCAGACCCGCACATCGTTACCCAACAACAGTTTGAAAACTTATTGGTGGGTAGAGGCGTTTCGCGAAACGCCCCTACAGAATTGCAATCGGTGGCCATGATTCAATGTGTCGGCCCGGCCGAAAAATATTGCAGCCGCATTTGCTGCACGGTAGCGCTGAAAAACGCATTGGCGCTGAAACAGCAAAACCCCGATGCCCAAATTGTCATTTTTTACCGTGACATCCGCACTTACGGCTTCGGTGAACGGTTGTACACGGAAGCGCGCCGGCAGGGCGTCATCTTCGTCCGTTACGACGACGCCCACAAACCGGAAGTTCACCCCTTCACCCCTTCACCCGCTCACCCGCTCACTGTATCCGCCTGGGAACCGGTGCTACAACGGCCGTTTACCCTCCACCCTGATCTCCTCGTCCTTTCCATGCCCGTTGTGCCCCGCGACGACGCCCATCAGATAGCCAACCTATTCAAAGCGTCGCTGGATGCCAACGGCTTCTTCCAGGAAGCCCACATCAAGCTGCGCCCGGTCGATTTCACCACCGACGGCGTGTTCATGGCCGGAATGGCCCACTATCCAAAATTGTTGGACGAGACGATGATCCAGGCCCAGGCAGCCGCATCCCGCGCGGCGCGAGTGTTGAGCAGAGAGACGTTAACCGCCGGTGGCCGGGTGGCGGTTGTGGACGAATCAAAATGCACCGGCTGCCTGACCTGCGTACGTATCTGTCCCTTTGGCGTTCCGCGCATGAAGCCCAATCTGACCGGCGTGGGTGGGATTATGGGGGCGGCTTATGTGGAAACGGCCGTATGCCAGGGCTGCGGCATCTGCGTCAGCGAATGTCCGGCCCGCGCCATCCAACTCATGCACTACACCGACGCCCAACTCGCCGCCAAAGTTGAGGCGTTGGTCCATTTACCGTCGAATTTTATTCCGTCGGCGGAGGTAATTGACTAGAGACTACGAGACTAAAGACTACAAGACTATGAACGACACCCTACAAATCATCGCCTACTGCTGTGAACATTGCGCCTACGCCGCCGCCGATTTGGCCGGAGGACTGCGCATGTCTTACCCACCCGACGTCAAGGTGGTGGAACTGCCCTGCACCGGCAAACTGGACGTACTGCTGGTCCTGCAAGCGTTCGAGAGCGGCATAGATGGCGTGATGGCCGCCGGTTGAATGCCCGGCGACTGTCATTACCTGGAAGGTAATACCAGCGCCCAAAGGCGCATTAACCGGATTCAGGAACTGCTGACCCAAATTGGTCTGGAACCGGAGCGGGTGCGTATGTTCAATCTGTCAGCCGCGATGGCCCGGCAATTTACAGAGATGGCCGCCGAAATGACAGAACAAATCAGGGCATTGGGACCAAGCCCGTTGAGAAAGCAAAAGGTAGAAGGATGAAGGCAGAATTTCTGCCCTCTGCCTTCTAAATTCTGCCTTAAGGAGTGAACCATGATTGTCGCCGAACAAAAACCATTAAGTGAAATGAAAACATTGATTGGCAGCGCCCAGAACGTGCTGGTTGTGGGCTGCGGCACGTGCGTCACCGTTTGCTTTGCCGGGGGTGCGCGGGAAGCGGCGATTACGGCCTCTGCTTTGCGCATGTCTACCAGGCTGGATGGCAACGGCCGTAACGTAACCGACGTGACCGTGCAGCGCCAATGCGAATGGGAATACCTGGACGAAATCACCGATCAGGTAGCCGAAAACGACATTATTCTGTCGCTGGGCTGCGGCATCGGTATCCAGGCCATCGCCGAACATTTCCCCAAGGCCTGGGTCGTGCCCGGCCTCAACACCAGCTTCCTGGGGCTGCCTACCGAGCAGGGCATCTGGGCCGAACGCTGCGCTGCCTGCGGCGACTGCATCCTGGGCTTAACCGGCGGCATCTGCCCCATCGCCCGCTGCTCCAAATCGCTGCTCAACGGCCCCTGCGGCGGCTCCGAGGCCGGTCACTGCGAGATCAATCCCGACGTACCCTGCGCCTGGCAGCTTATCTACGACCGGTTGAGCAGCATGGGCAAGCTCGACCTGCTGCTGGAATTACAGCCGCCCAAAAACTGGCGCACCTCCCGCGATGGCGGCCCGCGCAAAATCGTACGGCAGGATTTGCGCCTTGTTTCTGAAGAATGAAATCCACAGATTACGCAGATGGCATAGATTTTCTTATCTCTGCGTTCTCCGCGCCCTCTGCGGTGAATTTCAAAGGATGGTGAAGCATGAACAATGTAACAATAAGTGATGAACAAAAAGTTGCCGGGAATGGGTATTTGGTGGGTTCGACGTTGGAGCGGATGCTGCGAGCAGGACATTTTGCCGTGACCGGTGAATTAGGGCCGCCGCAAAACGCCGATGGCGAGGTGATCCGCAAAAAGGCGGGCTTGCTAAAAGGATACTGCGACGCCGTCAACCTGACCGATAACCAGACGGCCATTGTGCGTATGTCCAGCATTGGCGCGGGCACGATTGTGGTTCAGGAAGGATTGGAACCGGTGATCCAGATGACCTGCCGCGACCGCAACCGGCTGGCTATCCAGGCTGACTTGTTGGGGGCTTACGCATTGGGAATGCGTAATTTGCTCTGTCTTTCCGGCGACCATCAGACGTTCGGCAACCATCCCACGGCCAAGAATGTGTTTGACCTGGATTCGCTGCAAATGGTACGCATGGTGGCCGAGATGCGTGACGATTGCATTTTCCAGTGCGGCGACAAGTTCAAAGGGCCGGAAGCGCGCTTCTTCATTGGGGCGGCGGCGGCTCCTTTTGCCGATCCAATTGATTTTCGGCCGTACCGGCTGGCCAAAAAAGTTAAGGCTGGAGCCAACTTCATCCAGACTCAGCTCGTTTATGATGTGCCCGCTTTTGAAAAGTACATGGAAAAGGTGCGCGAATTGGGTGTTCACGAACAAACGTACATCCTGGCCGGGGTTGGCCCGCTCAAAAGCCCAGGCATGGCGCGTTACATGAAGAACAGTGTGCCTGGTATCCTTGTTCCCGATGAGTTGATTGACCGGATGACGGCCGTTTCCCAACCCTGGGCTGGCAAGAAAAACGAAGAACTGACACCGCAAGATAAACGGGATCGCGCCAACGCCTGGAAACAAGAAGGCATTCAAATTTGCATCGAACTAATTCAGCAGCTGCGGCAGGTGAAGGGTGTGGCCGGGGTTCACATTATGGCCATTGAGTGGGAAGAAGCAGTCAAGCCGATTGTGGAAGGAGCAGGGCTGTACCCAAGGCCAGAGGTTTGATGAAGTCGGGGCCTGGGAGGCCCCGGTTGTTAAGGGAATCAAGCGATGAACGACGAAATTGTTGTAGACGAAGCGATGACAATTAGTACCGATTTGGCGCGGCGGATTCAGGATGAGCTGGGGCAGAATGTATATTTGTGTTACCAGTGCGTTAAATGCACCAGCGGCTGCCCGGTGGCCGATTTTTTCGACTGGCAGCCGAATCAGATTATGCGCGCCGTGCAGTTGGGGCAGGAGGATATTGCCCTGGAAGCGCAAACGCCGTGGCTGTGCGCCGCCTGCCAGACGTGTACGACGCGCTGCCCGCAAAATCTGGACATCAACGCCATCATGGAATTTTTGACCCGTGAAGCAGTGGTGCGGGGTATCCAACCGGCCATCCCGGCGGTGAATGCATTCAATGAGGCGTTTATGCGCGAGGTGCGGCTGTGGGGTCGGGCGTATGAGCCAGGCTTGATGGCTGAGCTTTCGCTGCGCAATCCGCAGCAGTTGTGGGCGGATAAGGATTTTTATCTGGAAATGTTGAAGAAGCGGAAGGTTTCGGTGCTGCCCAGCCGGGGAAAACCGTCGCGCCATGTGAAACCCGACCCCAATGCGGTCAATGCCATCGCCTATTACCCTGGCTGTTCGCTGCATTCATCGGCGAAGGAGTTTGATACGTCGGCAACTGCAGTTTGCGAGGCCCTCGATTTGCAGTTGGTAGAGCCTCAGGGCTGGGTCTGCTGCGGCAGCAGCGCCGCCCACCGCGCCGACCCGGAATTAGCCATCCAACTGCCCATGGAAAACCTGGCCCTGATTGAGCAAAGCGGTTTTAAGGAAGTGACCATGCCCTGCGCCGCCTGCTTTAACCGGCACAAAGCGGCTCAGTATGAAATCCGGCATGACTCTCGGCAAAAGGCGCAGGTGGACGAAGCCATCGGCTATGACTACCAGGACACGGTGCACGTCAGCACCATGAGCGAGGCGATCTTGAATTATGTGGGGGTGGACAAGGTGGCGGAGAAGGTAGTACGGCCGTTAACCCACCTCAAACTCGTTTGCTACTACGGCTGCCTGCTCACCCGGCCACCGCAAGTGACCGAGGTCGAACACCCGGAAAATCCCACCGACCTCGACGAACTGATGGCCGCGCTGGGGGCTGAGGTGCTGGATTGGTCGTACAAAACGTGCTGCTGCGGCGCGGCCCATTCGCTTACCCGGCCCGACATTGTGCTCAAGTTGAGCAGCAATCTGATTAACCAGGCGCGGGCGGCCGGGGCGGAGGCCATTGCTGTGGCCTGCCCGCTGTGCCACATGAACCTGGATGCCCGCCAGATGCAGATGGAACTGGATGAACCCATGCCGGTGCTGTACTTCACCCAGTTGATGGCGTTGGCGTTGGGACTGCCAGAGAAAACGGCCGTTCTGCAGAAAAACATGGTCGATCCCCGGCCGCTTTTACGGGAGAAAGAGGTTCTTTGACAGCGTAAAAAACGGAAAAAAGTCCGTCACTTTCAGGTTGAAAGTCAAACCACAACAGCAGAAATTCGCCCGCCGCCGGTCATTCCACCGAAGAGGCCGGCGCCAACGGTCAAAATGAGAACGAAAACGGCCGTACCTACTGAAGACATCCTGCTCACCACGCTGCAAGACGTGTGGCAAGATGTGTGCTGCCCGTTCGATGTCATCGTGTCCATGCCTGAGCCAGCCGTTTTGTTTGACGCCGCCCCGCTGGATCATCCCCATGAAGCGGCCGAACAGGTGATGGTTAACATGCTGCTGGAAGTGATGGAATGTGTGGACCGTTTTTCGCCCTGGTACACGCGCCCGGCGCGCGATTTTGGCCTGACCACCGTGCTGGACGAAATAACCTGCCGTGTGGATTGGGGACTGACGGGCAAAGGCGCAGACCGCTGGCGCGCGCAGTTGGATGATTTGAGCGCCGTCATCCGAAAATACAGCAGTTTAATTGAGGCGATGCTGTTGGTGGATGGGTTGATAACGGCCGTTACCAACGAAGACGCCGTCGTCCTGGCCCAATGCCGCTGCTTGCCCTGCCGCTACATCCGCGTCAAAAAATCCATCCTGCGCAAAACTGAAATCATCTGCGATATTTGTCATCAAGCGTTTTTTCCCACCGACGATTATCCTGATTATAAGTTTCAAACGTAAACAGAACTGTGACCGTAAGCAAAAGGGGGTTTGGAGACAGTGTCTAAATCACCACTGGAAATCATCCGGCACAAAGAAGCGGAAGTGACCCGCCGCCTGGCGAGCGAGCGGGAAACGGCCGTTTCCCAAATCAAATCTGCCGAGCAGCAGGCCAGAGAATTGGTGCGCCAGGCGGAAGAGGAAGGCCAACGCGAAGGCGCAGCGCAGCACCAGACCGTGCTGAATCAGGCGGCGCTGGAAGCTGAGGCCATTCTTGCGCAGGCTGAAGGCCGGGCGCAGGCGTTAAGAAATGTTAGCCCGGTGCAAATGGAAACGGCCGTTACCCAGGCCATGACCATCATCACCGGCCTGAGGCCGTCTGAGGAGGAAGCCATATGAAACTCAAAATGGCTCGCTTAGAAGTTATTGGCCTCAAATCGCAGCTAATACCCACCGTGCGTGCCATTCATGCGTTGGGCTGTGTCCAGATTGAAGATTTGTCTGAAGTAACGGCCGTCTCCGCGCGTCCGCTGAATCTGGATCGGGAAACAGTACAAAGGCGGGAAGAGTTGACCTATCTGGTAGCCAAAATGGAAGGGCTGGTTTCTACATTGAGCGCTGTACAAACCGAAGTGTCTCAGCCAATCAAAGAAACCCCGCCAGATAAAGACATTTTTGAAACAGCGCGGGCCGGCGTAGACACGCTCGTCCCTCAGGTACAGAATCTGGTTGCCCGGCGAGGCAAACTGGAAGCGGAACAGTCCTCCCTGCCGCGCTACGAAACAACGCTGCGCAAACTGCTGCCCATCGTTCCGGCGGCGGCACATGACCCGGAAAACATCTTTGTCGGTGTGCTGGTGGGGCGGGCACACATCTGGGTGCTGGATGCCCTGGCCGAAGAAGTGTTGAAACTCAGCGCCGGGCATGCCGAACTGGCCGCCGAAGACGTGGATGAAGCAACACGGGCCATGATCATTGTCGTCCCCAGAGAATTCGCCGACGATTTGGAGCAGCTTCTGGGACGTGAAGACATTTCCCGCCTGCGCCTGCCTGATGAGATTGCCGGTCAGCCGCCGGATACGGCCGTACTCGCCCTCAGCCGCCGGTTAGCCACCATCCCTCGCGAACTGGCCGCCATCAACGCCGAATTAGCAGCACTGGCCGAAACGTGGCTGCCCCGCCTGCGCCGCTGGCGTACCAGCCTGCGTGACCAGTTAGATGAGATTAATGTTTTGAACGACTTTGGCGAGACAGAAAAAACCTTTGTCCTGGTCGGATGGGTCCCCGAGCGTGACGTCGAGCGCGTTCAGCGGACGCTGGCGACCAGTGTTGGCGAGGGGGTGATTTCGCAAACGGTAGATATTCCGGCAGCGGATCGCCACAACGCGCCTGTAGCCCTGACGAATCCGGCCCCGGCACGGCCGTTCCAAAGCCTGGTGCGCCTGTTCAGTCTGCCCCGCTACGAAGGCATCGACCCCACCATCCTGATGGCCCTGTTTCTGCCCCTCTTTTTCGGCATGATTCTGGGTGACGTTGGTTATGGCGCGCTGCTGTTACTGGCCTGTCTCTATGCACTGCATCGCTTCCCCCAGCCGGGAACCCGGCACGACATCATCCAGGTGTTGGCCCTGGGCGCCGGCTGGAGCATCCTCTTCGGCGTCCTGTACGGCGAAGCCTTTGGTACGCTGGGCGAGGCATTGGGGATGCACGCCCTCTGGTTTGAGCGAGCCAGCGCCGAACAGGTCACTTCGCTCCTGCTGCTCTCCGTCGCTGTGGGCGTGGTGCACGTTACGTTGGGGCTGATTCTTGGCGTGTGGGAGGCTCTGCGCGAGCGCAGCCAGCACCTCTTGTTGGAACGGGGCGGCATGCTGGTGGGATTAGTCGGCCTGTTCTTGATGACATCGGTTCTGGCCCATTGGCTGCCGGATGGATTTATGACGCCCGGCGTTGTGGTGATGCTGGTTGGCATTGTCCTGTTAAGCGTCCCATTGGGCTGGCTGGGAGTGCTGTTGGGGCCAATCGAGTTTATCGGCCTCATCGGTAATATCCTGTCTTACCTGCGTATCGCTGCTGTAGGATTGGCTTCGGTGTACCTGGCCCGCCTGGCCAACGACATGGTGGGCATGATGGGCAGCATTGTTGTCGGCGTCATCCTGGCTCTGCTCATTCATGCTCTCAATCTTGTCTTGGGCGCTTTCAGTCCCACTATTCACAGCTTGCGTTTGCATTATGTTGAGTTTTTTCGCAAGTTTTATGAGGGTGGCGGCCAGCCGTTTGAACCTTTCCAAAGCCGCCAGATGTAGCCCGATTTTGTAAATTGGGGGCGATTTTCTTGCAAATTAAAAATTTAATACCGGTATTGTAGGGGCGTACCCTTGTGGTCGCCCAGGGCAGGCACAAGGCACTGCCCCATAGGTATCAAGCTAAGGCAATAAATATGTGCAAAAAGAGAACTCTTGAGGCAAACTGGTTTTTTCCACGAAACCGCAAGCCAAAGGAGTTCTCCATGACAATCATAACACGGATAAGCCAAGCAATGCAGCATGTCCTTACCCATACCGCCACAGAAGCAGCCCAAAAAACTGGATTCACCCAGCGGCAAGTGAAGGTGACAGGAGCCAATTTCTGCCAAACGTTAGTCTTTGGCTGGTTACAAGAGCCAGAAGCAACGCTTGAATCCTTGTGCCAAACTGGCGTGACAGTTGGGTTAGAGATTACGCCGCAGGGTCTTGACCAACGCTTCACCAAAACAGCAAGCGATTGCTTGTACCAGGTTTTGCAGGCAGCGTTAACCGAAACGATCCAGGCAAAAGCAGTCGCTATTCCCGTTCTACAACGCTTCAATGGCGTATATATTGAAGATAGCAGCAGCATCACCTTGCCAGAAGAGTTGGCCCCGGTTTGGTCAGGGTGTGGCGGCAGCGGGTCTGCGAGCAATGGCGCTGTCAAGCTGCAAGTCCGCTGGGATGTGTTACATGGGGAAATTGATGGGCCGCACCTTGTTGATGGGCGCACCCATGACCGCGTTGCGTCTACCTTGAACCGGCCGCTTCCTGAGAGGAGTTTGCTTATTCGTGACTTGGGGTATTGGAAGCTAGAGGCGTTAGAAACAATGGATAGGACAGGTTGTTGTTGGCTTTCACGCGCCCAAGCGCAAACTGGGTTTGTTGATAGTTCTGGACAGTCATGGTCACAAGCGGCATTTGTACGACAGCAAACAAATGGCTCATTTGACATCCCTATCGAGTTAGGGTTGAAAAAACGTCTCCCAGCCCGGTTTGTAGGTTTTCGGGTACCGGCTGAAGTTGCTCGGGAACGGCGACGCAAACTTAAAGCTGCTTCTAAACGTAAAGGCCAAACCGTTTCCTCAGCACGACTAGTTTTATGTGATTGGACTTTATTTGTCACCAATGTGCCTGTTGACCGTCTCACACCGGCAGAAATTCTTGTCCTGGCTCGCTTGCGTTGGCAGATCGAGCTGCTTTTCAAACTTTGGAAATCACACGGGCGCATTGATAAATCTCGCTCTGAAAAACCGTGGCGTATCTTGTGTGAACTGTACGCTAAGCTGATTGGCATGATCATCCAACATTGGTCTTTTTTGATGGCCAATTGGCAATTCCCTGACCGCAGTTTCGTCAAGGCCTCCGCAACCGTGCGTCGCCATGCTATCAATCTGGCCTTGGCAATCTGTGATTTATCGCGTTTAGCGGAATCGTTGACTATGTTACGGTCTTGTTTATCACATGGCGTACGCATTAACAAAAGTGCTAAATCGCCTCATACTTTTCAACTTTTATTAGCTTTAGCTGAGCTTTATGCTTAACTTGATATACATGGGCAGGCACAAGGCACTGCCCCTACACCAATACCGACGCTATTTTACTAATTCACAACAAAATCGCCCTACTTGTAAAGGAGTGAAACATGGATCCAAGTGTATATGTACCGATTGGTGCAGGTTTAGCCGTTGGGTTGGCTGCCATTGGCACTGGGCTGGCCCAGGGCCGCATCGGGTCGGCCGGCGCCGGCGTTATTGCCGAGAAGCCAGATATGGTCGGTATGATGATTTTGCTGCTGGCCATTCCTGAAACGATGGTCATCCTGGGCTTTGCCGTGGCCGCCATCATGCTGTTCCTATGAGCCTGGAAGTCATTCTCAACGCCATCGAAAGTTCGGGCGAGGCCGAATTAGACCGGATTCAGCAGGAAACGGAAGCGCACGTCCGGCAAATTTTGGTTGATGCGGAACAGAAGGCGGCGCTCCGCAAAGAAGTTGCCCGGCAAACGGCCGTTAACCCGGCAGCCGGTGAGCGGGCACGCTGTTTGCATCAGGCCCGGTTGGAAGCGCTGCAAATTGTAGCCGCTGCCCGCGATCAGTTAGTGGCCGCGGCCCTGGAGCAGACTCGCCGCCGCCTGACGGAACTGCGCGGCGAGCCTGGCTATACCGGTGTTTTGCGCGGCCTGATTGTGGAGGCCGTGCGGGCACTGGGTGACGAAGAGTTGAATTCGGCAGCAGCGCCTGCATTAAGTGAGGTTAAAACGGCCGTATCCCACCAACTACCCTGGCTGGAGATCGACCCTCGCGATGAAACCCTGGTGCGGGACATACTGCTGGACCTGGAGCTTGATTTGGCCATCAAGCCGGCGCTGGCTTGTTGGGGCGGAGTATCGGTTTATAGTGGTGACGGCCGTATCGTCGTCACCAACACCTTGGAAACCCGTCTGGAACGGGCCACCCCCTACCTGCGTCAGGAACTGGCCGCCTTCCTGGAAACGTTAAACGCTCCGGCTGCGGCGGAGGCTGTTGTCACATGACATAGACACACAATGGCTGATTTTGACTACGGCAACGCCCGATTACGGGCGATGAAATCCCGACTGCTCACGCGCCCGGCGCTGGAAGAGCTGGCCGGCGCTGAAAACATGCCGGTACTCATCAATGCTTTGCTCAAAACACCTTACCGGGAGGCTGTTGAAGCCGCCCTGGTGCAGTACACAGGCGCGGAAATCATTACCCAGGCACGGCGCAACAATCTCATTCATACCGTTAGCAAAGTGCGTCATTTCTATTCCGGCGAATCTGCGGAACTGACCCGCTGGGTGCTGCGCCGCTACGACGTCGATAACGTCAAAGCCATCTTGCGTGGTCTAACGCAGCAGGTACCGGCCGATGAAATTCAGGCCAGCACGCTGCCCATTGGTGAATTGCAGCCGGCCGACCTGGAAACACTGGCCCGGTTAGCCAACACCCGCGCCGCCATCGACGTGCTGGCTACCTGGCGTTTCCCATTGGCCCAATTGCTCTTAGCCCTGCGTGCTGAAAAGGCAGGAGGCGATTTGTTTACCATGGAGCTGGCTCTGGAACAATGGTATTTTCGGGCGGCAATGACGGCCACCAAGGAGGATGGCGAGTCGCTGCGCCAATCTCTGAGGCTTCAGGCCGACATAATGAACATCCTGACTGCCCTGCGTTTGGTGGGCGACACAGAAGCTGCGGCTTTTTTGCGCCAGCGTTTCGACGCAGCGGATGCCACGCCGTTGTTCATTGGGCCGGGGCACGTAGCTTTTGCTTTGTTGTCAGAGGCGGCAAAGCAAGAATCGGTGTGGCGTGCCGTCGAGGTGTTTGCACATACGTCTTATGGGCCAATGTTGGCGGAAGCGCTTTCGCAATATCAAGTCACCTACCGATTGAGTGATTTTGAGTATGCTCTCCAGTACCGGCAGCTTAAACAGGCCGTCAACCTTTTAATCCGTGATCCGCTTGGTATCGGCGTTTTGATTGGCTATATAGCGCTAAAAACGAATGAATTGGCAAATTTGCACCGGATTGTTCAAGGTGTTAATCGGGGTGAAGCGGCCAATCGTATTCGCGCCGAATTGATGTTGGTTAACGCATGAGTCATTTGCTTGTTGTTACTCGACCGGCACTTGTGTCCGGCTATCGGCTGGCCGGGGTGGAAGCGTTTGCCGCCAAAAGCGCCGCAGAAGCGCAGCAGTTAATTGCAAAATGGCTGGATACGGACGAAACGGGCTTGCTGGCTGTCGATGAAGCATTTTGGGCTGATTTTGACTCGGCTTTTTTACAGCGATTGGCTGCGGCCGAACATCTGCCGCACATGGTGCTGCCTGGTGAACGGCCGGACGGAACCGAATTGACCGGTCGCAGCCGTATTGCCAGCATGTTACGGCAGGCGATTGGTTTTCATATTACTTTTCAGGGTGAACAATAGGGGCGCGGTTTTATGAGTGAAGTAAGCAATTCTGTGGGGAAGGTGGTTCGTATTGCCGGGCCGGTTGTGGCGGCTACCGGTTTAAGGGAAGCGCGTCTTTTTGATGTGGTGCATGTGGGCAATATGGGCCTGATTGGTGAGGTTATCCGGCAGTCGGGGGATGTAGCGACGGTGCAGGTTTATGAAGATACGGGCGGGCTGCAGGTGGGCGAGCCGGTTCGCAATACGGGTGCGGCGCTGGTTGTTGAGCTGGGGCCGGGGCTGCTGGGCAGTGTTTATGATGGTTTGCAACGGCCGTTAACCAGCCCAACAACCCAAACAAGCGCATTCCTTGAACGGGGTGCCGCCGCTGAACCCCTGGCCAAAGACAAACGCTGGTTGTTCACGCCGCAGGTGGAAATGGGGCAGATGGTTCGCTCCGGCGATATGCTCGGTACTGTGCCGGAGAGCCAGACGATTGAACATCGAGTGATGGTGCCACCGGGGGTAAACGGCCGTGTTCACCAAATCTACAGCGGCGCGTTTACCGTAGACGACGTGATTGCTGTTTTGATCTCAGACAAAGGGGAGCAGCACCACCTGACTCTGCGGCAACAATGGCCGGTGCGCCGGCCACGGCCGTTCAGCCGCAAACTCACTCCTAATCAGCCGCTTATTACCGGAACCCGCATCATCGACACCTTTTTCCCCGTAGCCAAGGGCGGCAACGCCATCATTCCCGGCGGATTTGGCACCGGCAAGACCGTCGTCGAACAAACGCTGGCCCGCTGGGCCGATACTGATGTGGTCGTATATATTGGCTGCGGTGAACGGGGCAACGAGATGGCCGAAGTGCTGGAAGATTTCCCCAAACTGGAAGACCCCAAGCACGGCACGCCGCTCATGGAGCGCACCATCCTCATTGCCAATACCTCCAACATGCCCGTTGCCGCCCGCGAAGCCAGCATTTACACCGGCATCACCATTGCCGAATATTACCGGGATATGGGTTACGACGTGCTGCTGCTGGCCGACAGCACGTCACGCTGGGGCGAGGCGCTGCGTGAAATCTCTGGCCGTTTGGAAGAAATGCCCGGCGAGGAGGCTTACCCGGCTTACCTGGCCGCCCGCCTGGCCGAGTTTTATGAGCGCGCCGGGCGCATCTGCTGCCTGGGATCAGAGGAACAAGACAACGAAAACGGATCATCTGCGGCGCGCATGGGTTCGGTGACAATTGTGGGCGCTGTTTCGCCGCCGGGCGGTGATTTTTCCGAACCCATGACCCAAAATTCGCTGCGCGTTGTCGGGACTTTTTGGGCGCTAGACTATGATCTTTCCCGCCGCCGCCATTTCCCGGCCATTAACTGGACGCGCAGCTATACGCTTTACAAGCTGCAAGCCTGGTACGCCGACGCGGTTACCGCTGATTGGCAAAACATCATAGCCCAGGCCATGGCTTTGCTGCAAGAAGAAGTCGAACTGTTGGAAATTGTGCAGTTGGTTGGGCCGGATTCATTGGCCGATGAGCAAAAGCTGGTGCTGGCTGTGACGCGCATGCTGCGTGAGGATTTTTTGCAGCAGTCAGCTTATCACGAAATTGACCGTTACTGTCCGCTGTCCAAGGCTTATTGGATGCTGACGATTGTTTTGACTTTCCGTCGGTTGGCAACGGCCGTATTAGCCAACGGCATTTCTCTAAACAGCATCACAAACCTGCCTGTCCTGACCGAAATCGCACGCATGAAAGAACTGCCTGTGACCGATGCGCCCGAACGATTGCAGACAATATTGAATAAGCTTGAACAGCAATTTGAGGAACTGACATGAGCACATCAAAACCGGCTGTTCTACACATGCCCAGTCTGGTAACGAAAGAATATCGCACTATTTCCCGCATTGCCGGACCGTTATTGTTTATCGACCGCACCGAGGAAATTGCTTTCAGCGAAATCGTGGAAATCACCGGCCCCCGCGGTGAAGTGCGGCTGGCCCAGGTGCTTGAAGTGGATAGGCGGCTGGGGGTGATTCAGGTGTTTGCCGGCACCAGCGGTCTGGACCTGGTGCATACGCGTGCCCGCTTTACAGGTGATGTGGCTCGTTTGGACGTATCTCTTTCCATGCTGGGGCGGGTGCTGGATGGTTTCGGCCGTCCTATCGATGGCGGCCCGCCCATCATCCCCGAAGCTTCACTGGACATCAATGGCCTGCCCATCAATCCGGCCCATCGTGCCCAACCGCGCGAGTTTATCCAGACGGGTGTATCGGCCGTGGATGGGCTGAATACGCTGGCACGGGGGCAAAAACTGCCTATTTTCTCCGGTGCCGGGCTGCCGGCTAATGAGTTGGCGGCGCAGATTGCTTCGCAGGCGCGGGTGATGGGCGGCAATGGACACGAACCTTTTGCCGTCGTTTTTGCGGCGATTGGCATCACGCACCGCGAGGCTTCGTTCTTTATGGATCAGTTTCGGGCCGGTGGAGCGATGGATCGGACTGTTTTGTTTGTGAACCGGGCCGATGATCCGGCGATTGAGCGCTTGTTTACGCCCCGTGCAGCCCTTACGGCGGCGGAATATCTGGCTTTTGTACACGGCCGTCACGTCTTGGTGATTATGACGGATATGACCAACTATTGTGAAGCGCTGCGGGAAGTATCGGCGGCGCGTGAAGAAGTGCCGGGACGTCGCGGTTATCCGGGCTATATGTATTCCGACCTGGCCAGCTTGTATGAACGGGCCGGCCGTCTGCGCGGCGAAAGGGGTTCGGTGACGCAGTTGATTATTCTGACCGTGCCTGACGACGACATCACTCATCCCATTCCCGATTTAACCGGTTACATCACCGAAGGGCAGATTGTGCTGGGCCGTGATTTACATCGTAAAGGTGTTTTCCCGCCAATCGACGTACTGCCGTCGCTTTCACGTTTGATGAATGCGGCTATTGGGGCAGGAAAAACACGGGACGATCACCGGGTTGTGGCCGACCAATTGTATGCTTTTTATGCGGAAGCCCGCGATTTACGCCGTCTGGCGGCTATTATTGGCGAGGCGGCACTGTCGGCTGAGGATCGGCGGACTTTGGCTTTTGCCAATCGTTTTGAAACGGAGTTTGTGGGGCAGGGCGCGGCCAACCGCCCGATTGAGGAAACGCTTTCACTGGCCTGGGCGATCCTGGCCGATATGCCCGCCGAACGCTTGAAGCGTATTCCGCAGGCCACTATTGAGAAATATCATCGTGGAGAGTCGTAATCCGTAAGTCGTAAACCGATTGCGGAATGCGGAACACAAATTACAAGGAATTATGCAGAAAGTAACTGTTACCCGGATGGAACTGCTGGCCAAAAAGGAGCAGATTGAGCTGGCCAGCCAGGGATTGGAACTGCTTAAGCAGAAACGGGCGGCTTTGCTGCGGGAGTTGATGCGGATTGCTGATCGGGTGATGGCCCGGAGTGATGCGCTGCAGGAAACGGCCGTTACCGCACGTTTGGCTTTGGCGCGGGCCGAAGTCAGAGCGGGGACGGCGGCCGTACGTTCGGCGGCGATGGCCGCGCGCGGCGAATTACAGCTTGAGATTCGGTCGGCCAATGTTATGGGCGTGCGTGTGCCGGATATTGAACAAAAACGAGTTTCGCGGTCGGTGTTGGGGCGGGGATATGCGATTTGTGGTACGGCCGTTACGATTGACGAAGCCGCCGCCGCCTTTGAAGCTGAAATAGACTGTTTAATCGAGTTGGCACGAAGCCAGCTGCGCTTAGAGCCTTTGACTAGAGAAATTCAGAGAACCTCGCGCCGGGCAAATGCGTTGGAACATATTGTTTTGCCTCGTTTAATTGAAGAGCGCAATTATATCGAGATGGCTCTGGATGAACGAGAACGGGCAGACCATTTTCGATTCAAGCGGGTGAAACGAATGCGGCAAAAAGGTCGGAGAGATGAACATGAGTAAATTAGACAAAGACGAATTTGTTGAAAGATGTATTCGAGAAGGGCCACAAGCGGCAATGGAGAAATCGTTGATTGAAGCATACTTGAATGCCAAAGGTCACAGCTTAAAAGAACTGCAAGAACTCCCTAAGGAACAAGCCAGGGCTTTAATGGTGGAGGCATGTGAGTATGCCTGTCTTAGATTAGCTCAAGTGGAATCAACGGCACGTTTCCGAGACAAAATTCAAGGGCCATCCTGAATCACAAAATCCTGTCGGGTATAGGTTCCCGATTAAAACACAAGCGGCGACTTAAGCGTGTAATGCGGACGTTTTATTGGACACCTAAATCAGTGTGAATTGAGACAATAAGGAGTTCAAAAATGCCCAGAATAAAACTACGCCAACACGCACCAGAATTCAAATTCAAGCTGGTCGTCGAATCTTTACGCGGCGAACGGACACGAACCGAGATTGCCCGCGACAACGACATCACCAAATCATTACTGTACAAATGGAAACAGGCCTTTCTGGAATAAGGCGCTGATGTGTTTCGTTCCGCTGATTTGCGAACCCAGGAAATAGCCGAACGTGACCAACGCATTGCTGATTTGGAAAGGCTTGCCGGGCAGCTGGCGCTGGAACACGAAGTGTTAAAAAAAGTTCGAGACGCAGCTCAACTCACTGCCAACCGATGAATCCACTCATTGGCTTGCCCTTGGCTCATGTTGAACAGGAATGCCTGTACCTCTTGTAAAGGGTAGGTTTTGAGATAGAACAAGATGAACAACAAGCGATCGGCCATCGTTTTCAATTTTGGTTTCCGCCCACCACCTACACAGTGTTGCCGCTTTTGCTTTTCTTTCGTTCTTGCTCACTTTTGCACCATGTAAAGGCAAAAGCGATGAGTAATTCTTCAAATTCCGTTTGGGTAAGCCCCGTGAAAGATAACAAAACGCTAGGCTTATCCTTGATTTGATCGTACGATAATATTCACAGCACCTCTTTTTTGTTTGTTTTGGCAGACTGATTTTACAGTCTTTTGAGGTGCTGTCTTATTTCCGATAATGTCTATTGTGTAACGGCCGTTTCCCAAACGAGAAACGGCCGTTTTTATGTACACCCAGCATGGGCGGTCACTAGGGAGTGAAAGTCTCCTGTGGGCGCTGCCCCGACGAACCACTAGCCGAAGGCAACTGCGTGAGCGTGAGCGAGCGTGGAGAGGAGGCCAGAGAGCAAAATCTGGACTCGATGAACAAGAACCGCGTAGAGAGGCATGGAATGCCGGATGAGCTGGCATAAGACAGTAAAGTCCAAAAGAGTCAAAGCAGTTTCATGTAAACGCGGCGGGGGTCAGAGGAAAGAGACCGCACCTTATCCGGGGATATCTGTCCGAGGTAGGGCAGAAGTCAGCAGAAGCCGTAGTAGTCGGTGGAGTAACGACCACCCAGGGCAGATGGTGAATGCCATCTACAGGGCGAAGGGCCGAACGGGATAGGAGTTGAGCAGAAAGATGAAGGATAATGTCAGAAGTCGAGACCTGGATGGAATAGAAGCTAGGACGGACGTGGAGAGAAGGCTGAAGGCCGGAAGGAAGCGTGCGGGATGCAAGTCGTTGTCAGGCATCTGGAATGAGAAATGGCTCAACACGGAGGGAAACTTCGTCATACTTGACTGAACCGCCGGATGCGGACCCGTATGTCCGGTGGTGTGGGAGGAAGGGGGCTAGTCGCCCCCTCCTATTCCGATTTCTGGATAAAGCAAAAGCTCCGGGGTGGGGGACCCGGAGCTTTTAGCAAGAAGGAGGAGGAAAATGAGTCTCAATCAAATACCATTACTTTGTTTCCATTACTGATGATAGGATACAAATTTCCGGGCTGTGAGTAAATGGGATAAAGCGGCTAGCCAGTGAGAGCTAAAGGTCATCAAAACGAGACTCATCCAGTTGTTTTGAGAGGGATTGGGAATCGTCGGCCGGTGGTGGTGTGCCTGAATCTTCATTTTCAGTCGAAAGTGCTTCGGCGGCGCTGCGCAGAGCGTCGGGGGAGACGCGGCGTACCACGCTCCATTTGCCGCAGTGAGGGCAGCGGTCGTACTTGCCGGCTACGACGTTCAAGCCCCAGATGTGCATAGCGAACGGCCGTCCACACTTGGGGCAAATCGTCCCGCCAAAGGGGCCGCTGCTAGCTGGCTGGCCGGTTTGTTTGCTGCCCCGATTGGCGATCCAGTTGACAATAAAGCGTCCGGCAATGGCCAGGACGATGATGGGGATGACAACCCAGAATAACATTTTGTTGGATTCATTGCTGGAGATGAATTGGCGCTGGATGGTGTTGGATTGGAGGGTACGGCCGTCAACCGTATAACCTACCGCGCTCATTGTGTGCGTGCCCAGAGAGAAATTATCTGTCTTGAACTGCCAGCGGAACGGAGCCTCGCTGTCTTCCCCGATGGATTCCCCATCCATTAGAAACTCGACCCGGCTCAAATCATCTGGTCCGCTGACGCGATACGAAAACGTGCCTTGAATCGATCCCCCCAGCGCGGATCCAAAATCTTTGAGCAGACTCAAACGCAGTTCGGGTGATTCTTGAGCGCCGACCGCAGCCGGCAGTAACAGACACGACAACACAATAATCAGAAGCAGGGATTTTTTCATTTTATGCACTCCCCAATCGGACCGGTGGCTTTATTCTTCCTCAGAGTCGGCTGCCGGTGGACGCAAATAGGCAATTAAATGGTGGATACGATTGCGGCGGTAAAGGTAAAGCAGCAAGCTGCGGACTTTCGTCTTTTTATTGCCCGTGTCTAGCTCATCCCAGTCAATTCCCAGACCAGTGGCCATTTGTTGTAACTGTTCCAGATTGAAATGGGCCAGCAGGTAATGGCGCAGGATGGTGGCAGGTGAAGCCGCGTCGATTTTTTCCAGGCGAGGCAGGTTTTCCGGCGGCGGCGGGGTAAGGATGCGCTCCACGGCCAGAGCCAGCGCGCCTGACTGCCCATTTTCTTCGGCTTCGTCCATGATGTTGATGATGAGCTGGTTCATGTCCTGCCCCGGAGCCATCACGTCGTTTTCGTTCAGGCCCAGGTCAAAAATGAGGTCGAGGACGTCTTCACGTCCCAAACGCTGGCGGATTTCGTCGTATAACATTTGCCGGTCAAAGGCGGCGCCGCTTTTGGGTGTTTTCTTTTCGGGCTTAACGGCCGTGTCATCCCCCCCCGCTTTGTTTGGAGCAGTCTCGACAGAAACGCCTAGCAGCGGCCACAGGATGCCCCAGGCCCACAAGGTGGCTCCGGCGAATAGAACGCCGCTGATGATGTAAAAGAAAAAGCCTAAATCAGCCAGAATCGTTTCCCGATTAAAGATTCCCAGAAACGTGTCGAGGAGTACGGCCGTTGTCACCGACAACAAGCCAATGCCCCAAACAAAATTGGGTCGCCGCAGAAAAAAGATGAGGGCTACAACAATAATGAGGAGTTTTAGGATAAGGTAAATTGACATAAATAAATCAACAAGGTCCAGATATTTTTGGCTCTTTGGGGATTGGTAATGGCCCATGCGTCATACGTCCTACGTCAGAATGAATTCTCTGGTGACGCATGACGTATGACGCATGAAAATGTTTGAACCTCACGAAATCCGAAAGACCCATATTTTCTTGATTGTAGCACTGAGGCAAGGTCTGGCAAGCATTGGGAAGTGACTAAATCCGAGGTGACAGTCACTTTCCTGCCAATAAAACCAGGGCACAACGATGAAGTGACTGTCACCTATGCCCATTGGTTCAAGCATTGGCCGATTGGAGAAGGGGTGGTATGATGGATTCATGCAGAATGGCGCGGCAGGTGTTCGCTCACTATTTTTGTGGTTATTTTTGATTTTGCTGTTGACAGCGTGTACCGCATCCGCAGACACTCAGTCCGCTCTACCTACACAAGCCGTTGCCGCTGTCCTCCCCGACACGCAAACTCCTACGGCTGCCCTCGATCCGGCCCTTGTCCCGCCAACCTGGACACCAGCCCCCGGCGCAACGTCGGCTGCGGCCGGTAATTTCACCGAACTCTCATCTTTGGGACCAACCAATACGCCGACTGTAACGCGTTTCATTCCCACCAATACGCCGCGGCCGACCAGAACTAACACGCCGACTGTGACACCGCTGCCTGTCACACCCACGCCCTATGTTAGCTACATTCCCGACCTGCCGCCCTCAACCGATCTTGGCCCCAGTAAGATGGGGTTGCACATCATTCGGGCTAATGATGCCAATATCCTTGAATTTGTGAAGCAGGGGCATCCGGCGGTGATCAAGGCGGTTGACAATTTTGGCTACCTGGCTGAAGTTAAGGCGGCTTCGCCGCGCACCATCGTCGTTGGCCGTATTAATTACCCCCAGCAGTTGTACACCGGTTCGCCGGAAGAAGCGGCTCAAAAATTTGTGACCGACCAGTTGGATCAATATTTGATTAATACGGCCGTTGACTATTGGGAAGGCTGGAACGAACCCGATCCCAACCTGGACAATATGCCCTGGTATGCCCGATTTGAACAGGAACGCATCCGTTTACTGGCGCAGCATGGCCTGAAAGCTGCGATTGGCGGTTTTGCCACCGGCGTGCCCGAAATGGATGAATTTGCCCTGTTCTTACCGGCTATCGAGACTGCCAAAGAATACAAAGGCATCTTAAGTCTGCACGAGTATGGCGCACCAGACATGACTTATCTTTATGGTGAACCATTGCCTGGCTTCCCGGCTTACCCAGATCGAGGTTCATTGACGTTTCGTTATCGCTGGTATTATCGTGAATTTCTGGAGCCGTTAGGTCTGGTCATTCCTTTAGTCATCTCCGAAGCGGGCATTGACGGTATCATCGGCAACCGTCCTGGCCCCGACGGGTTTGGCTGGGCCGATTTTCAAGATTATTGGGTGCAGCAGGGCTGGGCCGATAACGGCGTGGATGCGTTTATCAAACAGTTAGCCTGGTACGATAATGGTGTGCGGGAAGATGGTTACGTCATTGGATTTACCGTTTTTACGGCCGGAGGGCATGGTCAATGGAGTAAATATGACATCAATCCAATTCTGCCGCAGTTGATAGTTTATGTCCGTAGTCAACAATAGTGTGTGACTATTAAATGGGAAAATTGTCCTTATAGGTGTGTGCAACTTTAGTTAAGGCAAAGCGTATTGATGGTGGAATTTATTATGGAAGAACAAAAAAAGGACAAGAAAATGAATTTAGGATCGGCTTTGACTCCCAAAGTGAAGGAACCGGGGTTTTGGCGGGAAATGTGGCAGCAGGCGCGTTTGGTTTATTATTTGCTGCGGGACCCGGAAGTGCCGTTTTATTTGAAGCTGCTGCCGTTTACGGCCGTTATCTACCTCCTTTTCCCCTTTGATTTGCTAACCGATTTTGCGCCTGTTCTTGGCCAATTGGATGACATCACTGTTTTGTTGGTAGGCGCCAAAATCTTCATTGAACTGGCTCCACCGCATGTGGTTGCCCGGCATATGGAAGCGATTCGTATTCAGGATGGTTATGGAACTGCTTCCACCGCCACCGACGATTTAGCCGATTCAATCATCATTGATGGGAAACACGAAGTTGTTGTAGAAAACGAAAAAGACCGGGAATAACCGGTCTTTTTTGATAGTTTCGAAATAAATTTTTAAGCCAGTATTTGCTGTACAACCACGGCCGCCTGAGCGCCAAGCTGCTGCAAAATCCAGTCTGCTCCCCAGTAATACATAAACACAACAGTCAAAAGACAACAAAGGCATAGCATGACGATAGCGGCAACCACAATGGTGATGAGCCGTTTTCGTTTTTGAGCGGCCTCGTCGTTAGCTGAGGGAACCAACGGTTGGGCCGGCGGTGGCACTGATTTTTCATAATTGGCCAGGGGCGGCATCGGCGGTTCGACTACAGGGCTGCTAAAATTGTCAGACACGGCCGTTTCCGGTTCAAAATCTTCTACAAAAGGTGTGTCTTCAAAAGGATTGGTCTCATCCCCCACAACTTCAACCATCAGGAAAATGCCGCTGCCAAAGGCAATGTCTTGTCCGGCTTTGAGCAAGACCGGCGTATCGCCAATCCGTTTCCCGGATACATAGGTGCCATTGGTGCTGCCCATATCATGGATTTCATAGCCATCGGCCGTTTCCACCAGTTGGGCGTGGTAGCGTGACACTTCAGGATCATTAAGGACGATGTCGGACATGGGGTCACGCCCAATCGTGATTGTGGGGGCTAACAAGGGGTAAACGTGGCCCGGTTTCGGTCCCTTGCGAACAACAAGTTGATAATTTTCAGCAGACACGGCCGTTGCCCTCCAAATAAGTTTCCATAATCAATTTTTTGATGCTGCCTGCATTTTATATCGGCAAGGGGAATTATGGCAAGTGACAGACCGTGAATTCCTGGTGGGCGCCTGTTACGAACGCCGTTTGAAGAGCAGCCGGGGCAGCGATTTGGCCTCTTGCAGGTCCAGCCAAAGGACAATTACCGTGTATGCCGCTATACCAGCCGCGCCGCCGGCCAGAACCAGAGCCAGCCGGGATACAAAGCCGCCGGCTGGCAAAACCGGCTGTAGAAGAGCAGCCGCGCCATAGGCGGCCAGCCCGGTTGCCGCCGCCGCCGCCGCCGATTTCAACGTGGTTATCGTCACCCGATGACCGCGTAAACCATGCAAATGGCGCTGTAACAGCCAGAGCATAATCAGTGTATGGATGATGTGTTTGACGGCGTCGGCCACCATCAAACTGAGCAGGCCAAGTGGTTTGAGGAGGAGAACGGCCGTTACCGTATAAATCACAATACTGATCACCCCTACCAGCGCCGGTCGCCAGGTGTCTTTGCGGGCGTAAGAGGCAAACACCAGCATCTGATCGACGGCGGCAAAAGGCAGACCAAACAAGTAAACACGCAAGACGAGCGCTGTTGTTTGGGTGTCAACGGCCGTAAATTTCCCATGCTGAAACAGCAGCGCCACAATCGGCACGGCCAGAGCAAATAAACCGGCCGCTGCCGGCAAAATTAACGTAATGACCAGACGCAGCCCTTCGGCCAGCGTCTGCTTAAAATCGGCTAGCAGTGCGGCCTGTTGGGAAAGCGTCGGCAGCGTGGCGATGGATAGGGCGGTGACGATCAGTCCCAGCGGGAATTGGGTCAGCGTCGTGGCATATTTCATGTAGGAGACGCTTTGGTCGCCGGTGCGTGTAGCCAGGTTCAGGCTAAGGGCGATGGCCAACTGATTGATAACCAACCCGGCAACGATGGGCGCATACAATCGCAAAATGCGGCGGATGGCCGGGTGCTGCCAATCAAAGCGCCAGTGCAGCCGGGCATCGCGCAGTGCCGGCATCTGTAAAACGACCTGGAACACGGCACCTAACAAAATTCCCCAGGCTAGCGAATCTATCTTTTCCGGCCAGATGAGGGCGATGATGACGACGGTGCCGTTGTAAGCGGCGCTGATGAAGGCGGGCAGGGTGAACCGCTTGAGGGCGTACAATACGCCGCTGAGTACGCTGGCCGTGCCCAAAAACAAAACGGCCGGGGTGACCACGCGCATCAGACGGATGCTGACGGCCGTTAACGCCGGATCGGTAAACTCATTAGCCCCCACCATCCAGGCCACCTGTGGCGCAAACAACTCTACCAGGACCACAACGAACAGGAGAACGGCCGTGGCCACGCTTAACACCGAGCTGACCACCTGCCAAAGCGTCTCCCGCCGCTCTTCAGCGGCGTAGTCGCTAAAAACCGGCACCAGCGACGAACTAACCATCCCGCCAATGATCAAGTCGAACAGGCTGGTGGGGACGTAAGCCGCCACTTCAAAAGCGCTCAACAAGCCGGATGCGCCAAACAGGTTGGCTTTGACCGTCTCTCGTACCAGGCCCAGTACCCGGCTGGCCACGTTGCCCAGGGCTAAAATGCTGGCTGCGCGAGCAATGCCGCGGCTGGCAGCCTGTTGTTGGGGCGTTGGCGGAGCGATTGGCTCTTCTACGATGGGGTCGATCTCACTTGATTCGAGCAAAAGTGGTTCCTTATCTCAATTAAGGCTGGCATTCTAACTGATGGCTATCTGGCAAGCAACCATGAGACGGCTACGGGAAACGGCCGTTTCCCCTCCTCGTAGATTGCGAGGGGAGATTCGGAGATGAAAATCAAAAAATCCCCAGTCCCTAAATCCCTGTCCCCAATCAGCCTCATGAATTATCCCTGAAAATCATTCGTCAACCCTATAGGCGGCAAGTATAATGAAACCATTCCCAACCACGATTCCCAACAAGGAGCGGCGCAAATGTACGGTAAAGAAAAACTGGCCAAACTGGCTCAAAATCAAGATAAATGGGAAGAAACCACCCTCCACCAAACCAGTTCTCGCTTCCCGGAACGCAAAGAACAATTCCTCACCACATCCAGCGAACCCATCAAACGGCTCTACACGCCGCTGGATGTTGCCGATTTGGAATATGAGCGCGACCTGGGCTTCCCCGGCGAGTACCCCTTTACACGCGGCGTCCATGCCACGATGTACCGTGGACGGCCGTGGACGATGCGCATGTTTGCCGGTTTTGGTTCCGCTGAAGAGACCAACGCGCGTTACAAATATCTGCTGGAGCAGGGCAATATGGGCCTCTCCGTCGCCTTCGATCTGCCCACGCTCATGGGCTACGACACCGACGCCCCTGAAGCCCTGGGCGAATTTGGCAAATGCGGCGTTGCCATCAGCAGCCTCAAAGATATGGAAATCCTGTTCGATGGTATCCCCCTGGATCAAGTCAGCACCAGTATGACCATCAACAGCCCGGCGGCTATCATCTGGGCGATGTACATTGCCGCCGCCGAAAAGCAAGGCGTGCCCATGGCTAAACTGCGCGGCACGCTGCAAAACGACATCCTCAAAGAATATATTGCCCAAAAAGAGTTCATCTTCCCGCCGGAACCATCGATGCGCCTGGTTACTGATACGATTGAGTTTGGCACAAACCACATGCCTGAATGGAATACCGTCTCCATCAGTGGCTACCACATCCGCGAAGCCGGTTCTACGGCAGCGCAGGAGCTGGCTTTCACACTGGGCGATGGATTGGAATATGTGCGCTGGGCGCTGGAGCGGGGGTTAAATATTGATGATTTTGCACCGCGATTGAGTTTGTTTTTCAATGCTCACAACGATTTCTTTGAGGAAATCGCCAAGTTCCGCGCTGCCCGCCGCATTTGGGCGCGGGAGATGAAGGAGACCTTTGGCGCGAAGAATCCCCGTTCCTGGCTGGCCCGTTTCCACACACAGACCGCTGGAGTCTCGCTCACGGCGCAGCAGCCGGAGAACAACATTGTGCGGGTGGCCATTCAAGCGTTAGCGGCCGTTATCGGCGGCACGCAAAGTCTTCACACCAACAGTATGGACGAAGCTCTTGCTTTACCCAGTGAACACGCCGTCACCATTGCCCTGCGCACCCAGCAAATCATCGCCGAGGAGAGCGGTGTCACCAATACGATTGATCCGTTGGCCGGTTCCTTCTTTGTGGAACACGAAACTAATAAAATCGAGCAGCAGGTTTACGATTATTGGCGGCAGGTTGAGGAATTGGGCGGCGTGTTACCGGCCATTGAACAGGGCTTTTTCCAGCGTGAAATTGCTAACGCCGCTTATGAATATCAGCAGCAAATCGATACCGACCAGCGGAAAATTGTTGGTGTTAATGGATATGGCGACCCTAACGAGATATTGCGCATCCCTATTTTGGAAATGGACCCGCAGGGATATGAACGGCAGGCTGCCCGGTTGAAACAACTGCGCCAGGAGCGGGACAACGTGCTGGTAGCGCAAACGTTGCAAGCACTACGTGCCGCTGCTCAAGGCACAGATAACATGATGCCGGCCATCCTGGATGCGGTGAAGGCTTACGCCACGCTGGGCGAAATTACCGATGTGCTGCGCGAGGTTTTTGGTACATACCAGGAACAAACCTGGTTTTAGGTCATGGGCGTTGGGATTATTTTTGCGCCTGTTTCCCATGCCAGCCTGGCCCACGTACGACGCGGCCTGGCGTTGCCCCAGTATGTTCGCCATCAGTGATGACCGGCGCGCCATTAACCAGAACGTGCTGAACGCCCGTGGCATATTGATGCGGTTGGGCAAAGGTAGCATGATCCTGTACTGTGTCCGGATTAAAAATGACTATGTCGGCAAAGTGGCCGGGCTCTAAACGGCCGCGTCTGTCTAGCTTCAAGTTCTCGGCAGGCAGGGCCGTCATGCGCCGTACTGCTTCTGCCAGGGGAATCACGCCTTCACCGCGCACGTATTTGGCGTAGACGCGGGCAAATGCGCCGTATGATCGGGGGTGGGGATGGTAGTTGAGGAAGATGCCTTCGGAAGCGAGTGACGCCGAGTCGGAGCAAAAGCTAACCCAGGGCAGGCTGACCTGGCGGCGTACGTTCTCCTCGGACATGCTAAAAAAGACAGTGCCTACACGGCTGTCGTCTTCGATGATCAGGTCAAGGGCCGTTTCTAACGGGTCCTGGCCGCGCAGAGCGGCCACTTCGGTGAGCGTTTTGCCGCTATAGGGTTTGAGGGCATCATTTTTGAAGGCGGTGACGAGGATGTTATCGGCCGTTTCCAGTTCCATGAACGGATTTTCATATTCGTCTCCGGTGTAGCGTAAATCGGTCAGCACCCGCGCCCGCGTTTCGGGGTTTTTTAATCGCGCTACCCAGGCATTATGGCCACCATCCAGTGCCCAGCCGGGCATGATGGCGTCCAGTCCGGTGGAGGAAGCGTGGTAGGGGTACATGTCGGCAGTGATAGGTAGACCGGCGGCACGTTTGGCCTCCACGCGGCGAATGACTTCATCCAGTTTGTGCCAGTTGCGCGGCCCGGACGCCTTCAGATGGTAAATTTCGCCGCGAATGTTGGCCTGTTCAACGATGGTGAAGAATTCATCCAGCGCTTCTAAAAAGCGCGCGCCTTCGCTGCGCAAATGGGTAATGTAGATGCCGTCGTATGCGGCGGCGGCCTGTGCCAGGGCGATGAGTTCGGCAGTGTCGGCGTACATGTCGGGGGCATAGATGAGGGCGGAAGAGATACCCAGCGCGCCTTCGGCCATGGCCTGGCGCACCAGCTCTTGCATTTGGGCCAATTCGTCGTCGGTGGGGCGGCGGTTGTCGAAGCCGAGGACGTAGGCGCGAATGCCGCCGGCGCCGACGAAGGAGGCGATGTTGGGCGAGACGCCGCGCCGCTCTAAAAATTGCAGGTAGTCATCGAGGGTGTCCCATTCGATGTCGTACTGGATGTCGCCCTGGCGTGCTTTCATGTAGGCTTTGAGGTGGTCGTTGACCGGCCCCATAGAGGAGCCTTCGCCCAGGACTTCCAGAGTAACGCCCTGTCGGATGTCGGATTGGGAACGGCCGTCATGAATCAATGACTCGTTGGCCCAGCACATCATGTTAATGAAACCGGGACTGACAGCCTGGCCGTTGGCGTCGATGGTGTAACGGCCGTTGCCCGCCACCTGGCCTACAGCAACAATCTTGTCCCCTTGAACAGCAACGTCGCCCAGGTAGGGTTCACCGCCGCTGCCGTCTACAATCAATCCATTGCGAATTAAAATATCGTAAGTTGTCATAGGTCTCCTGCTGTGTATCACGCAGCTTGCCAAATCGCGTTGCAAAATTTTGGTCTTTTGTACTTCATCTGGGTAAATTTTGCATGCAAGTGACCGGGGGGGGTACGGCCGTACACATGACATATGTCACTTTAGTCCTACCCCTACCCCGTGTTATACTGCCCTAAATATTATTCATATACTTATAATATCGTAGGTTTACTGGGGACTGGGTAGATTCACAAGAACTATGGCCCAATTGTATTGGTATGGAGCTTAACCCCAAATTAAGAATTCTAAATCATAGTAGATTGCAGAAGGAGAAGGCATGAAAGATATTCACGACTTCTTACCCCATCAAACTATTGCAATAGTGGATGAGAATCAATCAGATTTGCAACTACTAACTGACATCCTGTCCGAAAAAGGACACAGTATCCGCGCCTACGCTAACAGCGACGCGGCACTTGCTGATATTCAAACCAATCTACCAGCCTTAATTTTCCTCAGTGTAACGATGCCTCAAATAGACGGATTTATGGTGTGTCGTCAGCTAAAAACAAATGAACGCACTGCAAGTATTCCGGTTGTTTTTACTAGCACAATGGAAGAAATCGCCTTGAAAGCAAAGGCGTATTCTGTTGGCGGGATCGACTACATATTCAAACCGTATCAGGTGGAAGAAATCTTGACTAAAGTTGATACACATCTCAGCTTATATGTCAAGCAGCAGTATCTTGAAACTCAAAACAGGTTACAGCCAAAGGAATTAGCCGAGCAAGAAGCAACCAAAGAACAGCTCCTGCAGGAAATTACCAGACGCAAAAAGGCTGAGCACAGACATCAAGAACACCTAAATTTCCTGGAAAGTCTCGACAGGATCAATCGAGCTGTCCAAGGGACCAACGATATCCAGCAAATGATGAGCGACACACTTGATGTAGTGCTGTCTACGTTTAACTGCGATCGCGCTTTTCTGTCATACCCCTGTGATCCTGAAACACCATCTTGGGAAGTTCCAATGGAGCGTACAGTTCCAGAATATCCAGGTTTTTTCGACTTGGGGCACACAGCAATACCCACGACCCCCCGCATGCAAAATTTGATGGAAGCTCTTTTGAGCACCAATGAACCTGTAGCACCCAAGTGGGGTAGGGAAATCGATCCCGATGATGATCCATGGAAAACATTTTCCATAAAATCTGTTTTAGCAACCGCCCTGCACCCAAAGATCGGTAAGCCCTGGGTGTTTGGCTTGCAACAATGTTCAAGAAGCAGGGAGTGGACAAACCAAGAGAGAAATTTGTTTCAGGAAATTGGCAGACGCTTGACCGATGCGTTAAACATCTTGCTCATGTATAGCGACCTGCAAAAAAGCGAAAAAGCAGTCAGGGAGGAACAGGAACGCATTCAAATGATAATGGAGACGATCACCGTCCCCATTATCATTTCACGCTTCACGGATAGCAAAGTACTTTATGCCAACCCGGCGCTGGTCCGGCTCAGTCGTGTTACTCAGGAAGAGCTTATAGGCAGTAATGCCCAAAACTATTACGTTAATCATTCCGATCGGGGCAAAGTCGTCGCACAACTGCAACAACAAGGTGCAGTTAACGATTTAGAAGTTCAAATCCAATTTGGGAAAGGTGAACAGTATTGGGGATTGTTATCCGCCAGCCTTATCAATTACCAAAATGAAACTTGCTTACTTGGTTCATTCACAGACCTCACCGATCGCAAGGAAGCGGAGCGAGAACGCCTGGAACATCTTTATTTCCTGGAAAGCCTCGACCGGATCAATCAGGCAATTCAACGAACCAATGACCTCCAGCAAATGATGAGTGACACGCTTGATATCGTTCTTTCAATTTTTGATTGTGATAGAGCGCTTCTGCTGCATGATCCCGAAAACTTCCCCTGGGAAATCGTGAAGGAACGTACAAAACCGGAATATCCGGGGTCTTTGGAACAGACACCTTTGGCAATCCCGTCCATCAAAAAATTAACGGCGGCTCTTCTCAAGACAGATGGCGTTATCGAACTTAAGTTGGGCAGAGATATCGATCCCAACAAAGAGCCCTGGAAAACCTTTGAAATCAAATCACTATTGGCAATTGCATTGCACCCCAACATTGGTAAGCCCTGGCAGTTTGGGATCCACCAATGCGCAATAAATCGGGATTGGACGACTCAAGAGAAAAATCTGTTTCAGGAAATTGGCAGGCGATTAACCGATGCATTAAACATCCTGCTCGTCTATCGCGATCTGCAAAAAAGCGAGGAGCGTTACCGTGAGGCCCAGCGAATCGCCCGGCTTGGCCATTGGACATTCGATGTCAGCAGTAGACAGTTTCTTTGGTGGTCAGACGAATCTTTCCGTTTGCTCAACCTTGAACCGAGTAACGAACCTTTAGATTTTCAGCAGTTTATGGCTTTGATACATCCTGATGATCACGCCCATGTTGAAGAACGTCTGGCACTCAGTGTCAATACGGGCGCTTTGTTTGCTATTGAAATACGGGTGCAATTGGCAAATGGGGAAACGCGCATATTGGAAGCGCATGGTGTTACCCATCGCGGAGCTGATCAAAAGGTTGAACGGCTAACTGGTACGGTAATGGATATCACCGAACGAAAACAAGCTGAGAACGAGCGTCTGGAGCATCTCCATTTCCTGGAAAGCCTCGACCAGGTTAATTTAGCCATTCAAGGCACCAATGATATCCAACAGATGATGTTCAACTTACTTGAAGCTGTGCTAACGATATTTAGCTGTGATCGGGTTAATCTGTTGTATGCTTGTGATCCTGAAGCGCCAACCTGGGATGTGTTGATGGAGCGTACCGTTCCAGAATATCCCGGAGCCTATGAATTATTAGATTCGCCCATACCTATGACCCCGCCTATACAGAAATTATTCGCAGCTCTTTTAGGCAGCGATGGTCCTGTAGAACTCAAATGGGGTGAGGAACTTAGTTTCAATGATGAAATATGGCAAACGTATGAGGTTAAATCCTTATTGGGAATTGCTTTATATCCCAATATTGATAAACCCTGGGCGTTGGGCCTGCACCAATGTTCAAGCAGCCGGGATTGGACGTCCCAGGAGAAAAAACTGCTTCATGAGATTAGCCGGCGCTTGACTGACGCCCTAAATACCATGCTTGTGCATCGCGATCTGCAACAAAGCGAAGAGCGTTATCGTGAGGCCCAGCGAATCGCGCGGATTGGCCATTGGACATTCGATATCAACAGTGAACAGTTTTTTTGGTGGTCGGAAGAAACGTTCCGTTTGCTCAACCTTGAACCGGGTAACGACCCGCCAAATTTTCAAGAGTTTATGACTTATATACATCCTGATGATCGCGCCTATGTTGAGGGAACCTTGGCCCGCAGTATAAGCAGTGGCGTTCCGTATGCCAGTGAACACCGGGTACGATGGGCCAATGGGGAAATACGCATATTGGAAGCGCATGGTGTTGTTCATCGCGGAGTTGACCAAAAGGTTGAACGGATAACCGGTACGGTAATGGATGTCACGGAACGAAAACAAGCCGAGAATGAACGCCTGGAACATCTCTACTTTCTGGAAAGCCTCGACAGGGCTAATTTAGCCATTCAAGGAACCAACGACCTCCAACAGATGATGTTCGACTTGCTTGATGTCGTCCTATCTATATTTAGCTGTGATCGGGCGTATCTGTTGTATGCCTGTGATCCTGAAGCGCCAACCTGGGATGTGCCGATGGAGTGTACCGTTCCCGAATATCCCGGAGCCTATGAATTATTAGATTCACCCATACCGATGACCCCGCCTATACAGAAATTATTTACATCTCTTTTAGGTGTCGATGGTCCTGTAGAACTCAAATGGGGTGAGGATCTCAATTTCAACGATGAGATATGGCAAACGTATAACGTCAAATCGCTGTTGGGAATTGCTTTATATCCCTCTATTGGGAAACCCTGGGCTTTTGGTTTGCACCAATGTTCAAGCAGCAGAGATTGGACGTCTCAGGAGAAAAAACTGTTTCATGAAATTAGCCGGCGCTTGACTGATGCCTTAAGCACACTGCTCATGTATCGCGATCTGCAAATTAGCGAAGAGCGTTACCGTGAAGCGCAACGAACCGCCCGGCTTGGCCATTGGTCATATGATGTCAGCAGTGAACGGTTCCATTGGTGGTCGGAAGAAACATTCCGTTTGCTGGAACTTGATCCCGCTCATGGGCATCCCAGCTACCAGGAATTTCTGGCAAAAGCCCATCCAGATGATCGCGCATATATTACCGAACAAATGACCCACAGTATAGTTACCGGCAGCCCATTCGCAATTGAATACCGGGTACCTTTGGCAAATGGAGAGATGCGCATATTGGAGGCGCGGGGTCTCGTTCATCGGGAAATTAGCCAAGGAGTTGAACGGGTAACCGGAACTGGTACGGTAATGGATGTCACCGAACGGAAACAAGCTGAGGCCGAAATTCGCTTGCTGAACGAAGAGTTGGAAAAGCGAGTCCTGGAACGCACGGCACAGCTGGAAGCAGCGAATAAAGAATTAGAAGCGTTTTCTTACTCAGTTTCTCACGATCTACGGGCGCCGCTGCGGGCTGTTGACGGCTATACACGCATGTTGGTGGAAGATTATGAACAAGTTTTGGGCAGCGACGGGCAGCGCATGTGTACGGTTATTCGTAACGAAACACAGCGTATGGGTCAGTTGATTGATGACTTGCTGGCCTTTTCCCGACTTGGCCGGGCGGAAATGCATGTCGCAACTATCGACATGACAACCCTGGTTGAGGCTATCTTCCAAGAAATTACAACGCCGGAAGAACAGGTGAGGATTGATTTTCGCCTTGATTCTCTGCCCGCTGCTCCCGGTGATCCTTCTTTAATCCATCAGGTGTGGGTCAACTTGCTGTCTAATGCTGTCAAGTTTTCGGCTAAACGGCCGTTATCAATCATTGAAGTAGGGGCAAAACAAGAAGAGAGAGAGGCCATCTATTTCGTTCGTGATAATGGGGCCGGTTTTGATATGCAGTATGCCGATAAATTATTTGATGTGTTTCAACGTTTGCACAGCGAACGTGAGTTTCCGGGTACCGGAGCGGGGCTGGCTATTGTTCAACGTATCATTCATCGTCATGGCGGCCGTATTTGGGCGGAAAGCGAACCTGATCAAGGCGCAACATTCACCTTTACCCTACCACTAAAACGCACCGCTTTTCATTCGTCTTTATGAATGTTGGACAAGCAGATTACATGAGGAGAAAACATTGACAGACATTCACCATCTTCCGTCTCAAGAAACCATCGTAATAGTGGACGACAATCAATCAGATTTACAGTTGCTGACTAATATATTGTCCCAAGCAAGACACCACGTCCGCGCCCACGACAACAGCAATGCAGCACTTATTGACATTCAAACCTATCCCCTGGCCTTAATTTTCCTCAATGTAACGCTTCCGCAAATGGATGGTTTTGCGGTATGTCGTCAGTTAAAAACAAATGAACGTACGGCGAATATTCCGGTTATTTTTACTGGCACAACCGATGAGATTGCCCTGAAAGCAAAGGCCTATTCTGTTGGCGCTGCCGACTACATATTCAAACCGTTTCAGGTTGAAGAAATTTTAGCCAAAGTTGATACATATCTTGGATTACATATCAAGCAGCAGCATCTGGAGACTCAAAACAGTTTATTGCGACAGGAAATCGCTGAACGAAAAATAGTAGAAGAACAACTACAAAAGTCAAATGATATGCTGCAAACGTACCTTGATCATTCGTATGATGCGGTCTTTATTCATGATTCCCAAGGCCAAGTGTTAGATGTAAATGCCAAGTTACTTGAGATGTACCTGGTAACAAGGGAAGAGGCCTTAACTTTAACCATTGAAGATTGTTCAGGCCCTGACAATAACATGGATGAAGTTAAAGCGCGTTGGAAACAGGTCCTTATTAGCGGCAACGACCAGATTTTTACCTGGCAGGCGCTGAGACCGGGCGATTCATCACTTTTTGACGCTGAAGTTTATCTCACCAAAATAAGTGTTGGGGATCGGGGCCTCATCTTGGCCAATGTCCGGGACATTACCGAGCGTAAACAGGTGGAAATGGCGCTGCGAACAAGTGAAGAACGATTGAAGCAGGCTGTCCGAGTGGCTGGTCTGGCCACATTTGATCATGATCATTTAACTGATGTCATGCACATGTCGCCTAATTTCCGAAAGATGTTCGGTTTCAATCAGGATGAAACTGTTAGCTTCCCCGATCTCATGAAGCAAATACATCCGGACGATCTTGAACAAGTTGAGGCCAAACTTCAGCGCGCCCATGCCCCTACGGGTGATGGTTTTTACAGCAATGAGCACCGAATCATAGACTATAAAAACAACGTCCATTGGCTGTCTATCCGCTCGCAAACACTTTTTGAGGGAGAAGCCGGTTCGCGTCACCCTGTTCGTACCATTGGGGCTGTCCTCGACGTGACCGATACGACAGAGGCTAAAATTGCCTTAGAAGAAGCCGAGATTCGTCACCAATTGGTCTTGGAAGGGATTGGGGTTGGTATTTGGGAATTCCACATTATGGTGGGAAAAGTTTTCTTCTCGCAGAAATATTGTGAATTGTTGGGATGTGAATCTCATGAACTGACTGATTCTTATGAGGAATGGATGAATCAAGTCCATCCCGCCGATCGTGAACGGGCGGCCCAAATGATGCAGCGTCATTTGGCAGATCGAGAGCCTTACGATTTGGAATACCGTATATTGACGAAAAGTGGCGCTTATCGCTGGTTTCAGGCGAATGGACAGGCTGTTTGGAATGAATCGGGCCAGCCCGTTCGTATGACCGGTTCTATTATTGACATTGATGAACGAAAGCTGGTTGAGGAAAAGTTGGAGCGCACGCTGCGGGAAACCCGCGTTCGTTTCAGGGTCAGCCAGGCTCTGGCCGGAGCAGAGACTGAGGATGCGGCACTAAAGGCATTGATTCACCAGGCCGGCCTTTATCCCCAGGCATTCGTGTCGATCTTCACTTTTGACCGGACGGGGGGTGACCTTGTTGCCGTATTGCGCTGCCAGGATACATTTGACAGTGAGTTAACGGCCGTTATGTCCATTGGTGATCGGATGCCGGTGCAACAGTATCCATTGTTTCTCTACTTCTCGGCTGAACGGCCGTTTGTCTCCGAGGATATCCGAACCGACAAACGATTTGAGCCGACCGGCCGGGCGATCCTGGAGCGAACCGGTGTGACCAGTTTTGCGGCCATTCCGCTTACTATTGGCGACGAGTGGATGGGTTACATTACGGCCATGGCTAAATCTGCCGATTACTTTGACCAGGAGAAATTAAATCTCTACCAAACGTTGGCCGAACAAGGCGCCGCCGCGCTGCGGGCTGCTCGCTTGCGCGAGGCGGTCCGCGAGTCGCAGCAGCGATTGTCATTGCTGGTGCAGCAGTCGCCGTTGGCTGTGATTGAGTGGAGTACAAACTTTGAAGTGATGGCGTGGAACCCTGCTGCTGAAAGGGTCTTTGGTTACACCCAGGAAGAGATAGTGGGGCGTCGTGCGATTGATCTCATCGTGCCAGAAAAAGTCCAACCGCAGATTGATCAGGTTTGGCAAACGCTGCTGGCGCAGCAAGGGGGCACCCATAACACCAACGAAAACTTGACTAAAGAGGGACGAATCATCACCTGTGATTGGTACAACACACCGCTTATCAACGCTGCTGGACAGGTTATTGGCATTGCTTCACTGGCGTTGGACATCACCGACCGCAAGCAAGCCGAAGATGCTGTACGAGAGAGTAAAGAGCGGCTGAGCATGATAGTGAACCAGATAGGTGCTGTTTTATGGACAACGGATAAAGAACTTCGGTGTACTTCGGCGCAAGGTGCAGGCTTGGCTTCCCTGAATTTGAAGCCTGAACAGATTATTGGCGCTACGCTTTTTGATCACTTTCAAACGAACAATAAGGAACAAACTACGATGGCGGCACACAATCGCGTGCTGCAAGGCGAGTCTGTATCTTATGTGCAAACACGGGGTAACCATACTTTTCAGTCTCATCTGGAACCAATGCGGCAGGAGGACGGCCGTATCATCGGTATTGTGGGTATTTCTACAGACATTAGCGAATCCATCAAGGTACAGAACGCTTTACAAGAATCTCAGCAAATGCTGCGGACTGTTCTGAACACGATCCCGGTGCGGGTATTTTGGAAAGACCGCGATTTAAATTATATGGGCTGTAATCAACCTTTTGCCCAAGATGGTGGCCTAAATTCCCCGCAAGAGATTATGGGAATGAACGATTTTGAATTATCTTGGGTTGAGCAGGCGGAACTGTATCGCAGTGACGATTTGCAAGTGATTCAGTCAGAATTACCCAAAATCAATTATGAGGAACCACAAACTGACTTAATAAGTGGCAAGCAGCGCTGGCTGCGCACGAGCAAAATTCCGCTGCGGGATGTGGATGGCACGGTTATTGGCGTTTTAGGAACCTACGAAGACATCACTGACTACAAGCAGGCGTTAGAGGCGCTGCAACAAGCCAACCTGGTTGTTGAAAACAGCTCGGTTGTTCTCTTTGTGTGGCAAGCAACTGAAGGTTGGCCGGTCGTCATGGTTTCGCAAAATGTGACCCAATTTGGCTACACACAAGAGGAATTACTTTCGGGCACATTGCCATTTACCTCAATGATATATCCCGAAGATTTGGCACGAGTCAGTACAGAAGTCGTCCAATATACGGCAAACGGCATTGATCGCTTCAAGCAAGAGTATCGTATTGTGACCAAAGACGGCCGTATCCGTTGGGTGGATGATCGCACGGTGATAGAACGAGATGAGAACGGACAGGCTACATTTTATCAAGGAATTGTCCTGGACATTACCGAGCGGAAACAAGCAGAAGAGGAAATACAGCGATTAAACGAAGAGTTGGAACATCGAGTAGAACAACGGACACAAGAACTACAAAAGGCGCTTGCTTTCCAGGAAGAAATTATGCGGGTATCGTCCATCGGCATCGCCGTCTACGATGGTACCGGCCAATGTATCCTGGCCAATGAAACCAGCGCTAAATTAATCAATGCTTCTTTGGAACAAGTGTTAGCGCAAAATATTCACCGGATCGAATCGTGGCGGAAGACAGGACTTTATGAAACTGCTTTAGCAGCGATCAAAACCCTGTCGGAGAAGCAACAAGACATCCATACCGTCAGTTCTTTTGGTAAAGAAGTGTGGCTAAACTGCCGGTTTGTTCCTTTTAACTCTGGCGGGCAATCGCTCTTGCTTTTGACGGTCAATGATATGAGTGAGCACATGCGGGCAGAAAACGAAATCAGAGAACTCAATCAGCAGTTGCAAGCCCAGGCTAACAGTCTTGCTGCGGCAAACCAAGAGTTGGAAGCCTTCTCCTACTCCGTTTCCCACGATTTGCGTGCCCCCTTACGCGCCATCGATGGGTACACGCGTATTTTAGTGGAAGATTATGAGCCTGCTCTGGACACCGAGGGGCAGCGGGTTTGTGCCGTTATCCATCACCAGACCAAACAAATGGGAGAGTTGATTGACGACTTGCTCACCTTCTCTCGTCTAAACCGCATCGATATGCACACGGCCCCGATCGACATGACAAAATTAGCAGCGTCGGCGTTTCAAGAACTGACAGCACAAGGCGATCGAGCACGCATTGATTTCCAGATTGATGAGTTGCCGCCGGCGATGGGTGATCGCGCTTTGATTCGTCAGGTATGGTTTAACTTGTTGTCCAATGCGATCAAATTTTCGTCTAAACGAGAGCAGGCAGTTATTGAAGTTGGCGGTAGGCAAGATGACCAGGAGATTGTCTACATCGTACGCGACAATGGCGCTGGCTTTGATATGCAGTATGCCGATAAGTTATTTGGCGTATTTCAACGTTTGCACGGTGAACGTGAGTTTCCAGGTACCGGCGTGGGTTTGGCTATTGTTCAGCGTATCATCCATCGTCACGGTGGCCGTATTTGGGCAGAAAGTGAGCTTGAGCAAGGTGCTACGTTTACCTTTACCCTGCCGCCGAAAACAGAGAACTTACTATGAAAAAGATGGCCAACCGGTTTATGCTTCTGCTGTTCATGATTGGTTTGCCGATGCTGATAGCAAACTGTGCGACCAAACCGGTGGTGACTCCTGTATCACCTGTTCAGGAATCAACGAATTCTTTGGCAACGGCCGTACCCTACAACGCCCCTCAAGCTATAACCTTATACCTATCCGATTGGCATCTCACCGAACCCCATTGGGAAAAAGCCATCACCGAAATGATTTTGGTCTTCGAACAAGAAAACCCCGGCATCAAAGTCCAGTTAGATCCCATCCCCTACGCCGAAAAAGAAGCCAGCTACATCACAGAAATCCAGGCCGGTGGTGGGCCAGATTTGATGCACCTTCATGGTTTCTCCATCCGCTCATTCATCGAAAAAGGGTTTTTGTACGACCTTACACCGTTTATTCAACAAGAAAATAAAACCGTATGGGGTGGCGAATTCACAGAAACCTGGTATCCACAGACGATAGAATTAATGCAATATCAGGACAGGCTGTATGCGCTCCCCAGCGATTTCATGTCGATGGTTTTGTTTTACAACAAAAACCTGTTCATAGAAGCCGGGTTGGACCCCGACAAACCGCCTGCAAACTGGGATGAATTCCTCGTCTACGCCGAAGCCTTGACCCGCGATCGCAACAACGACGGTCAGATAGATACCTGGGGCTTTGGCACAGTCGGTTCAGTAGACCCCGGCTTTGAACTGCGGTTCACCCCCATTCTTTTGAGTCACGGCGCATCCTATTTAACTCCAGACAATAGATGTTCAGCGCTTAACAGCCCTGAAGCCAAAGCCGCCTTCAACTTCTACGTCAGCCTGGTAACTGAGCACCAGGTTGTGCCGCCTGGTGTGACAACTCAAAATCCGGGCGGCGTTCGTCAACAAATGGCCGATGAGCAAGTTGCCATGATCATTGGCTCTGGCTGGACCGTCCCGATCGTTTCTGGCCTCAATCCCGATCTCAATGCGACTGAAACACTGGCCGCCGCTCCTATTCCCATTGCATCAGGACAAACCATTCAGAAACCGACCACTGCCTGGATCAGCGCCTGGATGATCAACAGAAACACGAAACATCCACAAGAGGCCTGGCTGCTTCTCAAATTTATGACCAGCCGATTGGCCGATGAAAAATGGTTCATGGACGCTCGTGTCCTCTCAGCACGGCGTGATGTTTCCGGAGGGCTGGAAGATTTGGGGGTCACACCATTCGAACCCCTGTTGAATGACCCATTTTCCAAAGTTATTGCTGAAGTACTACCTCATGCTCAGTTTGTGCCTCAAATTAAGGAATGGCCCCAAATTATCGAAATTGTAAATCGAGCCGTACAAAGCAGTTTCAGCGGAGCCAAAACAGCGGATCAAGCCCTAAGAGACGCTCATGATGAAATCAACATTATTCTGAGTAACTACCGATCACCTGACGAAACCTGCCCGGCGTATTAGGGTTCAGCATGGTATTCAAAGCATATTAAGGTTTGGGATATGGACACACCATACAACAAGGCACCATTTTTTCGGTCGATACATGGTAAGTTGCTGCTTTATTTTTTGCCCCTATCGCTTGTCTCATTGATCACAATTAGCTTGTTAGCCTTTTTCCAGGCACGGAATGCTTTGCAACGGGCGGCCGGCGAAAAACTGGAAGCAGTAAGCGCGATTAAAACGTATCAGATCGAAAATTATTTAGTTGAAAGGGAATCTGCGGCACAAGCAACGGCCGATCTGGTGAATATGTTGCGCCAGGAAGCGTTTGCCCGCCTGGAAACATTACGCGATGCCAGACGCAGCGCGCTCGTAACCCTTTTTAACAATTGGCAGAATGATCTTCTGACGTTGTCCATCAATCCCCAATTTGCAGAGGCAGCAGCCCAATTTGTAGAAGGTTTCCAGGATTTAGGCCCAGAACGGGCACGGGCGCTTTACTCATTCAAGCCCAATCTGGCTGATGCTGGGGACGATAGTTCATTCACCGCTGTCCATGCCCAGCAGCACAACTTTTTGGCTGATTTTGCCGAGATTCATGAGTATGAGGACTTGCTTCTCATTGATTCCACAGGGATGGTTGTTTACAGCGTTAAAAAAGGCGGGGATTTTGGTTTGAATTTGGCTGAAGAAAGCAGTAATTTAAGCACAGTTTACCAACAACTCAATTCGGTACAGGCTGGTGAAACGGCCGTAACCGACATCACCTTATTCGACGACGAGGTCGTCATGTTCATGGGCACCCCCATCTATGATGGTACAGTCTATGTTGGCCTGCTAGTCATTCAATTACCATTGCATAAAATCGATGCGGTTATGCAAGTTCCTGATGATATGGAATCGTTCGGCGAGATCTATCTTGTAGGAGCAGACAAGCGCATGCGGTCCCGATCTGCGCTTGATCCTGAGAACCGTTCAGTTGAGGCTTCACTAATGGGTTCGGTAGAAAAAAATGGGGTCGATACACCAGCCAGCCAGGCAGCATTGGCTGGTGTGACGGGTGTGGATATGTTTGTCAACTATCACGAGACTCATTCCGTATCTGCCTATGCACCGCTAGGTGTTCCTGGCTTGAATTGGGCCATTATCGTCGAGGAAAATGTTGCTGAAGCGATTGTGCCACGAGTTGAGGGGTCGGGCATGTATATTCTGACCCAATACGCACAGCGATATGGTTATCAAGATGTGCTCCTTATGGCCCAAGATGGGTATGTTTTCCATACCGTCATGCGCGGACCAGATTATCAGACAAATTTGCTGACCGGGCCGTATAAAGATACGCATTTGGGCCATCTGGCTCAAGAGGTTATGAAGACGGGTGAGCTTGGCTTTGCGGACTTTTCTCCTTACCTGCCCGCCGGTAACAAACCGGTTGCATTTGTGGCCGCCCCGGTGATTTACGAAGGTAGGACCGAAATGGTTGTGGCTTTTCAGTTACCGCCCGGCTGGACAGATGCGGTCATGCAAGAACGTACCGGGATGGGCGAAACTGGCGAAACGCTTTTGGTGGGGCCAGATATGCGGATGCGCTCCAATTCATACCTTGATTCGGCTGAGCACTCAGTAGAGGCTTCTTTCGTTGGGACCATCGAAAAAAACGGCATTGACAACGAAGCAGTACGCGAGGCTTTGGCTGGAGAAACGGGCGAGGGGGTGCAATTTGGTACTGACTATCTTGGGCAACGAGTTATTCTTACTTATGCGCCGGTAAAATTTGGCAGCCAAAACTGGGCTTTGATTGCGAAACAAAATGTAAACGAAGCATTTTCTTTGATAGCCCATTTAACGGGTATTTTATTTCTGGCTATTGGTATTACAGTTACGTTCGTGACGCTTGTAACCTTGTGGGCAGCCAATCGGCTCGCCGAGCCTATATTTAAGTTAACCGATGTTGCTCAGGCTGTTGCGACCGGTAATCTGGATGTGGTTGTCCCGATTGGAACGAATCGTCGTGACGAGTTAGGTATATTAGCCAATGCATTTAATAGTATGACTCAACAATTAAAAGGTCTTGTCAATGAGCTTGAACAACGGGTAGATGAAAGGACAGCAGAACTTGAAGCGGCCAATAAGGAACTGGAATCTTTTGCTTATTCCGTATCTCATGATTTGCGTACACCATTGCGTGCTATTAACGGGTACACAAATATTTTGGTGGAAGATTATGAACCCCTCTTGGGGGTTGAGGGACAACGGGTCTGTGGCGTTATTCGTCAGCAAGCGGAACGAATGGGACAGTTGATTGATGACTTGTTGGCTTTTTCTCGTCTTGGTCGGGCTGAAATACGAACAGATTTCATTGACATGGAGATGTTAGCTAATAAGGTGTTTGATGAGCTGAAAACAGAGGGAGAACAAGTGCAGATTGACTTTCATATGGCGGCTCTGCCAGAAGCAGTAGCTGATCCAGCAATGCTTCGTCAGGTGTGGGTAAATCTGCTTTCTAATGCTATTAAGTTTTCCGCCAAACGAGAAAGAGCGGTAGTTGATGTTGGTTACAGCCAGGAAGCGGCAGAAACCATCTATTATGTACGAGACAATGGCGCTGGTTTTGATATGCAGTATGCCGATAAGCTGTTTGGCGTGTTTCAACGGTTACATAGTGAACGAGAGTTCCCCGGTACTGGGGTTGGTTTGGCAATTGTACAGCGGATTATTCACCGTCATGGCGGTCGCGTTTGGGCTGAAGGTGCTATAGACCAGGGTGCTGCATTTTATTTTACTTTACCGCAAAAAGGGGATGGATGATGAACTATTTAGATCCAGTTGATATTTTGTTAGTTGAGGATAACCCACATGATGTGGAGTTAACAATCCGGGCATTTAAGAAGCGTAAATTGGCTAACCCTTTGTTTGTCGTGGAGGATGGGGCGGAAGCACTGGATTTTATCTTCTGTAAAGGTCGTTATGCGGATCGAAAGATGAACCATCTACCCAAGGTTATTTTGCTAGACATCAAGCTGCCCAAATTAAATGGTTTGGAAGTGCTGCGTGAGATTAGAGCTGATAGTCGCACCCACGCTATACCGGTAGTCATGGTGACATCTTCTCGTGAAGATCCGGATATTAAGACAGCTTATGATCTAGGAGCTAACAGCTATGTGGTTAAGCCGGTAGAGTTTGATGTATTTGTAGAGGCGATGAGCAGCCTGGGATTTTATTGGCTGTTTTTGAATCAAGCTCCGAAATGATGGTTTACCCGGCACAGACCTCAAATATTTGTATGGATGAAGGGGATTAATCATGGCAGAACCTGTTCGTATTTTACTTGCTGAAGATTTACCTACTGATGCCGAACTGGCCGAACGGGAAATTCGCAAAACAGTTCCTTCGTGTGTGTTTCAAGTTGTTGATACGCAGCCGGAATACCTTGCGGCTTTGGATAAGTTTCGACCTGATTTGATTATCACGGATTATCGGATGCCCTTGTTTGATGGCTTGACGGCGCTTAAGCTGGCAATGGAGTTTGCTCCGCTTACGCCGGTGATTATTTTGACGGGGGCGATTAATGAGGAAACGGCCGTTGCCTGCATGAAAGCTGGCGCCACCGACTACGTCATCAAAGAACATATCAAGCGACTTGGCCAGGCCGTTCGCCATGCCCTGGAAGAAGGAGAACTGCGTCGCCGAAACAAAGAGGCAGAAAAGGCATTGAAAGAAAAATCCGTAGAACTGGACCGCTTCTTCACCCTGGCACTGGATTTGCTGTGCATTGCCGACACAGATGGCTATTTCCACCGCCTAAATCCCCAATGGGAAGTTGTTTTAGGCTATTCCCTGTCAGAACTGGATGGACAGAGATTCCTGGATTTTGTTCATCCCGACGATCTGGAAAGCACATTGGCCGTGCTTAGTGAATTAAATGAGCAAAAACCTGTACTGGATTTTGTAAACCGTTATCGTTGCAAAGATGGTTCTTACCGCTGGATTGAATGGCGTTCTTATCCATCTGGCAATCTGATGTACGCGGCGGCCCGTGACATTACCCAGCGTAAGCAGATGGAAGAGACATTGCGCGAAAGGGAACTATTTTTACGCAAATCTCAATCCGTGGGGCGTGTTGGTTCCTATTATTTTGATATCGAGACAGGCAAATGGACCAGTTCGCCCACTTATGATGAGATATTTGGCATAGACGAAAATTATCCCAGAGATATAGCTGGCTGGATCGCCCTGGTCCATCCTGACCAAAAAGAAAAATTAATTGATCGAGTAAGTAAATACATCTTTGAAGGGGATGCCCCATACGAAAATGAGTATCGTATTATCCGTCAAACTGATAGAGCCGAACGCTGGGTTCACGGCGAACGCGAACTGGAATTCAATGAACAAGGCGAAGCAATCAAAATGATTGGCACAGTTCAGGATATCACTGAACGTAAGCTTATGGAAGAGGCGCTGCGCGAAAGTGAACGCTCTTTGCGCAAATCCCAATCTGTCGCCCAAATTGGATCTTATTATCTCGATGTAAAAACCGGCCAATTTACAACTTCGCCGGTCGTGGACGAAATATTTGGTATGAACGAAAACTACCCCAGGGACATAACTGGTTGGACCGCTCGTGTTCATCCTGAACACAGGACGGAAATGCTCCGCTACATGACCCAACATGTTTTAATCGAACACAACCGATTTGATAAAGAATACCCCATCATCCGGCATAATGATCAAAAATTGCGTTGGGTTCACGGTCTGGGAGAAGTAGAACTTGATGAAAACGGTCAAGCCAATAGATTAGTAGGCACCCTCCAGGACATCACGGAACAAAAAGAAGCAGAACAACGACTGCGTGAATCAGAAGAACGTTTACAAAGATTCTCCGCTGTAACAACAGAAGGCATTATTTTCCATCACCAGGGCAAAATTGTAGATGCTAACCGGGCGTTAACCCAGATGTTTGGTTATAAACAAGAAGAAGTAATAGGATGTGAGGTTTTGGATTTTGTTGCCCCTGAGTCGTTTGAACTAGTCATGCAAAAAATAGCCCTGGGTGTGGAAGAGCCTTATGAAGCCTTAAGCATTCGAAAGGATGGGATGATATTTCCAGTTGAAATTGTAGCCCGCGCATATGAATATCAAGGGCAAAATATGCGGGTCGCCTGCATCCATGACATCACCGAACGCAAGCGAATCGAAGCCGCGTTGGTAGAAAGAGAGGAACGACTGCGCCAGGCCGTTCTGGCGTCCCGTATTGGCATATTCGATCATGACCATATTGCTGATACCGTTTATTTATCGCCAGAATTCCGGGAAATTTGGGGCTGGGGACCCGATGAACCAGTGTCTAACAGTGAACTTCAATCCCGTGTCCACCCCGAAGATTATGCTCGTGTGATTAAAGCTGTTCAAGACTGCCACGATCCAGCAGGAGATGGCAGCTATGATGTCGAGCATCGTATGCTCCTGCCTGATGGTTCTGTTCGCTGGCAATCTTCACGAGCGCAAACGTTTTTTGCCGGTGAAGGCAACGACCGTTACCCGATCCGTACCATTGGTGCATCGCTTGACGTCACCGAAACCAAGCTGGCTGAAATAGCTCAAGCCGAACTTGAGGAAAAGCTGCGCCAGTCACAAAAGTTGGAAAGCCTCGGACGATTGGCCGGTGGTATCGCCCACGATTTTAATAACCTGTTGGTGCCTATTATCGGTTATACAGAACTGGCTCAAATGAGGCTGTCACCCGGCGATAAATTGCACAACTATCTGAACAAGATTAACACGGCGGCTGAACGGGCAGTTAGTCTTACTAAACAAATATTGGCTTTCAGCCGCCGACAGATGCTTGAGGTACAGGTGTTTAACCTCAATGATATAGTTGCTGAGTTTAAGGATATGCTGCAGCGTTTGATAGGCGAGGATATTAACTTGGAACTGTTCCTGGCGGCTACGCCCTGTCTGGTAAAAGCCGATCGTACTCAAATCGAGCAAATCTTGCTGAATATCTGTATCAATGCCCGCGATGCCATGCCTGTTGGCGGTCAACTTATTATTGAGACAGGCAATGTCTATCTTGACGAGGCCTACGCCCAATCCCGTCCGGACACACAACCGGGTCATCATGTGATGCTTTCACTCAGCGATACTGGTCATGGCATGGATGATGAAACCAAGCTGCATATTTTTGAGCCTTTTTTTACTACCAAAGAGAAAGGTCAAGGCACCGGGCTGGGTTTGGCGACTGTGTTTGGTATTGTTAAGCAGCATCAAGGCAATATCTGGGTGTACAGTGAGCCAGGGCAAGGCACGACTTTTAAGATTTATTTGCCACGGGCTGAGGAAACGGCAATATTGACAACGATAACTGGTTCTGAGCGGCCAGCGACTCATGGTACGGAAACGATCATGATTGTGGAAGATGAGCCTATGGTGCGCAAGCTGGCGCGAGAGACGTTGGAGGCATACGGTTATACTATCATTGAAGCGGACAGCCCTGGTGATGGCCTCCTCATCGCATCTTCTTATGAGGGTGTTATTGACCTTTTATTGACTGATGTGATTATGCCGAATATGAACGGCCGTGAACTCTACGAAAATATCGCTCTAATTCGTCCCGATATCAAAGTGCTGTACATGTCTGGTTACACCGATAATGTCATTGTCCATCATGGCGTGCTGGACCCGGATGTGAACTTTTTGCAGAAGCCGTTTACCGTTCGCGGTCTGGCCCAGAAAATCAGAAGTGTTCTTGACTGAAACGGTCAAAATCTGGCCGCTATTTCCTTGGCGCGCAGCCCCAGCCGCGCCAGACGATCTCCATCGGCCAGTAAATTTAACTCTGGTTTGCCACCAACATTTCATATGAACCTCACAAGAGCAAACTTTTCTGTTCACAAATTGGGATTTTGACTTGACAGTCATACCGTCATGTTATATAGTATACACAATATGGAACCGGTTCCAATTGTAAAATCCACCTAATTATAGAATTGTCTCAAAATGGTGTAGATTTTGCTTTTAAGGAAGAGGAGAGCTGGTGGCAAGCGTAACCATCAGAGATGTAGCGAAAAAAGCAGGTGTAGGTGTTGGAACGGTTTCGCGCGTCATCAATCAAAGCCCTTCAGTTAGCCTAGCTACGCGTGAAAAAGTTTTATCGGCGATTGCTGAACTAAAATACACCCCCAGCCCCATTGCCCGTCGTCTGTCACTTGGTAAGACAATGACGATTGGTGTTATTACGCCCTTTTTTACCCGCAGTTCCTATATTGAACGTTTGCGTGGTGTGGAATCGGTTTTGTCTCAAAGTGAGTACGATTTCATTATTTATAATGTGGAGACAGTGGAGCGCCGCGATAAATATTTTCGTGAAATCCCCCGCCGCGAACGAATTGATGGGCTAATGATTATGTCCTTGCCTCCGACCGATGAGGATACCTGGCGTTTTGCTGAATCGGAAGTGCCGACAGTTTTGGTTGACGCGGCTCACCCCAGTTTAAGCCGGGTTGTTATTGATGATGTAGATGGTGGCTATAAAGCTGCAATGCATCTGATAGAATTAGGTCACCGCAAAATAGGTTATATCAGCGATTATATGAAAGACAGCCCATTTCATTTTACCCCTGTGCAGGAGCGTTATCAGGGGTACAGGAATGCGCTGGCAGATGCAGGAATCGAGTATAATTCTGATTATTACAAGCAAGGTGAGTTAAACGAGCAGGAAGCACAGCGCCTGGCGAAGGAAGTGTTATCTTTACCGGATCCGCCAACGGCGATTTTTGCTTATAGTGACACCCAGGCTTTTGGCGTGCTGCGGGCTGCGCAAGAGATGGGTGTTGAAGTTCCGGAGAAGTTATCTGTTATCGGGTATGATGATATTGAGTTGGCTGAATATTTGCAGTTGACAACGATTCGCCAATCTCTATATCAATCAGGGGTACGCGGTGCTCAGCTTTTGTTGGAACAACTGGATGAGCCGTTCCCGGAACCGAAAGAAATCTTGTTGACAACGAAGCTTGTTGTACGCAGTACGACGGCACCGCCTTGTTGTTAAGGTTAACGGCCGTATCCCCCCAACTTTCTCATTATTATCTCAAATTCGATACAAAGGAGGTGATAACCAAAACAAAATAACAAACCAATTTAACGGTAGACCAAAAATTTTGAATATCCTTAAGTTCAATTTGGAGGAAAAGAAAAAATGTCAAATATTAAACGATGGAGCGTATTAAGTTTAATCCTTGTTTTTGCGCTCGTCCTGGTTGCCTGTGGCGGCACCGAGCCTGAAGAAACAACAGGCGAAACCACCACCGAGGAAACCACCACCGAACAAACGACCACCGAACAAACCACGACAGAAGAAACCACCACCGAACAAACCACAGAACCAATGGCCGAAGTGCCCTTCGATATGCCGTCAGGTGGTTTTCTGGAACGTGCGGTAGCTGGTGAATTTGCCGGCACAACCGTCACCGTTGATGGTGCTTTCGAAGGTAATGACGTCGATGGTGTGAAATTCAACGAATCCATGGCTGCCTTTGAAGATGCAACGGGCATTGACGTGAACTATATCGGCAGCAAAGAATTCGAAGGCTCCATTGCCATTCGCGTTGACGCTGGCGACAAACCGGACATTGTGGACTTCCCGCAGCCGGGTCTGTTTGCCAATTTCGTCCGCAGCGGTGATGTTTTGCCGGTAGATTTCATGTCTGATGAATGGCTGTCACAGCAGTACAATGCTGGCTGGCGCGAATTCAACACCGTTGATGGTGTAGAATCGGGTGTGATGCACCGCTACTCCGGCAAAAGTCTGGTCTGGTATCCGAAAGCAGCCTGGGACGCAGCCGGTTATGCAGTTCCGACCACCTGGGATGAGTTAGTTGCCCTGACGCAGCAAATTGCTGACGATGGTGACACCGCCTGGTGTATTGGTATTGAATCCGGTGCGGCCACCGGCTGGGTAGCCACCGACTGGACGGAAGATTTGATGCTGCGCACCACCTCGCTAGAGAATTACGATGCGTGGGTAGCAGGCACATTGCCGTTCAATTCCCCGGAAGTGAAGAACGCTATCGAAACCTGGAGTGAAATCTGGTTTAACGATGCCTATGTTTTAGGTGGACGTACGTCCATTGTTTCGACCTTCTTTGGCGATGCCCCGGCTCCGATGTTCCAAGACCCGCCGCAATGCTGGCTGCATCGTCAGGCCAACTTCATCACCAGCTTCTTCCCGGAAGGGACGGAATACGGCGTGGATTACGACTTCTTCTATCTGCCGCCAGTGGATGAGGCTTATGGACGGCCGTTCCTCGTTGCCGGTGACCTGGTTGCCATGATGAATGATCGACCGGAAGTAAAGGCTTTGATGGAATACTTCACCACGCCGCAGTCCGTGAGTGGTTGGTTGGAAGGTGGCGGCGCGATCGCGGCCCAACAGACAGCAACCCGCGAATTATACGGTTCCGATCTGGACTGGAATATCTCCCAACTCGTGGCTGACGCCACCAGCTTCCGCTTCGACGGCTCTGACCTGATGCCCGGTGAAGTTGGCGCTGGCTCCTTCTGGGAACAAATCTCCAGCTACGTTGCCGGTTCAATTGACCTGGATACGGCTATGGCTGAGATTGATGCTTCCTGGCCCGCTGGCACTGCCGGCGTCGAAAGCGTCACCGAAGAACCGGCAATGGCCGATGCTGGCTTTGCTGTGATGCCCGGCGGCGCTTTGGAAGAGGCTTTGAAGGGTACGTATTCCGGGACGACTGTAACCGTCGATGGTGCTTTTGAAGGTAACGATGTCGATGGTGTGAAATTCAACGAATCCATGACTGCTTTTGAAGAGGCCACCGGCATTACTGTCAACTACATCGGCAGCAAAGAATTCGAAGGTTCCATTGCCATTCGTGTTGGTGCTGGCGATGCGCCCGACATTGTGGACTTCCCGCAGCCGGGTCTGTTTGCCGATTTCGTTCGCAGTGGCGATGTCGTGCCTGTAACCGACTTCATCTCTGATGAGTGGCTGTCACAGCAGTACAATGCTGGCTGGCGCGAATTCAACACCGTTGATGGTGTAGAATCGGGTGTGATGCACCGCTACTCCGGCAAGAGCCTGGTTTGGTATCCGAAAGCGGCCTGGGATGCCGCTGGTTACGAAGTTCCGACCACTTGGGACGAACTGGTTGCCCTGACCCAGATGATTGCTGACGATGGCGACACCGCCTGGTGCATTGGCATTGAATCCGGTGCAGCCACCGGCTGGGTAGCCACCGACTGGACGGAAGATTTGATGCTGCGCACCACCTCGCTAGAGAATTACGATGCGTGGGTAGCAGGCACATTGCCGTTCAGTTCCCCCGAAGTCAAGAATGCTATCGAAACCTGGAGTGAAATCTGGTTCAACGACGCTTACGTCTTTGGCGGCCGTTCTTCCATCGTCTCCACTTTCTTTGGTGATGCCCCCGGCCCAATGTTTGAAGATCCGCCCAAGTGCTGGCTGCATCGTCAGGCCAACTTCATCACCAGTTTCTTCCCGGAAGGGACGGAATACGGCGTGGATTACGACTTCTTCTATCTGCCGCCAGTTGATGAGGCTTATGGACGGCCGTTCCTCGTCGCCGGTGACCTGGTTGCCATGTTCAACGATCGGCCAGAAGTACGCGCTTTGATGGAATACTTCACCACGCCGCAATCTGTGAGTGGTTGGTTGGAAGGTGGCGGCGCGATCGCGGCCCAACAGACAGCGACCCAGGATATGTACGGCTCCGATCTGGATTGGGGTGTCTCCCAACTCGTGGCTGACGCCACCAGCTTCCGCTTCGACGGCTCCGACCTGATGCCCGGTGAAGTTGGCGCTGGCTCCTTCTGGGAACAAATCTCCAGTTACGTTGCCGGTTCTATTGACCTGGATACGGCCACAGCTGACATCGATGCTTCCTGGCCAAGATAAATTCTTAGGTTTGTGATTTAACAGGGCACCGGCCAAAGTGGCCGGTGCCTTCTAACAATATGACGCTTGTGCGCAAGTAGGGCGACCTGCACAGCGTCGTCTAGTTGAGGAGGAGGCTTATGGATTCTGTGAGAGGAGCAAAAGACGTAGACCAATCACTCGGGGCAAAATTGATTTCCTTCATTGGACGTGTGCTGCTTGCGGTTAGTATTCCGTTAATCGCATTTTACGTACTCTACCAGGGATTTCTTTTTCTTCGGGACAGTGACGCACCGCGGGGCATCATTGCCCTGGTGGCTATTATATGGGGAGTAGGTGGTGTTGCTGCCCTCTATTGGGTTTTCAACAACCTCGTCGAACAATTATCGGATGCGTGGACGTCCCGGCTGCAACCCTTCGTTTTTGTGGGACCGGCCATGGCGATTTTGGCCTGGTATTTGGCAATCCCCACCCTGCGGACATTCTGGATTAGTCTTTTCGACCGGGATGGCCCGGAACAAGGGCTTACTATCCTGCAGCAGTTGGCCAGTGATCGATTTGTGGGTTTGAGCAACTATGCGGCCGTTTTCACCGAACGGTTAATGGTCGAAGCCTTCCGCAACAACTTGATGTGGATCATTTTCGGCAGCACATTCTCCGTTGCCTTTGGCTTGATTATTGCTGTCCTGGCCGATCGCAGCCGCTTTGAAAAGACAGCAAAATCCTTTATTTTCCTGCCCATGGCCATCTCTTTCGTTGGCGCCAGTATCATTTGGAACTTCATCTACGAATACCGCCCAATCGAGCAAACGCAAATCGGTTTATTGAATTCAATCGTAGTATCTCTAGGTGGTATCCCGCGCGCCTGGGCACAATGGGTAGATATTAGCCCTTGGAACAACCTGTTCCTCATCGTCATTGTCATTTGGCTGCAAGCCGGCTACGCCATGGTCTTATTTTCCGCGGCATTAAAAGGCATTCCTGAAGAGTTGATGGAAGCCAGCCGTGTAGATGGGGCCAATGAGTTTCAGATATTTTTCCGGATCATGATCCCCTATATTCGCGGGACCATTATCACCGTCTGGACCACTGTTGTCATCTTTACCCTCAAGATATTTGACGTGGTTTGGGTCATGACTGGTGGGCAGTTTGGTACCCACGTTATTGCTACCCAGTTTTACAGGCAGTCGTTCACGAACCGTAATTCAGGTTTTGGTTCAGCTATCGCCATTGTGCTGCTGATCGCCGTTATTCCGGTGATGATCTACAACCTCAGACAGTTCAGGGAACAGGAGGCTTTCTAAAATGGGTAGTGCAAAAAGACAAAAACGATTGGGCAGCATTTTTGTGAATGGATCGCTGCTTTTGCTTGTTTTGGTATGGACCATTCCAACCTTGGGTATTTTCGTCTCCTCCTTCCGTAATCGGGATGATATTGCCAATTCACCCTGGTGGAACATATTGCCGCACAAGGCTTGGGAAACGACAGCCACATTGAATCCCGCCGACCTGGGTTTGGATCCGACTGGCGTGATGGAAGTTGAAGGTGTGAGCGGCACGTTTGAAGAACTGCGGAGTGGTGTGCAAGATGGTGATACACGCGTTATTTGGATTGGCAACCGTCGTCTAGGGCGAATTGAAGTGCAAAAACAAGGCTGGACGGTTAGCTGGAATTTTTCTCTAGACAACTACAAGCAAGTATTGGGTGGGCAGGACTTTGAGTTCACCAGACCTGATGGCACAGTTGAGATTGTTCCCGGCGATAATATGACGCGGGCCTTCCTGAACAGTCTGGCAGTTGCTGTCCCTTCAACTGTCATACCGATCTTAATTGCGGCATTCGCTGCCTATGCATTTGCCTGGATGAATTTCCCCGGACGGCGCTGGATGTTTATCATGGTTGTCGCCTTGCTGGTGGTTCCGCTCCAGATTGCGCTGGTGCCCATTTTGCGTGACTATACCAAGTTGCAGCTTAATGGTACGTTTCTGGCGATTTGGCTGGCTCATACCGGTTTTGGGTTGGCTTTGGCTACGTATTTGCTTTACAACTACATCAGCCAACTGCCACGTGAGACGTTAGAGTCGGCCTTTATCGATGGGGCGTCACATTTTACCGTGTTTATCCAGTTGATTTTGCCGCTTTCGGTACCGGCTCTGGCATCTTTTGCCATTTTCCAGTTCCTGTGGGTCTGGAATGATTACCTGGTGGCTTTGATTTTCCTGGGTGGCAACCCGGAATTTGAGCTGGTGACGCAGCGTATGGCGGCCATCGTCGGCTCGCGCGGCAGTGAATGGCATCTGCTGACGGCCGGCGCTTTTGTGTCGATGGTTCTGCCGCTGTTAGTCTTCTTCTCGCTGCAGCGCTACTTTGTCCGCGGCTTGCTGGCCGGTTCGGTGAAGGGATAGCGGTTAGCTTCTAGCAACTAGCTAATAGTTTTTTTGATGCGTGGTGCGTGAATGATTCTTCACGTATCACGCATCACGTTTCACGGAGGGATTTATGGTGGATTTACAGTTCCCGGATGGTTTTATTTGGGGTGTGGCGACGTCGGCCTATCAAATTGAAGGGAGCTGGAATGAAGACGGCCGTTCCCCTTCCATCTGGGATACTTTTGCCCACACACCGGGCAAGACCCGCAACGGCGAAAGCGGCGACATAGCCTGTGACCATTACCATCGCTGGCCGGAAGACCTCGACTTGATGGCTTCGTTGGGGATTCAGGCGTATCGCTTTTCGGTCAGTTGGCCGCGTATCTTGCCCAACGGGGGCAAGCAAATCAATGAGAAGGGGCTGGACCATTATGATCGGCTGGTGGATGGGCTGCTGGCACGGGGGATACGGCCGTTTCTCACCCTCTACCATTGGGAACTGCCCCAAACCCTGCAAGACCAGGGCGGCTGGCCGGAGCGGGATACCGTTCAGCACTTTGTCGATCTGGCCGACGTCGTCAGCCGGCGGCTGGGCGACCGCGTCCACGACTGGATTACCCACAATGAACCGTGGTGTACCAGTATGCTCAGCCACCAGGTGGGGCTGCACGCCCCTGGCTGGCAGGATTGGCCTGCCGCTTTACAAGCGGCCCATCACGTATTGCTCTCCCATGGCCTGGCTGTACCCGTCATTCGTGCCAATGCGCCCGAAGCCGAAGTGGGCATTGCCCCCAATTACGAACCGGCCTACCCCCACACCAACAGCCCGGAAGACGTGCAGGCGGCCCGCATCTGGGATGGTTATTACATCCGTTGGTTCAACGATCCCATCTTTGGCCGACACTATCCGGCCGACATGGTGGCGTATTACACCCAGAAAGGATATTTGCCACACGGCCTAGACTACGTTCAGGATGGCGACATGGAAACCATTGCTGCGCCCATTGATTTTGTCGGTGTCAACAACTACACCCGGCAAATTATGAGCGGCAAGGTGTTGTTAGATGAATTCCAGACGGCCGCTATTTCCAATCCCAGCGCCGAATACACGGAGATGAACTGGGAAGTTTACCCTGACGGCTTGTACGATTTGCTGAACCGGCTCCATTTTCACTATGGCGCGCCCAAGATTTACGTCACGGAAAATGGGTGCAGCTATGGGGATGGGGTGGATGGGAACGGCCGTGTCCACGACAACCGCCGCATCAACTACCTGCACCAATACATGGCCGGCGTCAACCGGGCCATACGTAACGGCGCCCCCGTCGCCGGATACTTCGTCTGGTCCTTCATGGACAACTACGAATGGTCCCTGGGCTACTCCCAACGCTTCGGCATCATCTACGTCGATTACCAAACCCAAAAACGATACCCCAAAGACAGTGCACTCTGGTATCGTGATGTAATTACTTCTAACAGCTTGAAAAGCGAGAGCTAGAGGATAGAGCCAGAGCGAGCGGAAGAGAAAAATTATACCTCTAGCTCTCGCTCCATCCTCTAGCTAAAATTTATTATGACAACTAACTGGTACAACGAATCCGTATTCTACGAACTCTATATCCGCGCTTACAAAGATAGCAACGGCGATGGTCATGGCGACTTTCGCGGCGCAATGGAAAAGCTCGATCACATCAAATCGCTGGGCGTGGACTGCATCTGGGTCATGCCCCATTACCCTTCTCCCCTGCTGGATGATGGCTACGACATCTCCGATTACATGGGTGTCCATTCCGATTATGGCACACTGGACGATTTCAAAGATTTCCTTGACGCGGCCCATGCGCGAGGGCTGAAAGTCATTACCGACATGGTAATGAACCACACGTCCGACCAGCACCCCTGGTTCCAGGCAGCGCGTCAGGACAAAAACTCACCCTACCGCGATTATTACGTCTGGAGCGATACCGGCACCGAATATGCCGATGCCCGCATCATCTTCCTCGATACCGAGCCATCCAACTGGACCTATGACAAAGTGGCCGGGCAATATTTCTGGCACCGTTTTTACCGCAGCCAGCCCGATCTGAACTACGACAATCCTCAAGTCCACGAAGAAATGTTCAAGGCGATGCGCTTCTGGCTGGATATGGGCATCGACGGCTTCCGCGTGGACGCCATCCCCTACCTGTATGAGCGCGAAGGCACTAACTGCGAAAATCTGCCGGAGACGCATAAATTCCTCAAAAAGATGCGGCGCATGGTTGATGACGAGTATCCCGGCACGCTGCTCATCGCCGAGGCCAATCAATGGCCGGAAGATTTGCTGCCCTACTTTGGCACGACGGAAGCGCCGGAATTCCAGATTTGCTTCCACTTCCCTATCATGCCCCGGCTGTACATGGCGCTGAAAAAAGGAGACAAGACGCCCATCGTCGATATCCTCAATCGCACACCCCAAAAGCCAGAGGGAACCCAGTGGATGACCTTCCTGCGCAATCACGATGAGCTGACGCTGGAAATGGTCACGCCGGAAGAGCGGGAATGGATGTGGCAGCAGTACGCGCCTAATCCGCGGGCCAAGCTCAATTTGGGCATCCGGCGGCGGCAAATTCCGCTGCTGGACAACGACAAGCGCAAATGGTTCCTGCTCAACGCGCTGTTCCTGTCACTGCCCGGCGCGCCCATTATTTACTATGGCGATGAGATTGGAATGGGCGACAACATCTGGTTCCCCGACCGGCATGGCTGCCGTACGCCGATGCAGTGGGACGCCGGCAAAAATGCCGGTTTTTCCGACGCCAAAGAGACGTACTTGCCGGTTTTGTGTGATGATGCCTACGGCTACCAGCAGGTCAATGTCGTCGTTCAGGAGGATGATCCCGATTCGTATCTGAACCTGACCCGCTTCCTGATTCAGACGCGGCAAAGACAGTCAGCTTTGAAGACAGGTGAGATGGAATGGGTAGAGACGGGTAACAACTCGGTTCTCGCTTTTCGTCGTCACATTGGCAAAGAAGGCGTTTTGTGCTTATTCAACCTATCTAATCAGCCGCAAACCTTCACCCTCAAGCGCGAACGAGTGGATTTGCTATCAAAATCCCAACAAGCATTAAGCGGTACATTGACAATAGCATCACGTGGTGCTCATTGGTTGAAATAGAACGTTGTCAATCAGATGAGTATGAAAATCAAGCGTGTCGTTGAGCAAATACGAAATATGCCTGATTCTTATGTTGATTCCAACTTTGGTCAGGGTCGAGAGGCAGTGCTAAAGCAACTAAAAAAGTTCGGTGGACAGTCTGAGACTTTTGTAGATAGAGGCATCGAGGAAGCTAAGGTTGCAATAGCTGATCTGATCGCGTTGCCTCAATAGAAAATGTTACCGAAGGGGTAGTCGTTGCCTCAAAAAGCATGTTACTTTCCCAATCGCACTAATTGCTTCACTTTCTCATCAATATTGCGGCGGCATTGAGCCGGATTGGTGTCCCGATATGTCGCCTGCCACAGGTCACTATTTTCAGGCGAAAGCAGCTTCATGTCCAATACCCGTTGCAAGGGCGTCTTGGGCGTTTCATACTTCTTGTACACCTTCGCGCCGGTACGCTTTTTGCTCACCAACTTGAAGGTTGGCTGAAATAGATTGGTGTAGAGATGTAACTCAGCATAGATGTCACCCAGCAATTGGTGAGCCGCCTGGGATTCAAACCGTTGATAGCCAATGGTGTGGCGCACAATTGACCAGTTTTTCTGTTCAACAAAACATTGGTCGTTTTTCTTGTAAGGGCGACAACGGGTGAAGGTAATCTTGTGCATTTGGCAATCGTTCAGAATCAGGTCATTGATAAAGACACTGTCATTGTCAGAATCAATGCCCAAAAGTGGAAAAGGTAAACGTTGTCGTAGCTGGTCTAGCGCCTCAGTCACAGCGATTTGTGAGCGGTGCCGTAAGCTGAAACACTCCGTCCAGCCAGTGGCCACATCGGTGGCGGTGAAGGAGCATAGAAACTGTCCGGCTGTACTTTCACCACAGTGAGCCACCAGGTCTATCTCGACAAATCCGGCTTGAGTGTCATCCCAGTCTGCAAAGGTGCGTACCGGGATTTGGTGTTTGAGCAGCCCCCCAGGCTTCGTCGTACTTTGACCCCGCTGCTGGCTGGTCTTGAACGGCTGTAACAATCGGTCAATGGTGGCCGGACTAACCGCCAAGACCAGCCTCTTGGTTTCCTGATCCAGCGCGAGTTCCTGATGTCGCTCCAGGGAAGTGACCATATCGGCCAAGATAGGCTGGAGCCGCTTGCCGCAGATACCGCCACAAATGCGCCAGATTTGGGTCAGGGCGCTCACCACGCTGCCTGTATAGATTTTCTGCCGACCACGACGCTCTCGCTTTGGCTGATTTTGTTGGCGCAGGCGGCGGATCGCTGCCTTGCGGTGTAGGCCGGTTACAGCCACAAACTCATCCAAAATCTTTGTTTTCTCTTTGCGGTCTGCTTTGAGGTATCTCGGTTGCAGACGCTGGACTAACTCTCGTTTACTGTGTTGACTCATTTTCGCATCCATCATGGTTGCGAAGGTAACACTTTTTATGATTCAACGACCCTTTCTTGGGTAACATTTTTTTTGAGGCAATTCGCTGATTAAAAGAGCACTCCCATATACAATTCCTGATGATTACATCTTTTTTTTGGAATATTATGGGGGACTAGCTATTGATACAGAAGAAGGGTATTTTTCTGTCTATGGAATAGGCCCAATGGTTGAAGAAGATTATTCTTCAATCATATCTGATAACGTTATTTACCAATCAGGGGAATGGGGGTTCCTCTCGCTTGGAGGTCTGGGTTTTAGACATGAAAAATACAAATTTCAATATGCCAGTTTCTTCTTAGATATAGCTGGAATCATACAAAAGGATGCTGTCATCAGTATCGGACCATGGGGAAAGGACACACTCGTCCCCTTGGGAATTCTCAAGGATGTTCATGCATATCCTCAAGCGTGGAGGAAAATATCCAATTCATTTACGGAGTGGTTGGAATATGCTGGTCTTACCCGAGGGCTTTTCGATTATTTTTAGTTCACTCTTTATTGGAGCCGCTAGAGCAGCAGATTTTTTGCCAGCGGGTAGAGCAGTATTGGGGGATGTTGCACAACAGCGATTGTTGACATGATACTGATAACGATACTATAATTATGGCAAAAATTGACGACATCGTTGCTGAGATGCGCCGGAATCCGAAAGGAATACGCTTTGGCGATTTGTGTAAGGTTTGCGAACATTATTTTGGTGAAGCACGCCAAGCAGGCAGCAGCCATCGCATTTACAAAACGCCCTGGCGCGGTGATCCACGTGTCAACATTCAGGACAGCAAAGGCCAGGCTAAAGCATATCAAGTCAGGCAAGTGTTGAAAGCCATAGACCGTTTGGAGGCAAATGATGACTCTGAATAATGATCATTATACATATCGTGTGACCTGGTCTGAGGAAGATGAGGAATATATAGGATTGTGTGCCGAGTTCCCCAGCCTGAGTTGGCTGGCAGCCACCCTGGAAGAAGCGCTGCAAGGCATCCGCGAAGTGGTTGCTGATGTTATCGGCGATATGCAAGCCAGCAGTGAAGCAATCCCGGAACCGATTGCCACACGCAAATTTAGCGGAAAATTTATGGTGCGCATTCCCCCAGAGCAGCATCGGCGGTTGGTGTTGGAAGCAGCCGAAGCTGGTGTCAGCTTAAACCGTTTGGCCAGTTCTAAACTCAGCCAATAAACAAGGGAGCAGTACCTTTGACAGAGAATTTGGATTTATCCATTTTGCTTGATTCTTTGCGGCAAGGGCCGCTGCGTTTGCTGGAGCCGTTGGAGCAGGAGATTTTTTGCCAGCGGGTGAAACAGTATTGGGGGGATGTGTTACGGCCGTTAACCCTTCTCTACGCCAATCATCCCGAATTCGATACCTGGCTGGGCCGGTTCCTGCACATCGCTGCCCGTGCCTACGCCAAGCGCAGCCCAGAACTGCGCCTGCTCGACTTCACGCGGCTCAACGAACCAGACTGGTTCCAGCAGTCGAACATGGTTGGTTACGTCGCCTATCCCGAGCGTTTTTCACCCGACCACACGCTGAACGGTATCGCTGGGAAAATCCCCTATCTCAAAGAATTGGGTGTCACCTATTTTCACCTGATGCCCTTGCTCCAACCGCGCCTTGGCCAAAATGACGGTGGTTACGCCGTCATGGATTACCGGCAGGTCAAATCGGAACTGGGTACGATGGCCGATTTGGCCGGATTGGCCGGCCAACTGCGCCAAAACGACGTCAGCTTGTGCATTGACCTAGTTTGCAACCATACCGCCAAAGAGCACGAATGGGCACAAAAAGCGATGGCCGGCGACCCCGTTTACCAGGATTACTACCTGACCTTTCCCGACCGGACGCTGCCTGACCAATATGAGCAGACCGTGCGTGAAATTTTCCCCGAGTTCAAGGCCGGCAGCTTCACCTACTACGAACAGATGGGGCGCTGGGTGTGGACGACGTTCAACGAGTTTCAGTGGGATTTGAATTACAGCAATCCGGCCGTTTTTGCCGAGATGCTCGATATTTTGCTCTTCCTGGCCAATCAAGGTGTGGAAGTGCTGCGGCTGGACGCGGTGGCTTTTATGTGGAAACGGATGGGGACCGACTGCGAAAATCAGCCGGAAGCCCATGCTATCTTGCAGGCGTTCCGCGCCCTCAGCCGGATGGCCGCGCCGGGCTTGCTGCTCAAGGCGGAAGCCATCGTGCCGCCGCCGCAGTTGGTGCCTTACCTGGGCATTGGCGAAGCGACGAATAAGGAGTGCGAGGTCGCCTATCACAACGTGTTCATGGTTATGCTGTGGAGCAGTCTGGCCGAACGCAAGGTGGCGCTGATGACCCATGCCCTGCAGAAGATGCCGGCTATTCCGTCGAGTACATCCTGGCTGACCTACATTCGCTGCCACGACGACATCGGCTGGGCGGTGACAGAGGAGGATGCGGCAGCGGTGGGGCTGAACGGCTACTTGCACCGCAGCTTTTTGAGTGATTTTTACAGCGGCCGTTTCGAGGGGACGTTTGCTCGCGGGGCGACTTTCCAATTCAATCCCAAAAATAATGACCGGCGGATTAGCGGGTCGCTGGCCTCGCTGGCCGGCCTGGAGATTGCCCTAGAGCAGGAGGATGAGAAGGCGATCGATCTGGCTGTCCGGCGCGTCATTTTGCTCAATGCGATGATTCTGGCTTTTGGCGGAATTCCGCTGCTGTACATGGGGGATGAGCTTGGCCTTTTGAATGACCCCAGTTACCTGGAAGACCCGAATCTGGCCAATGACAACCGCTGGCTGCACCGGCCGTGGATGGATTGGGGAGCGGCGGCGAAGCGGGGGGATGAAGCGGGGGTGAACGGCCGTATCTTCCAATCTATCCGCCGCCTCATCCAGGCCCGCAAACAGACCTGCACCTTGCATGCCCGTGCTCGCACTTACCCGGTCTGGACGCACAATGAGCGTGTTTTTGGCCTGATTCGGGAGAGTGCCCGCGGCCGACTGCTGGCGTTGGGCAACTTCAGCGAATGGGGGCAGGCTGTGCCGCGCCATCGTTTGCAGGAGATGGGCTTTGGTGGTGAACTGGTGGAGAGGTTGAACGGCCGTGCCCTTGACCCCTACTCCGACATCTACCTGGAACCCTATCAAGCCCTGTGGTTGGAAAAACAAATGTAATCCGTAATCCGTGACCCGTAATCCGTAAATCGTCTACCTCTATGGCATACGGATTACGGAACACGGATTACGTGGCAAGGGAGAAGATATGAGTAAATTATTTGGCGGGATTGAAGCGGGGGGAACAAAGTTTGTCTGTGCGGTGGGAACCGGGCCAGACGATATCCGGGCCGAGACGCGTTTCCCAACTACGACACCGGAAGAGACAATTGGCCGGTCAATTGCCTTTTTCCAGGAGCAAATAAAAACGCATGGCGATTTGGCGGCTATCGGCATCGCCGCTTTTGGACCGCTGGACCCTAATCCGCAGTCGCCGACGTTTGGCTATATTACTACGACACCCAAACCGGGCTGGGCCAATACTGATTTTGCCGGAGCGATGAACGCGGTGTTGGGCGTGCCGGTCGGCTTTGACACCGACGTAAACGGGGCGGCGCTGGGTGAATGGCAGTGGGGTGCGGCACAGGGTTTGGATACGTTCATCTATTTGACGATTGGCACGGGCATTGGCGGCGGGGCGATGGTGAACGGCAAAATGCTGCACGGCCTTGTCCACCCGGAAATGGGCCATATTACCTTACCGCACAATTGGCAGAAGGATCCGTATAACGGCCGTTGCCCCTACCACGGCGACTGTTTAGAAGGCATGGCATCCGGTCCGGCTATCGAAGATCGCTGGCAGAAAAAAGGGCAGGATTTACCCTCCGATCATCCGGCCTGGGAGTTGGAAGCGCATTATCTGGCGCTGGCGCTGCGCAGTTTCATCTGCACATTGTCGCCGCAGCGCATCATCATGGGCGGCGGGGTGATGGAGCAGCCGCAGCTATTCCCGCTGGTGCGGCAGAAAACGCTGGATTATTTGAATGGTTACGTGCAGTCGCCGGCTATTTTGCAGGGGATTGACAGTTACATCGTACCGCCGGGATTGGGCAACCGGGCCGGGGTGTTGGGCGCTATTGCTTTGGGACAGCAAGCAGTTCATTGAGTGATCGGTTAGAATTAGCTATTGGTGGGTAACGGCCGTTACCCTATAATGTATCCATCAATCGGTTGGGAAATCGATGCTGATTTTCGCGAGCATAAAAAGTGGATACTGGAGATTCCCCTCAAAAACAAAATAGTAGTGACAGACAGTTTGTCTGGCAATTGTGGCATTGGTTAACTTTCCCCTCTGTAGCCATTAAAGATGCTGCTGAGCAGCAAAAGGCGTTTTTCTTGGCCAAGTCCTTGTTAACCATTATCCCTCTTTATCTGCTGCCCGATATTTTTCGTTTGATTACGGCCAATGAAGCAATTCCCCGCTTGCTGCCAGGAGTACTCCCCCTGCTTGTGGCCTATTTTTTCAGCCGGTCACGCTACTATAAGGTTGGTGTTTTTATCACACTGTTGTTTTTCACCTGCCTGCCTGCTGTCAGTATTCTTGTTGGGGTTATTGGCCCCGAAGAAACGATAACGACAGTTATCTGGATCATTCCCACCTTAATTTTTGGCAGTTTGCTGCTCAATACCAGAGAAATCAAATTTCTAATCACAATCAATCTTCTGGTTATTCTTTCCCTGCCGTTGTGGAAACCAAACATCACATACAATGCTTTGTTTTATCCGTTAGGCTTTGTCCTTGTTGTGATTATTTTGTTGGCTGTTGCCATCAATGCTCGACAAGAATATCTGGATGAAATTGAATCGAAAGCCAGGGAATTGGCACGCAGTGAGACGCAATTTCGCTCATTGGTCGAGCATTCGCATGCCGGTATTTTGCAGGTAAATGACACTTTTCAATTTGTATATGTGAATGACAGGTTTTGTCAAATCACCGGTTATTCGCATGTGGAGTTGATAGGACGTGATTTTCGGATGATGCTGGATGGTGAAACTCGTGACTTGTTAGCTAATGCCTACCTGCGTAATCAAGCTGGTGAATATGTTCCTGGCCGGTATGAATTCAGCATTATTTGTAAAGATGGTCAGAATCGTCCGGTAGAGATAAGTGCCGGGTCTTTCGTGGGTGAAAACGGCCGTCTCCAAACCATTGCTCAACTTATCGACATCACTGAACGCAAAAGGGCCGAAACTGCCCTGCAAAATGCCCACGATGAACTGGAAAAACGCGTTCAGGAGCGCACCCAGGAATTAGCCGAAGCCAACGCCCAACTTAAAAAACTGGATCATCTCAAAAACAAATTCATCGAAGATATGTCCCACGAACTGCGCACGCCTTTAGCTAACATGAATCTCTATCTGGATTTGCTGGAGATAGGCAAGCCGGAGAAACAGGATCACTATCTGGCCGTTTTGCGTCAGGCTACCAATCGGGTCACGCGTATTAGTGAAGATGTACTGGCAATGATCCGGCTTGAGCTTTTCAAAGATGATATCCGATTCAAACCGGTAAATTTGAACACATTGGCTGCCAGCGTGACCCAACAACAAAAACAATTGGCCGGCACATCTGGCCTGGATTTAATTTTTGTTCCTAATCCGGTAATTCCTCTGGTTCGTGCTGACGAAAATCGGATCCGGCACTGCTTGATCAATCTCATTGCCAACAGCATCAATTACACGGCCGAAGGGCAAATCGAAGTGCGTACCTTACTCGATGAAACAGGCCGACGTGCTTGCCTGGCGGTCGCTGATACCGGTACAGGCATCGATCCGGCCGACTTGCCTTATTTATTTGATCGGTTTTATCGTGGACATCAGGTTGGGCAGTCCAATATCCCTGGCAGTGGTCTTGGGCTAGCGTTGGTCAGGGAGGTTGCTGAACTTCATGGCGGTTCTGTCGAGGCTGAAAACCGACCGGATAAAGGCAGTATTTTTCGTCTATGGTTGCCCCTGGCGAATTCGTGAATAAAGTTATTAACGGCCGTTACATGACTGCTGGTCCGACACTGAAAAGGATGTGATAACCAGGTTATTGTGAAATACGGCCGTTTCCCTATAATTTACTTACAATTCAACCATTGAAGCACAAGTGAAAGAACTGTAAGAAAATAAAGAGCCATCACATTTTTTCTTGTCAAAATATCGTATGACAAACCAGTTACTTTGGCTGTGGAACTGGCTTGTAGCTCCTGCCCCGGCCATTCAACAAGAAGAACAAAAACGACAGGCCCGCCTGTTGGCTGCCATACTAGTTGTACTGTTACCTTTATACGTTATTCCCGAAGCAGTGCGGGGACTGCTGAATAACAGTTTCCCGTTTCACTTTGGGGTCATGGCTGTTTTTCTATCTGTTGCCTACGTATTTAGTCGTACACGCTATTATCAGGTTGGCAGCCTGATCACGCTCACCCTGTTCACGTTCCTGCCAATTAGCACCATTTTGCTGCTTAACTTCCGTGATGATGCCCTGTCAACGGCCGTTATCCTGATCACCCCTACGCTCTTTTTAGGATTCCTGCTGCTATCATGGCGTCGATCAATCCTTCTCCTCGTTGTGAATCTGGCAACAATTTTACCGCTCCCCTTCTTCGTTCCCGACATCTCCTTTGGCGATCTACTTTTCCCCCTGGGTTATATTTTCATTATGCTCAGCCTGGCGCTCGTTTCCAACAATGTCCGCCAGCAATATTTGAACCAAATCAAAGCCCAGGCGGATCAACTAAAACGCAGCGAAATGCTGTTCCGATCCATCGTCGAGAATTCACACGTGGGTGTACTGCAAGTTGATTCACAATTTTGTTTTTCATACGTCAATGACGAGATGAGCCAGATTACCGGCTACACCACTGAAGAATTACTGGGCCGTGATTTTCGGACTGTAATTGATGAGGAAAGTTCACGTTTGGTAAGCAATTATTACCTGCGCCGTCAGGCCGGTGAAGATGTACCAGCCCGTTATGAATTTAACGTTGTCCGCAAAGACGGAACCATTAGACGAGTCGAAATTATTGCATCATCAATCCCCAATGGCAGTAAACGCCGTCAGGCCACAACGGCCCAACTGTTAGATATTACCCAACGCAAACGAATTGAAAATGCATTGCGGGATTCGGAAGCATTGTACCAATCATTAGTGAACAGCTTGCCGCAAAATATTTTCCGCAAGGATGTTAACGGCCGTTACACCTTCGCCAACACCCATTACGCTCAAATACTGGGCTGTTCTCCGGAACACATCATAGGCAAAAGCGATTTCGACTTTCATCCACCAGAATTAGCCCAGAAATACCAGGCAGATGATCGACGGGTGATGATCAATGGTCAGACGTTAGAACTGGTCGAAGAATTTTGCTTTCCGGGCAGTGAAAAATCGTATGTTCAGACCGTTAAGACACCTATTTATGATACGTCTGGCCACGTCGTTGGCATTCAGGGCATCTTTTGGGATATTACCGAAATTGCGAAGGCCCAAAATGCCCTGCGTGAAAGTGAAGCAAAGAACCGTGCACTGTCAGAAAGCACATTTGAAGCATTGTTCTTTACGGATAAAGGATTTTGTGTTGAATGCAATCAAGCGGCCGTTGTCATGTTTGGCTATGGCTACGATGAACTCATTGGCATGCGTGGCATCGAACTCATCACCGATGAATTCCAGGAGTTGGTGAACAAAAATGCGTTATCAGGGCACGATAAACCGTATGAAGCGTTGGCGCGACGCAAAGATGGATCGACTTTCCCGGCGCAACTTCAAAGTAAAACGTATGAATATGAAGGGCGGATAGTGCAGGTAACGGCCGTACACGACATCACCGAACGCCAACAGGCCCAGGCTGCCCTGCAAAAAGCCCACGACGAATTGGAAAAACGAGTTCAGGAACGTACCCAAGAACTGGCTAACGCCAACATACAGCTCAAAAAACTGGATGAAATCAAAAACAAATTCATCGAAGATATGTCCCACGAACTGCGTACCCCCCTGGCCAATTTGAACTTGTATCTCGACTTAATGGAAATGGGTACGCCCGACAAACGGGAAAAGTACATGACAATCCTGCGGCAATCCACCAACCGGATCATCCGCATCAGCGAAGACGTTCTGGCCATAATGCGGTTGGAACTGTTCAAAGAAAGCATCCAGTTCCAGGAAACCAATCTCAACACCCTCATAACCCGTGGCATCAACCAACAAAAGCAGTTGGCCAATGCTGCCGGACTGGCGTTAATCTTTAACCCCAACCCGGCCGTCCCGCCAATTCTGGCCGACGAAAACCAACTCCGGCACTGCCTCGTCAACCTCATTACCAACAGTATCCAATACACCAAAGAAGGCGAAATTGTCGTACGTCTCATTTTCGATGCTTACCGCCAGCAGGTTTGTCTGGAAGTTGCCGATACCGGAGACGGTATTGATCCGGATGATTTGCCTTATCTGTTTGACCGCTTCTATCGGGGGCGGCAAGTTGGCCAATCCAACATTCCCGGCAGCGGATTGGGGTTGGCTCTGGTGAAGGAAATCGCCGAACTGCACGGCGGCTCTATTGAAGCTGCAAACCGGCCGGATCAAGGCAGCGTCTTCCATCTCTGGCTGCCTGTATCAAAAAGAAGTGCCGATTAACGGCCGTTGCCCGCATCATCCCCAAACATACGTCCGGGTACGGCCGTAGCCCACAAACTCCAATTTAGCATACAAAATCCGGGGAACAGGATAGGCGCCATCTCCCCTGGCATAAACAATCGCATCCTGCGCCCCAACCGCCCGCGCTGCATTCATCGCCGCCAGACAAACTGCGCTGCCCAGCCCTAAATGGCGATATGCCGGGTCTGTGCCGACAGGCTCCAACTCAATCACGCCATTCTTTTCATCCAGCCAGGTGCAGCACGTGGCCGCAAACTCGCCGTCCGGGCTGACCACAACCCAGTCCAGCTCAGCACGGTAGGGCCAGGTTGTGACGGTCTCTTGGAAAGCTTCCGGCGTCAGCTTGGATGTCACGACCCGCTCACCATCGGCAAAAGGCAAAACCGACCAGGCTTTGCGGTGAACCTGCACCCGGCGCTCAAAATCGTCGGGCAGGGCGACGGCGCGCGCTGTAAAACCCGGCGGCAAAACCGGTTCCGGCAGATTGTGGAGCGGGCGGCTCATGTAATCAAAAAACCAGCCATCTACCGCCTGGAACCCGTGACGAAGAAGAGCATCAATGAGATGGGCTTCGGTGTCCAGAACGGCCGTTTTCAGTTGGATACTCAGCGTCTCACTTTTCGCCCAGTCAAGCACGACGTCAACCAGATCGGGCACGGCCGGATCGACCAGAAATTCAAACTCGTTGGGAAGCTGCATCCAGCCCCAGGCGGCGATGGAACCCTCGATTTCCCACAACATCGTCGGCCAGTCAGGTTTTCCGGCTTTCCAGCGGCCTCTTTGCCAGGCCAGATCGCCAATGTGAATGTGACACTCCTTCGACCAGATGCGCTGAACTAACGCTTGCATGGCCAAAAGGTCTGATTCATCCTGGTACGGCCGTGCCACCAATCCTTTAACGCACATAGACAACCGCCCCGGCAAAAATCGTGGCGTCCACTTGCGTTTGTCCAATCTGGGACGGTTCAATCGCAAACAAATCCTGATCCAGCACAATCAAATCCGCCCACTTGCCCGGTGTGATGGAACCCTGGAGATGCTGCTTGCCCGACAAAATCGCCGGTCCCATCGTGTAGGCGTAAATCGTCTCTTCCAGGCTGATTTTTTCCTGTGGATACCAGCCGCCGGTTGGTTGATGCTGGTTGTCCTGGCGGGTAACGGCCGTAAACACCCCCAACATCGGGTTCAACGGCGCTACCGGCGCATCCGAACCAAAAGCCAACACCGTGCCCGCATCCAGCAGCGACCGGAACGCATACGTCAGCCGTGCCCGTTTGCCCCACACCTTATCCGCCGTCGGCCAATCCGTCTGCAAATGAACCGGCTGCACTGCCGCCACCACGCCCAACTGCGCCAGCCGCCCCACATCGTCGGGATGCAGCAGTTGCACGTGCTCGATGCGATGCGGCATGGATAAGTGCAGGGGGGCAGGGGAGCGGGGGAGCGGGGGAGAAAAATCACCCCTGCTCCCCTGCTCCCCTGCCCCCCTGCCCCCTTGCAACTCTTCCACAACGTCCAACACCTCCCGCACCGCCCGGTCGCCGATGGCATGGATAGAGATAGGGAATCCGGCGCTGCTGGCGGCCACAGCTAGCTGCCACATCTCATCAGCCGGGGTCACGGCGATGCCTGTGTTGCCGGGATCATTACTGAATGGCTCCAGCATATGGGCGGTCTGCGATCCCATCGTGCCGTCGGCAAAGGATTTGACGTGGCCGACCCACAGCCGGTCGTCGCCGAAGCCGGGCTGCAAACCCAATGCGGCCGCATTGGGCAGCCGGTCGGCGGCGATGTTCATGTGCAGTCGCAGATTAAGCTTTCCCGCCCGATTCAACGCCTGGAACAACCGGAAGCTGAGATCGCCTTCGTTTTCGACGCGTTGGTCATGCAAACCGGTCAATCCCAGGCTGTGGGCCAGGGCCATTGCCTCTTCCAGCCAGACGGCCAGCGTCGCTTCATCGGTTTCGGGGATGTGGAGATCGACTTGTTCGATGGCATTCCATTCACGCAAGATGCCGGTTGGATTGCCATCAGCATCCCGCTCAAATTTACTTTCCGGCGGATCGGGTGTTTCGGCGGTGATGCCGGCCAGCTTGAGGGCGGCGCTGTTGACCCACCAGGTATGCATATCCATCCGGGCCAGCGCAACGGGCGTATTGGGGGCGATGTCGTCGAGATCGGCGTGGTTGGGCAGGCGTGACCACAGGTTTTCGTCCCAGCCCCAGCCTTGTACCCATTCGCCCGGTTTGGCCTGGGCAACGGCCGTTGCCACCTTCTCCCGCACCTCGTCAAAATCAGCCATCCCGAACAGGCTGATCTGGTGATTACGGATGGCGACCTGCAAAAAATGGACGTGGGAATCGGTAAATCCGGGCAAAACGAGACGGCCGTTGCCATCCAGCAGCTCAGTTTCCGGCCCGGCCAGCGGCAAAATCTCATCGTTACGGCCCACGGCCAGGATACGGCCGTTCCCCATCGCCACTGCCTCGGCCCAGGGTAAATCCGGGTCCACCGTATAAATTTTGGCATTGTGGATGATTAAATCAACGTACATGAGTCCTCCAGTTGAATAGGTTGCAAGGTTGCAAAGTGGCAGGGTTACAGAGAGGCGAGGTTATTTTTCTGCTTTCTACCTTCTGATTTCTGCCTTCATGATTTCCACATCCGGCATCACCCCTGTCCACAGTTGGAAGGCCAGTGCGCCCTGCTGGACGAGCATGCCGAGGCCGTTGGCTGTGCCGCAGCCCGCGTTTTGGGCTTGCTGCATCAGCCGTGTTTGGCGGGGATTGTAGACTAAATCATAAACGAATGCGCCAGCGGGGAAGGGCAGCGCATCGGGCCAGGGCGAGGCATCAACTTGGGGTGACATGCCCAGCGGGGTGGTGTTGATGATGAGGGGGGCGGTGGTAGCGGCAACGGCCGTTTTCAATTCCACCAGCGGCCAAGATGTCAACCAGCCTTCATGAGTGATGGATCGGAGACAGGGCGTTAAATCAGTCACCAGTTGGCGGGCCTGCTCGGAACGGCGAGCTAAAACCTGCACCTGGCCGCCAGCCGAGGCCAGTCCGTAAGCCGCTGCCCGTGCCGAGCCGCCCGCACCCAAAACCAGGCAATCGCGCCCCGCCACCGGCACCCCCAACGCCGCCAAATCAGCCAAAAAACCCGACCAATCTGTGTTGTAGCCAGTAGTCTTGTAGTCTTGTAGTCGGGTAGTTGGGTAGTCTACAGTCCCCAGTCTCCTGGTCTCTACTACTATCGTATTCACCGCCCCAATCGCCGCTGCCGCCGGGTCAATCTCATCCAGGAGGGGCATAACGGCTTGTTTGTGGGGGATGGTGACGTTGACGCCGCGGAAACCGAGGGTGGGGAGAGCGGGCACGGCCGTCACCACATCCTCCGGCCGCACCGGCAAAGGCACATACACGTAATCCAGCCCGGCCGCTACTGCCGCTGCATTGTGCATTGCCGGGCTAAAACTGTGGGTCACCGGCCAGCCGATCAATCCTATTAATGTTGTGCTACCGTTAATCTGTGCCATTATTTCTCCATCAGTTTGGCCACCTAAAATCAGAAAGATTATAATCAACTCCACTTATTTCCAAAAACCAGATGGGCCAGTTCGATCCTGGTCGCGCACTGCATAAACAGATGACCGTTAAAACACCGTTTACACGCAACGATTTTGAGAACATTCTCTCCCACTACACACTGGGAACATTCATCCAGTCGGAACCCATCCAACAAGGAACCGTTCAGACCAATTATTTCATACAGACCACGCAAGGGAAATTTGTGCTGCGTTATTACGAAAACCGTTCCCAAGAATCGGTCTTGTTTGAAAGCGATTTGCTCGTTTATTTGACAGAACGCCACTACCCATGCCCGGCTCAGTTCAAGAACGTGCTGGGCGCGTACGTGAGCATGTATTGCCACAAGCCATTGGCGATTTTTGAATTCATGGTCGGGCAACCCATCGAACAACCTGACCTTTACCATTGGCAGCAACTTATCCAGAAAGCAGCCGAATTGCAAAAACTGACCGCAAATTACCGCTCGCAGTACGTATCTCATCGCTGGAATTATGATGCCGACTTATGCCAAACTCTGGCGCGTGCAGAAGCCGAACAAATCAAGACACAAGACGCCCGTGAAAAATTTGCCTGGTTAGCCCACGAATTGACCACCCTCGATCTCCCATCATCTTTGCCTAAAGGGATTTGTCATTGCGATTTTCACTTTTCCAATGTTCTTTTTCAAGGGGATGAATTCGCCGCTTTGCTTGATTTTGACGATGCTAACTATACGTTTTTGCAATTTGATTTGGTGGGTTTGATTGAATATTGGGCGTGGCCGCACACGGCCGTTACCCTTGATCTAGCAAAAGCCCGCAGTGTTGTGCAAGAATACAGGAAACACCGGCCGCTTCCTCTTATTGAACAGCGCCACCTGTTCGATGTTTACAAGTTAAGCATCTTATTTGATTGTGTCTGGTTTTTTGAGAGAGGGGCCACCAGTGATTTTCGGGAAAAGCGGAAAATAGAAGCTCTAAACGCTTTGGGCAGGCGATATTTTTTCGATGCGCTTTTTCACAAATGAGGGTTTATTCTACCCATTCCATCCGTGCGCCCAGCGCCTGCATCGTCTCCACAAAGCCGGGGAAACTGTCGGAGACGCAGCCAGCATCATGAATCATCGTTTCGCCATGCGTGACCAGCCCGGCGACGGCCAGGGCCATCCCCAGCCGGTGATCATCGTGACTGTCTACTTCGGCGCTGTACGGCCGTAATGGTCCCACAATCGTAAACCCATCCGGATGCTCCGTCATCGTCACCGCCATCTTGCGCAGTTCAGCGGCCAGGACGCCGATGCGATCCACCTCTTTGACGCGCAGTTCGGCGGCATCGTGTACGGTGGTTTCGCCGGCTGCCTGCGTCGCCGCCACTGTCAAAATCGGGAACTCGTCGATGCCGCGTACCACCACCTCGCCGCTAATGTCGGCTGCGTGCAGTTCGTCAAAGCGCACCGTCAAATCGGCTGCTGGCTCGCCGCCGGTGGTACGCTCATTTTCTATGGTAAATGACGCACCCATCATGCGCAGCATGTCCAGCAGGCCGGTACGCGTTTCATTCAGCCCCACGTTCTGAATCGTGATCTGTGAATGGGGCACGATGGCCGCTGCTACCATTGGAAACGCAGCCGACGAAATATCACCTGGCACAGTCAAATCAAGCGGCCATAATTCACGCCCGCCGTTCAATTCGACGACGCCATCCCGCCAAATGATGTCGGCATTCATGGCCGCCAACATCCGCTCCGTGTGGTCGCGGCTGGGGCCAGCTTCGACGATGCACGTCATGCCGCGCGCGTACAATCCGGCCAGCAGCACGGCGCTTTTAACCTGGGCGCTGGCAATGGTCATCTGGTATTCGAAGCCTTGCAGCTCTGCCGGTTGGATGGAAAGGGGGGCTTTGCCATCCTGAGCGGTAATATTCGCTCCCATCTGTTGCAGCGGATCAATGATGCGGCGCATCGGCCGTTTACGGAGCTGCCCGCTGCCATCCAGCACCGATGGGAACGATTGCCCGGCCAGAATTCCGGCCATCAAACGCATAAACGTGCCCGCATTGCGGCAGTCCAGTGGGCTGGATGGCGCTTGCAGGCCGTACAGCCCTTTACCTTCGATCTGCAAATCCCAGGCTTGCGGCGATTTTTTGTCGATTTCGATCTGAATGCCCAGTGATTGAATGCCGGCCAGAGTGGCCAGGGTGTCGCCGGCGGGTAGCCAGTTGCGGATGTGGGAACGGCCGTTTGCAATCGCTGCCAACATCACCGCCCGGTGACTGATCGACTTGTCACCCGGAACCGTAATCGTGCCGGTTAAAGGGGTCTTTTGAGGACGAACAAGAATTTTCATACAAAATCAGAAGGCAGAAAACGCGTTTACTCGCAACCTGCCACTTTGTTGCTATCTCCGTCTCCTCTTAATTTGCCGGGCAATCGTCTGCACTTTTTTGTCTTCACGATTGGGATTCAGACGGGCAACGGGTGGACGGCCCTGAACCTTGGCTTCTTTCAGGGCGTGATGTACCAGCAAGTGATTATGGCGGCGCATAAATTCGTCATGTGAGGCTTCGGGATACATTTCCGCATCTTCCTTGCGGGCTGCTTCCAACTTCCCGGCCAAATCAGTAATTTCGGCCGCCGGCAGGTAAGCTGCTGACGTGCTGAATTCCAATTGGTCTTGAATATTTACCAGCCGGGTCAAAATGACTTCGCCAATCTCGACTACGCCATGACCCGATGGCTCATAAACTTCGTGAGTCTCGCCGGTCGTGAAATTGCGTAGCTGTAAAATTTGGCCCTCATAGCCGGTTAGCTCATACGCATCTGATGGCCCGGCGTCAATCCAGTTGGCCAGCACTTTCTGCTGATGCTCCGACAAATCGTTTTGCTTTTCTGACTGGTACAGCTCAATGAAGCGCGGCCCTTCCTGTGGCTGGTAATCAAACATGAACCAGTCAAAAAAGCGCAGCGCTTCATACTGGCTCATTTCATCGGCGTTTTCCACATCGTACAGGCCGTTCCAATACAAGGGTAGTGCGCGGGCAAATTCTTCGGCAAAGCGTTCGTCGCGGGCGTAGCTCAACAAATCGCGCCGCAAAAAGCGTCCGGCTTCCTTCCAGGCCCGCTGGTCGCGTTCGGCTTCCTGGTCGATTTTCAAGTGACAGTTCTTATATTTTTTGCCGCTGCCACAGTAGCAGGGATCATTGCGGTTGGGTTTACTCATTTTGTTGTTTCGTCCTTCATCATTTAGTCTCTAGTTGCCAATCTCCTATTTTCCCATAAGAGTATAGCGGGAAATCGTGGGGAGCGACAAAGTGCGACACAGGGTTTGCGTTATTGCCAAGCTAAAGGCTGTTCACCCCTGTGCCTGGCTGCTGCCCCACATTCGTCATTTAGTTTCTAGTCACCAGCCTCCAGGTCTTCTAAAATGGGCAGTAATTCCGTCAAACTGGTAATGGTGTAATCTGCTTTGATACCGTCGAGCGTTTCATTCAGATGAGGCGGGTCCATCCAGACACTGATCATACCGGCATTGTTGGCTCCGGCAATATCGTAAGCTGGGCGGTCGCCAACAAAAATGGCTTGTTCTGGCCGGGTGTCAATCTGTTTTAATGCTTCGTAGTAGATGGCCGGATGGGGTTTGATATAGCCCACGTCGCCCGACGATAGGCGCACATCGAAGTAGTCAAGCAGTTGGTAATGACGGAGTTCGATGTCACGCATCCACATGGGTAGCATGGCATTGGTGATGAGGCCGATTTTGTAACCGTTTTGGTGCAGGTTTTGCAGTACGGGAATGGTGTCTTGGTAAGGAACAACACCTGGCATTGGCTCCCAACCATACACCTGCATGATGGTGTTCAGATTGATCTGGTTGAGGTCAAGATTGCAAGCGGTGAATGTTTCTTCCAGCACAGTGGCAAAACAGACGCTTTCCCAGGTCAAATTAGCCCGTTCCCAGCTTTTCCCTAATATTTTGTGGTACCGTTGATGGAAGTTGCCGATATCGGGCAGCTTGTGTCCGGCCTGGGTTAGATAGGTGTGGATGTTACCGATGTTGCCCAAGCTGATCTCTTCCCAGCTTTGGGTTCGGTGGGACCAATCTATGAGGGTGTCATCAAAGTCGAATAATACGGCCGTTACCCGTGCCATGCTACTCCCCAATGCTGGCTACAGTTTGCGTAAACCGGCCAGACGATCCAGTGCGATAATAATGCCAAATCCGACAAGGGATAGACCTACGGCGATGACAAATTCGGTTATATCGGTGTTGTTGGCCAGCGATGGCAGTACGTCGGTTTGCTGTGTCACGATCCGTTCGCCGAAACTGTCCAGCACAAAGCTGCCATCAGCGTGAGTCAGCCACGCTTCATCTTCTTTCCAGGGCCAGACCTTGCGCAAGCTGCCCATCATCAAGCCAATCAATAGGGCGACTGTGCCATCATGGTATTTCTTGAACAGCCAGCTCAAGATTTGGGCAAAGGTAACCAGACCGACCACTGCCCCAGCGGCGACCAGAGCCAGGGTGAAAATGTCCCGATCATTCACGGCATTCAGAACATATTCATATTTGCCTAACAAAACCAGGATAAACGCGCCGGAAATACCGGGCAAAATCATGGCGCAAATGGCCAGGGCCCCGCTCAAGAAGAGGAACCACCACGTTTCCGGTGTGCGTGCCGGGACCAGGCCGACGATTACAAAAGAGGCCGCCGAACCAACGACTAAAATGCCGATCAAAGATGGTGTCCAGCGCTTGATTCGTCTGCTCACGGCCAGCACCGAGGCCAGTACCAGCCCAAAGAAGAAACTCCACAAATATACGGGCTGGTTAACCAGCAGACGCTCTAACAGATGCGAGAGGGTCAAAATCGCCAGACTAATACCCAGGGTGACAGCCAGCATGAATTCCCAGTTCAAAATGGCCAGGGCGTCTTTGATGCGAAACTTGAGGACCGCCCGGAAAAATTGGGGCTGGCCGATCATGCGGATGGAGTCGATGAGTTCTTCGTAGATGCCCAGGATGAGGGCCATGGTGCCGCCAGAAACGCCGGGGACAATGTCGGAAGCGCCCATCGCCACACCGCGCAGGGTCAGACCAATGTATTGGCGCAGGGAACGTTTGTTTTTGGGTTGTAGGGTAGGGGCAACGGCCGTTTTTACTTCATGCATAATTGGGGAGAATTAGCTAACGGGTTCGGCCGCTTTTGCTTTTTTTTCGTTCCGTGCTTTCATGTATTCAACGAACATAGGCACGACGGACACCAAAATAATGCCGATGATGACCAGTTCAAAATTAGCCTTCACGAAGGGGATATTGCCAAAGAAGTAGCCCATGAAGAGAAAAATCGTCACCCAAGAAAAACCGCCGATGACATTGTAGGAAATGAAACGGCCGTAATTCATCGTTCCCACACCGGCCACAAACGGGGCAAACGTACGCACGATCGGCACAAACCGGGCCAGTACAATCGTTTTACCCCCATGCTTGGCATAAAATGCTTCCGTTTTTTCCAGGTACTCTTTCTTCAGCACCTTCTTCAGAAAACGATTCTGCGTATCAAAAATTGCCAGACCCAATTTGTGGCCAATCCAGTAATTCGCCGTGTCACCCAAAACCGCAGCTACGAACAGGAGTCCCCACATGAAATAAATATTCAACGACCCCATCGCAGCAAACGTTCCACCGGCAAACAGCAATGAATCACCGGGCAAAAACGGTGTTACAACCAGACCAGTCTCGATAAAAATAACCGTAAACAGCAGACCATACGTCCAGCCGCCATAATTCTGAATAACAATACTTAAATATTCATCCAGGTGCAGAAATAAATCCACAAAACTCTTTACTAAATCCATTTTATCACCTTATGTTAATGACATTCCTTTTTACTGAGCGAAAAATTATAACACAGCTCGTAAATGATACGAGTATGCAAAAAAATAGCTCCAGAGGGGAGGACTCTGGAGCTAACAAACAAAAGGAGAAAAATTGTGTGTGTCTGTTAAAAAGATACCGTAAAAACGGCAAACATGTAAATAGGACACCCCTCCTATTTGCGGAAAAGTTCACGCACAATTATCTCTCGTTGAATCTGGCTGGTACCTTCATAAATTTGGAAAATCTTGGCATCACGCATCAACTTCTCAACCGGATACTCGGCCATATAGCCATAACCGCCAAACACCTGCACGGCATTAGTCGTAATTTTCATGGCCGTGTCGGCAGCAAACGCTTTGGCAAAAGCCGCCGCCGTCGTATTTTGAGTGCCGGAATCGACAGCCCAAGCTGATTTCCATACCAGCAGTCGGGCCGCTTCCAAGTCCATGGCCATATCGGCAATCATGTGGCCGATGGTTTGGTGCTGCCACAACGGTTTGCCAAACGTCATGCGCTCTTTGGCATACTTAACAGACTCTTCCAGCGCCCGCCGGGATACGCCCAAGGCCCCGGCCGCTGTGCCCGGACGGCTTCTGTCAAATACTTTCATGGCAATCATGAAACCAATGCCTTCTTGGCCCAGCAGGTGAGTAGCCGGCACTTTTACGTCTTCGAAAATGACTTCAGCCGTGTCTGAGGCATGTTGGCCCATCTTGTCGAATGGCTTGCCCACACTAACACCTTCCCAATCCCGGTCTACAATGAAGCAGCTCATACCTTTGTAACGTACTTCCGGGTCGGTATAGGCAAAAACAGTGTAAAAATTGGCTACCGTTGCTCCGGTGATAAAGGTCTTGCTGCCATTGAGGATGTAATGGTCGCCGACTTTGCGGGCGGTGGTTTTGATACCGGCCACATCGGAACCAGCTTCCGGTTCGGTGGCACAGTAGGCGGCCATTTGACCTTCGGCCAAACGGCCGCCATACTCCATCTTCTGCTCCTCGCTGCCGGCAATGAGAATGGGCAGGGCAGCCAACCCGTTTACGGCGACGGCCGTGCTCATGCCGGAACAGCCCCAGGCCAGTTCTTCGCCGACCAGTACCTCTTCGAACAGGCTCAGGCCCAGACCGCCATATTTTTCGGGCACATTCATGGCTGTTAAGCCCATTTCCTGCGCTTTTTTAATAACCGGCCAGGGGTATTCATGGGTTTTATCGTAATGCTCGGCAACAGGTGCAATTTCGTTTTTGGCAAATTCGCGCGCTAACAGCTGGATTTCTTTTTGTTCATCGGTGAGGGCAAAACTGACAGTTTCATTGTTGCTCATTTTAGGCTCTCCTTTCTTAATGACGCATGACTCCATGACTTCATGACGTCATGCGTCACACGTTGTTTATGATTGTCTTAACTCGGTTTTCAGGATTTTCCCGGTGGCATTCATAGGCAGGGTATCACGGAAGACGATTTCACGCGGGTATTTGTAGGCGGCCATGTTTTCTTTGGCCCAGGCGATGATTTCTTCTTCGGTGGCGGTGGCCCCTTCTTTGCGGACAACGAAGGCTTTGATTTCTTCGCCGTATTGGTCATGGGGAATGCCAATGACGGCAGCCAGGCTGACGTTGGGATGGGAAACTAGTATTTCTTCGATTTCACGCGGGTAGACATTAAATCCACCGCGAATGATCATGTCTTTAACGCGGTCAACGATGTAGACGTAGCCCTCTTCATCTTTACGGCCGATATCGCCGGAGTGGAACCAGCCGCCGCGGAAGGCTTCGGCAGTGGCTTCTGGTTTTTTGTAGTAGCCTTTCATGATGTTATGGCCGCGAATGACGATTTCGCCTAATTCACCCTGAGGTACGTCATTGTCTTCTTCATCGACGATGCGGACGTCTACGCCCCAGACGGGCAGGCCGACTGAGCCGGGCTTACGCTCACGGTCAATGCGGTTGAAGGTGGCGACGGGGCTGGTTTCTGATAAACCGTACCCTTCAAGGATGCTGACCTGGAATTTTTCGCCGAACGCTTTCATGACTTCTACCGGCATGGCTGAACCGCCGGATACAGAGTAGCGTAAGGTTTGGGAGATTTTTTCCAGGTCGTATTTGTCAGCGCCGGGGTAGTTGAGCATGGCCCAGTACATGGTGGGAACGCCGGCAAAGATGGTGACGTTGTCGCGCTGGAAGATAGCCAGGGCCGCATCAGGGTCGAAGCGGGGCAGCAGGCTGATGGTGGCGCCGTTGTAAAAGCCGGCGTTCATTTGGACGGTTTGCCCGAAGGAGTGAAAGAGGGGCAGGGTGACGAGATGGACGTCATCGGGATGGGCTTCGTACATGGTATCGCTGAGGCGGGCGTTCATGACCATGTTGAGATGGCTGAGTTCGGCCCCTTTGGGACGGCCGGTGGTGCCGCTGGTGTAAAGGATAACGGCCGTGTCCTCGGAACTGGTCTGTACAGTAGGGTAGGTCGGCGGCTGGTTGGCCATCAACATGCCCAGCGTTTTGGCCCCCTCAATGGGTGATGGCGCGGCCGGATTGGCCGTTATCAGGAAGAAATGCTCACAGGAACTGGCTTCCTGGAAGCCGCCCCAGCCCATCTGACCCATCGGCAGTTGGTCTGTACCTTCAAAGCAGAAATAGGCTTTGGCATCCGAATCTTGCAGATGGTAAGCTATTTCGCGCGGCTTTAGCAGGACGTTGAGAGGGACAACCACAGCGCCAGCTTTGAGTATGCCGTAATAGACGATGGGAAAATAGGGGATGTTGAGGCAGCTCAAGGCCACTTTATCCCCTGGCTGCACACCCAGACCGGTTAAACCATTGGCGACCTGATTGGCGGCGGCGTTAACGGCCGCATACGATAATCTGGTTTCGTTAAAGATAACGGCCGTGTGCGCCGGTTTCTCCCGGGCACTATCTTCCAATAACACTGCTAAATTTAACATGAACAAGCCTCCTCAAAGTGAATAATGGGAATCAATAATAAAAAAGACGGCATAAACGGCCGTCTCTTCTTTCAAACATCTGTATGGGGCAGTTCTTGCTGCAGGCGTTCGACTTTAGGCAAATCAATCGTCATCACGCCGTCTTCGTGGCCGGTATCGATCAAGGCTTCGCGCGGCACCTGGCCCTGCTGGGCAATAGGGCCTTCAACAAATACTTTGGCGAGAGCGAAACCGGTGATGTGTCCTTCTTCACCAATGATAATATCGCCAATGGTGCCGACTTTGGTGCCGCCGGGGGTATCAACTTCGCGCCCTTTTAATTTGCTCAGGCGCGGCCACGTTTCCGATTCGACCAGGTCTTTGCTTTCGGTGATGACGTCGGCGTTTTTGACCAGAACGGCATCGATGCCAAAGACGATGACGCTGTCGCGGGGAATGAGGTAGTTTTTCTTTTTCAGAAGCCCTTCCGTACCGATGTGAATGCCTGTCAGCCAGTACAATTGGTCGTTGAGATACAAATCTTTGACGGTGCCCAGTAAACGGCCGTCTGTAATACTGATGATGGGTTTGCCGATTAAATCTTTACCTGACCGCATGTGGTTGCTCCTGGGTGTTTATTTTTGAGATGATTTATGGAAGGAATCAGAATATAATCAGATTATAGTGCGATATTGGGTGAAGGTAAAGCCACATTTTCTGTGCGTTGGGCATAGTGCCAGGTACAGGGCCAAACAGCCTGTTCGAGCGAGACCTGAAGCCCTGTGCCTGGCACTTCTCATCAACAAAAACTCCGCGCATCTTTTCTGTATTTTAATTTTGCCGGATTACGGCCGTTTCGCTAAGCTAGTAGATCATGCGCAACCAATACACACTTGATGACGTTAAAACCGCCCTGAATTTACCCGATTTTGACGCCGTCGCTGCTCAACGAAAAATGGCACCTATCACCCGCCCTGTCCGCCGGCCGGACTCCCAACCCGGCCAACCCCGCCTGGGCGGCGTGCTGGTTTTACTTTACTGCTACCAGCAGGAATTGTACCTGGTTCTCACCCGGCGGCGGGAAGATTTGAATAACCACGCCGGCCAGATTTCCTTCCCCGGCGGCAGACATGAAGAAGATGAGACATTGCAAGAAACGGCCGTACGCGAAGCCCAGGAAGAAATTGGCGTCGATCCGGCCGTCATCACTATTTTGGGGGAGCTGACGCCGCTCTACATCCCGCCCTCCGATTTTGAAGTCCACCCCACCGTTGCCTGGTACGCCAATGGTCAGAGGCCGGTTTTCTACCCGAGCGATGCCGAAGTCGCTGAAGTACTGGAAGTACCGTTAAGTCATCTACTTCAACCAGAAACTCGTATTGAAGAGTTGTGGAACTGGCGCGGCAGCGACGTGGCCGTGCCTTTTTTCAACGTTGAAGGGCATAAAGTGTGGGGGGCGACAGCGATGATGTTGAGCGAGTTGGTGGAGCGGTTACGTATAGTCGGCGAGGAATAGCAAGCAGTGATCAGTAATCCGATTACCATTTACTGATTACTGGCTACGGCGAACAAATGTAGATGCTTCGGGAACATCCGTCGTTGGCAGGCGGACGATGAAGATAGTTCCTTCACCAACCTGGCTGCGGGCAAGAACACGGCCGTTATGCGCCGCCACCAATTCTTGCACAATCGCCAACCCCAAACCGGAGCCGCGCCGCTCACTGCTGCGGGCCTTATCCACCTGGTAAAACCGCTCAAAAATACGCGACAAATCCTCTGGAGCAATCCCCGTGCCCGTGTCCTGAACGATGCCTTCGACTGCTTTTTCGCCGTGCGGCCGCACCTGCAAATGGATGCGCCCTCCGGCGGGTGTGTGCGCCAGCGCATTGTCCACCAGATTGCTGAAAACCTGCACCAGCCGATCATGATCGCCCAGTACCGACGGCACAGGCACTGTTTCTAGCGTCAAATGAATTTGTTGTTCCTCGGTCCGCAGACGCAGGTTTTGCTGCACGTCGACCAGGACTTGCGCCAGATCGACCGGGTCACGGGCCAATTCTAGCTGTCCGGACTCGATGCGGGCCAAATCCAGCAGTTGGCTGACCATACGCGCCATCCGGTCGGCTTCTTTGTTGATGATGCTGGCCGCCTGCTGCTGTTCGGCGGGGGAAACGGCCGTGCCATCCAACAGCGCCTGGCTCCAGCCGCGAATCGAGGTGATGGGCGTCTTCAAATCGTGGGAGACATTGGCCACAAAATCCTGCTGCGCCTGCCGCGATAGCTTGACCTGAGTGGCCATGCTGTTGAAGCTGGCCGCTACCCGCTGCACCTCTTCCGGCCCTTGCGGCGGAAGCTGTTGGTCATAGTCACCCTGGGCGATGGCTTCGGCGGCGTCGGCCATTTTTTGCAACGGCCGTGCCACCGACCCGGCGATCACAAAGGCAAACAAAATTGCTACCAAAAAAGCCAGCAAACCGGCTCCAATCAGCGGGCGGAAAAAGGTCTGGCGGAAAAAGGAAACGGCCGTTGGCTCCGGCTGCACGTAATACAAACGCAGTCGATTATTGGTTCCCAACAGCGTGGATGGGGAATAAGCCAGCCAGCGCGCGCCGTCAGCCGATTGGAAACGGCCGAACACTGTGTTAACGGCCGTTGCCGGCAGCAGCCGCCGCGAAATTGGCTCAATGGCGGAGATAGATTGTCCATCCCACTCACCAGCGCTGTCGTAAATCACACGATCGCTGCCGGGATTGGCCAGGACAATGCGGTAGCCGCTGTCCTCGGCCAGTTGCACCAGCGATTCTTCTAGTGCGCCCGGTCTCAGGCCCGTTTCCCGCAAATTTTGCAGCACCTGCCGCTGGCTCTGGCTGACTGTATTAAGCTGCTGCAAAACAGGCGAATAGCGCACCGCCGGCTGGGCCGAGATGATCAGCAAAGCCAGCCCAATTACCAGCAGCACCAGGGTGATAACAGCAAAATAGGATATAAGCAGTCGCCCGCGCAGGGTTTTGAACATGGTTAAAGATTAAGGATTGAAGATTAAAAGATTATCGAGAAAGTGTAATGAAAATGTAAAAAGTGGCAGGTGGCAAAGTAAAAAAGCGGCAAAGTCACTTTAATACTCTGCAACTTTGCTACTCCATTACTCTGCCATCAGTTTATAGCCCAATCCCCACACTGTTTCAATGCTCAGGCTGCTGCCGCCGAGTTTGTCGCGGAGGTGGGCGATGTGAACGTCTACGGTGCGGGTCTGGCCGTAGAATTCATAGCCCCAGACCAGATCGAGCAGTTGGTCGCGGGAAAGGACGATGTTGACGTGCTCGAACAAGGTCAGGAGCAGGTCGAATTCTTTGGTACGCAGATTGATGCGCTCACCGGCCACGGTCACTTCGCGGCTGGCGGGATCGATGGAAACGTTACCGAGTTGACGAGCTTTGGAGGTGGGAGCGGACACGGCCGTTCCACCACCCCGCCGCAAAATCGCCCGCACCCGGGCTACCAGTTCGCGTGGATTAAACGGCTTGGTCAGATAATCGTCGGCGCCCATTTCCAGCCCGACGATTTTGTCGATGTCGTCATCACGGGCGGTGAGCATAAGGATGGGCAGGTGGCCTTCGGCACGGACACGGCGGCACACTTCCCAGCCATCCATCTCCGGCATCATCAAATCCAGCACCAGCAGGGCCGGGTTGGTTTCTTTGATTTTGTCGAGGGCCTGACGGCCGTTAACGGCCGTTACCACCCCATACCCATCCTTCTCCAAATACATTCGGGCCAGTTCGCGGATGCTGGCATCGTCATCGGCAATGAGAATGGTTTCTTGCGGCATGAGGAAAAGTCATAAATCATTTTGTCATCCGTCATTAAATTTTGACGTATGACAAAATGACGCATGACAACTATTTCTTCTTTTTGATCAGCGCAACCGCTTCAATTTCTACCTGCGCCCCCAGAGGCAGAGCGGCAACCTGTACCGCCGAACGGGCTGGTGGTTTTTTGTCGAAGTAACGGCCGTACACCTCATTCATCGCCTTAAAATCACCCATATCCTGCAAAAATACCGTCGTTTTGACCACATTCTTCAGGCTGGAACCGGCTTCCTTCAACACAGCCTGCAAATTTTGCAGCACGCGATCTGTCTGCGCCTGAATGTCGCCCTCCATCATCTGGCCCGTCGCCGGATCCAACGGAATCTGACCGGCCGTGTAGACCAGTTTGCCAATTTTTACCGCCTGCGAATACGGTCCTACCGCCGCCGGCGCATCATCTGTATGGACAATCGTCTTTTTCATCTAAACCTCCATTGACTATCAGACCACAAGACTATTCGACTACTTAACTACCTTCTCGTAAATTCGATACGTCTTATACACTTTTCCGCCCATCATCTCGATAGGCCGGTTCATCATATCATTATTTTCCAATATCCATGACGCTTCGGCATATTTGTACCCTTTTCTGGCTGCCGCTTTGACCGTTTCATAATACATCATCGCGTCCACGCCATTGCCGCGATATTGATCCAGCACACCTAAAATCAGCACCCGCAAAAAGTCGGCCCGGTTTTTGAGCAGCAGCGAATAGCCGCCACCCATGTACGAACCCGGTATCGAAGGACCGGGATGGAATTTGTGCAGCGGCTGGTTGGCATCGGGCAGGGAAACGGCCACGCCAACCGGCTGGCCGTCCTTTTCCACCATGAAGGTGATGTCGGGGTCAAGAATTGGTTTGAGCGCATGGGCTAGATGGTCAAATTCGGCATCGGTCATGGGCACAAAACCCCAGTTTTTGGACCAGGCGTTGTTGTAAATTTGCTTGACCCGCTTGACTTCATTATCCCAATCTTTCATTTTTAGATTGCGAATGGTCAAATGGTACCGGTCAGCCACTTTGCCGACGACGCGCAGCAGTTTTTCCGGCAGATTATTGACGGTATCGTTGATGTCGGCCCACCAGGCCCACAAATCCATCGCTTTGGTGAAGCCGTTGGCTTCCAGAAAATCGACGTAGTAGGACGGGTTATAGGTCATCATGATCACCGGCGGGCTGTCGAAGCCATCGACAAGGAGGCCGCATTCGTCGTTAGTGGAGAGGTTCATCGGCCCCAGGATTTTGTCGGTACCGTGGTCTTTGGCCCAGGTTACGGCCGTATCCAACAACAACTTCGCCGCTTCCGGATCATTCAATACCTCAAACACGCCAAAATGGGCCACATTTTCCTCGTGAAATTGGTTGTGGCGGTGGTTGAGAATGGCGGCAATGATGCCCACCGGCTGCCCATCCCGCCGGGCGATGAAAAAATCCGCTTCAGCATGGTCGAAGAACGGATGTTTGCCCTTGGTAAATGCGTTCAACCGGTCGTGATAAAGCCAAGGAACCCAATAAGGATCGTTTTTGTAGACCAGCCAGGGAATTTTGAGAAACTGCCGCAGTTGTTTGTCCGATTGAACCCGTTCGATTTGCAAGCTCATGATGATGACCCCTCTTCCACAATGCGGAATGATGAATGTTGAAAGATGAACAAAGGCATTTTAACATGGCAGGGAAGTGGGGGGCAATACGGATTTTTCGTGCATGAGTGCCAGGCACAGGGCGGAGCGACGTTGAATAAAGCAAGTTGTACTGCCTTGCGCCTGGCACTACACTCATTCTCGCGCATTTTAACACCTGACAGACACCATGATTTATGATAGACTTCCACCGGTTAAGAATTAAAAATAAGCAGGTTTTGGGCGAGAAACGGGCACTTCGACGACGGACGTTGCATCTTAGTGCAGGCGTTTCCCCGCAGCATTGACAACCATGAACATCCCCATCTGGCCTCTGGTCATCGAACTCGGTGATTTCAAAATTACCAGTGCCACGCCCCTCAATGAATTGGGCTGGTTTTTACTGGGTTTGCTGCTGTTAATCGGTTCATCTGCTGCCGTTTTGTGGTGGCGACGCCGTGCCCGCCCTGATCCGTTCGTCTAAAAAGTGGCAAAGGTGTACAGTTACTTTACTACTTTGCAACTTTGCAACCTTGTAACTCTAAATCTTTTCAGGAGCAATTATCATGATCGACGTTAACCAACTACGCCGTGGCGTGAACTTTACACTTGACGGCAATCTGTACAAAGTAACCGAATACAGCCATAATAAACCAGGTCGCGGTAAGGCAACCATCCGCGTCAGTGTGCGCGATTTGCGCAGTGGTTCCAACTTTCAGCTAACCTTCACTTCTGGTGATCGCGTGGAGGACATTCGGCTGGACAAAACCACGTACCAATATTTGTACGATGACGGCCAATTCTACGTCTTCATGGACACCGATACTTACGAACAAAAGCAGGTCGCCCACGCGGTTTTGGAAGACAGCACTCGTTTCCTGCGCGATAATATGGAATTGGAACTGCTCACCTACGAAGGTGAGGTGCTGGACTTCATTCTGCCTAAGTCGATGGAGTTTGAAGTGGTGGAAGCGGAAAACGCGGTGGCCGGCGATACCGCCACTGGCGCAACCAAAGAAGTCATCACCGACACCGGTTTGAAGGTGAAAACGCCCTTGTTTGTCAACGTTGGCGACGTAATTAAAGTCAACACGGAAACGGGCGAGTACATTACGCGGATGTAGTTGACATACATCATACGCCATTTGTCATTGTTAGACCTTGCAGATTGGATAAGTGTCCAATCTGCAAGGTCTTTTGTTGTTAAATGACGATGTTGACCAGAGATGGGGGGATAACGATGACTTTGCGGATGGGTTTGCCGTTGATGAATGACTGCACCTTGGGGTCGGTCACGGCCGTTTCCCTTAGTACCGCTTCACTCACATCTGCCACCACTTCAATTCGATCCCGCACCTTGCCATTCACCTGGATAACAACCGTCACCACCTCATCGACCGTCATGGTTTCATCATAGCCGGGCCACGCCTGGCGATGAACCGAATCGGTATGCCCCAGCACCGTTTGCCACACCTCCTCGGTGATGAAGGGACAGATCGGGGCTAGCAGCAGCGTCAATGTCTCGATGGCCTGCCGCCATTGCTCGGGTGGGATAGCCTCATCCTGCATTTCGATCAGATATTTCAGATATTCCATGTAACCGGCAACGGCCGTATTAAAACGAAATCCTTCCATCTCCCGCGTAACCCGCTGGATAAACTTGTGCCGCGCCCGCTCGAAGGCGTGAACGGGTGGAGGGGTGGGCGACCTCTGGTCGCCAGGGTGATGGGGTGACGTCAGCCAGTCTCCAGTCACCAATCTCCAGTAACGATCCAAAAATCTCGTCACACCTTTGATGCCAATATCATCCCAGGTCACTTCTGCCTCAAACGGTCCCAGGAACAGGATATAAGCCCGCAGCGCGTCCGTGCCATGTTTGGCAACCACTTCATCTGGCGTGACCACATTGCCCTTCGATTTGGACATCTTCTGCCCATCGACTGCCGACAACAGCATCCCCTGATTCAGAAGCTGGCTGAACGGCTCGTCAAAATCGATCAGTCCGGCATCGGCCGACGCGGATGCGTCGGCCATCACTTTGGTCCAAAAGCGTGAGTACAGCAGATGCATGACGGCATGTTCTGCGCCGCCGACGTAAGTGTCTACCGGCAGCCAGCGCCGCACTGCCGTCGGGTCAAACGGGCCGTCGTCGTAATGGGGATTAGCAAAGCGTAGGAAGTACCAGGATGAACAGGCAAAGCCGTCCATCGTGTCGGTTTCGCGCTGCGCCGGGCTGCCGCATTGGGGGCAGGTCGTGTTCACCCATTTTGCGACGCGGGCCAGGGGGGAACGGCCGTCACCCGCCGGCGCAAAATCATTCGTATCCGGCAGCAGGACGGGCAGGTTTTCTTCGGGCACAGGCACGACACCACAAGTTGGGCAGTGGATGATGGGAATCGGCGCGCCCCAGTAGCGCTGCCGCGAAATCAGCCAATCGCGCATTTTGTATGTCACCTGACGCCGTCCTTTGCCTTGTGCCGCCAAATCAGCGATGATTTGCTCACTCCCCTCGGCCGAGGTCATCCCCGAATATGGCCCGGAGTTGATCATCACGCCGTAACCGGTAAAGCAGACATCACTGCCCTGTGGTTGACCATCCGGTGAAATCACTTCCACGATGGGCAGACCGAACTTTTGGGCAAAAGCGTAGTCGCGTTCGTCGTGGCCGGGGACACCCATCACGGCGCCGGTTCCGTAGCCCATCAGGACGTAATCGGCTATCCAGATGGGGATGGATTGGCCGGTTAGCGGGTGAACGGCCGTTGCTCCGGTAAACACGCCCATCTTTTCTTTGTCGGCTGCCATCCGGTCGATTTCCGTCATTCGCTGCGTCGCGGTCACATAAGTCTGAACCGCATCTGCTTGCTCTGGCGTGGTAATCTCAACTACCAGTGGATGCTCCGGGGCCAGTACCAGGAAGGTGACGCCGAACAGAGTGTCGGGGCGGGTGGTGAAGACCTGTACTCCCACCCCAACTCTCCCCCTCAAGGAGGAGGGCGAAAGGAGGGGGAACACTACTTCCGCGCCTTCCGACCGGCCAATCCAGTTGCGCTGCATCGTCTTGATCGACTCTGGCCAATCAACTTTATCCAGGTCGGCGGCCAACCGGGCGGCGTATTCTGTGATTTTGAAATACCACTGCTCCAAATCTTTCTTGACTACCGGTGTATTGCAGCGCCAGCAACGGCCGTTTTCCACCTGCTCATTAGCCAGAATCGTCTGGCAGGTGGGGCACCACCACTGGCTGCCCGCAGCCCGGTAGGCCAGCCCGCGCCGGTACAACAACAGGAAAAACCACTGCGTCCAGCGATAATAGTTGGGGAATGTAGAATTAATTTCCCGCGACCAGTCGTAGGAGCATTCGACCAGCTTCATCTGCCGCCGGTAGGTGTCGGTAAAGATTTTGGTGCTTTGTCTTGGGTGGATATTATGTTTGATGGCGTAATTTTCGGCTGGCAGGCCAAAAGCGTCCCAGCCCATCGGATGCAGGACGTTGTAACCCTTCATCCGGTGGTAGCGGGCGCTGACACAGGAAGGGACGTAGTTGCGCGTGTGCCCCACCGACAGCCCATCGCCGGAAGGGTAAGGAAAATAATCCAGGATATAAATATCGGGCTTGTTCGGATCATCACCTGTCCGGTACAAATCAATCCCGTCCCAATAAGCCCGCCAGTTTTCTTCTACAGTTCTAAAATCATATTTCTTGTTCATGTTTAGTTCCTCGTCTTTAATCTTTAATCATCAATCTTTAGTCATTTTGCTCTGCCCGGCGCCAGACACGGCCGTTATCCAACCAACCATGCACCGGGACAGCAAGCAATAAACCATCCCGGCCTGACACCGGGCTGGCTAAGACGAGGGTTTGTCCAAAATTACAAGTACGAATGCTCATTTTTCATTTTGGATACGGATTTACACAGATGAACACAGATAAAAATCCAAGTGAATCAGTGTTTAGCGGTGTCTCATATCCTTAAAACAAAAAGGCCACAGGCGGGTTACCTGTGGCCTCGAAAAAGCGAAATAGTTATTCTTAAAACGACCAATCAACAGGCATCACCCGACAACGGTTTATGTTGCCAAGTAATAATGCTAAATAACGGCCGTTTCCGAACTGTTTCATCATACTCAGCAGAGTAGCATAACCTGACCGGCCCGTCAATACAGAAATCTTGCGAAGTGCCTGGCACTTGTCAACGAACCCCCTGACCGTCAGATTAAGAGAATTTGGCTCTTTGGAATTCCATGGGGTTGACACCATTTGTAGGGGCGACCCTTGTGGTCGCCCAAGACTGGGTGGGCACAAGGCCCACCCCATGTATATCAAGTTAAGCATAAAGCTCAGCTAAAGCTAATAAAAGTTGAAAAGTATGAGGCGATTTAGCACTTTTGTTAATGCGTACGCCATGTGATAAACAAGACCGTAACATAGTCAACGATTCCGCTAAACGCGATAAATCACAGATTGCCAAGGCCAGATTGATAGCATGGCGACGCACGGTTGCGGAGGCCTTGACGAAACTGCGGTCAGGGAATTGCCAATTGGCCATCAAAAAAGACCAATGTTGGATGATCATGCCAATCAGCTTAGCGTACAGTTCACACAAGATACGCCACGGTTTTTCAGAGCGAGATTTATCAATGCGCCCGTGTGATTTCCAAAGTTTGAAAAGCAGCTCGATCTGCCAACGCAAGCGAGCCAGGACAAGAATTTCTGCCGGTGTGAGACGGTCAACAGGCACATTGGTGACAAATAAAGTCCAATCACATAAAACTAGTCGTGCTGAGGAAACGGTTTGGCCTTTACGTTTAGAAGCAGCTTTAAGTTTGCGTCGCCGTTCCCGAGCAACTTCAGCCGGTACCCGAAAACCTACAAACCGGGCTGGGAGACGTTTTTTCAACCCTAACTCGATAGGGATGTCAAATGAGCCATTTGTTTGCTGTCGTACAAATGCCGCTTGTGACCATGACTGTCCAGAACTATCAACAAACCCAGTTTGCGCTTGGGCGCGTGAAAGCCAACAACAACCTGTCCTATCCATTGTTTCTAACGCCTCTAGCTTCCAATACCCCAAGTCACGAATAAGCAAACTCCTCTCAGGAAGCGGCCGGTTCAAGGTAGACGCAACGCGGTCATGGGTGCGCCCATCAACAAGGTGCGGCCCATCAATTTCCCCATGTAACACATCCCAGCGGACTTGCAGCTTGACAGCGCCATTGCTCGCAGACCCGCTGCCGCCACACCCTGACCAAACCGGGGCCAACTCTTCTGGCAAGGTGATGCTGCTGCTATCTTCAATATATACGCCATTGAAGCGTTGTAGAACGGGAATAGCGACTGCTTTTGCCTGGATCGTTTCGGTTAACGCTGCCTGCAAAACCTGGTACAAGCAATCGCTTGCTGTTTTGGTGAAGCGTTGGTCAAGACCCTGCGGCGTAATCTCTAACCCAACTGTCACGCCAGTTTGGCACAAGGATTCAAGCGTTGCTTCTGGCTCTTGTAACCAGCCAAAGACTAACGTTTGGCAGAAATTGGCTCCTGTCACCTTCACTTGCCGCTGGGTGAATCCAGTTTTTTGGGCTGCTTCTGTGGCGGTATGGGTAAGGACATGCTGCATTGCTTGGCTTATCCGTGTTATGATTGTCATGGAGAACTCCTTTGGCTTGCGGTTTCGTGGAAAAAACCAGTTTGCCTCAAGAGTTCTCTTTTTGCACATATTTATTGCCTTAGCTTGATACCTATGGGGTGGGCACAAGGCCCACCCCTACACCAGGGGATACCCCGCGAATTACTAAAGAAACGAGAATTTTTAGTCACTGGCGCGGTCTGCGCTATAATCAACTCAATCTATGAAGCAAAAATACACTCTTTTCCTGCTTTTGATTACCCTGGCAGCGTGTGGCCAAAACGTTACGCTGCCATTGCCACAAGATTCTTTCCAGGAAGTGACGGCAACGCCATTGCCGACCAATACGCCCCTGCCAACGGCCGTTCCCGTCGAAGAAGACGCCAGCGGGATTGGCCGGGCTTTTTTCCGCGCCTGGGAAGATGGCGACTATTTGGGCATGTACAGCCTGTTAGCACCGCAAAGTCAGGCCCTGGTTAGCAGCAGCGATTTTGTCGCTCTTTACCAGGATTTGATGACGACGGCCACCGTGCAAACCGTTAGCACCCAGCCTCTGTCGATGTTTCAGGATGGCAATAAGGCTGAGTTTGGCGTGCAGGTTATTTGGGATACGGCCGTAGTTGGCCGTATTGTGCGCGATCACATTGTCCCTCTAAGCTACGAGGGTGGACGTTGGGGCATTGTCTGGAGCGAAAACCTCATCTTGCCTGAACTGCAAGGCGGCTATCGGCTGTATATGGACACGCGTATCCCGGCACGAGCCAACATTTACGACCGTAACGGCCTGGCTCTAGCTTTTCAGGGCAGCGTAATTGGTCTGGCCGTCATCCCTGGCCAGATTGAAGATGAAGAAGGGATGCTGGCCGTCCTTAGCCAGATGTTGGGGCAGACGCCGGAAGAAATCCGCGCCCGCTATGCCGAGTACCAGCCCGATTGGCTGGCCCCGGTTGGCGAAGTACGCGAAGAAGTGATGCAGGAATTCGCCGTTGCCATCCAGCCCTACATTGGCAAAGGTTTAGCGCCGCCCACCACCCGATTGGCCCGGCTTTACACAGAAGACGGTGTTGCTCCACACATCGTTGGCTACACTGGCTACATCACCGCCGAGGAACTGGACGCTTACAAAGCGCAGGGTTACCGCGGTGACGAGCAGGTTGGCCGGGCCGGGCTAGAAAAATGGGGCGAGGAATACCTGCGCGGCCAGCCCGGCGGCACGCTGACAGTTGTCGGTCCCGGCGGCGAGTACATTACCACCGTCCAGGAAAGCGCTCCGCAGCAGGCGCGCAGCCTGTACACGACCATTGACCGCGATTTTCAGGCCCAGGTCGAACAGGCGCTGGCTGATGCCATCACCAGCCGTCCCGTTGATGAGCTTGGCAATCTCATTGGCGCGGCTGGTTCCGTCATTGTAATGGATGTGAACACGGGCGCGATTCGGGCGATGGCCAGCTACCCCACTTACAATCCCGATATTTTTGATTCGGTGCGATTGGATGCGGCCGTTGACCTGGGGGCGGTGTTGAGTGATCCGGGACGGCCGTTACTGAATCGCGCCGCTCAAGGCGCCTATCCAGCCGGTTCTACTTTCAAAATTATTACCATGTCGGCCGCCCTCAACAGCGGTCTGTACACACCGGAAACCCGCTACACCAGCACCGGCACCTGGAATCGCCTGGGTGATAACTTCATCAAAAAAGATTGGCGGGAAGGCGGTCATGGCACGGTCAGTCTGGCAACAGCGCTGGTCGTTTCCTGCAACAGTTGTTTCTATGATGTCGGCTACAACCTCAACGAACAGAACCCCGATTTTTTGCCGCTGACAGCGCGTGAATTTGGCCTGGGCAGTGTGACCGGCATTCAACTGTCGGAGGCAGAAGGTACCATTCCCAGCCCGGAATGGAAAGCAACCACCCTGGGTGAAGGCTGGGTTCCTGGCGATGCAGTGAACATGGCCATTGGCCAGGGGTTTGTGGAGGTGACGCCGCTGCAAATGGCCGACGTCATCTCTGCCATAGCCAACGGCGGGCGCTTATACCGGCCTACGCTCATTGATCGTATTGGGTCCGGCGCAGGCGCACCGGAAGAACCGTGGCCGTCGCAAATTCGGGGTGAACTGCCGCTGACACAGGATAATTTGGCGGTGATTCAAAACAGTTTGTACCGCGTGGCCAACGACCAAAATCTGGGAACGGCCGCATACCAATTCGTCGGTCTGCCCATCACTGTGGCCGGCAAAACAGGCACGGCCGAAGCGCCGCCCGGCGCGTCCCACGCCTGGTTTGTCGGTTACGCGCCTGCCGGGGCCGGTGTCGAGCCGGAAATCGCGGTTGTGGTAATGATCGAACATGCCGGGGAAGGATCAGAAGTCGCTGCCCCCATCTTTCGCCGGATTATTGAATTGTATTACGGGATTACACCGCTTACCCGGCTCCCCTGGGCAGAGGAATAACCTGTATTTGGAGTAGAACTATCGTGCCTTCTTCGAAGAAAAACAAAAAGAAACCTGATTGGCGTAAGGCCGCCCAAAAAGCAATGCGCGAAGCAACGGAGCGGGAGTTGAAGTTGCGCCACGGCAAAATTGATCCGTCATTTAACTACCGATGGGAACACGTAACGGCCGTTGTCACCCTGGCTAACAAACTCGCTGCCTTAACTGGAGCCGATGCCGAAATCGTCGAAGCCGCTGCCTGGTTGCACGACATCCGCAAAGAAACCAAAGACAAACATCCCCAGGAGGGTGCCAAATTTGCTCGCAAATTCTTGCCCCAAACTGACTTCCCGCCGGAAAAAATCGAGCCGGTTGCCAGAGCCATCGAAGACCACATGGGTTTGTGGCGGGATGAGCCGCTCAAAGAATTGGAATCGCAAGTCTTGTGGGATGCGGATAAATTGTCCAAAATTGGCTTAACGGCCGCATTCCATTGGACTGGCAGCGCCCTGGCTGGCACCAAAAGCCAGGAGTTGGAACAAATTATCCTCCGCGCTCGCTCCGCTGACTGGCAGCAGAAAACGGTGGCCAGTATGCACACCGGACCGGCCCGCCGCGCTGCCAAAAAACGATATAAATCCTTCAACAAGCTGTGGGATAAACTGGAAGCCGAGCTAAACGGGGAAGACTTAAAATAAGGCAGAAGTCAGAAGGCAGAGGGATGAATTTCTGCCATCTGATTTCTGCCTTTACTTGCTGTTTCTGTAGAAAAAATCCGTTACCACCGGATGGATAAATCCGGCACGGAATAAGGCCTGGAACTCCCAGCGATCATCGTGGTGTCCCCCCTCTTGATTGGCTAAAATCCAGTGACTGTAGGCCAATAAATACGGTTCAGCCTCGCGCATATAGCTGTATTCAAAAATGATGAACTGCTTCTCCACGTTGGGATCAGGGCTGTAGGAACCGCCTTCGGTGCCAATCATGGGCAGGGAACGGCCGAGATGACTGCGCACGATCTCATCATATTTGCGAAACAGCAGAAAGCCGTCGGGGTCGTCGTAGGCGCGCAGTCCATGATAATTGTGAACTGACAGCCAGGCGTGATTCAACAAATGATCATCTCCGCTGTATTCCAATGCCCGCAGTGTCCGGTCTAAAAAATCATAATGATTATATTCACCGCCGGGGCTAAACCCACCAATCCCTGGCAGGCCGCCAGCACTGATGATGGCCCGCGCGCCGATGGCCCAGGCCTGGGCATATTGATTGGGATTGGCAAACCCCTGATTGTTTTCGACATTCACATTCGGTTCGTTGTAAAGCTGGTAGTAATAGACGCCTTTGGCCCGGTAATGTTTAACCATGGCATAAAGGTCGCCATCATAAGCGGCCACTTCTGAGCGATACAGGCGCATGACGGGCATGATGCCATTGGCGACCAGGCGCTCCACCAGGTAATCGTTACCACCAATATCCGTGCCGTCGTTGAGGAAGACGCACCATTTGATGTGCATCCGCACCAGTTCGCCGACGAATCGATCCACTACGCCTTTGTCCTGGCTGGTGTTGGGAATCCAGTGCATGCCCCAGCGGTTGTTGCCCGGCGGTGTGGGAAACGCTTCAAAGGGGATGACCTCGTAGGCGGCGTATTCATCAACCGGCTTGATGTCTGGCGTGCTGGTGACGTATTCGAAGGGGGCAGGTGTTAGCGTTTCGGTGGGGGTGCTGGTTGGGGTGACGGGTGTGTTGGTGGGGATGGGCAGCGGCGTTGGCGAGGGTGTGAGAGTGTCGCGGATGACGGTCGGGCTGGCGGTGGGTACGGCCGTTGCCGGCTGCGGCGTAAAGGTTGGCGGCACACCATCGGTAACAAAAGGAACCACCGCGGCCACGGCTCGCGTGGGCAACGGCAGCATCTCTACCTGACAGCCGGTGATCAAAAAAAGTAGAACTACCAGTACAAAATAACGCAATCGCAAAAAGTGTTTCCTAACGATACAAATCCAATTCTTTTGGTCGAACCAGGTCGGCGGCTTTGCCTTCATGTGTCGGTAGTTGCAAGCCACGCAGCAAAACAACAGGCAATCCTTCTCCGGCCTGACCCATCAGCAGCCCGGCGGCGGCGGCGATTTCGTCGGCTACGCCTACGTCGGTGTGCTGAAGGGTGTAGCCGTAACGATCCTTTTCGCCGCGCCGGTCCCACAGGGCGGGCAGACCGGCCACGCCAATCGCCACGCCAACTGTTCCCAGGCGGAACGGCCGTCCATGACTATCGGTGATTATAACGCCAATGTCAATCCCCAAACGGTCACAGAGCGCCTGCCGGATGCGTTGGGCCGAGTCATCTGGGTCCTGCGGCAGGAGCAAAACGCACTCGTCGTCCGTCATCGGGCCAACGTTGGAGCGGTCGATGCCGGCGTTGGCGCTGGTGAAGCCCAGCCGGTGGCGCACCACCAAGACGCCGGGCTTCAGCCGCGAAATTTCATCGCTTTCCTGCAAAATCAACTCGACTATTCGGGGGTCTTTATCCGTTTGTGCAGCCACGTCAACGGCTCGCGCCGACGGCGTCACGTCGGCCAGCCGCACCAGCCGCCCTTCCGCTTTGGAGATGATTTTTTGGGCGATGGCCAGCACATCGCCTGACTGTAATGACAAATCAGTCGTGTCCAGGGCCGCTAAAATCAACCCGGCTACGTCGTCGCCTGGTTGAACGTCGGGGATGTGGGGCACGGCCGTTAACGTTAAATTCTGCATTCCGCCTTCTGATTTCTGCCTTTAAGCCAGTCCTGTAATACGGATGCCCGCACTTTTGACTTTGTGGATGATATTGATGGCGATGAGTACGGCCGTTAACTCCTCCACCGCCCGCGCATTTTGCAAAGCCCCAGCATTCACGCCGTGCAGCCCGGCATCCTGGCACAACTGCATCGCCACCTGCTTGTCTTCCTTCTGCTCGCCGCAAATCAGCACGTCGCAGTCCAGTTGATGCGCCAAATCCAGCAAGTGGTGCGCGCCGATATTCTGGAACGCTGCCACAACGCGAGTAACGCCTTCCAACTGATTCTGCGCCTCTTCCGCCGCTGACAGCCCGCTTTCCAACCGGTAGACTCGCGCTGCCTTCTCGCCCGTGGGAGCCACAACAGTAATTAGCAGCTTATTGGCCAACACCTCCTTGACCGATTCCAGCGTGCCTGCCTGTGCCCAGTAAGGCACAGACAACACGACAACGTCGGCCTGCTGCGCCGCGTCCGGGTTGTTTGTGCCTGAAATCTTGCCTTCAGGCAGTCGTTCCTTCATGTCGGCTGCTGCGCTCTCGCCCTTCTCGGTTTTGCGCGACCCAATGATGATCTCGTGTCCGGCGGCTGCCCAACGGAAACCTAGCCCAAAACCTTCGTTGCCTGTTCCACCTAAAATTGCGATTTTCAACGTTTACTCCTTGTCTTGTTGATAGGCGGCTTTCGTTTCCAGTAATGCCGCCTGTCGATATTGTCCGGTGTGTAATGGCTCATAAATTGAAGGGTGATAATTCATTACCAACGCCTCCAATACCGGCTTACGATTTGTTTCTCTTGCGCCTACATGATAAAAGTGTTCATGGGTAACAACGTGGTATTTTCCTTCCAAAGATAAAATAGCAGGATTGTTGCGATGTTGATTACTATGCCAGGTGGATAAAATAAATTTGCTTTTGCAGGTGGCCAATAATTGAAATAGGTCTTCCTCATCTTGAGCATTCCAGTTGCTAAAATAGTCCACGTGGCGGCCCATGTAGGGAGGATCGCAGTAAACAAAGTCATTGGCTTGAACTGCCTCAAACGTATCTCTAAAGTCCTGGCAAACGAACGTGTATTCGTTCATGCGACATAAATCAAAAACGTACTGAACCTGATTAACAACTTTTGTCACGTAAGCCGGGGAAAAACGTTCGGGTTTGTGATTGAACGGAACGTTGAACCTGCCTTTTTGATTAAAGCGAATCATGCCATTAAACCCGGCCCGGCTGAGAAATAAAAAGTCCAATGGTGCATGGGTTTGATTAAATCGTTTTCGAACCCGATAATAATGCTCGTCGCCATTCTCGGCTAACAAGCGACCTTCATTTTCAAGATAGGCTCTTGCATGGGCTGGTGTTATTTGGCCGTTATTGATGGCCTGATAAAAGTTGATGATGTGGGGATTGCTGTCAACAAATAGGGCGTGTTTGGGCCGCATATTAAAGCCAACGACCCCTGTACCCATGAATGGCTCAACCCATTTACCGTTTTCATCCGATTGAACAGCCTGGCGAATACGCGGTACGAGTTTAGTTTTAATGCCCTGGCTTTTTATAGGGGGGACAAATACTTTTTTCATGTGACTTTGCCCCGTTTTGCTTTACGTCTGGGAGCTTTGGGAACAATTAAGCTGGCGTCACCGCCACGATAGACAACAAAATCGGTCAGGCTGGTAATTTTTTTTGCAGCACCGCTAGTTGTTTTGATAGAGATACGGCCGTAATTCATCCAATAATCATCAAACCAAGCTTCTCCCAACCGGCTGAACATACCATTACTGTTTAGAATGTCTCCAATCTTGGTAATGCTGCCGATATTGGCGGTGTTACCGCTGCCGCTCTTGTCGCCAGCAATTTGCCATTTCTCTGCCACAAAAAACTGGAAATTACTGATGACGGAACTGATGGATTGAAGTTCCCCAATCGGATAAGTCTTTGTCTCATCATCAGAGTTAGAAAGACGGGAGTAAATGATTCCCAAGCAGAAATGACCTAAGAATCTATCCGAAAAACCGCAGAGGTCGCGGAGAACTCGGAGAAATAATTGCTTTATCTTCGCGCGCTCTGCGTTCTCCGCGGTTAATTTTAGGATAGGCTCTAAGTAATCTTTGTAAGAGAATTGGATGTTTTTGGTGCTGCCTCGATTAACAAAGTATTCGCCATGGGAACCAAGTGTAAACCCATTGCAAAAATCAGGATAATCAGGCAGCCGATACGTTGTCTTTAAATCAACAGCAAATTTGATGCGCGCGTCTGCTAAATTCACGAATGATAAATCGGGGTAATAGTTTTGGTGTGTGGGAAGTACGACGGCATAACCATTTCGTTGAGCAAACCCAAGAATTTGAGGCATCAGGTGAATTTCTAGAACCTTGGACACAATTTTCGTGTCGGAAGAAATGGTGTATATGTTTTTGTGAACGTCGATGAAGCCTTTCACAGTCCATTGGCCATCATTAGTGGAAATTACTGAATCAAGCGATTCCACAAAAGCTTTCATTTGGCTGGCAAATACTTGTTTGCTGTCTTGTATCACGATTTTTCCTTACTTGAAAGGACAGGTCGGTAATGTTCTACTATGGGGAAAGGATCGTAAAAATGATGCAGTAGCGCCTTCCATTCCTGGTATTCTGGCGAGCTGCGGAACCCTTCTGTGTGATCTTCCAACGTTTGCCAGCGTACCAAAAGGAGGTAACGGCCGTTCACCTCCAAACACTTCTGCAACTCATAAGAAATATACCCATCCATGCTGGAAATAATGGCCTGCGCCTGGGCAAACGCCGCTTCAAATTCACCTTGCTGCCCCGGTTTCACATCCAGGATGGCGACTTCAAGAATCATATACTCAATTTCTCAAACCGCTTCCAGACCACGGCGGCTAATTCCCGGCTGCGCGCGGTGATAGCCGCTTCATCCAGCGTTAGCAGTTGACGGTCCTGCATCAACACCTTACCGGCCACAATTGTCGTCGTCACCATGCTGGCTTCAAAACCGAAGATGATATGCCAGGGCAGATTACCGGCTGACATGGGCGTCGTGGCGTGATAATCGACGAAAATCACGTCGGCGGCCGCACCGATTTCCAGCTTGCCCATGGGCAGTTCCGGCCAGAACATGCCGGCCAGTTTGGCGTTGTTGGCGATGGCCATTTTGGCTACGTCGGCTCCGTTGGCCCGGCGCGGATCGCGGTGGACCTGTTTGTGCATGAAGTAGGCCGCTTTCCATTCAGCCCACATGTTGTTGCCCATGCCATCGTTGCCCAGGCACACCGGAATGCCCAGCCGCATCATGCCTTCGATGTCGGCTGCGCCCACAGCGTTGTTCATGTTGCTGCGTGGCTGATGGGTAATCCAGGTTCCGGTTTCTTTGATGAGGCCCATCTCGGCCGGATCAATGTGGACGGCGTGGGCGACGATGCTCTTTGGCCCCAAAATACCGGCATCGACCAGCCGGTTGATGGTCCGTTTGCCGTATTTGTAGAGCGAATCGTATTCGTCAACTTCATGTTCGGCGACGTGGATGTGGAAACCGCTGTTGAGGGATTGCACGGCCGTTACACAATCAGCCAGCGTCTCATCACTCAGCGACAGGGAGGCGTGCAGGCCAAATGTTCCCGCCAGCAAACTGCTATCCCGCTCCTTGAGCGAATGTAAAAAGCGGACGTTTTCGTCGATGCCAGCTTGTGCCCCTTCCTGCCCGTTGCGGTCGGTAACTTCATAGCACAAAGCAGTGCGCACGCCAGCCATCTGCACTGCATCGGCCACCTGATCCAGCGAGTTGTTGATGGCAATCGGGCTGGCGTGGTGGTCGATGAGGGTCGTCGTGCCATGTTTGATGGCGTCCACCAGGCTGACCAGGGCGCTGTACTCGACGTCGATATCGAGCAAGGCCCGATCCAGCCGCCACCACAAGCGCTCTAAAATATCGGGGAAATCTTTCATCGGCGGGCCGGGAATGCCCATGCCGCGGGCGAATGCACCGTAAAAATGGGTGTGGGCACAGATATTACCGGGCATGACGAGCTGTCCACGGGCGTCCATTTGCTTGGCTGCGGGATATTTGGCGGCCAGGTCGGCAGAAGCGCCCATGTCGGCGATACGGCCGTTCCTTAACAGCAGCCCGCCCCCATCAATAATCTCATTGGGTTCTCCCCAGGTGACTAAACGGCCGTTGGTAATCAATAATTCAGACATCATAATTAATTTTAGCTCTCCTTCATATGCAAGCAATGCGGGTTCAGTTTTTTACGGATTTCTAATAACATATGTGATGATCTTCAACTATAATACATTTCTTGACAGGTCAAAGCCTTTCGCTAAACTGTAGTAAGAATATCACAACTAACTGCGTCTACTAGGTGAAAACGGGAAAGTTCATAGAACAAAAAACAAGATTTCCCCATTTCCCCTCAGTAAACCACAAAGAAATGATAGATTGTTCATCAAAAATCTTTTTTGTGGTTTACCTAAACTGTAGCAAGTAATTATTTAATTTTAAGGAGCAAATAAAATGGCAACTCCCTTAGCAGTTACCGATGAAACATTTCAAACTGAAATTATAGAATCTGATAAACCGGCCCTGGTTGATTTTTGGGCTGATTGGTGTGGCCCATGCCGCATGATTGCCCCATCCGTGAAAGAAATTGCCGCCGAATATGGCGATTCACTCAAAGTCGCTAAAGTAGACGTGGATGAAAATCCGGCTATCCCCGGACGTTATGGCATTGTTGGTATCCCGACTTTGATGCTCTTCAAGGACGGGCAGGTTGTTGAGCGCATCGTTGGTGCGATGCCTAAGGATCGCATTTTGGCCCAGATTTTGCCCCATCTGCAAACAGCCGCTGCCTAAATGGCTCATTAATCTGATTTTTTAACGCTCACCCACAACCAGGGTGGGCGTTTTTTTTAGTGTAGTCGAGTGGTCTTGTAGTCAAGTAGTCCTGTAGTCAGGTAGTCTTGTCAAGTTTATTCTTATGGAAGAAGCCGCCTCATGAGTGTTATTAAAGTAATCCATGACCATCGTTCGATCCGGACTTATAAACCTGACCCGGTTCCCGAAGCGCTGCTTCAGGAAATTTTAGCCGCCGGTATTCGCGCATCGTCGTCGGGCAATATGCAAACTTATTCGATTATTGTGACCCGTGACCGGGCGCTGCGAGAACGATTGTATGAACCACACATGGAGCAGGATATGGTGCTGGACGCGCCGGTTCTGCTGACCTTTTGTGCCGATTTTCATCGTATGCGCCAATGGCTGCGCCTGAGCAATGCGCCCGACAACTTCGACAATTTCATGAGTTTTATGATTGCCGCCATCGATGCCATTCTGGTTTCGCAAAATGTAGCTCTGGCCGCCGAATCGCGCGGACTGGGTATTTGCTACATGGGCAGCACGCTGGCCAACTGCGACCAAATTGGCGAAATCCTGCAACTGCCGCCTAATGTAGTGCCTGTTGTGGGTTTTTCACTGGGCTATCCCGATGAAGACCCGGCTCCCCGCGACCGGCTGCCTCTGTCCGGTTTGGTACACGATGAAACTTATCACGACTACTCGGATGATGAAATCCGGCAGATTTACCATGATCGGGAAGTGGCCGGCTGGGCGCGGTATATGAGTTTTCCGCATTTGCGCCAGTTGATTGAGGAGTCGGGGGTGGAGAATCTGGCGCAGGTGTATACGGCCGTTAAATACACCCGCCAATCACATCAAGAATTTTCCCGGACTGTCCTCAATTACCTCAAATCACAGGGGTTCATGAACAATTAAGCCGCAATCACGCTTGTTTTTCGCCAAATTTTGCCGTTGTACAACGCTCATCCAGTAAATGGATGGGCGTTTTTATTATCAATTCAATGGGTTACCTTAAAAGTTCAAATTGCATCTTCACATAAATGGGGGTTTGGTGTATACTGATGGCTAATTGTGGTTCAAAGTGGTATAAAGTGGGGCGATTTTGCACAAAATGTCAGTGAAAACAGGGCGAAATGGATTAATTGGAACACATGTTCTATAATTTTTGTAAATAATTTTGACTGACAAGAAAGAGCAAACAATTATGTTTCTGGGCGAATTTACACACACAATTGATGATAAAGGGCGGATCACCATTCCCGCAAAGTATCGTGGATTGTTGGCCCCTGGGTTGGTGGTGACGCGTGGCTTCGACCAGAATTTGATGTTATACCCACTGGATGGCTGGCAGGATTTGGCCCAACGTATTGCGGAACGGCCGTTATCTGATGAAGATATGCGTGCTTTTCGTCGGCGTGTCTTTTCCGGCGCTGCTGACCTGGTTCCGGATCGGCAGGGACGCATTTTACTGCCCCAGTATTTGCGCGACTTTGCCGGAATTGATGGCGAAGTTGTCATTGCCGGCATGTTTGATTACCTGGAAATTTGGAGCGTAGAAGCCTGGCAGTCTGTCCGGCAGTCCATTGAGGCCACCGACGACGCGGATCGCTGGGAGGATTTGGGAATCTAAGGCATGATGCGTGAGGCGTCATGCGTGATATATCAAATTGTCAAGTCCCAATAAAAATGACGCATGACAAAATGACGAATGACCATATCCCTGTCCTCTACCACGAAGTGCTGCAATTATTACGGCCTCAGCCAGACGGCCGTTACCTGGACGCAACGTTAGGTGCTGGCGGACATACCGCCGGTATTTTGCAAGCATCCGCGCCCACCGGGCGCGTTTTAGCCTTTGACCGGGACCCAGAAGCGATCGCTTTTGCCCGGAAACAACTGGCTTTATACGGTGACCGCGTGACCTACGTCAACGCCAGCTATGCCGAGATGGTCCGGCTGGCCCCGGCCAACGGTTTTGCGGAATTGGATGGCATCTTGTTTGATTTAGGGCTGTCATCCCGCCAGCTAGAACAGGCAGAGCGTGGTTTTTCCTTTATGAAGGATGGCCCGCTGGATATGCGGTTTGACCCCACACAAGGGGAAACGGCCGCAGACCTGATTAACAATTTATCCGAGACAGAACTGGCCAAAATTTTCTGGCAGTATGGTGAAGAACAGCGCAGCCGCCGTTTAGCACAAGCCATTGTCAACGGCCGTCCTTTTACCACCACCCGCCAACTCGCTGATTTCGTGGCGGCGCAGGTCAAAGGGCGCGAACGCATCCACCCGGCCACCCGCATCTTTCAGGCGCTGCGCATAGCCACAAACCATGAACTGGAAGCCGTCGAAACCGGCGTTCAGGCCGCCATCGCTCTGCTCAAGCCAGGCGGGCGTGTCGCGGTCATCAGCTTTCATTCATTAGAAGATCGGTTTGTGAAGCAGTTGTTCCGCCATTTGAGTCAGGGCTGCACCTGTCCGCCTCAACAGCCGGTTTGCACCTGCGGCGGCACTGCCACCTTGCGGCTTATCACCCGCAAGGCCGTGAAAGCCTCGGAAGAAGAAATTCAGCAAAATCCGCGCAGCCGCAGCGCCCGGCTGCGCGTTGCCGAAAAAATGACAACTGGAGAATAACCGTCTTTTCATATGGAAACGACAATGCGATCTTCAAGGCAAAAACGAGAACAGGTCAAACAGTTCAAACGGCTCACCGAGGCTCAGGCGGCTTTGGGGTGGGGCGTTATTTTGCTTTTAAGCACCTTGTTGGGCGTCATTTATTTGAGCCAGGCAAGCGGTATCGCAACCGTCGGCCTCCGGGTGCAGAATTTACAGGCAGATTTGGAGCTGATTAAACGGGATAATTCTGCATTAGAACGGCAGATTGCTGAAGCCCAATCTTTGGAACGGTTACAGCAAGAAGCGCTGCGCCTGGGTTTTGTCCAGGCCCAAGCTGATCAGATTGAATACCTGGTTGTGCCCGATTATCCGGTGACGCCGGATACTCTTGAACCAGAAGTGACTCCTACTGTTTCTGTGCCGCCAGCAGAAACCATCGGTGATGTATTGTGGTTGTCGCTGCGCAGCAGTGTTAGCCGCATGATTTACGGAGAGGCCAGTGAGCAGTAATCAAGGATTATCTCTCAGTCAACTAAAACGTCTTTGGGTTATTATCACGATTATGGTCGTGGCGATGGTGGTTGTGACTGGCCGGTTGGTGGCTTTTCAACTATTGCAGGTTGTCCCCTGGGATGGTTGGGCCGGCGAAGAGGAATTGGTTGTTGATGTTCCGGAGCGGGGTGTAATTTATGATCGGAATGGCGCGATTCTGGCTTCGAATGGTGTCGATTACCAGGTTAGTGCGGCTCCCAACAATGTAACGGAGCCAGAAGAGTTGGCAACGGCACTTTCGTCGATTCTGGAAGAACCGCGTTACGATATTTTGTCGACTTTGCAGCAAAATCGGGAATATGTTTTGTTGGCCGGGCGGGTCTCGCCGGAAGTGGCCAAGACGATTGAAACGCTGCCGTATTCAGGTGTGGAATTAGACCCGTTGCCGCGCCGGTTTTATCCGCAGGGCCAGATGTTGTGCCATACGCTGGGATATGTTGATTTTAATGGCGATGGCGGCGGCGGTATTGAGGGTAATTATCAGCAGGAGCTGGCTGGACAGGCGGCCAGTGCAACTTTGAATCGGTCACCATTGAGTGCGCAGCACAGCGTGATTGCGCGTGAAGGGGCTGATTTGGTGTTGACGATTGACCGTTCGGTGCAAAATTTGGTGGAAACGCATTTGCGCCGGGCGATGGAAGAGCATGGTGCGGTTAGTGGTGAAATCATTGTGATGGATCCGCGTACCGGTGCGATTTTGGCGATGGCTGCTTCGCCTTGTTTTGATCCTTATACTTTTTACGATGAAAAAGATGAATCGGTTTTTCTGAACCCGTTTGTTACGCGCCAGTATGAACCGGGGTCGGTGATGAAGCTGATTACGATGTCGGCGGCGTTGGATTCGGGAACGGTGACACCGCAGACGACTTATTATGATGCCGGTGTGTTAGAGTGGGGCGGGCATTTGACTTACAACTGGGACCGGAGTGCGCCGGGTACGACGGATATGACGACGCTGCTTTCCCGTTCGTTGAATGTGGGTGCGGCGACGATTGCGACCTGGATGGGACCGGATACGTTTTACAGTTATTTCCAGCGGTTTGGTTTTGGCCGGCCGACGGGGATTGATTTGATGGCAGAATCAAGTGGTTTGATGCCGCTGCCGGGTGATCCGCTGTGGACGGAATCGTTTTTGGCGACGAATGCGTATGGTCAGGGTTTGGCGGTGACTCCTTTGCAAATGATCACGGCCGTTTCCGCTTTGGCTAACGGTGGTGAAATGATGCAGCCGTATTTGGTACAGGAAATCGACAATGGCGGCGAGGTATTTGAGCATACGCCGACTGTGCTGAGCCGCCCCATCAGTGAAGAGACAGCACAGCAAGTAACGGCTATGGCAGTAACGGCCGTTGCCCGTGAAGTACCGGAAGCCCAGGTCGAAGGCTACACCATCGCCGGTAAAACCGGTACGGCCCAAATTGCTGAAAATGGCGTCTATCTATCCGATGACATCATTGGTTCATTTATCGGCTGGCTGCCGGCCGACGATCCGGAAATCATTGTCATGGTCAAACTGGATAAGCCCAAAAGCGCTCCCTGGGGATCGATGACGGCCGCTCCCGTTTTTGCCGATCTGACTTCAGAATTGGTCGTTTTGCTGGGCATTCCGCCGGACAACGTGCGTCTGCGGGCCGACGTGATGGCGGCGAGGCAGGAAAATTAAAAATCGAAGGCAGAAATCAGAAGGCAGAATAATCGATACATTCTGCCTTCCGCCTTCTGCCTTCTGCCTTTAACTATGTTGAACCTGGGTCACTTTCTCGAAGCGTTGAGCAGTTATAAACCAATCGGCACCGAACCGGCGATTACTTCGGTGGTGATTGACAGCCGGGAGGTTGAGCCGGGCAGTTTGTTCGTGGCTTTTGCCGGTGAACAGGTTGATGGTCACGATTACGTGCAGAGCGCTTTTGAGCGAGGCGCGGTGGCAGCCCTGGTGCAAAAGCTTATGCCCGGCGACCATGCGACGATTGATTTATGCGGCCAGGGAATCGCACCAGGCACCGAGATTGTCACGCCGGTCTGTCTACTGGTTGAGGATACGATGGCGGCACTGCAAGTGGTAGCCAAGGCATGGCGGGGACGCCTCCCGATTCGGGTGATTGGCATCACGGGCAGTGTAGGCAAAACCAGCACCAAAGAATTGGTTTATTCAGTGCTTTCCCGCCGTTACCGGACGTTAAAATCGGCCGGTAACCAAAATAATGAAATCGGCCTGCCGCTGACGCTGTTGAAATTGCAGCGACATCACCAACGGGCGGTGCTGGAGATGGGCATGTACACAACCGGCGAGATTTCCCGGTTATGTGAACTGGCCCAACCGGAGATTGGCGTGCTGACGATTGTCGGGCCGGTTCATCTTGAGCGGGCGGGCACGATGGAAGCGATTGTGGCTGCCAAGCAAGAGTTAGTGGAAGCGCTGCCGGAGTATGGCACGGCCGTTCTCAACAAAGACGACGAGCGAATAATGAGCATGGCGGCGCATACGCAGGCTTCAATTTTTACCTACGGCCTGGACAACAGCGCCGATTTGTGGGCCGACAACATTCGGTCGATGGGATTGGAAGGGGTTGGATTTACGCTCCATTATGGCCAGGAGGCAATGAATGTTCAGGTGCCATTGCTGGGGCGGCACAGCGTACATACGGCACTGCGGGCGGCCGCCGTGGGTTTGGTCGATGGCCTGACCTGGCCGGAAATTATCGCCGGGTTGAGCGAAACGAAAGCACAGTTACGATTGGTGGCCGTTCCCGGCCCGAACGACTCAATCATTATTGACGATACGTACAATTCCAGCCCTGATTCGGTGATGGCGGCCTGTAATTTGCTTAAGGATTTGGACGGCCGTCACGTGGTTGTGTTGGGTGATATGCTGGAATTGGGATACATGGCCGAACCATCGCACAGGCTGGTGGGCCGTCGGGCGGCTGAGGTGTCTGACGTTTTGGTCACAGTGGGCCAACTGGGCCGGATTATCGGCGAGGAAGCGCTGAAAGTGGGCATGCCGGCTGACCAGGTAGTGATGGTGGATGATGCGGTTACGGCCGTGCCCATCCTCGAAGAAATTATTCAGGAGAAAGACGTTATTTTAATAAAAGGTTCATTGGGTATGCGCATGGATCGCATCGTTGCTGCCTTGGGGAGGGATAACTGATGGCTTTTGCCTTAACCCTCGGCGGTGTAACCTTCTTGATGGCCGTTATTTGGGGCAGCCCATTCGTAGAATTGATGCGCCGCTTCAAGCTGGGTAAACAAATCCGCATCGACGGCCCGCAGACCCATCAGTCCAAAATGGGTACGCCAGCTATGGGCGGCTTGCTCATCGTGGTCTGGGTTCTGGTAGTAAGCGTCATCGTCAACATTGTGCAGTTTGTCCAGGCTTTGGAAGTGGCGGAAAGTGTCGTCATTCCGTTGGGAGTGATGGTCGCTTATTCGATTTTGGGCGGCATCGATGATTATCAAGGTTTCCGTCTGCGCCCCGGCGAAGGGATGCGGGCGCGGGTCAAGATTTTGTTTCAACTGGGTATCGCCCTGGTGGCCACGATTGTACTTTATTTTGTCGTGAATGATGGACATGGCTGGATGGCGATCCCAACGGTGCCGGTATTGGTTGATATTGGTATTTTATACATTCCGATGGCCGTCATCATCATCACCGGCATGGCCAACGCCGTCAATATCACCGATGGGTTGGACGGGCTGGCGGGGATTATTGCGGCGACGGCTTTTGCCTGTTATGGCATCATCGCCTTTTTGCAGGATCAGCAGTTTTTGGTGGTCTTTTCATTTATTGTGGTTGGCGCTTGTTTTGCTTTTTTGTGGTTCAACGCCAAACCGGCCCAGATGTTTATGGGTGACGTAGGATCGCAGGCATTGGGCGGCGCGTTAGGTGTGGTGGCTTTGATGACGAATCAATGGTTGATTTTGCCGATTGTAGCGGCTGTTCCCATTGCCACGATGCTGTCGACGACGCTGCAAGTGCTGTATTTCAAATGGACCGGCGGCAAGCGGCTGTTCAAAATGGCCCCGCTGCACCATCACTTTGAACTGATTGGTTGGAGCGAAACACAAATCGTGCAGCGCTGGTGGCTGATTGCCATTTTGGCCGGGATGCTGGGTGTTGCACTTGCTTTGATTTAGTCAGGTAGTCGGGTAGTCCAGCAGTCACTTAGCCGGACTACGAGACTACGAGACTACGAGACTACATGGACGCTTTTTACGGCAAACGACTCGTCATTATGGGACTGGCACGGCAGGGCAGGGTATTGGCCCGTTTTGCGGCTGAAGCCGGGGCTAGGGTGACGGTGACCGATATGCGTCCGGCAGAGAAGCTGGCCGATGTGATGGCCGAATTGGCCGATTTGGGAATTGAGTACGTTTTAGGAGAACATCCGATGAGTTTACTGGACAAGACGGACGTGTTGGCGATTAGTGGCGGTGTCCCGGTGGATGCGCCGCTGGTTGCGGCGGCACGGGAACGGGGGATCCAGATAACGAATGATTCGCAGGAGTTTGTGCGGCGGACGCCAACGGCCGTTATCGGTATCACTGGTTCGGCGGGCAAAAGTACCACGACGGCGCTGACCGGCGTCATGGGCCAGATGGCGCGGCGGCGCACCTGGGTGGGCGGCAATATTGGTCGTCCCCTGCTGGCCGATTTGCACAAGATGGGACCGGATGACGTGGTCGTGCAGGAGTTATCGAGCTTCCAACTGGAAATCTGGACGCAAAGTCCGCCGGTAGCGGCCGTACTTAACATCACGCCCAACCATTTGGACCGGCACAAGACGATGGCCGCTTACGCTAATGCCAAGGCCAATATTTTGCGCTACCAGTCGGCGGAGGGAACGGCCGTACTCGCTGCCGACGATCCTGGAGCGATGATGCTCAAATCACTGGTCAAGGGCCGCTTGCGCACCTTCAGCCTGGAACAGGAAGTGGCTGACGGGGCCTTTGTCGGCGATGGTCAAATCTGGCTGCGTAATGGCAAGGATGTGCCGGTTTGCGGATTGGATGAAATCAAGCTGCGCGGTGAGCATAACGTGCGCAATGTGTTAGCGGCCGTTACCCTGGCCGATTCGGTGGGCTTGCCGGTGGAAGCGATGCGAAAAGCAATCAGCACTTTTACCGGCGTGGAACACCGGCTGGAACTGGTGCGGGTACTCAACGGCGTCCAGTACATCAATGATTCCATCGCCACGGCTCCGGAACGGGCACTGGCAGCTATCAACGCCTTCGACGAACCACTGATTCTATTGGCTGGTGGCAAGGACAAGGATATGGTCTGGAATGCCTGGGCTGAACGGGTGCGCCAGCGAGTCAAGCATGTGATTTTGTTTGGCGACATGGCAGCGATGATGGAAAGCCGGTTGGCGGGCATGGCCGGGCTTACACGGGTAGAGACGATGGCGGAAGCGGTGCAGGTGGCGATGGATACGGCCGTCTCCGGCGATGTTGTCCTACTTTCCCCTGGCGGCACCAGCTTTGACGCCTTCACCGATTTTGCTGAAAGAGGCGAAAAATTTAGAGAATTAGTGAAAGAACTTTAGCGGAAGGGTTTTATGGCAAGTGTAAACGTCATTCGCAAACGCACTGCCCGGGTTCATCCGGCGCTTAAACTCCAATTTGATTATTGGATGCTCCTGATCATGGCCGGGCTGCTGATATTAGGCATGTTAATAGTCTACAGCAGCACCTTTTGGCTGGGGATTGAAGCTAAAGATGGCGATGCCTTGTATTACATTCGGCGGCAGTTTGTTGCTTTTCTACTTGGCGGATTAGGTATCATCTTTATCATGCAGTTCGATTATCACATCCTGCGCCGGTTCTCTGTCCCTGTTTTAATCATTACATTGTTAGGGTTAATTGTCGTCCTCTTCTTTGGCGAGGCGATTTTTGGGGCCAGGCGTGGTATTTCTGGAGGCTCCTATCAACCTTCGGAAATCGCAAAACTGGCAACTTTCATTTACATTGCCCACTGGCTTTCATCTAAAGGTGATCGGATTAAAGATGTCACTTATGGCTTGATTCCTTTTTCGGTCATTACCGGTGTTGTTTGTTCGTTAATCATCTTGCAGCCCGACCTGGGTACATCAGCCCTTATTGCGATGGTCAGTTTTACGCTGTTTTTTGTGGCCGGGGCTGATTGGCGACAATTTATGGCGACCGGAGCCTTGGGCGGGTCAGTATTTTTCGTATTGATTAAATCTTTTCCCCACGCGGCGGCCCGTTTGGCAGAATATTTACAAACGTTGAAGGACCCCAGCCTGGCTGGTTGGCAGGTGCGGCAGGCTTTCGTTGCTTTGGGACGCGGCGGGGTAAGCGGCGTTGGCCTGGGGGCCGGTATTCAAAAGTATGGTGCACTGCCGGCGGCACATACGGATGGTGTTTTTGCCATTCTGGGTGAAGAGTTGGGATTGTTTGGCACAATGATCTGTATTATTTTGCTGGCGCTGTTGGTCTGGCGCGGGCTGTTGACGGCATGGCGGGCGCGGGACAGTTTTGGTGGGCTGCTGGCGTTGGGCATTACCTGCTGGATTGGTTATCAGTCGTTGATGAATATTGCGGTGATAACGGCCGTTATGCCCTTCACCGGTATTCCTTTACCGTTTATGAGCTACGGCGGTTCGTCGCTGCTCATTACCCTGCTGGGGATGGGCATTCTGCTCAACATCTCGCGGGATGCGGCCATTACGCAGCGGGATCAACCGCAAAGGAATAAAGATTAAGGATTGAGGATTTATGATTGACCGCACTTAATCGTCAATCGTAAATCGCGAATCGTAAGTCATTACCATGAAAGTCCTTATCTGTGCCGGTGGAACCGGCGGCGGCATTTATCCGGCATTGTCGGCGGCGACCGAATTGCAGCGATTGGGCGTGGGCCGGGAAGATATTTTGTGGGTTGGCACGCGCGGCGAGATGGAAGAACAGCTTGTGTCCCGCGCCGGCCTGAAATTGGAGATGATTAGCGGCGGTCCAGTAGTCAGTGTGCCGCCGCACGTGATGATCATGAATGGGATGAAATTAGCCTGGAGTATCGGCACAGCCTCGCGGCTGATTGGCCGTTTTCAGCCGGACGTGATGTTCATGACCGGCGGCTACATGGCGGCTCCGGTCACGCTGGCGGCGCGGCGGCGGGGGGTTCCCATCGTCATCTATTTGCCCGATGTAGAGCCGGGTTCGTCCATTCGTTTTTCGCTGCGCTTTGCCGAGAAGGTGGCCTGCACCAGCCCGGATTCGCGCCAATTTGTACCACCGGAGAAGATGGTGGTTACCGGCTACCCGGTGCGCGCTGAACTGCGGGCGGCAGCCGGGTTGAGTAAAGCCGAAGCGCTGGGCCAATTCGATTTGCCGCCGGGCCGCAAAACTTTGTTTGTGTTTGGCGGCAGCCGGGGCGCGCGCAATATCAATCGGGCGCTGACGGCTGTTTTACCGGAACTGTTGGTTCGCTTCCAGGTTATCCACATCAGCGGCACGCTGACGTGGCCGGAAGTGGAGACCCATGCGGCGGCGCTGGCTGAGGATTTGCGGCGGTGGTATCGGCCGTTTCCCTATTTGCATGAAGAAATGGGGGCAGCGTTCCGGGCGGCGGATTTGGTGGTGGCCCGCGCCGGGGCCAGTATGATGGGTGAAGGGCCAGCGTTTGGCCTGCCGTCGGTTCTGGTTCCGCTGGCCTGGGCCTGGCGCTACCAGAAGGTGAATGCCGACTTTCTGACAGAACAGGGTACGGCCGTACAGCTTACCGATGAACAATTACCTGACCAACTCTTGCCGACGGTTTTCTCTTTACTGGATGATGAAGCCAGGCTGGCCCAGATGAGCGCGGCGGCTAAAGCGTTGGATAAACCGGATGCGGCCGTTCATCTGGCGCAAACAATTATAGATGTGGCCGGCGCAAGGAGCGGCGCAAGGAGCGGCGCAAGGAGAGCGGCGCATGATTAGTTTAGGCACATGGTTCTGGCTGATGGTCGCTTTTTTTGCCTTGATGGGCATGATGCGCGGCTGGACAAGAGAAATAATTGTCACCTCTGCGTTGGTTTTGTCTTTGTTTTTCCTGAATCAGTTCGGTGCGCAGATTATTTCGCTGATTGGCACGGTAGACGATCCCGCCGTTTTGATGGCCGACCCGATGGCCGCCCAGCGACGGAAATTTTATGTTTTAACGATTGTGCATATCTTCTTTACTTTTTGGGGCTATCAAGGCCCAACTTTGGCCGGTTCACGATTGGGTGAACGGCTGCGGGTGCGTGACAGCTTGCAGGACAAGGTTCTGGGAGCAATTGTTGGGGCAGTAAATGGCTATTTGATTATTGGAACGATTTGGGCATTTTTGGAGTATTCGCCAGTTGCGCCAGGTGATTGGCTTCCTTTGAATGCGGCTTATCCGTTTAAAGAGTCGGTACTTGTGCGACCAGCGGAAGTACTGGCGTTGGTTCAGAGATTACCGATACCGACCCTATCACCTTACCTGACATTTTTAGTGGTGATTGTGTTCTTGTTTGTGATTATTGTGATGATTTAGCGTGAAACGTGATACGTGATTATTTATGAGTGTGGATTTTAATCTTAGGCGCGGAATGCATTTTCATTTAGTTGGCATTGGTGGGGCCGGGATATCGGCGATTGCCCGCGTGCTGCTGGGGCGTGGCTTTGTTGTCTCCGGCTCGGACCAGAAGCTGAATGAATTAACGGCCGTTCTCCAAACCCAGGGCGCAACCATCTACGAAGGCCACCGGGCGGAGCAGATTGATGGGGCCGATGCGCTGGTTATCTCGTCGGCCGTGCCCGCCGGGAACCCGGAAGTGGACGCCGCCTTGGCTGCCGGTCTGCCGGTGCTCAAGCGGGCCGATTTGTTGGGCCAATTGATGGCCGACACCATCGGCATCGCTGTGGCTGGATCGCACGGCAAGACGACGACGACGGGCATGATTGCCCAGATTTTGCTGACGGCCGGACTGGATCCGACGGTCATTGTGGGCGGTGTGCTGCCGGTGCTGGGTAGTAACGGCCGTTACGGTGAAGGCGACTATTTTGTGGTTGAAGCCGATGAGTATGATTACATGTTCCTGGGCTTGCGGCCGGAAGTCATCGTCATCACCAGCCTGGAACACGACCACCCCGACATTTTCCCGACGGAAGCCGATTATACCGCCGCCTTCCGTCAATTTGCCGGGCTGCTGCCGGTAGACGGCCGTCTCATTGCCTGCGCCGATGATCCCGGAACGGCCCGGTTTTTAGAAACATTGAATCTGGACACTGTGGAAATCACCACCTATGGCCTGCCCGAAGAAGAAGGGGGCAAGCTCGATGTTGATTTTCAAGCGTTGGACTGCCGCCCCAACCAGTTAGGCGGCACCGATTTTTTGGTGGAGCTGGATGGTCAAATCGTTGGGCTGGCCCGGCTGCGCGTGCCCGGCCGCCACAATGTGCGCAATGCGCTGGCGGCCATCATCGTCGGGCTGGATTTGGAGATTGATTTTGCCGTTATCCGCCAGGCGCTGGCCGAATTTGGCGGCGTGGGGCGGCGTTTTCAGGTGGTGGGTGAAATTGGCGGCGTAACGGTCATCGACGATTACGCCCATCATCCCACGGAAATTCGGGCGACGCTGGCTGCGGCCCGGCAGCGCTACCCCGGCCGCCGTTTGTGGGCGGTGTGGCAGCCGCATACCTTCAGCCGCACTAAACTGCTGCTGGATGAGTTTGCCGCCAGTTTTGCCGACGCTGACCGGGTGGTGGCGCTGGATATTTACCACAGCCGGGAGACGGATGATTTAGGAATCAGTACGGCAGCGGTTTTGACGAAAATGAATCCGGAAACGGCCGTTCACATTCCCAAACGAGAAGATGCAGCCGCTTACATCCTGGATCGGGTGCGGCCGGATGACGTGATTTTGACGTTGGGCGCCGGTGACGGCGATATGGTTGGCCAATGGGTGCTGGCCGGGTTGAAGGAAAGGCTTAATGATTAAAAGGTTGAGGAAATCATACGTCATTAAGTTATGCGTCACGCGTTACGTATGACGCATGGCTTTATGACGCATGAAGTAAAAACTACAAGTGTAATAATCATGAACATGAAATCAGAGACAACCGTGCATCAAATTACGCAGTTTCGTGATGTGTTTGGCGACAAGCTCCAGGTGGGCGTGATGATGTCGCGTTTTACGTCGGCGCGGGTAGGCGGCCTGGCGGATATGTTTTTGACGGTGGAGAGTGCACTGGAATTGCAAACGGCCGTTTCCCTGGCCTACACCCTCAGCGTTCCTTACTTTATCCTGGGCGGCGGCTCCAACATTTTGGTGTCGGATGCCGGTGTGCGGGGTCTAATCATCATGAACAAGGCCAAAACCGTCAAATACCGCCACAGCGGGGCGCATGTCGTCTGCACAGCCGAATCGGGCATGAATCTTTCCTCGCTGGCGCGGCAATGCATCGCCAAGGGATTGGGCGGCCTGGAATGGGCCATCGGCGTGCCGGGCACGGTGGGCGGCGCGGTTGTCGGTAACTCCGGCGCGCATGGCGGCGACATGAACAGCAACCTGCTGGCGGCGACCATCTGGGAACCGGGGCAAGGCGCTCGCGTTTACAGCAACGAAGAGCTGCAATATGCCTATCGTGACAGCACCCTCAAGCGTGAGCAGGGCCAGCCGGTTCCGCGCCGCGTCGTGCTGACGGCCGAATTGAAGTTGACGCCGGAGCCGGTGGAAGTGCTAATGGCGCGGGCCGACGGCTTTACGGCCAAACGCAAACAGACCCAACCGGCCGGAGCCAGCGTTGGTTCCATGTTCAAAAATCCGGAAAATTACTATGCCGGTTATTTGATTGAATCAGCCGGATTGAAAGGGTTCCGCGTCGGCGGGGCCAAAATCTCGGAAAAACATGCCAATTTCTTCGTCAATGACGAGGAAGCCACAGCCGATGACATCCGCGCCTTGTTCGCCGAAGCCTGGAATTCGGTGCGTGAACGGTTTGGCATCGAGATGGACCTGGAAGTAGAACTTGTTGGCGATTGGGAATTTGAGGAATGAGGACTGAGGGATGAGGGATGAATGAATTCTCAGTCCTCAGTCCTCATCCCTCATCACTAATTTCGTATGAATGAGAAACGAAAGATACGAGTAGGCGTTATTTTTGGCGGTCGTTCGGGTGAACATGAGGTGTCGCTGATGTCGGCGCAGTCGGTGATGGATGCGCTGGATCGGGCGAAGTATGAGGTGATCCCGATTGGCATTGACAAGAACGGCCGTTGGCTCTCCGGCGATCCGATGGCGGCGTTGACGGGCGGCCAGCAGGCCGAAGCGGCAACGCTGCTGCCCGATCCACAGTCGGCGGCACTGATGCGCCTGGAACAAAGTGAGACGCAGCCGGCCACGTTGTCGGCGGTGGCGGAACTGGACGTAATTTTTCCGGTGCTGCACGGCACGTATGGCGAGGATGGTACAGTGCAGGGGTTGCTGGAATTGGCCGGAATCCCGTACGTCGGCGCGGGCGTGGTTGGCTCGGCGGTAGGGATGGATAAGGCCATTTTTAAGCACGTGATGGTATCTAACGATATTCCGGTTGTGCCCTGGAAGCTGTACACGAGCAAGGATTGGGCGCAACGGCCGTCCCTCATCCTGGACGAAATTGAAGCCGAATTGGGCTACCCGGTTTTTACCAAACCGGCCAATCTGGGGTCCAGCGTGGGCATTAGCAAGTGCAACGGCCGTGACAATTTGGCTCGCGGCATGTCGGAAGCGGCCCGGTACGACCGGCGGATTGTGGTGGAGAAGGGGATTAACGGCCGTGAACTGGAAGTGGCCGTCATGGGTAATGAAAATCCCGAAGCCAGCATTGTCGGCGAAATCCGGCCCCGCCGCGCTTTTTATGATTATTTTGCCAAATACATGGCCGTGCCCGGCTCCGAGGACGAGTCGGAACTGATCATTCCGGCAGCATTGACGCCGGAACAATCGGATGCGGTGCGCGCCCTGGCTGTGCAGGCGTACAAAGCGATTGACTGCGGCGGCCTGGGCCGGGTGGATTTGATGCTGGACAGGGATAACGGGAACCTTTACATGAACGAAATCAACACCATCCCTGGCTTTACGCGCATCTCCATGTATCCCAAGCTGTGGGAAGCCAGCGGCGTCAGCTATGCCGAACTACTGGATCGGCTCATCGACCTGGCGTTGGAACGGTATGAGGACAAGTCGAGATTATCGACATCATTCGAGGGAAGCTAGAGGATAGAGCTAGAGCCAGAGGATTCCTCTCGCTCTACCCTCTAGCTCTCGTTACGAAGCTTATGGCACGAAACACACAGCAGTCGAACCAAAGATTACGCAAGCAGCCCAAAATGCGCCGGGTTCAATCGGCGCACGCCATGCCCCTGCCGCGTGTGGAGGTGCCCAAGACGGCCCAACAGCGCAAGCGGCGTAACCAGCGCCGCCGCCGCCAGGCATATATTCCGGTGGCGTCGATTAAGCAGGTAGTTTTTTCAGCACGTTGGATTAGTTTGCTGCTGCTGGCGATTGTGACCGCGGCGTTGGTGTTGATTGGTCTGGATGAAAATTTTTATTTGACGGTTATTCCGGTAGATGGCACGGTATCTGTTCCAGCGTCAGAGATTGTTGAAGCAAGTCAACTGGCTGGTGCGCATATTTTTTCGGTTGAGCCGGAGGCCGCAGCTGAACGGGTGGCCGAAGTGCCCGGTGTGATCAATGCGGCCGTTTCGTTGAGCTGGCCGAATAAGGTGTTGATTGAGGTGGAGGAAGATTCTCCGGTAGCGGTGTGGCAGGAAGGAGAGCAGCAGTTTTGGGTGACGGGTAACGGCCGTCTCATTCCTGTGCGGGCTACGGTTCCGGGATTGCTGCTCATTGAGTCGGAAATGCCGGCGGCGGCAGCGCCAATTGTTGTTGGCAGTGAATCCGAGGATGGGAACACGGCCGTATCCCCCGAACCACAGGCAAACCTGGCATTTATCCCGCAAGATGTTTTGGCCGGGGCCGAACAATTGCGCCAACTGCGGCCCAACATTGAGAAACTCTACTATCGCGGCGACAGCGGCTTAAGTTACCAGGATGGCCGGGGCTGGCGTGTCTTTTTCGGCACAGGCACCGATATGAATCAAAAACTGGTCATTTACGAAACGATTGTTGATGATTTACTGGCGCGCGGGCTGACGCCGCAATATATCAGCGTCAGCAACCAGAAGAAGCCATACTATCGAGCGAATTAATCATTAATCATCAATGATTAAAACAGGTAATTGTAATGGAAGATATTATTTTCGGACTTGATGTGGGAACAACAAAGATTTGCGCAGTTGTTGGCGCAGTGCGTGAAGGACGTCTGCAAATCATTGGGCTGGGCGTTGAACCATCACGGGGTATGAAAAAGGGTATGGTTATGGACGTTTCGGAAGCGGCCGTAGCCATTTCAAGCGCTATCGAGAAGGCGGAACAAACGTCAGGCTACGCATTGTCACAGGCAATTGTCAGCATGGCCGGTGAACACATCAGTTCAACCAATAATCAAGGCGTGGTGGCCATTAATCGGGCTGAAAATGGTGTAACGGTGCAGGACATTGAACGGGCGCTGGACGTAGCCCAGGCTATCCCCATTCCGCAAAACCGGCAGATTGTCCACCTGATCCCGCGCGAATTTACGATTGATGGACAGACCGGCGTGCGCCGGCCGATTGGGATGCATGGGGCGCGGTTGGAGGTCGAAACGCACATTGTCACGGCTGCAACGCCAGCTCTGCTTAATCTGACCCAGTGCGCCGACAACGTGGGCATTCGCGCTGAGGAGTTTGTTCTCAATGCGCTGGCATCGGCAGAGGCAGTTTTGGATCCGTCCGAGCGGGATATGGGCGTGTTAATTGCCGATATTGGCGGCGGTACGACAGATTTGGCGCTGTACACGCATGGTAATGTGTGGCACACGAAGGTTTTCCCGGTAGGCGGTTACCACATTACCAATGACATTGCGATTGGCCTGCGCGCCTCGTTTGACGTGGCGGAACAGGTCAAAATTCAGTATGGCGACTGCCGCCCGGACGAGATTGATCCCGATAATATTTTTACGGTGGAGCCGTTTGGCGGTGAAAAGATTCAGGTCGGCCGCCAGGATTTGGCTCACGTGATTGAGGCCCGTGTGGAGGAAATTTTCCAGCTCGTTTTGCAAGAGGTCCGTCAATCGGGCTATGATGGTTTGCTGCCGGCGGGGATTGTGTTGACAGGGGGGACGGCGCAGCTACGGGGGATAACGGCCGTTGCCGAACGAGTTCTCAATGTGCCGGCCCGTGTGGCTGAACCTAAAAATTTACACGGTCTCGTAGATACCTTGCACAGCCCGGCCTACGCGACCAGTGTTGGTCTGCTGCGCTGGGCGATGAGTGAAAATCATGCTTACCGGCCGCGCCCGCCCCGGCAAGGGGTTTGGGGACGGCGGCTGGGTAATTTTTTGAAGGCATTATTGCCAGGGTGAGTGATGGGTAGTGAGTGATGAGGACTAACGTTACGCATGACGCATCACGTTTCACGTTTTAGTAGAGGGGTAAAGTTATGAACGCAAACAATGGAAAAGATGTACAACGAATGCCGCAGAAAGAAGGAACGGCCGTAATCCGTGTCGTCGGTGTCGGGGGTGGTGGCAACAATGCCGTCAACCGGATGATCAATGAAAATATTGCCGGGGTTGATTTTATTGCCATCAACACTGACCAGCAGGCGCTCAACAGCAGTAAAGCGCCGCAAACGCTGCTCATTGGCGAACGCAGCCGTCGTGGACTGGGTTCTGGCGGCGATCCGGAAGTAGGCCAGAAAGCGGCCCAGGAATCGGAAGACCAGATTCACCAGGCGCTGCATGGTTCCGATATGGTGTTTGTGACCGCTGGTATGGGCGGCGGCACGGGTACGGGCGCGTCAGCGCTAGTGGCCAAAGCGGCCCGCGAACAGGGCGCGCTGACGATTGGGGTGGTGACACGGCCGTTTTCCTTCGAAGGTAATCACGCTGCCCGCAAAGCCGAAGAAGGCATCGAGCGCCTTAAGGAATACGTTGATACCCTGATCGTCATCCCCAACGACCGCCTGCTGGAAATGGGCGACAAACGTATGACCCTGCTCGATTCCTTCCGCATGGCCGACGAAGTGCTGCATCAGGGCATTCGCGGCATCAGCGAACTCATTACCGTGCCCGGCCTCATCAATCTGGACTTCGCCGACGTAAAAACCATCATGTCCCTGGGTGGTGCTGCCCTCATGGCGGTTGGTCATGGTAAAGGGGAAGACCGGGCGCAAGTGGCTGCCGAACAGGCCCTCTCCAGCCGCTTATTAGATGTGACTATCGATGGCGCGCGCGGCATCCTCTTCAATGTCACCGGCGGCCCGGATATGAGTCTCTACGAAATCAATCAGGCGGCGGCCATCATTCGCCAGACGGCCCATGCCGACGTCAACCTGATTTTCGGCGCGGTCATTGATGAGGCCATGACGGATGAGATTCGTATTACCGTCATCGCTACCGGTTTTGACCACAGCACGCCGGTTATGCGCACCATGCGCCCGGCGACACAATCGGTTCGGGAACCGGCACAGGTGGGGGGACGCCCTGTGGAAAAACCAACATCCACTCCGCAGCGCGAAACGCCATCTTTCCGGGTAAACGATCTGGACATTCCCGCATTTTTGCGTAAACGGCCGGATCAAAAATAGTCGTTGAGAAGGGGGCAGTGTTGTATCTGACGCTGCCCCTTTTCTGTCTCTGTTCCCTTTTCATCACGCCCCACCAGACTGTTAACAGATTGTAAAAATTTTAAGGTTGTTTTTATTTAAATCGTCTTGTCAGGCAAGGTTTGGCATGTTATAATGTCGCTCTATTCACCGGCAAATATGGGGGTTTTGCAGTTGTTTGACCCTGTATTTGGTGGCTCCTTCGCCGCAATTGAAATTTGTGCCGTTATCTGGGCCTGGCTGACTGAGTGGAGAAGTAAGTCATGAAATGTCCATATTGTGATCACGCGAAAACACAAGTTATTGATACCAGCCACGATGCGCGGGGTGGTACGCGGCGGCGGCGGGTTTGTAACAAGTGCGGCCAGCGCTTTAGCTCATATGAACGGCCGATTCTGGCTACACCCCTTATTATTAAGCGCGATGGCACACGGGAGGAGTTCTCCCGCGAGAAGCTGAGAGCGGGCATCCGTATCGCCTGCGAAAAACGCCCGGTAGCCGCTTCAGATATTGACCGTATCATTGGTGAAATTGAAGCCGAATTGCAGCAGATGGGCCGGGCCGAAGTCAAAAGCCGTCTGGTTGGCGACCGGGTGATTAACAAGCTGAAAGAGTTGGATGAAGTGGCCTATATCCGGTATGCCATTGTTTATTTAGGATTAGATGATCTTGTTTCTATTCGCGGAGAGATAGACCGCTTATTGATAGGGGAATAAGAACCGGTAATTTTCGGTGATTGGTCGTTAACAATCCAAAATCAGGAACAGCGATACGATAGGAGAATGTGTTATGTCGAGTCAACATGCAAACGTGGAACAATTCCAAGCCTTAACCCAGCCGGAAAAGCACAAAAATGGGAATGGCAGCAAGAATAATAGCGCTAAACATTTGGAGGCGTCGAGCGTTTATTTTAAGGTAGCGATGCCTAAACAAATTGTGAAACGGGACGGCCGTATCGTTCCCTTCCAAATCGAATTAATCGAAAATGCACTGCGTCGCTGTTTTGCCAGCATTGAACGGGAACCGGCCACGCCGGTGGCCGAAATGGCCCAACGAGTGGGCAATGTAGTGGCTGCTAAATATGATTTACCGACAGTGGAGGGCATTCAGGACATCGTGGAAATGGTATTGCAGGCCGCCGGGGAGTATGACGCTGCCAAACATTACATCCTTTACCGCGCTGAACATGCCAAAATGCGTATCGAACGACCTGTGCCGGCAGATGTGCGGCAGGCATTTGCCGAATCTGATAAATATTTCCCGACTCAACTACAAAAGTTCCAATTTTATGACAAGTATTCTCGCTTTAATTATGATTTGGGCCGTCGCGAGACCTGGGTTGAGACTGTCAATCGTGCTGTTGATTTTTTGAAGGAATTATCTGAATATCGTTTGTCGGCGGAAACATATGAGCGGATACGGCAGGGCATTCTGAATATGAAGGTCATGCCCTCGATGCGGCTGTTGGCGATGGCGGGGCCGGCGGCTCGCCGCAACAATATTGCCATTTATAACTGCTCCTATATGCCTGTTGACAGTATTGATTCTTTTGTTGAAGCATTGATTATCTCGATGAGCGGCTGCGGTGTGGGTTATTCGGTGGAACGCCGTTATGTAGAACAGTTCCCGCGCATTGCTCGCCAGTCTGGCAGCATGCCGATAACGCATGTGGTTGCGGATTCTTCGGAAGGATGGGCAGCTGCGGTGCGACTGGGTCTGGAGACCTGGTTTGCCGGTGGCGATATCGTTTTTGATTATTCGGAAGTACGGCCGGCGGGTATGCCGCTGCGGGTGAAGGGTGGACGGGCCTCAGGACCGGAACCACTGCGCAAGATGTTGGATTTTGCCCGCACCCGTATTTTGTCGCGCCAGGGTGGTTTTTTACGGCCGTTAGATGCCCATGATATTATGTGTGCGGTAGGGGATGCGGCCGTTTCCGGCGGTGTGCGCCGTACGGCAATGATTTCCCTTTTCGATTACGACGATCGTGAGATGCTGCATTGCAAGGATGGTGATTTTTGGCGTAACAACAGCCAGCGTTGGAATGCTAATAACTCGGCAGTGTGGCCGGAACGGGAGCTGACGCAGGCGGAAATTACCCGGTTTGTGCTGGACATGGTGGAATCGGGTCGGGGTGAGCCAGGCATTTTCAACCGCAAGGCGGCGATGGAGAATCAACCGGCACGGCGTAAGCCGGCCGAGTTTGGCACGAATCCATGTGGCGAGATTTTGTTACGGCCGTATCAATTCTGTAACCTGACCAGTGCCGTTGCTCGATCTGATGATGATTTGGCCAGCTTGAGCGAAAAAGTAGAGCTGGCGGCGATTATTGGTACGATTCAATCTATGGCCACCCACTTCCCTGGTTTGCGTGACGAATGGAAACGTAACTGCCAGGAAGAGCGTCTGCTGGGAGTGGATTTAAATGGCCAGATGGATAGTCCGGCGGCCCAAGACCCGGAAATTCAAGAGCGCCTGCGGCAGGTAGTGGTGGAAACAAATAAACGGTACGCCGAAAAATTGGGAATTAACCAATCGGCGGCGACAACCTGTGTCAAACCATCGGGCAACTCATCGCAGTTGTTGAACTCCTCTTCTGGCCTGCATTCCCGTTGGGCACCTTATTATGTACGTAATGTGCGCGTTGGCGCCCATTCCCCGGTGTGCAAAGTGCTGCGGGATGCCGGTGCGCCCATGGACCCGGAAAATGGCCAAAGTGTCGAAAAGGCAATTACCTGGGTAGTTCATTTCCCGGTGAAAGCTCCGGAAAATGCGGTAACGCGCAACGATCGGACTGCCTTGCAGCAATGTGATTTCTGGCTGCAAAACAAAATCCACTACACCGAACACAATCCCAGCGTGACCATTACGTATCAGCCCGATGAGGTTCTGGATATCATCAAGTGGATTTGGGGACATCAGGACAAAATTGGTGGTATGGCCTTCTTGCCAGCTTACGACGCCCAATATGATCAGATGCCTTATGTTGAAATATCTCAAGATGAATATGAGCAGTTGGCGGCCCAATTCCCGGATATTGATTTTTCCAAAATTTACCGCTATGAGGAAGAAGATTTAACGACGGCAGCACAAGAGTTCGCTTGTATGGCTGGCGGGTGTGATGTTTAAGATGAATTGTAAGTTTGATTTGGGAATATAGTGAATAGAAGCAGTGTTTTTCTGCTTCGGCTCAATTTTTGAGGGTTGTTACGGCATCAGGAATAGGTAAAAAGACACTGTTGACATTGAATAGTTGTTCAAGGATAATGATGCAATACGTATTGTTAACGGGTGTAAATAAAACAAATTAGATGTCCCCAACCGGTTGATATAAGGAGAACAAGATGAATTTTTTACCAGATAATGATTGCCCGAATAATGAAGAGCTGACTTATGAAGCACCAGCTATTATTTTTGAAGGCACTATTAGCACACGGGCGGGTTCTCCGCTTAGTAATCCGGCTGGTGTAGATGACATCGATCCGGCTGATTTGTTTAACTAGAACGTTTTGTTGATGTAATTTACATCGTTATTTCGGATGGGAAAATGGGTCACCCTTACGTGAGGGGTGGCCCATTTTTAATTTGTAACTATTTAGCTTTATCGAGGGTTGAGCTTGTCGGAGTCTGATTGCCTTTGACAGTGGTTTGACAAGCTCACGAACTGTCCTCAAGCGGTGAATGGTGGGAGGGTAACGGCCGTTAACGCACTTGTGATTTTTTCGGCCAACACTTTAGCATTGGGGTTGCGCAGCAGTTGTTCATGATCGCCCGGTACAAAGTGGTCGGTAAAATCTTTTTGGACAAATGTTTCCCATCCTAAATGGGGCGAATATTCGTAAAACTCAAGCCTTTCCTTTGCTTGCAGCAAAATAACAGAGCCATCGTATGGTTTGACTTGATATTTTTCGGCCGCATTGTGGTTGATTAAATCGAAGTTTCGCAAAAAATCAGGCCATTCTCGTTTTGTTTGGGCATAAAATTTATGCAGCTTAATCCAAATGGGCTGCCAGATTTGAAGCTTCCAGATATCTGATACCCGATCGAAAATATAAGCTAATTCTTTGCGCAGGCCGTTCCTTCGGAAGCCATTTATGCGCTCCCGCAGTATATTTTGCACATTGTTCTGCCGTGCCCAAACGGAACCGGGAACATTTGTATCAATAAGAACAACAAGGTCTACGCGGCGGTCTTGGGCGGCAAGCTGCCGGGCCATTTCATAGGCAATGAGGCCGCCAAAACAATAGCCACCGATAAGGAAGGGTTCCGAGTCGTCAATGGTCGTAATTTGTTCGATAAAGTAGGCGGCCATTTCTTCGACAGAAGTAATGGGTGTTTCACCGTTGACGCCGTATTGTAAGCCCAGAAACGGCCGTTCATCTCCCATCTCTTTGGCTAAATCGTTAAATATCAACAACTCGTCGCCAGGGGGAATGATGCAGTAAAACGGCCGTTGCGCTGCTTGTTGCTCATGTTTGGAGCCGGAAATGGCTACAATCGATGAGGTTGTCGCTTCCCAAGTGTCATCCTGAATAATATTGGCCAGTTCCGCAATGGTTGGCGCTTCAAACAGCAGAGCCAGAGGTAACTTTTTGTTATTGATTTCTTCTATCTGGTCAAAGAAGCGGATAGCCAAGAGCGAGTGTCCGCCAACTTCAAAAAAGTCATCATGAACACTGACCGGCTCATAATTTAACAGATTTCCCCAGATTATGGCTAATTGCGATTCTATTTCATTACGCGGGGGAGTGAACGGCCGTTCCTGTTGCACCGCTTTTGTGCTGCCGTTAGAATTTTTCACCTCAACTACCGGCATCGCAAAACGAGCCAGTTTAGACAAAGAAAGTATAGGATTATTAACAACATTACTAAGCGTCGTCAGGAAATTTTCAATAAAATGCTGCATTACCTCAAGATCGAACAGCGCTGTTTTGAACCATAATGTGCCCGTCATGCCATTATTTGTTTCAAAAAACTCAATGGACATATCAGCATAGTCGAAATTTCGTTGAACCGAAACAGGTGTACTGGTGATGCCCGGTATAGATTCAAGAGTTTGTGCCGAATCTTGCAGCACAAACAAGGCACGCATCAAAGAGACATTGCTTACATCGGGCAGTTCAGCGATTTGTTGGAACGGGATTGTTTGGTGCTCATTGGCAGCCAGTACTGTTTGCCGTACCCGACTCAACAATTCAATGAAATTGGGTTCTTGAGCCAGGCTGGTGCGCAGTACAACAATGTTGTTGAAATAACCGATCAAATTATCCAGATCAGGCAGCATGCGTCCCATGATAGGTGAACAAACGATCATATCGTTCTGGCCAGAATAAGCGTGTAAAGTTGCTTTGTATGCCGCCAACAAGACCATAAAAGGTGTTGCCTTTTCTTGCTTAGCCAGCATTTTAATTTGGGCAGTTAATGCTGCCGGTATTCTGAATTGTTGTTGATGGGCCTCATAATAAGCCTGGTGGCTGTTTAATGTGCGGCTGACGGGCAAAATCAGGGCATCCACCGGGCCTTGCAGTTGTTTTTGCCAGAAATCCCGGTCGGCTGTGGCCGCTTTACTGTTTAACCATTCACGCCGCCAGGCAGCGTAATCAGCATACTGGATGGACATTGGCGGACGGGCCACATCGGGATCGTCCACTTTGTAGGCGGTGGCTAAATCTTGCCACAAAACTTCAGCCGACCAACCATCAAAAATAATGTGGTGTACAAGGAAGAGAAGCACATGTTCGTCCGGTGCCAGCCGAAATAAAGTGGTTCGAAACAGTGGGCCATTTTCCAAATCGAACGGTATCTGAGTATGGTCTTGCAGTAATTGATGTAGTTTTTCTTCCCGTTCGTTTTCTGGCAGGGTGTCGAGGGCGACAACAGGAATGGCTTCAGGAAGGTTGTCGATTAACTGCGCTTTGGGTTTGCCATCGACAGCCCGGAATTGGATACGCAGCACCTCATGTCGTTGAATTGTCCATTGCAGGCTTCGTTCCAAAGCTGCAATATCCAATGAGCCGTTTAGATGGAAGGCAAAAGGCAGGTTGTACACGGCCGTTCCCGGCGCTAATTGCTCTACCCACCACAACCGTTCCTGCGCCAGCGAAACTGGTAAATATTCACTGCGCTCAACAGGAATGATGGGCGAGAATGAACGCGCACTGCCATTTTCGGCACCCGTACTCAGAAAAGTAACAATCTCATTTTTGTGAGTTTTAATCTGGCCAGCGATCTCGGCTGTCATAGCACCTTTGGGGGCTGTGACGGCTAAATTGCCATCTTCCTTGAGGCGGATGACAATGCCTGATCGATTAAGTTGGGTCAATAATTCGTGAACCATCATAGTTTGTTTGTCGTTTTTGCTTATCGATAGTTCAAATAGGGATTGGACCATTTTTATATAAATTGTTTCACGTCCAATCTTAAACTGAATGCTCTATTAGAATACAAATTCCTCTTGATCGTCCGGGTCTGCGGTTTCTAGCAAGGTTGTGCTTTCGGTTACATATTTTTGAGCCGCAATACTTTGGGCCAGGTCAGCTATTGTAGGCATTTGGAATAAACTGCCCAATGGCAAGTTTACGCCCAGACTTTGATTGATTCGCGTGACGATTTGGATGGCCAGCAAAGAGTGGCCGCCCAGATCGAAGAAATCGTCTTGCATGCCTACTTTAGATAAATTCAGCACGCTGGACCAAATTTGGGCAACGGCCGTTTCCAATTCATTCCGGGGCGCAACATACGTTTCATTGCTGCCGCCATCTGTTTGAACTGGTTTAGGCAATGCCCGCCGGTCAATTTTACCATTGGGTGTCAAGGGGAATTCATCCATCACCACAAAGTGCGACGGGACCATGTAATCGGGTAGTTTTTCACGCAGGTGGCGGCGCAGCGTGGCGGTGATTTCTTGCTGACCATCCTTTTCCGGTTGGAGCAGGATGTAGCCTACCAACGCTTTACCGCCGGGCATATCGTCGCGTACGGCCGTTACTGCCTGGTACACGTCGGGGAACTGCTCCATCGCCGCTTCAATATCGCCCAATTCAATGCGGAACCCACGCACTTTCACCTGATTATCCAGGCGGCGGAAATATTCCAGATTCCCGTCAGGCCGGAAGCGTACCAGATCGCCTGTGCGGTATAACAAATCGCCGGGCAAATCGCTAAATCGATCGGGCAGGAAACGTTCCTCTGTTAGTTCGGGGCGGTGCAGATAACCGCGCGTCACGCCAGCACCACCAATGTACAACTCGCCGGGGACGCCAACAGGCACGGGCTGCTGCTGTGCATCGAGCACGTATACCGTTGTGTTGCCAATGGGCCGGCCGATCAAAATTGGTGCGTCGGGGTCGGTAACCCGGTAGCAGGTCGACCAGACAGTCGTTTCAGTGGGACCGTACATATTCCAGACCTGATTGGAACGTTCCAGCAGTTCCCGTGCCAGGTCGGGCGGCAGCGCTTCGCCGCCAATCAGCACCTTGAGCGCATCTTGTTTGTTCCAACCGGCGGCAATGAGCAGCCGCCAACTGGTAGGTGTCGCCTGCATAACAGTCACATTGTGCTGGCGGATGAGGCGCAGCAGCTGCTCGCCATCGGCTGCTTCCCCGCGCGAGGCCAGGATGATACGGCCGTTTTGCAGCAAAGGCAGGTACAGTTCTAACACGTGAATGTCAAAGGAGAGGGTGGTGACAGCCAGCAGCGTATCATCGGCCGAGAAGCCCGGCGTTTGGGCCATGCTGACCAGGAAATTAACGGCCGCACCGTGAGGTACCTGTACGCCTTTGGGCCGGCCAGTGGAACCGGAAGTATAAATCACATAAGCCAGATGTTCCGGTTTTACGGCCGTTGCCACCGGCTCGCTGTTCAATGCCTTAATTTGCGGCCATTGAGCGTCCAGGATAACCGTAGTGCCATTGTGTGGCGGCAGCTGCGGCAGCAGTTCGCTTTCGGTGAGCAAAATGGCGGCCTGGGAATCTTCCAGCATGAGAGCCAGTCGTTCGGTGGGGTAGGCCGGGTCCAGCGGCACATAAGCGCCGCCCGCCTTCCAGACGCCTAAAACGCCAACGAGCATATCGACAGTCCGCTCCAGGCTGACGGCGACCAGCGCATCCGGTCCCACGCCCAGGCTTTGCAGATGGCGGGCGAGTTGGTTGGAACGGCCGTCCAATTCCCCATAGGTCATGGTTACGTCGCCGGCGATAACGGCCGTTCTATCGGAATGTTGTGCTGCGCGCTCACTAATTAGCTCATGGACACAGGCATTTTGCGGATAATTCATCTGCGTGGCGTTCCATGTTTTGAGCAGAGTCCGCCGCATATCCTCGGGAATAATCGACAATTCGTGCAGGCGGCTGTCCGGTTTGGCAACCATATTGGCCATCAACGCTTTGAATTCGGCCACCCGCTGCAAAATCGTGGCCCGGTCGAACAAATCGGTGTTGTACTGCATCTCAATTGTCAGACCTTTAGGGGAATCGAAGCAGTTGACCGCCATCTCAAAGTTCTCATAGCGGCGAGGATTGCAAAAATAAGAGGCTTGCAAATCGCCATAGAATGGATCGCGCGGTTCCTGGTCGATGTTGAAGGTAATCGGAATCAAAGGGATGCGGCTGGCGTCGCGGGGCAGAGCCAGTTTTTCCAGCAGCGTGCCAAACGTATATTCTTGATGGTCGTAGGCATTGAGGACAACGCCTTTCATGTGTTTGAAGTAATCGGTTATGGTCAGATTGTTGTCAACTTTGGTGCGGATGGGCAGCATGTTAATGCAGTGGCCGATTAAATTCTCTTCGCCTACCACTGACTGCCCGGCGGCCGGTACGCCAACAGCCAGATCGTCTTGCCCCAGCAGTTTGCTCAAATAGATGTTGAACGTGGCAAACATGGTATTGAAAAAAGTGCAGCCAGCACGTGCCCCCAGCCGTTTGAGGTCTTTTACCAACTGTGGCTCAATCAACACATCTTCACGGGCGGCGTTATAGGTTCTGAATTTGGGACGCGGCCGGTCGGTGGGTAAATCCATGAGCGGAATAGAGCCGCTAAACTGTTTCAACCAATAGGCTTCAGCCGTTTTTTCGCCGCCGGTTGCCTTTTGGGTTTCGACATGGCGGGCATAGGCGCTGTATTTATATGCCGGGGGCAAGTCGGCTGTTACGCCGCGTCGGGCGTCGTCGTACAGGTGACCTAAATCGGACAGCAGCATGGCAATCGACCAGCCGTCGCCGACAATGTGGTGAATGGTGAAAAGTATTTCGTGTTCAGTCTGGCTCAACTTGACGATTTTGACGCGCAGCAGCGGGCCATTGGCCAGGTCGAAAGGTGTGGTAACTTCGGCGTCGATGAGATTTGCCAGTGCTTTGCTGCGCTCATTGGCCGATTGGGCGGAAAGGTCGATGATGGGAATGGTAACGGCCGTTTCATCTTCAATGAGCAGCGTTTGTCCGTCGGTGCTGAAGGTGATGCGTAAGGCTTCGTGGCGTTGGATGAGATGGGCAACGGCCGTTTCCAATGCTTCCTTATTCAAATCCCCCCGCAGCCGCAGCGACATCGATTCATTAAATGCACAATTCGCGCCGTCACCCATCTGGGCCGACAGCCAGATTTCCTTCTGGGCTTCTGTGATGGGCGCCGTTAACAGAATATTGCCTTCGGCAAATGGGTCAAAATCAACAGGTTGCAAGTTTGCGTTATCCATGAAATTATCACTCTAATTTGTCTTTGATGATAAAAAACAATCCTCCCAGAGGCGGCTTAAACGGAGCCTGCCCATAATAATCTCTGGGAGGATGCGATCAAATTATTAACCGACTTGTAAATATTTTCCGGGACGTTCCGGATCGGCGACAAACCAGGCTGGATTGCCATTGGCGTCACGACCCAACCGTGCACCGGGAACTGGCGGCTGATTGGCAGCGGCCGTTGCTGCTGCTGGCGGTGCTGGCAGGAATCCCGCGGTTTGCAATTCGGCCGTTGTCCGTTTGAAGGCATCAATAACCAAATTGACATGCTCGTCGGTAAAAGCGGCCGTCAAGAAGCAGGGGAAGCCGTCATAAATGTGAATGCCATTCAACCGCATCAGGTAGAAAAATAGTTCACTGTAAGGAACTTCTTCCTTCCAGAATAATTTGAACAATGAGCTGAAAGAACGGATTTCCATTGGAACCTGAACAGCTTCAAAGTAACTGTTCAATTCCTTAACCAGCCGGGCCGTCATTCCATTAATATGTTTTTGCAAGCCCGGCCCTTGTTCCTTCAAGTAAGTCAGGGCGGCATGGGTAGTGGCCATAGCAAATGGGTGGCGTACAAACGTACCTGCGAAATAAGTAACACCTACTTCGGGTACAGAATCATCGCCATACTGCCAGCCGCCGCCATCCAACGCGTCCATCCATTCACGTTTACCGGCGATGATGCCAATGGGCATATTGCCGCCGGCGACCTTGCCATAGCTGGCGATGTCGGCTTTGATGCCATAATATTCTTGTGCGCCGCCCGGCCCCATGCGAAAGCCGGTAATGACCTCGTCGAAAATCAAGGCACTGCCGTTTTCATCACAAATCCTGCGGCATTCCTGGATGAATTCGCGCGGCTGGAAGTCGGGGCGGCGGCTCTGGATCGATTCGACCATGATGGCCGCCAGTTCCGGGCCACGTTCGCGCAGGATTTGCAGCGATTCTTCGGTGCCGTAATCGAGCACCAGCACATTCTCGACGGTGGAGGGCATGACGCCGGGGGCCGCCGGTAATGAGCGCAGCTTTTTCGTGCCGCGCACCAGCACTTCATCAAAAATGCCATGATACGAACCGGAGAAAATGGCGATCAGCCGCCGCCCGGTGACGGTGCGGGCGATGCGCATGCAGCCCATGACGGCTTCGGAGCCGGTATTGCAGAAACCGGCGCGATCCATTCCGGTGAATTCGCAAACCAGTTTGGCTGTTTCGCCTGTCAGAACTTGCTGTGGTCCTAATTCGTAGCCGGCTTCAACCTGGCGATGGATGGCGTCTTTGATGGCCGGGTGGCCGTAGCCCAGGAAGTTGGAGCCAAATCCGTTGAGTATGTCGATGTACTTATTGCCGTCCAAATCGTGGAAGTGAACGCCCTCGGAGCGTTCAACGACGATGGGGTAAATGAGTTCTTTGAGCGCCGGTTTGAAGCCGGTGACGACGCGCGGGTCGGCGTGGTGCGGCCGATGCTCGGCGGTGAAGCTTTTGGATTTAGCGGTGTAGGTGTTGTAGCGCTCAATGAATTTCTGTAGGTAGTCACGTTGTGCTGGGCTTAAATCGTCGGTATGTTCGGTGCTGATGCGAGCGATAGCGCCAAAGGGCTGCATTTTCTTGGGCTGGGTTTCTTCGGTTTCGGTTTTGGCAGTGCCGTTGGCCGGAGCAGTTTGGGTGGTTCCGTTTTGGGGTAGCGGGGTTACGGCCGTTTCCACTACAACAGGTTTGGCCGGTTCAGGCACAGGGGCCGGTGCGGCAACCGGAGACGGAGCCGCTGGCACAACACCGCCCAATAATGCCAACTGCTGGGCCATCAACTGAAGCTGCTGGGCGACCAACTGTTCCACGGCGCTCTGTCCGACAGTCGGGCCGGTGAATTGTGCCGGACTGAAGGCGGGCATTATTGCCGGGGCGGGAGCTGGTGCGGGTACGGCCGTTGCCGCAGGTACCGCTGCCGCAGGTTGCGCTGCTGGCGTTTCATCGGGGAATGCACTGGCCGGAAGCTGCGAATCAATGTAAGCTGCCAGCGTGTCCAGTGTGGCATATTCATCCAGCATTTGCCGGAAAGATAGATCAATGTTGAATTCGTTTTTCAATGCCAGACTGGCCTGGGTCAAAAAGAGGGAATCGAAACCAAATTCCAGGAAGGTAACATCCACTTCGGCTGGATCGACGTCCAAACCGGAAATATCTTCCAGTAATTCACTCAATCTAGGGATTAATCGTTCTTTACGTGACATGCGGACTTCCTTTTGTGAAGGTGTTTTGGCGGGCGAGATAGGCCCTGGAGTCATTTCTGGTTCTTGTGCAGTTAAGTAGAGGGAAGGAGGGGTGGCAACGGCCGTTGCCACAATCTCCGGTTGTTCAGGCGGATCCGCCCAAAACCGGGTGCGGGCAAAGGGGTAAGTCGGCAGCGAAACCCGCCGCCGCGATTCGTGATGATACAAATCAGACCAATTGAACTGAACACCGGCTTGCCAAAGACGCCCGATAGCATCCATCAAAGCCTGCCATTCGGAATCATCTTCACTCGTATCATTCAAGGAGGGGATGGCGATTTGTACCGCACGGTTGGTCACTTGTTGTCGGGCCAGCGTTGTCGATGATTGGCGTGGCCCAACTTCTAGCAGAACCCGCTGCGGCACTTCCCAGACTTTGGCGACGGCTTCAGCGAATCGTACCGTGTTGCGGACATGGCTGGCCCAATACTGTGGATTGGTCGCCTCGCCTGCCTGCATCCAATCGCCAGTTACAGTAGATACGATGGGAATAACCGGCGCGGCCAACTTAATCTGGCTGACAATTTCCATAAAGGGCGCGATGGCCGGTTCCATCATGGGCGAATGGAAAGCGTGTGATGTGTGCAGATGTTTGCAGGCAAAGCCATCGGCTTTCAGCCGGTTTTCCAACTCGGCAATTTCATCGTCCGGGCCGGAAACAACGCACAGTTTAGGGCTGTTGCTGGCGGCCAGGGACATTTGTCCACTCAGCAGCGGTTCAATATCAGCGGCTGGACGGCGCACCGACAACATGGCCCCAGACGGCAGTTCACTAACCAACCGGCCGCGGGAGGCAATCACTTTCAAAGCATCTTCTAACGAAAAGACACCGGCCAAACAGGCGGCCACATATTCGCCGACGCTGTGGCCAATCATCGCTGCCGGTTTGATGCCCCAACTCAGCCACAATTGGGCCAGCGCATATTCGATGACGAACAGGGCCGGCTGTGTGAAAAACGTGTCTTTCAAAATGGCAGCCGCCGCTTCTTCGTCGCCAGGAGCCGGGAAGATGACCTGGCGCAAGTCGCGGCCCAGGTAGGGTTGCAGAATGACGGCGCATTGGTCCACAATTTCCCGGAACAATGGCTCCATCTGGTACAAATTTAGCCCCATGTTGACGTATTGGCTGCCCTGTCCGGGGAACACAAAGACAATTTCCGGGTCGCGCTGATCGACGTATTTGGTGGGCGCTTTGCCGCTTTGCATTAAACCAACTGCTTCGCCAGTTGTGCGGGCAGTAACAAAGCAGCGATGATTGAATGATTTACGGCCTGCTTGCAGCGTAAAAGCAACATCGGCCAGGGGCAGGTCGGGGTGCTGTGCCAGATGGTTGGCCAGGTTGTCGGTCATGGCGGCCAGGGCTTCTTCGGTTTTGGCTGAGAGCATGATGGTTTGGTACGGCCGTGCCTCGCCCGATTCCTCCACTGGCGGCGCTTCTTCCATGATGATGTGGGCATTCGTTCCCCCCACGCCAAACGAACTGACCCCGGCGCGGCGCGGTGTTTTGCTTTCCGGCCAGTCAGTCAGTTTATCTACGACGTAAAAAGGCGTTTGTTCAATGTTGATTGCCGGATTCGGCCGTTTGAAATGGAGCGTGGCCGGAATTTGCTTGTGCTGCATCGCCAGCGCCGTCTTGATCACACCGGCCACACCGGCGGCGGCAACCATATGACCTAAATTGCTTTTGATTGAACCAATACCGCAGTAACCTACTTTGTCGGTTTTCGTGCGGAACGCTTTCGTCAGTGCTTCAATTTCAATCGGGTCGCCTAACGGGGTAGCCGTGCCGTGCGTTTCGATGTAGGAGATGCTTTCCAGATCAATACCGGCGTCAGCCTGAGCCATCGCAATGGCTTTGGCCTGTCCGGTTACACTGGGGGCCGTGAAGCTGACTTTGTCAGCCCCATCATTGTTGACGCCCACACCTTTGATGACAGCGATAATTCGGTCGCCGTCGGTCGTGGCGTCTTCCAGTCGTTTAAGAATGACGATGCCGGCTCCGTTGTTGAACATGGTGCCATCCGATTCAGCATCAAAGGGACGGCATAAGCCGTCGCGGGACAACATGCCCCCTTCCTGGTAAAGGTAGCCGATGTTTTGTGGTGTTTTGATGGAGATGCCGCCGCTAATGGCCATGTCACAGTCGTGGTTATTCAGCCCTTTGTAGGCTTCGGCGATGGCCACCAGCGAAGTGGAGCAGGCGGTGGTCAGGCTGATGCTGGGGCCGGTTAAATTTAGTTTGTATGAGGTGTGTGTGGCCACGTAATCTTTTTCGTTGCCCAGCATGACCTGAAATTCGCCCACAGCACGAATCAGGTCGGGGCGATTTTCTACTTGCTTGCGGCGGTAAGTGTTTTCGCCCATCCCGGCGTAAAGGCCAATTTCGCCGTCGTATTGGTCGGGATCATAACCAGCGTCTTCCAGGGCGGCCCAGGCTAGTTCCAGGAAAACACGCTGCTGCGGATCGGTGACCTGGGCCACGCGTGGATTAATGCCGAAGAATTTGGCGTCGAATTTATCGGCGTCGGTTACGATGCCATTGGCTTTAACGTAGCCAGGGTCATGGCGCAGGGCTTCCGGTTCGCTGGGATCGATTTCGTCGTCGGCGAAGAAGGTGGTGGTGGCTCGGCCTTCGCGGAGTACCTGCCACAATTCGTCCACGCTGTTAGCGCCGGGGAAACGCAGGGCCATGCCGATGATGGCGATGCCTTCGGATGGCTGCCGCGATTTTTGTTGTCTGGCCTGGATTCGCTGTAAAACGTCGTCATCTGTTTGCCCATCATCCAAATAAGCGGCCAGGGAACGGATGGTGGGATACTCATACAATTTGACGACGCGCAAATCGGTGCCGAATTTTTTGCTGATGAGGCTGACGACTTGAATACCCAAGATGGAGGTGCCGCCAATATCAAAGAAATTGTCTTCGACGCTGACCTGGGGCGTGTTTAAAACCTGAGCCATGATGGCGGCGACTTCTTTTTCGGCTGGTGCACGGGGGGCGATGTAGTCGCTGTTGTGGGCCGGAGCGGCTTGAGTGGGGGCGGGCAGCGCTTTTTTGTCGAGCTTGCCGTTTGGCGTCAAAGGGATTTGCTCGATCTGGATGAGGTAGGCCGGAATCATGTAATCCGACACTTTATTTTTCATGAATTCGCGTATGCCGGTTATGTCTAAATCGGCCCCGTCGCGGCTGGTGAGGTAGCCGGCCAACTGTTTGTTGCCGGCCGGATCGGGGTGAACGATGACTTTGGCGTCGCGGATGTTGGGATGTTGGCTCAGGTGGGCTTCGACTTCGCCCATTTCAATGCGGTAGCCCCGTATTTTGACCTGGTCATCTTCGCGGCCAATGAAGTCGATACGGCCGTCACTCAAATATCGCACCACATCTCCGGTTTTATACATTTTGGCTTCCGAATCGTCGGTAAACGGATCCGGCAAAAAGCGCTCGGTCGTGAGTTCTGGCCGATTAAGGTAGCCGCGGGCCACGCCCAAACCGCCAACGTAGAGTTCACCCCGCTCGCCAACCAGTACAGGCTGCAAATCTTTATCCAGAATGTAAGTGGTTGTGTTGACGATGGGATGGCCGATGGGAATGGCTGTCCAATCATCAGGCACAGGCAGTGGAATCGAATAGGTGGTGGAGAAAGTAGTGCATTCGGTGGGACCGTAGCCGTTGATCAATTCGGTGCCGGGCAAATGTTCGCTGGCGCGGCGGATATGGGCCACGGAGAGCGCTTCACCACCGGTCAGCACTTGTTTGACACCTAGCAGCGTTTCCGGCGCTTCAGCGACGATGACGTTAAATAAGGAAGCCGTTAGCCACAAAACGTTGACTTTGTTTTCGTGCAGGACAATTTGCAGGTCACGGGGATCGGGTGTGCCGTTTTCTGGGTAAAGGACGCAGCGGCCGCCGTTGAGCAGCGGTCCCCATATTTCCAATGTGGCGGCGTCAAATGAGACGGGAGCGAGCTGCAAGGCAATGGTTTCCGTGTTCAATTTGGCGTAATTTGCGCCCAGCACCAGCCGCATGATGCCGCGGTGGGGAATCATGACTCCTTTGGGTTGACCAGTAGAACCAGAGGTGTACATGACGTAGGCCAGGTTCTCACCGTTACAGTGGTTTTCCAGGTTGCCGGTTTGGCTGGCGTCTTCACCCCAGCCCGCATCCAGGGTGATGATTTCCGCTTTGTGAGGGGGCAGGCTGTCCAGCAGGTGGGGTTGGGTGATGAGGATGGGCGCCTGCGTGTCTTCCAGCATGAAGATGAGCCGTTCTTCAGGGTAGGCGGGGTCTAAGGGAACGTAGGCGCCGCCAGCTTTGAGGATGGCCAGGGTCGCAACCATCATCTCGACGGAACGATCCATCAAGAAAGCAACGAAGGTGTCGGGACCGATTCCTTTTTGACGGAGTTGATGGGCCAGGTGGTTGGCACGGCCGTTTAGCTCGCGATAAGTTAACTGTTGGCTGCGGTAAACCAGGGCGATGGCGTCGGGATATTTGTCTGTAACCTCTTCAAACCGTTGGTGAACCGGTTTTTCCTGAGGAAAATCATAACGGGTCTGGTTCCAGGTTTGAAATATATTTTGGTGTTGTGAGTTCGATAAAGTTGTTTGCTGGTCACGGGATGTTTTTGTGTTTTGCATGATTTTGAATGATTCCACTATCAGGTGACGCGCAGAATTCTAAAAACGGCTGAAAAAATGAATTTTTACTCCATAAAGAAAGGATTGGCTGTTTGCCGCAAGAATTAATGCTTAAATCCTTGATGTCGTCTGATTTTCTCTCAAGCGATGTCAAGAATATGAATAAATTTACCTATTGCTGAAAAAACAAGCTTAATCAAGGTCAAGGTTTTTACACGTTAAACCCCACTTATTTTCGTTTAACTCGTCTAGAAGGGTCAATGAGAAATAAGTTGGGTAGCCGTGATATTTGTTGTTTGACCAGGGATATACTGACTTCATCCCGCCAACCCATTATCAACAAAGATATGAGAAGTCTATGATTTTTACCTTAAGGTTATCCTTTCGGAATTAGGCGTGCAGGCTGATGTGCCTTTTGATTTGCCAGCACATGGCCAGCGGGCAGGATTTCTGCGAGTTTTTACCTTTTTTCGCTATAATATGTTTAGGTGAGTTTAGTCAACATGATGCTTGATATCGGAGTCAATACATTGATTCATGAAAGTATATCGTCATCATTTTGTTAAGTCTGTAAATCAGGTTTACTTTAGTTAAGGAGAACTACAAACATGAGCAACTTATTAGGTGGACTGGTTCCGATCATCTGTTTTTTGGGATTAGGACTGATTGTTGTTCTAGTGGCTTCCATTAGAATTGTTCAAGAGTATGAGCGCGGTGTCATTTTTCGGTTGGGTCGTGTTGTTGGCGCTAAGGGACCAGGGCTTTTCTTTATCATTCCCATCGTCGATCGTATGGTAAAGGTTGATTTGCGGACGGTAACGCTGGATGTGCCGGCGCAAGAGGCGATTACGGGTGATAACGTCACGGTTAAAGTGAATGCCGTTGTCTATTTCCGGGTAATAAATCCGGTTGATGCTGTGATTCAAGTTGAAGATTACCGGCGAGCCACCTGGCAAATTGCCCAAACTAGCTTGCGGAATGTGATTGGCCAGTCAGATATGGACCACATTTTGCAAGAACGGGAACGGATTAATGAGACTTTGCAGCATATTATTGATGAAGCAACTGAGCCGTGGGGTATTAAGGTCAGCATTGTTGAGATCAAAGATGTTGAGCTGAATCAAACAATGGTGCGGGCGATGGCGCGGCAGGCGGAGGCAGAACGGGAACGCCGGGCGAAGGTCATCCATGCTGAAGGTGAATTGCAGGCTTCGGAGCAGCTGGCTCTGGCGGCCCACAGAATGAATGAGGAACCGGGGGCCATGACGCTGCGTTATTTGCAGACGCTGGTTGAAATTGGCGTGGAACAGAATACAACGACGATTTTCCCTGTGCCGCTAGACCTTTTAACCTCCTTTTTCCCCGTACTGTCTAAAGATAAATCGTAGAGAATTTGACCGCTGGGATCAGGCCGATCCCAGCGGTTTTATTTTTTGATTATCTGTTAAACATTTTCTAATCTCCAATTTTGTGAAATAGGGTATTATTTTTTCTGAAAACCTGATTTTTTTTGGGAGTTATTTTGCCACGTCGATTAATTATTACGCTTTTGTTTTTGATGAGTATGACTGCGGCTTGTACTTTGCTGGAAGGGCCGCCGCAGCCGGTTTTGCCGACGCCGATGCCTACGGCCGTTCCCTTTGATGCCGGTTCGGTGAACTTAGGTGAACTGGTATTTGATCCGGTGAGTAATGTTGTGCCCAAAGTTGATCCGGCCATTACCGGTTTGCTGAATGAAGTGTCGCAGCAGCAGTTGATGGGCTACGTACAGACGTTGGAAAGCTTTGGCACGCGTAATTCGTTTAGTGTTACTGACCAGCAAAATTCGGGCATTGGGGCAGCTCGCTTGTGGATTTATAATGAATTTATTCGGGTGGGAAACGGCCGTCTCCAGGTCCAGCAGCAAACATTCCCGTTGAATTACAATGGCCTGGCTGCGGAACAGCAAAATATTGTTGCTACGCTGCCCGGAACCAGCGGCTCAACCGGAGTCGTCGTCGTCATGGCCCATTACGACACCCGCCCCGCTGAAGTAACCGATGGTGTCAGCCGCGCGCCGGGGGCTAATGACAATGGCTCCGGCGTGGCGCTGCTGCTGGAAACTGCCCGTGTTCTCAGTTCACGAGGCTGGAATCATACAGTCATATTTGCGGCGCTGGCTGCGGAAGAACAGGGGACGTATGGGGCACGCCATTTGCTGCAAGATTTATATTTGAGAGATGTGCCAATTTTGGCGGCCATCAACTACGATACCGTAGGCGGGCGAAGCGGCATCCCGCAATCCATCCGCCTGTTTGCGCCGGACATGCTCATGTCACCGTCCGGTGAATTGGGACGATATTACAACTTCATCAGCGGCTTATATGTGCCCACATTCCCGATTAATATCATCAATTCATTGGATCGTGAGGGGCGTTGGGGTGATCAGCGGGAATTTGTCAATGCCAACGTGCGGGCCGTGCGTTTAACGGAATCGGAAGAGGATTACACGCTGCTCAATTCGGTTAAGGATTCCTGGGGAGTGATTGATTATACGTATTTACAGCAGGTCACCCAGATTAATGTGGCAACTGTGGCTAATACGATTGGCGCGCCGGCGATGCCATCCCCGCCCAATATGGCTCCGATGGATGATCCGGGCAGTTTTATTCTTAACTGGGCGCCGGATCCGATGGCGGCTGGTTATGTCATCTCCTTCCGTCCTATCGATTCACCCGATTTTGTGCCTTTCCGATTTGTGGGCGCTCATGAGGCTGGAAATGTTGCGCTTACCGGTTTTGATCCTGGCATGAGTTATGCGGTTAGTTTGGCGGCATTGGATGAGAACGGCCGTATCAGCCTTTTTTCACCCGAAGTCATCATCACCCCTTAAAACAAAAAAGCCCTCAACCTGATTAGATTGAGGGCTTTCATCTGGACTAAATCGCTGATCTTATTCCCCTGCGTCACTCAGCAAAATAACATAATTGCCATTGCCATTCTCATTTGGGCTTATTGTAACGCTCAATGAGACGCCTTCACGCGTGTAATTGACCATGGCACTGCTGCCGGCAACAAAGGAACCTTCTTCATCTTTTGCCCAGCCTTCATTGGTTAATGCATCATCGTAGAATGCCAGTACATCTTCCGTCGCTGTGACGGTCTGGTAGCTGAGGACACCGGCAAAAGAAGTAATTTCTGTTGCGTCTTCCAGCATGGGGAATTCCGAATTTACACTACCAACTGAGCCATCTTCGGCTGCGCAGGCCGCTGGAATTGCTGCTTCAACCGGTACATCAATATCAGTTAAATTGATTTCGATGTGCATTTGACTATCTTCAACCAGGCCTTCGTCAAATAAATCAATGTTGCCATTGGCATCAAGGGTCAAACGCACGAGATAATCACCATCCTGGGCGATGTAAACATGCCCTTCTGCTGCATTGACATCTGTGAGATCGGTGCCGGTCATAGCCGATTGGTCGAACGAGTAATGACGGGTGGCAATACCATTGATGGTTTCCTCGCCTTCATACTTGGCATTGTTCATGTCATTCAGAAACTGGTCCGGCGCCATCATGTCGGCGAATGGGTTCTCCTCTAAAATGTCACCGCCGCTGGTAGTAATACAGCCCATTTCTGGTATGACCATATAGGAAGTGCCATCGACCTGTGCCATTTCGATTGATTCGGAACCGATGGTCTCATCAATTCCCGAGAAATTCATGGCAATATTCATGATTTTGGGATCATTGGAAACAGTGAATTCGGAATTCATGGACTGGGTAACTTCCTGCCCATCCTCTTTTTTTCCGGTAACTTCCAGAACCATGGTGATGCGGTAGCTGTTGAAGGGCAGTTCTTCGATTGTGTTGAGGGATAGGGCTGATTCGGGAACGGCCGGTTCCGTGGTTGTTTCCTCGGCAACGGTGGGTTCGGCAGCGGGTTCGGCAGCGCTCTCGGCTGTTGGTGGAACGGCCGTTACCTCAGGTGCTGATTCTTCTACGACGGGTGCTGCTTCGGGTACGGCCGTTGCCTCTGCCTCATCGCTGCCAAACACACTACACGCCAAAGCTGGCAGACTCAACAACAGCAGTAAGACGACAAACCAATACATTCTTCTCATCATTTTATTAACCTCCAGAGAACAGGGAAAAAGCGTACTGATAAAACAGTACACTTTCAAAAATATAAAGGGCGAAGGCCAACTTCACCCTTATCCTAGTATCATATTGGATGACACCCCCCTATTGCAGTTAAACAGTATACGTTTCGTCCACAGCCAGGACGACAGGTTTAGCTTCTGTCTCCGAACTGACCCGTTTGGCCCAGGCGGCCGCATCGACAGCAATCAACGGCCAGGTGTTGTAATGGCACGGAATGACCACTTTAGGCTTTAAGTAATCAATCGCCAGCAAAGCGTCGTCTGGTCCCATCGTAAAGTTGTCACCGATTGGGAGAATGGCTGCATCTAATCCCATACGGCCAATGAGGCTCATGTCGGAAAACACGGCCGTATCACCGGCAATGTAGATGTTTTTGCCTTCAGCTGTGACGACAAAACCACCCGGATCACCGCCATAACTGCCATCGGGCAGCCCGGAACTGTGCAAAGCGGGAGTCATCTTCACCCGGCCAAAGGGGAAATCCCAGCCGCCGCCGGTGTTCATGGCGTGGACATTGTCGTGGCCTTTGCCGCCTATCCAGTTACAAATTTCAAAATTGCCGATGACTAACGCGCCGGTGCGTATGGCCAGGCCAACGGTATCGGCAATATGATCGCCGTGCCCGTGGGTTTGCAGGATAAAATCGGCGGCGACATCGGAAACGGCCGTTTTCGCAGCCGGATTGTTGCCAGCAAAAAACGGGTCAACAACAATATGCTTACCACCAATATTGAGTGAAAAGGTACCATGACCGTGCCAGGTTATTGAAAAAGACATAAAAACCTCCTTCCAATGCGGATTACGTGGATATTAAGATGGCTCAAGGTAAACCAATTTTACCTAAACGGCTTGCCAGTGAGTGGGCAATGACAGATATAAAACAAGTATAAGACCCCTAAAAACCCCCGTCAACTGGAAATAAAAAGCGTGGAACGTATTCTTATTTACGTTCCACGCCCGACAGCTAAACAAAATTTCAAAATTAGTAAAAGTGGCTGGCACTTGGATCAACTAGTCTGAAGCACACCCATAGTTATTAATTCAAATTAAGCCGGTTGGATGCCTGCTGGCACAAGCTGGCTCCGCCAGCTTGCATCCACTGCTGCAAGGTTGTACTGGTTGCTGCCCCGGATTTGGCATCTTCATAAATGCCTTTGCTCCAGGTGTAATAACGCTGTGTTTCATTGGCCCAGGTGTTCCAATTGCCTGCCGCGGCTACGTGGCCGCCATTGTACCCGGCAAAAGCCTGAAAAACGTCGCCGCCTGTTTGCACCAATCGCTCCGCATAGTAAGCCAGGCCGCGCGCCGCATTGGTATCAGGGTCAAGCATGGTTTCACCAGCAGTAAAGTGGAAGGGCATGACCTGAAACAAGCCTTGCGCACCGGCACCGGAGACAGCTTGAGGATCGCCGCAGGATTCAATTTGCATAATCGTGGCGGCGATGTCAGGGTCCAGGCCATATTGAGCAGCCCAGGCGACGATTTGGGGCGCCCAATGCTGCACTTGGGGCGAAAAGATGGGTGAGATACCGCCTTTTGTCATGGCAGCAGCGGGGGCGGACACGGCCGTTTCCCCGTCTTCCCCAACCGTTTCACCTGGATTTGTTGTTTCTATAACAGTTGATTGTTCCTGGTTAAGGAGGCGGGGGATAGTGATGGTGATAACGGCCGTTACCACCATGCCCAACACCACAGCCAAAATAATCATCATTCGCTGATTGACTATGTCAACAGGCGTTTGTGGCCGGTACTCTGGCTGGAAATAGTAATCCTCTTGGTTCAAGGGTGTTTGCAGCACCTGATAAGATGTTCCTAAAGTTTCACCGTAAACAGTCATAGTTTACCTCGTTCCTTCTTGGAGCGGAAATCTTGTCAATCAAATCAGTTATTGCGTGAACGAGCCTGGACTCCGGCCGTCGGGACCCGGCGGATACCGCTATTAGGCATTGGCGGACGTTGGCGGATACGGGAATTCTGGCGGACGGGTTGTGACGGCCGTGTCGGGAACCCTTCATCCTCATAAGCAGGTACTTCCTGAGAGGGCTGGGCCGCAGCCGGCATAGCGGGTTGGGGCGAACGGCTTACCGGTTCCCGCTTGGGCGCACGCATTGGCGGCGCTTGGACGGGCATGGTCGGCTGGGGACGAGATTCCCGCGCCAAAGCCGACCGGCTAAAATCAAAAATATGGTCGCCGGCTACCGTGAACGCGCCGATGAACAAAATACGCGTCAACCAGACCAACACGGCTACAAAAACGGGGACGACACTCAACAGCGTTTCCCGGCCCAGTACCTCATTGCCAAACTCATGATTGAGCAGCGTTAAAGATACCGCCCACCAGGTCATCACGGCATTCATCGTCGCGCCCAGGAACCAGGCCCCCATCAAATACCAGACCTCTTTAGGCTCATCGGCCCCTTTTTCTGGTGTAAATAAGCGGGCTAAACCGGCAAAATCAATCGAACAGAAGGCAATCGCCAGAATGCTGGCCCATTGCAGACCCAAGAACTTAACTTCGCCTAACAAATTGCGCAGCGCGTACTGCGTCGTGTCAAAGTTAAACATCTCAAAGGCTAACAAGGCGATGGCTAAAATGACGCCAATGGTCGCCTTGCGGGATACATTGAGATTCATCCCCGATAAATTAACAGCAAAGTTATTACCATTTTGAAAAGATTGTTCGTGTCGCATGATGTCTCCTCTCTTTTGTTTGTTGAACCGTGTCTCTGCCAGCCGATAGAACAAACAGTTACAAATAAGTTGCCGCAAATGTTCAGACTTTAGAGGAGGGCCTGATGTGGGTCGCACACACCAGGCCCATTTGCGGAGGGAAGTATTAGAACATTTGTTCTGAATCAGAATAGCACGAATGTTCTATAAAGTCAACCCCCGTTTTTCACGATTGTGCATAGTGCCATGTACAGGGCTTATGGTCTCGCTCGAATCAGGCCGTTCTGCCCTGTGCCTGGCACTTCTTGACAGCAAAATCCTGCCAGACTTTTGTAATTTAGAACAAATCGCTTTCTTCGTGTTGCTACCCATTCGGCGTCATGCTATCCTATGCAGCAATTGTTTACACTTTTGGAAGGAGATACCTATGGCTGATGAAAACAAGCCCAGCCGTTCCCCTTTGCAGTCAATATTTCTCTTTGTGATTGTAGTATTGGTTCCACTGGCTGTTGGTTGGTCGGCTGCGCCGCGCCTGGTTCCGCAGCCAGAAATCGGTATTGTGCGCTTGAGCTACGACATCAATAGTTTGACTGCTTATGAAATTACGGAGCAGTTGGCCTATGCCCGCACTGATCCGGCCGTTAAAGCGGTTGTGCTGGTTATTAACAGCCCAGGCGGATCGGCCGCTTACAGTGAAGAGCTGTATCTGGACGTGCTGAACTTGCGGGCTGATATGCCGGTGGTTGCATCGGTGGATTTGTTGGCGGCCAGCGGCGCTTACTACATGGCCGCTGCTGCTGATGAAATTTATGCCAAGCCGACCTCGGCTGTAGGCAGCATTGGCGTCATTTCATCACTGCCGGGCGACGTGTATATTGAGGAAGAAGTGTTGACGACCGGTCCTTACAAGGCATTTGGCGGTACGCGGGATGGCTCGGTGCGGCAGATTGAGCGGGCCAAGTTTGCCTTTTTGGAGGCGGTGAGAAACGGCCGTTCCGGTCGTTTGGAAGTTAGCGATGACGTTTTGTCGCGGGCGGAAATATTTACCGGCGTCCAGGCTCTGGAAATGGGATTGATTGACGGCTTGTTGGCCAATGAAGAAGCTGTTCAAAAGGCTGCGGAATTGGCCGGGATTTCCAACTTTAAGGTTGTAGAACTCTATCCCTTAACGTTTGACGGGCAAACCCAATATACTTTTGCCTATGAACCGCCGCCCATCGATCAACAAAAGCTGTGGGCGCAGCCGTCGGATTTAGCGCCGGGACTTTATTATCGTTATCTTGAGTTGCCATCTTACCGTTAAGGAAGAGGGGGCAGAATGCGAAAAGCTATTTTATTTTTGATTGTTTTTGTCCTGCTGTTGGTGGCGCCAACGGCCGTTCGCTATTTGCAATTTTACGACCTGAATGCTGAAGAGCGGGTTCCGCCGCCACCCTATGATCCGGAGGCGATTAAAGCTGTTCCCACGCCGGAAGGTTCCGAGTTTGTTGATAACCCGGAAACGATGGAAGGGTTGGTTCTGCTGGATCAGGCCCATGACAACAATTTCACGTTGGAAGATATTGCTTATCTGGACGGCCGTTTAGCGGCGCGCGGCGTGGAAATGCTGCCCTTTGACGGGGGCGATCTCAGCCAGGCACTGCGCACCATCAACGCCTTCATCGTCATCACGCCGTTGAGTGAATTCGCACCGGACGAAATTCTGGCCGTGCGCCGATTTGTCGATCGCGGTGGCCGGTTGCTGCTTGTTGGCGATCCTACACGGTTCAGTCTGGTTTATGATGAGGAAGATTTCTTTGGCTTGAATCCTACGCTGGTAGCCGACCAGATTCCACTTAATAGTCTGGCGAATGAATTTGACATCGCCTTCAACAGTGATTATTTGTACAACACGGTAGAAAACGAGGGCAATTTTCGCAATATCATTTTGCGTGGCGAAGGGTTTGCCGAAAATGGTTTGGTTGATGGGGTAGATAAACTGGCGTTTTACAGCACTCATTCACTGCAAGTGGGACCGACCGGCGAAGCGCTGATCACGGCTGACGACAACACCTGGTCCTCGACAACCGACCGCCCCGGCAGATTAGTGCTGGCTGCTGCCAGCCAGGATGGGCAGGTATTGGCTCTGGGCGACATCCATTTTATGACGCAGCCTTATTTTACGGTTTATGATAACGGCCGTTTCATTGCCCAAATTGCCGACTTTTTAGCCCAATCCACCGGCCGCCGCCTGGTGCTGGCCGATTTCCCCTATTTCTTCCACAGCCCGGTTAATCTGGTTTACACCGGCGGCCCGGAACTGGGGCCGGATGCTTTTGACGAAATTATCGCCCTACAAGAAGCCTTCCGCCGCGTAGACCGTGATTTGTTGCTGGCGGCCGAACCGCAAGATGGGGCCGACGTGCTGTACCTGGGCCTGTACAATCAGGCTGGCGAGTTAGGCAAGTTGTTGGAAGAAAATAACATTACTTTTCTGATCGACCCGCCTATTGAGGAAGAGACACTGGCCGAGGAACAGCCGGAAGAGACAGAAACGGAAACCATAGAAGCGGAAACGGCCGTTCGCCTAATCCAATCCAACCTGGGTGACATCCAAATGTCCGGTACCGCTCTCATTTTGCTTGATGAAAGCGAGGTGCAGCGCCGCGTCATTATTCTGGCGGCCAGCAATGAGGGATTGGGCAACACCGTCAATCGGCTGATCAATCTCATCCCGCTCAACGCCGATTACGCTCTGTCCGACTGCCTGATTCAAGACAATCTGGCGCTTTGCCCCAGTAATGTGGCCGATGAAGTCGTAGAATACGAGTTAGACACCAGCGGCGCGCCGGGGATACCGCCGGCTGCAGAACCAACGCCTACCCCGGAGCCGGAAGAACCCGGCACGGGCGGCGATGAACTACCCGGCCTGACCGATGCCATTCCGCAAGGGCCGATTGCATTGGGTGAAACCGTTACAGGTACGCTGGCCGATGGGGAAAGCCACGCCTGGACATTTAGCGAAGGGCCGGTGATGATTGATGTTGTGCTCAGCGGCGCAGAATTGGATGGCGTTTTTGAAATTTATGGGCCTGACGGCGAACTGTTAACGGTTGTGGATAATGGCATTAGTGGTGAAGATGAGGTTTTGCAGGGCTTTGAAGTGCCGGATGATGGTGAGTACACCATTGTCGTCCGAGACTATTTCTATCGCGTCGCCGATTACTCGTTGACCGTCACCCTGGCTGAATAAACCGTAGAATCAGGTGGCAGTCACTTTCCCGCTAATTGCCTTTTAGAAACAATTGGGCGAAAGTGACTGTCACCTTAGAGTTTAGGAAGAGGAATTTTGTCCAGCACAATTCTGGTCATCGACGATGATGTCGCTTTGACCAAAGTTATCGAACGCATATTGTGCGGTGCCGAATTGACGCCGCTGCTGGCCCACACGGCCGAAGATGGCGTGCGGCTGGCTCAGGAGCAGCGCCCTGACCTGATTTTGCTGGATGTGATGATCCCCCACATGGGCGGCTGGGCGGTTTGCCAGACGGTACGCCGGTTCACGCGAACGCCCATCATCTTTCTGACGGCCGTAGGCGATGTGGAAAGTATCGTGAAAGGGTTGGAAATCGGGGCGGACGATTACATTGTCAAACCGTTTGATCGAGCAGAATTTTTGGCTCGTGTGAAAGCCCATTTGCGCCGTAACCAGACGGCCGCTCCAACTGTTTCTAAATATGATTTGGGTGACGGGGTGCTGGTGGTTGATACGGCCGCACACATCGTCACCGTCAATAATGAAGCGGTGGATTTAACGCCGCGCGAGTTTGATTTGCTGCGGGTGCTGGCGGCCAGGGCCGGGCAGGTTGTGCCCACGGCCGAACTGGTCAAGGAGGCCTGGAGCCTGACTGATCGAGATGCGCTGGACAATATCAAGCCGTATATTCATTATTTACGCAAAAAAATTGAAGCTGACCCGGCCGCGCCGCGCTGGATTTTGACGGTGCGCGGCATTGGCTACCGGTTGATGATTGAGTAAGTATGCAAAGTAGACCCGATATTATTTTCATTGTGCTGGATACCCAGCGCGCCGACCGATTGGGTTGTTATGGCCATGAAACGGCCGTTACCCCCCACCTCGATCAATTTGCCCGACAAAGCGTCCTGTTTGAACAGGCCATTTCCCCGGCCCAGTGGACCATCCCCAGCCATGCCTCCATGTTTACCGGCCTCTATCCGACGACGCATCAAGTGACCCAGTCTTCACAAAGCCTCGGCCCGGACACGCCTCATCTGGCCGAATTGTTGGCCGGGCAGGGGTACGAAACGATTGGTTTCTGCAACAATCCGCTGGTTGGCATCCTGAACAACGGCTTCAAGCGTGGTTTCAAGACCTTCTACAATTACGGCGGTGCATTTCCCAGCGTGCCTCATGAATCTTCCCGTTCGCCCTGGCCATTGAAGCGGCTGACTTCGGCCTATACCCAATTTTTACGCCGCATTTCTTACCCCATTCAAAACTTTTTTGGCCAATCAGATTTAGCTTTTCGCATTTCGCTGAACGCCTGGCTGACGCCGCTGTGGTCAAAATATGCCAATTTTAAGGGGCAAAATGCCCGCTCGGTGCGCGATGTCAGTCACTTTTTGCGGCAGCGGGATAAACGGCCGTCATCCAAACCGCTCTTCCTCTTCCTCAACCTCATGGAAACGCATCTGCCTTTCTGGCCACCGGCTGAGTTCGTCAACAAGGTTGCGCCTTACATGCAGGAAAATGAGGAGGCGCGCCGCATCATGGCGGCCTGGAACCGGGAATCGTTCCGCTGGCCGGCTCCGCTGGCCGAACCGTTGGGCGAGTTGGAAAGCCGGGTGTTGAGCGATATGTACGATGCCGAGGTGGCCTACCAGGATGATTATTTGGGCGAACTGTTGGGAGTGCTGAACGGCCGTGCCAACCAGCACAATACGCTCACCCTCATTGTTGCCGACCACGGTGACGGGCTGGGCGAGCACAATTTCATGGGTCATGCCTTTGTCGCTTATCAGGAACTGGTGCACGTGCCGCTGTTGATGCAGTGGCCGGAACGAATTGCCCGGCCCGAGCGGGTCACGACGCCGGTGAGTACGCGGCGTGTTTTCCACACGATGTTGGACGCCGCTGGCTGCGCCGACTGCGGCCTGGATGAAGCCAATGAATTGACGCTGCTGCATACTGTAAACGGCCGTGACCCGGAACAAAACACTGCCTACAGTGAAATCTACCCGCCCATGAATTTCGTCCGCACGCTGGAAAAGAACCAACCGGATTTGCTGGAGTCGTACCGCTGTCTGGCCATACGCCGGGCGGCCGTCTGCGGCGACGCCGCCCAACCGGCACGCAAACTCATCCAGGTGGACGAAGAACCGGATGAACTTTTTAATTTGACGGTTGATCCGCTAGAATTACAGGATGAGATGGCTCAGTTTCCCGAAGAAACGGCCGTACTCCACCGTGACATAAAGCGCATGGCCCAGACGGCTAAAATTAAACGGGAAGATTTGGCTGCGGGAACGGCCGTTGATCTGGACGATAAACAGCTCCGGCAGCAGTTACGCAGCCTGGGCTATCTGGATTAAAAAGTGTTGCGGAGTGGCGGAGTTTAGTATGAACCACCGGAGTGGTTTTTACTTCGCCACTTCGCCACCTTGCAACCCTGGTGGTGGTTCAGCATAACACCGACCGCAGCGAAAGAAGCGCGGTGAATGAAAATTCATCAATCATCAATCATCGTTTATAATTTTAAGGAGCATAGATGTTAGACGGATTACACATCAACAGGGTGGCTTTCACCATCCCCATCGGAGACGGATTCCCCATCTTTTGGTACGGCATCCTCATCACCATCGGTATTGCCATTGGCGCCTGGTGGGCCGCCCGCGAAATTGAGCGGCGCGGCCAAAGCGTAGACGACCTGTACAACGGCTTGATTCTCGTCGTCTTTACCGGCTACTTGTTTGCCCGGTTGACCTACGTCCTGCTCGATGTCATCGCCGGGGCAAAATACAACTCCTTCATCGACGTGATCAACATCCGTTCCGGCGGTGTCAACATTTTGGGTGGGTTTGCCGGTGCGGTACTGGTTGGACTGTGGTTTGTACGCTGGCGCAAGCTGCGCTTCTGGCATTACGCCGACGTAGCCGGCCCAGCGCTGCTCATTGCCCAGGCTATCGGCCGCTGGGGCAACTTCATCAACCAGGAATTGTACGGCCCGCCCACTAAACTGCCCTGGGGCATCCTCATAGAGCCGGCCTACCGCCTGCCACAGTACCGTGATTTGACCCAGTTCCCGGCGGATACCACCCGTTTCCACCCGACCTTCCTGTATGAATCACTGGTCCTGTTCATCGGCTTCGTTTTGCTGATTTGGCTTAACGGCCGTTACCGTGACCAGTGGAAGCCAGGAACCTTGTTCGCCATCTTCTTGATTTGGTGGGGCGGTAATCGTACCTGGATTGAATTCTTCCGGCCCGATCAACCGGCCATTGGCAGTTCTTTCCTGACTTATTCCATGCTGGTGGCTTTTGCGATTACCCTGGTTGGTGTCTACATTTTACTCTGGCGCTACGACAAGATTCCAGATAAAGCTGATCGTCGGCGCAGCAAGCGCGTGGCCAAACCCAAACCGCGCCGCAATTAGCGCTTTTTAGACCCTAAGGGTTTTGCAAAACCCTTAGGGTCTTTTTCAAGGAGACATCATGCGCCGCGGCGCACTACCATAAATGAAAATGGGCCACGGTCTGCCAGACCGCAAAGGGCGAGCAAACTGCTCGCGCTCCTATTTTCAAAGGAAATGAAAATGGATATTGCAGACAAAATTGGCGATTGGGCATACACATTTGATGACGTTTTACTGGCCCCCAATTATTCTCAGGTGCTGCCGGCCGAAGTCGACTTGCGTACCCGGTTGGCCGGTAATTTAATGTTAAATATTCCCATCATGTCGGCGGCGATGGATACGGTGACGGAAGCGGCAATGGGGATAGCTCTGGCCCGGCAGGGCGGGATTGGCGTCCTGCATCGTAATATGTCGCCGGAAGAGCAGGCGGCGGAAGCGGATAAAGTCAAACGCTCGGAAGCCGGGATGATTGTTGATCCCATCACGCTGCACCCGTCGGATACGCTGGCCAAAGCCGAAGATCTGATGAGTCATTACCATATTTCCGGCGTGCCCATTACTGATGATGACGGGATTTTGGTAGGCATATTGACCAATCGGGACGTGCGTTTTGTTACGCCGGGTACGCAGCGTGTTTCTGAATTTATGACCCATGAAAATCTGATCACTGCGCCGGTAGGCACAACACCGGAGGCGGCGAAGGAGATTTTGCACCGCCACCGCATTGAAAAGCTGCCTTTGGTGGATGGCAACGGCCGTCTCAAAGGTCTCATCACCGTTAAAGACATCCTCAAGAAGCTGGATTTCCCTAACACGGCGACGGATGGCAACGGCCGTCTCCTCTGCGCGGCAGCCATTGGGGTCGGGGCCAAAGGGATGGCCCGCCTGGAAAGGCTGGTCAACGCCGGTATTGACGTGGCCGTCATTGACACCGCTCACGGCCACACGGCTCTGGTGCTGCAAACCGTCGAAGCGGCTAAAAATTTGTATCCTGAACTGCCTATCATTGCCGGGAATGCGGCCACCGCCCAGGGAACGCGCGACCTCATCAACGCCGGAGCCGACGCGATAAAGGTGGGCATTGGCGCGGGTTCCATTTGCACGACTCGTATTGTAGCCGGGGCGGGAGTACCGCAGTTAACGGCCGTACTCGAATGCGCCGCCGAAAGTCACAAACACAACATCCCCGTCATCGCCGACGGCGGCATCAAATACAGCGGCGACATCGTCAAAGCCCTGGCTGCCGGGGCCGACGTGGTTATGCTGGGTTCCATGCTCGCCGGGCTGGAAGAAAGCCCTGGCGAAATCATTCTCTACGAAGGCCGCCGCTACAAAGTGTACCGGGGTATGGGCAGCATGGGCGCGATGCAGGGGCATGGCGCAGACCGGTATGGCAGCGGCGTCAAATCCAGCGGTGAGCGCGACAAGCTGGTTCCCGAAGGTGTGGAAGGACAGGTTCCCTATCGCGGCAAGCTGGCCAACATCATCTACCAGATGGTCGGCGGACTGCGCTCCGGGATGGGGTACGTTGGCGCGGCTAACCTGGCTGAACTGCAAGAGAAAGCCTGTTTCGTGCGCATTACCAACGCTGGTTTGCTGGAAAGCCATCCGCATGGCATTCTCATTACCAAAGAAGCGCCCAACTATCAGGCTCGCCGGTAAAAGTCATGCGTCATGCGTCATGCGTCAGCCAAGACCCGGCTCATGACGCATGACAAAATGTTGCATGACAAAGGGCCACCTGACACCCCACACTGATTTTCGAAAAATTGCGATATTTCCCCAAATTGCCCCAAAATCATTCCTAAATTGGGGTATAATGGAGGCCAGAAAATATTTGTGAGTATCGCCAGCGAATACCGGCAAGAATGTAGGAGAGCTTTAGCATGGCAAGACGGAAGGTACAGCTGTCGCAGGACCAAAAACAAAAAAATGCTGAAATCTTGGCGAGGTTAGAAGCAGAACGCAGACGTCTTATTGAAGAAACGCGCGCACTACAACAACAAACAAAAAGAAAACCGGGCCGCAAACGGAAGCGGCATGCGTCAGACGAAGAGGAATAAGTTCGCATGATTGGGGTCAAACAGGGGCATGTTTGTCCTCAGTGAATGGCAGAGCATTCCCCGGGAAAATGGTTGTTCCACGTTGGGGTCATTCGTAAGCCAGCATGAACTTTAATCATTCAACTTATATTTCGCCGCTGACCTGGCGCTATGGCAGTGAAGCCATGCGCCAGATTTGGTCGGAAACGCACAAACGGCGGTTGATGCGCCGCGTCTGGGTGGCGCTGGCCACGGCGCAGCACCAGGCCGGATTGGTCACGGCCGTACAGCTCGCCGACCTGCAAAGCCAGCAGGAAAACGTCAACATCGAACGGGCGCTGGAAATCGAAAAAGAGACCCGGCATGACGTGATGGCCGAAATCCGGGTCTTTGCCGAGCAGTGCCCGGCCGGCGGCGGCATCATCCATTGGGGTGCTACCAGCGCCGATATCACCGACAACGTGGACGTGCTGCGCCAGCGGGAAGCGGCCCGGCTGCTGGCAGCGCAGCTCAAAACACTGCTGGGGCATTTGGCAGAGCGGATTGAAGCGTATGCGGCCGTTCCCACTATGGCCCACACTCACATCCAACCGGCCGAACCGACCACCCTCGGCTACCGCTTCGCTGTTTATGCCCAGGATTTACTCGATGATTTACACAGTCTCCAGTCTCTAATCTCCAATCTCCGGGGAAAAGGCTTCAAAGGCGCCGTCGGCACGCAGGCGAGTTACGGCGAACTACTGCACGGAACCGGCACAACGGCGCAGCAAATGGAAGCGGCGGCGATGGCTGTATTAGAACTGCCCTATTTCCCTATCGCCACCCAGACCTACACCCGCCAGCAGGATTTGCGCCTGCTGCAAGGGCTGGCCGGGATCGCCGCCTCGCTGCATAAATTTGCCCTCGATTTTCGCGTTTTGCAGTCGCCGCCCTTTGGCGAATGGGCCGAGCCGTTTGGCAAACAACAGGTGGGGTCGTCGGCGATGCCGTTCAAACGTAATCCCATCAACACCGAGAATATTTGCTCGCTGGCCCGCTACGTGGCTGCGCTGCCGGCGGTGGCCTGGGACAATGCCAGCCAGGCCATTCTGGAGCGCAGCCTGGATGATTCGGCCAACCGGCGCATCATGCTGGCCGAGGCGTTTTTGGCGACGGACGAACTGCTGCGCCGCGCCAGCCGGATTGTGGCTGAGATGGTGGTGGATGAAACGGCCGTCCAGCGCAACCTAGCCACTTACGGCCCTTTTGCCGCCACAGAGCGGGTGCTGATGGCCCTAGTTGCCGCCGGGGCCAGCCGCCAGGAGGGGCACGAATGGATCCGCGAGGCCAGCCTGGCTGCCTGGGCAGCGCTGCGGCGCGGCGAGGAGAATCCGCTGGTCAGCCTGTTGGTCGTTGATGAGCGGATTGGGGAATTTTTGGCGGCAGATCAGGTGCGCGGGTTGATGGATGCGGGGGGGTATGTGGGAACGGCCGTTGCCCGTGCCCATGAATTTGCGCAAATGATTCGGCGGGCGATTTAGGGGGACTGGGCAAGAGGGAGGAATGACTCCATATCAAAGCAGGGAGAGGGAAAAATCCTCGTATTTATTGGCAAATTGAAACAATTATGAGAGAACAGACTGGGCATTCAGTCCATCAAGGTATGGTAAGACTTCATAAGATATATGAGTCGTCAAAGGATGTATTAGCCTTAATTATTCATTCAAGGGCAGCTAAATATGCCGCTGCTGTTCTTACCAGTCCTTTTTGGGCTTTAGTTGCCGTTATGCATTACATTTGGATGAAGACCCCCTCTAAAGCTAAACCTTATGCTGTTGGTGGAGGGTCTTTGGCTGTCGTTACTTTGGCATCATGTACAGTAGCGCCAGCCATTGTGGAAGAAGCACCAGTAACTTCCACACTAATAGATAATGACTCAAGTGGGGGAACAGTTACCGTCGTTGAGGACAGGATTGAATCATCAAAATGGTCAAACTGTTGCAATCAGGACCCCAACAGCCACACCGCCGACTTCAGAACAAACTATGGTGCTGAGGGGCTTCCAGTCTTTTTCCTCTGAGCACCAGCATGGATAACAGAAGTTAGGGAATTGATCCAGTCTAACAACCAACCGTTAACGCGCAACAAAACAGAAATGTGCCGCCTATTTAGCCGAAGCGGCTCCAATGACAATGGCAAATGTCTGATACCACTGTTGGTGGATAAACAAGGATGCATTATCTGTAAAAGACACAACCCTTACTTTAAGGACTGATACGATCTGCTCTACCTCTTTGCAAGAAGCGGGGTTGTTAGCTGATGGTCAGTACCATATTGATGTATTGACAGCCGAGACATTGTAGTCAAGGATCAAAGTGGCGCTATCGTAGCTAGAGTCATTGCATTCAAGCTGAAACAACCAACCGTAAATGGGCGGCAGTTCAGTATGACGTTAACGGCCACAGAACAAGTATTTTGGGAGGGTTCTTGGAGAAACCTCGTTCATCTGGAGAATAATGGCCTAGTCCTTTGCGATGCTCAAGGCTTCCCAGAGATCTCAGTAGGGCAAAATGTTGAAGATTGGTACATAGAAGCATTAATTTGAAGTTCAGAAAAAGTTGTGCCGCATTCCTCCAAACTACTTGGATTTTCGATCTTATATCACCAAACTTTGTTAGACCAAATCAACTTGGGAGATAATTTTACAGATAAATCATCGCAGCAAATAGTCGGTGAAAAGTTTACCGAGGTGTTTAGATTTATGTATCAACGAGGAGATCTCGATGCAGGAAGTGCAAAGATAGATAACACTACACCAAATAATTTTGTTGAATCAATTGAACAAGCACAAAAAACTGGCACAACTATTACAATCACTATTCCGGGCACAAAAATTACATCTTCATCAACACCTGAAATGAGACCACCTGTTGAAACTTTTTCATTAGCTTTACCTCAATTAAAAAGAAATGAAAATGGTTATTTATGGGATTGGGGAGATACACTAACAGCTATTGCGATTGATGGCTCAAAGATGCCTAACAAACCTGTTAACTATATTCCTGTATCTACCAATGGCGATGAATTTAGAATGTTTTTATCGATAGACAAGGGTATCTTATTTATGTGCATGGTTTACAAGAAGATAGTTTAGATGCAAATACATTTTTTGCTGCATTTAGTGGATTCTACGATTTAGCGGTTACTCTTGGTGCTACCAATAGCACAAGTGAATTAGCTAATGAGATGAGCCATAGTCCACTACTTCGTGATATGACAGTGCTTGATCCAAATAAAGTAAAAACAATAATGGGTCATTGACAGTTGCCCTGCTTCGGCGCGTTCTTCCCCATGCGCTGGGGCCGGTGTCACCGCCGTGTCCCCTCTTGACCATTCTTGCCTGACCAACTGTGTTGTGGGAAACGGCCGTATTTGTTAGCAACAACGGATTGAAGTAAGGATAGGTGGTGGGGAAACGGCCGTACTCACCTTCAAGTGTATTGTTGGAGGAACGGCCGTACTTGTTAACAACAGCGGATTGGGAAAGGAACGGATAGGTGGTGGGGGAACGGCCGTACTCGCTAGCAACAACAGATTGGGAAAGGAACGGATAAGTGGTGGGGGAACGGCCGTCCAACCACCCCCAAAACACAGCACAACAATAAAAAGCCAGCGAAACTTCTTTGAATCGCTGGCTTTCTGCTTTGATAAAGCTGGCTTTATATCGTCGTGATGCTGGCTTTACGCGCTTGTTAAGCCGCTCCACGTCGTTGTTAAGCGGCTTGATGCTGTCGAAACGCTGGCTTTATTACCCGGCAATACCGGCCTTACGTTCGTGTCAGACCAATACTTCAATACGGACTTGATATTTTCTTGACCTCTATCTCTGATCTCTTGTCATCCCCTTAATGCCTTTTTGGATAGACTCAATTCACAATTTAGGCTCTTTGGGAATTCACGGGGTCTTGTCATGTAGGGGCGGGTCTTGTGCCCGCCCTGCTCTGGGCGACCACAAGGGTACGCCCCTACACCCCACGAAATCCTGAAGACCCACAATTTATTCTCTGGAATGCGAAGGATATAGACCATGAAATCAAAACTCCAACAGAGGAAGCACATGCCACTTGTTTTAATTGGCGGAACAATCCCGGCCCTTATCATTCTTGGCCGCTATTTTGGACTATCACACACAATGGTTATTCCAGTTATCGTCATTTTGAGCCTGGTCTTTGGCTCGGTGGCTTTGTGGAGCTATGCCAACAGGCACATTGACGGTTCCGAGTGGTGGCAGGATGATAGTGCTTCAGGCTGGCGGGGTGATTAGGGAAAAACGGGAAAGTAGTATCAGTAGATCGAAATGAAGCGCGGATCGCCCGTCTGCCGGGGGCGGGCAAGATGCCCAGGCTCCCAAAGCATTGCGAACCAAACAGAAAACCCGGCCTGGCTGCCTATAAATTTCCAAAGGTTCCGGTAAAGGATATAATTATGTTGTTTGAGCAAACGGCCGTTAATCTAGACGAACTCGCAGATATGCAGAAGACGAAAGTATTAATCGTTGACGATGAACACGCCATCCGGCGTTTTTTGCGTACGTCGCTTGGCGCTCACGGGTATGAAGTATACGAGGCCGCCACTGGCGAGGATGCCATATTAAAAACTGTCAACATCAGGCCAGACCTGATCATCCTGGATTTAGGGCTGCCCGGTATCAATGGCATTGAAGTGACCCGGCGCATTCGCGAATGGACGCCAACGCCCATCATCATTCTTTCAGTGCAAAATCAAGATACAGACAAAATTGAAGCGCTGGATGCCGGCGCCGACGATTATCTGACCAAACCGTTCAGCGTTGGCGAACTGACGGCCAGACTGCGGGTAGCCCTGCGCCACGCCTATCGGGAGCAGGAAGAGCCAGAACTCGTCTTTACCAGTGGCCAACTAAAAGTAGATTTAACGGCTCGCGTTGTGACCTACGACGGTGAAGAAGTACAGCTAACCCCCACTGAATACGACTTGCTGCGGGTTTTGATTCACTATGCCGGACGCGTTCTAACGCACCAGCAACTGCTAAAAGAAGTGCGCGGGGCCGGTTTCCAAACCGAAACTCACTTGCTGCGTGTTCACATGAGCAACCTGCGCCGCAAAATTGAAGAAGACCCCTCGAATCCACAGTATATTTTGACTGAGCCAGGCGTGGGCTATCGGCTGAAGATTGATATTTAGGAGAATGGAAATTAGAGATTATCCGTCTCCAATCTCTCGGTTGGCAGCGCTATTGAAAAGATTGCGCCACCTTCTGGCCTGTTTTCGGCCCAGATACGGCCGTTATGCGCCTCCACAATCCCCCTGGCAATCGACAACCCCAAACCTGTTCCCCCAATCCCGCTGCGGTTTAGCCGGAAAAATTTACTAAAAACCCGCTCCAATTCCGCTTCCGGTATACCCGGTCCCCGATCCTTGACAGCCACAATTACGGCTTCCCGTTCCTGGTGAGCTTCGATTTCAATGGGTTCGTCCGGGGGCGTATATTTGACAGCATTATCCACCAGATTCATTAATGCCTGAATCATCAAAGTCAAGTCAATCGCAATCGGCGGCAGATCATCGGGAATCATGCGTTTTACGGTACGGTCTCGCAGGCGATTAGGCATCTGTGCCAGCGTTGCCCCGACGAGTTCCTGCACATCGTAAGGCTGCCGCACCACTTTCATCGCCCCCGATTCCAGGCGGGTCATGTCCAGCAAATTGCCGACAAATCTATTCAACCGCAGCGCCTCTTCCCAGGCGGTAAATTGCAGATCGCGCCGGGCCGCTTCTGTCAGTAAATCAGCATCATCTAACAGACTGCTCAATGCGCCGGTAATTGTGGCCAGCGGTGTGCGCAAATCATGGGAGATGGAATTTAACAGAGTCGTTTGCAGCTTTTCTGTCTCTTCCAACAGCCGGGCACGCCGCGCCTGATCGGCCAAATAGGCGCTTTCTAATGCCAGCGCCACCTGATTGGAAAAAGAAGTCAAAAAACGACGCTGTTCGCCAGAAAGGAGTCCCTTGAAATCTTCGGGAAATTCGACCGCCATTACGCCAATGGTTTGTCCTGAAGCCTGCAAAGGAAGGTAATGGCCGTTGACATTGGTTAGTGTATCGGTGCAGCGGCCGGCCGGCTGACTGTGGCGAAAGACCCAGCCGGCAACGGCATGCTCATCAGCGCTGGAGGGAAAATTGGGCGTGCTGGATTGTAACATGAGATGTTCTCGACTCTCGTCGGGCAAAAAGAGCGCAGCCGGGCCGTTAAAGGCCGTTTGAATATGGTTAACCGCAGTTTGAGCAATGGCCGCCGGGTTGGATACGGCCGCTAACCCCTGGCTCAGTTCAAATAAAACGGCCGTTTGCGCTTCACGGTGGCGGGCGGCCAAAGCCTGCTCTTGGGTGCGCGCCGCCAGCGTACTGATGACTAGTCCAACAGCCAGCAGCCCGACAAAGGTCAGCAAATATTCGGCATGGGCTACGACAAATGTGTAATAAGGAGGGACGAAGGTGATGTCAAAGACGATCACGCTCAAGAGTGAAGCAACAATAGCCGGCCAGCGCCCCTGGCGAACGGCCGTTATCATCACCGCCGCCAGGTAAAGCATAACCAGGTTGGTGGGGTTGATAAACGGCCGTAAGGGCAGACCCAACAATGTTACCAATATGACCAGGCCCGCGCCCAGCAAATAGCCCTGCCACTTAAACAACGGCCGTTTGGTAAACGGCCGTATACGTGAAGGCCGGGCAGTCTCCGTTTTGCCACTAATCACATAAACATCCATATCCTGGCTGTAATCCAAAACCTGGTCAATGATTGACCCCCGCAGCCATTCCCGCCAACGGGGGTGGAGCGGTTTGCCGACTACGATTTTGGTCACATTTCGGCTAAGGGCATAATCCACCAATGTTTTTGCCACCGAATTGCCCGTAAGCCGGACGGTTTGCGCACCCAATTCCTCGGCCAGCCGCAGTGTTCGCGCCGCCTGATCTTCATCTGCCTCCGGCAAATTAACATGGCCAGGCGTCTCCACATAGACAGCAATCCATTCCGCATCTAGCCGCCGCGCCAACCGCCGCGTGGTTCGTACCAGACGCTCGCCTAACGGGCTAGAACTAATGCAGACCATGAGGCGTTCCCCGGCCGGCCAGGGACCAGGAATGGCGTGCATCTGCATATAAGCCCGCATTTGTTCATCAACGCGGTCGGCCACCCGGCGCAGGGCCATCTCCCTAAGAGCAGTCAGATTTCCGGGCCGGAAGAACTGGCGCAAAGCCTGTTCGTCTTGTTCCGGAACGTACACTTTGTCGGTCTCAAGCCGGTTCAATAATTCATTAATAGGTAAGTCAACCAGCTCGATCTCTGATGCTTCATCCAGGATGTGATCAGGCACCGTTTCCCGCACGGCAACGCCGGTCACGCGGGAAACGATGTCATTGAGGCTCTCCAGGTGCTGGATATTGATAGTTGTGTACACGTCAATGCCGCTGTTGAGCAGTTCTAGCACGTCTTGATAACGTCGCAAATGGCGCGAGCCAGGGGCATTGGTGTGGGCCAAATCGTCAACCAGGACGATTTGCGGCCGCCGCTGTAAAATGGCATCGGTATCCATTTCAGACCGGGTAATGCCCCGGTACGTAATTTCCTGACGGGGAATCGTTTCCAGACCGGCCAACAGCGCATTGGTTTCGGAACGGCCGTGTGTTTCCACATAGCCCACTGCCACATCAATTCCTTCAACCTCGCGCTGTTGAGCCGCTTCCAACATGGTGTACGTCTTGCCTACACCGGCTGCATACCCTAAGAAGATTTTTAACTTGCCAGATGTTTTCCGGTTATCTTTCTGTTGAGAGCGGAGACCTTCATTAAAATCAGGACGTTCATTTGCCATAAACCAGATTGTAGATCATCTAAGGCCAGGTTCAAACATAGTCCATCCCCAATCACACCGGCAAAGAACATTAATCACCCTATCTAATTGCTCCGCAAATCGGCCGGTGTAAAAACATTTCGATCGACAACACCCTCTTCAGTTTGGTGACGATGTATCTGGTGGGGCACAATCGTCAGGACAACCCTTTCCAGCCCATTCAAAGCCAGATTGAAAATGAGAACGCTGTTTTGGTGCAGCGCCTGTTCCCAGGCAGTTTCCATTGCCAGATGACCAACCACCACATGGACAATAGTATCCGGGTTTTCAAGCAGCAGATTTTCAATATAAGTTCGAATAGGGCGATTCAACTGACGATAAGGCGAAGGTACGACAACCAGTTCACCTTCCCCAATCACAGCATCCCATAAAGCCGATACTTTGCTGGCCTTTTCAGGATTGATCCCAATATGTACAGCATGCCAGGGATGTTTGAGTGATTTAGCAAAGTTCACCAAATCAACCGTACCGGCATGAACGCCATCAACCAGCACTACCGTTTGTACCGGATGTGTCGTGATGTCATGCCCGTTCTTTTCCAGGCTTAAGTTGCGGGCAACCGCCTTATAATGATGATGCACGCGGAAAAAAGCCAGAACTAACACGGGGATGAGCAGAATGACAAACCAGGCCCCGGAAGTGAATTTGGTAACAGCAAAAATAAGCATGACGATGCCGGTACATACAGCACCCAAACCACTGATGACCATCTTCAGCCGCCAGCGTGGATCGTACGCCATTACCGTTTCTAAACCCTGGATCTTTTCTCCCGGCTTTAACCGGCCGATTTTGCGCAGCCGCACAACCATACCGGTTTGGGAAATGGTAAAGCTGAGAAATACGCCGATGGCATACAGCGGGATGAGGGCCGTTGTTCGTGCATTCATGACGATAACCAACAGCGAGGCCATAGTCGCCAGCGTAACAACGCCCCAGTTAAAGACCAATCTGCCGCCTCGGAAGGTAAGCTGCCGTGGCAAGAAGCCATCGCCGGCGTGTAGGGCTGCCAGTCGTGGAAAATCGGCATAGCTGGTATTAGCAGCCATGAGCAGAATGAGCGCCGTACCGGCTACAATAGCCAGATAAAGGATGCTGCCATTACCAAAAATAACCCGGCCCAGTTGGGAAATGATGGTTTCCGCTTCGCTGGGTACTGCATGAATTTGGTGGGCCAGGAAGGTAATGCTCAGGAAAATGGTGATGAGGATACCGCTCATCCATTGTAAGGTAACGGCCGCATTATGGCTGCGTGGTTCCTTAAAAGCTGTAATACCATTGGAAATGGCCTCAATGCCGGTCAAAGCAGCCGAACCGCTGGAAAAAGCACGTAAAATCAGAAACAATGTCAGCGCCTGTACGGTGCCTGTTTCCACCATTTCTACACCAGTGACCACACCTAAAGTCCCGGCAAAGTAACGATACAAACCGACCAGGAGGGTTAGCAACATGGTGATCAAAAAGAAATAGGTGGGAATGGCAAAAATCGTGCCGCTCTCTTTTACACCGCGCAAATTAACCAGAGTCATGATCAGAATGACCAATAGAGCTATTTCTACACGGAAAGGCAGCAGCACGGGAAAAGCAGAGGCTATCTGGGCTACGCCGGAGGAAATGCTGACTGCAACGGTAAGGATGTAATCGGTAAGCAGCGCGGCTCCGGCGATCTGCGCCGCCACTTCTCCCAAATTGTCGCGGGCGACGATATATGCACCACCGCCATTGGGATAAGCGTAAATCGTTTGGCGATAGGATATGGTTACGATCGTCAATAAAACAGCAATAGCGATGGAAAGGGGAATAGAAATACCCAGGACAGCGCTGCTGGTTCCGGCCAGGGCCAGGATGAAAAGGATTTCCTCTGTGGCATAAGCCGTGGATGATAGGGCATCAGAGGCAAATACGGCCAGGCCGACAATCCGGTTGACGTTTTGATGTTCCAAATCGCGGGTAGCGATTGGTTTGCCAAAAAGCAGTTGGGATAAAGAAAATCGAAATGGTTTTGTTTGTGTTGGTGTGGTGTTCATAAGTTTGTACAACTCCTCGTATAAGGATCATTGAAATCAGTGCATATGCTGGCTTAATTTGAAGGCAAGATCGTCTTGCAGGTTCCGAGAAGACGTCCAAGTAAGGGTCGGGGTCAAATCGTCCAGGGTAATTAACAGTTTATGTTGCCGATTGAACAGGCGGCGGAGCAGCCAACGATGTAACTCCTGCCAGTAAGGCACAGGTGATGGCGGGATATAAGCGATAACGGCCGTTGCCCCCAACTGCCCGGCTGCATCTACTATCCCTGACCAAAAACTAACATACTGAAACGATTGCACCTGGAGACAGACACCATAATCTTCAGCCGTGGCGGCCATATCGGCCAGGGCAATCATTTCGTTCGATGAAAAGTCTTGCAAACTAATCGTTGTGCCTAATAGCAGCGGATGATTGACCGGTACCATCTTTAACAGCAGCACCTCCAACTGTTCACGGCGTGCCATGATGCAGGCAAAATGGAGGGCGGCTAACGTCCAGCTTTTTTCATCCATAACAATCATTAATCGGGAGTCACTCATTGCCCATTCCTTAAATATTATTGAATCAAGTCATCAAAAAAACACCGCAGACATAGCAGCCTGCGGCAATTAATAGCTTACAATGAATGGCGTCAAGATTGTGTCAGGAACGCCTATGAAGGGGTCAAGTTAAGGTAAAGGTTTAGGTTGAGGTGTCAAGCTCCCGTCAAGAAAGTAAGGGCGTACGACCGTTACTCCTCCTCCAGAATGCCTTTCCCTCTCATCCCCACCAACCGCCCGCCGAAAAAGAGTGAACTGGCACGGTAACGGCCGTTCTTTACGTCAATTGTCTTACCGAGACACGGTCATCCCGCCGTTCTTTCACTCCTCCAATTGTTGTATGATTGTCTCATTACACAAGAATAAGCAGGACAGCAATGAGTGAAAATTCCACACCTACCCGGCGCAAAAAGCGCCTGATTACCAAGAAGAATCGTTCGGCCTGGGCTGTATCTATCATTTTGATTGTATTGATGGCCTTGCGGCTGGTGGCCGGAATTACAAGGCCGGCAGCCCAGCGGACTACGGCCGTTCCTACTGCCGCTACCCTCTCTCCGGTCGTGTCCGAGCAGGACAAGGCACAGTCAGCTTTAGACACTTTTTTTAACCTGCTGGTTGAAAAGCGGTATACTGAAGCTGTTACTTATTTTGGAGGCAGTTACGATGTTTTGGCTGCCGCCTATCCGCAGGATGCCGCCGACGAGTCACGCCTGCTGCAAGATGAATGCGAGCATTCGTCCTGTTTGCCCATTCATTCCGTGACCAATGGGCAGGCAAACGGAGCTGATAGTTTCACATTTACGGTGACATTTGCCGGGGAAGACGGCCGTTTATTCACCCAAACCACTGCCGATGGCCGCCAGATTTCCCAATTTGATATTTCTGTTAGCCGGCAGAACGGCCGTTATCTGGTACAACATCTGCCCCTGAATGAATAATGACCGCTTTACGCCTATATATCCGCCGCTTTCCGGTCACTATCAGCCTGCTGTTTGTGCTGGCCGTAACGGCCGTTTTGACCAATAGTCACATCAGCAGTTTGGAACCGGTCTGGTTGTCCCAACTGGGTTTTGCCGCCCGTGATTTTTGGGAACTGCGGTGGGGCCGACTGTTCACATCGGCCCTGGTAACGTTGGGCGGCGCTGTTTTCTGGCAGGCAATGGGCATGGTCATGCTGGCTGTGGGTGCGGTTGAATATCTCACCGGCAGTAAAAGCGCTCTGGCAACCTTTTGGGGTGTCCATCTGGCGACCCTGCTGGCCGAAGGGGCGGTGGTTGGCCCGGCACTGCATTGGCTGGTCTTCAATGGCGACAGTCTGCTGCTTCTGGCGCGCGACGTGGGGCCGTCGGCCGGTTATTTTGGATCGCTGGGTATGGCTGTAGCGGCCTTGCCGGTGCAGCGCCGCTGGCGCGGACTGTTGGCGGCGGCTGTTTTTGCGGCGTTGGTGCTGGCCTTGTTTCAACCGCCTGATGGCGAGGACACAACGCTCAAATTGCTGGCCAATATTGCCCACGTTCTGGCCTTTCCGTTAGGGTTGGCGGCCTGGCGGCTGCGGCGGATGGTTAAACGGCAGGCATCGGAAACGGCCGTGCCCGTGGCGATAGGTAAAAATGGGAAAGGCCGACGGACAATGGATAGAAAATCATGAAACGACGCGTTCTCTTCTGGATTTTGATAATCGCTTTTATTTGGGTGTTGATTGGCCGCTTCAACGAGATCGAAAAGCTGGCGGAAACGCTGCGCGGCGGGCGCTGGCAGTGGGTGGCGCTGGCTGCCGTTTTGCAGTTGGGCTACTATGCCACCACATCACTGCTCTACCAGGTATCGTTTACGGCCGTTGGCGTGCATACCCGCTGGCGTAACTTGCTGCCTCTGACCTTTGCCGCCGTGTTTGTCAATTCTACAGCCCCTTCTGGCGGCGCGGCCGGTGTTGCCCTGTACGTGGATGAAGCTGTCCGGCGCGGCCAATCCGGGGCGAAAACGGCCGTTGGTTCGCTGCTGGTGCTGATTGCAGATTTCGGCGCATTCCTTGTCCTGCTAACTATTGCTCTGGGCACACTTTTTACTCGCCACAACTTGCTGTCTTACGAAATTATCACCGGGAGCATCATGTATCTGTACGTAGGCGGTATGACGGCGCTGCTGGGATTGGGCTTGTGGCGGCCCAAAGCGCTGCTGCGGGTGCTGCAAACCGTGCAAAACAGCGTCAATCGCGTCGGCGGCTGGTTCCGCAATCCAACCCTGGTGCGGGCCGATTGGGCCGCGCACAACGCCGATGAATTTGCTGCTTCGGCCCACACCATAGCCGCCCAGCCCCGTAAGCTTTTGCCTGTCCTGGCGGCGGCTTTTCTCACCCATGCCTTTGACCTGGCCAGTTTATTTGCCATTTTCCGCGCCTTTAACCTGGCTGCGCCCTTGGGCGTCATCATCGCCGGTTATTCCATGACTCTGTTGTTTTGGATTGTATCGCCTACACCCAATGGTATTGGCGTGGTGGAAGGGCTGATGCCGCTGGTATACACTTCACTGGGTCTGCCCACTGCTGCGGCCACCATTATTACGCTGGCTTTTCGGGGGCTTACTTTTTGGATTCCGTTTTTGGTGGGTTTTGCTTTGCTGCGGCGGCTGCCTATTTTTGCTTCACCGCAGCGCGGGCTGGCCCGCTTGGGTCAGGTGCGTCTCATTGCCATTCTTACCGGGGCGATGGGGCTGATCAATGTGCTGTCTGCTTCCACACCGGCATTGGCCGACCGTGCGGCGCTGCTGGAGAAGTATTCACCGTTGGCGGTGACGAGAGGGAGTAACTTAACGGCCGTTCTCGCCGGGTTTGCCTTGATTGTGTTGGCTTACGGGTTGACCCAGCGTAAGCGAACCGCCTGGGCGGTTACTTTAGTTGTGCTGTTGGTGTCGGCGGTGAGTCATTTGCTGAAAGGGCTGGATTACGAAGAAGCGACGCTGGCCATTTTCCTGGCCATTTACCTGTTGTGGCAGCGGGCGCAGTTCCAGGCACGTTCCGATGCGCCTTCGCTGCGGCAGGGGGTGAATGCGCTGTTCAGTGCACTGGCTTTTACGCTGGTTTACGGGATGACCGGCTTTTATCTGCTGGACCGTCATTACAGTGTCAATTTCAGTCTGGATGCGGCGCTGCGGCAAACAGTGGTGATGTTCACCCAGTTTTATGATCCCGGTTTGCAGCCGATTACCGGGTTTGGCCGCTATTTTGCGGCTTCAATTTACGTGGTTGGCGGGGTGACGTTGGTTTATGCGCTGGTGGTGCTGCTGCGGCCGGTGATTCTGCGCCAACCGGCGACTGCGGCCGAGTGGGAGCAGGCCAAGCAGATTGTGGAGAAATACGGCCGTTCCACTTTGGCCCGTTTTGTCCTCTTTCATGATAAATCTTACTGGTTCAGCCCCGGTGGATCGGTGGTGGGGTATGCGGCCAGAGCGAAAACGGCCGTGGCTCTGGGCGATCCCATCGGTCCGGTAGAGGACGGCGCCGCCGCCATTACCGGCTTCCGTGACTTCTGTCACCGGCAGGGGTGGCAGCCAGCCTTTTACCAGACCCTGCCCGACTACGTGGAATTGTACCGGGCAGCCGGATTTGACGTGGTGCGTACCGGCCATGAAGCGATTGTCGATTTGCATACCTTCACGCTGGACGGCAAGGCCGGCAAACCCTTCCGCACCCCCATCAATAAGTTAAGCCGGCTCAATTATCGCGCCGACATCGTCCAGCCGCCTTTAAGCCGGGAACTGCTGCGTGAACTGCGTGAAGTTAGCGATGAATGGCTGGTGATGATGCATGGCAAGGAGATGCGGTTTTCGTTGGGCTGGTTCAACGACGATTATATTGGCAGCAGCACGGTTATTGTCATTCGCGATGAGACTGGCCGCGCCACTGCTTTTGCTAATGTGGTTCCCGAATATGCCCAAAAAGAAGCCAGCATTGACTTGATGCGCCGCCGCCATGAGATGGAAAATGGCACGATGGAATTCCTTTTTGGCTCGCTGCTGCTGTGGTGCAAGGAGCAGGGGTACGATACGTTCAATCTGGGCTTAAGCTCGCTTTCCGGGGTGGGGGAAGCGCCAGATGATCCGGCAGCAGAAAAGGCCATGCATTACGTTTATGATCACATCAACCAGTTTTATAACTTTCAAGGGCTGCACAATTTTAAGGAAAAGTTTAATCCGATTTGGGAGCCGCGTTTTGTTGTCTTTCCCGGATATGCCAGCCTGCCATCTATCTGGCTGGCGCTGGCCCGCGCCAGCAGCGGCGACGATTTTCTACGCGGGTACATGCGTGAACTGCCGCCGATGCTGCGCCAAATGGCAAAATTGGTCAGTGAACGGTTTAATCAGCAGCAAGCTGCCCATAAGGAAAATGGAAATGGCAGTGAAGCAGTTGCATCGACGCGGCCTTGAATAAAGCTGTCTTATGGGGGAAATTCAAAAATCTTGTGTCACAGAGTGCTGAGTTTGGGAATAATCTTTCTCTACGTCAAATGATGGATGTTTCGGCGGTTTCTTTTAGCCAAAATACATAGATCAGCTAAATCATCTGGCTGATATGCCAGAGGGATTATACTATATAATGATGGTGAAAATATGAACAAACTGGCTTGAATGTGACAGCCAGGAATTAGAACAGGAGTAAAAAATGAACGTCAAAAAGATTCTTAAGTGGGGAGTCATTGGCATTGTTGCTTTGTTTTTATTGATTCAATTGGTGCCATACGGCCGTAACCACACCAATCCGACTGTCCAGAGTGAACCCAACTGGGACAGCCCTGATACCCGTGCCCTGGCTAAAACGGCCTGCTTCGACTGCCACAGCAACGAAACAAACTGGGGCCGTTGGTACGAAAGCGTAGCCCCAGCTTCCTGGTTAGTCCAGCGCGACGTGGACGAGGGCCGGCAGCGTCTCAACTTCTCGGAATGGGATCAGGGCGGCAAACCGCGTGAAATGGGAGAGCTAATCGAAGTCGTGCAGCGCGGCGCGATGCCCCCATCGCAGTATCTCATCCTCCACTCGGAAGCCAAGCTGACCCAGGATCAGATCGACAAATTGGTTGCCGGTTTCCAGGCAACTATTAATAATTAGGACCATGCAATCGACGTTTGACCTTCTCATCATGGAGTTGAAATCCGTTTATGACATGCCGGTATGGACGGATGACATCTTCCGGCAGATTTTGCAGCAAGTAGAATTTGAAGAGATTGACGACATTGACCCGGCTGATTTGCGGGAGATGACGGTCATGGCGCTGCAAGACTTGAAGCCGGAAAAGGCGGCTGAAGCTGTATTGGCGGTGCTTGCCGGTGGTTTATCTACCGGCGCCCGCCAGAATCTGGCTTATGATATGAAGGCGCAGCGTATGTGGGAAGAGTTTGCCAATCCGGAGTTTCATGCGTCGATTTTTGCTACGGCCGTTCTCTTGAACGAAGCTTTCCCCAAAGTGTATCCCCGGCCAGAGATTGCCCGCCTGATTTGGCAAGTGACGGCAGGCAGTCCGGCTGGGGGCCGGCAGTTGGCGCAGCCCACGCCAGTGCTGGCAGCCCGTCTGGCGGCTGCCGGAATGGGCGAGCACAGCACGCTGCGCCGTCTTTTTGCGACCCAGTTGGCCGAGGGCAGCTTCCCCGAAGCGGCAGCGATCATCTGGCAGGTGCAGGCGCGCAGCCTTTCCGACGAAACGGCCGAATGGGTTGTGTATTCGTCCTGGTATTGGTTACGGCCGTTGCAGTCTGTGCGTACCTACAAAGCTGAAATCAAGGCGGGTGAACAAAAATGATCTTGTGAAAATAGATGGTATGGGGGGATTGGCTGCGGCCGTTGTTCTGGTTGTGAGGGTGGGAAACGGCCGTAACCAACTAATTTCCCATTATTCTCTCTTTGATTTGACGTAATTTTAATCTTAAAATGTGTTTATACCCCGCACGGGCATAATCTGACATTTTGAAGCATGCATTTTATGACCGATGTTAGTATATATTGGGAACAGATGATCGGGTCTTTCGGATCTTGTGGGGTTTTGTCATTCTGAGCGGAGCGAAGAATCCCAACACCTCTGGGATGCTTCACTTCGTTCAGCATGACAAATACAAGACCCCATGAGATCCCAAAGAGCCAGATGATCCTGGCTGGTCGGGACTCTGTGAATTGTGATGGTATCAGACGAAGCGTGTTGTGCGTCTGTTGGTGGGAATTTGGTCAAGTTGGTTCTCTGGGAATTCATGGGGTCGTGGTAAATGTAGGGGCGTGGTCTTGTACCCGCCATCTGGGGCGACCACAAGGGTACGCCCCTACAAATGGTATTCCCCCCTGAAATCCTGAAGACCCGGAATTTGGTCAAGTTTTGCTGGGCGACAATTGATATTCATGTTTAGTTTGAAGGTTGCGACAGATTGAGGGAAAAACATAGTTTCGACAAAGCGTTTGTTTTTGTAATTTCAGATTGCAGCCCTGCCCGTTGGGGGTTTCATGCAGTTTTGGGCCAGACCGCAGGTGTAATTTTGTTGGGAGAGGTAAACGACCTGGACACGGCTCACGAAAAATTGGCTGCGCTTCAACCAAACGTGACTATCCTGCACCTGACTCAAGCAAATGATTCGGAACGGCTGCAAGCGGCGCAGGACCTGGCCCAAACGTATGATAAGATGCACATCCTTGTGTGTTTGCCGACCGGTTCTGCGGCAGAGCCGGCTCTGATCCAGCGTAACCCGCGTATCGATACGTTTATTTGCGATGAGCAGCCTGAACATCTTGTTGAAATTGTGAAAACGGCCGTTTCCCTGCCTTCTGCCAGTGATTCTCAAAGCCCTGAAACAAACCTGACCACGCGCGAATGGGAAGTGCTGCGGTTGATTGCTATGGGTTACCCCAACCGGCAGATCGCCCAAATGCTTACCATTTCCGTAAGAACGGTGGAAGCGCATCGCTATAACATTCAACAAAAGCTGGGGCTGCAAAGTAATGCCGACTTAATCAAATACGCCATCCGTTACGGAGTCATCAAGCTCGGCTAATCACCTATATGTAGAAGGATTTGGGCTTAAAAAATTCACAAATACAGAGCACACAGTAACTGCATCATGGAGATGTTGTTTGTTGTACGGCACATGTGTTCTGCCCCCACACAATCCTTAAAACCTCAAAATACTGCCTGTTTATCCCAAATATGCCAAACTACTGGTATATTGGGGATAAAAGGAGTATATATTGCCCATATGATCTAAGGGTTTCCCTGATGTTTCACAGGTCTGGGATGTATTATGATTGCCTTACATAAACTTGGTTCATTGAATCACAGTCGTCGCTCTCTAAAAACTTTTCCAATCTGAACGATTGTCATCCTGGAGCAAGAAGGTGGTCTATATGGATGCGGCGGTTTTGTTAGTTGATGATTCTATTGGGGATGTAGAACTGGCAAGAGAGGCCTGGAAGGAAAGTGCGATACCTACGCATTTGTACGTGACCAGTAATGGTGAAGAGGCCATTCGCTTTCTGCGCCGGCAAGGGCCTTATGCAGAAATGCCTGTACCCCGGTTAGTGCTGCTTGACTTAAATTTGCCTTTTCGGAACGGATTGGATGTTTTGCAGGAAATTAAACAGGATTGCACCCTGCGCTCCATCCCGGTTATTGTATTTTCCACATCGTCTACGCCATTAGATATTGCCAGGGCTTACGCCAATTTTGCCAATGGATATGTTGTCAAGCCGCTGGAGCTGTCAACTTATATGGATGTTTTGACAATGATTCAATCTTTTTGGCTGTATGCTAACCAGGTGCCTGAACAGGATTCAGTTTGACAGGTCGATGAATGGCTGTTCTTTCGCCCGTTGTATTTTCTATAAACCTGCCAAATCGCTTTCTGTTAAGGGCAAGGAGATCGTATGTCCGACACAACACAAGACTTGAAAATATTGTTGATTGAGGACAATCCCGGGGATGCGTTTCTTATTCGGGAGATGCTGGCTGCACAAAACGGCCGTTCCCTGGCTACTGCATTTTTTGGCCTGGTGGTGGCCCGGCAGTTGTCGGAAGGGTTGGAAGCCATACAGGACATCGCCTTTGATGCTATCCTGCTCGACCTGAACCTGCCCGACAGCATGCAGTTTGATACGTTTACGGCCGTTCACACCCACGCCCCTAACATCCCCATCATCATCCTCACCGGATTCAACGATGAGCAGTTAGCCCGTGAAGCCGTCATCCGGGGCGCTCAAGATTACATCCCCAAAGACAACCTTGACCCCCAAATACTTTCCCGTGCTATTCGCCACGCCGTTGAACGCCAGGAGCTGATCCGGAGCCTGACCGAAGCTGCCCGGGAACTGGAACAAAAAAACCAGTCCCTCGACAAATTCGCCCAAACTATGGCCCACCAGGCCCGCAACCTGCTCAGCCAGATGTTAGGCTACACCAGCATCTACCTCGATCATCATGCCCAGGACTCCAACAACCAGGACCTGTCTTTGCTCAAAAAAGCCATAACCAGCGGCAAAAAAATGAACAATGTTTTTAGTGAACTTTTACTCCTGGCCGGTGTGCGGCAGGACGCCGTCAAGCAGCAGCGTTTCAACATGGCCTGGACAGTCAAAGAAGCACTCAAACGACTTGAATTCATCATTGATGATCGCGGCGGCAACATCCAAATGCCCGATTCCTGGCCAGATGTCATTGGACACGATGTCTGGATAGAAGAAGTTTGGGTCAACTACATCAGTAATGGTCTTAAATATGGTGGACAGCCGCCAAAATTACAATTGGGCTGCGATTATGCTCAAGATTGCATGATCCGGTTTTGGGTAAAAGATAATGGCGCCGGAATAAAACCAGACGAGCAGGCCCGGCTTTTTCAGGCTCATTCCCGGCTGGAGCAAATCAAAGTTAGAGGAGAAGGATTAGGTTTATCTATTGTCAAACAAATTGTGGAAAAATGTGACGGCGCGGTCGGCGTAATCAGCCGACCGGGTGAGGGTAGTTTGTTTTGGTTCACTTTGCCAGCGCCCCAGGACTTCCTCCCCACAAATAAGACCAGCACGTTAGAGGCAAATCTTTATAGAGAGATTATATGAAACGTTTACAACAAGCATCTATCCGCAGCAAAATTTTGCTGCTCTTGTTCGTTATATTGGCTCTGCAAATTGTGGTGGCTGCTGTCGGCGCCGTTTACTTGAACCAGACAAACCGAACCTTGCAGGCCATCATCAACGTCGAGACAGAAAACATTGCTCTGGCAAATCAGATTAATACGGCGCTGGTGAGTATTCACCGCGCCGAAAAAAATATGTTGTTGGTAGCTAATGCCATCGATCTGCAAAAGCAGGTAAATGACGTAGAAATGTGGCAGCAGCAAATTCAAGCCAGCCTCTTACAACTGAGAACGCAAGCCAACGATGAAAGCCGTTCTTTGCTGGATCAGTTTGACGCTGACTACCGTGACTTTATTAACAACCACAGTCATGTCCAGCAGCTAGTGGAAGAGGGTTATGGACAACTGCAATCGGGTGAAGTGTGGCAGCAGTCGGCTTCTTTTGAGGAGGCATATGCTTTGTCGTTGGGAAACGGCCGTCAAGCCTACGACCGCGCCGAAACCAGCCTGCAAGCATTGGTGCAGCTTACCCAGGCTAACCTGGAAACAAGCCGCGCTGCCAGCAATCAACAAGTGGCTCTGGCCCAAATTGTGATGCTTGGCCTCCCCATCTTCTCTGTAGCACTGGGATTAATTATCGGGTTAAGTATCCTTCGTTCTATCAGGCAGGGGCTGCAATCATTGGCTACGGCCGTTTTGGCAGTTGCCGATGGAAACCTGGATACACCCGTCGAAATTGACAGCCAGGACGAACTTGGCATACTGGCCGAGGGCGTGAACCGCATGCAGGCCGCCCTGCGCCACCGCGAACAAGAATCCGGCGACCAAAACTGGCTGCAAACCGGCCTGATTCGCCTGAATGAAGTGATGCGCGGCGCGCAAGAAGCCAGCACAATTGCCAGCAAAGTCCTGACCGAAACCGTTACCTATTTGCAAGCCCAGTTAGGCGCGATTTACCTTTTGCATAACGAAGAGGGCGAACCGCTGCTCAGACTAACCAGCAGTTACGCCTACACCAAACGCAAAAAGATTTCCAACCAGTTCCGGCTGGGTGAATCGCTGGTTGGTCAGGCGGCTCTGGAGGGGGAACAAATTCTGGTGCGTCACGTGCCGGAATCCTACACGCGGGTCTCTTCCGGGCTGGGCGAGGCGCTGCCCAAATTTGTCGCCGTCACCCCTATCAAACATGAAGGCAGCGTGCTGGGAGTATTGGAAGTAGGGACATTGGCGGAAATGGGTGACCGGGAGTTGGCTTACCTGGCACAAATGGCTCCGGTAGTGGCAATAAATATGGTAACGGCCCAGGCCCGCGATGAACTGGCCCAGGCGTTGAAGCAGGCGCAGACGCTCAGTGAAGAGCTGATGGCCCAGCAAGCCGATCTGGAAGCAATGAATGCGGAATTGGAAGCGCAAACAACATTGCTGCAGACTTCGGAGGAAAAATTAAAAGCCCAGCAGGAAGAACTGCAAGTGATCAACGAGGAGTTGGAAGAAAAGAACGAGTCGCTAAAACGGCAGAAACAGGCGATGGAGGAGTCCAACATCAATCTGCAAACGGCGCAGGAGGAGGTGGAGCGTAAAGCGGCCGATCTGGCTTTGGCCAGCAAGTACAAGTCGGAATTTTTGGCCAATATGTCGCATGAACTGCGTACGCCGTTGAACAGTTTATTGCTGCTGGCGCATATGTTGAAAGAGAACAAAGGCGGCAATTTGACAAATGAGCAGATGGAATCGGCCATGATTATTTATAACAGCGGCCAGGATTTGCTGTCGTTGATTAATGAGATTTTAGACCTGGCCAAGATTGAGGCCGGCCGCATGGAAATTCAGGTGGAACCGGTGATGGTGGCCGATGTGACTCAGAACGCGCAAGAAACGTTTGGGCATCTTTGTGCGGAAAAAGGGCTGGCATTGGTCATTGATGTGGACACGGCCGTTCCCGCCGCCTTCCACACCGACCGCAAGCGGCTGGATCAGATTTTGAAGAACCTGCTTTCCAATGCCATCAAGTTTACCGAGGTCGGGCAGATTACAATGGCGATACGGCCGTATCCCGACCAGCAAATTGCTATTGCCATCACCGATACCGGCATTGGCATCCCCCCGGAAGACCAGGCCCGTATATTCGAAGCCTTCCAGCAGGTCGAAGGCGGATCGGACCGCAAATTTGGCGGCACCGGCCTGGGCCTTTCCATTTCCCGCGAACTGGCCGCACTGCTTGGCGGCGCCATCCGGCTGGAAAGTGTGCTGGCCGCGTTCAACCTTTACCCCAGGCGCCGCTGACCCGCAGCTCCACCGTAAACCCGAATCGGCCGCGCTGCCCCCCAGGCTGCCGGTAGCCGTTCCTCAGTTGCCCAGGCAGATTCCAGAGAAACGGCCGTTAACCGTTCCCAGTCCGCCAGACGATCGGGACATCCTCACCCCCGACGACCACACCATTTTGATCGTGGAAGATGATACTAATTTTGCCAAACTCGTAGCCAATCAATGCCGGGGCAAAGGCTTCAAAGTGCTGCTGACCACGACCGGTGAAGGCGGGCTGGCCCTGGCCGCCCAGTATCACCCGGAAGCCGTCATTCTGGACATTCGCCTGCCGGGAATGAACGGGCTGGAAGTGCTGGAAACGTTAAAGCGCGATCAGGCGCTGCGCCACATTCCGGTACACATCATGTCGGTCGAAGAAAGTTCCATGTCGGCCCTGCAAATGGGGGCTGTTGGCTATTTAGTGAAGCCGGTCAGTCAGTCCGCGCTGGAAGAAGCCCTGCAGCGGCTGCACGATTTTATCGACCGGCCGGTGAAAGAACTGCTGTTGGTAGAAGATGATGAAGCATTGACCAAAAGCGTCAAAAAGCTGTTTAGCGACAATGATGTGAACATAACGGCCGTTGCCCTGGGGGCCGACGCCATTCAGAGCGTTAGCCACAAAAGTTATGACTGTGTCATTCTCGACATTCGCCTGCCCGATATGGACGGCTTTGAGATTTTGGAAACGCTGGCCGCCGATAAAAACATCACACTGCCGCCCATCATCGTCTACACCGGTCAAGAACTGACCACAGACGAAATATTCAAGCTTCGCCAATACGCCGAGTCCATTATCATCAAAGGTGTCCGCTCCGAAGACCGGCTGCTGGACGAAGTATCCCTTTTCCTGCACCGCATGGTAAGCAAACTGCCGGCTAATAAGCAGCAAATGATTGCCCGCCTGCATGATGACGACATTACTTTTAAGGACAAGCAAGTCATGATTGTGGACGACGATATGCGCAACGTATTCGCCCTATCCAAATTGCTGGAAGAGCGGGGGCTGCGGCTGCTGCGGGCCGAAAACGGCCAAAAGGCGCTCAAGATTTTAGAGAGCGAGACACCCGACCTGGTTCTAATGGACATCATGATGCCGGTTATGGATGGGTACGAAACCATTAAACGGATACGCAGCCAAAAGCAGTTCCAAACGCTGCCAATCATTGCCCTTACCGCCAAGGCAATGCCGTTTGACCGGGACAAAATTGTGGCTGCCGGGGCCAATGATTATCTGGCTAAACCGGTCGATGTATCCCGGCTGCTGTCTATGATGCGGGTCTGGTTGTACCGTTAATAAGCAGGTGACAGTCTTTCAAAGTGACTGTTACCTGGACGACAGGAAACATGGTATGCACGAGGTAGATATTGAAGAAATCGCTGTTGATTTGCTGCTGGAAGCGATATATCGGCGCTTCGGATACGATTTTCGCAACTATGCGCGGGCCTCATTGCAGCGCCGTATTCATCACTTTCAAGAGGTATACGACATAAAAAGTGTGGCCGACATCATTCCCCGTATCCTGGTGGATGAGGCGTTGTTCCTGGCGTTGGCCGGTCATTTTTCTGTTATGGTTACAGAGATGTTCCGTGACCCTGGCTTTTTTCTGGCCATCCGGCAAAAGGTTTTGCCTGCTTTGAAAACATTTGCCGCGCCGCGCATCTGGCATGCAGGCTGTGCGACCGGCGAAGAAGTGTATTCGGCGGCCATTCTGCTGCAAGAAGAGACTCTCTACTCACGTGTGACAATCTTTGCCACCGATTTCAATGATGAGGCGTTGGCGGCGGCAAAAGATGGCATTTACGCGCTGGACAATATTCAGCAATATACCCGTAATTACCAGTTGGCCGGCGGCAAACAATCGTTTAGTGATTATTATCATGCCGATTACGGCCGTGCTGTCATCAAAAGCAGTTTGAAGAAAAATATCACGTTTGCTAACCACAACCTGGTAGCCGATCACGTTTTCAGCGAAATGCATTTGATCTTTTGCCGTAACGTGCTCATCTATTTTAATCAAGACCTGCAAAACCGGGCTTTGGCGCTCTTTCGGGATAGTCTGGCGCACGGCGGGTTTCTCTGTTTGGGCAGCAATGAGTCGCTGCTCTTTTCTGAAGTAGAAAAAGATTTTACGGTTGTTGATGAAAAACAAAAAATTTACAAGAAAAAGCGGCTATAAAGCGATCGTGGTGGGTGTGTCTGCCGGCGGCGTTGAGGCATTGAGCCGGTTGTTCACCGATTTTCCGCCCGATTTCCCGCTGTCTGTTTTAGCAGTGCAGCATATTCACCCGGATGAAGACGGTGCGCTGGCTGTGTACCTTAATGGCTTGAGTGCGCTGCCGGTAACGGAAGCGATGGATAAAGAACCGGTACAGGCGGGGCACATTTATCTGGCTCCGCCCAATTATCATTTGTTGGTGGAACGGAATCATACGTTAGCCTTGAGTGTGGATGAGCGGGTGAATTATGCACGGCCGTCTATTGACGTATTGTTTGAGAGTGCCGCCGAAGTCTGGCGGGCGCAGCTGATTGGCGTGGTGTTGACGGGAACGAACCGGGATGGCGCGGCCGGGCTGCGGCGTATTCATGAGTTGGGCGGGTTGACGATTGTTGAGGATCCGAATACGGCCGTTTACCCCATCATGCCCCAATTTGCCCTGGCCGCCACTGAAGTCGATATGGTGCTCCCCCTGGCTCAAATTGGTCCGGCACTGGTTAAAGCCGCCGGGGCCGTAAGCCGTGAACCGTAAACTGTGAACCGGCGGATTTTTCAGAGGTAAAGCCTTCGGCCAACGGAATACGGCCAACGGAATACGGGTATTAGAGATATATGGGTCTTTCGGATCTTGTGGGGTTTTGTCATTCTGAGCGGAGCGAAGAATCCCAACACCTCTGGGATGCTTCACTTCGTTCAGCATGACAAATACAAGACCCCATGAGATCCCAAAGAGCCAGATATATTCAATGACCAAAATTCTGATCGTAGATGACAAAATAGAAAATATTTACGCTTTGCGCCAGCTTCTGCAAGGCGTGGAGGCAGAGATCATTGCCGCAGAAAATGGGAATGATGCCCTGATAGCCACGTTAAACCACGAGTTTGCGGTAGCCCTGCTGGATGTGCAGATGCCGGGTATGAGCGGCTACGAGCTGGCCGAACTGCTGCGCGGCAGCAAGGCGACGGCCCATTTGCCCATCATCTTTTTATCGGCCGTTTACTCCGATGATTATCACGTGTTTAAGGGGTATGAAGCTGGTGGCGTGGATTTTTTAGTCAAGCCGTTTAATCCCAAAATATTGGTTAACAAGGTCAATATTTTTTTGGAATTAGATAAGCAGCGGCAGGAACTGCTGCATATCATCGAGTTGGAACGGTCGAAAAATTACCTGGAAAGCATCTTGATGGCCGTGAATGATGTGATTATTGTTACCACACCGGATGGCATGATTGAAACGGTTAATCGGGCGGCGATTGATTTGTTTGAACAGCCGCCAGCAGTATTGGTAGGCACGCCGGTGACAAAATGGCTGCCGGATGCGGTGCTGCAGGAATGGTTGGCACAGCCGATGGCGGGAACGGCCGTTACCCACGACCATCATCCCGCCCCTCTGAAAAATATCGAATTTACGCTGCCCCGCAACGACAAACGCCATCTGTTCATGCTCTTTTCCGGTTCATTCCTCCACGATAAAACAGGCATCATCAGCGGCCGGGTGCTGGCCGGGATAGAGCTACGGCCTATAAGCATGAGGTGCTGATTCAGCGCCAGGGTTACCGAACTGGTTTGCCCAACACTGAATTGCCGTTTTGCTTTACGTTGCTTCCTACGATTTGCAAGAACTGGCCGCAGCATGATTACCAGTTACGTCCAACTTCTGGCTGGCTCACTGCTACCAGGGCCACCTGGACGAAAAAGGCGGATCAATATATCCATTTTGTTGCTGAAGGCGCTGCGTATGAAAATCTGCTGGATGGATTGCTCAGCTATTCCCTGCGTTAATACCCAGGTGGTCTGTTTGCGCCTACTGACATGGAACAGGTCTTACAAGGCGCTGGCTAATATATCTCCATCGGGCTGAACAGACCGCTAAATTACGCACGATCCGTCGCCCACGATACTGGTAGATGGCACGCAAATGCTTCAGTTACTGCAAAATTTGTTGACCAATGCCCTTAAATATTTATGTTGGGTGACCGCCCGCCTGTGGTTCACGTTACGCTGTTTCCCCAGGCGGGATTCGCGGCTGTTTGCTCCACGGACAATGGCAATCGTATTCGGGAACAGTTTGAACGCATTTTTTCTATTTTTTCAGCGATTGCATACGCGCGACGAGATTGATGGACTGGGCTGGTTGGCTATTTGCCAGCGGATTATGGACGGTATAACGGCCGTATCACTGTAGAAAGTGTTGTGGGTAAGGGCAGTACCTTTACGTTTACCCTGCCAATGGAACAATTATCGCCTGCATGATAGAAGCGTACAGGGCGTATATTTTCCAAAGGAGAGGGAGATTGTGATGAAAAAATTGCTGGTTGTCGATGATGACGAACAAAATTTGAGCTTGATGCAGGCTTTGTTAACCGGACGCGGGTATGAAGTGGAAACGGCCGTACACGGCCAAATCGCCCTGGAAAAAGCACAGGCTTCCCCGCCAGACCTGGCCATAAGCGACATCCTTATGCCGGTTATGGATGGCTTTACATTGTGTTACTCATGGATGCAAGATACCCGGCTCAGGCAGGTTCCTTTTATCTTTTACACGGCCGTTTACACCGACAACCAGGACAAAGAACTGGCCTCGAGTCTGGGAGCGGCCCACTTTATCGTTAAGCCTGCCGACCCTGTGTCCCTGGTACAAAAAATTGAAGAAACCATCGATCAAGTTCGATCCATTCAAACGACCGTGCCGGAACAACGGCCGAATGGCGAATTGGGTTTTCTAAAAAAATACAACGAACGGCTGATTCAAAAACTTGAAGAAAAGATGATCGAATCAATTCAAGCTAACGAACATCTTAAAGTTTTATACCAGACCAGCGTCCAGTTAAACACCATAAAACCGCTGCGCCAGTTGATAGCCCATGCCTTAAAAGCCGTTGTCGAAGCATTGGGATACACCCATGCGAACTATTTTGTTTACGACGAAGACACAGCTCTGTTCCATTTGCTTGAAGGTGTTGGTTATACGGTAGAAGAGTTAGAAGCGCAGCGGAACAACCTCAACTTCAAATTGGGGGACCCCGTTGGGCTGGTCGGGTTGGTGGGACAAACGAAAAAACCGTTCCTTTTATCTGAGACAGATACCGACCCGCGCTGGCTGCCTATTGACCCCGCACTTCATTCGGCCCTGTTTTTGCCGCTTACCTATAATAGAAAACTGCTGGGCGTCGTCAGTTTTTTGAGCCGGGTGCCAGGCGCTTTTACCGAAAAGGATATTCACAACGTGATGACTTTAACTAACAATATCTCGTTGGCCATTCGCAATGCCCAATTGTTTGAGGCACAGCAGCAATATACATCTCAACTCGAAGAAAAAGTTGCCGAACGGACGGCCGAATTGGAGGTTGCGCTGGAAAAAGCAGAAGCAGCTACCCGGCTAAAATCGCAGTTTATTTCTGACATGAACCATGAACTGCGCACACCGTTGAGTAATATCAAGCTTTACTTGCAGTTGCTAGAATATGGCAATGAAGAAAATAGGCCGCGCTATATGGGAACGCTTAATCGGGAAGCCGACCGCTTGCAAAAAATGATTGAGGAACTTCTGGACCTATCCCGGCTGGACCTGGGGAAAACGGCCGTTAACCTGGTTCCTACAAATATCGGTAGTGGTAAATGATTGACTGATGATATCATAGAAACATGATAACTCAGATAATTGTAAATCGTTGTACGAAATGCCAAAGTGCAAACATTGTCAAGAATGGCAAGACTAAAGCTGGCAGGCAAAAGTATCATTGCAAAGAGTGTAACGCTTATGGAACGCTCAACCCGTCCGTTCAATACACGCCCGAACGAAAAGCTGAGATTTTGCGTGCTTACCATGAACGCTCCAGTTTACGGGGCATTGAGCGCACTTTCGGTGTGGCTCGCCAAACGGTGGCTAAATGGCTAAAGGAAAAGGCTGATTCGTTGCCTGATATGCCGCCATTGGCCGAGGCCCAGCCTGATGATGTGCTGGAATTGGATGAGCTTTGGTCGTTTGTCGAGACAAAAAAAACAAAAGATGGATTTGGATAGCTTTGTGTCGCCGCACACGCCAAGTTATTTCCTACTTCATTGGTGACCGTAGCGAAGAAAGCTGTTGGCATTTGTGGTCTTGGATACCAGCAACGTATCGACATTGTGCCACTTTCAGCGACTTTTGGGAAACGTATGAACAGGTGTTTGGCTTGTTGGGTCAGGAACATCAATCGGTGGGAAAAGAGACGGGCGAAACAGCGCATGTTGAAAGATGGAATAACACATTGCGTCAGCGGTTGGGACGATTTGTCCGCCGAACGCTTTCGTTTTCCAAATCTGATGAATATCATGAGGCCGCTTTGAAGGTGTTTATTCATGAATACAATGAGAACTTACCAGTTCTCACTTAACCACTACCCAAATATCAATCAACTGGTCGGCAATCTTATCATCGACCGCGTGGAACTGGCTCGAAACAAAGAGCTTTCGCTGGATTTTCTACCCATGCCTGATACGGATTTAGCCCTGGCTGATGCGCCGCTTTTCTTTCAGGTACTGACCAATTTGTTGGCCAATGCCGTCAATTACACACCTACAGGCGGAAGTATCTGGCTGCAAACGGAAACGGCCGTTGTCAACCAACAGCGGTGGGTTACCGTCAGCGTCATCGATAATGGTCCTGGCATCTCCGATGAAGACCTGCCCCACATATTTGAGCGTTTCTACCGGGGGCAGGTCGGTCATGAGAGCGGTGCTTCCGGTACGGGGTTGGGATTGGCCATTTGTCATGAGATCATGGAGCGCCATCAAGGTCACATCTCCGTGGAAAGTATCCCTGGCATGGGCAGCAAGTTTACTGTCTGGCTGAAGGCTTATTCATAAGGCCAAACGGTAATCTTTCGCGTTTCCAGGCACGTCGTTTGACCCTGTCGGTATTATTGCAAAACCGATCAACCGAATGCATTAATGCTGCGGCAAAAGCTAATTTGTTGGATAATCTTATTATCACTGGAGATGCTCAATGACCAAATTTATGATTGTGGATGATGATGCGGAAAATTTGTATGCATTACGTGTGTTGTTGGAAGAGAATGGATTTGTGGTAGAAACGGCCGAAAACGGCCAGGAAGCTCTCGATAAAGCCCGCGCCAACCCGCCCAATATGATCATCAGCGATGTTCTGATGCCGGTGATGGATGGCTTTAACCTTTGCCGTTACTGGATGCAAGATGAACAATTGCAAACCATTCCTTTTGTCTTCTACACGGCCACCTATACCGATTATAAAGATCAAGAATTTGCTCTCAACCTGGGAGCATCCCGGTTCATCGTTAAGCCGACCGAGCCTGTTGAATTGGTGGCTATTATTGAGGCGGTTTTTGCGGAATGGGGTGACGGCCGTTTCACCATACCATCCCATGCCATAGAAGAACCGGTTTTCATTAAAGAATATAATGAACGCCTTATCAAAAAACTGGAGCACAAAGCGTTACAACTCGAAAAAGCTAACCAACGATTGAAAGTGCTGTACCAGACCAGTACCGACCTGGCCGTCGTTCAGCCAATGGATCGGTTGGTTTCCCATATGCTGCAAACAGTCACTGAAGCGATGGGGTACCCCACAGCCAACTTTTTTATTTTTGACGCAGAGGATCAACAATTTTCACTCATTGCTGCTACGGGCTACACAAATGAAAGGTTTGAGGAATTGCAGCGTTTGCTGGTATTCCGCCTGGGTGAAGAACGCGGCCTGGTCGGTCTGGTAGGCCAGACACGCCAGTCGTTAGTACAATCCGAAACCCACAGCGATCCTCGCTGGATAACAATTGACCCAACATTGCATTCGGCCCTTTATGTCCCTGTTATTTACGAGGATCGTTTATGGGGTGTCATCGGTTTGTTTAGCAAAGAACCGAATGCTTTTACGGCTAACAATGTCCGCCATATGGAAACGCTGGCCAATAACGTAGCCATTGCTCTGGAGAATGCGAAGCTGTATGAAGCCCAACAGCGATATACAGAAAAATTGGAAGCTTTGGTGGCGGCGCGCACAGCCGAATTGCAGGCTGCGCTGGAGCAGGCCCAGGCTGCTGACAGGTTGAAATCTCAATTTGTCAGTGACATGAACCATGAACTGCGCTCACCGATTTCTGTAGTCCAATTGTATCTGGGATTGCTGTCCCATGGGAAGTCGGAAAACTGGGAGCGCTACGTTGCTACGATCAAACGAGAAGCGGATCGGCTACAAAAGATGATTGAGGAATTATTAGACCTTTCGCGGATGGATCTGGGCAAGGTGGCCGCCAACCTGGAGCCAATCGATCTGAATTTCCTGATTGGAAACTTGATTTTGGATCGGGCGGAACTGATTAGCGCTAAAAAATTGACGCTGGATTTTGAATCGGACCGGGATATTCCTCTGGCTCTGGCCGACAGGCAGCTTCTTTTTCAAGTGTTGACCAATCTTTTGGCGAATGCGATTAATTATACTTCTTCGGGCGGTATCACGTTGTGTACGGGAACGGCCGTAGCCGATAACCAGACCTGGGTCACTGCCAGCGTGATTGATACCGGGCCAGGCATTTCGGATGAAGACAAAGAACATCTTTTCGAACGATTCTATCGGGGCGAGGTGGGGAAAGAGAGCGGTGCGCCTGGTTCAGGATTAGGACTGGCCATCTGTAAAGAAATTATAAACCGGCATGGTGGAAGGATTTCGGTTGAAAGTACAGCGGGTTCAGGTAGTATCTTCAAAATCTGGCTTCAGCCGGCCACGACGACCGCTGAATAGTATTAGTAAGCGTCCGTTCTTAATCTGGCAGGGTTGGTTCAACTTCCAAAGATTGAACCAATCTAAAAACCGATGACATATTTACGAATGTTTACTATCTTTTCACAAAGGATTAGACAGTATGAAACCGTTGACCTTTCCTAAAGTTTTTCTTCATGAACATCCACCGGTGCAGGACGTCAATGAGATTCTAGACAAACAAATTTCACCCGGTGAAAAAGCGGCCGATTGGGTGGCAACGGCCGTTGGTTCCTGGCGCTTTATCATCGGCCAAACACTCATTCTGATATTGTGGGTGATTCTGAACGTGACCGCCTGGATCAAACATTGGGACCCGTACCCGTTCATCCTGATGAACCTGTTCATGTCCCTACAGGCCGCCTTTACGGCCCCGGTGATCATGATGAGCCAAAACCGGCAGGCCGCTCGTGATCGATTGGAATCCCACAATGATTTTATCATCAACCAGAAAGCGGAAGAGGAAATCCGGGCTGTACTCGATCATCTGGACGCTCAAAATACAGCCCTGGCGGAAATTCACCAACAATTAGCCCGATTGTTAGAAGAGAAGAAAAACGCATAATACGAGACACACGGGCCTGCGGCCTTTTGGCTGCCACTGCATATATTTTGTCTGAATACCTGGCGTTTTTGTTTCGCCAAAGGAAACCTTACTGGCTTCAAACTTGCCAGACTCCAGTTTAAGATCATGGTGGGTCTTTCGGATCTTGTGGGGTTTTGTCATTCTGAGCGGAGCGAAGAATCCCAACACCTCTGGGATGCTTCACTTCGTTCAGCATGACAAATACAAGACCCCATGAGATCCCAAAGAGCCATCATGGTTTGGTAGCCTTAAAGTAAGGAATCCATAAGAAATCCCCCTTAAAATATCTCCAGGCCAATCAATCTTAACCATTGTTCATATAATAATGACAACAATGATATTTGGAGAGAAATCATGTTCAAGAAAGTTTTAGACCGCCGCCGCGCTGAAGAAATCATCCGTGCAGAGAACCGGCTGCCGCCGGGGCAGTCGCTTACCAACAAGTTCCCCGTATTGCATTACGGTCCCACGCCGCGCGCCGATTTGTCTACCTGGACGTTGAAAATCTTTGGTCTGGTGGAAGAAGAAATCACCTGGAACTGGGAAGAATTCAACAAGCTGCCACGCACTAAAATTACTATGGATTTGCACTGCGTCACACGCTGGTCACAGTTTGACATGGATTGGGAAGGCGTTTCGCTGGGCCAATTGGTAAAAGAAGGCATCATCAAGCCCAAGCCGGAGGCCCAGTTTGTCGTCCAACACTGCGAGTATGGGTACACGACCAACACACCGATGGAACTGGTCTTGCAGGATAACTTTTTGCTGGCAACCCATTACGATGGCCAGCCGCTGACGCCCGATCATGGCTACCCGCTGCGCGGTTTGATTGGCACGTTTGCCGACCGCAGCGAACCGAAATCGGCCTATTTGTGGAAGGGTGGCAAATGGCTGCGCGGCCTGGAATTCCGCGCCGATGATCAATTGGGCTTTTGGGAAAAGGCTGGCTATCACAATGAAGCCGATCCCTGGAAGGAGCAGCGGTTTAGCGGCGGGAATTGGATGAGCCGGTTCTAGCGTGATATATTGGGAGTGACGAACATTGAACGGGAATCGTGTGCCAGTATACACGGTTCCCGTTTTTTATGCTTTTTCGCCGATGGTGACGGTAATGGTTTCCAGTTTGCTGCTGCGCAGGGTTTTAATGGATACGGCCGTTTCCGCCCGATTCCCGCTCAACAGACCTGGTAAATCATCAGGGTGGCCAACGAGAGGCCGCTAATTTTCCACACTCAACCGAACGCTCATCGTCCCGTCATATACGCCAAATAACCAGACGCCATACAAGCCGGTTTCAGTGAGTATGTAATCGCTCAAAACTTCGGGATCGCTGGATTCGAAAAATTCATCGATGTATTCCAATGGTTCGGCAAAAGGACCGATTAGTTCGAAGCCGATGTCGGGGGTACCAGTGGTGGGTACGGCCGTTATCGTTAATAAATCATCTTCACTGCCATCAAAAAACCAGATTTGCTCTTCATTATCGGTAAAACTGGTTGTTTGCGGCGCGCCATAATCAATCTGGTGGAGAGTGATGTTAAAGGAAAAACTGTCCAGAATCATCATCGCATAGTCACCGCCCACCTTGTTTTTGTCGGTTAAAACAATGTTGTAAAGACCTTCACCGGGCAGATTGAGATCGGTAATTGTTTCGATCAAGCCGGTTCCGGTGTTGTTTTGATTGACAATTTGTACGCCGTTGGGATCGTAAACGGTCAGAATGATGTCGGCCTGAGCTGAAGGCACAACCTGAACGGTCAGACTGTTGTTGATGACTTCATTATCGAAAGCCCATTGGTGCAATTCGCCGCCGTTGAGGAAGTCCATGAGCGGTTCTTCTGGGTCGGCTGGCCCTATGTCAATGGGTGTTGGAGCGGGGGTGCTGGTGGAAAGTGTGCTGCCGGTGGGCGTAGGGCCGGCGGTGGTTGTTGCCCCGGCAATGGGAGTGGCAGTTGGCGTTGTTGTGCCAGAAGGGGCGGCATTTGTAGCTGTGCTTGCGGGCGTGATTGTGCCATTGGTGAAAAGCTCGGTGGCTGAGGGGATGGCGCCGGGGTTTGTTGGAGAGGGCGTGCCTGCTGGCGTGAGGTTGGGAACGGCCGTTCCACTCGGATTTGTCGCAACAGGCGGGTTGATGGGGGATTGCTCGGTGGGGGCAACGGCCGTTCCCTCGCCTACAGGTGGTGGCGTCCCAGCCACAACCGGGGGTTCATTGGCTGTTG
>JACKCC010000007.1 GCA_020634245.1 Ardenticatenaceae bacterium | reverse complement strand
AATTAGCCACCGTTAATGAGATTAACCGGCAAGGAGTGATTGGCAGCGGCAATTGTTTCCTCACCTGGTCCGTCTTGTGGACGGCTGGCGGCTTTGCCGCAGTGCTCGACTTGCTCTGGCAGTTTGGGGTACGCCAAATCGTGAGTGTTAATTCGACTCATCTCATTTACCGGCGCAGTCTGTTTGGCCTGGGCTACCGCCAGCGATACAACTTGAGCCGCATCCATCACGTCCGTGTTACGCCGCAGCGGAACGGCCGTGCCATTTCCTTCGATTATGATGACAAAACAATCCGTCTGGCAACGGCCGTGGACGAACCAGACGCCCAACAAATCGTCACCATGATTCGAAAATACATCACCAATTAAATTTGTAGGCGCGATGTTTTTCAAATCGCCAATTTCAGCAATATAAAAACCGAAAAGACAAGGGGAACACAAAGAAACATGTCACACAACTTTCTCAAAACTAAAAATCTCTGTGCTCTCCGCACCTCCCCGGTTAAATTTTTCACACTAAAAATGGAGTAAAAAATCATGTCAATCGTATCAACAATCCTGCTTATTATCTTTATTGGCCTGGTCGCTCTGGTTATCATCGCCCTTTCAGCACGCTCCTTACTGGGGCTGGTCATCGTCAACGAGCGAGAAGTGGGCGTTGTGGTCAAGAAATTTGGTTCGCGGCTGGCCCCCGGCCAGCTCATTGCCCTCAAAGGCGAAGCCGGTTATCAGGCCGACACACTGGCGCCCGGCTGGCATTTTGGCTATTTCCCCTGGCGGTTTGCTGTGCGCAAAGTGCCCGTAACCGTCGTACCCCAGGGTGAAATCGGCCTGGTAGTGGCGGCGGCCGGCGCTTCCATTCCGCCAGAACGAATTTTGGCTCGCGTGGTAGACTGCGATAATTTTCAGGATGCGCGCAAGTTCTTGATGAATCGGGGCGAAAAAGGGCGGCAGCTTGGCATTTTAACTGCCGGTACCTACCGCATCAACAGCGCCTTGTTCTCGGTAATCACGGCCCAGAATGCAGAAACACACGGCATGACGCCGCGCCAGCTTCACGTTTACTCGGTGCAGCCGGATCGGGTGGGGATTGTGACGACGTTGGACGGCCGTTCCATCGACGAAGGTGAGATAGCCGGCCCAATCGTCCACGAACACAACAACTTCCAGGACGCCCAATCCTTCCTGGACAACATTGGACGACGTGGTTTGCAGGAGCAGGTGCTGCTGTCCGGTTCCTGGAACCTCAACCCCTGGTTCGTCAGCGTGGAACAGGTCCCAATGACCGAAATCCCCATCGGGCACGTCGGCATCGTCATTGCCTATGTCGGCAAGGCCCATCAAGACGTCAGCGGCGAAGCATTTAAGCATGGCAATCTGGTGGAACCGGGCCACAAAGGCGTCTGGGTCACACCACTTTATCCCGGCAAACATCCCATCAATCCCATGGTGATGAAAGTCGAACTGGTGCCAACGACCAACATCGTCCTCAACTGGGCCAGCCGCACCGAATCCCATCGCTACGATGCCCAATTGTCGCCTATCACCGTGCGCTCCAAGGATGGTTTTGCTTTTAACCTGGACGTGTCGCAGATTATCCACATCGGTGCGCCGGAAGCGCCTAAAGTCATCTCGCGCGTCGGCTCGGTACAAAATCTGGTAGACCATGTCTTGCAGCCGATTGTAGGCAACTATTTCCGTAACTCGGCACAGGAGTATACGGTACTGGACTTTCTGAGCGCCCGCAGCGAGCGGCAGGTGGAAGCGACAGCCCACATCCGTCGGGCCATCAGTGCTTATGATGTGCAGGCGCTGGACACACTCATCGGCGACATCACGCCGCCGGAAGAGCTGATGCGCACGCAAACGGAACGTAAAATCGCTGAAGAACAGCGGGAAACGTACAACATTCAAAAGCTGGCTCAAGACCAGCGGCAGGAGTTGGTGCGGGCTACAGCCATGGCCGATATCCAGCAGGATATGGTCAGCTCGGAGCAGGGCGTGACGATTGCCGAACTGCGGGCCAAAGCCGAAATCAAGCGGGCGACCGGTGAAGCGGAAGCGACACGGCTGCAAGCCCTGGGCGAGGCGGAAGCGGTACGCAAAATCGGCGAGGCGAAGGCAGAAGCGTACCGGGCTGGTGTGGAGGCGCTAGGGCCGCAAGGATTTACGGCGCTGCAATTGATGCAGGTGGTCGGTGACCGTCAGGTCCGGATTGTGCCTGATGTGTCGGTGAGCGGCAGCAGCGGTTCCGGTTTGGTGGACGGGCTGATGGGAATATTGCTGCAAAAAGAGACGGTGGGGGATAACGGCCGTGTCTCCCACCCGCAAGAAAACACCGACTAAATGTTGTAAAAAGATAGTAGGTGATTTATGATTCTCTCGACTAAATAACCAGTAATCGTATGGGCGAGGCAATCGGCTATGATCTTGGTTTAGCAAACGGCCTTCTCTCCGATTGCCTCGCCCATGTCAAATAACTTGGGCATTCATTTTCCCGGAAACTCCAAAGTTTCCGGGAAAATTGTGAAAAATGAACGAGAACGAAAAGGATTGAGGATATGCTGAAATTCATCAAATTGGCCTGGCGAAATATGTGGCGCAATTGGCGGCGTACCCTGATTGCCACCGTCGCCATCATCCTGAGTATGTTTTTGCTCATCTTTTTTCAAGCCTTTATGGATGGCATGGATCAGTCAATTTATGGCAATACTGTGCGGCTTTATGGCGGCAACGTATTGATTCATGCGCCCGGTTACCGCGAAAAATCAACCCGGCTGCCCATGCTGCCGGTAGCCGATGTCGATGCCATTTTGGCAGAGGTGCGTTCGCAGCCCAATGTTATTGCGGCTTCCAGACGGATTAATACAGGCGGGCTAATCAGCAACCGCAGCGCTTCGCACGCCGTCAACATCACGGCGATTGAGCCGGAAACTGAAGCGCCCATCAGTCTGGCCGCCGAAAATATCGTCGCCGGACGCTTTTTGCAGCCGGATGATGGGGACAATATCGTCATTGGGCAGGCGCTGGCCGATTATCTCAACGTCTCGATTGGCGACCGTGTCTCTTTGCTGGGTCGGCGCAAGGATGAATCAATGCGCCAGCGCTCGATGACGGTTGTCGGCATTTTTGACCTGGGCTTAGGTGAAGCCGAAAAAGGGCTGGTCTTTATCAACCTGCCCACGACACAAACATTGTACAACCTGCGTGGCGAAGTAACCGAGGTCGCTGTTATTCTGGAGAAAATCGGCGAGGAAGATGCCTTGATCGACGTTATCGCGCCTGAATTCCCCAACCACGAAGTCGATTCAATTTACACCCTGCGGCCGGAATTTGCCCAGGCGCTGGAGTTTGACCGGGTGTTTGGGCTGATGCTGGGCGGCATTCTGCTTTTAATGGGGGCCGTGGGCATTCTCAATTTGATGCTCATGGCTGTTTTTGAGCGAACGCGGGAAATGGGTGTGCTGGCGGCTTTGGGTCTGAAGGGCAACCAGATTATGGGACTCTTTGTGCTAGAAGGCGCTTTAATTGGTCTGATTGGGGCTGTCGTTGGTTGTGTTCTAAGCTGGGCGTTTGTAGCCTGGCTGGGCCGGGTTGGGATTGATTTTTCGATGGTTTACTCCGATCTGGGGGAAGCAGGGGAGCTTTATGCATTGATGGGAACACAACTTTACCCGGCTATCTCCAATACAGCCATTATTATCTACGGTTTGGCGGCTGTTTTGATAGGCGGTCTGGCGGCGCTGTATCCGGCCTGGCAGGCTGCCCAGCGGGAACCGGCCGAATCGCTGCATTACGTTTAAGGAGACGGGTATGGCTATTGGCAGATTTTTTTCTATTGCTTACCGAAATTTGGTGAGAAACGGCCGTAGAACAACCCTCACCGCGCTGGCAGTCGCCCTGGGTCTGGTGGTAGTAATGGCCATGAGCAGCATGATAGACGGTATGCTCACTTCCATGCTTGCCGATAACATCCGCATGAGCACCGGGCATCTGCAAGTCCGGGCCGCAAGCTACGATGAGGATAAGGCCAGCCTGCTTTCCAAAGATATGTTGGAAGACAGCGCCGCCTGGGCCGCGCAGGCCGAAGCCATATCTGAGGTAAAGTCGGCAGCGCCGGTTCTATGGAGCGGCGGTTTGTTGAGTACTTCCCAGGAATCAATTGGCGTCCAAATCGTGGGCATTGATATGGAAGATGCGTTTCACCAACCAATTCGTGATGGCATCGTGGCCGGCGAATACCTGCAAAACGATGATCGCGGCCTTATTTTGGTGGGCAATGTACTGGCCAGGCAAATGGGGATTGCGGTCGGTCAACGGGTCAGTATAGCTGCCAGCGATGCCAATGGTAACGGTCAAGAAGGGGTTTTTACGGTTGCCGGGCTGGTGGACACGGGCTTTCCCAGTATTGATCAAAACAGGGTTATCATGCCTTTAGCCCAGGCTCAGTCTTTCAGCGGGGTGGGCGACCGGTTTAGCAGTTTGATTGTGATGTTGAACAACGAGGGGGATACGGCCGTTACCACCGCCAAGTTTACCACCCCAGACACCCAGGTTCTGACATGGGAAAACCTGAACAAGCTATTGCTGGAAAGCGTCGGAAATGGCATTTTCTTTTATTATATCCTCTACGGGATCGTCTTCCTGGCGGTGGCCGTTCTCATTGCCAACACCCTGCTCATGTCCGTTTTTGCCCGCGCACAGGAAATTGGCATCCTGGCTTCCCTGGGTATGAACCGCCGCCAAATCATCCTGCTGTTCCTTATTGAAGGTATTTTATTAGCCTTGTTGGGCATTGTTATCGGATTGGCGCTGGGGCTGGGTGTCGTGGCCTACATGACCTACGTCGGCTTTTCTTTCCCGCCGGAAGTCGCCTCTCTGGTGGAAGGATTTGCCATGGGAACGACCATAAAAGGTGGCTTTGCACCAGTTCAGTTCGCCATACTTTCGTTGATGCTCTTGGTCATCGTCTCGCTGGTCTCCCTCTATCCGGCCTCAATCGCAGCCAAAATGGAACCAGTGGAAGCGTTACACGCACTATAAGGTTAGAAATTCGTGAGGTCTACTTGATTTCATACATCATGCGTCATACGTCAACAGAAAATTATGACGCATGACGTATTAGGAACCATATCATGACAATTATTGAAGCTGAAAACGCCACAAAGATTTATAAAATTGGTGAAGTGGAAACACTGGCCTTGGACCACGTGTCGCTGGACATCAAAGCGGGAGAGTTTGCTGCGTTAGTCGGGCCATCCGGCTCCGGCAAAACGACCATGCTGCAACTGCTGGGCTGCCTGGATAAGCCCAACAGCGGCATCATACGGGTCAAAGGGCAGGATGTGACCCGGTTCACAGCCAATCAGCGGGCCGAAATCCGGCGCGAGATGATCGGCTTCATCTTCCAGTTTTTTGCGCTGGTTCCGGTGCTTTCGGCATTTGAAAATGTGGAACTGCCGCTGCTGCTCAACAACGTAGGTGAGAAGGAACGGAAAGAACGGGTCAATTACTTGCTGAACGCAGTCGGTTTATCTGACTGGGCTAAACACCGGCCTGATCAGATGAGCGGCGGCCAGCAGCAGCGGGTGGCCATTGCCCGGGCATTGGCCACAAACCCAATCGTTGTCCTGGCTGACGAACCGACGGCAAATCTGGATACGGAAAACGGCCAGCAAGCCATGGAAATTATGAAGAAGCTCAATGAGGAAACGGGCACGGCGTTTGTTTTTGCCACGCATGATCCCCGTGTGGTTGCTTATGCCAGCCGCGTGTTGAAGATGGTGGACGGCCGTTTAATCGATGACGGCAATGGCAAAATCCTGCTAAACTAGATCCACAAAAAAGACCGCCGCCTCATGCCAAACGACGGTCTTTTTTGTTCACACCTCAAGTAAAAATCCTAATGAACAGCAGGCCTGGTTCTTCCGAGTTTCTGCAAGCCTTTTCGCCAACGAACCAACTGCCGCGATATTGGCCCTACCCGCGTCAGCAGCAGCAGCGCCATAACCGAGCCATACATAATGGGGCGCTGGTACGCCTTCACCAACCAAAAGAAATGGAGAATGCCCAAAGCGCCAATCAGATAAACGAGTCTGTGTAACCGCTTCCAATTTTTCCCTAAACGGCGCATCGCCCATTTGGTAGAGGTAGCCGCCAGAGGTATAAGCATCAAATAAGCGGTAAATCCAACTATGACATAGGGCTGTTCAAAAATACCATCCACAATAAATGCCCAGTTCAGGCCGTAGTCCAGCCAGACGAAAGTTAGCAGATGTAAACTGACGTATAAAAAGGCATACAGTCCTAACGGCCGTCGCAGCGGGATCAACTGCTTCCAGCCAAACAACTTGTTCAACGGCGTGACTGCCAGCGACAGCATAAGAAAAATGAGGGTAAATTTTCCTGTACGCAAAATAATATCGCGTACAGGATCAATGAGCTGCTCCTGTTGGAACTGCCAGGCCAGCAAGGCCAACGGTATCCAGGCACCCACGTGGGTGACAACACGTAACAATCGGCCGATTTGCTGCTGGTTCACTTTGCGTTTAGGTGTCGAAATTATAACGTCCATATTCTTTTGGCTCCTGCTGTTCATTAGAAATTCGCCCGTAAATCCATACCATCGTACAAATAGGCGACTTGTTCAGCATAACCGTTGAACATCAACGTTTCACGGCGGCCGAGTTCGCCAATACGCCGTTCGGTAGCCTGCGACCAGCGAGGGTGGTCTACTTCAGGATTGACATTGGCGTAAAAGCCGTATTCGTTGGGCGCAGAATCCATCCACAGGGAAACGGGCATTTTATCGACCAAATCGATTTTAACGATGGATTTGATGCTTTTGAAGCCGTATTTCCAGGGCACAACCAGCCGGAGGGGCGCACCACTCTGGGGCATCAGTTCCTTGCCGTACAAGCCGGTAGCCATCAGGGTTAAGTCGTTCATCGCTTCATCCAGGCGCAATCCTTCGACATAGGGCCAGTTGAACCAGGGGCTTCTCTGACCGGGCATATTATCAGGATCGAGGATGGTCTCGAAGCGGACGTATTTGGCGTCGGCGGTTGGCTCTACTGCTTGGAGCAGTTTAGCCAGCGGGAAGCCCATCCAGGGGATGATCATAGACCAGGCTTCGACGCAGCGCAGCCGGTAGATGCGTTCTTCTTGCTCGAAGGCGCGCAAATCGTCGATGCTGAATGTTTGCGGCTTATTGACCATGCCGCCTACTTCAATTTGCCAGGGTGACGTAGGGAAATCTTTAGCTAATTTAGCAACTTCTTCTTTATCAGTGGTAAATTCGTAGTAGTTGTTGTAGTTGGTGATTTGCTCGAAGGTGTTGAGCGGATCGCCCAATTCGTCGGCAGTGGCACGGGCGGCTGTTGTTGTGGCCGGTTCAGTTTTGGGAGTTGTGGTGGGGGGAACGGCCGTACTCTCTTCCATAGCCGTCTCTTCTGCCCTGGGAGCACATGACGCCAATAAGACACCGCCAGCCAACGCCACAGCACTTTTCATAAACTGGCGCCGGGTTCGGTAAATATGTTCCGGCGTTATTTCTGATGATGGAATTTCAATCCCGGTTTGCTTTTTGATTAACATGATTTTTCCTGCCTGAATTTATGTCATTTTTACTTGAGCAATTTTTTTACTTGATAGAATGATACCTGCGGCTGATAACAGTTTGCTGACAAAATTATTATAGAAATATTACAAACGCAGGCACTGGGTCTGTTCTATGGGATTTGATTTCACGGTAACTTTTTCGCCATCACGCAATGGTATGGTTACTCGTGAAAATCGCCCAAATCGAGTTGGAAAAAACGCCGCAAAATGAGTGATTTACGGCCAATCCCATTCAACGGACCCAGTGCCCAAACGCATCGACAAACCATTCTCATCAAACATGAACCTTGTGATTTCTTTGGGTCTTTCGGATCTCGCGGGGTTTTGTCATTCCGAGCGAAGCGAGGAATCCCAACACCTCTGGGATGCTTCACTTTGTTCAGCATGACAAGTTCAAGACCCCAGGAAATCCCAAAGAACCATTTCTTTTTGGGGGGTGACGGAAATGTGACGCTGTTGGATTTATAGTGTCTCTTATTCCGTAAGTCGAATTAGCAATAAAAGGCCATAGTGAAAAGTTGATAACAACCTTACAATAGATAGTATACCGTGCGGAGTATGAGACTCTAATTGCTAAGCTCTGGGGTGAGAATCTCGGCAAGAAAGAAGCTAATGGTATAAGCCAAAATCTTCGTGGTTGTCCGAGCAATCAACCCAGCAAGCGAACGGGATTTAGGACTTTCAAAATCGAATACGTTTTCCAGCACACTAAAGGCTGTTTCGACCCGATGGCGCAAATAACCCAATATTCGTTGGATTCCGTCAGGCCATTGTTCTGTTTGATTATCCTTCTTCAAAGCAAGGAGTAGATGTTGGTCATCTTCCCACAAACGATGGGCGAGGTCTTCACTGACATAGCCTTTGTCGCCGATAACGGACAGTCCATGACGATTTTCTAACAAGGCGGCCATGGGTTTACGGTCATCATAAGAACCCGGAGCTAGTAACCAGGTGTCAATCATCTGGTCTAGGGTCGTTGTTATGTGGCAACGCGCGCCAAAAAACTTGGCTTTCTTGCTGGTACAAACGCCAAACCATTCATCTCGCCAATCTAATGGGATGCTCTGGCAACGACCACCACGAGTATAGGTGCAGATAGAGATGGGCGCACTATCCACGATACGCAAGTTTTCTGTTTCGATATCTAGAGGATGTTTTGCCCGCCAACGGTCTCGCAAATGCTCTCGAATCGCTTCCATGACGCCCGCTAGCTGATGACGACGGCGATTGAAACGAGAGTTATCGAGCAAATGAGGAAACATGTCGAGATGATATTGTCGTATAAAGTGCAGTGTTTTATCTTCATCACCGGCAAAAACCATCTCTCCCAAAAGGGCAATGGTGATGACCTCAGAATCACTAAAGCAAGGCGTCCCTTGTGGTGCAAATTTGCGCTCAGGCAAAATATGGACATCCAGTTGTTGATAAGAATCATCTACCAAAACATATTGAACCGTCAAAATATCGCTCCATGCTGCCTGTGTAATATAATCTGTTAAGCCTCTCATCGGATACTCCTTTGTCTGATGTGGTGTCAAACTTTAGGAGTGTAAGTTGGGAGGCAAATTCGTCAACCTTACCTTTTGAGGTTAGCAATTAGAGTAGACCAATTATCAGGATGCGGGGAGCATGTTCAGTCCCCATCAAGCAACATGACAGCACAGCAAAGTAATGTATTGGTAGTTGACGATAACAAGGATGTCCGTGAATTATTGGCTGCCCGGCTGGAACGGCGCGGTTATGAAGTGAAAACGGCCGTTAACGGCCGTCACGCCCTCGAACTCCTCCAGGAAACTCCCGTTGACCTCATTCTTCTAGACATCATGATGCCCGAAATGAACGGGTACGAAACACTAGAAAAGCTGCAAGCAGACCCCACATGGCAGCACATCCCCGTCGTAGTGCTTTCCGCGCTGGACGATATGAACAGCGTCATCAAATGCATCGAGTTAGGCGCGGACGACTATTTGTTCAAACCGATTAAAGGGGCATTGTTGTGGGCGCGCATTTCGGCTTCTCTGGAAAAGAAACGTCTGCGCGACCAGGAGAAAGCACGCCTGGCCGAATTGGCTGTTTTGCAGCAAATTGATCAAGACCTGAACACCAACCTGGACGAGATCAAAGTAGCTCAAATTATTCTGAAATGGGCATTACAGCAAACAGGTGCTTCTGCCGGGCTTTTCGGAGCCATTATTGATAAACAAGTCCACGTACAGGCATCCGAAAATTTAGATTATCTGCTGAACAAAGTTTTGACTTGTTCCGATATTGATGCGGATGAAGCAATGGCAACCGGTCGTATTGAAAAACAAAAGCTCGCACCAGGTACAGGGCTTTTGAATGAAGTGACCTATCGTGTACTGGTTCCCATACAACGCAGTGGGCTGATACGCGGATTGCTACTGCTGGAAAGCACGGAGAATTATACGTCGGGTGATATCAGCTTTTTGTCTCGACTGCGCGATCACGCAGCCATCGCGTTTAACAATGCCTATTTGTACGCTCAAGCGCAAGCAGCTAACCGGGCTAAGAGCGATTTTGTGGCACTGGTGGCGCATGAATTAAAAACACCGCTTTCTGTTATCAAAGCATATGGCGATCTGATTCTCAAATTGAATCATACACCGCTCTCTGAAAAGCAGACGCAGTTTGTCAACGCTATTCAGGATGCGGCGGATCGGATGCATGGCCTGGTCATTGAATTGGATGATATTACCCGTATTGAAACGGGTAAAATGAAGCTGGAACCGACGGCGGTTTCGATAGGAACGGCCGTAAACGCCGTCCACCAACTGCTTGAGCCTCAATTCACTGCCAAAGAACAAACCGTTACAGTTACGATTCCGCTTAATTTGCCGCCAGTATGGGTCGATCATAAACGACTCTTGCAAGTTCTTACCAACCTTATCAGCAACGCCAACAAGTACACCCCTGAAAACGGCCGTGTTCAAATATGGGCGACATTGCGGACAGAACACGAACCATCTGTCATCGAAGTTGCCGTGCAGGATGACGGCCTGGGCATTGCCGTAGAAGATCAACCAATGATCTTTTCACAGTTTTTCCGGTCAGGTGATGAGCAAGTGCGCGCACGGCGCGGTGCCGGACTAGGATTGAGTATCACCAAACAAATTGTAGAAATGCATGGAGGCCGTATTTGGTTTGAATCCGAGTTCCGGCAAGGAACAACTTTTTATTTTACGCTGCCGTTAGCGGAAACGGCCGTAGCCTAATGATCTACAAACCAAACCATCGCGTTGACTCCTGAAAGACTTTAAAATCATGAACTGGCAATACACCCCCTATGCTATTCCCTTATTCCTGGCCGCCATATTTTCAGGAGCGCTCGTTGTACCGGCCTGGCGGCGGCGTGCGGCGGCTGGCGCGGCCATCTTTGCCTTCTTTGCTGCTTCTTCCAGCATATGGTGCTGGGCATATGCCCTGGAACTGTTAGGAGGAGACATTCCTACCAAGCTGTTCTGGGCCAAGGTTCAATACTACGCCATCGTCAGCGTTCCTGTTTTTTACCTGATTTTCAGTCTGCGTTACACGCGAAGCTGGCAAAAATCGTATCGATTCTGGCCGCTGCTTTGGATCATCCCTGCCATCACCTTGTTTTCCACCTGGTTAGAGCCAGAAGCAGATTGGTTGTGGACAACTATCACACTGGACACCCAAGGGCCTTTTCCGGCTTTGATTCTGGGGCACGGCATAGCCTTTTGGCTCCATTGGGCATATTCTTACTTTTGCCTGCTGACGGGAACGGTATTGATGATGCGCATGTTTGGCCGGGTTATCGAACCTTATCGCCAACAAATGCGCGGCCTGATGTTGGCAGCCTTATTCCCGTGGCTGGGTAATCTGCTCTACGTTTCCGGCCTCTTGCCTATTGCCAATCTCGATTTGACCCCATTCACGTTTGCGATAACGGCCGTTCTCCTGGCCCGGGGAATCGTAAAAGTTCACGTCTTGCAAATCAGTCCCATTGCCCGGCACGTCTCCCTTGAATACATGACCGACGCCATGATTGTTTTCAACAAAGAACACAGACTGGTCGATTTGAACCCGGCTGCCCGCGATCTGCTGCACCTTTCACCCAAAAGTATGGTTGGGCAGACTGTCGATGAAATTTTTGCCGGGTCATTATTGCCGCTAAACCAGCAATACAAGCAAAATCAGGGAAAGGCCGAAATCCGACTGGTTGAAGCGGATAAAATCCGCTATTTTGCCTCCAATATGTCGTTTTTGTATGATCACCAGGAGATCGAGAACGGCCGTCTCTACCTCCTCCGCGATATTACCGAGCGCAAACAGGCCGAAATTGAACTCGATCACCAAAAGCAACTCTTCGAAAACCTGGTTGACGTCGCCCGTGCCGTTACCCAAAGCCCGCTTTTGCACGATACCCTCCAGGGAACCATCAACATTGCTTCCACGCTAACCCAGGCAAAGGCAGGCAGCCTGTTCGTTTTGGATGAACAAGCCAATATCATCAACAGTATCCTGGCCCATAACCCCAACTCGTCTGAACAAAAATCCAACATCCAGACAAAAGTCATGACTCATGGCCTGGCCGGATGGGTGATGCGCCATCGTCAGGCCGCATTAATTACCGACGCGCGATTTGACGACCGCTGGCTCTATTTCCCCGATCGGCCGCACGAAACCCGTTCCGCGTTATCCGTGCCCATTTTGCAAAGTGACCGCGTAGTCGGTATTTTGACTTTAACTCACACTGAACCCCACTGGTTTACGGACACCCACCTGCAATTGATGCAATCTGCTGCCAACCAGATTGCCCTGGCGCTGCGCACCGCCCAAATGTACGATGAAGAGCAGCATCTGGTCAACGAATTATCTATCGCTAAAGAAGCGGCCGAATCAGCCAGCCAGACCAAAAGTGCCTTTCTGGCAAACATGAGCCACGAACTGCGTACGCCGCTCACCGCCATCATCGGCTATAGTGAGCTGCTGCGCGAAGAATCGCCCGATCTAGACCGGGACACTTTGATTAACCGGCTGGAGAAAATCGAGGTGTCGGCCCATCATCTTTTGGGCGTTATCAACGATGTACTGGATATGTCCAAGATTGAAGCCGGCCGGACAGAATTGTATTTGGAGACGGTTAATATCCGGGAATTGATTGACAATGTGTTAATCACAGTTGATCCGCTCATTAAAAATAGCAGCAATCAATTAAGTTTGAATTTGGCTCAGAATTTGGGCCGCATCACGGTCGATCAGGCCAAACTGCGGCAAATTATCATGAATTTGCTCAGCAATGCCATCAAATTTACCCACGATGGGCACATCACATTGTCTGTGAACCGGGAAACCAGTGCCGATAAAACTGATTGGCTATATTTTGAGGTCTGTGATGACGGCATTGGCATGACACCATCACAGGCCGAGAATTTGTTCCAGCCGTTTATGCAAGCTGATTCTTCTACGGCACGCAATTATGGCGGCACGGGGTTAGGGTTGGCTATCAGCCAGCGTTTTTGCCAGATGATGGGCGGCAAAATTACCGTTATCAGTCAGCCCGGTGAAGGTTCCTGCTTCACCGTCCATTTACCGGCTGGCCAGTCTGATGCTTCGGTAACGGCCGTTACCGAAGCCACCCTCTTCGACGATTAGCTCGATGGTTCAATCGCAACCTGAATCGTGTGCGGTTCGCCGACGTAATTGCTGTCCTTGACAACGATGAGGCGTAGGAAGTAATCGCCTGGCGGCAGGGCATCGGCGTGCAGGATTTCCAGCGTGCCATTGACTACCGGCGTGTTATGAATTTCGCCCAGCGTCACCCAGTTGACGTTGCCGCCATCGGGGATACCCAGCTCAATTTTGTAAAACTGAACAACGGCCGGGTCAAAATCGGCCGTACCCTCGATAGGCAGGACACCGCTGACTGTGTCACCCTCTTTGGGGCTGGTGATGCGCCAGATAGCCGGTGTATTAGGGTCGCGGGCTAACGCCAGCAGTTCTTCGTTGCAGGCCGCTGTGGGCAGGATGGCGATATTGTTAGCCTGTGCCCATTCATGGGCCGCTTTCAGGCTCTCCGGGTTGCGCGGCGGCGTGAGGAAGACCTGGGGCAGGGCATCGGGCGGCAGCAGGGCCAGCTCGGTTCCCTCGGCAAATTCGCAGAACAACTGCGGCGGCGGCGCGTCTTCATCGGGTTCAGCATCCAGCACTTCCAGCGGAACGGGCGGTAAGGGGACGGCGGGGATGCGCAGCACGGCCGTTTCCACCTCTTCCCACTGGACAAATTCCGGATCGGGGGTGGGGGTAGGCGCGGCTGCTGCCGGTTCCGTCAAAAACCACTCTTCACCACTAAAGGTACAATCCGCTGCCCCAACTGTGACCGAGGCGATGCTGCATAACGGCCGTTTCTCCAACCCATCCGGCGGCACAAATTCGGTGACCGGAACCACGCCGTTGACGTTCAGGACATCCAGCAAATCATAATTGCCATAAATCGCCTGCATATAATCCGACCAGAGAGGAGCCGCCCCGGTCAGCCCGCTGATGTTGATCATCTCGCTGTTGTCGGTGTTGCCCGTCCAGACGGCGACGACCAGCCCTGGCGTGTAACCAATCGTCCAGTTGTCGCGGAAATCGTTGGTTGTGCCCGTTTTGGCCGCCGCCGGGAACGGCAGCGCCAGCGGATTGTCGCGCCCCATGGCCGGGACGCGTGCGTTGTCGTCGTCCAAAATATCGCTGATGAGGTAGGCCACTCGCGGGTCGAGCACGGGCACACCCTGCGGTTGGGCTTCAAATAAAACATCGCCGTTGCTTTTTTCCACACGCAGGATAGAGAGCGGCTCGACTAGTTGGCCGCCGTTGGCAAAGACGCCATAAGCGGTGGCCATATCCAGTGGCGCGACTTCACCGCCGCCCAACGTCAGCGACAGCCCGTACTGGCTGGAGTCGCCCTGCCAGGTGGTGATGCCCATCTGCCGGGCGAATTCCAGCATCTTGGGCACGCCCAAATCCTGTAAGGCCAGCACCGCCGGAATGTTATAGCTGTTGGCCAACGCATCGCGCAGCCGCACCGGACCGTGGAAACGGCCGTCATAATTCACCGGTGAGTAGGTGCTGCCATCAAACTGGGGATAGTCCACTTCCACGTCCCACAAAATGTCGGCGGCTGTCCAGGCCGGGATGCCGTTCTCGTCCGGTGACAGGACGGCGGCGTAGGTCAACGGCTTGATGGAACTGCCCGGCTGCTGAAGGGATAGCGCGATGTTGACACGGCCGTCAATGGCATCATCATGGTAATCAACACTGCCCAGCATGGCCAGAATCTCGCCCGTGACCGGTTTCAACGCCACCAGCGAGGCGTTGGTCAGATTGTGCTCCGGGCCGACAGCGGCAACGTGCTGCCGGGCATATTCCTCGGCCAATTTTTGATAGCGCAAATCCAGCGTTGTCGTCACGCGCAGGCCGCCATTGGCCACCACGTCGGCGCCAAACTGCTCTTCCAACTGCTGGCGCACGTACACGGCAAAATGGGGTGCGGCCAGGCTGACTTCCTGCTGGGCAAAGTTGAACGCCTCCTGGAAAGCGGCATAAATCTCGTCTTCGGTGGCGTAGCCTTCGCTGACCATCAAATTCAGCACCAGCCACTGCCGTTCTTTGGCCCCTTCCAAATTGGTCAGCGGGTCCAAATCAACCGGGCTTTGCGGCAGGGCGGCTAACAGGCTGGCTTCGGCCAAATCCAATTGGGCCGCCGGTTTGCCAAAGTAGGTCTGGGCCGCGGCCTCAATCCCATAGGCCAGGTTGCCGTAGTAAATTTCGTTGAGGTACATCTCCAGGATTTCGTCTTTGCTATATTTGCGGTTCATGATCCAGGCCAGGACCATCTCTTTTGTTTTGCGATCGTAGGAAACGGCCGTGCGCTCTTCATAATCAAAAGCGATGTGTTTAACTACTTGCTGCGTAATGGTACTGCCCCCAATCGGCCGTCCTTCGGGATTGCGAAAATTGGCGATAATCGCGGCAATTAACGACGGCGCATCCAGGCCAATGTTCTCATAAAATGTGTCGTCTTCGACAGAAATTGTGGCATCGATTAAATCTTGCGGTATCTGGCTCAGCGGAATTTGCGTCCGGTTGCCTTCACCGAATATTTCCCACAGAAGTTCGCCGTTGCGGTCAAAAATTTGCGTCGTCTCGAAGGTTTCCCGGTCGCGGGCAGTGTCCAGCTTGGCAATCCCGTCTTCAATTTCCCGCGAAAAATTGACATAAATAATAGTGCCGACGGCGATGACGCCGGCAAAAACGGCCAGCGCCAGCAAAATAATGCCGATGATGAAGGCCCGGCTCAAGCAGCCACGGCAGCCACGCCGACGCGGGCTGGGAACATTCACAACAGGTAAATTAGGACGGGTGGGCGGATCGTTACGCATGGGTACTCCTGAAAAAGGCAAGAATCAGAGGGCAGAAGGTAGAAAATGGTTGATGATTGATGATTCTCGTTTACTTATGCCCTACTTGTTGTGGTTCTCTGAGGTTTTGTGTAATTGTAGGGCACGTCCTTATGGTCGCCCCTGATTGGGCGGGCACAAGGACGCGCCCCTACCCCAGAATTTATCAGAGAATCCTTGTTGTTTTTAGTCTTGAATGGTGCAGTGGCTTAAAGCATTTTGCGATGATTATTCTTGCTGGAAAAAGCGGCTGCTACCTTCGTCATTCCTTTTAGTTTAAGTTAAACTTCATTATATTACCGTGCGCAAAGCTAACGCAATGAAGACGATTAGGGAACGTTGTTCAGCTTTTCAGCAGATGGCTGTCTGCTGATTGACTGACTAGACAAGTGAAAATTATGTGTCGCAATATCAAACCGTTATTCAATTTTGACCCGCCTGCCAGCGAAGAAGAGATCACAGGTGCGGCTTTACAGTATGTGCGCAAGGTGAGCGGGTTTACACGGCCGTCACAGGTCAATCAGGCAGCATTTGATACGGCCGTGCAAGAAATCGCCCGCGCTACCCAAACCTTACTGGAGTCGTTGACAACTAATACTGCCCCGCGCAGCCGCGAAGAAGAAGCGGCTAAAGCCCGCGCCCGTAATCAAAAGCGATTTGGTTGACGGATGCAGAAAACGGCCGTTTAATTTCCACACTTGATTCATAAAAACGAAACTATACGGCTGTGGCCGGTGTCTTCACCGGGCCATCACCGGCAACCTAAACGGAGGAATCCATGCCTTTAACCTTTGATCTGCCCCGCGAACAATTAGAAACCTATAACGGCCGTAACCCGCGCCCGGTCAATTTTGACGATTTCTGGCAGGAAGCGCTGGTCGAGATGCAGGCCGTTGATCCGCAAGTTGAATTGGTTCCAGCTGAATTTGAAACGGCCGTAGCCGACTGTTTCCACCTCACCTTTACCGGTATAGGTGGAGCCAGAGTTTATGCTAAGCTGCTCCGCCCCAAGCAAATTGCCGCGCCCTGCCCGGCCGTTTTGATGTTTCACGGCTACAGCATGGATTCCGGCAGTTGGACCGACAAATTGGGCTACGTAGCCGAAGGTTTTGTCGTGGCCGCACTCGACTGCCGTGGCCAGGGCGGTCTGTCGGAAGATGTGGGCGGCGTGATTGGCAACACGCTGCACGGCCACATCATTCGCGGGTTGGACGGCCCACCGCAGCAAATGCTCTTCCGCCAGATTTTCCTGGATACCGCCCAACTGGCCGGCATCGTCATGGCTATGCCAGAAGTGGATGCCAACCGAGTTGGGGCCACCGGGGGCAGCCAGGGCGGCGGCCTGACCCTGGCCTGCGCCGCTTTGGAGCCGCGCATCCGACTGGCCGCACCTACCTTCCCCTTCCTCAGCGACTATCAGCGTGTCTGGGAAATGGACCTGGCTGAAAAGGCATATGCCGAACTGCGTGATTATTTTCGCCGTTTTGACCCGGCACACGAACGGGAAACGGCCGTGTTCGAACGGTTAGGCTACATCGACGTCCAGCATCTCGCTCCACGCATTCGAGCCGAAGTTTTGATGACGACTTGCCTCATGGACACCATTTGCCCGCCGTCCACCCAATTCGCTGCCTACAACAAAATCACATCGGCCAAATCAATGCTGGTTTACCCCGATTACGAACATGAGACTCCGGCCGAACACAGCGACCGCGTCTTCCAATTCTTGCGCCAGCTTTTGTAGTGAACGTTGCCAATCGGCAAAAAAACACCATAATTGATGCGAATTTGCCGAAGGAGGCCTGACTGTGACTCAAATACGTGTAGCCCGCTCATTTATCGACAGTGATGCGCTGGCCGAAGTCATTACCAACGAATACGACCTGGGGCCAGTAAGCTGCCAATTGTTCAGCAAAATGGTGCGTACCCAGGATAATGATCATTACCTGGTTCGTACGGCCGACAACACCAGGTACGTTGCCCGCATCTACCAGTTGGGAACCCCGCTGGGCCGGGAAGAATCGGATTATTTGTACGAACTGGATTGGCTTAACTTTTTGAAAGCGAACGACGTTTCTGTGTCTTACCCGCTGGCCCGGCGTGACGGCCGTTTTCTGGGCAGCGTCGATGCGCCGGAAGGTCTGCGCTATTATGCCTTGTTCAGTTTTGCCCCTGGCCAGGTAATGTCGTTAGATAACGCTGAACAACTTTATCAATGTGGCGCAGCCATAGCCCGGATTCATGTTGTTTCCAATCAATACAAAAGCCCTTACCAGCGGCAGCCCATGAACCTGGAATACTTAGTCGATAAATCGGTGGAACGAATCAAACGGTTGTGGGACAAGAGCCGCAAAGATGATTTAGACCTGGTCATCACATCTGCACAGGAAGCCAAAGAGGAAATGTTGGCTTTACTGCACAACGAAGAAGAAACGCCAGACAGTTGGGGCCCGATTGGCGGTGATTTCCACAATGCCAGCGTCCGCTTTGACAAGAACGGTATCCCAACCTTCTTTAATTTCGATTTATGCGGGCCTGGCTGGCGGGCGTATGACATCGCCGCCTTTTTGCTTAACACCAATTTAATGCACCGGTCAGAGGAGCAGTCGGAGGCCTTTTTTGCGGGGTATTACTCGGAACGGCCGTTATCACGCAACGAACATGCCGCCATATCCCCCCTCCTCACCATCCGCCGGGTCTGGCTGACCAGTCTCTTTACCGTATCTACAGGCATGACCGGTCACACATTCATCGCCTCAATTTAACCAGATAGTCTCCCCGTTAAGTGTTGTTAACGATGGGGACTGGGATGTTTGAAAATAGTTCTTTAACAGTCCAAATATGCTCAGTCAAAGCAGAGGCCATGGCCGGTGTTCGCGGTAACCAACGACGGCCTTGGGCAACGACCTCCTGACGCAGTGTTTTGTGTGGCCGTACCAGATTGTAGTAGGCATCTTCCAGCGTTGCTGCCGCCTGATGCATCGCGATGGTTTTGGAAAAGGCCAATGTTTTCCGGGTTAAGCGGCTGTTGAAATGACGACTGGTTAAGTTGGAGCGCTCAATATAACTGGTGCTCTTGCCTAACAAGGCCAGCACTTCCGTTTCATCACCGTAAATGACCCGTAATTCAGTCCCTATGACCCGACCGTTTTCCCGTTGCTTGACCATTTGCAGATATTGCCAATCCTCGCCTGGCTGCTTAAGCGTTGGTGGGCGACCACGCCCTGAATAGGGCGGCACTTGACCGTACACTTCAACCATCGCTTCCCGGATGCCGCCCCAACCATCGGAGATAGTCGGTGGCGGCTTGTCAGGATGACCCCGCTGCTTGAGCATTGTGAATACAATCTGCGACGCTTCCGTTTCGGTCTTGGCAATGCCGCTGGCGACGCGGAGCCGGGTATCACTGTCAATCATGGTCGCTCGCCAGAACTGCCCTTGTTCTTCTGTCTCGGGATAGCCTTTTTTTCACCTTTGTGCGCCACGTAACTCCACATCGCATCCAGTTGACCCCGTTCCAGTTGGTAGTTGGCCAACAAAACGGATTCGATTTCAGCGACATGAGTTGCTGCATCTTTGAGCCACGCCAGAATGGTGTCTTCTTTATGGCCTTGAACGCGAGCCAGAGTGCTGATCCGAACACCTTCGGCTAGGAAGGCCAGGGTTTCCAAGATTTCTTCGGAATCTGTCCGCCGCCGGTAGAAGGGCGTTCCTTTCGTAGCCGTAAATGTCTGACCACAAGTCCGGCATTGGAAGCGCTGTATGCCGGTTGCCGTGAAACCATGTTTTTTAATGTTCTGTTTTGACTGTTTTTTCTGAAGCTTACCATAATCCGGGCAGGCTTCATTTGGACAAAAATCGCCAACATTGGCTAATTGATTCATTGACCCCTCTCCTGTTTGGTGTTAATTGGGTTATTTTACCCGGCAACACCCAAGAGGGGGACCATCTTTAACCATACTGCCATTTTACCATGACCAAAAGGAGAGGCTCCTTATAGGGGACGTCTCCTTTTTTGTGACTCAAACCCTTAACCCGATGCCCGTATACCGTAATCTGACATGTTTTTCAGAGATGACGCCTTCGAATTACGGGACACGGATTACTGAATACGGGTACTGGAGCACTACTGTATGCATACGGGTTTTTACCCACTGGCCTTAAATTCCTACAGATTTTTCCCCCTCTTCAATGTTATAGTCCAATAGACAAATGATAGACAGGCAGCTAAAGATTTTCCAGTTGCCATCTTATGGATGAGGCAAACTGCTATGGACAATTCACACAAAAGAACAGATCTAAAAAACTGTGGACAAGGTTTAACGGAATATGCTCTGATTCTAACATTGGTCGTTGCCGCGACCGTTTTAATTTTAGCGGTGATTGGGGCGGATACGCAAGATGTTTTGACCCGTATTAACCAGGCTTTCGGCTTATCCGATAATGATTTGCCATCCGACACGATAAAAGTAACCGTCTTGGACAATGGCAACCAGGGTGCAGCTGACATTTACGTATATGCCTTTGATGGCGATGGAAACTGGCTGGGCCTTTATGGAATTACCGATAACGAAGGCGCTGCTCTTTTTGAAGGAATGCAAAAGGGTGTTTACCATTTCCTGGCCTACAAAAATCCACATTTCTATTGGTCTGAATATCTTAATTTCCCACAGCAAAATCAAACCAGCATCAGGATGAATGTTCAGGATTTCACTGTCACGGTTGTGGACGAAAAAGGCAGGGGGATGACCAATGTTTATGTCTATGCCTATACGGCCGATGAGCAATATTGGTCAGGTGTGTACGGCCGCACCGATAACAATGGCCAGATCGTGCTCGAACTGCCTGATGGTGACTACAAATTCCGGGCCTACGTCAACGGACAGTGGTACTGGTCACCGGCCGTTAATTCGCCAGCCCAAAATGCCACTACCATCGAAATCCGCCAATACACCATCGATGTCACTGTCGTCGATGATGCCGGCAAAGGCATCAAAGAAAGCAATCTAGCGGTTTATGGCTATACGGAAGATGGCAGCTATACCGGTATTTATGACCGGACAAATGGCAACGGCCGTGCCCGCCTGGATGTCCCCGCCGGAACCTATCAATTCCGTGTCGATTACCGGGGCAATGAATACTGGTCGGAAAAGGTAACCGTTCCGGGCACGGATACGGCCGTCATTAAAACAGAAGAACGGCCGTTCGCCGTTAACGTTGTTGATGACGATGGGAGACCTGTTAAAAACATCTGGGTTTACGCGTTTACCGACAATGGCAGCTATTTTGGTTTGTATGGTAAAACCGATAACCAGGGCAGCGTCACCTTTGATCTGCCTCGCGGCAGCTATCAGTTTCGGGCTGATTATAAAAGTCATTCCTTCTGGTCAGCCGTTTTCAACACCGCCGCCGGCAGCAGTACAACCATTACGCTGAAATAATAAGGGAAATCAAATGAGTGATAAAAAGAAGCCGCAGCAAGATTTAGACCAGGCCATGCTGGCCTTGCGCGAGGAATACGAACAAACCATAGCCCCGCTTGAAGAACGGCCGGAGCCTAAACAAGGCAAAGAGCTTAAAGGCCGGCGATTTCCCAAAGTTGTCTCCTACTTGATGGGAGTTGTCGCGGTGATGATGCTGATTGTGGCTATTTTCTTGTTCAATATGCAAAGTGGGCCATCAGGGAATCGTTCAGACACAAATATGGCCGGAGTGACTGTGGAAACGGCCGTTAACTCCGAACACAGTCTCCCCATCGCTAATCCACCATTACTGATTGCGCCGCCACCACCACAAGAACTCATCCCGCCGCCGCCAGCCCCAACACCCTGGCCCACGCCGCCCATCGCCCCCGACAGCCAGGGCTAACAGGCAACAAAAAATGCCCCCGCCAGGACTCGAACCTGGGCTTCCGGCTTCGGAGGCCGACGCTCTATCCTCTGAGCTACGGGGGCATAACCAGCGAGAATTCTCCCATACCGGCTAGTAAATGTCAAATGCGCTGGCTTTCAAAAACAGGGTATCAACTTTCCGGAAGCTGACAAATAGATGAGACTAAATGAGTTAAACGAAGTCAAAAATGACCCAACTTAGCTTCCGGAAAGTTTTATGATATCCGTTTATCAGCCCGATCAAAAAGCCTACCACTTGAGGAGTGACAGGCTCTTTTTTAACCACCGCTGGCTGCGCGGGCCAGCGCCCATTCATATACCTGCTGGTAACCCAGTCCCGACTTCTCCCAGGAAAAATCGGCCAGCATGCCGTTGCGCTGAATAGCCTGCCAGCTCTTTTTGTCCACGTTGTAAATGTAAATGGCTCGCTGCAAAGCATTCCAGAACGCATCGGTGCTATAATCCTGGAAGGTAAAGCCATTGATGGTGTCCTGCACCGTATCGGCCAGGCCGCCGGTGGCCCGCACGACGGGTACACTGCCATAGCGCATGGCAATCATCTGCCCCAGTCCGCACGGTTCAAACAACGAGGGCATAATGAAAATATCGCTGCCACCGTAAATGAGCGGGGCAAAACCGGCGTTGTAATCAAGGAAAGCGGCCATTTTGCCGTGATGATAGCCGGCCAGTTGGGCAAACATCTGCTCGTAATGATGCTCGCCTGTGCCCAAAACGATGAACTGCGCCTCGCCAGAGAAGCCATTCATAAGCAAATGAATGACGTGGCCGGTGATGTCCAGCCCTTTTTGCCAGTCCAGCCGGGAAACCATAGCCACGATGGGAATGTCATCGCGTACCGGCAGATTGGAACGTTCTTGCAGCACACGCCGGTTATGAAGACGGCCGTTCATATCATCCACACTAAAACTGGCCGCCAGCCGCTTATCCACTGCCGGATTCCAGGCATCATAATCCAGCCCATTCAAAATGCCATGCAAATCATACTGACGATGGCGCAGCAGCGCATCCATACCAGCGCCGCCCTCTTTTGTCGTGATTTCCCGCGCATACGTGGGGCTGACCGTGTTCACCATCGTGGCATGGTAGATGCCACGCGCCATAAAATTGACTTCACCGTACGCTTCTTCCACCAGTGAATGGGTCTGAATACCCAAATAATCAAAAATCTCCCAGTTAACCTTGCCCTGATGCGCCAGATTGTGAATGGTGAAAACGCTGGGGATGCCCCGGAAATGTTCGTAACCCTGCCCGGCCGTGGAGAGCCAGGTGATGGCCGGGGCGGTATGCCAATCGTGAGCATGCAGCACATCCGGCTTCCAGTTCAACTTGACCGTCAGTTCCAGCGCCGCCCGGCTAAAAAAGGCAAAACGATAAGGATCGTCCCAATAGCCATACAATGTAGGCCGGTTGAACAGGTGCCATTCAGCAACGAAATAAACAGGGACATCGCTGTCAGGCAGCGTACCCTGAAATACACCGGCCGGAATATCACCGAAGTTTGTCGGCACATCCAGCCGAATAGGAATAGATTCCACACCAGGATACCCCGACTCGATGTTTTTGTAAGCGGGCATCATTACCCGCACATCATGTCCCAATGCTCTCAGTGCTTTGGGAAGGGAGCCGCCAATGTCACCCAGACCGCCCGTCTTGGCAAAAGGCGCGACTTCTGCACTGAGGAATAATATTTTAAGTGGTTCGGCCATTGTTACTTCACCTTGTCTTAAAACCTGACACATTTTCTGCCGATTATAGGCTGACTTGCCAGATCCACGAATCGATTTATTTCGCCTTTTATTGTCTATGATCTTGTCCGGTTATTCAAATTGATTTTCAGAGTCGGCCAATCTACGGGCTTTGACGCCCTTGGCCGCTGATGTACAATACGCGCACTCAGGAGAAAATCATGTCATTTCGTCGCATGTTACCCTTTTTATTGCTCAATGTCCTGGTTTCGGCCATGACGATGCTGGCTATTTTGTATTGGTGGGATAATCGCGGTCAGACGACTGCGGCAGACCCAGGGGCAACGGCCGTTCCCCCCTCCTCTATTCCCCTTGCAACCAACATCCCTGTTGAAGCGGCGACAAATACACCGGAACCGGAAGAAGACGAAGGCCCCGTTATTCACGTAGTCAAAGCGGGCGATACTTTGGGCAACCTGAGTACCTTTTACGATGTGTCACTGGAAGATTTAATGGCCGCCAATAACCTGACAGATCCCAACATCTTATCGGTCGGCCAAGAACTGATCATTCCCATAGGCGGATTGGCTACGGCAACCCCTATTCCAACCGAACCGGCTGCTGACATTTTGCCCAGCCCCATCCCCACCGAAGAATTGGTGAGCGGGGAAGTTAATGTAGTGATTACGACCGTTACCGGCGTCGGCAGCCTGACCGAAGAAGCCGTCCAAATCGCCAACTTTGGCAGCGGACAAATCGCCCTGCAAGGCTGGGAACTGGCCGATGAAAACGGCCACGTGTTCAAGTTTGGCCAGGTGACACTGTTCGGTGATGGAGCTGCCATCCAGGTGCATACCGAAGCCGGCCAAAATGGGCCAGCCGATCAATATTGGGGTTTGGAAACGGCCGTGTGGGAATCCGGCGAACATGCCCTGCTGCGCGGCGCCGACGGCAACACCCAATCCACATTTATCATACCCTGAGTTTCGCTGCCAAAACCGATAGGAGCCGCATTTGGAACCAGAGATGTGCTGAAATCAAACCTGCTGGCCACAAAATTTCATCGCCCCACCCTCCCTGCCAAACGAGTGCAACGCCCCCGCCTTAGCCAACAATTAACCGAAGGGCTGGTGCGCAACCGGCCAATTACCCTCATATCGGCGCCGGCCGGATTTGGTAAAACGACATGCGTCAGCCAATGGCTTGACACACTAGAAAACTGGCCAGTTTCCTGGCTCTCACTGGACTCCGCCGATGATGATCCGGGCCGATTTTTCACCTATTTCATCGCCGCCCTGCAAAAAATAAAACCGGAACTGGGCCAAGAGATTGCCGACGTGCTGCACTCGGGGCAGTTACCGCCCAGCGAAATCATCAGCACAATCCTTATCAACGACATTTTGGCCGCCGAAACCCGCTTTTTGCTGATTGTGGATGATTTTCACGTTATCCAGGACCCCTTCATTCTCCAGGTTATGGAAAACCTGGTAACCAATCTGCCCCAACCACTGCATCTAGTGCTGCTAACGCGCGAGGACCCCTTGCTGCCTCTGGCCCGGCTGCGGGCCAACAACCAACTAACCGAGATTCGGGCGCGCGATTTGCGATTTACCGGCCTGGATGCCAACCAATTCCTGAATGAGGCGATGGGCTTATCCCTCTCCCCGGCCGATATAATCGCATTGGAAAACAAAACAGAAGGCTGGATTGTCGGATTGCAGTTGGCCGGTTTATCTATTCGAGACAGGAAAAATCCATCTGGTTTTATCGCTGCTCTAAGCGGCAGCCACCGGTTTATTCTGAGTTACCTGACCGAACAAGTCCTCGACCAGCAGCCGGGAGATGTACGGCAGTTTTTGCTCCAAACGGCGGTGCTGGACAGGCTGAACGGCGATTTGTGTGATGCAGTTACCGGCCGGACAAACGGCCGTTTCCTGCTAGAGCGCCTGTTCAAGGCTAACTTGTTCCTCATTCCCCTGGATGACGCCGGGCAGTGGTACCGCTATCACCATCTGTTTGCCGATTTGCTGCGGGATCGCCAAATTGCGCTGGGAAAGGAGGAAACGGCCGTTCTGCACCAACGCGCCAGCCAATGGTACGCCCAGGAAAACATGACCAGTCCGGCCATCCACCACGCACTGACCGCCGAAGATTATGGAACGGCCGTTGCTCTGCTCGAAAACCACGCCATGCAGATGATCATGCAGGGGTATATCAAAACGGTAAATGGTTGGATGGATGCCATTCCTCAACAGTGGCAGTCGCAAAGTCCGCGCACCCACCTGGCCCTGGCCTGGATGTACTTGCTGGGCGGCGCATACGCCCAGGCGGCCCCATATCTGGAACGCCTGCGCGAAACCCTGGACGAAAATCAAGCCGGGCCTGTCGACGTCTCACTTCAGGCCGATTGGCTGGTTATGCAATCTCTGGTGCTGTACATGCAGGGTCAACCGGCAGCCAGTGAAGCGATGGCCAAACGGGCATTGGACATGGCCTTGGAAGAAAACGGCCGTGTACGCAGTCTGGCTTATTATGCCTGGGCCAGTGCTTGCTGGCTGCGGAAAGATTACACCCACGCCGCAGAGACTTACCGGCTGGCCATTCAATACAGCCGGGCAGCAAACAATCTCGTCGCCGAAATGATGAGCACGATTAGTCTGGCCATAATGGCCTTTGAACAGGGGCATCTGCATTTTGCCTTTGAGATTGCCGAAGCCATTGACAAACGCGGAGAACAATCCGGTCCGCTGCCGCCTATCAGCGCCGTCGTATTTGGCGTGCTCGGCGAAGTTTGCCTGCAATGGAATCAACTGGACGAGGCGCAGCGGCATACTCAACGTTCGCTGCATTTGAGTCGGTTAGGCGGCTACAATACAGGCGTCATTTTTGCCCACGTGACCCTCTCCCGTCTGGCCCAAATTCAGGGCGATTTGGCAACGGCCGCCCAGGAAATACAAACGGCCGTTGACCTGCTGCCGGTTGAACTGCCTGAGTATATCCGGCAGGAAGTAGCCGCCCAACAAGTGAATCTTTATCTGGCCCGCCACCGTCTTGCGGCAGCAAAGATGGTCCTACAAGGACTTGGGTTTTCTTTCCAGGGGCAATTCAATTACCCGCATTTCTCCACTCTCTCTCATTCATTGGGGCTGTTATACAATAGTGGTTTGCGTGTTATGCTGTATCAGGCGGGAAACGGCCGTGATCAAAACAATCTACAAGCCGGTATCGAACTGGCCAATCGTTTGATTAGCACTGCGCTTGACGAGCAGCAAATCCCCATTGCTTTGGAAACCTATTTGCTGCGCGCCCAACTTCACGCCATGCTGGGCAGCGACGAAACCAGCCGGGCCGATTACGCCCGCGCCCTGGAATTAGCCGAACCGGAAGGATTCATCGGCATCTTCCTGGAACAAGGGCCGCGCCTGGCCGAAGCGTTAGCCCATCTGCTCCGGCAAAACCAGCTTGCACACACGCTAATGAACCACGCACGGCGCATTCTAGACGCTTTTGCTCGCTTACAAACACCAGACGCCCCCGCTCAATTACCCCTCATTGAACCGCTGTCCGACCGGGAACTGGAAGTCCTGCAACTAATGGCCGCCGGGTTGAAATACAAAGAGATTGCCGCCCAACTGTTTATTTCCCTGAACACAGTACGCTACCACGTCAAGGCGCTGTACGGTAAGCTCAACGTCAACAACCGCACCCAGGCCATCGCCGCCGCCCGGCAGCACAAAATCTTGTAAATCCCATCCAGTCGTAATTCGTATTCCGTTATCCGAAGAATTTTCCGATTGCTGAAAGATGCTACATCTTTATCTGGCATGGACTACATCTTCATGTGGTCTGCGCTGCTGCGTTTTTTGGCAAGATAAAGGCATGATTTTGGCCAAAGGAGCAAAAGGGATGCACGACATTTGCACTTACCATATCGAAGTGAAAGGCGAAGTGGATGAAACGACTCTGAATGCAGCCAGCCCCATCCAGATGCGCGTGCAGCGCCGGGGCACGGAAACCTCCTGTCTCGCTATTCAGGCCGATCAATCAGGTTTTATCGGTCTGATGCGGCATTTACACCAGCAAGGGTTTGTGCTTCTGTCGGTATCCCGCGAGCATTTTTCAAAAATTTCATAAATGTCCCCCACCCATGAAAGCCATCTTCCGGAAGTTCGTTTATTTGGGGACTTAATACGAGGCAACTTCCGGGAAGATGCTATTCAGGAGAAGCGAAATGAAGATTGCGATAGCAGCGAATGATAGGCCCTCTTTTGACGATCTCAATGCGACGCGGGTCATCGCCACCACGGTTGGCGTGCTTTTTGGTATTGCCGGGTTTAATCACGGCTTTTTTGAGTTTTTGCAGGGCAACAAACCAACAAACGGCCTGTTCATCCAGGCCATCGGCGAAGCACAACGGCTTTGGGTTTTGGGCACGGAAGATGCTTTTACCATCATCCCCAATTTCCTGATTTCCGGCGTGCTGTCCATGGCCTTGGGCGTGGCCATTGTGATCTGGTCTATCTGGTTTCTGGAAACAAACCATGGGCCGACTGTTTTTCTGGGATTGTTTATCCTGCTTTTCCTGTTTGGCGGCGGGATTGGGCAGGTGGCCTTCTTCGTTCCGGCCTGGGCTTTTGCCACGCGGATGAATAAACCACTGACTTGGTGGCGGAAAGTGCTGCCGCGCCGCAGTTGGCCGTTCTTGTCTAAACTATGGCGAGTCACGCTTGTTTTGGCAACGGCCGTTATGCTGGTCGGTCTGGAAACGGCAATTTTCGGCTTTTTCCCCGGCATCACGCAGCCGGAAACGATTCAGAATACAGCGCTGCTTTTTGTGTTTAGCGCGGCTGTTTTATATGTGGTTTCGTTCATTGCCGGTTTGGGCCACGAACTCAAACGGATGGAGATGAAGCGGGGCGGTTTTGTCCTGTAAGTTGCTGGAAACAGACAAGTCACCAATAGTCCATCTTCCCGGAAGCTTGCTATTGTGCGGAAATGCTATGGGCAGCTTCCGGGAAGATTATTTACAAGGAGAATTTTGATGTTTCGTATTATTTTGGGTGTATTTTTTGTACTGCACGGCCTGGTGCATTTGTTGTACCTGGGCCAGAGTCAGCGGGTTTTTGAGCTGCAACCAGGTATGGTTTGGCCGGATGGGTCATGGTTATTTGCACAATTTTGGGATGACGGGATGGTACGTGGGGTAACGGCCGTTGCCCTCATCATCGCCGCCGTTGGGTTTGTAATCAGCGGGATTGGTCTGTTTTGGCAGCAGAGTTGGTGGCGGCCGATTTTGATGGGTACGGCCGTATTTTCATCCGTGCTCTACCTGCTGCTTTGGGATGGCGGCTGGCAAAACCTGGATGACAAGGGGGGTGTGGGGGTATTGATTAATGTAGCGTTGGTAACGGCCGTGCTTCTCTTCCGCTGGCCAAACATCACCCATTAAACCAGCGTTTCTGGTTCGTTGTCGATTCTCCGGTAAAATCCGGCTCTGGCAAGACACCGGGACTGTTGAACAAAGTCGGTGGGCGCTGTTTAGCCCACCGATTATTTTTTACCAACTTTCATAAAGCGTAATCGTTCAGTCCCAGAGGTGACAGTCACTCAAAACGACTTGAAATTTGTCATTACCTCTGGGAAAAAGTGACTGTCACCTGAACGCTTACCATAAAGCAACCATTCGCCCAATAGAATGTTGTATAATGCAATCATCAGTATCCGAGTCACGGCGCAAGGCGGAAAATCAGCCAACTATTCTGCCTTCAGCATTCCGCCTTCTGCCTTTCATTTTGGAGGTGGCACATGCGTGGTTTAATCGATCGCAAAGGGGAACAGTTCGCTTATTTGCAGGGCAGCACCCTTTACACCCTCGAAGGAGAAGCAACCGGCCGACGAGAAGGCGAATTTATCGTCGATCTGGCTGGCAAGCGGGTATGGCGCATTGTGGGTGATGCCGTTTATTCGCTGGACGGCATGGAATCCATCGGCTTTTTCAGCGGCGAAAAACGAGAAGATTTGACAAGGTAAATGAGTGGCGGAGTAGCAAGTGATGAGTGCATATTTTTTTACTCGCAAACCACCACCTCGCAACTCCGCAACCTCGCAACCTCACTCAAGGAGAATTTATGCGATTAGGGGCACATATGAGCGCCGCGGGCGGCGTTTACAAAGCGTTTGAACGGGGGCAGGAAGCCAGCTGCGAATCGATGCTGGTGTTTACCAAGAGCAACCGGCAGTGGAACGCCAAACCGCTCACCGTTGAAGATATTGATGCTTACAAAAAAGCAGAAGCCGAACATGATATTTTCCCAGTGGCGGTTCATGCCAGTTATCTCATCAACGTAGCTTCACCCGATGAGGCGCTGTGGGAAAAATCATATCAGGCGCTCAAGGAAGAGGTGGAACGGGCCGGGCTGTTGGGCATTCCGCTGCTGACGTTCCACCCCGGCTCCTATGTCAGCGGCGATGAGGCGACCGGCTTGGCCAATATTGCGCGGGCTTTGCGGCGGTTGGTGGAGGAAACGGCCGTAACCGCTCCCAACGTCACTGTCTGCCTGGAAACGATGGCCGGACAGGGCACAAATCTGGGTTGTAAATTTGAGCATCTAGCCCAACTGCTAGAAGATAGCGGCAGTGACCGGATAGGCGTCTGCTTCGACACCTGCCACGTCTTTGCCGCCGGATACGACATCCGCACACCGGAAACGTATGCAAAAACGATGGCCGAATTCGACCGGATCATCGGCCTGAATCACATCAAAACCTTCCACTTCAACGACAGCAAATTTGAACTGGGTTCGCAAAAAGACCGCCACGCCCACATCGGCGACGGCTTCATCGGTCTGGACGGTTTCGCCAACTTCGTCAACGACCCACGCTGGGCCAACCATTCCGCCCATCTGGAAACGCCCAAAACGGAAGAAGATGAAGACGGCAATGAAATCGAAATGGATCCGGTCAATCTGGCCCGGCTTCGTGAACTGATAACAAAATAACCAGTCACAACCATGTTCATCGTAGACGCCCATCTTGACCTGGCTTACAATGCGCTAGGTTACGGCCGTACCTGAACATGCTATAATTCATATGAAATATCACTTTCATTGCATCCTGCGAGGTGACTGTTATGCCTGAAACAATTTCCCGTGAACAATTGTTGAAACAGATCAGTAGTCTGCCGGATGATCTGGTACAACAAATTGCTGATTTCACTTTCTTTATGATGGCCAGGCGAAAAATAGCCCCGTTATATGCCAATTGGAGCAATCGTCAGTGGCAGGATTTTACGCTGGAACAGTTTTTCCACGAGGATGACGAAGTCGAATATACCTTGAAGGACGCCAAAGAGATTTATCATCCATGAACCCCGGCGACATCGTTCTCATTCGCTTCCCCCAAACAGATTTGCAAACAGGAAAGTTACGCCCAGCTTTAGTTGTTGCTGTTGCTCCTGGCCGTCATCCAGATTTGCTGCTGGCCTTGATTTCTTCTCGTGCCTACCAGACCACCCCTGATTTTGACGAGATAATCGAGGCATCTGACCCTGATTTTGAAACTGCCGGTTTGAAGGTACGTTCAGTCGTCCGGTTAGCGCGATTGGCCAGTGTGGAAGCATCGATAATTTCGGCCCGTCTGGGCCATATTTCATCAACACGATTGCAGCTCATCAGAAGCCGTCTGATCGACTGGCTGCAAAAGTAACCCCCATAAACCAACTATGTTCATTGTAGACGCTCATCTTGATCTGGCTTACAACGCGCTGGGTTACGGCCGTAACCCCCGCCATCCCCTCACACACATCCGCGCCACCGAAAAACGGGATCGCCATCGCGGTCAGGCCACCGTTGCCTTTGACGCCATGCAAAAAGGCGGCATCGGACTCTGTTTTGGCACGCTGTTCGTCTCTCCGGCCAGCCGTAAAAACCCCTCCTTTGAAAACGACATCATTTATCTCAACGCTCAGGAAGCGCATAAACTGGCCATGACCCAGTTGGATTTTTACCATCGGCTGGCCGACGAGGACGAGCGCATTCGTCTGGTGGGCACGCTGGCCGATTTGGATGAGGTAATTGCCAGTAACCCCAACCTCCCGGAGGTTCAGAACCTCCGGGAGGTTGACAAGCGGCTCATCGGCATTGTGCCTTTGATGGAAGGCGCCGATCCCATTCGCGAACCGGAAGAGGTCGAATATTGGTATGAACGCGGGCTGCGGGCTGTTGGGCTGGCCTGGGATGATACGCGCTATGCCGATGGCGACTGGCAGGCCAAACGGGGCTTGACCGATGACGGCCGTTCCCTCCTGGAAATCATGGCTCAATACAACTTCATCCTCGACCTGACCCACATGAGCGACCAAGCCATCTTCGAAGCGCTGGATCGTTACGAAGGGCCAATCATCGCCTCGCACAGCAACGGCCGTGCCCTGGTCCCCACCGAACGCCAGCTAAGCGATGACCAGATCCGCCTCATTGGCGAGCGCGGCGGCGTGATTGGAACCGTCCTGTTCAACAAATTCCTGCGCGCCGGTCACAGCATGGGTGATCCCAAACATCTGGTTACGCTGGATCACGTCGTGGCCCACATTGACCACGTCTGCCAGGTGCTGGGCAGCGCCGCCCATGTGGGCATCGGCAGCGATCTTGACGGCGGTTTTGGCCGTGAAGACATTCCCAGCGAGATGGACAACATCGCCGACGAAGCCCTCATTGCGCCCAAACTGGCCGAGCGCGGCTATTCCGAGACGGACGTGGCCAACATCATGGGCGGCAACTGGCTCAATCTGCTGCGCCGCGTCCTGCCCTGATTTCTTCGGACTGCCAGTTTGCTGAGCTGAGTTTCAGCCTGTCCCACACGCAAAACGCCCTGTCATCCGGTAGGGCGCTTTTATTTTCCCGCCAACATTGGGTACAATCGGGTATCTATCGGCCGTTAGCAAAAAGGTGCAAACGAATGACCAAAGCGATCACGAAAAACACGTTATTTTACGGCGACAACCTGCCCATCCTGCGCGACTACGTCCCCGACGAGAGCGTTGACCTGGTTTATCTGGACCCTCCGTTTAATTCCAAGCGCACTTACAACGTCCTGTTCAAGTATGAAAGCGGTGAAGAATCCGAGGCCCAAATTGCCGCATTTGAAGATACCTGGCATTGGGATCACGCTACTGCTGCGCTTTACGAGGAACTTGTCACCCAGACTTCAGATGAAGTAAGCCGAATGATTGCTGCTTTACGTGAATTTATTGGTACAAATCAAATGATGGCTTACTTGGTCATGATGACAGCCCGTTTGGTTGAGTTGCACCGAGTTTTGAAACCCACCGGCAGTCTTTACTTGCATTGCGATCCCACAGCAAGTCATTATTTGAAAATCTTACTTGATGCGGTTTTTAATCCCACAGGCTTCCGTGCTGAAATCATCTGGAAACGCTCGTCCGCTCATAGTGACGCGAGACAAGGGTCAAAACAACCGGGTCGAATCCATGACATTATTTTCTTTTATTCAAAGAGCAATGAATGGATTTGGAATACTGTTTACACAGAATACGATCTAGAATATGTTGAGTCCAACTATCGGTATGTAGAAGAAGAAACCGGACGACGCTTCAAGGCGACTGACTTAACGGCGGCTAAACCAGGAGGTGACACCTCTTACGAATGGAAAGGGCGTAAGCCAACTAAAGGCAGATTTTGGGCGTACTCCAGAGAGAATATGCAAAAATTCGATCAGGAAGGACGACTATACTACACAAGAACAGGATTACCGCGCCTAAAACAATATCTGGATGAAATGCCTGGAGTTCCCTTACAAGACATTTGGCTAGATATTCCCCCCATCAGTTCCCAAGCGAAAGAACGTCTTGGTTATCCCACTCAAAAACCATTAACCTTGTTGGAAAGGATTATTGAAGCCAGCAGCAACCCTGGCGACATTGTGCTCGATCCTTTCTGCGGCTGCGGCACAACCATCGCCGCCGCGCAAAAGCTGGGGCGCAAATGGATCGGGATCGACATCACCCATCTCTCCATCGCCCTGCAAAAATACCGCCTGCAAGAAATGTTCCCCGATGCCTCGTTTGACGTCATCGGCGAGCCGGAATCAGTCCGTTCGGCCCAGCAGTTGGCCCAGGACGACCGCTTCCAGTTTGAGTGGTGGGCCTTGTCGCTCATCAAAGCCATGCCCAGCGGCAGTGACGACGGCAAAAAAGGCAAAAAGGGAGCCGACAAGGGCATTGACGGCACGATCACGTTCATGGATGACAATACCGGCCGGCCCAAACGCATCGTCGTCCAGGTCAAAAGCGGCAAAGTCGGCAGCGGCCAGATTCGGGATTTGGTAGGCACAGTTGACCGGGAAAAAGCGGTCATGGGCGTCTTTATCACCCTGGAAACGCCCAGCAAACCGATGCTAACCGAAGCGGCGTCGGCCGGTTTTTACCATTCGCCGGGCTGGAACCAAAACTACCCCAAGATTCAAATTCTAACGATTGAAGCGCTGCTGAATGGGTCGCAGGTGCAAATGCCGCCCACCGGCATGACCTTCAAACAGGCGCAGCGCGTCCAGGAACCCGGCCCGCAGCAAAAAAGCCTGTTTGATTAGGGGAAAATGTTATAGATTGGTTCAATCTTGTTGGTTTTTAAAATAAAACGGGCAATGAAGATGTCATTCCGAACGAAGAGAGGAATCCTGCCCAATTTGCAAACGCAAAAGGATTTCTCGGCGGACCTCGAAATGACAATTTCGTTACCCAATTTAAAATTTAAGGAGCAAGGAGATTGAATACAGCGTTAAAAAGTAATCAACATTTCCCCGGAAACTGCTATCCAGTGTGTTCCTCGGCAAAAAGTTTCCGGGGAAATTTATAAAAAAGAAATGGTGGATTATTCATCAAAAGACTTTTTGTGGTTTACCTAAAAACAAACGGGACCTCAGGGTTTCTCCCCAAACGACTCGATGTAACTCAAACTTTGGTGGCGGAAGTAGGTATTGTACAGTTCGGCGTAGTGGCCGCTTTGCGACATAAGGCTGTCGTGCGTGCCTTCTTCGATGATACGGCCGTCTTTCATCACCACGATCCGGTCGGCATTTTTAACGGTAGAGAGGCGGTGGGCAATGACAACGGCCGTGCGCTCCGCCATAATCGCTTCCAACCCTTCCTGAATCTGCGTCTCTGTGAACGGATCGACGCTGGCTGTCGCTTCATCCAGGATGAAGATGGCCGGGTCTTTGAGGATGACCCGCGCCAGGGCCACCAACTGCCGCTGCCCCATGGAAAGGCTGCTGCCCCGCTCACCCACATCCGTATCCAGCCCATCGGGCAGCGAGGCCAGCCATTCGCCATTGCTGATATGATTGGCGGCGGCCAGCACTTCGTCGTCGTTGGCTGTGGGACGGCCGTAGCGGATATTCTCGCGCACCGTACCCGAAAAGAGGAACGGCTCCTGCGGCACCAGCCCGATTTGCTGCCGGTACTGGCCTAAATCGAGCGTGCGCACGTCACGGCCGTCAATCAAAAGCTGGCCGCCCTGGAATTCGTAAAAGCGGGTAATGAGCTTGGCGATGCTGCTCTTGCCCGCGCCGGTATGGCCGACCAGCGCCAGCGTTTCGCCGGCGGCAATGTCCAGAGAGAAGTCAGGCAGGACGGTTTCTTTGTCGGTGTAGCTGAAATTGATGTTTTGGAATTGGATACGGCCGTTTAGCCGCCCCACCGGTTCACTGGCCGTCTGCTGCACCTTCGGCTCCAGGTCAATCAAGGCAAACACCCGCTCCGCCGCTGACAAGCCATCCTGAAACTGGCTCCAAAACGAGGCAATATTCATCATCGGCCACCAGAAAAAGCCCACCGTCTGCATATACAAATACCAGTCACCGGCCGTCACCCCGCCGCTCAACGAGCCAAAAAATGAATCCGGCCGCGTGGCCAGCCCGCCGGCATACACCAGCAGCGCCGTCCCCAGCCCGGAAGCCAGATTCATGACAGGGAAAATAGAAACCAGCGTCAACCCACGCCGCAATCCAACCTGGTAGCCCTGTTTGTTATTCTCATTAAACGTATTGTAAATCGCCTGCTCCTGGCGGAAACTTTTGGCCACGACAATCCCGCTCACCGATTCCTGAATCTGGGCATTGATTTTGGCCGTCACCCGGCGCGCCCGCTGCGTCACTTCCCGCGCAATTTTGCGGAAGCTCAAGGCAATCGCCACCGCTACCGGCGTCATCCCTATCAGCAGCAGCGTCAAATAAACGTTGATGCTGAACAGCCAGATGGACAAAATCACGACCAGCAGCAGCATACTCAACAGATTCATCGTCAACGACACCACGTCCGAAAAATCCTGCGTGTCCGATGTGACCCGGCTGACGATTTTGCCCGACGGATGCTCGTCGTAAAACGACATGTCGTGCTGAATCGTGGCCGCAAACACATCTTCCCGCAGCTGCAAAACCACGTTGCCCACCACTTTGGCCGAAAAATATTGGCGCGTAAAGTTAAAGAGCCAGGCAGCGATGCCCAGCAGCATGACCCCGCCAGACAACAGCAAAAAGGCCCGCGTTGTCGAGTTGGTAGAGAGCATATCAATGCCGCGCGAAATGATAACCGGCCCGCCAGTTCCCGCCGCCGAATCCAGAGTGATCATCGCCGCCACCAGGAGCATCTCTCGCTTATACGGCCGAAAATAGCCGACAATTCGCCCCAACAGTTCCCGGTCGCCATACTGCCGGTCATAATCTTCAGTGTCTAACCCATCGAGGATAAAACCCATAGTTACCTCTGTTTCGTAATCCGTAAGCCGTAATCCGTTTTCCCACGGATTACAGCTTATGGGACACGGTTTACGGACATTAGTCATATCTGGCAAAAATACGCTGGTACGCTTTACTCCGTGCCAGCAGTTCCTCATGCGTCCCCTGATCAACGATTTTGCCATGATTGAGGACCAGAATGTGATCCGCCCAGCGAATCTGGCTCAGGCGGTGGGTGATGAGGAAGGTGGTACGCTGCTGGCTGATGCGGCGCATCGCTTGCTGAATCTGGTCTTCGGTGGCGCTGTCGATGGCGCTGGTGCTGTCGTCCAGAATAAGGATACGCGGATTGGTCAGGAAGGCACGGGCGATGGCCAGCCGCTGCCGCTGCCCGCCGGAAAGCATCACGCCGCGCTCGCCGACTTCGGTTTCGTACCCTTCGCTAAAGCCGAGGATGAAATCGTGGGCCTGGGCTTCTTTGGCAGCCTGCTCAATGGCCTCGCGGGAGGCACCGGCGCAGCCAAAGGCGATGTTGTCTGCGATGGTCATGGAGAAGAGGAAGATGTCCTGTTCGATGGTGGAAATCTGGGAGCGCAGAGAGGCCAGGCTCCAATCACGCACGTCCACGCCGTCGATGAGGACACGGCCGTTATCGGCATCAAATATCCGGTTAATCAGGCGGGTCAACGTAGTTTTACCCGATCCCGTCTGGCCAACGATGGCCACCGTCTGGCCCGGTTCGACCGTAAAGCTGATATTTTGCAGAACGGGCGCGGCGTCGGAACGGCCGTTGTAGCTAAAACTCACCTGCTCAAACGTCACCCGGCCCTGGATGGGATGGCTGTGCCCGGCCTCGTTTTCATCTAGGTTCGTCTCCGCATTCAACATCTCCAAAATGCGGCGGGCGCTGGCAATGCCCAACTGCGTCAGATTAAACGCAAACAGGGACACAAACGTGGGGAATCGCAAAACGCCAAACAAACCAATGTAGGTAACCACCTGCCCCAGCGTCAGCCCGCCTGACCGCCACAGCCAGAGGGCGTGAAACAACCCCATCGCCCGGAAAATGCCAAACATCAGCATGGGCAAATAGCGAGCCTGAATGATGCCCTGGCGCACAAAATAGTTGCGATAGCTGAACGCATCCTGGACAAATTTGCCCACTTCCTGTCGTTCCTGAGCACTGCCTTTGACCACTTCTATGCCGCTCACGGCCTCGGCCAGACCGGCATTCATCGTGCCGAACTGCTCGCGCAGCGCTTCGCTGACCGGGTTTAACTGGCGAGCATAATCCCAAACAGTGATAACGAAAACGATGAGGAACAGACCGGGCATAAGCAGCAGCGCCGGTTTCATCGTGCCAATCAATATGATAGGGGCGACAATACCCATGAAGCCATCCAGCACCAGTTTGATGCCGGGACTAAACATGATGTTGAGCGTGCGCACGTCGTTGGTGGCGCGGGCCATGATGTCACCGATGCGCTGTTTGCCGTGGAAGGTCTGGCTTTTACCCAGCAAACTGAGGTACAACTCGTCGCGGGTATCACGCTCCAGGCGCTGGGCGATAAATTCGTTGCTGTAATCGCGGGCCAGCCCCATCAATCCCTGGGTAGCCGTGGAAGCAAAAGCGCCAACCGCCGCCAGAAATAGGGCTCGCGGTACCCAATCCGGGGCGGTAATCACGTCGAACGCCCGGCCAATGAAGACCTGGACGTAACTGTAGGCGAAGTTGTTGATAACGGCCGTAATCAACACCAACAACGGCAGCAAAGGATAACGTATCACATGTGACCATATCCAGCGCTTGGGACCGCTGCGGTTGTAATAGTATTCGTTTTCCAGTCGGAACTCGCGTTCGCTCATGGAATCTCCTTAAGCCAATCATACTGATTGGTAAATCATAAAGACATATGTTCTACGCAAGAATAGGGATTATAGCAGATTACGGCCGTTTAGGGTGCAAAAAACTGCTCATTCAAAGCATCCACTAGAGCATCAATATCGGATGACGAATTGTAACCCTGCACCGAAATACGCACGAATTGACGGCCGTTCCACTCCGTAAACGGCACTTCGACGCGATAAGTATCGTAAAACCGGGCTTTGAACGCGACCAAATCAGGGATGGCCGGCAGCGGCGCCACTGCCATCTGATGATAATAACTGTCATCAGGACAAGGTGATTCCAGGCCGGTCAGGTCGCCTATCCGCGTTACCGCCTGGCGCAGCAGTTCATGGCATTGGCGGCGTATGTCGGGCCAGTGATGCTCTTGCTGGAAGGCTATCGCCGCCGGAACGGCGAGATAAGCTGAAGGATCGCCGGTTCCCATCCACTGCAAATAATCCAGCAAATTGGAACCGTAGCTGAACTGCTTGTTTTCGCCCCAGCCCCAACTGACAACCAGCGGCTCCAGCAGATGATGCAGCTCGTGACGGGCGTACATGAAGGCGGAACCTTTGGGGCTGCACAGCCATTTGTGGGCGTTGGAGAGGTAAAAATCGGCGTCAATGGCCGCCATGTCCAGCGGAATCTGGCCGACGGTATGTGCGCCATCAACGATGGTTAGGATACCGGCCTGGCGGGCGCGGGCGCATATTTGAGCGATGGGGAAGGTAACGGCCGTTGCCGAGCTAATATGGCTGATAAAAATCACCCGCGTCCGATCCGTCACCCCCTGCCAAAACTGGTCAACAACCTCATCAGGTGACTGTATAGGTAAAGGAACCGGCTGTTTTTTGTAAGAAAATCCTTGCTTTTGGCTCAAAAACGTCCAAACATTGTCACAAGCCCCATACTCATGATCCGTTGTCAACACCTCATCGCCGGGGCCTAACGGCAGCGAACGAGCAATCAAGTTAACGCCAAAGGTCGCATTGGGAATAAAGGCAACATCACTGGCCGCCGCACCGACGTAATCGGCCAATGTCGTCCGGGCTTCCGCCAGCAAATCGGGCAGTTCTGTCGCTAAAAAACGAACTGGTTGCCGTTCCAAACGCTGCTGCCATTGCTGATACACTTCTAAAACTGGCAAAGGCGTAGCGCCAAATGAGCCATGATTCAGGAAAACGACGTCAGGGTCCAGGGAAAATAATGCACGAAGATTGTTCATTGAATACACAAACGCTCCCAACTCAAATTCAAACCAAATCGAGTTGGAATGGTATCATGTGCATCAATAAAAACAATGAGGAATCCGGCGATTGGCAAGGCCGCAAGCACTGGGTAGAAGATGTCAGGCCAGGGTGCTACAGGTTCCCAAAAAGAAAGGTCAATCCTAAAACAGAAATGCCCAACAACACCCCGGCAAGGGTTTGTGTCAAAGTGTGCCGCCCTAGTTTTACCCGCGACCACATGATTAAGGGGACTGCCAGGAAAAAGACCGGTGTTCCCAACAAACCCCAAAACAGGACAGCCCCGGCCGCAGACGTGGCGCTGTGGACGCTAATTTTCCAAAACACGGTAACAACAGCGATGACGAAGGTGCTTATCAGGTTAGCAACAGCCAGCATGATGAGCAAACGGGGCGCGGACACGACAGCAAAGTACAAAAGACCCGCAACCGATCCGGCCAGGGAGACAAACATCGGGATGACGCGCTGCCGCCGCACACTCACGTCAAAATCGGTGGCTTTACCCTGTTGTACCAGGTAAGCAACGTAGGCGAGGGGAATAAGGAGGATGAGGGTCAGGTATACGGCCGTATCCCCCCACATCACAGCATTCACAACAGACGCTGCCAACAACATCATACTCACGATCCAAACCGGAGGGCTGCCCACGTGCGAGATTAAGCGGGCCAGACGAGTTTCCCATCCGGGCTTGGTAAAAACAATTTCATTGGTTATAAGCGAATTATCAACTTCTTGAACTGTCATGTTCACCATCTTGTTTGTAATTTGTTATGGCTCAAACTGTACAAATCTCACATTAATGGTGATTAAACAGGGGGTTAAGGCCAGAATAATAAACTGTTAACAGGGCGTGAGTCGACAATTTCTTAGTCAAACGGTAACAACTTCTTAATTTGCTGTTAACGGCCGTCTGATAATCTACGAAACGTGCGGGAAATATTATTTTCATCCTCCCTGCGGAGCAGCCCCTCTCTCCCCTCTGCCCAAGGCCAGACCTATGTTGTCTGGCCTCTTTTTTTGATGAAATGCACTGCAAATAACCAGGGATTTGATGCGCGTTCTTTCACTCAATGCCAGCATGGAACCTTTACAAACGATTTCCGTTCGTCGGGCAGTGAATTTGATCCTGGTCGAAAAAGTGGAACCTATTCCCCAAAATGGGCACTATTTGAACCCAAAACACCGCGCAGCCGTATACTGTACTGGTAACGGGCATAATCTGAGATTTTGTAGTGTCTTGAGTTCACAAGTATGCAGGTCTGCAAGTAACAGATCTTCTCTGGTGCAGGTACTTGCAAACTCGCCACTCGACAAAAATATCACTTTATTCCCTATTGGAAATCAACAGGATGAACACTCACTCGCCCCCGCGATCTGGCCGGCGTCCGCATGGTCATTAGCGATACTCCAATGCCATAAGTGATAAAATCGCCCACCGGTTCCACCACAATGATGCACGATTTTTCGCGCATTGCCGGATCGTTCTCCAAGCCGCGCAGCAAGGCGCTTAAAACACCGTCATCCACCTCATCTATCATCTTTGCCAAAGCCAATCCGGCAAAAGTGATGGTCGCTGCCGGGATTTTGACCCAGGGCAGCAGCGGAATACGTTTGGTAATGGGTACTGTAATAGACACGTGGGGATTTTGCTGAACATAGCGGGCCTTCCAGGTTTCCTTGCCGGTAACCATATAAATTTTATGGTCACGGGCAGTGTAAACCATCCCAATCGTTCGCGCTTCGTTTTTGGCATTTACCATCCCCAAAACGGCAAACAACTGCTTTTCCAGTTCTTCCCACACCTGTTCACTGGTCAAATTGACACTCATAATCGCCTCATCCTTTTTATATTTTACTTACGAAACAACAAAGACCGGGTCTATTGCAAGCTGGCGTATGATGGACTTCGCGGCTTCGACAAGCTCAGTCAGCAATAAAGACTATTTACGTATTAACAGGAATGATGTTTCACTCACACATGACCACAAAGCAGCCGGGCTATTTCCAAAGAGGCCTGAGGACGGGCCAACCGGGCTGCATTTTGCTTCATTTGCTCCAGCAAATCATTTTGGGGATGCAGCCAATCATTGATCAGCCGGGCAATTTCCACCGGTTCTTCGGCATAAGCGCCGGCATTATTTTCCAGCACATAATCCACATTGCCTCGCTCTTGACCGGGAATATAACCGGAAATAATGATGGGCAGCCCGGCAATAAATGCCTCGCTGATTGTGCCTGGGCCAGCCTTGGTCACTAAAATATCGGCGGCGCCCATCAATTCCGACATATTCTGGACAAATCCATAAACTTGCGTGGGAATCTCCCAGATAATGGCTTCCAGTTTTTGTTTGAGGTGTTTATTGCGCCCGGCCACGATGATGAGCTGCGCCTGTTCTACTGTTTGGGCAACAGAGCGGGCAATGTCATATACCCGGCCAATTCCTTCACCGCCGCCGACGATGAGAATACACGGCCGTTCCCCATCCAAGTCCAACCGCGCGCGCAGCACCGGCCGTTCCCCGTTGAGATGGGCAAACTTCAAACCCACCGGCTGGCCGCATACAGCCACCTTTTCCGCCGGCATCCCGGCGGCGATTGCTTGCTCCCGTGCCGGTTGGGTAGACACGGCACATCCCGTCACCTCCGGGCATACCCAGGTTGGATGCACTGTGACCATATCTGTAATAACGGTGTAAAAAGGTACTCCTGGGCAGATTTGTTTGACCCACTCCACCCCCAAATGATTCATGGCCGGATGCACCGACACAACAATATCCGGCTGAACCTCTCTTAAAAAACGAAGGATTCCCCGGCGCGTCACCCAATCCGTCATTCGCATGATGCTTTTCCACAGAAACGGCCGTTGCGTCACCCGCCAGAGCACCATCCACCAGCGCGTTCCTGAACTCGACAACCAGGGATACAAATGAGGCAGTTGGTTAAATGGCCAGCGAGTATGATCCATCCATATATCTTCAATTAAAATTTCAAATTGATCCGGGTAAAGAAACCCGATTGCTTCACAAATTGCTTGCGCAGATGCCCTGTGTCCGCCACCTGTATCAGACATCAGAAAAAGGATTCGTTTGCGCATACGTAACCATGACTCCTGTTATTTTGCGCTATTATGCCCCAATTTAACCACTATCCCCAGTCAACATCAGCCTTACAAGATTTTTGAATTTTCCCGCCAGGGCAACTTCCCGGTAGCTGGCAAGTTGAGCATTGGACGAGTGCAGCCTGGTTAAAGATAGCCCGATTCAGCTTCCGAGAAGATTTATTTGCAACCTTAGCCAACTACGCACGTAATGAACAGTGAATTTGAATTTAACAGACAGTGTCCACACTCTGGCACTCTGATAAAGAATGAGGTGATAAACGATGAACGAAAAACGACTGGTAAGATCAACAACGGATCGAATGGTAGCTGGTGTAGCCGCCGGGTTGGCTGATTATATGAATCTGGACCCAACGATTGTTCGGCTTCTGTTTGTGCTGTTGGCATTAGCCGGCGGGCCTGGCATTTTGATTTACATTATCATGTGGATTGTGATGCCAGAAGTGTAAGGTCTGCAACCCTATAAGCGTTCAAGTGACAGTCACTTTTTCTTTCCTCAAGGTAATGGCCAAAACCAACCCGCTCTTAAGTGACTGCCACCTTTGCGATTGAACGATTACGCGACCTTTACCGCAATTTTGCGTACTGTATTATGAATTTGCTGAGAGACCTAAACATTTGAATTAAACCATCTCCTGGTTAGCAAACGGCCGTTTCCCTGCCCGCATCGACTACCAAAGGCTCAAATTTGTTACCGGACAAAAGATCGTATCGGGGAACTCTCAACAAACGGTGAAGCCACCAACACCAATTTGGTGGCTTCTTGTTATCAAAAGGATGCAAATGATGAACAAACAAACATATCAATCAATGGAACAGCACATTACTTTGTTGGGATGGCTGTATATTGTCACAAATATTCTGCTTATTTTAATTGCCGGATTTGTGTTGATGGTGATGGTAGGCGCTGGCGCTGTGTCCGGCGACGTTGAAGCTGTGCGCATCATGCCCGTCATCGCTACGGCCGTTGGCGGCTTTCTTACAGCCCTGGCTCTGCCCGGTATTTTGACCGGCATCGGACTGCTGAAGCGCAAGCCGTGGGCGCGCATTGCTGCCGCTGTGTTGGGCATTATTAATTTGACCAACTTCCCACTGGGTACGGCCGTTGGCGTTTACACGCTCTGGATTTTGCTGCAAAGCGAAGCTGCCGACCATTTTTTAACAGCTAAATTGGCTTAACGGAGTAGGTTTTGAGGAAACGGCCGTTTCTTGTGACAGAAACGGCCGTTTTTGCGTCTATATGGAAAAGTAGGATAAAGTCCATGACAAATAAACTCAAAACAACAAGCCGGATCAAAAGCCACATAATGCAGGCGATGGTCGAAGCCGCTCTGGAAGGGCACGACATCAGCGATTGGCACGCCGTAGATGCCACTAACCGCCATTTTCAGGCCATTTGTCGCCAATGTCACCAGCCCGCACTGGTTTCAGACGCAGCCGCCATAGTCATTCCTGGCCGCTGTCCCGGATGAGGAGTAATCATGGGCACCCGTTTAGACGAATTTAGCGCTTACCGCGAAAAAATGAACGCGCGCATTTTTGAATTAGACCATTTGGGGATAAAGCGGTTTTTCAATTTGGATACGGCCGCTTACCGGGATGGCGCCCTCGACGGTAAAACCAAAGAACTTCTAGGATTGGTCGCGTCGGCCGTTCTGCGCTGTAATGACTGCATCGACTATCATTTGATTCAATGCATAAACGCAGGTTGGGATGATGAAGAACTGACCGACGCGCTCAATGTCGCCCTAATTGTGGGGGGCAGCATTGTTATCCCCCACTTACGCCACGCTGTTGAAACAATCGATCTGCTGCGGGCGCAAAATACTGATTAGATTAAACTTTACCGGCGTTCCACTTGTTGGCCGGCATTTTATCCCGTTCTCGCGCCAATTCTTTCCGTCGAATAACATGCTGCGGACGACGACGAACCGGGTTAAGACAGAGAAAAATGCCAAAAACTGAGATAAGCAAAACGATAGTGATGGTTGACATAATGTAATCCTGTACGTATCAATACTTGAATAAACCGTTACTTGATTTTTAGTTTAGAAACGCTTTCTAACGATTTACCTTACGAAAAAAACAGGCTCCTGAAATTTATCAGGAGCCTGTTTTCTGCACAGAACCAGGCTAGACAAATCGAATTACTGTAGAAACGCGGGCAGATTGCCCGCCATCATGGCCGCAGCGATACATACTGCCACTGAACCACACCGATTGGCGTTAGCACATAGTTTTGGACTCGCGGCTTGACTAATACGGCCGTTACCCCATGCGACGCGAACACAACCGGCGCATCGGCCACAATTTCCTGCTCAATTTCGCCGTAAAGCGCCATACGAACAGACACATCCCGCTCGACGCGCGCCTGTTCCAACTGCCTATCAACATCGAGATTGCTGTAACCGCCCAAATTCTGTGGCGCATCGCTGTGGTACAACACGTCCAGAAAGTTTTGCGGGTCGGGGTAATCGGCGCACCAGCCGCTGCTAAAAAGATGACCAATGTTGCCATCGTATAACTCATCATAATACGTGAAGGGATCGAGGACAACCGGCTGAATCGTAATACCCAGATTTTTCTGCCACATAGTGATAACGGCCGTTACATAATCCCCCACATCCCCATAACCCGCCGTCGTATAGGTGATAACCGGGAAATCGGCCGGATTGGCATACCCGGCATCCGCCATAAGCTGTCTGGCCCGCTCCGGATCATAGGGATAACCGGCCGACTTGCCCGTATACCCCGGCATGCCCGGCGGCAGCGGCCCGGTCGCCACCAGGCCATTTCCATCGGCAAACGTCTCAATTAGCAACTGCTTGTCCAACGCATAATTAAAAGCCTGGCGCACCCGCACATCGTCAAATGGCGCCAGCCGGTTATTGAGGCCAATAACCGACGTACACATGCTCACCCCCATGCGTAAATCGGCCGACAAGGAATCATTGGGGTCCAACGCCCGCGCCAGCGTATCGCCACCAATACCCACCAGATCGATTTCATCCGTTTCGTACATCGACAAGGGCAGCCCCGGCCCCAGATTGTAAACTAATCGGCCGATATGGGCTGGCTCCAGGTAATAATTGTCATTGCGCAGCAAAATCATCACATCATCATCACGCCAGGTATCCAGCCGAAATGGGCCAGTGCCATTGGGATGATGCTCCCAATCGGTTTCGGCAACGTTTTGTTCATCCACAACATAGGCCACTGGATAGGCCAGTTTCTGCAAAAAGTAGACGACCGGCGCATTTAATCGCACTTCCAGCGTATGGTCATCAACCAATCGTAGCCCGCTGATATGGTCGGCGCGGCCTTCGTATTTGGCCTGCAATCCATCAATGTCGCCCAAATAGGTCAGAACGGTATCAGAACCCGTAGTCGGATCGGCCGCCCGCTCCCAGGAATAGATGACGTCGGCGGCGGCGACGACACGGCCGTTATGAAAAACCGCGTTCTGGCGCAAATAAAACGTGTACAGCAGCCCGTCATCGCTGACCGTCCAGCCCGCCGCCAGTTCGGGCTGGATTTGCAAATTGGTATCCAGTGAAACCAGTCCGGAAAAGATGTGGCCCAACGGCCCATCAGGGCCGCCCAGCGTTAAGGCCGGGTCCAGGGTCCGTGGCTGGCTGTCGATGAGACGGATGGTGTCGGTGGCATCGGTAACGGCCGTACGCGATTGCAGCGCTCTTTCTACTACCTGACAATTGAACAGGAGTAAGGAGGCAACGAAAAAAAACAGGATCAGGCGCAGGGGAGCGGGGGAGCGGGGGTGAAGTTTAGTCATAAGTCGGGTAGCGGCGGCGCTTGAAAACAAACGTAACCAATAACAACGGCATCAATCCCATGCCACAAATGCTGATTGACTTAGATTTTGTCTCCGGCGGCGGGGCGGCAGCGGCCGGCGGTGTGGGAACACTGACCGGGGCGCCAATGGGAACGGCCGTTGGCACGCTGGCGGCTGACAATGGTGTCGGTGCTGGCGGGATTTGGCGCGGCGGCGCGCCGATCGCCGACCGCCAGGCCGTCTCCAAACCATCGACATTCATCCCGTATACCTGTTCCAACGCCTCATCATACCCTTGGCCATCGGCCAGTGTCAAAATCAAATCCTGCATTTTCTCCTGCCCGTAAGCTGACAACATAAAATCGACGACGCTGTAGCTCTGGCTGTAAGCCATGCTGGCCGCCGCATCGTGGGCCGGGAACGCGCCATTGAGACTGCGCAGCGGTTCAAATTGATTGCTGCGGATGCCATTTTCGATGTCGGCCAGTGTACCGCTGTCCGGTTCGCCTTCGGCATAAACGGCCAATCCTTCATTAAGCCAGGTGGGACGGTGCCCACCTACGCAGCTGCGGCCAAATTGGCCAATGACCAGATGGGCCAATTCATGCCGCACGGTCGTTCGCCCCCAATCGGCGGCAATATTGGGCGGTACGCCCATCAAGATGGTGTTGTATTCGCTGAAAGCTACACCCCCGGCCCAATCCTGAATGTACAAAACCGCATCGCGCATATCCTGAGAACTGCCATAAATGTAAAACTGGACTTCCGTTTGCAGTTGGATGCCCATTTCATCTTGCAGTTGGTGCAGACCGGCAACGGCTGCATCTAGCAGCAGCGGCCCGACTTCATCCCCCCGATACCAGTTCAGGCGAATATTTTCGGCCGTTACGGTACGCCATTCAAAACGATCATCGGTCAAGGTGATGGTCTGGCGTGGGGTGGTGAAAGTGTTGCCAGCAGCATCGGTCAGCGTCCACGCCCACCACACAACAGCCCCCGGCGGCGGATTCCCGGAGCGGCTCATAACCCAGGTCCATTCGGCCTGATTGCCATCAATCTCAACGGGGACTTGGGAATCGGCTTCCAGACAGCTTACTTGAACCACATCATAAGTCAGAACAGCATCGGCCACCTCTCCATCAAGTTCCAGTTGAAATGTTACCTGGTCGGGAAATTGGACAGCCGCTTCATTGTGGATGATGGCGGGCGTAAACGATTGGGCCTGTACATCCGGCCGTACCCCAAAAAACAAAAGGCATAAAAACAAATAAACGGCGAACTGTTTCATGGGAAGAGGGTACACGAATTAACGGCCGTATACAAGCCCCTTTCACTCCTCATTCAGACAAAAAAAGAGGGCGGCCTTGCGAGCCACCCTCTTTGGTAAATCTATCGTAACAATCTGGCTAATTAAGCGTTCTTACGCTTACGGCTAATGACCAGCCCGGTGCTGACAGCAATCAAACCAAATGCACCCAAAGCAAAGGGCAGAACCGCTGATGGACCAGAGGCAGTCGCGTTATGCAAAGAAACGGCCGTTGGATTACCGCAATTCATATTAAAATCGCCAGCATCTTGCACATTATCATCCGGATCACCGGTACGGCCATCAAAATAAGCACTGGACGGCATCGCGCCGCAAACCCCAGTCGATAAGCCCAAAGAAGTTACATCGATGCTAATCTCTGTGATACTCCCTACCGTTGCAACATCAGTTGTCGCCGCAATTGTATTGAAGTTTTGATCAAATACGGTAACAGTTAATGGAGTAGGTCCTGCAATTCTTATATAACGGTCATATCCACCTGCTCCATTAACACAAATATTAGCTGTTCCTGAAGCAAGGCCGTCCGTATTCATACAAAAATAAACGTAGGGAAAATCAGGCCCATTATTTGTGTTCCAACCTGTTGCGGCATATGTGCTGAGCAAAATGTAAAAATTGCTAGTATCATTTGTCCACTCAATTACATCGACATCGAAGCCATCATTTGTCACGCCAGCCTCGTTAGGATCGGTTACACTACCACCTCCATCCCATGCTACTTCACGTACACCATCAATTGTGATAGTAATAGCATAAGCAACGGCCGTCACCAATACCAAAGCCATCGCTACCATCAAAATAATACCTGCTTTTCTTTTCATCTTTTCACAACTCCTTTGAAATATCATTTCATACAATTTATATCCGTGAGAAAAGTCTTCACGTTTCATTCACACATTTTATCCAAGTATACAATGGGCCACCGTTACAAATAGTTCAAAATTGGTTAGAAAGTGTTATGGGCCACCCTAGCAAAAAGATTCAACGGCCGTTACGCCACCACCAGCCCCCTAATCCCAATGCCACCAGTATCGCGCCGCCGAAGAACCAGTAACTGGTAGTTTTTGACTGGCGGCTGGCGGCTGGCTGAGAAACGGCCGTACTCGTGGGCGTTGGTGGTGGCGTAACAGTCGGTGTGTCGGTAGGTACGGCCGTAGCCGTTGCCGTAGCCGTCGCGGTATACGTAGGCGATGGCGTCCTGGTAGGCATGGCCGTTTTCGTGGCCGTCACCGTCGGGGAGGACGTGGGCGTCGGTGTGTTGGTGGGTGATGGCGTCGGTGCAGTTGTGGCAGCGGCCGTTGTTTCCGTTGTCGCCTCTTGTGCTGGCGGCGGCACAGCCGGAGCCGGTCCGGGCGGTGCATCCGGCAGACTTCCGCCTGCACCCTGCACCAAATAATAAACGGATCCGCCAATCATGCAGTAATCGCCAATAGACTGGCTGCAAATCGCTCCCGGCAAATCAACCGTAAATACGCCGTCTACGGCCGTTATTGTGCGCCGCGCTCCCCACATATCTACCAAAACGGCAGTGCTTGATGCAGCCACCACCTGAGCCTGCTGCGGGGCAGGCAGCCGCGAAAACAAGACCGTCGTCGTCTGCTCGCCTTGCTCGATGCGGACTTGCCCCACCTCATTCCAGCGTTCACGGGAAGCGCCCGTCATGCCTGCCAGATAACGCATACCGACTTGATAGGTGGTAAACGCTGGCCGGCGACGGCCGTTCATGCTAATTAACCCAAACGGTTCCGGATTGGCCGCTCGATCATCGGCCGTGTCCTTCAACTTGAACACGGCAATCCGCTGCGCCCCCGCCGCCAGCGCCGACGCCATCATCTGGGGCATAAACGCCGCCTGTTCATCCAGAGTCACCGACAACGTCCAGTTCGAAACCGGCCATTCCGGGTCATTGATTGGCGGCGCATTCGATTCCATCAACCAGATCGGTTTCCACATGCCATGCCCGCCCATCGCCCCATAAAAGGATTGAATGATGTCATAAATACTGTTAGGCTGGAAGTAAAGATGGGCGGTGGCGACGTCAAAATAATAATTGTGTTCAGCCGCGCCCGGATCAGCCACAACTTCATCCAAAAAGCGGTTGAAATAGCCCGGATCCCAAAAATAAGTGAAGGCCGACAAATGAATGACAGCGTTCGGATTGACTGCTTTGGCCGCCAGATAGGCCGTGCGTTGCAGTTGGAAGAAATCACGTACCGAGCCGTTCCAGGTGTGAGCCACCGCTCCGGCACTGATGTCCGGTTCATTCCAAATCACCCAATGATCGATGCGGCCCTGGTAACGACTGACAGCATCACGGACAAAAACAGCCCAGGTGTTGTTGGGATCATCGTACGGCAGCCAAAGGCCACGTGGCAGCCCATTTTCATCTTGCGCCCAGCCAGGAATGCCAATAAGCAGCCCGGTGACCAAACGCCCGGCACTGATTTCGCCATTGATTTGGGCATCGCTCACTTGTGGCAGCCATTCGCCGGAGCCGTTGGGCTGGGTTTTGGCCCAATGAAATTGGACGCGGGTCCAGGAAGCGCCCAGCGTGCCAGCATCGCCTGGTGATTCGTAACTTTCAATCACGCCAAAACGCCAGTCAGTTCCGGCTGCCGATGGGGATTGTGGTTCGGAAGCGGTAACGGCCGTTGCACTCGATACGGCCGTTAACAACACAAAAATCAGTAAAATATATCGTCGCATAGGTGTAAGTTTAGCGAGAGCGAGGGGATTGAGCTAGAGGAAATTTCCCTGGCTGCTTCAATAATTTAGGATGAGCAGTTCTTTTACCGGCCCCCGCTGGCCGGCTTTGCTGTTGATATTGCGCCGGGCTTGAATGTCGATGATTCGATAGGAGGAACGGCCGTACAACTCATAAACCAACGGCGCGCTGGAGTTGCTTAACATAACCATCACATTGCGCTTTGTCAATTCAGCCACTACATCTGCCAATCGTTCCTGATCGGCCTGACCAAATCCATTTTTGTGGTAATTGGTAAAACTGCTGGTTGGACTTAAGGGAACGTATGGCGGGTCAAAATAAACGAAATCATTGGCAACGGCCGTTGCCACCGCCTCGGCAAAATCAGCCACCTTCAGATTGACGCCCCGCAAAGCCGCCGACGCCGCCCGCAGTCGGACTTCGTCACAAATTTTCGGGTTCTTGTACCGGCCAAAAGGAACATTAAACTCCCCTTTGCTGTTTTCACGATACAACCCGTTATAACAGGTCTTGTTCAAATAAATCAGGCGGGCCGCTCGCTCGGCGGGAACCAAATCTACCGGGTTCTGGGAGCGAACCTCGTAATAATAATCAGGCTCATTCCGGTGTGGCGCCAATGCCTCAAATACTTGGTCCAAGTCATCCCGCACCTGTTGATACACCTCAATGAGCTTCCCATTTTGGTCGGACAAGGTGGCAACCGGGTACTGCTGCTGAAAGAAGACCGCAGCACTGCCAATAAATGGCTCAAAATAATGCCCGATGGCGTCGGCAGTGGGGAAAAAAGGCTGATACTGAGTCAACAGACGCTGTTTGCCGCCAGCCCATTTCAGGAAGGGTGCAGTAGAGTTTACATAACTATATTCGTCGGACATAGTTCCATTATAACGCAACCAACAAAAAACTCTCCCATCAATATGTGATAGGAGAGTCCCAAATAGATAAATAAAGTTGAAATCAAAAGAAAATATTAGCTGGAGAATCCGCCAGTTACCTGACTAAACATATTACCAACCTGAGGGCCAAGCAGCGAAACCACGACCACTACTATGATAACCACCAGCCCAAGAATCAAGGCATATTCAACCAGCCCTTGACCAAGCGTACTGTTTTGTTCCTTGCTCATTTTTACCTTTCTTGCGTTTCCGGCTATCACACAGATCTATTTAGCTTCCACTACAAACGCTTCGAAAGTTATTTTAGAGCGGCAACCTTACGGAAAAAGTAACAACAATTGGCTTGTCACACCGGTTCTTTAAAATCGTAAAGCCCATCCTCCACTGCCCATTGGTAACCACAGGCAGGATTAGGGCAGATCAATCGATTGTTGGTCACCTCATCCAGTGCGGTTTTACAAGTTGGGCAGGCAAAGAATGTATGGGGAACGGCCGTTCCCCCACCCTCTAAATGCGCATTAGACACAAACACACTGGGTGACAACTGCCACCAATTACCCGTCCACTGTGCCAGCGCGTCCATCCCCACCAACAAGCGGGTTGGCAGCAATCGCTTCAACAAGGCAATCCGGTAATGCGACACCGTCAGCATACGTCCTGGCCTAAATCTGGCAGCCGCCAATTCTTGCCGAATCCAACGGGGATGAAAATCAAAATTCAAATCAACAAATTCAATCGGCTCTAGTGCAAAGGGCGACCATTTTTGTCGCTTAGCCCAATACCGCAGAATCGCCTTAAGATTCAACTTGTTGGCAAATTCCAGAATATACTGACCATCAGGCCGGGCAATGCGTGCCAGTTCACGAAACAATGCCGGGGCATCAGCAGCATGGTGTAGAGTACGAATCTGCACCATCGTCTCAAACAAACCGGAGACAAAGGGCATGTTATACCAGTTGCCGGCCACAAAAATAAATCGGGTATCGTTACCTAAATGAGCCTGCGCTTCACGCAGCAAGGAACGAGAATAATCAAATAGGACAACCTGGTCATAGCCGATGTATTCATCGGCCAACCGGCCAAAGCCAGCACCGATTTCAATCAATGTCGAACCGGTTGGCGGCATCAAACGGCGCAAAGCGATGCGTTCTACCTGGTCTTCATAATCCCGCCCCTGCCCCTCCCAAAATCGGGTGCGGTAATCAGAGCCTTCATAATCACAAACGGGGGGAGCATCAGTCAAGGCTAATCACTCGTTATCTATTCAAGGGTATGATTCTACGGCCGTTGGTTCAACCGCTTCTGGAGCCTGGCCTAAAACCCGGTCAATCAGCTCTTGATTGCTATTAGGCAGGCCGCCCAACAGTCCAGCCAATGGCGCGAACAAGGAGTGCAATTTATTAAAGGGACCACCCAACTCCGTTTCGCTCAAGGGAATATCAACATCAACAGCCAGATTCACCGGAATCGTTTGATCTACCGGTACATCCAACGCCAATTGAACCGGCAGTTCTAACCCTTGTGGCAAGCTGAGGAAGACTTGCCCATTGATAGAGCCGCCGCCGTTGGGCAGGACAAACTGGGCTGGAATGCCTTCCAGAGGCACGCTCTCCACAACAAGCACATTGGTTGTTGTCGATAGGGGCAAGGTAAAGGCAATGCCCATCTCGTCATTGACTTCAATGGTACGGGAAATGGTCGCCTCGCTCATATCCACAAAACTGTCGTTTAGGCCGCCCACAATCGGATTGGCTATGTCGCTGACAATGGGAATAATCAACGGAGCCACCAGGAGAAGCACAATCAACAACACCAAATTCATAACAAACGAAAACAGGATGGCAAAGGTTTTGAATGCCTGCCAGGGCTTCATTTTCTTGAATCGATCCATCGTCTACCTCCGGTTACTACGCCAGGTTGACATATCTTTAACGACATAACGTCGCAGATATTATGGTAACATGCTTTGAGCGAATGGCAAACTGGTACGGCCGTCCTACATGCGTGCGGTTTTTGTTGTTACCGACAAAGATTACAAAAGTCTGGCAGACTTTCGTAATCCGGCCTGTCAATGGCGGGCTAATAGTGCCAGGCACAGGGCGAAACGACCTGGTTCACGCCAGACTTGAAGCCCTGTGCCTGGCACTTATCATTAACAAAAATCCCGGCCGTCCCGTGTTTCACGGGAAACATTTTGCCAGTAAAAGATGACGAATGTTTCACGGGAAACAATTGCGCCAATTAATGATTCCTGTAGAATTGCCTTAACAATTCGGAAAAGGTGAAACTGCCTCAATGAGTTCATCCACATGAGTAATGACATCGCCATCTTTTTGGATTTAGACAATCTGGTCATCGGAGCCAAGCAAATCAACCTCGACTTCGATATCAATTTAATCCTCAACAAAATCAAAGAGCTGACTAACGGCCGTATTGTTCTGCGCCGTTCCTATGGTGACTGGCGGCAAAGCACCAAGATTATGCAGGATTTGGCTGCCGCTGGATTTAATACGCAATCCTCTGTTCGCCTTAACAGTTTCAGCAAAAACGTCGCCGATATGCAAATTGTTGTGGACGCCATGGAAACGTTGGTCGAAAACCGACAGTACAGCACCTACGTTCTCATGACCGGTGATCGGGACTTTACGCCACTGGTACAGACTTTGCGGAAACGTGGCAAACGTGTCATTGGCGTAGGCGTCCAATCGGCTACCAGTGCCAGTTTCGCCGAACTCTGTGATGAATATTTGTATTATGAAAACCTGATACCCTCACAGGAATTGACGGAGCCGCAAATTGAAGATTTGCTGGTGCGCACTTTGGATGCCCTGTTGAAAGAAGAACAAAGGGTTCGTGCCAGTGTTTTGAGCCAGCGGATGCAAGAAAACAGCCGGGGCACTTTTGATAAATCGTCTTATCCGGAAAAGAATTTTCGCCAGTTCCTGGCCCGGTTTCCACATATTGTACGGTTAGAGCAAGAAGACAGTACCACCTATGTGACCGCACCCATCAAAGAACCTGAGGTACGGCCGTTACACCTGCGCTATCGGAGTGTCCTCAAAAAACAGAGAATGCGGGTTGTCCCCGCTACTATTCGCTTTCTAATCCTGAAAGATATTGTCACCAGTCTCGACCAAGAGCAGCCGCAAACCATTCGCTGGCGCAATCTCATCGACAACCTGGCCGAGAAATATCAAACGACAAATCCCGACATTTCCAAAAACAGCATCAATGCCATCATGCTGGCTGCCCGGCAGGCCCAGGTCATCCGCACTCTCAAGGCCAAAACATTGGCTATGGCTCCCGTTTTGTTGGCCATCAAAGACGAAAAACCGTTCCAGGAAGCGGTCAAACGCTGCGACGCCGCTTACCTGCAAGGGATTCTGAACTCCGAAGAACCATTTGATTTAGAGGAAGCGGCCCTGGCATTGTACGACACACCCGGATACACGCGCTATTTGCAAGTTATCATGAAGAAGTGGGTCGAAAAGGATTAAGGCTCCCCAAAAGATTAATCGTAACCGGTCAGCCCCAGAGGTGACAGTCACTTAAAAATAGCATGGATTCTGTCATCATACCTGGGAAAAGTGGCTGTCACATAAACCCCCGCAGTCAATCCAATTCGATCTCATCGCGATGACCAAACCCCCGGGAATTATCGACAAAATAGAGTTGATACGGCCGTAACCGATACCAGTTCACTTTTTCGAATGCCGCCTGGATAACGGCCGTTGCCTGTGCCAAAAACGTAAACTTGGATCGATACAGGGCTATGGCTTTTAACCGCTCTGCTCCAAACAATTGGGTGGCAACGCCCGCCAGTTGAATTCCCTGAATCATCTTCCAATCAGCATAATCCTCTTGAATGGTTGCCGCAATACGTGGCTCAAAGGCAATCCCGCGAGCATGGCGGGTGTGCCCGGCCGAGAGAAAATATAAATCAAACCCGTCATTCACGTAAAAAACGGCCGCCGTCCACACGCCATCCGGGTCACTGGTGGCCAGAGACATCACCCGATGCTGCTGCAAATACGCCAGCGCCGATTGTCGTGGATCAGGAATCAAGGCTCGCTTTACCGCCTTGCCAGCGGGTAAACAAATCTGCTGGCAGATCAATTTGCATCAAATCCAGCACCCGGTTCACCGTCTGATCAACGATGTCAGTCAACGATTGTGGCTTGTGGTAAAAGGCCGGAACCGGCGGGGCAACAATAGCGCCCATTTCAGTGATCTGCGTCATCAACCGCAAATGGCCTAAATGCAGTGGCGTCTCGCGGGCGACCAGCACCAAGCGCCGCCGCTCCTTCAAGACGACATCGGCCGCGCGCAGCAGTAGATTGTCGCTGAATGAATTAGCAATGCCGGCCAGAGTTTTCATTGAGCAAGGAATGACGACCATGCCTTCTGTCTTGAAGGAGCCAGAGGAAACGGCCGCGGCAATATCCTTAAACCGATACGCCACGTCAGCAAGGGCCATCACCGCTTCAGGTGCATAATCTGTTTCTAATCCAATGGTGGTGCTGGCGGCCGGACTGATGATCAGATGCGTCTCTACATCGGGCACGTCACGCAGCACTTCCAACATGCGAATGCCATAAATCACGCCGCTGGCACCGGAAATACCTACAATCAATCGTTTCATGAGTATCGATTTTAGGCTATGTAGCTCAAAAGCCCAAATGAGTTTACAATCGAATAACAACTCAGCATTTCATCTGCTTGCTGACAAGCTGACCGGCCGACAAGCTAATAAGGAGTTATCGTGAAATCAATCTTTACTTCTCACCTTCAGGTAGGCGACGAACTGGACAATGAACCATTTTTGCTGCAAGGTGTCGCTCGTCGCACCACAAAAGACGGCCGTCCCTATTTACTCTTTTTGCTGCAAGATAAAAAGGGACAGGTGAATGCTGTCTTCTGGAGTGTGCCGGATTATGTTGATGGTTGGGCCAAGGATGGCGCTGTTGCTCTGGTGACCGGCCGTGTTGTCAGTTACAAGGATTCGCTGCAAGTGACTGTCACCGATCTCAATCCGGCGGCTAATCCTGATATGAGTGATTTCCTTTCTTCCAGTCGCCGCCCTCAGGAAGAAATGGTCAAAGAATTGGAACAGCAGATTAAAAGTTTGCAGGAACCGTGGCGCACTTTGTGTAGTCACTTGCTGTTAAACGAAGATTTTCTACCCAAATTTTCCAATTCACCGGCGGCACGCTCAATGCATCACGCCTACATTGGTGGTTTACTGGAGCATACGTTAAGCATGGCTACCATGGCCGATTATATGTCGGAACATTATTCTTATGTCAACCGAAGCCTGCTCATTGCCGGAGCGCTGCTGCACGACATGGGCAAAGTGCATGAGTATTCGATTGAAGGGGAGTTTGCTTTTTCAGATGACGGCCGTTTAGTCGGCCATATTGTTCGCGCGGTCACAATGGTGGAAACGGCCGCTGCCGAACTAGTCACCCTCACTCCTGAACAAACCCGCGAAATCGTTCACATCATTGTTTCCCACCACGGCACGCTGGAATACGGTTCGCCGGTAACACCTAAAACCCTAGAAGCCATCTTACTGCACCAAATCGACCTGCTGGACAGCCGTGTCCAGGGCTACTTCGATTACCTGGAAAGTGACGCAAGTGACGGGGATTGGACGAGCAAGAGCAGCCCCATGTTCAAAAGCGAACTGCGCCGCCCACCAGATATGAATGGCTGAGGCTTAACGCTGCAAGCGGGGGATTTCGTAAAGCGTGACTATGAGACGGCCGTCAATGGGTGAGTAGATTTCACGACGTGTGCCATTGGGCAAAGCCGGTTCAATCAGATAATCCAGTTCTTCCTGGCGCTGTGGCATTACAATAAACACCACTCCTTTATCGGCCGTCGGTACGTCAAAGGAAACGGGTTCGACCAGCAGATCGATGATGTCACCAGCTACAGCATCAGGCACCAGGTATGGCAGTGTGGCAAACCCCCAATACATCCAGGGCGCGCCAACAAATTTGAATTCGTGATCGTACTTCAATTCATTCAACAGCGGTGCAATTTGGGTTGCCATTTCCGCATTTTGCCCGCCGTAAACCCGCAAAGATGTATAATCTACAAAGTACGTTTTCAAACTGGTGAACGCAAAAATGAATAAAACAACAGCCAGTACCACTTTCTCTGGAATACGGCCGACCGCCTGCCTGGCCAATTTAAGCAAATCCGTCAAGGCAAATGCCAGGAAAAAACAGGTAGGCACAGCCAGGGTGATCAAGCGCTGGCTGGAGGGCGGGCTTTCGGTGAGCATTCCGCCCAAAATCATGCCGCCCCACCACCAGGCAACCATTGGCGCCAGCCGATGGCCAGCCTTGGGCGTCAGCAACCGAAGAGTACCGTAAAGCAGGCCCAATAGGAATAATCCGCCAAAAAATGGATCGAGGAGCGGTTTACTAAGGCCATACCAAACCGTCCGATCGGCGTAATAGTTGAAGGCCAGCGCCGCCCGCTGAAATTGATCGAACAGAATGCTGGCCTGACTTTCACCGCGGATTTCGACTTCACGTTCCAACCAGCCGCTTTGAATAATGCCCACTTGATTGAGCCGGGCATTAAAATCGTTGGGAAAACGGACTGCGTATTGGATCATGGGCGCAGCCGTCAGCAAAAAGGCCCACACAGCCACCAGAATCCCGCCGCCGTGTTCCCGCCAGAACTTTTTTGGATTGAGGACAAACCAATAACCGAGCGCTGCCGTTACCACCACCGGCGTCAATCGCGCTCCAGCATAAAAATAAAAGGCCAACCCATTAACAGCTCCCAGCAAAGCCCAATCCAGCCGCTTATGCCCATCGCGGGCGCGCATCAGAAGCAGCATGGCCAGTGCCAGGAACAACGGATCGGCGATTTGATTTGAACCCAAGCGTGAGTAATGGATGTGATAGTGATAAGTGGCCAGCAGTACGGCCGTTACCATCCCCAATCGGCGGCCGCCAATCCGTTTAACCAAAAAATAAACTACCACCACCGTCGCCGTGCCCACCAAAGCCCAGGGCAGCCGCAGGCCGACAATCGTCCGGCCCAACAACCGTATCGAGATGGCATTGAAGAAAAAGCTCATCGTGGGCACGCCCAGCCACCCGGTTGTGAACGGATTACGCAAGCTGCCATTAATGACCTCGATTGCTTCCAGTCCCTGCGAACCTTCATCACCGCTGAGCGTGAAGGGGATCGTGCCAATTTGCCAGACACGCAGCAGCAGTGTTATCCCCACAAAGACCACGACTCCCCAAAACCAGCCATCACGCTTTTGAAGCCAGTCTGGCCGCGGCCACTGCCATTCTGAGCGGGGAACAACCGCGCCAAAATAAAACAGGATCGCCAGCAGCCAGAGCCAGAATACGGCCGTATAACTCGAATCCTCTGCTAAATGTGGAATACGGCGCAAAACAATCGTGATGGCCACAATTGCCCCAATTAAAGCCAACCAACGGCCGTACGGCCGTATCCAATCCAGCCAACGCAAAGACAATTCCACACCGGCAGATTCAACATCGCGATGCATACGAGCGGACAGCCCGGCAAACAACGCCAGAACCGCCACACCCAGCAAAAGTACCGCCAACCAGGGCGGTGAATCAAACGGCGACTGGGTAACCGCATGCCAGAGCCACCACTGGGCAACCAGCAAATCTATCAAAACGATTAGCAGCCAAACTAATATACGGCCGTTCTTTATACGAAATCTGGGAGCCGGGTCTTTATCTTCAGCCATAACTATGATGCACAAACAGGATTGAACAATTGTCCCCTTAATTATCATCATTTAGCGCCAACAGGCAATTTTACCAGAGAGAAGTCACCAGAACGCCGCACTGAACAATTGTTCACACTGTCGTTCCAGTAGTCATCAAGTGCCAACCTGCTACAATTTGCTCGCTATGGAAGATAATGTTCGCCAATTAGTACAGGCCATCCACGACAGTCCCTACCGAACCATGCTGGTCGCCGCCGGTGCCGGCACGCAGGCCTTGTCCGATTTACTCGGCGTGGCCGGAGCCAGCCGCACCCTGCTGGAAGCCATCATTCCCTACAGCACACCGGCCTTTGACGAATTCCTGGGACAAACCCCGGACCAATATGTTTCTCCGGCCACCGTTCGCCTGCTGGCCGGGCGTGCCTTTACCCGCGCTCGCTGGCTGGAAGCCGAAAATGACCATAATCCGGTTATCGGCCTAGCCTGTACAGCCACCATCGTGACCGACCGGCCCAAGCGGGGCGAACATCGCGCTTACATTGCCACCTGGCAAAAAGAACGACTGGTCTGGTCGGCCCTGCACATACAAAAAGGTGTCCGGGACCGGGCCGGAGAAGAGGGTCTGGTTAGCCGGGTCATGCTCAACAGCCTGGCTCAGGCCGCTAATGTTCCCTACCAGCTAGAAATTCCTCTCTTGCCTGGCGACCAACTGATCAAAGAAACGCGCGATTTTGCCGGGGTCACCCACCAGCTTCATCGTCGGGAGATTAATTGTTTTTGTGTGGAGGATAACGGCCGTATTCAAACCACCAACATCACCCCGCGCGCCATCCTCAGCGGCGCTTTCAATCCGCTGCATGATGGCCACTTAAAAATGGTTAAGGCGGCGAGAGCTATTTTAGGTACGGCAGTGGCTTTTGAACTGGCTGCCGTCAATGCCGACAAACCGTCCCTGCCCACCGGTGACATCCTGGAACGCATTTCCCAATTTGCCGGGCGCTGGCCAATTTTAGTCAGTTCCGCCCCAACTTTCATCGAAAAAGCCCGGTTGTACCCCGGCGCTACCTTCATCGTCGGCTACGACACGGCCGAACGCATTCTACATCCGCGATACTACCAAAACAACCACGAAAATATGCTGGCCGCTCTAACCGAAATTCGGCATCTCGGCTGCCGCTTCCTGGTAGCCGGGCGGGTAGATAATACCAACACCTTCCGCCATTTAACCGACCTGGCCATTCCTTCCCAGTTCCGCGACATCTTCCTGGGCATCCCCGATACGCAGTTCCGCAAAGATATTTCGTCTACGGAACTACGCCGCATAGGGAAACGAGGCAGTCGATAGTCACGAATCAGTTCATCGCTAAGAGTTAAAGCGGTTAGGCACGATTTCGATGGTTTGGCGCAGTTTGATGATGCTATTGGGCGGGTAATAGCCTTTACGCAAGCTGGTATTGGCATAGATAAGGCTGTTCCGGCCAATCAGGCAGCCGGGATTAAGCACGGAATTACAGCCGGTCTGGGCGCCGTCACCCAAAATTGCTCCCAGCTTGGCCAATCCGGTATCGTAATCGGTTTCGCTGATAGTTAAGAGGATAGACGGCCGTTTCCCCGTCACCTTATCCTTTTCACTCAGCATCCCCAAATTACTCAACTTTGTCCCCGCCCCCAAATTCACCCGGTGGCCTAAAACAGAATCCCCCACATAATTAAAATGAGGTGCCGTAGCCTTCGGCAAAAACAAACTGTTTTTCGCCTCACTGGCATGCCCCAAAATCGCCCCCGGCAGCAAAACCACATTTTCGCGCACAAACGCCCCATGCCGCACCACAGCTCCCGCGCCGATGTAGGCCGGTCCCTCAACGTAAGCCCCCGGCTCAATCCGCGCCCCTTTCCCAATAAAAATAGGTCGATCACTCAAAAATGCCCCGGCCATCACCTGCCCCAAAATCGTTTGCCCATCACCAACCAATCGGGCCACATGCCCAGCAATGCGCGGAATCATTTGCCACACAAATTCACAATCAGCAAACAAATCGGCAACACCTGTGTCACTCAAATCAAAAAAATCATGAGGGCTTAACAAAATGGCACTCTCCCATAAAAAAAGGGCACGTCCAGCGTGCCCTTCATCACACAAACCGGGAAATACTATTGGGGACGCGGTTCCACAACTACCCGAATAGCTGTACGGTCTTGACTATCAATAGTCACATCAACAAACGAAGGATCACACATAATGGTAATGCCTTCCTCGGCAAGGTAACCCTTGGCAATAATAATGGCTTTTAAGGCTTGATTGACCGCTCCGGCTCCAATAGCCTGAACTTCTGCCCGTTGAGCCTCACGCATCACGCCTGCAACAGCCCCGGCTACGGCGGCTGTGCGGGATCGTGCTGAGACTTTGATTACATTCATTTTGGCCTCCATGTAAATGACACCTAGATATCGGAACCCATGACATAGTATAGGGAAATCCACCACCTTCTAACAAATTCTAGTCAATTCAGACTATGATTGTCAAGCAGTTTGATCTGTCGGGGTGTCTGAAACTTTTGTGACCGGCTAGATTACAACAGACTGGCAGACTTTTATAATCTCTCGCCAGCATCACCAAAAACTCCGCGCACCCAAACAACAGACAGTGAATTGCCATTGCCCTTAATCACTCCATCTGCTACAATGCGCAAACATGATTCATTTTAACGTAAATGGGTCGTGAGGCAACATGCCGCCAACACCTGTGTTCCCCTAAATGTGGGTCACGGCGAAAAGACCGGTTCTTTGAGAAGGCCGGTCTTTTTGTTTTTACCGGTCAAATCTGTGGATAACTGCCCTATTCTTGTGGAAAACAGGGCTATTTTGTGGATAATTCAGCCAGATAAAACAGAACGGCCGTTCCGGTCCGAACCAGATATAGGAACGGAGTAATAACCGCCCATATATACGGGGGTACTAGAAAAAGGGCCGTTTTACGCTGCCTATTTGTAAATCAGAACCAAACAAAATCATCCACACTGATTATCTGAGTTCGGTAAAAAAACTCACCCCAGAAATGGGGTAGGTCTGAGCCACGGTAGAAGATATACGGGGTCATAGTAATGTATCCACATATCAACACGGCCTACTATAGACTACTATAAAATATAAATATATGAATGACATTCTGGATAACTCTGTAATACAAACCGACACTGCATTCCAAAAGCGGACCGTCAATAATATGGATATAATCGGCTCATGCCTATATCGGCTGCACTCAATAATTTGCGGTTAAATCGGGATTTCGTGCGTCAGGTGGTTGCCTGGCAGCGATTTGCTTCGCGTCCCGCAGTTTTTGCCGTGCCTGATGTGATATTGCCCGCTTCATTTCAGTTAGCGCTTCACCGTCGGGGCATTGACCAGTTTTTCACGCACCAGGCAGCCGCGATAACGGCCGTTGCCCAGCACCACAACGTCATCATCGCCACCGCCACCGCATCGGGCAAGTCCCTGTGTTACACCGTACCCGTATTGCAGCGTTTGTTGGCACGGCCGTCCGCCCGCGCCCTCTACCTTTTCCCCACCAAAGCCCTGTCCCACGATCAGACCGCCGAAACCAACGCCATCATCGCCGCCGGCAACCTGCCCATTGCTGTTAACAGCTACGACGGCGATACGCCGCGGGGCCAGCGCAGCAAAGTGCGAGCGGCAGGCGGTATCCTCATCAGCAACCCCGACATGCTGCACGCCGGCATTTTGCCTTATCACACCGGCTGGCGCGATTTGTTCAGCAACCTAGAATTTGTGGTGCTGGACGAAATCCACGCTTATCGCGGCATTTTTGGCAGCCACGTCGCCAACGTGCTGCGTCGGCTGTGCCGAATCTGCCACTTTTACGGCAGCGATCCCCAGTTTATTTGTGCCTCAGCAACGATTGCCAATCCACGCGAACATGCCGAACGATTAGTGGAAGCGCCGTTTGTCCTGATTGACGAATCGCAAAACGGCGCGCCAACGGGCGAAAAACAGTTCATCCTCTACAATCCGCCCATCATCGACGAGGAGTTGGGACTGCGGGCCAGCACGATGATTGCGGGACGGGACACGGCCGTTACCTTCCTGGCTGAAGATGTGCAAACCATCCTCTTTGCCCGAACCCGCCAATCGGTGGAACTGCTGCTGACTTATTTGCGGGATGAATTGGCGTATAGAGGGTGGGCGGATACGGCCGTTACCGGCTATCGCGGCGGCTACCTGCCCCTGGAACGGCGCGAAATCGAGCACAATTTACGCACTGGCCAACTGCGCGGCGTCGTGGCCACCAATGCCCTGGAATTGGGCATTGACATTGGTGAACTGGATGCGGCCGTGATTGCCGGTTATCCTGGTTCGATTGCTTCTACCTGGCAGCAGGCGGGCCGCGCCGGGCGTCGGGCCGAACAATCGGCGGCGGTGCTCATCGCCGGCAACAGCCCGCTGGACCAGTACATTTGCCAGCATCCGCGCTACCTGTTCGGCCGCTCGCCGGAACATGCGCTGACCAATCCCGACAATGAGCGCATCATGGTCAAACATTTGCAGTGCGCCGCCTACGAACTGCCCTTCCAAAAAGGGGAAGCGTATGGCGGCTTTGGCCCGGTCGATCCGCTGCTGGAACTGATGGAGGAGGCCGGTGTGCTGCACGAAACCCGGCAGCAGTACCATTATTTGGGCGAAGGCGTGCCGGCCGGCGGTGTCTCCTTGCGCACCGGCAGTGATGAGACGGTGTTGATTCATGACACCAGCGGCTCGACCCCGGAAATTATCGGCGAGATTGATTTGGAGAGCGTGCCCTTGCTGCTGTATGAAGAGGCAATTTACATGCACTTGGGGCAGACGTATCTGGTAGAGAGCCTGGATTGGAACGGCCGTATCGCTTACGTGCGCCCGGTCGATGTCGATTATTACACGCGGGCCAGCGTCGGCAGCAGTATCCGCGCCCTGCGGCCGGAAGCCGAGCAGGAAGCGGGCGGCCTGCTCCGCGCCTGGGGCGACGTGTCGGTGGTGACGCAGGCTACCGGCTATCGCAAAATCAAGCGCTACACTTTTGAGACGCTGGGGTTTGGCGAGATTGATTTGCCGGAGATGACGCTGGAGACGAGCGGTTACTGGCTGGTCTTTGGCGAATCGCTGACGGAGCAGTTGTACGACGCCGGAATTTTGCTGCGGCCCAATGATTATGGGTCGAATTGGAAGACGCAGCGGCTGCGGGCGCTGGATCGGGACAATCATCAATGCCGGATGTGCGGGGCCAGCGGCCAAGACCCTTCGGGTTTCGGAAAACCCGAAGGGTCTATCACCCTACACGTTCATCACATACGGCCGTTCCGCGAATTCAACTACATCCCCGGCCAAAACGAAAACCACCAGGCCGCCAACCAGCTCGACAACCTCATCACCCTTTGCCCAAGCTGCCACCGGCAGGCCGAAGCCGGGCAGCAAACCCGCTCGGCGCTGGGTGGGTTGGCCTACGTCCTGGGCAACCTGGCCCCGCTTTACCTGATGTGCGATCCCAGCGACATCCAGGTCAGCGCCGAGAGCCGCAGCCCGGTGACCAAAGCGCCTACAGTAGTTGTCTACGAGCGGGTGGCCGCCGGTGTCGGCTTCAGCCAGCGCCTGTTTGAACTGCATGACACCCTGCTGGCCGCCGCCCTGGAACTGGTCAGCGACTGCCGCTGCCGTGATGGCTGTCCCGCCTGCGTCGGCCCACCCGGCGAAATCGGCCCGGACACCAAACAGGTGACAAGACAGCTTTTGGGAATTTTGAATGCAGGGGTTTAATATATGCAGGGTAAATATTCAGGGAGTGGGTAAATGCCAAAAAAGCGAAAAAAGAAGGCTGCTCCAACCGGTTCAACCCGGGCGAAAGGTGATGTGCTTGAGCAAATTGTTGCTGAAATGCACAAGGCTGAAGGTGTGGTTGTTGACAGAAATGTGTATCTGCCTGTTTTAGGAGAACCAGGGCGAACGCGTGAGATTGATGTGCTATTGACAAGCCAAATTGCTGGCTATCCGGTTAGAGTTGCAATTGAATGTAAAAATGAAAATAAGCCTACAGGCGTGGGCAAGATCGATGAGTTTATTGGCAAATTGCAGGACGTTGGAATACCAACTCAATTAGGTATATTTGTTTCATCTAGTCGATATACTAACGGGGCGATATCACGCGCGGAAAAGGCAGGTGTTAGGACGTTACTTTTTAGAGATCGAAAGAAAAACTTAGTAACAGCTGTAGCTGAAGCATTTCAATCATTAATCTATCTATTACTCACAATTACAAATATAAAGGTGGAAAATGATGTACCAGGCGGTGCTTCTTGGGGTGAAATTTTATTTTTTAGGGATCAAAGCGGTTCTGTGGTCGGGGCTGTTCCAGATTTGATTTGGCAAATGTGGACTCAAGGTGAAATTTCACGGAGGATTGGGGTTCACTTGATTGATGTAGATTTACCAGAGAATTGGCTACAGATCGTTCAAGGACGAATTGCCAAAGTAAACAAAATAGAAGTTGAAGTAAAAATTGATGGCTACGCAATAACTTTTCCAGGGGAGGTTGATTATCGAACTCTTGTAGATGCGTCCGAAAATGCATTAAATAGGTATCAGTTAAAAGTCTCTTATTCTGCGCCAAAAGGAACTTTCCCACTAAAAAAACTTTCTAGCGAAAAAGAATTAGAAAATCTCAAAAGTACAAATAAGGGGTTTAGTGTTATTGTGGGCCGTTTTCAGATTCCTAGAATCCAATGGATGTCAATGTATTGGCCACCAAGTGAAAGCACAATGCAAAAACTCTTTGACAAAATTATGACATCCTTGGAGAAAGGGCAGCAATTAGACTTATCATCTTTGAGTTTCGCAGACATTGAAGGAACGGATATGTCTAAGGCATGGGAACCTATTTGGAAGGAACACCCAGTGGTGAAGAATTCTGGAAAACTCTGACAAAGGAAAATATATGAACATGAAAAAAGTCATCAAATCTCAATATTTGGCAGCGCTGGCGATGTTGGAAAAGGCGATTGCCGAATGTCCTGAGGCGTTGTGGAACAGTTCGGCCGATAGGAACAAGTTCTGGCATGTGGCTTATCACGCCCTTTTTTACACGCATCTGTATATCCAGCCGGCCGAAAGTGACTTTGTGCTCTGGGCCAAACACCGCGAAAATTACGGGTCTATGGAGCCAGCGAAGGAGATTCGGGAACCGTACAGCAAAGCGGACCTGCTGGAGTATGTGGGTTTTTGCCGGGAGGAGGTTGGGGCGAAAACGGCCGTTCTCGATTTTACCTCTCCCAACTCTGGCTTTTACTGGATCCCGTTTGGCAAATTAGAGCTTCAGTTTTACAGCATCCGCCATTTGCAGCACCACACCGGCGAACTGTGCGACCGGTTGGGCGCGGCGGGCATCGATGTGGAATGGGTGGGGATGCAGGAGGCCGCTTGATGAGCGGAACGCAGCGCAGCCAGATTAAACCGGGCTTGAAAGTCGCCATCGTCTTGAAGAAAGACCAGCGGACCGGCAAGCTAACCGAAGGCATCGTCAAGGACATCCTGACCAAATCAGCGACGCATCCGCATGGCATCAAGGTGCGGCTGGAGAGCGGCGCCGTGGGCCGGGTGAAACAGATCATTGCCGATTGATGCAGCGGGGAGTCATGCTCACGATTCGAGAATATTGTGCCGCTGATGCGGCCAGCGTAGGCCGATTGATCGCCGAAACGTATCGGACGTTTAACCTGGATTTTGCCACAACGGCCGAACAAGCGGAAATGTTGGGGCCATTTCAATTTGCCGACTCGTCAGAACCAGCCCATCAAATGGCCATTGCGGAGGCGATTGCGGCACCTATCGTTTTGGTGGCTGAAGATGCCGGGACGATTGCCGGGGTGTTACGCGGCGGCCGTGTCGATCATAAGCAGCGGACGGTGTTGCAGAGTTTGTTTGTGCACGGCCGTTACCATCGTCAAGGAATCGGTCGGCAGTTAGTGGCCCGATTTGAGCAGGAATGCCAGAATCAGGGCGTCACCGTCCTCAAACTGGCTTCCACCCTCTACGCGGTGCCCTTTTACCGGGCGCTAGGTTACAAACGAACGACTGGTTTGCGTACCCTGCACAGCTTTTCTGGGAGTGGCGGAGCCTACCAGCCTATGAAAAAAGTTCTGGATACAAAAAGAGCGTGACCATTCCGGTCACGCTCTTTTTCGTTAGATTGAAGGAGATTTTTCGTTACGAATTACTGCATACATTCACCTGTGCCAGTGCCGTTGCTGTAACCACCGTTCCCTGTACCTTGTGTACCATTTTGGGCACCCTGCATGCTGCCACTTTGTCCGGCGGTTCCACCGCGATGGCTCAGAATCCAGTCGGCCTGTTCCTGCGTAATCAAGCCATCGGCCACAGCCTGCTCAAACGCTGCGGCGTGGGCGGCATCCATAGCCTCTTGAATGACGTTCAGGTCGATGCCCAATTCTAAAGCCAGGGTGGACGGGGTTTCGCCGGCGGCGATAGCCGCTTCAAACTCATCCAGGCTCATCCCCAGCGCGTCAGCGATGACGGCGTGCATATCAGCTTCATCGACGGCCATCAGGCCCAGGCCGCTTTCGTTGTTGGCATTGAGGCCGCTGCGGTTGGCGGCTGCTTGACCGGCGGCGCCATTGTTGGCCGGCCCTTGGGCGTAAATCGCGGTGACGCCAACTAAAGCGACGACGGCGACTAAAACGGTTACGATTGTTGCAAATTTCCAATACTTTTTCATGATATACCTCCATGGTAGTGGAAAACGGGGAACTCATTTGAATCGAGGGCACAATGCTTCTCCCGTTTTCCCTGAGTAAACCACAAAGGAGTGATGCATTCTTATCAAAAATCTTTTTGTGGTTTACCTATCTGTTGTTAATGTTTATTTATTGTCGTCCGGGTTGTTATCCGAACTGTATGACCTGATCATAGCCGCCGGATGTGGAGAACTTATTAAGGGGGTGTGTGCAAATGGTGTAGTTGATGTAGCAACAAAAAAGCCCTGCAACAGCAGGGCTTTTCGTGATTCGATTTAAAACTGAATATGTTGTTAGCTTTGGCGCAGCAGGAAAACGCCTACACCGGCCAACAAAATGAGGACAACGGCCGCACCCAAAACGATGAGACCGATATTGGAACTACCGGAAGAAGTTTCGGCTGGAGCCGGGGCTGTGGTGGGTACGGCCGTTTCCGCCACGCCCGCGTCAGCCACTGCCACCGAACCGGCATTGGCGTCAAACTTCGTGCCGAATTCCACAGCAATCGACATGCCGTTGGAAACAGCAACCGCCCAATTACCCGTCGTCGTCATGACGTAGTCGGCCGGCGGGAAGATTTGTACCTGGTACGTGTCGTCTTCCAGATTTTGGAAGCAGTACGGCTCGTTAATGCCATCGGTCACGTAAGTAGAGACATTGGCGCCGCCACGGAACAGGCTGATAGCGGCATCGGCCAGCAGACCTTCGGCCACATCGCGTTGTCCATTGCCATCGGCATCATTGAAGGCGGCCACACAAATCGAACTTGTTGTTGCGGCGGCGGTCGGTTCTTCTACCGGTACAGCGGTCGGCTCGGGGGTTGGCTCTTCAACGGCCGTTTCTGCTGCCGTCTCTTCTTCAGCCGGGGCCGGTTCTGCCGTTGGTGCTACCTGGCCGGGTGGAACGATCATCAATTCCTGACCGGCAGTGATGAAAGCCGGATTGTTATTCAATTCCATGATAGCCGGCAGCGCTGCCTCCGGGGCCAGACCCATTGTTTCCGCATAGCGGATGGCAATCGTCCACAACGTATCACCCGATTGGACAATATGAACGACTGCGCCGTCAGCGCGCGGTGTGGGCGTGGGCATGGGGGTCGAAGTCGGGCCAGCCGGAACGGCCGCGCCGCCGCCGGACGGGGATGGATTACTGACAGACGGGTCAACTTCATCCAGGGTGTAAAGGCCAATCGTATCCAGGAAGAAACCGTTGTTGGAGTAAGGATAAGTAGAACGGAACTCGATCCACACAGTCATATTTTCCTGAGTGGCGGTGAAATCGTACACGAAGGTGACGTAGGTCTGGTAAAACGGCGAAACAGTTGCGCCGGTCCACCAGCCGCTGTAAGCAATTGCGCCTTCATCCCGCCAGGCTGCGCCTACCGGGCTGGCTCCCAGTCGAACCTGACCGGCATCGGGGCGATCTGGCGGGACTTTACCATTTTTATATTCCAGGATGAGGTCGGGGTAAACAGGGGCCACCAGCCGGTAGCGGCGGCCAACTTCCAGACCTGAGACGTCTTGGGACAGGGCGGCGTACATGGGCGCCCAGGCTTTGAATACTTTGAGGTTGTAAATACCATCGCGCCAAAGGATTTCCTCCCCTTCGGGAATGCCACCCAGGCTGTTCCAAACGGTCGATTCCGGCCGGAGAGCGGGCAGATTGTCCCAGGCTCCAGGGAATGTTACTTTATCCAGCCAGTGGAGTTTCCAGCCATCGGGGACGACGATTTCGGCAATCTGGTCCTGATGATGGTTGCCATCTTCAAAGCCGGGGTTGACTAGCAAGTTTTGGGTGCCTTGGGTTTGTGCGGCCGTTTCTTTGACTGTAGTTGAACCGACGAAAACGACGATGAAGGCCAGTACGGCCAATAAGGCCAATGTTCTAAATTTCATCTCACTCTTCCTCCACAAAGCCAGGTTGACCCTGACTCTTGTGTTTTACAAAAATAAAGCGCAATCGGATTGCGCCGGACAGTCGAGAATTTTAGCATATCGCTATTTGTTTCACAAAGTTACTCAGATTTTTCTGAGAAGGTTGGGGAGTTGCCCTTTTTCCGAAGCCGCAGCCACAAGATTCCGACAAGCCCGGCGACGGTTTGCAGCAGCCACAAAAGGGGCAGATTGCCGCGATTGGGGAAAAGCGTGTTGACCAGATAGCGCCAGTTTTGCGGGCTGGCAATCATCGGGCTAAGCTGGCTCAGGTCGAGGTGATAATTGTAAGAAAATCCGATGTGGAGCAGGATGTTGCGTAAGGAAAGGAAGAAGAGGCCGTAAACGATGAAGGCGATGCCGGCCAGCCGGAGCGAATTTTGCTGTGGATTTAGCAGCCAATCCACGGCGTAAGCCAGGGGAATAGCCAGTAGACTGAGGAAAGGAACCAGGTAACGGCCGTCACCCGTAAAGCCATGCGAGGTGAAATGTTTGGCAAACAGGAGCAGGTAGACGAGAAAAACGGCCGTCGTCAGCCAGAACGGGCGGCGGGCACGGCGAAAATAAAGCCAAAAGCCGGGCAATGCCAGCAGCATAATCGGCGAGAGCAGGAAGATGCCCTGGTTGTAACAAGTAGGATTACACCAGCCGCCGCCTTCACCCCACACCAGCAGAGCCTGCAAGCCGGGCAGCAGCGGCCAACTAAAAGTCGATGAAAAATTCCCGGCCCAGGGGTAGTTAACGGCGAAGGCGTAGGAGAGGGTGAGCGGGCTGCCGAAGTTGATAGTGTCGTAATAGGCCAGGAATGCCGCGGGAATGAGACCGCCAATCGCAAAGGGTACGGCCGTTGCCCACCATCGTTTCCATTGACTTAACCGCCCAAACACAAATAAACTAACTAACACCACCAACAATCCGTTGGAATACTCAACGAGCACCGAAAAACCCAGGACAAAGCCTAGCAGCAGGTATCGTGGCCAGAGATTACTCTTTAGTTGCCAGTCTTTAGTCGTTAGTCGCGTAGTCAAAAAAATTGCCAACAGCACCAAAAAACCGGACAAAGCGTGCGAAAAAAGAACGGTGCTGTATTTCCATTGTGCTGTGCCCAGGCTGAACATGAGAACGGTCGTTACTGCTCCCGCCATCGTCACCCCGTGTTGGCGCAGGAAGAGGTAGAGGAGAACGGCCGTGCCTGCTCCGGCCAGCACCGGCAGCAGCATGACGTACAACAGGCGTTGGTTTTCGGCATCGTGGCGGGATGGGAGTTGAGAGATTGGGTCAGGGAGTAGATTGCCAAGGGTGTAGAAGATGGTGGAGAGAACGGCCGTGCCCGGTGGCCGGTCGCTGTATAACACCTCCTCCCGGATGGCGATGTCATTTCCCTCAGCATAATCGTCAAACTGCATCAAGGCAAAGGCATGATTTTCGGCCATCGTCCGCGTCAGCGCGTAATGGCTGCCATCATTGCTGCTTGTAATCCCCGACACCGTCGCAAAATACAGCGACGACAGTCCCACAAACAACACAACGGCCACCAGCCAGTCTCTCTGGGTTAATTTGGTTCCCGGTTCTTTTCCTATTCCTGTCATCAATTCGGCATTTTAACAGCAACCCCCCGTAGGGGCGAGACAACCGGAAATAATTTTGGTCAAGCGCATAACCCTGTCATCGGTTGTCTCGCCCGACTACCAACATGCCATTGAAAAAACAACCATTTTACGGCACAATATGTCAACCGTAATTGAGTCGCACCAATCCGGCAGGATGAGGCATCATGAGTGCAGAAAACACCGTTGACCAACAACCAAGTCAGCCCAACCTTCAGCAAGTTCGCCAGTTGATTGCCAGCCATTTCAGCTTGCAAGAGTTAAAAACGCTCTGTTTCGACGTGGGCGTAGAATTCGACGATCTGGGTGGCGAAGGTAAAAGCGAGAAAGCCCGCGAATTAGTGGCCTACATCCAGCGGCGGGGACGACTGCCTGAATTGCTGCGAACCTTAGTCGCCGAACGCCCGGGCATTTCCTGGCCCGGCGGCGTGCCGCCCGACATCCCTTGCCCTTATCGCGGTTTGTTTGCCTTCCGCGAAGCAGATAAGGATAACTTCTTTGGCCGAGAAGATGTGGCCGACCGGCTGGCTGAAGCTGTCGTCCAACAATCGCTGCTGGCCATCGTTGGCCCTTCCGGCAGTGGCAAATCGTCAGTTGTTTTTGCCGGGCTGCTGCCTCGCTTGCGGCCACAAAACAACTGGCTGGTGGCCGATTTCCGACCTGGCGTTAATCCATTTCAGGCGCTAGCCGCAGCCCTCCTCATCCACCTAGAACCGGATTTGAGTGAAACCGACCGGCTGGTGGAAACCCGCAAACTGGCCAGCGCGCTGCAAACCGGCAGCCTGCCCCTGAACGATGTCGTCGCCCGCATCTTGCAGAAAAACGACGTCGGGGCACGCTTCCTCCTCATCGCCGACCAGTTTGAAGAACTGTACACCCTCTGCCCCGACGCCGAAACCCGCCACCGTTTCCTGGACATTCTCCTATCAACCTTCGCCGCTCATCACTCATCACTCATTACTCATCACTTTATTCTGACTTTGCGCGCCGACTTTATGGGCCAGGCGCTGGCTTACCCGCCGCTGGTGGATGCGCTGCAAGACAATGATCTGAAATTGGGGCCGATGACGCCGGAGGCGCTGCGGCAAGCGATTGAGGAACCGGCCCATCGTGTTGGTGTGGGGTTTGAAGCTGGATTAGTAGAGCGCATTTTGGATGACGTGGGAACGGAAGGCAGCAATCTGCCCCTGCTAGAGTTTGCTTTGACGCTGCTGTGGGAATGGCAGACACGCGACCGGCGGTTGACCCACGTAGCCTACGAACAAATTGGACAGGTGAAAGGGGCGCTGGCCAGCCATGCCGACCAGGTACTGGACGGCTTGAGTGCGGCCGAGCAGGCCCAGGCGCAGCACGTGTTTGTACAGATGGTTCAGCCCGGCGCGGGCACGGAAGATACGCGCCGCCTGGCCCGGCGTGAAGAACTAGGCCGCAATGATTGGCTTTTAGTGCAGCGCCTGGCCGATGCCCGCTTGCTGGTGACCGACCAGGATGAAGCGGGGCAGGAAACGGTGGAAGTGATTCACGAAGCGTTGATCCAGCGCTGGGGGCGGCTGCGGGGTTGGATGGAAAGTGACCGCGACTTTCGTGTATGGCAGGAGCGACTGCGAGCAGTCATCCAGCAGTGGTTGACCAGCGACCAGGATGAAGGCGTGCTGCTGCGCGGTGCGCCCCTAATCGAAGCAGAAGCGTGGCTGGTCGAACGCTCCAATGAGCTAAGCCCGGCGGAACAGGAATTTATCCAACAAAGTATAGCTCTGCGCCAGCATCAGGAAGAAGTACAGCGCCAAACCAACCGGCGACTGCGCCGCCGTTCACTGCTGGCCTCCGTTGTGGCGATAATTGCTGTACTGGCCATGGGTGTGGCCGTTTATTTTAGCTTCCAGGCCAACCGAGATCGGCGACTGGCTGAGGCCCGCGCGCTGGCCGCAGAAGCAATTCAATTAGTGGAACGGAACCCAAAATTGGCCCTGACCAAAGCGTATCAAGCGGCGCATAAAACGTACGGCCAGGATGCGACACTGACTGGCGAGGCCTACGCTGCCCTGCATCTGGCGCTGGCTGTATCGGATCAAGAAGGGAAATTGATCGGCCACACGTCTTCGGTCACTTCGGCGGCGTTCTCGCCGGACGGGGAGCGGATCGTCACCGCCAGTGATGACGGCACGGCGCGGCTGTGGGATCGGCAGGGGAACGCGCTGGCCGTCCTGGAAGGCCACACAGGGTGGGTCTTTTCGGCGGTCTTCTCGCCGGACGGGGAGCGGATCGTCACCGCCAATTCTGACAACACGGCGCGGCTGTGGGATCGGCAGGGGAACGCGCTGGCCGTCCTGGAAGGCCACACGGGGACGGTCAATTCGGCGGCGTTCTCGCCGGACGGGACACGCATCATCACCGCCAGTTTTGACGGCACGGCGCGACTGTGGCCCCATTATGGCTCATTTGATCAGATGATGGCCGAGGCCAAACGGCGGCTGCTGCTCATTTTAAGCGATGCGGAGTGTTTGCAATATTTTGATGCTGCATTTTGTGCCGGTTCCTAGCTAACCCGACCTGACAGGTTTTTAGAACGGCCTGGTCAAACGACGCCGTTCGCACGCGCTCGATCGTGGATGAGTATGGCCTGGCGAAAAACCTGTCAGGTCTTTACATTGGCGGCTCAATCTCCACCGCCTGGTCATAATGGGCAAAATCCACCTGCCAGACGCCAGGGGATTCATCTTCACCTGCCGCTGGCTCCGTTAAAATCACGCGCACCAATTCAAATGTTTCCGGCATCACCCACAGTTGGGCGTCAGCTGCCGCCGGGCCAATGAGGCCGCCGCTCATCTGGAACAACCGGTCGCCGGCCACTTTGCCAGTCAGGGCATACAGGTCTGCGTCCGGGCCATCTTCCAGTTTTTCTTTGCCGGTCAGGGCCAGTTCCGATATGTCGGCGGCCAGGATAGTTTGCAGACCAATCTCGGCGTCGAACAAAACGGCCGGGTTAAAGCCCCAATTGGGCGGCAGTTCTTCCCATTTCCCGGTCAGCGGATTAGTTTGCCACTGCACATCGCCCACCGTCACAACGTCCACTTTGGTTACGAAGCCGGTTAGTTTGACCAACACTGTGGCCTGCGCCTTGTCCGGCGCGGCGTAATCGCCATCCATGCGCACCAGGGAGATAATGTTATCCGGGTCCAGGTAAGCTGGTGGGCCGCTGTGGGCAATGCCAAAGCGGAAGCCGCTCAACTGGCTCATTCGCGCTGCTGCCTTTTGCACAATTTCTTCTGGTGTGGGCTCCGGCTCAGGAGCCGGACGGCAAGCTGCCATAGATGACAGAATAAACAAGGTCAACAGGAGAAGAAGGAATAATTTTTTCACGGTGTATCCACCAAAAATACAAGCGCCAGCATGATTAAATCGGCATGGTGCAGCGGATTGACGGGGATGGACACGGTGAAATCATGCTCTTGCGCCGCCCGCGTGACCTGACCAACCGGGTCAATGGGCATCGATTTCAACGGATCCTCAACGATCATCAAGTTAGTCGGCACTTCTTTGTAAAGTGTAAGCAGGTTGTCATCGTCTGGCCGGTTCCAGGCCAACCAGGTCATGCCATCGGCTTCGATGGTGAAGAAGGGGGGCTTACGGCCGTTTTCGTCCTGATATTTGTTGATGATGGCATAGACGGCGTGGTCGATGATGAGGGCGTGACTGGTGTGGATACGGCCGTTTCTCACCCTCCCTTCCCCCTCCGGTAAATCCAACGATGCCACCACCTGCCCCCCCGACCGGGCAAACCGTACACGATTCGCCTCATCAGCCGGCAGCCATGGGCTGGCATAATCCGCCACCAATTGCAGCCTGCTTTTACCATCCAGCAAATGGTAACGCCGCCCTGAACCCAATCCTGCGTGCAGCCGTCTGATTTCAAACTCCATCACTGTCAAATTCTACAAGTCATCCTTCAAACTTGCCAGTGCCAGGCAAGGGGCAGCAAAGATTTGATTGACCAATACCTATCCACCCCTTGCCTGGCACTCAACACAATCCTTAAAAAATCCAATTTTCCCCATTCCCATCCAGCCAATTGTGATATACTCGTGCCCATGTTGGGTATTACAACAATTGAGCTGCCCCCAACAACCAACAAACCAATAAACGAATAAACAAACCAACTAACAAGCAACCAACGACCAGCCACCAACAACCATTATGTGCGAAACCTGCCAGAAGGAATTTGTTCATCTCCACGTTCACAGCGAATACTCCTTGCTCGATGGACTCAGCCGCATCAACCATCTGGTAGCGCGGGCCAAAGAACTCAATCAGCCGGCCATCGCCCTCACCGACCACGGCACGATGTACGGTACCATCCCCTTCTACCGCGCCGCCAAAGCCGCCGACATCAAGCCCATCATTGGTGTGGAAACCTACATGGCTGCCCGCACCATGCAAGACCGCGACGCCCAACTGGATCGCGAACGCTTCCACCTGCTCCTCCTGGCCCAAAACCAGACCGGCTACCTCAATCTGCTCAAAATCGCCAGCGATTCCCAACTGGAAGGGTACTACTACCGGCCGCGCGTCGATCACGATTACCTGGCCCGGCACAGCGAGGGCCTCATTGCCACCACCGGCTGCCTGGCTGCCGAAATTCCGCGGGCCATTAACAACGGCCAGATCGACAAAGCGCACCAGTTGATGGGCTATTACCTCGACGTTTTTGGCCCGGATCGCTTCTTTATCGAACTGCAAGACCACGACATTGATGAACTCAAAGTGGTCAACAACGAATTGATGAACATGGCTAAAAAGTACAATCTGCGCTTTTTAGCTACCAACGATGTTCATTACACCACACCGGAAGAAGCCGTACCCCACGACGTGCTGCTTTGCATCCAAACCACCAGTACCATCAACATGGAAAAGCGGATGCGCATGTCCGACAACGGCTATTATCTCAAATCGCACGAAGAGATGGCCAGGATGTTTGGCCACATCCCTGGCGCGCTGGAAAATAGCCTGCTCATTGCCGAAATGTGTGACGTTAATCTTGATCCGGAAGGCTACCACCTGCCATTGTTTGACGTTCCGGCCGGTTATGATGCGTCCTCTTACTTGCTGCATCTTTGCGAAAAAGGACTGGCCTGGCGTTATGGTACCGAACGCGCTGCTAATGACACAATTTTGCGTAATCGCCTGAAACATGAGCTGAACATCATCAACACGATGGGGTTTGCCACCTACTTCCTCATCGTGTGGGACTTGTGCGAATTTGCCCGCCAGGCCGACATCTGGTGGAACGTGCGCGGTTCCGGCGCCGGTTCGGTAGTCGCTTACTCATTGGGTATTACTGGCATTGATCCGTTGGCCAACGGCCTGATTTTTGAGCGTTTCCTCAATCCGGGGCGTGTGTCCATGCCCGATATTGACCTGGATTATCCTGATGACCGCCGCCATGAGATGGTGGAGTACACGGTGCGCAAATACGGCCAGGACAAAGTAGCCCAAATCATCACTTTTGGAACGCTGGGAGCGCGGGCGGCCATCCGCGACGTGGGCCGGGCGATGGACATGCCCCTGCCGGAAGTGGACGAAATCGCCAAGATGATTCCGGCCATCCCTGGCAAACCGGCCAAAATCGAAAATGTGCTCGATAAGGAGCATGAGTTTTTCTCGGCAGACTTTGCTGAACGGCATCGTACGGATAATAAAGCGCGGGAATTGATTGATACGGCCGCTTCCCTCGAAGGTGTGGCCCGCCATGCATCCAGCCACGCCGCCGGCGTCATCATCTCCGACAAACCGCTGGTCGAATACGTGCCGCTCAACCGGCCCACCAGCGGTGATTTAGGATTGGGCGGCATCCAGTCAGTCACGCAGTGGCCGATGGAAATCGTGGAATCGATGGGACTGCTCAAAGTAGACTTTTTGGGCTTGAGTACGTTGACCGTCATGCGTAAGGCGGCGCGTCTCATCGAAGCCAGGCACGGCATTAAGTACACGATGGACAATATTCCTTACGATGTTGGCCATGTGGGGCCGGACTCCGATAAGAAGCCGGAAAAATTGTTCGACATGCTGGAGCGAGGCGAAGTGGCCGGTGTCTTTCAGGTGGAAGGGGCAGGGATGCGCCGCCTGATGATGGAAATGAAGCCGCGCCGCTTTGACCACATTATCGCCGCTATTTCGCTGTACCGGCCGGGACCAATGGAAAATATCCCGGAGTACATCCGCCGGATGCACTCCGCCTTGTTCGATCACAAGGATATTGTTGAGTACCACACTCGCGATTTGAAGCCGATTCTGGAAGACACTTACGGCATTTTGGTCTACCAGGAGCAAATCATCCGCATTGCCTCTGATTTGGCCGGTTATGAACCGGGTGAAGCGGATATGATCCGCAAGGCGGTGGCCAAGAAGAAGAAGAAGCTGATGGAGGAACACCGCATCAAGTTCACCGAAGGGGCGATGTCGCGCGGTTACACGCAGGAAGTGTGTGACGCTATCTGGGGCGATATTGAGTTTTTTGCCCGCTATGGTTTTAACAAAGCGCACGCCGCCGATTATGCGGTCATCACCTGTCAGACAGCGTTTTTGAAGGCTCATTATCCGGTGGAGTATATGGCGGCTCTGCTCAGTGTGGAACGGGATAACACGGAGAAGGTGGCCAAATATCTGGCGGAAGCGCGCCGGATGGGGCTTGCGGTGGATCCGCCGGATATTGATAATGCTGTGTTTGATTTTTCAATTGAGGAGAAACGGGGCAAACCGGTTATTCGTTATGGCATGGGGGCGATCAAGAACGTGGGAGCTGGGCCGATTGAGTTGATTTTGGTGGAGCGGGAGAACGGCCGTTTCACTGACCTGCAAGATTTATGTGACCGGGTAGACATGCGCCGGGTGGGTAAACGGGCCCTGGAATCGATGATCAAGGTTGGCGTCTTCGACAAATGGGGGACGCGGCCCCAATTCCTGGATGCGCTGGATCGCATCACCGGCTACAGCGGCAAGACTCATGAGGCGGCGGCCGCCGGGCAGATGAGTTTATTTGGCGGGGTAATGGCTACGGCCGTAGACGTTTCCGTCGATCTGCTGCGCCCTGTTGATGAAGTAGACCAGGTCGATCATCGCGAACTGCTCGATTGGGAAAAAGAACTCATCGGCGTCTATTTGTCCGAGCACCCGCTGGAACGGACGCTGGCCCCCATCCTCAACGGCGAAAGCAACGGTTTCACCACCACGGCCGAAATTGACACCAATTCCAATGACAAACCGGTCAAAATGGCCGGGATGATCAGCTATTTACGGCCGCACACTACCAAGAAGGGTGACTCGATGGCTTTTGCGGCGTTGGAGGATTTGCACGGCCGTGTCGACATCATCTTCTTCCCCCGCACCTGGAAACAGTTCCGTGATCAGGTGCAGTTAGACCAGATTTTGGTCATTAATGGCAAAGTGCAGGTACGCGACGACAGCATCACCGTGATTGTCGATGGGGTGACGAAAACAGTGGAGCTTTCGCAGGATGCGGATGCACCCGATGCAGATTGGACGAATGGATCGAATGAGTACGGCAATGGAAATGGCGAAACGGCCGTTACTCCGCAACCTTCCTCCTCTCCCCCGAAAATTGCTGAACCGGCGCCAATATTGGAGACTGCACCGCCCCCGCCCCCAAACTTTGAGGAAGAAGAAATCGTGGCCACCAAACCGGCAGCGGTCGCAGTCAAAACCGAGTCCAGACGCGAACAAACCCCGCCCCCGCCGGCTCCCAGGCCTAAACCGGTTGACAAAACACGTACCATTGTTGTCGAAATTAAACCAGTGGGGAATTGGAAAGATGCCTGCCGTCAGGCTGTGGCTAAATCCGGCCAGTTCCAAGGTAGTGACCGGCTCAACGTGCGGCTGGCCGGCAGCGATTTGGCGATGGAATTTCCCAACCAATCCACCCGCCTCTGCCCCGATCTGCTGGAGTCCTTGCGGTTGGTCCCCGGCATCGCCCGCGTGTATGAGGGGTAACTTTCACACTACAGGGATTACTCAATGGTGACTCCGCCCCTATGGTGATTTGACTTTCATGGCTGATTTGCGGCGCTTTATTAGGTTGCGTTTGTTATCTCTTCTTGCGCCAGAGAACAGCCGTTCCTCCCATGCTTAACCTAACCAATAATCCAACCGATTTGTATGGCGGCAGAGAAGGCGGAGAGGGCAACGGCCGTTCTCGGATTTCCCACCATTTTTGACCTCTGATGGAACAGAAAAAACTAACCAAACCAGCCGTACCTATCCCTCGGAAGTTGCGGTGACATTTTTAGGGACATGGAGCTAGTCAAGGCTATGAAAGCCTGACACGGACATTGTTATCAGACATACAAAAAATGGTTAGGAGGACATTTTAATCCAGGAGACTTTGCTATAGAGGAAATTAATAGGCGGCTAGCTGGCCCAGAGATGGGTGGATAGATCGGCCGGCAAACCTGGGATATGGCACTAATTCGCGACTACTCTTCCCCCCACCCCCCGCTCTGCGTGGCACGAGGGGCGGGGGAGAAAGAGTAGTCACATTAATTCTTGAAAATTGAAGGAAGGTAGTACAGATTCACCTGGTTAACGGTGATGACTACCTCAGCCGGTGTTGAGGCGGCCAGGCCAAAGCTGTCGGTTACGGTCAGGGTAAAGGTCAGCACGGCGGCGCTGCTTGGCGCGGTGAAGTTGGTCACGCTGAGGGTGGGGGTGAACGTGACCGTCGGTCCGCCGGTCTGCATCCAGCCGTAGGTCAGCGCGTCGCCGTTGGGATCGCGGCTGCCGCTGCCGTCTAGCGTGACCTCGTCACCCGGGGTGACCGTCTGCGGACTGCCCGCGTTCACCACAGGCGCGAGGTTTAACACGGTCAATTCTGCGCTGCTGACATTGTAAACCTCGCCTTGCACGGCGACGCTGGCGCTATTTTCGATAGTGCCGGCAGCTAACGGTTCACTGAGCGTCCCCGTGACGGTGATAACGCCGCCGGTGTGCGGCGCGAGATCATCCACGTGCCAGACGTAGCGCGAAGCGGCGACCTGGGTGAGGCTCACCCCGCTGCTCATGACGCCAGTGTTGGTCACGCTGACGGGGATGGTGTCGGTGATGACCACGCCGGTTAAGAGCGAGCCGCTTACGTTGGAGAAGGTGAGGGTGTAGGTGATGGCCGCGCCGGGGCGGGCCTCGGCCGGCGCGACGCTTTTGGCGAAGGTAAGCAGGGACGAGAGGTACAGCCTTCGCTCGCCGGCCAGCGTAAACGGTTCGCTATCTTCGCCGCTGTCCACGCCATCGCTGGCGGTGACGCGCAGGCGATAGTCGCCGGCAGCCATGCCCGCCACATTCAGCCAGAACGGCAGTTCAGAGTTGCTGTAACTTTCCGAAACCACTACGGTCGCTAGTAGGGGTAACACCGCGGAACCACTAAGCGGCCCGTTGTAGTAGCCGGCGCTGGGCAGATCGGTGACGGTGCAATCACCGCCGTTATAGTCAAACAGGCAGGCATTTTGGCTACTACCGTCGCTGTAACGGAGGGTAGCTCTGGCCCAGGCTGTGTACGGCTGATCACCGCTGGCCTGATTGAAGGCCCAAGTGTTGTCGCCATCAATAAAGTTGGCGGCGATTTCGGGGCCGGTGAAGTTGACCGCGCCGATGCCGGGGGTAATGGAGCAGTTGGTCGGGGCGTAGGTTTCGCCAATCAAGCCGCCGTTCAGCGTTAGCTGTAGCGGCACCCCTGCGCTGCCGCAGGCGGTGGACAGAGTCTCGAAAGTGGCCGTTACCGGCGCGCCCGGCACGCTCAAAATTTCGAGCGCGCCGCTTAACAGGTCGCCCTGAGGATCGTTGAGGCTGATGGCCGTGGTCAAATTAGAGGCCAACGGCACAATCGGGGCGATGCTGACCGTCGGCGGGCGATGGATGACGGTGACGGGGACACTGCTTTCGGCGCTGCTTCTAAGCCCGGCCATAGTGGCTGTGTTGGTGATTACGCCGCGCGGCAGGTCGGGGTTGAGCACGCCGGTGATGGTGATGATGCCCCCTTCGTTTGGGGCGAGGTCTTGCACCGCCCAGACGTAGCCGGGCGCGGTTTGCGTGATCGCCACGCCGCTGTTGATAACGCTGGTACCCGTTACGCTGAGGGGGATGCTATCTGTCAGTATCACGCCGGTTACCAACTCGCCGCCCGTGTTGGAAAAGGTGAGGGTGTAGGTGATGGTATCGCCAGGATAGGCGTTGGCCGGTTCTACGCGCTTAACAATGGATAGCTCGGGTTCCAGAGGTGTCACCATGTACGTTCTGAAGGCAAAATCGCCCCCCCAGCTTGTCGGACCGTAGCCATAATCGAGATAGAGTTGCCCGCGAGCGTACGGGGCGCTGCCATCACCCTTGATATAAAGGTTACTGCCGCCGCCCTGGAAGCCGATGACGAAATCTTCCTCTTGATCAAGCGTGATGCTGGCCGAAGAGAGGTCGATGTAGTACCAGCCGGTCGCCGCAGGCGAGATTGTGGCCGAAAAGAGATCGGCGCTGCTTTGCCACGGCGCGCCCCGTTTTACAAAGAACCGCGCACTGCCCAACTGGTCAACGTAAACTTCCACGCCCGCCAATTTGCCGGCCAGTCCCGCTTTTACGCCTTGCTGCCAGACAAAACTGCCCGTGTGGTATGACGTAGACGTGCCAAGTTGTTGCTGGTCGAGCGTGCCGGAGATCGGCTCGATATACGTTCTGAAAGCGAGATCGCCGGTCTGTGAGACTTCATTGAGGTATAACGCGCCACGGGCGTACACATCGCTCGTGGCGCTCCCCAACCACAGCCCGCCGCCCGTGCCCTGAATGCCGATGACGAAATCCTCTTCCGCGCCAAGCAAGATGTCGGCGGCAGCGATATCAATGTGGTGCCACCCTGTCGCCGCCGGAGAAATCGTAGCGGAAAAGACCTCGGTGCCGGTTTGCCACGGCACCCCGCCGGTTTTCACAAAGAATTGCGCGCTGCCGGGAGTCTGAACGTACAGGTCAACCCCGGTCAACTGCCCGGTCATCGCGGCCCTGACGCCCTGCTGCCAGGTGTAACTGGCGTTATCCCCGTCAGAACTTGCCGGGGCGCTGGTTTGTTGCTGGTCGAGCATGGGAGCGGCCTGGGAGGGCGATGGGTCCATCATGAGCCACAGGAACGACGCGCCGATGATGAGGGACAAGACGACGCTTGAAAGAATGGCCCAAATTCGTTGTTTGCTGGGCAGGTGATGAGGGTATGTTTGCATTTTGTTTTCTCCTGATGCGGTCTTGAGTTTGGAGCTAGAGGAATTACTCGGCTATTTGGCTCTAGCTCTAGACTCCAGTGTGTAAAATTCTGTTTTATGAGGCTTTCATTTGGCGGCGGTGGAGGAGGAGAACGGCCGTTGCCACCCCCAACGCACTAACCAACAATCCAACCAACCAACCCGCCTTTGACATCGCCGAGAACGTGGAGAGGGTAACGGCCGTTGGCCCCACCTCGCCCCCCACCGCCCAATCCGAAAGCTCTGTGATGCCTGTGCGTGTAACATTAACGGCCGTGAAGGTCGTGTACGTACCATCATCGCAGTCCCAACCATAACCCGCGTCACCGGAATAGCGGCAGGCGCGCGGATTACTCAGGCCATCATGCGGCAGCGTCAGCGTTAGCGTAAACCCTGTGGCCGCTGCGCCGAGGCTGTCGGTAGCCGTAATCGTCCAATAGTGCCCGCAGCCCACGCCGCTTAAATTAGAATCGCCGGTAGCATTGGGGTGATCGGCATCTTTGCGGGTGACGCGCAGGCAGTCAATCGTGCCTAGCGCCACAATATCTACCTGCACCGGCCACGTCTGGTTGAAGTTTTGCTTACCAGTCGTCAGGCCACAAAATGTCTCGTCGTAGCCCAGGCCAACCCAATAGCCCGCGCCCAGCCCCACATTCCCCCCAGAGGATGCGCCCACAATCGGCTGCGCCAGCGTGTCATTCAAGGTGACATTTCCCACGGCGGCCGGCGCGCCGCCGCCGGCCGTCACCTGCCAATCAACCGCCGGGCCGCTGGCGGCCAGGGCAATGCCAACCATCACAAAAACCGCTATTAATCCCATGCTCAGCAGGAAAAAATGTTTCTTCATCGTCAAAACTCCTTATCAGGGGCAGGCGCTGGCGTAGAACGTGTAGGCTTCATCATATACCCCGGCGCAGGTGATTGTGCCGCCAAAGGTGGATGCCGTCCCGCCATCCAGCAGGGTAGCGCCGATCAGGATGGCGGAATTGGCGGTGCTAAGGATGGCGTTCGTGCTGCCCGTCACTTGCGAGTTGTCCACGCGCACTGTGTAGCTGCCTGTGTATGCATCGCTTTGAATGCCATAGCTCTCCGTTCCCCCGCTGGCTTGAAGCGTGCAGTGTTGCAGCGTGGCGGAAGCATTGTTGTTATAGACGGCGATAGCGAACCTGCCGCCAGAGGCGCTGATGGTCGCGTCTGTCAGCGTCGGCGTGGCGTTGTCCTCGTTGAATACGCCGACATTGTATTGCTCCCCTGTCCCTGAGGCGCTGACCGTGACGTGCGTCATCAGCGGCGCGGCGTTGGCATCGTTATACACGCCACCGTTGTATAGGCTGTCGGAAGCAGTGGCAGTTACATGGGTCAGGCGCGGTGAGGCGGAAGCATTGTAGATCGCGGCGGCGTAATCGCTACCACCGGTGTTGACCACCGTCAAAAAGCGCAGTTCGGCATCGTTCGCGCCGATCACCGTGCCGGTGTTCATATCTGCGCTGCCGGTGTAGGTGATTTTGGTGGTCAACTCGCCGGAGCCTTCGATGTCCACGTAGGGCTTCATCGTCACCTGCGCGGTGTAGACGCCGGGCATGATCCGCACCAGGTAGCGGTTGGCGTCATCGGCGGCGGTGATGCTGTTGAGGGCGGCGGTGATGGTGGCGTAATCGCCGCCGCTTTTGGCGACGATGACGACGTTGGCATAGCGCTGCTGGAAGGCGCTGGCGTGTTGGCCGTCGAGGGTGTCGGCGTCGCCGGCAGTTGCGGCGGTTTTGGCTTCTTCGGCTTGTAGGGCATAGGGCACGGCCGTAACGCGGCGGTCGGGACTGAGCAGGGTAAATGTTGCGCCATCGCTGCTGAACCAGACGCGCAGGTAGCGTTCTGTGCCGTCGAAGGCGGCGGCGGGCAGGGCGGTCATGTGGGGTACGGCCGTATCCCCCAACAGCACATTAAACAGGCCATTGACGACGGAGAGGGAAACGGCCGTTGTCGGTTCGCCCGCCGCCGTACCGTCGTTGGCCCAGTAAGTGGTGTCGCCCGCCGCGTTGACGACGGCGAATTTGAAAAAGCCAGCGCCGTTATACGCGGCCCCGTCTACCGTGACCTGCCCCTGGTAGCTGACCACCTGCGGCGCGCCGCTGGCAAATAAAGGGCGCGCCAGCACCCTGGCCCTCGCCGGAACGCTGATGATGAACAGCGCTGCCAGCAGAAGTGGTAAAGCGCTAAAAACAAGTTTTTGGGGGTTCATGGTTTTTCTCCTGATTTTGGTTAGGGTTATCAACCATTTACGGCATCGTGGTTTCTACAGTGCGCACGGTAGCAACCCAGTGAACGGCGAGGCCTGTTGCCCCCCGGCAGACGATATCCAACGCCAGGTTGGTCGGGTCTGCCCCAACGGAACAATTCCAGGTCAAGTCCGTTTCCGCGTTCAGCGTTTGTGTCGGCGGCGCGATCACCGCAATGCCTCCAGATGTACGTCGGATTCCGCCCAGGAATTGGTAAGAGGCCGCGGCGCCATTATCTGCCATACCGGTGATCAAGATGTCGAACGTCATTGCCCGGTTCAACGCCAGCGTGATCTTGGCGGTCGAGCCGTCGAGGTAGAGAGGCGCGTAAGTGGTGCCGCTGCTGGTGTTGCGCAGCACATAGACCGAGGTCTGCGCATCGCCGGAGGCGCTGAAACTGCCGCTGGCATAGGCCATCTCGCCGTAATGGGTGGCAGCTCCCCCTTGTCCACCGGGAACCGTGCCATAGTTGGCGCTGACCAAGTTGATCGCCCCACTGGCCCCGCCACCGCCGACCATCGCACCGGCCACGCCGCTGGTTACGGTATTGCCGTTATAACCGCCGATTACGTTCGGGCTGGTCGCGTTGGGTTCGAGGCGCAGGGCGCGAAGGTTGTTGACCTCTAGCTCCAGCGCATAGTTGTCATTAGTGCCTAGCCGGCCCACGGCGCCCAAACTGTTGCCGTCCACCATCCAGTAGCGCCCATCGCTTTGGGCACGGGTGAGCAGGTCGGTGGTGGCATTGTTGTCCAGGTATCCCTCGGCGGTCAGGTCCGCATAAGCTGAATAGTAGGCCGCGCCGAGCGTACCGGCATTGATGTTGGAGGCGTTCTGGTAGTAGCTGCCGTGCTGCCCATCGAGCAGATCGGCGTTCAGGTTGGCCACCACATACGTGCTATCCACTGTGAACGGCGCGGTTGCGCCTGATGTGCCGCCGTTAAAGGCCGCGCTGCCTTGCACACCCAGGTCGCCGTTGATCAGCGCCCCGCCCCCGCCGACGTTCAAGCCGCCCTGGACGGTGAGATTGTTGCCGACGAGGGCGCTCTCGCCAACGTGCAGCCCGCCGGTGTGCAGGCTGCCAATATCGGCGGTGGGCGCTTCCAGGCGATTCAGATCAAAGACCGCCAGCCGGTCGTTGGCGGCCGAGGCAACGTAAGCGTAGCGCCCGGCGACAACTACACTTTGGGGGTCATCCAGGTTGGTGGTGGTAAAACCGCGCGCGATCAGGTTGGCCGGATCAGACACATCAAACACGGCGAGGGCATCATTGTTGCGCGAGGCGACATAGGCGTAATCTCCGGCAACGGCCACAGAGAAGACGCCGCCCAGATTGGTGTTGATGTCATCCAGGAATACTGGATTATCTGGGTCGGAAATATCAAAGGTAACCAGACGGCCGTTCCACCACGACGCGACGTAGGCGTAGCGCCCGCTGACAACCACGGCGTAAGGCGCATAGAGGGACGTGCTCGTATAGCCTCTGGGCACGATATTGCTGGGGTCGGCGATGTCAAAAATTGACAGGTAGGGGCCATAGTAGTTTGTGACGTAGGCGTAGCGCCCGGCGACAAACACCGAAGTGGGAATGTTTAGATTGCTGGTGGTGGCTCCCACAGAGATCGGGGCGGCGGGGTTGGAGGTGTTAAAGATACTCAGGGTGTTGTTGTAGGCCACAACGTAGGCGTAGCGCCCGGAGACGGCCACTCCGTTCGGCCCATTCGCGTAAGCAGCCCCCACCCACACAATGTTGTCCGGGTCGGACACATCGAAGATGACCAGGCGGTTGGTAGCGTACGAAGCCACGTAGGCGTAATCCCCGGCGACGGCTACTGCTCTAGGTGCATCCAGGCCCGCGATAGTAACGCCGCGGGCAACGATGGCATCCGGATTGGAAATATCAAAGATACTCAGGCTATCGCCGACTTCAGATACGACGTAAGCATACTGCCCGGCGACGGCTACCGCGCGGGGGGCATCCAGCGTGGCGGCCGTAATAAACCCGCGCGCGACCGGGGCGTCATAGCCTAGTACCTCGGCGTTGCCCTGCACGGTGAGGCGCTCGGTGGGGGCGGTGGTGCCCAGGCCCAGGCTGCCGGTGGTATCCAGGCGCGCCTGCTCGGTGTTGTTCGTGCGCAGGACGAGCGGCTGGGCGTCGGTGGTGCCGAGGAAGTTTGTCGCCGGGGCCGTCCCGGTGTTGCCCGTCAGGTTCCACCCGGCGCTGCCGATCAGGTCGCTGGCGTGGTAGCCATCCACCGTGTCGGCGTTGAGGTTGGTGTTCACCGTGCCGTTACTGAGCGGGATATTGCCGCTGGCATTTCCGGTTTGGTAGCCGTCGAGCAGATCGGCGTTCAGGTTAGCCACGACATACGTGCTATCTACACTGAACGGCGCGGTTGACCCTGACGTGCCGCCATTGAAGGCCGGGATGCCCGTTACAGTCTCGTTTTGACTGAGCGCAAAGTATTGGGGGTGGTCGTCATCTGTCAGGCCGGTGAGCGCGCCGTGGTCGGTCACGCCGGTGCCGGTCACACTTGCACAGGCCCAGGCCGTGCCGTTCCACTGCATCACCTGGCCGCTGGTGCAGCTATTGGACCCTATATCGGCAAAGGCGAGCGTGCCATTGGTAATCATGGCGGAGGTGATGCTATCAACCTGCCCTTCGTTGACATACGTGGCATCGTGGTTATGGCTGCTGCCAGCAAATTCGCTGGCGTGTTGGCCGTCGAGGGTGTCGGCGTCGGCGGCGCTTTTGGCTTCTTCGGCTTGTAGGGCGTAGGGCACGGCGGCGATGCGGCGGTCGGGGCTGAGTTGGGTGAATGTTGCGCCGTCGCTGCTGAACCAAACGCGCAGGTAGCGTTCTGGGCCGTCGAAGGCGGCGGCGGGCAGGGCGGTCATGTGGGGCACGGCCGTATCGCCCAGCAACACGTTGAATAGACCATTGACGACGGATAACTGCACCGCATTGACCGGTTCCCCCGCCGCCGTGCCGTCATTGGCCCAATAGGTGGTATCGCCCGCCGCGTTGACGACGGCGAATTTGAAGTAGCCAGCGCCGCTGTAGGCTGCGCCATCTACTGTGACCTGGCCCTGGTAGCTGACGACCTGGGGCGCGCCGGATTGCAGAAACGGCCGTGCTGCCGGTACAGCCCGCGCTAACTGGTAGGTAGCGAACAAGGCGACCAGAACGGCCGTGATCATAAAAAGAGCAGAAATCGTTCGGTTTTGTTTCATGGAGTAATCTCCTGACGATGAATAATGGTGATTAAATCGTTGATATGAACGACCTGCGGCGATTGGCCGGAGAGGACCAACAAGTCGTCGCGGCTGGGGTCCAGGCCAATGAGCAGCAGGTCGGGCTGTTCGCGCAGCAGGGAGATAGCGAAATTGGGCTGACAGGGAACGGTGAGGTCGAAAAAGATGGCTTGTGGGCGATAATCGCGGATGGATTGCAGCGTATTGGGGCTGTCGGGGGGCAGGGTGAAAAGGTGGAGGGAAGGGCCATTGGCAACGGCCGTTTCCAATTCCGCTTTCAAACCTGCCAGAAAAATCGAATCACCGTAAAACAGCAAACGGGTGTCGGGAATCATGGATACCTCTCTCTTTACACTTTATAGGGAAGCATAGAGGGAAAGGGATTGGTTGACACTATCGGAAACGATAGTCTTGGCGGTGTAAAAACGATAGTTTGGGGGGAAGACGGCCGTTTCGTCAGCCGTCAGAGGGTGATGTCAGCCCATGCTGGGCCGCATACGCGATGACCTGGGCGCGGTTCTGCAAATGCAGACGTTCCATGATCTGCTTCACGTGATAACGAATCGTCGGTTCACTGAGGTGGAGTACAGCGCCAATTTGCGCATAAGTCAGGCCCTGTGCGATTAGCGTCAGTATCTCAAGCTGGCGCGGCGTTAGCGACTTGGCCGGTTTGTCTGATTGTGCATCGGGGTCGGGCTGGCGCGCAAACTCGCGCAGCAGCCGGGCCGCCAGGTCAGGTGGTAGGGCTGCGCCCCCCTCGGCGACCTGAGCTACCAACAGCAGAAATTGGTCGGCGCTCTGGCTCTTCAGCAAATAACCACTGGCGCCGCTGCGGATGGCTGCAAATAGATGCTCGTCGGTGCTGGAAACCGTCAGCATCACAATGGTGATGTCGGGCATTTCGGCCTTTATCAAGCGAGTAGCCGTCAGCCCATCGCAGTCGGGCATTTCAATATCCATCAGGATCAGGTCTGGATGCAATGAACGCGCCGCCGCCAATGCCTCAAAACCGTTGCCTGCCGTGCCCACCACTTTATATCCATTGGCCGCCAAAAGTACGTTAAGCGATTGGCGAAATAACGCATGGTCGTCTACTAACAGCACGTTTATGCTCATATCGTTTCCTTCTCGCCGGGTCGTTCGATTTCTTGCCGGGGAACCCGGACGGTAATTTCTGTCCCTGTGCCCGCTTGAGATCTGATGTTTAGCACGCCGCCCAGCGCCGCCGCTCGGTCGCGCATGGCTTGCAGGCCAAAGCCGTCGGTTTGCTGCGCCAGGATGGTGTCGAAGCCACGGCCGTTGTCCGCAATGGTGACTTCAATCAGTCCATCGATTGCATTGAAACGTATCTGCACCGCTTGCGCAGCGGCGTGCTTGCGCACATTCGACAGCGCTTCCTGAATGATGCGCAAAAGCTGTACCTCCACTGGAAAGCCCAGGCTTTGCGTCTCCAATTCTGGCGGCGTGTGCAGTTCCACCTGTAAATTGTACTGCTGGCTGAAGCGTGCGACGTATTGGCGCAGGGTTTCCAGAAAGGGTCTGTCAGATGTGAAGGCCGTTTTTGCGCCCAGCAAATAGTCGCGCACGTCAGCTTCGGTGGCGATGCTCATCTCGGCCATTTGTGCCAGGCATTGGTCGGTTTGATCAAGCTGCCCCTGGGCTAACAGATGACGGGCGGCGCTGGCTTGCAAATGAGTGGCGGCAAGGGTCTGCCCCAGGCTGTCGTGCAATTCACGGGCCAATCGTTCGCGTTCTTGCAGGGCGGCCAGGGCACGCTGCTGGGCAATGATTTGCGCTTGTGCCTGCTTTTGTTCGGTAATGTCGTGGAGCAGCAGCAGGTAGCCTATGTCTAGCCCACGCCAATCTTGCAGTGTAGAGGCCGTTAGCAAGCAGACGCGCTGTGCTTCGGCACTGCCCAGGCGAACCTCTAACTGATCTGGGTCGGCGGCACTGAAGTTAATGGCATCCAGCGGGAGTAATTCGTGAATGAGGCAGCCCACTATACGTGTGTTCGTGATGCCTAGCAAACGCCGCGCGGCGGGGTTCAGGCTGGTTGTTTGCCCCTGCATGTTTAGCACAATCATACCGGTGGGCATCTGGTCGATGGCGATCTGGCGAGCCAAGGTATCGGGGTCGAAGATGTGAAAGCCGAAGAGGGCAATGGCGTACATTAGAAAGACAAAGGCAATGGCGATGACGTTGATGGGCAGGTTGGTATGGAGCAATTGGGCGAAATTCAGGGCATAGGTGAGGCGTGCTCCAATCTGCCCAACCAACATGACGGCCGCTGGCCAATGGCGCTGCGGCGTATGAAAAAACAACCAGAGCAAGGCCAGCATAGCAAGGAGGCTAAGGGCATAGCTGTAAATGAAAACCAGGTTGTTTAAAGACTGGATGCCGGCTGTCAAGATAAGAAAGGGGAGCAGGGCAAACAGGATGATGTTGCGGCGGCTGAGCCAACGGCCGGGCCAGATGTATTCGAGGATGAAGCCGGTGATGGCAATTGTGGCGGGGAACTGCCAGAGGAGTTGGAACTGGAGCCAGAAGTGTTGGTCGGCCGTATCCACCGCCGCCACCTCCAGCACAACCCCGGCCACCCACAGGGCGGCGAACAGACTGCCGACGGCAAAGGACAACGCGCCGGGCACACTGCGCCGCCGCCAACTGTAACCAGACAGTGCAAACAGAAAAAGCGTGACCAGGAAGGGAGGCCAGATTCCGGAAGTGTAGGTGTAATGCCAAGTCATTGAGAGTGTTGCTCTGTGTTTCCCTATGAAATGCCGTTTGTTTTAAACGGTGAATTTTACCAGCAGAATTGTTTTTTTGACGATTGATTCGAGGCGCATGGTGTACCTGTAGAGGGCTTTTATTGCGGTAAATTCCTGGCTGGATTACATCTGCCTGGTGCGCCGGAGTTTGAGATGTGGCTGGTGGGGCAGTGTTGCTTCGACAGTTTGTCTTTCTGTGCTTAGACAGTTATACGATAAGCGATCGCGCTAATCGATACAATGAGATAAGGGTACCAAGGCAGATGTTACTGAAAGATGAAGCTCCAATTAGCGGGCTTCATCTCTCTCTGATCGACCATGTTTTAGGACGTTTTGTTTGATCTTTTTCTCAAGTACGAACTGGTGAAAATAGCCAGGTTGAGGAACAGCAAGAGGCTAAAGATGAGTACGGCCGTTGCCCGACCTGCGTGCCTATATTGGCCGAGACCTATGAAGTGGCTTTCCATGGACATCAATTAGCCTTAACTTCATGTTCATAAAACTGTGGGAAGGTCAATTTTTGATAAAGGTTGGGAGGAGTATTAACTCCCGTTCTCAGTTCCAGTTTTGCTGAACGATTTTATACGAATTGGATGATCTGACTTAATGATGTAATGCGGTGAACGTTTTTTGGCAGAGGAGGAATGGATGTGGTGTCTGTTTCGCGGTCAATCCACAGCCCCAGGCCAAAGCCGCCCTGCTGCACAGCGCCAATAGCATCTACTTCCAAATTGTCGCCGACAAAAAGGCAGTTTTCCGGCATAACATCAATTTGACGGGTGGCCTGACGGAAAATCACAGGATCGGGTTTGTAGACTTGTAAATCCTGACTGATGATCACGTGTGAATCGCTGACGTATTTACCTACCTGGGTATGAATGACTGGCCGGATCAGGCTGGAATGGTTGGTGATGATGCCCAGCACCAGATTGCGTTTCTTGAGTGTTTGTAGAATAGGCAGGCTGTCCGGGTAAAGGATGATAGGAACTTTGGCAAAAACATCATACAACTGGTCATAAAAGCGCCAGTTATCATTGACGTAACCCAGGCGCACTAAAATCTGGCGATAGTAATCGGCAATATTTTGCCGTGTTTGCAGAATGCTCTCCGGCGCTTTTTGATCTATTGTGCCGGTGTTGATTTGGTAGTCGCGGACCGCGGCTTCAATTTCTTCGACTGTGTAGGAGAGTCCGGCATATTGGAACAAGGTTTGCAGCCGCTCACCATAGGTATCAATCCCTTCGGCATAGGCCAGGGTTAGATCCCAATCAAAGAGTACGGCCGTTACCTCGCCTCGTCTTTTTATTTTTCCCATAGTTCCCCGATGTCGTCGTCGATAATGATTACCCTGTGTGACATACGATTAGATTCCAGATAACAGAATCCGTCACATTGATTGATTGTAGCTATAACACGGCTGTCGGGGCGTGAAAGATGCGAATAAATACAGTGAAAATAGAGTTGGACAGCAGGAATTGAGAGGGTTTTTATAGACGTTCTATCCTCTCAATAGGTGTGGTTCATTGCGGTAAAAGTGCCAGGAACGGGGCGCAAGATTTCGGTTACACCATGACTATTTGCCCCGTGCCTGGCACTTGACTCAACTTTTTTGCAACATGCCCTTTCTCAATTTCTGTTTTCTGTATCACGGTGTTGCTTCTGGAGACGGTGTGATTTCCGGCGTTGGCGGCAGGGTGACAGTGGGTAAGACAGGCGTCGCATCACTCTTGGTGGGGATGGGCGTGGGTGTTTCCGTCGGTGTTTCGGTGGGTGTTGCTGTGGCCGTGGGCGTTTCCGTTGGTGTGGGACTGGGCGTTGGTGTTGGTTCCAACAGCGTCAACAGCGTGCGGGCTTCTAATGAGACCGGATCATAATCCGGCGTGTACGGGTTATCCGGGCCAAAAATAACCACGCGCAGGGTAATCGACCCGAAGCGTTGAATGCCCGACGTGTCCCATCGGGCCAGCAACCCGGCGTCAATTGGGTCAGGCTGGCGTTCTTGAACCAATCCCCACCCGCCGGGATCGTTTCCCAGGCCGTATTCCACCGTGTAGCCGCTGAAATTGGGACCATTAGCCGAGCCGAAGATGTCAATAGTATCGATGATTTCCTGACCTGTTCCCGGCTGGGTAATGGTAACGATAGGACGTGCCTGGCCTTCGCAGGTTTGGTCGGGCGGCAGGCGCAGCGGCACACTAAAACCATGATTGGCGGCCCAGTTTTGACCGGTTGACGTTTGCTCCAGCCACAATCTGGCCGCATTTTGCTCACGGTCGCGCACATTGTCCCGACCGCTGACCAGCAGGCGGAAAAAGCTGGCGTCGTAAACCGATTCGGTGCAAGCGCCGCTGGCTCGCTGCAAGGTCCACAAGTCGATGGGTACTTTTTGGATGAAGTCGTTGTCAGCTTCCAGCGGCGGTTGGTCAGCAGCGAACAGTTCCAGGCGGCGGTCGGTGCAATCGGGGCCGGGCCGGGTTCCGGAGGCGGCGCAAATCTCGGCTTCGACGATGCCCGACGGCCGTACAAAATCAATGGCCTGCCGATTGGCGTGGTATTGGGTCATGAAGCTGTTCCAGATGGGGGAAGCGACGCGGTAGCCGGATTGCCCGGTGCCGATAGGGCTGTTGTCAGTGTTGCCGGTCCATACGGCCGTTACCACATACGGCGTATAGCCAATCGTCCAGCCATCGCGCACATCAAACTGGTCGGTACCTGACGTACCTGTTTTGGCGGCGGCTCGGTGGCCGGGAATGACCAGATTGTTGTTGATGCCGAATTCCGGCTGGCGGGCATCGTTGTCGGATAGGATAGAAGTGAGCAGGTAAGCATGTTCCGGGGTGACGACTTGCGCCGCAGCCAGATCGGGAGCTGGGTGTTCGTACAGTACCTCGCCCTGTCTGTTTTCGATGCGCGACAGGGCGTATGGCTCCAGGTAGCGGCCCTGGTTGGCCAGAGTTGCAAAAGCCGAAGCCATTTCCAACGGTGCGATTTCGCCGCCGCCGAGCGCCAGCGCCAGCCCATGACTGCTCGGCTGGCCTTGCTCGACACAGCCTGTATCTTGCAGCGAACTCAGCCCCAGTTTTTGCACGTTGGCAATGAAATTACAGACGCCGACGTATTCCAATGCTTTGACGGCCGGGATGTTGTAGGAGTTGCCCAGAGACGGCCGTAACCGCAACGGCCCATGAAATTCGTCATCATAATTCTTCGGTTCATAGGGCGGATTAGTCCCATTGGGGAATTGGGTAGGAACGTCCCAAATCAGCGTCGCTGCCGTCCAACCCTGTTCCATCGCCGACAGGTAAACCAGCGGTTTAATTGACGAACCGGGCTGGCGTGGTGCCAGCGCCATGTTCACCTGCCCGCTGATCGCCTCATCGTTAAAATCGAGGCTGCCCACCAGCGCCAAAATCTCGCCTGTATCCGGTTTGATGGCGATCAGGGACGCATTGTTGGCTCCGGCAGCGTTGATTGCATCCCGATTGGCCGCGATGGTGGCCTCGGCCAGACGCTGCGCGTCCGGGTCAAGCGTCGTTTCGATGCGCAGCCCGCCACGGTAAATTGCCTGCGATCCCAGCAGTTCTTCGGCTTGCTGCAAGACGGTAAAAATGAAGTGCGGATGTTGAATCGTTGTGACCGGCGGTGTCATCGTATAAATGCGTACGTTCATCTCGTCCAAAGCTGCTTGCGCTTCGGCTAGAGTAATGTACTCGTCAGCCACCATCAGGCTGAGGACTTCCCACTGGCGGCCTATGGCTTTGTCAGGCGCGGTGTAAGGATCCCACAGTGCCGGAGCCTGGGGTAGACCGGCCAGCAGGGAAGCCTCGGCCAGGGTTAAATCGGCGGCTGGTTTGCGGAAGTAGGTTTGCGCCGCCGCTTCGATGCCGTAAGCCCGGTTGCCGTAGTAAATTTCGTTCAAATACAGCTCTAAAATGGTATCTTTTTCGTAAGTGCGGGTCAGTTCGGCGGCCAGGATGATTTCGCGTACTTTGCGGCGGAAGGTGACTTCGCTGCGTTCATCATCGTTAAGCAAAACAGCGCGTACCAACTGTTGGGTAATGGTGCTGGCTCCGCCCATCAGTTCTTGTTCACGGGCCGCTGCTATGATGGCGCGGGTGATGCCGATGGGATCGAAGCCGGGATTTTCGTAAAAGCGGGAATCTTCGGTGGCGATGGTGGCGTTGATGAGGTAAGGGGAAATCTGGTCCAGGCTGACGCGGGTGCGGTCGCCGGCGTTGGGGTCGATGAGAGAATAGAGCAGGCCGCCGTTGCGGTCATAGATGCGGGCCGTTTCAAAGCTGCTGGCCCGGCTGGTGAGTTCGCTGGGATCGGGCAGGTCGTTGGCGATGGACCGGTAGCCAAAATAGGCGCCGATGAGGGTAACGGCCGTGCCCAATAACCCTACAATGACAACAATCAGAATGGTGCGGGTCACACAACTGCGCCAATTGCGCTGCCGCCGTGTTTGCGGTTTAGGTTGGATAGGTTGTTGCCGCGGAATGACAACTTTTGCGGTTGGCTGTGGGCTGGTTGTTGGCCGCTGGTGGCTAGCAGCTGGCCGCTGGCTACTGGCGGCTGGTGGTCGGGTATGCTCTCGAATTGGTGGTCGTGTGGGTAAACCAGAAGAGACGATGGTTGGTGCGTCATCCTTGTCCGGCCGTTGAGGCTCGCGTTTGAGTGGGCGAACAGGTTGGAACTGCTGTGTTGGTGCCTCAGAGAGGGGCGGACGACTGCCAGGGAAGGCGACGCGGGGCTGGATTTGGGTGGCGTCGGTGTCGTTGATTAACGGCCGTTCCTGCGGCGGTGTCAGTTCATCATGGGACAGCGGCAGCGGGAGCGGCTCGCTGCCGGCCGGAGCCTCTGCTTCAGGCGTCCCAGTGAGTATGGAGGCGTCGTCGTCTGGCGGGAGGGGGAGATCGGCCGTTTCTTCCTCATCAGGTAGAGCAACATTCTCTTCGGCTCCGGCCATTAAATCCAGCAGTGAAATCTCATCCTCATCCAGCGTTGGCTTTTCCGCTGGAGATGGCTGTTTGGCCCCGGGTCGAGTCGGTTCGTTTTCCGGCCGTTCTCCAGATTCCAATTCGTCACTTTCATCGGGATGCATCATCTCATCATCCATCATTCAACCTTATCTATACCATATGTCACACCCGCGTAGGCAGGAATGACAGGGTTAATAGTTGCTCTAGCTCCATCCTCTAGCTCTTGCTCTTAACCAGCATAATCCAATCGCCGCGCTGGACAACTTTATCATCCTGATTCAAGACGCTGTACTTCATCGTCACATTTCCCCCACCCAGGCGCGGCAGGGCTTTTTTCTCGGTAATCTCGATAACCACGTGCACCGTATTGCCGATAAAAGTGGGCAGGCTGAACTTGGCGCTTAACTCGCGGAAGGCCAAAACCGTTCCCTCAATTACGCCAGTGCGAACGGCCAGGCCAGTGGCAATTGACTGGACTAGCAGCCCGTGGGCAATCCGCTGGCCAAAATCGTAATTGGCCGAATAAGCCGCGTCAGTGTGAATCTGGTTAAAATCGCCCGACAGCCCAGAAAAGGTTACAATATCGGCTTCCGTCACCGTCCGTCCGGCCGTGACAACTTTTTGTCCAATCTCAAAATCCTCAAAATACAGGCCACGTGGTTGATAAGTAAGTTCAGTCATGGGTTTATCCTTTTATTGGCAAGTCATCGATTCAGATATTCGCTGCTCAACTAACAAGCTGACTACCTGACGACTCGACTATTTGACTATCTGACCATCTTCATTATTCTTCCACCGCCGCCAGTTTTTCTGCCTGATCGGCAATGGTTAACGCATCAATAAACGGATCTAAATCGCCATCTATGACAGCCTGGAGATTGTGGCTGGTGAAGCCAATCCGATGGTCGGTGACGCGGCTTTGCGGGTAATTGTAGGTGCGTATCTTTTCGCTGCGCTCGCCGGTTCCCACCTGCGATTTGCGGTCGGCGGCCAGGGCCTCATGCTGCTTGGCTTCTTCCATCTCTTGCAGCCGCGCCTGGATGATGGCCATGCCCAACTGCTTGTTTTGCATCAAGCTGCGTTCCGACTGGATTTTTACACTCAGGCCACTGGGTTTGTGTACAATGCGGGCGGCCGTGGCGTTTTTCTGCATGTGCTGCCCGCCCGGCCCTGAGGAAAAAGTCGAGGTGATTTCCAGGTCGCGTTCATCCAGCGTAATTTCTACATCTTCCACTTCGGGCATAACGGCAACGGTGGCCGTGCTGGTGTGAATGCGTCCCTGGGATTCGGTGGTGGGGACGCGCTGCACGCGATGGACACCGCTTTCAAATTTGAAACGGGAGTAAGCGCCTTTGCCTTTCACGGCCATTGTGACCTTGTTGTAGCCGCCGACGCCGGTGGCACTTTCGTCCACAATTTCCGTTTTCCATTTGTGGGTTTCGGCGTAACGAGCATACATGCGCAGCAAATCGGCGGCAAAAATGCCAGCTTCATCGCCGCCAGCTCCGGCGCGAATTTCGATGTAGACGTTTTTGTCGTCGCGCGGGTCTTTAGGGATGAGCAGCCGTCGCATTTGCTCTTCTAACTGTTCTAACTGGTCGGCGAGATGGTTGATTTCTTCTTCGGCCAGGGCGATCATGTCGCTGTCTTCTTCCAGTTCGACCATTTCACGGGCGTCGGCTAATTCCTGGCTTTTGGTTTGATATTGGTGGTAGGCTTCTACCAGCGGTTGTAGGTCGGAACGTTCCTGGGCCAGGTCGGTTAGTTTGACATGGTCGGCCAGAATGACCGGATCAGTCATTTGTCTTTCAATTTCGTCGTAACGAGAGACGACTTTAGCAATTTTATCTAGCATACGGTACTCAATTGGTAATTCGTTTGGGTGAGTAATTGGTTTGAATGAATGTGAATAAGCGTCAGATTAGCAGGTCGGAGCTAATAAAATGCACGATCACCTTGAAAATCAGCCTTTGCAAGCGAAAAAGGCCAAATCGGCAAGGATTGATTTGGCCGGGTTCTCGATTCTAGCTGCCGGAAATCTATTTTCGGAAGGTGAATGTTCCACATTGATGTGGATTATAGCCAGTGACCTAGGCGCGTCAAGCGGCCAGCGATTACAGGTATTTGTTGAACCAGCGCAGGATGTGGTTGAGGCGGACGATGCGGCGGTCGGTACGGCCGTTCCGTGACAAGCCATGTGGTTCTTCCGGGAAAAGCACCAATTCCGAATCCACACCCAGCCGCTTGAGCGCCAGGAAAAACTGCTCGCCCTGCTCCTGCCGGCAGCGAAAATCCTGCTCACTGTGGATGACCAGTGTGGGCGTTTTGACGTTGGCGACGTATTTCATTGGTGATTGATCCCAATAGCTCGTCAGGTTTTCCCAGGGAGGCTTGCCATTACCAAAATCGTCTTCAAAGAAATAGCCCACGTCGGATGATCCCCAAAAGCTGATGCCATTGCTGACCATACGCTGGGCCACGGCCGCTTTGAAGCGTGTGGTCTGGCCGACGATCCAGCCGGTCATGTAGCCGCCGTAGCTGCCGCCGGTGACGCCCATCCGCTCCGTGTCGATGTAGGGCAGGCTGGCGACGTAGTCGGTCCAGGCCATCAAATCGGCGTAGTCGGCCTGGCCCCAACGGCGATGGATAGCCTTGGCGTGGGCTTCGCCGTAACCCTGCCCGCCGCGCGGATTGGTGAAGTAGACAACGTAACCGTTGGCTGCCAGTAAGTAGAATTCGTGGAAGAAGCTACGGCCGTACTGCGTCCACGGCCCGCCATGAATTTCCAGAATCGAGGGATACTTTTGGGCGGGGTCGAAACCGGGTGGTTTGAGAATCCAGCCCTGTAAATCGTTGCCGGCGGCCCCTTTGAACCAGAGTTCTTCTATTTCACCCAAATCTATCTCGTCTAACCAGTCGTTGAACCGGGTGAGGCAGCGGGATTGGTTGGCCGCCAAATCCAGGACGTGAATCTGACCCAAATCGTCTAGTGTGCCGTGCCAGTAGGCGGCGCGGTTTTGCGCCCGATCAAGGCTGAACGCGCCGACGATGCTGCCGCTGACCAGTTCTTCCAACGATTCGCCGTCGCGCGAAAGCCGGTTGAGGCTGATTGTGCCATGCTGGGCGGTGTGGACAAAAAGCGATTGGTCATCGCTGGCCCAAACTGGGCGAGTGGTCGGCTGATCGCCGGTATCGGTAACTAAATTGCTGGAGAATTCGATATCAAAGTGGCCGGTTAAATTTTGAGCCGGCGCTGATCCGTCGGACGGCACCAGCCAGAGGTTGGTGTTTTGCCCGGCATCACCTTTGCCTTGATGGGCCAGGTAGGCGATGAAACGGCCGTTGCCCGACCAACTGGCATGTGATTTTTCGCCATCCGGCGTCTCGATGTGGCGTAAATCGCCACCTATGGCGGGAATGGCGTACAAATCAACCAGATGGTCGTCGATGTCGGGGTTGGCGCTGCGGTTGGAGAAGAAGAGGATTTCCGAACCGTCGGGCGACCAGTGCGGTTCCTGTTCGTCATAGGAATCGTCGCTGGTTAGCTGTACGGCCGTTCCATTAGACGTGTCAATTGTCCAGATGTGCCAGCGGGATTGCGGCAGGTACCCCTGTTCGTCAAACTTGAATCGAGGTCGGGTGATGTGGCGGGCGACAACGCCCAATTCTTTTTTCTGCGGATCTTCTTCTCTCTCGATGACTTCCTGATCCTTCCGGCGGAATTGGCAGACGAAATTCTGGCCATTGGGTGACCATTCGAACGAGCCAAAGCTGCCTTTCATTTGGGTCAGCGGTCGGGCTTCGCCGCCATCAATCGGAATGAGATAAATTTGCGGCTGTTTCTCATCGCCGCGATTGGAGAGGAAGGCAATTTGGCGGCCATCGGGCGACCAGGCCGGCCTGGTGTCGCTGTAATTGCCGAAAGTAAATTGGCGGACCGACTTGTTTTCAACAGCTACCAGCCATAAATTAACATGTTTTTTTTCGGTTTTCTGGTCGACATGTTCAACACAGAGAACGATGTTGCTGCCGTCGGGCGAAATTTTGGGATCGAAGACACGTTGGTAACGGTATAAATCTTCAGCTTGAATCTGGCGTTTGGTTGGTGTGGACATAGTTCCTCCAAACCGGGTTGAATTGATAGATTGAGGCGGGTACGTCGTTGTTTGAGCTTATAGCTCTGATTGACATACTCTATCTTTGACGAAATGTGTTGGTAACGGCCGTTTACCAGATAGCAGCCCAATTATTTATTGTCCGTTGCCATTTGTGAAGCGGCGTTCCAACTCGGCTAAGATAGCGGCTGCTTCCGGGGATTCTCCGGCGGCCAGGACACGATCCAACGGGTTTTCTTCGCCCAGGTAATAACGAAAATCCCCGGGCATCAAATCCAGGACTTCAACCAGTTCTTTATACTTTTTATTCAGCGCCGCTTCCGTCACTTCATACGCGGCGGCAACATCGGCACGGCTGGTGTCCAGGAAATTAACTTTAATAATGCCGAAAGTAAGAGCCGCAGCCCAGGTTTTTGGCTTGGGTATACGCAGCGGCTTACGTCCGGCCACAATACGATATTCCAGCCACATTTGCAGCGCTTTGCCCACTTGCGGCAGAGTCATATCCAATTTGGGCATGACTTCCGTTACAGCCTGCTCAACTTCATCCAATGCTGATGAAAACATCTGCTCGTAGCGAGAGGCTACTTCATCTTGCGTTTCGTTGTGCAAATAATTGCCCAGTGCCTGCATTGCCTGACCAAAATCACCCTGGCGGGCATACGTCCGGGCCAGATTAAGATGGTATTCCGGATTATCCGGTTCCGCTTCAACCGCAGACAGAAAGGCAGCGACCGCTTGTTGTAACTCCCACGTTTCGTAGAAATCGAGACCGGCCTGGTTATTTTTAGCTGCCTGTTGGCTGTTTTTCCGGCTTGTCATGGCTTAATCCTTTTGCATTTAAGAAACAACTGGCTGCCCTACCGGCGTTTTGGTAACGACAGTCGTATCAGGTGCTTCTTGCTGGCTTTGTTCATAGGTCAACACCTGCATAAAAGCGGCAATGCCTACTTCCAGCATACTTTCATCCGGTTCCCGAGTTGTCAGCCGCTGCAAAGCCAGATTGGGCTTGGTGATGAAGCGAATAATAGCTTTGTCCTGGTGTGCGGCCGTAAAGCGCAAAAACTCATAAGCAATACCGGCAATGACCGGCAGCAAAACGATTCGCGATACAATACGCAGCAATAATCCTAATGGTGGCAGCAAGCTGTAGATCAAAATCGATATGATGACCACGGTCAACAAAAAAGCCGTGCCGCAGCGAGGATGTTCTAGTGAATATTTAGCGACGGAAGCTGGTGTGAGTTCCGCTCCAGCTTCATAGGCATTGATGGTCTTGTGTTCAGCACCGTGATAACCGTACAGTCGTTTGATGTCGGGCATCAGACCAATGCTCCAAATGTAGCCAATCAACAAGGCCAGCCGGATTAATCCCTCGATGCCATTTTCAACAATTTGTGACCCAGCCAAATTGAGCCATACAGCAAGTTGGTGCGCGACAAAAGTGGGCAAAACAAAAAAGAGCAAAATGGAAAAGCTGAGCGACAGCAGGACTGTTCCCCATTGAGCCGGCCCTTCAAATGCTTTGGACGGTTCGCTCTCGGATTCGCTGCCTTCATCCAGGGCAACATCGGCGGAGAACATGAGGCTTTTGATGCCCAACCCGAGAGCATCCCACAGTAAGGTCAGGCCTCGGACAAAGGGCGTGCGGGCCATGCGACCACCATAAATACGCGCATTAAGCGGTTCTGTGTGGACAACGATTTCACCTTCCGGGTTACGAACGGCAACGGCCAACGCCTTGGAACCGCGCATCATGACGCCTTCAATGACGGCTTGCCCGCCGTAATTAAACTGGTTTGGCGGGCTAGAGTTTACTGAAATTTCGGTATTTGAATTGGACATAGGCAAGCATTGTACTGAGGGGGGGCAGGAACGTCAAATAGACAGGACAAATGGGTGTACGAAGTGCCAGGTACAGGACGAGATGGATTGGATGACGTGAAATGTGAAGCCCTGTGGCTGGCACTATAGGCAGCCATTCTAGCGCAGCAGCGGCTGAAAGCTTACCAGAATATCATGGAAAATGTTGGTGTAAGTGGCATGGCCATCCTGCGAGACACAGCCGATGATGAGATAGCTGTCGTCATCACTGACTTCGCTTTTGTAGAAAAGCTGCTGGCAGCGCAGGGTTTGGTCTTCGAAAGGAAGGGCGGCAATGTAGGTGGCTTGTTCACGGCCGTTCACACTCATCTCCACATTCACCCGCTGTAAATCAAAACCGGCTGGGCCAGCCTCTAAAAGGGCGGTCATCTTTTCCGGCGTTAACTGGCTAATTTGCTGGCTGCGTGTTACCAGGACGAAGGCGGGCACGGCCGTTTCCATTTCGGCCGGGTCAGCTTGAGCCAGCAGTAGGACCTGACGGTCATCGGCCATGGCATCGTAAGGGGCCAACGCAGCTTGGTAATAGCTGTTTTGGCGCAGGGCGGCGACGAAGGCGTCTTCTTGATCTGAGGCGTAGCGGTCCAGCGTTTGCCATTGGACGGGCAGGTTTAGGGTGAAGATTCGATTGGTATCGGTAACGGCCGTCCAGCCTGGTTTTACGGAACTGCCTAAACTTTGGACAACTTGCGGCTGCTGGCCTAAAGCGTGCATCACCCAAAGCAGGGCAATGATGATGAGGAGGATCAGTCCGCCATAGGCAGCAATACTTTGTAAAGGCAGTGGGGGTACAGAGTCTGGGGTAACGGCCGTTGCCTTTGGCTGCTTGGGTTGGCTTTTGGGTTGTTGGGGTAGCGGTTGGCCACAGTGCCAGCAAATCGTGTCTGTTTCCAGTGTGGGTTGCCCACAGTTTTGACAGGTATTCGTCACAGAAGTGTCCTTTGTTTGTAAATGTAAAGTAGTTTACATTTCGATTGTATCAAAATTACCTTCGAATTCAGGAGTCATCTACTATAATGTGGACATCATTGAGTAAATTAATTATTTGCTCCACAATTTATAGAAAATGTCCTCCTTTTTCTCCTCTTCCCGCAAAAGGCCTTGCTCCCGCAAGGCTTTTTGTCTTCCTATGCCTGTTAATTTTCAATTGTAACGGGTAGAGTCACTTCCTGAAAACGGCCGTCACCATCTACTACTGTCAGCAAAACCGTATATAGACCATTCAGATTGCCTGTATCCCAGACAGCCAACGGGCCATTCGTCTGGGGTTCAGTCACATTTTCAGCAATGCTTTGCAGCGTGGCAGGAATCAGGCCAGGGAAATAAGCGACCCGGTAATAGGAAAAATCAGCACCGCGCGCCGTGCCGAGAATCGTCACCGTGCCACTGATGACGGCCAACGGCTGGGGAAACGTAATTTGGGCGTCAGCGCTGCTGCTGCTGGCCAGGCTGATGGTGTCGTATTCCGTTGGCGGCTGCTCGATGCCGTTTTCTTCGGCCCAGGCTGCCGCCGCTTCCGGGTACACTTTGTAGATGCGGTTCTCGACCAGCCCTGATGGTGTGTAAATGGTAGCCAGCCGCCCCGTCTCACGATTTACCGCAAATTCCTGGTAGATGGTGTCGTAGACGGTGGGCTGGGTGCCTTGGATGAACAATTCGGTATCAGTAGGGCAAATGTCGGTAGCCAGCAGACCAGAGGTGTCGCATACGGCCGTTTCCACCATTCCTGGCGGCTGTGCCCAGATGGCAACCGGCTCATCTTGCAATGCCCAGGCCATTACCGCCTGCCAGATGGGAGCCGCGCCGCTGATGCCAGTCACGCCGGCCATCGCTCGATTATCACTGTTGCCCACCCAGACGCCGGTCACCAACTGTGGCGTGTAGCCTATCGTCCAGGCATCGCGGAAATCATTGGTCGTGCCTGTTTTGACGGCGGCCGGTCGATTGGCAGGCAGTTCCATCACGTTAGGACAGCCAAAAGCGGCGCAGCGGGCGCTGCGGTCGGCCAGCATGTCGTTCATCAGATAGGCCAATTGTGGCGTGAGGATGTCACGCTGCTGCACCTGTTGGTAATAATCATACAAAACGTCACCGGCCTGGTTTTCGACGCGGACGATGGCCACCGGATCAATGGGACGGCCGTTGCCAGTTCCAGACTGCCCCATCATCACGCCCATGTTAGCCAGAACGGTATAAGCATAGGTCATATCCAGCAGCGACACTCCGCCGCCGCCCAGATTAAGGGAGAGATCGTAGCTGTGCGGTGCAGTATCCAGTGTGGTTATGCCCAGGCTGCGGGCGGTGCTAACAATGCGATCCATCCCCACCCAACTGGCGATCTGGACGGCGGGCACGAAATAATCATTACCTAACGCCTGGCGCAGCCGCATGGGGCCGTGAAACTGACCGTCGGCATTTTGCGGCTGGTAGGCAACGGGTGAAACGGCCGTACTGAAATCCGAAGGCACGTCCAACACCATTGTTGCCGCCGTGTAACCCTGGCTCAGCGCCGTCAAATAGGTGAAGGGAGTGAAGGCGGTGCCGGGTTGGCGACGGCCGTTGACGGCCACGTTAAACGAGCCATCAATCGCATCATCCCAATAGTTGATGCTGCCGACCATAGCGCGAATTTCGGCGGTTTTGGCATCCATGACGATGATGGCGGCGTTGTTGACCGATTGATCGATGCCGAGAACGGCCGTGTCCACTGGTGGCATGAAATCCAAAGCCTGGCAGGCGGCCAATTCGTCGGCCGGCAGTGCCGGACCCATCTGCCCCGACAGCCGATTAATCTGGACGCGGGCTGCACATTCCGCCTGCCCTTGCATTTCCAAGTTCAGCGGCGTGTAAACTTGCAAGCCACCGGTCAATAAAAGTGCCGGGCCAAAACGGTGCTCTAACTCATCGCGCACATATTTGGCAAAATGGGGGGCGATAATGTCCTGACGATCCACGGCACGTTCCGCCAGTTGGATGGGGGTGACCTGGGCCGCCAGTGCGCCACCTTGACTGATCTGACCGGCTTCCACCATCGCCGCCAGCACTGTTTCCTGCTCGATTTTGGCCTGATCCGGCGCATCAAAAGGGTTAATGATCGGTGTTGCTCCGACTAAAAGGGCTGCTTCGGCCAGGGTCAAATCGGCCGCCGGTTTGGCGAAGTAAACGTGGGCGGCGGCTTCGATGCCAAAGGCCAGATTGCCGTAGTAGTGGGTATTCAAATACCACTCCAGAATTTGCTCGCGGCTGTACAGACTGGCGGCGCGGTGGGTGAGCAGTAGTTCTTCTAGTTTGGATTGAATGCCGCTTTGTTCTGGCAACAGCAGTTGGTCGCGGATGAGCTGCTGTACCAGCGGCAAGGTTTCCGGTTCTTTTTCTCCGGCAAGGAAGGCGATGAATTGTTGGTCTGCCTGCCAGAGGGTGAAACTGCCGTTTCCCAATCCCGGCTCAACAAAAGCAACCATAGCATTGACGACGTCGGTAGGAATCTGGTCAAGGGGCAGCCATTGGCGACGGCCGTTCAGCGGATCGACAATTTCGTTGATGACGACGGTCTGCTGCTGGCGGGCATCGCTCCAGGCCAGAATTTGGGTAGGTTGAGATGGAACTGTGTCATTCTCCTGGCTCAGATCGGCATAGGCGGGCAGGTCGGCGGTGATGGTTTGGTAAACAGCCGTGCCCACGCCCCACATCACAACCATAAAAATTGAGAGACCGGCCAATCCTGCAAAAAACAATCCACCCAACCAGCGACAGCCAGGGCGTGAGTTTTTCTGCATGTGCTTCCGGCGCTGCTGCCGGTGCAAAATCCGCATAGTGTGGGATTTCATAGGTCTGGATTGTGCCAGGACTGTTTCTGGCAAGCAAGTTGTTCAGGTGGGTTAAAGTGCCAGGCATGGGGCGAACGGCCTTGGTTTGCCCCAAATGATACGCCCCTTGCCTGGCACTCTGAGTTATTCCGGTCGGTAGAGGGATGTTGGCGGGCCATTGAGTTCCGGGGGAGGCCCCTGGTGCAGGCAGCGAACGGCCGACACGTTGGACAGGGCGTGGATTTGATGCAGTACTCGTACCAATTGGCGCGGGCTGAGTACTTCCAGCGTTAAAATGATGTCCATTTCTCCCTGGAGCCTGGGAGGGGTGTGAATGTATGCAATGTTGATTTCTTGCTGCTGCATCAGATGGGTGATTTCAAATAAGAGGCCGGGACGATCGTAGACTTCGACCTGAATGGTTACCAGGCGTACCTGGCGTGTTGCTGAAGACTCGCTCCAACCGAGCTTGAGCGTGCGGCCAGGAAGTCGTTCGGTACGCAATGTGCGGCAGCCCTCTTTATGGACGGTTATCCCGCCATCAGCGCGCAAGAAACCGATGATTGGATCGCGTGATTCCGGCTGGCAGGTGCCGCAAAGCTGAATTTTGCGGTTGTGGGCGTTTGTGATGAACAGCTTTTCTCCTTTTGTGGTGTAAACGACATGGTCGAGGGTTCGTGATGGTCCCAGGTTCCATTTATCTTCAAGGATGCGGGTGGATACGACTGTGGGCAGTAGTTCGGCCCGTCCCAGGCTGTAATACAGGTCGGCTGTCGTTTTCAGATTGAAGGTAGCGGCAATGTTTTGATGAGAATGTTGGGGATAGCCGATCATGTCCAGCTCGTATTGAAGGAGTTGGCGGCCCTGGGCAACGGCCGTTGACGCTGGTAAACGGCGGAACCAGCGACGGGCGTGTGACCGGGCATAATTCGTCGTAAGGTACCCCAAATCCTCATCCAGCCAGGATCGCTGCGGCTGTGCCCGGAGCTTTTTGACAATGTGAACTCGGTCGCCGTCTTGGAGAGGTTTGTTCAGCGGATGCAGCGCTTCATTCACAAAAGCGGTATGGCATTGATCGCCCAGTCCAGTGTGAATGCCATAAGCAAAATCGAGCGGCGTTGCCCCCTGAGGCAGTTCCAACACGTCGCCGCGCGGCGTATATACCCGAATTTGCTTGCTAAATACATCTTCCACAACCCCTTTCACTGCGGCCGTTGGATTTTGCGGTTCTAACTTGATGCTGCCGCTGATATTGGCCAGGAAGGTCTCCACCCTGTCGGCAACACTGCGTGTCCAGAATGGCGTATCGGCATACAGCCAGCGAGCCAGAACACCGACCGATGATACTTTGTCCATGGCTGGTGTTCTGATGCGCAGCTTCAAATGTTGGCCGCTGGTGTGAATGACCGTTGTATGCAAAGAGCGGTATAAATTGTCGCGGGGGACGGCGATGTAATCATCAAATTTGCCCGGTACCGGTTTCCATAATTGGTGCAAATGCCCCAGAGCTTGATAACAGGAGGGCCAATCAGCCATTAAAATCACCAGGCGCATGGTTTTATCCACATCCCGGTAGGAAGCACCGCTGCGAATCTGATCTTGATAAACGGTGTAAATGTTTTCCGGGGAGAGAATTACATTGCGCACATCCAGATTAGCATCCAATAGACAATTAAAAATCTGTCCGCTAATGATGTCGTAGGCACTTTGATGTTCTTTGTGAATGGTTTCCAACCGGTTTTTGATCGTGTAGTAGGCTTTCCGGTTCAAAACTTCCAGGGATAGAGCTTCCAGTTCGTTCTTGAGCATCCAGATGCCCAACCGGTTGGCTAACGGCGCATAAACGGATAGCGTTTCATTGGCCTTGTAAACCTGTCGATCATAAGGGGTAGCCTCGATGGTACGCATATTGTGCAGCCGGTCGAACAACTTGATGATGACAGCCCGCACATCTTTGGTCATGATGCTGAGTAATTTGGTCAGGCTGGCATCTTCGATTTCCTTGCGAGTCAATCGTCGATTTTGTGCGATACCGAGAGAAACGTCTTTCAGCTTGGTCACACTGTCAACTAGCATGGCTACTTCCGAACCAAATTCTTCTTCGATTTCCTCGATGGCAACCCGCGTGTCTTCGGCAACATCGTGCAGCAATGCCGCTACCAGCGCTGATGCATCAAGATGATATTGGGATAAATAGTAAGCAACCGTGAGGGGATGAATAAAAAAAAGCTCGCCGGATTTGCGACGTTGTTCACCGTGTTCCCGACGAGCCAGTGTGAATGCGTTTTGAATGCGCTTGCGGTCCTCTACGCTAAGGTAGGTCTGGGTCTGGTCAAAAAACTGAGCCCCGTCTAATGTTACCTGGTAATCCATAATTTAAAGTCGCATGTTGAGAAATAATATCGATTGCTGCACTATCATTTGTTGTTTGCCTGTTATGAATTTGATAGCGAAGGAATCTATCTGACATCAAGTTCCTCAACTTTGTTTGAAATCGACAAAGCGATAGCCTACTCCCCGCTCTGTCAAAATATATTCCGGACGGGCCGGATCACGCTCGATTTTTTTGCGCAGGTAGTTGATGTATAGACGCAAGTAATGGGTTTCATCACGGTATTCGTAGCCCCATACTTTAGCCAGTAATGTATCGTGGGGGACAACCCAGCCGGCATTTTGAATGAGGTGGTTGAGTAAACGATATTCGGTCGGCCGTAGATCGATGCGTTCACCTTCGACGATGACTTGATGGCGGTTGAAGTCTACTGACAGACGATCATCAATGCGGAGTATGGTTCTGGGTGGTGGGGCCGGCCATTCAGCACGTCGCAGTACGGCCGTTACCCGGCTAATCAACTCGCGGGGACTAAACGGCTTTGTAATATAATCATCTGCGCCAAGACCCAGCCCATGAATTTTGTCCTCTTCATCACTTTTTACAGTGAGCAAAATAACCGGAACCGTCGAAATTTCACGCAGCAGCTTCAGCGTCTCAAACCCGTCCATCTCTGGCATCATCACATCCATAATGACCAGTTCCGGCGTGTGCTGGCGAATTTGGTCCAGCGCTTTGAGGCCATTTTCCGCTTCGATAACCTGGTAGCCTTCTAACTCCATATTCATGCGGATAAAACGCCGCATTCGCGCTTCATCATCAACAATAAGCAGCAAACGGGGTACACTCGGTTCTAATGAGGAAGGAATTTTTTCAACCATTAGATTCACACGGTTTTGTTATGAGCATGCCATTAACTGATTCGTGGCATTCTCAAGGCAATTATCAAGATTACATTTAGTTATTTTTCCAGCTACTCCCTTACGAAACCAATGATTTCTTCAGCTTCAGCAGAAGGTAACAGCTGTATAAAGTTAATACGATGCCAGGGAACAAGCATACTTGTTACTTCTTCATCGAGATAGTGAAGGTCTTTTCCATCACGACGCCTGGGATTCTGTAAATGAATAAATTGGTCAGTTGTTCCAGGTACATCATCTAATTCACAAACGATAGCATCTTCGTTCGCAATGTGCACAACTACAGATATCATCTCAACCTCTTCTCACTGCTAAATTATTTTAGCGGGCATTAATTAGAATAATATGTGAACCAATAAATCACCAAACCGGATTTCATCTCCGTTTTTGAGCGGATAAGGTAATTGGGGGGATAGGGGTGAGTTGTTTAGCAGCGTTCCATTCGTGCTGCCAAGATCAATAAGCACCAACCCTTGATTTGAGGCTTGAATAATCGCATGCATGCGGGATACGCCCATTTCTGCTGCACTATCATCGGCCAGATTTAGTTCAGGTAAAATGCCGGAAACGGAGTCGGGACGCCCCACGCGGATTTGATCGGTCATTTCCATTCTGAAGCGGCGACGGCTGCTAGGGATAATAAAGGTAATGAACAGCGGTTCAGTGAACGGTTCTGGCTTGAATCCGGCTAATGGCGGCTGTGGTGCTTGCTGAGCAAAATCGGAAAAAGGCAGAACAACGGTTGTTTTAGCCGATGTTTCAGCTAAATAACGGCCGCATTCATTGCAAAAAAGCGTTCCTTCCTCTTGTGATGCTCCACACTCTTTACAAGTAATCATTTTTCATCTAAATCCAGGTTAATAATGGTCTGTGCCAGCAAGGCACGCGTGCCATACTTTAATTTTTTGCGTCCTTCCGGTGACAACTCACCCAGATTGGACAGTCGTTCGCCTTCGAGATAGGCTTGCTGGGCCAGCCGGGTTTGTCCGGCTTCCAGCAAGCGGGTTGTCAAATGCTTCATGCGTTTAGTGGCCGATTCTAATTGACCGGCATCAACTTCATCCAGCACTTTTTCATTCATGCGGTACATGTTTAACAGCCTGACAGCTTTGACTATTTCAGTTGGTGGTGGCAGCGGGGCGACGTTTTCCAAGACGGTGATTTGATGACGGTGTTTGAAGCTTTGTTGCGGCTGGCTTGTTGTGAAGTTGAATGAAAGGGTAAGCCGGTTTTCCATCTTTTGGGGTTCGATATTGAGTTCGAGCAAAAAAGATAGTGGGTGGCGACCTTCTATGTTGCCCAGTTTTAATTCATCGGAATCAACGGTAACAGGTTGGGCAAACGGATGCAGTTTGAAGCCGAATTTAGGAGTGATGAATTTAGGGAATTCCATTGACAGGCGCAGGTCATGGGCGTAGATTGTGCCCAGGCCGCTGATGCGTCGCTGTAAATAATCGAGAATTTGGGCCGGGTTTTCGATGTACTGGGATTGTCCACCTGATGGCGACACGAGTTGGTCAAGGAATTGATCGTTCCATTCTGAGCCGAGGCCAAATGCGCTGTAGCCAATCCCCAATTTTGCGGCTTGCTGCGCCAGGCTCAGGCATTGATCGGCGTCGCCATAGGTGTGCCCATCGGTTAATAAGATGAGGTGGTTGTTGTATTGGGTCAGGTTTACCTGGCGCAATTCTTTCATGCCGGCGTTGAGGCCCTGAAAAATCTCTGTGCCACCGGAGGTGTAGATGCTTCGTATTTTGAAGATCAGGCTTTTTTTGTCGGCTACTGGCTGAGAGGGGATGACAACGTCGGCACGATCGCTGAAGCTAATGACGGAAATGATGTCTTCCGGGGACAGTTTGTTGATGAGGAGTTCCAGGGCTGATTTGATGTATTCGAGGCGTTCGCCTTTCATGGACGTGCTACGATCGATGACGAGGCTGAGGTTGATGGGTTGGCTGGTTTGGATTTCGGATTCAGGTGGATTGACGTTGACGAGCAGGTAAACGAGCTGTGGGGATTCGGAGATGGGAAGCTGATCCCGGCTTGTTTGGATGGTGACCTGGAGGGGGGAAACGGCCGTTTCCGCCAACAACGAGTCATACGTTTCCCGCCGTACTGGATCGCTCAAGACAGAATAAGCCAGCATAATCCGTTCATAAGCCGGATTTTCCTGCTTGTTCACATCGGCGGGAAACTGCGACAGACTTTTCGCAAATGCATCACGAATCACGCTGTCCGATGCGCTCTGCGGTACGCCCAGGATGGCGTAATAATCAAACTCGTCAGACATAAATGGGCTGCCAGTTAAAATACAAAGTCTACAACAATGGCCGTAATATTATCGTAACCACCTGCTTTCATCGCTGCGTCCGTCAAATCGTTAACCATTTGTTCTAGCGATATATTCTGCTCCAGAATCTTTTGCATATCTTCGTTTGAGACAGGGCCGCATAAGCCGTCGGTACACAGCAGTAATTTGCCATTCCGCGGCAGCAGGCGCATGTAAGTATCTACTTCCACCTCTTCAACCTGCCCAACGGCCCGGAGCAGCACGTGCCGGATTTGAGCAAATGTGATGTCATCTGCCGGTTGGCCCACATCTTGCAGCCGCTGTACCAATGAATGGTCACTGGTCACAGCCCGCAGTTCATTGTCAGCCAGCAGGTAGAGGCGGCTGTCACCGACGTGGGCAACATGCAGACGTCGGCCCAGTACCAGTGCAATGGTGAGCGTTGTCCCACTGTCTGAGTCGAGGTCGGCCTGGAAAACGGCCGTATTCGCTGCCTGCACCGCATTGACCAAAACCTCTTGAATGGGAGTCTGGCTTAATCCGCCATCATCATGCAACAGCGGCAGGTAAATACGTTCCAAAATATAGCGAGCCGCTACGCGGGAAGCAGTTTTACTGGCTACGTGTCCATTTGTATGGCCGCCCATCCCATCAGCCACAATGTAAAGTCCGAAGGGCATCAAAGCAAAATGGCCGCCAGAACCGGTCGAAAATACCAGGCAGGAGTCTTCATTGCGCTGCCGTACCGCGCCTACGGAGCAGCCAAAAGCCACAGATAAATTGGCGTCATGCTTGGCCGCATTTGTGCCCTCGTCTACATCTGCTAATGTTGAACTTTTTATGCCTGGGATTTCAATAATGCCCATAAATTCTTCATCCTCAACCGCACCAGAATCCTTTTCATCCAGATCGGCATATTCGTCATGTATCGTTTCATCGGCATTAGTAATACCGCTTTCAAAATCATCTTGTCCACTCATTGGTGCGGATTCATTCATGGTTTGTTCCAGTTTTATCAAATGGTTTTGTCAAACAATAACTAATCAAATATCCACCTACACCGGCAAGGCATAGATCAAATGGTCAGTTGATCCAACATAAACGACGCCATCGACGATGGTTGGCGGCGAAATAACAGGTCCTTGCGTTTTGAACTGCCAGCGGAGTTCTCCTCGTTTGGCACTTAAACAATACACACAACCATCGGTTGAACCAATGTAAACAGAATCTTCCCAGATCGCCGGAGACGAGGTTACCTGGCCTTCTGTTTCAAATGTCCACATTTGACGGCCGCTTCCAAGGTCCACAGCATATACACTGCCATCAGAAGAACCAATGATGACCATATCATCTTTGACGATGGGTGAAGAAATAATGGGCCGGCGAGTACGCGAGCGCCAGATCGTGTAGCCAGAGCCAGCATCCAGAGCGTAAATGGTTGAGTCCATTGAGCCGAAAAATACAATATCTTCCGCTACAATAGGTGAAGACGTTACAGCTCGTTTGGCCTGCGTCTGCCACTTCACCTTGCCGCTGGCCAATTCCAGGCAGAAGACGTACCCGCCTTCTGTGCCAAAGTAGATGCGCTCATCATCAGCGAAGGGTGTGGAACGGACCGGGCTGTAGGCATTGGCCTTCCAAACCAGCCGTCCTTGCGAGCTTAATGCATAAAGATAGCCATCATCGGAACCGAAGAAAATGTGATCGAAGCGTTCTACGGGAGAAGAGTAAATAGGGGCCTGGGTCTGATATTTCCAGTTAACACGGCCGTTTTTCACCACCAGCGAGTACAAATGCTTATCTACCGACCCGATGAGTACAGAGTCTTGATACACATGCGGGGAGGAGCCAAACCCGTCTTGAGCCGGGAATTTCCAGATGAACTCTCCTTTTTCCCGTGACAAAGCGTACAAATTATTGTCATAGGCGCCAACCAGAACCGTATCCTGGGTAACGGCCGCTCTCGACCGGATTTCATCTTCACACTTAAACGTCCAGATTGGCTGGATATGTCCTTCTTTGATGATAGCCGGGCCTTGTTCCGCATAGGCAGGCGTAGCTTTACCGTCCATGGCGTAGGGAATGGCTTGAGGCGTAAGCGTCGTTTCCCCTGTAATGGGTTTGCTGGCCTGACTGACGACATTCAAAGCCTCCAGCAGTTCCGAGGCATCCTTGTAACGATCTTTGGGATCATAAGAGAGGCAGCGCATAATGACCGATTCAAAAGTCGGTGAAATACTAGGATTTACAGCGTGAATCGGCCGTTCGGCAAAAGTAAAAGGTGGTTCCAGGCGCGGGTCTTGACGAGTTAGCAAATGATGGAAAGTAGCCCCCAGCGCATAAATATCACCAGCCGGAGTCGCCTGACCGCGATACTGTTCCGGTGGCGAATAGCCCTCCGTACCAATCATCGTGCCCTTGCGGTCTGTTTCAAATAATTTGGCAATACCAAAGTCGATGATACGGATACGGGCATACTGATCCAGCATGATGTTGGAAGGCTTGAGGTCACGAAAAACGATGGGCTGTGGTTTTTGATGATGCAAATGGGCCAGTACATCACATAACTGCGTCATCCACTCCAGGGCAGTTTCTTGATCCAGGTAATCCTTCTGATCTTCCAGCCACACTTCCAAATCTTTACCCCGAATCAGATCAATGACTAAATAGCTGCGATCGCCTTCGGTAAAATAATCAGAGACATCGGGAATGGCGGGGTGATCGAGCATGGCCAGCATACTTGCTTCCCGCTCGAATGATTTAATGGTCAGTTCACGAATTTGGGGGTCTGGGGCAGCAATCACCATCTCTTTGATGGCGCACAACTTGGTCACGTTGGAAAAGCGCATGTCGCGAGCTTGATAAACCGAGCTAAAACCGCCAACTCCTAAAGTTCCAACGATACGGTACCGGTCTTGCAGCATGTCACCGGGTTGTAAACTGGCTTTTTGGTTTAACTTCTTTTTACGACTGCGCTTGGTAGCAAGTTGTCTGGTTGTTAATCGCCCCATAGTTTATTGTGTACCTTTCCTTTACTGGCTCAATTATAAGTTGACCGGGCCTATTTAATCAAGAAGTCATTGTGTGAAAAGCGTTAATTGGCTGTTTGGACATTGGTTAATCGGTACCAAAGGCGTTCGCCGCCTACTTTTTGGACGTAATTTGATATTTGTGCGGCCAGGTCAGCACGGCCGTTAAAAAAGGTGCTGAGTTGTGATTGAAATGCGGCGACAGCTTCGATTTTGGCGGCAACGGCCGTTGCCGCCAACGGAATGACCTGTGCCTGCCAATCATCTGAACTGGTGGGAATAACGGCCGTTAACGCGGCCTCATCGCGCACATAAGGGTAATCTTCATAATAAACCAGACGATCCGGGCGGCTGCTTCGTTCAGCAGCCAGCCGCACCAGTTGATGGTCCACGTGATGGCCGGCGGTCAGCGGTACGATCAGGCGATCGTGGGCGGGCAGCGCAGCAATCAACCGGGACAACCGCTCAACCAGTCCTGTCTCTTGCGGATGAATACGGCCGAAAATATCGGCGTCGGACACATAAAAAGGCTGGCCGTTGCCCGGATGATGGCGGTAAATGCAGTCCGGAACGTCCCAATGCCAATAATCCGCCCCTAAAATGTGGCAGGCTGTGGCGTCTTCCTGCCGCCGGACGGCCACGGCGTCGGCATTCAGATTCCAGCGTTGGTGCAGGCTGGCCACGTAATCGGAATGCGTGGCTTGCGGCGGATCCCCGGCCATAACGGTGATGATGAGGTTGGACTGGTTTACGGCCGTATCCGACCAAATCATGCCGCCACAGGAAAGCGCCGCATCATCCAGATGAGGTGAAAGGTAAATGGTGTCGTAGAATGGTTTCATGGTGAAAAAGTGTTAGAGTTTTAAAGTGGCGGAGTAGTGGAGTGGCGAAGTGCAACTTCGCAACCACGCAACTTTGCCACCTGCCACTTGCAACCTTGCCCTTCCTTCTATAATATCGTGCCCATGTCTAAACAATTAACCCATCTCGATGAATCCGGCCGGGCCAAAATGGTTGACGTCGGCCACAAAGCCGATACAGAACGAGTCGCTGTCGCTCGCGGCAGCGTGACCATGCAGCCGGAAACGTTACGGCTCATTATAGAAGGAAATCTGAAAAAAGGGGATGTCTTGACCACAGCCCAGTTAGCCGGGGTGATGGCCGCCAAACGCACCAGCGACCTGATCCCGCTTTGCCACCCGCTGCTGCTCACCCACATCGATGTGAACTGCACGCCCAATGTGGCTGAAAGCCGGGTGGATATTGAAGCCACCGTCCGACTGCGTGGTAAAACGGGCGTGGAGATGGAGGCGTTAACGGCCGTATCCGTGGCCGGCCTCACCATTTACGACATGGCCAAAGCCGTTGACCGGGGTATGCGCATCAGCGACGTGCGCGTCGTTCATAAATCCGGTGGCCAAAGTGGAACGTTTACGACCAAGGAATGAAGGGGTGGGCGACCAAAGGTCGCTTGAGTGAAAGGGTGAAGAGGTGATCCTCTACCCTACAAGACTATTGGACTACGAGACTATCGAACTACAAGACTACCAGACTATACGACTATGAAACTACAAATTCGCTTATTCGCCACCCTTAAAGATCGCGCCGGGCGTGACCGGATAGAAATCAGCCTGGATGAACCAGCGACGGTGCAGACGTTGTTGGATGTGTTAACGGCCGTACACCCCAACCTGGCCCCCATTCTGCCTTCCGCTCTTGTCGCCGTCAACAAAAACTTTGCTGCTGCAACGACACCCATCTGGCCCGGTGATGAAGTCGCCCTGTTCCCGCCCGTCAGCGGCGGCAGCAGCGAGATTCCACATCCAACATACTTTGCCATCACCGAAGAAGAGTTCGACCTCAATGCCATCCACGCCCGGTTAAACCAGCCCGACGTGGGTGCAATTGTCAGCTTCACTGGCTTCGTGCGCGGCCAGACCCAACGCGAAGGCATGCCGCCGCAAACCATCCACCTGGAATATGAAGCATATTCCGAAATGGCTGGAGACAAGATGGCTCAAATTGCCCGCGAAATCTGGCAGCGCTGGCCCCAGGTCAAAGGCATTGCCATCGTCCAGCGCATTGGCAAGCTGGATGTGGGGCAGCATACCACATTTGTTGCCTGCGCTGCCGGCCATCGTGACCAGGGCGTTTTTGACGCCGCCCGCTACGGCATCGACCGGCTTAAGGAAATCGTGCCTGTTTGGAAAAAGGAAGTTGGCCCGGACAAAAGCGTCTGGGTCGAGGGCCACTACCGGCCGACGGAAGAGGATAATTAAAGATTGAAGATTAATGATTGCTCACTTTTCAATCTTCAATCATTTATCACAAATCATGAGCAATTGGCAAACAAAAGCCGCCCAATTCAGCCAAAATCACAACTTATCCCATCCGCCCAGTGTTTATGCATTAGATTTAATGAGCGAGCTGGGCGAAGTTGCCAAGGAGATTTTGTTGGGGACGGATTATGGGAAACGGCCGTTTTCCCCCACACCCAAACTCTCCGGCGAACTGGGCGACGTCCTGTACAGCCTTTGCCAGCTCGCTACGGCTGCCGGCGTGGATTTAGACGAAGCCTTCACCGTTACCTTGCAAAAATACGAACAACGCTGGCAAGAAAAACAACATTTCGGAAGTATGAATGCTGAGTGATGAACCTGGCGTTTATCACTCAGCATTCATACTTCCGCATTTTGGAGAAGGTAAATGAATAACAACCATCATAGCCGCGTTGTCATCACCGGTACCGGCCTTATTACCCCGCTGGGCCACAATGTTCCCGACACCTGGGCTGCCATTCTGGCCGGGCAATCCGGCCTCGGCCCATTCACCCAAATTGATAAGAGTGAACATACATCTGGCGCAATTTGCGAAGTCAAAAACTTTGACCCGGAAGCGTTTTTAGACCGGCGTGAAGCCCGCCGCCGCGACCGTTTCCAGCAGTTTGCCACTGTTGCGGCCAACGAAGCCATGCGGCAGTCCGGCCTTGCCATTACCGATGAAAACCGGGAGCGCATCGGCATTTTCTTTGGTACCGGCGTCGGTGGTATCCAAACCCTGGTCAATCAGGAGCATATTGTCCTGGAAAAAGGAGTGCGCCGTGTCAGTCCCTTTGCCATCACGATGATTATGCCTAACGGCGCGGCCGGAATGCTGGCTATTGATTACGGCATTCATGGCCCCAGTACAACCATCGCTACGGCCTGTGCTTCTGGTTCTGATGCCATTGGCCATGCCTTCAAGGCGATTCAGCGCGGTGATTTGGTGGCGGCTCTGGCCGGTGGCAGCGAAACAATTATTACGGCCGTTGCCGTGGCCGGTTTCGAGCGTGCCGGAGCAACGTCCGGCAAAGAAAGCGGCGTGCCACAGCCTTTTGACAAAGAGCGGGATGGCCTGGTTGTGGGTGAAGGGGCCGGCGCGCTGGTGTTGGAAAGCCTGGAAAATGCGCAGGCTCGCGGCGCAGCAATATTGGCTGAGGTTGTTGGCTATGGTCAGACGACCGATGCACACCATATCACTGCTCCGGCAGAAGGGGGCGAAGGGGCTGCTCGTGCTATGCGAAAGGCGTTGGCCGATGCCTGTTTGCAACCGCAGGATGTCGATTACATTAGTGCTCATGGTACCTCTACACAACTGAACGATTCATCGGAAACGGCCGCTATCAAGGCTGCTCTAGGTGACCATGCGTATAAAACGGCCGTTAGCTCCACTAAATCCATGACCGGCCACATTATGGGTGCAACCGGGGCCATCGAAACAGTTTTTTGCACCCTGGCCATTCGCGACCAGATTCTGCCGCCAACCATCAACTATAAAACCCCTGACCCCGCCTGCGACTTGGACTACGTGCCTAATACACCGCGTCCGGCCCGCGTTCGCGTGTGTATGAACAATGCCTTTGGCTTTGGCGGCCATAATGCGGTGTTAATCATTAAAGAATTTGCGTAACTGGTGATACACTTGTGCCCGTATTCGGTAACCCGAAATTTTCACTACTAGAAAATGTGCCGAAAATGGTATACAGACTGCGGTTTGCGGATACCAGACTCATGTAGAATCAGGGGGTTGGGTAATTGATATTGCCCAATCCCGGCCATTTCATTTGAGGAATAATGGCGTGAAATGTGACCCGTGGAACGTAGATGGTATGTTTACGTTTTACGGTTGACGTTTTACTCCCACACAAACAATGGATAACTTAAAAGAACTTGAGGCCGAATTGGGCCTGGAATTTAGGGATAAGTCACTGCTTTCCCGCGCCTTGACGCATCGCTCTTACCTGAATGAAAATCCGGGGACGGCGTTGGAAGATAACGAGCGGCTGGAATTCCTGGGGGATGCTGTCCTTGATTTTCTGGTGGGTGCGTATCTTTATCATCGCTTCCCGGAGATGAAGGAGGGGGAGTTGACCAGTTTGCGGGCGGCTTTGGTGCGCACCGAAACGCTGGCTGAATTTTCGCGTAAGTTGGAAGTCGGCCATTATTTATTGTTGGGACTAGGTGAAGCCGAAAGCGGTGGACGGGAACGGACACCGCTTTTGTGTGCCGCATTCGAGGCATTAACCGGCGCGATTTACCTGGATCAGGGATTGGCAGTAGTAAAAAATTTAATTGAACCGCTGATTGGCCCGGCGTTAGTCGCAATCATGGATGATTCGCTGCATATTGATGCCAAAAGCGAGTTTCAGGTGTGGGCACAGGCCCATTTCAATATTACGCCGCATTATGTTGTTGTGGGTTCATCCGGCCCGGACCATGCCAAAATGTTTACCGTACAGGCATTGGTTGGCGACAAGGTGTGGGGTGAAGGCAACGGCCGTTCCAAACAATCCGCTGCCCAATCCGCTGCCGGGGATGCCTTGAAACGGGTCGAAGCACTGGGCGGCGAGCCTGGGCCGTTGCCGGATGAGTAAACGGCGTATCTTGATCACTGGGGGCGGCAGCTACCTGGGCCGTTGTTTAACGCTGCTGGCCACCCCAATCCACGACGTTGGCTATACATTTTTTAACAACGATCCGCTCAATTTGGCTTTTGGCAGGCTGCTAGATGTGCGTGAGGCAACGGCCGTTACCCGACTTATCCGTCAGTTTCAGCCCCAGGTCATCATCCACACCGTTGGTTCCAACCGGGGCAGCGACATGGGCAGCGTGATCCGGCAGGGCACGCAAAATGTGCTTCGGGCGGCGGCCGAAAACGGGGCGCGTTTCATCCACCTCTCCACCGACAGCATTTTTGATGGGTTGAATCCGCCTTATGATGAAACGGCCGTACCCAGCCCGGTGAACGAATACGGCCGTGCCAAAGCCGACGCCGAAGCCATCGTCGCTGAAAACCCGAATCACGTCATCATTCGCACCTCTCTCATATACGGGTTGAAAGAGATCGATCACGGCACAGCCTGGATGGCGCGCGCCCTGGCAGCCGGTGAACCGGTGCAGTTATTTGACAATCAAATTCGCAACCCCGTTTGGGTGGAAACGTTAAGCCGCGCCTGTTTGGAATTGGCGGATAGTGACTTCACCGGTGTCCTCAACGTGGCCGGCAGGCAAGCGATAAGCCGCGCCGAATTTTCTCTCAGACTGCTCGATTTTTGGCAGGTGCAGCCGCGTGATACACTGACCATCGGCCCTTCTGTCAGCGGCCGTTGGCCGTTGGACTGTAGATTGGATTTGCGACTGGGAACGGCCGTGTTAGACACCCCTCTATTGGGGGTAGACGAGGTCATAAAAACCCGTTCACAAAACTAAACTTATAGAGAAATTAATACCGGCTAAAACCTCAATTCTGAACAATATTCGGGCTTGACTTTTGGGTTTCGAATATGCTAGACTGCACCCTTGTTGGGAAGAGAATTTTATTGGGTGCAAGTGCAGGATTTTCGGAAAGCTATCCACCTGATTCAAACAGAAAATCCTCAAATCATCGAGGATCAGTGATTAACTTGATTCATCGGTTTTTGTTTGCATCTCTCCAAGACCTTATTTGAGGTTCGTTTCTTCCCCAAAAAAATTAAAAGCTGGGAGCTTTTTTAAGCTATGAGTGAACGAAAAAACCCATTTGGTAGTGAGGTCGATGTTGTTGGACTGAGTGTTTTGTTAAATGAAGGCGCGGAACAAGGCTTTATTACATACGATCAAATTTTAGAGACGTGGCCGGACATCGAAAATAATCTCACCCTTTTGGAAGCGATAATGGAAGAGGCTCAGGCAGCAGGTATTCCCATTTATGAGAATGAAGAAGAAGCCAATGAAGCGATGGCTGGAGGTACTGATGACGATGACAGCGGCTTCACTGGCAGCTTGCCAGAAGATTTAGAGCTGGATGATGAGGACGTTGAAGACTCTCCGCACACAGCGCCATTGTTCGATTTAAGCAATGTGCCCATTGACGATTCGGTAGGTCTTTATTTCCGGGAAATGGGTCAGCAGCAGCTTCTGACAGCCGAGGAAGAAGTGCAACTGGCGATGGAAATTGAAGCCGGCCGCGCGGCGATGCAATCGTTAAAGCAAGAAAATCTTTCGCTTGATGAACGTGATAAACTGGAACTGGCCCAAGAGATTGGTGACGCGGCCCGTGCCCATCTCATTCGTGCTAATACCCGTCTGGTGGTCAGCATTGCCAAGAAATATCGTGGGCGCGGCTTGCAATTCCTGGATTTGATTCAGGAAGGCAATGTTGGCTTGATGAAAGCGGTGGAAAAATATGATTACCGCCGAGGCAACCGGTTTAGCACGTATGCGACCTGGTGGATTCGCCAGGCGGTAACGCGGGCGTTGGCCAATCACGGCCGTACCATCCGTATCCCGGCCCATTTAGGCGGACGGATTAGTAAGCTCTACCAGATTGCCCAAGAGTTGGAACAGGAATACGGCCGTCAACCCACCGCCGAAGAAATCGCCAAATACATGGAATTACCCGCCGACCGGGTTCGCTGGATGCTGCGCACCAGCCGCCAGCCCGTCCACCTGGAACGCCCCGTCGGCGACGAATCCGATGCCGAACTGGGTGACTTCATCGAAGACGTGGAAGCGCCGCCGCCGGCCGAGGCCGTTGCCAGCCAGATGCTCACCGAAGAACTGGGTGACATTTTAGACCAGCTCACCCCGCGTGAAGCCCGCATCTTGCGCCTGCGTTACGGCCTGCAAGACGGCGAATCGCGCACATTGAAAGAAGTCGGCGAAATGTTTGGCCTGTCCCGCGAGCGCATTCGTCAGCTAGAAAAAGAAGCGCTGCGCAAACTACGCCACCCCAACTTCGCCGGACACTTGCGGCAATATCTCAACTAAATTGCCCACTAACTTGTGAATTACAAAAACCCGATTTCTTCAAGAAATCGGGTTTTTATTTGGTACATACAAAGGACAGGATTCAAGTCAATTAGGGCATAGGCCGCTGAGTGGGTACTATTCTCATTTCCATGCCGTTAGCAGCTAAAGGAATTGATGGGTCCAATGGATCGGTTGACGTACCCATTTCGAAATACTTGTTTCCTACCAAATGCGACCATTGTTCCGTCGCATCTGTTACCCAGCCGTTAGCCCTAAACTTGAACGGCTCGTAGAGATGCCCGACCCCCACTGTATTCCCTTGGATTACGCCTCCGCTATCTGGTTCAATGGTGAATAATTCAAAGAAGTGCAGCGTTTTACCCGCAGGATAGGATGGATTTTCCGGGTCGGGATCAAACCGGATTATTCCTGCGAGGCTGCATCCGTAAACCTCTCCTTCCCAATAAGCCCCGTTATGTGACATGTCTACCAAACATAGAATAGGCGCATTGGGCTTCGCGGCAACGGTTGAAAACGACGCAAACAAAAGTGTAATCATCAGTGCTGTCATGAGTAGCAATAATCCTTTTTTCATTTTTCCATCTCCTTGCTTGTATGCTTCTTCAGCACCAAGCCACACAGTATTTAGCTGAGTAACTAAACTGCTCAGCTTAAAACTAAATTTGTTTGCCAGTGTTATTCTGCTGCACCGGCTTCGCGCAGCATCTCAGCGATTTCGTCGGTTGCGGCAATGTCAACGGCCGTTTTGCCACTGTTATTCTCTATATCCAACAATGCGCCATGCTCAATCACAAGCAAGAGTATGTCGGATTGCCCCCTCCTGGCAGCATGGTGAAGGGCTGTGTCGCCGTTAATATCTTGCGCGTTCGGATCCGCCCCTCCTTCCAGAAGCGTGGTAACGATTTCTGTCCGGCGGTGGATACTTTCGCTAATTGCGTACATTAATGGGGTCAAGCCTGTGTTCGTTTGAACGTTTACGTCGGCTCCGCCATCCAGCAGTGCCTGGACAGCTTCTACTGCTCCATTATAGGCCGCCCCATGCAATGCCGTATTGCCCGTTTCCCATCCGGTACGGATAGCAGGATTGGCCCCACTATCAAGAAGGAGCGTGACCATTTCGGAATAGTTGGAAAAGGCAGCGACAAATAGCGGATAAACATTGTGGGCCATTTCGGTTTGATTGACATTGGCGCCATGTTCGATCAGCAGTTCGGCCACTTCAATATAATTGCCATCAACTGCATGCAGCAGGGCTGGTGCTTGCAATTGTATGGCTCCAGTCCACGAAGTGAAGGTCTTTGTCGCATTGACATCCGCCCCCGCGTCAAGCAGTAACTGGGCAACCTCAAGTTGGCCTGAATAAGCCGCTTGTGGAAGACAGGCAAAGTCACTCCCGTTGTGTTCATTTACATCAGCGCCAAACGCTAAAAGCAGCTCGACAATATCGTTGTTGCCGCTTGCCCATGCGCCTCGGATCGCTCGTAACAAAACGGGAAGGCCGTCCGCATTGATGGTATTGGGATTAGCGCCATCATTCAAGAATTTTTCAACGGCGGCCGTGTCTTTGGCAGCGACCGCCTCGAAAAGTTGTTCATCAAGTTCGCTTGGTGGGGGAATCGGTGTTGACGTTAAGGCCTGCTGCGTCAAGGCAATAGAGATGGCGTTCAAAGTTGGCGGTATAGGAGTTGGTTCTGGTGTCCCCGCTGCTGGATCGATTGTTTTGAAGTTTCCGGCCTGCAAGACGAAGAAGCCGACAATGACGACCAGGACGGCCAGGCCGGCCGTTGCCCCCACAAATGTTTTTACGTTATTCATGATCATGGCCCTCCGCATACGGCCGTACAGGTTGTGCTGTACACGCTCGGAGGCTGTTGGTGATAAACGGTGTTGTGGTGAGGCCTCCATTTGCAGGCGCTCAATAAGATTTTCTTGCCGGTCAACCCAAACCCGGCACTCTTGGCAGTCAGCGAGATGCTGTTGGAAGCGCCCGGTTTCAGCATCAGACATTGACCCATCCTGAAAAGCCTCAAAATAGGTAACAACATAATGATTCATCGGTGGGTTGGAATGACGTTTCATCAGACTCATCGTTTTATTAGCTCGCAGCCTCAATTGACGGAGCCAAAGTCTCCGCTTCTTCCTGTCGGGCCATCTGTTCCAGCAGCTTTCGTCCTTCGTGAAGATGCTGGTAAATAGTGGATTGTCGCCGGTCAAGAATGTCAGCAATCTCGCCACAAGAGAGCGCATAACGGTAACGGAGGATCAGAGGCAGCCGCAGCCGGTCATCCAGCCGATCTACCAAATCCCACAGCGTTTGGCGGCGCTGGCGTTGGTGGACCGTGTCGGCGACTCCCTCGCTGCTGCCGCTGCCGCTACTGCTTAGGCTGAAAAGACGATCTCGGCTCAGTCGCTCCAATGACAGAAACTGCCGTACTTTCTGTCTTCGCAAGCGCATGCGGCACTGATTAACAGTGATAGCAATGAGCCAGGTTTCAAAGGCCGACTCGCCTTTGTAGCTGTTGATCTTCTGAAAAACAACCAGAAAGGTATCCTGGACGGCATCTTCGGCTGCCGCTTCATTACGCAGAATAGCGCAGGCGACATCATAGACGCGGTTCTGACAGCGGTTGAATAAGGTGGTGAATGCATCCAAATGACCTTCCTGGCATTGGCTCACCACCGCCTGAATATCCTTCATACTGTTACCATATTACCTCACATGAGGCTTCTACTGCTGTAGTTTCTATTTATTAGATGCACGATGAAGCAAATCTTTAGTGATAGAGCAAGACCTGACAGGTTTTTTCGAGGCTGTTTGGCAGATGTAGTACCTAGTAGAATCCTGTCAGGTCTACACTTGTGTCAAAATTCGTCCATCGTCTGCGGCTCCTTTATACTTGTGGCATGGCAATTCTGACAGCTTCTTTCCTGGGACAATCTTTTGGCGCGGTTGATGTGTTCAGCGGCGTTTCTGTTAGCGTGCCTAATGATGGCAAGATTGGGCTGGTTGGCCCCAACGGGATCGGGAAAACATCACTGCTGCTGGTTTTAGCCAAAATGAGCCAGCCGACCAGCGGTACGATTCATTTGGCCAAAGGCGCCCGGCTGGGCTATTTGCATCAGGAATCGGAACAGGCGTTTAGCCAGCTTGACCATACCGTCTACGATGAAATGCTCACCGTCTTTGCCACGCTGCAAGAAGATGCCGCCCGTCTGCGCCAGATGGAAGCCGAGATGGCCGATGGCGAGTTCAGTGACGAACTGTTTGAAGCATATAGCCATCTGCAAGAAAAATTCGAGTTGGCCGGCGGCTACGACTACGAACTGCGCATCAAACAGGTGCTGACCGGTCTGGGCTTTGCCGAAGCCGACTGGGCGCTGCCTCTTACCCATCTTAGCGGCGGCCAAAAAACACGCACCCTGCTGGCCCGCCTGCTCCTGGAGCAGCCCGACCTGCTCATCCTCGACGAGCCAACCAATCACCTGGACGTGGAAGCCATCGAATGGCTGGAAAGCGCGCTCAAAACGTGGAATGGGGCCGTCCTCATTGTTAGCCACGACCGTTATTTTCTCGATAAAGTCGTCAATACCATCTGGGAAATGCACGCTAAGGGCATTGAAACGTATCGTGGCAACTACAGCGCCTATGTCCAGCAGCGGCAAGAGCGCTGGGAATTACAGCAGCGCGAATTTGAGGCGCTGCAAGAGCGGCTGGCCAAAGAGATGGATTACATCCGCCGCAATATTGCCGGGCAGCGTACCCAGATGGCTCAGGGCAAATTGAGCCGTTTAAGCCGCGAGGTGGAGGCGCTGCGCGTAGGCGGGCTGGGCGTCTTAAGCCAGCTAAAAAGCAAAGGATGGGCGCAAGTTACCGATGAACTGGATTTGCGGCGTCCGGCTTCCACAGTGGGCGAACTGTATGAACGTATTGACGAACTGCGCGGCCCAACCCGGCCGCCGACTCTCAACATGCGGCTCAATGCGACTTTCCGCAGCGGTGAAATCGTCCTGCGTACGACTGATTTGACGATTGGTTATCCGACAAAAACACTGTTTACGGCTGAAGACATTGAGCTGCGGCGGCAGGAATGCGCGGCGCTCATTGGGCCAAACGGGACGGGCAAGACGACCTTTTTACGTACGATTTTGGGTAAATTAGTGCCGTTGGCTGGGAAAATCCATGAAGGAGCCAGTTTGCATGTCGGTTACTTTGCCCAGGCGCACGATAATTTGAATCTGGAAAACACGGTGCTGGACGAACTGCTGCGCTACGAAAACATGGACATCAGCCAGGCGCGCAATTATCTGGCCCGCTATCTGTTCCGGCAGGATGACGTTTACAAGCGGGTGGGCGATTTGAGCGGCGGCGAGCGGGGGCGGCTGGCGCTGTCGATTCTGGCGCTGGAAGGGGCCAATTTCCTGCTGCTGGACGAGCCGACGAATCATTTGGATATTCCGGCGCAAGAAGTGCTGCAAGCGGCGCTGGAGCAGTTTGCCGGGACGATTTTGCTGGTGTCGCATGACCGTTACCTGGTGGACCGGTTGGCGACGCAGATTTGGAATTTGGAGAACGGCCGTCTCCACGTCCACAAAGGCGGTTACCAATCATTTATCGAACAGCGCAATCGGGAGCGGGAGGCAGCCAAAGAGGCCGCCGCCCAGGCCCGCGCGGCGGCCCAGCCGGAAAGTGAGCGCAATGGGACAGGATTGAGCAAAAATGAACAGCGTAAACGAGCGGAAGCACTGGCCCAATTGGAAAACAACATCACTGCGACGGAAGAGATGTTGGCAAAATTAGCAGAAGATTTGCAAACGGCGACGCAGGCCCAGAGTTTTGACAAGATTCAAAACCTGAGCGTAGAATATGCCACTATGGAATTACAGTTGGCGCAGTTGTTAGCGCAGTGGGAAAAGATGACGCATGAATGAGCCAGGCGGGACGCGACTTTCGGGCAAATTGATCGTTGGGTTAACGGGTAATATCGCCACGGGCAAATCGGCGGTGATGCGCCTGGCGGCGGAACACGGGGCACTGACGATTGATGCCGACAAGATCGTTCATGAACTGCAAGACCACGATACCGAGATGCAGGCGGCGATTGGTGTTGCTTTTGGGCGAGAAGTGCGGTTGGAAGACGGCCGTATCGACCGCCGTACCCTGGGTAAAATCGTGTTCGGCGATGCGCAGGCGATGGCCGATCTGGAAGCGATTATTCATCCCTACGTGCGCCGCGAAGTGGCCAAACGCATCAAGGAAAGTGACAAATCGATTGTTTTTATTGAAGCGATCAAATTATTGGAAGGGGCGCTGGCCAAGATTTGTCATCAGATTTGGGTGACGCGCTGTTCGCGGCAGCGCCAATTGGATCGGCTGCGCATTTGCCGGGGGATGGATACGGAAACGGCCGTTACTCGCATCAAAGCCCAGCCATCCCAGGAAGAAAAAGTGGCCCGCGCCGACATCGTCATCGACACTGAAGGCTTGATGATCGACACTGAAAAGCAGTTTGCGATGGCCTGGGAGCGGCTGCCCGACCCGCGCCTGGCTGGAACCCGCCTGCTGCCGGATTTGCCGCCGCAGCCACCACCACAAGCCGCCGCACCCACACCCCGGCCAAGCGCTGCTGAATTAGCTCCTATGGAGATAGCGGTGGAAACCGTTGACCGTCCCGAAGGATTGGAAGTTCGCCGCGCCCGGCCGGCCGATGTGGCCGCGATGCTGCTGCTTATGCACAAAGCTACAAATGGCGCGGTCCAGATGAAGCGGGCTGAATTGTTGATGGCTTTGAGCGAACGAGGTTACTTCATTGGCCAGATTGGTACCGAAATTAGCGCGTTAATGGGCTGGAATATCGACAGCCAGGTGGCCCGCATCGATCAGATATTTATCCATCCTCTGGAAGCGACGATGACCACCGGATTGGCTATTTTGGAAGAAGTAGAAAAATCGGCTGATGCGCATGTGTGTGAAATTATTCTGGCCTTTATAGCCGACGATGCCCCGCCGGAAATTGAGCAAACGTTTGACCGGCAGGCATTTGGCCCGGCTAATCCAACCAATCTGCCACAAGTTTGGCAGCGGGCTGTAGACGAATCGCAGCCAGAGGGCACACATCTGCGCTTGAAAGTGCTGCGCGACCGGCGACTGCAGCAGTAAAACGGTATCATCTCAATAATTCGCGGTAGGGGCAGTGCCTTGTGCCTGCCCACGTGGGCGACCACAAGGGTGCGCCCCTACTTTTACATGACCACGCGACTACGAGACTGGAGACTAGAGACTAATGACAGCAATTATGAATTGGATTAAGCAGCACCCCAACTTATCGGCCTGGTTTGTTCTGGCGTTGGGGATGGATATTATACTCGTTGTTGAAGCGCGTGATGTGGGTTTGCAGGGCCTGCAATGGTTTTGGCTTTTGCTCATCACGACACTGGTCGCCGGCGCTTGTATCTGGATTATCAGTTGGGGCGATGATGATGAGGACACGGCCGACGAGAACGGCAATAGTTAAAACAGCTTTATTATGGAAGAATCATCCCCGCCGACGACAAACCTCCCCCTGGAAGAAATTGAAGCCTTACGCCGCGAGATAGCCGATCTGTTTATGGTTTATGACACGAGCCTGGATCAGCCTGAGCCGGGTTATGTTCGGTTTCGCGGCCGGTTTTTGGTGGATACGGCCGTCTACTTTGACGAACTCCGCGAACGATTTGAACGACACGGCTTCACCCCCCTGATCCGCCAGGAAGAAGACCGCACAGCCCTCATTGCCCTGCCAATCGTCTTCAATCCACCGGCTTCCCAATGGTGGATAAACCTGGTTTTATTCATTGCTACCATTTTGTCCACCCTCTACGTCGGGGCCATGTACGAAACCGGAGATCCGGGATTGGCACTGCGTTCCCTCTGGTTAGGTTGGAAATTCAGCGCCAGTCTCATGTTGATTTTGGGCGCCCATGAACTGGGTCATTATTTCGCGGCACGCTATCACAAAGTGCCGGTCTCACTGCCTTATTTCATCCCGCTGCCCACCAGTTTTTCCCTCATCGGCACGATGGGGGCATTTATCAGGCTCAAGGCGCCGGTTAAAAATCGGCGGGCGCTGCTGGACGTAGGCGCTGCTGGACCGCTGGCGGGTATGATTTTTGCGCTGCCTATTTTGTGGTATGGGTTAGCCACCTCGCCGGTTGGCCCGCTGCCGACCGGCGGGTATATGCTGGAAGGCAATTCAATTCTGTATGCGCTGTCCAAAATCGTTATTTTCGGTCGATTTTTACCGGCCAATGGTATTGACGTGAGCCTGAATCAATTTGCCTGGGCCGGCTGGGTCGGCTTGCTCGTGACTGGACTAAATTTGATTCCTGTAGGCCAGTTAGACGGCGGTCATGTGGCTTATGTCCTCTTTGGCAAAAAAGCGCGGCAGTTTTTCTGGCCGGTGGTGTTGGGACTGGCCTTGCTGGTTATCGTCACCGGGACATTTATGTGGGCGGTTTGGATTTTGCTGCTCACTGTTTTTGGCCGGGTTCATGCGGAACCGTTGGATGATGTGACGCCGTTGGACAGCCGTCGGCGTTGGATCGCTATTTTTACACTGGCCTTGTTTGTTCTGGTTTTTATGCCCGTTCCATTTACGATTGTGCTGCCCTAAACCTAAATCCGAGGTGACAACCACTTTCCTGATCAGTAAAACTCGGACCTAATACAAAAGTGACTGTTACCCATGTTCCCTGGTTTGTTCACTTCCAAAATTTGGCAGGATGACTGGAGTTGGCTATAATTTTGGTCGCTTTGGCGCTATAGCTCAGCAGGTTAGAGCGAGGGACTCATAAGCCCTAGGTCACTGGTTCGAATCCAGTTGGCGCCACTCAAGAATGAAAGCCGCTGCGAAGGCGGCTTTTTTGTTAACAGGGGAGATCGGTGACTGGAGACTGGAAGTTGAAGACAAGTTGGTGGCTGCTGTTGGGGGCGGGGTTGTTACTGGTGTGGCTGTTGGTGCTGGATGGTGCGGGACTGCCGATCAGCGTCACGGCCGTTTCCCACCCCATCATCGCCGCCGATTTAAGCCAGACTAGAGCCAACACGGTGCTGCCCACACCGCAAAATGCGCTGACCATCCGCCAGGATTTTGTACCCCGTTGGAATGGACTGCGGGAAATCGAGCTGATTCTGGCTCGTCAGGGGGAAGTGGCGGCGGGGGAAAACGGCCGTTTCCACCTCCAACTTCTTGATGACGACAACAATCTCATTGCCGAACAGTCCCTGCCCACCCGAACACTTACCAACAACCAGACGGTTGTTTTCCGTTTCACGCCCCAACCGCAATCGGCCGGGAAACGTTACACGCTGCAAATCAGGGGCAGCACCGATAACCCGGTATCGGTGTGGGGCTACAGCCTGGATGTGTATGGGTGGGGCGGCATTGTGATGGATGATGGGTCGCTGGCCACGGCCACGGCCGTGCCTGCTACCAATGCTCAGGATTTACGCTTTGTTACCCGCTACCAGCTTACATGGCCTGATGCCTTCAAGTCTTTGGGCGAGATGCTGTGGTATGAGGGCGGGCTTCTACTCCTGGCGTTGTTTTTCCTCTCGCTGCCCGGCGTACTCCTGCTTTTGTTTATTTTCAATCGCAGAGAACGTGGAGAACACGGAGAAGAAAAAAAACCTCAGCGATCTCCGCGCCCTCTGCGGTTAAATTTCTTTGCCTGGTGGGGGGTGGCGCTAGCTTTGGGAACGGCCGTATGGCCTTTGCTCTGGTTTGCCATGACCCTGGTGGACGGGCGCTGGCGCGGTTGGTCGTTGTGGCTGGTGTTTGTTGTTGGCTGGCTGGTAGTGTTATTGCTTTGGCTAAAAGACAGGCAGGGGAGCAAGGGAGCAGCGGAGCAAGGGGGATTTTCACCCCCGCACCCTCGCACCCCTGCCCCCCTGCTCCTCTTGCTTCTCACCCTCACCACCGCTACCCGCCTCTTGGCCGTGCGCGATCTCAGCTTCCTGCCCTGGGTGGATGCCAGCCGTCATGGATTGATTACGGCCGTTATGACCCACAGCGGCCAAATGCCCGGCAGCTACGAACCCTATTTGCCCGTCACCGATGGCCAATATCACTATGGTTTTCACGCCATCGCCGCCAGTCTGGAACTGATGACCAACTGGCCGCTAAACCGGCTGCTGTTGTTTTTGGGGCAGTTGATTGGCGGATTGCTGCCGTTGATGGTGTACACGGCCGTTATTCTCATGACTCGCCGCCAACGACCGGCGTTCCTGGCTGCGTTTCTGGTGGGATTGCCCTTTTTCTTTCCCGGTTACTACGTCACTTGGGGGCGGTTGACGCAGTTGACGGCCATGTTCATCATGCCGGTGCTGCTGGCGCTGACCTGGCAGTTGGTGCGCGGGGCGCGAAGCTGGCGGCGGGTCTGGTGGTTAGTAGGATTTCTGGCCGCAGGATTATTCCTCATTCATTTCCGTGTTTTCATTTTTTATATTCCCTTTGCGGTGGTGGTCTGGTTAAGCGCCTGGGGCAGGAACGGCCGTTGGCTGGCGGCAGCGGGCGGACTGGGACTGCTGCTGACTGCGCCGCGCATCTGGAAGCTGGCGGCTTTGACCAGTCCGCAGCAGTTGGTTAGCAATCCCATCGCCAATTACAATGCCTTCCCTACCGGCTACGTGCAGACCGGTTGGGAACCGACGTTCCTGTGGCTGGCGCTGGTGGCGCTGCTGCCAACTTTCGTATTTGGTCTGCGACGGCGGCGCTGGACCTGGCTGCCATTGGTGTCGATTGGTTGGACGGCCGTTCTCTTCATCCTGGTAGGTGGTGACCGATTGGGTTTGCCTATCCCGTCAATTGTGAACCTGAACAGTTTGTACATTACGTTTTTTTTACCGCTGGCCATATTTTTGGGGATAGCCGGCGATCAGTTATGGCGGTGGCTGCGACAAATGCACTGGCTGCTGCAATGGATTGGTTCCGTTCTAATTGGGGGTGGGCTGTTGGCGACGCTCTTGTTTGGTGTGCGCCAGCAAATCAGTATTCTTAACGAGCAAACGCTGCTGGCGCAGCACGCCGACGTAGCCGGCTTGTTCTGGATCGATGAAAACTTGCCGGAAACGGCCTTTATCGCTGTTAACAGTTGGAAGTGGTTAGGTGAAACCTGGGCCGCCAGCGATGGCGGAGCCTGGATTGTGCCCATGACCGGTCGCATGACCACAACGCCGCCCATCGATCAGGTTTATAATCCTGACCTGTTCCAGTTTGTGAAAACGTTTAACACTGCGGCAACGGCCGTAGCCGATTGGAGCGATCCGGCCCAGATCGATTGGCTCAGCCAGCAGGGCGTCACCCATATCTACATTGGCCCGCACAGCAGTTCCGGCTTTTTCGATCCGGCAGTGCTGGACAGAAACCCCAAAGTGGAAATGGTATACGGCCGTGACGGCGTCTTCATCTTCGAGATCCACAACTAACGACTGCGCGACCAACGACTATCAGACTAATTTATAACGCACTGCGCCATGTTGCGTTCCCCCCTTCACAAAGTTATAATCCATTTAAGTGAATTCAGCGTTCATCAAACGCACCCGCTCTAGCCGGTTTCCAACCGTGCCAGATCGCTTGGTCTGGAGATCGGCGACAGCGGGATTGTGAATTCATCATTCATCATTCAAAATTCCAAATTCAAAAACGGGGTACCGCTATGCTCGATTTTTCCCTCACCGAAGAACAACTGTCCGCCGCACAAATGGTCAAAGAGTTCGGCGAAAAAGAAATCTATCCCACCATCAAAGAATTTGACCGCAAACAAGAGATGAATCCCAAAGCTTTGCCGCGCATGGCCGAGCTAGGCATTTTAGGTATCAACATTCCCGTTCGTTACGGCGGCCAGGGATTCGATTACGTTACCCTGGGGCTGGTGTGCGAAGAACTGGAGCGCATCGACTCCACCCTGCGCGTGGTCATGTCGGTTCACATGGGATTGAACAGCATGGGAGTTTTGCAATGGGGCACTGAGGAGCAAAAACAGCGTTTCCTGGCTCCCCAGGCGCGTGGCGAAAAATATGCCGGTTTTGGTTTGACCGAACCAGGCGTTGGTTCCGACGTGGCCAATATGGCCTCCACCGCCCGCAAAGACGGGAATGACTACATTATCAACGGCGAAAAGATGTGGATCAGCCTGGCCACGAAAGCCCATCACATCCTCTGGTTTGCCAAAACCGATCCGGCTGCCGGACACAAAGGGATTACCGCTTTCATGGTGGAAACGGATATGCCCGGCGTGACCACCGGCGACATTCACGGCAAGTTGGGCGTGCGCGCCGGCTCGACGGGTTGGATCAACTGCCAGGATGTGCGCGTACCGGCCGCCAACCGGATTGGTGAGGAGGGTGAAGGGTTTAAGATTGCCATGAGCTGTCTGGATAACGGCCGTTACACCGTTGCCTCCGGCGCAACCGGTCTCATTCGAGCCAGCATGGAAGCCGCGGTCAAATATTCTCAAGAACGGGAAACCTTTGGCCAACCCATTGCCCAATACCAACTTGTTCAGCAAAAAATCGCCTGGATGCAGCAGTGGTACGATGTAGCCCGCCTGCTGTATCTCAAAGCCGGCTGGATGAAAAATCAAGGTCAGCGCAACACCCGCGAGACTTCGATGGCCAAATGGTATGCCACCGATTATTCATTCAAAGCTGCCCATGAAGCCATCCAAGTACACGGTGCGTATGGTTATTCCGACGAATATGATGTAGAACGTTATCTGCGCAATAGCCGTGGCGCGATCATCTACGAAGGAACCAGCGAAATTCACCAATTAATGCAGGCCGGTTACGCTTTTGGCTGGCGGAAGGATAGGCCGCTGCGCTGTGAACTGCCGGCTTATGATGCCGATTTTTGGCAGGATGAGGGATGATCGGTAATCCGTAATCCGAGATTGGGTTACGGGTTACGGCTCATGAAAATTGATGAGCTACCCGATTAAGATAAAGGTTCGTCCGCAGAAAACTATCCGGTTTCCCGGTATTTGTGTCAACTGCGCCCAACCGGCGGCAGAGATGATGCCCCTGCGCAAACGATTGGGCCGAGTCACGCGTACAATTAATGTGCCTTTGTGTCGTGACTGCCACCGTGAATTGAACCGCCAATCGGGCGATGAAGAGCGATTAGGCAAGATTGGTCGTCTGGCGGCCGGAGCCGTTTTTGTGCTGGGAGCTGCTCTTGTTTTACTGTTAACACCCGGCGAAATATCATTGCTTTTGCGGCTGCTGGTGGCGCTGGCTTTGGGCAGCATGCTGGCTCAGTTGGCGCTGCTGCTGGCTCAACGCGCCCAAGTAAAAGCAGCGCTTCCAGAAAAACAGGCCATTCGTCAGTCGGCCCGTGTCATCACTTTCTCCTGGCGAGCCACGACCTTTGAGTTTGTCAACCAGACGTTCGTTGAACGTTTTGAAGCAATGAACGAATCGTTATTAATGGATGCGTGAGGAATTGTCTTCCTTATTTGAAGAAATGTTGGTAGACGATTTCAAATCCACTGTTTTCCGCATTAAGTTTTATGGAGGTTTACATGAAAGTCGTTGTATGTACCAAACAAACCCCCAGCACAACGGCCGTTATCACTGTTGATAATGCCGGTCACGTAAGCTGGGACGATCCCGGTGGCAAGCCCAATGTAGTCAACCCTTGGGATGAGTATGCCATCGAAGAGGGGATCCTGCTCAAGGAAAATCACGGCGCGACGGACGTTATCGCCTTAAGCGTGGGGGACGAAGAGAATAAAGAGGCTCTCAAAACCGCGCTGGCGATGGGCTGCACCGACGCGATCCTGGTCTCCGATGCTGCTTTTGCCGGTTCCGACACGCTGGGTACAGCCCGTGTTTTAGCCGCAGCCATCAACAAAATTGGCGATGTGCAGGTTGCCGTGTTTGGCCGTCAGGCCATCGACGGTGATACCGGGCAAACCATCGTTCAGACGGCGCGCAAGCTGGGCTGGACGCCGCTGACCTTTGTCTCGGCCATCAAAGAGATTGGCGACGGCCGTATCACCGTGGAACGCCTGCTGGATGATGGCAAGGAAACAGTTACTGCACCGCTGCCGGTGGTCATCGGCACCGTTAAAGAAATTAACGAACCGCGTTATCCCTCCTTCATGGGCATTCGCAAAGCCAGTCGGGCCAATATCCCGGTATGGAGTGCGGCTGATTTGGATGTGGCCGGGGGTGCAGGCGCAGCGGCCAGCAAGGTCGATTGGTCGCACATTTACGCCATGCCCGCCCGCGAAGGCGAGGTGGAAATCATCACCGCCGACAGCGTGGAAGAGCAGGCCCGCTTGCTCGTGGACAAGTTATTTGAGGAGAAGGTGATATGAGCGGCGTATGGGTTTGGATTGAAAACAGCGATGGCGCGATGAGCGCAATCAGCAGTGAAGTGTTGGGCGCGGCCCGTGGCGTGGCCGATGGCCTGGGCCAGCCGCTGACGGCGCTGGTTTTGGGGCAAAATGTAGGCACGGTGGTCGATGCCGCCTTTGATTTAGGCGCGGATGCTGTATTGGGCTGCGACGATGCCAGTTTGGCCAATTTCCGGGTGGAAGCGTACGGACCGTTGGTGGTTAAACTGGCCCAGGAGAAAGGCCCGGCGGTCATCATGGCCGGGGCATCGGTGCGCGGCCGTGATTTGGCGGCCTGGGTAGCGGCGGATTTGGATGCAGGGTTGGCGGGTGACGGTACGGCCGTTGCCGTGGAAGATGGCACAGTCAAGCTAACCCGGTCAGTTTATGCCAGCAAACTGCTCGCTACCGTCTTCGTCACCGAAAGTACACAGGTTGTTACGCTGCGCAGTCGGGCCTTTCCGCAGGCCGAATCGACCGGTAAAACGGGCACGGCCGAATGGGTCAGCCCGGCAGTGGCCGAAGACGACATCCCCACCAAAGTTGTCGGCTTTGCCGGCAAAGAAGGTGGCGTCAGCCTGACTGATGCCAGCATCATCGTCAGCGGCGGGCGCGGCGTGGGCGGCCCGGAAGGATTCGAGCCGGTGCGCGAATTGGCTGAGGTGTTGGGGGGGGCGGTCGGCGCTTCGCGGGCAGCCGTGGACGCCGGTTGGATTCCCTACGAGCATCAGGTGGGCCAGACGGGAAAAACCGTCAGCCCGGACCTGTACATCGCCAACGGCATCAGCGGCGCAATTCAGCATCAGGCCGGGATGCGTACGTCGAAAATCATCGTGGCCGTCAACAAAGACGCTGATGCGCCCATCTTTAAACTGGCGCACTACGGCATCGTCGGCGACTTGTTCAAAGTACTGCCAGCGCTGACGGCCGAGTTCAAGAAGCGGCTGGGTTAAAAGCTGCTTCGCAGTCACCCCTCCCGCAGATGGTGCATTTGCGGGAGGTTTTTTGTTTTTAAGTGGAGTTTTCAAATGTCAATTGCTTTTCGTCGGGGGACGCCGGATGATTCGTTTGCTGTGTTTGAGGTGTTTGTTCAGGCGATTATGGACCTAGGCCAGCGGACGGGGATCGAGGTTATTAGCGGCGGGGCAGGTCCGGCGGATCGGGAACAGATGTGGGGGCGGCGACGGCCGTTATTCGAGCATCTGGCGCATACGGCCGAATCCTTCTGGCTGGCGGAAAATGAGGGGGAGGTGGTTGGATACGGCCGTGCCATTTTGCGTGACGGCATCCGTGAACTGACCGAGTTTTTCGTTTTGCCGGGGCAGCAGTCGGCCGGTGTTGGGCGGGAACTGCTAGCAAAAGTTTTTCCCCGTGATGGTGCCAAACAGCGGGTCATCATCGCCACGCAGGATATTCGGGCCTTATCCCGCTACTTGAAAACTGGCGTATATGCCCGCTTCCCAATCGTCTACTTTTCGCGCAAAGCAGAGTCAGTTGAAGTAGCCAGCGATTTGACCTTCGAGAAGGTGACAGCTTCTGCCGAAACGCTGGCCAGCCTGCGCCAGATTGACCAGAGCATTTTGCAGCACCGGCGCGATGAAGACCATGCCTGGCTGTTAACTGAGAGGCAAGGCTACCTGTACCGGCGCGGGAAACAAGTTGTTGGTTATGGTTATCTGGGTCAGAATACCGGGCCGTTTGCCGTCCTGGATCCATCCGATTTTCCGGCTGTTTTGGCCCATGCGGAAAGTGATGCGGCGGGAGCCGAGCGGAATTTTGGAGCGGAGATGCCGTTGATTAACGAAACGGCCGTTGATTATTTGTTGGGACGCGGTTACCAGATGGACTCATTCATCGCCCTGTTTTTGAGCGACGAACCATTTGGCCAGTTTGACCGCTATATTTTTCCCAGCCCGCCCTTTTTTCTTTAATGATGTCCTGGCGGATCAGGTCAGTTCGCCAACCAATTCGGCCATTGTACGCATCGTTTCGACGTCGAAGACGGTCATGTTGAGCGTGGTGACGGGGCTGTTGAGCCAGCGGGTCAGGCGCTCTTTGATGCGCTCGCGCGGGCCGACGAGGGCGACTTCGTCAATCAGTTCCGGCGGGACTTTCATCATGGCCGCCCCTTTGTCGCCGGCTAAATAGAGGTCTTGGATTTCATCGGCAGCGGCTTCGTAACCGTAGCGGCAGGCCAGATCGTGATAGAAGTTTTTGCCTTTAGCACCCATGCCGCCGATGTAGAGGGCCAGAAACGGCCGTAACATGTTGTAACAAATATCCAGATTATCATTCAGCACAACCGATACCGTTGGCGCGATGTCAAAATCGGCCAGGCTTTTGCCCGCTTTGGCCAGCCCGGCGTCAATGTGTGGCTGGTATGTCTCGGCGTACTTATCCGGAGAGAAGAAGATGGGCAGCCAGCCGTCGGCGATTTCGGCAGCCAGTTCCACGTTTTGCGGGCCGATGGCTGCCAGGTAGATGGGGATGTCGGGGGCCGCTTCCAGCGTGCTTTTGAGCGGTTTACCCAGACCGGTGGCGTCGTTTCCCTGGTAGGGAATTTGATAGATTTTGCCATCGAAGTTCATCCGTTCTTCGCGGCGGAATATCTGGCGGACGATGTTGACGTATTCGCGGGTGCGGGTTAACGGCCGTTTATAACTCACCCCATGCCAGCCCTCCACCACCTGCGGCCCGGAAAGTCCCAATCCCATCAAAAAACGCCCACCCGACAGTTGATTCAACGTCATCGCCGTCATCGCCGCATTCGCCGGGGTGCGCCCCGGCATCTGCATGATGGCCGTGCCCAGCTTGATCTGCTGCGTCTGCGCGCCCAGCCAGGCCAGCGGCGTGATGGCATCGGAGCCATACGCTTCGGCCGTCCAGACGGCATACACACCCAATCGATCGGCTTCCTTAACCAGTTCCAGCGGCAGTTCAATCCGCCGTCCCGCGTAGCCCAGCATTAACCCTAAACGCATTTTTATCTCCATTTGGATTCTATGTTTGTTTGATTGTAAATTATACAGCCTTGTCGAGGGCTGAGCCTATCGAAACCCGACTGCCTCACGGTTTTTCAGTAGTCGGGCGTCAAGAGAGTTGAGCCGCGATTTTAGCATCAAACAAGCGCCGTGCTGCGGCCAGATTGGAATAACCCATTTTTTGCGTTAACCCAACCACAAAATTGTTAATAGCTGACATCGTTTTTGCCAACGCTGGTTGCGAAATGCGCGTTGCATCTTCTCGCAATGTGACATCTCGACGATAATGCAATCCATTTTCGATACCCCAATATTGTCGCGTCCACTGTAACATTTGCTTTGCCGATGTTATCTCTGGTGTACAGCTAGTGATACCATAGGCCAATTCGGTCGTTTCTCGGCCTGTTCGCAGATGGGTGGTCTCCCGCTCTAACTGGAAAACCTGATGAACACCGGGCCAGTCCAGAAACTGTTCTTCATCTACCATCAGTGTGAGTGTCCGCTTTTCCAGTCGCCCATGCCCTATCTCAGTTGTTTTAGCCACCGTCCGCGGCAATTCAGGCGGGTGCCAACCGGCACTCATCCGCGCTGGCTTGAAAAACTGTTTCACATCCTCCAGCAACGTGGGTTGGTTGTCCTTGAGAAACCAGATGTAATCACCGCCCCTCGACAACACATCGACGGAAAGCTTGCGTTGTGTCTGCATCGCATCGGCACAAATGACCTTGTTCTTGATGTTGATTCCCTCGAGTAGTTGGGGAGCGGCATTGATTTCGTTTTCTTTAGTCGCTACCGCTACTTGTTTCAAAACCACACCTTCTTCTGGAAGATAGGCGGCTAACAAATGGACACCTTGACGGCTTCCTTTGGGGATAGTTCCGCGCATTGTCTTGCCATCAATTGTAATTAATCGGCTTTCTTGTCCGCCGTAGGCATCGTGTAGATAACGCCGAAACAGGGTCTCTAATTCATCAAGCGGAACCACATCTTGCAACACAGTACGAATTGTGTTCAAACACGGCATTCGTTTGTGTTTACGGCAAAATATCCTGACAAATGCATCGCAACGCAATCGAATCCACTGAGCTATTCCTGATGGCTTATCCTCGCCAGCGAGCTTCGCTAATATTATCATCGTCAAAATCGTGCCCAGTGGATATATTTTGCCGCGTCTATCTCGTGAATCGGTTAACTGATTCAACCGGGCTTCTAAGTCAGTAACGTTGAAAACGAGTCCATCTTTTGTATGGTGAGCCTCTAATATGATATGCTGCATTTGTACCTCTTTTGGTTTTGGGTTTGGTTGCACATCCCATCTTACCAAAATGAGGTACATTTGCTTATTTCTCTTCGACTACTGAAAAACCGTGCCGACTGCCTTCGACAAGCTCAGGCAGCGGCTTGTACAATTACGCATGGTTAATGGTAACGGCCGTTACCCAACCGAACGAACCTTATTTTCTTTAAGAAATCACTTCCAGCGCCGTTTGACAGGAACGCTCGGCATGGCCGCAATCGTTTTTTTGTTTACTTTCAAGTAAACGATCTTTTCCTCAATGTGATCAATTTCCCCTACTGGAATGGTTACATCCCTTTCTTTCCAGGGATGACCTTCCCGTAATACCAGGTGAGTAATATTTCCACTGATTGGTCCAACCATAAACTCATCCACGCGCCCAACCCAGCCATCGGTAGCCCGTACCCGGGCGCCTCTGCGTACTGCCAACTCGCCGGGCGGGATGCGCCTGATTTTATCATCAATGATTCGTTTTACCGGCACAACATACGGCCACAACATCGTCAAACTGGGATCGGTAGCATGTTGGGGAATATCTGTAAAGATAAAATCGGGTTGGTTGAATAATTCTAAATTCGCAAATTCTTCCCGGGTGCAGTTCAATAAAATAATTTCAGCGGCTGTAGTGGCAACCAGTTTGATGGAGACTAATCGCTCAAAAGTCGGAGTTTGTTTTTCCTGCACAACAAGATGAGTCACTTGCTCGGTAACAGGGTTTAAAATGATATAAGTGGAACGGCCGCATAGACCATCGGTGCAATGAACATCAACGCCAAGGGGAAATTCCATAATAACATCTCCTCTCTAAGTCCCCGCCATGACCGGATTTGCCCGTTCCGGTATCTTGCTCCCGCCTTTCTGGTTGGCCAGATGGCAAGCCACAAAATGACCGGGGTATATTTCCTGGAAGTCTGGTGTCACTTTGATACACTCTTCTACGGTCAAGGGGCAGCGAGTGTGGAACACACAGCCTGAAGGCGGATTGGCCGGGCTGGGCGGGTCACCTTCCAAAATAAATCGTTTCCGCTTTCTTTCAACTTTGGGGTTAGGTACCGGCACCGCTGAGTTGAGGGATTGTGTATAGGGATGTAAGGGATTATCAAAAAGGTCGTTGCGTTCGGCCAGTTCCATCACCTTGCCCAAATACATCACGACAATCCGATGCGAAATATGTTTCACCATGCTCAAGTCATGGGCAATAAACAGGTACGCCACCCCTAGTTTCTCCTGCAAATCCTGCATCAGGTTCACGACCTGGGCCTGGATGGAGACATCCAAAGCTGAGATAGGTTCATCACATACGATAAAGTCAGGGTTCAATGATAGGGCGCGGGCAATGCCGATACGCTGCCGCTGACCGCCCGAGAATTCATGGGGGAAGCGGCGCATATAGGCCGGATCCATTCCCACCAGTTCCAGCAATTCTGCTACGCGCTCTTTTAATTGCGGACTGCCCTTTTTCATCAAACCATGAATGATCAGGGGTTCGCCCACAATTTTCTTTACCGAATGGCGCGGGTTGAGCGTTGCATACGGGTCCTGGAAAATCATCTGCATTTTGGGGCGTAACGCCCGCAGCGCTTCGGCATTCATTTGGGTTAAGTCATTGCCTTCAAAGAAGACCTGCCCGCCGGTCGGTTTGTGCAGGTGCAAGATCGCCCTTCCGGCCGTTGATTTGCCGCAGCCGCTTTCGCCCACCATCCCCAATGTTTCTCCGCGCTGGATGTCAAACGAAATGCCATCTACGGCTTTGACAACCCCAGCAGTACGGCCGAGCAGACCGCCAACGATTGGAAAATGTTTTTTGAGATTAACGATTTGAAGTAATGTTTCCTGTTCAGGCATCTCGCGGACCTCCTTTTTCCAGATCGTAAAAACAGGCTACCTGGTGTTGTTCGTCCACCGTTATCAACGGTGGAATCTCTTGCCAGCAGCGGTCGAAAGCATAATCACAACGCCAGGCAAAGGGGCAGTGCTGTAGAGGTAAGAGTAAATCGGGAGGTGTACCCTTGATGCTCACAAGCCGTTTCGATTCCCTGGTTTCCAGGCGGGGTAAAGCGCCTAGCAAGCCAAGCGTATAAGGGTGCTGCGGCCGTTCATAAAGGTCATCCACCAGGGCGATTTCGGCCGGCCGGCCGCCATACATAACCAATACCCTTTCGGCAATGCCGGCCACGACGCCAAGATCGTGGGTGATCCAGATAACAGCTACGTCGAGGGTTTCGCGCAAGCGCTTGAACAAATCGACGATTTGCGCCTGAACGGTTACATCAAGTGCTGTAGTTGGCTCATCGGCGATGATGATTTGAGGCGTACAGGCAATGGCGATGGCGATCACCACCCGCTGCCGCATACCGCCAGAAAATTGGAACGGGTAAGCCTTGTAACGGAGTTCGGGATCGGGAATGCCCACCTGGGCCAGGAGCCTGATGGTGTGCTCCCTGGCTTCTTCTTTACTCATCTGCTTATGCCGGGTAAGCGTTTCGGCGATTTGTTCGCCAATGGTCAGAATTGGGTTGAGAGTTGAGATAGGGTCTTGGAAAACAAAGCCAATTTGCCCCCCGCGCACGTTGCGCAGCTTTTCTGGTGACATTTTGAGTAAGTCGTAACGGCCGTTAACCCCTGTAAAATAAGCCGTCCCACTTTCTATCTTGCCGGGCGGCATGGGGATAAGACCCAGCAGCGACATCATAGTTACACTTTTGCCGCTGCCGCTCTCGCCGACAATCGCCAAAGTTTCGCCTTCCTCCAAATCAAAACTGACCCCATTGACGGCATTCACAACACCATCCAGCGTATAAAACTTAGTAACGAGGTTATTCACTTCCAATATTTTAGCCATGGTACACCTCCTTACTTTCGTGCCCGGCGCAAGCGCGGATCCAACACGTCGCGCAGCCAGTCACCGAGCAAGTTCATTCCCAAGGAAGTGAACATGATCGCTAATCCGGGGAACGAAGCCATCCAGGGGTAACTGGTCATATACTTTCGACCGGCTGAGAGCATATTGCCCCAGGTGGGATATTCATTCGGCGGCACACTCAATCCCAAAAAGCCCAAACCGGCTTCATAAAAGATCATGGCCGACATTTCAAACGTAGCCAACGTGATCAATGGGCCGATCAAATTGGGGATGATGTGATCGAAAATAATACGCGGCCAGCGTGCGCCAGCGCTTATAGCCGATTCAACATAGCCAGATTGGCGGATGCGCAGCACCTCGCCACGCGTGACGCGCGCAAAAATCGGCGCGTCAGTGATGCCAAAAATGAGAATAACGTTGATCAAACTGCGCCCCAGTATGGCGGCAATAAACACCACAAACAACAGGTAGGGCAGGGATAGAATTAAATTGATTCCTCCCATAATTGCAGCATCCAGCCGCCCTCCTGCATATCCGGCGATGGCCCCAATGACCAGACCCAGGGCGCTGGCAATCAAGACCCCAAAAAGACCAACCATTAGCGAAACGCGCGCACCATAGATGACGCGGCTGTAAATATCTTTGCCCAGGCTGTCAGTGCCGAAAGGATGTGCCCAATCGCCCTCTTCCTGCCAGGCTGGCGGCAGTTTGCTGGCTCGCAAGTCTTGGTCAAAAGGACTTTGACTGGTGATGACCGGGGCAAAAACTGCCGCGCCCACAACGATCAAGAAAATCACCAAACCAATAACGCCGCCGCGATCGCGCCATAGAAATCTTCCGAAATAGGCTAACCGATCTTGGAAAGTTTGTTCCGTATTGAGCCGGCTGTCACTGGTTGGGTGAATAGGGGAGGTATTATCGACCATAACGAATCCTCGGATCAATTATCGAATAGGCCAAGTCGGTGAAAATATTGAGGGCCAGTACAACAACGCTGGTAAAAACGGCAATTGCCTGAACCAGGGGGAAATCACGCCAGCCAATGGATTGTTCCAACAGCCCGCCCATTCCTGGCCAGGAGAAGATGGCTTCGATGTAGATAGAACCGCCCAACATATAGCCAAATTGCACACCGACAACACTGATCAAAGGAATGGCTACGTTGCGAAATACATGTTTTACATAGATGGTTTTGGGTTCCAGCCCTTTGCTGTGGGCGGTGCGGATAAAATCTTCGCCACGAATTTCGAGGACGGCCGATCGCGTTAAGCGCACAAGCTGGCCTAAAACGGGAAGCCCGAGGACAAAGGCGGGCATGATGACTGAATTCCATTGGTCGCGGCCAAAGGTAGGGAACCAGCCCAGCTTTACGCCAAAGTAAAGGATCATCATCAGGCCCAGCCAAAAGTTGGGAACACTCTGTCCCATCAAGGCAATAAATCGGCCAATGGAATCTATTGCACTGCCTGGGTTAAAACCGCCGATGAGACCAATGGGGATGCCGATGACCAGGGCCATCAACAATCCAACCGAGGCTAACTGTACAGTGGCTGGCAAACGTTCCAAGACCAGGGGCATGGCCGGGGTTTTGAAATGCAGCGAGTGGCCAAAATCGCCCATCAAGGCGTCGCCAATAAACCGGGAAAATTGAGTGATTATTGGATCGTTGAAGCCCATCTCTTCACGGAATGCTTCAATTTGCTCTGGAGAGGATTCTCGGGGCATCATCAGGGCGGCGGGGTCACCGGTGATGCGTACCATGATGAAGACGAGAAACAGTACTCCGAATAAGAGCAGGAGTGATTGGGTTAATTTCGATAGAAAATAACGCTGCATAGCCTCCTCCTTGGAAATGAGACGCAGTTTATGGTGTTGCTATTTTGTCAGTACAGACGCACGCCCTGATTTTTAAGCGTTTGCTGAACGATGTTTATGTTAACAGTGCGCGGCGTGGTTTTGGTTTTAACGGCCGTTGCCGCTGCCACACCTGCCCCTTGCCCGGTCACCGTGCAGCACATCATGCTCCGGGTAGCTGTGTGGGCGATTTTGTCGCCGGCCACACAGCGTCCGGCAACCAGCAAACCCTCCACTTTTTGCGGAACTAAAATGCGATAAGGAACTTGAAAATAACGACCAGTTGTTGGCAGAACCAGTACTCCGTAGCCGTCCAAAAATTCCGGGAAAATACCAATTGAATCTTCAAATTGGGCCTGATTGCGAACGTCCTGCCCGGTTAAGATGTAGTCGCTGACGATTTTGCGTGAATCGCGTGTGCCCAACGTCATGCCAAAATTCCGCAATTTGGCATTTTCAAAGCCGGGCAGATAGGCGCGCAGCGCTTCAATCGCCATGATCGCCTGCCGCCGTCCCTCGATTTCGGCGGCCGTCAAATCCCAAACATCGGTACAGTCGTAGCCGGTCATGTAAACCATGTTCAGGTTCGTCGCTTCGCCCGCATCGGTGATGCTGCTCCAGGTGCCGCCAATGCTCTTGATATTTTCGGGGATAATTCCCGCATCACGGGCCAATTTGAAGGGTTTTTCGAGATATGGACTAAACAAATCGTCTTCTTTGCCGGTCGTTTGTGCGCCCCACAGTTCATTCCAATCCCCATAGGTAGTCGGATTGGCGTGTATGTATTCCATGAAACGGGCTTTGTTAATCCCGGAGCAGGAAAACATGACAGTGACGCCCAGCATCTCATCTTTAGGCATTTTTACGCATGGTGTGCCGGCTCGATAGGTAAGATCGGCATCGCCGGAAGCGTCGATGACAGTTTGGGCCAGGATGGCCTTGCGCCCCATTTTGCTTTCGGTGATGACGCCCATGAGTTTGTTCCCTTCAAGAATGGGGGCGACGATTGCGGTGTGGAGTAACGGCCGTACTCCCGCCTCTTTCACCAATTGATCCGCCACATACTTAAACATCTCCGCATCCAATGCTTCGCTTTTAGACTGCGGTTCTGGATTTGTTCCGCCCAGTGCTTTGGCCCGCTGCTCAAACTCAATCCCAATGCCTTCGACATCCGTCGTCCCCTCATGCCGGTACCAGGCAATCCCTTCCACGCCAACCTGAGAAATTACGCCGCCGAAGCAGCCATAGCGTTCGGCCAGGATAACCGACACGCCTTCCCGCGCCGCTGCTATTGCCGCTGCCAGCCCGCCCGGCCCGCTGCCAACAACCAAAACATCGGTCTCGGCCAGCACATCAATGACTCTCTCAGGCTCAACGATCCGCTTCATCCTCTTTCCTTCGCATTCTCTGCGCCTTCTGCGATTAATTTTCCCTAAACCGGCGCCGCGCCATGCTCCATCGTCAATGCGACAATATCTTTGGCACTTACCTCTCGTGAGGGGATTTTTTGCTTCACGGCCAGTGCTGCGGCCGCACCCATCGCCTGTCCCATGGCCATGCAAATACACTGTGCCCGAATCCCGGCCAGCGCTACCCGATGCGCAGAAACGATCCGGCCGGCCACGGTGATGCGTGCACTGTCCTTGGGAATCAACGCCCGGAAGGGGATTTTAGGCAGTAATTCAGGCGAATCGTGGAAATAGACATCGCAGCCGCGTTCCTGGCTGTGCATATCGATGTAATTAAATGCGTTACAGACCTTGTCTTCGAAATCAACGGCCTGCAAAAAATCTTCTTGAGTGATGATATATTCCCCTTTGGCGCGGTAAGTTTCGCGGGCTACAGCACGAGGATACATCGTTTTCAGCACTGCCCGCTCGCCACCGGGTATCGAATTCTTTATAAACTTGAACATGCGCAGCATCCGGGCACGGCCTTCCAAATTAGCGGCCGTTTGACCTTCTGCATCTGATGTATCCGACTGGTAAATATGGGTGCCATTATGTCCGCCGTGGTCGAGATAATACTTGAAAGGCAGCATATTGGGGTAAGCAAAATCTCCCTGTTGCAATTCGCCGCTTCCCATAGCTTCTTCATAGATTTGTTGAACCTCTTTTTCCCAGATTTGCTCGTGTTCAATGTCCTCAATCTTGTATTGATATGAACCAGGCTGCCGCACGTCATCACGCAGAACTTCCATACCGAGAATACGCAGCACATCTGAATCACCGGTAGCGTCAATGATCTCGCGTGTTTTAGTGATGCGTTGGATACCCCGCCCCAATGACGTGATTTCCCAAAAATCTCCTATCGCTTTTACATCGGCGATAAATTCATGATAATGAATAATCACGCCAGCTTTGGCAGATTCTTCTTCTGCCAGGGCTACGTAAATGGGAATGTTGATGTAGCTGTAATAACCGGGAGATTCGACCGGTCGCCGTTTGGTGTAATCGGGGATGGACAGCCCTTCGACTTGTTTGGATTTTGTGTAAAGTTCCCAAGGAATACCTAGAACGACTGGCCCGCTGCTGCTGAAGAAATGGTTGGGCATGTTGACCCCGCCAGCGGTCATGGTTCCTGCCAGCATCGAACCAGCTTCGATGATCGATGTCTTCGCGCCCGCTCTGGCCGCTTGCAGGGCAGCGATGTGTCCGGCCGTGCCGCCACCGGCAACAACCACATCAACCGTTTCTCTAACGGTGTTCATTGGCGTATCTCCACCAGAAAGTATCCGCTCAAGTTATTTACTTGAGCGGATACAAAATGCGAGTTTCTTGAACAGAGAGCGGTGTTACTTATCAGTAACAACCCAGGTTTCGTAAAGCCAATAATCTTCGGCAGGTCGTGGGTGGTAATCCATCACCCGTGTGCGAACAGCTTCAAATGCTACCGGCTCATACAGGTAAATAAACGGGGGGTTTTCCTGCATATAAACTTGCAGCTCTTCATATTGCGCCTTGCGTTGTTCGCGATCTACCGTGGTTGAAATTTGGGCCAGATAATCATCAATGATCGGGTCAGACCAGGATGAGTAAGCTGCATCCCAGCCTCCCAATGCACCAGAAAGACGGCGCAAAGCTTCTCCGGAAAGAGTTGACCAGCTGTCGCCAAACAGGGGAGGCAGTTCTTTGGCCGCTTCCAATTCCCAATAATGGCCGGATTCCATAATTTCGAGGTTTATATCAATGCCAACTTCACCTAGGTAGCCGGCTATAGCCTCGCAGACTTCTTCGAAGTGCATGTAAGCACCGGCGGGGCAGGCCATATCCATAGCAAAACCGTCGGGGTATCCAGCTTCAGCCAGCAGTTCACGGGCTTTGTCAGGATCATAGCCAAAGGGTTCAACAATACCAAAACCCAGTTCGCCAGAGGCGACATACCCGGCAGCGGGCTTGGCAAAGCCATCGAACAGGGCGTCGATGATAGCGTCAATATCTACAGCGTAGTTCATCGCCTGACGCACTTTGGCGTCCATCGTGGGCTGATCAAGACCCGTGGTGAGATTGTTGAAGGCAATGTAGTAAATCCGCGTGACCGGGTATTTCATAACAACTACGCCCTCGGCCCCGAGCAGGCTTTGCGCCTCTTCAGAGCTGAGTCGTCCAACAATGTCAACTTCATCGGCTTGTATGGCCGCTACACGGGTGGATGATTCGGGAATTGGGCGGAATATCAGTGTCTCGACGAGGGGATAGCCTTCCATCCAATAATTGGGATTAGCCGTGTAAGTTATATGATCTCCTTTGACCCATTCCACAAACATGAAGGGGCCAGTGCCAATGGGATGTTCTTGGAAACCGTCTACGCCGACTTCGGCCAGATATTCATTTGGAATGATTGACCAGAAGTCGTGCAGGGTTACCATGAGTTCAGGATTGGGTGCTTCGGTGGCGAGCTTGACAGTATAGTCATCGATCTTTTCTGCGGATACGACTACCGTGTATTTATCGGTCCACTCGCCTACTTCTGAGCCAATTTCCCAAGTGGCGATGACGTCATCGGCATTGAAGGCTTCTCCGTTATGAAAGGTGACGCCTTCGCGCAGGTGAAAAGTGTACTCGGTGCCATCATCAGAAATTTCCCAGCTTTCGGCCAGAGCCGGCTGAATCTCTCCAAAGCGATCCAGGTGGACTAAGCTGTCGTAAAGTTGGGTGGCCGCATTATCAGCATTACGTTCGGCCGTTAGTGGGACAAATAGAGAGTTTGGAAATGTCGATAAGGCAACCCGCAGCGTCCCTTCGGGGCCTGCCGGTGCAGGTGGAGCTGCAACTTCAACTTCAACGGTGGTTATGACTTCGACTTCCCTCTCGACCACGACTTCTCGTGTGACGACGACTTCTTTTTCAACCTCTACGGTTTCTGTTACGACAGTCTCTGTTGGTTGACAGGCACCTAACAAGACTGTCAAGACTGTGAGCAAGATCAAACTATTAATCAACCGCCTGCGAGACAACATCTTTCTCTCCTTTTATTTGATACAAGAAATGCTTAAGTGGAAACTGTGGGGTGTTTTATTAATCTTTTGTTTGGGGATCACCTCCATAAATAGACTGTTCTCATCTCATGTTAATGTGGAATACTATACCAACTGGACGGTATAGTTGTCAATGATACTAAACGAGATTTTGTTGGGTTTTGATGGAGAAAATCAAGGCTTTGTTTTCTGGCTGTTGACAGGAAAATCAGAATTGAGGAGGGAGCCTAAAAACAGAAGAGCATCACATGTGTGATGCTCTTCGAGGTAGTGCCCTCACGGAGATTCGAACTCCGGTTTTAGGCTTGAAAGGCCTACGTCCTAGTCCCCTAGACGATGAGGGCAAGCGGATGGAATTCTATCATCGGGGCTAGAAAGGGTCAAGGGTTTTGTAAAACGGAAAATGAAAGATAGACTCGATTTATGCGTATTCGAGCCTGGCGAAAAGCGGACACGGCCGTTCTCCGCAAGCTTCATCAAACCATCCATCCGGGCCAACCATTCCCGCTAACGCGGCATGTGTGGCTGGTAGAGGAGGCGGGGCGGGGGGTGGGGTATACGGCCGTTATCCCCGTCCCTGGTCTTGAAGGTATTTACAATCTGGATGGCGGCATCCTATCCAACTATCGCCGGCAGGGACTGGGCAGCCGTCTCTTGCAGCATGTCTTGCACGAAGCGCCAGGTTTGAACATTCGCCAGCTTTCGCACAGCTTTACCGACCTGAACAGCCCGGCCGCCCATTTTCTGCGCCGCCACAACTTCTTTATCGAACACGAAGAATGGTTGATGACTCTATCTCCCTTACTCCCCTGCTCCCCTGCCCACCTGCCAGACTGTCAAATACAAACCCATCCAACACCTATCCACCTTTTCCGCCGTCTCTACGACCAGAGCTTCGGTGGCACGCCCTGGTACCAACCCTACAGCCAGGAAGAAGTGGAGAACACGCTGGATGATCCTGGTGACATTCTCTTTTTATATCAGGATGAGCAACCCATCGGTTTTGCCTGGTTGCAAGAAGACTTGATTGAGCCGATTGGCATTGTAAGAGAAGAATGGGGGAAGGGATACGGCCGTTTCCTATTCCTCGCTGCACTTCATGAACTGCAAAATCGGGGTAAGACTCAGGCCAACATCGGCGTTTGGCGCAGCAACCAGGCCGCCATCCGCCTCTACCAAAGCGTTGGTTTCCAGCACCAACAAACGATCACTTACCTGGCTTTTGACGTTCAATAAAACCAAAAGTGCCAGGCACGGGCCAAAGATTTCGGATAAACCAGGGCCGTTTGCCCCGTGCCTGGCACTTGGCTTAACTAGGTTGAAACACATCCGTTGGCAAATTCGCAAGTCCCTGCACTAGAGAAAACCTGCCACTTGCAAACCTGCATACTTGCCACTTTACGCATTATCTTCCCGTACCCAGCGAGCCAGAACCAGCACCGCCAGCAGCATCATCCCCGCTGAAGTCAGACCGTTGCCGGTGGGGCCAAAATTGGCGGCCACGAACGGCCCGACCAGCGTGCCCAGCGTGCGTCCCAAAGCAAAAGAGGCCATCACCACCGACATGACCACGCCGCGAGCGCGGGGGACGATTTCGGTCAGCAGAGGTACGCCGCCCACCACCGTCGTTTCAAAGGCGAAGAAGACGAGAAAGAGGGTGATGAGAGCGCTGGTCAGAGAGACGGCCGTTACCGGCAGCAGCGCGTACAACAACACATTCAACAACCCGGTCGTGATGATGATCGGCCGTTTACCAAACCGGTCAACTGCCCAACCGGCAAACAATTCCCCGATCACCTCCGCTCCGCCGATGACGCCCGCCGTCAATCCCAGACTGGTCAACGACAGGCCAAAACTGACCTCCATCCAGTCACCAAACACGATAAACAGCGATTCGTTAGAAGCCATGGCCAGCATGATGTAGACGCCCGCTGCCCAAATGACCGGGTAGCCGCGAATCAGGCGCAGTGTCTGGCGCAGATTGGTCGGCTGACCGTCGCCGCCGTTGCTGTCCGGCAGGACGCGGCGCAGCGCCAACGCCGCCAGCAATCCCAATCCGGCCAGCCAGGCAAACGGCGCTTGCCAGCCCCAGCGAGCGATGATGAAGCCAATGGCCGGTGCGCCCAGCAGCAGCCCGCCCGACCAGGCCAGCTCGGTGACGGAAATCGCTTTGCCGCGCTGTTTGTAGGGCACGGTGTCGCCAATGTAAGCCTGCATCGCCGGATCGTAAATCACTTTGGTGACGGAGATGGCTACCAGCGTAATGCCCAACGGCCAATAGGCGGGCCAAATGACGACCACGGCCGTTCCCACCCCAAACAGCAATATCGCCCCAGCCATGACCAGGCGACGGCCGTACCGCTCTGACAGCGGTCCAAAAACGGGGCTGAAGAAGCCGGAAAAGTTGCGGATAGTGATGAGTTGGTAGACGGCCGACAGTTCCACGCCCAGACCACGCGCCAATGCCGGGGCAAACGGGTAAACCATACGCAGCCCGGTGTTAAGCAGCAGCCGGGCGAAGGTGATGACCGTCAACTGAATGGATAGGGGAAAGGTCTTTTTTGAAGTCACCGGAGAAGTGTAGCCGAGGCCCAATCAACCGACAATAACGTTTTACGTTTTACGTTTTATGTTTTACAATTTAGGCGCTATGACTGACCAAGAATCATCCATTTCTACACAACAGGCTGGGCTGCGAACGGCCGTTGCCTTTGGCGCGCCGGTAGCGGGGGCAATCGCGGTTTCCATCCTGGCTGGCGGACTGGGTTCCGATCAATCCGCGCTGGCTGTCCTCTTCGCTGGGCTGGGACTGGTAAGTTGGTTCATCGGCCTGCGCTGGTATGGCTTGCACGGGCTGGGATTGCGCGGCCAGCGGGCGTTGTACGCCGGGATTGGCTTTGCCGCATTGGGCTGGGTGGCTTTTTTGCTCCTGCGTTTTTACTTCGTAACTAACATTGGCTATGGTCCGGCCGGTTCTGGGCGCAGTTTCATCTTTTTGCTTCTGTTTGAGGCTTTCGCCGTCCAGATTTGGACGTTTGGCCTGTTGTTCCGCGCCCTGGCCGATTGGCGCGGCGGACTAACGGCGGCCGTCGGCAGCGGCATTGTCTTTGGCGCGACCGCTTATTTGCTGTTCCAGGAATCGTTCACCGGCTCTTTGGTCAGCTTCGTTTATTTCGTTGTGTGGGGCATTTTATATGGCGTCATCCGCCTGCGCACCGGCAGTCTCATCGGCATTTTCGTCATTCAGGCGATGCAAAGTTTTACTGCCTGGGTGGTGATGGTTCCCCAATCGCCGCCCCAGTCCAACGAACTGCAATCACTCTATCTGGCTGCCAGCACCGCCTACCTCATCCTCATCTGGCGCTTGTGGCCCAAGGCGGCAGAGGATTATCGAATATAGTTGAAAATGAGACTGGGGACTAGAGATTAGAGACTGGATCAGGCAAAAGTCTCCAGTCTCTAGTCTCAAGGAAAACATCATGTCTGAACTCAAGGTTGTGATTGATGAACGCATTCGATTGGTAACGGCCGTACTCGCTGCCAGCTATTGGCCGGAAATGGAGCAGGAACAAACAACCCATGCTGTCCATCCGCACAGCAAACAACTGCGCCAGTTTGTACGGCCGTTCGCCAACCACCCCGCTGTCACCCGATTGAATGCTGAACTGGATGAGAAACGGCCGTTGGCCGATTTCATCACCGCTGCCCTGTACCCGGAAGCAAAACCAGAACTGATGCAGTGGACGGCCATACTGCCCGATTTTGCTGTCCAGGCCGGACTGTCCGACTTTTGGACGGCCCATACTGAACCCTGGGAAGAAGCGCGCACTGGTCTGGAAGCCATTTTCGTCCAAAGCCAGATCATGACCTTTTTAGGCAAACTACTCGGCCAGCCCGTACCCAAAGAGGTGGCCGTCATGCCTACCGTGACCTATCCGATGCTCAATCCGGTGCTGGTCGAAACAAGCGACACCATCTACTTTATCCTGCCGCCGGCCAAAGCGTGGGGCGAATCCCCGCCCTGGCCGCACGGCGAAGACCCTGGTTGGGCCGTCGCCCAAACCTGCTGGCATCTGACCCGCCACTTTCTGGCTGAAACGCTGGCCGGGCTGGACGAAACTGGTCAGTTGCTGCTCCTCCATGCCGCCGTCACCCTTTGCCTGGAAGCCGATTTCGACGAAGCGGAAGCGATGGCCTACCTGGTTCGCAGCAAAAAAGAGCACAATCTTCCTCGCCTGCCTCTTGTCGTGGAAAATTTGCGTGATTGTTTGGCGGGAAACGGCCGTACCCTGGCCGAAATCTTGACCTGAAACAGGATCGAAAGGAAACAAGCTTCATCCTATCACCTCTTCACCCGTTCACCTTGTCATCTTAAGGAGACTCCCATGACCCACGAATACATCCTCACTCGAACCGAAGGCCGAGTCGGCATCGTCCAATTTAATCGGTCCAAAGCACTGAACGCCCTGAATTCAGGGTTGATGAGCGAGACGATGGATGCGCTTGATGCCTTCGATGCCGACGACGCCATCGGCTGCATAGTCGTCACCGGCAGTGAACGCGCCTTTGCCGCCGGGGCCGATATCAAAGAGATGGCGGACGCGACTCCGGCCGAGATGATGGCCAGCCCGTTCATCGGCTACTGGGACCGGCTGCGCCAGATCGGCAAGCCGGTGATTGCTGCCGTGTCTGGCTATGCGCTGGGCGGCGGCTGCGAACTGGCCATGGCCTGTGACATGATCGTCGCCAGCGAGACGGCCCGCTTCGGCCAGCCGGAAATTAACCTGGGCGTCATCCCCGGCGCAGGCGGTACGCAGCGCATGACTCTGGCAGTGGGTAAGGCGTTGGCGATGGAGATGATGCTGAACGGCCGTTACCTCACCGCCGACGAAGCGCTCAAACATGGCCTGGTCAACCGGGTCGTACCCGCTGAAGTGTACCTGAATGAGGCCATCAAACTGGCTGCCGAAATTGCCGAACGCGCACCCATTGCCCTGCGACTGGCCAAAGAAGCGGTCAACGCCGTCTATGAGATGTCGCTGCAAACGGGGCTGGCTTACGAGCGCCATCTTTTCTATTCGCTCTTCAGCACCGCCGACCAAAAAGAGGGCATGGACGCCTTCATCAACAAGCGCAAGCCGGAGTGGAAGGGAAAATAAGAAAAACCGCGGAGGCGCAGAGGACACAGAGATTTTTATGGTTCTTTGGATGGGGTCTTGTACCTGTCATGCTGAACCCTTCGACACTGCTCAGGGCAGGCTGAAGTGAAGCATCCCAGAGAAGTGGGGATTCTTCGCTTCACTCAGAATGACAAAACCCCGCGAGATCCGAAAGATCCATTTTTATTACTTGTTTCTGCGACGAATTATTCTTGCAAAAGAATATCAAGCGACTGGGCAACGCGGTTCAGATTGGGATAAATGTGATTGGCGCAGGGGAAACTGCCTGGAGTAAGTGAAGCTGAAACAGCCACCACCGTCATCCCGGCGGACGCCGCTGATTGGCAGCCCGGCGCAGAATCTTCCAGCGCCAGGCATTGTTGGGGCGGGACACCTAATCGTTCGGCGGCCAGCAGATAAATGTCGGGAGCCGGTTTGCCGTGAGTTACTTCGTCGCCACCGGCAATGGCGCCGCAGCGTTCCAGCAATCCCAATTGAGCCAAAATTAGCCGGGCGTGATGGCGCGGGCTGGAGGTAGCCACCGCCCAGGGCAGGCCACGCCGGGCGATTTCGGCGTGCAGTTCCATTAAGCCGGGCATGACGGGTACGCCTTGCGCCAGGGTTTGGTTGAAAACGGCCGTTTTTTGCTCCACCAGTTCTTCAACCGACAAGGGAATATTCACCGAATCCAGCAAAAGCTGGCCTGCTTCTGGTGAACGACGGCCGATCATACGGCCGTACACCTCATCCGTCAACCTTGCCCCGAAGGGGCCAATCACCTGCTCCCAGGCCCGCCGCGACAGCGGTTCCGTATCGACCATCAGGCCGTCCATGTCGAAGATGATGGCAGTTAGGGTCATTGTTCTAAAGGCGGGGGAGCAGGGGTGAAGGGGTGGGCGACCTTCGGTTGTGGGGGGAACTCATTCACTTGGCTACTCGCTACTCGCCTACTCTTCCTCCTCAAATTCTACACCCAGCCGGAAGTAAAAACGGAGGCGGCCCATTTGAATCTGGTCGCCGTCTTGCAAGGGGCGCGGGGCCAGACCCAGCCGGTCGAAATTGAGCATTGTGCCGCCGCTGCTGCCTTCATCGTAGAGCCAGTAACGGCCGTCCCGCCAACGAATCCGGGCGTGCAGCCGGCCGACACTTTTATCATCCAAAACCAACTGCGCCGCCGCTTCATCCCGGCCAATCGTCACATTATCGCCAACCAGAGGCAGCAAAACGGCCGTTTGTTCATCCTCCAAAGCGGCGAGTAGGCGAGTTTGCAAGTTTGCAAGTGGCGAGTTTGCAGGTGGCAAGTTATCTGCTCCAGCGACATCTTCACCCCTGCTCCCCTTCACCCCTTCACTTCTTCTCCACCGTCGCCACAACAAAACTACCGCCACCAAACCGGCCAGCAAGCTCAAGCCCAAAGCGCCCACTAGCCGCCGGGTAGAAACGATGGGAACGGGTTGGGGCACGGCCGTGCCCGGTGTGGGCGTCGGCTGTGGCGTAGGCGTGGGCGGCTGGGGCCGCTCCAGGCGCAAAATGACCTGCACCGGTGTGCTGTCTGCTTCGTAACCCAGGCTGTCGGCCACTTTAACGGCCAGTTCGTAGCCGCCCTCGCGCAGGGACTGGACGTCCCATGCCAGCCGAATCCAGCCCTCTTCATCCGGCTGTGCTTCGACGATAGTATTGGTCTGACCATCGGGGCCACCGGTGAGCAGGGCTACGGCCGTTAACGGCCGTTCCACCCCATCCGGCCAGCCAATCAACACCGGCACTTCAATCGTCGTCGGTTCCAACTCCGCCAACGGCGTATCAAATGCATCCCCGCTGCGAACAAACTCGGTCTGCGGCAGTTGGATGGATACTTCCGGCGCGGCCAAATCCAGAACCAACTCCGTCGCGGCGTGGGCGCTGCCCAGGTTGATAGTGATGGGGTAACGGCCGTTCTCGATTTGCAACGATTGGTACACGATGCGCGTCTGGTTGGCTTCCGTTTGCCACACCTGGAAAATGGGATCGGCATCGTCAGCGTTGGGCATGTGAACGTAAGCGCCACCAGTCGGAGCCACCAACCGGCTGATGTTGTCGATCTCGTTGGCATCGGCTTCCGCGCCCAAGATGGCGGCGTAGATGGGTATACCGGCTGCCTGCGCCTGCTCGACCAGCGCCGCATAATCCAACTGCTGGGCTAACTGGCCGCCATCGGTGTAGAGCATGACCGCCGGGAAACGGCCGTCTTCCGCCTGCGCCGCCCGTTGGATAGCCAGGGAGAGCATCTCGTTGAGCGGTGTGTCGTTCAGGATTTTGGGTTTGTAAGCAGTGATAGCCTGGGCAAAGGGGACGGGATTGAGATTGTCCTGGATGAAGAAACGGCCGTGTTCGCCCCCTTCATCCGGCACCATCACCGAAATCCGATCCTGTCCATTGGCATCCATGTACTGCCCGGCAAACTGGCTGATGCTCTCGATCACCTTTTCGCGCCGGGTGATGGTGTTGCCGCTATCATCCGTTTCAATCGTCGTGTTGGCGTCAATCACAAAGGTGATGTCCAGACCCAAAGGCACAGTGGTTAGCTCATATTCCAGTGGAATACCGTTCTCGCGCAGGCTCAATCGGGATAAATCGCTCACGGGCGCGCCCTGGGCGTCGATGGCCCTCAGCGGCACGGCCACCTGCGGAAAAGCCGATATGTCTGGTTGACCCAGGTACAACTGCACGTCATCCTGAGCGTACACCGAGCCATCCTGCACCGGCACTGATCCAATGATGAGCCAGACCAGGCTTAAGAGGATTAACAGCTTGCCCACACTTTTCTTACGCATCACGCATCACCAGCAGTAGTGCCAGGCACAGGGCAGAACGGCCTGGTTGGCGTAGAGCTTGACGCCCTGTGCCTGACACTGCTTGTCAGTTTTATGTTTACTTTCTATCATTGGTTTGCTATTATAGCACGGTAAGCAGAAGCCAAGAGGCAGGAAAAATGCAAAACAAAAACTGGCGGATTTTATTTCAAGTTTTTCTCTTCGTATGCCTGTTCGCTCTGTCCGTTGGCGGACGAGCGGCAGCTCAGGACTCCGGCAATTCATCCCAAATTTTCATCACCGGCAGCAAGGTTAGCAGCCCGCCCAACGTTGATCTGACGGTCTACGGCATGGATGGATCGGGGAATCCGCTGGACTTCAGCCAGCAGACGCTGACCGTGTACCACAATGGGGTTCCATCAGGGCCGGTGACGGCGAACGGCCGTACCTCTGTTGGCACCTTTACTCTATTTCTCATAGACATTCCGCCCGGCGTTTCCGCCCAACTGCCGGCTATCCAGGAAGCCATCAAACAGTTTGCCAGCCCGGCCACTATGCAGGAAGGACTGGATGTAGTCGCCATTTACAAGGCTGGGGAAACGGCCGCCGCCCAAATCCTGCCTCCCGAACAGTTCCACAACAGCGTCTCCAACCTCTTTGCCACCCCGCTGGAACCGGAACTAGGCGCGACGGCTCTCCTCGATAGCCTCGGTGGTCTCATCGACCAGATCAACGAATTGAAGCCAGACCCGGCCATGACCCCGGCCATTGTCGTCATGAGCGACGGTACCGATGTGGTCAGCACCGCCTTCAGCGAGAACGAAATAGCCAGCCACGCTGTGGCGATGGGCGTGCCCATCCACACCATTTGGCTGACCAATGAGGACCTCTCTCCGGGCAGCCAGCAGTTCGGTCAGGATTATCTGGCCAGCGTTGCGGCCGGTTCGCGAGGGCTGACGGCCCGTCTGCAAGACACGGCCGATTTAGGCGCGATTTGGGGCCGCATTGCCAGCTTCCGTGACCAGACTTCCGCCATTTATCCCGTTCAAGGCATGACCGGCGGCGAGGCCACCGTCGAGCTAATTTTGGCTGACGGCCAATCCGTCAGTGCCGAGAGCACCGTGACCATCCCCGGCAACTTGCCCATGATCACTATCGATCTGCCGCTAGAAAGCCGCGAACTTTCTTTGCCCAATCTGGACAAGCCGGTCAAACTACGATTTTCTACAACGCTGGCATGGCTGGATGGCGAGACGCGAGAGTTGGCCGCTGCCCAACTCAAAGTCAATGACTTGAGTTATGACATTCCTGTCGTGGATATTGCCCAGTTTGACGTGGATGTCAGCAATTTGGGACTGGGTATGAACTCTGTTGAGGTAGCTGTTCTTGACATCCAGGGTTTGCGCGTGACCAGCCCGGAAATCCAGCTTATAGTTACTGAGGGGTCAAAATCGCTGCCGCCGGAACTGGAACCGGGCAGCGGATTCCTGGCCATGGCTGGCCGCATATTTTTGTGGCTGGTTGTGCTGGCTATCTTGTTGGCCGTACTCATTTTTACCCTTCGTAAAGGCCGCCTTTCCGGCCTGGCCGATCTCATCCCGCGCGGCCCGTCCCACAGAAGGTCGGCCAAACCAGCCGAAGCGCCGCCAACCAAACCGGTGATCGAGGCCATTCAGATGCGGACCATTGCCCGCATTGAGGTGCTGGATGCAGAGACACAAACCCAGCCGCTGTTTGAGTTAAGCCAGATTGTGGAGAGAATCGGCCGTTCCCCAGCGCAAAGCAACATCGCCTTCGAGAACGACATTACCGTCTCCCGGCTTCATGCCAGTCTGCACCTGGAAGGCAGCCATTACCGCATCTTTGACGAGCACAGCACCAGCGGTACCTGGGTCAACGACCAACAGGTGCCCGAATACGGCATCCAACTCATGGACGGCGACGAAATTCATCTGGGGGCGGTTCACCTGCGTTACCGCCAACCTTAATGATTAACGAGGATGATTCATGCAACCAAAATGGCTGGAGTGGGCACAAAATTTGCAGGCCATTGCCCAGGCCGGGCTGACCTACACCGAAGGGGCGTACGACCGGGAACGGTACAAAGCTATCCAGCGCATCGCTGCTGAGATTTTGGCAGGGCATACGGATGCTAGTGTCGACAAGATTGCCGACTTACTGGCCCAGGAATCGGGTTACGCCACGCCGAAGATTGATGTGCGCGGCGTGATTTTTCAGGATAACGCCATTTTGCTAGTCAAGGAGCGGGCCGATGGTTTGTGGACGCTGCCTGGTGGTTGGGCTGACGTGAACGAGTCGCCGAGTCAGTGTGTAGAGAAGGAGATTTGGGAGGAGTCGGGGTATCGGGCAACGGCCGTTAAACTTCTCGCCGTGTATGATCGTAACCAACACCCACATCCGCCCATTCCCTGGCACACCTACAAACTTTTCTTCCTTTGCCGATTAGACGGCGGCACGCCCATCCACACTCTGGAAACCAACGGCGTCGGCTTTTTCCGTGAGGATGACCTTCCGCCGCTGTCTGTGTCGCGGGTTACCACCGGTCAAATTGAGCGTATGTTCGACCATTACTGCCATCCCGATTGGCCCACCGACTTTGATTGATGTTTGAGTTAACACTCACCCAACAGGAAGCCGTAGACGCCGGCAAGATAAGTTTTTTGCTGGGCGCGGCCGGTACCGGTAAAACGACCGCTTTGCAGGAACGGCTGCTGCGCCTGCTGCGCGGCGGTGAACCGGCCTACACCATCCTGGTTCTGGTTGCCGAGCCGGAGCATCAACAAAGCTACCTGGATGCCGTTCACCAATCTGGATTGGGACCGTACGCCGATCTGAAAATCATTACCTACAACCGGATGGCCCAGGAAATGGTGGCTCTGTTCTGGCCGTTGATGGCCCGTCCGGCTGGATTTGCTTACCCATCTCATCCGCCTACCTTTTTAAGCTATGATTTAGCGCAGCTGCTCATGTGGAAAACAGTGGAGCCGATGATTGCTGCCGGTTCTTTCGCCAATTTACGGTTGCGACCGCAGCAAATCGTCAGCCAACTGCTGGACACACTGAACCGGGCGGCGCTGAACGGATTGAGTCTGGATGAAGCCATCGCGCGCCAGATCAACACCTGGGCCGGCGGTCAGGAGCGGATCCTTCATTTGCAAGACGCGGCTAAAGCGGCCCGCACTTTCCGCCAGGCCTGCCTGGACAACAGCCTGCTGGATTTGTCGCTGGTGATAGAGGTGTTTGATACGCAGTTGGTGCAGCACCCCGAATTTCACCGCTATTTCAGTGAGCGTTACCGCCATTTGATCGTGGATAACGTGGAGGAATTTACGCCTGCCGGGCAGAATTTTGTCCACAACTTATTAGCGGCGGCCCAGACAACAGCGATTGCTTATGATTCTGGTGGCGGTTACAAACGGTTTATGGCTGCCGATCCGGCCGGTGCATCTCGTTTTCGCACGCGCAGCCAGTACGTTTTTGAATTTGTCCCCTCGTTTATTGCGCCACCGGAAATGGATCATCTGGCCAATCTGGTGGAGAATCATTTGCAGCATACCAGTAAGCCGACGGTTGATGCGGCAGCGGCGATTGTGGGGGTGGTAAACGGCCGTTACCGCCGCGAAATGATCGCCAGCCTCATCCCCGCGTTGCAAGACATCATCCAACAGGATGGCGTCCATCCCAGCGAAATCGCCATCATCACTCCCTATCTTGATGGGGCGCTGCGTTACAATCTGACTCAGGCCCTCAAACAGGCCGGGCTGCCCTATTTCCTACTGCGCCGCCGCTCCAGCCCGCGCGAAGAACCGCGCGTGCGCGCCTGGCTCACCTGGCTGGCCCTGGCCCATCCCGATTGGGATGTCCATCCTTCCGCCTTCGATGTGGCCGAGGCGTTGACTTTGAGCATTCATGATCTGGACCCGGCGCGGGCTGAGCTACTGACGGAGCGGCTGTACCGGCCGGAAATCCCCGATTTGCTGCCCATCGACGAACTGCCAGACCGGCTGGTGGAACGGGTGGATATGAAGTTTGCCGGATTGGTGGAGGAATTGCGATTGTGGTTGGCGAATAGAGACGGGGATGCCTCCATTGATGTCTTTCTCTACAACTTATTCAACGAACTGCTCTCTCAAAAACGATTCCAGCCCGTACCAGATGTGGCCGGCGCGGCCGTATGTGATTGGCTGGTACAGTCGGCGGCCCGGCTGCGCCAATCGGCCCAGATGATGGGACTGCGTTCGGCGGCGGAAATCGGCCGTACTTTCATTGACGGCATCAACCAGGGATTGGTGACGGCCAATCCCCCCGATCTGGGCGATCCGCCCGACCCCAATGGCATTATGATCTCCACGATTTATGGCTACCTGCTGGGTGGCAAACCGGTGCGATTGCAGGTGTGGTTGGAAACGGCCGCACAAGGCTGGTGGAACATTCCCAATCAACCATTGAGCAACGCCTTTGTTCTGGCCCAAAGCTGGGACAGCCAAAAGCAGTGGACACTAGATGAAGATTTTTATATTCGCAACCAACTTCTCAGCCGCATTATCCGTGGGCTGACAGCCCGCTGTACCGATGGTGTCATCCTGGCCAACAGTGACCTGGATCGGCGCGGCCAACGGCAGGAAGGTCCTTTGTGGCGTGCCTTACAGCCGGTACGAAAGTCTTAATATCGCTGGCCTGGGCAAATCACAAAATGATTTTTGATGAAAATGCGCTACCCCTTTGTAGTTTACTCAGAGAAAACGGGAAAACCATCACCTTTTAATTCAAATGACTTTCCCGTTTTCGTCTAAAACCGGACTGGATTCTCAATATTATTGTTTTTTGAATATGTTATACTTGAATAGTCTGGTGGAAGAGGTTCCGGAATGGCAAAAATTTTGCTTGTGGAAGACGATAAGATCATCCAAAAAATCATTCAGCGACGTCTCAAAGAAGATGGGCATGATGTTTTGTTGGCCAATGATGGGATCGAAGGGGTTCGGCTGGCGGAACTGGAAAAGCCAGACCTCATTTTGATGGATATGCTGCTGCCACGCCTGAATGGCTGGTTGGCAACAGAGCAAATTAAAGCCGTACAGGATTCGCCGGTTATTGCCTTGACCGGCGCGGCGACGGTTGAAGAAAAACAAAAAATGATGGCTGCCGGCTGTTCGGATTTAATAATCAAACCTATAAACTTTGCTGAACTCTCCGCCAAGATTAATGCGTTTCTGAAATGAATATTCGTCCTATTGTGATTTGCGTTTTTAGTCATAACGGCCGTATCCTCACCGTCGAAGGGTACGATCCCCTCAAGCGCCAGATTTTTTACCGGCCCCTGGGTGGCGGTATTGAGTTTGGCGAATTCAGCCAGGATGCGTTAATGCGGGAGATTCGTGAGGAATTGAACACGGCCGTTACCGGCCTGCGCTATCTGGCTACCCTGGAAAATATCTTTACCTTCAGCGGCCAGCCTGGCCACGAAATCGTTCAGGTATACGACGGCCGTTTTGAAGATACCACACTATACCGTCGGCCCGTACTCAAAGGATTAGAAGACAACGGCCAGCCCTTCACCGCCTTCTGGAAATCGTTGAGCGATTTTGAAGGTAAGAACGCCCCACCCCTTTACCCCGACGGCCTGCTGGAACTACTCCGGCAGCAGCTCTAACAAATTGCCAATCTCGTCCCCCCAAGCCGGGTGTGATCCCCTGATTTGCGTTAAAACACTACGTGCTGTGGCGATGTCGTCAGGCCGGTTATAAAGCTGGGCTAACTGCACGCCTTCTTTGTACCAATCGGCCGCCTGATCAAATGCCGTCACCTGTACCGCTGCCGCTCCCGCTTTGAAGGCCGCCAAAATCGCTTCCGCTTTGGCATCGTTGTTGCGCTCCGGCTTGTAAGACTGAGCGGCCAATTCATAATAAGTCAACGCCGTTTCGTAATCGCTGGCCGCATACGCATCATCGCCGCGAGAGATGTTGAACCAGCCCCAGGCTCCTTCGGTCAGGTAGGATTGGACGTAGGCGTTGTCGGGGTGGAGGCTAAAGGCGATGTCGGCATCGGCCTGCCCTGATTTTAGCGCCGCAGCAGCGGCCGAATCCGCATCCAGCCGGTAAGCCGACAACCCCAGCCCGTACTTGAACCAGGCCCGGAAGCGCCAGTAAAGCTGGGCGTTGTTCAAATCGGGGTAGGCGGCCAATTGCTCTGGCAGCGCCGCTTCCATCGCTGTCAAAATTTGGTCGCTAGTGACGCCGGTGATACCCCAAAGCTGGTAAAAATCGGCGCGGCTGGCCCGCAGGATGGGGTATTGATTGTTGACGGCCGTACGGCGGATGGCTTCGTTGTACCATTGACCGGCCGTGGGCCAATCCTGGGCCACAACGGCAACGTAGGCCAGATCAAAGGCGGCGGCGGTGTCGGTTTCGTCGGTGGTCACGGCCGTTAACACCCCCATCTGTTTCCGTACCAGCGACAAAATCGGCTCAATCTGGTTGGGTGGGTAAGCGAGGAGCGCGAAAACGGCCGTTTTCACCGCGGTCACATAACGCTTTTCAGCCGCCAGAGTGAGGCCGCGCTGGTACAAAGCATCCGCTTCGGTCTGATTTCCGGCCGCCAGAGCGGCCAGCCCATCGGCAAAAGCCCGGTCGGGGTCGTTGGCCTGGGAGGACAGTATGGCTGCATTTAATTTTTCGCGCAGGGTACGGCCGTCTACATTCGGGTGGGCGGCCAGGAAAGCATCCAGGTTGGTCAGGGCCTGGGTGAGGAGTTGGGTGGCGTTGGGAGCGGCAACGGCCGTTGCTATCCCCTGCTCAAACCAATTCACTGCTGACTCGTCCTCCAATCCTAATGCCGCCAACCCGGCCTGGAATTGGATACTGGCTTTATCAGGTTGGGCCTCGGCCAAAACGCTGTACTCATTCAGAGCTGCAGCAAAATCGCCCGTCGCCATTGCATCAGACGCTTTGGCCAGCGCGCGCGGTTCCAGAGTGGCCAGCACATTGCGTAAGAAAGTCAGCGTCGTGTTATCCCGGTAGCCGCCCTTGAAAGCGGCCGTCAAATCGGCCAGGGCGTCATAAAGCAAATGCTCATTTTCCGGTGTGTCAGCCAGTTGCAGCCACAGAGCATACTCCCAGCGGCCCCGTTTTTGGTAATAATCGATGTTTTCCGGATCCAATCGAATCGCTTCGGTGTAGCTGTTGACGGTTAGCTGGTAGGGGTGAGGATCGGTGAAATCGGGGCAGCCCTTAAGCAAACTTTGCACCTGGCCCAGCGTGCGGAACGTGAAGGCCACCGACTTGGCATCTTGGCCCGGCTGGGCTGTTGAACGGGCAAAATAGTCGGCAGAAGTGCTGTATTCAAGGCACTTGGCCGAAGCGTCATCGGTACGGCCGCCCAATTTCCAATGCAGCGTGCCCAAGGAGATGAGCACGGTCGGATCGTCGGGAGCCAGTTCATAGGCGCGTTCCCAGGCAACGGCCTTCTCATCATACAATCCCAGCGAATAATCGGCATATCCCAAGCCAACCCACGCCTCAGCTTCCTCCGGATTGGCCTGGACAGCCTGCTCAAAGAATAGTTTAGCAGCCACAAAATCTTCTTGTTTGTAACGAATCCAGCCCATGCCGGTCAGCGCTCGCTCCTGCTGCTGCGGCGTCAATGGAATGGCCGGCGGCTCAGTTTGGGCCAGCGCCCACAAGTAATCAGTCTCAGCCGCTGCCAGGTTATCCAGTGCCTGGTTGGCAACGGCCCGCCACAGGTAGAACTCGGTGCGGCGCGGGGCCAGTTCGATGGCCTGAGCAAAATCGCCCAGAGCCAGCTCGTATTGATTTTTGACCATTGTCAGTTCACCCTCACCGGTATCGACGGTACTCCAGCTTTGCCGGGCGATGGCGCGCCAGGCGTACACGTCGGCCGGTCGGTCGGTGTAGTCGATGATGACGTTGTAGCTGCCGATGGCTTCGGGATATTGGCCTAGTTGGACTTGCAGCGCCGCCCGATTGTTGAGCGCCGCCAGCCAGGTGAAGCTCTGTGGCTCAGGAATACCCAGCGGAATTCGGGTGGCTGCCCGCACGTCGATGCCCAACAGCCGGGTCGCCCCAATTTTGATGGATTGGCTATAGGCATTCACTGCACCGGCCAGCAGGGCTTCTTTTTCGGCGGCGTCGGTGACGAGTTGGGCGCGGTCGCGGCGGGCGTTACCCAGAACCAGGTAATGGTAAGCAGCCGTTTCCCGCAGCAGTAACAACCCCATCAACAAACCAACCAGAGCGACGACAACGGCCGTTCCCCAACGCACTTTCGCATCATAAACCGGCGCACCCCGTTCCCGCACCCGCCAAACGGCCCAGCCGCTGCCGGCCAGTAAGATTAGTGCTACCAGCGGCGGATACAGGTTGACGGCCGTTAACAAAGGCCGGAAAAGCGTGACGCCCTGGAACAGAGCCAGCAGCAGCCCTCCGCCCAGCAGCCACCAGGGGAGGCGGCTGTCCGGTTCGAGGTGCATTTGGGTTTGCAACGGCCGTATCACCACCCACCACATCGGCAGCGCCACCAGACCCAGGTAAAAGAAGGGGTACAAATCGGCCAGACTGTAGGGCAGACCGGGAATGTCCCACCACAACGGCTGTGGCGCGAACCAGGCCAGCAGCGTTACCAGCGCCAGCAAAACGACATTGACGATGTAGAACCGGCCGAGACGGCTGTTCAAAATCGTCGTATCGCAGTTGGTGACCGGCGTGGCAGCGGGTAAGTGGACGCTGACTCGTTGGCGCAGGGCGGTGTACCAGTTGGTACTGCCGCGTATGATGAGGCGTTGAGTGGGCGTGACCAGGGCAAAGGCGGATTCGTGGGGTAACGGCCGTTGCCACAATTGCACATCCCCGGTCACCAATTCAGTCACCGCATCCCAGGCGACATGCGACCCTGTTCCCAGATTGATGCCGGATTCGTCCAGCCGCACGGCGGCCGATTGGCCCCGTTCCTGCACCGTGCGCAGCGGCGTCACCACGATGAGCAGCAGGCCCAATCCCACCGAGAGGACAATGTAAATGACCAGCAGGGCCACCGCCAGCCAGATGATGACGCTGGCGTCGCTGGCCGATACGACGTTGGCTGTCGTCACGCCCTGGCTCAGTTGAGAGGACACAACCTGGGCCGGGTTGAAAATGGGGGCGGCCTTGAATTGGATGGTCGGTGTGAGCGTGCTGCGGCTGTCCAGCCGGATGACGAGCATGGGCATGAGCAGCAAAACCAGCGGCAGCAGCAGCAGCGTCAACCGCTGAAAATAAACCAGGGCAGGATGGCGGAAGCGGGCAGTGTAATGGCGCTGGGGCAGATTTTGGGCAACAGCCGTTGCCTGCTGCTGTACCGGTTCCGTCATCCCGTGGGTGGCTCCCAACGCCGCCATCCGCTCCAGCGTGTTCGTCGCCGCCGTCCAATCATCCTGCGCGGCCGCAATGTGGGCCGATTGGTCAAACTGGGCGATGGCCTGTTCCGGCTCGGTAATGAACAGGGCTTCGGCTAACGCGGCGCGGCAGGTGGCTTCCAGTGGTTTGTCTTCATACTGCTGTAAAATCGGCAGCGCTTTTTCGAGTTGTTCGCGGGCCAACAGCGGTTGCTCCTGCCGCAGCCAGGCCTGTCCCAACCCGACGCGCACAGCCGCCTGGCGGTATTCACCCAGCGGCGCTTCACTTTCTTGCAGCAGGCGGTCAAATTGGGTTTGGGCCAGCCGGGCATCGCCCAGGGCCAGGTAAAGGTAGGCCAGTTTTTCGTCGGCAGCGACGCCTTCTCCGGGATCGCCGTATTGTTCCAGCAGCGGGTCGGCGCGGTGGTAGTAGCGTGCCCCAATGGCAAACAGACGGGCAACGATCCAGTCCAACCCCTGCAAGGTGGGCCAAAATTCGGGCCGCCAGACGCGCCAGCCCAGGTACATGCTTAAGTAGATGACGAGGGGCAGGGAGATGATGAAGTTGAGCAGGGTGCGTAACGGCCGTAACCTGACCATCATCTCGTTATCCGTTTCGGTTGGGCCGCGAACGGCCGTTGCCAGACCAACGTAGGCATCGCCCAGGGCAATCATGGTTTGGGCCTGGTCGGCTTGCAGGGTGGCGGCGTTGGTAAAACTGTTGGGGGTAACGGCCGTGGCCTGTTCCTGGAACTGGGTTAGCGCCCGCTCGTACTCGGCAATCGCCCCGACAAAATCGCCATTGTGGGCCAGGATGTGGCCATAGGCGCGGGTAATGTAAGGCTGAAGCTGAGGGGGTAAATCTGTTTTTTGCCGCAAAGCCTCCAGATTTTTTTGACTTTCAGCCCAATCTCCGCGCAGTTGGGCCAACCGTGCCCGCAAGTGCGTCAGCAAAATCTCCAGATCAGAAATGGGTTCCTGGAGTAAGGTCAGGTAAAAGCGAGCTTCATCGGCTGTGTCCAGCAGACGTTCGATAGCCACGAGTTGGCGGTCGTTGTAATAGGCGCGAAAGCGGTTAACCAACCAATCGGTGGCCGCGTTTTGGTCGACAAAAAGCTGGTGGTAGAGCAGATTTTGCGCTTGGGCGAAGTCGTTGGGATCGGGGTGATCCTGCCAATAACTTAAAGCGCGCCGGTGTGCTGCCCGGTAGGCATCGGGATCTTTCATGATCCAGTAACGCTGGGTTAGGCGGCGTTCTTCGGGGCGCATAGCGTAGGTGGCGCTGCCAGCAGCCTCGTCATCCCAGCGCATGATGAAGGAGTAGCGGGTCAGCCGTTCGATTAAGCCTTCGTTACGGCCGTCATCTACATCACGGATGGCTGAAAACAATGCCAGGTCGTACCATTGGGGCACAGAAGCCAGGTAAATCGCCTCGGCCATCATCGGATGCACCGATTGCAGGATTTTTTCCAGGTAGAAGGTGATGGTTTCGGTCGTGCTTTGGGTCATTTTGGTTACTGGTGGCTGACTGCTGGCGGTTAGTTGCTGGTGGCTCGGTTTGACCAGCTACCAGCTACCCACAACCAGCTACCATCTTCCAGCCACTAAACGTCACTAAAGAAGTCGTCATCGGCCTCGGTTGTAATGAGGGCGTGGTCGGCCATCATGGCCAGCGCGCCGGGAATGCCGCCGCTGGTGAGAATAATGGTGCGCAAATCCAGGCCGGTGATTTTGCGCCGCTGTTCAAAATATTCGCGGATGTCGGTCTCGACAAAGGGTTCGAGTTTGGTTTCTACCAGCAAGTGTTGAATGTCCAGGCGGCTCATGTCCGGTGTTTTGCGCCCGGTAATAATGACGACCATGTCTTTGAGTGCTTCGTCGTTCAGGCGAGGTAGCATCTCGTCCAGCAGCCAGCGCTGGGCTTCCGGCGGGGCGGCCTCGACAGAGTCGAATAAGAAGACGGCCAAGCTTTTATCTTGCATGATTGCGGCCAGTCCATCGAAGAAGGCGCTGCTGATCTGGCGTTCGGCGTGTTGGCGTTCTTGCTGGCTGTCGGCGCGGAGCAGGGCGTTGTTGTCGGTGATGAAGGCGGTGGTGGGGGGAACGGCCGTGTCCCCCACCGCCGCTTCATCACCCAATGTCACATCCATTCCGGTCTGCCAATCAACCTCCGGCCGCAGTTCCCGGCATGTGGTTACCAAGCGGGCCAGCAAACGACGGCGCTGGCAGTAACTCACCAACTCAATCGTCTTCATGTGCAGTGTGTCGCCTGCCAGGTTTTCAAAATTGACAGCCAGGTCAAAACAAAGCCCACGCAGTTCATCCAGATTAAATGATGCTTCCAGGTTACGCCGCAAACCCTGCAAACCATCTGTTGCCGCACTTAAATCAGCCTGGCTAAAACTGTTAATCGTTTCATTCAACCGATTAAAATAGCCGTCATAGCCCAGCTTGTTCCGCAGCAGCCGCACCAGTCCCAGCACATCCTGAATCTCGTGCATCTCTCGCGGATTCCGAAAATCAATTTGAACGGCCGGTAAATTCAACTCTGGTTGCTGGCAGTGCTGCCGCATCTTGCTTACCAGCCACGTTTTGCCCATATCTTGCGGGCCTTCAATCGCCATCACAGCCTGCCGGGTTTGTGGCAGCAACAGTTTTTCAAAGCCTTTTAGCTTTTTCAGGCGATCAACAAAGAGGTATTCGTCAAAACTACTCATGAGTGAAACTTAAAGAAAACAGAGACCGGGAATTTGAGACCAGAGATCATGACAATCCCCAATCTACCGTCCCCAGTCTCCTCTTTCCAAAATAGAATCGTTGATACGGCCGTTACTTAGCTGCTTCGTGTTCCTTAACCAGTTCCCGCTTCAAAACCTTACCCACCGTTGTCTTAGGTAGTTCGTCGCGGAATTCAACAATACGCGGATATTTATATTTGGCCAACTGCGTTTTACTCCATTCAATGATCTCTTCTTCTGTTGTGGCATTGCCGGGATGCTTAACAATCCAGGCCTTAACCGTTTCACCTCGATTTGGATCTTTGATGCCAGCTACCGAGACCTCCATCACAGCCGGATGATTAGCCAAAACTTCTTCCACTTCCCGAGGATAAATATTATAACCGCCGGCAATAATCATATCTTTCTTGCGGTCTTCAATGTAAAAATAACCATCTTCATCCATCCGGGCAATATCACCAGAATAGAGCCAGCCGTTGCGCAGCGTGTTGGCTGTCTCCGTAGGCATCTGCCAATATCCCTGCATCACCGAAGGACTGCGAACAATCAATTCGCCAATATCCCCTACCGGCATATCTTTTTCACCCATATCAGCGTCCACAATACGACAGTCTACGTTGGGTAGCGGAATACCAATAGACCCTGCCTGATTTCTCCCTTTAATTGGGTTGGCATGGGTTGCTACCAATGTTTCGGTCATACCAAACCCTTCAACCAGGGTGCCGCCGGTCAGTTCCTCAAATCGCACTTTAGTTTCAACCAGCAGGGGCGCTGAACCAGAAATGCATGCCCGAATAGAACGAACATCATATTTGCCAGCCGCCACATCAGGATTATTGTTGATGGCATTGTACATGGCTGGGACACCGGGGAAAATGCCCGGTTTGTATTTGTTAATGCTGCCTAACAAATCCTTCTGGTCCCTCGGATTTGGAATGATAACCATCGAGCCGGCGATAGCGATAGAGAAAATCATGGCCGTTACCATGCCGTAAACGTGGAAAAAGGGGATAGCCGCGAGAAAGACTTCTTTGCCATATTCCCATTCGATCCAGGTCTCCAGCATCAACGTATTGGCTACCAGGTTGCGATGCAGTCCCACCGCACCTTTGGCTACACCCGTGGTGCCGCCGGTATATTGCAGCAGCGCAATATCATCACCATTTACTTCGACACTGGGTTTCGGCAAACGTTTGCCCGTTGCCAAGAAGTCCTGAAAACTCATATCGCCTGCTTCAATGGCAACGCGATGACCCTCTTTCTTTTCTTTGGCAATTGTGAAAAGGAATTTTAGATGTCCAGGCAAATATTCTTTGATATTGGCGACAATGACTCGTTTAACCTTTGTTTTGCCTTTGCGTTGGACATTCTTCAGCGTGTTGTAATACAAGCTCAGCACAACCACAGTTTCAGCGCCGCAGTCAATCAATTGATGCTCCAACTCGCGTTCGGTGTAAAGGGGATTCGTGGCAATGACGATGCCGCCAGCCTTGAGAATGCCGAAATAGCTGATAACAAATTGGGGCGTATTAGGGGTGTAGATGACTGCCCGATCTCCTTTTTTGAACCCATTGGCAATTAGAGCAGCAGCAAAAGCATCAGTCTCCTCATCTAGTTGGCGATAGCTGATCTTGTTGCCTTTCAGGATAATGGCTGGGTTTCCGGGGAATTGTCTGGCCGCCTCTGTCAAAAAATGGTGTAAAGAATGATTGGGTATTTCGACCATTTCGGGAACACCCTCATCGTACTGTTTTAACCAGGGTTTGTCAGCATATGTGACGGTCATGGGAATCTCCTTATGAGGTTTACTGAATTAAAAGACATTAAGTTTGCAAACGTTTTGTTGACAAACATTATGACGAATTTTCTTTTTGGCTGATTCTGCGGCGTGATGGGGAAGCTTCACTCTCCCATTAACATAAATGAAGTATACTGTTATCCAATTCCTCATGTCAACCGGAAAATTTAATTTGACAGCCGCCGTTAATATCGGTTAGAATGTGGGTCGGCATATTGATGCCAAAAACTTGAAAGGAGACACCCATGCAGATGAACACAATCATCATCAACATCTTCCGTAACCGTGTTTTCGCTAACAGCCGAGTTCCTGTTTTGCTGGCTTGCGGCATGCATTGGTGTTTGAGTGACACGAAGCGATTGTGTGGAGAGATAAAACCCTGATTCCACCACCAACCTTGGTCCTTCAACCCCGTATGTCGCAGTGACATACGGGGTTTTTTGTTTCTTGGGCGGCTCGGTGGGACACCGACCGCAGCACAGAAATGTTTGAGGATATACCATGAACAACTTTAGACGACTACTCAGTTTCATAACACCGTATCGCCGCCGATTTGCTTTGTCGGCGACACTGGCCACTATGTCCATTAGTGCTGATTTGTTGGTTCCGACGATTTTTGGCTGGACGATCAGCCGGGGGCTGCAATCGGGAGAGTTGAAGCGGGTGGCTTTTTACGTGGGACTGCTTGTTTTGGCGCAGGCGATGCGATCCACTGTCAATTACTTGCAGTGGACGGTGCAGCATCAGGTGGGGCAAAACGTGGTGCGCGACCTGCGCAATCAGATTTATGCCAAGCTGCAAGCCCTGCCCACCAGTTTTTACCGGGATATGCCCACCGGGCAAATCATGTCGCGGGTGACAAGCGACGTGGAGGCGGTGCAGGAATACCTGGGCTGGGGTTTTCTTATTCAGGGGATGGCGGCGCTGGCGTTCACCGGGACGAGCATCATCCTGTTTGTGATGGACTGGCAGTTGACGCTGGTGTTATACCTGCCGCTGGTGGTGTTGGTGTTCATCGTTTACAACTTTAACAAGCGCATTGGGCCGTCGTGGGAAGCGGTGCGGGAACAGATGGGTAAGTTAACGGCCGTTCTCCAGGAAAACATCTCCGGTATTCGTGTGGTGAAAGCGTTTGCCCAGGAGAAATTGGAATACGGCCGTTTCCGTGAGCAAAACGCCATCAATCGGGCCAAAAACCTGGACCGGCAGCGGCTGGAAGCCAACTCCTTCCCGGCGATGGATTTGATGGTCGGCCTGACCTTCGCCCTGCTGGCCTGGTTTGGGGCGCAGCGCGTCCTCAGCGGCCAGGGCGATCTAGGCCGCTTCTTCGCCTACCAGTGGTATCTGTGGGGCATCATCTGGCCGGTGCGTTTCATGGGCTGGTTGATCAGCATGATGCGGCAGGCGTTGGCGGCTGCGCCACGCTTGTTCCAGATTCTGGACGCGCCGCTGGTGATTGAGGATGATCCCGACGCCGTTGAGTTGGATGGCGTTCGCGGTGAGATTGAGTTCCGCGATGTGCATTTTGCTTTTGACGACGAGCCGGACCGCTACGTGATGCAGGGGCTGAACCTGCACGTCAAGCCGGGCGAAATCGTGGCTGTGATGGGCGGCACGGGCAGCGGCAAGTCGTCGCTGGTCAACCTGATCGGCCGTTTCCAGGAAGCGACGGAAGGACAGGTTTTGGTAGACGGCCGTAACGTGCGCGACCTGACTCTGGACAGCCTGCGCCGCCACATCGGCATCGTGCCTCAGGAGGCGTTCCTCTTCTCGGCCACCGTGGGTGAGAACATCGCTTACGGCAACCCAAATGCGACGCCGGATGAAATCATCGCCGCCGCCAAACTGGCCCAGGCGCATGAGTTCATCATGGAAATGCCCAAAGGGTACGACACCCAGATCGGCGAACGGGGCGTGCGGCTCTCCGGCGGCCAGAAGCAGCGGTTGTCGCTGGCCCGTGCTATCCTCGTCGATCCGGCCATCCTGATTTTGGATGAGGCGACCAGCGCCGTAGACACACGCACCGAACACGAAATCCAGCGGGCACTGGAGCAGGTGATGCAAGGCCGAACCAGCCTGATCATCGCCCAACGGTTGAGCACGATCAAACATGCCGACCGCATCATCGTTCTGAAAGATGGTGTGGTGGCCGAGGAAGGTACGCACGAGGAATTGCTGGATTTGGGCGGCGAGTATGCCCACATCTACGACTTGCAATATCGTGAAAGTGATGAACTAGAGGCAGAGATTCATCGCTATTTGAGAGAATATGCGCCAACGGCAAATGGCCAAGCGACTAACAGCCGCCCGCTGCCGTTGGCGGTGTAAAAAGCTAGAAACCGGATTTTTCCGAAAAACCCGGTTTCTGGGAGACTATTATGTCTGAAAATACGACTTACGAAGAACTAGAAGAGGCCGAACAACGGCCGTTCAATAAAACCTTATTTATACGCATGTTGGCCTACCTGGGTCGGTATCGGCGCGAGATGGCGCTGGTCGGGCTGGGCATCCTCCTGGCCGCCGGTGTCCCCCTGTTTGAGCCGTACATTCTGGGCCAGGTGGTGGACAAAGGCATCGTGGCTAAAGACGTGAGCGCTATTAAACGATTGGCGTTGATTCTCATGAGCCTGCATCTGCTAGGCTGGGTTGGCGGGCGGACGCGAGTCTGGATGTCGGCCGTGATTGGGCAGGGCGTCTTATTTGATTTGCGCGATGATCTGTTCAGCCACATCCAGCGGCTCAGCTTGCGCTTTTACGACAAACACCCGGTGGGCCGGATCATGTCGCGCATCACCAGCGATGTCGAATCGATTGCCCGGCTGCTGAACACCGGCCTGGTGACGTTTGTCGGTGAGGGGATCAACCTGATTGGCGTGTTGGCGGTGATGTTGTGGCTGAGTTGGCGGTTAACGGCCATGGCCTTCGTCACCATTCCGCTGCTGCTGATCATTATCGTCAAACTGCGGACAACCATCGAAACCAGTTGGCGCAACGTACGCAAAAGCATCTCCAACATCAACACCAACGTCAATGAATCGGTCAACGGTATCCAGATCACCCAATCGTTTGTGCGCGAAAATCGCAACAAACAAACCTTTGGCGGACTGACGCAAGACTCCAACAACTCCTGGATGACGGCCATCCGCGCCGACGAAGCGATCTGGCCCTCGGTGGACTTCGTCGGTGTGCTGGGAACGGGATTGGTCATCATCGTCGGCTCGTCGATGGTCTTCAACGAGACGCTGACCGTCGGCTTCGTCATCGCCTTCATCAACTACCTGTGGCGTTTTTGGGCACCGCTGAGCGCGATGAGCAAGCTGTACGGAATGACGTTGAGCGCCATGGCCTCGGCCGAGCGCATCTTCCTCTTCCTGGACACCGCGCCGGAGATTACCGACAAGCCAGATGCGCCGGAAATGCCGGCCATTGAAGGTGAGGTGCGGTTCGATCATGTCAATTTCAAATACGATCCCGATCAGGATTGGATTTTGAACGACATCAACTTTACCGTGCGGTCCGGCGAAACGGTGGCCCTGGTCGGTCACACCGGCAGCGGCAAAACCTCCATCGTCAGCTTGCTTTCCCGGTTTTATGATCCGATTGAGGGAGCGGTGAAAGTAGACGGCCGTGACCTGCGTGACGTGCGGGTGGCCAGTTTACGCCGCCAGATGGCCATTGTCTTGCAAGATGGGTTCGCCTTCTCCGGCACGATCGCTGACAACATCCGCTACGGTAAGCTGGACGCCACCGAGGAAGAAGTGGAGGCTGTCGCTAAAGCGATTCATCTGGACTCGTTCGTGCAGTCGTTGGAAGATGGCTACAGCCACGACGTGGGCGAGCGCGGCAACCGGGTCAGCGTCGGTCAGCGGCAGCTCATCGCCTTTGCCCGCGCCCTCATCGCCGACCCGCGCATCCTCATCCTGGACGAAGCGACGAGCAGCGTGGACACGGAAACGGAGCGCATCATCCAAAAGGCGACGGAAACGCTGCTGGAAGGGCGGACGGCGTTCATCATCGCCCACCGCCTGAGCACCATCCGTCACGCCGACAGGATTATGGTCATCGACAAGGGTCGGATCGTGGAATGGGGCACGCACGAGGAACTGTTGGCGCAGCACGGCCGTTACTTTGACCTGTACTTGACGCAGTTTGCGGAACGGCCGTCAAGCAATGGCAAAGTAAAAGAATTAGTAGCGGTGTAAATCGTGAACCGTGAAATGTAGCTGACTATCTTGTTTCACGTGTCACACATCACAAACTATGAACGAACAAATCAATCTCAAACATTACGGGCGGCTGTTGGTGCAGTATCTACGGTCGCAAAAAGGGCGGGCGGCATTGCTGGGCCTGCTGATCCTGGGCAGTATCGCCTTGCAATTAATCAACCCGCAGTTGGTGCGGCGCTTTTTGGATGCAGCGGAGACGGGGCGCACGTTGGACGAGTTGGTGCGAACGGCCGTATTCTTCACCAGCATCTCCATCTTCGCCCAACTCTTTATGCTGGCCGGAACCTACGTAGGCGAGATTGTGGCCTGGACGGCGACCAACGACCTGCGGGCTGACCTGGCCCTCCACTGCCTCAAGCTGGACATGTCCTTCCACAAAACCCACAAACCCGGCGAACTGATCGAGCGGGTGGATGGCGACGTGAACCAACTGGCTAACTTTTTCTCGCAGTTGATCATCCAGTTGGGCAGCAATTTGCTGCTGGTTTTTGGCGTGCTGGTTTTGTTGTGGCTGGAGGATTGGCGAGTCGGGGTGTCGGTAACGGCCGTGGCCTTTATCGGCCTGGCCACACTCAACCAGCTTAACCGTTACCTGGTTCCGCGCTGGCAAAAAGTCCGTGCTTTGGAAGCGGATTTGTTCGGCTACCTGGAAGAATGGCTGACCGGCACCGAAGAAATCCAGACCAACGGTGCTGCGCCTTACATTCTGCGCCGCCTGTACGAGTTGATGCGGCGGCGCTGGCGGCTGGTGCAGTCAGCCATGCGGCTCAACCTGTGGGTGATCGGTTTGCCGATTATCGTGCCCGGCATCGCTTACGTCGTTGCCTTTTTCTGGGGCGATCATCTTTTCCGCAGCAGCGTGATGACCGTCGGCACGGTTTACCTCATCTTTTACTACATCGACGTGATTCGCGGGCCGCTGTGGGCCATCCAGCGCCAGGTGCAGGATTTGCAGCGCGCTGCCGCCAGCCTCAACCGCATCACCGCCCTCTTCGCCGAGCAGCCGACGATTCACGATGGCAGTAATGCCGTACTGCCCGATGGACCGTTGTCGGTGCAGTTTGCGGGGGTGTCGTTTGTTTATGATGATGATCTTCGTGTCCCGTATTCCGTAAGCCGTGAGCCGTCAGCCGATGGAGAATCATCCGAAACGGAACACGGAACACGGATTACGGATTACGATCCTTCCGCCGTTCTGAAAAATGTCACCTTCACGCTGGAACCGGGCCGCATTTTGGGTCTGCTGGGGCGGACGGGCAGCGGTAAGACGACGATTTCGCGGCTGCTGCTGCGGTTTTATGATCCGACGGAAGGAGCGATTCGACTGGGGACTCCCCCTCCTCAGTCCTCCCCCGATGGGGGAGGAAGCAAGACTCCCCTCCCAAAGGGAGGGGCCGGGGGAGGGCTAATTGACCTACGCCACACCACCCAATCGGAAATTCGCCGCCGGGTGGGGATGGTGACGCAGGACGTGGAACTGTTCCACGCTAGCGTGCGCGACAATCTGACGCTGTTTGATGACTCGGTAGATGACGGCCGTCTCCTCACCGCGCTCGATGAATTAGGCTTAACCACCTGGCTGGCCGCCCTGCCCAACGGGCTGGACACCCGGCTGGATGCCAGCCACAGCCTCTCGGCCGGCGAGGCCCAACTGCTGGCGCTGGCCCGCGTCTTCCTCTCCGATCCGGGGCTGGTGATTCTGGACGAAGCCTCGTCCCGGCTCGACCCGGCGACGGAAGCGCTGCTGGAGCGAGCGATTGACAAGCTACTGGCCGGGCGTACGGCCGTTATCATCGCCCATCGTCTGCATACCGTCCAGCGGGCTGACGAGATTATGGTGCTGGGTAACGGCCGTATCTTCGAACACGGCAGCCGGGCTGTCCTGGCCGCCGATCCAAATTCGGAATTCTTCAGCCTCTTGCAAACCGGGCTTGAGGAGGCGATAGCCTGATTGAGACTAGAGATTGGAGACTGGAAACTAATATGGTCTCTAATCTCCAGTCTCCAAATGAAGTGACCTATGAAGACTTACAAATACTTCCTCCAACTTATCCGCTTCCGACCGCGTTACTATGCGTCGGACATTATTCCATTCACCATTCACACGTCGCTGGGCGTGGTGAATGGGCTGCTGCTGCGGGCCTTCTTCAACGGGCTGACCGGCGATCCCGGTTTTAGCCTGGATTTGTGGTCGGCCGTAGCCTGGCAGATTGGCACGCTGGTGATTTCGGTGGTGCTGCTGTTTATCGCCGTCATGGGCACGATCAATCTCATCCAGCACGGCATGGCGCTGATGATCCGCAACATGATAGCCCGCATTTTATCGCTGCCGGGCGGTGTAGCGCTGCCGTTGGACGACAACGGTCACCCCATGCCCTCCGGCAAAATCATCAGCACCCTGCGCGATGACGCCGACCAGATGGCTTCGTCGCCCATCGTTTTTGACGATTTATTTGCTTTTGGCACCCAGGCGATCATCTCGTTTGTGATCATGTTCCGCATCAATGCCCTGGTGACGCTGGGCACGTTTTTGCCGCTGGCGGTGGTGATTTTTGCCGCCAACCGGCTGAGCAAACGAGCCGAAGAAATCCGCAAGGCCAGCCGGGCCGCTACGGCCGAAGTAACCGGTCTCATCGCCGACATGTTCAACGCGGTGCAGGCGATTAAGGTGGCTGATGCCGAGGGGCGGGTAATCGGCCGTTTCCGGCAGGTGAATGATCAGCGGCGTTCGGCGATGGTGCAGGACAAGCTCACCGTGCAGATCGTGGACACGTTGAGCAACGGCACGGTGGACGTGGGCGTGGGCTTGATTTTGCTCTTTGCCGCCCAATCAATATTTGCGGGGACATTTACGGTGGGCGATTTTGCCTTGTTTGCCTCTTACGTCTGGCCGGCGACGCAGCTCATGCGCATGGCCGGCCGTCTCATCACCCATTACCGGCAGGTGGGCGTGTCGGCACAGCGAATGGAGCGATTAATGCAAGGCAGTCCACCAGGCGCGGCCGTGGCCCACAACCCGATTTACCTGACCGGCGATTTACCGGAACTGCCATTTGTGGAGAAAACGGCCGTTCACTCGTTAGAAATGTTAGAAGTGAAAAACCTGAGTTATCGGTATTCGGTAAACGGTAATCAGTTATCGGATGAAGGCTTACCGATTACCGATCACCGATTACCAATCACCGGTATCACCGACATTTCTTTCACCCTGCCGCGCGGCTCGTTCACCGTCATCACCGGGCGGATTGGATCAGGCAAGACGACGCTGTTAAAGACACTGCTGGGGCTGCTGCCGATTCAATCGGGCGAGATTTTGTGGAATGGCGAACGGGTAACTGATCCGACGACGTTTTTTGTGCCGCCGCGCGTGGCCTACACGGCGCAGGTACCACGCCTGTTCAGCGAAAGTTTGCGCGATAATCTGCTCCTGGGTCTGCCGGAAGAGAAGGTGGATATGATGGCGGCGGTGGAAACGGCCGTGCTCGAACAAGACCTGGCCGAAATGGAAGATGGACTGGAGACGCTGGTCGGGCCGCGCGGTGTGCGCCTGTCCGGTGGTCAGGTACAGCGGTCGGCGGCAGCGCGCATGTTTGTGCGCAATGCTGACCTGCTCATCTTTGATGACCTCTCCAGTGCGCTGGATGTGGAAACGGAGCGGGTGTTATGGGGAAGACTGTTGGAAAGGCAGAAATCAGAAGGCAGAAGGCAGAATTCTGATTTCAGCCCTCTGCCTTCTGCCTTAACGTGTCTCGTCGTCTCCCACCGGCGGACGGCACTGCGGCGGGCTGATCATATCATTGTGTTGAAGAACGGCCGTATCGAAGACGAAGGCACGCTGGATGAACTGCTGGCTCGCTGTGAAGAAATGCAGCAGCTCTGGGCTGGTGACACGAATGGAGGAACGCAACAATGACATCGTACACTTTGCGGCCTTTTAACCCTAACGATGCAGAATACGCTGCTATCGTCCGGGTATACAATCAGGCCAACCAATTCGCGCACGGCTCGGTTGCCACCTGGCGGCATTGGGATCAACATCGCCCCCCGGAGCGCCTGTTCCGCCGCTATGTTGCCGAACAAGGTGATGAGATTATTGGCTATGGCTTTTCGATGCTGCCGGATACGGCCGTTGCCCGCTTCCACTTCGCCATTTTTCTATCACCACAATGGCAAAACCATGCGTTGATTGACGACTTTTACAGCTACATCATCGCCAGCTGTCAAAAATATGACCCGATTGGATTCACGGTCAAAATTCGTGAAGACGAATCAGCAAAAACCGATTGGCTTACCCAAAATGGATTTCAGCCCGTGATGCGTTATCCGCTTTCCGTTTTGAACGCAGCGGAATTTGATCTCGCGCCTTATGCTCATCTCTCCGACAAAATGGCGGCACAAAACATCGAGATTGTGTCGGTAGCCGAGCAATCCTTGCGTGATGAGGACTGGCAAAGACGAATTTACGAGCTAGATGTGGCCGTCACTGAAGATACGCCCAGCCCGCATCCATATACCCACGCCCCTTTTCCGCTGTATGCCCAGAGCGAGTTTGAAGACCCGAACTTTATGCCGGAAGCCTGGTTTGTGGCGCTGGCCGACGGGCAGTATGTGGGGATGACGAATCTGGGCATGTCAAACGAAACGGCCAAAATTATGCACACTTATTTTACCGGAGTCCGCCGCGATTATCGGCGGCGTGGCATCGCGCTGGCGCTAAAAGTGCGTGCTATCCAGTTTGCCCAAACACTGGGAATGAGATTAATTCTGACCAACAATGAGGAAAATAATCCTATGTATCAGATAAATTTGGCGCTGGGTTTCCAGCCGCAGCCGGCCGATGTGGATTGGGAGCGCAGTGAGTAAGCAATGGGTGTATGAGTTGAGCCAAGTGCCAGGCACAGGGCAAAAGATTTTGGATAAACCAAGGCCGTTCGCCCCGTGCCTGGCACTTCTACTGAAAAGAGGAATAGAAACATGAATCACACGTTACGTGACTTGAATGAGGCCGATTTACCGACGCTGGCGGACCTGGTGAACCAGGTTTACGTTGAGCCGATGGGCTTGACCCAACTAAGGGATTGGTACAACCGCCGACCGGAAGGCCAGATTCGCCGCAGCCAAGTGGTGGTGGACCCCGCCGGACGACTCATTGGCTATAATTTGTTCCAGCATGAAGCGTGGGAAGAAGAAGGGTTGTTTTATGTGGAGGTCATTGTCAAACCGGATTGGCAGGGGCGGGGTTGGGGCAGTTGGTTATATGATGAGATGGTAACGGCCGTTGCCACCCTAGGCGGCAAAAAGCTCAAAGGCGATGTACGCGACGACCGACCAGACTGGCTCCGTTTTGCCCAAAATCGCGGATTTTCCATCCGGCGGCATTGGTTTGAATCGGTGATTGATTTGGGTGGGTTTGATGAACGGCCGTTTACCGGACTCGTTGAATCGCTAGAAGCCAGCGGCATCCGCTTCTTCTCGCTGGCCGACGTGGGTGATACGGAAGAAGCGCGGCGCGAGTTACATGCCGTCAACGCCGCCGTCTCTGCCGACACTCCTGGTTTTGAAGGGCAGTTTATGCCATTTGAAGCATTCAATGAGATGTTCAATACTGCATCCTGGTTCCGACCGAAAGGGCAAATCCTGGCCGCAGATGGTGATGAATATATTGGACTGGCAGCAGTAAGCTACTTTGCCGAGACTAATTCGATGCACAACGAAATCACCGGCGTTTTGCCTGATTATCGCGGACGCAAAATCGCCCAGGCGCTCAAGCTGTTGACCATCCGCTATGCCAAAGCATTTGGCGCGGCCACCATCCGCACCAACAACGACTCGGAAAACGCACCGATGTTGGCCATCAATCGTAAGTTGGGTTACAAACCGCGTCCCGGCAAATATTTGCTGCACAAACAGTTGTAGCGCGGGAATTGGGGATTTTATGTTTAAGTTGAACGGAACTGAACTGGAAAGGGCACGGCCGTTATTCACTCCCCTGGCCACTCACTATCTGGCAGTCGAGTCGATTTTGGCCGGGTTGAGTCCGGCAGCGGTATATGTGGATGATACGGTGGAACCGAGAACGGCCGTTACTCGCATCAATTATCGTCTCTTCTTGGGCGGCCAACCGGCCGCCACGCCTGACCTCGTTACCCTGTTGGCCGAAACCATTCCCGCTCAAAGCCGCGCCGAAGGCCGGGAATCGTTCATCGTCCACGCTCCGCCAGAACACGAACCACTGTTCAGTGCCTTGTTCGGCGGCAAGCCGCCCATCCGGCGGCAGCGGCAATATTTTGAACTGGATGCCCGCCAGTTTACCGGAACTGCGGTTTTGCCTGATGGCTACCGGTTGGAACCGGTTGACGCTAATCTATTGGCACAGACTCACCTGCAAAACATGGATTGGCTAAGAGAGGAGATGGTGTCGGAACGGCCGTCACTCGACGACTTTCTGGCCCAAAGCTTCGGCGTCTGCGCCATCCACGAGGGCAAAATCGTCGGCTGGTGCTTGTCTGAGTACAATTGCGGCCCGCGCTGCGAGATTGGCATCGCCACCTATGAGGCCCACCAGCGGAAAGGATTGGCGGCGGCAACGGCAACGACCGTAATCCACCACGCTTTGTCCCAAGGTATCCATCAAATCGGCTGGCACTGCTGGGCCGACAACACGCCTTCCAGCGCCCTGGCCCGCAAACTGGGCTTCCAACTCGTCGCCGAAGCGCCCGCATTCCCTTACTTTTTCGACGACATGATTCACTTTGGCGTCCAGGGCAATCTTTGCTTCATGGCCGGCGATTATCAGCAAGCAGTTGATTGGTACGAGCAGGCTGCGGCCGCCGGTGAGGCGCCGGTTTGGATTCACTGGAATGCGGCTTGTGCAAATGGGCGGTTGGGACGGGAAACGGCCGTTATCCATCACCTCCAGCAAGCCATCACCGCTGGATTCGACGATTGGGAGCGGTTGCAAACCTCACCCCATTTCGACCCCATCCGCCGCACAACGGCCTGGCAAACTTTTTTGAATGGGGCACAGATTTACACGGATGAACACGGATGAAAATCTGTGTAAATCCGTGTTTATCTGTTTCCAAAACTTCTTAAACAACCTTACAACAGGAACCATCATCATGAATGCAACAGAACTTCTCGCTTTATACGACAAAGAACAGCGCATCGAAGTCGAATTTCCCGGCCTGCGCAAAGAGGATGCTGGCGAAACGATTCGCTACATTGGCCAACCGCGCCCCAATGACAACTTCATTCTATACAGCCGTCTGAATGAAGCCGATGCCGATACTATCATTGAGCGCGAAATCGCTTATTTTGACGGCATTGGGCACCCGTTTGAGTGGAAGGTGTACGATCACGACCAACCGGCTGATTTGCGCCAGCGTTTGCTGGATCGTGGCTTTACCACCCGTGATCAGGATGCCATCATGGTTTTGGATTTACAAGATGTGCCCGATTTTTTGCGCCAACCCGACCCGGCCATCGACCTGCGCCGCCTCACCCAACCGGAACAATTGGATGACGTTGTGCGCGTTCTGGCCCAGGTGTGGCCCGACGAGAATCATGATTGGCTGCAAGTGGTAATTGGCAATGATTTGCGTGAACGGCCGTATTACAACCATGTCTTCGTGGCTTACGTGGACGATGAACCGGCCTGTGCTGGCTGGATTAATTTCCATGAGAACAGCCAGTTTGCCAGTTTGTGGGGCGGTTCGACGATGGAAAAACATCGGAAGAAGCGGTTGTACACGGCCGTTACCGCCGCGCGCGTTCAAGCAGCCAGCCAGCGTGGTTACCGCTTCCTCACCATCGACGCCAGCCCCATGAACGAACCGATTGCCGCCAGCCGCGGCTTCCAACTGCTGACCTACGCTCATGCCTGCCATTGGCGGTATGAGGATTGGGAGGGCGGGGATTAGGGGATAGTTTATTTGTTAGTTAAATGGCTGGTTGGCTTCGTTTCCAACCAACCATCCAACCACACAGGAGAAAACAATGTTATTTGGTGAAAAAGTGACCCTGCGCCCGTTCAAAAAAGAAGATTTACTGCGGGCATACGAATTTGAAAACGATGTTGAAACCCGCTTGCTGGCCCAAATCGATCCGCCGCTGCCTCTGTCGATGGCCTGGCTGGAAGCGAAGTTTGAGCGGCAGCACAACATGGCCGACGATCCTGTGGCTTGGTTTGCCATCGAAGCCGACGACAAATACATCGGTAAATGCGGCCTGAACGCTTTCCGCCAGGCCGATCAGACCTGCGAACTGGGCATCGAGATTGGTAATAAAGCGTATTGGGGCAAAGGGTACGGCCGTGACGCGGTCAACCTGCTGCTCGATTACGCTTTTCGTCTGCGCAACGTGCGCAAAGTGACATTGGCTACCAGTAGCCATAATGAGCGCGCCATTCGCGCTTACCGGGCCTGCGGTTTTGTGGAAGAGGGGCGATTACACGAACAGCAGTGGTGTAACGGCCGTTACGTTGATTGGGTATTTATGGGCATCTTCCGCCGTGATTGGGAACAGCGAGATTTATAGCCATGAAGCCGTTAACCAGCCAACTCTACGCCAACGAAACCGATCTGGACGCGATGATTGATTTGCTGACCCGATCCCGCCCGGCAGCGCATATCGCCGACTATCCTGGCATTTACGATTTGCAGGAACTCATGCTCCTGCCGGAGGTGCAGCAGAATACGCGATTGTGGTATGGGAATAACGGCCGTTTACAAGCCTTTGCCATCACCCACATCCAGTACCACAATATCTACTTTGAGATTGCCCCCGAAATCTGGGATGACACTATCGCGAAAGAGATTTTTGCCTGGGGTGAAGCCCGCATAAAAAGGGTATACGCCGACGCTTCCGAACCCGTCACCCTGGATACAAGCTGCCGCGAAGATGATGCGCCGCGATTGGCACTCCTGCAACGGCATGGCTTTGTGCCCGATGGCGTGCGCTCGCTGATTTTGGCCCGCTCCTTGCACGATCCGATTCCGGAGCCTGTGCTGCCGGACGGGTATGTTATTCGCGCCGTAGCCGGTGAATCGGAGGCAGAAGCGCTGGTGGCGCTGCACCGGGCGGCTTTTGGCACGGCAAATATGACGATCACCGAACGGCTGGCGATGATGCGCGCCCCGGAATATGATCGGGAACTGGATTTGATTGCCGTTGCACCCGACGGCCGTTTCGCTGCCTTTTGTGTAGGCTCCATCAGCGCTGAAGAAAACATCCGCTCTGGCCAGCAGGTTGGTTTCACAGATCCGGTTGGCACGCACCCCGATTTTCAACGGCGCGGATTGGCGCGGGCCTTGCTGCTGGCCGGGATGCGCTTGTTGCAGAAACGAGGGATGGAAACGGCCGTACTCGGCACCAGCAGCCAGAACATCGCCATGCAAAAAACGGCCGAGTCGGTTGGCTTCAAAGTCCTGTCGAGCAAAATCTGGTTTACCCGGCCCATTGAGAGGTGAGATGACAACTTTGCCCGTTTTAGAGACAGAGCGGCTGCGGATACGGCCGTTCACCTCCAACGACCTCGACCAAGTTCACCAACTCTACACCGTCATTGGCTGGGTAGATGAGGTGCAAACGCCAGATGAGCAGTTGGCTGTACGCCGCCGCTACGTGCAGTGGAGCAGCCTCAACCATCAGGCGTTGGCCGATTTGCACCAGCCGCCTACCGGCGACCGCATTGTTGAATTGAAAGCCACCGGCCAATTTGTTGGCGTGTGCGGCAATGCTTCGTTATGGCTGCCGATGGGCCAGCTTCCCTCCTTTGGCGGCCAGACCAACAGCCACATGCAGCCTGAAGTGGCGCTAATGTGGGCTGTTTTACCGGAGTCGTGGGGCAATGGATACGCACCGGAAATGGGCCGTGCTTTGATTGATGCGCTGTTCACCCAGTTCAATTTGCGGCGCATTGTGGCCACGACGGAATACAACAACACTGCCTCGCAGCGGGTCATGGAGAAGCTGGGAATGCGTCTGGAACGCAATCTGTTTCCTGGTCCGTTTTGGTTTCAGGTAGTGGGCATTGTGGAAAATCCGGCAAGTTGAGGGAGGTGTGGCTGCTGTTACCTGAGCCGAGGCCATTCAGCCTGTCACTTTACATTCCACAGGCTATAATCCCCTTGTTTGAACGAATCACTGACAGCAACCATGAGTTTACCCGACACGACTGAACCGGCAATTGATAGAAACGGCCGTTACCGGCGCATCCTCGTTTTCTTTGCACGGGGCATCTTCCACCTCGTCTGGTGGGACATTTTGGTAGGCCGGTTCCCTATTGTTCGTGGCTGGGTGTTGCAAACCCGGCCTGGTCGTTTCCGCCATTGGGCGCGCCGTTTCCGCTTGCTGGCTGTCGATATGGGTGGTGTGATGATCAAGTTGGGCCAGTTCCTCAGCGCTCGCGTGGACGTGCTGCCTCCCGAAATTACAGAAGAGCTGCAAGGGTTGCAGGATGAAGTGCCGCCAGAAACCTGGCTGCGTATCCGCACTGTCTTGCAAACTGAATTAGGCGACATCAACGAGCGATTTGCCCGTTTTGATGAGGAACCGTTGGCGGCGGCGTCACTGGGTCAGGCCCACCGGGCCTGGCTGCGCCCGGATGAACCTAATGGTGAGTTGGGCGATTCGGTGATTGTTAAGGTGCAACGGCCGTTCATCGAACAAATCGTCGAAGTTGACCTCTCAGCCTTGCGGGTTGTGGCCCGTTGGATTATGCGCTACCGGCCCATCGGCCGCCGCGCCGACGTGCCGGCCCTGTTGGAAGAGTTCGCCGAAACCCTGTGGGAAGAACTGGATTACGAATCGGAAGCCGACAACGCGGAACGATTCACTCAAATGTACATTCACAGCCAGGAAATCATCATTCCGGCCGTTTATCGGGACTATTCAACCCGCCGCATTATCGTCCTGGAAGATGTGGAAGCGATTAAAATTACCGATTTGGAACGCATAGAAGCGGCCGGAATCGACCCCAAGCTGGTAGCCGAGCGGCTCCTGGAAACTTACTTTTTACAGATTTTTAAGGAAGGTTTTTTCCACGCCGATCCGCACCCGGGGAATTTGTTTGTACGGCCGTATCCCGAAAGCATCTGGGACCGATCCCAACCGCGCCAATTTTGGCTCATCTTCATCGACTTTGGCATGGTGGGGCGCGTTCCCGACCTGTTGGGCGATAATTTACGCAAAGTGCTGGTCAGCGTCACCCAGCGCGATGCTTTTCAGCTTACCGAAGCATCCAAGGAGATGGGCTTCTTCCTGCCCGGCGCCGACCTGGAGCGTATCACCGAGGCTTTGGATACCCTGCTCAACCGTATTTGGGGGCGCAATCTGCTGGAACTTGCCCGCCCGGATCCCAAAGAGATTCAGGAATTAGGGCTGGAATTTCGCGACATTTTGTTCGAATTTCCGTTCCAGGTGCCGCAAGATTTTGTTTACCTGGGGCGCTGCCTGGGCATGGTGTCCGGGCTGGTATCCCTGCTGGACCCGGAAATTAATCCCTGGTATCAAATTGAAAAGTTTGGTCAGGAGCTTATTGCCAGCCGGGAAGCAAGAGAGTTTAGCATTGAAGCGGCACTGGCGATGATACGGCCATATTTTACCGCGCCGGCCCGCGTTCAGCGTTTGCTGGAAATGGCTGAAAAGGGCCGCCTCAAAGTGATGACCGCCCCGGATCAGGAAACGCTGCGGCGGCTGGATCGACTGGACAGGCGGCTGGGCCAACTGGTTTGGAGTATTTTGGGCGCGGCTGGTATGGTGTCAGCGACGTTGTGGTATTTGTTTAGGAGAGATAAGGAGAGGTAACGGCCGTTATGTGCGCCAGCGGAAAATACGCCCGCGCAGACCGGACTGGCGTAAATAGGCGATGGACTCGCTTAATCGTGCCGGGCGGAAGCCGAAATGGCGGAGAACCGCATCAAAATCGGTCACTTCAGGCACAAAAAAACGATCCACAAAATAACGGGTGACAGGAGGACGCCACCACCAACTGAATAACAAACTGGAAACCGGGTGCAAAATGATTAAAGGGATGGGCAGCATAATCCGCCATTTACCGGCGGCGGTCAACAGTTGGCGCACAATTTCCCGGTAACGCAGCTGCTCTTCCCCACCCAGTGTAATCGTTTTGTTAACCAAGTCTGGGCGATCCAAAGCGTCTACCACGCAGCGGGCGAAATCTTCGACCCACAATGGCTGCATTAGAACGGCGCCGCTGCCTGGCAGCCAGACGAATGGCCAGGTCCATAAAGCCAGCGATACAATGATCTCCGTAAATAAATCCCCTCGTCCGAACAAGGTTGCTGTGCGTAGAATGGTATACGGGATGCCGCTTTGCCGCACTTGCCGTTCGATTTCACCTTTGGCCTGGAGTAAGGGATGCAGGGAATTGTGGTCAGATCCTATTCTGCTGGGGGCAAGGATGCGTTTTACGCCGGCCCGTTGGCATTCCTCAATGAGGCGTGACGTGCCGTCGATATCGACGTGATGCAGCAGACGGTCACGCCCTCGAGCTTCGGCCCCGGCCAGGTGTATGACAGTATCCACTCCCTCTAACTGTTGGCGCAAATCGAGGGGGTTGTTGATACGGCCGTGATGCGCTTTCGCTTTTTTCCCGGCTCGTTCTAGCCAGTTCATCACGGAACGGCCGATGAAGCCGGTTGCGCCGGTAACTAAGATCATAAACGGAATTGTAATGTGGAAATCGGGAAACGTGAAACGTAATGGATGAAGCGATATAATCTATTTTATGACTCGTTTTTGTTTGATTGGCCCCACTTATCCTTATCGGGGTGGGATTGCACATTATACGACTCTCCTGGCCGAGCATTTGCGGGAGGAACATGAGACTTTGTTGATTTCGTTTTCCCGTCAATATCCATCCTGGTTATTTCCAGGGCGAAGTGATCGTGATCCTAGTGAACGGCCGTTGCGCACAGATGCCGAATACCTGCTTGACCCACTTAATCCACTTACTTGGCGGCACACGCTGCATCGTATCCACGATTGGCAGCCGGATGTCGTGGTTATCCCTTGGTGGCACCCGTTTTGGACTCCAGCATGGCTGTGGCTGGGACGTAAAATAAAGCGGCTGAAATCTCGGCCACGTCTATTGTTCATTTGCCATAATGTACTGCCACATGAATTGAGTTTGTTGAGCCGGGTTTTTCTGCCTCAAATTACCCGGCTGGTTTTATCATCGGCTGATAGAATTGTTGTGCATGCTCAATCTGATGCGGCGGTACTTGTTCAGTTGTTACCCGATGCAAATTATGTTGTCACACCTCACCCCACATATGCCGCTTTGGTTTCGTTGAGCGAGGATATTATGCCGGTGAAAGTCCCTGATGATCGCCCTTTGATGTTGTTTGCGGGATTCGTTCGTCCGTACAAGGGGTTGGATATTTTGCTGGATGCCATGCCACTGGTATTGCAAAAACGCCCAGTGCATTTGTTGGTAGCTGGTGAGTTTTGGCAGGGGACGGCCGTTTATGATGCAAAGATTAGGCAGCTAGGCATTTCGGATGCTGTCACACTGGTTGATGAGTATTTGCCGAACGAAATGTTAGCTGCTTGTTTGCAGCGAGCAGATGTTGTGGTGTTGCCTTACCGCAGCGCGACACAAAGCGGTATTATTCAAATGGCTTTTGGCCATGGTAAACCGGTGATTACGACAGATGTGGGTGGATTGCTTGATGTCGTTAGCCACGAACATACAGGGTTAATTGTACCGGCCGAGAACCCACTGGCGCTGTCGGAGGCAATAGTTCGTTTTTTCGCCGAAGGATTAGGTTCTGTTTTTAAGAGGAACATTTTGCGCGAGAACGGCCGTTTCTCTTGGCAGCATTTGCTTGATTCCTTGATGATAGATTACTCGGCATGAAAATCGTCTTTGTTTTAACTCAGAGTTTAGATAGCCCCAGCGGACTGGGGCGCTATGGCCCTTTAGCTCGCGAAATGGCAAAACTAGGCCATGAAATGTCTGTTTTGGCTTTGCATCCATCTTGGGACAATCTTATCCGTCAACAATATGTTGAACAAAGTGTCACCGTCCACTATGTGAGTCAAATGCACGTGCGAAAAGAAGGCTCTCGCAAATACTATTACAGTCCGGGAAAGTTACTGGTAATTTCATTACTGGCCGTTGCTCGGTTAGCCAGGGCATTGGCTTACAATCAAGCTGAAATAATCCAATTATGTAAACCGCACCCCATAAATATAACTGCGGCCAAACTTGCCAGACGTGGCCGTCCAATCTTTTGTGATTGCGATGATTATGAAGCTGAAACCAATCATTTCAACGGCCGTTGGCAGAAATCTATAATCAGTTATTACGAAAACAGTATCGTCAATTATGTTAACGGAATAACCACAAATACCCGATTTACTTATGAACGGTATCGTGCAATTGGCTTTCCTACCGAACGAATAATTTATGTACCCAATGGTGTAGAGTCAAGCCGTTTTGCCGAGAATGCAAACATTGATCTTTTGCGCAGGCAGATGCAAATCCAGCCCGATAGCCCAATGGTTTTATACTTAGGCACATTGGGCTTAAAAAGCCATCCAATCGATTTACTTCTGCAAGCTTTTACAAAAGTGGTAAAAATAATCCCTAAGGCAAAATTAATGCTGGTTGGAGGTGGTGAAGATTATGATTTTCTTCAAGAGGAAGCAGCACGGTTAGGAATTATTGCCAATACACTTTTTGTGGGACAAGTTCCTGCTGATCAAGTTTCAGACTATTTACAATTAGCAACTGTTTCAGTAGATCCGGTTCATGATGATTTGATTGCTCGAGCAAGATCACCGTTGAAAGTAGTTGAAAGTTTAGCGGTAGGCACACCTGTCATTACTAGTGATGTGGGTGATCGGAGAGAAACATTGGCTGATGGAAAACTTGGGTTATTGGTTAAAGCGGGTGATGCAAATGCGTTAGCATTTGGTATTATCACTATGTTGCAAAACGAGCCCCTTTGTCGGGAAATGTCCTGTGCCGCATTGAAAGAGCGGCATCATTGGCGCTGGGATAAACTCGTTCATGATTTTGCACAAATCTACAATTTAGGCTGATATATTATGGAAACGACATTGCTGCAAAGTTTAAACATGCACTTTGCCAGTTATTATCGGTGGCGGGTTGCTACTCATTATTGGGGATTGCCACAAGTATTCAATGGGCCGATCTTAGACATAGGAGCTGATGATGGCCGTTTTTTGTCACAGGTAAAAGCTCCATACAAGGTTGGTATCGATTATTCGACTCGACCGCAGGTTAATTTTGACTGGTTGCAATCAAATGCCTGTTATCTTCCCTTTGCCAATGATTCATTTAGCCATATTTTTGCATTTGATGTTGTTGAACACATAGATAACGATAAAGCTATGCTTTATGAAGCACTGCGCGTGTTGAAGCCAGGCGGAACGCTTTGGTTAAGTACAACAGCACAGAAATTTGTCATATTCCCTGGTGGATTTGTTCAAAAACGGCTTGAGAAAAGTATAGGCCATGTACGCCAGGGATATTCGGCAGATATATTAAATGATCGTCTCCCCAGTGTCGCCTCTGCTGATATTTGGTGGTGGAATGAACCCACATTCCGTTTTATGTACATCTTTTTATATGGCTTAAAAAGAATCTCCTATCATTTACCCAATAAATTGGTCCCTTTTTTGGTTTCAGCAGATTCTCGTTTCAAGCATGGTTACTCAGGACACCTCTTTGCCAGAATTACGAAGGCCAACAAAACAAACAGTTGAGAAAATTCCTGATAAACCATCATAATGCCTCAAATACGTTTTCTGCAAAATAAAGTGCTGCACAATGGTTTAGTAGCCAATGTCCCTGCTGCAAAAAAAACAGTCATTAATTGGAGCGTTATTTTAACGGGTCTTCTTTTTCAAAATGGGTTAAATGCTGTCTCTCTAATTTTGGTCGCGCGTCAAGTTCCTCCTGTTGCCTATGGACAATATTTAGCGACATACTCGTTAGTGAGTTTCCTTGTCATTTTACCTGGATTTGGCATGGATGCTTGGTTATTAACACAACCGCAACTCACATCCGATTCTACCACCGCACTCTGGTTTAGTACCTTCCGTATTCGCACTATCTTTCTAATCATTTGGGGAGTGTTAATGGCAATATTGAGTATCTTGCTGCCAAAGACTACTTATCCTTTTTCACTAATCTATCCAACCATAATTGGCGTATCATTCGACGCTCTAACTCTTCTTGCTTACGCATCACTCCGTACACAAAATCGCCACATATTAGTTGCTGTTGTGCAATCATTTGCATCTATCATTTTATTTGCTTTAGTTTTAAGCTTACCGATTAATCAAACCTATGTTTCTTCATTTGCTTTTGGTCGTATGGTATTGTCAATTGGTGTTAGTCTGGTGACCGTTTATATTATGGGAAAAGACCATATAGGCCGTTCATTACAGCTCACAACCATGCGTCAGATTCTGATTTCGTCTAGACCATTTTTATCTTCTGAATTAGCGGCGTCCGTATATATAAAGGCTGATGTTACAATTCTTTCATTAATGATAGGATCGGCGGCAACAGCGGTATATGGACCAGCAATCAATATATTACAAGCTTTTAACTTGGTTACTATAGCTTTGTTTTACTTGATTGTTCCCCGAATTTCCAAAACATTTATCACACAACGTTCCCACTTTTTGAGTCAAAGTTTAACTCAATTAATTGTACAGGCCATCACAGGTCTCATACTTTCAATCATAATGTGGTTGCTTGCTTCTTGTTTAGTGATTTATATTTTTGGAGCGGAATATAATGAATCAATCAAAATAATACGCTTTCTCAGTCCTATACCCTTTTTGCGTTCGCTTAACTTTGGTTTGGCCGCAATAATAATAGCTGGGAACCGACAAAAATCACGGTCAAAAATACAGACATTCGCAGCAATTTTTAATGTTCTCGGTAATATATTAATAATTGGTATATTAGGGGTAACTGGTGTATCTATTATGTTTGACCTTAGCGAGTTGTTTCTTGTTATTGGGTATAGTTATCTTTTAATAGATATAATCCATACTATAAAAAACGAAACTCAATGAACATATTAATTCTAAATGTCCATTCAGCACTAAATTTAGGCGACGATGGCATCATGTGGGGTACCCTCGCAGGGTTAAAGCGTATATATCCTGATGCTCATATTACTATAGCAGCAAACGATCCTGAAAGTTGGCAAAAATACAAGCAAATAAAAGTAATTCATTCACTATGTCATTGGGTGGCCGATTGCCAAACAGGAAACTGGCACAATAGTTTAATAAAGACTCCAGTTGTTTTAGCCATTTTATTTATATACGCTTTTGCATTTCGCGTATTTGGGCTTCGATTAAGATTGGGTGTCCATGAGAAGCAGCATCTCATGACAGCGTATTATGACGCAGATTTAGTTCTAAGTTGTGGTGGTGGAAACTTTTATGCAAATCATCCATTGAGCCCCAGCTTTTTTTGGAATTTGATAGCAATAGCATTATCGATAGCACTGGGAAAGACAACAATTTTGTTGCCACAATCTGTTGGCCCTATTAATGGTACTTTGTTAAAAAAGCTGTCACGTTTTGTGTTTAACCGAATCTCTCTCATCATGGTGCGTGAGCCTATTTCGCTTGAATTCGCCAAACATGCTCTAAAAGTTACATCTCCTGTTAAATTATTACCAGATATTGCTTTTACCTTACCGGATAATCAAATAACGATTCCAGTTCATAATACTAAAAGAGATGTGTTTCGTATTGGTGTGACGGTTATGGATAGAAAGGCACAATTGTCTAATTTTGAATCACAAACAAATTACGAGGATATGATTGTTGAGCTACTTATCGAATCGATTAATATGTGGTCAGCCGAAGTGATAATATTTGCTCAAGTGTTTGGTCCTACTCCAGATCAAGATGATAAACATATCGCAGGAAGGATTTATCAGCGAATTTATCAAGTAGCGAAAAACCAGGTACGGTTAATTGACAGCTTTACAAATGCGTTAGAAGTTAAATCTGCGTACCGACAAGTTGATTGTTTGATTGCTACCCGAATGCATGCTGCGATTTTTGCACTTGGTGTTGGTACGCCAACTATCGTAATTGGATATCAGCCGAAGTCACTAGGGATGATAAGCTATTATGGATTGGAAGAATACTATTGCGATATAGAAACGGTCACGTATGAATTACTTAAGGCCAAACTTATTAAGGCGAAGGAAAATATCGACTTCTTGAAAACACAAATTATCCTAAATAATCAACAGATCCATCCGTACTTGTGGGATTGGTTGAGTTATTTGACAATGCAAATATGACACGAATTCGAGTTTTACAATTGATTAGTGGAGTAGATATTGGGGAACAATCAGGAGGTGCTGAGTCTCATGCCCTTAAAGTTGCTGCTCGGTTGGATAAAACTACTTTTGAATCATCTGTTTTTAGTATGTGGTATTTTGGTGGGGTAGTAGAAGAATCTTGGATCAAAAAACTTAAGGAAAATAACCTTGATCTGTATGGTCTAACTCCCTGGAACAACAAGCTCAAAACAAACGTTTATAAGTCATTTTTACGTTTGTGGGAAACTGTTAGTACGTTTCGTCCGCATATTATTAACAGTCATTCGGAACGAGGAGATTGGATGAACATGCTTGTTAATGTCTTTCACCCTATCCATCCTTATGCTATTCGGACTGTACATATAGATCGGCAATGGTCAACTCACCCTTTACTGGGAAATTGTCTCAATAAAATGATTTTTCCTGTGGTTTTTGATAAAGAGATTTGTGTTTCGCAAACTATTTATCACTATTTATCTTCTCCTTTAAGGAGAGAAGAACAAATCAACCTTTGCTACAATGGGATAGATAAATCCTCATTTGAAAAGACAGAGCAACTTCAATCCAAATTACCTCCTGGTATACCACAAGGTCGGCCTCGTATAGGTGTTATTGGCAGATTGGCGGAACAAAAGGGGCATAGCGATCTGCTTGATGCGATGAAGATTGTTTTACAAAAACAATCCGTGCATTTAGTTATAATAGGAGATGGTCCCTTGAAAACGAGTTTACAAACCAAAGCACTTCAAGATGGGATCATAAGCAATGTTCATTTTTTAGGTGTGCGAAACGATGTTGATATGATTTTGTCTCATTTAGATGTTTTTGTATTACCATCTTTGTGGGAGGGTTTTCCTACTGTTTTATTAGAGGCCATGTCTAAGGAAGTACCAGTAATTGCTACAAATGTTTCAGGGAGTCGCGAGCTTGTCAAAACTGGCGAAACAGGTTGGCTTGTTTCACCGAGTTGTCCCAACGATCTAGCACAAGCAATTGAAACGGCAGTAACCAATATCCTGTTCGCTAAACAAATGGCACGACAAGCAAAACAACACGCTTCCCAATATACATTGCAAGCAATGTTAGCTTGTTATGAGTCAATTTACCGACAATTTGGGTAATAATTACGCTTTATAAAAAAACAGGGACAAGAAGGCTCTTATCCCTGTTTTTTTATTGACTTGAAGGCGAAGGTCAAATGAAATTTAGCTAATGATTATTTACGGAGTTGGTACACCATTAACATCTTCGCCAGCGCCCGGATTTTGACCACGAGCAATAGCGATGAAGTTTACTGTAGGATTACTAGCAGCAGCTTCAATAGTAACAGCGCCACCAAATGTACCATCTGTGTAATATCCAAACGAACCTGTTGTCATTCCGTTCAAGCCAAGAGCATTAGCAGATTTAGCATCTGTGTTCGCTTTAGCGAAGGCAGGTATTGTTAACGGCTGAGTAGCCACAGTGTTGCCATCTTTGTCTTTGTAATTAACATTGACGGAAATTTGGGTTGATTCCAGATTCTGGATAGCAATAAAGGTACGCTGTTTGCCACCAACATTGGACACAGCGTTGAATTCGGTATCGTTTGCCCAGCGAACAAATGACAAGGAAATTGTAGATGCCCCGCCCGGTTCACCAACGAAGGCCGTAAAAACATCAACCGTGTTTGCCGTACCGGCATTTGTTGAATTTTGAGCCTTACCAATAGCAACAATAGGTGCGCCTGTGCTAGTAATAACAGCTGACCCAGTAAAGCTTGACATATCAGTTCCACTATTGGGGTTGCAGGTTATAATACTCCGTTTTTGTCCGGGGCCGATTGTATATGGGCCATCTGCAGCCTTGGTAGTACCATCTGTGTTACGGTATGTCACAGTAATGGTCGCATTATCAATTAAGCTGGCATTGGAAACAGCATAAAAGGTGTCCAGACCAAACCGTTCACAAAGACCTGTGGCCATATATATGGAATTACCAGCCTTGGAGAAAGGAACCCCTTCGAAACTGGCAGCCACGTTGCGATTTGTATAATACTCATTAGCAGATGCAACCACATTTGCCGGAGAAGAATCGCTTAATTTGACAGCAGTAATAATAGCCGAACCATTAAACACTGTAGTGGCGGCAGACAAACCAGTATCGTTGGTGTCATTCATCTCGATAAATTTAGATGAATTTGCTGGAATTTGATGGGTAATTGTACTGGCCAAGTTACCACTGTTGTCTGCATCATAAAACCGCACGGTGGCGTTAATTGCCTCGTTTTCCGTGTTTTGGATGGAGAATACAGTCGTACGATTGAATTTATTGAGCAGGGTTGTAGCGATGAAGTACTGATCTGATGCATCGGTCGATTGGAACCCGTTATAAAGTAACCGCATCTTAAAACCAGTTTGTTGAGAAAACTGAACGGCCGTTGCTGTTAACGGTTGATCGGATAAGATTACTGCGTTTCCTCTAAACCCTGCTGGTACGTTGTTTACATTACCAATCCAGAAAGATTTCGCAGCACCAGCTGCAATTGTTCCACCAGATAACGGATCAAAAGACAAAGCTGTTGCACTACCTTCTGCATAGAAGTTGGCCACAACCGTTGCTGGTTGAGTGCCAACATTTTGGTAGGTAACAGCCACTGTCCAAGGGGCAGTTAATGCTTGAGCTTGTGAACTGTCTGCACTTGCAAAAATGAGCAAGAACGTGAGCATCACCATTAAAACAGGAAATAACATCTTACGTAAGTTCTTCATGATATCTTGTTCTCCTTAAAAATGTGTTTGAATCTCCACAAATTTTAACTTTATGCTGTTGATATTATCACTTCCAGAGGGGGTTAGTCTATAACCCATAAGGGTTAAATAGGGAGTAAATTCGAGTTTTTTAGGAAGTTTTGCCGAAAATCAGATAAGATATTACCATTTCACCGGTTGTATACAACAAGTATGATAAAGATTGAAACCTTAATTCAAAGTTTGCTTTTGGATAGAATTTGAAGAGGCTTGATATGATTGTTAAGGGAAAAATATTCTTTTCACTTCTATTAGTGATCTCGATTTTGATTGTAGCGTGTAATAAAAATACTACCCCTGATAAAACTCCCAAAATGGAATTAGTGGTTACCCCATCATCAGTGGCATCTGACAAAGGCGCATTGATTGGCCAAATTGTGTCAGTGACAGACTCTACGCCTTTATTGGATACTGAGGTCCGGTTGGCAAAAATTTTTTGGGATGAAACCAAGGAACAAGGTGCTTATGTGATAGAGGGGGGAAGCAGCCCTACTACCATTACAGATGCCAATGGTCGATTTGTTTTTAATGACCTAGATTTACAAGACTATGCAATAGTTGTTGGTGATTTGTATGGTCAATATGAAGTTTTATCTCAGGAAGACGGGAGTGCGCAAATATTTACACCCAAGGTTGGAGTAGTAGAGGATATTGGTGTGATAAAAGTTAATTTGGAAGTAGGCCCATCACAAACTTCAACTATAGAATCTTATCCTGCGCCTCTTTACCAAGAGGCACAGGAAAGCTACCCTTGATGTCTTCCAAATATGCAGATGACTGAATCAACTCTTTCTTTTACAAACAAAAACCACTTGGTAACAGAAAGTTACAAAACCGAGGACAAACTCAATGTGCGGATTCTGACGCACCGACTTTATACGCAGCCGAAAGTTGATTTTGTCGAGTGGGTGCTGGACAAAGTTGAGTGGCGCGGAAACGAAACGGCCGTTGACATTGGCTGTGGTTCCGGTAATTATGTTGCGGCGGGGCAGACCCGCTGCCAAACCTACATTGCTGGCGACCTTTCCTTTGGCATGGTTCAGGCTCTATCCCATCCCAACCTGCCGCGCTTGAACATGGACGCACAGCAAATCCCGCTGGCCAGCAGCAGTGTCGATGTTGTTCTGGCCAATCACATGCTCTACCATGTACCTGACAAAGAGGCGGCCTTACGCGAAGTCAAGCGCGTTTTACGCCCTGGCGGTTGGCTTGTTGCTGCAACGAACAGTGCTGGCAACATGGCCGAACTTTTTAGCTTGCGCCGGCAGGCCATGCAGCGGCTAAACATCCCCATTAACCCGGTTTTGGAAAAGAGTCCGGTTGCTGATCTGTTTTCATTGGAAAACGGCCGTTCCATCCTAAAAAACTACTTCCGCCACATCCAGCGACACGATCTGGCTGGTGCTCTAGTCTTTCCTGCCCCGCAGCCTGTTCTCGACTATATTGCCTCAACTCGTGACGTATTGGAAACATTCCTGCCGTCCGTCACCTGGGATATGTTGTATAGCCAACTACAAGCCCTGCTCGCCGAGCATTTTGCCAGCCACGATGAATTCCGTGTCAACAAACTGGGCGGCGTCTTCATTTGCTATCCATAGCCTCATTTGGTAATCGGTCAGCAGTCAGCAGTCATTCCGATTACCGCTGACCGATCACCAATGACCGATCTACTCCAACTCCTCCAAACTCGTCGTTCCATTCGTCGTTACCGCCCCGATCCCGTCCCTCAAGATTTGATCGAACAGATGCTAACGGCCGCTGCCTGGGCGCCATCGGCTCACAACCGGCAGCCGTGGCGCTTCGTCGTCATCACGCAAGCTGCTGCCAAACACGAACTGGCTGCGACCTTGGGGCGGAAACTACGCGCGGATCTGGACGCTGATGGGCTTTCTCCTGACCTCATTGCCCAGGACGCAGACCGTTCCTACCAACGCATTACCAACGCTCCACTGCTTATCCTCCTTTGCCTGTCCATGACCGACATGGATAGTTATTCCGACGAACAACGCCAGCAAAATGAGTGGCTCATGGCCGCACAAAGCACCGCTCTGGCCGGGCAAAACCTGCTGCTGGCAGCCCATTCTCTGGGGTTAGGCGCTTGCTGGATGTGTGCACCGCTGTTCGCGCCCGATGCGGCTCGTCGGGCGCTGCATCTGCCCAATGATTGGCAGCCGCAAGCCCTGATCACTGTTGGCTATCCGGCGGAAACCAAAGAAAAGACACGCCAACCACTGGAATCGCGGGTGCTGTTTGTGGATTAATGCTCAGGCCGCTTCCGGGACGTTGGTGGGACAATGTGTTTGAAACGGCACGGTTTTTCAGTAGTCGGGCGTCAAGAGAGTTGAGCCGCGATTTTAGCATCAAACAAGCGCCGTGCTGCGGCCAGATTGGAATAACCCATTTTTTGCGTTAACCCAACCACAAAATTGTTAATAGCTGACATCGTTTTTGCCAACGCTGGTTGCGAAATGCGCGTTGCATCTTCTCGCAATGTGACATCTCGACGATAATGCAATCCATTTTCGATACCCCAATATTGTCGCGTCCACTGTAACATTTGCTTTGCCGATGTTATCTCTGGTGTACAGCTAGTGATACCATAGGCCAATTCGGTCGTTTCTCGGCCTGTTCGCAGATGGGTGGTCTCCCGCTCTAACTGGAAAACCTGATGAACACCGGGCCAGTCCAGAAACTGTTCTTCATCTACCATCAGTGTGAGTGTCCGCTTTTCCAGTCGCCCATGCCCTATCTCAGTTGTTTTAGCCACCGTCCGCGGCAATTCAGGCGGGTGCCAACCGGCACTCATCCGCGCTGGCTTGAAAAACTGTTTCACATCCTCCAGCAACGTGGGTTGGTTGTCCTTGAGAAACCAGATGTAATCACCGCCCCTCGACAACACATCGACGGAAAGCTTGCGTTGTGTCTGCATCGCATCGGCACAAATGACCTTGTTCTTGATGTTGATTCCCTCGAGTAGTTGGGGAGCGGCATTGATTTCGTTTTCTTTAGTCGCTACCGCTACTTGTTTCAAAACCACACCTTCTTCTGGAAGATAGGCGGCTAACAAATGGACACCTTGACGGCTTCCTTTGGGGATAGTTCCGCGCATTGTCTTGCCATCAATTGTAATTAATCGGCTTTCTTGTCCGCCGTAGGCATCGTGTAGATAACGCCGAAACAGGGTCTCTAATTCATCAAGCGGAACCACATCTTGCAACACAGTACGAATTGTGTTCAAACACGGCATTCGTTTGTGTTTACGGCAAAATATCCTGACAAATGCATCGCAACGCAATCGAATCCACTGAGCTATTCCTGATGGCTTATCCTCGCCAGCGAGCTTCGCTAATATTATCATCGTCAAAATCGTGCCCAGTGGATATATTTTGCCGCGTCTATCTCGTGAATCGGTTAACTGATTCAACCGGGCTTCTAAGTCAGTAACGTTGAAAACGAGTCCATCTTTTGTATGGTGAGCCTCTAATATGATATGCTGCATTTGTACCTCTTTTGGTTTTGGGTTTGGTTGCACATCCCATCTTACCAAAATGAGGTACATTTGCTTATTTCTCTTCGACTACTGAAAAACCGTGTTTGAAACGGCCGTTCTATTGCCCGCCGCCGTCATTTCTGTTATAGTCCAATTAATTCGATTTATTTGATTTATCGGATGATTAACCGGGCATGCAATTAACCAAACTTGACTCACAATTCCTCAACTATTTGATCGAAGCTCAAATCGCGCCCGGTGAACGCGTCCCTACTCTGCAAGAAATTGGCCAGGAGCTAGGCATCAGCGTCGGCAAACTACGCGAACAGTTAGAAGTCGCCCGCAACCTCGGCCTGGTTTCTGTCCGCCCCCGCGTAGGTATCCAGCGCGAACCCCTCGATTTTTCCAAAGCTATCCTGCCCAGTGTTCTATTCAGCCTGGGCACCGGGGAAGCCTCATTCCTCCAATTCAGCCAACTGCGTCGGGCCATCGAAACCGTATTATGGCCGCAAGCAGTTGTCTTGCTTACCGACAATGATAAAACCCGCCTGCATCAAATTGTCGACCAGGCCTGGCAAAAACTACGTGGCCAACCGATACACGTCCCCAATGGTGAGCACCGCCAATTTCATCTCGCAATTTTCAGCCGTTTAGACAATCCATTTGTTCAAGGATTGCTGGCTTCCTATTGGGATGCTTACGAAGCCAGTGAATTAACCCGTTTTGCCAGTTACCAGTATTGGCTGGATGTTTGGAATTACCACGAAAAGATTGTTGATGCACTGTGTGCCAATGAGTTCGATCTGGGTCAGCAGCTTCTCGTGGAACATTTTGACCTATTACCCACAACTTGAGGACTTTATTATGACTGATAAAACCATGACTTTTGAAGAAGTCGAATCTGTAATTATCCGTTTTGCCGGTGACTCGGGTGACGGTATGCAGCTTACCGGCACCCAGTTTACCAATGCAGCGGCCGTGTTTGGCAATGACATCAGCACGCTGCCCGATTATCCCGCCGAAATTCGTGCCCCTGCCGGCACACTGGCTGGCGTTAGTGGCTTTCAGGTCAACCTGTCCAGTCAAGATGTTTTGACCCCTGGTGACTCGCCGCAGGTGTTGGTAGCCATGAATCCAGCTGCCCTCAAAGCGAATTTGCCCGATGTCGAATCCGGCGGCGTTGTTATCATCAATACCGATGCTTTCACCCGCGCCAATTTGCAAAAAGCGGGTTACGCCATGAGTCCGTTGGACGACGAGTCGCTTTCTTCCTACCGTGTTTATCCAGTGCCGTTGACGACTGTCAACCGGGAGGCATTGGCCGATGTGGAAGGGATGTCAACCAAGGATAAAGATCGCAGCCAGAACTTTTTTGCGCTGGGTTTGGTCTTTTGGATGTTCGATCGGCAGGTAGATACGACCCGGCAGTGGCTGCAAAAGAAGTTTGCCAAGATGCCGGCTGTAGTAGAAGCTAACAGCAAGGCCTTAATGGCCGGCTATCATTTGGGCGAAACGATGGAAGCGTTCCAGCAGCGGTATCGCATTCGTCCGGCGGCCTTAAAGCCCGGCACATACCGCAAGGTAACGGGCAACGAGGCTACGGCGATGGGATTGGTCACGGCCGCTCACAAAATGGGCAAACCGTTGTTTTATGGCACGTATCCCATCACCCCGGCCAGTGATATTTTGCATGCGTTAGCGCCGCTGCGTCATTACGATGTGCGTACGTTTCAGGCGGAAGATGAGATCGCGGCAATGGGTTCGGTGATTGGTGCGTCTTTTGGTGGTGCGTTGGCGGTGACTGGCACCAGCGGCCCGGGCGTTGCGCTCAAGAGCGAGGCGATGAATCTGGGCATTATGCTGGAACTACCGATGGTGATTGTGAATGTGCAGCGCGGCGGCCCAAGTACTGGTTTGCCGACCAAAGTAGAACAATCGGATTTGTTCCAAATGATGTTTGGTCGTAACGGGGAAAGTCCCATTGCTATTTTGTCGCCCCAAAGTCCGGCCGACTGTTTTGATATTGCTTATGAAGCGTGTCGGCTGGCTATGCACTCTATGTCGCCGGTAGCGATTTTGTCGGATGGTTTCCTGGCTAATAGTTCGGAACCCTGGCTCATTCCCGATGCCGATCAGATTCCGGCTATTGAAGTGAATCATCCGGCGCCGCGGACCAATGGCGAGGGGCCATTTATGCCTTACAAACGTGACCCAGAAACATTGGCTCGTCCTTGGGCTATTCCTGGCACACAAGGATTGGAACACCGTCTGGGTGGTTTGGCTAAAGCGCCGGATTCAGGCAATGTCTCCTATGTTCCGGCACACAACGAGAAGATGACGGCCGAACGGGCCGAGAAGGTGGCCCGGCTGGCTAATGTGATTCCTGAACAGGATGTGTTTGGGCCGGAGGAAGGTGATTTGTTGGTGATTAGTTGGGGGGGAACGTATGGTGCTGTGCGTACGGCCGTTGCTCGTTCCCAGGCGAAAGGCTTATCGGTGGCTCATGCTCATGTCCGCTACATCAATCCTTTCCCCAAGAACTTTGGCGATCTGCTCGGCCGTTACAAGAAAGTTATGGTGGCCGAATTGAATGCCGGTCAGTTGGCGTTTTTAGTCCAGGGTAAATTTGTCACCAAAGTGCTTAAGTACAATAAAATCCAAGGCCAACCTTTCAAAATAAGTGAAGTCCGGGCCAAAATTGAGGAGGTGTTGGCGTAAATCGTATCAGGTGTTACTTATCACGCTTTACGCTACGCGGAGAAATTATGATGACTACAGCAAATATTCCTTTAGAACTGACTCGCAAAGATTTTGTTTCGGACCAAACGGTACGCTGGTGTCCTGGCTGCGGTGACTATTCGATTCTGGCTCAAATCCAGAAGACGCTGCCTGATATTGGTTACAAGAAAGAAGACATTGTGTTCATTTCTGGTATTGGCTGTTCCAGCCGGTTTCCGTATTACATGGACACGTATGGCATTCACAGTATACACGGCCGTGCCCCCACCATCGCCAGCGGTTTAGCCATTACCAACCCCAATTTGAGCGTTTGGGTCATTACCGGTGACGGCGATGGCCTTTCCATCGGCGGCAACCACTTTATTCACGCTATGCGCCGCAATGTCAACCTCAACGTCATCCTGTTCAATAACCGGATTTACGGCTTGACCAAAGGGCAATATTCGCCCACATCGCGCACCGGGGCCAGGACCAAATCCTCGCCGATGGGTACCATCGAACAGCCGATCAATCCTATCTCTCTGGCACTTTCCGCCGGTGCAACTTTCGTTTCTCGCTCCCTGGATGCACACACGACCCATCTGGGGGAGACCTTTGCCAAGGCAGCGGCGCACAAAGGAACCTCCTTCGTCGAGGTGTACCAGAACTGCGTTATTTTCAACGCCAACGAGTGGGGAGCGCTGCAAGATCGCCGCGAGCGAGACGAGCACATCATCTATCTGGAACATGGCCAGCCAATGATTTTTGGCAAGAACCAGGACAAGGGTATCCGCCTTAACGGGTTTATGCCGGAAGTAGTCGAGTTGGGGAACGGTTTTACTGAAGATGATCTGATTGTTCACGATAAAACGTCCAAGCAGTTGGCCTACACATTGAGCAGCATTGAGTACCCCGATTTCCCGGCTTTCATGGGTGTCTTGTATGAAGAAGAAAAACTAACCTACACGGAAGGTTTGATGGATCAGATCGAGGCGGCTCAAGCAGCTAAGGGAAAAGGCGATTTGAATGCGCTATACCGCAGCGCTGATGTATGGACGGTTCCTGAATAAGTTCTATTTGCGAATGAGCCGATAAGAAACAACGTAATTGGCAATTTGTAAACGTAAAATGTGGCGGGGTTCTTGCCGCATTTTACGTTTTATTTTTAGGAGCAGAATTATGGGTTTACCTGACAATGTAACTGATACGAAAACGGAGGAACGGCCGTCACCCATCAATGACTTTTCCATCGTCGTCGCCACCGTTAACGGGACCGGCAGCCAGACCGCTAACCTAGCCCTGCTGCGCGCCTTCTTCAAAATGGGCATCCCCGTTAACGGCAAGAATATTTTCCCATCCAACATTTACGGGCTGCCCACCTGGTACCACATCCGCGTCAGCCATGAAGGGTACGTCGCCCGCCGCCACACCTCGGAAATCCTGGTCGCTTTTAACGAAGCCACCGTGTATGCCGACGTGCAAAATCTGCCGTCGGGCGGCGTTTTTGTCCATAACGGTGATTGGCGCAATATACCACAGCGGGATGACATCTACACCTACGCTATTCCCGTCAACCAGTTCATCCGCGATACCGGCATGAAAGGCAAACTGCGCGATTACATTACCAATATGGTTTACGTCGGTGCGCTGGCTTTCTTGCTGGATATTCCTGTTGCCCAGATTGATGAATCGCTCAATTATCATTTCAAAGGGCGGCGCAAACTGGTTGATCCCAACATGGCCGTCGTTCAGGAAGCATACGACTGGGCTGCCGTTAATTGGGTGAAGCAAGATCCGTATCGAGTGGAACCGATGAACGAAACAGAAGGCATGATCACCATCACCGGCAACGAAGCGGCGGCTCTGGGCGCTGTCTTTGGCGGCGTTACGGTGGCCGCCTGGTATCCGATTACCCCTTCCACCAGCTTGATTGATGCCCTCAATGCTTACCTTTCCGAGATGCGGCAAGACCCGGAAACTGGCAAAGCGACGTATGCTGTTGTCCAGGCTGAGGATGAACTGGCGGCGATTGGCATGATTATCGGCGCCGGTTGGGCGGGAGCGCGAGCTATGACGGCGACCTCCGGCCCTGGTATTTCGCTGATGGCCGAGTTTGCCGGACTGGGTTATTTTGCCGAAGTGCCGGCCGTCATTTGGGATGTACAGCGGGTTGGTCCCAGCACCGGTCTGCCCACCCGTACCAGCCAGGGTGACCTGATTTTTACCTACTACCTGGGGCACGGCGACACGAAAAATGTGATTTTGCTGCCCGCCTCAGTAAAGGAATGTTTTGAGTTTGGCGCATCGGCTTTTGATTTGGCCGACCAGCTTCAGACGCCAGTTTTTGTCCTCAGCGATTTGGATTTGGGGATGAATAACTGGATGTCAGAACCATTCGAGTATCCGGCTCAGCCTATTAATCGGGGTAAGGTGCTGACGGCTGAAGAAGTGACGAAGGGATACGGCCGTTACCAGGACATCGATGGTGACGGCATTCCCTACCGCACCCTGCCCGGCAACGAAAACCCACTGGCGGCCTGGTTCGCCCGCGGGACGGGACACAATGCCCATGCCGTTTACAGCGAGCGCCCCGAAGATTGGTCAAGCAACATGGCCCGCATCCAACGTAAATTTGATACGGCGCGTGGTTTGGTTCCGGCTCCTGTGATTGACATCGTAGATGATGCTGAAATCGGCATTATCGCCTACGGCACAACACAGTACGCCATCGACGAAGCCCGCGACCGGCTGGCTGCCGATGGCATTGCTACCAGCTTCCTTCGTTTGCGGGCGCTGCCCATCAATGATGAAGTTGCCGCCTTTGTGGCCCAGCACAAGCAAGTTTACGTCGTCGAACTCAATCGGGACGGCCAACTGCACACGATTTTGCAATCAGAACTGCCAGAACTGGCGGCCAAAATGGTTTCATTGGCACATCTGGACGGTATGCCGTTGACAGCGCGCTGGGTTATGGAGGAGTTAACGGGTAGCAATTAGCTAACGGCTAATTGCTTAAAGCCCAAAGGATACCAACATGGGAAAAATCAGATTAAACAGCATTGGACTGGACAGAAATGATTACAAAGGCCAGCCGTCAACGTTGTGCCAGGGCTGCGGCCATAATTCAATTGCCAATCAGATTATTCAGATTGCGTATGAGCTGAGCATTGAGCCGCATACGGTTTTGCGCTTGAGCGGGATTGGCTGCTCTAGCAAGTCGCCAGCTTACTTTTTGGGACGTTCGTTCGGCTTTAACTCGCTGCACGGCCGTATGCCCTCGGTCGGTACGGGCGCACTGGTGGCCAATCATCATCTAAAAGCGATTGGCGTCAGCGGGGATGGCGACACGGGCAGCATCGGCCTGGGGCAGTTTAAGCACGCCGTGCGGCGCAACGTGCCGATGGTGTACATCGTGGAAAATAATGGCGTCTACGGGCTGACCAAAGGGCAGTTTTCGGCCACGGCCGATGAAGGCCAAACGTTGAAGTATGCCGGACAAAACCCATTTCCGCCGGTGGACATTTGCATGGAGGCGCTGGTGGCTGGAGCTGGTTTTGTGGCCCGCTCCTTCTCCGGCGACGCCAAACAGGTGCGGGAATTGTTGAAAGCGGCGTTGAGTCACAAGGGAACGGCCGTACTCGACATCATCAGCCCTTGTGTCGCCTTCAACAACCAGGACACCTCTACCAAAAGCTACGGCTACGGCAAAGAACACGAAGCGCCGCTGCACGATTTTGGCTGGGTTCCGCCGGCTGAAGAAATCGTTATTGAGGAGTATGATCCCGGCGAAATGCGTGTTGTCGAAATGCCCGACGGTTCATTTATCCAACTGCGTAAGCTGGAAAAAGATTATGATCCGACGGACAGATTGGGGGCCATCCACCAACTGCAATGGGCGCAAGAAAATCATGAGTTTATCACCGGCTTGATTTATTATGATGCTTCCCGCCCGACGCTGACGGAAGTCAATAACACCGTCGATACGCCGCTGGCGACGCTGCCTGAAGAGCGGATACGGCCGTCACGCGCCACGCTTGAGAATTTAATGCAAAGTCTAAGGTAAAGGCAGAAGTCAGAAGGCAGAAGACAGGCAAGACGGCCGTTCCCTCAATCAGGGAACGGCCGTCTTGCGTTTTACAGCAGTTCACATACAATCTTAATCGACTGAAAAACCGACCATTAAGTAGTGACTAAAATGAAAAATTTCATTGCCCGATTTCAGTGGGAACCGGCCGAACAATCCGGTATTTCTGAAGCGCAAATCAAGTCTGCATTTGAACGCACACAGATGCAAAACTACCCATTTATCAGCCTGAGCTTGATGGCGTTATTCCTGCTGTACGCTCTGTTGCAAGCGACGGTGCTGCGTGAAAACCGATACCCGATTATGATTGTGATTGCGCTGCTGAGTACGGCCGTTCTTTTTGGCCTGCGGCGGGCAGTTGTGCGCGGCAATATTTTGCAGGCCTGGGCCGATTGGCTGTACATGATCACGATGGGGCTGGTTCTGCTGAGTATGATGCTGCGGCTTTATTTCACGGCCGATGCCAAACAAACGGCCAATCTGGCTTTTTTCCTGGTGGGGATGGGGATGGTCTTGTTTCCCATGAACCGGTTTTTGGTGATGACGGCCGTTACCCTCATCGGCTGGTTGATTGGCGCGCTGTTGATGCCTGGGGACGAGTGGGTTTTTTATGGCGTCGTTGTGCTGGCCGCCGCCGCTACCGGAGGTATTGCCCAAATCATGCAGACCCGCACCTATCGCCGTGTGGAAATCCTGCGCATTGAAAACGAACGGCTCTACCAGGAAACGCAGCATTTTAACCGCCAGTTAGAGCAAAAAGTGGCGGAGCGCACCCAGGAACTACGCCAGGCTTACGCCCAATTGGAACGTATGGACCAGACCAAAAGCGATTTCATTACCATCGCCTCCCACGAACTGCGTACCCCGCTTACGATTCTCAACGTTCATAACCAAATTTTGCTATTTGATGAGACGATTCAAGCCGATCCGGAACTGCTTAAACGGGTAAACGGTATCCAGAGCGGTGCCAGCCGCATGGAGGAAGTGGTTGAGGCGATGCTGGATGTGGCTAAAATCGACAGCCAATCTTTGACGCTGCAACTTGCGCCGCTGAATCTACCCGTTTTGATTCGGATGGTTGCCCAGAAATTCCGCGCAGCGCTGGATCAACGCACATTGACACTGGATATTGCCCCCATGCGCGATTTGCCGGAAATCGAAGCCGATTCAGGCGCATTGGAGAAGGTTTTCTACCATCTCATCATCAACGCGATTAAGTACACGCCTGACGGCGGCCGGATTTGGGTTGAGGGACGGCCGTTACAGGAACCAAATCGGCCGCCGTCCGTAACAGTCTCAGTCGCCGACCAAGGCATTGGTATAGCCCCCGACGTGCAGGAGATGATTTTTGAAAAGTTTTACCAGACAGGAGAAGTGATGCTGCACTCATCGGGTAAAACGACGTTTAAGGGCGGCGGTTCCGGATTGGGGTTGGCGATTGCACGGGGAATTGTCGGAGCGCATAACGGCCGTATCTGGGTCGAAAGCCCTGGTCATGATGAGAAGGCGTGCCCTGGCAGCACGTTTCATTTGGTATTGCCGGTCAGACAAGACAGCTAATTGAGTTGGCGTTTATCAAAAATGGGGAAACGGCTGTTACGGCCGTTTTTATGTTCCTGGCAGTTACGGTAAAATGACGGCATCAGTCAAGGAGATGGAACTATGCAATTTGGCTTATTCGAAGATAAACCCAATTACTATGCCTCGTTAGACGATCTTATCAACGTCATGATGAACCTGACCGACGACCCGCTGTTTCCGGCGGGAACCAACATGGTCATTTGCCGCGGCAACCCCAAGGCAAAGCTGATGATCATTGGCGAAGCGCCCGGCCCGCGTGAAAATGAGTTGGGCAAACCGTTTGTCGGCCGTTCCGGCCAGCTTTTGGATCAGATTTTGGAAGCGGTGAAACTCGATCCGGACAAAGATGTCTTCATTAGCAATTCTGTTTTTCGTATGCCGCCAGGCGATGGGGGGCAGAATTTCCGCAAACCTACCACTGAGGAAATCGAGTATTACAAGCCGTACCTGCTGGAAATCATTCGGCTGGTAGACCCGGCGATTATGCTGCTGACCGGCAACGTGGCCACCCAGTCTATCCTGGGGCAGACGGGGATTACCAAGCTGCGCGGCCAATGGTTTGATTGGAACGGCCGTCACGCCATGCCTATCTTCCACCCCTCCTACCTGCTGCGTAATCCAAGCCGTAACCCCGGCAGCCCTAAGGCGCTGATGTGGAAAGACATCCAGGAAGTGCGCCGCAAGTTGGATGAATTGACCATTGGCAATTGACAATTGTTAATTGTCAATTCATAATAACCGTAAGATTCGTCAGGTTTGTACGGATGGGCATTGTAATGAAAACAAAAACAGTCTCAAGCGATCAAGCACGGGCCAGATGGCGGGAATTATTGGACACGGCCGTAACCGGCGATCACGTGATCATCGAACGATACGGCAAGCCGGTAGCTGTCCTGATTCCTTACCAGGATTATGTAGAAAAGGGAGTCGTGAAGGAGGAAACGGCCGTTTACCGAACCGATAACTGGCAGTTGCTCAAATCTGAACTGGCCGCTGAAATTAAATCCGAACTGTTGGCCGAACCTGACATTCAGCAGGCGTTATTGTACGCTGAGCTAATGCAACTACAGAAACAAGAACAAAAACACCTGGAAGAAGAGTTTGCTAACTATGAGCAACAATATCCCCACACCGAAGTTCGTGATTGATACAGTAGGTTTAGTGCTGCACCTGGAAAAACGACGTCTCGAACCGGAAGCGAGCGACATTTTACAAAAAGCCGAAGTTGAACAAGTAGTTGTCTATGTCCCAGCGATGGTTTTAGCTGAAATCCTGTACCTTTCGGAGCGGCAAAAAATCAAAACCTCACTAAATGATGTATCCGATTACTTAACTAATCACCCAGGCTTTGTGGAATACCCCCTCAATCTACATGTTTTTCATGCCGCACAACAAATCACGGATATTCCTGAACTGCACGATCGTTTGATAGCTGCTACAGCCAAAGCGCTAGACACGAAATTGATAACCAACGACCTGAAAATCCGGGCGTCATCTTTTGTGCAAACAGTCTGGTAGGGAATCGATGTTTGGGCAGCATTCCGATAAAGCCGCCCTGCGCGGCGAACCGGGCTACGTTTGGCGCTCCGGCCAGGAGCGGCGGCTGGCAATGATCCAGCAGTGGGTTGATTTGGACGGGGCGGCCATTTTGGACGATGGCTGCGGACTGGGGCAGTATCTGGAACATTTTGTTCCGTTCAGCCGGTGGCGTTTTGGTCTGGAAATCGAGCATGACCGGGCTGTCAAAGCGATTCCCACGGCAACTGGAATTGCACAGGGCGTGGGCGAACATCTACCCTTTGCCAACGACAGCTTTGATTTTGTATTCAGCAACGAAGTGATTGAACATGTGCAGGATGATGCGGCTTATGCGGCCGAAATGGTACGGGTGGTGAAACCAAACGGCCGTATCCTCCTCTTCTGCCCCAACCGTTGGTACCCGGTCGAGCAGCACGGCATTTATTGGCGCGGCGAATATAAATTCGGCAACATCCCCCTGGTCAATTACCTGCCCAATCCGCTGCGCAACCGGCTGGCCCCCCATGTGCGAGCGTACACCAAACGCGGCCTGTTGCGCTTGTTTGCCGGGCTGCCGGTTGATGTGATTTATCACGGCCGTATCTTTGGCGGCTACGACAACATCGAGTACCGGCTGCCGCGCATCGGCAAGACGATCAAAAATACCTTGTACGTCGCTGAGCAGACCCCGTTTGCTGTGTTGGGATTGTCGCACTTGCTGGTTTTGCGGAAACGGCCGTAACGCCACATCGAATCGGCTCTATCATTTACAATATTTCGCAGCTGTTTATAAATCCAATTTCCTTGCCATCCCCTGTCTACCCCACTACAATCAAAAATAAATAAGCAATAAAATTTCGTTTTACGATTCGGAGGTTCAATATGAGTACTAACGGACAAAATGGACAAGGCACGGTCGGCAGCTTCAAAGTCAAAGCTGGCCTGGCCCAAATGTTAAAAGGAGGCGTCATCATGGACGTCGTTACCCCGGAACAAGCTGTCATCGCCGAGGAAGCGGGCGCTTGTGCCGTCATGGCCCTGGAACGCGTTCCGGCCGACATCCGCGCCAACGGCGGTGTGGCCCGCATGTCCGATCCCGGCCTGATCAAAGAGATCATTGCTGCGGTCAGCATCCCCGTCATGGCCAAAGCGCGCATCGGCCACTTTGTCGAGGCCCAAATCCTGGAAGCCATCGGCGTCGATTACGTGGACGAGAGCGAAGTGCTGACTCCGGCCGACGAAGAACACCACATCAACAAACACAACTTCAAAATCCCATTTGTCTGCGGCTGCCGTAACCTGGGCGAAGCTTTGCGGCGCATCGGTGAAGGCGCGGCCATGATTCGCACTAAAGGCGAAGCGGGAACTGGCGACGTGGTTGAGGCTGTGCGCCATGCCCGCGCCGTCCTGGGCGAAATCCGCCGCTTGCAGTTGATGCCCGACGAAGAGCTGATGGCCTATGCCAAAAACATCGGCGCGCCCTATGCGCTGGTGAAGGAAACCAAAGAACTGGGCCGCCTGCCGGTGGTTAACTTCGCTGCCGGCGGCATTGCCACTCCGGCCGATGCCGCGTTGATGATGCAAATTGGCGTCGATGGCGTGTTTGTCGGCTCCGGTATCTTCAAAAGCGCTGACCCCGCGCCGCGGGCTAAGGCCATTGTGCAGGCCACGACCCATTTCAACAACCCGCAAATCCTGGCCCAAGTCAGCGAAAACCTGGGCGAGCCGATGGTGGGCATTAACGTCAGCAGCCTGCCGGAAAGTGAGCAGTTGGCGACGCGCGGCTGGTGATCGTGAGCGGGTGAAGGGGTGAAAGGGTGAAGGGGTGAGATAAGTTCACCCTTTCACCCGCTCACCCTTTCACCCGTTCATCTTATACTGGAGCAGGTATGAAAATCGGAGTCCTGGCGCTGCAAGGCGCGTTTATTGAACATATTAAGATGCTGCGCGGATTGGGCGTGGAAGCGGCGGAAGTGCGGCTGCCGGCCGATCTGGTTGGGCTGGACGGCCTCATCATCCCCGGTGGGGAAAGCACGACCATTGGCAAGCTGGCGGTGATGTATGACTTGATGGATCCGCTGCGCCAGTTTGCGGCGGAGAAGGCGATGTGGGGCACGTGCGCCGGGATGATTTTTATGGCCAAGGAGATTGGCGACGGCCGTTCCCAGCACGGTCAACCACTTTTAGCCATCATGGACATCCTGGTGGATCGCAATGCTTTTGGCCGCCAGGTAGACAGCTTTGAAGCGGATCTCGATGTGACTGTGTTTGAAAACGGCCAGTCGGCCCCGTTCCCGGCTGTGTTTATCCGCGCCCCCAAACTCGTTGCGGCCAAAGGAGATGCCAAAGTGATAGCCCGATTAGCTGATGGCACAGCCGTTGCCGCCCAACAAGGCAAATGGCTGGCGACCTCCTTCCACCCGGAACTAACCGGCGACGACCGTTTTCATCGCTACTTTTTGCAACTGGCAGGTGGGGGTTAGTTGTTGGCTGCTGGTTGTTGGTTACTGTTTGCGGGGGAGAACGACGGTGAAGGTTGCGCCGCCGTCGGGGTTGTTGTCGGCCCAGATACGGCCGTTATGCTGAAGCACAATTTGTTTAGCCAGGAATAAACCTAATCCGGTTCCCTTACCATTGGGTTTGGTCGTGAAGAACGGGTCAAAAATCTTGTCCATGATGGCCGGTGCAACACCTGGCCCGGTATCGTGTACAGAGAAGGCATAGGCTTCAACGGCCGTTTTGCCATTGGCAGATGCATCTGGCGGCAGTAGATGCAGTTGATTTTCCGGCGGTATAGCCCAGGTCTTGATCAGAATCGTGCCGCCATCGGGATACATCGCGTCGCGGGCGTTAATCAATAGATTGATCAACACCTGTGTCATGCGATTATGATCGCACACAATGGATTTGAGCGAATCGGCCAAGTCCAGTTCAAGCTCAATCCGAAATTCGCTGCGGAATTGATGCCGCAGCAGTACCATTGCATCTTCCACGATGGTGTCCAGCTCGGTGACGGCCATGTGCTGTGATTCGTCAAACGTATAATCGCGCAGCACGCCCACAATCCTCGCGCAGCGCCAGATGCTGTTCTCCACCATATCGATGTAGCGGGCTAAATTGTCGTGTTGCAGCGAGCCGTCCTCAATTTCGGCCTGCACGTTGCTGCACGCATTGGTGATAATGCTAATGGGGGTCACTAATTCATGGGCCACGCCGGCCGTCAAAATGCCGACGCCGGCCAGCCGCTGGGTGTGCGACAGAGCGTCATTAAATCGCTCGACGGTACTGGGACTGCTGATGGCAACTAACAGTTGGTCTGCGCCATTGGCGTTAAGGGGGAAAAGAGTCAAATTAATCGGTACTTGACTGCCATCTGGCCGAGTCAGCGAGGTTTTGTGGGTGAGATTATTTTGAACAGCCAATTCAACCGGTGAGGGCAGCGTTTCCGGCCAAAAATCGTGGAAAGTGCGTCCAACCAGCCCGCCCGATTCAACACCGACCAGGATTTCGGCAGCTTCGTTAGCGGCCGTAACGACACCGCCGGCATCCAGCGTGATGAAACCTTCTGACAGTCCTTGCCAAAGACGTTCATGAAACTGCGGTGTGGGGCTGATATTCACATCCACCATCAAGGTAATTCCTTGTCTTTCCGAATTAATTTGGAGCTACTTGTAGCATACGTTACGGGCGGGTAAACGTCCGTATGCGAGCCGTAAAATCAACGTGAAGGGAGCGTGAAGGGAAAAAAGGAATGGCGTACAATTGGCAATGAGGTGAATGAGTTTGTTTCGAGAAAAGATGGGTTCGTACGTCATAGGTCATGCGTCATTTTGGAGTCGGTTGGGTGATGGTACAGTTTCCGGCTGAGCTTTTTGTGGTTCCTCTAGGCGCGCCATCTGGGCTGTCGCTGCGCCTGGCGCGGGCTGACGATTTACGGCCGTTACACACCACCTGCCATCCCGATAAACCCCTGCTCCAATTCCGCGCCCATTTTGAGAAGATGCTCGACTGGCAAGAAAACGACCGTTGCTGCTGGCTGGTCGCTTGTGATGAAACCGGGCAAATTGTGGGCAGCGGGGAGCTTGTCGCGTACCCGCACGGCAATGAACTGGCCAATCTGGTAGTGATTCCCACCCGGCGCGATGAAGGGATTGGCACAGCAATGATTGAAGTATTAACGGCCGTTGCCCGTCATTTGGGTCTTGATGGTCTGGAAATTGGCGTGGATGTAAGTAACGGCCGTGCCCTGGCGCTGTATGAACGGCTCGGTTTTACGATGGATCGCCAGCTCAATTTGCCCAATCAGGAACCGGCGATTATTCTGCACAAAGCGCTTTAGTTGATGATTGGGGGTTCTCTAGTAAGCTACCGTAGAGGGGCCTCCCAGGCCCCGGACTTGATCGAAACAAATCAGCATCATTTAGCCGCCAGCCAGCATCTTGTCCACGGCCGTTGCCAACTGGGCCAGATTGCGCACCACGTACACCGCATCACACAGCGGGGCATATTCCAGCATGTCGCTGTCATCGGTTCCCCAACGGGTTTGGTGCTCCGGATTAAACCAGATGAGCTTTTTGGCCCGGCGCTGCAAAGATTTGACCAGGTCGGTGCGCGGCGAATTGTAGTTGTTACGGCCGTCACCGAGGATGATGAGGGTGGTACGGCCGTTGACCACATTCAAATGCTTCTCCGAGAACATCTCCAGGCAGCCACCCAGGTCAGTGCCATACGGTCGGTAAGGCAGCATCTGGCGAATAATGCCAAACGCTTCTTCCGGCCGATTGTGGCGTAATTCATGCTTCACGTCTGCCGGAATCTCTACCAGGTGGTCGTAATAAGCATAACTCTTCATCTTCGAGACCTGATCATGCATCTCGTTAGTCAGCCGCAGCAAAAACTCCACCACACTTTCCGTGGAACGGGAGACGTCACACAGCAGCACCAGACTCGGCTTCGTTTTGCGCGTTTTGTATTTGATTTCCAGCGGCACACCGCCGTATCGTTGATTGGCCCGAATCGTCCCTTTGGAATCGAATTTGCCGCGCTGCCCCCGCTTGCGCCGCAGCGCCGCCCGGCTGCGCAGCTGCGTTACCAGCCGCTGAATTTCCTGCCGCAAAATCTCCGTTTCCTGGGCTGACAGCGACTCAAATGATTTATGCATAAGGTCTGAACCATACAAATCGTCCGGGCGATTGGCCCGCTGCTGGGCGATTTGTAAGCCGACCTGCCGCGCCGCCTGCTCGGCCAATGCTTCCTTGTTAGCTTCTACCACGCCCAAGAGCTTCTCGATGGCTTCCTGGCTCATTCCCATCTTTTGTAGCATTTCAATCAACTGCTCGATTTGCTCTTCCAGATGGGCGAAACCCATTTGCTGTAACATGCGCCGCGTGACCCAACGCCCTTCTTGCTGACTGCTGGCCCATTCAGCGCCGGCGCGGCGGGCCAGTTCTTCCAATTCCTCTTTGGTTGGCCCTTCGCCGCTGGTCAGCCAATCCATGAGCTGCTGTAAACGGCCGCTCATCGCCGACAGGGCCATTTTGAGCATCTCCTGCTCATCCGGACTTAAATCGTCCATCGCATTCTGCATGGGCGGGCCACCGCTGCCAAAATAAAGCGGGAACAACTCATTAAATGCCGCAAAATCATCGGCTTCCTTGATTAACGTTGCCCGCAGCGACTCCTGAAAAATCTTCTTGTCACTGATGCCTAACGCCTGGACAGCGTGCATCGCATCCACTGACTCGGCCAGCGACACCCGCACCCCGGCTGCTCGCAGTCCCCGTACAAATTCAACGATTCTGTCGTCCATAAAACCTCCGCAATGATGAATGCGGAATGATGAATGATGAACGGAAGGCATCCACCATTCATCATTCATCATTCATAAATCATCATTACCTCCGCCCCATCATCCGCCGGGCTTTAGCGACATCGGCTTCGTATTTGAGCAGGACGGTGAGCGTGTTGCTGAGTGTTTTTTCGTCGATATCTTTGGCGTTAAGCGTGACCAGCGCCCGCGCCCAATCGAGGGTTTCGCTGATGCTGGGCACTTTGCGTAAATCCATATTGCGCAGTTGATGCACAATAGCCACCGTCTGCTGGGCCAGTTCCGGCCGTAAATCGGGCACTTTTAGGCGCACGATGTCTAGTTCGGCGTCATGGGTCGGGTAATCGACGTAGAGGTAGAGGCAGCGCCGCTTGAGGGCTTCGCTGAGTTCGCGGGTGTTGTTGCTGGTCAGCAAAACCATCGGCTGGTGGCGGGCATGAATCGTCCCTAATTCCGGTACGCTGACCTGGAAATCGGACAGCACTTCCAGGAGAAACGCTTCAAATTCCACATCGGCGCGATCGATTTCGTCGATGAGGAGGACGACCGGTTCATCAGACATAAGCGCAGTCAGGAGGGGCCGGGGCAGGAGGAAGTTTTCGGAGAAAAAGACGTCTTCTTCCTGGGCCAGCCGTTCGGCGGCTTCGCTCAGGCTTTTTACGTCGCTGAGAACATTTTGCAGCGTGTCGCGCAGGAGTTGGGTGTAGAGCATCTGCTTGGCATACTCCCACTCGTACAGGGCTTTGCTCTCGTCCAGTCCCTCGTAACATTGCAGGCGCACCAGGGGACGGCCTGCCGCCGCCGCCCAGGCTTTAGCCAGTTCCGTTTTGCCCACTCCGGCCGGTCCCTCGGCCAGAATAGGCTTGCACAAGGATTGGGCCAGGTAAACGACGGTTCCAATCTCTTCGGAAGCGATGTATTGTTGGCTCCCCAGCCTTTTGCGAACGTCAGCAATGTCTTTGAACATAGCGTTTTCTCCGTTTTTAAGTTGAATCGAAGTGCCAGGCACGGGACGAACGGCCTTGATATGTTTCACCTATCCGCCCCGTGCCTGGCACTCTAAGTCATTCTAAAACGTAAACCGGGAATCGTAAAGCTGTTCTCATGATTGTGTAAGATGCGGGGCACATGTCATTCCGAGGTCCCCCGAGGAATCCCCACCGCCGTTGCCATGCGAGGCGTTGGGATTCCTCGCTGCGCTCGGAATGACAAGTTTCTACAGCTCGTTGAGGATGCGGGTGGCTTCGTCGAGGGCGGATTGGTAGGCGTAGGGCGGGCCGTCGCAGAAGGCGTAGTCGTGGGCGGTTTGGGCGTGGCTGCGAACAGCAGCCGTGTCGCCGGCATCGAGGGCCAGGCGGGCGAGATGGTTGTGGATGTCGGCCAGGTCGAGGACGTAGCCGGAGCGCTGGGCGATGGTAAGGGCTTGTTGGGCGTAGTTGAACGAAATGTCATTTCGTTTTACGGCGCGGGCGAGGCGGGCGTGGGCGAGGAGGATGGACGGTTCCATTTCAACGAGGTTGATGGCGCGGCAGCGGCGGAGGGCTTCGTCGAGGCGGGTTTGGCTGGCGGCATGATCGCCTTGCGCCAGCGCCGCCCAGCCCAGCAGCCAATGCGCCTGCACGTAATCCCGCTCAACCGGGTGGCGGGTACGAGCGGTTTCGTCGGCGAGGCGCAGCGCTTCTTGGGCCGCGTTTTGCGCCGCCGCGGCTTCCCCTTGCAGCAAGGCGGCGAGCGCTCGGTAGGCCCAAACAATGCCTTGCGATTGAATGCGGCGGTCAGCCGTGAATAGTTCCAGCGCGGCATCCAGTTCGGCGGCGGATTGGGCATAGTCGCCGCAGGTGGAGAGCAAACGGCCGTATTCCTGATGCCCCACCGCCTCCTGAAAACGATCTTCAATTTCCTGACAGAGCGCAATGTTGCGGCGCAGGTTGCCGGCCGCCTCCGCCAGCGCGCCAATTGGTATTTGTGCCATGTATGCCAGATTGCCGAGGCCAACGGCCGTATTCTTTTTGTCGCCCTGTTTCTCACGGATAGCAATTTGTTGTTGGAAAAGAGGAACGGCCGCTGACGGCCGTCCCGCCAAACTATAACTATTCGCCAACCCATTCAGCGTCCACGCCTGATCGCTTTCATCGCTCAAACGGGGCGGTTTATCCTCCCCATCGGGAAACAGGGCTTGCAGTAGTTCAATCCGTTGTTGGTAGGCGCCCAATTGAAAGTACAATGGACTTGCCAGCCGGTCGCGGAAAAGGACGGCGGCATCATCATACCGTTCGGCGCGGGTCAGGTGGTGGTACAGTTCAATCGTCGGGTCTAAATCGGCCAGGCTGTTTATCTTTGGCGGCTCCGGCGCGGCTTCAAAGTAGACAATCAGTTGGGTATGCACGGCGGCGCGGTCGGCCAGGCGCTCGTAAGCGTAGCGGCGGGCGATGGGGTGGAGGTCGAAGGAAGTGGCAAGTGGCGAGTGGCGAGTGGCAAGTGATAGGTCGCCGGTCGCTGCTGGCTGATTGCTGACGACTGACCGCTGTAAGAGGCCGCGTTGTTCGAGGAGGTGGAGGTTGTTGCGGGTATGGCGGTTGTCGCCGAAGATGGCGGCGATGGTTTCCCAGGGGACGGCGGCGCGGAAGGCGGCCAGGCGGCCCAGCGTAATCTGGGCCGCGGGGGGCAGGTTGTCGTAGGCGCGCTGGAGGATGTGCTGGCGGCGGCCCAGCAGGTCGTGGGTGGGGTCGTAGTTGGCGGCGGCGCGCAGGTCGCCGGGGTTGGCAAAATCGGCGGCGGCGTAGCCGGCCAGCAAAGCCATGCAAAAGGGGTGGTAATCGAGCGGCTGGCAGACGGCGTTGACTTCGGCGGGCGTCGCCTGGATGCCCCATTCGGTGAAGAAGCGGTAGGCGTCTGCGGGGTCGAGGCCGGTCAAATCGCAGCGGCCAATGCGGGCGGGCATCTTTTCGCCTCGTCCTAACAAGTCGCGCGGCATCAGGCGGGTGGTAATCAATGTTTTGCTGCCGTTGCCCAGTTGGGACAGCCCCACCAGCAAATCGGCGGCGACGGGGTCCACACAATCGCGGGCGTGGCCCAGCGCCTGGGTTTGCTCCTCGTCGCCCTGGTAGGCGGCGCTCAGGCCGCTGTAGGCGCGCAGCAGCCGCTCGGCCCCATCGAGGATGATGAGGGCGGGCGCGGCGGCCAGCCGTTCCAGCAGCCGGTTCAACTGGACGCGCTTGCTGCCCAGTTCTTGCGGCTTCTCGCCTAAAAAGGCGAGGACGTCGGTCAGGAAGTCGTCTACGCGTCCCGTCTCGTAAAAGCCGTGCCAGATGATGAGGTTGAAGGGCGGCTCGTCCTGCGTTTTGAGGGTTTCCAGCCAATGCCAGGCCAGGGCGCTTTTGCCGGTGCCGCCCAGGGCGACAATGACGAACATGAGGCGGTCGTCGGTTAGCCAGTCGTTGAGTTCGGCCAGTTCTTTTTTCCGGCCTACGAATTGGGAAGCGAGGTTGTAACGGCCGTGTGCATACACGCGCACGCCCTTTTCATTTTCTGAAACGATGGTGGATTGGCCAATAAAGTATTGGTGGACAATTTTGTCACCCCGAATTGCCTCAAAAAAAATGTTACCCAAGAAAGGGTCGTTGAATCATAAAAAGTGTTACCTTCGCAACCATGATGGATGCGAAAATGAGTCAACACAGTAAACGAGAGTTAGTCCAGCGTCTGCAACCGAGATACCTCAAAGCAGACCGCAAAGAGAAAACAAAGATTTTGGATGAGTTTGTGGCTGTAACCGGCCTACACCGCAAGGCAGCGATCCGCCGCCTGCGCCAACAAAATCAGCCAAAGCGAGAGCGTCGTGGTCGGCAGAAAATCTATACAGGCAGCGTGGTGAGCGCCCTGACCCAAATCTGGCGCATTTGTGGCGGTATCTGCGGCAAGCGGCTCCAGCCTATCTTGGCCGATATGGTCACTTCCCTGGAGCGACATCAGGAACTCGCGCTGGATCAGGAAACCAAGAGGCTGGTCTTGGCGGTTAGTCCGGCCACCATTGACCGATTGTTACAGCCGTTCAAGACCAGCCAGCAGCGGGGTCAAAGTACGACGAAGCCTGGGGGGCTGCTCAAACACCAAATCCCGGTACGCACCTTTGCAGACTGGGATGACACTCAAGCCGGATTTGTCGAGATAGACCTGGTGGCTCACTGTGGTGAAAGTACAGCCGGACAGTTTCTATGCTCCTTCACCGCCACCGATGTGGCCACTGGCTGGACGGAGTGTTTCAGCTTACGGCACCGCTCACAAATCGCTGTGACTGAGGCGCTAGACCAGCTACGACAACGTTTACCTTTTCCACTTTTGGGCATTGATTCTGACAATGACAGTGTCTTTATCAATGACCTGATTCTGAACGATTGCCAAATGCACAAGATTACCTTCACCCGTTGTCGCCCTTACAAGAAAAACGACCAATGTTTTGTTGAACAGAAAAACTGGTCAATTGTGCGCCACACCATTGGCTATCAACGGTTTGAATCCCAGGCGGCTCACCAATTGCTGGGTGACATCTATGCTGAGTTACATCTCTACACCAATCTATTTCAGCCAACCTTCAAGTTGGTGAGCAAAAAGCGTACCGGCGCGAAGGTGTACAAGAAGTATGAAACGCCCAAGACGCCCTTGCAACGGGTATTGGACATGAAGCTGCTTTCGCCTGAAAATAGTGACCTGTGGCAGGCGACATATCGGGACACCAATCCGGCTCAATGCCGCCGCAATATTGATGAGAAAGTGAAGCAATTAGTGCGATTGGGAAAGTAACATGCTTTTTGAGGCAACGACTACCCCTTCGGTAACATTTTCTATTGAGGCAACGCGCACCCATCACCTTATCCCCGCCAACCTTATCGCCACCTACATAATCCCCTTGCGTGTGAATGGAAGTGGCAGGCGCAGCCTGTTCGCTGCTTGTTGGGCGTGATTGGTCTGGTTGTTGCGACTCATCCATGATGCTGGTTCCCTTAAATTGGCGGTTTGCACAGGATTACGATGATCAACATTGTAGCCGGAATGGAGCCAGGCAGCAATCAGATGTCCGGCAAACCTATGCTGGAAGAAATTGTGTGGTTTCTCCACTCCATCTCACCTTAACTAAAATCTGATAGAATCTGGGAAACAGTGTTTCGACGATGAAGGAACGTACAATGCAGGAAATTGATTTGTTAATCCACTCGGCCGGCCAGATTTGTGTTGTGCCCAATCATGATGGGCCGCAGCGCGGTGACAGGTTGGGTGATTTGGGGATTGTAGAAGATGGGGCAGTGGCGGTTAGTGACGGCAAAATCGTAGAAGTCGGCAAGTCAATCGATTTGCGGGCTAAATATGCGGCCGAAACAATAATTGATGCCAGCGGCCACTGCATCACCCCCGGCTTTGTCGATCCCCACACCCACCTGCCCTGGTTCGGCGACCGGGCCAATGAGTTCGAGATGCGGTTGGGCGGAGCGACCTACATGGAAATCATGGCTGCCGGCGGCGGGATCATGTCCACCGTGCGCAACGTGCGCCAGGCTGGCCTGGAGGAGTTGGTGGCCGACAATCTGCCGCGGCTGGCCAGCCTGCTGCGCCACGGCACGACCAGCGTCGAGGCCAAAACGGGCTACGGCCTGGAAAAAGCGGCCGAGTTGAAGCAGTTGGACGCCATGTGGCAGTTAAACCAGGCTCAGCCGGTGGAGGTGACCTTTACCTTTTTACCGGCTCATGCGGTGCCTGTGGAGTGGCACGGCCGTACCGACGAATACGTCAACTATGTCATCACCGAACTCCTGCCCGCCGGGGCCGATTGGATGCAAAAACACAATGTCACCCTCTTTTGTGACGTGTTTTGCGAGGCGGGCGTCTTTGACGTAGCCCAAACCCGCCGCATCCTGACCCGCGCCGCCGAATTGGGCTTCCGGCTCAAGGTCCACGCCGACGAGTTTGAAGGACTGGGTGGGACCAAACTGGCTGTCGAACTGGGCGCAACATCGGCCGACCACCTGGTCAAAACGCCGGACGCCGACATCGCCGCGCTGGGGCAGGGCGACACCATTGCCGTCGGACTGCCAGGTACGCCGTTTGGCCTGGCCGAACGCGAGTACACCCCGGCCAAAGCGATCCTGGCCGCCGGTGGCGCGCTGGCCCTGGCCACCGACTTCAATCCGGGCACGACCTGGAACGAATCAATGCAGATGGTCATCGCTCTGGCCTGCCGCTACATGGGGCTAACCCAGGCCCAGGCGCTGGCCGCGGCTACGCTCAATGCCGCCTACGCCATCGGCCGCGGCGACGAAATCGGCAGCCTGGAACCGGGTAAACAGGCCGACATCCTCATCCTGGATACGGCCGATTACCGCCAACTCGGCTACCGCTACGGCACGAATTTGGTGCAGACGGTAGTTAAAAAGGGTCGTGTAGTCGGATAGTCTGGTAGTCGTGTAGTCCGATAGTCCGACTAATTGACTACAAGACTACGTGACTACCAGACTTTTTACGGAGTAAATTATGAGCGAACTGTTGAATTCCATTGGCCTGGCTTCGGGGGAAGTGACGCAGTTGATTGTTTTGGCGGTGGTCCTGCTGGTGGGGCTGTTTTTGCTGCGGGTGGCATTTAAGCTGACGGCGACGTTGTTCCGGGTCGGCTGTTTTGCCATTTTGTTCATCGTGGCAGCAGTGTTTGTTTTGAATTTGTTGAATTGAGATGTTTTGGACGCAGATGAACGCAGATTTTTTGGTTTGTGTTGTTCCAGGTCTCTGTCATTTCGACGAGCGGAGCGAGGAGAAATCTTGGTTGCACCTAGCGTGAAGAAAGATTTCTCCCTTCGGTCGAAATGACACCTATCTGGCCACTTTATGCTAATAGAATCTGCATATCCTGAAAATCTGCGTCCTTTTTGATTGGGAATTAACCTTATGCATTTGTATTTGATTCGTCATGGGCAAAGTTATGTTAATTTATCCGATTGGAAACCGGCATCGCCGGCGGAGTGGGATGCCGGATTGACGCCGTTGGGGCAGCAGCAGGCGGCGGCGCTGGCGGCCTGGCTGCCTACGGCCGTTCCCCACGCCGACGTCCTTTATGCCAGCACGATGAAACGCGCCCAGGAAACGGCCGTTCCCCTCTCCCAGGCCTACAACGTCCCCATCACCCCCGATGACCGGCTGCGCGAACTGGGCAACAACCGCGCCGACCATTCACCGTATCCGCCAGATGAACTGCCAGTACAATTTATTGGCGTGGCCGAGAGCCGCAGCCCGTTTGTGCCCGTCATGCGCGATGCCGCCGACAGCGAGACCTTCACCCATTTTCGGGTACGGGTGGGTTTGTTTGTCAATGAAATGATGCAACGGCCGTCCAGCGACACCATTCTCGTCGTTTGTCACGGCGGGGTTATTAATGCTGTGTTTGATTTCGTGTTCAACGTGGGCGTTTTTCGCAGCTGCGACATCTGGAATTTGAATACGGCCGTTACCCATTTTGAGTACGATCCCACTGTCGGCCACCAATCCTGGAAGCTCCACTTCCAAGGCCGCACCGAGCATCTCAACGGACTGTCAGAGTCCCACTGAAACCATATGGCAAGAGCACAATGTATCGTCCACAGGGGCAACAAGCTGTTGATGGCTAAGCATCACCTCAATGGCAAGACATGGTGGTGTTTGCCGGGCGGGGGTGTTGAGGCAGGTGAAACACCGGCCGAAGCTGCCCTCCGCGAGCTTGAAGAGGAATGTTGCGTTCGTGGCCAAATTATCTGTAAAACCAATCATTTGATGGCCCCAACGGAATATGAAACTCACACATTCCTCGTTGACATAGGCGACCAAACGCCAATGCTGGGTCACGATCCGGAGGTCGCCCTGGGGCAACAGGCGTTAGCCTTGTGCGATGTTCAATGGCTTCGTTTAACCGAAATCCCTGAGAGAGACCGGGCACTTTTATGGGCTGCTGGCCTGCTAGGCATTGCGACGTTCTTGACGGAGGTATTGGACTGGGGAAATAGTATCAGCTATCCTAAAATATAAAATGAATCAATCAACTTCTGAACCTTTTGACCTGAAAGTGACCGTCACAACCAATCGTTACCGGGGCTTGTGGCGGATGATTACCGGCTACCGGCTGACTTACGTGTTGGCGACGGTGAGTATTGGGTTAGCGGCCGTAGCCAACACCGCCTTTTACTACCTGCTGCGCTACTTTACCGACGATGTGCTGACCAGTGACAATTTGCGCCAGCGGGTGCCGCTGGTTGCGTTGGGCTTCGTCGGCATCGCTTTGCTGCAAGGATTGTTCACCTTCCTCAGCGGGCGCTGGGCGGCGCAAACGGCCGAGGGCATCACCCGGCGGCTGCGCGATTATTTGTACGACCATATCCAGCGCCTTTCCTTCGGCTACCACGATAAAACGCCCACCGGCGAACTGATCCAGCGGGTGACGTCCGACGTGGATGCGCTGCGCCTCTTTTTTGCCGAGCAGGCTATCGGCGCCGGGCGCATTGTCTTCCTGTTTGTCGTCAATTTTGTGGCCATTGCCGTCCTCAATTTGCGCCTGGCGCTGATTTCCGTCGTCGTCATCCCCGTCATCCTGATCGTTTCTGTCCTCTTTTTTAAGAAGATTTCGGAGCGATACGAGCGGTTCCAGGAGCAGGAGGCCAAACTTTCGACGACGCTGCAAGAGAACTTGAGCGGCATTCGCGTGGTCAAAGCCTTCGCCCGGCAGCAGTATGAAATCGACAAATTTGAAGCCGATAATCAGGAACGCTACCAGCGCGGCAAGCGCTTACTGATGATGCACGCCATCTATTGGCCCAGTACCGATATCGTCTCCGGGGCGCAGCTTTTGACCGGCTACCTGTTTGGGGCGACGATGGCCATCCAGGGCACGATTTCGATTGGCACTTATCTGGCCTACATGGGGATGCTGGGCTGGATCATCTGGCCGATGCGCAATCTGGGGCGGTTGATTGTGCAGATGTCGATGGGGCTGGTCTCGTTTGGCCGGGTGACGGAAATCATCAAGGAAGACCGGGAGCGGCTGGATTCGGGCACGTACCAGCCGACCGGCCCGCTGCGCGGCGATTTGGTGTTTGAGGATGTCAGTTTTGCTTATGATAAGGACACGGCCGTTCTCCAGCTAACATCAGTTTTGATCAGGCGTAGCCGCAGGTGGTGGCGTTAGTCGGACCGACTGGCTCTGGCAAAAGCTCGCTGGTTAATCTGCTGCCCCCGGCTTTACAAGTACACCGGTGGCAGCATCAAGCTGGACGGCAATGAACCGTACGAATATCCGCGCGGCTACCTGCGCCAGCAAATCGGTGTCGGCAGGAACCGTTCCTTTTTTCGCTAACCATCCGCAGACAACATCAACAAATATGGCGTCGATCGCACATCTCTACCTGAGAGGTATGTACCGCGCGGCGGCCACATCCACGAGGTAGGTCATCCTGACCTTCCCGATGGCTACGATATTACGCTGGTCGGCGAGCGCGTGACGCTTCTTCCGGCGGGCAAAAGCAGCGGCTGACGCTGGCCCGCACGCTGCTCAAAGACCCGCGCCTGCTCGTCCGGCCACGCCACCGGTGGAGGAACGGAAGCGCCATCCGCGAATCGCCGGCTGATGCCGGACGCGGACCAGTTTCGTCGACGCCCACCGCATCCAGACGGTGATGGATGCGACGATTTTGTTGATAATTGTCGTATCGTGTGTCCAATCTCTGGCACCCCACGATGAATCCTCCAACAGATGGGTAACACGTACAAGCAGATTTACGAGCTGCAATCGCAGATTGTGCTGCTGAGCTTTGAGGCGATGCTGTAGCGCGAGCGTAGAGAAATCCGATTTCCGAAGAAATCGGATTTTTTGAGGACAAACCATGTCTGACATTCACTTGAAGAAGAAGAAGAATTTGAAAACTGAAGTTTAACGGCCGCACCGTCCCCCGCAGCACTGGCTCCAGACCAACCGCACTGGCCGATGCTGGCCGGCTTTTTACCCATGATCCGTCGGTGGCGCTGATCGATTCCCGCTTCACCTTCTTGAGCAAACGGATCATCGACGAGGCTAATGGCGGGCATATCGCGCTGGATCCAGATTTTGCGGACCTGGCGCTGGATTCATCGTGCTGGTGCTGCGGCGTCTTCGGCTTCATCTACCCGACCGCGTCCTGGGAAGAGCGCATCCGCCATGATTTGCGCAAGCAGATGTTTGAGCATTTGCAGCGGCTGTCGTTCTCCCATTTTCGACTGCACGCCGGTATTGATCGGGCGTGTCCGCGTCACTCGGACGGAGAGCGCAGAATGCCGAATTGGCATCTGGGCGCTGGACACGACCTGGGGCATCGTGGGCGAGCATCACCACGTCGATGATTTTCATGTTCGTCATCAATGCCCGATGGCCCCCATCGTTCTGGTGGCCATTTCTCCTCATCCTGGTCAATGTCGCCGCTGAGTTCAAAAAGCACATCCCGACCGAGTTTCGACAGGTGCGGCGGATCAATTCCAAAATCACCGGCGTCACAACGAAAACATCACCGGCGTGCGCGTCACCAACCGCTGGCGCGCGGGAAGAAGAGGATTTGGGGCGAGTTCCAGGAGCTTTGTCCAGCGATATGTGCCTGGCGTCGTACTGGGCGGCCTGGCTGTCGGCCTTTGTTTTTGCCGGTGGTGCAGTTGATTGATCGCGCCGCTGCTGCTGCGGTCGTCTGGTTTGGCGGTTTGCAAGTCCAGGTGGGGCTCGATGACCATTGGCGGCATTCAGGCATTTGGTTTGTCAGCTACATCACCTTCATGCTCTGCCGGTGCAGGAAATGGCCTTTCGCGTCTATGCCCAGATGCAGCAGTCTATCGCCCCGCCGAACGGGCTTTTTCGTTGATTGATGCCGTGCCCATATTTGAGAAGCCAGAGGCGGTTGATCCGCACGCTTCAGGCGTGACATCGTGTTTGAAAACGTTTCTCCAATACGAGGAAAACAAACTGGTTCTGCGCTGATTTTAATTCTCGCACGTCAAACAGGGGAGACGATTGCCTGGTCGGGCCAACGGGCGGCGGCAAGTCCGCCTTCATCGTCAACTTGTTGTGCCGTTTTTATGCCGTCAACGGCCGTATCCTCATCAACGACCACGACTACACCGATTTGACTCTGCACGCCATCCAATCGCGGCTGGGGATATCTTGTGGTGACGCTGCATCTGTTTTCGGGGCACGGTGCGCGAGAATTTGCGCCACGGCTCAGGCTGGACGCCACCGACAGCAAAAAAAATCGAGGAAGCGGCTAAACTGGCCGGGGCGCACGAGTTTATATCGTCACGCTGGAGAAGCGGGTGACGAGAATGTGGGGCGAGGGTGCAGTTTGCTCGTGGTGGACAGAAGCGCCATCAGCCTGGCGCGGCGGTGCTGGCTCGGTTTTGAAAGGTGTCTTCATCATGGACGAGGCCACCAGTTCGGTAGACACGCTGACCGAGGCGCTGATTCAGAAGGATGGAACGGATGATGCACGGCCGTACCAGTTTCTCATCATCGCCCACCGCCTGTCCATAACCGTGGGCTGACCGCATCCTGGTCATCGAATGGGGCCATCGCCGAGATACACCACGCTGAACTCATCCGCTTCTCCGCGCCGCTCACTACCGCCTCACACTCCAGCAGTTCCGCAAAGAGCGGAGGGCACAAGTTTTGCGGCTGCCGACGAATGGGGCTGTGGTTAGGGTGTAGGATAATTGTGGCGAGGCAAATCAATAGTTTATTGCACCGCCAACCCTAATAATGATGGCGTAATTGAGCGATGAGCAAATCATCGTCCACTACTTTGTAAACAATGCGATGCTCTCTATCTATGCGCCGCGACCAATAGCCGGAAAGGCCAAACTTAAGCGGTTCCGGTTTGCCGGTTCCCGTAAAAGGAGTGCGCTGGATTTCCTTGATAAGCGTATTGATTCGCTTCAATACTTTCTTATCGGTTTCTTGCCAGTACAAGTAATCTTCCCAGGCATTTTCTGAGAAAATCAGCCTCATTCAACCAGCCCTCGCTCTGTACCACGACCGCTTTCCAGTTCGAGAATAGATTCCATGAGCCGCTTGGCGTTTTTGGGGCTGCGTAACAAATAAGCAGTTTCTTCAAGCGCCTCGTAATCTTCCAAAGAAAGCATCACAACGGAGCGGTTGTTTTGCCGCGTAATGATAACAGGAGCATGATCATCACAAACCTGGTCCATTTTTTGTGCTAACGTTCGGCGGGCAATTGTGTAATTGATAGCTTCCATTTATACTTGACCTCCAGAGGCGATATGTACAGATAATTGTACACGTTCGTCGTGAGTAAAGCAATAAGCTGACGAAAAATGCAATGCTCTTCATCATTGCCCACCGCCTGTCCACGATCAAACTCTCTGCCGCAGTGTTGGGGTGGATTTATGACCGAATCTGTGGCGAAGTTTTGTTGTAGTGTCAGCGGCTTTTGCTTTTGGAAATCTCAAGGAAAAACTCACCAAGAAACATTCGAGCGGACTTGACGACATCGACTTAATAATTCTTCCAATCGTCCTCTACGTTCCAAATAACTAATAAGTTCAAGGATTTTTTCAATCTTTCCATCGCCAGGCAGTCCTACATAATCGACGTAAAGGTCAAAGCAAAGAGTACGTAACTCGTCTACACTGAAATAATCATTTATCTTTAGGCGCAAATCTATGCGCTCTTGAGCAGTCAGATTACTTATAGCGCCGACCGAAGCTTGCTCAACTATTTGTAATTTGGGAATTAATTCAGGATTTTCCTCCACTGCACCTAGAGTCAGTAAAACGTTTTTTTGTGGTTGTGGTAAACCGGCAACGCCCCAAATGTTCATTCCCTCATAAGGACGTGTGATTCTCAACGTTTTTACTACTTGACCAGAGTGCGCATCCCACAGTTTAATCGTTTCGTCATCACTTGCGCTAGCAAATAGCCAGCCTTCCTTCTGGAAGACTACTGACCGTACCCAATTGGTATGCTCGTGCAACTTGTGTAAACAGGTATTCAGATCATAATCCCAAACTTTAACTGTTTGATCCAGACTGCAACTAACTAATTTCTTGCCATCGGAACTAAAATCAATAGCCATCACCAAATCATTATGTGCGTTCCAAGTCTTGATACACTCTTTTTTGCGCAAATCCCAAAACTTTATTGTGCCATCATAACTGCAGCTACCTAAAATATATCCATTGGGATGGAATACGATACAAGCCACCTTGTTATCATGACGGCCCAAAACTATGGATTTTTGATTCTTTACATCCCATAATCTAATACTCTTATCTTCACTACCACTAGCAAGTAACTCGCTACGTGGACTAAAAGCCACAGAACGTACCCTATCCTCATGACCTACAAAGTCAAACAGACATTTACTATTTTTCCAGTCCCAAACCTTTATCGTGTGATCAATGCAACCGCTCGCCAAAAGATTACCTTTAGCATTAAAAGCCAATGTCATCACTCTATCGCTATGACCATGTAAAACTTTGATGCACTTGCCGTTATTTGTATCCCAAATCCTTACGGTCTTATCTTCACTGCCACTAGCAATTATGTGTTCAATCGGATTAAAAGTTACTGTCCAAACCCAAGCTTGGTGACCCCTTAACTTAATCGGTTTTTTCTCAGAAAAAATATGCCATAACCAGATGAATTTATCCTGACTACCGCTTGCTAAAACTTGTCCGCCCCTACTAAAGGATACACTTCTTATCCAGTTACTATGTCCATGAAATGCTTGAACACATTGTGTTGATTTTATGTCCCATACCCGTACAACCTTACTTTCACTACCACTAACAATTAAGTTCCCATCTGGACTGAATGCCACCGAGGCAATGCGACCTGAGTCACCTATGGCTTGCAGCGTTTTCAAGCATTTTCCACTTTGAACCTTCCATAATTTGATTGTATTATCTTGGCTTCCACTTGCAACAAGTGTGTCATCAGGGCTGAAAACAACAGATCTTACTTGATCACTATGCCCACGCAAAACCTGAAGGCATTTGCCATCGGAAGTTCGCCACAGTCGAATCGTACCATCTTCACTCGCGCTTGCGACCAGCTGCCCATTAGAGTTAAAAGCAACTGAGCGTATAGCTTTTTCATGACCAAGCAAAATTTGCAAACATTTTCCCTGCTTGATATCCCACAGTCGAACAGTTTGATCCTGACTACCTGTTGCCATCTGTTGCCCTTGTGTATTAATCCCAACTGACCATATCCAGCCGGTATGATCGGTCAGAGTCTTAATGCATTTACCAGTTCTTAAATCCCATAGTTTTACCGTTTTGTCACTACTGGCACTCGCAACCATCAACTCGCTGGAAAAGAATGATACACTAAGTACTCGATCAGTATGTCCCTTCAGAATCTTAAGGCATTGCCCTGTACTGGCTGACCAAATTCGAATTGTTTGATCATCGCCACCACTGGCAACAAACGATCCATTTGCACTAAAAACAACAGAACGAACCCAATCTGCATGCCCTTCGCATATTACTAACTCGTGTCCATCAGGAATTGACCATAAGCGTACTTCACCGTTCTCAATGCCAGCTGCTATTCGATCACCTTTATAATTAACGGCAACCGAAAGAACACTGCTAAAAGCATCATAAAAAACAGATTTACGTAGATCGCAGTAAGAGAAATTAACATCTATTAGCTCAACACCACGTAAATAAGCTTGCCAGACAACGGAGTGTGAAAAATCTAGTCCTCGTAGGTTATAATTCAGATGAATAAATAGGTTCAAAGCATTTCCTGTAGCATAATTTGGTTTCATAAAGGAAGGCTCGCGATTGTGAGCTAAAATTCGGTTTATCTGCACTGCCACCTTTTCTGAATAGCCGTAAATTTTTTGGAGTCTGACAGCAATTGGCTTCAGAAAGAGTCTTATTTGTGAATATCGAATATATTCCTTAGCTTGTGCTTTTATGAGTGCATGGCTTTCAAATAGTTGTACTCTTTCGTTCACTATTTCATCACATACAATCCTTATAAATCGTTCGGTAACAAATTCCATGATCACATTTTGTAATGAAAAATAGTTACCATTTACTTCAATTAAGGAACGTCTCCGCAATGATTTTAGAGCAGTCAGTAACTCCACTTTAGGGGTATATGGGATTATATTGTCCCAAAGTGTGCCGCGGGCAATTGGTTCGCGCTCAATGGCCAGCCAATACATTATAGATTGTTCTAAGGTTGAAAGACGGCCAAATTGTTCTCGAACAATATCTGAAATATCACTAAACATGTGAACTCCTTCTTGTAGAAAAACGTTCACATTTCTGTCGAAGACTTCACGGATCATTTCTGAAACAATATTCAAAGCTAGAGGGTTTCCTGAATAGCGTTCAACCAATTCTGTATATGCAAGAGTTGATCCAGATAAACCTTTATCAATCAATATTTGTTGACCTTCTGACAGATGTATTCCAGACAAATAATACGATCGAATAGGTAATGCAACGCTCTCCATCTGGCCAAGTTCATTTGGCTTTTCACGGCTAGTTAGTATTAGGCTACTTATGTGATCTAAGGTTCCAATCTGTTTAATGAGCTGTCCATATTCTTCATAACCTTCTTGACAATGACCAACATTACTCTGACTTAATATCGTTTCAAAGTTATCCAAGATGATCAAACAACGTTTTTTACGCAACTGGTCAATTAAGTTTGTTAAGCGTTTACTCGGTTCTATAGATAGGATTGTTTGGTCAGTTATAAAGAATTGAAAAAAGTTTGTATAGAATTCCTTGATAGGAGGTGCGTTAAGTAGTGAGTACCAATAGATAATGTCAAACTCAGTTTGTTCTTGATGTGCTAGTTTCGCAGCTAGGGTTGTTTTGCCTATTCCCCCCATACCTAATATGCCAATGACACGGCATTTATCTACTGTGAGCCACTTTGTTAAGTCACTCAGTTGATTAGAACGGCCATAAAAATAAGCAACATCTGGTGAATCTCCCCAATGGTACTGTAATTCGGTAGTAGTGTCTGCCAAAGATATTAGTGGGGTGTTTTCAGCTTCTATCAAACGCTTTTGTCCAATCGCTTCTGTCAATTGCAAAAGTCCAGAACGCAGTTCATCGCCTAAAGCAATAGTCGCGTGAAGTTGAGCTTTAGCTATCTCCACCTGTTCTCGCATATTCTCGGCTGTCATCTTCTGAAAGACCAAGCTATAAATGTCTGAAAACTCTGGCATCAACCAAACAGCTTTAACCAGATATTTCAAAAAAACATTTATAGCCTGATTCACTCGCGTCCGATCCTGAATATGAGGAAGCAAGGTGTCAAAATGTTCTTCAAGCAATATTTTTTGGTCGTTTAAATAAGGGGTAGGATTTTTAAGGATGGTAACTAATGCTTGCTGGACATATCTATCATTGAGAAAATTTGCATCTGTTACTAACAGATAGACAATCAGTTCATCATGCTCATCATATTCTTCAGCAAATTGGGCAATAGCTTGGCGAACCGCTTCTCTAAATCTTTCTTGAAAATCCGAGTCTGAACGCAATTGCTGAATATTTTGAGCAATTTTATTACCTTTTGGAAGTTTTTTGGCTTGATCTGCCAAGAAATCAACCGTTGCATTGGTAATTCTATCCCGTAGAGAATCTGGTACAGAAATCTTAAAACTGAACATTGTAAATTTTACCCCAAATGTTTGTGGGCAGTTTGGTACGCTATTAAAAATTCATCCCGTAGGACTTAATAGCGTTAGTGATGCTCTTTGTATATGGCTGAATATCGTTGATGTTTAACTATTGGCATCTCAATCTCCCTGAACAAACTGCTGGTATCCGCGGGAAGTATAACATAGAAACGAAATTACCTCCTAGTGACAAATGTCACTTTTGAACGCTTTATGTTACTTAGCTTCGGCGCTGCGGGTTTCGTGTTTCAGGATGGTAATGCTGGCCGGGGAGCCGTCGAATTGTGCCCGTTTCCCATCCCATTTGAGCCGTTTCAGGTTTTTGGTTTACTCAATCCGTTTTCTGGAACGCCACTTGCCGTTCGTCGTTACCCAGGCCGTGGCGACGATGGTTATTAGCCCCATTGTTGTTGATCCGGCGCACAAACCGGAACGGCCGTTCCCCGATTCTTCTTCTGCTTCCTCAACCGCAGTCGGTTCGGTGGGAGCCGGTTCAACCGCCGGGGCGTCCACCGCAGCGGGCGCAGCGGCGAGGAAACTCACATCATCCACCCACAACTCACCGCTGGTACGGCCGTTGGCCACCCCATGAAACGTAAACGAAAGCCCCAGCGTTTGAGATGGGTCAAACGATGCCCCATCCCCTTGCCAGGATGGTTCAATTAGCTGTTCCCAAAGCACGTCAATCCGCTGCCAGCCGTCCACCGCCTCCTGCGTGGTAGCCGTTTGATAATCAAAGACAAATACCTCGTCAGTTGTCTGTCCTTGCAAACCGGTGATCGTAACCGGCTGCCCAACCTGCCCGGCGCGGACGTAAACGGTGATGCCCTGTTCCGCGCTCCAATCCTGAGGCGCATCAAATTCTCGACCGCAGCCGGCCCAGCCATCGGGGGCCACGTCGTAGGTAATGTGCAGTCCCGCCGAACCACTGTAAGAATCGGCTTCGTCCCGCCCGCAGGTGATGGTGGTAGCCTCGTCGCCGTAACCGTCCCAGATTTGCAAGTCGTTTTCAAAGTCGTCAATGACGTTGCCGACGATGGTTGTGGATTCGACGGCCGTTTCCGTTTCTGGCTCTGGCGGCGGTTCTGAAACCGGTTCGGTGGCTTCAACTTCGACTGGTTCCGGGGCGGTCGGTGGCGCGCTGTTCTGCCAGCGATGGTAGTAGACATTCAACAAGGGCACGAATTCGGCCGTTGCTTTGAGGTTGCCTTCCCTGGAGGGGTGGTCGTCGTCGCTGGGGTAGGCAGCAACGTTATCTCCCTGGTCGGTGATGTATTCGATACGGCCACTTCGGCAATGCTCAGTGCAGGCGTCCACCACACGATGATGATTCCCTTCACCGGTAAGGACGTTGTAAAAATCAAAAACCGCCACGTTGCTGCCCTCATATCCTTGCAGCCATTCCGTCACCAACCAGGTATTGAAGGCGCGGGCATTGTGGGCATAAGTGTAATCCTGCACCGGTGGCGCGGTCAGGGCGATAAACAGCTTGTCGGGCCGCGTGGCAAAATAATCTAACAGTTCGTTGTAGATCGCTTTGGCGTTACCCACCGTCAGGCCGACGCCGCGCCGGGGCGGGTCATCGGGGCTGCCTTCTAGGTTGGAATTAGGGAAGCAGGATTTGAACATGATGATCTGATTTTCCCCGCCCGGATCGGCAAACGTGCGCGTATACCATGAATTTTGACCGCTTTCGTTGTACAGGGCATCGAGGTAACGGCCACTTTCCGGGCCGGTAAACCATTCCGGCCAATCAGTGATGTCGGTGCGGTCGCCAATGCCATCCGGCCCCCAGCCGTAATTGGTGTCGCTGACAAAATAATTGTTCTCGGCCAGGGCAAGGCCCAGGCCGCCGTTGTCGTCAGACAGCAGGTTTTCGCCGCAGGAATGATGGATGAAGATGAGTTTGACCGGTTCGGCTGGCGGGCTGGGATCATCGGTTTGGGCGTGAGCGGGGATGATGAACAGGCTAACAACCAGAAACAGGCAAACGAGAACGGCCGTTTGCCGCTGCCGATAGAAAGGGGCATAGATGGACATAGCTCTCTCCCAAATGGGTTACAAAAAGGCAGCGGGCTTCATTTTGTAGAAGCGAACCGCCATATGTGGATTCTGCTTCCATTTTAGTGGAAACAGGGGCGGAAGTTCAAGACCTGCGGTAGATTAAGCCCGGTCGCGAGCCTCGAATTCTTCCTTGGTCAGGCCAAAAAGCAGGTCGTCATAGTAACGGCCGTTCGTATACACACACTCCCGAATCTGCCCCTCCTGCTGGCAGCCCAGCCGCTGGGCATGGCGGATCATTGCTTCATTGGTTTCCAGACAGCGCGTGTTGTACTTGTGCAGGCGTAATTCGTAGAAGGCGTAGCGCAGCAGGATCGTTTTGGCTTCCAGCGCGTACCCCTGGCTGCGGAACGGCCGATAAATGCGCAGACCGATGTAAAACGTCCCGTGCCGCTGGTCGATCCCGGTCAGATTGATGCCGCCGACCAGTTCCCCGTCCAGCGTCTCGATCGAAAACATGATCCGCTCGTCGCTGTTATTGAAATCGGCATATTTTTCGGCAAATGCTTCGGCGTCTTTGGCCGATTTGGGCAGTTCCATGCCTGGATTTAAAGTGCGAATGCCTTCACTGTCGGTGTCTTCGGCCAGCCAGAGGGTGGTGTCCTCTTTGCGCATCGGGCGCAGGCGGATTTTTTCGCCCTGCCAAAAATAATCGTTGGTGTCTGGTTTATTCATGATTAGCTCCATTGTTTATCCACAGATTACACAGATTTCGCAGACAGGCTTTTTCAATCTGTGAAATCTGTGGATTAATTAGTGCATGACCGCATTGAGCAAGCCGATGATGGCTCCGCCGACAATGAGCCAGGTAGTGTTGATTTTATAACGAAACAGCAGGACAAACGAGACGATAGCCACGACGATGGTTAGTGGATCGGTGAGGGAAGCGCGGCCCAACTGCCAGGTAACGGCCGTCATCAATGCCAATGAGGCCACGTTCACCCCATCCAGCAAACCGCCCACCCAGGCCGACTGGCGCAGGCGGGGAATGAGCGGGTTGGAGATGGCCACAAAGATGAACGAGGGCAGAAAAATCCCCAACGTGGCCAGCAATGCCCCCGGCGTGCCTCCCAAAATGTAGCCGATGAATGTCGCCGTCGTAAAGACCGGCCCCGGCGTCACCTGGCCGATGGCAATGGCGTCGATAAGCTGTTGGTCGGTCAGCCAGCCCAGCCGCTCCACCAGGTCGGCGCGCAGGAAGGCCAGCAGAACGTAGCCGCTGCCATACAACACCGACCCGATTTTGAGGAAAACGAGGAAGAGCGTGGTCAGGTTGAAGGAAGCAGCCAGTTGGGCAGCGGTTGTTAGCCCTCCCAGCGGAATCGCTAATCCAACGCTATCCAGCCTGCGCCGGAAATTGACAACGGCCGTTACCAACAGCCCACCCGCCAGTAGCAATACAATCTCGTTAATGCTGGTGTAAAAGTAAAGAACGAGGATGAGGATAGTGGTAACGGCCGTGCCCCATCCCTTCACCGCCTTCTTCCCTAAATTCCACAACGCCAGGGCGATGATAGCAATAACCACCGGTTTAATGCCGTACAGCAGCCATTCCGTCTGAGGCAGCGTGCCCCAACGGGCGTAAGCCGCGGCCAGGAGCAGCACAATCAGCATCGCCGGGCCGACGAAGCAGACGCCGCCCACAATCAGCCCCGGCCAGCCGGCGCGCATGAAGCTGAGATGAATGGCCATCTCCGTCGAGTTGGGACCGGGGATGAGATTGGTCGCTCCCAACAGGTCCAAAAATTCTTCGTCGTTGAGCCATTTTCGCCGCTTGACCACTTCATCGTGCATCATGGCGATGTGGGCTGCCGGGCCGCCAAAGGCCGTAAAGCCCAGCTTAAGAAACAGCGCGGTGACTTCGGATAAATTTTGGCGGCCAGATTGTTTCATCATTGGGCAATCATAATAGATCAGATATTTTTCAACCACAATTGGTAGCGCATGGGCAAACAAACTGTAGTTGCTTTATACTTCTGGTGCAATGGCACAATTCAACGAACTACTCACGGTAATCATCAGCACAGTCGTCCCCATCTTTATCATTGTCGGGTTGACAGGTATTGTAGGGCGCTACCGCCAGCTTGACGTGCATACGCTCTCGCGGATTTCCATTTATCTGCTCAGCCCGGCTTTGATTCTGGTCAATATTTCCCAATCGGGGTTGGGGCCAGGTGAATTAAGCCACATTGTAGTAGCAGCGATGGTGGTTTGTGGCGCAATGGCGATAATTGCTTCCCTTATTGCCCGTCGTTTGCACTACAGCCAGGCGCTGGCCAGTTCGTTCATTTTGACCGCCTTCATCATGAATTCGGTCAATTTTGGCCTGCCGTACATTGAGTTTGCGTTTGGTCAGGCCGGATTGGAAACGGCCGTTGTCTTCACGGTCGGGCAGGTGTTTATGGCTTACCTGGTGGGAACGTATGTGGCATCACGGGGTAGGAGTTCGGTGGGAACGGCCGTACGCAACGTCCTCACCATTCCCATGCCCTACGCTTTTGCCCTGGGGTTGTGGCTCAACGCCACCGGGCGCAGCCTGCCCAGTCCGGTCTTACAAGCCTGCGAAGTCCTGGCGCGCGGCATCATTCCGGTGACGCTGGTGGTGTTAGGGCTGCAATTGAGCCATGCCCAACTGCGCGGCCGCTGGCGTTCCTTGTTGGTGGCGGCTGTAACTCGATTTGGTGTGGGAACGGCAGTTGCTATGGGCATCGCGTTTCTGTTTGGCTTTCAGGGGTTAACTCGGCAGGTATTCATCATGGAAGCCAGCATGCCTGCCGGCGTTTTGAGCGGCGTCCTCTCCACCGAATTTGGCGGTGACCCCGAATTTGCCGCTGCCACTATTCTGGTCACGACCCTGGGCAGCACCCTTTACTTGAGCGGTCTTCTGCTCGTTCTGACTTAATTGAAAAACCGCGGAGTCGCGGAGGACGCAGCGTTTTTAGCTGCATATAGAACTCGGCGCGCTTTGCGGTTAATTAACCCAGCCAACTGCGTTCGTGAATGGCAAAAATCAAATGGTCACGCCAGGCGTTTTTGATGAATTCCTTCTTCAATTCGCGGGCTTCCAGCCTCATCCCAAGTTTCTCCAGCACGCGCGCCGAACCGGCGTTGTCAGCCACACATTTGGCCCAGATGCGGTGCATGTTCAATTCAGAAAAACCAAACTGGAGGATGGCGCGGGCTGCTTCGGTGGCGTAACCCTGATTCCAATAACGGCTGTCCAATTCGTAGCCGATGTTGGCCTCGCGCCGTTCAGGGTCGTTGATGCGGATGCCGCAGTTGCCGATAAGCCGGTTGTCGGCCCGATGGATGACGGCTAGTTGGAATTTGGTGCGCGGCCGTTCCTTTTGCCAGTCGATGAACATCTGCACGAACTCGCGTACGTCGGCTTCGCTGCGATCTAACCAGTGGTAGTAGCGCAGGTAAAGCGGGTCGGATTGGTAAGCGTGAACGGCCGTCCAGTCATCAAAGACAAATTCGCGCAGAAACAGCCGGTCTGTTTTCAGATACATGATAGATTCTTACTTTACTGGTCGGCGCGTGGAATGACGGTGATGCTGCCATCACCTTCCATGTGAGCTTCGGCCACGTGTGCCAGGTCGGGGACACCGGCCCGGCGGAGCTGGGTCATCAGTTCATCTTCCGTGATAAGTTCGTGGCGCATGTTTTTGTAGAGAAGTTGGCCATTTTTCACCAACAGCAGCGGCGGTGGATGGTAAAAGCGCTGAATCCAGGGCACGTGTTGACCCAGCCAGTCCAATGCATAGTTCCAAAAGGCAATTGTGGCAATCAGGATCAGACCGTCGGTGACGGAATGGTGTTCGCGGGCAATGGCGTTTTGCGCTGCTGCGGCTACCAGGGCAATCATCAACACGTCGCCCAGCCCAATGTTGCCGCCAATGCGCCGGAAGGTGGTCCGCAGCAAGACAAATAAAACCAGGTAGACAATCGTCCCGCGCAGGACGATTTCCAGGAAGGGCACGCTGGGTGCAAAAATACCATGCCAGTCGAGATTGAACATGGCTGGTAATTATACTGCTGTGTGCTTATTCGTCACGAGAGAAACGGCCGTTTTCACAGGCCTTTACCAAAGTAGGGTAACAAAAAAGGCTAACCTTCGTTAACATTGGTTTTTCCAAAAACTATGCGAACAAAGGAAAGCCTAGTGGACTATATCACACTCGAAGTAGAAAAGAACGAAGGACGATTGCTCAATATCGGGGGATTGTATGCGGTATTCGAACAGGTAAATGACAAACGACAAGAAAAAGGGAAGCGTTACACGATTGGTCTTCTGCTCATCGTGGTCATTCTGGCCAAGTTGTGCGGCGAAAACACCCCTTATGGCATAGCTGAATGGGCCAAGATGAGAGCAGAAGAATTGCAGAATCTGTTTGGTTATCACCGCTGTGTCTGTCCGAGCAACAAAACCATACAACGGCTGATGGATACATCGTTGGAAGACGAGAACTTGCAAATCACAATCCGGCGTTATTTGCATCGGACGTATGGTGGCCAGCAAAGCATCCTGGTCACTATCGATGGGAAAACGCTGCGAGGAACAATACCTAAAGGCAAAACGAGAGGGGTTCATTTGTTGGCTGCCTATTTACCAGAAGAAGGGGTTGTTTTGTTGCAGATCGAAGTCAGTCAAAAAGAGAATGAAATTGTGGCCGTGCCTACACTGCTGCAACAACTCGACCTGAAAGGGCGGGTTGTCAGTGGCGATGCCATGTTTACCCAACGGGAAATATCCGTTGCTGTCTTAGCTCAAGGAGGTGATTACCTCTGGTTTGTCAAGAACAATCAACCTACGTTGCATGAGGATATACAACGCTATTTTCAAGAAGTAGAACATGCGTCGGGCTGGCATATTCCGCCCTTGCCGCAAACCGTTGCTGAAGAAACCATCAAACAATCTGGACGCCTTGAAACGAGGCGACTGACAGCTATCCCTGACAAAGAGAACTATCTGCAATGGCCGGGGGGCAACACAGTATTCAAGCTGGAACGTCATGTCGTTCGGCCACAAAAAGGGGATGAGCGGTCTCAAGTCGTTTATGGTATCACCAGTTTGGTCTACACACCTTCACTAGCCAAGCAACTGCTAGCTTGGACACGAGGGCATTGGGGAATTGAAAACAAGTTGCACTACCGTCGAGATGTGACATTGCGTGAAGATGCCGCGCGTATGAAACAGTCGCATCAAGCCCAAGTTGTCGCCACACTCAACAACTTTGTGATTGCCCTGGCAACCTATCTTGGATTTTCTAATTTGGCATCAGCCCGACGTGTTTTCCAGGCAAAATTCGATGCGCTCATTTTTTCGGCTCTGTAGCTACTTTGGTAAAAGCCTGGCCGTTTTCACGGGTTTCACCCTTCTCGACCAGTCTGGCTCGTGTTAGACTTGGGGCATGAGTGAGGCAGCAAGCACCGCTGAATTTTGGGCCGCGCTGGCCGAAGCGACCGATCCGATGGCTTACAAACCGGCCCGCAACGAGCAGGTTGTCGTTGCTCGTCTGGAAGCATGGGATGCGCCTTACTACATCCTTAAAGAGCCGCTGACCAAGGCCTACCTGCGTCTGTCGGAGGCTGATTATGCGCTATGGTGGCAGATGAACGGCCGTTCCACCACCAAAGACCTCCTCTTCTACAACCTCAAGCGGTACCAAAGTCTGCCCATCGGCCACTTTAATAGCCTGCTGGCCGACTTGCGCGCCGGGCACTTTTTGCAGGACCGGCCGGTTGACATGTACACCCAGGTAGAAACCGAACTGGCTGCCCGTAATCCGGCCAGCCGCGGCCGCCGCCTTATCAACGGCTTCCTGCATACCGAAATCAGTATCACCGGTCTAGACGATTTTTTCACGCCGCTGTACCAAAACTTGCGTTGGCTGTTCCATCCCATTGCCCAGGTGTTTCTGTTGCTGATCATATTGGTGGGCGGCGGCCTGTTCGGCTGGCATTTCTGGCAGCAGACCTTCACCCTGTCCGGCAGCGGCGGATGGAGCGTCGTCAGTCTGCTGGCGGCCAACCTGATCATCATCACTATTCACGAACTGGCCCACGGCCTGATGACGAAATATTTTGGCCGCGAACTAAACCAGGGCGGTTTTTTGATTTACTGGGGGATGCCTGCCTTTTTTGTCGATACGCGCGACATCTGGTTGTCGCCGCGCCGCGATCGAATAGCTGTTTCCTGGGCCGGCCCTCATTCCGGTTTGATTATTGGCGGACTGGTGGGATTGGGGTTAACGGCCGTATTCACCTACATCCCCCAATATCAAACCTCCTTCTGGATTGGCTTCGTTTACCAAATGGGCTTCCTCGCCTACCTGACCGTTTTCTTCAACCTGAATCCTCTTCTGGAATTGGATGGCTACTTCATCCTCATGGATTGGTTGGACATGCCCGGCCTGCGCCGCCGCGCCTTCCAGTTCTGGCGCGAAAAATTACTACCGCAATTGAGACCTGATAGGTTTTTTCAACGGGCTGAATCAGAAACCGCATCTGGTGGAAAGCTGTCAGGTCTGGAGTTTTGGGAGTCGATGAACCGAACCCAGAAAGTCTTCACCTTTTATGGCGGATTGGCCCTCGCTTACTCCGTTTACGCCATCATCTTTGCCCTCTACTTCTGGCAGACACGGCTCCTGCCTCTGGTCGGCGGGTTGTGGCAGCGCGGTTGGTGGGGGCAGATGCTGGTGCTGCTGGTAACGGCCGTTATCATCCTCCCCGCCGCCTACTACCTCTTCAACTTCGGCTGGAGCCGCATCCGGGCCGGATTGGAGTGGTTGGCCCGGCGCAATCTGCTGGCCCGCCCTGATGTGCTGGCCATGCTCGTTGGTTTACCCTTGCTCATCGGACTGCCGCTATTCCTCATCGCTCTTTCTAATATGTCCCGCGCTGCCTTGTGGCTCAACCTGACCTTGTGGCTGCTGCACATTGGTGCTATTGCCGCCCTGGTAGGTGTGGCCCGCCAACTGCCTGGCTCCCGTTTCCAGTGGGCCATGTGGTCGCTGGTCGCCGGGCCGGTAGGTATCACACTGGCCTGGCTCAGTCAGGTCATCGGATTGTCTGAATTATGGCGCGATCTGGCGCTGTTGATTGCGGCTGGAGGCATCTTTGCCGCTGGATTTGTGGCCTGGTACACCATCTGGCCCGGCTACCTGCAAACCGTTGACCGGCTGGTGATCGCCCTCTTTTTCTTGTTGGGGGCGGGTTATGGCTACGTCATTATCGTGTGGCTGGATCAAGGACTGCCCTGGACGATTTCGCTGCTCCTGCTGGGGGTTTTTGCCGGGCTGATGTTGATGACGCCGCTTTGGCTTAACTTTTGGCGTTCCCGGTTCGCCCTGCCCTGGGCTTTGTTGATTGTGGCGATTTTGGCGCTGCCCTGGCTGCGATCCTTTCCCCGTTTGCAACTGCCGGTCGTCGCCCTCTGGCTGTTTGCCGGGTTGGTTTACTTGCTGCTGGGGGCGCTGGCCCAGTTTGTCCGGTTTGATGGGGATATGGTTGGAGGGGAAACGGCCGTGTTCCAGGACCGTGAACGTCTCATCAACAGCTTCAACCACTTTATGCAAGCCCTCTTTGCCAGCTACGAAACTGTCTTTGGCGGGCGACGGCTGGCCCCTATTCAATCCCAAATCCTGGCCCTGGGGCCGTTGGATCCCGACGACGGCATCATCGAAATCGGCAAAAAAGCGCGGGTCGCCCTGCTCCTGGCGGTGGATCGCCTGGACGATTTGGCCGGGACTCCCTTCACCCGCAAAGCCGGGCAAGCCGCCTACGACAGCCTGCCCTGGCTGGAAGCCGAAACCCTGGCCCGCCACGTCCTCTCCGAAACCAAGTGGGGTGCAGGATTGGCACAAGGCTTCATCCAGGCTCGCGACCGCCGCGCCGAACTCATCCGTATGGCCGACGTTTTTGCCGGATTTGACCAGGAAGCGGTACAGGAAACCATGGCCATTACCCGGTTCGTCATCGAGCGCAAAGGGGCGCTGCTGGCCCGCACCGGAACCGATGCCGAACGCTTTTTCCTGATTGACACCGGTCAGGTAGGTGTGTTCCACGACGAGATGCAGGTGGCCAGCTTAGAAGAAGGTGGCTATTTCGGCATCAACGCGCTGCTGGCTACGGGTGACTACCAATTCACTTACCGTGCATTGAGTCACGTAACATTGCTCATCATCCACCGCGATGATTTTGACCCCTTGCTGCGGGCCGACACGACGCTGGCCAAACAAGTCAGTTCCGGGGCCGAATCGCGCCGTTTGCTCAAGCAAATGCCGCTGTTCAGCAGCCTCAGCCCGCAAGAATTGGCTCTTATCGACACCCGCTTGCAGCGCTGCCGGGTCAAAGCCGGGGAAATTATCGTGCGCCAGGGAGAGCCGCGTTCATACCTGTTCATTGTGGCGAAGGGACGAGTCGAAGTTTTGGAAGGAGAAGAACTGGAAGTGGTCGGCAATTTGGGACCGGGCGAGCATTTTGGCGAGTATGCATTATTCGCTGACGTGCCCTACACTGCTACTTACCGCGCTGCCGATGATGCCGAACTGCTGCTGCTGGATGAGCCTAAATTCGATGAGCTGGTGGCTGGTTATGACCAGATGTCGCATTACGTGGCCCAAATTGGCAGCGGCCGTCTTATGACCACGCGCCGTCGCCTGGGGCCGAGCGCAGTTTTGTCCTAGCTGCAAAAGTGCCAGGCACTTAGAATCTATCCGAAAAACCGCAGAGGTCGCGGAAAACTCGGAGAAATAATTGCTTTATCTTCGCGCGCTCTGCGTTCTCCGCGGTTAATTTTAGGATAGGCTCTTAGCTTGTAAATCGGTACAATTAATTTGAAGCGCTTCTTGACCCGAAACGGTGTCGGGCCAGCAGTTTAGCATGTTTAAAAGATCGGTAAATGTATGGACTTTCCAATTGTTGACCTAATGGACCGCGCTTCCTGCGAGGCATGGATAGAAACATATTTTCATCCTGATGGCCTGAAATGTCCCCATTGCGGGGCGTCATTGGAGCAAGGTCGCTGGTTTCGCCGTACCCAAAAGAGCGACCTCGATGTGTACCGTTGTAAATGCGGTAGCAGCAATATTTATTTTCGCCAAACACAGTCTTATCCGGGCGTTTGTCAGAAACCGACACAGTTGGCGTGCGTATCACGCACAACAGACGGAAGTACGACATTGAAGCCAACCGAAATAGAACAACAGAAACCCCTGGAATAGAAGTGAAACCACGAGATGTTCCAAAATGGGGAAAAAGGTGAATGGTGGTGACCAGATGACCGTCGCGCCAACAAACGGCGCGCCGAGGCCAACACCAATGACCGCCGCCGGTTTGGCAGTCATTGTCCAAAGTGTATCCGCGTTTCAACAGGGTCACATTGTGTCCTGTCGAAAGTTTACCGGCGATACTACGGCAAGCGCAGGAATCGGCTCAAACGTACCATTACATAGCAAACGAATCGAGAGATGATGGTGATGGAATCCTGGGTTCGAATTTAATGAGGGTTGACAGATTACGCACTTTGGGCCTTTCGCGGGTCCAGCGCGCCCGCTCGTTGCATTCATGGCCGTCAATCAGAAATGTGTATCTCCCAAATTCATCGCTTCTATCGTTCGTTTGCACTAGTTCTAAACATGAGCCTAGTTTATCGAATTAACAATTCGATTTACGGGGGGAGACCCGCCTGTTTTACGAGCCGCTAACCGTGAAGAAGAGTACATCTTGTCCGGCGTCGTTGCTCAGGATGAGCTGATTCATATCGGTCCGGAATTGGGTGACGGTGTTGAGCGCCGATAAAAACTCGGATTCACGCTGGTTGCGATCCGGTTCGGCGCAAGCCATTAGCGTGCTGGCCAGGCCTGACAAAGTGAGCTTGCTACCATCGGTCTGGTAGCTGCCGCCGTAGCTGTTGCAGCCCGCATTGCCGCCCACCTGGCCATCAGCAAATTTGATGGTGATGTCGGTATCGATGCTGGTGCTGGTGACAGCATCGTTCTGGGCAATGCCGTTTAGCACCCAGTCGGTTACTTCCAGCGCCGCGTTTTGTGCGGGGGTAAACTGCATGTCGCCTTCGGGTGTGTGAATGAGCAGGCTGTCTTCGGTGACTGTTAAGCCGGTGGCGGATTGTAGGGCTTGTAGAAAGGCGCTTTCTTGATCCATAAGACCTTCGCACCAGATTTCGGTGCTGCCGACGGGGTCGGTGAGTAGATTGCCGCCATCGAGCGTGTAGCTGCCAAAGTAGCTGTTACAACTGGCCGAACCATTTACCTGGCCGTCACTGGTGAATTTGATGGTTACGGTGGTGTCGGGAAGGAGAGGCTGGTGGTAGCCTTGCAGAATCCAGGTTGTGCCGGTTAAAGAGGCGTTGGTATTTTCATCTTGCACGGCCGTACAGCCGATTAAGAGTATCAGGCTCAATAGTAATGTAATAGTTGAAGTATGTTTGTTCATGATTTCCTTCTTTATGTGTCAATTTTTGATTGTGTACCGTTAGTAGAACGTTCATGACCGGCCATTTGTTCCCGTTTGTTGGTTGTCTCACCTTGCCATTCTGCTCGGAGGCTCGTAAAATCTGGGCATTATTAGCTGGAAAGGAGAAGCTCGTGGCGACATTAACGGATGAGAAGGCACAACACAAAGCGGCTCTGGAAAAAATCAAGAGCGGCTTGGCGACGAAGGTGCGCATTTTGGCGAATCGGGACTGCTGCCCGGCTTGCCGTGCGGTAGAGGGTGTGTACAACTTTGACAATGTACCGGAACTGCCGGTGGAAGGTTGCTCGCATGGTGATGGCTGTCGCTGCCATTACGCGCCGGTGCTGGATTATTTTGGACCGTAACGGCCGTATATTTTTGCTAATTTTGGCAGAGGCACTCATTTGGGGTGCCTCTTTGCTTTTGGCAGTCGCTCATAAAAAATGAAGTGGCTTAGACGCGGTTTATTCAAATTAGCCCGTTCCAGCCTGGTTGGTTGGATTGTTGGCTGGCTGTTTGCCCACATGAGCTTCGTCATCCCCGTTGACCGTCTGCGCGAAACCGAAACCCTCATCGTTTTTCACCACCCCAAACCGAGTCATCCGGTGCATATTTTGCTAGTTCCCAAGCGCCAACTTCCCAATTTGCTGGCCATCGATCCGGCGGAAGCTGATTTCTTCGCCGATTTGTACCGAATTGTTCAAGAGTTGGTTGTGGAGTTGGCGCTGGAAAAGCCGGGGTATACGCTCCTGGTTAATGGCGGCGCGTATCAGGACGTACCCCAGCTTCATTTTCATTTGATTTCAGGCAGGCTAAACGATGGGTAATTTTTATGAGCAGGTTTATGCGGTGGTGCGGCGGATTCCGCAGGGTAAGGTGACCAGTTACGGCCGTATCGCCCAAATGTTAGGCCAGCCTCGTGCCGCCCGTGCGGTAGGGTATGCGCTCAATGCCTTAAAAGACAAAGACGAGAAATATGCTGACGTGCCCTGGCAGCGCGTTATCAACAATCAAGGGCGCATCAGCATCGTCAACCGCGAAAACAGTGCCAGCCACCAGGCCGAACTGCTGCGCAAGGAAGGCGTCGTCGTTGATGAAAATTTGCGGGTCAATTTGGATGTGTACTTATGGGAGGGACTCCACTGGGTGGAGATTGACGATATTTTGGGCAGTTAGTAGTTGGTGGCTGGTGGCTGGTCGCAAACTGCCAGCTACCAGCCGCCAACTACCAAATTACATACCAAAAATCTGCTGGAACTTCATGACCGTGTTCAGGTCACCTTCCACTTTTACTTTGCCAGACATAAAGGCCATCATGGGATTGAGTTTTCCGGTGATCATGTCATGGTAATCGCCGGCGTCCATACGGACGGTGGACTTGGGACTGTCGGCCGCGCCTTGGGTCACGCCGCACTTGCCGTCAGCAATGGATACGCTCCATTGACCGCCACCTTCGCCAGACAGGTCGAACAGGATGACCGCGTTCATGTCACCAGCTTTGTCTGCCTGGAATTGACCAGGCATTTTTTCAAATAGTTCGGCTACGGTTGCCATTTTTGTCTCCTTATTTTATCAGGCTCCTAATGAGAGCTGGTTTGTTTCGATAAAGTGAGTATAGCAACGGCCGTACCCCTGTCAAGCCTGCTTGATCCAGCGCGGCGGCCCAAAAATTTCGACATTTTGGTGACTTTTGGCTATACTATTGATGTCCAACGCACAACAAATTTTATGATTAGTTGGGTTTGACCCCGCAGTTGCGGGGTTGTTTAATTTAACATTGAACCCTGGTTGGATGGAGAATATGAGATGAATCGTGACACAAATGTCGTATACATCACGAAAGATGGTCTAAAGAAAATCCATGAAGAATTGGACTATCTGAAGACGATCAAACGCGAAGAATTATCGGTTAAACTGCAAAAGGCCATTTCTCAAGGAGACTTGAGCGAGAATGCCGATTACCATGCAGCGAAAGAAGAGCAGGCTTTTGTCGAAGGTCGTATTCGTGACCTGGAAGATTCATTGCGCCGGGCGCAGGTAATCGAAGATAACGTTCCGGCCGACCGAGTGAGTGTTGGTAACAAGGTGACGGTGGTTGAGGAAGGATATGATGATTTAGAAACGTACCATATCGTTGGACCGCATGAAGCCAATCCGGGCAACGGCCGTATCTCCAATGAATCTCCTTTTGGCCGGGCACTGCTGGGCGCGAAAAAAGGCCAAACCGTCAAAGTCGAGACCCCTGGCGGCCAGATTCGGTTAACCATTAAGTCGATCGAGTAAACGGCCGTATTCCACCTAAAACAGCAAAAGCGGTCAGTTGAATCCAACTGGCCGCTTTTTAATTCTCAACGTAACGATACAGTCTCTTCGAGGGCTGAGTTTGTCGAAGCCCAGTCGCCTTCGACAGGCTCAGGCAACAACCAGTTACTTCTCAACAACTTTTTCCCCCAATAGACAATTTCTCAGCTCGTCCTCTTCATCCTCGCGGACGAAAACGGTAACCGTATCGCCGGGTCTTAGGATCGTATCTCCATGCGGGATGAATACATTGCCGTGCCGACGGATAGATACCAGGACACAATCATGGGGTAAATCGGACGCCAGAGCCGAGATTTTTTGCTGCGCTGCTGGACTGCTTGATAGAATCAACAATTCAACAAATTCCGTTCCATCAACGCGGCGCAAATGTACACGCTCTTCCTCAAACTGCTTTTTTGCTCTACGCACCAGGGCGACATTGTACGCCTTCACAATGTCACTGCGGCGGATAACGCCGACAATGCGCTCCGGGTCAGCCCGCGTAACCACAGGCATTTTGTTGATGCCGCGAACGCCTAATCGCTGGATGGCATTGCCCAGCGGCTCATCATCAAAGGCAATGAGCAGATTGCCCATTGTGGCAATGTCAACAACACAAAGATTTTCACAATGGCCCTTTTCCAATGCTTTATCGTAATCCCGCAGACTGACCATGCCCAGCAGCCGGGATTCGTCATCCACGACCGGAAAACTATGGCTATGTGTTTGTTGGAAAATTTCGCCCAGGCGGGGTAGAGGCGTATCAGTGTGGACGACATATGGATTGGCTGTCATGGCTTCCCGCACCTGCATACTTTGCAGCAAATCTAGGTCGCGCCCGCGCTGCAAGCTGATGCCGCGCAGCTTTAGTTTCAGGGTGTAAATGGATTCCGGGAAAAGGTGTTCGGCAATCAGGGTGGATAGCACGGTTGCCAGCATCAGGGGCAGGATGAGTTTGTAGTCGTTAGACATCTCAAACACGATGAGAACGGCCGTTATCGGAGCGCGTGCAGCCCCGGAGAATACAGCTGCCATGCCCACAATGGCATAAGCACCGGGATCAATCACCACATTGGGCCATAAATCCTTCCCTATCGTTCCCACAAGGCCCCCCAGCAACGCCCCCATAAACAAACTGGGCGCGAACACGCCACCTGAATTACCGGAGCCTAACGTGAACCCTGTCGCAACTAGTTTCCACAGCAGCAGTGCGGCCATCATTTTTAACGGCAGCGACACATCTTCGACAATATTCGCGCCAATGAATTCCAGACCTGGCCCCAGCACCTCACGATTGGGCAGTAAATAAATCCCCACTAACCCGGTTGCCACCATGCCGATGGTTGTTTTCACGGGCATAGGCACCTTCCAGCCATCAAAAAGCCCTTCTAGCCAGTACAGCCAGCGAATGAACAAAACGGCTACCAGCGCGGATAACAGTCCCAGCACGACGTAAAGCGGCAGTTCGGCCAGGCTATGAAGCGGATATGCCGGAACGGCGAAAGCGGGGGCATCGGACAAAAATGCCCGCCCGACAATGGAGGCCATAACGGAACTGATGACTACTGCGCCAAAATAACGGGTCGTGAATTTGCCTAAAATGACTTCCAGGGAAAACAACGCACCGGCAATAGGGGCATTGAAGGTCGCGGCGATGCCGGCGGCGGCCCCGCAAGCAACCAAAACCTGTACGCGCTCGGCAGAAAAATGAAACCATTGTCCCAATGCCGATCCTAGAGCGGACCCTACTTGAACGATGGGGCCTTCCCGTCCGGCCGAACCGCCAGTGCCAATGGTGATGGATGAGGCTAATACTTTAACGGCTGCTACGCGGGGGCGGATACGGCCGTTGCGAATTGCCACCGCCTCCATTACTTCAGGTACCCCATGACCCTTGGCTTCACTGGCCCAGCGGCTCACCATAACGCCAACCACCAAACCGGCCAGAGCCATCATCAATATCAGGCCGGGTTCCCCGCCCATCACGGATTCAACAATCTGGGTCAGGCCACGAATCCCGGCCAGCATACGTACAAATACGACTGCACCCAACCCGGTACCGGCCCCCACAATCAGGGCTGTGATAACCAAAACAAGTGAATCGGGCGGTTGAACTTGATCAAGATACCGGCGTAAAGCATGTGCCTTTAACCACGATCTGTATTTTGATACTGACGCGCGATTTTCCATAATTAGATTGTCCTTAAGCAGCGCAAAGATTTACGCATTCTCCATTTCTGCCGTGCGATCGGTGGTACGGCAAAGGGCACGGGCTTCCGCACCGGCGTCACCTTCAACCACTACAGTCAGTACGTCTCCAGCTCGCAAAACTGTATCTCCATGGGGGATAATAGACTGGCGGCCTCGACGAAGCGTAGCAATCACACACTCATAGGGCCAGGATATTTCACTAATCTTTGCCCCATCACACGGCGCATCAACTTCAACAACCATCTCTTCAATATTTACTCCGCCCACTGCCCCCAGGCGAACCTGATGCACCTTGTGCAGTAAAGCCGCCCGCCGCGATAACGCCAGGTCGTAGGCGCGGATCATGGCACTCCGGCGCAGCACACCCAATAAATGGCGAGGATCATCACGGGCAACGACCGGCAGCCGGCCAATATCGCGGACGCTTAACCGGTGTAAGGCCGCGGCCAGGGTTTCATCCGGGTAGGTGACCAGCAGTTTGCGGGTGCAACAATCGCCTACCAGTTTGGGTTTGTTTGGGCCGGGCGAGATGGCGTGTGCCCGCTCAATGTCTTGAACGGTGAGGATGCCGACTAAACGGCCGTTTTCATCCACCACTGGCAGCCCATGATGCCGCCATTGGATCAGCTTATTCGTTGCTTCCTCCAGCGTTTCGTTAACTGGCAAGGCCGGCATGTCCTTGTCCATCACATCTTCCACCGTAATCGCCTGCAACAATTCAATATCACGTCCGCGTTGGATGCGAATGCCTTTTCGTGCCAACCCTAACGTATACACCGAATCTTTTTGCATCTGTTGTGATATCAACATGCTCACAACCACGGCAAACATTAACGGCAGAATAATGCGGTAATCATTCGTCATTTCAAACAGGAGTAAACTGGCTGTAAGCGGCGTATGGACGGCTCCGGCCAACACAGCGGCCATTCCCACCATCGCAAATGCCGGTGGATCCAGGTTCAAGGTGGGGAATAAAGCTGCCATTCCCTGGCCAAAAGCGGCCCCTAACATAGCGCCTAAAAACAGCGACGGAGCGAAAACGCCACCAGGGAATCCACTGCCAATGCATACGGCCGTCATCACCAACTTGGCCAACAGCAGTGCCAGCAGCAGTCCCAGTGCCAGGTGTTCTCCATTGAGAATTTGTTCAATGCTCTCGTAGCCAACGCCTAAAATTTGTGGCAAAAACAGACCAACCAGACCAACGGCCAAGCCGGCCACAACCGGTTTCACCCAGCGCGGTATATGCCAATCATGAAATAAATCTTGTACCACGTAGAGGGCATGAACATAAAGAGAAGCCACAAGCCCGGCTAGCAACCCTAATCCCAGATAAAGAGGCAGTTCCCAGGCTGATTGAAAAGCATAAGCCGGAATATGGAATGCAGGCTCCACACCAGATACAGCTTGCGTGAATACGGCCGATACCACGGCCGAAAGAACCACAACACCAAATGCCGGCCCCCCGATTTCCCCCAAAATAATTTCCAGGGCAAAGAAGACCCCGGCAATAGGAGCGTTAAAGGCCGCAGCAATACCGGCGGCTGCACCGGCGGCAACCAGTGCCCGAATACGATCATCGGACAAGTGCAGCCATTGGCCAAACATGGAACCCAGATTAGCCCCAATTTGAACAGATGGATCTTCTGGCCCCACAGATGCGCCGCTGCCAATAGAAATAGCTGCGGCTATAGCCTTGGCCGGAACACGACGGTATCGCAGCCGCCCGCCCGCCAGAGCGGTTGCTTCCATAATGCCGGCCACGCCATGATGGCGTTCCGGCCCTACCAGGTAATGGATGATCAGGCCAACAATGACGCCGCCTATCATGGGAATCAGTACGGCTGTCCAACCGCCCCAATTCGCCAGAAGGCCGCCAAAGTCAATAGCCATAATTTGGTGGAACCAATCGATCGCTTGCTTGAACAGCCAGACGCCGATACCACCGGTCAGACCCACCAGAAGGGCTGCCCCCCCCAGTACAACAGATTCCGAAGGTTGGTGACGGTCAAGCCAGGCTGATATTCGATTAACAGTAAATGATGTTTTGAGCATCCGGTTATTATGCCTTAGGGAAACATGCTCCGCAACACGCAGGACGCAGGGTTGACGGTTGACGGCCGTTCCCCACCTCTGCTATGATACCCAGCACATCATAACGCTGGCCTGGGCTGGCTTCATATCCCAATAAAGCGATGACAGGGACATGTTATCAGATGGATAGGGTGTTAAGAGAGTGGTCTAACCGCTGCAATGACCATCACCAACCGCTGGTAATGACACCCTTGAGCTAAACAGTGAACAGTTTTTAATCGTAATTACTAAGCCTTTCGAGGGCTGAGCTTGTCGAAGCTCCTGTGGCCTTCGACAAGCTCAGGCAACTACCTTAATAGTGATTACCAATAACTAAAACACCAAGTAGCTGGTTTCGGGTGCGCCCGTTAACGCGTAAATGATTCAGGGGAATGACCCCGGATCGACAAGAGACACAATGGTGGTGGCACCACGATGTGGCAGCAGTTCAGAATGAACGAAGCCCTCGTCCTCCAAAAGGATGAGGGCTTTTTTGATCAGATCGGTTTAATCTGGCTTGTTAACAGCCCTCGTCCTCCAAAGGGATGAGGGCTGTTTTATTATCAGCATGTCAATTGGAGCGCGGACAGTCTGTCCGCTTGACTGATTGGTGGCATAAAAGGAGATAGTTATGAAGAATATTCGAACCGTTGAAATGAAGGAATTCGTTGGTCAGGAAGTGCGTCTGCAAGGCTGGCTGCATAACGTGCGGCGCATGGGCGGCATCAACTTTATCGTCCTGCGAGATGGTTGGGGAACTGCGCAAGCCGTTACCGAGAATGAGGCTGATCTGGCCCCAATTGCCGAGTTGAGTTTGGAGACGGTGATTGCCCTGGAGGGTATTGTCGTCAGTTCGCCGCAAGCGCCAGACGGGGTAGAACTGCATCAGCCGCGCCTGACGGTGATTACGCCGGTGTACGAAGCGCCGCCTATCCCGCTGAACAAGCGTGAAATTAGGGCGGGCTTGCCTACACAGTTGGATCATGCCACGGTGGCGAACCGGCATCCATCGCGACGGGCGGTGTTCCGGTTGGCGGCTGGAGCGATGGCCGGTTTCCGTCAGACGTTGGCGGCGCGCTATTTTACCGAGGTACAGACGCCCAAAATTGTAGCTTCAGCCACGGAGAGCGGGGCCAATGTGTTTAAGTTGGGCTATTTTGGCCGGGAAGCATACCTGGCGCAAAGCCCGCAGTTTTACAAGCAGATTATGGTCGGTGTGTTCGGCGGTGTGTTTGAAGTGGGGCCGGTTTTTCGCGCCGAGCCGCACGACACAACGCGCCACGTCAATGAGTACGTCAGCCTGGACGTTGAGTTTGGTTTTATTGAGGATCATTTTACGGTCATGGCGCTGCTGCGCGAGGTGGTGGCCGGTATTTTTGCTGAGCTGACGGCGAATTATGAGCCGGAATTGGCGTTGCTGGAAGCGAATCTGCCGGTTGTGCCGCCACAGATTCCGCATATCCATTTTGCCGAAGCCCAGGAACTGATTTTGCAAAAATATGGCACAGATGTCCGCGGCGAACCCGATCTCTCGCCGCAGGACGAGCGCTGGCTGGGTGAGTGGGCGATGCAGGAATACGGCAGTGATTTTTTGTTTGTGACCGGTTATCCGATGGTGAAACGGCCGTTTTACACCCATCCTGAACCGCAAAACCCCACCTACTCCAACTCCTTCGACCTGCTATTTCGGGGCACAGAACTGGTCACTGGCGGCCAACGGTTGCACCGCTACGAAGATTATCTGGCGGCGCTGGAGGCGGCCAGTCTGCCGACGATTCCCTTTGAAACCTACCTGGAAGCATTCCAATACGGAATGCCACCGCATGGCGGTTTTGCCATTGGCCTGGAACGATTGTTGATGCAGCTTCTGGGACTGCCTAATTTACGCCTGGCGACGCTGTTCCCGCGTGATATGAGCCGGTTGGTCCCATGAGGATGTAGAGAGGCGGCATTTGTTAGCTAATGGTTAGCTGTTTGTTAAGCTATAGCTCGCGGCAGCTTCTATCATGGTAATCTAAAAGGAGTAATTGTGGCATACCGCCTTTTGCCATGAACTACACTGTGATAGGAGATATTGATGCGTTCACCTGAGACATTTAAATTTTCATTGAAAGAAGAGGTCTGGAATGGAATTACCCATGGTGTTGGAACGGCCCTGGCGATTGCCGGGTTGACGCTGCTGGTGGTGTTAGCGGCCGTTAACGGCGATAGCTGGCGGGTAGTCAGTTTCAGTATTTATGGCAGCACGTTAGTGTTACTCTATCTCGCTTCAACCCTGTACCACAGCATCCAAATTCCCAAAGTGAAGCGCGCTTTGCGGGTTATGGACCACGCGGCGATTTATTTGCTTATCGCCGGGACGTATACGCCTTTTTTGCTGGTCAATATGCGCGGCAGCCTGGGCTGGACGTTGTTTGGCGTGGTTTGGGGATTGGCGCTGCTGGGGATTGCCTTCAGGACAATTTTTGTCGGCCGTTTCGAGAAACTGGCTGTTGCTGGCTATGTGCTGATGGGCTGGCTGATGGTGGTGGGCTTTAAGGAAATGCAGCTTGCGGTTCCACCGGGCGGCGTTACTTTGATTATTGCTGGCGGTATCACCTACACGGTGGGTGTCATTTTCTTCGCCTGGCGCAAACTGCCCTACAACCACGCCATATGGCACTTGTTTGTCCTGGGTGGCAGCATCTGCCACTTTTTTGCAGTGCTGTTTTATGTGCTGCCAATGTCGGCCTGACGAATATTTTTTGGACACTGATTTACACAGATAAACACGGATAAAAGACTCTATTTAATCAGTGTCCATCCGTGTTAATCTGTGTCCTTTTCCTTAATCAGAGTTTGGATGGCTTGCTTCATAGCCGGGTTGACCGGGAAATGTTGATCAAGAAATTCGAGGATGGCTTGGGCGGCGGTCGGGCTGTGTTCGTAACCGGGGATAAATTGGGGCAGGTGCACGGCCGTTTCCCCAAATCGCTGTTCAAACCGGCGACCCCCATCAAATGGGTCCGCCAGCCCCGACTGTGCCGACTCAATTCGCGCCGCCACTTCCACCACCCGATCGACGGCGTACCCCTGAATGAACCGGGCCGACGACAGCTTTTCACCGCGCCGGTAACGCCCCAGCCCAATGTACAAATTAGTCAGTGCCTCGCCAACCAGAAACTCAATTGATCGTTCGGTCGGTTTACTGGTCGGTTTTTCCAACATAGCGGCGTCAAAATCGGCCGCTTCCCAGACAATGCGACCTGGTGCAAAAGGAATGTGCGCCAATTCATTTGGCTCAAAAACGGCAAACTCGCAAAAAATCCCGTCTGCAAAAAGTAATTTGTGGCCATCGACTGTGTTTTGGAAGGCGTAGGCAATGGGTTGAATGCGGCTGAGCCAATCCAAATCGTCAATGAAACGGTTTTTGGAACCCGGCCTGACAATGACGAAAAAATCCAGGTCTGAATAGTCGTCGATCCGCGATAGTTCTCGACCAACTGACCCCAGGCCTAGCAGCGCCAATGCGCCATCACGTTGGGCCAGCGATTGGCCGATTTCGTCTAATCGTTGTAACAGATTTTCTTTTTTGCTCATTTAATCAAGTAGGAAAAGGTTGTCGCCAGGATGGATAACGGCCGTTTCTTCCACCAACACCACGCCAAAACCGCGCATCCCGTTGTCCAGAAATTGCAGCGTTTCCTTCATTGCCAGGGCCGGCGGGCGGTCGTCGGCTTGCAGGCAGAAGCGGCTGAACGGTTCGCAGGGCAGCATGATGGACGGCCGTTCCAGCCCAATCGTCTGCCCGTCCGCCGTTACAATGACCAAACCAGCAGCTAACTCATCCAGGGTGAGGGGCACGGCCGTTGCCACAATCACGTTCTCCCCGGCACAACCTTCAGTGATGTGGCCGCCAAACCGGTCGCGCATACGGCCGTAATGGGCCGTAAAACCCAGCGAAATGCCAAATCCATCCCGGTAGCCACTGTTGGGATGCTCTACATGATGCACATCCATCTGTTCCACCCCATTCCGCAGACCGACCACTCCTTTGGCTGTCAGTCTCATCGCCGAGACGACCTGGATATTGTCAGTTGAGTAGGTTTGATACGGCCGTTTCCCTCGCTTCAATCCATCAATTTGAATTTGCAGCCTGACAATCTCGCCAACCAATTTCATTCTGCCTGCCGCCTTCATCCTTCAATTTACCCCTGCCGCCCCGTAATATACGATTCCGTCAACTCCTGTGCCGGATTCGTAAACAACGTTTTCGTCTTATTGAACTCGATCAACTTGCCCAACCAGAAAAAGCCGGTCCAATCCGAAGCCCGCGCTGCCTGCTGCATGTTATGCGTCACAATCACAATCGTGTAATCCACCGACAACTGGCGCATCAACTCCTCCACCGCCAGCGTCGCCACCGGGTCCAGCGCCGAACACGGCTCGTCCATCAAAATCACTTCCGGTTTGACAGCAATCGTGCGGGCGATGCACAGCCGCTGCTGTTGCCCCGGATTCAATTCCAGCGCCGGATGGTGCAGCCGATCCTTTACCTCGTCCCACAACACTGCCCCTTGCAAACTCTCCTCCACAATCTCATCCAGATTGCCATTCTTGGCCATGCCCAGGACGCGCGGTCCAAAAGCGACGTTGTTATAAATACTTTGCGGGAACGGATTCGGCCGTTGGAACACCATCCCGATCCGTTGGCGCAGTTCGACCACGTCCACATCCGGATCATAGACATTCTTGCCGTCCAGCAGCACTTCCCCTTCGGCGCGGGCGATGGCAATCGTATCGTTCATCCGGTTCAGCGAGCGTAAAAACGTGGACTTGCCACAGCCGGATGGGCCAATCAATGCCGTAATCTGGTTTTCCCGGATGGGAATATTCAAATCAATCAGCGCCTGAAAGCTGCCGTAGAAAAAGTTGAAATGATTGACTTCGATTTTGTTCATATCGTGCGCCTTCTAGCCAAACCGCCCTGTTACATAATCTTCCGTTCGTTTGTCCTGCGGATGAATGAAGATGTCTGTCTGATCGCCGACTTCAACCACTTCGCCATCCAAAAAGAAAGCGGCCCGGTCGGCGACGCGGCTGGCCTGCTGCACACTGTGCGGCACCATGATGATGGTGTAGCGCTGCTTTAATTCGTACAGTGATTCTTCAACGATTGATGTTGAAATAGGGTCGAGGCCGGATGTGGGATTGTCTAGCAAAATCACTTCTGGCTCCAGCGCCAGACTGCGGGCCAGACACAATCGCTGCTTCTGACCGCCGGAAAGGGCAAATGCGGAGTCAAACAGGCGATCTTTGACTTCATCCCATAACGCTGCCTGGCGCAGGCTGCGCTCCACCCGTTCATCCAGGTTGGATTTCTCTTTCATCCCGGCCATTTTTAAGCCATAGGTCAGATTGTCGTAAATTGTACCCGGCAGCGGTGTAGGCACGGCGAAAACCATGCTGATGCGGCGACGCAAATCGATAACGTTGGTCCCGTTGGCAAAGATGTCCTGCCCGTTGAATAGAATGGCTCCTTCTTGCTCAGTGCCGTCGATCAAATCGGATAAACGGTTGAGCAGGCGCAGTAAAGTCGTTTTGCCACTGCGCGATGGCCCCAGGAACACAAAAAGTTCGTTGGGTTGAATGTCCAGGCTGATGTTCCGCAAAGCGGCCGTGCCATCGGCGTAGCGGAAGGTGAAGTTTTGAATGGATAGTTTTGTCATTGAATCGTTAGAGAGACCCTAAGGGCTTTCAAAACCCTTAGGGTCTGAATTTACCATTGGCGGCGTCGGCGCATGACGCTGCGGATGACAGTTGCTACCAGGGTCAGTGACAGAACGATGAGCAGCAAGACCAGCGCCGTGCCGTATTGGATGCTTAACGGCATCCCCGGCACCTGCGTCGAGATGACGTACAGGTGGTAGGGCAGGGCCATCGTCTGGTCGAAGATGGATTTGGGCAGTTCTGGCAGGTAAAAGGCGGCGACGGTGAACAGAATGGGTGCGGTTTCACCGGCGGCGCGGCCCAGTCCCAAGATGACGCCGGTGATGATACCGGGCAGGGCGTGGGGCAGCACCTGATGGCGGATGGTCTGCCAGCGGGTCGCGCCCAAACTGAGGCTGACGACGCGGAAGGCCTGGGGCACGGCCAGAATCGCTTCTTCGGCGGTGCTGATGACGACGGGCAGGGTCATGAGGCCCAACGTCAGCGATCCGGCTAAAATGGAGGTGCCGAAGTTGAGGAAGAGGACGAATGCGCCCAGGCCAAACAGCCCGTAGACGATGGAGGGGATCCCGGCCAGATTGACGATGGCCAACCGAATGGCGCGGGTCAGCCAGGTGTCGCCAGCGTACTCGGCCAGGTAGATGGCGGCTCCAATGCCTAACGGAATCGCGGCTACGGCCGTTCCCAATGTCAGAAACACCGTCCCCAAAATCGCCGGGAAGATACCGCCTTCGGTCATGCCATTGCTGGGGGGCTGGGAGAGGAACTGCCAATTGATAGCGCTTAGCCCATTAACAACCATGTAAATGATGACGAGCAGGATGGGTAGGATGACGAGGACGGCAACGGCCGTAATTACCCCCACCGCTAACTTTTGTGACTGCTGCCGGCTCATAACATTCCCCCAAAAAATAACCGCAAAGCGCGCGGAGGACGCAGAGAATGTATAAATTTATCTGTGTTTATCCGTGTTAATCCGTGTCCCATTAAATCTGCCCTCCCCGGCGCTTGTTGTTGCCCCCGCCAATGAGCCGCGTTGCCAGTGAATTGATACCGGCCGTGATGAGAAACAGCACAATCCCAATGCCGAACAAAACGTTGTAATGCAGGCTGCCCTGGGCCACTTCGCCCATCTCGGCGGCAATCGTGGCCGTCATCGTGCGCACCGGCTGGAAGAAAGCGCTCAAGCCGAATTCGGGGATGTTGGCCGCGTTACCCGTGACCAGCATGACGGCCATCGTTTCGCCAATGGCCCGGCCAATGCCCAGCATAATGGCGATGACGATGCCGGAGCGAGCCGCGGGCAGGACGACGCGCCAAATCGTCTGCCACTGGGTCGCGCCAATGGCCAACGCGCCATCTCGATACTCTTTGGGCACAGCATACAGCGCATCTTCGGTGATGCTGATGATGGTCGGCAGGGCCATGTAAGCCAGGATGAGTGAGCCGCTGAAAGCAGTCAGGCCAGTAGGGGCACCTAGGTTTTGGATGATGGGAGCCAGGGCCACCCAGCCCAGAAAGCCGAGGACGATGCTGGGGATCCCGGCCAGAACTTCGATGAATGGTTTGAGGATTTCCCGCTGCCATTGGGGGGCGATTTCACCCAGGTAAACGGCCGTTGCCAACCCCAATGGCACGGCCAGTACCACCGCCCCAATCGTCACCAAGAATGAGCCGACTAGCAGTGGCAACAGGCCAAACATATCCTCAATCGGATACCAGCGGCGGCTCAACAAATTTGTGAGCGGTACCTGAACAAAAGCCGGTGCGCCTTCCTTGAGCAGGAAAATAAAGATTAACGTGACAATGATGATGACGGAAACGCCGGAGAACCGGATCAGGTTCTCGATGATAAGTTCGCGCCAATTCGATTCTTTCGTGTTGTTCATAGTTTAGTTACCAGCCACCAGCAGCTAGCCGCTAGTTGCTGGTCGTTAGCGGTACAAAGCCCAATTGGGCGACGATTTCTTGCCCGGCAGCGCTCAAAATCCAATCCAGATATTCGGCCACCACGCCGGTTGGTTCACCGGTCGTGTACATGTACAGGTCGCGGGCCAGGGGATATTTGCCAGAAGATGCCGTTTCTGCCGTAGGCGGTACATAAGACGAATCAGCATCCGTGGCAATCAATAGCACCTTTTCATGTTCCGGATCAACATAACCTAACCCATCGTAACCAATGGCGTTGGGATTGCGGCGTAGTTCACTGGTAATGCCTACAGATGAGGGCATGAGCAGCGTCTGCGGCGCAAAAATATCTTCATTGTCCGAGCTGCCTTTGCGCACAACCTCTTCCAAAAAGTAGACGTGCGTGCCCGAATTGGTCTCGCGCGAAAGCAAGACGATGGGCGCATCATTGCCGCCCACGTCCTTCCAGTTAGTGATCCGGCCGGTGTACATATCGGAAAGCTGGTCAATGGTTAGCTGGCTGACCGGATTGTCAGGATGGACGATGACGGCCAGGGCATCGATGGCCACAGTATGTTCAATGGGGTCAATGCCGTTGGCCTGCGCTTCTTCGATTTCGCTGTCTTTCATGGCGCGGGAGGCGTTGGCGATGTCAACCGTGCCATTGACGAGGGCGGCGATGCCGGTGCCGGAGCCGCCGCCGGTGACGGCAATAGAGACGGTAGGATCGACATCGCGGTAGGTTTCGGCCCAGGCCAGGGCGATGTTGACCAGGGTGTCGGAGCCTTTGTTTTGGATGGCGCGGGAGGTGGTGTCGGTGGTAACGGCCGTGTCCGCCGTTCCTTCCCGGCAGCTTATCAATATCCATAAACAGAAAAAGACAGCTACGCTGAGCAGCTGCCTTCGCTTTTTATGTTCTATTTTTGGTTGGCTCAGTATCCCGTTGTTTTTTGCTTCCATCAAGATTGTTATCCCTTCATTAAAGCAATGATTCGCAAAACCAATGCATTATACCGAACTCATGAAGGAAGGAACAATCGTTTGTGTTAACAGCTTGTTAACGATTAACCAATTGTTAGCGTAGATTGTTAACCGGGACGGCGCGGTGCTTGCCAGGCCGGAGATTTGTGCACGTGAACCACCTGCCAGCCATTCTCGCCTTTCACCAACACGCGGCTTTCATTGTGACTCTGGTGGGTGATGCCATCCGGCCCGGCTTTGGTGAGCATGAAGGTGTAGGAAACAACGGCCGTATTGCCATAAACTTGCAAGCGCGGTTCCAGCAAATCATACCGGAAATCGCCGCTGGTTCCCGCCCAACCATGCTCAATCATAAAAAAGTGGAAGTCCAATCCATCCTGCCGGTGCGGCGTCACAAACCATTCGTACAACGATAACTCTTCACTGGTCGTAGCGCGGTAGGTGTCCACATCCTGCGTAAAAACACTCTGCAAATGCTTGTGTAAAACCCCCCAGATTTCTTGTTCCATTTTATTCATGACAGTTCACATCCATAAAACAACAAGACGCAGCAAATAACTGCGTCTTGTCTATCTTATCCATTGAGCGCGGGATGTTTTCCCTAAACCGACGTTTCACGAGCGTCGATGAACTCTGCTTCCTGCTGTACTAATTCAATTAGTTTATCTTTGGCAACATCCTGAACTTTGAGCATCACTTCCCAGCGCAGATGGTCGCTGTCCGGAATTTCCCGCACGCCCAGTCCCACAATATCACCGTCAGCAGCATAAATCGCGTTTGTTATTTTGGCCAACGTACCTTTCGCATTGGCTACGGCCGCTGTTACCCGCACCCCGGCACGCCGTCCACCCAGCAAATCCAGCAGTATCCGGAATAAATCTGATTCGGTGATAATGCCGACCAGTTTTTTGTCCCGTAATATCAGCAAGCTGCCGATGCGCTTGTCGGCCATGATCAAGGCGGCTTCTTCCAACGGTGTATCTTCCGGCACAGCAACGACGTCACGGGTCATCACTTTTTCAACCTTCAATTTGGACATTAAATCGGTAATTTCCCAAATAGCCAGCGACGTTGCCGGAGATGGGGAAGCGTGCAGCAAATCCTTGTCGGACACGATGCCGACCAGTTTGCCGTGACTATCTACTACCGGCAGACGGCGGATTTTCTTTTCACCCATCAAGCGCAGGGCTGCGGGTACGGCCGTATCCGGGGTAATCGTAATCAAATCGGAAGTCATAAACTCTTTTACAAACATAATGAACTCCTTCTCTTTCGTGGTTCCACTCGAATAACACTATTCTACTTCAAATTAACCGATGCGTACTCTCAAAAATCGGCTTGTTTTCTAGAATCCGCTGCGGCGTGAACACCGACAAATCCAGTGCCGGTTCTTCACCCAAAATCAGTTCGGCCAGGTAACGGCCGACCGCGTGGCACTGCTGGAAGCCATGCCCGGAAAAACCATTAGCTAGATACAAACCGCCCAGTTCCGGCCATTCACCCAAAATGGCGTTGCCGTCCAATGTGTTGACCGCATACAGTCCTGCCCAGCCGCCCGTTACCTTTAACCGCTCAAAGGCCGGCAGATATTCGACTAGTTCCGGCCATAACAAATCGATAAACCGCTGCTGCTTCACGCTGAAATCAAAGCCAATCGGGTCATCGGGCAGCGACTTGCCGATGACAAAATGACCGGCGTTTTCGTGAATCAGGTACTGGCCGGTAGGCAAAAAGAGGCTTGGCAAAAAGCCATCCGGGTTGAATGCTGTCTCCACGATGTACACCTGGCGCATCACCGGCTGCACCGGCAAATCCACGCCGGCCGTTAATGCCAGCCCGCGCGCCCAGGCTCCGGCCGCGTTCATCACGGTGCTGCTGTACAAAATATTGCCCGACGCCAGCCGTACGCCGCTGACTTGTTTTACATCGGTCAGCAGTTCGGCCACTTCGTCCTGAATGTAGTGAGCGCCCAGGTCAATGGCTTTGTCTTTGTAACCCATGAGTACAGCATTGGGATCGACGGAGCCATCTTCCCGGCCCAGCGTACCGCCCACGCAGCCCTCAATTTGGTAAGTTGGATAAGCGGCCCGGATTTCTTCGGCCGTCAGCCATTCAACGGCACAGCCCAGGCTTTGCTGTAATTTCATACCGGCTTCGGCTTCGATACGGCCGTTTTCATCCGCCAAAAACAAATTCCCCTGCCGCCGTGCGGCCACATGGGGCACTTTTTCACCGACGGCCATATCCTCGGCAAACGTCTCCAGCACATGGTTGCCGTACTGTGAAATCTGAATATTTTCCTTCAAATTAAACTGTATGCGCACGTTGCCATCCGACAAAATAGTCGAGGCGTAGCGATAAGTGGGGTCTTTTTCGATGATAGCGACTTGCAAGCCAGGGTTCATTTTCAACAAGTAGTAGGCCGTGGCGCAGCCCATCACTCCGCCGCCAGCAATAATGACTTCAAAACTGGTTTTTTCCATAATATTCTCGTCTCCTCTTTCGTTTTGGAGGCTGATTAACACGGACGAATACAGATTTTTGCCATCGTGATTACTATTAGTGGTTATCCGTGTCAATAAGTGTCCTATTCAAACAGAACGGGTGATTCCGCCGTCTACACGAATGTTTTGCCCCGTGATATAACCGGCTTCAGCAGACAACAAAAAGTGGACCGTGCTGGCAATTTCGCCGACTTTGCCGTAACGCCCCAGCGGAATCTGGCGCAGATTTTCCTCTGATTCGGGATAGCTGTCGATGTAACCCGGCAAGACATTGTTCATGCGGATGCCCTGTGCAGCATATTGGTCGGCGTACAGCTTGGTGAAGCTGCCCAGCGCCGCCCGCAGACTGCTTGACACTGGGAAGGCTAAGCTGGGTTCAAAGGCGGCAAAGGTAGAGATATTGACGAAACTGCCACTGCCTTGTTCCAGCATGATGGGGGTGACCAGCCGCGCCATGCGCACCACGTTCATCAGAACGATATCTAATCCCAGATGCCAGGCGTTGTCTGAAATTTCTAGCAGCGGTCCTTTGGGTGGGTGTCCGGTATTGTTGACGACAGCGTCGATACGGCCGTACGCATCCATCGTTTTTTCTACCAACATTTCTAAATCTTGCACCTCGACCACCGACCCGGTCAGGCCGATACCGCCTAACTCCTCAGCCAGCGCCGCTGCCCCGCCGCCATTAGAAAACAGGGCCAATTGATACCCCGATTCAGCCAGTTTGCGGGCAATCGCCGCTCCCATCCCCTGTCCGGCGGCTGTAATGATTGCTACTTTGTTTTGATCCATCATTCACTCCTTTTCAAGTATCTATTTTCCCGGAAACTCTGAAGTTTCCGGGAAAATCGTCTAAAAACCAATCGCACAGCCATCGGTACGGCCGTCACTCCCCGCCACGTACGCCCCCGATTCTAGCCGCCAAACAACCTGCCCGTTGCCAAACACATCCACATCCGCATCGATTTCGACTTCATGCCCGCGTTCACGCAGCCCGGCCACGATTTCTGGGTCGGTGGCCGGTTCCACTTTGATGGCGCGGCCTGCACCCCAATACCAGCGTGTGGCGTCTAGGCTGGCCTGCGGATTCAGGCCATAATCAATCGTGTTGAGCATCATCTGGACGTGGCCCTGCGGCTGCATGTGACCGCCCATCACACCGAACGGGCCGACCGGCTGGCCGTCTTTGGTCAAAAAGCCGGGGATGATGGTGTGATACGGCCGTTTCCCACCCTCCAGCCGATTGCGATGCCCAACCGCCAACGAAAACCCGCTGCCCCGATTTTGCAGCGCAATCCCCGTCCCCGGCACCACAATGCCCGATCCAAAGCTGGAAAACGTCGATTCAATCAGGCTGACCATCATCCCCTCGCCATCAACAACACAGAGGTACGCCGTGTCGCCGCGTCCCGGTTCGCCCACCGGTGGTAGACCGGCTTCATCGTCGATAAGCCTGCGCCGTTCAGCGGCGTACGCTTTGCTCAGCAGCGCCGCCGTCGGCACCTCGGCCCGCTCCGGATCAGCGATGTACTGCTGCGCATCGGCAAAGGCCAGCTTCATCGCTTCCAACTGCCAATGGTAGCTCTGAACCGATTCGCGTGGCGTGTTTGCGAGATCGAACCCTTCCAAAATGTTGAGGGTGATGAGCGCCGCCAGCCCCTGCCCGTTGGGCGGGATTTCCCACACGTCATAGCCGCGATAGTTGGTGTGAATCGGCTCGACCCAGGTGCTGCGGTGCTGCGCCAAATCGTCGGCGCGCAAAAAGCCGCCGGTCTGCGCGGCAAAATCGACGATAGTTTGGGCCAGTTCGCCCCGGTAAAAGGCGTCGGCATCCGTTTCGGCGATGCGGCGCAGGCTGCGGGACATGGCCGGGCTGCGCCACAACTCGCCCACGCGCGGCGGTCGGCCTTCGGGCATGAAAACGGCGGCCCAGTGAGCAAATTCATCGGCGGTCAAGGCCTGGCGCATTTTGATTTCGGCCCAGGTCCAGTTATATTGGGAGATGGGGGAGATGGGATAACCGGCTTCGGCGTAATGAACGGCCGTTTCAAACAATTCCGCAAACGGCAGCCGGCCAAACCGCTGGTGCAAATCGCGCCACGCCGCCGGTGCGCCGGGCACGGTCACCGGCAGCCAGCCTTTACTTGGCATTTCATCATAACCTTGCCGGATAACGGTTTCGGCTGTCAAACGGGCCGGTGCGCGGCCCGATCCATTGAGACCGTGCAATTTTGTGCCATCCCACACCAGGGCAAATGCGTCCCCACCCATGCCGCAGGATGCCGGTTCAACGACAGTGAGGGTAACGGCCGTAGCCACCGCCGCATCCACCGCATTCCCACCCCGTTGCAAAACTGCCAATCCGGCCTGCGCCGCCAGCGGTTGGCTCGTCGCCACCACGCCGTTGGCAGCATAAACCGGCTGCCGCCGGCTAGAATAAGGAGCTGCTGGGTAAGGAATGTAATCTGCAACGGCTTCCATTCTGCCGCCTCCAATCGTATTGCGCCGGGTCTTGCTTTCGTCAAAGTTTGGGGATTAACACCGGCGTGCGTTTTTTATAAGCTTCGTACGCTTCCTGGCCGCCCCACTTTTCATCGGCGCGTTTTTCCAACATGGGGATGCCGCTAACGCGGGTAAGCAGCAAGGTGACAAAGAATGGGGAAATCAGGGCCGCCCACTGCCAGCCGCGCAAAACGGGAATGGCGATGATGGCCACGCCAATCCAGAGGACGATCTCGCCAAAATAGTTGGGATGGCGGGATTTGGCCCAGAGACCGGTCTGGATGAATTGGCCTTTGTTGGCCGGATTATCTCGAAAGCGGTTTTTCTGATTGTCGGCCACGACTTCAAACGCGAAGCCGAAAATCCAGACAAGGCCGCCCAACAGCGCCGCCCAGCCTAAATCCTGGCGCACCGTTGTGGTGATGGTAGCCAGGGCGGCGGCCAGTGTCAATGTCACCCACAGTCCCTGCAATGTCCAGGTCATGAGAAAGCGGGGGAAGGAGGTTTTGATTTCATCGAAACGGCCGTCTTTGCCCGCTTTGTGCACCCGACGAAACAAAAATGTACCCAACCGGCCCGCCCAAATGACCAAAAGAGTTAGCAGGAGGAGGGAACGGCCGTCTACCTCAGGACTAAGCAAAACGGCCAGAACAGTCACCGAAATGTAAGTCAAACTGCCGGTGATGTCGAAGAATTTTTCGGTTTGCTGCAAGTAGGCGGGGATGAAGGCCAGCCATTGAATCAGGAAAGCCAGCCCCACCGACAGCGCAAACAGAGGCATACCGAAAACTGATGCACCGCCCTGGCTCCCGGCGGCAGCCATGCCCACACCAATCAAAATGACGATAGGCACAGCGATTAACGCATTACGATCGTCCCTTTTCATGCGCTTATTCCCCTTTCACCTTGCCAGAAACGAGTCCAATCTCCTTTGCTGGTAAACAAGGCAATTAACGTGTACAAACTGCCGATGAAGAAACCGAGAACCATCAAGAGTAATATCCAAACCGCCGCGCGCAGCAGCGAGCGTTCCCGGTAGATGATCCAGCCGGCAAACAAAATAAAACCGACGTAAAGATCGACCAGGGAAACAATTCCCCAAGGCATGGCAAGCAGTTTGCTGCCTTCCGCGCCAAAATCGCCGGTTGTGAAGGCGTATATGAGAACCGCGCTCATCGCCAAAACACCCAAGAATGAAATCAATTTAGCTAACTTCATAAACATGACTCCTCTGTAAATCGAATTGTTAATTCGATACGCGATTTACCAAATCGCGCTACGGTTTTCATTGATGGTGGTGCACCCCGGCGCCTGATGTTTCCTCTTTTTAGCGGGCGGCGATGCAAGCAAAACCAACGGCGTTTGGCCCCAGATGCGCACCCAGGACGGGCGTAATGTCTACTGAGGGGATTTCTCCTCCCGGCAGGAGGTACGCCGCCTGTTGGCGCAGTGCTTCGGCTCGTTCGGCAGCATGAGTATGGACCAGCGCTGCTTTTTCAATGTCGCCAATATCTTCCAGTAAATGAACCAAGCGCTGGTAGGCAGTACTTAAAGTGCGGACACGCTCTGATTCGGCGATGCCTTGATGCATTTTGAGTAACGGCTTGATGCGCAGCAGGCTGCCGATACCGGCAATGACACCGTTCATCCGGCCGCTGCGCCGCAGGTAGGTCAGAGTGTCAATGACGGCAAAGACGTGTGTCCGCCGGCCCTGTTCGGCCAGCAGGTGAAGAATCTCGGACATGGTAGCGCCTTCAGCGGCCGCTTTAGCTGCTGTTTGCACCATGAACCCCATCCCCAGGGAGAGCTGACCAGAGTCGAGCACTGTGACGGGAACGGCCGTTGTCTCTTTGGCCGCTGTTCGTGCAATATTAACCGTCGCGCTGAGCGTTTCCGCGATGTGAATGGATAAAATTTGGCTGGCTCCAACCTCTGCCAACCGCTGATATGCTTGCCGGAATACGTTCGTGCCTGGTGCGGCCGTTGTGGGATGCGGATTGAATGTGGGCAGTTGTTGGTAAAATACTTGACGGCTCATCTCCACGCCATCCAGGTAAGCCATTTTGCCAATGTTGATGTAAAGTGGGAGGACGATAATGTGATGGTCATCAACCACTGAATCGGGTAAATCGCAGGTGCTATCGGTAACGATTCGTATCATAATATATTCCTGAACTATAACGTACAATTTTAGTTTGTTAATCGAGAAAGCCAATGCCCAATAAATTAAGCGAATTATTACAAGAATTGCGCGATGTCGTGTTAAGCAGCCGCAGCATAATTGATATTGTATTGCCGCCGCTCTTGTTTTTGGTATTGGCTAAGTGGTGGGGGTTTTCATACGCAGTCTGGGGTTCGCTTTCTTTGGCGGTTTTGTTCCTGATTTGGCGGGTGGTGCGGCATCAATCAATATGGACGGCCGTTGCCGGTGTAGCCGGCGTGTTGCTTTCTCTGGCTCTGGTTCAGATTTTGAACCGCGAGGAAGGATTCTTCCTGCCCGGCATTTTAACCGGAGTGGGAACGGCTTTGCTGGCGTTAGGCAGTATTGTGGCTGGAAAACCAATGGTCGCCTGGACCAGCTACTTGGCGCGGCGCTGGCCTTGGGACTGGTATTGGCATCCACGTGTTCGCCCGGCTTACACGGAAGTGACATGGTTCTGGGCGATTTTCTTTCTGGTAAGGGTCGGCTTGCAGTTGAATTTGTTCCAGGCGGCGCAAGCCGAGCAGTTGGCCGGAGTGAATCTGTTGTTGGGCTGGCCGGCAACCCTGCTGCTGCTCATCTTCAGTTATCTCTATGGTACATGGCGACTGCACCGGTTGGGCGGACCAAGTGTGACCGAGTTCCAGGAAAATGCGCCGCCGCCCTGGCAGGGCCAGCGGCGCGGATTTTGATATCCAAAACAATCTGTTTTACTCTTGAAAGGCTTGACAAAATGCCCAAAATCATTTAACCTAATGACCGTTAGGTAGGGTTATTAATTATGATTGAAGCGACAAGTGCAAAAGAACGAGTATTAAATGTAGCTGAAGAATTGTTCCATGAACGTGGGTATACGGCCGTTTCCATGCGTGACATTGCCGATGCTCTGGAAATGCGGCAGGCCTCCCTCTATTACCACGTGCCTGATGGTAAGGAGCAGCTTTTCGTCGAAGTAACGGAGCGTGGCCTGCATCGCCATCAGGATGGCCTGGCCGAAGCAATCCAAAAGGCGGAGCCTAAAATTGAGACTCAGCTTAAGGCAGCCGCGAACTGGTTTGCCAGCCATATGCCGATGAAATTGTTGAGCATGTTGGAAACCGATATGCTGGCTATTTCGGCGGAGAATTCGCAGAAGCTGGTGTACATGGCCTATGAGGCGATGTTTATGCCCATTGCTAACCTTTTTGCCGAAGCGATGGATCGCGGTGAAGTGCGGCGCATGGATCCCAATCGCCTGTCTGGACATTTTTTGGCGCTAATGGATGGCGTCAGCTATACGTCTACGGCCGGTCATGCGTTAGAACCAATTGATCAATTGGTGGACGACATGATCGACGTGTTTTTGTATGGAGCCTATCCTCGTTAAGAAATTCCCACACCCAAATTAGTGATGAGTGGCGGGTCAGGTACCCGCCACTCGCTCCTCGCCACCTGCTACTAACAGCTTGTTGAAAAGTCCGGTTTTTAATTGGCAAACGAGCACTTGTCTCGTGTTAATTAACTGACCCCAAGCCGGACTTTTTGGAGTCCTCTGACAATCTCCTAGCGGCTTTGCCACCACAACAGCGGCAGACGGCGTAGTTTGCCCCAGGTGCCGATGTGGGCGCGGCGGCTGAAAACGTCGTAATCGTGTTGTTCAATATCTTGCAGAATGGCCTGGTATAAACCGGCAGCGGCGGCGATGGCGAAACGGCCGTCGCCGTTCAGCATCTGAATGCCCGGCCAGGCTTCGGCGTACAGGCTTCGGTTACGCTCGATCTGGAAGCGCATGAATTCGCGCCAATCTTCGGTGACACGGCCGTTAGCAATCGTTTCTTCCGTTAAATTAAAGGCCGCCAGTTCGTCTTGCGGCAGATAGAGGCGGCCGCGTTCCCAATCCTCGGCCACATCGCGCAGGATGTTGGTCATTTGCAGGGCCAGCCCCAGCTTGATGGCGTAGGGAATCGCATCCGGGCCGCTGTAGCCGATGATGTGCATGCTCATTAAACCGACGGTGGAGGCGACGCTGTAGCAGTAAGTGGCTAAATCGGTGAATGTTTCGTAACGGGTCTGCGTCAGGTCGCGGGTAACGCCTTCAACGAGCTGCTCGGCATAGCGGATGGGTACGTGGTAATGGGCACGGGTGTCGGTCCAGGCAACGGCCACCGGATCATTGGCTGGTGGTTCGGAGGCAAAGACGTGGGTGCGCCATTCTTGTAATTTGGTAACGGCCGTATCCGGGTTATTGTCTACAATGTCATCAGTGACCCGGCAGAAGGCGTACAACGCACGCACCGCACGCCGTTTTTCGGCCGGCAGCAGACCGGATGCCATGTGAAAAGAACGGCTGTGGTAAGCGGTTAACGTTTCGCAGTGAGTATAGGCTTGCTGTCGGACGCTTTGATCGCCAATCAGCCGGGGCAAATGTAATTTGGGCGGATGAGCGGCTTCGTAAGCCATTGCCAGTAGATGGGGTTCCCAAGTTTGTACTTGTTGCATATCTAATTCACCTCATGCTCGGAATAAAGACAATAACCAATTACTGGCACAGGATAGCAGAATAAAATTATTTTGTCAATATTTTGCACAGATTATATTGACAAAATAAACACAACTCGCTAATATTATGGACAGAATAACCGTATGCCTTGCTGAAAAGATGACTTCAACCTCTTGATTTAGTCTAAAATATGGACAAAAGATTGACAAAGGGTTTACTATTATAAGAATGACAAAAGCCGTTTTCAGCAGGAGTGCAAATAAGTAATGACAACAATCAATACGACACCAACTTTCAATCTAAAAGTAGTTGTGGCGGAAACAGGCATAAAGCCCGATACGCTGCGGGCGTGGGAACGGCGTTATGGCCTGCCTGATCCGCAGCGGACAGAAGGCAAGCATCGTCTTTATTCGCAGTATGATTTGGAAGTCATTAAATGGTTGACCGACCGCCAGTCGGAAGGATTAAGTATCAGCCGGGCGGTGAAGCTGTGGCGGCGGCTGGAAAAAGATGGACAAAACCCGCTCTGGGCTTATGGTGAGGAAGATGAGGATGAGAATACGGCCGTTCCCACCGTTATTGGCACGCGCGTTGAAGAGCTGCGCCAGTCCTGGGTAGAGGCATGTCATCGATTTAACGAAACGGCCGCCGAGCATATTTTGGCCCAGGCGTTTGCTATCTATCCACCGGAAACGGTTTGTCTTCAGGTACTCATGAAAGGACTGTCTACCATTGGCAACCAATGGTACGAGGGTGAAGCCACTGTGCAGCAAGAGCATTTCGCCTCGGCGTTGGCCATGCGGCGGCTGCACACGTTGTTGGCAGCGTCTCCGCCGCCCACCCATCGCGAACGTATCATCGTGGCTTGCCCGCCGCAGGAAGATCACGCCTTTGCCCCGCTGCTGCTGGCTTTGCTGCTCCGTTATCGCGGCTGGGATGTCGTCTATTTGGGCGCTGATGTTCCTCTTGAACGGCTGGAATTAACGTTAGAGACTATTAAGCCGCATCTTGTTTTGTTGTCGGCCCAACAGCTCCATACGGCATCGAGCCTGTTGGCAATCGCCCACTTTTTGCGAGAGCAGGAGATGCCTGCTGCCTTTGGCGGACTGATTTTTAGCTTGATTCCGGGCCTGCATAAGCGTATTCCTGGTCATTATTTGGGTAACCGGCTGGAAGATGTGCCGCATATTGTCGAAACGCTGATTCATTTTGATCCGCCCGTGCCGGATACAGAGCCGATTGCCGAGCTGTACCAAGTAGCGTTGAACCATTTCCGCCAGCGGCAGTCCCAGATTGAGGCGCATATGTGGCAAAAGTTTCAACAGGCCGACATGCCTTATGAGCATTTCGTTAATGCTAATATGCATATGGCCCGCAATATCACCTCGGCTCTGACGCTGGGTGATATGAATTATCTTGGTGTTGAATTGGCCTGGATTAAACAGTTTTTGGACAACTACCACTGGCCGCAAGGAACGCTGCACCGTTATTTGTCGGCGTATCATGAAGCGGTCGATATTTATTTGAATGGTACGGGACGGCCGATTGTCGAATGGTTAATGAAGGTTGTGCCCGATCAAGCTACTGTGAACTAACTAAATTTGAGAGAGGTAATTATGTTGCAATCGTTAAATGTAAACGGCCGTTCCTACAACGGCAACGGTCATGGCAAAAATGGCTATAAAAACGGGAACGGTCATCACACCCACACCCCGGTTATTGACAAAACACCACAAAAACTGGCTATTGAAACGGCCGTACGCACCATCCTGGACAATGTTGGCGAAGACCCGGAACGGGACGGTCTTATCGGCACGCCGGACCGCATCGCCCGCATGTATGACGAAGTGTTGGGCGGCTATAATGTCGATCCGGTCAAACTGGTCAACGGCGCGCTGTTTGATGTGACTTACAACGAAATGGTCCTGGTGCGCGACATCGAATATTTCAGTATGTGTGAACATCATATGCTGCCTTTTTACGGCCGTGTCCACGTCGCTTATCTGCCCACGAACAAAGTGATTGGCCTGTCCAAAATTCCACGTCTGGTGGAAATGTTTGCCCGCCGCCTGCAAGTGCAGGAACGAATGACAGGGCAAATCGCCGAGATGCTGGACGAAATCCTCGCCCCGCGCGGCGTCGCTGTGGCCGTTGAAGGCCAGCACATGTGCTCCATGATGCGCGGCGTCAAGAAAGAGCATCCGGTCATGTTTACCACCAGTTTCTTGGGCGAATTCAACGACGACCGGGAACTGCGTAAAGAGTTTTTGAGCCTGGTTAAATAAAAAACCACAGATTGCGCAGGTTTCACAGATTTAATGCTTGCTAATCTACGTCATCTGTGAAATCTGCGGACGATTAAAAGGAAAAGGGAGACCCATGAAAGAAAAAGTAATCATCATCGGCAGCGGCTTTGGCGGATTAGGGGCGGCGGCGCGTCTGGCGGCTCAAGGCTATCAGGTTGATATTTTTGATAAACAAAACAAGCCGGGCGGCCGAGCCTATGTTTTTGAGCAAAATGGCTTCAAATTCGATGGCGGCCCCACAGTCATCACTGCCCCGTTCATGTTCGACGAAATTTTCGAGCTGGCCGGACGCAAACGCGAGGATTATGTCGAGTTTAAGCAGTTGGACCCGTTTTACCGCATTTTTGACCACACGGGACGGCCGTTTGACTACAACGACAACACGGAATTCATCGCCGACCAGATCGCGCAGCGGAATCCGGCCGATGCCGATGGCTATCGCCGCTTCATGGCCTCCACCAAAGCCATCTTCCAAAAAGGGTTCGTGGAATTGGCCGACAAGCCCTTCCTGAGCATCACTGACATGCTCAAAGTGGCCCCCGACCTGATTAAACTGCAATCGCACAAATCGGTCTACAAATACGTTTCAAAGTTCATCGACAACGAATTTTTGCGCCGCGTTTTCTCCTTCCACCCCCTGCTCATTGGCGGCAACCCGTTCGATTCCTCCTCCATTTATGCCATGATCCATTATCTGGAGCGGGAATGGGGCATTCATTACGCTATGGGCGGCACGGGGGCGCTGGTCAATGCGTTGGTGCAGTTGATTGAGGAGTTGAACGGCCGTATCCACCTTAACAGCGAAGTCAGCGAAATCATCATCCAGGGCAAGCGGGCCACCGGCATTCGCCTGGCCGACGGCACAGTTCACACCGCCGACCACGTCATCTCCAATGCCGACGTCGCCTGGACCAACCTTAACCTCATCCCTGGCCAAAAGCGCGGCCTGCGCAACAGCGATTTCCGCTGGAAAAAGCTCACCCGCTACAGCATGTCCCTCGTCGTCATCTACTTCGGCACCAAAAAGCTGTACCGCCACGAGGGCAAACTGGCCCACCACAACATCATCCTCGGCGAACGGTACAAAGGGCTGCTGGCCGACATCTTCAAGCACAAAACCTTACCCGAAGATTTCTCACTTTACCTGCACATGCCCACCCTTACTGACCCCAGCATCGCCCCTGACGGACACGAAGGCTTTTACGTGTTGGCCCCGGTGCCCCATCTGGGCGCTGACGTAGATTGGGCGCAAATGGCCAAACCATACCGCGACGCCATCATGCAGTTCCTGGAAGACAACTACCTGCCCGATTTGCAGGCCAACATCGTCGCCGAGCATATGATTGATCCGCGCCACTTTGAAACGCGGCTCAACAGTTACATGGGCGCGGCCTTCTCCGTCGAACCGATTTTGACCCAATCGGCCTGGTTCCGCCCCCACAACCGCTCCGAAGATTTTGCGAATTTGTACTACGTGGGCGCGGGCACCCATCCCGGTGCTGGTCTGCCTGGCGTACTGTCCTCCTCCAAAATCGTCGAGGATTTGATTATGGCGGCCAGCAAACAAACTACAGCCATTTTCCCGGAAACTCCGAGTTTCCGGGAAAATCAAATGAGCCATGCTTAAACCACTACCTGTTGCCGGTCCGGAAACCGGCCTGACTGTCCTCAAAGGATTGGCTCGCGACCGTTCCTTGTTGACGGCGATGGCAATTATGCGTGATGAGGTCGGTCCGGCCTTTCAGATTACGCTGCCCGGTTTTCAGCCGGCCGTTATGGTCGGCCCGGACAGCAACCGGCAGATCATGGTCAGCCAGCGGGAGCATTTCCACTGGCGCAGCCCATCCGACCCGGTGACAAAGCTGCTACGGCATGGCGTCCTCGTTGAAGATGGCGAGAAACACGACTATCTGCGGGCGCAAATGGAGCCGGTGCTGCTGAAGCCGCAAGTTATGCCGCACATTCCGGCTATGCAGGCCTACACTGACCGCGTGCTGGCCAATTGGGCCGACGGCTCGGTGCAGGATATGCTGGTGGAAATGCCGCGCCGCGCCATCTTCGCGGGTACGCTGCTGGATGTAGAGTTTGGCCCCGATTTAGAACGGCTTTGGCGCCGATTCGCGGGCTATTAACTTATTTCCCCAGTTTGTGGATTGTCTGGCCGGACTTACCTCGTTTTGGTTACGAAGAAGCGTTAGCCCAGATGGACGATTATTTGTTTGAATTGTTCGGGAACGAGCGAACGAATTGGAGATTGATGACGACCAATCTCTGATCTCGAATCTCCAATCCCCAGACTTGCTGACGCAGTTGGCCCGCAATCCCGAAATGACCGACGACCTTATCCGCGACCAGATTTTGACGATGCAGATTGCCGGGCGACACGAGTACGGCAGCCGCTGGCCTGGCGCTGCATCTGTTGGGCAAACACCCGGAGGCGATGGTCCAGGCGGTGGCCGAAGTGGATGCCGTCGTTGGGCAGGATGACCTGACGGAAGCGCACATGAGCCAACTGCCGTACCTGGACAGTCTGATCAAGGAGACGCTGCGGTTGTACCCGCCGATTCACGTGGGCAACCGGATAGCAGCGCAGGATATTGAGTGTAGTGTGAACTCAAAGCCGGCTGCGCGTCATGGCTTCCATTTACCAGTCGCATCGGACTGCCGTTACTGGGATGCGCCTGAAGAATTCCGACCGGAGCGTTTTGACCGGGGCGGTGACAGACCACCAGCATTCACCTACATTCCCTTTGGTGGCGGGCCGCGGGCCTGCATCGGCGCGGCTTTTGCTCAGGTGGAGGCCAAGGTCGTGCTTATCCCGCATTTTGCAGCAGTTGAATAATCGACACCGCCCGGTGAAGCCGTACATGGGCGCGACGCTGGAACCCCATCCGGGCGTCTTTTTTGCGCGTGCAGGCATCATGGTTAACTGGCCGAAATGGGTCTTAGCCGTCGCTTTCTGTCGCCGCCGCTGGGTTGGCGTGCCAACAACGCTACCAGCAAATGCGCGATTGGATGTTAACCGCGGAGAGACGAGGAAGCGCAGAGAAAAAGATGAAAAATCTTTGCGCCCTCTGCGGTTCAATCTCCCTTCGGTTTCCATTATTGTTCCGGCACGGAATGAGGCGGCGAATTTGCCGAGGCTGCTGCCGTCTTTGGGCCGGTTGGAGTATCCGGGTCCGGTGGAAATGATTGTGGTGGATGATAATTCGGTGGATGAAACGGCCGTTATGACCCAAAACGCCGGTGTCAAACTCATCCAACTAGATCACCTGCCGGAAGGCTGGCTGGGCAAACCCCATGCCTGCCATCACGGCGCGGCCGAAGCATCTGGCGATTGGCTGCTCTTTACCGATGCCGACACCGAACACACGCCCGACGGTCTGGCCCGCGCCATGCAGTACGCGCTGGATCACGAATTGGACGGCCTGACTTTCCATTTGGGCCATATCACCAACGGCTGGCTGGACAGTGTTACCCTGCTGGCCGCTTTTGCCGGGTTGTTTGCCGGGCCCCCAAAAGCATGCTTCGATGAACGGCTAATACATTTTGCTGCGGCGCGATGTGTATCAAAATAGCGGTGGTTTTGCCGCTGTACGGCAGGAGCCGCTGGAAGATTTGGCGCTGGGCCGCTATTTGCACGGTCTCGGCTACCGTGTGCCCATGCTGCGCGGCGAGGATGTAGCCCAAGTGGCGATGTATACAAGCCGCGACCAGTTGTGGCGCGGCATGTCGCGCGTGGGCGCCGGATCGCTCAGTTTGCCGACCCGGGCAGCGATGTTAACTTCTGTTTATCACGGCGCTGATGACGCCGCTGCTGGTGCTAGGGCTGGTTTCGACCGCCGCCTGCCGGTTTATGTACGGATTGACCTGGGGGCAAGTTGCCGGCATTTTGCCCTGGTCAGAACGATTTAGCCCCGCTGGCAAGCGACTTTAGCCGCTGGGCATTATTGTGAAGATGTCGGCCGTTTGGGGCTTGTTCAGCCGTCTTGCAACCGCGGTATCCGCTGAAGAGCAGACAGGTTTAGAAAAGGCAGAAGGATGAAATCGAAGGCAGAAAAGTAGTCAATTCATTCTGCCTTCTGATTTCATCCTTCTGTTGATTATGACTTACTGGCTTTTATACGATTTTGTTGATTCAATTGTAGCGCTGTTGGGATGCTGTGGTGGGACCGGCGGCGGGTCGAACCTGCCGTTACCCTGCGCGGTTGGCCGGTTAGTTGGTCTATTGGGCTGCACGTTGGTTGCCCTCATCTATACCACGCCGTGGGACAACTACTGTCGCGACCGCGTTGGTGGTGACCCGCTTTGGTGACCAGCTGACGCTGGGCTGGGTTCCCATCGAAGAGATACCTTCTTCGTGTTGCAGCCATTTAGCTGGTTGTGGCTCGCTTTTTTGGCTAGACGACTCACCTTGCCATCACGGATTACGGATTACGGATTACGAATAAGAATCGGATCGCGCGGTGTTGGCGATTGTGTATCTGGCAACGGCGTTATCTCATCACGGCTGGAAACCTGGTACCTTACCTGGCGCTGGAACCAGTGTGGGCCCTGCCGCCCATCGTGTTACAGCTCTGGCTGGCCGATATTTTGGCGTTACCGCTGCCTGCCTGTCCATCATTCCGCTGACGTTATGTTTGAGCTTTGCTGATGCGCTGGCCATCAATTGGGCACCTGGACGTTGATCCGCCCGAATCGCTCAACATTTATCTGGCGGCGTGCTGCCGGTGCAGAAGAATTATCCTTCTTCCACTGCTGACCAACACGCTGGTAACATTTGGTTTGTTCTGTTCACGAGGCCAGCCATCAGCGGCTTGATCCAAATCAAAATATGGTTAGCCGGATCAGCTTGGCTTCTTCGGTGAAAAACTAAACGAAAATGAAAGTTGCGCAGTGGAACAAACAAACGATGGATGGCGGCTGGTCTGGTGGCCATCATACTGCTGCTGATTGTTGATTTCTTGTTCCAGTGCCGCCGCTGGAAGACACTGTACCGCCACCAGTTACGATGCGACAGCCAGTTTGTGGACGTAAACGGGCTGGATATTCATTTGAAATGGGCGGATCGGCCAGCCGGTTTATTGCTGCACAGCTGCGGCGACGTGGTATTCGTGGCACGCGGTCAGTGCCGGAGTTGGCAGCGATACGGACGGGATTGCTTTTGACAGGCCGGCGTTTGGGTTGACGGAACGGCCGTTGCCCGATCAATGGCAGACCAATCCTTACACGCCCGAAGCCCAAACCGAACTGGTCATCGGGCTGATGAACACACTGGGCATCAAGCAGGCCATCCTGGTGGGCAATTCGGCCGGCGGGTCCATTGCTATCGACACCACCCTGCGTTATCCGGATCGGGTGCAGGCGCTCATTTTGGTGGATGCGGCCGTGTATACCGGTGGCGGTACGCCTGCTTTCTTGCGCCCGCTGCTGAACACGCCGCAGCTAAACCATCTGGGACCGCTGATTGCGCGGGCTTCTTTCAAACAGTTGTCCGGCGGTCTGGAATTGGCCTGGCACAATCCGGCCAATATCCCACCGGAAACCGCGGCCGCATATGGAGTAACGACACAAGTCGATCATTGGGATGAAGCATTCTGGCAGTTTGTGGCCGCTTCTCATGCCCCAGATTTAGCGGGTAAACTCGATCAACTGGCTTTACCGACGCTGGTTATTAGCGGCGACGATGATCGAATTGTACCGCTGGCGGATAGTTTGCGGTTGGGTGAGGCAATAGTGGGTGCGGAAACGGCCGTGCTCCCCAACTGCGGCCATCTCCCCCAAGAAGAATGCCCCGATGCCTTTATGCAAGCCGTTACTCCTTTTGTAGAACAACTGCCGTCAGGCATAACAAATTAGATGATTGTTAGGAGCTGTTATGAATCAAACATTATCTCGCGTTAAAGAACCACGACAGGACACCCGTGCTTTGTGGGGCGGTATCATCTTCAGCTTTTTGTTTACCGGTCTGATCTGGCTGGTGGGCGGGCGGCTGGACAGCATTGAGCTGCTGCCGGACACCGGCGCGTCCTGGTATTACTGGAAGCTGCCCGAACCGACATTCTGGACACGAGCGACGGCCTGGGGCTTTTACCTGGCCCATCAGTTCGTGATCTGGGGATTGATTTACGTGGCCCAGAAGCGCAAAATCAAATATACCACGGGCCTGCACAAACTGAATTGGCTGGCGCTGGGGGCCAATGGCTTCTTCATCGTCCTGCATCTACTGCAAACCCATCTCTGGTATGACGGGCTGGCGCAAGATGTTTCCATCTGGAGTTCGCAGGTGTCGGTCATCATTTTGCTGGTCTGGGTGCTGCTGATGGAAAATTCGCGGCGCGGCCTGTTTTTTGGCAAAAAAGTACGCGTTTCCGGCGAAATTAACCGCTTTGCCCGGCAGTATCACGGCTACTTTTTCGCCTGGGCTACGATTTACACTTTCTGGTATCACCCGATGGTGTCTACGCCGGGCCACTTGGTCGGTTTTGTTTATATGTTCCTGTTGCTGCTGCAAGGCAGCCTGTTTTTTACCCGAATTCATCTGAATAAATGGTGGACGTTTTTTCAGGAATTTATCGTTTTGGTCCACGGAACGATAGTGGCCGTGTTTCAAGGCAATAATTTGTGGCCGATGTTTGCTTTTGGCTTTGGTGGGATGTTTATCATTACACAGATGCACGGGCTGGGACTGTCCAAGACGGTGCGTTGGCTGCTGGTGGCAGCTTACGTAGGATTGACATTGTGGGTGTATAACGGCCGTTGGGCGGCCCTCAATGAAATTGTGCGTATTCCGTTCATTGAATATTTATCGGTTTTTGTATTGGCCGGGATTTTCTGGCTGATTTTACGCATCATCCGCCGTTTTCAATCCAATCGGTTGGATACAGCACAAGAATATGCTTGATGCAATATTGTGGGAATGAGGTTTGAATATGTCGAATCGGGAAATTGAAATTGATAATTTGGTAAAAGTTTATTCGGGCAGTGTGCGCGCGGTTGACGGCGTTTCGCTGCATGTGGAGGCCGGGCAGATTTACGGCTTTTTGGGGCCAAACGGCGCGGGCAAGAGTACGGCCGTTAAAATTCTAACGACGTTGGGACTGCCCACTTCTGGTACAGCCCGTGTGGGCGGCTACGATGTGGTGACGCAGGCTGCCGAAGTGCGGCGCATTGCTGGTGTCGCCCTGCAAGATGTGGGGATTGATCCGCTAATGAAACCGGGCGAACTGCTGGCATTACAAGCCCGTTTGTTTGGTGCGAACCGGCAGGATGCGAACGGCCGTGCCCAGGAACTCATGCAGCTTGTACAGCTGACCGATGCGGCCAATCGGCGGGTGGGGACGTACAGCGGCGGCATGAAGCGCCGCCTGGATTTGGCAATGGCTTTGGTTCATAAGCCGGAAATTCTTTTTCTGGATGAGCCAACGACCGGTTTGGACCCGGCCAGCCGCCGTGACATCTGGCAGGAAGTCCGCCGCCTCAATCAGGAGATGGGGATGACTATTTTCCTGACGACGCAGTATTTGGAAGAAGCGGATGAATTGGCCGATATGATTGGCATTATTGATCGCGGTCAGATTGTTAAGACCGGTTCGCCGGCGCAGCTTAAGGCATCGCTGGGCAAGGAATCGCTCAATCTAGCTTTTGCCGAGAAGAGCCTGGCCGAAAAAGCTAGTGAACTATTGGCTTCCAGTGTGGATCGAGCGCAGGTGGATCGGGATATGGTGCGTCTGTATCTGGATCGGGTGGCACAGGCGATTCCCGGCATTATGGATCAACTGCGTCAGGCCGATCTGGACCCCATTTCGCTGACGCTGACTCAGCCCACGCTGGATGATGTGTTCCTGCAAGTGACGGGACAGGCTTTGCAAACGGATGCGGTGGGTACGGCCGTATAAAAAACAGCAGTGCCAGGCACGGGGTGGTAAGTTTATGAATGACCAAAATCGTTTACCCCGTGGCAGGCACCAGGAGAAATAAAATGGCACAAGCAACATTAAATTACAACCAGGCGCAGCCCAAAGCGCCCTTTTTAACTCAAATCGCCCTGGTCACCTGGCAAAATCTGGTGACCATTTTCCGCCGCCCGGAGGCAGTGCTGCCGCCCATCGGTATCAGCCTTTTCTTTTTGCTGATTTACGATTCGACCCTGGGCGGCGCGGCCAGCTTTATCCCGAATTTGGGATCTAATAGCTACCTGGGCTTCATTTTGCCCCTGTCTATCGTCAGTTCATCATTGTCCGGGGCGGGCATTGCCGCGCAGAATCTGGTACGCAATATCGAGGGCGGCTATTTTGACAAGCTGCTGCTGACCCCCATTTACCGCTCGGCGCTGCTGACGGGTACGATTTTATCTGGCGGATTCATCCTGGGTTTGCAGGCCAGCATCGTGGTTGGCGTGGCCCTGCTCATGGGGCTGAAAGTTGCCACCGGTTTCCTGGGCGTTTTGGCCGTCATCGGCATGGCCATTTTGCTCGGATTGGGCTTTGCCGGTTTTACGATGTCGGCGGCGCTGGGCAGCGGCAATGCGGCCGTGGTGCAGAGCGCCAGCTTCATCTTCTTCCCGCTGACGTTCCTGGCCCCGACATTTGTGCCGCTGGAACTGCTGGACGGCTGGCTGAAAACGGCGGCGCGCGTCAACCCCATCACTTATGTTTTGGAGGCGATGCGGGCTACGATCAACACCGGCTGGGATGGCACGGCACTGCTGCATGGCGTGCTGGCCTGCGTCATTTTGGGCGGGTTGATGTACATCTTGACGCTGCGGGCGCTGCGTATCCGCACCAGCCGCAAGTAAAAAATAATCCGCAGATTTCACAGATGACGCAGATTAAACATAAGCGAAGCGACAAAATCTGCGAAATTTGCAAAATCTGCGGATGGGAAATAGGGAAATGAACCATGGGACAGTATCGACATCGATTTGAGGTAGAGGCGTCGTTGACGGCCGTTTCCAATTTCCACAGTGACAGCCGGGCCTTACGGATGCTGACGCCGCCGCCGATCTGGGTGCAGTTCCATCTGGTGGAATCACTGGCCGAAGGCTCGGTGGCTGATTTTACGATGTGGCTGGGGCTGCTGCCGGTGCGGTGGACGGCCGTTCACTCGCAAGTCACACCGCACGGATTCACTGACACGCAAAAACGGGGACCGTTTAAGACATGGGTTCACAGCCATCGTTTTCAGGAATTGGGCAACGGCCGTACCGCAGTCGTAGATGATATTGAAGCCGAACCGGGCAATCTGATTAGTCGATTTATGTGGCTGACCCTGCCCGTTTTGTTTGCCTATCGCGGTTGGCGTACCCGCTGGGCACTGCGGTAAGGAAGGGATTGATGAAATTATCACGGAAATTACGAATAACTTTAGGGCTGCTGGCCGTCATTTTGCTGGTGGGAACGGCCGTGTTCCTCATCTGGGCCGAAAATCCGTTGGGGCCAATGCCGGAGGCTGAAGCGGCTTTACAAAGTGACGAGCAGGTCATGGTGTCGTTGGAGCCGTGGATGACGTTTGAGCCGGTGGATACGGCCGTAGACACTGGTTTCATCTTCTACCCCGGCGGACGGGTAGACGCTCGCTCCTATGCGCCGCCAGCCCGCGCCATCGCCGCTGCCGGTTATTTGGTCGTCATTCCGCCCATGCCGCTCAATCTGGCCGTTTTTGATAGTGATGCAGCCGATGACGTTATTGCCGCGCATGAAGAAATAACGAAATGGGTCATTGGCGGGCATTCCCTGGGCGGGGCGATGGCCGCCAACTACGTTTATAACCATCCCGGCGCGCTGGACGGCCTGGTTTTGTGGGCGTCCTATCCGGCGGAAAACAACAGCCTGGTTGACCATACCAATTTGCGCGTCCTTTCTGTCTACGGCACGGAAGACGGGCAGGCGGAAGAATTGGCAGCTGCGGCTGAACGGCTGCCAGTCGATACTGTTTGGACGGTTATCGAAGGCGGTAATCATGCCCAATTTGGCTGGTACGGCCGTCAATCAGGCGATGGCGAAGCGACAATTTCACGAGAAGACCAGCAAGAAGATATTGTTCAGGCGACAACCGCATTTTTATCTACGGTGGCCGTAGCTGAGTAATGGGAATAGAGATTGGAGACTGATGAATCTCAAATCCCCAATCTCCAGTCTCCAAAAACAGGAACAAACGATGGAACTAACAATCAATGGCGAAAAATATACCGTCGATGCGAAACCGGAAGATTTGCTGCTCTGGGTGCTGCGCGACGATTTGGAAATGACCGGCACCAAATTTGGCTGCGGCGTGGGCATTTGCGGCTCTTGTACCGTCCACGTTGATGGCGAGGCCACCCGCGCCTGTATCACACCGCTGGCCAGCGTGGCCGGCAAAGAAATCCGCACGATTGAGGGGCTGGCCCGGCCGGATGGCCAGCTTCACCCAATGCAAATAGCATTTATCGAGGCCCAGGTGCCGCAGTGCGGCTGGTGCATGAGCGGGCAAATTATGACGGCCGTTTCCTTCCTGGACGAGAATCCCAATCCCAGCGAAGACGAAATCATCGAGGCGATGGGCAACAATTACTGCCGCTGCGGCTGTTACACCCGCATCTTTACGGCCGTTGCCCAGGCCGCCGGGGAGAACGCATGAAAAAAGTAAAAGATTCTTCGGTGCAAGACGGTAAACGACGCTGGCGCATCTCGCGGCGGCAGTTCCTCATTGGCGCAGGCGTGGCCGGCGGGACGCTGGCTTTGGGTGTGGCTTTCGGCCTGCCCTACGGCCGTCTCAAGCTGGCCGAGATGATCGATTCCGGCGGCGGCGGCTTTTTCAGCATGCCCGATGACCCCTGGGCCTGGTTCGAGGTGGCGGGCGACGGCCGTATCCGCCTCTACGTCAGCAAAGTGGAAATGGGCCAGGGCGTGCATACAGCGCTGAAGCAGGTGGCCGCCGAAGAGTTGGGTATTAGCTGGACGGCGCTGGACGTGTTACAAGGGTCAACGGCCGTTGGCCCGCAAGACAGCACCGGCACCAATGGCAGCACCTCCGTCTCTTCCACCTTTACCCCGCTGCGGCAGGCGGCGGCCACCCTGCGCGAAATATTACGCCAGGAAGCGGCCGTGCAGTTGGCCCAATCTGCAGACAAGCTAGAAATTCAAGATGACGGATTTGTCGTGACGGGCAGCGATCAACGCATCGGTTTTGGCGAGATTGTCAGCAATAAAGTCGGCGAGTGGGAGGTGCCGGAGGAAGCTGTTCCCCTCAAGCCGGTGCGCGATTTCAAACTGGTCGGCCAGCCGGTGAGCCGGGTGGATATTCCGGCCAAAGTCGATGGCACGGCCGTTTACGGCTACGATGTCAAACTGCCGGGGATGAAATTTGGTGCGGTTTTGCGGCCGCCGACTATTGAAGGCCGTCTGCGCCGCGTGGACACCACCACCGCTGCGGCCATGCCCGGCGTGGTCAAAATTGTTGAGGATGGCGACTTTATCGGCGTAGTGGCCGATTCGCGGCCGCAGGCCTGGGCGGCGCTGGACGCCATCGAGGCCGAATGGGATGAGGGCAAGTTGTGGCAGCAGGCCGAACTGGAAGAAATCGTCACTGTCGGCGGTTTGGGCGGTGTGGTCGTGCAAAAAGAGGGCAGCCCCGGCATGGCATTGTTCGGCGGTGACAACCTGACGGCCGATTACCGCACGCCTTTTGCCGTGCAAACGCCACTGGAAGCGCAGGCGGCACTGGCCGACGTGGGACCATACAGGGCGCGGGTCTGGGCTTCCACCCAATCTCACGAATCGACCGGCGATCAGATCGCTGCGGCACTGGGCTTAGATGCGGCGGTGGTGGAGGTGATTCCCACCTATTTGGGCGGCGGATTTGGCCGCAAATTGGGCGATGTGGCTATTGAGGCGGCGCGGCTGTCGCAGGCGGCGGGTGTACCGGTGCATCTGGGTTGGAATCGGCGCGAAGAGCTGCGATCGGGTTTTTTCCAACCGCTGTCGCATCATCGAATGGCGGCAGTATTGGATGGCAACGGCCGTATCACGGCCATGGAGCACAAACTGGCCAGCGGCGACATTTTGTTCAGCTTTTTCCCCGACGTGATGGCCGCCGTCTTTGGCGCCGACATCGGCGTCACCCGCGGCGCACGCATTGTCTACGACATCCCCAATTTGCGTACCGAGGTGTGGCGGTGCGAGCTGCCGGTCAAAACTGGCTCCTGGCGCGGTCTGGGCTTGCTGCCCAACATTTTTGCCATCGAGAGTTTTATGGATGAACTGGCCCACACCGCCGGTGTCGATCCGTTGCAATTCCGCCTGAATCATTTGGGCGACGACGAGCGGGGTCGCCGATTGCGGGCGGTGTTGGCAGCAGTGGCCGAGCGGGCTGATTGGGGCGGTGCAGTGGGGAACGGCCGTGCCCAGGGGTTGGCGATTACGTTGGATGCGGAAACGGCCGTGGCCGCCGCCGCCGAAGTTTCGGTAAGCGACGAAGGGCAGGTACGGGTTCACAAACTCACAATGGGCATGGACTGCGGACTGGTCATCAATCCTGACGGGGCCAAAGCGCAGATGGAAGGCAACACGATGTGGGGCGTCAGCGCGGCGCTCAAGGAAGAAGTGACCATCAAAGACGGCCAGATCGACCTGAATAATTTTGAAACCTACCCATTGCTGACCATGCGTGAAGCGCCTCAAGTGGATGCTTTTCTGGTGGACACGGGTCAGACTGAGCCGTACGGCGTAGGTGAGCCGCCCATCGGCCCGATTGCGGCGGCTATCGCCAATGGGATTTTTGCGCTGACCGGCAAGCGGCTGCGGCAAATCCCCTTCACGGCGGCGCGGGTGCTGGCGGCGTAATCATGACAGCGATCTGGTGGATTCGGCGCGATTTACGCCTGATCGATAATCCGGCGCTACACGCGGCACTGGCTGGCGGCGGTCGGGTCGTGCCGCTGTTTGTGCTGGACCCGGCGCTGCTGGGCAGTGATTGGGTGGCGCCGCAGCGGGTGGCTTTTCTGGTGGCCGGGCTGCGCCTGCTGGCGGCTGATTTGCAGAAACGCGGCAGTGGACTGCTGGTGCGGCTGGGCAAACCGGAACTGGTTGTGCCGCAGGTGGTGAGTGAGGTGCGGGCAACGGCCGTGTACGCCCAGGCCGATATCTCCCCCTACGCCCGCCAGCGCGACAAGCGGGTGGCCGAAGCGGTTCAATTGAACCTGGTGCCCGGCCTTACCGTCCATCCGCCCGATTGGGTGTTGAAGGCTGACAGTACGCCGTACACCGTATTCACACCGTTTAGCAAGGCGTGGAAAAGCCACGCCCTGCCCAATGCGAACGATTTGCTGCCTGTTCCAGACCGAATCGCCACACCTGATTTGCCGCCCAGCGATGCCATGCCGGAAACGGAAGCCCTCAAGGCTCCCTTCCCTCCCGGCGAAACCGAGGCCCAGCACCGTTTGGCTGTTTTTGTTGAAGGATCAGACGCGCCGATTTTTCGTTATGGCGTGGACCGTAATCAGCTTGATTTGGATGGCACATCTCAGCTTTCGCCATATTTGCGGCTGGGGATGATTTCAGCACGGCAGGCCGTAGTGGCGGCATTGCAGGCTCGTGATAGAGCGACGACAGCCGCAGCCCAAAAAGGAGTCGAAACCTGGCTCAACGAGTTAATCTGGCGCGAATTTTATGCGGCCATTTTGTATCACTTTCCCCATGTGCGGCGGGGCAATTTTAGGCCGCAGTACGACACCATTCCCTGGCGTAATGATGGGACCGAATTTGCCGCCTGGTGTGCCGGTAAAACGGGCTATCCGGTGGTCGATGCGGCAATGCGCCAGCTTTTGGCTACTGGCTGGATGCACAACCGGGCACGGATGATTGTGGCTTCGTTCCTGGTCAAGGATTTGCTGATCGATTGGCGCTGGGGCGAAAAATGGTTTATGCAGCATCTGGTGGATGGCGACCCGGCGGCCAATAACGGTGGCTGGCAGTGGACGGCAGGCACCGGCACGGACGCTGCGCCTTATTTCCGCATCTTCAATCCGATGACACAGGGGGCGAAATTTGACCCTGACGGGGCATACATCCGCCGCTGGCTGCCGGAACTGGCCAATGTGCCCGATAAATACATTCACGAGCCGTACAAGATGCCGCTGCCTGCACAAAAAAAAGCTGGCTGTATCATCGGCAAAGATTACCCGGCCCCCATCGTTGATCACGGGCAGGCACGACAGCGGACGATGGATGCTTACAAGGTTTCATCGTAATTACACAGTTTTGTTGAGGGCTGAGCTTGTCGAAGCCCGGCTGCCTTCAACAGGCTCAGGCAACGACCTGTACAGTTATATTTCATCATAAATTAGGAGCTTCTATGTCAACAGAACAATTTGAACGCCAACAATACATCAATCTGGAAACCTTCAAGAAAAATGGCCAGGGGGTGAAAACACCGGTCTGGTTCGTGATGGAAAACGGCGTTTTGTATACGCGGACTCTGGCCAATTCGTGGAAAGTCAAGCGGCTGAATCGCAACCCGCAAATCAAGGTTGTTCCCTGTGATGCGCGGGGGAATCCATTGGGAACTTGGGTGGACGGCCGTGCCTACGAAATCACTGATCCTGCCGAAGCTGGCCATGTGGATGGCTTGATGACTAAAAAATATGGCCTCCTCAAGCGGGCCATTGAGTGGATAGGCAAAATGCGCCAACAGCAAAGAGCCGCCATCCGCATTGAAATGGAAACAGCAAAGGAATACTAAAATGAGTCAAAAAGTAGAATTGAACAAACCGGCACCGGATTTCACGCTGCCGGATTTTAAGGGGAATAAGGTCAGTCTGGCCGATTTTAAGGGCCGGAAGAACGTCGTTCTGGTCTTCAATCGCGGTTTTATGTGACCATTCTGCCGCGCGCATATGGCGCAGTTGCGCCAGGAATATGACCGATTTGTGGAAAATGAGACTGAAATTGTGGTCGTCGGCCCGGATAATGCCGCAAAATTCCGCGATTATTGGGCGGAAAACGATTTGCCATTTGTTGGCCTGCCCGACCCTAAACATTCGGTGCTGAAATTGTACGGTCAGGAAATTAAGCTGTTTAAATTTGGCCGGATGCCGGCGCAGGTCGTCGTCGATAAAGCTGGGATTGCCCGGTTTGTTCATTACGGGCATTCGATGAGCGATATTCCCAGCAATGATGAAGTGTTGGCCAGCCTGGGTGTGATGGATGGGTCTCAGCAATAATCGTGTCGTTGTCATTGGGGCGGGGATTGGCGGGTTAACGGCCGCATCCCTGCTGCTCAAAGCCGGTCTCGACGTAACCGTTCTGGAAGCGCACGTCTATCCGGGCGGCAGCGCGGGCACGTTTTATCACAAAGGCTACCGTTTCGACGCCGGGGCGACGTTGGCCGGCGGTTTTGCGCCCGGCGGGCCGCATTTTCGCCTGGCCGAGATGCTGGATTTGGACTGGCCGATTCAGCCGGTTGATCCGGCCTGGGTGGTGCATTTGCCAGACAAATCCATCACGCAGTGGGCTAATTGGGAGCAATGGCGGGCCGAGCGCCAGGCCAAACTTCCGGGTACGGAACGATTTTGGCAGTTGCAGGAGCGGCTGGCGGCGGCGGCGTGGGATGTGTCGTCACGGCCGTTTCCCTGGCCGCCCCAGTCTTTCAACGATTGGGTGACATTGGTGAAGGCGATACGGCCGTCCACCCTGCCGGCCATCCCCTATCTCACGCGCACAATTGCCGGATTGGCCCGCACTGCCAGCCCGGAATTGCGTGCTTTTCTTGATGCCCAACTGCTTATCTCGGCGCAAACGACGGCCGACAAGGCCAACGCGCTTTATGGCAGCGCGGCGCTGGATTTGCCGCGGCGCGGCGTCAATCATGTGCGCGGTGGGATTGGCAGTCTGGCCAAAATGCTGGCTGACTGGATCGCGGCCAACGGCGGGCAAGTGTTGTACCGGCAAGAAGTGGTTGAGATTGTGGTTAGGAACGGCCATGCCGCCGCCGTCCGTACCAACAAAGGATTAACGGCGGAAGCGGATTGGCTGCTGGCCAATTTGACGCCGTGGGGATTGGTCGGTTTGTTGGATGGCGATGCGGCCAACGGTTGGCGGCAAAAAATCGAAACCACACCGGCGACGTGGGGGGCGTTTACGCTCTACCTGGGCCTGGATGCCGCCCATCTGCCGAAAAACCTGCCCGATCATCATCAAGTCGTGGTTGACCCGTCTCGACCGTTGGGTGAGACCAATTCTGTTTTCATCTCGCTTTCTGACCCGAATGATGGGCAGCGTGCGCCAAAAGGGATGCGGGCGGCGACACTTTCCACGCATACGGCCGTTGCTCCCTGGTGGGAACTGCAAAACCGGGATCGCGCCGCTTACGAAGTCCGCCGCCAGCAGTACGCCGAACGGATGGTGGCCGCAGCTGAACGAGCCATTCCGGGCATCGGCCAATCGATTCGATTGTGCTTGCCGGGGACGCCGGTGACGTTTCAGCGCTTCACACGGCGACCGCAGGGGATGGTGGGCGGTTTTCCGCAGGAATCGTTGTTTCGCGCCCATGGTCCGGCAACAGGCATCCCCAATTTGTGGTTGGTGGGTGATTCGATTTTTCCCGGCCAATCGACGGCCGGGGTGACAGTAGGCGGGATGCGGGTAGCAACGGCCGTGCTGCACCAAACAGGACACTGATTTTCACGGATGAACACAGATTTTTTGTGGATTTTGTTGTCATTTTTGTCGGGGGCACTGCCGCTGTCGGTTTGGCTGGGGCGGCTGGCGCTGGGCGTGGATATTCGCGACTTTGGTGATGGCAATCCAGGGGCGGCCAATGTGTGGCGGGCCGGCGGCACGGGCTGGGGCTGGCTGGCTATTCTGCTGGATTTTTTCAAGGGAGCGATTCCGGTCGGGCTGGCCCATTTTGTGGTTGGCGTGGATGGATGGTGGTTAACGGCCGTGGCCCTGGCTCCCATCCTTGGTCATGCGTTTTCACCCTTCCTGCGTTTTCGCGGCGGTAAGGCGCTGGCCGTTACCTTTGGCATTTGGAGCGGATTGAGCCTCTGGCTGGTGCCGATGGTTTTGGGATTGCTGTTTGCCCTCTGGTTTTACCTGCTCAAGCCGGAAGGTTGGGCGGTGATGGCTGGCAGCGTTTGTTTGCTCATTGTTTTGCTGTTTTTACCCGCATTGCCAGTCTGGTTGGCCGTCTGGTTGGGGATGGTGCTGATTTTTGCCTGGACGCATCGAGTGGATTTGGCCCAACGTCCCCAACCACGTTGGAGCAGGCATTAAAAATCCGTGATGGATGGTTGCGAAAACGGGGGGAGCCAGTAAACTACACCTTGAAAAACAGCCATAACTATTCAGGCAGCCGGGCTTCGACAAGCTCAGCCCACGTGGGAACCGAATAGTTGCAAACATCCAATCAATTATTTGCTTGACCGGTCGCCTCAAATCGGTCGATAACAAGCGTTAGGAGAATGCAATGGAATATCGTCGTTTAGGGAAATCGGGATTAAAAGTTAGCGTTTTGTCGTTTGGTTCCTGGGTTACGTTTGGTAATCAGATGGACGTTGATGCCGCATTGGAGAGCATGGCTGCGGCTTATGATGCCGGGTGTAATTTCTTTGACAATGCCGAAATATACGCGCATGGTCAGTCGGAAACCATCATGGGGCAAGCACTCAAAAAATCGGGCTGGCGGCGGGACAGCTACATCGTTTCTAGCAAAGTGATGTGGGGGGCAATTCCCGACACTCAGCCCACGCAGCGCGGCTTGAGCCGCAAACATTTGGTGGAAGCGTGCCATCAGGCGATGGAACGGCTGCAAGTCGATTATCTGGACCTCTATTTCTGCCATCGGCCTGATCCTGAAGTGCCAATAGAAGAGGTGGTCTGGACGATGAGCAATCTCATTCAGCAGGGCAAAGTGCTGTATTGGGGCACGTCGGAATGGTCAGCACAGCAGTTGATGGAAGCCTACAGCGTAGCCCGGCAGTACAACCTTATCCCGCCAACGATGGAGCAGCCGCAGTACCATATGTTCCACCGCCACACGGTCGAGGTCGAATACGCCCGGTTGTACGAAGCGATTGGTCTGGGTACGACGATTTGGTCGCCACTGGCTTCAGGTTTGCTGACCGGCAAGTACAACGATGGTGTCCCCGATGATTCGCGCCTGACTCTGCCGGGTTACGAGTGGCTGCGCGAAATGTTTGAGAGTGAAGAGGGGCGGCGGCGGATTCAAAAGACGCGCGAATTGACCCAAGTCGCCGATGAACTGGGTACGTCGATGGCCAAGCTGGCCATTGCCTGGTGTGTGAAGAATCCCAATGTCAGCACGGTCATCACCGGCGCTTCCCGAGTGGAACAGGTGGTGGAAAATATGGCGGCGCTGGAGGTTGTGCCTCTGCTCACCGATGACGTGATGGAGAAACTGGAAGCGGTGCTGGATAACAAGCCGAAGGGCATGGATTTTCAGCTTTAGCGGCTGGTGGCTAGTTGCTGGTTGGTTGGTAGTTATGGCTGAGAAATTGCTGCCGCATATTGGTTTGGCGAAGGGAAGTGTCAGCGCGGATGTGCTTGTTTGTGGCGATCCGGCGCGGGCAACGCGGATTGCGGAACGATTGGACGAGGCGGTCTTACTGGGTGAGAAGCGGGAATACCGCACTTTCCAGGGTCGTTTCGCTGATAAGACGATTACCGTGACCTCGCATGGGATTGGCGCGCCGGGGGCAGCGATTGCTTTTGAGGAGTTGATTGCTGCCGGGGCGCAGCGCATTGTGCGTGTGGGCACTTGTGGCGGTTTGCAGCCGGATATGCGATCGGGTGACCTGGTGGTGGCGACGGCGGCTGTGGATTTTACGGGTTACGGCCGTTCCGCTGTCCCCAAAGGTTATCCGGCCGTTGCCGACCCGGAGCTGGCTTTGGCACTGCGGGCGGCGGTGAAAGAACACGGCCGTTCCCCCCGCAGCGGCATCGTCTTCACCAGCGACATCTTTTACGAAGGCGTTTATCCGGCTCTGCCGCTTTATCACACCATGTCGCAAGCCAACGTGCAAGCGGTGGAGATGGAGTGTGCGGCGTTGTTCATCATTGGCTCCCTGCGCAGCGTGCAGACGGGAGCCATTTTAGTGGTCGATGGCAATGTTTTGGGTGAGGCAGAGACAATGGATACGTTTGATCCGGATCAGACGGTGGTGAAAACGGCCGTAGACGATGCCACCCTAATTACCTTGCGTGCCCTGGCCAAAAGTTAAACATGACCGATTTAGCTGCCAACCGCCGCGCCATCCGCCACCTGCTGGACGAATACAATCCGGCCGATGCCGCCGCCAGTTACTACGCTTTTTATCATCCTGACGGGCAGACGCAGCTGCTGCCTTATCCAAATGGTGCGGAACGGGCACAAGGTTATATGGCCCTGTCCCGCACCGGAATGGATTTGTTCCGGCCGCTGCTGACGCTGCGTTTGCCTATCCAGAACATGGCCGCCAGCACCGAGGTGATTTACCAGGAGTTGGTGCCAGGAACGGCCGTTATTCTTCTGGCTCCCACTGCTTATCTCCCTCTTTTGCAAGCCCTCTTCGAAATCCACAGCGAAGAACATCTGGATGTGCTGGTACTGGATCGCAGCCGCTTTGAGCCGATTATCAACGTTCTGGTCAGCAGTTCGACCGGCCCCAACAGGCTGCCCCGCTTCGTCATCCGCAACATCAACAGCCCGGAGCAAGAAGTGGTAGCTGCTTCCGGCATCAACTGGCAGACGCCCCATTTTGCCGAGATTTCAGTGAATACGGCCGTTAGCCAGCAACGACACGGTTATGGTAAAAGTGTGGCGGCGGCGATGGTGCAGTATTTGTTGAGTAACGGCCGTACCCCCCTTTACATGGCGGCACAGCAAAACATGGCCTCCCAGCAGCTTGCCCGCAGCATCGGTTTTACCGGCAGCGGCGTTAGCAAAGTCATACTTCAGGCAGTATTGCGGCCACGCCCCTGATCAATATTTCTGTCGTAAAAACGCCTAAATCTAAACAATATTAGACAAATATGTTTCTGTTTTAACATGTGAAGACACTTTCACGCTTCATTAATGGAAACGCGCCTCGAAAAATGTTAATTTTTACCTGACTCAAGCGATGTACAGGAAATTATTGAGATGTATTGGTAGTTAATTCCCGCAGATAAAGCACCATCCCTCACTAGGGTGGTGCTTCTTATCTGTAAAAATCATAGCAACCCTGTGAATTAAGTTGATGTGGAGGTAGAGAATGCGCAGGCAGACAGGTATCGTAAAATGGTTTAGTCGGTTGAAAGGTTATGGATTTATCAATCCCGATGAGGGCGAAAATGAGGTTTTTGTTCATTATTCGGCGATAGAGGGCGAAGGTTATCGCAATCTCTTTGAAGGAGATAAGGTTGAATTTGACCTGGTTGATGTTGGTAAAGGTCCTCAAGCACAAAATGTAATCCCGCAGCGCAGTTTTGGCCCTATGTAATTGCTGCATCCCTATAAATAAGATATTGAACCCGCGTCAAGCGGGTTTTTTTATGTCCGTTAATCGGTAGTCATGGGTAAGAACGGCTATTTACCACTTTGAATGCGCTACCTAAAATTAGGTAAAAGAATGCCCAAACATTGAATTTATATTGCAAAAAGTTGTGTGCGCATATGCATTTAGAACGAACTTTGCAGCCAAACAAAATTTTAGTGGTTGATGATGAAGTGTCGATGGTGCAGGTCTGCCAACTTATTCTGCAGGAAGCAGGTCACAAGGTGCGTGGTGCAGTAAGCGGCCGTCAAGCACTGCGCATGATCGATGAAGAAATGCCTGATTTTATTTTGCTGGATATCATGATGCCGGGGATGAATGGCATTGAAGTCTGTCGTCTTATTCGTCAGCATCACCCATCACCGCATCCTGTCATTGTTATGTATACCGCTGATGGACGTGCGGAAGTGAAAGCTGAAAGCCTGGCCGTAGGTGCCGATGCCTGTATCACCAAGCAAAACCCATTTCACGACCTGCCCCAAAAAATCAATCCATATTTGATTGTTGACTACAGCGCGGTTGCCTAAAGTTTTGTCAAAAACATTTTAGCCAGACCGCTGTTTTCTTTCATCCGTTTCACCAAAAAATCGATCAGCATCGGAAAACGCATTAAAGAGCGTTGGAACTGGTACGAACGCTTCATACTGCCCCATATTGCTTCGTGGATGCGTTGTTCATAGATTTGCATGCTGGAACGTGAGGTATCATTCCGCTGCAGCGCTTCATGGACTGTGCGCGCGGCCAGTTTGGCCGAGATGATGGCGTTGTGAATGCCACCACCAGTCAGCGGATTGATTAATCCGGCGGCGTCACCGACTAAAATAGCGCTGTCATACACATGCTGTAAGTGTTGTTGTGAGCCGAAATTGAGCTGCCAGGTGGCCATATCGTGCAGTTTCCAGCCCGGTTGAAGCCGTTTTTTAATGGCCGGCATGGCCAAAAATGTGTCCAGCATTTCTTCCAGGCTTTGTTTTTTGGCGCGGAAATGGTCCAGGCGCATTCCCAGACCGATGTTGGCCCGATTTTGAGCAGTGGGGAAAATCCAGGCGTAACCGGGGAGAATCTGGTTGTATAAATAAAATTCGACCTGGTGGGGGAATTCTTTTAGTCCTTCGATGTAGGCGCGCAAAGCGACGGCGCGATGTCCATCAGTGTGTTGGTTTTCTTTGGGACGCAGGGTGCGGGTAATGACGGAGGTAACACCATCGGCGCCAACGACGACTTTGCTGTGCAGTTCCTGGATACGGCCGTTCTCCTTGACCTTGACGCCAACGACACGGCCGTTTTCCAACAACGGCGCAGTAGCTTGAGCCTGACGAAATTTAGCTCCGGAATCAATGGCATGTTGTTGAATAAGCACATCAAAATACTGGCGGGGGGCAACGTAAGAATCGTTACCACCAGGGCCTTTGTGGAACATTGCTTCCAATTCATACCCTTTGGGCGAAACCAGCCGCATGCTTTCCAGTGGGTACAGCTCGCCCCGTTGGACGGCCTGTTGAATTTTGTCCCCCATGCCAAGATGATTCAGTGTGTCGATGGCTCCGGCAGGTACAGCATCGCCGCAGGTTTTATCACGCGGGAATTGGTGTCGATCCAGTAATAAAACGTCATAACCTTGCTGGGCCAGATAAACGGCCGTTGTCGCTCCCGCCGGTCCTGCTCCTACCACGATGACATCACGTTCGCTTGTCATTTCCTCTCCTATTGCTTGAATGCTATTACATCATACGTCAAGAATCATACGTCATTCACCCCGCGACGCATGACCATGAAACCTTGTTTTATAACCCCTCTTGCTGCTGAATCGTTGCCAATAAACCGGCGCAGCCATCGACCACTAACTGGTAAACGTATTCGAAATTACCGCTGTAGTAAGGATCGGGCACATCCTGCACATCGTTTTGGCTGGCAAAGTCGAGCAGCCGGTAGAAGCGGGGATGTTGGCCGAAATTGCGCTGCAAGTCGTTGAGGTTGCTCTGGTCCATAGCGATAATGTAGGTTTGCGGATTGATGTCATTGTGGCGGACCTGGCGGGCACGGCCGTTATACTCAATCCCATGTTGTGCTAATACCCGCCGTGTGCCCTGGTGGGCCTTTTCCCCCACATGCCATGACCCAGTTCCGGCCGAGTCAACCGCAATTTTGTCTGCTAACCCGGCGTCATCAACCATTTTCTGGAATACTGCTTCGGCCATTGGCGAGCGGCAAATGTTACCCAAGCACACAAACAAAACTTTTACAGTCATAAAATCTCCAAAATAAAAGGCAGAAGGTAGAGGGCAAAAATCAGAAATGTATTCTGCCTTCTGCCTTCTTCATTCTGCCTTTGTCAAGTCAGCCTATAAGCCGCATTCTGTTGGCGATTGGCAAGCTTCGCTTGCGAAGCAATCACTTGGTGATCATCTATCTGGGAGTGCTATTACTAGCACCCTCGTGCAGCCTACCCGGGCGTCAGATGGGACGAGCCACCCCTTCGCCCTGCTTGGCCTTGCTCCTGGTGGGGTTTGCCTGGCCGGCGACATTACTGCCACCGCCGGTGGTCTTTTACACCACCGTTTCACCCTCGCCGGCTTGCGCCGGCACTTTGCCTCTCTGTTGCACTATTCCGTCAGGTCACCCTGCCCGGCCGTTAGCCGGCACCATGCTCTATGGAGTGCGGACTTTCCTCAGCTTTGAACTTGCAAAGCCGCGATCACCCGACCAACTTGACGGTTAGATCGTAATGCAAGTTGGGAAGTTTGCAAGTGGTTGGTTAGTTGGATCGTTGGTTACGCTTAATGCGAGATCGGCCACCAACCAACTAACCAACCAACTAACTAACCCTCCAACACCCGCCTTGTCAGCACTGCGGCCATTTCGGCGCGGTAGGCGGCGTCGCCGCGGAAGTCGCCGGTGTGCTGGTTAGCGGCTTTGGCGGCCGCGGCGGCCGATTCAATGTCATCCAGGTGGGCTTCGGCTTCGGTCAGACGAAACGGCCGTTCGCCCAATCCAGTCGCCGCCAATCGAGCTGATCCTTCGGCTGGCCGCCACAAGGTGACAGAGACGATGGGATAGTCGGCTGGCGTGCGGGCGACGCGCTCGCTGCGGCCCTGTCCGGCGTTCCAGGGGATAGTGATGCTGGTGATGAGGGTGGACGGCCGTTCCGCAGCCGCCAAATAATCCCCCAGACTTATCTCCTTGCCATTAGCCAGATGAATCACAGTATCCAAAACCAGCAGCGCCGCCAGCAGTTCGCTATCTGGCAGGCGGCTGGCGACCGTGCCGCCCAGCGTAGCCGCATTGCGATATGTGTTCGGTCCGGCGTAATGGATGGCTGGCTGCAATAAATTGGCCGGACCATCCTCTTTTTCGGCCAATACTGCGGCCAGGTTGGTCAATGTCGCCGTTGCGCCAACATGCAATACACCATCAACCCAGGCAATCTGGTTGAGACCAACAGCCTGCAAATCGACGACAGCACTTTCAACATCACCGGTTAACAGTTTGGTACCGCCGGCCAGCGGCAGCGTGTCCGGCTGGGCCAACAGGCGCAGGGCATCGTCTAAATTTTCCGGTCGGTAATAGTGGGTAGGTCTTTTAGGCACCGATTACTCCTTTTCAAGGTTACGAAGTAAAAAAGTTGCGAAGTTGCAAAGTAAAAAAGTTGTTTCAAGCGTCACTTTGCCACTATGCAACCTTGCCGCTTTGCTACTTTGCTACTTTGCTTCGCTATGCTATTCTATCCACAATCAAATGACAGCACAAAGTAAAACACTCAACCAGATTGTTTTGAATATGTGGCAACGGCCACAATCGCGCCGCTGGTTGCTGCTGGCCATTGGGTTGGGTATTGTGCTGGTGATGGCCTTCTACACGGCGACCGATATGGTCCATCTGGCGCACAGCCATGCCCTGGAAGGGGCTGATTGGGTCGGATATGCGGTCTGCCACCGGATTACGGAGCGCTCTTTTGTGATTAACGGCCGTCAATTCCCGCTTTGTGCGCGCTGTACGGGCATGTATTTGGGTGTGGCACTGACAGTCATTGTCATTTTTCTGTCGGGGCGGCTGCGCTGGAGTGAACTGCCGCCGCTGCCAATTTTGCTAATGCTGATTGGGTTCATCGGTTTGATGGGGATTGACGGCATCAACTCCTACAGCCACTTTTTCCCCAATGCGCCCCATTTGTATGAACCGCGCAATTGGCTGCGGCTGTTGACAGGGATGGGTACCGGGCTGGCGATGGGGGTATTCATGCTGCCGGCGCTGGCGCAAACGTTGTGGCGGCAGCCGGTCGGGAAGGCCCCCATCGGTAATTTTCGGGAGTTGGCGGGATTGGTTGTGGTGGCGTTAACGGCCGTTCTCCTGCTCCTTAGCAACCAACCGGCCATTTTGTACGTATTGGCCCTCGTGAGTACGGCTGGATTGTTGTTCATCATTACGGCGATTAATTGTGTGTTTTTACTCATTTTGCTGCGGCGGGATGGACGGGCAGAAAGCTGGCGGGATACGGCCGTGCCCCTGCTCATCAGTTTCACCCTGGCCCTCATCGAAATCAGCGCCGTAAGCATCGTGCGCTTTAATCTAACCGGAACGATGACGGGATTTCCAGGACTGTAAACCGACTACGAGACTAGCGACTGGAGACTACGAGACTATCATGATTCAAGCAATTGCCGGAATCAGCGCCGCCTTTGGATTGGCCAGCAGCGCCGGGTTGAATGCCTACATTCCCCTGCTCATGGTAGCGCTGGCTGCCCGATTTCCCCTCAACAATCCCCTGCTCAATCTGTCTGAACCGTATGATCTCATCGGCAGTTGGTGGGGCATCGGTATCCTCACCGTGCTGCTGCTGATTGAGATGACGGTAGACAAAATTCCGGCCGTCGATACGCTTAACGATGGCATTCAGACCTTCATCCGGCCGGCGGCAGGCGCAATTTTGTTTGCCGCCAACGCCAACGTCATCACCGATGTTCATCCTGTTTTAGCGCTGGCGGCCGGGTTGATTCTGGCCGGAGGGGTTCATGCGACCAAGGTGGCGGCGCGTCCGGTGGTAACGGCCGTTACCGTGGGCACTGGCAACTGGCTGGTCAGTATTGTCGAGGACGTCGTTTCTTTTTTTGTTTCCCTGCTTTCCATTTTGCTCCCACTTTTTGCTGGACTGGTGGCTCTGGTACTGGTCATTTTCGCCATTCGCCTGTATCGTCAGCGCAAGAAGCGCCGCAATCTGGCTTTTCCCGCATGAGGAGGTGTAAAAAAGGCAGCCGATAGACGTACTCCAGTGTAACCATCCTGTTTTAATTGTGTTTTAACTTATTGTGTGGAACCTGCTGCCTGTTTTCTGGCGGCTTAAACAATGCTCATTAGGAGGCAAAAAATGATTAATCGGATAATTGGCGTTCTAAAGTTAGATGTAAATACATATGAAGAGATCGAAGCAGACGAAAGTGCAACCGGTCAAGCTGCAATTGTAGTTAGCGTTGTGGCCATTATTGGTGGACTTATTGGCGGCGGTATCACAGCGGCTCTGGGTGGCAGCTTCATCGGCAGCTTTTTGAGCACGCTGCTCAATGCTTACGTCGGCTGGGTCGTGTGGGCAGCTGTGACCTATTTTGTTGGCACACAATTCTTTGGCGGACAGGCCACGATGGGCGAGATGCTGCGGGTGCTGGGGTTTGCGCAAGCGCCGGGCATTCTGCGCATCATTCCTGTTTGCGGCGGTTTCATCGGCTGGATTTGGTCAATTGCGACCGGTTTTATTGCCGTGCGGCAGGGCCTGGATGTGGATAATACCAAGGCAATTATTACGATTGTTGTTGGTTGGGTGGCGGTTTTCATCGTCAGCCTGATCATTGGTGCTCTTTTGGGTGCGCTTGGTCTGGCCGGCAGCATTAGCATGGACGCGATTCAAGGTCTGGGCCAGTAATTTCGACAGAAATTTTGACTCAATTGACGCCCTCTCGCTAGAGAGGGCGTTTTTATTTTTAGGTGGGAAGGCCGCTGCGGGCCATGTTTTGCAGGGTATGCAGGGCAAATTGGGCGGCGTTCTGTTCGGATTCAGGTAAGTTGAGGGCGGCGAATTCGTCTTCATCGAGGAGGGTGGTGGCGCCGGATGGCGCAACCCAGAGGTCGAGGGCCAGGTCTTCGCAGTGTACGGCCGTTTCTCCCAACACCGCCGGCCGGCACACATTGCAATACCAACCCTTCAGCGCCCCATCATCCCGGTCGTAGACGGCAAAAATGTTGTACCAGCGATCGTCGTAAAAATACTCCACAAACCGGTCACCCCGCTTAAACGTGGCAAAACCGAAATCAGTGTCATCCCGGTTAAAAAACGCCTCCAGCCGAACGTAATTCTCTCCCCGTTCTAACACCTCCGCCGGATACTGCCAGACGATACGGCCGTGTTCGTTAAGTTTGTAGACGATCATGCTAGCAAAGTGGCAGAGTGGCAGGTCACCCCTTCACCCTTTCACCTTTTCACCCCTGCTCCCCGGCTCTTAACTGCGCCCGCAGACCAACGATGTGCGCTTCCAACTCGACAAGCTGGTCGCGCTGGCTGCCGATTTTGTCCTGCTCGGCGCGGACGAAGCGGGCGAACGGGGCAACGGTGTCTTCGATGCGCTGCGTGCCGCGCCGCATTTCGCGGTCAAACTGGTCGGTGAGACTGCTCATCAGCTTTTGCCGTAGATCGGCCAGCTTTGCTTCCAGTTCGGCTTTGGCTTTGCGGCGGCGGGCGGGCAGGATAAGCAGACCGATGGCCGCGGCGGCGACTCCGGCTAAAACGCCGGTTACATCGACCCAGACAACGTGGGCAGCGATAGCAATGGCCACACCCAGCCCCACACCGACGCCGGCCAGACCGGTGTTGACCACTGCCTGCCGGGCTGAATCGGCCATTTGCTCAGCTTCGTGTTGGCGATCATAACTTTCTACAGCACGATGGGTGGCCGCGCCGATGGAATCGACCAGGCGCTGCCGGTCGTAGGCCAGCGTGCCTTCGCGCGGTCCGGCTTCGCCGACGATGCGGTGGCGCTGGTCTTCTTTGCGTTTGGCCATGTGGTCGGCAACGGCCGTCCACTGGCGTAAATCCTGCTCTACCATCCAATCCACCAACTCGCCCACGCGCTTTTCGATAAGCTGCGGCGTGTCGTTGACCACTTCCTGCTCAAAAGCCCGTTCGATTCGTTTGGAACGCAGCAAATCGGGGATGCGGCCCAGGCGCATCGTTTCGTCGAAGAACTCGTTGCCCCGCTTTTCCATGTCGTAAAGCAAATTGTCGATTTCGCTGAGGCGAGCTTTGAAATTGCGCTGCATGTCTTCGTCGTAGTAGGTCATCTGGCGCTCGATGTCGTCCAGCAGTTGGCCGTCGTCTCTGAGCGAGTCCAGGTCGGCTTCGCGGGAATCAAGCTGTTTTTTGACCAGTTTGTGACCGACGCCCAGGGGATTGAGCAGTTTGAGGCGGAAACGGCCGTCATCATCCAACGTATCGACAATAAACTGCTCCAACGGCTCAAAACCGCTGGCCGGCCATAACTGCGGCTGGCCCATCTTCGCTTTTTGTGCCTGTTTGGCCGAAACCGCGTAGACGGCCGAAATCTCTCCTACCAGATTGCGCGCCGAATCGCGCACAAACCCGACGACCTTTTCTTTATCGGCCTCATCGTTGAGGATATCTACCTTGTTGACGACCAGGACGATCTTCTTGCCCCAATCACGGATTTGGGTGAGGAAATTGCGTTCGCTTTCGGTGAAGGGGCGGTCGGCCGAGGTGATGAACAGCACCAGGTCGCTGCGGGGGATGAATTCGGCCGTCAGTGCTTCGTGTTCGCGCAAGATGGCGTTGGTTCCCGGCGTATCGACGATGCTGATTTTGCGCAGCAGGTCTACCGGCGCGGTCTGCACCCAGACGCCTTTTTCAACCGGTTTTTGTTCCGCTTTGTCGCCGTATTTCAGCAGGTAAATCTGGCTGGTGGTGGGGGTGACGCCTTCTTCCAGCAGCGGCTGCCCCAGCAGGGCATTGATGAAGGAGGATTTGCCGGAGTTGAATTCACCGGCCAGAACCAGCAAAAATAGTTCGTCTAACTGGCGGATGGATTCGGCCAGGGCAGCGCGGTCTTCGGGCAGGGCGCTGGTGTCGCCCAACACGTCGCGTAGTTGGCCCAACACGTCGCGGGTTCGTTTTAGCAGTTCTTCCTGCTCAGCATTCAAAATTGCTTCCATTTGTTTTCTCCAGGTTAGTGACCAATGATAATTTGACCCGGAAATGGGTGACAAGACACATGATCATTGGCCATTTAACATTAAAAAGTATAACATGAGGGATTGGGGAAGCAATTTGTAGAAAGTGAGATTTTATGACGTTTACGCATGCAATTACACGGAAACCCGGCCTCGATTTTGCCGAGGGTATTACCACAGCCAAACTGGGAACGCCGGATTATGAGTTGATGATGTTGCAGCACGCTGCTTACATTAATGCGCTGCGTGCCCTGGGTTTGATGACGATTGAGTTGGATACGCTGCCCGGCCATCCCGACGCCTATTTTGTGGAGGATGTGGCGGTGGTGACGCCGGAGGTGGCCGTCATCACTCGGCCTGGCGCACCATCTCGCCAGGGGGAAGAGGCAACGATGGCTTTGGTACTGAGCCAACATCGCCCGGTTGCACCTATAAAATCGCCGGGGACGTTGGATGGCGGGGATGTGCTGATGGTGGGCAGCCGCTGCTTTGTGGGTCTCTCGGAGCGGACGAATGCGGCGGGAGCCGGTCAGTTGGCCCGGATTTTGGGCGATCATGGATACAATTGCACGGCCGTTCCCGTGGCCGCCGGTCTCCATTTCAAATCCAGCGTCAATTGGGTAGGTGGCAAAACGCTGTTGGTCACGGCCGATTTTGCCGGCCAGCCCGAACTGGCCGATTATGAGCAAATCGTCGTACCTGAAGGGGAGGAAGCGGCGGCGAATGTGTTGTTAGTGAACGGCCGTCTTCTCATCCCGCAAGGCTACCCGCAAACCAGAAAAAAGCTGATCGATTGGGGTGCCGACATCATCGAACTGAATATGAGTGAAGCGGCCAAGATGGATGGCGGGCTGACCTGTATGTCGCTGCGGTTTTAGTTGCAAGGTGGCAAAGTGGCAAGGTGACAAGGTATCACCCCTTCACTCTTTCCCCCCTGCTCTCCTAAACTCGCTTTTGAGGATGCCGTACATCTTCAAATCCTCGAACTGACCCCATTTGGCGACGTGCTGGCGCAGGGTGCCTTCGTATTGCATGCCGATTTTCTGCATCACCCGCCCCGATGCCGGATTGCGGCTGAAATGGGAGGCGAAGATGCGGTTCAGCCCTAACTCGGTGAAGCCAAAGCGCACCAGTTCACGAGCAGCCTCGGTAGTGTAGCCCTGGTTCCAATACGGCCGTCCCAGCCAGTAACCCAACTCCGCCCGTTGATGGTCAGGAATGGTAACCAGACCAATAGAGCCGAGCAGTTGGCGGGTTTCCGGCAGTGTGATAGCGTAGATCGCGCCCTGACCATCGCGGAAACGGGGTGCGTGGGAACCGATCCAGCGTTCGGCCAGCCCGTCAGGGTACGGGTGGGGGATGTTGAGGGTGGTATCGGCGATGGCTTTGTCCCCGGCCAGTTGTTGTATGATGGGTGTGTCAGCGAGGGTAAACGGCCGTAGCAACAATCTCTCTGTTCTCAATTGCGGTTGATTGCTCATGATGACCTCCAATCTGGCCGGTAGTTTACCATCATTCCCAGGCGGGCATAAGTTCCAGCTTAGTGAAATTGGTTGTCCGGTCAGTGTGACCTAAAATCGCTGGAATGCGACGATTGATTATTTTGATATTTGTTCTACTGCTGTGGGGCTGCCAGGAACCAGATGGTGCAGCGATACCGACTGTCGTGAATACGGCCGTTCCCCCGACCATTTCACCCACAAATACCCCGGTCAGCAGCGATTCAAACCAGACATTTTTGCCTCTGGCCAGCAGCAGCGCGGAAATTACCCCAACACCTTTGCCGACGCCAGTTCCAACGGCCACACTCGATTATCCAATTTACACGGGCGCGCCTATCAAACGGGCCGACTTTGGCGTCCAGGTTCACATCCAGCAGGAAGATTTACGGCCGATTATCGACCAATTACGCGAATTAGGCGTGGGTTGGGTCAAAGTGCAGGTTTCCTGGAAATTGTTCCAACCCTATGCTGATCAATATTCCGCCGATCGGTTTGCGGAATTGGACGAGTTTGTGCGACGGGCCAACGACGCTGGTATTGCGATTTTGCTCAGCGTGAGCAAAGCGCCGGAGTGGAGCCGTCCGACGACGGAAATGGATGGGCCGCCGTCTGATTTTGGTCTATACCGTGAATTTATGGCCACTCTTGCTGAGCGTTATCGGGGGCGGGTGGCGGCCTACGAGTTGTGGAATGAGGCGAATTTGCAGCGGGAGTGGTCGGGCGGTTCCGTTCGCAATGGCCGTACCCTCAATGCCGCCGATTTTGTTAATCTGATCCGGGAAGGGGCGGCTGGCGTCCGGGCGGCTGACACTGATGCCATTCTTATCAGCGGCGCACCGGCGACGACGGGCGTTAATGACGGTCTGGTAGCAATTGACGACCGGGTTTTCCTGCGCCAGATGCTGGAAGCGGGTGTGGCCGATTTTGTCGATGCGATTGGGGCGCACCCTTATGGCTGGGCTAATCCGCCAGACAGCAGTGTGAATGATGGGGATACGGCCGTGCCAACTCACAACGATCATCCCAGTTTCTTCTTCAAAGACACGTTAAACGATTACGCCGCCTTGCTGGCCGAATTTGGCCTGGCCGACATGCCCATCTGGGTTACCGAATTTGGCTGGGGCAGCTTCGATGGTTTTGACGTGCCGCCGCCTGCCGGAGCCGAATTCATGGCTAACGTGACCGAATGGCAGCAGGCTGTCTACATTTTGCGCGCTTATGAATTGGCGAATAAATGGGAAGAAATTGGCCCGATGTTTTTGTGGAATCTCAATTTTGGGCCTCTTCTGGGGAATCAATTCAGCGAATCAGGCTACAGTTTACTCCGTCCCGATGACAGCCAACGACCGGCTTTTAAGGCGCTGGTGCATTTACCCAAGGAATAAAAAACCGCAAAGCGCGCGAAGGACGCAAAGTTTCTTTGACTATTTTTCTTTGCGTTCTTTGCGCACTTTGCGGTTAATTCTTACTACAAATTCGCCAACAAATAATTCAACATCAACTCGTGCAGGTGGCGGCTGGTATTTTCCCCTTCGCGCATGCCGTGAGAGCGGTTGGGATAGGCCATCATCGAAAACTGTTTGTTGTGCTTGATCAGTGCATTGACCACCGCTTCAAACGCTTGGTAATGGACGTTATCGTCGCCAGTACCGTGAATCATGAGCAAATTGCCCTGAAGCTGGTGGGCAAAGGTGATGGGCGAGCCGTTTTTGAAGCCTTCTTCATTGTCGGCCGGCAGACCCATGTAGCGTTCCTGGTAGATGGTGTCGTAGTAGCGCTGATCGCTGACGGCGGCAACGGCGATGCCGGTTTTGTAAATGTCGGGGTATTTGAACAGCAGATTGAGGGTCATGGAGCCGCCCCCGCTCCAGCCCCAGACACCAACGCGATTGGGATCGAGATACGGCCGTTTTGCCAACACCTGTTTCAATGCTTTTGTCTGATCATCCGGGCCGAGGATGCCCACCTGCCGGTAAACCATCTTGCGCCATTTGCGGCCGCGCGGCGCGGGTGTACCCCGATTGTCCAAACTCATCACCACGAATCCATGTTGGGTCAATAACCGATGATAGAGATGGCGCTGATTGATCCAGCGATCCACAACGGTCACATTGGCCGGTTCGCCATACAAGTAGAAAAGCAGCGGATACTTCTTTGCGGGATCAAAATCAGGCGGTTTCATGCACCAGCCATCCAGCATCACGCCCTCTTCAATTTCCACCTGGAAAAACTCAGTCGACGATAGAATGGGGGTGTCTACATGGTTCCGCAGTGATTCATTGGCTTCCAGGATGCGCACTTGCTCGTGTTTAGGCAGGGAAACCAGCGAAACTATTGGCGGCGAGTCGATGGTGGAATAGGTGTGAAAAGCCCAATTGGCCTGCGGTGAAATTTGGTAGCTGTGGCTGCCGGGTTGGTGCGCAGGAGTGAGACGTTGAGGACGGCCGTTCCCGTTCAGCCCCACCCGGTACAAATAGCGCTGTGTGGGATTGTCGGGTGAGGCGATGAAGTAGACCCAGCCGCTGGCGCTGTCGATTTTTTCTACGCTAATAACGTCGTAGTCGCCCGGTGTGAGCAGCCTCACTTCCTGCCCGTCGCGGCGGACGCGGTACAAATGCCGCCAGCCATCCCGCTCGCTGACCCAGGTGAAAGCGCTGCCATCGTCGAGCCATTTCAAATCATTATGCAAATCGACCCAGGCGTCATCGGTTTCGGTGAGGATGGGCTGCGTCGTGCCGTTGGCGGCATTGCCCAGCAGCAGTTTGTTCTGGTTTTGCAGCCGGTTCAACTGCTGAATAACGACCTGTTCCGAACTGGCCGCCCATTCCATTTTGGGGATGTAATGCTGGCGGGAATCGCCGGGTACGTCAAACCAGTTCGTTTCGCCACCGGATGTGCCGACGACACCGACGCGGCAGGCGGCGTTGGTTGTGCCTACTTTGGGGTAGGGCAGCGGGATCAGTTTGGGGTACAGGCTGTCGGTGTTGTTGATCATGTAGAAGGTTTCGATGCCGGTGGTATCGAACTGCCAGTAGGCGATACGCTGGCCATCAGGACTCCAGCAAAAGCCGTCACGCAGTTTGAACTCTTCTTCGTAAGCCCAATCAGAAGTGCCGTTGATGATGTGTTCACTGCCGTCGTGGGTAAGCTGGGTGATGGCTCCATTGCTGATTTCTTCGACGTAGATGTTGTTTTGGCGCACGTAGGCCACGGATTGGCCGTCGGGGGCGAATTTGGCGAACATCAGGCTGGATTCGGGAGCATTACTACCGAGTTGGGATAAACGGCCGTTCTCCAAATCCAGGACCCAGTAATCGCCGCGTGTATTCAGCCGCCAGACCCGTTTTGTGTTGGTAAAGATGAGCAGCCGGGTTTTGTCCGGCGACCAGTCGTAATCTTTAATGATTAGCGGCTGATCGGTGTCGGGCGGTTGTAGTTGTACGGCCGTTACCAAAACCGTACGTTCGCCAGAAGGGATGGCGTAACGGGCAATTTCCTTAACTTTTTCGTCGTTGGCTGCCGGTTCCAGCGTGGTGTAACCGGCGTCATTATCCAGCCAGCGGACCGGGCCAAAGGGTTTGAGTTTGAAGTCGTCAGAATTGAACAAACGGTCGAGCGTAAGTTTTGTGTTGTCAGTCATCAGATGAAATCATGCGTCATTTTGTCATGCGTCATTTTCTTCCTTGACGCATGACAAAATGACTTGTGAAAAACAGTTATGGTGTCACGGTTACCGGATCGTTGTACCAATTGGGGACTAACTGCACCCAACTGTTGCCGATTTGCAGGGGAAACGGGTTGCCAGCGGCATCGGTGAAGGTGAGCAGGTCGTTGCGGGATTCGCGGTGCCAGGTGATGAGGTATTGTTGGCCGTCGCGCAGAATAATGCCGCCGCCGGAACCCCACAACTGAATCTGGACAGAAAGGGCGACGCATTTGCCGTCGTGGGCTTCTTCGCAGATGGTGGGGTCTTCGACGTGGTAGGGCGAGATGATGATGATGTTGGCGGCGTTGACTTGTTCGTTGGTATTGCCGTCCAGGTGCGGTTGACCGGCCGCCCAGCGGTAGTAACGGCCGTCTTCTTCATTGTATCGCCACTCGACTACTTCCCATTGGTAATCAATGGATACCTGGCTGGCTGGCTGACCGCCTTCAGGCGGTTCGCTGCTGAACGTCATCACGTTGTTAAATTGGGGTGGAACATTTAAGCCTTTGGTATCCAGGGCGCGGTAAAAGCCCTCCGGATCGCCGTAAAGCGTATGTTCAATGGGTTTATCTTCGCCCGTCCGGTAAAAGCCTTCTTCGGCCGAACGCATAACACGTTCTGAAAAATCGGACGAATTCAGGCGCTGATTAACACCGACGCTGGCCCCGGAGAAAAACAAAGCAGCATCGTACATGGCCGGCAGTTCAATGTCAATGAGCCGCGCGCTGCGGATGGGACCGATTTTTTCCGGTAGTTTGCCGTAGAAAATGGCAGTGAAACGGGTCAGGCTGCCTTCGGCCAGATGTTCGTAAATGATGGCGGCATCATTCAGGCCCGATTGGGGGCGGACGTAGCTGGGCGGGGCGTTGGAGATTTTGACGGCTAACGGCCGTTGCTGCAACAAGCCAGGATCATCTACCACCTCTCCAGTCAATGGATTACGATCAGCTCCAAAATCGGCCGCAGTGAGCAGGCTGATTGCCGCCGGGGTAGGGCTGGCGGGCAGCTGCGTGGCTGTGGGTGGGGCGACCATCGTTGGCGGTGGTGGAAGAGGCGTGTTGGTGGAAGGAACGGCCGTAGTTGGCGTTGCGCCGACAATAGCGGCACTATCCAGTGGGGTTGGCGTGGGCAGCAGACCCGGTGACTCATCCTGTCCGCCACAAGCTGCCAGCCCGGCCAGTAAAATAAACATGAGCATCAACTGCCAGATTTTTTGCATAAAGCACCTGCTTTTGATATTAAAATTTGAGCGTATTTTGGCTCTGTAAACGGCCGTTTGTCAAATATATTCTTCAGCGAAACAGTTATTTAACCGAATGAAAAATCAAAAGAAACGGCCGTTACCAAACCAATTCCCCGAAAAAACTTGCTCAATTCTCTGGCCTCGCTATACTATTTCATCACAATTTTAATTCCCAACCAGGATAATCGTCCTAAATAGAACTGGCAAGCAACCGAAAAACATGTTTTTTAGTCAGTTTAGAGCAGATGGGAGCAGCAGTTTTTTAGCCTGGTTTTAGGTGAAAACGGAACGGCACATTTTCCGTCAAAAATCCTTTTGTGGTTTGCCTAAATAGATAAAACTGCTGAACACCTGAGAGCGACGAGACTTCATAATTGTACGTATTAAATAAAACGCCATTTACAAAATACCCGCTTATCTGTCCCACCCGTGCAGCGTTTGCCCCCTGGCAGCGAAGTGGATTTAGCACATCTCCGGCAGCAGATGGGGTAAGTCAACAGACAATCAATGGGTTCGCCCAAACAACAAACTTAGTTAACTCCCTTGTGATGGTTCATATACCAAATCACAAGTAACTGTAAAACAAATAGGAGATATGGTTTAAGCCAAATGGTTCATTTAGGTTGGTTCAGGCCATGTTGCAAAAGGAGGTCTAAGCCCAAAATAAGTTTTTAGGAACGCACTTTAAGTAAGCAGGTAAGTACATTTAGCAATATATAAAATTTTTTGGAGGAGAAACAAAACATGAAAACCAAACGTACAATTTTAATTTTGAGCCTGATGTTGGCTACCCTCATCCTCGTTGCCTGTGGTGGCGAAGGTCAGACCGTTGAAGTTACCCGCATTGTCGAAGTCACTCGTGTTGTGGAAGTGGCCGGAGAAGCGGCAGCCCCTGAAGCCGTTACCTTTGCCGGTGCCGGCGACACTTTGCAGACCATCCAAAGCCGCGGCGTCCTCAAATGCGGTGGTAATGCCAATGTACCTGGCTTCGGTTACCTTGAACCCGATTCGGGTGAATTCACCGGGTTTGACATTGATTTCTGCCACGCGATTGCCGCTGCTGCACTTGGTGACGCCAGTGCAATTGAGGTGACTCCCCTTTCTGGTACGGCTCGATTCCCCACCTTGCAATCTGGTGAAATTGATGTCCTCATTCGTAACACGACCTGGACCTTAACCCGTGATACGGCGCTGGGCTTTGACTTCACCCCCGTCACCTTTTATGATGGTCAAGGTATGATGGTTCGTAAAAGTAGCGGCATCGAAACGATGGCTGATTTGGCCGGTGGGACGATTTGTGTCCAGGCTGGTACAACCACCGAAAAGAACCTCTCTGATTACTTCAATGCCAATGGTATTGACTATACCCCTCTGGTATTCCCTGATGCACCGACTACACTGGATGCTTATGACCAAGGTTCCTGTGATGGTTTCACCACTGATAAATCCGGTCTGGTCTCCAATCAAATCCTCTTGAGCGTACCCGAAGATCACAAGATTCTGGTTGAGGATATGTCCCGCGAACCGTTGGGGCCGTTGACCCGTCATGGTGATAACAACTGGAACGATGTGGCTAGCTGGACTGTGCTTTGCACGATCAATGCCGAATTCCTGGGTGTCACGTCAGAAAATGTTGACAGCATGTTGGGTGGCGACGATCCGGTTATCACTGACCTGTTAGGCGAAACTGGTGACCTGGGTCAAAATATGGGTTTGAGCAACGATTTCTGCTATCAGGTTATCAAGCAGGTTGGTAATTACGAAGAAATTTACAACCGCAACCTGGGTCCCGAGACGCCATTTAATCTGCCTCGTGGTCTCAACGCGCTGTACACGGATGGCGGCATTCTGTACCCCATTCCGTTCAAATAATCTGTAAGTCACTTGGTAGGGCGAACTTCTTGGTTCGCCCTACTTTCGTTTTATCCTGGTTGCAGTTTGTTTAAGTTTCCTGGCTAACAATGTTTCGGGAGCAGACAAACTGTTAAATAGCTCAACAGGGGTAGTTGCCTATGTCAACCTTGAATAATAGCTCTCCAGCTACTAAGGCAGAATCTATTCCATTTTGGCGTGACGGCCGTATCATTGGCATCCTCTTACAAATCATCTTTGTCATTTTACTTGTTCGCAGCAGTCTCTGGTTAGTTGGCAACATTGCTGAAAACCTGGATGCATTGGGGCCGGGCCAATTCATTTGCCGCGATGGTTCTTCAAGTTTTCGCTGTGCTTTTGACTTCCTCAGTGCCGATGCCCAGTTCGATATACAAGAATCCGTTATTGATTACACACCGGCTGATTCCTATTGGCGGGCGATTGCTGTTGGTATGCTCAATACCGCCAAAGTCTCCATCATCGGCATCATCCTGACGACCATTCTGGGCACAATCACGGGTATTGCCCGTCTATCCGACAACTGGTTGGTCCGCAACATCGCCAAATGGTACATCGACTTGATGCGGAACACGCCCCTTTTGCTCCAGTTATTCTTCCTCTATTTCGTCATCTTTCTGGGTTTGGCCGGCGTCAATGAAGCAATTCAACCTTTAAATTTGCCCATTTACATTAGTCAGCGTGGCGTGAATTATCCGTCGTTTGTCCGTATGACCTCTTTCAGCATTTGGTTTGCTTTCATTATCTTGGGCATCATTCAAGCACAGGTTTTATGGACGATTCTGGGGCGTCGTGAAGAAATAACCGGTCACTCGACTAACCGGCTGCGTTGGGTCATCGTATCCTTCCTGCTGATCGTTGGTATTGGTTGGTTCATAGCCAGCAATGACAATAATGAAGCCATGCTGGTCTCAAAGGCAGCTCGCGTACGTGAGTTTGATGATCTGGCAGGATTGTTAGTGCGCCGCTTACCAGTAACCGATCTGGTGGATGTAGATACGGCTCTGGAATCTGGAGCATTGAGTCAGGAAGATTTAGGCGCAGCGGCCTTGCAAATTTGTGCCATCAAAGATTCGCCCTCAGAGGTTAATCTGACGACGCGATTACGCCGCGCCGGTATTCCTTATAACGTCACCCGTTTTGATCGTCCTGACCAGGCTATTGAGAGTTATTCGGAGGGTAGTTGTGAGATTTTTGTTGCCAGTCGCGCTGTTCTGGCTGGGGAGCGCGATCTACTGGAAGACAGCAACGCTCACCTGATTGTACCGTTGGCCGAGACGCCGGTACGCCTCTCAATGCCCAAATTGGAAGGGTTTAACTTTGTTGGCGGCGGCAAGATGTCAACCGAGTTTACGGCCCTGCTTATTGGTCTGGTTTTGTTTACGGCCGCTTTTGTGGCTGAAATTGTGCGCGCCGGTATCCAATCGGTCTCCAAAGGACAGACAGAAGCGGCCCGCGCGTTGGGCTTGTCGGAAAGCCAGCGCTTACAGCTTGTTGTTTTGCCACAGGCGCTGCGTGTGATTATTCCTCCGTTGACCAGCCAGTACCTGAATCTGACCAAAAACTCCAGTTTGGCGCTGGCGGTTGCTTTCCCCGATTTATATCGGACGATTGATACGATGATCAATCAATCGGGACGTTCTTTGCAGCTTGTCGTCATCATGGCGGCCATTTATCTGTCTATCAGCTTGATTATTTCAGCCTTTTTGAACTGGTATAACAAGCAGATTGCACTGGTGGAGAGATAATCATGACATTTTTTAGAAATTTAACTTCCCAGATGCATCTTTCTGCCGACGTCGATCGATTTATTAAAGAGCAAGTCACAAAGTCGGGGTGGCTAACGCTTTGGCTGATTGTATTGACGTTGATTACGGTGCGGTTTGTTATCGGCCGTGTTGCTGCCAGTCCGTTTAGCACGATTATTGTGTTGGTTTTGTGGGCGTCGTCGTTAGGCATGGTTGCGGTGAATGAGCTGCGGCATAAGCATACGTCTGTGACGCTGTGGATGAAGAATAATCTTTATAACAGTATCACGAACGTTCAGCTTTCGCTTATTTTGACATTGGCACTGCTGGCGGCGTTGTTTGGCCTGTACCGTTATGCCTGGACAGATGCCAGTTTTACGACATATCCGGCAACAGACATCCGCGCCGAGGTGGCCGATATTAGCGGCAGCAGTTATTGTTTTACGATCGGTGGTGTGAAACCGGCTGAGAATCCAACAGATATTTTGGATGGAAAGCGGACTTGTTTTGATGCTAAATATTTGACGACGGATGTGGAAACGGCCGTTATCGGCCAGCAACCCGCCAACTTCTGCTTTGACGAAATGCCCGATGATCCTGAAAACGGCATTACCTGCTTTGAAAGCAGCGCCAGCGATCCTGGTTTCTTCGAAGTCACACGCACCTTTAGGGGAGCCAATTGGGGTGCAGTTCTTGCCAACATGACTTCGCTGATGATTTTCCGCTTTGACCGCCAGGAGACATGGCGTATCTGGGCGGCCATTATCCTGATTGTCGTACTGGCCATTCCCAGTGTCTTTGTCTTCCGCGACAGCTTCAAAAACAAACTGGTACGCCGTATTCTCACCGGGCTTTGGCTTTTCTCCCCCATCATTAGCTACGCCTTCCTGCGGGGTGTACCGGATACAAGTTTGTCGGTAAATGGCATTATTGGGATTGTGGCAACGGCCGTTTTATATGCCGCCAATCACTACATCACCCAAAAATATCCACCCAGCAAACGGGAATCCGAATGGATACGATTAGCCCGCTATTTGTTACAAGCGGGCTGGATCATCGCCGCCATTTTTGCCGTGTTAGGCATCCTTAACCTGACATCGCTGATTCTGGGGTCATTCACCCGGACCGTGGACGGAACAACCCAGCCCCTCCTCAAAGAGCTTGATCCTGACGTGAACTGGGGCGGATTCCTATTCACAATTATCATCACCGTCTTTTCCATCGTTGTGTCCTTCCCCATGGGTGTTTTATTGGCATTGGGACGGCGCAGTACCGTGCGCGGCATCCCCGCCTGGTTGACTTACCTGGTTGCCATTGCCATCACGATTTGGGGGTTAATCAACAGTACACCGGCCAACCTGGCCGCTGCCCGCAATACATTTGAACAAATACTGGCCTTTTGGCCCTTATTCATACCCGTCGTTGCCTTTCTATTTCAACGCACCTGGAATGGCAACGTGGTCGCGGCCTTTAGCACGTTATACATCGAGTTTGTCCGCGGCATCCCGTTCATCGCCGTCTTGTTTTTGACCATTGTCCTGTTTCCCATCCTGTTACCCCAAGATGTCGAAATCGCCAAAGTGTGGCGTGTAATGTGGGGAGCAACTCTCTTCGCCGCTGCTTATCTGGCCGAGAATGTGCGCGGCGGCCTGCAAGCCTTGTCAAAAGGTCAGTACGAGGCGGCCGATTCGTTGGGTCTTAGCACAGTGGATAAATACCGCTTGATTATTTTGCCGCAAGCCTTGCGTGTGGTCATTCCGGCCATTGTGGGTCAATTCATCGGCGGTTTCAAAGACACAACGTTGGTAGCCATCGTCGGCTTCCTGGATGTTTTGGGTGTGGCCAACGCGATTAGTGCCCAGCCAGCCTGGTTGGGTGTACGGCGCGAAGCTTATCTTTTCCTGGCCGTGCTTTACTTTGTCGGTTCAGCATTAATGGCCGGATACAGCCGCCGCCTGGAAAAACAATTGGGGGTCGGCCAGATGTAGGCTGAAAAGGAGAAATTATTATGACCTTAGATATAACAACAACAAGCAACGATCCGATCATCATTTGCCGGGATGTACAAAAATGGTATGGTGATTTCCACGCTCTCAAAGGTGTGAGTCTAGAAGTTAAAACTGGTGAGGTGATTGTTATTCTGGGGCCATCTGGTTCCGGTAAATCAACATTTATCCGTACAATTAACCGGCTCGAAGAACACCAGGGCGGTGATATTATCGTTGATGGCATTACGCTTAGCTATGATGTGCGCAACATCGCCGAAATCCGCCGCGAAGTAGGGATGGTATTCCAGCAGTTTAATCTGTTTCCCCACCTGACCGTGTTGGAAAATGTGACACTGGCGCCGATTCACGTGCGCAAATGGTCACGGGAAAAAGCGGAAGAAGTGGGCATGAAATGGCTGACGCGCGTCGGCATTCCAGAGCAGGCGAACAAGTATCCGGGACAGCTTTCCGGCGGTCAGCAGCAGCGGGTGGCCATTGCTCGCACGCTGACAATGGAGCCGAGGATTTTGCTATTTGATGAGCCAACTTCAGCGCTGGACCCGGAAATGATTAAGGAAGTACTGGATGTAATGCGCGATCTGGCGCGGGCGGGCTATACGATCCTGGCGGTCACGCATGAAATGGGGTTTGCCCGTGAAGTGGCCGACCGGATTATTTTTATGGATGCCGGCGAGATTGTGGAAGAGAACACGCCGGAAGAGTTCTATACAAATCCCAAGAACGATCGGACAAAGTTGTTCTTAAACCAGATTTTGCATCACTGATTCGTGATGCGTCATGTGTCAAATATAAAAGCCTCGCTCACAGCGAGGCTTTTTGTTTGGCCAACGAAACATATGAATCGGTCTTTCATGCCAATTGTCTGGCTCCCCAGTAAACGCTTAGAGCGAAACCGTCATGTACAGCCCATCCAGGTCAAAACCCAATTTGCGGTAATAATTGCGTGTGCCAATGGCGCTGATGACGGCGATACGGCCGTATCCCGCCCCCTTAGCCATCTCCTTTGCCTTTTCCACCAACTGGGTTCCCAACCCAATGTGCTGTGCCTCCCCATCACTATCATCGCCAATGGGCAGCGCCGGACCATAAACGTGAACCTCACGGATCATGGCGTGTCCGGTTAGTTCAGGAATGGGCAGTTCCACGCCCGCATTAGGCAGCGACAGCCGCAAAAAGCCAGTAATGCGATCGTCCTCCGTCACAAAACTGAGAAAATGCTCCGTCGTCGCATCTGTCGCATACGATTCAATCGTCAATCGTAAATCGTCAATCGTTAATTTCTGCCGCCGCACTTCCCGGCAGCGAATGCATTGGCACTGCAAGCCGCGCCTTTTCATCTCTCGCTGGGCGATCTGGCGCAAATTGGCTTTGGTGAAGCCTTCAACGACGTTGGTTGTGGGAATATCGCGGATGATGCGTGTCAGGCGGACGGTGCGCGGCGTCTGGGCTTTGCATTGCACCAGCAGTTTCGTGACCTGCTCTTCCGTGTACGGCTTGTATTCGCCGCGCTGCCAGTAGTCGTACAGTTCGGCGTTTTGCAGCAGCATCGTGGGGTAGATTTTGAGTTCGTCGGGTCGAATGGCAGGATCGGACCATAAACGGCCGTAATCTTCCACGTCACTCGCCATCGTCGCCCCTAACAAATTGGGCATCCAATGGCCGTGAATCTTGTAACCAGCCAGCCGCAGCAGCCGGAAGGCATCGCGCGTTGCTTGCACATCATGGCCCCGTTTATTCAGCGCTAAAATTTCATCATCCAGGCTTTGAATGCCAATTTGCACCTTCGTCACGCCCAGGTAGCGGAACCAGCGCAGTTCCTCCGGCGTGATGTGATCCTGGCGTGTCTCCACAACGAGGCCGACATTGCGCCGCTGGCCATTCGCATTCAATTCCTGGGCTTCCGGTAAAGTCGCCGATTCCACGCCGTTCATGGCATCGAAACAACGCTTGATGAACCATTCCTGGTAATCGCGCCGGTAGCTGGACCATGTGCCGCCCAAAATCAGCAGTTCAATTTTGTCCACCGGATGGCCGATTTGTTCCAGCGCCTGGATGCGTCCGGCAGTTTGAGCATAAGGATCGAAAGCATAACGCTCGGCCCGCTGTGCGCCGGGTTCATCGTGCAGGTAGCTTTTGGGCATGCGCACGTCGGTGGGGCAGAAGATGCATTCACCGGGGCAGGGGTAGGGTTTGGTCAGCACGGTGACGACGGTAACACCGGCCTGGCTGCGTACCGGCTTGGTTTGCAGCAGGACGCGCACTTCGGGGTCGAATTCCAGCCATTCGTCGTCGCACAGCCGCTGGTAGACGTCCAGCACCTGGCTTTTGGAGAGATACGGCCGTCCCTTTCCAGCAAATTTACGCATGACGGAGTTGAAGTGGGAGGAAGAGAACGGCCGTTTCGCTGCCAGCTTCTCAATCAATTCCATATAGGCTGTTTCCTGCCCGTCAATATCAACGGCGGCCCGTTTCGCCTGCCATTCGGCATCATATTCATCCCGCTTAACAACGGGAACATATTCCAAATCTCGCGGATTACTCATATCGCATCCAGTGTAACATGCTTTGCCAGTGGTTCAAGATCGTGAAAATTGGGACGAAAACGGCCGTATTTGGGCAAGTTCGGCAATTTTCATCATTAACAATTGTTGAATTTACCTTTAGACATTGGCCAGTCGTCTGTTAGAATTAAAAGTTAGCACTTTATCAATGTCCTACTAGGAGCGCGTATGAAAGAATTATCTCAACTCATTAGAAATATTCCCGCATCAGTGACCCTGGCGGTGAATGACAAAGCCAAAGCCTTGCAGCGAGCCGGACATGACGTCATCGCTTTAGCTGGCGGCGATCCCGATTTTGACACTCCGCACCACATCACTGCTGCTGCTCTGGCCGCAATTGAAAATGGAGCCACCCATTACCCCGCTCCGATGAAGGGCATCCCCTCTTTGATGGAAGCCATCGCCCACAAAATGAATATTGACAACGACATCCACGCCGATCCCAAGACGGACATCGTTGTCACGCCGGGCGGCAAATGGGCTTTGTATCTGGCTCTGGCCGCGCTTATCAACCCTGGCGATGAGGTTTTGTACCTGGAACCGGTGTGGGTTTCCTACCCGCCGATGATCAAATTGGCTGGCGGCGTCCCCGTACCGGTGAGCCTGAGTCCAGACCTTAATTACCGCGTCACGGCCGATTTACTCCGCGCAAAAATCACCCCCAAGACTAAAGCATTGATGGTTAATTCGCCCAGCAATCCCACCGGGCGTGTCCTTGATCATGCCGAATTACGCGAGATCACAAAGGTCGCTATCGAGGAGGATTTGTACGTTATTTCGGATGAGATTTATGAGAAATTGGTATTTGACGGCCGTAAACACGAATCCATCGGCTCACTCCCTGGCATGGCCGAGCGCACGCTGACGGCTAACGGCCTGTCCAAAGCCTACGCCATGACTGGCTGGCGGTTGGGCTGGCTGGTGGGGCCGGAAAACATCATCAAACTGGCCGTCAAATTGAACAGCCAGACCGTTTCTTCTGCGGCCAATTTCACAATGCATGCGGCCGTCGCCGCCCTGACTGGCCCGCAAGATTTTGTTGAAGAGATGCGGCTTTCCTACGAAAAGCGGCGTGATTTTATGGTCAAAGGTCTGAACGAAATCGAGGGTGTTGATTGCAAACTGGTCGAAGGTGCGTTTTACCTGTTTCCCAGCTTCCCCGGCAGTGAAAAGAACAGCCTGGATTTGGCCGAAGCACTGCTGGAGAAGGCCGGCATCGCCGGGACGCCGGGCATCGCTTTTGGCAGCAGCGGCGAAGGATACGTACGCTTCTCCATCGCCACGGTAATGAGCGACCTGGAACGGGCCGTGGAGCGGATGGCCAAATCGATCCACGAGATTTTGTAAAGCTAGAAGGCAGAAATTGGAAAGTAGAAGTTAGAGCGCGGACCAGCCGCGCTCTTTTTTATGAATTCTGGGGTAGGGGCGTGGCCTTGTGCCCGCCCAGTCAGGGGCGACCACAAGGGCAGCCCCTACAACCACACAAAACCTCAGATAACCTTTTTTACAGCAATAATACGAGCAAGAGGATTAGCAGTAGGACAAGCAGGATTCCAGCTCCGATAAGGAGGAGTTTGAGGCGGCGGCGGATGCTTTGGTTGTACGGCCGTTTCCCAAATTCATTCAAGCCCATCAGTAAACGGCCGTCCTGTGTAAAAATCACCTCCCGTCCCCTGGCGCGAAACGACAGCGGATCATCCTTGTCGGCCGGGACTAACGTTTTGCCTTCCTTCCAACTGCCGCGCAGAGAGCGAACCTTCAGGTCATTTTCTTCTTGATACACTTCCAACTCGCCGCCGTAGCTGGTCCACAAGCGGAAATTGCTGTTGAAGCCCGGTTTGGGACCGTAAAACCCTTGCAAAGATGGCCAATTCTTCGGCGTATCCGGCACGCTGTCCGGGTCGGGACGGCTCTTCAACTTGCGACCCTCGCCCAACAGGCGCCGCATAAGGCTGCTGGCCAGGCCAATGGCGATGGAGTTGGCTGTATTGGTCAGGGCGACAACGCCCAACTCATCGTCGGGGGCGACAAACATCGAGGAAATGAACCCCAACCACAACCCATCATGGGAAACGACACGATGGCCGCCAAAATCGTCGATCTTAAAACAGTAACCCATCCCTTGCAGCCGCTCATCAAGCCGGTACTGCGGCGTGTACATCAGTTCCAGCGTCTCCGGCTTGAGCAGCGCATCACTTTGCATGAGCGCGGCCATGTAGCGGCCCATATCATTGACGGTGGAGTACATTGCGCCGGCAGCCGTCGTCACCTGCTCCAAGTCAATCACCGGCTTGAATGTTTGCTGCTTCGCTTTGTAGTTGTAGCCGATGGCTAAAGCACCGCGTACGCGATCACTGCGCCAGAATTCGGACTGTTTCATGTCTAAAGGCTGGTAAATATGCTGGCGGATGTAGTCGGGGAAGGGCTGGCCGCTGATGTCGGCCACCAGTTGGCCAACAGTGGCAAAGCCGTTGTTGGCATAGCACCATTTTTCACCGGGTAAACATTCGGCGGGCAGGGTACGGCCGTACAAATGCTTCAACGGCGGCACCGGCTTATTGGGTCTGACCACGTTAAAATGGGCCGTCGGACTGAAATATTTGTATAATGGGACAAACTCGCCCAATCCGGCCGTGTGCGTCAGCAAATGATGAAAAGTGATCAGCGGTGCGTTCGGATTGCGGTGCTTCACCTTGAAATCGCGCAAATAATCGTTGATGGGGGCATGCAAATCAAACTTGCCCTGCTCCCACAACTGCATCAACCCTACAGCGGCAAAAGTCTTCGAAACGGAAGCGATGCGGAACACGGTGTCCGGCGTGACGGGAATGTTTCTGGCGACGTCAGCCTGTCCCACCCCTTTGGCATAAATCAACTGCCCCTGATAAACGATGCCCACCCCCAGACCGGGCAGGTTGTAATCTTTCAGCGTTTTTTCGACGGTGGCATCGGCCGTTTCCAGCACTTTTTGAATGGTTTCAGGAATTGTCATGTTTTGCCTCTAGCCGCGGCCTGGGAGGCCACTCTACAACAATAGGCCAAAATGGCCGCCTCACAATATTAACTCATGTTACGCGCAGATAGCGCGAAGGTTAACATAATTATAAAATCCAGGTCTTGGAGAATCAGCCTATGAACTACAATATCCTCGACCTGTATTCAGACTATTTGTTAAGCTCATTTGGACAAACGACAGCTACCGGACTGGCTAGATTACTTGAAGGTGAAATCAGCCATGACCAAGTCACTCGCATGCTCGCCAGTGAAAAATTGACGGCGAAGACATGGTGGAAACTGGTCAAACCACAGGTACGGCAAATCGAACGAGAAGATGGTGTCATGATTGTCGACGATTCCATTGTGGAAAAGCCATACACAGATGAGAATGAGATCATCTGTTGGCACTATGACCACGCCAAAGACAAAACTGTCAAAGGTATCAACTTCATTACAACCTTGTATGAAGCCCAAGGAATCGCTTTGCCAGTGTCCTTCGTGTTAGTGGCCAAGACAGAGACCTATCTTGACAAGAAAACAGGCAAAGAAAAGCGCAAAAGTGCCGTGACCAAGAATGAACACTATCGTCGCATGCTGCAGACGGCTGTAGCTAATCGCATCCCGTTCCGGTATGTGCTCAATGACGTGTGGTTTGCCTCGGCCGAAAACATGCGATTTGTGAAGTTGGACCTGGAGAAAGAGTTCATCATGGGGCTCAAGGGCAATCGCAAGGTGGCTTTGTCCGAGGCAGATAAAGCCAATGGCCAGTATCAGCGGATTGAAGACATGAACCTACCAGAAGGCACGACCCGTATCATCTATCTGGAAGGGGTCCCATTCCCCTTACAGCTATTACGCCAGGTTTTCACAAACGGAGATGGCTCAACCGGCGTGCGTTATCTGGTAACCAGTGACTTGACCCTGAGTGCTGACCAAATCATTACAATCTACCAAAGACGGTGGAGAGTAGAAGAGTATCACCGGTCACTCAAGCAAAATATGGCGCTAACTCAATCGCCAACCCGTACCGAAACAACGCAAACGAATCATTTCGTGGCGGCGCTGTGGTCGTTTGTCAAAATGGAGTTGTTAAAGGTCCGAACAAAGAAAAATCATTATCAGTTGAAAAACCAGTTGTATTTATCCGCCTTGCAACAGGCTTTTCATGAACTGCAGCAGCTTCAGCCGGTTTCACTGGTTCAAGCTGCTACTGCGTAACATCAGTTAAATTCGTAGAGGGGCCACCCCTGGCCCCGGATCATTAGACGATAATTTGTCCCGACAACCCATCAGGCCGGGCTTCAACCAGTTGGGTGGGCGTGACTCGATTGAATAAATCGGCCGGGCCGTGGGCCAGGACGCGGATGTAGTTGTCGGTGTAGCCAGCCCAACGCAGGCCGCCGTTGTCGGCGCCGACGGCGTTTTCCCAGAGGACGGGCCGGGTTTGGGTTTCGTAGCGTTGATGAAATTTCAGGCTCAGTTCCTGCCCCAGGGCGATCATGCGCCGGGCGCGTTCCTTTTTGACCGCTTTGGGCAGATGACCGGGCATTTTGGCTGCGGCCGTTCCCGGTCGTGAACTGTAGCTGAACACGTGCAGCCGGGTGAAGCCGATCTCGCGCACAAAATCCAGACTGTCCTGAAAATCGGCCTCCCTTTCGCCGGGGAAGCCAACGATGATGTCGGTGGTCAGGTTGAGATCGGGGATATGGGCGCGGGCTTTGGCGGCCAGAGCGCGGAAACTGGCCCGGCTGGTGCGGCGGGCCATGCGCCGCAAAATGGGGTCGCTGCCCGATTGCAGCGGCATGTGCAGGTGGGGCAGCAATCGCGGATTTTGCCACAGCGCGAAGAAGCCGTCGGGGATTTCCCACGGTTCCAGCGAGGAGAGGCGCAGGCGGGGAATGTCGCTGTGGGTCAGGATAGCGGTGATGAGATCGCGTAAATCGGTGTTGTTGTGCAGGTCACGGCCGTAACTGCCCAAATGCACCCCTGTCAACACAGCTTCCTGATAGCCGGCTGCGGCCAGCGCCTGAATCTCAGCCACCACGTTGCCTAAATGACGGCTTTGGCCCGCGCCGCGAGCAATCGTTGTCACGCAAAAGGTGCATTTGTTGTCACAGCCATCCTGCACTTTGATGAAGGCCCGCGTGTTAGCCACCTGACTGCTGCCAGCCAGAAATTCGCGCAAAATCGGTTCCTGCTCGTACACCGGCAGGTCAATTCGCGCCTCCGGATCAATCATCTGCACCAGTTTGTCCTTGTCCTGATTGAGAACAATCCGCCCAGTGCCTTCGATTTGGCCCGCTTTTTGTGGGGCGATGGTGGCGTAACAGCCGGTGAGAATGATTTCGGCATCTTCGTTGGTGCGATGGATGCGCCGGGTGATGTTACGGCCGTCGCGGGCCGCTTCGGCAGTGACGGCACAAGTGTTGATGATCACTTTGTCGGCCTGGGACGCGTCATCGACCAGTTCATGACCGGCGACCAGGAGCTGCCGGCCCATCGTTTCGATTTCGCTCTGGTTCAGGCGGCAGCCGATGGTGTGCAGGAAAACTTTCATGAGCATGATTGTAGCGTGGAGAGGGGCAGGGGTGCAAGGGAGCAGGGGTGAAGGGGTGAAGACTTGCAACTCCGCAACTTTGCCGCTTTGCCACTCTGCTCCTTTGCTGACAAATTGCAGAGGGCCTGCACAAGTTTTGCAGATTTGATCTCTAGAATAAGGACCGTACCCAAAAAGAATTAATGCCCAGAGGACGCAGATTTCACAAATTTTGTCGATTTGTTTAATCTGCGTCCCCTGTGAAATCTGCGGATAGGAGTTAGACAATGCAGCGAAAGAAGAATCGAAAATGGCTGTTTTGGGCCGGCGGCGGCCTGGTTGTGTTGGTGATTGCGGCGGTGCTGGTGGTGAACGGCCGTGCCCAACAAGCCCAAACCGCCACCAACGCAGGCGAAATCGTCACCGCCTTCATGGGCGACCTGGAGTCCAGTGCCACGGCCAGCGGTCAAGTAACCGCCCGGCGCGAAGCCAGCCTGTCGGTGGAGACGCCGGGCCGGGTGGAGCAGGTCCTGGTGCGTGAAGGGGATGCCGTCAAAGCCGGGGAAACGCTGGTGCAGTTAGACATCACGAATCTGGCTTTCAATCTGGCCAATGCCCAACAGACGCTTCGCTTGCAAGAGGCCAGCCTGGCTGATTTGCAAGCCGATCCGGAAACGGTCGATGTGGCGTCGGCGGAAGCGGCCGTTAAGAGCGCCCAGGCCAATCTGGATGATTTACTTGATGGTCCCAGTGCCGAAGAACTCGCTGCTTCAGAAGCCAGTTTGCGCTCAGCACAGGCTTCGGTGGCGTCGGCCTCGGCCAATTTGGGCAGCGTTCAGGATTCGATTAAGGAATCGCAGATTTTAGCGGCTCAAGCCAGCCTGTTGGCGGCTCAACGCCAGTTAGACAGTGCGCAGGAAGCAGATGACAAACAACCCACCGAAGCAACTTATCAAGCCTTGATGGAAGCGAACGAAGCGGTGGCGTCGGCGCAAGCGGACCTGGACTCTTTACAGGAAGGCCCGGACGCGACAGCGGCGCAGGGCAGTTTGAATGCGGCCGTATCGCGACTGGATGGCAGTCAGGCCAACTATAACCTGACGGCTGATGGGGCGACGGATGTGCAGCTTGCCTCGGCGAAGTCGCAGTTGGCGCAGGCGCAGGCCAATCTGGCCAATTTAGTGGATCCGCCTACCGATGAAGAACTGGCCGTGGCTGAAGCGAATGTGGCGCAGGCCCAGCTTGCGGTGCAGGATGCGGAAGCAGCATTGGCGGCGGCGACGATTGTAGCGCCGTTTGATGGAGTGGTAACGGCCGTACACGCCAACATTGGTGAAATAGCCAGCGGCAGCGTCGTCGAACTGGTGGACAGCAGCAGTTTGCAAGTCGTCTTGCAGGTTGATGAAGTGGACGTGGGTGATTTGTCCGTTGGCCAACCGGCAGCCGTGACGCTGGAAACCTGGCCGGACACAACCATCGACAGCGAAATCACGACCATCGCCCCCAGCGCCCAAACCAGCAGTGCCTTAATCACTTACGATGTTTACCTCAGTTTGGGCCAGACCGATTTGCCGGTGCGGGTGGGCATGACGGCCGACGCCCGCCTGATTACAGCTTCTTACAGCGACGTTTTGCTGGTTCCCAACCGGGCCATCAACGCCGACCGGGAAAAAGGCACCTACAGCGTCAATCTGGTCGTTGGTGACGCCGTGCAGGAAGTGCCGGTAACGATTGATGCGCGCGATGACCAAAATACGCGCATCACCAGCGGCCTCAACGCCGGAGACAACATTTTGATTGGCGATAATCTGCCTACTATCTCCTTTGGGCCGGGGGCAGAAAATAATGGCCAGAACCGCCCCGCGCCTTTTGGCGGGTAAATTGGAGACTGGGGACTACAAGACTAGAAACTACCAGACTACGAGACCAAAACAATGAATGAGAAAAAACGAAACAAAAAATGGCTTTGGATTAGCGGAACGGCCGTCATCGTCGTAATTTTAATCATTGCCCTGCCAGCCCTGTTTAGAAACAACAGCGCCCAGGCCGATGTGGGTACGGGTGAAATCGTCACTGCTTTTCTGGGGGATTTGTCGGCCAGTGCCACAGCCAGCGGCCAGGTGGAAGCGCAGCGCGAAGCGGCGTTGGCCCTGCCCAGCGCCGGCGAGGTGGCCGACGTGTACGTGGCTGTGGGTGATGCCGTCCAGACGGGTGATTCCCTGGTGAAGCTGGACACGGCCGATTTGGAACGCAATGTCGTTTCCGCCCAGCAGTCGTTAGCCATTCAGGAAGCCAATCTGGCCACTTTGACCGCCCCGGCCTCTGATGCCGATATAGCCGCGGCGGAAGCGGCCGTTGCCAGCGCCCAGGCCAGTTTGCAGGATTTGCTGGATGGTCCCAGCCAGGACCAGATCACGGCAGCCCGGGCCGACGTTAACGCTGCTCAGGCAGATGTAGCCAGCGCTTCGACGCAACTGGCCGATTTGCAAGCTGCCGCCAGTGATGAAGAACTGCTGGCGGCGCAGCTTGCTCTGGATTTGGCCCAGCAAGCGGCGACATCGGCGGCGGAACAGCACAGCACGATTTTGGTAACGGAGCCAAATCAATTTATCCATCAAAATCGACTGGACGATATGGAATTTGCGGCACGCACGGCGGCGGTGCGGGCCAACGCCAATCTGGCATCGGCGCAAGAAGCATATGATACGTTGGTCAATGGCGACCCCAATTCGATTGCGGCGGCGCAGGCCAGTCTGGCGCTGGCTGTAGCTTCGCGGGATGCGGCCCAGATTCAACTGGATATGTTGACGATGGCTGCCACGGACGCGGAGATTGCTTCGGCAGAAGCGTCGGTGGCCAGTGCGGCAGCGACGTTGGATCAGCTACAGCGCGGCCCGTCGGATTATCAAGTCACGCAAGCCGAAGTGGCGGTGGAGCAGGCCCAAATTGGCTTGCAGCAGGCCGAGCAGTCTTTGGCCGACGCGACGTTGACGGCTCCTTTTGACGGGGTAGTTACGGCCGTTCACGTGAACGTCGGTGAAATGGCCAATGGCATCCTGGTGGAAATGGTCGATCCGGGCAACCTGGAAGTGGTTTTGGCGGTGGATGAAGTGGATGTGGGCAGTATCACCATCGGCCAGCCGGCGACGATTACGCTGGAAACTTGGCCCGATGAGACGATTAATGGCCAGGTAACGGCCGTTGCGCCCCAAGCCAGTAACGATGCCAGCGCCCTGGTCACCTATGACGTGTTCCTGGGATTAGGCGAAACGGATTTGCCGATTTTGGTGGGGATGACGGCCGACGCCAAACTGGAAACGGCCGATTTAAGCAATGTGCTGCTGGTTCCCAATGCGGCGGTAAACGTAGACCGCACCAACGGCCAGTACAGCGTCAATCTGGTGACGGTTGATGGCAGTGGGCAGCAAACTTACACGGAAACGGCCGTTACCGTCGGCCTGCATGACGCTCAAAACACCCAAATCGTCTCCGGCTTGAACGAAGGCGACCAACTGCTGGTGGGTGAAATCGCTCCTGTCGTCGAGTTCGGCCCTGGTCGAGGTGGGCCGCCACCGGGAATGGGGAATTAGCGAGTGATAAGTAATGAATGATGATTGATGATTAGAGGCTGACGACTTGAGACTACAAGACTACGAAACTACAAGACTACGAGACGACAAGACATGATCACGATGCAAAATATCACTAAATCCTATGAAATGGGAACGCAAGTTGTCCATGCGTTGCGCGGCGTTGACATGCAAATTAACGAAGGCGAGTTTGTGGCCATTATGGGGCCGTCCGGTTCGGGCAAGAGTACGTTGATGAATATTATCGGCTGTTTGGATGTGCCTAACAGCGGCACGTACACCATTGATGGGATTGATGTCAGTCATATGACGGATGATGAGCAGTCGAAAATCCGCAATCAGCGGATCGGGTTTGTCTTTCAACAGTTTAATTTGCTGCCACGGACAACGGCCGTTAAACAGGTTGCTTTACCACTCATGTATGCCGGATACGGCCGTGCCGAACGACTCGACCGGGCTAAAGAAGCGCTGCAAGCTGTCGGCCTGGGCGAGCGTATCGATCATCGGCCCGATGAGCTTTCCGGTGGCCAGCAGCAGCGCGTGGCCATTGCCCGGGCGCTGGCTACCAATCCCAGCATCATTCTGGCCGACGAGCCAACTGGCAACCTGGACACGCAGTCCGGCGACGAAATCATGCAGATATTCAAGAATTTGCACGAAGAAAAAGGCATCACCCTCATCATGATTACCCACGACCCGGAAATTGGCGAACAAGCTGAACGGGTGATCTGGATTCGAGACGGGTTGATTCAGGAGAGTAATTAGCATTTAGCCATTAGTCATTAGCCGTTAACTTACAAGCTTTGCGCTAACGACTAACAGCTAAAAGCTAATAGCTGGAGTACACGACATGAACTTAAGCGAAAGTTTTCTAACAGCATTGGACAGTTTACTGGCCAATAAACTGCGGGCGGTGTTGACGATGCTGGGCGTCATTATCGGCGTGGCGGCGGTGATTGCGTTGATGTCCATCGGCAACGGTGTGAGCAATTCAATCACCAGCGAAATCCAATCGTTTGGTACCAACTTGCTGACTATTTCCACCGATACCGACAACAGTAACGGCTATCCAGCCCTGAGTATGTCCGATGTGGAAGCATTGTCCGATCCATTGAATGCGCCGGCGTTGAGCGCAGTTGCCGCTACGGTACAGGGCGGGCAGGAAGTCGTCAATGGCAGCAATTCTATCCAAACGACCGTCAGTGGTGTTACTGCCAACTACTTGTCTGTCAACAATCTGGATGAGATGCAAAGCGGTGATGGATTTACGCAAAATGATATTGACACGAAGGCTCGCGTGGCCATTTTAGGCAGCCAGGCGGCAACGGATTTGTTTGATGGTGGGTATCCTGTTGGCCAGTCGGTCAAGATTAGCGGGGTGAGTTATCAGGTCATCGGTGTGTTGGCTGAATCGGGCAGCGGTTTTACCAATACCGACAGCAATATTTTTGTGCCCATTACCACAGCACACAGCCGCTTGTACACAGACCGGACGCGTCAGGGCGAAAAAGCGGTGACGCTGATTACTGCTCAGGCGGCCAATGAGTCTGAAACAGATACGGCGATTGAGCAAATCACGGAAACGCTGCGGCGGCAGCACGACATTGTTTATGCAGCTGATGATGATTTTTCTATTTTCAGCCAGGCCGATTTGTTGAGTACGTTTGACACGATTACGGCGACACTGACCGCGTTTTTGGGAGCGATTGCCGGGATTTCACTGGTCGTGGGCGGTATTGGCATTATGAATATCATGCTGGTAAGTGTAACGGAGCGGACGCGGGAAATTGGCATCCGCAAGGCAGTGGGGGCGATGAAACGGGACATTCTGGCCCAGTTTTTGCTGGAATCGGTGCTGTTGAGTGTATTGGGCGGCGTTCTGGGAATTGTGCTGGGCTGGTTGATTTCCCGCGTTAGCGGCAATTTGCTAGACTTTGAGACGATTGTAGATGGAGGTACGGTGATGCTGGCGACGGGCTTTGCAACGGCCGTTGGCCTCATCTTTGGCATCTATCCCGCCTGGCGAGCGGCTGATTTGCGTCCAATCGAAGCGCTGCGGTATGAGTAGGTGATTCTTCAAGTGACAGGCACTTCCGAAGCGCCTGTCACTTTGAGAATTTACGTGATCAACTCGTCCGGCAAAAAGTCTACCCGGTTCAGGTAGCCGATGCGGAAATGGTCGCTCTCGAAGTCAATGCGCGAAACGGAGGCGTTGTTAGTAGCAAACCAGACGTTGGCCGGCAGTCCCAGAGTGATGTCGGGATCATCCCGATTGAGCAGTGTCGCTAGTAAGGTTTGGGTGAAGCCGCCGTGGGAAACGATGGCCACCCGGTCATCAGTTCCGCCATGTTCTTTGAGGAGGAATTGCCAGAAGCGGCGGGCGCGTAACGGCCGTTCCTCCGGCAGCTCTGGATCACGATTCCACCACCCGGCATGGTTTAACGACTCCGGCAAAACCAGATGCGGATGGTTGGCGGCAAAATAATCCCGATCAGGGCCGGGCAGTCCGATGCGCTCGCCGTTGGTTTCGTCTTTGTGGTAAATGCCGCCCCACTCGTGGATTTCTACCAATCCTTTTAACGGCAGCCCGGTGGCCTGGGCAATGTACGTGCCGGTTAAAACGGCCCGCTCCATGAGGCTGCAATACAAATGGGTTAAACTGAAGCCGTCACGATTGTCTCGTTCGGGTGCCGGTACATCGCTGGCCGGTTGGGCCAGGAATTGGGCCACGAGACGAGCTTGTTCGTGTCCTTTTTCGGTAAGGGCGGGGTCGGGTAAACGGCCGTCACTGGAACCGGTTTGCTGCCATAATAAATTGTTCTCCGACTGGGCATGCCGGATGATATACAACTGCATAAAACATCTCCCAATATTTTCCCCAACCTTACTGCTTTTTGGCAGATTTGCAACGCAAAAAAGGATACAAATGGACGATAAAGAAATGAATGGGAATGGGAAACGGCCGTTCACCAACAGCCGCCAAATCCGCCGAAGCAATGATCATCAGTTCCTGAAAATGGTTATTTTTACCCTGGTTGTGGTGGGCAGCCTCATCATTGCCCTGTTTTATGGCCCGGCGGCTGTGTTGACGGCGCTGCCTTTTTTACTGGGCGGCGCGGCGCTGATTGCCGTACCTTATTGGCTGCTAAAAGGAATCGAATGGTTGATGACACGGTATAATGGGGGCAGTTAACGCTTTTGCAATGAAACCATCTGGTTTCTACTGCGTATTTATCACTGATACATGAGTGATTAATCATCAATTATCACTCTTCCCGTATTTTCCACAGGCAGAATCCAGGCGCGGCTGGGTAACCCGGCCGCAGCGAAGGCGGCCTGGATGGCTTCGGCGATGGCTTGGTGATTGGCGGGTGCGAAGGCGGCGACACTGGGACCGGCCCCACTGAGGGTAACGGCCGTTGCTCCCTCCCCTTTTGCCACTTCAAAAACATCCACCATACCTGGAATTAACGGCAGACGGTAGGGTTGATGCATTTGGTCCTGCATGGCCAGGGCCAGCACCGCGAAATCGCCCCGCTCCAACGCCCGAATCACCAATCCTACCCGGCTGACGTTAAAAATGGCATCGCGCAGCGGAATTTGGGCTGGTAAGGCGGCTCGCGCTTTAGCCGTCGGCAGGTCGAAATCGGGTAGAACGATGACGACTTGCAGGGGTGGCACAGCGATGGTCTCCACGTGCAGTGCATCCTCATCCATCACGGAAAGCGTCAGGCCGCCATAAAAAGCGGGGACAATGTTGTCGGGATGACCCTCCATACTTACCGCCAGTTCGACAAGCTGCTGTTCGGTCAGCGCGCCATCGACCAGGGCGTTGGCGGCCAAAATGCCGCCCAGGGTGGCGGCAGCGCTGCTGCCCAGGCCGCTGCTGATGGGGATGTCGTTTTGTTGGCGGATGTGGAGGCCGGACGGCCGTTTCCCCACCAGTTCAAATATATGCTCCGCCGCCTGCACAGCCAGGTTTGCAGCATCGGTAGGGATTTGCCCTGTTCCTTCGCCGTCAACCTCAATCGTCAAGCCGGGTTCGGAAACGGCTGTCATCCAAATCTCATTGCGCAGCCCCAACGCTAGCCCCAAACAATCAAACCCCGGCCCCAGATTCGCTGTCGTTGCCGGAATGGATACCTTTACCTGCTTCAATGCTTCCGCCATCTGCCTTCTGCCTTCTTCGTTCTGATGTTTATCTTTTTATCATTGACTTGCCCGTATTTTACGTTAAAACCCGGCACAGGATAAAAAATAATCCGCAGATTTCGCGGATTGCATAGATTGCCGCTTTGTTTATGGTTTTAATCTGCGAAATCCATGCAATCTGTGGATAAATTAAGAGGAAGAAGAGATGAGTTTTGCTAAACGAGTATCCCATTTACAAGAAGAGGGTGCCTATGCCGTATTGGCCCGCGCCCAGGAGTTGGAGAGGAACGGCCGTCACATCATCCACCTGGAAATCGGCGAACCGGACTTTAGCACCGGGCCGAACGTGAGCATGGCCGGTATCCGGGCCATCGCCGAGGGGCGTACCCGCTACAATCCACCGCGCGGCATCGCCGAACTGCGCGAAATCATTGCCGCCGACGCCGGACAGCGGCGAAACATGGAAATCCGCCCCAGCCAGGTCGTCGTCGGGCCGGGGGCCAAACCGGCCCTCTTTTTTCCCACGCTGGCCCTGGTCGAGCCGGGCGACGAGGTCATTTACCCCAATCCCGGCTTCCCCACCTACGAAGCGATGATTGGCGCGGCTGGCGGCGTGCCCGTGCCCGTGCCCCTGCGTGAAGAGCATCAGTTTTCCTTCGATTTGGATGCCTTTGACCGGTTGGTCAACGAAAAGACGCGGCTGATCGTCCTCAATTCGCCGGGCAACCCGACCGGCGGCGTCATGCCCATAGAAGATTTGGTCCACATCGCTGAACTGGCCCAAAAGAACGACTGCTGGGTGCTGTCGGATGAGATTTACGGCCGTATCGCTTATGATGGTACGGCCGTGCCTAGTATCGCCAGTTTACCCGGCATGGCCAAACGCACCGTCATCGCCGACGGCTTCTCCAAAACCTACGCCATGACCGGCTGGCGGCTGGGCTACGGCATCATGCCCGAAGCCCTGGCCGACCGCGTCCAGCTTTTGCTCACCCACACCATCGGCTGCACGGCCCACTTCACCCAGTACGCTGGCATTGAGGCACTGACCGGCCCACAGGATTGGGTGGATAAGATGGTAACGTCCTACCGGCGACGGCGCGACATTCTAGTTAATGGCCTCAATGCCATCCCCGGCATTAGCTGCCAGATTCCGCAAGGCGCTTTTTACGCCTTCCCCAACGTCAAGGAATTAGGCATCAGTTCGGCCGAATTGGCCAATTACATCCTGGAAGAAGCGGGCGTGGCCCTGCTGCCGGGTACGGCCTTTGGTGAATACGGCGAAGGCTACTTGCGGCTCTCCTACGCCAACTCGCTGGAGAATTTGGAGCGGGCGATGATTTTGATGGCCACGGCATTGGCCAAAAAAACACGATAATGCAGTAGGGGCGAGGCAATCGGCCAAAATCTTTGCCCAAGCAAATGGCCTGGTCACCGATTGCCTCGCCCGTATTGGCCAGACAAGCGGGCGAGGCGATTGGATTGAAAAACGATTTGTTATTCATCAGTTCGTGGCCAACCGCCTTGCCCCCTACAGATTAACGGCTAACGGCGTCCAGTGCCTGCTGCAAATCGGCGATGAGATCGGCTGTGTCTTCAATGCCCACTGAATAGCGGATCAACGTCTCCGGAATCCCCATCGCCTGTCGTTCTTCCAGCGTGCATTCCACGTGGCTGGTCGTCGCCGGCGGGCCGGCAATCGTTTCCACCGACCCCAGATTGGCGGCGGCATGGGCATAATTCAGCCGGGGCAGAAAATCGCGCACCGTGTCAAAATCCCCTTGCAGTTCAAAGCTCAATACGCCGCCAAAACCGCGCATTTGTTTGCGAGCGATGTCGTGATGGGTATGAGATGGCAGGCCGGGGTAGTACACACTGCGCACAAAGGGATGGACGGCCAAAAATTCGGCGATTTGCTGGGCGCTTTCGTTTTGTTGGCGGACGCGCAGATGCAGCGTTTTCATGCCCCGAATCATCAAATAGGCGGCCATGGGGTGCAGCGTTGCGCCGTTGATTTCGCGGTAATGGTAGATTTGTTTGACCAAATCCTTCGGTCCGCAAACCACGCCGCCCAGCGCATCGGCGTGACCGCCCAGGAACTTGGTGGCGCTGTGCAAAACCAAATCGGCTCCTAACGCCAGCGGGTTTTGATTGATGGGTGTGGCGAAGGTGTTATCGACGACAATGGTTGCGCCAACGGCCTTGCCCGCTTTGGCCAGCCGTTCTAAATCCATCACCTTGAGCGTGGGATTGGTCGGGCTTTCCAGGTAGACGACGTTGCAGCCTTTGGCGATTTCGGCTTCGATGGCGGCAAAATCAGTGGTGTCGCACAGAGCCACGTCGATGTTGAGCCGAGGCAGAAACTCGGTGAAGATGACGTTGGTGCCGCCGTAGGTGTCTTTGGCCGAGACGACGCGGTCGCCGGGGCGCAGCAACGTATAGAGGGTGTTGCTGATGGCGGCCATGCCGGTGGCAAAGCTGGTGGCGGCTTCGGCCCCTTCCATCAGGCGCAGCTTTTCTTCGAAGACGTGGACGGTGGGGTTGGTGTTACGGCCGTAAATATGACCCTTCTTCCGCTCCAACGCCACATCCAGCCATTCATCCACGTCGTTGTAACCAAAGGATACGCTGTGGACGACCGGAACCTGGGTCGCACCCTGCATTAAATATTCATCTTCACCGGCCCAAACGGCCATTGTGCCAAGATGGGGTTGTGTGTTTTTGCTCATGGGAGTACCTCGTATTTGATAGGTGAGAAGTGCCAGGCACAGGGCGTCCGGTTTTTCTTAAACCAGGCCGTTCTGCCCTGTGCCTGACACTTAAGATAGGCTACAATGCATCTCATGGTATCACAAAATCAAGCAAATCCTCAGCGGCTGGCGGTGCGGGTGACCCCGGTAGCCGAACGAGCTATCAAAAGCGGTCACCCCTGGCTGTTTGAGTCGGGGATTCAGTCGGTTAGTGACGGCGGCCGTTCCGGTGACCTGGCCATCATTTTCGACCGCAAAAACCGCTTTCTGGCGGTGGGGCTATACGATCCCACATCTATGATTCGCGTGCGTATTTTGCAGCACAGCCAACCGGCAGCCATTAATCGAGAATGGTTTCAGGCCAAAATCGAGGCGGCGGCGCAAATTCGAGCCGCACTGCCGGGAACCCAAACGACTGGTTACCGGCTGGTGCACGGCGAAAACGACGGCCTGCCCGGTCTGGTCATCGACCGCTATGATCGGACGTTCGTGATGAAGCTGTACACGCCCGCCTGGCTGGCTCATTTGCCGGACGTGGTCAAGGCGTTGGTTGATGCAGTTGGGCCGCAGCGCATCGTTTTGCGTTTAAATCGTGACGTGGTCGGTCAAAAAGAGTTGTTGGATGGTTGGTTGGATGGCTCCACGATTTTGGGCAGCCCGCCCGACGGCCCGGTACGGTTTACGGAAAACGGCTTACGCTTTGAGGCCGACGTTATCGCCGGGCAAAAAACAGGTTTCTTCCTCGATCAGCGGGAGAACCGGGCGCGGGTGGAAAGACTGGCGCGGGGCAAATCGGTGCTGAATGTGTTTGCCTACACGGGTGGGTTTTCGTTGTATGCGGCAAGAGGGGGGGCAACGGCCGTTACCAGCATCGACATCAGCCAGCCTGCCCTGGAAGCTGCCGCAGGCAATTTCGCCCTCAATCCGGCGTTGGAGCGCGTACCGCACACGCTTATCGAGGGGGACGCCTTCCAAAAACTGACCCGCTTTGGCAAAGATCGCCGCCGCTTCGACTTGGTCATCATCGATCCGCCTTCCTTTGCCAAAAGCCAGGCTGAGGTGGATGGAGCAAAGGCCGCTTATTCGCGGCTGGTGCGGTTGGGATTGGACGTCTTGAATCGTAATGGCACGTTAGTGATGGCTTCCTGTTCCAGCCGGGTGGCGGCCGATGAGTTTTTTGAGTTGGTGAGTGAGACGGCAAAGAAGGTGGGACGGCCGTTACATGAACTGGAACGCACCACTCATGCTCTCGACCATCCCATCGGCTTCCCCGAAGGAGCCTATCTCAAGTGCCTCTTCACTCGCGTATCCTGATCGAGTACAATATGGTCACAGTGTAACTATTTTTCCAATAAACAAGGGGGGTATAAAATGAGTAACTGGAAGCAATCAGATGTCCCTAGTGATTGGAAATACGGCGATCCCATTCGGGTGACAAGAACCGATAATAGTACCGATTGGATAACGACAGGTGATACTGACTATAATTCGCTTGCCCAAGAAATTGCTCAAGGCGGTATAGCAGGCCGATCTACCAGCAGTGTAAGCAACACAGGCTCTGCTGATGGCATAGAGACAGCACTTGCTATGCTTTTTGTCACTTTAGTCATTGGCGTAATCACATTACCCTTTACCAGTATTGTAAACGGAAGACGAGCATGGAGAGGCGGCCAAAGATTTTTGGCGTTTCGCCACTTTAGTGTGGTGATCTTATTCTACGTGATACCACTGTTGGGTTATGCTGGTAATGTGTGGGTTAATGCCGCTAACACGCGGATTGTTAACAAACACAGGTCAACCATGATGTGCCAGAAAGTAGCTGCTTGGGCATCGGTTGAGGATGGTACCCTCTATTTTCAAACTGATTCGGCGAAGCGTGCGGGTATATCATTGAATGGTCAATCTCCAATGGAGTTTCCCATTGGGAGTGCCGGTGCTGAAGGAATCTCGAAATTTGCTTTGAACGTTAATATGGATCAGGTAGTCTTAGTATACGTAAGAAGAGTTGGCGGAGATGCAGACTCTACAACTGAAACGTGCAATAGGGTGCTTGTACAAGATGGCATAGCGGTTACGAGTGATACGTATACCACTACCATGGTTAGTGATAGTGATACATATACCACGTTAGAACGCATAGTTGTCATAACCTATGCCTGGAAGAATTCTATGCCAGAAAAATGGTAGCGGTTCAAAAAAAATATGGAGGGGAATATACAAAAATATGTTGATGAGCATATAGATTGGACTTTTGACATTGTGAACCAAACTCAATAGAAATCGAGTCACATCAAGTACGTTTATAACTGAATAATCAAGCCAAACTCACTGATTTCATGGCGGTTTTGCCTCTTTCTGACTCTTGATAACCACTTTTCGGTGTGGGCGTGGTGGCAATTTCATCCCCTTGGGTCTGCCCGATGAAATAAATCGGGGTTTGGGCGGCTGTGCTGGTGTCCCAATCTGGCGAATAATTCGCCCAAAATCACGTTGTACCAGGGTCGGCGACAGCAAACGGTTTTTCATGGCGGGTAGATTGCGCACGGCTGAAACGGTTGGCAACATGACGCGCTCCATAAAGTGGGCATAGAATAGACAATTGCCAATTTCTTCCGCACATCTTCGGAGTTTGAAAACGGCTAACAACATTTCTGTTACCAAGGCGGAAGAAGTGTTCAGGTCATACTTGTCCATACTTCATAGTTTCTCTGGCATTCAATTCATGGCGGTCGCCAAATGCAACCACAACGTGTTTACAAGCCAGTGCATCTCATGAAAGGTAAATGGATAGCGGTACATTCCGCGCGTGTTCCCCGGCATCAGTATATTGTGCCGCCTTTTTTTAACCGGTACTGCCGGCTTCTCTCGCTGAAATCCGGCCTCATGGCTCATACCAGGTATCTGGTTCTCGTAGTGCAAAGCGCCGTACTGTTGCCGACCAGCACCGAACGCGCCTCTGACTCCGGCCACTCGGTAAAACCCGGTTTCCCCCTGGCGTGTAATGCGACCAAACGAGGGTGTGTTTGCTTATAGAGACAAACCGGCTTGCTGTAACTGCTATCAGCCCATCGACGCAAAACTGTCGCCAAAGGTTTCAGGTCTGTCAGCGGCGCGTTTATCTTTCGCTGCCCAACTCCGCTATTTGGCGCCGGACATCAAAGAACAATCCACTACGACACGGCGGCTCCGCTGTGTAACAACCTGCTGGCATAGTGATGACCAATCGATTTCCCTCAGTTCGGTGATGAACCCTCATCAACAAGTGGGCAAACTGTCGTGACTGTGGCGTTCATCGCTTCAACAACCGGTAAGCCGTTGTGGCGCGCAATGAGTACAACGGGCAAGCAGGATCCCATGTCATTTCGTTGTCGTTGGATGGTTGAATGGCGCGCCAAAACAGGCGTCAACTGTTAACAGGGCGGGCATGAGGATTGCTGCAGATAGCATCCACTAATTCCATCAAAGTATCGGCTCGATTGTCAAAGTTCTGATAAAGTTGTTGTCGGAACTGCTTCAGTTCATTGGTGTGCGATGTGGTAATCATACACTATGAATGAAGCAGTTTCGTTATTTTGCAAATATATTTATGTCAAATCAATTGTCAAAAGTCCAATATAGAGTAAATGCTCATAATTTGGCATAGTAGATGTTATCTCAAAAAAGCGCTTGTCCTGCATGTCGTCGGGCGGTTAATTCGCAAGTGTAGCAATGATTCATGGATGTTTCCTTTTCTCAATCCCGAAATCCCCTAATCCCCGCCCAATTTTCTCGCAACGCCCACTAAGTATAGCCGTCGTTTGTTGAAGTTGGTGTGGATGATGATGGTGTGGATGTCGCTGGTGATGAGCAGGGGCGGGTTATTGAGGGCTTCGCGGTAGTAGACATCGGCAAAAGATCATTGTTGAACTACTATCGACTATTCCCTTTTTCACAACACCTATCGCGAAGTAGCCTTTTGACGGCCGTTTCCCATCTCCAACAGTTCCCGACGTACCTGGCGGATCCAGTTCAACTCAAGCTCATATTGAGCGATCCAATTCCTGTGAAGCATCTCCCACAGGTAACTTTCGCGCGGCGTGCGCTCCGGCATATTGGGTTTTTCGTCAGCCTGCACCCGGATAAAAAACAACTTTTCACCAACTGCATTCAAATAAGCTTCCAGTAATTCGTCCAGGGTCTGAGCATCGAGGCAGTCGGCCCACATGAGTTGGGTGAAAAATGACTTCTTTGTTTGCGGCGGCTCAGGTTCACTCACAACCCAGCTTTTTAACGCTTGAACACCTTTTTCGGTGATCGTGTAAACGTGACGACTGGGCGCGCCAACCTGTTCTTCAATCGTTTTGCTGACCCACTCATCTTTGTGCAGTTCAACCAGTGCCCGGTAAATCTGGTTATTGTTGGCTGTCCAGGGCAGCGTTTCTGACTCGGCAATTAGTTTCTTGATATCATAACCAGTCATGGGCCGCCAGCTTAAGTAGCCTAAAACAACGTATTTGATTGACATAAACAACCTCCATCAAAAAATGGGAGCGCGAGCAGCTTGCCTGCCCGTTGCGGTCTGGTAGACCACGCTCCACTTTATGGTAGTGGTTAAGTGAGAACTGGTAAGTTCTCATTGTATTCATGAATAAACACCTTCAAAGCGGCCTCATGATATTCATCAGATTTGGAAAACGAAAGCGTTCGGCGGACAAATCGTCCCAACCGCTGACGCAATGTGTTATTCCATCTTTCAACATGCGCTGTTTCGCCCGTCTCTTTTCCTGATGTTCTACCAAATAAACACTGTTCACGTTTTAAAGTCGTGAATGCACAATGTCGATACGTTCTGAATCCCTGCCAACAGCTTTCTTCGCTACGGTCACCAGAAATAACGGCGTGCGGCAACTAAATCAATCCATCTTTTTTTTTTTTTGTCTGACAACGACCAGCTCATCAATTCAACACATCATCAGGCTGGGCCTCGGCCAATGGCGGCATATCAGGCAACGAATCCTTTCAGCCATTTAACCGTTTCCACCGAAGTGCGCTCAATGCCCCGTAGCTGGAGCGTTCGTGCGCAAAATCAGCTTTGTTCGGGCCGTGTATGAGCAGACGGTTGATTCCAGCGTTACCTGTGATACCACCAGCTTTGTCGCATTCTTAATGTTTGCACTGCATTTACAACGTTCAATTATCTGAACTTTTCGATACCATCAGTCAATCATTTACCACTACCCACTTTATTTGTCACACTTCGCCTAATCCGTGTCGTCTCAATGAATTAATAGATTACAATTATCATATGTTATTATTAACATATGATATTGTCAACCTATAACTTGGAATGTAAAGCTTTGCGCCAGCCACGGCAAAGATAACTGGCTTCACAACACCTCCACGCCCGCTTCACATCTGCTTCATATCTGCTCGGTACAGTTAAGTTCGTACAACACAAACATGTGCGGGACTATGCCTTAATGGCATCATCCCGAAAACAAGTATTGTTCAGCAAATCTATTAACAATTGTCATGTGGAGTGAAACGAAGCATCTAACCATCTTGAACGGGATTCTTAGCCTTCGGTTCAGAATGACAGAACTCGTTGAACATTAGATTGAATAACTAACCGAGTATTGGATTGGAGATACAGATGAAAACTCAATTAAACCAAACAAAAAATCGACTCTTTTTAATCTTGGCATTGGCCGGATTACTACTTATCGCGGCAGCCTGTACGACCCCGGCGGCAACAACCACGGAAACAGGAACAACGGCCGTTACCGAAGCCATTGCCGCCGAAGCAGCAGCAGCAGCGTCCGGCCAAACGGAAACCGTGCCTGAAGTAGCCGCCGTTGAACCGGCTGTGGGCGAGGAAACAACCAATCAACTCGCCGCTGTAGATGCACCTGTCGCCGTCGTCGAAACCGTGGCCAATGAGCCGGAAACGACCGCGAGGAACGCTGTGGATGGTCTTTCCGCTGCCAACGGTGGCAGCTTGAGCGACAGCGAAATCGCCGACTTGCTGTTCATGCGCGAGGAAGAAAAGCTGGCCCACGATGTCTACATCGCCCTCTACAGTATCTGGGGAATGAACCTCTTCCAGAACATCGCCGCTAGCGAGCAAACGCACACCGATTCCGTCCTGGCCCTGCTTAACACCTACGGCCTGACCGACCCGGTAGGCAGCAATCCGGCGGGTGTCTTCGTCAACGCTGATTTGCAGGCGCTGTATGATCAACTGGTCGCCAGCGGCAGCCAATCCCTGGCCGATGCCCTGCGCGTCGGGGCGGCCATCGAAGAAATCGACATCCTCGACCTGGATAAGGCCATCGCCGAAACCGGCCAGGCCGACATCGTCCAGGTGTACCAAAGCCTGCGCGCCGGGTCGGAAAACCATTTGCGGGCCTTCGTCAGCACGCTGGAACGGCAAACCGGCGAAACTTACCAACCGCAGTACCTCTCCCTGGAAGCATATGCAGCCATCATCAGCGGCACCCAGTCGCAGGGTAATGGCAGCGCCGGCGGGAATGGGAATGGTGGTAACGGCCGTGGCAGTAGCAATGGAAACGGCCGTGGCGGCGACAGCTAATAAGTCATGAAGTCATGTGTGATGTGTCATAGACAATTTTGACGCATCACGTATCACGGAGTAGTCCCCCATGTCCGACGAAAAACCCTCCCTCAAAGAACGGCTGTTATTCACCACGCCCACCGATGATCGCAGCCGGATGCGGGCTGTAGCCAATAACCTGATTTTACACCTGCACCCCACCAAAGTACCCCAACCAGCGCTGCGTTTTGCCTACACCTGGGGTCTGGGCGGCATATCTACTGTTTTGGCCCTGCTGCTCATCATCACCGGCGTCCTGCTCATGTTCCGCTATGACGCCAGCGTAGAGCGAGCCTACACCAGCATCCAATATCTGGAAACGCAGGTGCTGTTCGGCTCTTTGATTCGCGGCATTCATCATTGGTCGGCCAATTTGCTGGTCATCACTGTCTTTTTGCACATGATCCGCGTCTTTTTAACCGGCGGATTCAAAAAGGGACGGGCGACCAACTGGCTGATCGGTATCGTTCTGCTCCTGCTAGTCGTCGCTTTTAACTTCACCGGCTACCTGCTGCCCTGGGACCAGTTGGCCTATTGGGCGATTACGGTGGGGACGAGTTTGCTGGGTTACATACCGGTGATCGGCACCGCTATTTCCAATTTCCTGCTGGCCGGCCCTGAAGTCGGGCAGGGAGCGCTGCGTAATTTCTACGCCATCCACGTCGCCGTCCTACCGGCCATCCTTATCCTGCTCATGTCCTACCACTTCTGGAAAGTGCGCAAAGACGGCGGCATTTCCCAACCAGAAGAAGACGGTGGGGAAGATGGCAAGCGCTCCCGCGTCGAGCGGCTGACGACCATTCCCCATCTGGTACAAATCGAGCTGGCGGCAACGGCCGTACTCCTGCTGGTCGTCGTCGCCTGGGCTATTTTCGTGCCTGCGCCGCTGGAAGAACTGGCCAATCCATCCCATCCACCTAACCCGGCCAAGGCGGCCTGGTATTTCCTAGGCTTGCAAGAACTGCTGCTGCACATGCATCCACTGGCGGCGATGCTCCTGCCGGGTATCGTCCTGGGGGCGCTGGTAGCCATTCCTTATCTGGATAAGGAAGACGGCAATATTGGCTTTTATTTTCGCTCGAAGGTGGGGTTGGAAACGGCCGTTGTCGGCGCAATTCTCGCTCTCATCCTGGTTCCAGCCCTGGTCATCATCGACGAACAGTGGCTCGATTTAACGGCTCTTTTCCCTACCTGGCCGACACTCATCTCCAACGGTCTGATTCCGCTGCTGCTTTCGCTGGGCGGTCTGGCATTGCTGTATGTCACCTTTTGGAGCGCCTTCAAAGCCACCCCCAGTGAAGCGTCAGTCGGCCTGTTCAGCTTTTTGGTCGTCAGCCTCATCGTTTTGACCATCATCGGCATCTATTTCCGCGGGGCGAATATGGCCCTCATCTGGCCTTTCTAGAAATAGGACACGGATTAACGCGGATAAACACGGATTTTAATCATGGCTAAGCAAGTAAAAATTTCGGCAAAAACAAGGAACAACTGGCTCATTGACACCGCTGTTTTTAGCGGCGCAGCGCTGGCGCTGACGTCTGGCGCGTATTTTCTACTAATGCCTAACGGCGGCTATGCCGGCGGGCGCAATGCCTGGTACGACGTGACGCTGCTTTTCCGTCGCGGCACCTGGCACGATTTGCACGTCTGGGGCGGTTTTTTGATGATAACGGCCGTTGCCATCCACCTCACCATTCATTGGGATTGGATCAAAATGATGGCCAAACGTATATTTAACGCCGTCTGCCAGCCCGGCTGCCGCTTTGCTGCCGGGGCCAAGGTCAATCTGCTGACCGATGCGTTGATTGCACTCAGTTTTGGGGCAACGGCCGTGTCCGGCATCATCCTCTTTTTCCTGCCCTCTGGCGGGCCGCGCAGCCGCCTCAATGTCGTCGATACGTCCGGCCATGTCCTGTGGAACAGTGTCCACACCTGGTCTGGCGTCAGCCTGGGCCTCGTCGCCCTGGTGCACATCTGGATTCATCGCCGCTGGATCACCAAAGTAACCCGGAAATTCTTCCAATCTCTGGTTCCGGCGTTATCACCAACAACTTAAATAAAAAGGTGACGGTCACTTCCCAAGAGACTGTCACCTGAGAGAGAAATTATGCGTAGTAAAACCACTGATAAAAACGAAAACTTGACCCGGCGCAACTTCTTGAAAATGGGTATCAGCGCCTTGACGACATTATCCCTGCTCGAAATTAGCGGCGTCAGCCTGATGTTCATGCAGCCGCGCAGCCTGGAAGGCGAGTTTGGCGGCACAGTGACTGCCGGCTTGGTAGACAGCTTTGCCATTGGCTCGGTGACAGAATTCCCGGACGGCCGTTTCTTCCTCATTCGCGCCCATGATGGTGGCTTCCTGGCCGTTTATCGCCGCTGCACCCACCTGGGCTGCTCCGTCAACTGGGAAGCAGACCAGAACCGATTCTTCTGCCCCTGCCACGCCTCCAGCTTCGACAGCAACGGCGATGTGGAAAACCCGCCCGCCCCCCGCGCCCTGGACACCTTTCCCATCCAGATCGCCGATGGGCAGGTCATCGTCGACACATCCCAAATCCAAAACCGCGACGCCTTTGCGCCGGATCAACTAGCCTACGCCGCAGGGGAGCAGGGGTAATGGGGTGCATGGGTGAAAGGGTGAAATTCTCCCTTGCTCCCCTGCCCCTCCGCTCCCTTGCAAAAGGAACACACCATGAACAAATACAACCTCATCACCACCATCGCTCTAATCATCCTCGTTATCGGCGTGCCGGTGTACGCTGTGATGGAGCCGACCCGTATGGAACAGGCCCAGGCCGATTTGCGCCAGGAATTTGTCTCCGATGCGGCCGTGATTTACGTCGAAAACTGCGCTCTCTGTCACGGTGCAGCCGGTGAGGGTATCGGCTCTATGCCCGCCCTGGATAACGACGGATTGCGCACGGCCGATTTCGACACCATCTATAAAACCATCGCCCGCGGCCGTTACGACACCGTTATGGCTGCCTGGCTCCAAGACGAGGGCGGCAGCCTCAACGAATACCAGATCAACGAACTGGTCGCCCTCATCCGCTACGGCGATTGGTCGCAGGTAGGCGAAATGGCCGCCGAACAGGGCCTCATCCCGCCCACACTGCCCGTCCCCGAAGTGGATGAAGCGTTCCTGGAAGAAGTCAGTGCCCTGGGGCCGGAAGGCAATGTCTGGGCTGAAGGGATGGCGCTCTTTGCCAACAACTGCACCGTCTGCCACGGCGTTAACGGCGAAGGCAGCGACATCGGCCTGCCGCTGAACACGCCCGAAATCCGGGCCACCGATGAGGCTGAACTGACCCGCATCATCAACGAAGGTGTCCCGGCGACGATGATGGCCGGCTGGTCCAACGCTCTGGAACTATCCGAAATCGAATCAATTGTCGCTTTCCTGCAAAACTGGGACGTTATCGAAGGGGCAGGCATGGTCTTAACGCCGCCGGAACCAATCCAGATTGATTTGAACAATCCGGAAGAAGTCCTGGCGCTGGGCGAACGGTTGTACAGCACGATCTGCGCCACCTGTCATGGTGAAAACGGCAGCGGCGGCACTGGGCCGGTCCTCAACAGCCAGCAAATTCTGACCCGCAACACCGATGAGCAGTTAACCAGCACGATCATCAACGGCGGCCGGCGGCCCAATTCTACAATGCCCGCCTTTGGTGACCGGCTGACGATGGTGGAAATTGAAGCACTGGTGGATTATCTGCGGGCATGGGAACCAACGGCTCCCAATGTGGCCAATCCGCGCGGTACGGCGCAAGGCGGCGGCCCGCCCTGGGCGCAGGCTACGCCGGACGCCAATAATCAGGTCTCGCCGCAGGGCAATCAGGGGCAAGGGTATCGCGGCGGGGCCAATCCTGATTTCCAGCGGGGTGGTGGTCAGAGTTCAGCAACGGCCGTTCCCAACACCACCGTTGACCAAACCCAACAAGGCCCCGCCCTCAGCTTCAGCGGCGAAGTGGTTAGCAACGAAGGCAACATGCTTACCTTCCGCAGCGATGCCGACGGCGCGCTGGTTGATGCCATGCTGGGGCCGCCCTTCTTTTGGGAGGCCAACGCCATTGCTCTCTCGCCCGGCGATAAAATCGAGTTGGAAGGCTTCGAATCAACGGATCATATGGAAATCAACTGGCTGACCAACAAAACCACCGGCGTCACCCTTGAACTACGCACGGCCGATGGCATGCCCGTCTGGACCCAGTGATTGAAGAGGATTTATCCACAGATTACGCAGATTGAAGAATATTTAAAATCTGCGTAATCTGTAAAATCTGCGGATTACTTTTTTAGTTTTGGATGCTCAGGCGGTAGTGGGCCGGTTCCAGGGTGAAGGGGGCGGAGGCGGCGGCGATGAGGATCGGCCGTCGGGATTCATCAAGCGTCAACGAAAGGGTCTGATCCTCATTCAATGAAAGTGTTTCCACGACCGGCACGTCATTTTCAAACGTCACCAACTGCAAATGCCAGGACTGCGGGATGTAACCGGTGGCCCGCGTAAAGCCTTCAGCCGTCCAGCCATCGGCCAGTGTCTCGGCATCGTCATAAAAGCCAATTTCGGGGATGGCAATGTTATCAATGGCCAGCCCGCCGAAGGTCAAAATCAGGTCGGTGATGTACTCAAAGCGCAGTTGGATGACCTGCCCGGCGTAGGGTGTCAAGTCGATGCTTTCTTCGACCCAGGCCTGTGTACGGCCGGTGTAAAAGCGGTCGGTGTAGGCGCTGCCGGAGGGGTTATCTTCCTCGGCCAGCCCTTGCATACCTTTGGCGGTGAGACCTTGCCAGGTACGGCCGTTATCCACCGAAACCGATACATACCCAAAATCATACCCCTGTTCAATATCAGCATAAACGGCATATTGCAATGTAGCCGAGTCCACGCTGGTCAAATCGACGGTGCGCGTCAGGCGGGCGTCGCTGTAATTGGCCCGCTGGGCATACCACATCGCCTCGCCAGAGTAGGGAACCGTATTCAGCAGCGGAACCAACTGCTCCCCCTGGAAATTGATCGTCATTGGGCCATCGGGCAGTTCATAATAATCGACAGCGTATTGGCCTACCGTTGTATCAAAATCCTGCGAGCGCTTGACCGATGTCATCGCGACTGTATCCAGCGGCGTCCCCTTGAATTGATATTTTTCCGGCGCATTGGGATCGTTGTGGATGGCCAGCGCCACCAGCCAATCCAGCCAAAGCTGCTGCCCGGTCAAATCCAGCCCATTGGCGGCTGCGACCGCATCAACAGCCCGCAAGCCGTAAGCAGGGCTGGTGGCAAACTGGCGGTACAAATCCGACCCCAGCCGGTCGAAAATGTAGCGGTTGAGGACGTAACCCATACCGTAGTAGGGCAATGTGCTGGCTACGGCGCTGTCTACCCAACTGTTCAACTGTTGATCAGGATTACTCAAAAAGGCGTTGCCGCGCTGCTGGCCGCTGTCAGGGTAACCCAATAATTCCTCGGCCAGTGTTGCCGACCCTTCGGCGTGCCAGTCGGCGTCGCCCCGGTCGTGGTTGTCTTCAATCATATGGCGGAATTCGTGCCCCAGGACATTGAGATAGAAACCGGTGCCGAACTGCTGGCTGTTCATGATGAACATTTCGTGTTGGTTCGAGTCGGGGTTGGCTGTTTGAGGCAAGACGTTATCGGCTGTAAAGTAGCCGGCGAAGCCGCAGTTGACGCTGCCGCACAGGGCCAAAGGGGAGGCGTGGACGACGTAGACGTGCGGATCGCCATCGATACCGGGATTGCTTTCCGGGCCAAAGTAGAAGGTGTCGGTTTCGTAAATGGTGTCGAATGCGGACTCGACTTCGGCCAATAAAGCTGGATCAGGATCGACAGATTCAGGGCCGGTATCGAACCAAAAGTAGCCATGATCGCTGACAGCAGCCAGGACGGCATCAATTTCGACGATGGTGTTGTCAACGAGGTTGTTGATATTGAAGGTCTGGTGTGTACCGACGGTGAGTGGCTCAGCAACCGGTGTTGCCGCTGGCGGCGGTTCGACGGCACCACGGTAGGCTTCAGCCAGGGCAATGTCGTCCCGCTCCGGCGGCATGGATTGGTTGAGTTCGTCGAAGGTGGCTTGTTGGGCATGGGTAACGGCCGTATCCGCAAACGGTTTCAGCGGGGCCATCGCGGCTGGCCAGGTTGGTTGGTTCGTTGGTTGGTTGGTTGGTTCGTTAGTGGGGGGAACGGCCGTTTCCGTTGGTTTGCGCTCAATTGTCTCTGTTGGCGGCGCAGTTGTCGGTGGCACAGTCGTAGGCGTAACTGGAATCCGTAACGGCTCCTGCCAGGTGCAAGCCGTCAAAAGCAGGATAAAAAACATCCAGAATGGTCGTTTTAGCATCGTAACCTCTATCACGCTCAAAGGGGCGTCCCTTGTGGTCGTCCTCATGGGCAGGCACAAGGCACTGTCCCTACCGCTAAACATTGTGCAATCAGAAAGAATCCGCTTAAATTAGGCGCGGCTCGTTATGAGCATAGCACGATTACCGCTAAAACGGTGCAATCACAACAATAATTCGGCTGAGTTTTAATGCTTTCTTTAGACCGGCAAAATGAACTGCGCGAAAAATTTCGGCAAACCCATCCTGACTGGCGTCCGGCAACCGAGGTGTACGCCGACCTGGTACGGGCACATCTGCCACCGACAGGGCGGTTGCTGGACATTGGCTGCGGGCGCGGTGGATTGGTAGAGCAGCTTGACCATCCCCAGCCACAAATGATGGGCATTGACCCTGACTGGCTCTCCTTGCGTGAACACCGGCTGGAAATGCCGCGGGCGGCGGCATTCAGCGACAACATTCCTTTTGCGGCGGCGGCGTTTGATGTGGTGTTTGCCAGTTGGCTGCTGGAGCATTTGGCACGGCCGTTTCTCACCTTCAATGAAATCGGCCGGGTGCTGAAACCGGGCGGAGTATTCGTCTTTATCACGCCCAACGGACGGCATCCGCTGGCCCTGCTCAATCGCGGGTTGGGCCAGTTTGCCCGGCTGCAAGGGCGGATTGTGGAACGGTTTTACGGCCGTATTCCAGCCGATACCTTTCCCACATATTACCGGGCTAATGATACGGCCGTGCTCCACACCCTCTGCCAATCAGCCGGACTCAAATTGGTTAACCTGCACACCATCCCCGACCCCACCTACCTGGCCTTCACCCCAGCACTCTTCCGCTTCATGAGCTGGTTCGAAACCAAACTGCCGCCCCAGCGCCGTCTGCATTTGGTTGGGCTAGCGGTAATGGTTGAAAAGTAAGGGATGAGTAAACTTGATAACCTGATTCAGGAAACAATTACCTACCGTTGTCGAGTTTGTGATAGTACCAATATTGTCAAGAATGGCACCAATCGTTGCGGCAATCAACAATATTGGTGCAACGATTGCGGTGCTCGGCGTGTCCTACAACCGAAACACCCTGTATCTTCTAAAAAAGAAACAGCATTGAACGTTTACAAGGAACGAGCCAGTATGGGTGGATTGCAGCGGAGCTTAGGTGTCCATTGCCACACGTTAGCCGTTTGGCTCATTGAACTGATAAGCCAATTGCCTGCTTTTCGCACATCTGTAAGGCCAGCCCAACCAGATGATGTTCTTGAACTGGACGAACTCAGGTCATTCGTTGGTCAACGAGAACAAAAGCGCTGGCTTTGGATTGCTTTATGCCGCCGAACTCGACAAGTCGCGGCTTTTGTCATCGGAGACCGCAGCGCCACGACCTGCCGCAAGTTGTGGGAAAGTATCCCGCATGAGTACCGTCATTGCCAAACCTTCAGCGATTTCTGGCACACGTAACGGCAGGTCATTGATTCTGGTAAACATTGCTCAGTCGGTAAAGAAAGCGGCGAAACAGCACATGTGGAGCGGTGGAATAACACATCACGTCAGCGAATCAGCCGCTATGTTCGTAAAACCTTGTCGTTTTCCCAAACGGATAAGTTTCACCATTTGATTACCAAGCGATACATCTATGAATACAACCTATCACTTACCACCTGACCACTATCAACCTGGAAATCGGATTTCTTAATTGGTCTTCATTACACCGGTATAGCGATTAGAAATCTGATTTCTGTGGCTGTCAGATCTGCGGCAAAATACCCCATTTGCGCTCTGGAAAATCAAAGACCCAGTTGACCCGGTGCAGCGTGCTGTAGCCCAGAATCATCGTCATCGGATGCTCGATCCGCGAATTCACAAACGACAGGTCAATCCCCACCACCTTGTGCTGGGGGAAAACGTGCCCGCCGCAGGCCAGGCCACGCATCCAGTACAACGGCGTCTCGGCCGAGTTTCCGGATGCATCCGTGCCGCCTGATTGACCGGCTGGCTCAAAGGCATTTGGGCGTCGGGCGACAAAACCCGCGTCCACGCAGGTCAGGCTGGCCCCCGTATCCCACACTGTTGGCGTCGTCTCCCCGTCAAAAGTCACCGGTACGTAAGGGTGGAATTTGTCATCCAGGAAGAGGTCGTTTAATCCTTCTGCCGGGGCGGGAGCAAAGACGACACGATTCTGGCTAAACAAAAAGTGGCAGCAGAATTCGTGCAAAAGGTCCATCCCAATCAGGCTGTGCGCCTGGGGATGGTCTTGGCTCAAACGGGTGACAATGGCCGATTTTTTGACCAGTGAGCCGACTTGTAAATCGTGAATCGTGACCCAATCATCTTCGATGTCGCCCAGGAGACCGCTGGATTGGCGACGGCTGTGTCGGGGCAGTTGGCTGGTGTACTCGTCCCAAACCAAGCTGGTGGTGGCTGCACCCGTATCGAGGAGGAAGGTGTACGGCCGTTCCCCCACCATCCCTTCTACGCAAATTTCCGCGCTGTCGGGGTCGCCTTCATCAAATTTCAGAATCAGATCAAATCCGAGCATCGTTTAGCCTCCAGCTTTAGCCAAACGATTGCAAATCCGGCCACAGTTCCGGCCAGGGTTGGCGCAGGCCGCGGCAGACAAAAATGTCGGGGTGAAAGCGGGTTTCCTCATTTTCCACGCCATAACGATTGCTCACCTGACCGGCAAGATCGCAGGCGATAAAGTAACGCTCCGCTGCGGCCTGCGAGAACCCGACGACAATCAAAACCTGCGGCGGCGGATTGCCATAGCCGCGCAGCCAGTACGAATTGATGCCGCTGATCACTTCCGGCAGGCCATAGGCCGGGCTGTACAAGTTAATCGCCCCCGCTTCGCCGTAATTGCCGGTCAAAATGCCGGCCACCGCTTGTTCCTCGGCGGGCAGGTCGGTGTAAATATTGGCCACCGTCGCCACCAGTTCCGGCCAGCCGATTTGCTCGACAAAATTGTCGTGTACCTGGCTGGTCATCTGCCACATCGCCGAGTTAACCGGCGCGATGGGCAGCATCAAAACGCCGCCCAGCACCGCCCCCGCTGCCAGGGCGGCCCCGGTGACGCCCCAACCCCACTGGGCCTGGCGGGTCGATTTCCTGGCCAGCCAGCGCTCCCCGACGACCGCCCCGCCCGCTAACAGCAGGGGATATGCCGGGGTGAGGTAATAGAAACGGCCGTGCAAAATCAAAAACAGAATCAACGACGACACGTACATCCAGCCCAGCGCCTGGTACCGTTTGCCATCCGGCGCAAAGAAATAAAAGTACAATCCGGCCAGCCACAAGGGCAGGGTAAAGGGATTGGCGCTGACGATCAACTGCATGGGCAGAAAATCAGCCGTCCGCCCAATGGCCACATCACGCGCATGGATGTCGCTCAGGAATTCCAGAGAGATAAAATCATGTTGGATTTGCCAGATCAAATTGGGCAAAAAGATCAGCAGGGAGAGGGCCACGCCGCCCCACAACCAGGGGCTTTTCAACTGTTTCCGGGCCGGGGTGGCGATGACGCCCACGATCAGACCGGCGACGAAAACGGCCAGGGTATACTTGGTCATCATCCCCAGGCCGATGACCGCGCCCAGGCCCAGCCACCAGCGCGGATTATCCGATTTCAGCAAGCGAATCAAAAGGTAGGCGATGAGCACCCACCACAGGTAATCGAAGGCAATGTATTGGAACAAAGCACCCATGATGAGCGACATCGGGGCAATGGCCGCTGCCAACGCCGCCAGGACTTGTGCCCGGCGCGTGCCGCCCAGTTCGCGCGCCATCAAGCCGGTTACCACCATGGCGCCGCTTTGGGCCAACGCCGCGAAAAAGCGGATGCCCACCAGCGACGGCCCAAACAATTCCAGCGCCAACCGGCCGACGAACGGCGTCAGCGGCGGGTAGGCGACATAGCCCCAGGCCAGAAAACGGGCATCATCGATGATAGCCAGTTCGTCCCGGTGAAAGCCGTACTGCCCATTGGTTGCCAGATGCACAGCTAAGCGAACCAGAGCCAACAGGACGAGTACGGCCGTATCGTTAAATGTAATCCGTTTTTGCATAGCTTATCGAGGGTTATTTCGGCGGCCAGCCGTTGTCAAAATTGTAATAAAAATCTTGCAGCGGCAGCCGGAACGCCTCCACATCCTTCTGCACCGACTGCGTATCTTCGCCGTCAATCAGCACCCGCTTGATAAATTCGGCGATGGTCTCCATATCCGCTTCCATTAATCCCAAGCGGGTGACTTCAATCGTGCCCATCCGCAGCCCGCTGGGGCGATCCCAATCGGCCGGGGTATCGCCGGGAATCAGGTTTTTGTTGGTGATGAGATTGGCCTCGGCCAGCTTGTGAGCCACGTCCAGCCCGCCGCCAAATTGGCGCACGTTGGCAATAACCTGGTGCGTTTCCGAGTAGCCCCGCTCGGCGGCCAAAACGGGGATGCCCCGCTGCTCCAACGCCTTGCCCAGCGCCTTGGAATTCTTGACGATTTGGGCCATGTAGACATTACCGTATTCCAGCATCTCGGCCGCGGCCACGGCCAGGGCGGCGACCCGGTTCACCTGATGGGTGGCCACCAGCACCGGGAAAATCGCCTCCGTCAACGGCTCGGTGAGGTCGGGATCGTTCCACATGATCATCCCACTCTGCGGCCCGCTGAACGTTTTTCCGGCCGAACCGGTCAGGATGACGGCCCCTTCGCGCAGTGGGTCCTGGAACTGTCCGCCGGCAATGAGGCCGGCCTGGTGTGCCCCATCAAAGACAAATTTGCCACCCCACGGGGCAATGATGTCAACCATCTCCCGCACTGGCAGGGGGAAGAGGGTCATCGACATGCCCATGACGACCAGTTTAGGCCGGATGCGCAGCGCTTCCTCAGCGAATTGATCCAGATTGACTTCCAGCGTGGCCGGATCGTAGGGGATGTCATAAATTTCCAGGCCGCGTGTGCCCGCCGGGCCGTCGGGGCGGTTGCTGGAGTGGCCGCCAAACGGTTGGGAGGCGGTCATGATCCGCTCGCCGGGCTTGACCAGGGCATGGTAGACGGTCAGATTGCCCAACATACTGCCCATCAGCCGGTGGTCGGCGTAGTTGCAGCGGAACGCCTTTTTCAGCAGTTCGACGCAGAGCGACTCGACTTCGTCGATGTACTGTGTTCCGGCAAACCAACGGTTGACCCGGCCAATGTGCCCTTCGGCGGCGCGAGTGCCGATTTCGGCGGCCAGCAGGCGGCGGACGGTGGGGCTGGTTGGGGCTTCCGGCGCTAACAGATTGATGCAGCGTTTGCCGCGCCATTCCTCGTTGCGGGAGACGGCATTGAGTACTTCCTGAGCCATTCCGGCCGGGCCGGCGGCGCTGTCTAAAATGGAGCGGGCATTGGCCAAAATAGCGGGGTCGTGGATTTCAAACTGGTTCATTTTTCCTCCGTATGACAGTGGGTGTGTTAAAGTGCCAGGCACGGGACAAACGGATTTGGTTTATCCGAAATCTTGCGCCCCGTGCCTGGCACTTGGTTCAACTTAATTCAATCGTAAACGTTGCCCCGTGGCCGGGAGTGCTGGTGACGGCGATACGGCCGTTATGCGCATCCACAATCGCCCGGCAAATTGCCAGCCCCAGGCCGGACCCGCCCCGGTCGCGGCTGCGGGCGCTGTCGGCGCGCCAGAAGCGGTCAAAAACATGGGCCTGCGCTTCCGGTGAAAGTCCTGGCCCGTTGTCGGCTACACTCAAAAGGGCGGTCCCGTTTTGACTGGAAAGTGACACCGTCACTTGCGGCGGCCCATTGTCGCCTCTGGTTACGTGGCGTAGGGCGTTGGAAAGTAGGTTGCCCAGCACCTGCCGCAGGCGGCTGGCATCGGCCGTGACGGTAATCGCCTCAGCGGGCAGGTCGGCCAGGAGGCGTACGCCTTCCGCTTCGGCTAATGGTTCAAAGGCGGCGATTGTTTGTGCCGTGAACTCGGTTAAATCCAGCGGCGCTTTGTCCAGCGAGAGCTGTCCGGCTTCAGCCAGGGAGAGGGTGCGCAAATCTTCGACTAATCGGCCTAGCAGGACCGTTTCTTCGTGAATGAGGGCTAGATTGTCGGGTGTGGTGGGAAATACGCCGTCGAGCATCGCTTCCAGGTGGCCGCGGGTGATGCTGAGGGGGGTGCGTAGTTCGTGGGCGATGTCGGCCAGCATTTGCTGGCGCTGCTGTTCGGCATCGGCCAGCGCCGCCGACATCTGGTTGAAGCTGGCGGCCAGTTCGCCGACTTCGCCTTGATGGCGTATGTCTACCTGCTGGCCCAGTTCGCCAACGGCCATTTTGCGGCTGGCCTGGGTGAGTTGGCTTAACGGCCGTGTCAATCGCCGCGCCAACAACAATCCCAACACCAGTGCCAGCAAAACGGCCGCCAATCCGCCCAGCCAGATAGCCTGGTTGACGTCGCTGAGGTACTGTTCGGCAGCCCGTTCGCCCAGTCCGCCCGGTTCGCGCACCAACAGCGTGCCGATGATCACCCCGTTGACGGTGATGGGTAAATTGACGTTGGCATCCTCGACTGTTACGGGTCTATTGCGCTGGCCACCGGCGATAACGGCCGTGTTTCCAACCGCATCCAAAATAACCAAACTGGTGCCGCCCTGTCCTCGACCGGGGTTAACGGCCGTGAGCAGCGTTTCGGCACCGTCCCAACTGCCCTGCCGGGCATAATAATCGGCCAGGTCGGCCTGCAATCCGGCCCACTGTGCTGCCTGATCCTGCGACAGATAGGTGTGAAAGCCCTGCGTCGTGGCCTGGTTGGCTAAAAGCGCCACCACGACGACGCCAATTACCGCTACTAATAAAAAAGCGGCCGTAATGCGGAACCAGAGGGTGTGTCGGATAGTCATGGTAGTCGTGTAGTTGGATAGTTCGTTAGTTGGATAGTTGGTGAATTTGTTAGTTGGGTAGTCTGACAACCAACAAACCAACCAATAAACAAACAAACATGATCACAGATCAGGATTAAAACGGTAGCCAATGCCAAAGGAAGTTAACACGTACAGCGGTTTGGATGGGTCGGGTTCGATTTTTTTGCGTAGATTTTTGACGTGAACGTCCACTGTGCGTTCATAGCCGTCGTAGGCAAAGCCCTGGGTTTTTTCCAGCAGCTCCAATCGGTTGAAGGCCCGGCCAGGACTGCCCATTAACGCTTCCAGCAAATCAAATTCCATGCGGGTCAAATCGACGTAATTGCCGTCTACAGAGACACTGCGGGCGGTGCGGTTCAATTCGATGCCGCCGCGAGTCAGGATGTCGGCTTTTTCGGCCGGGGCTTCGGTGCGGCGCAGCACGGCGCGCACGCGGGCTACCAGTTCACGCGGGCTGAACGGCTTGGTGATGTAGTCGTCGGCGCCCATTTCCAGCCCGGCGATTTTGTCGACATCTTCCACGCGGGCAGTGAGCATGATGATCGGTGTGTTTTGCTGCTGTCGGTAGAGGCGCATGAATTCCCAGCCGTCCATTTCGGGCATCATCAAATCGAGGACGATCAAGTCGGGCGGGTTCTCACGAGCGACGAAAAGGGCTTGACGGCCGTTACCGGCAGTCACCACTTCATACCCCTCCTGTTCCAAATAACCACGCACCAAATTCACCAGGCGGGCTTCGTCATCAATCACTAAAATTCGTTTACTCATAAAAAACCTCCAACTGATGTGGCAATCATAGCCTGTTCATAGGATAACGGGCAAATGTGAAATAAAGATGAAGGATTGTGCTGCGGGGTGCGGGGAGTCTGTCTATTGACGAGTGCCAGGCACGGGACGCAAGATTTTGGATATACCAAGACTGTTTGCCCCGTGCCTGGCACTAGGGCTTAAAGCAAAACTGGCCCAGGATTTTATTCCTGGGCCAGTGGGAGGGATGAGTCAAAGCTGCGAGGCTTTATTGCAGGTCTACGTACAGGTAAAACTCACCCGGTGTGGCGCTAAACTCAGATACGGTCAGGAAGACAATCAAATCTTCCGTAAAGGTATAGCTCAAAGTTTCCGAACCACCAGCCACGAACTCATCAACCGTTGCCAGTGGATTATCGTCCAGGTCGGTCATGGACAGGACCAAATCCAGGTCGTCATTAGTTTCGGCCGTAAAGGTGATGGTGTCACCAGCCTGACCGCGGTAGATGTAGTCGATACGGCCGTCACTGCCGAATTGACCAACAACACCGTCACCGCCAGCCAGTTCAAAGATGGCAAAATCGGAACCCAGCAGCGTTGCGTCGTATGCACCAAAGCTGCCTTCAAACCCTTTAACCAGGAAATAGTAATTGCCGTCTTCAGGCACGTTGAAAACAGCTTCTTCAAAGCCTGTTGTGGCGTCAATATCTTCCAATACTGCATCTGTGTCGTCGTTGACGATCTCAATGACGGTGTCAAAGCCAAATTCCGGATCAACATAGAATTTGACAACTTCACCGGCTAATGCCGTAAATGGGAAGGCGTGTCCATCTTCTGTTTCGCTTTCTTCCAGGGTGTCGGCGGCAAAAACGATGCTGCCCGGTTGGCCGCCATTGCTCAAGTCTACCAAAATGTCATAATCGCCGAACTCGCCTTCGAAACCGTTGACAACAATGGTATAAGTGCCATCTTCCAATAAGGAGAGGACACGGATGAATTCAGTATCGAAGGATTCATCGAGGGGAGCTTCATCCAGCAAAGAGTTGCCGTTGGGATCCAGAACGTCTACAGTCAGGTCAAAATCATAGGGAGCCACAGTGATGTCTACAAAGTCACGGGCCTGGCCGGTAAACGTCCATATGGCGCTTTCGCCGGAGACAACAGCGCCGGTCATCAGGTTGCCGTAAACAAGACTGCCCGCAGCCGTTCCCGACATAGCGCCCGCTTCGGCCAGAGTGACTTCGTAGTCGCCCACTGAGCCAGCGAAGCCGTAGATGGAGATGGTGTAAAGGCCGCCGGATGGTAATGTAAAGCCGCGCAGTTCTTCGGTCCCAAAGGATTCATCCACTTCGATATCCAGTACTGAATTGCCCGACTCGTCTAAAAGATCGAAAGCGAGATCGAAGTCATCGGCCAGGGGACGAGCGATGATGTCGATTTGTTCTCCTTCCAGGCCAATAAAGTTCCAGGTTGACGGGCCGGCTTCGGTAACAGTGCCGGATTTAGTTTCGCCGTAGAACATCGTGCCTTCACTTTCGGGCAGCGGCGGGGCGGTCGGTTCAAAGACTTCGATGCTGTTGGCCATATCTTCAAAGATGGGCTTGAAGTCGGCTTCGGTTTCTTGCGGGGTGGCGGCGACCATGATGACGACGTAATCACCGTTGGTGACCAGGGTCATAAAAACGCTGAGGGGAGTTCCATTGTCGGTGGTGCCTTTGATGTACATGGTAGCGCCGTCATTGCCGTTGATGGTAACGGCCGTTGGTCCATCCGTGATCTCCATATCTTCAACCGGGTCCATCTCGTCAGACATTTGTTGCAGCATGGCGACCGCATCAGTACCCTCGAAATCGGCCGCAGGGCCAGAAATGACCAGGGCGACGCCGCCTTCTTCACCCGGATCGGGCGAGTCCATCAATTCTTCGGCCGAGGCGAACGTGGTGAAGCCGGCCATACCATCTGTAAACCAATCTTCGGGGTAATTGATGGCGAAGCCGCTTTCGGCACTTTCAAAACGGGTATAAGCAACAACAACTTCCGGCACGGGTGTTTCGGTAGGAGCCGGCGTGTCGGTAGGGGGCGGTGGAACCGGGGTGTCGGTGGGGGGCGGTGGAACGGGGGTGTTGACCACTTCTGGGGTGGGGGTGGGTTCTTCCCCGCCGCCGCAAGCCACCAACAGCAGGCCCATGACGGTTATGAGCATAACCGACAACAACAAACGTAAATAATGCGATTTCATAAAATATTCTCCTGTTTAAAAAGTGACGAAATTTTTGGGTGTTGCAGGCTGTGTGGTACTTCGATGACTCTCAGCTCTTACAATTCATTAATATCATATCTTACGCTTCAATCTCAACTGTTGTATATAGGACTAAAGGCATATAAACCAAATTACAATCCAGTGTAAATGCGCTGTTTTCAGTATGCGGGGAATGTCTTTCGATGTGTCTTAACTTGAAATGATAATAATCTGGCAAAACTGGGGCAATTTTGCAGGGTTATCTTATCGGTTATTTGTCCCGATTGAGCCAGCGTAGAGTTAGTTCACCGAGACGGCCGTTCCGCTGTCGTAAAACTGTGCAGTTGGGTAGTGAATCCAGGAACATCTGGCCGTAGCGCTTGGTCAGCACTCGCTTATCCAGGATGACCACGACGCCTTCGTCCGACTGGCGGCGGATGAGGCGGCCAAAGCCCTGGCGGAAGCGCAAGACCGCTTCGGGAACCGAGTATTCGAAGAAGGCGTTGTCGTAGGTCTCCGAGCGGGCGGCAAAGATGGGGTCAGAAGGCACGTCGAAGGGGATTTTGGCGATGAGGACGGCTTGCAGTGCATCGCCAGGCACATCGACCCCTTCCCAAAAGGAGCGCGTGCCTAACAAGACCGATTTGCTGTCTTCCTGCTTGAACTGGGCCAGGAGCTGCTGCCGCGATGCGCCCTGAGTTTGGGCTAAAACGGTGATACCGGCGGCGCCCAGCGGTCCTTCGACGGCACGGGCGGTTTGGGTCAGGTGGCCGTAAGCGGTGAAGAGGACGAGGGTACGGCCGTTCAATGCCTTGGCCACGTCAATAATCGCTTCTTCCAGATAACGCTGGTAGCCGGGCTGGTTGGGTTCTGGGATGTCGGTTACCAGATAAAGCAGGTTGGCGTTTTCGTAATCGAATGGGGAACCGACGGCCAGTTCGTTGGCGTCCTGGCCGTGCAGCCGCTCTTTGATGTAGTCGAAAGTGGGTTCGCCACGCGCCTGCGGCCCGGCCGTTCGCATCGTGGCCGAGGTAAGAATGACCGTCTCTTTGGCCTGGAAGATGTGTTTTTCGACCAGCGGCCCGATGTGCAGCGGCGCGGCGTGGAGCGAAATGCGGTCTTTCCACACTTCGACCCAGTAAATCATTTCGTTTTCCGGTTCGGCGATGATGCCGTTGAGATTTTGCCGGGTTTCGTGCAGGGAACGGCCGTTGCTTTGCACCGTCAGCAGCAGTTCCTCACTGTCTTCAAAATCATAGCCGTCTACCACCTCGCTCAACGCCTGGGCCAACTGCTCGAATCCCTTGACGATGACCCGCAGGCTTTTGTCCAGATTGGCCCAGCTCATTTCGACTTCGTCGTAGTTGGGCTGGGCGCGCACCGCCGGAACTAGGCGGATTTGCTCGGCAAACTGGCTGCGCGCTTGGGTGAAGTCTTGCAAGAAAAAGCTCAACGTGGTGAAAAATTCTTCCAATTCCTGCGTGGCAACCTGGGCATCGCGGCGCAGCCGGTTGACGATTTGGTCGAAGGTGCTGCTCATGGCCGGGGGCAGACTGCTGCGCGCCCGGTTATGGACGTCGGCAATCAGGCCGGAACGGGCGGCGGTGATGTCGTCCAAAATCGCTTCCAGGAATCGTTTGTCGGCGCGGAAACTGAGGCCATCGGTGACGGCCGATTCCAGATGATGGGCCTCGTCAATAATCAAATCGGTAAATTCGGGCAAAATCAAGCTGCCGGTGGACACGTCCGAGAGCAGCAGGGCGTGGTTGACGATGACGATGTGGGCCTGTTCGGCGCGGCGGCGGGCGACGTGCAGCGGGCAGTTTTCCTGGGCGCACTGGTCGCCGGTGCAGGTGGCGTTTTCGCCATTGAGCCGCGACCAGGCCAGCCGCTCGCCCGGCGTGCGCAAAGCCACTTCGGCCACGTCGCCGGTTTTGGTGTGCGGCAGCCAGAGCAAAATGCGGGCAAACAGCACCATCTCGTCAGCACTGCTGGGGCCGCTGTGGCGCATCTGCTGGAACAGCCGGGTGCAGAGGTAATTGCTGCGCCCCTTGCGCACGGCGGCGCGAATCTCGAAGGGCAGCGTTTTTTGCAGGTCGGGTACGTCTTTGTGGATGAGCTGATCCTGCAAGTTGATGGTGTTAGTGGAGACGACGACGCGACGGCCGTTTTCATGCGCCCAAAATGCCGCCGGCAGCAGGTAGGCGACCGATTTACCGGTTCCGGTGCCAGCCTCAACCAGGACGTGGTCACCGTGATTGAAGGCCTGGATGACGGCCGTTAACATTTCCACCTGCTGCGGCCGATGTTCAAATCCATCGAAAACACGCTCGAAGTTGCCGCCCGGCTGGAGCATTCCGGCAATCAACTCGCCATCCAGTTGTCGCATCTTATCCGCTGGAGCCAGGATTTTGCCAGTCAATTTGTCCGGGTTAAACAAACGGGCCAATCGCTGCCCGGAGCGCTTGCCGGTGAAGGCGTGTTTGGCTTTTTCGGCCAGCACATCTTCGAAAAAGAGCGTTTCCGGCCAGCCCAACTGGCTTCCCGCCTGAACGATTTCTTCCAATTGGACGATCTCCAGCGTCAATGCTTTCTCGCGCAGGGCCAGGAACAGTTCCACCGTTTGTAGCGCGTCGTCGTAGGCGCGGTGGTTTTGCCCGGCGGCGGCATCGGGCAGATTCAGGTGACGGGCCAGCGCATCCAGGCTGAAGCGCCCCGCTTCCGGGAAGAGGATGGAGGCCAGCGTCACCGTGTCGATGCGGTGGTTGCCTACACCCAGCCGCTCGGCGTTGAGGAAGCCCAGGTCAAACTCGACGTTGTGACCCACAATCACGTTGTCGCCGATGATTGCCCGCAGCCGGGAGCGCAGGGTGAACATGCTGGGTGCGTCGTCGACCATCGCCTGGCTGATGCCGGTGAGTTGGGTGATGAAGCCGGGGATGTCGCGCTGCGGGTTGGTCAGTGAGCTGAATTCGTCGAGCACGTCCGGCCCTCGGAACGTAATCGCCGCCACTTCGATGATGGCGTCCCGGTCGGAGTCTAGTCCGGTTGTTTCCACGTCAACGGCGACGTATGTTGTGGGCATAGAATTTATCCTTCTTGATGGCAAAAAACCGTGGCGGGATTATAGCACATTTATTCTAGGGAGGGGCACGGCCGTTTCTGCTAAACTACTCAAAACAAATCCAGTTATGACAGCATGAAAACAAGGAATGCAGCATTGGAAGCCAGTCCCAACTCCAAAATTAATCAAGCAGACCGATCAGCAAAACAAATGATCGGGGTTGCTATGATTGTGTTGACTATTTGCCTGTGTTGTTTTCAGTTTTTTCCTGTGTTCTTCCCAAAATGCGATAAAACAAGTGGAGAACTTAGAGAAATAATCTCCGTTGAAAACTTTGAAGGGAATTGGTCAATATCTGAGATATTTCTCTCTGCCAGTGACAGCGCTGTTTTTATGGCTGCCAATGAAAACAGAATTCTTTTATACGGAACAATTGACGTGCCCTGCGGAGATACGCTTCTTCTTAGCATTGACACAGATAGCGGAGAATTTCTAAACAAAGGCACACTACGAATATTTACTACAGGAGTCTATCGCACTGCTTATAATTCAGATTACTTTTTCGTGGGCTACATAGGATTTGGGAAGATTATTCCTGCTTCAACAGAAGGAGTAGGCGGAATAGCTGCTTATGAAATTAATACAGGAGAACTTCGTTGGGTGCGAAAAATAACGGGCAATAGAACGGTAATTTCATTAGTTGCGGACGATACTACCATTTCAGTAGATGGAATTCAATCCCAGTATCATTTGATAGATGCTCAGACCGGCGAATTCATTTCTTCATTAGATAAACCTTCTGAGGTGATAGGATCAGTTTATGCAACAAACATGGCCTATTGGTATGATCATGTAACAAACACATCCTTGCCAGAACAAGAGCCTGATATCCAAAACATCGCATTTTGGGCCGAACGATTTGGCAATGTTTTCCAGCCGCCTGTGCTTTCTGATGGTGTGTTGTTAGTCAGACGGGGTGTAGGAACTTCATTGGGAGATGTTGCCGCCTTAAATGGGGAAACCGGGGATTTAATCTGGGAGACTGAGAAAAACGTCGTCAGTAATGTTGCGGTAGATGGTGCAGTAGCTTTCTTTGTGACTTCTCAAGCAGAATTAGTGGCTCTGGATGTAGAAACCGGTCAGAAAGTTGGCTCGGTACAGTTTTCAAACGGGGAGACGCAATTGGGGGAAGATAAGGGCTATTTTGTTGCGGCGAGTGGGGGAAATGTTTTTGTTTATTTGGGTGACGGCCGTCAACTTTTTGCTTTCCACTTTTTAGCAGATGAGTGAGTTAGTCAGCACTCTCAATGTGCAGTACGTCAGCCAGGGCACGGCCGATTGCCGCCATAGTTTCTGGCGAAAGCGTACCCAAGCGCCGTACAAACCGCTCCTGGGACAAAGAACGTACCTGAAAGGCATCGGCCGCCGACAGCTTGCTCAGGCCATTTGCCGCTGATGGCTCCAGTTTGACCATCCAGGGAGCAACCGCATATCGTTCTTTCCAGTCGGTGATGGGCACAATCACCTTTAGAGGCAAAATGCCGATGGCGTCGTCGTTGACAATGACGGCCGGTCGTATTTTGCGGATTTCAGCGCCAATGGTTGGGTCCAGGTTGATGAGCCACACTTCGCCTCTACGCATGGAACTCCTCGCCGTCCAGATCAGTGAAGGCCGTTAGCTCGGAATCCGATTCATAATCGGCCAGCAGCAGTTGGGCGGCGGCCATCAACTGGGCCTCTTTGTTAGAGACAGGCTTTTCGGCTGCATCTTCTAACTGCGCCATCATCGACTCGTACTGCTCATAATCAACCAGGACGGCGGCGGGACGGCCGTGCTGCGTAATGTAAACCACATCACCCCCTTCCCGCACCGATTTCAGAACCTGGCTGGTCTGGCGGCGTAAATCGCTGACCGGCATAATTTTTGTACTCATATTTTGTACGTCCTTTTGTACCAAATTTTGTACGATTACAGGTAGTATAGCATAAATAGCCGAAAAAAGGGGGAAGATCATAAACCAAGTCCATTTGCCCCCTGTGTGCCCCTGTTGTATGATCGCCGCCAGTTTATGATGAGATAAGGTATTCTCTACCCGGAGAAAAAGCGAGTCGTCATTCAGGCTGGTGGGAAGAGCCTGGAGGCGAGCCATTCAAGGTGTGCTGTGTCCAATATTCTTGGGCTGTTCAACATCTTTTCCCTCATTTATATTTTTCGCAGCCTGCAATTGTCGGTGACGATCGGCCGTGAATGGTCGTCGGTGATGCAGGAACCCCTGACGCGCCGTAAAAAATATTTTGCTGAGCAAGCATCCTTCTTCATCGCTGTCCCGCTGGGTGTCTTTTTGCATGAATTTGGTCATTCTTTGGCTGTTTGGGCTTCCGGCGGGCAGGTGGCCGAGTTTGGTTACCGTGTTTTTTGGGGCTACGTAGTTCCGCAAGGGACGTTTACGCCAGCGCAGGATTGGTTCATCAGCCTGGCGGGAACGATAGGATCGCTGGTTTTTGGCGTGGGCATCTGGCTGCTGCTTAAAGGAAACCGGCATTCGACGTTAAGCTATTTTGGTCTGCGGGCACTACGCTTCCAGGTTTACTTTTCTACGATTTACTACCCCGTTTTTACCCTGCTCGGATTCGAAGGGGATTGGCGCACGATTTATGATTTTGGCGCGACGCCGCTGTTGAGCGGGCTGCTGGTTCCGTTGCACGTGGGATTGGTGCTGCTGTTTTGGTGGGGTGACCGGACGGGCTGGTTTGAGCGGACGAGCCATGAAACGATGGCGGAACAGGATAAGTTCCAGGGGCGGGCACAGGCGGCGGCGTTGAATCCGCAAAACACGCAGCTTCAATTGCAATACGTGGACGCAATGCGTCAGGGCGGCGCTGATAACCGCGCTAAAACATATTTGAAATCCTTCCTCAAGCAGAACCCGGATTCTGGCTCTGCCTATCTGGAATTGGCCCTGTTGGAAAGTGGCAGTAAACCGCAAATATCACGCCGTTCCGCTGATTATGTACAGAAGGCGCTGCAAATGGGCCTGCCCACAGCGGCCGGCCAATCGTATGCCCACCAGTTGTTGGGGAAGTATTATTTGGATCGCAATGAGCCTGAGCAAGCATTAAATGAGATGAATGCGGCGTTGAATTTGAAGTTAGAGGGGGAGGAAGCAGGTGTTGTCCGGCATAAATCTGCCCTTCACCACTTGCGCAGTCAGGTCTATCGCCGCCAAAAACAGTATGAACTTGCCTTTCAGGACATTCAGGAAGCGATCATTCTGGCCCAACAGCTTGGCGATGATAAGCTGGTTGTCTATTACCGTCAGGAACGCGATATTATCGAAAACCATGCCGGGCGTAAGCTGGGTGGTGTGTAATCCTGGCCCAATTTACGCGCACGAAAAAAGGATCATAGGAATGGTAAACGGCCGTTTCCTATAATTTTTCTGATATACATGCCCCCAGATCAATTTTTAGTACGTTAGTCATACCAAAGTCATGACATTTTACAACCGTTTTTTGATTTGTTATAGCATATAGTTACAATTGTTGGCGAAGAGAGAGAACGATTTCCCGCAAAAACTGTACAAAACAGAGGGTAATCAATTTACTAAAAGGTTACAAAGTTGTCAGATAGATTGATGGTTAACTCTGTAAATATATGCTGACAACTGCGTAATACCACAAAGTGAGGCATCTTGTGGGCAAAACGAAATTAAACGAAAGACTGTTTGATTCGCTCTTACCCCTGCTGGCTGTGCTGGCGGCTTTTGCTGTTGGCGCAGTGATTTTGTTCCTGCAAGGCGTCAATCCCCTAGAAGCATACAAAGCAATGATTGTCGGTGCATTCGGCAGCAAAAACGGCCTGGCCGACACGTTGGTCAAAGCCACGCCGCTGTTGCTGGTTGGCCTGGGCATTGCCATTGCGTTTCGGGGCGGCGTCATCAACATTGGGGCGGAGGGGCAAATAATCGTCGGTGCGCTGCTGACAACCTACCTGGGTCTACAGTTAGGCGACCGGATGAATGGCGTCTTGGTCATTATCATCGGTCTGGTCGCTGGTGCCCTCATGGGGGGCATTTGGGGGGCGATTCCCGGCTATCTCAAAGCACAGCTGGGAGTCAACGAAATCCTCAGCACCGTCATGATGAATCAGATAGCCATCCAAATTGGCTATTATTTGCTGCGCGGCCCCATGATTGATCCGGCTGAATTGGAGGCGGGAACGAATATTCCTCATTCGGCCCGTTTGCCTAAAACGGTTGACATGCCCCGTTTTACGGACATCGCCCAGTCTTTGGGATTGACCAAATCGGGCAGCGACTTGAATTTGACCGGTTATCTCAAAGAAGTTTATGGCGTCTTGATTGAACCCACACGTCTCCACAGCGGCCTCATTTTTGCCATCGTGATGGCGATCCTCATTTACATTTTCCTGTGGCGGACGACGATTGGTTATCGTATTCGGGCTGTAGGGTTGAACCCGCATGCGTCTCGTTATGCCGGCATCAATGTCAAGCGGAATATGGTGTTGTCTATGACATTGAGCGGTTTGTTTGCTGGACTGGCTGGCGCAGTTGAGATTCTTGGTCTGCATCACCGTATGTTTGAACCGGTGGCGGTCTCGGCGGGATACGGTTTCTCCGGCATTGTGGCCGCGTTATTTGGCAAGCTGCACCCGTTGGGCATTATCCCCTCATCTATCTTGTTCGGCGGTTTGTTGGTGGGAGGCGATAAGATGCAGCGAGCCATGCAAATCCCTCAAGTTTTGATCCAGGCCATCTTGGGCCTCGTTGTTCTGTTTGTAGTCAGCACCGATTATTTTGTCCGCAAACGACAGAACCGGCGCGTTTCAGTGGATTCGGGCGATAAAAGCGAACCAATTGCAACAAGCGCCCCATCATCTGCGGAGGCCAAATCATGAATGAAAATTTGACGCTTTTGGCGATTGTTTTAGGTATCATTCATTCAGGTATCCGCCTGGCCACCCCTTATTTGTACGCTGCCATTGGTGAGACCTTTGCCCAGCGTTCTGGCGTATTGAACCTGGGTGTGGAAGGGATTATGTTGATGGGAGCCTTTTCGGGATTTTACACTGTGTTTCAAACTGGCAGTCCCTGGCTGGGCCTGTTGGTCGCGGCTTTTGTAGGCATGCTCATGGGGTTGTTGATGTCGGTCGTCAGTATCACCTATCAGGCCGAACAGGGAATTAGCGGCATTGGTTTGTTTATGTTTGGCGCTGGTGTTTCCAGTTTGTTGTTCAAGACGATGCTGGGAACGGTTGAAGGCGTGCAAGGGTTTGCTCCTTTAACTTTTTGTTTTAGTGAAAATTTCTGTCTGGCAAACGTCCCGGTGCTTGGCGATATTTTCTTTAGTTATAGTGTTCTGACTTATGGTGCTTATGTCCTGGTTCCTGTTTCCTGGTGGGTACTGAACCGGACCACGTGGGGGCTGAAGATTCGTTCGGTGGGGCAAAACCCGGAGGCGGCGGATTCGTTGGGTGTGAATGTAACGGCCGTTCGCTATGCCTCAGTAATGTTAGGCGCAGCTTTGGCCGGTATTGCCGGAGCATCCCTCTCTATTTCATTGCTCAACATCTTTCAAGAAAACATGACCAACGGGATGGGCTTCATCGCCGTTGCTCTGGTTTATTTCGGCAGCTGGAAACCCACCGGCGTCCTGTTGGGGGCGTTGTTGTTCAGCACGGTTAACGCTTTGCAGTTGTGGGTGCAGGTGTTGGACCTCAATATCCCATCTGATGTGGCTGTGATGCTGCCATATCTATTAACCATTATCGCGTTGGCGCTGCCGTTCCGCCGTTCGCAACAACCGGCGGCTCTGACAAAGCCATTTGCGCGTGGTGAGAATTAGTCAGTTAGTCAAGTAGTCAGATAGTCTCGTAGTCAATCGCTTTGACTACTCGACTACAAGACCATCGGACTACAAGGCTACAAGACAAAAGTTAAGGAGAAGAACATGAAAAAATTATGGATTTTGTTGCTAGTATTGGTATTGGCTCTGGCTGCCTGCGGCGGCGGGGGCACGACAACCGAGACCACTGAGCCGGCAGAAAACACGGCGGCCGAACCGGTGGCTGCGCCGACGGAAGAACCAGCCGCTGCTCCCGCCGAAGAGCAGGTAGAAGTTGCTGCGGAAGCGGATGTATCCAATATTGAGGCGATTCGCGTAGCGGTCGTGATGCCTTCGACGGTAACGGATCTGGCCTGGAGCCAGGCGATTTACGATTCCCTGCTGCGCCTGCAAGAACAGGCCGGCGGCCCCGATAAATTTGAAATCGCCTACACCGAGAATATGTTCAACGTAACAGACGCGGCTGCGGCTCTGCGTGATTACGCTGCCAGTGGTTACAACATTGTTATTGCTCACGGAACGCAGTATGGTTCGTCCTTGTTTGAAATTGCGCCTGATTTCCCGGAAACGACTTTTGCCTGGGGCACGGCCGTTGACACGGGTAAAGACGCCGGTCTCAACAACATCTTCGCCTACGAAGCCCGCGCTGAAGAAGGCGGCTACGTCAATGGTGTTTTGGCCGGTACACTGACCAAATCCAATGTCATTGGTGTGGTTGGCCCGGTTGAGGCTGGTGATGCCAAACTGTACATCGACGGCTTCGTGGCTGGCGCAAAAGCCGCCAATCCCGATGCTCAGGTTAACGTCAGCTACACCGGGTCCTTTGGCGACACAGCGCTGGCTGCCGAAGCCGCCAACACGCACATTGCCGCCGGTGCTGACGTCCTCACCGGTTCGGCCCAACAAGTCGTGGGTGCGATTGGCGTAGCCAAAGAAGCGGGTGTGCCCTGGATTGGCACTCAATCTGACCAAAGCACTCTTGCTCCCGATATTGTCATCGCTTCCCAACTGTATGATTGGGATGGCGTCTTGTCTGACATTATCAACAAGCATCTGGCCGGTGAATACGGTGGTACAGCCTATGCTCTGACCCTGAAAAATGGTGGTCTGGTCATGAAATTTGCTGACGGCCTGGATGCCGATGCCATTGCCGCGGCTAATACTGCTGCCGATGACATCATGGCCGGTACAATTGATGTGATGAGCGTTGTTGAAGGTGGCGCACCGCCGGCTGAAGAAGCACCTGCGGAAGAGGCGGCGATGGAATATCCGGAAATCGAACCGGTACGCATTGCTTTGGTTATGCCTTCCACCATCACCGACCTGGCCTGGAGCCAGTCCATGTACGACTCACTCAAACTGTTGCAAGATCATTATGGTGAAGATGCCTTTGAGATTGCCTACACCGAAAACATGTTCAACGTGACCGATGCCGCCGCTGCGATCCGCGATTATGCCGACAGCGGCTTTAATCTGGTTATTGCGCACGGTGCGCAGTACGGTACATCCATCTTCGAGATTGCGCCTGATTATCCTGAAACCAGTTTTGCCTGGGGTACAACTACTAACACGGGCGCAGAAGAAGGTTTGACCAACGTCTTTGCTTACGAACCACGCGCCGAACAGGGCGGTTACGTGACCGGTGTGCTGGCCGCGCATCTGACCGAAGTGGGCATTATTGGTTTGGTCGGCCCGGTTGATGCTGGCGATGCGAAACTGCACGTAGATGGTTTTGTGGCTGGCGTGCATGCTGTTGATCCTAATATTCAGGTGAACATTTCCTTCACCGGTTCATTTGGCGATACAGCCCTGGCGGCGGAAGCGGCCAATACGCAAATTGCGGCTGGCGCGGATATCCTGACCGGTTCCTCACAGCAGGTGGCTGGCGCGATTGGTGTAGCCAAAGAAAAGGGTGTGCCCTGGATTGGTATTCAGGCGGATCAAAGCCCGCTGGCTCCCGACACTGTGGTGGCAACGGATTTGTACGATTGGGTTCCCACGTTGCTGGCGATGATCACTGCCAACCAGTCTGGTGAGTATGGCGGCGAGGTCTTCCAATTGACCCTGGCCAATGGCGGCCAGCGCATGATTTATGCCGACAGTCTGCCGGCCGAAGCTGTAGAAGCGGCGATGGCTGCGGAGCAGGGCATTATTGATGGTTCGATTGAAATTGTTGCTGAACCGCGATAACAAGTAGTTAGTATCAGCCTCCCGGAGGAAAACCTCCGGGAGGTTTTATCATCAATGGATCTGGTCATTCGCAACGGCATTTCAGATAGTACCGGTGAGCCGATTGAGGTGGGGATTGAAGGCGGCGTGATTACGGCCGTTTCCAACACCCCGCTCCCCTCTGCCAAACAAGAAATCGACGCCGCCGGCATGATGATTTCGCCTGCTTTTATCGAATCTCATTTCCATTTGGAAAATGCGTATCTTTGGGACGGTCTCATCAATCAAAGCGGAACACTGCATGAGGCGATTGAGATTTATGCCCGTGTCAAACATGATTTGACGGTGGACGATATAGTCAAACGGGCGGGACAGGTGGTACATACGGCCGTTGCCAACGGCACACTCTGGCTGCGCAGTCACGTCGATATCGATCATATTGCTAAACTGAGCATTCTGCGGGGTGTGGCCGCGGCGCGTGAAGCGTACCGCGACCTGATCGACATCCAACTGGTGGCCTTTCCGCAGCTTGGTCTGGCCCGCAACCCAGAAGCGGTGGATATGATGTGGCAGGCGATGGAGAACGGCTGTGATTTGGTGGGCGGTATGCCGCATGGCGAACGCGACATGGATGATGCCGCCCGTCAAATCGAAATCGCCTTTGAAATTGCCCAGAAATACGACGCCGATGTGGATATGCACATCGATGAGACAGATGATCCGTATTGGCATTCTATGGAACTGCTGGCGGAGAAAACGATTGAAACGGGGTGGCACGGCCGTGTCACCGCTGGTCACTGCTGTGCCATGTCAGCCTGGGATGACAAAATGGCGGCGCGGATCATCGAAAAAGTGCGCCAAGCCAATATCCACGTCATTACTAATGCGCCGATAAATTTGATGTTGGAAGGGCGGGGCCATAGTCATCCCAAACCGCGCGGTATTGCCCGCGTTAAAGAACTGATGGAAGCCGGGGTAAATGTGGCCTGTGGGCAGGACGACGTGCAAAACATGTTCTACCCCTATGGCAAAATGGATCCGTTGGAGACGGCGTTGATCACAGCGCACGCTGCCCACATGGGCGCGCCGGGGGAAATTCAGGCTGCTTTTGACATGCCCCGCTACAACGCTGCCCGATTATGGAAAGTTGAAAATTATGGCATCCGGGTTGGCGCAGCTGCCAATCTGGTTGTTTTAGATGCTAAATCGAGTGTTGAAGCGTTACGACGCCAGCCGGATCGCCGTTATGTGATTCGTCAGGGTAAAATATTGGTGGAAACGGAAACGGCCGTACGCTGGCACAATTAATAGACAATATCGGGAATAAGAATTGATTCACAGAACTTGTCCTGAGCAAAGTCGAAGGATTACACAGACGGCGCAGATTAAAAACCTCAAAATCTGTGTCATCTGCGTAATCTGTGGATAAAACTTCCTGGATGAATGATTATGAGCGAAAACAATCTGCTTCCTTCTGGTCTACCACGCATCGAATCTTTAGAAATGCGGGGTATCGTCAAAAAATTCCCCGGCGTTTTAGCCAACGATCACGTTGATTTTGACGTGAAAGCGGGCGAAATCCATGCCCTGTTGGGTGAAAATGGGGCGGGAAAGAGCACATTGATGAAAATCCTCTACGGGTTGTATTATCCTGATGAAGGGGAAATTTATCTGAATGGAAAGCCGATCACTATCAATTCGCCTACCGATTCGATTAATCATGGCATTGGGATGATTCATCAGCATTTTATGCTGGTGGATAATATTTCGGTGGCTGAAAACGTGGCCTTGGGCCTGAAATCGTCGCGGGAGCCGCGGCTGGATTTGGATGTTGTCTCGGCGCGAATTCGTGAGCTAGCCGAAAAATACGGCTTGCAGGTCAATCCCGATACGATTATTTCCAAGATGGCGGTAGGCGAGCGGCAGCGTGTAGAAATTGTCAAGGCGTTATACCGTGGGGCGGCGCTGCTGGTGTTGGATGAGCCAACGGCCGTTCTCACCCCCCAGGAAGTCGATGATTTGTTCGTCATCTTCCGCCAGATGGCCGCCGACGGTCATGCCCTCATCTTCATCTCGCATAAACTGGATGAAATTACGGCGCTGACGGATCGGGTGACGGTACTGCGCGACGGCCGTGTCACCGGTTCGGTCAAAACGTCGGAAGTCAACAAAAACCAAATGGCTAACATGATGGTCGGCCGCGAAGTGTCATTAACGCGGGAACTGATTGATGTTCCCGTGGGCAAAACGCGGTTGAAGCTGGAAAATGTCCGCGCAGTAAATGATGATGGCAAGGCGATCTTGAAAAACGTCAGCCTGGAAATTCACAGCGGGGAGATTGTAGGTATTGCAGGCGTGTCGGGGAATGGGCAACGGCCGTTGGCCCAGGTCATAGCCGGATTACAAGCTGTGCAGGACGGCCGTATCCTCATAGAAGATCAAGATGTAACCCACTACTCCCCGGCGCAAATGTTTGATGTGGGTCTTTCCTACATCCCTGAAGAACGCATGCACGATGGCATCGTCAAAGATTTCAGCGTCGCCGAAAACTTCATCCTGCAAGACCATACCAAACCACCCTTTTCACGCTGGATATTCCTCGCCTTCAAATACATCGCCGATCACGCTCAAAACCTGATCAAAGCCTTCAACGTCAAGACACCCAGCCGTGAGACTCCCGCCAAAAACCTGTCCGGCGGTAACATTCAAAAATTGATTTTAGCGCGAGAACTGGCCCGCCAGCCTCGCGTTCTCATTGCGGCTCAGCCGACCCGCGGCGTAGACATCGGCGCCACCGAATACATCCACGCCCAACTACTCAAACAGCGCGCTGAAGGATTGGCTACCCTGCTCATATCCGAAGACCTCGATGAGGTACAGGCCCTTTCCGACCGTATCATCGTTCTCTTTGGCGGCGAAATCATGGGCGAGCTAAGCCATGATGAAGCCACACCGGAGAAACTCGGGCTAATGATGGCCGGCGAACGACAAGAGAATTTGCAACACAGCTTAGCCTAAACTGATAAGGAGGTGATGCCATACCCTGAAACGTGAAATTACGAGATATGAACAATCAATTCTGAAAATGATTGTTCATTAACATTTGATAACTATGCAGGTCTGTTCCCTGAGCCTGTCGAAAGGAACCAGTCTTCCACAAGCTCAGACTTCGACCGGTTGTATAGTTGAAAAAATTGTTTATGATTCAAATTGAACGAGGAGATTCAAAAATGAAACAGAAACGCCTATGGATGTTTGTGATTTTGGCTCTCATGTTGAGCCTTGTTTTGGTTGCTTGTGGTGGCGGAACCACCGAAGAAGCCGCCGAAGCGCCGGCTGCTGAAGAAACTGCTGCCGAAGCACCGGCTGTTGAGGAGCCGGCTGCGGCGGACACGGCAGGCAGTTATCAAATCCCGGCCATTGAAGATGGGAAATACAACGTTGCTTTCGTTTATGTTGGCCCGCACGATGATGGTGGCTGGAGTCAGGCCCACGATGTTGGCCGTATGTACGTAGAAGCAAATGTAACCGATGTACACACCGCCTATGTGGAAAATGTAGCTGAAGGTGCTGATGCCGAGCAGGTTATCCGTTCCTTGGCTCGTAAAGGCTTCGATGTCATCTTCACTACCTCTTTTGGTTTCATGGATGCCTCTGAAATCGTCGCCGATGAGTTCCCAGATGTTGACATTATTCACATCAGTGGCTACAAGGCGAACGGCGCTAACTTCGGTAACTTGATGGGCGCGATGGAAGACATAAAATATCTGGCCGGTATGCTGGCCGGTTCGCGGGCCAAGATGGACGGTAATCCGAAACTGGGTTACACCGCCACCTTCCCCATCCCCGAAGAACTGCGGTTGGGCAACGCCTTTGCCCTGGGTGTACAGCAAACTTGCCCCGAATGTACAATTGATGTGCGTTGGATCTTCACCTGGCACGATCCAATTCTGGAAAAAGAAGCGGCTTCCTCCTTGTTTGATGGCGGCGCGCAGGTTGTTATGACTGGTGCGGATACGCCGGCTCCGGCCGAAGCTGCGCCCGAGGGCAAATGGGGTATCACCTACGATTACAGTGGTAACTGCGTGCTTGATGCCTGCCTCACTTCCATGTATTGGAACTGGGGACCGGAATATGCTCGCATCGTTGAAGGTTCGCGTGATGGCACCTGGAAGGGTGGCTGGGAATACTTCGATGCCGACAGCGGTGCGTTGGGTCTGTATGGTTTCATGGAAGGTGAGACGATGCAGCCTGGTGCAGCGGAACTACCGGCTGAAGACCTGGCGCTCATCAACGAAACGTTGGCTAAAATGCTGGCTGGTGAATTCACTCGCTTTGACGTTTTCAAAGGCCCCATTACCGACAATCAAGGTAATGAAGTCTTGGCCGACGGTGTCAGCCTGGAACAGCTTGACCTGGATGGGTTTGCCCAGTTTGGCAGCGAATGCAAGACCTGCATGTACTGGTGGAATCAAAACATCACGGCCGAACTGCCTGAACTCGAGTAGCTAGAGAAAAAGACAAGAGCTAGAAGACCTCCCTTCTAGCTCTTGTCTTTCTTATCTGTTTTTATGAACACGGGAGCTAGGGGAGGCAATTCTTCCTCTAGCTTCATCTTTATCCTCTGGCTGATCGGAGAAAATTATGTCTGAAACACCCTATGCTGTTGAAATGAAGGATATTGTTATCCGCTTTCCTGGCGTGCTGGCGAATGACCACGTTAATTTGACGCTGAAACAAGGGGAAATTCACGCGCTGCTTGGTGAAAATGGCGCAGGTAAAAGCACGTTGATGAATGCGTTGGCCGGGTTGTATAAACCGGCTTCGGGCGTCATCAAGGTTAATGGCGAACCGGTTAGTTTTAATTCGCCAAAGGATGCGATTGCCAAAGGAATTGGGATGGTGCATCAACATTTCATGTTGGTTCCCACGCAAACAGTGACGGAAAATATTCTCCTGGGCCTGAATGATCCCAAGTTTTTTATGAATCTGGCGGAATATGACCAGAAGATTTTGGCGCTGCAAGATCAGTTTGGGCTGCGGGTGGATCCGACGGCAAAAATCTGGCAGTTGTCGGTGGGTGAACAGCAGCGGGTGGAGATTCTGAAGACGCTGTATCGCGGGGCGCAGATTTTGATTATGGATGAGCCAACGGCCGTTCTCGCCCCCCAGGAAATTGAAGAGTTAATGGCCACAATGCGCTCAATGGTGGACCAGGGCAAGTCGATTATTTTTATCAGCCATAAATTGCATGAGGTAACGGCCGTTGCCGACCGCATCACCGTTCTACGCAAAGGGAAAGTCACCGCCGAAGGACATAGCATCGAAGGGCTGACCAAAGAGGATTTGGCCCGCCTGATGGTGGGGCGCGGCGTCATTTTTGCTGTGGAGAAAAAGCCGCAGCCGCCGGGCGACGTTGTTTTGTCGGTCAAGGATGTGGAAGCAATCAATGATAAAGGCGTCCCGGCCCTGCGTAAATTGTCGCTGGACGTGCGCGCCGGTGAAATTTTGGGGATTGCGGCCATTGCCGGGAATGGGCAAAGTGAGTTGGCCGAGGTAATTACCGGGTTACGGCCGTGTAAAGGCAGCGTCAAAATCAACGGCGTTGAAGTGGCCAACAAGCCGCCTGGAATTTCCATCAAGCAGGGCTTGGCCCATGTGCCCGAAGACCGCACCGGCGTGGGCAGCGCCCCCAACATGACCATCACCGAAAACACGATCATGAAAAACTACCGCGAGTCGCCGATTGGCAATGGCTGGAGCATCAATTTCACTACGGCCCGCCAGCGCGCCCGCGAATTGAAAGACAAGTACGATATTTTAGCGCCCGGCGTGCGCACGCTGGCGCGCAAATTGTCGGGCGGCAATCTGCAAAAAGTGATTTTGGCCCGCGAGATTTCCGCCCAGCCCAAGCTGATGGTTGCCGTCCAGCCGACGCGCGGTTTGGATGTAGGGGCAATTGAGGCCATTCAAACGTTGTTATTGGAGCAGCGGGAACAGGGAACGGCCGTACTCCTTATCTCTGAGGAAATGGAAGAACTGCTGGCCCTAAGTGATCGCATCGCCGTTATCTCTGAAGGCCGGATAATGGGCATTGTTGATGCCGACAAAGCCGACATTCACGAGATTGGCCTGATGATGATTGGAACGGCCGTGCAAAAAGAAAAAGTGGAGGTGACAGGATGAACTTACCAGTTACCGTAAAATTCGAAAAACGCGTTGAAGACATCCCCAAGTGGCTGCCGGCGGCAACCTCCATCGGATCTGTCCTCGTCGCCTTCATTATTAGCGGCGTCATCCTCAAAATCATTGGCGGCGAACCACTGCGCGTGGCCCAATTCTTTTACGAGGCTACATTCGGCAGTTGGGCTACATTTTCCGACACATTGGTCAAGGCCACACCGCTAATCATGGTCGGCCTGGCCTGCGCCATCGCCTTCAAGATGAAACTGTGGAACATTGGCGCTGAGGGACAGTTTTATATGGGTGCATTTTTCGCCAGCCTCGTCGTCCTCATTCCCATCGTCCCCCCTGACAGCCCCAAAGTAGTTGTCATCGGCTTGATGGCCATCATGGGCATGATAGGCGGCGCAATTTGGGGGTTTTTCCCCGGCTACCTCAAAGCCCAGTTCCAGGTCAACGAAATTATTACAACGTTGATGCTGAACTATGTTGCCGTGCTGTGGAATAACTTTTGGATTTTTAACCAATGGAGCGACGCCGGTTTCCAAATGACGCCCGTCTTCGAAAAATCGGCCTGGCTGCCACGCGTCACCGACTATGCCAGCCAATACAGTGATTTTATCGCCGGGGGCAGCGGATTGGCTAACTTTTTATCCAACATTGGTTTGGGGCGTATATCGGGGATGACCCTGCATTTGGGCGTGGCTTTTGGCATAGTCGCGGCCATCGTTGTTTGGTGGATTCTGGCCCGCAGCAGTTGGGGCTACGAAATCAAGCTCATTGGCGATAATCCAAAAGCCGCGAAATACGCGGGCCTCAACATCGTCCGCAACGTCGTTTTGGTCATGATGGTTTCCGGCGCGCTGGCCGGCCTGGCCGGGATGTCCGAAATTACCGGTGTCGTCCATCGTTTACAGGAACGCATTTCGCCCGGATACGGTTTCACCGGCATTATTGTCGCCTGGCTGGCCAAACTCAACCCGTTCGCCGTCATCATCGTCTCCATCCTGTTTGGGGCCTTGATTGTGGCCGGGCGCGAGATTCAACCTTCGGGATTATCCAATCTGCTGCAAGGCATCATTCTCTTTATGGTGATCAGCAGCGACGTTTTATTACGCTATAAAATCCGTCTGGTACGCACCCAGGTGGCCGCGGAGGCAGCATCATGAATCCAGTCATCATTTTACACGCAGGTTTAGCCACAGGGACCATTCTTTTGTTTGCTGCCATCGGCGAAATTTTTGCCGAACGGGCCGGCATCCTCAACCTGGGCGTCGAGGGCATGATGCTGCTGGGCGCGATGGCCGGGTTCAGCACCTCGCTGGCCACGCAAAATGCCTGGCTGGGTTTGCTGGCAGCGATTATTGCCGGCGGCGTTTTGAGCCTGGCTCACGGCCTGGTTACAATCCACTTTCAGGCGGATCAGGTGGTCAGCGGGTTGTCCCTGACGTTTTTAGGGACGGGGCTGGCACTGGTATTTGGCGAAGGATTAACCGGCCAAACGCCGCCCTTGATTCCCTCATTTGATATCCCCGGTCTCTCTTTAATCCCTTTCATTGGCCCGGTCTTCTTCGAAGATCACAGCTTGCTAGTGTACCTGGGGTATCTGTTTGCACCAGCGGCCTGGTATTTCATCAATCGCACCCGACCAGGGATGCATTTACGGGCTGTCGGCGAGAAGCCGGAAGCAGCCGATACGATGGGTTTGAACGTTTACGGGCTGCGTTATTTTTACGTGTTTGTGGGCGGCTGTCTGGCTGGTCTGGCCGGGGCGACGATCAGTCTGTCGGTTTCGCCAGGCTGGTATAGTTCGCAAACCACGTCGGGGCAGGGCTGGATTGCTGTTGGTCTGGTGATTTTTGCCCAATGGGATCCGCTGCGGGCGGCGTTGGGCGGTTATTTGTTCGGTGCGCTGCGGCGCGGTATTTTGGATTTGCAGGGACCGGCGCTTTTGTTTGGGTTGCGCAATCCTCTTTATGTTAACTCGAACTATGGTTTCTTTTTGCAAATGACGCCTTACGTTTTGACCATCATTGCGCTGGTATTGGGGTCGCGGGCAGCGATGCGTAAGCGGCTCGGTGCACCGGCAGCGCTGGGTGTACCTTATATTCGTGGTGAGCGGGGCTTGTAGCCTTTGAGTTAGAGGAAATGTCATTGTAACGAGGGCACAGTTTTTTGCATCAAAATATCACATTTAATTATACGAGACCCTTTATAGGGTCTCGTTTTATGAAGGGAGTTAGGTGAGATGATTCAGGAAGTTAACGCTGATATTTTTGAAAAAGACGTGCTGGGTGCAGGGCTGCCGGTGGTAGTGGATGTGTGGGCACCCTGGTGCGGGCCATGCCGGATGCAAGCGCCTATTTTTGAGGAAGCGGCGCAGCAGTTTGATGGTGAAGCTTTGTTTGTAAAGCTGAATGCGGACGAGAATCAAGAGTTGGTGCGGCAGTATAAGATCATGGGGATTCCGACGATGTTGTTTTTTCGGTACGGCCGTCTTGTGGAACGTAAAACCGGTGTCCAGTCAGCCGAAGCAATTGCCAAACGGTTGTCCGGGCTGCTGTCTATGACGCCGGAGCAAGCCGAAAAGCAGGAAATCACCGGCCTGTTTCGCTGGCCGTTCAGAAGGCGGTAGCTAGTCGCTGGCAGATGGTTGCTGGTGGAAAAACCAGTTACTAGCTGCCAGCTACCAACAACTAATATGACTGAAGTCTGGTTGATTCGACACGGAGAGAGTGTTTCCAACGCTGATTTGCCCACTGGCGATCCGGCAGAATCGGCGCTGACCGATTTAGGGTTCCAACAGGCAGAGCAAATTGCAGAAGTTATTGTCGAGGAACCGGATTTGATCGTGATTTCGCCTTATTTGCGGGCCAGGCAAACGGCCGTTCCCACTCTGATTCGTTTCCCCAACACCCCAACAGAAGAATGGCCGGTTCACGAATTTACCTATCTGAACCCGGCACGTTATCAGGGGACGACGGGAACAGAGCGACGGCCGTATGCACAGGCTTATTGGGAGCGTCATAATCCCTACGAAGAAGAAAACGGCAAAGGGGAATCGTTTACCGGATTGATGGCTCGTGTTCAGGATACTGTGTCCCGTTTACGGAAACATCCAGCAGAATTTATCATTGTTTTTTCACACGGCTTGTTTTTGCGGGCACTAATTTGGTCAGTTATGACCGGTACTTTTGCAGCCACGTCCAAAACCATGGAACGTTACAGTCATTTGATTCAGGCGCTGCAAATACCGAATGGGGCTATTGTGAAAGCACGGTTTTCCCTCGACGATCCAATTTTTATTTCCAATTTTGATGTGCGCCATTTGAAATGACCAGTGCCGGGTCGTTGATTTTTTCATAGCCTACTCATTGTGTTCCACCTTTAATTCTTATAAAATATAAAACAATAAAAGTTAATCGAATAACCATTCTAAAAGACCTGGTGTGGCGTTTTGCTCACCGGGTCTGCGTTTTATATAGAGGTGCCATGAGCCGAAAATTCTTGCTGATTCCGTTGTTTCTTTTTCTGTTATGGGCTGAAGCACGGCCGTTTCCCGTCACCGCCACGACTGCTGCACAAACGGTGACACAACCGGATGTCCCCCTTTTCCCTGTAGACGCCGCCGCTGCTTTATCAACCCTCGACTGTCAGGCCCAAAGCGGCAGCAGTGTCTACCTGCCCTTTATCATCAGCCAAAGCGCAGCGGGGCAGCAGGTAATCAGCTCAAATGCGCCGGAGACCGCTCAGGTTTTCAATACTCCTTCGGCGCTTGATCGTTCTGTCGGTTATGATATTTATGAGGCGACACGCTTCCTGTACACCGGCAGCAATCCTGTGCAGACCGGCGTTGGCAGTCATGTGATTAACGGCCGTTGTGTCACCGTTTTGCGGGGTAATGTCATCAATCGCAGCGGCCAGCCCTTATCTGGTGTCGCCGTTTCGCTTCTGGATCACCCTGAATTCGGCCAAACCCTCACTGATAGCAACGGCCTTTTCAATTTTGTGCTGAACGGCGGCGGCCCGGTCGTTGTGGAATATAACAAGACGGGATACCTGTCCTTGCAGCGCCGCATTGAGACGACCCGCCGCCAATACGAAATCGTTGAGCCGGTGGTTCTGATCCCGCCGGACAGCAAGACAACAACGATCAATCCGGCGTCAACGGCCGTTTTCCAGGTAGCCCAGAGCAGCGTCGTAACCGATGACGCCGGTTCGCGCCGCTCGACAATGCTCTTTCCCTCCGGCGCGTTTACCGCAATGCGTAATTTGGCCGGCTCGCAGCAGGCGCTGGCCCCGCTCACCTTCCGCGCCACCGAATTCACCGCCGGTATCCCCGGCGCGGCCGCCATGCCCGGCGATCTACCGCCCACTTCCGGCTACACCTACGCTGTTGATTTCAGCTTCGACGAACCGGCCGGCCAGAATGTCGTTTTCGACCAGCCGGTCATCAATTACACTGAAAACATCGTCGGCGCGCCGGTTGGCAGCGCGGTCCCCGTTGGCTATTACGATGAGGCTCAGGCGCGCTGGATTCCGGCCGATAATGGCATTGTCATCAAAATCCTGGCCATTGGCGGTGGTTCGGCCAGCCTGGACGTAACCGGCGACGGCGTGGCCGATACCGGCGCCGCCCTGACGGCTCTGGGCATCACCCCGGCCGAACAGCAGCAGCTTGCCGCGCTTTACACCGCCGGAACAGAGCTGTGGCGCGTCCTTATTCCCCACTTCTCTCCCTGGGACTTCAACTGGCCCTTTGGCCCGCCCCCTGACGCGAAAGAGCCGCCCGTGCCCCCGCCAGATACCAACCAGCCTGGCGAATGTTCTGAATCCGGTTCCATCATCAACTGTGATACGCAGGCGTTGGGCGAATCGCTGCCTGTGACCGGCACACCCTTCACCCTCAATTACACCAGCAAACGCGTTCCCGGCTGGAAAGTTGGCAACCGGTTTAACGTTCCCATCGTTGTTGGCGACCTGCCTGCTTCTCTCAAAACGGTTTATATGGAAGCTCAAATCGGCGGGCAGGTTATCGTCAAACAGTGGGGACGCAGTGCCGGGCAATCCTTTGGCGTGCCCGGTCTATACACCGGCACGGTGGAGGCACTCTCGTCCAATTTGAGCTACCTGCTGGACTGGAATGGGCAGGATGGCTACGGCCGTGCCACCAACGGCCGTCCCCTGGCCAACATCATGCTGCGTTACGTTTACGATTTTCAATATTACGGGACTCGCAGCGAATTCCAGCAAAGTTTTGGTCAATTTGGCGACAACGTGTTCATCAGCAACGGCCGTGAATACTGCAAATACCTCAATTATCCGCCCGCTGCGGCCACTGCTGCCCAGTTTTGCGGCATCAACATGGTCGTCAATTACAGCCGTCCTCTGGGTTACTGGGACGCGGCGGCCGCGGTAGGCCTGGGTGCGTGGTCACTCGACGTCCATCATGCCTATGATACCAACGACGGTGTGCTGCATCTGGGTGACGGCCGTGACCTGAGTACAACCGAGATCGGCCCTGTTATGACCGGCCTCATTCCCGATACCGTTCCTATCAACTATCTGGGCGATTTTATCGTCGCTCCTGATGGTTCGTTGTACTGGATCGATACTTCCGACAAGAAAGTCATGCGTTTGGCCCCGGACGGGACCCTGACCCACATTGCCGGGAACGGCAGCCAGGGCATGCCCACCGGCGATGGCGGCCCGGCAACCCAGGCCACCCTGGGCTGGTATCTCACCGGTTTGGCCCTGGCCCCAGATGGCAGCCTGTACATCGCCGCCACCTACGACAATTATAATCCCGGTCTTATCCGTCGCGTTGACGCCAACGGCATCATCACCACAGTAGCCGGTATTTACTTCAACCAGTACAGCTTGCCCAACGGGGATGGCGGATTGGCCACAGCGGCCCGACTAAACAAGCCGGAAGACATCCTTTTTGGCCCGGATGGCAGCCTGTACATTGCCGAATCGCCGCAGTACCGGCTGGCCGGGGGCAATTACAACCGCATTCGCAAAATCACGCCCGACGGCATCATCAACACCATCGCCGGGGCGGGCGGCAACACCAGCACTACCGCCGATTTGACCGGCATTCCCGCGCTGGAATGGGGCGCACTGCCGTTCCCCGGCCGTATGGCGTTTGCGCCGGATGGCAGCCTCTACCTCACCCATCCCAACGCCAACACGGTGACCCGCATCGGCACAGACGGCATTTTGCGCCGCGTGGCCGGCAGCGGCGGCACAGGCAATTTTGGCGATGGCGGATCGGCACTGAACGCCAACGTGCCGGCTCCGCAAAGCGTGGCCATCGATGCCAACGGGGTCGTGTACGTCCGCACCCGGTATCAATACTATGACCGCGTGCGCCGTATCTCGACGGATGACATCATCACGACTTATGCCGGGCGGGACACCTGCACCGGTCCGCAAGACAACAGCGGATTGAGCGCCCGGCAGGCATGTCTGAGCAACTTTAACAGTAACAACTCGCTGGAATTTGGGCCGGATGGCAGCCTGATTATCAGCAGCAGCCGGGGGCGTATTGAGCGCATGGCCGTGCCGCAGCCGGATGGTGCGTTTTCCGGCCAGAATATTCTGATTCCCGACCCCAACGGGATGGAGGTGTACGAGTTTTCCAGCGCGGGCCGCCATTTGCGTACGCTGCACGCTTTGACAGGGGCGGTGTTGTACACGTTTGGCTATGATGGTAACGGCCGTTTAACCTCCATCACCGACGCCAACCAAAATATCACCACAATCGAACGCAATGTCAGCGGCCAGCCGACGGCCATTGTCGCCTCTGGCGGGCAGCGCACGCCGCTGACATTGACAGCGGGCGGCTATCTGCGCACCATCGCCAATCCGGCCGGGAACACGGTCACTCTGGCCTACGATGCCAACGGCCTGCTTACCTCGTTGACCGAGCCGCGCGGCGGGGTACACCAGTTTCAGTATGATGGCAACGGCCGTTTAACCCGCGATACCAACCCGGCCGGCGGCGTCAAAAACCTGTCCCGCCTGGAACAGCCGGGCTTAACCAGCGTGACCGTTACCACCGGCATGGGCGAAACAACTACCTACACTGTCGAAGCGTTGGCCAACGGCGATTGGCGGCGCACCGTCACCGCGCCCGATGGCAGCAGCCAGACGCTGATCATCGGCGAAGGCAGCGTCTGGACGTTGGCCGGCTCCGACGGCATGACCGAGCGCGTTACATACGCGCCTGATCCGCGCTGGGGAATGAATGCGCCCATACCGGCTTCTGTCCTGGTGACGACGCCGGGCGCTTTGCAGTGGCAGATGACGGCCGTACGCACGGCCACGCTGTCTACCCCCGGCAGCCCATTCAGCCTATCCACCTTGCAGGACGAAATGACGGTGAACGGGAAAATCTGGCGCTACACTTACGCGGCGAACGGCCGTACCTTCACCCTGCAGACACCCCAGGGGCGGCGGCTGGTTCTCACGCTGGACGCTGCCGGGCGGATCATCAACACTAACGGCGACAGCAGCGGCGCGCTGGCGCCATTGGTTCAAACCTACGACAGCCGGGGCCGGTTGACAACGCTCACCCAGGGCAGCCGGTTGACCCAATTTGGCTACAACAACGCCAACCTCGTCACCAGTCTGACCGAACCGGATGGCAAAGTGACGACGATGGCCTACGATGCGGCCGGACGGATGACGACCATCACCCTGCCGGGCAGCCGTGTCGTAGCTTTGGGGTATGACGCCAACAGCAATCTGACCAGCGTGACGCCGCCGGGACGGACGGCTCACACCTTTGCCTATGCCGCCGATGACGAGTTGTTGAGCTACACGCCGCCCACCGTCAGCGGCGGTGGTATCTCCCAGTATGGCTACAACGCCGACCGGAACCTGACCAGCTACACCCGGCCGGGCAGCAGTATCAGTTTGAGCTATCTGAACAACGGCTTTCACCTGGGCAGCATGGTGTTGGCACGGGGCACGCGCAGCCAGACGTTTGATGCGGCCGGACGGCTGCAAACGGTCAGCGATCCCGATGGAATCGGCCTGAGCTACACTTATGACGGTTCGTTGATTACCAGCCGGGTTCAAAGCGGCCCGGTGGCGGGGTCGGTTGGATTTGTCTACAACAATGACTTGCTGGTCAACAGTGTCAGCGTCAACAGCGCCAATCCGATTGCTTACCAGTATGACAATGATTTGATGTTGACGGGAGCGGGCGGGCTGACCATCAGCCGCAATCCTAATCACGGATTGGTGACCGGCAGCCAGTTGGGCAGCGTGACGGATGCGTGGACGTATAACACCTATGGCGAAGCGGCTACGTATCTGGCCCGGTTCAACAGTTCGACGTTGTATCAAACGACTTTTACGCGGGATGGTAATGGCCGTATCACAACCAAAACCGAAACCATCGGCGGCGTGACGACCACTTACAGCTACACCTACGATGCGGCTGGCCGCCTGACCGAAGTGCGGCAAAACAACAGTATCACCGGCAGTTACAGTTACGACGCCAATGGCAACCGCCTCAGCGCCAACGGAGTGACGGCTACGTTCGACGCCCAGGACCGGCTGACTCAGGCCGGCAGCACCCAGTATGCCTACACCGGCGCGGGGTATCTGGCGAGCAAAACGGTGGGTACGGCCGTGACCACCTACCAGTATGACGAAGCCGGCAACCTGATGGCGACCCTGCCCAACGGCACGCAGTTAACCTACCTGGTAGACGGCCTGAACCGGCGCGTCGGCAAGCAGGTAAATGGGACGCTGGTGCAGGGCTTCCTCTATCAAAATGGGTTCCGTCCCATCGCCGAATTGGATGGAAGCGGGAACGTGGTCAGTCGTTTTGTGTATGGCACGCGCAGCAATGTACCGGAATATATGATCAAGGGCGGGCAAACCTACCGGATTATCTCTGACCATTTGGGCAGCCCGCGCCTGGTAGTCAATGTGACCAACGGCACGGTGGCCCAGCGGCTGGATTATGACGCCTGGGGCAAAGTCACGCAGGATACAAGCCCTGGTTTCCAGCCGTTTGGGTTTGGTGGCGGGCTTTACGACCGCGACACGGGTTTGGTGCGTTTTGGACTGCGCGATTATGATCCGGTTAACGGCCGTTGGACGAGCAAAGACCCTGTCGGTTTTAATGCCGGTGACACGAACCTATACGCCTATGTGCAAAACGATCCGGTGAATTTCATTGATCCCACCGGTCTCCAACAGGCGGCAGCGCCATCGCCCTGTAACCCTGACGATGATGACTCGGTGCATAATTTTGGCGAGTTTATGAGCAAGTACGTGGGACGGCCGTTGCGCTTCATCGGCGACGGCGTCAAGTCTCTCTACAATAAAGCTGCCAACTGGCTGGAGAAAAAAGCCAACGATACGGTAGATTGGATATCCGATACCTACCGCCAATTCACCAGTTCGGATCCCCACGACGGCGCTGAGTTAATCAAGAAAGGAATTGATACCGTGAATGATAAGACGCCGCTGCCGGTGACCCCTTCAGAAGCGGTCACGGAAACGATGGACAGAGGCGTGGAATATGTCGATCCAGGCTATGGCAACCTGGGCCGGGCCAGACGTGGGTTGTACGATTCAAGTAATTAGTTTTTAACTGGCACACTTGAGGTGACAGGCACTTCCAAAGTGCCTGTCACCTGAGGTTAACTATTTGCGGCGACGGCCGTACAGCAGCCAAGCCAGAAACAGCGTAAAGGCAGCCGACAAGGCCAGTTTCGCGATTTGTTGTTCACGGGTGCGGGGAACGGCCGTTACTGCCCGTTCCGCTTCCTCATCCGCAATCCAGGCAAACGTTTCCAACATGCCCGTTTGCAAGGGGCGGGTCTGCCAGCCCAATTCGGCCCGCGCCTTATCCGAACGGGCCATGTAGGTGGCGCCCAGACTCGCGACTGCTTCCCGGCTGAACATGGCAGGCAAGGGGATAATGGATTCCAGCGCGCCCATGACGGGGGTAAACGGCCGTAACAACGATGCCGGAATCTTCAGTGATGGCGCACGTTTGCCGGTTAAATGTGCCCAAAAATCAATCATTTCGCCTAACGGGATAGCTGGACCCGCCAGGATATAACTTTCCCCAATTTTGCCCTTTTCGGCGGCAAGGATGTGTCCTTCGGCAATATCCTCCACATGAGTGTAGGCAAAAGTCGTGTCCAAACCGGGCACAGCCGGAGCGCCCCGGTAGAAAAATCGCATCAAGTCAGCGACAATGCTGGTATCACCAGGACCATACACAGCGCCGGGCATAACGATGATGATAGGCGCCCCTTTTTCGATGAACGGCACGGCCACCTTGTAATGGGCCAGCCATTTGGTGCGAGCATACTCGGTGATGAAGGGGCCGCTCTGGAAATAGGTTTCATCGACCAGTTCACCATGTGTATCGCCCAAAACGGCAATCGTGCTGGTGTAGATGATTCTAGGAACGCCCAATTCCTGGGCCAGGCGCAGCACTTTACGCGTGCCGCTAACGTTGATGGCTTCGGCCTGCATCCAATCGGGCGTGCCCAATTTATACCAGGCGGCAATATGAAAAACGATGTCGCTGCCGGCCATGCCATCGCGCATGGAGGCCATATCGGTGACGTCACCGGGTACGGCCGTTGCCCCCAAATCCTCGACAATCGCCTGACTCTCTGCCGACCGGGCCAGCGCCGCGACCATATAACCGCGTGCAATCAGTTTACGAATGACATGTTGGCCAATAAAACCGGAGCCACCGGTTACAAATGCTTTCATAACTTTATCCTTTTAGCTGGAGCCAGATTGTAGAGCGAGAGGATGCTTCCCTCTCGCTCTAGCTCAATCCTCTTGCTCGTTAATTATACTTGACGCCTGACACTTGACACACTTATTCGGGCATTTTCGCTGCCGGATACGAACCCAATACTTTCAGAAATGAAGCCCGTTTGAGAATGCCCAGCATCGCTGCTTGAACCTGGGGGTCATTTTCGTGCCCTTCAAAATCGACGTAAAAGCGGTAATGCCAGGGCAAATTACGGCGCGGCCGGGATTCGATTTTGGTCAGATTGATATTGCGCTCGGCCAGTTCCCGCATGACAGCATACAGCGCGCCGGGCACGTGCCGCGTGGTGAAAATAATTGAGGTTTTGCTGGGATCCGAGCGTTCCGGCTCACCGCGCCCCAAAACGAAAAAGCGGGTGTAGTTGAAATCTAAATCTTCTACGTTGCGGGCTAAAATTTCCAGGCCGTAGGTTTGCGCGGCCAATTCGCTGGCGATAGCGGCCGTTCCCGGTTCCGGGTTGGCCGCTAAATCGCGGGCGGCTCCGGCGGTGTCGTAATATTCGACAGGTGTGATGCCCATGCGTTTCAAATTTTGCTCGCATTGGGCCAGGGCTTGATGGTGTGATTTGACTCGTTTGATGTCGCCTGGCGCAGTTCCGGCTGGGGCCATCAGGCAGTGTTCAACGCGCACGATGGCTTCGGCCTGGACGCGCAAATCGTGATCGATGAGCAAATCGTAGGCGGGGATGACGGTCCCGGCCAGGGAATTTTCGACGGGTAACATGCCGAAGGTGGCCCGATTGTCTTCTACGGCCGTAAAAATTTCACTAAAGCTGCGGCAGGCCAAGGCGGTCACGGCCGTACCAAAATACTCTCGGACGGCTTGCTCGGAGTAGGCGCCCGGCTCACCTTGAAAAGCGACGATGATTTCACTCATGTCCAGTCCTCCATAGCCAGTTTTTAACCCACATGGAAACGGCCGTCAAATATCGCGAAGTGCCAGGCACGAGGCGCGAGATTTTAGTCGATTAAGGCCGTTAGCCCCGTGCCTGGCGCTCCTTACTCACAACAGCTCCAGCAGCGATTCGGCACAGAAAATGGCCGTGTCCCAACCATATCCGTGATCTTCATATGACCACCAGGCCGACAGCACTGCCTGGGCAATGCCCCAGCCGATGAGCCGTTGCCGGTCAAAGCCCAACATTTCGGCAAACTGATCAATACGCCGGGCCTGGATACTGGATAGCTCCGACCAATCGGCCAGGACGTCTACCGGATTGCGCAGCCAGGCGCCCACTTCGTAGGCCGGTTCGCCCACAACGCCTTTGGGATCCAGTGCCAGCCAGGGGTGGCGCGTGGCCCGCAAAATGTTCCAATGATGCAAATCGCCGTGCAGTAAAACCGGCTCGGCCTGGCTGGGCAAAAGCTCGGCAAAGAGGGATTCGGCTGTTTTGACTAATCTTTTAGGAAATGGCCCTGTACCGCCGTCAAATTCCCGCCGCAGCCGTTCCATCCCCCTGGCCCAATCTGCAACCGTGGGGAAGGGATAATTGGTTAAAACCGGCTGCCACAACTGCTGCATGACCTGGGCGGCAATCGCGGTAGCCGCCTCGTCTTCGGCCACCATGCGCAGGGGAATGCCGGGATGCAGGTGTTCCAACAACAATATGCCCGCCTCCGGATCGGCCTGAAGCAGTTTGACGATGCCGTGACCATCGTATAACCGCAATGCTTCTATCTCGCACAACAGCTCTGGATTGACAACGCCGAGTTTGAGGACGCATTCCGTGCCATCGGCCAACACAGCCGGCGCGGCGTAGTTGTAAGACAAATTGGCAAACGGCGGCCGAACGGTCAACGACCAGCGTTCTTCGTAGTTGGCGATGAGGCTGGGCAGGTTCTCCAGCCAGACGGCGCCCTTGTCGCCGTAACCTTCACGGATTGTCTGGGCAAATTTATCGGGAATGGTTGTTGTCATTGAATCGTGTCCATCTTTATGGCGAGTTTAGGGGCAGCCCAACTCATCGAGAATTTGGGCGGCTTCGGCGGGGGTAACGGCCGTTAACACAGCCCGTATTCCCATTGCCAATCCACCAACCGGCTGACCGGGTTTCACAGCCAGAGCCAGTTCGCGGGCAACGGCCGTCCACGGGAAATTGTCGAGTTCATCCGATACGTACAACACGTTGGCACTGCTGTCCAATTTCACCAGAACGGTTTCCGGTGGCGTTAGCAGCGTTTTGTCGCCGATGGATAATCGGTATTGAACGTGTAGATGAGCCGTTTTGACGACGTGCAGATGGCCTAAAAAAGCAGCCGCCTGGCCAGCCACTCCTTCGGCTTGCAAGAGACGCTGAATTAAGGGAAGGCGGCTGGTGATTTGTTTCCGCCGTGCCGGATCGGTGATTTCCCCGGTGGTGACGATTTGCAGCGCGACGACTTGCGACAACGGCCGTATACCGAAAACGGCCGTTATCGCACCCCAATCATCGCCCGGCGGCAGTAAACAGGACTCAATCCCCTCGAATTGGGCGGCTAAATCAGGCTGGTCGGCTTGCAGCAAATGGGCGGGTCTGGTCAGAATGTGGTGCTGATTAGGAATAACGTTCAGATCGTGCAGCGGAGTCAGTGCCTGCGGGTTGATTTTCTCTTGAGCCAGACCCGTGTTCAGATACGCCAACGATTGGCGGACGACATTCTGGGTCGGCCTGTCCAATGGACGGTCTGGCCATTGGCGGCTGATAGCGGCCAACGACTGCACAATGTCTTCGGCGGCTGGCTCGTCGCGCACGCCCAGCCAGCGGTGCAGCGCTCGAATTGATTGGCTGGCCGCCGGTTCGGCAATATGGACGCGTTCGCCCAACAGCGCCATCACATCCCGCGTGGCGTAGACCTCATTAGCCGGGCGGAACGAGCCATCCAGGCAGGCGACTAACGGCAGGCGGCTTAACTGGTCTTGTAGATCCTCATCGTCGCGGATTTCGCCCAGCCGCTGTGCCAGAAGTTGTACCAGCCGGTGGCGGGCGTCGGAGGGTAAATCGGGGTGCCGGGCCATGACGCGGGGGATTTCGGTGCGGACGTAGGTGTCAAAATCGAGTTCGCGCACGCCTAAATCGCGCAAAAACTGCGGGCGGCCGCTCAGTGCGGCCACGTCAACCAATCCGGCAAGTTGTAGAGGGTCGGTAAAGCCGCCGGGGATGTAGAGATGGGCTAACGGCCGTAACTCCCCTCCAACCGGGCCAAGCGGCAGCCGGCAAATGTCGCGCTGCAAAGCCGGATCATCGGCGAAAATTTCAATTGGCTGAGATTCGAACCAGCGGAACAGCGCCGCTAAATCGAGCCGCCCCAACCGCCATTCCTGCTCCAACTGGTCAGGCGGCATCTCGGCCAGCCGTTCGACGGCCTGACGCACGCCAAAGCAGGACACGGCGTGGCCGGGAAACTGGTCGGCCGTGATACTGTCGTGGAGCCAATCCACATCGGGAAAGAGAAGCTGGGCTTCTGGCTGGCTGCGGTAGGTCCGGTTAAGGCGGGTCAGGGTCGTCGTCTGGGTCAGGGCAAGAGCGCAGGGAGCCAATGCGGCCAGGGCGGTTTCTTTTTCGGCCGGGTGGTGCAGCCGGTTGAGCAGGCCGTCCAGCAGAACCCAAAGGGTCTGCCAATCTTCCAGGCGGCGTAAAAAAGGCGGAGCCTCGTACAACGGCGTGGGCTTATTGAGACCGGCCTGGATGAGTGCGGCGGCGATGTCGGTGGCGGTCAGGGGTGGTGTAGCGATTTCTGGCTGCCGCATAAAATTTTGGTACGGAATGAGGTCGGGGTGGATGATGGGGATGCCCAGGGCGGTCAGGAGGGTGATGGTTTTTTCATCTTCCCCTACACGTCCCAACAGTCGCCCTTCAGCTGGCAGCACCCATTGATTTTGCACGGTGAAAAGGATTGGTTTGGCTGGCAAAAGTGGGGCAGTGGTTTCCCAAAAAGCGGTAAAAACGGCCGGTAACTCGCCCCGTTCGGCCAGATGATGCGTATCGGCCAATTTTTGCAGCAGATGCCATAGGCCGGCTGGGCCTAATTGGGCTGGCAGCTCGTCGAAATCATGGGCCAGGAGGTTGGCGGCGCCTTGAATGGCGGCCTGGTTCCATTCAGCCTGGTAGCCACTGCCAAAGTGAATGCGTTTGCGGTCGATGGTGGGGAAAAAGTCGGCGTTGATGGGGAAAGGTAGCGGCGTGGTCGAATCGGTAGGCAGGACAGCGTACAGCCGCCCCGGTTGACTCAGTGGAGCCGTTGGCAGCGCCATCTGCACGCGGTTGTGCCGCTTAGCTTCGATTTGCCAGGGGTAGCGGTCGCGCAGTGGTTCGGCGGCAAACTCGCCGTTCAGCAGCAGCCAGATGGTCTCCTGGCCGATTTCATCACGCAGGATGAGTTGGCTGCCTGCGGTAGTGCGCTCAATTCGTTTGAGGAGACGACCGTTTCGCCACACTTCCAATCGCTGCAACCGCTGCAAAAAAAGGGCGGCTTGTTCAATGGCGGCGGCCATTTCTGCCGCGAAATCGTCTAGCTGGTCGGGGTGGATGGCTTCCAGGTTGAGGGCGCGGCGGACGGGGGAACGGCCGTTAAACGCCCAGGGCAGTCGGAAGCGAGTACCGCTGGTTTCCACCTGGCGTTCTTGAATACGCTGTTCAGCGGGGGCGTCGGGACGGATGATCCAATGACGGCCGTTAGAAAAGATTTCCGGTGCATCGGTGACCTGATAAACAGCGATGAAGCCCAATCCAAATGCACCGGTGACGCCGCTTTCGGCTCTTTTGCCCCCACTGGCGATATTTTGCAGCCGTTCAAAATCAATCAGACGGAAGATGCCGTCGTTTTCGACGATGAGTGCTTCATCGGTCACGCTAAATGCGAGCGTCGTTGCCGATTTATCACCAAGGGCATCATCTCCGTTTTGAATCAGTTCGTAGGTCAGGGTGGCGATGCCGCCCAGATCGCGCAGCTGGGCTTCCAAAAAGCCCAGATAATTGACGTCTTGGGGTTTGTAGATGAACTGTTCACTGCTCATGGGCATCCTTTATTGCTGCTGCATATAAGACAATGATACACTGAAAGTACGCAGTATCTGAAATCCTGTTATAAAATAGCGGCATGCAAAACTTTCCGCTTCACAAATGCCTTTATTATCGTTGGCTGGGCCTGGTTTATGGTTTTACTTATTGGTCCCGCCAACATTTTTTTATTTTTCGTTTGAGTACCTGGGTGAAATTATTGGCTTTTGTGCCGCTGGTAATCGCCTGGCGGCAAAACCGGAGTGTGCCCATTTTGGGATTGGCGCTGTTCTTGGGGTTGTGGGTTTTATGGCTGTATTGGCGGGCGAGGCGTGTGGGGTATAAACGATTTGTGGCCGGGGAAACGGCCGTTTCAGCGCAGTCTACATTGAGCAAAGACGAAGTGCTCAGAGCAGATGGTACACCTCTCTATCCTATCTCGCCCAACCAGCACATCCTGCTTAAAGCCTCTGGCATCTTTGGCGTCGCCGATCGTGAGGAGCAAATTCTGCTCAAACCGGCTGAATATTGGCAGGTTCCCCTGGGCGACCATACCGTGATGGTTCAGCCGGAACCGGGCCGGTTCCTCTATCAGTTTTTCAACAGCACCAACTTGCAAAACTTACAAACTGGCTGGTTGATTTGCGGTCTGATGCCGCTGCCTGTTCTGGCTGTTACTTTTTATTCCGTTTGGGGGCAAGAGCAGTTGAGCCTGCGCGATCTGTATCAGGGCGTAGAAGACGAGAACCGCGAATCGAAACTACGCACCGTTTATCTCTATTTTGATAATAAGGCGGATGAAACGGCCGTACATCACACCATTTTGTATGATGCGCGGGAAAAGCGTAAATAGGGGGAGGCTTCAGGCAAATCTCTTTCTACGGCCGGGTGGAAACAGCCGTGCATGATATCTATAAGACTGGAGCAACTGTTTCTTCTTCCAACTGCACTAGCTTATCCACCGGACACCGGTTGTGCCGGTAATTTCCCATTGGCCATTGACGCGTTCCAAAATGTAAGTTTGGCCGCCTGCTGCCAGTCCAGCAATGTAAATGCTGGTCGGCAGCAGCAGTGAGCCATCTTCTTGCGGGTGGATATTGCCCAGAGTGACCAGCACGCCTTCATCAACCAGCGCACCAGAGCCGGGGTCGATGGTAACGTCAGCACGGCCATTTACCCATACTACCTTTGCCTCTAAATTGCTCAATGACGCTGTGATTTCGTTTTGCATCTGCGGTGACAGCATTTCGGGTGGCAGTTGTTCGGTATCCGGATCGCCAACGCTGTCATCCGTCTGGTTAATGATGTAGACGACGGGTGGATTCAGCGTGCCGCCAAAAGTATCGTCAACTGTGATGACTTGCTGTATGGCGGTGCCGTAAACGGCCGTTTTCTCAGAATCAGTCAGGGGGGAAGCGGCCGTTTGGCAGGCAGCCAATCCCAAAATCAGTAGCCCCCAAAACGCGTGGTAAACAGGATTTAGATTTAATTTCATCTTTTCTTCCGACAAGCTGCTAGGCTACGGCCGTTAACGCCTGCTCCAAGTCCTCGATCAGCAAGCGTACATCCTCAATCCCCACCGACAGTCGTACTAAACTTTCACTGACCCCCGCTTTGGCCCGGTTTTCCGGGCTGAGGCCGACATGGGTGTTGGTGATGGGCTGGTTGGCCAGACTGGTAACGCCTCCCAGGCTGGTGGCCAGCTTAATCTTCTTCAAACTGTCCATGAATAATTTTGTCTGCTCAAAATCGGCGTCTACTTCAAAGCTGAGCATCCCGCCAAACCCGGCCATCTGCCGCCGGGCGATGGCGTAGTCGGGATGGTCGGTTAGTCCCGGATAGTTGACCGATTTAACTTTGGGGTGGACAGCCAAAAATTCAGCGACTTTCTGCGCATTTTCGTTTTGCCGGCCCAGGCGCAAATCTAGCGTTTGCAGACCGCGCTGGGCTAGAAAAGCGGTCATCGGATCCATCACGCCGCCCAAAATCTTACGATAATCCCAGATTCTCTCGTATTGGGCTTGATTGCAGCAGACAAATCCGGCAGTGATGTCGTGATGGCCGCCGATGTATTTGGTGCCGCTGTGAATGACCACATCTACATCCCAATTAGCCGGATGCTGATTGACCGGCGAAGCGAAGGTCGAATCGAGCATGACGACGGCTCCCTGAGCATGACCGGCCTGAACTAACGGCGCGATGTCCACGACGCGCAGCATGGGGTTGGTGGGGGATTCCAGGTAGAAAATGTCACAGCCCTGGCTGATTTCTTGCCGCAGTTTGTCGGTATCCCAGCAGTTGACGAACACGGCCTCGACGTGTAATTTGGGCAGGACGTCGTTGAAGAATTCAAAGGTGCCGCCGTAAATTTGCCGGGTGGCAACGATGCGGCTGCCGGTGGCAATGTTGGCCAATACGGCCGTTGTAATTGCTGCCATTCCCGAACTGAATCCGAGAGCATGTTCGTAGCCTTCCAATTTGGCCAGCGCTGCCTCTACGGCAACGACGGAGGGATTATCCCAGCGGGAATAGATGTAACCGCTGTGATTTTGCACGACGTCGATGAGGTCGTCTGATGAGTCGAAATCATAAGTTGCTGTCAAATGTACAGGCGTGATAACAGGTTTGCCTTTCATTGAATTCCTCTCTGGCTTTTGATAAAGACATCCGATTTCGGAGCGACCTTTGGTCGCCGAAATCGGATGTCTAATAATTTGCGAAATTAGTATGAAGATTAACTGGAAGGTGTTGCTGTTGCCGTAGGCGTTGTTGTGGCTTCTGGCGTTGCTGTTGTGGTTTCTTCGGTTGCTGTCGCCTGGGTTTCATCTACGGCCGTTGCTCCCAACACAGCTTCTACATCCACATCGGGGTAAAGGCGGGTGGTCAGGAAGGCGTCCAGTTGACCCCAGGCGTTTTCCAGGTCGAGTACGGCCGTTGCCGGGTCGTCGGGCAAATCGTTAACGGCCAGCGACAGCCGGGTCTGTATTAATTCCAGGGCTGGAACGTCCTCTTCAGCAGCGGCGGCCAGAATCAAGTCCATCAGCCGCAGCGTATTGCCTGCTTCATCAGTAGCCAACCCGACATTGTCTTCGGCCAGATGGAGCCGGGCGCGGGCGATATGTTCCCATAACTGAAAGAGGGCGACCGTCTGGCGCATGTGGGCCAGTTCGGTGTCGGAGATGGCGGCATCGGCGGCGGCGTTGGCCTGGTCGGCGGCGGCGCGCACATCGTCGAGTTCGCCACCTAGATTGTCGATACGGCCGTTGCTGTCATTAATATCATTTTGTAAAGCGGCGACTGCGTCGTTGAGTACGGCCGTTTCTTCGCTGGTGGCTGCTGCTGCCAGCCCTGTTTCCAGTGTGTTCAGCAAATCCGACTGGCGGGTCAGTTCGGCCATGCCGGTTTCTTCCAGTGCGGCCAACTGGTTTTCCAGATCAGTAATCCTGGCTTGCAGTGCCGCAATTTGACCGGCGGCATCTTCGGTTTTTAAGGCCATTACTTCGCCGTTCAACAGTTCGACGCGCTGCTTGTTGGCGTCAATGCGGTCACTCAGGCTGTTAAAATTGCGCTGCAATTCGGTTGTGCCATAGTAAACGGCCCAGCCAATCCCGCCCAAAATGACGATGAGCAGCAGGGAAATAAAAACGGTTCGGAAAATCCACCAAATCCGGCTGCCGAAACTGCGCTTGTTTTGTGTATTTGTCATGGTCTAACTCCTTTCAAGAGCTTGTCAGCATGTCAGCCGGTCAGCAAAAAAGCTGAAATGCTAACTAGCTGACATGCTGAATCGCTTTTAAGGCTGCTGCCCCGGTGTGCTGGTGGGCAGGGGGATGGGTGTAGCCGTCGGGCGCGGGGTGCGTGTGGGACGACTGGTGGGTGAGGGCACGGCCGTTGCCGTTTCACCTGTTGCGGCGGTTGTCGGCGTGGCTTCAATGGTGGCTGGAGGGGTGGCGGTTTCGGGTACGGCCGTACCACCGTCTAAATTCGCCAGCAAGCCGCGCAGACCATCCAGAAAAGCGTTAAAGGTCTCGGCGGCGGCGGCCACAGTCGTTAGCCGCTCGTCCAGCGCGTTGGTCACAGCTTGCAGTTCGGTCACGTTGGCGTTGGTTTGCCGCATTCCGGACATGATGTCGTTAACGGCCGTGTCCGTTTCTTGCTGCTGTAAAAACAAATCGCCGGCACGGGTAGCCACTGCGCCCAGATTCGCGTTGAATTCGGTGTCCATATTATCAACCGTTTGCTGTAAATCGCTTTGTACTCGCTGCGCATCTTGAATTTCGCTTTGTATCTGCCGGATTTCGGTTCGGTTGAAGGAAAGCGTGCCATTGTTGAGTGCGGCCAATATGGCCAGCGTCAATACGACACCTACGGCTGCGCCTAAAATAGAGCCGAGCAGAATCTGTGCCAACACACGTCCCTGGGATGGTCCCGGTGATGGCTGCGAGACTGGTCGGGGCTGTGGTTCCGGTTTGGGTTCAATCAGCGGTGGTAGTTTGGCCGTGTCTTCCTCGTCGGCAATTGGAGTAATAGTGATGGGTTGGGGGACGCCTGCACTAAGAGTGGACGCAGCGTCCGTCGTCGAAGTGGCCGTTTCTTCTTCCACTTCCTCAACATCTTCCACTACCGATTCGACAAAGGCTTCTTTTGTCTCTTCCGGTTCCGCCTCTTCGGCCTCTGTTTCGGTCACAAACTCGAAAATGGCTTCCTCTTCGGCGGCTTCCTCGGCGGGAACCGGTTCCGCTTTGGGTTCCAGGGTAATGCCGGGCATGCTGGCAGTTCGTTCCATCATCTCGACTGGTTCAACTGTGACCCAGTCGGCAAATTCGCGTACCATGCGCTCAGAAATACCGGGAACGGCCGCTAACTCAATCACTTCCTCAAACGGGTGAACCGTCTCCCGGTACTCAATAATGCGCCGGGCCAGATTTTCAGCAATACCCGGAATTTGGGATAATGCCTCAACATCAGCCTCATTAACGTTAATTTTCCTCACTTCATCATTCATATTCCTACTTCCTTTTTAAGCTAGAGGATAGAGCCGGAGCTAGAGGAGAACCATTGCTTTCCTCTAGCTCCCGCTCTATCCTCTCACTTTAAGCTAACGCGCTTTCGTCGCCTGAATCGCGCACAAAAACACACGAGGTGTTGATTAAATCAATAATTTTCCGGTAAAAAGTCAGGTCTGAGTTCAGAGGCAGACCAAATATATTCAAATCGGCCCGTGGTGCTTGCGTTAACGCTTCCGTAAACGGCATCTGCTGGACAAATACCTGTGTATTTTTGGGCAACCGCGAAAAACTGATAAGTTCATGTAAATAGGCATCAGCTTTTACTAACGTTTCGGCATTACCCACAGCCATGCACAAATTGATGTGTCCTTTCCAATTTTGAGCTAATTGATATGCCGCCAAAATTGCCAGATCAAGATTGCTTTGCCGCAAGTCTAGAGTCCAATCCGGCCCTTGATCCGACACCCACACATTAATGATTTGCTCCCGCCCCAATTCTAAAACAGGATGACGGGCCAGCAAAACAATACCCATGTTGTAAGCGGCCGTTTTATCTACCAACGCTTGAATCTGATCTAAATCACTATCTGGCCGCAAATGTAAAAACAAGATATTAGGCCGAAAAAAGGTGCTGCGCAATATTTGCGTCGCCGAACGAACCCCGTCAACAAAATTGGCCTCTTCCAGCAGTGTGGTCTGGGCGTAAATGCCGTCGTCGATAAACGCTTTGGTCAGCAAATCCAGGTCGCGGAAACGCTTCCGTTCGCCTGAAGGATAAATGCCCAACGTTTGCACAGCTCCCTGCGGGGCGGTTAAAGCCCACAAAAAACGGTAGCTGCCGGTCAAAGTGGCGACAGAATCGATGGGCGCCAGCACCATCGGTTTCCAGGTACGTTCCGAAGCATCCGGCATCCGGCTGGCTTTGTTGGCGGCCCAGCCGGCCAGCGATATGAACAAACCGCTGCGTACATCACTTTGTAGTGTGTCGAGATGGCGGCGTACCAGGTATCCGTAAAGTGACAGCACCACAATGACGGCCACAATCGTAAAAGCCGGGTTCACCAGGAACATGACAAAAATAGAGCCGACTAACCCGATGAAGGGGACAAAACGCGGCACTTTGAACGTCGGCCGGAAACTGACGGTTCCCAATGATTGTTCAATTAAAACCACCACGTTTAACATGCCGTAGGTGATGAGGAAGAACATGGTGATGATGCCGGCTACCGCATCCAAACCACCGCCAGCCAGGGCGATCAGCAAAGCGAGTAAGGCAATGAGGCCGGTCGCAATCATGGCCGGACGCGGCTCGCCTTGTTCGTTTTCGCGGGCAAAGATGCGGCTCATAGGTAGGATGCGGTGAACGGCCAGCGCCTGCATCACACGCGGAGCGGCGACTAAAGAACCCAATGCAGAGGAAAAAGTAGCGCCCAGCATACCGGCCAAAATCGCCCAGCCAAAGAAGGCTTTGTCCACCATGATGGTGGTGTTTTGCACCAGATCGTCAACCGGAGCCACCCGCGCCAGCCAGTAGGCCAGAGCCAGATAAATCGCCAGGGTCAGGCCAATGGCGGTCATCATGCCGATGGGAATGCTTTTGCGCGGTTCACGCAGCGCGCCGCTCAAACTGATACCAGCCATGATGCCGGTCACGGCCGGAAAGAAAATGGCAAATGTCTGCCAGAAATCACGATTGGCAAAGCTGCCCCAGAAAACAGGCGTCTGGGTCAGCCCGGAACGGCCGGCAATGGCAAAGCTGCCCAAAAATACGGCAAATAATGAAAACCCGACGATGGCCAGAATGACAAATTGGATGCGCGCCGCAAATTGGGCACTGGCGTAGGCAATGGCAAATACCAGGATGAAGGCAATGACTGAAACGAGAAAGTAGGAGTGATTGGGAAAGATACGCTGCCAGCCTTCGGCAAAGGCCAAAATGTACAGAGCTACGGAGATGCCCTGGGCCAGGAACAAGGGCACGCCAACGCTGCCACCCACTTCCAATCCCAGCGATTGGGAAATGATGGCGAAGGCCCCGCCAGCGCCAACGCGAGTGTTGGTGACAATCGAGGAGACGGACAGGCCGGTGGTGACGGTGATGACGTGGGCCAGGAGGATGATGACGATAGCCCCACCCAATCCGGCATTGCCCACGACCCAGCCCAGACGCAAGTACATAATCGCGCCCAGGATGGTCAGGACGGTGGGGACGAACACACCGGCGAATGTGCCGAATTTTTCATCCGTGTTGGGGATACGGCCGTTAAACCAGCTAGTAAACGTTTCAATCATGATCGGATCCGATAATTATCTGGCTGTTGTAAAACTTCTTTGCAGGTTCAATGGTGAATTGACAAGATTATAAACCAAATTGCCGAAAAACTGGCAAAACGCCCGATTGACGCATAGGGAATGCAATTGACAAACCGATTTCTTGTTTCTATACTGAACCAACTTTGAGCCAAAGGCAAGGAGCATCTCCATGAGCGAGGTCATTGCCCGGTTGGTGGTTCAACAAGGACCGGAACCGGGGACGTCATTTTTATTGACCGCGGATGTGATCCGGATCGGCCGTACCGCCGGTAATGATATTGTTATTAGCGATCCGGAAATGTCGCGGCAGCATGCCCAATTGGTGCGCCAGGCAGACAATTATGCCATTCAGGATTTAGGCAGCACAAATGGCACGTTCGTCAATTATCAGCGCGTGACAGGCCTGACGCTTCTGAGTCATGGCGACGTGATTGCCTTTGGCGAGGCCGTCACGCTGGCGTATTGGGATGAATCGGCCACCGACAGCCAGCCGGTGCCACCGCCGGTGCTGCATGAACAGCGCCCGAAGGCCGTGCCTCCTCCCCGGCAGCCTGCTGCCTCCTCGCCGCCCCCGGTTTCTTTTGCTGAGCCGGCGGCGGAGGCTTCGCCGGTGCAGCCGCCGTTAACCGCCGAGGAATATGAAGCCCGGTTGGCCGCGCGGCGACGGCGGCTCCTTATTGGCTGCGGGGTGAGTGTTTTGCTCCTCATTTGTTTGTGTGTCGGGTCGCTTTTCTTTTTGGATGGTTACCAGCAGGGCCGGTTATTGTATTGTGGTGGTTTACGGCCGTTCTGGGAACTCGTTCTCGGCCCTTTTGGTTTTAATCCTGTCTGCCCCTGAACTTTAAATATTGCCCACAAATTGTGACTGCCCCCTACATGTGGTGTCTAACCACCTGTAAAGGGCACATTTGTGATGGCAATAACAAATCATATAGCACCTGAATTATTGAGACATTTTGCGAACGGCCGTTTAAGCGCTGCCGGTTCTGAATTGGTGCTGCGCCATCTGGCTGTTTGTGACTTTTGCCTGGAACTGGCCAATGCCTTTTGGCTGGCGGAGCCGGAAAACCGGGCAGCGGCTTTCCCGGCCGATGTGGGGCGACGCCTGGAGCAGGTTGTTTTGCAAGAAATCCGGCGCATGAAGTTTAAGTAAACCACAGAATATGTTTTGACAAAACAGACGCCTTTTATCTGTGGTTTACCTGAGCCATTGGGCGAAAAACGCATCCAACGACTGGCCGGAAGCCTGTTCCATGACAGCCTGGAATTGGCTGTCGCTGGCTATGCCGCCGCCATACTGCTGGAAATAACTGCGTAAACCGGCAAAAAACGCCTCATCACCGACTTCCTGACGCAGGGCATGTACCATTGCGGCCCCTTCAAAATACGTATTAAAACCAAACAGATATTCGGGCGGCGGGCTGCCCAGAGGATATTGCGGATCATTCTCGGCGGCGGCGGCCAGGGCGCCGGCCACTTCTAAATCAAGTCCTTCGGGATCGCCGCGATTTTCCCACATCATGGTGATGTAGGTGGCGAAACCTTCATTGCGCCACATTTCTTGCCAGGAATCGAGGCTGACCCAGTCACCAAACCACATGTGGGCCATTTCGTGTACGGCCGTTCGCTGGCCAGTCATGTTGGATGAGAGCAGAACCATCGTCTGGGTTTCCATCGACGCACCGGGCACATCGGCGGCGACGTAACCGAATTCCTCAAATGGGTACGTGCCCAAAAGTTGGCTCATCCAATCAATGGCTTCACCGGTGACGGCTACGGCCGTTTCAAAACCTTCCCGCGATTCGGCAAAGGTATAGTGGCGCAGAGGAATGCCGCCAGGCGAAACGGCGTCAATCCGCTCGTAGGGGCCGACGGCGACCAGGGCCAGGTAAGTGGCCATCGGGTAGTTGTGTTCCCAGATGAAGGTGGTGGTTGTTTCGTGCGTTTCAGTGGTGAGGAGATGGCCGTTGGCCACGGCCGTTGACCCAGCGGGTACAGTGATTTCAAAGCGAAACCGGGCTTTGTCGCGGGGATGGTCATTGGCCGGGAACCAGTAACGAGCGCCGTCCGGTTCAGACAGGGCGTAGAGGGAACGGCCGTCCACATATTGCAGCCCCAGCGCTTCCGAAAACCCCACATAGGGCGATGGTTCCCGTACCGGTGTGCCGCTGTAGCCGATAGTGATCTCAAACGGCGTACCGGCGGCCAGCGGCTGCGGCAGGTTGATGATGAGCTTGCCACCGTCCCGTTGGTGGGGAACGGCCTTGCCATCCACACTGACCCGGCTAATCGCAAAACCGATAAAATCCAAGGAAAGTTGGCTGAGCTGGTCGAATTCGGCCAGCGCCTGAATGCGGGTCGTGCCCTGCACCTGGGGTGAGGCCAGATCAAGCGCCAACTGCAAAACGTACTGCTGCACGTCGTAGCCGGTGTTGCCTAGTTCAGGAATGTAGGGATCGCCTAAAGATGGGCTGGCGCTGGCTCCGACTGGGTCAGTCGCCGGCTGCGATTGGGGAGTTGCTGTCGGATTGGCGGCCAGGGTAGGGGTAGCGGCGACCGGTTGTGTGTTTTTGTCGGATATAAGCGGTGTGGGGGGAACGGCCGTTTCCGGTCCGGCACAAGCCGCCAATAAAATAATCAGCCCAATCAGATGAATTTTTGCTTTGAATGCTTGCATTCTATCCCTCAAAAAACGATACTGGTAGTTGGTGGCTGGTAACTGGTTGCTAGTAGTTGGTGGCTGGCAGCTAGATAATTTACAAACAACCAACAGCCAACAACCAGCGGCCAAAAGGAGCAATTTTGTCCGATAAGCCTATCTTGCGTCCCTTGGATTTTCAACCAGTTACCCATCTGGGGCAACAAATGTGGCTGCTGCGCGATCCTTTGCAGCTTTCGCCCCAGCAGCTTATTGTGCCCCAGGGCCTGGCGCAAATGCTCATGCTTTTGGATGGCCGCCGTACCCGGCGGCAGATTCATGAGGATTTTTGCCGCATGGTCGGCGAAATATTGGAATTTGAGATTGTGGACAATGCTCTCGATCAGTTAGATGCGGCGTTTTTGTTGGATAACGGCCGTTCACGGCAGGCCCGGCAAGCTCTTCTGGCTGAATACCGCGCCCAACCGCACCGCCCCCCGGCCTTGGCCGATTTGAGTTATCCCGGCGATCCGGCCGAGTTGACCAAATTGTTCCAAACCTACGCTGACGGAGATGATTTGGATGGCTGGCAGCCGTGGCACGGCCGTGCCGTCATTTCCCCCCATATTGATTACCAGCGGGGCGGGCCGGTGTATGCTAAAGTGTGGCGGCGGGCAGAAACGGCCGTACTTGAAGCCGACCTCGTCCTCATCTTTGGCACCGACCACAACGGCGGCCTGGGCACAATGACCCTGACCCATCAGCCTTACGCCACACCCTACGGCGTCCTGCCCACAGATTTGACGCTCATTGACGAACTGGCGGCGGCCATCGGCCCGGAAAATGCGTTTGGCGAAGAACTGCACCACCGCGCCGAGCATTCGGTGGAGCTGTCGGCGGTCTGGCTGCATCATGTTTACCACCAGGCCGGCATGGCCCCCAAGCCGATGGTTCCCATTTTGTGCGGCTCCTTTCATCATTTTGTGACCAACGGCGGCTACCCGGAGCAGGATAATTTGTTGAATACGGCCGTTGCCACTCTACGTCGGGTCACTGCCGGCAAAAAAGTGTTGGCCGTTGCTTCCGTCGATCTGGCCCATGTCGGCCCCAACTTTGGCGATGATTTCTTAATGGATGCTCCCCGCCGCACCAGGCTTAGAAAGGAAGATGATCGGCTGATTCAAACGGTTTTGCAGGGGGACGCTGCCGGTTTTTACACTCAAATTGCCGCCATTCAAGATCGCAACCGTATTTGCGGCTTCTCCTCTATCCATACCATGCTGCGTTTTTTGGGGCCGGTGAACGGCCGTCAAGTTGCCTACGAACATTGTCCCGCCGATCCACAGGATACCTCCCTGGTTTCTATTTGTGGCTTGCTTTTGGAATGAGGCGTCATAAGTCATGCGTCATTTAGTCTAATGCAGGACGCATGACTAAATGACGTATGAGACCCCCTTTTGTTGACCAATTACAACAAAACCCTTGACATTGCTTATGTTTTGTTGTATTGTTACAACAAATATAATTGTTGTATTATCCCGCACTATATGAATCTGTCTCGAATTTATGTGAACTACAAAATTGCCTGGAACTAAGATTTGGCAACATTGGGTTCATTGAGGGAAAGCGGAAGAGAAAAGTACGTTTTGATTAAAAAAGTTTTCCCCATTTTACTATGAGCAAGTTCGATTTATTAGAAAATTACGCTGGTGTTGCTGAAATCAGCAAACGCTTGAATATTCACCCAGAGTCGGTGCGGCGGCTCATTCGCCAGGGTAAACTGCCGGCAATTAAATTTGGTAATAAGTGGTTGGTTGAAAAAGCCACCCTGGACCAATACGCCAGTCGTTACGATCCGCGTCCAGGAAATAAAGCAACTTTATTGTGAGGAATGCGGTTTGAGTGATGAGGACTGAGTGTTCACGCCTTATCACTTTTCACTCAGTCCTCAGTCCTAATTGTATGAGGGTAGAGATATGCAAAGAACACCTGAGTTAGAAAACATTGCTTGCATTCGTGTCGCTGGCGTCGGTGGTGGCGGTTGTAATGCCGTGAACCGCATGATTAAAGAAGGCGTGGGAGGCGTTGATTTTATTGCTATCAACACCGATAACCAGGCATTGTTGTTGTCGGATGCGCCCACGCGTGTTCGCATTGGCGAAAAACTGACACGCGGCTTGGGTGCTGGTGGAAATCCAGAGTATGGCGAAAAGGCGGCGACGGAATCGCTGGAAGATTTGCATGAGGTTTTGAACGGGTCGGATATGGTGTTTATCACGGCTGGCATGGGCGGTGGCACCGGCACGGGCGCTGCACCCATCGTGGCCAAAGTGGCCCGTGAAGAAGGATCGCTGACGATTGGTGTGGTGACACGGCCGTTCATGTTTGAAGGCAGCCAGCGTACCCGTTCCGCTGAAGATGGCATTGAAAAACTCAAGGAGCAGGTCGATACCCTTATCGTCATTCCCAATGATCGCCTGCTGGAACTGACCGACCGTCGCGTCTCGCTGACCGAATCCTTCAGTATGGCCGATGACGTCCTGCGCCAGGGCATCCAGGGTATCAGTGAACTCATTACTGTCCCTGGTCTTATCAACCTGGATTTTGCTGACGTGAAGACGATCATGTCGCAAGGTGGCGCGGCCTTGATGGCCGTAGGCACGGGCGAAGGTGATGACCGGGCGCGCATTGCTGCTGAACAGGCGATTAGCTCCCGCTTGTTGGACGTGACTATTGACGGCGCGCGCGGTATTTTGTTCAACGTGACCGGTGGGCCAAACATGAGCCTGTACGAAGTCAATCAAGCCGCCGCCATCATCCGCGAAACGGCGCATCCCGACGCCAATCTCATTTTTGGTGCGGTTATTGACGAGACGATGGGCGACAAGATGCGCATCACGGTAGTTGCCACCGGTTTTGAGCGTACGCCGACTCGTCGCCAGATGTTAAACCAACGCCCGGAACGGCCGTCTGTTTCCGTAGACGCTGCCCCGGTAAGTTCATCCAGCCAATCGATGGGCGCGCCTCAGGGCGACCCCATCCGCGAGCGGGAAACGGTTCAACCCAAATTCTCGCCGAATAATTTAGATATACCTGCATTTTTACGCCGCCGCTAACACCTGTTTGTTCATGTTGTGAGCGACTCCTCTTGCTCATGACGACATCCCCTCTGCCCGCTCCCCCTGTTCCATGTGAACAGGGGGAGCAGTTTTTTTATACGTCATCCGTCATGCGTGAGTCAGTCGTTTGCGCGGCAATTATGACGCATGACCAAATGACGTATGACCACAGGACGCAAGTTACTGCTATAATCTTCTCATGTCCCGCAAACTCAAGGAACACAAGATGGTCTATACGGCCGAAGTTGCTAAAGCGGCAGCGGCTGCCGTGACCCATTTTCTGGAGACGTTTTGGTCGCAAACGGTGGCTGTGCATAACGTGGAAGCGGAGAAAGCATTCCAACCGTATGATGTGGATTTGTTGTGGACGGTGGCGGATGGACACGGCCGTCTCCGCACCATTCCCATCGAAATCAAAGGCGACCGCTACCATAACACCGGTAATTTCTTTTTTGAAACGGTCAGTAATGAGGCAAAAGGGACGCCGGGCTGCTTTTTATATACGGGAGCCAAGTGGTTGTTTTACTATTTTGTGGGCAACGGCCGTCTCTACTGCCTACCGATGGATATTGTACGACCCTGGTTTCATGAAAACATGGACCGCTTTGAGGAGCGACGCACGAGCACGCCGGTTGGGGAAGCAGCCTACGTAACGGTTGGCCGTTTAGTTCCCATCGATATTGTTTTCACAGAAGTGAATGGGGTACTGAAATACGAAAAACAGGCTGCTGGTTGGGCTGAAATTGAGAATTGACATATTTATGTCATTATTATATGCTTTGATGTATGAGAACAACGATTCGACTTGATGAACAGTTACTAACTGAAACCAAAAAATATGCTGTGGCAACAGGGCAGTCAATGACGGCCGTTATCGAAGATGCGTTAAGGCAGATGTTGACCAAATCAAAGCAGTTGGCCGAACGTCCCCCAGTTTACCTGACGACAGTCGATGGCAATGGCTTACAGCCCGGTGTCGATCTGGATGATTCAGCCGCATTACTAGAATTAATGGAAGCCGATGATACTCTTTGATGTCAACATTCTGGTTTATGCCCATCGTGCCGATGCGCCCAACCATACCGCTTACCGGAAATGGCTGGAAGAAATTATTAACAGCGATCAGACGTACGGCGTGGCTGATATTGTGTTGAGCGGCTTTTTGCGAATTGTGACTCATCCCCGTGTTTTTAACCCGCCCAGCGAGACAGAAGTGGCGCTTACTTTTACGCAGGAAATCCGTAATCAGCCCAACTGCACCATCATTGCGCCAGGAGCCAGACATTGGGACATTTTTACACGGCTGTGCCAAACATCTGGTGTAAAAGGGAATTTGATTCCTGACGCGTATTTGGCTGCATTGGCCATCGAATCGGGCAGTGAATGGATTACGACGGATGGTGATTTTGCTCGTTTCCCTGGCTTGAAGTGGCGACACCCCTTGACTTGATTTTATAGATTGAAGGGTCACGATTTACGGAATACGGCCGTTAAGGCGACCAGACATCAAACTGGGGCGGCGTCGCATTGGCTGTTGCCAGCAGAACTGTTTCGCCGCCCAGATTGACGCTGGTCAGGTTCCAGCCGCTGCTGACGGCGGTCGCGGCGATGAAAGCTGACGCGTTCAGCCATTGCAGCTGCGCCCCGCCGCCTGTAATTTCCACTTTCTTCGGGGGCACATCCACCTGACCAATGCCCACGTGATCGCTGGCAGCATAGAGAAAATACTGGCCATTGGGACTCCAGCCAAAGAAGGCGAGTTGGGTATTGCTGGCGTAGGGAGCGACGTTACGGCCGTTGCCATCCGCCAAAATCAGCACCGGCGGTGGATTCGAGGGATCCATCAACCGCTGTACATAGGCTAACCGGCTGCCATCTGGCGACCACTGCACCGGGTCGAACAGAATATTGCCCGGCAGTGCGGCCATCCCTTCGGCTTTGCCGCTGGTCGGGATACGCCATAACGCTGCTTCCGAATCGGATCGCCACGGGTCGGCATCGGGAATGGCTACATAGGCGCTGCCATCGGCCGCCCACTGTGGCTGCGGGTAGTAGATGTATTCGCTGGCCGTGTTAATCAGATCAAATTCGATGATCGTTTCTGCTCCAGTTCCATCCAGATTGGCGCGGACTATAGCGTCGGGCTGGGCCAGGATAACCTGATTACCGGCTGACAACGCAAACGCGCCGCCGCCCTGTCCTGCTTCAAACCGTTCCGTCACTGTGCCATCCAGTCCCACCGTCCACAAGTCGACTCGTTCGCCTGCACCTGGCCCGGCCAGGTTTAGGAAATAAGTGTTGAAAACCAGCCCCAAGCTGTTGTTGAGCCATTCGACTTGACCAACGAGAACGGCCGTGTCTGCATCCAGAGTCACCGGCAGTTCGGCGGCGTCAACCAGCATCCGGTCGGAACCGTTGTCCAGGTTATAGATGTGCAGGGAATTGGCACCATCGCCGCTGGCAATGTAGGCGATTTTGCGGCCGTCGGGAGAGAGTAACGGCCGTTCTAACCTGCCGCCCTCTACCAACTGCATCGGCGTACCGCCTGCCGGAGGATTCTGTCTCATATCTAATGTTACCAGCCACAGACCGTCTTCATCGGCGTAAGTGAGCAGTCCATTGACCGCGATGCTGGTTCCAGTATCAGGCGCATCGATCTCAGGCGTGGGAGATGGGATGGGAGTTGGTGTAGGGGGAACGGCCGCTACCGGTACACCCGCACCATTGGTCACCTTCGTGTACTGTGACCCGCCGGATACCCAGCACGACGTTCCACTGGAGCGTCCGGGGCACTCAATCTTCCACCAACCGCTTTCTGGATCGCGTCCCAGCACCTGCGCCACTTCGCCGCCAAAAAGGAAACTGTCCCGGTTGTACTGAACACCGGGTCCGGTACGCACGTTCACATCTACCAACGCTTCCAGAAGCGGATTGCCGCTGGCATCCACCAGCGGTACATCGGTTGCTGCGCCGGGCAGTGTAGCCGTCGGTGCAATGTCTATCACAACTGTGGGCGGGAGTGCGGCCGCAGTTTCTGAAATCGGTGGTGGCGGCAGGGTCAACCCCGGCTCGGTATCGCCAGCAAAGGCGTTGCAAGCTAAAGATGATAGAATTAGAACAGAAACGGCAAACCAAAAAATGCGTTGTCGGGACATGTTACCTTCCTGAAGAAGTGATTAGGCGCAGGGGCGAACGGGTGAAGAAGTCATGACCATTCTGCCTGCGAATGATATTTGATCATAAAATAGAGTTAGCTGCAACGGGGCTTCGACAGCGGTTCGGTAGATTCACCGACCATCCTCAGTCTTCGGCAGCTAGTAGTTACAAATAGAGTAAAACAAGACGGAGTGACTCGCGGGATGAAACACAAACACATTCCCTACGGTCCACCTTCGTTACCGACCATTATAAACTGAATTAGAGGGAAAGTGGCAGAGTGGCAAAGTAGCAAAGTAATAACGTAACTTCGCAACTCTGCAACTTCTTGAGGTCCTATGAGCTTTCGACGTTTTTTACAGCAGGCCGCCGACAGCGGCGATCTGATTACGATTGACAAAACAGTAGACACAACTTTTGAAATGGCCAATGTAGCCCACGCGCTGGAAGGCCGGCCGGTGTTGTTCAACCATGTCAAAGGTTATCCCGGCTGGCGGGTGTGTGCCGGGCCGTGCTCGGATCGCAAATATTTCAGCATGGATTTGGACGTGCCGCCGGCCGATTTGACGCAGCATCTGGCCCAGGCATTAGACAATCCCCAACTACCGCCCATTGTAGAAAGTGGATCATGCCAGGAAGTAGTGGTGGAAGACGTGGATTTGTACCAACTGCCGATTCTGCTGCACTTGCCGCAAGATGCCGGCCATTATATTGCCAGTGCTGTGGTGATTACGAAGGATGCGGAGTACGGCCGTAACATGTGTTACCATCGCCTGCTTCGCCTGGACAAAAACCATTTCGCCGCCCGCATTATCGAGCGGCGCGGCACCTACAACGCCATGCAAAAAGTAGACGGCGACCTGCCCGTAGCCATTTGCATCGGCGTATCGCTGGCCACTCATTTGGCTGCCTCCATGTCGCCGCCCCCCGGCGTGGATGAATTGTCCGTAGCTCATGCGCTGGCCCCTACGCCGCTGGTCAAATGCCGTACCAGTGACCTGGAAGTGCCCACCGACGCCGAAATCGTGTTTGAAGGGCGTATTACCCGATGCACAACCAGCGAAGGGCCATTTATGGATTTGACGGAAACGATGGACATTGTGCGTGACCAGCCGGTTATCGAGATTGATTTGATGACTCATCGTCGCGATCCCATTTTCCATGCGCTGCTGCCCGGCGGCCTGGAGCACAAGCTGCTCATGGGCATGCCCCGCGAACCGACTATCTTCGCCGAGGTGAACAAAGTTACGCGCTGTACAGGCGCTGTTATCACACCTGGCGGTGCATCCTGGCTGCATGCGGTGGTGCAAATTGACAAGCAGGGGGCGGATGACGGCCGTTTCGCCATCGAAGCCGCTTTCAAAGGACATGGTTCTCTCAAACACGTCTGGGTCGTCGATACCGATGTTGATATTCACGATCCGGCGCAGGTGGAATGGGCTTTTGCTACCCGCTTTCAGGCCGACAAAGATATGGTGGTTATGGAAAGAATGCCCGGCAGTTCATTGGATCCATCCGGTATTCATGTGCCCGGTCAGAAAAGCCTGACCGCCAAAGCCGGCTTTGACTGCACCATCCCCTGGAGGGCTGACAAAAGCAAATTCCAAAAAGGTCAGTACGGTGCAGTAAACCTGAGTGATTATTTACAAATGGACATGTCATAGCATCATAACGTCATTTTATCATGCGTCATGCGTGACGCATGATTTAGCAATAAGGGACTCTTATTTATGAATTTCATTGGTGCGGCTCAAGAATCAATTAGCTTGATTGATCTGGAACTGGGATTTGTTATCCTGCTTTCGATTGCAGCGTTGGTGGCTATTTTTAATCAACGCATCCGAATGCCTTACACGGTGGCCCTGGTTGTGGCTGGCTTGCTGTTTTCTTTTTTCCCCAACTTCCTTCATTTCAGCGTCAGCAGCGACCTGATTTTGGCTATTCTGGTTCCTCCATTGCTGTTTGAGGCTACGCTGCATATCAAGTGGGAAGGCTTAAAGTTTGATTTGGTACCCATTTTGCTTCTGGCCTTTGGTGGAACGTTGATCAGCACGATTATTGTAGGCGGCATTGTGGTGCAGGTGCTGGATGTTCCGTTTGTAGCGGCCGTTGCCTTTGGCGCGCTCATTTCGGCGACTGATCCGGTGGCTGTCATCGCTTTTTTCCGCAGTCTGGGGGTCAGTAAACGGCTGGCAATTTTGGTGGAAGGGGAGAGTTTGTTTAATGATGGCGTGGCGATTGTCCTGTTTAATCTGGCAATTGCGGCGGCAGCGGCCAGCAGCCAGTCGGCAGGATTGGTGTTGAGTGAAGCGGTTATTGAGTTTTTGCGGGTTGCCGTCGGCGGCCTGGCTGTGGGGCTGGGGCTTGGATTTGCTGTATCTTACCTGATTCTGAAAAATGTAGACAACGCTATGATTGAGACGGCGACCAGTGTAGCGCTGGCTTTTGGTGCGTTTGTCATTGCTGAGGAGTTTCATCTGAGCGGTATTTTGGCGGTAGTGGCGGCCGGTTTGATGGTGGGCAATATCGGCATGCAGAATACTTCGCCGACGACCAAGCTGACGTTAGAGAACTTTTGGGAGTTTTTGGCTTATGCTGTGAACTCGCTGGTTTTTCTGGTGATTGGGCTGGAGGTTGTGATTGAGCAGTTGTTTAATTGGCGGGTTCCGATTTTGGTGGCTGTGGTGGCTATTTTGTTGAGTCGGGCGGTGGTGGTGTACAGTTTGACGTGGCTGCACGGCCGTTTCACCAGCGAAGGTCACATTCCACGGCCGTACCGGCATGTCATGTACTGGGGCGGGCTGCGCGGTGCCATCAGTCTGGCACTGGCCTTAACTTTGACCGGCGATGTGTTCGGCGGCACGATTGACCAGGAACTGCGGGTAATGACCTTTGGCGTGGTGTTATTCACGCTGCTGGTGCAGGGCACGACCATCGAAAAATTAATCCGCCGGTTGGGCTTGGCCGAAAAACCGCCGCAAAAAATTGAACAGCAGCGGCGGCAGGCATTGCTGTATGCCAAAATGACGGGGCAAAAAGAACTGGAAAGGATGAGGGATGAAGGAATCTTGTTCAAGGACGTATCGGAGGCGATGGATGCTGTTTACGAGGCAGAAATCGCCCATCATAAAGTGGCGTTGCGCGAGCATTTGCAGGCTTTTCCCGAACTGGAACAGGATATGTATTTGCAGGCCCGTGCCGACGTCATCAAGGCGGAACGGAATGCCTACGGCGACGCTGCCCGGCGGGGATTTATTTCCGATGAGATGTATGAAGAGTTGATTGAGGAATCAGATAAACGGCTGGCGGCGCTGGAAATAATCAAAGCCAATCAGCGGTGGCGGGTAGAATCACTGCCGGCTGAAGCTAATTCGGAGGACGAATAATGAGCTGTATTGTTTGTGCTACACGGGGCGGGGAAGGCAGCCGGGCGGTACAGCTGGCGGCTATTGAACGGGCCAAGCAGTCGGGCCAGGATTTGGTGTTTTTGTTTGTGGCCGATTCTAATATGCAGGACAGGGTTGATGAGACGCTGCAAACGGCCGTTCGCGATGAATTGATTTGGATGGGCAACGTCATGCTGCAAATTGCCAAATTACGGGCCGGAGCGCAGAACATTGATGTGCGCCTGGTGGTTAAAGTCGGCGAAGTGCGGGAGGAAATCGCCCAGTTCCTGCGCAATTCCAAGGCTGAACTGCTGCTGCTGGGTGCGCCGCGCGGCACCTCGGCCACCGTGTTTGGCGACGATGCCATTGAGCAGTTTGCCCACGCCATCCAGGAAGAAACGAATGTTACGGTTGAGGTCATTCGACCGGAGGAAGTCACGAGGTCCCGGCATACTTCGCGATTAATCAGTTACTCATGATAGAAATCATTCGCGACTCCTTGCAGCGTTACCTGAACTTGCACCCGAACATGCAGGCCCGGCTGTTGAATTCGCTGCTCATTATTTTGGCATTGATTCTGCTGCGTCTGATTTTGCTGCGGATTGTCAACCGCCGGTTCCGGGAGGATACACGGGCTTTGTATTCCTGGAGCAAGGGAACCGAGTATTTTGTCGTCATTTTAGGCATCTTTTTGGTGGGGCGGCTTTGGCTGGAGGGTGTGCAGTCACTGGCGACGTATTTAGGGCTGTTGTCGGCCGGTATTGCCATTGCCTTACAGGATTTGATTGTAAATCTGGCGGCGTGGGCGTTTATTATCTGGCGACGGCCGTTTACCGTTGGTGACCGTATTGAAATCAACGGCCACGCCGGGGATGTTATCGACGTGCGCCTTTTTGCTTTCAGTTTGTTGGAAATTGGCGCACGCATTGACGCAGAACAAAGTACCGGCCGCGTGGTTCACTTGCCCAACGGTGTTGTCTTCCGTGAGGCGGTAGCCAATTTCAGTCATGGGCTGCCTTACATTTGGAATGAAATCCCGGTGATGGTTACATTCGAGAGTAACTGGGAGCTGGCCAAAGCAATTGTTTCCCGCGTGGTAAAAGAGCATGCACCGGAAGTGGAGGAAGAAGCGAAGGCATACGGCCGTAAAGCCGGCAAACGGTTTGTCATCTCCTACGGCAACGTTGCTCCCACCGTTTACACCAAAGTTGAAGGCAGCGGTGTGCTACTTACCATGCGTTATCTGGTCAATCCGCGGCAGCGCCGCAACAGTGAACAGCAAATGTGGGAAGCGATTCTGCGTGCCTTCGCCCAGCATGACGATATCGACTTCGCTTATGAAACCGTTCGCGAATTTAACCATTGGCGCGAGGGTAAGCCGGCCCTGGCCCGCCAGCGCCAGCGTTTGGAGCAAACTGGCTCGTTTAAGATTGAGGCGCAAGATGATTGAGTCTGTCCAATTGGCATTTACGTCGCCAGTGTGGTGGAGTTATGCGCTGCGCGTGGCCATTTTTTATCTGGTAGCCTGGATTGTCCATCGCTTGTCGGGACGAACAGCGCGGCTAGTTTACCTGGATCGCTTCTCGCCGGAGCAGCGCCGTTCCCGTCCAGAGCGCCTGGCGACTTTGCGTGGCCTGGTGGCCAGTGCCATCACTTTTTTGGCTTTTGCTACGGCCACCTTTGCGAGTCTGTCGATGGCGGTAGAGACTGATACGTTGATTTGGATGATTGGTTTGTTTAGCGCGGCGTTTGGGTTGGGGGCACGGCCGTTGCTGAGCGATTTTCTTACCGGTATCAGCTTTATGTTCGAAGATACATTTGACGTAGGCGAAAAAGTAGAACTGTTGGGCATGAGCGGGGGGCCGGTAGAAGGAGTTATTGAAGCTGTTAACTTGCGGACCACTCACGTGCGTGCCCCCACTGGTGAATTGTTCACCGTGCCTAACGGCGAGGTGCGCGTCGTCCGCAATTTCAGCCGCGGCCGTTTTTCAATGGCGCACGTGAAACTAAAAACATCGGCTGAAGATCTGCCCCATGCCCTGGTGCTGCTGGAAGAACTGGGCCAGGAAGCTGTTGTGCTTCTGCCCAATTTGCTAGAACCGTGGCAAATCATCAGCGAATCAGGTGTTATTGGCCAGCAGGCAGAGCTGACCCTGGTCACCAAAACGAAATTTGGCAAAGCAGCCGACATGCTGCCCCGTTTGCTGGCGCTGGTTCACGAACGGTTTGCCGGGGCGGGCTTGTCTTTGTTTGATTGATTATTATGTTGACAATGGCCATAATCTGACATTCTGCAAGTTGGCAAGTGGCAAGTTTTCTCTGGTTAAAAGTACTTGCCAACTTGCCATTGGTCACTTACTAAGTGGGGCGGACAGAGGAAATGATGAGAAAAAATATCCGCAGCCGAGCTGAAAAAGCAGGCAATTTGCCGGGAACGCTGGTTCATCTAGGTGAACAAAAGATGGAACAGGCGCTGGTTATGGCCGTTGACTACAATGAAAGCCATTACAGCAAGCGGCAAATTGGTGATGTGGCCGATTTAACGATGGTCAAAGATGTGCAGACCCACACCTGGGTGACGGTGGCCGGCCTGCATGACGTGGCCGTGATTGAGGCCATCGGCCAGTTTTTTGGCATTCATCCACTGCTGCTGGAAGATATTTTGAATACCGACCAGCGGCCCAAGTTGGAACAATACGACGATTATGTCTACTTAATCCTGAAGGCGCTCACCTTGGGGGAAAACGGCCGTATTCAACCCGAACAAATCAGCATTGTCCTGGGAAAAACATTCGTCCTCACTTTTGAAGAGCAGGAAGACGACACATTTCAGGCTCTGCGCCAGCGTCTGGAAAATGAACAGAGCCGCCTGCGCCGGCAAGGTGTTGATTATCTGGCTTACTCCCTTTTGGATGTGGTTGTAGATAACTACTTTGTCATCCTGGAAAACCTGGGAGACAGGATTGAAGATTTGGAAGATGATTTGATCACCAATGCCAACCGTGATACGCTGGAAGAAATTCAGCATCTTAAGCGGGAACTGCTTTATCTGCGCCGTACTGTCTGGCCTTTGCGCGAAGTCATCGGTGCATTACAGCGCGGCGAATCAGACCTTTTTGACCAGGGAACGCTGATTTATTTGCGTGACGTGTATGAACATACCATCCAGGTGATTGACACGCTGGAAACGTACCGGGACATCGTTTCCGGGCTGCTGGATATTTATCTTTCTGGCCTGAGCAATAAATTGAATGAGGTTATGAAGGTTTTGACGGTGATTTCGACTATTTTTATCCCCATTACCTTTGTTACCAGCCTTTACGGGATGAATTTTGCCTATATGCCGGAGCTGCATTGGCGCTGGGGTTACTGGACTGTTTGGGGGGTAGTGCTGATCACGGCCGTTTCCATGATCCTCTTTTTCCGTCACAAAAAATGGTTGTAATTGGTTTGGTGAAAATTTGCGAACGGTCTCCATCTGATGAGTACCCAAAACCCTGACTTTTTCCCCGATTTGTTAACTGAGTTGGCTGCCAGCGCTGCCATTTTGGACTCAACCTTTAATCTCATCTGGCATAATCAAAGCTTTGCTCAATTTATTGCCCAGTTTCATCCAGGCAGGCCGCTTGAATCATTAGTTGGAGCCAGTTTGCCGACGCTGTGGCCCGATGCCCGGCGTCTTTTGGAACCATTTTTGCAGCAACTGCAAGCGGGCGAACCGGTGCAAACCGAAACCGTTAACATCCGTCGCGGCGGGGCAGAGACTTATTGGGATTTGCTGGTACGGCCGTATCCCCAGTCTTCCGCTACGCTTCAATTCATCCTCATCTTGCATGACGTGACCGACCATATCCTGGCTTACCAGGGGTTGGAGCGGCAAATGGCCGACCGGATGCGAAAGCTCAAGGCATTGTATGATGTGATGCAGGTGGCCAGTGAATCGCTTGATTTGAACACAATGGTTATGCGGGCGCTGCAGCGGGTGTTAACGGCCGTGCAGGCAGCGGTGGGCATGGTTCATTTACTCGACGAAAGCGGTGAACATTTGCACCTTGCGGGTCACTTTGGCTTAACCGAAGCCATGCAAAAGGAGTTGACGGCCGCTCCCGCCGATGTCGGGTTAGCTGGACAAGTACTCAAGAAAAAAACACCGGTTGTGGTCACCGATATCCGGGCCAACGCATACACCCGGCCCATTTTCCGCCAGTCTGGCCTGAACGCCTTTGTCGGGGTACGGATGCGGGTGAAAGGGCACAGCATCGGTGTTTTGAGCGCCTTTTGGGAAAGGCAGCGGCCGTTATCACCGGAAAATATTGAGCTGCTCGATTCAACGGCCGACCAAATGGCGGCGATCATTGAAAGTCATCGCCTGCGCCAGAAGGCGGAGCAGCTGGCGGTGATGGAAGAGCGCAACCGGCTGGCCAGGGACTTGCACGACTCTGTTTCCCAGGCGCTGTACAGCATGAGTTTGCTGGCTGTTGCCGGCCGCCGACTGGCTAAATCGGGCAGTAATCCAGAGCTGCTGGATGAAACTTTGGCTGAATTGAGCTTGACCTCGCAGCAGGCGTTGAAGGAGATGCGGCTGCTGTTGTACCGGTTACGGCCGTTAGCTCTTCAGCTTGATGGCCTGGTTGAGACGTTGCAGCATCGGCTGGATGCCGTTGAAAAGCGGGCTGGCGTTGATGCCCGCCTGCTGGCCGAGAACCTGCCGCCGCTGCTGCCGACAGTGGAAGAAACGTTGTATCATATTGCTCAGGAAGCGTTGAATAACGCGCTGAAACATGCAGACGCCACGGCCGTAACGGTGCAAATCGCGCAAGAGCCTGACGGGGCTGTACGATTAGTAGTAACTGATAACGGCCGTGGCTTTGATCCGGATGCAGCCATGTTTCAGGGCGGCATGGGGCTGGCCAACATGCGCCAACGGGCTGAAAGCCGGGGCGGAACATTGGAAATCGTGTCTTCCCCTGGTCAGGGCTGCACGGTGACGGTTCGTTTGTACCCCGGCAATTTTGTGGATGTGATTTATCAGCACGAATGAGCAGGACTGTTTGCCTGCTTGGGCAAAGGATTGAATGATGAGTGGGACAATTCGCGTTCTCATTGCCGACGATCATACGGTGGTGCGCAAAGGCATCCGCACGCTGCTGCTAACCGAACCGGGTCTGGAAGTGGTTGGCGAAGCGGTTGACGGTGTAGAAGCGGCGGCGCTTTATCGGGCGCTGCTGCCGGACGTGCTGTTATTGGATTTGCAAATGCCGCGCCGCGGCGGACTGGAAGTCATTACGGAACTAAAAAATGATTATTCCGACGTTCACATTCTGGTATTGACCAGTTCCAGTGATGAGGAAGCAGTGGTAACGGCCGTGCAAAATGGTGCACTCGGTTATTTAATGAAAGATTCTACACCGGAAGAATTGGTTGAGGCGATTCATGCCGTCCATCATGGTCGTCCCTTCATGCAGCCTTCTATTGCTTTCAAAATGATGCAGGCACTGAAACGGCCGTCGGCTTCGCTCGAAGAACCCCTGACCGATCGGGAAAATGATATTTTGCGTCACGTTGCTCATGGCCTCTCCAACCAGGAAATCGCCGATTTGCTCACCATCAGTGAACGGACGGTACGAACCCACATCAGCCACATCCTCGACAAACTGAGCCTGGAGAACCGCACCCAGGCGGCTCTTTACGCTTTGCGGCACGGATTAACCAGCCTGGATGAGCCGTAAAATCAGGCTGCCTACAACATTTGTCTTACATTGACCGCCACAAAAGGCGGTCTTTTTGATCTATCTTAAGACTGATGTGGATACGGCCGTATCCCATTATCATAATACTATGCCTGAGTTTGGCTTGGGCGATTTGTGTGTCAGCAATGGAGAATACGTATTGTATCCTTCCTCTCTTACCTTTGTATTCTCCGTTTAATGAGTGGTTCTCGAAGGAGATTGGTAATGGTTAACAAACTGTTTAGGCAAAAAAATAAGTGGCGGACTGGCCTGGGGGCGGCCCTTCTGCTGGTCATTTCAATTTTATTGGTACAAACTCGCTCCTCTTTGGCGGCTGATTCAACCTGGCAAGCCAAATATTGGAACAACAAAAACCTGGCTGGCGATCCCGTCATTGTCCGTCAAGAAGACAATATCGATCACGATTGGAGCCAGGGTGCGCCAGGCGACATTACGAGTGATCAATTCTCGGCCCGCTGGAAGAAAACGATCAATTTTACCGGCGGTACTTACCGGTTCGATGCCACGATGGATGATGGGATGCGCATCTATTTAGATGGTAACATCATTCTGGATTCCTGGACTGACAGTCAGGTTCATACGATGAGTACCACGGTCAATATCAGCAGCGGCGATCATGTTGTCAAGGTGGAATACTATGATGCAGGTGGTGCGGCCGTTGCCAAATTAACGATCACAACGGTGTCAACAACCATCACCCAATGGCGTGGTGAATACTTCAACAACGCCAACCTTTCCGGCGCATCAGCCTTCGTCCGCAACGATAGCTCCATCGACTTCAACTGGGGCGGGGGCTCACCCGGCAGCGGTGTGGCCGCAGACAATTTTTCCGTACGCTGGACCCGCGATCTCAGCCTGGATGCCGGCCGTTACCGCTTTACCACCAATACCGATGATGGTGTTCGGTTATGGGTCAACAACCAATTAATAATCGACAAATGGTTCGATCAGGGAGCCACTGCCTACAGCGCCGAAATCGATCTGCCTGGCGGCACAGTCCCCATTCGCATGGAATACTACGAACGTGTTGGCGGTGCAGAAGCGCACCTTTCCTACACCAAAATATCCGGTGGAGACACGACTACCACGTGGCGCGGCGAATATTACAACAACAAAAACCTGTCCGGAACACCCACGCTTGTTCGCAACGATGCTCACATCGATTTTGACTGGGGCAATGGTTCACCCGCTTCAGGTATCAACACCGATAATTTCTCTGTGCGCTGGACACGTACTATCTACTTAACGGCCGGCCGTTACCGGTTTACCGCCAATACCGATGATGGTGTACGTGTCTGGGTGAACAACCAGCAAATCATCAATGCCTGGTACGATCATCAGTCGGGGGAGATTACTGGTGAAATCGACGTACCGACCGGTAATGCCGTCATCAAGATGGAATATTATGAAAACAGCGGTGGTGCTCGTGCCCGGTTGACCCGCAGCCAAATTAGCTCGGTACCCTCGCCGACACCTATTCCAGCCACGACCGGAACAGCTACCGTCAACATCTACCGCCTGAATGTGCGTCAAGGTCCAGGTACAAACTACGGGATTATCACCACACTGAACCGGGGCGATGTTTTGCAGTTGGCCGGTTATCGCAATGCTGCCGCAACCTGGATTAAGGTCATCTTGCCCAACGGTACTCAAGGCTGGCTCAGTGCAGTCTATACCATTACATCGATACCCATTGTCAATTTAGCTGTTGAAACCAACCCCACGCCGACGACGCCAACACCGACGCCCGTTCCTACAGGGGCAACGGCTCGCGTGACGGCTTTTTATCTCAATGTGCGCCAGGGACCGGATGTATCCTATCCGGCTATCACCATTGTCAGCCTGAATCAGGTTTATTCACTGGCTGGTGTTCGCAATGCGGCCGGTACCTGGGTAAAGATCGTCTTGGCCAATGGTTCTCAAGGCTGGGTAAGCGCCCGTTATGTTGTGACAAGTGTTCCCGTTTCCAGTTTGCCGGTAGGCAATTAGCAAATTAATCATGAACCCCCCAGGGATACAATCAGCTTTTGATTGCACCCCTGGGGCTTTTGCTTGCAGGAGCAGTGAGATGGCCGGTGACACGCCGATGTCACAACTCAATCAACCGGCTGTATTGCAGATGAAAATTACGCTCATCGGTGTGACGCCGCCTGTTTGGCGGCGCTTCCAGATTAGCAGCGCGGCAACGTTTTATGAACTGCATCGCGCTTTGCAAATTGTGATGGGATGGCGTAATTACCATTTGTATTTGTTTAATGTGAACGGAACGGAATTGAGCGATCCGGCGACGATGTTGGAACTCGGTATAAAGAATGCCGAACAGATATGTTTGGAAGACCTGCTGCATGATATACCCACACGATTCCGCTATGAGTATGATTTTGGTGACCGTTGGGACCATGATATTGAGTTGGAGTTGCGGATAGAGGGGGAGACACGGCCGTATCCCATTTGCCTGGCCGGTGAAAGTGCTTGTCCACCGGAAGGCAGCGGTGGCAGCCGGGGGTATGCCCGGTTTCGGGAATCGCTCGGAGAGCGTACGCGTCCCATGCGCCTGACGGAACAGGGCTGGGTTCGCCTTCCATTTCAGCCAGATATATTTGACATAAACAAGGTCAATGTGGCCTTAATGACATTAAGACGATAGCGGGGATTAAGGGATTGGGGATTCCCCTGGATTTTTTTATTCCCTACCCCCCCCAATCCCCGCGTATATAGGAGCGTTTATGAGCGATATTCCCCTCCCAGCATTTGAGCGCAGAAGCCGCTGGCATTTTGACTGGATACTGCCTGTATTGTTCGACAAATGAGCATTTGCGGGTACTGTAACGACGTCACCTGGCAGACCCTATCCTCATTCTGGTGGCGGCGGCCGTCATTGGCCCTGGTTGCTGGTGAATTGAACAAGCCGATGCAGCCAGCGGGCGGTTACTCTTGCCACCCGGGTTTGAATATTACACGCCGGAACAGCAAGCCCAGTTCTATCAGGCGATGAGCGCCACCAGCGGCCCCGTTTTCACCTATCTGCTGCCGGCGGTGATGGCCCTGCTGGGCGTTTACCTGGGTTGGCTGGTACTGGGCTGGGTACTGCATCTCATTTTGACCATGCTGGGCGGGCGCGGCAGCAGCCGTCAGGTACTTAACGTCGCCGCCTGGGCCAGTCTGCCGTTTGCCATTCGCAGTGTGGTGCGTATTGCCGCCATGTGGAACAGCGGTCAGCTCCTTACTTATCTGGGATTATCCGGTTTTGCGCCCGCCAACGATGGCGCGCTGGTTCTCTACCTGTCATCGCTGTTGACGCATGTGGATTTATACCTGTTCTGGTTCATATTGTTGCTGGGGATTGGTGTACGCACTGGTGAAAATTTGGCGCGGTTTAAGGGATGGACGGCCGTTCTCCTGACCGTCATCTTCCTTACCCTGCTGCGAGCCGTACCGGCCCTGCTGGCGGCCCAATTTAGCGACGTAACGGTGATACGGCCGTTCTTCTAAATCATGGCCACGTCACTCGTTCGTGTCACCGGTCTGCGTAAAACCTATCAGATGGGCCGCCAGGCCGTTCACGCCTTGGACGGCGTTGATCTGGAGATGGCCGACAAGAGCTTTTGGGCTGTGATGGGACCATCTGGTTCCGGTAAAAGTACGCTGCTGCATCTGCTAGGCGGCCTGGATCGTCCCACCAGCGGCCAGATTGATGTCGGCGGCCAATCTATCGCTGTTATGGACGAAAATGCGCTGGCTGCCTACCGTCGCCGCACCATTGGCTTTGTCTTCCAGTCCTTCAACCTCATTTCCAGCCTGTCGGCGCTGGATAACGTGGCTTTTCCCATGCGCTTTGCCCGCGTGCCGCGCCGCCAGCGCCGGGCACGGGCTTATGAACTACTGCACCGCGTGGGTTTGGGTGACCGTATTTACCACAAGCCAACCGAACTTTCCGGCGGGCAGCAGCAGCGGGTGGCCATCGCCCGCGCCCTGGTCAACGATCCGCAGCTCATTTTGGCTGACGAGCCGACGGGCAACCTGGATTCGGCCAGCGGCGATGATATTTTGCGCCTTTTGGCCGAGTTGAACGAAAGCGGGCGCAGTGTGCTCATCGTCACTCACGACGCGCGGGTGATGGGGTATGCTTCGCATACCGTGCAGATGCTGGACGGTCGTATCGTCAACAGTTCGTAGCGCCCGCTTTAGCGGGTTCAAACCCGCACTACTAACCTATCAATCATGGAAATTGTGCAATGATAAAATCGAAAACAGTTATCCCTACAATTTTGATCACTATTTTCCTGTTGTCGGCGTTGTTTGTGCCGCGTGACAGCCAGGCCCAGGCCGAAGCGACGCCGACTGCCACCTTTACACCAGTTCCGGAAGTGATAATGGTAGCGGTAACGGCCGTGCAGCCCACCAGCGTCAGCAATACTGTTGCCACCGAACTGGTCATCACCGGCGCTGATTTTGCCGATGGTGCAGTCGTTATTTTGACCGGCTACGGCGCATTGGAAACGACCTTTGTCAGCAGCAGCGTGCTGCGGGCTGTTCTGCCTGCCGATACACCGCCCGGTGTCTACACCCTGACCGTCGTTAATCCCGACGCCTCCTCGGCGGCGCTGGCCAATGCCTTGACAGTGACGGCTCCCACCGCACCTACCAGGACGCCTGCTCCGACGAACACGCCTGCGCCGACTGCTTTTGTACGGCCGTTACTTGTCGTTCAGTCTTACGGAGCCAGTTCCACCGAAATTACACCTGGCCAGGACCTCGATTTTGAAATGACGCTGGTCAACAGCGGGCAAAGCCGGGCCAGCAACGTCATCGCCACCTTCGTTGCCGGTAACTTCGTTGCCCGTGCCACTGGCGGCGTGCGCGCCCTGGGCACACTCGACCCTAATCAGACGAATCGTTTTTGGCAGCCGCTTTCCGCCAGCCGCGATTTGTCTGGTCAGAGTATTGGCACGCTGGAAGTGCGCGTTGATTACACCGACGTTAATGGCACAGCCTACAGCGAAACCTTTGCGCTAACGTTCCCCATCGTCCGGCAGTCATCCGGCCCGGCAGCAACCGCCACGCCGACCCCAACCGCCACGGCTACGGCAACGGCCGCACCACGCGTCCGGCCGCAGCTGCTCATCACTCATTACGAAACAAACGTGGCACAACTGGAGCCGGGTAAAGAATTTGTCTTGCAATTGAGCCTGCAAAACCAGGGCAATGCCGATGCCCGCCGGGTGACGATGATTTTGGGCGGGGGCAGCAGCACCGGCGGCAGCGGTTTAAGCGGTACGCCGGAATCGGGCGGCGGGCTGTCCGGCGCCAGTGGTGAGTTCAGTAATTTTGCCCCGGTGAATGCGTCCAATGTCCAGTTTTTGGGTGATGTGCAGCAAGGGGAATCGTTAACGGCCGTGCAGCCGCTCATCGTTAATGCCTCCACCAAAGCGGGCGCGTATCCGGTCAAAGTGTCGTTTGTTTACAACGATGCCGCTGGCAGCAGCTTCGTGGATGATCAGGTGATTACGCTGCTGGTTTACCAACGGCCGGCGCTGGACATTAACTTTTATATGCCACCGGCTCCCTTCTTTGTCGGACAGCCGGGACAACTGCCGCTGCAAGTGGTGAACAGCGGGCGGAATACGGCCGTTCTGGGCACGCTTTCTGTCACCGCCGGCAGCGCCATGCTGGAAAACGCCAGCATCTTCGTCGGGACGCTGGAGCCGGGCGGTTTCTTCCCGCTGGATGCCACGTTGTATCCCGATTTGGCCGGCTCGCTGGATCTGCTCATCAGCGTCAGTTACACCGACGATTTCAACCAGCCCCAGGTCGTTACCCAAACGCTGACTGTTGACGTGATGGACGCCCCTGTTTTTGAGCCGGGGATGGAAGAGGGCGGCCTTGAACCACCACCGGTTGCCGAACCGCAGCCGGAGACCACCTGGCAAAAGATTAAGCGATTTTTGCTGGGATTGATCGGTTTGAGCAGTGGTGTGCCGGAAACGGCCGTTAATTCTGATTTTGGTGGCCCGGTTCCCGGCGAGGGTGAGTTTGTGCCGCAGGAAGGCGTTCCTGTCCAGGAACAGGCTGTTCCGGTACAGGTTGTTCCCATAAAATGAGCAAGAATTTATGACTTTTTTTGATCTGTTTTCGCTGACTGTAGAGAATCTGGCGCGGCGGAAGGGACGGGTAGCGTTAACGGCCGTAGGCGTCATCATCGGTACGGCGGCGGTCGTGCTGTTGGTCTCGCTGGGCGTGGGTTTGCAGCAAAACGCGGCCAGCCAGCTTGGCGGTATCGGTGACCTGACCAAAATCCAGGTCTGGCCCAATTATGGCGAGTGGGACCCGGTTACCGGGCAGCCATCCAATTTTGCGCCGCTCACCAACCAGACGATTGCCGATATTAGCGCGCTGCCGGGGGTAACGGCCGTGATCCCTCAAGACTATTTCCAGGGTGGCGTAATGATGAACGTTGGCCAGTTGGAAGGTGGCAGTCAGATCATCGGCATTGGCACCGACGATTTAAGCAATTTAGGCCTCACCGCCCAGGCTGGCAGCCTGGCTTTAGAAAGAGGCACCGTCATTGTTGGCGCAATGGTCCCGCAAAACTTCTACAATCCCCACTTGCGGCCTGGCCAGGAACCGCCGCCGCCCCCCGATTTAATGGGGCAGCAGCTCAGCATCACCCTGATCAAATGGTCACCTACCGACGGCACCGAAATTCGCAAACAAGTACGAGTACACGTCGGCGGGATCATCGCCGAAGCTCGCGACGAACCGGACTGGTCAATTTACATGCCCCTTAGCGAAATGGAAGGATACAACACCTGGGTTACCGGCCAGCGCATCGACCGGCAGAAAAATGGCTATCCCAATCTTGTTGTCCGCGTGGGCGACATCGATCAGGTTATCGATGTAACCGAACAAATCACCACAATGGGCTATCAGGCTTACACGCCGCAGTCCTTTGTCCAGGGCATCAACGGCTTTTATCTGGTGCTGCAAGTTGTTTTTGGCGGTGTTGGTGCGATTGCCCTGTTAGTGGCGGCCATTGGCATTGCCAACACCATGGCCATGGCTATTCTGGAACGCACCCGTGAAATCGGCTTGATGAAAGCCGTCGGCGCGACCAACCGCCACGTCTTAAGCATCTTTCTGGGTGAATCAGCCGGGATTGGCTTTCTGGGTGGATTGGGTGGGGTGCTGCTGGGTTGGGGCTTAGGACAAGTTGTCAACGTGTTTGCTTTGGCTTACATGGCCGGCCAATCGGTGCAGACTGGCGCACCACCTCCCTCGGTAGCTGTGTCCACACCGGCCTGGCTGCCGCCATTCACCCTCATCTTTGCCACGATCATCGGCTTGCTATCGGGTTTATATCCGGCACTCAGTGCAGCAACGATGACCCCGGTAACAGCACTGAAATATGAATAAGTCTGCATAAAAATACTTCCCCGGCTGGAAACCCAGTCGGGGAAGTCACTCGGGGATAAACGAGTACAAACTACTAAAATATGGTCGTGACGCCGTATTCGTACGTTGACTTGTGCAGTGTAGTACAGGTTTCCACCGGTCTTGGGGAAATACGGCGCCACATTTTCACACATCATAAACATCAAAAATTACAAAAAAGATTACAATAGGACTAAAGGTATTTGATGATTGGTGGGGAATAACGTATCATCTTTGTCTTGAACTATGGAAGTCTTTTTGAAACCTCAGTAAGTTGAAATGGATCACGGATGAGCCGTCCAAAATAATCGGCGAAACGTCCAACTCCTACTACAGTTCGAATTACTGAATTTGGTAAAAGGTCGGTCGACGTCGTATGCTAGAACTCAAGCCTTTTACATCGCTGACATCATTACGCTCTGCACACCGAAAGTTACTTGAACGCCGTGCCGAAAATGGCGAAACAAACGAATATCTGACTGCGATCAGCAGTTTTATTCAACGCGGCACACTCACGGGGTCTCTGCTTGATGCTCGCAGCGACCGTTGGCAGGCACAAAACTTGCTGGATTATTGGGCCAATGAACTGGCCCATGCCCGCCACGATGCCCCTAATACGACACTTGCTGAATTTAACCCAAACTTAGCACCGGTAATTGATGAGGAACTATGCCCATATTTGGGTTTGAAGACGTTTGGCCCTAACAAGCATCTTTTCTTTTTCGGCCGTGAACAACTTGTTGCTTCTATGGTCGAAAAGCTTAAATATAACCGCTTTTTGGCTATTGCCGGACCCTCTGGCAGTGGGAAATCGTCTGTTGCTTTGGCGGGACTCGTGCCCCAATTGCAAAAAGGTGCGCTCCATGGCAGCCGACAGTGGCGCTATTATGCCCCCATGGTTCCTGGCGCCGATCCACAAGCCAATCTGGCCCGCATTATCGAACCGGAAAAGGCGGCAGATTTAGACTGGGTGCAGCAAACGGCCGAACGCAGCCAGCATGATCCTGCTTACTTAGCCAATATGATTGATTTGAGCAGCGAACGGCCGGCGGTTATTGTGGTAGATCAGTTTGAAGAGATTTTTACTTTTTGTTATGACGATGACAAGCGCCGCGCCTTTATCAATACGTTGTTGGAACTAATCCAGATTCCCCATAGACGCCATACGGTTATCATTACCATGCGCACTGATTTGGAAAGCAATGTGGTGCAGTGGCCTTCGCTGCTGGCTTTTTATGAGAAGTCACAGGTTCGTATGATGGCTATGAAGTCATCGGAACTGCGTGAAGCAATTGAAAAACCGGCGGAATTGGTGGGGTTAAAGTTTGAGGAAAATCTGGTTGATGAAATGATTCGGGAGGTTTTGGGGAAGCCTGAGGCGCTGCCGCTGCTCCAGTTCACGCTGCTTAAGTTATGGGAGAACCGGGAGCGTAACCGGATTACAAGGGAAGCTTACCGACGTTTGGGTGGCGGGCGGCAGACTTTGGCCAATACGGCTGATGCCTTTTATGAAGCGCTTCCTCCTGAAGATAAAGTGTCGGTGCGGCGCATATTTCTGCGAATTGTACGGCCCAGTGTGGAAATGGAGATTACGCGGGATCGGGTGCTGCGTTCGATGCTTTATGATATTGGACTGGCCAAGGATTGGGTTGATCGGATTCTTGATCAACTTATTGAGGGGGGACTGCTGCGGCTAATTGATGGAACGACGCCAGCTGATGACATGGTGGGGTTGGCGCACGAATCGTTGGTGCGTATCTGGCCCCGGCTGGCCGGTTGGCTGGAAGAGGAGCGGGTTACGCAGCGGCGGCGGCTGCGTCTGGCGACGACGGCTGAACAGTGGCAGTCATCGGGCAAGGATGAAAGTGCTCTATTACGCGGCTTGCTTTTGGAGGAGGCACTGCGTTATGAAGATTTGAATGAGGTAGAGGCTCGTTTTGTGGACGCCAGTGTGAAAGCGGCGCATCGGGCTGAGCGGGAACGGGAAGCGGCTCAGCAACGTCAGTTGGAGCAAGCACAGGCGCTGGCTGAGGAGCAGCGGCGGCGGGCAGAGGAGAGTGCTCGTTTTGCTCAACGGTTGAGCTGGCTGACGGCGGCGTTGGCTGTTGTTTTTGTGCTGGCGGTGGTGGCGGCTTTGACAGCGGCGCGTAATGGGGCGATTGCGGAGGCGAATGCGGTAACGGCCGTTGAAAATCAAACAGTCGCTGAGCAGTTGCGGGTTACGGCCGAATCCAGTGCTGCTGAGGCGCGTACTGCCCAAAATGCGGCCCTGGCCGATGCCAATCTACGGGCCACAGCTGAAGTGGAAGCGCGCCAGCAGCGGGATGCCGCAGAACAAAATGCAATTGAAGCCAACAATGCCCGGGCAACGGCCGTTGCCAGTGCCGCCGAAGCAGCAGCAGCCCAGGCCATTGCCGAGGCCAACGCGCAGGAAGCAGAAGCGCAAAGCCGGCTGGCCACTTCGCGTGAATTAGCCGCTGCCGCTGTTGACCAGCTCAACAGCGAACCGCAGCTTAGCCTGCTGTTGGCATTAGAGGCCGTCAATAAAACTTACGCCGTCAACCAAACAGCCTCTGCGGAAGCGGAAGATGCGCTCTACCGGGCGCTGCAAGCTTCCCAACTGCAATTTACCTTATCCGGCCATACGGACTGGGTCACTGATGTTGCTTTCAGTCCTGATGGAACATGGTTGGCAACAACCAGTTTGGATAACACGGTCAAGATTTGGAACGTTCAAACCGGGCAGGTGTTATTGACGCTTGATGACCACAGCCGGGGCGTAAGAACAGTTGCTTTTAGCCCTGATGGCGCTCGTTTGGCCACGGCCGGTAACGATGGCTTTATCATTGTCTGGAATGCTCAGACTGGCACACGATTGGGTGTATTCAAAGACGATAATGGAGCTATTCAAGGACTGGCTTTTAGCCCTGACAATATTCATTTGGCTGCGGCTTATGAAGATTTTACAGTACGTGTTTGGAATACAACCACACGGCGTTCGTTATACCGTCTATTTGGGCACGAAGGTCCGTTGACCGATGTCGCCTTCAGCCCGGATGGCGTTTATTTTGCCACGTCGGCTAAAGACGGCCGTGTCATTGTGTGGGATATGGAAACCGGATCACCTGTTTACCCGATTAATCCGGGCGCTGGCGAACCGGTCGTCATCAATGCGTTGGCTTTTAGCCCTGATGGATCACGAATTGTAACGGGCAATGAAGATGGTACGGCTAAGGTTTGGGATTACAAAACTGGTCGGCTGCTGCTGTCTGTTTTTGGCCATACTAGCCAGATTTTTGACGTCGCCTATAGCCCTGACGGTACCCGGCTGGTCACAGCCGGCGGTGATGGAACGATCAAAGTATGGCAAGCCGATACCGGGCAAGTGATCTATTCACTGTCTGGCCATAGCAGTGGTGTCAATGCTGTTGCTTTTAGCCCTGATGGCCAGTTGATTGCGACGGCCAGCCAGGATGGGACGGCTAAAGTGTGGTTAACGGAACCCGGCCTGGAGGTGCGGATCATTTCCGGCAATAACAACGGGCCGATAAACAGTATTGCTTTTAACGAAACCGGGGAATTGGTGGCTACAACCAGCGAAGATACCACTGCCAGTGTATGGAATGCGGCTACGGGGGAATTGGTGCGGACGTTTACTGATCAGAATGCGCCGGTGACAGGTGCTGTATTTAACCCGAACGGCCGTTATTTGATCACGGCCAGCGAGGATTTCAATGCCCGTATCTGGGACCTGGCAACTGGTCAACTTCAACTGCCTTTGCTGACTCATCGCGGCCCGGTTAATGATCTGGCTATTAATGCGGACGGCACTCGCCTGGCGACGGCCAGTAGTGACGGCTCAGCCCGAATTTGGGATCTGACGACCAGTCAATTCTTGCAGCGCTTTGAAGTAGGGGCGGTGGTAAAAGGGGTCGCGTTTAGCCCGGACGAGGCGTTCTTGGCAACGGCCGTTGAAGATGGACGGGTCATCATCTGGCGTATTGACAGTGAAACACCTGTTTTGACCTTGTCTGGTCATGAGGGACCAGTCAACGACGTGATTTACAGCCCTGATGGTACACGTCTGATTACCGCCGGCGGTGACGGTACCGCCAAAATCTGGGATGCGACGACGGGCAGCGTACTTCGTACATTTACCGGCCATAACGGCCCTGTTCTAAGTGTAGCGGTTACGCCTGATGGTTCCCGGCTAGCAACAGCCAGCGTTGATAGGACAGCTAAAATTTGGAACACTGAAACAGGTCAGGCATTGCGGACATTGTTGGGCCATTCCTCGACGGTAACTGGTGTTGCTTTTAGTCCTGACGGGGCGCGGCTGGCAACGGCCAGTATTGATCGAACGGCGCGAATTATTGAGTTAACGGCCGTTGGTGAGTTGTTTGAGCGCGGGTTGTCTCGTATGGCACGGCCGTTAACCACTGAAGAGTGTGCTCAATATTTGCGGGGAGAGCCTTGTCTGACTACAGCCGCCAATCCATAAGTAGGATCGGCTAATTTACGTTTGCATACCATTCGTGGCGGGGCTATAATCCACAGGGTAACGGGTCATTAGCTCAGCTGGCAGAGCAGTGGACTTTTAATCCATTGGTCGCAGGTTCGAATCCTGCATGACCCACCTATATAATAATCCAATAAAAAGTCCTACGCCCCAAGACGTAGGACTTTTGTGTTGACAGGACGAGTCGCAGTTCTTCAGTAATTGAATATTAGCCGTGAGACATGCAAGAACCACCAAAATAAAAGCATTCAAGAAAAATGAAGACCGCTGGTTGGCAATTGGTTGGCCATTAATAATCGGGTTCACCTTCTTCAGCCACAGTGGCAACAGTTTGCGCGTTTGCACGGCCAAAATTATCTGTTGGTGATACGACAAACCAGACATCATTAACCCCTTGACCGGTTGTATCGCCAAGTGCATTGTCATTCACCCAGTAATAAAGGGGCATACCATTGTAAGTGACTTGTAGCGTTTCATCATTGCGCATGGTTACGCCTAACTCGCCAGTCACCCCAAAACCGGGCACTGGCACCTCGCCCGCCTGCACTAGCAGCGGCGGCCAATTGACGGCACATTGGTCGTAGCAGTTGCTGACGTTGGCTTCATCGTTTGTAAACATATACAACGTCATTCCATTAGCGTCCACCAGGAAATCGCCCAACTCCTCACTGCTGCCGATACGAACCGAATATGGCGGCACCACAAACCAGACATCGTTGACTCCTTGCCCGGTCGTATCGCCTGGTGTTTCGTCGTTCACCCAGTAATAAAGCGGCATCCCCTCATAAGTCACTTGAATTGTGCCATCATCCCGCTCGGTTGTACCCAACTGCCCGATGACACCGGCATTTCCGGTTGGCATCTGGCCGTCTTCGACCAACAGCGGCGGCCAGTTAACGGCGCATTGATCGTAGCAGTTACTCACGCCCGGCTCATCGGGGTTAAAGCGGTACAGGGTCATACCCGCGCCGTCAACCAGGAAGCTGCCCAGTTCTTCATTGCTGCTGAGGAAAACCAGCGTTTCGGGATAAGCCACGGCCCAAACGTTGCCCACGTTGTGACCGGTGGTGTCGCCGGGCGCTTCATCGTTAATCCAATAGTAGAGCGGCCAGCCGTTGTAGGTGACTTGAATGGTGTTGTCGTCGCGGGTGGTGGTGCCCAATTTGCCGGAAAGGCCTTCACCAGCGGTCAGTGCTGCGTCGTTTTCGACCAACAGCGGCGGCTAGGCAATGGCACATTGGTCGTAGCAGTTGCTGGTGCCGGGGACATCGCGGGAAAAGGTGTAGAGGGTCATGCCGGCAGCATCGGTGAGATAGCTGCCTAATGTGCTGCTTTCGGCCAGCATGATGATGGGGTCGGCGGCTAATCCACCGGTGAGGTTAAAGGGCGGGGTGACGATGCTGCCAGCGGCATCTGTGGCCGGACCGTCGTCGCCGGGGAATTCGTATTCGCCAATGGTTCCGGCGTCAACGTGGAGCATGGCGTAAAGGGTTTCGGTAGTGCCAGCAGGGTCAATTTGCACGACCACATCGCTGTTATCACCGGCTTGGACGGGGGCATAGCCAAGAATGGGGCCCGGTTTGCCATCGGCCTGGGCGTGAACAACTAACCAACCGGCCACATCGGCGGTCACGCTGTCGATAGTAACGGTGTTGTCAGCGGTTAATTCCTGGTCAGAGACGGTGACGGCATTGGTCACAGCCGTTTCCACCACTTCCGGTTCTTCTTCTACCACTTCTTCCTGAATAGGTACGGCCGTTGGTTCTGGTTCTGGTGTGGCGGTGGGCACGGCCGTTGACCCACCACAGGCGACCAAGACCAGCATTACAATGATTAATCCAATCAATAATCCCAATCGTTTATTCATCTTGTTCACTCCTATCGCTACTTGCTGATATTCACGATGCCCGATGAGGCGTTGTATTTACGCTTACGCAAAGCGAGCGTGATTGGATGAATAGATGGGGAAATTGGTTGAAAATGGCCGGGGAGATGAAAAGAAGATGAGACGGAGTGGCAAGTGGCAGGTGGCGAGTGGCAGGTCATTCGCCGCTCGCCATTCGTTACAAATTAAACCCCAGGACGCGTTCGCCGGTGGGGCCAGGGCTGCCACCGGCCGGTTCGATGGTGATGCCAAAGGCGGCGTAATCGGGCAGCGGTTGGGGGGCATCAATCGTTATTGTTTGCGAGCCATCAGCCTGGACGGAGAAGATGCCGCCGCTGGTGCGCTGGCCGTCTTGGATGAGCCAGAGCTGGTATTGATTGGCCGGGTCCAGTTCGGGCAGGCCAGTAACGGTGAGGGTGGCTTGACGGCCGTCGCCCATCACTTCAATAATCCCTTGCGCCTCTGGTGCAGCCTCAGTCGCGGTAAGGACAAATTGGGTAGGCGGCACACTGGCCCGCTGCCAGATGAAAAAACTGCCGATGAGCAAAACCAGAACGGCCAACACGGCCGCCGGCTGCCAGCGCGGCCCGGCGATAAAATCGGATAAGGCGCGGATGAATTGCTGCCAGATTGTTGGCGGGGTGGTTTGGGGGGAAACGGCCGTTTCTTCCCCCGTCTTGACCCGAATCTGCCGCATCAACTGCTCTTTCAAGGCGGTCGATGGTTCGACATCGGCTGCGGCCAGGGGCAAAGCATCAACGACCCCGGCAAACGCGGCCAATTCCGCCTGGCAGTCGGGGCAAGCTGCCAAATGCTGAGCAACCATTTCCGCATCTTCGGCATCCAGGCTGTTAAGAGCATAAGCCGGAATTAAATCGATTATTGTCTGGTGTTCTGTCTGCTGCATCTTGGCCAACTCTTCAAAAATGTCTCTTTCTTAATTATACGTAACGAAAATTATGTTGGATGATCATTTATCGCCTACTCTAATAAATCACGCAGTTTCTGCATCCCGGCGCGGATGCGGCCTTTGACGGTTCCCAGGGGTTCGTTGAGCGCTTCGGCGATCTCGCTGTGGCTGTAACCTTGGAAATAGGCCAGAGACAGCGCTTCTTGCTGCGGGGCGGACAGGCTGGCTACGGCCGTTCGTACCCGCTGCTGTTCCAGATTGAGGTGGACGGCCGTTTCCGGGTCATTTGTCTCGTCCAGGACCGGTTCAACCGGCATTTCAGCCCAGCTCACACTGTTTTGGGACGGCCGTACCTTTTCCCGCCGCAGCCGGTCGATAGCCCGATTACGCGCCATCCGCGTCAGCCAGGTGCTGACACGCGCCTGGTTATCGTCATACGTCGCCGCTTTTTCCCAGACGCTGGTGAAAATGTCCAGGGTCACTTCTTCAGCCGTTTCTCGGTTACGGACAACGCCAAAAGCTACGCTCATCACCAGACGACAGTAGCGATCGTACAGTTCGCTCAGCGCCGCTTCCTGCCCCTGCGCGATACGGGCCATTAAGGTTGAATCGTCTAAATGGGTGATATTGACGTGTGGGTCCAATCCCCTGATTGAGTTCTTCATCCGCCAATATTCTACTTTGAGCAGGGAATTGTTACCAACTGTTGGGGCCAGCGTCATCGGTCATTTGTCCTTTCTGGTTGTTTCTTCACATTAGTACATACGCACCGTTAGCCAATTTAGATGAGTTTTGTCTCATAAAACATCCGATCAGGAATTGAGTGCGTAGGTGTTAACAAGTTCAAAACGGGCTCTAAATATTTGGAGGTTTTTATGATGCAAAATCGCAATGTTTTATTGGGAATAGCCGCACTTATTGTCCTCGCTGCCGGGGCCTGGGCGTTCAATTTTGTTCTCGGCGAGCCGGAAGCGGCCAGCGCACCAATTAGCAGTGTTCCTTTGGAATTGGACCTGGCCCCGACTGAAGTACCTGAACCGGAGGCAACGGCCGTTTCGACTGCGCTCAGTACGGCCGTTCCCGTTCAAGAACCGGTCGAACCAACAGCAGCGCCAGCCGTCGGGCCAATCATTTTCGAGATCAATCAGGCTGAATCAGAAGTGCGTTTTACGCTGGACGAAATGCTGCGTGGCGAGCCGAAGACGGTTGTCGGAGCGACCGATCAGGTGGCGGGCCAGATTGGCGTTGATTTGGCCGTTTTAAGTACGGCGCAGGTAGGCGTGATCCAGGTCAATGCCCGCACACTGGCTACTGACAACAATTTTCGTAACCGGGCTATCCGTAACGTGATTTTGGAAACGGATGCTTATGAATTCATCACCTTTACGCCCACAGCTATCAGCGGCCTGCCGGACACGGCCGTTCCCGGTGACACACTCACCTTTCAGATTACCGGCGATCTGACCATCCGCGACATCACTCAGACAGTTGTGTTTGACGTGACGGCAACGGCCGTATCCGAGACTCAGTTGGCGGGAACGGCCGTCACCACCGTGCAGCGCGCCGACTTTAACCTGGTCATCCCCGAAGTGGAAGGGGTAGCTGATGTTGCTGAAGCAGTGCTGTTGGAGATTGATTTTGTGGCAACGGCCGTGGAATAAGTGGAGATGGTATAAATTCAGAAATTGATGCAGGTTTCAGCCTGTTAGCCAACCCAATAGCCATTGGCAAACAGCGCCGTGAATAATGCCAGCCCCAAAAGCGAGAAGGTGGTAATAAATTTGTCGATAGACGGCCGTTTCCCCCATTGGGCCAGCAAAATAAAAGCCGGGAATAACACCCAGACGTAGCGGCGTAAACTCATCAGTAAACCTGAATTGAGGGGGATGAGTACACCCAGCAGGACAAAAGCGGCTTCTCCATAACGCTTTTTGCTGAGCAAGAACAGGCCCAGTACCAGAAACAGCATTGCCAGACCCCAATCCAGCCAGTTATCGATGTGAATCTGGCCGGCGAGCACGGCCGTTCCCCACCCACCAGCCGGTCTTTGCAGCAATTCTGCCAGCGTCAGGAAAATCGACTGCGGCTGCCGTTCCCAGGCTGCTGCGCCATGCACAAAGGCCAGCGGATCGCCAAAAACGCGCCACAAGTAAGCCATAAACGCACCCAGCCCGGCCAGCGGCGCAAAAACGGCGGGCAAAGTGATGAGAGACGGCCGTTGCTCATCCACCATCCCTCTCATTTGCCCCCACCACTCCCACAACATGAGGGGGATAACAATCACACCCACCAGCCGGGTCAGCCCGGCAGCAGCAGCAAAAATAGCAGCCACACCCCAACGGCCGTGCCGGGCAGAGTGCCATGCTCCAATCGCCGTCAGCAAAAAGAGGGATTCGGAGTAAATGGCCGTGCCAAAAAACGCCGTCGGGAAAATCAACAAATACCAGACAGCCCGGTCCGCTGTTGCCGCGTCATACGCCTCTGCCACTAGCCGGTAAAACAGAATTGCTGCCAGCAGCAGCGCCAGATTACTGACCAAAATTCCCGCCACGGCCGCATCCCCTACCAATGGCAGAACCCCGCGCATCAACAGCGGCAGCAGCGGGAAAAAGGCCACCGATGGCAGCGGCACACCCTCAAATTTGTATCCTTCCTCGACAATGCTGATGTAAAAACCGGTATCCCAGCGGCTGCCAAACACATCCAGCAGCACGTTCTCCGTGCCCCGCAGATGATAAGGCGGCGTCGCGGTCGAATCGTTGATGAGCGGAACGGATAAGTAAGCAATGAGGGCAATCCCCAATCGAGTTACGACAGAGAGCAGCATTGGCAGCCATATCCAACGGGCAATGACGATCTGTTTTGGCCATTCAAATAAACGGTCGTCTTGTTTTTGTTTACCCAATTCCATTTCCGCCTCCAGGGGGCAGGCAGAGATCAAGTATTGCCTGATCTCTGCCCGCCAGACTGCATGTTAGTTTGATTGAATAATTGGTAAGAAAATGACGTCGTTGATGAAGACGGTTGTGCCGGTTGCCCCTGGTGGTGGGGATACGGTTGAACCACTGCTCACCAATTCAATGCTTCGGGTTGCCGAGGCGTTGATATTGGCTTCCAGCGTCACGTTATATGTTCCGGCTGCCGCGCCCAATGTGTTGACGAAGAAGGCTGCTGACCCGCTGCCATCAGTGGTCAGCACGCCGACCGGATTGCCATCGACGTAAACGGTAGCCGGACTGTTGGGCGGATAATTACTGCCGGTGAAGTAAAACACGCTGCCCGATGCCCCCGAAGTTGCATTAACATCCAGCACCGGCGTGTACACACCGGCAAACAGTTCCCAGCCGATAGCCGTCGCTGGCATGTCGATAAACGGGATCATGACCAGTCCGGCTGACATGATAAGCACAATTAGCAATATTCGATGAATACCTTCTCGCTTCAATTGACTCATTGAAACCTCCTCAAACTGATTATTCGGAACCCACACTGCGGGATTCCAAACGATAGAGCGGTCCTACGGCAACGGCCGTTGTCCGCTGTAAAAGTTCAATAGATGGATTGTTGATATAGACCGGACGGCGATCCAATTCAGTCAAAATGAGCTGGTTCATATCCTCCGGGCTGATCAAAAAACGATTAATCACGGTGACATCAGGTCTTACTCCTTCTACCAGTTGCAGATATTGGATAGATGGGGCTGTATCCCACCAGCCAAAAACCAAAGCATCCGGCTCTACCAGGCTCAAGATGGTTTCTGCCTGCTTGCGGGTGCTCCAGTCGTCGGACAGGTCAACCAGCCGCCAGTTGAACCCGGCAGCCAGGACGACGGCCCCGACTATCACATAGCGGATAAATTGGGGGGAAGGAAACGGCCGTTCCTGCTGCGCCGCCCAATCCAGCAAAAGCTGGTATCCAACCCCCACCCATAGGGCAAAAATCAGGTAAGCCGGCAAAAACATCGTGTTTTTATCGACGACGCGGTAGTTGATATAAAAGATTGTGTTGGCCAGAAACATCAACAGCAGCATCCCGCCGCTGCGCCAATCGCGCCGCAAAAGAGCCAGCGCTCCGGCCACGCCCGGCCCCACGCCGATGGCGAAAAAGGCCGTCCACAACTGCACTCCAAAACCGGTTGCTTGCGGCCACATGTCGGCCAGCCGGTAGCCAAACATCTGTCCGGCAAAAGTCTGGCCGGTTATCAGCCACCAGACGCCGGCCAGGGTTTGCAGATTAGCTGGCTGAAAGACACCGGCCGCATCGTACTGTCCGGCATAGTTAAAAACAGGTTGGGTCGTATAGCGGATAGGCAGCAGCAGAAAAACTGTGCTGCCCAACAAAACAGCACCCAGCGCAGCCGCCCAGACACGAGATTGCAGCATTTGCCGGGGATGACAGGTCAATACAAACCAGAGGCAAGCCGGCACGAGCAAGATTGTGGCGGCGTGATTGCCCAGGCTGAGGGTCATAAGCAGGATGGGCAACGCCAGGCGCAGCGGCGTGGGCACATCGGCCCAGCGCAGGAGGGCCAGGATGACACCAGCCATGAGCGCCGTATGCAGGGTATACACTTCAGCAATGAGAGAAAGCGCCCAGAAGTATGGCGCAGTGGCTAACAGACCCACCGCCGCCAGCCGTGCCCACGTTCCCACACCCAGCCGCCGCATGATTCGCTCGGCCAACAGGATGGTGACAGCTCCGTTGAAAGCGGAAAACAAGTTCATCCGGTAGCCCATGTCACCAGGCAGTGGCAACCACGACCACAAGTTGCCCAGGAGCAAATAGAGCGGGTAACCGGTAGCACGAATGAGGCCGTTGGTGGCTACGGCCGTTGTAAATTCGGCGCTGTCCAGGTTGTAGATGGTTGGAGCTAGGGTGAGAAGGTATAACACAAATGGCAGGATAAAGGCAGCAACGGCCGTCCAGTTTGCGGGGACGGCCAGCCACTTTATTATTGAATTTCCACGCCGGGAGCGTGAAACCAGAATTGGGAATTGGTCAACCATGCTGAATTAATCGTTGTCGTTGCGATTATCATCGCCACCACTGTGACCAGAGCCAGAATGATCATCATCGTTGTCGTTTTTACCTGACCCGGAGTTATCATCATTGCTGTTTCCATTGTTACCGTTATTGCCATTTGAACTGTCATCGCCGTTGTCATTTTTGCCTGACCCGGAATGGTCATCATTGCCGTTGTCATGGTCATCGTCACTGCTGTTTGTGCTGCCACCATCGTTACTGTTGGCACTGTCATCATCGTTGCTGTTAGCGCCATCGTCATCGTTGCTGTTGACGCTGCTATTGTCGTTGCTGTTGACACTGTTATCGTCGTTGCTGTTAGCGCTATCGTCATCGTTGCTGTTGAAGCTGCCATCATCGTTATGGTTGGCATTATCATTACTGTTAACGTTGTCCTCATTGCTGTTAGCGCTGTTATCGTCGTTACTGTTGAAGCCGTCGTCATTGCTGTTGGCGCTGTTGTCAAATGCCGGAATGACCAGCTCATTTTGTCCAGCAGATTGCCCTGGGATTGCTGTCGATGTTGGGGTCAACTGCATGTCGATATTGGCCCGTTCCGCCGGGTCAGAGGTAAATGTGTATTGTTGTAGTTCCAGCGCTGGTTGGCGCAGGGCATACAGAGCATCGCCCGGTTCACTGGCGGCGGCGGCATTGGTCACGGCCGTTAACAGAGCAAACAAACTCAACAATGTCACGGCAATTACCGGTAAAACTAAAAGAGGTAAACGTGCTTTTTGGGGTAAAGTTTTCATAATTATTTTCCTTACAATTCCTTGCTGAATATATGATGTTTTGCCCATAAGTGACTGCATGCCGCCAGAAGTAACGGGGAAATGGGGATTTAATCAGAATATGAGCGCGCATTCATAAACCGCAAAGGACGCGAAGAACACAAAGAATTTAAGATTAAACCTTCGCGCTCTTTGCGTTCTTGGCGGTTAAAATTTTGAAGAAAATTAGGGGGCTAAACGGGCCAACTGCTCAACGGCGGCGGTGGCCAGGGGCGTGCCGACCGGTTCCAGAGCCAATACGTGTTCCAGATGGCGGCGGGCCAGCGTTGTGTTTCCTTGATTGGCGTAAACGATGGCCAGATCATAATGGGCGGGAGCGTAGTCGGGTTCCAGGGCCACGGCCGTTTCCAACACCGCCGCCGCCTTATCCAACTCGCCCAACTGGGCATAAACCAGCCCCAGATTGCGCTGGATGACGGCCAGGTCAGGCTGTAACGCCGCCGCCTGTTGATACGCGGCCAGGGCTGCTTCCGGCTGAGATTGTTCTTGATGGACGTCACCCAGCCCGTTATAAGCCAGCGCAAACCCGGCATCAGCAGCGCTGGCCGCCCGGTAGGCCGCTTCCGCCGCCGGCCAGCGTTCTTGCGATTGGTAAACTGCCCCTAAATTGTAGTGGGCTTCGGCCAGGGCGGGATTGAGGGCAACGGCCGTTTCATAAGCTGCCACCGCCTCCCCCAATCGGTTCTGTTGAGCCAGTGTCAGGCCCAGGCTGTTGTACACGTCCGCTTCCTCAGGAACCAAAGCTAAAGTTTGTCGTAGCAGCGTTTCCGCCTGCGCAAATTCACCACCTTGATAAGCGGCGATGGCCGCTGCGTACAAATCATTCGGGTCTGGGGCCGGTGTGGGGGGAACGGCCGTTGCCAGAGCGGTTTTCGTGGGTGTTATCACTAGTGGCGTACCAATTACCAGATCGGCTGTTTCCGTTGTGGCCAGCGTCTTAAATGCCAACCCCGTTACCACCAGCGGCAGTATCATCATCAAAATCAGGCTTATCCTGAACCAGCGTTTTCCATTATTCATTTCTGTGCTCTGTATACAGTGTTCCGCGTTCCGTATACCGTCTTCCGATTACGGATTACGAATCAAGCCGAATTCACGGCCGTCAACCACACCCTCGCCCATTTGCAGACTCACCAGCCGGGCGTAATGACCATTTTGTCGTAGCAATTCCTCGTGATTGCCTTGTTCAACGATACGGCCGTTATCCAGCACCACAATCAAATCGGCGTCCCGAATTGTGGACAGGCGGTGGGCGATGATGAACGTCGTCCGCCCCTGCATCAGTCGATCCAGCGCCCCCATCACCAAATCCTCCGATTTGGCATCCAGTGCCGCCGTCGGCTCATCCAGGATGAGGATGGGAGCGTCACGCAGCAGGGCGCGGGCGATGGCGATGCGCTGCCGCTGACCGCCGGAAAGCGTGCCACCCCGCTCGCCGACAATCGTGTCATACCCTTCCGGCAGTCGTTGGATGAATTCGTGGGCGTTGGCCGCTTTGGCGGCGGCGTAGATGGCCTCATCACCGGCGTTGGGACGGCCGTAGGCGATATTGTCGCGCACCGACCGGGCGAACAGCACCGACTCTTGGGGCACAATGGCAAACTGCTGCCGCAAATCGTCCAGCCGGATTTGGCGAATATCCTGCCCGTCGAGGAGGATACGGCCGTTACTCACCTCATAAAAGCGCATCAGCAAACTGCTCAACGTCGATTTACCGGCCCCCGTGCCGCCCACCAACGCCACAACCTGCCCCGCATGAACGTGCAAGTTAATGTCTCGCAAAATAGGCTGATCCGGCGCGCTGGGATAAGCAAAATCGACATGCTGCCAGCCAATTTCGCCCCGCGCCCGCCGCAGCGGTTGCGCATCCGGCGCATCCTGAATGCCCATCTCGGCATCCAGTACCTTGCCTAACCGGTCGCCGCTGGCCGCCGCCTTCTGCAAATCGGCCGACAGCTTGCTGAAATGTCGCAGCGGCCGGTAGATGTCTTTCAGGTAGGCCATAAAAATGAGCAAGTCGCCAATACTGAACTGACCAATCAACACCTGCGAAACGCCGTACCAGATGACGGCTGCCGTGCTGCCGGCCTGGATAAAATCAATCACCGGGCTGAACGACGCTTCCCAGCGGATGGAACGCAGTGCCGATTGAATGCGATCCCGGCCGTGCTGTTCAAACTGGGCCTGCTGGTGGTCTTCCCGGCCAAACGCCTTGACTTCACGGATTGCGCCCAGCGTTTCCAGCGTCAGGTTCATCATCTCCCCTTCCTGCTTGCGGGCCACGCGGGCCGTCTCGCGGATGTTCTGGCGGAAGGTGACGTAGAGGAAAAGCATCAGCGGCACGTAAGCCAGCACGATGACCGAAAAACGCCAGTTGACAAAGAGCATCACGACGGCAAATCCGGTGAATTTGACGGTATCGACCAGGAATTGACCGCTGCTGTTCACCAATGCACTCATAATTTTGCCGGAGTCGTCGGTGACCCGCTTGAGCACGTCGCCCAGGCGGCTCTGGTCAAAGAATTGCAACGGCAGTCGCTGGACGTGGGCGAATACGTCGGAACGCAGCAGGAAGGTGGAACGCTCCTGGATGAGACCATTCATGTATTCGTAGGCAAAGGCGATGCCCCCTTGAAGGACGGTAATTAGGAGCAGGGCCATACCGAGTACGGCCGTTAACACCCGTTGATCCGTCCCCACATTCACCGTCAACCAATCTCCCACCGGGCCGGTAAACGGATCGCCGCCCAGCACATTGTCCACGATAAACTTCAATGGCCAGGGCGCGACTACATCCAGCAGAGCCACAGCCACAATCAAAATAATTGAACCGGACAGCAGCAAGCCGAACGGTTTCAGATAATGCAGGTAGCGGGCGTCAATACCAATCAGCGGAATGTATTGGACGTTTTTCCGCGGGCATCGTTCTTTTTTTATGGCCGTATCGCTCATACCAGCTCCAATGCGGCCGTTGTGTGGGCCAGCAGTGGCTCAAACAGATGCACCAAGCCGGGCCGGGGAGCCACCACATTGAGCAGCCGGAAAAAGGTCGCTGCTTTGTAAAAAGTCAGCCGTTCGCGGAAGGAGTCATCGATGGGTCGGTAACGGCCGTACGCCTCCAAAAACCGTTCTGCTTCCTCAGCCAGCGCATCAAACCCGTCCAGCCTATCCATCCCCAGGAAATGCAGGTGGGCGATGAAATTGGCCACATCAATGGCCGGATCACCCAGCGCAAACAAGTCAAAGTCAATCAGCGTCAGTTCGCCATCGTGGAATAAAAGCTGGCTGTAGTAAAAATCCCGGTGAATGGGAGCCGCCGCTGGCAGTGCAGGCAGCCGGTCGGCCCAGGCCAGCAGTTGGTGGCGCAGGGCCAGCACCACCGGCATGGCTCGCGGCCGATCCGCTTCCAGGCTGGCCGTGAACCGATCCAGATTCTTCAACTCGTCGCCCAGCAGATAAGATTTCATTTCCAGCGGGCCGTCGCCGTTGGCCGGGATGGGAACCGGCAGGTTGTGCAGCTTGGCCAGGCCGCGCGCCGCCAGCGGCATGAGCGGCCTGATGTTCATCCGCTCAGCCAATTCATTGAGCGTTTCCCCCGGCGCACAGGCCTGCACTTGCATCCGCATCTCCGGGATGTAGGCCAGCGAGTTGGGAACGGTGATGCCATCGGCTGCCCCTGCGCCAAAGCCGTTGTGCCATAACATTTTTTGCAGCTTGTGCAGCCGCAATCCACGGTCGTCGCGGAATACTTTGCCAATGATTTGGGTATGGATGGGGCGTTTGTTGTGGCGGGAACGGCCGTCCAACTCATACCTTAGCACGCAGCGCCGCCCCGGTTTGTATTTCAATACCTCAATTTGTTCGATTCTTTTCAACCGGGCCGGCCCCTTTTTGCCAAAAGTTGGCAGGGAGCGGCCCAAAAAGCGCACGACTAGGTCAGGCCGGGTGGCACGGTACAGCCGCTGCCGCAGCTTGCGATCCAGGATGGGCAGGTCGATGGTGTCGTCGTTTTTGGGTGGGGATTGGGGCGGCAACGGCCGTACCCAATCCACCACCGCTGCCGCATTTTGGTCCCAGGTGTAATTTTGCAGCATCTGGACGGCCCCCTGCCAGGCCATTTGCCGCGCCGCCGCCGGATCCGACGCCAGTTGGCGGATTTTGGCCGCCAATGACGCCGCATCTCCCGGCTGGTAGAGCAGGCCCGTCTCGCCTTCCTGAATCAGGGTAGACGGCTGGCCGATGTCGGCGGCGACGGTGGGCACGCCGCAAGCCAGGTATTCGTACAGCTTCAGCGGTGAAAAGTAGAAATCGGTCAGCGCCAGGTGGGAGGAAACGGCCGTGTCCATCGCCGCCAGATGTTCGGGAATCTCATCGTGGGGGATCGGGCCGGTAGCCGTCACTGCCTGCGTCAATCCCAGCCGTTTCACCTGCCCGGTCAAATCCTCGGGCATCTGTCCCACCAGCAGCAAGTGGTAACGCGGATCGCTTTCGTGAAGTTGAGCCACTGCTTGCAGCAGGGTTGGCAGATCATGCCAGGGACGAGCCCGCCCGGCAAAGCCAATCACAAAACGCTCCTCCAGGTCATAGCGACCGCGCACCGCGCCGCCGCGCACGGCAGGATGGAACGCTTGCGGATCAACGCCGTTGGGCAAGACGTGAACCTTGCACGCTGCTGCTCCCTGGCGAACGACGTACGCCTGCAACGGCCGTGACACCACAGAAATAACCTGAGCTGCCTTGAATTGGACGGCTTCGATTCGATCGGCCAGATCGTAATCGGAGAGGCTGCGGTAACGGGCGGCTTCTTCCAGGAGCGGGGCGTTGACTTCCAGCACCAGCGGCAGCCGGGTGGCGCTGGACAGCCGCCCCCCCACGTCGCTCCACAGTGAGTATCGTTCGTAAATCAAATCGTAATTATGCTTTTGGAAAAGTTGGTGAACGGCCGTAAACAACACATTCCGGTACGCCTGCGACTGCCAATCACGGGCGGTCATCTCATCCGGAGCATCGTCACTGCGTGAAGGCAGCGGGATGTAGACGATTTCAGCCTGAGGTGCCGGGCCATCAACCGGGCCGGGGCGCGGCGTGACAACCGTCACCCGATGTCCGGCTTTGGTAAATGCCGCGCACATCGCCCGGACGTGCACGGCCGCACCCTTGTGGCCGCGAATGGGAATGCCGCGATCGGCGCAAATGTAAAGAATGTTCATGCCAGTTCTCCTTGTACAAGTGGTGAGTAGGGCGAGTCGACAATGATAGGCCCCGATTGGTAAGCCGGTTCGCGGATTGGCTCGGCCAGCCAGCGATGCAGTTGGGCCACGTTGTGGCGCACGTCAAAGGCACAAGCCACTTTTTGCTGCGCCGCTTTGCCCATCTGCTCTCGATAAGCATGATTTTGCAGCAGGCTGGCCAGCGCGTGGGCCAATGTTTCCGGATCGCCGGGCGGCACAATCAACCCGTTTTCGTCATGGTCGATAATTTCGGGAATGCCGGTTAGCGCCGTGGAAACGACAGGCAGACCGGTGGACATCGCTTCCAGCAAAACGGTGGGCAGGCCATCCCGATTGCCATCGCTGCCGATGATGCAAGGCAGGGCAAAGACTACCGAGCGCCGGTAAGCTTCCAGTACGCCGTCTTGCGGCTGCGGACCAATCAGCTTGACCTGGTCGGCCAAATCCAATTCATCAATCAGCATTTGCAAGGAATCGCGCAAATCGCCCTTACCGATGATTTCACAGCGGAAAGCAACACCCCACTGCCGGAGCAAATGGCAGGCGCGGATGAGGTCGGCAAACCCTTTCTTTTCTACCAGCCGCCCGACGCCAAGGATAAGATTGGGCTGGCGTTGACCATCGGCTCCCGGCTGGAAACGGTCACGGTCGATGCCGTTGTATAGGCAGCGGATGTCGGCTGATTGGTCGCCCATCAAGGCCTGCAAATGGGCCTGGTTGAAGCGGCTGACGGTGACAACAAAGCGGGCATCGCGAATTTTGCCTTGCAGCGAGCCGAGTTGAACATCTTCATGGTAGATGTCTTTGGCGTGGGCGGCGATACTGTAGGGCAGGCCGATGAGATGCTTGACGTAGTTGGCCACCCGGCTGGCGCTGGAGGCGAAATGGGCATGCATGGCGTGCACTGGATGCCCCAGCAGATGGGCAGCGATGACGCAGGCTTGCTGGAAGCGCTTGATGGCGTAGGGATGACCGCGCGATTCGGCATAAGCCCGCAAGGCCAGGTAACGCTCCGGGTATGCGGCGCGGACGGTATCTTCGGCGGCCTGCACCCGTTCCGGCTCTCTGTCGGGGTATTCGGGGGTGTAGACGACGTTGGCTTTGACGAGGGACAGTTGGGCATGGAAACGGCCGTCATCCGGTTTGCGCAGTGAATAAATCCGCACGTCTACGCCCTGGCGTTCCAATTCCAGAATTTCGTTCACGATAAAGGTTTCGGAAAAGCGGGGGTACATCTTCAAAATATAAGCAATCTTCATGGCAAAATCTCCTATAAAAATGGGAGCGCGAGCAGCTTGCTTGCCCTTTGCGGTCTGGCAGACCGCGCTCCGTTTACATATGATTTCAAAAAATGACCGGCTGACGGCCATGTCCGTTGGGGACAAAAGCCGGGACTTCTTCTTGCAGCATGGCGGCGATGGTCTGGCTGACGTTTCCCAGGGCGTTCATGTTCAGGCTGACGCGGGGGCGCGGCGCGGCCAGGGCGGCCTCGATTTGGGTAGCCAGCCGCTGTGGCGTCAACTCCTCCGGCAGCAGCAGGTGGGCCAGCCCGCGGTCGGCCAGCGCCTGGGCGCGAATAAGCTGCTCTTCGCGGACGCGGGTGCGGGGAATGAGCAAGGCCCGTTTTTGCAGCGAGAGGATTTCGCAGACGGTGTTGTAGCCGGCCATGCTCACTACCAGATCGGCCGCTTTGAGATAGCTGGTCAAATCGGGCGTGAACTCCAGCAGAGTGACGGGCCGGTTTTGGATGGCCTGCCGCAGCGCTTTGCGTTTGGCGCGGGGCATCAACGGACCGGTGACGATGACGCTGTGGTAGGGCACGGCCGTATCGTCTACAAACATATCCAGGTAGGTCTGGGCGATGTCGTAACCATCACCACCGCCGCCGACGGTGACCAGAATGAGCGGCTTGTCGCCGATGTTCAGCTCGCGGCGGACGGCATCTGGTTGGCGGGAAACGGCCGTGCGCCGCACATAGCCGCACTCCACCAGCTTCGCCGCCGCCGGCAAAGACATATCGTAGGCCGTAATTGGGTCGAACACGTCCCGCTGACCATAAAACAAAATGCGATGATAGACGTCGTTGAGCAGCGTGTGGGTATTTTTTTCCTCCCATTCCTGCCGGGTGACGTCCGGGCTGTCTTCGATGTCGCGCATACCCAGGATTATTTTGGTGTCCGGCGACCAGGTACGCAGATGGCGTAGGGTGGGTAAAAGTTCACCATGAACCCCGGCGGCCACCTTATCAACCAAAACTAAATGGGGCCGGAAATTGACGGCGGCTTGCAAAATAATTTGTTCGCGCCAGGCCAGCGTTTGTTTGAGGGTCAGCGGCAGTGTCCGTGCTTTGTACTCGCCGCTGGAACGTTTGCTCAAGGCGGGCAGCTTAACCAAATCCAGCCGGGGCGGCAGAGCGAATGCACCGGCGACCATTGAGCCGGTCAGCAGCAGTTGGTGCGAACCGGGAATGTCCTGGGCGATCTGGTGGGCTATCGACAGGCTGCGGCGTAGATGACCAAGCCCATAGGTGTCGTGGGAATAAAGCAAAATGCGTGGTTTGGGTAGTAGAGTCATGATTACATCCTTGTTTGGAACGGCCAATCATTCAAGTCAATGATGATCAAGGTTTGTTGTCATCGTCGTCATTGTCGTTGTCGTTATCGTTGTTATTGTTGCCCGGGCCGGAATTGCCACCACCATCATCGTCGTTGTCGTTGTTATTGCTGCCTGGGCCGGAATTGCCGCTACCATCATCGTTGTCATTGTTGTTATCGTTGTAGTTTTGGTTATCGTTGCCGTTGTCGTCGCTGCCACTGTTGTCATTACCGGCATCGTCGTTGCTGTTGCCGTCATCATCGTTGTCATTGGGGCTGTTATCGCCATCATCATCGGCTGTGGGCGTTGGCGTGATGGTTTGGATCGTTGCCGTTGCCGTGGCTGCAGCGGTGGAGGTGGCGGTGGGTAAAGGCACGGCCGTTTCCGTAACCACAGCTTTAGTCAACGTCGGCGTGTTCGTGGGATTGTTTTCTACCGGAGTGGTGGCGGTGGGTACGGCCGTGTTCTCCACCACAATCTTCGTTTCCTGCGGACGCGGGGTCTGCGTGGGCGAGGGTGACGGTTCCGGCACGGCCGTCGGCGTAAAGCGAATCGAGTCGATCCACTGCCGCGCACCGTACAAAGCATCGCCGGGCTGGGCACTGTCGGAAGCCATGACCAGAGAGCCGCCCACGACCAAGAGAAGAATCAGGGATATGACTGGGGCCAACAGTTGGTACCAGCGTCGCCGGGTATAGCGTGATTGGGCCGCTGTGCGCAATGTGGTGGTTTGGCGTAGGAACTGTTGCTGCGAGGCATGTTGGGCGGCCAGGGTGGGTTGGATGGGTAATTGGGTCAGGTGAACGGCCGTGGTTAGAAACGGCCGTAATTCATCGGCAAATTCAGGATAACGGGCCAAAATCTGCGCGGCCGGCTCCCCATTTTCCAATGCTTCCAGACAAGCGACGTACAATTCTTCAGGAATCAGTTTCATGCGGCCATCACTCCTGCGGGAATCCGGCTTGACAGCGTAGCGATGGCCCGTGCCTGCAACATTTTGACCGAGCCTTCACTTTTACCCATCAGTTCCGCCACTTCCTTAATCGGCATTTCAAAGCCAAACCGTAACGCGATCACATTTTGCTGTTCTTCCGTCAGACCCTTAATAATCGTCAACATCTTTTCTCCCAACAGTTTGCTGTCCAACTGCTGCGTTAACGATTGGCCGTCGCCAACAATCGATTCATCCAGAATAGTCAAATTGGCCCGCCTCTTTTGCCGGTAATATTCCTTTACAAGGTTGGAGGCCACGCCATACAGCCAGCCGCGCAGCGTGTTTTGGGGGGCATTGCGATCACGCAGCGCGTTGAGCAAACGCAGGAAAACTTCACTGGTCAAATCCTCTGCCATCTGGGGTTCGTTTACCCGGAAGGAAATGTAGCGGTAGATTGGCGTGTAATACCGTTCATGAATCTCTGCCAGAGCTTCTTGCTCCAGTGACCGCGCTCGATTGAGTAAAATAAGTTCTTCCTGATTCATGCCTGTCGGCTCCATTCAAAATTTTTGCCAGACATCCGATGTTTTTTGGATAATTCAATCAAATTTATAAACGAAACATCGGATGTCTCTATGCTTGCATTGTAGAATTTGGAGCCGGCCGATCACAATGGGAGAAGGTCGAGCGTTAGCTCAGACCCTGGTTTGAAATTTTTTCAGACCTTAGTCCGTATCGTCAAACGACAAAAGCCAGTATAATGCTGTGGTTTACTTGGATGGAGCGCGATCTGCCAGACCGCAAAGGACGAGCAAGCTGCTCGCGTTCCCATTTCCGAAGGAGTGTGATGTTTGCTTTTAGAAGATTGACGCTGGCCCGCCAATATATGCTGGTGAGTTTGCTAGTCATGGTGGGCGGCATGTTAATCATTGGGTTGTGGATCAGTAAACAAATTGAAACGGCCGTTACCAACCGCACCGCCGCCGTCACCGCCCTCTACGTAGACAGCTACATCTCGCCCCACCTGCAAGGACTGGCCCAGGCAGAAACACCAGATGGCGTCGATGTCCCGGCGCTAGAACGCCTCCTGGTAGATACCTCATTGGGAGAGCAAATCGTCTCCTTCAAAATCTGGTCGCCCGATGGCGTCATTTTGTATAGTCCCAATCCCGATCTCATAGGCCAGCAGTTTGAGATGGACGGTGGCCTGGCCGAAGCGTTTTACGGCGCAGTGGTCACCGAAGTTAGCGATTTGGAGAAGCCGGAGCAGGCATATGAACGGCAGTTTTGGGACAGCCTGATCGAAACGTACGCGCCTTCCCGCGCCGCCGGCAGCGGCGAAATCATCGCCGTTTCCGAGTTTTACCAGACCAGCGATGCCCTGGAAGCAGAAATCCAGGCCGCCCAGTACCGCAGTTGGCTGGTAGTGGCGGTGGTCATGACGGCCGTTTACCTTCTCCTGGCCGGTCTGGTGGGCAGCGCCAGCAACACCATCCTCTCCCAGCAAGAGCGCCTGCAAGAGAACGTGACCCAACTGCACACGCTGCTGGATCAGAACAGACAGTTACACGGCCGTATCCGCCGCGCCGCCGCCCGCTCCACTGCCCTCAACGAACAATACCTGCGCCGCATCTCGGCCGACATCCACGATGGTCCGGCCCAGGATTTGGCCCTGGCTCTCCTGCGCATTGAGCCGTTGGCCGATGCCGTCAACAGTTCGCCAGACGCGGCCAGCGACTTCCAAACCGTCCACACCGCTATGGGGTCGGCCATGACCGAGCTGCGCACCATCTCCGCCGGTCTGCGCCTGCCCGAAATCGAAAAAAGCAGCATCACCGAAACCGTCCAGCGAGCCACGTATGATTTTGAATCCAAAACTGGCAGCCAGGTCGTCATCACGCTTGGCCCGCTGCCGGAAGATGCACCCATACCGGTCAAAATCACCTTGTTCCGCATCATCAAGGAGGCGCTGGCCAACAGCTACCGCCACGCCGGCAGCAGCGGCCAGACTGTCCACGTGTACGAAGCGGACGGCAGCCTCCATACAGAAATTTCTGATGCGGGACAGGGATTCGACCCAACGGCCGTTCCCGGTGGTCATTTGGGATTAGTGGCCATGCGCGAGCGGGTAGAACTACTCGGCGGTCAATTTGATGTCCACAGCCAGCCCGGCAGCGGCACCACCATCCGCGCCATTCTGCCCTTAACCACAATCGAGGTCGATGATGTCTGAACCCATTCGCCTGTTAGTTGTTGATGATCACCCGCTCTTCCGGCAGGGAGTCGTCGCTTCCCTGTCCGCCGAACCTGATTTAACCGTGGTTGGCGAAGCCGGTTCGGGCGAGGAAGCGCAAAAACTGGCCGGAGACCTGCTGCCCGACGTCCTGCTAATGGACATCACTATGCCCGGCGTCGGCGGTATCGCCGCTGCCCGCCAGATCAACGCTGGCTGGCCGATCGTACGCATCATCATGCTCACCGTCTCCGAAGACCAGGACAATTTGATGGCCGCTCTCAAAGCGGGTGCGCGCGGCTACGTACTCAAGGGCGTCTCTGCCCGTGAACTGGCCAACGCGGTGCGCACCGTAGCCGGCGGCGACGTTTACATCTCTCCCTCATTGGCCGGGGGTATCCTCTTCGAAATGACTCAATCGCAGCCCGACGACCTCATCGGCAGCCTGACGGAGCGGGAAAAAGAGATTTTGACCCTGGTCGCCGATGGGTTAACGAATAGAGAAATCGGGGAAAAGCTTCACCTGGCTGAAAAAACTATCAAGCATTACATGACCAACGTGCTGCAAAAGCTGCAAGTGCGTAGCCGTGTGGAGGCAGCCCTGCTAGCCCAAAAACACGGGCTGCAAAAATGAAATAACGAGGATTAGAGACTGATTTTTACATCATCAGCGGTGATACCGCCGTATCACTACTTTTGATCGCCATTTTCTTTTAGATTAAAGACCAGGATTTTTAGAACAGGATTCCACGATTCAAAATAGGCGCTGCAACGTTCTTGCTAAAAGGGAATGTCCGCCCTAAAATTGACCAGATCACTATTTAGGTAAACCACACAGTAAGAGTGTATCTTTCAAAATTCTTTTTGTGGGTCATCTATCACTTTGACAGTAAAACGATGTGTTATTTGAGGACTGAGGACTGAGTATGGTGTAAAGCTCAATTCTCAGTCCTTTTTCTTTGGATAGAGTGTTTTGTATGAAACGTCATATTTATTTGGAAGATATTCCCTTGGATGAAGCCTGGGCTGTTTTTTCGGCCGCGTTGCAAGCCGAACAGTTATGGCAGCCATTTCTGACGGAGTTGATTCCGGTCTCTGAAGCTAACGGCCGTATCACCGCCGAAGCCGTTTTCGCCAAAATTTCCGCTCCTCATTACCACGCCAGCGCGATGGATGGTTACGCTGTCCGTGCTCAGGACACTCATGGAGCCACCGAGACAAGTCCCAAACAACTGGCGTTGGCTGAGGGTTCGGCGCAGGCAGTCAACACCGGCCATGCCCTGCCATCGTGGGCCAACTCCGTGATTATGATTGAGCATACGCAGCCGGTAACGCTTGCTGACGGCCGTTCCGCTATTGAAATTCGCGCTGCCGTCCCGCCCTGGCATCACGTGCGGCCCATGGGTGAAGATATGGTGGCAACGGAATTGGTTTTACCGGCCAATCACAAGCTGCGGCCGGTTGATTTAGGCGCTTTGGCCGGTTCTGGTCATGCCGAGGTGATGGTGTACGGCCGTCCCCGCGTGGCTATTATTCCTACTGGAACGGAGCTGGTCAGTGTGGAAACGGCCGTTACCGATGGCATTTATCCAGGTCAAATTATCGAATACAACAGTCTGGTGCTGGCGGCACAGGTCGAAAATTGGGGCGGTATTCCTACTCGATGGCCGATGGTGCAGGACAATTTTGTGGCGATTAAAACGGCCGTTTCTGAAGCCGCCCAGCATCACGATCTCATCCTCATCAACGCCGGTTCTTCCGCCGGCAGCGAAGATTACACCGCCCACGTCGTGCAGGAATTGGGTCGATTGCTGGTGCATGGGGTTGCTGTGCGGCCGGGACATCCCGTTATTTTGGGCATGATTGAGCCAGGCAAGGGAGCGAGGGAACAAGGGAGGACGGGAGATTCGCCTCTTCAACCCTTCACCCATTCACCCCTGCCCATCATCGGCGTGCCCGGCTACCCCGTTAGTGCAGCCTTGACTGGCGAAATATTTGTCGAACCGCTGTTGGCCCGCTGGCAAGGGCAGCCACCTCATCAGCCGGATACGCTCCAGGCGATGTTGACCCGCAAACTCGTTTCGCCAACTGGTGACGATGATTACGTGCGTGTCTCCGTGGGCAAAGTAGGCGAAAAGGTCATGGTCACGCCTATCAGCCGAGGTGCAGGTGTCATTACCTCGCTGGTGCGGGCCGATGGCATCGTCCGCATTCCCCGCTTCAGCGAAGGGGCCGATGCTGGCAGCGATGTGAAGGTGCATCTGTACCGCACACCGCGCGAAATCGAAAAGACCATCGTTGTCATTGGCAGCCACGATTTGACATTAGATTTGCTAGCCCAGCATCTGGCCGAAAAGGAAGGTGCCTGGCGGTTGATGTCGGCCAATGTGGGCAGCCTGGGTGGGCTGGTGGCGCTGCGGCGCGGCGAATCCCATCTAGGTGGTTCCCATCTGCTCGACCCGGAGACAGGCATCTACAACGAGAGTTACGTTCGCCGCTATTTGCCTGGCCAGGAGATTGTGCTGGTAACGCTGGTGGGGCGAGAGCAGGGCTGGATTGTACCGCCGGGCAATCCCAAAGGGCTGGCTGGCTGGGCCGATGCGGCCAATCTTGATGTACAGATTGTCAACCGGCAGCGTGGCGCGGGCACGCGGGTGCTGCTGGACTATGAGTTAGGTCAATTGGGCATTGCGCCAGAGCAGGTGCGCGGTTATGAGCGGGAGGAGTACACCCATCTGGCAGTAGCGGCGGCGGTGGCTTCTGGTGTGGCCGATGCCGGGCTGGGTATTCGGGGGGCGGCGCGGGCGCTAGACCTGGATTTTGTGCCGCTGGCTCATGAACAGTACCAGCTTGTGATGCCCAAAACGCATTATGAGGGGGAACTGTTACGGCCGTTACTCGACCTGCTGCACGACGATAAATTTAGAACGGCCGTAGCCAACCTCCCCGGCTACGACGTCACTCCCATGGGCCAGACCTCTTTCCTTACCACCTGAGTTCCCTTATCCACAATCAACTCATCAAACATTATACGTCATGCGTCACACATCTCTGGTGACGCATGACGCATGAGGCAATATGGTCATGGTACTTTTTCGCTATGACCCATGTGTCATATACGTGAAAGGGCCGTGAAAATATAATGCAGAATAGCTGTCAACATTGACGGCGTAATATTAATTCATGCAATCAAATCGATTGGAAAATGGCCAAAATATGAATAAAAATAAGATATTTTTCTTGACCAAACATATACCAACGTGGTTCCGGGCCTTAATTATGGCCGCCTCCACACTCATGCTCATTTCATTAGGCGCCGAAGCTACAACCACCTCCCAAACCAACAATGAAATCGGTTTTGCCGATGACAACATTCTCACTCGTACAGTTGCCTTTTCTGAAGGTGTGGATTTCGCTGCCAACTCAGCTATCCAAGACGTTAATGTAGCTGTCAATTTCGAGAAAATTGATGGAACCTGCCCGACTCATGCCGGTGGCAATGCGTATAACAGTGAAATTTTTATGTTCCTGGAAAGCCCTGCCGGAACACAGGTTGCTCTGGTTGAGGATGCGTTGAACACGGCTGGCAGCGGCACAGGAACGACCTATACCGGCATTAGCTATGGTGGACTGGCAATGGTCACATTTGATGACTGGGCTGCGACGACGGTCGGTGGGCTGGTTCCTACCAGCGGGGCTTACAAGCCGGTAGAAGCGCTCAGCGCTTTTCATGGCGAAGACCCATTGGGCACCTGGACGCTCAGTGTTGGTGACAGCGCGCCAAGTGACCCGCTTTGTTTTTATGAGTTTACTTTAACGATTGACGCCGCGCAGCCGCCTGTTGCCGATAATCAGACTTTCTCCGTAATTGAACAAAGTAGCAACGGCACGAGCGTTGGGACAGTTGTGGCGACGGATAATGACGCTGGTGACAAACTGACTTACACGATTACGGCCGGTAACGATACAAACATTTTTGCTATCAACAAACTTACTGGCGAAATCACAGTAGCTGATGGCAGCCAGTTGGATTATGAAACCACGCCAAGTTATTCCCTCACTGTACAGGTGACAGACAGCAGTGGTTTGTGGGATACGGCGACGATTACGATCAATGTGACTAATACCAACGAAGCGCCTACCGACATCAGCCTGGATAACAGTTCGGTGTTGGAACACCGGCCGGGAGGAACGGCCGTTGGCAAATTCAGCACGACGGACCCGGATGTTGGCGACAGTCACACTTATTCGCTAGTCGACGGTGCAGGAGACACAGATAACGCTTCTTTCCAAATCAGCGGTAGCCAACTGCAAACCAATGCTGTTTTTAACTACGAAGCCCAATCCACCTACTCCATCCGGGTGCAAACGGATGATGGCAACGGCGGTACGTATTCCAAGCAGTTCACCATCACCATTATCGACGGCAATGACCCGCCGACTGACATTGACCTGGACAACGCCTCTGTAGCTGAGAATCAACCGAGTGGAACGGCCGTTGGCACTTTCACCACCATCGATCCCAACAACAACGGCCCATATACCTATGAACTGGTAAGCGGTTTAGGAGCTGATGACAATGCGTCGTTCACAATTGGCGGCGTTGACGGCGACCAGTTGCAAACGGCTGCTGTTTTCGATTACGAAACCAAGTCCAGCTATTCCATCCGCGTTCGCTCGACAGATGATGGCGACCTTTGGTTTGAAAAAGTATTTACTATCACCGTTACCGACGCCAATGATGCGCCAACCGGCATCAGCCTGGACAACAGCAGCGTAGCCGAAAATCAGAGTGTAGGAACGGCCGTTGGCAGCTTCAGCACAACCGATCCCGACACAGGAGACAGCCATACTTATTCGCTTGTAACTGGAACCGGTGATACGGGAAATAGTTCTTTCCAAATCGTCGGCAGCCAACTGCAAACCAATGCTATTTTTAATTACGAAACCCAATCCAGCTATTCCATCCGGGTGCAAACGGATGATGGTCACGGTGGAATGTTTGAGGAAGTGTTTACCATCACCATCGCCGACGCCAATGATGCGCCGACCGACATCAGTCTGGGGAACAGTTCAGTAGGTGAAAGTCAACCGGTAGGAACGGCCGTTGGTAATTTTAGCACCACCGATCCTGATACGGGCGACAGCCACACCTACTCGCTGCTTGATAATATCACTTACCCCGACAATGACTCGTTCTCAATCAGCGGTGGGCAGTTGCAAACGGCCGTTTCCTTCGATTTCGAGACCAAATCCGTTTATACCATCCAGGTCCAAACGAACGATGGCCATGGCGGAACGTTCAGCAAAGAATTCACGATTACCATTACCGATGGCAACGACCCGCCAACCGAAATTGCCTTGGACAATGCCAATGTCGCTGAAAACCAGGTGGTAGGAACGGCCGTTGGCAGTTTTAGCAGCACCGATCCTAACGTAAGCGATACGCATACCTATTCGTTGGTAAGCGGCTCCGGTGCCGATGACAACACTTCCTTCCAAATTGTAAATGGCGAACTGCAAACAAATGCTATTTTTGACGTGGAGGTTAAATCAAGTTATTCCATCCGTGTCCGCTCCACTGACGATGGCGGCTTCTGGTTTGAAGAGGTATTCACCATCACCATCACCGATGGCAATGATGCGCCTACCGACATCAGCCTGAGTAACAGCAGCGTGGCCGAAAATCAACCATCGGGAACGGCCGTTGGCACTTTCAGTAGTACCGATCAAGATACCGGCGATATACACACGTATGCGCTTGTGAGTGGAGACGGTGATACCGGGAATGGTTCTTTCCAGATTTCGGGCACTCAATTGCAAACCGCAGCCTCGTTCAATCGGGAAGTCCAATCCAGCTATTCCATTCGTGTACAAACCGATGATAATCACGGCGGTACATTTGAAAAAGCCTTGACGATCACGGTTACCAATGTGAATGAAGGGCCGACAAATATTGCGCTTAGCAGCAGCAGTGTAGATGAGAATTTGAATTCGGGAACGGCCGTTGGCAGCCTCAGTACCACCGACCCCGACAGCGGCGATACATTTACTTATTCGTTGGTAACCGGCAGTGGTGATGCCGACAACAGCTCTTTCCAAATCAGCGGCAGCCAGCTGCAAACCGCAGTCAAGTTCGATTTTGAGACAAAAAACAGTTATTCAGTCCGCATCCAGACCCGCGACAGCGGCGGCCTCACTTTTGAAAAAGCATTCAGTATCACCATTAATGACGCCAATGACAAACCGGTTGGTGTTGATGATCAAGAAACAATTGACGAAGACCACGTATTGAACGTTGCCGCTGCTGGTGTGTTGGCCAATGACACCGATCAGGATAACGATACTTTGACCGTGATGAGTGCGGATTCGAGCAGCGCCCAGGGGGCCAGCGTCAATGTGGCGGCTGATGGCGGCTTTACGTATGATCCAACGGCCGTTACCGCTCTGCAAGCCCTCAACGTGGGCGAAGACATCGACGACACCTTCACCTACACGGTGCGTGATGGCGGCCTGATCTTCGACACAGCGACTGTTACGGTGACGGTGACTGGCGTAAACGATGCACCGGTGGCTCATAATGATAACGTGACGACAGTGTTGGAAACGGCTGCGCTCGTCTCTCCCCTCACCAATGACACCGATCCGGACACTACCGACACCAAGAGCCTGGCCTCTTTCGGCCAGGGAACGCATGGCATTGTCACCGATAACCACGACGGCACGCTCACTTACACCCCGGAAGCTGGTTATATCGGTAACGATTCCTTCAACTACACGGTTGAAGACAGCCATGGGGCCAGCGATGTAGCAACGGTCAATGTGACGGTTAATCCTGAAATATATTATGTTTACCTGCCAGTGGCCTTGAATAATTACACCACTGCTCCTGATCTGGTTGTTACCAGCCTGCAAGCCAGCACTGATTACGTCGAGGTGGTCATTGAAAACCAAGGTTCGCGAGCCACGACCAGCGGCTTCTGGGTAGACTTCTATGTGAACCCGGTTCCTCCTCCGGCGGCCGCCAATGAACTTTGGCCAGACTTGTCGAATCAGGGTATTGCCTGGGGCGTTACCACGTCTCTGGCGCCGGGTCAGGAGTTAACGCTTATCTATAGTTTAGGTGGCCCAAATCTTTACTATTCGGCTCAATACAGCAATTTTTCTGGCGTTCTGCCGGTAGGAACACCTGTGTATGCCCAGGTAGATTCGGCCCGCGTCGGTAGTCCGAATGGGGCGGTTGAGGAAACTCATGAGATTTTGGGCAGCCCTTATAACAACATTTTACAGGCATTAGCAACGGCCGTACCCATAACCCAGCCCTTGACAACCGGCACGGCCGTTGCTGTACCATCCGCCGTCTTACCGACGCGCCATTAATTTAAGGAAAAAATATGAACATCAAACACATGTTGAACAAATATACTTTACTTGCTCTGTTTGGTTTGGCTGCCGTTCTGCTTCTGTCTTTTGGGCGCGGCGCTATGGCCGATGATTACAGCTTACCGCCGCGCGGAACAGAGCCTATTATTGTGCCGGATGCAAATACCGACCCCATTCATTACGACGGTGCTCGTTTGCAAGTGCATGCCCTGTTTAGCCAATCTTGGCCCTGGGATGAACTAAACTGGCAAAATGTGTGGACGGTCATTGAATGGTATGATGGTCAGGATACGTGGTACCCGGTGGCCGGCTGGCAGGGCAATCTCGATGCAATTGCCCAGGGTGACGCCGGTTGGGTAGGCACTAAAGAGTGGTGGGTTGGCAAAGAGAATTTGGGAACCGGCCCTTTCCGCTGGCAAATTTATGAGTACCCTGGCGGCCCATTATTGGTAACCAGCGAACCATTCAATTTGCCGGATGCCGCCGGTAAGACGCTAATTTTGCAGCCTGTTTTGGAAGCAGAATAAGCTGACCACTCTATACCGGTAAACTTAAATTTGTAGCCTGAGTTTGATACTGCTATAGTGGCTGATGCTTGCCCAGCATCGGCCATTTTTTATTGCCGGTGTTGAATGCATAATGGTGCGCGGGAGAATAGTTGATAATGACTTTCAGTGTCAGGCACAGGGCTGACAGCGTCGGCTAGATTGAAACCTGCTGCCCTGTGCCTGGCACTTGTCAGCAAAGAAGAAGGATGATTTATGAATTTTGTAGCTGATTTACACAATCACACGACCGCATCGGATGGCGAATACACACCGACAGAGTTGGTTCAGGCGGCGCGTGATTTGGGGTTAACGGCCGTTGGCGTCACCGACCACGATACCCTGAACGGCCTGGACGAGGCCCTGGCAGCGGGCAAAGAAGCCGGAATCCAGATTGTGCCCGGCGTGGAAGTTTCCTTACGTTTTCGCCGTGAATTTTTTACCGGCACGCTGCACTATCTAATTTACATTCCCTGCGCGTTATTGGATAATGCCGAATTCCGCCAGATGGCCAGTGACATTTTTAGTCAAGGGCGCGGTTCAGGATTGGTGCAGGCCAGAGTGGAGGCCATTAACGAGGAATTTGGCCCGGAGGGGAAGACGCCGCTGCTGCAACGGCCGTTAACCACCGCCGAAATCGAATCCCTGGCCCCTAACGTCACCCGCCGCCACTTTGCCCTCGCCTTAAAAGAAAATCACGGCCTGGATAAAGCCCAAATCAACAGCCTCATCGGCAACGATGCCCGATCTTACGTGCCATCAGGTATTGATATGCACCAGTTAACGCCGCTCCTGAAGAAATACCCGCAGTTAGTGCGTGTATTTGCCCATCCGGCGGCCGGTTCCTTTCCCGGCGAAAGTTTGTACAACGAGGTACTGCCACCTATAGAAATTGTCGAACGGCTTATGCCCGAATATCTGGATGAGAACGTACTGGGCTTGGATGGACTAGAGGTACATTACCCCGGCCATGCGCCAGAGCATGAAGCGTTGATGGCACAGTGGGCGGAAAAGTACGGGTTGATGATGACTGGCGGCTCCGACTGTCATGATCGCGCGGAACGGCCGTTAGGCGTCACTGGCGTCTCACAAGCTGAATTAGAAGCACTGTTGGCCCACCTGCTGTAAGGCAGGTAGCTGGCGGGAGTGTCATCGACACTCCCGCCAGCCTTTTTTGAGCTTACTTCATGACAGCCGGCAGCATGACTTTGATGGGATAAGGATCAACCGCAGCGTTAACAGTCAGTACGGCCGTATCATTGCTCAATGCGCCGCTGCTTAACGAACTCACCACCGCATCCACTTGATAGATTCCAACGTCAGGCGTGGTTACTGTGACGACAACCACCATACTGCTACGGGCGGGCACAGTCACTTGTGGAAAGGCTGTACTGGCCGAAGCGTCAACCGAATCAACGGCGATTTGGTAAGTTGTGGCGACGTTACCGGTATTGGTCAACACCAGGCTGAAGTTGGCCGTTAACGTGCCGGTAATGATTTGGGTAGCTGGCTGCCAGGCGGATTCAACTGCTTCGTATGCAGTGAACGTGACGGTTCGGCTGTCCTGGTGCTGGATACGGCCGTCACCTTGCGAAGTAGCTGCGGCCACAAATGTAACGGTTTGCGGCAGAAGGGTATTCAGATTATCGGCCGTAAACGGCACTATCTGTGATTGGCCGGGATTGAGCGTGACGGCATTGGTTGAGAACGTACCGCCCTGGGCCAACAGCCCAGCCGCCTGCAAGTCGAAAGTATCGGCCACACTGCCGGTGTTAGTCACGCGGACATTCCAAGTGCCGATATCCCGCGGATCCAGAGTCACCGGCCCGGATAGGATTTCCACCCGGACGCCACGGTTAGATATTTGCACCGTGTTAGTGATGGTTTTGGCGATGGCCGGATTGCTCTGCGGCACGGCCGTTACCGACACCGCATAATCGCCAGCCACAGCCGCCACATCGGGTGTCACCAGCAGCAGCAGGTCGGCCGAATTGAATAGATGGGGCGGCAGATTGAGTTGGGTAACGGTCGTACCATTGCGCTGCAATTCGTAAGACCAACCGGCGGGCACAGTCACGCTCAGGTCAAATGTTTCGGTGAGGTCGCCCAGATTAGTGACCGTGGCCGTGAGAACGGCCGTGCTGCCCGGCCCGGTTACGGCCGGATCAGGCGCCAGCGTCAAGCCGATGTCAGGCACAAAGGTTACATCCAGAACCGCGTCATGACTAATCTGCGTGCCATTATTGCCGGTGGCGGTGATAGTGAACGGCTGCGGCCCTTGATTGTCGGCGGAAACCGTGATGATCACCGTGACCACATCACCACCGGGCACGATGACCGATGGTGGCAGGCTGACGTTGGTTAGCCCGGTTGCCGTCAGGTTGTAGGTGTGGGCGATGCTCTCGTGATTGGTGATAGTTAGCGTGTAGGTGACGGTTTCGCCGGGAACGGCCGTTTGCACATCCGGTTCAATCGTCATTTCCAACCCAGCGATTATGGTTAGCGAAGTCATCGCCTGATCGGTGCCGCCAGCCCCGTTAGTCACGTCCACAATAACCGGCAGCGTGTCGGCCGCTGCATCAGCCGGGATGTTGACTGTCAGCGTGACAGTTACTTCCTCGCCAGCGGCCAGGGGTACCGAAGCCGGGTAGCTGGCCCAGGCATCGGGGATACCGGCCAGGGCGAGTGTGTAGGTATCGCCACTGGTGGTGTCGGGATTGAAAAGGGTGATGTCGTAAACGGCCGTTGTGCCCGCTGCTGCCATAATTTCTGCCGGACTCATCGTTACGATGCGCGGCGCTGAAACGTATGTTGGCGGCAGGGTCAGGTAGTTCATACCACTGGGCAGCCGGTAGCCGATTTGTGTTCCTTGTGACACCTGACGCACTTCGCCCGGCTGCATGTCAGTCAGCAAGCTGTCAAAGGTGGTGGTGATGATGGGTTGGTACCATTCCTGATGATAGGCCCAGGTGTAGGTCGGCGGTACGGCCGTCAATGGAACGGATGCCGTATCGGTCAGCACCGTTACGTTGTTGATACCGGCCGTGTACGTCAGCGCAATTTGATACGCCGGCGTGGGATTGCGATCCGGCGTTTGCGTGCGGTAGGTGTTGTGGATGTCCCAATTGTTGGGTTCATTGATGGGCACGCTCCAGTCATCGTTGATGTTAGTGACGTGGTAATTATGCTGGTTCCATAACGGCCGTGAATCCCCCCAAATGCCATCGTGGCCAATGACAAACACGCCATTGTAACCGCCCGTCACCACCTCAGCATACCCGTCGCCATCTACATCACCCAGTGCTGGGTAATCGACAAACGTGCCTGATTCGGTGAATGCTTCGTTGAATAGTTTCGTGCCGGTCGGCCCATCCATGATGGTAAACCCTTCATGAAGACCATTCCAGATTACCTCCCAGACGCCGTCGCCATCCAGGTCTTGCGTGGCTACGCCCGACGCTGAAGCCGAGGTGTCACCCATGCTCTGACTCCACAACAGTGTGCCGTCGGCGTTCAACGCCAGCAGCGTATGTTCAGTGATCAGGAAGCCCGATTGCCGCGCCGAAGCGGTCAGGATTTCGATCTCGTTGTCGCCATCCAGATCGGCAACGGTGATCGGACTGGGGCGGCGGTGATTGTCATCGCCGGTATAGTAATTCCACAAGAAGGAGCCGTCAGCGTCCAGAACGTCGATGTAATGGCCCCAGTTGATGACAATTTCCGGCCCATCGTCGCCGCCGGGCTGTTTGCCGTCTACGTCAACCACGGCCGGTGAGCCAAACGCCTGCCCGTAGAAGCCGGGATAGGTGTGGGTGTACGTCCAGGCTACATTGAAACTGTTGAAGTAATCATACGCGGTGATGGTTTTGTCCTGGGCAAAGATTATGTCCAGAATGCCATCGCCGGTGACATCGGCCAGGGTAGGTACGGCCGGTAACGCGCCGGTCGGTTCGCTGGCCAGGATGGTTCCATCGTGATCCAGGACATACAGGGCATCATTATGAGCCGCCAAAACAATCTCCGGCCCCGGTTCCAAATCGAGGTTGCCCACGGAGGAACCACCCCAACCGGCGTTTTCGATAGTTGATTTGATAGTATCGGTGAACCAGTAAACGGAGCCATCAGCATGGAAAGCGGCCGTGCCCTCTGACCCCATGACGATAATTTCTGATTGGCCGTCGCCATCCAGGTCAACCAAGGTCGGTTCAGCAGCCACACCTACCAAATCGCTCTGCCAGAGGATGGGATCACCGTCGCCGGTATCCTGCCCATCGCCGCGATAGACGTAAAGCTGGCCGTTAGAGGCAGGCACAACGATTTCGACTATGCCATCCCCTTCCAGGTCGCCAATGCCCACCGTTGTTAGCAGGCCGGAATTGGTGTAGGTAGTGGTGTAGACGTCGGAGGGCGCCATGTCTGTCCATTCCACGACGGGCGTGTAGGACAGGAAATTAGGTGGATTGGGCATGAAGGCGTCGATGTACGGGCCGTTGGCGGCATTGACGTGGACGACGTGTGGCCCGCTGCCCAGGTCGTTGTAATACACGGCTAATGGCTGGTCAGAGTATTCGGCCGTTAAGTCAAGAACGTCCTGGCTGACACCATCAATGAATAATTCGACTGTCTCGCCCGCTTTTTGGAACGGCAGGAACAGCAAATCGTTGCCGGTGAAGGTAAACCATAGATGCGTGTTGTAGCTAATCGCGGAACGGGACAGAACATCATCTTCACGAGCATATTGAATGCGCGGCCGCAGGTATTCTGGATATTGCGTGTACCAGGAGCTAAGGGCACTGTAGTAGTAGGGACCGCGATGATCGTCCAGGTTGGCGTCGAACCAGCCGTCGGCCATGGGGGTGCCATCCCAGACATCGAAGAAGTCGAAGTAGAGCCGGCCGGTGAGGTTGCTGATGGAAATGGTGTGTGTAGCGGTGATCAGATTACCGAAGTAGATACTTTTCACATCTTGCGGGCTTGTTAGCGTGACGGTGGCTACGGAGGTACCGTCGATGAATACTTCGGCGACGCCGCCGCTGCTGCCGGTGGCAAAGCCAACGCCAGCCCAACTGCCGTAAAAGTCCATTTCAACCCAGTCGCCAACGTGGCGCGATTCGGCAATGTAAGCGTTGCTGCTGCTGCCATCGAAGGTCATGAACCAGCAGGTAGAACAGTACTCCGTTTGTTGGAAGGGATAGCCGTTGTAGCGCAGGGCGGGATCGTCTTCTTCGTAGCGGACGATGCCGGTGGGTGCGGGCGGTTCCTGGTAGCCGGCGGTGGTGGCGGGGGTAATGAAGGCGTCTACGGCCGTATCATACCGATACCCTCGCACTTCCATCATATGCGGTCCGCCCCCCAATCCTTCAAAGGAGAAGGTGCGGCTGATGGGTTGTTCGTTGTAAATGTCGAAGACGCCATCACTGCTCATGGGCACGCCATCAATCTTGATGCGGATTTCGTGAGAGTTGTGCTTGGCCAGAGCCAGGAGAGAAACGGAGTCGCCGGTGAAGGGGAACCAGACGGAGCCGTTATTGGCGTTGCCATCCTGGGCATACCCGCCACCGCTGGCTGCGGCATCACTGCGGTAGCTCCAATCGGGGCTGTAGATGAGGCGATCCCGGTCAGTTTCTTCAAACGTGCCATCGGGTACGGCCGTGCCATCCCATACGTCAATATAATCAACCGCAATTTCAGTGCCAACCGCATTTACATGGCTGCTGCCGCTGACCACCACACTGACCGTGTGCGTGCCGGGGGGAGTTGTGTAGTACACGCTCCTGGTATCATCAGAAAGCGTGTACAGGTCTACGCTGTCCAGCAAACTGCCATCCAGGTAGATGTCGGCGATACCCCGCGTACGCCAGGTGAGGAAGCCGATGCCGAACCACGTTCCGTCAAAGGTCAGGCTCACCTCATCGCCGGGCGTGCTGGAGTAGGCATAGTACCCTTCGCTGCCGTGATAAGCCAGGTTGATGTTGTAATTCCAGGTTGTCGTTGTCAGATCAAAAGGTTGGCCGTTGTACAGCAGCGCCGGATCATCTTCTTCGTAGCGGATGATACCGCTGGGCACAGGCGGATCGTAGAAGGGCGCCGCACCGGGTGTCGTGAAATCTTCGATGGTGATGTAACCCCTATGCTGTTCCAACCGCAGTAGGTGCGCCCTGCTGCCCAGCCCTTCAAAGGCGAACGTGCGGGTAATGTCGCTGCTGTTGAACAAATCGAGCGTACCGATAAATTGGTCATCGAGATACAGCCGGGCTTCGTCGGCACTGCTGTTGGCGAAAGCCTTGTAGCTGACACTGTCACCGGTGAAGGGGAACCAGGCCGTGCCGTTGTTGGTGCGCAGGTAACTGCCATTTTCAGCATTGGCTGAATTGATGCGGCCCCAATTATTGCTAAGGTAGAAATCGCCAGGGAACGCATCGAAGGTACCATCGGGCAGCGTCGTGCCATCCCAAACGTCTACGAAGTCGATCCAGACGCTGCCGTCGCCGACGGCGGTGACGCTGATGGTGTGCGTACCGCTGCTAAGTCCGGGAAGGAAGGCCGAGGTGACGCTGTCGTAGCGGCGGTACAGGTCAATGGTTTGCTGGTAGGCACCGTCGAGGTAGATGTCGGCGCTGCCACCAGCGGATGAGGCAGCAAAACCAATGTTGATCCACTGCCCGTTGACGGTGAGTACGGCCGTATCCCCTGCCGTACTGGACAAATTCACCTGGGCGTCACTGCTGATGTAAGCCGGACCAAATCCCAGCCGTGACCAGGACTGCGCCGTTTGGGGGAAAGGCAGGCCGTTGTACAGCCAATCGGGATGATCCTCTTCATAGCGCATGTAGCTGCTGATCGGATTGGGATCATCGAAGGGCGCTGTGCCAGGCGTGGAGAAAGCATCTACGGCCGTATCACTGCGATAAGCGCTCACCTGCAAGATGTGCGGGCCGGGGCCAAACCCATCAAACGAGTAAGTCCGGGTGATGGTGTCGAAGTTGAAAGTCTGCAAATTGGTCAAATATTGACCGTCCACGTACAGAAGCGTGCGCCCGTTGAAGGACCGGTTCATGGAATGAAAGCTGAAGCTGTCGCCGCTGAAAGGGAACCAGACAGTGTTTGAATTGCTGCGCATGTAGCTGCCGCCGCTGGCATTGGCATCGCTTATGGTGCTCCAACCGGGATTGGCAATGACCCGCGCATCATCCTGCTCAAAGGTGCCGTCGGGCAGGGCAGAACCATCCCAGGCGTCGATGTAGTCCAGCGAGACGAATTTGTTGGATGAGGATGGATTGGCCGTACTCAGGACGGTAATGGTCAGGCTGTGGCTGCCACTGCTTAAGCCGTCGAACACAAAGCTAACGGCCGTATCCTCGCGCCGGTATAGGTCGAAAACGCCCTGGCTGACACTGTCTATGGCGATTTCAGCCTGGCCGCCGAGGATGCTGCCCAGAAAGCCGATGTTGAGCCAGGTGCCGCTGAAGTTGAATTGGGTGGTGCTGCCGGCGACGTTGTTACGGTAATAATTGCCGCCGCTGGCACGAGCATTGGTGATGTTGCTCCAGGTGCCGGTGTAGAGGACGGCCGTATCATCCTGCTCGGTTCGGGTAAAGCCGCCAATGGTCAGCATAGGCGCGTCGATGATGGGTGGTTCGCCGGCCGCGGTAACTGTATCTAGTTCAACGGCCGTTTCTACTGGTTCATTAACCGGAGATAGTGGATAGCTGATTGGGGAATCGGCGGGTGTTACGGCCGTTTCTACAACCTGGGCGGCATACAATTTAGCCAAATTTGGCCCATCCAGCAGACTGGATGTCGCATTTTCTGATGTTAACGACTCCAGAAAGGAAACTTCTTGCCAGGGTTGGATTTCAGTCGGGGCGACCTGATCCGGCGTAAGGCTTAAGGGCGTGCCATCGCCAATGGTGCCCGACTTGATTTCGGTGGTGATGATAGTGGTCACCGTCATATTGCCAGGGGCAACGATTTCTGGATAAACCATTTGGCTGGCAACCAGCGCCTGACCAACATTAAAGTAGCCATAGCCGCTGCCATTGGGAATGAGTGCGCCGGTTCCATCCAGAAAATCGACAGTGACGGTATACGTCCCTTCGGCCCAGCCGGAGGTATCCACTGTAGCCAAATCGTAGAAGTGGGGATTACCGGCCAGCGCGGTTAGCGGGATGTCTTGGGTCCAGGCGGTACTGCCATCGGGGGCGAGAACGGCCGTTCGTGCATTCCCAACCTGAGCGATCCCGGAGACATTGGCAATTTCTACACTCAAATCGGTGCTGCTGATGCCGGTCTCGACGAAATCGGGTGTGGCTACAACCTGAGTGACCTGCACGAATTTATCGACGACATTGAATCGGGCAACGGCCGTTGCCTCAATTATGCCTACACCAACCGGCGTAATCGTCGCCGTGATGTCGTAAGCTCCTTGAGTCGTCGCCGCTGGCGTGATGGGCAGGCTGATTGCTGCGCCGGGCTGGATGGTTTCATTGAAGAACAGATCGCCGCCAGGCAAACCGGTAACGGTGATGGCGTAAGTCGTTGCCAGCGTACCGTCATTAGTCACGTCCAGGCTGAAAGCGGCGTTTTCGCCCAGCAGCGCAGCGTCCACGTAGGGCGTAAACCGGGCTGAGGGGGCGTGTTCCTCAATGACACACATTTCGGCGCTGAGGTCGGTTACGGCCGTGCCCAGAGCAGCCAAATCCGCTTCAATATCCACATTACTGGTGTGGGTAGCGAGATCGGCGGCGATGGCTTCAACGGCCGTGTACTCTGTCACAAAGCGGGAGGCGATATGGGCGTAATGGGCTGCTGTGTTGGCTGCTTCCACGACAACGTCCCGCTGGGTTGCTGTACAAGTCCCGGCGTCACACGACTCTTCTAAATCGGCGACGGCCACAGCCAGTGCCTCCAGCGAAGCGGCCAGCGCATCACTATCCAGCGTGCAGCTTACCGCCGCAGCAAAAATGGGCCGGGTGAAGGCGCTAACCAGGTAAAAGTTAACGGCCGTTATCGGTTCATAGGGCAGCGTAGGAGCCGCCGCGCCGACGGCCACCGGATAATCCACGCCCTGGTCGCCACCCGTTACGGCCACGGAAACAGTTTGTGTAGCCGATTCACCCGGATTCAGGGTTACAGATGGCGGAAGATTACTCACCTGCCAGTCAGCTACGGGAACGGAGGATGACAAATCAAAACTGCCCGTCGTGTTGCCGATGTTGGTCACAACCAGGTCAAAGTCGGCGCTGCTGTTGGCCTCGACGTAGATGTCGGGCGAATTGATGGCCAGCGCCGGGTAGGCGACAGCGGGCATGGTGAACGCCTCGCTGCCGGTGGCCGTCACGGAGCTGTTGTCGATGGCTGTGGCGGTCACGTTGAAGGGATAACTGCTGCCTACCGGTGGCAGGCTGACCGTGGGCGAAATGTACAGGCCCAGCCGGACGGTCTCACTGGCGGCCAGGTCAATTTGCATGTTACTTCCGGTTTTGCCGCCCAGGATGGTCCATCCAGCCGGTAATCCACTGACATTGACGTTAAAGGTGCGGGCGATGGAGGAGCGATTTTGGATGGTGGCGGCGAAGGCGGCATCGGGGATTTGCAGGCGGCCTAGTTCGCTGTCGAAGTTGACGACGCCGTAATTGGGTCCCCAGGGAATGGTGAAGAATGGATCAGAGGCAATGGAGACGGTTACGCCGTTTACGGCCGTTACCGTAACCAGATGTACCGCCGAAACAAACAAATCGGGATGTTTTTGCGATTGCGCGGTGACGACGATGGCATGTTCGCCCAGGGTCGCGTCGATCGGTGGTTGTGCCGTAATCAGTCCGCTACTGTTGGCGGTTGCGTCCCAGCCATCCGGGGCAATGATGGACAGCGTGTAAGTGTCATTGAAATTGGCGGCAACGGCAGCGTTGAAACTGGCGGCTGTATCGGCCGGGGTGCTGGTGGTATTGCTGCTCAAATTCAACGTGAAGAAGTCGGCGTTACCATTGAAATTGAATCTGTCGACCGCGCCGGAGGGGGTGATGGTGGCTTGATTGGCAACGCCGCCCAGGGCAAAGCCATTGGCTGCGGAGACCGGATTGCCGTCGATGGTCAGGCTGCCGGAAGCATTAGCGACGCTGAATCCACCGCTGCCGGGCGTGATATTGACGTTGGCGGCGAAGTTGGGCACGGCCGTTGCCCCGGAGCCAGACAAATTAACGGCCGTACTGGTGACAATTTCAAAATTGCCGCTGTAAGTGGTTCCGTTGACGGTAACGGCGGCGTCATCCAGGGCCAGGGTGTAACTGCTGCCGTTGAGAGCGACATTGTAGCTGTCCCACTGGCTGCCGCCGCCCAGATTGGCCAGTGCCGGGGCGTGTAATGTCAGGCTGCCATTGGCTGTACCATTGACGGTGACGCCGCTGGTTTGTACCTGGGCAATGGCTGGGGAGTTAGTAGTGATGGGCACGGCTGTGACCGCGCCGCTGCCTACCAGACTGCCATTTTGGTACACGCTGGCTGAACCGGCCGACAGGAAGTCGAAGAAGAAGCTGTTTCGTCCGGCTGTGGTCCAATTGTGAACGGCCGTGCCATACACGCCAACCTGTGAAGTGGTGACGTTAGCAGTGACATTACCGTTGAGGGTGGCGGGCTGGGTGAGGGAAACGGCCGTTTCCGCTGTCGTAACTGGCTCATCCAAAGGCAAGACAAACAATGCTTCTTGCAGCGGCGGATCAGATTGGTTGACAAGAGCTGAACCCAAGGCATTACCGGCTGCCACGCCACGTTTGCACCATTTTGCATCCGATTTTTTGACGCACGCTTTTTCCGCTTGTTTGCCCCAACTGGCGGCTGAGCTTTTGGAATTGGCAATTACCTGACCAATATCCTGACCATCCAATGGCATTTGACTAAAAAAGCCAATCCAAAAACCCATGGTGTAATTAAAGAAACCGGCTGTAAACCCGCCAATAAAGCTGCCTGCCTTCTGGCTAAATTTGGCTAATGCAGCGTATTCCACAGCGACCATGTGCTGGCCGTTTTCCATCGTGTCAATGACTTCGGACGTTTCATTATCAATGGCCAGCCAGCCAATGGTCGGCTCGGCAGCGCCCGGCAAGGTAATCATTTCGGCCGGAACCAGGATATATTGGTCCGTGTTTTCCATTAACGCAGTGGTGATGCGGGCCTTGGCCTGACTGGAAATGGGCATGTCCGCCAGATCGTCTAGCTGGCCATAAGTGATACGTTCGATGGGAATGTCGTTGGCGATGGCAGCATCCAGCACCGCGCCAACACTGGTGAGTGGTTCGGGTGCGGCTTCCTGCAAAATTTCATACTCAATAGCCATATCCAGTAAACCGCGCCAAAAAAGGAAACTATCCAGCCCAATATCTGTCTGACCTGGGTAGGCGATGGTGCGTACCCGGTTGTGCAGCAGGTCAAAGGAAACCTTGTCGATTTGTTCCAATTCGTTCCGTTCCCAGCCCACGGTAAACAGGCGCGGCGAATCGGGGTACGCTTTTACCAGCATGATGTCGCTCAAATATTCGTGGGATTGGTCGGATGAGGCGGCAAATTTGAGCAGATGCAGCCGCTGACTGAGCCGGGCAAGCTGACCGTAGGTTACGGCTGCTTCCTGAGCCAGGGCATCTTGTTCCGGTGTTGGATTGGGTGTGTCAACCAAATCGGCCGTTGCGTCACGGGTTTCAATCCCTTCCAAACTTAGGCGCGTCATTTCCTGATATGCGTCATTAATTACATCTTCTGGCACGGCGTATGAGGCCACCAGTGTTGTCCAGGAGGACATGAGGCTGACGCGGGCCGTTTCATCGCGGGCCAATTCGCCCACCAGACCGCCGCCGGTGCGGACATCGTAGCCAATGTCGTCGAACAGTTCACGCCGGTACTGGCTGCTATTTCCGGTGGGATCAGTGATGGTGAAATCCAGCCATTCGGCAACCACAAAATCCTGACCAAAGGGGAAATTGGACAACAACTCACCAAATGCTTCGCCTTCGATGAGTGTCTCTGAAGTGCCGGCGACAAAGTAAGGGGTGTAGGTATGCTGGGCTGTGGTGAAGGCCATCCCGCCGGCAATATTGCTCTCGACAAGATGGGCAAAAACGAGCGGTTCCCCTACCAATTCCACGGTGGTGAAGGTGGCGGTTAATGGCGAAATGGTGTACAGATTGGTTCCGCCAACGGGGAACGCCTGGTATTTTTCGACTTCCAGGCTGGCAGTGACGTGATGGCGAATGCTGTCCGGGAGTTCGGCCAGTTGGCCGCTGCTGGCGGTGGCAAATGTGTCACCGGGTTGGGCGGCAGCAAAGGATGGGTCCAGGCTGGTCCAGCCGCTGCCGGGCAGGTAGGCTTCGACCCAGGCGTGGTCTTGTGCTTCGGTGATGAGGGCAAGGTCGTTGATGGGAACGGCCGTTTCCACTCCCACCGGTACCAAACCACTGGGCGCATTCACTTCCGAGAACATGCTGGCAATGAGTGTTTGAGCGTCTGTTTGTGAAAGCGCACCCTGGCGGTAGGCGGCGGGAATGCCGCTGGCGCGGAGTAAGGCGATAAGCAGGCTGGCCTGATCATAGCCATTGCCAGCGGCACTCCACAGCGTACCCCGCGCGCCGCGTAAACTGCCCAGGTAGCTTTCATAGCCCAGGCCGTGTACAAATTCAAAGATGGCCGTGGCGTCGTGGCCTAATTCGGCGGCCTGACGGGTGATGTAGGGATCATCGCAGTTGGCGTCGGGCGTACAGACCAACCATTGCGCGAAGCCATCGGGCGCTAAACGGATGGGACTGACAGTGGCGGTTACCGGCCGGGCGCGCCAACTGCCGTAAGCTGCCGCACCGGCATCCAAATCGACAAAATCAGCGGCACTGCTGGGAATGGTCATGGTCAAAACAAGATCAGTTGTGCCCAATGGCGGGATGTCACCGAGGTTAAAAGCCAGACTGCTGCCGCTGGCATCTACCGGCAGGGAAGATGCTAAAAGGCTTGTCTGGCCATTGGTGATTTGCAGGGCGATTTGGGCGTTGCGGATGGTGTTGGCATCGGCGGCAAAGTCGGTGGTTTTGATGGCGTCAATGGTGTCGGTAATGGTGGCTCCGGGAGCGACTTCCGGCCGGACGGTTGGCCCCAGGTTGTTGCGCAGCGAATAGGTGACGACAACCTGGCTATCAGCCTGGTATGTGGTTTGTGCCCGCGAGAGGGTCAGCGGTCGGCTGAGTGGATCGGGCTGGGTCTGGTTGGTGCTCAGCGTCGGTGACGGGTTGGACTGGGCGGGGAGGGCAGCTTGTACGGCCGTTGCCCCCGGCATACTAATAAACGGAACAAATAATTGCAGCAGCAAAGAAATTGCCACTAACGCTGTTGTAAACCGGTAAAGCCCACTTTTTTGACTCATTGTTTTGCTCCTGTGAATACGAATGGTTAAACGGCAAAGGTAAAGATAGTCCTTGTCATCTGGGAAAATTTGGCGTTTGCCTGATTGAATTTTTACTGCCGTCCAAAACGTTAAGAAAAATTGTTACTTATATGCGTTAAGGTTAGTCAAGATATTCTGGTTCCCATCACCATCGGGCGAACCAGCTACATTTTTTTCATTGCCGAGGAGCAGTTTAAGCAGCAAGCGATCGAAAAACGATCAAAAAGAAGTCAAAATGGCGGAGCAGCTAACAATTACATTGTTGGGGAGCTTAACCGTAACACGTGGGGACGTGCCGGTAACAGGATTGGGAACGCGCAAGGCGGAAGCGTTGTTGGCCTATCTGGTTGTGAATCAACGGCCGTTTTCCCGCGAACTACTGGCCGATTTACTGTGGGATGACCGGCCACAGGATCAGGCGCTGGCCAACCTGCGTTCGATTCTGTCCGGCTTGCGGCGCGAGTTGGGAGATCATCTCATCATTACGCGCCAGACGGTGGGGTTTAATTCGGGCAGCGATTATTGGTTGGATGTGGCCGCATTTGAGCAGCTGCTCAAGCTGGAAGATTCCAGACTGGGTGACGCCGACTATCAAACGTCTATCAACAATTTGCAAACGGCCGTTGCCTATTACCAGGATGATTTTTTAGCCGGGTTTCACGTTCGGGAGGCGTACCGTTTTGAAGAATGGGCGGTGCTGGAACGGGAACGGCTGCGGCGGCTGGCGGTGCGCGCTTTGCGGCAACTGGTTGATGATAGTTTGAGCAACGGCCGTTACGCTCAGGGCATCCAATACGCCGACCAACTCATCCGTCTGGACAACTTGAGTGAACACGCCCACCGGCAAAAAATGATGCTGTTGGCCCGCAGCGGCCAGCGTAATGCCGCCTTGCAGCAGTACGATGCCTGCCGCCGTTTGCTGGACGAGGAATTGGGCGTCGAACCGGCGGCGGCCACGACGGCCTTGTTTGAACGGCTGCGCGCACTCTCTTTCCCGCCGCCGCACAATCTGCCGCCGCCGCCGACTCCTTTTATTGGCCGCGCCACCGAACTGCTCAGTGTTCGCCGCCACCTGGTCAATCCGGCCGAACGTCTGGTGACCCTTTTTGGTCCCGGCGGAATGGGCAAAACCCGGCTGGCCCTGGAATCGGCCCGGCAAATTGTGGAAGAGCAGCCGGGGCAATTTTTCGACGGTGTTTTTTATGTGCCGTTAGCGGCCGTTGCTACCGCGCAACAACTTCCTGACCAGATCGCCCACGCTGTTGGATTTACCTTTCAGGGCAGTGAACCACGGGAAGTACAGTTGGTCAACTATTTGCGTGATAAAGAGATGCTGCTTGTTTTGGATAATTTTGAGCAGTTTCTTGGCGCAGATGAGACTGGGGCGGCACTAGTGGCCGAAATCTTGCGCGAGACGGCGCATATCACGTTGCTGATAACTTCCCGCGAACGGCTCAATTTATATGAAGAAGCCGTCTTCGAAACGGCCGGTCTGGACGTGCCGCCGAACAATACGGAAATGCCGGAGCAGTACAGTGCGGTCCAGCTCTTTTTGCAGCGGGTGCGCCGACTTCGTCATGATTATGTGCCTGCGCCGGCCGATTTGGCGGTGATTGTTCGTGCATGCCGTCTGTTGGATGGGATGCCACTGGCGATTGAGCTGGCGGCCGGTTGGACGCGCCAGCACAGTTTTAGCGAGATTGAAATGCAAATTGCAGCCAGTTTTGATTTTTTGCAGACGACTTTTCGCAATGTGCCGCCGCGCCAGCGCAGTTTGCGGGCTGTTTTTGACCATTCCTGGCAGCTTTTGTCGCCGCAGGAGCAGCGGGTTTTTACTCAATTGGCCATCTTTCCCAACAGTTTTACACTGGCGGCAGCCCAGGCTGTCGTGGCTGATTTGGCCGAGGGCGCTCCGTTCATGGCTTTAGTCGATAAGTCGCTGGTAGAACGGGAGCTAAACGGCCGTTTCCAGGTCCACCCGATTTTGCATCAATATGCCCTGGAAAAGCTGGCCGACGATAAGGTGTTGGCAACGGCCGTTGCCCGACGCCATACCGGTTACTACCTTGCCTTCATCGAACAACAAGAAAGCGGCCAGTCCCTGACCGAACGGGCAGCCATTGCTAAAGAACTGCCCAACGTCCAGGCTGTTTGGGAGCGTACCGCCCAACAGCAGAACTATACAGCGTTAGACCGGATCATTCCGACGCTGCACGACTTTTACAGTGCCCAAAGTTGGTTTCAGGAAGGCATCGACGCCTTTAATTTTGCCCTGGCGCATAAGTGCGAACCGACGGATGCCGCCCAGTGTGACAGCCAGGCACAAACGATGTGCGATTTGCTGGCCCGTAAAGCGCGCATGCACATCCACATCGGCCAACTGCAAGAAGCTGATGCAGCCCTGGCTGAGGCCATGATGTACTTAAAACGCGTCGATGAACCAGACCGGCGTTCAATGGTTTTGAGTTACATGTCGATGACTCAGTTTTATGCTGGCCATTATGATCCAGCCATTGAACTGCTGGAAGAAAGCCTGCATCTGGCGCTGCAAGCCGATAATTTGGGTGGCATCTCTTTCGCTTACAACTTTTTAGGCAGCTGCTACAAGGCCAAGGGCGAGTACCAACAAGCACACATCCATTTTGAGCATGCGTTGGATGCCTATCGGCAGGCAGATGATGAGATCGGAGAAGGGGTTTTGCTGCATAATTTGGGCAATCTGGCACAGGCTATGCGGGATTACGCCGCTGCTCAGGAGTATTATCGGGCATGTACGGACGTGTTTAAGGCGATTGATTATACTCAGGGTATCGCTTCTACTTTATCTAACGCAGGGCGGCTGGCGCTGCAAATGGAAAATTACCCGGAAGCGAAAATGATGCTGGCGGAAGCGTTGACGCTCAAGGAACAGTTGAATGATGAACGGGGGATGGCGGTTGCATTGACAGGGTTAGGAGCGGTGGCGGTGGAGACGAGGGAATTAGCGCAGGCGCGTGCGCATCTGGTGCAGGCTTTGCCGCTGGCTCAAAAATCAGGCGATGTGAAGTCAATATTGGAAGCTTTGGTGGTAACGGCCGTTTACGCCCACCGCCTAAACCAAGACCAAACCGCTGCCCAACTGGTTGCCTTTACCCTGGATTATCCCAACACAGTGCAGGAAGTGCGCCAGCAGGCGGAGAAACTGGCTGAAATGCTGCCGGTTACGGCCGTTGCCCCCCCACTCGACCTGGATGATTTCGTCACCAAACTTTTGAGCGGTTTTTTAGCTGCGTCATGAGTCAATCATTTTCCATTTCTTCGGAGTTCAAAAAATCGTCAAGCTGCTGAAAAAACGCAATCAAATGCGATAAATCGGCAAATCCGTGCCGCTGTCCGGTATGGGGATTCTCCAAAGTTGCCCGCCAGGGCAAATCGGCCGTTTCGCGCCAGAGACGAAGTAAATAGGCTTGATAATGGGGGGAACGATCATCATTCATTGCGATTTCACCTCTCAATTCTCCACTTTTTTGTAGTCTAGGCGGCAAACGATCTGAAATCGATCGACCCTGCCGCCGACTGAGCCTGTCGAAGACTGCCGGGCTTCAACAGGCTCAGGCAGTAACTGTTATAGTCAACCCCGTTTTACGTTTTTCATTTGTTCAGGCATAATTCGGCTACCACAAATCTGAACCCGGATCGAAACCATCATGAGTCAAATCATTAGTCAACTGAACGTCAACAGCCCAGACTTCAAAGCCAATTACGAGCACAACAAACGGCTGGCGGAAGAACTGGCCGAGCGGCAGCGGGAAACGGCCGTATCCCGCCCCCAACGCACCATTGACCGCCATCTCAGCCGGGGCAAGTTGCTCGTCCACGACCGCATCGAAGCCATCCTTGATGCCAGCAGCCCTTTCCTGGAACTGTCGCCGCTGGCCGGCTGGGAAATGTACGACGGCGAAGCGCCCGCCGCCGGCATCGTCACCGGTATTGGGCGGATTGAAGGGCTGGAATGCATGATCGTCGCCAACGATCCCACCGTCAAAGGCGGCACCTATTTCCCCGAAACCGTCAAAAAACACGTCCGCGCCCAAACCATCGCCGAAGAAAACCAGCTGCCCACCATTTACCTGGTCGATTCCGGCGGCGCATTTTTACACTTGCAGGCCGACGTCTTCCCCGACCGGGAGCATTTTGGCCGAATTTTTTACAACATGGCCCGGATGTCGGGCAAACAAATCCCGCAAATTGCCGCCGTTCTTGGTTCTTGCACCGCTGGCGGCGCTTACATCCCGGCGATGGCCGACGAAACCATCATCGTCAAAGACAATGGCACGATATTCCTGGCCGGGCCGCCGCTGGTTAAAGCGGCTACCGGCGAAGAAGTTAGCGCCGAAGAACTAGGCGGGGCCGATGTTCATACCCGGCTCAGCGGCGTTGCCGATCATTTTGCCGAGGATGAACGAGCCGCTTTGGAGCGAGTGCGCGACGTTGTCAGTCATCTCAACCGGCGTAAGACGATGCCCGTTGTTGTGCAGCAGCCCGAAGACCCGGTCTATGATCCGCAGGAGTTGTACGGCGTCTTGCCTGCTGACTACCGCCAGCAGTACGACGTGCGTGAGGTCATCGCCCGGTTGATGGATGGCTCCCGTTTCAGCGAGTTCAAGGCCCGCTACGGCACGACGATTGTCTGCGGTTTTGCCCATATTTTGGGTATTCCGGTAGGGATTGTGGCCAACAACGGCCTGCTGTTCAGCGAATCGGCGCTGAAAGCGACCCATTTCATCGAATTATGCGGCCAGCGTGGGACGCCGCTGTTGTTCCTGCAAAATATCACCGGTTTTATGGTGGGCAAGCAGTATGAGACGGGCGGAATTGCCAAGGATGGGGCGAAAATGGTAACGGCCGTGTCCAACGTCAACGTCCCGCGCATCACTCTCTTTCACGGGGTGAGTCACGGGGCCGGCAACTACGGTATGAGCGGCCGGGCTTACGACCCGCGTTTCCTCTTCACCTGGCCCAACAGCCGCATCAGCGTCATGAGCGGTGAATCGGCGGCTAACACACTCTGGACCGTTGGGCAAAGCCGCATTTTGGACCGCAAAGATGATCCCACACCGGCCGAAATCCAGCAGGCCGAAGCCCAATTCAAAAAGCCGATTCTGGAGCAGTACGAGCGGGAAAGCAGCCCCTACTACGCCACTGCCCGCCTTTGGGATGACGGCATCCTGGACCCGGCGCAAACGCGCATGGCCCTGGCGCTGGCTTTTTCTGTCACGCTCAATGCGCCATTCCCTACTGATCGTTACGGCACGTTCCGTATGTGAAAAAAGAGACTGGAGATTAGAGATTGGAGACTACGAGCCTCAAGTCTCTAATCTCTAGTCTCCAGAAATTAAGGAGAATCATATGACTCAACCCAATTTACACTACTGCTTAAACTGTGAACGAACGGAAAACGAAATTCCGCTGGTGTCACTGCGTTACGCTGGCGGGCAGGCCTGGATTTGCTCCCAATGTTTGCCGACGCTGATTCACAAGCCGCAAAATCTGGCCGGTAAACTGGCCGGGGCTAACCAAATTCCCCCAGCCGAACATGAACATTGATCCATGCAGGTGACAGTCACTTCCAAAGAGGGTCGGATTTAACATAATCTCTGATTAAGTTCTTTGACCCTCTGAAGTGCATGTACATTAATAACAGTATAAATCAACGTATTCAAATTACGAACAGAATCAATGTTACGTACTTTCGGTCGTTCGATACCAAAAGCCTTCGCCTGACTATTGATCCGCTCAGTTGATGTCCGTTGTTTGTAAATTGCTTTGTATTCATCTGAATGACGATCCAAAGCAACTCGTAAACGTCCACCCAATTCGTGGTTGATACGCTTTTCACACCCTATGCCTTTGATGAACTGGGCATGGTCACAGCTCTTTTCCGTAGGTTTTGGATGTAACAGTGGGCAACGCAAAATCTGCACCTGATGACGCCGATGGCGGTCATAATAAGTGTAAGATGGTGTCATTTCTGAACCGTGCGGACAAAGGTGATGACCGTTGGGGCCAAGTTTGGGTTTTGGAAAACCACGCAGATTAAGCGGAATGGCCGCCATACCACCGTGTTCGGCAAAGGGTTGATAGACATACCAGGCATCAAAGGCCGCATCGGCCGTGAAGTTGTCTGGAATGAAACCGAGGTTTCGGGTCATCCTTTCATATAACGGTGGATAATAGGTGATATCGGCTTCGTTGAAAGGTTGGGTATATTCAGCCAAAACCACATCTCCATACAGGGGGTCAGTCGCGGCCATCACACCTGTTCCGTAGCCCCAAAGGTACTCCTTTTCTTCCTTTTCCTTGCCCTCATCTTGATTGCGCTGCCGTTTTACGCCCAGTTTGCAATCCCGGTCACCGCGCAGTTGTTTTTCTGGGTCATATCGGTTGCTGACAGTATCGCGCAGGTTGTTTTCGCGCACCCAAGCATAAATGTGTTTCGTATCAATGGCGGCGGTTTTGGCCATATCAGGTATCTCAACCTGCAAATCTTTGACTGTTCCTCGTAATAAGTTCTGTAGCATCTCGTTACTTATTCGCCGCTGTTTCTCTCGTAACCAGCGTGCTGTCGGTACTGTCCTTTCAATATCAAATCCATACGCTTGGGTTTCATCCCATTCAGGTCGGAAGCCAATTGTCAAGACGAGTAAGGGATGATGAACCAAAAACTTGCGTAATTCTGTCGTATACTCGAACTTTTCGTTGATTTTGATGAGCAACGCTTTGACATATGCTTTCTCTGGGTGTGGCGGCGTACCGGGCCAAGCGCGGGCAGCCTCATTTCGTTCCTTTACATGCCACCACTGTAGTTGGTCGAAAAAAGGCGCTATATTGGCTCACTACTGGGTCACATTGCATCAATTTAGCTACAGTTTCTTGGCCTAGCGTTGTTTCTTCCGTTATCATGTGCATGACTCCTTTTGAGATTGGTTTATTGACACAAAATAGTCTCAATCGGAGTCACACTTTATGCAAATATATTTATGTTAAATCCACCCCTCTTCCAAAGTGACTGTCACCTTGAGTCCTGGAGGAGCCTGATATGCCTAAAATTCATGTTAACGGCGTTGAACTGTATTATGAGTTGCACGGCCGTTCCGGGGAAGTCGTCGTCCTCAACAATGGCGTCATTGCCAGCACGGCTACTTGGGGCAACCAACTCCCGGCGCTGGCGCCCCACTACCGCGTTCTGTTGTACGATATGCGCGGCCAGGGCCAGTCGCAAAAGTGGGCCGAAGGCGACATCGATTACACCTGGGAAACCCACGCCGACGATCTGGCGGCTTTGCTGGATGCGCTGGGCATCGAAAAAGCCCACATTGGCGGTATCTCCTACGGCGGCGAACTGACGCTCGTTTTTGCCCTGCACCACCCGGAACGCTGCCGTTCGTTGTTTGTGGCCGATGCCGTCAGCCACGTCGAACCGCAGCTGCAAGCTATCGTCGAGAGTTGGATTACGGCCGCGCAAACCGGCAATCACGAAACCTTTTACCGGGCCACCTGGTTTTGGAATTTCAGTGAGGCGTTCTTTGCCAAACAGTACGATTTGCTGGTCAGCCGGGTTGAAGCAGCCAAAGCGCTGGATTTGCCGTCGGTAATTCAGCTTTGCCGCTGCTTTAACACGCTGAACGTCACCGGCCAGCTTGGCCAAATCAAGCTGCCAACTTGCGTTCTGGTGGGCGGCAAGGATATTTTGAAGCCGGTTCATTATTCCCGGACGATTGCCGAAGCCGTTCCCAACAGTGAGCTGCACGTGCTGCCCGATGCGGGTCACGCCTCGTTCTGGGAAAACGCCGCCGCGTTTAATTCGATTCTTTTGGGGTTTTTGCAGAAGCAAAACATATGAACGGTGGATTTACCGCCTGACCTTTACCAGTTGTCATTTCAATTTGCCGCCATCCCTCATCCGGCTACAATCCAGGTATGGACTTGTTTAGACACGGCCGTCAATCCCAAATCGAGCAGGAATCCCCCCTGGCCCACCGGATGCGCCCGCGCACCCTGGATGAATACGTCGGGCAAGAGCACATCGTCGGGCCAGGGCGGCTGCTGCGCCGGGCTATTCAGGCCGACCAGCTCTCCTCGCTCATCTTCTACGGCCCGCCGGGAACCGGCAAAACCACGTTGGCGATGGTCATCGCCAACAGCACCAAGAGCCATTTCATCACCATCAACGCCGTCCTGGCCGGGGTCAAGGAAATCCGCGAAGCCATCGCCGACGCTTTGGAACGGCGCGATTTGTACGGCCAGCGGACCACTCTGTTTGTTGATGAGGTCCATCGCTGGAATAAGGCGCAGCAAGACGCCCTCCTGCCCCACGTCGAGAAAGGAACGATCATCCTCATCGGGGCGACGACCGAGAATCCCTATTTTGAAGTGAATAAGGCGCTGGTCAGCCGGAGCCGGATTTTCCAGTTACGGCCGTTAACCCAAGACGATTTGCGCCAAGTTGCCCAACAGGCATTGGCCGACGCCGAACGCGGCTACGGCAAACTCAACGTGGACATTCAGCCCGACGCCCTCGATCACCTGGTTGACGTGGCCAACGGCGACGCTCGTGGCGTCCTCAACGCGTTGGAACTGGCCGTCGAAACTACACTGCCCGATGAAAACGGCCGTATCGTCATCGATCTGGCCGTGGCCGAAGAATCGATTCAGCAGCGGGCCGTGCTCTACGACAAAGAAGGCGACGTCCACTACGACACCATCTCGGCCTTCATCAAAAGCCTGCGCGGTTCCGATCCCGACGCGGCGCTGTACTGGATGGCCAAGATGGTTTACGCTGGCGAAGACCCACGCTTCATCTTCCGCCGCATGGCCATTTTGGCTGGTGAAGACGTGGGGATGGCCGATCCCGATGCGATGCGTGTTGTCGTTAGCTGCTGGGAAGCGTTCGAGCGCATTGGTATGCCCGAAGGCCGCTTCCATCTGGCCCAGGCCGCGCTGTATCTGGCCACCTGCCCCAAATCAAACTCCACAATGGCCTTTTTTGATGCGCTGGAAACAGTGGGCAAGGAACAGGAAACCGATGTCCCCAATCATTTGAAGGACGGCAATCGAGACAAGGAAGGGTTCGGACATGGCCAGGGCTACCTTTACCCCCATGCTTACCGCGACCATTGGGTGGAACAGCAGTATTTGCCGGACAGTTTGCAAGGCAAAGTGTTCTACCAGCCGTCGGACCAGGGGTACGAGCGGCGCATCCGCGATGAGGTGGCCCGGCGGCGGGAAGCCCAGTTGGCGGCGATGGTGGAATCGGGGGCTGGCGGCTGGGGGCTGGCGGCTGGTGAAATCTTCACAACCAGTCCAGAAAATAAGGGGAAAGAAGCGTGGTTGCAGCGGACGATTTCGCAGGCGGGGCGCAATCTGGCGGCGCAGCGGGATAAGTTGTTTGAGATGGCGGGCATTCAGCGGCATCATCTGGTGCTGGACGTAAATGCCGGGACCGGGCTGCTGACCTGGGAGGCGGTGCGGCGGGCGCCGGAGGGCGGCGTCTGGGCGCTGACGGCCGATGTTCAGGCCGGGGAAGCGTTGCGGCAGCAGGCGAGTAAATTGGTGGAGGTGGAACGGCCGTTCATCCTCATCGGCGAACTCAACGAACTGGAAACCTTGCTCTCCCTCCGCAGCGAAGCCGACCTAAAGTTCGACCGCATCATTGGACGGAATCTATTTACGATTGGCGATTTACGATTGACGATTGGTGAGTTAACACGCTGGTTGGCTCTTGACGGCCGTCTCGCTCTCCTCCAAACCATCCCTCGCCACACCCAGCGCCTGTACGAATTGGTCGAGTGGCCCGACGGGTCCCTGCGCCAGAAAGCTGCCGCTGCTGAGGAAGCCATCTACCATGACGAATCGGACCCGCTGGTCAATTGGAATGAGAATGATTTGGCCGCTGCCCTGCAATCCGCCGGACTGGACGTGCAAATGACGGTCGAAACGCAAACTGAACAGCGCCGCATTACCGCTGATCACCTGGCCCGCTGGTTCCCTAATGATGAGACTTACCAGGCTAAGGTCAGTTATGCCCAGCGTTTGTTGGAGGGTGGGTTGAGTGATGGGGAATTAGAACAGGTCAACAACCTCTACGGCCGTCGCTTGCAAGACCAAATTGTGACCTGGCATAACAGTACCGCATACGTTCTGGCTGCCCCCACTCATTAGCCAAAAACAACGTCGTTAACCCTTGTGTGACGTACATATTTCTGCTAAAGTATACGTCAAGGCGAGGTGTAACAATGTCTATACAAGAGAAAAAGAAGCTGACTTTACGAGTCAGTACCCATTTAATCGAACAAGCAAAAATATACGCTCAAAAACATAACACGTCTGTTTCCCAACTGGTCGAGGTTTTCATTAGAAACCTGGAGAATGATGCGGAGGCAGAACACACGCCGCTCGTGCGCCAGCTAACCGGGATTTTACCGGCAGACATTGACGTTGAAGAAACATATCATACTCATCTGGAAGAAAAGTATGACGGCTAAATTGCAGGTTCTGGTTGATTTGAACGTTATTCTTGACGTGGTTCAGCAACGCCAACCTTTTTACAGTGATTCAGCCAGGGTGTTGGATGCAGTGGTGCGCGGTGAAGTGGCTGGTTTGTTGGCAGCGCATAGTATTGCGACCCTGTTTTTTGTTGTTACCCGATGGCGAGATCGAGAAACGGCCGTGACTGCCATCACCAGTCTTCTCGATGTATTCACCATTGCTACTGTTAATGACTCTGTCGTCCGTAAAGCACTAACCTGGGGCTGGCGGGATTTTGAAGATGCTATCCAAATGGCGGCGGCGCTAAATGAACAGGCCGATTACCTCGTTACGCAGAACGGTCAAGATTTTGAAACCCAGCCTGTGCCGGTGTTAGCGCCGTCTGGCCTGTTGGCTTTGTTGGCGCAAAAGTAAGAAGGTCAATAACTACATTGTAAATTTAGTTTCCACGCATTTTGTCATACCTGTGAAGGCAGGTATCCACGCCTTTGGATTCCCGTCTTCGCGGGAATGACAAATAGTAAAAACTTTGTTTACACTGTAATAACTTGTGCTTTGTGGGTGTATCGGGAATTCCAATTCCCGATACATAGGCAAAGTTAATTATTAGACGAGACAGTAAATTGAATAGGTGAACTTGACTCCCAGCCTACTCCGTTATCGCATTCATATTGCATTGAGCACATGAATCCCCAAATCTCATAATTGCCCGGGATTGTAAACTGCTCTGTAATAATACATTGATTCATACCACCATATACTCCGTCATTATCATAGAAAGTTGTTACAAAATCACCAGTCTCTCCGTTATGCACCACCCGATAGCCCAAAGCTGCACCTATATTACTTTCCCCCAAGAAATCACTTTGATTCCCCTTCATGTAAACACATAATTGGGAATTGTCTAAATTAAGAATTATTTCCACTTCATTCAATGGATAGACATCGGGTGTTTGTAACCAGGAAGCAGAAGATGCAGGGTTTGTTGTTGTCCTTGAAGATGAACTAGTAGGTGCTGGTTTACTTGTAGGTGTGGGTGTTGGGGTTTGAGTAAGTGTAGACATAGGTGTTGGAGTAAATGTTGGTAACATGGTTGGTGCCAAAGTTGGTGAAGGAATTAATGTGTGTGTGGGAGTAGATGTTATAGTATGGGTGGGTTTAATCAACCTTGTGGAAGTTGGCGTATTCGGAACATCCGTTTGAGTTGAATTAGGTGAAATTGCACTGATTCTTGTTGCAGGAGGAGAGTCTGTAGCTATTGGTGTGTGTAATTCGTTTTGATTTCCCAATTTGAAACCTCTATACATAAAAATCAAACTAATTACCAACGATACTCCCACAATGGTAACCCAGGCGATAATTGGGATGCTGCGTATAAAATTAATGGCGGTAATTTGTAATTGCCGGGCCTGCTCCTGTCTAGCTTTTCGTTTTTGTTGGCGCAAACTTTCATTCACTTGGGTCAGCAGTTGTGTCACATCACGGTAGTTTTGATCAACATCTTGAATTTGTTGGCCTATTGTTTTAGCTACAGCCCATTCTTGCTTTTCGATAGCTTTCTGTAATTGTTGGTAAAGGGACGTAAGCTTTTTTACCTTCACTTCTTGTTGCTTTTGTTCCTCAATAACCCGGGCCAACAAGTCTGTGACATCCTGATAATCTGGATACTGCGCTTCAATCTGTCCCCCCAGGTTTTGTGCCTGTCCCCATCCCTCAGCGTTTATTGCTGTCTGCAATTGGTCATACAACTGCGCCAAGTACACCATTGTTTCTGGCTGCAACTGTTCAAACAACAATAGTAAGCTGGCTTTATAATCGCGCTGGAAAGAAATATGCTGATAAGCGCTCCACGAAGGCGGCATTTCACAATCTTCCACCAGTAAAGGTAGAAAACGCATTTTCCCTGTTTTTTCTAATCGAATGGCAGTGTATGTTTCATCCCGAACATAGGAAGATATTGCCGCTTTAGGTGTCAACACCAAAACAAGAACGCCACTTTCTTCTAATCCTCGGTCAATTGCTTCTTGCCACTTCACACCGGGAGGAATGTCGTTAGGAGCTATCCACGTATCCCAGCCCCGGGCACGTAAGTCATCCTTTAACCGATGTGCAAATTCTACATCTCGCGGCGCATGACTAATTGCATGACTTATAAATATCTTGCGTTGGTTACGCTGTACAAGCACATATGGTTGGTATGCCGAAGGTTCAGATGTTCCCAACGCTTCATCATAAGGTTTAGGGCGCTCTCGTTTTAACGATGCTTGTAAATCAATCCAACGTCGCTGATTCTGGCAATGATCAATGAGAAGCTGTATTTTCCGACTTTTGCTCATTCCTTCCGTGAAATCTTCGTATACATCAGGAAAATAATCGGCACAAAGGGTATTTAGTTCAGGGTCGTTGAACCGTTTTTGCAGAAATTGGCGTGTTGTAGCAGTTTCGTTGCTCATCTTCTCCCCAAGTTACAAAAACCGGGTGTCTTGGCTGGTTTACTTTGGCCTCCATTATACGGCTTGATGGCACGTCTGGCTAACAATTTCTACACAGGTTTTGCCAGCCACTCGATAGTCATTTGGCTGCTGACAGCTTCAAACTCCGGGTCGCCAGTAAGCAGTGTTGCGTTTAGTTCTTGGGTGAGCGCGGCGGCGAAGGCGTCGGCATAGGAAAGCGGGTTTTGTGCTTTGATGTGGGCGGCAGCCAGGACACGCGGCTGGTTGGCGGTGGCAAGCTGTATTTTTGTGGCCTCAATGTAAGCCAAAATGGCCCGCAGCTTTTCCGGCCCCCAACGCCGCTCGATGATGTAAGCCAGTTCACCCAAATTGATCACACTCAATGATAGGTCAGTTTCGCCTGCTTCGGCCTGCCGCAGTAAATCTTCAACGCGGGCCGCACCAGGCTCGTCGTTAAGCAGCGCCAGGAGTGCGTAGCTATCCAGGACGTAACGATTGGTCAATTTGCGCCTCCTCGTGTTGTTTGGCTGCCTGACGTTCGGCTAACAAATCGGCCGTCAGCGAAGGGCCATCAGCCAACATCCCACGCAAAGCGGTAATGGGGTCTGCTGGCAAGGGGACAACGGCCAGGACACCGCCGTAATCAATGATTCGTACCTCGTCGCCCGGCTTGATGTTGTATTTTTGGCGATAGATTTTGGGAATGACGACCCATCCTTTTTTAGAAACAGTTGCTGTATTCATGACCATTTTCTCGTTTTTAGTATATACGATATTAATTTTAGTATATACGAGCCAGCTTGAAATATCAATCACATTCTCAAGATCACCTTTATCCGGTTCCGGGCTTATCGAGTATAATGATGCTCAAAAGTGGCACGGCCGTATGCCGGCCACAGCGAAAAGGAACTAGACATGACTCGAATAGACGGCCGTTCCCCACACCAACTCCGCCCCATCACCTTCCAACCCGGCTTCACCCGCTGGGCCGAAGGTTCTGTGCTGACTAAATTCGGCGATACCCACGTCCTGTGCAACGTCACCATCGAAAACAGCCTGCCGCCCTGGCTTCGCGGCCGCGAAGAGCCACACGGCTGGCTGACAGCCGAATACGCCATGCTGCCCCGCAGCACCCACAGCCGCAGCCAGCGGGAACAGCGCTGGCCCAAAGGGCGCACGCAAGAAATCTCCCGGCTCATCGGCCGCAGTTTGCGCATGGCGCTGGATTTGTCGCTGCTGGGTGAACGCACGCTTACGGTGGATTGTGACGTTTTGCAAGCCGATGGCGGCACTCGCACTGCGGCGGTGACCGGTGGTTGGGTGGCGGTTGCTTTGGCGTTACGGCCGTTCATTAAAACCGGTGAACTGCTGCCCGAAGTATTGGCCCGGCAAATCGCCGCCATCAGCGTCGGGCTGGTAGATGGTGTGCCCCTGCTTGACCTGGCCTACGAGGAAGACGTCCGCGCCGAAGTTGATTTCAACGTGGTCATGGCCGAAGGAAATCAACTGGCTGAGGTACAAGGCACGGCCGAAAAAGTCCCATTTGACCGGGTGCAGCTGGATGAACTGATTGATTTAGCAGCAGCCGGTATCGTTCAACTACAGGTGCTGCAAAATAAGGTGATCCGCGATTTTTAAGAGCCGGGTACTGGCTGCCAATTACCACATGACACCAGAGAAGATCGGCGTGAATCGGCTTGCGACTCCTATAGGCCTGTGATAACATTTTAACATTATTGTATATTCATAATCAGGCTTTATTTAATCATTGCACCGAGTTCATTATTTCATAGACGCATTTATAAAATGAATAATAACGTTTACACCGGTTTCATCAATTCGTCAGCAATCGATTAATTTCTCAGGAATGTATTCTATAACTTAATCATTGTCTTTTTATTGTTCGTCAAGAGAAAACGCTGTTTTTGGCGGATAGGAATCATCGAATACAGACCTCTCCATAAAGCCTGAACATATCATTTGAAGTGAATATGCAATCATGTATATTCACTTTTTGTTATATGAGGCTGCTGTTTGGGCCACAGGAAAAATACTGCCATGAGCTTTAGTGTTGAATTTATTTTTCGTATTATTGGGGCAATTATTGCTGCTGTTGCGGCGACGATTGGCGGCATTCAATTTGCCCACTGGCTGGAAACTGCGCCAGATGCCTATGCTATTATTTTTGGCCTGGTCGGTTTTTTGACCGGTTTGATTTTGACTCCCTATTTGACGACACGGCCGTTACGCGCCATTCGCCGTCAACTTTCCCATATGTCAGCCGGTCGTCTGACGGCCATCATTGCCGGTATTTTTCTGGGTTTGGTAGCGGCGGCTTTGCTTTCTTTGCCACTGTCACTGCTGCCGGCACCCTTTCGCCAGATTATGCCACTGGCAACGGCCGTTATCTTTTGTTACCTCAGCGTCATCATCCTCACCACCCGGCAAAATGATCTGCAATCGCTCTTCAACAGTTTCCGGCCGGGCAGCGTTGAAGGGTTGGGCGAAAAAACCAGCGACACAGTTATTTTGCTCGATACCAGTGTGATCATTGACGGCCGTGTCGCTGACATCAGCCAGACCGGATTCATCCAGGGAACCTTGCTCATCCCCAATTTCGTCCTGTTCGAGTTGCAGCACATTGCCGACAGCGCCGATGCCATGCGCCGCAACCGGGGCCGTCGCGGATTGGAAATCCTTTCCATTTTGCAAAACGAGGCCCCCATCCCCACACGCATCACCGACATGGATGTATCCGAAGTACGTGATGTAGACAGCAAACTGGTCTCGCTGGCCCGCCACCTGCGCTGCCCCATCATGACTAACGATTACAACCTCAACCGCGTTGCCGAAATTCAGGGCGTCACCGTCCTCAACATTAACGACCTGGCCAACGCCGTCAAAGCCATTTTCCTGCCCGGCGAAGAAATCATGGTCAAAATCATTCAGGAAGGGCGCGAATTGGGTCAAGGGGTCGGCTATCTGGACGATGGCACAATGGTAGTGGTCGAAGAGGGGCGCAAACTCATCAACTCCACTCGCAACGTCACGGTTACCAAAGTGCTGCAAACCGCTGCTGGCCGCATGATATTTGCCAAACCGTAATTGATAAAAAGCGGGGATTAGGGAGATGAAGGGATAAATCTCAGAAAAATCCCCCAATCCCCTAATCGCCGCTATTTTTTTGAGGAAAGTTATGTCACTAAAAATTTACAACGTTCTAACCCGCAAAAAAGAAGAATTTGTGCCCATAACCGTGGGCAAAGTCAACATGTATGTCTGCGGGCCTACTGTTTACGACAATTCGCATATCGGCCACGGCAAAACGTACGTCAGCTTTGATGTGGTTGTTCGCTACCTGCGTTATTTGGGTTACGACGTGTTGTATGTACAAAACATCACCGACGTCGGCCACATGCTGGATACCGGCGAAGACCGCATCCTCAAAAAAGCGCGCCAGCTTTCTGCCGGACCCATGCAGGTCGTGGAAACCTATGCCCGCCACTATTTTGAGGATATGGATGCCCTGGGTGTGCAGCGGCCCGACATCAGCCCGCGCGCCAGCGGCCACATTCCCGAACAAATCGCCATGATCGAAAAACTCGTCGAAGAAGACCATGCCTATGTGGTTGATGGCTCTGTTTATTTCGATGTGGCTTCATACCCGGAATACGGCAAATTGAGCGGCCGGGTCATTGAAGATTTGGAAGAAGGCGCACGCATTTCCGTCCGTGAAGAGAAAAAACATCCGGCTGATTTTGCCCTGTGGAAAAAGGCTGACCCGGAGCATATTTTGCGTTGGCCTAGCCCGTGGGGAGATGGTTATCCTGGCTGGCACATTGAATGCTCGGCCATGGCCGGAAAATATCTGGGTCACACCTTCGATATTCATGGTGGCGGCATCGACAATATCTTTCCGCACAACGAATGCGAAATCGCCCAAAGTGAAGCAGCGAATGGGGAGCCATTCGCCCGTTACTGGATGCTGACCGGCTCTTTAACGCTGGACGGCATCAAAATGAGTAAAAGCCTGGGCAACACGCTAACCGTGCGCGATGCGCTGGCTCGCTGGCGGCCGGAATCAATTCGGGCGTTTATCCTTTCCAGCCATTATGCCAGCCCGATTGATTTTTCGGATGAGGCAATTGAGGCGGCGAATAAGGGCTGGCAGCGGATTTGGGGTGCGGTGAGTCTGGTGCGGGAACAACTGCGTACGGGAATCGATGGTGAGGTTAACGCTTCAGTTCAAACCATCCTGGACAAAGCTAAAGCCGATTTCATCGAGAAGATGAACGACGATTTCAACGCTCCGGCGGCGCTGGCCGTGTTGCAGGAGCTGACGCGGCAGGTTAACACGCTCATCAACGAGCAGGGGCCACACAGCAAAGGCACGCTGGCAGCCATCGACTCTCTCTACCGCGAATTGGGCGGCGATGTACTGGGTATCATCCCCGACCAGGCTGACAGCAGCGCCAATGCCGAGCGGGAAGATGGGCTGATTCGCCTGCTCGTCGAACTGCGCGCCCAGGCTCGCGCCAACAAAGATTGGGCCACCTCTGACCAAATCCGCAACCAGTTGAAAGCGCTGGGGGTTGTTTTGGAAGATCGGGCAGACGGCACGATTTGGAAGCTGGAATGAAAATGATGATCGATGATTTAAGATTGATGATTGACCTCTCGCTAATCTTCAATCATTAATCATCAGTTTTTTACCCATGTCTGAAATTCTCATTCGTCGCAACACTGTGTTGGAAACGCTGCGGGGCAGCCGCCGCCAGATTCATCGGCTGTGGCTGCAAAAGGGGCTGGATAACAAGCTGGCGGCGCCCATTTTGGCGGCGGCGAAGGCGCGCAATGTGCCGGTTTCGTCGGTGGACAAGCAGAAGTTGGGGCAGATTGCCCGCGACAGCAGCCATCAAGGTGTGGCGCTGGAGGTGGGGGAGTACCCATACAGTGACGTGGAGTCGATGTTGGAACTGGCAAGAAAGAGGGGGGAACGGCCGTTTCTCCTCCTCCTTGATCTCTTACACGGGCCACAAAACATCGGCAGCCTGCTTCGCACCGCTGAAATCTGCGGCGTACATGGTGTTATTTTGCAAGACCGCCGTGCCCCCGACATCACCCCGGCAGTGGTGCAGTATTCGGCCGGTGCTGCCGAACATCTGCTCATCGCCCAGGTCACCAACCTGGTGCAAACCATCAAACAACTGCAAGAACAAGACATCTGGATCGCCGGGATGGATTTAGTCGAAAATGCCCAACCGCTGGGCCAAATTGACCTGGATCGAGCACTGGGCATTGTTGTCGGGCATGAAGGCAGCGGGCTGCGCCGACTGGTCGGCGAAAGCTGCGACTTTCTCATTAAGCTGCCCCAGCGCGGCCACGTTGAGTCGTTGAATGCGGCCGTGGCTGGCTCCATCCTCATTTACGCCGCCTGGCAGGCGCGCGGCTTCCCTGACGCAGGCTAAACAATTCCCAACAAAAAACGTGATGCACCAAACCTTGACGTTTGATGCGTCACGTTTTATTTCTTTCCGAAGGCTGAGCTTGTCGAAGCCTTGCTTTGCCTTCGACAGCGGCTCGGCAGGCTCGCCGACCGCCCTCAGGCAGCGGGTTAGCTATTTGCTCTGTGCCTTCTGCCATGAATCGCGCAGCGTCACTGTGCGGTTAAAGACCATCTTCTCCGGCGTGCTGTCGGGATCGACCACAAAGTAGCCCTGGCGCATGAACTGGAACTGGTCACCCGATTTCGCCTCGGCCAAATTTGGCTCCAGCATGGCATTTTCGATGATTTGCAGTGAATCGGGGTTGATATTTTCCAGGAAATCACCGTCGGCTTCCGGGTCTTCGTCGGTAAACAAGACATCGTAGAGGCGCAGTTCGGCCGGCACGGCGTGCTGGGCCGAGACCCAGTGAATCGTGCCTTTGACTTTGCGGTTATCCGGGGTTTGCCCGCCGCGCGATTCAGGATCATACTCACATTTCAGTTCAACGACATTGCCAGCGGCATCTTTGACCACGTCGGTGCAGGTGACGTAGTACGCGCCCAGCAGGCGCACCTCGCGACCCTGAGACAGCCGGAAGAATTTGCTGGGCGCGTCTTCCATGAAATCGTCTTGCTCGATGTAAATTTCGCGGGAGAAGGGCACGACGCGCATTTCGTTGTTGTCTTTATCCTGCGGATGGGTGGGCACTTCAAACTCTTCGACCATGTTTTCGGGGTAGTTGGTGACGGTTATTTTTAACGGCCGTATCACCCCCATCGCCCGTGGCGCATACGCATTCAAATCTTCCCGGATCGCATACTCTAACACCGAAAGTTCAACCACACTGTTTGCTTTGGCTACCCCGATCATATCGGTGAACTTGCGGATTGCTTCCGGCGTGTAACCGCGCCGCCGCAGGCCGCGAATCGTCGGCATCCGCGGGTCGTCCCAACCGCTGACGTAGCCATCCTTGACCAGACGCAGCAGCTTGCGTTTGCTCATGAGCGTGTGTGTCAGGTTCAGGCGGGCAAACTCGATCTGCTGCGGATGATAAACGCCCAGTTGATCCAGGAACCAGTCGTACAACGGCCGGTTATTCTCGAATTCCAGCGTGCAAATCGAATGCGTAATGCCTTCAATGGAATCGGACTGGCCGTGTGCCCAATCGTACATCGGGTAAATCTTCCACTTGTCACCGGTGCGCGGATGTTCGGCGTGCAAAATGCGGTACATGACCGGGTCGCGGAAGTTGATGTTAGGCGAGGCCATGTCGATTTTGGCCCGCAGCACGCGCGAACCATCAGGGAATTCGCCGTTTTTCATCCGCTCAAACAAATCCAGATTTTCTTCGATGGAACGGTCGCGGTACGGGCTGTTTTTACCCGGTTCAGTCAGCGTGCCGCGATATTCGCGGATTTCCTCGGCGCTCAAGTCATCGACGTAGGCTTTGCCCTGCTTGATGAGTTCTACCGCCCACTCGTAAAGCTGGTCAAAATAATCGGAGGCGTAGAAGAGGCGGTCTTCCCAATCAGCGCCCAACCAGTGTACGTCTTCGGTGATGGCGTCGATGTACTCCTGCTCTTCTTTGGTAGGATTGGTATCGTCGAAGCGCAGGTTGAATTTGCCGCCATAATCTTCGGCCAGGCCGGAGTTGAGGCAGATTGATTTGGCATGACCAATGTGCAGGTATCCGTTAGGCTCAGGGGGAAAGCGGGTTTGGACACGGCCGTTAAACCGACCTGTCTTCATATCTTCATCAATAAGCGTACGGATGAAGTTAGAACTGGATGCTGATTCATTTGTCATGCTAATATCCCCATTCAAATCAAAAGTTAAATCGAAACAAAAAGTATACCGTAAGCGCCTGTTTTTTCACAGCGGTTATCCGCCAGGACTTTTCCAAACTCATAAGAAAATAACTAGAAGAACCTCATTTTGTTACACTTGAGATTTTCCAAGACCACCAAGTAAACAAAAGAGGTTCATTACGAAGCATATCACATTTACAAACGAACAATTAGAAAACGTCGTTTTTGACCTGGGTGGCCTTTTTGAATTGTTCCAACAGATCCCAGACACGCGAAAAGCGCAGGGGAAACTATACCCATTGCCATTTTTATTGTCAGCCATCTTGTTAGCCCGATTATCCGGTGAGCATACGCCGACTGGCATTACCGCTTGGATTCGCTTACGCCGCTCGCTTTTGGTTGCGGTATTGCCAACGACACGATTTACGGCCCCATCCTTGAACACGATCCGACGCGTTCTGGATGAAGTCATATCAGCGGATGAATTGCATCGGATATTCCGCCAATTCTTGCATCTGAACTATGGCGGACAGCAAAGCGTCCTCATTACGATGGATGGCAAGACTTTGCGCGGCACAATTCCTGCGGGAAAAACACAGGGCGTTCATCTATTGGCCGCCTACTTGCCGGAAGAAGGGATTGTTTTGGCTCAAGTAGAGGTTGATAAGAAGGCAAAGGAAAACGAAATCAAGGCTGCGCCCAAATTGCTGCACCAACTCGACTTGAGAGGGCGGGTTGTCTCTGGAGATGCTATGTTCGCTCAACGGAAGTTGTCGGTGCAGATTATGGCTCAGGGTGGCGATTATCTTTGGTTTGTCAAAAGCAACCAGCCCCGTTTGCTAGGGGATGTCGAGCAATTCTTTGTGCCGCCGCGCAAAGAGAAAGGATGGCACACGCCACCGCTGCCCCAAGGTATTGCCCAAGCGACAAATAAAACGCATGGTCGTTTGGAGCAGCGAACTATCACGGTAATGAGCGATGACACCCGCTTTATCAACTGGCCTGGATTGCGTCAGGTTTTCAAGCTGGAGAGAAAAGTGACAAAACTCTCCACTGGCAAATGTACCTACGAAGTTGTTTATGGCATTACTAGCGTTCCCCAGGAACGTGCCGATGCGTCCTGTTTGTTAGCGTGGACACGCCATCACTGGGGCATTGAAAATGGGTTACATTACCGTCGCGATGTCACGCTCAAGGAAGATGCAACCAGGATGTCAGGAACACCACAAGCCAGCGTAGTGGCTACAATTAACAACTTCATTGTCGGGTTAGCTGGCAAGCTTGGCTTCACAAATCTGCCAACCATGTTGCGTATGGCCAATGCCAAGATCAATTTCGCCCTTTACAATTATTTATGAGTTTGGAAAGGTCCTGGGTTATCCGCCTGGCAGGCGATCTAATGCCGTCGGTAAATCGGCTAAATCATCCAAAACAATGCCCAATGGATGGGCGTCTATCGCTTGCAAACACCAATCCGGCGTGTATGTTGTCCGCGTCAGCAAAAAGGGAATGCCCATCAGCAGCGGCATCGCCCCCGGCAGCGAAAATGTATCGGCCACCACCGCCAGCTGCGAACCATCGGCCGCCGCTTGCCGCAGCGCCTTGTAATAAGCCGGACGGCGCAAATCGATGGGATACTGCCCAGCAACCGGCCAAATTTGCAAATCGCCCAGCGTTGGATGGACAAAAGTTTGCTCCCAATCGGGAGCCATGTCGTACTGGCGCGTGTCGCCCAGGATGGCGACCTCATCGCCAAAGCCCAGCGCTGCCAGATGGCGGGCCACTTTGTCGCCCAGCGAATTGGTCAAAATGATGGGCTGGCGCTGTGGATGGGCAACCAGTTCGGCCAATACCGGCTGCGCCGCCGGGCGGAACAGCAGCGGCAGTTCGGCCGTGTGTCGATGGAACAGCATATTGACGCAATCAATTACCGGATCATATTCAGGATTTGGGAAAGCAGCGGTCACCGCCTGAAAATACGACTCGTTTTCCTTAAGCAGGGTTTGCACTGTCGTTGTGTTCAGGATGAACGCGCCTTCGTCGCAATAAGAGGCGATTAGCCCGTTAACGTCCCAATGGTACTGCTGCGGATTTTGCAGCAGCCGGGCGCGTGTGGCCTGATAATCGGCCGCCAGTTGGGCGCGGGGCATGTGGATAATTTCCTCGGCCAGGGTGGTAAGCATGGCTTCCCGCAAAAGGGCGGCCTGTTCTTCTTCGGCGGTGAGTGTGCCGTCAAAATCGATGATGACTTTTAACATGGTTATTCACAACTTGTAGTTTCGGTAAAAGTGCCCAGGCACGGGGCGGAAGATTTCGGGTAAACCAAGACCGTTTGCCCCGTGCCTGGCACTTGGCTCAACTCGTTTGATAACAAATCATCCTACGAAATGCCAGAGGGAAACGGCGTCAATCCGGAACGCCTGCGGCGTCATGTCGATGGGCTGGACTTCGATCAATTGATACCCGGCCTGAGCCAGTTTTTTGCCATCGCGGGCCAGGGCCGGCAAATCGGCGCTGACGTAAACCAGGCGTGAGGGGGCCAATCGGGTGATAGATTTGATGACGCCATCCGACAGGCCGCCATCAGGCGGATCGACAACCATGACGTCCGGCTGGACAGCGAGTAGAGGCAGGATTTCTTCAACCGGCCCTTCGTACAGAGTCACGTTGTCGAAATCGCTGAGGTTAACGGCCGTATCTCCCACCGCATCCGGGTTTAGCTCAACGGCCGTAACCGCCGCCCCCGTCTCTGCTAAAAACGCCGTCAACATGCCCACCCCACTGTACAACTCGATGACTGAATTCGCTTCGTTCAAATCAACGTAAGCCAGAACCGTATCCACTAGTAGTTCGGCAGCGGCCGGACTGGGCTGGAAAAAACAGCCGGGCGAGACGCGAAAATCGCGCCCTTTTACCCGCTGCACGATGTAATTATCGCCCACTAGCGAAGCGGCTGTCTGATCGGGTAAAACGATGGCGATGGATACCGGGAAATCGGCTTCCAGTTCCGGCGGCTCCACATCGTTGATCTCTAGCGCCGCCAGGAGCGCTTCATCATCGCCAACGCGCAGGGTTAATTTGCGCAAGCCAGGCAAATCCAGGTCCACATCCTGCCATAACTCCTGCAAACGGGGATGGATGATGGGGCAGGTGTTAATGGCGATGACTTCTCGTTTTATTGGCGACCAATAGCCCAGGCCGCCGCCGGGAACAGGACTCAGGCTGGCATCTATCCGGTAGCCCCAGGGCGTAGGATTGGGTTTAACCGGTCTGACGTTGACTTCGTCGAAGCTGCCGATGCGCTGTAACTGGTCGTTGACAACGATTTGTTTGGCTTGCAATTGGCGTTCGTAGATCATGTGTTGGAAGTGGCAGCCGCCGCAAATGCCAAAATACGGGCAGCGCGGTTCGACCCGGTCGGGGGATGGCTCAATGATTTCCAGCAGTTCGGCGCGGGCGTAGTGACGCTTTTCGTCGGTCAGCCGGGCGCGCACCGTTTCGCCAGGGATGGTGTAGGGGATGAAGACGGGACGGCCGTTGCCATCCCTTCCCATCGCTGCCCCGCCGTGGGCCATGATAGTGAGTGTCAAAGTTAAGTCGGTCATAGATACAAGGGCAGGGGAGCGGGGGGAGTGGAGTAGCAAGGGAGAAATTCTCCCCTGCACCCGTGCCCTTTGCTCCCTTGCATCAAATCCTTCCGGTGGCAATCAGCATGGTAAACGTGACGATGAACCAGTGGATCAGCCAGGGGTAAACAAAAGATTCCGATTGCCAGGCGACAAAGCCGAAGCCGATGCCGCCGAAAATGGTGCTCAATGTTTCAATTTCCGGTTTGCCCAGGTGCATGAAGGCGAACGGAATGGCCTGGATGAGAATGGCCGGGCCTGGCCCTAAGATGCGGGCTAATCCAAAGAGCATGAACCCGCGCCAGATAAATTCCCAGCCGAACAGATCGACGCCGTTCAGGTAAATTAAGCGCAAAATCTCTTTGGGAGCGCGAGCCTCGTAGTAGGTTTGCATGGCTGGTGTGCGGGCGATGAACCAGAGGATAATGGCCATGCCCAGGGCGGCAACGGCCGTCCACGCCAACCCGACCCGCCAATTGCCCCAGCGAAACCCGTAATCGGCCGGTGCTTCGTGGAAAACCAGCAAAACGACCAGCATGGGGATGATGAAGTAATAAATCACCCGGTCATACGCCTTGTAGCTGGTCAGGCGATGGTTGTAATAGTCCAGCATGGGCAAAACCGTCGCCAGGGTGACGAAGATTACTAATTTCATATCGAAGGCGACGCCGCCGATGGTCATGTATCGTTTCCTCATGGGGCTGGGGCAATTCCTACTAAAAGTGTTAAACGGCCGTTACTTTCATTGGTGACGCCATGCACCACGCCGGCCGGCGCCCAAACGACTTCACCGGCTCCGGCTGTGACCTGTTCTTCACCGAGTTGGAAACGGCCGTTGCCCGCCACCACGTAATAAAATTTGTCCTGATTGGCATGGTCATGCGCTTTTTGCACCTGTCCCGGTTCCAAACAATTCAAGCCCAACAAGAGCGTATCACTGCGAAAAAGCGTCGTCTTGTAAAATTTTTCTGCGTTGGCTCCTACATGTTCGTCAATTCGTTTTACTAATTCCATCCAGTCCTTCCTTGTAGCTGGCCAATTATAACAAAAAACGTGCCCGGTACAGACCGGACACGTTTCAAGTTATCGGAAAAAGAAACGGCCGTAATTAATTGTCGCGGGCCAGTTCAACCATATTTTGCAAAACCCGCTCAATCGCCATCGAATGGCTGCAGCGGCCGCGGGAGGCAAAAAAGTCACAGTCGCAATGCCATTGGCCGTGGTCATATTCAACGATGTGGGGTGCTTCATTATTATCCCCTTGAAGGCGCACCCGTAACGATTCAAACACAATTCGATCGGCTCGTTCTTCCGCATAAATCTTGGCTTTCTTGATCTTACCAATCATCGCATTATCCATCATAACTTATATCGCTCCTCTTTTATAGATTGGGCCTTTTTCTCTGCCGGGAAAAGACCATGAGTGTTTACGGTAAATAAACAAAAAAGCGCACGCAAAATTTTGCGTGCGCTTGCTATTTTTTGAATAGTTTGCGGGATGCTTCTTTTGTCATTAATCCGCTCATGGTGCTAGTATACTCTACAAAAATTTCATGTCAATGACCTCAAACCGACGATTCATCAACGTTTCATGAAAGATTATTGGGCAACCTGGGGGATGGCGACGTGGAAGGTTGTGCCTTTGCCCAGTTCACTTTCGACCCAGATACGGCCGTTATGCAGCTCCACAATCCCCTTCGTAATCGACAGACCTAAACCCGTTCCCGTTGCCTTGCGTATATTGGGATCATCGGCCCGGAAAAACTTGGTGAATAACTGTTTCAAATCCTCTTTCGAAATACCATACCCTTTATCTCTGACCGAACAAACGACCACTGGCTGTTCGGGCTGATTAGGTTTCAGAGTCATTGTTGTGGCACGGACAACCACGTCAACGTCCGTTTCGGGCGGGGAATATTTGCAGGCATTGCTCAGTAAATTGGTCGTTACCTGTACCAGCCGTTCTTTGTCACCCAACACCAGCGGTAAATCGGCCGGCAAATCCAGGTGTAGGTTGATGCTTTTGCCATCGCACGGGCCGCGCACAATTTGCAGCGTGTCGCTTATGACGTTGGTGAACGAAACCGGAGCTAACTCGACCCGCAAATGATTGGTTTCGATGCGGGAGATGTCGGTCAAATCCTGAATTAACTGACCCATTCGTTTGATATTGACCGAAACGGTTTCCAAAAAGTTCCGCTGCTGCTCGGTTAACTCGCCGGTCATGCCGGAGAGCATTAAATCGGTATAACCGCCGACCGATGTCATGGGTGTTTTGAGTTCGTGGGAAACCATTGAGACGAATTCTGACTTGGCCTGGTTGGCCGCCTGTACCTGGTCATACAGGATGGCGTTGGTAATGGCTACAGCGGCGTGATTGGTGACGCGTACGGCCGTTTCTAACGTGGCATTGTCAAAGGCATCAAACTCAACCCCTTCAATGGCGATCGCGCCAATGAGCTGCTGCTTGTGGATGATGGGCACGGTCATTTGCGAATGGGTCGAGAAGGAAGCATCGACATAATCTTTCTCCTCATGGACATTGCCGGTGACGTGTGGCTCGCCGGTACGCAAAACCAGGCCGACCAATCCTTTTTCCAGAGCATCGGCATTGATGACTGCCGGATCGAAATCTTTATCGTAGCCGCGAGTGGCCCGCAGCCGGGGACGGCCGTCACCATTCCCATTCTTCAACACAATTGCCCCCGCTGAGCCATCGCAAATCCGCAAAATCCAGTCCAGTGTCAGATTAAGTACGTTATCCAGGTCCAGCGTCGTGTTCAAATCCCGGTCCAACTGCTGGAGCATGAATAACTCACTGACGCGCTCTTGCAATTCCTTATCCGTCTGCTCCCACAACCGCGCATTTTCCAGCGCAACCACCGCTTGCCCGGCAAAGGCCATCAGCAGCGATTGGTCTACCTCGTCAAACGGTGCGCCATTTTTCTTGTTGATGACCTGTACCACGCCTAACACCGTGCTTTTACGCAGGAGAGGCACGGTCAAAATGGATTGGGAGTGAAAATCGGTAGTGGCGTCAACTTGATTGAACCAGCGTTTGTCATCCTGCACCCGATTGACCAGTACTGCCCTTCCTGACTGGGCGGCCGACCCGGCTAGCCCGGTGCCGATGGTCAACCGCTTGCCCAGCAAATCTTCGCTGGCCGGGCCGCGCACCACACGGAATTCCAGTTCACCGGTGTCATCCACTTTGAGCATGAACGTGCCGGCTTCGGTATCCAGCAGTTCCATGGCTTTGTCCAGGATCAGGTTGAGCAGCGGCTCCAGTTCCAGCGTGGAGGCCAGGGTCATGGTGACCTGGTTGATGATTTCAAGCTGTTGGGCACGTTCCTCCAGTTGGTTGCGGGTTTGCAGGCGATCCAGGGCAACGGCCGTTCTGTCGGCAAATACGCCAAATAACTGTTCTTCACGACGCAGCAGTTTCAAGCCCGGTTCGTGGTAGATGGTGTGAAGCGCGCCCAGGGTGTCGGCCCCGGCGTTGAGCGGGGCGATAATCCAGAAACGGCCGTTCTCATCCTCCTGGACCGTCATCTGTCCTGTATTAATCACCTCAAGGATGCGCGGGTCGGTCACAATCTTGTCCCGGCCTTCTCTCGATTGCACGCGCTCACCCTTTTCTACATAAAAGGCGGTGAAAATATCGCCGGTGTCGGGATTGCGCCAGGAGACAAAGAAATCCTCGATGCCCATCAAGCGCTGATAGTTGACATAAGTCAATTCCAGCAAGTCGTCAAAATCTATCGTAAAGTTTAAATATTGCGAAAACTGGCTCAACAAATCCAGTTCAGCAATACGTGTTTCCAGACGGCGAATGACGTTGGCCCGCTCCAGGCCAATAAGGGATTGATCAGCCAATGAGCGCAAATAAGAGAGTTCCAGTGGGTTGAAATGTCGTTTATTTTCCTTGGGAGAGACGGTCAGCCAGCCCAGCAGTTCCTGGCCATTGTTCATGGGCACTATGGCGGCGGCTTTCATTGTGGCTACTGTCTGCCGGTTCTGATGGAATGTGTCGGGCCAGGCGCGCTCTTCAGCCAGGTCGATGACACCGGTTTGCAGTTTAAGAAAATCCACGACCGGCGAATCCATATCCAGTTTGAAGCTGCCACTGTTGTTGTAGCCGCTGTAACAGCTCATTTTGCTGTCAGGCAGGTAAAGTTCGGTTTCTGTGCTGGGAACCCCATCATGGGCATAGGTTAGCAGCATGTCGGCAACCTGATCAGCGTGAACGGCCGTTGTCAAAGCCCGATTGTACTTGCGCAGCAGCTCATCAAAAGCTACCGGCTGCCGGAAAACTGTCTGCTCTAATCCTTGTTGCAGCCAGTTGCGCAGCGGGTCGTAAACCAGGGCCACGGCCACAATCAACAAAGCCAGCAAGATCGGGTTATTCACATTGATAAATGGGGCCAGAACAACCCGCAAACTGCTCACCGCCAGTGTCAAAACACCAATCAACAAGCCGGTCAGCAGTGCATGAGCCAAACTACGCCGCCAGACAAAATCAAAATCCAGCAGCCGATAACGGACAATCGTGTAGGCGATGGCAAAGGGATAAATGACGACTGGTGGCACATAAAATGACTCGGTTAACCAGCTAAACCGAATAGGAATAGATGCCAGCGTGAAAAAAAGCAGGAGTGGAGTAAATCCTAGTGCTGCTCCTACAAGGATCAAGCGGCCTTGCTGCCGTACCAGCGGCGATGGCGACCAAAAGCTTCGGAAAATCAAAATGCCAAATGAGAGGGCCAGGGCAATTCCATTCAGAAAATAGGCAGCCCGCCAGGCAATAGCATACGACCATAAATCGGTCGAATTGTACAGCCATATTTCGCCCCAAATGGCAACAAGTATGCCCGGCAGCAGCGCCAGCCATTTCAGACGAGGAAAGCGGTTAACTAGACGAATTTCATGAGGAAAGACGAGCACCAGCAGCAGATTAAAGCTGCCAAACAACGATAAAGCTATTACCCAAAAACGGATGAACCACTGCGTTGTGGTTAAATCAAACAAACCGCCGACGGCAACTGCTCCCAGAGAAGTCGAAAGAGCAAAAATCTGGGCAGCTTCGGCATCCGGTCGAATACGAAACGCCCACGCCCCAAACACCCACATGAGCGCTCCCACCAGATAAAACAACCAGAACCGATTCCACAAGTCACTACTGCTTAATGCGATAAGGGGCACCGTCACATTACGTTCTGCTGGTACGTCAACTTTTGGCTCAACGCGAGAATTACGGGGCTGTTGCAGCGTCAGGGTTACGTTGTCACCAAATGATTTTTCGGCTATCAGCATTCGGTATTCGGCTAGATTTTGAACGGGAACACCGTCAACGGCCGTTAATCGATCAGGGTATGTAACTGGGAGAAGCAGCTTTTTAGCCGGCCAATGACTTTCACCTGCATCACTGCTAATTAAATTGGGATCCAGCAGAAAGCCAATAAAAGGAGCCTGTGCAAAATGAACAGCGGCAAAAGGCAGAGCAATATAGATTGCCCCACTAATTAGTAGAACAAGTGCCACAACTCCCATGCGGATTTGGCGAATGCGTTTTTCTGTCACTTAACTATTCTCAATAAGTCGGGGAGTGAGAAAGTTTTTCCTTTGCCGCTCAACTACATTGTAACCGGTACTATCTTACGTTCACTCTTGCTAATAATAAGTGATCATTAATCCAATGTCCATCGTCAGCGACTATATTTTGTGGTTCTTTGGTCACAGAGTCAATTAACGCAGCGTAAATAAGGTAAGAACCGGCCGAAATATCCGGAGGCAAAGTTAAATGATGGATGTCTTGTATGACTTCTCCGGGCTGCCAGACGGTTCCTCCGTATAAGCCGGATTCGATTTGGGTGTTACCACGGACATAAATTGTTCCATCCTCTCCAATGAACCGTACCCGGATAATGTAATTCGTTTCCAATGCTGGCAGCGCTTCCCAGTACAACGTCACATCCAGATTATCACCGGGACTGAGTTGGCGTGTGCTGTATTCGTACCCCGCCAGCCGCGCCTCGTTATTGAAGTTTTGATTGAGCGGATTGGGGTAGCCGGTTGAAGCGGGTTCAATGGCCACCGTTGCCAGCATCAGCGCATCGCCTAAAAACGCGCCATCGGCCTGGGTGATGCCCAGCCGGTAGCCTTCCGGCGCGTAGAGGCCGATGCTCAACTCGGCGATGGTATTGGTGTAAGCCGTTTCCGGCAGATAAAGTCGGACCGAGTCGATAAAGCGGTCGCCGGGCTGCCATTGGCTGCTGGGGAAGTTGCCCAAACCGGGATGGGTATCACGCTGGGCAACCATCGTTCCTTCTTTGTCGATGAGGTGGACAAAAAGGAGGTAGTCGCCCGGAGGTTTGGCAGTTACTTCCCAGTAAAGATCAATATCGATTGGCTCGCCGGGATGAACCGTTTCCGTACTGACCTGATAACCGCGCAGAGTAACGAAGGTGTCGAATTGGGCGTTGATGGGATGGGGCACGGCCGTATCCACAGCAAAACTTACCGGCCGGGCATAAGCCGCCCGCAAAAAGCCAAACAGCGCCACAATCGTCAACATGGCCATTGCTGCGTTGGCAAATAATGAATAATTAATATTAAATTTTGAAGTGGGAATGAGGACGAGCCAGCGAGAAAGGCCGTAGAAAATGAGAACAGCCAGCGATGGCAGGGCGGGGAAGAAGAAGCGGCCCATTGGTCCGGCCGGGCTGATGAGCAGGTAGCTGAACAAAACGCTGAAAAACAGGCCAACCGTCAACAAAAGGAACAAAACAGGCATACCCGACTGCCGTAGTTCGTCTTTTTGACGGCGAATTATTGGGAGCAGCAGGCCGAGAAAGGCTACGGCCGTTACCCACCACAAACCCTTATAAATCCCATCCGGCAGCGGCACCTGGCCGTACCCAAAGCGGCCCCACAAACTAGACCAGGCATAGGGCAGCTCAAAAATGGCCACACCCCAGCTATCGGCCGGATTGCGCACGCCCCACAACTCGGTCAACCGCTGGACGCCGGTTGGTTCGCCGTACAAAATCTGGTTGCGCACAAACCACCAGCCAGCGATAAGCAGCGTCAGCCCGGCGATGAGCAAATTGGCTTCCAGCCACAGCCGCCACTGCTTTTTGCGCCAGGCCACGTAAATCACCACCGCCTCAATCAGCCCGGCGATGGCGGCCAGATTGAATTTGCTCATGAGCGCCAGACCGTATAACGCGCCGAGAATTACACCCCAGCGGCGGCTCAATCCCCGCTCATCGCGCAGCAGGCGTACACAAGCCAGGGTCACGGCCGATCCGCTCAAGGCAGCAATGACGTCGTTATTAATCGCTCCAGCCATGTAAACAAACATCGGATTGAAAGCGACAAATGCCGCACCGCCCAGCGCCAGATACGGCCGTTCCGGCCAGATTGCCCGCCCAATTAACCAGGTAATCCAGACCACGCCCGCGCCAATCAATACGTTGACGGCGCGAATGATGTGCGCTGCCAGCGCTTCGCCGTGCCAGGGAAAGGCTTCGTCGGCGTAATGCAAATATTGATTTTTGTTATCGTTGCCTACTTCCCAATAACGGTAATTCCAGAACGGGTTTTCCGGCGGCGTGTAGCAAACGTCGCGGCCGGTATCAATCCAGGCGGTGGTCAGCGCACCCAGGAGGTAAAACAGTGGCGGATGATGACCCTGCACGCTGCACCCCTCTTCGCCCTGCACCGGCAGCGCGTGAGTTTGGACGATGTAGCGCACAAAGCGGTAATGGCGTAGTTCATCGGTGGCTTCGTGCAGCGGATTGATGACGCTGGCGGACAAGGCCAGCACCACAAACCCTACCAGCACAACGATCATCGCCTTCGTTTCAATACTTCGACTTTGCTCAGCACAAGTCTTCAATCGCCAATCTCCAATCGTAAATAATCCCGCCCATCTTCCGTCAAAATGCGTTCACCGGTCATGGGATCGTAGAGGCCAAACACGGCCGTTTCCGCCACGCTTCCTTCCGCCAACTGAAAACGATGCTGCTGTACAAACATATCACCTGGTCGCAGCGTTGCTGGATCGACCCATAAACCATCGTCGCCGGTCAGGAAATTGTCGTCCGCATCCCACAATTGGCTAAACACGTACAATCGCGGCCCTGAGTAAATGCCCGGCGGCGGCGGATTGCTGATGAGCGGCACGTCGGGCAAATCGAGTTCACGCCCTACCTGCCAGCCCAGTTCCAGAATTTGTGTGTCGGGGTGGTAAACGGCCGTTACCCAGCACAATCCATTGGCAAAACAAACCGGCTCAGCTAAATTAAGCACCCTTGTCACCCGGCTCAATGTATAACCACCGGCATGAATATCATCCACCGGTTCCAGCCAGTCAGCATAAGTCGATTCCACCGGATAATCAGTAAAACTGAGTTCCGGCTGCAACAAAATCGCTCGTTCCGGGTTGAACCAGCGAACGGCCGTGTCCACAGCATCATCTAGGCCAATATCCAGCGCAATTTTATCCCACGGCCCGGCCAACAGCCCGGAAACACCAACGTCGGCCATTGGATGCGCATTGAGATAATCGGCCACGTCTCGAATATCAGCCCGGTACAAAAAGCGCACCATCCCCCGCTCTGGCCAGGTCACAAAATAATCAGGCAGGTCGCGGGCGGCGATGCTGACTAGCAAAATGATTCCCATCAACAAGGAGACTGGAGATTGAAGACTAGAGACTGACAAATTTCGATTTTCCAGCTGCCAGCTGCCAGCCGCCAGCCACCAAACCGGCAGCGCCGCCAGCAAAAACACCGCCGGTTGGGCCAAAATCGTGTGCCCAAGACTGGCTGGCGGCACACTGATGAAAGCCGGCGAAATCCCTGCCAGCCACCAGAGCAGTAAAAACGCTGCTGCCAACGAAATCGGCTCCACTGCCGGATGACCTGATGCGTGGTGTGTGAAACGTGAAACGTGATACCTGACACCTGACACAACCGGCTTCAGCGCATACCAGAAAGCCAGCCCCACCCCACTCCAGAAAAAAACCGCCCCAATAGGGCCAAAAACTGGCCGGTCGGGAATGTTGTACAACCATTCGCCGTCACCGGTGCTGTGAAACATGCTCAACGTGTCCCGAACGTGGGTCAGCAGCGGTTCAAAATTACCGGTTCTCGCCTCCACCAGGGGCACGGCCAACTCGCTTACCCGCGCCTCTGATTCCGGCTGACGATTTAGCGTGACCAGCAGCGGCACGGCCAGCAGCGCCATCACGCCCAGCATTACCGCCCAGCCGCACCAATGCCGCCGGAATCGCTCCCAATCCACCAGCCAGATGTAGCCCATAAACGCCAGCAAAATCAGGGGCACGCCCCGCCCGGCAAAGTAAGTGTAGAAGCCGAGGGCGGTGAAAACGGCGGAAAGCAAGTAGTTGGTAGTTGGTAGTTGGTAGTTGGCAGTTGGTTGTTTTCCAGCAGTCAGCGACCAGCCACTAGCCGCCAATCCTCGCCAGAAAAAGATGAATGCCGCCAACGCCAGCATGGGCAGTAAAATGTGGCGCAAACCAATACGCGAGTACATGAGTGACCAAAAACTGAGTGCCAATGCTGCCGCCGCCACCCATCCGGTTCGTTCATCAAATAATTTCCGACCAAGCCAATAAGTCAGCGGCACGGCCGTTGTCCCCAAAATAACCGACAGCCAGCGGATACCGGGTACGCCAGGACCAAACAGCCCTAAAAAGATAGCGTTGAGAGCATGATAGAGTGCCTCATGACCCGACGCATCGGCATAATAAACGGCCAGATCGCCATCCAAAACTTTCTGTGAAATAACCAGCGAGTTAATCAGTTCATCATCGCGCCAGCCGGGAGGCACGACATCTAGCCGCCAGAGGCGTAACGCAAAAGCTGCCAGTGTTAGTGCCAGGATCGTGAAACGTGAAACGTGATGCGTGATACGTGATTGCGTCATTGAATGCTCAGATTGGTTAAAGTTATGGTTGTCGTTCCGGCGATAGTTGCCAGGCGCTGGCCATTGGGGCAAGGGACGCCGCCGGGACAGGTGTAGACACCAACAGTGAGGGGGTAATCGCCTACGGCCGTTTCCTCTGGTACCACAAATTCATGTAACTGAATGAACCAGTCGCCCGCCTGCCACGATTCGCCGGGCACGTCCAGCCGGTCGGCCTGGGCGATGGGCACGCCATCCGGCCCCAGCAAATGGGTGAAGAGAACGGCGCCGTCTAACGGCCGTTCCACCTGCCATAACGTTACTATTTGCACCAAATCGCCGGGAGAAAAAGCGGGCCTTGAGCTTGTCGAAACGGCAGCCACATCATAACCCAACAATGTCACTGTACCGCCAAAATTAACCGGTTCAACCTCTGTCATTTTGTTCAGCCAATCGCCCCGCATCGCTGCACCATCAACGCGATAAATGTCCAATGGCCGATCCTCATCGGTTGGACGCAAAGGTAGTGATTGGGTGAGAGCGGCCGTTTCAAAATATCCGGCCAACGCGGGCGGCAGCGGCGTAAATCCGGGGAAGATGATGGTGCTGCTGTTAGCGGCGGGCAGGAGGAGGCTGTAACGGCCGTCAAACCAATGCAGGTTGACCGTTTCGTTGTGCAAAGTCAGTTGGGCAATGGCCGGACTGTGTTCTGCGTGGGGGGTGATGGTGGAAACGGCCGTTTCCCCATCCCCGTACTCGTTCAAAAAATCCATCGCCGTTACCATCGTTGTTTCATACTGCACCCGCACCTCCGGTGCATTGGCCCAGTCGATGAAGTAGGCGCGGAAGGTGGTAACGGCCGTTGCCGCGTAAAAAACCACCACCAATATGAAAAGCAGGGGAGCAGGGGTGCAGGGGTGCAGGGGGGAGAAGACTTCTCCCCTGCTCCTCCGCTCCCCTGCTCCCCTGCGCTTTACAAATCTAACCGCTGCCACCAATGCTAGAGATGGAAACAAATACAACACCGGCTGCATTCCAATCGCCTGCGTCCCACTTAAGCCAGGCCCGGTGACTAAAACAGGGGAAAAGCCGGCCAACAGCCAGGCCAGTGCCAGAAAGCTGGCCCGTGAACGTTTATCTTTGCCGCGAATAATTTGCCAGATAGCCACCACCAATCCCAAATAAAACAGCACGCCCATGACCGGTTGGAGGAACGGCCGTCCCGAAAGGTTGTAGCGCCAGGTCGAATCGCCCGCAATCGTGAATAGGCGCAGGCTGGCCAATGTGTTTTTGAAGAGCGGTTGGATATTGCCCTGGGTTACGGCCGTTAACGGCACGCGCAGCTCATCAATCCGCACCTCCACCGCCGGATGCGTTGCCAGATAGCTGAACAACGGCCAGCCAACCAGCCCCGCTACGACCAGCAGCACCCCCACGCCCCACCAGGATTTGCGCAGAAACGGCCGTTGTCGCCATACTGCATATCCCAACAAAACCGGGAACACCGCCCACATAATCCGAGAAGGGATGTAGGTATAAAAAGTTAATCCCAAAAACAAACCGGCAACTAAAAGATTGATGATTGATGATTGATGATTGCTCTTCAATCTTAAATCTTTAATCATTAAACCTTCCGTCCCCCGCCACCAAAACAGCAGCGCCAACACAAACAACGCCGGCAGCGTAATCGAGCGCAGCATTTGCCGTCCGGCCATCACCGGCCAAAAACCAACGGCCAACTCGGCAGCCGTCAGCAAAGCGGTCGGCGCATCAAAGGCGCGGCGCACCCAGGCCGCCATCGCGGCAATCATGATCAGGCTGAAGTACACGGCCGTTACCCTCCCCGCCAGATACGTTGGCCCAATCAGCGCCATCAAACCGGCTGTGGCATAGTCAAAAAGCGGTTCACGGCCGTAGCCAATCGTAAAATAGACGCCGCGCATCCCGTCCACAATCTGCCAGGCAGTGATACCGTGATCAGCCTCGTCATGCGTCAATCCTGGCGGGACAGCGGCGATGGCGTATAGGCGCAAGAAAACGGCCGTTAGCAAAATCAACAGCAGCCAGCGGCGATAGTTAGTGGGGGACACGGCCATTTCAACATCCATCATACGTCAGCAAATCATACTCAAAGGGCAACACAGCGACAACATCAACAGCATACGCCAGACCGTCGTTCACACAACGCATAATGCTCACAAGTGCCAGGCACGGGGCAAAAGGCTCTGGTTAAGTTAGTCCTGCCACCCCGTGCCTGCCACTGTTTATCACAATAAAAAACGCCACACTTGCAAACAAGCGTGGCGTTCTGCCTTAAAATGAGGGGATGGCCTAATTCGGGTCAGATCAGGCAAGTGCCTTCCGAGCCACATCCACGACAGCTGCGAAAGCAACCTCATCACGGACGGCCAGGTCTGCCAAAACTTTTCGATCAAGATTGATGTTTGCTTGCTTCAAGCCATGGATTAAGCGGCTGTAACTCATTCCATTGGCGCGGGATGCAGCATTGATACGTGCAATCCACAAGCGGCGGAAATCACGACGACGATTCCGCCGGTCCCGGTACGCATACCAGTACGACTTCATCATCGCTTCATTGGCCCGGCGGAACAGCTTACTGCGTGTTCCCCATTGGCCTTCAGTCATCTTCAATATTTTCTTATGACGACGGCGTGTCACCGTCCCAGCTTTTACTCTCATTTTTTACCTCGCGTTTTTGGAGCCTGGGCACTCAAGCCAAACAACCTGTGGTTGTCACAACCCGTGGTTGCCGACCGACGGCCAGGCAGCGGTTTTAGTGAACAGTTTTTCGTAATCAGTAAATCCTGATGACGGCCGTTCACCGTTTGTTAATTAATACTAAGCCGGCGGATTAGCCTTGTACTTTTTCAGATACGGGGCCATACGCATAATGCGGCGGCGGTCACCAGCCGCTTCCACCACCAACATTTTAGAAAACAGCGCTTTAGTACGCTTTGATTTCCGACGGCGCAAATGGCTTTTGCCACCTTTGGTACGCACAATTTTGCCGCTGCCAGTCACCCGAAAGCGTTTAGCAGCCGCTTTGTACGTCTTCATCTTGTATTTTTTCGTTTTGTTTTTTGGCATATCTATCCCTCATCAAAAAGCCCCCAGGGGGCTTTTCTGATCTATGAATTATTCATTTGGACAACAATCACATAATTATGCTAAGCTGTCCGGTGTTAACATCAAGGTCATAGACCAACCCTCAAATTTTGGTTCCTGCTCAATTGATGAAATATCATCAAGCTCTTCAGCGATCTCCAGTAAAGCCTCACGTCCAATTTCCGGATAATCCCGTTCTCTGGCCTTAAACCGAACCATGAACTGAACTTTTTTACCTTCACCCAACCACTCTCGTGCTTTTTTTACCTGAATGTCTCGATGGAAAGACCCCGTCCGTGGCGTTAACCGGATTTTCTTGATTTCGATTTGTTTTTGGTTCTTCTGTGCCTCACGAAGCTGTTTGGTCTTCTCGTAAGCAAACTTACCATAATCCATTATCCGGCAAACGGGTGGATTGGCATTTGGAGCAACTTCTACCAAATCTAACTCGGCTTCTTCAGCTAAACTCAAAGCTTGCCGGATAGGCACAACGCCATGGTTTGTTCCGTTATGGTCAATCAATCGGACTTCCGGCACGCGAATTTGTCGATTTGTCCGGTATTCAACGGAGGTTACTCTTCTTGGTACTTTACTTTTTCTTTTGCGTATTGTGAATCTCCAATTTATGAATATCTAACGGGCCTTATCAGGTACCCACGAATAGAATAAATAATCCGGCCAATAAGACCGGATAGCACCAAAATAATAGCACAAGCCCAGAGGTACGTCAACCAAATTTCACTGCTAGAAAAATCCATAGAATTTATTTTGTTTCATGCGTCATAACGTCATGCGTCATTGTGGAAGTGTTATACCTGGCGCATGACGTTATAAGCAATGGTCACAAAAATCTAACAACCCCAATCCTATTTTATTGACACATCCAGCGTGTAGGCGGCTGGCTGTTCGGTTCCCAAAGCGCGGATGATGTAATCTTGGGTTGCCGGCAGTTGGCCTTGCCATTCTGATGCGCCGGACATGAGACCGTTGGTCAATGGCACGCCATCGGCTCCAACAATGGTTAGCAGGACATTGTTGTTGGGTGATGTGATGTTGACGGTCATGGTTTGACCGGCTTGGGCGCCCAGGATGTAATCATCGGATTCGTAGGCTGCCAAATCGCCCTGGACGGTGGTGGAAGTAGTGCCCAGCGCGAATTGGATGCGGCTGGGGATGGTGACGCGCAGGGTGAAATCGGCGTAGGGATGGCCACCGAGGAGGCGGATGACGTAATCGCCTGTTTGGGGCAGGTTGCCCTGCCACATGGTGGTGGTGATCTGGCCGTCAAGCCAGCTGCCTGTGCTGTCTTTTACATCCAGGTACATGTCGATATCATCTGTGAACAGGTCTATAGTCATGATTTGGTCGGCAGATGCACCTAAGACGTAAACGGCCGTACCCTCGGCGGGAACCTGGCTGTTAATAGTGGCGGAAGTGGCGCCAGGAGCGAATTGGATGCGGTTGACTGAGGGAACGGCCGTGTTCCCAAACAACGGTTCATTCGGTTCCAGCGTTTTGGCCTGTTCCAGATCAGATTGAATTTGGGAATTGGCCGGATTGAGTAGGAAATTGGCCCAGGCGCGCAGGTAGTAAGCGGCTGCCAAATCAGGTTCAGCAGCGATAGCTCCATTAGTTTGATCCAGGATGTACTGTCCTACCCATGCTTCGTAGCCTTCCGCCATCGTACCTTTGATAAGCGGCGTGCCGGCGCTGAAGATTTGCTCGTGGCTGTAGGGGCGCATGATGGCCAACGCCCCGGCATAATCGCCAAAAAAGACACGAGAGAGCAACGGATATGGCGTGTGATCTAGTTCCGCCTGCCAGGCATCGTAGTAGAGGTGGATGAGGGCAGTGTCCCATTCCAGGGTGTAGGTGTCGGTGGGTTCGGTCGTTGTGGCAGCGATGCGCTGGGCTTCATCAATTTGGGCTAATGCGTCAGCCCACAGACCTGCGTTGGCCAGTTCGACGGCGCGATTGGTGGGCTGGCGTGCCGGATGGCCCTGCTGGCCCATCAACATGGGCTGAATGCTCACTTCGACCATTTGCTGGTTAGTTGCATCCCAGGTAAAGACCTGAAAGTAGAGGTAACGGACGCCGCAAGCGTAGCAAAAGACGTAGGCTTCGTGCTGGCGCAAAATCAGGTCTGGTGTGCCGTCTTTGTTTAAGTCTTCCAGGTAGCCGACGCCGGGGCTGGCGCTGCTGCCGGTGACTTCGATGTGCAGGGCTGTGCCATCGAAGCGCAGGAGTTCAAACGCGCCGCCATGGGCGCCGACCCCGCCATCGACCGCCAGCCAGACGTAAGCGGGATCGATCCCGACCTGGGTTACGGTTCCTTCGGGCAGGATGTCGGGGGAAGCTATCGTTTCATCGTTTTCGGGATTTAGATTTTGCCGGGCCAACTCGATCCAACGGCCGTTTTCGTAGGTGTAGATGGCGATAAAGTGGCTGGGGACGGGATTGAGGTCGTAATTGCGGAATCCGGTGCTGTGGACGGCCCACAACGGCCGTTCACTCCACGGCGCGTACAAGGGCAAAACGGCTAGTCCATCAAACGCATTGGCCGATAGACCAGCCTGGACGAGGGCCAGCAGGTCATCAGTGTTGGCGTTGGGTACGGCCGTTGGTGGTGGCAGTTGGGTGGCTGTGGGCGCGGCGGCAGGTACGGCTGTAGGTTCGGTCGTGTTTGTGGGTTGAACGGGAGCCAAAGTCGGTGTGGCGACAACAGTGATGACGGTGGTGGGGATGCTGGGAACGGCCGTTGGCTCAACCGTTGTACAACTTACCAGCGTCAGCAAAACCAGGCCAATTATCAAAAAAATGTGTCGGGACATGAAACAGAACTCCTTATTCGTTGTCAATGGGATCGCGGGCGCTGACGGAGAGCAGGCTGCCGGTGCGTGCCGAAATCACATAGGTGACACTACTGTACACGGTTGTGTCGCCGCCCTCAACAGGTGAAGGCATGTACACCCGTGCCCGGCCTTGAATGGTAATCTCCCAAACCATGCCCAGATCGACGTCCATCTCGTCGGGAACCCAATCATCCCCACCCGCAGCCATGACCTGGGCGGAGCGATTAGGAAATGAGCGCAGGGTGATCCTTTCTGGTTCATTGACGAGCGTTTCAGCCGTCCACGGCCGTTCCCATTCGGCCATCATTTGGTCGTAGAGGAGGAAGGTAGCGATGGCTTGTTCGGCCGTTGCCAATGGTTCGACCAGGGGAACTGAGGTGTAGCCATACTGATCTTGCGTTTCCCATTGTTGAACCAGGCCAAGCAAAGCGCCCTCGGCGACGATCGTTTCCAAATCGCCCTGACCATGGGCGGGTACACGCAAAATGGGCGACTCAGCGCCTGACTCGCGGCTGCCGACGATGAGGCTGTCGCCGGGCAGCCAGTAGACCAGGGTGGACTTCGGGCCGGCAATCAGGCGCTGCCAGGCCCCCGTGCCGCTCTCAATTTCGGTAACGACGAGCAGGCTGCCGGTTTGCCAATCCGGATCGTCCGGCGGCGGCTGGAGTTGGGCCTGGAAGTTCTCATATTCCGACGTGACATTGTAGCGATTGGGGCCGGGCGGCAGACATTGCTGGCCGTCATGGTTGACGACCAATTTATCCACAGTTGGCCAGCAGAGGAGCGGTATCTCTCCGCCGATGGTGGCCTCGATCTCGCCGACGGTTTGCATCTGGCCGCTGCTGATTTCGATCTGCTGCACCTGACTCCGTTCATCGGCGGGGAGGAAGCAGCAGGCGAATCCCAGGTAGCGGGCATCGGGCGACCAGGCCAGGCTGGCAATCCGCGCCCCATCCTGACTGTCGCTGAATAACGGCCGTGATTGGTCGCTGTCCAGGTCATAAATGAAAAGGCCGCGCCCGGCGTCCGGGTCAAGGTAGGCCAGTTGGCGAGAATCGGGCGACCAGGCGACGGCCGCCGGAGCAACAACGTCTACTGGCCTGATTTGGTCGGGGTTGAAGATGTCGAGGATGATCAGGCTGCCGGAGGGCCAGAGGGCCAGGTAACGGCCGTCCGGCGAGACGACGGGCGGGCCGCTCCGCCACAATTCGCCGTTATTCTGTGGCAGTAGTTGGTTGAAGGAAAGCTGCTGCTCGTTGCCATCCAGGTCAACCCGCCACAAATCACGGTCGCGGGCGAAGAGGATGATGGCTCCAGTAGCCGTCTGGGCGATATGTTCTGGCGTGGGTGTGGGCGGCAGGGGCATCGGCGGCAGCGAAGGGATGGGCACGGCCGTTGCTGTGGCTGTGATGGCGGCTGTAGCCGCAGCTGTAGCTGACAAAGTGGGGGAAAGAGTGTCGGTCGGTACGGCCGTTGCCGTGACGGCCAGTGCTAAATCAGCAGTTGGTTCCGGCGGGGCGATTTCGGCTGTGCAGGCAGCGCTGACCAACATAAACCAGACAAGTGAAAAAAGTAACCAACGTGACATAGTTCACCTCGCTTCAGGTAAATCCAAAGATTCTAATGATTGGGTTGGCTCGACAAAATGTAACCCATCCAGTAACGTTTGGGCTTGTTCATCCAGCGGTGCGCTCCAGAAAATTAGGCGGTACGGCCGTTCGTTGGCAGCGAGGAAGATTTGGGTTGTCGCATCGGTGCCGGGAAGCGGCCAAAGCATAATGCCTTCAATCCCATTGATGGTGATTGTGTCGCGGTTAACCGCCAATTCGGGGTAACTGTCAATGGTTTGCTGGATATAAGCTTCCAATTGGTCGGGTGTGATCTGGTACAGCCAATCCACGTTCATCAGGACGCCTTCCCAAATTTCCGGATCAGATAACGTAAATCCGTAGCTGTCAAAAAGATAATCCGGTTCGTGAATGCAGAGCTTGTCGGTTGAGGTCAGTTCGACTCCCAAAACAGGGTTGGTGTAGATGGTGTTGCTCTCGTTTTCGACCAGTGTGCCTACCATGTCGTCCATTTGGGGATCGGGGCAAATAACTTGTGGGGTGAGGGGGGCCGTTGTCTCTTCTGGCAGCGTAATTTCGGTACAAGCCACGCCGCGGGTGTGAATCGCTTTGATTTGCCAGGTGTGTGCCCCGGCTTCTGCTGGCTGTAAATTGATGGTGTCGGTGAAACGGCCGTCACTTCCCACTGGCGGCAGGTCATACAACTCAATCTCAGATGTTTCGGTGCCGCCTTGCCAAGAAAAGATGAAGTGCAAGGATTCGCCGGGCTGCAAACCGGTCAGTTCCAGGGTCACGGCCGTATCCGAAATCGGCGTCACGGTAAAGGTCATTCCTTCAGGCAAGGGGGTGCAAATGGCGGGCGTAGGACTGGGTTCAGGCGTGGTTATTTCTAGCGCAATTTCACCATCAAGCAGCACGGGCCGGAACAAGGCGATTTCGTGGGCCAGTTCGTTTGGCGTCAGGGGCGGCCAGGATTCATAGGCGCCAGGGAGGGAAGCGTAACGGCCGTCCGCCTGCCGCAGCAAGTAGGTGTCGTGGGGCGCGTTGGCAAAACGCAATACATCACGACGGCCAACTTCAAAGGAAAATCCGTCCTCATACGGTATGGCCCGAACCGGCTGGCCATCCCACCAGGCAGTTTCGCGTTGGACGACGAAGGCGATGATGTCGTCGCCAATCTGGATTGACCAGTCGTTGTTTCCATCCAATGGGCTGTCACCGACCTGGGTGAGAACGGCCGTTTCTCCCAACCCCACTTCATCAACCAAAATCTCATCTACTGTCAATTCGATAGTGAAAACGGGCTGCGCTGTATGCGTTGTTTCCAACCCCCCTTCTTCAGTTGTCTGTTCCCAATATTCGCCGCTATCCTGGTTATATTGAGTGGACGAAATGTCAGTCACACGGCCGGCAAAGATGGCATCGGCCGTTTTGATCATCTCCTCGCGCGGTTCAATAGCGTAGGAAAACTCGGTGACGACGCGCATTTCGGGGGGTGTAGTAGGGGGAACGGCCGTTGCCTCGTCAGGCAGTCCAACCCCGCTTTGGCAGGCGCTCAATCCGCAAAACAAACAGAAAAATAACCAAAGCCATCGTCTCAACTTACTCATTTCATCCTCCGCTGATTTTATTCTGAAACCAGCCGCAGACTGCGTAATATTTTCTCAAAGATAGGCTGCATCGCGGCCAATTCATCCGGTTTGACCAACCCGGTCATGGCGATGACCATTTGTGGGCTGCTGAGGATGGGGTTAACGGCCGTTCCCACCAACAAAACCATCTCATCCTCATCCACCACAAAACGATAGATGCCCATCACCACATCCGACCGGTCGGCCAGCGGCGCTGCCAGTGCAATCGGCTCAATGCCAGCGTCGTAGCCTTGCAGCAGATTTTCTACTTCGGCTAACGGTGTCGGCCCCATTTGGCGGTTGAGGTTGTACAGTAAGTCAAACGTCGGCCCGCCGTGCGGCTCATCGGGGTTGAAATAGGAAGACCAGGTTGGCTGGGCATTTGGCGTAATCTGGAGCGCTTTGCCCGCTTCATGGACAAACCATACTGCCGGGTAGGTGAATGTCAGATTGAAATCGGCAATTGTGTATGTTTGCCATTCGTCATCAAGCGGCGTCGGCGTAGGTAAATCGGCTGTGACGTTGGGAATGTATTCTTCGGGCAAAAACGTTCCCATGCGCCAGTAAGGACCGCTGCTGCAATTTTCCGGAACCGGCTGGCGTAGTTCGGCGTCGTCCAGGGTGCGCTGTTCGCCGCCGCCCAGGTAGACCATCTCGCCAACTCGCGCCACGACTGTGCCCGTCTCATCCAAAATCTCCAAAATGCCATCGTGATCGGTCAGGTAATAATCGGCCTGCCAGATGACGAGCGTCTGTTCATCGGTGTAAATATCATGAACACGCAAGCAGCCATTATCAACGACCAGTTCGCCAATGAGCAGCGCTTCCATAAAAGCAGCATCGCGCTGCTTCAGTTGGGGCATAAACACGCCAGGAACCGGTGTGATGGCAAAGGGCGGATTCTCGCCAACCGGGTTGTAGACGGCGTTGACGACGACGCTTTCCGGCAGGGCGACATCAGCTGCGGCCAGCGCCTCTTCAAATACAGCCCGGTCGGTAATGTCAATCACAACGCGATTTTCCATGACCATGATGCCGCCAGCAGCGGGCATATCCAGTGCGTTCAGAATGCGAAAAGCTTCTTGCTGGTCTGCTTCGAGTTGGGCGTAGGTATACTGCGCCTGCCGCACTTCGATCAGTTGGGCCAGTTCGCTGTCGTCGGCCACGTATTTGCGGATTGTTTTTTGGCCATCGCGGGTAAAGGCGACGACAACGCGGAATTCCGGCTCGTGCTGCAACCACAATCCGGCGAAAGTGTCGGCTTCGTTGGCTTGCAGTTGGTTTTGTAGGGCGCTGATGGCCTCATCGTTTTGTACGTTCAGGCGGGCCAGCGCTTCTTCTAGCGTAACGCCCATATCGTCGGCGTACTGTTGGGCGTCTCGCAAAATGGCGGCGTTGGGCGTTGCTGTGGCTTCTGGCAACGTGGCGGGCAAGGACGGAGTACAGGCTGCCAGTAAAAGAATAAACAATAAGATTGGGATGTGCTTCATCCTATCCTCCTCAAAGACGATCTGCCTACAAGACGAAGACTTACTACAAAAGGTTCCGTTTTTGACAGATCATCTATTCCTGTCCAGGGAAACGACGTAAAGGTTTGTTTCGCTGACGAAAGCCAGCCGGTTTCCATCGGGCGACCAGCGCACGGAATGGACGTCGGGCAAAGGCGGGGTGAGCGGCTCCGGTTCGGATGATGGGTCGAATGGATTGGGCAGCCACCAGATACGGCCGTTTTCATCCCACAACACCACGCCATCATCCTCCGGCTGCCAGGCCACACCCACAACCGGCGCATCCAAGACAACAACTCGGCTGGCTCTGGTTTCCGCCTGGACAAACTGGACGCGCTGTTTATCGCTAAATCGGAGCGCGACGAGAGATTCAACGCCATGCCAATCGGCCAACTGTGCTGCTTCGTCGGCGATTAGCTGGCGATTGCCGCTGGTATCCATCAACCAGGTTGTGCCGGTGTAAGATTCGGGGTCTGTAAGTTCAACATAGGCCAAAAAACGAGAATCGGCCGACCAGCCACGAAAATCAATGCTGCCGGTGGTGGTAATAGTATCAAAAGATGGCAGCGTCACCAGGTAAGAGAGTGGATAATAGGGAGCAACACGATTGTTTATCATTTCAGCACAGTCCAGCCAAAAACGATTTCCGTCAGGTGCAATATGAGGAAAACAATTGACGATCGTATCCGGTAAATCCAGGCGCTCTAAAATATCTTCATAAGTCAGGGTTATCGGGTCAATTAACGGAAGAATCGAGCGTTGCAGTCCTTCGCGACGAAAATCCACTGCAGCGGGAGGAACGATTACTCGCGTTTCATCAGCAACCCAAAATGATTCGGTGCCGATAAATTCTGGCCCCACGCCAACACCAGAAACATAAAAATCAGTCAGGCCATACTCCCGCCGCCAATATTCCCCCGTCGTTGCGTCGCCATAGTCAAAACAACATTCAAAAAAGCGTCGTTCATCAGTCGTCCATGCCGGACGCATAAATTTTAGACGGCCGTCTCTTTCCAAGATTACGCTCTCGCCAGTTTCTAAGTCAATCCAGGTTAGTTGGGCCAACAGGCGGCGACCGCTAGGAGCCAGAAACAGGGGCATTTGCCCCTCGAATGTGTTGGTGACGCTGCCCTGTAAATCCCGTAAACGCACCCGACTGTCACTGGCTTCAATCACTCGCTGCAAAGAATCAGACCAGAGTGATAAGTCGCATCGGTCTGTTGGCAAAATGTCAGTTATCCAGGGCGTAGCGCCATCCAGGCTGACAACAATAGGCTGAGTTACCTGGCCCATCGTGGAGATTCCGTAATGGTCAGTGTAACTTGTTATTGGGAAAAGCATCAAGTGGTTATCGTCGAGCCAGCGATAAGGGCCATATTCGCAGTATGATTGATGGCGTAGTCCATATTCACTCACGTGCAGTTGGGAGAGAGCACGGCCGTTCACCCCCTCCACGCTTTCAAACGCCAACTGCTGTACCAACCCGGCCACGTCTAACGGAGGCGGTTGAGTGGCAGTGGGAAGTTCGGTTGGATATGGGGTTGGCGTTGGGCGCGGCGTTCGGGTGGGGCGAGGGGTTGGTGTTTGGGCGATGGGTGTTGGTGAGGGCACGGCCGTTACCGTTTGAGTCATGGTTGGCGTGGGGGTGGCAACGGCTACCATCACTCCATAATCCGGCGATTCCTGGACACACGCTGCCAAAAACAACAAAATGAACAGTGCCGAAAGTATTTGTTTCATGACGAGCTTCCTTCTTCCATTTCAGGCAACGGGATTACAAAAAGCGCCTGGCCCCGGCCGTGTTTATTAACAGGAACGATTACCAACCAATGATTGTCTGGCGATAAGCCGGCATTCAAATAGCTCCCGTCTTCGGCCGCCCAATCTAACTGGAAAGCCGCCATCCGCTCACAATCCGGCCAGGCGAAAATATCTATGCAGTTTGAGCCTGGCGTGCGGGTGAAATAGGTGGAATCGGGGATTTGCCAGGGCGGTGCGCAGGGTAACGGCCGTTCCCACGCAGCGCCAACGTCGGTTATAGAACGGATCAAATAGGTGCTGTCTTCACGAGGATTCTCCATGATTCCCCCAGGCATTAGAAAAACGTCGCCTTCCAGGTTCTCGAGTGTTTCTACCAAGTCCGTGTCGGAATGGTAAACTTGCGGCGGCATTTTCTCCTCACTCCAGCCCCAATCCGTCAGCAAAATGTGGTAGTGGCCGCTGTCCGGTTCCACGTACACGTCGGCGTAGGGCAGGAACGGCTCACCTGTAAATTCTAGACCAAAGAAGGGGAGTAACGGCCGTACCTCGCCATCCACAGTCATAAAAAATGGCCCCTTATCCAGGCTGAATGTAATGATCATCTCATTCTCATTTAGCCAGACCGGACCACCAAACGTGCCGTCCAGGGCGTTGGCCGGTTCCCAATCGTATCGGGCGACGATTTGCCCGGTAACTACATCGACGACGCGTGTCCCGCCAATAGGCGAACGATTACCGGCATAATTTCCGGCCAGTGTCACGCCGATGTAGGTTCCCCCTGGCGATGGTACCAGATTGTTAAACAAGTCGGGTGTTATCTCCGCGATGGGGTAAATGTTGTGATTTTCGACGTTGTAGAGCCAGTAGGCCGACGTGCCGGTAAGCAGCAGTAGTTGATCATTCAGATAAAAGCCGACGCTTCGAATAGGTTCCGGGAAAAACGCCGTCAGATTTTCTTCCTGGCCGCAAGGATCATTCGTCTGAATGGCCTGGCCATCTTCGGTGAAGATGAGCAGGTCGCCGTTGGCCAGCCAGGTGAAACGAAAGCCGTATTCTGGTCCTTCGTAGGGGAAACGGCCGTCCAGCGCATAACGCTGACATTTTTGCTCGGTCACGGCGTCGTAAAAGGTGAACGTCCCCTGAGCCGTGCCGGGAATATCAACCGGACTTGCGGCGAGCTGTTCTTCGGTGTATTCAAAGTAAGCCAGGTAACGGCCGTTCGGCGACCAGCCCTGTAAACGCACGTCGCCGCCCACAAAAATGGGTTCGTCGGTGATGAGAACAACGTCGGGGCCAGGCGTGGGCGTGGCGGTAGGTGATGGGGTGTGTGTCGCTTTGAGGGCTAATAAGTCGATTTTCGATTCGGTTGATTCGGGTACACCTGCATTGAGCAAGGTCGAAGTGGCCGTTGCCGGGTTAGGGGGAGTATTTGTTGGCAGCAAAGGTGGTTGGGTAACTGCAACCTGAACAATCGGCGTCGGGCTTGAAACTGCTACCTCAAACGCAGCCGTTGTGATGGCATGATCGACCTTTTGGCAGGCGGCCAACAAGCCGGCCGCCACGAGCCACAGAACCAAACCAACCCGGTTAGAAAAAAGAGGGTCTTTCGGATCCTGTGGGGTTTTGTCATTCTGAGCGGAGCGAAGAATCCCCTCGCCTCTGGGATGCTTCACTTCAGCCTGCCCTGAGCGAGGCCGAACGGGTTCAGCATGACAAGTACAAGACCCCTTGGAATCGCAAAAAGAATGCCGGGTTTCATTTTGTTTCCTCATCTGGTAGTTCTCGGTAAATCCCCAATTGGGCAGTCAGTGCGCGAGAAAATTCTACAACTGATCCTAATTCTTCGCCTGTCGGATATTCAGCGCCGCGACCTACAAACACAAGACGATCTTGGCCGTTTTGGTATGAGACCTGGAAAGTACGAAATGTGTTGATCCGTTGTTGAAGTTGGGTTAACTGTTCGGCGGAGAGGGTCGTTTGTTTCATTTGCCGCGTGTCATTGGTCAAGCAAGTTCTTGCTTTTACCTGGCCCGATTCGTAAATCCACAATTGTTGGCAGGCTGTGGTGGTCCCTTCTGCTTGCTGCCAGTGCCGCCAGTAAATCGAATAATCGGGCGCTGCCTGGATGGGCTGCGCGCCAACCGGCGTATCCAGCCAAAAGCGTTCGCCGCTCATTAAATCATAAAGCTGTATTTGGGTTTGTCCGTTGATGGTAGCGGCAAACATCAGGCGTTCCCCATCCAGCCAGACCGGATGGCTGGTCCCGATGCCCAGGTGCATTTTGCGACCGCCATCGGCCGCGGCCAGCCAGACGCCGCCTTCGATGGGATCGTCGGAGGGCGGTTCCAATGCCAGCCATTGGCTGTCCGGACTCCAGGTGATGCCCCAGGGCAGGACGGCGTCGGTTCCCGGCGGCCGAAAAGCGTGAACGCTGACGTCGGTCTGACTGGCCACATCAAAAATGTGATAGGCGAAGGGGTAACGGCCGTCATCACTGCCCCCTACCCCCGCCAACTTTGTGCCATCGGGTGAAAACAGGGCATTGGACAAATTGCTGGCCAGAAGCGCCGGGCTGAATGATCCCGATTGCTCGGCCGGCCATACGCCTATCCCATCCAAACCACCGTAAATGATGGTGTCCGGCAGGCTGACCGATAGGTGGGAATAGATGCACAGTTCCGATTCCAGGATGGTTATTTTGCCCGTCAAAATGTCCAGCAGTGCCAGGCGGCCGATGGAACTCTGGGTGACCGCTTTGCCAGATGGATCGATGACGAGTACGGCCATATCATCATCCAGCCAGGGTATCGCTTCCGAGCCATGATACAGCGTGCCGTCCACCGGAATCGTCGTCGAATCTCCTTCCTGGAAGCGAATCAGGAGGAGCGACGAAGCGCCGCTTTCGGCGTACAGGGCGCGGGTCGCGCTGGGGTTCAGGCTGAGCGGCTTTTCGTATCGGGTAAGCGGCTGCCGTTCATCACTGGGGCCGACCTGCCACCAGCCATCGCCCAGCCGGTAGACCAGGCCCGTCGGCGGGGGAACGGTGGCCAGTTCGGGCAGCGGGGCAAAGTTGTCGTAGGCGACGGTAAGTCCGGCCCAGCGGTAACGGCCGTTTTCCTCGACGATGAACAGCAGCCCTTCACCTGATCCAGCCAATCCCCAGCCGGAACTGGAAAGCACGGCGGCCACAGGTTGTGCGCCGGCGTAAAGGCTCTCTGGAGTTATTCCATCGGGCAGTGGGTTGGTTACGGCCGTATCGCTCAACGCGATCGTCTCCTCCAGCGGCAGAAAGACGGCGCTTAACAGGTTCAGGGCATATTTTTTGTCTTGTGTGAAGACGCCTGCCGGGTAAAAGCTGAGTGAAAACTCATCACTCATCACGTCGTGCAGGCAGGAGATACAGCGAGTGCCTAGCTCTTCCCGGATTAGGGTAATGAGGTTTTCAAGCGTTGCGCCGGGGTCACGAGTTGGTGAAGTCGGCGAGCGGTCTGTTGTGTTGACCGGGTCGAAGTCGGATACGCCTGCACTGAGAGCGGACGCCACGTCCGTCGTCGAAGTGGCCGTAGCGTTCATCGTCATGACAGAAGTAACTGTTGGCAATGAGGTCGTTGGCGAGATTGGCGTGGATGTGGCGGTGGGGGTGGGAACGGCCGTTCCCACCGCTTCTTCTGGCAATTGGCGGCCATCTGTACAGGCGGGCGTGAAGATCAGGTTTGCCCAAAAGAGCCAAAACATGAACCAGACCAATCTCGTTTTCATGGGGCTTCCCTTCATTTTTCCAGGATAAAGAGGCCATACAATTGATCTGGTTTAATGCCTGTCACGACGACGAAACGGCCGTCGGGTGAGAAGGCGACAGGATACGTCCCGTATGGCGTGGTTTCCCACCGGCCCAGCACCTCGCCGTCGGGAAAAGTTTGCCGGATAACGGCCGTTTCTCCCTGTATAAAGACCAATTCTGTCTGATTTTCATTCCAGAGAGTCCCATCCACGTCACTGACCAGAAGCTGCCATGTGCCGCCGACATCTTCAAGGCGGCGCATCCAGATTTCGTAGGCTTCATAGCCATCCACAATGGGACGGCTGTCGAGGAAGACCCATTCGCCCACACCCAACGGCCAGTAAAAATGGGTGTAAGGAAGCGTCTCTACCAGCCCGTTTTCGGCATGATAGAGGCGAGCCGGAGGAAAATTACCTTCTAGCCCGATGCCGCTGAGTAACAGATGATAGGCGTCTGTTTCTGCGCCGAAAACGGGCCTGGCAGTCAAGCTAAACCCGGCCTCATCATCCAGGGTTGGAATCACATCCAGTTGTAACAAGTCAGTTAGAACGGGCACAACGCCCTTCTCGGCATCTAGCAGCAGCGGGCCTTGCTGCCGGGTTTCGTAGATGACGAACTGGGTTGGACTGGCCCATTCGCCGCCCAGCCAGCCGCTGTAATCGCCCAGCCGCTCGTCGATTTGCCAGGTTGCGGCGGCCAATATTTGTCCGTTATCAGCCGTGGCAAGTTGTGTCTCGTAGGTGAGGATGCCGTTTTCGTTAGTGGTCTGGATAGAAATGATGCGGTAACGGCCGTCAGGTGAAAGTGTTGGATCAGATTGTTCAATCTGGGGTGGCTGGTAATCTGGCAGCAATGTAAACGGTTCTGCCTGACACGGCCGTCCACTATACGCGCCGTCGGGCATGATCACGGTGATGAAACCATCATTACCCCATTGGACGTCGCCCTCCCGATCGCTGGCCGTATGGAATTGTGACGCGGCGCATATTTCACCAGTCATGGCGTCCCAGAAATGAAGTGTCCCGCCAGGCATGGTATAGGGCTGCCACGCGTCCACATCGGCTTGATCAGAAGACCAGTAGGCCAGCCATCTACTATCCGGCGACCAACCAGATGCGCTGATGTAGGCGGCGGTCTCAATTGGAATGTTGGCCAGGGGAGCGCTGGTTGGAGCAGGTGTGGGGGTAGATAAATCAGTTTGGGAGCTGGTCGATTCAGCTACGGCCGTTGCGCTCACAACCATTGTGGTTGTAATCGTCGGGGCGATTTGTACGACTGGTGTGGATGTGGGGGCTGTTGCCACCTCCATCGAAACCGGCGTAAACGTTGGTCGCAAACTATCAGACTGGCAAGCGGCCAGCAAAACGGTAAAAATTAGCCCTACCCCCCACAGAAACGGCCGTAAATTAGTGTTCATTTTAACCCAACCTCACGTTCAATCATATTTATTCATATTCCATTGTGCCCGTTGTTGGCGGCCTTGCGCTTGACGTTTTCCCATCCACCACCCACAGCAATTTATACGATTTGCCACTGCGAGTCTGGTCAAATGACAGTATAGGAGACGGTGGAAACGGCCGCATCCGCCCAATGATGGCTTTTTAATACGTCAAATGATGGTGGGGAGTATGAACAAAAAAAGCCACCGAACGGAAACGGTCGTTCGGTGGCTGTCAATTCAAAAAAAGGATGGGACAGGCTAAATCTGGAACCCGCCGCGATAGGGAATGACCTTGTAGCTGAAGTCGGTTACATATTCTTCCAACTGCTCATTCAAGCGCAGCCAGGTGTCATTCTTCAGCAAGCTCATAATATTTTCTTCCTTGTCGGTTACAAAGCCAACAAGCCGGTTGGGTGCGTCCCCATAGGCTGTATGCCAGGCCTCGCTCATTTGCAAGCCCATGGCCTGCATTGTGGGCACGTAGCTGTTCATCACAAACTGGTAATAATCCTGCTGTGATTCAGGATTGACCTCATAGCTTAACAATAGTTTAAATCCAATAGGCTCACTGCTCATGTCGAACTCCTTTACAATGATGACTAGAGCATATTTTACGCAGAAACGGCCGTTTCTTCTTTAATATTAGCTAAAGGAATCGTAAAAGTAAATGTGCTGCCCCGATTCAGTTCACTCACAAAATCAATCTCACCGCCTTGCGCTTCCACAATCTTTTTAACGATAGACAGGCCCAGTCCCCAGCCATTCTGCTCCCGCACCGCCTGATCTTCGGCTCGGAAAAACTGAGTAAATAACCTGACCTGGTTCTCTTCCGAAATGCCAATTCCATTATCACTGACGGTCACTCGTGCAAAGTCATCGTCCTCTGACGCCTGGATGGTAATTACGCCTTCTGGCGGCGTATATTTATAGGCATTGCTCACCAAGTTCGTTAGTACCTGGCCAATACGCTTGGGATCAGCATACACCGCCCCGATGCCGGGTGAATAGTCAATTTTCAGCGACTGATTTTTGGCTGCAATTACCTCTTGCAGGCTGTCACGCACCTCATGAATCGTATCCAGAATAGCAAATGCCCGATTCTCAAATTTCATCCGGCCGCTTTCAATCCGGTTAATGTCCGACAAATCAGAAATTAAATCCTGCATCCGGTCGATGTTGCGCCGGATAACCTGTAAAAATTGTTTCTGCTGGTCGGTGAGCGGGCCGGTCATCCCGCCGATAATCAAATCATTGTACCCCTTGATGGCCGTCATTGGCAGGCGCAGTTCATGGGTTACAACCGAGATAAATTCACTTTTGGCCTGGCTGATGGCCTGAATCTCTTCGTATAGACGGGCGTTTTTGATGGCGACGGCCGCACGATCGGCCAGTCGTTCTACAAAGGCGATGTCTTCATTATCGATGGCATTTGAGAATTGGCTTTCCAGTGTGATAAGGCCGGTCATGACACCATCGTGCTTGATGGGAACGGCCAATTGAGCCGCTGCTGGGGTGTTGTCGATGGCTTGTCCGGGGTTGATATTTTGCAGGAATGAGGAACGGCCGTTTTCCCAAACCTCGTGCAGCACCGGATGATCAAACGGGATCAGAGCGGCCGCGCCTGCTTCTTCACCCTGACTGTGCACCAACAGGCGCAAACCCTGCTCTTCTGACTCCTTATTGATTTCCAGTAAACCAATCGAACCGCTGTCCGCCCCCGTCAGCGAAATGGCCCAGTGCAGCGCCAGATTCAGTACCCGGTTCAAATCCAGCGATTTATTCAACTGCTGATCAATCCGCTGGAACAACGACAACTCTTCGACACGGCGAGCCAGATTCTGGTCTGTCCGCGTGAATAAACGCGCATTATCAATCGCAATAGCTGCCTGATTGGCAAACGTCACCAGCAGCTCCAGATCGGCATTATCGAAAACGCTGGTAAACAAACGGTTATCGACGTAAACTGCGCCGACCGTACTGCTGCGCGCCCGCAGCGGCGCACACATAATCGAGCGCAGTTGGTAACCGACAACGCTTTGTTGACCGGCAAACCGCTCATCTTCCTGGGCGTTGCTGGTGAGAATGCCCTCGCCGGTGGCTACCGCCCGCTCAATAACGGTCCGGCTGATTTTCATCGACTTACCGGCAATCGTTTCCTGATCGACATTTCGAGCGGCCGCAGGCTGAAGATCGCCGCTATCCTCATCAAACAAAACCAGGTAGCCGCGTTCCGCCCCGGTTAACTGGATAATGGCATCCATAACCTGATTCAAAACTTGTGTTAAATCGAGCGATGCGCCTAACTGCGAACTAACTTCGTATAAGGCCGCCAATCGTGCCTGTTCATTGACTCTGGGTTCACTCATTTTTACTTCCGATACACTTTAGCGGGTTAGCATTTCAGCATTTCAGCGGCAACTGACTGGCTGACAAGCTGACTAGCTGGCATGCTGTCCCGCTTGATAATAATAACAATACATTTGTAAAGGACATACCATACATTTTGGGTTACGAGCTGTGCAAGTTTCCCGCCCGTGCCGGATGAGATTGAGATGCAAAGGGTAGAACGTGTCCGGGTTTCCTATATTTTCAAGGATAGCATGCGCTTTGTCAGCCGTTACTTTAGGCCCAATCAGGCCCAGGCGTTGGGTAATACGATGAACGTGCGTATCCACCGGAAACGCTGGTCGGCCAAACGCAAATAATAAGATGATGGCCGCCGTCTTGGGACCAACCCCTTTAATGTTGGTCAGCCATGTTTTGGCCTCATCTAACGGTAAATCTTGTAAAAAATCAAGACCGATTTCACCGCGTTCGGTCTGCACATAGTGCAGTGCTTCCTGGATGCGCGGCCCTTTTTGATTGGCTAATCCGGCTGAACGAATGGTCTCGATGATTTCTTTTTCCGGTGCATTTATGACGCTTTCCCAGTCAGGATACCGCTCTTTGAGGGCGTAAAATCCCTTGTCCCGGTTAATGTCGGACGTGGATTGGGACAGGATGGTTGAGACCAATTCATCAACGGGTGGTAAATGCTGCCGCCAGGCGGGTTCACCATATGTTTCGATGAGGGCCTGATGGACGGCCGTATACTTTTGCTCCGGTGTACTTGCGGTCTTAATCGTCATGACTATCCTTTATTGTAATCAGGTTTGGGTATATGAAACGCATAAATTGCGTGAAAAAAGCAGAGTGGCAAAGTCGCAGAGTTACAGGTTGCTTTGTCAATGCGTCGCAAGGGCGCGGCGCTGGCGGGTTTGGATGCGGTCGCGCAGGGCGGCGTACACGGCCGTTCTCTCCTCCTCATCGAACTGTAAAATATCGAACACAGCCGTGTCCAAAGCGCGGCGATCGGGTTTGTTCAACTCTTCATCCACGTAACCAATGGACCTTTGTGCCAATTGAGTAAAACAGTTTTCCAGTTTGCTGATTTGCGGCGGGGAGAGTTGGCGCGGGTCGGGCAAGAGGATGGAGGCCAGTTCATACGTCGCCAGCCAGAGCAGACCGGCGCCGAAGTTGATACGGCCGTGCAGTTCACATTGCAGCGCAAACCAGGCCGAGTTGAGCAGGGCGGCTGCCGCCAACGGCGACACGCCATCGGCCAGCGTGACCCGGTAAAGCTGCTGGTCAGCCGGCAAATCAGCGGCCAGCAGGACGGCCATGTGGCGCAGCCAGATGCCTTTGGGCAGGACAAGCTGCGCCGGTGACTGGTCGGGAAGGCTGTACCAGGGTTGTCGTCCGGCACAGGTGCGGCGTTGGTGAAAACCCTGTGATTCGCCCCAGGCTATGTAGTTGACAACTGCCGTGCCGTGCATATCGGTTCCCGGCGGCAGCCACAGCAGTTCGGTGGCGCAGTCGGCCGTATTCAGTTGCAGCCGATCCCAGCCGCGCAAACTTTTAAGCACAGGCTGCCGGAATTTCGGTTCGATGCCCCATTTTTCGATTGTTGCTTCGTCGAGATAGAAAAACTCATTGGCTCCGGTGGTGAAGCCGCGCTGAATCGTGGCCCAGCTTTGCAGCGGCAGCAGATTGGTCTGCTCGCGCCGCTGACGGTACACATCGGGGGCGCGTAAAGTTAGGCCCCATTTGGACACCGCCTTCAGCTGCCATTGGGGCAAAACGCGCACGTCAAAATCGGGAGCATGCCGGTTGTCGCTGGGTAGTAGGCGGGGTACGAGCCGTTCCACGGCCAGCATCCGTTGCGGATTGTCGGCGGTATAGGGGATGAGTTCGGATAACGGCCGTTTCAACCACACCAGCCGCATCAGATTTGCCGCCCGCCGTTCAGCCTGGCTGCATTTTTCCAATACCACCAGACAGGTATTGATTTGCGCTTGCTTGAACCAGCGTTCGACGCCTGATTCAATTAAGGCAATAATGCGAAAATTGTCCAGCAAAAACTGTTTCAGGTCGGCCCCGTAAGCCACATCCAGCCAGCCATTGGGTACGACAAAACCAAACCGCCCTCCTTCCCGCAAAAATTCCCGGCCGTGCAGGAAGAAGTAAGCGTGCAGGCCGGAACGATGGCTTAAGCGTTGCCAGAGGTGGCGGGGGATGAGTTTGGCTTGGTGGCTGGCAGCTGGTAGTTGGGAACTGGTTCCTTGTGGCAGTTCGAAGGCTAACTGCTCGCCCGATTGGCGATGCAGGCGGCCAATCCATTCGGCGCGGGTGTAGGGCGGATTGCCAATGAGAGCGTCGAATTGCTGGTCTGGTTCCAGGGTGAAGAAGTTGTGGCGGATGATTTTGGCGTGAGGGAGGACGGTGGCGGCGGTAACGGCCGTGTCCGCATCCAACTCCACCCCCCATAACCGCTCCGGCGGCACATCATCCGGCGAATTGGCCAGCCAGTTTCGCCACAAATCAGCCCGCTGCAAAAAAGCGCCATCGCCGCAGCTGGGGTCCAGCAGCCAATCCGATGGCTGGCGCAGGCAAAAACCCAATAACAAATCAGCCACATCCGGTGGCGTTTCAAATTGGCCCAGAGCACGCTGTTTTTCGTCCATATTCCGTTTTACGTTTCACGCTTCACGCTATATCATCTAACGAAACTTACCTGGATAGTGTACCATAGAAACGACCATGACTGCTCTATCTCGCAACAAATTCCTGGAAACATTGCCCGATGTGGTCACCCTTCTGCTGCCGCCGTCGCTGCAAGGCATCCAAAGCCGTCAGCCGTGGCGCTGGCTGGTTCAATTTCATTATGGTGAACCTCGGTTGCACTACGAAGTCGTTAAAGCCAGCTATCGTAATGGTTGGGAGTTGGGTTTTCACTGCGAGGCTGGTGATAAACACCTCAACCGCTATTTGCTTGATGGCTTTCGCCGCCATCTGTTTGAAATCAAAGATACGTTGGGGGAGCAAGTTGAAGCGGAGATGTGGGATCGCGGCTGGACGAAAATTTACGAGGTTTACCCTGACGCCGAATTGACTACCGATTACCAGCAAAAAATCGGCCACCGTCTGGTGGAAATCATCACCTGCCTGCACCCCATCTACGTGGATTTGCGCAGCCGCGTAGCGGAAGTGTATCGCTAATACTGCCGGGCCAGTGCTTCTAATTCTTCATTGTTGAGAAACCCATCGGCGGCACCGGCCGTGCCGATTTTGTACCCGGCGAACAGAACGGCTTTTTTGATGGCTTCATGCGGGTCATGACAGCGGTGGTAAACGTGGATAAACGCCGAAAACAGGGCATCGCCCGCGCCAATGGTGCTGACGATGGAGCGCACCTGTACCGCCGGAATGCGTTCCATGAAATGATCATCCCGCACAGCCAGTAACGCCCCCTCGCTGCCCAGGCCGATGACGATAATTTCCGTTCCGTACCGATTTTGCAGCCGCCGCGCCCACTCCTCCGGCGAGCAGGGCAACCGCTCGTCGCTCATAAACAAAATGTTGGCTGCGGCCATGTAATCCCGGTTGTATTCATCGTCCAGGTCAGCGATGGTGTGGACGTCGGTGGCGACGATTTTACCGGTTTGTCGCGCCCGTTGGAGGAACGGCCGATTAAAGTTGATATTGCATAGGATGGCCAGGGAACAGGTGGCGATGGCTTCGGTGAACAGGTCGGAAGGATACGGCCGTTCCTGAATATCCTTCAAATCTGTGTGAATCTGCCGCTGTCCATCCCGGTTGTAGATGATGACCGATTGGGCCGTGTGGGGCATTCCGGTAACAATAAATGTGTCATCAATGCCGGCTTCGGCCAGCGTTTGCCGCACCAGCCCGGCGGCAAAATCCGACCCAATCAGTGACGAAAACCGGATTTGGTTGTCTAAAACAGTTAACGCTTTGGCGATGTTGTAGCCCACGCCGGACACTGTGCTGTTAATGCCAAAAAATGGATAGCGAACCGGCTCATACGTTAGCGGGAATGCATCTACTTTTAACGTTGTTTCGATGTTAATGAGGCCGGAAATTAGAATATCGTCCATGTCAATCTCCATGCTAAAAGGACTAAATCAGGCTATCATAGGCGGAAAATAGCATCAAAGCTGAGGAAACCTTATGAAAATTGCCCCTTTTGAAATCGAGCAATATTTTGACCGGTACGAGTTTACCACACCCTACCTATTGTGTGCGTCGGACTGTGAAACGATGAGCGTTGCCGAACTGCTGCAAATGGCTGATGTGTCACTGACTGATTTTGCCGACATGCGTCTGGGTTATACGGAAGCGCAGGGAAGCCAGGAATTGCGAACGGCCGTTGCCCAAACCTACAAATCCGTCCAGCCCGACCATGTCGTCATCCTCACCGCCCCCGAAGAAGGCATCTACCTCACCATGCGGGCGCTATTGGAACCGGGCGATCACGTCATCGTCCTCACCCCGGCTTACAATTCCCTGCTCAACCTGGCCCAGCACGTCAGCGGCAACGTCAGCCAGTGGGAAATCCAGCCCACCGAATCGGGCTGGCAAATCGATCTGGCCGCGTTTGAACAGCTTGTCACCCCAGCGACGAAACTGATCATCGTCAATTTTCCCCACAATCCCACCGGTTTCCTGCCCACAACTGATGAATTCCAGACCATCATCGACATTGCCCAACGCCATAACACTTGGCTCTTTTGTGATGAGATGTATCGCGGACTGGAATTGAACGGAACGCCTACGTTGGTATCGGCCGTTGACCAATATCAGCGGGCTATTGTTCTGTCAGGTTTATCCAAAACGCACGGGCTGCCCGGCTTACGCTCTGGCTGGCTGGTGGTGCGCGATGCTACGCTGCGTGCCCAACTGCAAAACTGGAAGCATTACACCACCATTTGCCCGCCCGCCCCCAGCGAATTCCTGGCTTTGGCCGCGCTGCATGTTCAGGACAAACTGGCCGCCCGTAACCGCCGCCTTATCGAACACAATTTGCAAGCCGCTAACGAATTCTTTGGTCGTTGGCCTAAATTGTTCACCTGGCGGCCGCCGCAAGCCGGCTCGGTGGCTCTGGTAGGGCTTAACTTGCCTTCAGCGACCGATTATTGCCATGTGTTGGCGCAAAATAGCGGCGTTTTGCTCTTGCCCAGCAGTTATTTGGGGTACGGCGATCAGCATGTCCGGGTTGGTTTTGGCCGGGCTAATTTTGTAGATAATTTAGCTAAATACGAAAAATATCTATTATCGGTGTAACCGATCCCGAAGGTGATAATCACTTAAAAACGGCCTGGACGTTGCCATCACCTCCAGCAAAAGTGACTGTCACCTGAAAATTTACTTATCGGCAACCAGTTAGTGTATAGGAATCATGGGTTCGTATTTCTCAGTATCATTGCTGCGGCCCTAAAACGAGGGGAATATTGAAAGTATTGCAGAGCAAGGAACAATTACAGGAATGGTTGGATGCGGCCAATATCGATACCGCATTATGGGGCGAAGGCAACGCCAAACGCGTCGAGCATTTGTTTGATGAGTTGTTAGCAGGGGAAGCTTGCCTGCAAGATAATCCGCCGCTTCGCCTGGTTGATGTGGTTCAGATTATTGTCCGTCGGGGAAAACAAATTTTACTGGAAGCAGAACAGGAATTAAAAAATGGACAGATCCGGTTCCGCAATCAGCCCCCGTCGGAGAAGATAAAAGCCGGTGAAAGTTATACGGATGCGGCGCTGCGCTGCTTTCGCGAAGAGTTAGGTGTGGCGGAAACGGCCGTAGCCTTCCTGCCCCACACCTACACCCAAATCGAATCCGCAACCGATTCCCTGTCTTACCCTGGCTTAAAGACCTGCTACACCTTCCACATGATCGAAGCAAAGGTGGAAGGTCTGCCTAATGAAGATTTTTGGCGTGATAATGCCGCATTCGATGCTGGCGATCCTGTCAAACGCCACCGCTGGACCTGGCGCTACAGCCGCTAAACGCTCCAGAATAATCTGCGAAATCGGCGTAATCTGCGGATTTTTTCTTGGTTACGGCCGTAACCGATTCAGCGTGCGCGGATACGGGCTGGTCTGACGGATGTGATCAATGCCACAAATCCAGGCCACTGTCCGTTCCAGTCCCAAACCAAAGCCGCTGTGCGGCACACTGCCAAATTTGCGCAAATCAACGTACCATTCGTAATGTTCCAACGGCAGCTCATGACGGTTGATCGCTTCCACCAAAACATCCGGATCACTCATCCGCTCACTGCCGCCAATGATTTCACCATACCCCTCTGGGGCTAACAAATCAACACTCTTGCATACTTCTGGTCGGCCCGGCCACGGTTCCATATAGAACGCCTTTACCTGCGTTGGATATCCATACACAAATACCGGCCGGTCAAACTGCTTGGTCAATTCCGTCTCGTGCGGCGAACCAAAATCGTCACCCCATTCAATTTGCAGCAGTTCCTTCAATTCCGGATCATTAGTTGCCTCACGGATAGCATGAATCCGTTCAACCGCTTCATCGTAACTGATACGTGGGAAAGGCGGCTTGACATTTTCCAATGCCGTTAAATCCCGTCCCAACAATTCAAGTTCTGGCCCCCGTTTTTCCAACGTCGTCTGCACCACATAGCTAACAAACTGTTCCTCGAATTCCATCAAATCATCCAGATCGCAGTAGGCAATTTCTGGCTCGACCATCCAGAATTCGGCCAGGTGCCGCCGCGTTTTGGACTTTTCGGCGCGAAATGTGGGGCCAAAACAATACACCTTGCCAAAAGCCATGATGTTGGCCTCGTTGTAAAGCTGCCCGGTTTGGGCTAGATAGGCTTGTTCATCAAAATAGTTAACCGGGAAGAGGGTACTGGTTCCTTCGGCAGCCGAGGGCGTGATGATCGGTGTGTCGATGTTTAAAAAGCCCTGGTTATCCAAAAAGTCAATGATGGCCCGCTTAATGGTGGTGCGGACGCGCATAATCGCCCACTGTTGGCTGGAACGCAGCCAGAGGTGACGCTGGTCCATCAAAAATTCGACGCCGTGGTCTTTGGGGGTGATGGGGTAATCGGCCGTTTCCTGCACCACTTCAACCGCGTCAATACCGATCTCGAATCCTTTGGGAACACCGGGAGCGCGGGGATTGGCGCGCACCATGCCGGAAACGATAAGCGAAGATTCCTGTCCTAGCCGTTTAAGGGTTTCAAAGATTTCCTCGCCTACTTCAGGTAGGAATGCTACACCCTGTGTCATGCCGCTGCCATCCCGCAGCCGCACAAATAACAGTTTGCCTTTCCGTGTACTGGCATAAAGCCAGCCTTTAATGGTTACTCGCTGCCCTTCATAGTCAGCTATATTTTCGATGCGGATATCGACTGCTTGCAGGTCTGAGGTCATTACTCTCTCCAAGTTTAATGATTGTTTTATTTTGTTCGGGATTTTATCACAGTGGTGGGCATATAAAAAAAGAAACCGCCCCCGTGTTACCGAGGGCGGCCCTAGCTTAAGCACCAGGAGGGTAGTACTTAAGCAAACGGTTTATGCCTGGTCGAGGGAGGGGTAGGCATAACCTGGGCCTAGCAAGGGTTGTTCCAGTCGCGTTTCTCTCGTGCCAGTTTGGGGGGGGAGGAGTTCCTCTTAACCTCACTAGACTTGCAAATATAATACAACAATTCTTTTAGATTGTCCACAAATTCGAGGTGATTTTAACATGGGAAAATCGTACTGACTATTAGTATACACGAGAGAATGAGGGTAAGAATGATGGATTTTTCCCTAATTCCATTCTAATCTGCCCCAAATATATCGAGCCATTCAGACAATTCATCATCATCCAGTTTTTTGTTTGTTCTTTTTAGTTCTTGCATAGAACGGCGCGGTTTTGGCTTGTGTTTGGGCGTTGCTTTGGGAGTAGGTGGCCGTTGTGGTTCGGACTTCTTGAGAATTTCTGGCTCTGGGCCAAATAGTTCCAACCATTCGGTTACTTCACTGTCACTGATTTGGGGCTCGTCAGATTGAGGCGGTGGCGATGGGGACATACGTTTTTGTTTGTCTTGCCCCATTTGGGCGGCGAAGGTTTCGGAACGCAGATGGCGTAAGCGCCGGTTTTGGGCGGCCGCAATAATCTGCTGGTCGCTGGTAACGAGCGTGAATTCGGGTGGATTAGGGATTTTTTGAATGTAACTGATGATGAGAGCATCGGCCGTTTTCCCTTCTGGGGCAAAGATGACTTTGATGCCGCTGGTGGAGAGGCGCTGCTCAATGCCACCGGGCAAGCCGCCATCAAAATAGACGGTCACTTTTCGTTTGGGGTTGGCGGCAGTCCAGCTTTTGAGGCGCAGGATAAGTTCAACCTCGTCGTTAGGGTCGTTGAGGTTGATGTCGGGGATTTTGGCGATAAGGTTGTGGCCGTCGATCAGGTAGTGCATGGCAACTGGAGACTGGAGATTGGAGACTGGTTTAGTCTCCAATCTCTAGTTATCTAATCTCTCTAATTTAGCAAAGCTGGCGGCCAGGCGTTTGATGCCAGTGCCGGGAAAGGCGACAGTGACCTCTTCGTCGCTGCCCATGAGTTTGCTTTCGATGACAGTACCTTCGCCGAATTTGGCGTGGCGGACTTTTTGGCCGGTTTTGAATTTGGCGGTGGTGGGATGGATGGATGGATGGTTGGTTGGTTTAAGGTGATTGGGTTGGGGTAACGGCCGTTCCCTATTTTGCACTACATTCGCTTTCGGTTTAGGCGGTGACCAGGCGGGGCTGCTTGACTGATTCCAACTACTGACCCGGCTTTTGGCTTCCTGACGGCGCTGGCTGGTGCCTACAGCGTCAATCAAATCCATCGGCAGGTCGCCCAGGAAGCGGGAGGGCACGCAAACGTCCGGTTCGCCCCAGACGGCGCGGCGGAACGCGTGCGAAAGGTATAACTGATCCTCGGCGCGGGTGATGCCTACGTAAAAGAGACGGCGTTCCTCGGCCATTGATTCGCCGTCGTCAAAGGAGCGGCTGTGAGGCAGGATACCGTCTTCCAAACCGGTGATGAAGACCACGGGGAATTCCAGCCCTTTGGCCGCATGTAAAGTCAGCAAAGTCGTAGCGTTGACCGTTTCATCGACGTTGTCGGCGTCGGCTACCAGGGCCACCTGCTCCAGAAATTCGCTGAGATTGACGGAGCCGTCTTCGGCGGCGACGCTGCGCAGTTCCATGACGTTGGCCCAACGCTCTTCGCCTTCTTCGGTGCCGTCGTCGATGTATTCGCGGTAGCCGGTTTGTTCCAGGATGGTGTCCATCAGTTCGCCGACGCTGATTTGATCGCGCAGGGTGATCCAGGCGTCGAGCATGTTGCCGAAGTTACTCAGGGCGTTGAAGGCACGGCCGTTAAACGGATGTTGTACGTCAGGATCAGTGGTCAACGCGATGAGTCCCTCCACCGGCGACCAGCCTTTACCGGCAGCCCAGGCTTCCAACTGCTCCTTGCTTTTAGCGCCAATGCCGCGGGTGGGCACGTTGAGGATACGGCCGTAACTGACCGAATCCAGCGGATTATGCACCAATCGCAAATAAGCAATCAAATCCTTGACCTCGCGCCGCTTGTAGAATTGGGTCGCGCCCACCAGCCGGTAAGGCATGTTGGCCCGCACAAACGCCTCTTCGATAGAGCGGGACTGGGCGTTGGTGCGGTACATGACGGCAAAATCGGATGGGGAACGGCCGTCCAGCAATAAATTCTGAATCGTGCCCACAATTGTTTCCGCTTCCTCGATGTCGTTGTAGGCCTCACGCACAACGATACGTTCGCCGCCGTGCCGCTTGGTGAACAAATCCTTATGTACCCGGTTGCTGTTATGCTGGATAACCGCTTTGGCTGCATCCAGAATGATCTGTGTCGAACGGTAATTTTGTTCCAGCAGGATTTGCTGCGCTTCCGGGTAATCTTCGCGGAAGCGGTTGATGTTGCGGTAATCGGCCCCTCTCCATTTGTAAATCGACTGGTCGGAGTCCCCTACGACAAAAATGTTGCCGTGTCCGGCCGCCAGCCGCTTAATCAGCGCGTATTGCGCTGTGTTCGTGTCTTGAAATTCATCCACCAGGATGTGGTGATACTGCTGTTGATATTTTTCCAAAACGTCTGGCCGCTCGTCAAATAGCAAGACAACATTCATGAGCAAATCATCAAAATCCATCGCGTTGTTCGCGTGTAAGATGTCTTGATAGCGCACGTAAACGCGGCGCGTGACTTCGGCGATGTAGTTAGTGGCGCTGTACAGTTCTGGCGTCAGCAGTTCGTTTTTGGCGTTGCTGATGCCGTTGAGCATTTTGTTGGGCGGGAATTTTTTGTCGTCCAGGTTCAGGTCTTTGAGTGCCTGTTTGACAACCTGCTGCTGATCGGCAGTGTCGAAGATGACGAAATCTTTGTCGTAGTAGGTCAGATTGTCGGTTTCGCGGCGCAGGATGCGGGCACAAGTGGAGTGAAAGGTACCCATCATCAGGCCGCGTAAACGGCCGTCCATCATCTCCTCTACCCGATGACGCATTTCTTTGGCCGCCTTGTTGGTGAAGGTGACGGCCAAAATGTGCCAGGGGGAAACTTTCATCTCCCGAATCAGGTAGACGATGCGGTGAGTGAGGACGCGCGTTTTGCCGCTGCCCGGCCCGGCCAGAACGAGAATGGGGCCTTCCGGTGCGGTAACGGCCGTACGCTGAGCTTCATTTAATCCATTGAGATAATCCATACCTCAATTGTAACGTGTCGGCTGCGTTCCCGCATGTTGAGATTGACGATTATGCCAATGCTAATCATCAATCTTTTGTCGGGAAACGGCCGTTCTCCTCAATTCAGCTATAATCCCGCCATGAACAAACCCATCTCGCCCTGGCAGGTACTGCTGGCCGTCGGTATTGGCACCTGCCTCTCCCTCATTGGCGATGCCGCCTTGTATACGGTGCTGCCCACCCATACGGCCGATGCCGGTGTGGTTTTGGCCAGTGTGGGCATTTTGCTTTCGGCTAACCGCTGGGTACGTCTGGCCACCAACGGCGCAGTCGGCTGGCTTAGTGACCGCTGGCCGCGCCGCTGCGTTTTTGTCCCGGCGCTGTTTTTAGGCGCGCTTTCCACGGCGATTTATGCCCTGCGGCCCGGATTCCCCTTGTTCTTGCTGGGGCGTATGTTGTGGGGGATTGCCTGGTCGGGCATTTGGGTGGCCGGCAATGCAACGATTTTTGACATTGCCGCCGACGGTAATCGCGGGCGTTGGGTCGGTTATTACCACATTTCCTTTTTCTTAGGCGCGGCGTCTGGCTCGCTGTTGGGCGGACTGCTAACCGATTGGGTCGGTTACCGGGGGGCAATGGGGATTGCCGCCAGTCTGACGCTGTTGGGAGCGGTGGTGGCGCTGCTGTTTTTGCCGGAAACGCGAGGGGAGAAGGAGAAGGCGGGGGCGGATACGGCCGTTCCCAATCCCAAACTATCATTGTTCCAAACCATCGAACTGTCCGCTGCCGTAAGTTTGTTAGGCATCAACCGGCTCGTTCTGGCCGGCATATTGATGTCTACCTTCGGCCTTTTTTTGCAGCAGCTGCTGGGTGATTCGGTGTTGGTGGGGCGTTGGACTATTGGTGTGGCTACATTGACCGGCCTGGGATTGGGTACGACAGCGCTGTTCAATATGGCTTCTGCACCGCTGGTTGGCCGCTTGTCAGATCGGATTGGCAACCGCTGGCGCGTGGCCACCGGCAGTGTGACCGCAGGCATGATCGGATTTGGGCTGTTGGCGCTGGGGCTGCCGCTGGCCATTTTGATTGGTTTGCCGCTTACCAGCTTTTCCAGCGGCAGCAATCAAGGCTTGTCCACGGCGTTGGTGGGGGATTTGTCGGGGGATGGGCGACGCTCCGGCAGAGGCCGAAGCGGCCGTTACCTGGGCATCTTGTTCACCGTGGGCGATTTGGGCAGCGCCATTGGGCCGCCGTTGGCATATGCGCTGCTGCCGTTGTGGGGGATACAGGGCGTTTACTGGTTATGTGTGGCGGCGTTGGGTATTATGCTGCTGGCCGTACTATGGCGGCAAGGGCGGCGCCAGTTGCCCCTGCCTGTTAAATAGCTGCTTTCATTTGCTGTCGATATGTTTCAAATGCTTCTTGCCCGGCTTCGGTCAGGCGGCAAACAGTGCGGGGGGTTTTGCCTTCAAAGGTCTTTTCGATAGCCACGTACCCAGCCTTTTCCAGCCGCATCAGATGGGAGGAGAGATTACCTTTGGTCAGTTCGGTGGCGTGAAGCAGGTAGAGGAAATCGGCGCTTTCCACGGTGTAGAGAACGGCCGTTATCAGCAAACGGGCCGGTTCGTGAATCACCCGGTCAATGTCCACCAAATTGCGCAGTTCATCATTCATCTTCCACCTCGATTTGAGGATTGCGGCGCAGGTAACGGGTTAAGACAATTAAGCCGCTAACCAGCAAGACCAGTCCGGTGCTGCCAAAAGTGAAAGCGCTGCCGCTTATGTCATTGTTGAAGAGCAGCACGGCAGCTACACCAACCAGGATCGCCGCGCCACCCAGCCAGTAAAAACGGCTCAGGCTTACGCGATGCCCCAGGTAAATGAAGATCGCGCCCAGCAGTGCTCCTTCCATCAACGCCATCTGGTTGAACCGTTCTGGTAAAAACAGGGTGACAACGAGAACGGCCAAAACAGCATACAGGAGCCAACGGCCGGTCTCTTTTTGGGGTTTTTCCTGCCGGTAAACGACTTTGCCGGTGCGGGGATGGACAAAGCGTTCTTTGAGGCTGGGGATTATTTTTTGTACGAATAAGGTTCCGCCCAGGATGAGCAAAACGGACAGAATGACCATCACAATGCCTAATGCCGGACTCGATTGGATGGTAAGCCAGCCCAGCAGAGCCAATCCAATGACAAAGAAGAGAATGCCAACGGCCGTTTCCACCAGCCCATCTTCATAATAATAGCGATACGTTCGCTGCATCATTTCATCAATATTTTGGTTCATATTTCGAATCCTTTACTGTTCCGATTGTGTAAACTAGTTTGTATTGCAAACCAGTTTATAATTATCGTAAACGATTTGAATTTACTTGTCAAGGGGGAATTATTGAAGGGGGTGCGGAGTCTTTATAGACAGAAGTGCCAGGCACAGGGCGTCAGGTTTTGATTGAACCAGGCCGTTCTGCCCTGTGCCTGGCACTCCCGACAACTAGGAATCGATGTTCTCCTTGATTAGCCCCACCCGGTAAGCATCCAGCAGCGATTTTAACTCGTCAATCCGCTTTTTGATTTCCTGGCCCAAATCGGTGTCTTTCACGTAAATGCGGTTGCGATTTTGCTCCAGGATTTCCGTTTTCGAATGGATGTCAATGCCTTCTTCAATGGCTTTTTGGGTGGACTCAAACGGCTCGTGGGAGGCCAACAGCAGGCCATAGGAATTATAAATCAAGGTGTAGCCGGCGATACCGGTCTTGGTTTGATATGCTTTAGATAAGCCGCCGTCGATGACCAGGAGCTTGCCCCCGGCTTTGACAGGGCTTTCACCATGTTTGACCTCTACCGGTACGTGACCGTTGATGATGTGGGCTGTTTCCGGCTCTAGCCCAAACTCTTCCAGGATTTTGTTGGCCGTTTTCTTCTTGTCGCGCAGTTCGTAATACGGATTCTTGTTTTCGCGGTGAGTCTCCTTTTCGGTCAGGAAATACCGCTCAAAGGTGGCCATCTTGTCCTTGCCAAAGAGGGGAGATCGGCCACCGCTCCACAAATACCAGATAGCGTCCAGGCCGTATTGTTTTTGTTCCGGATCGGTAGCAAAGTAACCCTGCCGGGCCAGCCGCTCAACGCGATCCATGTAAATTTTGCCGGCGTATTCCTGGCCGTGCAGCCTGAGGGCCATAAACGACCCATCCTCATTCATAGCAATGCAGCCGTGGTAGAGCAAATTACCGTTGTGGACCAGGTACATGCTGCCTTTGGAGAACAAGAAGCGGACGTGCTGCTGCAATTTACTGCTGTTGGTAAACGACAAATGCAGGCGGTTGACAACGTACTCTTCGGCCGGAGTCAGGGCGTAAGGATTCGCGGGATCGATGGTGGGGAAGTGAGTGTCCAGCAGCGGGTAGTCCTGGCCGTTGAGGTGGATGGTTCCCTTTTCGTAGTCGATTTTGTCTAGCAGCAGCCGGTCTTGCATGTCGTAATGCGGCCGCCGCCGAATAATCTGTCCTTCCAGCTTGAACTGGATAATGGCGATGGCCTTTTGCATCCGGGCCATCAGCATAATTTCGTTATCGGTGAATTCGTCGTTTCCGGTTACTTTGGGCCTGAAGAGGTCGCAGGGATCGTCACGGTAAACGTCCAGAGCGAAGGAGGCCAGGGGCAGCATACTGATGGCATAACCATTTTCCAGGGTTTCCATGTTGGCGTAGCGCAGGCTGATGCGGATGACGTTGGCCATGCAGGCGGTATTGCCGGCGGCGGCACCCATCCACAACATGTCGTGGTTGCCCCATTGAATGTCAATGGCCGGATGCTGCACCAGTTCGTCCAGGATGATGTGCGCGCCAGGGCCGCGATCGTAAATGTCGCCGATGATGTGCAGCCGGTCAATGGCCAGTTCCTGGATGATTTCGGCCAGGGCGACGATGAAGGCGGCTGATTGGCCGATGTCGATGATGGTGGCGATGATGCTTTCGTAGTAGGCCTGCCGGTTGTAATCGTTTTCTTGTTGGTAGAGCAGTTCTTCGATAATGTCGGCGTAGTTTTCGGGCAGGGCGGCGCGGACGTAGGCGCGGGAATATTTGGAGGAAACCGCGCGGCACACTTTAATGAGGCGGAACAGGGAGAGACGGAACCATTCTGTCTGGTCTTCGACCTGCTGCAGGAGCAGGGGGAGCTTGCGCCGGGGATAGTAGATGAGGGTGGCCAGGTCGCGCCTTTCCCGCTCAGTGAGGCTGTTGCTAAAAATTTCGTCGATGCGCCGTTTGATCGAGCCGGAGCTGTTTTTGAGGACGTGAACGAAGGCTTCGTATTCGCCGTGAATATCGGAGATGAAATGCTCGGTGCCTTTGGGCAAGTTTAGTTTGGCGCTGAGGTTGATGATTTCGGTGGAGGCGGCCTGGATGGTGGGGTAATGCTGGGCCAGGAGTTTTAAGTATTTGAGTTGGGCGGGTGACACGTCCATGGTTTGAGTCCTTGTGCAAATGGGTTTGTGGGTTTTTTGTCATGTGTCTCATGCGTCACCGAGCCGTATAACTTGTGACGCATGATGCATGATGAATACTTGTAGGATAATCGATGTTGCGACGGCTTGCCAGCCCCAATTCTCTGTTTGACAGGGTAACGGCCGTTTGCTAGAATCCAGCCATCCTTAGCCGCCCCCTTCGTCTAGCGGCCCAGGACGTAGCCCTCTCAAGGCTAAAACAGGGGTTCGAGTCCCCTAGGGGGCATCAAAAAAGACCTGAACACTCAGGTCTTTTTGTTATTCTGGCACCCGTTTCAGCCGCGCTTGGTATCGGGTATAAGCTGGTTAGGCTTTTTCTCCGCCGTTAGCCCGCTGTTCGGCCATTTCGTCAATTGACTCTGCTAACATTTCGGCAAACGCTTCGTTTTTGGCATTCAGTATACGGAGGGTCACTAAGGTGACTGGTTGTGTTATATCACTGGATAACCAATAGGGCTGTACGATCATGCTTAGGTTGTGCCCAGGAAATTCATAAGAATAGACGTCCTCTTCGGATTTTCGGCGAAACCGAATATATTTGTTCTTAAACACAGTTCGAAAGTCACGTTCAAGTTCCTCATAGTCGAATTTCAAGATACGGACCATCGAATTGGCATATCGATTCTTGAGGATAAATGCCAACGAGACTCGTATTGTAAAAAAAACAACAATGAATAGTCCCCCCGCTGCGTCTATGCCCATTCCAAGCGACACCAAAATAATAAACAGCAAGATGGCGATTACCGCTGAGGCGCCCCAAACAATACTCCGGAGGTAAATGTACTGTTTTTGCCAACGAGAAGATTCCATCTTTATGTTTCCCTTTATTGTAGATGACGAGCCTGGTAAATTCCCTGTCTCAAGTGAATTCCGGCTCCCGACACCAATATGGACAGTATAAATCTTGGCCGATTGTTTGGCAATGACTGGTTCGGTAGTGTGATCCTCCCCAAATTTGAAGGGACTGCAAGCTTAAAGCTGGGGTAAGAGACACAAAGGAGACCTCACCAGGAAAGTAAGGTCTCCAAAGGGGAAGATGTAGGATAAACCTACTAAAGAAATAGACAGCCAAAAAACAAAATCGTCACAATCTGATTAAGTTCAAAGAAGCAGATCCTCTCAAGGTTGAAAGAGGGTTGCACGTATCTTTCAGGCAGGCGCATTAAAAAGACCGGAGCGTTCTGTTTGCATGGGGGCGATTTTGATTTTCAGGAAACGGCCGTTTCCCCCTTCTTCCCTTTTTCTTCCGCCCACAAGGCCCAGCCGGTGAGCAGCGCGCCAACCAGTTCCCAGACGGCCACCATGAGGAATTTGACCGGGGCGCGCCCTTTGGCAACGGCCGTGGCAAACACTGAAAACGTTACCACGCGGAAGGGAACCGTCCAGTAGAAAAAGCGGCGCACGTTCAGCAGTGCGGCCAGCATGTAATAAATGCCCATGTTGGTCGAGGCCATCGACGAGGACATAACAAATACGTGAGTGTAATCATGTTCAGCCCGTTCCTGGGGGTCAACGGCCGTAAACCCCATCTGTTTGAGCAGCGCTTTGGGACTTTTCAGCCCCACCAGGCCCAAAACAAAGGCCAAAAAGCCAAAAATAAACATGGTCCAACGGGAGGCATCTTGCATCTTTTTCACGGCGAAAATCCTTGTTTTATAAACATTTGGTCATCAGGTAAAATTGTTGGGCGAGAATCGCCATATGGGTTCGTGGGGAGGGTATTGCGCATATTCCCAGAGTTCCCCTTGCACCCTGGCGCAGAAGTATAAACGGGTAATGGGGCGTTTTCAAATGCGTCCCTGGTTTTGCGGGGAATGCGGGTAATGAGACAATCTGAATTGGGGCAGAGCAGCGATAATTACGGTTTTTTGCTGGGCGTTTTGAGCGTTATTGGCCTGGTTGTGGGTGTTTTATACCTCTGGCTGTTTAAGCGGCCGGCCGGGGAAGCGTTTTACGTTTTGCCCCTGGCTGTTTTGATGACGATTGCCATTTTTGCCCTGTTTATTCTTATCATTCATTTTTGGGAGAGACCATAACATGATTATTCTCGACGAACCTTATGTCTCTGATTTTTTGCTGCAAACGATCCGCGACCATGAACTGCCAATTGTCCTGACGGATACGGCGCGCGCCCTGGGTTTTGGTAGTGAAACGTATTGTTGGGATGTGGAAACGGCCGTTTCCCACCTCCGCACCTCATTCCACCAACCCATCTACACCAACTCGGAAAACGCCATTGGCTGGGTGGCCCAGCACCTGGATTTTACCGGGCTGCCCGGCCAGATTGCGCAGTTCAAGGATAAGGTGAAGTTTCGGGAGTTGATACGGCCGTTATACCCCCACTTCTTCTTCCGCCAAATTGCCCTGCGTGACTTTGCCGCACTCGACATCACCCACCTGCCTCTGCCCTTTGTCATCAAGCCCACCGCCGGCTTCTTCAGTCTGGCCGTCCACAAAGTAAGCAGCGCCGCCGAATGGGAAGCAGTTAAAACCAATATTCAACTGGAATTAATGCAGACCCGCGGCTTGTTCCCGCGCGAAGTAATCAATACCACATCCTTCATCATCGAGGAATGTATTGAGGGAGATGAGTATGCCATCGACGCCTATTTTGACGCCGCCGGTAAACCGGTCATTCTCAACATCCTCAAACACATCTTTTCTTCAGCATCCGATGTGAGCGACCGCATTTACATCTCTTCAAAAGAGATCGTCGAAACACATCTGGCCCGATTCACAGACTTTCTGGCGCAGTTGGGCCGATTAACCGGCGTCCAAAACTTCCCGGTGCACGTGGAGGTGCGGCTGGACGCGGCCGGGCAGATGCAGCCCATCGAGGTTAACCCGCTGCGCTTTGGCGGCTGGTGCACCACGCCGGATATGACCGCTTACGCCTACGGTTTCAACCCGTACCTCTACTTTTTGCGCGGGCAGCGGCCCGATTGGGGGGCAATTTTGGCCGACAAGGCCGGCAAGCTGTACAGTCTGATTATCCTCGATAATTCCACCGGCCTGGCGCCTGACCGGATTGCCGCTTTTGATTATGAACGGGTTCTGGCGCAGCTGGAAAAACCACTGCAACTGCGCCGCCTGGATTACCGGCGCTTCCCCGTTTTCGGCTTCATCTTTGCCGAAACGCAGGCCGCCCACTACGCCGAACTGGACGCCATCCTCAAGTCTGATTTGCGTGAGTTTGTCGTGCTTGTATGAATTGTTCCTAGTATTACTTTATGTTATTCTGATTAAAAAGATCGATTTCCTTTATAATACAATGTCGTTGTTATAAGATTGACGCAAAATAGGGGGTTATAAATGGGTGAGATTTCTATAATCATTAAACATAATGCTACAATTCACACTTGGGATAGTCAAAATTTTTCCGATCCGATCAACCATCTTGGAATCGTCAATTCAAGAATTGAAGTTAAGGTTGATGATCAATGGACAACTAATCAACTAATCGCATATCTTATCCGAAACCATTTTATCCCTCCCAGCTTTGACACAAATAGTTACGTGTTGACCCAAGATAACATTGATGGCGTTGTTGAATTTGATAACGAGTTTTTTGAATTGTTACCCACAACTTCTCTTTTTGAAAGAGGAATAAGAGATGGCGATGTGCTGAATCTTTGGAAAACGGGCATGGGAGGTGGAGGAATACCATACCGTTCATATCGGGAAATACAATTAGTCAATGCTATTATTCAAGAAAATGCCCGATTGGATGCTTTCAACCATCATACATGGTTTGCGATCTTTTTATACACTGAAGAAGATCGATATTTAGCTGACTATATCCGAAATCATATTATCGATCTGGATGAGATGAGTGAACCGGCCACATTGTTTTTTGTTCTCGAAAAACCAACACAAGAGTGGAACCTTCGCTTAAAAAGGCTTCTTGGAGAACTAGGCGGGCCTTACTTTGACCATCTATGGTATCGTTTTGGGGAGGATAATTTTAAACCGGTAGACCAATCTCAAGCATATAGTATTGCAAGAAATTTTGGCGTATTGCCGAGCGATCTTCCTTGTATAATAATCTTTGAGAGACTTGATTCAGAAAACATTCTCCCGATAAAATTAGCTAATTACCTCCCTTTAAATTCTGACGAAGTAGATTTTGCACAGTTCTTTCGAATATTATTTTCTTCTCTTCAGCGCGTGTCCAAAGACACAGATGACGCTCTAAAAAAGTTAAACAAAGAGCTAAACATTGAAATAATTCGACAGCAACTACCAAAAATTCAAAGTGTTCGTCTTCCAGACAAAAAAACCATTTTGGATATCATTGCTTTTATAGCGAAATTATTTGGACTTGTCTAAAGACAAAAGATTCGAGTCCTCCCACCGATGGCACAGTGTCATGAAGCGGATTGGCTCGCTGCGGCCGGTTATCTGGCTGTTATCACACACGCTGCATCACCTGGATCGGCTGGTTTTGCGGTGGAGCAACGGCCGTTACGCCACCTTAACCTGGTTTACCGGCCTGCCCTTCCTCACCCTCACCACTACCGGCGCCCGCAGCGGCCAGCCCCATACCGTACCCCTCATCGGCATTCCCTACAACGGCCAAATCATCCTCATCGCTTCCAACTGGGGCAAGCCCCGCTCCCTGGCCTGGTACTACAATTTGAAAGCCCATCCCACTGTGACGGTGGCGGTTGGTGGGGAAACGGCCGTTTACACCGCCCACGAAGCCCACGGAACCGAACGAGAAACCTGCTGGCAGGAAGCTGTTGCCTACTACCCGGCCTATGAAACGTACCAGAAGGGGAACGGCCGTCTTATTCCGGTTATGGTTTTAACAGTCGGGAAGAATCCCGATCCGTCAATCAGTTTGGGATTCAGCAGGTAACGGCCGTTCCTCACCCGTTTTCTCCTCCAGAAAAGCAAACAATTCGGGCAGCGAGGCAAAACCATACCGTTCGCCGGTCGCCGGCAGCTCCAGCGAAACCCGCCAGACGCGCCGCCCCTCATCCTCGGTTTCCCACAGCCGCAGTAAATAAGAAAAGTAGCCTGGCTTCCCCTTGTCACAACGCATCCCTTTCTCCACTAAACCCGACCGGAAACAGCGCTGGGGTTGACCACTGTTGGGCCAGCCCCAGCGGTTAAACGCGGCTACGGCACAATGTGCAGCAAACCGCCGCCGTCAAAATTAGAACCGCCGCCGCCAATCCATACCGTGCCATACTGATCCACCAGCAAAGCGGAGATGAAATTGGTGAGCAGGCCGTCGGCTGTCGTCATCCGGCTCCAGCTTTGGCCGTCGTCGGAATAAAACAAACCATTCGCCGTGCCGGCCCAGATACGGCCGTTGGGCGCAGCCGCCAGCGTTGTCAACCAGTCCATATACCTTTCCTGCTGGAAATTGATCAACACCTCGGTCTGGTCGCCGTCATAACGCACAATGCTCAAATTTGCGCCAATCAGCAGGCGCCCCGCTTCATCCAGCGCCAGCGCCCGAATGTACGGATGCGGCAGCCGGTTTTTGTCCAGCACCATCTCCACCTGGCCGTTGGTGTACCGGGCCAGCCCGCTGTCCAGAGCAATCCACATCGTCTCGCCGTCGGCCAGCAGCGCCAGCACCCGGTCACTGGGCAGTCCCTCGGCGATGGTCAGCTTCATGGCCGGTGAACCGTCGGCGTTGATGACGGCAATGCCCTTGCCCTCATCGCCAAACCAGGCCCGCCCGTCGGCGTCCACGGCCACGCTGTCATACGAAGTTACCGTTTCGATTGGCTGCCACACGCCGTCGCGGAAGCGGCTGGCGCTGCCATTGGTGATGGCCACCCAGACTGTGCCATCGGGGGCAAAAGCGATCTCCTTGCCCCAACTGCCGCCCAGTCCCGGCGTATCCGACTTGCGGTAGGTCTGCCAGATCATGTCGGGGAAGGCCGGATCGAGCATCTGGATGCCGCCATCGGTGCCTACCCACAACTTGCCGTCGGGGGCGATGGCCAGTGAATCGACAAAGTTACTGGCCAGCATATCGAATTCGTTAACGAAGGGAACGGCCGTGCCCGCGGCCTCAGCAAACAAATAAACCCCCTTACTGGTACCATACAACGGCCGTCCCTGGGCGTCAAGCGCCAGGGCCAGGATGGGTTGATAAGCCGGGTCGTCGTATTCGACGGCACATTGGCCCGCCTGCGGGTCAAAGCGGCACAAACTGCCGCCAGTCAAAGAAGCCGACGCCAGCCAGATCGACCCGTCAGGGGCCAATTCGATCTCGTTGATATCGGTCAGCCCGTTCAGCAGCGTCCATTGGCCGCCTTTGAACTGCATCAGCCCTTTCGAGCCGCCCACCCACAGCGTACCGTCGGGGGCTGCCGCCAGTGCGCTGGCCCGTTCATCGGGCATGCCGGAGGCGGCGTTGTGGATGGTCACCTGCCCGTCGCTGATTTGCGTCAGCCCGTTGTAGCCGGAAGCCACCCAGATATCACGGCCGTTTACCACAATATCGGTAATGCCATCCCACGACAGGCCCTCTTTGGTCGTGTAACGCACAAACTCACCGCTGGCCAAATCCAGCACCCCCAGCCCGCTGTAACCGATGAGCAGCCGCCCATTGGCCGCGTCACAAAACAGGCGGTCGATGCGGCTGGTGGCGACGCGGCTTTCCTCCGGAGTGGCCGGTGGCGCTTCCCATTGACCTTTGAACGGGTCAAACAGGCTCAGGCCGGCCAATGTGCCTACGATGACGCGTGGTTCGCCGTTTATTTTGCAGGTAGTAACGGCATTGGCGCTGACGTGGCCCATGCCTTGCAGGGGGGTGGCATTGTAGGAGCGAGGCGTGTTGGGGTTGGGATCGCCATCAAGCAGCCCCTGGCCGCTGGTGAGGTCCCAGGCCGCCATGCCGCCCAGAGTGGCCGCATAAGCGGTATCGCCGATTACAATCAGGTCGCGCACCACGTTGCTATTGACATAAGCATAGTTGCCGGGGGTCAGATTGGAGATAGGTTCGGGGGTGGTGGGTTGGATAAAGGTTACGGCCGTTAACAAGCCCTCAAAATAAGGCGCCACCTCCTCCCACCGGTCGGCCGGTGCGCCCACCAACAGCGTAAACTGTTGGGTTGGCGTCACCATCACCAGCGCTGCCCGCCCTTGCATCGCCTTGCCGTTGTTATCGCCGCTGATGTCGGCCGCCAGACCGGGCAGGCCATCTACGATAATCGGTTCAGCCGCGCCAACCGTCATGGGCGTGCCGCTTTTGAGCAGTTCGTACAGCGCTTCGTTGGTCGTTTCACCAGTCAACCCGCCCATAATTGTCACCATCGGCCCCACATCGGGGTCAGCGCCATTGGCCAGCATGTTGACCAAGCCGCCAAATGTGGAAACCTGGTAGCCTGGTATGGTCTGGTAGACGAAGCCGCCCTCTTCATTGACGTATTCTTCGCCTAGTTTGATGGGAACGGCCGTTGGTTTGGCGGCCGTTGGCGGAACGGCCGTTGGTTCAGCGGCTGCCGGTTTAGGCGGAGTGGTGGGTTTGGCGGCGGTTGTGGGAGGAACGGCCGTAGGTTCCGCCGCCGCTTCCTCCTCTTTACCGCCGCACCCCATTAACAGCACCAGCCCGGCGAGGCACAAAATAAATCCAATACGCATTATCGTTGACATGTAGTTCTCCTAAATTAGCGGGCGGAGAACATACTCCACCCTTCAAAATAATCGCTCAAACAACTTTTACCGTACAATCATCGGCAGGTAGACGAAAGAGCCGCCATCATCCAAAATGAGGCCGGTTGCCGTACTCCGGTCAATCACTGCACCGCCCGTGGGCGTATTCAGAGATACCGAGAAGGTTTCGTTTGGTTCGCTTTCCTCATCACCAACAATGGCAACAGTGATGGTTTTCATCGTTTCCCCGGCAGCAAACGTCAGCGTTCCGCCGGTGTGGATGTAATCAGCACCCGCCAGCGCCGTACCGGGGCTGGTAATGTACTTCACCGTCGCTTCCTGCGTACTGGGTTTGGAAAGCCACACCGTAAACACCATGCTGCTGGTGCCGCTGTCGCCTTCCAGGCGCGAGGAATCGCTAATGGAAAAAGCCGGTATATCATCATCGGTGATGGTTCCCTGCCCGGTGGCATCTCCCAGGCTGGCATTTACCGGGCTGCTTAACTGGAGCGTAAACGTCTCATTTCCCTCGCGCAGGTCATCGCCCAGCACCGTAACTGACACATTCTGGGTGGTCACGCCCGGCGCAAACTGCACCTGCCCCTGGGCCGCCAGATAATCTGCCCCCGCCGTGGCGCTGCCATCGGTCGTGGCGTAGTTCACCGTTACCGTCTTGCCGCTGGCCGAGTTGAGGCTGACGGCAAAGACAGCCTGTACGCTGCTGCCGGCATCTCCTTCAGTAACCGTCCGGTCTGCGACCCGAATAGACGGCACTGCATTGCCATCGGTGATCGTGCCCATGCCTTCGCCATCGGCGATGAAGACGTACTGCGGGCTGGAAAGCTGCACGCGGAAGGTCTCGGCGTCTTCATCGATGGTGTCAGTCAGGGTCGCCACCTGAACATTCTGGCTGGTTTGTCCGGGCGCAAAGGTTAATGTTCCGGCAAGCTGGTTGTAATCTTGCTCCACCAGGGCTGTTAAATCGGCCGTGGCAATCTGCACCGTGAAGGTGATTTGCGCCGGTTCGGACAGGGTGACGGTAAACTGGGCCGGGCTGCCTTCTACGGCCGTTGCATCCCCAATCGAAAGATACGACGGCACATGCTCTACCGCCCCCCGGTCACAGCGGGCCACCCCATCAGTGCCGCCATCAATCGGCCGCGGCTGTCCCCTCTGGTCAAACAGTTCACAGGCCAGGCCGCCGCTGCCGGGAACCGCCGGATTACCCCAATCCACCGTCAGCCCCGCCGCCGAAGCCAGCGGCGCATGGCTGGGAGTCGTGCCGCCGTTCAATTGCAGCGCCCCCAACCCGGCCCAATAAGTCAGGTAACGGGTTAACAGCCAGAAACCGCCCACACTGTCACTGCTGCCGCCAGTTAGCTGGCAGCCTGGCGGATTGGTGTTGTTCTGCTTTGCCTGATCGCCGATCAGGTTGTAGCTTTCCGAGGTGTACGTGCCGTAACAATCAGCATAACCATATGGATAGCTGCCATAACTCATATCCACATTTTGGGCAATGATGGAATTTCTGAGATAGAACGTACTGGTGCTCGTGTACAGGCCACCGCCATCGCCGCCGTTGTTGTCGGTATCGGCGGTGTTGTAGATGACCGTCACATTTTGCAGATGGACGGACGCACCGATGTTGTAGATGCCGCCGCCGCTGCCCATGGCGCTGTTGTCGGATACCGTTGTGTTGATCAGCGCAGCCGAACCGACCAGCAAACTCAAGCCGCCGCCGGTGCTCGTGGGGGCACTGAGGGTGGTGGTATTGCTCACAATGGCACTATTGGTGATGGTGAGTGTGCCCGAACTGTAGATGCCGCCGCCGCCGCCGCTGACTGTGGCATTATTACGCACGGTCATTCCTTCCAGTGCCAGTGACGTCCCGCTGTTCACCAGGATGCCGCCGCCGTTATTGCTGCTGGCCGGTGCGCCACCGCGTATGGTTATCCCGGCAATGGAGACGGCGGCATTGTTACGAATTTCAAAGATACGGTCGCTCATGCTGCCCTGAACCGTGGTGGTGTCCGCGCCTGCACCGCTGATGGTTAGCGCATCGGTGATGTCCAGATCACCGACAGCCGCGGCAGTATCAGAGCCGGTCAAGGTAAGGGCGTATGTTCCGGCCGGTATAATGATGGTGTCGGATCCAACGCTAAAATTGGCTTCCTGAACGGCCGCACGCAGGGTGCATTGTTGACCGGTGACGGCGCTGCTGTCGCAAATGCCGTCGCCAATGTTCAGGTCTACGGCGTCGCTGGTGGTATTGACGGTGAAGGGTACGCCGCTGGAAACGGGACGCCCCACAGAACATTTGGAAAACTCGGATGTATTGCCGCTGGAGTCGGCGGCGGTGGCGGTGATGTATTGGCCCAGCACATTGCCGACGGCCAGCGTCACGTCAAAACCGGCCTGGCCGCTGCTGTTGGTGGTGACGCTGGTTTGCCCCAGCAGCCGTTCTCCTTCGCCATAACCGGCTGTGTCGCAGGCTGTGTTAGCATAGAATTGCAAGGTGTAGCTGGTGCTGGCCTTGCTGCTTAGTGTGCCTTGGATGCGGGTACTGGTTCCGGCCGTGACGGTGGTAATGACGGGGAAGTTTTGCAGTTGATTGGCGCCGGTGTCGTTATCGCCGGTGTCGTTGAGGGTAACGCCGTTCGGGGCCAAATCAATGCCCAGCCCGCTGTTCCCAAATAGGATATTGGAAAGCAGCCGGTTATTCGTGCCGGAGGTAATGGCGATGCCCGCACCGCGGCTGCTGCTGATCTGGTTGCTGCGCAGGGTGTTGCCGCTGGCGGAATTGGTGATTTCGATGCCGGGGCTGCCGTCGACGACGGTGGGGCCGATGATGTTGTTTTCGATGATGCTGCCGGTGGCGCTGCTGCCGTTCAGGCTGATGTTTGGCCCCTGCGAATAGGCGATGCGGTTGCCTTCGTTAACGGCCGTACCGCCAATCTGGTTGCTGCCGCCATAAACCTGGACGCCAACGATGTTGCCGGCATCGTAGACACCGGTCAGGTCGGTACCGATGTAGTTGCCGAGAATCTGGTTGTTGGCTGCGCCTACAGCTAACCGGATGCCATCGAAGTTGACGCTGATGATGTTACGGCCGTTTCCCGCCCCGCCAACAACATTGTTATCCCCTGTAATATCGATACCAGCATCCCAATTACTGTGAATGTAATAATTTTGTACGCTGTTGTAAGAGCCTTTCAATTCCAACCCACTGCCATGATGGTCACTGATTTCTGATTGAGGTGCATAAAGGTCGCCGCCAATCAGGGTATTGTGGCTGCCGTCAATGCGAATCCCCGTTATCTGGTAATGGCCCGATAGATCATCGCCATACGCTTTGTTGGCAGTCAACTGGTTGTAGGAGCCTTGCACCCAAATGCCTATCTGGCCATTGAAGGAAGTGGTGTTGCCTTCTACCACATTATTGCTGGTAGACAGCAAAATGCCTGAATCGCCGTTACGGGCAATGCTATTTAATTCGATGGTGGCGGTGACAGGCTGGGCAGCGTTGATATAGATGCCATGTCGGTCATTAAAGTAAATTCGATTTGTCGAAATGGTGGTGCAGCTGACACCCTTGACCAGGATGCCATCGACGCCATTGCCCTGGTCTGCGGTGTAGGACTGGTCGGTACCGATGAGATTGTTGCGTACCTGGTTTTTGGCGCAGGTGGTGCCATCGGCCTGAATATAGATTCCGGAACGGCCGTTACTGCCAATTTCGTTGTTAGTAATTTGATTTTGGGAGGCATTATCACTGACCCAGATGCCATCCCCCAAATTACCAGCCGCACCACCAATGATGTTGTAAGAAACACGGTTATTCGTAGCCGGCGTGTTATAAAGGTGGATGCCGTCGGTATTGTAGGCAATGGTATTATGGCCTGTCGGGCTGCCGCCAATCGTATTACTGGGGCCGCGCATAGCAATGCCCATCTTGTTACTCAATCCCGTGTTGACAGTAGTAACTCCGACATAGTTGGCTTGCACCGTAGTAAACGAGGATTCCGGCGCCAGATCAATGCCGCCATAATGGTTACCAGCAATAAAATTGCCGCCGTTCACGGCCGTTATGGAACCAATCAGATTAGACAACCCGCCATTAATGGCGATACCCCACAAATTGGGCAGCGCCTTGGGCGGCGAACTGGGCCAAAAGCCGACACTGTTCCCATTGATGATGTGGGTCTGGCTGCCGCCGTTGACGGAAATGCCCACCATGAGATTACCCGAAACAATGTTGTGTTGAATCGTATTTCCCTGGCCGTCGGCTACGTAGATACCAGTATGGTTGGACAGCAGGCTCGTACCACTATTGTTGGTGCCCAGGATGTTCTCCTCCACGAGGTTATCGCTGCTGTCGATAAAGATACCGCTGCCAGAGAAGTTGTAAATGGCCACATTGCGGATAGTGGCACTATCGCCTAACAGGCGCAGACCATCAACACCGTCAGCCCCGGCAGCAATGCCGTTGATTTCCATTTTGCCGCAGTTGGCCGTCCCTCGTGCACCGCCTTCCAGCAAGGCGGCTTCGGTAATGGCCGGCAGCGGGCTGTCCGGCTGGACAATAGGGTTGGTGGCGTAGCTATCCAGCCCGCAGACAATGTCGTCGGCGCCGGGGCTGGCGTTAGCTTCCTGGATGGCTGCCCGCAAGGTGCAAAATCCATTATTTGTCTTGCAGAGACCATCACCGGGTGTTTTATCAGGATCATCGAAGCGGCTGGTGATGACGAAGACGTTTACGGCCGTTGTCGTCATCACCAATGGCTGCGGCGCACCGTCTACCAGCAGCACCAGGTCGTCCAGGGCGTCGTCGTTGAGGCGCAGGGGCAGCCCGGCAATGAACGGCGCGGCGGCCTCCAAGGCGGCCAACAGACCAGGGTCGGCGACTGGTGAACTGAATCCCTGGGAAGTCTGATGCTGCCCACCAGCGGTGAGGATTTGGAGTTGACGGCCGTATTCCCCCATTACGAACAAATCATCACCAGCTAAACTGGAACTGTCGGCAGCCAGCAGCCGGGCAGGACCGGCAACGGCCGTTTCCAGGCCGCCCACTTCCTCTCCTGTGGGGCTGAAAAGATGGATTTGCCCGGCGCTGTCCGGCAGAGCAATCTCCACCGGCAGGGCATTGCCACTGAGAAAATTCCCCAATGCCAGGGAGGTGGGCATGAAAGCCAGGGAGAAGCTTTCCAGCGCCGCCGGGGCCGATGGTTCTAATGTGAATTGGTCACGGCCGTGCAGGATGAGCAATGTTTGTCCGGCAGTTAGGGCCACGTCAAAAAGCCCATCGGGGTCCAATTGCTCGACGGCCAGGTTCGTGGCCGGTGCGGGTAAGGGATAGATTTCGGGTACGGCCGTTTGCGCCCCATTTTCCCCTGTGTAAATCAAAAGCTGCGCGCCTTCCGCCGCGGCAACGCCTACGGCCAGGTCGGCCAGTCCATCCTGGCGGTGCAAGTCGCCGGCGGCCAGAGCAGTCAACGGCCCGGGCAAAGCCAGCGGTTTTGGTTCGTGAAAACCGCCCCTGCCATCCCCGGCAAAGAAAAACAGAGTTGTCCCGCCCTGGGCCGCCGCCACAATGTCCTGGCGGCCATCGGTGTTAAAATCGCCGGGCGCCAGCCAATGCGGGGCAAAATTCACAGGAAAACTATGCGGTAGGGCAAAGTGCGCCTCCTCTTCCGAGCCGGGATAAAGGGCCAGGAATCCGCCAACGGCCGTTTCGTAGCCAACGAGCAGGTCTGGCAGGGTATCATTGTTGAAATTAGCAGATATGAGGGTGAGGGGAACGGCCGTTATCTTACCGGATGGAGCGGCCAGTGCTGGCCCGGTTGTCAGGTTCAACCAACGGGCATCGGTAACATTGTTTTGGACGATGGCGGCTGGCGCAGCCTGAGAAACCGGCTGGGCGAAACAAATCAGCCCCATCATAGCCGACAAGACAGCCAGAACAAGCATGATTCGGAAGGGAAGATGGGAATTATGTGTCATCGGTTATTCGCCTCCTCAATCAACATGCCGGAGAGATGAGAATGGAACAGAGAAAAGGGGGATTTTTTCTTCATGGACGTTAGCTCCTGTTGTGAACGGTGGTGATTGGCACGTGTGGAGCGGCTCCTGACCGTGCCAATCACTCTGCTGATACTTACCCTGACACTGTATGCGCACTGCGTCAAAGAAACGTCAAAAAATAGGTCATGTTGCTTTGTATTTCTACCGCAAACCAGTAAAATTTGTGGTCAGTATCGGATTTACTGTACTCTGGACATGCGGTGGTAGACATCATGGCTCCTCTCAAAATCACCCTGTTCGCTTCGTTGCAAGTTGCCGTAAACGGCCGTTCCGTTACCGACTTTGCCACCGATAAAGCACGCGCCCTGCTGGTTTACCTGGTAGTAGAACGCCATCAACCCCATCGCCGTGAGAGTCTGGCCGCGCTCCTCTGGCCCGACCAACCCGAAGCCCGAGCCCGCCAAAGCCTGCGTCAGGCACTTTCCAACCTGCGCCAGGCATTGGGCGATTCCGACGAGTCGCCGGCCCCGTTTCTGCTGATTGATCGGAACGAAGTTCAATTTAATCCTCAGGCCGAACTCTGGTTGGATGCTGCTGAATTCATCGCCCTGGCTGACGCTTGTGATCACCACCGTCACCGCCAGGCAGCTGAATGCCTGCCCTGCTTGCAGCGCATGGAAGCGATGCTGACCCTTTACGCCGGCGATTTTTTGGCCGGATTTTCCTTTGCCGGCAGCGAGCTGTTTGAAGAATGGGTGTTGTTGAAGCGGGAATGGCTGCATATTCGGGCCATTGAGGCGCTGGTACACCTGGCCGATTTTTATGAGCGGCGGGGCGAGTATGCGGCAGCCCGC
>JACKCC010000006.1 GCA_020634245.1 Ardenticatenaceae bacterium | reverse complement strand
CATCATCCAAAATGGGTTTGATCGTACAGGAAATCCCATTCTTCTCGTAATAAGGAAGATAATCGTAAGACATATAACGGCTGCTTCCCGCTAACCGCCCATAACGAGGCAAAAACAAAACACGCATAGGAGTCAATAAATCTTTGCCACCCTGTGCATATGCTTAATTCCATCTGTTTCTTTTGAAACCACAAAGCCACATGCTTCATAAAGCCTAATAGCCGCAAGATTGTCAGCAAACACTTCTAGATATACTTCACTTAATTCCCAGGTCGAAAAGGAAAATTCCAATAGTAAGTCGGTCGCAATGCGAGCTAACCCCTGCCCACGAGCTTTCATATCTCCAATCATTAGTCGCCCATATTCAGCTCTTCTTTCTAACCAATCAATATTGTAAAGGGCGATTTGGCCTACAGGCCGACACAAACGCTCAATCTCATAAATGACAAATACGTAATCATCGTCTCGTTCCAAATAATTTTGAAACCATCGATTATGTTGGGCTTCACTAATAATATCGGAGTGAAAAAACCAACGACGGATGTCATTATGATTGCGCCATTCACGCGTTAAAGGTAAATCTTCAAGGGTCAGTAACTTTAAAGTAATTTTATCGTTACCTATAAACGGCACTTGCTTTTTAGGCATCGACCCTATTCCTGTTAACAATTTCAATCAAAGCCTTTGAAACCCTTTGCACGTCACCGTATGACAATTTCATATGAATAGGCAAAGATAAAAGCATATCACTAGCCAGACTAGCATTAAGGCATGTACCTTGAGCGTATGAATACATCTGATAGCAAGTGTTATCTCGGTAATGAACGCCTGGATATATTTGAAGTGCATTTAACGCCAAAATGACTTCATCCCGATCAGAAACCATTACTTGGTATAAATGTCGAGATGATTCGCAGCCAACAGGAACAGGGATTGTTTTGATTTTATCCTCTGTTGAAAATTCTTTTTCATACCACTGAGATATTTGGCGTCGATAAGCATTATCCAAGTCGACTTGCTTCAAAGCAACCAGGCCCATAGCTGCCATAATCGAATTCCCATGATACTTAAAACCCACGTGATCTACTTCATACATCCATTTATATGCGCCCTTTGAATGCGTCCTTGAATATGTGTCTTTATTAATTCCTAACCAAGTCATTTTACGCACGAGTTGGTCAAGATGTTCTTGCCGGAAACAGATCATTCCAGAGTCTGCTGTTGGAAGATTCTTGACTGCCTGAAAGCTAAATACGGTTACATCAGCTTCATGACCCACGTGACGGCCGTTCCACCGTGTTCCCGTCATATGAGCGGCATCCAAAATTAAACGTAGTCCCCGCTCTTCACAAATAGCAGCGATCTCTGGCAAACGGCCGTAATTCCCGCCTATCCCTACGAACATCACCGCCCTGGTCCGAGGTGAAATCCGCTCCAAAACAGATTCAGGGGATAAACACAAATACTCATCAACATCTGCAAATACTGGTTGAAGATTTTCATAAAAAATCGCATGGTTCGTAGATACAAAAGTAAGCGGCGTCGTGATTATTTCATCCCCATCTTGCCAGCCATCTTCCAACTTCAAAACACGTATTGCCAAATGCAATCCGGCCGTTGCCGAATTTAAAAAATGCGCATTAGACAACCCGGTGTAATCACACCAAGCTTTTTCAAACTGAACTGTTTTGAACCCCAATCCAGTCCATCCTTTCTCAAGACACTCACGAATCTCCTTTAATGTCTCTTCGATCTGAAAAGTTGGCACAAACAATTGAATTGGCTCCACATCAGAATTCATAATATGCCTCCAATAGACATCGACCAGCTTTCATGCAGTAATAAAGCAAATCTACTACGGAATGACCTGCCGAACTCGATAAATTATTGACTTAAATGGCAATGATGGAGAACGCCAAACATCCCGCAAATGCTTTTTATCGATCAAACCATCAAGGCAAGAAATATCCGCCTGCCTTTTTGATTGTATTAATTGTCGCTTTTTCAAAACGGCTCGCCATTTGCTTAACGCATCCCACTTAGCCCGAAAAATTACTTTGGCTTTCCCTTTAAAAACCCATAAAGCCACCCAAGCTGTTGAATATGCCAGATGAAAAGGTAAATATTTCCACATCAAAAATCCCGGCATATTCTTAAAAAATACCCATTCTTTGTTTCGATGAATATAATAAATAGTTCGATCACTAGTTGCCCCACCAGTTGCCGAACCATGATGGTATACAACAGCACTGGGAACATAATGACATTGATAACCAGCCAATTGCGACCGAAAACTTAAATCAACATCCTCATTATTAAAAAAGAAATCCTCGTCAAAAAGACCAATCTCATCTAATACAGAACGACGATAACATCCAGCTCCTCCCGAAGGCCCGAACACCCACTCAAGGCCATTATCCTGCTCACTACCATCATCAATTTGCCCAGCACCTATTTGATATCCTGTTCCAAACGCTGAATATCCGCAACCTCGATTATCAATGACATTTCGCTTATCATAACGCATCATTTTCACTGCCCAGGAACCAACTTGAGGAGGATCAGAAACAGCAACTTTAGCCAGCTCATCCAACATTGTTGCAGCAACTTCCGTATCATTGTTCAAGAAAAATATATACTCTCCATTGGCTACCTTTACACCCTGATTGTTTCCACCGCAAAAACCAAGATTCGACCCCAGTGTCACCAACCGTACCTCAGGATAATTCGAACGCACAAAAATATCAGACCCGTCCGTTGAGCCATTATCAACAAGAATGACTTCAAAATCACGAAACGTTTGACTTCGCAACGCCCATAAACATCCATCTAATAAATGCTTGCCGTTCCAATTTAAAATAATAATGCTTATCAATGGCACTTTGAAACAAGGCTCCTTGCTTATACAGAAATCAGACCATAAATTATTCTTGACTGAATTTCCGGATAAATTCATCGACATTTGAACTACATAATAATTTTACGTTTTCTTTTACCTTATCATGATTCCAATTCCACCAAGCAATATTAAGGAGAGAATCAATTTGCGATTCGCTAAATCGCATACGAATAATCCGAGCTGGCATACCAGCTACAATTGCATAATCCGGTACATCCCGAGTACATACAGACCTGGCCGCAATAACGGCACCATTACCGATTCGAACCCCAGATAAGATAAAAGAACCCTGGCCAATCCAAACGTCAGAGCCTATTATCACATCACCTTTTGTAAAAGGTTGCCCATCCTCAAATTTTCCTGGGAGATCAAACATTATCCTGATCGGATACATAGAAACCCAATCAGGATGGTGATTTCCTCCCACTAAAATTGTTACCTCTTTAGCAATCGAACAATAACGCCCTATGATAACTTTTCCAACATCTCCGCCAGAATCCAAGATGCTTGGAGCACCATAAGTATAATCCCCAATAGTCAATAATCCTTTTTTAATTACGCGTTCTCGCTGTTGTGCAAGCTGCGCCCGCGTCAAGGCATCACCAATCCAACTTAACGACGGTTGAATTATCTTTTTTATTGTTTTTTTTACAATCATTGGAATTTGCAATTACTAATTACTTTTCACTCAACCCGATTTTCCCAAGAGACGACTTCAGGTAATTCATCGCCGTAAACGCTAAAATCCGACTTTCAGTAATTGAAAACAACAAACTTGAAACAATATAAGCAATCATGCTGGCAATGCCAACCAATACTATCGTTGTCAAGAGATTGGCAACAGTGACGATTGCCGACCACTGGTTTTGTGTAACTTTACTAATTGAATACGCTACGAGCGTTGTCACTAAAGCCGCGCCAAATATTTTCACAAAAAAACTCGTTTGAATGATTAATAGTTTGCGCTTAATCAATACAACCGTCATGATTATCACATCCAGTAAAATAGCAACACCATTAGCTAAAGCAATTCCTTTTATCCCAATCAAACGAGCCAAAACCACATTTAAAACTAGATTCACGACCATACGAATAAAACCAGAATATAAAGGTATTTTGCTCTCTTGATGGGCAAACAGGAATCGTACAATTACTTCCCGGGATGTAACCCCCAAAAGGGTTAACACATAAAATGCCATGACTTCTGAGGTCACATCAGTTGCCGCACTTGTAAAAGCTCCATGTTCTAGTAACAAACTCACGATTGGCTTACTAAGAATAAGCAAATTGACTGCTACAGGTACGGTTACGAACAATATATATCGAAGGATTTTTGAAGAAAGCTCTTGGATACGTTTTTTATTATCAGTTGCAGCTATTCTCGCCATCTCCGGAAGAGTAATTGTAGAAACAGGCCCGATCAACAATGTGGATGCCGGAAGAATCAATCTTGCTGCAAAAGTTAATGCTGCAACATTACCAATACCCAATCGAGAGGCAACTGTTCGATCCGCAACTACGACTATTTGTTGAAACAATAAAATTGTTATAGCAGGCCAAGCTAATTGAGTTATTTTTCCAAGTACCTGATCCTTTAAATCAATCACTAGAGAGTATTTTTGTACTTTTAATAGTGGCCATACTAATATGAATAATTGAATTAAATACCCTACTAGGGTAGCTATTACTAACGCATATGCGGAAAATCTGTTCGCCAGCAATAACGTTCCGGCAATCATACTCACATTCATGACCAAACCAAAAAGGGTCGGTAATACATAAACTCGGTATACATTAAGGATACCTGTAAGTATAGAAACCAAACCGCCTAACAATCCTACTGGTGCCAATAAACGGAGCATTCGCACCGCAAGAATGTGTGATTCCGGCGATATTGTAGGTGCCAGAATAAGAATGATTAAATCGGCACCAATTACAAGAACTCCGCCAAGAAACAATGTAATTATTAGTGAGAGATTGATAACATTACTGGTTACTCGCCAGGCCGCTTCTTCCCCTTTTAGAGTAAAAATGTCGGCGAGGATCGGAACAACTGCCATCATTAATCCATTTTGAATAATTAATAATAATGCGTTTGGTAATACAATCGCCAGAAAAAAGGCATCTGTAATTTCTCCAGCTCCAAACTTAGCTGCAACGGCCGTTTCTCTTGCAAAAGCTAATAGTTGACCCAAGAGGGTCAATACCATCATTAAAGAAACAGTGCGTCCCCAAACTTTGACTCTACTTTGCTTTTCTACCACTAAACTCTCTGGCAAAGGCGACTCAGCCATTAATCCATCCATTCAGTTCCAACAAATATCACCCAAATGTTCGTTTTCAATAAACAGGTATTATTCACCCAACCTCCTTTTGCCAACTATTATCCCCGTTGAAAGAAGCATTGTTTAGCATTCTAACTAAACCTTGTGTTGTCCAAAAAAGCCAACCAAAAATAACCCCCTCAAAGGAAGATTCAAAAGCAATATTTACCAATACTGCTACAAAACTGGCCAGTAGTCCATAGCCAAGAGGCTCATAAATCGTTCCTTTCAAATGCCTAAATAAAGTAATATTCTCTTTAAACATAAACCCTAACAGGAAAAATAATATGGTAATCCCTATCCATCCCGTTTCTAATAAAATTTGCAAATAGGCGTTGTGTGCATTAGCTATAGTTAAAAGATGTTCCAACAAAGAAGAATTACCCAAACCTACACCTAATACGTTTTTAGTTACATAATCCCAAACCCCACTCCAGGCTAACAAACGTGCCTGGATATTTTGGTCGTTTAAGGACAATAACCGGTCAATGCCACTAATCGCAATAGGATTAAATTTCACCATATAGTCAATTGCTAAACTAAATGACAATCCGAATAAAATAATGCTAAAAATGAAAAAGAGGATTTTCCCCAGAGTTAATTTACCATTCCAAATAAACAAAAAAAACAAAACTAAAAGCGCAATTGCTAATGCAATATATCCACCTCGAGACCAGGTGAAAACAAATACAGCAATACTTATTACAGCGATCACCCCAAACCCAATCTGATTTCTTAATCGAGGGGATAAAAAAGCAAGGCTGACATAAGTAGGAAGAAATAACAACAACGCACTTGCAAAATAATTAGAACGTCCCCAAGCAGGAGATCCCAGTCTAGTCTTTACGCTCAGTAACTCTTGCCCACTTTCCGGGGGCAAAATATCAAGAAAAGAAAACCCGCCAAAAAAGAATAATATGGATAAACTTATGGCAAAAATACCTAATCCAATGAAAAGTCTATTTAAATATTTAGTTTGCTCAGGCAAAAAATATGTAACCACAACAATCAAATAATAAAATGCAACATTTTCAAAAACTACAATTAACCCGCGAATTGCAAGGGGAATGCTCGCAGCCCAAATCAGGCTCAACAGTCCAATCCCACTATAAACAAATATCGTTAAGTCTAAAGCTTGAAAATGCAGACTTGACCGTATATTTCGATTAACATATGTTAAGTTTTTAGCAATAAAAATTCGACGCACTAATATTGCAACCCAAGCCGCCACCAGCAAAATTTCTACCAAAGTAAAGGAATTGAGTGGGCCAATTGGAATCCGAAGTCTGTACGGGTAAGCCAAAGCCAAAAAAACAAGGGTGATAATAAACTTTTCATTAAATAACAAAAAAATCGGAAATGTTACACCAGCACATATTATTACAATTAACAACCAGGAAGAAAGGTTAAAGTTGTTGGCCAGATAAGAAACCCACCAACCCAATGATGTAAAGCCCAATATTCCTAAGAATATTAAACATGCCCGGATATGCAACTTTCGATCTTTAAACAATGTCTCCATTATCATCAAAACTTAACTTCCATTAGTTAATTGATTCAGCCTACTTTCCGCTTCAATACTTCCTGGGCTTAATTCTAAAACACGCCTATATTCCAAAATTGCATCCTCCTTTTGGCCCAAAGAATAATAACTATCAGCTAAAGCAAGGTGAAAACTATAATTTTCAGGAGCCAGTCGAGTCGCCATTTGAAATTGCGCCAAAGCATTTTCATAATCCTGTTGTTGAACATATGCTTGGCCCAACCAGAAAAACAATTCAGGTTCAAAGGATAATTTTAACGCTTGCTCAAAATACGAAATAGCGGTAATAGCATCATGCCCCGCCAAAGAGTTGATACCCAAATATCTTAAACCCAATGATTTGTAGTCATCCATTTCCACAACTTTTTTATACCACTCTTCTGCTTGATCATATTTGGACTCAAGGCGATAGCTATCACCCATTAAAATATAAGCCCAAATATATTGTGGGTAGATTGCTAAAACCTTTCTGGCCTTTTCTCGGCTTGCCGAATATTCTCCTTTCTTTAAATAAGCCACTCCTAAATTATAGTTCGCATCTAAATCATCGGGGGCAATAGACAAAACCTTTATATATGCGTCTATAGCAGAGTCCCAATCTTCGAGTACTCTACTGACAGTCCCTAATCCCAAATAACCAAGATAATTATTAGGATCAATCGAAACACTACGTCGAAATTCTATATTTGCTTGCTGCCAATTCCCATTTTGAGTATTCCATGTTCCCTGAGTAATGAAATACTTAGAAATTATCTCCCCATCCATTTGCCAAAATTTTAATGCTTCCTCTCTGCGCCCAAGTCTTTCATATAATTGCCCTATTCGAAAAACAACCAGCGTGTCTAAATGGTTTTGACCTAATGCTTCACTATATTTTTGTAACGCATTTTGAGTTCTATCAAGGTTCTCAAATATTAAGCCCTGTTGGTATAAAATTTGTCCGAAGTACCTCTGAGTTAATGTTGTAATATGTATTGGGTAGTCTATTACTTCCTCAACGTCTTTTACGCCTTGATAACTTAAATTTAAACGAACTGTCTTTATTGCAAAAAGATTAAGTTGTGAAGCATCAAATAGCATAGGAATTATCATTATCATTAAAAATATGAACGTTACTTTTTTCAATTGTAGTATGCTTTGAACTTTTAAAAATAAGTTAATCACTAGTAATACACAAAAGAAATGCCAGGCACATCTGAGTGCCCGGCACCTCTAATGCTTTCTTATGTCTTAATTATATTAAATTATCTTCATTTCATTAGCTTCGCCAACACCACCCGGCCGATCCGTTGCTGTAACACCAATGCGAACCGTTGTCCCTGTGGTCACGGCCGTTTGTGCCGTATAGATCCACCGCCCGCTATTAACTGGCGTTTCCACCGCAGCCCCGCTTTCAATCGCATTGCCGTCGGCATCTGTTAGGACCACCGCTACGGCTGCCACATCAAAATCGTCCGTGGCCTGAATGACAATCACGTCACCCACTGCGCCGCTGTAACCCGATAAATCGACTTCATTTACCGTGGGCGCGTTGAAAAAATCAGCCACAGTCAAACTGAAAACCGGCTTACCCTTCGCTTTCGCCGCTTCCGCATACAGCGCCTTGGTTTCAGCATCCGCCATCACCATCTTGCCGTACAAAGCCGCTTCGCGAAAACGGGCTTGTGCTGCCAACTGCGCTTCTGTTAATTCACGGCCGGCTGTATCCGGCTTGCGGCTGATTACAACTTCGTCACCATACCGCTTGAATACCAAATCACCAACCTGACCTTGTATCTGTTCTAAAATTGGATTTAATTTAACTTTGGCCACAATAAACCTCCTTGTTTGTGGCGCAGTTCACACCTGTCAGAGATCCCCCGGGTTCTGCATGAATTGTGACTGGCACAGCCCTGTCTGACGTGATCGGCCTGGAACTTTTACGGCCCGAATCTTCTGAGTCGTCCGCCAATCCTTCGACCCATCCCCCGAATCGAATACCCCCAAGTGCAAACTGACAAAACACATCATTAAAATCAAAATTTTGCTCAACTTTACGGCCGTTTTCCGGCCTTCATCCTACGTACTTCTTACTTACATCCTACTTACATCCTACTTATCCTCATTTCATAGGCCCCACCCCCTTAATTTCAACAAAAGACTCATATAAAGTAAAACGATTTTTTAAGCCCTACGCATGAATATTGTCAGTAAAGACCAAACTTACCCACGCCTGAGGCACAACAAAAGACAACTACTGAAATTATAGTGCATTGCCTTTTTGTGACAAATCTATTCACAATGCAAATGAGATAACAAAGTTGGCTCATGGGTAAAAAGTGTGCGTCAATGTGACAGTCACTTTTGAAGTGACTGTCACGTCCAGGCAAATTTGCACCCATTTCATGGTTGAGCCACAAAGTTTGTGCCAATCTTTGTTATTTGTATCCCCAAACCTTCACATTAAAATCAATCCTCTTGTTTACGCACTGGCTCTGCTACTTTTACATCTTGCCACCAATACACGGCCGTTACCCCAAACACCGCCAGCATACCACTGACTACTCCCGCCACAATAGCTAATAAAACCCCACCGGTCCCCTGAGATTGATAAGGTACAGCCGCATTACTGGCCAGCCGCACCTCTGTTCCTGTTGATTCTGCCGCAATTTTTACTTCAGCCTCCTTTATAGCCAAAGCCTGATACGTATCCCAGGCCAAATCTCGTGCCTGTGTCAACTCCTGCTGTTGGGCATATTGTGCCGTCAATTTCTCCCGCAGTTGAAGCAAATTGGTACCCAATTCGGTTATTTGCTTTTGACTGGGGCTGTTTTCATCAAATACCAGTTCGGCTGGTGCCACCTCTGCAAAAGATATCGAAAGGGACTCAATATTGGCCTGCGTTTCTGCCCGTCGCGTTTTCAAAACAGCAATCAAGGCGTCCACATCGGCCACAGTTACTGGTTCTGGCAGTTCATTCGCCAGGTCGAGCTGCAAAATGATCGTCTGGCCTGAACCGCCAAAGACCCGGCTGCGCAGCGAGATTAACGCCAACGCATTACCGATATCAACCGCTGTCGAGCCGGCAGGGGTGGCGGTGGAACCTGCATCAGCCGCCACCTGCTCCCGCAGCGCCTGGGCATCGGCCAGCCAGATTTCCACATTACCCAAATCGGCATAATAATTAGCCAGTAGCTCTTGCCTCACATTCGCCTGAAATTGAATCGGCCCCGCCTGTATCGACGTTGTCGCCGTCAAATAACTGGAAAGCAGCGCATTCTTGGCATTGATTTCATTTTGTAACAAGTCAACCTCATTGTCGCCAATAAACGCCTCTAAATCAGCCTGTGCAGCTTCATAAGTCATTTTCGCCGCCGCCGCCTGTTCTGTTACCATTTCAGGCCGCGTACTCGTGCCGGACACATACAGGGCATTGATATATTGTTCATAGACCTGCGCCCACACATTGGCAATCTCGGCTGCCATCTGCGGGTCTTCATGACTGATCCGAACGACAATCAAGTCCCCAGTATTAGATGCACTAACTTTCTTTAATAGAACAGCTGCATTCCGATCTCCGGGAGCCAACCTATCCCCCATTTCAATTAACACCTGTTGAGCCACATCATTACTGGCGACCAAAGCAATCAATGCCTCCCGCCTTGAACCGATATCTCGGCTGCCTAAAACATCCTCTTGGGTTTCAATGGACGTGTCAAAAGAGACATCCGTACGTTCCCGCACAATGGCTACAATCGCTTCAGCTTCATATTTTTCCGGTGAAAGCGTACTGATCCCATAGGCAGCCAACGCCGCCAATACCGCCGCCCCTACAATCCAATACCACGCTCTAAAAATCGCCCGGATATACGGCCGTAAATCAATTTCTTCTTCCACGAATCCTTACCTCCATAACTCAATCCTCGGCTTTGGCCGGTGTCCTACCGCGCCATTTGTTACAGCCGCCAGACACGCCTGCGCTGAGTGGCGGCCTCTGGTCGCAGGTCAAAGCGGCCGTTTCCCTCATCAGGCACCGCATTCCGTGTATCCACCACCAACGGAGCCTGTGCCGCAACCTGGTTCCAGTCAAAAGCTGCATGATTGGTCACCACCACCACACAGTCAGCCCCGCGCAGTGCCTCATCCGTCAGGTCCACCGACTGCATCGCCAGCCCTTCAGCCGTCAAATCAGCCACATACGGGTCGCAATAACTGACCTCAGCTCCGCGATCCCGCAGTAAATGAATCACATCCAACGCCGGACTTTCGCGCACATCGCCCACATTGGGCTTGTAAGCCACCCCCAAAATCAGCACCCGGCTGCCGTTAATCGCTTTTCGCTCAGTATTCAGCGCATCAGCCACCTTGCCCACCACATAATCAGGCATGTGACTGTTCACCTCCGCCGCCAGTTCAATAAACCGGGCTGTATAATTCACTGTCTTCAACTTCCAGGACAAATAATGCGGGTCCAGCGGGATACAGTGGCCGCCCACACCGGGGCCGGGTGTAAACTTCATAAAGCCATATGGCTTCGTCGCCGCCGCTTCCACCACTTCCCACACATTCAAGCCCAGTTTGTCACACATCAAGGCCACTTCATTAACCAGGCCAATATTGACCGCCCGAAACGTATTCTCCAGCAGTTTAACCATTTCCGCCGCCGCCGTACTGGACACGGGCACCGGCTTCTCCACAACAACACTATACAAGGCAACGGCCGTTTCCAAACAAGCCGCCGTCATCCCCCCAATCACCTTGGGCGTCGTCCACACCGTGTAATCCGTCCGCCCCGGATCAATCCGCTCTGGTGAAAAGGCCAGGAAGAAATCTTCGCCCACTTTCTCCCCATTAGCCAGCAGCCGCGGCAAAATAATCTCCTCCGTCGTTCCCGGATACGTCGTGCTTTCCAACACAACCAGCTTACCCGATGCCCCCACCTGAGCGATTTTGTCGGCGGCGTCAATAATATAGGAGATGTCGGGGTCTTTGGTCTTGCGCAGCGGCGTGGGTACGCAAATAGAAATCACGTCAGCTTCAGCCAAAATGCCATAATCCGTGCTGGCCTGTAAACGGCCGTCACCCACCAACGGGGCCAACACCGCATCAGCCACATCTTCCACGTAGCTGTGACCGGCATTCAGCGCCGCCACTTTCGCCGCCGACACGTCCACGCCCAACACGTGGTACCCGGCTTCGGCAAAGGCCACCGCCAGCGGCAGCCCAACGTAACCCATCCCGACAATGCCAATTTTGGCCTCACCGTCTTTAATTTTCTGTAATAAGGATTCTTTCTTGTTCATGTCCAGTTTTCAATTCCAATGCTCCGCCCTTCCGACATGGGAACAGGCAAAAAATATTAAGCAGCACTTCAGCCTTTCAGCATATCAACTGACCATCTAACTAGCTGACCAGCTATTATATTTTTTGAACATCTGCTGCATTTAATTTAACCGGCTGCGGCACATTGCTGAGAAATGACAACAGCACCTGCACCCGTCGATTTCCCGGCAAACGTGTGTCAAAAATCGCTTCATAACCGGCAAACAATCCGCCCGTAATGCGTACCCGGTCGCCCTGTTTGAGTTTTCCCAGCGCCAAACCGCCCTGGGCTTCAATTACCGCCAGCCGCTGCTTGAGTTCCCGAATCATATTAGGCGACACCTGCGCCGGCAGTCCGCCAAAATTCACCAGTTTTTGCGCACCGGGCACATAACTCAAGCCATTCGGGCCCATTTCGTCCAGATTCGCTTTAACAAATAAATAACCGGGGAAATACGGCCGTTCCCTGGCCGAGCGGGGGTTTACCGGATTTACCTTGAGAACGGGGAAATAAACATCCAGATCACGCAGTTCCAACTGTTCACAGACAGAACGTTCCTTATGCGGCTTGACCCGCAACACATACCAATGAGATGACATACTTCCTCTTCCGCATGGGTTCCTACAATACGAGCGAGGTGAGTCTAACGGAAGGATGACAGATTGGCAACCATCCTCAGCCAACCCTCAACCACCAGAAAGCCAGCCGCTGAACGAACGATGAAGCCAGAGGCGTCACTGCCACTAACACGCCAATCACCAGCCCCGCCAACAGCCCAATTTGCATCCCGATGGGTTGATCGTCGGTAACGGCCGTTTCCCTCCGCATCAGTAACGGCGCTAACCTGCGCCACACGCCATAAATACCGCCCCCCATCGCCAGCAGCAAACACACCGGCAGCCAGGCCGCCACATCCGCTGCTGCGGCCACCCCAACAACGGCCGCCCACCGTCCTGAAAACCCCACCGCCAACGGCAGGCCCAATAACGAAATCAGCCCGTAGCCTAGTGCCAGCGCCGCCAGAGGCCGGCGGCGGGCCAGCCCCTGCCAATTGTCATCCTGGGCAGTCATCGGCAGGGACTGCCAGCCCGCCATGACCAGCAGCAAACTTATCGAACGCAGCAGCGGCAGGAGCACGGCCGTTTCCCACCCGGACGCCGCCGGAACCAGCAAAAGCGCCAACGAAAAACTCATATCCAGCAGCAGCAAACTGCCCAACAAACGCCGCAGGGAAGGCGCAGTCAAAGCCAGCCCGCCAGCCGTCACAGCCGTCAAACCGCTGCTCCACTGAATAAGCATCCGAAAACGCAGCGCTGTCTGCATCCAGGGATAAGCGGCCAGCCAATCGTAGATAAAAACAATCAACACAATCTGCATCAGCCCCAACACCCACACCAACGCCAGATTTCTGGCCGAAGACAACACGGGCTGCACCCAAATATGAAAGGGAAAACCGGCCAATAGAATCAAAAAGGCCGCCCCCATCAGTTGAGCGGCCATCTCTTGCAGCACGGTTTGCTCCGTATCGGCCATCCAGCCGCCGGCCAACAGCAGCAAAACGGCCAGGAACATCAGCAGCATATAGCGCCACGCTCCCTGGGTTCGTCCGGCATGGTCAGAGTGGATGACAACCCCCAGACAAATAGCCGCCATCAGCCAGAATAAAGCAGACAGGATTAACGGCCGTATCATCAAAGCCGCCGCCATAGGTGATAAAGCGGCCAGGCTGGCCGGTACAAAATAGCGTCCCTGAGGCCAAAGCAACGACAGCAAAAACAGGATACCCAGCCCGGCCAACAGCAAAATAAACAGTGTTTGTATACCGGGAGTCAGGGTCAGGGAACGGCCGTAAATCAAAACCGGCTCTATCCCATCAGGCAGCAGCCGCAGCCACAGAGCCAATCCCCAGGCCAGCACCACACCCGCTGCCGCCGCCAGCCGCGGCCAGCGGCCTAACAACCAGACCATCACCGCCGCCACCGCCGGCCCCAGAATCAACACAATCGGTCCTGACACACTCATCTATGCCTACTTGCCACTTGCAAACTTGCCACTCGCTCAATCCACCAACGCCGGCAGCGCATGCCGCGCCTGGGTTAAATAAGCAATGAACAGCGTAATAAGCATCGTCACCACTGCCAGCAGAGCCAGCACCGCCACCGACTGCTCCAGCGCACTGTAAAACAGCTCAAATCCAGTCAAAAACAGGAGCATTCCCAGGCCGGCCCGCCAGGGATCGGCCGTTAATCCCATCCCCAGCAAACCCAATCCGGCCAATCCATAAACGGCCCAGTTCAGGTAAACCAGCGGATCCGACAGTACCGGCAGTTGGAAAGCTGGACGCTGCGCCAGCGCCCAGGCGGCCAGCACAATCATAATCGCCGCAAAAAAGCGGAAAGGCAGCGACGTGGGCAGGAGATATGGCCCAATACGCACCTGCCTTTCCAGCCCCAGCCCGGCCGCCTCTTCAGAGGTAACGTCGATGGGTAAACGGCCGTAATTCACCTGTCGCGCCGTAATATACAAAATCAGGCAGACAAACAGCCCCACCAGCAGCTTTACCACTGCCAGGCGCGGATCCAACACATCAATAAACAGCAGTCCGGCCGTCAAATATTGCACCAGAAGCGCCAGCAGCGACAAACGCCAATCCCAGGCCATCACAATGATAATAGCCATAAGCAGCACCACATACACCGCCGGCAGCCCGCGCATAAAATCAAATCGATTTATTAAGTCAAAAATAGTCATTAGTCTTGTAGTCTCGTCGTCGTTAGTCTTGTAGTCGTTAATCTCCAGCTGCCAGCAACCAGCCGCCAGCCACTAACTACCAGCCACCAACCACCAACAATCCAATCAACAACGCCAGCAGCCAGAGCAAGCCGCCTTCACCTTCCCAGATTGTGGCCGCATCTTGCACGGCCGTTTCCAGCCAACCAACCAACCAACCAACCTTCTGTTTCACGCCATCCAATGGCAAATCCACCACAAACGCCCGGCGGATAATTTGTCTCAATTCATCCGTTTCCCCCACGAAGTACGCCAGCGCCAGCCCGCCGCCAAACGGCAGCAGCAGCGCCAGCCACACCCCAATCGACACCCCGGCCAGCCCACGCCAGGAAATCATCCCGGCAGCCAAAAAGAGTGTGGCGAGCAGCGAGTGGCGAGTGGTGAGTGCTTCCTTTCTAGCCGCCAACTCCCAGCGACCAACCGCCACTGACACGGCAGCCACCAGCAGCATTTGCAGCAGCCCCGCCACCAACACTAAAATGAAACGGCCGTTACCCAGCCAGGCCGCATACAAACCCGCCCGCCCGGTAAAACCGGCCAGCAGCGGCATCCCCGACAATCCAGCCAGGGCAACCAACAAACCAACTTGCCCCAAAAATCCAAAATCCGCGTTTATCTGCGTTAATCCGCGTCCCATAAAAAGAACAAGGCTAACTGCCAACACCAACACCCTGGCCTCGCCAACAACCACTTCAGGCCCAACCCACACCAGCGCCAGTCCGGCCAGATTGGCCTGCACCAACGCCACGGTCCCGGCCAAAGCCGACGGCGATTCCGCACCCCAGGCCCGGCGCACACCCATAAACACGCCCAGCAAACCAAACAGCGTCAAAAACAGGCTGTAGCCCATCCCCACATCTGTACCGGCAACCAGCCGCGCCAGCACGGCCAACCCGGTCAGCGCCGGAGCCGCCGCCAACAGCGTCATCATACCCACTGGAAGCTGCCAGTCAGCCAGCCGCCAGCCATGAAACGGCCAATACCCCAACAGCAGCAAAGCAGCCACTAAAACCGATGAGGCGGCCAACCGCGGCCAGCCAACCATGTTCAAACTGTTCAAATCAGGCGAAAAAGCAGCCGCCAGCCAGATGAACAGCAGGCTCAACATCAACCAGACCGCGCGGGACAGCAGCCGGGTTACATCTTCATGAATCGACGGCTCCAACAGCCACAAGACCGCGCTCCACACCCCAATCAGCAGCGTCACCGCCAGCAGCAGCGCCGCCAGATTCCCGGCCAGCAGCGGCAGCAAACCGGCAGCGGTAAAATGTAAAGATACGGATAACGAATAACGATTAGCCCAGGAAAGATCACTAACCCCCAGCCGCCAGCCGCCGGCCACCACAACGGCCGTTACCAGCAGCAGCCACACTCCGCTCAACTGCCAGCCCATCTCATCCAGATGCCAGACAAGCGACAGAGGCGAAGCAGCAGTACGATTCAGGGGAAGCTCCCGGCCCAGCCAGTACCAGACCAGCCCGACGAGAGCCATCAGGCCAACGGCCGTTTCCCAGGCAATCGTCTCTTGGCGAAAACGAGGTCGGAAATAGGTAACGGCCGTCACCACCAGCGCACTCGCCAGCAGCAGCCAAAACATCAACAACGACGATAATTCCATCGCGCGGATTGTAGCCCGCCCTTCCAAGCGAGGCAAAACCGTTAATCAATGATTGCCGCCAAAATCATTGCCTTTTAACCCGTTCCTCGCTATCTTAATGAGGGCATTTCAGCAATTCAGTCTGTCAACTTATGCTGAATTACCGACTACAAGACTACCCGACTACAAGACGAAGGACTTCTTCCTATGGCCAAAACCAAAATCACCCCCAGCCGCCAGCAGTACCTCGACGTGAAGGCGCAGCATCCTGACGCCATCGTCTTCTTCCGGCTGGGCGATTTTTACGAGACATTTGACGACGACGCCGAAATCTCTGCTCGCGAGCTAGACTTGGTTCTGACCAGCCGGCCCCAGGGCAAAGGCATACGCACCCCCATGGCCGGCGTCCCCCATCACGCCGCCGAAAGCTACATCGCCCGCCTCATCGCCAAAGGGTACAAAGTCGCCCTATGCGAACAAATCGGCGATTCATCGGCCATTAAAGGCTTGATGCCCCGCGAAGTGGTGCGCGTCTTCACCGCCGGCACGGTCATCGAACCGGGCATGTTGGATGCCGGGCGCAATAATTACTTAACGGCCGTTATCCGCGACAGCGACCATTATGGCCTGGCCTACGCCGACATCACCACCGGCGAATTTGCGACAACAGTAGTGAACGGCCGTCGCCCCCTCATCGAAGAACTGGCCCGACTGGCCCCCGCCGAACTGCTCGTCGCCGACAACGAACACACCCTGCACGACCAGGCCAAAACCGTCACCCCGCTGCCCAACTGGCGCTTCGAGGAAGGCAACGCCCGCCAGACCTTGCTGCGTCACTTCGGCGTCAACAGCCTGGCCGCCTTTGGCTGCGAAAACAAGCCGCTGGCCGTGCGCGCCGCCGGAGCCATCCTCTACTATTTGCAAGAAACCCAGCGCGGGGCCGTCGGCCAGATTCAGCGGCTGGCCACCTACAGCATCGAGGGCTACATGGCTCTGGACACGGCCACCCGGCGCAACCTGGAGCTAACCGAATCTATCAGCGGCGAAAAGTTTGGCTCGCTGCTCAGCATCCTCAACAAAACGGTCACGCCGATGGGGGCGCGATTGTTACGGCAAAGGGTGACACGGCCGTTACTCAACCTCGACGAACTCAACCAGCGCCTCGATCAAGTCGAAACCTTCTTCAACGACGGCCTGCTCCGGGCCGACATCCGGGCCACCCTCAAAGGGCTGCCCGACCTGGAACGCCTCACCAACCGTGTCCTCAGCGGCAAAGCCGTCCCCCGCGATTTAGAGAATATTCGATTGGCGCTAGAAGCTGTACCGGAAATCGGTGAACAATTAGCAGCAATCAACAACCAACAGCCAACAACTAACAACCAGCAACCAACAACCAGTCTCCAATCCCTAGTCTCCAATCTCAACCCCTGCCCCGACACTCTCGACCTCATTGGCCGGGCCATTGCCGATGAAGCGCCGACCAATTTCAACAAGATGGGCGTCATCCAGCCCGGCTTTTCGGCTGAACTAGATGGCGTGATGACTTCATCGGCCCACGCCCGGCAGTGGGTGGATGAACTGGAGCCGCGCGAACGGGAACGCACCGGCATTCAATCCCTCAAAGTTGGCTTCAACAAGGTGTTCGGCTACTACATCGAACTGACCCGCGCCAACAGCCACCTGGCCCCCGACGATTACATCCGCAAGCAGACACTGACCAACGCCGAGCGCTACATCACGCCGGAGTTGAAGGAGTACGAGACGCTCATCCTCAACGCCGAGGAACGCATTTTGGAAATCGAGCGGCGCGTTTTCACCGAAGTCTGCCAGCAGTTAGCCCTCTCCGCACCCAAACTGCTGCAAACGGCGGCCGTCCTGGCCCGATTAGATGTAGCCGCCGCCCTGGCCGAAGTCGCCGCCAATAATGATTACGTCCGGCCAATTTTGACGAATGATAGCACGATGCTGGTGGAGAACGGCCGTCACCCCGTCGTCGAGCACAGCCTCAACCTGGAACGCTTCGTCCCCAATCACAGCCAGTTTGACGGCCAGGATCGCATCCAAATCATCACCGGCCCCAACATGTCCGGCAAGTCCACTTTCTTACGGCAGGTTGCCCTCATCACCCTCATGGCCCAGATTGGTAGCTTCGTCCCCGCCAGCCAGGCCGAAATCGGACTGGCCGACCGCATCTTCACCCGGATTGGGGCGCATGATGAACTGCATCACGGCCGTTCCACCTTCATGGTCGAAATGGTCGAAACGGCTGAAATCCTCAACCATGCCACCCACCGCTCCCTGCTCATTCTGGACGAAATCGGCCGGGGAACCAGCACCTACGACGGCCTCTCCATTGCCTGGGCTGTCGTCGAGTTCCTGCACAACCACCCCCGCCTCAAGCCGCGCACCCTCTTCGCCACCCATTACCACGAACTCGTCGGCCTGGCCGACATGCTGCCCATGGTCACCAACTACAACATCGCCGTCACCGAGGAAGGAGACGACGTCGTCTTCCTGCACCAGATTGTGCCCGGCGGCGCCGACCGCAGCTACGGCATCCATGTCGCCCAACTGGCCGGCCTGCCCCGCGACGTCATCAACCGGGCCAACGAAATCCTCAAAGAACTGGAGCGCCACGCCCCCACGACCAGCGTCGAACCCAGCCGCTTCACCAGCACCCAGCAAATGGCCCTCTTTCCTGAAACCAGCCCCATCCTGGAAGAACTGGAAAAACTGGACGTCAACTCGCTGACCCCGCTGGAAGCGATCAACAAACTTTACGAATGGAAACGACGGTATGTGAACCAATCGGAGTAAAATACATGAGAAAGAAACCATCTTTAGTAACCGCCGCTCCCGATCTGGTCTTACAATGGCATCCTGACAAAAACGGGAGTTTAACACCAGATCAAGTTGCCCCAGCAAGCAACAAAAAGGTGTGGTGGAAATGTCCCGAAGGACCTGACCATGAGTGGCAGGCTTCTCCTAACAAGAGAACGGCGGGGCGGGGATGTCCTTTTTGTGCTGGTCGGCGTGTTTCTGTTACAAATTCTCTCACTGCAATTCATCCAGAGTTGGCGCAACAATGGCATCCAACAAAAAATGGCGATTTAGCGCCAAATATGGTCACTACTGGTAGCCATAAAAAGGTGTGGTGGAAGTGTCCTGAAGGACCTGATCATGAATGGCAGGCTTCAATTTCCAATCGGGTTAAAGGTCGAGGATGTCCCTTTTGTGCAGGAAGGGCAGTATCAGTAACAAATTCATTAGCAAATTTATATCCAGAAATTGCAGTTCAATGGCATCCAACAAAAAATGGCGATTTGACGCCTGAAGAAATTGCCAGTGGTAGCCAGAAAAAGGTCTGGTGGAAATGCCCCAAAGGACCTGATCATGAATGGCAAGCCTCTGTGATAAACCGGCGTAGCAGTCCTGGGTGTCCCTATTGCCGAGGGTTAAAGGCGTCCGTAACAAATTCTCTAGCAAGTCTATATCCTGAAATAGCCAGCCAGTGGCATCCAACAAAAAACGGGAAATTGACACCCGACAAAGTATCATGGGGTAGTTCCAAAAAAGTTTGGTGGAAGTGTTCTAAAGGCCCTGACCACGAGTGGCAAGAAATAATTAGCAATCGAACACGGTTAGGACATGGATGCCCGGCTTGTAGTGGACGAAAGGCTTCTATCACAAATTCTGTGGCTGAATTATTCCCCAATTTGGCTAAAGAATGGCATCCTACAAAAAACGGCAGTTTAACACCAAACCAGATTGCATCTGGAAGTCATCAGAAGGTTTGGTGGAAGTGTACCGAAGGGCCAGATCATGAATGGCTGCAATCCCCTGGTGTTAGAACACGCATGGGTACTGGCTGCCCTAGTTGCCAAGGATTGCAAGTTTCTGTTACGAATTCCTTGGCAAATTTGCATCCACAATTAGCGAAAGAATGGCATCCAACTCGGAATGGCCATTTACAGCCGAAAGACCTTGTGGCATTTTCCAACAAAAAAGTCTGGTGGAAATGTGCAAAGGGTGTGGATCACGAATGGCAAGCTGCGCCAAATACTCGAGTAGGCGGAAATCAAGGTTGCCCGTTTTGTGCAGGAAAACAAGTGTCCGTTACAAATTCGCTTGCTGCCCTTTATCCAGAATTAACTCAAGAATGGCATCCAACAAAAAATGGTAATTTAACGCCAGATATGATCACATCTGGCAGTGGTAAGAAAGTTTGGTGGAAATGTCTGGAGGAACCCAATCATGAGTGGCAAGCATCACCAACAAATCGAATACGGGGAACTGGCTGCCCTTATTGTAATCGTGGCTGGACATTAAGACGCATTCGTCTGTTTATCCATTCGCTTCAAGATCAACTAGAAAAATTTGAACCAGCTGAACTTTATCTTATCTTCCAACAAAGTGGAATGCTTGATGCTTACAACAAAAATCGCACATTTATCAAAGCACTTACTACTGGTCGCATTCCTAAATCAGAAATTGACAAATTCATTGCCGGGGAACCTTCAGTTGCTGACCAATTCATTGACGACAAAAACACGAATATTGAGGATGCTTTAAGTACGATAGATAAAGCCGAAGATGTTTTGGATCAGATTGTTGACGAATCTTCTGCTGATGTAACTGAAGAATTACCTTTAGTGCAAACAAAAGATGCACTCAGCGTTTTAGATACGGCCGTGACAACTACCGCAGATGCTGATGCCATTGATTACTTATTAGCTTCAGCACGGGCAAAGTTATGGCGTCATGCATTACAGGATGAAGCAGCTGCCGAAGCTCAAGCCAAAACTTATCACGGTGGAGAATTTGCTGAAAAAGTGCGAACTGACTTTTTGACTGAATATCATCAGGCGCAGTTACTACCGATACCTGATGGTTATGCCTTCGTCGTGAATGGAAGGCTCGCCCCGCCCAATTTAATGCAGCGATTAGCAGCAATAACCGTACGTGATCAAATGCGTGTGGGTAATTGGTCTGGCACAGGGGCTGGTAAAACCCTCTCGGCCGTGTTAGCCAGCCGGGTTGTGAACGCAAGTCTGACTATTATTTGTTGCCCTAATAGTGTGGTAGACGGTTGGGCAGAAACCATTCCCGCTATTTTCCCTGATAGCGCAGTACAGGTAAAAACCTTTAGCCCCAATTGGCCACAAGCCAATCACCGTTATTTGGTGCTAAACTACGAGATGTTTCAACAGCCAGATTCAGCCTCAAAAGTAGCTGACCTGTTATACCATGAAACACCTGACTTTGTCGTCATTGATGAGATTCACTACGCTAAACAACGACATGAAAGCCTTATGTCCAGACGAAAAGAACTGGTTAACGCCTTACTGGTACAGGCTACCAGCAAGAACCCTGACTTATTCATCCTCGGCATGTCGGCTACACCTGTGATCAACAACTTACAAGAGGGCATAAGCCTTGTAGAAATGATCACTGGTCTTGCCCATGATGATCTAAATACAAAAGCTACTGTAGCCAATTGTATGAAACTACATCAAAAATTGGTTACTTTGGGTATTCGTTGGTTGCCTCAATATGACATTCAGTTTGAGCAAGAAATCGTTGAGGTAGATTGCAGTGAATGGTTAGACGACATTTTGGCTCTGGGTAAGCAAAGTCACAACATTTTGGGGTTGGAACAAATACTTACTGAAGCCCGGCTTCCAGCTATCCGACGAGTACTAAGTGAAGAGCCTCGCCCCACTCTCATCTATTGTCACTATATCACTGGCATTGATCGTATCTTGTACGATGCACTTACCACGGATGGTTGGCGGGTAGGGTTTTATACAGGAGAAGACAAAAGCGGGTTAAACGCCTTTCTAAATAGCGAAGTAGATATCCTCATTGGCACTGGGGCTATTGGCACAGGCGTGGATGGATTACAACATGTGTGTGATCGTCTCATTATTAACGTTCTACCCTGGACTAATGCTGAGTTTGAACAGTTATTAGGGCGCATTTATCGTCAGGGTCAGCGCAGCCAGAAGGTGCAAATGGTCATTCCCATCACCCAGGCTTACGTGGGAAATGAAACTTGGTCATGGTGTCGTTCTAAATTAGCCCGGATTCAATTCAAGAAATCCATTGCTGATGCAGCAGTAGACGGCGTGGTTCCAGAAGGTCATCTGAGAAGCCCGGCTCAAGCATTTCGGGATTTGATGGGTTGGTTACAACGGTTGGAAGAAGGTCAAGTGACCACCATTACCCGATTGCAGTTAACCGTACCTTCACTTGATGGCGATCAGATTGATTTAGAACGACGGCAACGGCAATATGGAGACTTTTCGCAAATAAACAGTCGCTGGAATCAGGCAAATAGTCAAAAGACGCATCAACGCTTACAAGATAATCCGCAAGAATGGGTGCATTACCATACGCTTTATCGACAAGCCCGCCAAGATTGGGCCGTTGTGCCCTATGAAGAAATGATAAAATGGTGTCAGGTGCGGCCAGGATACATTATTGGTGATTTCGGATGTGGGGAAGCGCTTCTTGCGGAAGCCTTAGCTGATACTACGACCGTTTACAGTTTCGATCATGTAGCCTTCAATGAACATGTCATAGCTTGCGATATGAAGAATGTGCCCTTAGAGGATGGAGAGTTGGACGTTGCTATATTCTCCCTATCATTGATGGGGCATAACTTCTCAGACTACTTATGTGAAGCTCATCGAGTGTTACGACTGGACGGTCAATTGCACATTATCGAAGCAACTAACCGCTTCAGTGATCGAGAAGAATTCACAAATGGTTTGACAAAGTTAGGATTTGATGTGATTAGTGTCCAAGACATGTGGAAATTTACCCATATTAGAGCCATGAAAGTAGAACGGCCGCTGAGTAAAAATGTACCATTATCATTTTGATGATCACAAGATCAGCAACAATCACCTCTCTGACAAAGGAATACCTAATTTTTACCAAAATGAACGAAAAACCACAGCGATCAAAACAGGAGGAAAATAACACACAACAACGCCTTCTAGCGAAAACTGTCCAATTGCGCCAGCACATTCAACAACGATTGGCAGGCAAACCTTTGCCGCCGCCCGAAGAGATAATTTCCAAAATGCGAGAGGAAAGAACCCAAGAATTGCTGGATTCGCTCAAAGATTAGCCATGCACGGCATTGTTTCATTGCTGGATGACCAGCACACCGAATTCGTCGAAAAGCTGTGGGCGGAGATGGCGCAGCGGTTTGGCGTGGGCAATCCGGCGGCGACGTTTGTACCCCATTTCTCCTATCACGTGGCCGAAGCGTATGACCTGGATAGGCTGGCCGGTATTTTGGAAAGGCTGGCAAAGGAAACGGCCGTCTTCCCCATCCAAGCCGCCGGTATCGCCATCTTCCCCGGAGCCGAATCGGTCATCTACGTCCCCGTCGCTCGCAGTTTGGCTTTGACGCAGCTGCACGAACGGGTGTGGACGGCCGTTAACCCGCACAGTCAAGGCAGCATCCCCTACTACGCCCCTGCCGTCTGGTTCCCCCACATCACCCTGGCCCATGGCGACATCACCCCGGAAAACCTCGGCCCCATCGTCACCTGGCTGCACACCCAATCCATCGCCTGGACGATTCAGGTCGATAATTTAGCACTGGTTGCGGAGGGGAACGGCCGTCACCAAATCAACCACCGCTTCCCATTCTCCCAAAAATAACCGGGAGACCAACCCCAAATCAGTCTCCCGGCAGTTGTTTGCCGTAAATTACCGGTCAGGATACGTCTCCGGCACAATCGTCTCGGTCAAAATGCGGTGCAGCGCTGAAAACTGCTCAAAGGCCACCGAATGCCCGGCATCGTCAAAGGTGTAAATCTGCTTACGGGGCGCTTCAAGCTGCTCATACCATTCCAGCACCAGATCGCGGCGCGCCGCCAGTTCGGCCGCGCCGTCCAGAATGTAAACCGGCACATCCAGCCGGGGCACATCCTGCCGGAAATCAATCCCTTGCAGTTGCGGATACATGACAGTGAACATGTCAATCAGCCCGCGCAGGACGTTGACTTTTTCCACCAGGCTGTACTCGCTGCCCAGGATACCCCACGGTCCCACGTTAGCGGCCGTTCCCCGGTCGATGTAATCCTGCGGCGGGCGGTAGGGCTGGCCAAGCTGGTCGTAGTAACCCATCACCACCGCATTGGGATAAGGTGTGTCGGCGTAAGGCGGTTCGCCAAAAGCCAGCATTTGCTCTCTCAATACCGCGTTGCCGTTGCGGTCGGCCAGGGCCATGACATCGCGGTAAAGCTGGCGGTCCGTTTCGCGCTGGCTGACCATCTGCCCGCTGCCAATCCAGGCGTAGTACAGGTCGGGTCGCTGCTGCACAGCCAGCACACCCAATGTCGTCCCCCACGATTCGCCCAACAGGTAGATTTTCTCCTCGTCGAAACGGTCGCGCAGATAATTGGTTAGCTCGATGGTATCGGCGACGGCCTGCTCCAGTGTCACATTTCCCGTCGGATACAGCGCCGGATACGATTTGCCGGTGCCGCGCTGGTCCCAACTGACGACGACAAAATCCTGCGTCAAATCTTCGAGCAGCACCCGCGAATAGGGCAGATCGCTCTGGCCGGGGCCGCCGCTGAGGTAAAGCAGTACCGGCCGGTCGGCACTGTGAGCACGGATCATGATGGTTTGCTCCTGGCCGCCGAGAGGTACGGCCGTTAACTCAGCAATACTTCCCGCCACCGGTTGACCATCAATATCCACAATGGGCGGCGTACGGGCCGGAATCCCATTCAAAACGGCCAGCGCTACGACCACCGCCGCCAAAATAAGCAGCAGCGCTGCCTGCAAAACTATTCGGCCCCAACCGGTCAATTCACCAGCATGGTAACGTGTCGCCAACACAGCCAATCCCGCGCCCAACACCATCGGCAGCAGACCGACTAATCCATGAAATCCACGTCCCACCAGCAAAGCCAGAATGCCGTAAGAATTGTCCAGGCGAATCGCGCCGGTGGTGGGGACTGCGCCCGCTGGCCGGAAAAATTCGAAGAGGATGATGTAGGCCAGTGGGGCCAGCAGCATTGCCCAGTAAGTGCGTAAAGACAGCCCGGCAGCTAACCCCACCAGCAGGCCAACTGCCATCACAATCCACACCTGGGTAGCGGTGACTGGTCCGGCAGGCATAGTCAGGGCCGTGAGAAACCCGGCTAATGAAGCGCTGCCTGCGGCAACGGCCGTTCTGGCAAACCGATTATTTTGTGTAATACTTTTTCGTGTTTGACCACGATCAATCATTTGTTTTATGGTAGTCATGTCAAAATCTCCAGTATCAGGCGCTTTTTTGTAAAGCAGCACCCAGGCCAGCGCCAATGGATACGCCCAGGGCCACACCCAGCGCCACGTTATCGGCCAGCAGGCCAAAGATGATGCCAAAGCTCATGCCGATGACCATCCCCACACCCATCGACCGATCCGGAAGTAATTGTTTTCGATTCTTGTTCATTTCAAAATTTCCTTTAGAAACATCCACAAGATTTCCCAGATTCCACAAATAATGAATCTGTGCCATCTGCGGAATCTGTGGGCTAATGCTTTTTGTTTTAGGGACTACTCGGCGGTACCCCAATAAATTGATAGAACACCAGGGCTTTGCACGGCCGTTAACATCACTCGGTAATCGCCCGGCGGCAAGGTAAAATTGCGCTGCCAGCCAGCCCCAGCTTCATCAGTGCGGTAAGTTTCGCTGTGCAGAATGAGCGTCTGGAAACTGTTGGGGCCTTGCAAACTCAGGTCAAAGGAAGCCGAATCCACGCTGCGCAAGTTGAAATAAAGGCCAACCTCGGCGCTTTCAGCCAGCGAAAACTGGGCTACGGCTGCTTCTTCCCACGTTTTAATCGAGAGATCAATTTCGGCCAGGAATTGGAAATCGAGCGGCGGACCGTATTGGGCTGCTCCGTTTTGCCCGACTAATGTGTTCAAGAGCAGGATGCCGCCGAGAAGCACAACTATCAGACCGGCCATTACAAACATGGTGGCGCGTGGGGTAACGGCCGTTTTCCTTAAACTATTGGTAGTCATCATCAAACTCCTTTTTCATTTTCTATTGGCTGGCGCTGCACCGAAATCAGGTCCAGCCCCAGGTCGCGAACACGATTCAATACACCGTACAAAGCAGCCTGGTCAGCGATGGGGCCGGTCAGGATGGTTTCACCAGCCGGGGTCAACGTGATGGTCAACCCCTCAAAGCGGTGCAGCCAGCGCGCATCCAAATGGCCCTGTACGCGAATTTGGTAAACATATTTGTCCATGCCCATACCTTCTACAAAGCGCCCCAGGTTGACGGCCGTTCATCCAGCTTGTCAACGTTTCTGCGGAGAGACACGGCCATTGCCAACCAATAAACAATCAAGGCTGAAACAGCGCCAATAACCATGCCCAGAGCAATGTTCCCCAAGGCGTTATCGAAGAAAATGGCGCAGACTATTTTGACCAGGAAGCTGATAACTGATCCCAGCGCCGGTCCCAATAAAATACCCAGGCTAACGCCCATCAGCAGCGAAACCATGATGGAAAAACTCAATTTGCGATTCATGATTCATTACCCTTTATCGAACTGAAGTGAGAAAGGCATCGACTGCGGCGTCATCCCATTGGCTGATCGGCTGCTGCAGGATGAGGAGTGCGGGGCCAGCTTTGCCCTGAAATACGGCCGTTGCCTGCCGCAGCAACTCGTTATCCCATCCCATCCCTTCACTAATCGTCACAGTCACTGCCTGATTGCGAATAGAAACCTGCCGCTGCTCCACCACCGTCAGATTCTCCTCCTCATAACGATAACCAGGAACCATCTCGCCCAGTGCCTGCTGTAAAGCATCTCCATCCGCTTCCATTTCCGACTGCGCCAGGTACAGGTGACCGATGCTGCCGTTTTTGTAGGCAACGGCCGTGTATCCCATCGTGTGCAGGCCAAAATCCGGCTCATAATCGGATGGGGGTGTGAAGTCAGCGATGAGAACGGCCGTTTTATTCACAATCCGCGCCGGGTCGGTGCCTGTTCCCGGATAAGCGCAAGCCGAAAGCACCAGCAGCAGCATTCCCCAGCGTAAAAATAATGTCGATTTAGTAAATGGATTCATTTGAAAGCACCTCCAACGTGCCAGTTTTTTGTTATGCTCACAGTCTACCGCCAGGGCAGCGCGGCGTCGCCTACCGAGAGATAGGGTTGGGGATAGGTTTCAAATGATTAGAGGATAGGGGGGTAGGTTGGAGTGCCAGGCAAGGGGCGAGCAGCTTTAATTGGTCAGAACCTTGCGTCCCTTGCCTGGCACTATTATCAGAGATTCAACTCATGCGCTTTGGCGATGGCCTGGGCACGATTGGCCACGCCCAGTTTTTGCAAAATATTATGGACATGCCATTTGGCCGTCCCCAGCGAGATAACTAACTCATCGGCGATTTCCTGATTGGAACGGCCGTCCACCAGCAAACCCAGTACGCGAACTTCCTGCTCCGTCAGCGGTTCCGGCAAAAAATCAGCGGGTGTGGGCGCATCTTCAGCCGCCGGCAGCGCTTGCACCAGAACGGCAGCCACCAACTCCGGAGCCACAGCCTGCGACGCTTGCAGCAACGGCCGTGTCGGCCAACCTGCGTGCGGGAAAAAGAGGGGCACGTATCCTTCCGGCGCGGCCAATCGCAGCGCCTGGGCAAACGCATCCAGCGCCCACGCCCGATTGCCTTCGGCCTGCGCCAGCAGCGCCTGAGTGACATAAACGCCCATCAACCGCCGCAGACAACCCTCGGCTGAATCCAACTGCTCCAGTTCAGCCAGAATGTGCCGCGCTTTTTCCATCTGCCCTTTGGCAGCCCAATAGCGGGCGCGCAAATGGGCGAAAATCTGCCGGGTCTTAGGCAAATCAGTCTGTGCCTGGGTTTCCAATTCAGTAAGGTGTACATCAGCTTCGGCCAGGTTGCCCAGCAGCAACTGAATTTCCGCCCGAACAACGGCCGTTTTATACACCACCATCATCACGTTGCGCTGCCGGGCCGCCTGGGCCGTCTCCTCCAGCAGGGCCAACGCCTCGTCAGGATAGCCGCGATGGAAGGCGATCCGCGCCAACACAATCTCGCTGTCGCCACCCAAAATCACGCTGGAAAACAGGCGCTGGCTTAGTTCGATGCCCTGGCGGGCAAACGCTTGCGCCTCGTCAAAGCGGCCTTGCTCATAACAAATGGCTGCCAGCGGGCTGTAAATTATGCCCAGAATGGGCAGTGGGCGGCCGCGATTATCCACATATTCGGCCAACGCCGCCCGACACAACGATTCCGCCTGCCGCAGTTGGCCCATTTCCAGCAAATTAAAAGCCCAGTTGGCCAGCGCCCCCAACGTGATGAACGCGTGCCCCATCTGCCGGCCCAACTCGTATGTCTCCTGAAAAACACGGCTCGACGTGGGCAGATCGGCGTTCCAGGCATAATCAGAACCAAGAGCAATCAAAGCGATAGCCCGGAAGAAGCGGTCGGTTTCGTCAAGCCAGGCCAGCGCCGATTGAGCCAGCGCGCCGCAGTCGGCTTTGCCACCGGTCATGGCAAACCAGGCCTGGATGGCCAACAGTCGGCCCAGCCCGGTTTTCTCGGCCATATTTTCAAATGTTTCCCGCGCTTGCTTGGCGTACTGTCGCGCCCGGTCAATCTGGCCGGTCAGCAGCAGGGAGAGGGCTTTGTAAGAGATGAGGTCAGGGTCGACAAAAACGGCCGTTTCCGGCAATTTCTCCAGCCAGCCCAACAAGGTTTGCAGTTCCCCATTTTTCAGCCAATCCGCTGCCAGACGGCCGATGAGCTGCGCCGCCTGCGCTGTGTCGGGCACAGCCAGCCAGTGGGGAATGGCCTGGTCCAGCAACCCCTGATCGGTAAACCAACCAGCAGCGCGGCCGTGAATCACCGGCTCGGTTTCGGGCGGCAGAGCGGCGCGCAAGACGTCGGCAAAGAGGTGGTGGTAGCGATACCAGCCGCGCCGGTCATCCAGCGGAACAAGGAACAGATTGGCCCGCTCCAGATGGACCAAAATCTCGGCAGCAGCGCTGTCCCCTGTGACGGCCTGGCACAAATCGGCATTAAAACGATGGAGAACGGCCGTTTCCTGCAAAAAATCACGTATCTTCGGCGGCTGTGATTTCAGCACCTCATCCAGCAAATAATCGATGACGTACCGATGGCTGCCGCTGAATTCGGCCAGAAAATCGCGCCGGTCGGATAGATTTTGCATGGCCAGCGCCGCTAATTGCAGCCCGGCGGCCCAGCCTTCGGTGCGCGCCTCCAGCGTGGACACGTCCTCCGGCTCCAAATTTAGCTGCATTGCCTGGTTGAAAAATTGGCGGGCCTCATCAATAGTAAAACGCAAATCGTAGGCGCGAATCTCGGTAAGCTGGCCGCGCACGCGCAGCCGGGACAAGGTAAACGGCGGGTCGGAACGGGTGGTGATGGCCAGGTGAATTTGCGGCGGCTGATGGTCGAGGAAATATTCCAGCGCCTCGTGGATTTGCGGATTGTCGATGACGTGGTAATCGTCCAAAACCAAAAGAATCCGGTCATCCAGCCCGGCCAGGTCGTTGATAAGTTGATCAAAGATGGCTGACGGTGGCGGAATTTGGGGCATACCCAGCAGACTTTGAGCGCTTTGGCCCAGGGATTCGTTGACGCTCCGGAATGCAGCCAGCCAGTAACTCAAAAAGCGGGCCGGGTCGTTGTCTGTTTCGTCGAGGGAGAGCCAGGTGGTGGAAACGGCCGTGTCCTGCAATCCGGCAATCCACTCCGCCATCAGCATCGTTTTGCCATAACCGGCCGGGGCTGAAATCAGGGTCAGCTTGTGGTGATTAGCCAGACCGCTCTGCAAGCGTTCTAATAAACGAGGACGGGGAACGCCATTGGTACGCCAGAGAGGGATGTGGAATTTCGTTGCCAGATAGTGACTTTTCATTTTTGCTACCCTGAAGCGGCCCTTTTCTTGCCGGTACTATAACGAAATTCCGCACGGGAAGCCACAAAATTTCTGTCGGGTGGGCGACTCCGCAATCGGCAAGTTGCTCGTCGAGTCGGCGTTTGCGGAGACGATAAAACGCGATTGTGAAATCGCGGCTACGGGTTAAAAAGGCAGCTTAATCGGGATGAGGCCAGGCACTTTTTGGCGATATTCTGCGTAGGCCGGACCGAAAAAGTCGGCCAGACGGCGTTCCTCGACGCGGGAACCGGCCCACAAATACATGGTGACGAAAAAGTTGAAGAGCAATGTTTGCAAGGTCATGAGCGGCGTGAACCAAATGACCAGCAGGCTGAAAAAGTAGAGGGGATGGCGCACCAGGGCGTACATGCCGCCGGTGACCAGTTTGGGCGGCAAATTGATTTCGGCCTCGCCCTGAAAATAGCGCACGGCTTGCCGCAGACCGACAAAATCCCAAAAGTCAGTCTGGAAGAGGGCGATGCCCAGGCCGATGATGCCGATGAGCTGGACCAGATTGGCGGCGTAGGCCCAGGGGACGGGGATTTGCCACAGTTGGGTGTTGGGCAGGTTAACGGCCGTTACCCACAACACGGGCACAAAGGTCAACACGGCAAACACATTGTAGAAGAGACGGTAGAGGCCCTGGTACGGCCGTTCCCCCACCCTTGCCCGCACCCAATTCTTCGTCCGCCGTGCCGCCATCAGGCTGTGCAGCAGCGCCCAGATGATGAAGGTGATGATGAAAGTGGTCATAAGTTCTCCTGCGTCATGAAGTCATGTGTCATGCATCATTTTGTCATACGTCAAGTAAGCATACCAATGACGCATGACATGATGACGAATGAGAAAATGACGTCATGACGCTCTTCCTTGCTCATTTACGCCAAGCCGATTATAAATCCTCTCGATGAATAACACACACTATCCTTTTGATGCGGAAACGTGGGAACAGTTACCGGGATTTTTTGACAACTTACCGGGGGCGGTGCATTTGCATTATTGGGGCATTGAGGATGCCAGCGATGAGGAACAGGAAACGGCCGTGCTCTGCCGGGCACTGGCCAGCCATTTCGACAAAATCAACCTCAAGCAGTTCTCGCGCCGTAAAAATTACAATTTCTGGCCTGTGCTGGGCGTCATGGGCGATAAAGACGGCCAGCCGGTCGATTACGGCGTGCGCATCATCGGCTGGCCCAAGGGGTATCAGCTTACCTCGCTGATCACGGCGATTCAGGTCGTTTCCTTTCAGGCGCAAACGCTGGAGCCGCTGACCCGTATCCAGTTGACAAAACTGCCATCTGAAGTCACCATCGAGGTGCTGTCGGCGGCGGACGATGAAGGCGGGGCGCTGGTGGCCAAAATCGCTTTTGGGTTGGCGGTGGCTAACGAGAAGGTCAAGTCCTACCTGATCATGGCCGATGAATTCCCCCAAGCGCTGATCCGGCATTCGGCTTACACGCTGCCGCATACGGTGGTGAACGGCCGTGTCCACATCGAAGGCGTTATCGACGAGCCGATGATGATGAAGCATATCGCCCAAGCCATCAAGTTGAATCACAACAAATAGCAAATATGTTCAACTATTCGGCAAAAATAATGAAACTTTTCGTTTTTGTCATGACTTTCTTTCTTTTCATTTCCGGCTGCCAGGAAAATTCTCCCATTCCAACCAGTATTCCCCCAACACAAAACGCAATTCCTGCTCAAATAACGGTCACGGAATTTGTCCCTCCGGCGACGCCAACGGAAACACACACGCCTGCCATAATCCCTTCAATAACGCCGACCGATATACCAATCAGCACACCTACGAGTATGCCAAGCGCCACGGTAACGCCTTGGTTATCCTCTGTGCCTGAATGGATTACTGACCCGGCAGTCAATGTTTTACTGTTGGGTAATATCGAATATTCGCCAGTAACTATTTTCAATGTAGATACCGGAGAGCAGCTTAACGTTCGTGCGCGAGAGGTGATTGATATTTTGGCCGAGATAGGCATCAAGTTGCCTACTGTTAATCAAGACACCTTTTCACCCAACGGCCGTTATGAGGTTCAAATCACTAGACAAGAAAATGGAACAGATTCAGTAACCATCGTAGATCATGAGACACAGACGGAAAACAAGTTATTTAACCCGTTCCAGCATCTCCAATCATTAGATGAACCTTTTTTCGAATATGCATTAGCCTACTGGTCGCCGGATGGCATGTTTTTGTCTGTGACATATGAAAAAAACTACTACAGTGACAACAGCGATTACAATTTAGCCATTTATACGCCCATGGGTGAGATATTTCGACAATACGCTGGTATGAGTCTAATGTGGAAAAACTCTTGGTCTCCTGTCGAAACTAATAGAATTTTGTTCATTGAAGGGCGATCACCATGTATTTTAGAAGTTATTTCAAACAAGAAGACTTGCCCGGAAATCGTAAACAAGTGGGCAACCAACCAGAATGTTAGTCCCTTTGGCTATGCCTGGTCACCAGACGGCAAGCAGATTAGCTTCGTCTATGAGAATTCTGATTCGCGTAATTCTGGCCTATGTTATTTTGACCTGGCGAAAGAAAACATAACCTGTCCAGTCACATCTACCGATTTATTATTTGAAAAGCAGATGTTTGCCGGCTTTCATTTTTGGTCGCCTGATGGTAAATATCTGGTATTGTTTTTCGATGAAGTTGGGATCAGGGATGTTATGGCTCCCCAAAGGGTTGTTGTAGTCAATGTCGCCAATCAGAATTTGCAATTCCTGGAAGGGGAATTTTCTTGGCCATATACCAATCCTTGGCGGCCACTGATTCCTTCACAAACGAATGAGTAGTTTTCGTATGCTGCGGCAAGCAGCACCCTCCACTTTTCACGCATCCCGCTTCACACCCCGCCACACCAACAGCGCCGCCGCCAGCCCCACCAGCACAAACAACCCAACAAACGTGGCCTGAATTGCCACTGAGTTTGAGGTAAGAATCGGATTGCCGGGATGCAAGACCAGTTTTGTACGTGCCGTCAGCCAGAAGAAGATGAGGGGAACGGCCGTCATCATCAAACCCCGGACTCGCAGCCAGGGAAACCACTCCATCGCCACCATCACAATCACCGCAATGGCCAGTGATGTGCTCGACGAACGCATACGCGGCTCCTGCCAGAACACTGCCCCCCAATTCACTTTGGATGAAACGGCACTCATCGCCAGACCGGCGGCAAAAAAGCCCACGCCAATCCAGCCAATCGTCCGCAGCCAGGGATACAAACGCTCATAACCCGTCACCAACAAACCAACACCCAACAAACCAGCCACCACAAACCCGGCCAGCCCCACCCAAATCAAAGCCACGTGCACATACACCGAGCGAATCCCCGCCCCTAACGTTGCTTCTTCCGGGGCGATGAGAAGGATGACGGCCGTTACCACCGCAATCCCCGCAATTCCCCACCAAATTCGCCTGCCATTCCAAAAATCACTCATAACCTAATCCCGTTCTCCCTTGCCCCCCTGCACCCTTGCACCCTTGCCCCTCTTCTCCACATCCCTCAATGACGCCTCCGGTGTAGGCGAACCCAACAATCTGGCTCCAATACGGCGGCTTAATTTGCGGATACGAGAGCGCAGCCGTGCCCAAATATAACGCGCCCGCTGCCATTCACGGTCTGCCAGCGATACTTGCGGCGGCGTGACATCCCATTTTATCACACCTGCCGCCCAGGTCAGACCGCCGCCAAAACCAACAAATACAACATTATCATCCGGGTGCAGGCGGCCGGCATGAATCGCATCCACCAACGCAATGGGGATCGAGGCTGCCGACGTATTGCCGGCTTGTTCAATATTGAGGAAGAATTTGTCCATGGGCAGCTTGAGCCGTTTGGCTACCGCTTCAATAATCCGTGTGTTGGCCTGATGGGGCACGATCAAATCAACGTCATCCAATGTCAACCCAGCCTTTTGGACGACAACCTCAATTGAGTCGCTGACGACTTTGGTGGCAAAACGGAACACTTCACGGCCGTTCATTTTGATCGTGTTGTCACCATGCCCATTTTGCAAATATTCCGGCCCCAGCATCGGAACCGGGTTGTGATACACCGCCGGCAGTGTCAGCAGTTCACCGCCAGAACCGTCGGAGCGCAGCGTGGAAGAAAGCAAGCCGCCTGGTACGCTCGACCCTTTCAAAACTACCGCCCCGGCCCCATCACCAAACAAGATGCAGGTTCCCCGATCTTCCCAATCCATTACCCGCGACAACGTCTCCGCGCCAATGACGATGGCAATTTTGATCGAACCGGTGGCGATTGCCTGTGCCGCCATATCCAGCCCATACACAAAACCGGAACAGGCCGCCGACAAATCAAACGCCCCCGCCCGGTGTGCCCCCAAATAATCCTGCACCCGCGAAGCCGTCGATGGAAAAATATATTCTGGCGTAGAAGTGGCCACAACAATCAAATCCACCTGGGAAGGATGGATGTCGGCTACGGCCAGCGCCCGCGCCGCCCCTTCAAAAGCCAGCGTCGCCGTCGTTTCCTTCTCACCGGCAATACGTCGTTCCCGGATGCCTGTCCGCGTATAAATCCATTCGTCCGACGTCTCCACCATCAGGGCAATGTCGTCGTTGGTCAACACTTTTTTGGGCAAGTACGCGCCCCAGCCAACAATATGAGCATATTTCATAAAAAATTCCTCGGAAAACAAACCGTGCGGTGCAGTACCTGACACATGACACTTGACACGTGACACATAACAAATCACACACCAACACACTGTCAAAAACACAAGGCGCGGAATTCAGTTGCGATTGCCAACCAAGTTCTTATAATCCAGAGTAATTCAACAGCAGCAATATTGGGTACAAGGAAGGCACGAGATGTCAATAAATGCCAACAATAATGTCGTTTACACTGTTTGCGGACCGGTTCCGGTTAATGAGATGGGTTTTACGCTGCCGCACGAGCATATCATGGTTGATTTTGGCGGTGCGGCCACGGCGGGAAAACATCGCTATAAAGCAGACAACGTCATCGAGGTAATGCAGCCCTACCTGCAAGCGTTGGTTGACCAGGGTGTACAAACATTCTTTGAATGTACGCCCAATTTTCTGGGCCGCGATGCCGCAATTTTCCGCGCCCTTTCGGAAAAAACCGGGCTGAACATCGTCACCAATACCGGGCTTTACAACAATCAATATTTGCCGGATTATGCCCTTGCCCGCAGCGCTGAACAGTTGGCCGAAGATTGGACCACCGAATTTGAAATGGGTATTGATGGTACAGGAATCAAGCCAGGGTTTATTAAAACGGCCGTTAACCCCCAACCCACAGAACTCGACCTCAAACTCATCCACGCCGCCGCTCTGACCCATCGGGCCACCGGCCTGACCATTGTCACCCACACCTGTACCGCCGACGCCGCCGAGCAAATCATCCCCATTCTTGACCAACATCAAATCGATCATTCCCGCTGGATTTTCGTCCACGCACAAGTAGAAGAAAATTTCGAGCGTGTCCTCAAGCTGGCCCCAACCGGCATCTGGATCGAATTAGATGGTCTGGCCTTTGGCGGCGCTGAAGACCACGCCAATAAGCTGCTGTCACTGCTCGAGCAAGGGTATGAGGAGCAAATTCTTCTCTCCCAGGATGCCGGCTGGTACAACATTGGCCAGATAAATGGCGGCAATGTCATTCCCCACACCCGCCTCAAATCTGAATTCCTGCCTCTGCTCATGAAACGAGGCGTGAATCAGGCTGCCATAGACAAAATTACCCGAACAAACCCGGCTAAAGCGTTTGGGCTGCCCTTCCGTGAGTAATCCAACCAACTCCTTAATCATTCGATTAGAATTTGCTTGCCCAATTACAATTTCCTATGGACACAGGAGTAGATGTGGTTATTCTTTAATGAGAGTGCATTGGAATTGATTAATTTGATGGTGATTTCGTGAACGAACCTGTCCAACAACCGAAAACAAAACAAAATAAAACCCTACTCTACATTTTAGGCGGCTGCCTGATTATTGCTATCTGTCTGGCCTGCGCCGCCGCTTTGGGCATTGGCGGGCTGGCATATTACTTTTACACGGCCGTTCCCGCACCGAATACACCCACGATTGAGATTATGACCACGGCCGTTCCCACCAAACCGCCTACCGTCGAAATCCTGCCCTCGGCGACCCCCATCCCCGCGCCGGAGGAAACGCCAACAGTGGAGGAACCGGAGGCAACCCCTGTACCCCAGCCCGCCTTCAACGCTCCCGGCGAAATCATCCAGCAGCCCATCCTCAACCAGGCTTACAATGACTTAAACCGATTATTCGATACCGACTATCCAGCCCAAGATTATTATGAAACGGCCAATCGGTTAGGCAAATTCAACCTCTCCTCCCGCACGATTGACGCCCCTGAGTACGAAATCGGTTCAACCCAGACTTTTTACGTAGATGAAGGCCCGATAACGGCCGTACTCATGGCCTCCGTCGGTGACGCCAACTTTTGGATAGACGAACGCCTCGACTACAACCAGGCCGAAGTGACCGCTGCTGCCGAGCGCCTGATGGAAGATTACTACCCCCGGCTCACCAATCTATTTGGTCAGGAATGGCAGCCTGGCATAGACAATGACCCTCATTTCAGCATCCTCCACCTCTCCGGCGACGCCGATGGCAGCGAATTGGGCTACTTCTCCGACACCGACGAATATCCCAGCGATCTATACAACGAATCCAACGAAGAAGAACTGGTCAACCTGATCATGGGACCGTTGGAATTCGGTGATGATCTGTATTACGGCACAATGGTTCACGAAATCCAACACCTCATCCAATGGGCGATGGACAGCAACGAAGCCACCTGGCTGAACGAGGGTTTATCCCAATTAGCCGAAATTTACATGGGCTTGGAAACGGCCGATACCTACGATTATCTGCGCCAGCCCGACATTCAACTCAACACCTGGGATTACGAAGACGACGTCATCGACGCCCACTATGCCGGGGCTTACCTGTACTCTGTTTACCTCTGGGAACAGCTAGGCGAAGATGCCATTCAAGAACTATCCCGTCATCCGGCCAACGGCATGGCCGGCGTCCGCGCCATCCTCGAAGGCTACGATCCGTCCCGTGATCTCGTCCAGTTCACCGCCGACTGGGCCGCTGCCAACTATTTGGACAATCCGGCTGCCGGCCCGGCCTACTATTACCGCAACCTTGATTTCGGCCGGCCCGACCTGGAGCAGCGCGTTGACGAAGCCAACCTGGATGAAATCAAGGAACTAAACCAGTTTGGTGTTCACTACATCGATCTCGATTATCGCGGCGAAAGCACCGTCACTTTCGCCGGTGACACCCTGGTTAATCTAATTGACTCGCCACCCCGCAGCGGCCAGCAGATGTGGTTCGCGCCAGGTCAAAACGATTCCAACATGCAGTTAACGGCCGCTTTCGATCTCAGCGGCATCAACAGCGCCACCCTCAAGTTCTCCACATGGTATGATTTGGAAGAGGATTATGATTTTGCCTACATCACAATTTCCACGGATAACGGGCAGACCTGGGATATTTTGTCGCCGAATAGAAGTCGTGTGGGTGAATTTGGGCCGGCGTTTAACGGCCGTAGCGCCGACCGCAGTGGCAGCCAGGACGGTTGGCTCAAAGAAGCCATCTCCCTCAACAGCTACGTTGGCCAAACCGTTATGATCCGCTTTGAAGTACTGACCGATTCGGCCGTGACCGGCAAAGGATTTGCCCTGGACGACATCAGCATTCCCGAACTGGGCTACCAAACTGACGTCGAAGGCGATAATGATGGCTGGCAGGCCAGCGGTTTCCTGCAAACTGGCTGGCAAATTCCCCAACAGTGGGCCGTCCAACTCATCGAAGATGGCCCTAACCCCACCGTTACCCGGCTTCCTCTTAACGAATACAACCAGGGGCAGTGGCCTGTCACCATCGGCAAAGGCGGCGGGGTTCTGGTCATTATGCCGCTGACGCCTTTTACCACCGACAGCGCCACGTATTGGCTGAAAATTGAAAATTGACCAGTAATATAACTTTACAGGTCGCTGCCTGAGGGCGGTCGGTAAGCTTGCTGAACCGCTGTCGAAGGCAGCCGGGCTTCAACAGGCTCGGCCCTCGACGAGGCTTCCTTAAGTTTACTTTTCGTTCTAGTGCTTTTGCTGCCAGACGGCTCGGAAAACCTGATAAACGTGATGGTGAACAGGACAAGTGCCCTCCCGCCTGTCTTCGGAGAATTCATAAACACGTTCAGCAATGCGTACTGCGCCAACCGCTTCCTGCATTTTAATCGAGGCAATATTGGCAACGTTAGGAGTGCCTTGCACGGCCGTACACTTCGTATTCGTAAAAAGATAATCGACCAGCCCCTGCTTGATTTCCACCCCATATTTGTGCCCCCAAAACCGGGGCAGCAGCTTGACATCAGTTTCAGATATGCCTTCGTCGTTGGGCAAATACAGTTTGCACTCCCCAATGACCTGACCGGTTGATTTGAGTTCGGCGACGAGTAAACGGCCGTACTCCGCTTCCCCCTGTCCTCCAATCTTGGCCGCGATTTCTTCCCGCGTAATCGGCAGCCCGTGCGGAAAGCCCATATTCTTCATGATGTCTGGATTCGTCCACAAAGCAAAATAGACCGGTACATCACCAACCTGCGCTGCGCGGACAATCAGGCGCTTGGTCTCAAAAACAGTTCCTCCTGGCGGGATAATTCGCCCCATAATGGCTCCTCATCTCATACATCATTTTGTCATGCATCACCATCAAAATTGACGCATGACGAATGACAAAATGACGCATGAATCCTTACCCGCTCTTCATCTGCTCAAACTGTTCCATCATCGTGCGGTTTGTTTCTTCCATCGCCCGGCGGCCTTCTTCCAGCGCATTTTGCAGCCGAGTGGTGACATCGGCCCGCAGTTCCTCACCGGAAGCCGGTGTCAGCAATAAACCCAAAACCGCCCCCACTAATGCGCCCGACAATGCGCCGGCCAAAAAACTAAACATTTTGTTCATCGTGAATACCTCCCATGGGTAGATACCGCTATTATACTCTTAACAAGAGCCAGGCACAGAGCAGTATAATTTGCAATTCCCAACATCGCTCCGCTCTGTGCCTGGCACTTCAGGTTTACAAGCGGTAAAAACTTTGCCTCTAACTGTGACCCAAAACAGGATGGGGCTGATAGGGTTCTTCCAGTGCTGCAATTTCTTCGGGGGACAGCTTGATTTCTGTCGCCGCTGCCGCTTCCTCCAACTGGTACATCTTGCTGGCGCCAATGATGGGTGCAGTGATACCCGGTTTGTGCAGCATCCAGGCCAGCGCAATCTGCGCCGGTTTAACGCCGCGTTCCTCCGCCAGCGCCGTCACCCGATCCAACACCGTAAAATCGCTTTCATTAAAATACATCTCGTGCGCATATTGATCGCTTTTGGCCCGCTTGGTCGGTCCTGCACCCGACTGCTGGCGATTACCGGCCAAAAAGCCCCGCGCCAGGGGACTCCAGGGTATCAACCCCACCCCTTGCTCCACACAAAACGGGATCATCTCCCGTTCTTCCTCACGATAAATGAGATTGTAATGATTCTGCATCGATGCAAAACGAGTCCAGCCGTGCAAATCGGCCGTGTATTGGGCCTGGGCAAATTGCCAGGCAAACATGCTCGACGCGCCAATGTAGAGTGCTTTGCCCGTTTTTACCACATCGTGCAGCGCTTCCATCGTCTCTTCAATGGGGGCGCTGTAATCCCAGCGATGAATTTGATAGAGATCGACATACTCCATCCCCAACCGCTTAAGGGAATTGTCGATGGCTTCCATAATATGTTTGCGCGACAGACCGCCGCCGTTAGGTCCCTGGCCAATGTGAAAATACACTTTGGTAGCGACTACCACTTCTTCCCGGTTGGGAACGAACTCGCGCAGCAACCGTCCGGTCACTTCTTCGCTCACGCCCAGTGAGTACATATCGGCTGTATCAAAGAAGTTGATGCCTAATTCGACGGCTCGTTTGACGAAGGAACGGCCGTCACCCTCCGGCAATACCCAATCCCGCCACCCCGGATCGCCATACGTCATCATCCCCAAACAAAGACGCGAAACCTTCAGGCCTGTTTTTCCCAAATTCACATATTCCATTTGCAAACTCCATGTTGGTTGTTAGTTGTTGGCTCATGTTTAGAACTAGTGCAAACGAACGATAGAAGCGATGAATTTGGGAGATACACATTTCTGATTGACGGCAAATTCATGAATGGCAACGTAGCCGGGCAGGCGCTTTTTGTGGACCCCGCGAAAAGGCCGCAAGAAATTGCGTAATCCTGTCCAACCGCCTTCATTAGAATTCACATGAACCTCACGGATTCCATCACCATCATCATCTCGCGCCCATTCGTTTTGACTATGACAGACGGTGTAACGGATACGTTTGAGCCGATTGTAACTGTCATACTCGTCTGTGTATAAGGTAGCATCAGCTTTGGTAAACTTCTCGACAAAAGGACACAATGTGACCCCTTGGGTGTTGGGCACCACGCGGATACGCACTTGCCGTGATTGGCGACCAATGACTGCACAAACCGGCGGCCGGTCATTGGTGTATGTGCCTCGGCCGCGCCGTTTGTTGGCGCGACGACGGGGCGGGTCATCTGGGTCACCATGCCATTCACCTTTTTTCCCCCGCATTTTGGAACATCTCGTCGGTTTCTACTTCTTCATCTTCCAGTGGGGTTTCTGGTTGTTCTATTTCGGCGTTGGCTTGCAACTGATGTCGTACTTCCGTCGCTGTTGTGCGGCTGATACGCAATTCCCGGGCCAACTGTGCCGTCGGTTTCCCCTGACAAACGCCTCGGATAAACAAGACCGTTTGCTCTGGGCGAAAATAACGGCCTTCAAAGACCGTATTGCTGTACAAGTTGTAGATGCCTTTGCATTCCTGACAACGGTACACATCGAGGTCGCTCTTTTGGGTACGGCGAAACCAGCGACCTTGCTCCAATGACGCCCCGCAATGGGGATATTTCAGGCCATCAGGATGAAAATATGTTTCTATCCATGCCTCGCAGGAAGCGCGGTCCATTAGGTCAACAATTGGAAAGTCCATATTGGCTATTTTACCCGATCACTTGTACTAAACATGAGCCTAGTTGTTAGTTGCTGGCTGTTGGTTGTTAATTGGTTGCTAGCCACCAGCCGCCAGCAACCAGCCACCAATCTTATAGTCGTGCTTCCAGGCAGACCACGCCATCTGGCCCGACAACAGCATTGTGTGGAACGCCGGCCGGCAAATCTAATCGGTCTCCAGCCCGCAGCGTGATCGGCGCACCATCAATTGGAAATCCAAAGGTGATTGACCCGGAAACTACATAAATGACTTTGAAATAACTATGAGTATGAGCTGCATAAACATCGCCGGGATCGTTCGACCATTTGTATGGCGACAATCCTTCATCAAGCATCAACTGCTGTAAAACAGATTCGGTCGGGGGTATTTTTTGTTCCCATTTCTGGATGTTGATGATATTGTGATTCATGAGGCCTCCGGATTTGGACAGTTATGCCAATTCATAAATTAGTATAATGCAAGTTACCCCGGCTTTCCACCAGAAACAACAAACTATTATCGCCTTATTCACAACCTCATGCGAGTATGCGAGTGAGCGAGTTTGCAAGTACTTGTTCCCAGAGAAGACTTGCCACTTGTATACTTGCCACTTGCAAACTCAAAGCACTAAAAAATGTCAGATTATGGTCTATGCCGGTATAATCCGGCGGCAATGAACAATGAAAGCAGCAACAAGCAACAAATCTGGATAGGTATCGTGGTCAGCGCGGTTTGTCTGGCGGCTATCTTCCTGTTCATTAAGCCGTCCGAAATTGTCAACGCTTTGGCATCGGCACAATTTGGTTACCTGGCTTTAGGCGCGCTAGGACTGGTTATTTTTATGATCATTCGGGCTGTCCGCTGGCGTTTTATGCTTAACAATCAAGCTTCATGGAGTCAGGTTTACCACGTGCAAAATATCGGCTACATGCTGACCCAGCTTTTGCCGCTGCGCCTGGGCGACGTGGCCCGCGCTATTTTAATTGGCAATGTGCCGCCCATCACCCTGGCCCAGGGCGTCTCGACGATGGTGGTAGAACGTATTCTGGATTTGCTTTTTTTCATTGTGTTGCTGCCATTGACTTTGTCGGAAGTGAAAACTATACCGGTCTGGATGCAAAATTACGCCCGTGGGTTGGGTTTTGCCTCGTTAGGACTGATTGTGATTTTGATTGCGGCGGCTAATTTACGGCCGTTCACCCGCCGTATCACCTCTACCATCTTCAACTGGATTCCCTTTTTGAACACCGAAAACTGGGTCAGACGGGTCGATGAACTACTGGCCGGATTGAGTAATCTGACCCGGCTGAAAGATGGGTTGATTTTGATTTTTTTGAGCATTGTCGTTTGGCTGCCGGTTATCTTTGCTTACCGGATGGTGTTAACGGCCGTACACCTCCAAACCAATTGGGTCATGACCGCATTCATCGTCTGCGCCGCTGCTTTCAGCGTCGCCGCGCCCTCCTCACCGGGGCAGGTGGGCGTCTTTCATGCGGCCGTCACCTTCGCCTTGGTCCAGGTGCTGCGTCAGCCCGAAGGCGCATCGGCCAGCTTTGCCTTTTTGTACCACGCCCTGAACATGATCACCATGATCGCCCTGGGCATCATCGGTCTGTTCCGAACCGGCGCTACCTTCAAGCAAGTTGTCGCTTCTGCCCGCCGCTTCCGGCAGCAGTCAACAGCCTGACCTGTTTCCATCCGGTAAGCAGAATTTTTACCGGGTGTGTATAAAGGACTGTGCCGTAAAATAGAATCACAACAATACGAGTAAGTCATGGCCAAACAAGCCTACATCGGCATCAAATATTACGAAGACAACCGCAACCAGTCAGAAATCGCCCGGTTGAGCCGTCAGCTTGAGCAAGCCGGTTATACTACCGTGTGTATCGCCCGCGACGTTGAAAAATGGGGAACCGTTCGCGTGTCGCCGCAAGAACTGATGCAAAGAACCTTTACCATCATTGACCAATCCGACCTAATTGTCATGGAAATGTCGGAAAAAGGCGTAGGGCTGGGCATTGAAGCTGGCTATGCTTATGCCAAAGGCAAATATTTGCTGATTGTGCTGCAAAAAGAGCGGGAATTAAGCAGCACAATGGCCGGTATTGCCACAAAAATTATCCGTTACAATACATTAGAACAACTCGACCTCACAACCTTATGAAAATTCTGGAAGTTTTAACCTATTATCGGCCGTGGATCAGCGGCCTGACCATTTACGTAGAACGACTCAGTCGGGCACTGGCCCGTCAGGGACATGACGTCACTGTCCTTACTTCGCAGTACGACCCCGACCTGCTCCGCTATGATTTGCTGGACGGCGTCAAAGTGGTACGCATCCCCGTCGCCTTTCGCGTCAGCAAAGGGGTGATCATGCCCAGCTTTGGCCCTACAGCCTGGAAGCTGGCCCAAAAAGCCGACATCATCCATTTGCATCTGCCCCAGTTTGACGCGCCGGGCGTGGCTTTTCGCGGCCGGGTGTTGGGCAAGCCGGTGGTCATCACCTACCACAGCGATTTGCAGCTTCCGTCAACGCTGTTTAACCGTGTCGTGGATAAAGTGGTCATGGTCCAAAACCGGCTGGCCGGTGAATTTGCCGATGCCATCGTCACCTACACCCGCGATTTTGGCAGCCATTCGCCCTACCTTTCCGAATACTTGGGTAAAAAGCTGCACATCATCCCGCCGCCGGTGGAACTGCCCGACTGCCCGCCGGAAACAGCGCAGGCGTTCCGCGACAAACACCAACTTGACGGCCACGAAGTCATCGGCATCATCTGCCGGCTGGCCGCCGAAAAAGGGGTGGAAGTGCTGCTCAAGGCGCTGCCCATCGTACGCCAGGAATTCCCCAACGCCTGTGTTTTGCAAGCCGGACCATACAAAAATATTTTGGGTGAAGAAGCGTATGCCGCCCGATTAGCGCCGCTGTTTGAAAAGTATAAATCCCATTACCATCTGCTGGACAGCATCGAAGGGCCGGAGTTGACCGCTTTCTACAAAAATCTGGACTGCCTGGTGATTCCCAGCCTGAACAACACGGAAACCTTCGGCCTGGTGCAGATTGAAGCAATGCGCAGCGGCGTGCCCTCGGTGGCGTCGGCGCTGCCCGGTGTACGCCAACCGGTGACAATGACGGGCATGGGCGAAATCATCCCCATTGGCGACCACGAAGCGCTGGCCGAAGCGATTATCAAAATTTTACGGAACAAGACGGCCTACCAGCGTGATTCGCAGCTTATTGCTGAAGCGTTTAGTTCGGATGAAACGGCCGTATCCTACCTCAAGCTATTCGATGATTTGCAGCACGGCCGTTTCGACAACAGCGCCCCTGAGCCGGAGGCTTATGAGCGGCTGCGGGCGATGCGGGACAAGGTGCAGGGGAGCAGGGGTGAAGGGGTGAAAGGGTGACAAGCAATTCAGCATTCAACATTCAGCATTCAGCCTTAGCCGAAGATGACCTGCTGTGGCGGCAGTTAAAGACGATTCCGGCGTTTCGCGGGCTGCTGCGGGCGGTGGAAGCCCGTTTTTACCAGCAGCTTGACCTGGCCGAACCGATTCTCGACCTGGGCTGCGGCGATGGCCATTTTAGCCAGATGACCTTTGAACGGCCGTTAACCGTCGGCATTGATCCCTGGTGGGGACCGCTAAAAAAGGCGCAAAAGTCAGAGATGTACCAACACCTGCTGCAAGGGCTGGGCGACCAGATGCCTTTTCCCGATGGCCATTTCGCCACTGTCATCAGCAACTCGGTGTTGGAACACATCCCCGGCATCCAGGCTGTTCTGTTTGAAACCAACCGCGTTTTGCAGCCCGGCGGCCAATTGGTCATCACCATGCCCAGCCATCTGTTTACGCAAAATCTGGGCGGGGCACAGTTCTTCGAGAAGTTGGGCGCCAATAGTCTGGCCGACCAGTATCGCCGCTTCTTCAACTTCATTTCCCGCCACGCCCATACCGATTCGGCCGAAGTATGGCAGGAACGGCTGGCCTTGGCCGGATTCGCCATTGAGCGCTGGCAATATTATTTCTCGGCCGAAGCGCTGCACGCCCTGGAATGGGGCCACGTTCAGGGATTGCCGTCGGCCATCTTGCACGCCATCACCGGCCATTGGATTTTAGCGCCTTACGAAACCAGTTTGCAGCGCACGGAACGCTGGGTACGGCCGTTCTACGAAGAACCCTTTCCCGAAAAAGGTACGTACATCTTCATCGTCGCCCGCAAACAATCCGACGGCCCGATTGAAGCGGAACTGCCCCCGGCACGGCCGTTCACCATCGAAGAATTGGAGACTAGGAGACTAGAGACTGGAGACTACGAGACTACCAAACCAGAGACTACGAAACTAAAGACTGCGAGACTAAAGACTGCGAGACTGGAGACTAGAGACTACGAGCCTGTCAACCAACCACCAGCCGCCAACCGCCAACAACCAGTCTCCAGTCCCCAGTCTCCAGTTTCCACCCCCCGCCTCAGCCCCCGGTTGTTAACCGGCAGCCTGATTCTGGCCAGCCTGCTCTGCGCCCTCACCGGGCAGTCGATTTTGGGCGCCAATCCGCCAGAACCAGCAGCCGGGCTGCGCTGGTATGGCTACAGCCTCATCCCGCTGTTGATTTTGGCCGTTTGGCAGGGGCGCATGCATTGGAAAGGGCTGCCGCAGTGGCAACGGCCGTCCCTCACCGCCATTCCCCGCCAGCGTTGGTATTACTTGCTGGCCTTCTTTCTCGCCTTTTTGGCCGCCAATTTCGGCAGTTCCGCCCACCCAACCATCGCCATATTGCTCTGGCTGGCCGCTGGCGGAATTGCTTTCTACGCACTACAAAAACGTCACGAATTACGCATGACGTATGACGTATCACGTTTCACGTTGATTGCTTCCGCTGCGCTGTTTTTCGCCGCCCTTATCATCCGCGCCGTTAACCTGACCAGCCTGCCCTTCATCCTCGATGGCACGGAGGCCAGCATCGGCCTGGATTTGCTCAGCGTGCGCGATGGTCTGCTGCAAAATCCGTTCGCCACCGGCTGGCTGACCAATCCGACCCTGCCCTATTTTTTGCTGGTCTGGCCCATCAAGCTGCTTGGCCCCTCGGTCTTGTCGATCCGGCTGTTGTCGCCGCTGGTGGGCGCGCTGACAGTAGCGGCTACTTTTTTGATTGGCCAGCGGTTGTGGGGGCGCGAAGTGGGTCTGATTGCTGCCGTTCTGCTCCTGGGCAGTTCGTTCCATCTGCAATACAGCCGCATCGGCCTGACCAACGTATGGGATAGTCTGCTGGCACTGCTGGCACTGGGGCTGTTGGGCATCGCCTGGCAAAACGGGAAATCGGCGAACGGCCGTTCCCTATGGCTGTTGGCGGGTACGGCCGTTGGTTTGAATGCTTATTTCTTCATAGGCGGCCACCTGATGCCGCTCATTTTAGTCGTTCTGTTTGGATCAGCCATCCTGTTTCAGCGGGAAACCATCGGAGAACAGTGGCCACACATCCTGGCCGCCGCCCTGATGGCTTTGGTTATCGCTTTGCCCCAACTGCTTTATTACAACAACAATCCCACTGTCTTCATGGAACGCTTTAATTCACTGAGCATTTTAGGCGGACAGACCGGCTGGCTCGGTCAGGAAGCAGCCCGTTTAGGCATCAGTCAGGGCGCGCTGCTGCGCCGCCAAATCGTCGATGGGCTGCTCTCGTTTACGTATGGGCTGGACAAAAGCGGATCGTATCGTCCGGAACGGCCGTTACTGGGTCTGGGAACGGCCGTGATCTTCACCCTGGGTACGATTTTTGCCATCGTCCGTCTGAAGCAGTTCCGCTACAGCCTGCTTTTGGGTTGGCTCTTCGTCTCGCTCATCTTTGGCAGCGCCCTGCTCCTGGAATCTCCCAGCAGCCACCGCCTGGTCATCGCCGCCCCGGCTGTTGCCCTATTGGCGGCGGTTGGGTTGGTAGAAATCGGCAGGCTGATTGAAGGGGTGAAGGGGCGAAAGGGTGAAGGGGTGATCACCCCCTCACCCCTTCACCCCTTCACCCTTTCATTCCTGCCAGTTTTACTGGCTGTGACCATGCTCCTCGCCCTGCAGGACATCAGCTTCTACTTCGGCGCGTACCGGCAGCAGCACAGTTTCGCCGACCGCAACACGGAAATCGCCAACGCCATGGCCGATTACCTCAACAATCTCGGCCCTGATTGGACGGCTTATTTTTACGGCCCGCCCAGCATGTACGTGGGCTTCCCTACGATTCCTTTTTTGGTGCAGGATTTTAGTGAAGGGACCAATTTGTTCGACGTGAATACGCCCCCGGAGGATACGTTGACGCCCGCGCCAACACTCAGGCGAACTTTTATTTTCCTGCCAGAACGCAGCAATGAGTTGGAACAAATTAGGGGGATGTTTGCGAACGGCCGTTTACAAACCGTCTCTGGCTTCCATGCCGATCCCTTATTTTATGTGTATGAGGTAACGCAGTGAGCACAATTCCACCAGAACATCACCACGAATCCCCGCTCTGGAACCGCGCCGTTAAAATAAGTGTGGCCATCGGGTTTTTGCTGTTAGCCGCCCTGCTGGCCCAGCGGTTTCAATCGCTAATCGGCCAGATCGTCGCCGCCGCCATCGTCGCCTACATCCTCAACCCCATCATCATCTTTTTAGACAAAAACCTGAAAATCAAGCGTGGCTCAGTGCTGATTGTCGTCTATTTGCTGCTGGCCGCCGGTATGATTTGGGCATTCACCGCGTTGGGCGTAGCTGCATTCCAACAAGTCACGACGTTCATCAACTTAATTCCCAACCTTATCTCCGACGTTGTCACCTTCGTTCAGGGATTGACAATTAGGACTGAACCCATCGTCATCGGCACATTCACCATCGACCCGGCTATCATTCCCTGGGAAACTATCACCAACCAATTGTTGGGTCTGGTTGAGCCGGTTTTAGGCCAGGGCGGGCAAATTATCCGTCAATTAGCCTCGACAACTGTGCGCTGGATGGGGATTTCGTTTTTTGTGTTCATGATTTCCATCTACATTGCCAACGAAATTCCTCGGCTGGGCAGCTACGTTTCGCGCATCGCCCAGCAGCCAGGCTACCAGCACGATGCCGAACGATTGATGCGCGAATTCGGCCGTATTTGGAGCGCCTATTTGCGCGGTCAGGTTATTCTGGGGCTGGTTATTTTTCTCGTTGTCTGGCTGGGATTGGCTATTTTAGGCGTGCAAAATGCGCTGGCACTGGGGCTGCTGGCCGGACTGCTGGAATTTATTCCCACTATCGGGCCGGTTGTTAGCGCCGGGATTTCCATCACCGTTGCTTTTTTTCAGCCAGTGAATTACTTTGGTGTACCCGGTTGGCAGTACGCCCTGTTTGTTTTGGGATTTATGTTTTTGGTCCAACAGTTAGAGAATAGTATTTTAGTGCCGCGCATCATGGGACAGGCGCTGGATTTACATGCCTTAATTGTAATTGTCGGCGTTTATATGGGGGGCTCACTGGCCGGCATTTTAGGCGCCGTACTGGCCGCTCCGGTCATTGCCTCGTTGAAATTGCTGGGCATTTACGCCTGGCGCAAAATGTTTGATTTGTATCCTTTTCCGCAGCCGGAAAAGATTCCACCGCCTAAACCCGGTTGGCGAGAACAGATTAAAGGTTTATTGGCCAGAGTGCTACAGCTTTTTAAGCGGAGGTCACGATGACGCACCCCTTGGTTACTCAACTACGATTTGCCCGTTCAGAGTTTGTCCGCTGCCTGGAAGGTGTTACCGAGGAAGAAGCGCAGCGCCGATTTCTGCCGATGAACAGCATCAGTTGGATGGTGGGGCATTTGGCCAACCAGGAAAATACGTATTGGGTGCTGGCAGCGCAAGGCAAGCAGATTGTGCCCGATTTGTATCCGCTGGTGGGTTATGGCAAACCGGCTTCCACCCCGCCGCTGGCTGAAATGTGGGCGGCGTGGCGTGAGGTAACGGCCGTTGCCGACCAATATCTCGACATACTCACCGTAGAAACATTGCAAACGCACTTTATGTGGAAAGATAAGCCTACCGACGAAAGCGTGGGGACAATGCTCCAGCGCAACCTGTACCACTACTGGTTTCACAACGGCGAAGCGTACGCCGTCCGCCAGATGCTGGGCCACACCAATCTGCCTGATTTTGTCGGCGATATGACGGCCGCGGCGTACCGGTCGGAAAATCGCTAATTTTTGAGCAAGCTAGGCAAGTAAATTTTCACCGTATCCGCCGGACAGGTGACGGAACCATAGTTAGCGGCCGTTAACCCGCCTGTTTCACGTGCCCGAATCGTATAGTTGTAAATTTTACCCCAGCCTGCTTTGCCACCGCTTCCCGGCGTTCCACACGTCACTTTAAAACCAGAACCGATCATATCACCTGGGATATACATCGACGTTTGAAAAAACCCCGAATGGTAAGCCCGCAACTGATTGTCAATCGAGACAGTCATACTAATCACATAAGCACTCGTAGCCGCGCTCACATACAGGTAATTCCAGGCAATATAACAAGCCCCTGCTCCTTCTACAGGGCGAGAACAAGTAGCATTAGGGCTGTCAATAAAAGAGATAGATGGCGAATCAATACCATTACCTGCTTCTCGGTACGGCAAATCTGGCGCGAGCGGAGGTGCGGCCGTTGCCGCCTGTGATTGCCCGGCAATGTAAACAATCACAACACTCATGACAGCAGCCAATAGCAATACACCGACCAGACCGCCCAGTCTTTTATTTAGCATTGTATTCTGTTCCATTTTTGCGAAATTATGGAATAAAAGCCGGGCAGTAAACCGTACCATAATTAGCCGACGTCAAATTGGCGCTGTCCCTGGCCCTGACAGTATAAGCATAGGCATTGCCCAATTTGGGATTACCACCAGCCCCAAGAGGGCCACAGGCGACCTTGAAACCATCCCCTAACATGTTGTAAGGCACGTACATTGAGGTCTGGAAAAATCCCTGAGTATGCGCAATCGGGCCTTTACTATTCAGCGATAGAGTCATCGTAATCATGTAGTTGGGCGAAGCGCTTACCGACAAATAGTACCAGTTCAGATAACAGGCATCGCGTCCCGGATCGGGTTGGTAGCAGGTTGCAGAAGGAGAATCGATAAAACCAATATTCGGCTGCTGCGGCGCATCAATTTGCGAAGGAGCTTCGATGACACGGCGGTTTTCTCCTTGTAATTCCTGATTCAAAACCTGAGGCACATCCGGTCCCTGTCCGCGGGCAACTTGAAACAAACTCAATGTTGCCGCACCCAACAAAAAGGCCAACAAAAGGGGAATAAAAAATTTACGCATTGAAACCTCCACATCAAAAATTCCGATACAACTATCGACAAAAAAAACCACTAACTACCCGTTAGCGGCTTGCTTCATTTGTATATTGTGGCCCCGGCAGCAAAACAATGTTGCTGTTTGCAGACTTCCAGCGCGTCTTATTTTTCAGATAAAGTTGAAAGTATTATATTTTATGTCAAAATCAAAATCAACATTGGGAAAAAAGGCACAACTAAAAGCGGGAGGGGGGAGACGGCCGTTTCCCCCTCCCGCTCTATTTTCTAACCTACACAATCCCTTCCAACAAATTCATGGGCAATACGGCCGTTCCCACAATCCCCGGCCCTGTATGCACACCCAACACCGGTGAAATCCGCAGCACCTCCAACTTACCAACCGCGAGGCGATCTTTAAGCATTTCAGCCAGTTCCTCCGCCTTGTCGGGAACCTTGCCATGCAGCACCGACACCCACAGCGGTGTTTCTGTGCCGTATTGTTCGGCCAGATAATCAACAATACCCGTCATCGTCTGCTTTAAGGTGCGCCCTTTACTGACCGTGCTGTATTTGCCGTCGGCCTTATCCACTTTGATGACCGGCTTGATTTTGAGCAAGGAACCGGCCAGCGCCTGCACCCGGCCAATCCGGCCGCCGCGCGCCAGGTATTCCAACGTTTCCAGCGTGTAAATCACTTCGGTTTTAGCACGAATCTGATCCAGGCGTTCAATGATAGCCTCTCTGGACCAACCCGCTTTAGCCGCCCAGGCGGCAGCCAGCACCTGAAACCGCTCACCACCGGAAAGGGTGAGGCTGTCGATAAGGGTAACGCCGGCATTGAGCAAAGTTGAAGTGGCCGTACTCGCAGCCTCCTTCATCCCCAACTGCGCCGATTGGATCGTTCCGCTTAACCCGGAGGAGATATGAATCGAGAAAATCTCTTCCCCCTTCTCGGCTAGTTGGCGGTACAGTTCGGCAAAAATACCGGCCGAAGGCTGCGCCGTCGTGGGAATTTCCGGCCGCATCGCTGCCAGGCGATCATAAAATGCATCGTGGCTGATAGCCGACGACTCGATTTCGCCCTCCGGGAATTGGATAAACAAAGGAGCAACAGTTATGCCAAGTTCTTTGGCTTCGTCAGCCGGTAAATCCGCGCCACTGTCGGTAACAATTTTCATGTGATTAGCTCTCCATTTGGCCTTGCGGGGATTAGTAGATTTAAGGACCTTTGATTAATCCTTGAATCCCCAAATCCCCGCACACTATTTTCCTTTTATTGTAACGCACACACGAAAAAATTGTGAATATTCACACAATCAGGTAATGTGCAAAATCACTTTGCCCACGTTTCGATCTTGCGCCACATAATCGTGAGCCGCCTGCGCCTGCTCAATTGGAAATTCCGCATCTATAATGGGCTGAAGTTCACCGGACACCAGCTTGTGCCAAAATTGGGCTTCAAATTGACGGTTGATGGCGATTTTTTCGGCTAACGGCCGTGACCTTAACGTCGAACCAATGATCTGCAGCCGCTTGAATAAGAGCAGCGACACATTCATCTGCCCTGAGCCGCCGCCCAGCAAACCGATAGTCACCAACCGGCCAAACCGGCGCAGCGCCTTCACATTGCGGTCCAGATACGCACCCCCTACCGGATCGAGAATTAAATCAACCCCTTCGCCGCCCGTCGCCGCCCAAACCTCGGCCAGGAAATCCTGCTCCTTGTAATTGATGGCCAAATCAGCACCCAGCTCGCGGCAGTGGGCCAGCTTGTGTTCCTGACTGGACGTGACAAACACGCGCGCCTCGATGTTTTTGGCCAACTGGATGGCTGCCGTACCCACACCGCTGGCCCCGGCATGGATTAAAACCGTCTCGCCAGGCTGCAAATTCCCCTCCTGGAACAGATTGACAAAGGCGGTCAGCCACACTTCGGGCACGGCCGTTCCCTGGGCAAACGTCCACTCGTCGGGCAAACGCAGCATCATCCCTTGCGGCACAGCCACTTTCTCGGCATAACCGCCGCCGGGCAGCAAAGCGCACACCCGGTCGCCCACCTGCCAGCCGGTTGCGCCTGCCCCCACCGCTTCAATCACACCGGCCATTTCCAGCCCTAGGATCTCGCTGGCCCCCGGCGGCGGCGGATAATTGCCCGCCGCCTGCATGAGATCGGCCCGGTTAACGGCCGTTGCCTTTACTGCCACCAGCACCTCATCCGACCCATAATCCACATTGGCCACATCGCTCCAGACGAGAAACGGCCGTTCCCCCTTCTTTTCAACCACAATCCCTTTCATCATGCGCTCTCCTGGTGGCAAAGTTGCAAAGTTGCAGCATATTAAAGTGACTTCGCAACTTTGCCACTTTGCCACTCTCCATCTCATCACTCGCCACATTTCACTTTACCCGTTAAACTTACGCCATCACTTTTGAGGAGATTATCACGCTATGTCAAAACGTGAAACCTACACCGTCCGAGTAGCGGGCCTGACCCGTCACTTTCCCTTATTTGAAGTCGCTCCCGGCGTTAAAATCGCTATATTTAACATGCTGGGTGACACCTATGTCGTTAAAGCCGCCGCTGCCGCCCTGGCCGAACAATTGAAAGATGTCAAGGCCGGCGTCCTGGTCACAGCCGAAGCCAAAGGCATTCCCCTCATCTACGAGATGAGTGCCCTCATGGGCTTGCCCTACATCGTCCTGCGCAAAACGTACAAAAGTTACATGGGCGACGCCATCAGCGCCGAAACTGTCTCCATCACCACCGGCAAGCCGCAAAAATTATACCTGGATGAGAAAGACATCGCTCTCATCAACAGCCATCCCGTCATTTTGGTTGATGACGTGGTCAGTACCGGCAGTACGCTGGAAGGGATGGAAAAGGTCATCACCGCTGCCGGTGGTAAGGTGGCCAAAGTTGCTGCCGTCTTCACTGAAGGCGACGCCGATTGGTCGCATGTGGTGGCGTTGGGGAATTTGCCGGTTTTCACAAATTAAAAGATTCATGCATCACACATCATGCGTCAAAAATCACGCATGATACATGACGCATGACGTAAGTCATGAAATTCGTATCGGTATTTTGGTTAATTTTGTTGATGGCTATTCTGTGGGGCTGCCAGCCGACAGCTACGGCGTCTCTGCCTGTTCAGGTTGAGGTGATGGCGGTGGCAACGGCCGTTCCCCCCACACCAACCAGCCAGCCAACAAACCAACCAGCACCAGCCTTGCCCACGGCCGTTCCTACCACCACACCCAGCCCCACACCGGCAGCCACCGCCACGCCCACCATCACCCCCACGGCGACGCCCATCGGCCCCTGCGACCAGCGCGATCCCGGCGACGATTTGCTAGCCTTCGTCACCCTCACCTATGGCCTCAACCGCGACTTTCAGCCCGCCGATTTAGTGCCGCTGTCCGATTATTTTGGCAACGATGTCACGCTGGGCTACCCCACCGAAGTGCGCCAAATCATCATTGAACCACTCATACAGATGATTGACGCCATGCACGCCGCCGGATTAGAACCGCTTATTGCCTCCGGTTACCGCAGCTACAGCCAGCAGGCCATCGCCTGGGACAAATGGAACCGCGAATATCCCGAACGCGCCGCCATCATCAGTTCGCCGCCCGGCCACAGCGAGCATCAATTGGGCACAACACTCGATTTCCGCTCGCCGGAACTGGAAGAAATCGTCGGCGAGGAAGGCATCGAGTTTCATACCTATTTTTACAAGACCAGTGAAGGTATCTGGCTGCTGGAAAACGCGCATAAGTACGGCTTCACCCTCAGCTACTCGCGCGAAGCGTTCGATGTGACCGGCTTTTATTACGAGCCGTGGCATTACCGCTACGTCGGCGTAGAGTTGGCCACCGAACTGTACGAATCGGGCAATTTCCTGGCCCAGTATCTGCTGGACACGCGGTCACTGCCTTGTGTGCCATGATCCACAGATTGCGCAGATTACGCAGATTTTTGGTTTTGCTGCCTGCGCTTTTGTTGTTTGGTTGCCAACCGGCAGGCGCGGCGGTGGAATTGGCTCCAACAACGGCCGTTCCCACCCCACAACCAATCACTGAACCAACGAACCAACCCATCAACGAACCAACAATCCAACCAACTAACCAGCCAACGCCAACGGTCGTTGCCACCAACACACCCCACCCGCCCATCACCCTGTCCGTTCCGCTGGAATGGATTGATGCAGCAGAAACGGCCGTAGCCAACCTCCCCATCACCCACTGGCAGTGGCAAATCACGCCAACAAACCAACAAACCAACGAACTAACCAACCTGACCATCCTCCCTGGCGACAGCGGAACCATCATCTACCAGGAACCGCTGGCGCTGACTGTGCCCTTTATCACCAATTGGGAAGCAACGACACTGGCCCAGGCACAAGACATCCTGGCCAATGGGCATACTGTGGTGCAAGTCAAGCCGTGGAACGAACTGACACCCGACTGGAAAGCGCTGCGAATTGACGGCAGTTACCCCACCGATCCCGATTATCCCCTGCAAAATAGCTGGTCATTGGTCGCCGAGGCCGGGTATGAAGCCGCCGCCGCCGAACTGGCCCCCTATTTGCAAGATGCCCTACGCGAAAAACAGGTGCACGTAACGGCCGTGGGCGATCTGATGCTGGCCCGCGATTTAGGCGTCATCATCGAACGCGGCCGTCTGGCCTACCCCTTCGCCGAAGTCGCCCCTTTGCTGCAAGCCGCTGACCTGACCATTGGCAACCTGGAATCGGCGCTGGGCACGGTCGGCCAACCGGCGGAGAAGAGCTACCCGTTTGAAGCGCCACCCGCCGCCGCCGAAGCGCTGGCGCTGGCCGGGTTCGACATCGTCACCCTGGCCAACAACCACGCTATGGATTACGGGCCGGAGGCGCTGCTGGAAGGATTGGGCCTGCTGCACGCCCAAAACGTGGCCACCATAGGCGCAGGGGCTGACGCCGATGCCACTTACCAACCCTATTTCACCGAAGTGAACGGGCTGCGGCTAGCATTCCTGGGCTACGTCAATGTGCCGGTGGAGGGCAGTACCAATTTTGACGTGCAAACCTGGACGGCCACCGCTGACGCGCCCGGTTTGGCCTGGGGTACACCGGAGCGAATTTTGGCCGATGTAACGGCCGTTGCCCCCCAAGCTGATCTGACCATTGTCGTCCTGCACAGCGGCCTGGAATACATCGAAGAACCGAGCGAAATCCAGATGGCCGCTGCTCACGCCGCCATCGACGGCGGGGCCGACCTGGTCATCGGTCACCACACCCACATTTTGCAGGGCATCGAGTTTTACAACGATGGGGTGATTGTGTACGGCTTGGGTAATTTTGCTTTTGATATTGATGGGCCGCCGGCAACGGCCGTGCTCAATGTCTGGCTCAACGGAAACGGCGTCCACCAACTGGAACTCATCCCGGCCAGCATCCAAGAAACCGGCCAGCCGCGACTGGCCACACCAGAGGAAGCCGCGCCTATTTTAGAGCGCGTTCACTTCCTTACGATGCTGTTGAACGCCAGTAAAAATTAGCAATTGTAGACTGTCTCGTTATCGTGATCGTGGTCGTCATCGTAATCGAAAAAATCGATCACGAAAACGATTACGACAACGACCACGATTCGGAACCGCAGATTATTCCAATCCCCGCTGGCGAATCGTCACCGATACATCACTATTGTAAACGACCTCATCAGCCGTCATGATGAGCCAGGGTGTGCCTTCATCGGCCCAGGTCACAGTCATCTCATCGGGAACCATCATGCTGTCTACCGTCTGCCAGCTCAGCGCATCCAGCCGCCAGCCAATTTTGACCGTGTCGGCTGCATCCCGGTAGCGCATCGTTTCCATGTAAGTAAGCAGCCCGGTCTCCGGCGAGAAATGGACTGTAAACATATCTTCGGTCTCGCCAAAAGGAACGTACAGACGAGCCATCGTCGCGTCCACCGCTTCCCAGCGCACCCGTTCATCGGTGACGTAAATGGCGGGCATGATCATCGACTCGCCCCACAAGCCGAGGTTGGCAGCCATGTCAATCTTGGGTTCATTGGCCACCGTCCCCACCGGCAGTTCCAGCACGCCGTTGTTATCCAAATACCACTCGTTGACCTTCATTAACGGCCGTCCCCACACCGTCGTCTCAATATAATGCCGATACCCCTGCCCGGCATCATGGGTAAAGCGGTAGCGGGCCGGAAAGGTGATGCCGTTAAAGCGCAGTGTACCCCGCCCGCTAAACACGGCCGATGTAATCAGCGGTATCTCATCGCCCAGCGTTGTCTGGTAGAAGCGCTGCACCGGCTCCGGCAAATCATCCGGCAGCGGCTGCATCACAAATTCCGCCGTTTCGGCCACGTATGGCGGGAATAAAGCCGGTTTGATGTGCAGGCCAATCCACAAAATCACAACCAGCGAGACTAAAACTGCCACCACAATCAACAAAATCTTCATTTCAATTCACTCCAACATACTCTATCTATGGGTTTATCCGATGGAATTTTGAGCAATTAGAAAGCTCATGGTATGCGCCAAGATACATGTAGCAACCCGAACCACATGACCGGTTAAACTTCGTCCTCGCGGACGTTGCACATTAAAAATTGTTGTTAACACGCTAAAAACCGTTTCTACTCGATGGCGAACTTTTCCCATCGCGCGACGAACATCATCTGACCATTGTTTCATTTGGTTGCTTTTACGTAAAGGTAACAAATGAATACGCCGTTTGCGCCACAAACGATCTTCCAGTTCCTCATCGTTGTAAGCTTTGTCGCCAATGACTGCCAAATCGTTACAACCCTCCAGCAGAGCATCAACAGCTTTGCCATCAGGAACCGAAGCTGGTGCTAATAGCCATTCATCAATGAGTTGGTCTGGCGTTGTGGTCAGGTGCAAGCGTAGACCAAAGAACTTGCCTTTTTTGCTGGTAACAACACCAAAGTACTCTGGGCCATACACACTTTCGCATCGTGCTCCACGTGTATATGTCATCAATGTCACTGGTGCACTGTCGACAAGACGAACATTTTCTTTCAGATCCAGCAATTGTTGTCGAAATTGCCGTCGAATTGCTTCAATGATACTGATCAATTGTCGCCGCCTATGGTTAAATCGGTCTAAATCCAGCAAATCGGGAAACAAATGGCTCAAGAATTGACAAACAAAGGCGTAACCGATTTCTTCGCACCCGTTGAAAAACGTTTCAATGACCAGAGAAATCGTCATGACTTCACTATCTGACATCTTGGGTTCGGGACCGCGTTTGCGCAATGGAGAATCTTGTTGAGCGATAAGTTTTTTGTAACCGTCATCAATATGAACAAACCAGAAGATAATGATGTCTTCCCAAGAAGACTCTGTGATATAGTTGGTCAAGCCTTTCATGGACACACTCCTTAGGTGAGATTTTGGAAAGTGTCTTTGAAAGGCCCCTTTTCGTCCAGAGAAAACCCATAGATAGAGTAACATAGTGAAACCTGACAGGTCTTCACCTGATCCGTCGCTAAGCAACCCATCTACCAAAGACCTGTCAGGTTTGGACGAGCAATTTAATTTCCGGCCAAACGGGGTACAAACCAGAAGGCCAGCAGTAAAACCAGATTGACGACCACCCCGGCATAAGCCGCCTGCCAATCCAGCGCCGTCACCAGCAGTGAAATCAACACCGTCGCCAATGCCGCCGGTCGCGCCCACGGCTGATGGGTGGCAATGCCGTAAGCGGTGACGGCAAAGGCGGCCGTCATCACCAACCAGACCAGCCCATACACCCGAATACCGGCATCACCTACGTCGAAACGGCCGTTTAGCAAAGTCGTCTTGTACTGCAGTTCCTTGATTTCGGCCAACTGCCAGTACGTCGTAAACCTCATCAAATGGATCAGCCCATGCAATAACAAAACTACAGCTACAATAAGTAACACAATTTGCGACATCATATTCTCCCTTCGTTAATCGTCCCAGTAACAAAAATATCCACCAACTGCTGCACCATCGCCGCCGGTGGTGGCTGCGGATCATCCGTCACCGCCGACAGAAACAGATAAGACGAAAACAAATTATCAAACGCCTGGGCCAGCCAATCAGCATCCAGTCCGGGCCGAACCACGCCCGCATCAATCTGGCGCTGGAAATAAGCAGCGATGGCGGCCATATTTTGCGACGTCGCCTGCTCTAAGATGGCCTGAATCTCCGGTATCTCCGACGATTCGCACACCAGCAGTCGGACGCCCTTAAAATTGGTCAAACTGTCAGCCAACTGCGTCTGGGCCATCGTCATAATGTCGGTCGCATAGTCGCCGCTCAGATTCTGGGCAAAGGTACGGGCAAATCCGGCATTGTTGAAGGCTTCGATACAGGCCATAAAAAGCTGCTTTTTGCTGCCAAATTGGCGGAAAATCGTCACTTCGTTGACTTCAGCCGCCGTGGCAATTGCTTTGGTCGTCGTCCGCATGTAGCCATTTTCGCTAAAAAGCTGCGTCGCTGCGGTAATGATCCGGTCGGTCGTCGATGCGTTGTCTTCATCCATCTTTGTTTCCTTTTTACTGATGCAAGCAAGCACTTGCATGCACACAGTATACACAACTGACAAGCGGCCATGCAAGTGACAACTTGCATGGTAAAAATATGACAAATGTCATATGCAGGCACAAAAAAACGGCCGTTCCTGAAAAGAAACGGCCGTTCATCGACAAACAATCAGAATGGGCCGGTTACGACTCGGTAACAGTCACCTTCGTCATCTTGTCGCCCTGGCGGATGGCGTTAACCACGTCCTGCCCGCTGGTAACTTTACCGAACACTGTGTGACGGCCGTCCAAATGCGGCTGCGGCGAATGAGTGATGAAAAACTGGCTGCCGTTCGTGCCGGGGCCAGCGTTGGCCATCGACAAAAAACCGGTGCCATGCTTGAGCGGGTTGCCCGCAAACTCATCTTCAAAACGATAACCAGGGCCGCCGCGGCCGGTTCCCGTCGGGTCGCCGCCCTGAATCACAAAGTTGCTGATGACGCGGTGAAAAGTAACACCATCATAATAACCCTCGCGGGTCAGAAATACGAAGTTGTTGACGGTTTTGGGTGCGTATTGGGGATACAGTTCAATCTCAATCGTCCCCTTGCTGGTCTCCATCGAAACTTGATACGATTTTTCCGGGTCGATTTGCATTGCCGGGGGCGAATTCCATTGTTTAGCCATTTTAATCTCCTTGTTTTAGCTGGTCAGCGTGCGAATCGGCTGACCAGCTTATTATAACGATTCTCAATGTTTCTTAAAACCAGGTGCGGGAGTCGCGCAAATAACGTTCCAGAACCTCTAAGGATTGGTCGTCGAGGAACGGCCGTACCGGGTCAACATTGGGCGGCAAACATTCCAAAATGATGGGGCCTTCGTAGCCGATATCCTCCAACGCCCACAAATGGTTGCCTAACTTGGTATGTCCCTGCCCAATGGCCCGCCGGTTGGAATCACTCATGGCAAACAGCCACAACCGGTCGCCCGCCTGGCGCATTACCGTCGCCGCATCCTGCTCCTCGATGTTCATGTGGAAGGCGTTGAGCATGATGCCTACGTTGTCCAGGCCTACTGTTTCGAGCAGGGCCAGCGCCGCCGCGCCGGTGTTGACCAGGTGCGTTTCATACCGGTTGAGCACTTCAATGACTACGCGCACTTCTTTTTCGGCGGCGTATTGGGCGATTTGGGCAACGGCCGTTGCCAACCACCCCATTTCCGCAGCCAGCGTCGCCAGGGGCCGGTTCCGCCCCTTCATGCTACGCACAATCAGTAACGGCCGTTCCAACTCAGCGGCAAAATCAACCAATTTCAGGTAAGTGGCGATGGCCGACTGGCGTACGGCCGTTTCGGAATGGGCCACATCCAGTTCCGGCGGGGCGATGGCAAACAGCTCCAGATTATGGGCAGCTAGCGTTTGTTGAATGGATACGGCCGTGTCCCGCTCCGGGTCAACAGTCAGTGTCAGGCCGTCGTAATTGAGGGCTTGGGTACGGGCGGAGATATCGGGTAACGGCCGTTGCCCAAACGTCCACCCCGACACCCCTAATTTTTGCTTTGTCCACATCACAGCTATTTGTAAACTTCCTCTTTCAACTCGGCAATAAAAGGTAGTGTGCGATGCTTGTCGGCGTAATCCAGACCATAACCCACCACCCACACGTCAGGAATATGAAATCCCAAATAATCAACCGGCACATCGACCTGCGCCCGATTTTTGCTGACCAGAGCACACGTCTTCAACGACGCCGGCTGCCGCCCTTGCAGCGTTTTATAAAGGTAACTCAACGTCCTGCCACTGTCTACAATATCTTCCACAATCATCACGTGTTCGTTAACCAGCGGCTCCCGCACATCCATGACGATACGAACGGCCCCGGAAACGGCCGTTTTGCCATAACTAGACACCGCCATAAAATCCACAGTGTGCGGAATCGTCAAATACCGCGCCAAATCAGCCAGAAACATAAACGCACCGCGCAAAACGCCAATCAAATACAAACGCTCCACATTAGCGTAATCCTGGGATATTTGATGGGCCAACACCTTAACATGCGCCTGAATCGTATCTTCAGGTACCAAAACACGGGCCAAATCAGGGTGTAAAGTCATAATTCTCTCCTCTTTCTTGTTTCATCAACTTCAGCAGTATAACGCCAACAAACAAGGACACCAACCTCAAACATTATTCCAAAATTAATAGTACAAAAAGCTTTATTTTTGTTTGCGCGTTGCCTCAATAGAAAATGTTACCGAAGGGGTAGTCGTTGCCTCAAAAAGCATGTTACTTTCCCAATCGCACTAATTGCTTCACTTTCTCATCAATATTGCGGCGGCATTGAGCCGGATTGGTGTCCCGATATGTCGCCTGCCACAGGTCACTATTTTCAGGCGAAAGCAGCTTCATGTCCAATACCCGTTGCAAGGGCGTCTTGGGCGTTTCATACTTCTTGTACACCTTCGCGCCGGTACGCTTTTTGCTCACCAACTTGAAGGTTGGCTGAAATAGATTGGTGTAGAGATGTAACTCAGCATAGATGTCACCCAGCAATTGGTGAGCCGCCTGGGATTCAAACCGTTGATAGCCAATGGTGTGGCGCACAATTGACCAGTTTTTCTGTTCAACAAAACATTGGTCGTTTTTCTTGTAAGGGCGACAACGGGTGAAGGTAATCTTGTGCATTTGGCAATCGTTCAGAATCAGGTCATTGATAAAGACACTGTCATTGTCAGAATCAATGCCCAAAAGTGGAAAAGGTAAACGTTGTCGTAGCTGGTCTAGCGCCTCAGTCACAGCGATTTGTGAGCGGTGCCGTAAGCTGAAACACTCCGTCCAGCCAGTGGCCACATCGGTGGCGGTGAAGGAGCATAGAAACTGTCCGGCTGTACTTTCACCACAGTGAGCCACCAGGTCTATCTCGACAAATCCGGCTTGAGTGTCATCCCAGTCTGCAAAGGTGCGTACCGGGATTTGGTGTTTGAGCAGCCCCCCAGGCTTCGTCGTACTTTGACCCCGCTGCTGGCTGGTCTTGAACGGCTGTAACAATCGGTCAATGGTGGCCGGACTAACCGCCAAGACCAGCCTCTTGGTTTCCTGATCCAGCGCGAGTTCCTGATGTCGCTCCAGGGAAGTGACCATATCGGCCAAGATAGGCTGGAGCCGCTTGCCGCAGATACCGCCACAAATGCGCCAGATTTGGGTCAGGGCGCTCACCACGCTGCCTGTATAGATTTTCTGCCGACCACGACGCTCTCGCTTTGGCTGATTTTGTTGGCGCAGGCGGCGGATCGCTGCCTTGCGGTGTAGGCCGGTTACAGCCACAAACTCATCCAAAATCTTTGTTTTCTCTTTGCGGTCTGCTTTGAGGTATCTCGGTTGCAGACGCTGGACTAACTCTCGTTTACTGTGTTGACTCATTTTCGCATCCATCATGGTTGCGAAGGTAACACTTTTTATGATTCAACGACCCTTTCTTGGGTAACATTTTTTTTGAGGCAATTCGGTTTGGCACTCCTGAACTTATGTGTTATTATCATTCGGCTCTCACGCCTCTGTGATTAGAAAATACAGATAGGCATTTATACGGAGGATATGGATTTTGGCTAATATACAATCTGCAAAGAAGCGCATTCGGCAAACCGCGAAACGAACGGAAGACAATCGTCGTTATAAAGCTGCCGCACGGACATATGTCAAAAAAGCACGCCAACTGATTGCCAGTGGTGATATGGCAGCGGCCGAAGAAGCTGTGCAAACTGCATGCAGCACATTAGACAAAGCAGCCCGCAAACACGTTTTGCATCCCGGCAACGCCAGCCGGCGCAAAGGTCGTTTGATGGCCGCCCTGGCTGCAGCTAAAACCGCCGCAGCTGAATAAAAACGTTAAAAGGTCCAATTTAACACATAAACGCCACCTAAAAAGGTGGCGTTTTTATTCCTGACAGTCAGCTTTTTCAGGAGGCGGGACAGTAAAAACGTATCCTTTTCCCCGAACTGTTTTTAACAACTTGGGTTTAGCTGGATCAACTTCAATGATCTCACGCATCCAGCGAATGTGTACGTCCAGCGTACGCGTATCACCAATATAATCCGTATTCCATACATTTTGCATCAACTGCCGGCGGCTGATAATTTCATTGGGGTGACGGACAAATTCTTCCAGAAGATTAGCCAGTTTGGGCGTCAACCGGCATTCACTTTTCCCAATAACCTCAACGGATGGTTTGGATAGATATAGGGTAATGCCGCCGCAGCGCACCACTTCGCCATTCACTTCATCGGCCGGCAGCAAGGCCCGAACCCGATTCAATAACTTCCGCGCTGTGAAAGGATGCTCTAAATATATATCCGCTTCGGCAGTGGAGTCTTCGATTTCGTTAAGGGCACGGCTGTGAATGATGGGAATGGCTTCCCCTAATTCGCGCCGCAGCCGGCGGCAGCTTCGACTACCACTGGAACGCATGGAAGATGCATCAAAAATGACTAGATCGGGCACAAAATCTTTGACCAGATCGTATGCGGCCGTTCCCGTATGAACTACTTTTAGCTCATAGCCAGCTTTGGTTAAAGCAGGTGCCATCGAGTCGCCGCCAGCACGCTTTGCCTCCACCAACAGAATAACCGCCTCCTGCATCAATGCCCTTCCTTAAAAAATTGAATTCAAATGTCAAGACATTATAGGCAGAAAACAATACCGTGCAAATCAAAATGGTAACATTTCAGGGACATCTTACAAGAAAAATCAACCATTCCTGTTGCTATTTTATCAATCCGCAGTATAACCCGGTAAATTTGTTTCAGAATCCAATTATTCAGATGATAATGCCCGTATTAGTTTTGGAGACAATTTATGAGCAAATCTTTGATTAAGGAACAATTTGGCGCAAACGCGGCCGCGTATGTGACGAGTCAACCACATGCCAAAGGAGCCAGTCTGGCCCGTCTGGTGGAATTGGTGAAACCACAGCCAGCATGGAAAATGCTGGATATTGCGACAGCAGCCGGGCACACGGCTTTCATTTTTGCGCCGCATGTGGCCCATGTGTGGGCTACGGACATTACACCAGAAATGTTGGTATTGGCGCAGCAGCAGGCACAGGAGCGTGGTTTTGCCAATGTGACAGTGGAAACGGCCGATGCCGAAGTTTTGCCTTACGATGATGCCAGTTTCGATCTGGTGACTTGCCGCATTGCGCCTCATCATTTTGGGGATGTGGCGCTGTTTGTTCGTGAAGCAGCTCGTGTACTGCGCCCTGGCGGGATTTTGGCGGTTGTGGATAATGTCGTGCCCGCCGGACCGGCCGGTGACTATGTGAATGCGTTTGAGAAGTTACGGGATCCCAGTCACGGCCGTTGCCTGACCACAGATGAATGGTTGACTCTCTATCAAGCTTCCGGACTCGCCATTCTACAGCATGAAACCATCACCAAACAAATGGAATTCGACAAATGGGCAGCACGTCACACTCCAACGATGCAGCAGAATTTACGTGCCATGTTATCCGAAGTTGAAGGAGAGGCAAAAGCCTTTTTGCAGCCAACCGTTGCGGCCACAGGAACAACTTTCATGCTTCAGGAGGGCATTATCATCGGCCAAAAATCGACCTGAATGAAAAAGAAAAAAGCTGTTCAACCTTCTGCTAGGTAATTATGCTCATCTCGTTCGAGATTGGACAATCGTTCATCTACATTGCCCGTTCTTCTTGGCTCTGTTAACATTTATTGTGTACCTTCATCATGCTGATGAAGGTAATATCTTTTTTAAGGTAACGGAGTCTTCATTGGTGGTCAGGTGAGATTATCACCGACCCATAAGACGGAGGTCTGGAGTAAGCGGTAGAATTACCGCATGAAAGAAAAAAATACAACCAGACCCCCTTTGGAAAGTTTAGCATGTGTCAACCCAGACTGCGACCTATACGGCAAAAAAGGTTGCAGCAATTTGATAATCAGAAAAATCCATGGTCGGGACAACATTCGTTACTTGCGTTGTCGCTGCTGCCAGCAGGAATTCAGCGAACGCAAAAACACGGCCTTGTGGAATAGTAAAATTCCAGAGGCAAAAGCTGTTTCGGTGGCCGAGCATCTGGCCGACGGATGCAGCATCAAGGGTACCGCCCGCTTGGTGAAGGTGGACGCCAGCACCGTGCGCCGCTTGAATCAGAAAACGGGGAGACACGGGCAACAATACCATGAGCAAGAAGTACAAGATGTCGCCGTTACCGAACTGCAAGCCGATGAGCGGCACGGGTTTGCTGGCAGCAAGGCGCAACCAGCCTGGGAAGCAGAATTGATGGACCCAAAGAGCAAGTTCATCTTGGCTCACGTCCAAGGAGCGCGAGACGCAATCTTGATTCGTCGTTTGCTGGAAGATGGGGCGGCGCGCTTGCACAATCGCCATGTGGTGGCTTTGTTCACCGATGGATTGGCAGCTTATCGCACCTTGTTTCAGGAGATATTTGGTGTGGCCTACTATCCACCGCGACAAGGGACACGAGGCCCGCATCCCCAAGCCCGTTTCCGCATTCCGCGAACAGCGGCTCATGTGCAAATCGTCAAACACCAGAGTGGCTATCGACTCAAAGAAGTGGAAATCCACTATGCACATGGCAGCAAAAAGCGAATTGAATTGGCTTTGGAGCGGTTGGGATACCATGTCCCCAATACATCGGCCATCGAACGCCGCAATGGGACAGCTCGGCTGATGAGTGCGGCGCAGGTGCGCAAAACCCTGGCCTTTGCCAGCAAAGGTGAAACCAAAGAGGCAATGGGTTGGTGGGGTATGACGGTTTACAACTGGTGTCGTGAACATCGTAGCCTCAAGCGGTTGTTATCTGAGCCGAGGGGTAAAAAAAGTATGAACAGAGGTCGCCAGCTATGGTCATCGGTTTAGCCAATTCAATCTTATCAATTTGTGAGATTCTCCTCACTCCGGTTTACCCGCCGCGCGGTTGGAGATAATCACACTGGACTACCTGATGATTAAAGTTGCCAAAGTTGGAACCAGAGGATGAAAACTGTTTGCACATTGATAACTGCCAAATAGTTACTCTGATTGATATAAACGAAAAGGTCGTGAAAGACGTTCCTCAAAGAGTAAACCGACCAGAAAATGCTCAACGCTAGTATTTTGCGATTCGAAATGATCGCTTATTTGTACCCCCGGACGGACTCGAACCATCATCTATCGCTTAGGAGGCGATTGCTCTATCCCTTGAGCTACGAGGGCGTTTAGCACTCCAGCATTTCAGCTAGTTAGCTCATCTGCTAGTTGGCTGGCAAAATTATAACAAATCATGGATGGAAGATCGAAGCAGGATGAACTCAGGCTGCCGATTTTTGTGTATGGTACGCTGCTGCCTGGTCAGCCGAATGCTTTTTTATGGCAGGGGCTGGAAACCGGCGTAGAAAATGCGCAGTTGCGCAACGGCCGTCTCTACAACATGGGCGGTTATCCAATGCTGGTCGAAACCGGGGTCGATTCCGTGCAAGGCCAGATTATTACCATTGCCGTCGATTTTTACGAGGTGGTGCTTGCCCGCATGGATTTCCTGGAAGGATACGACCCGCTCAGACCGGAGGCCGCCAGGTATCGCCGCGTGGTTAGAGAGGTGACGTTGGCAAACGGCCGTTCCACTACCGCCTGGGTTTATGTAGGCCAAATGGCATTCGTGAACGGCCGTGTCCCCATCCCCGATGGAAACTGGACTGCCTATTTCCAGCAAGGCCACACCACGCTGCTACCATCCAGCCATACCCGCCACCAGCAGGAACACTGACCCCATTCTCCCCAAATACACGCCCTATTTATTGGACAAATTACCCTTGCACGGCGCGTCAATCACGGTATATTAATCTTAAAAACTGCACAAAATTCCCAATGATCACCGGCCTGAAAAATGCTTGATTAAATCTTTTTCAGGTCAGTTAGGGAAGCAAAAGAATTGTTCAAAGCGTTTTGAGCCGTTCTTTTCACCCATTCCCATTTAACCGATTCATTTGCTCTATCATAAATCGGGAAACAAATACAATGAAACGAATTGGTGTACTCACAAGTGGCGGCGATGCTCAGGGCATGAATGCCGCCGTTCGCTCCGTAGTCCGTGTCGCTCTGGAAAACAACCTGGAAACCTATGCTATCTACGAGGGTTACCAGGGCATGGTTGATGGGGGCAGCCGCATACGGCCGTTTGGCTGGAATGATGTTGGCGGCATTTTACAGCAGGGCGGCACATCCATTGGCTCGGCCCGCTGCCAGGAATTCCGTGAACGGAACGGCCGTCGCCGGGCAGCCTTCAATTTAGTCCAACATGGCATCGAAGGATTAGTCATCATCGGCGGCGATGGCAGCCTGACCGGCGCTCACATCTTACAAAAAGAATGGCGCAGCCTGCTGCAAGAACTGGTCGATGAAGGTCAACTGGGGCCGGAAGCCATCATACAGTATCAGTCACTGAAAATCATCGGCCTGGTCGGTTCCATTGACAACGATATGTACGGAACCGACATGACCATCGGCGCTGACACCGCCCTGCATCGCATCGTCGACGCTGTAGACGCCATCGCCAGCACCGCCGCCAGCCACCAGCGCAGTTTCGTCGTCGAAGTCATGGGGCGGCGCTGCGGCTACCTGGCCCTCATGAGCGCCCTGGCCACTGGCGCCGACTGGGTGCTTATCCCCGAAGCACCGCCCAATGTAGACAATTGGGAAGACAAAATGTGTTCAGTTTTGGCCAAAGGACGTGAAGTTGGCCGGCGCGATAGTATTGTCATCGTCGCCGAAGGCGCACAAGATCGGTATGGCAAACCCATTACCAGCCAGTATGTCAAGGAAGTCCTGGAAGACCGACTGGGTGAAGATACCCGCGTCACCGTTTTGGGTCATGTCCAGCGCGGCGGCTCGCCCAGCGCATTTGACCGCAATTTAAGCACCCTGCTAGGAGCAGACGCCATCGAAGCCATGTTATCGGATGAAACACAAACAGAGCCGTTGGTCATCGGTATTCAAGGCAACGTCATCACCCGCACGCCCCTCAGCCACTGTCTGGAAAAAACCTGGGGCGTTGCCGAAGCAATCAAAGCCCAAAATTATGATCTGGCTATGAATCTGCGCGGGCGCAGCTTCCGCGATTCCTTCCAGATTGTACGCACCATGGTCCGCGCCGTCCCCCACGATCCCAAACCTGGCCAGCGCCGCCTGCGCGTTGCGGTTATGAATGGCGGTGGCCCGTCGCCGGGTATGAACACGGCCGTTCGCGCTGCCATCCGCCTGGGCGTAGACAAAGGCCACATCATGCTCGGCGTCAAAAACGGCTTCCGGGGACTGATTGACGGCGATATTAGCGAACTAAACTGGATGCAAGTCGGCGGTTGGGCACACCGGGGCGGCTCCGAACTAGGAACCAACCGGTATATCCCCCATAACGGCGACTTTTACGCCATCGCCCGCAACCTGGAGGAACATCAAATTGATGCCTTGCTGATGATTGGTGGCTGGGCCGGCTACCAATCCGTATTGGGCATGTACGAACAACGGAAAATATTCCCGGCCTTCAATATTCCCTTGATTTGCCTGCCGGCGACTATCAACAATAATCTACCCGGCGCGGAACTCAGCGTGGGCGCGGACACGGCCCTCAACAGCATCATCCAGGCCGTTGACAAAATCAAACAATCGGCGGTTGCTTCGAAGCGGACATTTGTCGTACAGGTAATGGGCCATTACTGTGGTTACCTGGCACTCATGAGTGCAATGGCCACTGGCGCGGAACGGGTCTACATGCACGAAGAAGGAGTAACGCTACAAGATTTGGTGGAAGACGTTCAACAGCTGCAAGATGGGTTCAAAAAGGGCAAACGAGTTGGCCTGATGATCCGCAATGAAATGGCCAATGAAATCTATTCCACCAGCTTTATGAGCGCCCTATTCGAGGAAGAGGGCGGTGATTTGTTTGACGTGCGCCAGGCGATTTTGGGTCATTTACAGCAAGGTGGTGATCCTTCACCTTTCGACCGTATTTTGGCGACGAGACTGGCAGCCAAAAGTATTGACTTCATTGAGGATCAGGTAATAAGCGATGAGCCAATCAGCGCCTGTATCGGTTTGCTGAAGGGTGAGATCAAGTTCACCGACCTGGAAGATGTGCCGCGCATGCTGGACTTGGAACACAGCCGACCGAAGAAACAATGGTGGCTGAAACTGCGCGAGGTAGCCGGCATTTTGGCCCAACCTGGCCCACAATCACGCAAAGAATACAATAATCTAGACGACGAAAAACAAAAGCGGCCTAAAACACGCATGGAGACTATTGATGATTGAACAATTAATCGAAACCGGACGACGCATCGTTGCCAGCGGAATCGCCAAGGGTTGGGCGGGGAATTTGAGCGCCCGATACCGGGGCAATTTTATCATCACCCGATCCGGAGCCGATTTAGGCAATCTTGAGCAGTCGGATATTGTCTTTATTCGGCCGCAAACCTCTCAATTGAGTTTGCAAGCCAGACGGCCTTCTTCTGAACTTTCGCTTCATTTGGCGATATACAAGGAACATCCAGATACTCAGGTTGTTATTCATGTTCATTCACCACAATCTATTGCTTTTGGGCTGCTGGGCATGGGTCTGCCTGCTTTAACGCCCGATTTTTATCGTTATGTCGGGGCATTGGTGCCTGTGTTACCTTTTATCCCGCCTACCACGCAGGAATTGGCAACGGCCGTTGCCCAGGCGCTGAGTGACTCTTCGGCTGTTTTGCTGCAAAATCACGGCGTTGTGGTTATTGGGGAATCGGTCAGTCAGGCTCTGCTGCGCTTGAATTTGCTGGAAGAACAAGCCGGGATATACATGGCCGCATTGGCGGCCGGCACACCCCGCCAACTTTGGGATGCTGATCTTGAAAAGCTGGATGAACTCTTGAGTCGTAAGCAAAATCGGAACGCGTAATCAAGACGGTTATACGAACACAGACTGGTTAAACTGACATGAAAGCGATGCAGCTTTCTGCTGCCAGACCGATAGTTGAAAATCCACTGAAAGTTGTGGAAACAGCCGTTCCCCAGCCTGGCCCAAATCAAATATTGCTGCGCGTCACCGTTTGTGGCGTTTGCCACACCGATCTGCAAACAGTTGAGGGCGACCTGGAACTGCCCCGCCTGCCCATCACGCCCGGCCATCAAGTGGTAGGTGTGGTGGCACAGTTAGGAAGTGGGAACGGCCGTTACCAAATCGGCGATCGTGTTGGTGTGGCCTGGCTCAACTGGTCCTGTGGCCAATGCGGCTACTGCCAGCGCGGGTTGGAAAACCTCTGCCCGGAAGCAAGATTCACCGGTCTGCATGCCCACGGTGGTTATGCGGAATACATGGTCGTCGATGAGCGCTTCGCCTACCCCATTCCCCCACAATTCAGCGATGCCAAAGCTGCTCCGCTGCTGTGCGCCGGTGTCATTGGCTATCGCTCTCTACGTGTGAGCGGTATCCAGCCCGGCCAAACATTGGGGCTGTATGGATTTGGCGCCAGCGCCCATATCGTCATCCAGGTGGCTCGCCACTGGGACTGCCAGGTATACGTTTTTACGCGCAGTCCAGAACACCAGCAGCACGCGTTGAAGCTGGGGGCGGGCTGGGTTGGCCAGGCGCAGGACGAACCGCCAACCCTCCTGGACGCCGGTATCACCTTCGCTCCGGCCGGCTGGCTGATTCCGCTGGCTTTAGGTCATTTGCGGCCTGGGGGCACGCTCGCCCTCAACTCGATTCATATGAGTCCCATCCCGGAAATGCCCTACAACCTTTTGTGGGGCGAACGCGTACTGCGAAGTGTGGCCAACGTCACCCGGCAGGATGCCGCAGAATTTTTGCAGTTGGCAGCCCAAATTCCTGTCAAAACAGAAGTGGAACTTTATCCGCTGGACGAAGCCAATGCTGTTTTACATCGGTTGAAAGCCAGTGAGATTAAAGGTGCAGCCGCTTTAGTGGTAAATTAGAATGACCTCTAACAACACAGTTCGCGCTTTACAAAGCAAACTAAAAGTACAGGCCGCCATTCTAGGTGGATTTGTGGCCTTTATCTGGCTGTTGGAATTGGTGGACCAGTTGATTTTTCATGGCTGGTTAGACCATTTTGGTGTTTGGCCGAGAACGGCCGTTGGCCTGTGGGGTATCTTACTGGCCCCGGTTTTACACGCCGGATTTGGGCACGTCATGGCCAATACAATCCCATTCATTGTGCTGGGCTGGTTCGTCATGATGCGGCGTCTGCGCGATTTTTTCATCGTCTCCGCCATTACGGTTATCGTCAGCGGGCTGGGAATCTGGCTGATTGCCCCGGCCAATACGGTTCATTTGGGGGCCAGCGGCCTGATTTTTGGCTATTTCGGTTATCTCCTGCTGCGCGGCTATTTTGAACGCAGCCTCTCCTCAATTTTTTGGTCGGTTCTGGTCTTGTTTTTGTATGGTGGGATGATTTGGGGTGTACTGCCCCAGCAGCTAGGTATCTCCTGGCAGTCGCATTTGTTTGGTTTTATTGGCGGCGGATTGGCGGCTTACTGGTTAACGCAGCGGGGCACGGCCGTTACCACACCCGTCGATACAAGTCCCATCATCATCGACATCAACGATTTTGATTAACGAACCGTTTTTCGCAAATTCCAACAAAACAACCACAGATTCGCCAGGTTGAACATAAACGAAGCGACAAAATCTGTGGATTTCTTTTTATTCAATGGAAAACAATTTAACCAGCGACTTTTTGGGTAATCGCTATTCCTGGCCTAACACTAAAATCGAACTGGATGATGTGCAAGCCTTGTATGGGGGAATCCATGTTTACCTACCCGGCGAGACAGCATTCCAGGCATATGTAACTCGTGTTGCACCAGGCGGCAGTAAAACGAAATACAAACTCCCACTGGGACGACAGGAAAAGGATGCCCTTTGCCAGTTGTTCATTGAACAGGATTTTTTATCGATTGAGCCAGAAGAGCGGCCGGGGATACCCGATGAAGCCCGCCCTGCCATCACCCTGGGCAACTACACCGGCAAAACGCATACGGTATCCAAATGGCAAGGCATCAAGAATGAGCGGTTTGACGCAATTTACAGGGCCTTAAAGCAAATCGGCGAGCGGTCCAAAGATTTTTAACTGATTAGGGAACGGGCACAGTAGTACAAAACCCATCTTCTTCGTCTTCGTTCATTCCCCCCAAAAAATCTGTTATTCAACGGCCATCGATTTTTTAAACTGACGTTCTCCAACTACAGCCAAAACAATGCTCATGCTGTATAGAATGATGAGAGGAGCCATCGTCAGCAGCATTGTCACCGGGTCAATCGAGGGGGTAATCATTGCCGCCAAAACCGCAATCGCCACGACGGCCACACGCCATTGTTCGCGCAGTGTTTTGGCCGTTACCAGTCCAACACGGGCGATAAAATAGACCACGATAGGCATTTCAAAGGCAACGCCAATCCAAAACAACATGGTGGTTAAAAAGCTGATGTACTCCTGGCCGGTCCAATCAGGGTTAAACACATCAGGCAGGAAGTTGGCTAAAAACTCCACCGATGCCGGTACCAAAATAAACCAGGCAAAGGCAATCCCTAAACCAAAAAGAGTCAGGGCGCTGGGCAGAAAAACATACACATACCTGCGTTCTTTTTTGGTCAAACCGGGGGCGATAAACAACCAAAGCTGATACAAAATCATGGGCATCGCAATAATAGCCCCGGCCATGAGGGAAACTTTGAAAAAGGTTTCGATGCCTTCGGTAGGACGCAAAACCTGAAGCTCGGCGCCCAACGGACTGCTGGCAGAATACGGCCGTAACAAAAAATCCAACAACTGCTCCGCAAATACAAAACTGAGCACCGTCGTAATCACCAGACTGAGCGCAGCCCAAGTGATCCGTATTCGCAGTTCATTCAAATGGGCGAGGATCGTTTCTTCGCGACCTTCTTCGGTGTTTTCAGGAGCGGCCATGATAGTTTTTTACTTATTCCGGATCATCAGTTACATCGACCAGATTGGGCAATGACTGATTGGCATTGAGTGCAGGAGGGGCAATTTTATGATCGTCTAATACCGGGGTTTGGCGTTCATCCGTGACAGACAGCGGTTTTTGTATCATTCGCGCTGTGTTATCTAAGGCTTTACGGCTTTCGTTGATGGCGGCTTGTCCCTCTTGAAGGGGCTTCATTGCTGAAGACTTAATTTCGTCGCGAAGCTGTTTGACCTGATTTTGAAGCGCTTTGATGTCGTTCATCGCCCCTTTCAGCTCTTCGCCCTGGTCAACGGCCGTCAACTCAGCATTTAGCTGGCGCATAAACTGACGGGAAATTGATTGGAGTTGAGCCGTTGTTTTACCCAGCCAACGGGCCACTTTCCCAATTCGCTCCGGCCCCATGACAATACCGGCCAAGAGTAAAATAAGGATAAGTTCCGGTGCACCAATACCAAAAAAGCTATCCATAATTCGTCTTAAAAATCAGCTTGATTATTCACCCAGGTCTTTCTTTTCTTCGTCTTCTTCCTGTCCTTCACGCATACCTTTGCGGAAGGCGCTGACACCTTTACCCAATTCGCTGCCCAGCTTGCCAATTCGACCAACGCCAAATACAAGCAAGACAACTACGAGAATGATTAGTAGTTCTGGTGTTCCTAAGGTTCCCATGATTCTATTCTCCTAAATAAAAATCGCCTTCTACACGATTTTACGAAATAATCTGCCGTTTTTTACAACTATTGCCTCTTGTCAAGAGGCAAAAGCAGCACCTTCAATCATTACAAAATACAAAGTTTCTGTATTATATCAAGATTAAAGAGAAACCGCGTTAACTCACATCTTCCTCTTGGCAAATCACAGTCACGTCCCGGTAAAGCAAAAACCAGTCACTAAATGTCAGGTAACGGTCAATTGGCCGGAATATGCGTCCGATTTCGGCATCATTGACATTTTTGCTTAAAGCATAGGTGTATACGTGTTGATAAAGCGTAATGGCCGGCAGGTCGCTGTTGAATTGGCGTAAAAAAGTATTGTAGAAGGGCTGTCTATCGGTAGTTGGCCAGGTTTCACGGCCGTTTTCCAATGCTTCACTGGCCCGCCGATTATTCCAGCCGCCATAGTTCTGCCCGCGAACAATCGCTTCCTGGCTCCAAAAATCATAAAGATCGGGATCGTCACTGCCAACAACATCCACCAGGGCCACGTCAAACTCGCGCGCCGCTAATTTTTGGTACAGTTCGGTGGTAGAAACGGCCGTTTCCACCGCCACATCCACACCCAACGCCGACCAATCCGCAGCCACGCCCTGCGCCAAACCCTGCGACCGTTCATCGCCCAGCGCCAACAAACGCACCGTCATCGCTTCCTCGCCCTGCTGGCGAACAGTCCCGCCTTCTGGCAGTCCCCAACCGGCCGCGTCCAACATGGCCGTCGCTGTCACCGGTTGGTAGCTGTACGCGGTTAACAGCGACGGGTTATACGCCCAATTAGATGGCAAATAAGGCCCTTCCAGAGGCAGCCCCTGTCCATTCAGAACATCATCCACCAGCCGCACCCGATCCAGCCCATATGCCAGCGCCTGACGCACGGCAATATCCTGTAAAGCTGGCGAACCAGATTCGGTCAAATTAAACAGCAGCGTTGTAAAATCCGGTTCCGGCGCTGTGAAAAGACGCACATCCGGATCAGCTGCTGCCTGGGGCAGCAGTGTCTGGCCAACCCGGTTCATAGCTTGAATATTGCCGGCCTCAAAAGCTGCCAAAAGAGTCGTCTCATCGGGATAAAAACGAAATTCCAGCGTGTTAATCTTGGTTCCGCTGCGCCAGTAAGTTGGATTGGGCGTCAGTTGCAGGCGATGAGTTTCATCCCAGTTTTGTCCGGGAGCCACCATAAACGGGCCAGTTCCGACCGGCTGCTGATTGAAAGAAGATGCGGCCAGGGAAACGGCCGTTACCCCCTCCAATTGATGCGCCGGTAAAATCCCGCGCGTCGTCGCCGCCCAAAAAGGTGAATACGGTTGAGGCAAAACAATCTCTACCCCCAAATCATCCAGCTTGTTGACCGTGACCGACTGCCACAACGTACGCAGCGCCGCCGGGCCGGGAAACGCATCATCCTGCATCAGCCGGTACGTAAAAACGACATCATCGGCCGTAAATGGTTCCCCGTCATGCCAGGTAACACCTGGCCGCAGTCGAAATTGAATCGTCAAACCATCCTCACTCACCGTCCAGCTCTCGGCCAAACCAGGAACCAATTGGCCCGATTCATCATAACGAGTCAATCCATCAAAAATCAGGCTGACCAATTCACGGTCAACCGGATAGGAATCACTCAAAAGCGGATTAAGGGATTGAGGAATGCCAACGATACCTTCGGCAAAGGTACCACCGGTAGCGGGGACGCGGGTCGTACACAAACTGGCCGACTGAACCTGATAAGACAGTAACGCCAATACCAGGCCAAGTCCCATCGCGGCCAGCAGCAACTGCCAACGAAGATTAATTTTCATCTTGGATTTTCCGGGGAAGTGATTGATTTAAGCCAATCATTTCCCCGGAAAATTTACCGTTGTCTTGAAGTATTAGCCAGCCTGTCCCCAGGCCAAAAAGGCAAAAATCGTCACCACGAAAAAAATAACAGAGGTGTAAATAGTGACTTGATGCATCGTCTTTTCTACACCACGCCGGGTGCGAAAACTGCCGCCCTGATCACTGCCGCCACCTAACATACCGCCTAAATCAGACCCTTTTGTCTGCAAAAGAACCAAAACGGTCAAAGCAATTGCCAAAATAACTTCTGCTACACCCAAATAGGGTGCCCAAGATTGTAAATTCATGCTTGTTCGCTACCTCATTTCATCAAAATTATATGCAATAGTAGATGCAAAGTTGCCATTATAACAGTCTGCAAGCGGTGCGTCGAATCCAGGGCGTTAAATTTTACCTTTTCTGATTTCCGGCTTAAACTACTATTTATGAAAACAATCAGCCTGCTAAAAGACAAGAAAATCCTGCTGGGTGTTACCGGCTCTATTGCCTGTTATAAAGCTGTTGATTTAGCGTCCCACTTAACCCAAGCCGGGGCTTCGGTAGACGTGATGATGACCGAAGCAGCGATGAAATTTGTGTCGCCATTGGCCTTTCGTTCGGTGACAGGCCGCCCCGTTTATCACGACATGTGGAATCTGGAAGGGCATGTCCGCCATGTTGGGTTGGGCGAAACGGCCGATTTGCTCGTCATCGCCCCGGTTACCGCCAATACGCTGGCCAAGCTGGCCTATGGTCTGGCCGACAACCTGCTTACCGTGACAGCCCTGGCTGCCCGCTGCCCTATTTTAGCTGCTCCGGCGATGGATGGCGGTATGTATGAACACCCGGCAACGCAAGCGAATCTGGCCACGTTGGCTCAACGCGGCGTCTTGTTTGCCGGGCCAGCGAAAGGTCGTATGGCTTCTGGCCTGACCGGGCACGGACGAATGGTAGAGCCTGATGAACTGCTGGCTCAGGTTCGGTTGGCCCTGGCACGGAAAGGGCCGCTGCACGGCCGTCACGTCGTCGTCACCACTGGCCCTACCCAGGAAGCGCTGGACCCGGTGCGTTTCATCAGCAATCGCTCAACCGGCAAGCAGGGGCTGGCTGTAGCCCAGGCGGCGCTGGATGCCGGGGCACGGGTGACACTCATTGCCGGACCGGTGCAGCAGGCGCTGCCCATCGGCGCCGACATCATTCAGGTGACCACTACGCAAGAGATGGCGGATGCGGTGTTAACGGCCGTTACCGATGCCGATGCGCTGTTCATGGTAGCGGCCGTAGCCGATTTCCGCCCCCAAACCCGCTCGGAACAAAAAATTAAAAAGACAGAGACCGATGAAGCCTGGGGGCTGGCCATCGGTCTGGAAAAGACACTTGACATCCTCAGCGCTGTTAAAGAACAACGGGAAAAAACCGGTTTCCCCCGTGTCGCCCTCGGTTTTGCCGCCGAAACGCAAAATGCCTTTGAGTACGGCCGTCACAAACTGCTGCGTAAAGGTCTAAACTACATCGCCGTCAACGACGTTACCGCCGAAGGAGCCGGATTTGCTGTCGATACGAACAAAATCGTCCTGCTCAGTTCGGCCGGTGTGGTGGAGGAGATGCCTCTGCAAAGCAAAACGGCCGTTGCCGAACGTCTGGTGCATCATGTAGCCAAGACGCTAAACGGAAAATGAAAATCTACAGATGACACAGATTGCACAGATTTAATCTGCGTCATCTGTGAAATCTGTGGCCTATTTAGAAAGGAAAATAAGATGGAACGAACTTTTGTATTGCTGGGGTCAATTTTGATGTTTTTAGGTGTAGCCGCCGGTGCGTTTGGCGCGCACGGCTTGAGCAGCTATTTTGCCCAGTATCCCAGTTATGAAGGGACTTATGAAACGGCCGTGCGCTACCAAATCTATCACGCCCTGGCCCTGTTCGCCGCCGCCTGGCTGGCCGGCAAATTCCCTGGCACGATGACGACCTGGGCCGGTTATCTATTCCTGGCCGGCATCATCCTCTTTTCCGGTAGCCTGTATTTGCTGGTCTTCACCCGAACCAACTGGCTGGGCGCAATTACGCCATTAGGTGGCGTCGCCTTTTTATCCGGATGGGCGTTGCTGTTTCTGGCAGCCTGGCGGAGTTAGTCGAATAGTCTGGTAGTCGGACAGTCAAATCTTTGGGATGTTGACTACAAGACCACGCGACTACAAGACTACGCGACTATCTGTTACAATCAAGCACGGAGGAATACCATATGAACCTGAAAGAACAATTACGCGCCGATATGGCCACCGCTATGCGTGACGGCGACAATGACAAACGAAATACGCTGCGTATGCTGTTAGCGGCCGTTAAACAAACCGAAGTCGATGACCAGGTCACACTGGACGATGCCGGTGTGCAGGCCGTCCTGACCAAACAGGCCAAACAGCGGCGTGAAAGCATCGACGATTACGAAAAAGCAGGCCGGACCGAAATGGCCGCCAACGAAAAAATGGAATTGGCCATCATTGAAAGTTATCTGCCACAAATGATGAGCAAAGAGGACGTCAAAGCCATAGCCGCACAAGTCATCGCTGAATTGGGCATAAACGACATGAAGGATATGGGACAAATTATGGGCCGGTTGATGCCCCAGCTTAAAGGACAGGCAGACGGCCGTATCGTCAACGAAGCCGTACGGGAGCTTTTGCAAAACCGGTAACGGTTGTCGATGAATAAAGATAACGATTCCCGGCGTAGTGGCTGGAACTGGTGGCAGCAAATGCTCCAGGGTTCTTTACTCTGGTTATTTGCTATCCTGCTCACCATCGGCATGACAGCCATCCTCTCGTTCAATTTGACACCTGCCTCCAACGTTAATGTTGTCGTTGGGCAGCCGTCGGCCAACGACATTTTGGCTCCGCGCTCACTAACTTACACCAGCGAGATCATGACTGCTCAGGCGCGGCAGCAAGCCAGTGCCGGTGTATCCGCCATCTATTCGCCGCTGGATTTGAACATTGGTCGGGCACAGCTCAGTCTGGCACGCGCCGTATTTTCGTTTGTGGAAACTGTACGCGCCGATTCGTTGGCCAATAACGACGTCAAACTACGCTATCTGCAAGCAATTAAAGTATTAAAAATCGACGAGCAAATCGGGCTGGATTTGTTGGAAATGAGTTCCGCCGATTATACTGCGGCAAAAGCAGATGTTTTGGCCATCATTGACGAGTTGATGCGGCAGGACATCCGCGAAGACCAGTTAAGTGCAGTGCAGCGGTCGGCGCGGCGGCAAGCCAGTCTGGATTTGACGCCTGCTCAAGAAGCGGTCGTAACCAGCCTGGCCCCGCAATTTATTGTCCCCACCGTTTTTCCTGATGAAGAGGCAACGGCCGTTGCCCGCCAGGATGCCGCCGCCGCTGTTGAACCCATCGTCCGCAGCGTCACCAAAGACCAGCGCATCATCCGCACCGGCGACATCATTACCGAAGCCGACGTCGAAATGCTGGAACAATTGGGACTGATGCAGCAGGCACTCGATTTACAAGATGTAGCCAGTTTGTTCATCGCTTCACTGCTTTCAGTCACATTGATTATTTTGTACTGGCAGCAATACCGGACGCGGCTGCGGGGGAACGGCCGTTATCTGCTTGGCTTGGCACTCCTCCTCCTGCTCTTCACCCTGGCCGCCCGATTGATGACCAGCGGCACCGGCATCCTGGTTTACTGGTTCCCCATCGCAGCGCTGTCCATGCTGTTGGCCGTCATCTTCGACAGCCGCTTCGCCATGATCATCACCGTTGTTGTTGCTGCTCTAGTCGGCTATCTCAGCCGCAATTCATTGGAAATCACGGTCTACATTGCCGCCGGCGGGCTGCTGGCCTTGCTCACCCTCCGCGATGCCTATGCGCAGCGTATCAACGCCTTCTTCCGCGCCGGATTACTGGCTGCTCTAGGTCATATCATCGCCATCCTCATTTTCCGCCTGCCGCAAAATCCTGACCTCATCGAACTGTTTCAATTAATGCTGTACGGCCTGGGCAATGGCGTCTTGTCCTCAGCCATCACACTAATCGGCTTTTTCATCATGGGCAGCCTGTTTGGGGTTACAACCTCCCTCCAGCTTCAGGAATTATCACGATTAGATCATCCGCTGCTGCAAGAACTGCTGCGTAAAGCACCCGGCACCTACCACCACAGCATCATGGTTGCCAATCTGGCCGAACAAGCCGCCGAAAAAGTCAAAGCCAACAGCACGCTTATCCGCGTCGGCGCGTTTTACCACGACATTGGCAAAATGAAACGGCCGCCCTTTTTCACCGAAAATCAGGAAGGCGTCAGCCCGCATGATGCGCTGGACCCGTACAGCAGCGCCCGCATCATCATCAGCCACGTGACCGATGGGCTGGAAATGGCCCGCAAACACCGGCTGCCAGACCGTATCCGCGATTTTATCGCTGAGCATCACGGTGACCGCGTGGTGAAAAGTTTTTATTTGAAAGCGGTTGAAGAAGCCGGTGAAAATGGCGACAGCGTAGACATTGAAAAGTTCCGCCACGTGGGACCGCGCCCTCGCTCACGGGAAACCGGCATCGTCATGCTGGCCGATGCCACCGAGGCCACGTCCAGCGCCCTGCGTCCTAATTCGGAAAAGGAAATCGAGAAATTGGTCAGCACAATTGTCGGCGAACATCTGGCTGAGGGTCAGCTAGATAATTCCGGTCTGACGTTAGGCGATGTCAAAGCCATTCAGGACTCGTTTGTCAAAACGCTTAAAGGGCGCTTTCACATGCGCGTTAAATATCCGGGCAATGAAAAAATCGAAGCGGAGGCTGCCCAAACTGAAGGGGAAACGGATGCCAAATCGAATGGAGACACGGCCGTTTCTCCACTACCCAACCACTCACCCCAAGAAACCCCACAGGATGCCGTTGTTGAATCATGATGACCGGTTATTCGATTGATTTGCAAATTGATGACGACTTACCGAATGAACAACGGCCGTTATCCGCCACGCTGGACTTGTTAGAAACGGCCGTCGTCACCACCCTAAAACAGCAGCAGTCCCCCAAAGCCGCGCTAACCGTTTTTCTCACGGATGACGGCCGTATCCAGCAGCTCAATCGGGACTTCCTGGGCCACGACAAGCCTACGGACGTTCTCAGCTTCCCCGCCGGCGTGCCTATGCCGGGCATGGAAACCCTGGCCACCTACCTGGGCGACATCATCATCGCCCTGCCCTACGCTGCCCGCCAGGCCGCTGCCGCCGGGCACGACGCCGATGCTGAATTACAGCTTCTGGCCGTCCATGGCGCTCTACATCTGCTAGGGCACGACCATGCGGCCCCGGAAGAAAAAGCCATCATGTGGGCCGCGCAAACGGCCGTGTTAACCCAACTCGGCCTGGCCCACATCACCCCCACCGAGAACTGACATGCGGGAAAAGAGCCAAAAAGAACTATACAGCCGCGCCAAAAGTTTCCAGTACGCCTTCGAAGGCTGGTGGTACGTCATACGCACCCAGCACAACGCCTGGATTCATGCCATCATCAGTTTGTTGGTGTTGGGACTGGGGCTTTGGCTGAGTTTGCCGCCGCGGGATTGGGCCGTCATCATCCTGGCCATGATGACCGTCTGGATGGCTGAATTCATGAACACAGCGTTGGAAGCCTTGGTAGACATGGCCACCGAAGAATTCAATCCTCTGGCCAAAATCTCTAAAGATGTCGCCGCCGCCGCCGTCCTCGTTGGCGCTGTCGGCGCGGTTCTCGTCGGTCTCCTCATCATGGGGCCGCCACTTTTACACAAATTTGGCTATTGACCCCGCCCTGTCACTTCTTTAAGGAAGATTCACACAGTTCCCTGTATTCAACTGAACCGAATGGTCGGGGTTGGCCACCAGAGCACACATCTGGGTAGCGTTTGCCGGCCGATCGGCAACCGTCCATTCGGTGAAGGGGCTGGGGCCGCCGTACAACTTCCAGGGGCCGTTTCCAGGTACGCCGGCATTCTCCGGGGTTACGGTGTTGAAGAAAAAGTGGACGTGCATACCGGGCAGTACCGGCGTGTAGCCAAAGGTCTGGAAGTTGATGAGGTAACGGCCGTTATCCGCCGTCACATTCGTAATCTGCACCCGTGGGCCGGATGTGGCCGTGGGGAGCGGAACGGCCGTTGGCTGTGCCTGGGGAGCATCCAACTGCGGCAAATCAAAACAATTACCACTTTCCAACTGGATCGTATGGTCCGGGTTCGCCACCAGGCCACAAATCTGCGTCGCACCCTCAGGTTTTTCCGCAACCGTAAAATCCAATGATGGTGCAGGGTGGTCAATCATCGTGTACGGGCCAGTGCCTGGCCGTCCGGCATTTTCTATCGATGTCGTATTGTAAAACAAATGGACATGCAGTTGATCAGTCTGCGGTATATAACCAATCGTTTCGTAATCAATAACGTACACGCCATTCTCAACCGTGACACCAGTAATGACGACTTCCGGCAGTGGTGTGGCTGTCGGGCGCGGCGTGTTGGTCGGCTGAGGAGTGGGAACGGCCGTTGCCGTTTCAATTATTTCTGGTTGTCGTGTTGAGGTCGGGGGAACGGCCGTTGCCGTCTCCACCGCCAGCACCAATCCGGCCGTTTGTGTGGCACCAATCTCCGGATCATTAGCACCCTGCCCTCCCAACAACTGAGACCCAAGAAAATACAAAAACAGCAAAATAACCAGCCCGCCGCCCACAATGGCCGGCCACTTAAGCAGGGGATTGATTTTCGGTTTAGAGGGCACAACAGGCAAAGCCGCTGCTTGCTGCGATGGCGTCTCTGCCACCGGTCGGGGCTGTGGTCCTGCTGAAGTTCCAACAGGCGGTATCCTCAACGATGCCGTGTCCAGTTGACGCAGGGCAGCAGCAAACTCGGCGGCACTCTGGTAGCGATTGGCCGGATTCTTAGCCAGCGCCTTGTCGATCACATATGCCAATGCAGCGGGCACATCTGGCCGCAAATCATTGACGTTCGGCGGGGTGTCCTGCACATGCATCATCATCAGCGTCATCGCCGATTCGGCTTCAAATGGCGCTCGCCCGCTAACCATCTCAAACAGCATCACCCCCAGTGAATAAATATCCGTTCGCGCATCAATCCGCTGCCCCTGAATTTGTTCAGGAGACATATAACGGGCCGTCCCCAAAACCGCACCCGTCGCCGTATGCTGCGAACCACCCACAATCTTGGCAATGCCAAAATCCATCAGAATGGGCTGGCTCTGCACGTTAATGATCACGTTGGCCGGCTTGACATCGCGGTGTACCAATCCTTTTCCATGCGCATAATGCAGCGCATCGGCGATACCGGCGGCAATAGCAGCCGCTTCCTTGTAATCCATGCGCCGGCCACTTTCATTGAGCCGTTTGAGCCAGTCTTGCAGCGATTCGCCGGGGACAAATTCAAAAACGATGAAATAAGTCCCGCCATCGTGACTAAAGTCGTGAACCTGAATGATATTGGGATGGCGCAGCTGGGCAACGGCCGCTGCCTCTTCTTCAAAGCGGCGCACAAACTCCTGGTCGCCGGACAAATGGGGATGGATGATTTTGACGGCCACCACCCGGCGCAGGTTAGGATCGGTCGCCTTGTAGACGGCCGACATTCCGCCCTGCCCCAGCAGTTCTTCAATTTGGTACCGCCCCCCAATCGTTCGTCCAATCCAGGTTGGTTCACTCATGCGCGGTCTCCCAAGTAATCGTTTTTATCGCTTATTTTTAATTGCCATTAACTTTTTAGCCGTTTCTACGGCAACGGCCGCATCCCGGCAGTAAGCATCAGCTTCAATATCTTCGGCAAAAGCCTCGTTGAGCGGCGCGCCGCCAACCAGGACGATGATGTCCTGGCGGATGCCTTTTTCTTTGAGCGCATCGATGACAACTCGCATGTAGGGCATGGTTGTCGTTAGGAGGGCGCTCATGCCCAAAATTTCGGCGTTGTGTTCCTCGATGGCCGACAGGAATGCCTCGGCGTCGTTGTTGATGCCAATATTGATCACTTCAAACCCGGCCCCTTCCATCATCATCGAAACCAGATTTTGGCCAATGTCATGGATGTCGCCTTTGACGGTGCCAATGACCAGCGTTCCCATTTTAGGCGCGCCGGTTTCGGCCAGTAACGGCCGTAAAATAGCCATCCCCGCCTTCATTGCCTTAGCAGCCATTAACACCTCAGGCACAAACAGGATGCCATCGCGGAAATCCACGCCCACGATATCCATTCCGGCTACCAGACCTTTGGTCAGGATGTCATAAGGCGCCATACTGCGGGAAAGAAGTTCATTGACTTCCTCGACCACTTCATCGGCGTAACCGTCGTACAGGTCTTCACCCATCAATTCCAGCAGTTCGTCGGTGGGCATTTCTTTGATATTAATTTCGTCGCTCATTTTTGTCCCTCTTTTTTATGGTTTTTTGATGAATTGTGTGGATAAAGGTTGGTTTGTTGGTTTGTTAGTTAGCTAGTTTGTTAGTTGGTTGGTTAAGTGGTTAACAAACCAGCCAACTATCCAACAATTACCCACACAAAAACTCAAAGAGCCTTTTTACTAAGATTTGATTCGTCGTCGTCGGGAACGGCCGTTCTCACCCACTACTTCCTTCACTTCCGGCAGCAGCCCGGCCAGGTGCGGAAAGGCATCACTGGCATGAGGTAAATGAATGGCCCCGACAAATTCGTTCTGAAAATCGGGATCAACGGCCGTTTCCACGTATTTTACCCAATGTGCTACCGTTTGCGCCTCTTTTCGCTTCTCCCGGTTAAGCAGCGCAATTCGCGCCCCATCGCCGGCGGCATTGCCAACGGCATACACCTTGGGCAGCTCGCAGTCAGGAATAAGACCCAAAATCATAGCGTGTTTGGGATCGATGTAACTGCCAAATGCCCCGGCCAGCACAACGCGATCGACACGATCTATCCCGGCGCGCATCATGAGCAGTTTTGCCCCGGCATACAGCGCCGCTTTGGCCAGTTGAATGCTGCGCACGTCATCCTGGGTCACCAGAATGGGCTTGCCGCCAGATGCCTGATCGCCACGGGCCAAAATGTAGGCTCCTTTACGGCCGTTCCACTGCACCAACTCATGCTCTAACTCAGGATCGAAACGGCCGTCGGGCAGCAGAATCCCGGCCAAATACATCTCGGCAATCACCTCGATGATGCCCGAGCCGCAAATACCGGCCGCCAGATGAGTCGGCTGCTCCGCAACGGCCGCTTCCGAATGCTGCGGCCACTCATCCGACCAGCGCTCCTCACCGATGACACGGAACCGGGACATCTTCGTCACCGGGTCAATACGCACCCGCTCAATCGCCCCCGGCGCGGCCCGCATCCCATACGTGATTTGCGCCCCTTCAAACGCCGGGCCGGTCGGACTGGAGGCGCTGTACATCCACGTCCGGTTACCCAGCAAAATCTCGGCATTGGTTCCCACGTCCACCGTCAAAACGATTTCATCCTGGTTGTACGGTTCCTCGGCGATGAGAACACCGACGTTATCCGCGCCCACATGTCCGGCTTCGGAAGGCAGCACGTGAACATTGGCCCCCGGATGAAAACGCAGTCCCAATTCGCGGGCACTGACATCCATCGCATCCCGATTGGCCAGGGCAAAGGGCGCGCCGCCCAATTCCACCGGGCTGATGCCCAACAAAATATGAACCATCGTCGTGTTGCCCACGAAAACGGCTTCGTGAATCTGACGGGGGCGTAAACCGGCCTCGCGGGCGGCGCTGGCAGCCAGGCGATTAAGGGCATCGATAACGGCCGTATGCATCTTCTCCAGCCCATCCTTATGCATCATCGCGTAAGAAATACGGCTCATCAAATCCTCGCCATAGGTCACCTGCGGATTCATCATCGACTCAGTGGCCAGAATTTTGCCGGTGCGCAGGTCGCACAAATAACCGGCAATCGTCGTGCTGCCGATGTCTACCGCCAGGCCGTAGGTTCCCTCAATGTAGCCCGGCTGCACGTCAATCACACGCTTTTCCTGCCAGATGGTCACCGTAACGGCCCAATCTTTTTTGCGCAAATTAGCCTGTAACTCACGCAAAACGGTCAAATCAATGCTTAAATCGGTCAGTTGGAACTGTTTGGCCAGCGCATCTTGCAGGCGGCCCCAATCACCGCGATGCTCGCCCAGGAAGGCTTTATCTACTTCAACGTACACCTGGCGCACGGCCGGGTTGATGTCGATAACCCGCTCAGTGGCCGATTTGCGGATGATTTGTTTTTGCGCCCGGCTCTCCTCAGGTACAAAAGCCAGCACATCGCCCTGAATAAAAGCGGAGCAGGAAAGGCGGCAGCCTTTACTGTTCATGCTGTCCAGGAGTTCTAACTCTTTCTCGCCGGGCGGCGTCACGTGGTTCTGACTAGAAAAGATGCCGTGTTTGGCGAAATCCCCATCCTCGATTTGGATTTTACATTTGCCGCAGGTTAAACGGCCGTTACAAATACTCTCAATCTCCACCCCCAACTGCCGCGCCGCATCCAGCAGCGACTGGCCCGCCTCAATCCGGCCGCGCCGGCCTGAGGGCATAAAAATGACCAGATTCTGGTCGTTCACATTCTGGTTATCCGACATAAGGCCTCAATTATAGAAATGTCATTCCGAACAAAGAGAGGAATCCTGACCAATTCACAAGCAAAAAAGGATTTCTCGGTGGACCACGAAATGACAATGTTGCTTCCCAATTTAAAGAGCAACAGGGTCTACCAAAGAGGGATTGTAACAGGATTGGCTTAAGAATTCTATTATGGGCAGCCATTGATTCACAAATTTTTTATTCTGAGATTTCTGTCTGTAACCATTCACGGGCAGATGCATCTAAATAATGGCTCCAAACGGGGCAAATTGCACAAATTCTGGAGAAAAAATGGCACAAAAAGAAGTCAAACAACCCCGTGTTATTATTTTTACAACACCAACTTGCAGTTATTGCAACTTGGCCAAGCAATATTTTCGTCGCAATAAAATCCGCTTTCGGGATGTGGACATCAGTAAAGATCAGGCAGCAGCGCGGGATGTGGTTCGGCGCAGTGGACAAATGGGCGTGCCTGTAATTGATATTGGCGGTAAAATAATAGTTGGTTTCGACAAACCCAAAATCAACCAGCTACTTGGACTTTCAAACAATTTAAATTAGTTAGGAGAAATACCATGAAAATCGAACCTATGGGAGCACGTGTTCTCGTTCGTCCATTAGAAAAAGAGACTATGACCAAAAGCGGTCTCGTTTTGCCGGAAACAGCCAAGGAAAAACCGCAGCAAGGCGTGATTGAAGCGGTCGGCTCAGAAGAAGAAATGGCAACCGATCTGGCGGTAGGCGATACCGTTTTGTATGCCAAATACACTGGCACAGAAATCGAAGTTGATGGGACAAAATACCTCGTTTTGGAAGAAAACGACGTCCTGGCCCGTATTTCGGCTTAAGTTTTCCATTGGGGGCGCAAACGTTCCGTTTGCAAAGGCGGGCAAGATGTCCGCGTTCCCACCAAATTCAAACAAAAAAGGCCCTGTTCGGGCCTTTTTTATTTGGAGCGGCTAACGGGACTCGAACCCGTGATAATAGCTTGGGAAGCTACTGTGATACCACTTCACCATAGCCGCAATGTGGTGGAGATTATAGCGAGGATGGGATGGGCGCGCAAGAGGTGAAGGGTGCAGGGGTGAACGACCTTCGGTCGTGGGCGACTTTGTCACTCCGCCACTCTTACACTCCCCGCAAGGTTTGCCAGACAAGGCGCAGGGACAGGCTTTGGCCGGCCAGAAGGGTTTTGCTGCGGAAGAATTTGGTGGCCGCCCAGAGGAGGAACACGGCCGTTACCAAACTCCCTGCCAGACTCACCAACCACTGCCACACAGGAATGGTCGTCATTGCCAGACGGATAGGCATCGTAATCGGAGCCGTTAACGGGAATAAACTCAGCGTTGTAGCAAATGTACCGTTGGGCGCATTGATCATGATGCTGTTGAACCACATCGGCAGGAGTGTAGGCAGCATCAACAAAAATGTATACTGCGAACTTTCCTTTACGCTGGGCGCCATTGCTCCTAATCCAGCAAACAGGCTGGCATAAACCAGATAGCCAATGACAAAATGGGAAATGACCAAAGCCCAGGTTCCAACTGACAAGGCAGGCAAAGTTAAATTGCTCAGCGGGCTGTTACTTCCCCGGAAAACGAAGAGCGCCAGGACGGTCCATACAGCCATTTGCAGCAGGCCAATCCCACCCAACCCTAACACTTTACCGGTCAGGAGCTGCAACGGCCGTATCGACGACAACAAAATCTCCATCACCCGGTTCTCTTTTTCCTTGCCCAAACTTTGCAGCAAATAACCGGCCGCCCCCATCACTGTCAGGTAAAAAAGAACAGCCACTCCCAGGGCTAAAACTAAATTGTCGATGTAATCCTGTTGTGTCCGTTCCTCGTTTGTGCTTAAATCAATCTCTTCAAATTGCTGCAAAGGCGCAGCTATCAGATGAATGGGCACATTGACATCGACAAAGTTTTCCACCAGCAACCCATACAAAATGCGGCTTTCAAACGATTCCAGCGGTATATCCGCAGCGTACTGGACTATTTGACCAGTAGCCAAATAATCGGCCGGAATGTGATAATAGCTGCTGATTTCAGCCGCGTCATATGCGGCCCGTGCCGTTTCCAGGTCAGGAAACAGGACAAACATGGTGTCGGCTGGCGGCGAAAACTGCTGTAACTTGCCGGTGTCATCGACCAGTCCGGCCGGCAGCTTCGCCTCATTGTCGGTGACGAGTTCGGAAAGCAAACTGCCGCCATCGCTGCCTTGCGACCGGTTTAGCCAGTTAATGCCAGTCATAATAAGCAGTGTAAGAATGGGCAAACCAAAGATGGCGAATAATGCCGAACGTCGTTTTAAGGTACTTACAAATTCGTGTTTTGCAACCAATCCAATCTTGTTCATGTCAGATTTCCAGAAGTGTTCAAGAAGTGGCGAGTAGCATTTATTGCCCGCAACTCGCCACAGGCATTTACGCATTCCCGCGCAGCTGCTGGCGGATTTCGCGCCAGGTGAGTTTTTTGCCATAACGCAGCATGCCAAATTGCAGCAGGCGGCTGGCCAGATAGAGAGCTAACACGGCCGTTCCCGCTAAAATCAGCCAGCTCAAAATCATCTGCCAGATGGGCACCGTCGTCACCTGGGTTCGTGTCAACATCGTCAGCGGTGATGAAAACGGAATCAGGCTCAAAACCAAAGTAAAGGTACTGTTCGGGTTTTCTATGATGATCCAGGTGAAATAAAGCGGTAGCATCGATAAAATGCTGACAATACTCACCATTTGCTGACCTTCGGCAACGGCCGTTATGCTCACCCCAATCGCCGAAATCAACGACGCCACCATCAAGTAAAACGGAACAAACCAGGCCGCCGCCACAAAATAAGCCGACGGTCCGACAACAAATGAGGGGAAATCGGATATATTGGCCCGGGCAATGGCCAGCCCCAATGCCACCAAACCCAACCAGACAGCAATCTGAATAAAACCCAGAAATACCAGGCCTATCACTTTGCCCATCATCAACTCAGTCGGTTTAAGCGAGGTGATCAGAATCTCCATCGTCCGATTCTCTTTCTCATCCACAATCGCTTGCAGCAAATTGCCCGACGTGGCAAAAATGGCAATCAGGAATATGAACCCAACAACAAATGAAAGGACAAAACCCAGTTCCGACCTTTGCCCGCCCGATTCGTCCAGGGATTGAAAAGCAATATTCAGATTGTCGTTACCGAAGCGCTTCATCAGCACAGGATCGCCGGAAGCCAGCAGGCTGGTACGCAAATAATCGGCAATCGTACCGGCAATTTCGTTAAAGGCATTGCCGTTGTGATAAAGAGTCACATGGCCGGTTTGCAAATAATCGGCAGGTAGAATGAAGTAAGCCTGGATGTCTTCTTGCATAAGGGCATCGCGTGCGGCCGTTTCCGAATCGAACATCACAAAGGGCGTCCTATCTTCATCTATAGCCGCATAAGCCGCCGGTTCCAGCAAAATCCCGGCCTGGTCAACAACCCCGACCGGATCATCGGCCTGACTGGTGAAAAACCAGACCACGCCGCCGCCAATGGCAAAAATCATAATCGGCAGTCCTAATACGGCAAATAAAAACCCGCGCCGCTTGAAGTGCCGCCAGAACTCGTGTTTCATAACCAAAATTGTCTTGTTCATGGTGATTGGGGGAAGCGGGGATTTAGGGATTAGGGGATTTACTATCTACTCCATCCCCAAATCTCCTAATCCCTGCCCATCTCATTAATCAATCTCGTTCTCGCCAACGATACGGATGAAAATTTCGTTCAGGCTGGGCAGTGCCAGGGAGAAATGCTCAATCGTGATGTCATCATGCTTGACCAGTTCCCGCAGCAGGTCGTTGGGCGTCACACCATCGGCCAGGGAGAGCCGCCAGGTATGGTTGTGATGCTCGGTGATCTGCACCTGGGCTAACTGGTCGAAGGGGCCGGTGCCGCTGACTTCTACTGTGTTGCCGGCAAACTGGCGGCGCACCGCATCCACCGCGCCTTCCAGCACCACCCGGCCGCGATGAATGAGGACGATGCGGTCGCAGATTTCTTCAACCTGGTGCATCTGGTGGGTGGACATGATGATCGCTTTGCCCCGGTCGCGCAAGCCAAGCAGCATTTGTTTGATTAGCTCGGTGTTGACCGGGTCGAGGCCGGAGAACGGCTCATCGACGATGATGAGGTCGGGGTCGTGCAGAACGGTGACGATGAACTGCGCTTTTTGGTGCATGCCCCGGCTGAGGACGCTCATTTTTTTATCGCGGTGGTCCCATAAATCAAGCTGTTTGAGGTAGGTTTCGGAGGTGGCCACGGCCGTTCCCTTCCCCACTCCCTTCAACGACGCCAGATACAGGATGACGTCCATCAATTTCTGGTCGGCGTACAGGCCGCGCTCTTCCGGCAGATAACCGATCTTGTTTTTCTTGTCCTCGGTCATGGGGCCGCCAAAAACAGCGATACGGCCGTTATCGGGGCGCATAATATCCAGCATCATGCGGATCGTTGTCGTTTTACCCGCCCCATTTGGCCCCAGCAGGCCAAAAATCTCGCCCGGCTCCACGTGAAAACTCACGTTATCGGCGGCCTGGGTCTGGCCAAACCGCTTGCTTACATTTTCAAGAATGACACTGCTCATTGGAATCCTTTTACAAAAAATCATGCGTCATGCGTCATACGTCAACAATTGACGCATGACATATGACTTATGAGAAATAGCCAAAACAATCAAGCCCTGCTAGATTACCATACGTAAATTTGTTTGTCTTGTTTCACTTTTTGAGGGGGAACGGCCGTTTCCCGGTGGTTGAGCTTATCGAAACCGGTGTTAGTTGATGGGGTGGGAACGGCCGTTACTTGACCTATGGGGGAAAACAGAGGTAAAGTTAACCGAAATTACGTGATGAAGGCTGGCGTAAAGGCGGCACGACGGCAATGCCAGCCACAGCCAGTGGGAGAAGGCCTCTCCAGCAGGAGCCGTTTCTTTCGCCTGGCGGTTGATTGGACTTGAATGTTAAACAAAATGAAGATCAATTTAAGATCGATTCAAGTTTGCGTTTGGGGTAAACAAGTTCCCCTGGTTTATTTCGTCCTTGTTGGAGCAATTGCTTTCTCGCTATTTCTAATTCAATATCAACAAAAGCGAGATAAATGGGATACGTCAATAAGCCTGGATTATGGCTACCGAATTGAATATCCAGCCAATTGGGTAGGAACAGTAATCAAAGCCAGTAGAGGGGCAAATTACTTACATGGGCGAATCAATGATAATTTTCTATTACCACGATCTTACATGCTAATGTATAGTCAACCATTGAATGCTCCAACGTTCAAAGAAGGTTCTGTTTGGGCAGAAAAAATCATCACAGAAGATTGTGGGTATATCTGTTGGGAAGAAATGCAAACCCAGAGGGTCGGTATAAGAGATTATCTCGCTCTGACCACGACATATCAAGGAAAGGTTAGCCTAGGCCAAACTCTTTATAGAAAAGTAGTTGTTGTCGTGGCTGACGACGGCCTTTATATGCTGCAATTCAACACATACAACCCCTCTCAAGAAGCCGAAAAGATTTTTAGCCATATGCTGGATTCGTTTGAAATCCTTGAGGTAGAAAAGTAAAGATAAGACGTCTTAATATGTACTCTCATTTTCCCTTAACGCTAGACCAGCGTACCAGCCATGTTCTATCCCTAACTACCAACTCACAACGTACTGACCGGGTCAATATCCACCAGCCAGCCGCGCGGGATAGGAAAATCGGCCAGGAGCCGGGTCGGGTCGGGGGTGCGGATGATGATCTGCCAGCGGTAACGGGACTGCTGCTTGACCTGTTGGGAAAAACCGATGTAAAGTTAACCCAGATTAGACGTTGATGGCTGACGTAAGGATGGCGCGGCGTCGACGCCGACCGCAGCGCGAGAAAACTGTCCCGGAACGAGGGTAGGGAAACGTTAGAGTTTGCCGGTTTGCTGCTCCCTAATAATATGGAAAGACACTAAAATGGAATTTGGTAGAAGACTTGTGTGGGCCATTTGGATGACAATAATGATCTGGATTATCGGGTTCCTGGGGCAGAAGACCCATCATACCCAACACCGTGGCATCCGTCAGGGACCTTGGTGGCATCGGCTTTTAGGTATTGATCCTTCTCGACAATCACCAAGCTTTGCATATTTGTTAGTACAACTAGGCAGCTTCACATACTTATTCCTCTCTATCGTAGTCATATTATTAGTTCCAAATTGGTTCGGGTTGCTAAATCTCATTACTCTAGGAATTTTTATTGGCTTTGGTGTTATTGCTGCTCTCATTGGTAAAAAAAAGCAATGAGCTATCCTGCTGCAACCCTTTCATTTTGATTAGAGCGGCATACTAATCGGGGGCAACGGCCGTCCTCCCCTCATCACAACGTACTCACCGGATCAATATCCACCAGCCAGCCGCGCGGGATGGGGAAATCGGCCAGGAGCCGGGTCGGATCGGGGGTGCGGATGATGAGCTGCCAACGGTAACGGCCGTCCACCCGGTTAAAAAACGGCGGTGTCGGCCCTAAAATTTCTGTTGCCCCCAGCGCCTGATCGCGCACATGCAGACGCAGCCCCTTGGCCAGCTTCTCCGCCTCCCGCTGTCCCCGGTCATTGACGGGGTCGATGTACAGCAACCGGGCCAGCCGCCGGAAAGGGGGCAGCGTGTGCTGGGTGCGGAAGCGAATCTCATCCACGTAAAAACCGGCAAAATCATGCTCGGCGGCGGCCTGGATAGCGTAATGTTCCGGCTTGTAGGTCTGGATGATGACCCGGCCACCCAGCAAACCGCGCCCGGCCCGCCCGGCCACCTGCGCCAAAATCTGGAAAGCCCGTTCGCCGGTGCGGTAATCGGGCAGCCCCAGCGACACGTCAGCCGAAATGACGCCCACCAGCGTCACCAGCGGCAAATCCAATCCCTTGGCGATCATCTGCGTGCCCACCAAAATGTCGGCTTCGTGATTGATGAAGCTGGCCAAAAGCTGTTCGTGCGTATCCCGTCCGGCCGTCGTGTCCCGGTCCCAGCGGGTGATGCGGGCCTGCGGCCACTGCTGCTGCACCCGCGCTTCCACCTCCTCCGTCCCCAGGCCAAAGTAGCGGATGCGCTTGGAACCGCAAACCGGGCATTCGCTGTGCGGCGGCTCGCGGCGGCCGCAATGATGGCAGGAGAGCATCATCCCCGGCCGATGATAGGTCAGCGGCATGTCACAGCGCGGGCATTTGAGGACGTGGCCGCAGTCGCGGCAGATGATGAAGGTAGCCGTGCCGCGACGGTTGAGGAAGAGGATGGTCTGTTCGCCGCGTTCCAGGGTTTCGGTAACGGCCGTGGCCAATGCCCGGCTAAAAATCGAACGGTTCCCGGCCCGCAATTCCTGCCTCAAATCAACGATCTGGATGGGCGGCAGGGGAATCGTTAGCGCATCATCGGGGTCATCACCGCCGTGTTGATAATGACTGAGCACGTGCAGCCGCTCGGCCTGGCTTTCGATGCGCTGGCGGTGGCCCATCACCCGCTTGGGCAGTTCCAGCAGCTTGTAACGGCCGCCCTGCGCCCGATGGTAGGTGACGACGTCGGGCGTGGCGCTGCCCATGATGACCACCGCGCCGGTCAGGCGGCCCAGTTCGATGGCCGTCTCACGGGCATGGTAATAAGGCGGCGGCACCGGCGGCGTCTGTTTGTAGCTGGGATCGTGCTCCTCATCCAGCACAATCACGCCCAAATTGGGCAGCGGTGTAAACAAGGCGCTGCGCGGCCCGACGATGATGTCGAACAGCCCGGCTCGCGCCCGCCGCCAGGTGTCGTAACGCTCGCCTTCGGTCAGGCGGCTGTGCATGACGGCCACCCGGCCGGGGAACCGGGCCGCAAAGCGGCGCACGGTTTGCGGTGTTAAAGCGATTTCGGGGACCAGGACAACGGCCGTTTTCCCCTCCGCCAACGCATACTCAATCGCCCGCATGTAAATTTCCGTCTTACCGCTACCCGTCACGCCGTGAAGGAGAAAGGGGGATGGGGTGAGGGGGTGATGGGGTGAGGCGTTCACCCCTTCACCCGTTCTCCCCTTCACCCCTTCATCCATATCTAGCATGGCTACTTTGACCCGCCCCCAAACACGCGCCTGGTCAGTGGTGAGCAGGGGCGGTTCGGCGGGGACGAAGTCACGGTCGGCCAGCGGGTCGCGCCACACTTCCTCGGAACCGAGGCGGATGAGATCGAGGCTGACTAGTTTGCGCAAATGAGTGATGGATGCGCCGGTTTGGGCATAAATCTCGCTGACGGAGACCGGCTGAGCTTCACGGGCTAACAAATTAAGGATGTGATGGTATTTTTCCGCGCCGCGTAAACGCAGGATGTGGGATAGAACGTCTTTGTGCGGGATAGTCAGGCTAACAGTGGCTGGCGACTGGTAGCTGGTTGTTAGTTTGTTGGTTTGTTGGTTTGTTGGCTGCTGGTTGATAATCGTTAATTCTTCGGCAGGATGATGATGGATGTAGCCAGCCTCGACCAACTGCTGCAAATGTTTTTCCGATGCGCCGGTGGCGGCGAGCACGGCCGTTTCCTCCGGCAGCGGGTCGTCAAGTTCGGCCAGATGGAACAGGATGTCGGCTTGTTTGTTGGCGCGGCCTAGCTGGGTCACGGCCGTGTACACCCGTTTTGGTCCGGCAATCAGTTCGGCAGTGCGGATTTGCTTGGGGCGGGCGCGGGGCGGGTCGAGGACCGAGGCTTTGCGCAAAATGTCACGCCGGGCCAATTGGTCAACGGCCGCCTTCCAAGTCGTTTTGGGCAGCGCCCGGCCAATCTGCTTGCCCCGCAAATCCCCTTTTTGCCGCAAAAGTTCGATGACCTGCTGCTGAATGTCGGTCAACCGACCGCTGCCATCCCAGTGCGGATTGATGTCCACGGTAATGTCTGACCAACGGGTCAGGCCGGGCGGCAGCATGAGGCGCAGGCAGCCATTCAGCGGAGCCAGATAGGTCTGGCTCATCCACTGCGCCAACTGGATTTGATACGGCCGTACCACCGGCTCCTCGTCAATCAGAGCAATGATCGGCTTGGTTTCCTCCACCGGCGCTTCATCGTCGAAGGCAATGATGATGCCCTGCGCCAGCCGCCGCCCAAACTCCACTTCAACCAGATGGCCAATTTGCAGAAACGGCCGTAAATCAGTCGGCACGTGGTAATGAAACGCTCCTTCCAGCGGCGCTTCGACGTTGATGACCAGCTCAGCAAACATGCTCAAAGCGTATTGCGTATTCCATATTCCGTCAACAAGATGACGAAAGTCTAAAACAACTTCCCGGAAGCTGAATTGGGTTACTTTTAACCCAGCCCCTTTTAGCTTCCGGGAAGTTTTATTACTGAATAGGCAAAGTCAGGGCTGAATGCTACAATCGAAGCATGTCAACAGCTTCATCATCGTCCATCGTTTTACACGCCGACCAGGAACACGATAATTTGCGTACGGCCGTTATCCTTTTCCTTATCACCGCCTTTTTTCTGAGCTACTGGCTTGTGTACGCTATCTTGCAAGCCGATTTTTGGGGCAGCGTGCGCGATTACGCCGTCTCGCTCTCTTGTGTCCTGGGATTGGTACTGGCCCTGGCCATCTCCGCCGGATTCGAAGTCTGGCTCAAACGGGTCTGGCACAGCGGCCGCCGCCTAACGTTGGATGAAAACAGCATCCACATTCAGGACAAACTAACCAACGAACAAACTATCAACCTGACCAATAATGTAAGCCACTTACAATGGCAGTTTAACTTGCATGGCTACCGGCGCGGCGGACGGGAAAAACGGCTGTCAGCCAATTGGGTCTGTCTGGCCTACCAGTTACAGCAAGGGGAAACCCGTTTGATCGTCCACAGCTACTTGCCGCCACAAAAAGCCCAGGTCTGGCTGGAAGATGGCTCCGGACGCCCGCAATTCCACAAAATTAACCCTGGAGATGTTTATGAATCGTCACTAAGTTCACGATTTGGCGCCCCATCCCGTCCGGTAATTAGTAATGAAGTGTTGAGCAACAGTGACGGCCGTTACTGGTTAGCCGAACGTCATCGCTGGGACGAGGGCTTTGAATTGACACCCCACGATTTTGCCATTTTTATGAATAAAGTAACAGAGTTGCAAAATGACAAAGCAACAAAGTAACCTTGCAACTACGCAACTTTGCAACTTTTATGGAGGATCCCCACATGTTTGACTTTATCACTGACGAGCACAAGATGATTCAGGAAGCGGCGCGTGATTTCGCCCAAAAATCGATTGCGCCCATCGCCGAACATTTCGATGAGACCGGCGAATTTCCCATCGAAACTATCCGCCAGATGGGCGAACTGGGCTTTATGGGCATCGAAGTGCCCGAAGAGTACGGCGGCGTGGGTATGGACACGCTGGCCTACTCGCTGGCGCTGACCGAAATTTGCAAAGCCGATGCCAGTCACGGCACAGTTATGTCGGTCAACAACTCACTTTACGCCCATGGCTTGATGAAATTCGGCACGGAGGAACAAAAGCAAAAGTATCTGGTGCCGGTGGCCAGCGGGCAAAAAATCGGCGCTTACAGCCTGACCGAGCCAATGAGCGGCAGCGATGCCGGTACGATGAAGAGTCGGGCGGTGTTGAATGAAACGGGGACTCATTATGTGATTAACGGCATCAAATCCTGGGTCACCTCCGCCCCCTACGCCGACTACATCGTCCTCTTCACCATGACCTCACCGGAAAAAGAACACAAAGGCGTCACCGCCTTCCTCATTGAAACCGACAAGCCCGGCTTTGAACGCGGCAAAAAAGAACCAAAGTTGGGCATCCGAGCCAGCGCCACCAGCGAAATCATCTTCGACAATTACGAATGTCCGGTTGAAAACCGGCTGGGTGCGGAAGGCGAAGGCTTCAAAATTGCCATGACCGTTCTGGATGCCGGGCGTATTGGTATTGCCTCGCAAGCACTGGGAATTGCTGACGCCGCCCTGGAAGCCTCTATTGCCTACGCGAAAGAGCGGGAAGCATTCGGCCAGAAAATTGGCCAGTTCCAGATGATTCAGCAAAAACTGGCCGACATGAAAACCCGTGTTGAAGCCAGCCGCCTGCTCATTTACCAGGCCTGTCTGGCCAAGGAATCGGCCAAGAAAACCGGCGCACGCTACTCATTGGAAGCCAGCATGGCCAAGCTGTTTGCCAGCGAAACGGCCATGTGGGTCACGACCCAGGCCATTCAAATTCATGGGGGGATGGGCTACAGTAAGGAGATGCCGTTGGAACGCTATTTCCGCGATGCCAAAATCACGGAAATATACGAGGGAACCAGCGAAATTCAGCGGCTGGTTATTGCCCGAAGTTTGACCGGGCTGCGTTAAAGAAAAGAAACCGCAAAGGCGCAGAGAACGCAGAGGATTTTCATTTTAATTCTTTGCGGCTTCTGCGTCTCTGCAAGAAATTTACGCTAAGACCTGAAGCAGAATCGACTGCACCACCCCTAACAACAACCACAAAATCAAAACACTAAAATCGAGCATGCCTGTTTGCGGCATCATGCGGCGGATTGGAGCCAGAAGCGGTTCGGTCATTTCCCAGACAAAGCGTTGAATTGGACCCCATACCGGGTGATAAGGATCGACGCGAATCCAGGAAAAGATAATCCGGGCAAATAAAATTATTTGGTAAAAAGTAAAAACGGCATTGATAATAGGTACTAACATGGTGAATCCTTTTAGGCCGCTGGCCGTTATCTGTTGGTTGTTTTATGTTCGGGAGCCAAAAATGGCCCGCCCGACGCGGATATGGGTGGCTCCTTCTTCGATAGCAATCTCGAAGTCGTCGGTCATACCCATAGAGAGTTGAGTGATTTGGGCAACGGCGATTTCAGCATCCAGCCACATGCTCAATTCCCGCGTCCGCCGAAACACACTGCGAATCTCTGCTTCCGGCGCATCCCAGGGAGCCATCGTCATCAGCCCCACCAGATGCAAACCGGGCAGTCCGGCAATCGTTTCAGCAGCATTACGTAGATTATCCCGCTGGGTGGCGCTGTTTTCCCATTTTCTCATATCCCACCCAGATTTGGATGCTTCGCCGGAGACGTTGACCTCTAAGAAAACAGGTAAGGCAGAAGGCAGAGGGCGGAAGGCAGAAGAAAGTTCGTTTTCTGGTAATCGCCTGTTCTCCAACAAGTGGGATGAGAGACGGTTAGCGATTTTGAGGCGGTCGAGAGCGTGGAAGACGTCGGCGTGGTCAGCGGCAAGGCTGGTTTTGCGGCTTTGCAGCGTACCGATAAGGTGCCAGGTGATGCCATTATCGGGACCAAGTTGGGACTCAACGGCCGTTCGTTTTTCCGCTAATTCTTCGGGCCGGTTTTCACCAAACTGGCGCATCCCGGCTTCGTAGGCAGCCAAAACGGTCTCGGCCGGCCAGGTTTTGGTAACAGCGACGAGGGTGATGTCGTTGGGGTTTCGTCCGGCTCGTTGTGCGGCCTGGGTGATGCGGTGGGTAACGGCCGTGTACCGTTCTAAAATTTCATTCATTCTCTAAATCTAATCTCTTAACTCGTGGGTAAAAAGCTGCGTAAAATGCTTCGGCTTGTTCCATCAACCACTGATGAATCTCCGGCCAATCCTTTTTGTTTTTTGTATTTCCTGTACGATATTTGATTATTCTACAGTCCTGCCCCTCTGGTAATTCCTGCCAAGAAAGTTCACCAAGTTCTTGATCAATTTCCTCGCGGGCCAATTCCAACAATGAATAAGCTTTTTTCGCGTTCTTACCGCGAATGTAAAGTTCACAACCAACCTTTCTTGTTTGCGTGTTTGTCGTTAAATTGACGCTAAACTTTGACCTTCCAACCGCGATTGGATACCAATGTTGCGGACGAGGTGTCCTCAATCGCAGTGAAGTGCCTGAGTTAGTCGCAGATTCTTTGAAACTGTTCCAAAATTCCAAGTGTAATTTTTTTGTCTGAGACAAGGAATCAATATCTGGCGTGCTTCTAACTGCTTTTGACCAATCATTTGGGCTGGAAACAATTTTAAAACTGGGAGCTGGCAATGAATCTCCAATTTTGAATAATTCTATTTCACACGCAAAAAAAGCAACATCCGCTGTTGAAACTTCATTCAGCCAATCTACTGCCTGTCTATGCTCATCGGTAACTTCCGTACAAACCCAAATGACCAAACGAGCACCTAACCCAGATGCATACGTGATTAACTGACCCAAATGTTTATGGTCGGTCTTTGAAAGCTGGTTTTCAATGATAACTTTTCGGCCTTCAGAATCTTTAGCAACAATATCGGCTTTGTATGAGCCAATAAAAACCTCTATATCCTCAACTTCCAAATCAATACCGATTTCGTCCGCCAAAAGTTGAATATTAGAATCCTTGGCAAGCCAGGGTGTGAAATCCCTTTCTTCATTTTGCCAAAGTAACCGGATATCGACACTTTCAAGTTTCCCTAATCTCTGCATCACAAATGCTCTCCCGATATTTTTCTACCCAATATAACTAATCTTGAAAATTATCCCGGTGGCCCAATCGGCAACGTACAAGCTACCATCAGGGCCGACAGTCACGTCGATGGGCGAGGCGAAACCGGTGGCGAAGTTAGTGGCGCTGGTGGCGTTGGGAGCCATCCGCACTACTTTTTGCGCGCCGGGGAAAGCGCTCCACAACGTCAGGAAGAGGCTGTTGTAATAGCCGGGGAACAGGTTGCTCAAATAGGAGGTGATGCCGGTCGGCGAGGCATGAGGCGTAAAAGTCCAGGCCGGCGGGATAACCTGCACATCGGGCGGCGCGGGGAAACAAACATCGCAGTCGAACCAGGGGTAGCCATGCTGTCCGCCGGGAATGACGCGGTGCAGTTCCTCCACCGGGCCGAAGTCAGGTTCGTTGTCTGTGGCCCACAACTGGCCGTTGCCGTCCCAGGCAATGTCATAAGGATTACGAAAACCGCGAGCGTAATTTTCAACCACGCTGCCATCAGGGCTAAAGCGCAAAATAGAAGCTTCATAAGGGTGCAGTTCATTCATTTGGCCGGCATTGTCGCCAACAAGGATTTCGCCGTGGTCGGCCCGGCCGCCAACGCCCACATAGCCCCAACCATCAGCGCCAAAAGCGATGCCGTTGGCGGCGTGCATAGAGGCGTAACAACAGGGCAGCCCGCCGATGATCTGGCGAATCGCGCCGCCCTGGACGATGGAAATGCGCGATTCGCCGCCGACGGCCGCATTATTAATCCGATCGGATACGTACAAATCGCTGGTCCCAGGCCGGAAGGCGATGCCGGTGGGAAAGTTGAAGCCGCTGACGTAAGCGAAAACATTACCGGCGCTGTCCAGGCGATAGATGGTTCCGGTTTGGATGGCCACGTACAACATCCCATCGGGGCCAAAGGTCATGCTGGTTGGCGCACCGGGAACCTGGGCAAAATAGGTGTCGGTAAAACCGGCGGGCACGCGAATGCGGGCTTCCCAGGCGGCGCGGTCATCGTTGCAGGGATATTTGTCGCTGCACGCGCTGGCTTCGTAGGGCGGCTGCTCGACGCCGGTGGTGCTGGGTGGCGGCGCGGCGGTGGTCGGGGGCACGGCCGTTGCCTCTTCACCCCCATCATCCGCAGCAGGAGCGGGAGTGGCTGTATTGGCGGACACGGCCGTTTCCGTGGCTTCGGATGTCTCTGTGTCCGTTTGGGGAATAGGCGTATCGGTAGGAACGGCCGTATTCGTTGAGGTTGGTTTGGTTGTAGCAGTAGCGGGCGGTGGTTCGGTGGCAGAAACGGCCGTATCAGTTAGTTGGGCTGTGAGTGGGTTTGTAGGCTGGGCGACAGCGACGGTAGTTGGCTCAGATGTAAGCGTAGGCGTGGAAACGGCCGTGCCGCTGCAAGCCACCATCATCAAAACAAAAACAATCAGAAAAAAGCGAAAGAATCTCATCCCTGTTCTCCAATCTTCAATCTTTAATCCTAAATTGCAGCCCAACCAGTAAACTAACAGCAGCCAGGGCCAAAACTGCGCCAAAGACAAAGGGCGCTGACGGGCCAAACCCAGTCCAGCGGCCAGTACCCTGCCACAACAATCCAGCCAGCAAACTGGCCGGCAAAGCCATCACACCGACGGCTGCATTATAAAAACCATAGGCGGTTCCCCGCTGCTCCGGCTGCACCAAATCGGCGACAAATGCCTTGGCGCTGCCTTCGGTCAAGCCGTAATATACGCCATAGGCGGCAAACAGCAAACCAATTTGCCAGCCGGTTTGAGCCAGGGCAAAACCGGCATAAAGCAGGGCATACAACATCCAGCCGCTAACCAGCAGGCGGCGGCGGCCGATTTTATCGGAGAGGGCGCTGGCCGGGCCAGAGATGACGGCATAAATCACATTGAATGCGACCAGAAGCGCCATCACCGACAAAACAGAAAGGCCGCGCTCCTGGGCACGCAGGACCAAAAAGGCATCGGCGGAATTCCCCAGCGTAAACAGGGCCACGACGAACAAAAATTGCTTAAACGGCCGTCCTAATTCCCCCCAGGTAAGCGATTTTTTGTCGGCATCCTGTTTGGCAGTGGATGGCTTTTCCCGGATGCCCACAACCAACAGCAAAACGGCCAGGACCGCGGGGATGACGCTTATCCAAACCAGGGTGCGGAAGGTCGTTGTTTGCAGGGTTAAATCGCTGCCCTGGGCCAGCCAGACGACGATGAGCGCCGTCAACAGGCCAATAGCAGCCCCGGCGGTGTCACCGGCGCGGTGCAGGCCAAAAGCCAGGCCGCGATGTTCCGGGTCAATGCTGTCAGCAACGAGGGCGTCACGCGGTGCGGTACGAATCCCTTTGCCTACCCGATCGGTGAAGCGTATCGCGAAAACGGCCGTCCAACTGTTGGCCAGGACCAAAAACGGCTTGGCGATGGTAGACAGGCCGTAACCGACAACGGTCAGCCATTTGCGCTGGCCCAGCTTATCGGAGTAGCGTCCAGAGAAAACTTTGAGCAAGCTGGCGGTGGTTTCGGCAACGCCTTCGATGAGGCCGATGGTGACGGTGCGCACACCGAGGATGTTGGCCAGAAACAACGGAATGAGATGGACAATCATCTCAGAAGAGATGTCGGTGAGAAAAGAACCGCCGGTCAACACCCAAATGTTGCGCGGCAGTTGGCGGATGCGGTTGTTTTTTAACATGGTGGGGACGCGGTTTTTAAGCTGCGTCAAGCTCCTTTCGTAGGATTTTTAAGCGGTGGAGGAGGCGTTGAATACGGCCGTTTTCCAATAAGCTGCCCCAATGCCCATCGGAAAACCGTTCGCCGCGTACAAAAAAGGTCAGCATGGTCTTAATTTGGTCCAGGCTGGCCGATTGGACGATGGCATCATTGGCCAGCATCTGGCCGGCTTCCTGCGGCTGGTAGCCGGTATCCATCCACCAGGGATCGCCAGCCAGCCGGACAAATTGGGCCACATCGGGGGCATAAACGGGATAAAAGCCGTCCCATTTTTCAATGAATGTACGGTTTGACTGCTCGAAAGCGGGCAGGAAATGGAGGAGTTGGTCTATTTTTTCGAGGGTTAAGCGGGTTTGTTCGTCCATATGTATTTGGAAGTGCCAGGCACGGGCGGAACGGCCTGGTCATTGAAAAGATTTCTCGCCCGTGCCTGGCACTGCTGACTTGTACTACTTCTCGATCATCAACGTCACCGGGCCGTCGTTGTGGATTTCAACCTGCATCATCGCGCCAAAAACGCCAGTGGCGACGGTGAGACCGCGCCGGCGCAGTTTGTCACAGAAATAATCGACGAGCGGTTCAGCCTGTTCGGGGCGGGCGGCATCGGTGAAAGACGGCCGTCTACCCTTGCGCGCATCGCCATACAGCGTGAACTGCGATACGACCAACACGCTGCCCTCGACATCGAACAGGGACAGGTTCATTTTGCCATCGGCGTCTTCAAACAGGCGCAGCCCGGCGATTTTGTTGGCCAGCCAGTCAGCTTCGGCTTCGGTGTCGCTGTGGGTTACACCCAACAGAATAACATAGCCGCGATTAATTTGGCCGGTGATACGGCCGTCTACCATCACACTGGCCGAACTCACTCGTTGCAATAAAGCGCGCATAATCAAAGGCAGAAGGAAGAAGACAGAGGGCAGAAATTCTGCCTTCTTCCCTCTGATTTCTGCCCTCTACAAAATTCCCACCTGGCTGTAATCGGCCAGGGAGAGCTTGAGCGCTTTGGGTTTGATGGGCGAACGGCTGATTTCAACATGGCTGCCAATCAAACTGTCTTGAATACGCGTGCCGATGTCGATAATTTTGCTGTTTTCCAACACCATCGAATGCTCAATTTCACTGTTCTCAACAATCACATCTTTGGCAATACTGGTGTAGGGGCCGATGTAACTGTTAACGATGCGGGCATTTTCGCCAATGATGGACGGGCCGCGCACGACGCTGTTGATGATTTCGGCTCCCCGCTCGATGGTGACACGCCGGCCAACCTGACTTTCCCGGTCAATATAACCGGCAATTTCATAGTCGATTTCTTCCAGCACCAGGTCATTGGCTTCCAGCATGTCTTCCCGTTTCCCGGTATCAATCCACCAGCCTTCGTGAATGTATGGATGAACGTCATAATTGTTCTGCACCAACCATTTTAGCGCGTCTGTAATTTCTAATTCGCCGCGCCAGGAGGGTTTGATGGCGTTGACGGCTTTGAAAACATTGGCATCGAACATGTAGATGCCGACCAGTGCCAGATCGCTGGGGGGATTTTGTGGTTTTTCAACGAGGTTGATGATACGGCCGTTATCACCCAACTCGGCCACGCCATACTGTCGGGGGTCTGGGATACGGGTCAACACAATCTGGCTGTTCCATTTGCTGTTGGCAAATTGGGCAATGAGCGGGCTGATCCCGCCTTCAATTACATTGTCGCCCAGGAACATAACAAAACGGTCGTCGCCCAGAAAGTCCTGGGATATTTTGACCGCATGAGCTAAACCCAGCGGCGCATCTTGCTCAATGTAGGTCACTTTAACGCCCCACCGGCTGCCCGTTCCAACAACGTCTTTAATTTGTTTGGCCGTACTGCCCACCACAATACCAATATCGGTAATGCCGGCATCACGAATCGTTTCAATCACGCGAACCAGGATGGGCTTGTTGGCTACGGGAATAAGTTGTTTGGCATTGGAATAGGTCAACGGCCGTAAACGTGACCCGGTTCCCCCACTCAGTATAAGACCTTTCATTGTTCCTCCGAAAATTGTATGCTGGTGAATGATTATCGACAGCTTGTCACCAGCTCGCTGCTGACAACCATACACATTGTAAGGGATGTGATTTAATTGACAAGGGAAGAAACGACTGTCTTCCAAAGCCTTTCATTTTACGCACGCCGTTCCATTGTCCGCCACAACACCAGGGTTGAAGCTGCCAGCAGCACCAAACACACCAAAACCCAGGCTATCGTTTGCTCTAAACTTAACACGCCGTGCGCCTGACTGGGGACTAAAAGTGTCACTCGATGGCTCAGCAAATCTTGCAGTTGGCCCCATAATGGTGAAGCCGCTGGTTTGAACAGCGTTTCTTGATAAGAATAATCGGTTCGGAGTAGATAGGTTAGCGGCGAAGTAGTAACACCAATAATCTGCACACCGAACCCTAATATGAACAGCAGCAAAAGGAACGGACGGACACGGTTCATTTCTAACCAGGGCAGCAATCCTAGCAGTAAAAAGGGCTGAGTTGTTACTAAAAAACGCGGTCCCCATGCCCATCCACCTTCCCAAGACCACCAGGATGCATATGTGCCTAGCTGAATTAAAAACAGGGCTGTAATCAACATCGTTTCAGCCTGAAATGACTGCCGCCACAATAAGACAAGACCGGGAACGGCTAACAAAATCAAGGGCGAATAAAATATGAGGCCACGTCCCGAACTAAATAACAGGCCAAACAGCCCCAGATCAAATCTGTTAGTCCAACTTTCACCAGCATAGCCAGATTGATAGACATAGCTGCTACGTATTTGGTTGAGCCACAAATAAATAAGCAAGGCCAAGAAAACAGGGATGAACAGCCGGAAAATTTGTTGCCGAGTCTGGCGCCAACTGGCCGTCTGGTGGTAGGTTTTGTAGGCAGCATAGCCGACAACGAGTAAAGTCAAGGGCAAGGTTTCCAACCGCGTAATACATGCCCAGCCAAGAAGCATGCCAGCACCTATTACAGCCAGTTTGTTGAGCGGTTTAAGCAGAAGGAACACGGCCGTTGCCAATAACAACCCCACCAATGGTTGAGCAAAATAAGTCGTGGCATAGGGCCAGGCCAGAGTCGCCAAGCCAAACAAAAAAGCCAGTTCCAGCGCCTGCTTACTCGATTTTGTCATTTGATAAGCAATGCCATACAAAACCACACAGGTCGCAGCAGTCACAAATTGATTAAACGTGCTAACCCACAATCGGGCCATAGAAAACGATTCATAATCAGCCGGAGCTGCCCCACTTACCCATCGTCCAATCCAATACCAGGGCAGCGATGTGATAGACATACCAGGATCATATTTGCCGTAACATTGGCCGTCGGGGCGTATTTGAACAAACTCATGAAGCGCGGCACAATCCACATCAATTACAAACGATCCGGTTTCTGCCAGCGAACGCACGGTCAAAAAATTGATAATTTCATCAGGTACAGAAAGAATGCCCCGCGCCGTGAGCAAATAAAAGCTGCAAAAGAAAACAAAAAGCGAAACCGGGACTCTATATCTGGCTGTCGTATTGTACATGTTTTGACCCATTCCATTTATAGGAAACCCTTGATTACTGATCCGTTGCCAGTGTCTCGACTATTACCTGATACACCTATCACAAATCTTGCCGGATGCTAAATGGAGCATTCCTGACCCATTGGCCTTATTCAAGAATCTACTAACCAGCCTCCGCAAAGTTGATTAGCTGAAAATCTGCCTTGAAAAACGCAAGTACCGGCTTCTTGCCAAAGTTGCTAACGCATTCTATGGCCTTGAGAATAATGTGGCACACTAAAGATTGCGCTTAAGAATTATCTCCAACCCTGTAAATCGTGACTTCATCGTTGGCATAAACCGTGTGCAAGTAGCCAGCTTCGCCAAGTGAAAAAGTTCCCAAGTCCTGCTCACGCGGGCTAAACCAAATATAATCAACCCGGTTTTGCCTGAGAAACTCTTGCCGCCAGGCGTCGCTGGTTGCTGCAGCGAAGAATTGTTCCACCTGGGCGGCTTTAGTATCGTAATCGACGGTTTCGGCCCAATGCCCTAGAACTACGCGCTGGCCAGCCTGACCGGCAATGTAGCTGCCGGTTTGGTAACTGCTCAGGATAACGGCCGTTTCCGGCACATTTTCGCGCAGCCATTGGGCCGCATCCATTTCAGCCTGGGGACGGAAGAGAGGATCGGGCTGCTGCACAACCGCCGAGAGGGAGACACTGGCAAACAGGTACAGATTGGACAGGCTCATGAACAGCAAAAACAAAACGGCCGTAAATCGAGCCATGCGATCGGCCGAATAGCGGGGGCGGGCCAGGAGCGCCTGCCAAAAGCGCCGCCGTTCTAACCAGGGGATGAATAATTGGGTAAAAAAAACGGCCGTCAGAACAGCCAGCGGAACCTGCACGCCTTGAACAAAACGGCGCTGCGGGTTAAGCGGCGCATAAACCAGCAAGGCTACGGCCAGGAACCATGCCCATAATATGGCAAACCGGGGAAAAGTGGACGGCCGTTTCCAGGCATACAAACCAGCCATCAACAGCATTATGCCATAGGCCAGCAAGTAGTGGGGCCAGGGCGGTGACAAGGTAGCCGCCTGAACATCCCAGGCGCGGAAGACGGCATTGGTTTGCAAAACATATGCGTAGTACACGTACAAAGGAGCCGGAATGAGAAAGGCAACGGCCGTAATGATTCCTTCCCGCCATAAAATCCGCCGCTGCTGCCAGACCAGGTAGAGGTAATAGAGAACGGCCGTTAACCCCACCAGGTAAATCAAAAACGGATAAGCGATTCCCAGAATAATGTTGATGAATCCGGCAGCCACACCATACTGCCAACGGCCATCTGCCGCTTGTTTGAGCCACAAGATACTCAGCAGGGTAACGGCCGTGCCCACGGCCACATGCGGAAACGTCAGCGCCGTAAAAAAGAGATGCGAACCGGGCTGCTTAAAATCAACTGGGAACGCATCCAGCCAATAAGGTTGGTTGAATAAAAACAGCAGCCAGCCCAAACCCGATCCAAATATGGCCAGTAGGTAAGCCAGCCAGCGCGTCCTGGATTCGGTAATAAAAGCAGAAATGAAATAAAACGTCACCACAAAGAGGATAACGTCAGCAGCAAATCGAACTACGTGCCACATCATCATTGGCGAAAGGCCGGTTAGACGGGCCAGATGCCCCAATACCAGGTAAAAACCACCGACAAAAGCGCCGTTATGTGGTTCGGCCGTGAAGGGTATCGTGTAAAGCCAATAGCCGTCATAGCCTTGCAGCATTTTGGCAAAGTACGTTTGGGTGTCCTCTGGATTCATTAGAATGCCGGTGAAGCGGTGTTCATTCGTGGAAAATGTATAACCAAGATAATAGGGGATTAACAACAGCAAAGCAGCGACAATAGCAATGAATACGGCCGTTACCCACTCCCGGGTTTGCAACAACGGGTAGGACGTCTGGCCCTGTGCAACTAAGGATTGATCACTCATTCTTTAACCCGACAGGCTCCAACAAGGGACTATCGGTTTGATAAAACCGGACCGGTTGGGCGAAGTAAGCAATCACTAAAAGCTGCAAAATAAAGACAAAATAGTTATCGCTAAAGAACCGGGAAAAAAACTGAAAAACAAATGAAAATAGAGCAAAGCCGGTTATCAAATTTTGCAAATTGTTATCGAGCCATTGGCGTCGCAGCAGCCACAACAGAACTGGCAGACCAAAAACCAGTTCAACTATCCAAAAGGGGAAAGCGGCTTCAGGTGACGGCACTAATTTAAAAGCTAACAATAGGGTACTAAAGCCCCAGCCCTTCATGGGGAAACTGCTTTCACCGGTCCCTATAAGATAGAAAACAGTGTCGTCGACAAAGGCAGTCCCATCCCAGACGAGGAAAGGAACGAGGATAACGGCCGTAACCACAAAAAGCGGCCAGGTACGAACAACAAGCGTTCGCAGGTCAGAGAAATTCGGCCGTTTAGGCAGCAAATACAAAAAATAAAAAGGCAGAAAAAACCAAGCTTGATGCTTGGTCACCATCGCCAATCCTATCACAAGAGCCGAAGCGCCGACATGACCCTGCTTCAATAACACGAGCGCCAGCACCAACCACAACATAATCATAATGTCGTTACGGCCGTCAGCCATGTAATACACAAAAAGAAAGTTGAGGCCAAACGCAATCAGCATCGCCAATTTCTGATGCGGCTTTTCAACCAGCAGAGGCAAAACTAACAAAATAATCCCGTAAGCCAGCAAATAAACGAACCGCTGATCATACCAGCCCAGAGTCGCCTGGCTCAACAAATAAAAAGGGATGCTGCCGATGAAAAGAAAAGGCAAGTAAGCGTTATGGTAAAGTGGCGCATCGGTCAGCGGCGGTTCCTGACCGGCAAAATCGGCCATTGGCGTGTTGATATAATCCTCAGTGTAGGGGTTTTTGCCTTCTAATAAATACTGGACGGCGATTTCAGTCTGGATCAATCCATCGTGCGCATTGGTCGCCACCCCTTCCGCCCGCCTTTGCAAAATGTTAAAACCGGCAAACAACAAAACGGCCGCCATGATAATGTAAAAAATGACAAACAGCCTGGCTACAAAAACCATGCGGGCTGTCCGAGAATTAGCGGCCGTTTCCTCCCCCCACGAAAACGGAATAAAGTCTAAGCCAATGTAAACAGCAAGGCCAACTACAATCAGTGCATTGCTAACCGGATTGAACCACATATGTCCCGACACAAGCACTATCAATAACAATGTATCAAATCTGATAGGAAACTGGCGAAGCCCAGTGGACATTCTCATTTGAAATAAGTCACAGACACATCTACTCGCTGGCTATCCAGTCCTGAAAGGCTCTGAGTCAGACAGTCCTGTACGATACACCAGGTACCAGTTAACCGTAATAATCACCGAGGCTGCTGTCTTTGGGCGCGTTGGTCAGTGTTGCGCCAATGATGCGGACTTTGGCTTTTTCCAGCAGTTCCTTGGCCCGTTCGGCATGATCGCGACGGGTTTGGCCGGCATTGATGACCAGTAGCACCCCATCCGCTTTGGCGCCCAAAACGGCCGCATCTGTTACGGCAATGACCGGCGGCGCATCAAAAAGGACAATATCGGCCATATCATTAAGCTTTTGCAGAAGCTGGTCGATTTTCTTGGAACCCAGCAAGTCAGCCGGATTGGGCGGTTTGGGACCACTGGCCAGCAGCCACAAATTCTCCACACCGGTTTCCTGGAGCGGTAAAGCGGCCTCATCAGCCAAAATGACATTGGTCAGGCCCGGTTCATTGCGCAGGTCAAAGAGGGTGTGCAGAGACGGCCGTCGCAAATCACAATCAACTAAAATCGTTTTACGGCCGCTTTGCGCCATCGTCACAGCCAAATTCGCCACGGTCGTGCTCTTGCCTTCGGCCTTGGCCGGTGAGGTAACAACCAGAGTGCGAATGGGATTATCCAGGCTGTAAAATGAAAGATTCGTACGCAGCGAACGGTATGCTTCGCTGACGGGGGAACGGGGGTCGGTTAGGGTAATTAAGCTCATAGTCTCGTAGTCTCGTAGTCTTTAGTCTTGTGGTCAGTTGTTGGGGATGCTGCCGATAACAGGTATATCGAGGTAACGCTCCACATCCTCGCTGCGGCGGACGACACCGGATTCAATCCATTCCAGAACAAAAATGACAATCACGCCCAACAGTGCGCCAAAGACGGCACCGGCGGACGTGTTGATTTTCCACTTGGGCCGGGCCAGCGCCGCCTGCGGATCATCAATAAATTCGATGGTGATGCGGTCTTCCTGGCGATTTTTGTCGTTTTCTTCAGTTTGCCACTGCATCAGGCGCTCGCCCCAGGTACGGGCGATGTCATTGGCCAGATCAGGATCGCTGTTTTCGACGGCCAGTTGAATGACAAAGCTGTTATTTTCGGCGGCAACTTTGACATCGCTCAACAAGGCGCCGGGCGTCATATCCAACTGCAAGGTGTTGATTACATCTTGGGCGCGATAGCGGCTGTTGAGCCAGGCGACATAGGATGCCAGCAGCTCTTTGGCGGCTTGTGATTGGCCAAAGTCGGTGCGGGACGGCCGTACCAACATCCGCAGTGTTGATTCATAAACAGGTGTCTGGACCTTACTAAAACCAAACGTCGCCGCCGCTGTCAGCAAGGCCACCAAAATGATCACCCAGCCCCGCTGGCGCAAAATGCGTAAATAATCACTTAATTCCACTCAATGTCTCCTTCGTCTCATACGTCATTTTGTCACGCGTCAGGATGACATATGACGCCTGACGTATGACAAAATGACGCTTCATTTCTTCGGAATCTCACCCACCACCGGCAGCCCAAGCTGAACCAGTTCTTCGCGCTCGCGAATGGTGGGATCGAGGTATTCGACGAGTAAGGCCAGGCCAATGCCCGCGCCTAATGCCAACAGGATGCGCAGCGGCAAATCAAGCTGGCTGCGGATGCCGGCCGGAATCTGGTTGACAACGGGTTGATCGAGCTGCACAAGCACGGCCGTTTCCCCACCCAATTGGGGCAAAACCGAATTTTGCTCCTGCAAGACCACCGCCACGGCATCCATCATCGCCGCCAAGACCTGACTGTCGCCGTAGGTCATCGAAACCGTCAACATGCTGCGGGCATTATCAGCCGCCAGGCCGCCCTGGATTGCGCCAGCGGGCACGTCCAATCCCTGCGCGGCCAATTGCTGGCTAACGGCCGTTGCAAACGAGCCGCCTTTCACCCAATCCGTCAGGCCATTGACAATATACTCGGAGGCCAGCCAGTTGTAATAACGCTGCTCATCCAGCGTGTCTGTTCCTTCGGCCGGCGGCTGGGCCACCAAAAAACGCACGCCCACGTTGTAAACCGGCGGCGGCGATTGATATGTAGCCAATCCAACAGCCACCACAATCACAGCCGGTAAAACAGCAATGAGCCAGCGGCGTTTGAATAATTTCCAGTAATGACGTAATTCCATAATGATCAGTATCGTTGGCGAGCCTCAAGTTGAAAGTTGCAATTGCCGTTCTGGTACCTTCAATCTGCTCTGTGCCCACATATACAAGCCAGCTATGACTACGGGCAAACCAAAATAATAAACCTCATTGATTCCCTGCAACCGTAAACGAAGCAAAACCAGGTTCACGATAAGCAGGGACAAGAACAACAAGATTGCATTAAGCTGCTTCAAATGACCCGTCACTGCCCATGCCGCCATTTGCAAAATCGGCAACAGGAGGACAATAGCATCGTACCCCCAGCCAAAAGGCGCGGTGAAAAGAGAAATGAGCAGTGTTCCATTTAGCCACGTTAATAAAGTGCCTTTGTCAGGCCACCAAAACCATAAACCAATAGTCAATGGCAGAATAACTACACCGATCCATTTACTCCAATCCCAGCCCAACAGCAGCGTCAAAATACCGCCCAACGTGGGTGTTTGCCAGCTTAAAATACTACTGGTCGCCATGGAACGGCCGTAATCCAGCACAAACGTGGGGCGCAAACCAAAAGCAATACCAGTCAAAAGCACAACCAGACTGCCCAATCCCCACCAGACTCGCCACCGCCGTTCACGGGCAGCAATCAACATGACAATAGGCAGGGTCACATAAACCAAGTGCGGCTTTACCAACGTCAACGCCAGCATAGCCCCGGCAGTAAATGGCTTGTTCGCCAAATAAAAGTATAAAAATCCGGCCAAACCAAAATAAATCAACGTATTGACCTGGCCCACAAAAATCGCCACCAGCGTAGGGACATACAAAAACGCCATCAGTAATGGTATCCAGTCCCGTTTAGCCTCAAGATTAATCCAACAATTAACACGCCAACTCAACACAGAAGCCGTAAAAACGAGGCTGATGTTGGTCAGAAGCCACAACCAGGCCGCTTGCCGGAATGACAACCACGTATAAGGAATCAGCAGCACCAACAACCACGGTGGATTCCAGGTAGACATTACGAAATCTTGGGTCCAACCAGTATGTGTCTGTTCAATTTGTAAAAGTAAATCCAAATCGGTGAAATTCTGCGAGTGGGCCAGTAAGTAACTGGCACTCCAATAGGCTTGAAAATCACCATAGCTGGCCGGTGCAGTGGAAGGAATGATCGCCGTCAACCAAACAAGTAAAGCCAATGCAGCCACTATAATGAAGGCGATGATGATTGGCCGGTAACTACGCATAAACACCCCTGCTTCTATTTTGGCCAGCCTGCTCCAGTTTTTCCTCGACAAAATGAGTAAGTTTTTGTTTGAACACGGCCGTATCAAACCGCTCCGCATGCCCGCGCATACAACCTACGTTCATCGCGCCAGGGTCAAACTGTTCCACCGCGTCGATGATAGCCGGAACCGACTGTTCGGCAAAAAGACAGCCCGTCTTCCCCGGCAGCACCGTATCGAAGGCCCCGCCGCCAGCATAAGCAATCACCGGCCGCCCGGCGGCATTGGCTTGCAGCGGCGCAATGCCGAAATCTTCTTCGCCGGGAAACATAAAGGCGCGGCAGCGGGCCAGCAAGTCGGGCAAATCCTCATCGGGAACGTAACCCAGGAACTTGATATTTGAGTTGGCCATCGCTTCTAGACGGGCGCGGTCACGGCCGTTTCCGGCAATATACAACGGCTTACCCAACTTGTTAAACGCCTCAATCAACAAATCCAATCTCCGGTACGGAACCAGCCGCCCCACCATCAAATAATAATCCTCAACCTGACTCGACGGCTGAAAGCGGCTCGTATCCACCGGTGGGTAAATTATCGTCGAATCCCGGCGGTAAATCTTGGCGATTCGACGACGTACTTCCTGCGAAATGGCAATGAAATGATCCACACGATCGGCCGCCAGCCGGTCCCACTGCCGCAAAAAAGTCAAAAAAGGCGGCAAAACCCGCCGCGTCAACCAGCCCAACTGCTCCTGCTCCGCATACTGCGGGTAACGCCAGACATAGCGGGTCGGAGTAAGGCAGTAGCAAATATGCATCGTTTCCGGCCCGGTGATGATGCCATGATCAAACCCGCTTTTGTTGCTGATGATCAAATCATAATCACGAAAATCAAACCGCTCAAAGGCAAAAGGGTACAGTGGAAAATAAATTTGCTGCCGCTTTTGGGCAAAAGGCAGCCGGTTAATGAATGAAGTGCGAATATCCCATTCACGCCAATGGGCTGGCATCTTCTCCCGCCAGTACAGCGACGTGTAAATCGGCACAGACGGATACATTTCCACCAGCGTTTCCAGCACATCCTCTGCGCCGCCAATTTGATTCAGCCAGTCATGAACAAGCGCAATTTTCATAAATCAAAGTAGCAAAGTGGCATGGTGGCAAAGTAACGCGCTTATTCTGCCTTCTGCCCTCATCTTTCTGCCTTCAAATACCCAGCCTCTCCATGCGTGCCGCCAATTCCGCTTCCACTTCCAGGCTTTGCATCGCTTCGTCAAGCTGATTGTCCAGGCTTTTGGTTTGAACCTCCCAGGCCGCATCAGCGTGATCCAGTCGGCTGCGGATATTTTCGGCAGCGCGGGCCACATCGCTGTCGCCCTGCCCCATCAACGAATCGAGGGAGCGCATTGCTTTGGTGGAAATTTCTTTGGATTTGGCCAATTGCAGCAAAAAACCCAGCTCTTCCCGCTCCTGTTTGGCGATGGCCAGCCGCCCTTCCAGCTTTACTCGTACGTCATCCAGTTTTTCGGCGGCCTCTACCTGCCGTACCAACGATTGATCGTAGGTTTTGATCAATTCCATTGTTGAACTGAGCTGTTTCTGCGTGACCATCGCTTCGGTGCGCTTCCCGGTCACGAGAAATTTATCGACCATCAGATCGAGTTCAGCGGCTCTGTCGGCCAGCGCGTCGCGGCGGCGGCGGGACGCTTTGACCTGGGCGAACATGGGCGCAATGGAGTTCTTGAATTCTTCTAGCTCCCGATCCGCCTGACGGATGTAATCGTCATAAACAGCCAAGTCGCTTTTTTGCAACGCTTTATCGGCCGCTTCGTGCAGGGAAGCGCGGAACAGAGTTCGTAATTTTTGGAATAATGATGCCATATCGGGGATTATACTTGAAACAGGGTAGACAAAAAAGAAGACGGCCGTTCCCCAACCAAACCTGGCTGTGAACGGCCGTCTTTGCTGCTCTGGCGTCAGGAGATAGAGGCTTAAGCAAGCCGACCAGAGTGAAGCACTAAGTTAGATTACGCTTCTTTGATGACGATCTCTTCTTCATCAAAGACGTGGGCCTTGCCGACCGGCGCGCCCTCTTCAGGCATGATGATGGTCAAAATCAAGTAAACCAAAATCCCGTGACCACCGGTTAACGCCATCAACACAAACAGTAAACGGACAATCACCGGGTCAATATTCAAATAGTCAGCAATGCCGCTGGCAACGCCAAAAACCATTCGGTCGTCGCTTTTACGCATCAATTTTTTACTCATCGTTGTAATACCTCCAACAATTCAATTTCAAATCCAATTCATCCACCAATACGGTTGAAAAGTGGCAAAGTTGCAAAGTGGAAAAGTCGAAAAATCACTCTGCAAACTTTGCAACCCCGCAACTTTGCCCCACTACACCTACTTCCGCTTAATGAGCAGCCAGCCGCCGACTAAAATAAGCAAGACTGGCCAATAGCGGCCCAAACCGCCCAGCCCATTAAAAAATGCAGCAAATATGACAAACATGATGGCGCTGATCACCAGCAGGCTGCCACCTTCTTTGATGCCGCGCCGGAAATGGCCTTGCAGAGTGTGCATCAAAATGGTGCCAAAGCCGACAAATCCGGGAATCAACGCCCAAATATAGGCCCAGCTAGCCCAGTTGCCGGTCAAATTTTGGTAGTAGAGGATGCCGCCAATGCCAGCGATGATGCTGCCGGGAATGGCCAGCGGCGGCGTTCCCACCAGGGCGGCCAACAAGAAAAATACGCCAATGGCCACAATAATCAGCGGCCACTGATTGGCTAAATCGATACGTTCGGCCAGGCCGGGGAAGAATTGCATGAGCAAAAACAAAGTGCCCACCACAATCAAAATCAGCCCACCGATAATTGAACTCCTTTTCTCCATGATTACCTCCAGTTTATTGGTCTGGACAACTATACGGGAAACGGCCGTAATCGTCTCATAAGTCATGCGTCATGCGTCATGCGTCACGTGCCACTGATGACGCATGATGCATGATGCAAAACAATCCTGCCCATTACGGCCGTTTATGCTAAACTCCTCATCAGTCATAAGATGAGCGTTCAAATCGAGGATAAAAATGGTTAAAGTTTTAGTGACCGCACCATTCTCCGGCTACCTGATCGACAAAATCAGAGCCGTCTCCCCCGAATTAGCCGTAGAACAATGGCCGCTGTCTGATGGTACATGGCCTGACGATAAAACCACTGACGCCGAAATCTATTACGCCACGAACAGCACCCCTCGCCCCGAACAAGCGCCCAATTTACGCTGGGTACAGGTTCACTGGGCCGGTATCGACCGTCTGCTGGAAACGCCTGTTTGGAACAGCGACATTGCCATCACTAACACCAGCGGCATCCACGCCCCCAACATGGCCCAATACACCATGACCCAAATCCTGGCCTGGGCGCACCGCGTACCCAAATGGTTCCAATACCAAAAAATGGGCAAATGGCCACAAAATCGCTGGGATAAATTTGTACCCGATGAGCTGCACGGCCGTACCCTGGGCATCGTCGGTTACGGCAGCATTGGCCGGGAAATTGCCCGGTTGGCCAAACCCTTTGGCATGAAAATCCTGGTCAGCAAGCGAGACGCCCGCCAGCCGGAAGACAGCGGTTACATCGTTATGGGCGGCGGCGACCCGCGCGGCGAACTGCCCGACCGTATTTACCCCGGCGAAGCCACCCGCTCCATGCTGGCCAAATGCGATTATGTCGTCATCACCCTGCCGCTGACCGAAAAAACACGCCACTTCTTTGACGAGAGCTTGTTCAAAGAAATGAAACCGACCGCGTTCCTGGTCAACGTCGGCCGGGGCAGCCTCATCAATGAGCCGGATTTGATTAAGGCACTTAAAAAAGGAATGATTGCCGGTGCCGGATTAGACGTATTTGAAACAGAACCGCTGCCGCCCGACAGTCCGTTGTGGACGATGGATAACGTCATTCTAACGCCCCACGTCAGCGGTTTTACGCCCTACTACGATGACCGGGCTGTTAATTTATTTACCGAAAACCTGCGCCGCTATCTGGCCGGGGAAAAACTGCTCAACCTGGTTAACCGGGAGTACGGTTACTAAAGTTTTTCCATAGATGACGCAGATTGTGCAGATTTAGTACATTGTTAACAAAGTAATATAAATTGTCATTTCCACGAAGGTGCGGGACATGACAAAATGAAAAAACTCGCTTAAGCCGTTAATCTGCACAATCTGGGAAATCTGTGGACATATTCTGGAGAAGAAAAATGTCACAGTCACTGGTTCGATTCCTTCGTTTATTCGTTTTGGTGATTTTGCTGGTCACGGCCGTTTCCACCCACGCTCAATCCGACAACCCGGAAGCCCTGCCCGCCCCGGAAAGCGTCGCCATTGCTGGCACATTCCAGACCGCCCTGGGCTGCCCCGGCAACTGGAACACCGACTGCGCCGAAACCGCACTCACCTACGACCCGGATGATGATTTGTGGACGGCCGTTTTCGACCTGGCCGCCGGCAGCTACGAATACAAAGCCGCCCTCAACGGAACCTGGGAAGACAACTACGGCCTCTACGCCGAATATTACGGGGCTAACATCCCGTTGGAAGTAACCGAAGATGGCCCCGTTACCTTCTGGTACGACCACAAAACGCGCTGGGTCAGCGACAGCGTAAACAGTTTGCTGGCCAACGTCGCCGGCGATTTCCAGGACGAAATCGGCTGCCCCGGCGACTGGCAGCCCGATTGTTTGCGCTCGCTGCTGCAAGACCCGGAAGGAGACGGCCGTTACCAATTCATCACCATCGCCATCCCGCCCGGCGTCTACGAAGCCAAAGTGGCCGTCAACCAGAGTTGGGACGTCAACTACGGGGCTGAGGGCCTCCAGGATGGCCCCAACATCCCCTTCACCGTGCCCGAAAATGCCGCCGGGGTTGACGTCGCCGTTATTTTTACGTTTAGCCCGGTCAGCCATTTGCTGGAAATCGACATGGGCGATCCGGCCCTGGTTGCCGGGCAAATCAGCGGCGGGCCTGCTGGCGGCACAGGCGGGGCAATGCCGCCGCCTGCGGCCCGGATGCCCGAAACCGTCACCATCCCCGGCACAATTCAGAGCGTTCTGGGCTGTTCCGGCGATTGGATGCCCGACTGCGCCATCACCTATCTCAACTGGGATGAAGCGGCGCAGGTTTGGTCAGCTACGTTCACCATTCCCGCGGGCGACTACGAGTACAAAGCAGCCCTCAACGACAGTTGGGACGAGAACTTTGGTTTGAATGCCGAATCGTATGGGCCGAATATTCCGTTGTCGTTGAGTGAGGAAACGGCCGTGACCTTCTACTTCGACCACAATACCGGCTGGGTCACTGACGACGTCAACTCGCTCATCGCCGGGGTGGTCGGCAGCTTCCAGGACGAACTGGGCTGCGCCGCCGATTGGCAGGCCAACTGCCTCAAATGGCTGCAAGACCCCGACGATGACGGCGTTCTCATCTTCCGCACGCTCGGCATCCCCGCCGGCGATTACGAAGCTAAAGTCGCCATCAACCAGAGCATGGACATCAATTACGGGACCAATGGCACGCTCGATGGAGCCAACATCCCCTTCAACATACCCGCAGACGACACCCTTGTCACCTTCATCTTCGATTCGACAAACCACGCGTTGAGCATCCGGCTCGGTGAAGCCGGCCCGGTTGGTAACTTGAAAGAACTCAAAGCCTACTGGGTAACGGCCGATACCCTCGCCTGGAACATCGACACGGAAACGGCCGATACCTTTGCCCTCCACTACAATCCCGACGGCGCCCCCCTGCGCCTGGGCGAAAAAGGGGTCGAAGCCACCGAACGTATCCCTCTCACTCTCGATCCAGCCGGATTAAGCGCCGACATTTTGGCTAAATTCCCCCATTTGAAAAACTACGCTGCCTTCAAAATTAAAGAAAGCGACTTGAGCCGGGCGCGCATCGCCCTTAAAGGGCAAGTCGCCATCTCCGCCGCCAACATTGAAGGCGTCCTCGACGTGACCGGTCTGCAAATGGCAGGCATGTTGGATGATGTCTTCCCCTACGACGGCCCGCTGGGCGTGACTTACGAAGATGATGGCGCTGGCGGCATCGCGCCCACACTGCGCGTCTGGGCGCCCACCGCCCGCAGCGTCAAACTGCACCTGTTCGCCGACGCCGCCACCGAACAGGCCGAAATCACGCCTATGCGCATCGACTCTAAGACCGGCGTTTGGAGCATTACCGGCACGGCCGATTGGAATCGCCAATTTTACCTATACGAAGTCGAGGTTTTCGTGCCCAGCGAAGGCAGCGTCGTCAAAAATCTCGTCACCGATCCCTATTCCTTCAGCCTCTCCGCCAACAGCAAGCGCAGCCAGATCGTCAACCTGGCCGACGCCGACCTGCTGCCCACCGGTTGGGAGACGCTGGCCAAACCAACCCTCAACAGCCTCAGTGACAGTGTCATCTACGAACTGCACATCCGCGATTTCAGCATCACCGACGAGACCGTTTCCGAAGCCAACCGGGGCAAATACCTGGCCTTCACCGAAACCGAATCCGACGGCATGCAGCATCTGGCCGCGCTGGCCCAAAGCGGCGTGACCCATCTGCACTTGCTGCCAGCCTTTGACTTCGCTACCGTTGAAGAAATCGCCGCCGGGCGCACCGAAGTCAACTTTGCCGATCTGGCTGATTTCCCGCCCGATTCTGAAGAACAACAAGCCCTGGTCAACGAAATCAGGACGGAAGACGGTTTCAATTGGGGCTATGATCCAGTCCATTACACCGTGCCAGAAGGCAGCTACGCCAGTGATCCCAACGGCGTCGCCCGCATCATCGAATTCCGGCAGATGGTACAGTCGCTCAACAAAACCGGCCTGAGGGTGGTGATGGACGTTGTTTACAACCACACCACCGCCGCTGGACAACGCGACAATTCGGTGCTGGATCGGATTGTGCCCGGCTACTACCATCGCCTGGACGACGTGGGCAAGGTGGAACGCAGCACCTGCTGCGCCAACACAGCTACGGAAAACGACATGATGCGCAAGCTGATGATCGACTCCGTCCTCACCTGGGCCAAATTGTACAAGGTCGATGGCTTCCGCTTTGACTTGATGGGTCATCACATGAAGGCCGACATGCTGGCGGTGCGCGCCGCGCTGGATAGTTTGACGTTGGAAAATGATGGGGTGGACGGGAACCAAATCCTCATCTATGGCGAAGGCTGGAACTTTGGCGAAGTAGCCAACAACGCCCGCGGCGTCAATGCCACCCAGATGAACATGGCCGGGACCGGCATCGGCACGTTCAACGACCGCGTCCGGGATGCGGTGCGCGGCGGCAGCCCGTTCGGCGGCTACCAGGAGCAGGGCTTCGCCACCGGCCTGTACACCGATCCCAACGAAACCGACCAGGGTTCAGAGGCAGAGCAGTTGGCCCGTCTGCTGCTTTTTAGCGACCAGATACGGGTGGCGCTGGCCGGCAATCTGGCCGATTATGAATTTATGGACAGGAACGGCCAGATCGTCAGCGGGAAAGAGGTGGATTACAACGGCAGTCCCACCGGCTACGGGCTGACGCCGCTGGACCAAATCGTCTACATTTCGGCCCACGACAACGAGACGCTGTTTGACGCCATCCAGTACAAAGCGCCGCTGGCGGCCACAACCGCCGACCGGGCGCGGATGCAGGAGATGGGCTTGAGCCTGGTCGCCTTGAGTCAGGGCATCCCGTTCTTCCATGCGGGGAGTGACATGCTGCGCTCCAAATCAATGGATCGGGACAGTTATGATTCCGGCGACTGGTTTAACGAGCTGGACTTTTCTTACGCCAGCAATAATTGGGGCGCCGGCCTGCCGCCCAAGGAGAAGAACGGCGAGAACTGGCCGATCATCCAACCGCTTTTGGCGGCTGAAGGCATTACACCGTCACCGGATGATATTTTACATACAGCAAGCCATTTTCAGGAGATGATTCAGATTCGGCAGAGTTCGCCGCTGTTTAGATTAGAAACGGCCGTTTCCATCCAAGACCGCCTCACCTTCTACAATACCGGACCGGAACAGATTCCCGGCCTCATCGTCATGAGCCTGTCGGATCGCGTTGGCGAAGATTTGGACCCGGAGCGGGATATGATCGTCGTCCTGTTCAACAGCACGCCGGTGGAACAGTCGTTTGCGATTCCTGAACTGGCCGGTGAAGCATTCACACTGCACAGCGTTCAACTGGAATCACACGATCCGGTGGTGCGCGAAGCCCGCTTTGACATGAGTTCGGGCACGTTTGTGGTTCCGGCGCGGACAACGGCCGTATTCGAACTCCCTCAAACGATCGACATGGCTGCACCGGCAGTTATAACCCGGGTTGTTGAAGCAACGGCCGTACCGGAACCAGCTACGGCAGAACCGGAAACCAGGGAAACAGTCTCTGCGAACGAAGGTGGTTCTCCCTGGGTGGCCATTGGCGGCGGCCTGGTAGCTGTGGGCGCGGGGGCCGGGCTGGCCCTGGCCCGGCGGCGTAAGTCGTAATTGTAAAATTAGCAGTTTTTGAATTGAAAAACGGCCGTTTCTTGCACGAGGAACGGCCGTTTTTATTTCCCCACACAACAAGCCAACTGGACTAATTTACCAGTGAAAAAAGCGCAAATAAAATTTCATGATGGTAATCAAGCTGTATACTTTAGAAAAGTAAATTTTATCTAAATCAGAACTTGCATGCTGTCCAAGCCGTTCATCAACTACATCTAAGCGGACTAAACATCTGAAGGTGATTATGAGAGATTTCTCCCGTCCAACACAATTTTACATATTGGGCACAGTCATTTCAGCCAGTATCCTCGCATTCTGGCAGTTTTACCAAACCCCTCCGGATGGAACATACTTGCTGCTGCTGGCCTGTATTATTGCCTCCTTTTTACAAGGTAGTGCCGTTTTTGGCACAACAGTCCGAAGCACATATAGCTTAAGCTGGATCGTTTTTGGGTTTACCTTCGTTACCCTGGGCACACCGGCCACCTTCACTGTTGTTTTGGCTTCCCACTTGGCTGAATGGTTTTTGGATAGAGACCGCCTGAAATGGTACATTCAAACATTTAACATCGGTACCTTTTTCATTGGTTTCACCGTTTCCGGTTTAATTGTTAACTGGATATCACCGAACCCGGTATCCGGTACTGCCTCGTTTTTGATCACCCTGGTTTCTTTAGCTGTTTTTACTTTAATTAACCATTGGTTGGTAGCCTGGGTGCTTAAACTGGCTCGCGGTCAAAATTTGGCCCAGTCCGGCGTTTTTGGCTGGTTCACCCTGCTGCTGGACTTTACGCTCCTTTGTCTGGGGTATGTGGCGGCCATTATCTGGCAGGCCAATCCCATCGCCCTGACGCTGGTCGTTTTTATCACTTTTATTTTGTATAAAGCGTTGAACATCCCGGCCCTGGAGCGTAAAACGGAAATTGATCCCAAAACCGAATTGTTTAATGCCCGCTATTTTACTGAGGCATTGGATGAAGAAATGGTGCGCGCCAAAAAGTTTAAACGGCCGTTATCCCTCATTATGGCCGACCTTGACCTGCTGCGTGACATCAACAACAACTATGGCCACTTGGCTGGCGATGTCGTGTTACAGGGCATTGCCCGCATCATGCAGGAAATGACCCGCGATTATGACATCGTTGCCCGTTTTGGCGGTGAAGAATTCGCCATTATGCTGCCGGAGACAGAACTATCGGACGCATACATCGTTGCCGAAAGAATCCGGGAAAAAATTGCGGCAACCGAATTTGAAATTACTACCAGCATCCATCCCATCAAAGCTACAATGAGTTTTGGTATTACCCAACTCGAAGATAGCAAACAGGCTATCGACAGCCTGATCCACAATGCCGATGTTGCCCTTTACCGGGCCAAAGAAACCGGCCGTAATCGTACCTGTATCCACAATGGCGAAGAAGACATCATCCATAAAGTATCGCGTGACTGGGGCAAGTTGGGCATTTCTGTAAAAGAAATGCCTGAACCGCCCGTTGCAGCTTATACGAATGGCCACAACCACAAAACTTCCCAATCAATGGTTGAAACGGCATCATATCTTCCGTCTGAAGAACTTGAGCCGGAAACGGCCGTTGACAACCCATTCACCGCCAGATCATTTGCCCGCCAGCTCCCCGAATGGGCAACAACAGCCTTCATCGCAATCCTGGCCACCTTGGCTTCTTCACTGGCGCTTATTCTCATCAACACAAGCAGCCGTGATATCGATTGGTTAGGTCTCATCTTTTTTGCCGGTGTTGTCTTATTAACAGAAGCCGTTGCTATTGAAATTTACGTTCGCGATTCCTCAGTTTCTACTTCGGCAGCACTCCTGGTTGCCGGAGTCCTGCTGTTTGGCCCTGTAGGAGCCGTTACCCTGGGCATCATCATCGCCTTTGCCGCCTACGCTAAAAAACGAACAGCCATCAGCCGTTTCATTTTCAATTCCAGCAACCACACATTTGGCGGCTTGTTAATCGCCGCTTTGCTTTTGATTCAAAATAAACCTGTCACAGAATGGTCATTAATTCGCCTGCTGATTGTTTCCCCCCTTGCAGCAGGTCTTGTGTATCTGTCAACGACTGTATTTTTAACGGCCGTTATCTGTCTAAGCAGTCAACAAAATTTCAAAGAAGTTTGGGTCGAGCGGTTTCGCTGGTTAGGCCTTTATTACCTGGCACTGGGAATCATCGCGGCGGCGCTCGTTTTCAGCTACAACGCCATTGGCCTGACCGGTATTCTCATCATCTTCCTGCCCCTGATCATGATGCGCTACAGCCAAAAACAATACATTGATCGCACCGAAACCATGGTCCATAGTTTGCAAAAAACCAACACCCAACTGGTGCAAAAATCCGAGGAGATCACCCTGTTAAACGAAGAACTGCTTTTAACCCTCGCTCGATCCCTTGACCTGCGTGACCCCCACGTCATGGAACATTCCAAACACGTTTCCCGGTATGCCGTTTGTATCGCTCAAGAAATGGGACTGCCAGAAGAGCAAATAGAAACCATCCGCAAAGCCGGCTTGCTGCACGACATTGGCAAACTGGGTGTACGTGAAGAGATATTGTTCAAACCAGGCCGCTTGACCGCCGAAGAATTCGAATTGGTCAAAGAACACGTCATAATTGGCGCAGAGTTGGTAAGCGGCTGCCACTCATTGGAACCATTGGCGCCCTTTGTCCTGCACCACCATGAATGGTATGACGGCCAGGGGTATCCGCATGGCTTAGCTGGTGATGAAATACCGCTGGAAGCGCGTATTTTATGCCTTGCAGATGCGGTGGAAGCCATGGCCTCGGATCGGCCGTACAAAAATGCAATGTCACCAACAGCCATTCGGGATGAGGTCAAACGGTGTGCCGGTAACCAGTTTGACCCGGTTGTAGTTGAGGCTTTTGCCCGGGTAATTGACGCTGAGGGAGAAGATGTGATTGTCAATTCGGCCCGCGCCGTCCTGGCTCGCCAACTCAATGACACCAGAACATATGCACCGCATTATTAAGGATGAACAAAAAACGGCCGTTTCCCCATTTCACTTAACGAGGAAACGACCGTCTCCTTAACTACCCAACTACTCGGCTGCCAGACTAATCCGCCAAATCACTCACATCTTCTTCCGCCGCTTCCTCCGCAGCATCGTGCGGCCGCGGCTTATGGATAGCCACCCGCGTCGTCTTCTTTTTAGCAAACTGGCGCGTGCCATACACATTTAACTGCTTAAACAAAAAAGCAAACTGATCTTCCAGCACCTGGCCCATCTGCGCCTGCTTTTCGGCCGGTAAATCCCACCACTGCTGCTTGAACGGCCCAATCGCCCGCTTACGCGCCGAATAAAGCACCTGATCCTCCGTCTTGCCCGGCTTCCACTCATTCTTGTAGTTTTCGCGCAAATAATCATAAGCCGCATCAACCATTTCTTGCGGCAAATTATCAAAAATCATATTCTGGAAGCCGGTCGCCAGATGAATTTCTACTGTCCCGACTTCCGGGAACTTGTTAAAAGCGTCAGCCGGTAACGTCGATGCGCCATGCTGCACCGCACCGCCCAGGCCGTAGCTGTCGCGAGCCGTCTTGCTCAAATCACGCAATGTATTGAAATCAACCTTCACATCGGCCAACGTGCCATCAGGCAAAACGACGCCGCCATGGCTCGTTCCCGTCTGCACCGAAATTTTGGAGATGCCGGTCACAGTCTCACCTTCGGCTTCGATCAGCGTTTTCAGGTAACCGGCCATAAATGCGTCTAGCTCCTCGACCGTTGAGTTTTTATGACCAACTTCGCCAATCTCGCCGCCCAGGGAAATAGTAATACCTTCCGGCTGAATAGAACGGGCAAACCCGGTCAGTTCGGCACAAAGCGAGTAGTTTAACCGCTGCTGCTCATCCAGCGTGGGGAAGCTCAAATCAACCAGGGTTGATGTGTCAATGTCAATGTTGAAGAAACCGGCATCTACCGCTTCAACCATCAAGTCTTTAACCGCCTGCACCTCAGCCGCCGGATCACTGCCATAACGGGCGGCCGAAATTTGGAAATGGTCGCCCTGAATGAATACCGGACCGCGATAACCCTCTTTGAGGGCCGCCGCCAGGATACAAGTCGTATATTCGGCCGGGCGCTGGCCGGTATAACCGATTTCGGAACGGGCTATCTCAAACAGCATGGCGCCCACATCCATTTTGTTGGCGGCGCGGAAGACGGCGCGGGAAGTATTGTAATTCATCGCCCGGATATTCATTGCTGGCGTAGTGTAGTTGGATGGGGCGTCGTCGGTGCCCACTTCCACGTACAACTGGTGAATGGAGGCCGGATAAACGCCCACCGCCTGCCCAATTTCCCAGATGAGCCAGCGCGCAGTTTCACGGACGAGACCTTGCCCGAATACGGCCGTATACACCACCTTATCCATCTTATCCGGCAGCGCCGCCTCATTCACCACGCCCACACAATCGCCTTCAACCTCAACCACACCTTCCAAATAATTCAGCAACTCTTTTACTGTTTTCATCACATTTTCTCCTAAAACAAGAGCGGGGATTGGGGGATCAGGAAACCAAAATCTCCAAATCACCTAATCCCCGCTTTCCATTTACCTAAAAGCGAAAATTTAATCGGCCTTAGCCCAGCGTGCCGATATTATTCAAATCCTCAAACGCCTGCTTCATCCGTGCCCGGAAAACATCTTCGCCAGAACGCAGCCATTTACGCGGATCATAATATTTCTTGTTGGGCACATCTTCCCCTTCAGGATTGCCAATCTGTCCTTGCAAATAGTCATGGTGTTTGGCTTCATAAACGCGCACGCCGTCCCAGAAAGCCCACTGCAAGTCAGTGTCAATATTCATCTTGACCACACCGTAAAAAATCGCCTCCCGAATCTCGGCCTGGCTGGAACCGGAACCGCCATGGAAGACAAAGTCGATGGGTTTTTCGGCCGTGCCAAATTTTTCCTGAATATACTTTTGCGAATTATTCAAGATAATGGGCCGCAGTTGCACATTACCCGGTTTGTAAACACCATGCACATTACCAAAAGCGGCGGCAATCGTGAATTTATCACTGACTTTCATTAGCTCTTCGTAAGCATAGGCCACTTCTTCCGGCTGGGTGTACAGGCGCGAGCTGTCCACACCAGTGTTATCCACACCATCTTCTTCACCGCCGGTAATGCCCAATTCGACTTCCAACGTCATCCCCATCTTACTCATCCGCTCCAGATAACGCTTGCTGATTTCTACATTCTCCTTCAACGGCTCTTCCGACAAATCCAGCATGTGCGAGCTGTAAAGCGGAATCCCATGCACTTTGTAGAAAGCTTCACCGGCATCCAGCAGCCCGTCAATCCAGGGCAGCAGCTTCTTGGCCGCATGGTCGGTGTGCAAAATGACGCGTGTACCGTACAAAGCCGCTACCTCATGCACGTGTTTGGCTCCAGAAACACCACCCACGATAGCCGCCTGCTGACCTTCGTTGCTCAATCCTTTACCGGCAAAAAAGATTGCCCCACCATTGGAAAACTGCAAAATCACGGGCGAATTCACATCCCGTGCCGCTTCCAACACGCTGTTGACACTGTTGGTACCCACCACATTGGCGGCCGGCAAAGCAAATTGGTGTTCTTTGGCATATGCAAAAATTTCCTGCACCGCATCTCCGGTCACAACACCCGGTTTGATTTTTTCACCTAAAGTTGACATTAAAATCTCCTCTATTTCATTTTCAGAACACACCTGAATAAACATCGAGCACACAGAGAGCATCCGCAATATCGATGCATCCTAAAACAGTCATTCCGAAAAAATGTTTAATAACAATTGGGCAATTTTGCCTCCTTGATTATACTTGAAGCGTACCCACTTACAACCGACTGCACCAAGTTTCAAATTATGTATCAACGAATCGTCATTAAACTGGGCACCAGTGTTCTCACTGGTGGCACACCGCATATCAACCGGCCTCATTTGGTGGAATTAATCCGCCAATGTGCTGCTTTGTACAACCAGGGCAAAGATGTCCTTATCTGCACATCCGGGGCGATTGCCGCCGGCCGCGAACGACTCAATTACCCGGAACTGCCGGATACGGTCAACAATAAGCAAATGCTGGCTGCTGTCGGTCAAAGCCGTCTGATGCTCATCTGGGAAAGCTTTTTTGAGATTTTTGGCATCCACGTGGGCCAAATTTTGCTGACGCGCGGCGACACAGAACATCGCCGCCGCTTTTTGAATGCTCAGGACACGATTCAAACGCTCCTGGCGCGGCGGATTATCCCCATCGTCAATGAAAATGATGCGGTAGCGACGGAGGAAATCAAGCTGGGCGACAATGACAATTTGTCGGCGCTGGTAGCGATTTTGGCCGAGGCTGATTTGCTGCTGATATTGACCGACCAGCCGGGCTTGTACACGGCCGATCCGCGCACCAGCCCCGACGCCCAACTCATACCCGAAGTCCACGAGATTGACGAAACATTACGCCGGTTAGCCGGAGGCAGCGTCAGCGGGTTGGGGGTAGGCGGCATGGTGACCAAGCTGCACGCCGCCGATGTAGCCCGCCGGGCCGGAACGGATGTGGTGATTGCTTCAGGGCAGGCGCCGGAGGTGATTTTGCGGGCGGCAGCAGGAGAAAGTGTGGGCACGCGGTTTCCGGCGCTGGAAACACCGTTGGAAAGCCGCAAGCGCTGGATTTTTGCCGGGCCGAAACCGCCGGGCCGGGTGGTGGTGGATGCTGGAGCGGAAAAAGCGCTGTGTGGCAACGGCCGTTCCCTTCTTCCCGCTGGTATCATCCAAATCGAAGGTCGGTTTGAGCGCGGCGACACCATCTCCATTCTCAACCAACAAGGCAGTGAACTGGCGCGGGGTATCGCCCGCTACGCCAGCGAAGATCTAGCACAAATTCTTGGCTGCCATTCCGACGAAATCACGGCCAAATTAGGCTACAATCGCGGGCCGGTAGCAGTCCATCGCAATGATATGATTCTTTTATGAGCGAGTAGTGCCAGCCACGGGACATCTGGCCTTGTTTGACCAGAGCCATTTGCCCCGTGTCTGACACTGCCCAGGAGTGTGAAAAATGACCGATCTAATTGCTATGGGGAAAGCCGCAAAAATTGCCGGCCGCCAGTTGGCTACGCTGACGACGAGACAGAAAAACGAGGCGCTGTTAGCCATCGCTGATGAAATCGAAGCCCAATCCTCGGTGATTTTGGCAGCCAATGCCCAGGATATTGACGACGGCCGTTCCCGCGGCCTGAGCGATTCGTTGCTGGACAGACTGCTCCTCACGGAAAAACGGGTAACCGGGCTGGCCGCGGATACACGCAAAGTTGTTGATTTGCCCGATCCGGTGGGCAAGGAGTTGGAGAGCCGCCTCCTGCCCAATGGGATGCGCCTCAGCCGCCGCCGGATTCCGGTGGGCGTGTTGGGCGTCATTTACGAGGCCCGCCCCAACGTCACCATCGATGTAGCTACGTTGAGTCTGAAGGCGGGCAACGCCTCGATTTTGCGCGGCGGCAGCGAAACTCTGCGCTCCAATCTGGCTTTAGTGACGGTGATTCAAACGGCTTTGCGCGATGTGGGGCTGCCACAAACGGCCGTACAATACATCGACAATCCCGACCGCGAATTAGTGAGCCAACTGCTGCGGCTGGACGAATACGTCGATATGCTCATCCCGCGCGGCGGGGCCGGGCTGCATAAGCTGTGCCGCGAACAAAGTTCCATCCCGGTTATCACTGGCGGCATTGGCATTTGCCACATTTTTGTCGATGAAAGCGCCGATTTGGACCGGGCCGTAGACATCGTGGAAAATTCCAAAGTGCAGCGCCCCAGCGTTTGCAATGCCCTGGACACGGTGCTGGTACACCCAGCCATCGCCCAGGATTTCCTGCCCAAAATGGCGCTGCGCCTGGCCAAGAGCGGCGTCGAACTGCGGGCCTCCAGCGAAGCCTTGGACATTTTGAATAAGTTGCAGCATGAAGCCAAAGTTGTGGCCGCCGGACCGGGAGATTTTGACCAGGAATGGCTATCGCTCATTTTGGGTGTCCGGCTGGTAGCCAATGTGGACGAGGCCATTGCCCATATCCAAAAGCACACAACCGAACATACGGAAAGCATTCTCACCAATGATTGGCACAACGCGACGAAATTCGTCAACGCCCTCAGTTCGTCGGCAATTTTTGTGAATGCCAGCACGCGCTTTAACGATGGCGGGCAGTTTGGCCTGGGCGCGGAAGTAGCGGTCAGCACGCAAAAACTGCACGCCCGCGGCCCCATGGGACTGGAAGAGTTAACGACTTACAAGTGGATTGGCTATGGGGATGGGCATATACGGCCGTAAAAAATGACGCATGACAAAATGACGCGTGACATATCAAACGTCATTTTGTCATTCGTATACGTCATCAGTCCATCCTGGCCGGATACAGGCCAATGAAGACGGTTCCTTCATTGGGCGATGATTTGAAAGTGACACGGCCGTTCAAATATCGTTCGCTCAACAATTTCATACTGTAGGTGCCCAGGCCACGGCCGTTACCCTTGGTTGAAAACGATCGCTGGAAAATTTGTAGTTGGATGTGGTTTGGCATAAACGTTGGGTTATGAACCCAAAAGCGGACAAAACCACCAAACCGATCGCAACCAATCGTCACCGTTTCGTCCGGCTTGCACGCTTCCAAAGCGTTTTTAACCATATTGCCCACCACCCGCTTAAGCAATGTCGGGTCCGTCAACATCTCCAAATTCTCAGACTGCGGATCAAGTTGAATAAATCGTTCTTCACTGATAATGTGCCGGTCATACAGCTTTTTGACATCTTGCAAAAGCAGCAAAGCCTGAATACGGCGCAGTTCTGGCTCCAATTCTTCATTTTCAGCGGCCATGATTTGCCGCTGCGCCTCAATCTCATCAATTAACTGATGGGAAGCCTGATCTAACAAGCCGCCAAAATCAAAATCCTGCAACTCAGCCGGGTCATCGACCATCGCTATCAATTCTGCCAGACCTTGAATAGCTCCAGCCGTATTACGAATGTCATGGAAAAAGACCCGTTCCAAAACGCGCCGTCGCTTTTCATTACTGATATCGTTTACAGCAAATATCGTAAACCTTTCTCCATTTAACTGCATAGGAGTCGCCCACACCCGTAAATCAAGTGCCTCTTCCGCCCCTTCAACATCGTGTCGCATAATGCGGCACTCCTGAATATTTTTATTCCCTTTCTGAGCTTGAAGAATGGCTTGTACTGCTCCACAAGTCGAACAAAACTCTGTCGTTCCACAGCCGCCATCCGTTTCAAAGGCGTGAATACAATTTAATGCCTCACCAGGACGTAAACCAATAGCTGAGCTTTCTTTTGTTTTTACAGCCTGGCAAAATGCATCATTACTGTAAACAATCTGCCGCTGCTCATTCAAGACTACCAAACCACTGGGGACAGAATCCATAATTTCCAGCATAAATCCTGCGCTGGAAAAATTCGCCCGCTGGCGCTGCAAGGTTTCGAATGTGGCCCGTTCGGCCGGTGCATATTTCGTCTCTTTTTTTTCTAACATGACATCTCCCATGTCACACCCTTTCCTTTTGTCCTATTCAAATAGTAATCGGGTTCATAACCCCAACCATTTGAAATCATTTGAACTTATTGAGATTTGCACAGATTGCCGCCGGTATAAGGGTTGTAAGTTGGGTAGAAAGCAATTTATCGGGGTAGAACTGCAACCATATCGCGCAAGTCCTGTTTTTTCGCTGCTAAAATTTATCTCTTGGTTGGAAGTTTAATCGATTACGAGGGGGTTTTACACTGGGAATTTTGTCAGATGGGAGTAGGGTAACGGCCGTTTTCTAACAGCCACAACTTTTCTATCTGGCCAGAAAATTATACAAAACGCTTCAATATCTTTCCCCAATCACATCTGCCCCAACGAGATGAGTTACGTTATAATAGACGGCCGTCTCGTACCTTCCAAGTTTGCCGGGACAGCACCAGTAAAATTGAACGATCAGGAGTGTGTGTCATGGAAGAAAATTACGTCGATTTACCGGCGACTGAAGCAATTCAGGCGCTCGTCGAACAAAATAATTTAGAAGAACTCAGGCAGCTTCTGGTCAACGTTCATCCGGCCGATATTGCCGATTTGATGGACCAACTGCCCTCGGATACGGCCGTTACTCTTTTCAGCCTGCTCGATTTAGACATAGCCAGTGAAGTGCTGGACGAAACCGGCAGTTTGGTACGGCAGGAACTGGTCGAAAAAGTAGACGATGAACATCTGGCCGACCTTCTGGAAACGCTGCCCATGGACGACGCCGCCGAGTTCCTGGAGGATTTGCCCGACGACGTTTCTGACCGCCTGCTCGACCTGATGGAGCCGGAAGAGGCCGAAGAAGTCCGCGAACTGTTAGCCTACGAGGAAGAAACGGCCGGTCGTTTGATGACCCGCGATGTCGTTGCCCTGCGCCGCCATTGGACCGTCGCCCATACGCTGGAATTTTTGCGCTCACTGGAAGACCCGGAAACGCTGCAATATCTCTACGTGGTTGACCGCCAGGACAAACTCATCGGCGTCGTTCCCCTGCGAGTGCTGGTATTGAGCAGCCCGGAACACACCATCGAAGAAATTATGGCCACCGACGTCGTTTCGGTTCCGGTCACGGCCGATCAGGAAGAATTGGCCGAGATGGTGGCCCGGTATGATTATTTTGCGATTCCGGTGGTGGATGTCTACGGCCGTCTCCTGGGCGTCGTCACCGTCGATGATGTGCTTGACATTTTCGAAGAAGAAGTCACCGAAGACATCCAGCGGCTGGGTGGTTCTGAACCGCTCGATCAGCCTTACTTTTCCGCCACCGTATGGCAGATTGTGGGCAAACGTATCGGCTGGCTCCTGCTGCTGTTCGTCGCCTCCACCCTCTCCGGCGAAGTGATCCGCCTGTTCCAGCACGAACTGGATGTGATTGTCGCTCTCGGCTTTTTCATCACACTTATCACCGGCACGGGCGGTAATGCCGGATCACAAACCGTCGCCACCATCATCCGCGCCATTACGCTGGATGAGGTACGCTTGAGTAATTTGTGGCAAGCCTGGCGGCGTGAAGTCTCCGTTGGCTTGATTTTAGGGCTGGTCATGGGATTGGTGGGCATCGCCCGCGCCCTGCTGTGGCACACCGGTTTTGGTGTCGCTCTGGTTGTGGCCTTTACCCTGCCCGTTGTCGTCATCTGGTCTACGACCGTGGCCACCGTCATCCCCATTGTCGCCGACCGCTTCAAAATTGACCCTACCGTCATCAGCGGCCCCATGATTGCCACCATCGTCGATGCTTCTGGTTTAATGATTTACTTCTCGCTGGCCAAAACGATTTTAGGCATTTGACACCAAGTGTGAAGTGCCAGGCACAGGGCAGTAAAACTTGCTATATTCAACATCGTTCCGCCCTGTGCCTGGCACTTATCAACGAAACCTATTTGGCACATGACGCATGATGCATGACTTCTTGATAGTCTGATGAATCCAAACACTTTTTCGATTCCCGATGAGTTAGTTGCCGCTTTACGCCAGGCGCAGCATGTGGCCGTGTTATCCGGAGCCGGTATATCGGCCGAGAGCGGCGTGCCCACGTTCCGCGAGGCGCAAACCGGCTTGTGGGCGCAATATGATCCGGAGGAACTGGCGACGCCGCAGGCGTTCCGGCGCAACCCCCGGCTGGTGTGGGAATGGTACGAATGGCGGCGCGGGCTGGTGGCCAAGGCGGAACCCAATCCCGGCCATCGCGCCCTGGCGGAGCTGGCCCGACGGGTTCCCCGGTTCACCCTGATTACGCAAAATGTGGATGGGCTGCACCAGCAGGCGGGCAGTGAAAATGTGATCGAACTGCACGGTAATATTATGCGCACCAAATGTCTTGATGACGGCCGTATCGTCACCAATTGGCCGGAAACAGATGAAATCCCGCCCCGCTGCCCCCGCTGCGGCGGTTTGCTGCGGCCGGATGTGGTCTGGTTTGGCGAAGGGCTGCCGTACAGCGCACTAACAACGGCCGTTGCTGCGGCGCAATCCTGTGATATTTTCTTCGCCATTGGGACCTCGGCGCTCGTTCATCCGGCGGCTTCAATACCGGCTTACGCGATTCGGAACGGCCGTATTACCGTCGAAATCAACCCCAATCACACACCTATCAGCCGGCAGATGAATTACGTTTTGAACGGCCCATCCGGTGAAATCCTACCGGCATTATTGGCGGCGGCCTGGAATCCTCAATCAAAATGACATTAATTCACAGTAGGGGCAGTGCCTTGTGCCTGCCCAAGTAGGCGGCCACAAGGATATACCCCTACTTTTGGAGAAGGAACGCAATATCTCCCAAAAACCTGCCGAAATCAGGCCAAGTGAGTTATACTCAGGGCACGTCACAAATTGAACAATGGGAGCCAATCGGCGCTTTTGGTCATTCTAGGAGGTAGTATCCAATGGAAATGCACGATGTTTTAGCCGTCATCTTGGGAGGAGGACAGGGAACCCGCCTTTATCCATTAACTCGTGATCGCACCAAACCGGCCGTACCCCTGGCCGGAAAATACCGGCTTATCGACATCCCCATGAGCAACTGCTTTCATGCCGGTATCGATAAAATTGCCATTCTGACTCAGTTCAAATCCGTCTCGCTGCACCGCCACATACACCGAACTTACATGCGCGATGCTTTTTCCCAGGGTTGGGTACAGATTCTGGCCGCCGAACAGACCCATCAAAGCGGCGAATGGTACCAGGGAACGGCCGATGCCATCCGTAAACAAATCATCGAAATTGAAGCAGCCGGAGCCGAATACACCCTCATCCTGGCCGGTGATCACCTGTACCGCATGGATTACCGCGAATTCGTTGAGCATCATGTGGAAAGCAAGGCCGACATCAGCATCGCCGTCATCCCCGTCAGCCGGGATGAAGCGCCCGGATTGGGCATTTTGAAGCTGGATGAAACCGGCCAGATTACCGAATTTGTGGAAAAACCCAAAGAGCCGGATGAAATCCACCGCCTGGAAAGCAGCGACGATCCCCACAAACCGCTGATGGCTTCGATGGGCATTTACGTCTTCAAAACCAAAACATTGCTGAAAATGTTGGACGACAACAAAGGCACTGATTTCGGCCGTCACATCATTCCGGCGGCGATTGATAACAGCCGTGTCGTGGGCTACATCTTCAACGGCTATTGGGAAGACATCGGAACGGTGCGCCGTTTTTATGAAGTAAATTTGAACATGGCCGCCCCGCTGCCGCTTTTCAATTTGTATGATCCGGACCATCCCATTTACACGCGCCCCCGCTTTTTGGCCGGTTCCAAAGTGGAAGGCGGCAGTCTGACCAACGTCCTGTTAGCCGATGGCTGCCGCATTCAGGAAGCCGCCATCCGCAATTCGGTCATCGGGCTGCGCAGCATCATCGGGCATGGCGTCACGATTGAGCGCACGTTGATGATGGGCGCCGATTATTATGAATCGCCTGATCAGATTGACGAATGGTGGAAACCGGGCAGCCCGAACATGGGTATTGGACCTGATTCGGTTATTCAGGGAGCCATCATTGACAAGAATGCCCGAATCGGCCGTCATGTAATCATCCGCAATCTCCCCGACCGGCCAGATGAAGAACACCACAATTGGGTTTCCCGCGAGGGCATTGTCATCGTTCCCAAAGGGGCAATCATTCCTGATAACACGGTAATTTAATTTTTAGCTCATGGTAAAAAATGTGCATCAATGTGACAGTCACTTTTGAAGTGACTGTCACATCCAGGCAAGTTTGCACATATTTCATAGTTGAGCTTAATTTTTAGGGGCCGGGGCCTGGGAGTCTCTTTTATGTTTGCACAATAATTCGTAGAGGCGCTCCCTTTTCTTTAATCAACAAATCGGATAACAATATTGTCGTTTCGAAGTCCGCCGAGAAATCTTTTTATGCTTGCGAATAAGGCGGGATTCCTCTCTTCGTTCGGAATGACAACTTCACTGCCAATTTTATTTTTATAAATCCCATCTTGTTGTCCAAAGCTCTATTCATCATAACGACAGCCAAAATTTTAACTAAAACAAAGTCAACTTGATGATTTTGATGGGACTCATGCTTTCTTTTTAGTCAGTACGGCCTTGCTGGAATCTTTTCAAGTCTATTTTTGTTGGCATGGCACTTATTAATAATCCCCCCTACACTGTTTTATTCTCATGTCATATCTAGTGGTAATTTTTAGCGTTATTTTTGTCAACATGATGTGTTGATAATTTTTTTCATATTATTTTATGACCATATTGCCTGTTGTAAATTTTTAGGCACTATTTTTATAAAACATGCATATTAATAGCAATTTTTAGTATGCATGACCAGATAAGAATAGCGAGGATTATTTACAGCCGTTTTTAGTCAAATACAATCGAGGGATTTAGGTCGTTCTTTGCTTTCAAATTTGCACAATAGTACTTTTTTCGTATTCGCTCGTGAAAAACTTTACAAGTACGGCGAAATTATATCATGCTATGTCAAGTTGTTAACCTGTCGCCGGAAAAATGCCAGTCTTCCGGCTCGTAAGCAAATTGGGGAGGTAGTCATGCTCGCCCTTAAACTTGATGCAACCTGGATTTCGTTAAACGTCCGCTGGCCTTTTCTATCGCGCTGTGGTTCAACGGCGAAACGGCAACTACCGCTTATGAAAGCAGCCTGGCAACGGAAAGCCAACTGCAAGACGTGCCGCTGGCGTTGATTCAAGCGGCGTTATCTGAGGCCCAGACGGCTATTGCCGCTGCCCAAAGCGGTGAAAGCGGCCGTGCTGCTGCCGGTGAAGTGGTGCGGCAAACGTATGAAACGGTACGCCCGCTGCTGGATAAAGCGATTATGCGCCTGAAAGCCAATCATTTTGATAATCTGGCCCAATTGGAGCAGTGGGGATTGGATACGGCCGTTGTCAAAGGCAAGGTGTCGGTACGCAAGCCTACAAGCCAGGGGCAGTGGCTCGATTTCCTCCAAGCTTATGTGACAAAGGAAGCCAGTCTATCCGCCGAACAGCAGATCAGCGATCCGCCGTTGGCAACGATGCAAAGCCACCTGGACACGATGCAAGCCAGTCTCACCGACCGGGCCAGCGGTAAAGATCAGCGTGAGATTAACATTCAGGCCAGGAATACGGCCGTTGACCGCCTCCTCACTCTGCTCAAGCTGGCCGCGGCCATCCGCGTAGTTATTACCTACGGCGGTGCAATTACGAATGATTTGCAGTTGTGGGGGTTTGAAGTGAACGGCCGTGTGGCTGGTAGTAAGGAAGAACCTATTCCGCCAATAGAATGAATTAATGAAAGATAATTAGAAAGAATAAAAATGCACAATAATGAAAGCGCGAGTGCAAATGGAGCAAACAATCATTAACTATTATCTCATAAGACTCAAATCATTAGTCATTATCTGTATTGGCGTTAGCAATAATGGGTTGGTCCCGCCTTGCAGTAATAAGGTTACAAAAGGGAATCGCTGTGTAATGTGCAGTAAAGAAGGATCTATTTCATTATGAACGACAAAATAATAATTGTTAGCAACTTTTAAATACATATCAAACCAATTACTATGGAAAAAGGTAACTAAGATGCAAAACAATATACTGGCTGAAAAAACAACTAAAACTCGAGTTGTCGTTGGAATTGACTTCGGAACTTCCCGTTCCGGATATGCTTATGCCTTCACAAATATCAATGAAAATTCTCAAAATGAAAATATCGAAATTTATGGCAGGACAAGATGGCCAGGTCAACCAGAAGCTTTTCCCAAAACATTAACTCAATTATTATATGCTCCTAATGGAAACGTCCTTGCATGGGGATTCGAAGCCAGAAAAAAACTCGCTGAAATACGCAATAATTCGCAAAACGTTGAACAGTATGATTTTTTTCCATCATTTAAAATGGAACTTCATCAAGAACTTGATCAGGGTGACACACTCCCATCAATAAAAACCCCAAATGGGAAGGAGTATTTAGTCACAAGTCTTATAAGTGATTTTTTATCTTTATTAAAGGATGAAGTACTTGAAGAATTGAATAGAAATACTGCGGGTTATATTAATCCAAAGGAAATATTATGGTGCTTAACTGTACCTGCTATATGGACAGATAGAGACAAACAATTTATGCGAGAAGCGGCAAGAAAAGCTGGGCTGATTGGTTTGGGATATGATGAAGATCAGCGGCTCCGATTGGCTCTTGAACCCGAAGTTGCAGCAATTCATTGCATGAAAAATGCAAAATTCGATCTTAAATTAGGCAATCGTTTTATGGTTGTCGATTGTGGTGGAGGAACTGTAGATATTACAGTCCATGAAAAAGTAGCCAATGGTAAACTGGAAGAGTTGGCTGCAGGTACAGGAGGCCCATATGGATCAAGATATGTAGATGTTGAATTTTTGTCATTCATGCGATCTATACTTACTGCCGGCTTAATAGATGATTTTGTATCAAAAGAACCTTTAGAATATCTTGAAATACTCGATCATTGGGAAAGGTTAAAGTGTAATTATGATCCAGCAAAAAATGAGCAGAATTTTCGAATTCCATTTCCTATAAAACTCTATCAATTATTAGAAAAACACCCTGAAATTCTTGGAAATTTAAGAAAAATACAAGGCGGTGCAGATGAGTTTCTAATCATTCCACGTGTTAATCTTGAAAAAATGTTTAATAAAATAATTGATGGAATCATTCATGAAGTTCATAAACAATTCTCTCGATTGGAACAAAAACAATGTGATTATTTATTTCTTGTTGGCGGATTTGCAACTTCACCATTGCTACAAGAAAGAGTAAAAAAAGCATTTAGCGAATTGGTCAGTGCTATCATAATTCCTCCAAGACCAAGTGCATCTGTTGTAGAAGGTGCTGTTCTATTTGGTCTAACTCCTATAGAAATATTAAGAATTATGCGCGTTACTTATGGATGTGGGGCAAACATGCCATTTCGATCCGAAGTTGATCCAGAAATCAAAAAGTTTTGGCATAAAGAACGTCGAACTTATTATTGTAAGGACAGATTCAGTGTTTTTGTGCATGCTGGCGAAAAAGTCGAAGTTAATCAAAAGGCGGTACAAATTTTTAATCCAAGCCAGAGCAATCAAACATCTGTTGGATTTACTTTTTACATTTCTCCTAACAATACTCCAGAACATATTGATGAGGCAGAAGTAATTAAAATAGGCGACTTAATTGTAGACAGCCCAGATACTACTGGAGGAATTGATCGTGAAATTGAAGTGAGCTTTTATTTTGGTCGAACTGAGATACAGGTTGAGGCAATTGACAAAAATACCAGGAAACAAGTTGAGACCCAATTAAAATTTCATTGATAATTAACTATACAAAATCTCCTGAAGATTGTTCCTACTTTGACTGTTGTTAATTAACACAGTAATTAAAAAACTTAAAATCATGTTCAATCGGAAAATTAAAAATAAAAATTATGAAGAAACTGATTCTGATAACTTGAACAAGGTAGAAAACTTTTATTCAGACTTCAGTTATTTACTTGAACAACTAGAACAATTGGTGCAACAATTCAATGAGATATCATATATAGCTGTTCAAAAGTTCCAAAATATTTACACCCTTGCTCAACCACATTTTACTGAACTTGAGTTCAATGCCTCAATACAAGAATTGCACGAAACAATTCAAAATCAGAATGAAGAAAAATCGAAGGTTATAGAAGAAAACGAAACACTTAATCAACAAATTCTAGCCTTGCAAGAAAAAGAGCATACCCTTCAGAATAGCCTTTTAGAAAAAGAAACAACCATCAAACAATTAAAGGCACAGGAACAAAATTTTTCAGGACTTTTAGAAGAAAACGAAACACTTAATCAACAAATTCTAGCCTTGCAAGAAAAAGAGCATACCCTTCAGAACAGCCTTTTAGAAAAAGAAACAACCATCGAACAATTAAAGGCACAGGAACAAAATTTTTCAGGACTTTTAGAAGAAAACGAAACACTTAATCAACAAATTCTAGCCTTGCAAGAAAAAGAGCATACCCTTCAGAACAGCCTTTTAGAAAAAGAAACAACCATCGAACAATTAAAGGCACAGGAACAAAATTTTTCAGGACTTTTAGAAGAAAACGAAACACTTAATCAACAAATTCTAGCCTTGCAAGAAAAAGAGCATACCCTTCAGAACAGCCTTTTAGAAAAAGAAACAACCATCGAACAATTAAAGGCACAGGAACAAAATTTTTCAGGATTTGTGGAAGAAAACGAAACACTTAATCAACAAATTCTAGCCTTGCAAGAAAAAGAGCATACCCTTCAGAACAGCCTTTTAGAAAAAGAAACAACCATCGAACAATTAAAGGCACAGGAACAAAATTTTTCAGGACTTTTAGAAGAAAATGAAACACTTAATCGACAAATTCTAGAGCTACTTGAACAACAAAAAAAACAGGCATCTAAGTCTTTCATGTCACAACGAGAAACCAAAAAAAAATTGATAAATTCAGCAAAGGAAAATGAAAGACTATTCAATGAAAACAAAAAATTAAAAGAGCAATTAGAAGAATATCCCATACACATACGTTTTCTAGAACAACGAAACCAACAACTTACCAAGGAAATATCTGAAACTGATAAGCGGCACAATGAAATGTTGCAAATCCTTAATGAAAACTTAAGAGATAAACCAGGAACCACCAAATCTAGCGATCTCGTTCCAATAGATGATATTTCTCAAAAACTACAGTACTACAAAATTCAATTGTTCCTTGATACAAGTGAATGTTTATGGAGTAATTACCTTGAATCATATCCCCAGGCTGAAAATCAACGTAAATTGATTTCTGCCAAGATCAGATCTTTGTTAGCAGAGATGATCTTTAATCCAACTTTAAACAATAATACAAAAAGAATAGTTCAGAGACTTGAAGATATACTGGAATTAAAGTTACACCCTGATACTAAAGAACGCATTGTTCAATTAATCAGAGAAGCCCAAGAATTACTCAACCTAATAGGTAGCACCGATCCCCCAGGAGAACTTTTTTTTGGCACAATAAATACAAATTACGATCCATCTTTACAACAACCCATAATAGGATCCGAAGAAGATGGCTATATTATTTATATTACATTTCCAGGCTTCCAAGTTGGAGATCGTATTTTAATAAAGGCAGATGTGTTTGTCTCCTCAAATAAAACAAAACAGGATTAGGCGAAAATGGAAAATCCTTACGACCAACAACAGATTTTACGCTTAATAGCACGGAGATCTGAAAGTTTAAAAGTTGATTACAAACAAGAATTTGACCTATCTGACTCTAAAAAGAAAGGGGCATTAATAAAAGATATTTTATCAATGGCTAACACTATTGATCCCGACGACTCACTAGAAAAAATGGGGTTGGATCCGAATTATGGGATTATAGTTATAGGTGCAGATGAAGAAGGCAAAATTTATGATATATCAGCAAATAAATTAGATGACGCAAAATTACAAAACATAATAAATGAACATGTAGAGCCCCGAATAAATTTCTCATATTTGTCGTTTGATGTTTCCACAGATGAAGGTGTAAAAACCATTGGTACAATAATAATTCCTCCCAGTGAACGTCCACCTCATAGAGTACCAAGGGGATATAAAGGGATATTACAGCCAGGCGCATGTGCCAAACGACAGGGCACCTCAAATTTTGAAAAAATATCAGACTATGAACTAGAGCGAATGTTTGCTTGGCGTGCTCAATTTTCAGATTTAGAAAATCGACTACAACAAGATGAGTATCAACTTAAGCAAACAGAAAGAGAGCGTCTTAATTATGTTTTTGTCGAGCCAAATAATAAAATACTAGTAGAGAATGCAAGATCGAAATTATATAAAGATAAATTTTTATTAATCCATGGGGAATCCGGGGTTGGAAAACGTTCTATTGCCACACAATTGGCAGAAGAGCTATTGAAAGAACAGAAAGCTCTGCGCCTTTTATATCTTTCTAGATTTGTGTCTGTAAGCGACTTGTCAGGAGTTGATGAAGCTGTAATTATCATTCCTGATATTTTTGGCTACAAACATTTAGAACGCCCAGATTTTGAAGCCGAACAAAAGATTATTGAAGATATGCTAAGTTCAAATTACATCATTATGACATCTCCCACTGATATTTTTGACGAGGTGTTAAATGAAACTAGGCTAGAAGAATGGGAAATATTTCATGATAATCAATTACTTTTAGATTCCAGTTTGTATGATGACTCAACTAAGGCTTTGATAATCGAGAAACATCTGTCATGGGCACAGAAAAACAACAAGATAAGAGACAACCAGATAAACTTCTTTTCCTTTGATGCCAATTCAGAATCAGGCAAAGAGATGCAACTGGCATTAAAAAAATTACGTTTGCCCGCACAAATTCGTAGGCTTGTAGACTACGAATTACCAAAAATAAAAACAAAAAAACAATTACTAACAATTCTCAGCAAACAAACAACACTGGAAAATGAAGTCTATTCATGGTTTGTCAATGCAAATGAAGATATTCAGTGCTTTTTAATGGTTCTTGCTATTTTTAATGATTTGCCTTTGATAGAATTTCAACGTTGGTATCAAGTAATCGTCTCAAAATTAAGACGATTTAATCCAATACTCAAAGTTTTGCCATTTGGCACAGCGATAAATAATTCATCTCCATTTGTAGTGGAACTTCACGGGAGACCCAGTTTTGCAGATCGGTCTATCCAAGATGCTGTACTTACAGTAATTGCCAAAGCCTACCATACATACTTTGCACAATTAATTGACGACTTCATTGATGCGTCCGTTCCTAAACAAACATCAAAACTGGAAATAGTTAATACAGAGTTAGTTCGTAAAGCGGTCACAATTGCAGCAAGTCAAATTGCTAAAGTTGACTTCACAGAACTGCTTCCATTAATTACCGCACTAGCTAATATAAAACGAGGAGCAGGAAGTGTTAGATCTGCTGAAATTTTGAGTAGTGCAGCTCAAAACCGTACGCAGATAAAGCCTATTTTAGAGCTATTAAGGGAATGGCTACGAAACGAAAATAACGAATTCATGTATAGGCGATGGACATCAGTTGTAACTCTGGGCAAAATGAGCGATTCTGTTTCATGGCAGGCCATAAATATTTTAACCATTTGTACAAATAAAGAACGTAATCCTTACGTTCGATCAGCTATACCTCATTCTATTAAACCTTATGTATCAAGCAATCCACAAAAAAGCAAGCTAATTCTTTCAAAATTGGCTGCTGATAAGCAGCCATTTACCAGAAGACGAGTTTCCCAGGTTGTAAAGGAACTATCATACCGAAAAGAAGAATTTGCAATAGATTTGCTACAGATATGGGCAACTTCTGAAAGTGAACGTCGTCTTTGGACCTTATTGCGTACTTGTATAATAATCCCACGCAAGTTAAAGGAATATCGTCTAAGCATCATCACTAATTCTCTATATACAAATCACGACATCCTGCAAAACTCTTTTGTTGATTCCATAAAAGAAGGAGATATACAACCTAAACAAGGATGGACATTACTCTATGAACTCATCAATTACAATGCAGAGAACGCAAATAGAATAAATGCACTTGCCATCATTTTAGAACATGAGGCTCCTGAATATTCATGGCGTCAAATCCAAGAGTGGGTTGATTCAGAAAAAATGGATATACGGATCTCAGCAGCTCATATTTTATCACATTGGAAATTGACTTCTCCAGAAAAAGCACAACCCTTATTGCTATCATTATCAAGTGATTTCAATATGGAAGTTTCGTTAGCAGCGCAGCTCAAGCCATTTGTAAGTGTACCTGAATCCTTATTCCAGAAGGAAGAAGAAGATTTTATGGAGGATGAAGAACTTGTCAATGAAGATAATATAGATGAAGAGCAAATTGATGAAGAGAAAATCATTCTTCAGATATACGAACAAAAAACAAATTTCCAAACCGGTATCTTAGGATAAGTGTAATTTCACATCATATACAAGCTCAAAGCTATGTCAAAAATAGATTCGACAAACAAAGATGGAAAGAAGGTTGTCAATAGGGATTCAAAAATAACAGCATGGCTTTTTATAACCTTAATATTGGTCATTAGTATTTTGGTTATATTAGGTTACATTTTCAGTTGGGCACCTATTGGAGTAGTCAAATATAGTTATAAAACCGACGGTACACTTGAAGGCGTCAAAGATATAAAAACGCTATGGGACTGGTTAGATCTTTTTATTATTCCTGTTTTAATCGCTGTGGGAATTTGGTGGATAACTCGATTAGATGAAAAGGCAAAATGGCACCAAGAAAAACAAGATGAAATAAATCGTAAACTTCGTGAAGATCAATTTAGGACAGAACAACAAACAAAACATGATTTAGAAAAAGAATTGTCTATAGACACACAACGCCAAGTGAATCTTGAATCTTATTTTGACCGAATAACTAATCTAATATTGGAATGGGGTCTGTTAGACTCTTCTGATGAAAGTGCTGTCAGAACAATTGCACGAGCAATAACGTTAGCAACTTTTCGTGGCTTAGATGGTCACCGTAAAGGTAGATTGGTCCGTTTTTTAGCTGAGGCAAAATTAATAAGTGGCCCACAACCCAAAATAATTCTATCTGGGGCGGATATGCGTCAGATCAATTTACAAAAAGCGAATTTTAATAATATCAATTTGACTAGAGCTAATTTAAGCAATTCAATGTTAAATCAAATCAATTTGAATAAAGCCCACCTCATCAGGTGTAAATTAACCGGGGCAACCATTTCTCATGCTAATCTACGTCAAGCCAAACTCGATCGGGCTAACTTAAACAGCTCAAATCTTGTCGAAACTAACTTAAGTGATGCCAGTTTGATTAAAGTTAGTTTTAAGGATGCCGACTTGCGTAAAGCAATTTTAACTACAGCAAAAGTAAATGGTGCGAATTTCACCAATGCTGATCTAAGGGGAACCGATCTACAATACACAAATCTTGATGGCGTAAAATTATTTGGAGTAAAATACGATTCCACAACTAAATGGCCAAAAGGATTTGAAATAACGTCTGGCATAATAAACGAGAGTGTAAACTAATTCTTCCCACCCAACAACAGCATGCGTTTTTGTAAAAGGTAGCTATGGGGATTGTTTTATTGTTCTTTATTTCCCCCGCACGAATTTAGGTTTCCATTTGCCCGCCCCTCTTGAACCGCTACAATTAGCGGCATGAGAACAAGCGATTTTGATTACATCCTGCCCCAAGAACTCATTGCGCAACGGCCGTTAACCCCCCGCGACGCCTCACGATTACTGGTACTGGATCGGGAGAACGGCCGTATCGACCACAAACAATTTACCGACATTCTCGACTATTTTAATCCCGGCGACATCCTGGTCGTCAACAACAGCCGCGTGATTCCGGGAAGATTGTACGGCCGTAAACCCACCGGCGGCAAAGCGGAAATCCTGCTTCTGGAACAACTCGACGACACGCGCTGGAAAGCGCTGGTTGGGGGCAAGAAGCTGGACGAAGGCAGCGAGATTCTGCTGGATGATGGCGAGGGACTGGTGGGCACGGTAACGGCCGTACTCGACGGCCCGCAGCGCGAAATCAGCTTCAGCCAGCCGGTAGACGGCTACCTGTACGAACACGGCCACGTGCCCCTACCACCCTACATCCACGAAATCCTCGACGACCCGGAACGGTATCAGACCGTCTATTCCCGTCCCGAAGGCTCAGCCGCCGCGCCCACAGCCGGGCTGCACTTTACTGGCGACCTGCTTTTTGCCCTGCGCGAGAAAGGCGTCATTTTTGAGATGGTGACGCTGCACGTGGGGCTGGACACCTTCAAGCCGGTAGAAGCCGAGACCGTCGCCGACCATCTCATCCACAGCGAATGGGCTACGATTAGTTCAGAGACGGCGCGGCGCATCAACGAGGCCAAGCTGGCCGGTGGCCGGATCATTGCCGTGGGAACAACGGCCGTTCGCGTGCTGGAAACCGGCGCGCTCAAATCGGCCGGGCTGATGGGCAGCTACCAAAACATCAGCGCCCGCGACGCCGCCGGTGAAACGAGCAATATGTGCCCCTGGAAACCGGTCTCTGCTTTCGAAGGGCCAACCGATTTATTTATTTATCCCGGCTACAAATTCCGCGCCGTGCAAATGATGATCACCAACTTTCACCTGCCCCAATCCAGCCTGCTGATGCTGGTTTCGGCTTTTGCCGGGCGAGATAACATCATGGCGGCGTATGAAACGGCCGTGGCTCAGAAATATCGTTTTTATTCGTTCGGTGATGCGATGCTCATCAAGTAATACATCATGCGTCATCCGTCAAAATAACGCATGACTTCATGACTCAAGAAAACCCATGTCCTCATCAACCGTTCTCATCCTCTCCATTATCGCCGCCGCCATTCCCACCGTGGTCTATATCACGCTCATCTACTGGGTAGACCGCTACGAAAAAGAACCTATCTGGCTGCTAACGGCCGCTTTCCTGTGGGGCGCCATTCCCAGCGTCGTCGTCGCCTTCATTGCCAACAGCGTCCTCAGCGTACCGTTTTACCTGCTGGCCGGGCAAACAGCCGGTGATGCGCTAGCCGCCAGTTTGATTGCCCCGCCGGTCGAGGAAACGATTAAAGGATTGGCCGTTCTGGGCATTTTCCTGCTCTGGCGGCACGAAATCGACAGTCCGCTGGACGGCATTATTTACGGCGCGATGGTAGGAATGGGTTTTGCTATGGTGGAAAATATCTATTATTTTGTCACCATCTACGGCGAAGGCGGTGCGGAAGCCTGGGGAACCAATGTCTTTATGCGCGGCGTTATTTTTGGCCTTAACCACGCCCTGTTCACCAGCATGACCGGCCTGGGCATCGCTCTGGCACGGATGACGACTAATCAGGCCCTCAAATTCATCACCCCAATTGCCGGTTGGTCGATGGCAATGTTTTTACACTTTTTGCACAATGCGGCCGTTTCCACCGGCAGTGCATTATGCCTGCTGGCCTTCCTCAGCGATTGGGGCGGTATTCTGCTGGTTTTGGTCATCATCATCTGGACACTCACCCAAGAACGCCGCTGGATTAAACAGTATCTGGTTGAGGAAGTTGCCAATCAAACGTTGACCCTCAGCCAATATCAAACAGCCTGTTCCGGCCGGCAGCGCAGCAAGCATCATTTGGATCAACTCATCACCTATGGGCCAGGCGCATACCGCCGTTCGCTTCGCTTTTTCTACAAATGCAGCGAATTGGCCTACAAAAAGCATCATTTTGCTTTGTTCCAGGACGAGAAAAACGCGGCTTTGATTGAACGGGTACGGGGGGAAATTGCCAGATTAGCCCAAAATCCGTAAGCCGTAAACCGTATTCCGATAACCAGTGCATTGAAATGCTTTGGGAGTGTGGACGTCCCACCGGTAAGAGGCGGGCAAGATGCCCGCGCTCCGTTTCAATCTGCTGATAACGGGTAACGGAACTCACGCCCTTTCAGCGTGATGGCGCAGGGCGATGAGCTGGTCAAAATGAGCCGTATCATGCTGCACGGCCAGGTAGAGCAGTTCGTGTAAGCTGGTAGGGCCAAAAAAGGCGTGCTGGCCGCGCCGCTCCCACATCTCTTCGGGCACATCATCCAGTAAAACAAGGGTCTGGCAGCGGGCCGCCAGGAAATCTTTTAGTGCCGCCGGGCCGTTTTGCAGCTGGTACTGCCGCTGCTGAATCCAATCATCGGCGACAACGCCGGGCAGGAAGACGTTCTCAGCGGCGACTAAATCGCGGAAACGGGTTTGGTGGACTTCGCGCTCTACGTCACGCAGATGGCAAACGACTTCGGTGATTGACCATTCACCAGCGCAGGGCCGCCACTGCCAATCGATGGTTTCGTCGGCCAGAAGCTGAGCAACGGCCGTTGCAAAAGCCTCTAACTCAATCAACAAACCTTTAACGGGCGGGGGTTCTTGCATGGCTCAGGTCAACTGCTCCAGCCAGCCTTTTTGAACCTGCTGCCACAAGTCGGCCAGCGAGCCACGGCCGTTCACCGGCGTTTCGTCTGGCGGCTGCTGTCCGTCGGCAGTGATCCAGTAAGTATGTAAACCAATGCTGGCCGCGGGAATGATGTCGTTTTTCCAGTCGTCGCCAATCATAACGGCCGTTTCTGGCGCACAATCAATCATCTGCAAAATCTCATGATAATAGGCCGGGTGTGGTTTGGTGGTGTGCATGTTTTCGTAAGTTGTCACCAAATCATAGTCAAATTCAGTGACCGGCACACCGGCCCAGTCCAACCGCTCTTCCACAGCAATGGCCGGGAACAAGGGATTGGTGGCTACAACAACTTTCAAGCCTTTATCCAGGCAGGTTTGCACCAAGGGGGCGGCTAACGGCCGTTTCTCCGTCGTCGCCACCAATTGAGGAAACACATTGCGGTAAAACTGCTCGAAAAACGGCTCCATTTCATCCGGGTCCAATCCTGTACGCTGTTGAAATGTATACCAGAAGGCGTCACGGTTGGAAACGGCCGTGTCCGTGCTGGCTATCATCGCCTGCGTTCCGGCCATCAATTCCTGCAAAAACCGGTTCTTCTCCAAATATCGCTCAGCATGCTTCCCCAACAAAGTAAAATAATTAGGCAAAAACTTATCCATGTCATTGCCCAACAACGTATCATCCAGGTCAAACAAAACAGCTTTAATCATAGCAATTACGCAAGTGTGCAAGTGGCAAAGTTGCAAAATCATGAACCTTCACCCTTTCACCTCTTCACCCCTTCCCAAACAACGCTTCCAGCCCCGGCTTTTCGCGGGCACACTGCGGACAGCCCACATGCGGTTCCGGCACATCAATTAAGTGTTTGCTGCAAAACGCCGATACTTCCACACGGCGGTTAAACCCCAAAACACCGCTCTTGACACTCCCCTCCAACACCAAATTGGGACTGCTGTTTGCCAGCAAAATACCCGGAACCGGGCAGTTAGAACAATCTTGCGGCCGCCACGCATCAGAACGAGGGTTGGCATCAATCAGCCGGCATTCCTGCTCCGAATGGCCGCGATGAAAATTCTGGTAATAAAAACGACACTCTTTTCCAGCCGGTGTAATCATAGCTCATCAAGTGTGCGAGGTGGCGAGTCACTATACTTACTCGCAACTCCGCAACCTCGCAACTCGCAACCTCTCTTAATCAGGCGTATTTTCCGCCCCAGCAATAAATGCTTCCGTCTTTTTACGGCAAATGTCATCCGGATATTGCACCGGCGGCGATTTCATGAAATAGCTACTTGGACCATACAATGGGCCGCCAATACCCCGATCCAGCCCAATCTTAGCACAACGCACGGCATCAATCATCACACCGGCCGAATTGGGACTGTCCCAAACTTCCAGCTTCAATTCCAGATTAAGGGGCACATCACCAAACGTGCGGCCTTCCATCCGAATATGCGCCCATTTGCGGTCGGTCAGCCAGGGCACGTAATCGCTGGGACCAATATAAACATCTGTCGCCGGTAATTCATAATCAAGCTGGGAAGTAACCGAATTAGTCTTGCTGATTTTTTTACTTTCCAGGCGCGAACGTTCCAGCATGTTGTAAAAGTCCATGTTTCCGCCCACGTTCAACTGGCTGGTACGTTCCAACCGCACCCCCCGATCCTGGAACAAGCGGGTCAGAACGCGGTGAACGATGGTAGCCCCTACCTGGCTTTTAATATCATCGCCAATAATCGGCAAATTGCGATGACGGAATCGTTCCTGCCAGTAAGGTTCCCGGCCAATAAAAACAGGGATGCCGTTCACAAACGCACAACCGGCATTTAGAACCTGTTCAACATACCACTTGGTCGCCTGTTCGCTGCCCACCGGCAAAAAATTGACAACGACATCTGTTTTTGTGTCTTGCAAAATCTCCCGGATAGGCGCAGTCGGGCCAGGCGCTTTGGTGATTTTTTGCTTGAGATAATAGCCCAACCCGTCATGAGTCATGCCACGGTGTACGGGCACTCCCATGTGGGGCACATCGGCAAATTTGATGGTGTTGTTTTGGTTAGCCCAAATTGCTTCTGATAAATCCTTGCCAACTTTCTCGACATCAATATCAATGGCTGCCGAAAATTCAATATCACGAATATGATAGCCACCCAATTTAACATGCATTAACCCAGGCACGAACTCATCATCGGCCGCGTTTTTGTAGTATTCAACCCCTTGAACCAGGGAAGCCGCACAGTTTCCAATTCCGATGATAGCTACACGTACTTTATTGCTTTTGTTGTTCAATTTTCACCTCTTGCAATTAAAACTTTTTTTACTTCAAGTATTTTTGGTACCGAAAGGGTTTGTTTGTAATTCTGGATCGTTCAATTGCTTCCGCAGCATCTAATATTCCTATAATTCTTTCTGGTTTACAGGAGATCGGAAACCTTAGAGGCCTGAACGCTCATGCAATTCTCAAGAATGACAAACAAAAAAGCGACTCCCTGTAGAGAGTCGCTTTTTAATACGCCCTGAGAGATTCGAACTCCCGACCTTCCGGTTCGTAGCCGGATGCTCTAATCCGCTGAGCTAAGGGCGCGTTTCATATTATCAGACCATAGAAATTTACCACATTTGACGAGTTAAAACCAACTCTTTTCAAAGTAATTTATTTCTTAGCGGGGAGGCAGGGATTCGAACCCTGGAACGGCTTTTTAAACCGTTAACCGCTTAGCAGGCGGCCCCAATCGACCACTCTGGCACCTCCCCTGATCATTGTACGAATTGGGTCAGGGTTGGCCTGATTTAATATGTTAATGGGATACTTTTGGGTATCCACACCACGGAGGGAGAGGGATTCGAACCCCCGGTGAGCCTAAACCCACTACGGTTTTCAAGACCGTCGCCATCGTCCACTCGGCCATCCCTCCAACCCTCAAAGAGCCTTGTTAATAGGCGCAAAAGTATAGCACGGGCACAAGGGACTGTCAAAAAGCGCGATCTGAATTTAAGCTATGATTTGCAGGTTTTTAACTTCCATCCACTGGGTTTCTGAAACTGGAATTACACCCCAACGGAAACGGCCGTTTACCGTCAAAACCATGTACTGATTATCCAGCCAACAAACAAAGCCCAGCGGCCCGCGTGGTGAGAATGGCGTTTCCAGGATCGCGTTACTGTCTACACGAAACTCACATCCGTTTTGTCCCCACCACAACTCATACTCATGCCATTCGGTCATATCGACCGATAAAAGTTGAAAACTTATACCTAATTGGCGGCGGATTTTTGGCCAGAGCGATCGGCGCAAACGAGGCCACTGGTTTAGCAGCAGCACAACAGGCGCAAATGGGATCATGGCTTTGGCCCGCAGGGTCGTGGCATCCAGTGCCGCAGCAAACCAACCGCGTCCAGTCCCGGATTCAGCAAGTGGCAAATCAGACGGTTCGGAGGCGTAAAAAAACCAGGTGGCCTGGGGCAAAGCCGGCAAGGGAATCGTAGGATCGCCAAAGGGGGCGTTCCAAAAACCAAAACCGGCCGTCCCCAACAGACATCCGGCCGGATGGGAAAAACGGGCTTGCAGGCTCATATGAACGCCAGGCCGCCACGGGTAATAACGCCGGGGTCGCCAATGATGGGTTTGGCCATAATCATCAATCTGGGCATCGGCGTAACCCTGCTTCGCAGGCGGCAGCAAAAAGCGCCAATGAGGCGCATTGCTCACCTGACCGCCGTTCATTTCTAAGCACCGCCGCATCTGTTCAGACATTGAATCTTTACCCGTAAAAATTATTCGATTCGCCAAATATCAGGTATAATTATGCCTTCAAGGAGATATGATTTTATGGAAATTACCTGGTATGGACTAAGTTGTTTTCGCCTTACGGAACGAAAACACGCTACCATTGTAACCGATCCTTATAATGGCAATCTAGGGCTGCCCCAGCTCAAATTAAAATCTGATGTCGTTACGATTAGCCATGACGCACAAGGCCACAATTGCGCAACGGCCGTTTCTGGCAAGACACACAGCTTAACCGGCCCCGGCGAGTATGAAATCGGTAATGTCTTCATTACCGGCATCGTAACCAACGACAACGACGATGCCAAACGTAACATTATCTTTATGTTTGATTTCGATGGTGTGACGGTTGCTCACTTGGGTGACATAACGGCCGTTCCCAAACAAACCCAAATCGAAGCATTGGAACAAGTAAATGTACTCCTGGTTCCCGTAGGCAGCGGCAACAGCCTGAATGCCGCCCAGGCTTCCGAACTCGTCTCCATGCTGGAACCCAACATCGTCATTCCCATGCATTACGCTCTGCCCGACCTTAAGCTAAATTTAGACGGCGTTGACCGGTTTCTAAAAGAAATGGGTGTCACTGATCCCACTGAAGAAACAATATTAAAGATCAGCAAAGGGAATTTACCCGAAGAAACGGAAACTGTTATTCTCGTACCCAAACTTTAGGAAATACCATGCCCACAAAACTTATTATGCGCTGGGATGTCCGGCCTGAAACTGAATCGGAATATTTTGAATTTTTAGTTCATGAGTTCATTCCCGGTATGAATCGACTGGGAATCTCCGATTTCCAGGTCTGGTACACTGCTTATGGAAGCTGCGAACAAAAATTGGCCAGCGGCACAACCCCTTCCAGGGAACATATGAATTATGCGCTGAAAAATGATGAGTGGACAGCATTACACGACAAACTGCAAAAATACGTGGACAATTTCAGTCAAAAGGTAATTCCAGCAACACGCGGTTTCCAAATTTAGGCCGCTTTGCCCTTTATCTCGTAAATAAAAGAGCCTGTCTCATAAGACAGGCTCTTATTTTTATACCATTCTGATTGAAAATTCAGGATGCCGGACTGGTTGATGCCGCCGGTGTTTTCGCATCGGCCGTTGCCGGTGAAGAATTACTTTGAGTTGTTTTTTCCGTATCTGAGGTTGTATCGGAACTTTTGCCATTTGAACTGGTGGTACTGTTGGCGCTGTTTGTGCCACGATTATCGGTTACATAAAAACCGCTGCCCTTGAAAACCACGCCAACTGATGTGACAACACGACGAATACTTCCTTCACAGACCGGGCAAATCGTTAACGGATCATCACTCATCCGTTGTCTCTGGTCAAACTCATAACCACAATCATTACAACGATACGAATAAATTGGCATTCCTCAAATCTACTCCACTATTTCAATTCTGCCGCATCCAATGCGATTTGTTATTGTAACGGGCAGGCAACTATTTGACAACTTGCCACGCCCTATGCTACAAATTCTTTGTTAATTTTAAGTTAGATTTTTGGGATTCTCTGGCGATTTGTGAGGTTGGACGTTGGTTAGTTGGTTGGTTAACGAACCGGCAAACCAGCTAACCATACACAATTACGCACAAATCCTCAAAGAGTCGATTTTTCAAATAGAAAAGGAATTTCCCAATGTCCGTAAGTGAAGTCAAATCAAATATTAAAGCACGTGTTTGGAAAGCTATTGCTCAGGCTGAGTTAGATGTAAGTGCTTTGAGCAAGGAAACGCTGGAGTCGTTGGTGGATTTGGTGGCTGAAGCGGCTATGCTGGAGTCGGATGCCGAATTGGATAAATCGATGGCATCGCGGGGGTTGGAAACGGCCGTTTCCAACGACGTCCTCAACGATGGCAAAGAAGACATCTTATGGGAAGGCCGCCCCTTCCTTTCCATCTCCCTCCAATACACCATTACCGACGAACGCATACGTATCACCGAAGGGTTCCTGGGCAAAGCCCGCGAAAACGTAGAATTGGTTCGTATCCAGGATGTTGATTTCAGCCAAACTTTTAGCGAACGCATTTTGAATCTTGGTGACATCAATGTACGCAGTCATGATTCCAGCAACCCGATCATCGTTCTGAAAAACATCAAAGACCCGGAACAGGTTTACGAAATCTTACGCCGCGCCGTTCTGAACGCCCGCAAAAAGCATAACTTTACCTATCGCGAAGAAATGTAATGTTTCATGAAGTCATAAGTCATGCGTCACTATAGGATGACGCATGACTTATGACGTTTGAATCTACTTGGGGAGGGAAAACCCGACGATGGCGCCGCCATTGGGTGCGTTTTCGGCCCAGATACGGCCGTTATGCGCCTCCACAATTCCGCGAGCAATAGCCAGACCCAATCCGGCCCCGCCGGTAGAGCGGCTGCGAGCCTGTTCACCCCGGTAAAACTGCTCAAAAATGCGCGGCAAATCCGCCGAATGGAAACCCGGCCCGCTGTCTTGGATGATTACCTGGACGGAATTGGTGGTGGAAACGGCCGTGACCACCACTCCCCCCCCCTCAGGCGTGTACCGCAGCGCATTACTAATCAAATTCGCCAGCACCCGGCCAATCTTGGGCGCATTCAATCTGACCTGACCCACATTTTCAGCCACAACTGCCTGCAAATCAACGTCCCGCTGCTGCGCCAACACCCGAAAACTCTCTAGCGCATCAGAAACCAGATCGCCAAAAACATATGGCGATTTTTCTAACACCAAACCGCCGGCATCCAATTGGGCCAACTCAAACAAATCATCAATCAAACTGTTCAGGGCAATCACATCCGACCGAATCGTTTTGTAATATCGTTGCACCGTTTCTGGATCATCCACCAACCCGTCATGCAGGGCTTCCACCATCGCCCGAATACTGGTCAACGGCGTACGCAAATCATGCGACGTCCAGGCAATAAAATCCCGACGGAGTGTTTCCAATTCCGCCCGCTGCGCTTCCGTCTCCTGTAATTGGGTCGCCATTTCATTAAAAACCTGACCCACTTGCGCCACCTCATCCCGGCCCAGCACTTCCACACGGGCCGACAAATCACCCTCGGCAATGGTTCTGGCCGTTTGAGCCAATTGGCGCAGGCCATTGGTCACACTGGCCGCAGCAAATATGCCAAATGTCGTGGCAATAATTGCCGCAAACAAAAGCAAAACCCCGCTGAGCAGCAAATCGTGCTCACTCACAAACATCTGCTGCGACATGACCCAAACATTAATCAAGGTCAACAGGGCCGCCCAGCCATAAGTCATCATCAACGTTAACGCCAACGAGGGGGAACGTGTCCAACCCTGACGGTGCAGAAAATAGCCCAGCCCCACCGAAATGAATGATGTCGCCGTTAAAGTGGATGCCAGTGCCAACAGTTCGTTAGATGGCGCTTTCATCAAAGCCCGCATTAGCAAGACGGCAACCAGCAGAGCCACAACAATACCCAAAGCCAAAATACGCCAGGGAGCACGGCCAAACCAGTTGATGTACTTATTTTGAGGGAATGTATTGATCATAATTACCTGCTATTCAAACCACTGCCTGAGCTTGTCAAAGGCAACAGAGCTTGTCGAAGGCAACTGGGCTTCGACAAGCTCAGCCTGCGAAATGTTTCTAACCTTCACCTGGTTCAAATTTGTAGCCCACTCCCCACACAGTTAACAGGTGAACAGGTTCACTGGGGTTGGTTTCGATTTTTTCGCGCAGCCGCCGAATATGGACGGTTACCGTACTGGGATCAACGTATTCAGAAAAACCCCAAACCTTTTCCAGAAGCTGGTCGCGCTTGAATACCTGGCGCGGATGGCTGGCCATAAACCAGAGCAGGTCAAATTCGGTAGCGGTCAGGTCGATGGGCTGCCCGCGAACGAGGACGGTCCGGGTTTTAGCTTCGATGCGCAGGTTGGGGAATTGCAACGGCCGTTCCCCCTCCTCTTCCTCATCATACCGCCGCGACCGGCGCAGCACAGCCTTCACCCGCGACACCAGTTCTGCCGGCGAAAACGGCTTCGTCACATAATCATCCGCGCCCAACTCCAACCCGTAAATCCGATCTATTTCCTGACCTCGTGCCGTCAGCATAATCACCGGCACATCCGTCTCCGGATCAGCGCGTAAACGACGTAAAATTTCCAGCCCATCCACCTCCGGCAGCATCAAATCCAGGATAACGAGTGCCGGTAATTCAGCGGCAATTGCCTGTAAAGCCGCCTGGCCATTCCGCGCCACCCGCACACCATACCCATCCCGCTTCAAATACAAACTCACAACCTCAACCACCGAGGCCTCATCATCAACCACCAAAATATCTTTTGAATTGCCCATTATCTTGAAAACTCCTCAGCAGTTGTACACGAAAATCATTACAACAACATTACACACCAGCCGCCAGCATCAGATTGTAATGATTCTGTAATCATCCTCAGAAAATGCTACACCGGTACAGCCCAAAAGCCAAACATGCCCCCCGTGGTAGCGCGAGCAGCTTGCCCGCCCATGGCAGACGGGACGTCCGCGCTCCAATTTAATTTCCAGATACAAGTAATGCTGATTTTTTCTTTTAGCTGAAGCGTTCTATAATCTTAATAGACTTGATTGGTGGCAGAAACTTGTTGTTCCTGGTTCACCGCCAATAATTTACATAATAATTCCCAAAATAATCAGGAGAATGAAAATGGCCGACGAAGTAGAAATGGATGTTTTGGCAGAAAGTGAAAATTTTGCCGTGTGGCGCAGCAAAGAAGAGGATGATTATTTGTACCATGTCGAGTTAGGCGGAATCACGCTGCACCTATCTTCAGAAGAGTGGGACGAATTGGTTTTGTTAATCAAAGAGGCTGATTAGGCAAAAGTGTGTTTCATTTCGGTAAAAGTGCCAGACACAAGGCGAAGGATTTCAGACAAACCAATTCTGTTTGCCCCGTGCCTGGCCCTTGGCTTAACTTATTTACAATTACGACCCAAGTCAAAGTGAACTAATCATGGAAAGTGCCATAGGGGATAAGAAAATAGAATACGTGCCCATGATCCGCGACCTGGCGGAAGCGGACCGGCCGCGCGAACGATTGATGCAGGTGGGTGCACAGGCGGTATCCACGGCCGAATTATTAGCCATCATTTTACGCACCGGCACCGGCGGCGAAAATGTGCTGCGGCTGGCAGAACGGCTGCTGGTCCATTTCACCGATTTGGCCGGACTGTCACGAGCCAGTATCGCCGAACTGCAAACGGTCAAAGGGATTGGCCCGGCCAAAGCCATCGAGGTAAAAGCCGCCCTTGAAATTGGTCGGCGATTGCTGGCCACTTCACCACAGGAACGGCCGAAAATCACGTCTCCGGCCGACGCTGCCAACCTGCTAATGTCAGAAATGATGTTTTTGGAGCAGGAGCACTTGCGGCTGATTTTGTTGGATACGCGGAATCAGGTTTTGCGTACGCCAACCGTTTACAAAGGCAGTTTGAATACATCGGTTATTCGTATTGGTGAATTATTCCGGGCGGCGCTCAAGGAAAATGCGGCAGCGATCATCGTGGCTCATAATCATCCGTCAGGTGATCCCTCTCCTTCACCGGAGGATGTGAATGTAACCCGCCAAATGGTGCAGGCAGGCAAATTGCTGGATATTGAAGTGCTCGATCATGTAGTAATTGGCCACCAGCGGTATGTATCGTTAAAGGAACGCGGGTTAGGGTTTTCATAAGTCATGCATCATGGCATCGTTCGTAATGGCTCATGACAAAAATGACACATGACGTAAATGACTTCTTGTAAAGGTATCTAAATGGCGCAGAGAGAATTATTGTTGAATGGTTCAATGGGTGGTGATTTCCGGCCGTATCGGGGGGAAAGTGGGCGGGTAACGGCCGTTGCCTGGGCACCATGGTGGCGATCCGCAAATGAGGCCGACCCGGATTGGAAATACAAAAAGCCGGTTTTTAGCGCCTACCGAATGGACGACCGGATGGTACAGCAAATCAGCACGCCGTTTGGCACGCACGTGGCCGGACTGTGGCAGCAGGTACCCTCAGCGGCAGGCAATCAATATACACTCACAGTCGAAGGACAGGCGTGGTCGAGTGAAGATGCGGCCCCGGCCAGCAAATTGGAAGCCAGTGACGTCAATTTGCAAGTGGGCATCGATCCCACTGGCGGCACAGACCCGGACAGCCCGCTCATTGTCTGGAGCGACACATTCCAACCGTTGAGTTTGTGGGAAACATTGACGGTAACGGCCGTTGCCGAAGCCTCCCTACTCACTATTTTTCTCAAATCAGCGCCCAACCTGCCCAAGCGGCAGCAAACCATCTTTTGGCGGAATGCATTTTTGCGCCCCATTGGCCGTTATAAGCGCAGCATGAACATCATCGGCGCCGGCGATACGCACATCACCCTGGAACCAGAACGGCCGCAGCCAACCGATGTAGTGACGGCAACGGTTTCGTCGAATCGAGCGCACGAATTTGGTGAGTTGTTCGTAGACCCGCCGCACGGGGAAACGGCCGCTTCGACAGGCTCAGTGCCGGCCGTTCAGTTCATCGGCAAGGAGCAGGTTGACGACCGCTTCGTCTGGAAATATGAATTTACGCCATCCCACGATGGATTGTATGATATTCGATTTGTGGGCGATGAGGGGGCCAGGCTGTTAGCGCTGCGGCTGCTGCGCGTGACGCGCGATGTGCAGTTGGTGGCCAGTGATGCCGCGCGGCTCAAATATCAACGGATATACGTACTGCTGCCACCCACCGCCGACTTGAAATGGTTACAGGCAGCAGCAAAGGGGAGTTTTGACGGCCGTTACACCATCGGTTTTTCGGCAGATGATGCCGGCCTGGGTGATTTGGAGAACCGGCATGTGCTGGCTGTGAACCCCCACCATTGGCCCGACGTTCTTACCGCAGCCTGGTTTCAACAACATTATCCGGGGGTTAAGTTTACGGCCGTTGTTGCCAACACCCCGGCCGATTTAGAAGCGTGGCTAAAAAACTGGCTGCCGCCATAGGGGTAGGCGGTTACTCATCGCCAATCAACGCCACTTCGACAACTTCCACTTCAAAGCTGTGACCAGAAGCAACCAGTTCGATGCTTTCGATCATGCTGATAGGCGGCACACCCAGGCGTGCCAGTTCCTCCAGCAAATTTACGTCAAAAAATTGGACCTGACCTAACGTGACCAGATCGTGTGGGCTTTGAACCACACTGCAAAAAGCACAGGTATCAGGTGCATCTTCAGAAACAGTCCCTGTGCCATAAAAACCATGCTGCCAGGTCCGGATAGCACCCGTTTGGTCAAGGTAATTAATCTTTACGAAAATCGGGCATTCACTGCCCTGAACCCCACAAACGCCCAACGACTGCCCCATAATGCGGAAGGTTAACTGAAGTGACAACGTTGAATAATCGGCAACATTTTGATTAATCGACTGCCGCACCTTAACATCGGCGTGTCCTTCTCCCTGCCGCCCGATAAATAAGGCCGATACACCATCGGTGGTCACCACATCAATCTGGCCCGCAGGCTGATCGGCTCGTTCGATCTCCCAGGTATACTGCTGCCACCGGCTCCACCCATCACTAAAGTCACCATTTTCCACCAGATTGCGCTCAGTTTCTAATGGGACACTGGGGATTCCATCTGTGGGAACAAGGCTGCGCTCGCCCGGATCGAGATCAACGTAATGATCCTGGGCGACCACGTGAGCCAGGCCATCCTGCACGGTCACTTGTGTATTGGCATTCGTGGCCGTAATCGAGTATTGGCCGGGAGTCTCGACGGTAATTTTGCTTTGGGGGGTGGTAATGACGATGAGATACGGCCGTTCCGGCAGTTCTGGCACCATTAATCGCATACGCCCTGTCTCTAAATCCAGGCGCAGTTCCTGACCGGCATCGCTAAAAGTAAAACGCGGCGAATCAGCCTGCTCCAACGATACCGAAGTGTTTCCATACACCTGCAAACGCGACAATAAGCGATCGCTGTCGGGTGGAAATACAGAGACCAGCGCCGTTGCCGTCGCATCAGTCAAGATACTAGCCCCGGGTTCAATCGTCTTGCCCGGCTGGCCCACCAATATAGCCTGCCGCACATCGCTGGCCGTATCGATGCCAACGGTACCCTGATTGGCCTGGACGGCCACGACCAAAAATTTTGTCGCATTTTGTAAATACGCATTAACGGTAAAAGGAACCGCCACCGTCAAAATCATACAGACGGTAAAACTACTTAATAAAACAGTCCACCCCAACCGCTGGCGGCTGGCCATACTTCGTTCTTCTCGTTCAGTCGTCATGATTATCAAAACCAGCGAATGGAAAATCGGTTAAATTCACCTGTTGCTTCCTGCCAGTTGGTAGATACGTTTTCCACAAGGGCGGCGGGTGAACCCTGCCACAACCATTTGAGCATCTGCTCTAACTGTTCCGTTGGCCCTTCGGCCACCACATGTACCGATCTGTCTGGCTGATTGGCCACCCATCCGGTCAAGTTAAGTTCATTGGCCTTTTGCTGGGTGTAATAGCGGAAGGAGACACCCTGGACACGGCCGTACACCATCGCATCTAATCGTTTCATACCTGCATTTTAACCGATGCTGGACGGCTGACAAGAAAAAATGTCATGCGTGATAACATCATGCGTCATACGTTTTATCGATGCACAGCCCTATAATGCATGACATAATGACGCTTGACCCTATATTTCCCGCAAGATACGTCCAGCCAATCCCGGCCCTTCATAAATCAAGCCGGTAAAAATCTGAACAAGGGAGGCACCGGCCTCCAGTTTTTGGCGCACGTCGGCGGCGGTTTGTACGCCGCCTACACCGATGATGGGTAACCGTCCCTCGGTTTGCCGATAAATATAACGAATGATTTCATTGCTGCGCTGGCGTAATGGCCGTCCACTCAAGCCGCCCTGTTCCTGTTGATTGGGGTGACTCAATCCCTTGCGTGCCAACGTTGTGTTGGTAGCGATAATGCCGTCGATTTGGTGATCGGATACGGCCGTTAACATTTCATCCAGTTCCGCCCAGGTCAGGTCAGGAGCGATTTTGACCAGTAACGGCCGTTGCTTCATACCTTGTTCTTGCGCCAACATCCGATTCTCCAACTGCAAATCAGCTAACAACTGTGAAAGATAGTCGCGGCCTTGCAGTTGGCGCAGCCCCGGCGTATTGGGCGAGCTAATGTTGACGGCCAGATAATCCGCATAGGGATACACCGCCCGCATCACGGCCCGGTAATCGTCGGCGGCATCCTCCAACGGCGTTTCCTTTTGTTTGCCCAGGCTGGCCCCCACGATGAGGTTGGATTTTTTGAGCGATTGGAGGCGGGAAACGGCCGTGTCCACCCCCACATTGGGAAAACCCATCCGATTAATCACCGCGCCATCCTCCGGCAGCCGGAAAACGCGCGGCCGGGCATTGCCCGCCTGCGGCCGTGGCAGCAGCGTCCCCACTTCCACATGACCAAAACCAAGCATCCCCAAACCAGCCGCGATACGCACATCCTTATCAAACCCGGCCGCAATTCCCAATACATTGGGAAAAGTCAGTCCAAATAATTCCACCGGTTCAGCCGCAACATCCCCGGCGACAGCCCGCAGCACAGCCTGACCCGGCCACGTCCGCTGGGCCAAAGTCAGCGCGGAAAGCATCCATTCATGCGTTTGCTCCGCATCCATTTGCGCCAGAAAAGGGAAAACCAACCGCTTATACCAATTCCACTCGCCAGATTGACGAAAAAAAAGCCATCTATCCCCAAAAGATGGCTTACCGTAATCAATATTCTGTGTTTGGTTTCGAACAATCATCTATTCACTCTCCTTATTTTGACATAATTGAACAGGTTATTGCCTGAGCGTGTCGAAGGCAAATGAGTTTTGACACGCTCAACCCTCGACAAAACTGTATAGCTGCGTTTTGGCAAAAAAAAAGCCATCTCTCCAATAGAGATGGCTTGCCAATGATCCATATGAGGTGCCTGATTGCGGACAATCATTTAATCGTCCCCCAATTTCAAAACGGCCATAAACGCCTCTTGGGGCACTTCCACATTCCCGATCATTTTCATCCGTTTTTTACCTTTCTTCTGCTTTTCCAACAATTTCCGTTTCCGTGTGATGTCGCCGCCATAACATTTGGCCAATACATCCTTACGCAGCGCTTTGACATTGGCCCGGCTGATTACCCGCTTGCCTGTGGCCGCCTGAATCGGAACTTCAAACATTTGGCGTGGAATTAACTTCCGCAGTTGGGTAACTAATTTTTGGCCGCGATGATAAGCATCATCTTCATGTACAATCATGGCCAGGGCATCTACAGGAACCTTAGCCACTAACACGTCTAATTTTACCAGCTTTGAAGCACGATAGCCAGCAAATTCATAATCCATTGAGGCATAACCGCGTGTACCGCTCTTTAACTTATCATAAAAATCAATGATTATCTCCGACAAAGGTAAATCGAACTTCAAAACGACCCGCCCCGGAGCCGGATACTCTTGCCCAATAAATTCACCACGCCGTTTAATGGCTAAATCCATCACGACGCCATAATATTCTTCGGGCATAAAGATTTGAACGTGCATCCACGGTTCCCGGATTTCCTGAATAGTCCCTTCATCAGGTAAATCGGCCGGGCTGTCAATGATCCGTACTTCATCCGTATGAGCCATGACTACTTCATAGCGCACGCTAGGAGCCGTTGCCACTAAATCAAGGTCATACTCGCGCTCCAACCGTTCCTGAATGATTTCCATATGAAATAGGCCCAAAAAGCCGCAGCGGAAACCAAAATTGAGTGCGGTTGAAGTCTCCGGCTCAAATACCAGCGCCGCATCATTTAGCTGTAACCGCTCCAGGGCATCTTTCAGCAATGTGTAATCTTCACCTTCCGTCGGATAAAAACCGGCAAAAACCATCGGCTTAACTGATTCATAGCCGGGCAGTGGTTCGGCAGCAGGCCGGTCACGTTGTGTAATCGTATCCCCTACCCGGCATTCGCGTACTGTTTTTAGACCGGTAGCAATGTAGCCTACTTCACCGGCTGTCAGTTTGTCAACCGGTTTCATCGCCGGACTAAAAATGCCGATTTCGATCGGTTCAACTTCGACATCATTGGACATCATACGAATCCACTGTCGCTTGTCCAGCTCGCCATCAAATACGCGTACATAGGCAATAACCCCTTTATAGGAATCGTAATGGGAGTCAAAAACCAGGGCACGGAATGGTGCCTGCGGATCGCTGTGTGGCGGGGGGACTTTTCTAACAACAGCTTCCAGTACCTGCACGATATTGGCTCCTGTTTTGGCGCTAATGGGAATGACGTCTTCGGCAGAGATGCCGGTAATATTTTCGACTTCTTCAGCCACTTCTTCAGGTAATGCAGCCGGTAAATCGATTTTATTGACGACCGGAATCAGCTCCAAATCAGCCTCAATTGCCAAATAAAGGTTGGCTAATGTTTGGGCTTCGATACCCTGTGTGGCATCAACAACGAGAATGGCCCCCTCACACCCTTGCAAAGCCCGGCTGACCTCGTAAGCGAAGTCAACGTGGCCGGGGGTATCGATGAGGTTCATCTCATAGGTCTGGCCATCTTGGGAGGTATAATTCATGCGAACGGCTGAGGCCTTGATGGTGACGCCTTTTTCCCGTTCTAGATCCATATCATCCAGCACCTGTTCCTGCATTTCGCGCTCGGTAATGGTTCCGGTTGCTTGCAGTAATCGGTCGGCTAGGGTGGATTTGCCATGATCGATGTGGGCAATAATGCAAAAGTTACGAATGTGAGTTTGTTCCATACGGCAAGTATATCAAATTGATAAGCAAAGGGTTAAACGATAGTTTTTGATGTTAGAATGCAGTTGGGAACAACGTGAAGGAATTTATACATGAATCCAATTGATGATCCATTGAATCCACATAGTCATGAACCAAACCCGGAACCGCCGTCACAGGATGCAACATTTGAATTGGTGGTGGTGAACGGCCGTTGCCACACCATCACACCGGCCAGATTAACAGTGCTTCCCGTCACCATCATAACCAACTGTTACATTGTCAGCACCGGGCACGGCACATCAGGACCGTTCGCTTTTACAGGCACACGCTTACTAGACCTTATTCAGGCCTACGAGGAGTCTGCCTGGTCGCAAGTCGAAATCATCAGTGCCGATGGCTTCGGCTGCCGGATTCAGGCTGAAGAATTACGCTCCCCAACTGACAAGCCAATTTTACTGGCATACAACATCAATGGTCAGACCATGAGCCGCCAGCAAGGATTGGTACGCTTGATTGTTCCCAGCGAAAAGGATGACGCCTTACGCCAGGTCAAATGGATAAGCCGGATTTGCATCCGGCCTTAATTGACACACAAAGATTTATTCTTGACTTTAGACAATTAAAAACAAAAGGCGGTTTGTAACTGGTACAAACCGCCAAATGGTAGAAAAATAGGCTTCATCAATAGACCTATGAACACTACCATTCAGCAGATTAACAACTTAATTGAGTTTCGGCAAGCCGTTTATCAAACTGGTTTGGCCAGCAACCAGGACGCTTTGTTTGAGCTTCTGGATGCCCTGATTGAACGTCCCCATGCAGATTGTGCGGCCGAGATAAGCATGTCTCCCTTGTTTCGACGAAAATGGGGCAGTTTATACAAAGCCGTCGAAACGGGACAAGTCAACGAGGGAGCACTGGCCACTCTCTTCGTCGACCAAGTGCCCAAAACGGGTGTCCAAGTCTATCCGTTGGACAGCACGATGTGGGCGCATCCCGCTGCACGCACATTGACAGGCATGGTTTATAGTCCCAGTCCCACCAGAGCATTGAAGCGGCATTCGATTGTCCAGGGACACGAATACTCAGTAGATCGAAATCAAACCTCCAAAGGGATATGAATAACCAAAGAAAACCCCAACCGCTGCTTAATCATTTCCCACAGCCAAAGACGCCAACGAGCTAATGGGAGTAAGTGATGCAAAACCGTGCGTGGACCGGGCTTAGGCGCAAACAAATAAGCCCATTTAACATATTGCCACAGGTTAAGCCAAAGAAATGCCAACGCCACCAGGAAGAAACGGAAGGTTGCTATCTTGCAAGTTGTGCGCGCTCGCACTGTATTCATCAGTCGGTAGCTGGTTTCGATGCCAAAACGGCGACGATATTCTTCAGCGATTTGGGCTGGTTGTCGTTTGAGCGCCCCGATCACGATGTAGGCGAAATGAAAAACACCCTTGCGTTTGTATTTGCCCTGGCTGTATTTGCAAACGATATACAGCGGCAGCGTTTCTTGGTCATAAATAGTACTCCGGCGTTCATAAGTAGTCGTGTAACTCTTCCGTCCCACCAACAAAGCCCGCGAACCGCCTTGTTTGCCGCGAACGACCAGAGGAAGAATTGTGGGAAACGATTGTTTTTTCAAATAGGCGACCATTCCATTATTGTCAAACCCCCTGTCCAAATACAATCGTTTGATACGCAATCCCAACTCTCGTCCGTGTGCCAACAGGCGTTCGACCACATCTTGCGCTTTTTCTCCCTGGCACATCAAGACGATAGCCAGGGTATATCGCTTGTTCTTCTTGACCACATACAAGGTGGCGAATACGTAGAAGTGGGTGGTGCCGCTTTTGGCGCGTCCCCGACGGACATAGGGGTCGTCTTCTGCATGCTGTCCGTGATAGGGAATTTCGGTCAGGTCAATTGCTGCAGGCAGTTTGCTTTTGAGCAACTTGCGTGGCAACTTGGCGGTCAGCAGTTTGTTGAGTTGCTTTTCTACATCTGGCAACTCTCCCATATTTTTCAGCATCGCTTTGACTTGTGTGCGTACTGTTGTCCCGCTAGGCGCTTCTTCCAGAAGTTGGCTGGCCATTTCAATGCTGATACGCTCGACAGAAGCAGCCACCAATACGTCCCAGATGTCTTGGGCGGTGTAATCCCGGTTTTTCATATCCAATTGGAAATGTTCTTGCAACGTGGCACTAACCAATTGATAAACATCTTGTGCCGTCAGTTGCTTGTTGTTACTATTCTGTTTAGCCACTTTGAGTCCTCCATTGTGAGAGATTGAAGGATTCATCGTGGCACTTTTTGTTAATTTTGTCTACTCATTTCGATCTACTGATACTCGTTGTTGGGCTGGACAACCACAAGTCGCCAGAGTTGGACGCCGACGATAACCATCAAACGGGTCGAGCCGACCAGCAGCAGCGTTGCCGTGGGCGTTGAGCAAGTCCAATGGCTCTGTCAGCAACGTCAAGCTGGTGAAGTGACTGCCCTGGATGCCATCGTGGCCGATGGCCACTATGGCAATCATCATTTCTTCGGTCCGCTGGGGCAGGAACCATGTGCCTTGCTGGCGCGCCTGCGTCGTGACCGGGTGCTGTATGGACCACCAGGGCCTTACAAGGGATGTGGCCGCCGTCCCAAACATGGTCGACGATTTTCTTTCAAGCAGCCGGAGACCTGGGGGAAGCCAGACGACGAAGTGGAATTCTTGGATGAACGCTGGGGACAAGTCCGTTTGCGACGCTGGGACAACCTCCATGACAAGCAAGATGCGGTGACTATCCTGTCGGTCATTTACGCCGAAGTGCATCGGGAGCGAGACAAGCCACCGGCGCCACTTTGGCTGGGCTACAAACCGGGACATACCGATTACGTGGTCCGCGAGGTTTGGTCCTGGTTTGACTGGCGATGGCCGATTGAACCCAGCATTCGCTTTCGCAAACAGGGCTTATTCTGGACGCTGCCTGCTTTGCAGGAAAGTGACTGGTGTGACCATTGGACCTGGTTGAACCAAACCGCTTTCTGGTTTCTGTATCTGGCACGGCCCTTGGTGGCGGATCAGCACTTGCCCTGGCAGAAACCAGCCGCCCAGTTAACGCCAGCGCGGGTCAAACGAGCCTATCCTGCTCTTTTCAGCGTGATTGGCACTCCCGCTGCACCCCCACAAACGCGCGGAAATGCACCGGGCTGGCCCACCGGAAAGCCTCGACAGCAAAAAGAGCAGCATAAACCAGTAAAACGAATGCGTGTAAAGCCCAAGAAGAAGCAGACTATCTGATTTTTGGGCCGAAACTCAATTGTAAAAGTACAAGTTGACGTTGAGGTAAATCTCAGCGACGATTTTTATTCTCTAAATTCAAGGATTTATTACAATCAAACGAACACAGTTCGTTCAGTTAAGTTATCCACAAATTCGCTCAGGTCTTGACCAACCTGAGGCAAATAGGTGGGATGTTTCATCAACTGTTCCACATCTGTCGCTAGTTTACTGCTGCCATTTGTGATGGCGACACGGCCGTTACCATTATCAAACGCCTGTAAAAGAGACTTCACACGAGCGTCCCGCCGCAACACATCACCATTACGTCCACCAGTTGGTAAAATCAACAAGCAATCATCGCTCATCGGATCTAAAGGCTTCTCTGCCAATGCATAATCAGCCTTCAAACCTACCCCTTGGCGGCTGAACACCAGCTTATCAAACAAACTAACACTTTTTATTGATAACCCGGCCTGGCGAAATTTGTGCAAAAAATAAACTACTTCTAATTCGTCAAAACCATCACCAATCAAAATATAGGATTGCGGTCTTTTCTTTTTATTATTGCGGTAAGGTAACGACATTTTTCCCTCGTGCTGCCAGCAACTCACAAGGCAAGCAATTCCAAGTGACGATACAAAAAATTTTTATATTGCGCAGACACTTCCACAAACATGGCCCATTAAATCCAGTCCCAAAGCCAGAGAGATGCCTTCAGGATTCACAGCAAAGGCCACCATAGCCAGCCCAACAAAAACAACCACCAACAAAACTAAAAACAGAGCCCATTTTGATTTAAACATTTCTCGTTTTCCCCTTTTTTATAATAAACTCATTGTGTCTTTGAAGAGACACATGCTAACATTGAGCCTAAGATAGCTTATAATGTCTATCTTGCGTTACAAATCAGCTATAAGCTACCTATAACATGTCTATAAAAACCTGTTAAGCTCTGCCCTGTAAAATTAGCCAGCATATATATCAGGCGATATGATTCCAATTTTCATTGGAATAGATATAAGTGACGATATGACAAATATTGAAGTTATTTCATCTGAAGATGTGCTTGAAGCGTTACGGCTTTGGCACGGAGGTGACAGCCCTAATTGGCCATTAGCCAAACTACGCATTAATTTGCAAATGCCTTTACAAAAAGAAATACATGGCAGTCTGGCCGAAGCCGGTCCCGCAGCCCAAAACCGCGCCGTACTGAGCCTGGGATTAGATGAATTAAAAAAGGCATCACCAGAAGCTGAAGATCTGTTACGCGCCAGATTTGAACATCGCCGGGATGTTATATCTGTAGCCAACAGCCTAAATGTTTCCGAACCAAGTGTTTATTACCGGCAAAGACAGTCCATCCATCAACTGACCGAAATTCTGCTTCAATTAGAAAGTACAGCCAGTGCGGACTGGCGAAACCGTATGACTGCCCGGCTTGAATTACAAACTTACTCACAACTAGTCGGCGTTCAGCAATCGCGAGCCGCTCTACTCGAGGCATTACTAGATAATCAGGCTCATTTCATCGTAGCCCTGGATGGGTTAGGGGGGATTGGAAAGACCGCCCTGGCCGATCAGGTAACACGCGATCTCATCCAGACAACCCGTTTTGATGAAATTGCCTGGATAACTGCAAAACATACCCACCTTTCCACGCTGGGAAGACTACAAATCGAGAGCGGCCGTCCTGCATTAACATTTCCAATGCTTGTTGACAAGTTAGCCCATCAATTTGATTTATCCCAACATGATGACCTCACCCAATTGGATCAACAACGTCTGGTTATCCGCTTTTTACGGGAACGCACCTGCCTGATTGTCATCGATAACCTGGAAACTGTCGCCGATTATCATAATCTGCTGCCTGAGCTACGCAAATGGCAGCGTCCTACAAAATTCCTGTTAACATCGCGTTTACGCCTCTTGGATGAACCAGATGTTTTTTCTCTGCCCTTAAAAGAATTAAGCATCGATTCTGCCTATAAGTTAATTAGATTTGAAGCCGAACGCACCGGATTTACAGACCTGGCTAAAGCCAGTGAAGCTGATTTACAGGCAATTTATCAGGCTGTAGGTGGAAATCCTCTGGCACTAAAGTTGATTATCGGCCAACTGCGCTTCCATTCATTATCGCACGTCCTCAAACGATTTGGGCAAGCCAGCAACCAACCTTCAGATGCCGGAATATTTGACTATATCTACCGCGAAATTTGGGAAACCTTAGATGATGCTCACAAAATGGTGCTGTTGGCCTTAACCCAAGCAGGTGAAACAGGCTTTAACTTGGACCATATAGCCGAAATCTCAACGATATCGCTGGAGTCAGTAAGCCGGAGCTTGGAAAAACTTATCTTACTTTCTATGGTCGATTTGTCTGGCAATCTCCTGGAGCGACGTTATCGTCTGCATCGTCTAACGGAAGTATTTCTACTAAAAATGTTTGCTGAAGAATGACACAAGCTATCTCTAATAAAAGCCACTGGCAGCAAATATTAATCCAGCAAAAACTTGCTAATGCCCGCCGGTGGTTATCTTTGATTGAATCACAGGATGATCCAACTACTCTCGTTTCCACAGACTACGATAATTTTCTACGCGCCCTGGAAACCACTTTGCTTTCCACCGAAACATTCGATCTGGCTTATCAACTCATACAGTCAATCTATATTTTTACTCTCGATTATGCTGATTGGGATCGCTGGCTTATTTATCTTGAAAAAGCTTTAGAAATAAGCAAAAAATTGCATTTACAGAAAGAGGAAGCAACTTTACTAGTTCAAATAGGTGATACTCTTTATCGTATGGCTAATTTAAAGCGAGCAAAAAAGCTTTATAAAAGAGCCTCAGAATTATACAAAAATCTAAATGACCCAGTGGGTTATGCGAATACACTCACAAAGACAGCCATATTAATTGATCTTCAAGGGAAAATAAATGAAAGCATTGCCCTATGCCAACAAGCATTAGATATTGCTGAAGGGGCTGAGGATAAAGAAATTGTTGCTCAGGTTCATGTTTACCTATCACGCATTTATTATCGTTCACGAAATTGGGAAGCTGCGCTAGATACTGCTCAAAAAGCATATGAATTTTATAGGTTAAAAGGTCCAACTAAACTGGCCAGAAAAACACTCATGAACATTATTGCTATTTGGGCAGAATTAGGTAAGTGGCAAGAGGTTGATGATGTGTCTAAAAAGCTGGTGAATGAGTTGACTGCATCTGGTGACATTCGAACTTTGAGCCAACTGAAAAACAATTTGGGTGTTGTTGCATTTAACCAAAAGCAATATCAAGTTGCGGAAGGTTTCTGGCAAGAAGCGCTCAATTTGCACTCACAGATTCAAGAACCTACTGAACAGGCTACTTTATATAATAATTTGGGTGTGGTTTACACCCTGATATCAGAGTGGCAAGCAGCTGAAGAGATGTTAAATAGGGCTGTTGCATCTCATAAACAGTTGGGGGATGTTTATAATTGGGCCAATTCGCTGGATAATCTGGCAGATTTATATGAGGCACAAGGGGAAACGGCCGTTTCCCGACAAATCCTGCAAGAAGCTCACACAGGTCTCCTACCCATTGCCGACTCTCCGCATGCTCTAGAATTATTAAACAGCATCGCCAAACGATTGGAACGCCTCACTCCACAATAAACGCCAGATTTTAAGGCGTTTTATACTCCTTTTCAAGCCCGCCCGCAGACCTTTTATAGGCCATTTACAGGCCATTAAAGTAACAATTTTTGTTCATATGCTATCCTAACTGCTGATAGGTTTTTGTGTATTGGTAGTTATTTTCCCTTGTAAATATTTATTTACTGCCTATACACCTTGACAATCCTATTCAAAGGTACTGACATATGTTGAATGACGCCTCAACACTGAACACACAGAAAAAAGACATTCAGGCTGAACATATGGAGCATTGGCAGCTTGTTGCCAGCGGGGTAGCTCACGATTTTAATAATCTACTCACAAGTATTTTGGGTCAATCTTCTCTGGCTTTGCTGCAATTACCAGAAGAAGCCGTTGCCCGCAGCCATATCGAAAAAGTGATCAAGGCCGCCGAATATGCAACCATGCTGACCGATCAATTACTGACTTACAGCCAGGGGAACCGGGCGGACCTGGAAGCGATCAATCTCAATATGCTGCTTCAAGACAATTTAAACCTACTTGATAGCACCTTTCTAGATGGTATCGCACTGGATGTACAAATGGCTTCACATTTGCCGACCTTCGCGGGCAAACGTGGTCAAATACAACAAGTTGTCATGAATTTGCTCATCAACGCTGCCGAGGCCATTCACCCTAACTCCGGCAAAATTACCATCCAAACCGGCTTGATCATGATTAGCGACAAAAATGGAAATGGGGCGGAAAATAACGGCCGTTTACCCCTCCAGGGTGAATATCTCTTCCTGCAAATTCAAGACGATGGCTCAGGTATCGATCCAGCCATCATGCAGCACATCTTTGAACCTTACTTCACGACAAAATCCAATGGCCGAGGACTGGGACTTTCTGCTGTTCAAGAAATCCTTCGACAAAACCAGGGTCACCTGGAAATCCACAGCGCCGTAGAAAAAGGCACCACCATCGTCGTCTATTTTCCAACAGGCAGAAATTTAACTTCCCCCGGCCTGCTTATCCAATAACATGGCTAACCTGTCCAAATCCACAAAAGGCGTCGCGCTCGTCGTGGAAAATGAACCCTTCATGCGTGAAGCAGTCGAAGATATTCTTGATTCAATTGGTATTGAAGTCTTTAGTGCTGAAGATGGTCATGAAGGGGTAGCAACCTACCTGTCTTACAAAGATAAAATCGATCTGGTTATTTTGGATTTACGATTGCCAGGATTGGCGGGAGCTGAAATTTTGCGTATGCTGCGCTCAATTAACCCACTGGTCAAGGTAATCGTTGCTTCTGGCTACGACGAACAAGAAATCGAACGGCAGCTTAAAGGTCAGCACGCATCTATCTTGCGCAAGCCATACAATGCTGACGCACTCTTAACTACGGTTCAAACTGTGTTGGGTTATTAATCAGGATGATGGGTAACGGCCGTTACCAACCCGTCCACGTCCTCAATCCCCACACCCCAATTTTGCAGCCACACCAAAAACTCTACATTGCCATCTGCCCCTTCAATCGAAGAGCGGGTAAGCCCGGCCACACGCAAACCATTTTCTTGCGCCCACGATAGCACATCTCGCAAAACAGCCTGGTGCACGGCCGTTTCCTTCACAATGCCCCCCTTCCCCACATACTCGCGCCCGGCCTCAAACTGCGGTTTGATGAGCGCCACAATATCCGCCTCCGCCGTCAGCCATCTCTGCACCGCCGGCAAAATCAGTTTGAGAGAAATAAAAGAAACATCGATGCAAACAAAACTGACCGATTCCGCTAATTCATCCAGGTAACGTGCATTCGTACGTTCCATTACCACCACGCGTTCATCGTTGCGCAAATTCCAGTCGAGCTGGCCATAGCCCACATCGATGGCGTAAACGCAAGATGCGCCTTTTTGTAGCAGAACATCAGTAAAACCGCCGGTACAGGCCCCCACATCAGCACAGACACGGCCGTTCACCACAACCTCAAACTCAGTCAGCGCACCATCCAGCTTAAACCCGCCCCGCCCCACAAACGGCAGCTGCGATTTCAGCGTAATTTCGGCGTCAAGGGACACGGCCGTACCCGGTTTATCCACCCGCTCCCCATCCACCAACACTTCACCGGCCAGGATATGCCCCTGCGCTTTTGAACGCGTCGCCACCAACTCCCGCGCCACCAGCAGCTTATCCAGCCGTTCCTTCCCTTTCGCCATGGGTTACGCCTCACTCAACCGGCCAACCCAATCAGCCAGCGCATCAGCCAGCGACTGTTGCAAATCGATTTGGGGCCGCCACCCGGTACCCTTTTGAATTTTGGCATAACTGCCATACAGACAAGGCGTATCCGACGGCCGCATCCGTGCCGGATCATCCTCAATTTGCACCGACACACCGGCCACCTCAATCAACGTATCCAACAAATAATGGATCGATACCGGTCGGCCTGAACAAATGAAATATACCTCACCCGGTCTTCCCTTTTCCGCCAAAATTTGGTAAGCGCGGGCAACATCACGCACATCGGTAAAATCGCGCTGTGCATCCAGGTTGCCGACGCGCATGATCGGGGCGGCCTGTCCCAATTTGATCGCCGCCAGTTGGCTGGCAAAATCGGGGACAACAAAGCCCAGGGCTTGATGCGGGCCGATGTGGTTGAACGGCCGTGCCTCCACCACCGGCAGTTGATAACGCGCCCAATAAACCGCCACTAATTGGCTGGCCGCCCACTTACTAATGCCATATGGATGGCGCGGCTGCGGCTGGCTGACCTCGGTCAATGGCAGCTCAGATGGCTCAACCAGGCCATAAATCTCGGCACTGGTCACAACAACAACTCGAGGACGGCCGTATCCCACTGCTGCTTGCAATATATTCGCCGTCCCCCCGGCGTTAATGGCCAGCGTCAGCGCCGGGTCTTGCCAGGATCGAGCCGGGTATGCCTGCCCGGCCAAATGGTAGATGACGTCGGGTTGGGCCTGGGCAACGGCCGTTGCCAACGACGCTCCATCCAGTAAATCTCCTTCAACCGTCTCCACCAGTGGATGCTCCGGTAAACTCTGATGACTGGTAGCCGGATGCACCAAAGCCGTCACGTGATGACCGACCGCCAACAAATCATGAACCAGATATGAACCGGCAAAACCCGTAGCTCCCGTAATAAAAGCGCGCATAAAATCTCCAACAATGACGAAATCTCAAATGACACCCCACATTATACCCGCCCCCTGCCCGCCTGCATATTCGCAAACTCACCACTCGTAAAGTCGCCCACTCGTCCACTTTTCAAGTATAATCCCCGGCATGGAAGAGATCGTTCAAACCATCGTCAAACAAATGTCACGTAAACTGGGTGGCCAGTTAGAAGCTATCTTTTTATACGGCAGCATGGCCAACGGGAGCTACAAACCGGGAGAATCCGATATCAACCTTCTGGCCGTCATCGCTGACGGCACCAGTATTCACGCCCTGCGCAAACTATTCTTGCCCATCTGGAATGATTACAAAGACGTGCTTTGCCGCGCGCCGCTCATCGCCCAAGAAAAAGATTTTGCCCGCTATTTACAAGTTGCCCCCACCTTCGCCCATCATTTGATCCATCAAGGCGAAATTGTGTTCGGCCTGCCCGATTATCTGGATGGCTGGCCGGAAACAAATCCGTACGATGCTTCGGCCCGGCTGGCTTACGAAGCAATGCAGGTATCGGCTGCGATAGCCCCGGAACTGTTGGAACCGGAGATTGCTCAGGCCAAATTCGCGCAGCTGTACCGGTTAGCTCGCAAATTACATGGCCAACCGATTGACAAGGGAAAAACGGCCGTTGAACTATACGCCCTCGTCCAGCATTACCTCAATCAACAAATTGCCAACCTGCCCAACCCGCCGGCTGTCCGTGAACCTTCCACCACGACAACAATGCTGCTGCCCGGCCTCCAGGCTTCTTACAAAGAAGCCGATCAGATGGTGATGGTCTTCCAGGAATTAACGCCCCATCAAATCATGGCCATCCAATGGCCGATATTGGCCAAGCGAGTCGCCAACCGCTGTACCGGCCTGCGCATTACAACGGCCGTACAGCTAAAATTGATCATGGAATTGGAACGGCCGTTAGACATCGTCTTGCAGCGTTATCACCACGAATGGGGTGACCAGCTTCTAGCCCAAATCAAGCCAGCCAAAAAACAAATCTTCCGCCAGGCAGCCCGATTCCCCGCCGAAATCCAGATCGATTTAATGCCCAACGACTACCTCACCCAGGATCAGAGCAAAATCCACGACATCATCCACGACTACCAAAACAAACTGCTCAACATCCAGCTAGAACACGAACTGTTGCGCCGTTTGCAGCAAATCAACAAATTCGAGCCGCCGGAACTACTGCCCGACCGCACTGCCCACCACTCCGTCCGCATCGACGCCATCTTCAAACATCTGGGCTGGTGGTCCGAATTCTACACCGACTTAATGCTGAACGCGGAATGATAAATGATGAATTAGCCGCTCACCATTCTGCCTTCTGCCTTCTGCCTTCTGCCTTTCTGCCGGGCTTTCGTCTTCTCATCCTGGCCCTCATTTTGCCACTGCTGCTGCCCGCACCTATCCTAATCACACCAGAGCCACCGCAAACCGTCCATACCTCTCACCCTATCGTTGGCGTTCACACCCGCCTCACCGACGAAGTCGAAGAATGGAAAATCCAGCGCACCCTGCAAATGGTGCGCGAAATGGGCGCCCCTTGGGTCGTCGAATTCTTCCCCTGGGCTTACTACCACGCCGCCGACGGCGGCATCGCCTGGGAACATCCCGATCTGGTCATCAACCACGCCCATGCCCAGGGCCTGCAAGTCATCGCCCGGATTGGACTGACGCCTGACTGGGCACGGCCGAAAGACACCCCTCTCACCTACCTCGACGCCACCGCCTACAACGATTTTGCCGATTTTGCCGCCGCCTTCGCCGAACGGTATCGCGGCAAAGTCCAGGCCATCATCATCGGCAACGAACCCAATCTGAACTATGAATGGGGTTACCGCATCACCACTTATCAGGATTATGTTGATTTGCTCAAAGTGGTTTATACGGCCGTTAAAGCCGCCAATCCCGACATCACGGTTTTGGCCGGGGCATTGGCTCCCACCCTGGAACCGAAAGGTTCGCCTTGGGGACTGAATGATTTGGATTATCTGGCCGGGATGTACCAAGCTGGCGCGGCTGATTACTTTGACGGGCTGGCTGTCCACGCCTACGGCCTCACCTTCCCGCCAGAAACCGAACCATCGCCCGACCTGCTCAATTTCCGCCGCGTAGAGCTGGTGCGGCAGGTGATGGTCGAGCACGGTGACGCCGCCAAATCGATCTACATCACTGAAACCGGCTGGAACGATCATCCCCGCTGGACAATGGCCGTGCGCCCTGGCCAGCGCATCCAGTACACGCTCGACGCCCTACGTTACGCCGAAACTAACTGGCCTTACGTGAAAATGGTTGCCATTTGGGCTTTCCGTTTCCCGGCACCCACCAAAAGCTATATGGACTATTACACACTGGTTACGCCAGAATTTGTCAAGAAACCAATTTATGATGAAATCCAGCGGTACACTGGGAATTAGCGTAAAACGTATCACGTATCACGTGTCACGTTTTACGTTTTTTATATTTTGTTTGCTGTTTTTGGCCAATTGTCGCCCAGAATATACGACGTGGAAGCGCATTGAGCAGACTGGCGTGCTGCGCGTGGGGCTGGACCCGACTTATCCGCCGTTTGAGGTAGTCGATGACAGCGGCCTACAAGGGCTGGATGTAGATTTGGCCCAGGCCATCGCTGCCGATTTGGGGCTGGAAGCGGAGTTTGTTTATTTTGGCTATGATGGCCTGTATGATGCGCTGGCAACGGAACAGGTGGACGTGCTGGCTTCGGCGCTGGTCATTGCTCCGGAGCGGATGCGTGATTTCGCCTACACTGAACCATATTTTAACGCTGGTGAAATCTTGATTGTGCCCCAGTCAGAAACGGAAATTGCGGGAATGAAGGACTTGAACGGCCGTACACTGGCCGTCGAATTAGGCGCATTAGGCCACGTAGAAGCCAACACCTGGGCCAAGCGGCTGTCCAACCTGACTATTTTGCCATTGGGCAGTGCGGCGGATGCGGTAACGGCCGTTGCTCAAAATCAAGCCGGCGCCGCCCTCGTAGACGCCATCAGCGGCCAGCTCGCTCTTCAAGAGCAGCCCAGCCTCAAGCGCCTGCCCGACCCGGTGACTGTGGAACCATTTGCTCTGGTCGTCCGTATAGACGACGAGTCTTTACTGGAAAAATTAAACGAGAGCCTGGAAAACTTAAGCAAATCCGGTCAACTGCAAAATATCATTGACAAATGGTTAGGCTGATACACCAAAATATAAAGTAGAACACTTTCAAACTTTTCGGTTGCGTCGTATAATACGTTATGTTCCGTTTTTTCATTTATTGGAAAACTTCCATGACCAAAAAAACAAAACAAATCAAACATATTCTTCCGTTTTTACTCCTATTTTTCATTCTTCTTCTACAACCGCAAAATAGCTTTGCCCAAACCAAAAGCTTTTACTGGTCACAGTTTGACGTCGACATCACCCTGTTGGAAAGCGGCGACATGCGCGTTGTGGAAACCCAGACTCTCGACTTTTCCGGCGCGCCGTTCACCTACGGCTACGGAACCATCTACACGGGCAGCAAAGGCAACAACGATGGCATCGTTGATATTAGCGTCAGTGACGACAAAGGCAGCTACATAGAGGCAAGCAACAACGCTGAACGCACCTTCAAAGTCTCGCGTAGTTCCGACGAAGTCAGCATTTACTGGTATTTCGAGCCGACTGTCGGCAGCCGCACGTTTAAGTTCAGCTATACCGTTGTCGGCGGCATTCAGGTAGGCACGCTCGAAGCCGGAGACGGTGACCAGATTTACTGGAAAGCGATTCCGGCCGATCATCCGTCATGGATTGAAGCCAGCCGGGTCACCATCCATCTGCCAGAAGGGGTGCAGCCGCAAATCAACAGCAACACTGGCGACTATTTGGTGGCAGCTTATGTGGATGAAAAAGAGTCGGACCGGGTGCAAATCAATGTGGGGGATAACGGCCGTACCATCACGTACGATCTGCAAACCGCCCTGGCCACCGACCAGCAGCTCGAAGTGCGCGTTCAATTCCCGCACGGCATCCTCAACATCACCACCCCCGATTGGCAAAAACGCGCCCAGCAAGCCGATGCCATCAGTCTGGCGGTGGTAGTCATTGCTCTGCTCATCCTCATCGGCGGGCCGCTGGCCGTGCTGCTGCTCTGGTACGCCCGCGGCCGCGACCCAGAGCTGGGCATTGTCGTGCCCGAATACATCACCGAGCCGCCCAACAACTTGCCACCGGCTGTCGTTGGTACGCTGGTCGATGAAAAGGCCGACATGCGCGACATCATTTCCACGCTGCTCGATCTGGCCCGGCGCGGCTATATCACCATCACCGAAGAGCAGAACAATCACGTTTTCAATCGGACCGAAAAATCAGATAGTGATTTACGGCCGTTTGAACAACGCTTCCTCAAAGATATATTCCGCGGCCAAGAGGAGCGCTCACTCAACAGCCTGCGCTACAAATTTGCCGACAAGCTGCCCAATTTGCGTAAAATGCTCTACCAGGAATTGGTTACCGATGGCCTGGTTCCCCGGTCACCGGAGACTGTGCGCAACAGCTATGGCTGCTTCTCCTTCGTCATCATGGCCGCTGCCGTGGGCGCATTTTTTGCAGTTCCGGCCATCCTGGGTGCGGATATTGTAACGGCCGTTTGTCCGGCTTTCGCCATTGGTCTGACCGGCGTCGCTTTCCTCGTCGTCTCTCGCGTCATGCCCGCCAAAACACAAAAAGGTACAGAAACGGCCGCACAGTGGCAAGCCTTCAGAAATTACCTGCAAAACATCGATCAGTACCGCAGCCTGGAAGATGCGGGCGATATTTTCGAGAAATACCTGCCCTACGCCACCGCTTTTGGCCTGGAACGAACCTGGATTCGCAAGTTTACGGCCGTATCCACCACTCCCATGCCCACCTGGTACCATCCTTATCCGTATTACGGCCGTCCCTTCGGACACATGGGCAAACCGGCCAGCAGCATACCCGGCGGCGGCATGACCGCCCCCAGCCTGGAAGGCATGTCCGGCAGCTTAACAGGCGGCCTGGAATCCATGTCCAAAGGTCTAACCCGCATGCTCAATTCCACGTCCACGATTATGAAGAGCACACCACCTAGTAGTAGCAGCGGCCGTTCCAGCGGCGGCTTCAGTGGTGGATTTAGCGGCGGCGGCTTCAGCAGCGGCGGTGGCGGCAGCCGCGGCTTCGGTTAAAAGAAAATTAAGTAATGAGGACTGAGGACTGAGTGATGAGGACTGAGTATGGATGGTTTCTCAGTCCTCAGTCCTCAAACCTCATCACTGGAGAAATCAATGGGACGAACAATCGGCATCATTTTACTCGCCGGCGGCGTCATCGTCGGCATTATCATCAGCGTCCTGATGGGCGTGTATTACAATGAAGGCAGCCTGACCGGTGGTGCGGCAACCTTAGGCTGGGTCATTGGCGTGGCCGTCTTGGTTTTGCCCCAGCTTGGTGTTGGCGGTTACATGCTGTGGAAAGGCGGCCAGGAAGCCGCTGCCTCAACCCAGGCCAACAAACAGCGCGAACTGCTCAACATCGTCAAAACGCGCGGTCAGGTGGCCATCAGCGATTTAGTCATCGAAATGCAGTCCAGCCGTGATGAAGTTCAGCACATGCTGCACGAACTGGTAGGCATGGGCCTGTTTGCCGGCTACGTCAACTGGGACGAAGGCATGTTATACTCGCGGCAGGCCAGCGAACTGCGCCAGCTTTCTCGCTGCCAGAACTGCGACGGTGAACTGGAATTGGCCGGCAAAGGGGTCGTTCGCTGCCCCTACTGTGGTACAGAACATTTTTTAGACTAATTGGTTGTGACTTTAGTTATAATTTTCCTGTCTATTTAACCAGGAGTGAGTATCTTGATATTTCGTTCAAGGAGAAAATTGAATAATGAAAGATTACGTTTCCGATTTGTATGAAAAAATAACCGGCGAATCTACCGGGTTAGGCAAGTTGTTGAGCAAAATCCCCGGCCTCGATGGGTACATGGAACGCAGCCGCCGCCGCGAGGCAGATCAACTGCTGCGTGAAACCGTTTCTGCCCGCCTGGAAGACGCTCGCTTGCAGTTGGGCAATGTTCATCACGAACTGAGTCGCGACATCATCAAGGCGATGGACCACGCCGAACCATTGGGTCGTGCCGACACGTTGCTCATGGGTTTGATTGGCTCCATCAAGGATGCGCCGGAAGGATATGCCGGCTTTTTTGATGCCGTAAAGGTCAAGGAAGAAGATTTAGCCCAGCTTTATGCTTTTGATGAAAGCATGTTGAACCACGTTGACCAGATTGCCGCCAGCGTAGCCGCATTGGAAAAAGCCACCCGCGATGATGGCGACATCGGCGCTGGCATTCGTGATCTCACCACCGCTTTGCAAGAAGCAAAAGAAACGTTTAGCACACGCAGCGAGATTTTGGCAGGTGTTGCGTAAGTAAATCCGTAACGCGATTTGCCAAATCGCGCTACAGTTACGAAGGAGAGTACTAATGGCCCGTATTTTTGATCGAGTAGCTATAGAAACCTGGCTGCGGGATGAGATTGTGCAAAAGTTTCCCCGTGGCGGCCTGGGCGACATCCGGTTGGGGTCGCAGTGTATTGTTAATCCTGGGGAAACGGCCGTGTTCGTGCGTGGTGGTGAGCCAATGGGAACTTTCAACCCTGGCACCCACACCCTGACTACCGCCAACGTCCCCTTCCTCACCGACTTGATGGAAACCGTCGCCTTTAGCGGCAAAAACGTTTTCACCGCCGATGTTTACTACGTTAAAACCACAGATATGACCCTGAAATGGGGCACAGCCAACCCCATCGTCATTGAGCATCCCCAGCGAATGCCCGGCGCCAGCGCCATCGTCGGCAACGGCACCTACGTCGTCAAAGTCAAAGACCCGTGGCGCTTCATCAACGCCATGGATGCTTTCCGCGATAGTGTCAACCTGTCCCAAATCAAACAGCGCCTCGACCCCATGATGGGCGTCATGATGCAGGACAAGCTCAGCGAACTGGCCATCGCCAAAAACCTTGGTCCGGCCCAACTGCAATCCTTCTCCAAAGATTTGAACGACCTGCTCGTCGGCCTGCTCCAGGAAGAGTTTGATGCTGTGGGTATGGTGCTGGTTGATTTCAACATCCGGCTGGCGCTGCATCCCAATTCGCTGGAAGTCGTCACAAATATGGGTTACGGCACCAGCTACGTGCAAAAGCAGCAGGCCGATGCTTTTGTGGAAGCAGCCAAAAATCCGTCAGGAGGTGGTATGGGCGAAATCGGTTTTGGTGCAATGGGTATGGCCGCTATGCAGTCGATGCAGCAGCAACAACAGCAGCAGCCACAAGCTACGCAGCAGCCACCGGCTGCCATGTCAGCTCCGGCAGCATCCAGCGGCACACCAGACGTGATGACACCATCCCAGGCTGCGGCCATTCTTCAAGTTTCGGAAGAGGACGTGATCGCGGCTATTAATGCCGGTGATTTGAAAGCTCGTAAAATTGGGAATGCTTACCGTATCAGCAAAGCCAGTTTAGATGAATTTCTAGCGGGATAAGGCAGTGCCAGGCACGGGGTGCACGATCTTTGGTTATCAAACAACCATAACTCCGTGCCTGGCACTTTTTTCACTCAGCAACCAGCCGCAGGCTGCCAGGCAGTGTAATCATAAATTCAGCCCCACGCTCCGGGAGATTAGCCACGGCGACCTGCCCACCGTGCGCTTCGGCAATCGTTTTGACGACCGACAACCCCAGGCCAGCTCCTGGCGCTAAATCTTTTTGTTTCCCCCGATAATATTTATCAAACACAAAATCCAAATCATCTTTGGGAATACCTGGGCCATCGTCTTGCACTAAAATCACGATTCCTGTTGCTCTGAATTCGAGGCAAATATCTACCTGCGTTTTAGCTGGGGAATATTTGATGGCGTTGTCTACCAGATTCAGAATCATGTGATACATGCGGTTGGTATCAGCGACGATCTGGTATGGTTCGCCTTGTACTTGAACAGCTACAGTGATGGATTTATTGAGGGCCGCCCCTTGAACATCATTTTTTATACGATCAACAAGGGTGATTAAATTGCAAGGTTCCTGAACAATCTCGACAGCATCACGCTGATCAACGGTATGCAGAAGTTGTTCTATCATATCCAACATGCGGTCGCCGGCAGCCAGGATTCGATTAACGTAGCGAGCGCCTTTATCGTCTAATGGCTGTACTTTTTCTAGCAGCTGTGCCCAACCGGTGATTGAGGTCAGCGGGCTTTTGAGGTCATGGGACAGAGCATGCATGAAATCAGAGCGTTCTTCTTCCAATTTTTTGACGTAGGTGATGTCCTGCATGACGATGATGGTTCCCAAATCGGGTTCGTGTTCTGTGGTGGTCAGGTACGTTTTCTCACCAATGAGGATTTCTTTGGTCAGGCCAACGCCGTTGCTGAAGGCTTCGAAAAGTTTGGCCATGTGGCTGTCCAGGATTTCTTGCGCCGCCTTGTTGGAAATGAGAATCTCGCCCCGTTCGTCGAGGATGATGAGGGGTTGGGGCAAGGCCTGGGCAGTGGCCTGGATAGCGGCGCGCTGCCGGTTGGCTTCGGCAAAGAGGCGGGCATTTTCAACGGCCGTTGCTATCGGATTCGCAAACGCCTGCAAGCGGTATAAATCCTCATCGGTAAAATCGGCATCGGTTTTGTTAAGCAAGGCCAGCACGCCAACAACCCGGTTGCTGCGCAGGGGTACACAGGCAATCGATTGGGTTTCATGCTCATTCAATCCGTCGATGGCATCATTGTAACGGGCGTGCTCGGCGGCAGCATTGGTCATAATTGCCTGTCCTGTCTGAGCAACCTGCCCGATGATACCCATGCCGATGGGATACGGCCGTACCGCTTCTGCCCCCTCTTGCGCCGATAACGGATACAGCAACTTTTCATTTTCATTCAAAAGGTATAAACGCACCGCCTCAACCGGCCAGTATTTATTTACTTGTTCGGCTAAAACCGTGTAAACACTGTCTAAATCAATCAATGATGAGACCGTACGCGACACTTCATTTAAGGCCGACAACTCCTCAACCCGTTCTTGCAGCGCCTGATCCGTCGCCTCATACAAGCGGGCATTTTGAATGGCGATGGCCGCTGAATCGGCAATGGCTGACAATAACTGCTCATCCCGTTTTTCGAATTGATTACCGGCCACCCGGTGAACGGCCGCTAACACCCCCAACGTCTCCTGCCCCAGCTTGATTGGCACGTAAACCAACGCTTCAACCAGATAATTCGTCTTAACCTTAATCTGGTCTTCGCCAGGCGCCCGGCGGGCACGCGCCGGTTTGCCCGTTCGGATCACCTTGCCTACCAGCGTATCACGGCGGATGGGAAGACGCATACGCCGTACTCGTTCATCGGTGATACCACGCTCGGCTTCCAAGAACAATTCTCCCGTCAGCTCATCCACCAGCCAGATACCCGTCTCACCCGCCGAAGTAAGCGTCATCGCCATCTCGGCAATCTGGTTAAGCACTTCATCCAAATCCAGCTTGGACGTAATCGCTCTGGCGATCTTCATTAACGCATCTTCTAAATTTAATGATGCAGCGAGGAGAGCTGTCTGAACACCCGGCCGGCGAATGATGTGGACAACAAATTGCAGCCGGCCTAACGTTAATGTGTCGCCGCTGGACAAGGCATAAGTATCATTCACATCAAGCTGTTGATTATTACAAAAAGTGCCATTGGTGCTGCCCAAATCAACAACCAATAAATCATTAGTAGTAGGTCTAAGGAGAACGTGCTGCCGGGAAACGCCAAATTCGCTTCCGCCCAGATCGGTCAAATCAACCAGATTGGGAGCATCAATATTTCGGCCCAAAATTACTTCGCCATTTATGTCCAGGCCAAGACGACGAGTTGGATCAGAGGCCAAATCCAGCCGGATTCGCCAGACGGGACGGCTGCCGGCCGAATCGATGTCAATATTTTGGGGAACAGGGCGATAGGAAATTTCAGCTTCGACGAGGTCTAGATTGGAAAGAAATCCACTGTTAAATTTATCTGTTCGCCGTTTCTCGGAATCATTTATCATTTATCGCCTCGAGTCACGCTTTTTGCTCTGGCATTCTTTTTTGTTCCGATTGGAACGGTGCTGCTCTGGGACTCTTGTGACATACATTGTAATCGGAACCATGATGCAAGTAAACCTTTGCCTTGTTAATTTTCAGGGAAAACAGTCATGGTTTTTGCCGGCAATTGATAGAGAACCGTGTGCCGAACTATATCTTGCGGATTAGACAACCTATCCGGCAGCCAAGTCACTCAATTTTGCCGGTCACGGCCGTTTTCTAAACCGCATGAAGGCCATCTCTAATCTTCGATTAACTGGCCTGAACATCAACTGTGCATATAAAATACCGTGACGATGTCGGCTGTAAAATTGTAATGACTGTTTTGGAAACAGTAAGAAGGGAAGATGATGGAAAAGCAAACTTTAGGCAGCAGCAGTCTTAACATTACACGAGTGGGCCTGGGATTGGCCGCATTGGGCCGCCCTGGCTATATCAATTTAGGCCACGCGCAAGACTTGCAGCAAAACTATGACGTTCAAGCCATGCAAAACCATGCCCATGACGTCCTCGATGCCGCCTGGACCGCTGGTATCCGCTATTTTGACGCCGCCCGATCATACGGCCGTGCCGAAGTATTCCTCGGTTCCTGGTTGACCGCACGAGAAATTTCACCAAGCTCTGTCGCCGTTGGTTCCAAATGGGGCTACACCTACACCGCCGGCTGGAAAATTGAAGTGGAAAAACATGAAGTTAAAGAACATTCCCTGCCAGTTTTGCAGCGCCAGATTAAAGAGAGCCAGACTTTGTTGGGCAGCTATTTGAACCTGTACCAGATTCATTCGGCTACGCTGGACAGTGGTGTACTGGAAAACAGCGATGTGCTAAAGGAACTGGCCCGCCTGCGTGAAGGCGGCTTACTCATTGGACTGTCGTTAAGTGGGGCCAATCAGGCCGAGACGCTGCGGCGGGCAATGGCGGTTCGGGTAAACGGCCGTCCCCTCTTCAACGCAGTTCAAGCTACCTGGAACCTGCTGGAGCAATCGGCCGGCGAAGCGCTGCAAGAAGCCCATGAAGCTGGAATGGGTGTGATTATTAAAGAGGCAGTGGCTAACGGCCGTTTAACCCCGCGCAATCAATCTCCGGCCTTCCAAGAAAAGATGGCCATTCTCCAAGAAACAGCCGCCCACCACAACATCACCGTCGACGCCCTGGCTTTAGCCGCTGTTCTGGCCCAGCCCTGGGTTGATGTCGTCCTCAGTGGTGCGTCTACCGTTGAGCAGCTGCAATCGAATGTTTTGGCTGTTAATGTGAAATGGGATGAGGAAACGGCCGTATCCCTCCGCCCTCTCCTGGAATCCCCACAAACCTATTGGCAGACCCGAAGCCATCTAGCCTGGAACTAATTTAATGGGGTTAACGCATCCCGAATCGCCGACGCAATCTGCTCCATTACAAACGGCTTCTGAATCCAGGCCACAATCCCCTGGCTTAACAATTCCCGATCTTCCTCTCCAAACGGGTAGCCGGTAATAATCACCATTTTAATATCGGGCTTCAATTCGCGTAGCTTGGTATACAATTTAGAGCCGCTCATCGTCGGCATGACCATATCGCTGATAACCAGCTCAATTTCATCGTGCCGCCATTCAAATATTTCCAGCGCCTGTGCCCCGTTAGAAGCCGGCAGCGCATGATAATTCAACGTCTTCAAAATTTCGCACACGGCTTCCAGCGTATTCTCATCATCTTCAACCACCAGGATTGTTTCGCCGCCACCTTCGGTGACGACTTCATGTTCCAACGCCGGTTCCAACGTATCTTCCAGCTTGTGGTAAGGCAGGTAAATCCTGAACGTCGTTCCCTCCCCTTCAACACTGGTTAAATCTATGGAACCGCCATGTTGTTTGATAATACCGAATACCTGGGCCAATCCCAGCCCTGTTCCCTTCCCCGGCTCCTTCGTCGTAAAAAATGGCTCAAATACACGATTCAAATCTTCCGCTTTAATGCCGGTTCCTGTATCTGAAACAGCCAACATTACCCATTCGCCTGCAACCATATCCGGCAGCGGCAGCTTGTCGTCCTCAGCCAACGACATATGGCTTAACTCCATAGTCAACGTCCCGCCATCAGGCATGGCATCACGCGCATTGACGGCCAGATTCATCACGGCTTGCTGCAAACGGGTCAGATCGACCAAAACGCCATACTCATCCCCTTCAAAAACGAGGTCCAGCCGGATGTTTTCTGGCAGCGTCCGTTTAAGCATTTTGAGCAGTTCTTTGAGGAAGTAAACCAGATTAACGGGGCGGCGTTCCATCACTGATTGGCGGCTGAAATCCAAAATTTGGGAGATTAAATTGGCTGCCAATTTGGCCTGGCGAAACAGAGTCGCCATGCGTTGATCGTCACCGGATGCAAATTGGGGCAGTTTCAACAGCATTTGGGCATATAAAATGATGACGGTCATGATATTGTTAAAATCGTGGGCAATACCCGCCGCCAACTGGCCAACCATCGCCAAACGTTCCTGTGCCTGAACGTACTGCTGCTGTTTACGCGCTTCGGTAATTTCGCGCAGCACCAGCACCCAGCCGCCAGATTCTTTACCTGTTTGAAGGGGGTGAACGGCCGTTTCAAAAATACGTCGCTCCTTCCCCACCGTCAACTCATGCCCTGACATCCCCTCCGGCGGCGGCTCAATCAACTTAGCCAATGGCTGACCGGCCAGCTTCGTCACCGGGTGACCGTTCAGCCCTTCCGTCAACACGGCCAAATACTCTTGCGCCGCCGGATTGGCCAGCTCCACTCGATAATTGCCATCCAGCAGCACAATGCCATCTTGCGCGCTGTCCAAAATTTGCTGCACCCGCTGTGCCTGCCGCATCGTCTCCTGAAGCAGCCGCGCCCGTTCCAAAGCAATAGACGCCGCATTCACCAATGGCTTTAGCCGTTCAGCACTCTCCGTCGAAAATTCGCCCGGCGTATTGCCGTCCAAACGCAGCAAGCCCAATACCCGATCCTGCTGCACAATCGGCATGATTAACTGCGAACGCACCCAACCCATTCCTTCCAAAGCCAACCACTGCGATTCCTGGCGCGTATCATGGATGACCAGGGGCTGTCGGGACTCCACGCTCCGCTCTTCCAAAGGAAGGGCATACAGTGGCTGCAAAAAGTTGGCGATAGCCTCTTCGCCGCCAAAAATGCCGTAGCCCTGCCAGCGGGCCGAACGCAGCGTGTCACCATCCAACAAAAGGATGTTGGCCGTTTTGAAGGGAACGACCCGCCGGGCACGCTGCAAAATTTCATCAAGAACGGCCGTTGGGCTGGTTTGTGAAGTCAAAGACAAGGTGATTTCGGCCAATGTTTCGGCCAGCAGCCGCTGTTCATGTTCCGCAGACAGCAGCCGTTCTCGTTCCGCTTCGGCCTCCTGATGAACTGTTATGTCAATACCAGTACTGACAATATACTCGATCTCACCAGTTTGGCCCCGCAAAACCGTCGTTGACCAGGCAATTAGCCGTCGTTCGCGCGATTTGGTCAGCCAGTAACTTTCATATGTGCTGGGTTCGGCTCCCTTTTGCACCTGCTGGAAAACTGTTTTGGTGAGTTCCACACCGCCTGGTGTTAAAAACAAATCCCAAACAAATTTGTCTCGCACTTCTTCAAATGTGAAGCCGGTTACCTGTTCGCACGCTCGATTAAACCGTACGATACGGCCGTCCAGCCCAAATAAAACCACCATCGCTCCCGACGTTTCCAAAATCGCCGAGATAAAATTACGTTCCTGGCGGGAATCACTTATGCTGCGATCCAGACTGCGGATTAAAAAGGTAACGGTTAGCAGCATAGCCACACTTAGCAACAAAAAGACAACACCGCCGGTTACCCAGGTACGAGGCTCCGTCCATTGAGTCGGCACGATGGCTGCGGGAACGATAATCCCGGCTGTCCACAACCAGGCAGCAGTCACAATAGTTGCGATGCTCAGGAAAAGGGCAAACAAACTGCGCTGCAAATCGTAAAAAATAGCCGTCATGGCAATGAAAGCAAACAAAAAGAGACGGCCGTCACCCGCATACCCCGCTCGTACAATACCCACAGCCCCCAAAGCATAAACCGTCGCCAAAATAACGCTCGACCGCAGCTTAAAGCTGTACGCCCGCCGAAAGGTGACAATGCCCATCGCCACGGCCGTTAACACGTAGCTGCCCACAAGAATCAAGGTTGTTAACGGCCGTTCCTGCCACGTATGGGCACGCATCACACTAAAAACGCCAGCCGTCAACGCCACCGCCCAAAGTACAAACGTCACCCGTAAGATGCCGTCCAGAACCCACTCCCGCCATTCAGATAAAGACTCAGGCGGTGCTGGTTGATAATCGGCATCAGACTCGTTTCTTCCTAAAGGAATAGACAAACCCTAAACTCCTGAAACGTAACAAACGACGTTGTAAACAGTAAAATATGCGCTGCAATCTTACAATAACCGTAGTAACTTGATTATTCGCTTACGTAAACAGCAGGATTTCGATCGGCAAATACAGGAATTTGCGCACGGATTTCCGCCACTTTGGCCAGATCGACAGCAACAGTCAACAAAGCTGGCGTATCACCCGCCTCAACCACAATTTCTCCCCATGGATCAATGATGCACGAATGCCCAAAAAACGACGTGCCGTCCGTCGTGCCCACCCGGTTGCAGGCCACAACAACCATTTGATTTTCAATCGCCCGCGCCCGCAGCAGAGTTTGCCAGTGGGCCAGCCGTGGATAAGGCCACTCGGCCGGTAAAAAGACAATATTTGCCCCGTCCAGGGCATAAGCCCGAAACAGTTCAGGAAAACGCAAATCATAACAAATAGCCAGTCCGCTTTTCCCCCAGGGTGCAGAAACCAGAGAACGGCAGTTGCCCGGTGTTAAATATTTATGCTCATCCATCAGTTGAAACAGGTGGACTTTACTGTAAGCTCCCATCAATTCCCCATCCGGATCCAAAAGAACGGCCGTATTCCCGTACTCCCCTTCTCCCAACAGCGACAAACATGACCCGACAAGATGAATGCCATATGCTTTGGCCAAATTGGCCATCTCTGCAAAAATGCCATCCGTAACGGCCGTAGCATAATCAGATGCGCGATCTAAATCATAACCCGTGGACCACAATTCCGGCAAAACCAAAACATCAGCCCCCTGCCGGGAGGCCTCAGCCGCCAGCCTTTGGACTTGGGCCAGATTTACTTCCGGCTTGCCCAGCACCACATCCATTTGTCCCAACGAAATCACCAATTGTGCCATAATCTTTCCTTGCAGACATCCATCGCCATTATACTCGCTAAACAGCCAACTATCACATCACAAAACAGAAAACCGTTCCACCAAAATCAGCCCCCCATTTTTGGCCAGTGACATCTTTCACCCTCTCTCTATGACATTCGTCACTAACATAGTTTAATACTACAGATTAGTATAAGTTAAGAAAAGAGTTTGTGAATTTATTCACAAGGCGCATTTCACTATTTTATCCACGAACAACGCACCCTCATTTCAGCCTACATAGTACGGACGAGCCACCAAGCATGAATACAGCAACGTCCTTCAAGGGGCTTTTAGAGTTGTCTCAAATCATTTGATGAGCTGGCAAAACGACCTTTCCGCTAAGGAGGGTTGTTTTTGTTTATTACACCCAACATTCAAGCCACAAATATCCGGCTCAATTAGTCGGCAAATAGCCAGGAGGTGAAATTTGACCGTAGAAGCTCTACTCAATGAGGCATCCCCTACTGCTGCCACCGTGCCCAAACGAACATTCCTGCAAGAAGTAATTGAAGACACGCCTGGTAGTGACCCTCGCTTTGAGATGTGCATTCAATGTGGGACATGCGGGGGGTCATGTCCGTCTGGCCCAGACATGGAATACAGTCCCAGGCGGATTTTTGCCATGATCGAGGCCAATATGCGCGAAGAGGTGTTAAAAGCCAACACGTTCTGGTACTGCGTGTCATGCTACTACTGCATGTCTCGCTGTCCGCAGGAGGTTCACATCACTGACCTGATGTACACCCTCAAGCGCAAAGCAATTCGAGAAGGGTATTACCGCGAATCAAGTGCCAGCGATGCCCCCGATTTCTCTGAGTTCTTTGTGGATGCGGTGTTGAAATACGGCCGTTCCTTCGAACTAGGTCTTGCCACCCGCTACCACCTGCGCCATCATCCCCTCGGAGCCGTCAAAATGGCCACCGGCATGGGACTGGACATGCTGCGCCGTGGCCGCATGGATCTGACCCCACGGCGCATCAAAAATCTCGATCAGCTCCAAACCATTCTGGCCAAAGCTGAAGAAATTGGTCGCCTTGAACGTGAGCAAGGAGGCATCAAATGAAATATATCTACTATCCCGGATGCTCTCTGGAAAGGAATGCCGCCGCCTACAATGAGTCAACAATGGCCATCGCCGCCCCATTAGGCATGGAATACCAGGAAGTTGACGATTGGAACTGCTGCGGCGCAGTCGAATTCATTGCTGTCGACAAAATGCAAGCCTACGCCCTTACCGCTCGCAACCTGGCTCTGGCCGAGCAGCAGTTAACCAACGGCGAAAACATGGTTGCCCCTTGCAGTGCCTGCTTCCTCAACTTGAGCAAGTGTGATGCTTACCTAACTGCTTCTCCCAGCCTGGCCAGCAAAGTCAACAAAGCTTTAGATGCTGGCGGCCTGCACTACACTCCAGGCACGGTTCACACCCGTCATTTACTAGACGTAGTTGTCAATGATGTGGGTTATGACGCCATCAAAGAAAAAGTAAAAAAGCCACTTTATGGTTTGCGTGTCGCGCCTTATTATGGCTGCCTCATCGTTCGGCCCGGTTTTTTGGACAAGTTTGATGATCCTGAATACCCAACCAGCCTGGATAAACTGACTCGTGCTTTAGGCGCGACAGTCGTTGACTTTCCCATGAAAGCCCACTGCTGCGGCGGTCACATGACCCAAATCAGCGATGCCATTGCGTTGAATATGATCAACAACCTGCTGAAAAATGCAGCCGATTACGAAGCCGACGTCATCGTCACTATTTGTCCCATGTGCCAGCTAAATCTGGATGCCTACCAAAAAGATGTCAACCGGGTTTTAGGCACCAATTACAATATTCCCATTCTGTACTTTACCCAGTTGATAGGATTGGCTTTGGGCTTATCAGCCAGCGAACTTGGCTTCGGCAAGGAAATCATTGATGCCGCTCCGGCACTGGCCAAAATTGGTGTAGAACCACCGCCTGCGCCGAAGAAAAAGAAACCAGCCAAGGGCGAACTACCCATGCCTATCATGCCGGAGAAGGAGTGAGCCATGAGTAAAGAACGAATTGGCGTATACGTTTGCCACTGCGGCACCAACATTGCCAGCGTGGTAGACGTGGCAGATGTGTCCAAATGGGCCGGTGAACAATTGGAAGACAGCGGTGTTGTCGTATCGCGGGATTACCAGTTTATGTGCTCCAGCCTGGGTCAAGAACTTATCCAGGATGACATTAAGGAAAAGGGATTGACCCGCGTTGTTGTCGCCGCCTGCTCCCCCCATCTGCATGAACAAACTTTCCGCACCGCCTGTGACAAAGCCGGTCTTAACCCATTCCTGTGCGAGATGGTTTCCGTCCGCGAACAGGTTTCCTGGGTGCACACCGACAAGAAAATTGCCACCCAAAAAGCAAAAGCTCTAATCTCCGGCGGCGTGGAACGGGTTAATCTCCACGTACCATTGGAACCGCTGCATGTTCCCATCAACGAAACGACGTTGGTGGTGGGGGCCGGTATTGCCGGTATCCAGGCGGCTATCGAGATCGCTGACAGCGGTTTCCCGGTCGTTCTGGTTGAGCGGGAGCCGTCCATCGGTGGACACATGGCCCAGTTTGACAAGACATTTCCCACGCTGGACTGCGCTGCCTGTATTTTGACACCCAAAATGGTGACGGCCGGCGGTCATCCCAACATCACTCTTTTATCGTACAGCGAAGTGGAACGGGTGGATGGTTACGTGGGCAACTTCACGGTTACTATCCGCAAGAAAGCACGCTATGTGAATGAGGATGCCTGCACCGGCTGTGGCATTTGTATCGAAAAGTGCCCGGTGAACGTAATTGATGATGTGTTTGAGGCGGGGTTGGGCTACCGGAAGGCTGTGTATCGGCCGTTCCCCCAAGCCGTCCCCAAATACCCGGTTATCGACACAGAGAACTGCACCTACTTCCAGCGCGGCAAGTGCAAAGCGTGCCAAATTTTCTGCCCCACACAGCCTAACTCAATTGACTTTGAGCAGAAGGATGAGTTAATTCAGGTGAACGTGGGCAACATCATTCTGGCGACTGGCTATGATTTGTTTGACACGCGGCGAATTCCACAGTATGGATACGGCCGTCTCGCCAACGTCTTCACCAGCCTGGAATTTGAACGCATGTGCAATGCTTCCGGTCCCACCAACGGGGCCGTCCTACTGCGAGATGGCGTCACCGAACCGGAAGCAGTCGCCGTCATTCACTGCGTCGGCAGCCGTGACCGGCATTACAACAACTACTGTTCCAACATCTGCTGTATGCAAAGCATCAAATTCGCTCATCTGGTCAAAGAGCGGGTAAAAAGCGCCGACGTCTACAACTTCTACATCGACATGCGCACCGCCTTCAAAGATTACGACGAATTCTATCAGCGGGTACTTTCCGAAGGAGTCCACTTTATCCGTGGCCGCGTAGCTGAAGTTACCGATGCCGCCCGCCTGCCCGGAGAAGAAGGCAAGATCATCATTCAGGCTGAAGATACCTTTATCGGCAAACAACGTCGCATCCCCGTCGATATGGTCATTCTCTCTGCTGGGCTACAACCGCGGGCTGACTCGAAAGAAGTGGGCCAAAAATTCGGCATCGCTTGCAGCGCTCAGGGCTTCTTCACCGAGAAACATCCCAAACTCGACCCGGTGGCCACGATGACCGAAGGCATCTTCATTGCTGGCTGCGCGCAAGGGCCTAAGGACATTCCGGCCAGTGTCGCCCAGGGTGCGGCCGCAGCGGCTCGTGTGCTGGGACGCATCCATCAAAAAGAACTGGCACTGGACCCGATTCGGGCCAGCGTCATCGAAGAAAAATGCTCTGGCTGTCGCATCTGCAACGATATGTGCCCCTTCAACGCCATCCTCTTCCACGAAGATCGCATGGTCACCGAGATCAACCCGGCGCTTTGCCAGGGCTGTGGTACCTGCGTCGCCGCCTGCCCTTCCAACGCCATCACTGGCACCCAATTCAGCAACGAACAGGTACTGGCTCAACTGGAAGGCCTGTTGATGATTGGCTTTAACGGCAATTCGGTGCGTATCCTTGAACCGGAGGTGGCGTGATTGGTAGCTGGTAACTGGCGGCGGGTAGCTGGTAACGAATAACCAGGAACTAGCAACCAGCAACCAACAACCAAAACGGAGAACTACTATGGCTGAACAAAAACAATTCGAGCCTTTAATCATCGGCTTCACCTGCAACTGGTGCAGCTACCGGGCAGCGGATTTGGCGGGGATGTCACGCGTGAAATATCCGCCGAATGTGCGCCTGATCCGGTTGATGTGTTCCGGCCGTTTGGATCCCACCTTTGTCATAAAAGCATTGAAAGGTGGCGCAGACGGAGTACTTATCACCGGCTGTCATCCGGGTGAATGCCATTACCTGGAACAAAATTACAAAGCTTACCGGCGCTACGTTTTGCTCAGACGCACCTTGAAACAATTCGGTGTCGAACCGGATCGGGTTAAACTGGTCTGGGCCAGCGCCGCTGAGGGCGTCCATCTGGCAGAAACAATCACCAAGATGGTAGAGGAGGTACGGGCGCTGGGGCCATTAAACTGGCCAGGCGTCGTCGCGCCAAATGGGGATCATCCCATCCATCATGAAGCAAAAGAGGAGGTGCCAGCATGAGTGACAAACCAAAATTAGCCATGTACTGGGGTTCCGGTTGTGGCGGCTGTGAAATCGCTGTGCTGAACATCCAGGAAAACATCCTGATTGTGGATGAGGTGTTTGACATCGCCTTCTTCCCCTGCATTGCCGACTTCAAAGTAAAGGATTTGAAGGGTTACCCGGATGGCTATATTGATTTGTGCCTATTCAATGGGGCTGTCCGCAATTCGGAAAATGAGGAGATGGCCAAACTGCTGCGGCAAAAATCGAAGGTGATGGTCGCATTTGGCTCTTGCGCTTACGAGGGCTGCATACCTGGCCTTTCCAATTTGACAACAAAAGAAGCGACGTTGAATACGGTTTATCTGGATAATCCTTCGATTGATAACCCAAGTGGAACGCTGCCTCAACCGTTCTACGATGTACCGGAAGGCACGCTGGAAATCCCTGTTTTCTACCACACGGTTAAGTCGTTGGATCAAGTGGTGAATGTGGATTATACAATTCCCGGCTGCCCGCCGGAACCACACCAGATTTGGGCGGTTTTGCAGGCGGTTGTAGCAGCCTTAACACAAGGCGCAGCACTGCCACCGGCCGGTTCCATCATCGGGGCAGGCAATGTAGCTGTATGCCAGGAATGCCATCTGCAAAAGGACGTGAAGAAGATTGACCGCTTCTTCCGACCGTATGAGGTACTGCCTGATCCGGAAGTCTGCTTGCTAGAACAGGGCATCATGTGTATGGGGCCGGCCACCCGGAGCGGCTGCGGCGCGCTCTGTCCGCAAGTAGGTATGGGCTGCCGAGGCTGTTATGGGCCAATGGATGGTGTTGAGGACCAGGGGGCCAAGATGGTGACAGCTATTGCTTCGGTACTGAATGTAGGCGGAGCCGGGCAAGACCTGGAGAAGATGGAACAGCAGCTTGAGGAAGTCATGGATACGATTGTTGACCCGGCGGGAACGTTCTATCGGTTTAGCATGTCGCATTCACTGCTGCGGCGGGCCAAGCTCAACGGAAATGGCCATGGAGGTGCTTCATGACACGGATAACAATTGACCCAATTACCCGCCTGGAAGGGCACGGCAAAATTGAAATCTTCCTGGACGAAGAGGGAGATGTCAAGAATGCGTATTTCCAGATTCCGGAGCTGCGCGGTTTTGAGCAGTTTTGCGTGGGCCGGCCAGCGGAGGAGATGCCGCGGATTACGAACCGGATTTGTGGCGTCTGCCCGGAGGCACACCACATGGCGGCGACGAAGGCGTTGGATGCGTTGTATGGCGTGGAACCGAGCACGGCCGTTCACAAAGTCCGGGAAATGTTCTACTCCGCCTTCTACTGCACCGACCACACCGTCCACTTTTACGCGCTGGGCGCGCCTGACTTTGTTTTGGGGCCAAATGCACCGGCCGCTGAACGCAACATTCTGGGCGTGATCCACAAAGTGGGCGTGGACATCGGCAAGCAGGTCATCGCCTGCCGCAAACGCAACCATCACGTCATCCAGATGTTGGGCGGGCGCGGCATCCATCCGGTAGCCGGCATGCCCGGCGGCTGGAGCCAGAAGGTAACGCACGAAATGCGGCAGGAGATCGAAGGCTACGCCAAAGAAAACGTGGAATTCGCCCTCTTCAGCCTGCAGTTGTTTGCCGACGTGGTGTTGAGCAATCAGGCTTACGTCGATTTGATTTTGTCGGATGCGTTCACCCACAATACTTATTACATGGGTACAGTAGATGAGAACAATCACGTCAATTTTTACGATGGCATGATTCGTGTGACCAGTCCGGAAGGCAAGGAGTTCGTCAAGTATCCATCAAAGGACTACATGAAGCATGTGGCCGAGCGGGTGGAACCGTGGACTTACCTGAAGTTTCCCTATCTAAAAGGTGTGGGTTGGAACGGCTTTACCGATGGCATGGACAGCGGCGTGTACTGCGCCACCCCGCTCTCGCGGCTGAACGCATCGGATGGCATGGCGACGCCGAAAGCCCAGGAAGCGTTTGAGAAGTTTTATGAGACGCTGGGCAGCAAGAAGGTGAACGGCCGTTACCAACCCATCCATCACCGCTTAGCCACCCACTGGGCCCGGCTGGTCGAACTGCTCTATGCCGCCGAACGGATGCTGGAGCTGTCGCAAGACCCGGAGATCACCGACCCCGACGTGCGCGTTATCGTCAAGAACACGCCCACCGAAGGCGTTGGCAGCGTCGAAGCGCCGCGTGGCACACTGACCCATCATTACAAGACGGACGAGAACGGCATCCTGACCAAGGTCAACCTCATCGTGGGCACGACCAACAACTACGCCCCCATCGCCATGTCGGTCAAAAAGGCGGCGCAAGGCCTGATCAAGAAAGGCACTGTCGTCACCGAAGGGCTGCTGAACACGATTGAGATGGCTTTCCGCAACTACGACCCGTGCATGTCCTGCGCCACCCACTCCCTGCCCGGCCAAATGCCGCTGGAAGTGGTGATTAAGGATGCGGATGGGGAGGAAGTGGAGCGGCTGAGTCAGTTTACCTAGCAAAAATTAGAGACCCTAAGGGTTTTCAAAACCCTTAGGGTCTGAAAACACGATGAAAACAATCGTCATCGGATTGGGCAATCCTATTCTCACGGATGATGGCGTGGGTGTGAAAGTCGCTTACGAATTAGAGCGAATTCTTTCCAACAGCCGGCCACCAGCCGCCAACCACGACATTTTTGTGACTGAAGCCAGCGCCGGCGGTCTGCGGTTGATGGAGCTGATGATTGGCTACGACCGGGCGATCATCGTGGATGCGTTTACCAACGGCCGTAACACGCCGGGGAAGATGCACCGGATGACCCTGGACGACTTACGCGCCGTCAGCCCGACGCAGCACAGCGCCTCGGCCCATGATACGACGCTGGTAACGGCGCTGGATGCAGGGCGGGAAATGGGCATGCACCTGCCGGATGAAGTCGTCATTTACGCCATCGAAGTGGAGAATGTGATTGATTTTAGTGATGAACCGACAACGGCCGTTGCGGCGGCGATTCCAGGCGCGGTAACGGCCGTTTTAGCTGAGTTGGAGCGAATTAATACAGAATGATGTGGGTGCTCTCCTACATCACTTATAACATTTCTATCATTGTGGTCCAATAACGGCCGCCGTCGCTATGATTATGGGGTAACGGCCGTTTAGTTGAAGAGGGCAACTGGGCTAATCATGAATATCTCTCCGGTTTCAATCATTTTTGGTCTAGCAACTGTCTACTTTGGTGGAAAAATTTGGCACATTATACCCACATTTTTCAAACTTACTGTGGCGTTACTTACCGGTATCGTCAAATGGCCAGGACCTAGAATTCATGACTTCGATCGCCGCGCCAGCTTAATCAGGAAGCACCTCGGTGCGGGTTATGAAAATCTGTTCCCAACCTTCATCCTAAATGCTTTAGGTGTTTTAGGGGCGTTTATCTTCTCAATATTGACACTTATCAGCAGCACACAATCAATGAGCGGTTATATCAGGATTAACTGGACGTTTTTTACAGTTGTTTTGACTCTGTTTGCCTTTATCGGAGGTGAAATTAGCTTTAAGAAAGCTCAAAAAAATATACTTCAAGTAAAATCAATTCTTTCCGATCACGCAAAAAAAGTGGAGCCTAAAGCAGTTGACAGTCAATCTACTGAGACGGAATATGCGATTGAACACCCACTGATTGGATATCGCAATCTACCTTCCAATACAAAACGAGCAATGGATTTGTTTTATGAATCAACAAGACATCATCAGGATGGCAATGTACAAACGGGATTAATTTTATACAAAGAAGCGTTGAAGATTGATCCTAATCTGCACAAAAATGCGCGCGAGTCCTTGCTAAAGATGGCCCAAAACTGCAACTCAAGCGATGAGGGAGCAATATTTTATTGGTTAGGCATTCATTCGGTCTATTTGATGGATCGCAGACAAGCTGCCATCTATTATGAAAAAGCTATAGATGCCTTCAATCGAATCGGATACCTAAAACGTGAATCAAGGGCGCGCTGCAATCTTGGAGACATCAAAATGGGTTTGGGGGACCCCTCCGGTATGGAAGAATTTGAAAAAGCTGTTGCTCTGAATCCCAAGAATGGAACCGCCTACATAAATATCGGAGTAACATATTATAGAATCAGTGAGCATGGCGATCCCAGATTTGAAAAAGCCTTAGATGCATTTGCCAATGCGATTATTGCTGATCCAGACGCTTACAAACCACTAGTCCTATCACAGTTGCGTTCAATTGGTTATACCTGGAGAGAAGATTGGGAAGACATTGTGCGACGCGTGGTAAGTAGAACACCCGGAACTCGTATCAAAAGCGACCCTCCGGCAAAGAATTCAGATGCGTTGCAAACCAGTCCCAAAAAGGAGATTGGTTTTACAACTAACCCCCAAATACTAAAATTGGAAGGGTTGAAGGGTAGCCAAAAGAGACCAATCGGTTTTAGAACCCCAGCCAAAAAATCCCAAAAAACCTATAGAAACGAAAAACACGGCTTTGAAATTGATATACCGGTAGAATGGGCGCCGGCGCCCATTCCAAAGCAAGGCGGTAAAGACCTCTTTCAATATGGTTGCTATGACGAGGCGTTTAATTTTGAGATAGGCCCTCTATTCCCAGAACCTCCCCTGGAGCAAACAGAACGTGATTTTATGCTTTTCGCTATGGTAAGAAGGTTTTCTGGTTTGAAAATTGGCCGAATCGCCGTCGGAGGCAAAGAGCATGTATGCGCAAGCTATTTTATCTCGGATGGTATGGGAGACCGGTGGAACAAGAAATATATGATTGTTTTCGATAAAACTGAATACGCGATTACAGCCACCTGTAATGATCAAAAATGGTTTGCACAAAGAGAAAAAGACTGGGATGCGATTATACAATCGTTTCGCATGGTTACTGGATTCCGGTAAGGAGGTGGCTTGAATATGCCAAAGGAGGTGGTTAATTTTACGACAAATGTGGAAAATGTGATTGATTTTAGTGATGAACCGACAACGGCCGTTGCGGCGGCGATTCCAGGCGCGGTAACGGCCGTTCTACACGAATTAGGAGTGGAATATGATCTCACCTGAACTGCTGCGTCGTTATCCATTCTTCGCCGGGTTGAGCCACGAACACCTCGTTAGCCTGGCCAATGCCGCTGAAGAAATGTCTGTCGAAGCGGGGCACAACTTCTTCCAAGAAGAAGATAAACTGGATTGTTTTTATCTGCTTGTCAAAGGTTCCATTGGCATTGGTATTTCGGTGCCAGACCGGGAAGCCAAACAAAATGTCTCCGGTCAGCTTTTGGGCGAACTCAAAACCAAAGATGTGACCATCAGCACGGTGGGCACTGGCGACGTGTTTGCCTGGTCGGCATTGATTTCGCCTTACACGGCCACGGCTAACGGCAAAGCTTTAACAGACTGCCAGGTCATCGCTTTTGACGCGGAAAAATTGTTGAAATTGTTTGAGAAACAGCCTGATTTTGGCTACCTGATGAGTCAGAAAGCGAGCCAGCTTATTCGCAACCGGCTACGCGATTTGCGGATTGAATCACTGGCTGCATATGCTTGAGACTAGAGACTGGAGACTGAATTAGTCTCCAGTCTTTAATCTGCAAAACTTTTAATTCTGGCGAACCCAGGCATCAACAGCCCGGCTGATGTTATGGCGGATGTTGTCGGCGTCCGGCGCATTAGGTTGGGTGTTCAAATAGGCATCCAGATAATGGGCGGCCAGCCGTACTTTTCCCCCTTGGAAGTGAACAAATCCCAAATCACGTAAATGATGGAATTCATTCGGTTCGGCCTGATTGAGTAGTTTGATAACGGCCGCTGCCGGAGACCACTGTTGATACTGGACGTAGACGTTGCGCAAATTATTCAACATCCGCACCAAAATATCGCGTGATTCTGTGGCAGCCAGCCACTCGGTGCGAAATTCAAAGCCGGTCGTCTGGCACACCACATTAGCGCATTCCTGAATCGTCAGCCGTTTGCCTTCGTGGTAAGGGTCAAAATAGTAATCCTGCCCGCCGTAATGCAGGGCGGTGATGAAATGGCCGGGCATGCCCACGCCGTGCAGTGGCAGCCCCAGTTTACGGCCAACGGTGATGAATAAAATGGACAGGGTGATGGGAATTCCCAGACGGCGATCCAAGACGTCGTTGAGGAAGCTGTTGCGCGGGTCGAAGTAGAAGGGCAGATTGCCCTGGAACTGCTGCTCTTCAAATAGAAAATCGGCCAGTTTTTCGGTTTGGGTGAGGATGGAGTTGTGAGGGGAAACGGCCGTTTCCGCCACCACCGCCAATTCATCCAACCGGGTCAAATACCCGGCCACATCCAACTTGGGGTAAGCCACTTCGCGGGCCAGCTTCAAAGCGGCGCGGGGCAAATCAATCGGCGTTTGGCGGATTTCGTCGTGGAAGGTCCAGGTTATGGGATCGTTCATCTTGATTGCATTATAAACGGCCGTTTCCGCCATTTCCAGCAATATGATTAACGATTAAAGATTGATGATTGAATTTGTTGCTCGCAAGCCTACCACTTGCTATCTTTGTGGCAATCATCCCGGAGGAAAATAGAAATTGCGACTGAAAGCGATACTTAATTCACGCTGTCCCCACTGCTTGCGCGGTCAGATATTCTCATCATTCATGAAAATGAACGAAACCTGCTCCGTTTGCGACATCAAATTTGAGCGGGAAGACGGCTATTTTATGATGTCGGTATTTATTGGCTACGTGATGGCGGTAGCGGCTCTCGTGCCCATTGCCATTTATTTGTACGTCAATGATGCGTCAGTGACCTGGTACCTGCTGGCGCTGCTGCCCACCCTGCTGATTTTGTCGCCAATTATTTTTCATTACGCCCGTGTTCTTTGGCTGCACATTGACGAGGTTTTGGATCCGCGCCGAGAGGGGGAATGATACGGACTCCCTCACCATCTATTTCATCAACAATTTCACGATTCGCTGGTATCAACGTATAAATCAGCAAAAGCGCCAAAATCAAAATCGTAAACCAGTCCACAAGATTCGCTGCTTTCCCCAGCAAAAACTCCTACTTCCACCAATCATTATGAACCAATCCGGTTAATAAATCACTGAGAAAGTGGTCATAAAACGGCCGTCGCTTTACAATGTCAGTATGAACATGCAATCACGTTATCGCGGCAGTTTACTGGGTCTGGCGGCGGCCGACGCCGTAGGCACAACGTTGGAATTCAAACCGCCGGGTAGCTTTGCGCCCATTGCCGACATGGTCGGCGGCGGCCCATTCCGATTGGAACCCGGCCAGTGGACCGACGACACCTCGATGGCGCTATGCCTGGCGGCCAGCCTGGTGGAAAAGCGGGCGTTTGACCCGGCCGACCAGATGGAACGCTACTTGCGCTGGTACAAAGAGGGCTACATGAGCAGCAACGGCCGTTGCTTTGACATCGGCAACACAGTCCGGGACGCCCTTCATCGTTACGAACAAACCGGCAACCCATTTGCTGGCTCGACTGACCCGTATTCGGCGGGAAATGGATCGATTATGCGGTTAGCGCCGGTGGTGCTGTATTACGGCCGTTCCCCCGCCCAAGCCATCGAACAATCAGGCCAAAGTTCGCGTACGACACATGGAGCAGCTGCCGCTATCGACGCCTGCCGCTACTCTGGCGGATTAATTTGGGGTGCACTCAATGGTGTAGACAAAGAAACCCTACTCACCACCCGCTACACACCACTCGCTGATCATTGGCAAACTAACCCCCTGGTTCCCGAAATCGACGCCATCGCCGCCGGCTCTTTCAAGAATAAACAGCCGCCGGCCATCAAAGGCAGCGGCTACGTTGTCCAATCGCTGGAAGCGGCGTTGTGGGCCTTTTACCACAGCGACAACTACCGCGACGGCTGCCTGCTGGCCGCCAACCTGGGTGACGACGCCGACACAACAGCGGCCGTTTATGGCCAACTGGCTGGCGCATTTTACGGCGAACAAGCCATCCCCGCCGCCTGGCGCGAAAAACTAGCCCTGAGCCCCACCATCGAGTCCCTCGCCGACCAACTATTTTTTCTATCACAAAAATCGATTGGGCACTGATCGACACTCATAAACACAGATTTAGTCCGCAAGTAAAAATTTCGTGTTCATCTGTGTTAATCCTGTCCTAAAAGGTGCATTATGAGTCGCAAAAAAGTCACCATTCTGGATTTGCAGCGCAAGAAAAACAACAAGCAGCCCCTCACCATGCTGACTGCCTACGATTTCACTGGTGCGCAGTTGGTAGACAATGCCGAAATCGACGTCATCCTGGTCGGTGATTCGCTGGGGATGGTCGTTTTAGGCTACGACAGCACCGTGCCGGTAACAATGGCCGAAATGCTCCATCACTGCCGTGCCGTCGCCCGCGGGACGCAGTACGCCTTTACAGTTGGCGATATGCCCTTCCTCTCCTATCAGGCTGACATGGCCGAAGCAGTACGCAATGCCGGCCTGCTGCTCAAAGAAGGCCGGATGGATTCGGTGAAATTAGAGGGCGGGCGGGAAATGGCTCTCACCGTCGAGGCCGTCAGCCGGGCCGGGATACCGGTGATGGGCCACATTGGCCTGACGCCGCAGTCGCAGTCGAAATTAGGCGGATACCGGGTGCAGGGGAAAACGGCCGTTTCCGCCCACAACCTGGTGCAAGATGCGCTGGCCCTGGAAGCTGCCGGCTGCTACAGCATCGTCCTGGAAGCTGTGCCGGAGCCGGTAGCCATTGTCATCAGTCAAAAATTAACCATCCCCACGTTTGGCATTGGCGCAGGGGCTGGCTGTGATGGACAAGTGTTGGTCTACCACGATTTGTTGGGCCTGTTCGACCGTTTACAGCCCCGGTTTGTCAAGCAGTACGCTCGTCTGGGGCAAACTGCGCTTGATGCGCTGGTTGCTTTCCGGGAAGATGTGATCAACGGCCGTTTCCCTACCGTCGAGCACACTTATCCTATGTCCGTCGAAGAGGAAGCCGAGTTTAGAAGGATGATTGCTGAATGATGCACGTGGTCATCATTGGCGTAGGCGCGATGGGCTGCTTATTTGGCGCATTTTTATCGCCGCTGGCGAACGTAACGCTGTTGGGGCATTGGCCGGAGCAACTTGCGGCGCTGTCTCACGATAGATTGGCATTGATTGGTGTTGACGGCCGTTCCAACCACTACACTATCCAGGCCACCAACGATCCAACGGCCGTTCCACCGGTCGATTTAGCCCTCATCCTGGTCAAAAGCCATCAGAGTGAACAAGCGGCGGCCCTGGCAAAACAAATTCTCGCCCCCAACGGACTGGCCCTAACGCTGCAAAACGGACTGGGCAACCTGGAAATCTTAACGGCCGAACTCAAACCCCATCACACCGCCCTCGGCACCACCGCACAAGGCGCGACAATGATCAAACCGGGAATCGTGCGCCATGCCGGACACGGCCCGACCTATCTGGCCTCCACACCAGCGACGGCGGGGCGGTTAACGGCCGTCGCCCGCCTCTTCAATCAAGCCGGGCTAACAACGCATCTGGTGGACAACGTAGACGGCCTGGTCTGGGGCAAACTGGCCGTCAACTGCGGCATCAATCCACTGACGGCGTTGTTGGGCGTGCCCAACGGCTTCCTGGCCGAAAACGAACCTGCCAGACATGTGATGATGGCGGCGGCACGGGAAACGGCCGTTGTCGCCCAAGCTCTCGGTGTTACCCTGCCTTACCCCGATGCCGGACAGCGCGCCCTGGAAGTGGCCCAGGCTACCGCCGCCAACCATTCCTCGATGCTGCAAGACATTTTACGTGGCGCCCCCACCGAGATTGAGGCGATTTGCGGAGCGGTGGTAGAAAACGGCCGTTATGCCGGTATTCCCACACCCGTCAATGAAAAACTACATCAATTCGTGATAAATAATCAAAGATTGAAGATTGAAGATTTACTTGTCGCCTTCAATCTTTAATCTTCAATCATCAATATTCAGGAGTTCAAATGATCGTAACCGCAAAAATAGAAGAGGTCCGTGCTGTACGGAAACAGGATAAGGATGAAAATTGGGGCTTTGTCCCCACAATGGGGTATCTACACGAAGGTCATTTATCATTGGTACGGCGGGCACGAGAAGAAAACGGCCGTGTTGCCGTCAGCATCTACGTCAATCCTACTCAATTTGCCCCCACTGAAGATTTAGCCAGCTACCCCCGCGATTTGGAGCGCGACCTGGCCTTACTTGAAGCCGAAAACGTCGATCTCGTCTTCACGCCGTCTGACGAAATGATGTACCCGCCTGATTTCCAAACGGCCGTGCTGCTTTCCCATGTGACCAAACCGCTGGAAGGGGCCGCCCGCCCTACCCATTTTGCCGGTGTCGCCACCGTCGTGGCCAAGCTGTTCAACATCGTACAGCCTGATCGGGCTTACTTTGGTCAGAAGGATGCCCAGCAAACCGTCGTCCTGCGCCAGATGGTACGCGATCTCAACTTCAATCTGGAGCTAATCGTTTGTCCCATCGTGCGCGAACCGGACGGCCTGGCGATGAGTTCCCGCAACAAATACCTCAACCCCGATGAACGAAAGGCCGCCCTTGTCCTCAGCCGCGCCTTGCAGTGGGCCAGGATTGCTTTCGAAGAGGGAGAACGGGATGCAAACACGCTGCGCCGCATCATGACCGATTTAATCATCGCCGAACCACTCGCCCGGCTGGCTTATGTCAGCGCAGCTCATCCGGAAACGCTGGTCGAACTGGAACGAATTGAAGACAAAGCATTACTGTCAATGGCAGTGTTTATTGGCAAAACGCGGCTGATTGATAATTTGATTATTGCCTGAGCCTGTTGTTCTATCGTCGCCTGAGCCTGTCGAAGGAAATTCCTGGCTTCGACAAGCTCAGCCCTCGATAGGTACAGCTCGCCTAAAAGAAAAAAGCCCGATTTCGCTGGGAAATCGGGCCGCTTGTTTTTAATATGATTCTGGTTGGGGCTGCCAACGCTCTGCCAGATGCAGGCCAATGATTGGTCCCAGCCAGCCGCAGGGCAAGACCAGTAAAGCCAGCCAGCCCATCAACCCTTGAGACAAAAACTGATTGGGGTTAGACACGGCCAAATCGGGATAAAGGCCAGCAGCAGCGGAAAATTCGGCGAACAAAACCTGACTGAGCAGGAGCACCAGGGCTGTAATCAGGGAAGCGATGATGATTTGTGCCAGATTGCGGATGCGGGTTAAGCCAAGAAACAAAATGATAATGATTGACCAAAACGCCATGTAAATCGGGAACATCTCACACCTCTCTTTTGAAGTATCAGCTAATCCTTTTACAACTGGGCTGCAATGCGAACTTGATAGTACCAGTGTACTAAAAGGGCCTGAATTTTGCAGGGAGGTATGCTACATGCGGCGTGTTAATCAGTTAACTTTTCCCAAGCTATCAGGCGTCAGCGTTTCAGCCGTCAGCTTTATTGGCTTATTGCTGGCTCCAAAAGGGCATGTCGCCTTCGGCGATGGGGTGTGGTGAGCCGCCGCTGACGGGAACGACGGTGATTTGGGTAGTACGGCCGTTACTCATGGGCAGCACAATTGCTAAGCTGTCGGGTGACCAGATGGGGTGGCTGAGCGCGTATTGGTCAAAATAGGGCAGGAACTGCGTGATAAAAATGACGCTCGGCTGAAACGACAGCAGACGCCGTTTTTCGCCTGTTACTACGTCAATAAGAGACAGGTTCAGACTGATGTCAGGATGGGTTTGCGTATTGGATTTGCCCAGAGTGCGACGGCCGTTTCCCTCTACAATGTCCCCTTTCAAACCCTGATCCAACGAAATCACGGCCAGGTAACGGCCGTCCGGCGACCAAAAAAACGCCGCTACCGGATCACGTGAAAGCAAAGTCGTCTCACCGGTTGCCGCATCCATCAGGCGCAGCGGGCCGGTAAAATCCATTTGATTGGTACTTGTGCTGATAAACGCAACCTGATCCGCCACCGGACTCCAGCCAAGAGCGACCTGCCCGGCATGGCGCTGCCGCTGCACCTCGCCAGTCTGGCCATCAGCCAGTACCAGCCAGCTATTACCACTGCCATCCCGCTCGGCATAGGCCCAGTAACGGCCGTCATACGAAATGTCGGGAACCTGGAAAAACCCGGGAGCGGCCACGTTTGGCCCCACACTGCCGCTTTCCACATCCAGCAGCGCCAGCCGGGCGTTTTCACCGGTAGAGCCGGCATGAATGAGGATTTGTGTCGAGTCGGCCTGCCAATCCCAATAAAACGGGCTGCCAGTCGCCAGCAAACGGCTGGCCGATTCGCCATCGCCGGCAGCCAGATGCAGGCCAATCCCTGATGGGTGGTTGGCCAAAAAGGTGACAGAACGGCTGTCGGGCGACCAATAAAAATAAAACGGATTCTGGCTGCGGCTGCTATATAATTCCACTGAATCCGATTCAGCAGTATCGGTCAAACGTACCAGCGTGCGCCCGCCCAACGCAGCAATATATTCCCCATCGGGCGACCAGGCCGGAAATTGGTATCGAACGGGATCATCGGTGAGTTGGCGCGGCTCGCTGCCATCCGGCGCGATGGTGGCCACCTGGCCGCCGCTGTCAATGTAGACAATGCGGTTGACGGCATTGGCCGGGTCAAAGGTAGGAAGCGGTTGGTTAGTAGCGGCTGGCGGGTTTTCGGTGGTTACGGCCGTACCCTGCCGCGCCTGCTGTACTAACCAAACCACACCACTGATACCCGACCATAACAAGCCAACGATCAGTACGAAAATCAAGCCTAAATAAAAAACCGGTTTCCAACGGGAACGGCCGTTTTCCACGGGTTCCGGCTGTGATTGTTCAAATTCGTCAAAATCGTAATCGTCCATCCCGTTTCACCTGCTGCTGTTTCTGCCATTTTCCCCACAATGCAGCGATTACACAAATGAAACGGCCGTGACCAGCCTCGCGCTCATCAAAACCTCAGCCACCGACAAGCAAAATGGAAATATCAACAAATGCGGGGCAGCATTTCGCCCATGAGCAAATCGACGATGCGGGTGCTGCCGATGGCAGTCTTCATGAGGACACGGCCGTTTGGCTCAGCTTTAACCTCACCGATGATAGCGGCCTCAGCCCCGTAACGGTCTTGCCGAATCACATCCAGCACCGCTTCGGCGTCTTCGGGATGAACGATGACCAGCAGTTTGCCCTCGTTGGCGATATAGAGGGGGTCAAAGCCTAACATTTCACAGGCGGCGCGTACGGCCGTTTTCACCGGAATCTTTTGCTCATGCAGCACAATCCCCACCTGAGACTGACGCGCAATCTCGTTCAATGCACTGGCCACGCCACCCCGTGTGGGGTCACGCATCACGTGAATCCGGTCGCTCACGTCCAGCATGGCGGCGATCATATGATTCAACGGTGCCACATCGCTCTGGATGTCGGTTTCAAAACCCAATTCGCCGCGCGCGCCCAGGACAGCAATGCCGTGGTCGCCAATCGTGCCGGAAAGAACGACCACGTCGCCCGGCTGAGCCAGCGAGCCGCTGATGCGCGTACCCGGCAGCATCAAGCCCACGCCAGCGGTGTTGATATACAGTCCATCGGCCTTGCCGCGCTCAACGACTTTGGTGTCACCGGCCACGATTTGCACACCGGCTTCAGCCGCCGCTGCCTGCATCGACTCGACGATTTTTTCCAGCAAGCCGATTTCCAGCCCCTCTTCGAGGATAAATCCAGCGGTCAAAAACTGCGGCGTGGCCCCCATGACGGCCACGTCGTTGACCGTGCCGCAGACGGCCAATCGGCCAATATCGCCGCCAGGGAAAAATAAGGGCCAGACGACATGGGAATCGGTGCTGACAGCCAACTGGGTACAGTAATTGGCCTCGACGACACCGGCATCGTCACCGGCGCGCAAGGCAGGATTGTCAAAGGGCGGCAGAAACAGGTTAGCGATCAGGTCGCCGGACAGTTTGCCGCCGCTGCCGTGGCCCAAAATGATGTGACCACGATCCCGAATAGGCAGGGGACACATGGCGCTTTCGATATAGACGGGTTCAGATTTGTTCATGGTTCTTTATTTGGTCATACGTCATTTTGTCATGCGCCATGAAATTATTGACGCATGACGTTATGACACATGATTTTCACGTTTTATCAGCAATAATCCTGGCGGCGAAACGGCCGTCACCCGCCACACGAGTGCGCAGCCCAAGCGCCGCCAGCATTTCTTCTATTTGGTCGGGATAATAAAAATGACTGCGCATTGGCGCCAGTTTTTCGGCCAGCCACCAGTCGAACGAAAAGCGGTTCAACTGGCTCGATTATCTGGACGACGACCGCCCGGTTTCAAGACGCGGGCCAGATCGGCGACGGCATCGCGCTGGCTGGTAAAATGGTGCAGCGCATCGACGACCATCACCCGGTCAAAGCTGGCATCGGGAAAAGGCAGGGTTTCGGCCGCACCGACGACGGGGCAGCACAACATTTTGGCCTGGGCCTGGGCTTAGCATTTTGGCCGGGATTCGTCGCTGATGACCAGATGATCGACAAAACGGCCGCAACTGCGCTGACACGCGCTTCAGTACCGCCACCGGCATCGAGCAAACCGCCCGCCACCGGCAAATCTAACAGTTCCTTCCACCGCTCCAAATCGGGCGGCGGAATAACCCGTTCATAAAAGGGGGCCAGGAGGCCGAAGTGATCCAACATAAGGTAGAAATCAGAAGGCAGAAGGCAGAATTTCTGATTTCGCCCTCGCTTCTGCCTTATATACGGTTCTTTTTTTTTGCACAGTAATAGCTGCGCAGGCACCTCGCCGGAGACCATTGTTGCTTCCAGGGGGTGCTCCGGCGCATTCCTTTGCCGGGGCGGGGCATTCGTCGGGCTTGAGCAGGCCTGCAAAGACCAGTCCGGCCCCGAGCATACAGTGTGATTCTTCGGGATGGAGCATATATCGCCCACATCAGCGCGTTCGGCGTCGAACTGGGCAAATTCGGGACGCGGGCACCAACCGCCTGCGGGGATTGTGCCAATGCCACGCCACGCGGTCGCATTCGAAACTGGTTGATGACAGCCTGGGCTGGTTTTGTTGCTCCTCAGGTGATGCATTGCCGTATCCATTCTCCACCTCAGCGCCCGACCTTTTCCGTGCCAACTGTTTCACTCACCATCAGAATGCCCGCAAAATATCGAGTGCCTCAGAAACCAGTGACAACCATGGGCAACATTGTACTGCGCAGCAATCGGCGGCATTCCCAGTAGCCCATCACAGCGTTTTCGACGTGACTGGCGGCCAGAAATGCCTGCACGCGATTGTGCCAGGCGAACCGAGGATGGCGTGTATCGCTGGTGGCACGCGGACGTGCGAAACCAAAATGCTAAAGTTTTCGACGCCCAGTGCTTTGGCCCAAACGATGCCTGCGGCGTTGGCCGGAGCCGTCGCTCAAAGCCGATGGCGAAAAAGACGACCTGCTTGTCCGCTGGGTTTTGCTAAGGATTTGACGGCATCCAGCGGCGAATAGACAACGCGCACGCCGCCGCCGGCCGCCCGATGGAAAAATAAATCTTTACCGGAGCCAGGCACACGAAGCATGTCACCGTAGGAGGTGAAAATCACGTCGGGGCGGCTGGCAATCTCCAGCGCCTTATCGATTTGCTCCAGCGGCGTGACGCAAACGGGGCAGCCGGGGCCGTGAACCAGTTCAATCTCGTCGGGCAATAGTTGGTCAAGGCCAAAGTGCATGATGGCGTGGGTCTGGCCGCCGCAGATTTCCATGATGGTATACGGCCGTTTCACCACCCTTTTTATCTCCGCCACCGTCTTTTTTACTAAGTCGGCATCGCGGAATTCATCAATATATTTCACGTCTGCCGTTCTCCCGGCTCAATCCCCAATTCCTCATCAATATCGGCAATTTCGTTGAGCAATTTCAACGTCTCCATCGCCTCTTCCTCGCTGAGCTGACTGATAGCAAAGCCCACGTGGATGACGGTGTAATCGCCAATCTGCACTTCGGGCACGTAGGCCAGACACGCTTCGCGGGTCACACCGCCAAAATCGACTTTGCCCATTTTCAACCCGCCCACTTCGTAAATTTCAGTGATTTTTCCGGGTACACCTAGACACATAAAGTCCTCCAGAATGATTTCCTAAACTGTAATCCCCAAAATTAACACAGGGATATCAATATCAGCTACGCCGCGATGTTCTAAATCCCACACAAACTGCTCAAAATATGAAACGCCCGTAGACATTTCACTGGCTAATTCTTTCAACGGCACAATTTCAACACCAACATCAATTACACCCTGATTGTGGAATATCGTCATTTTGGCACAAACGTTATAAACCATAAACGCATACTTACCAAATTGAACTTCAACTCCTACCCGATTCTTTACAAAATCCATTTCACGATAGGCGCCACGCACCGACGCAGAGGGAACATAGTCAACTGTGTAATATTCTGTCGGATAATCACAAGCGACCTTGTATTTTTGCCACTTTCGTTTTTCAAACTCTTTACTAAATGCTTTATTCAACGAACGCGGTTTATAAAGCATTTTTCCTGGCATTGTCTTTTCAAAACTTTTCTTGGTTTTATGCTCTAAGCCATTAACCGCAGCAATAACCGATTTGATTTCTTGAAGTTCGACTGGAAAATGTTGGTTAACAATTTTTTCGCCACCCTTAAATGAATAAACTCCGCCTATTTTCATTCGTATTTCTCCTGCTCTTCCAATAGACGACTTTGCGTTACCTGAGTCCATTCTTGTGGCCTTTGGGATACTTTTTCTTTTCCTGTTGGCTTGTAAACAGGTTTCCCCAACGGGCGTGTTCGTAAAGTTCCATCTAAAAATGATTGAATCCGCTCATGAGCCAACGAAACATAAGCACCTTCTTGTTCGCTTCCCATTGCGCGTCGGCCACGTTTCACAGCCGCAATTAAGGCTGAGCCAACACCCGAATAAGGATCAAAAACCCAATCATCTTCATTCGTCAATGCCAACACAAATCGCTCAACTAATTCGACAGGGAACTGACATGGGTGAATCGTTTTTTCGGGATGGTTTGATTTCACATTGGGAATATCCCAAAGGCATTCTTCCCATTCTTGAGAAAGTATTTCCCATACATCTGATGGATTTTTACCTTTGGGGTTGCCCGATGGCTTTCCTTTATTTGGGCCTTTATAATGGCGTTTTCCAGGATACTTTGACGGAATCCTGACCAGATCAAGATTAAAGGTATATTTGTTGCTTTTAGTAAACCATAGAACTGTCTCGTAACGGCCTGAAAATCGCTTTTTTGTATGCAAACCATGACCAAAATGCCACACTATTCTATTTCTCAGAAAGAAGCCCAGTTCTTTAAATATCGGATAGTAATAAATATCGAGCGGAAATACTTCACCTTTTTCGACAAAATTGCCTACTTGCCAACAAATACTCCCTTCAGGTTTCAAAATACGGTCAAACTTAGCTATTGTTTGAGTTTGAATTGCTAAATACTGTTCAATTGAAACTCTATCTTCGTATTCTTTGCCTAAATTATACGGCGGAGAAGTAATAATGAGTTTGACACTATTATCAGGTAATGTCTCGACAAAATCATTGACATCACCATGATAGAGGACAATATCTGAATGGGTATCAAATTGGCTCGTGATTTTTTGGGGCTTATCAAATAAAGGTAAATTATTCATTATTTATCGTTATCGCAGCGACAGTTGCTTGTCCCAGCGCCAGTCCACCATCATTCGGCGGTACTTTTTCGTGTACGTAAACCGTGAATCCGTCCTGACGCAAAAGCCGTACCGCCCGCGTCAGCAGGGTCACATTTTGCCACACACCGCCGCTCAACACAACCTCCGTCAAACCTTGCTCATCACGGATTAAGCGGCAAACGTCCAGCACCATCGCCGCCACGCCGTTGTGGAAACGGGCGGACATGGTGGGGATGGAAATGCCGGCATTTTGGTCGGTGACGAGGGCTTGGATGAGGGGAATGGGGGAGATTAATTGTGAATTATGAATTGTAAATTGTGAATTGTGAATTGCAAACGGGTAGGCGCCAGATTCGTTGGGATCGGCCAGTTGTTCAAATTCGATGGCGGCCTGGGCTTCGTAGTTGACGGTTTGGCGCAGGCCGGCCAGCGCTGCCACCCCATCAAACAAACGGCCCATGCTGGACGTCGGCGGCGCGTTGATCCCTTTCTCAATTTGGTGCAGCACAATATCAACAGCCGCCTGTTCTAGCCCAAATTCAGCATTCATCACTCCTAATTCAGCCTTCTGAAGCCAGGCCAGAGCGACGCGCCACGGTTCGCGCACCGCTTTATCGCCGCCGGGAAGGGGGATGTATTGGAGGTGATACGGCCGTTCATACCCCCCATAATCAGCCACCAAAAACTCACCACCCCAAATCGCGCCATCGTCACCGTAGCCCGTGCCATCAAAGCTGACGCCAATCACTTTGCGCTCGCCCGTCAGCCCATGTTCGGCCATGCCGGCGGCGATGTGGGCATGGTGGTGCTGCACGCCGATGGCCGGGATGCCTTCCCGTTCGGCGCGGGCCAAAGCATAGCGGGTGGCCATGTAGTTGGGATGCAAATCGTAGGCAATTAGCTCCGGCTGGACGCGGAACAGCTTCTCAAAATGATCCACGCCCTGTTCAAATGATTGCAGGGTCTCGTAATTTTCCATGTCGCCGATGTGATGGCTGAGGAAAGCGTAACGGCCGTTTACCAAACAAAATGTATTCTTCAACTCCGCCCCGGTCGCCAAAATCGGCGGTGCATCCCAGGGCAGCCGCACCGGGAACGGCGCGTAGCCGCGGGAACGACGAACTGGTAGCTGGTGGCTAGTGGCTGGTGGCTGGTGGCTGGTCGGATCTTCACCAGCAACCAGCGGCCAGCTGCCAACAACCCTGACGACTGAATCATCACAGCGCACATGAATATCCCGGTCGTGCATGAGAAAAGCGTCGGCCAACCGGGCCAACCGCTCCCGCGCTTCCTCATTGCCGGTGGCGATGGGTTCTTCGCTGAGATTGCCACTGGTCATAACCAAGGCAGAAGGCTGAAGGCAGACGGCTGAATCCCCCTTGCTGCTCCCCTGTTCCCCTGCTCCCCTGCCCAACAAAAGGTAATGCAGCGGCGTGTAAGGCAGCATCACGCCAATGGTGTTTTGATTAGGGGCAACTTGGGTAACAATCGGTGAATCAGGGCGGCGCTGGAGGATGACGATAGGCCGTTCGCGTGATTCGAGCAGTTCCCGTTCGGCATTGTTGACGAAGCAGTGCTGTTCCACTGCGGCCACATCGAGCATCATAAGGGCAAACGGCTTGTCTACACGCAATTTGCGCTGGCGGAGGGTGGTAACGGCCGTTTCATTCAACGCATCACACGCCAGATGAAAACCACCTAATCCCTTCACCGCCAAAATCTTGCCCTCAGCCAGGAGTTGGCGGGCTTTTTGGATGGCGTCTTCACGATGAGCGGTAATCCGTAATCCGTCATCCGTAATCGGATTACCGTTTACCAATGACTGATTACCATCTTCCAGCCACACCTGCGGGCCGCATACCGGACAAGCCACCGGCTGGGCATGAAAACGGCGATCCAGTGGATTTTCATACTCCGCCCGGCAGTCGTCGCACATTGCAAAACCGGCCATCGTCGTCAACGGCCGATCATAAGGAATGTCTTTGATAATCGTGAAACGAGGGCCGCAGTTGGTGCAGTTGATAAACGGGTAGCGATAGCGCCGGTCGTTGGGATCAAACATCTCCCGCAAACAATCGGGGCAAATGCTGACATCAGGCGAAATGGGCTGGAAAGCGCCCGCGACGGCCTCCGAATGGACAATTTCAAATTGGGTAAACCCATTGGCCGGGCCGTTTGTCACTGTCAGCTCATCAATTTGGGCCAGCGGCGGCAGTTCGTCCCGCAAAGCAGTGACAAAATCATTGAGAACGGCCGTAAACCCGTCCACCTCAATATCCACGCCTGCCGATGTGTTACGCACCCACCCCTTTAAGGCAAAACGGGACGCCAACCCATAAACAAACGGCCGAAATCCAACCCCCTGCACAATGCCCACAATGTGAATTCGACGGCCTTCCAATTGACTCATAAATGATTAAAAAACGAAGATTGATGATTGTTCGCAATTCAATCATCAATCTTCAATCATTAATATATTTTATTTACGATCGCTTGCTGTGATCAACAGCCTTCAAAATCTTGAGATTCAAGACGATAAACCGCCACAACTGAATAATTTTATTATTCATCCGGCTGCGATCTTTATCGGTAATTTCCATCGTTGTTTTTGGCTGCTCAGCCATCATTCACCACCTTTACTCAGGAACAATCTTCCAGCCCAATCGGCCCTGCAATTTATACATGAACGTCGAATGAATCATGCGCTTCATCCAGGCGCCGCCCAACCCCATCTCCATGTGCGTTACGAACATATCACGGCCGCTTTCATTGGGATAACGGCGAAAATCAGGCACTACGGGGTAAATCATAATGGTCGCCGCCGAACCATCCCACAAGGAATCGCCCATGGAAGCGATACAGGCGGCGGCCATTTCCGTCATGCGTTCGCTGTGGGTCATTCGCCCTTTTTCCACCAAGTCGATGATGTTTTTGGCCACAATACGGCCGATAATACCCGACACCATGCCCGTTCGCGGTGGTGCAGCAGTGATGCTCATGCCATTAGGCGTCGTGTGCGGCTCGGAAATCGGGCCGGGCGGCGCAAAAGCGATACCGGCGGCAAAAATATTGTCGTAATAGGGATTTTGATACAGTTCTGGCCAGGCAGTGGGATTCATCTTCAGCCGGTCGTAGGGCAAACCATAAATACCATCAACCAGAACAAACCCGGCGGCATTGACTACCCGTTCAGAGACGTCTTGACCATCTTTGCCAACGTATTTAAGCTGAATGCCCTTGAACTGCGGAATGAGCATGGCAAAGTCGTAATTGGTCTGGCCGCGATTGCCAGTAAAATCTTCCCAGTAAATGTTTTCGGCATCGACTTTGTACACGCCCTTTTGGACTTCGTAGTTGATGCCATATTCTTTGAAAACGGCCGTTATAAATGCCTCACTGCTAACCATCTCCCCTTGGTAATTGGCCACAACGCCATGTACGCCAAAATCGCCTACATTTTGCTCATTGGAGAGCCACAACAATTCCGCTTTGTCGCGTAAACCACGCCGCACCAAATCTTTATGGATATTGGTAATATACTCGAAGGCGGTTCCCTGGCAGGTCGCTCCCGGATGCCCCGTACCGATGACCAGTTTCACTTTCTCGCCCTTCTTCATACGCTCCAATTGGGCGAAATAGGCGTCCCGGCTGGCTTCGGCATGGGGAGCAGTGCAGATAGATTGAGTAAAGCCTTCGTGCGGTCCCAGCCCTTCCGTCGCCGCAAAATTCAACTTTGGCCCCGTAGCAATGAGCAAATAATCGTAATCAAGTTTGATCACCTGACCATCGTTAGCACTTTCCACAACCACGTAGCGGTCGTCTGGATGTACTTCGGTTGCTTTGCCTTGCACAAAGCGCACATGCATCTTGTCATAGACTGGCTTGAGACGGAAGCGGGTCTTTTCCACCGGCATCCGGCCAATGCCCACCCATACCCAGGACGGCACGTAATAAAAATGCTCATACCGGTTGACGACAGTAATTTCGTGCTCTTTCCCCAAGGCGTCACCCAGGTATAACGCGGCCGTATGTCCGGCAAACCCTGCACCAATAACAACTACTTTTGCCATACTAAACCTCCTGTTCTTTACTTTAGCCGGAAACAAACTATTCACCGACTCATTTCATCATCACAACGGATAAACTGTAAACAAGTTTCATAAAGTTAGCAACGACAATTTTTTGTTTGAAACGGCCGTTTTCACCGATTTTTGAAAATGGCCACCCGCTGCCGCAGCCAATCAGCCCACTCTTTTACGCCTTCCCCTGTTTTGCAAGACATTAAGAAAAACCGGGCGTTGGGGTTGAGGATTTCAATGCCGCGCCGGAAATAATCGACATCGAAGTCAATGTAAGGCAGCAAATCCATTTTGTTGAGGATGAGGGCGTCGATGCCGCGGTAAATATTGGGATATTTATATGGCTTGTCATCCCCTTCGGGTATGCTGGCAATGACGACGTTGAAATGGGTTCCCAGGGCAAAAGAGGCGGGGCAAATCAGGTTGCCAACGTTTTCGACGATCATCAAATCAATTTCGGCCAGGGGCATTTGCGGCAGGGCGTTGCCCAACATGACAGCATCCAGATGACATTGGCCGCCGGTATTGATCTGCACGGCCGGCATACCGGCGGAAATCACTTTGTCAGCGTCGATGGTGACTGCGGCCGTATCCCCTTCAACGACACCCAATTGCAGCGAGTCTTTGAGCGCTTCGATGGTGCGCAAGATGACGCTGGTTTTGCCAGAGCCGGGAGAAGCCATGACATTAATTCCCAACACATTGTTGGCCTCAAGTTTATCTTTATTTTGCACGGCCAGGCTGTCATTGGCGTTCAAGATTTGCTCAACGACGGTTACTTTGGAACTCATGGTTCGATCTCCTTGTTTGTTTCAATTTCGATGCTTTGCAGTTGAAATTCTTCACCGGCGGCTACTTTAATGTGGGTGCTGTCACAAATCGGGCAGGCAGACAGTTCATAATCAAAGCCATAACTGTGGCCACAGTCCAGGCACAAAAGCTGCGCCGGGACTCGTTCAAAATGCAAAGTCGCACCTTCGCAAATGGTATCACGGCTGATGATGTCCCAGTAAAATTGGATGGAATCATCGACGATTGACGAAAGCTGCCCGATAACGAGGTATAGATCGGTAACACGAGCGGCGTTGGCCTGTTCGCCGTGACGGACTGCAATTTCGAGAATGCTTTCGGTTATAGGGAGTTCGTGCATAGATTTTGCCTAATAAAAAAGGCTTCTCCTGATTTTCTCAAAAGAGAAGCCTTTTTCACAGTGCGAAATGTCATTCTTTATTGCGCCATGTGTCACTGATGGCGGCGGCGCGGGTTGTCGATGATGGTTCCGGCGAGATAAGCTTGCACGGCCGTTTCTATATCCACAATGTCCGTCAAAATCGGTTGAAGACCAGCCTGCACCAGTTTTTCGTAAGCCGGATTACCCATGCCGCGACACAAAACCACCTGGCAATCATCCATCACCGCCAACTTTTCATGAAAACGATGCTGGCCATGATGGTGGCTGCCACCCTGGTGATCGTGCTCATGGTCATGGTCATGATCGTGCTCACCGCCGGCATGGCCCGGTTTATCTCGCAGTTCCCGGCCAACAACATTTCCATCTTCAACTTCAATAACGGCACATTTTTCCGCCCGGCCAAAATGGGCGCTAATTGTTTTACCATCATCAGTAATTACGGCTATTTTCATATTCACCTCTCTAACCGTTGCAATAATAAACAATACATTGCAATAGTAACGCAAATAAAAATGAACTCAAAGTGATCTTTATCAACGAAATCTGTGATGAATGGCTAAAACAGGAAACAGCGCCATCTGGCTTTTCTTGTCTTTTGCCATCTTCACCGTTATCCTTGCCCCATGAATGTTTTCCATTGGGTGTTCGATAAGTTTTACCCGGTAATCCGGTTCATTTATGAAAAGATTCAGGGGCACCGCTGGTTTGATGAAATTGCGCCACAGCTCTGGCTGGGCGGCGCGCCGACTTACCGGCGTGATTACAATTTCTTGCTGGCAAATGGCATTGATGCAGTAGTCAATATCCGCGCCGAACGGGAAGATGATTTGCAGTTTTACGAAAAACACGGAATCAACTCCATCCAACTCAAGGTCTTGGACATCATGGTACCGCCACCAGAAATTTTGACCGAAGGCGTGGCCTGGATTGACGAACAGGTGCAACAAGGACGAACCGTCCTTGTCCACTGCGCCAAGGGGCGCGGCCGTTCCGCAACTTTGCTGGCTGCATACCTAATGAATCATCGGGGGATGCGTTTTGATGAGGTTAACGCAATGATGACGGGGATACGGCCGTTAACCAAACTCGAGTCACGCCACCAAAAACAATTAGAAGAATGGCTCCAAACCCAAAATTAGTGGCATTCCGGTGACATTTTTCTCTTATTCATTGCCCCTGTCACCACTCTTTCCTATAATGCCGCCCACTTTTAGGGCGTTACTCACGCCTTACCCAATTAGATTGAAACAATAGTAAAACCATCTGAATCAGCTTTTTGTACAGAAATAACATCAAGTTTTGCCAGAGAAATAACCGAGCCAATAACACCAACATCTTACCTTGAAGGTGTTGTGCTGTGGGCTGAGAACTGTGTGTGTTTTCACCTGTCATGTTAGATGGGTGTAACGGCCGTACCAGGCAGGCGACTTGTTTCCCGGTGCGGTAAAAAAATATTTCTGCATTGCGAGGAGGTAAGATGCGTAGAAAAACAGTCTTTCACATTGGCATCATCCTGTTGATAGCTTTGACTATCGTTGGATCAGCTGCCAGCCAGCCTGCGCCGCTTTTCAGTGGCCCAGCCCCTGCCCTCAAACTCAAAGTGGGCACCTTTGTTCCCAGCCAACAATCCTTACCCATGGCCCAAAGTCTGCAAATTGACGGCTTTGGCCCTGGACAGTCTGGCTACTACATCGTTCAATTCAATAGTCCCATTCAAGAGGCATGGAAGGCGCAAATTGAAGCCGCCGGGGGTACAATCGTCGAATATATCCCCGATTATGCTTTCAAAGTCCGGCTGAACCCGGCCCAATTGCTGCAAGTCAGCAAAATTGGCAATGTGATCTGGACTGGCATCTTCCAACCAGCTTATAAAATAAGCCCTGATCTCACGCGCAATGGTATCCGATTGTACAAAGTGCGTGTGGAAGCCGATGCAGCGGCCGATGCAGCTAGAAGCGCAATTGGAGCCGCTGGTGCGCAAATCATTCGCCAGGATGGAAATTTTCTGGTGGTCGCCGCCGACCAGTCACAAATCAATGCCCTGGCCAACATCACTGACGTGGCCTGGATTGAAAACTTTGTCCTCTACGAAAAGCACAACGAATATGGCGCAGGCGTCATCATGGGCGCGAATGTCGCCAATGCCAGCGGATATGACGGCTCAACCCAAATCGCTGCCGTTGCCGATACCGGGTTGGGCACAGGCTCCGGCACACCGTTTGCGGACATTCCGTCCAGCCGGATTGTGACCATCCAGGATTTCCCGGCAGCCAGTGCTTCCGGCTGTTACAATGCCATTAATGACGGAGCTAGAGATGTTGACAGCGGCCATGGAACGCACACGGCCGTATCCATTGTCGGCGATGGTAATGCTTCCGGCGTTGGCAAAGGCACCGCTCCCGCAGCCCGTTTGGTCTTCCAGGCTGTGGAAGATTTCGCCGATATGATCAGCATTTGTTCCCTGCAATATGCCGATGGATACTACCTCTTGGGTCTTCCCGACGACCTGACTAACCTCTATCAGCCCGCGTACAATGCCGGCGCTCGTGTTCATTCCAATTCCTGGGGTAGTGATGCGGCCGGCGATTACACAGCTGATTCGGCTACAACCGACACCTTCATGTGGAACAACCCCGACATGCTCATCACTTTTTCCGCTGGTAACGCCGGAACCGATGCCAACAGTGATGGCATCATCGACAATGACTCGATGGGATCCCCGGCCACCGCTAAAAATGTCTTGACGGTTGGCGCCAGCGAGAATGATCGGCAGGGCAACTGGAACTGCGACACCAGCCTGAGCTACACGACCTGCGCCAGCCAGGGTGGCCAAAATGACATCTTTACCTACGGCGCAGCCTGGCCCTCCGATTACCCGGCTAATCCTATCGCCAGCGACCCCAGCGCAGGCAATTCCGAGCAAATGGGCGCATTCTCCAGCCGTGGCCCGACAGATGACGGCCGTATTAAACCAGACGTCGTCGCTCCCGGCACCTGGGTTCTCTCCGGCTATTCCGACCTGTATCAGCAAGGATATGACAGCTCACCCAATCCACAAAACGGGGCCTGGCAGTATGATGGCTATGGCTTCCCCTATAACAACCAATACAAATATATGAGCGGCACGTCAATGTCCAACCCGCTGGCGGCCGGCGCAGCCACCGTTGTCCGCGATTATTACAACAAAGCCCACAGCCACAACGCCAGTGCCGCTTTGGTAAAAGCAACGTTGATTAATACGGCCGTAGACCTGCTTGACGAAAACAACGACGGTGTTAACGACAACGATTACCCCATCCCCAATAACCACGAAGGCTGGGGCCGTATCAACCTGGCCGCCGCCACTGATGGCAGCCAGCAATACGTGGACAATACCACCGGCATTAGCACTGGCGGCTCAGTCAATTACCAATACAGCATCGCCAGCAGCGGCTTTCCCTTCAAAGTCAGCCTGGTCTGGACCGATTATCCCTCTACCGCAGCCGCCGGAACCAATCTGGTCAATAACCTCAATTTGGTCGTCACGGCTCCTAATGGAACCACCATTTACCGGGGCAACGTCTTCAGCGGCGGCTGGTCACAAACCGGCGGTACTGCCGACAGCGTAAACAACGTGGAAAACGTCTATGTCCAGTCAGCCGCAGCCGGCACCTGGACTGTAACCATCAGCGGGGCGAACGTCCCCCAGGGTCCGCAGCCCTTTGCTCTCGTGGTTGATGGTCAATTCGGGGTTGCGCCCACACCCACCAACACCCCCATCCCGCCGACCAATACGCCAGGGCCATCCCCCACGCCAGTCACACCAACGGCTACGCCAACCGGCCCTGTTTGTGTCACTTACAGCAGCACAGATACGCCTATTAACATTCCTAATGGTGTCGCTTCCATCACCTCCGGCATTTCAGTCAGCGGCACCAGCGGCACAATCAGCGACGTTAACGTCAGCGTGGATATGCCCCATGCCTGGGTTGGCGACCTGATCTTCTCTGTTAGCAGCCCCGGCAGCACGAACGTTACCATCATTGACCGGCCTGGCGTCCCGGCCAGCACTTATGGTTGCAGCGGTGATGACATCCTGGCAACGCTGGATGATGCAGCTTCATCGCCTGTTGAAAATCAGTGCGCCGGTACAGTTCCGACAATCAACGGTACCTTCTCCCCCAATAACGCACTCAGTACCTTCAATGGGCAAACTGCCAATGGCACCTGGACCTTACGAGTTCAGGATGCTTACACATCAGGCGATGCTGGCTCGCTGGATGGCTGGAGCATTGAAATCTGCACCAATGGCCCGGCACCAACAGCCACATCCGTTCCACCAACGAATACGCCGGTGCCCCCCACCAATACGCCGGTGCCACCTACAGCAACGGCAACATCTGTACCGCCAACAGCTACTTCGATACCACCCACTGCGACTGCGACTTCGGTGCCACCAACGGCCACTTCAGTTCCGCCCACGGCGACAGCGACTTCAGTGCCGCCGACGCCCACGCCGGCACCTGGAGGTGATGTTATTTACGTCAGCTCTTCAACCAATGGCACGGCCGGTGGTGTCGGCTTTGCCGATGAAGATATCGTCAGTTTTGATACGGGCAGTAGTGCCTGGGCTATGGTGTTTGATGGTTCGGATGTTGGCGTGGCCAGTGACATCAATGCGTTTGATTTCCTGACAGACGGCTCTATTGTAATGAGCTTTGACGCAGGAACCAATGTACCCGGTATTGGCTCTGTCGATGATTCGGACATGGTTCGCTTTATCCCGTCCTCGTTGGGCGACAACACATCGGGAACGTTTGTGTGGTACTTTGATGGTTCGGATGTAGGTTTGTCAACCAGTGGTGAAGATGTGGATGCGGTTGACGTATTGGATGACGGCCGTATCCTCATCAGTACAACCGGCAGCTACAGTGTTACCGGGGCTTCTGGCGTCGACGAAGACTTGATTGTCTTTACGCCATCCAATCTGGGCAGCACGACCAACGGCAGTTGGGCGCTCTACTTTGACGGCTCGGACGTGGGCTTGAGCACATCCAGCACTGAAGATGTTACCGGAACCTGGCAAGATGGAAATGGTAATGTTTACCTGACAACATTAGGCGCATTTTCGGTAACCGGCGTCAGTGGAGATGGAGCCGACATCTTTGTGTGCGCACCTGGTTCTCTGGGTTCTACCACAAGCTGTACTTTCAGTATGTACTGGGACGGTTCACTCTACGGTTTTGCTGGCGAAGTAGTTGACGGAATCTATATCAGTCAATAAGTCTATCGTCAAATCTGTATCAAGAGAGGGCCTCACTGCGGTGAAGCCCTCTTTTTTTGCCTATGCGCAGGCAGTTCAATTAAAACGGCCGTTGCTTTCGACAAGCTCAGGCAGCAGCCAAGCGGTTTCTAAAAGGGAACTTACACATTCCAGCCAGAGAAAGAAGAGCCAGCCAATTACAGTTTCACCCTGCAATCATCGACACTTTGTCATATTTTCAGTAAACTCGGCTTGTTTTTACCTAGTAAGAACGAGGAAAGGATTTATGAGTATGCAAAAATATCAGCCTGTTATACTGTTTTTGCTCATTTTGTTGGCTACAGGATGCAATTCGCCAGCACCAGAACCACTACCCACATCAATTCCTGTTGCCGAGCTGCCCACTGTCACTGCGACTTCTCTACCGCCAACGCAAGATTTAACGGCCGTTACCACCCCACAACCCACATCCATCCCTGCCACGCGTCCGGCGACAGCGACCTCCACTCCGGTTAATCCCTTTGTCACCATCACTTCGCCAGGTGAAGAAACGGACATGGTATTGGGCAGCGACATCATCATCCGGGGGCTGGCCCAATTGGGCGAAAATAGTGTTATTTCCGTCACATTGAACTCACTAAACGGCCGTATCCTGGCCGAAACGCAAGCGGCGCTACAAGAACAAATCTGGGAAACCGGATTGACGATCCCCAATCAGGTCAGTGGCGCAGCCTTTGTCCAGGCCGTTATCCAAGATGCCGACGGTAACCGGCTGGCTGAATATCAAGTTCCGGTCAATCTAGTGATTGATGCGGCCAACGCTGACCGATACCTGGCTTTGTACCATCCACTGCGCGGGGAAACGGCCGTTGGCGGATTCAATCTTTTCTTCGATGGCATGGTTTACCGCCCCACCAACAGCGCCATCTCCATTTCCGTCTGGACAGACAACTGCCAGACACGCCTGGCGCGGCAAAGTTTTGCCCTGGGCAGCAGCACCGTCGCTTTTTACTGGCAAGGGTTCGTGATTGTGCCTAAAGAAAGCGCTGGCCCAGCCTGTGCCATCGCCTACTTTGGTGAAGAAGGCAGCGAAGATTACCGCGAAGCCATTATTCCCATCAATATTTTGCCCGAAGATGATGCCCAGGCCAAAGGCGTCGTCATCGCCAATCCGCCGGCCGACAGCCATATCACCGCCGGCCGCGAATTGCTGCTTTACGGCACAGCCCTGAACACGTCGGAAAAGCTGGTCTCGGTGAGTATTATGATGGAAAACGGCCGTATCATCAGCCAAAGCAGCGCCCCTGCCGATTTCTGGGGTTATTGGGAATTCAGCGTGACATTACCGCCCGACGTATTTGGTCCGGCCAAAGTGAGCGTCACCGCCAACGACGCGTCCGCCGAAATTCTAATCAACGTTGACCCGGCGCCCACGCCAGAGTCATAAAATTAGTTACACAAAAGGTCTGCTCGAAAACAAGTTGAGACTCTCCAATTACGCAAAAATTATGACCACCCGATCGCCAATTTACGAACGACCTGTTGAACTGTTACAAAATTTGATTCGCTTTGACACGACCAATCCGCCGGGAAATGAGGTAGCGATTATTGCTTACCTCAAACAAATCATTGAAGAAGCTGGTATAAAAACAACCATCCTGGCCAAAGACGATAACCGTCCCAACCTCATCGCCCGCCTGCCGGGACGCGGCGGAGCGCCGCCGTTTCTCCTGTATGGCCACGTGGATGTCGTCACCACCGCCGGACAGCAGTGGACGCATCCCCCATTTGAGGCTATCATCGCCGACGAGATGATTTGGGGGCGGGGCGCGCTGGACATGAAAGGCGGCATCGCCATGATGGTCACGGCCTTTCTGCGCCTGCATGCGGCGGGCATCAAACCGGCCGGTGACATTATCCTGGCCATATTGGCCGATGAAGAGGTGGACGGTAATTATGGCGCCCGCTATCTGGTGGAGGAACACGCGGCGATGTTCGCCGGCGTGCGCTATGCCATTGGTGAAGGGGGCGGCGTGAGCATCCGCATGGGCGGGCAAAAGTTTTACACGATCATGGTGGCCGAAAAGCAGGTTTGCAGTATGCGGGCGACGATGCGCGGCCCGGCCGGGCACGGCTCCATGCCCCGGCGCGGCGGGGCAACGGCCAAGCTGGCCCAACTGCTCACTACACTGGAACACCGCCGCCTGCCGGTTCATGTCACGGCCGTTACCCGGCAAATGTTAGAAACCATCGGCGCGGCACTGCCATTGCCATCAAAGCTGGGCCTCCGCCTGCTGCTCAATCCGGCGTTTACCGGGCGCGTCCTGGATTTCCTGGGAGACGACGGCACATTGCTGAATCCGCTGCTGCACAACACGGTCAGCCCCAATATTGTGCGCGGCGGCGACAAAATCAACGTGATTCCGGCAGAAATATCAGTGGAGTTGGACGGCCGTTTACTGCCCGGCTTTACTCCTGACGACATGCTGGCTGAACTGGGGGCGCTGCTTGGCAAAGACGTGGAACTCGAAGTGACCCAATATGATCCCGGCGCAGGCGAACCGGACTTGGCGCTCTACCCCTTGCTGGCCCAGATTTTGCGGGAAGCCGATCCTGATGGCATTCCTATTCCCATGCTGTTAAGCGGGGTAACAGACGGCCGTTTCTTTTCCAAACTGGGCATTCAAACTTATGGCTTTTTGCCAATGGACACGCCAACGGGATTAATTGACACCATCCACGCCGCCAACGAACGCATTCCAGTGGCGGCAATGGAGTTTGGTACAAAGGCGCTGACTGAAGCGCTGCAACGTTATCAATAAAAAACGAGCAGGCTGGTGCTTCATTTACCAGCCTGCTTCTCTCTTAACGGCCGTTAATTGGTCAAACGATAATAGATCAACGCCCCCACTTTGGTCACCGCCAAAACGATAAGGAAAGCAAGTGTATCCCAGTGATAAACACCATTTACCAGCAGCTCATATTCAAACCAGATAGCCATGACAACGGCCGTTACCACCGCCGCCAACCGCGTTGAATAAAGCCGGTGCATCAAAAACCGCTCATCTAACTTCCATTTTCCAAAAAACATCTCACATATCCTCCACCAGTTGGAATAACTCATCCGTCGCGCAATTAAAGATTTGAGCAAATTTCAAAGCCAAAGGCAGGCTCGGAACATATTTCCCCTGCTCAATCGAAATGATGCTCTGCCGGGAAACACCGGCCAAATCCGCCAGCTCTTTTTGGGTCAACCCCAACTGCGTCCGGTAATTTTTTATTTGATTCTCAACAAACTTTTCCATATGATAACCACCAAAAGTAAAGCCAGCTTTACTTTCAGCAGTATAAATCATTCAACCCCAAATGTCAAGTTTACTTTACATCACGCATTTAATTTTTTCAGAAAATTCTGGGAGCGCGGACAGCTTGCCCGCCCAACGTAGATAGGATACCCGCGCCATTATGAGTTTAGTATTTTCACCGGCTATGATAAAATGATCACATTCGTCATGAGAGGAACAAACGTGATCGATAAATCATTAGTAGAAAACGAAAGTAACTGGCGCGAAAAAATCGCCGAATTAGAAGCTCTGCTCAATGAAGTACGGCCCCAACTCATCGAAGCCGAAACAGAGCTGGCCGAACGACTTGCCCAAATCAGCGCCTTTGAATTCAAAGTCCGCACAAAACTAGAAAATCTCACCAAACGCCTGGAAAAAATCCAGGCCGAAATTAACGAACAGCGGCGGAAGCTGCGGCGGCTGCAAGAAGATTTTGTCAGCGGCAATGGCGAAAAGGATTTTTTCGACAAATATGGCTGGGTAATCAACCATGAATCGGCCGCGACAGACGGCGAATACCGTTACCGCGAAGCCAGTTCAGAACCGCCAGCCATCACGCTAAACGAGAGCGACACCACCACTCTGAAACAACTCTACCGACAGTTAGCCCGCCGTTTTCACCCCGATTTAGCGTTGGACGACGGTGATCGTGAATACCGCACCAAACTCATGAAAGCAATCAACGCCGCCTATGCCACCGGCGATCTGGATCAATTAAAAAAGCTGATGGAAGAGCCAGACAGCGCCGATCGCCTAGAATATGCCCAAACAGACCAACAACTTGCCCAGGCCATGTACATCGAACTGACCCGCTGCCATCGCCGCCTGACCGAAATCAAAGAGGAAATTGCCCGCCTGGAAAACCACAAAAGCGTTCGTCTCATGCGCCGGGCCGAACGGACCGCCAAACAAGGCCGCGACCTGCTTGCCGAGCTTCATCGCGAATTGCAAAATGAAATCGCCCACAAACTGATCGAACGGGATGTATTGATACAACAAGTCGAATTATTTGATCAAGAAGCAGAAGATTTTAGTGACGATGCCTTCGCCGATGCCGTCTATGACCTCAGTCTGGAAGGCATATTTGATGATGACGATAATGATACTACCATCACAGCCCGCTGGGCCGAGTATTCGGATTGGGATGACGATATTCTGGATGATGAATGAACACACGGCGTAATCAAGCCCAGTTTAAGCAGTGCATCAATCTTATCCGCTTCACCTGGCCCTAAAATTCCTTACGATTTGTTTGACGATATAACTGTAATGCCTCCCCAAACACCTAAAGCAATCAAGAGGCGAAAAATGAGGATATGAAACGAAAAACCAAAGTAATAGTTGGTTATCAGCTTTAACAGCGCCCCAGTCCCGCCACCCAATAAAATACCAACAACCATCCCTCTAACCATGAACTGTGGCGCGCGCGAGGCCACGCCAACAAGAGCACCTAACAATAAATATAAGCTGGTGCGGATAAGAGCATTCAAAAACATGATGCCAATAGCGGGGTTTTCGTTAATGGTTTCAATCATTTGGCCCATGGAAAAGCCCATGAGCGAAAGGATTCTGACAACTTCAGCAATTAATCCGACCAAAGCGAAAATAACAGCAAATAGTAAAGCCCGCCCTAAAGCATCCGGGGCCTTATTAATGGACCAGACAAGAGTGCCTGTTACCAGGCCAACAACTACCCCCTCGGCAGCTCCAGCAAGTAAAATAGCAATGATGGGATTTTGAATGAATGCATTGAGGTTAACACCGATTAACTGAAGTAAGTCCATGCTTGTACACCTCAAAAGATAAACTTACTGAAATAAATACATTCTTGTTATTTCCCATTATAGCATCTCTTTACAAACAGTTTTGTTACCGATTTTTCAGGCTTTGGGCTTGCCCGTTTTTAATTTTGGATTTTTGTAAACGGGCCAGCCATTAGGGTTTGTTTTTTGTCAAAAGCTATTTGTAAACGAACCCTTTGCTCATCACTTGTTAATTAGCCCAATGGTTTTATTCGTGATAAAAAAGGCAGGTTTGACCATTACCCGGCAAAAAGGATGTTTTGATAATGCAGCAAATTATTGAATGTGTACCTAATTTCAGTAACGGCCGTAACCCCGAAATCTACAACGGCATCGCCGACGTTATCCGCGGCGTGACCGGCGTTCGTGTTTTGGGCGTCAGCGCCGACCCCGACCACAATCGGACCGTCATCACCTACGTTGGCGACATGGCGGGTGTGGAAGAAGCCGCTTTTCGGGCCATTGCCTATGCCGCCGAACATATTAATTTAGACCAGCACAACGGCGAGCATCCACGCATTGGCGCTACCGACGTTTTCCCATTCATTCCCATCAAGGGAGCCACCGTCGCTGACTGCGTGGTGCTGGTCAACCGATTGGGGCAACGCGTGGGTAACGAGTTGGGTGTTGCTGTGTACCTCTATGGCGATGCAGCCTTCCGGCCGGAGCGCAAGAAATTGTCTGACATTCGCAAAGGCGAATATGAATTGTGGAAGGCCGAAGTGGCCACAAACCCGGCCCGTCAGCCTGATTTTGGCCCGGCTGAGCCAAAACCCTGGGGGGCGACGGTGATCGGGGTACGGCCGTTCCTCATCGCCTACAACATCTACCTCAACAGCGACAACGTGGAAATCGCCGACCAAATTGCCCGCGACATCCGCTTCATCGGCGGCGGGCTGCGCTTCCTGCAAGCCAAGGGCTTCCTGGTCGAAGGCCAGGCCCAGGTCAGCATGAACCTGACCGATTTCGAGAAAACCCCCATCTACCGCGTTCAGGAAATGGTACGCCGTGAAGCCGCCCGCTACGGGCTGTCCATCACCAAAGCCGAACTAGTTGGCCTGACGCCGCAAAAAGCGTTCATGGACGCCGCCCAATGGTACTTGCAGGTCGATGGTATGAACGACGATCAAGTGCTGGAATACCGCCTGCAAGAAGAAGCTGAAAAAGAAGTGCGATTGGCCGATTTTGTCGCCGCTGCAGCATCCGGCCAACCAACGCCGGGCGGTGGCTCCGTGGCCGCGCTGGCCGGCGCACTGGCCGCGGCACTGGCCCAAATGGTCGCCGGGTTAACTACCGGACGTAAAAAGTACGCCACTGTCGATGCTGAAGCCCAGGCGGTACTGGCCGAAGCGGAAACCCTGCGCCTGGCTTTGACAAAGGCCATTGATGAAGACGCCGCTGCGTTTGAAGCGGTCATGATTGCCTTCCGCAGCAAGGAACTGGATGAATTGGCCAAAGCGGTAGCCGTGGAACAGGCCACCATTGGCGCCGGAACCGTGCCCTTGCGTGTGGCCCGATTGAGCCGGGACGCCGCCAATCTAGCCCGGCAAATGGCCCAAATCGGCAACGTCAATGCAGTCAGTGATGCAGCGGCCGGGGCGATTATGGCTCATGCAGCAGTGCAGGCGGCGGCGCTTAATGTCAAAATCAACAGCGTCGGGCTGCAGGACCGCAGCCTGGCCCAGCAGTGGACGGAGGAAGTTGACGCATTGGAAGCGGAAACGGCCGTTATCGTCCAAGCTACCAAACAAATTGCTGCCGAACGGGGAGGCTTTGCGTAGACGTTGAACATACCTACCCGCCACTCGCTGCTTGCCATCATTGTTTTGCTGTTCATATTGTCGGCCTGCCAACCGGCGACGGTAGCCAGCGTGGCCATGAGTCCGGCAACGGCCGTGCCGCCACAACCGACGGCCACTCCCCTGGCTCCGCCACAAATCAACATCATTACCGAGATTGCCGAGCCGACAAAAGAATCTGCTCCGGCGGCTTTCAGCCTGGTAAACCCGGAAGATTTGGTTACGAACACGCCGGTTCCCACGGAAACGGCCGTAGCCATCGTCGAGCCTGCCGAAACCCCGGCCGATACACCCACGCCGCAGCCCACATTCACGCCGCCAGCCCTGCCCCAAACCGCGTTGGATGAGCATTACTGGCTGCGCCGCCCCATTGCCGAAGGCGGCACCGTCTGGACTGACAAGACCTATCCCTACGGCAGCACGCGCGGCGGCACGCTGGAACCTCATCACGGCGTTGAATTCTACGTTCCCACTGGCACCGAAATTTTAGCCGCCGCCAGCGGCACAGTCCGCGTTGCCGGTAAAGATGACGCCTTCAATTATGGCCCACAGCTCAATTTCTACGGCCAACTGGTCGTCATCGAACTGGATTCGCAGTTTAACGGCCAGCCAATTTACAACCTGTATGGCCATCTTTCCCAAATTTATGTAAGCGAAGGACAGCACGTGAATGCCCAGGATGTCATCGCCCTATCCGGGGCAACCGGCGTAGCCGATGGGCCGCATCTCCACTTTGAGGTGCGCCAGGGGGAAAACAGTTACGATGCCACGCGCAATCCGCTGCTCTGGCTGTGGCCCTTCCCCGATGATGGCACGATTGCCGGGCGGGTGACATTTGCCGACGGATCATTGGCTTACGAAGCACCGGTGCGGGCCGTGCGTGTTGACGCTTCATCAGCCTATGCTGCCACCACCACCTACGCCGACGAATCGCTCAACAGCGACGCCATCCTGAACGAAAATTTCGCTCTGGACGACATCGCCGCCGGTTATTATGAAGTCATTGTGGATGTGGGCGGCAAAAAATACAAAGAGGAAGTGTGGGTTTATCCGCGCCGCACCAGTTTTGTGGAAATTGTTTTGGGGGGTTAAAGATTGAAGATTGATGATTAAAGGCTGTTCTTTAATCATCAATCGTGTTATTGTCGCCAGGGGCAATCAGACTGGGGGCGGGGTGGATGACTGGATAGCCCACTGCTCTGAACCGAGATCATTGAAGGAATAACGGCCGTTTGCGGCATACGCATCGGCAAATCCCTGTATCCACTGATCAAATTTATTGCAAATCAGTTTGTATTCGGTGCCATCATTCAGCGTCATCATGATCGCATTCTTATTGAGACCTTGTTTGCCACGGGTGATCGATTGAATGTCTCCCAATTCGACTTCAAAATCAGGCTTGTCCCTGAATAAGAGGGCAAAAAGACCAATCAACAGTTGCATACCGGTGCTTTGTTTGAACCGCATAAAACGCTGATTGGTCAAATAAGCACTGCCTCCCTGAATATTCATTTTGCTGACAACACGATTCATTGCGCCATCATGAATCACGATTTCACCTGGTCTTAATTCAATATCTGGTCGGGCCATTTGTGCCTCCTGGTTGGGGTTTGAAATAAAGCCATCATAAACAAAACAGATTTATCCGCTATCAAACAGGTTACAACTTAACGTGCAGCGCACGAATCACAATATGATCAACAACCCGGTCAGGCAGCAGTTGAGGCAAAAGCCAGTCAAACAAACGGCTGCGCACCACTGGATAGCGTGTTTTGGGCCGTTTGCTTTCCAGTGCCTGCCCAATCACTGTAGAAACAGCTTCTACCGGCAGCCCCTTTCGCCCGCGGGCGACGATGTAATCCCTGGTATACAGCACCGCTTTTTCGTAGTCGGTTCCCAGGAAGGGTGTCGGGTCTAAGGCGTCGGCTTTGTCCCAAATGGGCGTCTGGATGGGGCCGGGATTGATGCCGATGACTTTGATGCCGTAGATGCTCATTTCGCCGCGCAGGGCGTCGGTTATCGCTTCCAGGGCGTGCTTGGAGGCGGAATAAGGGCCAACAAAGGGGAAGGCGTTACGGCCGTTTGTTGAACTAATGTTGATAATGCGGCCCGGCGGGCAGGGTGAGTCTTTGCCGGCCCCCAGCAGTGGCAGACAAGCTTTAGTGACGGACAACAAGCCAATCACGTTGACTTCCAGTTGATAGCGAATCTCGTCCAGCGTCAGGTGCATGAGCGGGCCGGGGACGGCGATCCCGGCATTGTTGACCAGCCCGTAGAGTCCGCTGCTGCCGACGGTTTGCTGGATTTGGGAAACGGCCGTTTTCACCCCCGCCTCATCGGTCACATCAAACAGCAAGGGCGTAAACCTCTCCCCTAACGCCGCCTGCACCCGCTCGGCATCCGCCTGCTTGCGCACGCTGCCAAACACATGGTAGCCGCGTTCAATCAAATAGCGCGCCGCATCATAACCAATACCGGTCGATGCGCCGGTAATAAGAATATATTTCATACGTGATGCGCGATGCGTGAAACGTGATGGCTTTAATTACGCATCACGAATTACGTATCACCTACCTCCGCTGCAAAAAATAGCCAATCCCGGCCAGAACCACGCCTTGAATCAGGATACCGGCCACCCAAATCACGCCAAAATCAAACCAGAACTGCTCAGGGAAGAGGCGGATGAGCGAATCGGTGTAGGCAAATGTCCAGTTACCGGCCGGGAAGAGCAGTTCGTGGAACTGAACAAATATGAAATTCCAGGCCACGCCGATTAGGATACCGACGACGATTAAAATGGCCGCTGTCAGCAGACCACCGTGCATGATGGTTTTGTAACCCAGCGGGCGCGTTTCCGGCCGAGTCAGCAAAAAGGCCAGGCCGCCAATCACGACCACTGCCAGCACCCACATCACCCGCTTAAACAGATCGGCCATAATTTTCACGTCCAGCATGTGACCGATTTCGTTTGGGTTGTACAACGGCCGTTCCGTCCCCGGCAGGCGCAAATCTTCCAACAAGTAGATGACTTCCTCGGCCGGTTCGGGGCGTTGCAAATAATCCAGCGTGGCATTGGCCAAATCCAGCCGCTCCTGCTCGGTGAAGCCGTAAGCATCGGGAGCAATACGCGGGTACTCAAACCCGGGATAGCCGGGCGAATTCCAGCCAATCAGCACCCGCACTGTAAATGTAGCCAGCAAAAATGGCATGCCAATGATGGCCAGCCAACGGATAATGTTTATCAGTAATTTGTTATTCATAGTCTCGTAGTCTTTAGTCTCGCAGTCTTGTAGTCAGGTAGTCACCCGTTCACCCCTTCACCCGTGCACCCGTGCACCCGTGCACCCCTTCACTCCCCCACTCCCGGCAGCCCCGACACCCCTTCTTGCAGCAGGTAGCGGACGACCAGGGAATCGACGATAGTTTCCACCGGGGCACGTTCGTCGGTGAAGACGACGTCGGCAAAATGGATGGGAACGATGTTTTGGGTTCCTGTTTCAATGGCAGCGCGCAGCAGTGGATCGGCGTCCGGGCTGAGTTGAGCCAGGTTTTGGGCCAGATTGATCGCCATCGTCGGCTGCACCGTCGCCACCAAAATCGTATTCAGCGAACCGGGCACGTCGATGGCGTGAACCGTGGGGAAAACGGCCAGCAGGGTCGAGGTAATGGCATCCACCAATCGCCGGTCGTTAGGGGCACGGCCGACGTTGATCGCCGTCACACCATCATCGGTCAAATGTGCTTTGACCTCGCCGAAAAATTCGCGGGTGGTCAGATGCCAGGGGATATAGGGCACTTTGTAGGCGTCGATGGTGATGACGTCGTAGCGGTCGGTGAGTTGGTTGAGTTGGTTACGGCCGTCACCCACAATCACGTTGATATTCGGCTCATCCAGGGCAAAATAATCGCGCCCGGCCTGAACAATCGCCGGATCCAACTCGATACCGTCAATGGGAATCGGGCCGTAAACGCGCGTGTACTGCTTGGGAATCGTGCCCGCCGCCAGACCGATGACGACCATCCGCTGCGGCGGCTGCGGTTGAGCATTAAAATACGGCGCGGCCAGCATAATGCTCCACACCGAAACGCGGGGCACGCGCCCACCGTTGCAGTAGAAGGAATGGTAGGCCTGCCCTTCGTTGAGGAGCAAATAGTTGCAATCATCCTGACGCACGACCTGGATGTAGTTGTAGGCCGATTCGGTCTCAAAAATCTGGCCGTCGTAGGCCTTGATCCCGCCGGTTGACCACAACAGAACAACGGGCAACAAAATAACAGGCAAAAGTAAACTAAAAACTTTGAGGCGGGATTTTGTTTGCCACAAACCAACTAAACCAACCACCAGCAACAAGCAACCAAACAACACGGCCGTTACCCGCGAGCCAAACTGCGGAATCGTCAGCAGCACCGGCAGGTACGTCCCCAGCAAACTGCCCCAGGTGGAGATGGCGTAAATCCGGCCGCTGATCCGCCCCGCTTCGGCCACGTCGGTCACCGCCAGCCGGATGGCGAAGGGCGACACCGTTCCCAGCAGCGTCACCGGCACGACCAGGGCAAATATCACGCCGATAAGCGACCCGGCAATGGCGTTGACGTTGATGGCGGCCATCGCCGCCGCCGCTGTTTTGAGGATGACGCTGGTCAGCAGCAGGAAAAATACGCTGGCAAAGCCGGCAATGGTGACGAGGAGATAGAAGGTGTGGGGGAACGGCCGTTTATCCGCCCAGCGCCCGCCGATAAAGTAACCCAGCGTCAGCGCCAGCAAAACCAGCCCAATCACGTTGGCCCAAACGATGTTGGACGTGCCATAAACTGTTTGCAGCATCCGGCTGGTGGTAAATTCGATGGCCAGGGTGCTCATCCCGGCTGTGAAGACGGTCAAATACAAATATCGATGATTGATGATTGATGATTGATGATTGGTTTCCATGCTGGCGGGGATTATAGCGGGGTTGGGGGAATTAGGCATTGTGGGGAGGGAAACGGCCGTTTTCCCTCACTTACTCCTATTTCAGCGGACGCCGAGTCTGGTTAACGCAGGGGTAGCACCCCTTTTGTTCATTGAGGTAGAATTTCTTGTAATTCTTGTTCCGTAAAATGCTCCCGCAGAATTTCAATAACATCTCTATATGCTTGCTCATTTTGTTGTGCAAGCGTCCGCATCATTACTTTAACCACATCAATATTTTGCTGGGCAGAATACTTTATAATTCCCTGATATATTGAACGAATTACCCCGTACTTATTGAAAACAACATTGTTGGCAGCAGTAGCTCCCAATATTTTGGCAACTTCCAACAAATTTATTCCATACATTTGCTAAAGTTCTTTCAGATAGTTGGAAACATCCTGTGAACTACGCAAATTGGTGGTGAAGATTTCAAATAATGCTTTTATCATATCTCGATACATCGCTTTGGTCTCAGCATCAGTATTTTCTGATTTTGATAATTCGGTCAAGCTCTCAACCAACACTTTGAAGTTCTCTTTGTTAATATTCAATTCATCGAGCCGGGATTGCAGAACTTTACCAAATAATTGTTCTCTCTTGTTGAGGGTGTAGATTTCCTTGATTGTCCCAATGATTTCGGGCAGATTTTTAACGACTCCTTGTACAATCACAAGTTTAGCCGATACCGATTGTATTTCACTGTTTATAATTTTTTCGTCCATGACCACTTCTGACCTTTTTCTTGCGAGGTTTTCTCATCATCTGAATGCTCGTTATCTCTCCATACGACATCAATGAGCTTCTTAACACCATAAGCAGTCCCGACTGCGATTGCAGGAACCACAATGACCACCCCGGCCAACATGCCACCACCAACTAATGCGCCAAGTGCGGCTAAACCTGAGGTCATCCCCGCGGCACTAAGTCCAAAAACTGAACCACTTGCTGCAATTGCTGCTATAGGAACACCGACCCCGGCAAGATTTGCTGCACCATCTTTTATAACCTGTTTAAATCTTTCAGAATTTGAAGGAATATCCTTGATTCTGTCGATATCCTCCTGGACAGACTTGATGGCATCAACTTGCTCTTGGGTAATACCCAAGACTTCCCCGATCCCAAGTATGTATTGATATTCTTCATCGGTGAACTTCGCATCAACCAAAGAAAAAAGACACAAGTCTGAAATTAAAGTGTATTTTAATTCCGTATTACCAAGATTTTGAACAGCCTCAAGATTCGCCAGTTTATCTTCGTGTTGAAGGTTGAATACTGAAGAATAAATTTTAGCTTTTCCTACATCTGAAATATTTAGTTGCGCCAACAAGCTATCCAGTTGACGTTTTTCCTTATCGCCAAATTCTTTATCTACATAACAGACGGCAGACAAAATGCTTAAATAAGCGACTTGTTCATTTTCAGAATATTCTTCTAATGGGTGTTTTTTCTTTTCTTCTGGCATAATTACTATCCAACGTGATTTTAGAGTGCTAACGTTTTCTTATCCACAAAAATCTTCCTAACTTGATGAAATTGTATATTATCTTCGTCTGGCATCAAAGTGATGTAATTTCGACAAGCATGAGGTTTTACAACAGGTAACAGCAGGTACAAGGCATTGTTGGCAAAGCATGAGTTTTGTTGTGGTTTGTGTGCAGATACCCTTCAACATTTCAATCAATCAACCCAAAATCCCCCAATTTCATGCTATCATATAGTCATGCCTAAAAAGGAGGTGATGCGAGCCAATTCTTAACAATGAATGCTGTTCGGCATTCTTAATTCCGCATTCAACATTCCACATTTCCAAAGGGGGATTTCCTATGCGAACCGTGTATGCAATCGCCGGGGGAGTCAGCAAGTTCACCAAAGCCCGCCCCGACAAGACCTTCCCGGCCCTCGTCAAAGAAGCCTACGATGATGCCCTGTCCGATGTAGCTCTGAGCCACCGCCAATTTTTAGAACTGGTTGATGGCACAGTCGCCTCTTATTTCTCCGATCACTTTAGCCGACAACTCATGGCGGCCATCATGGCCCAGGATTACCTGGGGATGTGCCCCAAACCGAGCCACCGCGTCGAAGGTGGCGGCGCGACCGGCGGCATCTGCTTCCAGGAAGCGTGGAAGGCCGTTGCCTCCGGCTATATGGACGTTTGCCTGGCCTTTGGCTTTGAGACGATGAGCCACGTCGCCACCTGGAAGGGCAACGAGTTCATCGCCCTGGCCTCCGACGTCAGCTTCGATTATCCCGTCGGCGGCTTTTACTCCGGCTACTACGCCATGATGGTCACCCGCCACATGAAAGAGTTTGGCACGACGGCCGAGCAGATGGCCCACGTCTCGGTCAAAAACCACATGAACGCCTACGCCAATCCCTACGCCCAAAAACGGCAAAAGCTGACCATCGCCGATGTGCGCAATGCGCCGATGGTCGCCTGGCCGCTGACCCGGCTAGACATTTGCGTCATGTCTGATGGCGCGGCGGCGACGATTTTGTGCAGCGAGGAAGGGCTGGCCAAATTGGAAGCAGCAGGCGCGCAAATTCCGCGCCCACTGGTCAAAGTGCCGGGAATCGGTCGCGGTACGGACGCCATGCGCATGGCCGACCGTCCCCATCAACGTTTTGATGATTTCCTGAAATACAATTTACTGCCACATGAGGATACGGCCGTTACCCGCGCCTACTACAAAAATCTGTGGGACAAAGGCTTCCGTTACCCCGGCGTCCACTCCTTCCGCGCCGGCCGGATGGGATCCAAAGAAGCCTACAAAAACGCCGGCATCACCGATCCGCTGGCCGAAATTGATTTCGTCGAACTGCACGACGCCTACACCAGCTCCGAAATCCAGACCTACGAGGACATGGGCCTCTGCCGTTATGGAGAAGGCGGCCCCTTTGCCGCCAGTGGTAAGGCGTTCATGCCCGGCATTGACTACAGTCTGGATTTGCCCGACGAGCCGCTCTGTCCCGTCAATCCCAGCGGCGGCCTCATCGCCTGTGGCCATCCCGTGGGCGCCACCGGCTTGATGCAGGCCGTCTTCGCCATCTGGCAGTTGCAAGGCACGATTGGCCAGCATTTTGGCAGCAGCGCCTTGCAAGTCCCCAACGCCAAACGCGGCGCAATCCACAGCCACGCCGGAACGGGAACGTATGTGACGGTGAGCATTTTAGAGCGTGAAGCGTGAACTTGACACGTAATCCGTAATCCGTGACCCGCGATTGGTTGATTGGAAATGGAACACGGAATACGGAGCACGCTTTTAGGAGAAAAGCATGACAAATAAAATGGAAGAAACCTTTGGCGGCTACGTCCTGCACAACGTCCCCTTCCCCACCGAACTGGACGAAGCGGCGCTGGCCAGTCTGAAAAAGATGGCCCCGATTTTGATTGAGCAGCCGTATGCGATTACCTACCTGCATTCGTTTGGGCAGGATTCACCGTTTTTTGCCGGATTGAGCAACGGCCGTTTCCTCACCACCCGCGACCCTGAAACCGGCTACACCTACGGCACGCCGCGCGGCCACGACATGTACTCCGGCAACGAAACGGAATGGATCGAGCTGCCCGCCCAGGGAACTATCCACGCCTTCACCGTCTGCCACTTCGGCAGCGAGGAATTTCTGCCGGACTGTCCCTTCATCCTGGGGCTGATTGAAATGCCGGGGACGGATACATTGTTTTTGGCCCGGCTGGTTGGCCTTGATCCCGATGAAGCTGGTTTGGATTGGATTGGGATGAAGGTGAACGGCCGTTTTCGCCGCCTCAGCCAATTCAAACCAACTGATATTTACTTCTATCCGGCTTAAAGATTTATGATGAATGATTGAAGATTGATGATTTAGAATGCAATCATCAATCTTCAATCATCGTTCGGGAGGTTGCCATGTTAGAGAAAATTCATCAACACATCGTCAGCGAGTTAAACCAAGGAGCCAAGACGGATACGATTTTTGTGATCACCGCCATCGTCTTTAATCTCATCGTTTTGGGCGTAAATTCGGGCGTGGCCGGCAGCGCGACAAACCAGGATACCTATTCGGCCGTTAACGATGTGGTACTGATCGTCTTCGTCGTTTTACTCATTTTTGTCAACATCATTTCCGTAACGGCGCTGACTGTGGGCAAGCAGACACGCCACAAACTGCTCAATGGTTTACTGGCCATGTACAGTGACAACGAAGTGGACAAATATTACGACACATCCCTGTTGACCAACTACGACAAACGATACACGCTCTTTACAGGCGTGATTCTTTGTCTGGCCGCAACGGCCGTTGTCGTACCGCTAATCATTCGCTTCGTATAAAACGACTAAATTGCTACAGGTTACGGCCGTTCCACTTCCCACTGACTCAAACGTGCCCGCGCCGCAACCAATTTACGATATTTCGCCGCCAATTTTTGCGCATCGCCTGCCTGGCTGGCCTTTAACATATCGCCCTCCAGCTCCGCGACTTCCAGGCGGCTGTAATAATCCAGCATTTCCTTAAGGTGAGCCAACACGATTCTGGCCGTCAAAACGGGATGATTATTAGTCACATTCGCATCCGGAAAAGCGATGCCATGCTCCAGTTCAACCTCCAATCCCTTCTGAAATTCAGCCAATGGAATTTGCACCGCTTCTCCACCTGCCATCTCCTGCAGCACCCTTGCCTCTTCGGGCAGCACTTCCGTAGTTGTCAACATCGTCCAATCACGAAATCCCAACTCCTGGCAAATACGCTGTACTTCACTTTTAGAAATATATTCGGGCAAAATCATTTTTCTCTCCCAAGAAACTTCAAATCAACCAATCAAGGGGCGGATACCATCTGCCCCGACACAACTATTTTATCAAATATTCCGGCCCCATATCATCAATCGACAACCAGAATATTTTGCAGCACCATCATTACCAAAAAGCCGCCCATCCCAAGAACTGGAAAAAGATAAAGTAGGGCAAAAAAGCGGCCACATCCAGATAAGCCGAAACAACCGCAATGTTTGTTTCAGTTAAGGATGCAACCACAGCTATTCCCGCCTTGCCAAATCAGCCAGGCTTTCAAAAATTTGCCGGTCTTCAGGTTCTAGCCGCTCTAGCAGGTCAGCGCCCAACCGGGCATAAATGCGTTGGGTGAACAATTCCATCCACACAAATTGGCGGGCAATCACCACCAGGTCTGTGCTTCGCGTCACTGTGGCCGTCGTTTCCTGACGGGAGCGAACACTGGCGATTAGCGTTTCCTGATCATCGGCAACAACCAGCAGTGTTGTTGTTAATCCTTGTAATTCACTTTCCAGCGGCGGATGGTAGGCTACACGGCCACAGCTTAACTGCCCCTCACCGGTCAACAGGGTGTTGACGGCTACGCCGCGCCCACAGGCGGCAGCAATCTCATCACGCAGGTCTATCAAGTCTTCGTCGGTAAGGACAAGGAATAATTCTTGTTGGGCATCTCGGATTAACTGCCGGACGTAAGCGAGTGTGGTGGAACGGCCGTTTATCGACCAAACTCTCTCATCCGTCGTAATTTCCAATAATTCACCCAATTCGCCGCGAAGTTCATCAACCAATCGATCATATTCAGCCATATGTTGATCCAGCAGCATGTCGGGCGGCAGTGGACGGTACAGTGTTGAACGGCCCTCCACCGTTTCCAGGGCAGAGCCACGAGCATGCAGCCGCTTAAGCGCCTCATAAACCATCGATCGCGGCACTCCCGATTCTTTGCTCAACTGATAACCCGTTGCCGGATTCAACGCCAGGAGGGTCAGATATACTTTAGCTTCATACTCAGTAAATCCAATTTGGGCCAGTTTTTGTAACATATCCATTGGTCCATCTCCAAATAGTTGTTTGTAAAATAACTAATAGTTATAATATAAACAACTATTGATAAATCGTCAACAGTTTTTTGAATAGGAGTCTAAAAATGGCAGCAAGAACAGAATCTGTGAATCCCAAGAAGTGGTTAAACGCGTTTTTAGGGGTGGTCGGCGTAACGGCCGTTCTCACCGCCATCCTCCGCCTTCAATCCCGCCGCCAATCCCTGCCCTGCCCCGCCTGGCTAACCGTCCTGTTAGAAAATCCCTACATGAACTCAGTCGCCGGAGCCGACAAAATTCTAGATCGAATGGCCTTAGAACCGGGCATGAAAGTGCTGGATGTTGGCTGTGGTCCTGGCCGGCTTACCATACCGGCGGCCCGACGCGTCGGGCCAACAGGAACGGTCACCGCTTTGGACATTCAGCCAGAAATGCTGCATCGCTTGCAAGATCGCATCGTAACCCAGGGATTGACAAACATTCAAACCATCCAGGCTGGCGCTGGGGAGGGGAAAATGCCCGTTAACACCTTTGACCGAGCCATGCTTGTCACCGTATTGGGCGAAATTCCCGACCGGCAGAAAGCCCTGACCGAAATTTTTGCGGCGCTTAAACCGAACGGCGTCTTATCCATCACCGAGGCCCTGCCTGATCCGCATTATCAGAGTCCAACCCAACTACAGAAATTAACGCAAGCTGCCGGATTTAAAGAGCAAAGCTGCACCGGCAGTTGGGTTGCCTTTACGATGAATTTCGTCAAACCGGGCGGACAGGCAAGTTAAAAAACAAGGGAAACGGCCGTTTCCATCAACGCAGCCATTCCAAACTCATCGCCATCTGTTTATTACATCCGATTTCTTTTCCAGCTATGATGCAGGTATACTCACCAGCAAGAAATCGGATGTTCATTTTCTAATCACAAGGACAACAGATGACAAAAAAAGGTAAGAAAAAGTGGCAGCAGTTGGGTGAATTTGTCACCAAATCAATGCAAGCCAAAGGCATCCCCGGCACGGCCGTTGGCTTGTGGTATAAAGAGCAGACATGGGCGGCCGGATTTGGCGTCACCAATCGGGACAACCCCCTGCCCGTCACCGACAAAACGCTGTTCCAAATCGGCTCCATCAGCAAAACGTTCACGGCGCTAGCCATCATGCAGTTAGTGGAACAAGGCAAAATAGACCTGGATACGCCTATCCGCACCTTTCTGCCTGATTTTCAGGCACAGGACGAGACGGTCGCCGCCAGTGTCACCACCCGCCATCTGCTGACTCACTTATCCGGTTGGGAAGGAGATTTGTTCCACGATACCGGCTGGGGCGAAGATGGGCTGGCCCGTTACATGGCGTTGATCGCTGAACAAGAGCAAGTTTTGCCAATAGACACGGCCGTTTCCTACAACAACGCCGCCTTCTCCCTGGCCGGACACCTCATTGAGCGGGTCAGCGGCCAGCCGTACGAAACCGTCATCCAAACGCAAATCCTGGAGCCGCTGGGGATGGCCGATGCCTTCTTCGATGCCCGTGACGTGATCACCCATCGTTTTGCTGTGGGCCACAATGATGGCCAAGTAGCCCGGCCCTGGTATTTGACCCGCTCCGCTTACCCGGCCGGCGGGTTGTGCTGTCACGTGCAGGATTTGTTGCAGTACGGCCGTTTCCACCTCGGCGACAGCACAAAAAACGACCACCCACTCATCAGCGCCGACACCCTGGCCCTCTGCCACACCCCGCAGCACACCATCTTTGGCAACGAAGCCATCGCCCTGGCCTGGTTTGTCGACGACCGGGCCGGCAAGCGTATCCTCAAACATGGCGGCGGCACCAAGGGGCAAGTCACCCTGTTGGCCCTCGTTCCCGAACATAATCTCATTCTCGTCGTCCTGACCAACTCCGAAAACGGCGGCAGCCTGACGCGGGAAGTGCTGGAATGGGTGATGGTCGAATATCTGGACACGCCCATTCCCCAGCCCGAACCCATCGCCTACGAAACGGCCGATTTGCAACCCTATGTCGGCGTCTACGACCGCTCCTTCGCCAACGTCGAACTGGGCATCATCGGCGGCCGTTTGATTGGTCAACTGGCCTACAAAAAAGGCTTCCCCGACGAAAAAACACCGCCACCGCCACCACCGCCACCGGCAACCCTCATGCCCGTCGGCCAGGACCATTTCATAATCACCGACGGCCCTATGACCAAATCCGAAGCCCATTTCCTGCGCCGCCCCGATAACTCAATCGGCTGGCTGCGGTTAGGATTACGCGCCTACAGGCGAGTGGCATAATCAAACAACAAGCAAAAATGTTGAAACACCTTTAACCGTGTCATTTCGAGGTCTTCCGAGAAATCCCACTCAAGTTGGATAAAGGGGCAGGATTCCTCAGCGGACCCTGGGATGACAAAAACAACAAAGGCTCAAAAAGCCCAAACTGATCAAACCATGAACAATCAACAAGAATTCGTGCCCGAATGGGCTAAACACGTCGTCTGGTATCAGATTTTCCCCGAACGGTTCTGGAACGGTGACCCCAACAACGATCCACGCCTGAAAAACCTTATTAATTCCTGGCCGCACAACCACACCGCAGGCTGGCAAATCCATCCCTGGACGGCCGATTGGTACCGCCGCCTGCCCTACGAAAACCACGATGAAACTTTATGGGTTGCCCTGCGGCGGCGGCGCTACGGCGGCGATTTGCAGGGCATTTTGGATCGGCTCGATTATCTGCAAGATTTGGGCGTCACAGCACTGTACCTCAACCCGGTCTTCGAAGCACCCTCCGAACACAAATACGACGGCGCGACCTACCACCACATCGACCCCAACTTCGGCCCCGATCCCGACGGCGATCGGGCGCTGATGGCCACCGAAACACCCAACGATCCGGCCACCTGGGTCTGGACGGCAGCCGATAGTTTAGCCTTGAAATTGATTGCTGAAGTCCATAAACGAGGCATGCGCATCATCTTTGATGGCGCGTTTAACCATATGGGGCTGAACAGTTGGGCTTTCCAGGATGTGGTCAAAAATCAACAAGAGTCGCCATTCCGTGATTGGTTCAAAATCCAATCGTGGGATGATCCGGCAGCGGGAACGGCCTTTGCCCACGTCGGCTGGTTTGGCTGCTATGAACTGCCGGAAATGAATCAGGATGAGAACGGCATTGTGGCCGGGCCGCGTGAGTATATTTTTGCGGCAACTGAACGGTGGATGGCCCCAAACGGCCGTATCCAAAACGGCATCGACGGCTGGCGGCTGGACGTGGCTTTTTGCGTCGCCCATCCCTTCTGGAAAGTGTGGCGGCAGCACGTCCGCGCCATCAACCCCGAAGCCTACATCGTCGGTGAACTGATCGCCGCCGAAGACGACATCACCCCCTATTTAAAAGGCGATGAATTCGACGCGGCGATGAATTACGAGTTCGCCGGAATTGCCGCCGCGTTTTTCATCCAAACGGTTGAACGCACGGATGCCGCCGAATTTGACCGGCGGCTGCGCGCACTGCGCGAAAAATATCCGGCGCAGGTAGCCTATGTGATGCAAAATCTGTTTGGCAGCCACGACACGGCCCGGCTGGCCACCCACATCGTCAATCATAACTTGTTCAATTACCGCGATTGGTCCAACTACCACCGTACGGCCAAAGCGGAAAATGGCGCACCGGTCAATTTGCGCCAGCCCACCGAGGCCGAATGGCAAATCCAAAAGCTGTTCGCCATCTTCCAAATGGCCTACGTCGGCGCGCCGATGATTTACTACGGCGATGAAGCCGGCATGTGGGGTGCGAACGATCCCTGCTGCCGCAAGCCGATGGTTTGGCCGGAACTGGCATATGAACCAGAAACCTATTTACCGGATGGGACAACGTATGAAACCACACACCCGGTTCAATTCAATCACGACCTTTTCAACCATTATAAAAAACTGATCCACATCCGCAACAATTCACCTGCCCTCCAAGTCGGCAGCTTCGAAACGCTGCTGGCCGATAGCGATGTTTACGCTTTCCGCCGCAGTTATGAAGCAGAAAGTGTGATTGTCATCGTCAATCGATCCACCGTCGCACGGACTGCAACTCTCACCAATGTCGGCAACATATCATTTATGGATCTGCTGAATGACGGCCATCAACATCTAGCCAGCGATAAAAAACTCACCATTGATGTCCCCGCTCAATGGGGCGCTATCTTGCGCGCAAAAAGATAGAATCTGGGCGCAGGTCAACGCGGCAACAGCGGTTTTCCAGGTTGGCCCGCGCCCCAAAATTTTAAGCCAAAATTTGGCGGTTTTGAGATATACTTGTAATATATCAGAGTTGTTTATCCTAACGAGAGGTTCATTTTGAATCGCACAACATCACTTAGCCTAAAAGCTTATGAAGATATAAAACATCGAATCGTGACGCTGGAATTGTCTCCAGGCACTGTTATTGATGAAATCAGCTTACAGCAGCAGTTAAATCTGGGACGGACACCTATCCGGGAGGCATTACAGCGCTTGGCCCAGGAGCAGCTGGTCACTATCATTCCCCGGCGCGGCATGTTTGTCACCGAAATCGGCATTACCGATTTACAACGTTTGTTTGAAGTACGTCTGGTTCTGGAACGTTTGGCTGTTCAATTAGCGGCACAGCGGGGTACGGCCGTACACTGGGACCAAATGCAAAACGCCCTCAATGAAGTCATCAATCAAGACCCCGCTAACATCAATCCTGAACACATGCCCGAAGTGGACGAAAAATGCCACCAAATCATCTTCGAGGCTACCGACAACGCTTTTCTCAAAGACACATTGGCAACTTTATACTCGTTAAATTTGCGCCTATGGTACCTTTATCTGGCCAAACTAGGCGACCGCACCGATGCCGTCGTTGAATATAAACATATCGTCCAGCACCAGCACATTTTGGACGCGCTGCGCCAGCGTAACGGCGAACTGGCCGAACAACTCATGGCCGAACACATCGAACTTTACTATTCCAACATCAGAGCAGTCATGATTGGCGGCCAGGAAACAGGCTCACCACAGCCAACAATGGTTTGAGCAGACTTTTTCAATCTGTTACCCATCAAATTTATTGCCTGTTTCAACAGACATCCATTGCATAGTTTTTGTGGAAGGAGAAACAAATGGGCAGACAAAGAACCAGAGAACGACACGGCCGTGAAGCGCGGCGAGCCGAAGCGGAAGCCGATCGCCTCGTCAAAATGACCCAGCCGTTGCACAACGTTCCGACTTACGAGCTGCTGGACGAAGCCGGCCTGGAAAAAATCGACCAGGCAGCTTTGGAAATTCTTTCCGAGGTTGGCGTCGACTTTTACGATGAGGAAGCCCGCGACATTTTGCGCCAGCATGGCGTTCGACTGAAAGGCGACACCGCCTTTTTTGATCCCGCCATCGTCAAAGAATACGCCGCCAAAGCGCCCAGTCAATTTACCCAAATCGCCCGCAATCCGGCCAACAACGTCGTTATCGGCGGCAACCACATCTGCTTTGCCCCGGTTTACGGCCCACCCTTCGTCCACGATCTGGATCGCGGCCGGCGCGACGCCACCCTGGAAGATTTCCAAAACTTCGTCAAGCTGGCTTATCTGTCGCCCTACATCCACCACTCCGGCGGCACCATCGTCGAACCCACCGACGAGCCAGCCCACACCCGCCATCTGGACATGATCTACAGCCACATCAAATACAGCGATAAGGCGTTCATGGGTTCGGTCATGTCAGCCGCCAACGCCGCTGACAGCGTCAAAATGGCTGAAATCGTATTTGGGGCGGCGGCCATACAGGAAAATCCGGCTCTGCTCTCGCTCATCAACATCAGCAGCCCGCGCCGTCTAGATGATCGGATGCTGGGCGCGCTCAAAGTGTACGCCAAAGCCCGGCAAGCGGTCATCATCACCCCGTTTCTATTCTCCGGCGCGATGGCTCCGGTCGGCATTGCCGGAACCCTTGTGCAGCTTCATGCCGAAGCACTGTCCGGCATTGTTTTTGCCCAAATGGTCAATCCGGGCACGCCGGTGGTGTACGGCGCATTCCAGACCAATATTGATTTGCAAAGCGGCGCGCCAGTCTTTGGCTCGCCGGAAAGCCAGTTGACGTTGTACGGCGCCGCCCAGCTAGCTCGCCGTTACAAGCTGCCCTTCCGCAGCGGCGGCATGTTCGCCAGCTCCAAAATCCCCGATTCTCAAGCAGCCTACGAGTCGGTGATGGTTATGCTTCCCGCCATTTTGGCCCGCGTTAATTTCGTTTTGCACGCTGCCGGCTGGCTGGAAGGCGGGCTAACAGCCGGATATGAAAAATTCGTCCTCGACTGCCAACTGCTGGGCATGTATCAAAAGTTTATGCAAGGGCTGGACTTGTCGGAAAACGGGATGGCGATGGAATCGCTGCGTACAGTTCCTACCAGCGGCCACCATTTGGGCACGGACCACACGATGCAGAATTTCCGCACCGCCTTTTACCGGACAGAGTTGTTTGATTACAACTCGTTTGAGCAGTGGCAGGAGGAAGGCGGGCTGTCGGCAGCGCAGCGGGCCAATGCCGAGTACAAGAAACTGTTGGCTTCTTACCAACCGCCAGAACTGGACCCAACGGTGGATGAAGCGCTGCAAGCGTTTATGACCCAACGCAAGGCAGAGATTAAACCAGAGTATTAACTAAACCCTTCCCTTAGTCCCCTCCCAGTGGGAGGGGAAACTGGTTCCCTCTCCTTTTAGGAGAGGGTTGGGGAGAGGTTGTTTCGCTAAGTTAAAACAGAACGCTTACTTAGGAATAAGGGTAACGGCCGTTACCCAACCAATCTTTACAAAACCACTGAAACCCAATTTGAGGAGATATTTACATGAGTGAAGTACCTGAAAAAGCAAACGTAGTCATCATTGGCGCCGGCATCGTCGGTAACAGTTTGGCCTATCACCTGGCCTTGAAGGGTTGGAAAGACATGGTTCTACTAGATAAGGGGCCGTTCCCCAACCCCGGCGGCTCCACCGGCCACGCCTCCAACTTCATCTTTTTGGTCGATCATTCCAAAGAGATGGCCATGCTGACGCTGGACAGCGTGCGCCAGTACAAGGAGTTGGGCGTGTTCACCCAATGCGGCGGCATCGAGGTCGCCCGTACCGAGGAACGCATGGAAGAATTCCGGCGGCGGATGGCCTCGTCCAAGTCGTGGGGCATTGAGTCGCACATGGTGACACCAGCCCAAATCAAGGAGATGGTTCCCTACATCAACGAAGAGATTTTGCTGGGTGGTTTTTACACGCCCGGCGTCGGTGTGGTGGATTCACTGCGGGCAGGCACGCTGATGCGGGAAAAAGCGGAGGCGATGGGTGTGCTGACCAGCGTACCCAACACAGAAATTTTAGACATTGAGACGGAAAACGGCCGTGTCACCACCGTCCAAACCTCGCGCGGCGCAATCAAAGCTAACACCGTCGTCATTTGCTGCGGCGTCTGGAGTCCGCGGCTGGCAGCGATGGCCGGAGCCACCATTCCGCTCACCCCGGCCGTCCACCAGATGATCAGCGTCGGCCCCATCCCGCTGTTCGAGGAGCAGCCGGGCGAAATCAACTACCCCATCGTCCGCGACATGGACACCTTCATGTATGAGCGGCAGAACGGCAACGACATGGAAGTTGGTTCCTACGCCCACCGGCCGATTTTGATGCGGCCTGACGACATCCCCTCCATCGAAGCATCGGCCCTCTCCCCCACCGAACTGCCCTTCACCGAGGAAGATTTTGACCCGCAGCTAGAGCAATCATTAGAACTCATGCCTGAACTTTTGGGCGATGAGAAAGCGGGTATTCGCCACGCCATCAATGGCCTGCTGTCGTTGACGCCGGACGGGATGCCTTGCGTCGGCGAAACGGAAGTGAAAGGGTTGTGGTCGGTGGCGGCCATCTGGATCAAAGAAGCGCCCGGTTTTGCCAAAGCGGCGGCCGAGGTGATGACTGACGGCTGGTCGGAAATTGACATTCACGCCTCGGATATTGCCCGGTTATATCCTTATGCCCGTACCGACCACCACGTCAATGCCCGCACCTCCGAAGGTTTCAACAAAACCTACGGCATCGTCCATCCTCGTGAGCAGTGGGAATCGAACCGCAACGTGCGCGTCAGCCCCTTTTACATGCGCGAAAAAGAACTGGGCGCCGTTTTCTTCGAAACGGCTGGTTGGGAACGGCCGCAGTGGTACGAATCCAACAAACGGCTGCTGGACGAATTTGGCGATAAAGTCACCAATCGCCCGCACGAATGGGACGCCCGCTGGTGGTCGCCGATTATCAACGCCGAACATCTGGCCATGCGCGACCGCGGCGTGATGGTTGATTTGACCGCCTTCGCCATTTTCGACATTCATGGCCCCGGAGCGCTTGATTACATCGAAACGATGGCCATGAACAAAATGGATGTGCCTGTCGGACAGGCCGTTTACACCCCACTGCTGGCCCTCAACGGCGGCTTCAAAGCCGATTTGACCATCATGCGCACCGGTAATGACAGCTTCCGCGTCGTCACCGGCGGCGGCGATGGCGCGCGCGATAAACAATGGTTCATGAAGCATCTGCCCGACGATGGTTCCGTCGTTTTGGAAGATAAAACTTCGGCGCTGTGCACCATCGGTTTGTGGGGGCCGCACGCCCGCGACGTCCTGCAATCGGTCACAGATGACGACGTTTCCCACGAAGGATTCCCCTTCGGCACGGCCAAAAATCTGACGATTGGCGGCGTACCGGCCTGGGCGCTGCGCATCTCCTACGTCGGCGAGCTGGGCTGGGAAATTTCGACGGCGATGGAGCACGGCTTGAAGCTGTGGGACACACTTTGGGAAGCGGGACGCAAATATGACATCGTACCGGCCGGGATTGGCGTGTATGGCACGACCGGCCGCCTGGAAAAAGGCTACCGGCTGATGAGCGCCGAACTGGAATCGGAATACAACCCTGTAGAAGCGGGATTGGCACGGCGGCTGGTGAAGAAGCATAATTTCATCGGCAAAGAAGCGTATTTGAAGACCCGCGAAGCCGAACCGGCAGCAATCCTGTGTACGCTGACGGTGGATGATCACACCTCGGCATCGGGCGTGAAACGTTACATGCAGGGGCGCGAGCCGATTGTGGATGCGGATGGCCAGGTGATTGTGGATGGACACGGCCGTACCTCCTACGTCACCAGCGCCGGAGCCGGTCCCAGCCTGGGCAAGTTCATCCTCATGGCCTACCTGCCGCCGGAATACGCCAAAGAAGGCACCAAACTGGGGGTGGAATACATGACTGAACGCTATCCGGTGACGGTGGCGCGTGTCGGCAGCCAGCCGCTTTTTGACCCGGATGATGAACGGATGAAGCAGTAGTATAGTAGCTGGTGGCTGGCAGCTAGTCGCTGGAAATCAATTACTAGCGGCCAGCTACTAACCACCAGCGACAAAATACAGGTGATACAAATGGACATATTAGTCTGTGTAAAACGTGTCCCGGAGACGGGCGCAAAGATTACGGTAACGGCCGATAACCAGGAAGTCGAAACGCGCAATTTGGGGTTTACGATTAGTCCGCACGAGGAGTGCGCCGTTGAAGAAGCCGTACAGCTCGTGGAAAAACACGGCGGCAGCGCGACGGTGTTGACGCTGGGGCCGGATGCAGCGACAGAACAACTGCGCGGCGCGCTAGCCATGGGCATTGACAACGCTATCCTGCTGGAAACGAGTGGCGAGGAATGGGGATCGATGGCGACGGCGAAGGCGATTGTGACTGCCGTTCAAGCCCAGGAAAACCCGTTTGACATGATTCTGTTTGGCAATGAAGCGGCCGATACCGGCGGCTATCAGGTCGGCATCCGCGTGGCTCATGCGCTGGACTGGCCCTGTGTGACCGGGATTAAATCGCTAAGGGTGGAAGGGGGAACGGCCGTTGCTCAACGGGAAGCATCCGGCGGCTGGGAAGAATACGAAGTAACCTTGCCTGCTGTTTTTTCCGTCAAAGAAGGCATTAACTTGCCCCGTTACCCGTCTCTGCCCGGCAAACTGCGGGCTAAAAAGAAACCCATTGACCGTTCCGAACCGCAAAAAGGTGATGATGGATTGGTCAAATTGCAATTAAAAACGCCAAAGGAACAGGAAAGCAACGTCGTTATCTTAGGAAATGGGGCCGATGCGGCTCCCAAAGTTGTGGAACTACTCCGAGAAATGGGGGTAATTTCGTCATGATTTTAGGATTCATTGATCACGATCGCGGCAAGTTGGATGAGATTTCGTTGGAGATGCTGACGCTGGGCCGGCAGTTGGCTCAGGAAGAAAGCACAGAGTTGGCAGCGGTGTTGATTGGTGAAGCGGCACGGCCGTTACTTCCCCAACTCGCTGCTTACGGCGTCACCACCACTTACCTGATTCAGCACGACAATTTGGACGATTACGCGCCGGAAGCGTGGGCGCAGTCGATAGTCGAATTGATTGGCACAGCATCACCCCAAGCTGTTCTGGCCCCAGGCACAGATCGCGGCTATGAGGTGCTGGCCCACGTCGCAGCCCGGTTGGATTTACCGTTGGCGGCTAACGTGACGGCCGTTACTCCCGGCGACGAGTATCAAGTAATACGGCTGCGCTGGGGCGGCAGTTTGTTAGAAGAAGCATCATTAAAAGGTAAACCCAAACTATTGACCATTGCCCCCCACGCATTGGCGGCGGAAGAAGGAAGCGGGGTGAGTGAAACGGCCGTTCACACCATCACCCCCACATTAAACGATAAAGATTTCCGTGTGCGGGTAACCAACCGCGTTTCCTCCGGCCAAGATGGTATTTCCCTCACCGAGGCCCGCGTCGTCGTGGGCGGCGGGCGCGGCGTCGGCAGCCCGGAAGGTTTTGCCGTATTGGAAGAATTGGCTACACTGTTACATGGTGCGGTCGGCGGATCGCGGGTGGCGACGAATCTAGGCTGGCGGCCTCACGCTGACCAGATTGGCCAAACCGGGACCCGGATTGCGCCCGACTTGTACATCGCCTGCGGCATCAGCGGCGCAATTCAGCATTGGGTCGGCTGCAAAGGGGCCAAACGCATCCTGGCCATCAACACCGATGCTGAAGCGCCGATGGTTACCAAAGCTAACTATGCCGTCATCGGTGATTTACACGAAGTCCTACCGGCCATAATTGCTGAAATTCAGAAGTCGTAATAAACCCAATTGAAAAGCGAGGATTAGGGAATTTAGAGATTATCCTTATACCCAGCACGGGCATAGAGTGACATTTCAATTTTGATTATGATTGGCAAACAGGTCGGGAAAGATATACTTTGTCATTTTTGCCAATCAGAGGACAAGATGATTAAACTCCAATTCGCACCAGAAACCATTAACCAGTTACATCACGAACGTACCCACCATCCGCACCCTCGGGTACGACAACGAATGGAAGTGGTGTATTTGAAAGCGCTGGGTCTGTCGCACCAGGAAATCGGTCGCATCGTGCGTATCAGCCAGGCGACGCTGCGCGAGTATCTCCTGATGTATCAACAAGGCGGGATTGAGACACTCAAAGAGTTGAACTTTCACCAGCCCAAGAGCGACCTGGATGACCACCAGGATAGCCTGCGTCAGGAATTCGAGCGGCGACCGCCAGCGACCATTGATGAAGCTGTGGCCCGTATCGAAAAACTGACCGGTTTGCGCCGTAGTCCAACCCAGGTGGCGGAGTTTCTGAAAAAGCTGGGGCTGAAGCGGCGTAAAGTGGGTCAGATACCGGCTAAGGCTGACCCAGAGAAACAACAGGAGTTCCTGGATGAGGAACTGACGCCGCGTCTGGCTGATGCCCAGGCCAATCAGCGCCACTTGTTTTTCGTCGATGCTGCTCATTTTGTCTTGCAGCCCTTCCTTGGCTTCCTTTGGTCTTTTGTCCGCCACTTCATCAAAGCCCCAGCTGGTCGGCAACGGTTCAATGTTTTGGGTGCACTGCACGCCACCACTCGACAGTTAGTGACGGTCACCAACACCAGTTACATCAATGCCCACTCCGTCGCCGCCTTGTTCTATCAATTAGCCGCTTCTTTTGCTGACTTGCCCATCACGGTTGTCCTGGACAACGCCCGGTATCAACATTGCCATTTCATTAAACAATTGGCCGCCGACTTGCGTATCGAACTCCTTTTCTTACCGCCTTACTCGCCTAATCTAAACCTAATTGAGCGCCTGTGGAAGTTTGTCAAAAAGCAATGTCTCTATTCCCAATACTACGAGAAGTTTGCCGACTTCCGGCAGGCGATTGAAGATTGCCTGGCCGACGTGTCTGGTACTTTCAAAGACCAGTTAGCCAGCCTACTCACGCTCAACTTTCAGACCTTTGAAAATGTCAGTTTATGACCGTGTTCAGTATAAATCTATCCCCTAATCCTCAAATTCTTGCTATTTTCTGTTCCCATTCTCGATAAAAAAGGATACTGAATGGCCCAATTCCAAATTCTTTACTGGCATGATATTCCGGTTCAAGTGAAAGCAAAAGCGGGACGGGAGCGGGTCAGCAAGCCATTGCCTGATCGTTTTCAAATAGCGGTTGATAATGCGGCGATGGCTGCCGGACTGGTCGGATCGGACGAGTACACAGACCTGTTTCAGTGGAGCGAAGCCCAGGAACGGGAGGGTTCAGCCGAGGAAGTGGCGACGGCCGTTGCCGCCGAACTGGAAACGCAATATCCACGCATTCCTTGGCGGGAAACGGTCGCTGCCATCACATCGAAACCCTAAATTGGCAAAGCATATGAGCTTAGGCCGTTGGCTGCGTAATCGCCCCCGAGGATTGGAAATCCTCTACCGCCGGACACACCGGTTATTTATCCGGTTCGATCCGCTCATTGCCCGTTTGGGCTATGAACGGATTGACCGCTGGCTGCGCCCCGGTGAAGAATTGGGTAAAAAAATCGTTTTCGACTGCCGCATGTGCGGCCAATGCATTTTGCATTCTACCGGCATGACCTGCCCGATGACCTGCCCGAAAAATTTGCGCAACGGCCCCTGCGGCGGTGTCCGTGCCAACGGCCACTGCGAAGTAAAACCGGATATGAAATGCATCTGGGTTGAAGCGTTTGAGCGCTCACGAAAAATGACCCTTTACGGTGACGAGATGCTGCACATCCAGATCCCAGTCAACCGCCAGCTTGAAGGCTCGTCAGCCTGGATCAATATGCTCACCGGCGTTGACACACAGCCGCCACCTGGCTGGGTCAACCTGCCTGACATTCCTGTGCTCCACAAATCATGACCGAAGAAATTCAGTACAAATCGAACGGCCGTTTAGAGCGCGTTCTTCGTTCTGGCCTGTTTGCCGTCACCGCCGAACTCAATCCGCCAGACAGTGCCGATCCGCAAGAAGTATATGATGCGGCTCTGGTCCTTTCCGAAGTATGCGATGCCATCAACGCCACCGACGCCTCCGGCGCCCACTGTCACATGTCCAGCGTGGCCATCTGTGCCCTACTTACGCGAGCCGGCTATGCCCCGGTCTATCAGGTTTCCTGCCGCGATCGTAACCGCATCGCCATTCAAGGAGATGTACTAGGCGCAGCGGCTATGGGCGTGTGTAACGTTCTCTGCCTGACCGGCGATGATGTAACTGCGGGTGACCAACCCCAGGCTAAACGTGTTTTCGATTTTGATTCTGTCCAACTACTGCAAACGATAAAAATCATGCGTGATGACGGCCGTTTCCTGAACGGCCGTAAACTGACCACCCCACCCCGCCTGTTTCTGGGCGCGGCTTCCAATCCATTTGTTCCCCCTTATGACTGGCGACCACTGCGTCTGGCCAAAAAAGTCGCTGCCGGAGCCGATTTTATCCAGACCCAATACTGTTTCGACGTGCCTCGCCTGCAAAAATTCATGCAGCAAGTGCGCAACCTGGGCCTGCATGAAAAAGTGTTTATCCTGGTCGGCGTGGGACCACTGCGTTCCGATCGGGCGGCCGAATTCATACGCACCACTGTGCCCGGCGTTCATATTCCCGATACAGTGGTGGAACGGCTGCGCAAAACGCCCAAAGCCCAGCAGCAAGCCGAAGGCAAACGAATTTGCGTGGAAATTATTCAACAGGTGCGGGAAATTGAAGGGGTTGCTGGAGTGCACGTAATGGCTTACCGGCAAGAAGAGTTGGTTGCCGAAATCATTGAGGAGGCAGGCTTATTGCCACGTCCTTATCGAACAGGTGTCACACCTATCCAACGCCCCAGACGCAGAGAGTAATTGCTGTTCAGGATGGTGGTAATGAATTTGAAGATTCGACCACGATAGATGCTAACTGCGCTTTAGCCAGACGGATCAAATCCTGTGGATTCAGCTCTAACCCAGCCATTGGATCACCGCTGCTAATATTGACGTTTTGGCAGTTGACAATGGCTTTATCAAAAATGACCGGTACTTTTCGGGGTAAACACAGCGGCGCTACAGCTCCCTGCACGTAACCAGCCACCTGCAAAATCTCCTCAGCCGAGGCAAAACTCAGTCTCCGCCAATCATCACCCAAATAGTCACGGACAGCCTGGGGATCAAGACGGGCATCGCCCAACACGCAAGCCATCACATAACGGCGCTCACCACTCTTTTCCTTGAGCAGGATGGACTTGACCATCTCTTCTTTAACGATACCGCGTTGAGCAGCGGCAGCTTCGACGGTGAACACCGGCTCTTGATGTGGCAACAGTCGGTAAGGAACGTTATTTTCTTCTAAAAGGGTGATGACTTTCGTATCAAAACTCATGAGATGCCGTTTAGCTGGTAATTCCGTTCATCATTTCCACCAACCGTTCCTCTAACAGGCCATAACCCGTATGCCGAATCTCCAACGGTAAACCAAGATACGCCGCCGCCTGTTCAGCCTGACCAGTCAGCTCGCCATCCTCGCTTTGACTCAGAAAAACAATGCGTTTGTAATTGCGAAAATAATCGTCCTTCAACTGTGGAAACCGATCCAATCCCAGCCCCTTCAGGATCGTCCCCCTAAAACCACGTACCAAGAAATCGGTCAGGAAAAAAGTGCCTGGTTCTTCATCCATTAAATCCTGAAACAAATTGCCGCCGTACATCTCGTAGCAATGCGGCCCTTCCACTCGCTCCAGGTCATATTTGGCCATCAAGGCGTCCACGGCTCCACGTGAACCACAGTCGCCATAAACAACTATCACTCGATCAAAACGCTCACGAATTTCCAGGTAACGCTTCTCGACATCGGGCGCGATGCGATCCGGGAACATGTGATCCAGCGCTGCCACACCGAACACCTCGGCATCCCAGTCGTATTTTTTAATGATGGCAAGTACTTCACGGGCCAGCGCGCCACAAATGATAAAAGCAGTTGTCATGATTTTAGATTATGGCCGTCCAACGCAATGTTACAAAAGCACTCAACATTTCACCGAAAACTCAATTCCTAAAAGCTGGTATGACAAACGGTTTCCAGGGATATTTAGGTAAACCACAAAAAACATTTTAATGAAAAATTCGTCATTTCTTTGTGGTTTACTCAGGGAAAACGGGAGGATTGTTGTTTTCTTAATTCAAAGAACTTTGGCTCTTTGGGATCTCATGGGGTCTTGTATTTGTCATGCTGAACGAAGTGAAGCATCCCAGAGGTGTTGGGATTCTTCGCTCCGCTCAGAATGACAAAACCCCACAAGATCCGAAAGACCCGCATTTTTTTGAACTAAACACATTTCTTTTTACAGTAACCGTATCCTCCAGCCTGGTTAAACGTCTTAAATTTTTAACAGACAATATTGTCGGGTTAATTTTTATTCGGTAAAAGCAAACCCACCACAAGACGGGGATGCAAAATCGCAGGTCTGTAAGTGAAATCTGTAAGGAGAAAATATGTCAAAAAAAACACTTGTTCCTACATTGCTAGTGATTGTTGTTCTTGCGTTTACCGTTAGCCTGGTCAGCGCTATCACGGATGGCGAACTTGATGGCGACGGTCATCCGCATGTCGTTCTTTTGCTTATGGAAGTTGGCGGAGAGCCAATGTACCGGTGCAGTGGAACATTGCTGTCGCCAACGGTACTCTTGACAGCCGGACACTGCACTTCAAACTATCCAGATGAACCTTACTCTGGGATGCGTGTCTTCACCGAATCAGATGTTGAAAATGGCGATAATAATTACCCATATGCTGGTCCCAACAGCGTAGAAGCCGTGGCATGGTATGCGCATCCACTGTTTGAAACTGAGGATCCATTTTATATGCATGATGTCGGCATTGTTATCCTCCAAGAGCCTGGCGTTACTGGGTTAGCTGAGTATGGCACGCTTCCTGAATTGGACCAATTAGACGCATTGCCGATGCCCAGTGGAAAATGGGATAAAACCTTGTTTACTTCTGTCGGCTATGGGCAGCAAATAATCTTTACCGATGAAGAACAATGGGAAATGGTATCAGAACGGATACGCATGGTGGCCTACCCATTCCTGAAGCAAATCAATGTTCCAGGGATAACAGGCGACTACTCCTTATGGCTTTCCAATAATCACGCAACCGGAGGAACCTGTTATGGCGATTCCGGCGGGCCCAACTTCCTGGGTGACACCAATATCGTTGCCGGCGTGACATCCTTTGGGATGAATGAGACTTGTTCCGGTTCTGGTGGTGTCTTCCGCACGGACCGCGCGGATGTGCTCGATTTTATTTACACTTACTATACACCGTAGTCAGATTTGAAGTAAAAAAGATTTGTGTAACAAGGAAGGGTTGCCACCTGGTAACCCTTTTTTGTTTAGATCTGTTGTCCATCATGAGCAGTACGACCAAACGGAATCCCCACCGTTGATTGAGGAATACAACGCACAGCTTGCCGTCTATTACAGCCAGCAAACCCGCAACCAACACGCAGTGGCCTGGAGTGGGCCTATTGCGAACAAGCCGTTCGGCCGTACCTACGCTAAACGCTGGAGAAGATGAAGTTTCAATTCGATTAGATTAGAGCGAGGAGGACTTATGCCGATCATTACTCTTGTTCTTTTGTCTGGTTGTGTTGCGAGCATGGTTGTAGGTCTACTATTTCTACTATTTACGAAACCACTTATGGCTCACGGTTTTCGAGCATTCGGATTTTGGGGTGGCTTAATTCTGTTAATGATTGTGTTTGGGACAGGTCAATATTATTTTGCGAATTATTACCGTTCATCATTCATCAAAACTGGCCCTTGTCCTACATGTTGCGAGTTATGCGGGCTTACATTTCTGTTTTGGTGGATAGCCTGGGGAATTGGATTAATCATATACTTCGTTGTATTTAACAAACGATACTCGGAAATCAAACCATTGCCGACACCACAATGGCTAAAGATTAGTGTACCGATTGGCATCTTTTGCATTATTATCGGTGTAATGGGTTTTAGATTGTGGAAAGACAATTCAGAGCGCACACGCTTACGTACCAACATCGCCCTCGTAGAAAATTCCGTTCTAGCAGGAAATCTCACCGAAATTGGGTCCATTCAACTACCTCAATCCGCTAAATATTGGACCGTTGGAAATGTGTCCTTTGTGAGTGGTGTCAAAATTAGCCCTGACGGGAAATGGTTCAGTCTACAATATAAAGACAAAATTGAAATATGGCGAATGCCGGATATTACCTCAGGGAAAGTTTTTCATTCTGGACCATCCATTCTGGATAGTATCGCTTTTAGCCCAGATAGTTCAAATTTTGCTATCTGGACTGATGGAAAATTGTCAGTATATTCGCTTGCTGATGCTATGATGTGGGAATTTGATGACGTGAAAAACTACGTTTCTGATTTGGGATTCAGTAAAGATGGCAAGGAATTGGTTATCGCAAATTCATATGGAATAGAAACATTTGATGCCAACAACGGGATTCGCCTTCAAACCGTTGCAATGCCAAGTGAGAATGGGTTTTATGTGAAACGGCTGAGCAATAACAGTGAATATGTAGTTACTGGGAATGAAAAAGTTTTTCAACTTTACGATCGGCATAATGGTCAACTCCTTCACGAGATCGAAAAACCTGGAGGGGTAATATTACCGAGTAACGATGTTCTCTTTTTTGACTTTTTTGATTGCAAACAATCAGCAGTCGAAATATGGGATAAAGAAACAGGAGATGAAGTGTCGTTCGATGTTGCCGGTGATTATTGTTGGCCTACACATTACTTTGCTTTTACTCAAGATTCCAATACGTCTGTTTTAGCTGGCTTGCATAACTTCGCCATCTTAGATTTGAAAAACAAAATCCAAATTGACCTAATACCCATTCAGCCTGCAATAACTGCGTTAGCCATTTCGCCTGATGGATATGTGATAATAGTTGCTACAGCGGATGGTCGGTTAAATTTCTATGCAAATACGATGTCAGAAAATTGAAAGCGCCCAACCAATACCCAATCTCTCCAAATCGTGCTATCCTTATGACTAAATTCAAAAAAAGAGACCAACGGTCACGAAGCTTTTCGGTCGTGACCGTTTTTCACGTCAAGTAGATAGCCTATGAGTAACCAAGAACAGATTAGCAATGGCAATTTAGCCGCCGAAATCGCCGCCCGGCGCACCTTTGCCATCATCTCCCATCCCGACGCGGGGAAGACGACGCTGACGGAGAAGTTGCTCCTGTACGGCAACGCCATCCACCTGGCGGGCAGCGTGCGCGCGCGCCGCGACCAGCGTTCGGCCACCTCCGACTGGATGGCGATGGAGCGGGAGCGGGGTATTTCGATTACTTCGACGGTGCTGCAATTTCCATATAACGGCCGTACCATCAACCTGCTCGACACCCCCGGCCATCAAGACTTTTCCGAAGACACCTACCGCACCCTCACCGCCGCCGACAGCGCCGTTATGGTGCTGGACGCGGCCAAAGGCGTGGAAGCGCAGACACGCAAACTGTTCGACGTTTGCCGCCAGCGGGGCATCCCCATCTTCACCTTCATCAACAAAATGGACCGGCCGTCGTTGGACCCGTTGGCGCTGTTAGATGAGGTAGAAAACGTGTTGGGGATGGAACCAGCCCCGGTCAACTGGCCCATTGGCGATGGCGACAGCTTCGTCGGCGTTTACGACCGGCACACGAAAGAAGTCCATCTGTACGACCGCACGGTGCGCAACCAGACCATCTCGCCGGAGACAATTACAACGCTGGACAATCCGCGCATCAAAACCGCCCTGCGCGATGTTCAATTCGAGGAATTACATACCAACGTCGCCCTGCTGGACGAAATGGAGATGAATTTTGACCGGGCGAAATTCCTGGCCGGGGAACAAACGCCGGTTTATTTTGGCAGCGCGCTAACCAACTTTGGCGTGCAGTTGTTCCTGGATGATTTTGTGAAATACGCGCCCACACCAGGCACGTACACCAGTGATGCCGGCCCCATCACACCGGACAAGCCGGAATTCACCGGTTTTGTCTTCAAAATTCAGGCAAATATGAACCCCAAGCACCGCGACAGTGTGGCCTTTGTGCGCATTTGCAGCGGCCGTTTCGAGCGTAACATGTCGGTTAATCATCCGCGCAGTGGCAAATCGTTGAAATTGGCACGGCCGTACACCTTTTTTGCCGAGGAACGCACCGTCGTCGACGAAGCCTACGCCGGGGACATCATCGGCCTGCCCGGCAGCCGTTACTTCGGCATCGGCGATACGATTACCGAGAGCGGCAGCTTCAACTTTGCGCCGATCCCCACCTTCCCCGCCGAACATTTCGCCCGGCTGATCAATGTGGATATCAGCAAGCAAAAGCAGTTCCTCAAAGGGCTGGCCCAACTGGAAACAGAAGGGGCGATGCAAATTCTGCACGAAACCGACGCCCAAAAGCGTGATCCCATCCTGGCGGTGGTCGGGATGCTGCAATTTGAAGTGGTGGAGGCGCGGCTGGAAGAGGAATACGGCGTCAAAACGCGGCGCGATATGCTGCCCCAATCGCTGGCCCGCTGGGTCTACGGCCCGGAGGACAAAATCGAGCTCCTGCCTTGGCGCTATGGGATGATGCGGGTGGTTGATAGAAACGGCCGTCTCGTCGCCCTCTTCTCCTCTGAACATGAGCTGAATTTTTACGCCAACAAGTATCCGGAGATTACGTTTCTGGAGCAGCCGCAGTCGGAGATTGGGGACTAGAGACTGGTTAGTCTCCAGTCTCCAATCTCTTAAACGTTTACATTGATGGCGCTGCCTGATTCATAGCGACGCAGACCGGTGTAGAACACGGCCGTTGCCACCCCCCACAGCACCAGCGCCGCCCCAGCCAATCCCAACAGCAGCAGCCCATTCCGCTCCTGAATGATTTGCACCGGCACCGAACCGATAAAAGCGGCCGGGATAATCGTGTACAGCATAAATCGCGCCGCGCCGGAGAAGAGCGAGTTGGGATACAGGGCAAAAGTCAGCAGGGTCATGTTCAATTGGTGGCTGGCCTGCTGCGAATTGCCCATGAAAAAGGCCAGCGATCCGGCCAAAATGGCAAAGGCGATCAGCACCAGCGCCACCAGGACCGAAAGCAGCAAAAACAGCAGGATTTCTATCGGCTGGAAGCGGCCGGTAAACAGGTAAGCCACCACACCAAAGGTCAAATCGCCCAACGCCGAGACGACCATGCGCGAAAAGACGACGTGCAGCAGCACATTGCGCGGGAAGACCAGGTAATAATCCAGCCGACCCTGGGCGATGAGATAGGCCAGGTTGCCGCTGGTGTTCCCGGCGAACATGTAGGCGATGCCGTAGCCAAAGGTGACGATGGCAAACAGCAGGTAAATCTCGTCGATGTTGTAGCCGCGAATCGTGCCGAAGCGGTCGAAAAATATCAGCCAGAAGACAAAGTAGATGCCGTTGTTGATCATCATGCCAAAAATCTGGCTGAGGAAGCTGGCCCGGTACTCCATCGCCGAAGCCAGGTTAATACCGGCCAGTGTTTTCAGAAAGTTGAGTTCGTTTTTGAGCCTGTTCATGATTCAGTAGGAACACAGAGTTTCACAGAGATCACACAGAGAATCGCAGAGAGATTAAAGAGAAGTTTACTCCCCAAACTCTCTGTGAAACTCTGTGCCTCCTCGGTGAAACTCTGTGTCACCTTCACCCTCCATTTACTACTAATCGCCGGGTGGCCCAGCGGTACTGCCGGAATAAAAGCGCGCCGATGATAACCAGCCAGATGAGCTGGGTGATGACGATCTGCCGGAACTGAGCCGCATCAAAGGCGACGAACAGCTTGGCCGGAGCGTAGGTGGTCAGGCTGAAGGGCAGGACGCGGGCGATGCGCTGCAACCAGTCGGGCAAAAAATCCAGCGGGATCATCAGTCCGCCCAGGATGAAGACCAGCTTTTGATAAATCAGCCGGAAGGAGAAGATGTCCTCGGTGACAAAGGCCAGCAGGCCGATGATACTGAAGACGAAAAAGTCGAGCAGCATGGCCAGGGCCACAACCAGCAAGACGGCGGGCAAATTGCGCCAATCAACGACCGGCAGGCCGGCGTAGTACAAAACGACGGGCAGGCCCAGCACAAAGACCAATCCCATGCGCACGCCGGCCTCGCCCAGCCCGTTGGCAAAGTGGTAGCCCAGGTAGTTGTACGGCCGTACCATCGTGTACGCAATCGAGCCATCCTTCACTTCTTCCGAGATGTTGACATCGTGCCGAGGCTTGCCCAGCTCCATCACCTCGGCGATGAGGAAGTACCAGATGGTGTTAGCCAGGGTCAGACCGGCAATTTCGGTGGCGCTTTGGGAGTTGTAAACGGCCGTCCACAACTGCACAAAAACAAACATAAAAATCACAATCATCACCGACCGCCCGGCCACATCCCAGACGTAAGCCAACTGGTTCTGCAAGTTGACGACTGAGATTGAACTGTATTTGATAGTGGTTATACGAAGTTGCTTTAACATGATTTTAGCTAGAGCTAGAGGGTAGAGCTAGAGGACTCTTCCGGCCTCTAGCTCTCGCTCTATCCTTTATCCTTCCTGATAGATTTCCCGAATAATCTCTTCCAGCGGCGGATCGGCGATGTTGATGTCTTGCGTCGGGCTGACGGCCATAAGCTGTTGTACCACCCGCTCCACCGGGATGGTCTGGCTGTCGAATTCCATTTTGACGCCGTAGGTGCCCTGCTTCAGGATGGTCACATCGGGAATATTGAAGTCGCCGTTGAGCCGCTCGGCAAAGCGCACATCAATGATTTTGCGCGTAAAATACTGCCGCTTGAGGGCCGAGGTACGGCCGTCAAAGATAATCCGCCCGTGATTAATCACAATCACCCGCCGGGCCAGCTTTTCGATGTCGCCAGTATCATGACTGGTCAGGAAAATCGTCGTCTTCTCCTGCTCATTCAGATACTTGATGGCGTCGCGGATTTGCTGCTTGGCCACCACATCCAGCCCAATCGTCGGCTCATCGAGGAAGATGATGCGCGGCTGGTGCAGCAGCGAGGCGGCGATTTCACACTTCATCCGCTGCCCCAGGCTGAGTTTGCGCACCGGCGTTTGCAGCAAATGGCCAATCTCAAACGCCTCGACCAAAAAGTCGCGCCGTTTTTGGAAAGCGCCCATATCCAGCTCGTAAATGCGGCCAAAAAGGCGGAAGGTGTCCTCGGCCGGCAGGTGATACCAAAGCTGTGGCTTCTGGCCAAAGACGGATCCGATGTGATAGCCTAACTTACGCCGGTCTTTCCAGGGCGTGTAACCGAGGACGGACGCCTGACCGCCGCTGGGGTATAAAATGCCGGTCAGCATCTTGATTGTCGTTGACTTGCCAGCTCCATTTGGCCCGATGAAACCCAGGATTTCACCTTCTTCCAGCGAGAATGTGATGTCGGACACGGCCGTTACCTCACTCATCACCGGCCGCCAAATCGACTGCCAGGAGCCGCGCAGCCCCGGCGCTTTTTGTTTGACCCGGAACGTCTTTTCCAGGCCCGATACTTCTACAGCCAATCCATTCATAAGCCCTCCGCAAAATGTAGGGGCGCACCCTTGTGGTCGCCCAGGAAGGCAGGCACAAGACCTGCCCTACAAAACAAAAAAGACGCGGTTTTTAGGCCGCGTCCTTGAATGAACCAATTGATATTATCTGCTGAAGGTAGTTACCCTTCGTTCAACCTGTCACTCAAGCACGCGGCGCCAACCAATGTCCATTGCGGAATGTCAGCGGACATGGTCTCTAAATGGAAATAAGCGCAGACGTGCTTGTTTAACATAGTGGACATGCTATCATGCCCCGGCGGGCATGTCAACCTTTTCTTTTTTCAAATTGATCGATGTAATCCTTTGAGTAACGCAAACCGGCCCCAGTCAAATCCAGGACACGTTTCATTGCCTCAATTTTTTGGCCGGATTGAACTAGTTGCCGGATTTCATGTTCGACCTCTTTGGGCAGTTTTATTTGCCCGGTTCGTTTATCGTATGGGTAAGGATATGTTGTTTTTTTCATGCGCAAACCATAAATACAGAATAACTAATTCCAATCCAAATTCGGCCGTTCCTGACGGATATAATTCACCAATTCAGGGATACGGCCGTTCCGGTCACAATGCGCCACCAATTCCCTGGCTTTACCCGCCTTGCCCACGGCCGGTAAACTTTCATAATCAATTCCCAGGTCAAAGCACAATGTTTGCAGTTCATCCTCCTTGAAATACTGGGTGATTAGACGGCGCAGTTTAGCCATCTCCGGCCCATTGGCGTAATCAATCACATCGTCGATCACCGCCGGACGCGGCGCAAATTCAGCCAGCATCTCCAGCAGCGCATCAGCGTCCCCCGGATTCATCAAACTCATCGATTCACGGGCAATTTCGGGAACGGCCGTATCAAACTTTTCGGCCGACTTCAGTTCCTGATTCCTGATCCGTTCCGTCGCCTTGGACAAATAGCGCTGCAAATCATTGGATTGGGCGCTGCGTTCAGCGACAACAATCTTACGCGCCACCAGCAGCCGCAAAATTAACCCCAGGCAGATATGTTCGGCATGGAGCCGCAGCAGGTAAAGCCGCAGCGTGCGCGCCCTTTCCTGCGTGGCAAAATCGAAAGATTTAATCCGCAGCGCCCACAAAGGAATAATGCCGCCGGAATAAGCGAACCGATCAAAAGAGAGTTCCAGCCCGTACGACTCAGGCAAATTGACCCGCCGGGCGTGTTTGGGCAGCCGGATTCGTTCGTCGCCTTGATACTCGATGAGCATAACCGGCGGGCCGGGCGTAACCCACCAGTCCGTCAGGCCATTGGTTTGATTGTGGGGAACGGCCGTACTGCCCAGCCGGTAAAGTCGCGCTAACGGGTCAGCCGCCCGCCCCAATTCATAAACAGCCATCTCCTCCGGCTTCTCGTTGGCCGACTGCGGAATGCGAACCGGAACCTTCAAAAAATAATCAATCAGCGCGCTGGTCGGCGGCAGCGTCAATTGCAAATTTTCCGTTGTCGCCGCCAGCCCCACTTCATACTTGCCCACCGCCTGACCGTCAAAATAAAAGCGGCGAAAGGCACATTCCAGATGAAAATCTGTTTGCGGATGTACAAAATGGAGATTTTCGTTAAAGCGCAAAGCGCGGGGCGCTTCGCAAATCCTGCCCTCGCCCACCCAGCCGGCCACGCCGCCGCTGCGGCGGTAGCGCACCATGCCAAAGAAATGGACAAAATCAACATTAGGCGTAGGAAAAGACCAGTTGGGCTTCTCTAACAGCCCGGTTTGAGGCAAAAACTTCCGGGCATCGGCAAATGGGAATTGAATAGACAACAGCATGACGCCTCCGGCAAAACAGCGGAAATGGGCAGGTTGGTCAGAAATATCCAATCGCCTGATTCCCGCTTATTATTGTGCAGGTTCACACCATCTGCCTATAAATGGGCTGCCCTCTGGCCGAGTAACCGACCAGAGGGCGCCACCTTTCACCGGCTTCACCGGAAACCAGGTAAGCGTGCAATAATTCATTTATCGCTTACCTGGCCCCTCCACCGGGACACTCAGCCCATCGGCAGTCCGTCGCCACCGATTTGGACAGAAGTATAGACAGTCCAAAAAGCAGAATTGACTGCTGTATTTATACTATAATCCTGTTCGTCTGGTATTGTCAACAATACCGCATGTGTTTTTGCTGTTAGGTGAAAACGGGAAACTGTTTTTGAATTAAACGACAATAGTTCTCCCGTTATCCCTGAGCAAACCACAAAGAAATGGCCGGTTCTTTATAAAAAGGCTTTTTGTGGTTTACCAAACTATTGACAAATATCCTCCCATATTTTACATTATGATCTGTTATCAGTTGCCGGAGGGTCACAGTCAGTTTAGCAAGTGTCAATCCGTGCACACAATCATCATTATGGGAGGTGGCCTATGCCCGCAAAATATAAAGTTATTGAGAAAGTGAATCCGCGTGAAGTAGAAGGACCGCGCAAGTTTTACCCGTCGCTTCAGAGTGACGGCCGTTCCAACCAGCGTAAACTGGCCCTGGAAGCAGCCGGCCGCTCTACCCTCAGCGACGCCGACATGGATGCCGCCATGACAAACTTGCTGGCCCTCATCCCCAAGCACCTGGCCGAGGGGCGGGTGGTTGACCTGGGAGAATTCGGCACGTTCCGCCTGACGATTAGCACCGAGGATCTGTAAATATTTAGACCTATGTGCCATTCATAAGGAGTCCAGACTGTGAATCAAATAATATCAGCATTGAGTCAAATAAAATTGGCTCTTGAAGAATTCTACACAAACTATAAAGACCTTGCTTTAGTATTAGCCGGCAGTTTAGCAACCCTTATCTTAGTATTCTTACAACGTATTTTATATGCCATTAGGAACTTCATAGTATGGGCTGGTAAGAAAATTGGTGGAAGCCTTGCACACCAAAACTTTTTAGACAATTATCTGAATTGGATGGTCGTAGAACATCAAGATTTAAATCTAACAGGGATTATTGGAAGTGGACCAAAACCTAAACTAGAACAGGTATTCATTTCTTTAAGCTTTAGTAAAGAACTAGAAAATCATGTCGAAGAATCTCAAACACTTTTTTCCAAACTTTTGAAAAAACTAAATTCTTATGGCTGGTACTCGCGAAAGAAGAGGATTAAAGTTCAAACAACTAAAACTGTCATCTTCTATCAAAGGCGTCCTTTTTATAAAATCCAGAGTTTTGTCGAAAGAAATGATGAATTAGTCATTGCACTTTTAATGATTTTCACCGTAGCATTTTTGCTCGGTTTCTTTTTTGTATTGCCTGGGTATTATTTATTTTGGAATACTGCTACAGAAAATTTCGATTTGTTTTTCTCCGGTATTACTTCTGGCATTGTTATCATTTTACTGATTATTGGATATTCTGAAGGATTGAAAGCAAAAAATTCTGCCTTGTCTCTATTTTCAAGTGTAGGTCTCGTAATTTATGGTGGGGTCGGTATGTTTCTCTTTATATTTAGAGGCATATCAATGAAAAGTATAGGTATCGCTCTAATTGGGGCAATCTTGAGTATAATTTTTTTGGGGATATTTTACTGGAATGAATCCCGTTCCAAAGATGAATTTGCTGAACAGATACATCGACTATTAACCCGATCTAACAACATTGCCATACTTGGAAAACCTGGGGCGGGAAAAAGCACATTTGTTCAATTTCTTGCGTTGACTTTTGCTCAAGAAAAAGCAGGCGAAAAGAAACTAAAACGCCGAGGTGTTGTTAGGAAGAGACTTGGTATTCGTAAATGGTATATTCCTATATGGATCCCCCTTAGAAAAGTTTCAAAGGTATTATTGGAAAGAGACGCTGATGGAAATGCCAATTTGCTACTTGAAGTGTGGAGAGATAAGGTTCTTCCCTCCGATATTCGAGCGGACTATCCCAACAAATTCTTCTTGAAAAATCTCAAGAAAAAACGTTGTATTTTTCTACTCGATGGACTTGATGAAGTTGCAAATGATGAAGAGTTCAGAACAGTGGTTCGAGAGATTAAAGGGTTCTCTTCTCGATTTGCCGGTAATAAATTTATTATTACATCGCGTTTCTCTGGATGGAGGGGAGGAATAAGCTCTACATATCAAGATGTGCAAGTGAATGACCTAACGCCTAGACAAGTTCAAAATTTCATAGATGATTGGTATCAAGCTATTGAAGAGAACCGTGTTTTCGGTGGCATAGAAACTGAAACACCACCTGAAAAAGCTCAAAGGCTTAGGAAAGCCCGAAATCGCGCCACTGAGTTAAAGAATGCTCTTCAAGAAGTAGAAAGTATCCGAAGCCTTGCAGAAAACCCTCTACTTCTTTCCATAATATGCTTCGTTCATTACCACAAAACTCTTCCGCGAGAAAGATTTAGCTTATATCAAGACTGTAGTAATCTTTTATTGCTCCAATGGGATAGTGAAAAAGGTCTACCTGTTGATGATACCGATCTGACACTAAAGCGAAAAGAAGCAATTATGCAAGAAATAGCCTTCGCCCTACATGCCGGGAAAATTGGGAAAGAGTCTGGTGGCAAGGAAACTACAAGTGGAGAAATAATTCCTATTATAGAACAAAAACTGCGCCAATTTCGGCTACCAATTGAAAATGCACGTCCTCTTTTTGAGAAGCTTATAAACAGAAGTGGAATTATTGTTAGCGTTGAAAAGTACACCGAAAGATTTTCATTTAGTCATCTTACTTTTCAAGAGTTCTATACAGCCAAATTTATCTTCGAAAATCAAATTGACTTACTAGCTCATTTTACAAACGAGTCTATTGAAAGATTTGCTGGATGGTGGAGAGAGGTTGTGTTGCTATACGTCTCTATGGTCAGGGACTCCGCGTTGCCTCAATAGAAAATGTTACCGAAGGGGTAGTCGTTGCCTCAAAAAGCATGTTACTTTCCCAATCGCACTAATTGCTTCACTTTCTCATCAATATTGCGGCGGCATTGAGCCGGATTGGTGTCCCGATATGTCGCCTGCCACAGGTCACTATTTTCAGGCGAAAGCAGCTTCATGTCCAATACCCGTTGCAAGGGCGTCTTGGGCGTTTCATACTTCTTGTACACCTTCGCGCCGGTACGCTTTTTGCTCACCAACTTGAAGGTTGGCTGAAATAGATTGGTGTAGAGATGTAACTCAGCATAGATGTCACCCAGCAATTGGTGAGCCGCCTGGGATTCAAACCGTTGATAGCCAATGGTGTGGCGCACAATTGACCAGTTTTTCTGTTCAACAAAACATTGGTCGTTTTTCTTGTAAGGGCGACAACGGGTGAAGGTAATCTTGTGCATTTGGCAATCGTTCAGAATCAGGTCATTGATAAAGACACTGTCATTGTCAGAATCAATGCCCAAAAGTGGAAAAGGTAAACGTTGTCGTAGCTGGTCTAGCGCCTCAGTCACAGCGATTTGTGAGCGGTGCCGTAAGCTGAAACACTCCGTCCAGCCAGTGGCCACATCGGTGGCGGTGAAGGAGCATAGAAACTGTCCGGCTGTACTTTCACCACAGTGAGCCACCAGGTCTATCTCGACAAATCCGGCTTGAGTGTCATCCCAGTCTGCAAAGGTGCGTACCGGGATTTGGTGTTTGAGCAGCCCCCCAGGCTTCGTCGTACTTTGACCCCGCTGCTGGCTGGTCTTGAACGGCTGTAACAATCGGTCAATGGTGGCCGGACTAACCGCCAAGACCAGCCTCTTGGTTTCCTGATCCAGCGCGAGTTCCTGATGTCGCTCCAGGGAAGTGACCATATCGGCCAAGATAGGCTGGAGCCGCTTGCCGCAGATACCGCCACAAATGCGCCAGATTTGGGTCAGGGCGCTCACCACGCTGCCTGTATAGATTTTCTGCCGACCACGACGCTCTCGCTTTGGCTGATTTTGTTGGCGCAGGCGGCGGATCGCTGCCTTGCGGTGTAGGCCGGTTACAGCCACAAACTCATCCAAAATCTTTGTTTTCTCTTTGCGGTCTGCTTTGAGGTATCTCGGTTGCAGACGCTGGACTAACTCTCGTTTACTGTGTTGACTCATTTTCGCATCCATCATGGTTGCGAAGGTAACACTTTTTATGATTCAACGACCCTTTCTTGGGTAACATTTTTTTTGAGGCAATTCGGACTCATCCAAACTAATTCGCGAGATAAGTGGACCAAATCTTGTTGATTTGAATGATTTAGCAGGTAGAAGGATCCAAATCGTTACACAATGTTTACAACAAGCAACTGCTGTTCAAGACGATGTTATTGAACAGACAATTTTACAGAATCTTCTAGATATTCGGATGGGCGTCAAGGGCAATATTCTTGTTAACTATAAACATATCAAAGAAATAAAAGACTACTTGTTAAGATTTGCTAATAAGCCAATTTTTTACAAATACGCTCTTGAATTTGCCGTAAAAGAGTTGAAGAATAACGTAAGCATCAAAATATTAATGGCAAATCTTCTTCAGTTTTGCCAATCATCAGATTCAGATCTAGCAGTAGCTTCTCTACAAACTCTTAGAGATTTAGTAACTAAATATGATTCAGAAGGAACCCTACTAACAGACGATGTAGTAAAACTTTTTGAGCATCCAAGTGAACAAGTAAAAAAGGAAATCTTACACTTTGTCTGTTATCATGACAATTTACTAGGGAAACGAGCAATCCGCGACAAAGCAATCGATTTTGCCTTGGGAAGTAAGAATCAGAATATCATTACCTCATCCGCCTTAAACGAAGCCTTAATTGAACGTATGTTTAACGATCTTAATCTTCTTTTACCATTAGAATTCAATGAAGATGAAATTCAATTGATACAAAAACTACCTGAATTGCAGTATGAAAATGAAGCTGATAAAAAAACGATACGAGATACACTTTGGAAAGCCTACTCAAAATCTCGTCAACACACCCAAATTAAGAGAACTCTAGCAACTTCGATTGTACTTATGAGTTCTGAGGATGAAAAAAAACGTTTTGGAACTGAGTTTTTAAAAATGCTGCGAACAGGCAGTCCATCTGAACAAATCTTGGCAGCAAGTTCCCTTTCTCAACTTATGCAGAATATGGAAAAATTTGATGCTACCGACGATTTAATTAAAACACTGTCTTCACCGCATAAAAATGTCAGACGTGCTGTTATTAATAATATAAAGAGCCTAAATCTTAATTCTAGTCAAAAAAAACGTGTTGTCGCCATTTTGGACGAAGGTCTTCTATCATTTTCATTCTCTCAAAGAATGAAAATATATTTAAAACAAGCCATAGTAGGTAAAGGACAGGTCGGTATTAATTTCGCTGAAAAGCAAGAAATAATTCGGACTTTAATAAATCTTAATACCACTTACGATCCACTCAAGCTTGAAAAACGATTATTACAATCCATGAATGAAGAGAATATCGAACATGTATTACAATGCCTTGAGACATTAAATTCTGATTTCGTTCATAAACTCAACCCTGAAATCGTATCTAAGGTGCTCCGAATATATGATGACTTAGTTGTCAGAAACATCAAAAAGGGGAACACGGATAGGGATTATGTTAAAATTTTCCAAACAGTGAAAAAACCCCTTATCGATGAACTGGTAGTACTTACTAAGCGCATGGATAAGTTACCCAAGCAGCGAATAGTTGACCTTATACTTGATGAGATTGAAAAAGTTAATAGAAGCGAATTTCGTATCGAATTACTTCAACATATTCACGATTTGAATGGGGGTTCAACCCGTTTACAAAATAATATAGATACGTGGATATTTCCCCTCCTCGAGCATAAAGACTGGTACATAGCCAATACTGCATTTGAACTATTAGTTCAATATAAAATGATTTGAGTTTTTTTAACAATTAGTAACAGACCGTCCTCTCAGCGGTAGATACGGCAACATCTCTGTACTTTTCGCATCTCGTTTTTTGATCACATCTAAGTCTCAGAGGCTTATTCCCCTTTACATTGCAGCCGATCCTCAAGCGACATCGCTCTCATAGTAATTGGTATCACGGCCGCCATTGGACCTCTCACGGCACTCGAAGAAACGTATGGAAACAAAAACTCCACCATACAACCTCCCGCTTCGGCAAGATATTCTTACCAGTGCTGGGGCTGGCATCATCGCCGTGCCCCCTATATTTCAAAATGCGACACAGTAGAAACGCATGGAAACAAACAGCCCCACCATCCAACTCTGCCTGGCCGGTAATCGCGCTGAGTTTGACGGGAAAATCGACGACGCCCGCACCCTCTTCCGGCAAGCCTGGGAAGCCGCCCACGCTGAAACCGTCACCGACTTTATCGTCTTTGGTCAGGAAGAAAACATCCGCTGGACAAAAACCAACTGTATGTTAACCTCTCTAAAATAAACGATAATTCCTTAAACAAACTGTTCACCAAGGAACTCATGACCGCGCTGTATACCGACACCCACCCTAAAATGGAAGCCCTGCAAATTCAGTTATGGCGGCAGGCCAGCCCCACTCAAAAGATGAACATGCTGGCGCAGTTAAACGCCTCCGCCCACCTGCTGGCGCTGACGGGCTTGCGCACCCAATATCCCCAGGCGACGGAGGAGGAACTGCGCCGCAAACTGGCCGATCTGCTGTTAGGGGAGGAACTGGCCCGCAAAGTGTTTGGTGAAACCAATGGAGAAGCCGGCCATGCAAAATGAACCTATCGAGGTCACGCTCAAGGTAACGGCCGTTTTCGAGAAACTCGGTATCCCCTATCTCATTGGCGGCTCGTTGGCTTCTGCACTCTACGGTATGGTGCGGACTACACAAGATGCGGACATTGTTGCTGAAATGCGGCAGGAACATGTACGGCCGTTTGTTGCTGCCTTGCAAAGTGAATTCTACATTGATGATGAGATGATAGCCGAATCTATTCAGCGTAACTCCAGTTTCAACATCATCCACCGCGAAACCTTCTTCAAAGTAGATGTCTTCATTCCATCCCCACGCCCTTTCCTGCAATCCCAGCTTGCCCGCGCCCAAAGGCAAACCTTTACCTTCGAGACGGAAGCCAGTGCGAAATTTGCCAGCCCCGAAGATACGATTCTCTCCAAACTGGAATGGTATCGTCTGGGTGGTGAACTGTCTGACCGTCAATGGCGCGATATCCTCGGCGTCATAAAAACCCGCGCTGATGAATTAGACCTGGCCTACCTGCGGAAATGGGCAACCGAAATCCGTGTCAGCGGCTTGCTGGAAAGAGCGCTGCAAGAATCATCTTGATGATTCCGGCATTGATACATTCCCTTGGAAACAAACAGCCCCACCATCCAACTTTGCCTGGCCGGTAATCGCGCCGAGTTTGACGGCCGTATAGACGACGCACGCACCCTCTTCCAGCAAGCCTGGGAAGCCGCCCAGGACGACTACGAAGCCTGCATCGCCGCCCATTACGCTGCCCGCCACCAAAACCCGCAGGACACCCTGCACTGGAACCAGGTCGCCCTGACCCATGCCGAGGCCGCCAACGACGAGCGCGTGCAAAGCTTCTACCCATCCCTCTACGTCAACCTGGGGCACGCTTATGAACAGCTTGGTCAACAGACCGAAGCCGCCCACTACTACCAATTGGCCGCCGACCTGGGCCTTGTCCATCAACCCACTCAAAAAAGCAAGGACACCAGCCCATTGTCCGCAATGAAACAAAACCCGGTTAGCCATAATCAGCAATGATAATCAGTTTGGGAGCGCGGGCAGCTTGCCCGCCCATTGCCGACAAGACTGTCCGCGCTCCATTTATGATAATGGATGAATCTGCATTTTTATGCGCCGACAGCTTTCAACGCGCCTTCACACGCTTTACTTTGATAGGCCACTCCTGCTATAATTACGAGTACTAAATTAAACACAACGTTAAATATATCCCAGGATGTTCTTCCAACACTTCTACTGGCAAAACTGCACGGTAGAATAACTGGCAAGGAGTGAGTATTGGGATACCAACTTGTTCTTTAACAGACCAACATTCGTGTTGGTCTGTTTTTTTCTAAAACAGGAGAAAAATCTTAAAGTGTCGGATTTAAACCACATCAGGCAGTAAACAATGTTTGTTGATAAGAGTTGTAGGCAAGCTGTACCGCACATTCAAACTAATGAATGGCGTAGGAGGTGCTCAAATGAAGAAATTGGGTTTATTTATACTAACTGCGTTTACATTGCTGACAATATCGTTCTCTACAACATCTGCTGGTTATCCAAGTCAGGTGTATTTCAACAACTTTGATGGGGTTCCAATAGCAGCGCCTGGGGTTACAGACACACTTGGAGGCATCACAAATCTGGAATCTGTCCAGGGGTATAATGGAATTGGTGTAGGTAGTAACACATTTGGAGGTGATTTTCTCAGAAACGATACCGGCGGTTATGAAAGCGGTGACCTTGGCGCCCCGGGTTCACCAACGACACTCACCTTAGACGGACTCCCTCCACACACCAGCATTGACATCAACTTTCTCCTCGCCATCATAGACTCATGGGATGGAAGCGAGCCGGGAGAAGGGCCAGACGCGTGTACTGATTGTCACCCGGACATCTTAACCGTTATCGTGGATGGCGACATCATATTTTCTGAATCATTTGGCTTTATGAGCCCAAGTTTTTCGCCGCCGCCTGATGTAGTACTCGCCGAATACGTTCCACTTGGATTCAATCCCGATTCCGATGATGCCGCATACGACATGAGTTTATATCCCGCTTTTCACAATATTCCCCATTCGGCCAGTACTTTGACCATTGAATGGGTTGCCGGTGGTGATGGCTGGCAAGGTGGAGACGATGAGTCGTGGGCCATTGACAATCTCGAAATTGTCATAGAACAGCAAGGCATTGACGTTGCCATTGACATCAAACCGGGCAGCGACCCTAACAGAATCAATCTACATTCCAACGGGGCCGTGCCGGTAGCCGTATTGTCAACTGATGATTTTGATTCGGCCAGCATTGATCCGGTGAGCGTTCTCTTTGCTGGTGCTTCTCCACTGCGATGGGTCATGAAAGATGTAGACTTTGACGGTGATGTGGATTTCCTGTTTTTCTTCAAGACCCAGGAGTTGAATCTGGATGCGAACAGCATTGAGGCAACGCTTACAGGCACGACCTTTGATGGTGATCTGATCGTTGGCACAGACAGCATTGTGATTAAAAAAAGCCCAGACTGGATGCAAGTCAACGTGGATGGGTTTGGTGACAGTCAAAATCAACAGATACCCTCATTAGCCGTATTTAATGGGTATCTATACGCCGGAACCTGGAATGCCGTTTGGGAAGATGGCAATGTGATCGCCGCAACCGCCCAGATATGGCGCACAAAAGATGGGTCAAACTGGGAGATGGTCAACGAAACAGAGGCCAATGGAGCCGCCGCGCTCATCCAATACAAAGGCTATCTTTACAGCGGCAGTTGGAGCAGTGACTGGGATGGGAGTGCCAAAGTGTGGCGCAGCCGTGATGGGCTGAACTGGGAATTTATTACCGAAGATGGCTTTGGAAGTGGCAATGGTATTGCCCGGTTCGCCGTTTACAAAAATGCACTTTATGCCAGCACCTGGGGCCCGGAAACAGCGATATGGCGCACAACCCATGGCAAAAAGTGGGAGGCATTCATCGAACTGGGGGGCGATCCCAATAATTCAGGGGCAATTGCCAGTGAACTGTTCGACGGCTACTTATATTGGGGATTGGGCAATTGGGAAACCGGTGCACAAATCTGGCGGACGAACGGCGCCGCAACGGAAGCCGTCATCACCGACGGCTTTGGAACACCAGACAACAAAATTGTTTCGTCATTGGCCGCGTTTAGTGGCAGTCTTTACGCAGGCGTATGGAACACGGAAGGCGTTCAGGTTTGGCGCTCGGCCAATGGTAGGGATTGGGAATCAGTTGGCGTGATAGGGAATCCTACCCCAAGTGCAACCAGCGCCCTGGAAGTGTACGCCGGCCAACTGTATCTGGTAGCGGAAAATGACGATACAGGCCTGGAAGTTTGGCGAACGGCTAACGGAGTCGATTGGGAGCAAGTCGGGTTTGCCGGATTTGGCGATGGCAACAACGCCTGGTCCTACTGGGACAATGCCACGGCCGTTTTCAAGGGGAATTTATATATTGCGACCAATAATTTCGCAACCGGCGGCGAAGTCTGGAAAATGTGTCCAACAACCTGTCGGTAACAGTTGGCGTATCTTCACACCGCTGTCGGGTCTTTACGCGCCCGGCGAGACTTTGTATTTCACACCGTCGGGCGTTTTAATTTCGCGCCAGCCGTATTTACGCAGCCCCACATCACTGCGACGGCCGTATCCTCGTAAATAATTGCCCATCTCCCCGGCAAAATATACGGCCGTTTCATCAAACAAATCTACCGTATTCACACCCAGCTTACGGGCAATGTGATGGGGCACGGCCAACGCCGCCTCCAAACTGCCCCGGTCCAGTTCATGATGGGCCAGCGCCAGTCCCACCAGCCCGCGCCGCAGCCGCTCCCGCGACTCTTCACGCGCCGCCAGCGTCACCTCGCGGTGGCCAAATATGCCAAACAAAGCCCGCTGCGATTTATCCAGCGCCGCCAGCAGCAAATCGCGCTGCTCCGGCGCGGCCGCCATGTAACGGTCAACAATCTGCCCCAGACGCCCGTCCAGTGGCCCCGGCAGCGGTTGGCGGAAGTAGTCGAGAACGGCCGTATCGCTCAGGAATACGGCCGTTGTCTCCACAAAAGCCCGAAATTCAGTTCCATTCTTCATAAAACAGCCATCAGCTTTCAGCAGGTCAGCCAGCCTTTCTGCCTTCCAATTTCTGCCCTCTGCCTTCTAATCAATCACACTGCGCCCCGTCATCTCCGGCGGCTGCGCCACACCCATCAAATCCAAAATCGTCGGTGATACATCAGCCAGAATACCGCGCGGTCGAAGGTTGACATACCCTTCCGCGCCAATCACAAAGAAAGAAACCGGCTGCGTCGTATGGTATGTGTGCGGATTGCCCGTCTTGTGATCAACCATCCGCTCGCAGTTGCCGTGATCGGCCGTGACCAGGGCCACACCACCTTTATCGACGATGGCCTGCACCAGCCGTCCGGCACATTCATCAACAGCTTCCACCGCTTTAATCGCCGCTTCCAGCACGCCCGTATGCCCCACCATATCCGGGTTGGCATAATTCACCAGGATGAAGTCGTCATCATGCTCCTGCACCCGCTTCACCACTGCATCGGTCAGTAGATAAGCGCTCATTTCCGGCTGTAAATCATACGTCGGCACTTTAGGCGATGGCTCCAGATGCCGTTCCTCGCCATCAAACATTTTCTCTACGCCGCCATTGAAGAAATAAGTGACGTGGGCATATTTTTCTGTCTCGGCCGCATGGAACTGCTTCAACCCTTTTTTGCTCAACACTTCGGCCAGCACATTGGTGATCTCCACTTCCGGGAAAATCACCTCGACCGGATAAGTATCGTCATAATTGGTCATCGTCAGGATAGTCAAATCCTTGATGAATTCCCGCTTAAACCCATCAAAATTGGGATCGGTGAAAATGGCTACCGGCTGGCGCATCCGGTCGGCACGGAAGTTGTAGAAAATCACCACATCGCCCGGTTCAATCTTGACGTTTTTTCCGCCGGTGTTGATGGCTACTGGCAGGATAAACTCATCGGTGACGCCTTCTTCATGTGACTGCTCAATGGCGATGCGGGCTGTCGCGGCCACGCGCTCTTCATCTCCTTCGTGCAAGGCAATGGCCCGGTACCCTTTCTCGGTACGCGGCCAGCGCTTGTCACGATCCATGGTGTAGTAACGGCCGCTTACCGATGCCACCACCACACGCTTCTTTACCTGATACGCTTCTAACTCAGCCAAAAAATCAAGACTGCTCTGCGGCGGCGTATCCCGGCCATCGGTGATGATGTGCAAAATCGGTTCAAGCCCGTTTTCATTGGCCATATCCAGGATAGCATACATATGATCACTGTGACTATGTACACCGCCATGACCAAACAAACCGATGAGATGCAGCTTACTCTTCTTCGATTTGGCCGTCTCCATAGCCTTAACCAGGGTCTCATTCCGGCCAAAAGAGCCATCGCGGATGGCCAGATTAATACGCGTCAAATCCTGGTAGACAATGCGGCCTGCCCCCAAATTGAGATGACCCACTTCCGAATTACCCATCTGGCCATCTGGCAAACCCACCGCCTCACCCGACGCATCTAAAATGGTGCGTTCCAGCGTGCGCATCCATTTATCGTAATTGGGCGTATGGCCCAGCACAACAGCATTGCCGTCTTCTTTTTCACGAATGCCCCAACCATCCAAAATGATTAGCGCTACCGGTTTATATGTTTTCATGGTCTTGTCGACTCCTTTTGTCGTTCAAGCGGGGAATTGGCCCGCGAAATGGTGAAAGTTGGTTCAGACCCTTAGGTTTTTTTGGTGTTTAAAAATAAAACAGGCAATTAAGATGTCATTCCGAACGAAGAGAGGAATCCTTCCCAGATCGCAAGAGTATAAAGATTTCTCGGCGAACCTCGAAATAACAATATCGTTACCCGATTTAAAAATTAAAGAGCAAGAAAACCCATTGAGTCTTTGAATTTTACCAGACCTGGCCGCAAAAACATCAGTAATGCTTCACAAACTTTCATGGTTGCGCTTGTTTTTTGCTGGCAATCCCCCATCTGCGATACACTACCCGGCACATGACGCATGAAAAAATGACGCATGACAAACGAGATAACTCATGACCCTATTCCAAGAAATTGACCTGACAACTTTTGCCGGTGGCCAGATAATTGGCATTGAACCGGACAGCGTTGCCGCCGAAATTGGCTTACAGCCCGGTGATGAACTGCTGGCCATCAACAACCAAACTGTTGAAGATGTGATTGATGTACAGTTTTACAGCGCCGACGAAGAGCTGGAACTGCTTATCCGCCGCGACGGCGAACTGCTGCTTTTTGAGGCCGAACGCGACTACAATCAATCGTTGGGCCTGGAATTTGCTCATCCAACTTTCGATACTGACATCCGGCGCTGCAATAATTTGTGTCCGTTCTGTTTCGTGCTGCAAATGGCTCCTAAATTCCGGCGCACCATGTACATTAAGGATGACGATTACCGCTATTCTTTTCTCTTTGGGCACTTTGTTACCCTCACCAACTTGAGCGAGCATGACTGGGAACGCATTGAACTAATGGGCCTGTCGCCGCTGTACGTTTCGGTTCACACTACGGATTTAGAGATGCGGCGCAAAATGCTGGGCAATCCCACTGCACCGGACATTATGACCCAACTGCGCTGGCTGGCGGAGCGGGGCATTGAAGTACATACGCAGTTGGTCGTCGCGCCGGGGCTAAATGACGGCCGTTTCCTGCAACAATCCCTCGACGATTTAGCTCAACTCTATCCGGTGGTGCAATCGGTCAGCGTCGTGCCCGTCGGATTAACCAAACATCACAAGTACGGGATGCGGCCGCACACAGTTGAAGAGGCAACGGCCGTACTCGATTTTATCGAATCCATCCAGCCACATTTCCAAAATGAATTAGGCATCCGCTTCGCCTATCCCACCGACGAATGGTATCTCGTTGCCGGGCGCGATGTGCCGCCGCTGGACGCTTACGACGACCAGCAGCTTCACGAAAATGGCCTGGGACTGGTGCGCCAGTTTTTGGATGCCTGGGAAGAGGAGAAGGAAGAAATTACAAACAGCCAATTGTCAATTGTCAATTGTCAACGTGTTACGTTGGCGACGGGAACGATGTTTGCGCCGGTTTTGGTACAAGCGGCATCTGTTTTTAGCGAGTTGACGGGGGTGGAAACGGCCGTACTGCCCATCACCAACGAACGACTCGGCCCATCCATCACCACGGCCGGGCTGCTCATGGCCGGCGACGCCCTCAATCAACTTCGAACCAGTCCAATCGGCGACCTGATCGTTTTGCCGCGCGTCATGTTTGACCACCCCGACACCATTTCACTGGATGATTTATCGCCGCAAGACGTGGCCAATCAACTCGACCGCCCTGTCGCTTTGGCTGACACAATGGGCGACGTATGGGATGCTCTCACCGGCCAATCACGCGTTATCTACCGGCCAGGATTAAAAAATGTTGAACAAATGAGCCTGCGCGTACTCAATGACGCCGACATTGAGGATAATACACACATCTCTTAAACATAAAATGGAGGATAAAACATGAAACTTGCCCAACTACGTTACGCGCGGCTGGACCGTGAAAAGATGGCCATGCTGCACGAATTAGAAGGCAAAATTGGCAAATGGGTTATAGCCGTTGAACCGGCCACATCCATGACCGAAATAACCGATGAGCAGTTACTGAAGTTGAAAGCTTTGGAAGAAGAATTGGGAGTGATTCTGCTGGCTTATAAAATGAGCTAGCTTGCCTCAAGCCTGGGCGATGCGTGTACCAACGGCCGTTTCCGGCTCCACCAATGCTCGCTTAACCATCCCTGCGGTCAACCCCGAAAAAATCAAAACCTGCAATCCGTGATGCTGTTCAGCCAAAGCCAGCATTCCGCGCACCTTGCTGGCCATGCCGCCGGTCACGTCTGTGCCGTGTGAACCGCCCAGAGCCGCTTCGATTTGCGGCAAATTGGCCGGCGTGATGGTCGGAATCAGTTGGCCTGATTGGTCCAGCACGCCCTCAGTTACGCCAGCTAACAGCAGCCAGGATGGCCGTACCGCCCCTGCCAATGCTGCCATAATCTCCTCGGTGGAAATGATTGTCCCACCCCACCCGCCATCAAAAGCCACATCGCCGTAGACCACCGGAACCAACCCTGAGTCCAGAGCTGCCAGTACAGGCGCAGCATCAATAGTGGTGATACGGCCGTTCTCACACCGCGCCAACGCCGAAGGCTGCAAACTCAAAGCAGACACGCCTGCCGCCAGCAGTGCCTCCACGACAAGCCGGTTCAAACGGGCCATTGATGCGTGTACTTCAGCGAACCCATGCCACTGCACGGCCGTTTGCACACCGTGCCGCGTATCATATTTGGCAGCCGCCACATGGCCAAACGACCCGGCGCCATGCCCTACCAGCAGCCGCAAATCAGGGTTTCCTGTCCATACCTGTCCGATCTCCCCGGCCAGCCGCGCCAAAACATCCGGCAGCAACTGCTCTACGCCGGTTTTATCTGTAATAAGCGAACCACCCAGCTTCAAAAATATCATATCAGATTACGGTTTACGGCCTACGTTTTTCACGATGTGAGCAACGGCCGTTTCCGCTGAATCGGCAAAATACAACAAATCCAGATGCTGCTGCTTCACGTACTCCGGCCGATAAAAAGCCTGAATCCCATCGCGCCACATCTCACCCAACAAAGCCAACGGACGCGGTTCCACTTCGCCCACCTGCAAAAAACTCCAGGCCAATGTCATCTCCGACAGCGTACCGATGCCGCCGGGCAGGACAATCATGCCATCGTTTTGCAGCACCAGATGCAGCAGCCGGTCACGCAGCGATTCGTACTTGATTTCCTCGGCTACCCACTGATTAGCGCCCAACGGCCGGAACCGCTCGATTTGGGCCGAGGTAACGCCGATGACATGGCCGCCTGCTTCCGACGCGCCCTGGGAAACGGCCGTCATCGTTCCGCTGTAGCCACCCGTCGCCACCGCCAGACCAGCCTCCGCCAGCAGCCGCCCCACAAGCCGCGCCGATTCATACGCCTCACTGCCCGCCACTGGCGCAGCACTGCCAAAAACAGAAATTACTTGAGTCTTTTGTCGAGTAGTCATGTAGTCATGTAGTCGTGTCGTCAATCGGCAATCTTCAAAAAGCCGCGCGCCAGCGATTGCACCTTGGTCTGCTGCTCTAAAATCGGCGCATGACCGCACTCGGCCAGCTTGTGTACCTGCTGCACATTAGGGAGCAATCCGGCCAATTTGTCAGCATCACCCACGGGCACAACCAGGTCGTTTTCGCCCCAAACCAGGCAGGTGGGATGTGGCAGTTGTGGCAGCCGGTCACGCATATGATTGAAGGCCGTGGCCTTAATCACGTCGGCTGAAGCACGGGCCAGATCGTAATCCTTCAGCCGACGTGCCCACACTGACTTGTCTTGCTCTTCCGGCGCGTAAAATGGGGCCTTTATTTGCCGCTTAACCCAAAAACCGGATTGGGAAAAAGCCATGCCCAAATCAATCATTCCCAGGGCAAAACCGATTTTTTTGACCAGATACGGGTAACTTTCTGCCCGCAGGAGAGCCGGAGCCACCAGAAACAGACGGGTTACATCACCGGGGTATGAAAGGGCAAATTCTGCGGCCAGCGTGCCGCCAAATGAGTGGCCGACCAGTGCCGCCGGAGGTAACTCCAGCGCGGCGCGAAAAGCCGCCAGCCACTCAACCAAATGGGGCATGGTGTAGGGCTGGGTGTTGTCGCTGTAGCCAAAACCAGGGATGTCGGGCGCAATCAGCCAAAAGTCACCGGCCAGTTCGTGCATTGTTTCGCGAAAGCTGTCGGCAGAAGTGGACATGCCGTGGAGGAGTAAAATGGGACGGCCGTTCCGCGTTCCCATCTCGTAATAAGCCGTCTCAATCCCCAAAACGTTGACAAAAGCACGCGGCATCTCGGCATAAGGATAGTTGGGCATAACAATTATTCCTGCTTCAAACCGGGAATGGGGCCAACCGAAACCGCTTCCCGTACAGCATGACGAATGGCTTCAGCGGTAACGGTAACGGCCGTATTAGCCACTAAATCAAAATTCGCATCCACCTGATTCGCTGCCACTGCAAAAGCGGTGTCGCCGTCATGCGTTGTGTGTACCGGCCGAATGGCAATCGCCATGCCGTCATGCACCCGTTGGGCCAACCGGTGTGCTTCTACTTTCGTCATCCGGGCATTGGTCACTACGACCAGCAGTGTCGTATTGGTTCCTACCGGCGTTGTCGGCGGATTGGGGAAGCGGCGCAGCGGATCGTGGTCGGCAGCCCAGGAACCATCTTCCTGCCGCGCTCCGGCCAGCACCGAACCATCTTCATTGACCACATCGCCAATAGCATTGACAACCGCCCCGGCCATGACGATTAGATCGCCTTCCTGCCAACTGGCCAGGCCGAAACCGCTTTTCATTATGCCGAAAGGACTGCTCCACTTGCCCACCGTCACACCGGCACCGGCACCAACGCTGCCCTGGGGAACGGCCGTATCCACCGCATTCTGGCAAGCCTCATACCCCAAATCGGCATCCGGCAATCCCTGGCCGCCATTCATGAACAAATCATACACCACCGCTGTAGGCACAATCGGGATCGGTTTGATCGGTGTAGGATGGCCAATGCCCTTTTCCGCCAGATAGCGCATTACGCCGTCGGCCGCAGCCAGGCCAAAGGCGCTGCCGCCGGTCAGCAGGATGGCATTGATCGTTTGCACCGCCTTGTCCGGGGCCAAAAGCGCCGATTCTCTCGTGCCGGGGGCCGGGCCGCGCACATCCACGCTGCCCACGCAGCCTTCCGGCAGTAGAAAAACCGTACAGCCGGTATGGAATGGCTCGTTTGTTGCATGACCAATTTTGAGACCGGGAATAAGCATGAATCCTCCAACAAAAATAAAACGTAAAACGCAAAAATTCATCACGTTTTACGCTTTACGTTTGACGACTATACGCCCGGAGGGACTCGAACCCCCAACCGACTGGTTCGAAGCCAGTTACTCTATCCATTGAGCTACGGGCGCATAAACCAAGAAACCAGGTTTTTTTGAAAAACCTGGTTTCCATTAGGGCGAATAGTGGGATTTGAACCCACGATCTCCTGGGCCACAACCAGGCGTGTTAACCCCTACACCATATCCGCCATGAATCTGCCTAAATGCTATCATAACTGAAAACGTGTGGCAAGTTTACGCGTTCCGTTTTACAATTCCCTTATGTCTGAACGAGAAGTGATTTTGAACGGCCGTTATCAACTTCTGGAACGCGTCGGCAGCGGTGGGATGGCCCGTGTGTATAAAGCACAGGATCGCGCTTTGGGCCGCATTGTTGCCGTTAAAATGCTGCACGAAAGCCTCACCGGTGACCAGGGCTTTCTGCAACGCTTCCAGCAAGAAGCCCACGCCGCCGCCAACTTGACCCATCCCAATATCGTCACCGTTCACGACATCGGCCAAGACCGCAATCATTACTACATCGTCATGGAATACGTCGAAGGGCAAACGCTGAAACAAATCATCCGGCAGTACAACCAGACCGGTCATCCGATGCCCGTCAGCCGGGCGCTGGATTTAACCATCCAAATTTGCGCTGGTATCGGCTATGCCCATCGGGCCGATCTGGTACATTGTGACGTAAAACCGCAAAACGTGTTGATTACACGGGATGATCGGGTGAAAGTGGCCGATTTTGGTATCGCCCGCGCCATCAGCGAAGCGACATTGGGGCAACAGGCCAGCCAGGTCTGGGGTACTCCCCAATACTTCTCGCCGGAACAAGCCGCTGGCAATCCGGCCACGCCCGCTTCTGATGTCTACTCAATTGGAGTCATTTTATTCGAATTGCTAACCGGCCAATTACCTTTTAGTGGGGACACGCCAACCGCTCTGGCCCTGAAACACATGCAGGAGGATCCGCCGGCCGTAGCCGATGCCAACCCTACTGTCCCCCTGCAATTAGACCAGATCGTGCAAAAAGTCCTTTCCAAAGAACCGGCCGGGCGCTACCGCACCGCAGGGCAGCTTGGCCGTATCCTCAGCGCCTACCGTCAGCGCAGTCTGTCCGATACTGATTCGCTCAACAACACGATTCCTCACCAGCCTACATCCCCGGTTTCGGAATTAAAAACCAAAACGTACCAGCGGCCGCAGCCCACTCTGGAAAATACGGTTTTGTCAGATCCGGTGCGGGAAGATACGGCCGTTTCCCAAACAGAACCGCTGACCATTCGAATCCCGGCACCGGAAAAAGAAACGGGTAATGACTGGACGGCCGTTTCCCTAGGCATCGCCGCGCTCATCGCCTTGCTGGGTCTAATTCCTCTTTGGTACATGGTATACCGGGCCTGGGCCGGTTAATACAGTTCCCAAACTCCCCCTGTTCGATATAAATAGGATATTCTGTCCTGTCGCCATGACGTTGGCTTTCTGCTATACTGAAACTAACAAGCAGGAACAGCCAAAACAACTCCTGCCTCCGCAGCAGATGGAGAATTTTTGATGAATGCGACTCGATTCACCCGATGGTTCATATACTTTTTGATTGGTGCGGCCATTGTTGCCATATTGTGGAGCGCCAACACGACAACCACACCCACCCAAGAGATATCAATCAGTGAATTGGTGAAAGAAATTCAGGCCAATCAAGTCAGCACCATCGAAGTCGCCAGCAGTAAACAACACATAACCGTCAATTACGTTGATTCTCACCGATCACCAGCTCAGGCTTATATCAGTGACAGCAGTTCTCTGGAAGAAATTCTGAGTATGTATGGCATTAGCGCGGCGGATTATAGTAACGGCCGTGTCAACATCATCTACGAAGCACCCAGCCAATGGGGAAGCTGGCTCAACCTCATCGGCATCTTCCTGCCGGCCGTCCTCATCTTGGCCTTCATCTACTTCATCTTTCGCCAGGCCCAGGGCAATAACAACCAGGCCATGTCCTTCGGCAAAAGCCGCGCCCGCATGTTCACTGGCGACCATCCTACCGTCACCTTCGACGACGTCGCCGGGGCCAAAGAAGCCAAAGAAGAACTGCAAGAAGTCGTCGAATTTCTCAAAGAGCCAGAAAAATTCGTCAGTTTTGGCGCGCGCATTCCCAAAGGTGTTCTGCTGGTGGGCAGCCCCGGCACTGGCAAAACCCTGTTAGCCAAAGCCATTTCCGGCGAAGCCGGCGTCCCCTTCTTCTCCATCGCTGGTTCCGAATTCGTCGAAATGTTCGTCGGCGTCGGTGCCAGCCGCGTCCGAGACCTGTTTGACCAGGCCAAACGGCACAGCCCTTGCATCATCTTCATTGACGAAATTGACGCCGTTGGCCGCCAGCGTGGTGCCGGATTGGGCGGCTCCCACGACGAACGGGAACAAACCCTCAACCAAATTTTAGTCGAAATGGACGGTTTTGGAACCGACACCCACGTTATCATCCTGGCCGCTACCAACCGCCCCGATATCCTTGACCCGGCACTCATGCGTCCCGGCCGTTTTGACCGGCGCGTAGTTATCGACCGGCCCGACATGCGTGGCCGAGAAGAAATCTTCAAAGTTCACATACGCGGCAAGCCGGTTTCCACTAAAGTCGACATCAGCAAATTGGCCAAATCAACCCCCGGTTTCGTTGGGGCAGACATCGAAAATACCGTCAACGAGGCTGCTTTGCTGGCGGCCCGCCGTAACAAAAAAAGCATCGGCATGCCCGAATTCCAGGAAGCCATCGAGCGCGTTCAGCTTGGCCCGGAACGAAAAAGCCGCGTCATCACCGCTGAAGAACGAGAAGTCATTGCCTACCATGAGGCAGGCCATGCCCTGGTAAGCCACTTCTTGCCCGATGCCCAGCCGCTGCGCAAAATCACCATTGTGCCTCGCGGCATGGGGCTGGGCCTGACCTGGTACATGGAAGATGATAAGCTGCTGCCCACCAAATCACAACTGAAAGCGCTCATCGCTACCGCCCTGGGCGGCCGTGTCGCCGAAGAAGTTGTGTTTGGAGAAATCACAGCCGGAGCCAGTGATGATTTACGCCGGATAACTCAAATTGCCCGCCAAATGGTGACACAATACGGAATGAGTGATGATTTAGGACCGCGTGTTTATGGTCAAAAACAGGAAATGGTCTTCCTGGGTCGGGAAATCAGCGAACAGCGGGATTATTCTGATGCCATCGCCGAAAAGATCGACGATGAAGTACGGCAGATCATTGACAAGCAGTATGAAATCGCCACAAAAACATTGACGGAAAATCGGGCGACATTGGATCTGATCGCCAAAAAATTGTTGGAAACAGAGACTTTGGAGGCGGCAGATTTTCTGGCTTTGGTAGAAGGGCACGATATTCCGCCGACCATTCCGCCAACAGAAAAAAGCAAACGGGAAATCGGCGGGGCCAACGAGGAAGCGGAATGGAATCCGCCTGCCCTTGATCTGCCTCCGGCTCCTTCACCTGCATGAGTGATTTAATTTCGTTTTTAGCCTTAGCCAATGACGTTTTGCAAGCAGTCATTGTCATTTTCGGATCGGCTGTCGTTCTCTATCATTTGGGGCGCAGTTTGCGCGTGCCGGTTATCCGTGCTTTTTCGGCGCTCATCTCCTTTGTCGTTATTGTTTATTTAACCGAACTCCTGGTCAGCCGGACAATCATTTCCTCATCGGCAGAAACCTGGCTGCATTTGGAATGGATTGGTATTTCGCTGGTGCCGGCAGCCCAATACCAGCTTTCGGATGCGCTGCTCACCATCACAGGAGCACCATCGCGCAAAAGAAAATTTCTTGTATATGCCGGCTACTTCATTGGCCTGACTTTTTTGGGGCTGGTGTTGTGGACAAATTGGATAGTTGACGATCTTGTCCATATGGCCTTGACACCTCATTTGACGGCCGGGTCGTTGTTCCCTGTGTTTGCGCTTTATTTCTGGTTGGGAATGGGTGCCAGTTTTTATAATGCCTGGCAAGCTCGTAAACGAACGGTGACCAGAACGACGCGGTACCGGGTTACAACGACCATGGTGACTTTTTTGGCTGCACCGGTAGCTGTCTTTCCCTATTTAATCATCCGTGGCAGTCCGCAGGATGCTGTGCCTGTAATTTTTTGGCCGGTTGTTTTGTTGGGTAACCTGGTTGTTGGCGTTTTGTTTGGAATTATGACTTCGCACCTGAGTTATTTTGGTACAGTTTCGCCAGACCGTGTGGTACGGGTGCGGTTGTACAAGTTTATGGCGCGGGTTCCGCTGGCGGGCACAATTGTGCTTCTGGTTTACATTTTGGTGCGGCGCGGCAGTCCTATCTTGGGTCTGCCTACAGAAACAGCGCTAGGGTTTACCCTGGTAGTAACGGTGATGGTGGTGGAGTGGCTGATTCATGCGTATAAACGGCCGTTAGAGAGATTCTTTCAACTCAATGATGATCCCGAAGTGCGCCGCATTCAGGAATTGAGTGAGCGCCTCCTGACAACCCGTGATTTGCAGCAGTTCCTGGAAAGCGTTCTGGCGGCCACTTGCGAAGCTATGCACACCCCGACAGCCTTTGTCGTCGCACTTACACCCGATGGTGCTAAGATGGAGGCGGTTATTGGGCCACTCGCCGAAGAGCCGGAAACCATTTTGGGAGAAGCCGATTGGCATAAACTGGCCCGGCCCCAAAACGAAAATGGGAATGACACTGAGCCAGACCTGGAAACGGCCGATCGTTTTATCCTGTGGCAAAACTATTGGATACGCCGCCTGCGCAACCGGCAGAGAGACACCGTTCTGGGCATTTTAGGCATCCGCGCCCGGGCGGCTATGCCCGATTTGGACGAAGCTGAAAGCCAAATGTTAGAACGACTCATCGAGCAGGCTGCGGCTGCCCTGGAGGATCGGATTTTGCAGCAGCAGGTTTTTGCCGCTGTGGAAGGGCTTCTGCCGCAAATTACAGCACTGCAAGAACGGCGCGGCGCGGCCGCTTTTGGAGGGTTGCCCATTCTCACTGCCCCTGCGAACGAAGACACGTTGGTAGATGATCCCGAATTCACCGGGATGGTACGGGATGCGCTCACCCATTACTGGGGCGGCCCTAAATTGACGGAAAGCCCGCTGATGGGTCTGCAAGTTGTACAAAAAGCGCTGCACGAGCATGACACACCTACCAATGCTCTGCGAGCCATCCTGGCTGATGCCATTGAATTGCAAAAACCGGAAGGGGAGCGGAATCTCACGCGGGCTGAATGGATTTTGTATAACATTCTGGAGATGAAATTCGTGCAAGGCAAACGGGTACGCGACGTGGCCCGCCGCCTGGCGATGAGTGAATCGGATTTGTATCGCAAGCAGCGGGTAGCGATTGAAAATGTAGCCCGGACAGTGGCGATGATGGAAACGGCCGTTTCTCAAAATAATGAGCCGGTAGAAGAGCAGATGCAACACCCAGCCACCCAAGAAAGGAATCCCTAACAACGTGATGACAAAACAAGAAGGCTCAACTATGAACTGTATGCAAACTTACCTGGATGTGACAGTGACTTTTGAAGTGACTGTCACATTAACGCACACTTTTTACCCCTGAGCCAACGGGTATCTCCCAAACCATAATCAACCATGAAAACCTTTCAATATCAAAACAATCTGCTTCATTGTGAAAACTTGGCCCTGGCAGAAGTTGCCGCGGCCGTAGGCACGCCAGTTTATGTGTACAGCCAGACTGCTTTATTGGCACGAGTTGAGGAATTTATAAGGGCGGCAACGGCCGTTTCTCCCCACCCCCATGTCGCCTATGCAGTCAAAGCTAACGGCAATCCGGCCCTGCTGCGGCTGCTGGCTCAGGCCGGATTGGGCGCTGACGTGACCAGCGGCGGCGAACTGTTCCTGGCGCTGCACGCCGGATTCCCGCCTGACAAAATTATCTTCTCCGGTGTAGGCAAAACACGGGCTGAAATCGAGATGGCGCTGGACGCCGGCATCAAGGCTTTGCACGCTGAATCGGAGATGGAACTGGCAGCCATCGGCCAGATCGCCAACGAACGGCAGCAAAAAGCCCGCATTGGCGTGCGTGTCAATCCCAACATCGACGCCAAGACCCATCCTTACATCAGCACCGGGCTGCACGCTCACAAGTTTGGCGTCAGCGGCGAAAAAGCAATGGCGATGATGCAGCAAGCCACCGCTCATCGCTGGCTGGAACCGGTCGGGCTGGCGGCGCACATTGGCTCACAAATCACTGATTTAGGACCATTTGGCGAATCAGCCCGGTTTTTGGTAGGCATGTCCGATGAATTGGCCGGGATGGGCATCCATTTGAACTATCTTGATGTGGGCGGCGGATTAGGAATTGATTATTCTGACGATTCAATCGTCAATCGTCAATCGTCAATTGTCGATATTACTGATTGGGTCACGGCCGTTGCCCAACCCATTACCCAGGTCGGCTATCAAATCGTCATGGAACCGGGCCGTTCCATCATTGGACCAACCGGGCTGCTGCTAGCGAAAGTCATCTACACGAAAAAGCAGGGCGAGAAACAGTTCATTATCCTAGATGCAGGGATGAACGACCTTGTCCGTCCCACCCTTTATCAAGCCCATCACCCCATCCTGCCCGCCAATGAGGTGACAGGCAGTTCGGAAGTGCCTGTCACTTGCGACATTGTTGGTCCTATTTGTGAAACCGGTGACTTTTTGGCCAGAGAACGGCCGTTCCCGCCCGTTAGACCCGGCGATTTGGTAGCGATCATGCAGGCGGGTGCATATGGATTTGCCATGGCGTCGAATTATAACGGCCGTCTCCGCCCGGCCGAAGTACTGGTCAATGGGAAGCAATTCCGCATCATCCGTCAGCGGCAGAAATTGGGACACTTACTAGATGGCTGCATCGAAGATGCTGTCTGGGAGTACACGCCTTAATGACTACGCGCAAACACTTTGGGATCATTGCTCTGGATGCCGACGACACGCTGTGGCAAAATGAGACGCTGTACCACGCCACGCAAGAAAAATTCCGGCGGCTGCTGGCCAATTACGCCGCTCCCGAAGTCGTCAACCAGACTCTGTATGAGACGGAGATGGGTAATTTGCGGCACTTTGGTTACGGGATTAAGAGTTTTACGTTGTCGATGCTGGAAACGGCCGTTACCCTGGCCAATGGACATCTCACCGGGCAAGATGTCAAAACCATCATTAACTTCGCCAAAGAAATGGTAAACTCCCCCACCAAACTACTGGAACACGTAGCCGAAATCGTGCCCCAACTAGCCCAAACACACCAACTCATGCTGCTTACTAAAGGGGATTTGCTCGACCAGGAAGCCAAACTGGCCCGGTCAGGATTGGCCGATTATTTCGATTACGTCGAGGTTGTCAGCAATAAAACCAGTGAGACATATGCCGCCATCCTGGGCAAATACCGGCTCCGGCCGGAGCAGTTTTTGATGGTGGGCAACTCCCTAAAGTCGGATGTTTTGCCGGTGGTGGCTGTGGGTGGAACGGCCGTGTACATCCCCTACCACCTCACCTGGGCACATGAAACCGTCACCAACCCCACACACCAAAACTATCTGGAACTGGATCACATCGGCCAACTGCCTGACCTGATTAAAACACTTGAGTCGGGAAGTTAACCGCAACGTTATACGTCATAGGTCATGCGTCAAATATATTCAGGACGAGTGACGCATAACATATGACATGAATCACTCAATTTTTGTTCCCCAACGCCGAAAATCCCTTACCCAATGCCCGATTACTCACCCCAATGGTCAAAAACGCCTCCGGATCAATCTCCGCCACCACATTTTTGACATCCGCTACCTGCGAGCGGGCCATCGTCACCGTCAGCATAAAATGCTGCTGGCCGGTATAAGCCCCCGTTACCGGCCAGTAACTCACCCCGCGATGCAAAGCCGACATCAAACCATCAGCTACTTCTTGCGGACGATTGGTGACAATCGTCGCCGTACGCGTACTACTGGCTCCCTCCATCGCATAATCCGATGCCATACCATTCAAAAACAGTACCAATACGCCATACAAAGCAATCTCCCAGCCAAATACCAGCCCGGCTAGGGCAATAATTGCCCCGTCGGTGTAAAAATATGCCTGGCTCAAAGGCAAGCCGGTGCGCTGCTGGATGACCCTGCCAATAATGCCCGTGCCGCCAAACGTACTGCCCGCCCGGTACACCAACCCGGCACTGATACCGCCAACGATACCGCCATAAATACTGCTCAAAAGCAAGTCATCGGTCAACGGGAATTTGTCCATCCAATGGGGCAAGTTGGCAATAAATATATCCGTAGCAACCGAGAAAACCGTCGCTGCAAACAAGGTACGGAACACAAATCGCCAACGTCCAAGATTATAGTATCCCAAAATCAACAGCGGCGTGTTCATCAACCAATACATCAAGCCAATCGGCCAGCCGGTAAAATGATTAACGACCAGGCTGATGCCCGATAACCCGCCGGCCACAATATTAAACGGCACCTGAAAAAGAGCGTAGCCAAAAGCGGCCAGGGTTCCCCCAATCGTGAGCAGCAGAACGGTTTGCAGGCTGCGCCGTATCCGCCGCCAGGTTGGAAACTTGAAATTGCTTTCCTTGTTAAGTTTCATCATCTAAATCCTCGCACTGTTGCTAATCAAAATTACAGCCGCAATGTGGTAATCTATCACCGATACATTGCGGCTGTAAATTAATGATCTAAAGCTAACAGCTAATTGCTCAACGGCGGCGCACATTCCACACAAGGACAGGCCTGGCGCAAAAAGTCCCAGGTATAAATCCCGGCCCAATGCCCATCGCTCCAATGAATAGTGATGGCGTAGCTGCCCACCGCTTCGATGTTTTCGATATTGATGCCCTCATTGGGCGTTTCACGGATGACGTAGGGATTGGGTGGCTGGCCCATGTGCTCGTGGCCGCCCTTACATTCGGCGCAGGGGCATTCGGCGCGCAGCCCGGCAAAGGGATAGACGCTCTCGTGGCCATCGCTCCAGCTAATTTTTAAGAGCCTTTCGCTGCGATCGGCGGTAACGCCGGTGGGTCTTGGTTGTTTATTCATAAACTGCTCCAAAGTTGTTTATTCAACATAAATGGTTTTGATAGGAATTTTAGCCCGCAATTCGTAGAGATCGGGGCGGCGATCGTGCAACGGCCGTACACTACCCAACTCCCGCTGCTGCGCCAGACTGTTCAAATCCAGGTCGGCAATCACCACCGTCTCCACATTGGGGTCGGCCAAAGCGGCCGTGGCCTCCAAAGGAAAGGCAAAATCACTGGGCGTAATAATAACCGACTGGCTATAATTCAGCAGGTACGAAGGCGTCGTGGGCAAATTACCGGCGCTGCCTGACAACACCAGATAAAGGTAATTCTCTACGGCGCGGGCGTGGGCGCTGTAGCGCACCCGGTAATAACCCTTCTTTTCATCGGTGCTGAAAGGAACAAAGATTGTTTCCACCCCGGCCATGGCCAGCAAGCGCGCCGTCTCCGGGAATTCAATATCATAACAAATCTGGATCGCCACCCGCGCCAGCGGCGTTTCAAAAATCTTAATCTCCTCACCCGGCTGGACATCCCACATTTGCCGCTCGTAGGGGGTGACGTGAAGTTTATCCTGCGTGTACACATTGCCGCTGGGCGTGAAAAAGTAGGCCACATTGAAGAGTCGGCCGTCACGCATCGTGGGGTGGGAGCCGCCGACAATGTAGAGGCGATATTTTTGTGCCAGTTCCTTAAACAAGGCGGTATACTGCTCGGTGTAGGTGGTGAGATGGTGAACGGCCGTTTTCGCATCCATATCCGACGGCAGCAGGCTAAACAATTGCACCGTCAGCAGTTCCGGTAAAACCAGAAAATGGGCATGGTAGGTATCGGCCGACATGGCAAAAAAGTTGGCGATCTGGGCAAACTCAGCCCAACTGGTGATGGGGCGCATCAGCCATTGGGCCGCCGCCACCCGAATGGTGCGCACCGGTTTTTTGAGCGGCGCGGCGGCAATCCGCCGTTTTTCCGATTTGAAATCAGGATTGGGCATCTCCAGCCAGGTGGCATAGTTAAGGCTGTCTTCGTCCTCCATGTAATCCAGCAAGAGCCGCTTCACCTGATAACCGGCCTCCAGATGAGCATTAAGGGCTGTATCCTGCATCTCGCCAGCCAATACGCGGCGCACATACTCTTCGGCCGTCATTTTGCCACTGACAAGGTGGTAGTCGGGGATACGGCCGTAGGCCACCATCCGCCGCAAATTATACTTGCGCACCAACTGCCGCCGCTTCTGATACAGGCGGCGGGAAATACCGCGCCGCCGAAAATCAGGATGAACGGCAATATCCGCGCCGTAAAGCGTGTCGCCGCTGTTGGTGTGTGTGCTAAACGTCCCCGCGCCGGTCAGTTCGCGGTAGGTGTACCAATGGTCCTCATCATCTAATTGGACGATGATAGACGTGGCGTAGCCCACCACCTGTCCGTTGATTTCGGCCAAAAACTGCCCTTCAGGGAAGGCGCGGAACTGCATCTCGTATTTGCGACGGCCGTACAGCTCCGCTTCCTCATACAATTCCCCGTACACCGCCTTGTGACAGGCCACAATACCGGCAATATCTTCTTCCGTCCACGGCCGTACCGTAATGCGTCCTTTCACTACTTTACTCATAAAATCCTAGGCCAATGGGCCGAGCCGCTCACTTAATTCCATATGACTGGCCTGCGCTTGTGCCAATTTGTCCCGTTCTTTCTGCACCACCGGCGGCGGCGCTTTTTGGGCAAACGGGCTGTTCAACAAGCCGGTCAACCGCTTAATTTCCTTATCCAGTTCGGCTAATTCCTTCTCTAATCTAGCTTTTTCCTGACTCAAATCGACCATTCCAGCCAACGGCAAATAGCAGGTCACATCGCCCAGTGCAATTGTGATAGCCTGTTCTGGCACAGCGGCATTAGCAGCAATCGTCAGATTGGCCTCATCCAGTCGGGCCAAGAAAGCCAGGATAGGCTGCTGGGTCGCGTAAAAGCCGGCCTTGTCCCCGGCGGCAATCGTGGCGGCGATCCATTTGGCGGGATCGACTTTGTTGTCGGCGCGAGCGGCGCGGATGCTGCGCACCAGTTCACGTAACTGCTCAAAATCAGCCGCTGCTTCAACGTATTGCTCACCTGCCTGCGGCCAATCGGCAATGATGAGCGCTTCAGCCCAGCCCTCGGCCGGTTCAACGCCCAAATCAGCTTCGACAAAAGCGGCTTTCAACTGCTGCCAGGTCTCTTCGGTGATGAAGGGGATGAACGGGTGCAGCAGACGCAGGCTGTCATCCAGCACCTGACGCAAAACGGAAAGCGTCGTCCAGGCCGAAGCGCCGCCTTGATCAAGCTGCACTTTAGCCAGTTCCACATACCAATCGGCAAAATCGCCCCAGAGGAACTCGTACACCTGCCGCCCGGCTTCACCGAACTGGTAGTTGTCCATCAGGCGATCGGCGGTGGTCACGATTTGGCTGAGACGGGTCAAAATCCATTTGTCGGCAGCGGTGTAGGCGGGGTTGGCTGGTTTGTCAGTTTGTTTAGTCTTGTCCAGACTGCGGGTGACGAAGCGGGTGGCGTTCCAGATTTTGTTGGCGAAGTTGCGGTTGCTAGCCACGCGGGCTAACGACAGGTTGAGGTCGTTGCCCGGTGTACCGCCGGTGAGCAGGGTGAAGCGCAAAGCATCGGTGCCGTATTCGCCCATCACTTCCAGCGGATCGGTGACGTTGCCGTAGGATTTGGACATTTTACGGCCGTTCTCATCCCGCACTAGTCCATGCAAATAAACGGTGTGGAAGGGGATGTCATTGGTGAACAGCGCCGCCGACATGACCATGCGCGCCACCCAGAAGAAGAGGATGTCGTAGCCGGTTTCCATCACGTCGGTAGGATAATAGCGCCCCAAATCGGGCGTCTGATCGGGCCAGCCCAGGGTGGAAAAGGGCCACAAGCCGCTGCTGAACCAGGTATCGAGCACGTCGGGGTCTTGCTGGATGTGGGCGCTGCCGCAGGCTTCGCAGTCCGTCGGGTCGGTGCGGGCCACAGTTTCGTGGCCGCAGTCGTCGCAGTACCAGACCGGGATACGGTGGCCCCACCACAACTGGCGGCTGATGCACCATGGCCGTATATTTTCCAGCCAGTTGTCCCACACTTTTACAAAGCGGTCGGGGACGATTTTGATACGGCCATTATGCACTGCCGATAAGCCCATCTTGGCCATCGGTTCGGCAGCCACATACCATTGGCGGCTGACCAGCGGCTCGATGATTTCGCCGCCGCGCTGGCTGCGGGGCACGTTGAGCGTATAGTTCTCTTTTTTGATGGTCAGGCCGGCCGCTTCCATATCAGCCCACAATTTTTCGCGGCAGTCGAAGCGGTCTAGTCCGGCGTATTGACCGGCTGCTTCGCTCATGGTGGCATCTTTGTTCATGACATTGACAATCGCCAGACTGTGCTTTTGCCCAATTTCGAAGTCGTTGGGGTCGTGGCCGGGGGTGATTTTCAATGCGCCAGTGCCAAACTCCATATCCACGTACTCGTCAGCGACGATGGGGATTTCCCGGTTGAGCATAGGAACAAGGGCAATCTTGCCGATGTAGTCCTGGTAGCGGGGGTCGTCGGGATGAACGGCAACGGCCGTATCCCCCAAAATCGTCTCCGGCCGCGTCGTAGCCACCGGCAGATGGCCACCGCCCTTGACCGGGTAGTTGAAGTAGTAGAGGAAGCCGGGTTCTTCGCTATATTCGACTTCGAGGTCGGAAACGGCCGTTTGCAATCCCGGTGACCAGTTAACCAGATATTCGGCCCGATAAATCATGCCCATGCGGTACAGGCGCACAAACGCCTCGCGCACGGCGCGCGAAAGCCCTTCATCCAGCGTAAACCGCTCGCGGTCCCAATCGCAAGACGCACCCAAATGACGCAGCTGGCGGGTGATATAGCCGCCGTGCTCCTCTTTCCACTGCCAGGTGCGGCGCAGGAACTCCTCACGCCCCACTTCGCGGCGTGATGTACCTTCTTTGCGCAGCATCCGCTCCACCTGAAGCTGGGTGGCGATACCGGCGTGGTCGGTTCCGGGAACCCAGAGGGCGGCCTGCCCTTGCATCCGCGCCCGGCGAATCATCAAATCTTCCAGGGCCACAAACATCACGTGCCCCATGTGCAGCGCCCCGGTCACGTTGGGCGGCGGGATGGAAATGACGAATGGTTTGGCGTCAGCGGGCCGGGTTTCCGGCTTGAACCAGCCGTTTTCTTCCCACCATTGGTACAACCGCTCTTCGGTGCTTTTGAAATCGTAAGCTTTGGGCATGTCGGTCATAGTCTTGTAGTCCTTTAGTCTTGTAGTCTTGTAGTCTAATAGTCAAGTAGTCTGGTTGTCTGACTATTTGACTATCAGACTACCGGACTGCTCGACTAAATGAAAAAACTCTCTCATCCAGTCAAGGACGAGAGAGTATCTCACGCGGTACCACCTTGTTTGGGCAATTTTGCAAAATTGCCCCACTCATTTGAAGCGATAACGGGCTTTCCCGTTTTCAGCTAGTCTCGTAAATCGGATTACGGTTCACAGAATACGGATTACGATTTTACCGAAAAAACTCCTGGACGACTTCGACGAAACGGCCGTTTGCTCTGGTTTTCAGCCTGTGACCCAAGCTCTCTATGGGGCGGGTTCCGTTTACTACTTCCATTCAACGTCGATCAGTTTTTAATTGCGGGAGGAGTATAACAAGGGGGGAAACGGCCGTCAACCCAACTTTTTAGGCAAAATGGCGAAAAATCGAGCCGCAAATTTGACGCTTTTCCCCTGGCAATTTGGCAGCGAGTGTCTATAATAGCATTCCTGATGTTTGAATCAGGGTTGAACACAGGCACGGCAACGGCCAAAAAGACAGGGTGGTCGATGAGGAATAACCCGACCATTCCCCAAAAACAGGGACAGCGGTTCCGCCTTCCCTGGCTCCCTTCTTTTAATGACCAAGGGCTTTTCGTTTTTAAGCGAAAAGCCCTTTTTTTATGCCTGTTTACCCCAAAGGAGGTAGCCACCAGACAAAAATTCACAATTTCAACGCTCAGGAATAACAACTCAATAAGTTTGACAACTTTCCCGGAAACTCCAAAGTTTCCGGGAAAATGAAAGAGAAATTTTTTGGAGGAAAGAAATGGCAAGTATGACAAAAGACAAAGTTTTCGGTTATATGCCGGCGGACACACCGCCGGTGGGTTCCATGATCAGCCTGGGATTTCAGCAAGTTTTGACCATGTTCCCGGCAACAGTATTGGTAGCGATTTTGACCAAGTTTGACGTAGGCGTGACCTTGCTGGCCGGCGGATTGGGCACGATTATCGCCCTGCTGGTCTCTAAGCGGCGCATTCCCATGTATTATGGCTCCAGTTTCAGCTACATCACGGTCGTTATCACGGTAATGAGCCAGTTTGTGCCCAATTGTTTTAACAACCCGGCAACTGTCTACTGCCCGGAAGGAGTGCGGTTAGTGCAGGTGGGAATTATTGGTACGGCCGTATTCGAAATCCTCATCGGTCTGTTCATCATGCGCGTGGGTAAGGCGGCGTTGGACAAAGTGCTGCCCCCGGTCATCACCGGCAGCGTGGCCATCGTCATCGGCATCGCCCTGGCTGGATCCGCCTTGAACATGGCTGGCGCGCACTGGGGCGTCGCCTTCATCACCCTAATCGTAACGGTCGTCTTTTCTGTTTACCTGCAAGGCAAAGGATTACTGGGTATGCTGCCTATTTTGCTGGGTGCCGCCGCCGGATATATCGTGGCCATCCCCTTTGGACTGGTCAATTTTGCAGCTATTGGCGACGCCGCCTGGCTGCGCGTTCCCAGCATCACCCTGCCCGCTTTCGGTGACACGCGGGCCTGGGGCGCGGTGATTAGCATTTCTCTCATCGCCATCGCTACCATTCCCGAAAGCACCGCCCATCTTTACCAGATGAGCCTTTACATTGACCAGCTAGCCAAGGACCTGAAGCGCAAGCCGCTGGGCATTAAAAACCTCATCGGTTTGAACCTGGTTGCCGATGGCTGCGACGATTTAATTGTGGGTATGCTGGGCGGCTGTGCCGGAACAAATTACGGCGAAAACAACAGCCTGATGGCCATCACCCGTAATTATTCCGTGCCGGTGCTGATGACGGCCGGCGGCATCGCTATTCTACTGGGCTTCGTCGGCAAGCTGGCGGCGCTGGTCAACACACTGCCCGTCGCCGTAACTGGCGGGCTGTCCATTTACTTGTTTGGCGTCATCGGTATGCAGGGCGTGGCCTTGATTCAATCGGAGAAGGTCAATCTTTTCGAGCCACGCCAATTGGCTGTCGGAGCGATCATTCTCATCACCGGCATTGGCGGCAATCTGGGGCTGCCCGATGGCGTTTTCCCGTTCAATATCCCGGTGCTTTTCCCCAACGGCATCCCGGCGATTGTGTTTGCAGCACTCATCGGTATTATCCTCAATGCCGTCTTCCTGCTGCTGCCACCCGCCAAATTTGGTGTAGCCGAACGGGAAAATATCAATTTGTAGAAAGCTGTCAACATTTCAGCCGGTCAGCAAGCTGAGTTGCCGACTAGCTAAGAAGCTGAAAAGCTTTTTTGTAACCAATCGTTTCATGATGCATCTAAGGTAACGGAACAGGCAAAAAGCGAAAACAAAAAGACTTGTTCCAATACATTTGAACATCTTTGGAGGCAACTACCATGAACATGATTATTGATTTTCCCGGCGGCGCGCGTGTTGACGCTCATTTTGGCCCGTTTACCGTCCCAACTGACCAGCCGGCTTTTGGCTACCAGCCGGATGCGCCGACTCCGTTTGCGACTTTTTTGGCGTCTATTGGCACTTGCGCTGGCATTTACGTATTAGGCTTTTGCAGCCAGCGCGGCATCTCAGCCGAAGGCATCCGCATTGTGCAAAGCCTGGAAGTGAACCGGATGACCGGTTTGATTAGCCAGGTGAACCTGGACATCCAACTGCCGGCCGATTTCCCGGAGAAGTATAAAACGGCCGTTATCCGTGCCGCCGACCAATGTGCCGTAAAGAAACATTTCGAGTACCCACCGCAGTTCTCAATTACCACCAGCACTGTACCCGAACCGGTGGCTGCATAAATTTTATTCTGACAGCTTGTATCCTTCTTGGGAAGCCCGCAGCCGACTCGACGCGGCTGTGGGCTTTTTTTGTTTTCTGGGAAATGGGCAGCTTCAATGGGAAACGGCCGTTATTCCTAATCAACCGTTCACAATAAGTGCCGTCCTCTAGTTCTCGCTTTCTCCTCTCGCTAAATTCGTTTGCATTTTCGTCTTTGTCGGGTTAGAGTGACGCTGTACACATATTTGCTCTGGCCGGTTTCTAACCGTGCCAGGTCGCTCGATCTGGAGAACAACCCTTCGGGACTGAGATGCGGCGACAGCAACATCAGTATCGTAACCTTTTAGCGAGAAACACATCTAATCTAATGAATGACAATGAAGACGAGGCCGCATTAATTGAGCGGCTGCAAGCAGGTGACAAAGCAGCCTGCGCTGAATGTATCGAGATTCACTCGCCGGGCGTGTACCGGCTGGCACTGCGGCTGATGCAGAACGAAGCCGAAGCCGAAGACGTGATGCAGGAAACATTCATGAATGCGTTTAAGGCGATTGACCAATTTGAAGGGCGCTCCGGTTTGGGTACGTGGCTGTACCGCATCGCGTACAATGCAGCCATGATGCGCCTGCGCAAGCCGCAGCAGTATATTCTTTCGGTGGAAGAAACACTTTCGGAAACGGAAGGCAATATCATTCCCAAGCAGTTGTTTGACTGGTGCTGTTTGCCAGAAGAGGATTTTGCCAGCGACGAAGTACAGAGTGAACTGGAACGCGCTATTCAGGAGCTGCCGGAGAAGTACAAATCGGTGTTTATCATGCGGGAGTTAGAAGAGTTATCGACAGAGGAAACGGCCGTTGCCCTCGACATCACCCCCAGCACCGTTAAAGTCCGCTTACACCGCGCCCGGCTCCAGCTGCGCGAACGGTTAACCCCCTACTTCACCGAATTGGTCCAGGGCAGCCTGGAAGGGGCCGATTAAGATGGAACACGATAACTGCCAGCATCTACTCGACGATTTATCCGATTTCCTCGATGGGGAAGCGTCAGCCGAAGTGTGCGCCGAAATCGAACGCCACCTGGCCGGCTGCGAAAACTGCCGCGTCATGGTCGATACCTTGCGCAAAACCATCGTCCTCTACCACGAACTGCCCCAACCCGAAGTGCCCGAAGACGCCCGTAGGAGACTTTATCAAGCGCTTGATCTCAATGATTTCTTAACTCATTAACAGCCGGTAACAATCTGCACGGGGGTGTGGTGCAGCAGCCCATAAATGACAACAACGAGCGAACGATCCGCCGCAAATACGATTTACACGCAGTCAGTTTCAATCATAGCCAGTTTATTGGTTGGTTTTGGGCTAATTTTTCTTTTCGCGCGGTTAGGAAACAGGCTGCAAATTCGTTGGCCAGATGGAGAAATTCACGATTTTGGGGAAATCTGGCTATATGGTGGAGTATCCATTTTTGTGGTTCTCGGATGGACAATCACAAATCAATTTGATGAAGGATTGGAACCATTTAACACGTTTAAACAAGCCCTATACATTGCACTTGGCTGTTGGGTGTTTTTTGGCGTGATTTTACAAGGATGCGTGATTACCCTTTTAGCTCAAAATATCATTTTCCCTGCTATTGTCGTCAGCTTCAATCTGTTAGTTTACATAGCCCTTGGATTAAGCATTGGCGCAATACAAGCCTTGTCCGTAAAGCTCTCCGGTTTTAATAAACAGCAACACTTTAACCTGCTTTCAAATACAACCGATTTAGAAACATGCAAAAATGGAGAACTTCCTTACCGTCAAAAAGTTTATATACCCAGCACGGGCATAGAGTGACATTTCAATTTTGATTATGATTGGCAAACAGGTCGGGAAAGATATACTTTGTCATTTTTGCCAATCAGAGGACAAGATGATTAAACTCCAATTCGCACCAGAAACCATTAACCAGTTACATCACGAACGTACCCACCATCCGCACCCTCGGGTACGACAACGAATGGAAGTGGTGTATTTGAAAGCGCTGGGTCTGTCGCACCAGGAAATCGGTCGCATCGTGCGTATCAGCCAGGCGACGCTGCGCGAGTATCTCCTGATGTATCAACAAGGCGGGATTGAGACACTCAAAGAGTTGAACTTTCACCAGCCCAAGAGCGACCTGGATGACCACCAGGATAGCCTGCGTCAGGAATTCGAGCGGCGACCGCCAGCGACCATTGATGAAGCTGTGGCCCGTATCGAAAAACTGACCGGTTTGCGCCGTAGTCCAACCCAGGTGGCGGAGTTTCTGAAAAAGCTGGGGCTGAAGCGGCGTAAAGTGGGTCAGATACCGGCTAAGGCTGACCCAGAGAAACAACAGGAGTTCCTGGATGAGGAACTGACGCCGCGTCTGGCTGATGCCCAGGCCAATCAGCGCCACTTGTTTTTCGTCGATGCTGCTCATTTTGTCTTGCAGCCCTTCCTTGGCTTCCTTTGGTCTTTTGTCCGCCACTTCATCAAAGCCCCAGCTGGTCGGCAACGGTTCAATGTTTTGGGTGCACTGCACGCCACCACTCGACAGTTAGTGACGGTCACCAACACCAGTTACATCAATGCCCACTCCGTCGCCGCCTTGTTCTATCAATTAGCCGCTTCTTTTGCTGACTTGCCCATCACGGTTGTCCTGGACAACGCCCGGTATCAACATTGCCATTTCATTAAACAATTGGCCGCCGACTTGCGTATCGAACTCCTTTTCTTACCGCCTTACTCGCCTAATCTAAACCTAATTGAGCGCCTGTGGAAGTTTGTCAAAAAGCAATGTCTCTATTCCCAATACTACGAGAAGTTTGCCGACTTCCGGCAGGCGATTGAAGATTGCCTGGCCGACGTGTCTGGTACTTTCAAAGACCAGTTAGCCAGCCTACTCACGCTCAACTTTCAGACCTTTGAAAATGTCAGTTTATGACCGTGTTCAGTATAGTTTCTGGCTCATTGTTGTCTCTCTTTTGATGTTCGTGGTCTTTTCTGGTCTGTTGTGGTTTTTGTACGAAGCTGGCGAGAGAAGTCCAGCACCTTATATTTTCTTTGGCATCCTAACAATATTCTTTCTATTCTCGGCCACTGTAATTGTCATAACAATTAATTCACCTAACGTTAAGACCACAACCGGCATCTTAACAAAATCTATAAAGGTGGTCAGAATTCGCTATGTAAAAACTCCTCGCCCCTTTCTACATATGGATAACAAAACATACCGAACAGACCCTAGTATTTGGTACGCCATTGACCCTGGCAAAACTTATACTATTTGGTACCTGCCATCTTTTTTTTCAAACAACGAAAATCAAGGAAAAGTCATCGCTTACGAACCTGATGCCCCCCAATTTCCTAAAATAGGTGATAAATATTTGACATCTTCTGCTAAAAAGCCAAGAAGTAAGATTAAGACTAATATAATTGTAGGTGTCATGATTGGTGCAATTGCAATCTTCAGCCAATTTTATAAGACCAGAAAACGACGCATGTAATATTCCACCTCTTTTTTTCAATCTAAAAACAAAAAAGACGCAAAAGACATAAAATCTTTGCGCCCTTTGCGTCTTTGCGGTGAATACTTTTATTCAGTCCGCCAACTTAGATATCAATGATGATGACCATTATGATGGTCTAAATCATCCTCCATCAACTCTTCCAGAAAATCGACAACAGCATCGTTGAAAATGTCGGGCTGCTCCAGATTGGGTAGATGGCCAGCATTTTCAACCACCACCATTTCCGCTTCCTCGATGGCCCGGTACATCGCTTCGGCTTCGGCAATGGGGATGATCTGGTCGTTTTCGCCGTGGATGATGAGCGTGGGTACGGCGATTTTGCCCAACGTTGGCGTGGAATCAGGCCGGTCGCGTATGGCTTGCAGCGCACCAATCATGCCTTCCACCGAAGTGCCTTCCATAATTTCCTTGACGAAGTCAACCAGTTCGTCGTCTTCATACGAATCGGGGGCCATTAGTTTGGGCAGCATTCCGGCGATAACTGGTTCGGTTCCCTCGGCTTCAACGGCGGCGATGGATTTATCGCGGCCAGCTTTGCCTTCTTCGGAGTCGGCTCCGGCGCGGGTGGCGGTCAGAATCAGACCGGCGACGCGCTCCGGGTAGCGGCGGTAGAAGTCCAGGGCGATGTAGCCGCCCATGGACAGGCCGCAAACGACAACCGGTTCGCTGACATTGAGGTAATCGAGCAATCCGGCGATATCATCGGAAAATAATTTCATGCTGTAAGGACCAGGTACGGAATCGGAACGGCCGTGTCCCCGCAAATCCGGCGCAATCACACGGGCCACATCGGCCAAATCTTGCAGTTGGAACTCCCACATGGCGCTGTCCAAAGGAAACCCATGTACCAGCAACAGCACCATCTGATCACAGGTGTCTTGATACGCCATCGTAAAATCATCATGTTTTTCAGTCATCTCACTCTCCTTCAAACAATGTAGCGCGATTTGGCAAATCGCAGAACCAGGGCAATTTGCCAAATCGCGTTATGGATTTATTTTTCACCAAAGGTAAACAAGCTGCCAATGGATTGATGCAAATAATTGTACCGGATTGCGTCACCAAATGCCGGAGCCACAGATAAGACTTTCATGAGCGGATGCCGGTGTTCTGGCTGCCGGTAGACAGTATCGGTGGTAATAATTTCGGTAACTTGGGGAACGGCCGTAATCCGTTCAATGGCCGGTCCCAAAAACAACCCGTGCGTACAAATCAGCGAAATCTCCTTCACGCCGCTCTGAACCAATTTTTGACTCAATTGGGACACAGAACCACCGGTGGCAATCTCGTCATCGTAAACCAGCGCCTGGCGGAACCCTTTCACCTGCCGTTTAATCAACCCGCTAATTTTAACTTCAGTATCCGAAACGCGGGTTTTACTGGCCGTAGCCACCGGCAGCCCCAACTGCGAGGCAAACCGCGCTGCCGATTCCGCCCGGCCCATGTCCGGTGAAACCACCACACATTCCTCAGGATTCAAATCGCGTTGGCGAAAATAATCGCCAAATAACGACCGGGCCGTAATAGGGTCAGTGGGGACGCTAAAAAAGCCATGCACCTGAGCCGAGTGCAGCGTCATCGTCATCACATGGGTGGCCCCGGCCGTCGCCAGCAAATCGGCAATAAGGCGGGCCGTGATGGAAACGCGCGGCGCATCTTTCTTGTCGGACCGGGCGTAGGAAAAATAAGGGATGATGGCATGAATTTCCTTTGCCGCTGCGCCTTTGGCAATATCCAGCATCATCAGCAATTCCAACAAATGGTCACTGACCGGCGGCGTCAGTGACTGGACGATGTAGACAATCCGCCCCCGCACACTGGCCCCCAACTGGACGAATAAATTATCATTGCTGAAGCGGGAAAAATGTGTCTCCTCCAAGGGCACATTTAAGTGGTCACAAATCTTGGCCGCTAATTCCTGATTGGAACGGCCGCTAAAAAAACGAACGTTATCGGGATCCAACGAATCCTTCTGGCTCACCACAAACCTCCTTGACCATTTGACCTAATCAAACCAGGTTACGACCTGCATTGCCTGGGCTAACTGCTTTTTGTAAGCCGCCTGAGGCAGTTCTACAGCGCCCAAGCGCTGCAAATGACCGGTGAGGAACTGCACGTCCAGCAGCAGGTACCCTCGTTCACGCAAGCGATTGACCAGGTAGACCAGGGCCACTTTGCTAGCGTCCGTTTCCCGGCTGAACATGCTCTCGCCAGCAAATAAGCCGCGCAAGGCAACGCCGTACAATCCGCCTACCAGTTTACCCTCAAACCACGTTTCTACGCTATGGGCGAATCTTAAATTATGGAGATTGGTGTAAGCCGTGATGATTTCTTCGCTGATCCAGGTGTCTTCCCGTCCATCATCCGGGGCAGCACAGGCATGCATAACGGCCGTAAACGCCGAATTCACCCGTACCTCAAACTGATTACGCTTCAACGTCCGGGCCAGTGAGCGGGAGATATGCAGGCCATCCAATGGCAAAATCGCCCGCGGATCGGGATCATACCAGTAAATGCTGCCATCCTCATCGGCCATCGGGAAAATGCCCTGGCTGTAGGCGGAAAGGAGGAGTTGGGGAGTTAAATGAGTCATAGCAATAATGTGAAGGGGTGAAGGGGTGACAAGGTGATGGAAAATCACCCTTTCACCCCCACTCCCCTTCACCCCTTCATTCCCCTTTCAGCCAGGAAAACAGCTTGCCAACGACGTTTTGCGGCCGGTCACCGCGCACGGTGGCAGTCTGGCCGTTGATGACCACGTCATAAACAGTATCTTCCACTTTGTAATGAACCATCCACAACGGCAGCAAAATCTGTTTGTAAGATTCCACCAGCAGGCCGCTGGAATTGATAACCAGATCATGAACGTATTGATCGGGCGATAGTTTGTCCTGGTGTTTTTTAACGTCTTTGATGATTTGCTGGCGGGCGCGCAGCGAGGCGTCGGCCAGGGCCAATTGGTAGCGCTCGGCCGGCCAGTCGGCCAGGTAGCGCGGGTCATAGGTGACCAATCCGGTCATATCATAAGCGTAAAGCTCTTTGGCCAGCGACGGCCGTATCTTCGCGGACAGCAGCTGTCCGACCACCGCCTGCACCAGCACATCATCATAGAAAAAGTATTTGGTGCCAGAAACCGGAACCCAATTGTCATTGCGCCGGACACGGCCGTTCCACTTAATCTCGCCGCCCACATCAAACGTCCAGACCGGCAGATAAATGCCTACAATCGGCGTAATGCGCGGCCGTTCAATTTTGTGCTGTTTGAACCAGGCCACCAGCGCCTTGCGGGCCGCATCCTGGTTAACCGTAAACGGGATGAGCGCCTGCGGCGGCAAAATCTCACGGGTTTCGGCCGCTTCGGCCACATAAACCGAATCACAGTAAGGGCAGGTCGCCGAAATCGCTTCCGGCGGCAGCAACAGTTCAATGCCGCAGCCCTGACAGGACAGCGTCCGCATTGCCACCGGCTGTAAATGGCCTTTGGCAGTGGCCAGCGCAGCAATGAAATCCTGCTCAATGCCGCCAAACCCATATTCAAGCGTCACCTGATTTTCAGGGGCGTTGAGTTCCTGGCGGTAGCTGCAATATTCACAGACCAGCGCCGTGCCGTCGGGCGTGTAGTTCATGCGGGCGGCGCAGCGCGGGCATTGGAAATGTTCGGCGTGGGCCGCCTGCGGTTCATCGGGCACGGCCGTTTCCACCCTTATCGTATTGGGATCAACAATTTCCTGGGGATTAATACGGCCGTCCAGCAAAGCCATTCCCCGGCGGGCCAGTGGATTCATTGGCTCGTGAATCAGCGCCTGTTCCAGGCAAGCTCGTTTGTCGGCGTCATCATCATAAATCTGGCTCAGCCACAGCCACGCCTCGGCCCGTTGGCCATCGCTGGAATTGGTGTGCAGTACCGATTCCAGAAAGTAAAATGCTTCGTCTTTGTCGCCGGCCTTAACCGCACCGATGCCCTGGGCCAGACGCAGCTTCACACCCTGCGCAGCCGACTCGCTGGCTTCGGTCTGATTGGTAAATTGCAGCGTGCGTACGATTTCATCGGGTGACGGCCGTTTCCGTTCCACCACCTCTTTCCAGCCACACCGTTCACACTGCCGGGAACGGCCGTCCGGCGCAAACACCAACCGCCCACCACACTCTGCACAAATCGCTCCACTCATCATTCAACCTTCATCCTTCTGCCTTCTAATTTCTGCCTTCTGCCTTTACTTAAACGCCACCCTCGGCTCAATCGCACACGTACTCTCCCACCAGGCCCGAATCCGGCCGCCGGTTGGATGTCCCACCATTTCCTCTAAATCATAAATGATCTGCCACAGCGCATCAAAATCGACGCCGGTGCCCATTCCCATTTTGTAAGCCATAAACACCAAATCTTCCGTCGCCAGATTACCGGCCGCGCCCGGCGCAAAGGGGCAGCCGCCCAGCCCGCCGACACTGCTGTCGATGATGCGAACCCCGGCCTGAATCGCCGTCAGCGCATTGGCCAGCCCCAGTGCCTGCGTATCATGCAGATGAACGGCCAGCTTGCTCATCTCCAGCCGCCGTCCTAAATCTTCCATCAGCCTCCCAACTTCCAGCGGATTAGCATGGCCGATAGTATCGGCAATGGCCAATTCGTCCACACCCAATTCCCAGATTTTTTCGGCCACAGCCAGCGTGCGGAACGGATTGGTCGGCCCTTCAAACGGGCACACCCAGGCCGTCATCACGTACACCCTGGCCCAAATGCCATCCCGTTTGGCCTGAGCCACCAACTCACGGGTAATGGCCAGCGCCTCCTGCGAAGACATGCGCGTATTGTTCTGGCTGAATGTCTCACTGACCGATACGCCAAAGGCCATCGACCGGCAGCCGGCGGCCAGCGCCCGGTCGTAGCCGCGCTGGTTGAAGACCAGCCCCACAAAGTTTGTACCGGGATGGGTTTGATGGGCGCGCTGGGCCACAGCATCGGCATCGGCCATTTGCGGCACAGCTTTGGGATGGACGAAGCTGGTCAGCTCAATATGCTGCAATCCAGCAGCGACCAGGCTGTCGATGAGGTGATTTTTTTGCTGGGTGTTGACGGGTTTGGCTTCGTTTTGCAAGCCATCGCGGGGACCTACTTCGTAAACCTTCAGGTATTCGCTCATGAAAGAAGTATCAAGTGTCAGGTGTCAGGTGTCAAGTAAATATTTAGCCGTGTCCGGCAAAGGGCGGAACGATGGTGGTAGGTCAGCGTCTGCTATCCCTTGCCTGGCGCTTAAGTCATACACTCTGATTTACAGCCTGCACTACGGCCACCAATTCTTCGGCTGCGTCATCGGGGAACACGCCGGACAGCCCGCCATAATGGATGTCGGTAAACGGCCGTTCATACAACAAACTCGGATCCATCACCCCATTCCGGGTCAGGTGGTCGATGATGAAATTGACAAAGCGAATCTGATCGGCCGTGTACGTGCTGCCATCCAGGAAACGGGCAAACTTCTCCTTGGCCGCCTTGCGGTCCAGCCCCACCAGACTGCGGATAAACGCCGGTAGGCTCGTCTGCTGCGGGTAAGCACGGGCAAAATCATCCCGGCTGCCCGTTTCGTCGGCCTGGAAAAAGAAATCCTCCAGCGCCGTCAAATCGTCCGGTTCCAACGGAATTGCCCAGCGGATTTTATTGATCACCCAGAAATCCTCCCGCTCGCGGATGAACTGCTCCACCTTCTTGCGGTATTGGGCGATATTTACCCCACCGGCCAGATAGACGCCGGGAGCATCGTGCATCAAGCCCAGTTCATCAGTGAAATCGGTGTAGACGATGTGCTGCTGCTGCCGTTCAATAGATTTAGTCAAGTTTCGGAATCGACGACGCAAATCTTCCAGGATGTTAAGCGTGATGTTTTCCCAATACGTTTCAGTCTGCACTTCCTGGATGAGGCTTAGTTGAGCGTTGACTTGTGGAATGGATGTTTTGCTTTCCAGCAGTTGAGCAATATTGATGACTTTGTCCCGCAGTTGCTCAAAGCGCGGCGCGGCTTCCACCAGGGCCAACTGCATTTGCAAGACGAGCAAATCGAATCGTTTGGCCGTCTCATCTTCTTCGGCAAGCTGGGTGGGCAGACCGGAGACGTAATGGGCTAAATCAGCCAGGTCGCTGCGAGAAAGGCCGTTCCAGCAACTGCGGTCCCGGAACGGTTCGACGTATTGGCGCTGCGGGCGGACGATGAAATTGTCCAGATTCATCGCTGCCACAGTTTGGTGCAGTTGGTCGGCCAGCGCCTGGGCCAGGGGGACGACGGCCGGTTCGTTTTGTTTGAGGCGGTTGGCCTGTTCCAGCAGTTCCAGGCGGCGTTTGAAGATGCGCTGGCTCAATGGCTCCGGCAGCCGGGCCTCGATACCTTTGGGATGCTGGTTGAAAAACTCGAAGTTTTGGCAGTAGTCGAAGACAAAGAAGAACGCCTTATCCTGGTCTGGCCCGAACAGGTCTGGGCAAAGGCGCGTGCCCCGGCCCAACATCTGGAAGAATTTGGTCTTGGAGCGCACCATTTTGAAGAAGACCAGATTGACCACTTCGGGCACGTCGATGCCCGTGTCCAGCATATCAACGGAGATGGCGATGTGGGGCGCTTTGTCGGCGACAGTGAAATCGTCAATCAAGGTGTGGGCATAGGTCTGGTAATTGTCGATGACACGGGCAAAATGACCGGCCAGGTGGGGATAGTTGGCGTCGAATCGCTCTTCGATGAATTGGGCGTGTTTGTGGTTTTTGGCGAATATGATGGTTTTGCCCAGCCGGTCGCCCCCTTTGACTTTGAGGCCGTTTTCAATGAGATGTTTCAACACCTGGTCCACGGTATCCTGATTGAAGAGCCAACTGTTGAGCGCGGCCGGTTCAATTGCTTCGGGCACGTTGCCTTCTTCGTCCCATTCGATGAGGTCCCACTCTTCTTTTTGTTCGTCGGGCAGGTCGTCGTATTTGATGCCTTCGCGGATGAATTTAAGGGGGACAGATTTGGGATTGGGTGGCACCAGATAGTCGTCGGCCACGGCCTGGTCCAGGTCGTAATCGTAGGTGGGGACGCCGTCTTCCAGTTCAAAGAGGCGGTAGGTGTTGCGATCCACTTCGTTGCGCGGCGTGGCCGTCAAGCCCAGGAGTAGGCTGTCGAAGTAGGCAAAGATAGCGCCAAATTTTTGGTAGACGGAGCGGTGGGCTTCGTCGATGATGACCAGGTCAAAATGACCGACGCCGAACAGCTTTTCGCCGCTGTCCAGGCTCTGGTCGATGAGGTTGATCATCGTATGGTAGGTGGAGACGACGACACGGCCGTTCCTTGCCTCCGCCTTATCACTCAATTCCACCAGGTTGATAGGATTGGCATCGGGCGTATACCGTTTGAACGCATTGATCGCCTGGCGCACCAGCGCCGCCCGGTCGGCCAGGAAGAGGACGCGCTTGACCCAGTTGGCCCGCATGAGCAGGTCCACCAGGGCGATGGCCACGCGGGTTTTGCCGGTGCCGGTGGCCATGACCACCAGCCCTTTGCGGTAACTCTGGCTGAATCGTTCCGTCAGGCGGCGGATGGCTTCTTCCTGGTAATAGCGGTCAACGATCCGTTTTTCAATGGACACGTTGGCCAGTTGTTTGGCCGTATAGCGGCGCTGGATGTGCAGATGCAACTGCGCTTTGTTATAAAAACCCTGCACCGCCCGCGGCGGGTAATGGCGGACATCATCCCAGACCCAGGTCTTGCTGCCGTTGGTGTAAAAGATGATGGGGCGCTGGCCGTGCATCTGTTCCAGGGCGTCGGCGTACAGTTTGGCCTGCTGTTTGCCTTTTTGCGGCTCGACGCTGGCCCGTTTGGCCTCGACGACGGCCAGGGGCAGCCCATCGTCACCCCAGAGGACGTAATCGGCGTAGCCATAGCCACGCGGATTGGGCATGGGCTGGACTTTGTATTCGGCGACGTTGTGGCCGTGCGGGTCCCAACCGGCTTCGCGCAGGAGCAGGTCGATGAGCCGCTGCCGGGTTTCGGCTTCGGAGTAGTCGTGGGTGTCGGGGATGGCGGCGTTAACGGCTTTGGCGCTGGCGATTTGGGCTTTCAGGACGGCGATTTGGGCCTCGTAACCGGCGATGGTCTGGGCGGCTTCGGCTTTTTGTTGTCGTAGGGCTTCGTCGCTGGCTCTGAGTTCGGCTTCCAGCTTTTGCAGTTGGGAGGGCGATTGTGGTTTGGCCGGTTTGGGCGGCGGGGCGATGGCACTGTCATCGAATTGGGCCGGGATGGCGCCCCGGTCGCCCTGGGTGTAGGTGCTGGCCAACCAGTAGAGGACGTGGAACAGTTCTCTGACGGCGCTGTGGGCGTCGTTGGGGCGGATGGGGCGATGGCTGTGGACGGCGATGTTACCGGTTTTGCGGATGAGGTGGGCTTTGTCGGCCACGACCGTCGGCACCTGGCGGCGAAAACTGTCGTCGGTCATGAGGGTGGACAGGTCGCTGCTGTAGGGACGGCGGAAGGCGGGGTCGTGGTCGTAGAGCCAGTTGACGGTTAGTTCCAGCGTGCGCCGGGCGTAGAAGCAGGCGGCGCGGGGATCGACGCGGCCGAACAGTTCGGCCAGATTGGCGTCTTTATAAATGTCCGGCCACTCGGTTTGAAGGAAGGTGAAGTTACTCATGCCACTGTTCCCAGATCATGCCTTGCTATGTTTACGGTTTTTATTAAGCTCACGATCGTAGGGCGATTTTGCAAATCGCCACCCGATTTGCAAAATCGCCCTACATAAGCCATCGGGTCAGGCAATCGGTGACCAGATTGTGGTATTGGGCCAATGCCCTGGCCGATTGCCAGCCCCCTACCCGCCACACACGGCCGTTTACGGTCCATCCACATACACCATTTTATCCAACAATCGATCCAGATTATCCCGATCTTCGTGCCAGCGCCGGGGATTTTCCTGGATGTAGCGGCGGATGGCGTTCAATTCCCGTTCGTTGCGGATGATTCGTTCCCAATAGCCGCGCTGCCAGACCTTCATGTCGGTGTCGCTGGCCTTTAACATGGCCTTGACCCGTTTCGTGACCAGCATTTTGTAATTACCCATGATGACCCCCACCGAACCGGCCAGCGGCCCGCGCGGGTGATCTGTTTCGGCCAGGGGAATGGCGGGATCAACGGTAATACGGAGGAGACCATGCCCGTGATTAGGCATGATGATTCGTTCGTCCAGAGCCACGGTTTGGGCGTGGGGCTGCTGGGGGATGTAATCCCAGGCCAGGGTAGCGATTTCGTGCAGGCGCGGGTCATCGAACAGGCATTCCCGTTGGTGGGTGCAGAACGTCACGAAATAATATCCCTCCGACCGGTAATCCCAATCCCGCAATCGTATCGAACGCCGATTTGGTTTTCTGTGGTTCATGTCATTTCATCCCATCAACACCAACCATTTCTCGTATTGTCGTAGGGGCGAGGCGGTTGGCCATGATTTTGTCATTTCACCAACGCCTTGCCATCCAACCGCCTCGCCCCCGGTTGGTTATCGGGCCGTTTGGGTTATCGGGTCAGGCAATCGGTGACCAGGCCGTGCGTTTATCCCGTGTTATGGCCGATTGCCTGACCCCTACACCAACCTTTTTTCGTAGGGGCGAGGCGGTTGGCCATTATTTACCCATTTCACCAACGCCTTGCCATCCAACCGCCTCGCCCGTTCCCCGTTGGTTAATAAACCGTTTGGGTTAACGGGTCAGGCAATCGGTGACCAAGCCGTGCGTTTATCCCGTGTTCTGGCCGATTGCCTGACCCCTACACCAACGGTTCGTCGTAGGGGCGAGGCGATGGGCCACGATCTTTGTTATTTACCAAAACCTTGTCACCCATCGCCTCGCCCGGTTGGTTGGACGGTTTGCGGGTCAGGCAATCGGTGACGAAGCCGTGCGTTTGTCCCATGTTTTGGCCGATTGCCTGCCCCCTACACCAACCATTTTTCGTAGGGGCGAGGCGGTTGGCCATTATTTACCCATTTCACCAACGCCTTTCCCATCCAATCGCCTCGCCCGTTTCCGGTTGAACCATCGGGTCAGGCAATCGGTGACGAGGCCGTGCGTTTGTCCCATGTTTTGGCCGATTGCCTGACCCCTACGAGCATGGCTACAATTCTCCTTTGAAGGCGCGTTGTTGCAGGCAGTGGAAAAGATTATCGTGCATTTTAAGAGCATTTTCTAAACGAGTGCTCGAAATTAAGCTCGTTTCAACGAAATCAGCAAACTTGTCTTGTAAATTAAGCGGCGGGCAAGGGATCTCGATATTTCGTACCATCGATAAATTTAGGTTTTTCTGACGGACGCCTCTTTGTAACCTTCTAAAATGATCTTTGCCAATCTGAATTGTGTAATAAATGAAAAGGGTATTTGCAATTTGATTATTCAGTCTTGAAAACGCGATTGCCTGATTGCATGTACAAGCAACCTGATTAATTGTCGACTTAAGAGCAGCAGTATCATACATTCCAAGCAACAAACTACCAGGTTTAATCAACTTGGTACTCGAATTTTCTACCGCTTCTTGGGTCAGGTACTCCTGACTTTCATAAGTGTATAATTGCTCAAGTTCACCAGAAGATAACCAAGGAATAGTTCCTTCAAAATATTCTGGATGGCTTCTGGAAGGCGTTCCGCCGCTTTGCCATTTACCAAGCTCACCAAGCTTTTTTATTTTCCAACCTTTGGGATTGGTAACGGGGTCGCCGAACATGTCGAGGAAGGTGGATTGGAGGAGGACATCCAGTTTGGCGAGGGCGGCACGGCGTTTGGCCCGCAGTGCATCCGCCTTATCGAGAATCGCGGCAATCCGCTGCTGCTCTACCAGCGGTGGCAGTGGGATGTCAAAATCCGCAATCTGCGAGAACGTTAACGCCTGACGAGTCCCACCATGCTGCATTTCATTTATGTGATGTTGAAAGTTCGGCGTGCTAAGAAAATATGACAAATATCGAGTATCAAGCCGATTTGGTCTGGGTCGAATGATGCATACGTGCTGATTTACATTTGCCTCAACATCATGTAACTCAAATGCCGCCACACGTCCGATCGAAGCTCCCGTAATATTGAGTAATACATCACCTTTTTTGACCCATGTTCGCTTCATGTTGTGATGTATAGTTTTAGAAATGTATGCTACATCTCCTAAACTAAGTTCATTCATCTGAACATTCTGACTACGAATGAACATTACAGGGCCTTCGGTCATGTAATTATCAGAGCCACCTTTAGGTGTCGAGCCGCTCGATATGAGATCGGTTAACTCACCAAGCTTTACAGTGTCCCAACTCAAGCCAGCATCCCCCGCAGTTCAGCCATACCATGTTGAATTTCCGCTTCCAACTGGGCCAGTTCATCCAAAATCACCAGCGGCGGGTCATATTCAATCTCCTCGTACACAATCTCCTTGTAGCGGTTGATGCTCAAGTCATAATCGTTACCGGCAATCTCTTTCTTGGGCACAAAAAAGGACTGCTCCGTCCGCTTTCGCCCCGGCTCGGCGGTGCGGTTCTGCCAGCGGGCCAGGATGTCGGGAATATTGTTATTTTCATGGCCGCCGTTGAGCGGTGTGCGCTTGTCGTCCAGGGAAAAGCCATCGGCCTGCATGTCGTAAAACCAGACCTGGTCCGTGCCGCCGCTGTTGGTCTTGGTGAAAAAGAGGATAGCGGTAGACACCCCGGCATAAGGCTTAAAGACGCCGGAGGGCATGGAAATGACGGCGTCCAGCTTCTGCTCTTCGACCAAAATCTTACGCAGCGTCTTGTGCGCCCGGCTGGAACCAAAGAGGACGCCATCGGGCACAATGACGGCCGCCCGGCCGCCGGGTTTGAGCAGGCGCAGGAACAGGGCCAGGAAAAGCAGTTCCGTCTTCTTCGTCTTGACCACGTTGAGCAAATCTTTGGCCACGGCGTCGTAATCCAACGACCCGGCAAAGGGAGGATTGGCCAGGATGAGGCTGTAGGCTTCGGCCGTGTCGCTGTGGTCCTGGGCCAGGCTGTCACGGTTCTGGATGTTGGGCTGCTCGATGCCGTGGAGCATCATGTTCATGGCGGCAATGCGCAGCATCGTGCTGTCAAAATCGAAGCCGTGGAACATCGCCGTTTCATAATGGCGGCGCAGGTCGGGGCTGGTGAACACCTCCGGGTGGTGCTCGCGCAAATATTCGTCGCTGGCCACCAGGAATCCGGCCGTGCCGCAGGTGGGATCGCAGATGATGTCGCGCGGCCGGGGGGCGACCATGGCCACCATCAGCTTGATGATGTGGCGCGGCGTGCGGAACTGGCCGTTCTGTCCGGCGGTGGCCAGCTTGCTGAGCATGTATTCGTACAGGTCGCCCTTGGTGTCCCGGTCGTCCATGGGGATGTGGTCGATCATGTCCACCACTTTGGCCAGCAGACCGGCCTTCTCTGGCGGCAAGGTGAAGCGGGCGTCCTTCATGTGGCTGGCAAATGCACCCTGCTCGCCGCCCATCGTCTTCATGAAAGGGAAGACCTCCTCGGTGACGACGTGGTACATCGTTTTGGCCTCGAAGTTCTTGAAGCGGCTCCAGCGCATATCGGCCTGGCCGGGGGTGAAGATGGGGTTTTCGATGGGGCGGTTGAGCCGGTTAGCTTTGGCTTCGGCGCGAGTGTGCAGTTCGTCGAGCCGCTTGATGAAGAGCAGGTAGGTGAACTGCTCGATGACTTCGAGGGGGTTGGAGATGCCGCCGGTCCAGAAGGTGTCCCAGATGCGGTCTACCTGGTTACGGATGTCGCCTGTTAGCATACGCTGCTCCTTGTCACATGGCCCAGATGTTGACTTCGGAGAAAAGGATAACATAAGGGAAACGGATGGGCTAGATAACAAATGTCACTTTTCAAAGCGGCCAACCATTGGAAAGCATATCCCCATTGACTCTGCACCAGAGTCCGGTTGACTCTGCTCCGTTCTCCGGTTGAGATTGATCCAGACTCCGGTTGACTTTGGTCCGTACCCCCACTGACTTTGATCCAAACCCCGGTTGACTTTTTTTGTGGCGGGCAAATGGGCGAGATGGGCGGGAGAAAACGTTATTTGTTTAGTTCAACTAATTGCCTGCCTAAAACGGGCGAGGCGGTTGGGGGCGAGGTGTTGGTGAATGGCCAAAATGGTGGCCAACCGAAAATGGGCGAGGCGGTTGGATGGGCAGGGCGTTGGTGAAATGACAGAATAATGGCCAACCGCCTCGCCCCTACGACGAATCGTTGGTGTAGGGGTCAGGCAATCGGCCAAAATATGGGATAAACGAACGATCTGGTCACCGATTGCCTGACCCGATGGGCCAACCGGAGGACAAGGCGGCTGGGGGCGAGGTGTTGGTGAAATGACGGAATCATGGCCGACCAAAAACGGGCGAGGCGGTTGGATGGGCGAGGTGTTGGTGAAATGACAGAATCATGGCCAACCGCCTCGCCCCTACGAGATATTATTGGCGTAGGGGGCAGGCAAAGAAAACGGGACTTTGTGCCAGTCACGTCACAAAGTCCCGCGCGTTGTTGTGGCGGTTAATTGGTGGGGGCCGGTTAGGCGACTGTCAGCGCGGCGGCCAGGGCGCCGGTGCGCGGCCCGTCAGAGGCGAATACGGCCCGGACTTCCAGGGTGTAATCGCCAGCAGCCAGCCCGGCCGGAACCATGAAGAACAGTTCGGCTGGTTTGATACGGCCGTATGTGACCACCCGCGTTGCCGTTCCGCCGCTGTCCACGAGGAAAACACCCTGCTCCGGGTCGGCGGCGTCAAACTTGAGGCGGTGGCCGGCTACCTGCCCCATGCCGCCGGGGGTCAATGTGCTGTTGCGGCTGTCGCTGGCGATGTCGACGAAGGCCAGCGGATTGGGCATCGGTTTACCGGCTTCCTTCTTGACCGGCTGACCTTTCTGGGCCATGACACCGCGCAGCCGCTTGCCGGGGTTAACGGTGGGGCTGATTTGATGGCGGGCTTTGTTGAAACTGTCGGTCTGGCCGTTGAAGACGCCCTTGATACTGGCTCCAAAATTGGCCAACGGGGTAATGACGGTCATTCCTTCAACCACCATACTCTCGATGGCTGTAAAATAATCTTCCAACACGCTCAAAGTGTCGGCTTTGGTGACGGTAGACCCCTGTTGAATCATGCGCTCGATGATCATATCCAGATCGGCCGTGCCGACTGGCTGGACCATGGCCATGTAATCATCGGGGTCGCTGGTTAAATTGTTTTCGAATAAAGCATACTGAATTGGCATAGCTCCTCCATGCTCAAACTGTCAAAAAATGTCGGTGAACGTGACTGGTACTTCATCAAAACCCGACACAACAATGGTTTTATTCTAAAAAGGCGGGCCAGGGGTGTCAACCAGGTTGGATAGAAATGATCGGATTTTTTACGGGTGGGGTGGTGGCAGTGCCAGGCAAGGGGCGGTAAATTGTTGGATAGCCAAGATGGTTCCGCCCCTTGCCTGGCACTATTAAGTCGCCCCTTGCCTGGCACTGGTTGGTACGATATAAACAGCAGCCGCCCGAAAAATCCGGGTGAATTCGTTGTCCGAGGAAATAAAATGCGAAATTATGAACGCGGTGACGCCGATCACACTCCAGTTTTAGCAATGCTGTACCAGATTAGAACGGCCGTTGCCGATCTCATTGTGCCGCTGGTGGCCGGGTTGATGACGGTCTGGCTGGTGGTGGTGACGCCCTCTCATTTTTTCAAGGCCAGCTTTTTTCATGAACGGCCGTTGGAAAAACTGCGCAGTCCCTTCCTGGTTTTGTGGCCGTTCCTTTCCAAAGAGGAGCGACGGCCGTTAGACCCGGCTCAATTTTTGCTGTTTGGCATCTTCACGGCGGCGCTGGCCGGTTTTGGCTTTGACAACAGCAACCAACTGCGCGGCCTGCTGCGCGAAACCGGCGTGACCGAATCCTTGCTTGCTTATCTTTCGCGGCAAAATGCGGCGCTGGGCCAGACGATTACTGCCGTGCAGCGCATCTTGCAAAGCGGGCCGGTGGCGGCGCTGCAAACTTTTATGGATCAATCGCTCATCGCGGCTATTTGGGAACTGATCGTCAATTTGTTTGTCACGGCCGTTTTCGCCTACATCTTCTACTTACTCGTCCGGCGGCAGATTTCACCGCGGCACAGCTACAGTTTCTGGTTGTACATGCGGGGGATGCAGTATTTCACAACGGCCGTTTCCACCCTTTTCTTCTCTTTGTCCTCCCTATCCATCCTGGGCCTGCCTGAAATCACCCCCGACATCCTCTTCTGGCTGTTCGAAACGGCACTGCGGCTGGTCTGGCTCTTTTTGTTCCCGGCCATCGTCCTGCCCCGCCTCTTCCCGGAACTGACAGCAAAACGGGTTCTGGGTGCTTCCCTGGTGGGCAACCTCATCTTGATTGGCGCTAACTGGTTGCTGACCACCGGATGGGTTTTCATGTTAGCCGTGTTGGGTGCGGCAGCAAGCTGATTTACTTATTAAATCTTGCATAGCTGTGGCCGGGTCTGAAGACCGGCCGGAGCAATAGTTCATGTCACTGATCCTGCCGTTGCAGCCCAATATCTTCCCAGGATACCGGGTCTTCAATCGGTTCCAAATGGGTAAAAACCGATACTGAAGGCACGGCCAGACGTAAATCGCGCTCTAATTCTTCTAACAGGGTGTGACCCTGCTGCACACTCCAGGCCCCCGGCACCTGAACGTGGACAGAGATAAAACGCTGCGCCCCTGATTCCCGGCTGCGCAGGGCGTGATGGGTAATGCCTTTTTCGTCGTGATAGTGGGCGAGTACGGCCGTTACCTTTTCCATTTCCTCCGGCGGCAGGGCTGTATCCATCAACCCCAGCACGGCCTGACGCACCAGTTTCACACCCGAATATACAATTTGGGCGGCAACGGCCATGGCGATGAGCGGGTCCAAAATCTGCCAGCCAGTCAGAGCGACTGCGCCCACGCCCAGCAGCACCCCGCCTGACGTCCAGACATCGGTCAACAGGTGGTGGGCATCGGCCGTTAACGTAATCGATTTGTGGCGGCGGCCAGCCCGCAGCAAAATCTGGGCCGTCCCAAAATTGGCGGCAGCAGCCAACAAGGATACGATCAAACCAATTCCGACTTGCTCCAACGGCTGCGGTGCAAACAAACGCGGCACGGCCGAATAGGCAATCGTCCCGGCGGCAAACAAAATCATCATCCCTTCAGCGCCGCCAGAAAAATATTCAGCCTTGGCGTGGCCATAGGCATGTTCCTCGTCCGGGGGCAAGGCGGCAATGGTCAAGGCCATCAGGGCAAACAGGGCGGCCGCCAGGTTTACGCCCGATTCCAGGGCATCGGACAACAAACCGACTGAGCCGGTCAAAAGGTAGGCTGTCGCTTTCAGGCCAATGGTGAGAACGGCCGTGCCAATCGACAGCCAGGCAAAGCGTGTGAGTTGTTTTCGTTCCTTCATAAAACCTCATTCATGCAAGGGAGCCAGGGAGCAGGGGAGCAAGGGTGAAAAATTTCTCCCCAGCTCCCCTGCACCTCTGCTCCCTTGCTCCTCTCGCTACTTCTGATACCGCTGCCGGATATTGGGAATCAAATACTCATGGAAAGCGCGTTCCACATCGTAAACCGGTTCCCAACCCCAATCACGCCGGGCAGCCTTGTCATTCAACCCGGCCGGCCAACTGTCAATAATTCCCTGCCGCTTCAAATCCGGCTTAAAATCAATCCGGGCATCGGGGAATGCTTCCAAAACCAGATCGCGAATCTCGGCCGCTGTCAGGCTAAAACTGGTCACGTTGTAAACGTTGCGCGTCAACCGCTCCCGCGGCGCTTGCGATAAGTTGAGCAAGGCCGAAATCGCGTCAGGCATGGCCATGAAAGGGATAACCCGGTCTGGTTCAACAAAACAGGTGTACGGTTTACCCTGAGCAGCAGCGTGCAGCATTTCCGGGCCATAGTCGCTGGTGCCGCCGGCGGGCAGGGTAAAGGCGCTAATCAAACCCGGAAAGCGCAGGGCGCGAAAATCAAGCATAACCGGGCGGCTGGTGGCCATTTGTTGATAATTGTGATTGTAATAGGACCCTAACAGTTCACAATACAGCTTATTGCAGCCATACATCGTCGTCGGCTGGTTCCAGTCCCATTCGCGCACATAAAAATCACGGGCTTTGGTGGCCAGATCGGGCAGGCCATAGGCCGCGATGGAGCTGGGGAAGATAAATTTCACCGGCTGGCCGCGCCGCTGGGACTGTTCGGCGGCGATTTGCAGCAGGCCCAGTGTGCCCTCGACATTAACTTGATGGGCCAGTTCCGGGGCAAATTCACCCCGCGTAGAGAGCAGCGCTGCCAGATGGTAAATGGTATCAAATTCATACTCGGTGATAAGACGCACCATCAAATATTTGTCGAGGATGTCGCCCTGAATATGGGTGGAATACCCATCCATTTCGGCCGGCAGCCGCTGCAAGTCCAGGGTGAGAAGTTCGTTCTCGTGGGACTGGGCCAAATTTTTGATGAGCGCCTGGCCAATTTCGCCAATTGCGCCGGTGATCAGGATTACTTTTTTGCGCATGTTTACCTCTTTTTATGGTGGTTCGATCATGGATGAGGCGTCGGCACGCTTCAGTGGGTGGGGAAACGATCAAACCGGGTTGTTTTGGTAAGTTCTGCCCCGATTGTAACAAAATTCAAGCTTGCCGTGTTATACTTTTCGCCACCAAAGTTATAAGTGCCAGGCACGGTGCAAACGGTTCTGGTCAAACATTGTCCTGAAGCACCGTGCCTGGCACTTATGGAGTATTGAATGCGACAACGTGATATTTTTTTGTTTTGGCTGCCTTTGTTTGCCAGTTGGCTGCTGATGACGGCGGAAGGGCCGACGATTACGGCCGTTATCAACCGCCTGCCCAACGAAGTGGTAATGCTGGCCGCGGCCGGCATTGTCATCAGCCTGTCGGTGACAATTGAAAGCCCGATTATCAATATGCTGGCTACGTCTACTGCGCTGGTGAAGGACCGTCAATCGTATTTGCTGATGCGGCGGTTTACGCTGCATTGGATGGTACTGCTAACGGCCGTTTCCCTCCTCATCGCTTTTACCCCATTGTTTGACGTGGTCGTTACCGGCTGGTTAGAAGCACCGCCAGATATAGCCGTCTGGGTGCGGCCAGGGCTGCAAATCATGAGCTTGTGGAGCGCGGCCATCGGCTGGCGACGTTTTTTACAGGGCATCCTCATCCGGTTTGACCAGACCCGCAAAATTGCCTGGGGGACGATGGTACGCCTGGTATCCTCGGCCAGCACAGTCATTGGTTTATCCCTTTTGACCGATTGGCCGGGTATCATCAACGGCGCGGCAGCCTGGATGGCCGGCGTGCTGGCCGAAGCGATTTATGCTACATGGGTGGTACGGCCGTTACTGCTAAACGAACTTGGCCCCGACAGTTTGCCCGATGGCGAACCGCTTACCTATCGCGAATTGTTCTGGTTTCATTTGCCGCTGGCCGGCACGTCCCTGCTCAGCCTGCTGGCCCAGCCGCTGGTCACTTCCAGTCTGGCCCGCTTGAGCGAACCGACCCATTCACTGGCCGCCTGGCCGGTTTTGTTCCAAATTACGCTGATGACCCGCGCGGCTGCTTTTTCTCTGCCGGAAGTCGTCATCGCCCTCAGCAAAAAACCGGATATGTTCCGGCCTATCCGTCAGTTTAGCCTCCGTATGGCTGGCGGACTGCTGGTCATCATGGCGCTAATTGTTTTTACGCCGCTGGTAGGATTTTACTTTTTTGTGGTGCAGGATATGGAGCCGGTCGTCGGCGATTTGGCGATGGCGGCTGTCCGATTGTTTCTCTTTCTCCCGGCGCTGGCGGCCATTACTTCCTGGCTGCGCGGTCTGCTCATCAATAACAAGGCCACGCGGGCGATTAATTTAGGGATGGCGATTAATTTGGTGGTAACGGCCGTGCTCCTGGCAGCCGGTGTCATTGCCAAACTGCCGGGCCTGCCCACCGCCGCCATTGCGCTTAACCTGGCCTCGGTCGCCGAGAATATTTACCTGGGCTGGCGGGCGAAACTGGCAGTGAAACCCGGTTTTTCCCTGCTGGGACCGGTGCCTGTATCGAGCCAATCATAATGATAGGGCCGCTCTTTTTTCGAAAACAGTTTTTTTGTTGTACACTTTTCCAACCAAAAGGCATTGTCTGAGATGCTGCCTTCGGTGTAGCTGTCGGTTCGTGATGAATTCAAAATAGATGGAGCAAAACATGGCGATGAAACAGGAAGCATTATTAAAAAAAGTATACGAAATTAACGATTTGAACAAAGCCCTGGCTCTGCTTAGTTGGGACAAAGAAGTCAATATGCCGCCCGGCGGTATTACCAGTCGTATCCAACAGATGACTACTCTCGGCCGTCTGGCTCACCAAATGGCTACTTCCACAGAAATGGGCGATCTCATCGAAGCGGCGGCGGCGGAGCTGAATGGCGCCGGATATGACAGCAATGAAGCCAGTCTTATTCGCGAATTACGCCGCAGCTACAAAGATGCGACCAAACTTCCTGAAGAATTTGTCGTCCGCGCCACCGAAATCACCGGTCAGGCTCATGGCTTTTGGGTAAAAGCGCGGGCCAACAACGATTTCGCCGTCTTCCAGCCCTGGCTGGCGGAAATTATCGGCTTATGCCAGGAACAGGCCGAATTGTATGGCTACGAAGATGAAAAGTACGACGCCCTCCTGGACAAATACGAGCGGGACATGAAAACGGCCGAAGTGCGGGCCATTTTTGATGCGGTAAAAACAGAATTGGTGCCTTTGCGGCAAGTAATTGAGGAACGGGGCACGGCCGTTAACGATAACTTCCTCCATCAACATTATGAAATCGACAAACAGAAACAGTTCGCCCGTTACGCTGCCGCCGCGATTGGCTACGATTTTAACCGGGGGCATCTAGGCACTGTCGTACATCCTTTCGCCACCAGTTTCAGCCGCGACGACGCCCGCATTACCACCCGCTGGAATCCCGACTTTCTGAACCCGGCCTTGTTTGGCACGCTGCACGAATCGGGCCACGCCATGTACGAACAGGGCACGCACCCCGATCTGGCCCGGACACCGCTGGCGCGGGGCACGTCGTTGGGCATCCACGAATCGCAGTCGCGCATGATGGAAAACATGGTCGGCCGCAATCGCGGTTTCTGGCGGACTCATTATCCGGTGCTGCAAGCCTTTTTCCCAGCGCAGTTGGGTGAACACAGCGCCGAAGATTTTTACCGGGCGATCAATAAGACAATGCCCTCATATATTCGCGTGGAAGCGGATGAATTAACCTACAATTTCCACATCATCTTGCGCTTTGAACTGGAGCAGGCAATGCTCAACGGTGATTTGCAGGCCCAAGATTTGCCGGCCGCCTGGAATGCCAAGTTTGAGGAATTGCTGGGCATTGTTCCCCCCACAGACACGGTAGGCTGTTTACAAGACGTACATTGGTCACGGGTTTACTTTGGCTATTTCCCCACCTACGCTCTGGGGAATTTATATGCGGCGCAGTTGTTTGAAACGGCCGTTGCTCAAAATCCCGCCATCACCACCGAACTGGAGCAGGGCCGGACCACTTCCCTGCTGGCCTGGATGCGGGAAAACATCCACCAACACGGCAAAAAATTCACCCCGCGCGAACTGATTCAACGGGCAACGGGACGGCCGTTGAGCCATGAGCCGTTTATGCGTTACGTCACCCAAAAGTTCAGCGACATTTACGGTTTGTGAGGGAAAGTAATGATAAGAGCAGTAGTAGCGGAGGCGCGGGCCTTCGAAAGTTGGCAGGACTACCAAGAGGCGCTCAAACGCGCAATTGCGCCACTTACCGAAGAACAATTGCAGCGACGGCTTATACCAGGTCTGCGCACGCCTGGGGAAATCGCCGAACACATCGTCTTTGGGCGAGCTTTGCATTTGCACCACACTCTGGGCGAGGGAACGGCCGAGTTAACGCCGTTTCTTCGGTGGGAAGACGCCGATGATCCACCACACACAGCCGCCGATATCCTGCATGGGCTGGAAATGACCTGGCAGTTCATTACCAATTGTCTGATGCGCGGATTACCCACCGATCCTGTCCCCGAAGAAGAGGAGGTACCGATCGTGCAGGTGATCTGGGGTCTCCTCGATCACGATCTGCCCCACGCCGGGGAACTTTCGCTGCTGTTAGGTGCGGATGGCCTGCCTGGGGTTGAGATTTAGCTCGCGAGGACTTACCCTCAATTTATTTCGTAAAAAACCAGCTACCGCGCAGGATAATTACCGCCGAGATAATCAACGCGAACGAGAGGGCCACGACGATTAAATTGTTGCGAAACACCTTCGCCGCATCCTCTGACTTGCGCCATATCGCCGAGAGATGAGCAATAATGATGGCCACAATCATTGTCGAGGCATGTTCAATTCGCGGCATAGGAAAGCCGCCTCCCAACCCAAAGAACAAAATCAGTCCCAACAAAAGATTCAAATCTACTAAACTGGTGTAAGCCGACATGATGCCCCGGTCAACGGCCGTATACGGCATCCCGCGCAGCCAGCCCAGGGCAAATTTAATGATGGCCGCGATAGCTGCCACAGCCACAAACCAGCGTACTAGCCCATGAAGTTCAAGAACAAATCCCACAGTTTAGCTCCTTTTTAAACGCAGTTATCGTTTTGTGGGGGAACGGCCGTGTCCTGCCCCTCCCCTCGATCTGGAGTCGGAAACTCGATCCTGGCCCGCACCACTGCCCGGCGCTCCACATCCAAAACCTTAAAATGAACCGTTTCTTGGAAGACATACTCATCCCCTTTCAGCGGCGGGCGTCCCAGCCAGGTAACAATTAACCCGCCAACGGTTTCCACATCAGGCAGTTCTTCCTCGTCTCCCAGATCAACATCTTCCAACAAATCATCAACCAGATAATTGCCAGCAACTTCAATCACGCCAGGGCAAATTTCAACCATCGGCTCCTTTTCCATATCAAACTCATCACGCACCTCACCGACGATTTCCTCTACCAGGTCTTCCAGCGTCACCACGCCCGACATCCCGCCAAACTCATCCAGCACAACCGCCATGTGCAGCCGCTGCTGCTTGAACGCCGCCAAAAGGAGTTCGACCGAATAGTTTTCCGGAACAGAGGGGGCAGCGCGCAAAATCAGCCGCAAATCAAAATCGCCTTTGCTGTTAATCGTCTGCCGCACCAAATCCTTCAAATGCAAAATACCGGCTATATGATCCAGATCACCATCATAAACCGGGAAACGGCTGTGACGACTTTCGGTAACCAGTTTTAAGATGTCCTTGGCCGCCATATCGGATGGGATAGCTTGCACCCGCGTTCGCGGTGTCATTACCTGACCCACGACCCGATCACTAAAGTCAAAAATGTTGCGAATCATCTCTTCTTCGCCTTCTTTCAGCAAGCCATCCTCCGCACTTTCCGTTACGATCAGTTCTAATTCTTCAGGCGATAGAACCCGTGACTCACCTTCCGCAGCCGGGATTTTGAACAGGCGCAGCAGTAAACGGCCGATAGCATTCAGAAAATGCACCGGAGCGCTCAAGATAGTCTGAGCAATCCGCATGGGCTGCGAGATGCGAATGACGATATTGGCCGCATCATCCAAAGCTAACGATTTCGGCACCATCTCCCCCAAAACAACGTGCATATACGTGAGCAATGACAAAGCAATGATGTAGCCCAGGCTGGCGACCAATACTTCATTGGGTGTTTCACCCATTAACCGGGCCAAATAAGGTTCGATAAAGTGTCCAATCGCCGGTTCGCCATACATGGCCAGACCTAAAGAGGCAATGGTGATGCCCAACTGTGCTGTCGCAATGTACTGGTCCTGTTTGCTGCGCGATTCAATAATGCCGAGGACTTGACGTGCCGTTTTGTTTCCCTGATCAGCCATTTGCTCTAATTGGGTATGTCGGGCACCGATAATAGAAAATTCGGCGGTGACAAAAAAACCGTTCAAGGCCACCAACAATAAAATAACAATGAGAGGCACAATCAACTCTGCCAAACTGGGAAGCGAATCGCCGGCCGCCGCCAGGGTCACAATGACAAAACTTACGCCAGGAATACCTAAACTCATAAGGAGGAGCTTACTCATGATCGGCAACCTCCCACTCACTAAAAGTCATGGATGAACCGCTGGTTGGCAGCAGCAAAGAAACCTCGGAAACACCTAAATCGGCCATAGCCTCTACTCGAATGATGATGTCGCCGATGGTGACCTCTTCGCCATTAACCGGCGGGCGGCCCAGTACGTTAAAGATGAGACCGCTCAGGGTATCGGCCGTTTCCTCCGGCAAGTTGAGTTCCAAATATTCATTCACATCGGAAATCAGCAAATCACCACGCAAATAAACACGGCCGTCTTTGTCACGAGCGACAAGAGCCATTTCATCATCGAATTCATCTTGAAGTTCACCAAATATTTCTTCGATTAAGTCTTCAAACGTGATGAGGCCGGCCGTACCACCGTATTCGTCAAAAACGATAGCCAAATATTTGCGGTTGGTGTTTAGTTTTTCCCAAACGTCGGCTGCTGGCAACATTTCGGGCACGTAAACGACTTCACGGATAACTGGCTCCAGGTCAGTACGATTTTGTACGTGCAGCCGGAACAAATCCTTGATGTGGACAAATCCCAGGATGTCATCTATGGAATCACGGTAAATGGGAATGCGTGAATAGCCAGCTTCGATAGCCATTTCCATGATGTCTAAAATGGTGTGGTCAATCGAAGCCGCCATCAACCGGGTGCGGTGGATCATGACCTGGCGGGCAGTCAGATCGCGCAGACGGAAGGCGTTGCGCAGCATTTGCCGTTCACTATCTTCCAACAAGCCGCTTTCGTGGCTTTCGGTCACCAGCAGTTCTATTTCTTCTGGGGAATGGGCCTGCCCGTGTTTTTCACTGGCTTCGTGCCCCAGCCAGCGCAAAATTAACCGGCCGCTGCCATTAAACAGAGCGATGAACGGCCGTAACAACACCCCAGACCACCGCATCGGCATGACGACAGCCAGGGCTACCTGCTCCGGGTACTGGATGGCTACAGACTTTGGAAACAGTTCCCCCATAATTACTTGCAAGACGGTGATGAAAATCAGCACAATAACTGCGGCTAGGGATTCGGCAGCTGTATTGGTAACGGCCGTCGTCGTTGCCACATCCGTCGCCGCCAACCCCAGACTGACCAACAGGGGATGCACCCAATCCATCACCGTCGCCAGCGGAGTAACCAGATACGAGGCAATTACATTCTGGCCATAAGCACCCACTACCAGAGAAGAAATCGTAATCCCAACCTGACATGTCGCCACATAATTATCCAGCGACTTGCCATCCTCCATGATTGGCAGCAGCATTTGGGCCATGCGGTTTCCCTGGCCAGCCAATTGACTAACACGTGTGCGACGCGAAGAGACAGTCGCAAATTCCGCAGCCACGTACAAGGCATTAATAAAAATCATTAAAGCGACAGTAGCAACAATAACAATCAATGAAATCAACATCTTTTAATACAACTTAATCTACCAGCGTCTACCAAACGCAGAACGCCAGAATCATGACAAAAGCTGACACATCAGCCGTCATTCAGGCCAATTCCAGAAAATAATGATCCCAAGATCGAGCGTATTTCTGGAATTGGCTAGAGACTTTTTCAGGACAAATTAGATCATTTAATATCCGAAAAAGCCTCAACCATTAAAAAAAGCCGTCCGGCTAAATACAGGCAGATCAAAAAGCCACTGCTGCGGACAGACAGCAAATCCGTTACATTGCAATGCGTGAGCGGGAAAAAGTAGGCGGAAATTCCGCCTGGAAGGGTCAGGAGGGTCTATACTGAGCTCGGTCAAGGCAGCCGCCCTGCCTGCGCCCAGGCAAATCCAATAAATTTATCCATTTAGAATCGGCAGACGTAAATCAAATTAATTTATAGTAGCAATAAGCAAAAACCCAGTCAATGGGACCCGGGATTATTGAGAAAATTCTCGGTTAGTCCCGGCCATATGAGGCTAAAAAATTATAAAACAGCGGCAAGGTTTGGTCAAACCGGGAAATGGTATTTTGAACCATTCAAACGAATATTTAACTTCATCTGAGTTGCCAGAACAGTTTAACACAGGCACAATACCATCTGATTCATAATCTCATCATTCCAAAAGGAAAGGATGAGAAGCTTCCGTCAGGCGGTTTTGAAAATCGCCCCACTCTGAGGAGAGTAAAAATGGTTTCAGCTTTAGTTTTACTAAAAACAGCCAGAGGAAAAATCAACGAAGTAGGTGAAGAATTAGCTCAGGTAAAAGGTGTCACTGAGGTGTACTCAGTGGGCGGCCGTTTTGACCTGGTGGCCGTTATTCGTGTACCCCACAACGACGATCTGGCCGAACTGGTCACTGAAAGAATGCTGCATATTGAAGGAATCACGGACTCGGAAACACTCATTGCTTTCCGCGTTTTCTCACGGCATGATTTAGAAAGCATGTTTTCGATTGGTATTGAATAGGAAATCAGGTGAATTTTGAACACTGTGCCTCCAACATTTGACACAACAAATTCTCACGCCCGCACAATTCCTAGATTTAGCGGCAGTGCCAGGGAATTGGTACGCCGACCGCATCGCTTTTTTTTGCAATTAACGCATGAATATGGCGATATTGTCCAGTATCGGACGACTCCGGAACCGGCTTATCTGATTAATCACCCCGACTATGTGCGCCATGTGTTGGTGAGTAACGGCCGTAATTACAACAAAGACACCCACCTTAACAAATACATGCTCGAATCCGTCGTTGGTCAGGGACTGCTCACCAGCGAGCCGCCCCTCTGGCGGCAGCAGCGCCACCTCATACAGCCGGCATTCCACCGCCACAATCTGGTTGATTTTGCCGACCTCATGACCGCATCGACCCAACAAGCATTGGCGCGCTTGGCCCCTTATGCCAATCAGTCAGAACCATTTGACATGGCGGCACAGATGATGCAATTGACCCTGGACATTGTCACGCGGGCCTTATTTGGCTATGACATCGGGCCACAGGCAGAAGCTGTCGGCCAGGCCGTCAACACGCTCATCGAAATTGCCAAACCCAGCCGCGCCCGTTTTCAGCAGACACTGCACGAACTCGATGAAATTGTGTTTGGCATCATCGAACAGCGCCGCCAGCAGCCCCATGCGGCCAAACAAGATTTGCTCGATATGCTGCTGCTGGCCCGCTACGAAGAAACCGGCGAAGGGATGAGCGACCGGCAGGTGCGCGATGAAGTCATGTCACTGTTCATCGCCGGGCACGAAACGACGGCCAACACGCTGAGCTGGCTGTGGTATTTGCTGGCTCAACACCCCGACGTAGTGGCTAAAATTGATAAAGAGTTGGAACAGGTGCTGCACGGCCGTTTCCCCACCCCGGCCGACTTTCCCCAACTCGTCTACACCAATCAGGTCATCAAAGAAGCTATGCGCCTTTACCCGTCCGCCTGGTCCATCAGCCGGCGCGCGCTAGGCGATGATGAGATTGACGGCTACTCCATCCCCGCCGGAGCCATCGTCGCCCTCAGCCCTTACACCCTGCACCGCCACCCTTCCTTTTGGCCAGAGCCAGACCGGTTTGACCCCGACCGATTCACGCCGGAACAAGAAAACGGCCGTCACCGTTACGCCTACATTCCCTTTGGCGGAGGCGCCCGCAAATGCATCGGCGACCAATTTGCCCTCATGGAAAGCATCATCATCGTGCCTATGATTTTGCAGCAGTACCGGCTAAAACTGGTTCCCGATCATCCGGTAGAAGAACACGCACTGGTCACACTGCGCCCCCAAAATGGCATCCTGATGACCATCGAAAGGAAAATTTGATGCAAGGCAAAATCGTCATGGTCACCGGTGCCAGCGCTGGCATCGGCAAAATCACCGCCCAGGAACTGGCCCGCAGGGGCGCTCATGTCGTTATGGTCGCCCGCAGCCGCGAACGGGGCGAAGAAGCCCTGGCCGAAATTCAAAAAGCCACCGGCAGCCACCAGCTCGATTTACTTCTGGCCGACCTGTCATCTCAGGAATCAATCCGGCAGCTTGCCGCCGAATTCCGTAACCGATATAGCCATCTGCATGTCCTGGTAAATAATGCCGGCGCTTTTTTCATGAAACGTCAGGAGAGCGTTGATAGGCTGGAAATGACGTTTGCCCTGAATCATCTGGGCTATTTCATGCTCACTAATTTACTGCTTGATGTCGTCAAGGCCAGCACTCCGGCGCGCATCGTCAACGTTTCTTCCATGGCTCATCAGCAGGGCCGCCTGGATTTTACCAATTTGCAGAATAAAAAATCGTATCGCGGCTTCCAAGTTTATGCTCAGTCCAAACTGGCCAATTTGCTGTTCACTTATGAACTGGCCCGCCGATCGGAAGGCAGCGGCGTAACTGTCAATGCACTGCATCCCGGTTTTGTCACCAGTAATTTTGCCAAAAATAACGGGGCAGCCGCCCGATTGGTCATGAATCTGGCCGGTTGGCTGCGGGTTGGCCGCACACCCGAACAAGGAGCCGAAACATCGATTTATTTGGCATCTTCACCAGAGGTGGCCGGTGTAACGGGTCGTTATTTTATTGACAAAAATGCAGTCCATTCTTCGAAAGCTTCTTACAATGAATCGGATGCCCGGCAGTTGTGGCAGATTAGTGAACAATTGACCGGATTGGAAAAAGGATGAGCGAGTCGATTTTCGATTCTTTCCCGGTTTTGAATACCGAACGCCTCATACTGCGGCAAATACAGATGAATGACGCCGCTGCATTGTATGCCTGTTTTGCCGACGAGGAAGTAACCCGTTTTTACAATTTGCCCACCTTTTCCCGGATCGAGCAGGCACAAGGCATCATCGAACATATGTTGAACAGTTATGGTGAACGGCGCACGATTCGTTGGGCAATTACCCGCCGCGAAGATGGTTTGTTTTTGGGGACTTGCGGGTTTACCGGTTGGAAATGGCATTTTTTTAGCGGGCAGATTGGGTACGAATTGTCACGGCCGTTCTGGCGGCAAGGAGTCATGACAGAAGCGTTAACGGCCGTAATCCGCCTTGCCTTTACCCAACTCAATCTCAACCGGGTTGAAGCACTCGTCATGCCCGGTAACACCGCCTCCCTTAACTTGCTCAAAAAACTCGATTTCCAAAACGAAGGGCTACTGCGCCAGTCCGGTTACTGGGAAAACAAATTTCACGATTTATACATGATGGCCCTCTTAAAAAGAGATTGGGCTTTACAGGAATTTTTTCTTTACACAGACAACGAAGACTCATGAAACAAAAACTTTTACTCCTCACAACTTTATTCTCTATCTTGCTCCTGGCTGCTTGCAACCAACAACCTGATACGCCGACAACGGCCGTTGCCGATACCGGTGTCAACTACGTTCCGTTTAGTGATGAAACATTGGGCCTGGCTCTGGTTTACCCAGAAGATTGGACAGTGCGAACCGTATTTGGCGGACTGACAGTCGCCTCCAATCAATCAGTTATCGACGCCAATTCCCTGGCCGAACTTGGTGAAAACGGATTCGTCAATTACATTCCCGGCGAATTAGGCGTTTTCAATCTTCAGACCGGCCAAAATTTTACCGCCAATGATGCCCTGATCATTTTAGGTGTTTACAAACAACTCCTGGAGCGTGAAGGTCAGACCTTCGAAGTTGTCGAACCAGGCCACTCACTGGACATCGAAGCCCAATCGTCGGGCATGATGGTATTGAAATCCACCGAAGACGGCGAATCGCTCATTACCATCCTGGCCGTCATTATTAACGAAGATTATGTGGCCTTAATCTCAGCCGCCTCTCTGGAATCCAGCGCGGCCGCCATGCGCCCCATTTTTGACCATATTATTGAGAGTACCCTGGTGTCGTTTCCCGTTTTGAATTGAAACAGAGTGACAGGCATGGGGTGAACGGCCTTGGTTTGCCCTACATGATGCGCCCCATACCTGGCACTTTAAGTAGAGTAAACACACCCAATTGAAATGAACGGCCGTTTCCACAAATACCAGGCGTTGGGCAATGATATGATCATCATCGACCCGGCTTCATTCCCGGTTCCGTTGACACCGGTCGTTATCCGCCTGTTGTGCGACCGGCACTTTGGCATTGGCGGCGATGGTATTTGTTACGGCCCGCTGCCCGATCAACGGCCGGCGCTGGCCATGCGTTTTTACAATCCCGATGGCAGCGAAGCCGAAAAAAGCGGCAATGGCCTGCGTATTTTTGCCCGTTACGTCTGGGATACTGGCTACGCGAAGGGAGATACGTTCGCCATCTACATTAACAACGAAGCCGTACCCGTCAATCTGCTCGACAAACAGGCCAATCGGCTCAAATTGGGCATGGGTAAATTAACCTTCAATTGGGTGGATGATCCGCTGCCGGTGGATGGTGAACTGCTGCGGGCAACGGCCGTATCCATCGGCAATCCTCACTGCGTAATCTTCCACAATGACCTGAGCAACATTCACCGGCTTGGACCACAAATCGAGACAGCGCCCATCTTCCCCCAACGCACGAACGTGCAATTGGTTCAGGTCATCGACGAACACACCATCCGCATCACTATTTGGGAACGCGGAGCGGGTTTCACTTTGGCTTCGGGCACATCGGCCAGTGCGGCCGCCGGAACGGCCGTACGTATGGGCTACTGCACCAGTCCGGTAGAAGTTCAGATGGACGGCGGCACAGCCCAGGTAGAGATTGATGATAATTGGAATGTGATGCTGGTTGGAGAGGTAACGGCCGTTTACGAGGGCACATTATCCGCCGACATGATCAAAGAGTTAGAAAAATGATAGCTGAGCCTGTCGAAGCTGCGTTATGTTTTTAACAAGACATTCAGGGCTGGGAACGGCCGTTTAGTAAATCCTGACACAACCGCACACCCGTCATGGCGTCATTTACCCAATAATCGGCCCCAACATACCGACAGACCTGCTCATTAAGCTGATTGCCGCCGATCACAATGGGAATCTGCCGGACAGCTTTGTCACCGGAAATCCGAATCATATCGATTGTTTCTTTCATGGCGTCGTATGAACTGGTCAACAAACCAGACAAGCCAATGATATTAGGCCGCACCTGAATCGCCTGCAATAGAAATTCCGACGGTGGTACATCCACTCCCAAATCATAAACCGAAAAGCCATAACAGGTCAGGAGCATGCTCAGATTATTTTTACCAATATCGTGAATATCGCCCCTGACCGTGCCCAGCAAGATTGTGCCTGTCTCGTTGCCGGTAAAATTCTCCTCAATAACCGGTTGGACAATTTCCATCACCTCGCGGAAGATTTCACCGGCCATAATCAAGCCCGACAAATAATATTGCTGCCGTTCGTATCGCTCGCCCACCTGGCGCAGTCCTTCCTGACAATCCTCAATAATGGCCAACGGATCGTTTCCCGCAGTAACGCGCGCTTTCACCAAAGACAATACCTCGTCTTCTTTCAGATCGGCCACATAAGCAATCAACGTTAATCGACTGGGGTCATGTACATTTGATTCATTCATCCTTCCGGCCCTCTTGAATACCAATCTGTGTTGTAAAACGGATCTGATCGCCACGAAAAACAAACCACCCCCAACTGATCGGCCGTTCATCGAAATCGTAAAAAAGATGTTCCAGATAAAAAGCGGCCGCCGGTAAACTGACCTGTAAAATTTTAGCCTCTTCTTCATTCATCAATGTGGCATCGATTGTTAGTTGACCCCGTTTAAGCAGATGGTTGCCAGCGTTGGCAAAAAGCCCTTGCAGCGAAGTGGCGTCCATTTCCGCTTCCACAATTGGTCGGGTCGGGTCATAAATGAGGTAGGCGCGATGGTAAAAAATCGGCTGCCCCTGCTTGGTTAACAAACGGCGGATGTAAATGGCATTGTCGCCAATGCATAAGCCCAATTTGCGAGCCATCCGTTCATCGGCCGACACGACACGAACGTCTAACAATTTAACGGCCGTATCAATCCCATTCTGGAACAAATCCTGTAATTCCTGAAGGTCGAAAACGGCCGTGCCCAATTCCAACGGCTTGACAAACGTCCCTCGCCCCTGCGCTGTACTCACCACGCCCTGATCGGCCAACAGATTGATCGAGCGGCGCACGGTCATCGGGCTGATACCATAGGTGCGGCAAAGCTGCGCTTCTGATGGCAGCTGGTCACCTGGCCGGAATGCCCCTTCGCCAATTTGACGGCGCAAAATATTGGCCAACTGAGCATACGCCGGTTCATAAGCATCACGATTAATTTGCTCTTGCAGATTCAGGCTTTTCACCTCATCGGGCCTCATATCTCTTCCAATTTTGAGCGGCTGCGATACAACTTCCAATCTCTAATTATTTTCAATCCAAGGAAATTTCTCAGTTCCTTGACAACTTCCCTATATAAGTATACATTATTGCTTGTACATACTTCCCTATATAAGTATATAAGTTTTGGGCAGTTTAGACAATATACCGGGAAAAAGAGTGTAAATCATGGGAAACGGCCGTACTAAAGTCATCGCTTGCGCTACCGTCATCGAAGAGATGCTGCCGCTCATGCCATCCGAAATCGACTACGAAGTCCTCGATTTTGGACTCCATTTAGTCCCCGGCAGTCTCAAAACCCGTTTGCAAGAAGCCATTGATGCCGCCTGTTCCAATTATGATACCCTCATTCTGGGCTACGGCCTCTGCTCCATGGCCGTTGTTGGCCTGCAATCTAGAAACTGTACCGTTGTCGTTCCCCGCGTTGATGACTGCATCGCCTGCTTCCTTGGCTCCCGCGAAGCTTACGACAACGAACATCAAAAAGAACCCGGGACCTACTACCTCACCAAAGGCTGGATCGAAGTCAGCGATACCCTTTTAGATGAATACAATCGCTCCGTCGAAAAATATGGCCAGGAACGGGCCGAACGCATCATGCGCATTATGCTGAACAATTACAAGCGGTTGGTCTACATCGATACCGGCACCGAAAACCAGGATTATTACCGCGATTACGCCCGCAAAGTTGCTGAAAAATTCAACCTGCGCTTTGAGGAAGTAAAGGGTTCCAACAGCCTGATTTACCGCACCCTCTATGGTCCCTGGGATGATGATTTTGTCGTTGCTCAACCAGGCCAAACCATCAAATACACCGATTTCAAAACCACGGCGGCAACCACGAACAATCTCAGCCTGTATTCCACTAATTCGCCTTTGAGGAAAAACCCCGATGCGTAATGATGAATCATTTCAAATTCAATTTCAGCCGATTGGCAAGCGCGTAACTGCTTCATCGGGTGTTAGTTTATTTGAAGCGGCGCGGGAATCGGGGATTGATTTAGCTTCGGCCTGCGGCGGCGAAGGCAACTGCGGCCAATGCCGCATCGTTCTGCTTTCCGGGGAAGCCACACCGCCCAATTTTGATGAAGAATTTATTCTCAGCGAACTGGAATTAAAACAAGGGGAACGGCTGGCCTGCTGCACTTATCCGCTGTCTGACGTGACCGTACAAATCCCGCGTGAATCGCTCATTACCGGGCAGCGGCTGCAAATTGCCAGCGACTTGCAGGAAATTGAACCCGAGCCCATGATTCGGGCCTATGCTGTTGAATTGATTTCCCCCACACTGGAAGATATTCGCCCCGACTTTACGCGAATGGCCGATGAACTGGCCAAAACATACGGTCTGCATGACGTCTACGCCACAACCTCTGTGCTCCGTACCATCTCGACCATTCTACGGGCAAACGATTGGCGGGTGACGGTTTTTGTGCATGATCGGGAGATTGTAGGACTGGCTGCACCGGAGAAACGGCCGTTAGGCTTCGCCGTCGATCTGGGCACCACCAAAATAGCCGCTTATCTGGTAGACCTGGAAACCGGAGCCGATCTCGCTGCTGCCGGCGCACCCAACCCCCAAATCGGCTACGGCGAAGACGTCATCAGCCGTCTCAACCACGTCTACCGCAACAGCGAAGGCGGGCGGGTCATGGCCGCCAAAGTCCAAGAGACATTGAACGACTTACTCAATGAACTCACCACCCAGGCTGGCGCAACGCCAGAACAGGTCGTCGATGCCTGCATCGTCGGTAACACGGCCATGACCCACCTGCTGCTGCAACTGCCGGTAAGCCAACTGGCTAAAGCTCCCTACGTCGCTGCCGTGGGTACGGCCGTAGACGTTCCCGCCGCTGAATTGAATTTGACGATGGCCGCCGGGGCGCACGTCTACGTCCCGCCTTGCATCGGCGGCTTTGTCGGCGCGGATCACGTGGCCATGATCCTGGCCAGTGACCTAGATCAGCACGACAAAATTGTACTCGGTGTAGACATTGGCACAAACACCGAAATCGCCATCTGCAAACCGGGCGCGGCCTTCCTGACCTCGGCTTCCTGCGCCTCTGGCCCGGCCTTTGAAGGCGCGCACATCAGCGACGGAATGCGCGCCGCCTCCGGCGCTATCGAAAAGGTCAGAATCACGCCAGCCGGTGTGGAACTGACGACGATTGACGACGTTCCGGCCGTTGGGCTGTGCGGGTCGGGTATTGTGGACGTGATGGCCGAACTGTACAAGTCTGGACTGATCAATCAACGGGGCCGGTTTGATAAAGAGAATAGACGGGTGGGAAACGGCCGTTTCGGTTCTGAATTCCTCCTTGTTCCTGCTTCTCACAGTGGCAGCAGCCGGGATGTAACAATCACCCAGAAAGACGTCAACGAAATCCAACTGGCCAAAGGCGCTATCCATGCCGGGCTGCAAATCCTGCTCGAATCTACCGACACCACCCCGGAAGAAGTAGATGAAGTCATCATCGCCGGCGCCTTTGGCTCTTTCCTAAACGTCAAAAGCGCTATCGCTATGGGCCTGTTCCCGGAACTGCCCAACGCGCAGTACAAACAGGTCGGCAATGCGGCCGTTATTGGGGCCAAATGGATGCTCATTTCGCGTCAGGCCCGCCAGCGCGCCGAACAAATCGCCCACAATACCGTTTACAACGAACTGACCGTCTACCCCCAGTTCAGCCGCAAGTTTGCCCTGGGGATGCTGTTCCCAGATTCAGTAAACAGTGAACAGTGAGCGGTAAGCAGTAATCCGATTACCAGCTACTGTTCACCGATTACCGATTACCAAAAAACAAAGAAAAGGGAGTGCTCTATGAAAATCATCGGTGAAAAAATCAACGGAACAAGAAAACGAGTCGCGCAGGCTATTGCTGAGCGTGATGCTGAATTCATCAAGGAATTGGCCCAAAAACAGGCTGATGCCGGTTCCAGCTGGCTGGATGTGAACGCCGGAACCCACCCCGAAAAAGAACCGGACGATTTAATCTGGCTGATCGAAAACATCCAGTCAGTCGTCGACACGCCTTTATGCCTGGACAGCGCCAATCCGGCCGCCTTAAATGTGGCCATCAAAGCCGTTAACAAAACGCCCATGATCAATTCCATCAGCGGCGAACCAGATCGGCTGGAAAAAATTCTGCCCATCGTCGCCGAACATGGCTGCGAAGTCATCGCCCTGGCCATGGATGACAAGAAAATCCCGGAAACGTTCGAAAAGCGAATGGAAGTAATCGAAAAGGTCATGGAAGCCACCCGCACCGCTGGCGTGGCCGATAACAAAGTCTACGTGGACCCTCTGGCTCTAACCATCGCTACGATGAACCAAAGTGCCATCATCGCCTGTGACACTATCCGCGCCGTACATGCCAAATATCCGGAAGTGCATTTCACCATGGGCCTCAGTAACATCTCCTTCGGCTTGCCTGCCCGCAAGCAAATTAATCGGGCTTTTTTGATTTTGGCCATGCAAGCTGGATTGGACAGCGCCATTATGGATCCGCTGGATAAAGAACTGGTTGCCGCCGCCATCACAGCTGAGCTTCTGTTGGGTCAAGACAAGCATTGTTTGAACTATGTTCGGGCCTCTCGCAAGGGCCTGTTTGAATGAACAAGTAACTATAGAAGCCGTTGCCTGAACCTGTCGAAAGCAGTCAGGCTTCAACAGGCTCAGCCCTCGACAAAGCTGTATGGTTATAAAAAGAGTTTTTTAGAAGATTGAGACGAAAAAAGGAGTTAAACATGTCACAAGAATTAATTAATGCGATTACTGAGATGCGTGAGGACGATGCGCTGAAGATCACCAACGAATTGCTCGATAGTGGCGCTTCTCCGCTGGACATTCTCAACGCCTGCAAAGACGCGATGGATGTCATCGGCAAGCGGTTCGAGACGGGTGAAGCGTTCATCCCGGAGCTGATTCTGGCCGGCGAAATGATGACCTCCGTTTCCGACATTTTGAAGCCGCGCATGGCCGAAGAAGCCGCCAGTGAAAAGCTGGGCAAAATCGTCATCGGCACGGTAGAAGGCGACATTCATGACATCGCCAAAGACATCGTAGCCTTTATGCTCGATTTGAACGGCTTTGAAGTCACCGACCTGGGGGTGGACGTACCGCCGGCCAAATTCGTCGAAGCGGTCAAGGAAACCGGAGCCACCATTGTGGGACTCAGCGGCTTCCTCACACTGGCCTACGACCCGATGAAAGCCACCGTCGCCGCCTTCAAAGACGCCGGTATGGACGTCAAAATCATGATTGGCGGCGGCCAGATTGATGAGCAGATTCGGGAATACACTGGTGCAGACGCATACGGCCGTGACGCCATGGCCGCCGTCGCCCTGGCCAAAAACTGGGCATAAACAAAAAGGAGTAAAAATGTTTACAAGACCTGATAACTGGAACAAATTGACCCCTCTTGAACGGCGCAAAATCCGCCTGGATGCCTGGCAAAATGCCCCGGTTCAGTTCGCCAGCCCTGAAGCAGAAGCAAACTATAAAGAGCGTATCGGCCGTTTACGAAAAATCTACGACATGGAGCCGCATGACCGCCCCATTGCAGATGCCTTCATGGGCGCTAACGAATATGTTGGCCGCCGTAAAGGGCTTACGGGTGTCGACTTCGTCTACGGCCACGATAAAATGCTTGAACCTTACGTAGAATTTCACCGCGAATTCCAGCCGGATGTTGCCGTTGGTATGCTGCCCTATCCCGGCAAATCTTGGGACATATTGGATTTCCAGACCTATGTCTGGGGCGGTCAGAAACTACCTGAAAATTTAGTCATCCAGGCAGTGGAGGGTGAATATATGATGGCGAGCGAATATAAAGAGTTCGCCGCCGATCCCACCGCATTCTGGCTCAAAAAATACCTGCCGCGTGCGTACAGTGCGTTAGCCCCAATGGCTATGCTGCCAGACTTCCCGCGCATCTCAGAAAGCGTCGATACCATTGACCTGCTATTACCGTTTGCCATGCCGCCTTTCCAGGAAATGCTTCAAAAAATGATGGAAGCGGCCGGTGAATTGATGAAGGTATTAGGCGCAGTTGGGCAAACGATGGGCATGATTGCGGCGGAAGGCTTCCCCAGCATGGGCTTCAATATCGTCAAGACTCCCTTCGATTACCTGGGCGATACGCTGCGCGGCACAAAGGGCATCTTGACTGATATGTACCGGCGACCGGATGATCTGCTAGCTGCTTGCGAAGCTTACGTACCGGTTCTAATCAATGCGATTGTGGGTGCCAGTGACCGTTCCGGCGCACCCGCAGCGATGTACGTACTGCACAAAGGTGCCGATGCATTCATGTCTCAAGCACAGTTCGAGAAGTTTTATTGGCCCACCTGGAAGCAAGTGATGATGGGCTTATACGAAGAAGGCATCACCAGCTACCTGTTCATTGAAGGTTCCTACAATAAACGGCTGGAAAATCTGGCTGAAATGCCGGAAAAATCCCTGGTGTGTCACTTCGACCAAACTGAAATGGGGCCGGTCAAAGAAATTCTGAGCGATAAATTCATCATTGCCGGGAACGTCCCTGCCTCGTTGATGGCCACCGGCACGACAGATGAAGTTCGCGCTTACTGTGACAATTTGGTGGAATTGTTTGAAGATGCACCAGCCTATATATTGGCTCATGGATGCTACTTTGAAAATACCACTGACGAAAAGCTACGTGCTTTCTTGGATGCCGTCAAAAAGTAACCCTGTTTTCATAGGTCCGTACACCACAATTGGTGTGCGGACCTGCATCAAAGGATAACAAAACAATGACAGCACAAATCATTGATGGAACTTCTATTGGCGCAAAGGTTCAAGAAGAAGTCAAACAAGCCGTTGCCCAAATGAAAGAAGAACACGGCTACGTACCTGGATTGGCCACAGTTCTCGTCGGCGAAGACCCGGCTTCAGCAACCTACGTCGGTATGAAACAGCGCACCTGCGAAAAGCTGGGCATCCGCTCCATCGGTCACACGCTGCCTGCCGACGCCACTCAGGAAGAAGTCGAAGCGTTGGTCGCCAAATTGAATGCCGATCCTGACGTAAACGGTATTTTGGTGCAGCTACCGCTGCCCAAACACCTGGATGAGGAAGCGGTACTCAACACCATTGACCTGGAAAAAGATGTTGATGGATTCCATCCGGTCAATATCGGCCGTTTAGCGATGAAAGGACGCAATCCGCTGTTTGTGCCTTGTACGCCTGCCGGCTGTATGCGGCTTTTGAAAGAAAGCGGCATTGATCCTAACGGCAAAGAAGCGGTCATCGTCGGCCGTTCCAACATTGTTGGCTTACCGATGGCGATGCTGTTGCAAAAGGCCAACGCCACCGTCACCATCTGCCACAGCCGCACTAAAGATTTGGCCGCCCACACCCGTAACGCCGACATCCTCGTCGCGGCCATCGGCTGGGCGGAGATGATTACCGGCGATATGGTTAAGCCCGGTGCGGCCGTTATCGACGTGGGTATTAACCAAAAAGAAGATGCAACGAAAAAGCGCGGTTACCGGCTGGTTGGCGATGTGGAATATGACAGTGCCAAAGAAGTTGCCGGAGCCATCACCCCGGTTCCCGGCGGGGTTGGCCCCATGACCATCGCCTTGCTCATGGAAAATACGCTGCGTGCAGCCCAAATCGCTTTAAGCAAAAAATAATTCGGGCGTTTAATTTCTGACGAAAACGGGGGAGCCATCCAAGTTAGCATCCCGAACATCTCTCGTTTTTACTATCAACGGCGGTCAAATTGATGATCATGATCAAACTCGGGGATAAACGGGTACGGCCGTAACCGCCGCTAATCTAGCCAAAGAGTGGATAGGAGGTTCATAAAATGTTCGTTCAACCAGAAAACTGGTCCAAACTCTCACCACAAGAAAAACGAGAAGCGCGCTTCGCTTCCTGGATGTCAACCGAAGGACGCCAGTTTGCCTCACCTGAAGCAGAGGCCCAATACAAACTGCGCACCCAACGGATCAAAGATGTGATCGACCTCAAAAAACCAGACCGGGTTCCAATTACATCATTCATAGGCGGCTACTTCGCCAAATTCGGCGGCATCAATCCTTATGAAGTGATGTATGACTATGAAAAATATACAGCTGCCTGGCACAAATTCAATGAAGAATTCAAGCCGGACTACCTGATCTTTTCCGGCGCATTCAATCCCGGCAAAGTTTTCGACATACTTGGCTACCAGGTTTACCGCTGGCCTGGCGGCAGCTTAAGCAAAGATGTCGATTTCCAATGCCTGGAAGTCGAATACATGCAAGCTGATGAATATGACAGTTTCATCGCCGACCCGGAAGCATATTACATGCGCACCTACATGCCACGCGCCTTCTCCGCGCTGCAAGGCTGGGCGATGCTCCCCTCCTTCTTTGCTTCGATGGAACTGCCTATGGCTCCCGCTTTGATGATTCCGGCCGGTTTACCGCCCGTGCAGGAATCATTCAAGGCATTCATCGAAGCCGGACAAGCCGCCCTGGAATACGCCGAAGCATCGGGTAAGGCCGATGGTTATCTGCAAGCCAAATTTGGTATGCCCGCGCTGCCCGGCGGCTTTACCAAAGCCCCGTTCGACTACATCGGCGACACGATGCGCGGCACGCGAGGGATTATGCTCGACATGTTCCGCCAGCCAGGTAAGGTAGTTGCAGCCGTTGAACGGCTGGTTCCCATTGCAACCCAATTAGGTATTCAGACAGCAACGGGGAACAATAATCCCTTCGTCTTCATCCCGCTGCATAAAGGGGCTGATGGTTTTATGTCCGATGCCGACTTCAAGAAATTCTATTGGCCAACTTACAAAGCCGTGCTTGAAGGCTTGATCGCTGAAGGGCTTGTGCCCTGGAATTTGGTGGAAGGTGGATACAACAGCCGCCTGGAGACCATTGCCGATAGTCAACTGCCGGCCGGAGCAACTTACTGGAACTTTGATCAAACGGATATGACGGCCGCTAAAAAGTTTTTTGGCGGTTGGGCCGCCATCGCCGGGAATGTCCCCGCTTCGCTGCTGCATACCGGGAAGCCGGAAGAAGTTATTGACTATGTGAAAAATTTGATTGACACAGCCGGTAAAGATGGCGGGTACGCCCTGGCCACCGGTGCAGTTCTCGACCATACGACTGTGGAGAATCTACATGCCATGATGAATACGGGCAGAGACTACGGCGTTTACTAATCGGCTGACGTTCGTTTTCAATTTTGTTTATGACTGGAGACCGGCTGGCCAATCGCCGGTCTCCAGTCAATCAACCATCAATCTACTAAATCATAAGGCAATCAATTCTATGCAAACTGAAAAAGTGGAGGAAACGGCCGTATCCCGTTACGCCTGGGTCATCTTAATCATTGTCTTTCTGGCCAGCGTGGCTGCGCCCCTTAGCCAAAACAAAGTCCCGCCTCTCATGCCCATCTTGATGCAGTCTTTTAACATCGGGTTAAGCCAGGCAGGCTTGCTGATGTCCGTCTTCAGCATTACCGGCTTCCTGCTGGCCCTGCCCGCCGGTATCATCTTGCAAAAATTAGGCTCCAGGACCAGCGGAGTCATCGCCGTTAGCAGCCTGGTGCTTGGCGCAGGTTTGGGCGCTTTGTCCGGCAGCATGGGTCTGCTGCTCACCAGCCGCGTCATCGAAGGCGTGGGCATGGGATTGATTGCCGTTGTGGGTCCGGCCGTTCTAGCCCTCTGGTTCCCACCGGAAAAACAGGGCATGCCCATGGGCATTTGGGCTACCTGGGTTCCGGTGGGCAGCATCATCATGATGATCACCGCTCCTCAATTAGGTCTAACAGCGGGCTGGCAGTCCGTCTGGTGGCTAAGCGCCGGCTTCGCTCTGGTGGCCTTGCTGCTTTACGCTCTATTGATGCGGACACCGCCGTCTGCCACTGACCACGAAAGAGAAACCACGCCGCTGCCGCTGCGCCAGGTATTGGCCGACCGTAACATTTGGCTGCTCGGCCTGACCTTCTGTTTGTTCAATGTGGTTTTTATGCCGCTGGTCACTTACTACCCCACATTTTTAGTCGAAGTACGCGGCTATTCATTAACCGATGCATCCCTGATTGTCAGTATATCCACAGCGCTTGTCTTGATCTCAGCGCCGCTGGCCGGCTGGTTATCCGACAAAATCGGCTCGCGCAAACTGCTGTTCACGATGCCGTTTCTCGCTATTGCCGCCATCATGATGCTGCCCTTCAAGGTTGTGGGCTGGCAGATCATTGTCCTCATGGCTGTCCAGGGCTTGATTGTTGGCGCTGTGCCCACAGCAACCTTTGCGGCCGTTCCGGAAATAATGGGCAAACCACAGTTGGCCGGGTTAGGTATGGCTGTCATTATGATGGGGCAGAATTTGGGCATGTTTGCCGCGCCAATCATTTTTGGCATGCTGGTCGAATCGATTGGCTGGGTATCAGCCGGTTACTGGCTGGTTCCCGTTGCCCTGATTGGATTTGCTATTGGGCGGCTGGTAAAAGTGCGCTAGCTCACCATCAAAATCCAAAGATTTCGCCGATTACACAGATTTTTTTGGGGCTTTCTTACGTTTGTTACACAACTGTTACACGGCCGTTACCCCGCTTTTAGGTTCTCCGTTTATAATGAAAAGGATAATAAATGACCGAATTTGGAGGCAACCCTTATGTCCTACCACGACACTGTAAAAACGCTGGCTGAAGATGCCGAGCAGTTGGAACAAGTTTATCAAGCTGCTGCCAAGGCTGGCAAAACGGCCGTTTTCCACCAAGCCATCAACGCCAGCCATGAAGCAGAACCCGACAACCTGCTTTATGCCGCCTGGTTCTACCGGCTCCAATACGCTGCCAGCCAGGCAAAACATTTTGCCATTGCCTGGGGCTGGGTCATCCCCCTGGCGCTGCTCAATGGGCTGTTGTTCTGGTGGCTGTCTGACGATAAACGGTACATGATTGAAATCGTCGGTGCGCCGCAAGGAATCAATAGGGACTTTTTGCCGGCTGTCATCTTGTTTGCAGCACCCCTCTCCGCTGTATGTGTGTTAATTTATTTAACGGCCGTAAGCCGAAAAAACTGGCAGTTGAGTGCGCTGATCAGCCTGATCATGATTGCCGCTGGCGCTTATGTATTTTGGACGTACCCACAGGCAGGGACACGGCCGTTTCAAGAACAATACCTCAATCTCATGGCCATACATCTGCCACTGCTGGCCTGGGCCGGTGTAGGGGTTTACTTGATTTTCGGTCGGTGGGACACCACCAACAGAGTCAGCTTTCTGATCAAATCTATTGAAGTCTTCGGTTTGGGCGGCGTTATGTTTGCGATACTCGGCCTGTTCACGGGCATCACGTTCAGCCTGTTTGCCGCCTTGGACGTAGAAGTACCAGTCATCGTACAGCGGCTGTTTTTGGCCGGCGGTGGTGGTTTGTTACCGGTGGTAGCCGTTGCCATCATTTACAATCCAACTCTGCCGCCAGCTTCACAGAAATTTGACAACATCTTGTACCGGCTGGCCGCTTATCTGCTTCGCGTCCTGCTGCTGCTCTCATTGGTCGTGCTCATCGTTTATCTGGGCTTTATTCCCTTTAACTTCCAGGCCCCATTTGCCAACCGAGACGTCTTAATCACTTACAACGTGATGCTTTTTGCCATAATCGCGCTTTTGCTGGGAGTCACGTTTGTCGATCCCGACGGAAAAACACCAGCCGCCGGGCGGTGGCTGCGAATAGGCATCAATGCCATAGCCGTCTTGACGTTAATCATCAGCCTCTATGCACTATCGGCCATTGTTTACCGTACCATACAAGACCGATTGACCCCCAACCGGCTTGCTTTTACCGGTTGGAATGTCGTTAACATCATTGTACTGCTGCTGATTTTGCTGCTGCAAATGCGGCGGGAAGGCGGGGACTGGCTGAACGGCATCCATCGCGCCTTTAGTGTGGGAACCATCATTTACTCAGTCTGGACTGTGCTGGTAATCCTGGCTATTCCCTGGCTGTTTGGCATCGATCAGGGAGAAATCGAAAAGCTGCCAACATCAGTGCAAGAACTCATATTCCAAGTACCAAATCCAATCCTGGTCAAATGCACCACCAGCCCGCATATTTATCTGCTCGATCAGGGTGAAAAACGGTGGATTGAGGATATTGAGACGTTTAACGACCGGGGCTATGTCTGGCGGGACATCCACTTCATTTCCTGCGGTGATTTGCGCAGCCTGCCTGATGGCACACCCATCCCGGCAGATGCCGGTCCGCCACCTCAACCGTAAATCAGAAAACGTAGGAGCAAGGCAATCGGCTATGATCCTGGTATAGCAAATGATCTTCTCTCCGATTGTCTCGCCCTGGCTGTCACAAATCAGGGCGAAGTGGCGGCTGGACAAGGTCATTCGATTTATCAAATGCCATTCACCGCTGTCTCGCCCCAACAAATGGTGGCGTTACAGCTGTAAAACCATTCTCTAATCTCCCGTCAATGGAACGGCCGTACCCATCATGCTATAATCCCCGGCTATGTTTGTTCAAATAGATTTAGGCGATATTGTGCGGATGCGCAAAAAGCATCCCTGTGGCAGTTATGAATGGGAAGTGGTCCGGTTGGGAACCGACGTCGGCATCGTCTGCCTGGGATGCGGCCGGAAGGTGCTACTGCCGCGCAGCACGTTTAACAAACGACTCAAAACCATCGTCAAACACGCCAACGCTCAAGAATGATCACCATTTTAAGTCATTTGTACGTCCTGACAGTTGCCGGGTTGGCGCTGTACGGATTATTAGGTTTGCTCACGCTCTGGCTTTATTGGCGGCACCGGCACGAGACGTTTCCCTGCCCCGAAGTGGATGAGGCAGATTTGCCATCAGTGACGGTGCAGCTCCCAATTTATAACGAACGGTTTGTAGTGAGGCGGCTGGTGGAAACGGCCGTAGCCCTCGACTACCCCGCCGACCGATTACAAATTCAAATCATCGATGACTCTTCTGACGACACGACCAGCATCGCTGCCAAATTGATCCAACGCTACCGGCAAGCTGGCATCAACATCGACCTGCTGCACCGCAGCGACCGGACCGGCTACAAAGCCGGCGCACTGGCCAACGCCCTCAACCAGGCCAACGGCGACTTCATCGCCGTCTTTGACGCCGATTTCCAGCCCGGCCCCGACTTTCTGCGCCGCACCATCCCTCATTTCATCGCCGAACCCGACCTTGACATGCTCCAGGCTCGTTGGGGTCATTTAAATGATGGCGCATCGGCCCTGACGGCGGCCCAGGCCATCGCCCTGGACAAACATTTTGTCATGGAGCAGACGGTGCGCCATCGGGCCGACATGTTCCCCAAGTTCAACGGCTCCGGCGGCGTCTGGCGGCGGCGCTGCATCGAGCAGGCCGGCGGCTGGCTGGCCGACACGGTCTGCGAAGATTTGTGCCTGAGCACGCGGGCCACGCTGCAAGGCTGCCGCTTCCGCTTTTTGAATGATGTCGTCACTCCGGCCGAACTGCCGACGACGATGACGGCTTACAAGAGCCAGCAAGCCCGCTGGGCCAAAGGATCGACGCAGTGTTTGGGGAAGTACGGCCGTTCTATCCTCACCGATCACAACCACACCCTAATCGGCCGGATGTACGCCCTGCTCTCCATGTCGGCCTACATGACCCACCTGCTGCTCATTGCCCTGGTTCTGCTCCTGGTCCCGCTCACCTACGCCGATTTTCACTTTTCGGCCAAACTGTTGATTTTTTCCGCCGCCGGGATTGGCCAGCCGCTGTTGTTCATCCTGGGCCAGCAGGTATTGCATCCCGACTGGCGGCGGCGGCTGCGCCATTTTCCCACACTGCTGCTGGTAGCCATCGGCACCGCGCCCAGCAACAGCCGGGCCATTTTGCAGGCCATCTTTGGCAGGCAGCATACGTTTGTGCGCACGCCGAAGTTGGGATTGGAAGATGGAGTGACGCGGGGAGCAAGCGTTTACCGTCTCCAGTTTGATTGGATTGTGGTTTTGGAACTGCTGCTGGCGCTGTATGCCGGGCTGGGTATCGTATTGGCGCTGTGGCAGCACAATTGGGGGCCGATTTTCTTCTTGACGACTTGTTTGCTGGGATTAGGCTATGTGGCCTGGCTTAGTTTTCGTGAAGCGAAGTAAGTTAGTAGTTTGGGATAACGCAAATTTAATTAACAAGTAGACGAAATTATTTTCAATGAAAGAAAAGTTACAAGGTCTCATAACCGCCCTTTTCCCATTTGTAATCTTGCTTGGGATCGTTCTCACTCCTTTGGGTTGCGGTTTTTTTAGTTCCGGATTTTCGGATGAGACAGTCCCCAAGTCTTGGAAGAATTTCAGAAGCGCTCTAGGGCAGTTTGCAATCGACTATCCTTCTAACTGGTCTGGTAACCATTTTACAAAAGGATATCACAATGACATGGAAGCCATCGCCCTGTTTACATCAGACGCTGCTTTTCCCGTTGTAATAATTGCCCAACGGGAAATGGTGTCTCCATCTCTTGATGATGTCGCTTTGTGGGGAGAAGAGAGAATCATGGCAATAAATGACAACTATAACGATAAATTTGAGTTACATGATTTAGAGGATGTTGAAATTAATGGTATGCAGGCCAAGACAAGGGAGTATTTAATGGACCTTGAAACAGTTTTACCATTGAAAAAAAAGGACATCTATATTATTCACGATAATTATGGATTAATTATCACATTTACATCAACTGCTGAAAGTTATGACAATATGATAGGAATCTTTGACCAAATGATTTCCAGCTTTGAATTCATTAATTCTTAGCTTAGCTACAACAAATCTTATCTCCACTAAACATATATTTTGCTGGTGGGAACCGTTCACCTACCAGCAAATCAAAAAACAAACGGCCGGAACCATACAGCACAAATCCTCTTTTTTACTCAAATGCATATTTTTTCATGAAAGATCATCCCAAAAAACGATTTTTCTTATATTCTCACTCGATTTTTAAGAAAATTTATTGCGATATTAAATTTTCTTACATGAATTCAACGAATTTCAACAAAAAGTATTGACAAGCTTAATATTTTTTATTATTATCTTGGCATACCTTGATTATTTTGATGTGAGTATAAATTTTCTGAACAAAGTTAGCAAAAATGGAAATTCAACAGTTTGAAGAACAATTGAGCAAAGGCCCAGTTTCCTTGAAAGTCACGAATGAAATTGGCTCGATCACCATTGTCCCCGGCAGCGACGACATCCGCACCATTCACGTTGACGCCGAAAGCCGGGGCATGATCATCACTGTCAGCCGCAGCGACAACACCGTCACCGTCCGCGCCGAACGGGAAGAGGCGTGGCGTAATCCTATTGAGCAAATCAGAGGGCTGTTCACTAACGAACACCCGGAAGCTCACCTGACCATTCAGGTCCCGGTAGACTGCGACGTGAACGCTAAGATGATTACCGGCAGTTTGTCGATTAGCGGGATTGATGGTGTGGTGAACGGCCGTACCGTCACCGGCAGCGCCAAACTCACCAACCTGGGCGGCCCGATCAACGCCAAAACTGTTACCGGCAAGCTGAGCTACAACGGCCGTCTCAGTGACGACATCCACCATTTCAAAACCGTCACCGGCGCGGTTAAGCTCAACCTGGCCCACCTGCCCAATGCTCGTCTGGATGCCCGGACTGACGTGGGTGGTATTCACTACGAGTTTTTGAAGGGAACGGCCACTTCGACTTCGCTCAGTGCAGGCGTTACCACCCAAAACATGGTCGGCAGCCGTCTCCAGGACGTTCTCGGCAGCGGCCAGGGCCACATCAAAATCCGCGTTGCCACCGGCAGCATCCATCTGAACCACATTGTCGAAAATGAAGGAAGTTTTAACGGCCGTATAAACCACCAACAACGATCGCGAGATACAGAATTCTCTGTGACCTCTGCATCTCCGCGGTTAATTTATTAAAGAGGAGAACTGAATTCATGAATCCCGTCATTGGCCAATGCCCAATTTGTCACGAAACCCTTGAAGTAACCCGGCTGCACTGCCGCAACTGCGACACCAGTGTCGAAGGCCACTTTTCCCTGGGCCGCCTGTACCAATTATCGCCGCAGCAGCTTGATTTTGTGGAAATCTTCATCCGTTGCGAAGGTAAAATCAACCGCGTCGAACAAGAAATCGGCCTCTCCTACCCCGCCGTACGCGCCCGGTTGACCGAAGTTATCCGTGCCATGGGTTATGAAGTAGGGCCATCGGAATCAGAACCCGTATCTGAAGAAACTCGCCGCGAGGTGCTGGCCGATTTAAGCGCCGGCAGCCTCAGTGCCGAAGAAGCACTGCAAATCCTGCGCGGCGAAGCGTAAAGTAGGCCGATTTTGAAAATCGGACGGCGATTTAAAAAATCGCTCTACTTGAGGAGGTTATGATGAACCTGCAAAGAGAAGCGTATTTAATGAATTATCAACGGCAGCTGCTGGCCGACCAGTGCAATGCGCGCAGCACACAGCGGCAGCTAACTAATCGTCGATCGACAAAAATCAGCGATGGGCTGCGGCAAATAAGCCAAATCCGCGGCATTCATATCCACGTCACATTTGATATGAAAGACCCGGTTAAACAAGTCCGTCGCGCCAACGCATAAAAATACAGCCAAGACCCTAAGGGTTTTCAGAAACCCTTAGGGTCTCCAAAATAGGAGAATATCAAATGAATGAGCGACAAGAAATTTTAGAGTTATTGGCCAAAGGCAAAATCAACGCCGAGGAAGCAGCAGAAATATTGAGCAGTGTTGAAAAAAGTCCTGAAGCAGCGGCCGCACCGGTAAAACCAGTTGAACCAATTGCACCAAAAGCGCCGGAAGCACCCGCTGTCGAATCCGGCAAAAAACCATCCTGGTTCAAAGTGCGTGTGCGCAACCTGGAAACGGGCAAAAACAAGGTCACGGTCAATATTCCTCTGGGCATGGTTGACTTTGGTTTGAAATTGGGCCGTCATTTTGCCCCGGAACTGGAAGGCCTTGATTACGAAGAGCTTACCGGCATGATGAAAAATATGGGATCGGGCATGCTGGTTGAAGTTGAGGACGAAGAAGACAACGAACACGTCCAAATCTTCGTGGAGTAGGTGACATCATGAGTCAAGAACGATTTGAAGTGGGCAAGCAGCCTCACATCGAAATTACGGAATGCATGGGCGATTTGGTGGTGCGTAGTTGGGCGGAAACGGCCGTTCTCATCAAAAGTGGCGACTACAAAACCAATGAAACCGAAAGCGGATTAACCATCACCAGCCAGGACAGCCTCAAGCTGACCATCCCCGAAGCCAGCAGCCTGTCTATCCACACCGTCCACGGCGACGTGGAAATTAAGCGGGTCGAAGGTACTATTAGCCTGCAAACCGCCTATGGCGATGCGGCCATTCACGGAGCCGGCAGTTTAAAAATCGGCACAGTCCAAAACGATCTGGCTATCAAACAAATTCACGGCAGTGTAAGTGTGGAAACGGTGTATGGCGATACGGCCGTTCGCGGCTGCGATGACCTTTCTTTGGGAGCCGTACACGGCGATTTATCGGCGCGGGCTGTGGATGGCACGGCAGACATCGTGGAAGTGTATGGCGACATCTCTCTGCGCGGGGTTAGCGGCAGCGTGACCGTCAAACAGGGCAGCCGCGATGCCAATCTGCGCGGCCTGCGCGGCGACAGCACCCATCTACCCGATATTGCTGGCGACATCCGCCTTCATGGACCGCTGAGTTCCGGAGAGCACCGGTTTACGGCTAACGGCGATATTGTTCTGCATTGGCCTAGTGAGGAAGCGCTGACGGTAACGGCCGTAGCCCCATCCATCAAAAACCGGCTCCTCAGCAGCGTTGAAGAAAGCGAAGATTCCCTGACTGGTCAAATTGGGGAAAATGGCCCCGCTGTTTTCTTGAATACCGAAGGCGAGATTATCTTAAAAGGTATGGATCGGGAAAAGAGCGATTGGCCGGACGAAGGAATGGCGTTTGACTTTGACTTCGACTTTGATTTCGCCGACTTCAACGAAAAAATCAACTCTGAAGTTTTTGCCCAGGTCAACCGCATCACCGATGAACTGGAAACTAAATTTGGCCCGGATTTTGCCGAGCGGATGGCTGAGAAGTTTGCACACAAGGCAGAAAAAGAAGCTGTCAAAGTCGAAAAGGCCGCTGAACGAGCGATACGCCAGGCTGAACGAGCTATGCGGCAAGCCGAACAAAAAATGCAGCGTCACAGACCGCCTGCGCCGCCTCGACCACCCGCAGCCCCGTTTACGGCCGTTAAACCCAAACCAAAAGTATCAAGCGAAGAGCAGTTAAAAATCCTCAAAATGGTGGAAAAAGGAATTATTTCCCCCGATGAGGCCGGTACATTGTTGAACGCGCTAGAAGGTTAGACAAAGGCCCGTAGAGACGGTTTGCGAACTGTCCCTACCAATTTGGATGGTTTGAATCGGTTGCGATCTTAAAATTTGCCAGCTCTGGGACAGGTTCTTAACACGACCTGATAGTTTCACACCAAACTGTCAGGTCTGTCCCGGTTTCAGGCAAAAACAGGAACAAGGTAGATTTCAGGAGTTGGTGTAAAATTGTCGTCAGCCGCTTTTTAACCAAGCGGCCGTACAAAGGAGATTGTTTATTGATTGTTTGAGCAGCAGATTGGCTGAGTCAATCGGGTAAATCAAGCCGCTCATCTGGATTATGAGAATGGTTGTTACAATTCCGGCAGGAACACGGCCGTTTAGCGGCCCGCGCCCTATTAATCTAAACCGTGATGTGTCTCAAGTTATTAATCTCTTGGAACTTGTTTTTGGGCACCGGTTAGGGGGCAATGAAAACCATTTATTCAACAGTGAAGCAGGCTTGAGTCAGCCCGCCTTTCTGTGGCGGTTGAATCCGGCAACAAATAAATTAGCTCTGGGGTATGTTTGGGAAGAAAACGGCCGTATCATCGGCAACGCCACCCTTCTCACAACCCGGACACCAGGCCGTTATCTGGTTGTCAATGTCGCCGTTCACCCCGATTTTCGTCGCCGGGGCATCGCCCGGGACCTCATGGAATCGCTGACTTCGTTAGTGCAAAAACGCGGTGGACACAAAATCTTGCTGCAAGTCGTCAAAGATAATACAGCGGCGCTTGACCTGTACCGTTCGCTCAACTATCACACCATTGGCAGCATGACCACCTGGCGCTGCGCCTCACAGCGGTTACGCCAATTGGAACCGGCTTTGCCGACGCAAACCGAACCATTTATTCAAGAATTGTCGCGGCAAGAGTGGTGGCAGGCGTATCAACTAGATATTACCGCCCTGGCCACTGACCTGAATTGGCCGGAACCACTGCCGGAGGATTCTTACAAGCGAGGCTTATGGCGGCAGTTTGAAAATTTTATGAACGGCCGTCGCTCGGAGATATGGGTTACCAAAGATCGCCATCAACTCACCGGACTGGCTGGCATCTGGAGCGAATGGGGCCGGGCACATCAAATCGCTTTACGGGTACATCCGGCGTGGAAGGGAGAGTTGGAACGGCCGTTACTGGCCAAAGCCATCCGCCGCATCAGCTACCTGTCCGTTCGCAACGTACGCATTGACCATCCGGATGATGATGAGGTAACAAACAAACTGCTGCAAGAAGCTAATTTTCAACCCAGACGTACCCTGACCCACATGAGCTTGGACGTCTAACTTACAACTCGCACACTCGCACACTTATCAAGGAGAATTCCATGGCTAGCACAGAAGAAAGAATGCAAATTCTCAAAATGATTGAAGAAGGAAAAATCACAGCCCAGGATGGGGCTGAATTACTACGCGCTTTAGACCAGGACAACAAACCACCATCCATGCCCTTCAAAGGAGCCAGCGCTCCCCGCTGGTTCCGCGTCCGTGTAACCGACATGACCACAGGCCGGGCCAAAGTCAACGTCAATATTCCCATGGGATTGGTCAACGTCGGCATCAAAATGGGCGCCCGTTTTGCCCCGGAAGTGGAAGGCGTCAACTACAATGAAATCATGGAAGCCATTCAGAGCGGCCAGCAAGGCAAAATTATGGATGTGACCGATGAAGAAGATGGCGAACGTGTAGAGATATTTGTTGAGTAGGCAACGGCCGTACCCACCCCACTAGATTACAAAAGTTTGGCAAACTTTTGTAATCTGTTGATGATAAGCCACAGTGCCAGGCACAGGGCGGAACAACCTGGTTTAAGCGAGACCTGAAGCCCTGTGCCTGGCACTATGCACGTAAGCTATCAACAAAAATTCCGCGCCCCCCTCTGGTCTTGTTCCGTTTACTTTTTAGGGAACCCCCTTTATAATAAACTTTCATAAAGGCAGGACCAGACGCTGATGGCAGATCAGAACGGCTCGCCCCTCATTCCCGAGGGCAAACAACCCGACCACAAAAAAATCTTGCAGGCGCTCCTTGATCACTTTAACGAAAGCGAACTGCAAACCGTATGCTTCAATCTTGAAGTAATATACGAAGACCTTCCCCCAGGCGGGCGGGCCGATAAAGCCCGTTCTCTTGTAGAATACTGCATCCGCCACCATCGCCTCCAGGTTCTCACCATCGAAATTCGCAACAACCGCCCCTTCCTGGATTGGGACACCCTCGCCAGCGAAAAAGCCACAATCCAATCAGCGCCAGCCACTTCTGTATCGGCCATCGGCGCCGAAACGCTGATGATCAGCAAAGGTGTCACCGCTCTCATCAAACTCATGCGCTCGCCAGAAGTGTATCAGGCCATCACCAGTTTTCAGGCCGATTTTGAAGCCGCCTCCGAGCAAATCGCCTTGATGAACGATTACAAACAGATTCATGATTTGTTTCAGGAATTGGAAACGCGATTCTTCCTCATCTACAACGATCAAAAGCGGCTGCCCGGCGACGATTCTGCCTGGGAAAATATCGAAGTAAACGAGCCGGAAGTACGGTTAAAAATCGATGATATTATCCAAACAGTTCAGTTAGCATCCTTTGCCAATGAGGAAGCTCGCTGGACGCAGCAGTTGGAAAAGGTGAAAGACGACATCCGGCAAGGCGTGGAAAAATACGATTACCAACTGCTCCAATCCGGCATCAATCCACTATACCGCATTCTCAACCGGCAAATTTCGCGCATCAACGCCCAGCTTGTAGCTACGGCTGGCGTATTGCGCCTGGACACGCTGGAGCAAGCCATGCAAACCATTAGTAACAGCCTGGCCCAATCCGATTATGCCCAGGACACGATCGGTGAAGTACAAAACAGTGTTGCCGCCCTTTCCGGCCTCAATGAGCGGGTCAAAAATTTAGTACGGGAACACAACTCCTGGCAGGAATTGGATGATGAACTGCGCCGTGTTGAAGGTACGCTCAACCAGGGAATTGATGAATTGGTTGACGCCTGGTACGACCTGGAACCTATGACTCAGAATTTGGTGGAGGGCGTCACCGATGAATGGGCCACCAATTTAGCGGAAGTTTGCGGGGAGTTAGGAAAAGCGCTGGCTGATGGCACGGCCGTTTCCGTGCGGCGGCTGTTTCGTCGTCTTCGCAGCCAACAGGGCCGGCGCTTCCGCCAGGTCGACATGGACCTCCTGACTATGGCCAGAGAATTACAAGAAGTTGGCGAGTCTCTGGAATTATTATTGATGCTGAGGAACTTAAAATGAGCAGCACCGAGCCTACACTCCCCCCCGATGATGAGTTTGTCCCTTTCCTCTCTCTGGCTTCCCTGCGCGATACCCATCGCGATTTGATGGAAGAGCGGCGTAATAATGGGCAGCCTACGGCCAAATTCTGGGCCAAAGTCACTGAATTCCTGGAAAGAGGCCAAGCCTGCGGAGCATATCTGGACATTGAAGATGAGCGGGTAACAGCTCAGAATTTGCTCGACTATTGGGAAAACCAATTATTCCATGAAGGACTAACGCCGCCAGAAGCAATCCTGGCCGAGTTTGACCCCACCCAGTTTCCCGCGATTCCTGATCATCGCTGCCCCTACGTCGGTTTGGATGCGTTTCGGGAGGGGAACCAGCATTTGTTTTACGGCCGTTCCCTCCTCATCGATGATTTACTGCGCCACGTCACCGTCAGCCGCCTCATTGCCGTTGTCGGTCCCTCCGGCAGCGGTAAATCCTCCGTCGTCCTGGCCGGACTGCTGCCCCGGCTGCGCAGCGGCGCTTTGCCCGGCAGCCGCAAGTGGCACTACCTCGACCCCATCGTGCCCGGTTCGGCTCCCCTCAGCCGATTAGCCCGCCTGTTTCAACCGGCCGGCATCCCCATTGAAGATTGGCTGCCAGAACAAATCATTCAACTGCGCGAAGATCACGATCACCTGACCACACTGGCCAACCAGAGCAGCAAAGAGCCAACCGTTATCGTCATCGACCAGTTCGAAGAAACATTTACGCTGTGTCACGATGAAGAGGAACGAACCGCCTTCCTCAACAACATCTTAAATTTGATTCAGTCCCGCGAGGCGCGCCATCTGGTCATCCTGACCATGCGCACCGACTATGAAAGCTATCTGGAAAAAACAGAGCTTTTCAAGTCGATGTTTGAACAGGGTGAGGTGCGTGTCAATGCCATGAACGCCGGTGAACTGCGCGAAGCCATCGAAAAACCGGCCGAAAGTATTGGCCTTAAGTTTGAAGAGGGGTTAATTGATCGGCTGATCCGCGAAATTCTAGGCGAACCGGCAGCCTTACCCCTGCTCCAATTTGCCCTCCTCCAATTGTGGGACAACCGGGAGCGCAATCGCGTCACCTGGGAAAGTTACCGGCGAGTCGGTGGTGTCATGCAAGCGTTAGGCAAAACGGCCGATACCCTCTACGAAAACCTGCCAACAGAGGAACAGGGAACGGCGCGCCGCATCATGTTGCAAATTGTGCGTCCCAGTGAAGGGCTGGAAGTAACCCGCAACCGCGTACGCCGCGAAATGCTTTATCGCCAGGGTGAAGCCAATGACCGCATCGACCGCGTTTTAGATAAATTAGTCCAGGCCCGGCTGGTGCTCCTGACAAAAGGGGAAAAACCGGAAGATGATCAGGTGGAAGTGGCCCATGAAGCCCTGGTGCGTAACTGGCCCAGCTTGATTGGGTGGCTGGATGAAGAACGTGTCGTCTTGCGCCGCCGCCAGCGGTTGACCACCCAGGCCGAACAGTGGGACGCGCGGGGACGGCAAAAAGATGACAGTGTGCTGCTGCGCGGCTGGCTGCTGGAAGAAGCTAAAAAGTTTGACGGGCTGAGTCCGGTAGAGAAAGCGTTTGTCGAGACCAGTGAAACGGCCGTTAACAAAGCCGCCCGGCAAGAAGAAGATCGCCGCCAACGGGAGTTGGCCCAGGCGCAAGAATTAACACGCCGTGCCGAACAAATCGCCGAAGAGCAAAAAGCCAAAGCCAAAGCCGAAGCGATTGCCAAAGAACAGGCCGAAATTGCCGCCGAAGCCCAGAAAAAACGGGCCGATACGCAGCGGCGCTTCCTGGTTGCCCTGGCTGTCCTTTTCATCATCACGGTAAGCGGCCTCATTTTGGGCTTTAACGCCCGCCAACAGCAAACAGAGCTGCGGCTGGCGGCATTGTCCGCCGACGCCACCATTCGCGCCCAGGCCATCGCCGAAGCGACGTTAGTCGCCAAGCAAACCGTCAGCGCCCGCGAGCAGGAGCTGTCCGACGCCCAAATTGCCACCGCCCAATCAGAACAAGCAACGGTCACGATACAAATTGCCACCGCCCAATCAGAAGCCTCAACCAGAACGATGCTGGACAGCATTGAGGAAGCACAGGATGCGGCGGCTACTTCCACAGCCCAATTCCAAATCGTCGCGGAAGAAGCGACGAAGATGGCCCAGGCAACGGCAACGGCCGTCGCCATCACCTCTGCCAATGGAACACCCGAATCTATACGCACCCCCACGCCAGAGCCAACGGCCGTTATCGCTCAATACCGCCAAACTGCCCAGCTACAAGGATTCCTTCGCGAAAAAGACAACATGCCCATGCTCTACGTCACCGGCAGCACCTTCCTCATGGGGCCGCCTGGAGATGAGCAGCAAGCCCAGGTTGACAGCTTTTACATTGATCAAAACGAAGTCACCGTCCGCCAATTTGCCGCTTTTCTCAACAGCATCGGCGGCTACGAGAAGTTATGTGATGGATTTAACTGCACCATCACCGGCTACGAAACGCAGTTCACCTATCTGCTCAATAATTTCAGCGTCATGGAAGCCAAAGCCGGCTACGAACGCTATCCCATAAATTGGGTAAGCTGGTACGGAGCCAAAAATTACTGCCAATGGGTTGGCGGCGACCTGCCCACTGCCGAACAGTGGGAATATGCGGCGCGGGCCATTGACGGCCGTGTCTACCCCTGGGGAAACGAACCGCCAACCAGCAGCCGCGCCATCTTTGGCGGCAATCCCAACAATACCAACACCTTTGCCGTCATATTAAAACCGGTTGACGCCTTGCCTGATGGCGCCAGTCCTTTTGGCGTGTACAACATGGCCGGCAGCCTGAAAGAATGGGTACTGGATGCCGATGAAACCAACCCCGCCAACCACATTTTACGCGGCGGTTCCTGGGCCTCTCCGGCTGATGACATCTTTACCTACACAGAAGAAAGCCTGCCCGCCAACCTCCAGGCCCGCCCCATTACCAGTCTCGATTATTGGGATGTTGGTTTCCGCTGCACCATGCCATTGTCGGCCAACCCGTAACGTTATAAATGGAACAAAAAGAACGTTACCCCAATCTGGCTGCTCTCAACAGTGCCCATAGGCAGCTGCTGGAACAGCGACGCCAGTCAGGTGAATCTCCCGCCTTTTACGATCAAGTTGAGCTATTCATCCGGCGCGGGCAAGCAGCCGGCGTCCTGCTGGGTAAAGAAGAAGACCGCTGGAACGCGCAGAACTTGCTGGATTATTGGGCTAACGAACTGCTCCACGCCAACAGAGAAGCCTTTGACGCCACTCTGCAAGAATTTGACCCCGCCCAAGCGCCCATTCTGCCCAACGAGTTATGCCCTTACGTAGGATTAGACCCTTTTAGCAGCGAACAACACGATTTTTTCTACGGCCGTGACCAACTCATCGCCACCATGCTCGACCGCCTGCAACAAAATCGCGGACTGATCCTTGTCGGGCCGTCCGGCAGCGGCAAATCATCGGCCATATTGGCCGGCCTGATTCCCAAACTGCAAGCCGGAGCCATCCAGCTTGAAAACGAACCGGACAGCGCCGCCTGGCATTACTACCCGCCCTTGCTGCCCGGAGCCGGCCCGCTTATCAGCATGGCCCGCCTGCTTCAGCCGCAAGCCGACGACACTGAAATTCAAGCCGTCAAAGCGCAAATATTACAAGCGCCCGATTTTCTGGCCAGCCAGATCAGCCAACACGATAACCGCCCGGCAGTCATTTTGATTGATCAATTTGAAGAGTTGTTTACCCTCTGCTATCAAGATCAGGCCCGGTATGCTTTTATCAACAACTGCCTTCATCTGCTCCAGGTTCCTGCTCCACGTCACATTGTCATCTTTACAGTTCGCTCCGACTTTGAAACCATCCTGGTGCAAATACCCGAGCTATACGCCCTGTTTGAGCAGACCCAGGTACGGGTTACGGCTATGAAAGCATCGGAACTGCGGGAAGCCATTACCAAACCGGCCGAAAAAGTAGGCTTGCAGTTTGAAGACGGCCTGGTTGATGAATTAATACGCGAAGTCTTAGGCGAAACGGCCGCACTCCCCCTCCTGCAATTTACACTGCTCAAACTCTGGGAAAACCGGGTGCGCAACCGCATCACCGGGGAAGCATACGAGCGGCTGGGCGGCGGGCGGCAGGCATTGGCCAATGCCGCCGATGACCTGTATGAAAGTCTATCACCAGCCGAACAAATCACGGCGCGCCGTATTTTTTCACAAATCGTCCATCCTGATGACAGCCTCAAGATTACGCGCGCGCGCATTTTGCGTCGCGATTTGTACCAGGAGCAATCACCGGCCCGGATCGATCGAGTTCTAGAGAAGTTTGTCCAGGCACGGCTGCTGCGGCTGACCAAAGATGAGCGGCCAGAGGAAGCGCGTGTCGAAATTGCCCATGAAACGCTGGCCCAAACCTGGCCCCGCCTGGCCGGGTGGCTGGAGGAAGATCGTGTGACCCGACGGCGGCGGCTCCGTTTGTCGGCAATGGCCGAGGAATGGCAAACACGCAATCAAGACCCCAGCACGTTACTGCGCGGCCTGCTCCTGGAAGAGGCGGCCACTTACACCGACTTGAACAAAATCGAAGAAGCGTTTGTTGAGGCCAGCCAGCAGGAAGCGCATCGTGAGCAGTTAGCCCATGAAGCCGAACAGCAAGAGAAATTGCGTCAGGCGCAGGCGCTGGCCAATGAACAGTCTCGGCGAGCAAAAGAAAGCAGCCGGGCGGCCATTCGCGCAAGACGGTTAGCGATGTTGTTAACGGCCGTATTCTTCATCGCGGTCATCGCGGCTATTACGGCGGCCATAAACCGGGAACAGGCTGAAAGCAGCGCGGCAACGGCCGTTGCCAACCAGGCCATCGCCGAAGAACTACGTCTGACCTCTGACGCCAGCGCCGTCACCGCAGTCGCCTCAGAAGCGACCGCCGAAGCCAGCGCCAATTTGCGGGCCACCGCCGAAGCCGACGCCAATTTGCAGCGCGACACAGCCGAAGATGCTGCTGCCGCCGCCGAAGACGCCCAGGCAACGGCCGAATTCAATGCTCAACAAGCCGATATCCAATTCCACCTGGCTACCAGCCGCGAACTGGCCGCCGCCGCCAATGATCAACTGCAAAGCGACCCGCAGTTAGCGCTGCTACTGGCCCTCGAAGCGGTCAACTTTACCTATCAGCATACCCAAACCGCCCCGGCCGAAGCCGAGGACGCCCTGTACCGCGCCCTGCAAGCCTCGCAGCTGCAATTAACGCTTTCCGGCCACACCGATGGTGTGCACGACGTGGCTTTCAATGCCGATGGTTCCCTGCTGGCCACGGCTGGATTAGATGCGGCCGTTAAAATTTGGGATGCGCATTCCGGCCAGACGGTACAAACATTTACCGATTCCGAACGGGGATTTAACAGCGTCGCCTTTAGTCCTGCACAGCCCCATCTGGCGGCGGCCGGATTGGATGGCAGCGTCTACATCTGGGATTTAACGTCAGGGCGGCGCGTGCGGCGGTTGGCCAGCGACGGCGGCAGTGTGCAGGCCATCGCCTACAACGCCGATGGCAGTCTGCTGGCGGCAGCCATGGCCGATGCTTCGGTACGCGTCTGGGACATGACCAGCGGCGAATCGCTGCTGCGCCTGGTCGATGGCCACAAACAAGCCGTTAACGACGTGAGTTTCTCCCAGGATGGCAGCCAGGTAGTCAGCGCCGGTGAAGATGGATTGGTCGTTTTTTGGGATTTGGCTACGGGCACGGCCGTTGCCAATCTGCCCATTGCCGGCAGCCCGGAAAACCCCATCGCCATCAACAGCCTGGCCTTCAGCCCGGACGGCAGCCGTCTGCTCATCGGCCAGGACGATAACACCGCCCGCATCTGGGACACGGCCAGCAAACAACCGATTGTCACCCTGTCCGGCCATACCAGCGCTGTTATTGGCGTGGCTTATAGTCCGAACGGCCGTTACCTGGCTACCGCCAGCCAGGATGGAACGGCCAAAGTTTGGGACACGACCACCAATCAAGTTGCCTACACACTGTCCGGCCACAACGGTCCTGTTTCCGCTGTCATATTCAGCGCCGATAATCGGCGGCTGGCGACCGCCAGCCAGGACAACACGGCTAAAGCTTGGAACGCGCAGCCGGCACTGGATATTAGCAATCTCAGCGACCACAGTGCGCCAGTTACCAGCGTAGCCTTCAGCCCTGACAACACCCTGGTCGCTACTGCCAGCGAAGATAAAACAATTAAAATTTGGGCCACCGAAACGGGCCTCTTCCAAATAACGCTGACCGGGCCTAACAATTCGGTGAATGACGTCGCGTTTAGTAGTGACGGCCGTTTCCTGGCCGCCGCCAGCACCGACCGCAATGCCTGGGTGTGGGATACCGAAACGTATGAACTGGTACACGTTTTTCAGCGGCATGGCGGCGCGGTAACGGCCGTACAATTCAACAAAGACAACACGCTCCTAGCCACAGCCAGTGAAGATGGGGTGGCGCGGTTGTGGTCATTGGAAAACGGCCGTGTCACCCTGGAATTCAATCATGGCGCACCCATTCTCGACCTGGCCTTTAGCCCGGATGGCCGCCAATTGGCCACCACCGCCAGCGACGGCACAGTTATGGTGTGGGACAGCAGCAGCGGCGCAATCATCCAATCCTTAATTGGACATGCGGGCGCGGTAAACAGCGCCGCATTCAGCCCGATTGAGCCGCAGTTGGCCACCGCCGGCAGCGATGGGATGATTAAATTATGGGATTTAAAAAACGGCAGCGTGATTCTCTCCCTCTCCGGCCATACCGGTTCTGTTTTGAGTGTGAACTATAGCCCTGACGGCCGTTACCTGGCAACCGCCAGCGTCGATAAAACTGCCAAATTATGGAATCCCCAGACCGGCCAGGTTTTGCGCACGTTTTTGGGCCACACCTCAACAGTTCACAGCGTAACGTTTAGTAGTGACGGCCGTTACCTGGCCACCGCCAGCTCCGACCGAACCGCCCAACTCATCACCCTGAAAACATTAGGGCAGCTATTAGAACGGGGACAAGCCATCGCCACCCGCCGCTTGAGCCAGGAGGAATGTGCCCAATATTTACGTGGTGAACCCTGTTTGATGATCGACAAACCCTGAATCAAACGAACCTGAAAAGCCGAGTTCTTGCCTAAGAAGCTAATCTCCCTATAATCATTATAATTATCACTTCCAGGTTCGGGGTCGGTCATGAAGATTCGTTATTGGAAATGGGGTCTTGTTTTAGCTGTAGCGTTCAGCTTCTTTGTATTTATCTCCCTACGTGACATCAAACAAACTAATCAAGAACAAGCGGTTGCCGACATCAGGGGCACGGCCGTACACCAGATCACCGAAGACGCTGCCCAACGCATGCGCGAAGCTTTGTCGGCCAACATCGCCGCCCGTGCCCTGGCCTTAAGCCGCGAGGATGAAGATGTAGCTATGCTGATGGCCGTCGAAGCGCTCAACGTCCTGCGAAAAACCGATACAATTCCCCATGCCACGGAACATGCTATCTGGCAAACCCTGGCCAATGGCACCGTGCAAATACTGGATGGCCCCGGCCAATCACCACCCCCATCAAGCGGACAATTGCTCAGCCCAGATGAAAAATGGCGCGCTGCCTACACGGAAAGCGACAACATTGTCACGTTATGGAATCTGACGGTCAATAATGACAGCAATACGCCCAATCCGATCCAACTGGCCGAACACAAAGACAATGTGACCGGGCTAGCTTTTAGCCCGGACGGGAAATGGCTGGCCACCGCCAGCACAGATGACACGGCCGTTCTCTACAATCTGGATCAAGACAACCCGGCGCGCAGCCCGATTATTCTGGACAAACACACGAATGACGTAACGGCCGTAGCCTTTAGCGATGACGGTCGTTGGCTGGCAACCGGCAGCGCCGACCATAGTCTGCTGCTTTACCCGCTGACCTGGAGTGATTTTCAAGATCGAGCCAATGTTTTGCAATGGCTCGAAGCCAGTGATGATACATCTGGTCAAGATGGACACCGAGGGCCGGTAACGGCCGTAACCTTTAGTCCCAACAGCCGTTGGTTAGCCAGCGCCAGCACCGACAAAACCGTCCGTTTGTGGAGCCTGGACGACGACCCCCAACAATACGGCATTACCCTTGATGGACCAGACGGGAACATCAACCAGCTCGTATTTTCTCCTGAAAGCATGTGGCTTACAGCCACAAACAGCGAAAATCAATCCTATCTTTGGAATTTGTCGGCCACTGCCCTCATTGAACGGGCTTGCACCAAAGTAGGTCGCAATCTCACCCAAAGCGAATGGTCTTTACACCTGCCAGAATTTGGTTACCACAAAACCTGTAACCAATATTGATCTACTGCAAATAATCTTCCCGGAAGCTGCCCCATAACAACTCCGCACAAAAGCAAGCTTCCGGGAAGATAGTTTTCATTTGTCATGGTACGCCTCAACGCATGCTGTCTCTAAAGAAAATGACATTTTTCACAAATCGTGTTAAATATTAACAAAACTGAGCTATAATAACCGGCAAACGTTCAGAAATAACAATGGGAAAAGAGGAAATGAGCAACAAGAAAAACACATCAGACACACAAATTGAAATGGGAAACGATCTGGACCAACTGCGCAACATTTTGTACGGCAACCAGGCTCGCGCCACTGAACAGCGGCTGAACGAAATGGAAGCGCGCCTGGAAGACATCAACCAGGAACTCAAAACGAATCTGGATAATCAAATATCGTCCCTCTCCGGTTTAACTGATAATCAGTTCAAGACTGTTGAAGAAAAGCTTGCTCAAACCAATGCTAATTTCAATCAGCGGTTAGAACAACAAATTAGCGATCTGCGCAAACAATTAGCCGATTTTCGGGCCGAATCCCGGCAGCGAGACAGCGATTTGCGCCAAGAAATGCTCACGTTGGGAGCCATGTTGGACAAGCAAAAGACAGGTCGTTCCGAATTGGGCGAACTGCTGGTTGAGTTGGGACAACAACTGCAACAAAATGCCGAGAACACGGCCGTTTCCAACGACAACTAATCCCCTAATCCTGCCCTTTAATGGAACCCTTTGAGCCGCACGCGCTTGAAGCGCCTCTGCACGACCTGGAATCAGTACGTGCCATCCTCTTTGCCCAGGAAAAAGAGCGCATCCGCACCCTGGAAGCAAAAGCCGCTGCCCTCTCCCAAACCGACCAGGAACAGGCAAAACAAATCCAGGCCCGCATCCAGCTTTTGCAGGCCGAAATTGACGCCTTAGAGCAGGACTCTGCTGCTCATCAAGCCCAGGCGCAAACGCTGCAAGCCCGGCTTGACCAACTGCGTAGTGACATCACGGCCGAATCAGAAGCCCTGTTCCCCCGTATCACCAGCGAAATGCCCCAACTCATCCGGGGCACCATTCGGAACTCCGGCGACGAGATGGCTGAAGCGTTAGGCCCGGTCATGGGTAACGCCATCCGCGTGCAAATTCGCGATTCCCGCGAAGAAATGATTGAGGCCATTTACCCCATCATCCTTTCCACCGTCCAACGGGCCATTGCCGAATTTGCCCGCGAACTCCAGCGCAACATCGACGCCCGCCTCAAAACCACATTTGGACCGCAAGGTCTGGTCAAAACCTTTATGGCCCGGCTGCGCGGCGTTTCCCCTTCAGAATTGGCCATTCGTGAAGCCTTGCCCTTTGGCATCCGCGAACTCTTCCTCATCCAGCACGAATCGGGGCTGCTATTGGCCCACTTGAGCCACGAGGAGGAGGACGACGGCGACTCGGACCTCATCAGCGGGATGTTGACCGCCATTCGCGACTTTGCCCATGATTCATTTGGCGATGGCTCGGATGACGAAAGCCTGGATGAGGTGCAGTATGGCGACGAACGTATCGTTATTCAAAATGGGCAGTACGTCTACCTGGCAGCGGTGACCACAGGCATAGAACCGGAATGGTTCCGCGCCCGGCTGCGCGCGTTTGTGTCAGAACTGCACATCCAACATGCCCCGGCACTGCGCGATTACAGCGGGGACCCGGCCGCGCTGCCCGATTTGCCGCCCATGCTGGCCGCTTTGTCCACCGATTTGACAACCGGAAAGCCAGATGAGCCAACACCTATGAGTCGAGGGCAAATACTGGCCCTGGCCGGTGGTGGTTTGATTGGCTTGCTATTATTGGCCGCAGCCTGTTTTTACCTGCAATTTACGATTGCGCTTTTCCCGCTGGCTTTTGGCCAACCGACGGCGACGATGACGGCCGTTCCCCCCACCACAACAACTGAGCCAACAGCAACGGCCGTTCCCCTGCCCACCAACACGCCGCCATCCACAGCCACCCCGCTGCCAACGGTTACTGTCACACCATTGCCCACAGTAACGGCAACGGCCGTTCCCACCAACACACCAACAAATACGCCAGAACCAACAGGGGAAACGGCCGTGACCAACGGTTCCATCTGGGCACGCCCCCAGCCCGACAATGCTGTCGAACCCATCGCCGCCATCCCCGTCAATACTCAAGTCACCATCCTAGGCTGGCAGGACGAATGGGTTGAAGTCGAATGGCCGGCCAACAATAGCCTCCTGCGCGGCTGGATACCCGGCCAATGGCTCAATATTTCAGGAAGCCCAAATGGATAAGCAAATCGTCCTACAACAAAAGGGGCTGTCATGAACGGCCGTGTCGTTCAAAAAAAGATTTGCCTGCTCGGTGATTTCGCCGTAGGCAAAACCAGCCTCATCCGCCGCTTCGTCGAGGGCCGGTTTGACGACCGCTACCTCAGCACCATCGGCGTAAAAATCTCACGCAAACCCATTGACATGGCCGATTTCACCCTGAATTTGCTCATTTGGGACCTGGCCGGCGGTGATGATTTCAGCAAGACTGGGGCCAGTTACCTGCGCGGTGCTGTGGCGGCCCTCATCGTTTGCGACCTGACCCGGCCTGACACGCTGGCCGGCTACGAATTCTATGCCCACCAGATGCGTCAGATCGTCCCCGATGCCATCCTGATCTTCGCCGGCAACAAGGCCGACCTGACTGAAGAACGAGCGCTCAGCGTCGAAGAACTCCAGACCCTCGTACAGCAATTAGGTGGAACCTATCTGGACACCAGCGCCAAATCTGGCTACCAGGTCGAAAAAGCGTTCCAATTGTTAGCGCAGCAGCTTACCGAATAACGATGACCCTTTCCCCCATCGACCGCGATCCCATTGTGCTGGCCGCCCGTGCCGCTCAGGCCATCAGCGCCACATACCAGATGGCTTATGCCCAACTGGCGCCAAATTTGACGCTGGTGCAGTATTCATCCAATTTCCCGGCACTGCTGCCTGACCCTGTGCAAGAGATTATCGGTCAACCCATCACCGACTTGTTGTGGGAATTTGTCGGCTCGGAAGATATTCTCAACGACATTGTGCAAGGCCGACAGGCCTCACATCGCATGGAATACATCAATCGGGAGCTGGCTGACGGCACAACTGCCTACTTAAATTTTCAGGTTCTGCCGCTGGAGGCCAACGACCCCGGTCGCGGGCTGCTGCTGGTGGTGGAAAATGAAACGGGATACGGCCGTCTCCAGCAAACTCTGGTACAAGACCGCAACGAACTACGCCTGGTCAAAGACCAGCTTACCGTGGCCAACGAAGAATTGAAACGACTGAGCCGCCTCAAATCACTTTTTTTGTCGATGGCCGCCCATGATTTACGCACGCCGCTCACCGCCATCAGCGGCTATGCCAGCCTCATACTGGAAATCTTATCCAAAGACATTAACCCCTCTATACGAAATTACTTGACCATCATCACCCACCAATCAGACCGTTTAAACGGCATCATTGGTGATTTTTTAGACCTGGATCAGTTGGAAGAAGGCCGGTTAACCCTGGAACCGGAACCGCTCGATCTGCGGGAAGTCATCAAAGAGGTCACTCAGGTGATGCAAATCAACGCCGACAGCCGGGAAATCAGTCTGGAAATCGTCCTGCCCTACCAACCACTGACTTTATGGGCCGACCGGGGTAAGTTGTATCGGATCATCTACAATCTGGTAGGGAATGCTATTAAATACACGCCGCGGCAGGGCCGGGTCACGGTACAGGCCACTTCAGAGGGTGACCAGATTGTGCTGCGTATTGCCGATAACGGCCGTGGCCTGACCGAAGAACAAATGGCCAACCTGTTCCAGATTTATTACCGCACCGAAGACGCCCGACAAAGCAAAACCCAGGGCACGGGCCTGGGTTTGTATATCGTCAAGATGCTGGTTGAAGCGCATCAGGGGCAAATTAGTGTTGCCAGCCAGCCTGAGCAAGGTTCCGTTTTTACGGCCATTTTACCCAGGCAGCCGGTTATTGATGCCTAAAGAACAATCTATTTGGGTAGCATGTCACGAGCGGCAGTTGCCAAGCCAAACACGCACAGCATGGGCATCAACGTCACAAGGCTGCCAGGTTGACATTTCTCGCAATTGTAGAGCAATCCAGGAATGGCGCAGGGTGTACAACGTCTCATCATAAGGGATTTCACCACCCGTAACATACACAATCAAAATTCGCGCCGGATTTCTAGCCAGAGCCAATATTTGGACACCAGTTCCCATCAAGACCAGCAACAAAGTCACTCCCATCAACCACTTGTTTGTCCATATGTGCTCAATAGCTGGCGCTAACAAGACCCCCCAAAGAGGCAAAGTGGGTGTTAACAGGCGCGATCCCCACGTCCAACCGCCATCCCACCGATGCCACAAGGACATGACAACCAGGTAGCTGAAGATGGTTAGCAGGCAAACGGCCGTTATTCGTCTATCCTTCCGCCACCACCAAACCGCCCCGGGCAGCACCAATAAGAAAATGGGTGAATACACGAATACTGAACGCCCTGGACTCAACAACAGTCCATAAAGGCCTTCCCATAACGAAGAATTAAATGTTTCCCCTTCATAACCAGATGTCACGATGGAACCAAATCGATGGTAATTGTAAAAAGCCAACGTACCCAAGCTTAGAGCAATCGGCCAGCCGGACCACCAGGTTTTGTGTCCTTTGCGCCACACGGAAAGGAGCCAAATGGGCAGCGCCAGGAGGTTGGTAGGACGAAAAACCAGAGATATACCCAAAGCCGCGCTGCTCAAGGTCGATTTCTCCCTGGTGGCAAAATACAGGCTCAGGATGGTGAAAGTGCCTGCACCAATTTCAGACAAGAACCCTCTGGACTGATACCACCAATCCGATCCAATACCGAAAAAAAGAGCCGTGAGAACGGCCGTTTGCCAGCTATAAAATTGCGCCACCAGGAGAAATACAAGAGCGACAGCCGCAGCCCCCAGCAAAGCATTCAACCGCATGGCCAACCGCGCGCCGCTGGCGGAAGGAGCCATATCCTTATGGTTCCATACATACGGGTTGTCATCCTGTTTGGCGCCTATTTTGTACAACAAAGCGCCAACAAAAATGTTGCCGGGAAAATATTTGGTATAAAGATGGCCATCTGGGCTTCTCGCACCGATGTCATCTTGTTCATGCAGCCACTGCCATTCATCAATGATCAGATCGTGTTCTGTGGCCAGGGACACGGCCGTTGCCAACACCGCGGCTTCATCCGTCACCTGAACTTTGGCCCTGGCTGTCACGCCGTACAACAAAGAGAAAAAAAGGAATATTGAAAAAGCCAGCACAACCTTTTTTTTCATCACGCCCCCAACAAAACCACTTCAATTTATATCATTATAATCCCATCCCACTCCCCTCTTCAACAAAATAGCAGCGGCAAATCCCCAATAAAAAATGGCTGGCAAATGGATGAAGTTTTACAAAAATGTGGCGATATCGTTTAACGGCTTTTTGCCGATCACAGGCACTTGGGTGCCAGGAGCTGGATAACCAACGACGAGGAGGAGAAACGGCCGTTCATTTCCCGGCCTATCCAAAATCTCATTCAAAAAATTCATTGGGCTGGGTGTATGCGTCAGCGTGACCAGCCCGGACTGGTGCAGCGCCGTAATCAGCAGCCCGGTAGCAATACCCACCGATTCCTGGACGTAATAATGCTTGATTTTGGTCCCATCGGGCCCAATCTCGTAGCTCTGGGCAAAGATGGCAATCAAATAAGGTGCGATTTCCAGGAACGGTTTGCTGGCATCGGTTCCCAGCGGCGCTAAGGCTTCCAGCCATTCCTCCGTGGCTCGCCGCTGGTAAAATTCCCGCTCCTCCGCTTCGGCCGCCTCCCGGATTTTCCGCTTAACGACCGTATCGCTGACGACAACAAAATGCCAGGGCTGCAAATTAGCACCATTCGGTGCAGTTCCGGCGACCAGCAAGCAGGTTTCGATAATGTCACGCGGGACAGGCCGGTCGGAAAAGTCACGCACAGTACGGCGGCGCTTCATTTGGGCATAAAAATCGGCTGCCCGCTGGCGCATTTCAGCAACGGGCAGTTCTTCAAATTCCAAGGGGACAAATTGGGCTTTTTTCATGATTGCCTCCAGGCGGGTATAATCTCGTCGGACAACATTAAATCATAAATCATCAAAAGCAAGTAGGGCGCACCCTTGTGGTCGCCCAGGATAGGCATAAGGCAGGGCAGGCAGAAGGCACTGCCCCATGTATATCAAGTTAAGCATAAAGCTCAGCTAAAGCTAATAAAAGTTGAAAAGTATGAGGCGATTTAGCACTTTTGTTAATGCGTACGCCATGTGATAAACAAGACCGTAACATAGTCAACGATTCCGCTAAACGCGATAAATCACAGATTGCCAAGGCCAGATTGATAGCATGGCGACGCACGGTTGCGGAGGCCTTGACGAAACTGCGGTCAGGGAATTGCCAATTGGCCATCAAAAAAGACCAATGTTGGATGATCATGCCAATCAGCTTAGCGTACAGTTCACACAAGATACGCCACGGTTTTTCAGAGCGAGATTTATCAATGCGCCCGTGTGATTTCCAAAGTTTGAAAAGCAGCTCGATCTGCCAACGCAAGCGAGCCAGGACAAGAATTTCTGCCGGTGTGAGACGGTCAACAGGCACATTGGTGACAAATAAAGTCCAATCACATAAAACTAGTCGTGCTGAGGAAACGGTTTGGCCTTTACGTTTAGAAGCAGCTTTAAGTTTGCGTCGCCGTTCCCGAGCAACTTCAGCCGGTACCCGAAAACCTACAAACCGGGCTGGGAGACGTTTTTTCAACCCTAACTCGATAGGGATGTCAAATGAGCCATTTGTTTGCTGTCGTACAAATGCCGCTTGTGACCATGACTGTCCAGAACTATCAACAAACCCAGTTTGCGCTTGGGCGCGTGAAAGCCAACAACAACCTGTCCTATCCATTGTTTCTAACGCCTCTAGCTTCCAATACCCCAAGTCACGAATAAGCAAACTCCTCTCAGGAAGCGGCCGGTTCAAGGTAGACGCAACGCGGTCATGGGTGCGCCCATCAACAAGGTGCGGCCCATCAATTTCCCCATGTAACACATCCCAGCGGACTTGCAGCTTGACAGCGCCATTGCTCGCAGACCCGCTGCCGCCACACCCTGACCAAACCGGGGCCAACTCTTCTGGCAAGGTGATGCTGCTGCTATCTTCAATATATACGCCATTGAAGCGTTGTAGAACGGGAATAGCGACTGCTTTTGCCTGGATCGTTTCGGTTAACGCTGCCTGCAAAACCTGGTACAAGCAATCGCTTGCTGTTTTGGTGAAGCGTTGGTCAAGACCCTGCGGCGTAATCTCTAACCCAACTGTCACGCCAGTTTGGCACAAGGATTCAAGCGTTGCTTCTGGCTCTTGTAACCAGCCAAAGACTAACGTTTGGCAGAAATTGGCTCCTGTCACCTTCACTTGCCGCTGGGTGAATCCAGTTTTTTGGGCTGCTTCTGTGGCGGTATGGGTAAGGACATGCTGCATTGCTTGGCTTATCCGTGTTATGATTGTCATGGAGAACTCCTTTGGCTTGCGGTTTCGTGGAAAAAACCAGTTTGCCTCAAGAGTTCTCTTTTTGCACATATTTATTGCCTTAGCTTGATACCTATGGGCAGGCAGAAGGCACTGCCCCTACACGACTTAGGAGTAATCATGCAGGAAACAATTGGATTTATTGGACTGGGCATCATGGGGCAGGGCATGGCCCGCAATCTGCTGAAGGCCGGCTTCAGCGTAACTGTCTGGAACCGCACAGCCAGCCGGATGGAGCCGCTGGTCGAAGCCGGCGCGAACGCGGGCCAAAATCCGGCCGACGTCGCCGCCCAAAGTGACATCATTATCACCTGCGTCAGCGATACGCCGGATGTGGAGGCGGTGATTTTGGGTGAAAACGGCGTCATTCACGGGGGCAAAGCGGGGTCGCTGGTCATCGACATGAGTACAATCAGCCCGCAGGTGACGCAGGCTATCGCCGCTAAACTGGCCGAAAAAGGCGTGCAGATGCTGGATGCGCCCATCAGCGGCGGCAGCGAAGGGGCGGCCAACGGCACGCTGAGCATCATGGTTGGCGGCGATGCGGCCCAGGTGGAACGGGCCATGCCCGCTTTCCAGGCAATGGGCAAAGCGATTACGCACGTCGGCGCCAACGGGGCGGGGCAAACGGTTAAACTGGTCAATCAAATTCTGGTCGTCGTCAACATGCTGGCCGTGGGCGAGGCGCTGTTGTTTGCCCAGGCGGGCGGTCTGGACTTGGAGAAGACTCTGGAAGCGGTCAAAGCAGGCGCGGCGGGCAGTTGGATGCTGAGCAATCGCGGCCCGCAGGTCATCAATCGCGATTGGCGGCCCGGCTTTATGGTCGATTTGCAGCAAAAGGATTTGCGCCTGGCGCTGAAAGCGGCTGATGAGATGGGCGTGCCCTTGCTGGGAACGAGCACCGTCTTCAACCTGTACCGCACGCTGCAAGCACAAGGGCTGGGCGCGGAGGGTAATCATGCGCTGGTGAAGGCGTTGGAAAACTTGGCGGGGTTCAAAATAAATGCAGAATGATGAGTGATGAATAATGAATGAGCAGCGATTTGAAACCGGGAGTTCGCCGCACGTGGTGGTAAGTGAATGTGGCGGGGCGTTGGTGATTGGGAGTTGGAAAGGCACGGCCGTTCTCGCCCAAAGCGCCGAATTAACTGCTAATACACCCAATCCTGAGCAGTTGGAACTGGCCAGTAGCGGCGACTTGAACCTCACCGTGCCAGAAAAAGCCAGCTTGACCATCCAATCTTGCACTGGCCCACTAACGATTAAGCATGTGGATGGCTTTGTGAATGTAGGCACGGCCGTTCAAGCCATCACGCTGAATGACGTCGGCAGCGCCAAAATCGGAACCGCAGGCAAACTCAAAGCCGAAAATGTCAACGGTCCGCTCAGCGTGAGCACCGCGCAAACAGTCAAACTGCGTAACGTAGCTGATGTGGTCATTGACGAAGCAGCCGATGACGCCGCCATTCATTTTGCAACAGGAGCCGTTAAAATCGGGAAAGCAGGCAACCGCATCACTTTACACACAATTAACGGCCCCATCATCATCCAGCAGTGCCACGAGGCACAATTGGGCAATCTGGGTGGCGTCAATCAAGTTAGCGGCGTCAGCGGCACGCTGTGGCTAATGGGTGGGCTGGCCAACGGCGAGCACCGCTTCCAAACGGAAGGCGATATTCTGGTTGCCTGGCCGGCGGATGCGCCGCTGACTCTGGTCGCTGAGGGCGCTGTTATTGACAATCGACTGCCGCTGACGAATGCAACGACGACCAAACTGGACGACGGCCGTTCCCAACTCACCGGTCACATCGAGCAAGGCAAACCGTTCGTATCGCTCAAAACATCGGGCAACATCGGCCTCAAGCCACTGCGGCTCAGCGAAGAAGCCGCTTTGTCGGCATCCGATTTTGATTTTTCGCCGCCGCCGCCCACACTGGCTGATGTGGTAGGTACGGCCGTTTCCACCACCTTCCCCAACGCTACTCAAGCCCAAATCGCCCAAATCACAACGGCAATTGAAACCCATCTAGCCCAGGCAGAGCAAACCATCACACCGCCGACACCATCAGCCGGCCAAATGGCTGCCGCCAAAGCGCAACAAAAAGCAGAAAAATCGCTGCAAAAAGCGGCCGATTCGATTACAGAGGTGCAAGCCCGGTTAACCCAGCCGCCATCGCCGGAACCAACTGAACCGGAACCAGAGATGCCTGAGGCAACGGCCGTTGCCCCATCCCAAACCCAAATCTTGCAGCTGCTCAAAGATGAGGCGATCACCATCGAACAGGCCAATCTTTTACTAGACAATCTGCACAAAACGTAGCGGTTCAAACAACCATTACGTTTTACGTTTCACGTTTTACGCTCATGAAAGTCAAAATCTGCGGAATCACCAACTTAGAGGATGCCCTGGTCGCGGCGGAAGCCGGAGCCGATTATTTAGGCTTCATTTTTTATCCGCCCAGCCCACGGGCAGTAGACAAGACAACAGCCAGATCAATCATCGCCAATTTACGGCAGCGGTTGGCTGAACCGCCGCTGATGGTGGGCGTGTTTGTAAATGAAACGGCCGTTAACATTGCCCAGACTCTCGACGAATGCGGCCTGGACCTGGCCCAGCTCAGCGGCGAAGAGGTTCCTTCATTGGCCGGAGACCCGGAGTCACCTTTGTACGGCCGTGCCTACAAAGCCATCCGCCCTGCCAGCGCTGCCGAGGCCGAAGTAGAAGCGGAATGGTACGCGGTGAAGCCGTCATCCGTCATCCGTCATCCGTCATTGTTAGTCGATACGTATCACCCTACCCTTCGCGGCGGGACGGGGATTACAGTCGAGTGGGGTATTGTTGTTTATCTGTTCGAGCACACACCGGGCATCATGCTGGCCGGCGGCCTGACGCCCGAAAATGTGGCTGCAGCGGTAGCCCAACTTAAACCGTTTGCCGTCGATGTTGCCAGCGGTGTCGAGGCTTCTCCCGGCAAAAAGGACCACGCCAAAGTGCGCGCCTTTATTACCAATGCCAAACAAACAATCAACAAGTAACGGTCAACATTCAATAACCAACATAATGAAAAGGCCAACGCCATTCAAAACTATCTCCTCGCACACGGCCTGGTCCTGCCCCTGGTACAGTGTGCGTCAGGATGAGATTGTTTTGCCTGATGGGGGAACGGCCGTTTACAACACAGTCACCAAATCGCCCGCCGTCTGGATCGTGCCGGTGATGGGAAACGGCCGTATCGCCATGCTATACACCTACCGACACACCATTGACGACTGGTGCTGGGAGATTCCGGCCGGTGGTGTCAAACCGGGACAGTCACTGGAAGAAGCCGCCCTGGCGGAACTGCGCGAAGAAACTGGCGGCACGCCCCAATCATTAACCTACATGCAACAATTTTACACCGCCAATGGCATTTGTAATGAAATCGGCCATGTTTTTCTGGCCAGCGGCGTTGAATTAGGCCCTCCCCAACACGAACCGGTGGAAATCATTGAAGTCCATCCTTTGCCAATAGGCGAAGTGCTCGACATGACCCACAGCGGTAAAATCACCGATGCCACATCGGCGCTGGCCATTTTTTGGTGCGAACCCCAACTGCGCCAAATTGCCGGGATGCAGCACAACAATTCAACCCAAAGGATTATCCTATGACAAAGGCAACAATACAATCAACCGTCCCCGACGAATATGGCAAATTCGGCCCTTATGGCGGCCAATTTGTGCCCGAAACCCTCATGCCCGCACTCGAAGAGTTGATCCGGGCTTACGATGAAGCTCGCAATGACCCGGCATTTATGGCCAATTTTGAGCATTTATTGAAGACGTACGTGGGACGGCCGTCACCCCTCACCCACGCTAAAAGATTGTCTGAAAAACTGGGCGGTGCGCAAATCTACCTCAAGAGGGAAGACCTCAACCATTCCGGCGCACACAAAATCAACAACGCCCTGGGACAGGCGTTGCTGGCCAAACGCATGGGCAAAACCCGCATTGTCGCCGAAACCGGCGCGGGACAGCACGGCGTCGGCTCGGCCACTGCCTGTGCTTTATTAGGATTGGAATGCATCGTCTACATGGGCGAAGTAGACATTGCCCGGCAGCAGCCCAATGTTTTCCGCATGAAATTGCTGGGCGCTGAAGTGCGCCCCGTTTCCAGCGGCAGCAAAACCCTCAAAGATGCCATCAACGAAGCCATTCGCGACTGGGTTACAAATGTAGACAATACCCATTACCTGCTCGGCTCCGTCCTCGGTCCCCATCCCTACCCGATGATGGTGCGCGATTTCCAGAGCGTAATTGGGATTGAGGCGCGGGAACAGGTGTTGGCGGTGTGCGGCCGTTTACCCGATGCGTTAGTGGCTTGTGTTGGTGGTGGCAGCAATGCCATGGGTCTCTTCCACGCCTTCCGCGATGATGAAAACGTGGCCCTGATTGGTGTCGAAGCGGGCGGCGAAGGCATTGCCAGCGGCAAACATGCTGCTCGTTTTGCCGATTTGAACATCGCCCGCATCGGTGTGCTGCACGGAACCAAAAGCTTTGTCATGCAAACACCCGACGGCCAAATCATGGAAACCCACAGCATCAGCGCCGGGCTGGATTACCCCAGCGTCGGGCCGGAACATGCTCTGTTGCGTGATCAGGAACGCGCTTTCTACACCTATGCCACCGATCAAGAAGCATTGGAAGCGTTCCAAATCCTCTCGCAAACCGAAGGGATTATCCCGGCGTTGGAATCAGCCCACGCTGTTGCCGAAGTCATCAAAATGGCTCCTAAAATGAAGTCCGACCAAATCATCGTTGTGAATTTAAGCGGGCGCGGCGACAAAGATCTGGACACTGTTATCAAAGCAATTGGCGCATAATTTGGACGATTTTACGGTCCAAACCGACCGCGTTGCCTCAATAGAAAATGTTACCGAAGGGGTAGTCGTTGCCTCAAAAAGCATGTTACTTTCCCAATCGCACTAATTGCTTCACTTTCTCATCAATATTGCGGCGGCATTGAGCCGGATTGGTGTCCCGATATGTCGCCTGCCACAGGTCACTATTTTCAGGCGAAAGCAGCTTCATGTCCAATACCCGTTGCAAGGGCGTCTTGGGCGTTTCATACTTCTTGTACACCTTCGCGCCGGTACGCTTTTTGCTCACCAACTTGAAGGTTGGCTGAAATAGATTGGTGTAGAGATGTAACTCAGCATAGATGTCACCCAGCAATTGGTGAGCCGCCTGGGATTCAAACCGTTGATAGCCAATGGTGTGGCGCACAATTGACCAGTTTTTCTGTTCAACAAAACATTGGTCGTTTTTCTTGTAAGGGCGACAACGGGTGAAGGTAATCTTGTGCATTTGGCAATCGTTCAGAATCAGGTCATTGATAAAGACACTGTCATTGTCAGAATCAATGCCCAAAAGTGGAAAAGGTAAACGTTGTCGTAGCTGGTCTAGCGCCTCAGTCACAGCGATTTGTGAGCGGTGCCGTAAGCTGAAACACTCCGTCCAGCCAGTGGCCACATCGGTGGCGGTGAAGGAGCATAGAAACTGTCCGGCTGTACTTTCACCACAGTGAGCCACCAGGTCTATCTCGACAAATCCGGCTTGAGTGTCATCCCAGTCTGCAAAGGTGCGTACCGGGATTTGGTGTTTGAGCAGCCCCCCAGGCTTCGTCGTACTTTGACCCCGCTGCTGGCTGGTCTTGAACGGCTGTAACAATCGGTCAATGGTGGCCGGACTAACCGCCAAGACCAGCCTCTTGGTTTCCTGATCCAGCGCGAGTTCCTGATGTCGCTCCAGGGAAGTGACCATATCGGCCAAGATAGGCTGGAGCCGCTTGCCGCAGATACCGCCACAAATGCGCCAGATTTGGGTCAGGGCGCTCACCACGCTGCCTGTATAGATTTTCTGCCGACCACGACGCTCTCGCTTTGGCTGATTTTGTTGGCGCAGGCGGCGGATCGCTGCCTTGCGGTGTAGGCCGGTTACAGCCACAAACTCATCCAAAATCTTTGTTTTCTCTTTGCGGTCTGCTTTGAGGTATCTCGGTTGCAGACGCTGGACTAACTCTCGTTTACTGTGTTGACTCATTTTCGCATCCATCATGGTTGCGAAGGTAACACTTTTTATGATTCAACGACCCTTTCTTGGGTAACATTTTTTTTGAGGCAATTCGCCGACTTGCATGCTCTCACGCTTCTGGTATAATTTCGCTCGTTCTTCCTCAGTAGCTCAATGGCAGAGCATGCGGCTGTTAACCGCAGGGTTGTTGGTTCGAGTCCAACCTGAGGAGCTAAGAGAAATTAAAGCCCTTTTGCAATGCGAAAGGGCTTTTTCATTTCCATTATAGTTGAATTAACAGGGGAAAGGGCTAACGGTCACGCCGACGGCGACGCCGTTCACGGCCGTCACCATCCCCGCCCTCGGTTTGTGGCCGATTGGCGCTGATCCAGGCCGCACAATTTTCATCGTGTCCCATCATCACGTCGGCCGCCAGAATGGTCTGCATGATTTCTGGTTCAAGCGGATTGGTGATAGCCGAGGTCAAGCCCGCCCCAATGGTCATCGCCAGGAATGCGGCATTGAGTGGTTTGCGGTTGGGCAAACCAAAGGACACGTTGCTGGCTCCGCAGCAGGTGTTGACTCCCAATTCATCCCGCACCCGCTGTACAATTGCAAAAACCTGCCGCCCGGCGTAACGTATCGCACCAACTGGCATAACCAGGGGATCGATGATGATGTCTTCTCTGGGAATCCCGTAATCCAATGCCCGCTCGACTATCTTTTTGGCGATAGAAAAGCGCACTTCCGGGTCTTCAGATATGCCGGTCTCGTCATTAGAAATGCCGATAACGGCCGCACCATGTTTCTTGATGAGTGGCAGCACCGCCTCTAGCCGTTCATCTTCGCCGGTCACGGAATTGACCAGTGCCTTTCCTTCGTAAGCTTCCAGGCCGCTCTGAAGTGCTGCCACCACTGAAGAGTCGATGGAAATAGGCACGTCCACCACCGATTGAACCAGCTTGATAGCTTTAGCCATGATGGCCGGTTCGTCAGCCAAGGGGATGCCGGCATTGACATCAAGCATGTGCGCACCGGCAGCTACTTGGGCCAGGGCATCGTTGACAACGCGATCGTAATTGCCGGCAGCCATTTCTGCCGCCAGCAGTTTACGGCCAGTTGGATTGATACGCTCACCGATGATGGTAAACGGCCGTTCCGGGCCAATGATTACTGTTTTCGTTTTCGAAAATAGGATTGTGTCCGCCATGATTACTCTCCCTTGCGTCGATGACGTCGTTCGCGGCCCGATTTAGCGGCGGCCACGCCAGGCATATTTGAAGAAGGCATCACCGCATTTTGTTCGGCCACCTTTAGAGCTTCGCCCATTGCTTTGATGTGGGCTGGCGAACTGCCGCAGCAGCCTCCAATCAAACTGGCCCCCGAGGCAAAGACCCGCTTCGTATACTCGGCCATCACCTCCGGTGTACCATCATAATGCAACTCATCATCCACCCAATGAGGAATCCCGGCATTTGACTTGGCAATCAAAATCATATCCGGGTCAAGTGAATGCATCGTCGTAATCACATCCTCAATTTCGGCCGGACCGTTGCCGCAGTTAGCACCCAACGCTGCCAGACCAAACGAACCCATCACTTCCAACGCCTTCTTCGGGCTGACCCCCATCATCGTATGGCCGTGGGTGTCAAATGTCATCGTGGCCGCTACCGGCAGGTTGGAAACCGATTTCGCTCCTTCAACGGCCGCGCGAACTTCATTCAGATCGCTCATCGTCTCTATCCAGAGAATATCGATGCCACCTTCATCAAGTGCAGCCGCCTGTTCAGCAAAAGCTGCTTTTGCATCCTCAAACGTCATCGTCCCCATGGGCGCAAACAATTCACCGGTTGGTCCAATGGAACCACCTACCAAAACGGTACGCCCGGCAGCATCTGCTTCGGCACGGGCATTCGCCGCTGCCGCCCGATTCAACTCAGCTACGCGATCCTGCAAATTGTGCAGTTTGAGCCGAAACCTTGTTCCGCCAAACGAGTTAGTCAAAATAATGTTGGAACCGGCTTCGATGTAGGCACGATGAACCGCGCGAACTTTGTCAGGATGGGCAACATTCCACCCTTCCGGTGGCGCACCCTGCTCCAAACCGGCGGCCATCAACATGGTTCCCATAGCCCCATCCAATAAAAGCCGGCCCTCTTTTTCTAATAATTCCTGCAATTTGTTCATAAACTGTCTCCCATTGTAGACTTGCTGGTCATTTTAGTTTATTTTGGTAACTGCTCGACCGGAATATCTCGTAAACGGAAATTGGATGCATCTCGTTTAGAAATAAGCGGCGGCGCACTAATCTTCCAATCCAATCCCAAATCAGGATCATCCCAGGCAACGCCATATTCATCCTGGCCGCCATCATAATAATTATCGACGACATAGGTATGAATGACATCGGTGAGGGCCAGGAATCCATGCGCGACTCCCACCGGTATATATACACCAGAGCCGTTGCCGCCATCCATCTCAATGGTCTGAGATGCCATATAAGTAGGTGATAACGGCCGTAAATCTACAAGCCCTACCCGTATCAAACCCGACTGCACATACCAGTAATCCACTTGATGAAAATGGTAATGCAAACCGCGCAAAACATTCGCCATTGACTCAGAACGGTTCATCTGAATTTTTTCCCAACTGCGTTGAGGGAACCATTCCTTGCGGAACGTCTCCATAAACCGACCTCTTTCATCAGCAAATGATGACAAATGAACAATAAACACACCCGAAATTGATTGTGATTCTACGATGTGGGTCATTTTTTCTCCTTCATAACATACAGCCAGTCGAAGTCTGAGCTTGTCGAAGACAAAGCTTTTCAAAGGCTGGTTCCCTTCGACAGGCTCAGGAAACAGGCCTGTATTGTCAACCGGGCAATTCTATCACGAAACGCGCTCAATGATAGTTGCAATTCCCATCCCGCCGCCAGCACATAAAGTAACAAGAGCCGTTTCCTTGTCACGACGGATCAGCTCATCTAAGACAACTCCTAAAATAACCGCCCCCGTCGCGCCCAGCGGATGTCCCAGGGCAATCGCGCCGCCATTCACATTTACCCGCTCGCTGGACTCCAGCCCCATGTCTTTCATAAATCTAAGGACAACAGCCGCAAACGCTTCATTGACTTCAATGAGATCAATATCATCCAGGGTCATACCAGCCAACTGCAATGCTTTGCGTGATGCTGGCGCAGGGCCAGTTAACATAATAGTTGGCTCATCCCCAATCAGTGCGGCGGAAACGATACGCGCTTTCGGTTTTAGACCCAATGCAGCCCCTTTTTCTTTGGAGCCGACCAAAACAAGGGCCGCGCCATCAACGATACCCGATGAATTGCCGGCCGTGTGGATATGGTTAATGTGGTTGATTTGCGGGTATTTTTGCAGGGCGATGGCGTCAAATCGAGCTTCGCCCATTTTCTGGAAGGCGGGCCGCAAACTGGCCAGCCCATCCAGTGTGGTTTCGGGGCGTATATGCTCGTCGTGGTCAAGGAGGATACGGCCGTTCCCATCCACCACCGGCACAATCGACTGAAAATACCCATTTGCCGCCGCGTGAGCCGCCCGCTGCTGCGATTGTAGCGCATATTCGTCCACCTCCTCACGCGTAAATCCTTCCAGCGAAGCGATCAAATCAGCGCTGATGCCCTGTGGCACAATACCCAACTGTTCCATCACCACCGGGTCTTCAAACATCGCCCCGCCGTCTGATCCCATCGGCACGCGCGACATCGACTCTACACCGCCGGCTACAACAAAATGCTCCCAGCCCGACCGCACCTTCATCGCCGCCGTGTTCACCGCATCCAGCCCCGATGCACAAAACCGATTAATCTGCATACCTGGCAAATCGACATCCCACCCGGCATAAAGCGGCGCTGTCCGGGCAATGTTCGCCCCTTGTTCCCCAATGGGTGTCACACAGCCCAATAATACATCATCTACCTGAGATGTATCCAAAGCATTGCGGTTTTGCACGGCCGTAAACAATACCACCAACAAATCCAATGCCTTCACACCATGAAGCCCGCCGCTCTCCTTGCCCCGGCCACGTGGCGTTCGTACCGCATCAAAAATAAACGCTTCTCGCATCTTCCAATCTCCTGCCAATTCTGCCAAAATCATCATAAAACCAGCAAAACTTATCCTATATTTTACGCCAGCCTATGAATAGTTGACAAAACAAGCTACAATTAATTCACATTAAGCAACAAGCTTGGGAAAAATCCGATGTCCTTAAAATTTTCGTCTAATTTCATAACCATTGCCGGCAATATCGGCGTCGGAAAATCAACACTTACCACACTCCTCGCCCACCATCTTGGCTGGAAACCTTTCCTTGAAGGCGAAGCCAACAACCCTTACCTGCCAAAATTTTACGAAGATATGCAGCGATGGAGCTTCCATTCACAAATCTTCTTTCTTTCCCAACGCTTACTCCAGCATCAGCAGCTTCTGCAAAACGACGGTTCCGTACTGCAAGATCGCAGCGTCTACGAAGATGCCGAAATCTTCGCTCGTAATCTCTACCTACAAAGCCACATGAGCCAGCAAGATTGGCAAACCTATTACCTTCTGTATCAAACCTTATCACAACTGCTCCGACCACCCGATTTAGTGGTATATTTAAAAGCATCAGTTCCGACTTTACAACGCCGCATCAGTCAACGTGGCCGGCATTATGAACAACAAATTGCCCAGACATACCTGGAACACCTGAATCACCTATACGAAGAATGGGTGGATGGCTTTAAGTTATGCCCTATACTCACCGTCGATACAGATAATTTAGACTATGTTCAACACGATGACCATCTCCGTCTCATTGTGGACCGCATCCAAGAACGGCTGCATGGCCAGGATTATTTAGCTTTGGGAGATTAGCACAAATTATTGGGATATGATTCAAGGATACAACCATGAGTAATAAACCCCGCGTGCTCCTCGTTGACGATCAACCCGGTGTTCTCGAAATGCTGGGACTATTCTTTGATCGTGCCGGATTTATTGTCGAAAAAGCAACCGACGGCAAAATGGCTTTACAAAAAGTCAATGAAACACAGCCTGATATCGTGGTTTTAGACGTCATGATGCCAGGAATGAGCGGTATCGAAGTTTGCAAACATCTGCGATCACAACCCAAAACCTCCCAATTACCAATCATCATGCTCAGCGCCAAAGGCGAAGTTGACGACAAAATCGTGGGATTTGAAGCAGGCGCTGATGATTACGTAGCCAAACCTGTCGCGCGGCAAGAGCTTTTGGCGCGGGCAAATGCTCTCTTGCATCGTGCCCAATATACGCAAATCCCAACGGCCCGCATCGTCACTTTTGTCGGTGCCAAGGGTGGTGTAGGCACAACAACAATGGCCATCAACGTCGCTGCGGCTTTGAATGCCGATGGCAAATCAGTCACACTGACGGAGTTGCAGTCTCATCCGGGGACGATGGTACATCACCTGAACATGGCTCTGGCCCAAGACTTGGGTGACCTGTTGGCCCTGGAGCCATCGCAGTTGAACTGGCGGGAAGTCAATCGCCGGGTGGTACAACATGCTTCCGGTTTGCGTTTGCTAACAGCGCCGCAAGATGGCGCCGATTTTACACTTTCAGTAGAGCATGCCAGGAGCATCATTGATGCGTTAACCATTCGCACCGATTTTTTGATTTTGGATATTCCAACGATTGCCGGCAAAGTCATGCGTGAAGCTCTGGAACTGACCGATCTCATCATCCTGGTCACCGAACCAGAAGTGGTTTCCGTTAAAGCCACACATGCCAAATTGACGACTTTGCATGATTGGTCTCTTTCCGATCGGACACGCATTGTGATTTTGTCCCGGTCGCCCTCGGCGACAATGATGAAGCGCGATGAAATTGAAATTGAGTTAGGGCTGAATCAAAACAGTGACATGATTTTAGGCGTTATTCCACCTGCGCCGGAAGCTTTTCAGCAAGCCTCGCAAATGGGTATCCCGGTTATCATCAATAAGCCGCATATTTTGTCTTCGCGGGCTATTATGGACGTGACGAACAAAATCAAACTCTACACACACGAAATTTGAGATTATTACCCAGTGATCACATACCCATTTCCGCGGACCGGAATTGTGTTTCGTATAAGGTGGCGTATAGACCGCCCTCAGCCAGTAATTCGTTGTGTGTGCCTTTTTCGATGAGACGGCCGTTCTCCATCACCAATATCACGTCCGCCGCCAAAATCGTAGACAACCGGTGGGCAATCACCAGGCTCGTCCGTCCCTCCATCACCCGCTTAAGCGCCTCCTGAATCAAAGCCTCCGAGAGTGAATCCAGGCTGGATGTGGCCTCGTCCAGGACCAAAATGCGCGGATTTTTAAGGATGACGCGGGCAATGGCGATGCGCTGGCGCTCGCCGCCGCTGAGCCGGTAGCCACGCTCGCCAACTACCGTATCGTAGCCATCAGGCAGACCGGCGATGAAATCGTGGATGTTGGCTGCTTGAGCGGCGACAATCATTTCGGCTTGGCTGGCATCAGGACGGGCGTAGAGCAAATTGGCGCGAATGGTGTCGTAAAACAGGTAGGTTTCTTGCGTAACCATGCCGATGTTGTCGGCCAGGGATTTGAGGGTGACTTCCTGGATGTCACGGCCGTCAATCAACACCTGGCCCTCGGTAGGATCGTACAGGCGGGGAATCATGTAAGTGGTGGTGGTTTTTCCCGCCCCGCTGGGGCCAACCAGCGCTGCCAACTGGCCCGGCTCGATGGTGAAGTTGACGTCGCGCAAAGCCCACTGCGTCTCACTGGGAGCCGCCGACTGGCCGTTTTCGCCATCACTGGTCTGTTTGCCGCGTTTGAGATGAGCCTCACTACCGCCCCAGGTAAAACGAGCGACCTCTTCCAGACCAATTTTTTCTTCACCGGCCAGCCCGGCATAGGCAAAAGAGACGTTTTGGAATTGGATACGGCCGTCCACCCGCCCCAATGGTTTCGCCGATTCCCGTTCCCTAATCTCAACCGGCGTATCCAGCACCTCAAACACCCGTTCGAAGCTGACCATACTCTGGGCAAACTCGATGGGCGCGTTAGTCAATGCCATTAGCGGGCCATACAATTGGGTCAGGTACGTGCCAAAGGCGACAATCGTGCCAATGGTGAACTGCCCATTCAAGACCAGCAAGCCGCCAACCCAATAGACAACGGCCGTGCCCACTGCCCCCACTACACTCAACATCATAAAAAACCAGCGCCCAATCACCGCCGAACGGATGCCAATGTCGCGCACCGCGCCGCCGTCGTGGCTGAACCGCTCATATTCCCGCTTTTCCCGGCCAAACAATTTAACCAGCAGCGCCCCGCTGACGTTGAGCGTTTCATTCATCGTGGCGTTCATCTCGGCATTCTTTTCCATCGACTGGCGGCGCAAATCGCGCAAAATGCGGCCAATACGCCGCGCCGGCAAGATAAACAAAGGCAAAATGGCAATCCCCAACAACGTTAACCGCCATTCCAGAGCCAGCATAATCCCCAACGTGGCCACCAAACGCACAATGTTGGAAATAATCGTCACCAGGGTATCACTGATAGCCTGCTGTGCGCCAACAACGTCGTTGTTGAGGCGAGACATCAGTTCGCCAGTGCGGGTTTTGGTAAAAAAGCGCAAGGACATGCGCTGCATGTGTGCGTACAACGCCCGGCGCAAATCATAAATAACGCCTTCGCCAATTTGCGAATTAAGCTGGCGCTGCCAGACACCAATCAAACCATTGAGCAGCGGAATAGCTACCATGCCCAGGGCCAGCCAGTTCAACCGGGTCCGGTTATAGTTGGGAATAGCATTGTCGATCAAGTCGCGGAACAACAGCGGCGAAATAAGGGAAATGCCGGAAATCAGTAAAATGGTCAGCAGTAAACCAAGGATGCGCAGTTGATACGGCCGTGCAAAACCCCACACCCGCACCAGTAAATCCCGCGTAATCGCCGGCCGATCCTGCGCCTCATCATGTCGAATATAAGCGAACCAGCCGCCACCATGAAAAGCCATAACAACTCCAAATTAGAAGGCAGAAGGCAGAAATCAGAAAAAAGATTCTGTCTTCTACCTTCTGCCTTCTGCCTTCTACAAAAGTCCTGCGTAACTGCCGCCATCCACGGGGATCATCGCGCCGGTGATGTAGCTGGCGGCGGGGCTGACCAGAAAGGCGGCGACGCGGCCAAATTCGGCCGGATCGGCCATGCGGCCCATGGGGATGGTAGCAGTGATTTTACCTTTTTCCGTATCCATGTCGGTGCCATTTTGCTGGGCGCGGTACTCGAAGATGTGATTGACCCGGTCGGTGGCCGTCCAGCCGGGCAGGATGGAGTTGACGCGGATGTTTTCCGGCCCCAACTCTTGTGATAAAGTTTTGGTGACACCGGCCACCGCCGGACGCATAACATTGGACAACAGCAGCCCGGCAATCGGCTGCTTGAGAGAGATGCTGGTAACGGTTAACACACTGGCTGCCTGGCTTTGCCGCAGGTGGGGCAGCGCCAATTTGATAAGGCGAACGGCGCTCATTAATGTTAGATTGTAGGCTTTGTCCCAGGCGTCCAGATCGAGGCTGTCGAACGTGCCGCCGGGCGGACCGCCGGCGTTGGTAATGAGGATGTCCAGCCCGCCAAAGCGGGCCACTGTATCGGCAATGAGTTTTTCATTTTGGGCCAGATCGGTCACGTCGGTGGTAAAAGCGACCACATTTGCATCCCCCCCTACTTCGGCTTTGATCCGGGCTACGGCCGTATCCAAACTATCCTGGGAGCGACCGCATACCACCACCTTCGCCCCATCCTTCGCCAGCTCCAGCGCCGCCGCAAAGCCCAAACCGGTGCTCGACGCCACCACCAATGCCACTTTATCTTTTAATCCTAAGTCCATAATTTCCTCCTCTAGCTCTTTACGCTAACTCTAGCTTAAGTTTAATATTACCAATCGTAATGATGTCACCGGCACTGAGAACGGCCGTTTCCGCCAGCAGCACCTCGTTCAACAACGTCCCATTGCGGCTGCCCAAATCTTCCAGCCACCACAAATCGCCGCGCCGGGTGATGAGACTGTGTTGGCCGGACGTATAGCCATCATCCAGCACAATCACGTTGCTCGATGAACGGCCGATACTCGTCACCGGCAGCAGCGGATAGCGCGTCCCCACTGCTGGTGTGCCCGCCGGGTTTTCTACCACAGTCAAATGTCCCAGCGGCTGAGATTGGACCGCCAACGCCGCCGATGCCAGACGCACATCCTGGTAAAGATACCAGCCAATCAAACCCAAAAAGGCCAGCAAAACGGCCGCACCGACCAGACGCAGCAACAATAAGACAATTTCAGGATTCATACTTGGGCAACGGCAGGGTCTGGCCGTCCTCGTCTATCTCCGGCGGGTTTTGCGGGCCGGTCGCTTGTTCTTCGCCATAGATGAGGCGCATATCGCTCAAGGTAATCACGTCACCCGGCTGCAAGACGTGTTCGGTGACTGGTTGGTCGTTAACGGCCGTTCTCCCCCGCTGGCTGAGATCGTAAAGGATGAAACGGCCGTACCGCCAGCGAATTTGCGCATGTTTCCGGCTGACGGTGGGCGAATCCAGCACAATATCATTATCGGTGCGCCGTCCAATCGAGAACACAGGCCGATCTAACGCTACGTAACGCCGTCCGCCAATAACTAGATAGGCATCCAACGTACGCAACGCCGCCAAAGCCTGACCATCATCGCGCAGTTGGATTTGAGTCGTATGTTCGTTAGCTGGAGCCGCATGTTCAGCCCGAACGTAGAATTGGTGGGGCGCCAGGGCAACATCATCCCGAAAAATCACCTGAATCACGCCAGGCAGTTTCAAATCGGCCTGCTGCGCCAGATTGGCAAGATAACCGGCCAACTGCGCCGGCAGCGCCGGATATTGGCCCAGCAGCGATTCCCGGTCAGTCTCCGCCAAAACCACCTCGAAATGATTGGGAGCCAGCCCATCCAGCGTAAAATCTTCCATCATCTGCGCCAGTCTGGCCGCAATTTCGTAGGGTTCCAACTGCTCGCCAAACAGCCGCTTAAACGAGCCTTCCACCAATTTTTGGGCCAGCGATTCAAACCGGGTTAACGGCCGTTTCCGCTTCATTCAATAATCCTCATGCGTCATAAGTCATGCGTCATGCAGGCGTCATTATAGATTTGCCAGCAAACCCCGTCAATTGTCTGTTGGCGAGAAGTGCCAGGCACAGGGCATAACAGCCTGGTTCAAGCGAAATCTACTGCCCTGTGCCTGGCACTACACACTAAAATTGCATTGCCAGACTGTAACCATTCGTTATACTTTTGAGGAATCTCATAAGTCATAAATCATGCGTCATCATATCCTGACGCATGAAAAAATGACGTAATGACACAAATTTTCAATTCATGATAGAGAGCTTTAATGACTGGTAAACAAATTCGCCTAACGGCTTATGCTTCCTGCGCCGGTTGAGCATCCAAGCTGAGTCCTTCGGACCTGGCGCAGGTTCTGCAGCCATTACGCAACATTTTTAACCCGGCCGATTTTCCCAATTTGCTTGTTGGATTAGACAGAGCAGATGATGCGGCCGTATACAAACTCAACGACGAACAGGCCATCATCACCACTACCGACTTTTTCCCGCCGGTCGTCGATGACCCGTATGATTTTGGGGCGATTGCCGCTGCCAATGCCCTTTCCGACATTTATGCGATGGGCGGCGAAGTACTGTTCGCCATCAATCTGGTCGCCTTCCCCGACAATTTGGCTCACGATATTTTGCGTGAGGTGCTGCGCGGTGGCGCGGAAAAAGTGGCTGAGGCTGGCGGCGTGGTCGTCGGCGGCCACAGCGTCAACGATAAAGAACCTAAGTATGGGCTGGCGGTGACCGGCATCATCCATCCCGACAAGGTCAAAATCAAGGGCGGCGCGCAGCCCGGTGACGTTTTACTGCTGACCAAGCCGTTGGGCGTCGGCGTGGTAACGACAGCGCTCAAGCAGCAAAAGGCCAGCGAGGAACATGTGGCTACGGCCGTTACCAGCATGAAACAGCTCAACCAACAAGCCGCCCAGGCCGCCCATCTGGCCCAGGCCCACGGCCTGACCGATATCACCGGCTTTGGTCTCCTGGGTCATGCCTACGAAATGGCCAGTCAAGGCGGCGTAGATTTCCGCTTTGACCTGGACAAACTGCCCTTCCTGCCCGGCGCGGTTGAATATGGTGAAGCAGGCACTTTCCCCGGCGGTAAAGGCAACAACAACCTCTTTTTCGCGCCGCACGTCACCTTTGGCGAGAGCGTCAGTCTGTTGATGCAGGATATGTTGTGGACGCCGGAAACGTCGGGCGGGCTGCTGGTCGCCCTGCCGCCGGAAAAGGTGGAGATATTTATGGAGAATTGTGAAACGGCCGTTACCGTTGGTGAAGTCATCCCCGGCAGCGGCCACATTTGGGTAAACAAATAAAGCTGACAGCTAATTGCTAACAGCTAAAGGCTTAACATGGATCGAACCGTTCCCAGCTCCGGCAACGAAGAAATCAATCTTTACTTACGTACATACTATTCCCTCCTACGCAGCACACGCGAAGTACAGATCAAGACACTCATCGAAGCCCACAAGCGCATTCACTCCGCCCTGCACAACCTTGCCGACGAACCGCAGCCAGACATGGCCGCCTTCATTTATGCCATCCTGCGTATGCCCCACTGCCTGAGCAAAATCCGGCTGGTCGTCATGGGCCAATCGGAGCGGGTTTTTGCCCAACATGGCTATTCTGATGTTGAATCATGGCAGCAGGTGAGTGCGCCAGGGCGGCGGCGGCGCAATTTTTATGACGGCAAAAGTACGCTAGCCGTCTACATCGCCAGTCGGTCGGACATTGATGACCTGGTGCCGATTCTTACTGCTTACCAGATTGAGCGGCGCAAGCTGTACGTCCTGTTTAGTAAATCGAATGTGCTGGCATTACTGGAAAAAATCGAAGCTGATGGCGGGCGGCCCAGAGCTACCCAGTTAGGCGAATTAAGCCGTCTGACGGACATCCCTGTAGAGGATTTAGAACGATTGATGCAGATTTGGGGGGAGAAAACGGCCGTTAACCTTCTCGAAATTGCCCGCCGTAAACAAGAATTAGCCATTCGTTCCCTGGCCGGTTCATTGGCCGACTACAAGCGGGCGACGCGCCAATGGTGGCGCAACGTGGAACGCAGTGTGCCTGGCGTCACCTTCGAAAGCCGCCCGCTTTACTTCATTTCCAGCAACACCCACAGCATGACCAACCTGCTCAGCGGCTTTGCCCTGGCTCATGAAGCCGAACTGGAAAAGTTCATTTATCACGATGGCAGCAACGAATTGCAGCAGGAGTATCAGGACATCCTGGAGCGCAATGTCCCCAGCAGCCGGGAAAATTTCCTCTACTACGTCCTGAAAAAATATGAAAGCGCCCATCCTGGCATGCGCGAAAAACGCCTCGCCCACGAGCAGGAACGAGGTATTTTCCGCGTGCCCAGCGAACATGCCTTCGACATTGAAGTTCAAGTAGTGGCCCTCAATCAACTGCGGCCGGATTGTCTGGACGGCCGTTTACGCCTATCAGGCATCGAACAAATGCAGCAAAGCGAGGCCATCATCGTCAATATCGACTACCCGCTGGGCATGGCCGCCTACCAGGTGCTGACAGAAATCGCCCGCAACATCGCTGAGGTACGAGGCGTATACATCATGGGCAAGGCGGCGACGCTGAACGGCCGTATCGGTGATGTCATGCTGCCCAGCGTCGTCCACGACGAACATTCGCTCAACACTTATCTATTCGAAAACCGGTTCAAAGCCGACGACGTGGCCCCCTACCTGGTTTATGGCACGGTTATGGATAACCAAAAAGCGATCACCGTGCCCGGCACTTTCCTGCAAAACGAAGGTTACATGTCCGTCTTCTACCAGGAAGGCTACACCGATATGGAAATGGAAGCTGGTCCTTACCTCAGCGGCGTTTACGAGATGGTGCGCCCCAAGCGGCATCCTTACAACGAACTCGTTAACCTGTACAACGCCTCCTTCCCCATCGGCATCCTGCACTACGCCTCGGACACACCGTTCAGCAAAGGTAAAAATCTGGGCACACAGAACCTGTCCTATTTCGGCATGGATCCCACTTATGCCACAATGATCGCTATTCTACGCGATATTTTGGGCAATGAAATCAAACAAATAGGCAAGAAACAATGAACGTATTTGAACAACGCTTGACTGCCATCCGGCGGAAATTTGATGATTGGGAAATTGACGGCCTGCTGATCACCAGCCCCATCAACCGGCGCTGGCTCAGCGGCTTCACCGGTTCCAATGGCCAACTTCTCATCACCAAAGACAAGGCGCTACTGGCCACCGATTTCCGCTATTGGGAACAGGCCGCCGCCGAATCCCCGGCCTTTGAACTGTTCAAACACCGGCGCACCGATGAAGACAACGCCGCCTTTTTTGCCGCCGCCGGCGTCACAGTGGTTGGCATTGAAGCACAACACATCACCCTGGCCGATCAAACCAGGCTAGACAAGATCAAGGATGTTTTCTGGGATCCGCTCATGGAAACGGCCGAACCCCTGCGCAAAATCAAGTCCCCGGCCGAAATCGAAGCCATCCGCGCCGCCGCCACCATCACCGACCAGGCGATGGCCCAGGTCAACACTATCGCCCGCCCCGGCATGAGCGAACGCGAATTAGCCTGGCAATTAGAGAAACTCATGCGCGAATCCGGGGCCGATGGCATGGCCTTCGACGTGATTGTGGCCTCCGGCCCCAATGCTGCCCTGCCGCACCACCATCCGGGCAGCCGCCAACTACGGGCCGGCGACAGCCTCATCGTGGATATGGGGGCTAAACTCGACGGCTATCACAGCGACATGACACGCACGTTTTATCTGGGCAGCGAACCGGATGAGCTGTTTTGGTCGGTCTATAATTTGGTACAGGATGCGCAAACGGCCGTTCTCGACCACATCAAACCGGGCATGAACGGCAAAAAGGTTGACGCCCTGGCCCGTGACGTCATTGCTGCTGCCGGACACGGCGACTATTTCGGCCACGGGCTGGGACATGGCCTGGGATTGGCTATTCACGAAGACCCATTCCTCTCCACCCGCACCGAAGCAGAAATCATGGCCCCCGGCATGACTATCACCATTGAACCGGGCATCTACCTACCCGGCTGGGGCGGCGTCCGTATCGAAGATTTGATTTTAATCACTGAAGATGGGTTTGAATACTTGAGTCACTGCCCAAAGGAACCGGTCATACGTGTTCCGTGAACCGTATTCCGTAATCCGATAACAGAACACGGTTCACAGATTACGGAACACGGTAAGCAGCTAACGAAAAATGAATCACGCAGCCAATACCCTATTTGTAGATTATTCTTTGTGCCTGAACTGCCAGCGCTGCCTGGCGGAAAAGGTATGCACCGTCAAAGCCATCATCCGCATTGACCGGGATGAGCCGCCTTTTATCGATGTGCATCGCTGTCATGGCTGCCTGGTTTGCGTAACCGAGTGCGCTGCTTCGGCTATCAGATCTATCCACAAAACCTGACGGCCGTTACTCCCCCGTCGAATCCAACGATGCCAATCGAGCATATTCATTCAGGAAATAGATGCTGGTTTGAATCCCCTTGTAAAAATTGGAAACGTAAAAACGCTCGTTAGGCGAATGAATCCGGTCACCGGGCAGGCCAAAGCCCATCAAAACCGTCTCCAGGCCCAACTGGGATTGGAAAGCCGCTACCACCGGAATCGAACCGCCCTCACGCATATAAACGGGTGCTTTTCCAAATACCTGTTCGTAGGCTGCCGACGCCGCCCGCATTGCCGGAATCGTGTAATCGGTGATGCTGGCCGGTGAAAAAGCGCCGATGTCAAACTTAACTGTGACCGACGGCGGCAAAATCGATTCCACGTATCGGCAGAACAAATCGGCGATTTCCTTCGGGTCTTGATCAGGCACCAGACGCATAGAGATTTTGACATGGACGGTTGACGGCAAGACAGTTTTTCGGCCAGCGGCCGTGTAGCCGCCAATGATGCCATTGACATCCAAAGTCGGCCGGGCGCCAATTCGTTCAACCAGGCTGAATTCGGGTTCGCCCCAGATTTGTGGCGCACCGGCGTTGGTCAACCATTCCGCCTCATCTAGAGGGAATTGGCGCAGGATTTCCCGCTCTTCGGCCGACAATTGGCGGACTTTATCGTAGAACCCGGGAATGAGGATACGGCCGTTCTCATCCTTCAACTTAGCAATCATTTGGGCCGCCGCGTTAATGGGGTTGTTAATCCCACCGCCAAAACTGCCAGAATGTAAATCATGATCCGGGCCGGTGATGTCCGCCAGGATATAACACAGGCCGCGCAATCCATAAACGATGGCTGGCTGCTCCGGGCTGAGGATGTGGGTATCGGACACCAGGGCGACATCGGCGGCCAGCAGTTCCTTGTTCTCGGGGATAAAGGCTTCCAAACTGGCCCCGCCAATCTCTTCTTCGCCTTCGATGATAAATTTGACGTTGACCGGTAAACGGCCGTTTGTTTCTAAATAAGCCTGCACCGCCTTCACGTGAATATACGCCTGCCCTTTATCATCCGAGGAACCGCGAGCAACCAAATAATCATCCTTCACCACCGGCTCAAACGGCGGCGACTGCCATAATTCCAACGGATCAGGCGGCTGCACGTCGTAATGGCCATAAATCAACACCGTTGGCGCATCCGGGCCGGCATGCAGCCAGTCGCCATAAATCAACGGATGGCGCGGCGTTTCGATCAGACGCACATTTTCAATCCCGGCCTGGCGCATAGCATCAGCCATCCATTCGGCAGCGGCAACTACATCAGCGTCGTGTTCCGGCTGAGTACTGATGCTGGGAATTTTTAGGAATTCAACCAATTCGGCCAGATGGGCCTGTTGATTTTTGTGAGCATATTTAGAGGGGGCAATTTTTATATCCATTCGCATCCTGTCTTTTTTTGTGGGTATAATCGGTAGACTGTCGCTCAATTACGATAGTCAGGCACGATTATAGCCGAAACTACTCAAAAAGGATTGTGAACACCTCGTCATGAGTGAACTGCAACAAGTCGAGTTAAGTCCGACTGCCTTGTTGGAAAGCATGTTGTTTGTTTCCAGCGGTCCGGTTTCTACCGGGCGGCTGGCCAAAGCATTGGAAACGACGTCGGCGGCCGTTACCAGTTTACTGCATATGCTGGAAGAAGATTACCACGAGCGCGGCCTGCGGCTGCAATGGAGCGGCAGCGCCGTCCAGCTAACCACCGCGCCGGAAGCCAGCGCTGTCATCGAGCGGTTTCTGGGGCTGGAATTAACGACGCGGCTGAGCCAGGCGGCGCTGGAAGTATTGGCGATTATTGCCTACATGCAGCCCATCACCCGGCCCCAAGTTGACCAGATTCGCGGCGTTAATTCTGATGGCGCGCTGCGCACATTGCTCAGCAAGGGATTGATTGAAGAGTTAGGCCGCCTGGAAACACCAGGACGGCCGATTTTGTACGGCACTGCTCCCGAATTTTTGCAGCATTTTGGCTTGAACACGATTGAAGAACTGCCACCGCTGGACGAAGAGGAAGAATAAGTTGGAAGAACGATTACAAAAATTGATGGCCCAGGCCGGGTTGGGATCGCGCCGGGAAAATGAAAAGCTAATTGAAGCCGGTAAGGTGCGGGTCAACGGCCGTACCGCCAAACTTGGTGACAAAGCCGATCCCAACAAAGACCAGGTGGAAGTGAACGGCCGTCTCCTCAAACTGCGTGATAATCAGGACAAATTCATCTACGTGGCCATCAACAAACCCAAAGGGGTCATCTCATCACTGGACGACGAAATGGAAAAAGGACGGCGCACGGTACGCGACCTCGTTCCCCTGCCCGGCCACATTTATCCGGTAGGCCGATTGGACAAGCAAAGTATGGGACTGATCCTTATGACGAATGACGGCGACCTGGCCCATAAACTCACCCATCCCCGTTACGGCCACGAAAAGACTTACAGGGTCACAGTCGAAGGCAAAATTGACGAGGAAACGCTGAACCAGTGGCGGCGCGGCATCCGGCTGGATGATCGCAAGACCGTTCCGGCCAAAATCACTGTCATCAATCAGGGGCCTAACTTTACGCTGCTGGAAATCATTATGCGCGAGGGCCGCAAACGGCAAATTCGGCGGGTAGCCAACATTTTGGGATTCCCGGTCACGCATCTGGTGCGGGAAAAAATTGGCCCGTTAAGTCTGGGCAATCTCAAGCCGGGTGAGTGGCGGCATCTTACTCGTGGCGAAGTATCGGCCCTCAAAAAGGCAGTTCAGAGCAAACCGGCCCGTCGGCAAAAGAAAAAATAACGAAGGGGACACTGTATTGGTAAAAGAAAAACAACTGCGCGTTATTGCAATTGATGGTCCGGCGGCATCGGGCAAATCGACGATCGGATATATTTTGGCCAAGAAACTGGGCTTTTTGTTGCTGGATACAGGCTGCATGTACCGGGCAGCGACTCTGGCCGCGTTGCAGGCTGGCGTGGCAGTGGAAGATGAAACGGCCGTCACCGAACTGGCCCATTCTATCGACATTGACGTTCAACCGCCGGCCGGAGAGGGTGACGGCCGTCAATACACCACTTTATTGAACGGGCAGGATGTCACCTGGGAACTGCGTTCACCGGAGGTCGATGCTCACGTCTCTCTGGTCTCCAGCTATGCCGGGGTACGCCAGGAAATGGTGCAGCGGCAGCGCCTGTTTGGCCTGCGCGGCAGTGTCGTCATGGTCGGCCGCGACATCGGCACGGTGGTCATGCCCGATGCGCCGCTTAAGCTGTACATCACCGCCACAGCCGAAGAGCGCGCCCGCCGCCGCTGGCGCGACCGCAACCAACAGGGACACAACAACAATTACGAAGCCATCCTGGCCGACGTACAGCGCCGCGACCAATTCGACAGCAGCCGGAAACATTCACCGCTGCGCCCGGCCGATGACGCCATCGTGATTGACACCAGTGATTTGACGCCGGATGAAATTGTGGCCGAGATTTTGGTGTTGGTGAACGGCCGTTTACCCCGGCCAACGTGACCCGGCGCCCCACCAGTTTCATCTTTCAACGCAGCGCCGCCATATTGACAAGCCACTCCTGTTATGTTAGCTTTTTGTTACTTGATTGGTAAAAACAGGACGAAGTTATGCCTAAAATTGATGCTTTAGAAAGTGGTTCCTCGGCCCAGCGCAATGGGCTAAACCACCAGGCAATTGAAGATTATTTGAAAACAATTTTCGCCCTGGCTGAATTTGAGACGCCGGTCAGCACCTCGCGTATTGCCGAAGCCCGCGATGTCAAACCCGGTTCTGTTACCAGCATGCTGCAGCGGCTGGCCAAGTTAAATCTGGTCCATTATGAAAAACATTACGGCGTCACTCTGACTGAGGCGGGCGAAAAAATCGCCCTGGAGGTTATCCGCCATCACCGGCTGCTAGAACTCTATCTCAATGAAGCGCTGGGGTTTAGCTGGGATGAAGTCCACGAACAAGCCGATATTCTGGAACACGTTATCAGTGAAAAGCTGGAAGAACGGATTGCCCATTATCTGGGCAACCCCAAATTTGATCCGCATGGTGATCCGATTCCTGATAAAGACGGGTTAATTGAATCTATTCCCATGGTACCGTTGGTAGAAACGGCCGTTGGCACGACCGCCCAAGTTGCCCGCATTCAAGACGACGCCAACAGCGAAATGCTGCGCTACCTGGCCGAACTGGGGTTGACCCCCGGAAACATAATTCGCATCCTCGACATTGCCCCATTTGACGGCCCATTTACGATCGAAGTCAATGGTGAAGTAAAAGTAATTGGCAACGCGGTTGCTGCTGCAATTCTAGTTACTAGCTAATTCCCCATTCTCCCTCCTAAACTCTCTCATCCGAACATAGTACTAATGTATGTTTTTAGGATCGGTTTTGCCCAAAAGAATGGTACTTTTGCGGGAGTGTCTAGACCCAGAACGACATATAAAATGAGGGTATGAAAAAATGTCCATATTGCCATGCAAAATCAAAACAAGTAAAGTCAGGATTTAACCCATCTGGCAGCCAACGATACCTTTGCAAATGGTGCGACCGCATTTACACACCGTCGCCTAACCCAAATGGATATTCATCCGAAATTCGGCTTCAGGCCATTAAACTTTATGAAGAAGGCCACAGCTATCGGGCAATCGGTAAAAAATTAAAGGTCGGAACACAAAGCGTATCTAATTGGGTCCATGCCGGTAAGGAAGTTTGCGAGGAAAGCTGAATTTTCTGAATCAGGAGCTGCCTAATGGCCAGGATTCTCGTCATTGATGACGATCGCATCATCCGTACGATTGTCTCTAAAAGTCTCTCTTCCCTGGGTTATGATGTAATCACAGCTTCCGACGGGCTGGAAGGTTTACGGCTGGTCAAAGCCGAAAAACCAGACGCCGTTGTAACTGACAAGATGATGCCAGGCATCGACGGGTTTGAAGTGACACGTCGGCTGCGCCGGGAACCGGGGTTTGCCCATCTGCCGATCCTGGTTCTTACCAGTGAATCAGACCTGGAAGATCGAGTTGGGGCGTTTGAGGCGGGAGCCGACGACTACTTGAGTAAACCATTTGAAACGGCCGAATTAGCGGCCCGGTTGACTGCGCTGCTGCGTAAAGCGGAAGCGCTGCGAGCGGTTGAATCGACGGGAATGGCCGTTGACAGTGAAGATGCCCAGTTCATCGCCGTGCACAGCCTGCGCGGCGGCATTGGTTCATCCAGTTTGGCTGTCAACCTGGCTATCAGTCTGGCATCGTTGTGGCAAAGCCCGACGCTGCTGCTGGACATGGTTCTTTCGTCCGGTCAAATCGCGTTGATGCTCAATTCGCCGCTTAAACGGACCTGGGCCGATTTGGGCAATATTTCCACTGACGAGCTGGATATCGATGTCCTGAAAAAAATCATGGGGCTGCATGACAGCCGGGTACAGTTTATTTCTGCCCCCGGCAACCCGACGGCCACGGAATCGTTTGATCACAGTTTGATGGGTACGGCCGTTTCCATCCTCCGCCCTCGATTTGAATACATGATCGCCGACCTGCCCCACGACTTTAGCGACATCAGCCTCGATATACTCGATGCGGCTGACTACGTCTTGCTGCTTATGGCTCCAGAAATGGCCTCGGTACGCACCGCAGCCATCGCCCTGGATACGTATAAAAAATTAGGTTACGGAAATAATAAAATCAAACTTGTCCTGAATTGGACATTTGAACACGGTGGACTGGCCAGTAAAAAAATCGAAACCGCTTTGAACCATCCAATTTCATTGGTTCTGCCCTTCGCGCCAACCCGTTTTGTCAGCGCCATTAACCGGGGTGTTCCCCTGCTGCACAGTCATCCAGAAGACCCGGTTTCCGGGCTGATCGAAGATTTCGCTTTTCGCTTAAGTAAAGAAGCCCACCAGGGCATTCCACCGGCCGCGCCCAGCGCGGCCTGGCATCGGGTCAATGAGCGATTACAATTATTTGGTGGTAAAAATCGCAAAAAGACGACGTTTTTGTCATTCTAATTAACATAATTAAATCCAGGAGCTTGAATATGAGTCAATCATATGCTGTATCTTCTATAGAGGAAATTAAAACCAAAATGTTAGCTGAACTCCAGGAGTCTATGGGAGATATTGCTGAATCGCTTTTGCCCGAATTGGCCCCAATGCTGCTTGAAGATGCGCCAGAAATGCTAAAAAGTTTGAGTCTGGCAATCCGAGCCGGCAATGGTGCAAAGGTAAAAGAATTAGCTCATACATTGAAAGGAAGCTGCGCCAGCATGGGGATCGTAGGTCTGGCTGCCATTTGCCAGGATATTGAAAATATGGGCAAAATGAATGAAATGGCTAATGCCCCCGATCGATTGGACGATGCCTATGCTGAATACAAACAGGTAAAATTAGTCTTAGGCCGTTACGTTGAATAAGAATGATGTGGGAAACGGCCGTTTTGTAGTACCAGAAAATGTCCTCAAACATTTACCAACACATCATTCATCTGAAAAACAGACCACACAAAACAGGCTATGTATCACCAAACACTCAAAAGCCAGTTAAAAAAATTTCAACTTGACCCCACCAAACCACCCACAGAAGAAGTTTGGCAGCAATTTCTGCATGAAATTAACCAGACATACCGCCAGACCAACCCCCAAGAACAACCACAAGAGATATTGCTCCTCAACCGCATTATCACGACTATTGCCTCAGACCAAGAGCCACAAACCATACTTAACACAATCTGCCAGGAAGTAGTAAAAAACCTGGGGTATCCGCATGCTGCCATTGCCCTTCTTGATAAAACCAAAAAACATTTAACGGTAACGGCCGAACACTTTACCGCCGGTCGTAAACCCGTCATTGGCACCATCATTCCACTGGCCAACAACCGGGCAACGCAGCATGTACTAAAAAAACGAGAGCCTGTCATTCTAGTCAACGCCCAATCCGACGAGCGGCAGACACGAGAACTGCAAAAAGTTGCCTCCGCCAATAACACCGCCTCCATCCTGGTCGTTCCATTGGTCGTCTCGAACGAGGCAATCGGCACACTGGCCATCAACACCGCTCAAAAACACAATTTTACCACCGATGAAGTATCCCTTATTTTTAACGTCGCCGCCGCCGCAGGCCAGCTTCTGGACAAAGCTCGCCTGTTCGAACTTACTCGAAAAGAACTTGAAGCAAGACAACAAATTGAAACCACTCTACAAAAACATATAGACTTCGAACGTCTTATCACGTCCATTTCCACTAAATTCATCAACCTATCCAGTTCGGAAATTGACAAAGGTATCGAACAAACCCTGAAACAAATAGGAGAATTTGCCGAAGTAGATCGCTGTTACGTGTTTACGCTTTCAAAAGAAAAACAATCCATGACCAACACGCATGAATGGTGCCGGGATGGCATCCAGCCGGAAAAGGACAATCTGCAAGACTTACCATTTGCCGAAATTCCGTGGTTCATGGAAAAAATCATAAACCTGGAAAATATTTACGTTCCTGATGTAAACGATTTGCCAATTGAAGCCAATGCCGAAAAACTTCACTTCCAGGAACAAGATATTCAATCAATCATCGCTATCCCGCTTACCCATAATTATGAATCAAAGGGATTCCTGGGATTTGATGCTGTCAAAGTTCGCAAATATTGGTCCACGGACGATATTACATTACTGAAAATCGTTGGTGAAATCATCATCAATGCCCTCACGCGCAAATTTACGGAAGAAGAAGTCGCACAAAATGCAGCCGAATTGGCTATTTTGTATCGCGCATCAAAAAATCTGTTTCATCTTACCGACACCCCTAGTCTGGCAGAAAAAACTGCATCTATCCTGACTGAGGAGCTTAATTTTGCTGATTGCGGCGTTATTTTGCTCAATCACCCCATTTTAGTAACAGATAACACGAAGACCTCAATAACGAACCAACTCATTGAGCCTGTGGAAATTGCTCGTGTTGGCTCATATCGACACACTGTCGCTGACAAACTTGTACTTGAGGGACCAGGCCTGATTACGGCGGCCATCCGCAGCGGCGAAACTGTTTACACGCCAGATGTATCCAAGGACCCTCGCTATTTAGCCGGCGACTCACAAACACAGTCGGAACTGGTTGTTCCGCTGCGTACAAGCAATCACATTGTCGGCGCTTTGGACTTACAAAGCCCTTATACAAATTCCTTTGACGAGCGAGCACAGCGCATTGTGCAGGTTTTTGCCGAATATGCCGCATTGGCGCTGGATAATATTCGATTGTATGAAGGACAACAGATGCAAACAATCGAACTGGAAAAACGGATTGAAGAACGGGAACAGGTAGAAATAAAATTACGAAAAGCGAAAGAAGCTGCCGAAACTGCCAACCAGGCTAAATCTGAATTTCTGGCCAACATGAGTCATGAAATTCGAACTCCATTGAATGCGGTTATCGGAATGACTGGCTTGCTGCTGGATACCAGGCTGACAAAGGAACAGCGGGATTTTGCCGAAACAGCACGCAGCAGTGGCGATGCCCTGTTAGCGGTTATTAACGAGATTCTTGATTTCTCCAAAATTGAAGCGGGTAAGCTGGAACTGGAAAATTATCCTTTTGTTCTGAGACCTTGTATTGAAGAAGCGCTGGATTTAATTGCACCCAAAGCTGCGCAAAAGAAGTTGAATCTGGCTTATTACCTGGAAGATGATGTTCCGCCGGTAATTGATGGCGATGTAACTCGTTTGCGGCAAATTTTGGTGAATTTGTTGGGGAATGCGGTTAAGTTTACAAATAAAGGTGAAATTGTGGTAACGGCCGTTGCCACCCCCCTGCAAGACGACCAACTGAAAATCCATTTCGCTGTCAAAGATACAGGGATAGGCATACCGCCGGGAAAAATGGACCGTCTTTTCCAATCCTTTAGCCAAGTTGATACCTCAACAACCCGGCAGTACGGCGGCACCGGTTTGGGTTTGGTGATTAACAAGCAGTTGGTACAAATGATGGGCGGCGAAATATGGGTTGAAAGCGAAATTAATAAAGGTTCAACCTTCAACTTCACCATTGTGACCACAAAATCCTTGAACCAGGAAATTCCCGAATTTGAATTTGATACAGATTCCTTAGAAGGTACAAAAGTTTTAATTGTTGATGACAACAAAACAAACCGGATGATTTTGCGTAAACAAACGGAATCATGGAACATGAATCCCGTTGTCGTCTCTTCAGGCGAAGACGCTTTATCCGTTCTCAAAAATGATGACACGATCAGCGTTGCTATTCTGGATATGCAGATGCCCGATATGAGCGGCAAGATATTAGCAAAACATATCCGGGAATTCAGATCGGCCAGTGAACTTCCGCTGATTATGATTACATCGGTAGGGTTAAAGAAAGACTTGAACAAAGAAAACCTGTTCGCTTCGATCATGACAAAACCGGTTAAACCCTCTGTCCTTTACAACTCTTTGGTAAAGGCTTTAGTCGATCCTACCCGATCATCAAAACCATTGAGCAATAGACTATTTGATTCCAATATGGGCAAACAGCATCCGCTGCGGATTTTGTTGGCCGAAGATAACATGGTCAATCAAAAAGTGGCGCTGCGCATTTTGGAGCGGTTAGGGTATCGGGCTGATGTGGCCGGTAATGGCCTTGAAGCGTTGGAAGCGTTGCAGCGGCAGCCTTACGACATCATTTTTATGGATATTCAAATGCCAGAAATGGATGGCGTAGAAGCAACCATGATTATTCAGGAAGATTGGCCGCCAGAAAATAGACCGCGCATTGTTGCCATGACCGCCCATGCCCTTAAAGGTGACCGGGAAAACTACCTGGCCTGCGGGATGGAGGATTATATCAGTAAACCCATTCGAATAGAGAGGCTTGTTGAGGTTTTGGAACAATGTCCTTCGCGGCAAGAGAGTAGGATGCAAGGCGGCGATGTAGTGGAAACGGCCGTACTCACACCACCAGCCCCCGTTATAAAAAATCCTATCCCACCCGCACCATCCATTAGCAACACCTGGCCTATCGACCTGGAAAGCGTCCAAACCTCCCTCGGCGCAGACGCCGAAGAACTGCTGGCCGAGCTAATTCCTATGTTCCTCGAAGACGCCGAGCCGTTGTTAAACCAACTAGAAGAAGCCGTCACGTCCCTGAACGCCGCTGCCCTAAAACAAGCAGCTCATACCATCAAAGGCAGCAGTGCCAGCCTGGGAATCACCTCTTTGGCCGAGTTGGCCAAAGAAGTTGAATATATTGGCCGGGATGGAAACATGCTGCAAGCCAGCGGCAAAGTTCAGGAATTCAAAACACTCTATTCTCAAATTAAAGCAGCGCTCCTATCCAAATATTCAGATCAAGAAGACTCATAAGAGTGAATATGACTATTCAAATAACGGATACAGCCCGGCGGCTATTTAGAATAAAGTCATTCCGTCATTTGATGGGGTTTACGGCCGTTATTCTCATCATCTTTCCACTTTTTCATATTTTCCACACCGATCCGGCTTTCACCCAACTGCTCATCGACAATAAAGAAATTGATGCAGCCCGCCTGGTTGCCCACGTACAGGAAGCCCAACTTTCACAATACACCAGCTTGCAGCCAGAAATTTTCGATGAATCATTTAATAAAATCATTTATCCATTATTAAAACAATTCGAGTTAGAAAACATCCGAATCTTCTCCACAACTGGGATCATTCTTTACTCAACCAGTCCAGAAGAAATTGGCAAAACAACAAACAATGCCTTTCTTGATGTCGCTGCCGCTGGCCAACGATACACCAGGCTAATCAAAGCCGACCCTTCAACAAAACTAATTTCATCACCGCAAGCTGTTATCGAAACCTACACACCCGTTATAAGTAAAGGCCAAACCATCGGCGTGTTTGGAATTCATTACAATGTCACTGAACAACTCAACCGCCTGGAAAAATTAAATCGCAACATCTCCATCGTACTGTTAATTATAAGTGGTGCTCTTTTCTCCATCCTTATTGCCATTGCCCTTTTTGTTTTAAATCACGAGGAGCGCGCCCAACAATTGTCACAAGCTATCGAACAAAGCCCTAACAGCATAATGATCCTTAATCAAAACGGGCTAATCGAACATGCAAATAAACAAACCGGAATTATGTCAGGTTATTCAATTGGCGATCTGGTTGGACAGCCTTTTAGCAAATTCCTTAACCTTGACTGTGAACCGAAAACACGCAAATCTATTCTGGAATCTATTGCAAATGGACAAACAAAGAAGTTTGAATGTGAGGGACAGCGCGGCCAAAACAAATACCGTTGGGGATCTATTTCCGTTTCGCCGATTGTTTCGCCTAACGGCAAAAATACTCACACCCTTGTCATTTGCGAAGATATTACAGAACGCAAAAACGCTGATGCGGTTATAAAAAGATCGCACGAACAGTTCCTGACCATTCTCGACAGCATTGCCGCAGACATTTATGTTTCCGATATGGAAAACTACGAGATTCTTTTCTTGAATGAAAATATGCGAAAAAGCTTTGGTAACAACTTGTTGGGCAAAGTTTGCTGGCAGGAATTTCGTGGTGAAGGTGGCCCGTGCGCTAACTGTTCAAACAAAAAATTGATAGATGCGGCAGGAAATCCAACCGGCACTTATGTTTGGGAGGGGCAAAATCCGATAACAGGAAAGTGGTATATCAATTATGATCGGGCTGTAAAGTGGGTAAACGGCCGTACCGTCCGGCTGCAAATCGCCACAGACATCACCGAGCGCAAAGAAGCTGAAACAACCCTGCAACAAGCCAAAGAGCTGGCCGAAACTGCCAACCGCACCAAGTCGGAATTTTTGGCCAATATGAGCCACGAAATCCGCACTCCTCTCAACGGCATCATCGGCATGACCAGTTTGATGCTGGACACACCCTTAACGGCCGAACAACGCGAATTCGCTGGAACCATACGCAAAAGTGGTGAAACACTTCTATCGCTCATAAACGATATTTTGGACTTTTCCAAAATCGAAGCCGGCAAACTTGAACTGGAAAAGCAACCCTTTAGTTTGCGCCAATGCATCGAAGAAACCCTCGACATCGTTGCTCCCAAGGCAGTTAATAATAATTTGGAAATTTCCTACCATATCACTCCCAATTTGCCGGATCATTTTATCGGCGATGTAACGCGCCTGCGCCAGGTCCTGGTGAATCTGGTGGGCAATGCCGTCAAATTCGTCGACTCCGGCCAAATCATCATTTCAGTCATAGGCCAGCTCATCGGCGAAAATAATTATCGCCTCTACTTTGCCGTTAAAGACACCGGCATCGGCATCCCCAAAGATAAAATTGCCCATTTATTTCAATCATTCACGCAGGTTGATGCGTCGATAACACGCAAATATGGCGGTTCTGGTCTGGGACTTACCATCAGCAAACATCTGGTAAAAATGATGGGCGGCAACATCTGGGTCGATAGCGAGGTTGGTGAAGGCTCAACATTCCATTTTTCGGTGCAGGTCGCAGCTTTAGAGGAACCCAAAATCAACGAAGATGGAGCCATTTTGTCGAAGGCATACCCACAAGATGAAACCATAACACACAGGTATACGGCCGTACCCAATCAGTTCGACTCCCACATGGCCCAAAAACACCCGCTTCGTATCCTGCTGGCCGAAGACAACTTAATCAACCAAAAAGTTGCTTTACGCATTCTGGAAAGACTGGGTTACCGGGCCGACGTTGCAGGGAATGGTCTGGAAGTGCTTGAAGCATTACGCCGCCAACACTACGATACCATCCTGATGGATATACAAATGCCAGAAATGGATGGCATAAAGGCAACACAACTCATTAATCAGGAGTGGCCGGTTGACCAACGGCCTCGAATTATCGCTATGACAGCCCATGCCCTTAAAGACGATCGCCAGCAATTATTGGCGGCAGGCATGGACGATTATGTCAGTAAACCTATTCATATTGAGGCACTCATCGCAGCATTATACCGTTGTCCGGTACAACAACATCTGGCCCGGAAAAAATAAAAATGCAATATACACCCTATACGCTACTTTTAATAATTGCCGGGAGCATCAATTTGATTTTAGCGTTTTACGCACTTTCTTACCGTAATTCTGCCGGAGTCAAGACCTTTATCGTGCTCATGTTGTTAATGGCCGAATGGTCTATTACTTACGCTCTGGAAATAGCCCACACAACACACAATGTCAAATTGTTACTGGCTCAATGTCAATACATTGGCATCGCATATGTACCCGCTGTCTGGCTCCTTTTTTCCATGCAATACACTGACCAGGGAAAGTGGCTTACCAATCAAACCAAAAATATTGCATTACTGCTTTTGATACCTACGGTAACGGCCGTTCTCGCATTCACCAACGGTGCTCACAACCTCATCTGGCAAAGTACAATCCTGGTAGACAGCAGTGGCTTTATCAATCTGGCCATAACCCATGGTTATTGGTTTTGGGTCCACCTGGCCATGTCCTATTTCTACCTGGCCATTGGAACCATACTCCTTATTTCCACCTATACACACTCAAAATCAATATACAAAGGCCATATTAGCGTTCTTATCATTGGGGCACTCTTCCCCTGGCTTGGTAACTTACTATACATTACCAAGTTAACTTCTTCCCTCGGCCTGGATTTGACCCCCTTCGCCTTTACCTTGACCGGTATCGTCACTGCTTTTGGCATGTCTCGGTACCAATTTCTAAATATTCTACCCATTGCCCATAACACCGTACTGGAAAGCATGCGCGACGGCATCCTGGTACTGGACGTTCAAGACCGTATCGTTGACATGAATCCGGCAGCAGAAACAATCACTCAGCAAAAAATCAGCCATACGATAGGCAGCTCCTTCGATCAATTCCTGGCCCAATGCCCGCCCCTCTCTGGTGGCAGCACCGATGAACATGGCGTGATCACTGAAGTGATTATGGGAACAGGCGAAGAAGCACGTTTTTATGAAGTCCAATCTATCGATCTAACCAACAGCAACACAAATCATGCCGGACGCTTAATCATGCTGCACGAAACCACAGAGCGGAAACGATTTGAAGTTGCCTTGCAAAAAGCTAAAGAAGAAGCAGAAACGGCCGCTTCCTCCAAATCCGCCTTCCTGGCCAACATGAGCCACGAAATTCGCACACCACTCAATGGCGTAATCGGCATGGCCGAACTGCTGCGCAACACCCCCCTCAATTCCGAACAAGTAGAACTGGTTGAAACCATCTACACCAGCAGCGATACCCTGCTGGCCATCATCAATAACATTCTCGACTTCTCCAAAATAGAAGCCGGAAAAGTGGAACTTGAACAAAAAGCTTTTGACCTGCGCGACTGCCTGGAAGTATCTCTCAACCTTATCGCTCCACGAGTCAATCCCAACTCGGTCAAATTAAGTTATTCAATTGACGAACAAACCCCTAACGCGTTTATTGGCGACGTCATCCGTCTGCGCCAGGTCTTGGTTAATCTCTTAAGCAATGCCGCCAAATTCACCGAAGAAGGAGAAATAAGCGTCAACATCACCAGCGAATTAATAACAAATGACCTGTACCGGCTGCATTTTGCCGTGAAAGACACAGGCATAGGCATACCTGCGGATAAACACGCCAACCTGTTCCAATCATTCTCCCAGGCTGATGCTTCTACGACGCGCAAATATGGCGGAACCGGTCTGGGACTGGCCATCAGCCAAAAACTATGCCAACTGATGAACGGCGAAATCGGGTTTGAGAGTGAAGTTGGGCTGGGCAGCACATTTCATTTCACCATTACGGTCCCAAAATCGACCGAACAACCAGTACATTTGCTGCAAACAGATCAACCACGACTGGACGGGAAACGCGTTCTCATTATCACCGCGAACGCCGAAATCCGCCGCGCCATCAGCCGCGAGGTCCGCTCATGGGGCATGAGTCCTTATGTTGCCGGCAGTGGCAAAGAAGCCTTATATTGGATCAGCAAAAGTGACCCATATGATGTGGCAATCCTCGACCAGGCAATTATTGAAAACGAAGGACCATCTTTGCTCCACGGAATTGAATCCAGTCACACAAAAGCTTTGCCTATCATATGTATTGCCAATGAAGACTGGCGAGGATTGGATGACGCCTGTCTTTTTGCTGCCCGATTATCCTCACCCTTTACTTCATCTCAATTGAACAATGTGCTGGCCGGGGTATTTAACAAAGTGCCAGGCGCGGCTATTGATACAACGATCTCCCTCATCCATTCCAATATGGCCGAGCAGCACCCGCTGCGCATCCTGCTGGCAGAAGATAATCGGGTCAATCAAAAAGTGGCCACTCGATTGCTAGAAAAACTGGGGTATAAAATAGATGTCGTAGGAAACGGCCGTGAAGCCATTCAAGCCCTTCGGATGCAGCCCTACGATGTCATCTTTATGGATATTCAAATGCCGGAAATGGACGGCGTAGAAGCCACTGCCATCATCCGTTCCCAATGGCCATCTACAAGCCAGCCGGCCATCATAGCCATGACCGCTCACGCCCTGGAAGGCGACCGTGAGTATTATCTGGCTCAGGATATGGACGATTACATCAGCAAACCAATTCAAATCGACAAACTGGTAGATGCCTTATATAAATGCGCCCCCCTCAAAATTGAAGTGCGTGAACAAAATAAAGCTGTCACAAGGCCAGGGATAGTAATCAACCAGGCAGATCTGGAAGCTTTGTACGGCCCTAACGCCATGAAATTCTTCAACGAACTTCTGCCAATTTACATCACTGAAGCCGAAAAATCACTGGACTACATGAATCAAGCCATGCTACAAGGTAACACTACCCAACTCAAACAGGCGGCCCATTCCCTCAAAGGCAACAGCGCCAACATCGCCTTAAACCAAATTGCCGACCTCTGCCGGGCAATCGAAAAATATGACCTGGCGGCATCCCAAGAAGAAGTCGCAGCATTAGTGCAACAGATTTCTGGCGCAGTAATTGAGGTAAAACAACACTATTTACAGTCCCCCGATATTCTCCACCCGCACGTTAAAGAAATTCAATATGTGCCATCTCAAAACTTGAGAAGCCAGGAATAAATCAACATTCCCCTGGAAATCATCTTACAATTTTTTGCTGGGCACCAGTATTTTGGGCTCTTTGGGAATTCACGGGGTCTTGTCATGTAGGGGCGGGTCTTGTGCCCACCCCATAGGTATCAAGCTAAGGCAATAAATATGTGCAAAAAGAGAACTCTTGAGGCAAACTGGTTTTTTCCACGAAACCGCAAGCCAAAGGAGTTCTCCATGACAATCATAACACGGATAAGCCAAGCAATGCAGCATGTCCTTACCCATACCGCCACAGAAGCAGCCCAAAAAACTGGATTCACCCAGCGGCAAGTGAAGGTGACAGGAGCCAATTTCTGCCAAACGTTAGTCTTTGGCTGGTTACAAGAGCCAGAAGCAACGCTTGAATCCTTGTGCCAAACTGGCGTGACAGTTGGGTTAGAGATTACGCCGCAGGGTCTTGACCAACGCTTCACCAAAACAGCAAGCGATTGCTTGTACCAGGTTTTGCAGGCAGCGTTAACCGAAACGATCCAGGCAAAAGCAGTCGCTATTCCCGTTCTACAACGCTTCAATGGCGTATATATTGAAGATAGCAGCAGCATCACCTTGCCAGAAGAGTTGGCCCCGGTTTGGTCAGGGTGTGGCGGCAGCGGGTCTGCGAGCAATGGCGCTGTCAAGCTGCAAGTCCGCTGGGATGTGTTACATGGGGAAATTGATGGGCCGCACCTTGTTGATGGGCGCACCCATGACCGCGTTGCGTCTACCTTGAACCGGCCGCTTCCTGAGAGGAGTTTGCTTATTCGTGACTTGGGGTATTGGAAGCTAGAGGCGTTAGAAACAATGGATAGGACAGGTTGTTGTTGGCTTTCACGCGCCCAAGCGCAAACTGGGTTTGTTGATAGTTCTGGACAGTCATGGTCACAAGCGGCATTTGTACGACAGCAAACAAATGGCTCATTTGACATCCCTATCGAGTTAGGGTTGAAAAAACGTCTCCCAGCCCGGTTTGTAGGTTTTCGGGTACCGGCTGAAGTTGCTCGGGAACGGCGACGCAAACTTAAAGCTGCTTCTAAACGTAAAGGCCAAACCGTTTCCTCAGCACGACTAGTTTTATGTGATTGGACTTTATTTGTCACCAATGTGCCTGTTGACCGTCTCACACCGGCAGAAATTCTTGTCCTGGCTCGCTTGCGTTGGCAGATCGAGCTGCTTTTCAAACTTTGGAAATCACACGGGCGCATTGATAAATCTCGCTCTGAAAAACCGTGGCGTATCTTGTGTGAACTGTACGCTAAGCTGATTGGCATGATCATCCAACATTGGTCTTTTTTGATGGCCAATTGGCAATTCCCTGACCGCAGTTTCGTCAAGGCCTCCGCAACCGTGCGTCGCCATGCTATCAATCTGGCCTTGGCAATCTGTGATTTATCGCGTTTAGCGGAATCGTTGACTATGTTACGGTCTTGTTTATCACATGGCGTACGCATTAACAAAAGTGCTAAATCGCCTCATACTTTTCAACTTTTATTAGCTTTAGCTGAGCTTTATGCTTAACTTGATATACATGGGGCGGGTCTTGTGCCCGCCCTGCTCTGGGCGACCACAAGGGTACGCCCCTACCACGAAATCCTGAAGACCCGTATTTTGGTTTCACCAAGAGATAACTCATACCTCGCAAGTTAATTGTTCGCCCGACCCTCCCGCAATTTAGTCAATCGTTAAGGGCAGGTATATGTGGTAAGTTAAATCGGGAGTCGTGTAAGTTGGCAGCAGGCACCAATTATTTAATGTGCCGCTGTCAGGAACGACCGCATCAATAACCGACAATCGCCACGTGCCTGACCACAATTCTCGATTAAATGCCGACAGACTCTCCATTGGCTTTAATACACCAGATAATGCTGCGCCAGTCAAATTACATACGTTCTCAACCAAATCGTCTGCGTTATCATCTAACGTAGCGTAAATATCATCGCTGTAACAACCGTAAACCGAATCCGGCACACCAGGCCGGTCAATAAGCGTTACTTGTGTTCCGGTATCCACGTGCTCCAAAAGTAATGTCAAATCCCCCACCCAGGTATGGGAAATATCCAGCCAAATATTCAAATCGGATAAAGTCACCATTTCGGAAACGGCAATTTCGCTGGTGATCCCTTCGTTAAAGCCATCAGGCACAGGCAGCAAAGGAGATGCACATGCTTTTAATTCTGTTGTAAAGGTATAAGTTGGCGAATAATCACCTTCGCCGCAGGCATTTTGAGTACGGAGCCGCCAATAATAGGTTGTCAAAGCGTTTAGCATGGATGGAATTGAGTACTGGGTTCCCTGAACGGTGGCTGTAATAATCGGGGTGATGAAATCGGGTTCTGGCGCAATTTCAAGATAATATAATTCAGCCTGGGCGCTGTTTTGCCAGGTTAAGGTTGGAGTTAATGAAACGGCCGTTTCTCCATTCACCGGCGTCAACAAAGCCGCACTTTCCGGCAGCCCGTCATACAATGTCAGCTTCACAGTGGTGGTATGGGTGGTTGAGGGAGATACGGCCGTTATCCCCACCTCATGCTCACCCGGCGCAGCCCCACCCGTACTACCAATCGTAAGCTGGCTCTGCCCGTCCGCCACAATCGGGTTAACTGAAAATGAACTGGTAAAAATAGATGAAGCACTCAACGTAACAGATTCAGAAAAACCCAGCAGTTCATTTACAGTCACATCATATATCGCTTCATCCGGCGTGCAAATCGTCTGTTCTGCGGGAGCCGCCTTCAAATCAAAATCAGCATCGGAACTGCAATTATAGCAAACCAGGGCAAAATCCTGATCCGTCATATCATCATTACCCGGCAAGCCGTCACCGGCAATGGTATAAGCCGTAACCGTGACTGTGAAATTGCCGCTGGTTCCCAACGGTAGAAAGACAGCTTCATAATTATTCTTAGCATCTGCCAGCCAGCCAGCCACACTCCAGGCCCCCGAAAAATGATTTCCCCAATAGGTCTCATCGTTCCAATCCACAGTCAAATTCAGATCGTTGACCTGCGGGCTGGTGCCTACCAAACCCGGTTCATCGGTGTAAGCCATTACAATTCGTACCGGCTTCGTTGGGTCGGCTACCGCACTGCTGTAACTCCATGTCTGGCCGGTACGATCGAGTACGGCCGTTTCATCCAACATATAGCGCGGCGTATCATCAAACGCCAGACTCATGTCCGGCATGCCATACCCCTGGTTATAGCTGGGCAGCGTGTCATTGGCGCTCACGCCAGTCAAATAGGCGGGATGGGCAATAAAATAAGCCTTCATCAACGCCGGGCTGGGCGAATGAAAGCCATAATGATTATCCAGCCAGTAATAATACAACGAAGCCGCACCCGCCACTGCCGGCGTAGAGTGACTGGTTCCCGATGAAGCGGCAAACGTCGTTTGTCCCGCCGGGTAAAACTGATCACAAACCCCGCTCCCGTTATAATCGGCATTGGTGCTGGCCGTTCCCTGAATATGTGTCCCCGGTGCTACCAATTCCGGCTTGGCCCGCAGTCCAGGCGCCGGCCCTCGGCTGGAAAAATAAATAATGTCCTTCACATTATCGGCGCCAAAAGGAGAAACATTACAACCATCAATCCAGGTGGGGCGATACGTTTCCGACGCGCCAACCGTGATCACATTTTTCCCATTGCCTGGCGTGCCCACCGTGCCTGAATATGGCCCATCATTTCCAGCCGCAAAAATGAAAGTCACTGGTTGATTACCCGGTTCATCAGGATCGGCATCACGAACGCCCATATCGTAAGCCTGCGAAGAAGTATCGTAGCTGCCAGCGCAGCCGCCGCAGCCCCACGAATTGCTGCTGATTAATGCGCCGTTGTCCTGTGTGCGCTGGATCAATTCCTGATCACTGTTGCCGCAAGCGGATAGATCAAAAATGTCGGTAAAAATACGGGTTCCGGCGAAACGGCCGTATGGATTAATCCCCAACCCGCGCAGAAACCCATCAGCATCCTGGTAAGGCGCACCGGTACGGCCGTCATACCCCCCGGCGATACTCACATTAATGTGGCCATGACCATCCGGGCCGCCGCCGTTAGCAGCGGCCGTACAATTATCGATGTAAGCCAACCGGGAAGCATTTGCCGCGTCTCCCAATTCATGCAGCGTCGGATCGCCCGAATCGAGTGTGCCGTCCCCGATCCCGTCATCGGTAATATCGACAATGGGGTAATCGGCCGGATTTTGACTAAACCCTAAACTAGCCAGCCAATCCAGATAACCCGGGCCGCTGGGACCGGTCTGGCTGTCGTTCAGACTGCCAGCCAAAATCTGGCCCTGCACCTCATCCATCAGCTCCCTCTCTGGCTGGGCATTGATCCAAAATACGTCGGAGCGGGCAGCAATGGCCGGAATATCTGACAAACGTACCTGCCCGGCGATGTTTTGAAAATCACCAACTGTTTCCCAATCGGTATCAACGGCCGTCAACCAATTCCTAAGCAGCGCCTCAGTCTCGTTTTGACCGGGATTGCGCAGCATTTGAATAACGACGGGCAAAAGTTTGGTCTGTTGTTGAGGCAGTCATTACCTGGCTGGCAACGCCGTTCCCAGCTTAAAATAAGGTTGGTAATGGTGCGCTATACTGCAAAAATCACCTAATTGCACTAGTTTCTGAGCTGGGCACGGCCATTATCATCCGCCCAACCAGATACAACCATTGTTAGCCACATACAATGAACCAGAACCACACCGGCCGCCTCCACCTGAGACAACCACTCATCTTTAATAGGGCCAACAAATTGAATGAGATGCAGCGCTGGGCCAGAGACAGTCTTAACCGCCAGGGCTTCCGGCAGTCGAAGTTGATCTCGCTGGGTGTCGAAGGGATAGGCATCAAACACCAGGCGGTCCATCTCGTCAGCTGCCGCATACCTGTCCAGGCCGTCAACCATCATACCGGCCAATGCCAGGTCAGAAACTTTGTACAGGGCAAAAGAGCCGTAGTCGTGCCACAGCGTCACCCCGGAACGGCCGTCCAACGCCCCTGCTGGCGCAATAATTTTATGAACAGAACGAGTCGCTGCCGCAGCAGACCCCATGCCCCCTAATCGAACTGCCAAAACAAAGCTGCCCAGAATTAGCATTGCTAATAAACCAACAACCTTAACTCGCCGCATCGTTAACTTCATTCGATTCGTCCACCTATTCTTAACTACATTTTGGCCGACCGTACAACCATTGAAAAATAACCAACAAGGCTGCCCATATGCTATACTAGGCGCGCTATGAAGCGCAATAGTCCTTTTAGTGGAACCCTCCAGGCAATCTATGCCCGCTGGCCCGCCTTCGCCCTCGGTTATGGCGGTATTGTGGCGGCGCTCATCCTCATTGGAATCAGCGCTCAACAAGGCTGGATTGGATTGATTCCATTGACTCTGGCATTACTGCTTGTCCTCATTTATTTCTTTTTGGCCGCGCTCTGGCGGATTCATCAACAATTTGGCCGGAACGGTTTAACCCCGCATCATGTGCTATTTGATATGGGACGCATCCGGGCTGCCGATCAATTTGTCATCATTGACCTGGGGCTGCGGCAGCAGGCGATTGACCTGGCACGGCGGCTGACAACCGGCAAGGCCGTTGTGGTTGACGTTTACAGCCCGCAGTGGACACCCGGCCGTTCGCTGGTGCGCCACCGCGCCCGGATGCCCCATCCGCCAACAGACCCGCGCATCCGCTGGCAAACCGGCCGGATTGATTTGCTGCCTCTGCCGGATAAGAGTGTAACGGCCGTTATCCTCTGCCAGGTCATCTCCGAATTCATCCAGGAAGGCGACCAGCTTCAGTTACTGGAAGAAATATACCGCATTTTGTCGGAAAACGGCCGTTTGCTGGTAGCCGAAGAGGTGCAAAATCGTACCAACAGCCTGCTCATGGGACCGGGCGTCCTTCAGCTAAAACCGGTCGAACATTGGCGCGAACTGCTAGAAAAAGCCGGGTTTCGGGTCCGCAGCGAAAAAGATTTGCAAGGAATCATCCATTGTTTTCGGGCCGACAAACCCACCTATACCGAAGCCCAGCAGCTAACCTTGGGATTAAATTTGTAAAAGTCATATGTGATAAGGTTTGTTGGTTGGCTGGTTTGATAACCAACTATCCAACTATCTAACTAACCAACCGCACCGTAAACATTGTCTTGTCCCATTAACGCATGATTCAGAACAGATGTTTCGTTAGCATTCTATATAAAATCGTGCCAAATGCTTGACATGAACCTGTCCCGCCCCATACAATAATTTCAACAAATTGTCGGCCAAATAACCGTCTACTTTATGTTATTTGGTACGCCAAGCGGAGCAGAACATAACATTTTCCAATGGAATATAAGGACTACTATCAAACACTAGGGGTCTCAAAACAGGCAGACGAAAAAGAGATAAAACGTGCCTACCGAAAGCTGGCCCAAAAATATCATCCCGATAAAAACCCCGGTAATAAATCCGCCGAGGAACAGTTCAAAGCGATTAATGAGGCTTATGAAGTATTAAGCAGCCCGGAAAATCGTGCTAAATACGATCAACTCGGTCAAAATTACCATCGCTACCAACAAATGGGCGGCAACCCGGCCGACTATGATTTTTCGCAATGGTTCAGCGGCGGCGGCCGGGGGCAGCGTGTTAACGTCGATTTTGGCGATCTCTTTGGCGGCAGTGGCGGTATGTCGGATTTCTTTAATGCCATTTTTGGCGGCGGCATGAGACAGCAGCGCCCAACAGGCATGAATGATTATTTCAGCCGGCAGTCAATAAATCCCGACATTGAACAAACAGTGGAAATTAGCCTGGAGGAAGCTTACCACGGCGCAACCCGTACCTTTTCTCAAAACGGCGATCAATTTACGGCCAAAATCCCCGCCGGGGCAAAAACCGGCAGTAAAATCCGGCTGCGCGGCAAGGGCAATCAAGGCCCACAAGGTCGTGGGGATTTGTTTCTGGTGGTGAAAGTGCTGCCGCACCCAACATTCAAACGCGCGGGCAACAATTTGCACGTTACAGTAAGAGTGGATGTGTTAACGGCCGTACTCGGCGGCAAGGTAGAGGTACCCACTCTCACCGGACCAGTTCACCTGACCATTCCCGCCGGAACACAAGGCGGCCAGACCCACCGGTTAAAGGGCAAAGGCATGCCCCAACTAAATGATAATGAGCAAAAAGGCGATCTTTTAGCTGAAATCAATATCCGGGTTCCCCAAAAGTTAAGCCCGGCAGAGCGTGATCTTTACGAACAGTTGGCCCGGCTCAAGGAAGGGCAGCCGGTTCATTAATTTATGTCTGTAAACTTTATCGTGGGCTGAGCTTGTCAAAGCCTTATTGCCTTCGGCAAGCTCAGGTAACGACAAGGTTCAGGCGATAACAATGGCTTATACAATTACAACATTCTTTCAATTGGCGGCGGCTTCACAACCGACAACTTCACAACACAAAAGGAACTCTGCATGAAATTTTTACGCCAATACCCGATTCTCGTTATCATTTTATTGTTGGTTTTAACGGCCGTTGCCTGTCAAATTGGCGGCAGTGAACCCCCGGCGGCCGAAATTAACCAGGAAACCATCGTCCAGGAAGCCGTCGCTACCGTTCAGGCCCAGCTTTCCCAACCATCTACCACCAGCCAGCCCATTGTTGAAACTAATCTGCCGGCCGCCACCAACGATCTGGAGGCCTCGCTCATCAGCATCTACCAGCGCGTGAATCCGGCCGTTGTCCACATTCGTATCTTCACCGGTTCCGAAGATTTCAATATTCCGTTGGGAACCGGCAGCGGCTTTTTGTATGACGCCGACGGGCATATTGTCACCAACAATCACGTAGTGACAGATGGTGACCGGTTTGAAGTCGTTTTTGACAACGGCACACGCGCCGAGGCTGTCGTCGTTGGAACAGACGTGGACAGTGATTTGGCAGTTATTAAAGTAGACAGCTTACCGGAAGGCGTCACGCCTGTCGTTTTAGGCGATTCCTCTGCCGTGCAGGTTGGCGAATTCGTGGCCGCTATTGGCAATCCGTTCGACGAAACAGGTTCCATGTCTGTGGGCATCGTCAGCGGGCTGGGCCGCACATTGCTTTCCCAACGAGTCACAGAGGACGGCGGGCGATACTCCCTGCCCCAGGTCATCCAAACCGATGCAGCCATTAATCCCGGCAACTCCGGTGGGCCACTGTTGAACATGCAAGGTGAAGTCATTGGCGTGAACAGCGCTATACTAACCGAAACAGGCGTCAATTCCGGTGTTGGCTACACCATTCCGGTCAATGCCGTTAAACGGGTTGTTCCGGCGCTCATCAATAACGGCCACTACGTATATCCATATATCGGCATCCGCATGCTGACTCTGGACATAACGTTGCAAGAAGAATTGGGGCTTTCCCAAACATCTGGCGCTTATGTGACCGATGTTTCGCCAGACACACCGGCTGACGAGGCCGGTCTGATTGGCGTTGAGGGGCCGGGCGGCGACCTGATTACAGCGATTAATGGGCAGCCTGTTACAACTTCTGATGATTTAATCAGCTATCTGGTTTTCGAAACAGTTGTCGGTCAAAAAGTGAATTTGACTGTTGTTCGTGATGGCCAGGAAATTATTTTGCCGTTGACGTTAGGAGAGCGTCCTTAAACGGCCGTATTCCATCATGTTGGTCTGCCGATCGTTTAACGATTGGCTGTTGACTGAATTAATTTTACCCCGAGATAAGAGAGTTAGGAGGTACTATGATCAAGCAAGAGCAATTGCAAGAGTTGTTGTCTTATGAAGGTGAAAAAGTATTGAGCCTTTATCTCGATACGGACTGTACCACGGAGTCGAAAGAAACCATTAAATTGCAAGTTCGGGGCATGATTAAAGAGATGAAACTCAGTCAGGAAAAAGGAGCTGAAGCTATTGAAAAATATCTTGACCACAGTTATGACTGGTCACAACCCGGTCTGGCAGTTTTTACCAGCGTTGATGGCGCGTTTTTCCGCGATTACCCAACGGCCGTTTCCTTTCGCAACCGGCTCCGTATAGGCGACAAGCCATACGTCAAGCCCCTGGCCCACCTGATGGACCATTATGCCCATTACGGCGTCATCATGGTAGATAAAGTCGGCGCTCGCTTTTTTGAGTACCACCTGGGCGAGTTGCAGAACAATGATGGCTACATGGGTGAAGATGTGCAAAAGCTCAAAAAAGGTGGCGGCTCATCGGCTGTGGGCATGCGCGCCGGAGGCAGCGGGGCGCGCCGCGAAGACGAAGTGATTCAGCGGAATTTGCGGGAATCGGCAGCCGCCGCCAGCAAATTCTTTGCCCACAAACCCATCCGGCGGCTATTCCTGGGCGGTACGGCCGAAACGGTAGGTCAATTCAGTGATTTGCTGCCCAAGCAGCTACAAAGCTGCCTGGCCGGAACGTTTGCCATGGATATGAACGCCGGCGAGCACGAAGTTCGCCAGGAAACGTTAGATTTGCTGGCCAAAGCCAACAACGAACGGGAGCAAAAGTTGGTCGAAACCATGGTGACAACCCAGGCCAAAGGCGGTAACGCCGTCACTGGTCTGGATGATACGCTGCAAGCAATCAGCGAAAAGCGCGTTCAATCACTCATCATCAGCGATGGCTTCCGCACACCCGGCTACGTACATCCGGAATCCGATTTCGTCACCGCTAATCTGGCACGCAGCCCGCTGAGCGATACGGATATGACTCAAATTGAGGATGTGGTTGATGCGGCCGTTGCCCTGACCATGAACCAGGGCGGGCACGTGGAAATCATCAGCAACAACCCGGCATTGGAAAGCGTTGGCCGGATTGGAGCCATATTGCGCTATTAATATCCAACGGCGTGCCATTTTGACAAGCACTGCGAGGAGAAATCTCGTTCCACAATTAGGCGAAGAAAGATTTCTCCCTGTGGTCGAAACGACACATTAACTTCAAACGGGGTGCAAGCGATGGCTTGCACCTCGTTTTCTGTATAATGGCAGGTATGACCATCGATGATTTTGTGACTATGTTGGCAAACACGGCCGTTCCTCCCCACACTTTCAATCAATACGCCATCGACCGGCCGGAAAACGCCGCCCGCCGCCACAATTTAAGCCAGTACCTGCGCCAGATGCAGCCACGCCAGCCCACGATTTTGCTTGTTGGCGAAGCGCCCGGTTATCGGGGCTGCCGTCTGACCGGCATCCCCTTTGTCAGTCCAGTTATTTTGCAAACGGGTACAGTATCTGGCTTGTTTGGCGTGGCCAACGGCTGGCAAGCCATCAACGAATGGCCGGAGATTCAACGCGAAGCCAGCGCCACGATTGTGTGGGAGACGCTGGATGGACTGGATCCGCTCCCCCTCCTCTGGAATGCTTTTCCCTTTCATCCTTACCGACCGGACCAACCTCAATCCAACCGAACGCCGAAAAAGAGCGAATTGATGATGGGACGGCCGTTTCTTGACCAACTGTTGCAAATTTTTCCCATCCAAACCATTGTTGCCGTAGGGAACAAAGCGGCGCAGGCACTTACCAGCTGGGGAATTGCCCACGACAAGGTGCGCCACCCTTCTCATGGCGGCAGGTTGGTGTTCAGGCATGGCATCCGGCAAATCATGGGAATGAATTAATTCCCGTTTATAATATCTTATATGAGCAACTCGATTATTTTGGAAACCCTTGTTATTCTGTTGCTTATTGTCCTCAATGGCTTATTTGCCATGTCGGAAATAGCCATAGTTTCCTCACGTAAGCCGCGTTTGCAGCAACGAGCAGACGAAGGTAATAAAAGAGCACGACTAGCTTTGATATTAGCCGAGGACCCTGAGGATTTTCTCTCTACCGTGCAGATTGGCATCACCCTGATTGGAATTCTGGCCGGTGTATTTGGTGGTGCGACCCTGGCCGAGGACCTGGCTGCTGTACTCGTGACAATCGGTATTCCTTTTCGTTATAGCGAAACAATTGGCGTCGTCGTAGTGGTTGCCATTATCACTTATCTTTCGTTGGTTATCGGCGAACTGGTTCCCAAAAATCTGGCCTTGCAAAATGCAGAACGGGTGGCAACGGCCGTAGCTCCTTTTATGTACCGCCTTTCTCGTATTGTTTACCCGCTTGTCTGGCTGCTCAGCGTTTCCACCCAACTCATGACCCGACTCCTAGGTGTTAAAGCCAACGAAGAGCCATCTGTTACCGATGAAGAAATTGAAATTATGTTACAGCAAGGAGCAAAGGTAGGCGTTTTTGAACCGGAAGAACCGGAAATTGTAAGACGCCTCTTTCGCCTGAGTGATCGCACAGTGAGATCGCTGATGACCCCACGTCGGGAGATTATTTGGCTGGATCGCGCCGATACTTTTGAAAGGGTGCGCCTAAAAATAACAAATAACGGATTTTCTCGTTTTCCGGTCGCTAATGGCAACCTGGATAATGTCGTCGGATACATTGAGGTCAAAGATTTAATTAAACAGATCTCGCTAGACCCGGAATTTGACCTTTTTAGCAAAATGTATGCGCCTTTGTATATACCAGAAACAATGTCAGTTTTGGAACTGCTGGAGCGATTTAAAGAGAAGCATGTTCACCTAGCTTTGGTTTTCGACGAATATGGCGGTTTGGAAGGGTTAGTGACCAGTACAGATTTGCTAGAGGCAATCGTTGGTAATATTGATATGCCCCTGGTACCTCTTATTATTCCACGTGAAGACGGCTCCTGGTTAGTTGACGGTACACTCACTTTTATAGAACTACTGGAATTACTAGAAATGGACACTCCAGCGAGAGTACGAAAAAGCCATTTTCAGTCGGTAGGCGGATTCTTGTTATCTATGTTCAAAGGAATACCGGTTGAAGGTGAGTATGTCGATTGGGAAGGATTTCGCTTTGAAATTGTGGACATGGATGGTTTTCGCGTGGATAAGGTGATTGTATCCAACATAGGACAATGCCGGGGCTAAAGACTATCGAGGTCATTTAGGGTCGCACCCCGATTTATTGGTGGGGAAACGGCCGTCGTCAACTCCAAAAATGATTTTCATCTAATCCCCGCCATCATTCTGCCCGCCCAGGAACTCGGTGAAACGGCCGTGCCCCACCCCTTAATATCAAATTGACCATTTTGAAACATGCCTATTGCGATCCTCTTTCCTTTCTGGCATACTGTTGAACGCATCCGTATTTTTACGGCAAAGACCACATTCTGTAATAGCCTCAAAGAGCGTGTATTGGTTGAACCAATCATCGTCTTACGGATGACCTTCTTTGACAGGCTTGGATAAACCTCAGTTTAAATTTGTACAAAACTTTATAACGCTTCAGGAATAAGCGATAAATGGTATCTGGGGGAGCAGTACTCCTCAGATGCCGTCTGTCCTATGAATTTCAAAACCCCTTATAGGAGAATATGATGTACAAAAAACAGTTTTTTCTTACAGTGATTACCTCATCGCTGCTAACAATGGCAGTTTTAGCTGCTTTTTTGGCTTGGGGCAGATTGGCTACGGCGCAAGACAGTGGAGCTGAGACCGGAGAGGGCTTTGTTGCTCCAGTGTCAAGTGGTTCCACCGATAATGAGGCAATACCAGCTTTTTCGCCTGCGGCAGAAGGCAGCACAACCGGTGAAGGTTTGACCGATGCCGCAGCGCCAACGACACCAGCAACCCTTGATACTCCCCTGGCCACCCAGGCAAGCATGAGCCATTGGTTTATTTTGGGATCACACCTTTTGGGAAGGGGATCAGGTATGCAATATGCTTACGGTGGCAATGGATGCATGTACGTAACAAACAGCAACGGTATTATTCGTATGCAATTCCCTGTTTCGCTGCCAGACGGCGCCGTTATCAAATCGATGGACGTCTTCTATTACGATACATCGGCAAGCGACTTGACCGTTTGGCTGACTACCTACGATCCTGGTACAACAAACTTAGATATTGCAACTGCGTCTTCAACGGGTACTGCCGGATTAGGCAGTGCCAGCAGTGCTGAAGTTACCCATACAGTCGACAATGGTATACAAGCCTATTCTCTGAATTATTCGTGGGGAGGCGTGGAAGATAGTACGCTGCAGATTTGCGGCGTTCGCATCAATTATATCGATCCGTTTTATGCTTCATTTCTACCGACGGCGCTCAAGGAATAACAACTATGCATTTCTTGAGCACGAGGGTCAAATCATTGTCCTGCTAAGTGAAGATGAAGCATCCCGACCAGTTTGAACGGGATGCTTTGTCTCCGCCTCAGCTAGAAAGATCACCCTGCCCGTCCAAATAATCGGTATAGCCACCCAGGAATTCGGTGAAACGGCCGTTTCTCAATTCCACCACCCTATCCACCACCTTATCTAAAAAGTAGCGGTCGTGGGAAATAACCAGAATCGTCCCCACAAACTCGTCCAGCGTCTCCTCCAACACCTCAATCGAGGGGATGTCCAGGTTGTTCGTCGGTTCGTCCAACAGGAGCAGATTGGGTTTGTCCAGCACCAGGCGGGCTAACTGCAAACGGCTCCGTTCGCCGCCGCTCAGTTTGCCGATGGGCTGCTGCACCTGCTGGTACGTGAACAGGAATTTGTAGAGAAAAGCCACCGCAACTTCCTGGCTCACCGGCGCCGATTGGCGGATAAAATCTAGCGGCGTCTGCTCATAATTGAGCGTCTCGTGTTCCTGGGCATAGTAGCCAATCTTGCTGCTCGGCCCAATTTTAATCTGGCCACTGTCGATTTTGTCCGGGTTGAGGAGTTGTTTGAGCAGGTACGACTTACCCGCACCGTTGGGACCGACAAAACCGACCCGTTCGCCATGCCACAAAGTCAAATTGAGACCGGCAAAGAGGGTACGGCCGTTACCAAACCGCTTGACCACATCCACCAACTCCACCGACTTTTTGCTGCCCCGCCAGCCGGAAAGCTGTAAATCCATGCGCCGCGCTTCGGTCACTTTTTCCACCTTGTCCATTTTGTCCAGCATCTTCTGGCGGCTGCGCGCCTGGCGGATGTGGCGCTCATCAACAACCAACGAGGCCCATAATTCAAACCGTTTGATGGCCGCCTCGATTTTGGAAATTTCCTTCTGCTGGGCGGCATAAAGCTGCTGCTGCCGCAGACGGCGCAGTTGGCGCTCGTTGGCGTAGGCGGTGTAATTGCCGAGATAGAGGGTGAGACGGCCGTTCTCCAATTCAGCAATATGCGAAGCCACCTCGTCCAGCAGGTAGCGATCGTGGGAAATGATAACCACGCAGCCGGGATAACTATGAATCAACTGCTCCAGATTACGCTTGGCCGGCAAATCGAGATGGTTATCCGGCTCATCCAGCAGCAGCAGGCGCGGCTGCTGCACGACAAGTTTGGCCAACATGACCAGCTTCTTCTGCCCGCCGCTGAGGTGATCGGTCATCCCCTCCCAGCCGTCGGGGCCAAAGCCCAACTGGGCCAGCGTTTCTTTTACCAGGCTCAGGTAACGCGGCCCGCCCATCTGCTCGTGGCGAACCAACAACTTTTCGTGTTGGATCATCACTTTTTCCAGTGCGTTCGGGTCGCCGTACACTTCTGGCTGGCCCATTTTGTGCTCCAGCCGTTCCATTTGAGCTTCGATATCGGCGATGGCGGGCACGGCCGTTAACGCTTCCGCCAGCACCGTTTTCCCCGGCGGCAGGGCCGGTTCCTGCTCCAACCTGCCCCAACTCAGCCCTGACAGACGGAAAATATTGCCATCATCGGCTGCTAACTCCTGAGCGATGAGCTTGAGCAGCGTCGATTTGCCCGCGCCGTTCGGGCCGACCAGCCCAATCCGCTGCCGGTCTTGAATTTCCCAACTCAACTCATTAAAAATCGGCCGTGCCGCCAACGACACCGACACTTTATCCAAATTCACCAAAACTTCGGCCATAAGGTTTACCTCAAAATGGGACACGGATGAACGCGGATATAAATTCTCATCCGTGTCCTATTCCGCTAAAACAAAAAAGCCGAGACGCATGCGCCTCGGCTAAAATTCTTTATGTTAGTTTACATAAATTTCATCATCCAGGCGCGTTTAAGTAAGGTAGAGCTGAATCAGAACCGAGGAAATACGGCCGTAGCACGCGCTTACTAAAACTTGCCAGATAACTCATACCCACAAGCATAACCATAACCACGCCGCTTGGCAAGTTGGCAACTCCCGTTATACTTCCCATATGCAACATAAACATACCATTTTACTGCTCTGGCTGCTGTTACTCCTTTCTGCTTGCGACCTGATCAGTAACAATGCCAATGAGCCTTTGCCCACCGCCACGGCCACTGCTGCACCGGCGGCGACGCCTATTTTGCAAAGCACACCGGCCATTGCCGTACCGACTGTGATAACGCAAACTGCCCCCAGCCTGACGATATGGCTACCACCCAATACGGTTCTGGGCAGCGAGGACGGCACGGCCGTTTTCTCCGACCAGCTTCTCACCTTCAACGCCGTCCACCCGGAATTGGAAACGCGGGTAGAGCAGAAAACCATTTCCGGGCCTGGCGGCATTTTGAGCTATTTACGCACCGGCAGCACTGTCGCGCCATCCATCCTGCCCGACGTGATTGTTTTACCAGCCAATTTGTTGAAAACAGCCGTTACCGACGGCCTGGTTTACCCCCTGGATGACTTGATCGAACCAGCCTTGTTCGACGATTTATTCCCGGCAGCCCAAACAATGTCTCAGGTCAATGACCAGCATTACGGCTATCCGTTTGCCATCACCAATTTGACCCATCTTGCTTATCAAACAACGGTCATTACCACCACGCCACCCTTGCGCTGGGACGTTTTCGCTGAAAATCCGGCAGCCAATTTCGTTTTTCCAGCCGCCGGGACGGCCAGTGCCCGTCTGGCACTACAATTTTATCTGGCCGGCGGCGGGTCGTTGACCAATGAAGCCGGCCAGCCAGCGCTGGACCCGGCACTGATGACGCAGGCTTTACTGCCGTTCCAGCAGGGACGTATGTCCGATTTTATCTTGCTGCAAAGCAGTAATATGGATTCTTTTGATAAGGTTTGGGAGCTGTTTGGCACGGGAACGGCCGTTTACATCCTGACCGATGTCAACCATTTCCTGCTCAACCGCTCGCCGGAAATGCAGCCCGGCTATGCCGTCACTCCCGGCTTAACAACGCCGCTCATCCCGCTGGTAGACGGCTGGGTTTGGGCCATCAGCACCAACGATCCCACCCGGCGCGCCCTGGCCGCCGAACTCATCGCGCACCTCATTGATGGCGATCGCTTAGGCTTGTGGAGCCAGGCCAGCCAACAGCTTCCGGCTCGCCGCCAGGCACTGACCAACTGGCCGCGCAATGATGCTTACATCAGTTTTGTCCAATTGGAGCTAGAACGCGCCCAGGCCAGTACAACCATTGAGGGAGAACCAATCATGACTGCATTTGCCAATGCCGTTTTTGACGTTATTTCATTTGCCAAAACTGCCCAGGAAGCCGCCAGCGAAGCGACCGCCGCATTACAACCTTAGTGCCCATGACACTCGAATTTGAATCCTATCCTGAACATGTCCGTGAAATAATTGCCGCTGCATTGGCCGCCGCCGATCCGGCTGCTGCTGTCCGGCGCAATTTGCAAAGCGACGGCCGTTACCTCACCGTCGGCAGCGAAATCTACACTATGAACGAAGGCCGCGTTTATCTCATCGGCATCGGCAAAGCGGCAGTGACGATGGGCCTGGCCGCCGCTCAAATCCTGGATGACAAACTGGCCCACGCCATTTTTGTGGCCAAAAAAACAGATAGAGATTGGCTGACCGAGATTGAATCATCCTCTTTAAGCCTTCCAACCTTCACTCTTTTCCAGTCCGACCATCCCGTGCCCGATGAAGAAAGTGTGCGCGCGGGAACGGCCGTACTTGACTTGCTGTACCAGACCACAGCCGACGACCTGGTCATCTTCCTGATTTCGGGCGGCGCTTCGGCGCTGCTGGCCCAGCCGCTGCTGCCTCTGGCCGATTGGCAGGCGCTCACCAATGCACTCCTGGCCAGCGGCTGCACCATCGCTGAACTTAACACTATCCGCCGCCAACTTGACATGGTGAAAGGCGGCGGATTGGCCCGCGCCGCGGCTCCTGCCGCCTGCGCCAGTCTCATTTTGAGTGATGTTGTGGGCAGTCCTTTGGAAGCTATCGGCAGCGGCCCCACGGTCATTACGAATGAACGGCCGTCCGATGCCCTGGCCGTCTTAAATCGTTACCGTGTGCAAGAAACATTGGAAACGGCCGTATGGCAAAATCTCGTCCAGCAATTAGAAAACAATCAAGCCAGCCCGCTGCCCGAACCAACAGACAATCAGCACACCATCATCGCTGATGTCAGCCACGCCGCACACGCCGCCCTGACCAGAGCCGCGCAATTGGGATTTATTGCCCAAATTCTAACCACCCATCTGGAAGGTGAAGCGCGTGAAGCGGGCCGTTTTGCGGCATCTCTGGCTAAAGATAATCCGCCTGGCCGCTGCCTCATCCTGGGCGGCGAAACAACGGTCACGCTGCACGGCAATGGCCAAGGCGGGCGCAATCAGGAATTGGCGCTGTCAGCAGCCGTAGCCCTCGAAGACTGGCCCGGCCGGGTGGTTGTCAGTCTGGCCACCGATGGGGAAGACGGACCTACTGATGCGGCCGGGGCTGTAGTGACGGGGGAAACGGCCGTTACCGCCCGCCAGCACCAACTCGATCCCATCGCCTACCTGCAAAATAATGACAGTTATGCGTTTTTTAGGGAATTGGATACGGCCGTAGCAAATGAACGGCCACACCATCACCTGAAAATCGGCGCGACAGGCACCAACGTTAACGATCTCGTCTTTATCCTTACCTATTTCACGGCAAAGATGAAATAATTGCACAGGGAGTTTGCAAGTAGGCAATTGGCAAGAGTGCAAGTGGCCAGTAATCGCAGCCTCGCAGTCTCGCGACTTCGCAACCCCGCAACTCAGGAGAACACATGACCATCAAATTTGGAACCGACGGCTGGCGTGCCGTCATCAGTGAAACCTTTACCTTTTCCAACCTTCGGCTCGTCGCCCAGGCCATTGCCGATTTCATCCGTGAAGAAAATAGCAGCAGCCCCGGCGTCATCATCGGCTTTGACACCCGTTTCCTCTCTGATCGTTACGCCGCTGAAGTAGCCCGCGTCATGGCGGCCAACCAGATCGAAACCTGGCTGGCTCGTGCCGATACCCCCACGCCGGCCATCAGCTATGCCATTATAGACAAAAAAGCAACCGCCGGCGTCATGATAACGGCCAGCCACAACCCGCCCCGCTACAACGGCGTCAAGCTAAAAGCCAGTTATGGCGGCAGCGCCAGCCCCCACCAAAGCAAACGAGTGGAACGGCTGCTGGAACAAAATCTGGCCGAAGCTCGTGGCCCCAACCTCATGGGGTTGGAAGAAGCACTCAACCAGGGAATTGTCCACAAATTTGACCCAACCTGGGCCTACTACCAGCATCTGGCCAACCTGGTTGACTTAGACTGTATCTCCAGCGGTGAACTGCGCGTCGTTGCCGATGGCATGTATGGTTCCGGACGAGGCATCATTGGTGAAGTATTGGCCCGCAGCCGGACGCATATTCACAATATCCGCCACGAAATGAACCCCGGATTTGGCGGGATTCACCCCGAACCCATTGACAAATATTTAGGGCTGCTCAGTTCTACCATCCAGGGTGGTCATTGGGATGTAGGGCTGGCAACAGATGGAGATGCCGACCGTATCGGTGCTGTAGATAAGTTCGGCAATTTTGTTGATCCGCACCGCATTTTTGCCCTGGTACTGCATTACCTGCTGGAAAAACGACAGTGGCGGGGCAAAATCGTCCGCACTGTTTCTACAACCCGTATGATCGATCGGATTGCGCAGGCTTATAATTTGCCGGTTATTGAAACGCCTGTCGGCTTCAATCATATTGCCGACCATATGCTGACTGATGATGTTGTCATGGGAGGCGAAGAATCGGGCGGTATGAGCATCCAGGGCCACATTCCCGAAGGGGATGGCATCTTGATGGGACTGCTTTTACTGGAGGTAATGGCCTATTATCGTAAACCGCTGCACCAACTGGTGGAAGAATTGTTGGAAAAGTTCGGCCCTGCGCAATACGCCCGCACCGACATCCGTCTGAGCCGGCCAGTGGCGAAAAAACAAATGGTCGATTTGCTTCTGACTTCAGCGCCGAGAGAAATCGCCGGTGTTGCTCTGGAAGATATTCAAAGTACGGATGGCGTTAAGTATTATCTAGCCGACGGCAGTTGGCTGTTGATACGGCCGTCTGGCACAGAACCAGTCCTGCGTGTTTATGCCGAAGCTCCCAATGATGGGCGCGTCGCCGCTTTGCTGAAATTTGGCGAAGAAATAGCCCAAAAAGCGTGATCGCTTTTTCGCGTCTTGCTTGTTGTCACTATATAATCAATAGATAGAAATTGCCTGGCTCAGCGAACAGATGTAAGTGAGCCTTTTTTACGTGAGCCAAGCGCATGATCATAATATGCCTGTAATTGAACTCTCGCTTTATCAGAAGTCTTAAGCGTTGAATAGATCGGTCGCTGAACCAAACAGCCGTTAATCAGCGAAAGTGTATGTAGATATAAGCCGTGACCATTCGCCAGGAGATCGAACAAGCCCTTGCAGTTATAGAAAACCACCGCGATATTCTTGATCCGGAGGTGGTGGAAACGGCCGTTGCCGCCCTGCAAGATAAATTACTGGCCCTGCAATCTGTTTCTCCGCCGGAAATACAAAAACGAATGGCCGTTCTGGTGGCCGATTTGTCCGGGTTTACGGCCATGTCGGAGATGATGGATGCTGAAGATGTGCGTGACACAATTAATGCAATTTGGCAAAAACTCGATGGCGTTATCACAGCCTGGGGCGGTCAAATTGATCAGCACATTGGTGACGCCGTAGTCGCACTCTTTGCGGTTAAGTCGAATCTGGCCGATTGCGTAGAAAGGGCTGTATTGTCCGCCTTGGACATGCAAAGGGAACTGGCCCAATTCAACGAAAAACAGCAAAAAGACGGCCATACCGGACGTCTCATCCGCCTACGTACCAACCTGGATTTACGAATGCGGATCGGTATTCATCTGGGGCCAGTGGTGTTTGGTAAAGTGGGCAGCAGCTTGCAGTATACGGCCGTAGGCGACACCATCTCCATCACCAATCTATTGGAGCAAGCCGCACCTGTAGGCGGCATTTTAATCTCCGATGCTATCTACGATCAGATTCATCAAAACTTTGAAACCAGACCAGTCCCCCCCATATCGGTTCCATCGGAAGCAGAACATATACCAGCACATGCGGTTCATCAAGAAAAACAGCATATGCTGCAAAACATTGAGCGTGAAATCAGCCCCCATGAAACCAGATTCGTCGGACGAACAACGGAACTGGAACATCTCCAATTTGCCCTGGAAGAGGTTTTAGAAAGCGGCGCAGCCATGGTTGTCACCGTTTCTGGTGAAACTGGAATCGGTAAAACGCGGTTACGCCAGGAATTTGAAAAGTTCCTGGCCATCCAACCAACCCCTATCCATTTGTTCAAAGGGCAAGCAGAAACCGAAATCGCGTCCGGCGACTATGCAGTGATGCACTGTACGTTTGCCAATTTCTTTGACATTCATCCGCGTAGCAGCCAGCGGGTTGCTCAAACTAAATTGGTCGAGGGCGTCCTCAATATTTTATCAACAGATGATATCCATGCCCGGGAACGCGCCCATTTCATCGGCCATCTTTTAGGGTTTAACCTGGATCAAAGCCCCTATTTGCAAAATTTCAAGCATGATGCGCGGCGTGTGCGCGAGTACGCCTTCCAGGACCTGGCCTTGTTTTTTGCGGCTGTCAGCGAAGATCGGCCAACAGTTGTTTTGTTGGACGACATGGAACGCGCTGATTCCGGATCGTTTGAGGTAGTTGAATATCTGGTTGATGTTTGCCGGGAACGGCCGTTACTCATCGTCTGCTTTGGTGAAAAACAACTGCTTGAAAAATGGACAACGCTCCGGCTGCATCGAGCCATTCAACCAGAGCGCTATCGCCACATCGATCTGTCACCCCTCTCCCTCATTGACAACCGGCACCTCATTGCCGACTGCCTGCAAAACATTCCCCGTCTGCCACAGCGTTTAACCGATTTACTGGCCGAAGCCGCCGACGGAAATCCGTTTCTCATCACCGAATTAATTGAAATGCTGGGCGATATTGGCGTCATCATCAAAGGCAGCCAGCAATGGCGGGTTCAAATGAGTCCCCTAAACGATCTACGCGGCAAATTGAACCTGATCTGGTTGATAGACAAGCACCTCGAACGTTCCAATCCTCTGGAGAAAGAAATTCTGCAAAAAGCGGCCATCATTGGCGAAATGTTCTGGCAATCGACCATTACCGCCTTTTTCGCAAATGAAAACAACACTGTTACCGACCGCCAAATCCGGGCGGCCTTGTACAACCTGGAACAGCAAGAGCTAATTACCCGGCAATGGCCATCCATATTTCCCAAAACCAACGAGTACCGCTTCCGGCATCGAAAAATACAACAAACCATTTATCACACTATACCACAGGCCGAACGCCAGACTTTGCACGCCCAATGTGCGGTCTGGCTGCTTGATCAGCAAGCGACCCACCTGCCCCACATCTTTGACGCAATTGCCGCCCATCTGGAAAAAGCGGGGGATGCAGTGGCGGCTTCGAACTGGTACGGCCGTGCCGCCGACCAGGCCAGCCACAATTACACCCCCAATACTGCCATCCAGCTTTACCAGCAAGCGCTCACACTGCTGCCGCAAACCGAGCAGTACACCAGCCGACGCAATCAACTGGCCGAAGGTTTAGGCCAGGTTTTGCGCCAGCAGTCACGGTTCGATGCTGCTATAACACTCTATGGCCAACTCTACCGTCAATCCGTTGATGCCCAAGACATGGATACGGCCGTACGCGCCTTCCGCAGCCTGTTCATCATCTGTAATTTCCAGGGAGAACACCACGCCGCCCTTAAAACTGCCCAGGAAGTCGAGAAAATCGCCCGCAGCCGGAACAACGCCCAGGAATTAGCCATCGCCCTCGTTGCCCAGAGCTGGGCTTACACCTACCTGGGCAAAATGCAGCAAGCACTGGCCATCAGTAAAAAAGCGCTCAACATCAGCATAAATGCCGATGCCAAACGAGAAACAGCCTATTGCCATGCTTTGATCGGAACCATTGCCCGGTATTTGCACCAGTTCGACCAGGCCCAAAAGGCAACAAAAACTGCTATAGCGCTCTTCCGGGAGATTGGCGACCGTCCCTGGCGCGTTTTAATGTTGCACAGCCTGGGCCGAATTGCCTGGATGCAGCAAGATTTCGCTCAAGCCGAGCGCCACTTCAGTCAGGGTTTGAGAATGGCCCGTGACATGGGAGACCCCTTTGGAGCAATCCGCAATTTGCACGGGCTAAGCGCCCTTGCTCAAAAACAGCACGATTATGAACAGGCAGAACATTATGCCCAACAAACGTTAATCTGGGCCGAAAAAAGCGGCAACCTACGGTTTAAAGTTTTGGCAGCCATTGATTTGAGCCAGATTCACCTGACACAGCAAGAAGTTTTGGAAACGGCCGTCGCCCAAACCGAACAGCGCCGCCTGGCCCGTTACTGGCTGGAACAAGCCCAAGAAGAAGCCCAACAAATCAGGCAGCCACTTCCTTACGCCATCTGGCAAATCGAAATGGCCCGGCTGTTGCTAGCCGAACAAAAACCGGCCCCGGCCCTCACCCAAATTCTGTCAGCCTTGCAGCTCATACGCGAGCAAAACATTGAAGCCCTTGGCTTCTCGGCTCAAAAAACGGTTGCCATCGCCTGGCGCGAATTAGCCAACATCACCGCCCAACTACCACCGACCTCATTACCCATCTTCATCGAAAATCAACCCTATCAAGTCGCTGATTGTTATCAAAAAAGCTTGCAAATCTTCTCCAAAATTAAAAACGGCGCCAAAATTGAGGCGGCCCGCACCTTGTTTGCCTGGGCCGTGTACGAAATCCGCGCCGACCACCATGAGCGCGGGGAACTACTGTGGCAGCGCGCCCACGAAATGTATACCCAGCTAGGATTGACCGATGAAATTGCCAAAATGGAGCGTTTTGCGTTATGAAAGACCGCGAACGTATCCTGCAAGCCATCAGCGTCATTGGCACACAGCGCATTTTGTTGGGCGATCCTGTCGTTAACATCACACTGGAAGCCCTGAACGAACAATTGACCAGTCTGGATGCCGACCACGAGTCACCGCACACCCAGCGGACCGCTCAACGCAAGCAAATTACCATCCTCTTTGCCAACGTCACCGGATTTAACAGCATTACACAGGCCGTACCCGATACCAACATCCTCGACATCATGAATCTGCTCTGGCAGCGGCTGGACAAAGCCATCACCAATCAAGGCGGAACAATAGATAAACACATTGGCGATGCTGTGATGGGATTGTTCGGCGTGCCAGTGGCCCGCGAAGATGACCCGGAACGCGCCATTCAAGCAGCTTTGGCCATGCGCGCCGCCTTAAGTGATTTTGCCAACGAGATGGTCAGCCTCATTTCCCCATCACCACCGTCAAAAAATATTTCCAACGCCGGTTCTATAGGCACTGGCCCGTTGCAGTTACAACTGCGCATCGGCATTAACACCGGCCCGGTGCTTTTGGGTGGCGTGGGCAGCGGTGATGAATATACGGTCATTGGCGATGCTGTTAATGTTGCCAGTCGGTTGGAACGAACAGCCCCGGCTGGCGGCATTCTGATTTCGCACGACACGTATCTGCTGGTTCGCGGTATTTTTGATACGGAACCATTAGGTCCGGTGACAATCCGAGGAAAGAGCGATCCGGTACAGGTTTACCTGGTGTTGGGGGCCAAACCCCGGCGATCATTCCTGACCGGGCGGGGTGTTGAGGGTGTGGAAACCCAAATGGTAGGCCGGGATTCGGAAATGGCGCTGCTGCAAAACAGTTTGCAAACGGCCGTTTCCACCGGAACCGGTCAAGTCATCACTGTCGTAGGTGAAGCTGGCGTCGGTAAATCCCGCCTCATCCAGGAATTCACCGATTGGGCTTTGTCCCAACCACAAGAAATGCCCATGTTCCGTGGCCAGATTGAGCAGCGGATGAACCAACAGCCCTATGCCCTCATCCGCAATATGCTCTCAACCCACTTCGACATCCAGGACAGCGACCCCTCACACGTTGTCGAAATGAAAATGGCCCAGGGCATTCAAACGCTTACTCGCCTCTCCCACCAAGAAATTCAAGCCCGCACCCAAACAATTGGCCAATTAATCGGGCTAAACCTGGGAGCCAAAACGCAGCAGCCCGTCTCACCAACCGAAGCGCCGCAAATTCGGATTCGGGCTTTCGGCTATTTACGGGACATTTTTAAACAAGTTGTCACCGATTCACCAGCCACGCTCATGATTTTGGAGGATTTACACTGGGCCGACAAACCGTCGCTGGAACTGATTGAATTTTTAGCCGGAATCACCAGGGACGCCCCCTTACTCATTTTTTGCCTCACCCGGCCCTTGCACAACGATGATGAAACGATTTGCGGACATACCAAACCTGGCGAAACGGCCGTTCCCCAAACCAGCCTCCATCTCAATCCACTAACCGAAATCGAAAGCCGCCAGCTCGTCAGCGACATCCTGCGCAAACTGCCCGAAGTTCCCCAAGAACTTTGCAACTTTGTCGTCGAACGGGCCGAAGGCAACCCGTTTTACGTCGAAGAACTCATCAAAGTCTTCATTGAAGACGGCATCATCCTGGCCGGCGAAGATAAATGGCAGATAAAATCTACCCAACTCAGCAGCATTCGCATCCCCACCACCCTGACCGGCGTCCTGCAAGCCCGTCTCGATCGGCTCTCGGAACTGGAACGAGCCACTTTACAGCGCGCCGCCGTTATCGGCCGTCAATTCTGGGACAGCGCCGTCATCCAAATGAACGAATTAGCCGCCGATCCGCTTCATGCCAGCGAAACCATTGCCGCCTTGCAAGCCCTTGAAAAGCGGGAAATGATCTTCAAGCGGCACACTTCCATTTTCAGCGGCACCCAAACCTACCACTTCAAACATGCTATCCTGCGCGAGGTAACCTACGAAGGCGTGCTGCTGCGCGACCGTCCCGTTTTCCACCGCCAGGCCGCCGACTGGTTGACCAACCAAAGCAGCGACCGTATCGCTGAATATGCCGGACTCATCGCCGAACATTACGAATTAGCCGGTGAAAAACCCAAATCGGCAGAGCTATACGAAATAGCCGCCGTTCGTGCCCAGGGCATGGCCGATCCCGACAGAGCAATTACCTACTTTGGTAAATCCCTTTTCCTGCTCATCGAAAAATCCCACGACACTGCCTGGCAGCTGCGCCTGCAAAAACGGTTGGGAACCTTGCTGCAAATGCAGGGCCGCCTCATCGAAGCAGCACAAACTTACATGACCATGCGCTATACGGCCGAAATCGATGGCGATCTGGCCTCGCAAGCCCATGCCTGGAATGGTCTGGCCATCACCCGGCACAATCAAGGTAAATTCGACACCATGCTGGAGGCGGCCGCCCAGGCTGAACAAGTCGCCTGGCTGGTGGGCGCCGAAGAAGAACTGGCGGCTGCGCTGCTGTTAAAAAGCAAGGCCCATCTCTACCTGGGGGACACCGAATTGGCGTCGGCAGCGGCCAATCGGGCTTTATCTATCAGCGACCGCCAGCATGATATGACCACGACGATGCAATGCCTGGCATTGCTGACCCAAATTTACATTGAATCGGGTCGGGAAAATCGGGCTTTGCTTTACCTGGAAGAGCTGGCCGACCAATTGGATCTGCCAGACCTGGAACCACAAGTCATCGCGCACAACAAAGCAGAACAGGGGCGTTTGTACCGACTGCTGGAACAGTATGATCAGGCAGGTCATGAACTCATGAATGCGCTGGATCAATATCGTGAATTAGATGACCAATCGAATATTGCGGCAATGTTGAATCAGTTGGCTGAATTGGCTCGATTACGGGGTACGGCTAATGCAGCCGTACCGTTGTACCGAGATGCGCTGGACATTGCCAGGGCAATCGGAGATGAATACGCAGCATTGACTTACCGTACGAATCTGGCGGCAGCGCTTGGGGATTTGGGCCAGGCGGAAACGGCGTTGACAGAACTGCAAAAAGTTCTGTCTTTGGCCGAAAATGTATCAAAAGTGGTAAGCTGGATTGATCGGCATGTCGTGTATCAGTATCTGGCTCAGGTTTATTTGCTGAAAAATAATATGGTAGCTGCATTGGCAGCAGCCTGGAAGGCACTGGAGCTGGCTCCTAAATTCAGGTATACGGCCGTTTCCGGGGCAGTTTGGCGTACATTAGGGCAAATTGCCATCCAGTCCGGCCAGCCCGTTACCTTGAATGAACAGAGTTATACGGCCGTTGCCTGCTTCGAAGAAAGCCTGCGCCATCTCCGCGAACAACCCGGCGGCCTGGGTACCAAACGGGAACAAATCCTCACCTTGCGCGTCTGGGCCGATTGGCTGGCCCGACAAGGCGACGAGTTGCAAGCCAATGATTTGCGCGCCCAGGCCAACACCCTCGCCACCCGCCTGGGTCTGGAACCCACAAGAAAAGGGCAGCGAGCATAAGGAACGAACAAACCAATAATGGTCGATAGGCCAACTATTCTGTCTGCTTGTTACCAAACCCGGCAAAGAAGCCCTTTCAAATAAGCCGATTCAGGAAAAGACAACAAAATGGGATGGTCGGGAGCCTGCCCCAACTGCTGGATAATTTGCGCGTCACGCCCGGCGTCAACGGCCGCACCAAACACAATCTTCTGAAACAAATCGGCGCTCACCCGGCCAGAACAGGAAAAAGTCGCCAGCAAACCGCCCTGGCGCAGCAGCCGCAGCGCCAGCCAGTTCAAATCTTTGTAGCCACGGCTGGCCCGTTCTATATCGCGCCGGCTGTGGGCAAATTTAGGCGGGTCAAGGATGACCATGTCAAACTGGCGGCCCTCGTCGCGGTAATAACGCAGCACTTCAAAAGCGTCTCCGGCGATGTACTCGTCTAACGGCCGTTCCCCCACATCACGCAGCACATTCTGCTCGGCCAACGTCAACGCCTCTATCGAACTGTCGATGTTGACGATGGAACTGGCTCCGTTCGCGGCCGCGTACAAGGCAAAACCGCCGGTATAGGCAAAAACATTCAGAACTTCTTTCCCGGCAACGAATTGGGGCTGGCAAACGGCCGTTCTGTTGTCGCGTTGATCCAGATAGAGGCCGGTCTTATGGCCACCCAACAAATCGACGCCAAACGCGTGCCCATTTTCCCGCACCAACAGTTCAGCCGGCGGTTCCTGCCCCCAAACACTCCCTTTGACCTCGTTCAGCCCTTCCTGAGCGCGCACACTGGCATCAGAACGCTCAACAATGCCCGCCGGGTGGAGCATCTTAGCCAGTAAATTGATGAAGGTTTGTTTACGGCCGTCAATCCCCAACGTCAAACATTGCATCACCAGGAAATCATCATATTTGTCCACAATAAGACCAGGCAGGCCGTCGGATTCGGCATTGATGAGGCGGTAGGCGTTTGTTTCCGGTTCTAACGCCAGCGCGGCTCGCCCGGCCAGTGCCCGCTCGATTTTGCGCTGCCAGAAAGAGTCGTCGATCGGTTCGTCGGGGTTCCAGGTGAGGATACGGCCGTTTATCTGCGAATGCGGGTTGTAATAAGCACGAGCCAAAAAATCGCCGCGTTCGTCGACGACGGCAGCAATATCGCCTGGTTCCGGCCGCCCCTCCACCCGGGCAATCGCCCCTGAAAAAATCCAGGGATGCCGGTTGTGGATCGGCTTTTCCCGCCCCCGTTTTATGACCAACACTGCCTGATGACTATCCATAAAAACCCCAAAACTCACATACTCGCCAACTCGCTACTCGCATACTTGCTACTTCCCGCCCTACGGAATCCACTTCACATCTTTGAAATTCGGTTTGCGCTTCTCCAGGAAGGCGTTGCGGCCCTCCTTGGCCTCATCGGTCATGTAGGCCAGCCGGGTCGCTTCCCCGGCGAAGATTTGCTGGCCCACCATCCCGTCATCGGTCAGGTTCATGGCGAACTTGAGCATCTTAATCGACGTTGGCGACTTGGCCAGGATTTCCTGCGCCCATTCATAAGCCGTGTCTTCCAGTTCAGCATGAGGGACAACAGCATTAACCATGCCCATTTCGTATGCCTCTTGCGCCGAATAATTGCGGCCCAGGAAGAAGATTTCCCGTGCCCGTTTTTGCCCAACCATCTTGGCCAGATAAGCCGAGCCGAAACCGCCATCAAAACTGGTCACGTCGGCGTCGGTTTGTTTGAAGATGGCGTGTTCCTTGCTGGCCAGCGTCAAATCGCAAACGACGTGCAGGCTGTGGCCGCCGCCCACCGCCCAGCCGGGCACGACAGCAATCACCACCTTGGGCATGAAGCGAATCAACCGCTGCACTTCCAAAATGTTGAGCCGGTGCGAGCCGGCCTCGTCCACGTACCCTTGATGGCCGCGCGACCGCTGGTCGCCGCCGCTGCAAAAGGCGTAAACGCCATCTTTGGGCGACGGCCCTTCGGCCGAGAGCAAAACGACGCCGATGGACGTGTCTTCCAGGGCATCGTGAAAAGCGTCGAGCAGTTCGGCCACCGTTTTGGGACGGAAGGCGTTGCGCACTTCTGGCCGGTTAAAGGCAATGCGGGCCACGCCGTCCGATTTTTTGTAGGTAATATCTTCGAATTCTTGGGCAGTTTTCCAGTTTGCTTTGTTCATAAGGCTAATTTTAGCGTGGCCCGGCCGTTTTTGCGAAGGAAGGAATCGAAAAAATGTCATTCCGAACGAAGAGAGGAATCCCGCTTAACTGATAGTTGCAAGGGATTTCTCGGCGGACCTCGAAACGACAGGAATGAACCTCCGGAAGGGTGAAAATCACCCGCCCAACTGCGCTAGCACCCGCTGCACCGCCCCAACCAGCACCGGCGGCAAATCGCTCAAATCGGGGCTGCGGTCGCCGGCCAGGATTTTGTTGAGCACCCGGCCCAGCGCCTGCAGTTCCGGCCCGGCATTCGTGTCCGTCGCCAGAGCGCGGGTGACGGCATGAATCTGCACCCCCAACTGCGGCGGCCCCTCCCCCCGGCCGACCGCCACCACCCCATTCAACAGCTCATTCAAAAACGCATCCACCGACATCCCCGCCGGTTCTCCAGCGGCCTGCGACCGCAAGTCGCCGCTCCCCTGCACCCCGCGACCGGAGGTCGCCGCTCCCCTGCTCCCCTGCTCTTCAAAAAGCGACGGCAGCCCCGCCAACGCCGGGTCCGCCACCCCCAGCCCGCGCAAAACATTGCCGGCGATGAGCTGGTCGGTGTCGTCCAGGCCGGCCAGGAGGGCCGCATCTCGTTCGCCGTTGAGGATACGGCGCAGGACGTTGGCCAGCGCCGCCCAGTCCGGGCGGCCGGCCAGTTCTTGCAGGATCGGTTCCAACTGCGCCGCCGCTTCCCGATTGCCCTGCGCCGCGGCCACCGCCGCCGCCGCCACCGGCCCCCACGCTTCCCGCAGTTGGGCCAATTGGTCGTCTTGCGCTGCTGTGGAGACCCCAAGGGTTTCGTGCGACCTCATGTCGCCAACCCTTGGGGTCTGAGAGGCGGATGGCGGCGCTTCCCCGGCCAACTGCTGCAAGATGGCACGGATGATATAAGCGTCGATGCGGTCCAGATTGTCAGTGAGAGCATCGCCATTGGTTTCACCAGCTAAAATACGCTCAACAACTGGCGGCAAATTACGCCAATCCTGCGTTTCGGCCAACTGTGGCAGGATTTGGGCAACAGCTTGCCGCGCTTCAGCCACACCTTTGGCAGCATCAACGATGGCGTGAATGAAATCAGGCGCCCAGGAAGGCAGTTGGTGAGAAGCCCCAGCGTAGGCGGCGTAGCTTTCCTGCTCCTTGCGCCGCCACTCACGGGCGGCAGCCGTATCCCCCCGCGCCGCCGCAATTTTGGCCAGGATTTGGTAGGTTTTCCACGGCTCGGCGGAGAGGTCCAACGTTTCCTTGATCGCCAAAGCACGGCGAGCGTACTGTTCCGCTTCGTCCAGCCGGTTTTGGTCCAGGTAGAGGTCGGCGAGGTTGTTGAATACTTTAGCACCCTTGTCATGGAGATACTCAGCCAGATCAACTGTTCGCAAATACCAGCGCTCGGCGTCGGCGAAACGGCCGTCTCCCTTCGCCACAATCGCCAGTTGGTTACAACCTTGTGCCACTCCTGGCCAATCCCGCATCTGCTCCGAAAGCCGTACCGCCTCCCGGTAACACCGCTCCGCCTCCGCCCACTCCCGCCCCTCCTCCGCCACCCTGCCCAACTGGTGCCACCACACCGCTTCTTCTTTTGGTTCGCCCAGCCGCTGGAAAGTTTGCAGCGCCTCCACATACCGCTCCCGCGCCGCCGCCCGGTCGCCGCGCCGCAGCGCCAGCGTCCCCAGTTGGCCCAGTGTCACACCAACTCCCCGATCATCTGCTACTTCACGCAAAACTTTGAGACTGTTTTCGTAAGCCTGTTGAGCATCATCAAACTGTCCGACAGCTGCCAGGTTGTCTCCCAAATCCGAATAAACTTTTCCCATCATTCGCTTAGACTGGGTACTTTCATTACTGAGAGTCGCAAACCCGGCCACAGCCTGCTGGTGGAAGTCGATAGCCTGTAACGGCCGTCCCCCCGCCTTCAAACAGCGGCCAAGTCTCGCTTGCGTCATGGCCATCGCATAAGCCGCCTCAAAATCCGCCCCCGCCTCCAGCCGCGCCAGCAGTTCCCGGAACAGCGCCTCCGCCTGCGCCGCCCGTCCCTGCTGTAACAATCTGTCCCCCTCCTGATCCAGCAGCAAATACTCCGCTCTGGTAATCGCTCCCCCGCTCCCCTGCACCCCTGCTCCCCTGCTCCCCTCCCCCCCTGCACCCCGCGCCACCTCATTCACCCGCGCCATCATCCCATCCCGCTCCCGCCAGCGGCCAAAAACGTCCAGGAATCGGGCAATGGAGGTGGCAAACTCCACCACCTGCGCCAGCAGCGCCGGGTCGGCGGCGGCCGCCGCCAGCGCCAGGTCCAGCCCGCGGCGCAGGTTGGGCATCTCCCGCACCGCAATCGCCCGCGCCTGGTGCGGGTGCTGCGTGTCGTCGCGGTATAGCTGGTTGGCAGTGGCGTAGTATTCCCGCCAATATTTTTCTTCCAACGCTGCCCGGCGTTCATCATCCAACTGCGTCGCCAGATACGGCGTCAACGTTGGGTGGAAGCGTAAAAATGATGTATTAACACCCGGAATCGACTCTGCTGTCACCAATGCCGCCTGTTCCAACTCGCCACGCGCCACCCGCCACAATTCCTCATCCATTCCGGTAATCGCCAGCAAGTCATATTCCATACACCCGCCGGCAAACACGGCCAAATCGGGCAGCGCCGCCCGCGTCGCCTCCCCCAACCGCCGCAGCGAAAAGTCCAGCGACACGGCCAGGCTCTCGTTCCGTGCCTGCGCCTTCCCCTGGACAAAACCGGGCAGCAGCTCCTCAAAACGGGCCATCAACTGCGCCGGCGTATACTGCCGCAGGTGAGGCAGCACCAGGTTCAGGCTCAGCGGGTGGCCGCCCAGGTGGCCCATCATCTCCACCAGCGCCTGCCGCGGGATGGCCGCCCGGTCAATGGCCTGGGCATCCAGGATGGCCGCCGCCAAATCCAGCGCGTCATGCTCGGCCAGCCCTTGCAAAGCCACGTGCCGGCACTGTTGGGACGGGGCAAAGCGGTCGTCGTTAAAGCGCGTATCCCGCGTCGTAATCAACACCTGGCTGTAGCGCGATTTGTCAAATCGCGGCGATTTGTCAAATCGTGGCGATTTAGCAAATCGCGCTACGACCACCCACTGGTATACCGCATCCAGCACCTGGGCCACCTCTTCTGGCGGCATCAGCGGCTCCCGCCCCAGGACGGACTCGAAGTTGTCCAGAATCAACAGCGCCGGTTTTTCGGCCAGCAAGCGGCCGACGCGGGCCACCGCATCGTCACCGTCGCCATCGCCGTGGATCACCCAATCGGGGTCGCCGCTGACCGTCTGCCCCACCCAACTGCACAACTGCGCCAACGAACCACCCTGCTCAAAGGAAACAAAGGCCGCGCCGCCGGGGAAACGGCCGGTGCGCCGGAACCAGCGCCCCGCTTCCACGGCCAGCGCCGTCTTGCCCAGCCCGCCAAAGCCATGCACCACCACCAGCGGCGTGTCATGGAAGGCCCGCTCCAGCAGCAGCATCTCGCGGGAACGGCCCCAGAAGCCGTGGCGCGGCGGCGGCGGTAAAGCAGCCGGGGATTGACGATTGATGAACCTGTCCTGAGCTTGTCGAAGGATTGATGATTGACGACTTGGGCCTGTCGTTGGGGCAGCCAGGGCTTCGGCGGCGGCGCTGGGGGTCAGGGCGGCGTCCCAGTCGGCCAGCGGGCGAGCCTGCCGGGCGGCGGCCACCAATGCCGGGACGGCTTCCACCCGTTCGGCCAGTTCCACCAGCGACAGGGCCTTGGCCGCGTTGCCGTCACCGGACAAATCGTCGTACTGCACACCGAGGGTGTAACAAAGCTGGCGCAGTTCCTCTTTGTTGAACAACTGCTGCACCAACTGCACCAGTTTGGGGTAGGTCTGCCGGGTGGGAATGGGCAGGGTGCGGCCTGGAGAACTTCCCGGAAACTCGGAGTTTCCGGGAAGTTTCGTCTCAAAAATAACCGGGTCGGCGCTTTGCTGGTAGAGGGCGGGCAGGAACCAGTCGTACAGGCGGATTTTCTCCTCGACCATTTCCCCGGCGGCATTGGGCCGGACAATTGTGTGCCGGTCGATGTCTTCCAGCAGGGCAAAACGGCCGGCTTCCACCGCCTGGCCCACCGTCAGCCCCTGGGCCAGGGCGGCGTACAGGGCGGCCACAAATTTATGGGCGGCCACCACCAAAACCGAATAATTCATCGCCAATACGCTGCCCACTCCGGCCCGAATCAGCCGGGCAGCGACACTGGCATAGGGATTGGCCTCCTTCTGCATCGCGCTCTGGCAGGCATTAAGGATCATCAGAGGCACGCCGGACTGGTTGAGCAGCGTGCCCAGCCGGTTGGCGTCCACTTCGTCACGCTTATGTTCCTCATTCTCAAAAAGCAAAAAGCCCAGTCCCAACGTCCGGTCGTAGACACCGTGACCGTCGAAGTGAACGACGTGTACCGGCGGCGCCTGCCGGTCGCGCAGCCGCTGCGACAGCGCTTTGAGCGTTGGCTGGGGCAAAAATTCGACGACCACATCATCGCCCAGCCCGTCCACGGCATCCAGCAGCGGCCGGGTGATGGCCCGCGGGTCGATGAATCCGGCATCATCGGGCCGGGCGACGACGACCAAAATGCGCACCGGCAGCGCCAGCGGTTTTATCACCGTGGCCGTCGTCTTTTGCAGGCGGCGGCGCACGCTGACGCCCTGGCTGAACAGATGGCCGCCTTCATCGGCCAGCAGTTCCCAGGGCAAACGCAAAACGCGCGGGTCAGTGGCATCGATGGTCACCGATTTTTCGCCCGGCGCATCGAGGAACTGCTGCCAGATACGGGGCGCGTCCGAACCAATCAGCACACTGTCGCGCAAGGCGCGGCCCCAATCTTCGAGTTGGCTTTCAATTTCCTCGGCGCGTTCATAATCGGGGCCGGTGGGCCAGGTGGAGAAGGTTTCCAGGTACCAGTGGATGCTGCCCAGAATTTGGTCGTCCAGGGGCGGGGTAAAGGGCTGCGCTGGCGTGCCGACGCCGCTGTCAGGCCGGGACAGGCTGGCGGTGATGGGGCTGGCGTCGTTTTTGTCGTCAGATTCAAAGCGGATGGATAGTTCGATCATGATGATTCCTTATTGGCTGCGGCGAATTGGCAATTCGCCCTACTGGATGTCAAAGGTCAGGCGGGTAACGGCCGTTGGCGGCAAACCGTAACGTACAATATCCCAGCGGCGGGGCTTGACGGCAGCCGCCAACCGCAGGTGGAGGCGCAGGCGGGCGTCCGGCGGGGCGGCGGCCAGCAGGTAAACCTTCTGGCTGCCTTGCAGCGGGAACTGGTCGTGGTCCCGAAAAAGCCAATACGGGTTGGCTTCGCCCAGCCCATAGGCCTGCACCACCGGGAACGTGGCGGCGTAATTCTTCTCGACGCCGACTTCCAGTAGTTCCACGTCGATGGCTTTGGCGAATTTCAGTTTCGGGTTCAGCCCCACGGCGATTTTGCCGGTGTCCTGAACGGTTTGCTGCATGGGGAAAAGGTCGTGGGCCAGAGCCTGGCCCGGCCCGTTGAGGACGCGCAGCGGCGCATCCAGACGAACTTCGGTGTAACGGGAACCCCGGTCATTGGGCGGGTGCAGGGTACAACTGAGGCGGATGAGGGTATAGACCAGGGCCGGATCGGGCGGCGTCCAGGTCTTCCCCAGTTCGCTTTGCAAAGCGGCAGCGACATTCCAGGTGGCGGGTTCGCCCAGGGAAACACGGGGCAGCGGGCCGCCGCCACGCAGGGCTTCGCCCAGCGGCTCCAGATACCCCTCCCAGGCGGTAACTGGCAGTGAATCGGTTTCCAGAAATAGGGTCATTGGCTGCTCCTGTAGCTACACGCGACGTAGCCTGATTGAATCAATGCAATGGGTACATTGTAGCATAAATCAGGCGGTATTTGAACCGCAGCCGGAGCAAGATTTAGTGGATTGGGGGAACGGCCGTTTCCTCCGCCTCCGACACAACCCGCGACCCAAATTTATTGGCATATACCTGGGTAAACTCCGCCCCAAACAGGAAAATCTGAGCCGAATAGTAGACCCAGAGCAGGGCCACGACCAGTGATCCGGCCGCGCCATACGTCGAACCGGCCGAGGTTCGGGACAAGTAGAGGCCAATCAAGTATTCACCCAGACCAAAGAGTACGGCCGTGACCAAAGCCCCCAGCCCGACATCCCGCCAGGCCACTTCCGCGTCAGGCAGGATGCGAAAAATGATGGCAAAGAGAACGGCCGTTGCCCCAATCAACACCACGTTATTCAACACCGGCAGCAAACCACCAACCCACCAGCCGCTCAGATAACCGCCCAACGCCGAGAGAACCGTCGTCACTGCCAGCAGCACCAGCAAAAGCACGCCAATCAATATCACCAGCAAAAAAGCCAGCAGCTTCGATTTAACCGCCTGAATCACGCCTTGCAAACCGGTTTCAGTTGGCGGCGGGGCAACATCCCAAATCTGGTTCAGCGCCACCTTAATTTGTCCAAACAGGCCGGACGCACCGAAAAACATAATGATGACGCTGATGAATGTGGCAATCGTCCCCGATGAACCCTGGCTGGCGCTGCTGATCAAGTTTTGAATGAGTACGGCCGTTTCCGGCCCCACCACTCCTTCAATTTGCGATACCAATTCCCCAGCTACCGCCTGCTCGCCAAACACCCAGCCGGCTACAGCAACGGCAATAACAAGCAGGGGCGCAATCGAAAAAAGTGTCTGGTACGCAATCGCCGCTGCCAATGTAGAACCATTGCGCTTGCTAAAGCCAACGGCCGTTTCCCGCAACAGCCCTCCAATCACCTTCCCATTCATCATTCAGCATTCCATCAACTCCACTTCACCACAATATCCATAATAATGTCAGCCGCCCTGTCTCCCTGGTCGGCGGCATTGGAAAGGTGACGCAGCACCTCGCGCATTTTCAAAATGTCCATCACCTGATGAATATTTTCCGGCCCCTGAAACAGTTTGGCCAAATTATGACGATAAGCGTTCTCAACCTCGTTCTCCAGCGCTTTCATCCGCCGAGCATGTTCCGAGGCAACGCCAGGATGATCCAGGAGCCGCTGCAAAGCCAGCAGCAGTTCATTGGCCATCTCCAAAAGCATCACTGCAATATCTGAAACGGCCTCGGAAGCACCAATTTCAAATATCTCCAACTCCTCAACCGTATCGTAAACATAGTCAATAAAATTATCAATCGCCCGCGAAAGGGAAAAAATATCTTCCCGGTCAATGGGTGTGACAAAAGTTTGCTGCAATTCATTGACCAAAATACGCTGGACTTCGTCAGCTTCCTTTTCGACCTGACGCGCCCTGGTGCTTTTTTTGTCACTCTGCTTGCGAAAATAGGCTTGCAGCGCTTCCACGCTCATTACGGCATATTCACCCTGTTCAATGAGCATCTGGATAAAATTGCTTTGTTTAGGTTTCAGAAATCGTTTCAACCATTCCATAATCTGATTTCATACCTCATGAAATTATCCCCCCAACAACCAATTTAATGGAAAATATACTATCGCTGCCACAATGGCCGAAATCGGGATGGTTAACACCCAGGCTACCAACATTTCCGAGCCAACTTGCCAGCGGACTTTGCTCAACCGTTCGGCCGTTCCTGCACCCATGATGGACGAACTCATCACCTGCGTCGTGCTTACCGGACCGCCAAACAGGGCCGCACCCAGGATAATCGAGGCCCCGGCCATTTGGGAAACAAAACCATGCACCGGCCGAATTTTGTAAATACGCCCACCTAAGGTTCGAATCAGCCGCCAGCCGCCGGTGGCTGTGCCCAGGGCAATCATTCCCGCGCTCAACGCAATGACCCAGGTAGGTACAACAAATTGATCAATCGTGCCATTGACCAGCAGCCCCAGGGTAATGATGCCCATCGTTTTTTGGGCATCATTTGCACCATGACTGAGGGCCAGGCCAACGGCCGTTACCAACTGCGCCCGCCTGAAAAAGCCATTGATACGCGGGGTAGCCCCTCGCGCCAGAAACAGCGTCAAATTCATCAACAAGTAGCCGAACAAAATGCCCAGCACCGGCGATAAGAACAAAGCTATCGAGACCTTGATCAAGCCCGCACCTTGAATCGCGTCAATACCCTCACCGACAGTGACTGCACCAATCACGCCGCCCACCAGGGCATGGGATGAACTGGATGGTATTCCCAGCCACCAGGTGACGATGTTCCAGATAACGGCCGCTAACATCGCCGCAATCACCACCGGCATCGTCACATTTTGCGGGTCTGTCAGACCGGTGCCAATGGTCTCGGCCACGGCCACACCAAAGATAAATGGGCCGGCAAATTCAGCGATGGCGGCCAGCCACAAGATTTTGCGCGGTGACAACGCCCGCGATGCAATGGGCGTAGCCACAATATTGGAACTGTCGTGAAAACCGTTGAGAAAATCAAACAAAAGCGCGGTAATCAGCAGGATAATCAGGGCAGAACTCATACATTACCTATCCATTCAGTTTGTTAACAGTTTGTTAACGGACTCATAAGTATAAGGCTGGGTCAGCGGGAATGCAAGCAGGGTTTTTCAATTTTTGCATCGGAACAGAGTCTGGGAAAGATTATGTCGATTGCATTTTCTGTTGAGGTAGCACAATATTCCGCTTAAAAAATGACATTTGACACCTGACAAACCAGATCGTTTCTCGCTATCCTGTAGCTGATAACACAAGCTGGGACGAGCCACACCACAGCACTTCAACCTACTTTAATCGGCCAGCCTTTTCACTATTTCAACCTGAACATAATAGGAGAGTCAACCATGTCAGATTTAACGGCCAACAAACAAGCCGACTTAGCCGGCCCCGGCATCGGCAATTACGAAGATTTGGAAAAAGTCCTGCCCAACGATTACAAATCTCTGCTAGATCCCAAAGAAACCCAAATAGCCCTATACGCCGCTAAAGATTACATCGAAACCAATTTGTGCAAGGAACTCAACCTGATCCGGGTACAGGTGCCGTTCATCGTCGATGTCCACAGCGGCGTCAACGATTATCTCGACCGGGACGGCTCACGCACACCCATTGGTTTCCATATTTCCAACGATTACAATCAACACCCGATTGATGCCGAAGTGGTTCAGGCCGCTACCAAATGGAAGCGGATGGCGTTGCAGCAGTTCAACATGGAGCCGGGTGAAGGGCTGCTGACCGACATGCGCGCCGTGCGCAAGGATTATTTCCTCGACCACGACCACAGCGTCTACGTCGATCAGTGGGATTGGGAGCGGGCTATCACTGCCGCAGACCGTAATCTTGGTTTCCTGACGAATATCGTCAAGAAAATCTGGAAGGTATTGGTGGGTGCCGAGCGACACGTCCAGGAACTGTTCCCGCAGCTTAAAAATGACAAATATCCCAACCTGCCGGAGGAACTGACCTTTTTGCATGCCGAGGACATCCTGGATATGTACCCTGACCTGCCGCGCAAACAGCGGGAGACATCTATTCTGCAAAAATACCCGGCTATCTTCATCTACGGCATCGGCTGGACACTGGCCGACGGCTACCCGCACGAAATGCGCGCCGCCGATTACGACGATTGGGTCACGCCGACTGTTTCTGTTGACGGCCGTCCCATGCACGGCTTGAACGGCGACATCCTGGTCTGGAACCCGGTCACGCGGCGGCGGCACGAACTGTCCTCAATGGGTGTCCGCGTCAACAAAAAAACACTGGTGCAGCAGTTGGAAATCACCAATCAGCTTCACTTCCTTGACCTGCCCTACCATCAAGCGATCATGAACGATGAAATTCCACTCAGCATCGGCGGCGGCATCGGCCAATCACGCACCATGATGACACTGCTGCGCAAAGCCCACCTGGGCGAAGTCAGCGTCACCGTCTGGCCGGACATCTTGAAGGATTTGTGTGCCAAGCGGAATATTTTTGTGTTAGAGTAAGACGAATACAGTTTGCAAGTGGCAAGTATGCAAGTGGCAAGTAAAAGGCTGGCAACTCGCCACCCGCCACTCGCATACTTGCATACGCACAAAAAGGAACAGGCATGTACGACATTACCCATTCCATCGAAAACGGCATCGAGCGTATCGTCTACCACCCGCACCAACGCCGGTTTGAGACACCCATCGTCATGCAGCACGGCATGTGGCACGGCGCCTGGTGCTGGCAGAATTGGCAGGCCCAATTGGCCGAATGGGGCTGGGAAAGCCATGCCCACAGCCTGCCCGGCCATGCTGGTTCACCCGTCCAGCGCCCCATCCGCTGGTGTACGCTGGGCTACTACCTGGAATTCTTGCAAGCCGAGATTAACCGCCAGCCGCGCAAGCCGGTGTTGATGGGCCACAGCATGGGTGGCGCACTCACGCAGTGGCATTTAAAGAAATATGATGATTTGCCAGCAGCCGTCCTGGTTGCCCCCTGGCTGTCGCACAGCATGATCGGGCCAATCCTACAAACCATTCCCCGCGATCCGGCCGGTTTTGTCCGCTGTCTGCTCCATCTGACCACTGCCCCATTGGTACGAAACCCATTTCGGGCAGCGCAAATGTTTATCCATGAAGGGGCTGTCCTATCACCTCAAGAACTATATGACCGGTTAGGGCCGGAATCGTTGTGGGTATTACTGCAATACAATCCGCTGTTCTGGCAGCCGGCCGCGCAAATCAAAACACCGCTGCTCTGGCTGGCCGGGGAAGCTGACACGCTTATCCCGGAAGCTGGCGAGAGGAAATCGGCCGCCTATTACGGGGCAGCCTACGTCCCCATCGCCGAAGCCGGGCATAATATCATGATGGAAAAGCGATCAGCGGAAGCGGTTAAAACGATTCATGAGTGGCTGGCGGCGCGGGTAGATTGATGTCTTATAGAGATTGGGCCATTTTTTCGCCTGAGCATGATCAAAAATGGCCCAATCTTGATTTTGGAAACAATCTGGAATGTGAAACAGTAACGATGGCGGGCCGTTTTGCCAATTTGGCTTGAACTACTAACCTGAACCAAATTTAAACAAAAAGTACTTGTGCCAGGAAAAAAGATTTGCTATCCTATCCTTAAATCCCCAAACAGTCTGGCTATTTAGCCAGCAGTGGGGGATGTGGAGCCGAAGCAATTGATTCAAAAACCTGACAGATCATGGCAGACATCTGCATGGTTTGCTTTGGATTGGTGGGAGCCATCTAATTAAGGAAGTCAAGACTTTTCTCCCAATGCACTGCCAAAAGGAGAGAACTATCGCCCAAAATCATATCACCATTGGTCAATCACGTACTGGATGAAAATTTGAGTTACGTGGGGTATGCGCCCGTTTGGAACCAAACTGACACCAACGTAACACCCATTCAAAGGAGAAAAACTGTAATGAACAAATCACCCATTCGCCGCTTAGGTATGATTATTTTGTTGATTTTACTCGTCGCTGTGCCGATGACGGCCGTTGCCGGAGTCAATAACGAGGCACAAGTACGCGTCTACGTCGAATATGCCGCCGGGCACAAGGATGCAGCCCACAATGCGCTGGCCCGCGCTGGCGCTCAATTCCATCATGAATTTGCCCAATTAAACAGCTTTGCCGTCACCCTGCCAGAAGCGGCACTGAAGGGTATCGCGCACAACCCCAACGTGGTCAGCGTGGAACCGGATGCGCCGCGTTATCTGGCCGGGCCAGCCGCCGGGGTTTCGGCAGCCGCCCAACTGCAAACATTGGCACAGGTGGTTCCGTATGGGGTAACGGCCGTGCAAGCCCCCGAAGTCTGGGCTGAAGGTTACAACGGCGCCAATCGCAAAGTCTGCATCATCGACACTGGCTACTACCCTGGCCACGAAGACCTGCCTGACGATGTGGATGGTGTCTCCCAAATTGATGGCGAGCTGTTCACCGATGACGGCAACAGCCATGGCAGCCACGTCGCCGGAACCATCGTCGGCATCGACAATGAAATCGGCGTCGTTGGCGTCGCCCCCGGCGTAGACCTGTTCATCGTCAAAATCTTCGACTTTGACGGCCTCTGGGTTTCCAAAGCCCACAGTTCCGACCTGGTTGCCGCCGCCTACGCCTGTGAAGAGGCTGGGGCCAACGTCATCAGCATGAGCCTGAGCGGTACCCAGGCTAACAGCAAAGAAGAAAGTGCCTTTGCCGGACTGTATGAACGAGGCATCCTCTCCATCGGCGCCGCCAGCAACGATGGCATCGAAGAATATCATTACCCCGCCTCCTATCCTTCCGTCGTCTCTGTAGCCGCAGTAGACAGCGACAATGTCGTCGCTGACTTCTCGCAATTCAATGACGCTGTTGAGTTAGCTGCACCGGGCGTGGAGGTGTTAAGCACGACTTCTTACAAAGCTACCGATGACGTCACCGTGGATGGCAGCACTTATGCCGCGCGCGGCGTTGAGTACAGTGTCTATGGCACAGCTACCGGCCTTCTGGCAGATGGCGCTCTATGCACAACCACCGGTGATTGGGCCGGCCAGGTTGTCCTGTGCGAGCGCGGCGACATCAGCTTTTATGACAAAGTAATGAACGTACAAAACAGCGGCGGCATAGCTGTGGTCATTTATAACAACGAACCGGGTAATTTCTGGGCTACCTTGGGCGATGGCAACAGCTCCGATATTCCGGCGATTAACATCAGCCAGGAAGATGGCCAACTGCTCGCCGCCAATGCCATCGGATTGGAAAGTGTTGTCCGGCATCTATGGGATTATCCAGCCAGTGGTTATGAAGCATGGGATGGCACGTCGATGGCCACGCCGCACGTCTCGGCCGTAGCCGCACTCATCTGGAGCGCCAATCCCGCCTGGTCGAATGAGGCCATCCGATTGGCCATGCAGGAAACGGCGCTGGATTTGGGTGATCCCGGCCGCGATGTCCACTATGGATTCGGTTTGGTGCAAGCCAGGGATGCGCTGGATTTGCTGCAAGCAAGCAGCGGCACGGCAATGCATGCGGCCGGCATCGATATGAGCTATACGCTGCAAGGCAAGAATTTTAACTTGTACACGGCCGTTACCATCGTCGATGAATTTGGCGTACCGGTAACCGGCGCCGACGTCGCCCTCACCATTGAAACCCCCGGCGGCAGCCTCGTCGCCGACAGCGGCGTCACCGATGACAGCGGCATCATCACCTTCCGCCTGCGTACCCGCCAGCCCGGCCGTTATGAAGCCACCATCACCGGCGTTACCCACGCCGAATTAGAATATCAACCAGATGCTAACGCGGAAACCAGCGCCTCGCTGACAATTGTGCGTTAGGTCTACCCACCCTCCAAAACCTCTGGGAGGCCCCACCCTCCCGGAGGTCACCCTTTATCACATATTCAACAAAAAAAAGCCCGGTAGACAAACCATCCACCGGGCTTCGCATTCAACCTCCCGGAGGTTTGAAGCCTCCGGGAGGGTCTGTTTCACTTTCACTTCACAATATTGACCAGCGTCCCCTTAACCACAATCACCTTGCGCGGTGCTTTGCCTTCCAGATGCTTCTGCACATTCTCCGAAGCCAGTGCCAGCGTCTTCAATTCTTCATCAGGCGTATCAGCCTGTGCTTCGATGCGGTCACGCACCTTACCATTGATTTGGACAATTAACGTGATCGACTCTTCTTTAGCCACTTCCGAGTCCCACTGCGGCCAATCCTGCTGGTGGATGGAATACGGCTTGCCGCGCTGCGCCCACAATTCCTCGGTAATGTGCGGCGCAATGGGGGCCAGGAGCAAGAGCATACTGTTAACGGCCTCGTCCCACGATTCGCGGCTGACGTTACTACGGCGTTGGGCTTCCAGAATGCTGTTGCGTAGTTCCATGATGGCGGCAACGGCCGTGTTAAACGAAAAGCCTTCAAAATCCTCGCCCACCTTTTTGATAACCTGATGCGTCTTGCGGCGCAGCGCCCGGTCAGCCGACTCGTTGATGACACTCTGGATATATTCGTGCATAGCAACCGACCAGACATCTTGCAGCAGCCGCTGCGGCCCTTTAATACCGTCATAATTCCAGGGACCGCCCTGGTCCCACTTAGTGAAAAACATCAGGTAAGTCCGCACCGTATCCGCGCCATATTTTTGCACCAGATCGTCCGGGGCCACCACATTACCACGCGACTTGGACATCTTCTCATTGTCCTCGCCCAGCACCATCCCTTGATTGTGCAGCGCCAGCATCGGCTCATCAAAATCAACCAGCCCCATCTCACGCATCGCTTTGGTGAAAAAACGCGTGTAAATCAGATGCATCGTCGCATGTTCGATGCCGCCCGTGTACTGATCCACCGGCAGCCAGTAAGCCCCTTCCACCGGGTCAAACGGCGCGTCATCATAGTCGGGGCTGAGGTAGCGATACTGATACCAGGAAGAGCACATAAAGGTATCCATCGTGTCCGTTTCCCGCAGTGATGGCTGGCCACAGATAGGACATTCCGTATGCAAAAAGCCCTCGTGGAAGCGCAGCGGACTTTCACCCGTCGGCATAAACTCCACATCCTCCGGCAGCATGACCGGCAAATCTTCATCAGGCACAGGCACAGCACCATGTTCCGGGCAGTAAACCACCGGAATAGGCGCGCCCCAATAGCGCTGTCGGCTAATCAACCAATCACGCAGCCGGTAATTGATCGCTTTTTTGCCAATCCCCTTCGCTTCCAGCCAATCCGTCACCTTTTCGATGCCTTCAGCCGTCGGCGTACCAGTGAATTCGCCGGAGTTGATCATTTGGCCTTCTGTCTTGGTTACGTAAGCCTCCGTCAAAGGGCCATCAGCATCCGTTCGTTCCGGGCCGCGAATGACTTCGATGATGGGCAGGTCGAACTTGGTGGCAAACTCAAAGTCGCGCTCGTCGTGAGCCGGCACAGCCATAATCGCGCCAAAACCGTAGCCCATCAGCACGTAATCAGCCACCCAAATGGGAATGCGCGCCTCGTTAACTGGATTGATGGCATAGGCACCGGTGAAAACGCCCGTCTTTTCCCGTTCGGCCGATTCGCGGTCGATGTCGCTCATCCGTTGGGCTTGCTGGCGGTATTCCAACACGGCGCCAGCCTGCTCCGGCGTGGTGATTTTATCCACCAGCGGATGCTCCGGGGCCATGACCATGAAGGTCGCGCCCCACAGCGTATCGGGCCGGGTGGTGAAGATGGGCATCTCGTCGCCCTGCTCGGTTTTGAAGACCACATCCGCGCCGTTGGAACGGCCGATCCAGTTCGTTTGCATCACCTTGACCCGTTCCGGCCAATTAATCTGGCTAAAATCGAGCAGTTCTTCGGCATAATCGGTCGTCTTGAAGAACCACTGCTCCAAATCCTTCTTGATAACCGGCGTGCCGCAGCGTTCGCAGTGGCGGTCGTCGCCCCACACCTGCTCGCGGGCCAGCGTGGTGTTGCAAGTCGGGCAAAAATCAACGGCCGATAACTTACGATAGGCCAGTCCCAGTTCAATCAGCTTTTTGAAGAACCACTGCGTCCATTTGTAGTAAGAGGGATCGGCGGAAATCGCCTCCCGCTCCCAGTCGAACATCGCTCCCATGCTTTTTAGCTGGCCGCGCATCTTGTCGATGTTGGCGTAGGTCCACTTTTGCGGGTGAATGTTGTTTTTAATGGCCGCGTTTTCGGCCGGCAAGCCAAAGGCATCGAAGCCCATCGGGAAAAGGACGTTAAACCCTTGCATGCGCATATAGCGGGCGCGGGCATCGCTGGGCGACATGGCGTACCAGTGACCGATGTGCAGGTCACCCGATGGGTAGGGCAGCATCGTCATAGCGTAATGCTTCTTTTTGTTCTTGTCGATGACCTGCTTGTACAGTTCGGTCTCGTCCCATTTGGCCTGCCATTTGGGTTCTATTTCTTGCGGGTTGTAGTCGTTCATGGTTACTTTTTTCTCCTGAATGTTTAGAGATTGGAGACTAGAGACTGGAGAGTACAAGTAAACATTAGTCTCCAGTCTCTAATCTCTAATCCCCTAAAAATCGTATCGCCTTTGGCCCAAAATCGGCCGCGTTTTTAGGCGCTGCACTGTGGCCGCCGGTGGGATAGGTTACCAGTTGGCAGTCCGGGATGGCGGCGGCGATTTGGGCGGCGTATTGGTAAGGAATGACCGGATCGTCCTCGGCCCAGGCCAGCAGGACAGGCTGGCTGATTTGGGCCAGCAGGTCTGGTTTGCGGATGGCGGGAGCAGTTAAGATGAGGTGGGTAATGAGATGGGGATGGGTTACGGCCGTTTCCACCGCCACGTTACCGCCCCAACTTTTGCCCATCAACACAGCTTGTTCCGCACCTAATCCAGCCAACATCTGCACCACACACTGCACCGCATCGTCGCCACTAACCTGGCCCTGCGTGGGCACACTTTGACCCCAGCCGGGCATGTCCACGCTAACCATGCGGAACCCAGCCTCAGCAAGCGGCCCCATCATTGGTTCCCAGGTGTGCCAGCCGCTGCGCTGGGAATAACCGTGAATACCCAGAACCAGTTTGCCGTCTCTCGGCCCGGCTGCTTTGGCAAACACCTTTCCGTATTCCGTCGCAATCCAAATATCTTCCATATCAAAACCAGCCGCTAAAAACAAAAAACCCCTTCCGTTCAGAGACGAAAGGGGTTCCGTGGTACCACTCTGATTTGATGGCGTTGGCTTACAATTAAAGCCATTTAGTGGACCTGAAGGGACTCGAACCCTTGACCCCCACAATGCCATTGTGGTGCTCTCCCAACTGAGCTACAGGCCCTTGTCAATATTGTTGATTGACGATTTACGATTGTACCGTCAAATCCTGAATCGTCAATCGCAAACCATAAATCAAAAATGGCTGGTGCCATCCTCTTAAACACGTAACGGGTGCAACCGGCGGGAGCTAGTCAAGTAGTCTTGTAGTTGATTCGTCTTGTAGTTGATTCGTCAAAATGATGACTACGCGACCATTAGACCAACTGACTACCAGACTGCTTTTCACAACCGCAGCTCACAGGCGAGTTCGGCCAAAAATGTGCCGGGCTTTCAGCCGCTGACCCGACTCTCTAATGGCTAACAGCTAAAAGCTATTAGCTAAATGCTGGCTTACTACTCCTGCTCACAGCTTTTTCATCTTTAATTGTAAAAGTGGACCTGAAGGGATTCGAACCCTTGACCTCTACAGTGCGATTGTAGCGCTCTCCCAGCTGAGCTACAGGCCCTAGAGCGACGGATATGTTAGCTTAGGGCAGGGACATTGTCAAGCATTTGAACGGCCGTTATACTCATACTTTTGGAGGTTACCATGGAAAATAAATATACAATCACCCTTGAATACTGCGTTCCTTGAAACTACCGTGAGCGCGCCGTCCGTGTGGCGGATGACATCCTCAGTCAATATCAGCACATCATCGAAAGTTTCACCTTCATCACAGGAACCGGTGGCGCTTTTGAATTCAAAGTCAATGGCGACTTGATTTACTCCAAAAAGACGATGCAAAAACGACACGCCGAATCGGGCGAAGTTTTGGCTTTGTTCAAAGAAATCGTTGGCCCCAACGTCCCCATTTACCCCCAATAGCGAGAGATAGAGGTTAGAGTTAGAGGCTTTTTCCTCTAGCTCTAACCTCTATCTTCAGGTAATCCAATCGCGGTGCAAAGAATCCCAGGTGCGATGCTGGTAAGTGCGTTTGCATTCTTTGCAGACAAGCGCCGTACCAACTTCGCCAGAATCGCGCCAATACCAGCGTACGGTAGTCAGGTGGTAGCGGCAGGTGGGCTGGAAACAAATGGGGCAGTTCTTGCCCTCAGCGAAGCCACTCTGCCCCACGCGCCGCTGGAATAATGGGTCCTGTTCACAAAGATAACAACGGGTGACGCTCATAGCTGGCAAGTATACTCCGTTTCGCCTCAAGGAACAGAAGAAAGGAAATCGAGAACGGCCGTATTAAACACCTCCGGCTGATCAATCGGCGTGGCATGGCGAGAATCTTCCACAACCAGCAGCCGGACTTTGGGAATGAGCGCCGTGTACGCTTCCTTTTCCGCCAGCGGCCAATAATCTTCCTCAGCGCTGATGACCAGTGTCGGACAATTGATACCCGCCAAATGGTCAGTCACATCCCATCCAACAAACGAACGTGTGGCCGCCAGATATGCCGTTTTGTCATTTTTAGCCCAGCGCTCAATAATTTCCTGACGCATTTCAGCCTGCTCCGACTTGGGGAAAAGACGAGGAGCTAAATATTCACCCATTCGGCGCATCCCCATCAACTCCACGATAGCCAGCCGCTGCCACAACTGCCAGCGGTCGCCGAAACCACGCACAACCATGGCCGGTACGCTGTTGACGATGATGAGGCTTTTGACCATTTGCGGATAACTTACGGCCAATTGGAAGGCAATCATGCCTCCCAGCGAGATGCCCAGGATGTGTGCCGACGGGATTTGCAAAACCTGTAACAAAGCCACCATGTCGGCGGCGAACATAGGGATGGAATAAGGGCCGGGCGGTTTCGTGGAACGGCCGTGACCCCGCATATCCACCGCTATCACCCGGTACTGTTGGGCAAACACTTCCATTTGCATCGGCCAGTCTTCCGTACTCGACCCCAGGCCGTGCAACAGCAGCAGCGGCTCACCCTGCCCCATCTCCACATAATACAAAGTTACATCTTTCATTCGAATCGTTGGCATTTCATTTTACACCTTACTGGAATTAGGCAATGGCTGTTTTCATATTTTTAGAAACTTCAAACAACGTTTCAAGCAAGCGACTCTTATTTTACCAGCTTCCACCAGGTAAAAAAGCACTTGAATTCTCGACCAGTCATGCTATGCTTACACACATGCCATCGCCACAAGAATTGCAAGCTGTTACTGGCCCTTTGTACCTGATTGAAGGTATTGTTCAGGAAACGAATCATGTTCCTGGCTTACTGGTGCAGCCCGCACCGGCAAAAACGGCGCGGGGGCGCAGCCGGGACTCTTTATTTGTCCATTTAAGTTTGAGTGGACAGCAAGCGGATACGGCCGTTCTCGCGCAAGACCTTCTCGACATCATTAGCCAACATTATTTCAAATCCAGCGGCAGTGTGACTGCCGCCCTGCGCCAGGCCGTCATCGAAGCTAATCAACGTCTACTGCGCCTGAATCTGAGCGGCAGCAGCGACGTCCGCGAAGGAGCCATCAGCTGCGCCGTTTTACGTGGGACAGAACTGTTCATGGTACAGGCTGGCGAAGCCTTGGCCTTCCTGGGGCATAATTTCGGCGTTGAACGCCTGCCCGTGCGTCCGGCCGAACACGTGACGCCGATGGGCCGCACCGCCGGCATTGACATCCGTTTTTACCATCACCATCTTCAGGTGGGCGATATGTTGCTCCTGGCCGATCCGCGCATTGCCCATTTGCCAACCAACAGCCTGACACCGACCCTGGTAGACACAGAACTTAATTATGGCCTGGAACAGCTCCAGCAGGCCGTTGGTTCCGATTCAGCCCGTTTGCTGTTGGTTGAATTCGCCGATGAGTTGACGGCGGCATTTCCGCCCACCTTCCCAACAGCAGTTGAACCGGAAATGGAACCGCAAGCGGTAACGGCCGTTCCCCCACCTCAGCCACGCCGCGACCGCAGCCGTTTACCAGAAATCCCCCAGAAAAGCCGGCAGCCGCAGCCGCAACGGCCGTTGCCCGAACAAACTACACCCATCCGTCAGGTCAGCAGACCCAACATCGACCTGGAAACCAGCGCCCGCAAAGCCACATCGGGAGCAGCACTGGGCCTCTCCCGCTTCACCGGCTGGCTGGCCGATATGCTGGCCCGCTTACGGCCGCCCCGCCCGGCAGAAGAAGATCAGGAAAGCTGGGCCATCCCAGCCATCGTGGCCATTGTCATTCCGCTCATCGTTGCCCTGGTGGTAGGTTCCGTCTACATTCAGCGCGGCCGCGGCCAGCGTTTTGCCGAAATCAAAGTGGAAATGGGGCAAAACCTGGGACTCGCCGATGCCGCCGGTGATGACGACACGCAAGCAGCCGCCTATTATAACGCCGTCATCACCCTGGCCGCCGAAGGGGAAGCGCTGCGGCCTGGCGACCCGGAAATCGTCCGGCTGCGCCAGTTGGCGATGAACGAATTAGATCGGTTGGGCGATGTAACCCGTTTGACGGCACGGCCGTACCAAAGCTTTGATGAAACAGCTCTATTGACAGCCGTTGCCCTTCAAGAAGGATTCAACGGCGGTATTTACACCCTGGATGGCGCTAACAGCCAGGTCTTCCGTATTCCCACCAGCGAAGATTATTTGACCGTCACGGCCGAGCCAGAAAACTTAGTTTTTAGCGGCCAGGCCGTTGGCAGTCATGTCGTCAACAGTATCCGCGACATCATCTGGCGGCCAATGGGCAGCAGCGTCAGCCGGGATGGGCTGGCCATGCTGGATAACACTGGCGCACTGCTGACCTATTACCCCAATTTTGCCGACCTGCGGGCCGTACCACTCGGTTATGCTGCCGATTGGCAGCTTCCATTAGCCATCACCACTTTTGCCGAACGGCTGTATATCCTTGATCCCGGCGCGCGGCAAATCTGGAAATATCTCCCGGATGGCGACGGATTTATTCAGCAAGAAGAGGAACGCACGCTGGTATTTAGCGAAAATCCGGAACTGGAAACGGCCGTAGACATCGCCATTTACAGTGAAGATGGCAGTCTGGCCGTTTTGTATGGAGACGGCCGTTTCCGCTATTACGATACCCGCTCCGGCCGGGTGCAGTGGGATGAAGCCCATTTACTGCAAAATGGTCTCGGTGCGCCATTTGAAAAACCAACGGCCGTTAAGATGGTTGGCCGAGGCCTGAACGCCTCCATTTTTGTAGCTGACCCCGGGAGCGGCCGCATCGTAGAGATTAGCCGCGGCGGCACCGTCCTGGCTCAATACCGCGCCAGCGATGAAACTGGACTGGAACTCTTCAACCATATCCATGATTTTGCTATCATCAAAACACCCCTGCGTGTGTTTGTTACGACTGGCAGCCAGCTTTACTTGGCCACCCAGGAATAAAGAACCTGAACATAAATTTGTGACAGTCTATGTTACAATGGTGTCTAGAAAAACAGGAAGATTCGAGGGGCAAGTCTGCCACTGTTTTCCAAATTAAATTTATAAATTGCACAAGGAGAAAAAATGGCTCAAATTGTAGATATCGAAGGCATTGGCGAAGTTTACGCCAAAAAACTGGCTGATAAAGGTATCAAAACTACCGAGGCCTTGTTAGAAACATGTGCCACACCAGCCGGCCGCAAAAAACTGGCAGAAGAAACAGAACTCAGCGGCAAACTGATCCTCAAATGGGCCAACCGTGCCGATTTGGCCCGTATCAAGGGCATTGGCAGCGAATACGCCGACCTGTTAGAAGCTACAGGCGTTGATACGGTTCCCGAACTGGCGCGACGCAACGCCGCAAATCTGTTTAAAGCACTTGTGACCACCAATGAAGACAAAAAATTGGTCCGCAAAGTGCCCACCGAAGGCCAAGTTACCGATTGGGTAAGCCAGGCTAAGGCACTTCCCCGCGTGTTGACTTACTAATTGACATTTGGGATTGTCCCAATTCCGGCACTCTGTCTGGCAAGTTTTTCTAATTAGGCCGAGCCTGTCGAAACCTGTTACACGGCCGCTTTTGGTAAGCTCAGGCTTCATTAGCCTCTCAAGACAGAGTATTTTAACAGTTGAGTATTTTCCAGACTAAAGCCAGCCTGGAGAGGGGCAAATTAAACCAAACACGTAGCACACGTTACGAAGTGACGAGCAAGAATAACACGAATGTTTTGGCAGGCGGCCATGTGGCCGCCTGTTTTTTATTCAATCTTAACCAATGTGAGCTATAATTACTTTTGTATGAATCGAAATCAAGCCATATGCCATCCATTCAGCTTTTCAGTCCGGTAACATGCACATGACGACACCCAATTATCCCAGTTCCCCACCCTGGAGCGCCAGTACCAAACGCACGATTGTCATTATTCTGCTGGCGCTGGTGGCTTTGGCTGTGTATCGGATTCGGGGATTGTTGCTGCCATTGGTAACGGCCGTTATCTTGGCCTATCTCGTCAATCCATTGGTATTGCTCATTACCCGCCGCACGCGACTCAATCGAAATGTAGTTATCACCTTTATTTATCTCCTCTTATTGGCAGCCCTGGTCTCGATCCCGGTTAGCGCCATTTCGCCTATCATCAGCCAGGTCAACAACTTTATCAACAACTTGCCCCACTTTGTAAACCAACTCGGTGAGCTGCTGCAACGTCCCATCAGGATTGCCGGCAATGAAATCCCATTAGATCAGAACCAAATTGAACAAATTTATGCTGGCTTAAGCAATAATTTCGTTAGCCTGGTCCAGACCATCGGCAGCCAATCATTAGCCGTGTTTGGCAGCATCGCCACTGCCACCTTATCCACGTTCGGCTGGACATTCCTGGTACTGTTTCTTTCCTTTTATCTGGTCAAGGACCATCATCATCTATACCAACTTGTCTTGAATCTCACGCCCGAATCTTACCGGGCGGATTTATTGCACATCAGTCACGAACTGCAATTAACCTGGAATGCTTTTTTACGCGGGCAATTGGTTCTGAGCGGTGTGATGGGGCTGGTCATTTTCGCCATTGCCCTGATTCTCGACCTGCCCAACGCCTTACTGTTGGCGCTCATCGCCAGTTTAATGGAATTTTTACCGACGATTGGGCCGGTGTTAGCGGCCGTTCCCGCCATCCTTATCGCCCTGTTCCAAAGCCACAGCAGTTGGGTGGGCAATTTGATGTCGCCGTTCTGGTTCGCTGTCCTCATGGCCGGGATTTATGGACTTGTTTTCCAATTGGAAAATTATTACATGGTTCCGCGCATTATGGGCCGGCGTTTGCAGCTCCATCCGCTGGTCGTCATCATGGGGGCATTGGCCGGCGCCAGTGTCGCCGGCGTTCTGGGTATTCTGCTGGCAGCGCCAACTCTGGCAACCGCTCGTCTGTTTATTTCTTACGTGTACGCCAAACTGCTAGACAAACCGCTGCCAGAAATGACAGAAAAAGATGTGGTAAGTAAGGCAGGGGGGGAGGATACGGCCGTTTCCCCCCACACCCCGACTGACAATCAGGCTACACAAACTTGAAAACCCCACAGCATTTCTGCTATCCTACAACCATACACGCCAAACCACGTATACAAGTAAAAGTGGAAAAGGTTTTTTAAGAGTTAAAAGCCGTCCAACTTTGTCGAAGTGATAAAGTTAAAATTGTTTGACATTTCCCCCATTTCAGATTAAGGAGATAAATATATGAAAAGCCACGAAGTTGATTATGAAATATTTGGTGACGATCTTCAGTTTGTCGAAATCGAACTCGATCCCCGCGAGACTGTGATTGCTGAAGCTGGCGCTATGATGTACATGGAAGATGGCATGGCCTTCGAAACCCGGATGGGTGACGGCTCCAAGCCCAACGAAGGGCTGATGAGCAAGCTTGGTAGTGTTGCTAAACGCGCCTTCACCGGCGAATCACTCTTTATGACCCACTTCACCAACAATGCTGAGGGCAAAAAACATGTCGCCTTTGGCGCACCTTATCCCGGCAAAATCATCGCCATTGATCTGGATGAGGCCAATGGTGAACTGATTTGCCAGAAAGACTCCTTCCTCTGCGCCGCATTGGGTACAGAAGTCAGCATAGCTTTCAACAAAAAACTGGGGGCTGGTCTGTTCGGTGGTGAAGGATTTATCTTGCAGCGGCTGCGTGGTGATGGCAATGTCTTCATCCATGCCGGTGGCACCATCGTCCAGAAAACCTTGACCGGTCAAAAAATAATGGTCGATACAGGCTGCATCGTTGCCTTCGAGTCCACCATCAATTACGACATTCAACGCGCCGGCAATCTAAAATCGATGTTCTTTGGCGGCGAAGGGTTATTCCTGGCTACGCTGCAAGGCACAGGACGTGTCTGGCTGCAATCACTGCCCTTCTCCAGGCTGGCCGACCGCATTTTGCAAAATGCTCCTGCGGCTGGTGGCAAACAAACCGGTGAGGGTTCCGTGGTGCGCGGCCTGACCGATTTGCTGCAAGGCTAAAGCGCAAACGCCAGATTTTTCGATACAAAGCCCCAACGTGCAAAAAACAGGGCGTCCTGAAAATGGACGCCCTATTCCTTTTTTATACCGCAAACATCTGCCAATTACATATCGACAAAGTAACTGGTACAGGCTTCATCAATGAGTTCAGGCGTTAATTGGTAGTCGATGCCTTCATAATTACAAAGGGCCACGACTGTTTTTATAATGTCACGCGGATGCACGGACTGCATTGTCCGGTTAGGTTCTCGATACCATTTTTGTAACAAATGGACAAAGCTCTTCTTATCAAACGGGATTTTTATAATTTCACACATCCGCAAAAATATCTGGTAGAAAAGCCGCTCATCCGGTCCACCTACTTCGACTTTCATCTGAATTCGGCGTAAAAATGCATCATCAACCAATTCAGAAGGATCGAGGTTGGTGGAAAAAACGATGAGCTGGCGAAAAGGAACTTCCAGGCTTTGTCCAGATTGCAGCCGCAAAAAGTCTATGCCGCTCTCTAAAGGAACAATCCAACGATTGAGGAGCTGCTGAGGGCTGATTTGCTGCCGACCAAAATCATCAATGAGAAACATGCCGCCGTTAGCTTTTAACTGCAATGGGGCTTCATACACTTTGGCAACCGGTTCAAAGCGCAAGTCAAGCGATTCCATCGTCAACTCGCCACCAACCATGACAGACGGCCGTTTAAACAACCGCCACCGCTTATCTATGCGCAATTTCGATGAGCCGTTCAGCGTTGAAGTGAAAGCCGTCGTATAAAATGGCATTTCCTCATGTTGTATCGGCTCGTGAATCAAAGGATCGAAGATGCGTATAATTTGACCACCGGCCGTTACGGCCTCCGGCAGCCAGATAGGAGCATCTTTTGACAAAAGAGAGGCAATCGCCTGGGCAATCGTCGTTTTGCCGTTTCCCGGTGGGCCATAGAGAAAAAGCGAGGAACCTGAATTAACCGCCGGGCCAATACGCCGGTGAAAATTATCGGGTAAAATCAGGTGGTTTAACGATGCCTGTACTTGTTCTGGGGTAATACGCTGGGTTTCCGAAGTTTGGGCCAAAATAGCAGCGTTGTATGATTCCAAAGGCACCGGGGCCAAGCCTACGTACTGGCTGCGTTCAAAGGCATCACGGGCACGTTTGGTACCGGCTTCGGTCAGGCTGTATGTAAAACTAAGGCTGCCTAGTGTGCCGGCTTTTGTAATCTCAACCAGATGCTCTTGTTTCATCTTGGAGAGCAAATCGTCGAGGATGCGACCGGGGAGTCCTAATGTTTCCGCAAAACGGCCGACGCTGACGGCACCTTCGTTAAATAACAAGCGAAAAATGATGTCCTGTACCAGGCCAACAGAAACATCAAGTTCATCAGTTGTGGTGATAGGGGATAAGATTTCAGTTATTTGGGCAATAGACATCCATTACTCTCCCAACCCTTGTTAATAGGAAATAAATAGCACTATTTAAGGGCGGATATACTTGCATGTTGAATGTTTGGTAATTGTTGCAGTAAATATAATCATTCACCTTTAAGTATATAAGGAGGGAAGCATGTCCAACATAGGAAATATGGGTATATTGGCAAAAAAGAGACGGCCGTTCCGCCGTCTCTCATTATAAAAGCAAAAATTTAAAGGCCTGAATTCTTAATCCGAATCTGGCTGCTCAATAACCGGAACTGTTTCCTCATCCCCGTTCACTCGTGACAAACGACCTTCACGAATCACGGCCACCGAAGCAACGGTATCATCCTCACGCAAATCCATCACCCGCACTCCCTGCGTAGAACGACCCTGCCGCGAAATCGTATCGGCTGATGTCCGCAAGATGATGCCATTACTGGATATACAGGTCACTTCATCACCGCGCGTTACCACACGGGCATTGACAATCTTACCGGTCCGATCCGGATCCAAAATCATTGCCCGCACGCCCTGGCCATACCGGTTTTGCTGGCGGTAATCTTCTAGCGGCGTTCGTTTACCGTACCCTTTTTCGGTGATGATTAGCAGATCATCATCGGGATCGACAACGTCAGCCCCGGCAATATTATCCCAGGTATCAAGCCGCATAGCATTGACGCCGGCCGCCGTCCGGCCCATTGGGCGCACATCCTCTTCGCTGAACCGAATACCTTTGCCCTGCTCGCTGACTAAAATTAAATCCTGGCCGCCACGCGACAGTTTGACCCAGCCCAGGCTGTCATCCTCATCCAGGCTGAGGGCGATGAGGCCGCTGGGACGGACATGTTTGAATGCACCCACCTCAACACGTTTGATACGGCCGTTCACCGTCACCATCGTCAAATATTCGGCATCTTCAAAATCATGAACCGCGATAACGGCCGTAATCCGCTCATCCGGCATCAACGGCAGCACATTCATCAAAGATGTACCCCGCGCCGTCCGGCCCATCTCCGGGATGTTATACGCCTTATCAGCATAAACCTTACCCCGATCCGAGAAAAAGAGAATCGTATTCAACGTCCCCGCCGCAAACAAATGCTCCAGTTCATCCTCATCCCGCGTGCTCATACCAATGAGACCCTTACCGCCCCGGCCTTGAATACGGTAAGCCGAAACCGGCGTGCGTTTGATATAACCCCGCTGCGTAATTGAGATCAGCACGTCTTCGTCCTGAATCAGGTCTTCAATGTCAATCTCGGCGTCAGACCGCAAATCAATCTCTGTGCGCCGGTCATCGCCAAACTTTTCAATGAGCAACTCAATATCTTCGCGAATAAGCGCCAAAATCTTGTTCTTATCAGCCAGCAAGCTGCGCAAATAGTCGATGAGCGCTGAGACTTCTTTATACTCATCTTCGATTTTTTGTCGCTCCAACGCCGCTAACCGACGCAACTGCATATCCAAAATGGCCGTCGCCTGCGCTTCCGTCAAACCAAACCCAGCCATCAGCCGCTCCCGCGCCATATCTGCATCCGGCGACCGACGGATCGTTTCAATCACCTCATCCAAATGATCCAAGGCAATCAACAACCCTTCCAAAATATGCTGCCGTCTCAGAGCTTTGTCCAAATCAAACTGAGTCCGCCGGGTAATGACATTAACACGATGATCAATGTGAATTTGCAGCGCCCGTTTCAACGAGAGCAAATAAGGCTGTTTATCCACCAACGCTAGCATTTGCACGCCAAACGTCGTCTGCAATGCCGTATGCTTATACAACTGATTCAACACTTTCAGTGGCTGCGTGCCTCGTTTCAGCTCCACCACAATGGAAATACCACGCCGATCGGAACTATCACGCAAGTCGGAAATATCGGGGATGACACCTTTATTGACCAATTCAGCAATGCGCTCGATCAACATCGCTTTGTTGACCTGGTAGGGAATTTCCGTGATGTTGATACGCTGGCGATCCGGCTTGCCCGGCATTTCTTCGATAGTCGCCTTGCCACGCACAACAATGCGGCCCCGCCCCGTAGCAAACGCGCTGCGAATGCCTTCATTACCAATGATAATCCCGCCGGTAGGAAAATCGGGACCTTTCACAAACTGCATCAACTCATCAAGAGTCACATTATCTAAATCTTCTTGCCGATCGATGAGATAAATAATGGCTTGACCGATTTCGGTGAGATTGTGGGGCGGGATATTGGTGGCCATCCCAACAGCAATACCGGAAGAGCCATTGAGAAGCAGATTGGGAAGCCGGGCCGGCAACAAATCTGGTTCTGTCAGGCTGTCGTCAAAGTTAGGGGTAAAATCAACGGTATCTTTGTCGATGTCTTCTAATAATTCATTGGCAATCCTTGCCAGACGCGCCTCGGTGTAACGCATAGCCGCCGCGCTGTCACCGTCGATGCTGCCAAAATTCCCCTGACCATCCACCAGCATATAGCGCATGGAAAATTCCTGGGCCATACGCACCATGGCATCGTAGACGGATGAATCGCCATGGGGATGATACTTACCCAATACTTCACCGACGATACGGGCGCTTTTACGGTGCGGGCTGGTAGCGCGGATACCCATATCGTGCATGGCATACAAAATGCGGCGGTGAACGGGTTTGAGACCATCACGAGCGTCGGGTAAGGCGCGGGAGACGATTACGCTCATGGCATAATCGAGATAGGAGTTACGCATCTCCTGGTTAATATCAATCGTGCTGACTGTTCCGATTTCCAAAAGAAACCTCCAAACTCATTGTCGGTTTGAACATCCTGAACGGATGGTTCTGCGGAATCGTCTTCTTGATCTAAAAATCTATTTGTGGACGATTCCGTACGAAAAAAGGCCACGCCAAGATGGGTGGCTATGGGCTGGAAATACTGTTTTTCCAAGCAAAAATTATACCCGATTTTGGCTTAAAGAACGAATAAAGCGATTGTTTTTGAGACGAGACCTGGCACAACCTGGATGGCGTCTAATTTCACGAAGGATAGGGTTTTAAGCGTGGCTGCCTGGTGTTTGTTATGACTCTTCCAGGTCGATTAGTCCAACACGAATGGCGTATTTGACCAGTTCTACCCGGGTGTGCATGTTCAGTTTGCGCATGATGTTTTCACGGTGCCGGTCAACAGTTTTGACGCTTATTTCCAGTTTTTCGCCGATGACAGCATTGGTATAGCCTTCGGCAATTAAGGTGAGTACTTCTTGCTCGCGTGAAGTCAGATCATGATTGACGGGGAGCATTTCGGAGCCTTGCCGGTTGACAAAATCTTGTACGAGATGGGCGGCAAGGGTGGGGAAAAGGTAAACCTCGCCACAAGCAACGGTACGAATGGCACTAACCAAATCATCGGGAGCAGCACGTTTAGGGATGTAACCAGAAGCGCCTGCTTTGAGCATTTCAAAGAAGTATTGGTCGTCTTCATAAATAGTGAGGGCGAGCACGGCCGTTTCTGGCACAATTTCCTTAATCTTCCGCGTCGCTTCAATACCATTCATATCCGGCATCTGCACATCCATCAGCACAACACCCGGCCTGAGCGACAAAGCCATACGCACTGCCTCGGTGCCATTTTCTGCTTCCCCTACAATCCGCATATCGCTTTGCGCTTCCAGCAGCATGCGCAAGCCAGAACGCACCATCGTGTGGTCGTCGGCCAAAATTAGCGTAATTTCAGACATGGGCCAGTTCCTCCTGTAATGGGATATTGACAGCAATGATTGTGCCTTCTCCGGGACTAGAGTGAATCTGACTCCGGCCGCCGACAAGTGTTACACGCTCCTCTATGCCTAATAATCCCCAATGCTGTTTATGGTCGGTACGCAAAATGGCTTCCGGATCAAAACCACAGCCATCATCCTCGATGCGCAGTTCCGTAAAATCTGTGTTGAAATCCAGGGCAACGTTGACGTGAGCGGCCTGGGCGTGCCGGACAGCATTGGTCAATGCTTCTTGTGCAATCCGAAACAGCACCGTCTCTATTTCTGGCTGAAGACGACGAGAATGCCCCTGTACGTTGAGATGCACGGCCGTTTCCACCCGATTATCGAACTGCTGAACCAGACCACGCAAAGCCGGTAGCAGACCCAAATCGTCCAAAACAGACGGCCGTAAACCGGTCACTAAATCTTGTAATTCATGCAAGACCTGCGTCCCCATACTTTTAAGCTCATCTAACTGCTGAAAACTACGTTCCGGGTCACGAGTGATGCTGTCGCGGGCAGCGGCCAAGCCCAATCCCAGCGCAGTCAACATTTGACCCACGCCATCGTGCAGTTCGCGGGCAATGCGCTGCCGTTCCATCTCCTGGGCCGTCACAACACGGTGCAGCAGTTCACCACGCAGCTCTTCGCGGGCCTGCACATCCTGATACAATGCTGCATTCTCAATGGCCAGGCTCAACTGGCGGCTGATGGTGCAAAACATGGATAGATCATTTAGCGTGGCGCCTTCACTCTCTTTTTGCAAGGTCAACACCAGGCTGCCACTAATTTGTTCTTTGATGAGAAGCGGTAAGCCGATGACACGGCCGTACCGTTGGGGCGAGTTGACACCAGCCTTAAATTCTGTCGGGTCAAGTGGCTGTACAGCTCCATCAAGCCAACAAGCCGGTCCGCCACTGGTATCAACATATTCAGCAACCAGAAGGATCGGCGGAGCAAGGGATGCCCCTGTAGAACCATTAACGGGCAAATTGGGCGGGTAACAAATGATGGGGTGTAACGGCCGTTGCCCCCGTTCATGGATGAAAATCACCCCCCTGGCAATATGCGGCATACTCTCACAAATTTGGGGCAGTGTTTGCCGCAAAATGGTATCCCGATCCAACGACCGGGCCAGATTGTAAGATAAATCAAACAGTGTTGTCAGATTTTGTACGGCCGTTTGCAGCTCCTGATTCAACGCTTCTGTCTCCGTCCTGGCCCGCTGCTGCGTTTCCAACGCCGCCCGCTGGGCCTCGGTCAACCTTTGCCGGCGTTCCAGTTCAAATGCACGCAGCGCCCGGATGACAAAAACAGCCACCAGCACGGCCATGACCGCCCGTAAAATTTGCACCGGAAAACCAAACCATTGCAAAAATAAATCCGTATTGATGATGGTTGAAGGGAAAAGGGGCGTTTGTTTGGTAAATATTTGCCCAACAACGCCATATAAAACCAATGCCAAAGCGGCCCAACGAATATCAGTGGCACAGCGAGTCATACCCCTGGCCTGGAAGGATCGTCGCTGCAACAACATCGCCCAGGCCGCCAACAGAGCACCGGGAATACCCAGCAAGTAACGCCCCAACACGTCGGCCACGTCCATACAACCTTCACGACATGGTTTGTAAATGGATAGAGCAACCGCCGTGGAAATTGCCCAAACGGCTAAAAATATCAGAACCACAAGAATTGTACGGATACGGCCGTCACCACCCCGTTCCGAAAAAATCATAAATGCGCCAAACGAAAACAGCAGCACAAAAGACAACAACAAAAAAGTCACGTCCAGCACATTTGTCAGAAAGGGATTAGCCAGCTCAATTACCCCGGCATTATGCAAAATCGTAAAAATTTCCACCCATTCATGCACGCCATGCAAAAAGCCAAAACCAGCCAAAAAACGCAGCATACGGATATTTTGAAAACCAGAAGTTCGGCCGGCTTCCAACCAAACAGCCAGCCCCATGCTAAAAAAGGCAAGGCCATACACAAAATACACAAAAACAAGATACGATAGTTGATTTTCCATGCTGGCCAGATTATAACAGAAGTTGCGTAATCGTTTGTAAACAAGTCGTGATACTTGCTATCGCAGGCGGTAGTGGTAAATATTGGACTGATGGTATCATAGAAACATGATAACGCAGATAATTGTAAATCGCTGTAAAAAATGTCAAAGTGTAAACATTGTCAAGAATGGCAAGACGAAAGCAGGTAGGCAAAAGTATCATTGTAAAGCATGCGATGCATACGGAACTCTGAACCCGTCTGTTCAATACACGCCTGAACGTAAAGCTGAGATATTACGAGCTTATCATGAACGCTCCAGCTTACGGGGTGTTGCCCGAACTTTCGGTGTTGCTCGCCAAACTGTGGCTAAATGGCTAAAGGAAAAGGCCGATTCATTGCCCGAAATGCCTCCGTTGGAGGAAGCACGACCTGACGATGTGCTGGAATTAGATGAATTGTGGTCATTTGTCGAGTCAAAAAAAACAAACGATGGATTTGGATAGCCTTGTGTCGTCGGACACGCCAGATTGTTTCCTACTTCATTGGCGACCGTAGCGAAGAAAGCTGTTGGCGTTTGTGGTCTTGGATACCAGTCACCTATCGACATTGTGTCACCTTCAGCGACTTCTGGGAAACTTATGAGCAGGTGTTTGGCTTGTTGGGCGAGGAACACCAATCGGTTGGTAAAGAGACGGGTGAAACAGCGCATGTTGAGAGATGGAATAACACATTGCGGCAGCGGCTGGGCCGTTTTGTTCGTCGATCGCTTTCGTTTTCCAAATCTGATACGTATCATGAGGCAGCTTTAAAGGTATTTATTCATGAGTACAACGAGAACTTACCAGTTCTTGTTTAACCACTACCTCGCAGGCTTTCTTGCGAATGCAGGCACGATCAACCTCATCACCCACACCATGCACTGATGCTACTAAACCTGTGAACTGAGTTATGAATGTGATGGATGTTCGGGTAAAATCGAATCGACAAAATGACAGACGAGGCCGATCATGGAGATGCTGTTTGGATTAGAAACAGAAAAACAAATTCATACCTCCCTGGAAAATGCATTGGAACGGTTACACAAAGTCGTTATCCACAACGATGAGGTAACTCCCTACGAGTTTGTTATTATCGTCTTGCGCCGCTTTTTTGGCCTGACCCTACCCGATGCGGAACATATCACCTACGTAGCTCATACGCAAGGCCAGGCGCTGGTAACAATCTTGCCGCTACAAGAGGCTCAAAAACGAGTGGGCCAGGCTCATTTTGCGGCCAGCCTGGAAGGATTCCCGCTTATGTTCACCATTGAGCCGGAATAAAAATTACGGCTCTTTGGGAATTCACGGGGTCTTGTCATGTAGGGGCGGGTCTTGTGCCCGCCCTGCTCTGGGCGACCACAAGGGTACGCCCCTACACCCCACGAAATCCTGAAGACCCAAAATTACACAAAAGGAAATATCAAATTGAGTACAAAAACCAGGATCGACTCATTAAAAAAACGACTAATGAATGGCGTAACGCCGGCAATGGCTACACCACTTCAATCGGATGGCTATCACATCAATGAAGCGGTGGTCCCACTACTGATTGATTTCCTCATTGGCAAAGGGATAAAAGGGCTGTTTGTCGGTGGCACAACGGGCGAAGGGCTGGCCCTGGACCTTGAGGAACGGATACGGCTGCATGAATTCACTGTCACGGCCGTTAACCACCGCATCCCTGTTCTCATTCACGTGGGGGCCAATGACATGAAAACGGCCGTTGCCCTCACCCAGCACGCCGCCCAACTACACCCCGACGCCCTGGTTGCCATCCCGCCCACCTTCTTTGGCATCGACGATGCGGCATTAACCGGCTATTTCCAAACGATTGCCGCCGCCGCCCCGGAAATCCCGCTGCTGCTCTACGATATTCCCCAATTAGCCGTTAACGGAATCAGCCCGGCCCTGTTAGCCCAACTCAAACAAGAACTACCCACACTGGCCGGTGTCAAAACCAGCCGCCCCGATGCCCAAGTCATTCGGCAGCTTATCGATGTAGCCGCTGGCGATTTGCTCGTTTTGGCCGGTAATGAGCGGATCGCGCTGGGTTCGCTGGCAATGGGCGCCGATGGTCTCATCAGTGGGTTGAGCACGGCCGTTCCCGAACCCTTCGTCGCCCTGACCCAAGCCGTAGGAGACGGCGATTTGGCCGCCGCCCGGCATGCTCACCAAACTATCAACCGCATACTCGATTTGCTGCCGGCCCGCCGCATTGGCGGTATCAAACAAATTCTCGCCGAGCGGGGCATTCCGGTGGGAACGGCCGTGCCGCCCCGCCTTATGCCATCCGAACCCATCTGGCCACACATGAAACCATTTATATCCTGAAACGTGAAACGCGATACTTGACACCTGGCACTTGGCACACCGTGAAACTTCTCCTATTTGACATCGACGGAACCCTGATTCGCAGTCATGGCGCTGGCCGCGAGACCATGTCCCTGGCCCTCACCGAACTATTTGGCACGGCCGGCCCCATTGACGATTACAAAATGAGCGGCAAAACCGACCCCCGCATCATCACCGACTTGCTGCTGGCCGCCGGGTTCAGTCTGGATGAAATCAACAGCAAGCTGCCCGATGTCTACCGGTTGATGACCGAAAACGGCCGTATCATTTTTCACCAGCGTGATATGCAGCCCTGCCCCGGCGTTCTGCCTTTGCTGGAATCGCTGCGCTGCCGTTCAAATGTCACTCTGGGATTGGTAACCGGCAATATTGATGGTACGGCCCCTCTGAAACTGGCCGCTGCCGGCATCGATCCGGCCCAATTCCGCCTGGGCGCATACGGCTCCGACTCACTGGAGCGTAATATGCTGCCGGGCATTGCCATGCAGCGGGCCACGGACTTGACAGGCTACCAATATACCGGTAACAATACAGTTGTCATTGGCGACACGCCTGCTGATATTTTGTGTGCGCGGGCCGGCCGGGCAACGGCCGTTGCCGTCGCCAGCGGTTGGCATGCCACACACACTTTAGCCCGTTACCAACCCGATCATTTACTCGAAAACTTCAATGACACAGAAAAAGTTCTTGATATTTTGTTAAACGGAACAATCAATCGGGAGATCTGATGAGCAGCAAAAAAGAAACAATGATAGGCGACACAACACTTAAAAGCCATCGACCAACCGACCTCAAATTTGAAGAAGTTTACACCTGGACAATCTGGCAGTTTCCCCGTAAAGCGCAGGGAGGATTTTGCGGGGCAGCCCATCCCCCACTGCCCAAACATGGCTGGTTTCCAGCCATCATCTACGTGAAAGAAAAAAAGGTCCAGATTCACGCCAATCTGGACCAAACATTTACCACCCCCGAAGAAGCCGCCAAATTTCTGGAAACTTAAACGTAGGCTTTCCGGTGACAGTCACTACTCCCTGATGGATGTCAAAATCCAAAGCCGTTTTAAGCAGCTGTAACCTTTGAGGTTTAACGGTTACATTTAGACAACTGTTCCATCAGGGATAATCGCATTCTTGGGGATAATTACTATCCCATCACGAACAAACCAATTTTGCCCTGCTTCATCCGGCCGCTCGTCGCTTCCGCGGATAACAACATGGTTTCCAATTCGGGCATTTTTATCAATAATCGCCTGCTCAATAATCGAACCATCGCCAATGCCAATATCCGGTCTGCCTAACCGGGCATTCTCCGCTTTTTCCACTTCTGTCTCAAAATAATCAGCACCCATCAAAATCGCTGATTGAATTTGCACTTGTTCCCCAATCATGCAGCGCAAACCAATAACCGCATCGCGAATCTTGGCATCCAACACACGGCAGCCATCTGTCAGCATTACATTATGCAGTTGACCGCCGTACACTTCCGATGCCGGCAAAAAGCGGGCACTTGTGTAAATTGTGGCATTGGGACTGTAGAAATCAAAATGCCCATCAGGGCGGGTCATATCCAAATTTACATCAAAAAAGCGGCGGATTGTACCAATGTCTTCCCAATAGCCGTCAAACACATACCCCATGACCCGGCGAGTTTCAATAGAAGCCGGAATAATGTCCTTACCAAAATCATCCCCTTCCAATTCCAGCAGTTCCAACAAAACATCTGTGGCAAAAACATAAATACCCATTGAAGCCATGTAAGGTTTATCCGGGTCATTGCCGCTCACCATTTCATCCAACAAATCATCCGTTTTCGGTTTTTCCGTAAAACGGACGATTTGTCCGGTAGCATCCAACTTCAAAATACCCAATCCCGGCGCATCCGACCGATTAACCGGTTGAACGGCAATTGTAATATCGGCTCCGGAATCAACATGGAATTCAACATACTGGCGGTAATCCATCCGGTATAAGTGGTCACCGGAGAGGATGAGGACGTATTTTGTCCCCGCCGATTTGATTTCCAATATTTGTTTGCGCACAGCATCGGCTGTTCCCTGGTACCAATCTTTGCTTTGCATGGTTTGCTCAGCCGCTAAAATTTGCACCCAACCAGGTGTAAAAATATCCCGGTTATAAGTGGTGTAAATGTGCCGGTGCAGAGAAACTGAATTAAATTGAGTCAAAATAGCAATTTTCGCAATTCCAGCATGAATGCAATTACTCATGGGGATATCAATTAGCCGATATTTGCCCGCCAGCGGCACGGCCGGTTTTGAACGATCCCGCGTTAATGGAAACAACCGGCTACCCTGGCCACCACCCAAAATTAGACCTAATACATCCTGCATATTCATAATTTTTCCTCACCTGGGTAAAAAGAAAATCTTAAGCATATTAAAACAAAGAAAGCCATTTTTGACCACGACATCCCAAACGATTTTAACAGCGCTTTTCGTTTGCAGAATACCCTGCCTTTGTTATGATACGGCCTTCAAATTAAAAGGTTATCGGAGTACGTATGAGTCGAGTCATTAACGTCAACAATCCTACAAAAATCCGCAATCAGCACCGGCGTACCATTGCCGAGATTTTGCGTCATTTGATCCAAAAATCGGAGATGGATGCTGAAGCCAGAGACATGGCTGCCATGCTGGTCTATCTTCTACGCGAAATCCAGGACGGTGTGGAGCAATCCGTAGCTGCCTGGGAAAAGCGCGGGTACTGGATGAAAGCGGAACGTTTTTTGCGGGATTGGGAGTGGACGGCCGTTTCCGCCGCCAACATTGAAGACGTCATCCGTAATCAGGCCTGGGATTTACTGCCCGAACTGCTCGCCGACCTCTTCGGTCAGTTTGCCGACGTTCAAATCAAATCCATGACTCGGAATCCCGATACCTGGCGCGGCGCTTACAGAAAACTGATGGCTGAGCCGCCGCGCGAACTGCCTTACTGAGCGATTAAGCAAAAATAGCCGGGTGACGTTTTGCAGAAAATTATCAATTTGGGGATGCTGTTTTTTATTGGACTTACTGCCTGCACAACAACATCTGAACTGCCCACCAGAGCCGTTGCCGCTATCGTACCACCAATTCTAACAGTAACGCCAACACCGCCACCGACGCCTCAAGTTACATCAACACAAACGCCCCAGCCAACGGCAACACCGCAGCCTTCACCCACCCCCCCACCAACACCTTGTACTTCGCCAGGACGCATTGAAACTGGTTTTTTCAACAGTGCAGCCGGCGGCCAAATGGCTTACCGTATTTATTTGCCACCTTGTTACGGGGAAAACGGCCGTACCTACCCCACTCTCTACATGCTGCCCGGCAACAACCAGACCGATGCCATTTGGGACAGCCTGGGTCTAGATGAAACGGCCGAACAGGCCATCCAAAATGACGAAATCCCACCCCAAATCATCGTCATGCCCGAAGGCGGCTGGATTGCTTTGAACAGTTCCGGCGGTTCTTTTTCCTACGAGTCCGTCATTATGGATGACCTGATTCCTTTCATAGAAACCACCTATTGTGCCTGGTCTGATCCCGCCGGGCGCGCCATTGGCGGGTTATCACGCGGCGGCTATTGGGCATTGGAAATCGCCTTTCGCCACGCCGAACAGTTTGCCAGCGTCGGCGGCCACAGCGCCAGCCTGTATGACATCGCCGCCGGCCCTGACTTGAACCCTCAGCACACCGGACTTACGCATAATTTAGGTCAGTTACGCATCTATCTTGACATCGGAGAAAATGACAGCGGGATTGGTAATACCCGAAAACTACACGAAGATTTAACGGCGCAGGAAATCCCCCACACCTGGGTTCTTAATCAGGGTGGCCATGACAACGCTTATTGGTCAGCCCACTTAAGAGAATATCTGGATTGGTACAGCGCTGGCTGGCCGTCCATCAATGATTTACCCCCCACCTGCATAAAATAAAAAAAACAGGCTGGTGGGCCTGGTTTTTGCTACCGTTACACGTTGTTATCAATTTTTGCTTAACTGAGTAAGCTTACGATAAATAACCGGATCTAAAACATCTTTATCAGGCGATGCTTTCATCCGCCGAACGATCTCTTGCAAACTACTGATTCGTTTGGTTTCCATCACGTTGTTCGCCTTATTTTGGACCGACACCATCTTGGTTACCTCTACTTGATTCATACCTATATCTTCTCTCTAACAATCATCAAAATACCACTAAATTGTAACGATCCAACTTAAGCTTATAGTCACATAGTACCAGTAGAGAATCGGAAATGTTGTTGTTTTTATTGCCGGGAAAATGTAAATCAGGTTACAAATAATCGATTCAGTGACTTAAACGACCAAGAAGGGCCAACACGGCCGTTGCCAAAACCAGCAGCATTACTAACTTAACAAAAGGGGTCGGGGCAAAAATAGCGACCAAACCAAACGAGAGGGAAACCGCATAATACCCTAAAACAATACGGCGGGTAGGCAGACCGCCATCGGAAAGGCGAAAATGGAGATGCCCCCGGTCACCGCGCAGCGGACTCTGCCCCCGGCGTAAGCGGTCAATGATTTGCCAGGCTACATCTAAAATAGGCACAGCCATCACCAAAAGTGCTGTGGCAATTTTGGCCGGGGAAATGATAGCCAGTGTCGCCAACTGGTAGCCCAGCAGATAAGCGCCGGCCGATCCTAAAAAGATCCGCGCTGGCGCAAAATTAAAAGGCAAAAAGCCCAGCAACGCCCCGGCCAATGCCAACGGGAATGCCGCCACCGTTGTTTGCCCCAGCCGATAGCTGTGCCAGGCAAAAATCAAAGCGGCAATTGTGCCTACCCCGGCGGCCAAGCCATCCAGACCATCCAGAAAATTAACGGTGTTGAGCATGCCCACAATCCAAAACAGGGTCACAATCCAAATAAACCAGGGTAGTAAAACAACTTCCGGGGCATCCAATCGGAAAAAGAGGGACAGAAAACCAGTTTGCCAAAATGTTCCCGTTGGCAGCGGGTTTCTGAATCGCTCAATGAACACGGTATAGGCCATGGCCACGGCCGTTCCCGCAAAATAAACAACAAACTGCGCCCACGGTGGCAAATCAAATCTGTCATCCAGCAGACCACCCACGAAAATGACCAGCGTGCCCAGCAAAATACCGGTTAACAGATGCCGATCATCGGTGCCGGGCTGTGGCGGCACAAGGATGTAGATAACGGCCGTTGCCAACAACAGCCCACCCAACAACGGTATCCCCCCTAGCTTAGGAATCAATCCCTCATGCTGGCGTCGTCCGCCGGGCCGGGCCACCACCCCCCAGCGCAGCGACAACCGCCGGGACAGCGGCGTCAGCACTAATGAAGCGACAAACGCGGTGAAGAAGACGATGAGGTAAGTCATGAAGGGGTGAAGGGGTGAAGGGGTGAAGGGGTGAGCGGGTGAAATGACATCACCTTTTCACCCGCTCACCCCTTCACCCGCTCATCCTGTACCAAACTGCCGGTCACCGGCATCGCCCAGACCGGGGACGATAAAGCCCACGTCGTTGAGGCGTTCGTCAATTTTGGCGATGTGGATGGGCACATCAGGGTGTGCTTCTTGCAGCGTGGCAATCCCTTCCGGCGCAGCCAGCAAGCCAACGAACTTGATGCGGGTTGCCCCCCAATTTTTGAGGATGTCTATGGTGGCCACCGCCGAACCACCAGTCGCCAACATCGGATCCAGCACCAGACAGACCTGGACGGTGGGTGCGGTTGGCAGCTTGTTGTAATACGACACCGGCTTGAGTGTTCGCTCATCTCGGTACAGGCCAATGTGCCAGACCTCGGCGCCGGGCATCATTTCCCAAATACCGTTCACCATGCCCAGTCCGGCCCGCAAAACGGGGATCAGGCCAATCGTATCGGCTAATTCATGGCCAACGGCCGTTCCCATCGGCGTTTCCACACTCACCTGCGTGACCCCCAAATCGGCCGTCGCCTCATAGGTTAACAGCAAGGTAATTTCCCGCACCAACTCGCGAAATTTCTTAGGATTTGTATTCTTGTCGCGAAGAAGTGTTAACTTATGTTTAACCAATGGGTGCTGCGATTCAAAAACCATCTTTTCCTCCATCGAAAAGTATGCAAAGTTGCAAAGTTATAAAGTTGCAGGCAGCAAAGTGACTTTGCCACTCTGCCACTTTTCACCCTGCGACTTTTTCCTTTTTCATTTTCCGCATATAATCCCATGCAAGAAGGATACAGGCAACCCACGATTTATGAGCGATAAAGCCACACCAAACAGACACATCTCAGGCAAGCAAAAAGCGGAAGATCGCGGATTGGATGGCCTCATCCGGCCGCAGCAGTTAGATGAGTTCATAGGCCAGGAACGGCTGAAAACGAATTTGGGCATCTTGATCGAAGCAGCCCAAGCACGGCAAGAACCGCTGGACCACATCCTGTTTCATGGCCCGCCAGGGCTGGGCAAAACGACGCTGGCCCATGTGGTCGCCAATGAGATGAACGTCAACATTCGCATCACGGCCGGGCCGGCGATTGAACGGGCCGGTGATCTGGCAGCGATTTTGACCAACATGCGTGCCGGCGACATCCTGTTCATCGATGAAGTCCACCGGCTGGGGCGGGCTGTGGAAGAGATTTTGTACCCGGCAATGGAAGATTTTGTCCTGGATATTATTGTGGGCAAGGGGCCAGGAGCCAAAAATGTGCGGTTGAAGCTGCCTAAGTTCACCGTCATCGGAGCGACAACGCGGCTAGCTCTGCTCACATCACCATTGCGCGCCCGCTTTGGCGCGGTCTACCGGATGGATTTTTACGAACTGGAAGCAATGGAAACGATTGTAAAGCGCGGCGCGGGTATTTTGCAGGTTCCGATTGAGCCAGCCGGAGCAGTGGAGATTGCCCGGCGGTCGCGGGGAACGCCGCGGGTAGCTTTGCGGCTGCTGCGCCGGGTGCGCGATTATGCCCAGGTACGGGCTGAGGGTGAGATTACGGGGGAAACGGCCGTTGCCGCCCTCAACCTGCTGGAAATCGACAGCCTGGGCCTGGATGACTTAGACCGCCGCGTCCTAAAATCCATCATCGAGAATTCTGGCGGCGGGCCAGTAGGGCTGGATACTATCGGCGCGTCCATCAGTGGAAGAATCAGACACGATTATGGATGGGAGCCGTATCTGCTGCAACTGCTTTCTGGAACGAACGCAAGTACGGCTGGGTACTACCTCATGCTTCACAAACATCTGGATATTCCGCTCAAAGCGGATGGCACGCAGGCCAGCCTTTTTTGAAGACTGAAGTTAGAAAGCTCAAGGGGGAACAACTGTTTCCCGTTCGCTGTTATTCGTTGGGCAATTATCTAAATAATAGCCTTTCTAAGTTGAACAAAAATCATGTCCAACCCCACTGACAAAAGCACGCTGCCCAAGTTACCAAATTGGATAGTTTGGATTGGGTTGTTTGGAATCGTAAATTTCGTAGTTGGCTGTTGGTCTCTGCTTCCACCAAGAGGTGTGGTCTATTTTTGGTTTGCTGAATTTTTCAGTCACATGATTTTGCCTTCGCTCATATTTTTTCCCGTTAGCATTATTATTGTTGTATTATGGCTAAGTCGTTTTTTGGAAGAATCTGCGGTGAAGGTCATAATGCTAATCGTTGGAATTACTGTCTCAGCATGTGCTTTTATGCCCGCCTTTGGTACAGTTGTGTTTATATCAAATCTGCATGTTATCGGAAAAGTTAAACAAAATGGACACTATTATTACCTTGTAAGTTATGCCAATGATGAGATAGTGACAGATTATGCCATTTGTGAGTCAGACGCAATTGGCTTTTCAGGTCAATGTCAGGATATTGCCAGTTCCTTAGGAAATAACCAAGCTAAAATCTATATTGAAGAAAAAACAAATTTAGTGACCGTCGAATCCGAAAGACCAGCCTTTATCTGGACAAACAGCGTCCCGCCAAAATGTGGAGTTGTTAGGGAGGAAAACATGGTCGATTGGTTTGCAGTAGGGTGTGAACCTTAACACAATTTGAATTGCCCAACACAGTGTACACCCAACAGGTAGAATTTATCCAAAACCTGTAGTGCGAAAACGGCAGTTTCTCGTTTTCTATTGACAATGAAGGTGGAAGGGAATTATGGCAGAGATGGGTCGTTTATTGTTGATTTTTGGGGTAGTGATTGCCCTAGTTGGGCTGGTGCTATTGGGAGCGGGCCGCTTTTTGCCCTGGCTGGGCCATTTGCCGGGGGATATTCGCATTGAACGGGAGAATTTTAAGCTCTATTTTCCGCTGGCAACAATGATTTTACTCAGCGTGATAGGCAGCATCGTTCTGAACATCCTCATCCGCATTTTCCGCCGCTGATTTTTTGCCCGTTTCCTCCACCAATTCCGGTTGAAACAAAATGATGTAGAGCATGAGGCCAATCCAGCTCGAGATGGCAATATCGGCGACGTTAAAGATGGCCTAGTCCAGGATGGAATGTCGATGATGGGTTGGAGCACGGCCGTAACCCATTCATAAAATCGGTCGTGGCCAATCCGAATGCGATTAATCAAATTGCTTCTGGCCCCGCCAAACAAAATCCCAAAGCCAGCCGCACCAATCTTTGCGTCGGCAAATGGTAGTTGAAGTAAACCAAACCAACAGAAACCAAGATCGCCAAAATGGTAAAATCAACACTGCGGCAGATACCAAAGAGTACCGGTATTGACACGGGAAAACTGGAAATAAGGGTACCAGCTGGGAATGGGGGCAATGCTGGTATTGAGCGGCATCGTGGCCTCAATACGCCATTTGGTAAGCTGGTCAATGATGATGATGATCAGACCCACCAGGGTGAAAATATGTTTACGGCGGTTTACAGGAATTTTGGTTTCGTTTTCAGTCATGCGTTCTCTCGTTTTGCTTAATTGCGCCCGCTATTCTACCAATCTCGATGGATCATCACCAGAAACGGCCGTGTTCCCCCCACCTATTCACAGTATAATCTCATCATTATGGCTTATCGCTTAGACCCGGAAGACCGGGAAACGCTGGCATTGTTTGATTTTGTGGGCGATTTTGCCGGGAAGCGGGTGCTGGAAATTGGCTGCGGTAACGGCCGTTTAACCTGGCGTTATGCCGCAAAAGCCGCCCACGTCATCGGGATTGATCCCAATGCCGACAAAATTGAACGAGCCATTCAGTCTGCACCTGATCATTTGCAGGGCAAAGTCGATTTTTTCGCCAGCAGCATTGATTCTTTTATTACAGCCGAGAAATTTGACCTTGCCATTTTTTCCTGGTCGTTGTGATGAATTGAGCCGGAGGGCATGGTTCATGCCCTGGAGAAAGCGCATTGGCTGTTGAAGGGAAACGGCCGTCTCATCGACATCCATCCCTTGGGCGAACCGCCGCCTATCGAAGTACGGCTGGGGCAGGAAATACATCACGTTGGCTGGTTGCGCGAAGAGGATGATTACATCGAATACGTCCAGGCCAGCGAAGCCATTGAAGCAGTTATTGCCAATGGCCTGTTTGCCCGTGAACAAGAAGGGACATTTGCTTACACCACCTACGCCGACACGCTGGCCGATTTGCAATGTTATTTGGAAATGGAATGGCACGACGCCTTCATCGAAGATGTGGTCGCCGGCCGGATTGAGGATTTGATGAGCAGCATCGAACCGGATCAGGAATTGATTTTGCGGGACGTGATTCATATTGCCCGGTTACGGCCGTTACCCCTCACCAACACACAACTATGACGAACGAACCATTCACCTACAAGGAAGCCGTCGGCTATTTTCGGATGGGGCTGGTCACTGGACTGGTCAGCAAACAAGAGCTGATCGATTGGGCCGACCGGGAGATTTTGCGCCACGAAATTGTGGAACCCGATATTGTGGAGTTGTCGTTTTGCGGGAAACGGCCGTACAGTGAAATCATCTGGCTCCTCGGCCAATTTGAACACGGCTCCCACTACCAGACATCCGTTAATCTGATTCTAGCCCGCGCCGACCTGCTCCAACAGCAAGCCATCTTCCCCGCCAGCGACATTATCACCGGGCTGCGCCTGCTCATCGAAGAGATGTGGCTGGACAAGGCTACCAAGAGCCAACTGCAAATGCTCAAAGACAATCTGGAGCAGTATAAACGACAGGCCATCAACAATGACAGCCTGTCCGAACAATTAACCCAATTTCTGGCCCCCTACCGGGCGTTTCAGCCACATCTGGCCAGCCTGTTACTGGTTTAACTGGTAGGTCAGAACACGATTGCCATTGCGATCCATGACCAAAAGTTGATTTTGAGTGGTGAACAGCATGTCGAAGGCCACGCCATTGAAGGGAATCATGTCCAGGTAACGGCCGTTACCATCAAACACTTTAATCCCATCAAAATCATTGACATAAATGCGGCCCTGCCCATCTACCGCCAGCGATGAGGGCGGGGTAGAAAACTGATCATCCCCATCACCTCTGCTGCCAATTCGGTTGACAAAACGGCCGTTGCTGTCCAACTTGTACACCGTATCTGCCCCCAACACATACAAATTGCCCGCACCATCAACGGCAACATCATCAAATGTCGCCCCAAAGTCGGCAATGTCGGCAAATGGATCTGCCAAATCAAGAGTGACACTCCCCCGTCCGTCCAGCCGCAGCAGCCGGTCTTCAGCCACGATGATCACGCTGCCGTCCGGCGCTGTCGTCATCGTCCCCACCCGGATTTTTAGCGGCAGCGGATCCAGCGCCGCTCCGGTTACGCCATCAAAACGCAGCACCTGATCCGCCTTGGCAACGTACACCACGCCATTTCGATCAACAGTCATAGCCACCATGTACAGGTCTTCACCGGCATTTATCTGCGATAAGAAGTTGCCATCGGCGTCAAATACCTGGATACGGCCGTTACTGTAATCGCCGGTATAAATATTGCCTGCGCCGTCCACAGCTATTCGTCGGGTGTCGTTAAAAAAGCCCGGCCCAACACCCTCTTCGCCGCCAAACTGCAACACAATCTGAGCAAAGGCCGGTGTTTCCGTAACATTGGGAACAGTTGGCTCATTAACGGAAACGGCCGTGCCCTCCAACACCTGCTGCACCGCCTCAATCGCACCGCTCTCCTTTACCTGCGAACCAGCCCACCACAACGCGCCGCCGCCCAAAAGAAGCGGCACGACAAATGACCCCACAATCAACAACACCAGCACCACGCAGCCTATTCGCAGCCAGGGAGAACGAGCCGCCTGGCCTGAAGTCACCGGATAGCCCGCACCAGAAGCTACATCAATCCGCACCGATCCGGCCGATATTTCACCCAAATGCACCGTCTCATGACGCTCAATCGCGTCCACCACATCCTTGGCCTCCTTCAACCCCATGCCAAACGCTTCCCGCACCTGCTTAATCGCCTCAATTTTTTCGCCGCGCTGGACCAACATTGCCGTCTCAGCCAGCACCACGGCCTGATCCATCCCCGATACCATTGACGGCTGCCGGCCAGCGCGGCGCAGTTCCTCCGGTACAATCACTGTGCTGTTACAGTACTCGCAGCGCACGGTTGCCGCGGCGCGATCTTCATCGTATTCCAGCGGCGCATGACAATTCGGGCATTGAAATGATTGTGTCATTGAAATAATCCTTTTTTCGTGGAGAATTCGCACATTGTAAACGGCAGAATCCAGCGCCGTCAAGAGGGGAAAATCCACGATCCTGTTTTTTCAAAAATCAGTCACAACACTTTCCAGAAGCTGAAAAGGATTCTTGCCTTCCCAGCATAACTTATTCAGTGATGAACTCTCCACCCTGCGGGGAGTTGGTCATGCCTGACAACCGAAAAACCCGGCCTGTACCCATTTCCCCCTTGCCAACTCGCCCCGGCAAGGCTATAACTTTCACATGGCAGAACAAACACCAGCAGTTGTAAGTGAGCAAATTTACACTCTTTGGCAGGCATTAACTTCGGAATTAGCCAACGTCTTTGACGCCCACGGCGTGTGTGCCGCCATCGCCAATACGATTGCACTCCACACCGGCACAACCACCGTCGTCGGCATCAGCGGCCCCCAGGGGCGGTATTATGACGTGTGGATTTGTACGGGAGACGGCCGTATCCAACAAACTATCTGGGATAGTCCTCAAGCCTCATTCATCTCCCTCATCCAACAAGGCAAAGCGGCCGTCCAGCACAAATACGATCTTTCTGCCGCTGAACTCATTCACAGCGAACTGTGGCAGCTGCCCAAAGAAACCATCCTGTCTGTTCCCGTACCCGTACCCGGCAAACACAGCCGGTTTACCCCAAAAGGGGCCTTATGTCTCATCGACCCCGGCCCTGGCTGTATCTTTACGCCAGAAAGCCTGGAAAAATTGGCCACCAACCTCACAGTCTTTTTGGACCGTGCCTACCTGCGCAACCACGTTGATCGCCAGGACATCGAATTTGCCGTTGTATCCGACATCAGCATTGCCCTCACCTCTACCCTCAGTTTGAGCAAAGTTTTCCAGCAGTTGATGGATCCCATCCGGCGCACGCTGCTTGTCGAATCTGTCTCCGTCGGCCTTATCGACCCGCCAACACAAGATATTATTTTTATCGACATCCTCATGGGGGCACTCTTCAAGGATTTGCCGCCAATTCGGCTAAAAAGAGGCCAGGGGATTGCCGGCTGGGTAGCCGAAAATCGCCAACCCGTCATTATCAACGATGTGTACACCGACCAGCGATTTTATTCTCAGGTCGATCGCCGTTCCGGTTTTCACACGGAATCCATGATTTGCATCCCGTTACAAGTGGAAGACCGGGTTATTGGCGTGGTGCAGGCCATCAACAAAAAAGGCAGCGATTTTAACGAAAACGACTTACGCCTGCTGCAAGCCATCTCAGGCCCGATGGCCGCTGCGTTGGAAAATGCCCGCCTACACGATGATGTGCTGGCCGAAAAGCGACGCATCGAAACATTGTTCGCCAATATGTCGGAGGGGCTGCTCACCGTCAACAACGAAGGCATCATCACCCACGTAAACGACGCGTTTTTGTCTCTGATCGGTAAAGAATCGGGCAGCTTAATTGGAGTTAACATCCATGACGCGGTTCGCCTGAAAGATAACAGTCTGAAAGAGTTCATAGAACAAGTAGAAAATGCCGACGATGAGTATCCCCAACAAGCCAGCGACATCCTGCGCGATGGCGGCGGTTCGGTTCCAGTTCTAATTAGCGGCGCACCAGTACGTGACGAGATGGAACAAGTCAAAGAGATGATTTTTGTCTTCAGCGATTTGCGCCTGATTCGGGAAATTGAGCGGATGCGTGACGACTTTTTTCACGGCATCATTCACGAACTACGTACACCGCTGGCCACCATTTTGATGTACGCCCGCCTGCTGCGTGAAGGCAAGGCCAAAGAACCGGAAAAGGCCGACCGCTTCCTGGGCGTGATTGTACGTGAAAGCGACCGGCTGCAAAAAATGGTGCGCCAAATGCTTACCCTGGCCAAAATGGAAGCTCGCGAATTGCAGCGCAGTGCCGCACCGGTCTATCTCAATGCTGTTTTCGACGAGATGCTGCCGCCGCTGGCTGACCAGGCGCTGGAAAAGAAGCTGACGTTCCGTCAGAAAATCGGCAAAGATCTGCCACCGGTGTTGGGCAATGAGGAAACGTTGTACCTCATCATCAAGAATTTGATTGACAATGCGATCAAGTTTACGATGTCAGGGACGGTGAGTGTGAAGGCGTGGGAGGAAAACGGCCGTATCCACATCGAAGTGAAGGATGAAGGCATCGGCATCCCCCGCCAGGCCCTGCCTAACCTGTTTGGCCGTTTCTTCCGGGCGCAAACGGCCGTTGAGCGGGGCATCGCCGGCACCGGTTTGGGACTGTACATGGTCAAGGAAGGGGTCGAGTACCACAACGGTACAATTGACGTTAAAAGCAAAGAAGGCAAAGGGACGACCTTCACCATCCAACTGCCAGCATTAACAGGATAGCGGAGGTGTCTGTGTTTCAAGTGTCAGGTGTCAAGTAAACTATATCAAATGGCTGTATGGCGTTAAACCACCAACATACACAAGCGCTTAACGGCCGTTCCCTCCTCAACGCACTCTCCACTAACGACATATTACCCACTCTGCGCCACGCTAATTTGGATAGCTGTGGCCTGACGGCTTTCCCTGACGGCATCTTCAAACTGCCTGATCTGACGACTCTCAGCCTGTTCGACAACCTGTTGACAGAAGTCCCGGCCAACATTTCTCAACTGCGTCATCTGCAAACATTAAACCTATCACAAAATCAGTTAACGGCCGTGCCCTACAGGATCGGCGAATTGATACAGTTGGAAATGCTCGATCTTGGTCACAACCACCTGGAATCGCTGCCCGAATCCATTGGCCGACTGACCGACCTTGCCTTTTTGTACGTCAGTGACTCTAATTGCTAACCTCAAAAGGTAAGGTTGACGAATTTGCCTCCCAACTTACACTCCTAAAGTTTGACACCACATCAGACAAAGGAGTATCCGATGAGAGGCTTAACAGATTATATTACACAGGCAGCATGGAGCGATATTTTGACGGTTCAATATGTTTTGGTAGATGATTCTTATCAACAACTGGATGTCCATATTTTGCCTGAGCGCAAATTTGCACCACAAGGGACGCCTTGCTTTAGTGATTCTGAGGTCATCACCATTGCCCTTTTGGGAGAGATGGTTTTTGCCGGTGATGAAGATAAAACACTGCACTTTATACGACAATATCATCTCGACATGTTTCCTCATTTGCTCGATAACTCTCGTTTCAATCGCCGTCGTCATCAGCTAGCGGGCGTCATGGAAGCGATTCGAGAGCATTTGCGAGACCGTTGGCGGGCAAAACATCCTCTAGATATCGAAACAGAAAACTTGCGTATCGTGGATAGTGCGCCCATCTCTATCTGCACCTATACTCGTGGTGGTCGTTGCCAGAGCATCCCATTAGATTGGCGAGATGAATGGTTTGGCGTTTGTACCAGCAAGAAAGCCAAGTTTTTTGGCGCGCGTTGCCACATAACAACGACCCTAGACCAGATGATTGACACCTGGTTACTAGCTCCGGGTTCTTATGATGACCGTAAACCCATGGCCGCCTTGTTAGAAAATCGTCATGGACTGTCCGTTATCGGCGACAAAGGCTATGTCAGTGAAGACCTCGCCCATCGTTTGTGGGAAGATGACCAACATCTACTCCTTGCTTTGAAGAAGGATAATCAAACAGAACAATGGCCTGACGGAATCCAACGAATATTGGGTTATTTGCGCCATCGGGTCGAAACAGCCTTTAGTGTGCTGGAAAACGTATTCGATTTTGAAAGTCCTAAATCCCGTTCGCTTACTGGGTTGATTGCTCGGACAACCACGAAGATTTTGGCTTATACCATTAGCTTCTTTCTTGCCGAGATTCTCACCCCAGAGCTTAGCAATTAGAGTCAGTGATAATCAATTGAGCAATTTGCCTACATCCTTTGCAGACCTGTCCCAACTGCGTTATTTGAACGTCACCGACAACCTTTTGACAGAACTACCGGCCTGGAGCGGCCAACTCAGCCATCTTGTCGAACTGCGCCTGTATAACAATGCCCTCACAGCGCTGCCAGACGAAATTGGGGCGTTGGCCAATATAGTCGAACTCCATGCCAACCAAAACCAGATCGGAACCTTGCCTGACACTATCGGGAAACTAGCGGCGCTCAACAAATTCAACTTACAAGCCAACCAGTTGACGGCACTACCAGAATCGATTGGCAATCTAACCCATCTGACAGAATTGGATTTGCGATTCAATCAAATTTCATCTTTGCCCGAAAGTTTGACACGACTTCACGCGTTAGAATATCTCGATTTACGGGCCAACCAGTTAACGGCCGTTCCGCCAAACCTCCATCATCTCCCCAACCTGCGCAAACTCGACCTGCGCTGGAACAATCTGGAAACCTATCCGCATTGTCTCATCAAACTCACTCAACGCGGATGCCTCGTCTACACCTGATCTGCTAACAAACCGACGCTGGCTTCTTCAATGGCTAACGGCCGTTCACAATCCCATACCATACCGCCCACTACCGAACGCTTCCAGCATACCGCGCATCACATTTAGGCAAGAGGTAGCATCTAGGTTTTTCAGCTATAGCGCGATTCCTATCTCCTCAACATACTCAAAAAAGGTTTGCCCGGAATATCCACGAGGTATCGGCGGCATCTTGGTAAAGGTGGATACCATAGCCTGGTTGGATTTAGTCTCGCTGCTTTTGACAATACCATGCAATACTTCCAATGCGTGATAAGCCATCTCCTTGTTGGCACGGTTTGTTCGCCCCATTTTCAGAGACCATGCCATTTCTGCAACCCCCAGCCCCCGGCATTCATCACTGAAACCATGACTTTTTTGCATGACAAAAGATTCATTATTGCCCTTCAAAATAACTTGAACATCTCCCCCAAATAGATTTGGATCAGCCATGTACATGATTCCCACCGTTCCCAAAAGAACAAGGCTGGGCTTCTCCGGAAAAGTAGAAATTGAATTAGAATCAAATAAGACGTTGCCAATCGTACTCTGCTCGAATTGTAGGATGCCAGACATAAAATTTTCGCATTCAACCTGAAAAAGTTCGCCAAAATGTTCCAGTGAATAATTTGGCCTCTTTGGTTTCCGCGTTTGAACAATCCCTGACACTTCTTTTACCGGGCCTAAAATGCTCAACAGCGCCGTGATGTAGTAAATTCCTACATCAAAACCCATGCCTCCACCCTCCTTTGTCGTGAAAGGAAATGACCGGTTGAGAATCTCACCATCTCTTGTTAGTGCACAATAACATGACGTAATCTCCCCGAGCATACCACTATCTACAACGTACCTGGCCGTTTGGATCGCTGCCCCTAAAAAGGTGTCCGGAGCTGCACCAAGATAAAGATTCCTTTGATCCGCAATTTGTACCAGTTCGGCGGCGTGCTCCAATTTCACGGATAGAACTTTCTCGGTGTAGACATGCTTGCCGGCTTCAAGAAGTTGTTTAACAACCGGATAATGCGCTACGGGCGTGGTGAGATTGACAACAATCTCAATATAATTTCATCCATCGTAAGCGCTTTGATTCCGTATTTCTGCGCTGCTGCTTGCGCACGCTCCACATTTAAGTCACAGCAACCCACCACATCAAGTATCTTGAATTTGTTGATCATCGTTTTCAGATAGGCATCACTAATCACGCCGCAGCCAACAATTACTGTTTTTACTGGTTGAATTTTCATCTTGACTTTCTTTTAGGGTATTACCTGGTGACTTCAGTCTTCTCAGGCTCAAACTTTAAGTCGATATGAGACGAAGGCAATGGTGCAATTGTCTGGAGACCACGAATTCACGTTCATGGTTCCCTGGCCGCCAAACAGCTTCACGATGGTTTTTGAAGCGTCGCCCTCAGCCGAAACCAGCCGCAGTGCGACATGTTTATTTGGCGGATGATCACCCGGTTCCACGTCCCCTTTGACGTAGGCGATGTAGGTGACGAAACGGCCGTTTGGCGAGACATGCGGGAACCAACAGTTGGCCTCCTCCTGCACTATGTGCGTGGGATTGGCACCATCCGTTTCCATGCGCCAGACTTGCATCAGGCCGCTGCGCGTGGAGTTGAACCAGATGTAACGGCGGTCTGGCGAATATTCCGGCCCGTCGTCCAGCCCCGGCTCATCGGTAAGCTGCGTTTCTGGGCCGCCGTTTACAGAAATGGTGTAGATATCGTACTGGCCGCCGCGCTCGGCGCAGTAGGCCAGCCGCGCGCCGTCGGGCGACCAGCCGTGCAGGTAGCTGGGGCCTTTGTCGGTGACTAACTTTGGTGTGCCACCAGCCAGGGGCAAGATGTAAATGCGCGATTGGGCATCCTCGTTGGTGTGGTGGCTGACGGCAAGCTGTGTGTTGTCTGGTGAGAGGACGTGGTCGTTGTTGCAGTCGGTAGCAAAGCCTGTGTCAATCGCTTTATCTTCGCCGGTGGCCAGCTCGTAGCTAAACATTTTGCCGCCGCTGTTGTAGATGAGGAAACGGCCGTCTGCTGTCCAGTTCGGCGCTTCAATCACGGTGTCGTATTCTTTGAGCACCGTTCTTTCACCGGTGTGCACATCAACTGTCTCCAAAATGCTGTAGGAGTCGCGCTGGGCAATCCATTGTCGTAAGGTTTCGATATCCATTTATTGAATACTCCAATCATTCCTATTTAGGTTTGCTGGGGAGATCCTAAGGGTTTGCCGCTTTGCGAGACAAATCAGTAGCGTTCAAAACCCTTAGGGTCTGTATCGTACCACCAATCTTTATTTTAGTTCGTCGAGGGGAACGGCCGTACCGTTCAACAGCCCGTCAAATAATTCCTGATAATCCCCCAGGTAGTTGACGCTTAGCTCAAGGCCCAACTGCGCTTTGGCATCCACGTAACTGTACGATCCCTGCGGAAAATAGCCAATGTGGTAAGGCAGTCCCACGCCAATTTCCGTCAGCGTTTGCTGGAAAACTTTCCGGTCATTCACCAGCACGCAAAAATGGAAAACACCCGGCCCGTTTTTCTCCAAAAAGGCGCGCCAGGGGCTGGGCGTGGCTGCTGGCTGAAGCAGTTCCAGCACAAAGTTGCCCAGATCATATTTGGCCACCTGAATGCCCTTGTACTCAACTGGCTCAGTGTCGGCATAATGCAAAATGCCGTCGGGGAAAATTGTTTCGATGGTTTCTTCTGGCCTGCCCAACACTTTGGCCCAGTTGGCGTTGGCCTGCTGCACGTCGTGCACCACGACGCAAATTTGGGTGATGATGTTGCTGTCGGTCATTTTGCATTCTCCTCCTCTGAAAATAATCCACAGATTACACAGATTTCGCAGATTAAAGTCAAATCTGTGTAATCTGTGGATCTTCATTGATGGTGTTGAGCTTGCGCTCATAAAGTCTCTTTCATAAATGTGGTCGGATTAGCAATCCGATCTACGATTCTTTTCTTTCCCGATACAAAACATACAGCCCACTACCCAAGGTCAACGTCGCCCCGGCCAGCGTTAGCCAGGTGGGAATCTCATGCCAGATGAGGAAGCCCCACAGCACGTTGATCGGCAGCGAGACGTATTCAAACGGGGCCGCCACCGAAGCCTGCGCCAGGCTGTAGGCGCGGGATAACAGGTACATCCAGCCCGCCCAAATCAGCCCCAACCCGGCCATGATCAGGCCGTCCAGCAAAGTTGGCATCACCCAGGGGCGAATGAGAAAGGCAATGCTGGGATGCGCGTTGGGCACATCGCCCACCAGAGCGGGCAGTGGCACCAAAATGAGCGCCGCCGCCAGATACACCAGCGAGCTGTAGTAGGCCATCGTTGCGCTGCTGTCTTTGGCTTGCAGCTTGCGCGTGAAGATGACTACCAACGCATAAAAAAGTACGGAGATCAACACAAAAATAGAGCCTAGATTGAAGCTGGCCGAACCCGGCTGGACGATGAGGAGCACGCCCAGAAAACCAATCACCAGCGCCACCCAGCGGCGCGGCCCTACTTTTTCACCTAACATCACCACCGACAAAAAGGTAATCATCAGCGGCCCGGAAAAGCGAATTGCTTCGATTTGCGCCAGCGGCAAGGCGGCCAGCCCCATCATAAACGTGGTGTAGGAGAGGAACAGGAACAGCCCTCGCACATACTCCAGCTTTGGCATTTTTGTGGTGGGCCGCCCGCGATGGCCTTCATAGCGATAGAAAACCAGGGTGAAGGGCAGGGCAACCAGACTGCGCAGCGCCACAATTTGCAGGGCGGAATAATCGCCGCCAATCCATTTGATGACGATGTTTTGGATGGAGATAACAAACGCGGCCGAGACCAGAAAGCCGATGCCTTTAACATTTGCACTGAGTTTCATAGGGCAACCTTGTCCACCACTTCGGCGTCTATGGAGACCTCGGGGATGGTGAGGATGAGCAGGAAGGAAATGGCCATGGCCACCGCGCCCACCAGGAAGACGAGCTTTAGCCCGCCTTCCAGATTGGCAGCGCTGTTTTGGGCCAAGCCCAAAATGGATGGAGCCACGGCAAGCCCCACCATCTGGAAGAAGAAGATGGCCCCGACGGCCACGCCCAACAGTCGCCGAGGCACGGCAAATTGGGCCACCAGGGTGTTAATTGTGGGGATTGCGCCGAGGCCGAAGCCAGCAACGGCCGTTACCAGCACAAAAACCCAGATGGGGGTAACGGCCGTAAAACGCCACATGGCAAACAGCGTCAACGTCACAATCAGGTAGCCCACCCGGTACATCCATTTGTATTTACCCGTGCGCGCCAGCAGCATGCCGCCAGGGATGCCCATAAAGGCCACCAGCATGGTAAATGGCGTCAGCATCGAGCCGCTCACGGCCGGGCTGATGCCCATCACTTCCTGCACAAAGATGGGCGAGTAAGCCATGATGCCCAGCAGCCCGAAGAAGGAGAACAGGCTGGCCACCGCCGCCGTCAGAAAGGTGCGGTTGAACAGCACCTGCGGGTCCAGAATGGGGGCGGCGGCTTTCTTTTCGATGGCGATGAAGCCCCACCAGGCGACGAGGGAAACAACCAGCAAGATGACGCCAGCCAGCGCTCTGGCGGGCTGACCGATCCACGAGAAGCCGAAGATGAGGGTGGTGGTGGCGATGAGCATCACGGCCGTTCCGGCCACATCCACCTTGGGTTTGGCCTGCGCCGCATGTTTGGGGAAGGCCATGACGACCAAAACCACGGCGATGAGCAGCAGGGGGAGGGTGCCCCAGTACAGCCCGCGCCAGCCTGTCGTGCTTTCGGCAACCACACCGCCCAGCACCGGGCCGATGGTGGCGGCAATGCCGGTGGGCAGGTTGAGCAGGCCGGTCCATTTGGCCCGCTCGGCGGCGGAAAACAGATCGCCAATGACCGAAAAGCAGAGCGGCACGATGGGAAAGTGGCCGATGCTCATGAAGGTGGCGGCGGTGACCAGCCCGGCCATCGAGCCAACCCGGGTGGTTAGCGCCAGGCCCACGCCAAAAATCAGCATCGAGGTGAGCAGGATGGCGCGACGGCCGTATAAATCCGACAGCTTGCCAAACAGCAGGGTGGAGGCTGAACCGGCCAGCGCGGGCATGGCAATGAGCCAGGCAAAAAGCGACATGCCCTCAAATTCGGCAATCATTTGCGGCTGGGCGATGTTGCGGGCGTTGATAAAGATAAAGCTGACAAATTGGGTGATGAAAACGGCCGTTACGCCAAAAGCGACCCTCCGTTTCATCACCACGTTCGGATCAATTGGGACTGTTTTTACCTGACTCATAATACTCTCTACTTTGTTTGGCTGTAATTGTACGGGCAGGCTCCCTGAGCCTGTCGAAGGGAACCGGGCTTCGACACGCTCAGCCCTCGGCAGCCCTGGTTCGTTGCGTTTAATTGTTATTTTCGGGCGCTCAACAGCTCGCCGCCATACGGAATGAGGCCGACGATGGGATGGGGCACGTACGGCTCTTCCAGGTAGGCTACGTCTTCGGCCGTTAACGTCACCGCCAACGATTCCACGGCGCTTTCCAGATGGGTGAGCTTGGTCGCGCCAATCACCGGGGCGACGACTGGATTTTTGTAGCGCAGCCAGGCCAGCGAGATGTGCGCCATCGGCACGCCATAGCTGGCGGCCAGTTCGGCCACACGCTCCACGATGAGTTTGTCGGAAACGGCCGTTTCGTCATATTTCCGCTTGGCGATGGGGTCCGTCTCCAGCCGTTGGGTACTTTCTGACCACGCCCGCGCCAGGCGACCAGAGGCCAGCGGGCTGTACGGCGTCACGGCGATCTTTTCCTCCACGCACAGCGGCATCATCTCTCGCTCTTCTTCACGGTAGATGAGGTTGTAATGATTCTGCATGGAGACAAAGCGCGTCCAGCCATGCTTTTCAGCCACGTGCAGCGCTTTTTGGAACTGGATGGCGTACATGGCCGACGCGCCGATGTAGCGCACCTTGCCCGCTTTCACAATGTTGTGCAGCGTTTCCATCGTTTCCTCGATGGGCGTGTGGTAATCCCAGCGGTGGATGATGTAAAGGTCAATATAATCCATCCCCAGCCGCTTCAAGCTTTGATCCACCTGGCTCATAATATGCTTGCGCGATAACCCGCCGCCGTTGGGCGTACTGCGCATGGGTGAAAACACTTTGGTAGCGACGACGATTTCATCCCGGTTGGCAAAATCATTCAGGGCACGACCTAGAATTTCTTCGCTGTTGCCAAAGGCATACACGTTGGCGGTGTCAAAAAAGTTCACGCCCAAATCCAGCGCCCGTTTGATGATGGTGCGGCTGTCCGCTTCGTTTAGCGCCCATTGGTTGTGGACCCAATTTTCGGCCGTGCCGAAGCTCATCGCGCCTAAACAAATGGGGGAAACGTCCATGCCCGTGTTTCCCAGTTTTACATAATCCATTTCAAATCTCCTTTGAAAATAATCCACAGATTTCGCAGATTGCACAGATTTATTTTAATCTGCGAAATCTGTGTAATCTGTGGATATTAATTCATGGTGGTCAACGAAAGTTAGTTCTTTCGCAGTCTCAGCCGAGGTGCGGGTGTTTGGCATCGCTCAACTTGATGCTAAACGTGGTGAAATCTATCTCGCCGACGGTTTTGTCGCCGTCATAAAGCGCCAGCAAAAATTGGGCCATTTCAGCAGCGGTGTGGAAACGGCCGTGTTTCTCCCCATAATCCACCGGTTCCTCCAACTCGTTGGCCGTCTGCTCAAATTCGGTTTCCGTCGAGGCGGGAGCCAGCACTTTGGCCCGCAGCTTGTAGCCGCCGCGCCGCATTTCGTGGTCTATCCCCTCGGTGAGGGCGCTGACAAAAAACTTGGTGGCGCAATACAAAGTCGCGCCGGGCACCACCAGATACCCCCCGATGGAGGAAATATTGATCAACTGCGCCCCATCATTATCTTTGTAATCTCGGACGTAGAGCGAGGACAGAATCGCTACCGCATCCATGTTGAGATGGAGCATCCCCAGCGAATGGCGCAGATTGGGCGCGGTAATGTCGCCGTGGTCGCCGCGCCCGGCGTTGTTGACCCAGGTTTCGATGTCGTACGTCGCCAGCGATTCGTACAAGGCAATCGTTTCCTCGTTTGAGGCGAGATCCGCTTCCAGAATGATGACCTCGACTGTGGGCGCAATCGCCTCAATTTCCTTTTGCAATGCTTCCAGCCGCTCCCGGCGGCGGGCGGTCACAATGACGTTTTTGCCACGGGCGGCAAACGCTTTGGCGGTTTCATAGCCAATGCCGGAACTGGCTCCGGTGATCATGGTGTATTTTGGGCTCATCGGTTTGTTTTCCTTTCAATTCAGCTGGCCGGTACCAGTTTGAGGGTTGCCGCGTGTGCTTTGGGCGTCAGGCAGGCTTCCACGTATTCCTGGGGGTAACGGCCGTATTTTTCACGGTAGGCGGCATCAATGGCTGCGTGGCGTGGCGAATCTGGCGTTTCGACGAAGGTGACATCTTTTTCCACGCCGCCCGCCCAGATACGGCCGTTGTGCCGCACCAGCACCCCACGGAACCAGGCCGAGGAACGGCCGTTGACCGACCGCACATACAGCTCATCTCCCACACGCACCACCCAGATGATCGTCGCCTGGCGCAGCGTGCCGTCCGCCTTCCTTCCGGCAATACGCAGCTCTTCGGCATCGCCAATCCGCTGCAACTCGTCATTGGTCCATTCCATTGGAAGCCTCCCTGCTAAAACGTGATCATGGCCTTGATCGCCCGGCGTTCATCCATCGCCCGGTACCCATCCGGCACCTGGCTGATGTCGCCGACAAAATCAAAGACGCGGCCTGGTTGGATACGGCCGTTCAACACATCTGGAATCAGCTCATCAAAATACGCACGAGACGGGGCTGGGCCACCGCTAATCGTCAGGTTGTTGAAGAACGTCGGCGCTGCGGCCGGAATCGTCACGTCGTGCGGCACGCCCACGCGCCCAATCGCGCCGCCCGGCCGGGCAATGCTGAGCGAGGTTTGCATGGACAGGTCTGTGCCCACACATTCCAGCACCGAATGCACCCCGTACCCGCCGGTCAGCTGGCGCACCTTCGCCACCGCCTCTTCGCCCCGCTCGGTAACGATATCCGTCGCCCCAAACGTTTTGCCCAGTGCCAGGCGGTCCGGTTGGCGGCCCAGCAGGATAATTTGCTCTGCGCCAAGCCGTTTGGCGGCAATGACCCCGCACAAGCCGACCGCGCCATCACCCACCACCGCCGCAATTTTGCCTGGTTTGACCTGGGCTGTAACGGCCGCATGGTGTCCTGTGGCCATCACGTCTGTCAGGGTGAGCAGCGCAGGCATCAACGCGTCATCTTGGTCCACGGGCAAGGGGTAGAGCGTGCCATCCGCCAGCGGCACGCGCACGGCTTCAGCCTGACCCCCTTCCAAATCGATCAGGTCCCAAAACGTGCCGTGCACGCAGGATGTGTGCAAACCGGCCTGGCAGAAAACGCAGGTGCCGTCGGATGTGGCAAATGGGGCGGCGACGAGATCACCCTTTTTCAGGTTACGCACTTCGGAACCGACATCTGCCACGACGCCGATAAACTCGTGCCCCATCCGGTTGCCTGCTTCGCGGAATTGGGCATAGCCACGATAAGGCCACAGATCGCTGCCACAAATAGCCGCGCGAGTGACGACAACCAGCGCATCGCTGGGTTCAATAATTGTAGAATCGGGTACATTTTCAACCCGGACATCGCCGGGGCCATACATAATTGTTGCTTGCATAATAAAAACTTCCTATTTAGTAACCATGTCAGGTTAAATGGCTGAGATTGGGCCAATCTTCAAGATTGGCCCAATCTGAAAACCGCTAACTTGTTTTGCCTGGTTAGTGCATTTGGTGTTTGGGGAGATTAGAGATTGGAGACTCAGTAACCTTCAATCTCCAATCTCAATTCTTACAGTTCTGCCACGGCCGGAATAATCTCCCTGGCAAACGTTTCCAGCGGCGTGATTTTGTACACGTCGGGCATGTTGAAGATGGCGTGGGTGAAGCCCATCTCTGAAAGCGCTTGCAGATTTTTGAGCGTGCTGTCTACCGTATCCTTTTCCGAAAGATTCACCGTAGCCAGAGACGTTTTCTCCACGCTGTCGTAATCGCGGCCCAGATCGTCACAATGCGCCTTGAGGTTGTCCAGCGCTTTTTGCATATTTTCCTTGCCCACCCAGTCGCCGATGTTGCAGGCGTCGGCGTACTGGGCCACCATGCGCAGCGTTTTCTTCGGCCCGGTGCCGCCAATCATGATGCGCGGATGCGGCGTGGAGAGCGGACGCGGGTTGTTGGTGATCGCCGGGGCCGAAAAATGCTTGCCTTCAAACGAGGTCTCGTCGCTGGCCCACAGCGCTTTGGCCAGTTGTAGATTGTCCTCCAACTGCTCAAACCGTTCGGCTGTGGATGGGTAGGGAATGCCAAAACCTTTGGCTTCATCTTCATACCAGGCCGCGCCAATGCCCAGGTAAGCCCGGCCGCCAGAGAGAATGTCGAGGGTGTTGACCATTTTCATCAGTACCGAAGGATGACGATAAATGACGCCCGTAACCAGAACGCCGAGATACGCTTTTTCGGTAAGCCCGGCCAGATAGCCAAGCGTGGTGTAGCTTTCCAGCATGGGGTCGGTGTATGCTTCGCCAAACAAACCTTTGATCTGGTAGTAATGGTCCATCACCCACAGGCTGTAAAAGCCAGCTTCTTCGGCGATAGTGGCGATTTCTTTGAGCTTGGGACGGATAACGGCCGTTCCCCCCGGAACCTTAAACGACGGAATCTGTAAACCAATCTGCATGATTATTCTCCTTGTAACGTAAATTATTGAACATCTCGATAGAGTAACTGCCTAATCAACCTCGATGCCTGCCACGCTGACGGCGTTGATCTGTGCCATAACATCGTCTGTTAAGATCGGCAGCAGGTCTACCGCCTGCATGTTTTCGGCAACCTGTTCGGGGCTGGTTGCGCCCATGATGGCGGTGCTGACGCGGGGATTCTTAAGGCACCAGGCCAGCGCCAAACGCGGCATCGTTGTCCCGAGTTCAGCCGCGATTTCAGACCAGGTGCGGATTGCGGCGAGACGCGCCTCGCCCAAAGGGCCTTCCAGCCGTTCCCGCAGCCATTCAAGGCCCGGTTGGCTGGCAAGCGCGTCGGCGGGGATGCCGTCACTGTAAATGCCCGTCAATAAACTGGCGGCCAACGGCGAAAACACCGTTGTTCCCAGACCGATTGTGTCATAAAGCTGTTGGTATTCCTGCTCCACGCGGTAGCGGTGCAGCAAGTTGTATTGTGGCTGCTCCATTGTTGGGGGAATCAGGTTGTACTGTCGCGCCACGCTGTAAGCTTCCATGATTAAAGCGGCTGGCCATTCAGACGTGCCCCAGTAAAGCACATCGCCGCGCCAGATTAGCTCCGTCATGGCGCGTACCGTCTCCTCAACGGGCACTTCTGGATCGGGACGATGACAGAAATACAGGTCCAGATAATCCACCTGCAACCGCTTCATCGCCTGGTGACACGCTTCAAACACATGCTTGCGGCTCAGGCCCAGTTGGGTGGGTTTGGCATTTTCCCCATAGCAGCCGTGCATCACTTTGCTGGAGACGATGTAGCTATCACGCGACCAGCCCGCCTTTTTGAGCGCCGCCCCCATCAGCCGCTCAGATTGGCCGTTGCCGTACACCTCGGCATTGTCGAAGTAGTTGCAGCCTGCGTCATAGGCAGCGGTCAGGCACGCCAGGGCCAGGTCCACATCCGGCTGCCCGCTAAACATGGCCCAAAACCCGTAGGACACCGCGCTGACTTTGAGTCCCGATTTTCCCAGACGACGATAATTCATAGTTTGCTCCTTTCACTCAAACGATGGTACGGCTCTTTCCTGGATGTTGCTGTGGGTAACGGCCGTATACTCTCAACCTCGTTACGAATGCGCAATCACAGGATGCGGACGATACGGTTCTTCCAGACGGTTGACCTCGTCCTCCGTCAAATTAACCGAGAGTGCCGCCAGGGCGTCGTCCAGGTGATGCGGCTTGGTTGTGCCCACAATCGGAGAAGCGATGTTAGGTTTGGTGTACATCCAGGCCAGCGCCACCTGCGCCATCGGGATGCCGCGGGCTGCCGCCACTTCCTGCACGCGCTCGACGGTCGTCAGATTATCGGCCTGTTCATAGCGGCTTTTGGCGAGGCCGTCACTCTGGTAGCGGGCGGTTTCGTCCGCCTGTTCCGGTGGCCGCGCCAGCACGCCACGCGCCAGCGGCGAGAAGGGAATCACCCCCACGCCCTGATCTTCGCAGAGCGGCATCATCTCGCGCTCTTCTTCGCGGTAGAGCAGGTTGTAATGGTTTTGCATGGAGATAAAGGGGGTCCAATTGTGGGAAACGGCCGTATGCTGCGCCTTAGCAAACTGCCAGGCAAACATCGCCGACGCGCCGATATAGCGTACCTTGCCCGCCTTCACGATGTCGTGCAGCGCCTCCATCGTCTCTTCAATGGGCGTTTCATAATCCCAGCGGTGAATCTGATACAAATCCACGTAATCGGTGCCCAGCCGTTGCAGGCTAGCATCAATGGCGCTCATGATATGCTTGCGCGAAAGGCCATAATCGTTAGGCCCCTGGCCCATCGGGAAGCGAACTTTGGTGGCGAGAACCACTTCATCCCGCTTGGCAAAATCTCGCAGCGCATTCCCGGTAATAATTTCGCTGGTGCCACCGGAATAAACATTGGCGGTGTCGAAGAAATTGATACCCGCTTCCAACGCCCGCTGAATGTAGGGGCGGCTTTGTTCTTCATCCAGGACCCACGTATTATTCTCACTTCGCTGCCCAAAGCTCATGCACCCCAGGCACAGGCGGGAGACTTTTAAGCCACTCTTTCCTAATCGTACATATTCCATTTTTCACTCCTTATTTCACAACAACAACAGGAAACTTTTGCTTACTCTTTGAAGACTTCCTTAGCGACCAGAATGGCGGAGATCGCTCGCGGCCAGCCGGTATAGAAAGCCAGGTGGGTCATCACTTCGGCAAGCTCCGTTTCCGAGAGACCGTTTGCCTTCGCCCGTTTTAGATGGCTGGAAAGCTGCGCCGTGTTGCCGTTGGCGATGAGCGCGGCGACCGTGACCAGACTGCGGTCGCGCGGTGACAATTCTTCACGTGCCCACACATCGCCAAACAGCACGTCATCCGTAAGTTCCGCCAATTTGGGGGCAAAGTCGCCCATGAGCTGCTGTGCCCGTGATTGTTCTTTTGCGTCAGACATCTTTGGTCTCCTTAAACATCCAGTTTTCTTTCACCCAGCCACTTCACCATCTTGGGGTCGCGATGGTCAAAAAAGCTGCTGGTTTTGGTGTCCAGCGTGGCAATCGCCGCCATATCTTCGGCGCTTAATTCAAAATCAAAGATGCTGATATTTTCGATCATCCTCTCTTTGCGGACGGTTTTGGCCAGCGCAATAATGCCTCTTTGCACCACCCAGCGCAGAATGACCTGACCCACGCTTTTGCCATATTTTGCGCCAATAGATTGCAGCAGTTCATTCTGGAAAATATGGTTGCGGCCTTCGGCAAACGGTGCCCATGCCTCCACCATCACGCCATTTTCTGCCAAAAACGGCTGCGTCTCGATTTGCTGCTGGAAAGGATTCACTTCAATCTGGTTAACGGTGGGCGTAATCTTGTTGTGGATCATCAAGTCCATGATCCGGTCTGGCTGAAAGTTGGAAACGCCGATGGCTCTGATTTTGCCCTGCTCATACAGCTCTTCCATCGCCCGCCATTCGCCGTACACATCTCCGTACGGTTGGTGAATCAGGTACAAATCAATGTAATCGAGCTGCAAGCGATTCAGGGAATTGTCAAACGCTTTGAGCGTATCTTCATACCCCTGGCGTTGAATCCAGAGCTTGGTGGTGATGAACAAATCTGCTCTGGCAACGCCGCTTTGCTGGATGCCTTTGCCCACAGATTCTTCATTTTGGTAGGAAGCGGCCGTATCTATGTGACCATACCCCGTTTCAATCGCCTCAACCACGCTGCGCACACATTCAGCCGGGTCCGTTATCTGAAAAACGCCAAAACCCAAAATCGGGATTTCAACGCCATTGTTTAATTTTACGGTCTGCATGATTTTTCCTTCGTCATGTAAGCCGGATTGCCAATCCGGCCAGTTATTCAAATATTAGCCACAGAGTTCACAGAGATTTTTGAGATGCGTTTTAACGCGCCATTTTCTCTTTTTTTTCTGTGGCTTTTTCGGATAAATTCTTAATAGCGGTGCCCCACCACGTTGATGTTGGCCATCGCTTCCCGAATTTCGCTCAGGTCGGCGGCGGTCAATTCAATGTCAACTGCGCCGTTGTTTTCATCCAGGCGGTGTAGCTTGCGCGTGCCGGGGATGGGCACAATCCACGGCTTTTGCGCCAGCAGCCAGGCGAGGGCAATCTGGCCCGGCGTGGCGTCGTGGTTTTGGCCGATGCGCGTTAGCAGGTCCACCACCACCTGGTTGGCCGTGATCGCTTCGGCCGTAAAGCGCGGGTTGCGGCTGCGGATGTCGGAGGTGTCGTAGGTGGTCTCGGTGGTGATTTTGCCCGTGAGAAAGCCGCGCCCCAGTGGGCTGTAGGGCACCAGGCCGATGCCCAATTCTTCAACAGTGGCCAGCACATCATTCTGTTCAATTTCTGTCCACCAAATCGAATATTCACTCTGCAAAGCGGCCACCGGCTGCACCGCGTGCGCCTGGCGGATTTGCTCCGCGCTGGCTTCAGACAAGCCAAAATGCTTCACCTTGCCCGCCTGAATCAACTCCTGCACCGCGCCCGCCACATCAGCCATCGGCACATTCGGGTCGGGGCGGTGCTGGTAGAACAGGTCAATCACATCCACGCGCAGTCGCTTGAGCGATTCATTGGCGACGCGCTTGATTTGTTCCGGGCGGCTGTCTATGCCTACGCTGGGATGTGGCCCATTTTCGCCATGCTTCCAGCCGAATTTGGTGGCGATGACTACCTGCCCCTTGAACGGTTCTAGCGCTTCGCCCACCAGCAGTTCATTGGTGAACGGGCCGTACACTTCGGCCGTATCGAAGAAGGTGACGCCGCGCTCCACCGATTGGCGCAGCAGCGTAATCATCTCTTGCTTGTCGGTGGGCGTGTCGCCAAAGCTCATGCGCATGCAGCCCAGCCCCAGGGCTGAAACTTCTAAATTGCTGTTACCAAGTTTACGTTTTTGCATTTTTGTGACTCCTTAATCAGCTAATTTTCGTTCTTTTTTCAAGACAGCATTTTCATACACTTGAATTTTGTAGTTCAGCAAGTCTAAGGTTTCTTGCATTTCAGCCATCCTGGCCAGAAGTTGCTTTCGCTGATCCTGCAGGATTTGTTTTCGAGCTTCAATGGTATCGTCACCCTGCTCAACAAGCGCAAAATACTCGAGCAGCACTTCAACGGGAAGCCCAGCCGTTCGCATGCACTTGATGAAATCAACCCGCCTCATATCAAGTTCGCTGTAATCTCTGATGCCACCATCAGTTCGATTGACTGATGGAAGCAGGCCAATTTTTTCGTAGTAGCGCAGCGTATCCACTGAAAGTCCAGATTGTTCACTTGCCTCTGATATTCTCATAATGTTCACCTCCGAGAAATAGTTTACCACCTGGAGTTAACTCCAAGTCAAGGAATTTGTAAAAGCTCATCACCTTCCTCCTACCACTCATGACGTACTCACTTGCTAACTGGGTCACTCGCTATACAATTTCTCTATGCCAATTAAGAAACACATTTACCTCGATCATGGCGCATCGACGCCAGTTCACCCACAAGTTTTGGAAGCGATGCTGCCTCATTGGACAGAGAATTACGGTAATTCCAGTTCAACGCATGAATACGGCCGTTTAGCCTCACGCGCCCTGGAACAATCACGGGAAACCATTGCTGGCCTGCTCCAGGCCCAACCCGACGAAATCATCTTCACCGGCTGTGGCTCGGAGAGCGACAATCTGGCGGTGCGCGGCGCGATGTGGGCCGCGCGGAAGAACAATGGTGGCAATCATCTCATTGTGTCGTCGATTGAACACAGCGCCATTTTGAATACGGCCGTGCAGATGCGTGACCTGCACCACTTCGACCTGACCATTCTGCCGGTAGACGAGTACGGCTTGATTGACCTGGCCCAACTGGAAGCGGCCATCCGCCCCGACACCGTCCTCATCAGCATCATGGCCGCCAACAACGAAGTCGGAACGATGCAGGACATTGCCGCCATCGGCCAGATTGCCCATGAACATGGCGTCCTATTCCACAGCGACGCCGTCCAGGCCATCGCCGTGCGCCGCTGGGACATGCGCCAGATGCCCATCGACCTGATAAGCATTGCCCCGCACAAATTTTACGGCCCCAAGGGCGTGGGGATGCTTTATGCACGGGACAGAACTGAGTTGATTTCGGAGTTGACGGGCGGCGGACAGGAAAACGGCCGTCGCGCTGGCACTTCCAACGTCCCCTACGCCGTGGGCGCGGCCAAGTCGCTGGAACTGGCAATGGCCGAACTGGACGAACGCAATGCCCACTACCTAGCCCTGCGCGATCAGCTCATTGACGGTTTGCTGGCCGCCCTGCCCAACGACTGCATCCTCACCGGCCACCCTACAGAACGGCTGCCGCATAACGCCAGCTTCGCCTTCCGCTACATCAGCGGCAATGATTTGTTGATGCACCTGGACATGGCCGGCATTGCCGCCAGCAGCGGCTCGGCCTGCAAAAGCGGCGATCCCAAGCCATCGCGCACGCTGAAAGCGCTGGGCCTCGCTCCGGAATGGACTAAAGGCGGCCTGCGGCTCACAGTTGGCATGCAAAACACGGCTGAACATATTGCTTACTTTTTGGAGAAAATGCCCGCCATTATCCAGAAATTACAAAAACTACAAGCGGCAAACTAAAAAATATGACACCTCCTGATTCATCAAACCCTAACCGCGTCGTTGTGGCGATGAGCGGCGGCGTAGACAGCTCCGTAGCTGCCGCTTTGCTCGTTGAGCAGGGCTATGAGGTCGTGGGGATGATGATGCGGCTGTGGAGCGAGCCGGGTAGTCCCGGTGCCCCCATCGCCAACCGCTGCTGCACCCCCGACCAGCTGGCCGACGCACGCCGTATCGCCGACCAGCTCAACATTCCCTTTTACGTTCTGGACACAAAAGAGCATTTCCGCCAGACCATCGTCCAGTTCTTCATCGACGAGCATGCCCAGGGACGGACGCCCAATCCATGCATCCAATGCAACCGGCAAATCCGCTTCACCTACTTGCTCAATCAGGCGCTGGCGCTGGACGCCAATTATCTGGCTACCGGCCATTATGCCCGCATCCATCACACGGAAACCGGCTACCAACTGCTGAAGGGCGTCGATGAGACGAAGGACCAATCGTACGTTTTGCACGTTCTCAATCAGGAAAAACTGGCCCATACCATGTTCCCCATCGGTGAATATACGAAGGCCAAGGTTCGGGAACTGGCCCGCAAGTTTGGCCTGGCGGTAGCCAGCAAGCACGACAGCCAGGATTTGTGCTTTTTGGGCGATGGCGATTACCGCCGTTTCTTGCGCGAATTTGGTGCGGCACAAAATCCGGGGCCGATTATGGATGGGAACGGCCGTACCCTCGGCCAACACACCGGCCTGCCCAACTACACCATCGGCCAGCGTAAAGGCCTGGGCATTGCCGCCCCGGAGCCGCTCTACGTCCTCCAAAAAGACGCCCGGCAAAACGCCCTCATCGTGGGCACGCGGAACGAGTTGGGCCAGCGAACGTTGGTAGCGCGGGACGTAAACTGGCTGGCTGGTGCGCCGCCGGCCGGTCCGATTCCGGCCCAGGTGAAGATTCGGTACAAGGCCAAAGGTGTGAATGCGCTGGTGGAAGATGTGGGAAACGGCCGTGTCCGCGTCCAATTCCAAGAACCCGTTTTTGGCATCACCGCCGGTCAGGGAGCCGTCTTTTACGGTGGCGATGTTTGCCTGGGCGGTGGCATTATTATGGAGGGAAAAGCATGATTCCAGCCGCATCCGGCATTATCCTCGGCTTCCTGCTGGCCACAGCCTATGGAGCCGGTTTTCATTTCATTCTTGGCGGTCCGCCCCGCCGCATCTGGCTCTACGTCTTGGCCGCCTGGATTGGCTTCACAATCGGTCACTTTCTGGGGGATTTATTCCACATCAATCTGCTCAAATTGGGGGCACTGCACCTGCTCAGTGCCAGCCTGGGTGCCTGGATCGCTTTAGCCGCCAGCTATTGGTACGTCAACAACGAAAGATGACGGCGATTGTCGCCTCAATATTGATACCGGTTCCACTTTGCCAAACCTTTGTGCGGTTGTTATAATCCCCTTCGATTCGGAGAGGTCGCATAGTTGGTCTAGTGCGCACGATTGGAAATCGTGTACTCCGAAAGGGGTCGCGGGTTCGAATCCCGCCCTCTCCGCTGACAGATGCAAAGAAAGACGTGGCCCTCCCCACGTCTTTTTTATTTCGCAGGGATGGTAATTGCTATGGTAAGATACGGCCGTTACAATTCCCAAGGTGCGGCGAAGTACAAAAAAACACACGATGGCTCTTAGCAACCTGAACCATTATTTAACAGATAATTAGACCATGTCCTTACTCGAAATCAACCCCCTCATCGCCCTGACCGCTGCTAGCGGATACACAATCCTGCTGCTTTACGCCTTTACCCGGCGTGAACAGCAGCAGCGCCAGACCAGAGCCTTATTCGCTTTCCTGGCCGTTTCTGTCTTATGGGAATTCCTCGTCTTCTTCTCGCGGGAAATCCCCTATCCGGCCAATCTGCCTGCCAAAGCCCTGTTCATTGGCCTGACCCTCCTCGGCGCAACCACCGCCGCCTTTGTCGATTGGCCGCAAAGACGACTCTGGTTACTTTTTGGCGGCATCGTCGTCATTGCCACCATCATCCTCGATATCTACCTGCCGGTTCAAACCGTCAATATCCCTTACACACGTTATACTATCAGCTACAGCGACCTCGTCACCACCATCACCTGGCTTCTCCTCAGCGGCACCATCGTCACCCGCACCTGGCGCGACTTTCGGCGCACGACATTTCCCTGGCATGCCAACCGGCTTCTCTTCTGGCTCATTTTGCTGCTCTTCATCTTCACCGGAGAGGCACTCTTTTTCTTTAACTACACCGGCCTGACATTAACCGGGCAGATCGTCCGCTTCCTTGGCGTATTTGGCCTGACCTATGCCGTTTCATCCCACCGTATCATCGACGTTCGTACCCAATCCCAAAGCGCGCTGGCCTTCATTCTAATCACGATTGTCTCGGCGCTCCCCTTGACAGCAACCATTCTCATCGTCCAAAACCTGACACGGAACCACCCCTTTGCTTATGTTTATATGCTCATCACCGTCGTGTTGGGGTTCATTTTCTACGCTCCCTTTCGCCGCTTCATTGAAAAATCATTCCAAAAGTTACTGGTTGGCGAAGGCGTCGATACCAGCCAGGTACTGCGTCATTACAGTCAAAATATTTACCAAATCCTTGATGTACAACAATTATCACGCGTCATCATCGGCACCCTGAGCGATTTGCTCGATGTACAGCGCGGCGCACTCATGCTCATCAGTAACAATCAAGACGGCTATGCCATCGAACCCATTCCGGCATTAGGCGCTATCAATCGGCAAAAAACGCAACTTCCTCACAAAAGCCTTTTTATCAAAGCCCTGTCGCAATTGCACCAGCCTCTACTGCAATACGAGCTGGATTTCAATCGGGATTATGCCGGTCTTGATCCTGTCATTCGCAGCTGGCTCCAGGAAATGGCTATGGACGTTTACGTGCCTGTAATCGCCACCAATAATCTGGAAGGCGTCATCGCCATTGGCCCCAAAAAATCAGGAGTGCCCTACCAACCCAGAGAATTGGAACTCATGCAAATCTTGGCTGATCAAACCGTTGTGGCCTTACAAAACGCCCGGTTGTACAGTGAACTAGGCCAGCAAAACGAAAAAATCCGCCGTCTAAACCTCGATCTTACCGGTCAAAACGAAAGGCTGGAAATCATGGACCGCGTCAAATCCGACTTCATCACGATTGCTTCGCATGAACTGCGCACCCCGCTTACTCAAGTAAAAGGATACACCGACATTCTCAACTCCATGAATGAAGAGTCCGACCTTAGCCGAGAGCAAACCCGTGAAATAATCAGCCATATTATTCGAGCCGGTGACCGGTTGGATGTGCTGATTACCGCTATGCTGGATGCCAGCCAATTGGACACAGAAGGATTCCGCATGGTCTTCATGGAAACGAAATTAGAAATGATCGTCCGCATGGCAGTTGAACCGTTAAATACTGCGCTCAAAGATCGGCACATAAGCTGGAAAACAAAAGGGTTGGACACAGTTCCGCCGCTTTATGCTGATTTCAAACGGCTGGTGCAGGCATTTACAAACCTGATCGGCAATTCCATCAAATACACACCTGATCATGGTTTAATTTCACTTGAAGCCGAGCTGGTCCCCAGCCATGATGGAAAAGAGGAATACATCGAAATCATCCTGGCCGATCAAGGTATCGGCATCGATCCCCGCTATCATGATTTGATTTTTGAAAAGTTCTTCCGCATTGGTGACACACAACTCCATTCCACCGGCAGTACCAAGTTCAAGGGGGCTGGGCCAGGACTTGGCCTGCCTATTGCCAAAGGGGTTATCGAAGGACACGGCGGTAAGATTTGGGTTGAGTCGGCAGGCGAGGATGAACAACTACTGCCAGGAAGCCAGTTTCATATCATTCTTCCGCTGCGGCCGCCAGAAATGGAAGCCAAAAATGAAGCCATTTTGTCCAGCCGCCCAGATTTTTTGATTGGTTAGATTTATTAAGACAATTGGAGGTGGCGAATGTTGTCAGAAAGCAGAAAGAAGGCGTTGGTTTTATCCGGGGGCGGGGGGCGCGGCGCTTATCATGTAGGTGTGCTGCGATTTTTGGAGGAGCATGAATGGCTGCCTGATGTCGTCGTTGGCACGTCCATTGGGGCGGTGAATGGTGCAGCGATTGCTTCCGGGCACACGTCACATTCTTTATGGGCTTTATGGCAGCGGCTGAAAACCAGTGATGTCCAAAAGACGCACTTAAATCCCCTGTCTGGCAATTATTTACTGGACACGACTCCACTACGAGAAACGCTGCAGCGAGAGGGCTGGGTCAATTTTGACCGGATTAATTCCGAGGAGGCCAAGGCTCATTTGCGGGTAACGGCAACGGAAGTCAATACCGGCCATCTACATGTGTTTGGCAACAGCAGTGATGTTTACCCCAGCAAAATGCGCCAGGAACCGATCAATCTGGACCATATCATTGCCAGTTGCTCGATCCCGATCGTGTATCCGGCCACGCAATTGCACGAAAATTTGTATTGGGATGGGGCTACCGTTGCCAATACGCCGTTGGGACCGGCTATTGATGCCGGAGCAGAAGAGATTGTGGTAGTCATTATGACTCCCTGGGATGACGAAGCTGAGACAGCGGCCGAAACGCCGCGCAATCTGTTGACAGCGGCCAGCACGACATTGGAATGGGCGCTGCTGGCCTCGTTTCAGGCTGACATGAAAATGTTCCACCGGATCAATGATTTGGTACGGCTGCAAGTGGAAAATGCCCGTCTACGGGCGACAAATGAAATATTGATGAAACAACTGCGTGGTGAAAAGGTGAATCTGGAAGATAAAGATGGCAACGGCATTCCAGATATTTTGGAGAATAAATACAAGGAACTGCCTGATCCGGTTATTGTTGCGCCGAATGAGGTGATTCCTGTGGAGCAAATTATTCGTTATACGCGGGAAGGGCATGAACGTTTGTACGCCATGGGTTACAACGACGCCCGGAAAGCCTGGCTGGCCGCAGGGAAAATGGTTGAGGGTGAGTAACCGGGCTTAGACAGGCTCAGCCCTCGACAAGGCTGTAAGTTGATGGAAATAAACGGCCGTACCATCATCATCACCGGTGCATCAGCTGGCATTGGCCGGGCAACGGCCGTTTCTCTCGCCCAATCAGGCGCTAACATCGTCATCATCGCCCGGCGGGAAGCACGGCTGCAAGCTCTGGCGGGCGAATTGGCTGATTCGCCCGGCCAGGTTCTAGCCATTGCCGGGGACATTCAAGACCCCACCTTTGCCCAGGAACTGATAGCCCGTACAGTCGGTCAATTTGGGCGGCTCAACGTCCTCATCAACAACGCCGGAGTAGGACATCTCAGCCAGTTGGCTGAGATGCCACTGACCGACGTGCAAACCATTTGGAACACCAACGTCAATGGACTGATAGCAGCCACCCAAGCGGCCGTGGCGCAGATGAAACGGCAAGGCGGCGGTCAAATTATCAATGTGTCGTCGATTTTGGGGCAACGGCCGTTACCCGGCAGCGGGGTTTATTGTGCCAGCAAAACGGCCGTTAACTTCCTCAGCCGCAGCCTGCGTATGGAATTAAAAGGGGAAAACATCATTGTGACCCTGGTCTACCCTGGCCTGACCACCACAGAATTTTCGGCCGCCCGACTGGGTCAACAAGGCGGCAGCCGCCTGGGCATAAAAGGCATCCCTGCCGAACGAGTCGCACGAGCCATAGTTCAAGCCATCCGCTACGGCCGTACCGAAGTCTACGTTTCCTGGTATGATTGGCTTTTCGCCCACAGTAACCGGCTGTTTCCCCGACTTATTGACTGGGGCATCGGCCACACAAACTTACTCGGCTGACGGCAATACCATAACATCCTGCCGTGGAAAAGCAATATCAATGCCCTTTTTGGCAAGAACCAGTCGAATCTGGCGGCGCAAATGACGCTCTACAGCCCACTGCCCGCCCGGCAAAGTTTTAGCCATGATGCGCAGCCTGACAGCCCAATCATCCAGTCCTTCTATTCCAGTCACAGCAGGCGGCTCCAAAAGTAAAGGCGCAACGGCCGTATCCTCCATCATTTGCCGGCCAATCTCATTCAACGTCTCGGCCGCCGCATCGACATCGGCATCATACGTAATGCCCACTTCAACCACCGCACGCGACCAATCGTGCGATTTGTTGGACACCACGCGGATTTCACCGTTGGGAATGATGTGGCGCGTGCCGTACAAATCGCGCACCATTGTCGTTCGCAGGTTCATTTCTTCCACATTACCGGCGATGCCATTAATCTCAACTGAATCCCCCACCGTGTATTGATTTTCGATGAGGATAAAGAGACCGCTGATGATGTCGCCAACCAATGTTTGCGCCCCCAAACCCAGCGCCAGCCCAACAAAGCCAACACTGGCCAGCACTGGTGTTACCGCCACTCCTAACTCGGTTAGGACCATGAGAACGGCCGTACTCACAATCAGCACAATCCCCGTACTGCGCACCACCCGGAAAATTGTCTCTGTCCGTTTATCTAGCTCACTGTCTTCCTCATTATCCATCTGCTGAATACGTTTACTCAACGAGCGGGTAATCATGCCAAGCAGCCAATAGGCTAAAGCAGAAACAAAAAGAATCCCTAAAATTGCAACCCCGTGCTCAGAAAACCATTCCCAAATTGATGCCGTATTCATTTTCCACTTTACATCCCTTGAAAATGTGGCGGCCGCTTTTGCAAAAACGCCTGTACACCTTCTTGATTATCGGCAGAACGGCCGCACACTTCTTGTAAATGCGCCTCATATTCCAACGTCTCAGCCAGACTCATCGTCCAGCCGTGATTCATTGCCCGCTTAGTCAGTCCAAAAGCCAATGTCGGACCGGCTGCCAACTGCCTGGCCCAGGCGTCTGCGGTTTCCAGCAACTGCGCCTGCGGTACAACCCGATTCACCATGCCCCAGACCAACGCCTGGTCGGCAGGAATTTTGGCCGCTGTGACTGCCATTTCATAGGCGCGGGCGTAACCCACAATCCGCGGCAGCAGCCAATTTAATCCACTATCCGGAACCAGCCCTACTTTGCTGAATGCCAACATGAAGCTGGCCTTGTCCGCGGCAATACGGATGTCAGTGGCCAGGGCGACGCCACAGCCCGCTCCGGCAGCAATGCCATTGATAGCCCCGATAATCGGCTTTTCCAGGCTGACCATCTGTTGGATCAGTTGGTTGTAACCCCGCCGCAAATGCTCACCAATCGAAAACTGTCCGCTCTTTTCCTGTACCTCGGCTAAATCCTGACCGGATGAGAAGGCACGGCCGTTGCCCGTAATCACTATACAGCGCACCGATGGCTCCTGACCGGCCTGCTTAAAAGCATCCGTCGTCTCCAAAATCATCGTTTCCGTAAACGCATTGAGCGTTTCCGGTCGATTTAAGGTGATAATCGCAGTTCCATCGCTTTGGGAAAACAAAATATGTTGATACGCCACGACACTCTCCCAGAAAACAAAAACGTAAAACGCAACCCCATCGCTACGTTTTACGTTCCTAAAAACTCATAAATTTGCAAAAGAAAAGATGGTCAGGTGAACGGCCGTTAATCAAAGATAATCCAGGCCATCATCCTCATCGTCATAATCCTCATCAAAGTCATCAAAATCGCCGTTGTCAAAGTCTTCAACACCGACCAACTCGTAAGGCAAGGCTACCCATAAATGCAGTACCTGGCCTTCATCAATCTCATCCAACCGCATGGCTACCACATCTACCTGCTGCCGCATCCGAATTTCATCGGGAAAATCCAGCTTAACCGGGCGATTTTCACGCCAGGCATTTTGGCAGCGAGCGATGATGTCAGAGCCATTCCCCGTCCGAAGCTGACAAAACGCCACCGCCTGATCATCGGGTCCTTCGTAAATAGATTGTAACCAACGTTGTGGCGTTGGTTGAAATTCAGGAGTTGGTCCTTCGATAATTGTAATTAATTCAGGTTCACTCACAGTCATGTTTCACCCATCTCACAAATTTTTGGGATTAACCATCCAATATACACCTGTTACCTATGACGGGCAACCGTTTTAACACAATTTATACGAATAAACAGCCTAAACCATCGCAGCACTTTCACTCTCCATTCACAAAGCCCGACCTTTTCTTAATAATCGTTGTAATTCACGTCATGTTAACTATATTGATGATACGTATGCTTGACCATAGGAAACCATATCCTGTATTATGACAAGTATGAATAGTGGGTCGCCGCTCCCGCTGCGCGATCCTGGCAGCAAAAAATGGTACGAGCTAAAACCAAGTATTGGCACAAAGATTATCCTGCCATACTTAATGCTCACTTTAATTGTTGCGGGCATTGGCACATTTGTTATCAGTAATCTAGTAGCAAGCTCCCTGCAAGAACGGTTTAATAACCAGCTTTTAGATGCAGGACGTCGCGTAGCGGAAAGTACAGTTCAATATGAAGCAAACCGGCTGCAAATTTTACGCGCAGTTGCCGGTACTTTTGGCGTACCTGAAGCTCTGAACGATGCCGATGCCGCCGCACTTGCCCGATTAGTGCCCCAGATTATTGCCAACAGCGACAGTCATGTCGTCAAATTGCTAAACATGGCCGGTATCGAGGTTTATGGCTGGCAGCAGTTACCGAATGTGGAAACGGCCGTTCCCGCTGAAAGCGCTGGCGAAGATTTATCGAACATCTCTGAAGTTCAACGCGTTCTAGCCGGTGAAATCGACGAATTTGGCGACAAACGAGTAGTCCTTCATGAAACCGATGGCGAATTGGTACTGTACACCATCGGTCCGGTCTTCCTGAACGGTGAACAAGTCGGCGTCGTTATGATCGGCGATGAAGTGCGCCAAATGGTCGAAGATTTAACCATTGCCTCCGTAGCCCGCGTAACCATTTACGACAAAAATGGACAGGTACTTGATACAACTCTAGGCGGTGCAGAAGACCCTGTAACCATTACCGGACTCGCCGACCTGAACGAAACACCAGAAAAATACCAGGAAGTCATTGCAAATGCCTCTAAGCAAACACAATTACGAGACGTCAGCTTTTTGGAACGAGATGTCAGCCTTTTAGAACAAGACTACCTGCTGGCTTATGGCGATTGGCGGCTGCGTGAACAATCCTTCGGCATGTTCAGCGTGGCTTTATCCAGCAATTTCATCATTTCCGCTTTAGCCACCAGCCGGAATCAATTCAGCCTGATTTTTGCCGGAGCAACCATCGCCGTACTGGCCGTCGGCTTCTTAACTGCCCAACGAATCGTAAAACCGGTGGACAGGCTGGTTGAAACCGCCCTGGCCGTAACGGCCGGTGATTTAGACCGCCGCTCAGGTGTCCAGACCAAAGACGAAATCGGCAAACTGGCTCAGACCTTCGACTACATGACGGCCACGTTAGCCCAAAGAAATCAGGAACTAACCGAGCAGGCCAGCAAATTAGAAGCCGTCCTCAATAGTATCGTTGACGGTGTGATTGTTTTGGACATGGACGAACAAATAATCACGACCAATTTGGCTGCCGAAAAATTACTGGCCGATATGTCTTATGATTTCAACGCTGGACCTATGCGCGAATTAACAGCACCCGGCTTCAGAGCGTCCAGTTCAACCGAAACCCCATCGCTCCTTTCCACCACCAGCAGCGGGCCAAAACGGTACCAGGTAGGCAACCGCATTTTAAGTACACTGGCCGCCCCAGTTACAACGCCAACCGGTGAACAAATCGGCACAGTCATTGTGCTGCGCGACATCACCAGTGAAGCCGAGGCCGACCAGTTAAAGGATGCTTTTATCACCAGTATTTCGCATGAACTTCGTACCCCGCTGACGGTCATAAAAGTGTATACTGATCTGATGCAAAGGACGGCCAACGGCAACCTCGATGAACGCCATATTGGCTTTTTGGATAAGATCAGCAAGAATAGTCTGCATCTGGAACAGCATATCAACCAACTCATCAATATTTCGGAAATTCAGGCTGGAACGTTTAATATTGAGAAACAGAAAGTTGATTTTGTTTCTTTGGTCCAAAAAGTTGCTGAAATTTGGAAGGAACGTATCACAAGTAAGGGTTTGACGTTTGAAGTTGATTTGCCAGATGAACCTGTTTGGATCGATGCGGATCCCAATCAACTAAACTGGGCGATTGAAGTTCTCTTGAGCAATGCCCAAAATTACACACAAACCGGCGGTATTGTTGTTCATCTTTTTGTCGAAAATTCTGAAGCGCGCCTGGCTGTCATTGATACGGGAATTGGAATTGCCTCGGCCGACCAGCCACATTTGTTTGATCGGTTTTTCCGAGCCAGCAATGCGATGAACTACAATGTTCGCGGTGTAGGATTGGGGCTGTATATTGCCCGCTCGATCGTTGAGTTACTAGACGGCCGTATCCAGCTAGAAAGTGAATCCGGAAAAGGCAGCATATTTACGATTACGCTGCCGCTATATGAATTAGCGCATGAACCTGCCTGAAACGACCGCAGATGAAGTGAGGATGGAAGAACAGCGGCCCAAGAAAAAACGGACCTGGCTGTTATTCTTCTTTGCCCTGCTGCTCAATTTCATCTGCATCTTCACCTCAGTTTGGCTGGCCAATGTCATCCAATTATCACGGAAGACAATTGAAGGCAATATGCTGGCGCAAAGTCGTGCCGATTACAGCGCTTTACCCAGTGAGCGGACGCCACAGTTCCAACCCCTGGATGAAGGTATTATTGATGCGATTGCCACGGATGAAGCCAATCTGCGGCAAACACCCACTCCAGTAGAAATTCCGCAAACAGGGGCACAACCTTCCCCAACTCCGACCATAACCAATACGAGTAGTTCAGGGGCTTCACCTACGCCCTCCGAACCAGCGGCGACAGCCACAAGCGAAGCGCTGCCGACCACAACAAATACGGTAACTGTTACACCAATCAATACAAATACGGCAACGGCCGTTCCCACCACCACACCTACTCGTACCCCGCAGCCAACGGTTACGGTTACGCCCAGTTTTACGCCCAATCCCCCCACCAGTACCTTTACGCCGGTGCCCCCCACCAGCACCAATACTGCCACACCCAGGCCGCCCCGCCCCACCCACACCTTTACACCGGTGCCGCCGACCAGTACCTTTACGCCGGTCCCGCCCACCCCTACCAACACGTTAGCACCGCCAACCAGCACAAATACGCCGGTGCCACCAACAAGCACAAATACGCCGGTTGGTCCTACCAGCACTTTCACGCCTGCACCACCAACCAGTACGAATACGCCCCAACCCGTCGGGACTATACCGACAATGGTAGTACCTTCACCCACACCTTAATCAAACCTTCAGAATCCAGCTCGCTCCTTCCCAGGTCTGGCATTTCTCGATAAAACCTTTACGATCCCGGTTGTGGGCATAACTGTCGGCTAAAGCATCAACAAGCTATAATAGGGGTATGGTCGATATAAATGATTTGGAGTTGGTGGTAACGGCCGTCAAACAATCACAAAAATACGGCGACACCAGCGAGGAAACGATCCGCAGCCTGGCTGAAACTGCTTTGCAGCAGTACAAAAAGCCCAAACAGGCCATCAAAGCCGTGCGCACCCAACTGCACAGCATCATGGCCCCCTATCTGGGCGACCCCGATTATGCGGCAGCAGCAGCCCAGTTGGACACCGCCTTCGCCAGCGGCGATGCGCTCCAAATCAAAACTATCTGCCAGGGAATTTTACACAGCCATCTCTCCACGCGGGAACGGCAGCCCATTCTCGCTGATTTTTACACCCGGATTTTCGCCGTCACCGGCCGGCCCCACTCCATTTTAGACATTGCCTGCGGTTTGAATCCACTGGCCTTACCCTGGATGGATTTAGAACTGCCGCCCGCGCAGGCGGGGGTCGATTTTTACGCCTATGACATTCACGAACCGCGCATTGATTTTCTGAATCATTTTTTCCGGCTGCAAGGACTAAAACCGCTGGCCCGGCTGCAAGATGTAGCCTTACAATTTCCCACTGAGCAGGCTGATGTAGCTTTATTTTTGAAGGAGATGCCCCGTTTTGAGCGCAACTATCATGGCCGGGGACGGCCGTTACTTGAGGCCCTCAACGTTCATTGGCTGGTCATCTCCTTCCCCACCGTCAGCACCCACGGCGGCCGGAATTTAACCGGCCGTTACCGGGAATTTATGTTCCAACTCATCGAAGGCCACAACTGGCCGGTCACCGAACTTTTATTTGAGGGTGAACTCGTTTTTTGCGTCGAAAAAGTTAGAGGATAGAGCTAGAGCGGGGTTTTCCCTCTATCTCTATCTCTAGCTCTATCCTCTAGCTCTGTCCTGATATGCACCGATTCTTCGTTAAGGAATTCCACGACAATCAAGTCGTTTTTGCGCCGGAGCAGGCGCACCAGATTACGGCCGTGCTGCGCATGGAACCAGGCCAGCCGGTGGTGGTGTTGGATAATGCTGGTTGGGAATTTGACGCTGTCCTGGCTGATGTGGGGCGGAAACGGGTAACGGCCGTTATCCAGCACCAACGCCCCGTCACCACCGAGCCAGCCAGCCAACTTATCCTCTACCAAAGCCTGCTTAAACGGGACAACTTTGAGTGGGTACTGCAAAAAGGAACCGAACTAGGCATCAGCCGCTTCGTTCCGCTCATTACCGACCGCACCGTCGCCCGTCCACCCAAGAAAACTGACCGCTGGCAGCGCATCCTCACCGAAGCGGCCGAACAATCGCGGCGCGGCCGTATCCCGGAATTAGCCGAACCAATGGCGCTGGGCCAGGCCGTGACCAATTTACCGCCTCATTATGTCGGCTTAATCCCCTGGGAAGAGGAAGCAGCCGGTTCGATTGGTGAATTTATTGGCGGAAAGAGGGGAACGGCCGTAGCCCTCTTCATCGGTCCCGAAGGCGGCTTTACTGCTGAAGAAATCTCACTGGCCCAACAGCACAATATTCACCCCATCACCCTGGGCCAACGCATCCTACGCGCCGAAACCGCCGCAGTAACGGCCGTAGCCCTAACCCTATACGAACTAGGAGAAATGAAACGTGACACGTGACACTTGACACGTGACACTCCCAACCCATGCTTTACCTCGTCGCAACCCCCATTGGCAACCTCGGCGACATCACCCTGCGGGCGCTGGAAACCCTGCGCCAGGTGGACGTGGTCGCCAGCGAAGATACCCGCAAAACCGGCCGTTTATTGCAGCATTTTGAAATCCAAAAGCGGCAAATCGCCTTCCACGAACACAACGAAGACAAAGCCGGCGCGAAAATTATGGGCCTGCTAGCCGAAGGCAAATCGGTAGCCGTCGTCACCAACGCCGGTACGCCAGGCATCTCTGACCCCGGCTACACGCTGGTGCGCCAAGCCGTCGCCGAAAACATTCCTGTGACGATGATTCCGGGTGCGTCGGCGGTGGTGATGGCGCTGGTCTTGTCTGGACTGCCGGCCCACAGCTTTATCTTTCGTGGCTTTCCGCCGCGCAAAAGTGGCAAGCGCCGCCGCTTCATGGCCGAGGATGCCGAATCGCCGCACACGCTCATCTTTTACGAAAGCCCTTACCGCCTGAAAGCGTTTCTGGAAGATGCGCTGGCCGTCTACGGCGACCGTCCGGCAGCGCTGGCCAACGAACTGACCAAATTGTACGAATCGGTCCAACGCGGCACGCTGTCGGAACTGCTGGCCTTGTTCGCCGAGGAAGAACCACGCGGCGAATACGTCGTCGTCATCGAAGGACTGACAAGCTGATTAGCCGCTGCCTGAGCCTGTCGAAGGCAACCGGGCTTCGACAGGCTCAGCCCTCGACAATTACTTATGATATTGTTCGTTGTTGATGAGGGTACAGGCCCGGTAAATCTGCTCCAGCAGAATGACGCGGGCTAATTCGTGGGGAAAGGTGAAAGAAGACAGTGACAACTGCTCATCACATTCGACCAGCACGTCATCGGCAAAACCCAAGGGGCCGCCGATGAGAAAGGCGACATGGCCGTACAACTGCACCTGCCGCTGTAAATATTCCGCCAATCGAGGGCTGCTCATCTGCCGCCCGGTATCGGTGAGGGCGATTTTGCGGCTGGCCGATTGAGCCGCTTTTAACAACTGCTCGCCTTCTTTCTGCATGGCAACCGCATCCGGCTGGCCGCGGCCCACGACATCTTTAATTTCGACGAGTTCAAAGTCGGTATATCGTTCGATACGCTTGACGTAATCATCCTGGGCAGTTTTCCAATGGGATTTACGCATTTTGCCCACAGCGACGACGGTAATATGACCAGCTAAGCGAATCATGATCTACTCCATTTACTAATTCAAAACGGTAATCGTTCAGTCTCTGGAGACTTTTGAAGTTTTAGCGCTGAAATGTAGAATGTTCCCGAAAAGGAAACTTCAAAAGCCTGAACGCTTACCCAAAACGCGGCGAAAAACTGCGTTTGTATTTATCGTAAACGGAAACGTTTGAAAGGTAAAGGTCAATTTGATGAACAACTCTTTAAGTGATGCTCTATGGCGAATTTATAACCGGCCGGAACGGCCGTTGCCCTGGACAACCGGCGGCAATCTACCCTGGGACGATCCCGGCTTCTCGCAGCGGATGCTGCGCGAACACCTGGACCAATCGCACGGCGCGGCCTCGCGGCAGACGCCGGAACGGGAGACGCAGCTCGACTGGCTGTGGAAAAAACTCAATCTGGCTCCAGAAAAACGGCTGCTAGATGTGACCTGCGGCCCCGGCCTGTACGCCACCGCTTTTGCCCAGCGCGGCATCCGCGTCACCGGCGTTGATTTTGGCCCGGCCTCTATTGCCTACGCGAAAGAATTGGCGATTGAGAAGGGTGTTGTTGCTCACTGCCAATTCATCCAGCAAGACGTGCGCCAGATGGATTTTGCCGATTCCGATTTTGATGCGGCGCTCTTCATTTACGGCCAGTTGGCCGTCTTCAAACGAGAGGAAGCGCAGCAGCTTCTACACCAAGTCGCCCGATCGCTGCGTCCCGGCGGGCGGCTGGTGGTGGAACTGCTCAATCAAGACCGGGTGGACAAGAAGGACAGCACCTGGTGGTACACTGACAACACTGGCCTGTGGGGTGACGCGCCCTTCCTGCACCTGGGCGAACGGCAGTGGCACGCCGACGAGCAGATTTCATATGAGCGCTTCCACATTTTGCACCTGGAGACGGGCCAATTGGACGAGGTTCACCTGTGCGACCAGACGTATGCAGTCGACGACATGACGGCGATGATGCGGGAAGCGGGCTTTACGTCTGTGGACGTTTACCCGGCCTGGGACGGGCTGGCTTTGTATGATGCAGAGGAGTGGGTGGTGTATGTGGCGCAGAGGTGATGGGACACAGATGAACGCAGATGAACACAGATTTTTTAGCCGTACGTATGGAAAGTGTTGTTGTTTCGTCTGTTGTTTTGGTGAATAGTCTCTTTTATCATTGGAGTAATATCAACCATTGAAAGCGGGGGAGTAGCCCATGAAGCGTTTGAGCAAAGCTGTTGTAATCGCCCTGGTTGTCGTTGTTTTAGCGGCGTGTGCGTCGGTTGATGATGTGGTGACGCGGGAAATTATGGTGGAAGGAGGTGGGGAGATGGAAACGGCCGTTCCCCCCACAACCTTACCCAACACCCCCACACCCACTGCCACCCCCGCGCCATCACGAACACCTATGCCGACAGATGTCCCGCTGCCTACGCTCTTCGCCACGGTAACTTGGACGCCCGAACCATCATCCACCCCCTGGCCCACATTCACACCTATACCTACCATTGATTTCAACCAGCAATTCACCTGGACAGGTATAATAACGGTTATCAATCAGTTTACCGGTTTACAAGTAACATGGTCTCCCACCCGCAATGAATTTGCCTATATCATTCATCCAAAAGAAGGTTTTACTCGTATCTTCTTCGCTGACACCATTAATTTTCAGCCAGTTGACATCACCCCAACAGAATTATCCCCTTATATCAATATTCTTTGGCATCCTACCGGGGATTATTTCTTTCTTAGTGCCGAACCAATCGACATTGAGACATATGTTTGGGGTAGTCCATACACTTGGAAGATCGAGCGTGTTGGTCCTCATATGGAGTACTTAGGGCGAGGGTCTTATTATTGGGGTTGGCTGAATGACGAATTACGTGTTTCTGAAAGGAGAATTGGAACTGGAATCTTCAGCATTGGAATTTTTAATGTTGAAACAGATGAAGGGGTTGCAAGCACACATTTTGACGGCCGTGCTAAAGATGTAAGTCCCAACTATGTTGTTCTTAATGAGGAATTTGGTTTCTCGTACAACACTTCGGTAGCAATTTTGGCGCAGGAGAAGATTAGCCCTCAATATTTTCAAGCAGAATTTGGCACATATGTTAAATTTTTGTCAGGGAAAATAGATAGCGAACGGGAAAATCGACCTTTTAGTCGTTTCGCTGATATTTTGCCCAGTACTGACCAAATTCTGGCCACTACCTGGGAAGAAGGCATCTTCGCCCCTCTGGATTTGATTTCCGGTACAGTTTCGGCCAATTTACAGCTTTGGGACGTGGAAACTGATACGCTCACAATGGTTGCGCCAGGTGGCATTTACGGCCGTTACTCCTCCAACGGCCGTTATCTCGTCTACCTAACGCCAGAAACAGATTCACCCCAACTTCATTTGCTGGACCAGACAACGGGAGAGATCCTTTTCACTCAGAGCGCATTCGCCGAAGCGGATCGCTATAGCGCCGAGGTTAAAGCATACACCACCTTCTCGCCCAACGGCCGTTTCCTCACCTTCTTCAATCCCGACCACGAACTCATCATCTACAATCTGGAAAACGGCGAATTTCTGGCTCCAGTAACGGCCGTGCCCACCACCCCACTCTGGTCACCCGACGGTAGCCGCTTTGTTTACCAAAACCCCGCCGCCGGATTGTCCATTTTCGATACACACAGCGCGACCGCCTACCCGCTGACCATTTCCGGCAGTGAGCGGCTGCTCGATCCGCAGTGGTCGTTTGATGGGACGTATTTGAGTGTGGCGGTCTTGCAGGAGAATTGGTGGGAACAGGAAACGGCCGTGCTGCAAATTCCCTAAACCCCGCCAACTTCCCAAACATTAGCAAAACCGTAACATCCGGTTAAACAGGTCTTAACAAACCCCTGCTAATCTGGTGACAGTCAAGAAAACAAAGGAACACGAATGCACATTCTCGTAACCAACGACGATGGCGTCCAGGCCCCTGGCTTATTGGCCCTGGCCCAGGCTATGCGACAAATCGGCGACGTCACCATTGTCGCTCCCGAACGGAACTGGTCCGGCGGCGGCCACGTCAAAACCATAGACCGCCCGCTGCGCGTCCGTCCGGTCAAATTAGTTGACGGCACCTCAGCCCTAAGCAGCGACGGCGCACCCTCCGACTGCGTTGCCCTGGCCCTGCTGGGCCTGGTTGAACAGCCCGTCAATCTGGTCGTCTCCGGCATCAACACAATGGCCAACCTGGGTCACGACGTCACCTACTCTGGCACAGTTACGGCGGCTATGGAAGCGATCATCTGGGGTGTGCCGGCCATCGCTTTTTCCCTGGATGGCAGCCGGCGCGACCCCAACGAGATGGATTTCACGGCTGCGTCCCGCATCGCCCGCCTGATTGTACGCCTGTTCAGTCAGCGCAAACTGCCCAAAGGCATCCTGCTGAACGTGAACGTCCCCTATTTACCGATTGATGAGATTAAGGGCATCCGCAACACGCGTCAAGGACTGCGTCTTTACCGCGACCGGCTCGATAAACGGCAAGACCCGCGTGGTCATGATTATTACTGGATTGGCGGAGACTTCCCCACCGGCAAAGATGAAAAAGGCACCGACATCGGTGCCTTAGCCAGAGACTACGTTTCCGTCACCCCTTTACAGCTCGATTTAACCGCTTACCCCGCCCTGGCCAGCCTGGGAAAATGGGATTGGCCGCCGGATTCAACGGCCCAAGCCAACCTCCCCACCGAACCCGAACAGTTGGCGGTCACGGCATAAACTAACTTTCTCTTCTCCTTACCTCTCTCTTTCTCTTGGTAAAAGTGGCTGTCGCCTGACAGCCACTTTTGCTTTCTTTTGGGAGCGCGGGCAGCCTGCCCGCAAATAGCAGGCAAGCTGCCCGCGCTCCCAGATTAAATAGAACGATGCTGGCTTTCAGTGTTGGGTGCGTCGGTAAGTAGCTCCAGGGCGTGCGGCAGAACAGGCAAAAGCACATCCAGATTCTCGCGCACAGCTTTGGGGCTGCCCGGCAAATTGATGATAAGCGTCTGGCCGCGAATGCCGGCCACTGCCCGCGACAGCATGGCATGTTTAGTGATTTTGAGGCTTTCGGCGCGGAGCGCTTCGGAAATGCCCGGCGTCTCTCGCTCAATGACGCGGCAGGTCGCCTCTGGGGTGATATCGCGCGGGGCAAAGCCAGTGCCACCACTGGTCAAAATGAGGTTGACGCCTTCATCAGCCCAAGCAATCAATGTATTAACAATGGCATCCATCTCGTCAGGAATAATGGCTTGATGAGTCACCGGCCAGGGTGTGCGCAACTCGATGATAGAAACAATCAGGGGACCGCTGCGGTCTTCATATTCGCCGCGCGATCCCCGGTCACTAATCGTTAAAACGCCAATTTTCATCAAAAACCCTCCCGGAGGGTTAACTCAAGTAACAAACCTACCGAATTGACCCTCCGGGAGGCTGAATTCTATTCTTGAATTAACTTCAACCACTCATCATTCAAACCGCTGTCTGTGACGCCATAATAAATATGGACGTCGCTGTTATCACGGAAGGCCAGATCGTACCAGACGTTGTCGCCTTTTTTGCGCTGGTTGAGGACGGCAATTTTGCCGCGCCACTTAATTTCGTTGGGTTTGGGCGCGCCGGATTCAACCTGGGTGATGGCGTAGTGCCACAATTTGCGAGCCGATTTGCGGGTCACATTTTTGATGAGACTGCCATTGCGCAAATCGCGCACGGTATGGTAAACAATCCCCTGACGCTTTTCACTGTTGACAATTTCCACGCCAGTACGGGGTGCTTCCAGGCTGCGGCTCTTCTTTTCGCCTTCTTTTTTCTCCGGTCTGGGAGCCTCGACCGGGGGCACAGGATAGGGCAGCGGCAGCGGAATCGCCTCGGTTTCGCCTTCGGCTCGCTCCAGGCGGCGTTCAACCAGGCGCACGATTTCGTCACGCACGGCCAGGTTGGTTTCGGATTCGTCGCGCACGTAAAATTTGTTGTCGTCGATGGCGTAGGGTAAATCTTGCCCCGGCTGTACGGTGATGCGCACGATGGGTTTGCCCTGAGAAGTCAGGCTGTCAATATGCAGTTCTATCTCGGGACTGAAGCGGTTGGCAACGGCCGTATACAATCGCTCTATCGCCTTATTCGGTTCGCGTACCCCGGCCGGTTCCTCTTTGGGGTTGTCAGACACGCCAACGTAAATCGTGCCGCCGTTGGTGTTGGCCAAAGCGCAAATATCGCGCAGCACCCGATCCATAAAACCGCCCCGCTGGGCGATAGCCGGATGGAAAGTCTGAACGATGGATTCGCCCTCTTCACGGGCCAACTGCACAAAATCAATGGGATTAGCCGGGCCGCGATACGGCCGTGTCCGGGCAAAATCGTTCCCCTTCAATACATCAGCCAGCGCCTCAAAACTGACCTCATCCAGCAAAATTTCGGTGATGCGGTCGCCAATGCCCAGATTTTTCGATGGAGCCGGTTCCCGTACCAGCCGGTGCGCGTCGGACCCTTGTATACAACGCATGGGGCGTGGATACTCCGGCTTGGAGCCGTCAAAGAATCGGCGCGTCGTGTACCGGCCTCGCTTCTCCAAATCAGTTACTTCCAGGACGTGTAAATTAGGGTCCTGGGTGTAAGCAATACGCGTCTGGCCGCCAATATCCAGACCGCGCATCACCACGCCGTTGTTGGAATTGGCGTGAGCGGCAATCACCAGTCCGCCAGCCTGATTGATGACACGGTAAGCAGTGAGTACATCGCTGGTCGCACCAACGGTAGAACTGCCTTCTTCTAGCAAATGGGCCGGCACATTCAGGGTGAGGAGCAAATGCTCCAAAAAACTGATCGGCGTTTCGGAGGGGAAAATACCTAAAATGTGGAAACCAAAGGTCGCCGTGAATTCGAAACCGGGCAGCACCATGATTTTATCCAGCAAACGCCGGTACTCATCAAGCTGCCGTTTTTCATCCGGTTCCATCCGCCCCAACTGCTCCAGCCACAACAACTGCTCGATTTCCTTCTTCATCGCCGCAAAACCGGCCACCGAGTTGTGGTCGGTAAAGGCGATGATGTCCAAACCACGAATTTCGGCCTGGCGTAAAATGTCGAGATAAATGATGTGGGAGTCCTGGTAATCGTTGGAACCGGGCGTATGTAAATGTAAATCCATGCGCCGCCATTGCAGTTTTTGCGGCTTGGATTTGCTGCGTCGTCTTGATCGTCCAGTCATATTATTTATCACCCCGGTTCAACAATTTTTCTATTTCTTTGGAAAGCGTTTCGGGGGGATATGGTTTGAACAAAAATCGATCCGCACCAGCCTCCAGCGCATCATCTTCACGCCGGTAATCACCAGAGGTAATGATAAAAGCGGTTTGGGCGGGTGCGGCCGTTTCACTATTTCGGACAGCGTGCAACAATTCCAAACCGTTCGCGCCGCGCGCCAAATAATAATCAACAACAAAGGCATCGGTATCAGCGGCAGCCTTCTTTTTTGCCTCTTCGACCGTCGCGTAGGCCCCAACTGTGAATCCATCCAGTTCCAACAACATTTTAATCAATGTTGTATTGGCCAGGTCATCATCAACCACAATCACGTTTGTCATAATCTTTCAAATTTGGCTGGCGTCATTTTACCGGCCGGCCAAAGCAGCAATACCCCGCACCACACCAATTACGTTGACCCCAATTTTGATAGCATCACCGGTTTTTATCTGGGGCGGGCCGTCATGATTTTCTTCGGCTGTTCGGGCCAATAAATAAGCTGTCATTAATCCCAGCACCGCGCCTAACCCGGCGCCAATGAGAAGCACTTTTGTTTTCCAATTGCTGTTTGTTGTTTCTTGAGCCATTTCCTATCTCCGAGTAAATTGCTTTTTGACTTCTGCCAACAGTGTTCGTATATATGCCACCCAGGCATGTCCTTTAATCACAGGCGCTGCTGCTTTGGGCATTGTTTGGGCGGTTTTATCTTTTGCTTTGGTGACCAGTGTATCCAGCCGCCATAGAAGGGTCTGGAAACGGCCGTGTTCCTGCTTAGGCTGCTGACGGCGATACACAACCAACCCAATAGCTGCCGCCGGAACAATCGCGCACAGCAGCAAAAGAGGCATAATCGTGAAAATCATAACCAAATCAGCCAAACCAGAAGCAAACTCCCTGGCTCCGGTCACATTCGGTGAAAAAACACCCCACAACAGCAATCCCACCAGAACCAGCCCAATCAAACTAAAAACAATGACAGGACCATACACATAAAGCCAATTAAACCGGCGCAGTGCAGACGCCCGCTCCAGTTGAGATTGCGAAGGCTGATAAATTTGAGTTTCTGTTTGTTCTGGTGTTGCCATGCCACGTTTCCACATTTCAGCCGCGCCAAACAATCGAGTGAATCAAGCGCGGTTATGTCACGTTCATTGTATCACAACACGCCATGATGGTGAAGCAATGCACCGATTATTTATATAAATCTTGCAACAAAAGAAAAATATGAACCTGGCTCCCGCCCCGTAGGATCCGTTATTCTGTTTTGAAACTCACCGAATGGGTCAATTTAGCGACACCCCGTACCGTAGCCGCAACCGAACAATACTTCTCTTCGGATAAAGCCACAGCCCGCTCTACCTTAGTCAGATCGAGATCTTCCCCGGCGACAATATAATGCAAATGAATGTCGGTAAACTGGTACGGTGGTTCAGGGGCATTTTTGGCTTCAACTTCAATATACAGATCGTGCAGTTTCTGCCGCTGGCGCTCCAAAATCAATACCACGTCATGGGCCGAACAAGATGCCAGGCTAAGCAGCAACAAATCTGAAGGCTTGACAGCCCGCCATTCCTGCCATTCTGAATCATCGTCAGACCAGGAACCACTCATAATCACGTGACCAAATGTATCACGGCCGATAAACAATTTACTCCCTTCTCCCGTCCATTTCAATGCTACGCTCATTTGTTTTTCCTTATCTTTTATGGCGGGCTGCAAGCCGCCGGCAAATCAGCCCCGTTATTTTCATTGATACATTGGCAGTAGCTGGTGTTCTGGTTGCGGCCTTCCCACATGATGTAGGTAACGCTGGTATGGGTGCAGGTCGGTTGGGAAGAATACGGCCGTGTCCACTCCACGCCCACACCCTCAGCATCCGGTTCCCGCAGCAAAAACAGCCGTACATGGCTGCCCGTCGGCTCACCAAACATCATCTCGCCCCGTCCGGCCAGCGTAAAAGCAAAAATAGGGAACGCCATCACCATCAACCAGATGATGAGTGCCAACAAATAACCCAAACGCCACAGCCAACGCTTCATCATACAAAAATTGGAGATGGCAGGCCATGCCTATCATCTCCAATTCCAATAAACTATCCTTAACCGACCCGGCTATTTCAAGCCCATCCCTTTGAGATACATCTCTGTCGTGTACTCTTTGACCATACGGCGCATACTGAACTGGGGCGCATTGGAGCGAATGGCTTCACGCATCACCTCAACCCAGCCGCGAGGCACATCATCCCGGTCACGATTATAGTACAGGGGGACTATCTCTTCTTCCAACAGCCGGTAGATCACCTGGGCGTCATACTCGTCCTGCTCATCATGGGAATCGAATTCAGCGCCATTAATGGCCCAACCATTGGCTCCGTTGTAGCCTTCAACCCACCAGCCATCCATAATGCTCATATTAGGCACGCCGTTCAACGTAGCTTTCATACCGCTGGTACCGCTGGCTTCGCGCGGACGGCGCGGTGTATTCAGCCAGACATCTACGCCCTGCACCAGATAGCGGGCCATGTGCATATCGTAATCTTCAATAAAAGCGATTCGGCCGCCTAATTGATTGTGCTTGGCCATATTGTAGATTTGTTGAATCAAAGCCTTACCGGGGTCATCCGCAGGATGGGCTTTACCGGCAAACACGATTTGCACCGGGCGGTGAATGTCCAACAACATGGTCTTCAAACGGTCAAAGTCACGAAAAATGAGGTTGGCGCGTTTATAGGTTGCAAAACGGCGGGCAAAACCAATGGTTAATGATTCCGGGTCCAGCATCGTGCCGCCGGTGAGGACTTGTGTGGGATCGTTACGGCCGTCAATCCACCGCCGCCGTACATGTTCCCGCAAAAAGCTCATCAGCTTCCGCTTCAAATCCAGATGAACATCCCATAATTCACTATCGGGAATATCAGCCAGTTTCTGCCACAAAGTCGGATCATCGTGACGCGCCAGCCAATCTGGCCCCAAATACTTGCTAAACACATCCCCCATTTCGCCGGAAACCCAGGTGGGAACATGAACGCCATTAGTAATAGAGCAAATGGGTACGTCATCCACGCTTTTAAGCGGCCAGACTTCCTGCCACATTCTGCGCGAAACCTCACCATGCAATTTGCTCACACCATTCGACTGCCCGGCCATTCGCAAAGCCATGACCGTCATATTAAAGGCCATTCCCCACTCTTCCTCATGGCCCCCCAAACCCAGGAACGCCTCACGACTGATACCCAGTTCGTCCCACAAGCCGTTAAAATAGTTCTCGACCATGTGGAAGCTAAAGGTGTCGTGACCGGCCGGAACTGGGGTATGCGTGGTGAAGATAGTGTGCGCCTTAACTTTTTCGGCGGCTGCCTGGAAGCTCATGCCTTGGGCGACATATTCGCGGATGCATTCCAGAAGCAAAAAGCCGGAGTGGCCTTCGTTCATGTGGAAAGCAGATGGATTGATGCCCAATGCGCGCAGTGCACGCACGCCACCAATACCCAACATGATCTCCTGACGAATACGCATTTCGCTGTCGCCAGAATACAACCGGGCCGACAATTCACGATCCCAGGGATCGTTATCATCAACATCCGTATCCATCAGATATAACGGAATACGCCCGACCTGAACACGCCAAATTCGCGCATAAACCAGGCGGCCCGCCAAATTTACGCTGATTTTCAGCGGCTGGCCGTCAGGAGTGGTCATGGCCTGAATGGGGGCCTGGTTGGGATCGAGCTGCTGGTAGACGGCTTCCTGCCAGCCATGGGAGGGCAGTCGCTGCCGGAAATACCCCTGCGGATACATGAACCCAATGCCCACAAAAGGCAGGCCCAAATCGCTGGCTTCTTTGGCATGGTCGCCGGAAAGAATGCCCAGGCCGCCGGAGTAAATGGGCAGGGAATTGTGTAAACCAAATTCGAATGAGAAATAGGCGATGGTTTTGTCAGTCACGTCAGGGAATTCGGTATGGAACCAGGAACGGCCGTTCCGCATTTCCTCGTCATACATCAACATCACCTTATTGTACTGGCGGATGAAGGCGGCATCTTTAACGGCCCTTTCCAACTCCTCACCACTGATTTCTTGCAGCATCTGCACCGGATTGTGCTGTGTACGCCGCCATAATGGATAATCCAGCCGCCGGAACAGCTCCCGCGCTTCCGGAGTCCAGCTCCACCACAGATTGTAAGCTAATTCCGGTAGACGATTAATTTTTTCAGGAATTTTCTCGTCGAGAGGTATCATTTAATGGTCCTTTTTGACGTTTAAATTTTTGCCGACTTTGCCGACAAATATCAATAAATCGTTGATGTATCAACGATTCGAACACCTTATTATATCATCTCTTTAACAAGGATGGGAGAGTACTTTTTACCAATAAATTTGGGTAGGAACGGGTGATCTTTTGTAACATCCGCCTAGAGTAATCGACGACAAAATGTTGAGCATACGGCCGTTTCGCGCACACAACCAAAATAAAAACTGGGCCGCTGTGTAGCAGACAAACTATACATTTGTGAAGAATTCTGGTTCCGTAACCGAGCAATGAGGAATTCTGCCCCAATATACCCGAAAACCGACCGCCTGCCGAACCTATTTTGAGGATTGCTCAACAAGTTTTTCCAGGCGGGCATCGTATTGGGGCGCGATGTGTGGCCAGTCATAAATCTGTACGGCCGTTGCCAACCCCGCCGCCATCTCTCTCGCCTCCGCCTCATGGGTTAGCGCCCAACGCAGCCGCTGCACCAATCCGCCCTCATTTTCGTACAAACAGCGCCAATGGTACGGCTCCGGTATCAACTCCGGGTAACTCAAGCGGTGGGGCAAAATGGGAAATGTCTGGCAGCCAATCGCTTCCAAAATGCTAATGCCAAAAAATTCATGATGGGCCGTGGAAACGGTAAAGGCCGCTTCCCACAACAACCGCCGGTATACACCCGCCTCTGCATATCCCACATGGACAATTTGGGTCGATAATCGGGACAAAGCTGTATCAAAAGTGGACGGCCGTTGCCCGTACTGCTGTCCACACAACGCCAATCGGAACAGTACTCCTGCATCAGCCAATTCATACAGCGCCGCAAAAAATGCCTCCGGGTTCTTATCATACTCCCAGCGTTGGTTCCAAACAATCAATGGTGGCTGGTTGCTGGCGGTTGGTGGCTGGTAATCAGTTGCCAACCGTCCAAAATCCACACCCACCGGCAGCACTTCACTTTTCTGCTGTAAATCATCAATCGTGCCCAACTCATTGTACTCCGGGAAATGCTTCAAAAAGTTGGGCAAAGCGGCAAAAAAGCTGTCGTGGTGATATTGCGAATTAAACAGAACGAGATCGGCCGTTAACATCGACGCATAATTCACAAACGCATAATGCTGATCCCGCTCCCCCAACTGCCGCCGCATTGGCCCCGTTTCCCCATCCTCCGGCAGCGGATAGGTCAACTGATTCTCATGCATGTACAATACCAATGGGACCCGCCCCAATTTGTGCCGCGCCAGCGCCGCAAACGTCGACAAATCCAGCATATCCGTCGCCAGTAACACATCAGGCATCTCAATCAGTTCAGCCAAAAAACGATTGGCCAACGTCACCGCGCCACCGTGCATCCGCCACTTCCAAAAACGGTCGGGCAGCGTCAAACATTCCATATCATGCCGACTGTGTCTTTGCAGCCCTTCAGCCCATGCTCGATGACTGCCCCCATGATATGGTGAAACCAGCAATATTTTCATAAATCAATCCTAATTGTTTTTGTCAACAGACCGTCCAAAAGATAAACTTGTAAACAGGATAATTTTTGTGACAAATGTCATTAATATTCGCCCTCATTGTCACATTGTAATATACTTACGCTCGGAATTTCCAGGCGGGAGTTGGAACATTGACAGACCAGATGCCTGAGTTGTATTGGGAAGCCACCTATGCCATTGCCGTGGCATTAATTCAGCATTTCCCCGACCACAATCCTGAAGATGTGGGACTCGTTGAACTGGCGCAAATTATTCAATCCTTACCCGGATTTAGTGATGATCCGGGCCTGGTAACCAAACAAATTTTACTTGATATCCAAACTGTATGGTATGAGGAGGCAACAAGTTTATGACTGCAAGCCCAACTGAAACAGGGGCCACTGGAACAGGGACCGCTTCACCCAATATCACCGTACCGGATGAACTCAGCAATAATGTCGCTATCACGACCATTGCCAAATTACTTGATCCCATTTACAACTGGACGCGTCGCAGCTCTTTGTGGCCATTGGGTTTTGGTTTAGCCTGCTGTGCCATCGAAATGATTTGTGCCGCATCCAGTCGTTTTGACCTGGCTCGTTTTGGCATGGAAGTGTTCCGCGCCACGCCGCGCCAGGCAGATGTGATGATTGTTTCCGGCACGGTTACCAAAAAGATGGTTCCAACCATCGTCCGGCTTTACAATCAAATGCCGGAACCGCGCTACGTTATCAGCATGGGCGCCTGTGCTTCCGGCGGTGGCCCTTTCAAAGAAGGCTACAATGTCGTTGACGGCATTGATAAGTTTTTGCCGGTAGATGTGTATATTCCCGGCTGCCCTCCTACGCCGCAAGCGTTCCTCAACGGCATGATTGCCATGCAGGAAAAAATCGACCAGCAATCGATTGCCACGGCACCCTGGTACAAAAAGAACGATCCCACAACTGAGGTCGTCCCGATTCCAGTGCTCGGCCCCGATTTAGTTGATATGCGTCAGGTGGATATCATCAAGGCCGAAGCTGCAAAGGCAGAAGCTGAAGTAGAAACGGCCGTATAACCCCGTTTTTATTAGTATCAAATCAATCAAGGGATTATTTATGAGCGAAACAATTCTCAACGCCCCTGAACCTGGTAGTGGAACGGCCGTTTACGCCAACCCCGTAGACGAAGCCCTCGCCATCCTCAAAGAGCGCTACCCCGATGCCGTCACCGACGACCCTCGCGAAAATTACCAGGGCCTCATGGTCAAAGCCGATAAAATCGTCGAAGTCGCCGAGAGCCTGCGCGATGAACTTGGTTTCAACTACCTTTCCAGCGTCACCGGCGTCGATCAAATCGAAGACGGCAAAATGGAAGTCGTCTACCACACCTACAACGTCGACAAAGGCGGCAGTGCCGTTGTCCTGCACGTGCAGGTCGACCGCGATGATGCCGTTGTCCCCTCGCTGGTTCCCGTCTATCCTGGCGCTGATTTCCAGGAGCGGGAAGCCTGGGATTTGCTGGGCATCCGCTTTGATGGCCACCCCGATTTACGCCGCATTTTGACCTGGGAAGAATTTCACGGCCACCCGCTGCGCAAAGATTGGCGCGAACCCTTCTACGAAGAAGACGCCAAACCATTTGGCAGCCGCTGGCCCAGCGGCGGTGTGCGCCGCGCCGAAGAAAACAATCTCTACGGCAAAAATGTCCAATATCCCGCTGGCTGGGTTCCCACTGGCGAAGAATACGAAGTTGAAACCGAAATGTACGCCGGCCTGACCATTTCGCGTGACGCCACTCCCGGCCTAAAAACCGACAAAGTCACCGTCAACATGGGGCCGCAGCATCCCTCCACTCACGGCGTATTCCGTATGGTTGTCACCCTGGACGGCGAAACCATCGTTGGCTTAAAGCCGGTGATGGGCTACCTGCACCGCAATCACGAAAAAATCGGCGAACGCAACACCTTCATCCAAAATATCCCCTACACCGACCGCCTGGACTACATCTCCTCCATGTCCAACAACCATGGTTACGTCCTGGCCGTCGAAAAGCTGATGGGGGCCGCCGTACCCGAACGCGCCGAATGGATTCGCATTCTCATGGTCGAACTGACCCGAATTGCCAACCATTTGTGGGCGCTGGGCTTCCTGCTCAATGACCTGGGTGCGTTGCAGACACCAATGCTCTACTACTACATCGAGCGCGAACTCATCCTGGACTTCTTTGAAGCGGCGGCCGGTTCGCGGATGATGTGCAATTACATGCGCTTCGGCGGCGTCGCCTACGATTTGCCCGACGATGTACGCGGCCAGCCCATCATGCAGTTCTTGAATGACCTGATCTACGAACGGCTGCCCAAAGCATTGAATCAGGGTGATGGCTTGATGACCGGCAATGAAATTGTCCGCAATCGTGGGATTGGCGTGGGCTATCTTTCCCGCGAAGACGCCATCGCCTACAGTGCGGCCGGACCCCTGCTGCGCGCCAGCGGCGTCCCCTATGACGTTCGCCGCGCCGAGCCTTATTCCTTTTACGAACATCTGGATTTCGATGTGGCCGTCCGTTACAACGGCGATATTTATGACCGCTTCCTCATTCGGATGGATGAAATGCGACAGAGCTTGCGTATTTTGGAGCAGGTTTTGCCCCATCTTAAGGCGACTGAAGGCAGCCCGGTTGTGGGTGACAAGCCCCAGTACGCCATTCGGATGCCCAGTGCTGGTGAAGCATACGGCCGTGTCGAAAACCCCAAAGGTGAACTCGGCTACTACGTCACAGCCAAACGGCGCAGCTCCAACCCGGAGCGTTACCATGTCCGCGCCCCCTCGTTCATTAACCTGACGGCACTAGAAAAAATGTGCCTGGGCCACAAAGTCGCCGACTCGGTCGGTATCCTGGGCAGCATCGACATCGTGTTGGGCGAGGTAGACAGATAACAAAATCAGAAGGCAGAGGGAAGAGGGCAAAAATTCAGCTTTCATCCTTCTGATTTCTGCCTTTGAGGAGAATTATGTACGGACTCGGAATTGTCAAAGGAATGGCGATTACATTCAAACATTTCGTCACCACCTACCTGGATGATATTCACTGGCTGTCACGTGGCGGCCGTTACTACAACGATAAGGCCCTGCAAGTTCGCCAAAGTCTGGAAGGCAAAGGGGTCATCACCGTCTTTTACCCCGAGGAAAAGCTGCCCGTTCCCGAACGGTTCCGTTTTGTGCCTTTTTTGGTGACTGATGAACCAGCCCCCGGCCAAAAATGGGGCCAGGATTGGTGTACCTCCTGCGGCATTTGTGCCAAAGTATGCCCGCCCCAGTGTATCTGGATTCAACGCGGTGTTCAGCCAAACGGCCGTCCCAAGCCAGAGCCAGAAAAATTCTTCATCGACATCGACATTTGCATGAACTGCGGCTTATGCGCTGAATTCTGCCCCTTCGACGCCATCAAGATGGACCACGATTACGAATTGGCCAGCTACAATCGTACTACCGCACACATTCATGACAAAGAACGGCTTAGCAAGCCCATCAGCTACTGGCGTGAAATCGCACCCAAAAAAGCTGAGGCTGAAGAAGCCGCGCGCGAATTTGCCAAATTAGCCAAAGAACGGCGTAAAAACAAGCAAAAAGGTGAAAGCGACGACCAGGAAGACCGTCTTGAAGAAATGAAAACTCGTCAACTCATCTATCGCGGTGAACTTTATTAGAGTGTTGATGATTTTGTTCTAAAGGTGACAGTCACTTAAAAACAGCCTGAATTTTGCTGCTACCTTTGGAACAAAGTGACCGTCACCTGAAAATCATCAACGTACATAATCGTACAATCTTAACCCCCAGCGATGAGTTCGCTCCAGTTGAGTGAACTCATTCTGTTTCTGGAAATATGTAGGAAAATAGCAATGGCAAACACACAAGTAACTCAAGAAGCCGTTATGGCGGCTTTATCCACCGTGATCGAGCCAGAACTCCATCGTGATCTGGTATCGCTCAACATGATTCGCGATCTCACCATCAATGGTAGTGACGTCGCCTTCACCATTATGCTCACCACCCCGGCCTGCCCATTGAAAGGCAAAATGGAAGGCGATGCCCGCGCCGCGCTCAGCCAAGTGGCGGGGATTGGCAATATCAACATTAAGTGGGGATCCAATGTACCCACCGACAATCGAATTGGCCAGCAGTTGGGCCAGCAGTTCCGCAACACCATCGCCGTTTCCAGCGGTAAAGGCGGTGTGGGCAAGTCAACGATTTCCGTCAATCTGGCGATTTCATTGGCCCAGGAAGGCGCTCGTGTTGGCTTGTTGGATGCCGACATTCTCGGCCCTAACATCCCCATGATGATGGGCGTCAACACCATGCCACCACCACGCAACCGCAAAATGGTTCCGGCCGAAAGTTATGGAGTCAAATTCATCTCCATGGCGTTCCTGGTAAAACCAGATCAGGCTCTTATCTGGCGAGGGCCAATGCTGCACAGCGCCATCCAACAGCTGCTAACCGATGTAGACTGGGGTGAATTGGATTATTTGATCATTGACCTGCCGCCCGGCACTGGTGACGCGCAGCTTTCATTGGCTCAGGTTCTGCCGCTCTCTGGGGCGCTGGTTATCACCCAACCCATGCAGGTTGCCGCTTCTGATGCACTGCGTGGTCTCAAATTGTTCGAGAAGCTGGATGTGCCTATCATCGGTGTGATTGAAAATATGAGCGGTGAATTCTTCGGCACAGGCGCTGGCGAAAAACTGGCTAATGATTACGATACACCTTATTTAGGCACCATACCGCTTGATCCCAAAGTACGCATTGGCGGTGATTCAGGCGAACCAATTGTTGTATCTGACCCGGAATCGGCTGCGGCCAAAGCAATTAAAAGTATTGCCAAAGATGTAGCCGCCCGGATTAGTGTGATGACGTTGCAGAATCAACAGGCCGGGTTTATTCCCATTCAAATGATCGGTTAGAATTTAACGGCGACAATACGATATGAGGAACCCCGTCTTAAGTGCGGGGTTCTTTTGTTATTTTTATCAAATTGGTTATAACTATGTAGCTTTGTGTAGAATTCACGAATCGTAATTGTAACTACCAACCCTGTCATTCCTGAGAAGACAGAAATCTACTGTATGAATACCCGCCTTCACGGGTATGACACCAGAGAGGGCTGGTAGTTAATCGCAATTTAATTTTTACTGGCTGCCAGATTTGTACAAAGACAACGGGCAAGGCCAGATAACCGGAGACAAACAATACATGCCATCGACAGTAACCCAAAAATCGTCAGTGGTGGGGGTACGCTTTCAAAAACTAGGCAAACTTTATCACTTCAACCTTGGCAATCACGAGGATGTTGAGCCTGGTGACCATGTTGTTGTGGAAACAAAACGTGGACGGCAGTTAGGCCAGGTTATGGCTTATATTGATCCCAATGATGTCCAAAATCAACGTGGTTTGCAGCCAATCGACCGAAAAGCAAATCCGCGTGATTTGATCATGAAACAAGTGTGGGAAACTAAAGAACTGGATGCACTTATCAGCTGCCGCGAAAAGGCCAATGAATTGGGCATTAAAGACGCTAAGTTTGTCAAAGCTGAATACAGTTTTGATGGAAGCTGGTTGACTTTTCATTACACGACAGAGAATAAGAAACTGAATATCGGCCGTTTACAAAAGGAATTGAACCGGCGTTTTCATACGAAGGTTGAACTGCGCTTAATTGGACCGCGTGATGTGGCCAAGATTTTAGGTGGATATGGCGCTTGTGGTGCACCACGCTGCTGTTCCACGTTTTTGACTGAATTCAGCCCGGTTTCCATCCGCATGGCCAAAGCTCAAGGGATTTCGCTCAGTCCACAAGAGATTACGGGAATGTGCGGCCGTTTACGCTGCTGCCTGGTTTTTGAATATGAACAATATGTGGAAGCCAAAAAGACGCTGCCTAAAGTAGGCAAACGGATTGGAACACCCTATGGTGTCGGCAAAGTTAAAGATCTGCGCATCCTGCGTGAATCCGTTATTGTCGAAATGGAGGAAGGTGAACGGTACGAAGTCTTCTTGCATGAGATTGAACCGGTTGAAGAACTGGAAGCGCTGCAAAAGAAAGCGGATGCCGGTTGTTCCAAGCATGAAAACGGCGGCTGTGACTGCGGAGCCAGGTAATTCTCATGCATTCTTACGAACAAGCCTGGGATTTGGTGTGTGAATTTGTGAAGGACGTCGGGCTGCGGCGGCACATGCTGGCTGTGAGTGCAGCGATGGGTTTTTATGCCGAAAAATTGGACCAGGATGTGGATTACTGGGAAATTGTGGGACTCATTCACGATTTCGATTGGGAAATTCACCCGGATTTAGACCAGCACCCGATTAAAGGGGCCGACATCTTGCGCGAACGGAGTTGGGATGAAATGATGATCCGCACAATTTTGTCCCATTACTCAGAAGGAACCGGCGTTGAGCGCGAGGAACCGATAGATTTTGCGCTGCTGGCCTGTGATGAGATTACGGGTTTAGTGATTGCGACGGTGTTGGTACGGCCGTCTAAAAACATCACCGACGTCATCCTCAAATCGATCCGTAATAAGTGGAAAGATCGCCGGTTTGCCGCCGGTGTAGATCGGGATCACGTGACAGAGGTCACGGCCGATTTCAGCCGGGTTTGTTTTGCCGGTCAGCTCGAATTGTGGGAGCACATTGGCAATGTGTTGACCGCCATGCAAAACAAGGCTGAAGTGTTGGACTTGGACGGCCGTTTAGCAACCACCTAACTCATTCACATTTCGAAAATATGGCAGAACAAGAATATATTACCGTTCAGGAAGCATTAACGGCCGTACTTAACGGCATCTCCGTTCTCCCCGCGGAAGAAGTTCCCCTGCTGGAAGCGCTGGGCCGGGTTTTGGCTGAACCGGTCGTCGCCCGCGACAGCCTGCCGCCCTTCGCCAACTCATCGATGGACGGCTATGCGCTGCGCGCGGCTGATTTAGCCGACGTGACAACCGAAAATCCGGCAACACTGCGCGTTTTGGCCGACATCGCCGCCGGTTCTGTACCTAATGTGACGATCACTTCTGGCACTGCCGCTCGCATCATGACCGGCGCCCCCCTGCCCCCCGGCGCAGACGCGGTAGTCCCTGTGGAAGATACCAATGAATCGTGGCGGAATGTAGAACGGCCGTTACCCGACTACATCCAAATCAACCGGCAAGTTGCAGCTAATGACTACGTTCGCCACATTGGTGAAGATATTGAAGCAGGACAAGTTGTTCTTCAAGCTGGCCACGTCCTCCGCCCCCAGGAGGTAGGCACACTGGCTGCTCTTGGCGTCAGCCGCGTGCCCGTCATACGCCGCCCCCAAGTGGGCGTTCTGGCCACAGGCGACGAACTTATTCCCGTTGACGCCCCCTTACAACCCGGCAAAATCCGCAACAGCAATGGTTATGCGCAAATCGCTCAGGTGATGGCGCTAGGCGCCGTGCCCATTTCGCTGGGCATCGCCCGTGACACGGAAGAAGATGTTCGTAATAAATTACAAAAAGGACTGGATGCTGGCGTTGATTTATTCATCAGCTCGGCGGGCGTTTCCGTTGGCGCTTATGACATTGTCAAAACGGTCTTACAAGATGGAGGCAACGTCAACTTTTGGCGAGTGCGCATGCGACCGGGAAAACCCCTGGCCTACGGCCAATACAGCGATGTGCCTTACCTGGGATTGCCCGGCAATCCCGTCTCGGCAATGGTTTCCTTTGAACGATTTGCCCGCGCTGCTATCCTCAAAATGGCCGGCCATCAACAATTAGATCGGCCCAAAATCAAGGTTATTTTGCAAGAAGAAATTCATTCCGACGGTCGTGAAAGTTATATTCGAGGCGTAGTGAGCAAACAAGGTGATAACTATGTAGCCACGACAACTGGTGGACAGGGATCGCACATGATGACTTCACTGGTCAAAGCTAACGCGCTGCTCATTGTGCCCGAAGGGGTAACATACGTGCCCGTAGATGGAAATTTGACGGCCTGGATGATTGATTGGCCAGAAAGTGTATTCTAATTCCAGGCTCGCCCCGCTTTCGTCTTTATTCATAAAACAAGCCCCGTTTCCGGGGCTTGTTTTTATCCGTCGTGCGAAACCTGAAGGGTGCGGCTCAGGATATCTTCCTGCTGTTCACGATACTTCTTTTGCTTATTTTTTCGTTGTTTACGAGCTTTGGGCTTGGAAGCTGGTGCAGAATCACCCATGGCTTTGCGCAGCGCAATTTCCATTGCGGTTGGCAATTCTTCTTCCTCATCCATTTCAAAATCTTCGTAAACTTCTTCTTGCCGGCCCCGGCCGCGTCCTTTAGGAGCACCACCACCATAATTAGTTTCTACGGCCGTTTCCGGCTGCTCCAAAAGCGCTTTAATACTCAAATCAATACGCCGCTTGCGTTTACTAAAACCTAACACCTGGACCTGAACTTCATCGCCCACGCTGTAAACTTCGCTGGGATGCTTGACGTAATCATGGCTCAGCTCACTGATATGAACCAATCCTTCACGCTCAGCACCAATATCAACAAAAGCACCAAAGTTTTCCAGGCGATTGACCCGGCCAGTATAAACCTGTCCGTCTTTCAAGTCCGTCCAATCCACAGCCAACGGTTCAACCATTGTCACCATGATTTGTTGGGCGGCCGTATCCACTTTTTCGACCCAAACGGTTACTTCATCACCCTCATTGAGAACGTCAGAAACGCGGTTGACGCGCTCTTTGCCCAATTTGGAGATGTGAACTAACGCATTCACGTCCAGGCCGACATCAATAAACGCGCCATACAATTCCAGGCGTTTTACCGTGCCGGTCAACTTCATTTTTGGCTTGAGATCACTCAAGGTTGCGGGGGCCGAAACCTCCACCGGAGTTTCATTCATTTCGTCGCTCATTAAAAAGCTCCTCTACGCAGGGTATGATGTCTGCTGCGCTCTGCGCGAAAAGCGATCAGTTTCATGCATTACACATTGGGAACAGAACACAGTTGTTTGGTAAATAGACAAGCAGTAATTATAGCATTCGCCATTCGCCTGTCAACCAGTTTTTCAAAAAGTCCCATCTCCAACTGGCTCAGCTGCTGCCGTACCAACGGCCTCAAAATGATCTGTGGGCAAACCCACTTTACGACGAATCAAATACTCCAGTTCATCTAAAATGGCCGGGTTTTCTGCCAGGAATATTTTGGCATTTTCGCGCCCCTGACCTAGCAAAGTCTCGCCATAACGGAAATAAGCGCCGCGTTTATCAACCAGTTCATGTTCAACCGCCAAATCCAGCACATCACCGGTTAACGAAATACCCTCGTTATACATAATGTCAAATTCACATTCGGTGAACGGCGGCGCAACCTTGTTCTTCTTCACCTTCACCCGTGTCCGGTTACCGACGACATCGTTGCCAGCCTTGATGGCCTGAATGCGGCGGATGTCCAGCCGCACCGAAGCGTAGAACTTGAGGGCATTGCCACCGCTGGTCGTTTCCGGATTGCCAAACATCACCCCAATCTTGGAGCGCAGTTGATTGGTGAAAATCACAACCGTGTTGGTCTGTTTGATGACGCCCGACAGCTTGCGCAGCGCCTGGGACATCAAGCGGGCCTGCAAGCCAACGTGGGAATCGCCCATCTCGCCTTCGATTTCGGCACGGGGTACCAATGCTGCCACCGAATCGACGACGACGACATCCATCGTGCCGGAACGGATGAGGGCTTCGGCGATTTCCAGGGCCTGCTCGCCGGTGTCGGGCTGGGAGACGTACAGGTTGTTGACGTCTACGCCGCATTTGGCAGCATAGTTGGGGTCGAGGGCATGTTCCATGTCAACGAAAGCGCAGATGCCGCCACGCTGTTGGGCTTCGGCGATGATGTGCTGGCAGAGGGTGGTTTTGCCGGAGGATTCAGGGCCGTAGATTTCGACAACGCGGCCGCGGGGCACACCGCCAACGCCGAGGGCGATGTCCAGCGACAGCGCCCCAGTGGGGATGGATTCGACTTGCATGTGCTGGGCGTCTCCCAGGCGCATGATGGTGCCTTCGCCAAATCGTTTGGTAATAGAATCGAGGGTTTTTTCCAGGGTGGCGGTACGGCCGTCCCCATTGCTGCTTGATTTTGCCATGAGACATTCTCCTATTTTTTCAGTACGGGAATCAACAACGCCAGAAGAATAGCACATTTGTTCTTATTTGTCAACACCAAATTCGATTTGCTGAACGTCGGTTCGATTTTATATATTCAATCTGCGAATACGAAATAGGGAATGTGGCGGTTAACGGCCGTTCCCACACAATTTCGGCTTGACACATCCCATCTAACCGCTAGAATACCGCCTGCAATCACAAATCGCAGCAATGAGCGCCTTTGGCAAGCGGGAGCTGCAACCCTTTTAAGTGCCGCGAGACTTCGATAGTCTTACGGAAGCAGGGTGGAACCGCGACTCGAATTTTGAGCCGTCCCTGCAATGCAAACCACGCATTGCAGGGACGGTATTTTTTTATTAGCGTCTCAGCACTTCAGCCGGTCAGCCCGTCATGAAATGCTGACTAGCTGAAATGCCAATAGCTTCATAGGAGAAACAATGAGCGAAGAACTTACCCTTGAAACCCTGGTCGCGCTGGCTAAACGGCGCGGCTTTGTTTACCCCACCTCAGAGATTTACGGCGGGCTGGCCAGCTCGTACGATTACGGCCCCTTGGGCGTGGAACTGCTGCGCAACATCCGCAGCCTCTGGTGGCGGGAGATGGTCAACAAACGTTTCGACATGGTCGGCATCGACTCGCAAATTTTGCTGCATCCGCAGACCTGGGTGGCGTCGGGGCACGTCTCGTCCTTCACCGATCCGTTGGTGGAAGACAAGGTGACCAATCAACGCTACCGCGCCGACCACCTCATCGAGGCCTGGATCGCCCAAAATGCTGGCGTGGATGACGTGGTGGTGGAAGAATTAACGGTGCCAGAGATGGCCGAATTTATCGCCAAACATCAAATTACCAGCCCCGACGGCAACGAAGTGACACCGCCGCGCGAGTTCAATATCTTGTTCGAGACGGCCATTGGCGTGATTGCCGGTGAAAAATCAAAAGTATACCTGCGCGGCGAAACGGCCCAGGGCATCTTCAGCAATTTCAAGCAGGTGCTGGATTCTACCCGCGTCAAGCTGCCCTTTGGCATTGCCCAGATTGGCAAGAGCTTCCGCAATGAAATCACCACCGGCCAATTTGTCTTCCGCACACTGGAGTTTGAACAGGCGGAAATCGAATATTTCTTCGATCCGCGAGAAACAGATTGGCGGGATCTGTTTGCCCAGTGGCAGGCAGCGATGTGGTCGTTTGTCGTTGATAAGCTGGGCGTGAATCCCGACAATCTGCGCTGGCGGCAGCACACCGACAAGGAACGCAGCCATTACAGCGAGGACACCTACGACCTGGATTACAACTTTCCCTTCGGCTTCAAAGAGTTGTGGGGTATCGCCTACCGCACCGATTATGATTTGCGGCAGCACATCGAACATTCGGGCAAGAAGCTGGAATATTTGAACCAGACCAGCGGCGAGCGATTTGTGCCCCACGTGATTGAACCGGCACTGGGCATCAACCGCGTTTTCTTGATGCTGCTGGCTGATGCGTATTGGGAAGATACGGCGAACAATCGTACCGTGCTGCGCTTCAAGCCATCATTGGCTCCGTACAAGGTGGCGGTGTTTCCGTTGTTGAAGAATAAACCGGATTTGGTAGCCAAGGCCGAGGCGATCTTCGCCGATTTGACTGACCATTTTGCCACGACTTGGGATGAACGAGGCAATATCGGCAAGCGCTACTATTACCAGGATGAAATCGGCACGCCGTTCTGTGTGACGGTGGATTTTGACACACTGGCCGATAACACGGTGACGGTGCGCGACCGGGATACGACGGAGCAGGTGCGGGTAAATGTGGACCAATTGGTGACATATTTGCGGGAACAGATTGGTTAGAAGAAGTAAATCCGTTTCCTGAATTGTCATTCTGAACGAAGTGAAGAATCCCAACCAGCCCCAAAAGTAAAAGCTGGTTGGGATTCTTCCGCTTTTAGCCACAAAACCAGTTGTTTTTCATAAGGCGGCACGACGACAACCGCAGCAAAGATTAAGAAACAAACTCCTCAAACATCCGCGCCAGTTCGACCGGTTTCTCAACATGAATATCGTGGGCCGTGTTGGGGAACCACACCACCTGTGCCTGCGGAAGCAAATCGGCGGCGATGCGCACCTGCTCCCGCTTTTGATGGGTCCATTCACTGCCATCATCGGCCACACAAATCAACACCGGCTCGGTGATGCGCGGGAAAAGCGTTTGCGGCTTCTGCTCATACATTGCCCGTAAAATTTGCATATGATGATCCAGCGACAGCCACGGCCGTACCGTCCCATCAGGTAAATGCGCAAAGTTAGCCAGCGTCGCTTCAATCCCTTCCGGGGACCAATCAGGATGGAATTCTTTGATTCGCGCCCGCAGTTGGGGTAACGGCGTACCGTTGAGATTGGGCGGGCGCAGCGCCATCGCTATTTCTTCCCACGTTCCCCGTCCTGACAAATCAAGAAAACCGCCATCGACAAAAATCAGCTGGCCGGCCACGCCAGGATAATGGTAGCCAAAAGCCAGCAGCACATTGCCGCCCCACGACTGCCCGGCCAGGATGGGGCGCTTTTCCTGCCAGCCCAATTCGGCCAGCAAACGCATCAAATCGGCGGTGATGGTGGCGAAATCGTAGCCGTCATCCGGTTTGTGGCTCAGTCCGTGACCGCGCTGGTCAACAGCAACCACCGGATGCCCCTGCTGCGCCAATTCGCGAGCGACGCCGTCCCAGGTTCGGGCATTGCTGGAGAGGCCGTGGATGAGGAGGTACGGCCGTTTCTCCCCCGCTTCCGGCTGCCAGACACGTACATGCATCGGCCAGCCAATATCAATCATTTTGTCTTTAAGCAACATAATCATTTCCTCTGCTTCTCGTACACGTCGAGCAAAAAGAATCGATTATACTTCGGGAAACGGCATTCAGATTGGATGATTTTATTCACAGCTGTATCCTCCAACCTGGAAAGTCCAGAGCAGATTCATAATGATGTAGAGATTAATCTCATGCAATACATTTGATGTATGAACCGTTATGTATAACAGGATATTCAACTAGTTCTTGTTAGCTTTTTTTGCCAGAACTTCACGACATAAGTAATCATAAGACCGATTCCAATAACGAACAATATAGAACTGCACATAACATAAACAGTTCTATTGAAAGATGGAAACGAAATTGCCCCAATTATCAGAAAAAGTATCCCCAGTTGAAGAATGTCTTTATCCTTCATTTTCGAATAAGATATTATCAAACTTATTCCTAACAAAATAAATATTGGACTGCATATGAAAACCGCCCCTACACCTACGTCTTCTTCGAAGCTCCCAACAGGCCATGGATATGGCCATGAACCTGCAACCACAAAACACTACCACTTATCAAGAGTAATAAACCCATGTTGCGTCGTCTTTTATTTCTCATTTTCTATCCCCTCTCTCCAAAAGATAGCATAGATTTCAAAGTGATTGTCAAACAATCACAATCACTTTGATTTTGGCCAAACTTTAAGATTACACTACCTACTCTATCTATGGGTTTATCCGATGGAATTTTGAGCAATTAGAAAGCTCATGGTATGCGCCAAGATACATGTAGCAACCCGAACCACATGACCGGTTAAACTTCGTCCTCGCGGACGTTGCACATTAAAAATTGTTGTTAACACGCTAAAAACCGTTTCTACTCGATGGCGAACTTTTCCCATCGCGCGACGAACATCATCTGACCATTGTTTCATTTGGTTGCTTTTACGTAAAGGTAACAAATGAATACGCCGTTTGCGCCACAAACGATCTTCCAGTTCCTCATCGTTGTAAGCTTTGTCGCCAATGACTGCCAAATCGTTACAACCCTCCAGCAGAGCATCAACAGCTTTGCCATCAGGAACCGAAGCTGGTGCTAATAGCCATTCATCAATGAGTTGGTCTGGCGTTGTGGTCAGGTGCAAGCGTAGACCAAAGAACTTGCCTTTTTTGCTGGTAACAACACCAAAGTACTCTGGGCCATACACACTTTCGCATCGTGCTCCACGTGTATATGTCATCAATGTCACTGGTGCACTGTCGACAAGACGAACATTTTCTTTCAGATCCAGCAATTGTTGTCGAAATTGCCGTCGAATTGCTTCAATGATACTGATCAATTGTCGCCGCCTATGGTTAAATCGGTCTAAATCCAGCAAATCGGGAAACAAATGGCTCAAGAATTGACAAACAAAGGCGTAACCGATTTCTTCGCACCCGTTGAAAAACGTTTCAATGACCAGAGAAATCGTCATGACTTCACTATCTGACATCTTGGGTTCGGGACCGCGTTTGCGCAATGGAGAATCTTGTTGAGCGATAAGTTTTTTGTAACCGTCATCAATATGAACAAACCAGAAGATAATGATGTCTTCCCAAGAAGACTCTGTGATATAGTTGGTCAAGCCTTTCATGGACACACTCCTTAGGTGAGATTTTGGAAAGTGTCTTTGAAAGGCCCCTTTTCGTCCAGAGAAAACCCATAGATAGAGTTACCTGTATTTCAATCACAGTCTATCTATCAACTACGCAGTAGCCGCAGCAAATCAGGAATCTCCCGCCCGCCCAGGAGCAGGATGAGGCCCAGGTAGCTGGCACCACCAGCCAGTGTGCTCAAAATGAGGGTGACGAAACGGCCGCTGTCAGCCACCACCAACCCCACACCCCACACCACCAACGCCATCCCCGCCGCTGCCAGAAGGATACGCCCAGCACTCACCGCCAGTTCCCGCCCCAACAAGCCACCCAGGCGGCGATGATTCAAAATCAGCAGCACCGTCGATTGCAGTGTAAAGGCAATCGTGCTGGCCAGCGCCAGACCGCCGACGCTCAACCAGGCCACCAGCCCGTAAGCCAGCCCCACGTTGACCACCAGCCAGCCCAACGCCACAAACATCGGCGTGCGTGTATCGTGCTGGGCAAAAAAGAGGCGGGCGGCAATCTCCAATGTTGCTTCGCTGACGATACGCACGCTGAAAAAGACCAGCACCCGGTAGACCAGCAGCGTCGATTCCGGCGTGAACGCGCCCCGCTCTAAAAAGAGAGCAATCGCCGGCCGGCCCAGCAGAACCAGTCCCACCGCTGCCGGTACGGTCAACGTCCAGATGATACGCAGCCCGGTAACGGCCGTACGCTTCAACCCATCCACATCCCCGGCATTAAACAACTCGGCCATCGTGGGGAACAGGACCAAGGCAACGGCCGTGCCGAACAATGTCTCCGGTAACTGCTGCAAATAATAACCGTAAAAATAGCCCGACGTTGCCCCCGCGCTCAGACCGGAGGTGATGCGGATGATGAACAAGTCGGCGATTTGCACCGTGCCCAGCGTCACCATGCGCGGTCCCATCAGGTGAATGACCTCACGCACGCCGCGCATCTCCAGCGCCAGCAGCGGCCGGTAGCGGAAGCCATACCGCCGCAAGCCCGGCACCTGAATCAAGACGTGCAAAACGCCGCCCACCACTGTGCCCCAGGCCAGCCCCATGATACCCATCTGCGGCACAAACAAAAACAGGCCAATAAAGTAGCCAATATGCAATGCTGTAGGCGCTAACGCTGGCAAAATGAAGTGTTGATGGGCATTCAAAATGCTGCTCAATACGCCGCTGACACCAAAAATCGTCGTCTGAACCAAAATGACGCGCATCAAATCGGCCGTCAGCGCCTGTTTTTGCGAGTCGAAGCCGGGCACGAGCAGCGCCTGCGTTATCCAGGGCGCAAATACAGCACCAATGGCCGAAACACCCGCCAACACCAGCAGTACCAGGGTGAGGATGCTGTTAGCCAGCCGGGCACTTTGCCGCGCTTCTTCGCTTTTTAGATAAGCGGAATAAACGGGAATAAAAGCTGCCGCCAGTGCCCCACCGGAGATGAGGGTGACAAAGACTTCCGGCAGTTGGTTAGCGGCCGTAAAGGCATCATATTCGTTACCCGTGCCAAAAGCGGCTCCAACAAGTTGAGTCCGAAGCAGTCCCAGTACCTTGTCCAGGCCCAGCAGGGCGATGACAATCACGCTGGAGCGAAATAGATGGCGTGCACGTTCCATGGGGCGGAATTGTAGAGCAGAGTTGTGAAGTGGCAAAATGAAGGGGTGAACGAGTGAAGAGGTGAGCATTTTCACCCTTTCACCCGTTCACCCTTCCACCTTTTCGCCCCTGCACTCACGGGCACTGGATGACGGCTTGCGCCCACAGGCAGCCGCCGCAGGCCGGTGCCGGACGGCTGTAGCAGTCGGTTTGATTGTCCCAGGCGATTTCGCAGCCGCCGCAGGAGGTGCAGGGCGCAAAGGCAAACTGCTGCACCCGCTCCCGGTAGGCGACGTATTCAGGATCGTGCCACACGTCCAGCAATGACCGTTCGCGGACGTTGCCCAGGATGTGTTTGATTGACGTGCGCTCATACCCTTGCAAATAGCCGACATGGGTATGAACCAACGGCGGGCAAGGGGCCATATTGCCATTCCAGCCGATGGCCATCGCCCCCGATTCGATGAAGGTGCAAACGTTATTGGCCCCGCCCAAATTGTTGCCGGCCAGGGTGACGTTATAACCGCTGCTCAATGCCTTGATAATCGGTTCGGCGGTCAGTTCATTGAAATCCATTTTGGGTAAATCGAGGTGGCGCAGCCAGGGGGATGGCAAGTAGGTGATGCTGTTCAGCGACCGTTTGTACAGGATTTCGTCCTTCATTTCGGCCGAATGAGGCAGTAAATTGCTGACAGAAAAACGGGTTGCGCCCAGACTTTTGCCCAGCGCCAGCAGTTCCGGCAGGTCGTTGATGTTGCGCTTCATGGCCACAAAAGCGATGCCGATTTCAGGAACCGGGTGATGGGCCGGCCGTCGCAGACGGCGGAAACGGCGGATGTTTTCCAAGATTTTAGGCAAGTACGCGCCTAAACGGATGTCGGCGAAGTTCTCCGGCGTAGCGCCGTCGATAGAAACCCACAGCACATCCAGCCCGGCTTCGATGAGACCACGGGCCCGTTTTTCGTTGAGCAGCGTGCCGTTAGTGACCATTTCTACCCTGTGACCTAGTGCTTTGAGTTGAGCGATCATCTCGATGGTGCGGGGATGAGCCAGTGGTTCGCCAATGCCCATCATGGTGATGTCTAACGGCCGTCCAACTTCCTCAAGGTTGGACAAGATGTGACCAAACGTCTCCTCGGACATAAAGCCTATTTCCACGTCCCAGTTGTTGCGCATACAGGTGGCGCAGTCGATGTTGCAATGGTTGGTGGCTTCGATGTACAGCTTGGCCAGATGGGTGACGGGACGGTGCAGACGAAAATTGTTGCGTTCCGTTTCGATGCGCAGCCGTGCCCCAGGCGTCAGGCCGAACTGTTGGGCCACTTCCGGCGGCAAGGTAAGACGGCCGTTCTCATCCACCTCGGCCCACTGCGTCTTCATGAAGGTTGTTTCATCATCCATGCCATCAGTATGCGTCGAATGGGATGAGTTGGTAAGTGACAAACGGCCGTTTCTGGGCTGCAATATGTCATTCATGGGACGCTGATTAACGCTGATAAACGCAGATTTGGCCAACAGCATAAAAGTACTGAGCTTTGTCGAAGTATCTGCGTCCTCTAACAAACGTGTTAAACTTCGTCAAGATGGCACAAAGTCTGAAACAAACTGGTTGGCGCGGCCAAATCGCCCAATTTCTAACCCGGCAGTCCGTGCAATGGGGACTGCTGTTTATGGGGCTGATTGTTTCGCTGTGGGCGGTGACGCAGAGCCGAAACGCGCCGCAGTTGATTTTGCTGGGGCTGCTGACGATTATCAGCCTCAACTTCAGCCTGCCGCCCAACGTAGGCGGCGGCGGACTGGTTCCAGTGGTTGTGGTCAGCAGTTGGCTGATTTTGGGCGGGGAAACGGCCGTTCTTCTCACCATCGCCGCCTTCATCCTGGCCGAACTCAGCCGGGCGATGATGGACACCGATGACGATTCCACCCGCTGGCAGCGCGCCGGACAGCTAGTCGTTTACCTGCTGCCGCTGGCTTTAGCTGGATTTGCCTACCGGCAGTTAAACGGGCTGCCGCCACTCGATGAAGACGCAGTGGAAAACCTGACTGCGTTTGGCGGATTTATTGCCGGGTATGGTGGCGGTTATTTTTTGCTTTCGCTGGCTTATTGGCTGGTGTTGGCACGGCCGTACCCCCAATTTTTCAGCGATGCTGCTTTGAGCAATGTTGCTTACGGCTTCCTGGCCCTGCCCGCCGCTATCCTGGGTGGCTTCACTTTCCGCAGCAACGGGCTGCCCGCCTTCATCATTTTTGGGTTGGGGATTACCGTCTTCAGTGTTCTAATCCGGCTAAACTGGCAGCGGCGGCTGGCGTTGGAGCAGCGGCTGGCCCAATTTGCCCGGCTCAATCAAGCCGGTTTGTCCCTACGCGAAACCCTCGACCTGCCCACCGTCCTGGCCCGCACCCGCCAACAAGTCCTCGACCTGGTTCCCGCCGACAAATTCGACATCACCCTGATCGACAAAGGGATTCCGCAATCCACAATCCACAATCCGCAATCTGACGATTTCACCCGTTGGGTCGCCGAACACGGCCGTGTCCTCGATTTAGACAGCGGCAACATGCACTTCGCCAGGCGGCATAATTTGGCGCCGCCCACTCCGCTGCCCGCTGCCTGGCTGGGCATTCCTTTGATAGCGGCAGAAAAAGTGATTGGTGTGATGGTTTTGCAGCGGTCGGCCCAGGCACGGCCGTTCAGCCCCTGGAACCGGGAAATCTTGCTGGCTTTGGCCGGACAGGTCAGCGCCGCCATCCAGAATGCCCGCCTGTACAGCCGCACCGACGAAGCCCTGGCCCGGCGCGTTGAGCAGCTGCAAGCCCTGTTAGACGGAATGGAGGAAGGGGTGCTGCTGCTGGATGGAAACGGCCGTATTGCCCTGGTTAATCCGTTTGCGGCACAACTGTTGGGACAACCAGCCAGCGATTTGTTCCGCCAATCATTGTCGTCAGACGCGCTCAGTCAAATTGGCTACACGAAGGCAGGCTGGCAGGCGCAGTTAGCCGCGCTTCAGGCCCGGCAAGCCCCATCCAGCCCGGCGATGACCTATGCTGTCAATCTGGATGACGGCCGTTCCCAGCGCTTTATCACGCGCCAGGAAACGGCCGTACGCGCTGCCGACGGCCAGGTGATGGGCTGGCTGCTCCTATTCCGCGACGTGACCGAAGAGCGGGAACTGGCCGAACAACGGGCCGATTTGTCGCGCATGATCGTCCACGATTTGCGCAATCCGCTGACCACGCTGCTGACAACGCTCGATCTGCTGCCCCAGCCCGACGAGCTACTGGCCAACGCCCGGCAAAGTACGCTGGACATGCTGGACATGGTCGATTCGCTCATGGACATCAACCGGATGGAAGCCGGGCAGTTAGTCGTTGAGGCGGAAGCGATGCGCCTGCCGCCGTTGGTGCAGCAGGTGACGGAACGGTTACGGCCGTTGACCGCCACTAAACAAATCAGCCTGACCTTCACTATGCCCGATGATTTGCCGCCGGTCTGGTCCGACGCCGATTTGGTACGCCGGGTGCTGATCAATTTGTTGGATAATGCGCTAAAATTCACCCCGGCTGGCGGGAAAGTGAACGGCCGTCTCCAACCGGAAGCGGCCAGTGAGAACACAGAACCAGGCGTTCGCTTCACCATAAGCGACAGCGGCACCGGCATCCCGGCCGAATTCCGCGAGCGAGTCTTTGACCGTTACATGCGTACCAATCCCGGTGGCGCGCAGGTTCGCGGCGCGGGCCTGGGGCTGACTTTTTGTAAACTGGCGGTTGAAGCGCATAACGGCCGTATCTGGGTCGAAGACAGCCCGGATGGCGGCAGCCAATTTGTGTTTACGCTGCCGGGAATACCGATTATTGATGATTGAATGACAACCATTTGGAGCGCAGGCGTCCCGCCTGCAGCCGCGCTGCTGTCTCTTTGCTTAGGGCGAACGGGACGTTCGCGCTCCTAATTTTAGAGGAGAAATCATGACCCACAACCCCTTTCTAACCATCGACCAACAAATCATGGGCGACGTGTACACCAGCACCAAGGCGATGGACAATTTGACCGTCTTGTGCGACGAGTTTGGCTCCCGCTTTGGCGGCACGCCCGGCGAAAAGCAGGCTGCTGAGTTTATGAAAGCCAAACTGGAGGCCTACGGTCTGAAAAATGTCCATCTGGAACCGATTGAATATATCGGCTGGCGGCGCGGCGAGGTCAAGCTGGAAATCGTCAGCCCCATCCAAAAGGTCATTCCCTGCATCAGCCTACCCCACTCACCGCCGGCCGATTTGACCGGCATCATTATGGACATGGGCGATGGCGCGCCGGATGATTTTGAGACGCGCGCCGAGGAAATCGCCGGTAAAATTGTGCTGACTAACAGCGAGGTCAATCCTGGCGGCGTGAAGCGATGGATACACCGGAATGAGAAGTACGGCCGTGCCCTCATGGCTGGGGCGTCCGGATTCATCTTCGTCAACCATTACCCCGGCTACGGCCCGGCTACTGGCGGGATTGCCCCTGAGGATGGAGGCGAAGCGCTCATCCCCGGCATCTCGGTTTCTTACGAGGATGGCGCTTACTTGCAGCGGCTGATCAAGCGGCATGGCCAGGTCAATATCCACATCAGCAGTAGCGACAAATGCGAACCGATGACCTCCTGGAACGTCATCGCCGATTTGCCTGGCCAATCTGAAAACGCCCAGGTCATCATGATGGGCAGCCATTACGACGGCCACGACATTTCCCAGGGCGCGGGCGATCCGGCTTCGGGCACCGTAGCTGTACTAGAAGCGGCGCGGGTCCTGGCCAAATACGCCGGAACGCTACCCCACACCATCCGCTTTGCCTTGTGGGGCGTCGAGGAAATCGGCCTGATTGGCTCGACGCAGTACGTGACCAACCATTTGGCCGAGATGAACCAAATCCGCTTTTACCTGAATATGGACAGCGCCGGTGCCATTTCCAATAAGGGCATTGTCCTCAACCAATGGCCAAAATTGGCCGATTTGTTCAAGAATTGGTCACAGGAGATGGCGCTGGAGTTTGGTCTGGAGCAGTCGGTCAATGCCCATTCGGACCATTATCCGTTTTTGATGGCCGGCGTGCCTACGGGTGGTATTGGCAGCGTGGGCAAAAAGTTCAGCGGGCGCGGCTACGGCCACACTAAGTATGATACGCTGGACAAAGTCACGCTGACCGGCTTACGGGAAGCGGCCGTTTTGGCGGCGCGGCTGGCACTGCGCATTGCCAGCGCGGATGAGTGGCCGGTCAGTTTGCGCAGTCAGGATGAGGTAACGGCCGTGCTCGATAATCCCGACAACAAAGAAGAAACGGAACTATTCAACCGGGTTCACGCCTTTTACCAGGCAGCGCGACAGGCCAATTGACATGGAATGTCGTGTTGGCTGCGGGGCGTGCTGCATCGCCCTGTCGATTTCATCGCCGATTCCGGGCATGCCCGATGGTAAACCGTCGGGTGTGCGCTGTGTGCAGTTGACGGCCGATAATAAATGCAAGCTGTTTGGCCAACCGGAACGGCCGTTGGTTTGCGTTAAACTGCGCCCTGATGAAGAAATGTGCGGGAACTCGGCGGATGAAGCGCTGGCCTGGTTGTACGCACTGGAAGAGGCGACACGGCCGTAAAGTGATTGATGATTGACGTTTGACGATTGATCTGTTTATGAGCGTTTTTCGTTTTTTCAAACCGGGTTTTATGGTGATTGGTATAGGATTGATGGTTTTGCTGGGATGCAGAAAGGCTGGGCCAGATACGGCCGTACTGCTGGTCACGACCACGCCAATGAGTACGGCCGTGTCCCAAGCCACAGCCACGCTCATCTACTGCGACGAAATAGATATCATGCCCACTCCTGGCTCCAGATTTTCAGTCTTTAGCCTGTCGCAGACGTGTGAATTGGAAAATAACGAAGTCCATCTTGATTCCTATATGAGCCATTCCAACTCGGAAATCGCTCGATTATGCCAAGATGAATCGGTGCAGGAAATCGCCGTTGGTGAAGATGAACAAACCATACTCATTCAGCGCGATTATCATTATTCGTATGGCTGCTGGACGGGCGTTACCACCAACATACGCTCACTGCGGGTCTGCGACAAAGCCGGCAGCAGCAGCACCATTCTGGCCGAAAACATTTATGGCGAACTTGTCCCCTCGCCGGATGGGGAATGGTTCGCTTTTATAGCCACCAAGTGGGACCTGATTTATAAGCCGCATGTTTTCCGTATACGGCCTGATGGAACAGAGATGGTACAGTTAGATGTACGGCCGTTTCCCTTTGAGACAGTCCCTGGTATACAAATCATCCAATGGTCAGCAGATGGCACGTGGCTGGAACTCACCTTGTGGGATGGGCACGAAAACGGCTACCATCATTACCAGCTTCGCACCGACGGCTCCGGTGAATTTGAAGCATTACCTTGAAGAAATGAATAACAAACATTTTGTATCTAAACCGGTTAAGATCACTCAGGCTATATTTGGCCTGAATGCCGCCATCTGGCTGATAATTGGGATTGGTACGCTGGTTCGGATGAGCCAGACTTCAACCAATCAAGCTATCGTGCTGTGGGTCATTGCGATCCTTATCTTTGGCAATGCTGGCGCGATGCTCTTTTCGGTCTGGTTGATTGGGCAGCGAAAGCGTTTGTTTTACCTGGCAGCCCTGGCGGTTTTGCTGGTCAACATCATTTTGACGTTTACCGATCAGTTTGGCTTGTTGGACTTCCTGACGTTAATCATCGACTTGATTCTTTTGGGCATCATGTTGGTGAAAAGGCAGGCATTTTGGAACCAAGGATGAGAAACGGCCCGGCTTGAGCTTGTCGAAACGGCCGTTTGCCAATCACATCTATCTCAATTATGCTAGGCTAAAATTCTAACCTGGAGGCATCAATGACAGAAAACAAAACGCAGCTTACCGGAGCCAGTGTGATCGATTTTCTGAACAGCATCGAGAATGAAAAGAAGCGGCAGGACAGCTTCACCACTCTCAAACTAATGCAAGACGTCACCGGGGAAGAGCCGCAGATGTGGGGGGACAGCATCGTTGGTTTTGGCCGCTATCATTACAAGTATGCCAACGGCCGTGAAGGCGAATGGTTCGTCGTTGGCTTTTCGCCGCGCAAGCAGAACCTGACCCTATACATCATGGCCGGATTCGACAATTATGACGCCCTGCTCAACCAATTGGGCAAGCACAAAACCGGCAAATCCTGCCTTTACATCAACAAAATCGCCGACATAGATACCGGTATGCTGAAGGAATTGGTCAAGCAGTCGGTGGCTCATATGCGGGAAACCAACACATAACACTGAAACCTTTATCCATCGCCCCTTACAGGATTTTAGCAACATGAAACGCATCACGAACCCACAACTGCGTGCCTACCTGGCGATGAGTCTGGGTTTGATTGGCATGGGCTTTTCCGGTATTTTTGTCAAATGGGCCAACGCTCCCGGCGCTGTAACCGGATTTTACCGCATGGGTATTGCCACTGTTTTGTTGGCTCCTGTTTTTTGGAACCAGCAGCGGCAGCGAATGAAAATCCCACGCCGGGAAACGGCCGTAGCCCTCATTGCCGGATTTTTCTTTGCCGGGGACCTCATATTCTGGAACACAGGCGTCCTCATCAGCGGCGCGACCAATCCCACCCTGATGGGCAACACCGCTCCACTATGGGTCGGGTTGGGCGCGCTTCTCATCTTTCGGGAAAAGCTGAACCGCAAATTTTGGCTAGGTCTGCTCCTGGCCATCAGCGGCGCGGCCGTAATTTTAGGATTGGATGCGCTAAAAGATGTAGGATTGGGCACATCCTTAGGTTTGCTATCTGGTCTTTTTTATGCCGGTTACTACCTGGTTACCCAGCGCAGCCGCCAAAAACTGGATGCCTTGAGCAGTTTCTGGCTCTCAGCCCTCAGTTCCACCTTCTTCCTGCTTCTGGCGGCGCTGCTGCTGGGCCAACCTCTCACTGGCTATCCGACAGCCACCTACTGGAATTTTCTTGGTCTAGCCTTGCTGGTACAAGCTGGCGGTCAATTGGCTATTAACTTTGCTCTGGGCTACCTGCCGGCCAGCGTCGTCTCGCCAACGATGCTGGCCCAACCCGTCCTGACGGCTATTTTTGCTATTCCCTTGCTGGGTGAAACGCTCTCATTCTGGCAAATTGTCGGCGGCCTTGCCGTCATTGCCGGAGTTTATATTGTTCATCGCAGCCGAACAAAGTAATGTTTCCTACTGCGGCGCAGCCACCGGCTCAATAAAATCACCGGCCACCCAACCCTCTGTGCCATCAGGCAAACGGACCTCCCACCACAAAAAATCATTGGCCTCTACCGGGCCATCCAACACTAACAAAACAACACCTTCATTGGCCACCGTCAATGGTGCATTGCTGGTGCTGGGGCCGCCCCGAACCGTCACACCTACATTCTCAGTGTTAACAACCTGGGCATAATAACCGACAGTAATGGTTTCCGGTGCTACGGCCACATCAGGTGTTGGCACCGGCGTGAATGTCGGTTGAACTGTGGGCAGGACCACTTCAGCAAGCGGCGTCCAGGTTGGACTGGGCGGCGCAGTCAATACAATGATCGTTGGTTCTACTGGAGTGACAGCCAGCGGCTCTCGCAGCAAAAACGACCGCAGCAGCAAAATACTAAGTCCCAAACCAATCAACGTGATTATGATACCACCGCCCAGCCACAGCCAGGGAACCGGTTCTTTTTCGCTAAATGGCTTCTCGCCGGACGCCAATCGTTTCTCGTTGTTTTTCTTGCCCCGGTCACGCGGATCGGGGGGGATTTTGTACTGTGCCATAAACTCCTACTCGCTGACGGCTTCCACAACCAACAGTGTCAAATCATCGAATGCCGGTGCGTTTTGACGAAATTGAGCAATATCATCAGCAATGCAATTTTTTAATTCGGCGGCGGGCAAACGGCCGTTTTCCTGCAACACTCGTCGCAAACGGTCAACGCCATACCGTTCACCATAAGGATTGACGGCATCGGTCACGCCATCACTGTACATGACCAGACGGCTGCCCGGCTCAAGGTAAATATCGTATTCATCTAATGATAACGCAGACCACATGCCCAGGAAACGGCCGTTCCCCATCAACATCTCCACCTCGCCCCCTGGACGGTACAGCAGCGGCCGATCATGTCCGGCCCGTGCGTAGGTCAAACGCCCACTGGGGCGATGCAGCACGCCATAAAACGCCGTCACAAACGAATCCGCCGACTTAGCCACGCCCATCATGCCGCTATGAACAGCCTGCGCCACCACCGCCGGAGAAAGCGAGTAGCGGCTTTCCTGAAAAAACAGCGTCCGCGAAACGGCCATAAACAGCGCCGCATGAAACCCTTTATCGGCCACATCGGCAATCAGCAAACCGGCGTGCTCCTCGTCCAAAACCATCACGTCATAAAAATCGCCGCCCACCTGCCGTGCCGGCTGCAAATAAGCTGCAAACCGGTAATCGGGGAATTGGGGCAGGTCGCCGGGCAGCAAATCGCGCTGTACCGCCGCCGCCAGCTCCAATTCCCGCTCCAACCGTTCCTTTTCTACCAGCTTGGCCTGAGCTGCTTGAAGCGCTTCGTATGCCTGTTCCAACGCTTCATTTTTGTTCTTTAATTCCTCAATCGAACGGTGATCCAACTGGCGGGTACTGGCTAAAATGCGCTGGACAACCGCATAGGCAATAGCAGGACTGTTCACAACCAGTTGGTCAAACACCTGCTCGGTAATTTCCAGCACCGTCGTTGGCGACAATGTGGTGACAGTGGCCATTCGCGGTGAATTGTCGATGAGGCTCATCTCACCAAAGATGGCGTTGCTGCCCAGCAGTCCCAACAGCCGTTCTTCCCCCTCATCGACTCGCTGGACGACGGAGAGACGGCCGTTCACCACCACATAAAACGTGTGCTCAATCTCGCCCTGGCGGCAAAGAACCGTCTGCGCTGGATACTCCTTTAATGAAGCCATCTGGCGCAAAATATTCAACGTCTCTTCATCCACCCCGGCAAATGTCGTTTTAATAATTGTGGTTGCGCCTGTTTTAGTCATCGGCTTAGTTACCTTACTGTCATGAAGTCATGCGTCATTCGTCACGTCATGACGCATGACTTTATGATTATCCAATCACCTGATAAACGCCAAAAACTCATTCACCGGCCAGGTATTCACGATGTGACGGGCCTCAGCCCAGCCGCGCTGGGCGGTAGCCACCCCATAATGCAGCAAATCAAACTGGTCGGCATGATGCGCATCACAGTTAATGGCAATTTTCACATCCAGTTCAATGGCCCGCCGCACATGTACATCGCGCAAATCCAGCCGGTGGGGACTGGCGTTAATCTCTAAAATCGTGCCTGTCGCTGCTGCGGCCGCCATAATCGCATCCATATCCAAATCCGCGCCCGGCCGGTCGGGCAGGAGCCGACCCGTCGGGTGAGCAATCATATCCACGTGCGGATTGTTGATGGCGTTAAGCATGCGCTGTGTCACCTGCTCGCGGGGTTGGCTCAAGCTGGTGTGCAGGCTGGCAATCACAAAATCCAGTTCAGCCAACACTTCATCGGGATAATCCAGCGAACCGTCGGCCTTAATCTCCATCTCCGTGCCATGCAAAACCCGAAAATCCGGCCCCATCGCTTCATCCGCAGCGCGAATTTCTTCTGCCTGCTGGCGCAGCCGTTCAATTGACAATCCATTGGCAATACCCAGGCTTACCGAATGATCTGTGATAACGATGTATTGAAAACCGCGTGCCTGCGCCGCTCTGGCCATCTCCAGCACGCTCATTTTGCCATCGGACCAGGTGGTATGCATGTGCAAATCGCTGCGAATGTCGTCGATCTGCACCAAATTGGGCAAATGGCCTTGCTGCGCCGCTTCGATTTCGCCGCGATCTTCACGCAGCGACGGCGGGATGTAGGGCAAGCCCAGCGTTTGGTAAACGGCCGTTTCATCGGCACACAGGATTTCCGGGCCACCATCTACAGGCGTAAAGGCGTGTTCGTTGAGACTTAATCCTTGTTTGAGAGCCAGTTCGCGCAGGCGCACGTTGTGATCTTTGCTGCCAGTAAAGTAGGAAAGCAGTGTGCCCCAGCGTTCAGCAGGCAACACACGCAAATCGACGCCCAATCCGTTAAGCAGCACAATGCGGGATTTGGTCGGGCCACGCCCCACGACGGATTCGACGGCGTCCAATGTGCAGAAGCGTTCCATCACTGGCAGGTAGTCGTCGGCGGCCACCAGCAAATCCACGTCACCGATGGTTTCTTTCATGCGGCGCAGGGATCCGGCAACGGCCGTTTTCGTCACACCTGGCACTTGAACCAATTCCATCAAAATGGCCTGAGCCACTGGCCAGGCTTCGCCCAACGGGGTGCGATCATCGCCATGCCGGGCCAGCGCTTCGATAGCGGCCAAGATTTTGGCTTCAGACTTAGCCCCCATACCGGGGAGAGCGCGCAGTTTGCCTTGTTGGGCAACGGCCGTTAACTCATCCAACGTCATCACCCCCAACACCTCATACACCTGCTTCACCCGCTTCGGACCAAGCCCTTCCACTCGCAGTAGTTCCAACAAGGATGGCGGGATTTCCTGAGCCAGTTTCTCATAAAACTGTAATTTGCCCGTCGTCAGCATCTCCTCAATCTTGTCCGCCAGCGTCTGGCCAATGCCCGGAATATCTGTTAACTTTCCCTCTGCCGCAATCTGGTTAATATCGCGTCCCAACTCAGCAATACTTTCTGCCGCCCGCCGGTAAGCTAAAATTCGGTGAATCTGGTCGCCACGAATCGACAACATTTCAGCTACATCTGCAAACATCTGGGCAATTTCACGATTCTTCATCATCGTAAACCATCCTCAAGCCTCTTGTTCAAACTCTAGCTTTCACTCTCGCTCTTTCTCAAAACTCTCACTCAACGGATTATACACGGAAACCCAAAAGGCAAAATCCGGTTGTCAGCCATCATAAGCCATGCTACCATAGGTAATCCAACTTTTTAAGGTTCGTCGTAGCCAACGTCGCACCTTTTTGTTCGATATCAAAATAAGGAGAAGAGATGAAGAACAAATATTATTTACCGTTCATTTTGATGCTCATCCTGGGCCTGCTCCTGGTAGCCTGTGGTGGCACAACCACCGAACAGACCGCCGAAGAGCCAGCCGCGGAACCGGCTGCTGTCGAAGAACCGGCCGTTGAGGAACCTTCTGCCGAAGAGCCGGCAGCTGAAGAGCCAACCGCCGAACCCATGGCAGAGCCAATGGCCGAGTTTGAGCCGATGGTGATGGCCGCTGAAAATTGCGACTATGGTGGTCTCCTCAAAGAGATTGCCGCCCTTGATGAATTGACCGTACAGTTCACAATGTGTGCCCCTGATCCGGCTTTCCCCTCAAAGGCAGCCTTTAGCGCTTTCGCTATCCAACCCAGTGAACATCTGGAAATGGCTGGCGGTTCCCCGTTGGAAAATCCTGTCGGCACCGGCCCCTACGTACTGGACAGCTGGAGCCGAGGTGAAGAGATCGTCTTCAAGCGCAATGACAGCTATTGGGGTGATGCAGCCAAAAACGAAACCCTCGTTTTCCGCTGGAACTCTGAAGCCGCCCAACGCCTCCTCGAACTGCAATCAGGCACCGTCAATGGTATTGACAATCCGGCACCCGATGACTTCGCTACAATCAGCGACGATCCCAGCCTTGAGCTGATCAATCGCCCGGCGTTGAATATCTTCTACGTTGGTATGAACAACCGTTACCCGCCATTTGACAATGAAATGGTACGCCAGGCAATTGCTATGGGTATTGACCGGCAGCGTATTGTTGACAACTTCTACCCGGCCGGGTCTGAAGTCGCCAGCCACTTTACCCCCTGCGCCATCCCCAATGCCTGCGAAGGCGAAGAGTGGTACCAATTCGATCCGGAAGCTGCCAAAGCTTTGTTAGCTGAAGCTGGCTATCCCGATGGTTTCTCCACACAGATTTCCTATCGTGACGTTGTACGCAGCTACCTGCCGGAACCGGGCATCGTCGCCCAGGACATCCAGGCTCAGTTGAAAGAAAACCTGAACATCGATGTCGAAATCGTTGTAATGGAATCGGGTACATTCCTGGCCGCTGCTGATGCTGGCGAACTGGAAGGCCTGCACATGCTGGGCTGGGGCGCTGACTACCCCGATATGACCAACTTCCTGGACTTCCACTTTGGTGGTGGTGCATCAGACCAGTTTGGCGACAAATTTGAAGACATCACGACCGCTTTGGCCGCGGGTGCTGCTCTGGCTGATGATGCTGCACGGCAGCCTTTCTACGAAGAAGCCAACAATCTGATCAAACAACATGTGCCCATGATTCCGGTAGCGCATGGCGGTTCGGCCGTTGCTTATCAAGCAGGCATCGCTGGTGCACACGCCAGCCCGCTGGGCAATGAAAACTTCGCCGTGATGGATACAGGCACTGGCTCCTTTGTCTGGATGCAAAATGCTGAACCGATCAGCCTCTACTGCGGCGATGAGACAGATGGTGAATCACTGCGTGCTTGCGAACAGGTGACTGAATCGCTATTGGCTTACGAAATTGGTGGAACGGCCGTTGTGCCTTCATTAGCCACTGCCTGCGACGCCAACGAAGACCTCACCGTTTGGACCTGCCATCTCCGCGAAGGCGTCACCTTCCACGATGGATCAAGCCTGGACGCTAACGATGTCGTCGTTTCTTGGGGAATGCAGTGGGATGCATCTCACCCGCTTCATGTTGGGAACACCGGTGCCTTCACCTACTTCTCAGCGCTGTGGGGCGGCTTCCTGAATGCGCCTTCAGAATAAAATCTGACCTTAACCGTCAGTTTTTTATCGTGTGTTAACCAAAGCGGGATGGCTTATGCAACATCAACATAAGTCATCCCGCTTTGAATTAATTTCATCAACAATTAGGTGAAATTTACCTGATAAACAGCCCATGATTCAATATACCATCCGCCGCCTATTAGCATCCATTCCCGTCGTGGTCGGTGTTCTCATCGTCACCTTTGCGTTAGCTCGCGCCATCCCCGGTGATCCTTGCACCGCTATCCTTGGCGAAAAGGCCACGCCAGAAGTTTGTGAACAGTTTTTTATCGATAAAGGATTAGACAAATCCATACCTGTTCAATTTGGTGTCTACGTCAAAGATATTCTCCAGGGTGACTTCGGTGAATCCATACGATTCAAGCGCCCCATCACGCAAATTCTCATTGAACGCTTGCCAATTACCATCGAATTAGGAACCGCAGCTTTGGTGATTGCATTGATAGTAGGCATTCCGGCCGGTATCCTTTCCGCCATTCGCCGAAACTCTCTAACCGATGTACTCATCATGATTGGAGCAAATATAGGTGTGTCCATGCCTGTATTTTGGCTGGGGCTGATGCTGGCTTATGTGTTTGCCTTGATGTTGAAAGACACACCATTTTGGCTGCCGCCAAGTGGCCGTTTATCTGCCGGATTATCCGTTATACCTTTTTATGAAGCCTTTAATTGGACGGTCACAGAAAACACTTTTAGTGCCAAGTTATTAGAATTCTTTTCAAATTTTTATCTTTTCAATTCACTCATTACAGCTGATTGGAAGGTCTTGGGTGATGCTGTCAAACACCTGATACTCCCTTCCGTGGCCCTCAGCACCATCCCCATGGCTATCATTGCGCGGATGACTCGTTCCAGTATGTTGGAAGTGCTGGGCCTCGATTATGTACGTACCGCCCGCGCAAAAGGGCTGCCTAACCGCCTGGTTATTCTAAAACATGCGTTACGCAACGCCCTACTCCCGGTTGTTACAATTGCCGGCTTACAATTAGGGCTGGTCTTAAGCGGTGCTATTCTCACAGAAACAATTTTCGGGCTATCCGGTGTCGGGCGAAGTTTATTTGAAGCGATTACGGCCCGCGATTACCCCATTATCCAAGGATTTGTAGTCGTCATTGCTGTTGGGTATGTGGCTGCAAACCTTTTGGTTGATTTGTCTTATGCTTTCCTCGATCCCAGGATTCGTCTTGATTAAACTCTGATTCGAAAGAAAGCGTATTTTACTTTTCCTAATACTACTACAATCGGTAAACGACTATGACAACTGTTACAAAACTGCCCCTAGACGATGCTGGTATTGGTAACATCAGTGATTACAAATCGAACAGCCTGTGGCGATTAACATTACGGCGACTTTTGCGCCAACGTTCGGCCATCGCCGGTATGGTTATTATGGGCTTGCTGATTTTTGCCGCAATTGCAGCACCGCTTATTGCTCCGTATGACCCGGATCAGGTTCTCATAGGTGTTGAAGATGTCAAAAAACGAGGTGCTCCTTGTATTCATCTTTTAGGATGTCCACAAGACCAACCTCAGCACATTATGGGCATTGATGGGAATGTCCGTGATGAGTACAGTCGGGTTATTTTTGGTACCCGGGTTTCCTTGCGGGTGGGATTTGTTACAGTAGGCTTTGCCATTATTGTCGGCACTATTTTAGGCTCTATTTCTGGTTATTTTGGCGGATGGTGGGGCGATCTCATCATGCGAATTATGGATGTCGTGCTGGCCTTTCCTTTTCTTTTGCTGGCCATTGCGATTGTGAGTGTTTTGGGGCCGGGTTTGACCAATGCGATGCTGGCAATTGCGATTGTCAGTATTCCGGCTTATGCACGTGTTGTCCGAGCCAGTATTCTTTCGGTGCGCGAACAGGATTTTGTGGAAGCTTCGCGGGCTTTGGGCGCCAGTCATTGGCAAATATTGTTTGGACGTATTTTGCCGAACGCGTTACCACCACTGATTGTTCAGGGAACATTGGGTATTGGTACGGCTATTTTGGATACGGCCGCACTCTCTTTTATTGGCCTGGGTGCGCAGCCGCCAACGGCGGAATGGGGCGCTATGCTAGCCGGTGAGCGGAATCAGGTCTTTAGTTCGCCGCATTTGGTTTTCTTCCCCGGCCTGGCAATCATGCTAACAGTTTTAGCTTTTAATTTGCTGGGAGATGGTTTACGGGATTCGCTTGATCCGCGCCTGGTTCATGCCGGGGTTAAATCTGAATAGCGCAAAACCCAAAAAATCATCAAGCCGGGTTTGCCACTTTTGAGGGGAATTGAGAAGGAACGGCCGTATCAACGCCGCCTTGTTCAATCGCATCCCTCCATCTATTTTCCTATTCTATAACGTTACATAACACTTGACTTGATCTTAAGTAAAGTTATAATGTGAGTTATGTCTCCTTCCCTCAAGGCGATTTTAATGCCGGAGTGGTTGCGCGTGTGGCTGCACCACAATCTGTTGCCTGCCTTAGGGATGCGAACGGAGCAGGTGACGCTTGGCCTGTTAAAAGGCATATACGATACATTACTGTTGCTATTATTAGGCTCAGGTTTTTTGGTAGGCGGTCGATATTACATGGATGGTCAATATGCCTTGCCAAGAATAACGCAAGCGACAGTGTTGAAATGGGCACCTATTAGCGACCAAATCGCCCGACAAACTGATATTCCCCGGGAAGTACCCTTGGTCCTATGGTTCAAAGAGAGTAGTATGCAAGCAGTTAATCCGGAACTATGTACCGGCATCATAGGTGCCTATGATTTAGTGCGCTCTGGTGAGCATCCTTGCTTCACCCCTGGTCCTATTTCCGATATTGAAGTCCGTGAACAACTGATTATCGGCGCAGCAGAATATAAAAAACGTTGTCCAGAAGTTACCTACTACACCCAAAATCCAGAAACCATTAAACGCTGCTATTTTGCCTACAACGCAGGTACAGGTGCGGCAAAACGGCTGGACCCCGATGAATCAGCCTACGTCATGAATAATTTTGATGAAGCCCACACCAATATGGTTTATTCGGATGTAGAGTTGGGAACAGTGCAGGTTGAAGCGATGGGGGCATGGCCGGCCCATTTGTCCATTCAAAGTTTGATTTCTTCACAGTGGGATGAGGCGGAACGGCCGTTATCCCTGACCCTCCTCGACATCAGCACCCGCGTCTACGATTGGGCCAGTTTTGGCATTTCCAGTTTACTAAACAAGTCATTCACAACCGAAACCGAAATGACGTTTCCGGAATTTCGCAGCATGCCCGATGCCGCCTGTCTAGAAAACCCTCATTTATTGGGACGGCCGTCTCTGCGACCTAACCTGAACCCGGTAACCGAATCGGCTATTTTGACCCAGGATGTACACGGATGCAGCTACAATTTGCCTGGGTTAGATATTTCCAGCGACAATGTAACGGCCGTACTGCAAGCCCCCATGTCCGGTCATCTCACCACCTACACCGACCGTTGGTACAACAGCACAATCCGCATCGAAAACGACGAATGGATCGTCTGGCTGCTGCACCCGCGTTCCTACCTGCTCAAAGAAGGTGAAGTCAAGCGCGGGCAAGCTGTGGGCATCATGGGCGCCGTCGGGTATGCCACCGGACCGCACGTTCACTACACGATATACGATAAACTCAATGAAGTTTTTGTCGATCCAAGAGATTTCTTACCTTAACGCCATGTATTGGGCAGAACTCTCGACAATTACAAAATAGCAATACCAAATCATAGCCAATTCATGACATCAAGGAGTGACACAGATGAACTTAACCGAATTATTGAAGTTCTTACCCTTAATTATCGGCGCATTTCTGGCCTATCATCTTATTTTCAAACAAGGGCTTCCGGCTAAAAGCCTCGGTGCAATACTCACCTACTTTGTCGGCACTCTGATCGTTTTTATCGCCGTAAGCTGGTTGATTACCACCTTCCTGGCCGGATGGGCCACCGATTTGCTGGAAGCCGGCACGACATCACAAGAATGGAACCAATTCATAAATGCCAGCGAAAACGTCGTTGAAGATGCTTTTAGCTCTGAACCACTGCCTAACAGCGCCGCAGCCACCCTGGTTCCTGTGTCTCCTGCCAATCAGGGGGTTACGCCAACTATCACCCCCCATCCCAATCCCGGTCAACCGGCCGGAGCCGCAGCCGTTGGTCCCACAACATATACCGTTGTATCCGGCGACACGCTCTTCGGTATTTCGCAAAAATACAACACGACCGTTGATGCTATTATGCTCGCTAACAATCTCACCACTTACATCATCCAGCCAGGACAAGTGCTTAACATTCCTGCCCCTTCCCAGTAGAATAATGCAGCATCAGGTTAAATTGTTATTTATCGTTATGCACTTTCTGGAAAAAACTCCAAAAGTTTTCGAAGAAACACTCAAATTGGAAGGCCGCGAAGACTTTTGGAGTCTATGAGTTACTATGAGCAAGCATAGGAACAGCAGGCAAATTGGCACCGGTTTTACCGGCTGGCTGGGCAGCCAATGGAAACGTCTACCCGAAGGTTTTCGCTGGAATATTGAGGACACCTTCCTACCAGAGGACATTGCCGAACGCCTATTGCCGGGTGAAGAACCGCAATTAGAAATCAGGCTGGCCGGATACCGCGATATTTTGGGTCATATCGTGTTTAATTTCTTTTTTGGGGTGATTGGTGTCACATTTGTCATTGCGGTTGTTACGGCCGTTTCTATGGTCAGAGATGGTACTGCATTAAAAACAGCATTGCTTTACGCACTGGTCCCATTTGGCTTGTTAATCTTGCTGATCGTCATTGCCATTCAGGAGCGCATAGAATACAAGCAGTGGCGTTTGTTAAAAACGAATGCACGATTCATCATTTCCATTCCCCAGCCCGGTTCTAAAATCCTGGTAGACAACATCGAATTGAAAGGGATGCCCAACGTCATCGACACCAACTGGTCCCGAAATCCCGTTTGGCGCGTATTTCAATTTTTTACCGGCGCGCGCGACCTGTACATCAGTCTGGCCGCTTACAAGTTTATTGAAGGTACGGCTCGCGTTGGAGACGCATTGATCATTCCTGACGTGATGCCCAAAGACGTTTTTGAACTACGCAAACTGGTTTTCAGCGTCCCTTCACCCCCAAAACCACAAAAAGTAGAGTTCCCTTCCCCCCAAAAGGTCATTGTTACCAAAGAAGATTAAAAAAAGCCTGGGCATTTTCATCCCAGGCTTTTTTAATCGATCCACGTATCTTCTCAAAAAGTAGGGGCGCAAGTTATTAAAATGAGACCAATCAGCTAACTCAACAAATCAATATCGCCCGTATAAGGCTCAATATCAGCCGCTTCTGGTCCTTTATTTGTCTCTTCGACATCATAAAGAATCCACTGCCCCTCTTGCAAATCCATCGGCTCCCCGGCAACGCCGCTTTTGTGGAAGAAAATTTCTTCACCGCCGCCCCGCACAATAAATCCATACCCTTTACGGGCATTGTACCACTTCATACGACCAATATATTTACCCGTCTGGGGGTCGATTTGAATCGTTTCCGGCGCGTCAAATTCTTCGCGTGCCTGAGGCCTAGAGTCCTGTCGCGGCTCATAACGCTTTTGTCTTTCTACCGGAGCGCTAGCCTGGTTCTCTGTGCCGATCTCAGATAGGTGTTCCGGTTCAACCGGTAATCCTTGCTCACTTAATTGGCGCTGCATTTCGACAGTGAATAAAACTTTTTCACCATTTTCATCGGTGACCCATCTGTCCTTAAAATTCATCGTGTTTTTCTCCTGAATAGTCGTTGCCCAGGCCTAAGGTTTGGCTTTGCGGCTTTTCTTTTTGGTAGATTTATCCGTTTTCTGGTTTTCGGGTTCGCTGATGAGTGACAACTGCTGTGGAACGGCCGTTTCGCCATCCTCATCAAGCCAATCCGGGCGCGTCGTTAGCCTTACAGCGCCGGTAATCCTGTTCCTGGCGCCCACCGTAATGACCGAACGCGGCTTAATCGATCGGCTGCCAAGCTGAGTTTTACCCAAAATTAGCTTTTTCGTCGAACCAATCGCCGTTGTGATTAATAATTGCATTTTCTCAGGGCCAACAACTGCGGCCACCACCTCAGAAGCATCCTTCGGCAGGCGCAGATTGATCACTCCCTGGCCATAACGTCCTTGTGTCGGATATTCATCCAGTTTGGTCGCTTTAGCCAACCCGTTATCGGTGATGCTCCACATATAGGCATCGGGCTGGGCAACATCCATCGCCACCACGCCATCGGCATCATTAGCTAATTTTATACCCATCACGCCGCCCGCCGGCAGCCCCATCGGACGAACTTCTTCTTCTTTGAAGCGAATGACCTGCCCCGCTGCTGTGGCCAAGATGATTTGATCATCACCGGTTGTCAATTTGGCCCACCCCAACGAATCATCATCCGACACGCCAATCACGGTAAAGGGATCTGATGTGATGCCCGGTAAATCTTCCAGGCGAACTCGTTTGACAACCCCTGCCAGCGTGCTCAGAGTTAAATAGCCATCGGTGAGGCTAGACGGCCGTATCAAAGCCGCCACCACATGATCCCGCCGCGAAAGCGCCGTCATATCCGCCCAATGCGTCCCTTGCCCCAACTCCCGCGCCTGCGGCAGTTGGTAAACCGGTAAAGAAACGCAACGGCCGTCCGCCACAAACAAATACAAAATATCCTGCGTATTCGCCTCCAGCAGTGCCTGCGGTTGTTCCGCTGGTTTCAAGGGAATATCAATCATCTCCGGCGAAGTCGTCCGCGCCAGCGTTCCCTTTTCACTTAAAAGAACCCAGACCTGCTCATCCGGCAGCAAATCCGATTCTGTAATCACCAAACTCTGGCTGGCCTCCACAATCTGCGTCCGCCGCACATCCGCATACTTTTCCCGCACAGCCAGCAGCTCTTCCTTAATCGCCTCCCGCATCAGCTCCGGCTTGGATAACAAACGCTCCAGATATTTAATGAGCTGCAACTGTTCCTTATGCTCTTCCTGAATTTTCTTCTGCTCCAGCGCAGCCAGGCGGCGTAACTGCATATCCAGAATCGCCTGCGCCTGAATCTCGGTTAACTTGAAATTCTTTTGCAAATTCGCCTTAGCCGTTTCTACCGTCCGCGACCGGCGAATAGTATCAATAACTGCATCCAAATTATCCAGCGCAATCAGCAGCCCTTCCAAAATGTGCGCCCGATTACGCGCCTTTTCCAAATCATATTCACTGCGCCGTCGCACCACTTCCAATCGATGGTCGAGATAAACACGCAACGACTGCTTCAATGTCAAAATGCGCGGTTCCCCATTGACCAATGCCAGCAGCGAAATGCTAAACGTACTCTGCATGGGCGTCTGGCGGAACAATTCGGCCAGCACGGCTTCCGGCTCCACCGTACGCGTTGTCTCCAGGATGATGCGCATGCCGTTCCGGTCCGACTCGTCCCGCAGGTCGGTCAAGCCTTCGATTTTGCCATCCCGGTGCAAATCGGCGATACGGCCCAGCAGATTGGTCTTGTTGGCCTGGTATGGCAGTTCGGTGATGACAATACGCGACTTGTTACGTTCCATCTGCTCAACGTGAGCTTTTGCTCGTACCGTCACCCGGCCACGGCCGGTGGCATAGGCCGCCGCAATAGCATCCGTTTCGTTCGCTTCCCCTTTGTAACGGAAAACCAAGCCGCCCGTCGGGAAATCCGGCCCTTTGATAAACTGCATCAAATCGGAAACCGACACGTCATCCAGTTTTTTCCAGTTGTCCAACAGATAAACCAGAGCATCCAGCACCTCGCCCAAATTATGAGGCGGAATATTGGTGGCCATGCCCACGGCGATGCCGGTCGAGCCATTTACTAGCAAATTAGGAATCGTCGCCGGTAAAACAGTCGGTTCCTTCAATGAATCGTCAAAATTAGTAGTAAAATCGACCGTATTCTTGCCGATGTCTTCCAGCATGTCGTAACCCATTGGTGACATGCGGGCTTCGGTATAACGCATGGCCGCCGCCGCATCGCCATCCAATGAGCCGAAGTTGCCCTGACCATCCACCAGGGTATATCGCATAGAAAAATCCTGAGCCATACGCACCATGGCATCGTAAACCGACTGGTCGCCATGCGGATGGTATTTACCCAGCACTTCACCTACCACACGAGCCGATTTTTTGAAGGGCATATCGGGTCGTAAGCCCATATCGTGCATGGCGTATAAAATGCGCCGCTGCACTGGCTTTAAGCCATCGCGGGCATCGGGCAGCGCCCGCGATACAATAACGCTCATCGCATAGCTTAAATACGATTCGCGCATTTCTTCGTCTATATTGATTTGTTTTACGGTTCCAATTTCCATGTTTTTCGAAATTCGCGGTTGGCAATCATAGGCGGAATCGTTGCGAATCACCAACCTTCGGTCCCTACAATTAGTGAAATGTTTGTTCTATAAATGGATGGTTAAATATAGGCAATTTGGGGCATGCTGTCAAACAAAAAGGGCGCAGCAACGGCCGTACGCCCTCTTTGAAATCAAAAGCGCAAAAAGACGCAATTATTCCTGGTCGCGCATGACACCTTTGTCAGGAAGGCCGTATGCGCCGGCTTTTAACACTTTCAAAGATAACAAAGCACATTTAACGCGGGCCATACTCAACGGCACACCGACCAATTTTAACAATTCGTCCTTGTCGAAATTCTTGATCTCGGCCAACGTCATGCCTTTTATTTCTTCGGTTAAAAGCGAAGCGGAAGCCTGGCTGATTGCGCAGCCATCACCGCTCCAGGCTGCATCGGCAACACGGCCGTTCTCATCCAGGCGCACGTCAATACGAATCACATCGCCGCACAGAGGGTTATCCTCTTCGTATGAGAAGTCACAAGGGTCCAGCTCACCATAATTCAGCGGATTCTCGTACAGATCAATAATCTGTTCTCGGTAAAAACTTTCGTCTAACATTTTAGTCACTTAGCCTGGTAGCCGAGTAGTCGGATAGTCTTCTCATTACCCATCACTCGGTACTCATCACATCCCAAATTATAAACGAAACACACTGCGCACGCGATGCAAACTTTCGACTAATTTATCAATTTCTTCGGTGGTCGTATGCAAATAAAAGCTGGCGCGAGCAGTGGCGCTGACACCCAGCTTTTTGTGTAAAGGCATCGCACAGTGGTGGCCGGCGCGGATAGCGATACCATCTTTATCAACCAGTTCGGCGATGTCGTGAGGATGGACACCCTTCAAGGTGAAGGCGGCTACACCCCCCTTTTGCGCCGCCGGTGGGCCGTAGAGCGACACGCCGGGAACCTCGCTCAATGCTTCCAGGGCGTAATTGGTGATAAACTGTTCGTGGGCGTGAATGTTTTCCATACCAATGCTAGTGAGATAGTCAACGGCCGTGCCCAATCCAATCGCTTCAGCAATACTCGGCGTCCCCGCTTCAAACTTCCAGGGAATCTCATTCCACGTCGAATGCGTCAAATGCACCCGCCGAATCATGTCGCCCCCGCCCATAAACGGCGGCATTGCTTCCAACAGCTCCCGTTTACCGTACAATACGCCAATTCCCGTTGGCCCGCACATCTTATGGCCGGAAAAGGCCAAAAAATCGCAGTTCAAATCCTGTACATCCACCAACAGATGGGGAACACTTTGCGCCGCATCAACCATTACCACCGCGCCGACTGCATGCCCGGCTTTAACCAATTCCTTGACTGGCGTAATCGTACCAAAAACGTTGGACATCGCCGTAAATGAAAACAGTCTTGTTTTTTCATTCAACAGTGAATCCAAATCACTCAAATCCAGTGTGCCATCTTCCATGAAGGGGATAAAACGTAAGACAGCCCCTTTTTCTTCAGCCAGCATCTGCCAGGGAACCAGATTAGCATGATGCTCCATTTCGGTCAGCAAAATCTCATCACCGGTCTGAATATTGGCCCGTCCCCAGGAGTAAGCCACCAAATTAAAGCCTTCTGTGGCGTTTCGCACCCAGATTATCTGGCTGGCATCAGGTGCATTGATGAAACGGGCTACCTTTTCTCGCGCCACTTCATACCGGTTAGTTGCTTCCTCACTCAACCGGTGGATGCCGCGATGGACGTTGGCATGGTAATTTTGGTAATACTCACTCATCGCCTGGATAACCGGCAAGGGTTTTTGGGAGGAGGCGGCATTGTCCAGGTAAACTAACGGCACGCCCGGATAAGCTTCTGTATTCAATATGGGAAAATCGGCCCGAATTTTAACAATGTCCAGCATTTATCTTGTCCAATCACTCAAAAGTATGGGGGAATTTAACCACAAAGGGGGCTATCAGTAAAGTCTACCGACAGCCCCCAGCACCAGTTGGGTCAGGAATTTTTGTGTATCATACGTCATTCTGTCATGCGTCAATTGATGACGCAAGACGCATGACTTATGACTCGAAAAGCATTATTGTTTGGATGGATTTTCGATGGGCGCGCCAACCAGATTGCCCCATTCCGTCCAGGAGCCATCGTAGTTACGCACGTTGGCATACCCCAGCAGATAAGTCAACGCAAACCAGGTGTGGGAGCTGCGCTCACCTATGCGGCAGTAAGCAACGACGTTCTGGTCTGGTGATAATCCTTGCTCTTTTTCATAGATAGCACGCAGTTCGTCAGCTGTTTTAAAAGTGCCATCCTCGGCTACGGCACGGCTCCAGGGTACGTTAACCGCCCCGCGAATGTGGCCACCACGCAGTGCACCTTCCTGCGGCGAGCCGGGCATGTGCAGCAGTTCCCCGCTGTATTCTTGCGGACTGCGGACATCGACTAACGGCCGTTCCTTCTCCACATGCTCCATCACCTGATCCCGGAAAGCGCGAATCTTGTAATCGGTCCGCGCCGCCGGCTTATAAACAGTTGACGCAAAAGAAGGCTTTTCCCTGGTCAAATCGCGCCCTTCATCCAGCCATTTTTTACGGCCACCATCCATCACCTTGGCCTTCGTGTGGCCAAAAAGCTGGAATACCCAGAAGGCATAACAGGCCCACCAATTGTTCTTATCCCCATAAAAAATGACTGTCATATCATTGCTAATGCCATGTTTGGCCATCAATTCAGAAAACTGCTTCTCATCCAAATAATCGCGGCGAATGGCGTGGTTCAAGTCCGCAATCCAGTCAATATGGACAGCATTTTTGATATGGCCGGTACTATACAGCAGCACATCTTCATTCGATTCAACCAATCGGTACTGGTCCGTATTTTCCAAATTTTCAGCCACCCAATCGGTACTAACCAACACCTCAGGATGAACATAGCCTTTGTTTGTAGTCATTTTCACTCCTTCATAAATAGCTAGAGCTAGAGGCAGAGATAGAGGCTTGTTCTTCCTCTCGCTCCTGCTCTAGCTCTAGCTTTTCACTTTGACAACAGCTTTCTAACCGATTTTTTCAACGATGCGGTCGAAGATGCGGGTACGAATTCCCTCAAAAGGAATCCGGCGCATCAGCGGATCAAAGAATCCCTGTACCGACATTTCGACAGCGATATTGCGCGGAATGCCGCGGCTCATCAGGTAGAAAAGTTCTTCTTCATCCAACTTGCCGACGGCTGACGCATGGGTGCAGCGAACATCGTCGGCTTCAATTTCCAGGCCGGGAATCGAATCGGCGCGGGCAGTTTCATCCAACATCAGGTTGCGGTTGGCCTGGAAGCCATCAATCCGCTGCGAGCCAGGCAGCGCTTTGATCATCCCCTGCCAGACAACGCGGGATTGTTCACGCAGCGCCCCTTTGTATAGCAGGTCGCTGGTGGTATCGGCGGCGTTGTGATTTTGTTGGGTATCCATGTCCAGATGTTGACGGCCGTTTGTAAAGAAAATGCCGCTCATCCGTCCCCAACCGCCGGGCTGATCCAGTTCCATCGTCTGGAACGCTTTGGTCAGGCGGGTACCCATAATACTGGTGACCCAATCTAATTTGCCATCGCGGCCTACGCGACCTCGTTCGTGATTGAACTGCCACATGTTCTGGCCAAAATCTTGCAGCCCGGCATAAATCAGGTTGGCGTTGTCACCAACAATCAACTCAATTACGCCATTGTGCAGGCTTTGCCCATCACCATCGGCCGAGGCGTATTCGTCCATGAAGATGGCTTCGGCGCTTTCATCTAAAACGACCAGGGTATGGGTGAAAGTACGGCCGTTAACCGACCACAACACGCTGTGCAAGGGGGCTGCCGCCTGAACATTGCGCGGTACGTACAGGAACGTCCCGCCGCGCCAGAATGCGCCATGCAGGGCTGCGAACTTGCCTTCGGTCACCTGCACGCCCTGGGTCATGAAATATTTTTTGACCAGATCGGGGTGTTGGGAAACGGCCGTGTGCATGTCACAGAAAATCACACCCTGAGCCTTCAATTCATCACTTAATTCAAACTGGCGTACAACGCCATCCACTTGCAGCATGTTGCCGCCAGCTTTGTCCGTAGTCAATTGTTCACCCAGGAACGAGGGCAGTTCGGCATCCGTCGCCGCATCACCATTAATTGATGGTCCCATCTGCTCCCATTGCAAGGTACGCAAATTGGTACGCCGCCAGGCCTCATCTTTCAACGTTGGCATCGGCGTATTTTCATAAATCTCAAACGCCTTCAGCCGAAACTCTAGCATCCATTCCGGTTCGTTTAGGGATGCCGATAACTTCTTTACTGCTTCTTTGGTAAATGTACTCATAACTCAAAATTATGAACGATGAACAATGAAGGATGAGTAGAAATTCATCATTCCGCATTCATCATTCCGCATCAGCCAATGCTTCCCTCCATTTGCAGCTGAATCAGCCGATTCATCTCAATCGCGTATTCCATCGGCAGCTCTTTAACCAGCGGTTCAATGAAGCCGTTGACGATCATCGAGGTGGCCATTTCTTCGGAAATGCCGCGGCTCATCAGGTAGAACAACTGCTCTTCACCCACTTTACTCACCGACGCTTCGTGACCAATAGTCACATCCCGTTCATCAATCTCGATGTAGGGATAAGTGTCAGAGCGGCTGTGTTCATCCAGCAAGAGCGCATCACAAACCACGTTCGATTTGACGTTGTACGCTCCTTCCCGTACCTTGAGCAGACCGCGATAGGAGGAACGGCCGCCATCTTTGCAAATGGATTTAGAGATAATGCGGCTGGTGGTATTGGGCGCTAAATGCACCGCCTTACCACCCGCATCCTGGTGCTGCCCCTTTGAAGCAAAGGCAATGGACAAAACCTCACCGTGCGCACCTTCCCCTTTCAGGAAAACAGCCGGGTATTTCATCGTGATTTTGGAGCCTAAGTTGGCATCCACCCATTCCATCGTCCCTTTTTCTTCGACGATGGCCCGCTGGGTGACCAGGTTGTAGACGTTGGTAGACCAGTTTTGGATGGTGCTGTAACGGCAGCGCGCGCCTTTGCGGACGTAAATCTCGATGACGCCGGAGTGGAAGGAATCAGAAGAGTAGATGGGCGCAGTGCAGCCTTCCACGTAGTGGACGTAAGCGCCTTCATCGACAATGATGAGGGTGCGCTCGAATTGGCCCATGTTTTTGGCATTGATGCGGAAGTAAGCCTGCAAAGGCATGTCGATGTGCACGCCCGGCGGCACGTAAATAAAGCTGCCACCTGACCAAACGGCCGTATTCAGAGCCGCAAACTTATTATCGGTGTACGGAATAACCGTGTTGAAATATTCTTTGACGATTTCGGGATGCTTCTGTACTGCATCATCCATACCCAGGAAAATAACGCCCTTATCCCCCAACTCTTTTTTGATGTTGTGGTAAATCATTTCCGATTCGTACTGCGCACCAACACCGGAAAGGAATTTCTGCTCGGCTTCGGGAATGCCCAGCTTGTTAAAGGTATTTTTGATGTATTCGGGCACATCATCCCAGGAGTCTTCGGCCTGATTGGTGGGTTTGATGTAGTAGTAAATGTCGTCAAAGTCAATTTGATGCAGGTCGGCGCCCCATTCGGGTAACGGCCGTTTCAAGTAATGCTCATACCCTTTCAAACGGAACTCAAGCATCCATTGCGGCTCATTTTTCATCGCCGAGATAGCCCGGACAATTTCTTCACTCAGCCCTTTCTCGGCCTTAAAAACATAATCCTCAGCATCGGCAAAGCCATATTTTTCAGCATAATCCTGGTTGACGTTGGCAACGATTTCTTCTTCAGTTAATTCAGGTGCAATTTCTTGAGCCATATTTACGCTTCCTCGGCTACCCCATACTTTTCGCGAATCCAGTCGTAACCGCTTTGCTCTAGTTTTAGGGCCAGGTCTGGGCCGCCGCTTTCCACGATACGGCCGTCAAACATCACGTGAACATAATCCGGTTGGATATAATCCAAAATACGCTGATAGTGGGTAATCACCAAAACACCCATGTTAATATCCTTGTGAAGCTGCAATGCGCCTTCAGAAACAATGCGCAAGGCATCAATATCCAGGCCGGAATCGGTCTCATCCATGATCGCGATCTTCGGTGCAACCGTCGCCATCTGCAAAATCTCGACACGCTTCTTTTCACCGCCGGAGAACCCTTCATTCAAATAACGGCCGGCAAATTTGTGATCAATACCCAACATATCCATCTTTTCTTTTAGAAAACGCCGGAACGCCGGAATAGAAATTCCCGAGTCTTCCGGGTCTTCCGCCTGGCGGCGAGAATTAATCGTCTGGCGCAAAAACTTGGCCAGCGTCACACCGGGCACAGCGGCCGGATATTGAAATGCCAGGAACAAACCGGCGCGCGAACGCTCATCAGCTTCCATTTCCAGCAAATCTTCGCCATCAAAAATCACCTGACCCGCCGTCGCTGTATAGGCCGGATGCCCGGCTAAAGTATAAGCCAGCGTGCTCTTGCCAGACCCATTTGGCCCCATCAGAGCATGAACTTCGCCTTGTTTGATTAATAAATTAATACCTTTCAAAATCGGCTGGTCGGCCACACTGGCGTGCAGATTTTTTATTTCTAATGCTGTAGTCATCTGAGTCTACATCTCCTAACTAATATTTTTCGAACGATAACATTTAACGGGCGATCGTCGGGGACACCCACCAAGGAAAATTATATCATGAGGGGGAACCAACGTCAATAATTATCATAAATATAATAAAAATAGTGTAATTGACAAAAGGCTACTCGACTGCTATACTCATAATTGATTCATCAAGAGAGGATTTTACCGTGAAACCTGTAACAAATAAAGGCAAACAAAGTACGCGTGATACGATTTTGCATGCGCTCAAATCTTCCAACCAGGCTACGGTGGAAGAATTAGCTGAAACAGCCGAGGTCTCGCCTGTCACTGTGAGGCACCATTTGAATGCCCTGCAAGCAGAAGGATTGATTGAAGTTGACAGTGTGCGGCGTAAGGTGGGACGGCCGTATTACGTTTATAGTTTAAGCGAAAGCGGCCATGAACTGTTCCCGCACAAATATGTGCGTCTTACGAATCGGCTGCTTGATGAATTAAAGGCAAGGCTTCCCGCAGAACAGTTACAACAAATCTTCCAGGGAGTGGTACAAAATATTCTACAAGACCACAAAGGCTCGTTTGAATCGATGGCCTTTGAAGAGCGTTTGTCTTACCTGGTGTCTATGCTTTCAGAAGAAGGGTTTTTGGTAAAGTGGGAGAAGAAAAACGGCCGTTACACGCTAACCGAATACGGCTGCCCTTACTACTCCATTGGCCAGGAACACACCGAAATCTGTGGTATGGACAAGTCGCTCATGGTCACTATTTTGCAAACGCCTGTTGAGCAGCACACCTGTATGCTGCAAGGTGATGAGTGTTGTCAGTTTACTTTTTCACCAAAAACGGCCGTTTCATAAAACAACAAAAAGGATAAACCAATGGTAGTCAGCAAAGAAGAAGAACTACTGGAAACCCTTCGCAACGTCATTGATCCTGAAATTGGCTTGAATATTGTCGAACTGGGTCTCATTCGCAAGATTGACATCAATGAAACTGATGACGCCGCTAAAATCACCATGATTCTCACCACCCCCTTCTGCCCTTACGGACCGCAGCTCATCGAACAAGTGCGTCTGGTCAGCAATCAAATCATGAAGGGCGGCGCAACCATCACCGTTGGCACCGAATTATGGGATCCATCCATGATGGAAGAAGGCGCTGGGAGCGACTGGGGACTGTTTTAGCCAGCTCTTCACTTCAACTGTGCACATAAAATAATACGTTTTTACTAACGTCAAACAGACAGCATTTGTTTGACGTTTTTTACATAGGAAACCTTTCCGCAAGGCTGATTTTCAGGTTTTAGGCAGTATAATCATGCCATGCAAATACATCGGCGCTTGATTACTCTGCTTTTAAGCTTATTGGCTGCATCTATTGCGGTCTTTTTGACGCTTCAATTTCCCGCTCTGGCTCACCCACAATTTGCAGTTCCCGAAGCCAACCCCGATGGTCTGGTACGCATTATTGTTCACATGAAGGAAACGGCCGTACTGCCCCAAGCAACGGCCGTTACCACCAAACTCGACCAGCGCACAGCCACCATCCAATCCCTGCAACAAACCGCAGCTGCCAGCCAGTCCGCCCTGCGCCAGCAGCTCGACACCTGGCAAAGCAGCGGTGAAATCACAGAATACCATCCATTTTGGATTATCAACGCCATTCTGGTGACCAGCACAGCCAAACTTGTCGATCAAATCGCAGCCCGGCCTGACGTCGCCACTGTAACCCTTGACGAACGCCACCGTTATTTTGATCCGCCCGACACGGACTACTGGCGAATCGCTGTCCAGGCCCAACAGCTAACAGCCAGCAACCAGCCGCCAATCACCACCAGTTGGGGCATCGATCGCATTAATGCTCTCCAAACATGGTACGGGCTGGGCATTGATGGCAGCGGGGTTACCATCGCCATCATGGACAGCGGGGTAGATTGGACGCATCCAGATTTGCTGCCCAACTATCGTGGCAATCTGGGCGGCGGTTCAATTGACCACACTGGTAACTGGTTTCATGCAGTTTACCCCGACATCATTGAGCCAATGGACGCCTTGGGACATGGCACACACGTGGCCGGAACGGCCGTTGGCCAAAATGGTATTGGCGCAGCACCCGGCGCCCAATGGATTGCTGTCAGCATTGCCGATAGTTTGGGGTTTATTTATGAAAGCGACGTCCATCGCGGCTTTGAATGGCTGATGGCGCCAGCCGGCAATCCGGCCCTGGCTCCTGACATCGTCAACAACTCCTGGGGCGGCAACCCCTTCAGCACCAGTTTTATTAAAGACATTAACGCTCTACAGTCAGCCGGCATCATCACCGTGTTTTCGGCAGGCAATGACGGCCCGTTCACCGAAACCATTGCATCACCTGCCAACCTGACCGAAACCCTTTCGGTTGCCGCCACCGATGACATTGACGAAGTGGCTTGGTTCTCATCACGCGGTCCATCAGTATTAACCCACGAACAAAATCCCTGGATAGCCGCTCCAGGGATGGAAGTTTTATCGACCTTGCCCAACGGCCGTTACGGTCTTAACAGCGGCACATCGATGGCAGCACCCCACGTCAGCGGCGCGATTGCTCTGCTGCTGTCGGCCAATCCCAACCTGACTCGCTCGGAAATTTTGGACGTTTTGGCGCAAACGGCCGTTCCCATTAGCACCACCCACCCCAACAACGCCTCCGGCTGGGGGCGGCTGGATACCTACGCCGCAGTCAGCACGCAGGTGGAAACCGGGCTGCTTTCCGGCCTGATTCATAGTGACGGCACGCCGTTCGCTCATGCCACTGTCGTCATCACCAATACCAACGGCGCGTCTTTTGAATGGAGTGCGGATGAAAACGGCCGTTTTCAAATCCAACTTATTCCAGGAACTTACGATCTGGCTGTTGGTGTCTTTGGCTACGCGAAGGAATTTGCTCAAATCGTCATTACAGCCCGGCAGACAACAACCCGTGATTTCGACCTGGAACCGCTGCCGGGCAGCATGGTTCAGGGCGTTATCCGTCGCAGCGATACCAATGAGCCATTGGTCACCACCGTATCCGTACTAAATACGCCGCTGCATGTTAGCAGTGATGGGAACGGCCGTTTCCAACTCAATTTGCCGCCCAACCAATATAAACTCTCTGTATCAGCACCGGGCTTCCGCTCTGATCAAGCGGTTATTCTGGCCACAACTAGCCAAACCATCACCCAGAATTTTACCCTGGACCCCGCTCCCACCATTTTGCTGGTCGATGGCGGCAAATGGTATTTCAGCAGTTATGCCAGCTATTATCAAGACAGCTTAACCGACCTTAATTACAGCTTCGACACCTGGACCATTCGCGATCCCTACCATGATGTCCCCTCACTGGACCTGTTAGCGGGCTACGACACTGTCGTCTGGTCAAATCCACTAGACTCGCCCGGCTACATTGGCGCTGGAACCGTCATCAGCGATTATTTGGGACTAGGCGGCAATTTACTGGTCAGCGGCCAAAATATTGGCGGATACGATGGCTCTGGCCTTGATTTGCAGCACTGGTGGTACCACTTGCTGCAAGCCAATTTTAGAGGCGAAACCCGTACTTCCAACCTACTCACCGGCGCGCCCGACACGCTCTTTGCCGGTATCAGCCCCATCTTAAACGGGCCAGGCAGTGCCCAAAACCAGACAACACCAGACCAATCGACTCCCTTGTCGGGGGCCTTGAGCCAGCCAATCTTTGAATTCGCCGACGGGCTGGCTGGCGGCCTTTATTCCCACCGATGCCGCCCGTTCCATTTGGCCTATTTGGGCTTTGGACTGGAAGGCGTACCCATCAGCCAGCGCAACCAAATCCTGGATCGCAGCTTTGCCTCCTTTGCCCTCCCGCCACAAAACAGCGGCGTGCGCTGGGAAACAGGGACCATCGATGATTTTGCCCTCGCTGGCAGCCAGATGGTTTATACGCTTACCCTGCGCAACCTGAGCGAGACATTGACCGACACCTTCCAGGTTTCCACGGCCAACAACGTTTGGCCTGCTTCTCTCATTACAGAAACGATAAAGCTAGGCCCGTGCCAAACTGGGCAAACGGTGCTGCATATCGATGTGCCTGGCGATTTACCGGATGATTTCGTGCATGATATGCAGGCAACGGCCGTATCCACCAATTACCCCGACACCACCACCAAACTCAATCTGCACCACAAAACACCCGGCAACATCCTCCTCGTTGATGACGACCGCTGGTACAACCAGGAAGCAATTTACGGTGCCATGCTGGATGCCATGAATCTTACCTACGACGTCTGGGAAATCGGATGGGACAACAACCAGCGCGGCAGCCCGCCCCAAGACATCCTCAATGCCTACGATTTTGTTCTGTGGTACACAGCTTACGACTGGTTTGCCCCGGTAACGGCCGTTGAAAATCAACGCCTGACCCAATACCTTCAACAAGGCGGTCGGCTCTTCCTCACCAGCCAGGATTTTCTCTTTTACAACTATAAAACAGAACTGGCCCGACATTATCTGGGCGTCATCGACTACCGCGAGTCGCTAGAACCAAATAAAGTGTATGGCGCTGCCAACACTGAACTGCCCCCCGATTTAGCCGGGCCGCTCGTCCTAGACTACCCCCCATACCAAAACAACAGCGACGGCGTGATTCCCCGACCCGGCAGCCGGCCCTACCTGTGGCTTGACCAGGGCATGGCCGGTGGCACAGCTACAACCGGCAGCAATTGGCGCACCATCTTCCTCAGCTTCCCACTGGAAAAACTATCGCTGTCCGCACGAACAACCACGATGAACAGCATCGTCGGCTGGCTGAGTGATTTGGGGGACTCGACATTCCAGGTTGACCAATCAAACACCCCATTAGGCGAGCCGCGCACCTACACAATTACCCTGAAAAACCTGCCACAGGCCATCACCAATCAGGTCAAAATTACCAACACGCTGCCAGCGGATTTGCTAATGCTGCCGGGCAGCATCAACGGCGGAGCGGTGTTTAACATGTCTGCCAACCAACTGACCTGGAGCGGATTGCTACCGCCCGGCGGCCAGCACCAAATTGTGTACCAGGCAATTCCCCAAACGGCCGTTCCCAAAGAGCGGTTAGACAATCATCTGCAAATTTATTACGGCCGTCACGATCTCGCTTTTGAGAAAACAGCCCCAGTCTGGATTGAAATGGCCGATTTGAGTCGTTCGACAGTAACGGCCGTTTCCCAATTAAACTTTGTCACCCAAACCGTCACCTACACCCTTCACATCATCAACAACAGCCCCATTACCGCCAATTCGGCCGAGGCAGCAATGCACTACTACCCAACATTACGGCCTATTACCGATTCGCTCAAAACATCTGCCGGTACCGTTTTTTTACGCGACAAAAGCGTGATTTGGGATGGCGACCTTGCACCAGGAGCAGACGTTACCATCACTTTGGCTCTCACCCGACTGTTTCCCTGGTCACATCCCTGGCTGCCGGCAATGGCCGTGCTCGATTCTCCCGCCACGCCGCTCTATCTCATCTACAACCAACTGTACCCGCTGCCCAATTTCCAGTACTTCCCACTCATTGCCAAAACTGAGTAATCAAGTATGATCATAGGGTACAAAGGAACGACTATGAACCAGGAAGCAAAAGACACAATCCGCATCGTTTACGTTGAAGACGAACCCAGCATCGCCCAATTATTAGTTAGCGGTCTGGGTCTATTTGGCATCCATGTTGATCCTATTTTCATGAGTGCTGAAGAGCTGTTGGAAAATACCGACCGGCAAGAATACCAGCAGGCCGATTTGCTGTTCTTCGACATTCGGCTGCCTAAAATGACTGGCCTGGAACTGGCTAATGAATTACGTGCACGGGGTGAAACCCGGCCGTTGGTCATGGTGAGTGCCTGGCCGCCCCCCACCAACCTGGAACTGGCAAACATTCAGGCTGTCTTTTTGCCCAAACCGTTTGACTTTCCTGACGTTATCCAGACGATTCAAAAGTTATCAAAAAAGTGACCCAATCACAGCGGTCATATAACTAACGCTATTCTCCGGCATCCACAAAACGTGCCCCGGTTACTTTAACCAGATCGGCAACTGCCAGTTTGATATCCAACCCGCGCTGCCCGGCACTAACATAGATTAGCTCATAATTGCGTGCCGATTCGTCGAGGTAAATGGCAAATCCGCGATTAAGCAAGGCCAAGGCCGAAATCCCGCCAACTTGTAACCCTGTCATTTTTTCCGCTTCGGCATGCGTTGCCATTTGTAATTTCTTGGCAGATATAGCTTTGGCCAACTTTTTCAAGCTCAACTGCCGGTCTGCCGGCAGCATGACCAAGAGCGGCTTGGCCTCTCGGCCCGTCGTCCCTGGTGGCAGCACAACCAGCGTTTTAAACACCTGGCCGGCCGGAACGCCTAATTCGACGGCGATTGCTTCAGCATCACGCATGTGATTGGGGTAAGCAATGACCTCGTGTTTGATTTTTTTACCTTCCAGCAGTTTTATTGCGATGGTTTTCTGCATAATTTCCTCACCAATTCATGTGGATTGGTGTATAGATTAGCAAAATTCCGAGGAGATGTCAGGAACGGCCGTGTCCCAACCTAAAACACTCACTCAGCCAGAGATTTACCTGTTGAGTGCTTCAAAACAAATTGTCATCAGGCCGGTTGAAATTCAGGGAAAGAGGCAAAACCCGTATCGTCAAAAGCCAATCGCACACTCTTGATCAAATCCTGGCTTAACACAGGTCTGGGTAGAAAATTAGTGATACCGACACTCAAAATCTCTTTCAATACATCAAACTGCGTCTTGGCATGAAGCATAAGCGCCGTCGCTTTTTCCCGATCAGTCGAACAGCAGACGACAAAACCATCTTTATTACATCGGGTCGCATCCAAAATTAAAATATCAGGATGCATCTCCCGCACATGATTAACCGCATCCATCCCATACTCAGCTTCAAACACTTCAAAACCGTCTCGTTCCAATACCAGTCGCAATAAATATCTTGTAATTGGTTCCTCTGTTACAACCAGGATCGACTTGCCCATCATTTTCTCCCTTCTGCCAGGCAGTGTGGCGTCAATTAGTGGGAAGCATGTAAGCAGGAATGGCAACGCCACCATATACAAAATTATGAAATTGTAGATGATTTATTAGGTGCTGCGCTCCACCCTCAACTGTACCAACCGACACTTACGAATAATCTTACGCTTTATTGCCAAATAAAGAAGGCAGAAGGCTTACAATCTTCTGCCCTCTGCCTTCTTCCTTCTGCCTTAATCCTGACTCAGATTTTCAAAAATACCGGCCGCGCCCATCCCGCCGCCGATGCACATTGTTACCATGCCATACTTTGTGCCCCGACGCAGCATTTCGTGCATGATTTGTACCGTTAATTTGGCGCCGGTCGCACCCAACGGATGCCCCAGGGCAATCGCGCCGCCATTGACGTTAAGGACATCTTCATTCAAGCCTAATTCCCGAATCACAGCCACTGACTGCGCGGCAAAAGCCTCGTTTAACTCGATCAGCCCCATGTCATCCAGGCTCATGCCGGTGCGCTTGAGAACGCGGGGCACGGCCGCAATCGGTCCCATCCCCATGATTTCCGGCCGCACGCCGCCCACATTGTAACCAATGAATTTGAGCAGCGGCTTCAAACCCAGTTCTTCCGCTTTTTGCCGTTCCATCACAATGACAGCGGCCGCGCCATCGCTCAATGGCGAAGAGTTACCGGCCGTAACCGAACCACCCTGCTTGAAAACAGGGCGCAGTTTAGCCAGCGCCTCCATGTTTGTGTCCGGGCGGACGTGTTCGTCGGTGTCAAACAAGAGGGTCTGGCGGTTTTGCGTGCCATTGGGTCCGGCGGTTACTTCTTCGATTTCGATAGGCAGGATTTCGTCGCGGAAACGGCCGTTCCCAATCGCCGCCGCCGCCTTCTGATGACTTTTCACCGCAAAGGCATCCTGTTCTTCCCGCGAGACATTAAACTCTTTCGCCACCTGTTCGGCCGTTAAACCCATGCCCATGTACGCTTCCGGGTGGTTGTCGGCCAGCCAGGGGTTGGGGCTGATGCGGAAACCGGTCATGGGAACCAAACTCATCGTTTCTGCCCCACCGGCAATGATGATGTCGGCCCCATTGGCGATAATCCGTTCCGCCGATTGGGCGATGGTTTGCAAACCGCTAGAGCAAAAGCGGTTGACGGTCATGCCGGGCACGCTGGTAGGCAATCCCGCCCGCAAAGCAATGGAACGACCGAAATTCAACCCTTGCGTACCTTCCGGCATGGCACAGCCAATCACCACGTCATCAATCAAAGTCGGGTCAATGCCCGTTCGTTTCATCAATTCCGCAATCACCGCTGCCGTCATGTCATCGGAGCGCCAGTTGCGGGTTGTTCCTTTCTTGCTGCGGCCAACGGCCGTTCTCAGTCCAGCTACAATTACAGCTTCTCGTGTCATTTTCGTCTCCTTAGTTCCGCAATGGCTTGCCGGTTTGCAACATATGCATAATCCGAGCTTGAGTCTTTTCCGTGCCCAACAACGACAAAAACGCTTCGCGCTCCAGATCGAGGATGTACCAGGGATCGACCCAGGCGGGCGCGCTCAGGTCACCGCCGGTCAGCACGTAGGCCAGTTTTTCGCCAATGACTGCATCATGTTCGGTGGCATAACCGGCCCAGACAAAGCTTTTCAGACCCAGCTTCAAGGCTGACAGAACATCTCGCCCGGCGGCATAGATTTTTTCTACTTCCGGAGGACGCGCCCCGGCGGCGGCTAACTGCAAGGCAATTTGCTTGGCTTTGGCCAGCCGGTGGTCGCTGTTCATCACAACTATGTCTGTATCCAGCAGATAGCCTAAATCACGGTCTTCCCAGGCGCTGGTGCCGACTTTGGCCGTGGCCAACTGCTCAAAGACTTCCTGCATGATGGGAACGACATCGGCATTAGCCGTCTTCATGACCGGGTTAACCCTGCGGCGCAGGGTTTCTTTGCAGCCACCGCCGGCCGGGATGAGGCCCACGCCCACTTCGACCAGGCCCATGTAGGTTTCGTGATCGGCAACGGCCGTCCAGCCACCCATCGTCATTTCCACACCCCCACCTAGTACACGCTGGTGCGGTGCCGTCACAACCGGTTTGGGCGCGTGGCGCAAATTAAAAGTAAGCTGCTGCAGCGACTTCACCATTGCCTCCAACTGCTCCCACGCCTTGCTGCGCGGCCACCCCGCAAACAGGTTGGCGCCCACGCAGAAATCAGAACCGTTGTTTGCCAACTACCATCGCGTCGAAAATCTTTATCGAGCGTTCCAGGGCTTTGTGGCCCATGTCGATCATGTCTGGTCGATAGCGTTCAACTTGGCATGGTACTCGAGACAAAACCACGCCATACGCCCATATCGAGCAGGCTGGCGCTCATGTTCTTTCCACTTCTTTGCCCGCGGCGTGCAAATCACCCAGAATGATGTTTTTATCAGGTTCCGACAGCTTATATTTCTTGTCCACAAAATCAGTAACTTCTGCCTTTGTAAAACTGTCGCTTCCATTGGCCAGCATCTCTTTGACCCAATCGGCCACGTCAGACCGGCCTTCCATCTTCTCGACCGTCTCAGCTACGCCCAGCATGTCCCAAATCTGAAGCGGACCAGCTTCGTGAGCAAGCCCCAGCGCGGCATCATCAACGTCGGTCAACTTATAGGCGATTTCGGGGCGACATAAGCGGCGTAAGGAGAACATGAAATAGATGGTATCACGCACATAGGTAGCCGCGCGGTCGTCGAATGCCAACAATTTACCCAGCCGTTCGCCCAACTCTTCGATTTTACGGGTTGCGCCGACGGAATCGAAACGGGGGCTGCCCGGTGCTTCATATTCCAGGGTATCGGGATTGATTGTCCAGAATTCGCGCTGGCCGTTGACCATTGACTTTTGTGAAGCCCTGGTCGGTTTTGTTGCCCAGCCATTTGTTGGCGATCATTTGGTTCATAACGGCCGTTGTCTTTGCCGGCCGTAATGTTTCGCGGAAGGGATCATGCGTCACCGCTGCATACAAATTACCTTCCGCGCATAATATCTAACCCGACCAAATCCATCAGGCGGAAAGTCGCACTCTTGGGACGGCCGTCAGCGGCCAATGGCGTCACTTCTGAGATGGTGTAGCCATTGGCAAAGAGCATACTCAATCGCCTGCGAAGCGGCCACTGAAAAAAGCGATTGCCGATGAAGTTGGGCGTATCGCTGCAAACAACGACGCCTTTCCCAATACTTCACTGCCAAATTTCTTAAAAATTCAACTACTTCCGGCGCAGTATCATCTGTAGAATAATTTCCAACAGCTTGAGATAGCGCGGCGGATTGAAGAAGTGGGTCCCCAGAAAATGGGCTTTGAGTTCATCGGAGCAGTCTTCGGCAATTTGATTGATGGGAATGCCCGATGTGTTACTGCTGATAATACAGCCCGGCTTACGTACCGCTTCAATGCGGGCCATCAAATCCTTTTTGGGCTGCAACTGCTCGATAATGACCTCGATGATCCAGTCCACATCGGCTAGTTGATCAAAATCATCTTCAACATTGCCGATAGTAATTAAATCGGCCCGGTCTTTGCGCGCCAAGTTGGCCGGACGAGCTTTGGCCATCCGGTCGAACAAACTTTGCACAATCCGGTTGCCTATTTGCCGGACTGTCTTTCAGTTCACTCAAATCAGGAACAATGTCCAACAGGACTACCGGGATGCCAATATTGGCCAGATGCGCGGCAATGCCCCCGCCCATTGTGCCCGCGCCAATAATGGCAACCTTGTCAATGCGATATGTCATAAGGGTCTCTCCTCAAAAATAGTGGGTGAATTGTGAATAAATTAAGTATAACGGTTGAGAAGTCGAGTAGTCTAGTGGTCTCGTCGTCAAATAGTCGAAAAATTTGGCTAACCGTACCTGACTACTCGACTACAAGACTATTCAACTCGCGGCGGGTGTAGCCCAGGATGCTGCAGGCAACGATGAGCTGGTTGATCTGGCGCGTACCTTCGTAGATGTCGTTAATTTTGGCGTCGCGCATCCATTTTTCGGCCAGCCATTCGCGGGAATAACCCAACGGCCCCAACAGTTCGACTGCTTTTTGGGTGATCCAGGTCACGGCTTCACCGGCACGGAATTTGCACATGCTGGCTTCCAGGCGGTTGCTTTCGCCGTGGGCCATTTGGGCGGCGGCGCGCAAGGTCAGGAGCCAGGCCCCTTTGTGCCGGGCTTCCATTTCCATGAGGTCGCGTTCTACGGCCGTTAACTCATGCACACTCTTGGTATAGTCCACCACAATCCCTTCTTCGGCCAGCTTCTGCTGCGTGAACTCCAACGCGGCGCGAGCGATCCCCACCGCACTGGCGGCCACCGCCGGACGGGAAGAATCAAAGGTCTTCATTGCCCCTTTGAATCCTTTCGTCCCTGTACTTTTCTCCCGTACCTCGGCACTGCCTAACAAGTTGTCGTAGGGAATGCGGGCGTTGTCGAAATGGAGTGACACGGTATCACTGGCGCGGATGCCCAGCTTGTGTTCCTGCTTGGCAATGCTCACACCCGGTGTATGCGCTTCGACGACGAAGGATTTGATACCGCCGCGCCCCGCCTTCGGGTCAATCGTCGCCCAAACCACGCACAAGCCATCAGACTCTTCCAGGGCCAGCTTGCCGCTGGTGATGAAGATTTTCTCGCCGTTCAGAATCCATTCGTTGGTGTCGGGGTCGAGAACGGCCGTTGTCCGCATCGAACTATTATCCGACCCGGCGTCCGGCTCAGTGATGGCCATCGCCCCCCACTTGGGGTCGCCTTCGGTGAAAGGAGCAAAGAAACGAAGCTGCTGCTCCGGCGTACCCGCCGAAGAAATGGCCGCACCACCCAGCATGGGGTGCGGCAGGCAGAGATACTGCCCGGCATCCCCCCAGCTCAACTGCTCAATCATGGCAATCAGCGACAAAATAGCATAATTGGGCTTGCGTGGTTCCGACGGCTTGCTGCCATTGTGACCATTCTGGCCATTGCTGCCTTCCAACGCTTTTTTCAAACCCTTCAAATCCTGGCGTACCATCTGCTGGGTAAACGGCCAGGTCATCTCAACAAACATTTTGGGCCGCTCATGTTCATGCTCATCCAGGTCCCGCGAAAACGGCCGCATCGCTTGTTCGGCGACCATTTGGATGAGCTGGTTTTGATTTTTGATGAATTCGGGTAGTTCAAAGTCTATCATTTTTCCACTCCGTGAAGCGTCTCAGCTTGTCAGCAGTTCAGCTTTCAGCTTTTGGGCTGATTAGCTGACAGGCTGACTAGCTGAAATGCTCTAAACAATCGCCATCCCGTCAAACGTGGCAAAGCCGCGGGCATTGCGCAGCCAGAGTTCCACCGGATATTCGCGGATGTAGCCGTAGCCGCCCAGGATTTGGACGGCACGGTCGGCGGTTCGGACGACCATCTCGTCGATGTAGCGTTTCATCACGGCCGTTTCCCGCACCGCATCTTCTCCCTTATCCAGCTTCCAGGCCGCTTCCCAGACCAGCAAACGAGCTTCGTCTACATCGGTAGCCATTTCGGCCAGCATGAAGGCGATGGATTGGCGGTGAGCAATCGGCTCATCAAACTGAACGCGCTGCTTGGCATAATCAAGGGCGTACTCGTATCCAGCGCGAGCCACGCCAACGGCCAAAGCACCTAACGCGACCCGGCTGTGGGCCAGAATCAGACCAAAATCAGCACCATCGGCGCCACCCAACTTGTTTTCGGCGGGAATCTGGCAATCGGTCAAGGTAATGGCAAAGGTCGGCAGGGCATTGATGCCCATCAGCTTGTTGCGCTCGCCAATTTCCAGGCCAACGGCGTCAGTCGGAACCAGGAAGCCTTGTGTCTGCCCATCTTCGTTGGCATACACCAGAATCATTTCGGCGCTGTTGGCCAGGGGAACGGCCGTTTTCTTCCCATTCAGCACGTAATGCTCTCCCGCCAGAGATGCCGTCGTTTTAAGTCGGTATGGACTGTACTGAATAAACGGCTCGGTCAGCGCCGCCGTCATTTTGGGCAACCTTTCATCGCAGAATTGGGGCAAATAAGTTTCCTTTTGTGCATCCGTACCGGCCAGCATGAGTGGAATCGCCACCAGATTAGGAATCATCAAATTCAGTGTGATGGCCAGGTCGCCCCAGGCAAATTCTTCGGCGGCCAGCACACCGGTAACGGCCGAGTACTCCCCAAAGCCGCCATACGCTTCGGGAATGCCGGTAGGCAGAACGCCGATTTCCCAGCCAGCCTGCACCACCTCAGCCGGGACGACGCCATCCTCCTCGGCATCACGGAACACCTTGCGCACCCGCTCGTTGGCGTAACGAGCAATCGCATCGGTGAGCATCTTCTGCTCTTCATCTAAGCGAAAATCTAGCATGGTTCACCTCTACTTTTTTGATGAAGTCATACGTTATGCGTCATTTCTGTTGACGAATGATTCATGACGAATGACGTACAATTGCGTCGGTCATTTTGGCGACGCGGGCCATTTCTTTTACATCATGAACGCGAACAATGTCGGCGCCGCGATCGATACCGATGGTGATGGTAACGGCCGTGCCCTCCACCCGTTCTTCCGGCGGCAAATCCAGCGTGTACCCGATAAACGATTTACGGGATGGCCCCAGCAAGATTGGATAGCCCATCACCTTGAACCGATCCAATTCGTCAATGAGCTGCATGTTTTGCGTTCTCGATTTGCCAAAACCAATACCGGGATCGATGATGATTTGCGATTTTTCCACCCCGGCCGCCAACGCCAAATCAATACTGACCTGTAAATCGGCAATGATGTCGGCAAATAAATCGTCGTACTCCGCGCCCTGGTACATTCCACCCAGTTTTTCAATTTGAATCACGTCTTTGGGCTGGCTGCGATTGTGCATGATGACCAACGGGCAGCCTTTCTCAGCGACCAGAGCAGCCATGCCATCATCCATCCGCAGCCCCCAAACGTCGTTAATCCAGTCTGCTCCGGCTTCCAGTGCTGCGCGGGCCACGTCGGCCCGGTACGTATCGACCGAAATGGGCACGTCCACTGCCTGCCGAATCGCTTTGATGATGGGCAGGATACGAGCCGTTTCGTCTTCGGGCGTGATTGGCTGGCTGCCGGGGCGGGTGCTTTCGCCGCCAATGTCGAGGATGTCGGCGCCATCGGCAACGAACTGAAGAGCCTGGGCAACGGCCGTCTCCACCACATCTTGAGCAGCCAATACCCCATCCCCGGAAAAACTATCCGGCGTGGCGTTGATGATGCCCATCACGTAGGTTTTGGCTCCCCAGGCTAATGGTGTTTTCAATGGTCTATCTCCAACTTCAGGATGATTGATGATTGAAGATTAAAGATTGAAAATTAACGAATTCTCAATCACAAATCATCAATCTTCTTTTTCCTCAAAAAGTGGTTCCGGCTGCCGGCGAACGGCCGTGCTGTACACCGCATTCAACATCTCCACCACCGTCTTACCGGTGATAGGATGTACCCAATCAGGGGCGACATCGGCCAACGGCGTCAAGACAAAAGCCCGGTCAGCCAGGCGGGCATGGGGAATATTCAGCCCTTCTTCGGCCATGACGATGTCATCATAAAAAATAATGTCAATGTCAATCAGGCGCGGTCCCCAACGATAAGTTGCTTCGCGACCTAAGTCTAGTTCAATTTGTTTGATGGATTTGAGTAATTGACGAGGTGTCTGCGTCGTTGTTGCCGCCAGGCAAATGTTGAGGAAATCAGGCTGGTCAGGCTCACCCCAGGGTTCAGTCTCGTAGACGGGAGAAACGGCCGTAACCACCATCTCTTCGTCCAATTGCTGCACGGCTCGGCGCAAATTGTGCCGTCGCTCGCCTAAATTGGTGCCTAAACTTAATAACACTTGGCTCATTTTAATGCACTTTCCGGTTCACAGGTCGTGGGCAACACTGATGACGCATTGCATCATTAAAGTATTTATAACACGGTGCGTCATGGATGTCAATGCCCCACCCGCGACTAATTTGCCCTCGACTTCCTGTGATCTGAACAGACGGCCCAAACCGACACCAATTACCACTCAGGATTCATTTTGCGAATTCCATTTTTCGTAGAAAATTAGCGGATGAAACGCAGGTTTTGGTTTTTCCCTTTGATTTTGATGATTTTGCTGGGTGGCAACGGCCGTATCCACGCCCAATCCATCCGCACCCATATTGTCCAGCCGGGCGATACCTGGACGGCGCTGGCCTGGCGCTACGGCATCGCGCAGGAAGACCTCCAAAGCGCCTATCCGCACCCCAACCAACAGCGCCAGCCGGTCATCGGCTCAACCTTGCTGCTGCCAGATACGGGCAAAGAGTTTACCGGCCAGATTTTGCGTTTGAACGGAGGGGGGCTGCTGGAAACGGCCGTTACCTATAACCTATCCCCCTGGCAGCTCGCCCAACTCAATGGACTGCCCAATCCGTACACCCCTACCCTATACCGGCCCATTTTCATTCCCGGCGGAACGGAGCCGGTACGTGAACTGCCAGTCGGTTTCACCAGTTTGGAACTTTCGCACACCACACCACAGCCGGGCTGGGGGCTGGCCTTTCGCGGCCAAACCAGCCAACCAACTAACCAACTAACTAACCAACCCGCCTTCACCGCCCACCTCGACTCCATCCCCTTTGATTGCTTCAGCAACGGCCGTTACCAAATCGCTCTCATCGGCATCGACGACTTCTACAAAAACCGCCAGCCTGAACTAACCATCCAACCAGCCAACCAACCCCTCTGGTCCCAACCCTGGCAGTTTGTCGATGGCGACTGGACTTACAACCAGATCACCCTCACCGGCACGGCCGCAGCCATCACCCAGGAACAAATCCAGGCCGAACGCGCCCGTCTGTTTGAATTATGGGAACAGGCCAGCCCTGCCCCACAATGGTCATCCAACTTCCAGCTACCAATCACCAGCTACCTGGAAATCACTTCCCTTTACGGTGCACGGCGCTCCTACAATGGCGGGCCGTACAGTTCGTCACACGAAGGGGTGGATTTTGCGGCATATGGGGGAACGGCTGTTTACGCCCCCGCTGCCGGAACCATTGCCATCGCCGAACCACTAACCGTACGCGGCAATGCCGTCATCATCGATCACGGACTGGGCATTTACAGCGGCTACTACCATATGTCAGCCATATCGGTCGCCCCCGGCGATCACGTTGAGCCAGGCCAGCAAGTTGGCGCGGTAGGAACCACTGGCTTCTCCACCGGCAACCATTTGCACTGGGATTTTCTCGTCGCCGGACAATGGGTGGATGCTCTGGCTTGGGCAAATCAAGACATGGGCTGCTGGGTTTTGGCCGGATGGGGAGCGCCTTGTGAGTAGGCTCATACGTCATTTTGTCATGCGTCATCAGACACACCTGACGCATGACGCATGACTTCATGAATTTTGTAACCAACCTTCCCTTACCTGCATCTAACTGCTAAACACAACGGTCAACCGTTTGTTTTGCCAACGATAGTTGGCCACAGTAAACAAGCAACAACACGGCATTTTCACTGATTCCCTACACATTGCCCCCACTTGTTTACTGTTTTTAGCCCGTAACCAGGCCTCCGGTTACGGGCTTTTTTTATTACCAAAATGCCAACAGAACGCTATAATCACCGCCCATTTGAGAGATATTATTAACGATTCACAATTTACCATTTACAGGGGTTTTCAACGATGACAACAGCAATTGTAGTTCATGGCGGGGCCGGAGCCTGGGGCGAAGTACCGGAACGATTGACACGGGCCATGCCGGCCTGCATTGCCGCCGCCCAAGCGGGGCAGGCGATTCTGCTGGCGGGTGGATCAGCGTTAGATGCGGTGGAAACGGCCGTCAACATTCTCGAAAACGAACCAGTACTTGACGCCGGCCGGGGCAGCTACCCCAACGCTAACGGTGAAATTGAGATGGACGCGCTGATCATGGACGGCAGCGATCTCAATCTAGGAGCGGTTGCCGCCGTTACCCGGGTGCAAAACCCCATCAGCCTGGCCCGCAAAGTGCTGGAACATCCCAACCACAACTTTCTCGTCGGCGCTGGGGCCGAAGCCTTTGCCGATCAAATTGGCTTTCCCCGCTGTGAAGTAGCCGATTTATTGACCGATGAAAATCTGCTCCATTACCACAATCACAAAAACACCACCGCCAATGAAGCCCACGGCGACACCGTTGGCGCAGTGGCTATTGACAGCAATGGCAACATAGCCACAGCCACATCCACCGGCGGTACGCGCCACAAACTGCCCGGCCGCGTCGGCGACAGCCCGCTGGTCGGCTCTGGCGGCTACGCCGACAACTGGACGGCCGCCGTCAGTGCCACCGGCCACGGCGAAGCGCTCATGAAAATCATCATCAGCAAACGGGTGTGCGATCTGGTGGGGGATGGATTATCGGCTCAAGCGGCCTGCGACGCCGCCATTCAAATGCTGGCCGAGCGCGTCCAGGGAACCGGCGGCCTGATTGCCGTTGACGCCCGCGGCCAGGTCGGCGTGGCCCGCAACACCAACGCCATGCCCTACGCCTACGCCATTGACGATAAACCGATCGTGAGCGGCAAATAAAAAATCACCGCAAAGGACGCTAAGAGCGCAAAGATTTTCCTTGATTTTACTTCGCGTACTTAGCGTCCTTTGCGGTTAAACTATTACTCGGTACAACTCTTCAAATTTGGGAATAACCTGCCGCCAGTCGTATTGTTGGGCAAACTGGCGGGCGTTCTGACCCAGTCGTTCCCTTTCTTCGGGATGGTCGAGGAGGTGGAGAACGGCCGTTCCCATTTGCACGGCCGTTTCCGCCAACAATAACTCTTGCCCATCCTGCACGGCAAACCCCTCCGCGCCGATGGGCGTACTAACGATAGCTTTGCCCGCTGCCATCGCCTCAATCAATTTCAACCGGGTTCCACTGCCTATCCGAAAAGGCGAAACAAAGACAGTGGCTCCCAGCAAATAGGGCGTCACGCTCTCCACCCAGCCAGTCAAGGTGACACCGGGTACATCGCGCAGCCGCTCCAACCGGGCGTGGGGTTTTTGGCCAACGATAGCGAATTTGGTGGACGGCCGTTCCCCCACAATACCCAGCCACACTTCTTCGACAAACCACAGCACCGCATCTACGTTCGGCCGGTAATCCATTTTACCGATGAAAACCAGATCGAATGCGTGAGACTTTGCAGATTTTTGAAAATCTGCAAAGTCTTGATATTGAACCACGTCAATACAATTAGGAATGACAGCAATTAATCCGTGTTTATCCGTGTTTGTCCGTGTCCCGTTTAATAATTTTTCCAGGGCGAGCTTGTCGGTTTGGGAAACGGCCGTTACCCCATCAGCCATCATCATCGCCCAACGCTCAAACCGGCACAGCCGCCCCACCTGCACCCAGGAATACGCCGCCGCCAACCAGCGCCGCGGCTTACCCAAATCGGTCAAAAAATTACGCCGCTGCAATTCTGCCTCGGCGTTGTGGTCGTCAAAGACGATCTTGCTGGTTGGGCTGACGGCGCGCACAATTTCCATATACCGGGCCAGTTCAATTCCTTCCACCTGAACGATGTCAAACTGGTCGGCGGCTAACAAACGGCGCAGTTCAATGGCAAACGCCTCGCTGTACAGCCGGTGAGCCATATCGGGGCGGCGCGTACTGACCAACTGCCACAACCGCCGGGCCGGGCTGCGCACCGGAACAGGAACCGTATGCACCGCGCACAAAGCCAACAGCGGTTCAATCGCCGCCGAGTCCGCGGTTTGATTGCTTTCCAGGAAGCTCAAAAGCGTAATCTCGTGCTGCTCCGCCAGCCCGCGAATGATGTGGAAATTACGCAAGCTGGTCCCCTGGTGCGGCGGATAAGGTAACTGCGGCGTTAACAACAAAATCCGAGACATGCTTATTTCCGCTCAATCCTGCAATTTTTGGTGGCTCGGAACGTCGCTCGCCACGTCTGCACTAATTCAATTCCTTGATGCTCAATTTGGGCGCCAAGTAGTTCGAGTAACAAATATTTATCCTGGCCATACCAGGCACTTACTCCAGTAATCGCCAATATTTTGTTTGTTCCCACAAAAACAAAGCGTCCTTGATGGAGATTCGTTTCAACGCGTTCAACTTCCTCCCACGAAATATAAAAATACCCCCAAATATCCTTTCGAGTAACACCCGCAGCCCCCACCTCAATCCAACCTGGTATAAGCAATGCTGCACTAATCAAGGCAATCCCAAAAGGTAATAATAACGATTTTAGAAGTTGCTCGTCCCTCAATATCACATAAGCGATAAAAGCCGAAAACAATATTCCCACAACACCAACTATTCTTGTCGCTAGCGACGGAAAAGAAACTTTGAGAGGTGTTCCAGCCGTTAATAGTTCTTTGCGTTTCTCCGCAAATGCTTTGAATTCAGGCAAACACTCATAAGCGGTGTCTTTTAATGCTTCTGGTGGGGCCTTTTTTTGAACTAACTGCCATATAGCCTGCTCATCGAAAAACCGTAGTGAAGCAAGAACCGATTTATCCTGTGTACCAATGAATAAATTTGTCTCGCCTTTTGAATTCAGTAACTGAACAAAAATGATGTCTGACCATGTAATGTGGTATGAGTGTAGACCTACAGTAATTGAAATACTATCTGTATCGATCACCACACGGCTTCGCCACAACAAAAAGACAGCATATCCTGCTGTTAAAACTGCTGGAGAAATTAGGCAAGTTAACGCAAATGGTCTTCGTGTGAAGTAATCCTGAAAGGGGGCGCTCGTCAAGAGAAACATCAAAACAACTATTAGTCCGAAACCGATTCCTATTCCACTTGTGCGGCCCCAATATCGGGAGACAGTTCTGAACACCTTTTGTTCTTGCATAACATCCACTAAGCAATAGCCTTGAAAAGCCTAAACATAAGCTTCGCTGTTTTTCCCCAGGAAAACGTCTTTGCCTGAACATGGCCTCTGGCAATCACATCCCGGCGCAGGTCGCTGTCCGTCAAAATGCGGTGCAGGATGTCGGCCCAAGCCGTCACATCTTCCGGGTCATCAACCATCAGCCCGTCTGGTCCGACGATTTGCGGCAGGGAGCCGCGCCGGCTGACGACGGCCGGGCAGCCGCAGTGCATCGCTTCCAGCGCCGGCAGACCAAAACCTTCGTAAAAAGAGGGCGTCACCAGCACGCCGGCCCCGTGATAAAGATGGGCCAATTCCTCATCGAAAATGCCGCTCAAATGGCGCACGTGATCGCGCAAACCCAATTGGTCAATCGTGGCGAAGATGTCGTCGTAAATCCAGCCCTTGCCACCGACCAGAATCAGCGGCACGTCGATTTCCGTTTCCCGCCTCAGCAACTCGTAGGCTCGAATCAAGGTAGGCAGGTTTTTGCGCGGCTCCAGTGTGCCCACGAACAGGATGAAGCCGCGGGGCAGGTTGTATTTGCTGAGTGTTTGGTTAACGGCCGTTTCCCCCACCCCTCTCTCATAAACCGGATTCGCCGCCAGCAAAACCGTCGTCACCTTCTCCGGCGGCACACCCAGCCGCTCGATCAAATCCTGTCGCGTCGCCTCGCTGTCCACAGCAATGGCATCGGCCCGACGTACTGCCGACTCAATCTGTCCGGCGTAATAACGCAGGCTCTCTTGCGTCAAAAACTCCGGGTAAAAGATGAAATTCAAATCGTGAACGGTGATCACCTTGCGCTTCGCCCCCCACAACGGCGGGATAAAATCGGGGCTGTGCAGCACGTCCAGCCGGTGGGGAACAAGTTCCATCGAGAGCGCCCACGGTTCCAGCCGGTGGTGGCAGGGCGTCCATAAGTTCTTTCGCTGAAAGTTCGCAGATGGTGGGGTATAGGAACGGCCGTCCTTGCGGCTGTGAAAAATCGTGTACCGGTTCACCGGGTCTAATTCGGCCAGCGCCGGCAGCAAATGCAAAACCGATTGGCTGATCCCGCCCATCTGGTAATATGGTAGTCGCGCGTCAATTCCAATATGCATGGCCTAAATTGTAAAACGTTAGAGCAAAGTAGCAAGTCGCGGAGTAGCGAAGTGGCAGGTGAGTAATAATTCACCCCTTCACCCCTTCCCCCTTGCTCCCCCGCTCCCTGCCCGCCCCTTGCCCACTTGCCCCGCGCAAACTATAATGCACGCTATCTTGACCTGAATCAGGAGAACACAAATGGCTAACAGTTCTAATTCGACACAAGAAACCGAAATCAACGACCTGCGCAAAAAAGTGGAATGGCTTGATAACGAACGCCGCCAATTCACCCGCCGCTTGAATGAACTGGAACAAAAAGCTGAACTGCAAGAGCGTGAAATCGCCGGAAGGGAGCGTCGCATTCAAGACCTGGAACGACAGTTGGCCACTTCAACCAGCCAGCTTTCCCGCATCCCCCAAATCGACACCCAACTCAGCCAATTCAAAGACGAAATTGTCAAATTAATCGAACAATACGACACACGCCGCGTTCAGTCGGAAACAGAAATGGACAGGCTGCGCCGTGTCGAACACGAATCCACCGTGCGCGAAATCGCCGACATGCGCAAAGAATTCCCGGCCATCACCCGCTTACAAAACGATATGGCCCTGCGCATCGCCGAAGAATCACGCCTGGCCAACCTCATTGGCAACCTGCAAAACGCCATCTCCGTGCTGGAACATCAGGTCGAAAACCTGCAATCACCCATTGCATTTGTCGAAGAAAAAGAAAAACAAAACAGCCGCAATATTGCCGCCATGCAAAACACACTGGTAGAAATCAACAAACGCTGGCAGCCCATCAACGAACGTCTGGACATCATGGCTAACAACGTCCGCAAAGTTCAATCGGCCAACGAAAACATTAGCAAGGAAATCGAAGATGTGCGTGGCAGCACCAAAGGCTGGATGGAACAAGTTCAAATAGGCGAATACGAACGTAATCAACGGCTGGAAAAATGGCGGCAGGTGCTGGAAGAACACACCAGCGCCATCAACAAATTCAATCAAGACTGGATTGTCTTCTCCGACCAGTACAAAGAAGCCAAAATGGCCGTCCAAACCCTCTCCGGCTGGCAAAAACAGATCGAAGAACAACAGCGCGAAGCATCTGAAGTCCTGCGTGTCAACACCCATCGCCTGGAATCTCGTTGGGACGACTTCAAGCTAGAAAATGACAAAAAATGGTCGGCTAACAACGTAGAAATCGAACAGCGGATTGCCACAACGAATCGGACATATCGCCAAATCCAGGAACAAATTGCCGCCATCGAAGAAGTCCTGGCCGAACTAAAGCAGGAAAAAGATATGCTGGAGCGCATTCAAACAGCCCAGGCTGACGCCATCAAACAGTGGCCGCGTATCTGGCTGGAAGAAGTGGAAAAAGCCATCGCCCAAAACCCCAACCGCCGCCGCCAACCGGCGCTGGTTCCCGTCCGCGAGGAATTCGATTAGAAGGCAGAATTTAGAGGGCAGAAGGCAAAACTGAATTTTGCCTTCTGCCCTCATCCTTTGCACTATGTTTGTCATTGGTACGGCCGGACACGTCGATCACGGCAAATCAACCCTTATTGAAGCCTTAACCGGCATTGACCCGGACCGCCTGGCCGAAGAAAAGGCGCGGGAAATGACGATTGATTTGGGCTTTGCCTGGATCACGTTGGGCGATGACGAAGAGGTGGGCATTGTCGATGTGCCCGGCCATCGTGATTTCATTGAGAACATGCTGGCCGGTGTCGGCGGCATTGATCTGGCTTTGTTTGTCATTGCTGCCGATGAAGGGGTGATGCCGCAAACGCGGGAGCATCTGGCCATCCTGGATTTGTTGGGAGTGGGTGGGGGCGTCGTGGCTCTGACAAAAATCGACATGGTGGATGATGAGGATTGGCTGGAACTGGTCACGTTGGACGTGGGCGAAACGCTGGCCGGTACGGTGCTAGCTGATGCGCCGATTGTGCCGGTTTCGGCCCGAACAGGCCAGGGATTGGAAGAGCTGAAGGCCACACTCTGGCAAAAATTACAGGCAGCCACGCCACGACCGGATAACGGCCGTCCCCGCCTCTCAGTTGATCGCGTTTTCAGTCTTTCCGGGTTTGGCACAGTGGTGACCGGTACATTGATTGACGGCCGTTTCCGCCTGGGCGATCCCGTTGAAATTCAGCCATCCGGCCTGGCCGGGCGCATTCGCGGCCTGCAAACCCACAAAACCAAACGAGACGTCGCCCTGCCCGGCAGCCGTGTAGCCATCAACCTGACCGGCGTGGGCAAGGAAGACGTCAAACGGGGCGACGTCGTGGCCGCGCCGGGCGTCGTCGGCCAAACCATCCTGTTCGACGCCGCCTACCGCCATCTGCCCGACAGCGACGCGCCGCTAAAACACAACATGGAAGTCAAGCTGTTTGCCGGCGCGGCTGAAGTGGTTGCCCGCACCCGCGTACTGGGCGTCCCCCAAATCGAGCCGGGGCAGGAAGGCTGGCTGCAACTGGCGCTGAGCGAGCCGGTGGCCATCGTGCGCGGCGACCGTTTCATTTTGCGACGGCCGTCACCGGGCACGACTCTGGGCGGCGGGCGGGTTCTTGATCCCCATCCGGGCCGCCGCCACCGCCGTTTCCGGCCCGAGGTGATCGAGCGATTGCAAACGCTGTCGCAGGGCACGCCGGCCGAACTGCTGCTGCAAAAGTTGCAGCGGCTCGAACCGATCACCCAGGCCAATTTGTTGAAGCAGGCGGGGATGGATGAGGCAACGGCCGTTGCCATCCTACAAGAACTGGAGGCCGACAACCAAATCATCCGGCTGGACCAGCAAATCCTTTCTCAAACGGGCTGGCAGCGCAGCCTGAACCGGGCGACCGACCTTTTGGCGGTCTATCACCGGGAATCACCGCTGCGGCTGGGCATCCCCCGCGAGGAATTGCGCAGCCGGATGAAGCTGCCAGCAACCGTATTTAATCCGATGGTCGCCCAGGCCGCAAATGATGGACTGCTAGTCGAAATTGGAGCCATCATTCAAGCGCCGACACACGAAATCAAATTTACGCCAGAACAACAAACGGCCGTTGACAACCTGCTGCGCCAAATGAAAGCAGTCGGAGTCAATTCGCCCAACGTGAAAGAGTGTAAAGCAGCGGTGGGAGAGAGCGTTTACTGGGGATTGGTGGATTTGGGGGCGTTACGGCCGTTAAACAATGATGTCGTCTTTGCACAGGCTGAGTATGATAAGTTCACGGGAATGATTGTGGATTATTTGCGAAAGAACGGCCGTATCAACGCCGCCCAGGTCCGTGACCTGCTGCAAACCAGCCGTAAATACGCCATTGCCCTCCTGGAGCACCTGGATCACATTAAAGTCACCCGCCGCGTCGGCGACGACCGCGAACTTGTTAAAGGATGAAGGGCAGAAGGCGGAAGGGTAAATCAACAATTCTGCCTTCTGCCCTCTGATTTCTACCTTCTTTAGGCTTCTGCTTTTTCCTGTACGACAATGGGTTGGCGCTCGCCGCATTGGGTGCATTCGGCGGTGTCGTTGTTGATTTGGACGACAACGCCGCCACATTTACGGCAGGGTTGGGGTAACGGCCGTTTCCAACTCGTCCAGTCGCAGTCAGGGTAATTGGCACAGCTATAAAACACACGGCCTCGTTTGGTGCGCTTCTCGATGAGATCGCCGCCGTCCTTGGGACAAGCCACACCTACTTTGATCAGAATTTGTTCGGTATAACGGCATTTGGGAAAGTTGCTGCAGCCGATGAAACGGCCGTACCGCCCATCCCGATACACCAGCGGACTGCCACAGTCAGGACATTTACGTCCCACCGGTTCCGATTCCCGCTTCAATTCAATTTTGGGAATAGCTGCATCTGCTTTTTGCAAATTTTTGGTGAAACGGCCGTAAAAGCCGCTAATCACCGGAACCCAGGGTTTGCCCTGCGCAATCTCATCCAGCTCATCCTCCATGCGCGCCGTAAAATCGACCGAAAGAATGTTGGGGAAATGTTCCACCAGCAAATCATTAACGATTTGGCCTGTTTCAGTGGGGATGAGGCGGCGTTTTTCCTGCTCCACGTAACCGCGCTTCTCAATCGTTGACAAAATCGCCGCATACGTGCTGGGGCGGCCAATGCCCTCTTCCTCCATCGCTTTCACCAAAGTCGCTTCCGAAAAACGCGGCGGCGGCTGGGTGAAATGCTGCTCCGGCAGCAGGCGAAGCAAATCGACAACCTCATTGGTCTGCAAATCAGACGGGACCTGGTTATCGCCCAAATCATCGGGACGATCTTCCGGTTTGGTTTCTTCGTACAGTTGCAAGAACCCGGCAAAACGCAGCGTCGAACCGGTGGAACGGAAGAGATACGGCCGTTTCTCCGGCATAACCTTCGCCTCACCGGCCCAAATGTCCGCCGAAACCGTGTCGTAAACGGCCGATTCCATCTGGCTGGCCACAAACCGCTCCCAGATCAGCTTGTACAACTTGTACTGATCACGGCTCAGAAACTGTTTCATCTTTTTAGGCGAACGCCTGACCGATGTCGGACGGATGGCCTCATGAGCCTCCTGGGCTGCTTTGGCCTTCGTTTTGTAAGTTGGCGGCGTTTCTGGCACATATGCGTCGCCGAATTTCTCGCGGATATAATCGCGCGTTAGCACCTGCGCTTCCTGTGAAATAGTCACGCTGTCGGTTCGCATGTAGGTGATGAGGCCGACCGAGCCATCATCGCCGCCGATGTCCACGCCTTCGTAAAGCTGCTGGGCAATGCGCATCGACTTGCTGGCGCCAAAATTAATCTGGCGCGAGGCTTCTTGCTGCATGGTGCTGGTCGTAAACGGAGCGGCCGGACGGCGTGTCCGGGTTCCCAGGCGTACCTCACCCACTGTCCATTCGGCATGTTCCAGGTTGTTCACATGGGGCGTCACGTCGGCCTCGCAGCACAAAACCGGGTCTTCGCCTTTGAATTTGAAGAACTTGGCCACGAAATACGGCCGTTGCGCGTCACCGCTAAATTTTTGTTGACTCAGTTCAGCATCCAGCGTCCAGTATTCAACCGGTTCAAAGTTGTCGATTTCTCGCTCCCGCTCTACGACCAGCCGCACCGCCACTGACTGCACACGCCCCGCCGAGAGACGGCCGTGTACTTTGCGCCACAATAGCGGACTCAACTTGTAGCCAACCAGCCGGTCCAAAATACGGCGCGCCTGCTGCGCATCCACCCGATCCATGTCAATTTCACGGGGATGCTCAAAAGCCGCTTGAACCGCCGGTTTTGTAATCTCCTGGAAAACCACCCGTTTGGTGTGCGCCGGATCCATCTCCGCCGATTCCAACACGTGCCAGGCAATAGCCTCGCCTTCACGGTCCGGGTCAGTCGCCAGATAAATCTCTTTGGCTTTGGCTGCCGCTTCTTTCAAATCTTTGACAACTTTGCGTTTGTCGTTGGGTACCCGGTATTCCGGCTCAAAGTTATTTTCGATGTCTACGCTCAGGCGCGATTTCAACAAATCGCGCACGTGACCCACACTGGATTTAACCGTGTAGCCGCGTCCCAAATAGCGGCCAATCGTTTTGGCTTTGGCTGGCGATTCGACGATAACCAATTTTCCGGAACGGCGCGGCTCCTGTTTTTGAGGCATGGCTTTCTTTGGCGCGCTTTTTGCTGTTTTCTTCGTACCCTTCTTTGAGCGTGGGCGCGGTTCCACTTCCGGTTTGGGCAAATTATCATGGGCCGGCGTATGGCCAGCTTTGTAAATCGTGCCGCCACACACCGGGCACGTGCCGCGCGTTCCTGGCGTGCCATTGGCCGCCCATTCTGCCTTTGGTTGTAGAATCGGCCGTTTCTCTTTACACTTAAAACAATACCCAACTAACTGATCGTCACTCATAAATTACTCTTCAAAACCAGCAAATCCATTATAGGTTCAATCATAAGTAACTTTGGTGTTTCGGGATTTGCAATTCCCAAAACATACCACCTTTAATAACGAACCCTATGACAATTCTGCTGCATTTTTTTGACCTCTAACTAAATTTTTCCAATGCGGTACCTTCAAAACCGTCCACAATCTTCTTGACCAGTGGAATATGGTCTTTGTGAACCACCAGAACCGCATCATCGGTATTGACCACAACCAACCCTTCGACGCCTACAGTCACCAACAACTTACCATCTTCATAATTGTAAACCAACGAATCACGGCAGTTATCAACCTTCACTAATCCCTGGGTAACGTTGGCTGTCTCATCAGGATTAATCGCTTCTTTTAAGGCATACAAGGTTCCAGGATCGCTCCAGCCCATTTCGGCATGCAGAACCAATGCCTGCTGCGGGGCAACATATTGCAGCACAGCGTCATCAAAGCTAAGCACATCCAGCGTGGGATACACCTCATGTAAAACGTGCTCGTAATTGTCCTGTCCAATTACAGCCTCGATTTTTCTTAACTGCTGCCACAGGTTTGGCTGATAAGCCTGGTAAAGTTGGCGCACAAAGCCCAGGGTCGTTACGAAATATCCAGTATTCCACACGTGGCTCTTTTCGGCAAACATTCGCTGGCAATCGGCTAACGCTGGGCGGTAGGTGAGGGAACCAAACCGATAGTACGGCTGCCCATCAAGGACGCCTAGTTTTTCGCCCAGACCCAGCCAACCCAAATTATCGTTGGCAAAACGAGGAGTCTCGCCCATAAACAAGATACTGGCTTCCTTCTGCATCAACAATTTTTCAGCGGCAGCCATCACTTTCAAAAAGTTGGGGACATTATCCATGTAATTGTCGCCCCAAAGAATGGCCACTGGCTCATCGTCGAGATTATCGTCGGGGGTTGCGTGGGAAAGGTGAGATATAGCCAGACCAACGGCTGCGGCCAAATCGCGCCGCGTTGGTTCGCCGATGATATTGGCTAGGGGCAGTTCAGGAAGCTGTGCCTGCACCATCCCGGCATACTTTTCGTTGGTAGAAATAAAAATGTTTTCAGCATCATAAGTGCCCAAAACCCGGCCGACAGCTAACTGCAACGTGGACTGGGAGCCAATGATCGGCTCGAACTGTTTGGGGGACTTTTGACGGCTGATGGGCCACAATCGCCTTCCCGAACCACCGGCAAAGATTACGATTTTCATGGTATCCTCTTTTTTAAGTTTTGTTATTGATTGTGCCGTGCCCACCGCTGACGACAATCATTTATTATCGATGTTATAAATTGGCTCAGGTTCGCGGGCCAGGGCATAGTTCATTCCACCCACTTGCTGCACCATGCCTTTTAGCTCCATCAAAGTAAGTGTGCTGCTGACCAAACTGGGGGCCAATCCGCTAGAACGGCTTAACTCGTCTACATGCACCGGCTGGGTGGAAAGATGGGATAAGAGGGCGGCTTCTTCGACTGATTCGGGTAGGGCTAGCTGCACGGCCGTTTTCTCGGCCACCATCGTCAAATTCAGTTCCTCAATCACATCGTCGGCGCTGGTAACCAGTTTGGCTCCCTGCTGGATGAGCCTGTTAGGGCCGCGGCTGGCCGGACTGTTGATATTGCCCGGCACGGCAAACACTTCCCGATCCTGTTCCAGGGCAAACTGGGCAGTAATGAGTGCCCCGCTGCGTTCGCCCGCTTCGACCACAATGACTCCCAGCGATAATCCGCTGATGACCCGGTTACGCGGTGGAAAATTCTTGGCTTCCGGCTGGACGCCCATCCCGTATTCTGAAATAACTGCGCCATGACCGGCGATAATTTTTTCGGCCAGACTGCGATTTTCTGAAGGATAAATACAGTCCAACCCTGAACCCAGCACGGCAATGGTTCGTCCTCCGGCATCCAGCGCCGCTTGATGGGCAACGGCATCGACTCCTTTAGCCAGACCGCTGACAATGGTGACGCCATTGCGTACCAGGCCGGTTACGATGTCGCGGGTGACTTGACGGCCGTAACTAGTCAATCGGCGCGTCCCCACTACAGCCACCGCCCAACGATCAACCTCTTTGATTGCCCCGCGTATATAAAGCAGGGGTGGCGCACCGGGTATTTCGCGCAAATAGGCGGGATAACCGGGTGAATCCCAGTTCAAAAGCGCCACACCAGCCGCTTTTGTCTGAACCAGGCAGTCATCCAAGTCAAGCATTGGACGAGTCTCCATAAAGCTGTCGATGGCCCGCTGATCAAAGCCAATTTTGCGCAATTCCTGTTCTGTCGCGTGCCAGGCAGCCTCTAAACTGCCAAAATATCCAATTAGTGCTTGAACTTTGGCCGGTCCGATTCCTTTTACCAGATTAAACCCCAACCAATATTTTGCTTCAGACATAATTCGAGAATACCACGCGTCAAAGACGTGTCAAGAAATGATGACAAAAATCCCATTAAATGAACTTTGAACAGTTTGTTATAGAACAAACATAAAATTCGTTTTTATGCTATGCTCAATCTGGCTCTTTGGAAATTGTGGGGCTGCGAGCAGTGAGTTTGCGAGTCCAGAAATGATCCCCACTGATTTTAGAGCTACAAAATTTTGACACGCGAGTGATTGTTAAGCATGGATGCATTGAATAAAAACAGCCAAAATGGCCGCCGGATTGCTCTGGTTTACCGCAAGCACATTGTTATGCCGGCCGAACATGGGTCGTGGTCATGGCTGCTGGTGCCTTTCTTCGTGGGCACTGCCGTTGCCAAAACGTTTAATCTGCCAGTTTTGCTGGCTTTGTTGGGCGGGCTGGCCGTATTTTTCCTGCGGCAGCCGGCCACCGTCTGGCTGCGGGTTCGGCGTAAAAAAGCGCGAGCCTCGGATGGCCCTATTGCTTTGGCCTGGATGGGATTGTTCACGGCCGTTGGGTTGGTTTGTTTAATCGGGCTGCTTTTATTGGGACGGAGTATGCTGGCCTGGCTCATGGGGCCATTTTTGCTGATTTTTGGCTTGTACATGGCGGCGGCGCGTTACGGCCGTTCCGGGTTACGCTCCTTGTGGATGGAATTGGCAGGAGCGGCGGCACTTTCCATGACAGCCCCGGCAGCGGCAATTGCGGCGGCCGGTCAAATTGAAAGCTGGATGTGGACCTTGTGGGGAATCATGGCTGTGCAAAACGTTTTGGGGGCGTTGTACGTCCGGCTGCGCGTGTACGACACTCATAATCAGGCGATGAAGCGCTGGCCGATTGCGGCAGCGCACCTGGCGGGACTTTTCTTTGTCTTGGGATTGGGGGTGGCTAATTTTGTGCCGGTGGTAACGGCCGTGCCCTTTGCCGGCTTTTTCTTACGGTCGCTCTGGACGGTTGGCCGCCAGCGGCCCGTTGCCAACATCAAAAAATTTGGCTTTATCGAACTGGGCGTAGAAATCATCAGCGGCTTGTGGCTGGCTGCCAGCTGCTGGATCGCCTAGATCCCAGGCAAATCTTTACAACCCAGTTTAGAAGCGCGCACCAGCAAATTACCCAACTGCTCCGCCTGTTTGGGAGTCAGGTACATGTTGGTTTCATCTGCCCGAAACAATTTTTCATCCTCCGGGCAGTCCTCGACGAAGGAAACGCAGATATTGTCTTCAAATTCGCTGTCCATTTGTTCGCAGTACACTTCAATCTTCAACGAATTGTCCAGTAGAAACACAAACATCTTTCAACCTCCACAATTCACCAGCATTGTTTCCACACCCTCCATTTTATCATGAATCACGCTCCTTCATAAATAATCTTCCCGGAAGCTGTCTCTACAGCAGGTCCCCACAAAAGCCAGCTTCCGGGAAGATGGTTTTCATTCATGGTGTTGAGCTTGCGCTCATGTCGTCTCCTCAGAAATGATAAATGTCACAAAATATTCCTTATGATACAATTTTTAGTCCCAACTTCAGATGGTACGGGAAATTATGGAATGATGAAAATTGCTGTCATCTCGGACATTCATGGAAACTTGCCTGCGTTGGAAACGGCCGTTACCGACCTAAAAACCTGGCAGCCGGACCAAGTCATCGTCAACGGCGACATTGTCAACCGGGGACCAAAATCGCGGGAATGTCTGCAACTCATCCGGGAAAAGCAAGTGCAAGACGGCTGGATTGTGCTGCGCGGCAATCACGAAGACTTTGTCGTCGGCTGCGGTTCACCGGATACGCCGCACAGCGGCCCGCGATTCGAAATTATCCGCTTTGCCTGCTGGGCACACCAGCAGCTAAATGGCGAAATATCGTTTCTTAAGAAATTGCCCGATCAGTTTAGCTGGCTGGCCCCCGATGGCAGCGAATTCCGCGTCACCCACGCCTCCATGCGCAACAATCGGGACGGTATTTACCACAATGCCCCGGATGAGGAAATACGGCCGCAAATTACCCCGGCTCCGGCCGTTTTTGTCACCGGACATACACACCGCCCCTTTATTCGCCAGGTGGATAACACGTTGATCGTCAATGCCGGCTCTATCGGCACGCCATTTGATAAAGATACGCGACCCAGTTACGGCCGTTTCACCTGGCAAGAAAATGATGGCTGGCGGGCCGAAATCGTCCGCCTCGATTATGACCACAATCTCATTGAGCAAGATTACGTCGCTACCGGTTTTTTGAGCGAGGCCGGACCGTTGACCCAATTGATGCTGGTAGAACTGCGCAAAGGGCGCGGTTTAATTTATCGTTGGGGCACATTATACGAAAAAGCGATCTTGGCCGGTGAAATCACCGTCGAAGAAAGCGTCCGCCGCCTGTTGGCTGAAGAAGACAACCTTCCCTATCTGGGCGCGCCGGGATGGAACCTTTGAAAACACATATGAACAACACACCCATTCTTTACGACTCACACATGCACACACCGCTATGCAAACATGCCCATGGACAACCGGAAGAATACGCGGCTGCCGCCGAACAACACGGTCTGAAAGGCATCATTTTTACCTGCCACAATCCAGGCCCGGATGGCTGGTCAACGCGGGTGCGCATGTCACTGGATCAGCTTGATGAGTACGTGGCGATGGTGGCGCGGGCGCGGGAGGCGTGGCACGGCCGTATCGATGTGCGCCTGGGTTTAGAAAGCGATTATTTCCCCGGCATGGAATCATTCCTGGAAGCGCTGCACCAACGGGCCGATTTCAACCACATCCTCGGCTCCGTCCACCCCCAACTGCCCTACTATCGCGAAGTCTACGACACAGGAAACGCTGCCGACTATTTCCAAACCTACTTCAATCACCTGGCCGACGCCGCCGAATCGGGCTTGTTTGACACGTTGTCACATCCTGACCTGGTTAAAAACGTTTATCCCCATGAATGGCAGGTCGAATCCGTCATGAACAGCGTCAAAAAAGCGCTGGATCGAATCGCCAAGACCGGCACGGCAATGGAGCTAAACACATCTGGATTAAACAAAAGGGTAAAGGAAATGAATCCGGGACAGGAAATTTTGGCCGAAATGCAGCGGCGCGACATTCCGGTGGTGTTAGGCTCCGATTCACATGAACCAGGCCGGGTGGCGGCCGATTTTGAGCAGGCTTTGGTTTTGTTACAAGATGTGGGGTATACGGCCGTACACGTCTACCTCAACCGCCAACGTCATAGCATCCCCATCACCAACGCAGCAGCCAGCCTGATCACTCCATATTCTTGAGGGTTACGGGGTCCTGCTGTGGTTTGCAAACGCCGCAGTAGACCGCTCCGGCAACCGTAATCGCTTTATATTCGCCGGTCGTCGTGCGGTAGGTGTGAATGATGTAAGGCATTTCCTGAGTGTGTGTTTTACAAACCGCCCGGCCACAAAAACGGCAGATCGCGTGAGCGGGACGTTCACAATGCCAACATTCCATGATCTTGCTCCATCACCAATTGGTTACTAATTTGTCTAACCGCAGAGGACCCGAAGACCGCGAAGGAAAAATAAAGGAGAAATCTCTGTGTGCTCTGCGCTTTGCTGTTGAAGACTGAGAGCAGTCAGTCAACGAAGGTTACTCCACAAAATCCAAATCTTTTTCAGCAAACAAGTCGGCCGACAATAGGAACAAAATGGCGGCGTATAGCAGCAGCACGGCCGGCGCTAAGGCCTGCGGCGAAGTAAAAGAACCTTTAATCACAGCATCAGATATAGCCGTAAATGGCCAGATAATCCAACTGTAAATTTGGCTCAAAATACCAGTTTCACGGCCGTTCAGCCAGACCCCGGCATTTCTCATCCAATCCGCCAGACCCTGCCACCCCTGAGTGCTGGCCGTCATGCTCCAGCCATTCAATCGGGTTACCAACCAGGAACTAATGGTGCTGTCAGCACTTTTGCCAATGAGCAGAAGTCCCAAAATACCAAACAAGGTCACACGTGACCAGCCCACAGCGACAAAATCAGATGCGTGTAAAGCTAACGCCGCAGCCAAGATATTGGTCGCCAGCCACAAGGGTGGTATTTCCGACAGGCGGCCCCATACCAACCCCGGTCCGCGGAACATGGCCAGGGCCGCAACCAGAAATTGTAAAAGGGTTGCGGCAATAACTGTGCTGAAGAGAACGGCCGTTAAATATTCAATCCGGCTGGAAAAACGGACAATTATCGGGAAATGCACCGCCTGGTTAGCCCGTGCAGCAATCGATAAAGCAACCAAAAAAGAAACGGCCGCACCAAAAACCCCAATAATCAGAATATAATTCTCGATATCCGGCGTTCCTTGCGTAGGATCAAAAAACAACTTCCAATAGACCAATGCCAAAATCAAATACAATAAACCGGCCAATGAGAAAAAGAAACTGCGCAAAAAATAGCGCGTTAACGTAAAAATGCGCTGCATCTAATTCACCGCCTCTGCATAAACCTCGGCCAACGAAGCCCGCGCCTGCCGCACTTCCAAAATATCATAATTCGCATACAACAACATTGTCATCACCTGGCGACGCAGCCGCACAGCCTCATTCTGCAAAATCACCATATCTTCTTCCACACTGACATCAGGATGCAGCTCCAGCAGTTGCATCCGCAAAGGCTCCAAATCCCTGTCGGCCCGAATGGTAGTATGCGCTTTTGCCGACAGTGCAGCAGAGGTGCTGTTCTGATAATGAATGCGGCCTTGATTTAACACCACAATCTGGGTACAGGTATCGGTCACTTCCGGCAGCTGATGTGAACTCATCACGATTGTTTTCCCATCCGCTTGTAACTGCCGGATAATGTTATGAATCTCATTTTGTCCCGATGGATCCAAGCCATTAGATGGCTCATCCAGCAGCAGCAGCGGCGGATCACCAATCAATGCCTGCGCCAGACCTAACCGCTGGCGCATTCCTTTGGAACAATTGCGAATCCGCTTGTTAGATGCGTCTAATAAGCCTACCTGAGCCAGACTATCCATCACAACCTGACGTGTCGCCGATTTGGGAATATCACTGATTCCGGCTACCAGCGTTAAATATTCCCGTACACTTAATTGATTAGGAAATAACAGGCGTTCCGGTTTTAACCCGATGCGCGGCCATTCGGCCGTTTTGGGTAAAATTTGGCCGCTGTCTGGCACAATCAAACCGGCGATCAGTTTAAGCAAAGTGGTTTTACCTGCACCGTTAGGACCTAATAATCCAATAACCTCACCCTGAGGTATTTTTAATGAGACCTTATTCAACGCAGTCAGGGAATAATATCGTTTGGTCAGATTACGAATTTCAATCACGATTACGCCTTCAAATCATCAAAAGTAAGCGTTCAGGTGACAGTCGCTTTCTCCTAAAAGTGACAACAAAATCCAAGTCGTTTTTAAGTGACTGTCACCACTGGGATGGAACGGTTGCTGTCATCAAAAATCGCCGCTGCACCAAATAGTTTACCACACGCCCCCATCGCGGCAACGGAATGCTCCTAGTGCCAGGCACAGGGTGAGCGGCACTGAGCGCCGTCTTGTCTGCCTTTCTGCCCCATGTTAAAATCTGTGTGGAACATCACTTGGAGGTGACATCTGGAAAGTTTAGAATTAGCACATTTGCTGGTCGATACCATCCTCGATAAAAAAGGCAGTGACATTACCCTGCTTGATATCCGCGACCAGGCCCTTTTTGCCGATTATTTCCTTATTTGTAACGGTGAAAACGAAAAGCAGTTAAATGCTTTAGCCAACACAATTAGAGACAAGGCCAAACAGGAAGGCAAAGTTTTAGCTTATGGTGTAGAAGGGGACCCACAATCAGGCTGGATGCTGGTTGATTTTGGCGATCTTATCGTTCACATTTTTTCACCCTATCAGCGAACTTACTATGATTTGGAAGAGTTGTGGAACGAAGCGCACGTCGTACTGAGAATGCAATAACGATTCAATTGCCGCAATAAAAAAGAGCGTCCCAATGGCGCTCTTTTTTTTTTCCTTTTGATCTAAATGTTTGCGATCTTACGTCACAAAACGTGCTCAACCAAACAGTCATTCTCGAATCCAAGGGTCTGTATTGCGGGTCCAATCGACCAGCTCTGACGAATCAAAGAACAGTTTGACTTCTTTGACCGCATTTTCCGGGCTGTCGGAGCCATGAACCAGGTTACGGCCGATTTCCATACCAAAGTCACCACGAATCGTGCCAGGAGCGGCCTCTACGGGTTTGGTAGCGCCCATGGTTGACCGGGCAGCGGCTATGGCTTCTTTACCTTCCCACACCATGGCCACAACCGGACCAGAGGTTATATAGGCGACCAGGTCTTTGTAAAACGGCCGTTCCTTATGCACACCGTAATGTTGCTCAGCCAGTTCTTGCGACATCTGAATGAATTTCATACCCACCAGCTTCAGGCCGCGCCGCTCAAACCGGGCAATGATTTCGCCAGCTAATCCACGCTGGACACCATCGGGTTTCACTAAAATTAATGTACGTTCCATCAAATTACTCCATTTATTAAATTTCTTCGGACACAGAAAGAGGCAGCTTGTTTTGGAAACAGCTGCCTCACCATTTTATTGTCAACGAATTTCACAAGTTATTACGCGCCACCTTCGACAAGCTCAGGCAGCACCTTGTAATATACGCCTGTTTTTACATCAAAATCAGATTTGGTCAAGCGCAACACGGTAGGTATCTAGCGCTTTTTGCAGCTGACCGTTGCGCATGTAAGCATCACCCAACAGGTGGCGGAATAACGGCTGGTCGGGGTGATCGTCAGCAACCGTTTCCAGATCGGCAATCAAGGCCATCATACCGCCACCGGTATCAACCAACACCTGGTATGCTTGCAAAGCCTCATTAAACTGGCCATCTTCCACAGACTGACGGGCTGATGTTAATTGATCGTCATCCAGAGAGAAAACGGCCGTTTCAATTTCACCTTCCGACATATCAAACAAATCGGCATCGGATAGAGTGTCGGCGGGCGGCGTTAACCGTCCGGTATCAAAAGTGCTTTCGGGTGCGGGTTGGAAGCGGGAGCGCACAACACGATCGTAGCTGCTCGAAATAGTTGATTCCTCATCGTCCAGCCAGCCATCAATATCCGGTTCATCAAGGTCTCTTAACCATTGCGTTTGTCCGGGCAGTTCTTCCAACGAATCTGTGTCAGCATCTAACCAATCGGGTAAGGCTTCTTCAATTCCTTCGGATAAGAAAGAAGTGTCTTCAGCCTCGTCTTCACGAAGGATAAACGATATTTCTTCTGTCTCCAAGGAATCTGCCGGCACTTCAGTCTCTACTTCTGCAATTTCGGCCGGAGCTGCCTCTACATCAGGCAAGATTTCTGTTTCCACCTCATCTAAAAATTCGGGTGAAAGCTCACCCGTACCGGAAAGAGTTGGCAGCTCTTCTAGTTTGGCCCCTTGCTGGGCAGCCAAAGCTTCTAACCAAGCCATGGCATCATCCATGTCTTCTGGGACTTCCAATTCTGATAAGTCGGCTTCCGGCAGTTCAGTTCCTTCGGATTCGAGAATGGTGTCAACAATGGGAGGTTCTTCAATCGCGGGTAACTCTTCAACGGCCGTTTCCTCACCCATCTCCATCAATTCATCCGGCCCGGCAGCCAGATCGGGCATATCCTCAGCCGAAACGCTGGGCAGTTCTTCCAGTTTTGCACCCTGACGGGCGGCCAGTCGTTCCAGCCAGGCCATTGCTGCATCCGGATCATCAGGCATTTCGGCCAAAATATCTGTTTCAATATCGCTTTCGGTTTCTGCTTCGATGTCGGTTTCAATGAAGTCTTCGACGGGAACGGCCGTTTCCACGATCAAATCCGCTTCCGGCTCAATCAATTCTACCGGTTCGACAACCCATTCATCTTCCGGTTCAATCTCGGTCTCTTCAATTTCTTCCTGTTCAGCGGCCACCTGCTGGAGCCAGACCAGGGCTTCATCCGGGTCTTCGGGCATTTCGTCGGTAAAATCAAGCTCAACCATGCCGCTGGCCGGCTCTTCTGCTGGTATTTCCGGTTGCGCTAACTTTTCGAGCCAGTCCAAAGCCTCGGCCAAATCATCCTCGGAATTGGATACGGCCGTTTCCACGGCCGCTTCCGTCACCAATGTACCACTATCCTGAAGCGCCAACTGCTCCAACCAATCCAGCGCTTCGGTCAACTCATCCGCTGGTTCTTCCGATTCTGGCTCAGAGGCAGCTTCCGGCTCTAGTTCGGCAAACAAATCCTCATCCACAACACCAGCAATCGTCGGCAAATCTTCCAATGGCGTATCCTGTTCGGCGGCCAAATCTTCCAGCCAGCCCATAGCCTCATCCAGGTCGGCCGGCTCCTCATCAACAGCCAGTCCAGATTCATCTTCCAGGCCGGACTGTTCTTCGCTTTGAACGCTCTGTTCTTCGGCCAGCGCATCAAGCCAGACCATCGCATCATCCATGCTGGCCGGTACATCTGCGCTCAAATCTGCCTCAATTGCTTCCTCCGGCTCTTGTTCTTCTTCCGCCTCCGCTTCTGGCAGTGCCTCTAACCAATCCAGCGAAACATCAGCCGGTTCTAAATCGCCGCCTTCCAGGCCCAAATCCAGCGCCGCCTCATCCTCAATGGTTTCTTCGGATAATTCTTCCAGCCAGTCCATGGCCGCGTCGGCCGATTCAGTCACGGTCTCATCGACTGCTTCTGGTACAGGTAGCTCCGCATCGGCCATGCTGGGCAGTTCTTCCAAACGCGCACCCTGCTTGGCCGCCAAACCTTCTAACCAGGCCATCGCGTCTTCGATGTCCTCCGGTGCAGCATCTTCTACTGCCGGTTCTGGCTCAATAATTCCCGAAATATCCGTATCCAAACCCAGTTCGACATCCGCAACGGCCGTCACATCTTCATCACCGGCTTCATCTAACCAGTCAAGCGAATCGTCGGCCGGTTCCGGGGAAATTCCCAGTTTTGGTTCGGTTGCCAGTACCCCGGTCATGCTGGGCAGTTCTTCCAGGCGCGCCCCCTGCCCGGCAGCCAGTTCTTCCAACCAGGCCATTGCATCCTCAATATCTTCGGGCGGTTCGCCGGTTATTGAATCGTCTAAACCGCTTAATTCGGAGAGTTCCGTCTCGCTCACGCCAACGATTTCTAATTCGTCTTCTTCATCGGGAGCTGCCAACCAATCCAAAGCTTCATCAGCTTCTTCAGCCTCTGTTTCGACGGCCAGTTCACCCAGCCGTTCCAGCTCATCTTCGGCTTCTGGTTCAGAGGAAACGGCCGTTTCCCCCACATCCGCCAAATCAACAGACACTTCTTCTACTTCACCAGGTGAACCCGCTTCTACTTCCAACTCCGACAGCCAATCCAGACCGTCATCCGGTTCTTCCGGCAAGGTCGCTAAGGAATCCTCAAAGTCGGGCAAGATTGGCTCCGAACCTAATTCACCCAAGGGGCCGGTATCACCGGCAACAGCCAGGGCGTCCAGCCAACTGGAATCATTGTCGAAATCACCAATCGCATTGTCCATCGAATCGGTCGGCGCGACTGACTCTTCAGCCAATGAATCCAGCCAATCCAAATCGGCGTTTAGCTCGCCGGTAACGCCGGCTAATACGTCCGCCATGTCCGGTTCAGATTCTTCATCTTCAGAAGCTTCCGGCCAATCGGGAGTCTCAAACACGGCCCCAAAATCGGGCAGTTCATCAGGCATGCTCACTTGAGTAGGCGGTTCATCAATTGCGCCACCTTCACCGGCAGCCACACGAGACGCATAACTGGCGCTTTCGATTTCGTCTTCCGAAATCGACGACGCCAATTCTTCCAGCCACCCTAAATCATCATCTTCATCAGAATCAAATGCACTCTCGGATATTTCTTCAGGTTCTTGTGGCGGAACAGATTCCCGCTCGTCTTTATCGCCTGTCACAGATACCTCCGCCTGGTTCTGGCCGGCAGCCAAGTCAGCCATTAACCAATCAGGAATATTTAGATCATCTTTATAGAGGTCGAGTTCGCTGTCAGGTTCCGGGATTGGCCGGGCCTCAACATCCGGTTCTTTATCCACAAGCCAACTGGGCAAGTCACCGCTAACCAAATCAGTCATGCTGTCGGTGGATAACGGATCTCCGGTTACAGCTTCTGGCTGCGATTCAGGTTCAGCCAGCTCAGGCAATTCATCGGTCAGCCAGCCGGGTAATTCCTCATTGAGGATCGACATCATGCTGTCTGTTTCCAGCGGTTCTGCCGGAATTGGTTCACCCTGTTCTGATTGAAGCCAGTCAGGCAGTTGTTCACCGGCTAATATTGTTTGTGGATTCTCGCGCAGCCGGGCCGAATCTGGGGGCACTAAATCTTCTAAAGGTGCCGACTCGTCTAGTGAATCAGTCTCTCCAGTGGTCTTGTCGCCGCCTAATAACCAGGTCGGAACGGCCGTACTCTCTTCCAGTTCGTCCGTTTCAAAACCAACCGACTCGGCAAAATCGATAGGAGCCGGGGTCTCAAATACCTGAGCATCCTGTTCCCCACCCAGCAACCAGGCAGGCACCTCGGACAATTCATCTGAAGCCGGCGGTTGGGAATCGGGAACGGCCGTTTCCGGCATATCACCTGCCAATTCCGCCAACCAGTCATCCTCATTGCTGAAATCCGTCGCCGGTTCTTCACCCGACAACCCCGTCAACCAATCACTTGGCAGCGCCTTATCGGCCGGCTCTGTTGGCGTCTTAGATTCAGAAAGCAGCGCCGACGTTAAATTGGGATCGAGCTGAACTGGCTCAAATTCATCCTCTTTAACCTCCGACAGCCAGTTCGGAGCTTCTTCTTCATCTTCCGCTTCAGCCCAGTCGGAAACCAGATCATTTGTCGTGGGCGTAAGCCAATCAGAACCAAGTTCTTTCGGTTCATCAGGAAAAGCATTGGTGCTCAGTTGGTCAAACAGGTGAGTATAACCGGTATGGTCATCATCCTCTTCCGCCTTTTCCGCCTCTTCCACCGCCTCGCCTGCTTCCGCCAAATCGGAAACCAGGTCATCTGATGTGGGTGTGGGCCAAACAGAACCGGATTCTTCTAGTTCCCCTGGGAATGCGTCGGTACTCAGTTGGTCAAACAACTGAGTATACCCTGTATGCTCATCTTCTTCCGCTTCATCTGCTTTAGCCAATGCACCTAAATCAGAATCCAGGAACTCATCCAGGTCAATATCATCGGCCTCATCGAATGAATCTTCAACCGTCAAATCCGCGTCATCCATGTCGCTGAACAATGCTGTCAGTCCTTTGGCAAAGGAATCTCCTTCTTCAACTACAGCAGAGGCATCTGCCTCAGACCAGGACTCATCATTTTTATCGGCTAAAAACTGATCCAAATCCAATTCGGTCAGTTCAGACAGATCCAAAACTGGTGCATCTTCAATTTGCCCCTCAGTCACATCGGCAAACAAATTGGCAAAATCAGATGAGATGTCCTCACTTACAAAATCTTCGCCCTGAGGTTCAACGCCATTGGCGAATAAATCTGTAACCCCCACAGGTTCGGCCGTTTCATCGACTATATCAAGTTCCGAATCCAACAGGCCGCTTAACATACCGGTGAATCCGGTCACTTCTTCAACTTTCGGTTCATCAGTCGGTGAAATTGAAATGCCCGTATCTAAACCCGTCAACCAATCATCGAGTTGGGCATCGTCGCCAACATCGCCGAGTAGTTCTTCGAGCGATTCATCATCTTCCGCGCCGGGGTCCACGAACCAGTCTGTTTCCGCTTCCAACGGATCAGGCGGCATGACCAGCGGCCGGGTGCCAAAATGTTCACCCGAAGCCAGCGCCGCTTCGACCAACCAGCCTGTAGTTCCGCCTTTATCGATGTCTGCTGCTTCGTCCCCAGGTCGTTCGTCCGTTTCTTCCATGCTGAATTCTTCAATCCAGCCAGAATCGACCATAGCGACAACGGCCGTTGCCGATTCCGGTTCGGCCAATGGCGCTTCACCATATTGTTCAATGAGAATCTCATCCGGGATGAGGGGTGCTCCACGAGCAATGAAGGCCCGGCCAACGGCCGTTTCCGGATCAAAACGAACCTTATCCAGCAGCGTCATCGCTTGCAGTCGTTTCAAATAAACTTGCGCTTCAGCTACCCGGCCTGTTTGCAGCCAAATTTCCGCCAGAATCGCATTCACCGAAATACAATTCGGCAATATATCCAAAATTTCCAGAGCCAGACTAACCGCTTCAACCCGCTGATTGGCCCAATACAAGGTCTCGGCCAGCACTACCTTCAAATCAAGACGGTCTGGTTCTTGTGCCAGTGTGTGGCGCAACTCTGTAATAGCCGCCTGGTACATGCCGCTGCGAAGGTACATGCGAGCCAGAGCCGCGGAAGACGGCCCTATCGAATCAGGCAGCGCCGCTTTTTTCAGCGTATAAAGCTCCAATAGTTCCTCACGCAGCGGCGTGTTGTACGGTTCAATATCAAGCGCTCGCTCCAGATGCCATATCGAACTGTCGAGGTTCGACTGTTCCTTATATGCCACAGATAAAGCGGCATGCGCAATCAAATTAGATGGATCCGTACTTAAAATGCGCTGCAAAAGATCAACAGCATCCGAATAATTACCGCGTTCCAAATAAGCCTTGGCTAACGTCTGGTAAGTATCCACATGGCGGGGATGCTGCTGCAAGATATGGCGGCAGTGGGCGATAGCCTCGTCCAACTGCTGATCTTCAATGAGTTGTTCGATTTTTTTTGTATATTTGTGGAGGGCGATTGTCGTCACAGGAACCCTTCAACTTTAAACCAAAAAACGCGGCGCAAAAGCGCTTAAAACAACGTTTTACGGTTTGCGTTTTATTATTTATGGTCAACTTAAAGAATATTATGCAAAGTTTCCCCTATTTAGGCAAGTGTCGATTCTGCAACTTATGTAGGAGTTGAGTCACATCGGACTCGGCATAAGGCATAGCGCCAAATGAATCTAAAATCTCATCACGCCCCAATAAACTGTAGATGACGTTGTGAACACCGGCTGTCAAGACGTCGAGATGGTAACCACCTTCCAGAATGAAAAGGATACGGCCGTTACACAACTTATCTGCCAGTTCAATTAAATTACGCGCGATTTTGGCATACCCCGTCAAACTCAGGCCCTCGCTGGCCAACGGGTCCTGCCAGTGCGCATCAAACCCTACGGAAACCAGGATCATTTCCGGCTGAAACATCTCGACTCGGGGACGAACCAATTCATTCATCACCCGGCAGTAACCAACATCGCCCACCCCCGGCGGCAGGGGAACATTGAGCGTATAACCCACACCTGCCCCATGGCCAACCTCGTCAAACGAACCAATCCCCGGATAAAAGTAGGGCGCAAACATGTGAACCGAGGTAAAAAGCACGCTGGCATCGTCATAGAAGATTTCCTGCGTCCCATTGCCATGATGGACATCAAAATCAAAAATCAAAACTCGCTTCAGCCCGTAATTAGCCTGGGCGTGGCGGGCAGCTACGGCGGCGTTGTTAAATAAACAAAAGCCGCTGACGCGATTGGACTCGGCATGATGGCCAGGCGGACGCACCAACGCCAACCCGTTGCGAGCTGATCCATTCATGATCTGGTCTACGGCCGTACAGCACCCCCCGGCTGCCAACCGGGCCAGCTCATAACTATCCGCCGTAGCATACGTATCGCCATGATCCAGAAGCCCGCCGCCAATACGCGACACAGTCCGTATCCGTTCAATCAGGCTGGGAGTGTGGACCCGGCGTAGTTGTTCAATAGATGCTGGTTGGGGGGAAACGGCCGTTACATCCGCCAAAACCCCTGACCTTTCCAGCGACCGTTGAACGGCCGTCATCCGCGTATGATTCTCAGGATGTCCTGCCCTGGTATGGGTTAAACCCGGTGCTAAAACTAAAATCGTCTGCATCTTACCATACAAAAAATTCAAAATCCTTCCACAATTATACTCCTAAAATGCAACAAGCTCCCGATTTACACACCTGCTACCAACCATCCGTAATCGGCATATTCCCCTCCAAAATAACAGCACATGAAATTTCTGAGACAAGCCAATAATGGAAAATTTCACTAATTGCGTTGACAACGTTATAATACAGTTAATGATTCATTAATATTATGTATATTGAATGCTCATGACTTACCCAATGATGCATCGAACACAACAAAAATTAATAAATTCCCAAACCCATAAACCCGGCCCTGCATACCAATTGATCATCAAATGTAGGTAAAAAAGCCAGACAACCTATATGTCGAAATCTTATCATCAGGGTAACCATCTAACGAAATCAAGGAGGCTTATGGCAGATTACATCGCTTGAAAAACCCACCTTTTTAAATTCCCATCTCACAATTGAACTATAAGGAGGAAGCATTTCTATGAACACAATGAATTTAACAACCTTTGAAACCATCGCCGTTTGGGCCGTCCTGGTGGTAGCCATTCTAGGCCTTGGTTATGCCCTTTTCTTACGCCGGCAAATCATGGGCGAAAGTAAAGGGACAAAGGAAATGCAAGATGTTTGGGAGGCCATCCGCCAGGGTGCGGACGCTTACCTGAACCGCCAGCTGCGCACCATTTTGCCCTTCATCGCTATTCTAACCGTCGCCTTATTCCTGAGCGTTTACATCGTTCCCCCCAGCGCCGAAGCTATGGAACGATTTGAGGGACGAAGTGAAGACGCAATCCGGTTGATTGTTGGCATAGGTCGGGCTGTCGCCTTCGTAATGGGAGCCGGCTTCTCGTTAACCGTTGGCCAGATCGGTATGCGTATGGCCGTCCAGGGCAACGTCCGTGTTGCCGCTGCTGCCCGAAACAGCTTTAGCGATGCCCTGCGCATTGCCTACCGCGCCGGAACCATCACCGGTATGTTGACCGATGGTCTGGGTTTATTCGGTGGTACAGTGATTTTCATGGTTTTCGCCAAAGCCGCGCCTGATGCATTGTTGGGTTTTGGCTTCGGCGGCACACTGCTGGCGTTGTTCATGCGCGTCGGCGGCGGCATTTATACCAAAGCGGCTGACGTGGGTGCCGACCTGGTTGGTAAAGTCGAGCAAGGACTAGAAGAAGACGACCCGCGTAATGCGGCTGTTATCGCCGACCTGGTAGGTGATAACGTCGGCGACTGTGCCGGTATGGCCGCCGACATTTTCGAATCCTATGAAGTAACCATCGTTTCGGGCCTGATTTTAGGGCTGGCACTCACCGCACTCACGGGACACATAGAATGGATTTTATTCCCGTTATTAATTCGTGGTATTGGTGTTTTGGCTTCAATTGTCGGCACTTATCTGGTCAAAGGTCAGTCGGAAGGAAGTGGCGACGCCATGAAAGCAATTTTCAGCGGCTTTCTGACTTCAGCCGGTATATCGGTTGTGCTGTTCCTGATTATTTCGGTAACCTACATGCAGGGCGTCCCTGGTGGTTGGTGGCGGCCGTTTCTTTCTGTAACGGCCGGTGTCATACTGGCTATTCTAATTGACCGCCTCACCGATTACTTTACCGGAACACACGGCGCGCCAATTAAGGAAATCCGGGACAGCACCAAAGGCGGCCCGGCAACGACGATTCTGTCCGGCCTGAGTGTTGGTTATGAATCCAGTGTCTGGTCGGTGCTCGTAATTGCCCTAACTATTGGCGCAACAATTCTCATTTACAGCGGGATGCCTGTCGCTTCGGCAGCTGAACGGGTAGCCTACATCCTTTATGGTGTGGCTATGACCGGTATTGGGATGTTGACACTAACTGGCAACAATGTGGCCATGGACTCCTTCGGCCCGATTGCTGACAACGCCAACGGCATCGGCGAAATGGCCGGACTGGACGAAAAGGCCCGGCAAATCATGGCTGATTTGGATGCGGTTGGCAATACAACCAAAGCGATTACCAAGGGTATTGCTATCGGTTCGGCGGTGATTGCGGCCGTTTCTCTCTTTGGCTCCTACATAACAGATGTAGCTAAGATCGATCCTACAGCGCTGGCTTCGGGTATCAGGGTATCGCAGCCGACGGTTTTTGTAGGGATGCTGCTGGGTGGTGCGCTGCCCTGGCTGTTCTCCTCGCTGGCTATCAAGTCAGTGAGCCGGGCGGCCGGACAAATGGTACAGGAAGTGCGCCGCCAGTTTCGTATTCCCGGCATTCTGGAAGGCACCAAAAAACCGGATTATGCTCGTGCGGTTACGATTTCTACTGTAGCGGCCCAGCGCGATCTGGTCAATCTGGCCATTATTGCTGTGGTAACCCCGATCGTGGTAGGTTTGCTGCTGCAGGTGGAGGCGTTAGGCGGTTTCCAGGCTGGTATTATTTTGTCCGGGCAGCTTCTGGCAGTGTTTATGTCTAATGCCGGTGGGGCCTGGGATAATGCCAAGAAGACGATTGAAGATGAAGCGCGTGACCCGGCGGCGAACACAGGCAAAGGATCGGAACGACATACGGCCAGTGTCGTTGGTGATACGGTCGGCGATCCACTGAAGGACACGGCCGGTCCGGCGTTGAACCCGATGATTAAGGTGGTCAACCTGGTCAGCTTGATCATTGCGCCGATTATTGTGCAATACAAGACAATGAGTTGGGGCACGGCCGTTATCATTGTGGCCCTCCTCGGTGTATTGTGGTGGGCGATTGTCCGCTCTAAAAAGGAAGAACCAGCAGAAACGTTAACCCCGGTTCCAGCCGGTGGTGATTAACTGGCTGGTAATGAATCAATAACAAACAGGGGACGGCCGTTACGGGTAACGGCCGTCCCCTGTTCATTTCTCTGATACGTCAGGCGTCATGCGTCACCAAACACGCCTGACGCATGACGCCTGACTAAATTACTTCGTCAGCATCGAGATCAACCCCTGCCCGCCGCCAAAAGCGGCTACCAGCCCGGCAAACACCACCGAAGCCATCGACATCAGCTTAATCAAAATATTGAGCGACGGACCAGACGTATCCTTAAACGGATCACCCACCGTATCACCCACGACCGCACCTTTATGCGCCTGCGACCCTTTGCCGCCGTGATGCCCTTCCTCGATATACTTCTTGGCATTGTCCCAGGCCCCGCCAGCGTTAGCCATCATAATCGCCAGGGCAAAACCGGCTGTCAGCGTACCAGCCAGCAGTCCCAAGACACCGGCCACCCCAAACACAATCCCCACAATCACCGGAACCAGCAGCGCCAGCACCGACGGCGCAATCATTTCACGCTGGGCCGAAGCGGTACTGATCTCCACGCAGCGAGCATAATCCGGTTTGGATTTGCCTTCGAGAATCTGCGGGTCTTCACGGAACTGGCGGCGCACTTCTTCAACCATGCCTCCCGCCGCCCGGCCTACCGCCCGCATTGTCATCGCCGAGAAGAAAAAGGCGGTGGCTGCACCGACAAAAACGCCAATCAACACGGCCGGATTAAGGATGGTGACGTTGTAATGAATCATGAAGTCTTGCATCGTCCATTGGGCCAGGGCACGGCCGTTCACCAACGGCAATTCCGCCCCGCCATGCAAAGTTAGCGCCAGCCGCACCTCTTCCAGATAAGCCGACAGCAGGGCCAGCGACGTCAGCGCCGCCGAACCGATGGCAAACCCCTTGCCCATGGCCGCCGTCGTATTACCCACCGCATCCAACTGATCAGTGCGCTCCCGTACCTGCGGCGGTAAACCGGCCATCTCCGCATTACCACCCGCGTTGTCAGCGATAGGACCATACGCATCCGTTGCCAGTGTAAACCCCAGCGTCGAAAGCATGCCGACCGCGGCAATACCGACACCGTACAGCCCCATCGAAATATTACTCGCACCGCCCATCGCATAAAAACTGATGGCAATGCCAATCACAATCGCCACTACCGGAATACCGGCCGATTCCATGCCGACGGCCATTCCCTCAATCAACAACGTGGCCGAACTGGTCTGGGCCTGTTTGGCAATTTCGCGCGTCGGTTTGTAAGCGTGCGACGTGTAAAACTCCGTCGCCTTGCCGACCACAATACCTACAACCAGACCAGTCAAAATGGAAAACCAGACGGCCAGCGCATTGGGCAGCTGCAAAATATACACAACCGGCAGCGACAAAATAGCAATCCCGACCGAACTGCCGTACAGCCCCCGGCTCAATGCAGCCATCAACTTCTCCTGACTGGCCCCTTCTTCGGTGCGAACCAGGTAGACGCCCATAATAGAAAGCGCCACCCCGATGGCGGCAATCACCAAGGGCGCGGAAATGTAACGAAGCTGCATCTCCATCTGCGTCAGATCGCCCAAAAAGTCTGGTCCGGCCACCACAACAGCAGCAACCCCTAAAGCGGCCGTTGCCAAAATCGAACCGGCATAAGATTCATACAGGTCAGCCCCCATCCCGGCCACGTCGCCCACATTGTCGCCCACGTTATCGGCAATCGTCGCCGGATTGCGGGGATCATCTTCGGGGATACCGGCTTCCACTTTACCCACCAGATCAGCGCCCACATCGGCCGCTTTGGTGTAGATGCCGCCGCCCACGCGGGCAAACAGCGCCTGCGTAGATGCGCCCATACCAAAACTGAGCATCGTCGCCGTAATTTGCGGCAGCGGATTGGCTACGCTGATAAAGTTGTTGGGCGCAACCGCCGGAAACGCATAATACAAAATCAAAAACCAGACGGTAATATCCAGCAAGGCAAAACCAACAACGACCAGGCCCATGACCGCCCCGGCCCGCAGCGCTACCCGCAGTCCATTATCCAGGCTTTTGCTGGCCGCCTGAGCGGCCCGCGCTGAGGCGTTGGTAGCCGTTTTCATGCCAAAAAAGCCGCACAGCGCCGAGAAGAAACCACCTGTCAAAAAGGCAACCGGCACGATAGGATTTTGCAGCCCCAAAAAGGCTAGAACAGCAAAAACGACAAACAAAGCGGCAAACACCAACCCGACAACCCGATACTGCCGCTGCAAATAAGCCATCGCCCCTTCGCGTACCGCCTGGGCAATTTCGATCATGCTGGCATTCCCTTCGCTTTCGCGCATCACCTGCCGGTAGAAGTACCAGGCATACCCCAGCGCCAATATCGCTCCCAACGGAGCCAGCCACCAGATTAAGGGCAGCGGAACGCGTTCGACTGCTGCATTTTGGGCGAGTAAATTTGAATCCATACGTTTTTGGAACCTCCCAACAGGTATTGATTGGGGTGTGTTTTATTTACTTAAAGTGCCGGGCATGGGGCGAACGGCCCTGGTTTGCCCTAAACTATGCGCCCCATGCCTGGCACTCTAGTTAAAGCATTTGAAACACACCAAGTCACTGTCTGTAACTAACAAACAAAAAGCGGGGATCGCCCGCTCACAATTTTCAATTATCCACTCACTGTCTGTGGAGAGGCGATTGTAACGAATGGCACAAGTGATGTCAAACGGATACGGCCGTTTTTTAGTGCGCGTCGTTTGTTGAAGCCGACAAGAGATTACAAAAGTCTGACAGACTTTTGTAATCTGTTTGGTCACAAAATTTCTGAACACCCCCGTTTTTTACCAACCGATAAACTTGCTATAATATTCTCAAATCAAGGAGGATGACAATGACCAATCACCTGTACTTATCTTTTATACCGGAGGCGCTCATCGCTTCGATGCTGTCGCCGGAAGAGTTTGGCTCTTATTACGCGGTGGGAACGCATAAAAAGCAGCATGGGCAAGCCATGTTTGCCGAGTTGGACCCGGATTTCCGTCACGAGTTCTTCCATATTGAAAGTGGTCTGGAACGCTGTGTGCCACATGAAACCGGTGAGCCAAAACGGTCGGTTTATATTGCCACTTACCGCGTTTTGGAACACGTACCCATCAGCGCTATTCGCAAGTTGTACCTGGTGACGGCTTATGGCGAAGTTTTGGCATTGGAACAGAGCGAAGCCATCCCCGAATCGGAAGGGGCTTTGCACATGTACCAAGAAATTGCGCCGGTGCATCCGTTGACGGTTAGCACGCACGGCCCCAAGATGTACTGGGATTTTCTCACCCAACATCCTGATGGCCCGATTCATTTGCCGGCCGCCTGTTTTGTGGAATTACAGTTGGGCGAATTAGCGGAAAATCCGGAATTCGGTGAGCGGGGCGATTTGCCCTACGACAACTTGCATCATTTACGGGAATGCCTGGTTGAGATTCAGCAAAAGGAAATTCACACCAAAATGGTCAACCGCGTCCAATCGGTTGAATTCCCTTATCGCACAATTAAGAGTGGTATTTACATTGGCAACAAGAAGCGGTTGGTCTATTTCCCGATGCCGTCGCGGGATGAACTGCGCAGCAAGTATTACCGCTGGTGGCGGTCGGCGAACGTGGCCCGGTAGCCCACTGGACATTCACAAAATACATGCCAGGCGTGACATGTTGTTACGCTTGGCTGTTGGGGCCGCTGGGGGAAACGGCCGTGGAGTTAATCGGGATTGTAATAGTGATAGCTGGGATACGGACGGTAAGGAATGTTATCTCGTTTTGTTTACCAACAAGTAACGCAAACCATTGGGCGGTTGACTGGTAAACAATCTAAGGAGAATAATCGATGCAACTCCCCCTCGTTATGGCCATTCTATCTGGAGTATTGTATGCAGTGGCTGCCCTTGGCTACAAAATGGCAGAAAGATTGAATTGTAGAACGTCAACATTCATTGTTGTGTTTTCAATTTGGGGCGGCGCATTTGCGATAATCAAATCATTTTCAGAAACAAGCGAATGGAAAAACCCACGGCTATGGTTGCTGGGAATTGTGATGGGAATATTGTTTGATTTAGCAATATTCTTTATCATGCAATCAAATAAGAATGGCCCTGCCTCTATCAGTTGGACGATGCTGCAATTATCCCTGCTTGTTCCAGTTATATTGTCCCCAATGCTTTTTCAAGAAAGAGTATATTGGATTGATCCAATCATCGTAGCAACTTTTGTTTTGATGCTTACGTGGTGGTCAGGTGAGATTATCACCGACCCATAAGACGGAGGTCTGGAGTAAGCGGTAGAATTACCGCATGAAAGAAAAAAATACAACCAGACCCCCTTTGGAAAGTTTAGCATGTGTCAACCCAGACTGCGACCTATACGGCAAAAAAGGTTGCAGCAATTTGATAATCAGAAAAATCCATGGTCGGGACAACTATACTGACCCCCCAAAACTGGTTCTTCACCAACTTTGGTGCAATGGTGGTGAATAAAGCAGCCTAATCCTCAATAAATCAAGGTTGGCACGGCCATACATCTGCCGTTTCAAACACTTCAACCGATTCACCTGTCCTTCTGTCTGGCCGTTACTGTAGGATGTTTTTAGGCAGGCAGAAACAGCTGCGTAATCGCGACGAATCCCCTCCGCAAATGTCTGAAGATTACCAATACCACTTTGTGCACACGCCTCCAACCACGAATCTAGTTGATCGGACTGGTGTTGGCGAACCAGGTTCATAAATTGTTGTGCCAATCGATAAACAATTTCAACTTTCGCATCTTTTTGAATGCGCTGTAAAACAGCCTTTTCCTCAGCAGACAAGGCTTCTGGGGCCAAAACCAGCAGCCAGGCCAACTGTTTGACGGATGGTAGAGGGTCACGAGTGTGCCTATTAACAGGGACTGTTTCTATGATGGTCGACCTTGAGCTCGTTGGCAGCGTATCTTTTCTGGAGGAAGGCGCAGGCTTTGTGCGGTGTATTTGTACCCAGCGAAACACCTGGCGTTTGGTGCCAGGATACCCCTTTCCCTGAATCTCCCGCCACAATTGTGACGCATTTTCGCAGCCTTCTTGGAGACGCCGCTCTAGATAAGGCAGATATGGGTCGAGGATACTGGGTAAGGGGCGGCGGGTATTACGCTCGGGAAATTCCTCAGCGTAATAGTAGAGACGGACCGTGATGCGGGTAAGCTTCATTGCCAGGGCAATTTGACGGATGTTTTGCCCACTACGCTTACGCTGCTGAATTTCTTGATAGCGAGCCAGCCGTTTGGCGCGACTGGCCTGGCTCACAGCTCTTTCGCTCTCCGTTCTGCGAAAAGAGTCGCGCCTTGACACCATCTTCTCTTCTCCAGAAATAGCTTTCATCACCGGCAACAGGTTTAAACGCTGATACCAGCGACTGATTAAACGTTCCAGCATTTGGCGCAAATTCAGCAGCAGGTGCCAGCGGTCAGCCACTTGTTGCGCTTGCGGCGCACCGTTGGCGGAATGTGTCAATAGTTTTGAGACACGAAAACCGATAAATTAGTGAGCAATCTCTCGCTCACCGGGCTGATGGATAAGGGGATAACTCTCCGCTGCGCTGCGAGTTACCCCCTTACCCACAGCCTCTACGACGACTGACCATCCCTCTCCAGAGGGGGATTAATCCAGACGGCCGTTGGCAACTTCGGGGCAACGGGCTGACCCTGCACAAAGCGTTCTGGATACTTCTCAAAAGCGGCCGTTAACACCGCTTGACGCTTGACCCTCAATTCAGCAGCCTGTCCATAATGAACCGTGGCCGGGGTCATCAGGCCCAGGCTGGTATGCCGGTGCTCATGGTTGTACCAATGGAAGAACGGCCGCGCCCAGGTGCGGGCATGGTGTAGAGAGCCAAACCGGTCAGGATAATCCGGACGGTATTTCATCGTTTTGAACTGCGCCTCAGAAAAAGGATTGTCATCGGAGGTGTAAGGTCGGGAATGGCTCTTGCCCACCCCCAGGTCGGCCAGCAGCAGGGCCAACGTCTTGCTAGTCATGGAACTGCCCCGGTCAGCATGGAGAACCAACTGTTCTGGTTCAATCCCCTGTTTGGTGCAGCTGTCGGCCACCAACTGTTTGGCCAATGATGCCAGTTCCCGCTGAGCGATCAGGTAACCGACCACATAGCGGCTGAAGATGTCAAGAATGGTGTACATGTAATAGTAGACGTGGGGCACAGGCCCCCGCAGCTTGGTGATGTCCCACGACCACACCTGATTAGGAGTCATGGCCACCAGTTCTGGTTTCTTGTAGACTGGATGCCGTTTCTGGTTACGCCGTTCGTGTACCTCAGCGTTTTGCCGCAGGATACGATACATCGTGCTCGCCGAGCAGAGATATTCCCCCTCATCCAGCAGTGTGCCATACACCTGGCGCGGCGAGCTGTCCACAAAGCGCTCACTGTTGAGCATGGCCCGCACCGCTTCCCGTTCCGCCGGTGGCAGCGCTCGTGGTGATGGGGTTACTGCCTTCGATTCCCGAACTGGCTTTTCCTGCTGCTGCCGGTAGTAGCTGCTACGGGGATAGGCCAGGTGGCGACATGCCTCCTGCGTGCTGGTCTGTTCAGCCAATTCGGTCACATTCTCTCTCACGATTCGTCTCCGGTTTCCTGTTCCAGGGTAATCCCCAGTATCTCGGAGAGTTTTTTTTGCGCCTCGATAATCAGTTCCGCTTTTTCCACCTGTCGGCTCAGTCGGGCATTTTCCCGGCGTAGCCGGCGCATCTCTTCGGCTTCAGAATTGCTTTTCGGCCCTCGTTTCCGAGGTGCCAACCCCGCCAGTTGTCCGGCTTCTTGCTGCCGTCGCCAGGTGGTCAGGTGGGATGAATACAACCCTTCCCGGCGCAACAATCTGCCAATACCTCCCGGTTGCTCCCGGCACTTTTCAGCTTCTTCCAGAACCCACAGTTTGTAGGCGGCCGTGAAGGTGCGTCTTTCTGCTTTGGGCGTCCGGGGCAGTACCTCTGGATCAGGCCGGTTGTCGGCACCTATGCCATTTTTGTTGAGTTTCTCTCCATTCTTTTGTGTCATGATGTTCCTCTTCGCCCTCAAATTCTACACTAAATTCTGAGTATGAAGTGTCCCACCCTATATTGACACAATGGGGGACAGCCATTTGGGTAAAGGGGAACAACTCAATTTATGCAATTGAAACAGATATATGCGAAGTGCCTTCAGGTTCTCACCCAACCATTCAGGCCGCGGTGGATGATTCTGCTTGCTCCACAATCAATTTAGCAGCCGCAACTTACGTAGAAAATGTAGTGATTGACCGTGACTTAATAATTCATGGTCAAAGCGCTGATACCACATATGTAGATGGGAATAACGCTGGCCTTGTTTTTGGCATCAGCTCCAACGCTACTGTTACTATAACTGGGGTTACTATTCAGGGGGGATACAGCTTTGCCGGTGCGGGCGTTGCTAATTCAGGATCGCTATTTCTTTCCGAATGTGTCGTTACAGGTAACACCGCACTTGAAGATGGAGGTGGTCTTATGAATGGCATATATGGCACCATGATTGTGCAAAATTGCGCTATTATAAACAATCAAAATACCAACGAGCATGGAGGCGGGGGAGGTGGAATAGGAAACGCCGGTGTTATGTATCTCACTAATGTGACAGTTAGCGGTAATCAAGCGCCATGGGGAGCCGGGGGTATCTCCAATGATTGGATGGGGATCAATGTAGATGGAGCTGCTATAGTGATTAGCAATGCAACTATCTCGGATAACCATGGCAATAAGGGGGGAATTGCCACGGGAAACTATGAGTATGGGGGTTATATCAATATCCAAAATAGCCTTATTTTTGGAAACTTCAATTCTTATACAGGAGTCCCCCAAGATTGCGCCAACACCATTATCTCGCTGGGATACAATCTAATTGGAACTTCGGCCAATTGCAATTTTCAAGAAACTGACGGGGATTTAGTGGGAGTTTCACCCAATATTGATTCTCTAATGGGGTATCCTCCTTATCATCCTCTCTTGTTTGGCCCCGGCATTGATGCTGGCAATCCAGACGGTTGTCCGGATCATACAGGAGAATTACTAACAACTGACCAACGCGGCGAACCCAGACACCGCCGCTGTGATATTGGCGCTTACGAATATGATGGAGGGTATCATTTGACCTACCTCCCACTATGCATGAATAATTATTGTCCACCATTTTTTGACAATTTTAGCGATCCTAATAGCGGTTGGCCTGTAGGGGAAAGTGCATATGTGCTTGCAGAGTATTTGAATGGAGAATATCGTGTAAGGACAAAGCAGTCTGGATACATATACCTGTTTTCTTCACCAGACTGTGCTAGAGAGTATTATACAGCCTCCGTTGACATTCGTTGGAACAGCGATAGAGGAGCTTATTACGGTCTACTGATGGGTGTGGGTACAAACTTTGATGAGTACTACTTATTTACAGTCAGCGCGGATTATCAAGATTTTAGTTTGTTGAAACGTACGTCAAGTGGCTGGCAAACCATTGTTGATTTTACGCAACACGGCGCGATTCATAGTGGCACTGTCGTAAATCACTTGGAAGCGACTTATCTTGACGGCAATATGACTTTGAAAATTAATGATGTCACTCTTGGCACCTGGTTTGTAGGCAATGCCAATTCCCTTACTGGGACCGGCGTTGCTGTAATCCCATACAGTAACGACCCAATAGCTGATGCTCGATTTGATAACTTCTCTGCAGACACTGAGCAAGTAACATCCCAAGCAAATAATGCCACCATATTGGAAACAGAAAACGGAGGTTTCGCAAGTCATCCAATCCCGCAAATTGCAATTGAATTTACTCGTTAGACACTGCACTACCCATATTCATTATTGTTAATGGTTCTTGATCTCGTCAAGATACGGCCGTTAATTGTCGCTGTACTGCTTGAAAATTGTAGAAAAGTAAACGGCCGTTACCCGGAAGTAACGGCCGTTCACCATATAAAACCACTTTTCTAATCTACGCCTTCAAGAAATTACGCAAAACCGTGTGCAAAATGCCACCATTGCGATAGTAATCCACCTCAACTGGTGTGTCGATGCGACAGGTCGTTTGGAACGTAATTTCCGTCCCATCCGCCTTCGTCGCTTTAACCGTCACATCTTGCAGCGGCTGCAAATCATCGCTCAAATTCACCGTTTCGAACGTTTCCGTCCCGTCCAGGCCCAGGGAAGCTGCGGTTTCACCGGCCTTGTACTCCAGCGGCAAAACGCCCATCCCCACCAGGTTGCTGCGATGAATCCGCTCGTAACTTTCGGCAATGACCATCTTCATTCCCAACAGAAGCGTCCCTTTGGCCGCCCAGTCACGCGAACTGCCCATGCCGTAATCCTTCCCGGCCAGCACCACCAGCGGCGTGCCGTCTGCCTTGTACTTCAGCGAGGCATCATACATCGTCATCACTTCGCCGCTGGGCAAATAGGTAGACCAGCCGCCTTCCGTACCGGGGGCCATCTGGTTGCGCAGGCGCACATTGGCAAACGTGCCGCGCGTCATCACCCGGTCGTTGCCGCGCCGCGAACCATAGGAGTTGAAGTACAGCGGCTCCACGTCATGGTCCAGCAAATATTGGCCCGCCGGACTGCTCTTGGCAATGACACCGGCCGGGGAAATGTGGTCGGTCGTCACCGAATCGCCCACTTTCACCAACACCCGCGCCCCGCCGATGTTGCCAATCGGCGCCACATCCGGCGTCAGCGTGGTGAAGAACGGCGGTTCCTGCACGTAGGTCGAATCCGGGTTCCAATCGTAGATTTCACCGCCGCTGATGGGAATTTGATTCCAGGTCTCGTTGGCCGAGAAGACATTGCCATACTGCTCGCGGAACATATCCGGCGTTAACGAAGCGGCTACCGCTTCTTTGATTTCCTCATTGGTCGGCCAGATGTCTTTCAGATAAACCGGCTGGCCATCTTTGCCCGTACCGATGGGATCGTTGTACAGGTCGATGTCGGTGGTTCCGGCCAGTGCGTAAGCCACCACCAACGGCGGCGAAGCCAGATAATTGGTCTTGGTCAATGGGCTGACCCGCCCTTCAAAGTTGCGATTGCCGCTGAGCACGGCCGATACCGCCAAATCCCCTTCAGTAATGGCATTGGCCACCGGTTCCGGCAGCGGACCGGAGTTGCCGATGCATGTGGTGCAGCCAAAACCGACGATGTGGAAACCCAATTCTTCCAGGTAGGGCATCAAACCAGCCTTATTCAAATAATCCTCGACGACGCGGGAACCGGGCGCCAGACTGGTCTTGACGTAGGGTGGTACTTTCAACCCTTTTTCCACCGCTTTCTTGGCCACCAGCGCCGATCCAAGCATCACGCTGGGATTGGAGGTATTGGTGCAGGAGGTGATGGCGGCAATGACGACGGCCCCGTGGGTGATTTCGACATCTTGACCGTTTGCGGCGGAATCGCCGCCGACGACTGCCGTTCTCCCCAAATCCTCTTCCTTCAAGCCCAAACCCTTCGGCCCCACCGGCGCCAGGAGCGTTTGTTTGTACATCTTCTTCATGTCGGCCACGCGGATGCGGTCTTGCGGCCGTTTCGGCCCGGCCAGACTCGGCTCCACCGTGCCCAAATCCAGTTCCACCACGTCGGTGAATTCCGGATCAGGCGTTCCGTCGGTGCGGAAAAGACCCTGCGCTTTGGTGTACTGCTCGACCAGCGCGATTTGTTCCTCGGAACGGCCGGTTTGGCGCATATAGTTGAGCGTTTCAGCGTCCACCGGGAAGAAGCCCACCGTCGCGCCGTATTCGGGACACATGTTGGCGATGGTTGCCCGGTCGGCCAGGCTCATGCTGCTCAAGCCGGGGCCGAAGAATTCAACAAACTTGCCGACAACCCCTTTTTGCCGCAGCAGTTCGGTGACGCGTAAAACCAGATCGGTGGCAGTCGCACCTTCAGGAAGGCTGCCGGTCAATTTCACACCCAGGACTTCGGGAGTCAGCATGTAAATCGGCTGCCCCAGCATGACCGCTTCGGCCTCAATGCCGCCCACACCCCAGCCAACGACGCCCAGGCCGTTGATCATTGTCGTGTGCGAATCGGTTCCAACCAGACTGTCGGGAAACGCCACTTGCCCGTCACCTTCTGGTTTGGTCATGACCACTTTGCCCAAATATTCCAAATTGACCTGGTGAACGATGCCGGTAGCCGGGGGCACAACCTGGAAATTCTCAAAGGCCGATTGGCCCCATTTGAGAAACTCGTAGCGCTCCCGATTACGGACGAATTCGCGTTCAGCGTTAAACATGAGGGCGAATTTGGAGCCAAACTGGTCTACCTGAACGGAATGATCGATAACCAAATCAACGGGAACCTGCGGGTTGATCTTCTTGGGATCGCCACCCAGGCGGGCCATGGCCGAACGCAGGGCCGCCAAATCGACAACAGCGGGCACACCGGTGAAATCTTGCAAAATAACACGTCCAGGTTTGAACGGGATTTCATTTTTGACGACGTTTTTGGCGTTCCATGCAGCCAGTTTCTCTACGTCTTCGGGCATGACTTCGTAGCCGTCGCAGGTACGCAGCAGAGCTTCCAACAGCACTTTGATGGAGAATGGCAGGTGGTGAACACGGCCGTATTCAGCCAGTTTATCAAGTTGATAGTAATAATAATCGGTGCCAGGCAGTTGGGCGCGGGCGCCGAAATGATTGAAGAGTTTGCTCATAAGTCACCTCGGAATCTTGAATTGTAAATCAGTGGTTTGCGGATTCTATTATAGCGGATTTGAGGGTATGGGCATGAAAAAACGGCCGTTTATTAACCTATCAATCACCGCTTGCCTGAACCCTGATGATTGTTACTATTAATGACAATGAACTTTTTACGACTGCTGCCTGTCATTTTAAGCATCCTGCTCCTTGCAGCCCACTTTTTGCGCGAGGGTTCTATCGTTCTTGTCGTGCTTTTGGTAGCGGCCTTGGCGCTTCTATTTGTGCGCCGCTCCTGGATCGCCCGCATTTTTCAAATTGGTCTGATTCTGGGCGGGTTGGAATGGCTGCGCACGCTGCTAAATTTAATTATCCAGCGGCAAATGCTAGGTCAATCCTGGGAACGAATGGTCCTCATTTTAGGGTTTGTCGTCGTGTTCACGATGGGTTCGGCACTGGTTTTTCAAATGGCTGCCTTACGTGAACGGTTCCATTTGGATTGAATACGGCCGTTTCCACACCCATCCCCTTCGCCATTTACCCCACAAAATACCCGATTCGCCCCCTAATCCTCACTATCACACCCTCAAAAGGACAGATATTGGCCCGTCGTCTGTAAAGGTGTATTGTCTACTGCCTTCCTCGTGATATAATCTCGTCAGGTTTGTTGCAGATTAAATCTTGGAGGCAGAAATGGCAAACCAGCAAGGAGCAAAAATACAACCCATTACCCCAAATAAATCGACAACATGCCGACCTTTGCCCATTACCTGAAAACAGGTACTTTAATATCCATTTTCATATCTTTCTTGGAGGAGATAAAATGAAAAAAGCTTGGCTTATCGTTGCATTACTTGTCCTTTCCGCTTTGATCGTGGCATGTCAACCACAAACGGTCGAAGTAACCCGCGTTGTCACCGAAACTCAGACCGAACAAGTCGAAGTTCCGGTCGAAGTCGAAGTTCCGGTTGAAGTAACCCGCGTCGTTACCGAAACCGTCACCGAAACTGTAACTGAAGAAAAAGCTATGCTCGGCTCCGCAGAACGGCCGATCAAAGTCCTCTTCGTCCCCTCAGTTGAAGTAGACGCCATCATTTCCGGTGGTGAAATATTGGCCAACGCCCTAGAAGCGGCCACCGGCTTGAAGTACGAAGTCAGCGTGCCCACCAGCTACGCCGCCACCATTGAAGAAATGTGCGCCTCCCCCGATGACACCATCGGTTTCATTCCGGCGCAAGGATACGTTCTGGCCAACAATCGCTGTGGTGTAACCGTTGGCGCAGCGGCTGTCCGTTTCGGCCTCTCCTGGTACGCCGCTCAATACGTTGTCCCGATGGACAGCCCGGCCCAATCTCTGGAAGACCTGGCCGGCGCTTCCTGGTGCATCCCCGATTTCGGTTCCACATCCGGCTACCTCTATCCCAGTGCTGAATTTGCGGCACTTGGAATTGAACCCGGTGAAATTATCGAAGCCGGCAGCCACAACAACGCCATGTTGGGTGTTTACAATGGTGACTGCGACTTTGGCACTGCATTCTTCAGCCCGCCGCTGCTGCCCAATTACGAACGCAGCTGGACCTACGGCGTTGATAATCCCGAAATCTGGCGTGATGCGGGCGTCAGCCCGGTTCGCAATGAAGAAGGCCGCACTTTTGTGGCCGGCGGCCCGGATGAAGGCGGCTACCGCATCCTCGATGCTCGCTCATCCGTTTCTGACACTGCTCCTGACATCTTCGACAAAACCCGAATTTTGGCTCTGACGGACCGGATCCCCAACGATACCGTCTCCTTCGGCCCGGAATTCCCCTTGAACACAGCTAACAAGATTGTCGCTGCGCTGGTCGATTTCACAGCTTCAGAGGACTGCATGCAATCCATCTGCTCCGAAGAGTTCTACAACTGGACCGGTCTGGAAGCCGTCACCGACAGCTTCTATGATCCAGTACGCTCGGCGATGGAATACCTGGGCATCACCGAAGAAGATGTTCTCGGCGGCTAACCCCTATTAAATCGTCTCAAGAAGCCGGTGGGTAATTCCTCCGGCTTCTTTATTTAGAGACTGGAGACTGGGGAGTGGATCAGTCCCTAATCTCCAGTCTCCAATCCCTAAAACATAGTGTTAAAAGTCCAAAACCTTACTAAAGTTTACGATGATGGCACGGTAGCCTTAAAAGATGTCAGTTTTGAAGTGCCCGATGGCCAGTTTGTGGCTGTAATTGGCTTAAGCGGCTCTGGCAAAAGCACGCTGCTGCGCTGTATCAACCGTCTCATTGAACCCACATCGGGCGAAATCTGGTGGAACGATGTTCAGCTTTCGCATATCTCTGGTGAAGAGCTGCGCCGTGCCCGCCGCCAGATTGGGATGATTTTCCAACATTTTAATCTGGTTGATCGCTCGTCAGTGTTGACCAATGTGCTTAGCGGCCGTTTAGGCTATGCCAATCCTATTGCCAGTATTTTAGGCCGATTCCCGGAAGAGGATGTGAAACGGGCGCATGCCAGTTTGGCTCGTGTGGGCATTCCCGACAAGGCTGACAACCGGGCTGATGAATTAAGCGGCGGCCAGCGGCAGCGGGTGGGCATTGCCCGTGCTCTGATGCAAGAACCCAAAATGATTCTGGCTGATGAGCCGGTGGCCAGTCTGGACCCGGCATTGGCGCACAGTATCATGCGCCATTTGCAAGAAATCAATCGGGAGGACAATATCACGGTGTTGTGCAGCCTGCATTTTCTTGATTTGGTGCAGCAGTACAGTACGCGGGCTATTGCCCTGAATGAAGGCCGGCTGGTATTTGACGGTACGCCGCAAGAGATTGATGACGAGAAGTTTATTGAAATTTACGGCCGTGAAGCGGAACGGATCGGATGATTGGCGGCTAGCGCCTGGTAGCTGGAAAGACTAGCAACCAACGACCAGCAGCTAACAACTGGACAGCTTTATGAGTGACAAGAACAAAAACGGCCGTTCCCGACCCTGGTGGAAAACGGCCGTTATCATTCTCATTGTATTCCTGCTCTATGCCTATGGCCTTCAGGTAACCAAGGTCAATCTGGAAGAGCCGTTGGAACCCAAACGACAAGAAAACCTGATCGGTTTGTTGCGCAGTCTGGCCCGGCCTGATTTGTTTGCTTACCAGACTGAAACCCGGCGAACGGCCGTTTCCATCCGCATGCCCTGCCCCGAAGAAATCAAGGGGTCGCAAGTTTCCATTGAAGGGCGGCAGGTGCTTATGGCTCCCAACTGCGTCAGCACGACACAGGATCGCATCACCTTGACCGGTGAAGGCTTTTTACCCAACGCCAACGCCCTCATCGCCTGGCTGCCGCCGGGTTCAACCACTACACGGCGCGTTGCTGAATTCAAAATCGGCGCAGATGGCCAATTTGACGTGACTTTCACCATGCCCGATGTCCGCGAGACGGAAGAGCCGCAAAAAATTGAAATCGTGGAAATCGTCAGCCGCCGTATTGCCAGCCTCAGTGATACAACGCTGGAAGCGCTGGATAAAATCGTAGAAACGATCCTGATGGCCTTGATGGCCTCGACCATTGGCACAATTTTGTCTATCCCTCTTTCCTTTATTGCCGCCCGCAACCTGATGCAAAATGTTAAAGCGCCATTATCGGGTATTATGTCGGGCGTCACCCTGGCTCCGTTTATTGGCGGATTGGGCTGGTGGCTGGGGCGTACGGCCGTTAACCCACTCATCAGGGAAAGCAGTACGGTACTGGTCGGGCTGCAAACAGGGCTTAATTCTCTAGGCTTTGTAGGCAACTTTATTTTTGTCCTCATCGAGCTTGTTTTGCTGCTGCTGCCTTTTTTGCTGGGATTGATTGGCACCCTGGCAGCCTTCTCGTTAGGCGGCCGGTTTGGCCAGCGAACGACCATGCAGTTAGCCAGCACACCTAACCGGGTTTTGACATTTGTGACGACGATTTTGGGAACGGCCGTACTCTTCATCACCATCGCCTACTCCCTCAACTGGCTGAACGTTCTCGGTATTCGTGAATTTTTACCCGAAACAACGGCAGCCCAACTTCGTGCATTTGCCATTCCGGGTCTGATATTGGGCGGCATCACCGGTTTGTTAACCCTGCGCCTGCCCGCCAAATACCATTACCCTATCGGATTGGTCATCTACAACGTCACCCGCACTTCCTTCAACGCCCTGCGATCCATCGAACCTTTGATGATGGGCTTTGTCTTCGTCGTTTGGGTCGGGTTAGGCCCCTTTGCCGGCATTATGGCCCTGACACTAAACTCCGTCGCCGACCTGGGCAAATTATTCTCCGAAGAAGTAGAAAATATCGATGAGGGACCGGTCGAAGCGGTTACAGCAACCGGTGCCAACCAGGTGCAGACCATCCTTTATGCCGTCGTACCCCAAATCACGCCTCACTACATCGCCTATATTTTCTATCGCTGGGACATTAACGTGCGTATGTCAACGATCATCGGCTTTGTAGGCGGCGGCGGCATCGGCCTGGTGTTGAACCGGACCATCAACCTGACTGAATACTCCAAAGCCAGCGTTATGGTTATCGCCATCGCCATCGTGGTAACCATTTTAGATAATGTCAGCGCCCGCATTCGCAGCCGGATTATTTAGGAAACGGGGAAATCGTTTGAATTAAGAGAACGATGATTCTTCCGTTTTCCCTGAGTAACCCACAAAAAAACGTACGTTTTTCATCAAAAAACTTTTTGTGGCTTACCTAAAGATTGGAAATATGAAAGCAGAAACAACTCCATCACCCACCAGAAAAGCGACCCAAACATTCCTCGCCTTCGTCATTATTTTTCTGGTTTATGCCGTTGCCGTGCGTGTAACGGAAATCGACCTGGAAAAACTGCGCTCGGAAAACAGGCAAACGCAGCTCATCGGTGTTTTACGGTTGCTCGCAGATCCCGATCTAACCAATCCAGATTTAATTGATCCGTTGTTCGAGCCACAAACTGAAGCATTCAGCCTGACAGAGACCACCGTCAATACCATCAACCTGATCGTTGAAACAATTTTCATGGCTCTTCTGGCAACGACGATTGGCACTTTACTGGCCATACCCGCTTCATTTTTGGCGGCACGCAACTTGATGCTGGAGGTAACAGCGCCGCTGGCCAGTTTCATGCTGGCGCTGACATTGCTGCCTGTAGGCGGTGGTTTAGGACTGCTTGGGGCACGATTGATGAGCAATCTGGCGGCTAATTTCGGGCAGCAAGCCGGGTTGGGTATTGTCATACTGGTGGTGGCCGGGGCCGGCATCTGGCTGCTGCTGCGATTTGGTCCGCCGATTGTCTCGGAGCAAAAACGCTCGTCTGGAACAGCAGCGCTGGTCATCGGTAAATTGGTACTGATTGTTTTGCTGGGTTTGTTCGGCCTGTTTGTTTTGGCACACCTGGCTGAAGAGGCCGGTACGTGGTTGACCCAGGTTCTGGATGCTGCCGCTGTACCACTGGGTCCGTTTTCGCTGAATTTCAGATTTTTGGGCAATTTCGTGGTGGTCGTTTCTGATTTGCTGACGCTGATGCTGCCAGCGTTTGTGGCTTTGTTGACCGCCCTGGTGGCAGTGACCCTGGGCAGCCGCTATGGGCAGGAAGCGATTTTGCGCATGGAGGGAACGGCGGCGAAAGGGTTAACGGCCGTTCTCACTTTCCTGGGCACATTTGTCGTCGTCTATGGAATTGGGGCCGGCCTCAACTGGCTCTACCAATTCGACAACCCGGCCAATTGGACACTCTGGCCGGCGCTGGTTTTGGCCGGATTGGCGACGGCGGGATCGCTGTTTGTGACTCCGAAACGGCCGTTTGCCATCGGCGCCGCCATCTACACCATCGCGCGGGGCATTTTCAACATCCTGCGCTCCATCGAACCGTTGATCATGGCCATCGTCTTCGTCGTTTGGGTTGGGCTGGGGCCGTTTGCCGGCGTCATGGCCCTGACGCTGCATACCATCGCCGCCCTGGGCAAGTTGTTCTCCGAACAAATCGAAGGCATCAGCGAAGGGCCAATCGAGGCAATTCTGTCAACCGGAGCCAGTCGGCTGCAAATGGTCGTCTTTGGCGTCATCCCCCAAATCATTCCACCCTATATCGCCTACACCCTCTACCGCTGGGACATCAACGTGCGCATGTCCACCATCATCGGCTTTGTTGGCGGCGGCGGGATTGGATTCTTGTTGAGCCAGAGCATTCGCCTGCTGCGTTACCGCGAGGCCAGCGTGATGATGCTGGCCATCGCCATCGTCGTCTCGGCACTGGATTACGTCAGCGCCCGTGTTCGCACACGGATTATTTGAGGGCGGGGTAGCGAAGTGACGAGGTTGCGTAGTTACCCCCTTCACCCTTGCACCCCTTCACCCCCACACCCCGACTTCTTGTATCACCCATGAGGTAATTGTACAATTCACCATTATGAAAAATATACTCCTCTCCCTCCCTGTCGGCGAAAAAGTCGGCATAGCGTTCTCCGGCGGTTTAGACACATCGGCCGCCATCGCCTGGATGCGGCAAAAAGGGGCAATTCCTTATGCCTACACTGCCAATTTGGGCCAACCTGACGAAGATGATTTTGATGACATTGCCAGGCGCGCCAAAATGTATGGCGCGGAGGAAGCCCGCATTGTAGATTGCCGCGAACTGTTGGTGCATGAAGGACTGGTCGCCCTTATGTGCGGCGCGTTCCACCAATCGGTGGCCGGCAAAACCTACTTCAATACCACCCCGCTGGGACGCGCCGTGACCGGCACGGTTTTGGTACAGGCCATGAAGCGAGATGGTGTAGAAATTTGGGGCGATGGTTCCACCTACAAAGGCAATGATATTGAACGTTTTTATCGTTATGGTCTCCTGGCCAATAAAAATTTGCGCATTTATAAACCATGGCTGGACCAAGTTTTTGTCCATGAATTGGGCGGCCGTAAAGAGATGAGCGAATTTTTGATCGAGCATGAATTTGTCTATCGGGCCAGTAAGGAGAAAGCCTACTCGACAGATGCCAACATGCTGGGAGCCACCCACGAAGCCAAAGACCTGGAATTTTTAGACCGCAGCATGAAGATTGTCGAACCCATCATGGGCGTCAAATTCTGGGACCCGGCAGTGGAAATTAAAGCCGAAGAAGTCAGTGTGACGTTTGAAGAAGGTTTACCCACCCTGATTAACGGGCAAAACTTTGCTAACCATGTGGCTTTATTAGATGAAGCTAACAAAGTAGGCGGCCGTCATGGATTGGGCATGTCGGATCAAATAGAAAACCGCATTATCGAGGCCAAAAGCCGGGGAATTTATGAAGCGCCGGGCATGGCTTTGCTGTACATTGCCTATGATCGCCTGATTGCGGGTATTCACAATGAGGACACCATTGACCAATATCGCGTGTCAGGCCGTCGTTTAGGGCGGCTGTTGTATGAAGGTCGCTGGTTTGATTCGCAATCCTTGATGCTGCGTGATAGTTTGCAAACGTGGGTTGGCAAAGCTGTCACCGGCACGGTGACGATGGAACTACGACGCGGCGATGACTACTCCATCCTCAACACGGAAAGCCCCAATCTAACTTATCACCCGGAACGGCTCTCAATGGAGCGGGTGGAAGATGAAGCCTTTAATCCGATTGACCGGATTGGGCAGTTAACGATGCGGAATTTGGATATTGCCGATACGCGCCACAAGCTGGCGATCTATGCCAGTGTGGATATTTTGCCCGGCGGGGCTAACTTGGGCCAGTTGGCCGCGGGGGATAGTGAAGAATAGTATGCCTGGCAGATAATCGCTGCGTGAAACGTGATGCTGGCCAGAGCAACACTCCCCTCGGAATGAAGCTGCTAAAAGACCCTTCGGGTTCCCTAAACCCGAAGGGTCTGCACTTTATATGTCGTTTTTCATAGGGAGGCAACGATGTCCAGATGGTGGATTTTATTTGTGGGGATTATGTTGGCAGCATGCACGGCCGTTGCCAAACCTACCCCCGCCCCGCAAATTGTAGAAACGGAGACGGTGGAGGGGGAACGGCCGTTAGCAACTCCAATTCCACCCGCCCCGCCACAGTCAACAGCCTTTGATCAAACCATAACTCCAACAATCGAAACAACTACAGAAATCATCGATTCAACAGCCACAGAGCCATCGAATTTCCCACAATCACCAACCTTAACTCCAACCGCAACTCCGATTCCAGGCATCTCGCTTCCTATCTTGAGTAGTTTGGGTCAATTGGCCTATATTCAGGATCAGGTTTTATACGTGGAATCAAAAACTGGTTCAAATGAGTTTCAGGCAATGGATTCATTTGTCGAAACGGCCGTTTGGTCCCCTGATGGCACAAAGCTTCTGTACACTTCTAATTCCGCTCCTGGACGTGGAGCATCGGTAAATGATCATCGTATATGGCTATCCAGTGAAAATATAAACTTTTCCCTGGCTGAACAAATTGTAGATTTTCCAACACCTCCATATGTTTATCCTGCGGCTTATCCCCAAACTGATTACATCAAATGGCTTCCTGACAGCAATAGAATCTTGTTTTTCGGTTTAGTCCCTTATGAAGAGGAACACGCGGAATACTTTGCAACGATTTCCCTTGTTGATTTAGAAAAAAGATCCATAGATTTGCTTAATGATCAATTCGATGCCCAAAGAGACAGGATCCTCTCAGTTACAGACACAAACTTTTTGATAATCACTCATTGCGGGGCACCATGCAAAATGATTGCAGCTTATGACTACACAGGTCAAAGCCTGTGGGACGAACCCTGGGGAACGGCCGCGGGGCTATTTGCAATCACCCCAAACAGAGGATTTATCATTGACGCCGGTTATAGTGGAGGAGTATCTTCAACCACCGGTTTAGCAAAAATTGACATTGTGTCCAGAGATTTCACGATCATCTGGGAACCGCAAAACGCGCCAAATAATGATTATTTTCGCTTCATCGCTCCCCAAATTTCACCAGACAATAAATTTATTAGCTTTAACCGGGGACCATGGGATGATTACCCAGCTTTCAATTTGGGGAGGTTATATGTTATCGATCAAAACGGCCGTACCTACGGCCAACTAGAAAACGGCCTGGTGTTAGATTGGCGACCTACCGGCGGTCTCGTAGCCACTCAATCGTTGGATGATGGGACAAACCAACTCATCTATTGGCCACTTGATGGAACAGCAAATAAAGTCTTTGTGCCGCCCTACAATTTTTCTTTCAAAGACGGAAAGTGGAGCCCGGATGGCCAATATTTCGCCTTCAACGCTCTGGATGAATCAATTGGAGCCAGTTACCTTTACGTATGGCATTTGGACAGCAATCTTCCCAACCTCATTCAGGTTACCACTTCAGTGGAAGCATTTGATAATTTTACCTGGCTGCCTGATTCAAGCAGCTTCTACTTCAACTTGGGCAATCAAGCGCTTTGGCAGTTCAAGATTGGTTCGGCAGAATCTAAACTAATTGCGACAGAATAATCAAGCCTGGCCGTTCGTGATGAAATTGAGGGGGAACGGCCGTTATCCTCGCTCCAAACAGGTGACAGGCACTTTGGAAGTGCCTGTCACCTCGAGTAATCAATTCCCAAACGAGAAAACAGCAATCAACGGATCATGATCCGAGACGCGGCGGGCCGTGGCGTCGTCCGGGTTGGGGATAGGGTAATCGGCGTCGATGGGTGCGGTCCGCACCGAGGCCAAATGGCCAAACAGTGAATCCGACATCAGGATGTGATCCAACGTCTGCGTCCGGCCTTCAAAGATGTAGGTGTAGGGCAGCGGCGCATCGCCAAACCATTCGTAGACGTGGCGCAGGCCGCCTTCTTGCAGCGTGTCGATGGGCAGTGTCTGGTAAAACGAGTTCAAGTCGCCCAACACCACAAACTGCGCCGCCGGATCATCGACCTGAATCTGCTCCATGACGGACACGTTCCAGGCCGCCTGGGCCGTGCGGATGGGTTCCGTCGCTTCTTCACCGGCCGAGAGCGAGGTGAAATGGTTGTTGAGGACGTACACCGTCTGGTCGCCGCCCTCCAGATGAACCGTGACCTGGATGGCCAGCGGCGGGCGGCTGGTCAATTCATCGGGCGCGGGATAGGACTCGACGCTTTCCACCGCTGCCCGGTCGCCGCGGACGATGTAGCCCACGTCAATCCCCCGCGAATCGAAGCCTTCGATGAGGTACGGTTCGTAACCATAAGCAACCAATTCCTCTTGAGCGACTAACGCTTCCAAGACCTCGATGTTTTCCACTTCCTGCAAGCCAACGATGGTCGGCGCGCCCATGGCCACGATGGCCTCGGCCACTTTGTGCAGCTTGAGGGCGTATTCCTCTGCGGTTGGGCGCGGTGGGTCGTCGGGGTTGGGATCGCGGTCGTCGAAGAAGTTTTCGGTGTTGAAGGTGGCGATGCTGAACTGGTCGGGGCCGGCTTCTGCTAGCTGGGGCAACGGCCGTTCCCCCACCACAATCTCCGGCACAGCAATTGGCTCAATCTTGTAATTGTCAAAGGTAAACGCCAGCGGCCCGACCAGATTCGTTACCTCATCGCCCTTCGTCACCGTGTAAGGCAGGGTGGAAGCATCCTGATGAGCCACCGAGGAGCCATCGTCAACCTGGATGAGGTAGCCAACGGCATCGGTACGGCGGACGCTGTCCACGCCCCATTTGTCGGCGACGAGGGCGTATTCGCCGTATTGGGTGGTGGGGGCAACGGCAACGGCCGTATCCACCACCACCAGCATACCCTCCAACGACTCGTTGTAAGCCAGCGCCTCGGCCACATCCTGTGGCGGATCGTAAGCCACCGGTTCGACTGCGCCGGTATAGTCTGTACCCAGTTCGACAATATCCTCCGGCGTTTGCGGATCAAGGGTTGTCTGGCCGGAGATTTCGCGCACCCGGCCGGTGATTTGCAGCAAATCGCCTTCGGCTACGTCCACGCCGGCCTCGTCTAACAACACAAACAAACCATCGGAGGTGGCCGGATTGCCATCCGGGTCCAGCGTTTGCAGCCAGAAACCACCCAGGTCGGGGAATACGGCCGTGACCACCCCCACCGTCGTCGCTTCGCTACGCACGTAAGGCGACTGCATCCCGTCGCCCTGGATGGCCCAAATGGGCACGCCCACGCCAACAAAGGTCAGGAAGGCATCGGTTGTGGCCGGTTCCGGCCATTGGTCGGCCGTCGCTTCGGCCGGGGCGATGGTGATCTGGCCGCCTTCGGCCATATCGGCCGTGACCCGGTAGCTGACGGAAACAGTCCCGCCATCACCGGCCAATTCGGCAATGTTCCAGAAAATCGTGCCGCTCTCAAGAATGCCGCCGTCCAGAATTTCGTCGAGCGCGGCTCCCTGCGGCGGATTGGTGCGGATTTGCAGGTTGGTGAGCGGGGCGGTGGTGTGGTTAACGGCCGTGACCGTCACCGTCATCATCTCCCCCACCGCCACGCTGTTGGGCGCGCTCAAATCGAGCAGCAGCGCTGGTGGATAAATCGGGCTGATGTCGCTCTGGATGCGCGGGTAAAGCTGGTGCTGGCCGTTGTAAAACTCGTTGATGCCCGTCACCCGGTAGGGCTGGCCCACGTCAAACGGCTCGACCGACATCTCTGTCAATTTGTCGATGTACAGCAAAATCGTGTTGCCGGCATCATCGGCGATGTCCATTTCGTAGGAGTAACTGAACTCTTCGATGCGCGTGGCTGTGCCTTCAATCGTTACTAACTGGCCCAAAATCGAGCCGTCGCTCAGGAGGGCAGCCATGTCAACTGGCAAGGGTTCTAACGGCTCGCCGCCGGTCTCTACCATCTCGATATCGTTGGCAAAATCAAGCGGAACCAGTTCGATGGAATCGCGGTACAGTTGAATCTGGCCAGTTACGCGTACCGTGTCGCCCAGATTGACGTGAATGTCGTCAATGCCGCCGGGGACGTAAACCTGGACGCCGCCGGTTTCGTCTTGCATGTAGAATTTCGTGCCGGTGCTACCGGCAAAAAAGCCGCCGGTGTACATCGTGGCCACGCCTTCAACGGTGACGGTGCTACCCACCAGTCCGCGCGCCGTACCGATGGGAATTGATCCACCGGCCACGCTGACAATCTGCGGCGGCCCATAACTGCGCAGCCGTCCCTGGGCTTCGATGTAGTAGCTGCCGAAAATGGCATCGATATAGGTGTACGGGCTTTGCAACGTAATGGAAGCGGATAAAGATCCGTTGGCAGGAATCTGGCCAATGGACCAGGTGATCCGCCCGGCATCAAAAGCGGCGCCGGGAGGTAGTTCTTGAACGACGAATGAGTCAGAGATGGGAATAACGGCCGTAACCTGGGAAACGGCCGTTTCCGACACATTCCCCACCGTAACTTCCGCCGTAAATTCTGCACCCGGTTCGACTTCTGCTGGCATGTCCAGATAAATAAGAAGCTGTTCGGCTGGAGCAGGCGTCAACGGACTGCCACTGTTTTGCGGGGAAGGATTGGGGTTTTGCCTAAAATCAAGGCTGTTGTCACCACTGAACTGGCCGTTGCCAGCCGCACCACCGGGCAATCGTTCCAGACTAGCGCCATCTTCCGGGGCGGGAACGGCCGTGCCCGCAAAAAAGCCATCCGGCGCATCCCCCCAACCCAAAACGTCCACATCATTCCCGTCGGCGTCCCGCAAAGCCAGGCCGCCTTTCTGGGTCAACAGCGGCGTGGTGAAGATGGCGTCACCGTTCAAATCAAAAGTTTCGCCCTCGCGTACCAGCAGGTAATGGCCCAATGGCGGCACGTCACCAGCGTCCCAGGCAAAAATCAACTGCTCATCCTGGTTATCGGCCAGCCGGAACCAGAGTGACCAATCAGCCAGGCTGACTGGTTCAGTACCGGCGTTGTACAGTTCGATGAATTCGTGATTGTTGTTACCGGGCACGCCGGGCAGCATTTCGCTGATGACGACGCCGGAATCCAGCAGCGGACCAGGTGAGGGTGTTGGTTCGGCCGGTTCCGGGGTGGCTGTGGGCGGTACAGTTGTGGGCGGCACGGTGGTTGGGGGTACAGCCGTTGCCGCCGGGCTTTCTTCACAACTACTCAGTAAAATCAAAATGAATAACAGAAGGGCAGATTGTTTCCTCATTGGCTGTTATGTCCTTTTGCCGAAGAAAACGTCTGATTCTCCGGCTGTAATATTTCACAAAAGTGACTTTTGTATCATCGCGCCGTCTATTATAACAGGCTGACACCAATGCACGACCCGTTATTGATCAGAGCGAATTTAACCAAATCTTTACAGGCTCTTAGCTGTCTATTAACCCGTTTGGCATGAATAAACAGGTTCACGTGTTGAAAGTCAGCATGGGCGTGATATAATCGCCCAAGGTTTGTAAGAGGTTTGTCAAGCCAAGCAAGAATGAGGAGAAGATCATGGCCACTCAAACCGTAGACGGTCGGGAAACGGCCGTTGACCGCCCCAAAATTGGTTTCTTCGAAGGGAAACGCGGTCGCAAGTTCAGGGAGTATTTTTTGGCTTATGCCATGCTCCTGCCGGCATTCATCATCATTTTTACCTTTGGTATTTTCCCCCTTGCTTTTTCCGTTTACCAAAGCACACTTAGAGGGCTGAATAAAATCGTTGGCACTTACGACGGGTTAGGCAACTACGTCAAGGCAATCGGGAACCTGGCTTATGTCCTCGGATTCTGGTTGGCCATCGCCTTCCTGTTCTTGGCGGTACGGGCCATTCTGAATACCAGGCAAACGGCCAAGAAATTTGAGGAACGGCCGTGGTTGTTCACCATTCCCGGCCTCATCATTGGATCCAGTTTTGCCCTTTTCCTTCGCTGGTTATACATGATTTTGCCCGAACTACTGGGAATCGCCGATAAAATGCGTTCCGCCAAACAGTCCGGCGCAGAAGAACCAACCTCAGTGCTATTCCGCCAATTTATAGGCGAAGTCTGGCAGATTCCTGAAATCCAGCGCGCCTTCTGGCTATCAGTAGTCGTTTTGATAGTTGGGGTAGCTGTCGCCTATACCCTCCAGCAAAGGATGCATTCCAGCCCACGAAACAATGGTTATTTAGGCTCTTTCACCCAATCAGTTGCATTAACTATCGGCGCGGTTGCACTGTTCTGGTTCACCTGGACCCAGGTGCAGGCTGCCTATGTTGCCGCCATCGAAAACGGCGAAGTTATCGACATTTGGACACAGGTTGTCACCATTAGTGCCGGATTTGTCCTGCTGGGTCTTTCTTGGTGGCTGTGGAGCAGCGCCAGCCATCGTGATTCCAATCTCAGCACCTTTGCCCGCTTAGCCGCCGGAGCCATCCTGATCATCGGTGCCTGGGTGCTGATCGCTGAACTGCCAAACGCTGCTGCGGGCGGTGACGAAGATTGGTATTTGGGATTGCTAAACACCGTCTACTATTCGGCCGGATCCATCCCATTCCAGTTTGCCATTTCCTTGATGCTGGCTACTTTCCTGTTCCAAAACATCAAAGGTAAAACGTTGTTCCGCATCATGTACTTCTTACCCTACATTACCCCGGCAGTTGGTGCAGCAGCCTCATTCCGTATCATCTTCTCCGGTCGCGTGGATGCACCTATCAACCGCATCATCACATCATTAGGATTTGAAAAGTTAAACTGGCTTAATGAACCGACGGGAATTTTCCAGATGATTGTAGGCAATAACGTTCACCTGCCCGCTTGGGCTTCCGGCCCCAGCCTCTCGCTTGTTGTCATCATTATTTTTGGGGTTTGGACCTATATTGGCTTTAATACGGTCATCTTTTTGGCAGGTTTAGGCGCAATTCCTGGCGAATTGTATGAAGCCGCCTCTATTGACGGTGGCGGGCGCTGGTCCCAATTCCGCCACATTACCCTGCCACTCTTGTCACCGACGATTTATTTTTTGACTTTATACGCCGTCATTGGGACGTTCAAGGCTTTTACACATATTTATGTCTTGCGAACAGATGCGGCACTGGGAACGGCCGATACAGCCAGTGTCGTCATTTTTGACGCCATGAAACGAGATACACGCTATGGTTATGCCGCCGCACTGGCCGTTTTGCTGCTCATAATCGTCATGATTTTGACTGTTGTCAACAACCGGATTGCTGAAAAGAGGGTGTTCTATGGCTAATATTTCTACAACTAATCAGGCTTCACCAGCCAGGCTCCACCCCAAAACACAACGAGTTGACATAGGTAAAGTGGTAATCTACTTTGTTCTAATCTTTGGTGCAGTATTGGCAATCACTCCTTTCTTGTTTTCAGTCAGCGTTTCCTTGATGAACCTGACAGAAGCAACCGGACGGGCTATCCTGCCTAAAGTACCTCAATGGAGTAATTACGTTGACGCCTGGGAAGATGCCAACTTTGGTTTATATTTCGGTAACAGCGTTAAACTTGCCCTTATTACCGTCTCCGGACAGCTTGTCTTCAGTACATTAGCTGCTTATGCTTTTGCCCGTATAGAATTTCCCGGCAAAAATTTCTTATTTGCATTGCTGCTTTCCACGCTGATCTTACCTGAAGCGGTCACTTGGGTCCCTAACTTCATTACGGTGAGTTGGCTGGATCGGATCAGCCCTTTCCGCTGGTTTAACAACTGGCCAGCGCTGACAATCCCCTTTATGTCCAGCGCATTTAGCATCTTGTTATTACGACAGTTTTTCCAACAAATACCCAACGAATTATGGGATTCTGCTCAAATTGATGGCGCCGGCCACCTGCGCTACCTGCTGCAAGTTGTTGTACCTCTATCAAAAGCTGCTTTAGTCAGCGTCATCTTGTTCAACTTCATCGGTTCCTGGAACGCATTAGCCTGGCCCATCCTGGTCACTCAAACCCCTGACTGGCGGCCAATTTCCTATGGGCTTCTAGCCTTCTTAGATGAAGCCGGCAGCCAAGCCCATTTGCGGATGGCCGGGGCGGTTATCACCGTGCTGCCGCTCATTGTCGTTTACTTCTTTACACAAAAGCAGTTCACGGAAGGTATTGCTACCTCAGGTTTGAAAGGATGATCCTTTCAAATTTTTTACATATACTTAAAGGAGGTGAGGCCCAGAGTGACGGGCTGCTAAAAGCAACCCAACCTCAATGCTTCTCAAGCTCAATTAACCTTTAACCTGATTTAAATCTGTTAACTTGGTAAATCTCTAAAACTCAATTTATTGGAGGAGAATATAAAAATGTCAAAACGTAAAATCATGATCTTGTTTGTTCTGCTGGCACTGTTAATTCCGGTGGTTTTAACAGCGTGTGGTGGAACAACCTCTGTGGAAGAAGCTGTCAATGAAGCGGTTGAACAGGTGCAAGAAGCAGCCCCAACAATTCAAGCGGCAGTTGAAGAAGTTGCTCCGACTGCTCAGGCAGCGGTAGAAGAAGCGGCAACGGCCGTTGTCGAAGCTGTTCAGCCCACCGAAGAACCAAAAGCTGAACCAACCGAAGTCCCCGTGGAAGAACCCATGGCCGATGCCGCCATGAATGGCATGGATGAATGTGTCGTCGCCACTGATGGTCCGTTCGCCGGTATCGATCCTTCCGGCCAAACCATTGTCTGGTGGCACAATCACAGCGGTTCCCGTGAAGAAAACATGCTTCCGCTCATCGACCAGTTCAACCAGACCAATGCTTGCGGTATTACCGTTGAAGCCCAGAACCAGGGCAGCTACAACGACATCCGTGACAAAGTGAATGCCAGCACCGCTGCCGGTGAACTCCCCGCTGCCCTCGTCGTTGGTTATCAGAACGATCAGGCTTTCTATCAACTCAACAACAGCCTGGCCGACCTGAATCCTTACGTCGATGACGCCACCTGGGGTCTTGGCTCAGCCAAAGACGACTTCTATCCCAGCTTCTTTAACCAAAGCATCCATGCTGCTTTCGGCGGCCAACGCCTTGGCTTCCCGCCCAACCGCTCCATGGAAGTCCTCTTCTACAACCAAACCTGGCTGGAAGAACTGGGTTTCGAAGGCCCGCCCAACACTCCGGATGAATTCAAAGAAATGGCTTGTGCCGCTGCCGCTGCCAATGGCGATGGCACCGGTGGTTACATCCTGCGTGATGATGCTTCTGCTGTCGCTGCCTGGACCTACGCCTTTGGCGGTGATGTCCTGACTGAAGACGGTACGCATTACGTCTACAATAGCGATGCTACTATCGAGTCCATGGCCTTCCTCAAAGGCATGTTGGATGAAGGCTGCGCCTACTTCTTCACCGAAGGGTTCCCCAATCCTGAATTTGCCGCTCGCCGCGCCATCTTCACTCAAGGTTCCAGCTCCGGTATTCCCTTCTACGCTGGTGACGTAGCCACGGTAGCCGAAGAGAAAGGCACCGATCCTGATGTTTGGGGCGTTGCTGCTATCCCGCACACCACCGCCGACCCTGTCCAGAACATCTATGGTGGCGACATCATGATCACCAACACCACTCCGGAACAGCAATTGGCGGCCTGGGTCTTCATCAAATGGTTCACCACACCGGAAATCCAGGCGCAGTGGGATCAGATCAGCGGCTATTTCCCGACCCGCCAAGGTACGAACGAATTCCTGACTGATTACTTCACCGAAAACCCGCAGTGGGCACAGGCTGTTGAAATGCTGCCTTACTCCTACTACGAACCGCAGTTGATTTCCTATCAATCAGCTCGTGACGGCGCGCAAGAAGCGTTCAACGCTATTATGCAAGGCGCTGACATTCAGGCAACCCTGGACGCATTGACCGAAACGGCCAATGAGACCCAGGATGAACTGATGGCTGAAATTCAGTAATTGAGATGTGTTGACCTGCCAGCCTTGAACAGGCGGGCAGGCCCAAGGCGGGTCAGAGTCTGGCTCTGACCCGCCTTTTTTGTCGCCATATAACAAAGGGTACACGATGAATCAAATTCCCGATCCAATGCTCCTGCTTGATACAGCCCGGCAAACGGCATACAAAACGGGTAAGCTCATTCTGAACAAATGGAGCCAGCCGCGCACAGTTAAAAACAAGGGCTTCCGCGATTTAGTGACTGACACAGATATTGCTGCGCAAAAATTGATTACGGATATGATCCGGGCACAGTTCCCCGATCATGGTTTCCTTACGGAGGAAAATGACGAGAACCTGCCTACTTTGGGGCCGGTTCTCTGGGTTATTGATCCGGTAGACGGTACGACAAATTTTAGCCGTTCTGTGCCTACTTTTTGCGTCTCTATTGGCGCGGTTTCTGACCAAAACGAGCTGTTAGCCGGTGTGGTATATGATCCTATGCGCAACGAGTTGTTCGCTGCGGCCCGAGGAAAGGGTGCGTGGTTGTGGGGATCAGATGAGGAGAAACGGCCGTTATCCGTCAGCGCAGTTGACACTTTAGACGATACCCTTTTGCCCTCGACTGGAGCCGCAATCCCGATTTACGCAGGTCGGCTTTAATTTGGTGACGAATTGCCCCCTGGTGCACGACGTTCGTGCCTGGGTTCGGCAACGTGTATAAGCTGGCTGGGCGCCGGGCGATTAGACAACTACATGAATTTTCAATTGAGTCCCTGGGATCTGGGCGGCTTGTTTAATTATTCAAAAGCGGGCGGTCAAATCAACCAACCCGACGGGCGGCCCTGGCAGTATTCGCCACAAAATAAGGGCGTCGTGGCTGCCAACGGCCGTAATCCATCAACAAATATTAGAACCGCATCGTGCCTATCGCCGGCCGTCAGTTTGTAACAGGTTAACCAAGAAAGCAGTCTCGTTGTGTCATTCTCACCACTTCTCACTTGAATGAAGGGCTGATAAACTTAGGGTATTGTTAGTTTTGGTAAATGTGGAGTAACACCTGATGCGCTGGCTGCATTACGAACATATTTTTTCGATTGCGACTCAACGTTAACGGCCGTTGAAGGCATCGATATCCTGGCCGATACCGATGAGAAAAAAAGAGAAATTGCCGCCCTTACCCAGGCCGCTATGGACGGGAAGCTGGATTTGGAAGATATTTATGCCCGCCGTTTGCAAACCATCAACCCCACCCATGAACAAATACGGGAAATTCGGCGCGTTTACAAGCGGAACATCGTTGAAGATGCGACAGAAGTCATCGCCGCACTACACGAACAAGGCCATAAAGTTTATATCATCAGCGGTGGACTGGCCGAACCGGTTGAAGAGTTCGGCATCTATTTGGGGGTACCGCGCCAACGCATCCGTGCCGTTAACGTTCGTTACAACCAGTTGGATGGTAACTGGTGGCAGTCTGACAATGACAACCATTACCTGACCTACCAAAAAGGGGCGCTCACCGTCAGCGATGGCAAGGCGCAGATTGTGCGCGAACTGCTGGCCGGGCAGTACGGCCGTTCTGCAAACGGCCGTTCGCTGCTCATTGGTGATGGCAATAGTGATTTGTTAGCGGGTACGGCCGTTGACCTCTTCATTGGCTACGGCGGTGTTACCGTCCGGGAACAAGTCCTGGCACAAGCCGCCGTCTATATCCACAGCCGCAGCCTGGCTCCGCTGCTGGCTCTGGCCGCCGGTCCCGCTGCCCTGAAACGATTGCCAAACCAGAATCTGGCCCAAAAAGCCGTTCAAATTATTCACCATGGCGGGATCACGTTCCAGGACGAGGCGCTCAATCAAAAATTTCGTAAAGCCTGCCAGTCAGTCTATCCGCAGGCAGTCAAAACGAAACCCTGATAATCTTTTCTCCCGGAGGCCATAAAAACCACACACCTATGTTCCAAATACTCATTTCACTGACAAACTAGGCAGGCCGGATTAGAACGACTGGATCAGATGGATGATGTCCGTTACGAGATGCGGCCCGGCCTGAATCAAACCGAACTGCGGGCCATTATCCCCGATTACGACGCTCTCATTGTCCCAGTGATGACGCAGGTTACAGCCGAACTATTAGCCAGCGCCCTCAGCTTAAAATTGTTGGGCGAGCCGGGATTAGCGTCGATAATATTGACATCAAAGCGGCGACAATGCGCGGCATCATCGTAATGAACACACCGGGAGGCCAACAGCATGGCCACGGCCGAACAAACGATGGCCTTGATGCTGGCCTCCAGCCGCCATGCCGCTCAAGCCCATATGTCAGTGAATGCGGGCGAATGGCGGCGCTCCCGATTTTATGAGCACCGGAATTGTTCGGCAAGACGCTGGGAATTATCGGCTGGCCGGATTGGACGGTTAGTAGCCCGCCCGCGCCCAGGCATTCGGCATGGAGTAGTAGCCTGCGATCCTTTGTTTCAGAAGAAGTGGGCCGGGAAATGAATGTGACCCTGCGATCTGGAGGATTTACTGCACTCAGGCGGACTATGTGTCGCTGCATACGGCCAGTTACCCCGAATCACCAAGCTCGTAACACCGACACCATCAATCAGATGAAAGACGGCGTGATCCTCATCAATGTTGCTCGCGGAAAACTTATTGACGAGCCAGCCCTGGCCGCCGCATTACAAAGCAGCGAAGTCAGAAACCGCCGGGCTGGATGTTTACAGCAGTGAGCCACCGACAAACAATCCGCTGATTCACTTGCCCAACGTAGTCCACACGCCTCACCTGGGAGCCAGTTCTGTTGAAGCGCGGCGCAATGTATACAAATAGTGGAACAGGTTGTGGATGCCCTGCGGGCACGGATTTCCGTAATGCCCTGAATACTTGCCGTTTCAGACTAAGGCAACTTTGATGAGATACGGCCGTACATGGCTCTGGCGGAAAAAATCGGCCATTTCCACGCTGGAATGGCCGACGGCCTCATCAAAAATTGAACTTGAGGTTCAGGGAACAGTGGATGGGATTGTGAAAGCCATCGCCGCCGGGTTACTCATTGGCGTACTCCAGATTTTGCACCTGAACCACTTAACTATATCAACGCCCCGGTCATTGCTGACCAGTTGGGCATTCAAATCAGCCAGACAACGGGACAAAGTCCGGTCAATTACCCTAACCTCGTCTCCTGCCGCGTATTCGGCGACGATTGGGATCGCCTGATTGCTGGTGTTCTGTTCGCCGGCGGCCAACCTCGTATTGTCCGACTCAACGATTATGACGTTGACGCGCGGCCTGAAGGACATATTCTACTGATGCAAAACAGGGATGTTCCCGGTGTCGTTGGTCAAATTGGCACCATTCTGGCGGCGTACGAAGTTAATATTGGTGAGTGGCGCATGGGGCGGGATAAGCCCGGCGGCAAAGCGCTGTCGTTCATAAATCTGGATAGTGACGTACCGGCAGCGGCATTGGATGCGTTGAGTAAGATTACGGCCGTTACCCGTGCAAAACTGGTCAATCTATAATTGCCAGAACAGTTCAGGCAGCAAAAAAGGATGCCATAATGAAAACACACTCTATTGATGATGCCCCGGCCGCTATTGGGCCATACAGCCATGCAATTCAGAGCGGCAATCTCGTCTTCTGTTCCGGACAAACACCGCTGGACCCGCAAACAATGCAGTTGGTCGGCAGCGACATTGGACAGCAGACGCAACAAGCCTTGGCCAATCTGGAAACGGTGCTAAAAGGGATGGGACTCTCCCTGCAAAATGTGATCAAAACGACTGTTTATTTGAAGGATATGGCTGATTTTGCGGGGATGAATGAAGTGTACGGCCGTGTCTTTGCCCCCCACCGTCCGGCCCGAACCACAATTGCCGTCAAACAAAACCCACTCGACGCCCTGGTAGAAATCGAGTGTATTGCAGAAATATAGTCGTGTAGTCTCATAATATGACTACACGACTACACGACTACACGACTACACGACTACACGACTATTCACCTACCCGACTACTTGGGTAAAATACGTACCTTGCGCCGCTTCCCCTCACCTGTACTCTGCGTATAAACATCTTTGTCATTGCGCAAGGTCATATGAATAATGCGCCGTTCGTGGGGCGGCATTGGCTCCAGGCTTACAGGACGCCGCCGGGCAACCACCTTCTGAGCCATCCGTTCCGCCAGGCGGGCCAAAGCTTGTTCACGCCGTTCGCGGTATCCTTGCACATCAATGACAAAATTAGCTCGATCCCGTAACTGATGCCCGGCCATCAAACGGGTAATAAACTGAAGCGAATTCAAAGTTTCCCCACGGGGACCAATCAGCATCCCCAAATCATCTCCATTTATTTCAATAACGTTCAGTTCCTTTCCGGTCACATCATCTGGTTCTGTGGTTCGGGTAGATACCTCAGCCTCTACCCCCATTTTGTCCAACAGTTCACGAATAACAGCAGCGGCCACTTCCCTTTCATCGACCTCTTCAGCCTCCACTGCTTTAACTACTGGTGGCTGCACAATTTCAGATTTAGAAGGTGCAGCTTTTTCCTGTTGCAACCGCGGTTGTGGTTTGGGTGCCGCAGGGGGCGGTGGCGGCACCAACATTGAGGTCAGGCGAACAACTGCATCCCGGCTGCCGATACCCAATAGCCCTCGGCTGCCCTCGTCCACAATCTCAATAATGACATCATTCCGGCCAACACCTAACTGAGATAATCCCTTTTCAATTGCGGCATCAACATCTGACCCGCGAACCTCAATCTCTCGTTTATTTAGTGACATAACACTCTCCTGCCAGTAAACAAAACCAGACCTAGAATTTGCCCATACCACCAGCAACAACTTCTAGCCCTGGTTTTATTCACTTCGTTCAACTAATGATTCATTTACGACTTTGTCTTTTGCGCTTGGATGTCCGCTTGCGAGACTGATACTGCTTCCTTTCCTCCTCAGTACCCCTCATAGCAACATCCAAATCATCTTCAGATTTAATTTTCTTTTGAACAACCGGTTCTGGTTCCGGATCAGAATCCACAATAACCGGTACTGGTTTCCTTTTGTACAGGGTTTCCTCTTTCAATTGAGCCATCGAGTGGCGCATATAATAACCCTGACCAATTCCTATCAAATTACTCAGAACAAAATATATGGACAGGCCAGATTGAAATTGCAAAGAAAAGAAGCCAAACATAATCGGCATCGTCCACTGCATGGACTGGGTCATCGCGGCTGTAGGATCGTCCTGCTTCTTACCCTTATCATTACTTTTTGTTGCTGGGGTCATTAGTTTCTGCTGCAAAAACATTGTGGCAAAAACCAAGACGGGTAATATAAACCAGGGATCGGGCTGGGCCAAGTTCAACCACAGAAATTTATTGGAAATGGGCAGCAAATTTGTTAAATCGATAAACCCATAAACGCGCTGCGACAGTTCAAACAATGCCTGCGGTGTGGCCCCCAACGAATAAATAATAGCCCGGTACAGACCAATCAAAATCGGCATCTGTATGAGGAGAGGAAGACAGCCGGTAAGCGTATCGGCCGGGTTGTAGCCGATTTTCTGGAATTCTTCCTGCATTTTCTGGGGGTTGTCTTTATATTTTTTCTGGATGGCCTGAATTTGCGGCTGCATTTCCTGCATTTTCATGCTTGAACGCTGCTGGCGCAGGTTCAGCGGCAATGTAAGAAGCCGGATCAAGATGGTAAATACAGCAATGGCCAACACATAATTATTGCCCAAGAAATCATAGAGCAATAACAGAATGTTGATCATTGGATTGAGAATAAATGTATCCCACATAAAAATAAATCCTGTAATTGTAACCGTTCAGTCCCTGTGATGACAGCTACTAAAAAACGGCTTTGTCATCACTTCTGAAGGAAAATGACTATCACCTGAGCGCTTACCCGTAATTGAATCCAGTCGCAGCTAAATGACTATTGCGCGGGGGCAAATACCCACTGCTGAGTACCAGTTTCCAGGTCAAAACCAATGAGCAGGGCTGATTCGCTTTGCAAGGCGACGATGATGTCGCTGCCAACGACAACCGGTGTGGTGTACAGGGAAGCCGGGGCTGTCGCCTGCCATTTCTGCTCACCAGTAGCAGCATCCAGAGCTGTTAATGTGCCTAATGGTGTCTCAGCGTTTATATCGCCTTGAGCAGCAATGTAAACCTTATTGCCAACAACGACAGGACTGGTCTGGACAGCCTGTCCAATCTGCTGCGTCCATATTTGATTGCCCGTTTCGCCATCAACGGCGTAAATGTTGCCTTTGATATCGGCATAATAAACGACGCCATCAGCAAACGCGGGCGAGTCCCAAATCCAATCTTCGGCGGCGGCACTCCAGACTTCGCTGCCTGTGGCCATGTTTAATGCGTGTAAACGGCCGTCAAAACTGGCCACATAAACCAAATCAGTATTGGTTACCGGGGAGCTGGCTAAAGCGCCGCCTAATGCGGTACGCCATATTTCCTGCCCGGTCTCTGCTTCCAGCGCATAAATGGTTTTGTCCATGGAGGCCACAAACAAAACGCCATCTTTGAAGGCCGGTTGGCCCCATATGCTGTGCCCTGTCTCGAATTCCCACTGCTTTTCACCACTGGTAGCATTCAGAGACAGCAGCAAATTATTGGCTGTACCTACGAAAACCTGATTGCCAATTTGTAACGGAGAAGCAACGACACGATCGGTAACAAGTTCATTATTGGTCCATAATGTACCGGGAAGTCCCTGACCGGTATTATCGAGCGCATACAGGGTAACAACGATACCGGGTGACAACATGCCGCCGGGAACGCCAAAATCGCCGAAAATGACACGGCCGTCTTCTACCGAAGGCGCTGCAAAAAACTGCAAGGCACGGTTAGCCTCTTGGGGGAAGAACCAATCTTGTTTTTGCTCGGCCACGTTGTAAGCAATGACACCCGGACCATAAGCCACATATACTTTTTCGCCGTCAGTTGTTAAGCCAGGCCAGTTACTATTTGTGGTTGTTCCACCACAAGCGATGAGCAAATAGCTGGCCAGGATGAGTAAAAAGATAGCAGACCGTCGAAACGGCCGTTTTGCTGCGTACAATGAACTGCCTCCGTTAAGGAACCGGGTCGTACCCGCCAGGGTTGAGGGGATGACAGCGGCTGACTCGTTTGACAGCCATCCAACCGCCTTTGATAAATCCGTATTTTTCAATAGCCTCATAGCCATAATGTGAACAGCTTGGTGTAAAGCGGCAGCTTGGCGGCAGAACCCTGGAAATCGTGTTTTGGTAAAGTCGAATGAGTAACAGAGCCACTTTTTTCATGCGGATGTCCTCTGGGTGCACAACAAATTGGCACGACTAAGTAATTGTAAAACGGCCGTTTCTACATCATGGTAGGAAACGGCCGTAACCGGCGAGCGGGCAATCAACATCATATCCCACCCAGCCTCAATTTCATTCAAATGATGACGCACAACCTCACGCATTAACCGCCGACATCTATTACGCACAACGGCCTTACCAATACGCCGTCCTGCCACAAAAGCAAAACGGCTGACATCATTTTGATTCGCCTTGACCAACAAAACAATCAGAGGATGGCGCCAACTGCGACCATTTTGTCGCACACTTTGTAAATCAGAAGAAAGCCGCAAACGATAACGTCTTTGCAGCATTTCTAAATCGCTACCTGGAGTGACAACAAAAAATGTCCCGGCCTTAAAAAGCCGGGCAGGCCCTTAAAAATCTCAACCCCCGCCCAACCGTTTCACAGAACGATAAGCCGTTGCCGATGTACCATTCCAGTTAATCCGCTTGACGTGGTTATTCATACTCACAGCCATAGAAGCACGACCCTTCGCGCGACGGCTCTTCAATACTTTACGGCCACCTTTAGTCTTCATCCGTTGACGAAAACCATGCACACGCACCCGGCGGCGAATTTTGGGTTGATAAGTTCGCTTTGGCATAATCTCTCCTAAAAAAACCAGGGCGAATCGCCCTGTCAAAATGTCCTATTAATTGTGACTTCCCTGGCCCAATCCTAACCAGTTCTTTCACGCTGCACAGGGAAGTTTAACCACCTGATCGCTCATTATAGAGCGACAGAAGATTATACCGAACGGGTCATAAGCGGTCAAATTTTCAGGCCACAAATTTCACACCCTTATCCGGCGCTAAATTTTTAAGATTTTTCCTGCTTTTGCCTAAATAATGGTATACTTCAAGAAGCGGCTAGGTAAAATTATGAACACAGACACATCAGTCAAAATACCGGATTCTCGACAATCGCAAAAACGGCTTGTCCCCACCCTTTACATTGTATTGGGCATCATTATACTATTGGCGTTAGCCGGCCTGTTCATTTGGGGCATGGTCTGGTTGGCCCAAAATCAATCTGACAATATTGAGGCTGTGCGCGATATTTTTATCATTGCCTTAGCCCTGGAATCTTGTCTTTTTGGGCTTGTGCTTCTTGTCATGCTGGTTATGATTATCAGACTGGTCAATATGCTAGAATTTGAAATCAAACCCATTCTGGAAAAAACAAATGAAACAGTGGGAATGGTGCGAGGAACCAGCACATTTGTCAGTCAAAATGTTGTCAAACCGGTAACGAAGGCCAGCAGCTACGTCGCCGGCATACGCCAGGGATTCAAGGCATTTTGGGGCGATCCCAAGAAAAATCTGCGCGATTAAGGTCAACGATAGAATAAAATATGGAATTGCCTCGTCAGCTTGAAGGAGCGGTACGGAAAAAATCGTTGTCCTATCTGGTTTCCGCTACTTAGCATCCCTCTGAATTAATTGAAAGCAAGGAGTTTTATAATGAGCGAAAATAATAATGAATTAGGATCATTCTTGGCCGGGTTTGTCATTGGTGGGTTGGTTGGAGCAGCAGTCGCTTTGATTCTGGCCCCGCAATCAGGCCAAGATACGCGCTCACAGATTGTTGGCAAGAGTCAATCACTGCGCGAACAAAGCGGTGAACGACTGCAACAGTATCGCGAGTTAGCCAACAGCCGTACTGAGGAATATCGCAAACGGGCGGGGGATTCGTTCGCAGAAGCTCGTGGTCGTTTACAGGAAACCGGTGGTCCGGTTATGGAACAGGCCCGTATTGTCCTTGATGCCGGCAAGGAACGAGCTGCCCAGGTAAAAGATCAAGTTAGCAGTTACGTTCGGAAAGGTGATAGTGAAGCGGAAACAAGTGAAGGAGACGCACCAGAAGCGGCTGAATAATTTATCTGAATAGCAGCGTTATTGTTTATTCGCTCTGATCATTACGGTAAGTTCTATATCAAACAGGCGTCTCCGATACCGGGTGCGCCTGTTTTTTGTGAATGTCATGACAAAAGTGTCACCGGTTACGCTGAATGGATTGTTAACAGCCTTGCCCCAGGGCACGGCCGTTGCCACTCAAGAAAAAATCCAGCAGGCGTATAATTTTGCCCTTGAGGCCCAGGCTGACAAACGGCGCGAGTCTGGCGAACTGTATATTGAACATGATCTGGCCGTCGCCAACATTTTGTTACAGCTTGGCTTAGACAGCAACACCATTATCGCCGGCTTGCTGCACGACAGCTTATACCCCCACACAGGCAAGACTGAAAGCGATCTAAAACCTTTATTTAATGAAGATATTGTCTCTCTAGTCGTTGGGCTAAAAAATTTGCGCGACTTTACTGACCAGGAAATATACAAAAGACACCAACAAGAGAACAATGACGGCCGTACACTCGAAGTCATTCGCCGGGCGGTATTATCGATCATTGAATGGGATATCCGTGTCATTATGATTCGGATGGTCGACAGCCTGCAAGATTTGCGCATGGCCAGCAAGCTGCCTGCGGAAAAAGAGTATGAAGTCGCCAACGAGGCCATGAATATTTACGCGCCTCTGGCCAACCGGCTGGGTATCTGGCAGCTAAAATGGGAATTGGAAGATTTGGCATTCCGCCACCTGCACCCCGTCCAGTACAAAGAAATCGCCCAAAAATTAGACGAACGGCGCACCGGCCGGGCCGAAAAAGTAGAAGCAGCCATCGGCCGGCTGCGCGTAAAAATCAGCGAAATGGGAATTAAGGCAGCCGTTACCGGACGCCCCAAACACATCTACTCCATTTACCGCAAAATGGAGCGCAAACACCTGCCATTTGAAGAAATTCACGACATTCAAGCGCTGCGGGTAATTTTGGACCCGACAACCCAGGCAGACTACGCCAACAAAAACAGCAAAGAGAAAGATGAAATCGACCGCAGTCTTTGTTACCAGGTTTTGGGGGCCGTGCACAGTGTTTGGCAGCCCATCCCCAAAGAGTTTGACGATTACATCGCCACGCCCAAGGCAAACGGGTATCGATCACTGCATACGGCCGTTATCGACAACGAAACCGGTCAAACCCTTGAAATCCAAATCCGCACCACTCGCATGCACGAAGAAGCCGAACGCGGCGTCGCCGCCCACTGGGCCTACAAAGAAGGCAAACCCCGCGTCAGCGCCTCGGTGCAAAAACGAATTCAAAACCTGCGTGATTTACTAGCCGCCATCCGGGACAGCGGCGACCCTTATTCCGAGATCGAATTTTTTGAGACCGAACTCGCGGCCGAACGCATTTACGTCTATACACCTCGCGGCGACGTCATCGAGCTGCCCATCGGTTCCACTCCCATCGATTTTGCCTACCAAATCCATACCGAAGTCGGCCATCGCTGCCGCGGCGCGCGTGTAAACGGCAAAATGGTCAGCCTGGATTATAAACTCAAATCCGGTGATAAAGTTGAAATCATCACCGGAAAGCGGGGCGGTCCCAGCCGGGACTGGATGAATCACAGCCTGGGTTATACCGGCAGCGCCCGTTCGCGCAGCAAAATTCGAGGCTGGTTCCGCGAACAAGAGTGGGAGCAAAACGTCGAACAAGGACGCGAAGCCGTCGAACGCGAACTCAAGCGCCTCGGTCTCCACGAAGATTACACCATAGAAGAAATTTCCCAGGCGCTTAAATATGACGATGTGGATCAGTTTTTGGCCAAAGTCGGTTTTGGTGACATCCAAAGCGCCCAAATCAGCGGCGCAATTGCCATCCTCAAGCGCAAATTAAAACCGGACGATGAATTACATCCGCTGCTCCAGCCCCAAGCCAAACCCAAAGGATTGACGGTTAAAGGTGTCAGCGGATTACATACCAAAATGGCCGGCTGCTGCCATCCTATTCCGCCCGAACCGATTATTGGTTATATCACCAGAGGTCAGGGTGTCACAATTCACCGCATGGACTGCGCCCAGGCCGCGGCCATCACCGAGCGGGAACGGATCATTGAAGTGGATTGGGGCACAGAAATGGAGACGTTTCCCATTCCCATTGTGGTAAAAGCGTACCGGCGGGCCAATTTGATTGATGAAATTGTGAGCACGCTGCGCGGCCAGCAAATTAATGTGACCAAAACAAAAACCACATCTGACGGGACGCTGTCCACAGTTTTTTTGGTGGCCGAAGTAACCAGTCTGGATCAGTTAAATTGGCTGCTGCAAAAGCTGGAAAATTTACCGAATGTGGTGGAAGCATATCGTCAACGTTGGACGTGAAAATCATACGTCATGCGTCATGCGTCATTTGTGGAACAATTTCATGACGCATGACGCATGGCTTTATGACACAAAATCCTTTACTCAAACCGCAATTCCCATCTCATCCAATTGAATCTGCTTTGTTTCACCGCCCTCTTCAAGGGTAAGCTGCCAGGTATTAAGATCGAAGTGAAAGTTTTGGGTTGATTCTTGCTTGTCATTGATGAAGACAAGCTGCCCCCAAACGGCCGTTTCCCCTCGCCCTTGTAATCGTAATGTTGCGCCGCGCCAGCGGCAGTAATAAACAAGAGGCTTCATTTTCTAAACAATCTCCCATCCAAACAGTACCTATGTCCCCCCCGCATAAAAAAACATTCACGGCTCGTTTACGCCGTATAAAAGCTGAGACCGGTACCATTTGTTAACGAAACTAAAGGGACGACTTTATCAACTTTTATCACATCATCAAATTTTCACTGCCGCTCAGTTTCCGAACGCCTGATTCAGTCGTATTAAATAATCTGATGTCTTTTGCCTGGCCTGCTCAATTAACCGATAAATCAAAAAAATCATCGATCAGCAGCCCTGCCGACTGGATGCAAAATCGACCTGAAGCGAATGGACACATGCTGCCATTGTACCAGGCCAGCAATAAGGCCAGCATGAAACGTATTGTCATCATTGGGTCAAGCGGTTCCGGAAAATCGACGCTAGCCCGCCAGTTAGGCCAAAAACTCGATCTGCCTGTCATCCACCTCGATAAATATTTCTGGCATCCGGGCTGGGTAGGCACTCCGCCCCAAGATTGGACACAAAAAGTTGGAGAGTTTGCCGGCGGGGAGTCTTGGATCATTGACGGCAATTATCGGGGCACATTGAATATTCGTTTGCAGATGGCCGATACAGTCGTTTTTCTGGATTTACCGCGTTGGGTTTGCACCTGGCGAGCCACCAAACGCCGCTTTCAATATTGGCACCGGCAGCGGCCCGATATTGCCGAAGGCTGTCAGGAAAAAGTACTTGATCCAACGTTCCCCCGTTTTTTGCGATGGGTCTGGAATTATCCCAACCGGGCACGCCCCAATGTTCTAAAATCATTAAAAGTTTACTGGCTGATAAGCAATTTATTTGGTTGAAATCAACTCAGGATGTAAAAGATTTGCCAACAGCCAATCTCAGTGGCCTGTCAAACAGGTTTCGCTGGATGTCATGACCGACTTTTTGTCACAGCCCGTTTGATGGTTGACGAATCAAGCCAAATGGCTGGTATGGCCTGTGCGCTGTATAAACAGGACCGGACGGCCGTAACTGACTCTCGATTAAATGCACGGCCGTTACCGCTACCACCTTCTCCTCAATTCTCATCCCCCAATCAATCTGCTGCACTTTTCGGCTGTCGTTGACACGTCCTAGCGTTAAATGGGGCTGAAACGGCCGTTCCTCCACTTCCCAGCCCATTGGAGACAAAAACGCATTGATGGCCGCCGCCAGCGCATCGGCCTGAGCCACATCGCCTTGCAAGCCGGCCCAAATAACGCGCGGCCGTTTGCGATTGGGGAAACAGCCCAGCCCTTTCACCGTTAACTGAAATTTTGGCTGCTGCGCTGCTGCCCGATCCAGTTCAGCAGCGATGGTAGGGATGAGGGAAACGGCCGTATCCCCCAAAAAACGCAGCGTCACGTGCATCAACTCCGGCTTTACCCAGCGCACCGCCCGCGGTGGAACCTGCGCTGCCAGCCGATCATTCACCTGCCCCAGCACGGCCCGAACATCCTCTGGCAGCGCAATTGCGATAAACATACGAACCTGTTTTTCAGCCATGCGCCAATTATTGCCAAAAAGCCGCTTTCTGGCCATAATGAATCATAAGTCATCCGTCATGCGTCACGGACTTGACAAGTTGACGAATGACGCATGATTTATGACGTATGAGATTTTCAAACCCATGATCCAAATTCTTCAACTTCCCCTCGGCCCTTTGCAAACCAACTGTTACATTCTGGCCTGTGACGAGACGATGCAAGCCGCCGTGATTGACCCGTCGTGGAACGGCCGTGCCATCGCCCAGACAGCCGCCGACCAGGGATACACGATCAGCCACATCCTGCTCACCCACAGCCATTTTGACCACGTGGGCGGGTTGGCTGAATTGAAAACGGCCGTGAACGCCCCCATCTACATCCATGCCGACGCCGTTCCCATGCTAGAACAGGCCAATTTCTCTGCCCGTTTCTTCCAACTGGAAATCCCTACGCCACCGCCCGCCGACGAGATGCTGGCCGATGGGCAGCTGCTGTCAATCGGCAACCTGCAAGCCCACGTCCTATTCACGCCCGGCCATGCACCCGGCCACGTCAGCTTCCATTTGCCGAAATACAGCGTTTTATTTGATGGGGATGTATTGTTCCAGGGCAGTATCGGCCGTACCGACCTGCCTGGCGGCGATTACGACCTGCTCATGCGCACGATCTGGCACAAACTGATGATTCTGCCCGACGAAACGCAAGTGCTCTCCGGTCACGGTCCAGCCACCACCATTGGCACAGAACGCCGCCGCAATCCATTTTTACAGCAGTAATCGATTATTTCACGTGGCACTGCTCATACGTCATGTATTGTGCGTGACGTTTCCTCGGTGACGCATGAAATGGCATAAACCTCACGAATTCAAAGAGCCGTCGATTTATGCTTCAGGGGTGACTGTGGCTGTCGGCAAGGGGGTGGGCGTAGGGATTGCTCCCTCCCAATTGAAGTAGGCCGGGGCGCTGGTCTGGCCGCCGTAGGTGTAAATAGGCAGGCCATCGGCGCGACGGCCGTTTACCTGAACAATGCTCACCCGCCACTGCAATGTGTGAGTCTCTTCGACCGCCGGCCGCCAGGAACTGGGAAGCTGGAATGCCGTATCCCGCGTAAACCCACGATGCGGCAGGCTGTCCACATCATTCAAATCGGTTAGCTCCACCATGTACCATTCATCAGCGGCCAACGTTTTGACGGCCGCCCACTGCAACGTGACCAGACCATCGGGCGGCTGAATCACCGCATTGGCCACCGGGTAAAGCAGCTGCGGACCAGGCGGCGGCGACGTGGTCGTGGGCGTCGGCGATGGACCGGGTGTGGGCGGCAAACTCCCGCCGTAAATGATGGTGGGAATGCAAACCACGTCACCGGGCTGAGGGATGGAGTCGGTGGTCAATCGGTTTACCAGCAAAAACAGGCTAAAATCGACATCATAGCGGGCGGCGACACCGGAAAGCGAGTCGCCGGACTGGATTTGATACCGTTCGCAGTCGGTCGGGTCGGCAATGACCGTCTCGCCATTGATCAAGGTCGCTACCGGAACCAGCGGCGGTGTCGGCGTTGGCCAGGGAATCTGCAAATTCTGATCGACGAACAAGGAACTATCGGCGGGAATGCTGTTGAGTTCAGCAATACTTTCGACCGAAACGCGGTAGCGCAGCGCCAGGCCAATCAAAGTTTCGCCAGCGCTAACGGTATGGGGCTGCGGCGGTTGAAGTGTAGGGGTGGCCGAGGGCACGGCCGTTGCCACCGGAACACTCGTCGCCGCTAAAACATCGGTCGCCAACGGCGTCCAGGTAGGCGTGAATGTAGGCGTGGGCGGAATAGATGTGGGCGACGGCATCAGAGCAATGGGAATTCCGCTCCCTTGAAACCGCAAAACCAGTCCGCCTAGAACGACGATGATGACAACAAAAACGGCCGTTAACCAAAACGTCACCGGCGCTTCCCGCTGCTGCATCACCGATTCGACGACGTCGGGAATAACCTCTGGCTCCGGCGCAGGGGGTGGTTTTGGCGCAGAATGGGGAATGGGAACGGCCGTTTCACCGCCATCGTCGGGTATCGTTACGGCCGTATCCAGTGAATGGCCGCACATCAAACAGTGGTCGGCTCCTGCATCCACCACACTGTCACAATTCGGGCAGCGGCGCGGCGCTGGGAGTAATTCTGAACCTGTATCCGCTAATTCACTCATTCGCAAAAATAGCACCGTGTAACCAAAACGGTACAATCATCATCAAATAGAAAAATAATGGGGGCTTTTTCCCCCATGCAAACAAAGGGCATCAACCCTAAAAATCGCCCAAAACAGGGCATTATATCAGACCGATGGACATCATCCAACCTATCTTAACCGCCGCTCAGGCAGAAGAAACCCAAGCCGACAGCTATTGGTGGCGGCAAAAAAGCAGCAGATGCAATGCACCGGCCCCTAAACCGGGCGACCTGTGCCCCAACTGCGGGCAGGGTGTCCTCGATTACGATAGTTTGTTTCTTCTTACCTGCAATCAATGCGGTCAGGTAGCTGAAAGCGGCGCATTTACTTGATGAGGCCGCTGAAAAGGCGGAGCCTTTTCAAGGTGTCACGTATCACGTTTCACACATGACGCATCATTTATAAAGTTATCAAACATTCAAGGAGCAATAATTTATGGACGCAACATTGAAATGGCATGACGGATTAAAATTTACAGCCACAGCCAACAGCAATCACGAAATCATTCTCGACTCCGACCCATCTGTTGGCGGCAGCGACCAGGGTTCGCGGCCCATGGAAATGATTTTAGAAGGCTTGGCCGGCTGCACGGCGATGGACGTCATTTCCATCATGCGTAAAAAGCGGCAAAATGTCACCGGATTTCAAGTAACCGCCCATGCCGAACGAGCCGAACAGCACCCGAAAGTATTCACCGCCATCGAAATCAAATACACATTCTGGGGTAAAGACATCGATCCGAAGGCCGCCGAGCGGGCAATTGAACTATCTGAGCAAATTTACTGCCCGGCCCAGGCAATGCTGGCCAAGATAATGCCTATCAAACTCAGCTACGAAATTATCGAAGACTAATCATCACCGCTTTAACACGCTGCCTGAACCTGTCGAAGGGAAACTTGCCTTCGACAGGCTCAGGGTTCTTCTTACCAAGAAGCCCGCATTGATCACGATGCGGGTTTTTTGTTTATTTTTTTATGTCCAGGCCCAAATATATGACATTCGTCACTAGTCAGGAAAGTGAGTTTGACACATAATATGGTTAATTAGTTGCTATTCCACAACAAATCATGACAAATTGGTTTACATTTTACACTCATCAGCAAAAATCGTTAATAAATGTAGAAATAACAATAAGTCAAAAACAGCGGTTCTATGACCGGTGTTGTTTTGTTGTTTCCGTAATCTAGCCCAAATCGCTCTTTGAAAAGTGAAAAAACATCTGTTGGATTGTTTTGTTGGCTTACAAAACGACCCTTGAATCAATGGTTGTTTAGCTTTTTAAAGAGAGACAAATTTTACAAGGAGTGACATATGGCAAAAGGACGCATTGTTATTGATGTAGAGCGATGCAAAGGTTGTGAATTATGCATCGCCGCCTGTCCCCAAGATGTTCTTGCATTATCTCAGGATTTTAACAGCAAAGGCTATCGGCCTGTATTTTTGATGGAGCACGACAATGATTGTACCGGTTGTGCTCTGTGCGCCGTCGCCTGCCCGGATGGCTGTATCACTGTTTATCGTGAAATCCCACAGAAAAAGCAGCCAATATTGACTAACTCTCGGCGTGAACTCGCTAACACGGCCGTTTAATCCACCCCACTCGTTCCCACAACGCGCAGCAATTATCACTGCCCGTTAGCTGGTAAATGGAGAAAACCAGAATGGCAAAAGAACTACTAAAAGGTAATGTGGCAATAGCGGAAGCGGCCGTTCGCGCTGGTTGTGAAGCATACTTCGGCTATCCCATTACCCCCCAAACTGAACTTTTGGAGCACATGTCCAAACGCATGCCCGAACTGGGGCGTGTTTTTCTACAGGCGGAAAGTGAAGTCGCCGCCGTCAACATGGTCTATGGCGCGGCCTCGGCCGGTATCCGTACCATGACCTCGTCCAGCAGCCCCGGCATCAGCTTGATGCAGGAAGGGCTGAGCTACATCGCCGGCTCTGAAGTGCCGGCCGTCTTTGTTGACGTCATGCGCGGCGGTCCTGGCCTGGGCAATATTCAACCCACCCAATCCGATTATAATCAAATTACCAAAACCGCTGGTCATGGCGATTACCGGCCTATCGTTTTAGCGCCCTCCACCATTCAGGAAGCCATCGATTTGATGGTACTCTCCTTTGATTTGGCCGAAAAATACCGCACGATTGTCTTTCTGGCGCTGGATGGGGCGATTGGCCAGATGATGGAACCGGCTGAACTGCCGCCCATGCAGGAAATGAAAACGGAACGGCCGTCCTGGGCACTCACCGGAAAACACGGCCGTACACGCAAAAACGCCATCAGTTCAATCCAAATGGGCGCTGACCTCCTGGCCGACTTTAACGACTACTTACAAGAAAAACTGGCCAAAATCGAAGCCAACGAACTGCGTTATGAAGAACTCTACACCGAAGACGCCCAACTGGTCATTGTGGCCTTTGGGACCGCGGCAAGAGTAGCGAAAACGGCCGTTAAGCACCTGCGCGAAGAAAACATCCCCGTCGGCCTGCTGCGCCCCATCACCCTTTGGCCCTTCCCATATCATCAACTGGCCCAGTTAGCCGAACGCGTCCCCGCCTTCCTGACCGTCGAAATGAACAATGGTCAAATGATCCACGACGTTCGCGAAGCGGTCGGCCGTCAGGTTGGAGTCGAATTTCTGGGTCGTTCCGGTGGCGTTATCCCCCTGCCCGAAGAAATTGTCGCCAAAGTACGCACCATGTGGCGGCAAACCGAAGTCGTCGCCCAGCATGCAATTGCCCAACATTTTGTTGGCCAACCTATTTAGGAGGGAGAAATGGCAACTTTAGCATTTACTCAAACCGAAGAAATGGTCTTAAAACCCACTGAGCAGCTAGTCTATGAACGGCCGCACTCACTGGACCAACGCCACACCCATTACTGTCCCGGCTGCACCCACGGTACTGCTCACCGGCTTATCGCTGAAGTGATTGACGAACTCGATATTCAGGAACGCACCATCATCGTTGCACCGGTCGGTTGTTCTGTCTTTGCCTACGACTATTTTGACGTGGATGGAGCGGAAGCAGCACACGGCCGTGCCCCGGCCATGGCCACCGGCATCAAACGGGCCAACCCCGACAACATCGTCTTCACCTACCAGGGTGATGGCGACCTGGCCTCTATTGGCATTGCCGAAATCATCCATGCAGCCGTCCGTGGCGAAAAACTCACCACCATCTTCATCAATAACGCCAACTACGGCATGACCGGCGGCCAGATGGCTCCCACAACACTGCCAGGACAAATCACCACTTCTTCACCCACCGGCCGTGAAGTAGCCCAAACCGGCTACCCCATGCATATCGCTGAAATGATGGCCGGGCTGCCGGGCACCGTTTACAGCGTGCGCCGCAGCTTACACGACACCCGCCATATCATTCAAGCTAAAAAAGCGATCAAAACGGCCTTCGAAGCTCAAATAATAGGGCTGGGCTTCAGTATTGTTGAACTGCTCTCTTCCTGCCCCACTAATTGGGGTTTGCCGCCGGTCAAAGCGCTGGAATGGGTGCGCGACAACATGATCCCCCAATACCCATTGGGCGATTACAAAATCGTCGAAGAATTGCAAGGAAAAACCGGAAGAGGCAAGTAAGCAAATAAGGAGTAGGCAAGTAAGCGAGTAACCAGCCAGATAATTACTCACAACACTCGCAAACTCAATTAGGAGATTTTTGATGACGACTCCCTGGAACCTTCGCTATGCGCAAAGAATGCGCGGTATTGGCAGTTCGATCATCCGTGAACTGCTCAAATTAACGGAAAAACCGGGATTAATTTCCTTTGCCGGCGGCCTGCCCGCACCTGATGTTTTTCCTATTAAACAGTTTGAGGAAGCAGCAGCTCGGATTCTAAAAGACAATGGGCCGCAAGCGTTACAGTACAGTGCCACCGAAGGCTATTTGCCTTTGCGCACGCTAATTGCCGAAAAAATGAACCGGTATGGCATCCATGCTACCCCCAACAACATTCTCATTACGACCGGGGCGCAGCAGGCATTGGATATTATCGGCAAGGTCATGATTGATCCGGGTGACAAAATTTTGACCGAATCGCCGACTTATTTAGGAGCACTTCAGGCCTGGCGGACTTACCAGGCTGAGTTTGTGACTGTCCCTGTCGATGCAGATGGCATATGTGTTGATAAACGGCTGGAGGAAGCACTGCGGGCCGGGCCAAAATTCATGTACATCCTGCCTAATTTCCAAAATCCGGCCGGTGTAACCCTGTCGATGGAACGGCGGCAAAAGCTGGTGCAGATTGCCGATCATTATGGCATTCCCATTGTTGAAGATGATCCTTATGGTGATTTACGTTTTGAAGGGGAACATTTGCCGCCGCTGCTGGTGTTAGATGCCCAACTTCAGGCCAATCGCCGTGGCAATGTGAATGGCAATAATTTCACGTTGGGTGACGTAATGTATTTGGGAACCTTTTCCAAAACACTGGCTCCTGGCCTGCGTCTGGGCTGGATTGCCGCGCCAGAGGATGTGCTGAAACGGTGTGTGATGGCCAAACAAGGCGCTGATTTACACACCAGCACGTTTAACCAGATGCTGGCTTATGAAGTGGCCAAAGATGGCTTTATTGATGAGCATAAGCAGGTCATCCGCCGGGTCTACAAGGAGCGCCGCGATGTGATGCTGACGGCAATGGAAGAATATTTCCCGGCCAATACGCATTGGACGCATCCCCAGGGCGGACTGTTTTTATGGGTGACGTTCCCGGAAGAGGTGGACACGGCCGTTCTCTTGAAAAAAGCCATCGATAACGACGTAGCCTTTGTGCCCGGTTTTGCTTTCTTCCCGGAAGGTAACGTCGGTCACAATACCGGCCGGTTTAACTTCTCCAATGCCACGCCGGAACAAATCGAACTCGGTATCCAGCGGCTGGGCAAGGTACTGCACGAAGAATTGGCTCATCTAGAACCAGAAGTAGAATATGCGTGAAACGTGACACTTGACACGTGATACAAGGACAATAACCATGGAAACTTCAATTATCATTGCCGGTTTTGGCGGGCAGGGCGTTCTTTTCGCCGGTCAACTGTTGACCTATGCCGGGATGGACAATGGCCTGCACGTTACCTGGATTCCCTCCTACGGGCCAGAAATGCGCGGTGGAACAGCTAACTGCACGGTTATCATCAGTGATGAAGAAATCGGAGCGCCAACCGTTGCCCAGCCTGACGTAGCGATTGTTTTTAGCATCCCTTCGTTTGAAAAGTATGAGCCGAAGGTCAAACCGGGCGGGCTGCTCATCGTCAACAGTTCCATTGTGAAAGAGCATTCGGAACGGACGGACATTGACGTGGTGGAGATTCCGGCAAATGCGATTGGCGAGGAATTTGGTTCGGCCAAGATGATGAATATGGCAACTATTGGCGCGCTGCTGGCGAAACGGCCGTTACTCCCCCTGGAAACCGTATGCCAGACCTTGCACGACCATTTACCGGCCAAAAAACATCATTTGCTGGAAGCAAATAAACAAGTTTTACAACGCGGCTTTGCTCTGGCAACGGCCGTTACTCCCATAGAAAATCCCATCCCGGCTTAAGGAGAGACGGAAAGCAACTTTCCAGGATTTCCTTAAATTCTCACAATCCCACTCCCGCTTGCAAAAGCCAATGGTGAATAACCATTGGCTTTTGTTTGTCATAGGTATGACTAATTTCCCACGTCTCTTCACGCATTTGTAATAGACTTTGTAACAGTTTCCCACCAAAATAACAGATGGAATAAAAGCTATAATAAACTTCTACGCTGGTTGTTGGCAGAGCGCATCGGACAATAAAACATGAATCGGCAGCAGACCCTTTGCCCAGATTGCAAACGTCCCATCACAACAAAAGAACAAGTTTGCCACCATTGTCAGGCAAATTTGGCAATGGCAGCTATCGTCACGGAAAAGTTAATCAGCCAGGCTGCCCAATCCGCCGGTTCACCCGTATCGGGGCTGGAAGTACTTATTCCTCGTATTGGCGAACTCCTGATCCAACAAAACCTCATTTCATCAGCAACACTGGACACAGCCTTAGAAATCCAAACCCGGCGCGCCCAATCCGGATCAAACATCCTGATAGGTGAATTGTTGGTTGAGCTGGGATATGTAAGCCGCCAGGATTTAAATCAAGTTATTACCGAGCACGTCTTTCAACTGCAATCGGCCCTGGCCCTCAGCCATCAACGATTGGAAGAACAAGTAGCACAGCAAACCAGGGAGTTACAAAATGCTCTCATGCAGTTGGCCGGCCTCAACAAGCTGCAATTAAATTTCGTTGCCAATGTGTCCCATGAGCTGCGCATGCCTATGCAGTTCTTACTGGGCTATCTTGAACTCATGGAAAACAGGCTGCTGGGACCGCTGACAGATGAGCAGGCACATACGCTGGTCTCTATGCGCGGCGCCAGCCAGCAGCTTCATCAAATCACAGAGGAACTGCTCCAATTTTCGTCTTTTGCTAACAGTCAAATCTTGCTTGATTTAGAACCATTCAAATTAGAGGGGCCGGTGATAACGGCCGTTTCCCACATCCAGCCCAAAGCGCAGGCCAAAAACATCCGGTTCAAACGCCAGCTCCCCTTCCTGCCTAAAGTCATTGCCGACAACGAAAAAATCACCTGGGTCGTAGAGCAGCTTCTAGATAATGCCATCAAATTCACTCCGTCCGGCGGCGAAGTAAAAATCGAAACCATCCCTCTCCGGGGTGACGTTTTAGTCAAAGTAAGCGATACCGGCATCGGCATTCCCAGACACAAACTGCCAACCCTGTTTGACCCCGCCAACCTGACCGGCAAAACCCAGTCCGGTCATCAAACAGGCGTCGGTCTGGGATTGGCCCTTGTCCAGAAAATCGTCGAAGCCCATGGCTCCACCATCGAAGTAGAGTCCCAGGTGGGCCAAGGTTCCCATTTCTACTTCACACTGCCCGCATTGGGTTAAGCCGCCATGCTTTGGCAATAGGCAGTCAAGATATCTGCGCTCCCGCCACATTTCGAATAACTGGCCGGATTATGGCAATTTTTTAACCTCCGAAGCAAAGTCTCCTCTGGTATACAAAAGCCTGTTGACAATCCCTCAAACAACCTATTTGAACCACACCACTCACCCAAAACCGGCCATATAGGACTAATTTCCTATCCAGACAGAGCGTATCAGACGGTCGTGTAACAGGGTTTGTAACTCTTCTTCCATAAACTGGTAAGTAATATTTGTATTAATAGATGTATTGGAGCAAAAGTCTTTAGCTGAACACAAGCAATCAGTAAGACAAATGAGGAAGCACAGACCATGAACAAGAGAAATCGAAGTGTCAATTGGGGAGGTAATGCCACAAAAGCATTATTCCTTGCCATGAACCTGATCATTCTCTTGGTTCTAGCAGTACCAGGGCCAAAAACAGAGGTCGCTGCCGCAAAAGTTCAGCCAATTTTGCTGAACCTGGCGGCCGAAGAGCCAGACTCTATGGTGGAAGTCATCGTACAAAAAACTGGCGATAGCGAATCCGCTTATGCGCTGGCGGAAAATCTGGGAGCTGTGGTCACGAAGGATTTGCATATCCTTAATGCATTTGCGGCCCAGATTCCGGCCCAGGCTGTCATGGAACTGGCGCAATCACCTGAGGTGAATTGGATTAGCTTTGACGGCCCGGTCATGAAAGTCAGCGATTCTACCAATACATTTTCCTATCGCTCTGACTTTAATGATCAAGAATTGGATGATCGGTGGGCGGAAATTGGTGAAGCAGACGGCCCGCAAGCCGGTGATGTGGCGCTTGCCAGCTTTTTAGGCGGGGCGCTTAACGGTTTGCGCATCCAGGGTGCTGAAAACGGCATTCAGGGCCAATTCGATTTGAGCGAAGGCAGCAGTGCCGTACTCAGTTTCGGCTACCGGCGCAAAGGGTTTGAAACAGCGGCCGACACCATCACAATAGAAGTTTCGCAAGATGGCAGCAATTGGGCGGAACTAGATCGACTGACCGGCCCGGCTACCGACCCCAATGTAATGTTTGCCAACTATGATGTTTCCGCATTTTTGGGCGGCGAATTCTATCTACGGTTTGTCAGTTCGGCTGAGTTCGCGGCAGAAAGCAAATTCTACCTCGACTATGTTCAAGTTGAATATCAGATGCTGGTCAGCGAGCGTCAGGCGATTGAACTGACTCACCAGGTGATGCTGCCCATTGTAATGACATCAGGCGATGCTAATGCAGCTCAAATCCCCGCACTGGATGCAGCTACGTTCACGACTAATAACGAAATCATCCGCGATGCGTTTAGTGTGGTTTCTTACAGCAACAATGACGGTTCAGTCCTATGGAAGGATTCCTGGCAGGAATATGATCCTTATGGCGGGAATGGCGCATCGGGCGGGTATGTTTATGTGCAAAACGGCCGTTTATCCTTCCATTGGGCCTATGATGAAAATATCACCCGTCATGCTGACATGTCCGACTATGGCAGCGCTACCCTGCGCTTTGATTGGCAGACCCTGGGCCTGGATGATGGCGAGGCAATTTCCGTTCTTGTTTCCAAAGATGGCATCAATTTTACGGAATTGGCCGCTTACACGGGTTCCAAGAGCGGTTCGGCCCAATTTGACATTAGCCAATACCTGTCGGTGAATACGGCCGTTAAATTTGGCAACACCGGTCAGTACTGGGAACAATTCGAATATGCCTACATCGATAACGTGCAAATCGAATTCTCCAGCACCTCTTTGGCCCCGGAAGCAGAAACAGTCCGCGATAACTTCAGCATCATTGACTGGGGTAACAACAACGGCTCTCAGCCCTGGCGCGATACCTGGCATGGTTACGACGCCGGTGGCGGCAGCGCGGCCATAGGCCTTATTTACATCGCTGGCGGACGTCTGACTTTCCAGGGTATCAATCAATACCGCGATTACGCTTACCGGACGGCAGACCTTTCCGGTTCAACCCAGGCAACTTTAAGCTTTGACTGGCAAACATTGGGGCTGGGCTTTAATGAAACCATCTCTATTCTTGTCGCCAAAGACATAAACGGCCCCTTCGTTGAACTGGATCGCCTCGGCGGCACGCAGGCAGGTAAGGCGCAGTACGACATCAGCGATTACATTTCGGCCAACACCACCATCCGGTTGGAAAACCGCAGCAAAAACTGGGGATTACTCAATTTGACTTTCTTCGACAACGTGCAAATCGCCCATACCTGCGCCGAGTGCATCGATACAGCCAATTTAGACAGCACTTACGTCCAGGCCATCCGCGCCGACCAGGTTTGGAACCAGGCCCCCTATTTGCAAGGGCAGGGTATAACGGTTGCTGTCATCGACAGCGGCATCGCCAACCATATTGATTTGACCGATGGATCCGGGAACTCGCGTATTCTGACTCACGTGAAGTTCATCACCGACAACAAATCGCCCGACGACCTGTACGGGCATGGTACCCACGTTGCCGGTTCTATTGCCGGGAATGGGCTGCAATCCAATGGCATCTACATGGGCGTGGCTCCCCAAGCCAATCTGGTTGACGTGAAAGTTATCGACGATCACGGCGCTGGCTACACTTCCGATGTTGTTGCCGGTATTCAGTGGATTTACGAAAACCACCAAGCGTACAACATTCGCGTTGTCAATGTGTCCTTAAATTCAGCCGTCGTGGAATCCTACGATAAAAGCCCGCTGGACGCTGCACTGGAAATCCTATGGTTCAATGGTATCACCGTCGTTGTATCCGCCGGAAACAACGGTAACAGCGCCGATGGGTATTTGTATGCTCCATCCAACGATCCTTTCTTCATCACTGTTGGGGCAACGGATGACATGGAAACAGTCGGAACCAGTGACGATATTCTGGCATCCTTTTCGGCGCATGGCAACACGCAGGCTGGTTTCCAAAAACCGGACGTACTGGCTCCTGGGGTGGACATCGTCAGTCTGCTGGCCAGTGATGACAGTAATCTCACACTGGAGCACCCGGACCACGTGGTTGTTGGACCAGACGGCAATAGTTACTTCCGCATGTCGGGTACGTCTATGTCTTCCGGCGTGGCTTCTGGTGTGGTGGCGCTGCTGCTGCAAGATGAACCGGGCCTAAACCCGGATCAGGTGAAATACCGCCTGATGGCCACTGGCAGCTATTTTGCCACTCCCACACCTGGACCTAAATCGGTTGCTTACCTGGATGTACCGGCCGCTATAAACGGCACAACCACAGCTACCGCCAATACGGGTATACCGGCCAGCAAACTCCTGTGGAGCGGCAGTGAGCCTATCAATTGGAGCAGCGTCAACTGGGGGTCGGTAAATTGGGGCAGTGTCAACTGGGGGTCGGTTAACTGGGGCAGCGTCAATTGGGGATCGGTTAACTGGGGGTCGGTTAACTGGGGCAGCTAATTGTCCTCAAACTATATGAAATCCTGATCAGGGCCGGTCACAACTGGCCCTGATTTTCTCTTACCAAAGGACTAATTACCTATTTAAGGGAAAAAAGATTAAAACGAAAATCATGGTAACAGCTTGCTGTTTTCATCGAAGAAGAGAAGAAAGAATCGCAGTATCTGAAGCATCACACTGAGGAGTGTCCCATGACAAGCTTAATCCAACCCTCCAACCCTCAACCGGCAAAAAATCGTCACATTTCGTTTTCTGTTTTGGTAGTCCTTTTGGCTTTGATGATGGTCGTGTTAACGGCCGTACCCGCCACATCCCAGCCCCAGCCCACAAACGTGCAGCCGGAGCTGCTGGCCCTGGCGATGGAGCAGCCGGAAAGTGAAGTGCGGGTAATGGTGCAGAAAACGGCCGTTGCCACCGACCTGACCGCTGTAATCAACCAGCTAGATGGCCTGGTCATCCATGATTTGCACATGATCAACGCCATTGCCGCCAAATTACCGGCCGGGGCCGTACCCATTCTGGCCCAAAACGAAGGGGTGAATTGGGTTTCACTGGATGGCGGCGTGCAGAGCAGTTCAGTCGTTAACGAGACGGTGCGGGATGAGTTTGGCACTGTCGCTTACAGCAACAATAATGGAACGGCCGTATGGGCGGGCGACTGGCTCGAAATCGGCGAAAGCGATGGACCAAAATACGGCAGCGTCAGCATTTATAACAATCAATTACGGCTTAAATACAGCCGGCGCGGTATTGAACGAGCGGTAGACCTTTCGGATGCGGAAACGGCCGTGCTCAGTTTTGACTACCGCCGCAGCAGCCTGGATCGCTCATCAGATTACATCGACCTGGAAATCTCGGCCGACGGCGGTGCTTCCTGGACCAAACTGGACAGCTTCACCGGCCCGGCCAATGACAGCAGCATGCGGTCAGCCAGCTATAACATCATCGACTATGCCGGCAGCGATACCATTATTCGGTTCGCCACCTCCGATTCGCTGGGCAGCTACGATTATCTTTACGTAGACAATTTAGAAATTGCCTATACCTGGTCAATTGTCGAAACACCGCCCACACCACCGCCTACCGAAGAATTGCCAGGATTGGATGCGCTGGACGGCATTGACTTTACATTCAACGTTCAAGACGACCTGTACACCTATGTCGCCTACAACTACAAGAATAACAGCGGCTCCCGCAACTGGAGTTCACCCTGGATGGAAATCAACGACGATGGTGCTACTACCACCGGGGACGTCCGAGTCAGTTACCTTGATGGCTGGCAGCGTCACGCCTTTTTCGAATACGGCAGCAGTTGGAATCCGGTACACGGCCTTTGGCGCACCGTTAATCTTTCAGGGGCCACGGCAGCCAAACTGACGTTTGGATACCGTCGCGGCGCGATGGAAGCCGATGACTATCTGGCAGCGGAAATTTCGAGTGACGGCGGTCAGACCTGGGTTGAAGTTGACCGGTTCTATGGCGGGTCGATTGACAGCGCTTTCACAGAAGTCTCGTACAACATTTCGCCATTTATTTCGGCGGAAACGGCCGTACGCTTCACCGCCAATTTCAACGACAGCGGCAGCGACTACGATAATGGGTACATCTTCAAAGCAAACATCGATTTCAACACACCGCCCATGCCCATGCCGCCCAACTATTACCTGGACACCTTGAATGTACCTGCCGTTTGGGCCATGGGGATCAAGGGTGATGCCATCGGTATTGCCGTCATCGACAGCGGCATTTCGCCGGAAAATGATTTCAAAAAAGAGCCGGACGATTACAGCATTGCCAGCATGCGTCTGATGACCAACGTTTCCTTTAACATCGAATCCAGCCTGGCTTTGGATACTTATGGGCACGGCACTCATGTCGCCAGCATTGCCGCCGGTATGGGGATGAATTCAGACGGCTTTTACAAGGGGGTCGCCCCCCACGCCAAACTTCTCAGCCTGAAAGTGGCCGATGACAATGGCATGGCATATGAATCGGATGTTGTGGCCGCTTTGCAATGGATTTACGATCTCAAGGGTACGATGTACGAGCCGGTTTACAACATTCGGGTCGTCAATCTCTCCATTAATTCGACTGTCGCGCAATCGTATCACGACAGCCCATTGAATACGGCCGTTGAAATTCTGTGGCTCAATAACATCGTTGTGGTCGCTTCGGCGGGCAACTGGATAAACGGTTTCTACAACACGATTAACGCCGCACCGGCCAATGATCCTTACATCATTACCGTGGGCGCCAGTGAGGAAAATGGTAACTCAAACCGTGCGGACGACTACATGGCTGTGTTTTCCTCGCGCGGCGTCACGATGGACGGCTACAATAAACCGGAAATTATCGCTCCCGGCAGGAACATCGTGGCCACGCTTTCCAACAAATCCTGGTGGCGCAACGATTACCCGAGTAATTTTGTCGAAAATATGTACTTCCGGGCCAGCGGCACTTCCATGTCGGCACCGATGGTTTCCGGCGCGGTGGCCTTGCTGCTGCAAAGCGAACCGAATCTGACGCCTGATCAGGTCAAATACCGTTTGACCCACACGGGAAGCACAATGAGAACCTTGCTTTATGGCGATTACCCGTACATGGATGTGTATGCGGCCGTTACCACACCCACTACAGAATCGGCTAATCAGGACGTCATCCCCAATATGCTGCTGGCAAAAATGGCTCTCATCGCCTACTGGGCCAGCGTCAATGGCGATGAATATATCGACTGGAGTAACGTCGATTGGGATGCTGTCAATTGGGATGCCGTCGATTGGGATGCCGTTGACTGGAATTCGGTCAATTGGGGCAGTGTTAACTGGGGTTCTGTCAACTGGGGCAGCGTCAATTGGGGTTCCGTCAACTGGGGCAGCGTTAACTGGGGTTCCGTCAATTGGGGCAGTGTTAACTGGGGTTCCGTCAATTGGGGCAGCGTGAATTGGGGTTCCGTAAACTGGGGCAGCGTGAATTTAGAGTAATTTCCAGTTTAATTGTTCGATACCATCAACGGGGTTGGTAAAATTTACCAGCCCTGTTTTGATTTATGGCAACCGTTTCATGACTAATTTCTTATACAAGAACGGCCGTTTGAAACAGAAAATGTAATTATTGATATCTATACTCATGGCTAGATGCACAAGCAAATATTGAAGCAAATCACGGCAACGAGTTGACCCATTGCAGCCACAAATCTCACCTAAACCCATCGCAGACAGGTCGCTCCATCCGTGACTGAAAAGATCACATAGGCATCACAATTTGCCAGGCATCACAGAAGTTTCTATTTAGGATAATGCGATGGTAAATTTTTCCGTGAAAGAGGACCCTTTTACAAACAAGGATACAACCAACCTCTTGGGCAGCCTGGGTTTGCTGTTAAACAAATTCAAGGGTGACGAACAAGCAGAAATTGTAATAAATGAAACCTTTTCCAAAGTCGAACGGGCTAAACGGGAATGGGAGTCGACGGTAGATGCGTTACCAGAACTGATTTGTATTATTGATGAAAACGGCCGTATCGTCCGCACCAATCGCACCATCGAAAAGTGGGGATTCGGTGACGTCAAAACAGTCATTGATCGCAGCTATCACAGCCTTGTTCATCCCCATTGCCAACAGCCCTGTTATCTGAGTAACGCCATTCACCAGGCCGTTAACAGTGCTGGGGCTGAATACGTCATCGAGGAAGAAACTTACGACAAAACCCTCAACCGGTTTATTTCGGCGCGCATCCAGCCGGTGTCAATGAAAGATAACACGCCGGAAGGGCATCGGAACCTGGTGGTCATTTTGAAGGACATCAGTGTGCGTAAACGGGCTGAACAAGCGCTGTACCGGCAAAACGGCCGATTAGTCGCCCTCAACGCTATCAACAAAGCCATCCTGGCCGCCGATTCCCCTGAAGAAATAGCCCAGGCTACATTAAAACGTATTCAACCGCTGGTCCCTTACCAGCAAGCCCATCTCCTTATTAAAACACCAGAAACGGATCAGCTCCTGGTTCTGGCTTCCATTGCCAACAACAATACAGAGACCGATTTGGAAAATGGACAGAAAATCCCGGAAACGGCCGTTACCCAATGCGAAGAACGCCCGCTCGGCAAATTTTTCGTCGTCCAATCCCTAAAAAGCCTGGACAATCGCGCTGTTATCGAAGAACAGTGGGCCGAACAAGACCTGGATTCTTACATGAATGTCCCCCTCAAAGCAGGCGAGTACAACATTGGCGTTTTGCAGTTAGCCGCCAATAACCCCGCCGTCTTCGAACCAGAACAAATCGAAATCATCCGGGAAATTGCTGAAACGTTAACCATAGCCATTCAACAATCCCAATTACATCAAAAATTAGGGCGGACTAATGATGAATTACAGCGCATTCTCAGAACAAAACATGAGATAATGCAAGATGTCTCTCACGATCTTCGCTCCCCGCTAGCATTGATTAAAGGGTATGCTGAATTACTCAAAGAAGGTTTCCTGGGTACGCTAAACGACGAACAAGCCAATGCCTTGAACGTCATCGATAAAAAAGGCGAACAACTACTCACCCTGGTTAACCGTCTTTTCAAACTACAGACTGTAGGCAAAGATACCTTAGACAAAACCGAATTCAATCTAAATCAACACCTGCACGAAACCATCCAGTCATGGCAAATATTAACAACCAACAAAAATATCCGGCTTCAACTCCAGATTCCAGACAAATTGCCGATCATTACGGCCGATGCCAGTCTACTGGACCAGGTATTCACCAATCTGTTAGATAATGCCCTGAAATTCAGCCCTGTAGGCAGCAAAATCATGGTCAATGCCTGGTCAGAGGGAACTGAATTAATTGTCTCCATTACCGACCAGGGTTTGGGCATCGAGCCGGAAAAAGCAGCACAAATTTTCGAGCGGTTCTATCAGGTAAAAAGCAGCGGTCAGGCCAAAGCCGGAGCGGGTATCGGACTAGCCCTGTGTAAAGCAATCGTTGACGCGCATGACGGCCGTATCTGGGCCAAAAGCGCCGGCAAAGATCAAGGCACAACCTTCTTCATTGCCCTCCCCCTCGACAAAATCGAACAACTCGAAGCATAAAAGTCCCTCAAACAACAAAAAAACTGTGAGTGAATAGCACTCACAGTTTTTAATTTCCCCGGAAACTCTCAAACAGATCAATGGTCTGGTACACAGTTTCCGGGGAAATGTAGTTCTCTGCGGTTTTATGTGGTTGTAAAGGCGTACCCTTGTGGTCGCCCCTGGCTGGGCGGACACAAGGCCGCGCCCCTACCCCAGAATTCATCAGAGGACTGGAAATGTTTGCTATTTACTTCAGGTATATCCAGCAGCAGTCTATAAATAACCCAGCTTCTTCCCTGCCTCAGTCAATTCATCACGGAACTGTGGATGAGCAATATTAATCAATTCCAAAGCCCGCTGCCGCACGGTCTTGCCGTGCAAAGAAGCAACACCATATTCCGTCACCACATAATGCACATCATTCCGCGTTGTAACAACACCGGCCCCCTGACTTAACGTAGGCACAATGCGGCTAATTTCACCACCCTTGGCTGTGGCCATAAAAGCAATAATCGGCAGTCCGCCTTTTGATCGGGCCGCTCCTCGAATAAAATCAACCTGCCCGCCGACACCGCTGTAAAAACGCGAGCCTATCGAATCGGCACACACCTGGCCCGTCAAATCAACCTCAACGGCCGAATTGATGGCCACCATCTTGTCATTTTGGGCAATGTTAAAGGGGTCATTGACATAATCAGTCGGGTGCATTTCGATGAGCGGATTATTATGCACAAACTCATAAAGCCGCTTTGTGCCAAACAAAAATCCAGAAACGATTTTACCCGGATGGAAGGTTTTGCGAGCGCAGGTAATCACGCCCTGCTCCACCATATTAATCACACCGTCAGAGAATAATTCGGTATGAATTCCCAAGTCCTTGTGGCTACCTAAATGGTGCAAAACCGCATCGGGGATACTGCCAATACCCATTTGCAGCGTCGCCCCGTCCGGAATCATACTGGCAATATGCTGGCCAATTAACAAATGCTCTTCAGTTGCCCCGCCCTGAGGCGCTTCCGGGATTGGATGGTCAACTTCGACGATTTTGTGTAGACGACTCACGTGAATAAAGCTGTCACCCAGAGTACGCGGCATCTGCCGATTCACTTCAGCAACTACTATGCGCGCTGATTCGGCCGCCGGTTTTGTGGTGCCAACTTCGACACCAAAACAGCAAAAGCCGTGCTCGTCGGGCGGCGAGATGGAAACCAGCGCCACATCCAGATTCAGTGGACCATCGCGAAACATTCCCGGTATTTCATTCAGAAAAACTGGCGTAAAGTCGGCCCGGCCCTGATGAATCGCTTTGCGAACATTTGGCCCAATGAAAAGGGCATTGACACGGAAACTTTCGGCAAATTCAGGCGCGACATAGGGCGCCTCGGCGAAGGTGAGAATGTGAGTCAGCTCGACATCGCGCAGTTCCCCAGCCCGCGATGTGAGTCCCTGTGTCAATGATTGAGGTACGCCCGCGCCGCCGCCAATGTAAATGCGATTGCCGGATTCTATGACGCTAAGTGCATCGGCGACATCGGTCACTTTCCGGCGATAAATGTTTTCCCAATTCATGATGCGCCCCCGTTATTTTTGCTTTCTACAATTGGCAGATTGGCCGTTACCTTCCGCCCCAGTGCAGCAGCAACATCAGGGTTGGTCAAGTTACCCTGGTACAGATTTATGCCGCGGGCCAATGCCGGTTCACGCTGAATAGCGCCAATAACGCCAAATTCACCAACCGATCGCAAATATGGAAGGGCGGCATTGGTTATGGCATATGAGGCCGTGCGGGCGACAACAGAGGTCATATTGGGAACACAATAATGAACAACGCCTTCCAGCATATAAGCAGGGTCACGTAGTGTGGTGGGACGGCTGGTTTCTACGCAGCCGCCTTCGTCAATGGAAAAGTCAATGATGACGGAACCGGCGCGCATGGATTTGACCATATCACGGGTGACCAAAATGGGCGCCCGCTGGCCGGGGATGAGCACCGCACCTACCAAGACGTCGGCAAATTTGACGGCACGCTGCAAGTTGTAGCTGTTGGCGAACATGGTGGTGACACGGCCGTTAAACCGCTCATCAACGTATTGCAATTTTTTCAGATTGCGATCCAGGACAGTTACTTCGGCGCCCATCCCCATGAAAGCACCGGCCGCACTGACACCTAACGTGCCGCCGCCAATGATGACCACTGCCGCCGGTGGTACGCCAGGAATGCCGCCCAACAAAATGCCACGCCCCTGTTTTTGACCGGGAATGCCCCGGTCGCTGCGCAGCAGCTGCCCGGCAATGGTCGGCGCTAAACGGCCGGCCACCTGGCTGGCAGAGACTAAGACTGGCATGTCGCCGTTATCATCTTCAATCATTTCATAGGCAACGGCCGTTATCTCCCGTTCTGCCAACGCCATAAACAAGTCAGAGGAAGCCACCGGCAAATGCAAAAACGAAAAGATTGTCTGACCTGGCCGGAAGAGTTGATGTTCGGTCTCGGTCGGGCGGGATAATTTGGCGACAACATCGGCACGGCCGTAAACCTCAGCCGCCGTGTACACAATCTTGCCGCCAGCAGCCCGGTAATCTTCATCGCTAAAACCAGCGCCGCTGCCAGCTTTACTTTCCAAATACACCCGATGTCCCGCTTTGGTTAACGACAATACACCGGAAGGAGCTAATCCGACCCGCATCTCCAGGTCACGAACTTCTCTGGGCACCCCAAATTCCATCATATCACCTCTTTTTTAACTTTCAGTGAATCCACAAGGCGGCAAATGCCAGCCCGCCAATTAGCTGTAACGAGCAAATGGCTCGGCCGAGTCTTCCTCAGATCGCAGCCAATCGCGCACAACCAAACGAAATATATCCGATTCAGTAATGATGCCGACCAAAACACCTTCCGTATCGACAACCGGCAAACCGCCAATTCGCTGTTTAAGCATCAATTGGGCCGCTTCCCCCACCGTAGCATCCTGAAGCACCGTAAGTGGGTCGGCTGTCATGATTTCGGCCACAACTAACTGCGACATGAGGTATTGCATTTCCCACAGATTGACGCGGCTGGAAGGTGACGGCCGTGCCTCCCGAATATCACCATACGTCACAATGCCTACTAAACGGCCGTTTTCCACCACCGGCAAACGACGAATCCTGTGAGCCGCCAACAAATCATCAGCCACCGATAAAAGCGTATCCGGCTCAACAAAAATTACATCACGAGTCATCCAGTCACGAACCAACTCTAGCCGCATCATTACCCCCTTATACAAAAAAAGGCCAGACAGTGATATTGTCCAGCCTTTCCTTTCGTCAAGCCTGAGCGCGGGTTGTACGCAAATATCCAACCGCCAACATAAACATAGTTAGCACAATAACGGCCGAAATAACACAATATTGGCAAAACAAACCGATGGCGAAAAACTCTAAACCGGTTAAATAAAGCGTAAACAAAAACGCCAGCCCCACCATACCAATGAGCAGTTCCGGCAAATTTTCTTCTACAAACGGCAGCCAATCTTGCAGCCAGATCAGCAAAAAGATAACGGCATAACCAACCAGACCAATCAATGCTACCGGAATCGGACCGATGGCCGAATATGGCGAACCTGGACCGCTTACCTGACCGCAGTCAAAAACGGCGTTAATTTCACAAGCCGAAAACACCTTACCTTGATGATAAAGCCACAAATAATATGCCGTTACAATTCCCGGCACAGCCAAAAGCTGAATTAAACGTGCTTGCCAATGTTCAGTACGCATATTATCCTCAGGAATTTAGCAAAGCATCGATCTGCTGCTGGAAAGCAGCAAATGGTTGTGCCCCTTCAATGTGCTGGCCATTAACAAAGAAATTGGGTGTGGAAGAAACCCCGGCATCTCCCACCGCTTGTATATTTTGCTGCAAAACATTGTTATACCGGCTTTGATTCAAACATTCGGTAAATTGGGCCATATCAAGGCCGGCCGCCTGACCTGCCCGCTCAATACCATCCCGCTGCCGGGCGTCGGCATCATCGTACTGGGCAAACATGGCATGGCCATACTCAAAATAGCGGTCTTGTTCAGCAGCACATAAGCCACCATTAGCTGCGGCGTATGTTGCCGTACTTAAAGCAAAGGGAACGACGATATAACGAACTTTACCTGAATCCACATATTGCTCTTTTAATGACGGTTCGGTTTGCGTGTAAAAATCACGACAGTGGATACAGCCATAATCAGAAATCTCGACAATTGTAACCGGGGCATCCGCAGAACCTTCGGTTACACAGTTATCAGGGTTGTCCTGGCAATATTGTTCGAGAGACAAAAGTTCAGGCGCGGCAGGGTCTTGTAATGAGAGGAAAAGCAAAGCGAACAAGCCAATGACGCCAATACCGACAATCCCTCCAATCAAGAGCCAATTTGTTTGTTTTTGCTGTGACTGAACATTTCGTTTTTTGCTTACTTTTTTGGCCATGATTAAAAATTCTTCTCCAGATATAAAATTTGATGTACACAAATTGTTTAGCTGTATGACATCATGCACACAAGTTTAGAGATTAAATCATCTCTTCGCAACGATGAAGGCCAAATACTTTGTTTTGTTTCATCTAATAAGAAGGAATCAATGAATATGGGAGGGCGCTAACGCTTCTATTTCCGCGATTAATTGATTGGAATTGATATCTTTAAGTAAATAACGCCGCGCACCAGCTTGTAAAACCATTTCTTTTTCGATGTCATCGGCCAGGGAAGCCAGCACGACGACAGCCATGCCGGACCTGTTAAATTCTTTGACATCGCGAATAATGGTGGTTAACGGCCGTTGCTGACCACTTTTCAACCCCAACAAAACCACATCCGCCTTGTTGTCCCGTTCCTGCCAGCAGGCTCTCCAGGCCGCCGTACTATTATGTGCAGCAACCACCTCAAGATTGGCAGAGGACTCTAACCGCACTTTCAAAGCATCTCGTACAGCTACATGTTCTTCAATAATGAGAAGCCGGATTTCACTCATCGCCGAATTGATCACAATAAATTACACTTTATGATAGGAATACACAAGATTTTAAAAGCCTCCCGACCTGAATCCGAGTGTCAAATGTCATCCAGATAGTAGAAGAAAGTCATCCATCAAGCATGACATTCGCCACCATGCTTTCACAGGCAAATAAAGTACACTGTATAATGTGAACCAAGAAATGGAGATGAAACTATGCTAACCGTAAATGACCTGATGACGGCCGTTCCCGATACTGTAACGCCCCAAACCCCCCTACGCACCGTAATCGGCATCATGAAAACCGGCGGTTACCGGCAAATCCCCGTTCTGGAAAAAGGCCGGCTCGTCGGCATCATCACCGACCGCGACATCCGCCTGGTCATGAACTCTCCCGTCGTCCTGCACAACCGCTCTCAGGACGAAGAACTACTGGCCAACGTCACCGTAGAAAGCTGTATGACCCCTAACCCGGTTACCGTCAGCCCCGACACACCTGCTTACCGGGCCGCCGAAATGTTAAGCATGTACAAATTCGGCGCATTGCCCGTCGTCGACGGCACCACCCTGGTTGGCATCATCTCAACAACTGATTTTTTGGACTACTTTTCGGCGAATATAGAGGATGAAGAAGGCGCTATCTGAATCGAACCATTTTCCCGGAAACCTTGGAGTTTCCGGGAAAATAAATGCTCAAGTTATTTGATTGCTGTCCCTTAACTACAAGGTAACGACAATTCTATACGAGTGCCCTCGCCTGGAACCGAGTAAATCACACACGTACCCTGCAACTCTTCCGTTCGCGCCCGCATATTGGACAACCCATGCCCAATTGTTTGATTCTGGGTATCAATATCAAATCCACGGCCGTTATCCACAACCATCAGCTCAACCATCCCACCTCTTCGACGCGCCTTCACCGTAACCTGCGTCGCCCGCGCATGCCGGGCAATATTGGCCAGCGCCTCCTGCGTCGTTAAAAAGATAGCCCTGGCCACCGGTGTAGGCAGTGAAGCAACCGCCTCCTGCTCCACATCAAGCTGAACCGAAACCATTGCATTCGCTTGAAATTCCCGCACCAACCGGCTAATCCCCACATCAACATCACCACGAAACCGCTGCGGACGTAAATCCAAAATAAAGTTACGGATATCCCGAATCGTATCGTTCAGCCCTTCAATCGCCCGGTCCAACAGCTTGTCGGCCTTGTCTGGCTGTACCGGAATCACCAATTTCACCGATTCCAGAGTCAATCCCACTGCATAAATAGATTGAATAATCCCATCGTGTAAATCCATCCCAATCCGCGCCCGCTCCTCAACCACCGCCAATCGGCTGACCTGTTCATATAAACGGGCATTTTGGATGGCCACAGCAGCATGCACTGCAAACATCTCTACAATTTCCTGGTCGGCTGCGGTAAACTCCGGCGCATCAACCTTGTCCGTTAAATACAGATTCCCCAATACCTGCTTACCCCCCATTATTGGCACACCCAAAAAGCTAATCATCAAGGGGTGATTGGCAGGAAAGCCAATAGAGCGGGGGTCGTCTTCAATGCGGGGAACACGAATCGGCCGTCTTTCACGAATAATCGCCCCCAACAAACCCAATCCACGGGGAAAATGGCTCATCGCCGCCGCTTCATCAGTCGTCATACCACGATGGACAAACGTCTCCATAATTCCATCGCTGTTCGGTACACCCAAAGCAGCATACCTGGCACCGACCAAATCACGGGCCGAATCCACAATCTTTTGCAGCACCTTTTCCAGCGACAATTCACCTGCTATGGCAATTGCCGCTTGATTCAATGCCTCAAGCTGGCGGTTTCGTTCTTCAAACTCCTGGCGGTAATCCGTAACCATCTGAACTAATCGTGTAACGTCAAAAACAGATTGACACGAGAATTACAAATAATCTTTTAAATGGTGCTGAATGGCATAAGCGGCCGCTTCAGCCCGATTAGACACACCCAATTTCGATAAAATACTGCTCACGTAGTTCCGTACAGTGCCTTCACTCAAAAATAATGCACTGGCAATTTCTCGATTTGTGCTGCCTTCAGCAATTAAAGCCAAAACCTGCATTTCTTGAGCAGTCAAATCCGTAAAAGCAGCCGCTTCTTCCTTCTGTATAGACGTGCGAATTTCTGAAAACACCCGTTGGGTTAAGGAGGGGTCCAGCATAGCTTCTCCCCGCGCTGTCGCTTCAATAGCTCGGATTAGATCGTTGCCTCCAACCTGCTTCAAAACATAACCCGTCGCCCCAGCACGGATGGCAGCAAATAGCATCTCATCCTCTGCATATGAGGTCAGCATAATCACTTTGGTATCGGGCTGCTGTGCGACAATTTGTTGGCAAGCTTCAATGCCGCTCCCGCCTGAAAGACGAATGTCCATTAAAACAATATCTGGCCGATGCTCAAGTGCCTTTTGCACAGCTTCAGCTTCTGCCGCTGCCTCGGCCACAATTTCAAATTCAGCATGATGTTCCAGCAAGCTTTTCAAACCCAGCCGAACCACTTCATGATCGTCAACGAGAAGGATACGTAAAGTCATACTTGTAAGTATAGCGATTTCTGATTGTTTCAACCAACTTGTGTTTCTCAAATATGACATAAGACACTTTCATTTTGGCCTGTTTTGTTTTACTCTAAACGAAGGAGCTTTTGTGTTCTTTGATAGGAGGCTGACAATGAGTATCGTTGATCGCTTACCCGCCAAAGCACTCTATCACTACTGCAACCCTGAACAATTCACATTTACGACAACCGCCGATTTAGATGATTTGACAGAAATCATCGGCCAACCGCGGGCGCTAGAAGCAATCCGGTTAGGCATTGGCATCCAGCATGAGGGGTTTAACCTGTTCGTTCAAGGGCCAAACGGCGTGGGCAAGCATACGGCCGTTCTCCAATATCTTCAGCAAAAAGCCGTCAACGAACCCATCCCCGACGATTGGTGTTACGTCCATAACTTTGAACATCCGCACAAACCCCAGACTTTACGATTGCCAGCAGGAAGCGCAGTCGCCTTACAATCCGACATGCAGCAGTTGGTCAAGGGACTAAGCACCGTCATCCCCAGCGCCTTCGCCAGCAGCGAATACGAAGCACAAAAAAAAGCAATTGAAACTGAGATAAAAGCCCAGCATGACGAGGCACTCAATGAACTCAAAAAACAGGCTCGCGGTTACGACATTGCCCTCATTCAAACCCCTACTGGCTTCGCGTTTGCCCCCTTAAAAGATGGCGAAGTCATGAACCCTGAAGAATTCATGCGATTTTCAACAGAAAAACAGCAAGCTGTTGAAGATCACATCAAAATCTTACAGGAAGAACTGCAAGCCATCATGCGCATGATTCCGCATTGGCAGCGTGAACATACAAAGCGGGTCAGGCAGCTTAATGAAGAAATCGCCGAATTCGCCATTGCCCCACTTTTCCACGAACTGCACCAAAAATACGAATCCCTGGATAATGTCCTGGCTTATCTTACCACCGTCCAGAAGGATGTTATTGAGCACGTAGACGATTTTATTGATGCCGAAGAAGATACCCCATCAAACACGCTGGGGATTACCTCAACAAAACCAGCTCAACCCTCATTCGGCCGTTATCAGATCAATATATTCATTGATCACAGCCGTTCACAAGGCGCGCCGGTCGTTTACGAAGATCAACCATCCTACAACAATCTAATTGGCCGCATTGAACACATTTCCCAAATGGGAACTTTGCTGACCGACTTCACCTTAATCAAACCTGGAGCAATGCATCGCGCTAATGGCGGCTATTTAATGTTGGAAGCCCGCAAAGTTTTGATGCAGCCTTATGCCTGGGAAGGGTTAAAACACGCTCTGCGCGCCCGGCAAGTACGTATCGAATCATTAGGTCAAATGGTCAGTATCATCAGTACCGTTTCTCTAGAACCGGAACCAATCCCTTTGGATGTCAAGGTTGTGTTGATTGGGGAGCGCCAACTATACTATTTACTATACGAATTCGACCCTGATTTCAGCGAATTATTCAAAGTCACGGCCGATTTTGAAGACCAGATGCCGCGCGATGATGCCAACAATCTGATCTACGCCCGCCTCATCGCCACACTAGCCCGCAAAGAAAAATTACTCCACTTTGACCGGTATGCTGTGGCCAAAGTCATTGAGTTCAGTGCCCGGCTGTCTGGCGCTGCCGACAAGCTGTCCACCCATATGCAAAGCATCTCCGACTTGCTGCGCGAATCAAGCTTTTGGGCTGAAGATGCGGGTCGCAGCAGCATCCAGGCCGCCGATGTACTGCAAGCGCGGGAAGCGCAGACCTACCGCGTCAGCCGGGTGCGGGATAGGCTGCAAGAAACCATTTTGCGGCAGACCGTGTTGATCGATACCGACGGAGGGGTTGTTGGTCAAATTAACGGGCTGGCCGTGTATGGCATGGGACATTTTACGTTTGGCCGACCCAACCGGATTACGGCTAATATTTGCCTGGGCAAAGGGGAAGTGATTGACATTGAACGGCAGGTAGAATTAGGTGGGCCAATTCATTCTAAAGGGGTGATGATTTTATCTGGTTTTTTGGGGGCACGATTTGCCAGGGAACGGCCGTTATCCCTCTCCGCCAGTCTGGTTTTTGAACAATCATACGGCGGGGTGGATGGCGACAGCGCTTCTTCGGCGGAATTATATGCCCTGCTCTCGGCACTGGCCGACCTGCCCATTAAGCAGTCGCTGGCTGTTACCGGTTCTGTCAATCAACACGGCCGTGTCCAGGCCATCGGCGGCGTCAATGAAAAAATCGAAGGCTTCTTCGACTTGTGCCAGGCGCGCGGACTGACCGGCGAACAAGGTGTACTCATTCCATCGGCCAACGTCAAACATTTGATGCTGCGGGAAGATGTGGTTACGGCCGTTTCCCAAAACCAGTTCCACATCTACCCTATCGACCACATCGACCAGGGTATCGAAATCCTCACCGGTGTTCCCGCCGGGCAGCCAAATGGAACGGGAAAATATGAAGAGGGGAGTGTAAACGGCCGTGTCGAAGCCCGCCTCACTCAAATGGCCGAAGCCCAACGCGAAAAGTGCCTGGCACATGACCCAACTCAAAACTAACCATGCGTCAAACGTCATGCGTCATCCCAAACAAGACGTTTGCCTTATGACCTCCCTAATTTGCGCCAGAGCAAAGACACCCTCTCATAATTCGTTAAGCTTATAAAGTCTGATAACCGAGCATTCAATCGGCCGTCCCCCAATCAGACAAATTTGACTTTTGAAAAGGAGAAAAAATGACCGAATCAACATCCAGCGGATTTATGAAATCAGCTCGATTACTTATTTTGGGATTCGTCGCTGTTATCATCGTCGTCGGCCTGGTTTTAGTAATCAATGCCGTCACCCAATCATCAACACCGATTGAAGCCGAGCCGGTAAACGCCCTGGCCAACAGTGAGGATGAATGCGTCGTCTGCCACGAACGTAACACTCCCGGCATCATCCAACAGTATGGACACAGCACAATGGCTGCCGCCGAAGTGACCTGCCGCGACTGCCACGAAGTCAAAGCCGATTACCCCGGCGCAGTCGAGCACGAAGGCACTTACGTCCTCAACTCACCAACCGCGGCCATGTGTGAAAGCTGCCACGAAGCTGAAGTAGCCCAGTTCAATCAAAGCCGCCATTCCCTGCCAGCATTCGTTGCTTATGCCGGAACCGCGCCCTTAAGCCCTGAACATCTGGCCATGTTTGAAGCCATTCCCGAAGGCGGCTACAGTCCTGACAAATCACGCAATGCCCTGCATGCCATCGAAGGTCCGGCTATTACCCGATTCGCCTGCGAAACCTGTCACAATATTGGCCTGCCGGCGGCTGATGGCTCAATCGGTCAATGCCAGGATTGTCATCTGCGCCATGAATTCAGCCTGGAGCAGGTCCGCAAGCCAGAAACATGCAACGCCTGCCACATCGGCCCCGACCATCCACAGTGGGAAATCTACCAGGAATCACCGCACGGCATCGCCTATGCCACTGGCGGTGACAGTTGGAATTGGGATGCGGAATCAGGCACACTAAATTCAGCAGATTTCACGGCCGCTACCTGCGCCATCTGCCATATGAGCGGTTTTGGTACGGCCGCTACCACCCACGACGTTGGCGAACGGCTGACCTGGTTCCTGGCCGCTCCCATCAGCGTCCGCCGCCCGGCCTGGCAGGATAACATGGTCCGTATGCAGGGCGTCTGCATGGAATGCCACAACGAGAATTTCATTACCACCTTCTACAACGATGCTGATGCAGCCGTAGAGCAGGTCAATGCCTGGGTACAAGAAAGCGACGAAATCATTGCTCCGCTCAAGGAAAATGGCCTGTTGACCGACGAACCATTCGATGAACCGATCGATTATGTATATTTCGAGCTGTGGCACCATTGGGGTCGCACCGCCAAATTTGGCGCCTGGATGCAAGGGCCGGATTACACCCAATGGCATGGCGCCTACGAAATGTTATCAGATCGCGCTGAACTGATCGAAATGGTTAACGCCAAGCTGGAAGCGGCCGGCATTACAACAGGCGAGTAAATGTATCATCTAGCCACGCTCATTCCTGTACTTCGCGGGCGTCGCTTGCCCTTGACACGCGACCAGATGATGCTGCTCATGGCAGCTATCAACCTGCTGTTCCTGGGACTGGATACCTATCTGGCCCACTTAATCAGCGGGACAATCGTCCCACGGGAGCAAATACCGGTCTACTTTGGCGCGATTGCCGGGGTTATCTTGCTGGTGGCTGGCCTTATCGCTTTGCGCAACCGCCCCCTGGCTGTCTGGCTGGCGACGTTGGTGCTGTTAAGCAGTACGGCCGTTGGCCTGTTAGGCGCATACTTTCATCTGGTTCGGGCCGTTTTACCCACCGCCCCGGTCGGGCAGCGGGTCAACATGAACTTGCTGATCTGGGCGCCACCCATCGTTGCGCCGCTCACTTTCGCCCTAGTCGGTTTGTGGGGATTGAGCGCCGCCTGGGTTGAAGACCCGGCAGACAGTGGTGTCCTGCGCATCGGCCAGCGCCGCCGCCTGCGACTGCCCTACAGCAAAACACGGGCTTACCTGTTCATGGTCAGCCTGGGCACGCTGGCAACTCTCCTTAGCAGCGTTCTGGATCATGCCCGCGCTGAGTTTAAGAACCCCTGGGTCTGGATTCCATTGGTTGCCGGTATTTTGGGCACGGTCATCACGGCCGGATTAGGGGCAATAGACCATCCAACGAAGGCGGATCTGAGCATCTACCTGGGCACGATGCTGCTGATGATTATGGTCGGTCTGGTCGGTGCTGTGTTACACGTGCAGTTTGATTTGACTGCACAGCAAACCATTGTCGCGGAACGGTTTTTGCGTGGTGCGCCGTTTTTAGCGCCGCTGCTGTTTGCCAATATGGGAACATTGGGGTTGATTGCCCTTATGGACCCGGTTGAAAAGTAATGTTTGTGACTTCAGCCCGGAGGCAGCATTTGCTTCCGGGCTTTTTCATTATGGCTGCTTCATGTTATGATACGGCCGTTATGAACACACCTCTGCCTGCCGAAATCGAACAAACCATCCTGGCCAAATGTCAATTGTTTCAAAACCTGGACACAGCCGCACTGACCTACGTCATCAACGCTGCTGCCCGCCGCCAATATAATGCCGGGTCTTTTGTTTTTTACCAGGAAGACGAGGCCAATACCTTTTACGTTCTTCTGCAGGGCAGCGTACGCATGACCCAAATCACCCCAGAAGGCCAACAAGTCATCGTCCATTTCTTTGGTCCCGGACAAGGAGTAGGCATCATCGCTGCTTTAGGGCAGTTTGCCTATCCGTTAACGGCCGAAACCGTTGAAGATTGCCTGTTCCTGGTTTGGGACAGCGAATTGATGAACCAGCTCATGGAAAAATACCCCCGACTGGCGATGAATGCCGCCCGGATGCTGGCCATTCGCTTTAACGAACTGCAAGACCGCTACCGGGAACTGGCCACCGAGCGCGTTGAACGGCGTATCGCCCGCACGCTGCTTCGGCTGGCTAAACAATTAGGTAAAAAAAGTGCGGATGGCATTCTAATCAACATGCCTCTCTCCCGGCGCGACCTGGCCGAAATGACGGGCACCACCTTGTTCACTGTCAGCCGGACTATCAGCAAATGGGAGCAGGATAGGCTGGTCAAAACAGCCCGTGAACAAGTCATCATTTGTTCGCCGCATGGGCTGGTTAAAATTGCAGAAGATTTACCGGAAAAACCATGATTGCGCCAGCGCAATCTCGCAGGATTCCTAAATGGTTAAAATTGGGTAATAACATGGAAGAATCACAGTTAAATTTGGAAATGACGGTTGAGGGAATATTAGAAGAGTGGCCGGAAACGGCCGTCATCTTCCAAAATTACGCCACTGCCTGCATAGGCTGCGATCTGGGTGCATTTTGTACCCTGGCCGAAGCCGCTAACGAATACCAAATCAATCCCCAGGTTTTACTACAAGATTTACAAGCTTGTATCCAGGACAAAAAATAATGACCGCGTATACCCATCTAGCCGATTTAACCCACCAAATCAATGATATTCCACCAGACAGCATCATCAGCCGCACCATTTTCAGCGGTGACGGGCTGAAAGCGATTCTGTTTGGCTTTGCCCCCGGACAAGAACTGTCGGAACATACGGCCGCTAAACCGGCTGTCTTGCATTTTGTCAAAGGACAGGCCCGGTTGACATTAGGTGATGAAACAATGGCTGCGCAGCCAGGAACCTGGGTACATATGGAACCCCATCTGGCGCACAGCGTTTTCGCCGAAACCGAACTGATCATGTTGTTATTGCTGCTGGATAAAGCGTAACCCCTGAGTTTATTGGCGGCTGAGCTTATCGAAGCCCATGCCACCTTCGACAAGCTCAGGCAGCATCGTTCATAAGTTGAAAAAACATACAAGTGAGATAACGCAATGGAAGCATTTGCCCTGTTAAATGGTCAAACTGTGAAACCACCGGTCTGGAAGCTGTCGAATCTGGCCGCGACGCCGGAAGAGGAATGGGAACGGCTGCAAAAATTCCTGAATTTGAGCAAAGCCGATTTTGATGCGATGCTGGCCACTGTTGAGCCGCTGTTCCGGCGCGGGCACGAGCTGGTCGTGGGCACGTATGATTATTTGCTGGCTAACCATGAAACGGCCGTTATCCTGGGCTGGGAAAAAGGAGCCAATCCCGAACATTTAGCCGAGCGCCGCCGCTTCTTCACCGTCTGGCTGGCACGCACGCTGGGCATGGATTTGAGCCACGAATTCGCCCGCTACCTGTTCCGCGCCGGGCAAATTCACGCCGCCCACGGTCCGCGCCACATCCATGTGCCCGACGTGTACGTCACCGGCTCCATCAGCCTGGTCAATGCCACCTTTGCCCGCTTCCTCATGGAAGAGATGCCTGGCAATCCGGTCATTCCCGCGGCTCTGGGTGGCTGGAACAAAATCCTGAGTCTGCATTTGCATCTGATGCTGCTGGGCTATCAATCAGCCCGCACCTGGGACAACGGCGATTTCCCAGTAGAACTTTCTTTCTTTGGCCGGGTGCGTAACTACACTGGGCGAGAAACGATGGTAATGCATTTGCCCAACGGCAGCCACATCGATACAGTTTTGACCCGCTTCTTCAACTATTTCCCACAGGCGCGAAGTGATGTTTTTGACATCGAGTGGCTGGACAAGGAGCGGCTGGACGAGCGGGGGACACCCTGGATGGTAGTGGAAAAATCGTACCGGGTACGCGGCGGCTGGCGGGTGCTGGTAAACGGCCGTGACATCGGTTACAGCGGCGGTCTCAACCAGGCCATCCAACCGGGCGATACGGTCAGTATCTTCCCGCCGGGAAGGTGACTATTTGAAACGGCCAATTTCCTGCGCCGCTTCAAAAATAACCGGGCAAAGCGTTTCGTATTCTTCTTGACCAGACAGACGAAAATAAAGACTACGCAGAAAGTTCTTGACGTTGAGATAACGGCCGCCGGTTGGCCCGGCTTCCACCTCTGCCACAAAAGGAACAAAACTGCGAATCCAATTGGTGATTTCGGCTTCACTTAACACCTGCCGTGAGAGGAGACTGGTTACGGCCGTCACCATCCGCTCATCCTCCTCATGCACAAAAACATAATTATCCGTGCCGATTTTGCGCTGAACGGCCGTTAAAATATCGCGCAAATCATCAGCCCCCAACTCCTTACACAAAGCCAGATCGTCCAACGCATCGGCAGCGTGAGCCACGGCGTGCGCCCACCCTTTTTCGGGGACGTAGCCGCGCATGTCCTGCTCCTGTTCCAGATAGTGGATGACGGTTTCTTTGAGATTGACAATTTCGGGTTGGGTGAGATACGGCCGTTGTCGGTGGGCAATCAACAGCAGCGGCAAAAGCAGCATCGAGAAAGATCGCGTAAACACGGAATCGGTTCCCTTTTCGCCCAGCCAGTAAAACAAATGGTTTTCATCTACCGCTAAATCAAGGAGTTGGTGCAGTTGGACGGCCGTAAACGCCTCCTGTTCCAAAATCCAAAAACAAAACGCTTGATAAATCAACCCATCCCGCAGCGCCGGGTCCGGTGAGCCAATGAATCGCACCATCGCCAACGCCAATTCAAACTGCTCTCTATTATTCTTTACACGAAATTCGTCCTCTGCAATCTGGGTCAATCGAGTTTTTAATTCTTTTTCTGCCTTCATCCTTCTGCCTTCTGCCTTAAAAAAGCCTCACTTCTACCTGTTCGCCGGCCAGCAGCCCGGCCTTGTTCAGCGGTACTTTGATGAGGCCGTCGGCGTTGACCAGGGTGTAAATGAGATTGCTCTTGCCAAAGACGGGCACGGCCGTTAACCCACCCACTCCCTCCGCCAATTTTGCCGGAATATAATCCTCTCGTCCGCTTTCACTGGCGATATTCTTACCCAACGTGGCCCACACCAGACCGCGCCGCGGCGGCGTCTGCACCCCTTGCAAGCGATAAATGGCCGGTGTGCCAAACATATCAAACTGCACCATCGCCGAGACCGGATTGCCCGGCAGGCCAATGACCGGCTTCTGCCCCACTACACCCACAATCGTCGGTTTGCCGGGGCGCGTAGCCACGCCGTGCAGCAATACCCCCGGCTCGCCCAGCCCCTCGATCACTTCCACCGTCATGTCGCGCACGCTGACCGAGGAACCGGCCGACATAACCAGCATATCAGCCTCGGCCAGCGCTTTTTGCGCCGCCGCTTGCAGCGCGTTGAAGTTGTCGGGAACGATACCGCCTAAAACGGGCACGCCGCCCGCCTGCCGCACCAATCCGGCGGTGGTGTAGCTGTTGATGTCGCGAATCTGGCCCGGCCCGGCCCACTTGTCTGGCGCGACCACTTCATCGCCGGTGGCCAGGATGGCCACGCGCGGGCGGCGAGTCACGCTCACCTCGGTAATCCCCAGCGCCAGCAGACCGCCTAAATCTTGCGGCCGCAAAATGTGACCCGCCGGGAGAATTTCAGCTTGTTCGGCCACGTCCTCGCCCACTTGCAGTACATTCTGGCCAACAGCAACGGCTTTCATCACCTCAATCTCGAACGGCGGGCGGGCATGAAGCGCCGCCCCTACGATTTGTGTGTGCTCGACCTGGACGACGGCATCGGCCGTTTCCGGGATCATGCCGCCGGTGTGGACGATGGCCGCATCGCCGGTTTTGAGTTCGACATTGGCGGCCTGGCCCATCGGCACTTCGCCGATGACTTGCAGGAAGGCGGGCAGGCTGCCGCTGGCGCCGTAGGTGTCGGCGGCACGGACGGCGTAGCCATCCATTGTGCTGCGGCGGAAGGCGGGCAAGGCGTGGGGAGCGTAGACGGGTGCAGCCGTCACCCTTTCCAGGGCATCCTCGGTGGCGATAGTTTCAGAGGAGAGTACGGCCGTTAACCGGCTCAACAATAATTCACGGGCATCATCTGGTGGGAGTACGTTGAAAAATTCAGGCATGGCGTAATTATCGATGAATAATGATTAATGATCAAAGATTGGGCAGGACCTTTCCAAACTCATAAATAATTGTAAAGGGCGAAATTGATCTTGGCATTGGCCATACGCAACATGGTTGGCAGATTTGTGAAGCCAAGCTTGCCAGCTAACCCGACAATGAAGTTGTTAATTGTAGCCACTACGCTGGCTTGTGGTGTTCCTGACATCCTGGTTGCATCTTCCTTGAGCGTGACATCGCGACGGTAATGTAACCCATTTTCAATGCCCCAGTGATGGCGTGTCCACGCTAACAAACAGGACGCATCGGCACGTTCCTGGGGAACGCTAGTAATGCCATAAACAACTTCGTAGGTACATTTGCCAGTGGAGAGTTTTGTCACTTTTCTCTCCAGCTTGAAAACCTGACGCAATCCAGGCCAGTTGATAAAGCGGGTGTCATCGCTCATTACCGTGATAGTTCGCTGCTCCAAACGACCATGCGTTTTATTTGTCGCTTGGGCAATACCTTGGGGCAGCGGTGGCGTGTGCCATCCTTTCTCTTTGCGCGGCGGCACAAAGAATTGCTCGACATCCCCTAGCAAACGGGGCTGGTTGCTTTTGACAAACCAAAGATAATCGCCACCCTGAGCCATAATCTGCACCGACAACTTCCGTTGAGCGAACATAGCATCTCCAGAGACAACCCGCCCTCTCAAGTCGAGTTGGTGCAGCAATTTGGGCGCAGCCTTGATTTCGTTTTCCTTTGCCTTCTTATCAACCTCTACTTGAGCCAAAACAATCCCTTCTTCCGGCAAGTAGGCGGCCAATAGATGAACGCCCTGTGTTTTTCCCGCAGGAATTGTGCCGCGCAAAGTCTTGCCATCCATCGTAATGAGGACGCTTTGCTGTCCGCCATAGTTCAGATGCAAGAATTGGCGGAATATCCGATGCAATTCATCCGCTGATATGACTTCATCCAGAACGCGTCGGATCGTGTTCAAGGATGGGGCCGTAAATCGTGTCGTTGGCAATACCGCAACCAAAAGCGAGCGGCGTAAGCGAATCCAAGCGGTAATGCCAGTCGGCGTATGCTCACCGGATAATCGGGCTAACAAGATGGCTGACAATAAAAATGGCAATGGGTATAGTTTCCCCTGCGCTTTTCGCGTGTCTGGGATCTGTTGGAACAATTCAAAAAGGCCACCCAGGTCAAAAACGACGTTTTCTAATTGTTCGTTTGTAAATGTGATATGCTTCGTAATGAACCTCTTTTGTTTACTTGGTGGTCTTGGAAAATCTCAAGTGTAACAAAATGAGGTTCTTCTAGTTATTTTCTTATGAGTTTGGAAAAGTCCTGAAAGATTGGGTGGCTGGTAGCTGGTAGCTGGTGGCTGATTGTTGGTTAGTTGGTTGGTTTGTTGGTTGTTAATATGTTGTTTGAGGAAATCCGATGCCAACGGCCGTTCCCAGCATGATGACGGCCGTTTCCCCACACCCCGCATAGGCCAACGCCGCCGCCGAGCCGTCATGGTACAGGTGCAGGTAGATGGGCTGGCCCAGCCGCTGGCTGAGTTGATCGGCCAAGTAAGTTTGCAGATTGTCACCGGGTAGTTGGAGACGGCCGTAACAGCCCATCTCGGAAGGCGGCGGCTGACCATTTTGCAAATAGCAGGCCAGACTGACGGCGATGGTGGGGGCTAACGGCCGTTCCGCTTCCTGCCAGGTTTGTTCAATGATCGACAAAATACGCTCGGCGTGGGCGGCAACGTCGGCCAGTTCCAGGCTGACTGACAACGACGATTCGCAAGGCGAGGACCAAGATGGTAATCGGTGCAGTTGGGTAAACTGGTTATCTTTGTATTCGGCAATGGCTCGCTTAACGGCTGTACCGCCAAAATCGAACACCAACATCGCCTGCGCTCCAAACGGAGCCAAGCGCGACAAGCCCATCAACGGTAAATCAGCCCCATGCGGCGAGAGATTAACCGCGAAATCGGGAAATCCGGCGTCGTGCATAACGCGTCCCGCTTCACGCACCGCAATCGGCCCCAGTTGGCCCGATACCAGTCCACCCCCTACCCAAACGGTGTTGATGCCGGCCCAGAATGACCAGTGACGATCATCCCATTCCTTGCGGGCAGCGCGGTTGGCCGGGTCGCCGCGTTTGAGGGTGAGGAGCAGGTAGGCGAGGGAACGGCCGTACTCCCTGGCAATTTCTTCACTGATGGTACACGCTTCGACAGGCTCAGCGAGCTCCGTGAAACATCCGTCAAACCGGCGCAACAAATCAGGCGCATCCGGTGGCAAGCCCAACTCGTTGGCTCGCGCCTGAATTCGCGCTGCCAACGCCACCGCCGACAACAAATCATAACCAGTTTTGCCCTCAACCTCGACGGGCAGATCGATTCCTGGCAAGGCAGCAATACGCACTCGGTTCAGGGAGGGCGAAACAAAAGGCGTTGCCGACTGAAAGGGATTTAGCATGAATGAACAACCCACCAGACGATAAATCGGGCTGGCACGCAGCCAAAAGGCCGATTTATCGGGCATCGTTTAATAGCCCTGCGATTCATCGCGGGGCGTTCTTATTGATTTAGTTGAAGCCACTGATAAAAGTATATGAGTCCGCCGCCAGCAACAAGAATCGTTCCCACGAAAAAGTAATAAGCGGGATACGTCGTATCAGCGCCGGCAATATCGATGATGCCGCGCAGAAAACTGCCTACCGTCAACGTGGCAATACCGGCATTATAAAGATTAAACGCAGCCCGATTCTCTAAATGTTGCCAGCCAAACAGGATAAAACCGCCAACGCCTAATACCAAACTAAAAGCAAACGCATAACTCATAAATGGAGATGAAACACCGTGGCTGAAAAGTGAATAAATAAAGCTAAAAGCGATACAAAAAAGCGTGATAGCAGCATAGATTTTCACGGTTGTTTTTATTTTCATAGGTACTCTCCAATATAAATAATATCACTTACCCGCCGTTCTCCGTATGAACGGCCGTCAGTCGGGTTATTTATAACCTTCCCGTTAAACACCATGGTTGAAGAGCCGCCTCCGTCAAGGTTATAAGCTTCCGTACAACCATATTCCTGCATAATCTCAGCCAATTCAAGCAGAGAAAGTCCCGCACTTTGCGATGTTCTACCGTCAGAAACAATGAAAACGTAATGCAACGGATCGACCATGCCGATGGCAGTTCTTGGATTACTGGACTTTGATTTCGAAACTTCGGAATTACTTGTGACACTAATCTCACCATCTGTGATTAAAGCCGGACCAAAAGAAAACGCCTGAAGCGCACCTTCATCATAAAGCGTTTGCGCATCCGAGCTGCTCTCATTAACGATTTCAAAATTCCCATCGGCAGCAACAATTAACGCTTCGCTGGTCCTATCTGCAGCAGTTGTTCGATACAACACGCCGTTTCGTATGACAAATCCCGAATTTCTAAATCCGTAATAGTCGCCATTAATCGCTAAGATGGCATCATGATCATCGGCTATCTCTGAAGTCGTCTCTTTAATGTTTCTGCCATAGGTGTTTTGAGCGAATGCGGTTTTCAAATAGGCAACATCACTGACCACCACATCGGCAACGTATATGTCTGTGTTGTACTCCCGAATGACATCAATGGTGATTTGAATGTTTGCATCCTGGTAAGAATAATCCGTAATGACAGGAACTACACTATCGCTATCGTCGCTTGAAGCGCTGTCCGAGTCGCTATCCAAGCTGCTGTCCAGGCTGCTATTGGCAACATCTTCGTCCGAGATGCTATCCGAACTGCTGTTGGCAGCATCCACATCCACGATGCTCTCCGAGTTAACGCTGGAAACATTCTCATCTAAAGCGCTGTTCGAGCTAATGCTTGTAGTATATTCGTTCTCGAGATCCGTATAAATGCTTGTATTGGCTGAGGTCTCGTCGACAACTGCAATTTTGTCGGCAATCACAAACGTATCAAGCAGGCTCCAGGCAGTGGCGATTATTAATATTGTTGTGTAAAAAATTGCAAAGATGTGTTTGTTTTTCATTTTTCGGTGCATAAATCCATTTTTTTAACTGATGTTACGCAGTAGCAGCTTGAACCAGTGAAACCGGCTGAAGCTGCTGCAGTTCATGAAAAGCCTGTTGCAAGGCGGATAAATACAACTGGTTTTTCAACTGATAATGATTTTTCTTTGTTCGGACCTTTAACAACTCCATTTTGACAAACGACCACAGCGCCGCCACGAAATGATTCGTTTGCGTTGTTTCGGTACGGGTTGGCGATTGAGTTAGCGCCATATTTTGCTTGAGTGACCGGTGATACTCTTCTACTCTCCACCGTCTTTGGTAGATTGTAATGATTTGGTCAGCACTCAGGGTCAAGTCACTGGTTACCAGATAACGCACGCCGGTTGAGCCATCTCCGTTTGTGAAAACCTGGCGTAATAGCTGTAAGGGGAATGGGACCCCTTCCAGATAGATGATACGGGTCGTGCCTTCTGGTAGGTTCATGTCTTCAATCCGCTGATACTGGCCATTGGCTTTATCTGCCTCGGACAAAGCCACCTTGCGATTGCCCTTGAGCCCCATGATGAACTCTTTCTCCAGGTCCAACTTCACAAATCGCATGTTTTCGGCCGAGGCAAACCACACGTCATTGAGCACATACCGGAACGGGATGCGATTAGCTACAGCCGTCTGCAGCATGCGACGATAGTGTTCATTCTTGGTCACGGCACTTTTGCGCTTTTCTTTGCCTGTTTTCTTGTCAAGATAGGTCTCTGTCTTGGCCACTAACACGAAGGACACTGGCAAAGCGATTCCTTGGGCTTCATACAAGGTTGTAATGAAGTTGATACCTTTGACAGTTTTGTCTTTGGCGTGGTCATAGTGCCAACAGATGATCTCATTCTCATCTGTGTATGGCTTTTCCACAATGGAATCGTCGACAATCATGACACCATCTTCTCGTTCGATTTGCCGTACCTGTGGTTTGACCAGTTTCCACCATGTCTTCGCCGTCAATTTTTCACTGGCGAGCATGCGAGTGACTTGGTCATGGCTGATTTCACCTTCAAGTAATCTAGCCAGTCCGGTAGCTGTCGTTTGTCCAAATGAGCTTAACAAATAGTCTGAATACAGGTCGAGGATATTGTAGTTCATAGGCTGATTCTCCAAGACCTGGATTTTATAATTATGTTAACCTTCGCGCTATCTGCGCGTAACATGAGTTTTTAAGTAAGAGTCTTTCAAGACCTGACAGGTTTTTCTGTGGCTTTTTGTCACTCATACGCTCTGGTGGAAACCTGTCAGGTCTGAACGGTTGCTTTTTTTAGGTGAGAAAATCCAGAATCGTTGAACAATAAAATTAGTGGTAAACAAGAAGAGATCGGTCAATATCTTGCTGAAAAGAAGGCCGTTGCGGAAGGTGAGGACGTTACTGAGCGCTTCGGTTAATAATCCGCTAAAAATCATTTGCGTGATAAATAAAGCCAGGTATTTCAAAAACTCATTTCTCGCGTCATGGGAGTCTTTCATACCAAATACCCAGATTTTATTCAATGAGAAATTGAAAATACCTGAAATTATCCTGGCTAAAACTGTTGCCCAAAATATGCCGTTTCCTGTTTTTACCAACAGCATGAAAAATGCGATATCGACTGTCGCGGAGAGCAGTGACGAAGCGATGTTTTTGATAAACGGTTTATAAATCACATACGAATCATTAAGTGCACGAAAATGAGTGACTCTATCTTCTTCATAAATTGTTTCTATATCCACTGTGTGATAGGCAATATTTTTCTCATTCATTTGCTCTAAAAATCGCATTTCGTATTCATACCGATCGCCCTCGACGTTCAGAGCAAAATCAAAGTACCTCGCGGGAATACCCCGCAATCCGGTTTGCGTATCTTTTAAGAACCTCCCGGTCTTAAGTTTGTAATAAACGGCCGAGAACGTGTTGCCGAACTTACTGCCGAAGGGGACATTGGGGCTAGAAAAGTCCCGTGTGCCCAATACGATACTGTTTTCTGCAGCCATTGCTTTACCAACTTGCAAAATATCATCAGGTGCATGTTGTCCGTCCGCATCGGCGGTAACAATTCCGACAATATGGGGCTGGTTTTTCTTTATGTACTCGATACCTGTCTTTAGAGCAGCCCCTTTCCCCCGGTTGTTTTTGTGGTGATAGACCTTGGCTCGATATGTCTGCACTTCATCAAAAACTGCTTGCGCTGCATTTTCAGAGCCATCATCGATGATCACAACATTGACGAGTCCTATCCGGTTCAGCTCCTTGACCAGGTCAACCAGTTTGTCATTGGGGTTTAGGGCGGGAATCAAAACTGCAATATTTTTCAGAATCATCTTGAGACAGTCTCCTTTGAAAATGGGAGCGCGAGCAGCTTGCTCGCCCTTTGCGGTCTGGCAGACCGCGCTCCATTTTCATTCATTCGTGGTGGGCAAACGCCCATATTTTCTCCTGTCAATTTAACCTCATTGTGTAAAAATAATAGCCGGGACTTATTTAGAGAGTGTTTAGGTGATATTTAAACAATATAAAGATTTACGGTATTCTTCGCTCGGAATCCCAACACTGGCTCCACCGAACGCTCGCACCGGTGAGTCAAACTTAAGGAACAAGCATGAAAAACGAAAACAACGCTCCGAAAAATCGATTTACCAACCGCGCAACGTATTATGCGCGTTACCGACCAACATATCCAACGGCCGTTCTCACCCACCTGCAAACTCACTGCAATTTGACCCCAGACTCGATTATTGCTGACATTGGTTCTGGGACAGGGCTGCTGGCGCAATTGTTTTTAGAGCATGGCAACACGGTTTACGGCGTGGAGCCAAATCGCACGATGAGGGAAGCGGGAGAAGCATATTTGGTGCATTATGGCCGTTTTTGCTCTATCAACGCCAGTGCAGAATCCACCACTTTGCCCGACAACAGCATAGATTTCATCACTGCGGGACAAGCTGCCCACTGGTTTGATCTAATGCCGACAAAAGCGGAATTTGAGCGCATTTTACGTGCGGACGGATACATTGCCTTCGCATGGAACGAACCAAACGACACGGGTTCTTCATTTATGCGCGAGCATAGGGAGATTGTCTCTAAATATCAATTGCCTCATCCATTTGCGCAGGGTCATCCTATCGGCCCTGATCTGATTTTGGAAGGAGAGGCTGTTGTACACAAGTTTGACAATTTCAAATGGATGGATTACGAAGCGTTGGAAGGAGGCGCTTTATCCTCTTCCAGCGCACCACTGGCGGGACATCCAAATCACGAGCTATTTTTGACGGAATTGCGGCGACTGTTCGATAAGTATGCGGAAAACGGCCGTGTACAGTTCCGATTCAAGACCACTTTACGGTATGCGAAACGGCCGTTCCTCTCAACAATCTCTTGATCTCACTGGCGGACTGTGGGGGAAACGGCCGTTTGGTCGTTGTTTCAGGCTGCCTGCTCCTCGCTTGTTCTTGATGAGCAGTATCTCGTGTGGTCTGTCGGGTTGATAATGAAATTTTTTTATTGACATCCTTTTGGCATCAAGTATTCGATAGAATACCATTTATACGGAGTCCGACGGGTCGGCTTGTAAACGCAGGTCTGACCACGCCGTATGAAACACTTATTCGTTAGCCAACCTGTTATATTTATAACAGCCCGTCAGATAACTGCTGTTGGCTGCGATTCCCGCCTCTGGTCTAGCATCGTAATTCCAAACAGCAGCCAGCACACACCGGTAATAGCAAAATGCAGAAAGGGAGTTGCCAATCGTGCAGACAGGAAGGCGGGCACACCAAACCAATCCAGGGGGAGGCTAAGCACAACCGTTAAACCCAGCAGAAGGGGCAGCAAGTTCCAGCGAGGCAGCAGCCTGTATCGCTGCGCATCCACACCAAAAAGAATGAACCCAATCCGAATGCTCAGCACACTGAACACCGCTGCATAGTTCACCCAGAGATGCGGGCCTGCTTCAGGTATCAATCCGCTCAATAAGATGTTTGTCAGCAAGGAGACGATGATACCCGCCCCGCCCGTCACGCTCAGCAGCAACCCGAACTTACCTGCGCTGCCTGCAAATTGGTAGAAACGAAAGCGGATCCCAATAAGGGCAAACACCATCGGCACAAAGAATAAGAAGAATGGAAGGGCAATTAAACCCAAAAACGCTTCATTACCCTTCAGCCCAATCCGGAACATAATATCGCCAAGGCAGGCTATCAACCATAAAGCACCAACCAGGATAGTGAGAGGACCTGCCATCGTCATGAATCTTCCTTTTGACATCGTGATAACTCCTTGTTGCACCCGCTCTTCGAGCGCTGATTTCAACAGGTCAAAAATTGTAGGTATCCAGAGAGCCAATAGACCACCAGTTCCTTTCCGGCTGTAAGCAACCCGGCAGGCGTCCCGAAAGGTCAGGCACATTTGCTGTCCGTAGACTGCCCTAAATTTCTTCGGGTACAGGTAGAGCAACGCCTCATAGAGCCGTTCAGAAACTAAAAGTTTGCCGTGCAATTCAAACCTCGCCTAGAATCTGCTTTCCTTGGATGATCGCCATGGCCCGGGCGATGCGAGCAGCTTCAGCAGCCAGCACCTGCCTGCCAAAGTCCGTCAGACCATAGTAGCGCCGCCGTTCATCGTCTAGCTCTGGGTCAGGACGTTCGTTCGTCTCTTCGATCAACCCAGATTCGATCATCCGTCGGATTGACCCGTACAAGGAGCCGATTCTTATCTGCATCTGACCCTGCGTTTCATCTTCTACAGCGCGCATGATACCGTATCCGTGTTTCTCGCCATCTGCTAGCGCCAGCAACATATGGAAGACGGTCGGCGTGAGAGGCAGCAATTTTTGAATTTCCCCGTGCATGATTTTCTCTTTTCTTGCCTAATGGTTAACGAAAATATATTCGTAACAATTATAATTACTGCGATTATATATGTGATCTGCCATCATGTCAAGAGCACTTGGCAAACAGCCAAACCTACTATGCCGTACACTTTAACTACCGTCCCTTGTCCGCCTGCGGCAAGCGGGCCTAACCCAACATGGGGCTAAGTGTGGTCACATTGGCAGGCTGCTGGCTACGGCGGCGGCCATCGATCTTACGCCACGGAAAATGCCGCCCATGGCACGGTCGTTTCAATTTTTCGCCGCAATAATAAGGATATGCGTCCCCAAGTTTTGAGAGGCAAGATCAGCACAAGCTTTTAGTTTAACACCAGGTTCATCAAAGCCGCTTCATCGAGGATAGAAATACCGAGCGCCTCAGCCTTTGCCAGTTTGCTGCCTGCTTTTTCGCCAGCCAACAGGTAGTCGGTGTTTTTGCTGACCGAGCCGGTGACTTTGCCGCCGTGCGCTTCAATGAGTGCTTTGGCTTCGTCGCGGCTCATCGTGGGCAGCGTGCCAGTGATAACGAAGGTCAGCCCTTCCAGCGTCTGGCTGGCGGCGTCCATTTCCGCTTTCTCGATGGCGAATTGCAGACCGGCGGCACGCAGTTTTTCCAGCACCCGCCGGTTTTTCTCATTGGCAAACCAGGTGATGACGTTCACGGCCGTTCCCGGTCCAATCCCCTCAATCACTTCCAACTCCTCCTGGCTGGCCGCTGCAATGGCATCAATACTGCCCAACGCATCCAGCAGCAATCCAGCCACCACATTCCCCACAAACCGAATTCCCAACGCCGTCAACACCCGCTCGGCGGACTGCTGCTTGCTGGCCTCAATCCCAGCCAGCAAATTGTCCACCTTCTTGTCCTTGAACCCTTCCAGGGCCAGCAAATCATCCCGATTCAGCGTGTAAATATCGGCTACGTCGCGGATGAGGCCTTGCTCAATCAGCAGCGAACCGGTCTGCGAGCCGAAGTTGTCGATGTCCATCGCCCCCCGGCTGACGAAATACTCGACACGGCGCACTAACTGTTCAGGGCAGGCGGGATTGTCGCAGTAAATGGCGACTTCACCTTCGATTTGCACCGCCGGTTCGCCGCACGCCGGGCAGTGGGACGGCCGTTCCACCACCTGTTCCGAGCCATCGCGCACATCCACCACCGGGCCAATGATGTAGGGTATCACGTCGCCAGCCCGTTTGACGATGACCGTATCGCCGATGCGGATATCTTTGCGGGCAATTTCGTCATAATTATGCAGCGTCGCATTCCGCACAATGACGCCGCCAATTTCCACCGGTTCCAGCACCGCCGCCGGAGCCAGGATGCCGGTGCGCCCCACACTGACCTGCACATCCAGCAGTTTGGTCGTCTTCTCCTGGGCCGGGAACTTCATCGCAATCGCGCCGCGCGGGTCTTTACCGACAAAACCCAGGCCGTCGGCCAGCGGCTTGTCGTTGATTTTGACGACCATGCCATCAATTTCGTAGTTCAGTTGGTTGCGTTTCTCAATGAAGGCATCATACGCCTGGGCCACGCAGTCCAAATCGGGGCAATACTGGCTCTCCGGCGAGACGGGGAAGCCGTAAGCCTTGAGCAGTTCCAGCCGTTCCCACTGTTTATCGGGCACGGATCCTCCTTCCCAGGCAATGAAATCGTAAATGTAGAGGGTTAACGGCCGTGCCGCCGTAATCGCCGAATCCAACTGGCGTAGGGAACCGGAGGCGGCGTTGCGCGGGTTCATGTAAGCCGCTGCGCCCGCTTCCATACGCGATTGGTTGAAGGCTTCAAATTTGTCCAGCGGGAAAAACACCTCGCCGCGCACGACCAGGTATGGCGGCGGGATGAGTTGGCTGTCCGGGTCAACGGGGATGCGCTGCGGCAGGCTGCGAATGGTGCGCAGGTTTTGGGTCACGTCCTCGCCCACTTCGCCGTTGCCACGAGTCGCGCCCTGGGTGAAACGGCCGTCCCGATACGTCAACACAATGCTCAATCCATCCAACTTCGGCTCCACCGTGTAATCCAATCTCATCTCCGGGTCGGGCAGCAGACGGCCAATCCGCGTCCGCCAGGCGCGCAAATCGTCCACATTGAAGGCGTTAGCCAGGCTCAAGATGGGCGCGGGATGGGTTACCTTTTCAAAGGCGTCCAGCGGTTCGGCTCCAGCGCGCTGCGTGGGCGAATCAGGAACCACTAAATCAGGGTAGGCTGCTTCCAAATCCAGCAGTTCCCGGTACAACGCATCATACTCAGCGTCGCTAATGACCGGCGCATCCAGGACGTGGTAGCGATATAAATGAAAGTTGATTTCGTCACGTAATTGAGCAATTCGTTCGTCCGCAGTCATGGCCACCTCGCATTATTTCAAAAATTGTACCCGACTTCTCAAAACTATTATACTTCGTTTGCCGTTTACGCCGCCCATTATGCGGTATGTCTATTGTGGCTTATTTCCCAATGTTGACTTTGTCCGCAGCGAAGCCTAAAATGCTCACATACAAGTGAAATATGGGCGTTGGTGATGGTTGAGTGAGTAAAACTCACTCGCTGCCGGGACAATACTGTGACCATTACAGGAAGCCGCTGACAGCAAGTCGGCGGCTTTTTTGTGTCTACGGGTTCTACCTGAAATTAGGACAAAATATATGAAACTCATCTCTAAATCTGCTTTATTACTTTTGATATTAGCCATCTTGTTTTTGTTAATAACGGGTAACCTGCTTTCCCGGTCGCCCTTTGTCATTGCCGGTCAATTATTGGCTGTTGCCCTGGCCGTTTGGGCGCGACGCAGTTTTGGCACCGCCCAATTTAACATTCATGCGGAACCAATGGCAAAATCGCTGATCTCCACAGGCCCATACCGGTTTATCCGACATCCGATGTATGCCGCAGCACTGCTACTCATATGGGCAAGCGTTTTGGGACACGTATCACTCGTCAATGTGATAATCGGCGTTATAGTGACAGCGGCTATTTTGATACGCATCATTACAGAAGAAAAATTGCTGCAAGCCAGCTTTCCTGATTATGCAGCTTATGCCAACAAAACCAGGCGCATTATTCCCATTGTGTTTTAGCCGGAACCCTTTCATCTACTTGCCGCTAGAGATAACAGTAATAAACGAGAGATTGACGACGATATAAGCGCGCCGCCGACCAGTGGTAACGGCCGTTTCCATGCCTCTTCACCCACCAACAACATGATAACGCCTGCAACTTTTTTGCCTACGGCCGTTACTAATAGACAACACAATCGTGTAAAATCTATTGGCCTGATAAGCAAAGGAGCAGTCAATGCGTATCAATCGGTTCGTTTCTCTGTTACTATTCTCAGTCCTGCTTATGGGCTGCCGCTCAAAGACATATCTCACAAAAACCATTGAGATTGACGGCATTGCGCGCACCTATCACATTCATCTACCGCCCGATTTCAGCGAAGACAACCCGGCCCCATTGGTTTTGGCGCTGCACGGCGGCGGCGGTAATGGGCTGCGCTTCGACCGGGGTGTAACCAACAACACGCTTATCCCGGCGGCCGATGAACGCGGCATCGTTTTGGTTTTCCCAGAGGGGATTGACCATCAGTGGTGCGACGGCCGTTTCGCTCAAATTGATCCCGCAAGCCCCTGCCAGGACAGGAATGATGTGCCCTTCCTCTCGGCCATCATCGACACGATGATTCAAGATTACGGAGTTGATCCAGCGCGGGTTTATGCTACCGGCATCTCCAACGGCGGCTTTATGTCTTTTCGGCTGGCCATCGACCTGTCCGACAAAATAGCCGCCATTGCGCCGGTCACGGCCCAACTTTCAGCGGCATTGGAAAACCAATCGCCGCAGAATCCCATCTCAGTGATGCTCATCAACGGCACGGCCGATCCGTTGGTTCCTTATGATGGCGGTGAAGTGCGTGTCTTTGATTTCGGTCGCAGCCGGGGCGAAGTACAGTCTACGGATGAAACAATTGCGCATTTCCGCAGCCACAACGGCTGTGAACTCACCCCGGCCATTGCCCAGCCTGTTGACGATGACCCGGATGATGACAAGGCCGTAACCATCAAAACATACACCCACTGCCAGGCAAATACTGACGTCATCCTGGTTAAAGTAGAAGGCGGCGGGCACACCTGGCCGGGCGGCAAACAATATCTCAGTCAAGACCGAATCGGAACCGTCAGTCAGGAAATCAACGCCAGTGAACTGATCCTCGAATTTTTCCTTAATCACCCCCGCGAGGAACTATCTGAAAACTAATCTATCTCTCGCTTAGCCATTGACAAAGGGAAACGGCCGTTTCCCTTTGCCGGATAATAAACCACTAGTAGAAAAACAGCAGTGGCCATCATGACCACTGCCTGCGCACAATAGTCTCATATACCCCTGACCACTTTCGCAGTTGACCTGTATCTTAAGAAACTGCTAAAATTTTAGCAATGGTGTTGTGGTCTCCAAATTCTTAATATTCCAATTCAGTGAATCACTTCAGCCCCATCACCCCCTTATACATCCTGCGGCAGGTTATAGAGAAAACCACAATGACGATAAAAATGACGAGAAGGACTGGTATATCTGAATCAGGCAATATCCGCCGCAGAGCATTTATTTGCCATTTCCTGCAAATGCAACGAGAGACGCATGCAAAATGAGCAACAATACGCCACAAGTTGTCAATCATAAACAAATACAAGAGGGGAATCAAACCCTTATTTGGTTTCTGGAAAGCCTGGATCAAGTTAACCGGGCTATTCAAGGGAAAAACGACCTGGAGCAAGTGCTGAGTGATGTGCTCGATACCCTCTTGTCAATCTTTGACTGCGACCGGGCCTGGATGGTTTATCCCTGTGATCCCAACACGGTCACCTGGCAAGTGCCAATGGAACGCACCCGGCCGGAATATCCCGGCGTTCTCCCCATCGGCGTTGAATTGCCACTAGATCCGTCTGGTGCGGCCGTATACCAGATACTGCTAGACGCGCCAGGGCCAGTGCAGTTCAATTCAAAATCTGAGCACCAGGTACCACTGGCCATCTCTGTTGGCCTTAGCGTTCAATCTTTTATTGCTATGGCCTTTTACCCCAAAATAGGCAAGCCCTGGTCCTTTGGCCTCCACCAATGTGCCCGTCCACGTATATGGTCACCAGAAGAAGAGCGGCTTTTTCAGGAAATCGGCCGGCGGCTGGCCGATGCACTTACCAGCTTGCTGATGTACCGCAATCTCCAAGAAAGTGAGCGTCGGCTCGAAGAAGCCCAACACATTGCTCAAGTCGGCCATTGGGGACACGATTTCAAGGCTGACCGAATCACCGGATCAGATGAAGCATTCCGTATCTTTGGGCTGCTGCCACAAGAATCACCTTTCAGCTTCGCGCAGTACCTTGAATTGGTGCATCCAGAAGATCGACCAATCGTGGCTCAATCAGTTACCACAGCACTGGCAGACAACCCGTCCAGCGAGTTAGAATTTCGTGTTATTCGGTCAGATGGTGAAATACGATTCATCCATACCCGGTTGAATGTCACAGGGACACTCCCCCATTCTTTCGATTATCTATTTGGCACAGTACAAGACATCACCGAGCGTAAACAAATCGAAGAGAACTTGCGTGCCAGTGAAGAACGCTTTTCGAAAGCATTTCAACTCAGCCCTATGGGGATGGCGATTTTCCGGGCTGACGATGGACGATTTGTGGATGTCAACGATGAATTTGTCCAAATTTCTGGGTACGGCCGTGATGAGATCATAGGCCATACAGCGCTCGACTTGCAGCTTTATGCCGATCCTGAAGAACGTGGTTCCATCTTAGACGAGCTGCACGAAAAGGATATGCTGGAGACGTTTGAGCTAAAAACCCGGAATAAAGCCGGCGAATTGGGCGTAGGGTTAAGTGCAACGACAGAGATAACGTTGGGGGGGGAAAAACATTACCTATCCTTCATCCTGCCCATTACAGAACGAAAACGAGCTGAAGAGGAACGCCAGGCTCATCTCTGGTTTTTAGAGAGCATGGACAAGGTCAACCGGGCGATGCAAGGCACCAATGATATTGAACAAATGACCCGTGATGTCCTTGACGTGGTTCTGTCTGTCTTTAATTGTGACCGGGCTTATCTCCTCTATCCTTGCGATCCAGAAGCGCTTTTTTGGAGTTCACCAATGGAAAGAACCCGCCCAGAGTATCCAGGCACTTTTGCTTTAGGGGTCAAAATGCCAATGGATGCGGAGGTCGCCGGGTCGTTCTGTGTTTTGCTGGATGCTAAAAATCCCGTTAAGTTTGGTCCGGGAATGCAGTATGCCGTGCCTACAAGAGCCAAAGAACAATTTGGCGTTCAATCTTTTATGGCTACAGCTCTTTTCCCAAAGATCGACAAGCCTTGGCAGTTTGGAATTCATCAATGTTCCTACCCACGGGTATGGACGCCTGATGAAGAAAGATTACTTCAGGAAATTGGCCGGCGGCTAGCAGACGTTCTGACAAGTTTGCTGACTTATCGCGCCTTGCATGAGAGTGAGGAAAGGTATCGCACGATTTTCCAGAATGCGCCGCTCGGTATTTTCCGTTCTGCGTTTGACGGCCGTTTCTTGGAAGTCAATCCGGCACTGGCCAAGATACTGGGTTATGGCTCCCCGGAATCAGTCGTTAACGAAATCTATGACATTGCCGAACAAGTCTATTTGCAGGCTGAAACCCGCCATGAAATGCTGCCCCGCCAGTTAAGTTCCTTAGATGTTATCCAATATCTCGATCGTTATCGGCGCCGAGACGGCAGTGAATTTATTGCTAACCTGTACCTGAAAACCATACGTGATGAGGCCGGGCACCCGCTTTTTCTCGAAGGTATTGTTGAAGATATTACGGAGCGGGAACAGGCCGAAGGAGACCTGCGCAAGTTATCCCATGCTATTGAACAAAGTCCGGTAGGCATTGTCATCACCAGCACCAACGGCGAAATCGAATACGTTAACCCCAAGTTTACCCAACTCAGTGGTTACACACGCGATGAAGTAATTGGGAAAAACCCGCGCTTTCTTAAGTCAGGGGAGACTGTTTTGGGTGAGTATCAACGGCTTTGGGACACCATTGTCCAGGGGAAAGGCTGGCAGGGCGAGTTCCACAACAAGAAGAAAACCGGCGAACTCTATTGGGTATCCGCTTCTATTTCACCTGTCCTCGACTCACAGGGCAATATCAAGCATTACGTTGCCGTTCAAGAAGACATCACCGCGCGCAAACAAAGGGTACGGGCATTAGAAACACTGGTTACCGTGGCAATGGCACTGCGGGCTGCCCCTGGTCGTGATGAAATGGTTCATGTCGTAGTCGATCAAGTGTTTGATTTGCTGCACAGTAGTAGTGTGGCCCTTTTATTACGTTACCCACAAGATAGTAAGTTGACGGTAGCGGCCGTACGCGGTGCATGGCAACAATGGACTGGTAGTCAATTCCCATTGGGGGAAGAAATAAGCAGCCAAACAATGACTACCAAGCAGCCCTATGTCAATAACAACGTGCGAACAGATACCCGGTTATTCCAATCAGAGCTAATTGACAATTTGGCTGTTGTCGCCTGCATACCATTCATTGACGAGAATGAAGTCATCGGCGTCCTATGGGTAGGGCAGCAAACGCCAATCGAATCATATGATGTTCGGTTGCTAAAAGCCATTGCCGACATGGCCGCTACAGCCATTCGTCGCGCCGTCCTGTACAAGCAAACCCAGCGCTATGCTGCCGAGCTTGAGGCTCGCGTGGCCGAGCGCACACGAGAACTGGCCGAAGCCAACGAGCAGCTTTTGGAACTGGACCAACTTAAAACCAAATTTGTTTCCGATGTTTCCCATGAGCTGCGCACACCGATCACCAGTTTACAGTTATATCTGGATTTACTCAGCCACGGCAAGCCAGAAAAGCGGGAAAGTTACATCACCGTTCTAAAGCAGCAGACTGGTCGACTAAATCGGCTGGTTGAAGATATTCTCGATTTATCTCGATTAGAACTGGGGGGCCACAAGGCAGCGCTGGCGCCGGTCGATATGAATCAACTGATTGAACAGGTTGTGACCACTTACCAACCCAGCGCCGAACATGCCAACCTACGTCTGATATTTGAGCCTGATCCCGACTTACCGCCAGCTTTGGGCGAAGTAAATCAGTTGGCCCAGGTCGTCACCAATCTGGTGGGCAACGCGCTTAACTATACATTCCAGGGCAGCATCTACGTACGAACTTATTTGAAGGACGGCTATATCGGCCTGGATGTTGTCGATACAGGTATTGGCATCGACCCGGAGGATATGCCGCATCTGTTTGAACGGTTCTACCGGGGGAAATATGTGAGCCAACGAAATATTCCGGGTACAGGGCTGGGATTAGCTATCATTAAAGAAATCGTGGATTTGCATAACGGCCGTATCCAGGTAAAGAGTCAACCAGGCCAGGGTACCACATTCAGCATCCATCTGCCCGTCGTAGGTTAAGCCTTCAGTGCCAGGCACAGGATATGGTGCGCTGGACAGCGCAAAACTTGCTGCCTCGTGCCTGACACTCGTGAAACCAGCCCTTGTCTCCTTCGCCTTGTTTCCAGTAAGATGATGACAGTTTCAAACGTACACCCTATCAGATTGGAGGTAAATCATGGACGTTTTTGAAGCCGTACGCACCGTTCTGGCTGTGCGCAGTTATCAGGATAAACCGGTTCCGGCCGATGTCGTGAACAAAATTATAGAAGCCGGTCATTTAACCGGCAGCAGCATGAACGGCCAGCCCTGGCATTTCATCGTTGTCGAAGACCGGGAGATGCTGCGCCAATTGGGCAGCGCCGCCCGCTCCGGCCCCTACATCGCCCAGGCGCCGCTGGCGATTGTGGTGGCCATTGGCAAAACTCCCTATGGCGTCTCCGATGCCAGCCGGGCTATTCAGTCGATGATGCTAACTGGCTGGGCCGAAGGGGTTGGGTCTAATTGGGTCGGTTTTAGCAACTTGGAAGGAGTACGGCCGTTACTCAACATTCCCGCCGACCTGGACATTCTAGCCATTATTCCCTTTGGCTATCCGGTGCAGGCCGTAGGCAAAGGGCAAAAGCGGCGCAAACCATTGGCGGAAGTTGCCCATCGGGAGCGGTTCGGGCAGCCGTTTGTTCGTAGTTGACAGTCACTTTGGAAGTGACTGTCAACTGATATGGCCAATGAACACAAAGCTTTTGATTCGTTACGCTATCCGGGAAACGATGGGATTAATGGTGATGGGCGCGGCTCTGTTTTGGGCGGCCGGGCGGCTGGATTGGTGGCCGGCCTGGGCGGCGCTGGCGGTGATGGCGGCCTGGATTGTGGCAACGGCCGTTACCATCATCCGCACCAATCCCGACCTGTTGGCCGAACGGCTGGGGCCGCGCCGGGGCGCTAAATCATGGGATACCGCCATCATGAGCCTGGTAGGTCTCATCCAGTTGGGACGCTACATTGTGGCCGGGCTGGACCAGCGTTATGGCTGGTCGGGCGGCTTGCCCATCGGCGGACAGATTGCGGCGCTGGTCGTGTCCGGGCTGGGCTATGGATTGGTGGTGTGGGCCACGGCCGTTAACACCTACTTCTCGCAAATCGTCCGCATCCAGACTGAACGAGGCCACCACGTCATCAGCCGCGGCCCCTATCGCTTTGTGCGCCACCCGGCCTACCTGGGCGCACTCCTCTACGAACTGGCCGTGCCTGTTTTACTGGCCTCCTGGTGGGCGCTCCTCCTCAGCAGCTTGAGCGTTCTCCTGCTTATCCTGCGTACGGCCCTGGAAGACCGCACTTTGCAAACCGAACTGGACGGTTATGCTGATTATGCCCGCCGGGTGTGTTACCGCCTCCTTCCCGGCATCTGGTAACGATCTTTAGACCGGTGCAGTTATAGCGTTTGTAGGGGCGCGCCCTTGTGGCCGCCCAGAACTCATGGCCGCCCAGGGCAGGCACAAGGCACTGCCCCTACGTCAATAAAAGAGGTCGAGGGGAGAGCAGGCAGTGCCCGGCAAAGGGCGGCAGGTCTTACGCAAGCCAGGTCGTTCTGCCCTTTGCCTGGCACTAGATCGCCCAGGGCAGGCACAAGGCACTGCCCCTACGTCAATAAAAGAGGTTGAGGGAAGAGCAGGCAGTGCCCGGCAAAGGGCGGCAGGTCTTACGTAAGCCAGGCCATTCTGCCCTTTGCCTGGCACTACACACGAATACCCCAAAAATAGTTGACAAACCGCCCCGGATTTTGTAAATTCTCTTTATGTTCATTTGCCGGCAGGTCGCACCGGTTTGTGTCAGTTATTCACGTTCAGCCCCAGACCGGCGGCCGATTCTATTAACCCTGGCGTTCAGAGGGGGTGCGTGTCCTTCGGACTCGTATGTGTTTCTGCGCGCCGCCATTCACCCCATACACAAGGAGAGTTTATTATGACGATTAAATATAACGTGATGCCGCGCATTAACCCGCGCGACCCGGAAGCGCCCAAACGCTATTACCCGGTGGTCAAGAGCAGCGGCCGTACCACCCAGCGCGGCCTGGCCCGCAAAGGGACCGGGATGTCCACGCTGAGCGCCGCCGACCTGGCCGCCGCGATGGAAATCCTGTTGGAATTGATTCCGCAGGAACTGATGGAGGGCAATATTGTCGACCTGGGCGACTTTGGCACCTTCCGCCTCAGTGTGAAAGCCGAGGGGTCGGATACGCCGGAAGAAGTGAAGGCCCACAATATCAAGAGCGTCAACGTCCGTTTTACGCCGGGAAAAGAGTTCAAGGATGCCATGAACCGGGCGGCGTTTGAAAAGATGTAGCAAGAGTTAAAAAAAGATGAGCATCTATTTGCCGGGAGATGCTCATCTTTTTTGAAATGTTCTTCATCTTTTTGAAAATGTTCAGTATTTCTTTAGGATTAATGTTCATCTTTATCGGGGAGAAACAAAGATTCCTTCATATACGCAATAAGGTATAGGATGAAAAAAACTATTTTTATCCTTTTTCTGTGATAACAAAATAAGAACTACCGTGCTCGAATAAAAACTTTAAGTCATGAAAAAGCCCCAATATCTGCAAGACTGGTTAGAAACTCCATGTGATATACCTTTAAGTACCAATCCCAGCCATTATATTTTCCGACTTCTGAAAGAAAACCATGAATGTCGTAATGACAAAGTCATTGATGAGCTAAAAAATATTATTCAAAAAGCTCACGAAGACGCCAAGCGTAAATTACGCCGTGTTGCCGAGTTTTCTTTAGATCCACTAGAGACAAAAATGAAGGATCCAACTATTGGTTATCCAGAAATGTTAGATATTGTCACTTTGCAAGGTTATTTTGGTGAAATATTCGCTGGTGTAATTGCTGAGAATTATGATCACTTTGGCGAAAATAGCTGGGAAGTTCCGGCTTATCCCTTCAGATTTCATAATGTTGCATTTTCTACACTTGAAAACTGGCGACAGACTGGCAAATTACCTAAAAGAATCCCAGGCCGTACAGGTGATGATATGTTAGCATTTCTAAAAAATAAAGAGGGGAAAATAACACGAGCACTTGTTTGTGAAGCCAAATGTACTAGAAACCACGACTCACGTCTTATTTCTGATGTTCATAAAAAGGCAAGTAGCGCTAACCCTAAACCTGTAGATTTAATGAATTTAATTGAGATATTGAGAGATTATGAGGATGAAGATTCTAAAAATTGGGAAAATGCACTCAGAGAACTTTATCACCGTAATGTTAATGAAAATTATGAGAGAGTAGACTTGGTGGCATATATTTGTGGCAAGTCCCCAGTCCGAAATCTCTCCCATATTTCCCCGGAAAAACCTCATGACCAATATACAGCAAAACGAAAACTAGAAGCAGTAGAAGTACATCTTAAAGAAATAAAAGAATTGGTTCAAACTATATATGATGTCCCGAGCAAATAATCATGAAAGAATCTGAAGTTCTTCATTTAGCTAAAATTATTCGCGAAGATTTAGCGGAAAAAGGACTTTCTCCGGCGTTTGCAAAGTTATATAGTCAACATACTCGGCTTAATGCTGGACAAGCCGGTTTGGCAGGATGGCGATATAGTGAAGCGTATGATCGTTTGCATGATGCTATGCGCTTGATTGCAATAGCCTTCATGGAAAGGGATACCAAAGGCGAAAATTGGCAGAATGGGCTACGCCGCGCAGGGGAACTCTTGGAATGGCTTTCTCACTCAGAATTGAATCCTGAAGAACTATCAATTCAACTTTTGGCGAGTGCATCTTATCAAATTGCTGGTTATCCAGCACGTGCTTTGGGATTACTAAATCAAACAACTTTGTTTAATGAACCGTCTCGAATTTTGTATTTTCTGTTAAGGGCAGATTTTCGAAGTTTGTTTAATGAAATTAGGCGGTACTGGGAGCTACGATTACAAGAAAGCAATCAATCAAATGATCGTATAACATGGGAAGATAATGCCACTTCTAATAAGCAACTTCAGGAATGGATAACCGATGAAACAATTAGAGCTTTAGGAATTTTATGTACTACATTTAGATGGGGGGATAAATCACGTTTAGAAAATGCAATCAAAAAACTTAATGCAATAGCAAAAGTAATGTTACATGGAAAAGATCCATACTCATGGCTTTTGGCAAAACTGTGTGCTGAAGTTGTCAGCGTGTATGTACAAACATCAATGAGATCAATTCTCTCTGAAGTGATTGAGAATGTAGATGATGAAGGTAATCAAACGATTGAGCGGTATTTACGACAGGCTTACCAAAATTCAAAAGCACTGGCTTGGCCTTCTCAAATTCGAGGTATCAATGAGGTAAAAAGCCAAAACTCATTTGCTCTTTGTACTCCTACAGGTTCCGGAAAAACAATAGTTGCAGAAGTTGCAATATTGCAAAGTCTTTTTAGAAAGAAAAACGGATGGTCCCCCTCTTGGGTGTTGCCGGGTAAAATAACCCAATTAACACCAAACAGGAGAGGGGTCAATGAATCAATTAGCCAATGTTGGCGATTTTTGTCCAAATGAAGCCTGCCCGGATTATGGTAAGCTTCAGAAAAAACAGTCAAAACAGAACATTAAAAAACATGGTTTCACGGCAACCGGCATACAGCGCTTCCAATGCCGGACTTGTGGTCAGACATTTACGGCTACGAAAGGAACGCCCTTCTACCGGCGGCGGACAGATTCCGAAGAAATCTTGGAAACCCTGGCCTTCCTAGCCGAAGGTGTTCGGATCAGCACTCTGGCTCGCGTTCAAGGCCATAAAGAAGACACCATTCTGGCGTGGCTCAAAGATGCAGCAACTCATGTCGCTGAAATCGAATCCGTTTTGTTGGCCAACTACCAACTGGAACGGGGTCAACTGGATGCGATGTGGAGTTACGTGGCGCACAAAGGTGAAAAAAAGGCTATCCCGAGACAGAAGAACAAGGGCAGTTCTGGCGAGCGACCATGATTGACAGTGATACCCGGCTCCGCGTCGCCAGCGGCATTGCCAAGACCGAAACGGAAGCGTCGCAGATTGTATTCACAATGCTCAAGCAGCGGGGTCATCCTGACAAGCCGCCACCGACTATCTCCGATGGTTGGGGCGGCATCCGGGAAGCGATGGTTGAAGTGTACGGTCAAGTGCCGCCCTATTCAGGGCGTGGTCGCCCACCAACGCTTAAGCAGCCAGGCGAGGATTGGCAATATCTGCAAATGGTCAAGCAACGGGAAAACGGTCGGGTCATAGGGACTGAATTACGGGTCATTTACGGTGATGAAACGGAAGTGCTGGCCTTGTTAGGCAAGAGCACCAGTTATATTGAGCGCTCCAACTTAACCAGTCGTCATTTCAACAGCCGCTTAACCCGGAAAACATTGGCCTTTTCCAAAACCATCGCGATGCATCAGGCGGCAGCAACGCTGGAAGATGCCTACTACAATCTGGTACGGCCACACAAAACACTGCGTCAGGAGGTCGTTGCCCAAGGCCGCCGTTGGTTACCGCGAACACCGGCCATGGCCTCTGCTTTGACTGAGCATATTTGGACTGTTAAAGAACTATTTTCAAACATCCCAGTCCCCATCGTTAACAACACTTAACGGGGAGACTATCGAAAAACGAAAATGGTAAAAATGAGGCCACGGCTCTCTATCCAAACAATATGATTATTTACCTTGTTCCCTCAAAAGCACTAGCTTCAGAGGTAGAGGCTCATATAGCAAAAATTGTAAATCGTTTAGGGGTGCAAATTGTTGTTAGCAGCCTTTATGGTGGAACAGACTGGGGGCCAACTGATGCCTGGCTGTCATCAAATGAAAAAACCGTTTTAATTTGTACCTATGAGAAAGCAGAAGCATTGATTCGCTTTCTTGGCCCGATGTTTTTAAATAGAGTTTCACTTGTAATAATTGATGAGGCTCATTCCGTTCAATTTGATGACAACTGGCAAAACTTGTATCAGGCAGAAAGCCGTCCTTTGCGACTTGAAGTTCTAGGGAGTCGACTATTACGACAGCTACATGAAAATAACCGACAAGTACTTGCCTTATCGGCAGTTGCATCTGGTCTTGAAGATGCTTTAGCAAGTTGGGCTTCAGGAATTTCAAATACCAAGCCTACTGAGACAACGTATCGGAGTACACGGCAATTGGTTGGAAGGCTTGAATGTCTTCCCAATAGAAAGTTTGAAATATATTTTGATTTACTAGATGGTGAAAGTTTACAGTTTCAAGATGGTGGCAAGAGTAGCTCACCATTTATTTTAAACCCATTCCCTCCGCATCCTCCTGCCCCTCAATGGTTAAATAAAAGTGCTGAAATCAGAATACGTCCTCATCTACTGTGGGCAGCGATGCAGTTGGCATCTCCCGACTCCGACGGGAACCTTCGAAGTGTCCTGATATCGGTTTCTCAAAACATTGGTGGGTTTGCAGAGGACTTTTTAAGATTATTAGAATCAACATGGCAAACTGTGACATTACCAAAATTCTTTACAGAACCAACAGCGCCACAAAAAATAAGTATTTGGCAACAATGTTTAAAATCGTGTGCTGATTATTTTACAAAAGATTCCCGTGAATACAGGTTGCTACAAAAAGGAATCATTGTTCATCATGGTAAAATGCCTGGTTTACTTGCGAGGTTGCTTGTGCAATGCATTCAAGAAAAAATCGCTAGTTTAGTTTTGGCGACATCCACCTTATCAGAAGGCGTGAATTTACCATTTGGGACCATCCTTATACCTACACTTCGGAGATATCAAGATAATACAGAACAAACTGTCGGAATTCGTGAGTTCAACAATCTAATTGGAAGGGCAGGAAGACCAGGCTTTGGTACAGAGGGCAGGAGTCTAGTTTTATTGCCAGAAAAAGCTCATGGAGATTCAGGGCAGGTAATACGTCAAGTGAATAAAGTTCGTAAAAGATATTTTGATTTAATAACTCAAATTCGTGACAAGAAAAAGGATATGTTGAAAGCTACTAGTACTTCGTCAAAAAAGTTTTGGCACGTAGAATATCTTCCAGAAACACATACCGTTGAAGGAGATGTTCATGGCCAAAAGGTACATCGTCGACCTGACCCAGGTCGAAAAGGAGACATTAGTTGAACTGACTCGGAAAGGACGTCCGGGCGCACGGAAAGTCAAACGAGCCAATATCTTGTTACTGGCTGACCAGGGCAAGAAAGATGAAGAAATCATTACTACCTTACACACGAGCCGAAACACAGTGATTCGAACCCGGCGCAGATATGTGGCCGGAGGATTAACTCTGGCGCTAAATGAACGCTCGCGTGCAGGACGCCTACCTAAGATCAATGATAAAGTTGAAACCATCTTGACAACTCTAGCCCAAAGCCAACCGCCTGATGGTCGTAAACGCTGGACTTTGCAGCTCTTGGCAGATCGGTTGGTGACCCTAACCCATTTGGATAGCCTTTCATATGAAGCCATCCGCTTGGTGTTAAAAAAAACGACCTCAAGCCCTGGGTACGGCAAAAATGGTGCATTCCGACGGTCATTGGGGCTGAATTCGTCTGGCGGATGGAAGACATCTTGGATTTGTATGCCGAACCTTACCAAGCTGCCTATCCAGTAGTTTGCTTTGATGAGATTCCTTATCAGTTGGTCAGCGAAACTCGAAAGCCTTTGCCGCTTCGGTCGGGAAAACCAGTTCGTTATGACTACGAATATCGTCGCGAAGGAACCTGCAACCTGTTCATGTTTCTGGAACCGCTGGCTGGTTGGCGACAGGTAAAAGTAACTGCGCGGCGGACCAAACAAGACTTCGCCGTTTGCATGAATGAAATGATTGAAGACTATTGGCCTGAAGCCCAAAAGGTCCGGGTTGTTTTGGACAATCTCAACACCCACACGCCAGCTTCGCTGTATGAGAAATATCGGCCAGAAGAGGCCCGAGAGTTGGTGCGAAAGTTGGAGTTCCATCACACACCTAAACATAGCAGTTGGTTGAATATGGCCGAAGTAGAAATTTCTGTTTTGACAGGACAGTGCTTAGACCGCCGCATTGGCAGCACGGAAGCGTTAAAAAACGAGATCGGTGCCTGGGAAACTGAGCGCAATGAGCGCAGAGCCAAGATTGATTGGCGCTTCACAATTCCCAATGCCAGAGACAAACTAAAGCGCTTATATCCTGTGGTTAATGAACGGTGAATTGTCATCGTTTACGTACCAAAACTTTTTTGATGAGCTACTAGCCCCTTAGCTGAATTATTAACGGCAATAGAGGAAAAGTGGACAACATTAACAAAATCAAGCGACAGAAATGCTTTTATTCAATGGTTAGAGCAAGTTGCCCCTATTGAATATGATCTAGGAAAACTTGATGATACAAACCGGATAATTATAGAAGCAGTTGATTCATTAGATAGTATAGTTCTTGCATCAATTGTTGAAATGGAGCAAGTTCTCGGAAACTCGCCAACTTCAGATGAAATAGAAGAACTGCTAAAAAGTGTATGGCAGAATAGTTACGCATATTATGCTAATCGACGTGAGTCACAACTTATGGAGTTGTTTGTAAAACGTGGTCGTGTTTTACATGAAAAGATATACCCTGAGCAAAAATTTAGGCGGAAACTTTATCGGGTCAGCCTCCCTCCACGCAGTGGTAATCAATTGCTCAAGCTATCCGAAGAATTACGGGAACATCTCCAAACAGGGGTGGAATATGCTAATTGGTCATTAGAGCAACGCTTGATTTATATACAAGAAACTGTACGAATACTTGGCTCAGTTACTCGCTTTAAAGCAAAAGATAAAACACGAAAAGATAGAAAAACACAGGAAGATAAAGTTATAGTGTCATGGGAAAACGTTTTGCGCTGGTGGCTTGCACCAAGCACGGCTAAAGTTAAACCAACCTATAAGCAAATATCAGATTGGCACTCATATGTATCAAAAACCTTTCATTATCGAGTTAATTGGGGACTCGGCAGCATAATAGCACTTCTAATTGAAGAAAGTTTCAGTGATCACCCCACAATGATGCCAACTATTGAGGATTGGCCCCTTATAGGACTGCCCTGGGCTGCTTTTTGGATAAAAGAACTCATTGTTTGGGGAACACTTGAACCTGTAGCAGCCTATTTACTAAGTAGAGGAATGGAGATAACACGACCAGATGCTGAAAAAGCCGCATTAAGCTATTACAATTCACAAAGATTTATATCAAATGATGAAAAGCTCAATGCAAAATTAATTAAGCAATGGGCTGAAAGTCGATATGATATTCCTATACAGCCCTCTTTAGTGTCACCACCTTATCAAATTGCAGTAAAGTTACTTAGAGATTTTAGTAACTCACCAAATCAACTTTGGCGAGTTATACCAGTAGAAAATAGTGAAAATATTCTTTGGATTGATCCAGCCGGATACCCTCTAGCTACTTCTCTAAAACCAGAGATCTGGGATATTAACTTTCTTGAAAATTATGACTTTGATTTGAACGTGGGAAAACAGACTGTTTACTCGAACGTTTATCTTTAAATAATTTATTCCGCCCGCTAAGGCAAGGTCTTCTTCCTGCGCTGTGGCCGGCGTCCCCGCCGCGCCACTTACCCGGTTGTGCCTGGCGCGGTAAACAACGACACTGCGGTTGGCGGCAGCAGCCCTGGGCAAGACGGTACGGAGACAAGATTGTTTGTTGGGCCGGATCACGCCCGCACCATCCCGCCCCTCCCCTGAATCATTTCATATTTCGAATGGCTGGCAGTCATCCATTTCCATCGCCAACTGTGGGGAATTGGCGTATACTCAGTCAAACGAAGCAATTTGGGAGCGCGGGCAGCTTGCCCGCCCACTGCGGATAAAGCGGTCTGCGCTCCATATCGATATACCGAACCTATTGTAAGCAAAAGTCATGCCGGAGCCGGGTTATTTTTGGCAGCGTCGCATGAACCAGTTGTTTCATTGGGCAGCCACGCCACAAACAACCCTCCACCAACCTGAGGAATTAAAGATGATTCCAGAACACAATTATTCTGCGCCCAAATCTCTGTATACAGCAGGCGGAACTGCCTCCTTCATTTTCATTTTGTATTCAATCGTTACGATGGTCATTCTTTCCGTTTATGGCGGTCAACCCACAACCGCCCTGGAAGCTTTTTCCATGCTGCAAACAAACCGCCTGCTTGGTTTGCTGCGCATGGACTTACTCACAGTCATCTTCATTCCCCTGTACTACCTCATATTCCTGGGGATATTCCTCGCGTTAAACGGCCAAAATGATGCCCGGTCTATTATTGCCTTAATCGCCCTATTTGTGGGCATCACGCTTTTGTTGGCCACACCATCAGTACTCTCCATGATGAACTTGAGTGATAAATATGCCCTGGCCGCCACGGAAATTGAACAAAATCAACTATTAGCTGCCGGGGAAGCCATACTTGCTGCCGATATGTGGCACGGTACTGGGGCAGTGATTGGCAGCTTTTTAATACAAATTGGCGCCTTTATCCTTTCCCTGGCCATGCTTCCGGGACATGTATTCAGTAAATTTACCGCTTACGTGGGCATCATCACGCATGGGCTAGACCTTGTTCACCTGATATTCCTGTTTATTATTCCAGCAGTCAGCGTTGTCTTCATGATCGCAGCCGGGACGTTGTATTTATTGTGGCTGCCCTTAATAGGCTGGCGGCTCATTCAAATTGGGAAAAAATCGCCGGCTTAAGTAGAGAACGGGAAGTTACACGACAGCTTCAATTTAGGAAAAGAAGGACGTATAATCTGCCCAAGCAAAAAATCATTGCAGCGCGCCCTCAAATGTGACGGTCTGCTGGCCGAAAAACGCGGACCAGACGGCCGGCCGGAAGCAGTCACACCGGAAGATATTCGCCAGATGAAGGCGTTTGTCGCCGCCAACCGCACCCTGTTTACCCCTTTTGATATTGTGGTGAGTGGGACGATAAAAGCCGATGGGGAGCGGATACGGCCGTTGCAAGAAGCCGGCGCTACCTGGTGGATTGAAGAACTCTGGGGCGCGTCTACAGACGAGGCCATTGAGCGCATCCAGCAAGGGCCGCCGCAGATTAGCTAGAGGATAGAGCAAGAGCGAGAGGAAAAACCTCTGCGGCCGCCGTGTTCTCCGCAGTTCATTTTTTTAGAATGCAGGTTCATATGTTAAGTATCAATCAACTGGCATCAACCGCTTTTTGGACGGCCAGCGTTCGTGCCCTGGAAAGCCAGCAGGCCGCGCCTCTCTTTCATGACCCTTGGGCGGCAGCACTGGCCGGGGCGGAAGGCGCAGCCTGGATTGCTAACCGCCCACCCGACAGCGTCATTCCCATTATCTTGCGCACCCGCTACTTTGATGACTTTCTGGAACGCATCACGCAGCAAGAAAACATCCGCCAGGTCGTCTTATTGGCCGCCGGGCTGGACACGCGCGCCTTCCGCCTGAATTGGCCGGAACAAACCCGCCTTTTCGAGCTGGATCAAGCAGATGTGCTGGCTCACAAAGAAGCCGTTCTGCAATCGGCCGGAGGACAACCGCGCAGCCAACGGCAGGTCATTCCCATCGATTTGACTACCAATTGGCCGGATGTTCTGCTCCACAACGGCTTTGATCCACAAACTCCGTCTCTCTGGCTGCTGGAAGGTTTCCTCTTTTATCTGGCCCATGAAGTTACTACCCCTCTGCTGGATGCGGTGACCAGCCTGGCGGCTCCCGGCAGTTGGCTGGGCTTTGACGTTGTCAACACGCCCACCTTGACCTCGCCTTTAACTCAAAAGTGGGTGGCGATGCAGGCGGCAGCCGGCGCGCCCTGGGTAGGAACCATGGATGATCCCATAGCATTTCTGGCGGCGCGCGGCTGGCAGGCCAGTCTCACCCAGGCCGGGGCCGCGGATGCCCATTACGGCCGTTGGCCCTTCCCTATCATCCCCGTCACCATGCCCAATATGCCCCACAACTGGTATGTGACGGCGCAAAAGATGATCCCGGACGCGGAAATGTAACCCAATGTCCTTCACCGTCTTTGTCGATGACAATTTTCATTACCTGGATGAAAGCGAACGATACGAACTGGGCCGCTTTCCTAAGCTGGCCGCCGCCATTAGCGCTGCCCAACGCCTGGTTAACGACTATTTGATTACCGCCTATCGTCCCGGTATGACGGCCGAAACATTGTTTCAAAACTATATGTCCTTCGGTGAAGACCCGTTCATCATCACGGCCAATGGCGAGAAAGTAGACTTCTCTGCCCAAACTTATGCCCGGCAGCGCTGTGAGGAGATGTGTATCAGTACTTAAGGTAAGTATAGTTAAGGGGAGAAACGGCCGTGACATAGTACCTTTAGATAATGGCCGCAAATTGTCAAAAAATCACCCCAGTTTTATACTTCGGCTAACATTTATACCCCGGCACGCTCATCAGCAGTCAAGTAGAAGCTCTCCCAAGACTGCTACCGGCAAATCCTTCCGCCGGGTCAAAAGATATTCAATGCAAGTACAATCCTCCCGTAAACTATTTACAAAAGTCCCCCTGCGTCTCATCCTCATTATTCCCTTCGTCATTCAGGTTTCATTAATCGTTGGACTGGTCGGCTACCTTTCTTATCGCAATGGGCAGCAAGCAGTCAACAGCGTCGCCCATCAACTGCGCAGCGAAATAACTGCCCGCATCGAAGATCATTTGCATTCATTTCTGGCAGCACCCCACCAAATCAACCAGATCAATGCCGATGCCATCAGCGAAAACATGCCTTCCGCTGCCGACCCGGCAGCGCTGGAACGTCACCTGTGGCAGCAAATTCAAGTATTCGACACAGTCACCAGTGTATATTTCGGCAATACGGCCGGTGGTCTGGTAGACGCCGGCCGTGAAGGACCGCAAGGCTCGCTTTACGTTATCACTACCGATGGTTTCCAAAGCGGGCCGTTCAAAAAATATGCAACAGACAGCAGCGGAAATCGCACAGAACTTCTCACAACCGTCCCTGACTTTGATGCCCGCACGCGCGCCTGGTACACCGAAGCCGCTGCCAAAGGCGATGCCACCTGGAGCGACATCTACATCCTGTTCACCGGCCAGGACATGGCCCTCTCTGCCAGCCGCCCTGTGTATGACGAACAGCAAAATCTACTCGGCGTCGCCGCTAACGACATCTTCCTCTCCCATATCGGTGCATTCCTGAAACATCTTGCGATTGGCCAAACAGGGTCCAGCTTTATCATGGAACGCTCCGGCTTATTAGTCGCCTCGTCAACCGACGAAAAACCATTTACCACTCCCGACGGAAACAAAACACCTGAACGGCTATACGCCACTAAAAGCAGCATCCCAGCCATTCATTATGCCGCCGCTTTTCTCACCGAAGAATTCGGCAGCTATGACAACATAAATGGTGGGCAGCAAATAGACTTCGACATTGACGGGCAGCGGCAGTTCCTGCAAGTAACGCCCGTACAAGATGAATATGGCATTGACTGGCTGGTGGTCGTCATCATCCCTGAATCAGATTTTATGGCTCAAATCGACGCCGGAAATCGCATGACCATCTTCCTGGTTGGCCTCTCACTGCTCTTTGCCATTGTTGTTGGGGTTATCATCGCCCGGCGGATAAATCGGCCCATCTCGCACCTCAACGCATCTACCCAGGCCCTTGCTCAAGGCAATTGGGATCACCCTATCAACAAAACGCGCATCAGCGAAATAGGTGAATTGGCCGCTTCCTTTAATAATATGGTGGCCCAATTAAAACAAACCTTAGAAAATCTGATGGCCGAAATCAATGAGCGCAAGCGGGTAGAATCGGCGCTGCGCGAGAGTGAGGAGCGGTTCCGCACATTGGTAGAGGACGCCCTCGAAGGTATTCTGGTGCACATCAACACCAAAGCGCTTTTTGTCAATCCGGCCTGTGCACGCATTCTTGGCTATGAGTCATCTGACGAAATTTTGGCATTGGAGTCGATTGTTTCGATTATTGCCCCCCATGAAAAAGAACGACTCTTGAGCTATCATGCAGCCCGCGTCAAAGGCGAGTTTGCGCCATCTCAATATGAATATCAGGCTGTGCGCAAAGATGGATCAATGATTACCTTGCAGCAGTTGGTGACGACGATTCCCTGGAATGGGGAAACGGCCGTACTCATCGTCATTGTCGACATCACCAAACGCAAACAAGCAGAAGAAGCACTGCGACAAAGCAAACAACTCCTGGAAAACACGTTAACAAAATTAAAAGATACGCAAGAACAGATGCTGCACCAGGAACGTTTGGCCACTGTTGGCCAACTGGCCGCCGGTATCGCCCACGACTTCAACAACATTCTGGCCGCCATCGTCCTTTATACCGAGATGTCACTGCGCAGCCAGGAACTGCCTTCACGAATTCAAAAATACTTAAAAGTAATCGGTCAGCAAGCTGACCATGCAACCCACCTGATTCAACAAATTCTGGACTTTAGCCGGCGCGCCATGATTGAGCAACGGCCGTTAGACATCGACGCGTTACTCAAAGAATCCGTCAAATTATTGCAGCGCACCCTGGCCGGAAACATTCTGGTAGACCTGAGCATTGAACCCGGTCAATACACCATCAACGCCGACCCAACACGGATACAACAGGCCATCACCAACCTGGCACTTAATGCCCAAAACGCCATGCCCAACGGTGGCAATCTTCACATCACACTAAACAAAATCATCCATGCAACAATCAACTGTATCGATTGCGGCCAGGTTATTGGAGGAGATTGGGTGGAGTTAACGATCAGCGATAATGGCAAAGGCATCCCGCCCGATGTCCTGCCCCACATTTTTGAACCCTTCTTCACCACCAGAGCACCCATAGGTCACGGATTAGGTCTGGCACAGGTATATGGCATCGTCAAGCAGCACGAAGGCCACATTGAAGTCATAACAGAAGTTGGCAAAGGAACAACTTTCAAGCTCTACTGGCCAGCCTTGCTGGCAGCTACACAAGAATTAGAGCCAACCTTATCAATCCAAACGCTTCAGGGAAAAGGGCAGACCATACTGGTAGTGGAAGATAATACAACAATCCGGACCGCTTTAGCAGATGTGCTGGAAGCGCTGGGCTACCAGATACTATCGGCGGCAAATGGCCAAAAAGCTTTGGCGGTCTGTGAGCAGCATAAAAATGAAATCGACCTGATAATAAGCGATTGGGTCATGCCATCTATGGGCGGCCTTGAATTCATGCGCCAGTTGGAAGCAAACTACCAAGCAATCAAGGTGGTTATATTGTCTGGCCACCCATTGGATGAGAGCGCGAAAAAAGTCATGCCCAAACAAATAGTGGGCTGGCTGCTAAAACCGCCTAATTTAGAGCAACTGGCTCAAGCCGTTTCCCAGGCACTGGAAGAAGACGACCAAAGCTGATTCGGTTCATCGCTTACGGCGGCGGAACAATAACGGCAAAAGCAGCATGGTCGCTACCGGCCAAATCCAGGCCAATTCGCCAGGGCCGCCGGGGCCGGTGCGGGCCTGGGTGCGGCGAATATGCAGCAGGCGGTAATCGGCCGTGATTTCAGCCAATTCTTCATCACTCATCTTGCGCGGGTCCAGTCCAAAGGCATAAGCGGCAAATCCGCTGCCAATCATAACTTCGCGCATTAAGAAGTTCCGGTTTTCAGCATTAGAAATGTCTTCGGCCACACCTTCCCACCAGCCATCGGCCAGCCAGATTTCTACGTTGGGATTGGCCCGGATGTTTTTGTACCAATGGGCGACCTTGCCGAAACCGGCTGTGCAGTAAATCTCGCCAAACACCTGGGCATAATTGACCGGTGTGCGGCGGCGCAGCCCGGTCTTCCAACCGGTATGGGTGATGACCATAATTTGACCAAATCCGGCCGGCCAGATGTTCATCATCCAGCCCAGTCCCAGCCGCCACATGAGCAGCATAAATTTGTTCAATTGCTTAAACCAGACGTGACGCAGTTGTTTTTCTAATTGCGGATCGAGGCTCATTACATCCTCCAGTGATGCAGGGATCAGGAGATTTGGGGGTTTTTTGTTTTGGGTCTTTCGGATCTTGTGGGGTTTTGTCATTCTGAGCGGAGCGAAGAATCCCAACACCTCTGGGATGCTTCACTTCGTTCGGCATGACAAATACAAGACCCCATGAGATCCCAAAGAGCCTTTGTTTTTTATGCATCATCTCAATAGGCTTTATCGGAATTAACATTGTGTCAAAAAATCCATCCGCAGATTTCGCAGATTACACAGATTTTGACAGGCTATTAATCTGCGAAATCGGTGAAATCTGTGGAAAAATTCTTATTCCCGATATTGTTTAATAATTCACGGGCAGTGCCTTGTACCTGCCCACGTGGGCGACCACAAGGGTACGCCCCTACCTTTTTATCCCCGAATCCCTTAATCCTCACCTGTCCTTTCATCAATAGATGACTTTATTGTAAAACTTTTGGCGATGCTATTCCACAAAGTAGTAGACGAAATTGGCCATAAACGGCCGTTCCTCCCACCCCATCTTTTCGTAAAACTGGCGCTGGTACGATTCGCGGTGACGGCCGTTCAACAACGACAGTCGGGTACAGCCGCGCTGCCTGGCTTCCGTTTCCACCGCTGCTAAAAGCTGACGGCCCACACCCTGCCCGCGTACCGTCTCGCGCACAAACAACTCGGACACAAATCCTTCCGGCCCGGTCATGAAGAGGTATGGCAGCCAGTGAACGGCCGTGTACCCCACAACTCGCCCCGCTTCCTCAGCCACGTAAACCGAATGGCTTTCAACCACCGACACATCTGCCAAAAGTCGGGCAATACGCGCTTCTGTTTGCGCTGGTGTTTCTGCCGCCAGCCCGGAAAACCAGCCCATCTCCCGCAGCAGCTGCCCGATTTCTGCACCGTCTTTTTTAACAGCTTGCCTGATTTTCATGATTTTGCTCTTTGCGAATTCACGGGGTTTTGTCATGCAGGGGCGGGTCTTGTGCCCGCCCTGCTCTGGGCGACCACAAGGATACGCCCCTACACCCACGAAATCCTGAATTTTTGCTGCGTTTGTTCCCATAATTGGCGCATGAGTTGAAGGTGACCGGTGTGAACGGCCGTATGCTCCAAGGCATGGGCCAATGCCCAACCGGCCGTCACCTCACGGCCATCCCGCGGCGAACGACGCGGTTGAGCCAGATCATCCAACGACAAAGCTGCCAACATGCCTTGCGAATGAGCCAGCGCCGCTTGCAGCTTCTCACGTAGAGCAGATTCAGTCAAACCGGCCGTTTCAAACTCCTGCGCTCGCACCCGGCCCGATGGGTCCTGCCCAATCACGTCGCCAATCCAGTAGCGCTCTGCTCCAGCGGTATGAGCAACCAACACTGCCATCGAGTTCATTTCCAGCCCCGGCGACCAATCCAGCGCCTCCAATGACAGCCCAGCAATCGCCTTTTCCATCTCAGCGTGCATCGTCGTCAGTCTTTGCAAACAATCAGCAAAAAAAGATTCCATGATTTCCTCCGAATTAACCGCAAAGGACGCAAAGATCGCAAAGTTTTCAGCTTTATTTCTTTGCGCTCTTTGCGGTAAAAAATTACCAGTCGCTCAACTGACTGGCCAATGCTTCCGGTTCAGTGACCGGCTGTTGGCAAACAAAACGGCGGCAAACGTAAGCTGTCGCCTGGCCATCGATGAATGGGCGGTCGGCCAGCAAGGGAATCGTCTTGCCATTATCACCCGCAGCCGCGACCAGATTGGGCCGGTAGCGATCAAAAACAGTGGCAATCAGCGCTTCGGTGTCCTTCAAGCCGTGGTCGCCAATGATGGCTACTTCCTGCGGCTCACCCAAAATGAAGTCGGCAGCGCACAGCCAATGGGCAAAGCCGGTGGGATGCTGGGCCATCGCCCCGTACAGCGCCGACACGGCCGTTTCCGCTTTCTCCCAATACTCACCATTCCCGGTGTACAGACTGAGCTTGAGCAGCACCTGAGCGGCCATCGCGTTGGCGCTGGGGATGGCATTGTCCTGGACATCTTTGGGCCGGCTCAGCAAATCTTCGTGGTCATCGGCCGTGTCGTAAAAGCCGCCATGTTCGTCATCGGCAAAGTGGGCCAGCATGGCTTCGGCCAATTCCTGCGCCCAACTGAACCAGCGGTCATCAAACGTGGTCTGGTAAAGGGCCAGCAGCCCATCGGCCAGGTAGGCGTAATCTTCCAGGTAACCGTTGTATTTGGCCTCGGCTCCGGATTTCCAGGTACGCAAGAGACGGCCGTTTCCCATCCGCATCGTCTCATACAAAAACATGGCATTGCGGGTGGCGATTTCGGTGTAATCGAGCCGATTAAGCGCCCGGCCGGCCTCGGCAAACGCCGCCAGCATCAAGCCGTTCCAGGCCGTAAGCACCTTGTCATCCAGTCCCGGCCAAACCCGCTGCGCCCGCACGTCAACCAATTTGCGGCGCGATTCGGCCAGTTTTGCTTCCATTTCAGCCAAATCCATCTGGGCCATTTGAGCCACTTCGGCCGGATCACGGGGCACGTTGAGGATACTTTTGCCTTCCCAATTGCCGCGTTCAGTGACATCGTAAAAGTGCATGAACAAATCGGCATCTTCGCCCAAAACCGCCCGAATCTCGTCTGGCTGCCAGACGTAAAACTTACCTTCTTCACCCTCGCTGTCGGCATCATAACTGCTGTAAAAACCGCCGTCCTCGTGGCGCAGTTCGCGGACGACAAAATCGAGCGTCTCCTCGGTGATGCGCCGGTAAAGCGGCTTGCCCGTCACTTGCCAGGCGTGCAGGTAAACGCGGGCCAACAGCGCATTGTCGTACAGCATCTTTTCAAAATGAGGCACGAGCCAGTTGGCATCGGTGGAATAACGGGCAAAACCGCCGCCAAGCTGGTCATACATGCCGCCGTAAGCCATCTTTTGCAGGGTCAATTCGGCCATATGCAGGGCCATCTTGTCGCCATCCCGTAGATGCTGACGCAGCAAAAATTCCAACGTCATCGAAGGCGGGAATTTGGGCGCGCCGCTAAAGCCGCCGCGCTGCTCGTCAAATGCCTGAGCGATTTGCCGCATCGCCAGACCAAACAAGCCGGGCGCCAATGTTTGTTGGCCATCCAGCACCAATTTGCGGCTGATGTGGTTGGCGATTTCGCCGGCGCTTTCTTCGATGTCGGCCCGCCGGGTTTCCCAGGCCCGGATGATGCTGGCCAACACCTGGCGGAAGCTGGACATGCCATAGCGCGGCGTCGGCGGGAAGTAAGTGCCGCCAAAAAATGGCTTGCCATCGGGCGTCAGGAAGACGGTCATCGGCCAGCCGCCCTGCCCGGTCAGGGCGACGACGGCGCTCATGTAGATGGCGTCCAAATCGGGGCGTTCTTCCCGATCGACTTTGATGTTGATGAAGTAGGTGTTGAGAAGTACGGCCGTTTCTTCATCCTCAAACGACTCATGGGCCATCACATGACACCAATGGCAGGCGGCGTAGCCAATCGACAACAGGATGGGTTTGTCCTGCTCGCGGGCCAGCCGCAGCGCTTCTTCCCCCCAGGGATACCAATCGACCGGATTTTCGGCGTGCTGCAAGAGGTAAGGACTTGTTTCATTAACAAGATAGTTGGGCATTATTATTCCTTGTTGGGGGAGACTGGAGATTGGAGACTGGTGACTGCTTTTAATCTCCAATCTCTAATCTCCAATCACTTCTGCAACGCTTGCTGGAGTGATTGGACAAATTGTTGGGCGGCAGCCGGTTTGTCGGCGGCTTGATCAACAGTGTTGATAAGGGCGCTGCCGACGATGACGCCATCGGCCATCTGGCCGACGCTGGCAGCCTGCTCCGGCGTGCCGATGCCAAAACCAATGGCCAACGGAACATCGGCTTTCGCACGAACTCGTGCAACAAAGTCGGACAGGTTGGCTTGCAAGCTGCGACGCGCGCCGGTAACACCGGTCAGACTGACCAGGTAGATAAAGCCACTGGCCCGCTGGGCGACATGGGCGATGCGTTCAGGGTTACTGGTGGGGGCCAAAAAGTAGATGAGCGACAATCCGGCATCAGCAGCCAACGTTTCCAGTTCAGCCGCTTCTTCCGGCGGCAGGTCGGGCACGATGAAGCCATCGACGCCGGCGGCGGCAGCATCGGCGACGTAGCGCTCCTGACCGTAGGCCAGAATCGGGTTGTAGTAACCCATGAGCATGACCGGGGTGGTGATGCCTTTTTCGCGCAGGGTGCGGACGGTTTGCAGGCAAACGGCCGTTGTCGTTCCCCCTTCCAATGCAATCTGCGTGCTGCGCTGGATGGTCGGCCCATCGGCCAACGGATCACTGAAGGGGACGCCCAATTCCAGCAAATCGCTGTGCGGCGCAATGGCTTCAATCACCGCCAGCGAGGTGGGCTGGTCGGGAAAGCCGATGGTGAAGTAGGGCATCAGGGCCGCGGTTTGGGTTTGTTGTGCTCTTTCGAAGGCGGCGGCGATGTGGGAACGGCCACTTCGACTTCGCTCAGTGCTGGCGTTTTCTTGGGTCATCTTATCCATCCTTGACTTTTCAGTTACTATACCCCTATCTCGGTAATGGAAGCAAGCCTACTCACCACTATCTTAGCCGTTGTATAATCAGATCATCGTATTGTTTTGTAAAGAAAAGGATTGAGACGATGAAATTCAAACATTTCCTGGTTTTGGCACTGGCGCTGATTGTGTCTTTAGCTGCCTGCCAGGGTAATCAAGCCCAGCCAGCCGAACCGGTTCCGGCGGCTCCAGCGGCTGAAGAAAGTGAACCGGCAACCAAAATCGTGGAGGTTGTGCCGACGAACACGCCAACGACGAGCGAAGTGGCAACGGCCGTTCCCCAACCAACAAACCAACCCACCGCCGAACCCATCACCCCACCAACCCTTGTCCCGGAAACGGCCGTTACCCAACCCACCACCGAAAACATCACCATCGAAGCGGCCGATGGGCTGCCGCTCCGTGCCACCCTGTCCATTCCCGGCGGCGTTCCCCCTTTCCCCGGTGTGCTTTTGCTGCACATGTTGGGCAGCGATCGGCAGGTGTGGGAACAAGTCGGCCTGACCGATGCACTGCTGGCCGATGGGTATGCCGTCCTGGCGCTGGACATGCGCGGGCACGGTGAATCCGGTGGCGAGCGGAAGTGGGAGATGTTTGACGATGATATCCTGCGGGTCTGGCAATATTTTTCCGGGTTAGAGGAAGTGGATGAAGAGAGAACGGCCGTTGTCGGGGCCAGTATCGGTTCCAACCTGGCCTTGCGCGTCGGGGCCAACGAACCGGCCATCGAAACCGTCATCCTGCTTTCGCCGGGCCTGGATTACCGCCGCGTGACCACCGACGACGCCATCGAACTATACGGCGGCCGTCCCATCTTCATCGTCGCCAGCGAAGAAGACGAGTATTCTGCCGAATCTTCCCGCACCCTGGCCGAGATAGCCCAGGGCGAAGCCGTTCTGCAAATGTATGACAGCGCCGGTCATGGAACGGCGATGTTTGCCGCGCAGCCAGACTTAACTAATTTGATTCTGGATTGGCTCAAACAATATTTGCCTGAAGTGTGAACGGCCACTGGGCACAACACAACTTTAAGACCTGGTCACACACCTGATGATATTCGACGTTCAATTATGTGAGCTTTGTCAGATGCTTTGTCCGAAAGTTACAACTACCCTGTAAATAATATCGATTTGCTCTGGGTAGCTCTCTTCGATGCCACAAGCAGTAAGAATTCTTATGACAAACAAAGTGTTGACCAATTGCAAATGGCATGCCTGGTTTTCGCCAGGAAGAGTCTTTAAATCGCGGAGAGGTAAACGCTAACACATGGCGTTATCACTCAGGATGATGCCATTCCTTAGGAAGAACAGGAGGAAAACAAGATGGAAAAACAACGAGAAGCACCTTATGGTTCATGGAAATCCCCAATTACAGCAGAACTCATCGTTTCTAAAACAATTGGGTTTATGGAAATTAAAACAGATGGTGATGATGTTTACTGGGTTGAGATGCGACCGGCCGAACAAGGGCGCTCTATTGTTGTCCGCCGCACTCCCGACGGACATGTAAGTGATATTACATCGCCACCTTTTAGTGCCCGAACTTTAGTTCATGAATATGGTGGTGGTGCGTTAGCCGTGGCTGATGGCACAGTTTACGCTTCGAACTTTGCCGACCAACGCCTGTATCGTTTTACGCCTGGAGCACCCCCTCAACCAATCACGCCTGAAGTAAATATGTGCTATGCCGATGGCATCGTCGACCGCTTCCGAAAACGTTTTATCTGTGTTCGTGAGGATCACACCGATCCTGAGAAAGAAGCGGTGAATACCTTAATCAGCATTAATCTTGATAGGGAAAATGATGTCCAAATCCTTGTCTCAGGCAATGATTTTTACTCCTCGCCTCGCCTCAGTCCAGATGGTTCTCGTCTGGCCTGGCTTACCTGGAATCATCCCAACATGCCCTGGGATGGCACGGAGCTTTGGGTTGGGACAATCAATGACGATGGTTCCTTGACTCAGGTTAAGATGGTGGCAGGTGGTAAAAACGAGTCAATTGTCCAACCGGAGTGGTCGCCCGAGGGTCAATTGTATTTCATCTCGGATCGCACTGATTGGTGGAATTTGTATCGTTGGGGAGAAGAACATATCGAACCTGTTGTCCAAATGGAAGCCGAATTTGGATATCCTCAATGGAGCCTGGGATTATCTTCTTATACATTTGCATCACCTGATCGCATTGTTTGCAGCTTTACCAGGCAAGGAATCTATCATCTGGCTATTGTGGATACCACAGCCGGCGAATTGGAAACGATAGAAACCCCTTATACCGAAATTTTCTTTTTCCGAACGTTGCCCGGTCACGTCGTGTTTGTAGTCGGCTCTTTTGATAAGAATGGCGCCATCGTTAAATTCAATCTGGCAACTAGAAAGTTTGAAGAGTTGGTTCGTATCGGCGACCTAAACATCGATCCCCGATATTTTTCAAAACCGGAGGCGATTGAGTTTCCTACAGAAAATGACCAAACATCTCACGGTTTCTATTATCCACCTCATAATCCTGATTTCATCGCGACGCATGATGAATTACCGCCGCTCGTTGTTTTTAGCCATGGCGGGCCAACTGGAGCAACAAAAACCTATTTCCGCCCTGGCATCCAGTATTTCACAAGTCGGGGCATTGCTGTTCTTGATATTAACTATGGTGGCAGCACGGGTTACGGCCGTGCCTATCGCCAGCGCCTGAATGGACAATGGGGCGTTGTTGACGTGGTCGATTGTATCAACGGTGCACACTATCTGGTCGAAAGAGGGTTGGCAGATGGAAACAGATTAGCCATCCGCGGAGGGAGCGCTGGCGGGTACACAACACTTTGTGCCCTAACCTTCCATAACGTCTTCAAGGCTGGGGCCAGCTACTATGGAATAAGTGATTTGGAAGCCCTTGCCCAAGATACTCACAAGTTTGAATCACGCTACCTAGATCAGATGGTTGGTCCATACCCTGAACAGCAAAAGCTCTATTGGGAGCGATCACCTATTCATTTCGTTGACCAACTTTCATGCCCGATGATTATTTTACAAGGGCTTGAGGACAAAGTTGTGCCTCCTAATCAGGCAGAAAAGATGGTTGAAGCACTGCGGGCAAAAGGACTGCCAGTGGCCTACCTGTCTTTCCCGGGCGAACAACACGGTTTTCGTCAAGCCGAAAACGTAAAACGGGCCATGGAAGCTGAGGTATATTTTTACTCGCAGGTATTTGGCTTCAAGCTGGCAGACTCTATTGAACCTGTACTCATAGAGAACCTTTAGACAAGATCAGTGTCATCATAGGACAATAATTACAATTGATGTTTACGTTTCACGGAGGATTTTATGAGTTTTATTGGCAACATTATCTGGTTAATTTTTGGCGGTTTTCTGGCCGGGCTGGGCTACATTTTGGGTGGGCTGCTGCTTTGCCTGACCATCATCGGCATCCCATTTGGGATGCAGTCCATCAACCTGGGCATCGCTACCATGGCCCCATTTGGCAAAGACGTTGTCGCCGAAGAACATGGCGATGGCTTTATCCGCATGGTCTTCAATGTCATCTGGATTGTGCTTTTTGGCTGGGAGATTGCCATCGCCCATCTGACCGGCGGCCTGATTTTGGCTGTCACCATCGTCGGCATTCCCTTTGCCAAACAGCATTTCAAGCTGATTCCGGTGGCGCTGTTTCCGTTTAGCTACTCGCTGAAATAAGTGTCAGGTGGCAAGTGTTACGTACCTGCCACTTACCGCTTCGCTACACTTGTTAACAATTCGCCGTAATTCTTAGCCAATTGTTAACAAGTTGCTAACCTGGGGTGATTGACGGCCGTTTCAAACCCAGTCACAATAGAAGCATGAGCTATTCAGTCCTGGTAGTAGAAGACGACATCACCCTACAAGAGACCCTGGTCTACAACTTAAAGCGGCAGGGATACGAAGTGCTGGCCACGGATAACGGCCGTACCGCCCTCAAACTGGCCCGCGATAACAAACCCCATCTCATCCTGCTGGACGTAATGCTGCCCGGCATGGACGGCTTCGAAGTATGCCGCATCCTGCGCCAGGAACTCAGCACCCCCGTCCTCATGCTGACCGCCCGCGCCGAAGAAGTGGACAAAATCGTCGGCCTGGAAATGGGCGCCGACGATTACCTCACCAAGCCGTTCAGCATGCGTGAACTGCTGGCCCGCGTCAAGGCCCTGCTGCGCCGCGTGGAAATCATCCGCGAAGAGCTGGCCGCCGAGCAAGGTGAAACCACTTTGCCGTCCTCGCCGCAAACGGCCGTTCTCACCTTTGGCAATCTCGTCATTGATGGGGAGCGGCGCGAAGTACGTCTCGACGGTCAGCCTTTACGCATCAAGCCCAAAGAATTTGATTTGCTGCAATTTCTGGCCCGCCATCGCGGCATCGCCCTTTCCCGCGATTTAATTCTGGAGCGCGTTTGGGACTGGTCCTACGATGGCAACAGCCGCACTGTAGACGTTCATGTGCGCTGGCTGCGCGAAAAAATCGAGCCTGATCCGGCCCAGGCAACCCGCATCGTCACCGTGCGCGGCGTCGGCTACCGGTTTGAAGGGTAGCCCATGCACCAGAAGCTGCGCCGGCGCATCGTCGCACCAATTTTGCTGCTTGTCCTATTCATTGTGGTGAGTATGTGGCTGTACGTCGGCCGTTCCGGCTGCGATATGGTTTGCGTGCGCCAGGGCATTGTGATCTCCGGCGTGATTGCGGCCGGACTCGCTTTTCTACTGGCGCACTTGCTCTCACAGCGTCTCAACCGCCCCCTGCAAGACCTGATCGCACTGGCCAACCAAATCCGCGATGGCCAGCGCTATAACCACATCATCGCCGGCCAATCAGATGAAATGGGCCAGCTTGTTCACGCTTTCAATCAAATGGCCGAACAGCTTGATGCGCGTTTGACAACGCTGACCCAGGAGCAGCAATTGCTGGCGCTGGTGCTCAATCAGATGGGCGACGGCCTGTTGTTTGCCGATTCTTCCGGCAAAATCACGTTGATTAATCCGGCGGCCGCCCGCATTTTGAACACACAGGAAGCCCTGATCATCGGCCGTTCCGTTGCCGAAGCTGTGCGCCATCATGAACTCATCGACTTGTGGCACCGCTGCCGCCAGACAGGACAAGAGCAGTCGATGGCCGTTGAAGTTGGGACTGACTTGTTTTTGCAGGCGGTTATCACGCCATTTAAGGATGACGATGCCAGCGGCTATCTGCTTATCCTGCAAGATTTGACCCATATCCGCCATTTGCAAACGATTCGGCGCGACTTTATCAGCAATATTTCGCATGAACTGCGCACGCCGCTGGCTTCTTTGCGGGCGGTGGTGGAAACGCTGCGCGATGGCGCGCTGGACGACCCGCCGGCAGCCGCCCGCTTCCTGGAACGGGCTGAATTAGAAGTGGATACGCTGACCCAAATGGTGGAGGAACTGCTGGAACTGTCGCGTATTGAGTCGGGGCAGGTGCCGTTGAAATTGGCGCGTACGGCCGTTCCCGACCTGTTTTTTGATCCGATGGAGCGCCTCCAGCCGCAGGCTGCCCGCAGTGAGATTGAACTGGTCCTCAATTTGCCATCCGGCCTGCCGCTGGTTCTGGCCGATGCCGCCCGCGTGCAGCAGGTGATTGCCAATTTGCTGCATAATGCCATCAAGTTTTCGTCATCGGGCGACTTTATTACGGTTGGGGCGGAGCTGGTGGATGGGGAAACGGCCGTTCGCTTTTCTGTCGAGGATCATGGGATTGGTATTACTGCCGCCGATTTACCCCGCATCTTCGAGCGTTTCTACAAATCAGACCGGGCGCGCACCCGCAGCCGGGGTGGAACCGGCCTGGGTCTGGCGATTGCCCGCCATATTGTTCAGGCGCATAACGGCCGTATCTGGGCCATCAGCAAAGAAGGCAAGGGCAGCACTTTTTATTTCACCCTCCCCGTCGCCTAAAGTGCCTGGCAAGGGGCGATTCCCCTCATAGTGCCAGGCAAGGGGCGGAACGATCTTGGTCATCCAACTCTTTGCCGCCCCTTGCCTGGCACTTGGACTCACGCCGCATACTTTCCGTTCCCCATATCCATTGCCTGCCTGACAATCTTTACCTCGCTAGCTACCCTTCCCAAAATAGCTCATAACGTTCACTTTGTATTAAGTCCTGTTCCCATCGGCCATCTACACCTTTAACTACTACAACAGCCCACTCATAATGACCACCACCACTTAATTGATTCAGGTTTATTTTGCGATAGGGTTCCTTAGACCAACCAAAAGGTGCTTGATATGTCGTTTCGCCAGGCCGATAGAAGCGAATTTCGAAATGCTCGTCTTCTTGCAATTGACGTTCCCATTGCCAATGAAATGTTTGTTCTGCCTCACTTGAACTGATAAATGTTTCCGGCGGAGGGAACGTTAGCTTGAACCCAAAATATTTTGTCGGTATGTTTGCAGGTATAGGCGTAATAGTGAATATTGGTGTACCTGTTTGCGTACTTGTTGGCGAAGCGTTCAGGATACTTGGCGTCTTTATTGGAGTAGCTTGTCGTGTTGCTGATTTTCTTGTTGATGTCATTATTGACGTGACATTTGCAATAATGGCTATAGGTGTTCGAGTGGGTTCCTGGCTCAAGCTATTAGGAGGCGGTTTCGGATCATACAAAGCAATCCAAGAAACAATACCCACTACAATTAATACAATCGGCCAAACAAAAACAGGGTTAAATCTTGGACGCGGGGCAGCATATGTTGGTTTGGCGACCTCTAAAGGCGACATTGCCCTTTCGACGTCAGCTCGAAGGCGGGCCAATCCGTGATAGAAGGGGTTGATGCTTCCGATTTGATCGATTTTTTGTAACGCGTCATGGAAACTACCGTATAAAGCATCTCGTGTCGCCGCCGCGTACAATTCATCCAAATTGATGGCATATTGCCCCGCGCTCATCTGAATACCAACCCATGACCAGGGGACACGCGGCCGAACGGCTGTCAGCGCCGCCACTAGGCGATCCATTTGATTATCGCGCAAACATAATTCAACCAAGCCGATAGCCTTGTCAGTTACAGTTTCCCCACGAATATCTTCGAAGCGCAGATTCAAATCAAAGTAAAGCTGACGCAGTTCAGTGAGGGTAAAATGTAGTTTGATGGCGGCCGCCAGTTGTTGTTTGTCCATAATTGTTATTACCTTACCGCATACCTCCCGTTTCCCACATCATCCGCCTGCCCCAACAGCACCAGCATCTCCAGGATTTCCTCGATTTCTTCCAGGCGTTTGGCGGTGCGACGGCCGTCAAAGGCGGCGGCGACGGTGTTCAAATCGGCCGGGCCGGCCAGCGCCAGTAATGCGGCGCGTACGGCCGTTGCCCGATCTTTCAGCGCTTTGGGCCAGAGTTCAGGGAAGTGATGTCACCTCGGAGGTGACTGTCACTTGAATGAGCGTGGCCTGGGTAGCATTGACTTCCATCCGGGGCCTGCAGGCGGGCGAGCCAGCGGATGTGCCCCGCGGCTTGGCGGCGCGCGCGGCGTTGAGATCAACGAGGTGCTGCAGGATCTCTTTCATGGCTAAATCTGGCGGCCAGCCGTAGGCGTCGAAACAGCGGTCCAAATCGTCATGTAGCTGTTTGAGGATGCTGATGAGGCCCTGTTCGTGGATTTGGCGCTCTTTGGCGGTTAACGTAGGGCGTGGCCTTGTGCCTGCCCCTGCTTCTTGCCTGCCCTGCCTCTTCGGGCGACCACGAGGGTAAGCCCCTACATCCAGGGCGCGGATTTTTCGAGGACGTTGTACATGTCGGTGAGAGTGAGGCTGGTGCTGGCCTGTTGCCGTTTGCGGTGGTGTCGAGCTGCTCGGCCAGGTCAGGATGGGCTTTTGGGCGTCGCTGGCGTCGGGGAAAGGGAAGGTGTCGAAGCAGCGTGAATTAATATATCTCGGCGTCGGCCCCAAATTGCACCAGTGACTGTAAAAGCCCAGGCTATGGTATCTTGCTCGATACCTCCGCAAGATGATAACCATCACTCAATGCAATATTTACTAAAGCATCATCAGATAAAACTTTCATCTTGAAACAGGAAAAATCGATGTTTTGAGGTTGCAGGGGTGACAATATTCAGGCGTCAGCCACCATTTTCGCGTAACTTAGGATTAGGTTCCAAATATCCACCAAGTTTTTCTCTTCTCGACTTCCTACGATTTTGTTCTCTTTCTGGTTTTACTTTCAACAGGACGTGTTGGTAAATATCCGGGAATTTTCTTTTTACCTCGTTTTCAGTTAAGCCAAACAGGTCGATGACCATTACATCTCGACTTGTTTGGGTAATATCCTGACCATTACGGTAATTACGTATATGTTTTCAATGCCCTCCACCGTCCCTAAGCCCAAAGATTGTGCTTCACGGTGACAATAAACCCAGAACCAAAGATTTGGACACCCCGGTTACTCAAATCACTGTTTGATTCAAGCGCCTTAACTCCCGCGACATTTGCCCCAATTGTCAAGTCCGATAAGATGTTTCCTATTCGTGTCGAGAATTGAGTTCAGCTTTCCCTAGCTGTAAAATTTTCTGACACAGTTTTTAATTTGCCCTCACTATTTCCCGTTCTGCTACTGTCATAGATATATTCTAACATTGGCACCATCCACGTTGTTCGTCCATGGATGATCAGAATCGCAAAAACAATTGCGAGAGGTTTATCGAACTCGCGTGCTCGTCGATCACACGCCGATTAAAAAGTCTGCCGAATGTTTGTTGTGATGAACCAATCACCAGTTTTCGTTATTTTGCAATAGGGTTAGCCGCCTTATTCCACCAGAACATGACAAAATCAGCAGCCTTTGGGAATGCCTTATACATGGACGCAAAGATTCGGAATAGCCATCGCTCAATACTCGCATATACTTTCCACCAATGAATGGCGGATTGCCACCACAATATCGGCTCAGCCACGCCGCCGGGTGCGGGTTGATGTAGCGGTAGACCGGGACGCGGGCGGTCCGGCACCCCCTTCGCCGGTGACGGATGGGGTTTGCGGTACGGCCGTCCCAACGTTACCGGTCAGCCCTTCCTCATCCAGCGCTGGCTCGATGGTATGTCCCACCCAGGACGGCGTCGCGGTATTCGATGTTGTGGAAATTTGATAATCATTCCGGCGGCCGGGTTCGCTTCGCGCAAATGCTACTGGAGGAAGCCAATCCACAACAATTAGCCCGGCAATCGCCGCCGCCCGCGGATTGACTCGATGCCCAGGAACTGCTGCGGCGTAATCATCACGCTCTCACCGTTTCATCTTTGCCCTGGCCCACCTGCGCAAATGTGTTCAGCACCTCGCCCTCCAGCCGTTTCATCAGCTCCAGCGTGACGTAGAGGAAGTTGCCGGAACCGCAGGCCGAATCCAAAATCTTCAACGAAGTCAGTTTACGATGAAACGCTTCCACCTCGGCGATGGCCTTGTCCGTTTCGCCCGTCTCGGCGTGCAGCAGCGCCGCCGCCTGGACGCTCTCCCACTCCTGGCGCAGCGGCTCGATAACCGTCGGCTGCACCAACCGCTCGACGTAGGCGCGGGGCGTGTAATGGGCGCCCAATTTGTGCCGCTCCACCGGGTCCAGCGCCCGTTCCAGCAGCGTGCCAAAAATGGCCGGTTCCACGTCGCGCCAATCGGCCCGCGCCGCCTCCACCAGCAGTTGAATCTGGTCTTCGTTGAGGGGCAGCGCCGTCTGGTCGGCAAAGAGGCCGCCGTTAAATTGGGGCAGTTCCTGGCGCAGGATGACCGAGAAGCCGCCGCTGTTCATCGTCGCCCACAGATGTTCCAGCATTGGTTTGAAGCTGGCCGGATCGCGCCGGATGTCGGCCAGCAGGCGGGTGAAGCTGCGGTCGGGCAGCAGGGCCACGTCCTCGGCAAACATGGTGAACAGGCAGCGCATCAGGAATTGGGCGACCACGTCTGGCTCGTGCTCCCCTTCCAGCGAGCGGGCCAGCGTGGCCAGGCGGCCGGCAATCTCGCGGGTGACGCGGGCGCTGCGCTGCGCCGGGTCGAGCGCCATCGGGTTGGTCCAGATGGTGCGCAGCAAATCGCGCACGGCCGCATCGTGCAAATCGTCGAGGGTCAGCCGGTAGCTGTTGGGGTCGGGGAAGGGGACGTAGTTGCCGCCGCTGCGGGTGAATTCGCTGTACAGGGCAATCGTCGCCCCCACGTCCACGGTGATGAGGAAGGGGGGACGGCCGTCTTTGATTTCGGCGGGCGGCAGGCTGCGGATGTAGCTCTGGCCCTGGTTGCGGGCCTTTTCCATGGCTGTATCCCAACCGGCGGTGCCGCGTACGGCCGTGCCCCGTTTGCGTGTCAGTTTGCAAAGCTGGACTTTTCGAAAAAGTCCAGCTTCTTCTGCCTGGTCGCCTTCCCTGCTTGGCTCAAGACAAAACAGCCCTCTGCTTGGCAGGCTATAATTTATGCAGTCGGTCGTGCCATGTCGAGGGAACGGCTTTCTCAAAAACGTATTGCTTTTCGTACCGTAGGGGTTTTGGGGTCGGGGATGCTCACGCCGATAATGTCGGCCAGTCTTTGGTCAAAAGAGCTGGAAGGTCTGCTCGGTCATGCGAAGGCCGGAGTTCTGCCAGCGGTTGATGAAGGTTTGAATTAGATTGGTCGCCATTTCTCCCATCGGTCTGGTCCTGTCCTGGTTAACGTCTGGGGAAGGATAGCATATGGGAAATTCACGTGCCAGATGATCTTTTTATGCCAGGCACGGGGTACACAGCTTTGGTCATTGAAAATTTCCGCCCGTGCCAGGCACTGCTTAAACGGCCACCCCGTCGTTAGTGCCAGGCACCGGGCACACGGCTTTGGTCATTGAATAATGTTCCGCCCCGTGCCTGGCACTGCTGAGTTACCTGGTTCGCCACATTAGTCAACTGGACTTGTCACAAGAATCAAGTTGAGTCGTCACAAGAGTCAACCTGACTCGTTACAAGAATCAAGTTGAGCAGCCACAAAAGTCAACCTGACTCGTCACAAGAGCCAAGTTGAGTCGCCACAAGAGTCAACCTGACTCGTTACAAGAGTCAACCTGACTCGTTACAAGAGCCAAGTTGAGTTGGGCAGTGCCTGGCATGGGGCGGCAAGTTCTTGGATTACCAGGAGCGTTCCGCCCCATGCCTGGCCCTGTTTGGTTCATCCCGTGTCTGGCACTATGAGGAGAACGGCCGTTAACCAACTATTAACCCGATCTTTGCCAATTGTTAACAGCCCATTGAAAGATCGTTAAATACCGGGTGCTAATCTTCTCCCCATAACAAATGCACACTTGCCTCAATTAGGAAGCAGCACGGGTAACTCCGTGCTGTAACCTTGCCAACAACTCATCCACCAAGAGGAGATGCTGGCCAAAAGACAAGTAACAACATCCAAAATATCTCTGGAGGAGAAAAATGCGCTTAAAATTATTTGTCGTTTTTGCAGTAATCGCCGCCTTGCTCGTTGCCTGTGGCGGTACCGCTGAACCGGAAACAGTCACAGAACGAGTCGAAGTTCCTGTAACCCGCGTTGTCACCGAAACCCAAACGGTTACCGAAACCGTTACCGAAACCGTCACTGAAACGGTTGTTCAGGAAGTGGTTGCCCTACCCAAAGTCGATCCGTTAGCCTACAGCGGCGACATCGTCACCGCCGGCAGCTCCACCGTCTTCCCCCTCGCCGAACGCATGGCCGAACGGTTCCAGGATGAAGGCTTTGCCGGCAACATCACCATCGACAGCATCGGTTCCGGCGCTGGCTTCGAACGCTTCTGCGTCGCCGGTGAATCTGACGTCTCCAATGCCAGCCGTCCCATCAAAGACAGTGAAATCGAATCTTGCGCCGCGATCGGCCGTACGCCCATCGAGTTCCGCGTCGGCACCGATGCCCTGGCCGTCACCGTCAGCAAAGAAAATGATTTCCTGACCAACGTCACCTTTGAACAATTAGCCGCCATCTTCAGCACCGCCGAAAACTGGTCAGACGTAGACCCCTCCTGGCCCAATGAACCGATCCTGCGCTACATCCCCGGCACCGATTCCGGCACCTTCGATTACTTCGTGGAAGAAATCTTCGACGAGGATGAAACCCCGATTCTGGCCGCTTCCAATCTGGAACTCAGCGAGGATGACAATGTGCTGGTCCAGGGTATCCTGGGCAGTCCCTACGCCATCGGCTTCTTCGGCTACGCCTACTACCAGGAAAATGCTGATACCCTCAATATCCTTTCCATCGAAGGGGTTGAACCTAATCAGCAGACGGTTGACGCCGCTGAATATCCACTGGCCCGCCCGCTCTTCATCTACTCCGATGCCACCATCATGGCTGAAAAACCGCAGGTCGCCGCTTACATCAACTTCTTCCTGACCTACGTCAACGAAGAAATCACTGATGTCGGCTACTTCCCCGCCAGCCAGGATGCGTTGGAGGCGTCGATGATGAACTGGTTGGATGCTCAATAATAAACGCATGATCGTCATGTGCGCTTAAAAGATTAACCAGGAGAGGGTGAAAATCCGCCCTCTCTTTCACGCTATTTTAGGTGACAGGCACTTTGAAAGTGCCTGTCACCTTGAAAACGGGACAAGGAGAAATTTATGGAGAGTCATGCAGCTCTTAATCCTGAAAACCCCCAAACTGTTAACCTGGGCGACCGCAGCAGCAGCCTGGCAAAAAGATTTCGCCCCGGCGAAGCGCTTATTCAAGGCTTTCTTTTTTTATGTGGGGCGATCTCCATCTTTACAACGATTGGCATCGTCTACGAATTAGGCAAGGAAGCATTGCTCTTTTTCCAGACCGATGGCGTGACACTGTTGGAGTTCTTCACCTCGACGAAATGGCAGCCGGCCATTGGCAATTTTGGCATCTGGCCGCTGGTAACAGCAACGTTGATGACCAGTACGATTGCCATGTTGGTAGCGCTGCCGCTGGGTCTGGCAACCGCTATCTACCTGAGCGAATACGCTTCTGACCGAGCGCGCAGCATCCTCAAGCCAATCCTTGAGGTGCTGGCCGGGATTCCGACGGTTGTTTATGGTTACTTTGCGCTGACTTTCATGACGCCGCTGCTGCGGGCCATTTTCGGCGATGACGTTGTCCAGATTTTCAATACGGCATCGGCCGGTATTGTCGTGGGTATTTTGATCGTCCCGCTGGTTAGTTCGATGAGTGAAGATGCCCTTCATGCGGTGCCTAATTCACTGCGCCAGGCAGCTTATGGTCTGGGGGCAACAAAACTGGAAACAGCGCTCAAGATTGTGCTGCCGGCCGCCCTTTCCGGGATTACGGCCGCTTTTGTGGTAGCTATTTCGCGCGCCGTCGGGGAAACGATGGTTGTGGCGATTGCCGCCGGAGCCGGCCCCAAGTTCACCTTTAATCCGTTCGAATCGGCGGAAACGATGACCGGCCATATTGTACGTATCAGCGGTGGTGATTTGAGCTACGATTCGGTTGATTACAACAGTATTTTTGCCATCGGCCTTTTGTTGTTCTTTATGACTTTAACGCTGAACATGATCAGCCGCCGTATTGTGGCCCGCTTCCGTGAGGTGTATGAATGATGGAAGATAGAAGTTTCTACCCCGAAGGGGATGCGCTTGTCTCCCAAATTGCGACCCGGCACCGGTGGGGCGCTTTCTGGCGGACACTGTTCCTGTCGGCGACGATTATTGCTATCGTGGTGCTGCTGGCGCTGTTGTACAATATTTTCAATTCGGCGTTTGGGTTGGTGGCTGTCGAAAACAGTATTAACCCGGAAGAACTGACCGCTGACGGCACTCCTTTGGAAGAGTTGTCGCAAGAAGCGCTGGTGGATATTTTAGCCGCTCATATTTCGGCAGGGCTGGGCCGCCGCCTGGAACGCGAGCAGCTTTTCCTCGAAAACAAGACCGTTTTTGAAGACCCGGTTGTGTTAAATGAACTGTGCACCAGTGATGAACCACCCACTGCCTGTTCGCTGCCTGCCCGCAGCAAAGAAGATGTTTACCGTCTGGTTTTGGAGCGGGTGGTAGTGCCGCAGGTGGTGCAAACCTGGTCGTTTGTGGACTCGGTTTTCCACCGCAATCAAGTCCTGCTGGAAGCGCAGCAGGAGTTCCCCAACGCTGTCGTGGAATTCCGCTCGTGGCTGACGCCGTCTTTCATTACCAGCCCGCAGTCCAGCGAACCGGAACTGGCCGGTGTACGCACAGCCATCATTGGCTCACTCTGGGTAATTTTGATTACGATTGGCTTTTCTTTCCCCATCGGGGTGGGTGCGGCCGTTTACCTGGAAGAATATGCGTCACAAGAAAATCGGATTAACCGGTTGATTCAGACCAATATTAATAACCTGGCCGGTGTGCCCTCGATTATTTACGGGATGCTGGGGCTGGCGATTTTTGTACGGGTGCTGGAATCGTTTACCAGCGGGGCGGCGTTTGGAGTGATTGATGATGGGACGACGGCTAACGGCCGTACCATCATCTCCGCCGGTCTTACCCTGGGTCTGCTCATTTTGCCCATCATCATCATCAACGCTCAGGAAGCAATTCGGGCCGTGCCCAACTCGCTGCGCCAGGCCAGTTATGGCCTGGGAGCCACCAAATGGCAAACTATCTGGCATCACGTATTGCCCAATGCCCTGCCCGGCATTCTCACCGGCACCATCCTGGCCATGTCCCGCGCCATTGGCGAAACTGCGCCGTTGGTGGTCGTCGGTGCCTCAACGTTCATCACCGTCGATCCGTCAGGGCCGTTTTCCAAATTCACGGTTCTGCCAATTCAGATTTACCAATGGACTTCCCGACCGCAGGATGAATTCCGTAACATTGCCGCGGCGGCTATCATCGTTTTGTTGGCTTTATTGCTGACATTAAATGCAACGGCCGTGTTCCTGCGCAATCGCTACAGCACAAAAATGACGTAAAAAGGCAAAGCAGCAAAGTAGAAAAGCAACTCCGCAACTTTGCAGCTTCGCAACTCTAGGAAAAACCATGACAACTACACTCTCATACTCCAACGGCGAACACGCCATCGAAGGCAACGACCTCAATATCTACTACGGCAGTTTCCGCGCCGTTAAAAACGCCTCCCTCAAGTTCAAAGCCCGCCAAATCACGGCCTTAATTGGCCCTTCCGGCTGCGGCAAAAGCACCGTCTTACGCGCCTTCAACCGTATGAACGATCTGGTGCCTACCTCCCGGCTGGAAGGACAAATCCTCTTTCGTGGTAAAAATATCTATGATCCCGATGTTGACCCGGTTGAAATACGCCGCCGCATCGGCATGGTCTTCCAAAAACCCAACCCCTTCCCCAAAAGCATCTACGACAATGTCGCCTGGGGGGCGCGCATCAACGGCTTCAAAGGCAGCAAAAGCGAACTAGATGACCTGGTCGAACAATCGCTGCAGCAAGCCGCGATTTGGGATGAAGTCAAGGACAAACTGGATCAAAGCGGACTATCCCTTTCCGGCGGGCAGCAGCAGCGTTTGTGCATTGCCCGCACCATCGCTGTCAAGCCAGAAATCATCCTTATGGACGAGCCGGCTTCGGCCCTTGATCCCATCGCTACCTTGCGGATCGAGGAATTGATCCAAGAACTCAAAAAGAAATACACCATCCTCATCGTCACCCACAACATGCAGCAGGCCGCCCGTGCTTCCGACTTCACCGCTTTCTTCAACATGGGCGAAGATCGGGCCGGTTATCTGGTAGAATTTGGAGAAACAGAAACATTGTTCACCAATCCCAAACACGATCTTACCGAACAATATATCACCGGCCGATTCGGTTAGGAGGCAGCATGATCAGAACAACTTATGAAAAAGAACTACAGAGATTAGAAGACCAAATCATCAGCCTGGGCAGTGAAGTGGAGGCCAATATCGTTAAATCGATCGAGGCATTGGTACAGAGAGATTTAACCCGTTCGCAGCAATTCATCACGGCCGACGTGAAGATAAATGAACAGCGCATCCAGATCGGGTTGGACTGTCTTTCTCTCATCGCCCGCCAGCAGCCTATGGCCGGTGATATGCGCCTCATCGCGGCCATCATCGAAATTGTCGGAGAATTAGAGCGCATTCACGATTATGTGAAAGGAATCGGTAAAATCAGCCTGATGCTTGGCGAAAGAAATATTTTGCCGGCCATTTCTGAGCTTTTACCACAAATGGCGCTGCACACGCGCGATATGCTGCACCGGGCACTGGATGCTTTTACAAACCGTGACGCGGACCTGGCACGAGGCATTCCGGCTAACGATGACAAGGTAGATGCACTTTATAACCGCATCTACTGCGAAATCATTACCTACGTAACGGAAAATTCGGCGGAAGTTGAACACGCCAACCGGCTGGAATGGGCCTCTCACAATTTGGAGCGCTCGGCGGATCGGGTTTCCAACATTTGTGAATGGATCATCTACATGATTGATGGGAAATACGTCGAACTGGACTCGGAAATCGAGGCTCCGCCGTCTCTATAAAAAAGTTTGATTTCTGGCCGGCTGAACACAACAACAATCAACCGGTTGAGAAATCCGATTACTTTGTGATTATTCGTGGACAACCGATTTGATGAAGAAACAAGTTCTTTTCTTATGCACCGGTAATTCTTGCCGCAGCCATATGGCTGAAGGACTGACCAATCATTTTCTGGGCGAGTCGTGGCAGGCCGTTTCGGCCGGCACGGAACCGGCGGGTTATGTACATCCGCTGGCTATTCAAGCGCTGGCGGAACTGGGAATTGACATCTCTAACCATCGCTCTAAAACGGCTGATGAATTTATGGGGATGGCTTTTGACCTGGTGGTAACGGTTTGTGACGATGCCGCAGAGAACTGCCCGGTCTGGCTGGGAAAAGGCCAAAAGCAGCATATCAGCTTCCCCGATCCGGCAAAAGCAACAGGAACAGATGATGAAAAGCTGCTGGTGTTTCGCCAGGTGCGGGATGACATCCGGGAAAAAGTACTAGAAGAGTTGGCAGTCTGGCGTTAACCGGATGTTTACGGTTTTTTAGTAGCTGCTTAACATGGGGTTGAACGGCCGTTAACCATCACATCCTAAACTAATCAAAACTACAGCTTTTTACCTTCCTCTCTACGCCTGGATAAAAGAGGTGAGGACTCGTTTCTCGCCTCTTTTATCAGGACCCATTCAGAAAGTAACAACACGAGACAAGCAAACCAATGGTGATCCGCAACGGCAAACGCGCCATACTGGAAAAACAATTACAAGGATTACAGACTCAAATATTAACCCTGGGCAGTCTGGTCAGCGAAGCGCTTTTATTGTCCAGTAATATTCTAAAAAACAAAGATTTGGCCGGCGCAAAGACGCTCATCCTGGCCGACCAGGGTATTAATCAGCGGTGGATTGACATTCAGCGAAACTGTTTACGCATTATTGCCACACAAAATCCGATAGCCAGCGATTTACGATTTGTCTCGGCCTGCCTGGAAATCGCGTCAGAGTTGGAGCGTATGCACGATTATGCCAAAGGCATTGCCAAAGTTACGATCATCATGGGTAACGAAACCGAAGTCGTATTTCCTAACGAGCTGTCCCAGATGGCCCAGGTTGCCCAAAAGATGCTCCATCTGGCGTTGGATGCGCTCATTCAGCAGAATGTGGAATTGGCACTTTCGGTTGCCGCCAATGACGATCACATTGACGCCTTGTACGAACAGATTTACCACAACCTGCTTGGCCTGGATCAGCAAGGAACCTGGATGGCCAGTCATGCCCATCACCTGCTGTGGGCGGCCCACAATCTGGAACGGGCCGGCGACCGGGTAACCAATATTTGCGAATGGATCGTTTATTTTGTCACCGGGCAGCGGCTGGAAATGAATACGAATCATGATGTGATGTCTTTTGATTTTCATTAACGGCCGTTAAACCCCCACCGCCCACACAAGCCAAAACAACTGCAAACCGGTATGATCCCGCCATGGCAAAAATACGCTTTGCGGCCTTTTGGGGCATGCTCATTATGATTTTGGCAGGCTGTCTATCGGCCCAAGACAAGCTGCCGCCCATTTTATATTTGAATTGGGATGAAAACGGCCGTATCCAGCTCTACCAGACAGAAATCAACGCCAGCCCTACCCAACTCACCCAAAGCGAACAGGACATCCTCACCTTTGCCCCGTCGCCCGATGACCACCAAATCGCTTATTCAACGGGTGATGCGCTGTGGCTGATAGATGGGAACGGCCGTTCCCTCCACCTGCTCCTCGCCTGTGCGCCTGCTCAATGTAATCAAATCGTCTGGCATCCCGATAGCCGCCGACTGGTATACGAGCGTACCGAACCGGGCGTACCTGTCCGCCTCTGGTGGCTGGACAGCGAATCAGGCGAAACGGTTCCGCTGCAAGAAAACAGCAATGGTCCCAGCCAGGCCGCCAGCTTTTCGGCCGACGGTGACTGGATCAGCTACGTCGTTTCGCCGGATCAGGGCATTGAATTTTATAACTTCAGCGACGGCCGTCACTTCCAAATGCCCACCAGTCTGGGCACGCCCGCGATCTGGCATCCCACCCAACCGACTTTCCTTTACCGCAACCAGCAGCTCACCACCTATCACGGCAGCGATGACGGAGACCATCAAAACCACAGTCACGAGTTTGTCGTCTCCATGCCTTTACTGCTGGCCGACACAGCCAACGAAGGTGTCATGCCCGCCGTCATCAGCGAAATCGAACCCACCGACGATGCCAGCCCGGCCTGGTCGCCTGATGGGGAGTGGATTGTGTTTGGCCGCCAACGGCCGGGAACGGTCAACGGCCGTCAACTCTGGCTCATTCGGGCGGATGGCAGCGAAGCCAGGGCACTTACTAACGAGCCATTCATTCATCATGGCATACCACGCTGGTCGGGTAACGGCCGTTACATCCTCTTCCAGCGCTTCGACACCCAAAACCCATCAGCCCGCCCCGGCATCTGGCTGCTGGAACCGGCAACCGGCCAAACGACCGAAATTGCAGCCACCGGTTTTTATCCTGTCTGGCAGTAATCGGGGGCACGGAGTATCGTTGACAAGTGCCAAGCACAGGGTGGAAAGGGCTGGCGGGAGTGGAACCTGTCCCCCTGGGCCTGGCACTTCTGTTTTATTGTCATAAGTCTGATTTCAGGGTTTAATAGATCGTAGCAGTATCCACTGACCTTTTTGTGAGTAATTTGGGATGCATACTTTCTATTATCCGGGCCACATACAACACGATCCGGCACAAATGCACCGGTCGGATACCCTATTTCAAAACCGCTTTTACGGTGAAGTTCCCCAGCGCGGACAATTAATTTTTAATGCCCTACAAGCTGCCAAATTGGGGCCGATCACCAGCGCCGGTGATTTCAGCATCGACACCATCGGGGAAATTCACGAGTATGGCTTGCTCAATCTACTGCAAAATGCTCACGAACGCATGGCCAATGAAGCCGAGTCGCAGTTAGCCCTGCCCAACACATTTTCCAAATTTGCTCTGCGCCACAAACCCCAATCCGTGTGGGGACAGCTTGGCTGCTACGCCTTTGATACAGCTTCGCCCATTTTTGAGCATACCTGGGAGACGGCTTACTGGGCTGTCCAAACGGCCGTTAGCGCGGCAGCACTGGTTCATGCCCAGGGCAGCAAAGTGGCTTACGCCCTTTGCCGGCCGCCAGGCCATCATGCCGGCCCCAATTTTTATGGCGGTGGCTGTTATTTGAACAACACGGCCGTTGCCGCTCAATGGCTGGTTCAACAAGGGCAGCGGGTTGCTATTTTAGACCTGGACTATCACCATGGAAACGGAACGCAGATGATTTTTTACGGCCGTTCCGACGCCCTCTACTGCTCCATCCACGCCGATCCCCTACACGAATACCCCTATTACTGGGGCTACGCCGACGAATACGGCGAAGGCTCCGGCAAAGGCTACAATTACAACTTTCCGCTGCCCCGCAGCAGCACCGAAATCGTATACTTGGCCGCCCTGGAAGAAGCCCTAAACCGCATCCGCTTTTACGTACCCGACATTCTCATCGTCTCGCTGGGCGTAGACATTATCCAGGGCGATCCCATAGGCGGCTTCCAAATCGAGGCTGGAATCTTACGCCAAATAGGCAAAGCCATTGCCGCGCTGCGCCTGCCCTCGGTCGTTGTGCAAGAAGGCGGTTTTAACCTGGAAAACCTGGGCCAACTGGTCGTCACCTTTTTTAACGGACTGTTAGGCAAATAACAACCTGAATCAGAGTTCGTAGTGGCGGCTTTAGCCGGTCAAACCACTGAAGCGGCCACGACAAACCAGGTTGCTAAATCAAAAACGAACAACTATCAAGGAAAACAAGTATGGAACGTTCAACCACCATAAAATCACAAAGCAAACCCGGCTGCCTGGTCCTGTTTGGTCTGTTTTGGATTGCATTTTCCGTCGTCTTCGTCATTCTTGGCCTGCGCGACGAGGATACACCTTTCATCATTTTCGGCGCTGTTTTTATCCTCATTGGTGTCGGAATCCTCTTATTTGGCGGGCTTTCCTATTACACGCGCTTCCGCATCGGCAAGCCAGAAATTACGATTTCAGAACAGATGCTGCGCATCGGCGACTCGTTCACCGTTAACTTTTTCCACAGTTTCAAAAGCGGTGTCCAGGTCGATAATATTCGCCTGGAGCTGGTTTTCCGCGAGACAGCCACCTATCAACAAGGCACGGACACACGAACCGTAACTCACAATCACATCATCGCCGAGTTTGAAGAGTCGGGCGGCCATTTTCAGGCGGGGCATCTGATTCAAAGAAATTATGAGCTGCAAATCCCGCCCGATGGAATGCACACGCTAAAAGTGCGCCGCAACAAGCTGGAATGGTTTGTCCGCTTTTCGATGAAAGTGCCCCGGCTTCCGGACTTCCTGGAAGAGTTTGAACTGGAAGTTGTGCCGGTACTGGCGAATTAGAGGTAAATGATTATGGCCAAAGCAGATATTCAAATTTGCTTACGCAGTGGAACAGAATCTTATGGCGCATCGCGCTTTCGTCCGGGTGAATTTGTGCAGGGATCGGTGGTAGTCGTCCCGGATAGTGATGTGAAATGTAATCATCTGTATATCCGCCTGGAATGGTACACAGAAGGGCGCGGAACCCAATTCCGGCAAAAAATTGATGAGAAGGACGTGTTTCAAGGGACGTTAAACACCAATATGCCCCGTTCGTTTGAATTCGATTTTCAATTGCCGGAAGAGCCTTGGAGCTATGAAGGCCATTACATCAGTATTGTTTGGGGAATCACCGTGCAATTGGATGTGCCCTGGGGACGGGATGTCAAGGAAGAAGCCCAATTTGTGCTGCGGCCAACTCCCGGCACAGAGACAGCCAATAACAACCGGTAAGCTTACCCGATTTGGTCAAACAATTCTTTTAACACAACGGCCGTTACCTCTCTAACGACCGTTTCTTTTTGCCACACCTCGTACAAAAAATATTCAGCATCGCGCATGTTAGGATAAAATGTCTCGTAAAGCCACTGCACCGCATCGGGGGACAGAGCCGTGTGCGGGCGATCGGGCAGCGCAAAATATTCCAGGCGACGGGCCAGCATACGGCCGTATAAATCGGCCGTCAGCAACGCGTTCATATCAATGGTTTGTAATGGCTGCCGCCAACGGCGAAACAGCGGCGTCAAATCTTCATGGCTGCTTAAAATCAGGCGTAAGCCCGATTGGTCTTGTCGAGAAATAGCGGAGAGCAGCCGCCGCCTCTCCCGCCGATTGAGCCGCTGCGCTTCGTCCAGCAGAAATGTGGTTAATACGGCCGTGTCTGTTTGATAAGCCCGCTGCCCTTGAGCCAGATATTCATAGGCCAGATGGCCGCCGGCCTGAGTCAACGTATCGGCCAGCTTGAGCAGCGTCGTCGTCTTGCCGCTGCCCATTGATCCAAGCAGTTGTAAATGTGTAGAAGGAGTGGCAGAGAGCTTTGTCAACATCGGAGACAATACAGCTATGCCAATCCACTCCTCGCGCTCCAAGGCTCCAAAGGGATTACGGCGAAATCCTAAAGTGTGTTGAAAGAAAAACGGCCGTTTCTGCATGCCCCAAGTCTACTGGAAACGGCCGTACTGCGCATCGGCAATTCAGGCTTACCAGACACCAACTACAACCTGGCCGTACCCTTGTCCCGATTCTGGTCCTCCAACCGCCGTTCCACATTACCCAGCCGCATAGATACATTTTGCAGCAGCTGCAATATTTGACCAATGGCCTGTTCGGCCGTTAATTCCCCCTGCCCCCATCGTTTCATGATTTCATCCAGGCTGTATGCACCCATGTTTTACCTCCAGGCAACCTTAACCAGAGCCAGAGCGGCGTCTGGCAAATATAGTTTTATGCAATTTGATTTCAAAAAAGAGAAGTCCCCCAACGAGGAAATTGAATCCGAAGTTAGATACCTCTCGACAATAATGACATTTTACACGGTAGCGTCATTTTTGTCAATAATGAATTCAACTTTCGGAATCAACTGAATAAGCAAAACCGGCCCGTTCAGCTACAAGAGACAAATATTTTGATGTGGCCTGACTGGGTTCATATTCGCCGCGTTCCCATTCGCTCACTGTTTGCTGCCGCACGCCCAATTCATCGGCCAACTCCCCTTGCGACAAGCCTAAATGCTGGCGTAATCCTTTGACCAGTTCACTGTTCCAAAGAACGGTGTCGCCTTGTTTAACGGCCGTATACACCAAAGTAGGCTTTGCAAACGTCACCTGCTCTGCGGCCAAATCCAGCTCCGTCACGTGGTAACCGGCCCCCATCCAGGCTGCCGCCTGCACGCCCCCCGAACTACGATTACTCCACCACCCCCGCTGCCGCCGCGCCGTGGCTGGCAGTTCCCTGCCCAACAGCGTCTCAATCTCAGAAAAAGTCAGACGAATCTCTTGGAAACCACTGGCCGACAAATGGGCAAAAAGAGCTTCATATTTACTGCCTGCTTTCATACACAATCTCCTGCCCAATCATTATAGCATGCTCCACACAGACCAAGTAATGGTATAATCGCCAAATTACAATTCAATCCAAATTGGAGTTCGCATGTTTACCCTCCCCCTCAACTCACCCCAAGCGACCCTGGCCAATACCGGCGGCAAAGGCATGAACCTGGCCAAACTGTCCCGTGCCGGGTTGCCTGTCCCCAATGGATTTCTCATCACAACCCAGGCTTATCAGGATTTTGTCGCCGGCAATCAATTGGGAGGCTTCATCCAACAAACCATCCAACAAACCAATCCCGATGATCCCGCTGCACTGAACAAGGCTTCTTCCACCATTCGTGCCCGCTTTAGCGCGGGGATAATGCCAGATGAATTAGGAACGGCCGTTACCGACGCCTACAAGAGCTTAACTCAATCCTCATCCCTCAGTTCTCATCACTTTTCTCCCGTTGCCGTCCGCTCGTCAGCCACCGCCGAAGATTTGCCCGATATGTCCTTTGCCGGTCAGCAGGACACGTTTCTGAATGTCGTTGGCGAGGCAGCGCTGCTCAAAGCGGTCATCGATTGCTGGAGCAGTTTGTGGACGGCACGGGCTATCGGCTACCGGGCGCGCAACGGAATTTCCCATGACGAGGTATCCCTGGCAGTTGTCGTCCAGGCAATGGTTCCCAGCGAAGCCTCCGGCGTCCTATTCACAGCCAATCCGCTAAACGGCCGTCGCACCGAAATGGTCATCGACGCCACACTGGGATTGGGCGAAGCGCTGGTGTCCGGCCAGGTAGAGCCGGATCAATACATCATTGCCCAAGATGGAGCCATCTTACAAAAGAAAATCGGTGCAAAAGCAACCGTCATTCGCGGTCAGGCTGGCGGTGGCACAATTACCGAACAAGTCGATGGGGCCAACCGGCAAGCCATCCCCGACTCGGTTATTGCCGATTTGGCCAATTTGGGCCGTCAGATTGTCGATGTATTTGGATTTCCACAAGATATTGAATGGGCCTGGTCGGCTGGCAAATTGTATCTTTTACAATCACGCCCCATCACCTCCTTGTTTCCCATCCCTGAAAAAGCGCTGGAAATGGCCGAAAGAACGGGCCAATTACAAATCATGTTCTCCTTTGGCGCGGTGCAAGGTATGTTGGACCCGATGACGCCATTGGGCCAGGATTCTCTCAAAGGAGCGATGGCCGGGCTGTCCGAGGCTTTTGGCTATCATTTCACCATGGACACAGTGCCGGTCGCCTGGTCGGCGGCCGAACGGTTATGGATCAGCATTACGGCGTTAATGCGCCATCCCATTGGCCGTAAAGCGATGCGCGGCTTTTTCCCAATGGTGATTCCAGGAGCGATGAACGCCATTGAAACCCTATGGAATGACCCACGCCTCATGCCCCAGCGCGGCTGGTTCCGATTCAGAACAATTCGTCAAATACTGCGTGTTTTTATACCAACTATATTGGGCATGATGCGTACAATGCGCCATCCCGACCAACGCCGCAAACAGATGCAGCACCAATTCGACGACTTTTTTACCCAGACGGCCGTTCGCTACGAGCAAGCCCAATCATTTGGGGAGCAGTTGGCGATTTTTGAAGAAATGATGCGGACAGGGTTAAGGTATATGCTCTTCAAGTTCCTGCCTGTTTTTGGCGCGGGGATGGGTTCGCTGAACTTGCTGCTGCATTTACCTGCCAATGACGGCCCCAACCCGCTGACGATTACACGCGGGCTGCCGCATAATGTGACGACGGAAATGGATTTGGCTCTGTGGCAGACGGCTCAAGCGATTCGGAAAGATGAAACGGCCGTTACCCACTTCACCCAAACCGACGCCCGCACCTTATCGCAAGAATATCTAAACAACCAATTACCGGCAGCCGCGCAAACGGCCGTTGCCCAATTTCTAGAGCGTTACGGCATGCGAGGCCTGGCCGAAATCGATTTGGGCCGCCCTCGCTGGCGCGAAAATCCCACCCACATTATGCAGTCGCTGCAAAGCTACTTAAAAATCGACGATCCGGCCAGAGCACCTGACGCCGTCTTTGCAAGGGGTGCGGCCGAAGCAGAAGCAGCGGTGGGAAAATTAGCTGCCGCCGTCCGTCAAAACGGCAGTCGTTTCAAGGCACGGCTCGTCCCCATCGCCGCCCGCCGCGTCCGCGCCCTGGCCGGACTGCGCGAAACGCCTAAGTTTGTCATGATTCGGATGCTGGGCATCGCCCGCGCGGCCTTCCTGCAAAGCGGCCAGCAAATGACCGCTGAAGGCATCCTGGCCCAACCGGACGATCTATTTTTCTTCCATCTTGACGAGTTAAAGGCATTGGCTGCCGGTGAAAAGCTTGACTGGGCCGCTCTGGCAGCAGAACGGCGGGCGGTGTTTGCCCGCGAAAAGCTGCGGCGACAGCTCCCTCGCTTGATTCTGAGCGACGGCCATGTGTTTTATGAAGGCACGGCCACTTCGGCTTCGCTCAGTAAAGATGTTACTCCCAGTGAAAATGGCGACCTGGCCGGAACCCCCGTTTCCCCCGGCATCGTTGAAGGCGTCGTCCACATCGTCCTCGACCCGCATGATGCCCAACTGACTCCGGGTGAAATCCTCGTCTGCCCCGGCACTGACCCATCATGGACACCGCTCTTCCTGGCTGCGGGCGGCCTCATCACCGAAGTCGGCGGGCTGATGACGCATGGCTCGGTGGTGGCCCGCGAGTATGGCATTCCGGCCGTCGTCGGCGTCGATCACGCCACCACCCGTCTGCAAACCGGCCAACGAATCCGGCTGGATGGCAGCAGCGGGCAAATAGAAGTGATGAGGGACGAGGGATGAGTGATGTCAATCTCCAGTTTCCAATCTCTAGCATGAGGGAAAAACATGAATCCGCTTATTTTTGATGGACATAACGACACGGTTTTAAAGTTTTTTGAGGAACGGATAGCGCAAAAATCGCCGCGCTCTTTTTTTGAGCGCAGCGATGTGGGGCACATTGATTTCCCCCGCGTTCAGGAGGGCGGTTTGGGCGGCGGCTTTTTTGCCATTTTTGCGCCGAACAAGCCGAAAGACAATAAGGTCGAGTTTGCCAGCGAGAAAAGCGAGGATGAACACGGCCGTTTAACCTACAAAACGCCGCTGCCACCCCCGATAAAACGGCCGTATGCCCAAAAAGTCACCCTGGCCATGATGGCGCAGTTATTTACCTGGGAGGAAGAGGGGAACGGCCGTATCCAAATCGTTCGCACCGCCGGCCAATTAGAACAGTGCCTGCAAAACGGCATCTTCGCCATCGTCATTCACATCGAAGGGGCCGAAGCGATAGACAAAGATTTCGACACCCTGCACGTTTTCTATCAGGCCGGGCTGCGTTCGCTGGGGCCGGTATGGAGCCGCCCCAACAAATTCGGCTATGGCGTGCCCTTTGACTTTCCGGCCACACCCGACATTGGCGATGGGTTGACCAAAGCAGGTAAACGACTTGTCAAAGAATGTAATGACCTGGGCATCCTGGTGGATTTATCTCACCTCAACGAGAAAGGCTTTTGGGATGTGGCCCATATCAGCGATGCGCCGCTGGTCTGCACCCATTCCGGCGTGCATGCCTGCTGCGCCTCACCACGCAACCTGCTCGATTCTCAACTGGATGCAATTAAAGAAACGAACGGGATAGTCGGGGTCAATTATTACAAAGGCTTTTTACGGGAAGATGGACATCCCACTGCCGAGACTTCACTCACCGAAATTGTGCGCCACGCCGCCTACATCGCTGACCGCATCGGCATTGACCACGTGGCTCTTGGTTCTGATTTTGACGGCGCTAAAGTACCGGAAGACCTCAAAGATGTGACCGGTTTGCCCAAACTGCTGACCGCTTTTCGCGAACAGGGCTTTAACGCGACCGAAATCGCCCAAATCGCGCATGGCAACTGGCTGCGCGTTTTGCGCCAGACGTGGAAACAGTAAGGGGGTATTCGAAGCCGGTTTCTCATTGCTCTGCTTTACCGCCTACCCTATAATTAGATTGATGATATACAGGTGACAGTCACTTTCGAAGTGACTGTCACCTCTTAATGGAAACGATATGAGCTTTGAGATTGGGACAACGGTCGGCGCTTACGAAATCGTCGAAAAATTGGGGAAAGGGGGCATGGCCACCGTTTTCAAAGCTTACCACACTGCCCTGGATCGCCATGTGGCCATTAAGGTGCTGCATGCCACGTTCAAAGATGAGGAATCATTCCTGCGCCGTTTTTCGCGGGAAGCTAAAGTCGTCGCCCGCCTGGAACATCCTCACATCGTTCCCATTTACGATTTTGCCGAACATGATGGCTATCCCTATCTGGTGATGCGCTACATTGAAGGGGAAACGCTCAAGGATCGGATGGGCCAGGGGATGCTGCCCAAAAGTGAAATTGGCCGGATTGCTACGGCCGTTGCCCAAGCCCTCGATTACGCCCACCAACAAGGCGTCCTCCACCGCGACATCAAACCATCCAACATCTTGCTGACCAAAGGCGGCGGCGTTTACCTGACCGATTTTGGCCTGGCGCGGATTGCCCAGGCCGGTGAATCAACGCTGTCGCAAGATATGATCATGGGCACGCCCCAGTACATCTCGCCGGAACAGGCCAAAGGAGAGGTGGATATTGACGGCCGTACCGACGTCTACTCCTTTGGCATTGTCCTGTACGAACTGGTCACCGGGCGTGTCCCCTTCCAATCAGACACCTCCTACGCCATCATTCACGCCCAGATTTTCGATCCGCCGCCGCCGCCCAGCGAACTCAACAGCAAAATCGGGTCGGAACTGGAAGCAGTACTGCTCAAGGCACTGAGCAAGTCGCCCGATGATCGTTACCAGACCGCCGGTGACGTGGCGGCTGCTTTTCGTGGCGCGCTGCTGGATTCGCCCACCGATATTGCGCCGGTTGGCGCGGCCGTTTTGCCCGATTACACCCCGTTGGGCGTCACCCAAATCAAAGAAAAGACGCCGCCACCGCTGGCTAATTTATCAGAAGCACCGGGCAGTGAGGAAACGGCCGTTCCCCAACCCCCAGCCCCAAAAACCAAAAAACGCCAGCGGCTGGTAACAATTGGCGGTGTTTTGGTGGGCATCTGCCTTTGCCTGTTCATCCTGTCAGCCATCAACAAAAATCGCCAACAAACTGAGACGGCAACGATTGAATCAACTTTAGCAGTTGAGGAAACGCCTGCACTGAGCGAAGCCGAAGGGGCCGTACCCCAGCCCATCACCGCTGACAATGCCGCCGATCTACCTCTGGCCGCCGCCGTCATACGCCCCATCCCTGAACTAGAAGACCTGCACCGGGTTGATCCCGACAATGCCGCTATCACGGCTGAACTGGCCGCCGCTTATCTGCGAGACGGCCGTCGCGGCGAAGCCACTGCACTCATTCAAGACGCCTTCAGCAACACCCGGCTGCCCCTGCGCTACATCCTGGCCGCCGAACGTCTGCTGGAAGTCGATGAATTGGAGATGGCCGCTCTCGTCATCCAGAATGGGCGGGATAAATTCCCCGGCGACCAGCGTTTGCAGCACCTGGCCATCATAACGGCCGTTCTCAGCCAAACGCCCCTCGAACCCATGCAAATCTTACTCGAAAACGTCCAATCCCAACCCGATTTTGACAGCGTTTCAGTGAAGATTGGGCAGGCTTACCTGGCATTTCTGGGCGGCAAAAACGACGAAGCGCAGCAAATCATCAACGAGACCTTGCAGGATAACGGCCGTGCGCACCATGCCGACCTGCTGTTCATGAAAGGCCTCCTGCACCGGGAAATGGGCCAAAAAGATTTAGCCATCCGTGCCTTTGAAGAAGCACAAAACAATGATCCGGCCCTCTGGCTGGCCGTTCGCATCGTCGAACAATTAAACGATTTAGGGAAGTAAGGGATCATGAAGTCATTCGTCATAACATCATGTGTCATTAATTACCATGACCCATGACAAAATGACGTATAACCGACCACCCGACAATTAATAAATTAGGAGATTTAAAAATGCGTACACCAATTATTGCTGGTAACTGGAAAATGAATAAAACGGCTGCCGAATCGGTCGCTTTTGCCAATGAAATCAAGGAAGCCCTTAATCAGATTGAAGGCGTTGACATCGTATTTTGCCCGCCGGCCATCAATATTCCCGGCGTCGCCAAAGCCGTACAAGGAACCAAAATCGGCGTCGGCGCACAAAATATGTATTTTGAAGAAAAGGGTGCCTACACCGGCGAACTGGCCCCCAATATGATTACACCCTTCTGCCAATACGTCATTCTGGGCCATTCCGAACGGCGCGCCTACTTCGGCGAAACCGACGAAGGGGTCAACAAGAAAATCAAAGCGGCGCTGGCCCACAACCTGACCCCCATCATCTGCGTTGGCGAGAGTCTGGAACAAAACGAAGCGGGCGAAACCCAATCCTTCGTCAGCGGTCAGGTCAAAGCCGCTTTTGCCGATTTGACGGCCGAACAAGCGACAGCCTGCATCATTGCTTATGAACCCATCTGGGCCATTGGCACAGGCAAGTCGGCTACTGTGGAACAGGCAGGCGGGATCATTAAAACGGCCGTTCGCGACGCCATCGCCGAGTTATATGGTGAAGCAGCTGCCCAGGCCATCCGTATCCAATACGGTGGCAGTGTCACCATCGAAAACATCAACGCCTACATGAGCCACCCCGATATCGACGGCGCACTGGTCGGCGGCGCCAGTCTCAAGCCCGGTTTTGTGGACCTGGTTAAAGGCGCGATTTAGTCGCTGATGGCTAGCGGCTGGTTGCTGGTGACTAGTAACTAGCAACCAGCCGCCAACAACCAATCTTCTATGAACGAAAGCCTCATGCCCTTCATCTGGGTAGCCCTGACACTGCCCATTTTACTGCTCATGCAGCGATGGATTCATACCCATCTGCATGGCATTGCCTTGCTGCTGATGGGCAAGCCGGATCGGGCGGTGATTTTGTATGCCATCATTCTGTTCCCCGGCGTGGTACTGCACGAACTCAGCCACTGGCTGACAGCCACATTGTTGGGCGTGCGCACCGGCTCCTTCTCACTGCTGCCCCGGCGGCAGGCCGATGGCTCGGTGCAGTTGGGCTACGTGGAGTATTACAAATCCAGTTCGCTGGGCGCTTTTCGCGAGAGTTTGATTGGGGGCGCGCCGTTGGTAACAGGAACGGCTGTTATCCTGCTCATTGGCTTCCGAATCTTTGGCGTCACTAATCTGAGTACCGCCATCCAATCGGGCGACGTAGACACGCTGGTCACGGCTTTGAGTCAGGTGTTTGGCGTACCCGATTTCCTTGTCTGGCTGTACCTGCTCTTCGCTGTCAGCAACGCCATGATGCCCAGCCGCTCCGACCGCCGCGCCTGGCCGGCACTCATTTTGACACTGGCCATCATTGCTGTCGTCATGGTTGTGCTAGACATCGAAGCGGTGATTTTTGCCGGTGTCGCTAACTGGGCGCCCACCGTGTTCGGCTATTTGGGCAGCGCCCTTTCCATGGCCATCGCTGTGGACGTGCTTTTTATGATCGTCTTGAGCCTGATTGAAGGGCTGCTCAGCCGTATCAAAGGTGTCAATGTCGTTTACGGTAATGCCGAAGTGCCGCCAGGCACTTCACTCTAGCCAATCATGATTCGTTCTCCGCTGCACCAACAAGTCGATACCTTACCCGAATTGGTGCGGGCGATGATCGATCCGCTGGTGCGTGTTATTCAATTAGAGCTGCCCGAAGCAGTTTGCCGGCAGGTGCAGCGCGTCTTCCTCACCGGATGCGGCGACAGCCATCACGCAGTACTAAATGCGGAACTGGCGTTTGAACAGTTGGCCGGTTTGCCCTGCGAACCGATGACGGCGCTGCAAATGGGGCGTTATACTGCCCAATTCCTGCCCGACACCGGGCGCGGCACGAATCTGCTCCTGGCGGTTTCGGTCAGCGGCGCGGTCAGCCGGACGATTGAGGCGCTGACGCTGGTCCGACAGACTGGCGCGGTTGGCGTGGCGGTTACAGGCAGTGCCAGCAGTCCCTTGGCTCAAGCGGCCGAAATTGTGTTGACAACGCCTGCACTGAGTGGAGTCGAAGTGGCCGTTCCGCCTCTCCCCGATGAATTACAGGGCATGATCGTACCGGGAACGCGCAGCTACATTGCTTCCCAATTAGCCCTTTATCTCACCGCCATCCATTTAGGCCAGATACGCGGCCGTCTCAGCAAAAAAGAAGCCAACCAACTGCGCCACGAACTGGCGGACATGGCCGATTTAATGGAACAAACCATCGCTGCCAGCGACCCAGCGGCGCGCCGCTTGGCACAAGATTGGCTGAACGCTGACCAATTCGTCTTTTGCGGCGCAGGCCCCAATTATGGCACAGCCCTGTTTAGTGCAGCCAAGGTTTTGGAAGCGAGTGGGGATACGGCCGTTGCCCAAGACACCGAAGAGTGGGCACATTTGCAATATTTCGCCCGACAGATCGCCACCCCAACTATCATCATCAGCGCCGGCGGTCAGGACGAGAGCCGGGCGTTGGAAATAGCCACCGCCGCCCATCACATCGGCCGCCGCGTAGCCATTATTGCACCAACGGGCAGTCAACTCACCCAAACGCGGGACAAAGATGCTCTGCTGCCTATCGCCGGGCCGGTGCGCGAGGCCTTTTCGCCGCTGCTCACTTGTTTGCCGGGCGTCCTGTTTGCCGCTTACCGGGCACAAGCCATCGGCGAACCTTACTTCCGCGATTTTGGCGGCGGTCGCAGCATTGAAGGCGGCGGCGGTATCTCGCGCATTAGAGACAGCAAGATGATTGAACGCGCGAAACGTGACACATGAAATTTGTCACCGGCGGCGGGTTACGCGTTGATTATCTCATTACCCACGACGGACAGGCGCACACGGGTCTGATTGGCGGCAATGCGCTGTACGCGGCGGTGGGTGCCGCATTGTGGTCAGATGAAGTGGGACTGTGGGCACGCATGGGGGAGAATTATCCTGAGGAATGGTTGGCGCAGCTACGGCCGTTTCCCCTCCACACCGCCGGCCTCATCCGCATCCCCGGGCCGCAGGACCACCGCACCTTTTTCGCCTACACACCCAATGGACCGCGCGACGACACTAATCCCGCCGCCCACTTCGCCCGCATCAGCCAGCCGCTGCCGGAGGCGCTGCGCGATTACGTCCACTCCACACCTGGCCAGGACAACCCGGATGTGTACGAACCGCTGGCTTTGCGCCCCGATGATTGGCCGGATGCGTATGATGGGGTAACGGCCAACGACTCAGTAGTCGTCCACCTTTCCCCGCTCTCTTTGGCCACTCACCGCCACATACCGGCCGCGCTGCGCCAGCGCGGTGTACGCCAGGTCACCCTCGATCCCGGCGAACGGTACATGATTCCCGAACGCGCCAACTACATTCGCCAGCTTTTGCCGCAACTTGACGCCTTTTTGCCCAGCGACATGGAAGTGCGTTCGCTGTTTGGACAAGCTGTCAATTTACAAAAAGCAGCCGCCACCCTATGCGAGTGGGGTACGCCACTAATAGTGATTAAAAATGGAGCAAATGGGGTACTGGTGATGGAGAGGGGAAACGGCCGTGTCACCCACCTACCCGCCTACCATCCAGCCAACGATCCGCGCGTTGTCGATGTCACTGGGGCCGGTGACTCATTTTGCGGCGGCTTCATGGTCGGTCTGGCCCAAACCGGCAGCCCAATTCAGGCCGCACGAATGGGATTGGTTTCAGCTTCGTTGGTAATTGAAGGTTACGGAGCGTTATACGCACTTGGACGAGGTCAAGAAGAAGCCCAAATGCGGTTAAAAGAAATTCAAAACAGCAGCACAAACAGATGAACGCAAACAAAATATCTGCGTTCATCTGCGTTAATCAGTGTCCGACTAATTACTCAGTAACAGGCTCTTTCTCAACCCGTTCCACCAGGATTTTGCAGTCCACAACCAATGCGGCGATTAAAGCAACGGCCGAATACACCGGCAGCAAAGCAATGCCCACCAAACCCAGAACCATTGGAATCTCAAAATGGATGCGCTTGGCTTCATTCTTGATGACAATGCGGCGCACCGAGGTTTCGTGCACAAGCTGCTTCACTTTGGCCATTAAATCTTCACCGGCAACCGTGAATTCTTCCGTCCAGCTTTTACCCTTTTCTTCAGCCGATTCCGCTTTTGGTTCTTCTTCTACATCAATTTTTTCATACATGTCTTCACTCATTTTCAATTACTCCAAAAAAGTTACATAGTCGCAGAGTTGCGAAGTTTTAAGTTACCCGATATTACGCAGCCGCCGGGCAAAAGTTGCACAAGCACAAAAAAGCCGCCAACCACATTCATGATTAGCGGCTAAAACTGACTACAACCGATTATACTGGTGCTGCTTCAACCAGCGGCAAGAAGTCGATTTCCAATACACCATCGCGCAGACGGCCGCCGGCCGCTTTGCGTTTGGCCAGCACCATCGGCAAAATCATTTCCCGCTTAAAATTACCGATAGTGATAAACATTTCATCACCCCGTTTGCGCAGTTTAACATCGCTGCCGGTCACAAAAGGCATGGGAATACGCAGTTGCAGACCGCCATCGGCCAATTCGGCAATTTCTTGCAGCTTTCCCCGATAAAACACCTGACCGGGGTCAATGTCGTTAAAACAATCATTGGCCAATTGAGACAAGGCTTCAAGGCCCACGACCTCATGGGCATAGTAGGGCGCGCGCCACAATGGCAGGGGGCTGAAATTGTCCTCTATCATTTGCAGATATTTAGCCTGTAAATCACGCCGCCGCTGGAAAAATTCGCCTTCGGCCAGGGCTTCGGGCAAGATGCGATTGATGACAATACTGTCTACCGGGTAATTGAACAATCCCAAGTAGCTAACCGCCCGTTCCGCTTCACGGATGACCATTTTTTCCGGCTGGAGGACAACCCGGTAGCTGCTAATTTCAGGGTCGCTGAGGGTTTCGCGCAGTTCGGCCGTGGCTGTGTCTAATTTGTTGAGTGCTTCCAGCACCTCGGCTGGTCCAGCCAACAAACGGCCAGCGAATGGTTTCAGTACCTTGACAACGCCGGACTCAAAGCGGTTGATGTGACCAGCATACCAGCGGAAGGTATCGGGCATGGTCAGCAGGCGGATGGTTTCGCCGGTGGGCGCGGCATCGATGATGACCCGGTCAAAGTGGCGTTCTTTGGCCTGTTTGTTAATGTGCAGCAGGCTGACGATTTCGTCCATGCCGGGGATGGCCGACAGCTCATCGGCGATAACGTTGTTCATGCCCCGCGAACCGCTGCTGATGAGACCGGACACAAAATGCTGCAAGGTTCCCCAATAGTTGTGGATGTCGGCGACGACGCTGATTTCCTGCGCCCACAAGTTTTCGCTAACCTGTACCGGCGTCGCCCCCAGTTCCACATCCAGGGAATCGGCCAGGCTGTGAGCAATGTCGGTGCTGGCAACCAGGGTTTTATAGCCTAATTCGGCGGAGCGTACGGCCGTTGCCGCCGCCACCGTTGTTTTCCCCACCCCACCTTTACCTAAATACAAAATAATACGCATTGATTTCTCCAAATTGAAACTAAAAACTCAATTCCCTTACGCACGGATATGAGATTCGTTGCGTGCTCGCATTTTACCATTGAACAAAAAAGAGCGCAGAATAAATGCTTGTTCCACGCTCGTCTTGGCTTGTGCTAATTTGTTTTGTTCTTTGAATTTCAAATCTTTGCGAATAATTCCGGATCGAAAGAAGTTATGTCGAGTTCAAGTTCGGTATCTGGACCGATTGATTTGCGTGTATAAGCATAGGGCATTCGGTTGAGGATGTGAATGATAGATCGGTTGCTGCTTTGAATCGTAGCTAAGAGCTTTGTAACACCGTGATTTCGAGCTTCCTTTACCAACAAACTTAACAGATGGGAACCAATGCCCTGCTTTTGCATGTCATCGCGAACGGACACGGCCGTTTCCGCTTTCCCATCGCCCAGACAAACACATCGCACCGCACCAACCGGTGTGCCGGGGTCACCCGGTAAATCGGCAAAAGCAATAAATCCAACCTGCTCAGGCGTATGGGCAATACTTTCCGCTTCTGCCCAAATCCGTTCCGGTGACAAATGGTTTACTGGTTGATGAAAGCGGCGGTAACGGCTGTCGGCGCTCATGTGTTCAAAAATATCTACCAGATAAGGAGCATCTTCGGGCAGCAACGGCCGTACCCGCACCACAATCCCCGTTTTCGTCTCAAAAGAATCTATAACCATACTTTCCATTACAACGACTCCCGTTCTGACGCACCGCGTCAAAAGCTTTGCCTGCATCTTAGCATATCGGCCGAAGCAAATCAAGCACTTGATGTACTATCTTATGTTCTGTTTATCAGGCAATTTGTCCTAATACGGTCGTTTTCATACAACAAATTTTGATTTTGCAACCTTTTCCCAATGCCTGCGTAATAACAAATGTCAGAGAATTGACGCAATGATTTCGATCATCAAAGCAAGCGAAAAGTCAGGAGACAGTTCCCAAACCTAACGTTAGTCTCCCATTCCAAGTGAATAAGGAAGGAACAAACATGAGTCCCAAACAAAAAGACAAATATGCAGAGCTGCAAACCTCCCTGGAAACCCTGCCCTACATCAGTCCGGCGCAGGTCGAGCAGTGGGTAAGCTTGCAGCGCACCATTGACCAGACGCGCGATTATCTCATCCGCGCCGTCCCCCAGGCCCAGCACAGCATCGACGAAGCGCAAAAGATTTTAGGCCAACGCACTTACACGCTGGTCTTCTTTGGTGGAACCGGCGTCGGCAAATCAACGTTGATTAATGCTTTGTTAGGCCGTAATTTGCTGCCGACCGGGGCGGTAACGGCCGTTACCGGCACCATCGTCTACATCGAACAAGCGGCAGAAGGCGAAGCCGAATCCCTCATCCTTACCTACTGGAGCCGCGACGAATTCGCCGAGCGCGTCCGCCGTCTCTGCCAACTGGCCGAACTAGACGGCTTCGACATCACCAACAGCGGCGAGCGTGAACAGGCACTGGAAGACATCAAAGCCATCAACACTGCCAGCGAAGGCAATGCCAAAACCGAGCGCGACGAATACCTCGACATCCTCATTGACTGCATCCACTCCTACGAAAACAACAAAGAACTGTTCAAAGCCGGTACGCCGCCGCCCCAAAGCCTGACCCTCGACGATGAAGAATCGCTCAAACATCTGCGCGAAGACGGCTTCAAAGGCAGCGACAAGCGGCAAATCCGGCTGGTCAAATCGGCCACCTTCAAGATTCAGCCGCCAGCGCCTGGCACAACCGCCAACGGCAAAGACAGCCTGCTCATGAACGGCTTCCTGCGCATCGTGGACGTGCCCGGCCTGGGCGCGGGGATGAAACTGCACGAAGCGATCACGCTGGAAGAAATGAAGAAAGAAGACGCCATGATCGTCCTGGTCACCGATGCCGGTCGCCAGCGTGTCGATGAGATGAAGTCGTTATCGGCCGTGAACTGGATCAAAGAAAACCGGCTCTTCGGCCTCAGCGGCGGCGATTTGGACGAAGCCGCTTCCAAGATTTTTCTGGCCGTCAACGGCGGCAACGTGCGCCAGGCCTTCGACCGGCTCAACTCCGGCCTGCCGGAGGCGGAATTGGAAGTTAAGGAAGTCACCCGCTACATCGCCCCCAACTATTGGGAGCGCTACAAGGATCGCGGCCACAACCGGCCTTACTTTCTGGTCATGGCTCCGCCGGCCCTCTACCTGCAAGACCCCGACCACGCCCCGGACGAATTCGCCAGCGAAACGGAACGCATCCTCAAAGCATTCCGTGACCAATTTGGCCCTATCAACAACGGCGATATGTTCGATCCCGACACCAAAGAGGCGCTGCTCAAGTTGAGCGAAATACCGCTGCTGCGCGAAAGCCTCATCGAGTTCATCAAGTCAGAACGTGTTCGCAGCCAACTGCGCGAAGCTTCGACCCGCATCCGCAACAGCCTGCAAAGCCTGCGCTTCTACTACGAAAAGCAGTTGGCCAGTCGTGGCATGCACCCACCCTTCGCCAGCAGTTGGGAGCAGTTGCAAGAAAAACGGTACGAGAACGTCCTCGTCCGCCAGCAGAAAGAACTGCCCCGCGCCTTCCACAATGCGCTGCTGGAACTGAGCGCCCGCACTAACGGCGACGCCCGTTTCCGCAACCTGCTGCGCCCCGCTCAACAGCGTCAGGCATGGTGCGGATTCGATTCAACGCAGTGGAAACGCCGCTCGGACACCGCGACGTGACTTTACAACAACCTGATTTTGGGCACCAGCAACATCAATTCCATCAGCGCATCCTGTTCCGGTGAACTGATCATGCAGGAAGCGGTCTCCATTCATGCCGTGGCCGGTGATCCTCGAAATGGAACGGACGCTGCAGCGCGATCGCCACCCACTTTCGGGCAGGCCAGCTACACGCTTCCGCATTTGACGATGAGCCAAGCCGTTTGCCATCGACCCTGGTTGACCGTAAGCGAATTTCCAATATCCGCCAGGCGACCCTGTGTACGAACCGATGAAAACCAGAATCGTTCGATCCATTCATTGAACTGACGCCGGTTATTTTTCTCGCGCCCGCGCGCAAGTCTACGTGACCAACCTGGCAAATAGCGACTGGCGACCAGCGGCCCAGAAAATCATATCATATCGATGGAACAGCAGCCGGACTTCGATATCAGCTTCCTGGGCGAACAGCCGCAAGCCGCGCCGGTCGAACTGGAAACCAGCTACGCCGACAAACTGGACGACATCTCGGTCAAAGTTAATCGCATCTTTGGCGCGATTGTCGACGATTTGTTCAGCGATGACGAACTGCTGCCCCGCCTGCGCCGTCTCTTCTGGCTGGAAGCGACCAAAGCGGAACGTGATTTCAACAATCTGCTGGTCAAGCCGATGCTGAAGAACCACGACCGCAATCTGCACCGCCCCGAACTGCGTCAGGCGATGGAAATGGACCTGGAATCGGTCTCTGATCTGGAAGAACTGATGCGGGTTTGGGATGGGCTGCATAAGCTGGAAGTAGAATTAGCCGTTTGAAGTTAGCGGTAATCGGTGAATGGTAATCGGATTACTGTTTACTGTTCACCGATTACTTTTCTGAAAATGCCGTTTGTTTGCCCAGAATGTCAGGCCAATTCGTTGACCATCACGCAGTCGATTGAACTGCCGCCGGACGGCCGTTCCGACGAGATCGCCCTGCAAATTGTGAAGTGTAAGGGATGTGGGTTTCGGGGAACGGCCGTGTACGAGGAATCCCGGCGCGGTGCGGAAGAGTCCTGGCATCATGTCGGCTACATCGTTCCCAAAGCAAGTGTAACGCGCTTGAGCAAACTCATCCGGCGCTGCCCATCGCGTAAAAACGCGCGCTGCGACTGCGCCGTTCACAAAGAGTTGGGACAAACCAACGAATACGGTATCTGGTATCCGCCTGAATGGGCCATGAGCGACAGAAGCTTCCCCATCAGGCGCAGTTGAGAATCAACCATGACTGAAATCCTGCAATCCATTGATGACAATCACCTACGGCCGTTTGCCGCCCAACTGACCGAATGGTTGATTGCCGACCTAAACAAAAGTGATGAACCCGTCCCCGATTTCACCGAATCGCGGGCCAAGGCAGCGTACTGCGCAAAATAAACGGATATTGCCCGTTGCGCGGCTGGCGAATACCAAACGGTAAACCGCTGAAGCGCTATGATTTACTGCAAGAAAGCCGGGCTGGCCGATAGTGATCGGTTACCCGGTAATCCATTAATCAATTCTTGATCTCCCCAATCGCTACGACTTCATCGCTTTAAGTCTCAAAATCTCTTACCGTTTAGCTCTATCTATCGCTACGCCTTCGCTTACCGGAAGGCTTCCTTCGTTCCGGCTTCGCCGCCGGAACCACCAGCCAGGCGGACGGTACTCAAACAGGCAGCTCTTTGCGGCAGGCCGTGACGCAACGGATCCGGAACAAAGTTGGGGACGGAAATTGGCCTTCGGAGGAAAATCGCTCCAGCCTGTTCGCTGCGGTCAGGCTGGGTGCCCCCGTTGCCACTTCGCCGCCGGTTCCGGTGCATTACCCCAGAGGTAGCGCGAGAAGCGACACACGTTGAACCGGATGAATCAGTTACGCCGACACCTGTGGTCCGGGGCGGCCGCCATCACCGTACCAACAGTTTTGGAACCGGAACATCGTCATCCGTAACACGGATGCCGCCATTGCATTGAACTGACCAGGGTACCTTCGCCACTCCCTCGCGTTGTTCAGCCATGACCACGCTGATCGCTCTGCAGCTTTGCTCCAAGACGTGCGCCGCCAATTTAATCGCAGCCAGAACCAATGGCGACAATTTGCGCGGTCGTCAGGAATATCAGACGGCCCAGTTTGTACGGGTTACAGGTGCGGGTGATGTGCACAAGGGATTAACATTCAGTCATATGGCGGACGACGGGGAGAGACGGCCGTTTCCTCTGTGAACTGCCCGTCCGCGCCCAATCTGGCCTGACCTACGACGTAGACATCACCTGGCCAGCCGACTTTGGCGGCGCAACAGAGCGCAAATCCATCACCCTCAATGCGGATCGAACACAATTTGAACTTCCCTTTCACTTACGGCACAATCCATAATTACCGTAAGTAATAACGATGGAAGAGGAACTTGTTACATGTACCCAATGATTGTGGCTGGCGTTGTTGCAGCTATTGGTGTGATATTGATTATGGGAAAGTGGTTACAAAAACTGTCATCTCCCCACTGCCCCGAATGCCAAAGCATAAACGTATCTGTTGTCGAACAAAAAATATTGAGAACACATCATTCTTTCGTTCCAGGAGGCAGAGATAGTGGCAATACGACCTGCATACAACAAGAAATCGAAATCACTTATTATTGCAGCGCGTGCGGCCACAAGTTTTCAAAAATCATCATGCAGACACATACATGATTCGTAAACTATAAACTGCCACCCGTAAATCAGACTACAAAACTACAGACTAAGGACCACAAGACTATCATGGAAGAACCAATCATCATCACCGATCCCGACAGCGACCGTTACCACACCTTTGGCTACATAAGCTGGTGGAAACAAGAAGTCGTCCGTAATGCCACTGTTCTAGTTGTCGGCGCGGGCGCATTGGGCAACGAAGTCCTCAAAAACCTGGCCCTCATGGGTATCGGCAACGTCATCATAGCCGATTTTGACACCATCGAGGACAGCAATCTCAGCCGTTCCGTCCTGTTCCGCAGTTCGGATCGCGGCCGGCGCAAAGTCGATGCTGCCGCCGAACGGGTCAAGGAACTCAATCCCGACGTCAACGTCAAAACGTGGCACGGCGACATCAATTTTGAGATGGGGTTGGGCGTTTTCCGCCATGTCGATGCCATCGTTGGCTGCCTGGACAACCGGGAAGCCCGCCTCTCTATCAACCGCTTTAGCTGGGCCGTAGACAAGCCCTGGGTCGATGGCGCCATTCAAGAACTGATGGGCATTGTGCGCGTTTTTTGGCCGGGCCGGGGGGCCTGCTACGAATGCACCCTCTCCGATCTGGATTACCAAATCATCGGCCTGCGCTATTCCTGCCCGCTGCTGGCACGGGAGAACATTTTGCAGGGCAAAGTGCCCACCACCCCGACCAGCGCTTCGATTGTCGCCGCCTTTCAAACCCAGGAAGCGCTCAAACTCATTCACGGCATGGAAGTCCAACCGGGCAAAGCGATGATGATCAACGGTTTGACCAACGACGTCTACACCACCGAGTACCCGGTCAAAGATTTCTGCATGAGCCATTCGCGGCTGGAACCCATCGTCGAACTGCCTGATGCTCAAGCCGATAAAACCACGCTGGCCGACCTGTTTACCATCGCCCGCGTGGAATTGGGCCAGGAAGCAGCACTGGAATTTGATGGCGAACTGGTCGTTTCCATGTACTGCCCAAGCTGCGACGAAACGACGCCGTTCTTCAAGCGGATGGCCCGCCTTTATGAACAGGAACAAACCTGCCCAACCTGCGGCACGAAGCGTGACCTCAACCTGACCCATCGCATCAACGGCGACGAGGATTTCCTGGCCCGTACCCTGGCCGAAATCGACGTGCCGCCGCTAAGCATCATCCGCGCCCGCAACGGCGACAAGCGCGTTTATTATGAAATTACGGGCGATAAAGAGACGTTTATGACATTTGAGTAAAACGTAAAGATTAAAACGTAATTAGGCCGTGAGACAGTTACGTTTTACGTTTTACGGTCTGTCGTTCATTACTGCAACCCAAGTCACTATTTCACGTATTGTCAACAGTATTACTTAAGCAAAATGGAGGCTTATTAAAATGGCAAGCATCAAAGTTATCATTTACGATCCCACCGGCTCAAAGAAGACCCCGGTTGAATTACCAGACGACGTACCTATGCGCCGGTTGATTCCGGCTTTGGTTAGCAAAATGGGGCTGCCCACCAGTCAAGGGGCCAACCCCATCACCTACCGCCTGGACCATCGTTCCTCCGGCAAACGCCTGTCTGATGACGAATCATTGGGTGATGCCGGTGTTGGCGAAGACGATATCTTGAGTCTGTTCCCCGAAGTTACAGCGGGATAGTTTAAGGCAGAAATCAGAAGGCAGAAATCAGAAGGCGGAATGATTATTCTGCCTTTTGCCCTCTGCCTTCTGCCTTTTTTGAGGAAACCATGTCATTCGATATTCGTGAAACGCGGTTACGCAACGATCATCAACGCATCCGTGATTTGGTGAATCGCAGTGAATTCATCCATCTCATGCTGGCCGAGGGCAATCCGCCAGAGAAGTACTGGATCCGCTTTACCTGCAAAGGGGTGGAAAGCATCAACTCGGCTGGCAAGCCCCAAATCCGCGAAGTGCATGATGTGAGTATTTATCTACACGCCGAGTACCCGCTGAAACAGCCCCAATTGAAGTGGCAGACGCCCATCTTCCATCCTAACATTCACGTGACCGGTGCGGTTTGCATCGGGGCGTGGTGGCCGGCCAAGACGCTGGACGAACTGCTGCTGACACTGGCCGAGATGGTGCAGTACAAGAATTATGATCCCCGTGACCCGATGAATTCCAAGGCGGCGGCCTGGGCACTGCGTCACAAGAATGATTTCCCCATTGACGGCCGTGCCCTCAAAGGCAAGTCGCTGGCCGATATGATCGTCCTGGGTGAGGAAGAGGAGGAATCCGATGACCTCAGCATCAATTTCCTCTGAACCGGCTCCGGCTGTTGATTTGCAGAAACCGGAAGTGAGCGGCCTGCCGGAACGGCAGCCACCCAATCTGGCGGAAAAAGGCTGGCTGCACGGCCGTTCCCCCGACCACGAGCAAATCATCATCATGCGCCAGGCTGCGCTGCGCCAGGTGGTTGAACATAGCCACAGCAACCGGCGCGTTGAACTGGGCGGGGCACTGCTGGGACAGGTCTACCGCTATCAAAACCAGATTTACGTGGACATTATGGCCGCGTTACCGGCCGTTTCCGGCAGTCACGGCCCGATTCATTTCACGTTTGACGCCGATTCCTGGACGCAGCTACAGCGCGACCGGAGTGAACAGTACCCCAAGCTGGACATCATCGGCTGGTTCCACACCCATCCCGGCCTGGGCGTTTTTTATTCGGGTGATGACGTGGTCGTCCATTCGGCGGCCTTCACCCTACCCTGGCACGTGGGGTTGGTAGTTGACCCGGTGAGCAACGAGGCCAGCTTCTTCGGCTGGAACAAAGGGCAGCTAGCGCCATCGGCCGGTTTTTACGAGCTGTTGGACGCGCCGGAACCGGTCGTCGATTGGAAAATGGTACGCACGTCGGTCTGGCAGGAAACGTATGAAGAACATCTGGCTGCCGAACAGGGATTAAGCCCATATGCAGGCAGCAGCGTCACCGATTGGCAGCCCAAACAGCAAAATTGGGGGCTGATTGCCGGCGTTTTAGGCCTGCTCCTTAGCTTTTTTTTGCTCGTTGGCTGGGTCGTTCCTCTGACGAAGCAGGTCAATCAACTGGAAGCGCTGACGCTGACGCTGGCTGATCAAACGCTGGCGGAAAACGCAGCCGCCTGCCCTGATCCGAATTTGCGGATTTTGTCGCCGGCGGCGGGCAGCAACGTGCAGGCAGGCAGTGAGGTTGAGGTGGTGGGCACGGCCGTTTACCCGCAAGCGTACCGGTATCGCGTGGAAGTTCGCCCGGTGGGCGCTGATTTATGGTCATTGGTTGGCGATAAACGCGCCGACACCAGCCTGGGTACAATTGCCACCTGGGATACGACCCCACGCCAGCCAGCCGCGTATGAGATGCGGTTAACGGCCGTTGATCGCAACAACATCCGCCTGACAAATTCGGCCACATGCCTCATTACCTTAGATCTCAAACCGTAAAACGCAATGAATCAAAACGAAACGACTTACACAGCGATCATCACGATCACTTTGCCGGATGCTGAGAAGGCATCGGCCAATATTACGTTGACCCCGCCTGATACCGTGGAAGCCAACGGCCGTATCCTCCACCTGCGCGACTGTACCCTGGCCGATTTGCAAGCCTTCGCCGACCAGTTGGAGGCGGAAGTGTGGCTGACCTACCAGGAAATCAAGCTGGTCGATCTGGCCGAGCAGGCCCAAATCGAAGTGACGGTTTTAGACGAGTCCGGCCAGCCCATGCTGCCGCTGCAAAACTGGCCCAGGCAAAAAGTCATCTTACCCAACAAGCTAGAGCTAGAAAAGCTAGAGCAAGAGCGAGAGCTGGAGGAAGAAGCATTAGAAATCGAGCAAGTTGAAGAGGAAATTGTTGCCAAAACAGAAGAAAATGCTCCCCTGCTCCCCCCCCCCCCTGCTACCTTGCTCGCAGAATTCGATGAGTCTGAAGAAACTGATGTCGAACTCACCGTCTCCGAACCAGAACCTATTTTTCCCGAACTCGAGGTCAGCGAGGAAGATTTGGCGGTGCAGGCCGCGGAACCGCAAGCCTATCCCACACCGGACATCGCCCCCAGCGAAGCCAGGGTGCGCATTGCCGGTAAACGGCGGCCGATTGGGGATGACACGTGGACGGCCGTTGACATTCTCATCGACGAACCGGCCTACCGGGCAGCACAGGCCCACGCCCTGGGCAGCCTGAACCGGGAAGTAGCCGGTGTCCTCGTCGGCCCGCGCCCGGAAAAACAACCGGACGGCCGTTACGTCGTCCACATCTTCGACACCATCATCGCCAAGCACACCGTCATGCACGGGGCCAGCGTCACCTACACACCGGAGAGCTGGCGTTACCTCAACGACAAACTGGCCGAACGCTATCCCGATGAAACGGCCGTAATGGTCGGCTGGTATCATACCCATCCCGGCTTCGGCATCTTTTTGTCGGGGATGGACTTATTCATTCACCAAAACTTCTTCACCCAAATCTGGCACACGGCGCTGGTGCTCGACCCTATCGCCAAACGGAGCGGTTTCTTCTGCTGGGATCGGCAGAAAACCCGCGTTAGTCCGGTCGATTTTGCCTGGCCATCCTGGGCAGCGGGGTCGTGGTGAACGGGTGAAGAAGTGAAGAGGTGAACGGGTGAACGGGTGATGGGGTGAAAGGGTGACAAAGCACCAACCAACCAACTACCCAACTACTTGACTACCCGACTTTTACGCTTTACGATCTAATTATCATGAACGAGCAGGAACTACCTTTCATCCGCATCACCGATACCGACATCGATGAGGCCAATCAACTGAGCCTGCATTGTCCCATTTGCGCCAATCCGGTGGAGGCCAATGTGGCTGACCGGGAACTGCGGCCGGTGGTTTGCGCTGCTTGCGGCACGCTTTACCACGAAACGTGCTGGGTGCAGAGCGGCGGCAAGTGCGCCGTCCTGGGCTGCGATCATGATAAATTCCGCCGCTGGGGAGAAAGTGCCACCCCGGTGTTGAAGATTAAGTATACGGATTTACAGCCATCGCTGAACGGCCGTTCCCCTTCTTCCCGCACCCAGCAGCTCAAAGAAGAACAACGCCGCCAGGTCGAGGAGCTGCGCCGCCCCAGCCTGCTGCGCCGCCTCTTCCAGTGGCTGCTGGACCAGATCAAAATCGGGCTGTCACAGTAAGCTCAATCAGATGTGTTTCAGATAAATTCAATAAATGTGTATGTATCGGGAATCGAAAATCCCGATACATCAACTGCCAATGGCAAAATGGAATATCACCCCGATAGTTTCATCCTAAGCACCATCGGCCGCCGATAAATTAAAACCTCGATTATGACAAAAAGCGGCCGTTCCCAATACGGCCGTTTTTTGTTACCCATCAATCCCAAAATCCGTTATTGACAAACCATATAATTCATATTATATTGGATGTTACCGGTCACGTGACCGGTAACACGGCAGGATAACAGGAGAAATTTCATGCCCCGTTCCCACGTAACAATCCGCGATGTGGCTCATCGCGCCGGGGTTTCCCACCAAACTGTCTCCCGCGTCATCAACGGGAACGAACGCGTCAGCCCGGAAACCCGCACCCGCGTCGAAACCGCCATTGATGAACTGGGCTACCGGCCCAACGCCATGGCCCGCTCCATGGCCCGCGGCCGCAGCGGTGTTCTGGCCTGTATCGCCCCCAACCTCACCGATTACACTTTTGCCAGCATGATTGATGGCGCTGAACGAGAGGCCCGTCTACGCGGTTACTTCCTGCTGTCCGCCTCAGCGCCCGATGAAGAGACTTTTGCCGCACTCGTGGACGAATTAGTCACCAGCCGCCGCGCTGAAGGGATGATCGTTATCAATCCTTACCAGGACGGCCGTTTCCAACACTTACCGCAAAACCACCCCATCGTTTTTGCCGGAGCGCGCCCCCGTGCCGAAACCACCAACTCAGTCGCCCTGGACGACGAAAACGCCGCCCGCCTGGCCACACAGCATCTCCTGGACCTGGGGCATCACCAAATTGGCTGCATTACCGGCCCCATGAGTGAAGATTGTTCCCAGGATCGCAGCGATGGTTACAAATCAGCTTTGACCGATGCTGCCATTTCCTACAATCCGGCCATTATCATCGAAGGCGACTGGTCGGCCCGCTCTGGTTACGATGCCCTGATGCAGTTGGCCCAAGAAGGCCGGATTCCACGAGCTATCTTCGCTCAAAATGACCAGATGGCCGTTGGCGCACTGCGCGCCGCCCGCGACCTGGGCCTTCAAGTACCCGACCAATTATCGGTCATCGGCATCGATGATATTCCCCTGGCTGCCTATTTTGAGCCTCCATTGACCACATTCCGGCAAGATTTCGCCCGGATGGGCACGGAAGCCGTTCGTCTCCTGATCGGCAGCGTTGAAAACCCGGATATGCCGCGCCGCCAAATGCGCTTGCCGGCCCAATTAATTTTACGTCAATCTACAACCCCTGCTTCAGAATAACACAAAATTTTTAACACCCAGGAGGTGATGCTGACCCTTTACTGCACAAGTCGGAACTTTGTCAACCTTTATTTTATTTTTTTGATCCTTGAGGAGGATAAGAAACCAAATGTCAAACAAAAAATTTCTATACTTGCTCGTTTTACTGTTAAGCCTGGGTATGATCCTCACTGCTTGCGGTGGCGGAACAACCGAGGAACCGGCAGCAGAGCCTCAAACAGAAGCACCGGCGGCCGAAGAACCGGCTGTTGAAGAACCGGCAGCTGAACCGGCCATGGAAGAAGTGACCCTGCGCTGGCGTACCCGTCCTGATAACCAGGAAGAGGCCGATGTGTATCAGGGCATCAGCGATGAATTAAGCGCCCAGCTTGAAGGCATTACCCTGGTTTATGAACCGGGTGGCAGCGAAACCGCTTCCTACCAGGACGTTTTGAAGACCGAATTAGCCTCTGGAACTGCCCCGGATGTATTCTGGATTCCCGGAACGGATGTGGCTGACTTTGCCACGCGTGGACTGCTCTTCAACCTGCGTGATCTGGCTGATGCCACTGATGGCTACAGCAATGATGCCTTCTATTCCGGCCCGATGTATCATCTGACCTTCAACCCGGAGACGAGCAACACTGGCGAAACGCTGTGGGGTTTGCCACGTGACGTTTCGACTTTCGCGCTTTATCTCAACTTAGACCTGATTGCCGAAGCCGGGGCCGATGACCCGCGCGAACTGGAAGCGGCTGGTGAGTGGAACTGGGATGCGTTCCTGGCAGTTGCCGAAGCGGTCAGTGCTTTGGGTGATGAGTTCAAGGGCTACGGTGGCAGTGCCTGGTGGGGTCCTTACGGCGTCTGGATGAATGCGGCTGGCGGCGGTTTCTTCAATGAAGATCGCACAGCTTGCGCGCTGGACAGCGCTGAATCGTTAGCCGGTCTGGAATTTGCCCGGATGCTGTACACCGAGTCGGGCACGGCCGTTCCTTATGGCGAAGACCCGGAACCACCTTTCCGCGCCGGTAATGTGGGCATGTTCCAGAACGGCCGTTGGGCCACCCCTGGCATCCGCACTGTCGACTTTGAATGGGACGTGGTTGGTCTGCCCAGCGGGCCAAGCGGCGAACCCGGCAACTGGCTCTTCTGGGGCGCGTACGTGGTAAACGCCAATACAGCCAATCCGCAAGCCGCCTGGAAACTGGTACAGGCCCTCACTACGGCCGAAACGCAAGGCAAAGTGGCCGCTTTGGGCGCGAACGTCCCCAGCCGGGTCAGCCAGGAAGCGTTGGATGCGTTCTTGACTTTCACCCCGCCAGCTAACAATCAGGCGTTCCTGGATGGTCTGGCCAATAATCCGACCGCCGAAGGCCCGTTGTGGGCTGGTTCCTGGCCGGAATTTGCTACGGTAATGGACGCCTCCATCTCCTCGCTGCTGACCGGCGAAACCACGCTGGATGATTTCTCGGCAACGGTTTGCGACGAGGCAAACAAAGCTTTTACGCAGTAGTGTCATTGTAATTAAGTCAGGTGGGGAATGCTCCCCACCTGACTTCTGAGAAACTGAGGAGGATAACGATGCAACTAGCATTGGGAAATTCGGGGAAGAAACAATCCACTCCGCCAGACGCCAATATTGATTTGTTTTTGCGCATTGCTGTGATCTGGCACGTTTTGGTGACGGTTGGGGCTGTCGTTGGGCTTGTTTTTGTATGGCGTTCGGCTGACATGGCGCTGTGGCTGCGAATTGTGGTCACGGCCGTATTGCTTCTAACCGGTATCGTCAGTGGCACGGCCGTTCCCCCCATCCTGCGCCGGGAACATCAGGGCCGGTTTCAGTCACTTATCGTCAACTACCTGGGGTTCTTGGCCGCTTTCATCGGTGCACTGCATTACCTGGGCATCTTCATTGGTATTGATGCTTTAGCCAATACATTTGGCCGGGGACTCCTATATTTATCCATCGTTCTCATTGGTTTTTTGATCCAAAGCGCCGGCGACCGGCACAAAGACAATCCTAAACGGCAGCAGGCGCACCAGCGCATCGGCAAAATTGTCATGCTGGCCGGTCTGACTATTTTCCTTATCGTTGTCGGCATCATTCCCGGCACGATTGCCCTGGTTTCCCGATTGAATAATTTGCGCAATATCGCCCTGGTTTTGGCGGCGGCCTTGTTTGGCACGATGGCCGGGCTGATGTGGCGCGGCAAAGTAGCCATCGCCATGAGAGAGAAAAGCCAGGACTCCGAAGCCCTCAATGGTTACCTGTTTTTATCGCCCAATTTGTTGGGATTTCTGCTGTTTTTTGCCGGGCCGCTGCTGTTGTCGCTCTACGTCAGTTTTACCGATTCTGATGCCTTTGGTCAGCAAAACTGGATTGGCCTGCAAAATTACGGCGAAATCTTTAATCTGGATATTGCCCGGCTAGATAACCCGGATCAATTAGCCAATGAAGTCATCGACATCACGGTTTATGATGAGCTGGCGCGTTTCACGATTTTTAGCCAAAGTTATGTTATTGGGGCGCAAGATAAATTATTCTGGATTGCTTTGCGGAATACGCTGGTGTTTGTGATAACGGCCGTTCCTCTCTCCGTCATCCCCGCCCTCCTGCTTTCCACCGTGCTCAACAGCAAAGTACCCGGCATGAAACTGTTCCGCACCATCTACTTCCTACCTAGCATCGCCGCCGTGGTCGGGGTGGCCCTCATCTGGCGCTGGCTCTACAACTCCACCGTCGGCTGGATCAACTACTTCATTGCCGGGGTCGTCGCCTTCATCAACCAGATCGCGGGCGCGGGGACGGTGATTGACCCGCAAATCGGCTGGCTCTCCGACACCGACGTGGCCTTGTTCGCCGTGGTCATCATCGCCGCCTGGCAGTGGATGGGCTTCAACACCGTGCTCTACCTGGCTGGCCTGCAAAATATCCCCAAGTCACTCTACGAAGCGGCCACGGTTGATGGCGCAGGAGCTATTACGCAATTTTTCCGCATCACTATCCCACTGCTGGCCCCCACAACGTTCTTCGTCGTCACCACGACGACCATTCAGGCCATGCAAATTTTTGACCAGGTCTTTGTGTTAACCACGCCGCCGGGCGGTCCCGGCACATCAACAACAACGATTGTGCTTTATTTGTACAATCAGGGCTTCCGCAACTTCCGGCAAGGCTACGCCTCAGCTATCGCCTGGGTGCTGTTCTTGCTCATTTTCGGGCTGACGATCCTCCAATTCCAGCGCCAGCGCAGCGAAACCGCATAAGGTGTATTCATTTTCCCGGAAATTGCTTTGATTTCATTTCAGAAAGAACACACTCTAATTTCCGGGAAAATTTGCGCGAAAAATTTCTTAACAGGGTATTTTGATGATTAATTCACAACGATTACAAAAATATTTGGGGAACACGGCCGTATACATCATCCTCAGCTTCTTCGCCTTCGTCATGCTCTTCCCCTTCCTGGTCATGCTCTTCACCTCCTTCAAATACGTCGAAGACACCTACCGCTTTCCGCCACGGCTGCTGCCCCGCAAACCGGTCACCATGGAAATTACCGGCTTTGATGAACCGCTGCCCCTTTACTACGTGGACGTTAACGGTGAGCAGCGTGAATACGTACTGATCGAACGCACCGTCCGGGTAGCCTATTACGCCGCCCCCGACAAACCAGACATCACCTACCTGCGTGAAGTCAGTCTGGTGCAACCCACAGGAGGGGTTGGCAACCCACAAGCCACCATCGTCAATGGTGAAGAACAAGAACTCTTCGACATCAAAGTCGACGGACAAATCATTCCCATGATTCAGGTCGAACGCACCGCTATGGGTCGATTTGCCGATCCCAACGATTTAAGCCAGACCGTCTTGCAAAATTTGCGTACCAGCACTCCCGTCGAAGAATTAACCGCCACCTTCGAAAGCTATCGCGAAGTTACCCGGCTGCACGCCATGGACCGCAGCCTAACCAATACGGCGCTGGTTACCATCGGCGTTGTTCTGGGCCAGATCACCACCTCCATTTTAGGCGGTTACGCCTTTGCCCGGCTGCAATTCCCCGGCCGTGACAAGCTATTCGTCGTCTACCTGGGCACCATCATGGTTCCCTTCGTCGTCCTCATCACCCCGCTATACCAGCTTATGGTCATGATTGGCTGGGTAGACCGGCTGGCCTCGTTGATCATCCCCTGGATTTTCACCGCCTATGGCACATTTTTGATGCGTCAATTCTTCCTGTCCATCCCCAAAGAAATCGAAGAGGCGGCCATCATCGACGGCGCTTCCCGCTTGCAAATTTTGTGGCGCATCTTCATCCCGGCCAGCACGCCGGCACTGGCCTCCCTGACCACCTTCACCTTTCTGTACGCCTGGAACAGCTTCTTTTGGCCATTGGTCGTCATCAATTCCGGCAACGAAAGCAACCGCGTTCTCACCCTGGCCTTGAGTGTACTGGGCGGGCGGGCCGCCGACAGCCCTAATCTAGTTTTGGCCGGAGCTGCCATTGCCGTCCTGCCGCCGGTTTTGATCTACATCCTCGGCCAGCGTTTCTTCGTGGAAAGTGCCACCAGCAGCGGCGTAAAAGGGTAAATAATTGCCAATTGTGAATTGTTAATCTTTAATTGTTAGCATGAAATTCTACGATGCCTACATTTTTGACCTGGACGGCACTGTTTACCTGGGGGATGCCCTCCTGCCTTCGGCCGGAGAAACCATTACCCGCCTGCGTGAAATGGGTAAACGAACCGTCTTCCTATCTAATAACCCAACCAAAACCCGTGAAGCCTACGCCGCCAAACTGACAAAGCTGGGCTTGCCAACGCCGGAAACCGACGTCATCAACTCCTCTTACGTGATGATTGATTTTCTGAAACGAAGGCTGTCAGAAGCAAGATTGTTCGTCGTTGGCGAAACGTCACTTTGCAGCGAGTTGGAACGGGCCGGTTTTGAAATAACCGATGACGCCCGGCGTGTAGACGCCGTGATTGCCAGTTTTGACCGCACCTTTGTCTACCAAAAATTACAAGTCGCTTTTGACGCGGTTCGCGGCGGCGCGCGCTTTTTTGCCACCAACGCCGACCGCTACTGCCCGGTCCCCGGCGGCGGCGAACCGGATGCAGCGGCAATGATCGCCGCCATTGAAGCGTGTACGAACACGAAAGTGGAAGCTGTCGTCGGCAAACCATCGGCTTACATGGCCGAAGCGATTCTGAGCTTGCTGGCCATGTCGCCGAAACAGTGTGTCATCACCGGCGACCGGTTGGAAACGGACGTATTGATGGGTTTGCAGGCGGGCATGGCTGGGGCGCTGACGCTAACCGGGGCAACCGATGGAGCGGCACTGGCGGCCAGCGAAATAAAACCGACTTACGTTTTGCGCCAGTTATCCGATTTGCTTCCGGAGGCTTAACGTCCATGTCCCATTCTTTTGTACTCGGCATAGATCAAGGCAGCAGCGGCAGCAAGGCGGTGATTTTAGACTGCGATGGTACGGTCTGCGGCTATGCCTACCGGCCGTTAGAACGCATTTATCCGCAGCCGGGCTGGGTGGAGCAAGACCCAACGGCCGTTTCCCAGGGCGTATCCGAAGCTGTCGCCGAGGCAGTGGGCCGGGCCGGTATCCATCCCAACGAGATCGCCGCCTGCGGCATCACCGGCCAGCGCAATACTGCTTTTGCCTGGAACGGCCGTACCCGCGCCCCTTTAGCCAACGCCATCACCTGGCAAGACCAGCGCACCCTGCCCCTGATCAAAGAACTGGCCGCCTGGCCGCTTATCGGCGAAGCCCAGCGCCGCCTGGGTTACGTCCCCGGCACCTACATGGCCTCCCTGCATCTGGCCTGGCGCATGAAACACGATACGGCCGTACGCGAAGCCGCCCAATCCGGTGACCTGCAAATCGGGCTTTCTCCCGCCTGGCTGCTGACTGCCCTGGGCCAACCGGCCGGTCACGCCATGGACACCTCGCTGGTGCAGGCCATGGGCGTCTACGATTTCCGGGCCGCCTGTTACTGGCAGGAATGGCTCGATTACCTGGGCATTCCCCTGGCCCCCCTGCCCCAACCCGTGCCCACCATCCACGATTACGGAACGCTACACGTCACTGCTCCCGATGGCCGCAGCGCCGACGTGCCCGTCCTGGCCATGATTGGCGACCAGCAGTCGGCCCTTTTTGGCCACAACTGCCGCCGCAAAGGAGCCGCGGAATGCACCCACGGCACTGCCTCCTACGTCAAAGTTTTTCTGGACGATCAGGCACCCGATCAGGAAAAAATCAACGTCTACAACGCCTGGCATCTGGGTCAGCAGCAAACCTACTGCCTGGAAGCGCCCACCACCGTCACTGGCGCGGCCATCCGCTGGATGCGCGACAACGCCCGCCTGTTCGACAGCTACGAAGAGATGGACGAACTGGCCGCCAGCGTACCCGATGCCGGCGACATCGTTTACGTACCGGCGTTTACCGGCCTGGAAGTACCCAATTTTGAACCCAACGCCCGCGGCACCATCCTGGGGCTGACCCTGGGCCACCACCGCGGCCACATCGCCCGCGCCTTTTTTGAAGCAATCGGCTACCAAATTCGGACGATTTTGGAAACCATCGAAACGGAAGCCGGTGTGACGGTTTCCGAACTGCTGGTAGGCGGTGGCGTGTCGGCCAGCGATCTGGCCTGCCAGACCCAGGCCGACCTGCTCAACCTGCCCATTCTGCGCCCCACCTTCGCCGAAACGACAGCCTGGGCGGCTGGGCTGCTGGCCGGATTAGGGACCAATGTCTGGCTATCTGAAGCCGATTTGCCGCCGCTGCCAGGCACGCACACCCGCTTTGAACCGGCACTGGATGCCGCCACAAGCGATGAAGGATACGGCCGTTGGCAAAAAGCCATTAGCTTTGTCCGTGCTTGGGGTCAACAGGAAACAGCGGCTCGTTAGTGTTATAGACTTTTTTTGCTTAGTCATGCGTCATTCGTCAAGACCGTGACGCATGACGTATGACGCATGAATGGCAGGTAAATGATGAAATTTGGCGTTTGTTACTATCCCGAACATTGGCCGGAATCGCGCTGGGCGGTGGATGCCCGGATGATGCGCGAAGCCGGGCTGGAAATTGTGCGCATTGCCGAGTTTGCCTGGGCTAAAATGGAACCGGCCGACGGCCAGTTTGACTGGGGCTGGCTGGACCAGGCCATTGACACCCTGGCCGCCGCTGGACTGCAAATCATCCTGGGCACGCCTACCGCCGCCCCGCCGGCCTGGCTGACCCGCACCCACCTCGATATTTTGCGTTGGGAAAAAGACGGCCGTTCCCGCAACCACGGAACCCGCCGCCACACTTGCCCCAACAGCCCCACCTACCACGATTTTTCTCGCCGCCTTGTGACGGCAATGGTCGAGCGGTATGGGGGTCGGACAGCAGCCGTCCGCGACGGCCGTATCATTGGCTGGCAAATCGACAATGAATTCGGCGGCGGTCATACCGGACGCTGCTACTGCGATAACTGCGCCGCCGCCTTCCGCCGCTGGCTGCAAGATCGCTATGGCAGCATCGACGCCCTCAACGAAGCCTGGGGAACGATTTTCTGGTCGCAAACCTACACCGATTGGGCACAAATCAACCCACCGCGCGACGACATCGACAAAGCCAACCCCAGCCACGAACTAGATTACTTCCGCTTTTCGTCCGATTCGATTGTCGCCTACCAGCAAATGCAGCTTGACATTATCCGGCCGCAAGCGTCTGGCCAGTTTGTAACCCACAATTTTATGGGGCTGTACCTCGATTTGAACCAGTTCGACCTGGCCGCACCGCTGGATTTCGTCACCTGGGACGCCTACTACACCGGTTTTCCGGAACGCTGGGGACCGCTGCTGCTGCCGCCCGGCGAAGCACCCGCCGCTTATGCCTACGACGTGGGCGACCCGCTAATTTTAGGCATGGCTCATGATTTGATGCGCGGGCTGAAGCAACGGCCGTTCTGGGTCATGGAGCAGCAGGCCGGCCACATCAACTGGAGCAGCGTCAATGCCGGCGTCCGCCGCGGCACGCCCCGGCTGTGGTGCTGGCACGCCCTGGCCGCCGGGGCCGAGACCATCGTCTTCTTCCGCTGGCGAGCCACCTTGTTCGCCCACGAGCAGTACCATTCCGGCCTGCTGCGCCACGACGGGTCGCCCGACGTCGGCTGGCACGATCTGCACCGGATGCAGGTCGAGCGCGCCCTCCTCGACCACATCGCTGCCGAGCCGCTCCAGGCGCCGGTGGCTCTGCTGTTCGACTACGACGATTTGTGGGCGCTGCAAATACAGCCGCACCGACGCGATTTCCACTGCTTGCGCCACCTGTTCGTTTATTACCGCGCCCTCCAGCAAATGGGCATCATGGTCGATTTAGTCTCCGGCCAAGCTGATTTGTCCGCCTACCGGTTGGTCATCGCGCCCACAGCCCACACGGCCACGGCCGAACGCGCTGCCCATCTCCAGCAATACGTTGAGCAAGGCGGCACACTGCTGCTGGGCGTTCGCTCCGGCTTCAAAACGGCCAGTAATCTAGTCACCGACCAGCCGCTGCCGGGCACACTGCGTGATCTGGCCGGGGTTAAAGTGCTTGACTGGCAGGTTTTGCCGGACGGGATTGGCTGGGATTTGGCAACGGCCGTTCCCCATCTCACCGGTCCGGCTACGTACTGGGTAGAAAACCTGGAACCAGAAACGGCTTACGTGCTGGCCCGTTACGAATCAGGAATGGCGGCTTTGACAGAAAACTGGGTGGGCAACGGCCGTGTCCTCTACCTCGGCTTTTATCCCACAGCAGCCCAGGCCGGCGCTTTGCTAACCCATCTGGCCCACCAAATTGGTCTCAAACCACTGCCGCCCTTGCCGGCCGGTCTGCTCGCCTACCGGCGCGGCCATGACACGGTTTTGCTGAACTTCACCGACGAGCCGTTAACGGCCGTGGTTGATGGCAGAAGTGTGGTGGTAAACGGCCGTGACATTTCCGTTCACTCTACAGGATAACCCGATGAATTTTGACCCAACCGACCACCCCCACCGCCGCTACAATCCGTTAACCGAAGATTATGTACTCGTCTCACCGCACCGCATGAAACGGCCGTGGCAAGGCCAAATCGAAAAAACCGTACCCGACATCCGCCCGGCGCACGATCCCAACTGCTATCTCTGTCCCGGCAACGAGCGGGCCGGCGGCTTGCAAAACCCCAATTATGAAGGCACGTTCGTCTTCACCAACGACTTTTCGGCGCTGCTGCCCGATGTACCTGGCATTGGCGAACCGCCTCACCCGCTGCTGCAAACAGAAGCCGTGCGTGGCACCTGTCGCGTCATCTGCTTTTCGCCGCGCCACGATTTGACGCTGCCGGAAATGGATTTGCCCGACGTTCGCCGCGTAATTGACACCTGGGCGACCCAGACGACGGAATTAGGCCAGACTTACCGCTGGGTACAGGTGTTTGAGAACAAGGGTGCAGCAATGGGCTGTTCCAACCCGCACCCGCACGGCCAGATTTGGGCGCTGGATACACTGCCCAACGAGCCGTGCAAGGAAGACATCAACCAGCGGCGCTATTGGGAAGAGAACGGCCGTCCCCTCCTTGTTGACTACGCGAATCTCGAGACTGAAAAGCAGGAGCGCATTGTGGTTGAAAATGAAAACTGGCTGGCCGTCGTACCCTATTGGGCTGTCTGGCCGTTTGAAATTTTGCTGCTGCCGCGCCGTCACGTTTTGCGTCTGTCCGATTTGACCGATGGCGAACGGGGTACGCTGGCTGATATTCTTAAACGGCTATTAATCCGTTACGATAACTTATTTGAAACCTCTTTCCCCTACTCAATGGGCTGGCACGGCGCGCCGTTTTCGCACGCCAAAACCCCAGGGGTTTCAACAACGTCTCGTGATCCTATTAACCAATTAGCAAAACCCCCGGGGGTTGAGGAACAGCATTGGCAGCTTCACGCCCACTTTTACCCGCCGCTGCTGCGTTCGGCCAGCGTGCGCAAATTCATGGTCGGCTTTGAGATGCTGGGCGAAGCGCAGCGCGATCTGACGGCCGAACAGGCCGCCGACCGCCTGCGCCAACTCTCCGAGGCGCATTATCGATTGGGATGAAGTTTTATCCACAGATTACGTAGATTTCGCAGATGAAGAAACTTATAAATCTGTGAAATCTGCATCATCTGTGGATTCATTCAAAGAGGGAACATGAATCTACAGCAACGCGTGATTGAAGCATTTGAACAGCAATTTGGCGAACGGCCGTCCACCATCATCCGCGCGCCGGGCCGGGTTAATCTCATCGGGGAGCACACCGATTACAACGACGGTTTTGTCCTGCCGATGGCCATTGACCGGGCGGTGTGGCTGGCGCTGCGGCCCAGGGGTGACGGCCGTATCCATGCCACCTCTCTCGAACAAACCGAACCGGTCGATTTCGCCCTGGCCGACATCCAACACAGCGGCGGCTGGGGCGAATATGTCAAAGGCATGGCCAAAATGCTTCTGGACTCCGGGCACGACCTCGCCGGCTGGGAAAGCATTCTGACCAGCGACGTGCCCGTCGGTTCTGGCCTCTCCTCCTCAGCGGCGCTGGAAATGGCCGTCGGCTGCGCCTTTGCCGTCGTATCCGGTTTCCCGTTTGACGGCAACCAAATGGCCCGGTTTGGCCAGAGAACAGAAAACGAATGGGTGGGCGCCAACACGGGCATCATGGACCAGATGATTTCGGCCAACGGGCAGGCTGGTTACGCCCTGCTCATCGACTGCCGCGATTTGGCTACTCAACCGATTCCGCTGCCATCGGGAACGGCCGTACTCATCATGGACACAATGACGCGCCACAGCCACACCGAATCGGGCTACAACGAACGCCGCCAGCAGTGTGAAGCGGCCGCCGCCTACTTCGAAGTCTCAGCCCTACGTTACGTTTCCATCACCGAATTTCTAGCGCATGAAACTGAACTGGAACTGCCGATCCGAAAACGCGCCCGCCACGTGGTTACCGAGAACCTGCGTACACTAAACGCCGTCAAAGCGATGCGAAACAACGACGCACCGCTGCTGGGCCAGTTGATGAATGAAAGCCACGCCAGCCTGCGCGACGATTTTGAAGTGACTAACGATGAACTGGACATCATGGCCCGCACAGCGCAAGCCCAGCCCGGCTGTTATGGTGCGCGGATGACTGGCGGCGGTTTTGGCGGCTGTGCGGTGGCGTTGGTACAAGCTGATTTGATGCACGATGTAGCTGCCGCTGTTGCCACCCAATACGAAGCCGCCACTGGCCTGAAACCACAAATTTTCAGCACATCAGCGGCAGCGGGAACGGCCGTCATCCAAGATTAAAACCGGATAACAGCCACCCTGGTAAACCATTGTTTGGTGGTAAAATTTTCGATCATGAAAAAATGGTTTATTTCTTTCACACTTATTCTAGGGGTGTTGACGGGTTGTTTGCAGATGCCTGATAACCAGTCAACAGCGACTCCACTGCCAACATCAGAACCCATCATCGTCGTGGCCACGCCGACACCACTTTCCCCGGCTGATTTGGCCCCCATCGACATCGAAGAACAGTTGGTGACCAATTTGTACGACCGGGTCGGCCCCTCCGTCGTCCACATCACGGCGCAAGTCGTCACAATGAATTTTTTCTTTGGTCCCAGCGCCAGTGAAGGCACCGGCTCCGGCTTTGTCTACGATACTTCAGGACACATTGTCACCAACAACCACGTCATCAAAAACGCCGAAAGTATCGAAGTGAAATTTTCCGATGAAGTGACGCTACCGGCCCGCGTGATTGGCACAGATCCGGCCAACGATCTGGCGGTGCTGGCTGTGGATGGCGACGTTCCGCCCATCCAGCCACTGGAATTGGGGGACTCGGCCAATTTACGTGTTGGACAGCGAGCTATCGCCATCGGCAACCCGTTTGGTCTGGATCGAACGCTGACGACGGGCGTGGTAAGTGCGTTGGGACGGCCGTTACAAACCGACAACGACACCTACATCTACAACGTCATCCAAACCGATGCCGCTATCAATCCCGGCAACTCCGGCGGACCGCTGCTCGATTCGCGGGGGCGGGTCATTGGAGTAAATACGGCCGTGCAGCAAAACGCTGAAGGTATCGGCTTTGCCATCCCCATTGACACAATTAAGCAGGTCGTACCTGTCCTCATTGAAGATGGCTCATTTCCGCACCCCTGGCTGGGGTTGCTGGGCTATTCCATCACACCTGGATTGGCTGAGGCGCTGCAACTGCCTGTCAAAAAAGGAGTGCTGGTCGCCCAATTGTATCGTGAAGGGCCAGCCAGCGACGCTGGTATTCAGGGCGCACAGGATCAGATCATCATCGGCAATCAACGGGTGCTGGTCGGAGGGGATATTATTACGGCCGTTAACGGCACACCCATCACCAGTTGGAACAACCTGACTGAATACCTGGAACTTAACACCGAAGTCGGCCAGATTATCACCCTGTCACTCTTGCGCAATGGCCAGCCGTTAGAACAAACCCTAACCCTGGCCACTCAACCCTAGATCATTGCCATTTCGTGGGCAAATCGATAGGCAAAGTGAAAGTATTTCCAGATATTATGATTGACGTGCCCCGTTTTTCATGACGGGAACCGTCATTTGTTCAATTTTGATTATCAACGGAGAACTTAAACATGAAAATTTTGGTCACTGGCGGCGCAGGCTATATTGGCAGCGTGGCCGTTGAACGGCTCATTAAAGATGGCGCCAAAGTCGTCGTATTCGATAATTTATATCAAGGACATATCGATGCTGTTCATCCCGATGCCATCTTCATTCAAGGGGATTTGGCCGATAAAGCCGCAATTGAAGCGGCTATCAGCCAGCACAAACCCGATGGCATCATGCACTTTGCTTCCTACACGCTCGTCGGCGAATCAGTCCAAAAGCCATTTTTGTATTTGCGCGACAATATCGTCAACGGATTGAATTTATTGGAAAGCGCCGTCCAGCATGGCGTCAAAGCCTTCATTCTGTCCTCAACTGCCAACCTTTTTGATGACCCAGAGCAAATACCCATCGCCGAGACAGAACGGATTGTGCCCGGCAGCCCCTATGGCGAATCAAAACACATTCTGGAGCGTTACCTGCACTGGATGGATGGCCTGTATGGGATGAAGTATGCCTGTCTGCGTTACTTCAATGCCTGTGGCGCTACTGAAACGCGGGGTGAAGATCATGATCCGGAAACGCATCTGATTCCGCTGGTATTGGAAGTTGCCCTGGGCAAACGGGAAAAAATCGTCATTTTTGGCGACGATTATGATACGCCAGATGGCTCCTGCGTTCGCGACTATATTCATGTTGTCGATCTGGCTGAAGCCCACATTTTAGCGATGAAGGTTCTGTTAGATGGTGGGGAGAGCCGGAAGTACAATTTGGGAAACGGCCGTGGCTACAGCAACCTCGAAGTCGTCCAAACGGCCCGCAAAGTTACCGGCCACCCCATTCCTCATGAAATTGGACCGCGCCGCCCCGGCGACCCGGCCATTTTGATTGCCAGCAGCGAAACCATCAACCATGATCTTGGCTGGGAACCCCAATATCCGGCATTAGAAACGATCATCAAAATGGCCTGGAACTGGCACGTAGCCCATCCCAACGGCTACGAAAAGTAACCGGTGAGCTTTATAAATCATGCGTCATGCGTCAATTATGACGTATGACGCATGACAAAATGACGTATAATCCCCTTCAGATCACCTTCCTTTTACCCCCAACAAAGACAAATGTCATAATATTTTAGGACGAATGTCACTTTGACGGGCTTGCCTTTATGGGTATTATTAGGTTAACCTTATAAATCATATTTTGGCTAACCAACTACTGCGGGTAAAACAGTATGCATGAATCTTTTAATGAAAGTACAGAAATGTACCTTAAAACTATCCGGGAATTAACCGATGGCAACGAGCCAGTTCCAATTTCGGCCCTGGCTCGCCGCCTGGAAGTCTCCACAGTCTCGGCAACGGAGATGATTCACCGGTTAGAAGACCACAATTTGGTTACGCACACCCCTTACAAAGGCGTCCAGCTCACCGATGATGGCTGCCATCATGCCAGCGAAATTATCCGCAGCCACCGTTTGTGGGAACGGTTCCTGGTGGATCACTTGCATATTCCCTGGGAGAAGGTCCACGATGTTGCCTGCCGCCTGGAACATGCCACTGACCCTGAAGTGACCAATGCGTTAGCCGATTTTCTGGGTAACCCAGAAACCTGCCCACATGGCAATCCCATCCCGGAGGCAGGACGGCGCTTAACGATGACGCTCAGTCACACCCTAAGCGACCTTGTTCCTGGTGACAGCGGCGTGATCGAACGGATTCACCCGGAAAGTAATTTGCTGCTAGAATATTTGGCGATGCACAACGTTATTCCCGGCCATCGCCTGGTAGTAACCGAAATCGCCCCTTTCAACGGTCCGATCATGGTCGATATTGATGGCCAGACCCATGCTCTGGGACAGGAAGTAGCCGCCCACATTTTCGTAAAACCTATCAATGAGGCGTAACATGGAATCCCCTATTGCTTTAACAATGGCTCCCAGCGGGCAAAATCTGCGACTGGTTAACGTGCATGGCGGTAAACGGTTGATGCACCGGCTGGCCGAACTAGGCCTGACGCCGGGTGTGGAAATGGTGATTGTTCAGGATTCGGGCGGACCGATTCTGGTTTCGGTACGTAATTCGCGCATTGCTTTGGGTCGCGGTATCGCCCACAAACTGTGTGTAGCCACGATTTAATGATTTCTTGTGTCATTTCGACCGCAGAGAGAAATCCTTCTCAACGGACTAGCGGGTAAAGATTTCTCTTCGCTTTGCTCATCGAAATGACAGAGACGAAATCTGTGGATAAATATCTGATGATGAGATTACGTGTCGCGTTAGCGGGGAATCCCAATACGGGCAAGAGTACAATTTTTAACGCTTTGACCGGTTCTAATCAACATGTGGGCAATTGGCCGGGTAAGACGGTGGCCAAGAAAGAGGGCTGCTACCACGATCGCGGCCTGTGTGTAGAATTGATTGATCTGCCGGGGACGTACAGCCTATCGGCTTATTCGCCCGATGAGGAAGTGGCCCGCGATTACATCGTGCTAGAAAAGCCGGATGTGGTTGTCAACGTACTGGATGTGACCAATCTGGAACGTAATTTGTACCTGACAATGCAAATCCTGGAAACGGCCGTTCCCCTCATCGTCGTCCTAAATATGCATGATGTGGCCGAGCGCAACGGCACGGCCGTTAACCAACAAAAACTCTCTCAACTCCTGGGCGGTATCCCCATTATTTGCGCGGCCGCCGGTCGTGGCGAAGGATTGGATGAGCTGCGGCAGGCGCTGTGGCAGTTCACCCAGAGGCGCGAAAGCCAATTTGTTGACTTGTACAAAGCAGGAGAAAGGTGTTTAGGTGAGCGTGTCCACTTCGTCGACCACTGTGATCACTTATAGCCCCGCAATTGAAGCGGAAATCGAACATTTGGTGGGGGTGATGGCCGAGGTGGGCGTGAACGGCCGTATCCCCCACCGCTGGCTGGCCATCCAACTCCTGGAAGGCGACACCAGCTTGCTAGAAACCATCGCCAATGGACAACACACCGCTATCGAGTCAGCTTTAGCTGCCAGCCAATCCCGCCTACAAACCCACTTCGGCGAAGACGTGGACATCGCCATCACCGATGCCCGCTACCAACGCGTCCACGAATTAGTGCAAGAAGTCATCAGCCGTCCGCCGGCTGTCACCAGTCTGTCTGACCGCATTGATCGGATCATCATCCACAAATGGCTGGGCATTCCTATCTTCCTGGCTTTGATGTACCTGGTTTTCAATTTGGTGCAAAATGTTTCTGCACCCTACCTGAACTACATCGATGGCATCATTAGCGGCCCGATCACCTCATGGGTCACAGCCTTGCTAGAATGGGTACACGCGCCTGTCTGGCTGATCTCGCTGGTTACTGACGGCATTATTGCCGGCGTGGGCGGCGTATTGGTCTTTTTGCCGGGGCTGCTGGTCATGTACATAGCCCTGGCCATTTTGGAGGACAGCGGCTATCTGGCGCGGGCAGCTTTTGTGACGGATCGGTTTATGGCCAAGTTGGGACTGCACGGCCGTTCCTTCGTCCCCATGATTTTAGGCTTTGGCTGCAACGTGCCGGCCATCTACGCCACCCGCACCATCGAAAACCGACCGGCCCGCATTTTGACCGGCCTGCTCATCCCCTTCATGTCCTGCTCCGCCCGGCTGCCGGTTTACGTCATCTTTGGCCTGGCTTTTTTCCCCCATAACGGCGACCTGGTCATCTGGTCGCTGTACATGATCGGCATCCTCATGGCCGCGCTGGTGGGCACAATTTTGTCGCGGACGGTCTTCAAGGATTCGCCGCCGGGCATTTTGTTGATGGAAATGCCCGCCTACCGCTTGCCCTCGCCGCGCCGCGTGTTGAATTATGCCTGGGAACAGTCAGCCTCGTTTGTGCGCAAGGCCGGGACATTTATCCTGGCCGGGACGATTGTCTTTTGGGCTTTGATGAACCTGCCCTGGGGTGTAACCTCAACGCGCGATAGTTATTTTGGCCGCTTTAGCAATACCGTTGCGCCTGTTTTTGCTCCGGCCGGATTTGGCCAATGGCAGCAAACGGGGGCGCTGCTGACCGGGCTGCTGGCTAAGGAGATGGTGGTTTCAACGATGGCGCAAGTTTATGTGGGTGAGGTAGATAGTGGTGGAGACACGGCCGTTCCCCCCACCTTCCGCGACGACATCCAACAAATCACCTTGGGCTTCGTCACCGCCACAATTGATGCCGGAAAAGAACTGTTGGAAACACTGACGCCCGGCCTGACCCTATTCGCCACCAACAACGATGGCCAAGAAACAGCCCTGACAACAGCGCTGCAAGCTGCCTTCACGCCGTTGACCGCCTTCGCTTTTATGATTTTCGTCTTGCTTTACATTCCCTGTCTGCCTACCATCAGCGCGCAGGTCAATGAATTTGGCTGGCGTTGGGCGCTGTTCTCGATGTTCATCATGCTGGCTGTGCCCTGGACGCTGGCCGTACTCATCTACCAGGGCGGCAAGCTGTTGGGAGCGACCTGATGTTACGCGAAATTTTGGATTTGTTTGAAGCGTACCAGGGCCGCACACTGTCCAAAGAAGTAATCCGCAGCCATTTGGATGTGTCACAGGCGCTGCTGGACCAAATGCTGCTGACGTTGGTCCAGCGCGGTCGGCTAGTAGTGGTAACCAGCGGCTGCGCTGGCTGCGATTCTTGCCCGCTGGAACATTTTTGCGCCACCAGCCCCACCGTTTCAATGACCGGCTATGCACTGGCCAACTAGAGAAACAGCCCTCCAGCTCATCAATTCCTGCCCCATACAATCGATTAATTAACCTCATACGGCTAAAATTTTGCCTCCCTGGCGCTTTAATTGCCGCATACCGACTCATGACAAATGACACGCAATGCCCCTGCCATTTGTCACTGTTGTCACAAAAACATTGCGTTAAGATTAAAAAGTGTATAGATTTACTAATATTTAATTAGTTTTATGATAAATTTTGGCGTCATTTCAAAGCGAAGGAAATCTTCATGAATCGAATCGATTTAATGGCCAAATATGATGTACTCGCACCTCGCTATACCAGCTATCCCACAGTCCCCTACTGGCAGGATGATCCCACCACCGAACAATGGATCACAGCCTTGCAGCAAGCCTTCCGGCAAAAAGAGACCGCTTGGTCGATGTACATTCACATCCCCTTTTGTGAAGCCTTGTGTACTTTTTGTGGCTGTAATACCTTCATCACCCATAATCACGACAACGAAATCAGCTATACCGAAGTCCTCCACAAAGAATGGGAACTGTACCGGGCGCAAATTCCTCAATTAGCCACCACACCCATCAAACAAATCCATTTGGGCGGCGGCACGCCCACTTTTTTCTCGGCCGCTAGTTTGAAAAAGCTGCTAGAGCCGCTCATGGCCCAAATGACCATCGACCGGGGCGATTTCGAGGGTTCTATCGAGGTTGGTCCACGCGTAACCAGCCCGGAACAGCTCGAAGTGCTGCGCGAACTGGGCTTTCAGCGGTTAAGCATGGGCGTGCAGGATTATGACCCGGAAGTGCAGCGGCTGATCAACCGCATCCAGCCAGAAGCGATGACCCGTCGCGTCACTGAAGTGGCGCGGGAATTGGGTTACGAATCGGTCAATCATGATTTGATTTACGGCTTGCCCGGCCAAACCTTGGAAAAAATCAAACGGTCGGCAGAAATTACGGTGGATATGCGACCAGACCGTATTGCCTTGTACAGCTTTGCTTTTGTACCCTGGGTTAAGAAGGCCCACCGGCTGTTCACCGAAGAAGATTTGCCGCAGGGTGCGGAGAAGCGGGCTTTGTACGAGGCAGCGCGGGCCATTTTCCTGGAAGCGGGTTATGTGGAAATGGGATTGGACCATTTTGCTTTGCCCGATGATGCGATGGCCCAGGCGTTTGCGAACGGCCGTCTCCACCGCAACTTTATGGGCTACACCGACCAGCGTACCGACGTGCTGCTGGGGCTGGGCGTCAGCTCCATTTCCGAAGCGCCAACCTGCTTCCATCAAAACGAAAAGGGCTTGAACGATTACAAAGGGCGCGTTCTGGCCGGTGAGATTCCCACCATGCGCGGCCATTTGCTGGATAAAGAAGACCAGCGGCAGCGGGAGCAAATCTTGCAATTTATGACCCAACTGCACGTCACTTTGAAAGACGAAACCCAGGCCGAAGACGCCCGCCGCTTTTTGGCCCCCATGGTCGAAGACGGCCTGGTCACATTTGCCGGGCGGGAGATGCAGCTAACCGAAAGGGGACGGCCGTTCCTGCGCAACGCGGCCCTGGCCCTCGACCTCCGTCTGCGACGCAACAAACCGGAAACCCAAATTTTCTCCCGATCCGTGTAACCATTCGACTACTCAACTACTCGACTACCTGACTAATGACTATCTCTTTAACCCAAATCGTTTGCCTGGGATTAAGCCATCACACAGCGCCGGTGGCTTTGCGTGAGCAGTTAAGCTGTTCCCTCACCGACCTAAATGGTTTATTGCAGACTTTCCGGGAAGAAACCGCGTTGGGCGAAAACGGCCGTTTCCCCGGCATAAACGAATTAGTCATCCTCTCTACCTGCAATCGGGTCGAACTATACGCTCACGTAGATGCTGTCCGGCCTCATATCCGCCAACTGTTAACCCAATTTTTGTCGGAACTGCGCGGGGTGGACACGGCCGTATTCGCCAACCACCTCTACTTTTACACCGGTCAAACTGCCATCGACTACCTCATGCGCGTCACCGCCGGACTGGATTCGCTGGTTTTGGGCGAACCACAAATTTTGGGCCAGGTCAACAGCGCCTACACCGCCGCCGCCCAAACTCACGCCGCCGGGCCAGTTCTGCGCCGCCTGTTCGAGGCCGCCATCCGCGCCGGTAAACGCGCCCGCACGGAAACAGCCATCAGCAGCAACCCGGCCAGTATCAGCTCGGTAGCCATTGCTCTGGCTCAAACCGCCGCCGGATCGCTGGCTGACAAAACGGCCGTTATCATCGGCGCCGGCGAAATGGCTGAACTGGCGTTGAAGGCACTGCAAGCCCGCCAAATCAGCGCGGTGACGGTCGTCAATCGCACCTGCCCCCGTGCTCAATTACTAACGGATCGATTAGGGGGGACAGCTCGCGGATTGGACGAGCTTGGGGAACAACTGCTCACCGCCGACATCGTTATCAGTGCCACCGGCGCGCCCCATTTTATTTTGGATGCGGCGTTGATTGAACGGTTGATGGAAAAGCGGAACGGCCGTGCCCTGGTGCTCATTGATATTGCTGTGCCTCGTGACATCGACCCACAGGCTGCTCTAATTCCCGGCGTGATTCTCTTTGACGTGGATGATTTGCAGGACAAGTTGGACAAAGCGTTGGCGGCACGGCAGCGGGAAGTGCCTCGCGTGGAAGCCATCATCGCCGAAGAACAAACAAATCTAACCAACCAACTCCGCGAACTAGCCGCCAAACCGTTCATCACCGATTTGCGGCAAAAAGCCGAAGAAATTCGCCAGCGCGAGCTGGAACGAACCCTGCGCCATTTGGGCGACGTTGACCCGCAGGTGGCGGTCCATTTGCAATATCTGTCCCGCTCATTGGTCAACAAACTGCTGCACGAACCGACGATTCGCGTTAAAGAACAGGCCAGCAACGGCCGTTCCGCCGAATATGTCGCCACCGCCCGCCACCTTTTTGGACTAGAGGAAGCTAGAGAAGAGAGCTAAATGATGCCAACAACAGTTACTGAACTCACCATCGGCAGCCGGACGTCGGAGCTGGCCATGTGGCAAACGCACCACATCCGCGACAAGCTACAAGCCGCCTGGCCCGATCTGGCCGTTCAAATCGAGCCGTTTGTGACCAAAGGCGACAAAACCCTGGACAAACCGCTGCCCCAAATCGGCGGCAAAGGGTTATTTACGTTGGAGTTGGAAGAGGCATTAAGAGACGGCCGTATCCAACTGGCTGTCCATTCCCTTAAAGACTTGCCCGTTGAAGACGCCGATGGACTGACCCTGGGCGCTATCATTGGCCGGGCCGACGTTCGTGACGTCTTGATAGCCAAAAACAAGTGGACGCTGGAAACGTTACCCGAAGGTGCAGTTGTGGGAACCAGCAGCCTGCGCCGTCAGGCTCAACTGCTGGCCGCCCGCCCCGATTTGCAGATTCAATCCATTCGCGGCAACGTAGGTACGCGCGTGCGCAAAGTGCTGGAGGGCAATTACGACGCCGCGGTTCTGGCCGCCGCCGGCATCACCCGCCTGGGTCTCGATGACCACATCAGCCAATGGCTGCCCTTAACGGCGATGCTGCCCGCGCCGGGGCAGGGTGCGCTGGCCGTCCAATGCCGCGCCGATGACAGTGCCACCCTTCGCCTGCTGCAAGCCATCGACCAGCCAGAAATTCGTGCCTGTGTTCTAGCCGAGCGCAGCTTTCTGTACCATTTGGCCGGCGGCTGTTCGACGCCCGTCGCCGCTTATTCCACCCATTCTGGCAGCGACCTGTACCTGACCGGCGTTGTTGGCTCGCCCGACGGCCAAATCCTCATTCACCTGACTGATTCGGGCTGGGATGCCTGGAAGCTCGGCAAAAAACTGGCTCAGGCAGCATTGGCCCAGGGCGCACAAGAGATTTTAGCCCATGTCTGATGATTTGTTTGTGAAGGTTGGCCGGTCGCCACTAGCCGGTAAACGCATCGTCATCACCCGCAGCGTAGAACAGGCCGCTTCATTTGGCGAGAAGTTGGCTCAATTGGGCGCCGAACCAGTTATCTTTCCGGTCATCCAATTTGTGGCTTTGCCACCAGAACCGTTGGACAGTGCCTTATTCCAACTGAACCAGTACGATTGGCTAGTTTTCACTAGCGTTAACGCGGTGGAATTTTTCTTCCGCCGGGTAGATGAATTGGATTTGAGGCTAAAAATGCCGCGAGTGGCGACTGTGGGATCGGCAACGGCCGTTGCCCTGCAAGCCCGCCACATCGCCATCAACTTTACCCCCGACGAATTCACTGGCGAGGCTTTAGCCGTCGGCTTGGGTGATCTGACCGGTCAGAAAATACTGCTGCCACGGGCCAAAATTGGCCGCCCGCAAATCGTGGATTTGCTGCGCCGACAGGGTGCCGAGGTGGATGATGTGGCTTTGTACGATACGGTAACGGCCGTGCCCACTCCCGACGCCCTCGCCCAACTGGAACAAGGTTTCGACGTCATCACCTTCACCAGCCCTTCCAGCGTGCGTAACTTCCTCAAAATTCTGGACACCGCCAGACCTCAAAGGTTTTCAAAACCTTTGAGGTCTTTACTGGACGAATCCGTCATCGCCTGTATAGGCCCCATCACTGCCGAAGAAGCCGAAACGAACGGCCTGAATGTGGCCATCGTGCCATCTGAATACACAATCAACGGCCTGATTCAAGCCATCGCCGATTACTATCGGTGATTATTTTCAAGAGAAATGACATGATCAAAACCAAGCAACACCAACTTACGATGCGGCCACGCCGCCTGCGCCGTTCGCCGCAGCTGCGGGCCATGGTACGCGAAACCAGCCTCAGCGCCGACGATTTCATTTACCCGCTGTTCGTCACTCACGGCGAAAAAGTTCGCCATCCCATCGCCTCCATGCCTGGCATTGCCCAGCTTTCCGTTGATCAGGCGGTAATCGAAGCCGAAGAAGCCGCCGCATTAGGCGTTCCGGCGGTCATTTTGTTCGGCATTCCGGCCCACAAAGACCCCATCGGTCTGGAGAATTTCGCCCCAGAAGGCATTGTCCAGCAGGCGATTCGGGCGATTAAAACGGCCGTTCCCCACCTTCTGGTCATTACCGACGTCTGCTTGTGCGAATATACCGACCACGGCCACTGTGGTTTGCTGGACGAGATGGGTAATGTGCTGAATGATGAAACACTGGATGTGTTGGTGGATACGGCCGTGTCCCATGCTCAAGCCGGCGCCGACATCGTCGCTCCCAGCGGCATGATGGATGGTATGGTCGCCGCTATCCGGGCCGGACTGGATGACGCCGGATTCACGCAAATCCCGGTCATGTCCTACGCCGTCAAATACGCTTCCGCCTTCTACGGCCCCTTCCGCGATGCCGCCGATGGCGCGCCCAAATTTGGCGACCGTAAAACGCACCAGATGGACCCGGCCAACGTCCGCGAAGCGCTGCGCGAAGCCCAACTAGACGTAGCTGAAGGGGCCGATTTTCTCATGGTTAAGCCTGGTCTGCCCTACCTGGACGTGATTCGGACGATCCACGACAACTACCCTGAACTGCCCCTGGTTGCCTACAACGTCAGCGGCGAATATGCCATGATCAAAGCCGCCGCTGCTAACGGTTGGCTGGACGAAGAACGCGTTGTCCTGGAAACCCTCCTTGGCTTCAAACGGGCCGGGGCCGATTTAATCATCACCTACCACGCGCTGGATGCAGCGCGATGGTTAAGAAAGATTAAGGATTAAGGATTTATATGATTGCTGAACCAACTGCTCCCTTCCTCCGCGCCTGCCGCCGTTTACCGACCGATTACACGCCGGTCTGGTTTATGCGGCAGGCTGGGCGTTACATGCCCGAATATATGGCGCTCAAAGAAAAATACACCATGTTGGAGCGCATCAACACGCCGACCCTGGCCGCTGAAATCACCATGCAGCCCATCAACGCCTTCAATCTGGACGCGGCCATCATCTTCTCCGACATTTTGCCGCCGCTCATCGGCATGGGGTTGGATTTGGAATTTGTCGGCGGCGTCGGGCCGCGCCTCAACAAATCGATCCATTCGGCGCAGGATGTGGCTGATTTGGTCACGCCGCCGGCGGCCGAAATCATGGGGCCGACGCTGGAAGCGATCAAACTGGTCACGGCCGAATTAGCACCCCGTGGTATCCCCCTCATCGGCTTTTCTGGTGCGCCATTTACGCTGGCCAGCTACGCCATCGAGGGTGGCGGCTCCAAGAATTACCTGAAGGCCAAGTCGTTCATGTACAACGAACCGGCCGCCTGGGACCAGTTGATGAACAAATTGGTCGCGGTACAGGCTGATTATCTGCTGGAGCAGGCCAGGGCCGGGGCGGCAGCGCTGCAAGTGTTTGATTCCTGGGCCGGTCATGCGCTGAGTAAGTTGGATTATGTAAGGTATGTACGGCCGTACAACACCCAACTCTTCCAAAAACTAGAAAAAGCCGGCGTGCCCGTCATCAACTTCAGCACCGGCACCAGCAGTTATCTGGCCGAAGTGGCCGCCTGCGGTGGCGATGTCATCGGCATTGACTGGCAAATGCCGCTGGACTGGGCCTGGCAGCAAATCGGCCATGATAAGGCGATTCAAGGCAATTTGGATCCGGTAGCGCTGCTAGCCCCCTGGCCGGAACTAAAAGCGCGGGCTGATGACGTATTGAATCGGGCCGCCGGACGGTCCGGTCACATCTTCAACCTGGGCCACGGCCTCTTCCCATCCGTGCCGGTAGACAACGTCCGTCGCGTCATCGATTACGTCCATGAACGCACATCATAGTGCGATTAGTAGTGCCAGGCACGGGGCAAACGGCCTGATCGAATATAGTTCAAATGCCCCGTGCCTGACACTACCCCAACAAACGGAGACAAAAGATTGAATATCGAAAAATCAATTGAATTGTTTAACGAAGCAAAAGAACTGCTGCCCGGCGGCGTCGATTCGCCGGTGCGGGCTTTTCGGGCAGTGGGCGGGCAGCCCCTGTTCATCGCTAAAGGCGAAGGCGCATACCTGACTGATGTAGATGGCAACCGCTTCATCGATTACGTCCTCTCCTGGGGGCCGCTAATTTTGGGCCATGCCCATCCTCGAGTGGTGGCCGCGCTGCAAAAGGCGGCGGCATTGGGTACCAGCTACGGCGCACCCAGCCCGCTGGAAAATGAGTTGGCGCGGCAGGTGATGGCCATGATGCCCAACATCGAAATGCTCCGTTTTGTCAACTCGGGTACCGAAGCAACGATGAGCGCCTTGCGGCTGACCCGCGCCTTCACCGGGCGCAGCAAAATCGTCAAATTCCAGGGCAATTACCACGGCCATGCCGACATGCTGTTGGTGCAGGCTGGATCGGGAGTAGCCACGTTGGGTCTGCCGGACTCGCCCGGCGTGCCGCCAGCTACGGTATCGGACACGCTGACTGCGCCGTATAATGATATCGAAGCGGTGCAGCAGTTGTTTGACCAATTTCCGGGCCAGATTGCAGCGGTGATTGTCGAACCGGTGGCCGGTAATATGGGGATGATTCCGCCGGTTGACGGTTTTTTGGCCGGGCTGCGGGATGTGACGTCCAGCGACGGCGCACTTCTCATTTTTGATGAAGTAATGACCGGCTTCCGGGTTCATCCTGGCGGGGCGCAGACTTTGTTTGGCATCAAGCCGGATTTGACGGCACTGGGCAAGGTGATTGGCGGCGGGCTGCCGGTGGGCGCTTATGGCGGCCGCCGCGACATCATGGCAATGGTAGCGCCGGTTGGGCCGATGTATCAAGCGGGCACGCTGTCGGGCAATCCGCTGGCGATGACGGCCGGAATCGAAACGCTCAAAATGTTGCAGCAGCCGAGTGTTTGGGATGGGCTGGAGCAAGCGGAGCGCTGCTGCTGGCGGGCTTGAAAGCAGCGGCCAAAAAGGCGGGTGTTCCTATAGCCGCCAATCGATTGGGGACGATGTTTGGACTATTTTTCCAGGAAGGGCCGGTAGTGAATTGGGACACGGCCGTACAATCCAACATCAAACGCTTTGGCCATTACTTCCAAATAATGTTGGAAAATGGGGTCTACCTGGCCCCGTCGCAGTTTGAAGCCGGTTTCATTTCAACGGCTCACGGCGATTTTGAAATCGAAACGACCATTGCCGCAGCGGAGCGGGCAATGGCCAATCTTTAACCGGATATATGATATGCCGGTATGTAGGTTGACAGTCATCGGGTTGACCGGTAGAATGCCCGCTTGAGCAGTCCTTTTTACTGGATTCCGATAGATTTGAGGCAAAAAACTAATGGCAGATTACCTTTTGGAAACTGAACAGTGGATGACTTTATCCCAGGCCGCCAAACATTTGAATGTCCATCCAACGACTTTACGCCGCTGGGCTGACAATGGGGACATTCCTTTCATGCTCACACCGGGTGGTCATCGACGATTTTCTACAGTTGACATTCAGGATTTTGCCGACGGTCGGCGTCAATTGCGACGCGCTCAAGGTCTGGAAGAAATGTGGGCTGAACGGGCAATGGTGGAAACGCGGCAGCAAATTGCCACCAAACAAGACCGCCCCTGGATGGCTCGCTATGACGCCGACCGGCGTGAAGAACACCGGGTTTTGGGGCAGCAGTTGATGGGGCTGACACTCCAGTATGTATCTGATCCCAATGGCAATGGCAGCATTTTGAAGCAGGCGCGGGCAATAGGATTGGAATACGGCCGTTTAGCCATCGAAGAAAATCTGCCCTTAACCGATGCCCTCCAGGCCGCCATGTTCTTCCGGGATATGCTTATAGAAGTAGCCCTGCAACTGCCGGAAGAAACCCGCATTCAGCCCCAGGCCAATTTGCGGCTCATGCGCCGGATCAACGAACTGCTCAACACCGTTAACCTGGCCATTGCCGAAACGTACCAATAAAAAGCCGTCTTCACCTACGCGACTGATTTAAAAGTCAATCCCCCTGACTTTACTTGCTCCGCCAAAATTAATGATGCGATCATGTCATGCCGAATGTCATAGTTTGCTGCATGACGGATGTCATACGACTATCTTTTGCCATTGACGGCAGCGTTGTCCGCCGTTAGAATGCGCAAAAATTTGTACAGATTTGCATAATTTAATTTACTTTTAAATATATTCTAGAACAGAACGGGAAAATAAAATGGTTGAGAAAAGACAAAAAATTGTCATTATCGGTGGAGGCGTTTCCGGATTAGCGACAACATATTATATGGAAAAGTTAGCGCAAGAGCTGGACCTATCCATCCATTGTACGGTGATTGAAAGTACACCGGTTTTGGGCGGTAAGATTAGCACGGACCACAGCGGTGGATTTATCACCGAAGGCGGGCCGGAATCATTCGTCACCCGTAAGCGGCAGGCGTGGGAGTTGTGCCAGGAATTGGGGCTGGGCAACCGGCTGGTGGGGACGACGGAACGAGGCAAGAATTATATTTTGCATAACGGCCGTCCCCAAATTGTGCCTATGGGACCGGTCGATGCCATTCGTACACCGCTGCTTTCGTTCAGAGGCAAGCTGCGCGTCTTGCGCGAACCCTTTGTCGCCCCCCGTACCGATCTATCTGATGAGACGCTGGGTGATTTTTTACGCCGCCGGGTAGGCGGTGAGATTGTCGAAAATGTGGTTGCTCCGGCGATGGGCAGCGTGTATTTATCGGACGTGAACCAGGTTAGTACACAGGTGGTATTTGGCCAGTTTGCCGACATGGAACGGGAGCATGGCAGTTTGGTAAAAGGGATGTTTGCCCTGATGAAGCAGCGCAAGGCAGAACGTCAACTGGCCGAACAGAACGGTCAATCAGTGAAAAAGGAAAAACTGCCAGCCTTCATGACGCTGCGCGACGGTTTGATTGAGTTGATTGAAACGCTGGCGGACAAGATTGAAGGGGACATCTTGCTGGATTCAAAAGTCGTCGATATTGCCTATACGCCCGTACGGTTGGAGCCATACCAATTGAGTTTGATTGATGGCCAGGTGATTAGCACCGATTTGGTGATCCTGGCCATCCCCACGTTTGCCATGGCGGATTTGCTGGAGGATTTTGATACGGCCGTTGCCCGAAACCTGCGCGCCGTTCATTACAATCCAGTAGCTACCATCTCCGTTGCTTACAACAAAGGCGACATTCCCGAACCATTCGATGGCTTCGGCGTTGTTGTACCAGAGAGCGAGTCCAGCAAACTACTGGCTATCGAAGCCGTGTCCAATAAATTCGGCCACCGTTCTCCAACCGACCAGGCGGTGCTGCGGGCTTTCATCGGCGGTTACCGGCACGAAGATTTAATTGATCTGCCTGACGATGAGTTGAGCGCACTGGTACAAGAGGAATTGGCCAGCATTTTTAATATCCAGGCTGCGCCGACATTCATTCGCATTTTCCGATGGCAGCCGGCCAATCCACAGTACGGCGTTGGCCATCTGGCAATGGTTACCGAAGTGGAGCGTAAACTGCAAAAACAACTTCCTGGTCTATACCTGACCGGCAGCGGTATGCGCGGCATGGGCATTCCCGACTGCGTACGGCAAGCGCGGAAAACGGCAAACCAAATCATCGAAGCGTTACAACAAGCGCATGCCGCGGCGTGAAACGTGACACGTTTCACGCATCACGACAATTATGACAGAACAAACCAACAACTCCCCTCATACCGGCGTTTTGCTGGTGAATTTAGGCACACCGGAAGCACCAATCGGCAAGGCGTTACGGCCGTATCTCCGCCAATTTCTGGGCGACCCACGCGTAATTGAATATCCGCGCTGGCTGTGGCAGTTTATCCTCAACAGTATCATTTTGAACGTACGACCCAAACGGTCGGCCAAACTGTACGCCAAAATCTGGACTGACGAAGGGTCACCGCTCATGGTCTTCTCGCAAAAGCTGGCCAACAAGCTGCAAGCCGAGTTAAGTGATGAAGTGAAAGTGGTGTTAGCAATGCGGTACGGCCGTCCCTCCATTGCCAGCGGATTAGATGAATTACGCCAGGCCGGAATCAACCAGATCATCATCCTGCCACTTTATCCGCAGTATTCGGCCACAACCGTGGGGACGATATTTGACGATGTGTTTGATGTATTGAAAACGTGGCGTTGGGTACCGGAAATCCGTACCATCAATCAGTATTACACCCACCCGTTGTACATTCTGGCCATTATGGATTCGATTCGGACATTTTGGGCGGAGAACGGCCGTTCCCAACGCCTTATCTACTCCTTCCACGGCATCCCCAAAGCCTATGCCGCCAAAGGCGATCCCTACCCCAAACAATGTTTAGAAACGGCACAAACGGTTTCGACGCAGTTGGGGTTGGCCGAGGACGAATGGGAGATGACATTTCAGTCCCGCTTTGGCCCAGAGGAATGGCTGCGACCTTACACCAACGAAACTCTCATTAGCCGGAGTAAGGATGGCTTGAAAAGCGTGGACACCATTTGCCCCGGTTTTGCTACCGACTGCCTGGAAACATTGGAAGAGATGGCGCAAGAAAACCGCCACCTTTTTCTGGAGGCTGGTGGCGAGGCTTACCAATATATCCCCGCACTCAATGACTCCGTGGCTCACGTCGCGCTGCTGGCCAGCCTCATCCGGCAACATAAACAAGGCTGGGAGTAAAACTGGCAATTGTGCATTGTGCCAGGCACAGGGCAGAACAGTCTGGATTGAGTGACTTTTAACGCCCTGTGCCTGGCACTGGCAAAACTGGCAAATTTAAGGTTGAGATGATTGACGGCCGTTTCCCTTTCCGTTTATAATGCAGCTAGAAACAGCCATATGACCCCGGATATACAATAAACGGGTCAGAGAACGTTAGACGGACCTTGAAATCTCCTAGAGTGTGCCCTTCCGCTTTCGACTGATCTTTACCGTGTCGGAGCCAACAACTGTCTGTGGCCACAACGAGATTCGCTTACATATTACCGTCCAAACATCTGACCATCCCAACGTTTTTTGTATTCATCCGGGGCTTTTTTGTGTCACGTTTCACGTGGCATGTAAACAATCCAATTACCCTGTTCAAGCTGTTTCTTCCTCAATTCGGTAATTGGTTCTAACGTCAACCCCCGCCTGCTTAAACATGATGCTGGCCGAACAATATTTGGTCTGTGACAGCTCAATCGCCTGCTCTACCGCACTGGCTGACACATTATGCCCGCGAACAATATAGAGAATATCTACATCGGTATAAACGGCTGGTATTTCATCCGCTCTTAGGCCGCTAATCTCAATTTCAACACCGCTGATGTTCTCTCGCTTTTTGCGCAAAACGTGAACGACATCCATCGCCGTGCAGCCGGCCACACCGGCCAGCAAAAACTCCATCGCACTGCCGCCAGTCTCCGGCCCGGATTGGCCGCTGACGTCAAACTCATATCCAGAGCCAAGCTGGCCGCGAAAATGCAGGTTTTCTCCTTTCCATACCAGTCGTGCCGTGTTGGTTTTGCCCATAATTTACCCCTTTTGGAATTGTATTTGTAACGATACAGTCCATCGAGGTCTGAGTTTGTCAAAGACTGGTTCCCTTCGACAGGTTCAGGGAACAGGCTGTATCGTTACGTGTATTTTCAAGATTGTATCGTTTCCCATCATGATGGTCATCCCTTTCTCACATCTGATTCAGGCGATTTCCCCGATTATGAACTTTTGGTGTTTACCGGAAACAGGTGGCATAATGACCTGGCAATTTTTTCTTGAGAGTGATCTGATGCAGTCACTGGATGTGATCATGATGATATTACGCACTTTGGTTTTTATGGCCGGATTGGGCCTGGTAAGTTGGACGCTCATTTCGGCCGTTAAGACGTTTGTGTTACCTCGCGGCGTTAACGTCTGGCTGACGCGGGTTGTGTTTGCACTGGTAGGGAAAGTTTTTCGCTGGCGTGCCCACCGGGCAGCCAGTTATGAAGAGCGGGACCGGATTATGGCGTTGTTCGCGCCGCTGGCCTTGCTGCTCATGCCGGCAGCTGTTTTGACTCTGGTTCTAATCGGGTATATGGGGCTGTTTTGGGGATTAAAAGCTCAACCACTGTACGAAGTGTTCAAATTAAGCGGTTCATCGCTTTTGACGCTGGGGTATGCCTCGGCTGATGGCTGGGCGTTTAAGATTTTGGAGTTTTCGGAGGCGATGCTGGGGTTGATTCTGGTAGCTTTGTTGATCGCGTATCTGCCTTCGATGTATGCAGCGTTTTCACGACGGGAAACGGCCGTTGCCCTGCTAGACTCTTGGGCCGGTTCACCACCATCAGCCCAGGAGATGATCAGCCGTACCCACCGCATCGGCCGGATGGAAAGCCTGGTGGAAATCTGGTCGTTGTGGTCGGGCTGGTTCGCCGAACTGGAAGAGAGCCATACCTCACTGGCACCATTGGCCTTTTTCCGTTCGCCGCTGCCGGAACGCTCCTGGATAACGGCCGCCGGCGCCGTGTTGGATGGAGCCTCTCTTTATCTGGCGGCGGTTGACCGGCCGTTCGATGCGCGTGCTGCCATTTGCATTCGTTCTGGCTATCTGGCCCTGCGCCATGTGGCCAGATTCTTTCAGTTTGATTATGATCCCAATCCGCGACCCGATGATCCCATTAGCATCAGCCGTGACGAATTTGATAGCGTCTGGAATATTTGGGAAACTGACGGCGTTCCGTTGAAGGCCGACCGTGACCAGGCCTGGCGTGATTTTAACGGTTGGCGGATCAACTATGACAATGTGCTGCTGCAACTGGCGGCTTTGACAATGGCTCCTTACGCGCCCTGGTCATCGGATCGTTCGGCCATTCGTGTTGCAAAGAAAAATAGCCGTTTCCGACGAGGTAAAAAATGAAAACAACCATCAAACTTATCCTACTTTTGACATTATTGACTGCCTGTACCCAAACGCCCACACTAACACCGACGGCGTTGCCAGCCACAACAACGCCCTCGGCAGCGCCAACCGAGTCTTATCCGGCTCCGGAAGCAACCGCAACGACGGCGGGTTATCCGGGGCCAGTTCCGGCACCGACTGTCGATCCGTATCCGGTGGCCACATGGGACCCTTCATCAATGCCAACAGCAGTATTTGTACCCTTTCTGGACTTACCAGAGATTGTGCCGGATACGGCCGTTCCCAGTTACACATATAAAATAATCAATGCTTATCCCCATGATCCTAATGCTTTTACTCAAGGGCTAATTTATGAGGATGGCATATTATATGAGGGCACGGGACTAAATGGAGAATCGACTCTACGCGAAGTTGACTTGGAATCTGGCCAAATTATTCGCGAGTTACATTTGGAAGAAAAATATTTCGGCGAAGGGATCACAATTCTCAATGACCGCCTTTACCAATTAACCTGGCGACAAAATACAGGGTTTATTTATCAGCCAGACAACTTCGAATTATTGGGCACCTGGAATTATCCCACTGAAGGCTGGGGCATTACCCATGATGGCAATCGATTAATCATGAGCGATGGCACTAATACTCTGCACTTTTTAGATCCAAAAAGTTTGGCAGAAATCGGCCAAGTAGCGGTTATGGACTCTCAACAAAACCCTGTCTATCTGCTTAACGAACTCGAATATGTCAATGGGGAAATTTACGCCAATGTCTGGCGAACCAACTTCATTGTTCGCATTAATCCAGACACTGGAAATGTCATAGGATGGATTGATCTACAAGGATTACTTGATTTGACGCTTGTTACACAAGAATGGGACGTCTTAAACGGTATTGCCTTCGATAAAGAGACTAATCGGTTGTTTGTTACCGGGAAATGGTGGCCTCAATTATATGAGATTGAATTGGTTCCCGTAGAGTAATTTTGAGGTGACAGGCACTTTCGAAGTGCCTGTCACCTGATTCGCATCATTGAGGCGTGAACAAACTCATCGGTACAGCAACTCCGCTGGCGTGAATTTTCTTGAGAAAAGTAGGGATTGTGCCAGTAGGAAGGAATTGGCCCTGGATACGGCCGTTCTCCATCCCCGTCTCCTGAAAGCGGAAAATATCTTGCAGCAGCACCTCGTCCCCTTGCATCCCCACCACTTCCGAAACGCGCATCACCTTGCGTGACCCATCGCGCAGCCACTCCTGGTAAATGATGAGGTCAAAGGCCGCAGCCATCTGCCGGCGCACTTGCAATAGCGGCAGCGAAGGCATGGCCATGGCCACCATCCCTTCCAACCGGGCCAGCACGTCCCGCGGATTCCCGGCATGAATGGCAAACATACTGCCATCGTGACCCGTATTCATCGCCTGGATGACGTCAATTGCTTCCCCGCCGCGCACCTCGCCGATGATGAGCCGATCCGGCCGCATCCGCAGCGCATTTTGCACCAGATCGCGCATCGTGACCACCCCTTTGCCGCCGGCGTCGCCCGGCTGACTTTCCAAACGAATGACCCGCTTGTGCGTACCCGGCGGATTGAGTTCGGCCGCGTTTTCAACGGTGACAATGCGCTCATTGGGTGGAATCAAACCAGTGAGCAAATTGAGAACGGCCGTTTTCCCGGAACCGGTACCGCCAGCCATAACGATGTTGAGCCGCCCCAGCACACACGCCCTAAAGAATTCCACAAGCGCCTCGTTCAGGGAACCAAAATGGATCAAATCTTCAAAGGTGAATGACCGCACGGAAAACCGACGAATGACCAGTGATGGCCCCAAAATGGCCACCGGCGGCAGCACAATATTGATGCGCGAATTGTCCGGCAGGCGAGAGTCAATCATAAATTTCGACTCGTCGGGCTGGCGATCTAATGCGGCGGCGACGTTGTTGATGAAATCCATCAACTGCGCTTCGTTTTCAAACGGCGTCGGCAGGTCTTTGAACCGGCCCATTTCTTCGATATAAATCTTGTCATAGCCATCAATCAGGATTTCCGAAACATTTGGGTCATCCATGTATGGCTTTAATGGACTTAAGGCTTTCATCACTTTTTCTGCGTTCATTTTTATCTCCTTACAACATGATTGGGATTCATGCTTACTTTGTAACACGAACCCGGCATGTCGCAGAACGGGTAATTGACGGGTTTTGCCCTGGTCATTTAGACAGGTAAGCTAGATTATAGAGCGAGAGCTAGAGGATAATCTTTCTTCCTCTAGCTCTCGCTCTTCCGCACCCAGCCCTGCCGCAGGGCGTAAACGGCCGCTTCCGTGCGCGAACCAACTCCCAGTTTGGAATAAATATTGTCCAGATGGAAGTTAACCGTGCGCGGACTGACGGACAGGATCAGGGCGATTTCTTTGTTGCTCAACCCTTCGGTCAGCAGTTGAATCACATTCATTTCGCGCGGGGTCAGGTCAACGGCCGCTGCCAGACCAAACCGAATTACAAACCCGCGCCCATCCTCGGCCATCTCCACCACGCCGCCCAATCCGGCAACACGAGGCCGAATTGAAGCAAAAAAATCGTCGGGGAAAGGGAAACGGCCGTTATCGCCAAAACGATACACCAAACGCCCATCCTGCTGTTCCAAATCGATGGCCATTTCCGTTGCGTGCGCCTGCTTGACGGCCTGAATCAGCGCCGCCTGAGTCACCCGGAACAAAACCAACTCAACTGCTGGTGGCAGTCGCTCCGGTAAACGGCGCAAATAGAGTTTGATTTGAACGCCATGCGTCCGCATCTCCTGATTGGCCAACGCTTCCAGCGCCGGTTCCAATCCCAGTGTTTCCAGAAGAGTCGGATGCAAATTGTTTTCCAAATCGCGCGCCTGCTGTAACACCTGCCGCGTCAACGTCATCAAGACGGAAACGGCCATGTGCGCCGTCGGATTGGCCCCCATCGTTTGTTCGTACACACTGGCCTGGGAAAGGAGAAGGGTTAACGGCTCGATAATGCTTTCCTGGAGCAGTGCGGCCAGGCGGCGGCGCTCCGATTCCAGGGCAACGGCCGTATCCTCCAACGCGGCGGCCATGAGCAAACCAGGCAGTGATTCCGCCTCTTCAAGTGGTGGTTTGGGTAGAGGAACGGCCGTAGACGAAACCCGAACAATACGCGCAACCAGAGATGAAGCGGATGACGTTTGCTCAGGATGCGATGAGATAACCGGGTCAACCGGCAGTTCCGCCAGCACCTCATCAGCCGATTGGAAACGGCCGTTAGGCTCCTTGGCCAGCAGTTTGAGGATGACATTTTCGATGGCCGTCGGGATGGTTGGATTGATCTGGCTGGGGGGTATGACCGATTCGTTGAGGGTTTTGATGAGAACGGCCGTTATCTGGTCACCGGGAAATGGCGGCCGGGCAGTAAGCAGTTCATACAAAATACCGCCGACGGCATATAAATCGCTGGCTGCCGTCGCCGGCTGCCCAACGATCAGCTCCGGGGCCAGATACAACACTGTGCCTAATAGCGCTCCCGCCGGTGTAACCCGCACCTCGTTTTGCACCTGTGCCAAGCCAAAATCAGTCACTTTGATACGGCCGTCCGGCGTCAGCATGATATTTTCCGGCTTGAGGTCACGATGGATGATGCCCTGATTGTGGGCGTAACCCAGCGCCGCCAATGTCCCGCGAACAACCGACAAAGCCTCGTTTAATGGCAGCGGCGCTTGCTTTTGGGTCAAAATGGTGTGCAAATCATGGCCGGGGATATATTCCAGCACCAGATAAAACCAGCCATCTTCCCGATCAACGTCAAACAAGGTCATGATGTTGGGGTGGGAAAGACGGGCCACCGCCCGGGCTTCGCGCAGAAAACGGTCGCTGGCCTCACTGCCGCTGACGTGGCCGGGCGGCAAAAATTTAATCGCCACCTGGCGATCCAGCGTTTCATCGTGGGCACGATAAACGACGCCCATGCTGCCTTCGCCCACCCATTCTACCAGGCGGTAGCGCTCTTTGAGATAGGGGGGCGGACCGGCTCCGAACCTGCTGCCCGTTTTCATGGCTATAGATTAAGGGAAAACGGCCGTACCTTCAAGCACTAAATTCTCTGGTATAATCAAAAAATGAGCCATGAAAGCGAGTCCAATCGACCCAATGTTTACTTTGCTTTGGGAGCCGCTGCCACTATTGTTTTGCTCGTCAGCAGCCAGGTAATCAGATCCCACGAAACGCTTTTATTGAAGGTGGCGGGTGTAACGGCCGTACCCCTTTCCCTACTGTTCATGTTCGCGCCGTTTTATTACCTCAATAAATTTGGCTGCGTGGAATCGGGGAAAAGTTTCGTCCACACAACCAAAGTGGTCGATCGCGGCGTGTATGCCATCGTACGCCATCCGCAATACGTGGGGTATGTGCTCTTGAATCTGGGATTGGCGCTGCTGAACTGGCATGGAGTAACGGCCGTTGCCACCTTTCTGGCCTGCATCTTCTTTTATCTGCAATCTATTCAGGAAGAACGTTTCTGCCAGCAGCAAATGGGAGCTGACTACGACGCCTATTGCCGCCGTGTACCTCGCTTTAATTTTTTGTGGGGAATAATCAAATGGCTCAACCGAAAACGAGCTGCATGAAACGGCCGATAAGCTGATTGGCTTCGGGGCTTTCATCAAAGCGGGCCAACGTTTTTTCCACCTCAACCTCATCCATGATGGAAGCGTAGCCGGTCATGTACCGTTTGAACCGGGCCAAATTGGTCGCTTTAGTCAGTTCGGGGTGGAACTGCGTGGCCCAAATCGGTTTGCCGGGCACGCACAGGGCCTGAAATGGCGCATTCTCGCTGCTGGCCAGATGCAGCACACCATCCGGCAGCCGGGAAGCCCGGTCCTTGCGGCCCAGTTGGGCACGAAAGGTATCGGGGAGGAAATTGAAGAGGTCATCGGAACGGCCGTTTTCCGTCAAAGTCACATCATAAGTCCCCACCTCGGCGTGGTGGGCATCATACACAATCTCGCCGCCCAGAGCAGAAACCAGCAGTTGGAAACCAAAACAGGAAGCAAACATTGGCTGCCCCACTGCAACCACATCGGCCAAAAGGCCCAAAACCGCCTGAAAATTGGGCAAATTCCCTTTGGAAACATAATAATCGCCGCTGCCGCCGACCATCAGGGCATCATATCGGCGCACATCGGCCAGGGAGGGTGTACTGGCCAGCAAACCATACGGGATAACCTGAGTGTCGGCGACTCCGGCCATATTGGCGAAAGAACTGTGCTCTTCCAGACGAGCATCGTCATCGGCGTGGCGAGCCTGAAGCAGGAGAATTTTTACTGTCATGCGTATTATTGAACCTCGTTGTGTGGATTGTGGACGGATTGTAACAAGACGGCCGTTTCCCCTCAAGAAAACATACCAACACAAAAACTTCCCGGAAGCTGAATTGGGCGATTTTGGGCCGGGCCGCGCTCGTTCAGTGAACAACTTACCAGCTTCCGGGAAGGTAGCTCAATTATTTTCTCACACCCGGTTTTGTGGATTATGTTATACTTTATTTGGCCGCAAGATTACCATGACAGGAGTGAATCATGAGCAGTGATTGCCGTGAATTATTACGCTTTGTCCAGCTACAAAATATCCAGCTAAAAGCAGACAACGAAGCATTAATGCGCGAGGTAGAAATGCTGCATGATGTTTTGGACGCTTTGCGCGCTTTGCAGGAAGTAGCTGCCAGCGTCTCCGAGCAAACAAATGTGATGGGGCTACTTGACCGCATTTTGGCGTCAGCACTGGCTAGCATTAATGCCGGGGCCGGTTCACTGCTGCTGGTAGACGAAGAAACGGATGAGCTGGTGTTTGTCGTCGTTTTTGGTGATGTGCGGGAAAAATTGACCGGCCATCGAATGGCCTTGGGTGAAGGGATTGCCGGCTGGGTAGCGGCCAACCGGGAAGCGGTAATCGTGGATGATGCCCATTTTGACCCCCGCTTTTCGCCAGCCGTTGACCAAGATTTTAGTTTCCGAACCTACTCGATGGTGTCTGTGCCCATTGTTTACGCCGATAATGTATTGGGGGTGATTCAGGCGCTCAACAAGCTGGATGGTGAAACGTTTAGCGAGGGGGACCTGGCTTTATTGGGTGTGGTGGCACAGTTAGCAGCGGCGGCGATTACGAATATGTCTAAGGTGGTTACGGCCGTTCCCCCCACGCAGCTCGATTAATCAAACCGTTAAGATGGCAGGGAGACGGTTACCATCGTCTTCTCGCCCGGTGTACTCTCAATCATCAAAGAACCGCCATACAGTTCGGTCAGCCGTTTGGCAATGATTAACCCCATACCGGTGCCCTGCTGCTCGTGAATCTTACGCTCAAACTGCATGTACATCCCAACACCTTCAATCTGTTCCGGGGTCATTCCCCGCCCCTCATTGCTCACCTGAAATACAAAAGTCTTGTCATCCCGTTCCAGCAGGATGGAGACCATCGAATCATCAGGTGAAAATTTGAAAGCGTTATCAATCAACTCAGTAAAGATTTTCTTCAAATTGTCGCTGGAGATGGGCAGCATCAAATCATCTGAATTGACCGACACTTGTGCGCAACGGCCGTTCTGCTGCTTCTGCTCCTCAACCACTCTTTCAACCAGAGAAACCGGTGTAGCTTCACGGAAAAACCGCAGCCGTTCCACACGGTCTGGCTCAGTCATCAGCAGCTCAATCTGGGCGTAAATAATATAATTTTCAAACAAGTGATGGAGCCGGCGGCCGGAACGGGTAATTGTTTGAGCCAAAGAACGAATTTTTTCATCCGGTAACTCATGCCCCTGCTTCGACAGAACTTCCCCAAACCCGATGATCAAAGATAATGGCGTTCGTAATTCATGAGGCAGAGCTAACAAAATGCTGTCCCGCAGGGCATCCATTTTTTGTTCGTAATGCATTTCAAGCTGCGAAACTTTTTTTAATCGGGTTTCTACCGCCTCCACCAATTCAGAAACCTTGAAAGGCTTGGAAATGTAATCGTCAGCTCCCAAAGCCATACCCTGGCGCACAGAACCCCGGTCGCCATAACCGGTCAGGAAAATAAAGGGGATGCGAGCAGTATGAGGATCTTTTTGCAGCCGCCCAATAACGCCATGTCCATCTAAACGAGGCATCTCTACATCACAAATGATCAGGTCAGGATGGTACTTTCGAGCAAATTCCACTCCTTCAAAACCATCCTCGGCTAGAAGCACTTCATATTCACCAGCCAACCTTAAACCGTCTAATAACGTTTGACGGATTATTCGATCATCATCTATCACTAAAATTCTAGCCATTTGTTGGTACCGTCGGTTGTCTGAAAAATTTTCCACGTTAATTTTATTTTAATTCTGAATCTACTGCCAGCCAATAAGAAACCGTTCTTAGAGTATGCGGAAGATTTGTTTATAGCTCTGCACAGTGCCAGGCAAAAGGCATCAAGTAATACGCGATCCAGCCTGCCCCGCCCATAGCCTGGCACTACATTTCAAAAAAGCCGTCTAACCGGGCAACGGCCGTTCTCAAACCAACCCATCCATGCGCTCAAAACGAACCAGGTGGGTGGGATGCTCCTGGCGGTCGCCCAAATGCGTCACCATCTCTGCCTCAACATGCGGAACCATATGACCGGCTCCGGCAAAATGCTGAATCATCATATAATCGCTGGGAATAATCCTGTTTTGCTCATTCAGCGCGTCAATTTCCGAACGGCTGAACCAGGCCACTGCCCCTTCACCTTGTTCACGGGCATCGCCTTCCTCGGCCAGCAGTTCACATACCAGAATGAGAAAATGAGCGGCTGGCCCTTTAGGATCAGGCGGTGCCAGCCGTTCGCTGACCAGGCCGCGCAGTGCCAGAAAATCAGCATCCAAACCGGTTTCTTCTTTGACTTCACGGACAACGGCCGTTACCAATGTCTCGCCAAAATCCCACTTACCGCCTACCAGCGCCCATTTGCCTTTGTATGTATCCCCATTGCGGCGAATCAGTAAATATTGGGGGATGGTTGAATGGGGGTCGTGAACAACGGCCGTTTCCCGCTGAATAATCGCCACCACCACCGGGCCGGGAAAAATCTGGCTGTGCCAGCGGCGTTCTAATGGCAAATCAGGTAAAGAATCGAACATGGTAAAAAAGATTAAGGATTGAAGATTAAAGATTAGGGACAATCATCAATCATCCATACATCGTAAAATATTCCAACAGCAGCGCATGAACGAACATATAACCACCGCCCACCTTGCGCAGCAAGTTGCGTTCGGCCGCATAATCCAGAAAATGGACGTAATCAGGCGGCATGACGCCATCCGCCTGCAAAATTGCCAGCAGCCGCCGGTGCTGCAAAACAGCCAATCCGCCATATAACATACCCCCAGCCAGACCCAAATACAAAGCGGCCCCGACTATCCAGCCCAGGGCTTGAACCAGGTCATATTTCAGCCAGAGCGTACTCAAAAAGGCAATGAGGAGAAGGGTAACGGCCGTTACCGCCGCACTAACGCCCCCCACCAACCAACCATTGCGCAGCGACCGTTCAATACCCTGTCCCGGCGATGTCCGCAGCTTCACGTCGTTACGTACCAAAGCATTCTCCAACACCTGACTCAGCCCCAGAAACCCGGCCAGCAGCAGCGCCCACGGCAGCCCGTCAGACCAGCTCCGGTGGCCAAGCAGCGACAACGGCAGGCCGATTAGCGCGCCGACAAAAGCGCCGGCCCCAGAGCTAAACCAGGCATGCGGCCAGGACCAATCCAGCGTCTCCGTCGTCTCGATTTGGAACCAGCCAACCCGCCGGCGCAGCAAAAAACGGCCTGACAGCACCGGCAGCAGTGCCAGCCCCACACCCAAACCAACAGCCACCGCCAGCGCCAGCCAGCCTGAAACTAACAAACCCATCAGCCCACTCAACAAACCAATCAACCAAACCAATCCGCCCACTACCAGTTTGATCCGGCCAGCGTATTGGCGCTGGCGGCCGCGCGGCAGCCAGTTGGGCTGCAATCCTTCCAGGAAAAACATCGTCTTGTTGCGCGCGGCCATTTGCTGGGCCAGCCAGGCCAGCCAACGCACCGCATCTTCCGGGGCGTACTCCTTATCGCCACCGCGATAGCGCGTCATCCGTTCCACGTACACGTCAAAAAGCAGCTTGCGGCTCAAGTCGCCGCCGCCTAACGAAATGGCGATGTCGGCCGGCATCCGGTAGTAGGCCAGGGTCATGATGCTGAGCATCAGCGGCGATTGGGCCAGTTCGCGCAGGGTCACGTCTGTTTGCAGCGCCGCCCGCAGTCCGGCCAGCCGCTTGCCCACGCTGGCCAGATAGACGTCAATTTGCTCCAACGAAAGCGGCTGCAAGACGATAGCCCGCGACAGCGCCAGCCGGACATCCAAAGCCTTGTAATCCTGGCTGCGGCTGGTAACGACCAGCGGTTCATCAAAATATTGGCTGCGGAACTGGTTGATAGCCTGGGCACAACCGAGGCGCAGTTCCTGTTCGACTTCATCTAATCCATCAAGCAGAGGGAGGAGACGGCCGTTTCCAATCCATTCCTGCCCCAATTTACGCGGCACTTCATACTGGTTAGCCAACTCATCGACCATCCACGCCGCCAGCGATTTGTCACCCTGCCAGGTAGCCAGACTCAGCACTACCGGCACCGGATGCCGTTCATCCAGATCGGCCCGCTCCACCAAACTGGTCACCAATTGCAGGAGCGTCGTCGTTTTACCCGCTCCCGGCGACCCCATGATCAGCAGCATCCCGCCCGCTTGGTCATATACCTGACGGATTTTGGTTCCCAAGGGCAGCGGCGTGTCGAACTCGTCGCCCTGCTGCCAGCCAGGGGCGTGCGCCCCGGCTACCGCATTGGGCCGGATGGCCATGTTCAGGTCTAACAGTTCCGCGCCGTGCAGCGACTCTTCCAGTACACCCTTGAGCCAGAGCAGCTTAACACGTTGCAGCATCACGTAGCGGTTATGACGATCTTGTGCGTCCATTGGAGTTGTTAGTGTACCGGATGTTGGACTGGCTGGCGAACAAAAATGATGGAACGCAGACAGCCTGTCTGCACTATGGGTGGTCAAGTTGACCGCGCTCCCAAAATGCCGCGAAACTGAAATGCGCCCATGCTTCTGCCTTGCCCGCAAAATTCAGATATACTTGCAGACGGTATTTAGCAGGAAAACAAACAATGGACACAAAATCTTTCCACACCCTCGAATTTGATAAAGTGCGCAACATTCTGGCCGGTTACACCAGCTTCAGCGGCGGCGAGGAACTGGCCCGCCATTTGCAGCCAACCACAGACCTGTTCACCGCCCAGCAGTGGCAGGCGGAAACCCGCGAGGCCATCTTGCTGCTGGACACGCACAGCAACGTCACCATCGGCGGGGCGCGTGACGTGCGCCGGCCGGTGGACAATGCTCTACGCGGCTTCACTTTGCCCGCCGAAGATTTGCTGGCCATTCGCGGCACCCTGGTGGCTTCGCGCAATTTGAACCGCCAACTGGTTAAGGCAGCCGATGCGTTTCCCCACCTGGCCGATATTGCTGTATTGATTGAGGAGTGCCCTGGCATTGTGGTAGTCATCACCAACACGATTGATGACCGGGGCGAGGTGTTGGACAGCGCCAGTAGCAAACTGGCCCGAATTCGGCAGGATTTGCGGGTAGCACACGGCCGTATCCAGGACAAACTGCAAAAACTTCTTAACAGCAGCCAGAACCAGTATTTGCAAGAGCCAATTATAACGATGCGGAGCGGCCGTTACGTCGTCCCTCTCAAAGCTGACGCCAAAGGCCGCATCAAAGGCATCGTCCACGACCAGAGCGGCAGCGGCGCTACCCTGTGGGTCGAACCCATCGGCACAGTTGACCTCAACAACGAATTTCGCGGCCTGCAAATTCAGGAAGAAGAAGAAATCAACCGCATCCTGGCCGAACTTTCCGGCAAAATCGCCGAACAAGCCGACGCCATCAAGCGCGTCGTCGAGCGCATGGCTGAACTCGACCTCATTTTTGCCCGCGCCCGCTACGCCTCTATCATTCACGGCGTCGAGCCTGATTTTGTCGAGTGGCGCACCTTTGCCCCGCCCAAACCGCCCAAACACGCCAACGAACTGGCCAAATGGACGCCGCCGCCGCGCAACTATCATCCCGGCTCGACCATCTGGATTAAAGGGGCACGCCATCCCCTGCTTGACCCGCACAAGGTCGTGCCCACCAATCTCACCCTGGATGACGAGACCTTCATCGTCCTCATCACCGGCCCCAATACCGGCGGCAAAACCGTCAGCCTGAAAACGATGGGCTTGATGGTTTTGATGGCTCAATCCGGCCTGCATTTGCCGGCCATTGAAGCCCGACTGACCCTCTTCGACAACGTTTTTGCCGACATCGGCGACGAACAGTCCATCGAGCAGAGTCTTTCGACTTTTTCGGCCCACGTCACCAACATCATCCGCATCCTGGAACAGGTGGATGACCATTCGCTGGTGCTGCTGGATGAGTTAGGTTCCGGCACCGACCCGGCCGAAGGGGCAGCGCTGGCCCAATCCATCACCAATTTTTTACGCGACAAAGGGGCGACGACGTTCATCGCCACCCATTATCCGGAACTGAAGCTGTACGCCAGCCAGACCAGCGGCGCGACCAACGCCTCGCTGCTGTTTGACGTGGAAACGCTCTCGCCCACCTACGAAATGACCATCGGCCTGCCCGGTAAATCCAATGCCTTCGCCATCGCCCGGCGGCTGGGGATGGATGAGACGGTGCTGGATGACGCCATGCGCCTGATTGGATCCGGCGGCCACAAGGTAGAGCACGTCCTCGATTCGATTTATGCCCTGCGCGAAAAAATGGAATCGGAAGAGGCAGGCACGCGGCTGGCTCTGCACGAAGCAGAAGAGAACCGTGACCTGCTGGAACGCCGCCTGGAACAAATGGAAGAAGAGCGGCAGCGCCTCCTGGATGACGCCCGCCGGCAGGCTCAGGCTGAAATCGAAGCTGTGCAAGAGGAAATCCGGCAGGCCCGTAAGCGGCTGCGCGACGTGGATTCGCTGAATCAGCTCAAAAAGCTGAACAAGCAGGTCGAGGAGATCGAAGAAACGCAGTTCCAGGCCATTGCGCCGGTAGTGGAGACGGTGAAGGTGGAAAGGAAACGGCCGTCTCTCCAGGAAGGCGATACCGTCCTCGTCAAAAGCCTGAATGTGAAAGGGGAAGTCGTCTCTCTCAGCAAAAAAGAGGCCGTCATCGCCGTCGGCCGGCTGCAAATGCGGGCCAAACTGGAAGATTTACTGTTCAAGAATCGCCCGGTTGAGCCGGAACCGGAGACCGTCTACATCCCATCCGGCCCTTCGGTCAATATCGAACTGGACATTCGCGGCCGCCGCGTAGAAGACGGCATCGGCGAATTAGAACGCTACCTGGACGCTGCCTTTTTGTCGCGCATGCCCTGGGTACGCATCATTCATGGCAAAGGCACTGGCAAACTGCGTGAAGCCGTCCGCAAAACGCTGCGCAACAACCAGCACGTCGCCTCCTGGGAAGAAGGCAAAGACGGTGAAGGCGGCGCGGGTGTGACAGTGGCGAAATTGGTGGAGCAGGGGTGAAGAGGTGAACGGGTGAAAGGATGAGGAGGTGATTGGTTATGAGCCAGAAAATTAAGACGCATAATGATTTGGATGTTTATCGGCAGGCGTTTGATGCTGCAATGGAAATCTTTGAACGGTCAAAAACGTTTCCGAAAGAGGAAATTTTCTCGCTTACTGACCAAATTCGGCGATCATCTCGTTCTGTTTGTGCTAATTTGGCTGAAACCTGGCGCAAACGACGTTATGAAAATGCTTTTATCAGTAAATTATCTGATGCCGAAAGCGAAGCAGCGGAAACCCAGGTATGGCTCGAATTTGCGGTCAAATGTGGCTACATGGAACGTGATGAAGCCGTCTCATTATATCAGATTTATGACAGCATTCTGGAAACTTTCGTGGGTATGAACAATCATTCCCAATCTTGGGTTCTGCCGGGGAAGAAGATGAAGGGGGAGCGGGTGAAAGGGTGATGGGGTGATCTTTTCACCCTTTCACCCGTTCACCCGTTCACAAAAAGGAGTAACCATTGTTAGACACCGTAGTTTTCGACCTGGGTGGGACACTTATTGAATACGCCGGACCGTATGCCGTCTGGCCGGATTTGGAAACGCCGGGGTTTACGGCCGCTTACCAACATCTCAATCAAAATGGCTGGCACTTGCCGAAGTTTGAGGTGTTCAAGCAAATCGGCTTTGACATGTTGCCGGTGCGCTGGCAGCGGGCGGCGGCCGGAGAGCAAAATCTTCGCCTGGCAGACCTGTTAGCCGATGTGTTGCAGGCGGCCGGCGCCAAACATATTCCGGCCGATTATGTGACCAAAGCCGCCGAACTGTATGAATCGGCCATTTGCGCCCAAGCCGAACCGATGGCCAATGCATGTGAAGTCGTGGCCGAAGTAAAGGCAGCGGGTTTCAAGCTGGGTCTGGTATCAAACACAATGTTCACCAGTAAGGCCCACATAGCTGATATGGAACGATTTGGGCTGCTGGATTATTTTGATGCGATGGTTTTTTCGGCAGACGTGAATAAATGGAAGCCGACAGCGGCTCCGTTCTTGCACGTATTGGAGTTATTGGGGAGTGAGGGGGAAACGGCCGTCTACATTGGCGACGATCCTGGCAGTGATATATTGGGCGGGCAGCGCGCCGGAATGCGTACCATCCATTACCAGTCCAGCCAGCGTTTTGCCCAACCGGCAAACCTTCAACCCGACGCGCGCATCGAAAAATTAACCGATTTGCTGCCCATCCTGGCCGCATGGCGCTAACTGCTGCCTTTGGCCAAACTCATCCCCACGATTGAATGTCTTCCCAATCCCCACCCACACGAAAATAATTATGCTTGTTTTTGTCGATGGAGATTCACATGTTAAAAAGCTACATTAATCCAACAGAAAATCGCGAAGCCAGCCGGAAACTGCCCCGCCTCATGGTTGAGGGACTGCTTTTGGGCGGGACAGGTCTAGGTGTACTGGCCCTTATCTTCGAAATTGCCGCTGACGCATTCAGTGTGGCCGCCTACCAGACCCTGCTCGCCATTCATGGAGCCAGTGGCTATCATCAAATTGCCATCCTGGCCTTCATTTTCCTGTCCGTCCTGTTATTTCTGGGCATCGTACCGGCTTACAAAGCAGGCGCTTATTTGCGGCCTAATGCCGGCGGCAGCGGCCCCCTGGTAGAAGCGATTGGGCCACCCAACATGCGCTGGTTATCCTGGGCCGGTACCAGTTTATTCTTCCTGGATGCTATTTTGACCATTATCATCAGCTCCATCTCGGCATCGGATGTAACCATGCTCGTCCTGCCGGAATTGGCTCCCTATCGCATTTTGCTGGCGGAATTGTTTGCTTTTTTCATTATGGTGGTGTTAGTGGCGCTGGGACCCAAACGGGCTGTCCCACTGTTTCTCATTGGCGGCGGGGCGTTTACGATTTTTACGATTGGCGCGTTGAGTGTTGTTGCAGCAACGGCCGTTGCCAATCCCGAATGGAGCTTCCTCACCCAGGGCATCGTCGGTCGATTAGAAGCTGGCGGTGTCGTCGAGCATGTTGTCCGCGCCCAACAAGACCTTTCAGCCATAGGAACCGTTGTTTTCATGCAGTTGTTTTTCCGTTCCATGTCCAGCGCCATGCTGGGGTTCTCCGGCTACGAAGTCATTCCGGCCAGTGGTAAACACGCCGCCCGCCCCAAGTGGAAAGTTATCAACACAGCTTTGACCTTAGCGGCCGTTTTTCTCATCGGCACTGGCGTGGTCCAGCTTTTCGCAGCTCAACAGTGGAACATCCCCGCCACGGAAGGGTACAGCACGTTATTGATTGAATACGAAATCATTGCCGCCCAAACATTTGGCAATGGAATATCGCCTGACGACATTGTAGTAACCGAAAGTGACCGGGGGGCCGCTGAAGCTTATCTGGCTGAAAACGCGCTGCGTGAACTTCGTGGTGATGAGGAGGTGCTTTCAGACGACTTGTCGGCGCTCTCGGCTGAAGAGGAGATAGAAACCGTCGCTCAAGACATTGCCGCAGCGCGCGCTTTAGACGAGGCCATTGACGGCACGCTGGGGGCCAGTTTCCTGTTCGTTTCCGGCACACTGCTGTCCATCATCTTGCTTCTGGCTCAGGGCGGCGGTTATGTGGGGGGGGCGGCCGTTGCCGCCAATGCTGCCCGGTTAGGGCGATTACCCAATTTCTTTGCCGAAGACCGCCTGGGCATCGCCGTTATCTGGTTAGTTTCTGCCATTTTAATTCCAATTATTCGGGAAGTTGTAGTTGTTGAAGCGTATTATGCTTTTGGCTTTGTCAGCGCCTTTGTCATCACCAGCACAACGGTCTTTTTTGTACGCGACGATGTGCTGAAAGCCCGTGATATTGAACCGGGATCGGCAGAAGCAAAGTCGTTAAAATTTGCTGGCCTGCGCGGCATGATCGCCAGCTACACCATGCTGATTGTCCTCATCACCCAAAAAACAGAAGCACTGGGAGTTATCATCGTTTCCGGGGCAGCCATTACATTATTCCAAATTTATATGGCTAACGGCGGTTTCAAACGGCGGCCCGACGGCACAATCTTGCCGCCAGCCAATCCCCCAGGCACGACAAATCTGGCTTATGAAATGGGGATTGAGCGCGCCCACGACCAGGCACGACAGCGCGGTCTGGCTGATGCCATCGAAGATATGGTGCAAATGGGCAAATTTGTGAAATTTAATTTAGGCCCGGAGCGGATTCGGACATTGGTATGTTACTTATACAATATTGACCCGGATTTATTCACGGCCGTTCACGATGACCATCATGAACGCATTGAAGAGCCAAACCTCGACCTGGAAGAAACGTATCAAACAGCTTATAACCAGCAGACAAAAATATTACAAGATGTCGAGTATTACTCCCATTTTGGTATTTTTACGTTTATTCATAACTACCACATGAATTGGGTTGACAACGATCACGGCCGTGACGAGACCGTGGTCATTCGGGCCATGCTCAATCTCTTGTTCCCATTGACAGACGACGACCAGATGTGGGCCGAATACTGCGCTTATGAACCACGGCAGGTACCGGAGCAGGTATGGCAGTTCTGCCGGGCCAGGTACCGCTGGGCCAAGAATCAATGGCCCAATCTAAGCGACCGCATCACAACTATCTGGACGCTGCAAGATTTCGGGTTAATCCCCAAGGATATTGAGATCGAAATAGCCGTTTCTGTTGCCGATGGCAAACGTTATGTGATGGTACACATCCCGTCGGAACCATTACCGGCCGGCTTACCTGAACAAGATGAAGAAGAGTGAAGTGGGGAAAACGGCCGTTTCCCCCACCTCACTCCCCCAAAAACAACAAGCCCACCAGGCTAACGTCCGAAGCGATTTGTACACTTTGCCCGATTGCCGAGAAATTAATCCTTAGATTATAATTTATTCGGTTTTTCACAAACCTTTACTTGCATACCCATTTGATGAGTGATGGGAAGTGAAAATGAGAGACATCTCGATTTCACAACTCATCACTTCATTTTTTGCAGTTAATTCGCAGATTTGTAGTTTCCAAGGAGATAAACATTGAGCGCACACACAAACGGAATAAATGGCAGTGAAATTGCCTTGAGCCGCACACTTGGTTTACTCGACATCACCATGATCGGCATTGGGGCAATGATTGGCGCCGGTATCTTTGTATTGACCGGTATCGCTGCCGGAGAGGCCGGCCCGGCCCTTGTACTCGCCTTCTTTCTAAACGGTATCGTCACAACCTTCACCGCTTTATCCTACGCCGAATTAGGCTCCAGTTTTCCGGAAGCCGGCGGCGGTTACCTGTGGGTCAAAGAAGGCATGGGCGGTACCCAGGGATTCCTGGCCGGTTGGATGAGTTGGTTTGCTCATGCAGTAGCCTGTTCTCTTTATGGTCTGGGGTTTGGCCGCTTTGCCGTCGAGATTATATCCCTCGCCTGGCCCAACGTTTATGAGTATGCCCATCCTCTTACATTAGGATTCATGGTTGTTATTGTCATACTTTTCGCAATCATCAACTTTCGGGGAGCCAGCGAAGCCGGACTGGTAGGCAACATCATTACTATTACCAAAGTTA
>JACKCC010000005.1 GCA_020634245.1 Ardenticatenaceae bacterium | reverse complement strand
GGAGTTCAATATTACTTTACGCATGCTACATTCCATTTCCCCTTACAGCCGCCCATTCAAACGACAAATCATTGGGTAGTATACGTTTCTGTGGTTTTGTTGCCAGCGGCATCCAGAAATTCAAAGATATAGGTATTGTCCGTGACGCGGTAATTGACATAGGCTTTTTGTCCGTTGCGCGTGTATTCCAGCGAGTAGGCACCATCGCCCAACTCCTGAAAATCGGTAATGACTGCCCCTTTTAGCGGCTGTAAATAGGGACGGATCGGCGTGGTACGCGGCTGCGGCTCGATCTGTTCGTTCTGGACAGTGACGACGCCACGCATCCCCCCGTTGATGTAGGGATAGGTGTTCGTCCCGTGATAATGGTAGCTGCCGTTGGCATCGAAATGTCCGTTGAATTGATCCAACTCCGCCATCGGCGAGCCGTCGGGTTCGGTTGAGCCATAGATGGGGAAGCCATCGAGGGCGTAGGCGATGGGTGAACCAACGCCGACCAGTTCTTGCAGGTGCAAGGGCGCCACGTGATAGTGATAATCATCGGCGCGTCCGGCGTGACCGCCCCATTCATCCAGTTCGCCTGCGAGATAAGCATCATCGCCGCGATTGTTGAGGGCGTTGAAGATGGGGACGCCGTTCACGGCTAAGGCAATCGCCCCACGATATAGATTTGTTTGCGCAGAAATTGGATTCTCGGCGATAACCGGGTTGAGCGGAATTCGCCAGGCGTTGTTACCTATATAGAACTGCGGCAGGGGTACCTGCTGCTGCCAACTGGTAATGCCGATCATCATCGGGTGGCTGGGCATGCCATCGGATTCGACGTAGAGATACTGCGCATCCTGATAGGTTTTGACTTTGCCTGCAAAGGCAGCAAAGCCCATGCCATGTAGAATCTCTGACGGCGAGGTTGCGGTGGGAAACGGCCGTATTTGCGTCGGTGCAAGGGGGGTACGGGTTGATACGGCCGTTGAGTCGGGGGTGAGTACGGCCTTGTCCAGGCCACAAGCCGTGACAAGGGCACTGCCAAGCCCCAGGGCAGATAAACGGAGGAAGTCTCTTCGGGAAAGTTTCATAAGGGTTCCTTTCGGCACTAATTTTGTGAAGCAGGCGCAGACACAATAATCCGGCAGAGTACGGTATTGCTGGTCTGGAGGTCGGGTCCCCAAATGAATTGTGCCGACGCATCCCAGCGTATCTGATCGTATCCATCCTTCGGGCGGACATCGCTGGCAGAATAGACGGTGGTGGCTGTCCAGGCGCTGTCATCAAAATCGGGGGATTTCCAACCGGCCGGTTCGCCGCTGTCTGTAAAGGTGCAGGGCGCTGTACCGGCGACAGGGTTGGCCTGATCGGCGCATGATTTATCAAGCGGGGCTTCGTGGATGACGGTGCATGCCCAATCGGCGTTGCTGACGGCAACGGCCGTACCCGTGCTGAGGTCAGTGAGCTGCATGATGAACCCACCGTCGCCCATTTGCTGTTGCGGCGTGCCGATATATTCGAGACCGGTGTCGTTTTCCTTAAAATCTTTCAGGATGAAGTTGAGCATGAGCGGATAGGAGGCGTCGAAGGTAACGGTTTCGGCGTTGAAGGAACGCTCGGTGGTGATCGAGACGGAATCTTCGACGATCAGATTTTCGCCGAGATAGGCGGCGAACCAGTTATCCGCCCAGGCTTCGAGCTTGAAGGTCGTTGCCGTAGAGTCAGATGAAGTTGTCTCCGCCGCTTCCGCCGGTTGGGATTCGGTTTCCGGCGCTGAGCCTTGTTCCGGCGGCGGTTGATTTTCTTCTGATCCACTGCGGGCATAAGTTACATTTAATTCAGCACTAGCCAGCGTTATGTCTTGAATGGCGTCTAACAACACACCCCGGCTGACTCCAGAGGCAGGCACAGAAAACTGTGGCTGCGCCGAGAGCGCATATACCGTGTAGGTGTACATCTTTTCCCCTGGGCCTTTGGAACAGGGGGGCGCGTAAGCTGCCTCTCCATTCACACTGTTGCTTCCCAGCGTGCCCACTCCCGCGCTGTTTTTAGCGAGACCGGTTACGTTTGCCGGAATATCATACAAAACCCAATACCAATGAGAATCATCGGGGCCGGGGATATGGTGCATGACGATGGCAAAGCTCTGACTATTGGCCGGTGCGCCGCTCCACGTAAGCGGCAATGTGGCACTATCCCCATCACAGGTGTATTCGATTGGTAGTGCGCCCCCCTCAACAACGTCGGGACTGCTCAGGGTGAAGCTGCCCGTACTCGCAGCGGTGCTTTCATCATGTATGGGAACGGCCGTTGCTAACCCCTCTGCCTGACCAGGGGGAGACCCCGCTTCAAGCGTGGTCGCCACGGTAGAGGATGGCTCAACACCGCAAGCTGTCAGTGCAAAAACAAATAAGGCAATAATTGAGGTAGCTAACATTAGTTTACGCATGATCTATTCCTTTCATCTCTGAATTGATATTTCTTCGCTGTGACACTCGCCACAACCAGAGGAACGCCCGATCCGGAAAGCAGCCCTTCGCGTTTGAGATACGGCGACGGCCAACGTCGTCAGGTGCTTACAGTCTACGCGATTTCAAAGGGAAGTGAGAGTGTCTGCAATCATCGTTTCATGATGAAAAGCATGATCACGCTCACCGCCTACCATGACACGTGTCATGGTTCCGGCCGCCAAATCATGACACCCGCTAGAGGGGCATGAACCATATTGCATGGTATGATCTACACATGCAATGGAACAAACCAGACATGGCTCACATACAACGCATTGCTGCCTGGATGTTGGTTGGGTACCACGCGGCAGTGACATTGATGGACATCGTCATCTACAAAGATTTCTTGAACGCGCCGCCAGCGTTTTATGCCGGGACAAATGGGCTGTTCGCGCTGCTCGTTTTGGGCATGTCGTATTGGGACTGGGGGCGTCAGCGACTGGGACGTGCTTTTACTCCCTTAATGATCCTGTTGATCTCCGCCCCCCCGATTCTGGTTTACCATCTATTTCTGCCGCCACTGCCGCCAGGGCCATTATCGAATGCCGAAGGCATGACGCTGCGACAATGGCCGGTTCATTTCATCGGGTTAATATTGGTGGCCTGGCAGTACGACTTGAAGGCGATTTTCATTTTTAGTTTGGGCATCGCTGCGCTTGAAAACTTCGCCATCCTCGTTTTGAGACCCGTGAATCATCCCGATACCCTCACCGCACTTTCCTTTATTATTATCATTCGCACACTGAGCCTCCTGGTTATCGGTTTTTTTATACAGCAGTTGATGACACTGCTGCGCGTGCAGCAGGATTCATTACACCAGGCCAATCTGCAACTCCGCCACTATGCCAGCACACTCGAAGACCTGACAATCAGCCGCGAACGTAACCGCCTGGCACGCGAACTACACGACACGCTGGCGCACACCTTGAGCGGTCTCGCCGTACAGCTAGAAACCACCCAGGCTTATTGGGATGTAGAACCAAAGACAGCCCGCGAATTACTCGCCAAATCTTTGGCCTCTACCCGATCCGGGCTGAACGAAACTCGCCGGGCATTGAAAGCGCTGCGAGCCAGCCCTATCGACGATCTGGGTCTGCTCCTCGCTTTGCAGAAACTGGCGCAATCTGCCGCCGAACGGGGCAAACTCAGCCTGTCATTATCACTGCCTGAGCAAATACCTTCGCTTGCGCCCGATGTGGAACAATGCCTTTACCGGATTGCCCAGGAGAGCCTGGAAAATGTCGTTTACCACGCCAATGCCCAAACGTTACTCGTCCAGTTGACAATTTCTGAAGAAATAATTCGCCTTAAGGTAGAGGATGATGGGTTGGGCTTTGATATGAAGCAGCATCAAAAAACAGGCCATTATGGTCTGGCCGGGATGCGCGAACGAGCGCAGGCAGTCGGCGGGGAACTGGCTATCAACAGTCACCCCGGTCAGGGAACCCGGATTCAACTAACGCTCAAAGGATTTTGACATGATCAAGGTGATCATTTGTGACGATCAGGCCATCATTCGCGATGGTTTGGAAATGCTCCTGAAGTTGGAGCGGGACATGGAAGTGGTCGGGTTGGCCCAAAACGGCGCGGAGGTGGTGGAATTGGCTGCCACCCTCATGCCCGATCTCATCTTGATGGACTTGAAAATGCCTGGCTTGAATGGCGTCGAAGCCACCCGCCGCATTCGGGCACAGTACCCTGAGATGAAAATCCTGGTACTCACCACCTACGACGACGATGTGTGGCTGTTTGATGCCATCCGCGCCGGGGCGTCAGGCTATTTGCTCAAGGACACGCCGCGTGAAAAGGTGTTGGAGGCCATTCGCGGCACGGTAAGCGGACAGGCGTTTGTCGATCCGGCCGTTGCTGGCAAGCTGTTGCAGCAAACAGCCAGTCAACAGGTGAAACCGGCGACACAAATCACGGACAAACTTACCGGTCGGGAGGAAGATGTGCTGCGGTTGATGGCACGCGGGCTGAGCAACGCTGAAATTGCCGCGCAGCTCTATCTCTCCGAAGGGACGGTGCGGAACCATGTCAGTGCCATTTTCACCAAGCTGGATGTAGCGGATCGCACGCAAGCGGTGATTATTGCCATTCGGCATGGGTTGGACGAGTAATTTTGCACGATATGCCGAGGCGTTACAGGCAAGTAAGAATCTGTCCATGAGCCAAAAAGAAAAGCACGTCCCGTTGCTTTTCAGATATTGGGACGTGCTTCTCTTTAATTTGATGTTTATGGGTGGACAACGATGTCCACCTTTTTCATTTAGATTCTTTACTGCTTGCCAGATTAGTCACGATGTGGGGCGCACATCAAACCATTGTTGTAATTGTCTAATGTGGTCATCCATGGGCCACCCACACTCCAGGCGGCGCTGTTGGCGCGGACGCCACTGCCTACATGGTTGTCTGCCATCCAGGCATCAGCCGCATCAATGGTACCAGCGATACAGCTATCATCGTTGCCAATCATCACATTCAGTTTAGCCGCGACCAGTTGCTCATACATGTTATATGTCTTGTCGCCACGGGTTGGCTGTCCCATGATGTCAATGGCTTCAGCTTTGCCGTAAACGATCCCACCAATGGTGATGAAATCTGTCGGCCATGCTTCTGGGTGCGTTTTCCAGTAACCAATTGTGCCAGTTCCCGGATTTTCTACCGGAGGCGGAGGCGGGGGCGGGGTGCAAACGTCGCCAGGTTGATATTTGCGTGCAATCTGATACTGCCCATCAATGATGTCGACCAAATTCGGCGGTGGATCAAATGACAGGGTGTGGAAGAGAATGGCTTTCGCTGAACAAGCTGGCAAATCAATGGCAATCGTTGTGCTTGGACCAACAGTCGTTGTGGCGACATCGACAAACGTGTAGCTTGCGTAGTCCAACGGATTGGCACCCGCATAATAAATGGCAATACCAACGTTGTAGGTACAACTACCTGCATTGTTTACGTGACCGATGGCTTGCCCTCCCGCAAACTCGATATAACCGGATAAATCTGCATTGGGATCACATGTTTGCGCAGCAACAGGCTGAGTACCTGTGGCTAAAACCAGGCTGAGCAACAATGCGAAACCCAATATGCTACCTAACAACTTTACTTTGTTAACCATTACGATGTTCTCCTTGGGCAGATTTTCTTGTAACCTGGTTTTGTTTTTGGTTACTTTACACACAATTGTAATGTTGACTCTTACGGTCAACATTACAATTGTGGTTTGCGGCATGGAGTTATAAAGTTGGGCATAAAAAGTGTAGGCAGCGCAGTAAAGCACACATGCGGGGCATCGTGAAACAAACGCTGTTGTTGTGATGTGGGGAGAGGGGGAAATCAGGTTTTTTGTGTGATAGGTACCTGGCGCAATCGCTCTAAAAGGTCGTTGAGCATCATGGCTGTGGCTCCCCAAATCTTTTCGCCATAGAAATCAAAGAGGGGGACTTCCATTTCAATGCCGCGCAGCTCCCACACTTCTTGTTTTTGGTTGGCGGGGTCTAATAGATGTGCGAGGGGAACATCGAGGATGCGGGCAACTTCTGCGAGATTGGGCTGGAAAAACGGCCGTTTCCCATCATGGTGCCAGGCGACAAACGGGTGAACTTCAAAATCAGAGGGCAAAATGTAAATAGGCGTTAACTGACCGAGCACCGTCAGCGCCCCCGGATAGACGCCAACTTCCTCAAACGTTTCGCGTAGAGCGGTTTCGCGGAACGTTTCTCCGGTTTCCTGGCGGCCACCGGGGAAAGAGATCTGTCCGGCATGAGAATTCAAATCATCGCGCCGCCGTGTTAGCAGCACGTGTAATTCTTGCTTGTGGCAGTACAGCAAAACTAAAACGCCGCCCAGTCGAGGTTGACCTGCCTGGTTCCACGGCCGTTCATTACGACGCAGGGAAGGCATCATCAACCGCTGGGCGGCAACGCCATCAAAGTCAGGGATATTGAGCGCGGTTTTTACATCGTTGAGACTTACTTGCATGGGCCACTAGCTTACCGCAACGGCCGTTTCCGGCAAGCCCATTCTACGAAACATCACCACGCTCGCGGGCGCGTTCCACAAAGGGGTCTAATTCAGGATTCGTGTACGCCCATTTGCAGGGAAAACCAGCCATATTACAGGTAACATCTACCGAGCATTTGCGAGCTTTGACCTGAAAATCTTGCCCTTCTGGCAGCATCTCTGCCGGATAGACACGCAGCTCCATCAAGTCAACATCCTGCTCAATCAGATTACACCACTCTTTTCTAATCGTTACCCATTTCTCTGTAGCCATGACAACCTCCGTTCAAATCTTGATTTCGGTAATTGTGGCTACTCCCCACGCTCTTTGCCAATCACCGTATGTTCTTCCTGCCAGCATGCTTGCTGCATTGTTCGGCACCATCTTAGCAAGAAAAACAGGTATGGATCAATGACATTTATCAATAGAAGCGGTGTCATATATCACTATCCTTGGCTGATTGCCCTTTTTTACAATACGATCATCCTTCTATTCTGGTCATTGCATCTTTGTGTCTCTGCGTGAAGTTATTTGCG
>JACKCC010000004.1 GCA_020634245.1 Ardenticatenaceae bacterium | reverse complement strand
CCCCGCGTGGTGAGGTGTATCAATGAGCGTGCAGATTATTTTGCGAGACGGTCAACCAGAGTGGGCAGTGATCCCTTACGATGCTTATACGCAACTGATGGAGGATGCGGAGATGTTGGCGGATATTCGTGAATATGATGCGGCGAAACAGGCTTTGGCTGAGGGGGAGGAGTTGGTCCCGGCTGCGGTTGTGGATGCGCTGTTGGCGGGGGAGAATCCGATCAAGGTGTGGCGCAATTATCGTCAAATGACGCAGCGGGTGTTAGCGGAGAATGCCGGCATTTCCCCCGCCTACCTGTCTCAATTAGAATCAGGCGCGCGCCGGGGTTTGCCGGAAACGCTTTCCCGCATTGCCCAGGCGCTAGACCTCACGCTGGACGATCTGGCTTAGCTATTTGCTTGCTTGCTAAATGCACTGCCGGCATAGGTCAAGAGACAGAAAGTCGATCATATTTCTCGCTTGGGTATGTTGAAGCGTGTCGCCTATTCAGCCAGGGGCAGGACAAAAATATTCCCAATGGGACTAGAGATGAATACCAGGCGAATTCGGACAATGGATTTATTTTGTGGGGCCGGAGGCAGTAGTCACGGTGCGCAAAACGCCGGCGTGGAAATCATTGCCGGATTTGATATTTGGGAACCAGCTATCAAGACTTACCAGGCGAACTTTCCCCAGGCCGCCGTTTACCATAAAGACATCACTGAGTTAAACCCGGCACAAGTCAAAAAGAAGATTGGCAACATTGATTTGATGTTGGCTTCTCCAGAATGCACCAGCCATTCCAGAGCCAAGGGGTCCGCCGAACGTTCCGAAGATAGCAGACGCACTGCATTTGAGGTTGTCAGGTTTGCCAGTGAATTCAATCCTAAATGGATCGTGATCGAAAATGTCGTTGATATGAAATCATGGGGCAGCTACGATAAATTGCTTATGCAATTACGCCAGTTGGGGTATTTTGTTAACGATGACGTTATCTTAAATGCCAAAGATTTTGGTGTTCCTCAAGCCCGTGAAAGGCTATTCATTTTATGCTCCAGATTGGGAGAACCAATAGCCCCGCTTCCATCCGACAAGCTAGAGAGACCAGTCTCATCAATTATTTCTGAAAACACATACCATTTTACTCCCCTCAGGAAACGAGGCCGGGCAAAGGCCACCATTGTAAAAGCAGATCACGCTATTACAAACCTGGAACAAAGAGAGCCTTTTCTCATTGTGTACTACGGTTCAGGAAAGAACGGTAATGGTGGTTGGCAAACCATTCATGAACCATTGCGAACGATAACTACCCTTGACCGTTTTGGCTACGTTATTCCCTATAAAAATGGTCATAGGATGCGTATGCTTCAGCCAGAAGAATTGAAACTGGCAATGGGATTCAACAAAGATTTCAAACTAGATGAAGTGGAGGGATTGACCAGACGACAGCGCGTTAAGTTAATGGGCAACGGAGTTTGCCCGCCAGTAATGGAAGCTATCGTGAAAAGTCTTACCAGTCAACAAGACCATTGAAGCTCTCGTGCTGGCCTTAATGCACCACATGAGGAGTCATGGTGCCAGAACTGATTGAGGCCAATAATCATACAGTTGACGCTAACCAGATACGTAAAGCGCTGATTAGCTGGGGGAGGGATAACTTCCGTGCGTTTCCCTGGCGTGTGACCAGGGCCCCTTACAGAATCTTGCTTTCAGAAGTAATGCTTCATCGTACTCAGGCCGCACAGGTTGTGCCGGTCTATGAGCAGTTTGTGCAGACCTATCCAGATTTACCATCAATGGCCCAGGCTTCCAAAAGCGATTTGCACAACATACTTTATTCGCTTGGATTGCGCTGGCGAATTGACATGGTGTATGAAATGGGCAGGGAGGTAATGAGCCATTTTGATGGCAAGATACCTGTTGCCAAAGAAGACCTGCTATCCCTATCAGGTGTCAGTGAATATATTGCTGGCGCAGTGCGTGTTTTTTCCTGGAACTTACCAGAGGCTCTGGCAGATACCAATACTATCCGGGTTACAGGCCGCCTGTTTGGCCTCAAAATAAAAGATTCCTCAAGACGTAACCGACTATTTCGAGATTTACTTTCAGCCCTGTTAGATCTAGAAAACCCTCGTCTGTACAACTATGCCCTATTGGACCTGGCAGATAAAGTTTGTATGAAAAAGCAGGAACCAGCCTGTGAACAATGCCCTCTCAAATCGTGGTGTTTATATGCTCAACAAAACAACTAATTCCTGGCATGACTTTCTGATTTCACATGCTGACGATGACTTACTGATGGTTGCCCGACAGCAACGGCTCAAGTATCAAACCGCATCTATCAACCTGCACTGGCTGGATCGTGTCTGTTTGTTGCTGGCGCGACAGGCTTATCAATCAAGAAAATCGCTGGCTCTCTCTTATCCTGTCCCTGTTTGTAACTTGCCAGCACTCATTGCTACCCAACTGGTTTTGTATAACTTCATACAAATTCAAACTTCTCAGAGAAATGAAGCCCGCAGGCAATCGGTCATGCTGATAAGTCCCCGAACTGAAGTGCGTGAACATTACCTCGGCCTGAAAATATCCCGCCAGCCGATAGCCACAGCTTTACCGATAGCTCGTTTGCGGGCACAGGGACACCCTGCCATTATCCCTGTGCCCGGTGAAGTATGTACCCAGCAACCCAGTCTTTACCATCTGTCACGTCCTCACTTACTGGACGCCCCATGGCCAACAAGATTAGGAGCCATTGTCGTTGATTATTCAGGTGGCACGTTTAATGATTATGCACTGCGAATTCAAGAGCTTGCAGCCCAAAGGGGAGTGCCTTCTGTTATTCATATTACTACAGATCCGTTTGCCCCTTTTTTGGAAATGCTTGGTCACCAGAATGTACTTACCTGGATATGGGATCATAAGGGTCTGGCGATGGGATTTGGTTCCCAACTGATGTCTGGACAGGCAGATGAAGGGCATCCATTTGGGGTGGGAAACGCCCAATTCAACAATATCGCACATGGAATAGAACATAAATTATTAATTTGCCATCATCCTGTTTTTGAATCAGCAGCCAGTCGTTTGTGGGAGGATTTATCTACTGTTCAGCAGACTTTCAGTGGACGGCATGGGATGGGCATTCATCGTGCCATTCGTGCAGCTTATGGCATCTTTTATGCCATGCTGCAAATGCAAGTCCCCATGCCCGTTTATGAGGAAGAAGCGCGCAATCTGTGGGGTGTGCGCTCTATTCAAAGACGTATTGCTGACCTGGAGGCTTTTGGTTCGGTTCTACGGCAGGAAGCCCCCGATCTGGCAGAAGTTTACTGGCCATCACTCATCCTTGACCTGAAGGAAATGCAAACTGCACTTCTGGCGGGCAACCCCAAATACGACACATTGGTGCAACAAGTAAAGAGTCATCAGGCCTTAAGAAAAAAACTAACGATTGTCTGTCCCAATCAGGCATCCAGACGTATGCTAAATCTCTGTTTACGTGCAAAAGAAGGTATCAATCCTGGCGACTTAACAGAAGACTCTTCAGATGATTATATCCGGCTCAGAACCTTCAAAGAGTTACACATTCTCGATTCATCTGACACTGTGTTATTTCCTGGCCAATTGAGTTTTGGGCGCAGACAGTACGCTTTAACTGCCGCTGCCCCAGAAATTGGCTATCTGGCCTATAAAGATGAGGCGGAACGCATAACCCGTCAGGTAGCCTCCACACACAGAACGCTTAAATACTTGACGAATGATCTGATAAGGCAAAGAACATGGTCTGCCCTATCCTCTGCTCGTTCGCAATATAGCCCTCCAGAAAACAACTTATCCGACGATGAAGTCAGTATCGAGTTTACTACTGTAGACGGCAAGCGCATATCACAACAGGCTGTTAAAGCAACAAGCCAGGCTACAGACCTTTCTTTATGGACACCATTTGCTACCGTTGAGTATGACGTTGTGCAAGGGCAGGACGCTCTTAGCAATGATATTGAAGAAGCCTTACGCCCTTCGGAATTTGCTTCCACTGACCGACAAAATGCGCTTGTACCAGCTCTACGAATTGAATTTGTGGACGGCTTTTGCCTGGCAGAGCCTGATAGTCACATGACAGTTTTGCTTTTGAGTAGCAATAAGACTGATGAACGTCGGGTGCGAGGCCTCAGGCCGGAAGATATAGTGATTTTCGTAGATGGTGACCAGAAGCGGCAACTTTATGAATCCGTTTTAGAACGTATTCGCCTTCATCCGGCGATGGGTGCCACTTATATTCTGGCAAGTTACTGGCAGCAGGCTATCCGCGAAGGTTTTTTCCGATCCAATCTTTCGTATGATGAATTTCATCGTCGAATGCAGGAATTGGGCAGCAAAATTGAAACATCCCAGGCTGTTTACTTTTGGGTGCAGGGTTGGGTTCTTGGCCCCCGTGATGGCGAAGATATCCGGCGTATTGGTGAAGTGTTGCAGGATCAGGTTCTGATTAAGGAGTGGAAAGAAATCAATCGCGCCGTAAAAAAGGTTCGAGGATTGCACTTGTCGCTGGCCCGTAAGTTGAACCGGGTAATTGTCCAGGCCGGAATTAAAAGTAAAGAACCTGAATCCGCAGATGAGTGTATTGATCAGGATTTGAATCTATATCTGGATGATTTCCGGGACAGCATTTCTGTACACCGGATAATCAACATGAGCAAGGAAACAGAACTTGTTCCATACGTACATACGGGCAGGTTTTATGAAAAGGGGACAGTGTTGACATGATAGAACCACAACGGCAGGATGAAATCAAACTGGCTGAATACCTTGTACAGCGCACTTTAGATCAGCTTGCTGGTCGCAGTGAGACAATTTGCACAGGTGACCGGCCACGGAACAAATATTTTGTTGGGTCCCTGGCTAACCGTCCTGATCAGGATGATGATGCGGCCGATACCCCTGATGATGATCTCTTTTCTCGTCTGGCTCCCTCAGCCATGGGGTTGAATGTTTTGGTTCAGCCAGGAGCTACCAAATCCAGCCTGGACATTCAGCCTGGATTTACTGTTTATTATCGGATTTTTCCCGACTTGATACAGCAACGTCAGGTATCTGGTTATCAAACACCAGCACCGGGAGCGGCGCAAAATCAGGCAGGGAATCAGGGCACAGGTGACTGGGCGTTAGCTTATCGCAGAGTGTCCGTGGATATTGACCCTGTGACAATATCCTTTTCAGGGCAGATTCCTGGTCTCGTTTCTGTGGATTGCACGGCCGTGCAACAGGTTATCGATCAAGCTCTGCATCAGGTACAACAACAGGCCAGAATCGATCCGCTTTGCTTTTGCGAGATTACAGGAAGACGGCCAGTTCCAGATACCGCACTGGCAGATGATGCGACTTATAATGCGTTTGTCCGACAAATGGCCGCTGCCAACCCGAAAGTTATTCCTCAATGGGCGGTAAGGCTTCAGGTTCAGGCCCGGCCCGCCATTAACGGCCGTTTACGTCTGTCTATCCTGCTGCAAAACACCGCGCCCGATGATGGCAAGGAACGCAGTTACACCGACCACTACCTGTTTGACGTCCACCTGCGGGTTGAAGGAGTTGATACCCCCCTTCAACCCTTTGTATTTGACCTGCTCCCCGAAGATTACCGCTACAACAGGGAGCTTTGGGGACTGGGCCGCAACTGTGGGGTGCAAAAGCTGGACGGACAAAATGTTGTGGAAACGGTCAACGCGCCTGTTTATCGCCAGCCCGTCTACACCACCCGTGATGCCGTTGACCCCAACCTGCCCAAAGCCAGATTTACCGACCTGGCCCAAGACCCGGTTGCCTCACTTAACGCGATTGCTGGAGCCATGGATAGCTACCGGGTCAACTGGGAGCAACTGCAAAATCAGCGTGGCAATGACCCTGATTGGACGCCAGAGATGATAGACCAGGCACAGCAAGACCTGGACAATTTTGTAGATGAAATCGGCCGCTTCCGACGTGGTATCTGGACGTTGGAACAATATCCCGTTTTGCGCCGTGCCTTCCAATTGATGAATCAAACCTTTGTTCAGGGCAGCAAACACCCCACCTGGCGTCTTTTCCAGATCGTCTATATTGTCACCCAACTTCCTGCTATTGCCGCCCGTGAATATGATGACCCGGACGGCCGCGCTGATTGGGATTTTGTAGATGTTCTCTGGTTCCCCACCGGCGGCGGTAAAACAGAAGCCTATTTTGGTCTCATCGTCTGCACCACTTTCTTTGACCGCCTGCGTGGTAAAAACGCAGGCGTTACCGCCTGGATGCGTTTTCCCCTCCGCCTGCTCTCCTTGCAGCAGTTACAACGTCTGGCCGATATCATGGGCGCGGCTGAATTGCTCCGCAGACAAATATCACCCATCAACGGGGCGGACAATGATCCCATCAGCGTGGCCTACCTGGTGGGTTCTGGCAACACCCCGAACAGTTTAACCAAGTATGGTGGAGGTGGGGAGTTAGAGAACCTTAAAAATAGACCTGGCAGGTTGCCGCGCTTTTTAACCATTCCCAACTGTCCTTTTTGCGGTCAGGCTTCTGTTGAGATGGCTTTAGATGAACAAACAATCCGTCTGATTCATCGTTGTACCAATCCTCAATGCTCGGAGGCCGCCAACGGTGGCGTTCTACCCATTTACATCGTGGATAATGAGATTTACCGCTATTTGCCCACTGTCATCGCCGGGACAATTGATAAGGTAACTGCCGTCGGTTACCAACGAAAATTCAGCCATCTGTATGGAGCCGTCACCCACCGCTGTCCCCGGCATGGTTACCTGAGCCTGAACGAATGCACTGAAAAATACGGCTGTGATGTCCCAACCAACGCCTTCATACCTGTTACGCTCAAAGACCCTTCACCGACCTTGCAAATTCAAGACGAGTTGCACCTGCTTCGTGAGGAATTAGGAGCCTTTGACGGCCACTATGAAACCTTCATGGACACGTATCAAGTCAAACAGCAACATGTTCGCACAAAAATAATCGCTGCCACTGCGACCATCGAGGAATATGAAAATCAGGTGCGCCACCTGTATGACCGCAAGGCCCGGCGTTTCCCTGTCCCTGGTCATGAACTGGGTGAGTCCTTCTATGCGACGACCCTGGCTGATGACACCCGCCGCCTATTTGTGGGCATCATGCCCCACAACTATACTCACATCAATGCCGTCATCCGTCTGGCTGAATTGTTCCATAGAGAAGTTGAAGACCTGCGCCGCGACCCATCTGGAGCAATTACCCGTCTGGATTTGACGGCCGTTTCCACACCTGATGAATTTCTGGCAATGCTTTCCTATTACGAAGTATTTGTTACCTATCTGTTATCAAAAAGGGAGGGCGACCGGCTCAATCAGAGTATTGAGGGGCAGTTGAATCAAGAATTAACCGATAATGGCTATTCTGACCTGGTCAACAAATCTATCATTGGCGAAACGCCATTTTCCGAAGTTATAAGCATCCTGGATGAACTGGAAAGTCCGACCCCGGATTTCAGCCGCCGGTTACGTTCAGTAACAGCCACCAGCACCATTTCTCATGGTGTGGATGTAGAACGCATCAACTATATGTGCTTTTTTGGTATGCCTCGCCAGACGGCTGAGTACATCCAGACTTCCAGCCGTGCCGGCCGTGACCACCCCGGCATCGTTTTACTTTGTTTTAACCCGGCCCGTGAGCGCGACCAGAGCCACTACCAATATTTTGCCAAATATCATGAATACCTGGATCGACTGGTAGAGCCGGTTCCCATCAACCGCTGGAGCAAGTTTAGTATCAGACGCACCTTACCCGGCCTGTTCATGGCCATGCTGTTGAATGACTACAACTTGACTGTGGGTGGCAGCGGGCGCGAATCGCTCTATTTCAGCCGCAAAGCCCGTCAGCTAATTGAAAACCAGCAGATTCAACCGGACGAGGTCGTCGAATATTTACAAGAAGCCTATCGTACTGGTCAATATGATGCCGGGCAAGAATTCGACCAGGTAATAATCGATAAAGTCAATGAATACATTGATATGCTACGGAACCCACGCGAAAACTTTACTTCCAGCAATCTGACAGACCAGCCGATGCAAAGCCTGCGCGATATTGATGAACAACTGGAAATCTCTTTGAATCGGGATTCCTGGAAAATTTGGGGTAATTTAACAAGGGGGAGAGGAGCATGAGACGCGGTAAAACACAAGTCCTGTTTAATTTCCTGCCGGATAAAACCTTTGATCATGAAAGCGGCCAGGCAATTCTTCGAGTAACCCGTTTTGAAATTGAAGAGGAAACAAAACTTAACAAACGGTATGTCCTGGCAAAAGTTGCCTGGCTGCTCAATCAATGGCGGCAGTTGGGAGAGGATCGCCTGAGAGGGTTCCCTGACCCATATTCTCAACCCGACCGCTACGTGTTGGGTTCGCCAACGGCCGTCGAATCAGAAATTTTTCCGCTGCTTTTCCAATGCGACAGCCCGCGGTGCCGCCGTGTTTATTCTTACCAGAGCATTGAACAGGCAGCCCGCTTTAACCGGGATATGCGCTGCCGCCATTGCAATGCCACGCTAACTCAACTGCACCATGTTTTGATACACAACTGCGGTCATATTCGCCCTTTTATCATTCCCGGTTGCCCGACACATGGGTATGACCATATGCGGTTGGATACAGGTGGCAGTCAGAAATACACTCATTTCCGCTGGCGCTGCCAGCAGTGCAGCTTTAGCCAACCAATTGTTCACGGCCGTTGTGATGATTGCAATCTCCCTGACCGTACTATGCGCCCCATTGTTCATCGCGCTACATCTGCCTATTACCCCCAGTACCGCACCCTGATCAATCTGCCTGGCCGTGATTTAGAACGGATTCTTGATGATCCAGAACGTCACTGGCTGGCAATTGCTGCTTATTTGCGTCTTTTCGATCATGGGCCAGATAACAAACTCGTTGATTTAGTTGCCAATCCGCAAGGTCAAACTACAGACCAGGAAGAAATGGCAACCATTGAACGTATCATTCAAAATGTGCCACCAGCCTTACAAGCATCACTTCAGGCCAATCTCGATGCTTTACGGCAGGGAATTGTTGGGATAGGCGGGAATCAAAGAAGCAGCCTGATTGATGAAGCAAAATCATATGTTTCCATGACAGAGGATTTACTAGAGGAAGTCGGTCAGGAATTACTTGAATTTGTGCGCCCTGATGAAACACTGAGCATTACAACGCTGAGCGGCTTACAACAAAAGGCGCGACAAGAATTCCCAGGTCGGGTTCCCCTTTACACGGTGGCTTATCCCAACGCTCTGCGTGAAACCGGTCTGGCGGATGTCCGGCTTATTGGCGATTTTCCGGTAACGACTGTTGTAATTGGCTACACACGCAATGAAAGAGAAGCGACCAATACGATTATCCGTTCCTTCCCCCGTTTGAAGCAAAATGACCCACGTATTCCGCTTTTTGTAGACACCACCGAAACAGAAGCCCTGATGTTTCGACTTGACCCGGTGCGTGTCATCCGCTGGCTGAACTTGAACGGCCTGGTGAATGGACAATTGTCTGACCTGAATGATGAAGCGGCCGTTCGCGCCTGGATTCTCAATCGAATGCGTAACATTAACCCCTTTGAGGAAATTCCTGAGAGTGAGCCTGTCACCCGTGCTGTTTATGGCCTGGTTCATTCCTTCAGCCACATGGTATTACGTCAGGCCGTCATCCAAAGCGGCTTTGACCGCACCAGTTTAAGCGAATACCTCTTCCCCCACGCCCTGTCTTTTGTTTTGTACAGCAATAATCGTTCCAAATTCACCATTGGCGGTCTGTACACGCTCTTTGAGCAGACGTTGGATGAACATTTACGCGCTGTGGTGGATAAAGGGGAAGCCTGTGTTTACGATCCAGTTTGCATGGAAGAAACTGGAGCCTGTCACGCCTGTATGCACATTTCAGAAATGAGCTGTGAGCATTTCAATCGCAATTTGAGCCGCAAATATTTATTTGGACGGATAGAACCTGATGGCAATGAATTCATCGGCTACTGGGACAACCAGCGCTTTGTTTGAAGCAGCCTGGCAAATCGCCCGCCTGCCAGACGTTGACGCTACTGCTTTGACACTGCTGGAAGGAGTATTGCTGCTTCTTCACGGCCGTAATGGATTGGTTTCCATTCAATCGGTTCAACCGCTGGTTGAAAACCGTTTAACAGGCGAACGCATCGAAGCTATCTTTCTTACGCTAACTGGCGCGGGCATCTTAACGCGCCAGCGTCGAGACCGTCGTGGCGCTACTTATGATCAATATCAGATTGAATCGGATCGGCTACGCCAGATTTTACGCGATGCCGCCTTGTTAAAGCAGGCATATGACCGGTTGCAGGAAGAAACGACGCCAGCCAGTCAGGCTCAGTTGATTGCCACCCTGCCCGATAATCTGCCCCTGTCACCCGATGTGAAGCGGCATATCCCTTCACTGGCAGCCACTCTGCACCGGCTCATCACCACGGCCAGCCAGGAAATCATCATCCTCAATCCCTTCTTTGAACAGGAAGGATTCAGCCGTCTGGCTTCAGCATTGCTGGCAGCGGCTGGCCGGGGCGTGGTTGTCACGATCATTACCCGTCAACTTTCTGATGGTACGGCCGTTAACTACCGCGTCATGAAGCAACTTTGGGAACAAAGCCGGCAGCAAGGCGTGGCAGACCAGTTCCATTTTTACGAATACCAGCAGGTGGAAGACGGCCGTGTGCTTTTGACTTCTCATGCAAAGGTAATGCTGGTAGACGGCCGTACTGCCTACATCGGTTCCGCCAATCTGACAGAATATGGCATGTCCCGTTTTATTGAGATTGGAGTTGTCTTGCAAGAACCACAGGCCTATCAGCTTCGTTTGCTGCTCTTCGCACTCGTCAATGCTACGGAGACCACCACGATTGAAACGTTCAACGAGTAATCGATAGTTCAAGGGTGGTACACTCTCCGGGCTAGAGCAAGACTGACCTGTTTTTACTGAAAACAGTCTTAATTGCGCAGGTCGCCCATTGTCATGGCGTAGCAACCAGCTCTTCCAGGTCTGGCTGGGGCGTCCCCCACTGCCCTGATTGCAGATACCATTGTTTTTCGCTATGCAGCAAGGCGATTAGGCCGGCGTGCAGGGGGCTGAGGGCTTTGGCTGTTTCGTAGCGCGCCAGCAGCGATTGCAGGGCCGCCAGGTAGACAGTCCGCGCTCCCGCCGCCGCCAGCCGTTCCAGCAGTTGCTCCCGCCGCCATCCCCGCGCCGCTTCCACCTGGCCTAGCAACCCTTCCGCCTCCGCCGCCAGCAGATTTGCCAGCGTTTCCTGCCTGGGCGCTAATTCCAACACGGGCGCGTCGGAGTGGATGGTGATGATCACCTCGCCCGGCAACCGCGCCGTGTCCAATGTCCCCCCAAACACGTAGAACGCGCCTTCTTGTTCTTTACGCCCGCGGACATAGATATGTCCAGGCGCAAGGCGTTGTGTTTCCGTGGGGGCGGTTTCCGCGTGAATGCGGCAGATCGCGCACGGCTGCCCTTGCCAGTCAACGACGGTGAGGATAACGGTTTGCAGTTGGTGGCCGGAAGCCTGTTCAGGCAGAATAAGACGCACGCCGGTATAGCCGGGACTGCCGGCATTTAACCGGGGCAGGACCTCATAACGCAATACTTCCAGGCGGTGCAAATCATAATCCGACTCGCTCATGATAAAAACAACCTCAAAAACCGGGTTTTCCGCGAAAACCCGGTTTTTCACAGTAGATACGCCCAGTCTCCCACGCGCACTTCCACCGGCGCGCCATCGTAGGCCGCATAGAAACCGCGCATGCCGTCCCCCAGGAAAACCAGCGCGTTCTTCACCAACTCCACGGCGGGGCGGTGCGGCTTGTGCAGGGCAAAACGAGCAAAGGGCACGCAGGGCACGGCGGCGTTGACGTGCGTCAGATGGATGAGGCCGCCCGCCGTCTGTATGAGCAAGCCGCGTTGGAAGTCGGCGGGGCTAACGGGGGTGTTGGTTTCGATGAGGATGTTTTCGCCGCCACTTCCCGGCCACATGTGGTCGCCATACTGCCGCGTTATCTGGGTGTAGTGGGCGGTAACGTTGAAGGAGATGCTGTTTTCTTTGCCGCGTGGGCGTCCGCTACGGGACCGCGGATGGGCCACATGGTGGACGTCGAGTTGTTCCTGACCATCCGCCAGGCCGATGATGCCTTCCGTGGTGAGGCGGAGCGCGGGTAGGGCGGCAAGCCAGCGAATGTCGTACCAGCGATCATCGCCGTCGCCAACTCGTAAGGGCTGCGTCTGTATTTGCAGGCGGACGATGGGGCCGAGTTCGATTGCGGCAAATCTTTCCTCCAGCATATGTTATTCCTGGTTTTGTATGGGACTTTTTTCCGCGGGCGACTTGTGGACGTGAACAACCTTCCAGCCGTCGGGGAACTTGACCAGGACGCGGCTTTCGTTGTGGGCGCGATGGGTGATCGCGCCGTCCGCGACGGTGCTGAGCATGAAGGTGTAGCTGACGATGGCGGTGTCGCCGTATCGTTGCAGGCGTGGCTCCAGCAGATCGAAGCGGTAGCTGTCCGTTTTGCCAGACCAACTGTTGTCGATCATGAAGAGGTGGAAGTCGAGTCCGTCCTGGCGGTGGGGGACGATGAACCATTCGTAGAGGGAGAGGTCCGCGGCGGTGGTCTCGCGGTAGGTCTGGCTGTCGCGGGTGAAGATGCTGTGCAGATGTCGTTGGAGGAAGTCCCAGATTTCCTGGTCTTTTTCGTTCATAGTGGGTTCCTTTTTGGTTCAGGGACGGCGGCTGACGATGTAGGCGTCCTGGCGGGTGAGGCCATCGTTGTCGGAGCGGGCGCTAAGGATGAGGAGGTCGCGGTTGCCGCCAGATGCCGGCACAATCACCGCCACCCCAATCGTCACACTCTCGCCCGGATTCAACAATGGCGTATGGTTGGGCGTGATCACGGTCGGCCATTGATTCCCCACCTTGAAAATGCCATAACTATCCGCTTCTTCTCCATCATTGGTGAGCGTCACCGTATACGAGAGCGTCACGCCCGGATTCCCCTGCTGCGTTTGCGCGAACGGAGCCAGCATCATCCCCGGGTCCGATTCCACGGAAACCAACGGATTATTTAGCGTAAACGGTCCCCATACATAAGGCCAGTAGCTTTGGTCCCCCTTCAGGTAGAGGCCAAAGAAAGCCACCAGATTTTGCCGCGTCAGGGCAAGCTGCGTCTGCGCGTCCATGGCGCCGCTGTCGCAAAAGAGCGGGAAAGGATTATCCTGGAAGCCACAATGATAGCCGCCGATCAGCAGGGGCAGCAAGCGCGGCGCGTGGCCGTTGTTGTACATCTCCTGCCCGTTCGTCTCGTAAGGCACAATGGCATCATCGCTGCCGGAAAGCAGGCTGATGGGCACGTGTACGTCGGCCATTGCTGCTTTGGCGGAAGGATTCGTTTCCGCCGCGGCCATGTTTAACACCGCCTTCACGCGGTTGTCCGCGGCGGCGGCCAGGATGCTGGCTCCGCCACCCATGGAGTGCCCGGAGAGGCCAAAATGGGCGGTGTCCACACTCTGGTAGAAAGGCGAGGCGGCATTGCTGTTTTCATTTTCCAGCCAGGTCAGGGCGTCGCTGAGGTCTTGGGCAAACTGGGCGTGGTTTGGGAACAGCCCCAACTCTGATTCCGGCGCCACCACGATGTAGCCATGCCCCGCCAGGTCTTCCAGCGTGGGCTGATACCGGTCTGGGTGCTGGAAGAAGCCGTGCCCAAAGGAAACGGCGGGGTAGGGTCCCTGGCTGGGATCAAAGGGTGTGTTGTAGCCGGCAGCCGTGGCTGGATAAATGATGAGGAGGACGTAAGAGCCGCCGCCCGTGCGCGGCACGGTTTCCGTGCGCCAGCCAACGGGTTGGAGTTGGGGAGCGGGGAACGGTTGGGGCGTTATGGTCGGGGTATCGTCTGCCAGGGCCGTTCCCACGACGAGCAGACTGAGCAACAGAAGTAGGTGAAACCAGTGGACAGGGTGCGAACGGGGCATGAGGGAAACTCCTTCATCGAGGTTGTATCTGGTTGCGAACCTTCCTGGAAGCTGATTCTCAGGCGAGAGTCGTCTCATATACAGTTTCCAGGAAGTGTTGGGAATCCATCACATTGTAGTTGACAAGACGTGCGTCAGGTTGGTGATTTACGCGCCATGATTAGATCATAGTTGATTTGCCACAATTGGCAATGAACCTGCGTCAGCCCCATCTCTTGCAGCAGGCGCACCATCTGGGTTTCGGAGCGGTGGCGATGTAGGAACAGATGGGCTTCGCTTCCTTTGCGCCGCGTTGTCATCAACACGCCGCCCGGACGCAAAACGCGGGTCATTTCGCGCAGGGCGTCTTCGTCGGAGGGCAGAAATTCCAGCGCCTCCAGGCAAGTGACGGCGTCGAACTGGGCGTCAGGGAAAGGGAGTGGCGTGGCGGCGTGCCGCCGGAGCTGACAGCGCGTGCCATAGGGCGCCAGTTTCCGCCGCGCCTGGGCCAACATGCGGGATGAGGCATCCACGGCCACGAGCGTGCCCGTGAATGTGGGTTGTTGCAGCAGGTCAAAGGGAACCCGCCCCGTGCCTGTGGCTACGTCCAAAATCACGGGCGCGGGACAATCCGCCAGCGCTGCCATCAGGGGGCGGACGACCAGGTGTTCTTCGTCCGCGGTGTCAAATTCCTTGATGGCATCGTATCGGTGAGCTGTCAGATCGTAAAGCCAGACCACGACGCGCCGCCCCAGGAAGGCGCCTTCCGTGTCAATGATGAGCCAGTAGAAAAGGAGAAAGAGGAGGAGGCCGACCAGAAGAACAAAGAGAAGATAGAGGAAAAGCATGGGGGTGGCCGACGTTTTTGGGGGGGGCGTCAGGTGGGCGGAAGATAGCCTTGCTGCCGCAGCCATTGTTCGGCGCGGCGCATGCCCTCGGCAATGGACACGCGCGGCCGGTAGCCCAGGAGTTGTTCCGCTTTGGTGGTGGGGTAGATGGCTTTGGCGGTGTAGAAGGCGAGCAGGTCGGGTGTGATGCCGCCGGGGCGGACGTAGCGGATGATGGGCTTGGCGAGGAACAGGGGCAGCGAGACGGGGCGGCGGCCGCACATGTCGCCGTAGTAGGTGAAGAATTGCCGCCAGGTGATGGGGGGATCGCAGAAGTTGAAGGCGTTGCCGGCAGCGGCAGTCTGGGAACCCGCGAGCAACATGCCATCCAGCAGGTTGTCAATGTATACGGGACAGGCATAGCCATCACCGCGTCCGAGAATGACGGGGGTGCGCTTTTGCACCAGCGTGAGCATGTTTACGGTCCAGGCGCGGGCGCGAGGTCCGTAGACCATGCCGGGACGGACAACAGTGAGGGGGAGATTGATCTCCTGGGCCAGGCGACGGGCTTCTGTTTCGCCTATTGCCTTTGTGCGTCCGTAGATGTCGCGTTGTGTGGTGCTCAGGGGCTGTTGTTCGCTGATGGAACCGTCGCGGGGTGGTCCATAAGTGGCGACGGAACTGACGTGGATGAATCGGGAAATGCCGGCATTTCTCGCCATGCGCACCAATTCCAACGTGGCCGTCACATTCAGCCGATACGCCTCCGATTCCTGACCGTGGCGGCGGCTGAGCCAGGCGGCCACGTGGAACAACACATCCTGACCGGCCACGGCGTCGTGCATAGCTGCCGCATCCAGCAGGTCCGCTTGCCGTAGCATCACGCTGGCCTCTCGCAAATGGGTGGCGGCGGCCAGATTGCGGCCCAGGCCGGTGACATGCGCGCCCGCGTCGGCCAACCGCCGCGCCAGTGCGCCGCCGATGAAGCCCGTGGCTCCCGTGATGAGGACTCGTTTGCCTGACCAAAACGACATGGGAAACGAGTTAGATGCCGCGCAGCAGTGTGTCGGCAAAGATGAGGAAAAGGAGAATGGTGAGGTAAATGTTGGAGGCCAGGAAGAGGGATTTGGCGTTGCGTGGCGTGGTCTGGCGAATGAGGCGAATGTTGCGCCAGAGCAGGTCAATGGTCAGCAGGGCCGTGGGGATGAAATAGAGCCAGCCGAGGGCGGGGACGAGACCCAGGCCGATGGCGGCGAGGCCGGTGGGCAGGGTGTGTGAGAGTACCCACCAGGAGGCTTCGTGCGCAGTCACTTTTGCCGGCAACATCGGCACATCCGCGCGTACATAATCATCCCGATACAGGATCGCCAGGCTCCAAAAATGCGTCGGCGTCCACAAAAAAATTAGCAGCGCCAGCACAATCACCCCAGGATCGCGCCACGCTCCAACAGCCGCCCCCCCCGTCATCACCGCCGCGCTACCCGCTGCCCCGCCGATGATGATATTCAGCAGCGTGCGCGGCTTCAGCCAGATGGTGTAGACACCCACGTAAATGATGGCCCCCAGGAGTAAGAAAAACGCCAGGGGAGGATTAAACGTCCACGTCGCCAGGACGGGGAGGATGATCATGAGCGTGCCAACGTAGAGTACCCATTGAGGATTGGGAATGTCCCCATTCACCAGTGGGCGTTTGTGCGTGCGCCCCATGGCCCCGTCTTTGTGCCGCTCCAGGTATTGGTTCAGGGAGGCGGCCCCGGACGCCGCCAGACCCCCGGCCCCTAACACCAACATGAGATGCCATAATCCAGGCCAGCCCCCCGCGCCCAGAAATGCACCGCCCACGGCGGCCATCAGCAGCAGCGACACGACGCGTAGCTTGAACAAGACGACAATCATGTGCAAAAACGCGCGCCAATCCTGGCGTAGCGAAATCGCCTTTGCCCCGCCTAAATCTTTCGTTAGAGGTTCGTTTGCCATGCAGTGCATTGTAACCTTTTTCACGGACGGATACAAACAGCGTGATGTGGGGATTTTGGGGGTGGACTTGCCCCAGGAGGATGAAATCAGGAAGGAGTGGAGCATACCTTTTGACCGTCCGAAAATAACGCCACTCTTTCTACGGACGGTTACTGACAAGCAGCCGCTATCATGGATAGCCGCTATCTTAATTGCGGACGGCCACCTGGAGGCGCTTAATGCCGGCATTTCCGTTTCATACGGAGCGGAAATCAAATCAGATGACGAAGCCATTTCCTTACCGCTCCTTATGTAAGATTGGAAACGATGGATGCGCCGGAAGGGTTTTTGCTCGTCGGATAGTCCGAAGTTGATTTTGGGTGAACCCTTTAAGATTGACAATAGGGGAGTAACTGCTAAGCCAGATTGGCCCCATTTTTCTGGTGAAAATGGTCATTGAGCGCGTGAAATTGGTCCAATCTTCAGTGAGCGTTAGTAGTTACATAGCGGATTAGAAATGCCGGCACACAAACTGCCCCTGACCCGGCCGCCCCACAAACGCGCCATCTCGCACCAGCCACCGCCCCCGGCTGAGCGTGTGCCGGGGCCAGCCGGTGAGTTGGCGACCCGCGTAAAGCGTCCAGTCCACATTCTCGTGCAGCGTCTCCGTGGAGAGCGTTACCGGCCATTGCGGGTCGAAAACGACCAGATCGGCATCATAACCGACGGCAATCTGCCCTTTGTGGGTCAATCCCATCAACTGCGCGGGCGTTGTGCAGCAACGGGCCACCCATTGGGATAGTGACAAACGCCCCGCGCCGACGCCAAACGTGTAGGCGAGAGCAAAGCGGCTTTCAATGGAGGGAACCCCGCCAGGGATGCGGCTGAAGTCTTCCAACGCCGCCGCTTTGTCCGCCAGCCAGAAAGGGCAGTGGTCGGTGGAGATGACCTGCAAATCCCCACGCGCCAGCGCCGCCCACAGATGTGCCTGCTCTGAGCGCGGGCGCAGCGGCGGCGAGCAAATGGGCAGCGCACCGGCTACGCCTGGCTGCTCAAACAGGCTGTCGTCCAGCAGCAGGTATTGGGGGCAGGTTTCGCCGTAGACGGGCTGCCCCTGGGCGCGGGCGGCGGCGATGCGTTCCACGACGGCCTGGCAGGAGACGTGAAAGATGTAGACGGGGGTTTCCGCGAGAGCGGCCAGATTGATAACGCGCCCGGCGGCTTCCCCTTCCATGAGTGCCGGGCGGCTGCGGGGATGCCAGCGCGGTTCGGTGCGCCCGGCGGCCAGATTTTGCCGCACCAGGGCTTGGATGACGTCCCAGTTTTCCGCGTGGACGATGGGCAGGCCACCGGCGCGGCGGATGGCCTGGAAGGATTGCAGGAGTTCGCCATCGTGGAGGCGGAAGCTGTAGGCCATGTAATGTTTGAAGCTGGGGCAGCCGGCGGCGACGATGGCGGGGACCTGGTCCAGTTTGGGGATGTCCGTGGGGGTGATGGTCATGTGGAAGCCGTAGTCGATGACGGCGCGTTCGGCGGCCAGCATGTGCCGTTCGTGGAGGGCGTCTAGGAGGGGTTGCTGGGGGCGGGCTTCGACGAAGTCGATGATGGTGGTGGTTCCGCCGAGGGCGGCGGCGCGGGTTCCGGTGAAGAAGTCGTCGCCGGTGGTGAGGGGGCCGATGGGGTATTGCAGGTGGACGTGGACGTCCACGGCGCCGGGGGTGACGATGTGTCCCTGGCAGTCGATTTCTTCGGTGCCGTGGAGGTGGTGGGCAATGCCGGCAATCTTCCCCCCCATCACCCCCACATCCGCCGCCACCACCGCCTCTCCCATCACCACCAGACCATTTTTCAAGACCAGATCATAGTCACTCATCTTGAGCATCTCCTTGAGAGTCCGGGAGGGGCGAGTTTGCGG
>JACKCC010000036.1 GCA_020634245.1 Ardenticatenaceae bacterium | reverse complement strand
TTAAGTACATTTCCCCCGGTTTGTGGATTGTCTGGCCGGACATGCCTCGTTTTGGTTACGAAGAAGCGTTAGCCCAGATGGACGATTATTTGTTTGGGATTATTCGGGAACGACGAACGAGATTGGAGATTGATGACGACCAATCTCTGATCTCGAATCTCCAATCCCCAGACTTGCTGACGCAGTTGGCCCGCAATCCCGAAATGACCGACGACCTTATCCGCGACCAGATTTTGACGATGCTGATTGCCGGGCATGACACGAGTACGGCGCTGCTGGCCTGGGCGCTGCATCTGTTGGGCAAACACCCGGAGGCGATGGTCCAGGCGGTGGCCGAAGTGGATGCCGTCGTTGGGCAGGATGACCTGACGGAAGCGCACATGAGCCAACTGCCGTACCTGGACAGTCTGATCAAGGAGACGCTGCGGTTGTACCCGCCGATTCACGTGGGCAACCGGATAGCAGCGCAGGATATTGAGGTGGCCGGCTATGAACTCAAAGCCGGCACACGCGTCATGGCTTCCATTTACCTGTCGCATCGGGACGGCCGTTACTGGGATGCGCCTGAAGAATTCCGACCGGAGCGTTTTGACCGGGGCGGTGACAGACCACCAGCATTCACCTACATTCCCTTTGGTGGCGGGCCGCGGGCCTGCATCGGCGCGGCTTTTGCTCAGGTGGAGGCCAAGGTCGTGCTGTCCCGCATTTTGCAGCAGTTTGAATTAATCGACATGGGCCGCCCGGTGAAGCCGTACATGGGCGCGACGCTGGAACCCCATCCGGGCGTCTTTTTGCGCGTGCAGCGGAGGCATCATGGTTAACTGGCCGAAATGGGTCGCTTCCGTCGCTTTCTTGTCGCCGCCGCTGGGTTGGCGTGCCGAACAGCGCTACCAGCAAATGCCGCGATTGGATGTTAACCGCGGAGGACGCGGAGAGCGCAGAGAAAAAGATGAAAAATCTTTGCGCCCTCTGCGGTTCAATCTCCCTTCGGTTTCCATTATTGTTCCGGCACGGAATGAGGCGGCGAATTTGCCGAGGCTGCTGCCGTCTTTGGGCCGGTTGGAGTATCCGGGTCCGGTGGAAATGATTGTGGTGGATGATAATTCGGTGGATGAAACGGCCGTTATGACCCAAAACGCCGGTGTCAAACTCATCCAACTAGATCACCTGCCGGAAGGCTGGCTGGGCAAACCCCATGCCTGCCATCACGGCGCGGCCGAAGCATCTGGCGATTGGCTGCTCTTTACCGATGCCGACACCGAACACACGCCCGACGGTCTGGCCCGCGCCATGCAGTACGCGCTGGATCACGAATTGGACGGCCTGACTTTCCATTTGGGCCATATCACCAACGGCTGGCTGGACAGTGTTACCCTGCTGGCCGCTTTTGCCGGGTTGTTTGCCGGGCTGCCCCAAAAGCATGCTTCGATGAACGGCCAATACATTTTGCTGCGGCGCGATGTGTATCAAAATAGCGGTGGTTTTGCCGCTGTACGGCAGGAGCCGCTGGAAGATTTGGCGCTGGGCCGCTATTTGCACGGTCTCGGCTACCGTGTGCCCATGCTGCGCGGCGAGGATGTAGCCCAAGTGGCGATGTATACAAGCCGCGACCAGTTG
>JACKCC010000035.1 GCA_020634245.1 Ardenticatenaceae bacterium | reverse complement strand
AGATTTTGTGGAATGAAGACAAAGATGTCACGTCGCCCACATTTTGCAGCGAGATTTGGATTCCGGTGAAGAAAAGTTAGCGCAACTGTTCAGACCAGCGAGGTTTCCAGGGCTAAAACCGGCAGATGATTGACGTCATCTGCCGGTTTTCTTTTCCAGAACAAGCCCTCCAACAATACTTTTGGGTCTATACGCCAATACCGGTTGGCAGATATGCTGCTTTCACATTTAACCAAGTGAAAGGAGTATGAAATGTCAACTCGTAAAAAATTATTTTTTGGATTTTTCTTGATGCTGGCGTTGGCGGCGCTGTTTGTGAGCATCAGGCCGCAAAAGGGGAGGGTAGTCGGCCATTTTGACCGCCCCGATGTGCCGGCTTATGGCGCGCGCGGGCCGTACCACGTGGGAAAACGCGATATGGTGATGAGTGGTGAACGGCCGTTGCCCATGATCATCTGGTATCCGGCCGTGCCCGATGGCAATACCGAAGCGGCCGTTACATACCCGTACAAAATCAAAATGGGTGCGCCTTTTGGCCGGGTAACCATTGCCACTGCTACGGGACAGGCAGTCGAAATGGCCCAGTATGATCTCTCTGACGGACCCTACCCTCTGGTCATTTTGTCTCCGGGATTTGCCATTGGCAGTGCCAGTTATGCCTGGCTGGCAGAGCATCTGGCTTCCTACGGCTTTGTCGTCATTTCACCTGAGCATCAGGAGACTCTTGATCCGCAGAATGAACTGTGGTCGGCGGCAATCACCCGCCTGCAAGATATTCTGGCTGTGTTTGCCTATGTGGATGAACAGGTGAAATCGGGTGGTATGCTGGCCGGATTGGTTGATGGGGAGGTAACGGCCGTAATAGGACATTCCTACGGCGGTTATACGGCACTGGCAGCGGCCGGAGCACAAATAGACACAAACAGCTTTGAGACCCACTGTGAAGACGCAGTCAAAGCAGACGATCCCGCTGCCTGGCTGTGTGAAATGCTGCTGCCCCGCCTGGCTGAGATGGCCGATTTGGCTGATCTGGATGCTGTTCCAGAGGAACTTTGGCCAGATTGGTCCGATTCCCGTGTGGATGCCATTGTATCTATGGCTGGTGATGCCTTTTTCTTCGGCCAGGTTGGCCTGGCGGAAATTGACGTACCGGTGCTGGCGATTGGCGGCACAGCCGACAAGGACTCGCCGTATCTGTGGGGGACATACCCGACCTATGAATTTACTTCCAGCCCCAGAAAGGCGCGGGTGGCTCTCGAAGATGCGGAACACATGATTTTTACCAACACCTGTGAGTCTACAGCATGGTACGCCAAACCGGTGGTTGGCGAGTTTTGCGCCGACTCGGTATGGGTTAGGAATGAGGCACATGATCTGGTCAACCATTTAACGACTGCGTTTTTACTGGCAGAACTAAAGCATGATTCAGACGCTGCGGCCGTGCTAGCGCCAGATGTTGTCGATCCTTCCGATGTAACTTACGCGGCACAAGGTTATTAAATCAATACCTTCATACCCCAGATCATACCCCTAAACAATACTTTCGTAGCTGTACGATCATACCGCCTGGCCGGTATGCTAAGAACACATCGAACATGCGGCGCAAACGATTTTGGCCGGTCACAAAAGGTAAAAGTAATGGCAAACAAACCCGATCCCCAAACCGATCCAAATTTACCAATGGTCTTTGAAATAAGAATAAAAGGCCATCTGGGTCGACGATGGACAGCGTGGTTTGAAGGCCTGACCATTACACAAACAGATAATGGCGAGACAGTTTTAACCGGTCCGGTTGTTGATCAGGCGGCGTTGTATGGACTGCTGAGAAAAGTGCGTGATTTAGGAATGCCATTGATTTCGATCAAGCAAGCCCAATCCGGCCCGCCAGACACCACGCCTTGAGCGGTAACCCACTGCATATTCGATGACATATAACCGTCTTATTTAATACAAGGAGAAATAAAATGAATTCTGTTAAGAAAACTGCACATATGACTGGTCTATTTTATCTCGCTATCTTTTTTGCCAACTTTTTTGTTTTTATTTTTGTGAGCGGCAGCCTGAACGTGGCAGGTGATGCGGCGGCAACGGCCGTAAACATTCAGGCCTCAGAATCGTTATACCGCAGTGGCGTGGTGAGCTACTTGATTGTCTTCTTGAGTGAAATTGGAGCGACGATTCTGCTGTACAAGCTGCTTACACCGGTTAATAAGACCCTGTCCCTCATGATGATGGCAACCCGATTGATGCAAGCGGCCGTTCACGCAGCAAATCTGATCAACTTCATTTTCCCACTGGTTTTGTTGAATGGTGGCGATTATCTGACCTCTTTTGCACCCGATCAAATAAATTCACTGGTACTGCTGTTCACCGATGTCCATTATTACGGCGTGCTGGTTTCGGAAGCATTCTTTGCCGTGAGCCTGTTCTTGTTAGGCTATCTGGTTTATAAGTCCGATCTGTTCCCCGGCATTCTGGGCATCATGCTGGCGATTGCCGGGGCAGGCTACGTGCTGGATAGCTTTGGCATTTTCTTGCTGCCCCAGTATCAGGCGCTTTTTGCCAACATCATGATAGCGCCCGCGATTATTGCCGAACTTTCGTTCACGCTGTGGCTGCTGATTAAAGGCGTTCATACACCGAAGGTGGAGAGCCGACAGGCTGTCGCCGCAGCCTAAGCTAAAAAACAACGATTCATTGTCAGGCCAGCGTCCGGCAAAGTTCGACCGGACGCTGGCTGTAGAAAATGACAGGGTGGTTAAACGCATGAATAAAATTCAAGCCGAGAATTCGCGCAACTGGCAGCAGCAAGAGCAAAGTTTAACGCTGTCGCAGTATGTTCATCTTCGCAATGGCGTCCCGTTAGGCGACTCCAAATCGCTGCGAAATATGCTGAACCGTTCGCTGGGTGCTGCTTCTTTTGCTGCTTTTTGGCAGTACTGGAATCCGATATGGGGCTATGGATTAGGGAAATATGTGTATAGGCCCTTGCGGCGGATTTTGCCGCCATTCACCGCTTTTATTGTGACCTTTATTATCTCCGGCGGTATTCATGACCTGGCCACGATGGTGATTAGAGGTTCTTTTGCCTTTTTATTTACGCCCTGGTTTTTCTTGCTCGGCGTGGGTGCGGTTCTGGGGCGGGCATTTGGAATGGATTTGGCGAAACGGCCGTGGCTGATTCGGGCAAGTATCAATTTTGCTTACCTGCTATTTTGTTTAGCATTGACGCTGACA
>JACKCC010000034.1 GCA_020634245.1 Ardenticatenaceae bacterium | reverse complement strand
GCAAGTAGGCGAGTGGCGAGTAATCGATTATCCATTCCCCCTGCTCCCCTGCTCTCCTGCTCCTCCGCTCCCTTTCACCGGCAGGCTGCGCACGGCCGTTACCCACAACAACAACAAAATCACGCCGCCAATCAAAAACGGGGCCGTCGATCCCAACACCTGGAATACACCGCCCAAAATTAGCGGCGACACCGCATTGGCCGCGCTCATAAAAGCCGCCGAAATGCCCAAAATACCGCCCACTTCAACTGGTGGAACCCGCTTGGTAATCAGACTGTTAATTGAGGGCTGCAATACGCCGCCGCCAATGGCCGCCGGAACCATCGCGGCCAGCAGCCAGGCAATACCCAACCAGCCATTGCTGCCGTCTGCCGGCAAATTGACCTGGATATTGTTCGTGGTCGGCGGCGTTTCGCCGGGCAGTGCCGTATCGCCGCTCAGTTCAGCTTGCAGTCTGGCCTGGGAGTAGCCGGGCAGTGGTTGGTGGGGCGTTACGGCCGTTAACATTAGTCCCATCCCCAATACAATCAACCCCATCATCACCAGCCAGCGGTCGCCAAACTTGCGGCTCCAACGGCCGATGAAATAGCCCTGCACTGCCACCACAATCACCCCCACAAACACAAACAAGACCGAATTATTCGAGGCATTCATCCCCAACCGATTCAGCGTGAACAGCGACAAAAGCTGCTCAAAACCGCCAAACGCAAACTGCTGGAAAAACATCAACGTCAGCAGCAGCCCAATCTCCGGCCGTCGCAGCGCCGCCAGCATCGCGCCAAAACCAACCTGCACCTTTTCGCTGCCTTGTCTGCGCTTTTCCGGCGGATATGATTCTTGCAGCCAGAAATAGGTCAACAAAATCGAGGCCAGTGAAAAAATCGCCGCCACGTATGCCACCAGCCTATAATTGTCACCACTCAAGGCCAGCGTAGCGAAAGCTATAACCGGACCAATGATGAAACCCAGCCCAAACGCCGCCCCAATCAGCCCCAAACCTTGCGTTCGGGTCTTTTCCGTCGTGCGGTCAGTGATGACGGCCTGAGCAGTGGCGATGTTGGCCCCGGAAATGCCGTCAATCAGACGGGCGACAAATAACAGCCACAAAGAATTGGCCACGCCCAAAATCAGGAACCCAACCAACGTGCCAATCTGGCTAATGAGGAGAATGGGGCGACGGCCGTATCGATCCGACAACCGGCCCAGCAGCGGCGCGCCAAAAAACTGCAAGATGGGATACGCCGCCCCCAGCGCCCCAATTGTAAACGCATTAGCCCCAAACGAAGCGGCATAAATGGGCAGCAAAGGAATAATGATTGTCAGGCCCAACAAATCAATCAAAACAATGACAAAGACGGGCAGGATTAACTTGAAATCCAGCTTCTCTTCATCCACGACAGCTTCAGCTTTGACGGTTGCTTGTGACTCGCTCATGGCGATTTGGCTCCTGGTTAACGCGTCCAGCCGCCGGGCAACACAGCGACACCGGCAAAAATGAGTACGGCCGTAACCACCACCGCCGCAAACGAATTACGGAAGCGAATCTTGTCCGGCTTGTTTTTCCAGCGCATGGGTAAATGGGCCACCACCGCAGCAACAATCATCGTCGTCGCATGCTCAATACGGACCATTGGAAAACCAGCTCCAGCCAGACCCGACCACAAGAGAAAAATGAGGCCCAGCGTCGTCTGCAAATCAATCAGGCCGCTAAACCCGCTGGTCAACCCGCGATCCATGCCGCTGAAACGGCCGTTACCCAGCCAGCCAATAGCAAATTTCACCAGGGCAATTACCCCTATAACAACAATAATCCAACGAACAATCGAATGAATACTCAGCAAAACGTTCACGCAAATTCTCCTAATTTGATTAAATTTCTCAGAAAAGAGCGGAGATTCCCGGATTAGGGGATGAAATCAGAGAGCAATTCCCCAATTCCCTAATCCCCGCTTTACATCACGTCACTTCCAAACGCGCCATTATTTCATCTAGCCAGTCCAATTCGGCCGTCAGGTGGCGCATTTGATGCTCAATCGTTAACTGCAAACTGCCGGGATGCTGCGGGATAGCCAGCGTCTCTTCCAAAAAACTTTGGATAATCATCCGGCGCTGCTGTAACAAAGCCAGACTTTCAGCAGGGGAAAGTACGTCTAAAAAAGCCAGTCCCACATCGCCGGTAAACTGCGCCATCTCAAAACCGGCCAGATTTTGTCGCAGCAGTTCCTGAAACGCGGCCTCGCCCGATGGTGTGATGGTATAAATCCGGCGCGGCGGGCGGTTGCCTTCCTGCTCTTCCGTTTCTTCTACCCAACCGTCGTCTTGCATTTTGTTTAGGACGTAATAGGCTGTCGGCCGTTTTATCTGCACGCAAGTAGCCAGGGTTGATTCGATAAAATCATTCAACTGGTAACCGTGCATACTGCCGGTGCGCAGTAAACCCAGTAAGAGCAGTTTTTTGTCCATGATCGCTCATCTCCGTTAACGGCCGTACAACGGTTGCACAATTTTTTTTGCATTTCCCACAAAAACTCAGTTTTGATTAGTCAAATTTGACTAATCAAAACTGAGTTTAGCCCATTGGAACCAATTGTCAAGAAAAAACCGCCTGAAAAAGCTGGTTTTCCAGACGGTTAATGATTGTCTAAGCTAAATGCGAAAAGGATCAGACGGCGGCAGAAAGGATACGGCCGTTGCCATTCAACGGCATCATCGCATATTGGGGAATCACAATGCCCTGCGGGATTGGTTCCGGTTCGTAATCATGGTCAACACCGGCAAAACGGGCGATTTCCGCTGGATCGGAGATGACCCGCGCCAGCTTACCGTCGCGCATTTGCAGCACCCGGTCCACAAACTGGCACATCCGCAGGTCATGCGTAACCATGATGCCCGCCCGCCCCTGCTCGTGAATGAGATCGGCAAAAGTTTGCACCACCTGATAAGCCCGTTCGGTGTCCAGACTGGCCGTCGGCTCGTCGGCCAACACCACGTCCGGGTCATGAATCAGCGACCGGGCAATGGCCACCCGCTGCTGCTGTCCGCCAGACAACTGCGACGGCAGGTTGTTCAACCGTTCGCCCAATCCCAGCCGCGTCAGCAGTTCCCTGGCCCGTTCACGGCCGTGTTTATCAAACTTACCGTTCAATTGCAGCATCAATTCCACATTCTCCTGCGCCGTCAAAAAGGGCACCAGGTTGTTGGATTGAAAGGTAAAACCGATGTGCTGCCGCCGGAAAACTGTCTGTTCCTTCTCGCTCAGGTTTTCCAGATTTTTGCCCTGAATTTTGATTGTGCCAGCAGTGGGTGATAACAGACCTGCCAGCATGGCCAGCATCGTCGTTTTGCCAGAGCCGCTGGGGCCAACCAGGGCCACAAACTCGCCGGCTTGAATATTCAACGTGACCTGGTCAACGGCCGTAATCACATTCTTGTCCAACTCATACGTTTTAGTTACTAAATCAGTCGAAAGTACCACGCTCATCGTAAAATCCCTATCGCTTTCCTAAAAGGTTTGTAGTGCCCACTTTAGTGGGTTTATTTCACTACAAACGAGTCATAGCTGCTTATGAAGACAAACCCAACGCCGTCAACGGTTCCACCCGTGTCAACAAGCGAATCGACATCAAGCCACCCAACGGACCAATCAACAACAGCGTAATCAAAGCCAACTGCACCTGATTTCCTTCAAACGTAATCGGAATGCCATCCGGAAACCCCAAAACCAACAGCAGCGTCGACACACCGCCCAGCAGCACGCCAAAGAAATTCGTCACAACAATTTGAAACGTTGTTGCCAAAGCCACGGTGCGGTTCGAAGCGCCCAACGCCTTCAACACACCCACCTGAACCACTTTTTGTAGCGTCTGAATCTGGAAAAAGCCGCCCACAACCAGGACACCAATCATCAAGGTGAATCCGCGCTGCGTCTGAATCGTTGACTGTTGTTCGCTGTAGCCGGGTGCCGATTCATAAGCCGTAACCACATCCACTGCTTCAATATTGCTGACCTGCGCTTCCAGCACATCAGCCATCCTCGTCAGTTCATCCGGGTTATCCACTTGGACGGCAACAATATTGAAAACCAATTCATTCGACGGCCCATCCGTCGGCCGAGGGCGAATGCGGTCCCACGTATCCAACGGCACAGCCACCGACGGTGCAAAGAAAAACTGTTGCCCATCACTGATGCCAACCACTTCCAAAGTGTAATTCTGGTCAACTGTGCCCTGGGTCGATTCCACTGTAAATGTATCGCCAACTTGCAGACCGGTCTCCCGGGCAACGTTGCTATCCAGAATCGCCTCGTTGGCCCGTGAATTTTCCAGGCCACGACCTTCGTAAGCGATCATTTCGCCGGGCTTACCCGGTTCAACGCCTAGCAAAGAAACAGACAGCGGTTCCTGGTCAGCAGCGTAGCGGATAAATACATTGCTAAAGCCAATGGGAGCCGCTTCCTTCACACCCTCCACACGGGCAATATCGTTCATCAAAGATTGCCCTAACTGGCTGGCCGCCACCGACAAATCAGCTTTCTCCTGAAACAAGATCAGGTCGGCGTCAACTTTGCTCAAATATTCTTTGTTGGCGTTCGCCAGTCCTTCGCCCAGGCCAGCCAAAAACAAAACCAGCAGGGTGATAAGGGCTATAACAAAGCTCACCAACAAAAAGCGCCCCAGGTTGCGCCATATTTCTTTTGTCGCCAATCGGATGGCTACCGCATTATTTAGCATAATTTGTACTCCCAATATTTTATCTACCTAACGTTCAATAGGTTAAATCAAAAAGCAAAATTTGTCAACCCCCAAAAACTAATTCTCATCTTTACTGAAGGCTGACTAAATAACCAGGTCGTGCCATCGCCCCCTACAATCGGCTTGGTATAATTGCTGACTCGGTGATGGATACTTTGGCAAAATTCATCCCATCTATTGAGGTACTTTGATGATTGTTTTACCTTTTCGCCGTACGGCAGAGGCAATTCCGGCTGAACATCGGCCCAATTTCTGGCATCTTTATCTGGATATTGCCTGGTACGGCGTGTTAAGCGGCAGCGCCATCAGTTTTATGGTTATTTTTGCCACCCGGCTGGGCGCAAACGGGCTGCAAATCGGGCTGCTCAATGCCAGCCCGGCCATTGTCAGCCTGTTTTTTACGCTGCCGGTCGGTCAATGGCTGCAAAAACACCCGATCCGGCTGGCTGTCTTTTGGACATCGGTCTGGCACCGAATGTTTTACGCGGCCTGGATTTTTTTGCCACTGTTGTTCAGCGCGCCGGGGCAGATTCAAGCGCTTATCTGGCTAACGCTGGCTATGAGCGTCCCCGGCACGGCGATGGCGGTTGGGTTTAATGCGCTTTTTGCCGAAGCGGTGCCGCCGGAGTGGCGGGGACATGTGGCCGGTATTCGCAATGGGCTGCTGGCCCTTGTGTTTATGGTTGTCTCTCTGCTTTGCGGCCTGATTCTAGAATGGCTGCCATTTCCGGTGGGGTATCAGGTTGTATTTGGCCTGGGATTTATCGGGGGAGTAATGAGCAGCTACCATCTCTGGTTTGTCCGGCCGGCGATTGACGGCCAGGACCCGGCCAGGTTGAATAATCCGGTGAATGATATGGCCCGGCCCGGCTATTTGCGTACGCTGGGTGACGGCCGTTTAGCCACTGTTGGTTTGCGTTTTCTGACCCGGTTAAAGCAGCCCTGGTTAAATTTAGAACTGCTGCGCGGGCCATATAGCGTGATTTTGCTCCTGTTTTTTGTTTTTCATTTGACGCAGTATTTGGCGATTCCCTTGTTTCCGCTGTACTGGGTTAATCATTTACACCTCACCGACCAGGAAATCAGTCTGGGGAATGCTGTGTTTTACGGGGCTGTGCTGATTGGTTCCAGCCAGTTGGCCCGGCTTACCCGGCGGTTGGGAAATCGTCATTTGATGGCGGTAGGTATTGCGGCGATGAGTGTATATCCGGCGTTAACGGCCGTAACCCACACCCTGCAACTATTCCTCATCACCTCGGCTCTGGGCGGTTTGGCCTGGTCAATGGTCGGCGGCGCCAGCGCCAACTATCTGCTGGAAAAAATCCCGGAAGACCAAAGGCCGGCTCATCTGGCCTGGTACAATCTGGCCCTCAATGCCGCTGTTTTGGGCGGATCTCTTATCGGCCCAGCGCTGGCCGGCGCGATTGGCATCGTTGCCGCTTTGGCCCTGGCCGCTGCCGGCCGTTTCCTGGCGGCGATTGGCTTGTGGCGCTGGGGGTAATTTGGCAAGCCGGAACTCCCATGCTATGCTTGCCGCATCTCTAATAAACGGTAAGTTTACCGGTAAAATTGAATCCCTAACTGTGAGAGTAACGTCATGAAAATCAATTTTTTCGCTACGCTGCGCCAGATTGTTGGTCAAAAAACGGTGGATTTTGATCTGCCGGAAAACACAACGGTTTTAGAATTGGTGGAAATTGTAGTCACTCGCTACCCGCCTATGCGCCGTGAACTGTTGAACGACAATGGCGAATTGTGGCCGCACGTGCATGTATTTGTGAACGGCCGTGATCACCCCTACCTGGCAAATGGCCCCCAAACTATCATCAAAGAAACCGATACCGTCAACATCTTCCCCGCCGTAGGTGGGGGCTGAGCGATGGCAAAGGACAGCCGGGAAATACGTGGCATTCCCCTCTGGCTGCTGCGGGAATACCTGGAAGAAATCGGCGGCACAGCAAATGGGGACAATCGTGTGGTTGGACCGGATTGGACCGCTACCTTGACTCAGATGGAACCTTTCCAAATCGGATCGCTGCGCGTAGGCCAGGTTTATTTTGAACTGGAAGCTGAACCAGAGGTACTGGACCGTATTCAGCCGCTTTTAGAAAAGAAAACCATGCGCGCCGGAGCTTGAGCGGAACGGCCGTTCCATCACACTCTAAGCCGAAATCCAGCGTAAAACCAGCGCCGCCGCTTCTTCAAGCGGTATTTGCCGGCCGATTTGCAGCTGATCGGCAAACATTTCTGCTCCCAAACGTTCCTGCAACTGAATAATAACTTCATCGAAACGAGCCTGATTGGCTGGCGGCAAGGGGACGCCCACCGCCTGCCGCAGTGCCTCGGTAACACCCAACAGGCGGACAGCCAGTTCCAATTCACCCTGCATCACAGCAACGGTTACCAGCCCGACAAACGCCCACGACAAACCCTCCTTGTAACCAAGCGACTCGTTAATTTGCACACTTTCCCGCAAAGTTACCCTGGCCTTCTCGATCATATTCTGGTCTAGCAGAAGCTGGCCATAGCTGTTGAGCGCCATAGCTACATTGATTTTTAACCTCGACTGGCGAGAAAGCGCCAGGCTTTCCGTATAAAATTCGGCCGCCGCTGCGTAATCACTACGGTGGTGGGCCGTCATGCCCAGGTTCAAAAGGGCAATGGTGATGCCATGCGGATAATTTAATTCTCTGGCCAATTCTAACCATTCAGCAAACAGGGTTTGAGCGCGGGTAAAGTCGCCCTGATCGATGGCCAGCATCCCCAGTTCGTTGATGGATTGACCTAAATCTCGTTTTTCGCCTAACGCGCGCTGGATGCGGATGCTTTCGGTTAAGTATTGCCCGGCTTCGGCGTAAGACTGGCGAACACGGGCCAGCAGCCCGGCATAGGCCAGAACGCGGGCACGTTCTACTGTGTTCTCCGGCGATAATGTCAGAATTTGTCGCAGCCAATCGCTTCCTTCTTGCGGACGGTAACGCAGCCACCAAAATCGGCCTAACGCCGCCCCCAGGCGTACGGCCGTTTCCCTGTTTCCCGCCGCGATTTCCCATTGTAAAACCAGGCGCAAGTTGTCGTACTCATGTTCCAGCCGCTCCAACCAGGTTTGCTGGTCGGGGCCGGTGAGCTGGTCTGCAGCCATCTCCGCCAAAGACAGAAAGTAGGCTGTAAAACGTGTCCGGGCTTCGGCCAAACGAACCGGATCAGCAGATAATTGGTGAGCGGCATATTGACGCACCAATTCGTGAATGTCGTAACGGCCGTTTCCCAACCGGCGTACCAACGATTTATCCAACAGCCCGGACAAAACAGGCAGCGAGGCCTCCGCCACCTGCTGGGCTGCTTCTCGTGCAAATCCGCCACGAAACAACGATAGGCAGCTAAACGCCGTCTGCTCAACCCCGGTCAGCAGCCCCCACGATTGGTCAAAAACAGCCCGCATACTGCGGTGACGATCCGACACATCTGGTTCCGAAACAGTCAAAAAATCAAGATTTGACTCAATCTCAGCCGCAATTTCGGCACAAGAAAGCAGCCGCACCCAGGCTGCGGCCAGTTCTAGCCCCAGCGGCATACCGTCTACCAGGCGGCAAATGCGAACAATGGCCGCCCGGTCTGTAGCCAACAGCTTAAACGTCGTGTCATGCCGCCGGGCGGTTTGCAAGAACAAGGCAGCCGCACTGTTTTCCTCCAGGCAGTCGAGCCTCTCTTCGTCCGGCAGGGGCAGGCCGCGCAAATCAAACACCCACTCTTCCGGTAAATTAAGCCGCTGGCGGGAGGTGACTAACAGTTTAACACGAGGGGCGGCGCACAGAATTTCTGACAAAAAGACGGCTTCGCGGCGGAGTTGTTCGAGGTTGTCTAAAACCAACAGTAGTTCTTTATCTTGCAGGTATTGCAGGAGTTGGGCCTGGCGCGGCAGGCTGGTTTTGAGCGAGAAGTTCAGGCTTTGGGCAATCGTGGATGGAATATGGGACGAATCGGATACGGCCGTCAAAGCCACAAAGGCAGCACCCTGGGCAAAGATAGTGACGTGTCCGGTGGCGGCTTGAAGCGCCAGCCGCGTCTTGCCCACGCCGCCAGGCCCAACGACGGTCACCAAACGGCATTGGGGATCGGCCAGCAGTTGGGCCAACCGGGCCAGTTCATCATTGCGCCCTATAAATGGGGTGGATTGGGGTGTCAGCCGCCAGGATTGGTGGGGTGCAGTGCGTGTGGTTGCCGGGATGACGGGCACGGCCGTTTCCCCAGCCATTTGCCTTTCTTCCCCTGTTTCATCAGCCAGATGCAGCATCTGGGCATAGGCCGTTTGGGTTTCCCGGCCGGGCAGGATGCCCAGTTCGCGCTGCAAGGTTGCCGCACACGTTTCATAGGCCCGATGTACACCTGCCCGGTCGCCGTTGTGAGCCAGCAAGCGCATTAATCGAATAACGGCCGTTTCATCTAACGGGTCTTGCTGCTGGTAACGGCGGGTGTATTGAATCGCAGTTTGATATTCGCCCTGCTGCTCCAGTAGAACAGCTAACTCGTTCAAAGCTGTCAGGTAGGCTTGCTGAAGTTCTTCACGCCGGGGAATGATCCAGTCGGCGTAGCTGCCAGGGAGCAGCGGGCCTTTGTAAAGGGCAACGGCCGTTTCCAGCCACCGCTTTTTCAACTGAGAATCATGCGTCTGCTGCGCCGCTGTCATTGCGGTTTGGAATTCGGCCACATCCAACCAGACATCGGCATCAGGCCGCCATTGCACCGTATGAACGTCGAGCGCCAGAAACGACTCCGCATCGGGTAAGGCATGGCGCAGCGTATGGAGCAGATTGCGTAAATTCGTTCGCGCCTGTTCATCGGTCGAGTCGGGCCACAAAGTGTAGGCTACCTGTGAGCGGGATTGCGGGGAACTGCGATGCAGCAGCAAGTAAGCCAGCAATGATTGCGGCCGGTCGGCATTCAGGCTCGTCACCCGCTGCCCCTCGGCCATCAAAGAAAACCCGCCTAACAAGTAAATATGCAGCCGCTTACTCATTTCTTCGAATTATGACTGAGTTTACCCCTTTCAGGTAGGTTTTTTTCACAGATTCAAACGGATTTGAAACGGCCGTTTGTCTATCCTTGTTCAAGTGAAATCCGATCCCAGCGAGGTCAGGATGTCTCCTGAAAAAAAGTATCAACCACAACTCTTTATTTTACGCTTATGGCCGGAAACACTGGC
>JACKCC010000033.1 GCA_020634245.1 Ardenticatenaceae bacterium | reverse complement strand
GATATTCCGCTCATCACTTTTCATCCCGGTTCGTTTGTGAGTAGCGATGCCGAGGCAGGCATGGCACGGATTGCCAAAGGGCTAAAACGACTGCTGCAAGAAACGGCCGAATCTGCCCCCAACATTACCGTCTGTGTAGAAACGATGGCCGGGCAAGGCACCAATCTGGGCCACAGCTTTGAGCAGTTGGCTACCATTCTCAACGAAGTTGGGGAGCACGACCGGCTGGGCGTTTGCTTCGATACCTGCCACGTCTTTGCTGCCGGGTACGACATCCGCACCCCGGAAACGTACGCCGAGACGATGGCTGCCTTCGACAAAGCGATTGGCCTGGACAAGATCAAATGTTTCCACTTCAACGACAGCAAGCATGAGTTAGGCTCCAACAAAGACCGGCATGAGCACATCGGTGAGGGGTTCATTGGCAAGTCTGGTTTTGCCAACTTTGTGAACGACCCCCGCTGGACCGACCATCCAGCGCATCTAGAGACGCCCGTCACAGAAGAAGATGAGGACGGCAACGAAATCGAGATGAACCCGGTTAATTTGAAGACTTTGCGCGATTTGATAGAGAATTAGAAGAGGAACACAGAGTTGCGCAGAGGAGTCACAGAGTTTCACAGAGAAAAACTGCGCAACTCTGCGAAATTTGCGGATGACTATGATTATTGATGGCCATTTGGAACTGGCTTATGATGCGGTGGTAAACGGCCGTTCCCACCACCAATCCCTCGCTGACCTGCGCGCGCGCGAAAAGCGACGGCATCCGGCTGGCATTGCCACGCTTACCCTGCCTGCTCTAGCCGAAGCGGGCGTGGGCCTCGCCTTCGGCACGGTTTTTGCTCCACCGGCCGCCAAACGAACCTCCGAATTTGGCTACCACACCCAAGAACAAGCCCAGCAAATGGCCCAGGCGCAGCTCGATTATTACCATCGGCTGGCGGATGAAGTAGAAACGATCCGGCTGGTGCGCAGCCAGTCTGAATTGGCAGAAGTGGTGGTAAGTTGGGAGGGTGAACGGCCGTTCCTCGGCATCATTCCCCTGCTGAAAGGGGCAGACCCTATTCGCGAGCCAGAAGCGGTGGAAATGTGGTTTGAGCGTGGCGTGCGCATCGTTGGGTTGGCCTGGGATGACACGGTGTATGCTTCCGGCTTTTTGCGCGGCAGCCGCGTTGGCCTTACCAAAGCTGGCCATCAGCTATTGGAAATCATGGCCCATTTTGACCTCATCGCCGATGCCAGCCATCTGAGCGACAAAGCGTTCTCTGAGCTGCTGGACAGCTATGCTGGCATTATCATCGCCTCCCAAAGTAACGCCCGCACCTTGGTGCCAGACAGTGGGCGCCACCTGAGCGATGCGCAAATTCAGCGCCTGGGCGAGCGCGGCGGGGTGATTGGCATCTCGCCGTACAATCCGCTGCTGCGGCGTGGTCACCGCCACGGCGATCCCAAGCAGTTGATTACCGTCGAGCGCGTGGTGGCCCACATCGACCACGTTTGCCAGGTGCTGGGCGATGCGGCGCATGTGGGGTTGGGCAGCGGCCTCGGCGGCCCGTTTGGCGCAGCTGATTTGCCCACGGGCATGGATTCGGTGCTGGATTTGGCGGCGATTGGTACTGGCTTGAAGGAACGGGGGTATGGGGAAGGGGAGATTACGGCCGTTCTCTACAAAAATTGGCTGCGTTTACTCCAAGAGGGGTTGCCCACATAAAAAAAGACCCGTTCACTGCGAACGAGTCTCCCGAGAAAAATAGATGGGCGGGGAAACCCCACGAAACCCCGCCCGATTTCCCAATAGCCACTGACCAATTACAGACAGAAGGTATTGAGAAGAGGAAGTACACAATCAGTGTAGCATAGAGTTATTTTGGTGTCAATATGGTGACATTTCTGTAACTTTTCTGTAATCTTTTTTAGTCTTTAACAAATTAGTTGGGTAAGGTGTCATTTCGAGGTCCTCCGAGAAATCTTTCTGCTCAGACAAACGCGAAAGATTCCTCACTCCGAAGACTGCGTCCGGAATGACAAGTTTGTTACCCGGTTTAATTTTTAAATTGTAAGTAAGATTACCTACTTGCTGTGCACCTTGGCAATGCCGGGGATGGTGCGCAGGGTTTCCAGAAGTTCGGGGCAGCTGCGGGTACGGCCGTTCGGGAAATCCATCTTTAGCTTTTGGCCGCTAATGACGATGGTGAGCCCGTCATCTCCTTCATACTCATTCACCTTGCGCAGGGCGCGGCGGCATGCTTCTTGCCAATTCCCCACCGGGCGCACTTCCACGATGACTGTTTTATGCACGCCATTGCTGGGGCGCGTGGGTGCGGGGCTAACCAGCGGTTTATTGGTCGGAGCTTCTGCTATCGCTCCATTGCCATTGCTCATTACCGGTGGTGCGGCTGGCGCAGGCGAGGTGATAGGCCGCGCTTCTGAATCGTCATCGAAGTTGGGTGGTGGGGGCGGAACAAAGTTGCCACCAGCAACTTCGACTTCTGGCGTTGCGGCCTGTTGGAAGACAGGTTTGGGTTCAGCAACAAAGGTTGGCGGCGGCGGTGGCGATATGTGGCTGTGTCCGTTGCCATTCCCATTCCCGTTGCCGTTGGCCTTGGGAGGAACGGCCGTTTTCATGACAGGTGCCGGTTCTGCCACAACAGGTTTCGGCGCGGGGGCTGCCTGCCGCCGGGTGGCGTCGGCATCCTGAGCAATCTCCAGATTGGTTTCGACACGATCCACAATCAGATTGATATCCTCGCCCTTCACCTGCACCTTGCCCGTGACGAGCATTACCTGGTCAACGGCAACATTATCACGGCACGCCTGCCAGGTGCGTGGGAACAGCACCAGATCCATCTTGCCTTCCAAATCTTCCAGAGTAGCAAAGGCCATTGGGTCGCCTTTTTTGGTGGTGAGCGTACGCAGGGTGCTGATCATACCTGCCAGCCGCACCTGCTTGCCGTTCCAGTTGGCGTCAATATCGCCGATGGTGGCGTTGGTGCGAGGTTGCAACATGGATAACGGCCGTTCTAATGGATGTTCAGACACATGGACACCTAATGCTTCTTTTTCCCACTCTAGCAGCTCTTTGTGCTTGACAGCGGGTTTGATTTGTTTGGGATCATGCAGCAGATCCACGGCAACTTTGATGGCTGGAGCGCTGGATGCGCCGCCAAACAGGCTCATCTGCCCGGTGGAAGCAGCGGCGTGTTCGCTGCTGCTAAAATTCACAATCCGGTCCAGCGCGTCCATAAACTGCACGGGCGTACCCCAGGCATCGAATACGCGCCCTTTGGTCATGTATTCAAGCGGCCGTTTCCCCACCCGCTTCAAATCGACCCGCTTACACAACTCTTGCAGGCTCTTGAACGGACCATTAGCTTCGCGCTCTTCGATGATGGTCATGAGAGCAGCCGCTCCGGCATTTTTGATGGCACCGAGACCGAACCGGATTAACGGCCGTTCCCCATCATCTTCAATTGTAAAATCTAAACCGGATCGATTGATCTCTGGCGGTCCCACGTCGATGCCCAAATTTTTGGCCTCGGCAAAGTAGCGGCGCACCTTTTCTGTGTTGTCCCGTTCCACCGAGAGCATGGCGGTGAGGTATTCCACTGGATAATGCGCTTTCAGAAACGCCGTTTGGCAGGTCACTTTGGCATAATCAGCCGCGTGCGCTTTGTTAAAGCCGTAGCGGGCAAAAAATTCAATATCGCCCCAAATCGCCTCGCACACCTCGCGGCTCAGGCCGCGGGCCATCGCCCCGTCGGTAAATTGGGAGCGATGTTTGTCCATCAGATCCCGCTTCTTTTTGGAGACCGCCTTGCGGATCATGTCCGCCTCGCCCGGTTCGTACCCGGCCAGGTCAGAGGCGATGCGGATGATTTGCTCCTGGTACACCAAAATGCCGTAGGTGTCCTTCAGGATTGGTTCCAGCGCGGGCGTGTGATACTCCACCACGTCCTTGTTGTCGTAGATGGCCGAATGCATGCGGCGGATGTATTCGGGAATATTTTCCATCGGGCCAGGACGGTACAGCGAAATGGCCGCGATGATATGGTCGAAGCGGCGAGGCTTCATTTCCATCATCAGGCGGCGCATGCCTGCGCCTTCCACCTGGAACACGCCGGCCACATCGCCGCGCCCCAGCATGTCGAACAGTACTTCGGGATTTTTAGTAGGGTCTGGCCCTACGTGCCCTTCATCGTAGGGGATGTTGTCCATGGTGTAGGCGATGCCGTATCGATCTTCAATCAGGCGAGCCGCCTGGCGCATGACGGTGAGGGTGCTGAGTCCCAAAAAGTCCACTTTCAGCAGACCAATTGATTCCACAATTTCCATCGGCCATTGCGTGACGCGGTCCACGCCGCCCAGCCCTTCGTCGCCGCTGGTGGGTTTGTTAAGGGGCACGTACTCGTGCAGCGGCCGGTCGGAGATGATGACCCCAGCGGCGTGGCTAGAAGCGTGGCGGGCCACCCCCTCTAAATTGCGGGCGGTATCGAGGAGATCACGTACGGCCGTTTCCCCCTTATACTTCTGCTCCAACTCATTTGAGTAAAACTCATGTTCTTTATCCAGCACGTTTTCGATTTTGACCGGCTTGCCGGGGATAGCAGGCACCATGCGGGCAATCACATCTACTTCTTCCAACGGCATGTCCATCGCCCGCCCCACGTCGCGGATGGCCGCGCGCGCCCCCAACGTTCCAAAGGTGATGATTTGCGCGACTTTTTCGGAGCCATAGCGCCGTTTGGAGTAGGCGACCATCCAATGCCGCACGTCATCCGGGTAATCCAGATCGATATCGGGCATGGAAACGCGCCCTGGATTCAGGAAGCGTTCAAAAATGAGGCCGTTCACCAGCGGATCAATGCTGGTGATGCCCAGCGTGTAGGCCACAACCGACCCGGCGCCGGAGCCACGCACGTTCCACCAGATGTCGTTTTCTTTCCACTGGCTGTAGTCGTCGTACGGGAACGGGTCTTTGTGTTGTTCCCACCATTCATCGGTGCGGGCAGCCCATTCGCACAAATCCCACACGATGAGGAAGTACGTCTCGAACCCCATGCGGCTGATGATGTTCAGCTCGTGCTTCATGCGGGCGCGCAGTTCCGCATCATTTTCGGCGCGATCGGCCCCGTAGCGCCAGACGAGTCCTTTTTCGCACAGTTCGTGCAAGTAAGAGTGCGGGTCGTGCCCGGCAGGTACGTCAAATTCGGGCAGATGGTACCCTTTGGAATCCAGGCTAACGTTGCACATTTCCACAATGCGTAGACTGTTCATCAACGAATTGAGGATGTGCTCCTCTTTGTAGCCATTGCGCTTGAAGAGCTGGAACATCTCGTCGCGTGACTTAACATAATATTCTTTGTCAGAGAAGGTCAATTTGGGCGCGTTGACCGTGGAACCGGTCTGGATGCAGAGCAGCACTTCATGCGGGTCGGCGTCGCTGGCCAGGGTGTAATGCACGTCGTTGGTGGCCAGGAAGTTGTTTTCCAGGCCAAAATGGGGAGCCATCTCGATGAGCTGCTTATTGATCTCCGTGAGTTCGGGAATGGTGTGCTCTTGCAGCTCAATGAACAGGCGATCTTTGCCGAAAATGTCTAAATATTCGCCCATCAATTTTTGGGCCAGTTTGGGATTGCGGTCGCCCAGGGCGCGCGGAATTTCGGCCGCCATGCAGCCGGTGGTGGCGATGAGGCCGTCTTTGTGGCTGGCCATAAAGGCGCGGTCGATGCGCGGTTTGTAGTAGTAGCCGTCTAGCTGGGACGCGCTGGCAATTTGCAGCAAATTGAGATAACCGGTTTGGTTTTCGGCCAGCAGCAACATGTGGAAGCGGGTTTTGTCCAACTGGGGATCTTTGTCGGCCATGGTGCGCTGGGCCAGGTAGGTTTCCACGCCGATGATTGGCTTGACGCCCGCGGCTTTGGCGGCGCGGTAGAAGGGCATGGTGCCGTACATGGCGCCGTGGTCAGTGAGGGCGATGGCGGGCTGGTCTAGCTCCGCCGCCCGGGCGACCAGGTCGTTAACCCGGCTCAGGCCATCAAGCAGAGAGTATTCGCTGTGGCAATGGAGATGAACAAACTGGTTGTGATTTTCACACATGTTGGACAAATTTCCCTTGAAATAACTATCCACAGATTTCGCAGATTACACAGATTTTTGTTTTGGAGGAAGATAAAGAATTTTTAGTGCAAGCCAATTGTTGTAATAGCCCACATACAAATTAAGTATAACACAATCATACTAAATTGGTCTTAAAAAATTGAGGCTTTTGGAAAGCGTAAATTTGGTCTGGTGCAAAGGGGAAATCTTTGCTTTATTTTCTTTAAAAGAGGCTGATGTGACAAAAGAAAAGAGCCTTCAAAGTACATTTTGAAGGCTCTTGACTAACAAATCTAGCTCATTATCGTTTCTTCAAAAACTTATAAAGAGTGGTGATCGCAACCGCGATTCCAAGAGAATAGTAAATTAGTCTAACAAGTTGTTCTAATTCTGCCATTTTAAGCAGTTCTCCAAATTTTAAGGAGATGAACTGCAATTCTAATTGCGAAAGTTACACGTCAATGTTATTATATGAGTATAATTAAATCATACAGTTCACGGCTCAATTGACCATCTTTATCTACTTAGTAATGAGTGGTTGGCGCCAAGTTACTAAATAGATTCGTAAGATTGAGCTCTTCATAAACGACCAACATTTGTTGGTCGTTTTTTTATCTCCGCGGAACTTTACATAAAAAGTATTGTTGTAATATCCCGCATGTCAACTATGGATAGTATAACACAAACGGCCGTTCCCAATCTTAAAAAAACAAAATTTTTAAGGGCCAATTTGACGCCAATCTTCATAAGAACTTAACAACTTCTATATTTTGACTAAATAGAACTATTCTACGCTTTCCCACGCAAGCTTAACCAAGTTTATCGGAGATAAGAGACATGTTAAACACTGTTGGCCTCAACTGCTGCCTGGGTCTGCCAAATTTAGATCTAGAACAATACACGCCAATTTCCTTAGCGGAGATGGGGCGGGTAGCGCTGCTAAACCGCACCGATACCAAGTATGTACTCTCGCTGGATGCGCTGCGACCGATCATGACTGAACTGATCACATCTTATGCCACGCTAGAGGTTCAAGGCACCCGCATGAGTCATTATCGCACGCTTTACTTTGATTCGGCTGATTTTGACTTATATCGTCGGCACCATGCAGGAATGCTTAACCGGTACAAAGTGCGGTCGCGGGAGTATGTGGATTCGCAGCTGACCTTTTTGGAAGTGAAGCACAAGACGAACAAAGGACGCACTATCAAGCGGCGCCTGCAAACGCCGGTTTTAGCGGATGAAATTGAGGCGGAAACGGCCGTATTCCTGCAACAAGCCTACCCCTTTGACCCCACAGAGCTGGAACCCAAATTATGGGTGGAATACGACCGTGTTACCCTGGTGAGCCGGGTTCGCCAGGAGCGTGTGACCATTGATCTCAATCTCCGTTTTGTTTGGGACGACGACGCGGTGCACTTGCCTCATCTGGTCATTATTGAAGTAAAGCAAGATGGCTTCTCCCAAAAATCGGACATGGTCAATTTGCTGCGGCAGTTTGGCATACGCTCAACCAGCTTTAGCAAATACTGCGTGGGCAGCAGCCTGCTTTATCCTGACCTGAAACAAAATAATTTCAAACCAAAACTGCGGTTGGTAGAAAAACTGGCCCAAGGACAACCTTATGCTTACATCCATTAATTTACTCACTGGCTTTGTGGCTAATTTAGCCATTGCGCTCCTGATTGTGCGCTTCATTTATTATCCGGTGCGGCAAAACAAAAATTATGTTTTCACTTTTTTGGCCTTCAACACCATCATCTTTTTTGTGATGAGTTTGTTGACCACCGTCGATTTAAGCGTCGGGGCTGGTTTTGGTTTGTTTGCCATCTTTTCGGTGCTGCGTTACCGGACCAGCCCAATGCCCGCCCGCGATATGACCTACCTGTTTGTACTGATCGGCCTGCCAGTCATTAATTCTGGCCTGGTGGCTAATTCGGCCTGGAGTTCTTTGCTCATTGTGAATGTGGCCATTGTGGCTGTTTTGTATGTTCTGGAACAGGGTTGGGGTTTTCATTATGAGCAGTCGCAGCGCATTACGTATGAGCGCATTGACCTGATTCGGCCGGAAAACCATGATTTGCTGCTCGATGATTTGCGCGAGCGGACGGGACTGCCGGTTAAGCGTTTTGAAATTGGCAATATCAACTTTCTCAAAGATGTGGCGGATATCAAAATTTATTTTGACGATTCCCGCCAGCGAGGCTGGACGAATGATGACGTCTTGTTTTTGGGACATGTTGAGGAAACGGCCGTTTCTCCCGAGAGATAGCCACCCAGGAAATAAATATGAACAAGAAATTTGTGCTTTTGCTTCTAATCATTTTGCTGTTTGTTGCCTGTAACGCAGCCGGCTCAGAAAGCCAGACAGCGGTGAATGGTGGAGAAGAAACGGCCGTAACCACCAGTAATGAAGCCGAATCTGCGGAAACGGCTCGCCCCGCTGGCTGGAGCGAAGCCACCCACAGCAATGACGCCGAACCCAACTACGAGGTCGTCTTCCCCGAAGATGAGGTGCTGCGCCTGGACATCACCATCGACAGCGAAAATTGGGCCGCGATGCTGGCCGATCTGACCGAATTATTGGGTGAACAAGGTACGGGCCAGGGTCCTGGCGGGGGTGACGCACGCGACGGTAATTTGGCTGGCCCGCCGGCGGATTTCCAGCCACCGGCAGAGGGTGAATTTCAGCCCCCGGAAAGGCCGGCAGGGGGTCAGGGCGGACCCGGTGGCGGGCAGCCAGGTGGATTTGGCGGCGGCGTGCCCGGCGATTTCACTAGCGAAAACCCCATGTGGGCCGAGGCGACGATTACGTTCGAGGGCAACACCTGGACGCATGTCGGCGTGCGCTTCAAGGGCAACTCGTCGCTGTCTGGTGCCTGGTCGAGCGGGTCGCTGGAACTGCCGTTTAAGCTCGATTTTGACGAATTTGAGGACGACTATCCCGAAATTGACAACCAGCGCTTTTACGGCTTCAAGCAATTATCGCTGTCCAACAACACCCGCGACGACTCGTTTTTGCGCGATACGGTGACGGCCGACATTTTGGAAGACGCCGGGTTGGCCAGCGCCAAAACATCGTTTGTGGAGCTATACGTGGATTATGGCGAAGGACCGGTGAGCTTTGGCCTGTACACGATGATTGAGGTGATTGATGACACGGCGGTGGATCGCGTCTTTGGCAGTGATGATGGCAACATTTACGAGGCGGACGGTACGGCCGTTTCCCTGGCCGAAGGCACCTTTGACAACATTGCCGACAGCTTCCAAAAAGAAAACAACGAAGACGAAGCGGACTGGAGCGACATCGAAGCGCTGTACACCGTGCTGCATTCCGACCTGCGCCAAAGCGATCCGGCAGCGTGGCAGGCGGGGTTGGAAGCTGTGTTTGACGTTGATACCTTCCTGCACTGGCTGGCCATCAACACGGTGATTGAAAATTGGGATACGTACGGCGGCGCAGCGCACAATTATTACCTGTACAACGATCCGGCAACGGGCCAACTCACCTGGATTCCCTGGGATCACAACGAGGCGCTGAAATCAGGCGGCCGTTCCCAGATGACCCTGGAGATGACGGCCATCGGCGATAATTGGCCGCTGATTCGCTACTTGCTGGACAACCCCGACTATTACGAAACTTATGTCAACTATATTGATGAGACCATCCACACCGTCTTCGCGCCAGAAGCGATGACGGCGCGTTACGAAGAATTGGCCGCGCTCATCAAGCCATACGCCGTGGCCGACGTGGGGCAGGCGGCGTTTGATCAGGCCATTCAGGAACTCATCACCCATACCAACAACCGCGTCGCCGCCGCCGAAGCGTTTTTGGAAGAATAGGCCACAGAGCGCACAGAGGGAAAAGAGAAAACTCTGTGCGCTCTGTGGCAAACCCAATTATTCTCACTTGCAAATATTTTAAATGAAAATATAATTCCCGCATGGAACAAACGATTTTTACAACCATGCGGGAAATTTTTGTGCTGTTGAGTGGGGAAATGGCGGTGGCGTTACGGCCGTTTCACCTCACCCTTGAGCAATTCGACACGCTGCTGCTGCTGCAACTGGATAGCGGCTGGCGCATGGGGGATTTAAGCGGCCGTTTGTTGGTGGATAACAGCAAGATGACCCGCATTGTCGATTATCTGGCTGAGCAGGGCTGGGCCGCGCGCCAGCCCGATCCCGACGACCGGCGGGCGCAGCAGGTAGTGCTGACCAGCGCTGGAGCTGCCCAGCGTGAACTGGCCCAGGTGGCTCATCTGGCTGCGCTCCAGAACAGTCTGGCTGGCTTTGACGAGGCTGATCGGACGCAACTATTGGATGTGCTGGCAAAGTGGCGGGCGATGATGGGCGGGGAATTTTGAATCAATCGGGAATGAAAATCGTAGGTCGGATTGCCAATCCGACCTACATTTATGAGGGAACAATCAATGGCTGAATTAGAAAACGTATTCGACAACACCGAAGCAATTGCCACCGCACCGGGTGATATTCCCCTGCCGATGGTGCGCGAGCGCATTGCGGCGCAGGCGCACCAATTCCGCCACGACAACACGATACGGCCGTTTGCTCCTCAATCCAACGAACCGGTTGAAATTTGGGCCACCAGCGGTGTAGAGATGCCGTTGGATCGTGCCGAAGTGTGGTTTACCACAGACGGCCGTTTGCCAGATGCAAATTCGCCCAAAATGCCGATGCGGGTAGAGACTGTGGATTGGGAAGCGGGCGCGGGCTACCTGAGCCGCTGGCACGCCATTTTGCCAGGTCAGGCGGGTGGAACGGCCGTTCGCTACAAAATCGCGGGCTGGCAAGCCGGACGTGCGGCCGATGCCCCGCCCGACCTTTTTGCCCACGACGGTCAGGGCTTCTGGTACCCCGTGGAGGACGAGACTGGCATCCAGACCTTCGCCTACTTCGTCGAGCCAGACGAACCCATCGGGCCAGACTGGATGCAGGAGGCGGTGATTTACCACATTTTTCTGGATCGCTACCATCCGGGGACGGGGGACGGCCCCATCGACGAGCTCAGGGCAGGCTATTTCTCGCCCGACATTGACCTGACCAACCACCACGCCCGGCACGGCGGTACGCTGCGCGGCGTCACCCGATCGCTGCCGTACCTGGATGAGTTGGGCATCAACTGCATCTGGCTCTCACCGCTGGGCTTGGCCGATACGTATCATCGCTACGACACCAAAGATTTGTTCGCCATCGACCCGGAATTGGGCAGCGAGGCCGATTTGCACGAGCTGGTGGCGCAGGCGCACGCACGTGGCATTCGCGTGATTTTGGACTTTGTGCCTAGCCATTGCTCCTGGAAACATCCGGCTTTCCTGGCCGCCCAGGCCGATCCGAATGCGGAGAGCGCTTCCTGGTTTGTCTTTTATGAACACCCCGACAACTATCGCTGCTTTTTGGGCCGCGCCAAGCTGCTGCCCTCGTTCGATACGAACGATCCGGCGGGCAGGCAGCATATTTGTGATGCGGCCGTTTATTGGCTGCGTGAATTTGGGCTGGACGGCTTCCGGCTGGACCACGCCATCGGGCACGGCATGGATTTTTGGGTGCAGTTCCGCCAGGCGGTGCAGTCGGCCAATCCGCAAGCGGTGACCATTGGCGAGGCGACCGATTCGCCCGACGCGCTGCGCCGCTATCGCGGACGGCTGAGCCACGTGCTGGACTTTCCTCTGGCAACCGCGTTTCGCTACGCCTTTGCCCTGGATTGGTGGAATGTGGCCCAACTGGACGCCTTTTTGCAGAGCTACGAGGCGTACATGGCCACGGGCGCGGCGCGGGCCAGCTTTTTGGACAACCATGACATGAACCGCTTCCTCTTCATGGCGGGCAACGACGTGAACCGGCTGAAGCTGGCGGCGCTTTGCCAGTTCACCCTAGCGCCAACGCCGGTGATTTATTACGGCACGGAAGTGGGGCTGTCGCAGGCGGTGAATAAGGATCAGGCGGGGTCGGGCGGGGATCATCACGTGCGGGCACAAATGCCGTGGCAGCCGGAGAATTGGGACCAGGCACTGCTCACGTTTTATCGCCGATTGGTGCAGCTGCGGCGGACGCTGCCTGCGCTCCAGCATGGCACGCGCACGCGGCTGCATGTGGACGCGGCGACACAGACGTATGGGTATGTGCGGGAATGGGAGGGGGAAACGGCCGTTGCCCTCTTCAATCTCAGCGACAATGAACAAATCATCCCGCTGACCAATGCTGGAATCTATGATTGTTTACTTTCTACGGGAGCAATGCCGGCGTTTGTGGGGGATGGGGTGAAGGTGGGAGGCGGAACGGCCGTTATCATCACAAAGAATTGATAGTCTCCCTTTCATTAACAAAATCCCGCTCATGGTTCAGCAAAGCCGTTTCCAACTGAGAGGAGCTGTTTTATAATAAGACCAGTTTAATAGTTCCAGTGTCAGGTTCAGGTAAGGATGGCGAAAATGAAATGGGGAAGGGCTGCCGCAATCGTTTTTCTGGTGTTAAGTTTAGCTGCCTGCGTTCAAGAAGAGGCTGTGTTGGGGGAAAGTACGGCCGTTCCCTCCCCACCCCCAACGATTGAACCGACTGTAACGGAAACGGCCGTGCCTGCAACTGCGACTGTTGGCGAAGAAACGGCAGCCCTACCGCTCCCGATGCAAACGCCAACACCTCCAAGCTTGTTGGCTGAGGTGCCAGACCTGAAGCAATTGAGTGAAGTGCCAATTGATACTTCTTCAACATACAGGTTAAAAACGCCAGACTTTGATTTGTTACATGATTGGCTGAGGGCTGCACGTGAAACTCCGGAAAGAGGTCTGCCCTATTTTCACATTTTTGACCTGCTGGCCTTTGATTTTGCCCGAAGCTTTCCCCATGGTGCTGGCCAACTCGAACCCATTTTTCAGGAAAACGAATATCCCGGCATGTATCTTGATGAGCGGATGATCTGGCCTGTTTTGCAAACGGCCGTTGTTGCACACCTAAACCAAAATCAAATCAGTCTGGAAGATAGAAACCAGATAGACATTCTAGAATTGACGGTTATTCCGCAGGCAACCGATTTGAACAGTGATGGTGTTTTGGAATGGCTGCTTGCAGTGGAGTCAAAGGATTTGTACATCTTGGGTGTAATACCACTTATCGTTGAGCAATCTGGCCAGTATGCCATCCTTCCCAACACGATTGACCCAATTAATACATCAAATACAGGAACTTATGTTGATGGTATCTCTCAGGTCATCTTTGATTTTGATTTTACAGGAGACGATATTGTTGATATTTTGCGGATTGAGCAAGGCTATCTTGGCGGGCCGTTTGGATATATTGATGTTTACATGTGGAATGGATCCGGAATTTATCGGCTAGAAAGGATCGATATATCTGTTCGTTCCTTTAAGCCTTATGCCACTTTTGAACTAGACGATTTCACTGGCGATGGTGTTGTTGACGTAAGGGTGATAAAAACGCACGAAGTCAATTTTAATTGTACCTGGGATGAAGTTGATATTTACAGTTGGAACGGCCGTATCCCACAGCATCAACTCATGGAAGACAATCAGATGCCCGATACCCCTGAGTGTGCCATGTTCCATGCGATTACGCCTTCCCGCCCTTATTCAGAAGCAGTCTTGGCTGAAAATAGCCGCATTGAATTGCTGGAGTCGGCATTGAGTCGGTTAACGTTAGAAGCCGCGCCATCGGCAGATTATCTGGCTTTGGGCTACCTGCATTTAGCAATGGCCTATCTGGAGCAAAATGATGTCGGTAAAGCCCAAGAAACTTTTGATCAGCTGTACAACCTACCAGATACGGCTACCTTTGCTCAGCTTGCAAAAGACCTTTATGCTGAAAATGATGGTGATTTGTTGTCCGTTTGCCAGCAGCTATATACAGAGCCTGAGCAAGTTGAAGAAACCGGCATTAGCGATTACATCTATGAAGGGTCAGTCACAGGCTTTTTTGGCGTGGGCAGTGAATTACTAAATCCTGAGGCTATCTGTCCATATCCACAGCACATTACCGACGAGTTGAGGACTGTATCTTTGCCTGCGAATCAGCATCCAGCAACCAGCCTTAGCCAGTTGGGTTACACGTTTTCTCAGTACGATTCTTTCAATCTCGATTCAGATGCTTCACTGGAATGGCTCGGTGTTGTCCAGAAGGAAGAAGCAAGGCTGGTATTGTTTGATGAGATGGATGGCGTTTTTAAACCTGTGATTTTGAGCAATATTTGCTTGGACTGTCAGGACGCCTTGAT
>JACKCC010000032.1 GCA_020634245.1 Ardenticatenaceae bacterium | reverse complement strand
ATTTACGCCGTTTGGCCCAATTGCATCCAGCAGCGGCTGTAACTCGTCCACTTCTACCAAAGAAGGCATCACCGATTTGCCGCCGGCCAAAATACGTTTGTAAAGGTCAAACCAGCAAGGATCACCACCCTGCGGCTGATCCACGCCCGGCGTCCATTGAATGGCATCCAGTTCCTCGATCTCCAGCAGCGCATCCACATGACGCATCGCACCGACGCCATCCAGATGGTACAGTGAATAATCCAGCCACTGGCACTGCTGGCGGATATAAGGCGAAACGAATTTGCGAAAATCGCGCGGTGAAATCATGATGGAAATGTCGCTTTGCAGCTTGGCCACCTTGCCCGGCCCCCAGATGGCGAAATAGCAAAAAGCCATCTCGCCATCGACGTTGATGATGTCATAAATCCGATCGAACACCTCAAACCAGACATCATTCACCGCTTGCAGTTGGCGCTTTAATTCTTCGGGCCGATCAATGATGTCCATTAGAACCGGCTGCGTACCACGCAGCGAAGCTAGCGTGTCCATTCCTTCAATCAAATCGGGGCAGCCCACGAAGTAATGTCCCTGGGCATGTTCCTTGCACATACTAACCAAATCGAGATGCAGTTTCCACCAGCGATTGTTTTCGTCGAGAGCGATTATGTCGCTGTCTTCTTTCAAATGTCGGTACCAGATGGTGTCGGAACGGCCGTCCATTTCTGCCCCCAATATCGCCGCCAGCGAACCCGGCCCTAGATGCGTATTCGCCACCGGCAAAATATCTGCCTTGAAAGAACTGCGCGACATAGAATAATGCAAATAAGCCGAACGCCACACCGGATCAAACCAAAATTGGTCCAAATCTTTAGCTGGTGGCGGCGCTTCCACTGGTTCATGCGGCGGCCCGTCCTTCTCAATATGCTCCCACATGCTGATAACCAGCCCTTTCCTAGCCCACCAATCCAGATAATGTTGGCGCGATTCCGCCCAGTTCTCTTTCCACAATTCAGCCATAATGCATCTCCTGGGAAAAGAATAAATGAATTTTCTTTAGCTTTTCACCGCCCCGGCCACCATGCCCGACAGAATAAAGCGCTGCGCCAGCACGTAAACGATGATGACCGGCAAAATCGTCAACACCACATCCGCCGACACCAGGCTCCAGTCGGCCTGGAACTGGCCAAAGAAATTATAAACAGCCAACGTCATCGGCCAATATTTGCTGCTGTTCAAATAATACAGCGGCATGAGAAACTCATTCCAGATACCCAGGAAATTAAGCACGGCCGAAGTCACCAATACCGGCGTCAGCAACGGGTAAATCACCGAGAAAAAGAGGCGCAGCGGGCTGCACCCGTCAATAATCGCTGCTTCATCCAGTTCACGCGGCAGCGTTTCGATAAAAGCGTAAATCAGAAAGACAGTAAAAGGAATCTGCGACGCGGCATACAGGAAAATGATGCCTAACTGGGTATTGATGAGGTGAGTGACCTGCATCACCTTGGTCAACGTCACAAAATTAGTCGGCATGGCAATGCCCATAATAATGAAAAAGTAAACCACACGATTAAAGCGGTTACGATTGCGCGAAAGCACGTAGGCAGCTAAAGCAGCTACCGTGATACCGAGAAGGGTTGACGCCAGGGCATATAAGACGCTGTTGCCAAACGCGCCAATCAGTTTCCCTTTTTCAATAACCGTGGTGAAGTTACTCCACTGCAATTCAGTCGGCAAAGCAGCCCCCATCGAACTGGCTTCAGCTTTGGTCTTGAGCGAATTGACAAAGACCAGATAAATTGGCGTAAATGTAATCAAACCAACAATGATGGCCAGGAGATGATTGAAAACCCCGCGAAATTTTTTGTTCATGACTCACTCTACCTCTTCCCGATGCATAAAACGAATTACCAGATAGCCTAGGGCAATCATGACCAGAAATAGCAGCGATGAAAGCGCCGTCGCCACGCCATAACGGCCTTTAGAGAAATCCTGGAAAATAGCCGTGTAAACCGTGTCTGTTGCCCGCCCCGGCCCGCCGTTCGTTAAAACAAAAACGATGTCAAACACTTTCAGGCCATAGAGCAGGTTCAATACAGTTGTCACCGTTAGCACGGGCATCAACAAAGGGATCGTAATATGCAAAAACGACTGCCACCGACTGGCCCCATCAATTGCTGCTGCTTCATAATAATCTTTGGGAATGGCATGAAGACCGGCAATTAAGATGACCATGATGTAGCCCACACCGCGCCAGGTGTCCACACCAATCACCGAAGGCAGCGCCCAATGAATATCCACCAACCACTTTTGCGCCAAAAAATCCAGGCCGACAGCCCGCAGCGACGTATTCAACAGGCCGGTAGCCGGATTCAAAATGGATTTGAAAATCAGGCTGATCACCAAAACGGGCAAGACGGCCGGTAAATACATAATCGCCCGGTAAACATTGGCCATGCGGCGCACGCCTTCTGTCAGAAGAACGGCCAGCCCCAAAGCAAGCACGGTTTTCAACAAAATTGTGACTATCGTAAAAACGACTGTGTTTTTAATGAAATTCAGATAGCCCTGGCCCGATGAGAAGATTGTCTCGAAGTTTTTCCAGCCGATCCAATTGATTTCGGTTGTATAGCTGTTCCAATCGGTGAAAGCGTAATAAAAGCCCATAATGCTGGGAATGACAAAAAACAGACTATACAAAACTAACGCGGCGATGACGAAGTAAAATGGATAAGTCCTACTTTTCATGACTTGCCTCGCAACTTCCAGGGTGAAGCCACCGTTTCACCAGCGAACATATTTTTGAGAGTAGGAGCAGACATGTCCTGCTCCTACTCTTTAAAAAAGGAGAGGAGATTTACTGTGCCCAGGCAGGATCAGAAGCGGCCGTTGCCATATCGGCGCGGCGTTGATCGATGCTGGAGAGTGCACCTTCAGCATCCATGGTACCTGTGAACATAGCTACCATATCCTTGCCAATATCCATCCACTGCGGATTGACGTAATTGACAACGTCTTGATACACAATCGTTTTTGCCGGATAGGCATCCAGATATTCTTGTTGTTCGGGCGTCCACTTCGCCTGGAGGCCGGAGAAATTGAGATCGGCGAAATCGTCTGTGTTGTCCAACAAATATTGCAGGTTTTCCGGGGCCATCAGGAAGGCCAAGTATTGCTTGGCTTCGTCGATGTGCTGTGATCCGGAATAGATGAATTTGCTGGGGCCGGCCGGATGGGCAGGTGACAGTTGGTTGTCAACTAAAGGAATGGGGAAGAACCCAAAAGTATCCACCGTTACGCCATATTCCGATTCGATCGCTACTGGGGCGGTGAGTGTCGTCAGCGACATGGCATATTCGCCGTTGGCGAGTTTGGCATTGGTATCAGCAACAGCGTCGGACAAAGCGTTGTCGCCAAAGCAGCCCATGTCATACAGCTCTTGCATCTGGGTCAATGCTTCGGCCATGATGGGTACGTCAGCGAATTTGACTTTGTTGGCATTCAATTCATTGGCCAGGCCGGGATTTACTTCTTCAAACCGGGGGCCAATCATGGGGAACCACAGGACGTGGTGCCAGCCATCAGACATGGGTTCGTAGACGGGAGCGATGCCTTTGCCACTATCCATGATTGTCTGGCAGGCAGCTTTGAACTCTGCGTAGGATCCTGGAACAGTAAGGCCGAGGTCGGCGAAGATATTTTTGTTGTAGACCATGATGAAATAGTTGGAAGCCACGATGTCCCAGATTTCCGCGCCGTAGACACGGCCGTTCAGACTGACCATTTCCAGGGACAACGGATCCATACGCTGGGTCCATTCTTGATCGGTCAAATCAACCGCATTTTCTTCAACATTGTAGAGAACTTTCAGATCGGTTTGTCCGCTCTGGCCGCCAAAAATGTCGGTGGCCTCGCCGGAATTCAGTTTGGTGGTGAGTACGTTGAAATATTGGTCGGCCGGCAGAATCTGGTAGTCGACGTGAATACCAGTTTCATCTTCAAATTTCTGGGCCAGTTCCAGCTCTGCATCTTTAATCCAGCCCTGGCTGGCCATGTAGGTAATCGTTACGCTTTCCTGTGCTGGCGCTTCGGCGGTGGGTGCTTCTGCAGCGGCCGGTTCAGATGCGGTGGAAGGCTCTTGGGTTGGCGCGACCGTTTCGGAGCCACCGCAGCCAACAATAAATAGAGCCACTACTAATAACAAAAAAAGGGTGTAAATTGTTTTTTTCATCACTTCTTTTCCTCCATGTGGGAATACTTAACTTTAACAATAATCTTTGCCTAGTAAGGGAGAGGGTTATCCAATTGAAATCAATAGACACCTCCGTGTTTGATGGGAGCATTAGATGTCCTCCATCAAAAGAATGTACTGATTGCGGCTCAATGAAGGTTTCGTAAATGATACCGAAAACATTACCGGTAACATTTACAATATCTTACAATATTCGTGATTTCAAGTCAATAGATAGGCGAGAATTTACAAGTATGCGGATTTTTGTCGATAGTGAATATGGATGGAATAGCAAAGCACAGTGTCTGACACTCACTGGCGGCCAACAGTTTACACTAATCGGTTGACCTGTGCAGCCTAGACATAGGGTCTGATGGTGTGCTGCTGAATGGGGTGGCAGAATGCTGCTAAACAGGCACAATCTGAATGATCTTAATTGTGCCCGATTAACTGTTCAAAATGCAATTTTGGGTCTGTTCACTCCCCGGCAAAGGCAACCTGGAGCGTTTTCCGGCGTTGCAAAAGCATAATCCCAAAAACCAGCGCGTTGATCGCCAAACTAGAGAACACCAACCAGGGCATGGTGCGCGCACCGAAGCGCTCAATCGCCTGTCCGGTTACCCATGGCAGTACAACGCCGCCAAGGCTGTCACCCAGAATGATGCTGCTGCTAATTGTTGCCGTCAATTTGATGGATTGCCCGGCGAGGTTATAGCCTGTGGCCCAAATTGGAGCCATGAAAAAACCTACCAGCAGTGTCGCCGCCCACAACATACTGATCGAATTTGGCGTGATAATGGCCAGGGCTAATGCACCGAGTCCGCCCAGAAAGGCGACGGTCAAGATTTGCTCAGGTTTAAAACGCGTAGCAACGACGATAGAAATAGCGCGGCCAATGGTAAAAGCCAGCCAGAAACCGGAAGTCAGATACGCGGCGCGGGTGGCATCGGCCAGGCCAAGGATCAGCGCATAGGTGTAAATCCAATTGCCGAACGTGATTTCGGAGCCAACGTAGAAAAACAAAAACATCATGGCAATTATGACCACCGGCAAAACCTGGCGCAGTTTTACCTGTGATTCGATGCTATCCTCACGTTTATCGGGGTGTTCCGGACTGCCGGGCGAAAATAAATTGAACAGTCCGACAGGGAAGGCCAGCACGGCCAATGCCCAGTAAGCGTGTTGGTAAGTGCCTCCCAAATTAAGCACCTGGGCGAAAACTGTTGGCGCCAAAAATGCGCCCAGGCCAAAGGCGAAATGCAGCCCGTTCATATATGGCCCGGCCTTTTTGCCATGTGTCCACATCAGCAGGGTGTTGGCTCCGGTGTTGATGATGCCGCCAGGCAGGCCGTTGATGAGAAAAATGACCAATAACAAGGGCAAGCTGCCGGCCAGCGGCATGATGGCCAGCAAGATAGCGCTCGTCAACTGAGCCAATCCCAATACAAGGTTACCACGAGTAACGCGATCGAATATACGGCCGCTAACGGCCGTTCCCAACATACCCCCTAATGCACCCAGTAGAAAGATGGCTCCGATGGCCCCTAAAGTACTGCCGGTTTGCTCCGCCAACGATGGCAGCGCCGGGCCAGTAATCCCCAGGCTAAAACCCAGGCTGATGAAAAGCAGGTAATAGGCGATCGTATTGCGAAGTTTTTCTTTTTTTGTCATTTATTTCCGATATTGTCTGTAACTGCACAATCAGTCGAGGTCAGAGCCTGTCGAATACCGATTCCCTTCGACAGGCTCAGGGAACAAACCTGTATACTTGCTATTGGTTTAGGAAAGCCTGCACAGCCTGCATGAAAGCCAGGTAGTTTTCGCGACGGATATTGTGCCCGGCATCGGGAACCTGCGCCACCTGCAATAATGGCGAGAGATCAGTAGCTTCCTGCGCCGCCGCTGGTGTAACGATGGCTCCTTTTTCTACATCCGCAGTGACCAGCAAGGCAGGAACGGTGAGCGCTGCCACAAATTCCCGCCAGGGTTTGCGAACGTTCACGCGTGGGAAAATGTTTTTGTCCAGTTGTCGTTTTGATTCGGCCCAGGCCGGGAATTCAGCGTCTGGCCAGTTCGGATTGTTGATTTTGCCCTGTTCGATAATTTCATCTGAAGAAATTCCATCCATGTTTAACAACCACGAGAAAAACGGGTTTTCTGCCAGCGGCACCTCATCGGGCGAGGGATCGATCCAGGCCGGGTCTTCCAGGATTAGACTTTTGACGAGGTCGGGGTAGCGCGCGCCCAGTTCGGTAGCCGCTAGCCCTCCCATCGAATGGCCGCCTACGATTGGTTTTTGCAATTCTAGCGCGGCGATTAATCCGGCGGCATCGGCGGCGTTGTCGATGATTTCATCAGGCTGGACGCGGGTGGAACGGCCGTGTCCTCTAGCATCGGGCAAAATGACATCAAATTGATCTTCCAGATCGCGGGCGACCGGCAGCCAGCATAAACCGTTGTCAGAAAAGCCATGCAGCAGCAGGAGTGGTTGTTGGGTATTATTTCCTGTGCGAACGTAATGAAATTCGGCACCATTTACAGTCACATAAGCTTCTTTCCAATGAGGTAACATCGTAACTCCTTAAAGAAATACGAGGCCTGAGCCTGTCGAAGGCCGGTTCCGCCTTCGATAGGCTCAGGCAACACATGAATAGTTACAAAGATACTAATCTGCTTATTTTCTACTTTCTAACTTTTTACGCCATACACCTGTTCAAGAAGCATATCGGCAATGTCGTCTGGCGGCTGTGTGAGAAAGCCTTCCTGGAAGTGGAGGAAGCTTCGCAATGGTAAGTCCAGCAAAAAACTGAGCATATCCATGCCAATGTTGCCGTCGCCAGAATCATCATTGCCGAAAAAATCGCCGTTGGACATCAGTTCGTTGAACATGGGCTGGAGGATGGATTTGCCAATGGGATCGTCGAACCAGGCGCGAATGGTTGATTCTTTGTGCAGGATGGATGGCAGTTGTAAAGTGGATTGCAGCGTGGCGATGGCCTGGCAACGGAATGTCAGCGGCCGATGCACCCACGAGGATGTCAGAACAGCCCGTCTTCAGTGACCCACGGTTGGTAAGCAGGACTTGTAGAAAAGCGCGCGAGAATTGAGGGTGAAGAGATAGTTTTAGTCTCCAGTCTGGCTGGAGTTCGACTTCAGTGAATCCCTTTGAGTTCTTGTACTAGCCGTATCAACCGCGACTCCTGATCGCGCAATATGTTAACCTAATAATTTCCGCCCGCCATTTGGCCTTGTATTTCTTTATATCCACCGACACCTGGTCAGACCATCCACATCCTTAAAGCTGTCACTGAGAGTTTTAGATTATCAGTAATGAATGTGGTAGCCTGCTGTGGCCGTGGAAGGAGGAACTGGCAATATCTTTGAATCATATAGTATGGTAGCCGATGAATGCTTCGCTGTAACGCACCACGCCGTTTTCGCTGGGGGGAAATTGAGATGCGCTGGGGTATCGGAGTTTTGTGATAGGTTCTTCGGCCAGTTTGCCGGAAGGACTTGACATTTGGCCAACAGGACATCGGCGACAGCGCTGCCACCGGCCCGGTTCCCATCATCCATCGCTTCTCCAATACAGCTGCCAAAAACATCGAGCCATTCGCCCAGCGACAACCGGCGCGCCATTGTTGAGGGCTGACGACAGCAGTTAGCTGCACGTCGTTACCGAATCAACGCCACTTGATGGTCAGTCAAACCAGGTCGGCCCGATCATATCCTTCCGATTCCTTGAATGAAGGCAGAGCCAGGTAAAAGCAGGGCCACATCGGCTGTCTGGGCAATGGCAAACCGCTTCATCAATCAAGCTTTGTCCTGGCTGTCATCTTCGGATAGCCCCTGGGCGAAACTCATCTGGCGTTCGGCCCGTTTGTGCAGCTTTTCTCCTTACTAAAAGGCACATCGACCTGGGTTGATTGATGTGCGAACTGCCGCCCTGAAGTGGGCTTCGCGCTGTTCCGGACTCACTGACGGCAATATGCTGCGGCTCCTTCTGGCGCGGCAGCAAGCCGTTGTTTTGAGCAGTACCATCCTTCGCGCCCACTTTGTGGGCTAATTGTGGTGGCAACCATACCGAATTTGCCCCCTTTAGGGTGTTTTCCTGTGGCCTTAAGCGCGATTCGTACAATGCGCCGCACGGATTCATCCAGCACAGCCTCATCCAACAAGCCGTCCTGCACCGCCTCAATGATGGCGCGTTCACCCGTGTCTGCTTGGGACCGGGTATCGCAGGTCCAGGCCGCCTCCAGACTGGCTACGCGATCATGAACAGCACCCCAATCAGAGACGACGACCCCTTCTGAAGCCCCATTCGTTTTTGAGAACTCCCCGTCAGCGTACCAGCGGTGTTCAGAGGCGTAGGTTCCGGGTTGATTTCGTTGGGGCACACGTGATGCTTCCATGGCTACCAAAGACGGCCGCTCAAATTCGCGGTAAATCTCGCGCAAAGTACGTTCATCCACCTCCGTATTGATCGAAAAACGCTCGAATTCCTGGTTGTTGGCAGCAAAATGTTTGAGGGCTGTGCCCACGCCTTTGCTTTGAATCCCTTTGATCAAACTGGCTGCCATCGCACCAGCCTGATACGGGTCTTCGGAAAAATACTCAAAATTACGGCCGCACAACGGCGAGCGTTTCATGTTGGTGCCGGGACCGAGAATCAGGTCTACGCCCAAAGAAATCGCCTCTTCTGCCAGCGCTTGCCCCATTTCGTACAGCAAATCCATATCCCAGGTGGAAGCCAGACTGGAAGCAGTGGGGAAACTGGTCGCCGGCAGGCTTTTGTTGGTTACAGCATGAATATCGGCCACGCGGCGAATGCCGTGCGGCCCATCGGAAACTAACAGTTCTGGTAGATTAACTCGTTTTACAGGGGTAGTCGTCCATGCGCTGGCTCCGGTACATAATGCCGCTTTTTCTTCCAGAGTCATCTGGGCGACAACTGCTTCAATGTCAGACATGATTACCTCCTTTTCTCCCAATTACCCGGTAACCACAGGTGTGAAGTCGGAAAATTTATGTCGTCCTATGAAAATCAGGACAAATTTTGTGGCAGTAATGTGACAGTCACTTCCAAAGTGACTGTCACTTATAAAAAAATTTGCACTCAGAAAGAATCATAAACAGAACGAATTCGCAGCGCCGCTTCAGCCTGGGACAAATCCCATCCTGATGGCAGTTGGCAGGTCACAATCGTCTTACGTCCGGCAGGTAAGTCGAAGTAGTTGTCGCTAAACACCACATCAGCACTATCCAGGGATAGTTCAACCAGGCGGGCCAGGGAACGGCCGTTCAATTCAACAATGAGCTGCCCATCATCCACACAGCAAGTGGCCTTCACCTGCGGATCGACCAGTTCCAGATGTTTTGTTGGCGCAAAAAAAGCGGTTTGCCGGGCCACAAAACGATCATCCTGCCACAATTCAGCCACAAACATAAGATTGCGCCGGTTGTCATCCGTCACCTGCTCAGCAAAATCAAACATCTTGACTGGCGTATTAGCCAGTGCCGCCGCCTGTACCACTTCTTCACCCATCGCCAGCTGCTCACCAGCCAGCGTTTCCAACGACCAGCGCAGGCTGCCCTGCCACATCTTGCGAATGTCGCTGGTGACGTACACGCCCTGCCTGGGCGGTGCGTCTTCAATCGAGAGCAGTACTGGCGCATAGAAGCGGCGCGCCGCATAGTGCAGCGCCTTCCAGCGGCCAAAATAATCCAGGCTGGACCAGGAGGCTACCGGCCAGCAGTCGTTGAGCTGCCAGTACAGCGTCCCGGCAACCCGCTCTCTGGCCCGCCGCCAATGTTCCACGCCGTAGCGGATGCCTTCCGCTTGCAGCACCATGCTCAAATAAACCAGCGATGGGAAATCTTTGGGCAGGCGGAAGGTGTCCAGCATCTGCCCCACCATCAAGCTGTTGCCGCTGTCGTTTTTCTGATGTCGTTCCATGATGTAGGAGGTCATGTTCCAGTCGGCTTCTTCAGCATAGGTACGAATCGTCGCCAGCGGCGGCAGCGCCTGGAAGCCGAACTCGCTCATGAAGCGCGGGAATTGGCCGCGGTAGGCGGTGAATGGTTTACGGCCGTGCCACACATCCCAATAATGCGCATCCCCCTGCACCTGCCCGTTCGGGTTTTCAAACGGCGTATCCGAAGAGGGCGAACTGGGCCAGTACGGGGTATCGGGGTCGATGGTGGTGCTCCATTCCGCCAGCGTGCAATGGAAGAATTGATCGTAAGCCACTTTCATATCGGCCAAATCGGGCCGCGTCCAGCCCCAATTGGCCCAGCCTTCTTCCATCTCGTTGTTGCCGCACCACAGCGCCAGGCTGGCCCGATGGCGAATGCGGCGCACATTTTCCACCACTTCGACGCGCACATTTTCCAAAAAATCGGCGTCATCTAACGGGTAAACGCTGCACGAGAAGATGTAATCTTGCCAGACCAAAATGCCGTACTGGTCGCACAAATCGTAAAAGCGTTCTTCCTCAAAAAAGCCGCCGCCCCACACGCGCAGCATGTTCTGGTGTGTCTCCACCGCGCCGCGAATGAGCGCCTCCAGATATTCGTCGCTGATGCGTGTGGGGAAGGAGTCGGCGGGAATCCAGTTGGAGCCTTTGGCGAAAATAGGCACGCCATTAACCATGAATTCAAAGGAACGGCCCCACTCGTCGGGTTCCTGGCGCAGTTTGATGGTACGTAGACCAAGCTGATAGCGGCGTTCATCCAGCAAAGTCTCGCCCTGACGTAGGTTGATGATAACCTGGTAGAGGGGTTGGTCGCCATAGCCGTTGGGCCACCAGAGTTGCGGGGAGGGAATAATGAATAATAAATTGTGAATAGTGAATTGTGAAGTGGTTTCCACCACAAATGCTTCGCCATCAGGAGAAATAATTTGAAGCTGAACAGTCAAATCTTCGTCGACCTGCCCGGCCAGCATGACATCTGCGGAGACAGTGACCTGCCCATCGGCGTGATCCTGGCGCAAATGCACATCGGCCAGACGAACGCCGCTGCCAGCCTCCAGGCGAATATCTTTCCAGATGCCAATGGGCGGCAGCTGCGGCCCCCAGTCCCAGCCGAACTGGCAGGGGGCTTTGCGCAAATACGGACCGCCGGGAATGGCCTGGGAGACGCCGGGCAACGGCCGTACCGCCTGCTTCTCTGTGATGTACTGTACCGGGGAAGCAAAGGTGATAAGCAGCTCGTTGTTGTCCGCTTGCAACAATTCCTTCACGTCCCAGCGGTATTGGCGGAACATGTTGTTGGTTTGGCCCAGGGTGCGGCCGTTCAGCACCACCGCTGCCAGCGTATCCAACCCATCACAAACCAGCCAGATGTGCGATTGGGTTAAAACGTCCGAGGCGGCAAATTGGTAACGATATTCCCAATCAGCTTCGGCCACCCACTGCACCTTCTTCTCATTGTCACCCACAAACGGGTCAGGAATGCGGCCCAATGCTAGTAAATCGGTATGCACACCGCCGGGAACCGTAGCTGGCAGCCATTCATCTGTTCCCGCTTGTCGGAAATGCCATTTTCCAGTCAAAGATTGAGTTTGCATAGAAATATCCTTTGGCGTGAAACGTGATACGTGGCCCCAAATACATCACGTTTCACGCATTACGCATCACGCTTTATGTACCTGCTGCAACAAACCCGCTACCATATCCTCAGGATGCATGGGCAGCGCATTGGCCTGGAACATCAGCACACTAACCAGGGGCATGTCGTTAAACATTTCCATGATGTCCATACCAATAGCACCTTCGTTGCCATAGCGTTCGTCGCCGCCGCCAAACATCTTGCGGGCTTCGCTTTCCATCATGGCGTAGAAGGGGCCAAAAACCACCTGGCCGCGTGGGTCGGCCATCCATTCGCGAATGGTGGATTCTTTATCCAAAATGCAGGGTAAGTCCAGGGTCGATTCCAGTGTTACCGTCACGGTGTGGCGAATGTCTGCCGAGGATGCGCCAATGAGCAGGTCAAACTCGCCATTTTCGGTGATCCACTGGCCGTATTCGGGATGGTAGTAGGCAAAGGCGCGGAAATCGAGCGGAATCGAGACTGTTTTGGCTTGGCCTGGTTCAAGCGCTACTTTGGCGAACCCTTTGAGTTCCTTGTACGGCCGTACCAACCCCGATACCTTGTCATGCACATACACCTGCACAATCTCTTTGCCGGCCACATCGCCCGTGTTGGTCACATCCACCGTTACCGTTACACCGTCCATATCCTTGAATGTTGTGGCCGATACCTGGGGGTTGCTGTATGTAAACGTGGTGTAGCTTAACCCGTAGCCGAATGGAAATTGGACCGGCATTTCTTTGGCATCGTAGTAGCGGTAGCCAATGAACAGCCCTTCGCCGTAGCGCACTGCGCCCGCGCCACCCGGCCAATTAAGATAAGCTGGCATATCTGCCAGTTTGAGCGGGAAGGTCTCGGCCAGCTTGCCGCTGGGATTAACCTTGCCAAAGAGGACATCGGCAATGGCCGCGCCGCCGGCCTGGCCCATCATCCAGCCTTCGAGGACGGCAGCCACGTTGTCGATCCAGGCGCTCATCGCTACTGGTGCGCCATTGTTGAGGACGACGACGGTATTGGGCTGGATAGCAGAAACGGCCGTAATTAAAGCCACCTGCTGATCCGTCAAATCAAGGTCTTTGCGGTCATACCCCTCAGATTCCTTAAAGGTTGGCAGGGCAATATACAAAACAGCCACATCCGCAGCTTTGGCCAGCGTCACAGCCTCGTCAATCATATCCTGACGGAAAGAGTCATCAGTCGGGTAGCCCTCAGCGTAAGTTAGTTCAGCGTTTCCTGCCCGGGCTTGTAATTCTTTGAATGGCACGGCCACTTTGGTTGGGTTGATGTGCGAGCTACCGCCCCCCTGGAAATGGGCCTTCTCGGCGGAACGGCCGATAACGGCAATGTGTTCCTGGTTCTTAAGTGGCAGCAACCCATTGTTTTTGAGCAAAATCATCCCTTCAGCGGCAATGTGGTTGGCCAATTCATGATGTGCCTCCACATCAAATTCGCCGCCCTTCGGCGTTTGTGCAGCCTTGGAAACAATGCGCAGAATACGGCGCACCGATTCATTCAGAATGGCCTCGTCCAATTTGCCGGACTGTACGGCCGTTACAACCTCTTGCACACGGCGTTCCTGTGGGCCGGGCATCTCCCAATCCAGCCCGCCCTTCAGCGCTGCCACCCGGTCGCGCACCGCCCCCCAGTCCGAGACCACTAGACCTTCGAACCCCCATTCATCTTTAAGAATCTCGGTCAAAAGATTGTAATGCTCAGAGGCAAACGTGCCGTTGACTTTGTTATACGCGCACATCACCGTCCAGGGCTGCGCCTGCTTGACCGCTTTTTCAAAGGCGGTCAGGTAGATTTCGCGCAGGGTGCGCTCATCCACTTCAGCATTGATGCTAAACCGCTGGAACTCTTGGTTGTTGGCCGCGTAATGCTTGAGCGACGTACCAACGCCTTTACTTTGCACGCCGTTGATAAAGTTGGCGGCCATTTCTCCAGCCAGATAGGGGTCTTCCGAAAAGTATTCGAAATTGCGCCCGCCCAACGGCGAGCGTTTCATGTTTGCGCCGGGACCGAGCACCACATCCACATTTAGCGCAATGCATTCTTCAGCCAGTGCCTGGCCCATTTTGCCGATTAAATCCACATCCCAGGTGGAAGCAAGGCAGGAGGCCGTGGGGAAGCAGGTAGCTGGAAGACTTTCGGACGCCATTTCATGGATATTGGGCACGCGCCGGACACCATGAGGCCCATCGGAAACGATCATTTCCGGCACGCCCAAGCGTTCCACCGGCGTGGTTGACCAGGCGCTGGCTCCAATGCACAATGCGGCTTTTTCTTCAAGTGTCATTTGTTTGATGATAGATTGAATTTCCATTGTTCGTTCCTGTAAACTTACGTTTTTCTCCAAACTTCTTGTAAAGTGCGATAGTCTAGAAGAATGATGTCCTCTTCTTTGACAATGTCTTTTGCCTGGTGAGAAGTCAAAAAATTAAAATCTGTCTGGCGAATATGGGCACTGCCAGGGTCAATGGCCAGTAGTTCGGCATTGGCCAGACCGGGATGAACCGCCCATTCACTCAAGCCTACTGGCAGTTCCCGCAAAAGTTGGACATAGCGATCCGTTTTGGTAGCCGGATCAAGCTGATAGCTGTCCAAGAAATCGTAATCGTTGGTCGGCAGCCCGCGACGCTGCACTTCTTCAATCCAGGATTGGCCTCTAACCCGGAACGCCAAACCATATTCTTGAGCTAACTCGAACATTAATTCCGAAATAGCGTCGCCGCCGTTAAGCCGCAGGGAATGCCAATCTAGATGCGTAGGCGGCAACCCTGCTGCCAGCACCACTTCTATTTGCGCCCGGAATTCCATCTCCAGTTCGTTCAGGTTGACCTGGGCTAAAAACCCTGGCATCTGATCAAAGTTGTAAAAATAGCCGTCTTTGTTAATGAGCGAGGGCACTTTTTCTTTGGGAATAACCGGCCCCCAACGGTAATCAACCCAATCCGAAATCGCTGTGAGGTGTACGCCGAAAGAGATTTCGGGATGATCGGCCAGGAAATGCATGGCGTGCAAGGCCCAGGGGCAAGAAACCATCAAGGTTGTTGACTGGACGATGCCTTCTTGCAATGTTTCTATGGTGGCCTTATTTACCGCATGGCACATCCCGAAATCGTCGGCGTTGATAATCAACAAACGGGCATCTGGTGGATAGCCCAGCAAACGGCTTGTCAGGTGACAGTCACTTTTACCAAGGGCAGTTGTCATGACGTAATGTTTCTCAAGTGACTGTCACTTTTGGGTTACACCGTTGAAAGATCCCACTCTTCATAGATTTTGGGGACATCGTTGAGCAAGCGCTTTGTATATTCTTCTTTGGGGTTGAGTATGACCTCGTCTGCTGAACCGCTTTCGACGAATATGCCTTTCTCCATGATGTAGACGGTGTCGGAAACGTAATAGGCCAGGCCTATGTCATGGGTGATGAAAATGGGTGTCATCCCAATTTCGTCACGCAGGTTCATCAACATATCCAAAATGGTGGCCCGAGAACAGGCGTCGATCATCGAGGTTGGTTCGTCAGCCAGCAAAATTTTTGGCTTCAGCAGGAAGATGCGGGCAATCATGAGGCGCTGCTGCTGACCACCGGACAGTTCGAAGGGATATTTGTTGGTCAATTCTTCGAATTTCAGGTTGACGAAGCTGCATGCCTCGGTCATCATCTCTACTTTTTGTTCATGAGGAAGCCGGCTGCCACCACGCATCTTAATGCAATCTAAAAGTACCGAGTCGATTTTGTTGAAGATGTTGTAGGAAGAGAATGGATCCTGGAAGATTGCCTGGATATTTTTCCAGTATTCTTTTTTCTTCTTGTGTGTTCCGATGTCGCGTTGTTGTCCCTGAAAGTAAATTTCGCCTTCAGTCGGATTGATTAATCCCAACAGCATTTTGGCCAGGGTGGTTTTGCCGCTGCCGGATTCACCGACGATGGAGATGATTTCGCCTTCTTTGAAATCGAAATTGACATGATCGACGGCGACGGTTTTTGTACGGCCGAACCCAAATACTTTGGTGAGTCCTTTTCCGCTTAAGCATGATTTTCGATTATCAGCCATTTTGACGCGCCTCCCTTGCATAGGTTGATCTTAATTCTTCTTCGGACATGACGCAGCGGTAGGAACGGCCGTTACCCGTATCGCGGAGCGGGATAGATTGGACCTGGCATTCTGACCGGACGTATTGACAGCGTGCGGCAAACCGGCAGCCGGTTGGTGGCTTTTTAAGGTTGGGTGGAACGCCGGGAATGGCCGTCAGTTTCACATCGCGCAGCCCTTCTTCGGGCACAATGATTGATCCCATGAGACCTTTTGAATAAGGATGGAGGGGATCAAACACGGCTTCATGGGCGCTAGCTTTTTCCACAATTTGCCCTGCATACATAACCATGATGTCATCGGTCACGTTGTAAAGCAGCGGCAGCTCATGGGTGATAAAGATCATCGCTTTGATATAGCCCTTGTCCATCAAATTCCGCAGCATTTTGATGACCATCTTCTGTGAAGTTACGTCGAGTGCCGATGATGGCTCATCGGCAATGAGCACCTGCGGTGAAAGGATGACAGAAATGGCAATAACGGTGCGCTGTTTCATACCGCCGGACAGTTCAACGGGATATTTTTGCAGCACCTCTGCCGGAAGTCCCAGGGTTTCGAAGAGATTTTGGGCAAGTATGTGAATTTCTTCTTTGGAGGCGGTGGGATCGTGCGCCTGAACGACATCCTCGATGAAGTGGATGATCTTCTGAGTGGGGTTAAGCGCGTTCATCGCTGCCTGGGGGATGTAGGCTATCTCGCGTCCCAGTATTGATTTGCGTACATCGTCGGGGTCCATGCCGGAAATGTTACGGCCGTCAATAATAATCTCTCCACTGGTGTAATGCAGGGGTGGGAAATAATAACCCATCAAACTAAGCGCCAGCGTTGACTTGCCGCAGCCCGATTCACCGGCAATACCCAACGACTTCCCCTCTTCAATTTTTAGAGAAACGTGGTCAACCGCATAGATATCTTCCTTAAACCGGGTGATGTATTTTGTGGTCAGTTCCCGAACTTCTAACATAACTTTGTTCATTTCAATCACCTACTCCCTCAATGCCGGATTGAATACCTGGTCAAGACCGGTATTCATCAAATTCATTGAAAATGCAATCAGCGCGATGGTGAGAATAACAGGGAAGTAGGCCCACCATTTGCCCAAAATATGCGCCTGGTAGATCATCGCCCAGTTCATCATTAAGCCTAACGTCGGCACTTCTGTTGTCTTAGGCCCCAGTCCGAGGATAGACAACCCGGCCTCAGCCAGGATGCCGGAGGAAATTTGCAAAATCAACGCCATAATGACGTAGGAAGCGATGTATGGTAGGATGTCTCTGACGATGATGTGGGCAATGGAGTGACCGGAGAGCTTTGATAGATTGACGTGATCTCGATTACGCAAAGAAATCACTTGCGCTCTCACGGCTCTGGCCGTCCAGACCCAAGAGGTAAGTCCGATTACCACGGCAATTGTCACGGCGCCACGTTTTTCCTGGCCGATGCTGAATGAAATTAAGATTAACAGGACAAAACTGGGAATGACGATGAATAGATTGGTGATAAACATAATGGCGTCATCCACAAAGCCGCCGACGTAACCAGATACCAGTCCCAAGATCAAACCGATTAGTGTGGCAATGCCGCCGGCAACGAAACCAATTTTCAGCGACACGGCCGTTGCCGCAACCAATTCCGTCAATACATCCCGGCCAAAATTATCGGTTCCCAGTGGGAGTACACGCACGTTGGGGACCTGCTTAACATTCACAAAAGCCGTTTGAGGGATAGTTGCCGTCTCTTCCAGAACGGCCGTTTCCTCATTCATCGCAGCAATAATGGCTCCCTCAGTTGAAAGCAGCCCCTGGATTGAACCATTAAGCCGAATATAATAATTTCGGTCAGCATTGGTCATTCCCGGAAGTCGTTTCGCAGGATCAAAGTTACTAAACCATTGATCCAGCAACTGCTCCGTATTCGTGATGTCAATCTCATTCTCTGGAATTCCAGCACCCACCAGCCATTTCTGTATCGCCTCCCGGTCGGCATCGCCTAACTTACTCGCAATGCGCCGCTCAGCGGCATAATCTAGATTAAGAGTATAATATTGTGTTCCAATGCTGTCATAGACATTCACGTAAATACCAGGTTCAAAGAACGTGCCCTGACCAATAATCTCTAATGGGAGATCTGGGATAAATAACGGGTAAACGATCACCCCCAGCAAAATTGCCACAAAAATGGCAAAACCCGTCACAAATTTACCAGAGTGAAAAACTTGTTGAAGTATATGTTTCATAACTGCATTCCCCCTTAATCTGCCTGTGCTGCCTTAATACGTGGATCAAGAAAGCCATAAGCAATTTCAATCAAAAAGTTCGCAATCAGCACCATGACAGTAATGATCAATGCAGTTGCCGAAATAAGCGGATAATCCCCACCCAACACGGCCGTCAGGATTGTTGAACCAAGCCCTGGATAGCTAAAAATGACTTCAGCCACCAATGCACCGCCAATCATAGTGCCGACCGACAAAGCCAGACCAGTAATTTGGGGCAGCATCGCATTTCGAAACACATAACGAACAATCTTCCGGTCTTTAATGCCCAAAAAGCGGCTGTATTTTACATAATCTGCGTTAAGCTCATAAATGGCCATAGAACGCATCCCAATCGCCTGACCACCAATCGTGATCAAAACAAGCGACCAGAAAGGCAGTTGGTAATGAATGATGAGAGACCAGATGAATTTCCAACTAAAGTTGGGAATCAGGTCAAACCCATAACCACCTGAAGTAGGAAACCATTTGGTTGAGACGGCAAAAATAACTAGCAAAATGATTGCCGAGCCAAATGCCGGTAAACTACTAACAAAAATGCTGATCGGCATCAAGATTTTGTCAAAGCTTCCCCGGCGGTAAGCGGCCAGAGCACCAAGCGAGTTACCGATAATCCAACCAACGATGATCGCCGGAAACTGCAAACAAATTGTCCACCAGATGGACGATTTAATGACATCGGCTACTGTTCGCGGATACTGGCTGAATGAAAATCCAAAATCTCCCCGGAAAACATTTTTTACATAAATGAAAAATTGCTCCGCTATCGGTTTATTTGTGCCGAACAACTCTGTGTACTGCTCATAAATCGCTTGAACACCCCTCGTATTGGTCATACCTTGGGCCAGCCTGGACACGATGGCTGCCACAGGGTCCCCTGGCATCAAGCGTGGTAAGATGAAATTCAAGATAAACGCAGCGACCAATGTAACCAAGAACCAAAGCAGCTTGTTAAGGAAATACTTTTGGTACCCTTTCACCGTAAAACCTCCTCGTAAAAATAATTGAGTATTATAACAACAGGTGACAGTCGCTTGGTCAGGTCGGACACAAGTCTACGACCTAAAAGATTTGCCAAAATCGACGCAAAGAGACTGTCACCTGCTTATTACAAAAACAGCCATGTCCTGATTACGGAACATGGCTGTTTTTTATCAAATTACGGCCTACGGATTAACAAGCTCCAGATTGTAGAGGCCGGCAACACTCCAACCATCCATCAGGTCGAGCGGCGGAACCGGTGGGTTGGTTCCATCACCGTCATATGGGAAGTTGGTCCAAACAGACTCGTTTACTGTGTGGAATGCTTGCGGGCGGTACATGAGCGTGAAGGAGGGAACATCAGTCAGGTAAATCCGAACTAATTCCGTGTACATTTCTTTCAATGCAGCGGGATCGGTTTCGCCGGGGATGGCTTGGATCAATTCATCAACTGCAGGATTGGAATATTTACCCCAGTTACCGTTCCAGTTACTGGCCATACCGATGAATTCAGAGCTAAGCAGGTGGCGGATACGGCTCCACGGTTGCGTCGGGCCAGCGCCATCACTCCACATCATGAAGATGTCATACCCTTCGGGCAGCGGTGCGTCGGATTTGGTAACAACCGTCTGGTAGACAGACCATTCGGGGTAGTTCGACGTGATTTCAATACCGATCTCAGCACCGGCGGCAGCAACCACTTCGATGGCGGCTTGCCAGTCAGACCAGCCGTTGGGGCAGGTGGCGACGTAGCTCAGGTTTTCACCATTGTATTCACGCCATCCATCGCCATCGGTATCGACGATACCGGCTTCGTCTAACATTGCTTTGGCGCCTTCGATATCATTGCCGGCCCATTGCAAATCGGCAACGGCTGCGTGATCATACAGCGCTTGTTCGCCAGCGGTCGGGTTCATCAGTGAACGCGGTACCTGATCGAAGGTGGCGGACTGGTTGGTCATGGCATTGGCGATGATGGTGGGATAATCCACAGCCATAGCAATCGCCTTGCGTACCGCAACCTGGTCCAGGCCAGGAGATTCCAGGTTGAAGAAGGCGGTTGGGAGACTGGCGCCGATTTGGTAGGGTGGATCGGGCAGGTAAGTGGAGATGGGCAGGCCATCTTCTTCCCATAGGAGGTTAACATTGGAGTTAAACTGTTGGCTAACGTCAACTTCACCAGCCTGTAAAGCGGTTGTACCGGCAGCGTTGTCCTTGAAGATAGCATGTGCCAGATATTTGGGAACTGGCAGTTTGCCAAACATGCTGGCGTCTTGACCCCAGTAATTGTCATCACGGATGAGGACAACCTTGGAGTCATCGGCGAAGTATTTGTGGTAAGGACCAGAGAAAACAACATCCTCGGCCGGATCAGCCAGGAGTTCGGTGGCATCACCACCAACACGTTCTTCCAGTGTCTGGGTCCATGCTTTTTGGATGACGTAGTTGTTGGTCAGGTAAGACTCGACGATCAGCGGATTGACAGCCTGGCCAGCGTCATTTAATTTGGCCTTGACTGTAATTGTCTGGGCATCTACAGCTACAATATCTTCAATGAAGTCGATGTTGGAGGCTCCGGTGGGGGTGCTGTACTTAACATGGGTAGCCCAGGTATAGGCAACATCTTCCGCCGTTACCGGTGTGCCGTCACTCCAATGGGCGGCTGGATTGAGGCTAAAGGTAATTTCGGTGCGAGCATCATTCCATACGAAGGGACCGTCTGCCAACAAAGGATACACCTGGCCGTCGAGCATGTTGTACAGATAGGGGGTTTCAAACATGAGGACGCGGGCGTTGTCTTGTTGGGCAATCGCTAATCCGTTGTTGTTGCTGTTGGAATAGGGGTTCCAACCAACAACGGAACCCCATTGCTGACCGTTGAAATATACGGTTTCGTTGCGGGGTAATTCGTTCGGGTCGGCCGGGGCGGCTTCTTCTGCTGGAGCAGCTTCTTCGGCCGGGGCGGCTTCTTCTGCTGGGGCAGCTTCTTCTGCCGGGGCGGCTTCTTCTGCCGGAGCAGCTTCTTCAACCGGAGCGGCTTCTTCTGCTGGGGCAGCTTCTTCTGCCGTGGAAGGCTCTTCGGCTGGCGGCGTTGTCGTGCTGCATGCGCTTATGACAAGGCTAAGAACAAGCAGCAAGCCAATAATGATAAACAACATACTTTTCTTGTGTTTCATAATTGATCTCTCCTCTCTAATAGGTGAATTTTGCAGTTTTTCGCAAGGGAATTAAGTTTTCGTATGCGTAGACTGCAAGTATCTGATTGATATTGTGATTGCCCGGTACCAAACAATCACATTGTCTATTAGTAAAATGTACTGAAAAAATCACTGGTTGTATATCAGAATTTTGGATGATTTCGCTAATACGTGATTTGAGGTAAATGTGGCGAAAATCGGGGTTGGGTATACAATTGGCTTGTAAAAGTTACCCAAAAGGGGGCAATGTTTTTGTTTGGGTAACTTTTGGGGTAGAGTGGATATATGGGAAAAGCAGCAAAGCCGATTGTAAGAGATGGTATGTTATGGGTGAATAGGGCGGGCACGGCCGTTTCCTTGCCCATCCCCTTAGAATCACCCCCATGGGATGATTGGCTCATTCACCATAAACAGTTCAAATTTAAAGGGGAGACCGGGCACTTTACGGCACGGCGAGAAGACCGGCACGGCAGCAATTATTGGTATGCGTACCGGCGGCGCGAAGGTAAATTACACAAGGCGTATTTGGGTAAATCAGACGAACTAACCCTGGATCGGCTGGAAAGCGCTGCTGCCAACCTGGCCGGGGGAACGGTTTTGGCTCAACTATCCCTGAGTGTAGATTCACTGGATAACGCGACAACCGTATCCTGGATCGCTAATACTTCAATTTCGGCTCAAGCGAAAATCAGACCGGCTTCGTTACCGCACAACATGGTAACACGCCCCCGCCTGACCAGTAAAATCAATACACCGGTGACGTTTATTTCGGCACCTGGCGGTTATGGGAAAAGCACGTTATTAAACGCCTGGCGGCAAGAACGCGGTGACATGCCGGTGGCCTGGGCCACACTGGATGCTGACGATGATCATCTGCTCCGGTTTTGGACGACTGTTGTTCTAGCTTTGCAGGCTGTGTATCCGGGCTTGGGGCGAAAATTAATGCCCTTTTTGCAGCGATTTTCCTCGATTACACCGGCTGAAATTGTGGCCCGGTTGTCAAACGAACTGGTGTGTGAAGGTGGTAACCCGTATTGTATCGGGCTGGTATTGGATGATTTTCATCATATTAAACAAGCGGCTGTACACGACTCCATGCAAATTTGGATGGAACATTTGCCGCCGATTTTGCAGCTTGTCATTTCCGGACGTACCCGACCGCCATTGGCCCTGGGACGTTTGCGTGCCATGGGGTTGGTAACAGAATTGGAGCTGGATGATTTGCGTTTTACCTTGCCGGAGGGTATTTCCTTTTTGCAACAGCATATTGTAGACCCGCCGTTGGCATATGGGGATATGGAGGCGTTGGTGAAGCGTACCGGTGGTTGGGCGGCTGGTTTGAAGCTGGCTGTGCTGGCGCTGAATAAACAGCAGGATCGGCGGCATGTGCTTGACACGTTTAGCGGCGCACATCTCTTTTTGCGGGAATATTTTATGGAGACTGCACTGCGCCAACGGTCAACGGCCGTGCAAAACTTCTTGCTCAAAACCTCAATTCTCAAACAGTTGACTGGCGGTTTATGCGACGCTGTGACCGGGCAGACAAATGGAGCAGAGATACTCAATCGCTTGTGGCAGGAAAATTTGTTCATTATTCGCTCCGAAGAACAAGCGTGGTACCGTTATCACGACTTGTTTGCCGAGATGCTGCATAACCAGATGCAACGGCAGTTTCCCGACCAGATTCCCGATCTTCACCGTCGTGCGGCTGCCTGGTACCGTCAGCAAAATGCTTCGGCCGATGCCGTACGCCATTTGCTAGCCATTGAAGATTGGGAAGATGCGGCATCTTTAATTGAAGACGTTGTGCTGCGCGAATTGGCTGAGTATGGTGAGGATTCGCGGCTGCTGCGTTGGATTCAGCAACTGCCCGAGTCGGTTTTCCAACATCACAAAACGCTCCTGTTTGTTTATTTACGGCTCGCCAAATTGGCATTGTCTCCGATGGAAGTGGAACGATTTCTGCACCGTGTCGAAAATAACCTCATCGGCAAGCCCGATGAGGAAATGACCCAGGATGAGCGGGAAGTCTTGGCAGAAATACGCACCATCCGACAGCGTAAAATGGTGGGAGATACGACTATTTCCTCAGCAGATGTTTCTGATTCTCGTTGGCAGTTGTTGGATGCTTTGTGGATCGTGGAGGCGAGCTATTTGCCCCAAACCGATGAGGTCGGGGTGCGGATACATGAAATTTATGAAGAGGCTCGGAAACAAGGAAACCTGTTTGTGGTGTTGATTGCCGGATCAGATTATGCTAACCGGGCTTTTTTGCATGGCCATTTACGGCAAAGTGAAAAGATTATTTATCAGGTTTTGCAGCATGCTCTGACCCAGCGCGGTAAACTGCCGGAACCGGCCAGCATCGCATTGGGTACATTGAGCAGAATTTACCTGGCCCGTAATGAATTGAATCAGGCGCGCCAATTGATCCATAGGGCAACGGCCGTTGACCCCAATCCGACCAGTACCAACATGCCGATGAACATTGCTATCACGCGGGCCAGGTTGCAATCAGCCATGGGAAATCATGAGGCAGCCCTTTCAACGATTCAAGCCGTACGTGCTTTGCAGGCACAGCGCCCATCAGGTGTATGGCGTGACCAGGATTTAGCGGCCTATGAGGCCATGTTTTGGCTACCTTCGGGTAATTTAGGCGAGGTGGAACAACTATTGAGCGAGGTGACGGAAGAAGATCACAAGCTCTCACGGTTGGTACAGGCGGAAATGTTCCTCAAGCAAAACCTGGCTGATGTGGCTGAACCTATTTTGTGGTCTTTATTGCACAGCCCAAACGGCATTCCCAATGAACCATTAATGGATGTCCGGGTGCTGTTGGCGCTGGCTCTGTATACGCAAAATAAATTCAATCAGGCCCGGCAGGTATTGTCTGAAGCGGTACGGTTGGCGGCTCCTGAAGGATTTATACGGCCGTTTCTTGACCACGGTCAGCAGTTACACCCCCTGTTGGGGCTGCTGCACCATAGCGAATCCCTTGCTGCCGAATCACAAGGGTTTATTGACGAAATTTTAGAAACATTAAACAAGACCACCGAAAATATTACCGAACTGCTGCCGCCAGGAAAACTCCATTCTCTGGCGGCAGCCGCATCGATTACAGAGCGGGAATTGGAAGTGCTTCAACTGGTGGGTGATGGCTTATCCAATCGTGAGATCAGTTTGCGATTGTGTATTTCCCCCGGCACTGTGAAAACGCATCTGGCCAATATTTACGGTAAGCTTGAGGTACATAACCGGGTACAGGCCGTAGCCGAAGCGCAACTGCTGAAATTGATTTAGCGATGGTGTGTATTCCGCTATAATGTTTCCATGTCTGGCGACTTGTTACTGACAAAATTATATGTGCCTCAGCGAGCCAGTGGCTGGCAACGGCCGTTTCTCGTCCCTCGCCCCCATCTCATCGAACGACTCAACCAGGGCTTACGCCAGGGTCGCAAACTCACCCTCATCTCTGCCCCCGCCGGTTTTGGTAAGACCACCCTCATTGCCGATTGGGGCTTGCGGATTTCTGAGTCAACTGTTCCACAATCGTCAATCCGTAATTTGCAGTTGTGCTGGCTTTCATTGGATCAAAACGACAATGAAATTTCGCGTTTTTTGACTTACTTTATCGCTGCTCTCAATCAGATTGAAGGCATTAACACAGATGAAATCATGGGAATGCTTCAGGCTTCGCCGCCGCTGCCGCCGGAAACGATTCTGACCTCCCTGATTAACGAAATTTCCCGCGTGCCCGGCAAAATCATCTTTGTTCTTGATGATTATCACGTTCTAAATGCAATATCCATTCACGACGCCCTCACCTTTTTGCTGGAACATCTGCCGCCATTGATACATCTGGTAATCGTCACACGCGCCGATCCACAAATTCCTCTGGCCCGGCTGCGTGCTCGTGGCCAATTGACCGAACTGCGGGCGGCCGAGCTTCGCTTCACTTTGGTAGAGGCTGCCGAATTTCTCAATAAAGTGATGGGGCTGGGACTTTCAATTGAAGATGTTGCGGCTTTGGAGCAGCGTACTGAGGGCTGGGTAGCCGGTTTGCAATTGGCGGCCATCTCCTTGCAAGGTCATCAAGACACAAAGGTCCTCATCAAATCCTTTACCGGTAGCCACCGGTTTGTTCTGGATTATTTAATTGAAGAGGTTTTGAACCAGCAGTCCCAGGAAGTGCAAGATTTTTTGTTGAAGACGGCCGTTCTCCACCAACTAACCGCCCCCCTCTGCAATGCCCTCACCGGCCAGGAAAATGGCCAGCAAACCCTGGAAGCCCTGGAACAGGCCAATTTATTCATCATCCCCCTGGATAATGAGCGCCGTTGGTATCGCTATCACCATCTCTTTGCCGATTTGCTGCGAGCACAGCTTCACAGAGCGGAACCTGCTCGGGTTGCCCGGCTGCAATCCCGCGCCGCCGAATGGTGCGAACAGAACGGGCATATGACTGAAGCAGTCAATTATGCCTTCGCTGCCCAAAATTTTGAGCAAGCCGCCGTTCTTGTTGCCCAATATTGGGGGGAAGCCGTAAGTAAAGGCCAGATCGAAATCGTCTGGTCCTGGCTAAAAGCTTTGCCGGAGGAGATGATTAGAAACAGTGCCCCACTCAGCGTCGTTTTTGGCTGGCTGCTCTGGTTACAGGGGCAGATCGATGTGATTGAAAAACATCTGGCCGATGCGGAACGTGCCCTGAGACTCGGTGCGAATCAGGAGAATGACGGACTGGCGGCGCAAATGGCTGCTTTACGCTCGATAGTTGCGCGCTATCACGGCGATTATAAAACTGCCAGCGTATTGGGTGAACAAGCCCTCAGTCTGATACCCGATAATTTGCCTCCTGCGGCCAACGCGCAGCTGCGCACAATGATCTTTTTATCCCTGGCCACAGCCTACGATGGCGCTGGCCATTTGAAACAGGCTGTCAGCGCCTATACTGAGGCTGTTCACTGGAGCCGCCGGAGCGCCAACGCTGCCGGTATTGGCATTACCTACCGGTTGGCCGGTATTTTGCGGCAATTGGGACGGCTGCGGGCGGCGGAAGAGGTTTGCCGTGATGCCCTGGCGTATATCCAGGCGCAGGGCATGGCTCGCCTGCCGGCGGTCGGCATTTTGCACCTGGCGTTGAGCGAGGTATTGGTGGAGCAGAACGATCTTGCGGCCGCCGAAGCCCATCTGGCCCAGGGCATCGAGTTGGGGAAGTGGAGCGGCCGTCTTGATGCGGCGAGGAATGCGGCCTTTACCCAGGTGCGTTTGTGTTTGGCAGGTGGGGATGTAGATGGGGCGTTAACGGCCGTTCAAGAAGCCGAAGCATCCCTGAGTAAACCACCCTCTCCCCTGGCCCTGTCCGAACTGCTTGCCCTTAAAGCCAGGGTATTGATTCAGCAAGGAGACCTGAGCGCAGCGGCCCAATATGCTCAAGAAGCGGTACAACTGGCGGGCAACGATCGGGGGCAGACCGGGCAGATGGCAGAACTGGCTGCATGCCGGGTTTTACTCGCTCAGGGTCAACCCGGCCAAATCATTGCCCAGTTAACCCAGGCTGTCACCCGTGCGGAAACGGCTGGCCGATCAGGCGCCGTGCTCGAAATGCGTCTTCTTCGCAGTCAGGCATACCTGCGGCAGGACAACATACAGCAGGCTGAAGCCGACCTGGAGCAAGCCCTGGCCCTGGCTGAACCGGAAGACTATGAACGCATCTTTATCGATGAAGGCCAGCCTGTGCAGCAGTTGCTCGCTCGTTGGCTGGCCCATGCTTCGGCCGGCCCCTTATGGAATTATGCGCTCCACTTGCTCTCCCAATTTGATGCCGATCAACAAATGCTGATGGGGGAACCTCATGCCGACAAATCTTTGGCAAGATTGGAACAGATTTTGGTCGAACCATTAAGTCCGCGCGAACTGGAAGTCCTCCAGATCATTGCCCTGGGCAAAACCAATCAGGAAATTGCCCGGCAGCTTGTTGTCGCCCGCGGTACAGTCAAAGCACATACAGCCAGCATCTATCGCAAACTGGACGTTGCCAACCGGACGGAAGCAGTCGCCCGCGCCAGGGAATTGGGCATCCTTCTCTAATCTTCAACCAGGGAGCGCCTGGTTTTTGTTGACGACCAGTGCCAGGCACAGGGCAGAACGGCCTGGTTTGAGTAGAGCTTGACGCCCTGTGCCTGGCACTACTAAACCCCAAAACATAATAAATAAACCCCTAAATATCCCCTTTGGCCGATTCGGACTTCCTCGCTGCCTGCTATGGTACAGCTAAATACTCATTAAGAGGGCTGCGATGATGGAATGGTATGAGATCAAAATCAAGGGCCAACTAGACCTATACTGGTCGGATTGGTTTACCGGCCTGGAGCTGACGCACTTTGGTGAAAACGAAACGCTGCTGTCCGGTTTGCTGCCCGACCAGGCTGCCCTGCACGGCATCCTCGAACGCATTCGCGATCTCAACCTGAAATTGGTCTCTGTCACCTGCTGCGGCCCGTCACATCTTCAAAATAAAGGAGAAAATCATGATGAAGATTAAATCTTTTATCAAAAGATATGCTTTGCTGGCGTACTTTACTCTGGCGTTTGCCATCTCGTGGGGGGCATTGCTCATGGTGCTGGGTGTTGATGGATTTTTTGGCGTCACGGAAACGGCCGAATCCCAACTGCCTCTCGTGTACATGGCGGTGCTCACCGGCCCGACCGCTGCCGGCCTGTTGTTAACCGGCCTTGTTTATGGCAAGGTGGGTTTTCGTAAGCTGTTTGCCCGATTGTTCAAGTGGCGGGTGAACGTGCGCTGGTACGCTGTCGCCCTTCTGACAGCCCCGCTCGCCATCACAGCGACGCTTTTCCTACTCTCGTTTTTTGCGCCTGAACTACGTCCCGGCATCGTCACCGCCGACAACATCCTTTCGTTTTTGCTGGCCGGTATTGCCGGCGGGCTGTCGGCCGGTATTTTCGAGGAGCTGGGCTGGACAGGTTTTGCTGTGCCTGAACTCAAGCGGCGGTACGGCATTTTTCGTACCGGACTGCTGGTGGGTATTTTGTGGGGAGCCTGGCATTATCCGCTCTTTTCGGGAAGCGGCCGTTTCTCCGGCACAGTTCCGCCATTTCTCTACATCTTTGTGCTGTTGTTCACTTTCTTGCCTGCTTACAGGGTGTTGATGGTCTGGGTTTATGATCGCACAGGAAGCCTGACTGTCGCCATTCTCATGCACATGAGCCTAACCGCCAGTACGTTGATTTTCCAGCCTCAGGCCAACGGCGCGCTGGCCATGATCTATAACCTGAGCCTGATGATCGTGCTGTGGAGTGTTGTCGCCATTATTTCTTTGGTCAATGGCAGACAACTGGCGCAGCGTCCGCTTGGAAAGCAGGCGGCTTGAAGATTTCAAAAAAGCTCAATTTTAGTGTCTCAAGGAGAAAAAATGAACACGAAACAGAATTCAATCAGTGAAAAGCAATTTGGCTGTGAAGAATGCCCGCTGCGTAAAAAGGCTGAAGCCAATCCCAAGTTGTTTGTGGCCCGATTGTGGCGCTGGCATACCCGCTGGTGCCCTGGTTGGAAAGCGTACCAGGTCCATTTGGCCGAACAAAACAATGCTCAATAAGGTGATTAACATGTCTGAGACACCATCTGTCCCCCCCCATTGTCAATCAGGCGATGAAATTCATCTTGCGTTCACCGGTACACAGGCTGGTCAGTAAAACCTTCTTGCTGATCTCCTTCACCGGGCGCAAAAGTGGCAAAACTTACACAACCCCGGTCAGCTATTCCCAGGAAGGTGATGAGGTTGTTATCTTTACTCATGCCAACTGGTGGAAGAACCTGCGCGGCGACGCTCCGGTTACACTGCGGCTGCGGGGACGAGAGATTCGGGGAACGGCCGTGCCCATTGCCACTGACAAAAAAGCAGTGGCCGACGGATTGACAACACATCTGCGCCAAGCGCCATACGACGCCCAATTTTACGGTGTAACGTTTGATGAACAGGGAAATCCAAAAGCGGTGGAAGTGGAGAAAGCCGTGCAGACTGTGGTGATGATCCGCGTCCGGCTGAACTAATTTTTAATGAGGGATTGTTTGGAAGACGGTTATCATAAATGCCTTATTGGCCACTGGGAAGAAAGTTACCAAAATGCTGTACGGCCGTATCCGGTTGAATTATCAAAATGCCCTAATAATTGGTCAATTTCCGTTTGCCCGGCAGTCCGACTTTGTCAGATTGTATGTGAACGGAAACGGCCAATCCTGCCGCTTGCACAGCCGGCAAAGTGGACAATGCTTGCAGCACGGCCGTTTCCAATCCCTCATTTTTCTCCGCCTGCACCGTCACCCGCAGTTCTGTTTCCGACACCGTTGCCGCAAAATTCAGCACGCCCTCAATCGGAAAGAGCGCATCGTCCAGGTCGGCCATCGTCAGGAAATTGGGAGATGTGTGGGGGAAACGGCCGTTCCAACGAAACCGTACCTTCTCCAGCCGTCGCAGCACCGTGCCGCAACCACATTCTCCCGGCAAAAAGCGGCTGACGTCCCCCGTGCGGTAACGAATCAGCGGCATTCCCTGCCGCGTTAGCGTGGTGAAGACAAGTTCGCCATATTCCCCATCCGGCAGTGCTTTACCCGTTTCCGGGTTCACAATCTCAAAAAGCATGTCCGCCTCGCGCAGATGATAACCCTGACGTGCTGCGCATTCTACGCCGCCACCCAGCCCCATCTCCGTCATGCCGTAATGATTGTAGACGGTGCAGCCCCACGCTTCTTCTACTGCCTGGACGATGGCATCTGGCACGTGGTCGGTAGTGAGCAGAACGCTTTTGAGGTGGGGGCGGGGCATTTGTTGGACAACGGCCGTTCGCACCAGCGCCAGCACCTGTACCGGCACACCGACGACACCGGTGACCTTTTCTTTGTCCATCACCGACAACGTTTGGGCAGCATCTGTCACCAGTCCATGCCGGATACCTGCTGCCCTCAGCCGGGCCAATGCCTGATCGAGTAAATCGCCGACGCTGCCCGGCCGTTCGCAGGGCAGCAAAATCAGCACCCGGTCGCCCGGCTCGGTGAAGGTGGACATGCCGGCGTGGAAGAAATCACGGGTCAATTCCTGGTCGGCGGCGGTGAAGTAGAGCCGCTTGGGTGTGCCGCTGGTGCCGGAGGTGTCCAGTGTCACCACCCGTGCAATATCGCTTTGGGAGACGCAGAGGAGGGATAACGGCCGTTCCCGCACATCATCCGCCGTCGTAAAAGGCAGCGCTTGCAAATCGGCCAGTGAAGTTAATGTTGCCGGTAAACCGGCCAGCTTTTGTCGGTAAAACGGGCTTTTTGCGCGGCACAAATCCAGCGTCTCATTCAGTTTGTCCAACTGATATGCCTCAATCGCCGCCCGCGTCAACGCTCCCGGCGGGCAGCCAATCTTCTGCGCAATCCAGGAGTGTAATGGGGTCAATTCACTCATGAACGGGCAAAAACTCCGCGTCCTTCGCGCCCTCCGCGGTTGAAACTTTTCCCCGATAGAGGGCACGGCCGTTCCTATCCGTCAAATTATAGGCGCAAAAGGGGATAAGACGGCCGTCCGGGCTGACGGTGTGAATACAGCAGTCGCGCAGCCGTTCCAAATCCAGCGTCCAGGCATCTTGAAAAGCCATGCCGGAAATGAAAAAGGTATGCGTCCTGGCTCGCTGAAGCAGTACGTCCCACTCGCCCAGGCTGGGACCGCTACCGTTCACCGGAACTATGTCGCCGAGAGCGATCCAGTTGCTTGCCACAAACGCCCGCGCCTTAGCTGCCCCCTCGGCCGCGCTGATCGGCTGGCAGCCGCAGCTCTGCCCTTCGTGTTTGCTCCAGGGGATGAGACGGCCGTCCGGCATCAACACAAAATTGCCATGAAACGAACACAGCGCATTTTCGCAGCCCGGCGGCGCAAACGATTCCTGCCGCACCAGCCCGTCGCTTTGCGCCACGACCGCTCGAATCACATCCGGGATAGTTATCCGATCCGCGTCAGCCGGTTCGATGGGATACCGGCCTGCCGTGAGCTTGTCGAACCGTCCGAAGTAGCTAATCGGCTGAAAATGCACGCCGCGCACCGCCGGGGCATAGCGCAAGGCAAAGCGGATAATGTCGCCCACGTTGTGGTCGTTGACGCCCGGTTTCAGCACCGGCACCAAAATCACGCCGATGTCGTTGGCGGCGCAGGCTTCGATGGCGGCGATTTTTTGCGTTAGTAACGGCCGTCCCCGCAGCGCCTCGTAAATGACATCCTCCGTGCCATCAAATTGCAAAAAAACCGAACTCAGCCCGGCCGCCCGCAGAGTGGCAGCATACGCCGGGTCTTCGGCCAGACGCAGCCCATTCGTGTTAACCTGAATGAAACCAAAGCCTAATTCGCGCCCCAGGCGGATGATCTCCGGCAAATCGCGGCGCACGGTCGGTTCGCCGCCGGAAAGCTGGACGTTGCACGGGCCGTTGCTGGCCAGCAGCATCCGGTACCAGCCTTCGATGGTGGCCATGTCGGGGTCGGGCGGCGGCTGGTGGGCGGCGTCGGCAAAGCAGACGGGGCAGCGCAAATTGCAGCGCTGGGTGATTTCCAGCAGGGCGGTGCAGGTTTGCTGGCGATGGTCGGGGCAGAGACCGCAGTCGTAGGGGCAGCCGTGGGTTACGGCCGTTCCTGGTCTTTCCGGGTAAGCAGGAATTTTCGGCTTTACCCAACCCGCATACGAGTCCGCGCCGCGCCAGACGGCCGTTTCAAACACCCCATGCTCCGGGCACGTTTTGCACAAATAAACCACGTCATCCCGCAGCGCCCGCTCCGCTGGCAGCACGGCCAGGCACTCCGGGCAAACGCTTTCTGTGGTGGATAAAACTTGAGAGGAATCAATCATCTACAGCGGTCACTTCATACTTTGCCAGCAGCTCATTCGCTTTTTCATAGGTCGTGATGACCAGATTGGGACAGCGAGATTTCATGTTGGCCGGTTCGCCAACTAGAATGTCATCGCAGCGAATGCCGCCGTAGTTACGGCCGTGTTCCTCTTTGAACCAGGCTACCAATTCCTGCACCATCTGGTCGGTTCGCGGATCGTCAGGTTCATCCGGTTCACCTTTTCCGGCATACAGCCCCAGCAGACAAGCCCCACCGGTCAGTGCGCCGCACGTTTCCCCGGCAAAACCTAGTCCGCCAGCCAATGCCCGCGCCGCTCGAATCAGCGCCGGATTGCTTTCGCCACGATCTTGCAAAGCCATGTTCAGCAAAATCTGGCTGCAATAAAAGCCCTGCTGCTTCAATTCCATCATGCGCATCAACTCTTCCATCACGAAATCCTTTTTTACCGCAGAGGACGCGGAGAGCGCGGAGAAAAGAAAAAGCTCAGCGTTCTCCGCGGTTAAATTTCTTTCCGGGCCAGAAGGAGGAAGTAGCCGGGTTTGAGGTTGGCAACGGCCGTTCCCATCCCCACGCCATCTTCCCCACAGCAACCCCAAAAATTGGCCAATGACCCATACTCCCAGATAATTTGCACCGTCAACTGCTTCAACGCTTCCGTGTTGTCTTCCCAATGCGTAATGGCAAACCCGGCATCCGTCAGCAGCCCTTTAATTTGCGCCCGGCTGAATGCGCAGCTGACGCAGCAGGAAAGCGGCAGCCGCCGCGCTGCTGCCATCCCTGCCGGATTCCCGACCAGCATGTCGCTGAGGATGAGCGCCCCGCCCGGCCGCAGGACGCGGGCAAATTCGGCCAGCGCTTCTGCCGCATCCGCCATCAGTGACAGGCAGCATTCGGCCAGCAGTGCGTCAAATTGGCGGGCGGCAAAGGGCAGCAATTCGCCCCGGCCTTGCGTGAGGGTGAGATGGGGGGAACGGCCGTTTCCTTGAGACAACAGTTTCTTAGATGGGTCAATTCCCATCGCCCTCAAACCCAATCCGGCCAGATATTCCACCGTTGCCCCTGCACCGCAGCCCACATCCAACACGCGTGCCCCGGCTGGCAGGTCGGCCAGCGCCACCGCCTGCCGCGTCAGCGCCAGCCCACCCGGCCGGATCGTTTCCCCAGTTACGCGCTGCACACCCTCCAATTCATAAACCCGACAGACTTCGGTATTCATAAAAATTCACCGCGGAGACGCAGAGAACGCAGAGGATGATAAAAATCTCCGTGTCCTCTGCGTCTCTCTGCGGTTATTTATCCTCTAGTGTCTTCTCCACTTCGGCCATTTTGCCCAGGGCCAGCGCTTCCGGCACAAACGACTGCCCACACTGGGGACAGACCGGCAAATCCACTGGAAAACTGCTGCCTAAATAAGACACATCCACTTTTTTGATGACCAACGCCACCTGGCAGCGGGCGCAAATCCAGTTGGCGGCGTCGGCTAAATCCAGTTTTACACTCACGGCCGTTTCCCTCCCACGTCCATGCGATGACTGTACGCATTAAACACCGTATAGCCGTCATCTTCCGGCACATATTCCACCCAGTACGTCACCGTGTTTGGCCGGAACTGAGCCAGAAAATGGCTGGTCGCCGGACTGAGCAGCTTTTGCCCCGTTCGTTCGGCAAAAGCAATCACCTGCTGTACATCCTCGGCCAAAATCAGCCGGTCTTCCATCAAAGCCAACACTTCATCGCTTAGATTCAGCTTGATGCCGGCATAATCTTCTTCTCCATTCACTGTTTCACCCCATCGTTCTTGCAAAATCTGCCGCTTCAGCCGGGCGCGATTTTCGTGCTTTTGCGAAAAGCCTGGCCCGTGTCCGCCATCGTGTGCAGAACCGAAAATTAAATCCAGCAGATGGCGGGTTGGCTTACCTTGGGCGGCAAAATAATCGCGGCAGACGGCGCAGTAAGTCACGTAATCGGCAGGACTTTCGGCGATGCGCTGCGCCACCACTTTTTTAGCCAAATCCCGGTTGGCGTACACCATCAGCCCGCCGAAGCCACAGCAGGTGGTTGTTTCCCGGCTGCGCGGCAGTTCCTCTACGTCGTAGCCCAGTTGGCCGACGAGATGGCGCACGCTGTCTTGCACGGCCGTTTCATACCGCGTCGTGCAGGGGTCATGAATAGCAATGGCGTCGGTGGGGCTGTGAACGGCCGTTTCCGGCAATCCCTTTTCCTCCAACACCGCGTACAGCGATACCAACTCCACCCCCGGCAGCCGCGCCTGGAACGTCTGGAAGCAGCTTGAGCAGGCCAGCACCACCTTTGGACGACCCAATTCATTGTAGCTAGCCTGGAACTGAGCCAGTGCGTCGTCGTGCAAATCCTTGCGCCCAGCCCAGTTGGCCGGCGCGCCGCAGCAGCCCAACATCAGCCCCACGCCGCCATCCAGATTGGCTTGGAGGTAATCGTAAACGGCCGTAACCTGCCCCGGCGCTGATCCGGCCAACTGGCAGCCGGGAAAGAAAACATACGCGCTCGTTGTCGCCCCCGGCTGATGCCGCGCCAGGGTGAATTTGTCGCTGTTGCTGAAGGCCATGTCGCGCAGCGCAAAGTCGTGGGCCGAAGGCGGCATC
>JACKCC010000031.1 GCA_020634245.1 Ardenticatenaceae bacterium | reverse complement strand
TCTGGTACACTTTCCACTGTCATCGTAAATGGGCAACGGCCTTACTATTACCAAAGCCTACAAAATATTACGCCCGGTCAAACTTACCGGGCTGGTGTGTGGGTGAAAGTATGGTCAAGTAGCGGGGAAAATCGGACGGTATCTGAAAATGCGGGAGATTACTCTGCCCGGTTGTGCCTGAATCCATTGAATGAGACTGATCCCAATAAAGGAACGGGTGTATGTACGGGATTTGTACGGCCGTTAGACACCTGGCAATACATTAGCGTTGATGCAGTTGCTGTACAAGATACGATGGCCGTTATTCTTCATGCCGCGCCGATTGGCCCCAATTTGCCGCTTCATAACGAGGCCATATTTGATGATATTTCATTAACGGTTTCTTCGGTTGCCGCTACGCCTACACCGGCACCGGCCGGACCGCCGGTACGCCCGGCCCCGGTTCCCTTTGATGCGGTCACTCTACGGGATAGTATGAGCCAGGCTGAATGGGTTTTGAATCAGATGGGGGGCCTGCTGGATCGTTTATACAATGGTTCGTGGGAAAGCTGCCAGGAGTATGAAGGCTATTATCGCCAATTAGCAACGAGTCCTACCTATCATTCCCTGCCGGATGAATGGAACGGCCTTTACAACGAATATATTTTTGCCGTTGAAAATGCGACCAACCGGAATAATGGCGTCTTCTCACTTTGCCAGAATGGCGGCGGCACTTTAACGGCCCAGTCCTATGGCGATGCCCGATCAAGTGTGGCCGATAGTCTGAATCGATTGATTCCGGCCGTTCAGCAGGCCAATGCGTTGTTGGGCGGGTAGTTGTTAACGTTAGACCTGCGAGGATTGCCAATCCTCGCAGGTCATTTGGATTTAGATGAACAGGTTGGCGGGCACGGCCGTTCCCTGACTCACCTGCACCGCCGACATTGACGCCAGGTGGAAGATACGCCGTAGCTCACTGTGATCCAGCCCGGCGGCCAGCGCGTGGGGAAAGCCGATTTCATCGGCCAGCGGCTGTACGGGATTGGCGCCGTTACTTTTGAAGCCTAGCGGTTTTTTCAGGCCAAAACCGACGTAAGCCAGCGTGTAAATCTCCTGACTGAGTAAATCCTGCGCTGCCCGGCGCACGTCACGGGCGCTTTGTTTCGATGCGTTGTCGGCTCCATCGGAGTAAACGATGACGATGCCGCGTACCATCACCCCGCTTTGGCGAAGCTGTTGGGCGTAGAGGACCATGTTGGTCAGCCCACCGGCGACCGCATCGTACAGCGCCGTTGTGCCATTGGGATCGTAATCTTTGGCCGTCAGTCGAGGGGCGTCGGCCAGATTGACGTAGCCGTGCAGCAGCTTGACCTTATCCTCGAACAAAATCGTGCTGACCAGGATGTCGTCACTGGCGGTGGAGCCGAGCATGGCCGCCAGGTAATCTTCGTTGTAAGCGCGGATCAGGTCGGCGGCGTAGGGAGCCATCGAGCCGCTCATGTCGATGATGTTCATCGCCAGGGTGACTTCGTTGGTGGCCAGTTGGTCCAGCGGCACGCCCACCGGCCCGGCCATCGTCGGGCCATTAAGGTTGGATACGACCAGGTCGAGGGAAGCGGCCGTTAAGCCGTCGGCCTCTGCTGATTGGAATAAATCGTCCAGGTTGCCCAGTCCATTGTTGTTGGTCATGATGATCTCCTTTGCGAAGGCAGAAGGATGAAGGCAGAATTTCGCGTTCTTTTCTGCCTTCTGCCCTCTGATTTCTGCCTTTAGAAATTTGTGCTGTCCACAAAATTCACGCCCTGTTTCTCAAATTCATCGAATCGCTTTTGGGCGATGGCGTGGAAATCGACATCGGGGTGCTGCACGGGAGAGGTGCAGTCGCGCAGGAAGTAGATTTTGCGCAGGGCGTCTGGCTTGCCCCCGAAATCTTCGACCAAATCTTCGACGGTTTCCAGAACGCAGTGGCTTTCGGCTTCACCGGCAATGACGACCACGTCGGCGTCGTCCAGCGTGTCCAGGAACGCTTTGTTTTTGCCGCCCAGCGGATGGTTGGGCACGGGCACTTCGGGCTGGATGATGGAGTAATGTTCGGTTTGGGGGATGCTGCCTTTGGTCAACCAGGTGGGTTGGGTTTTGCGGGCCAGGCTGTGCCAGATAACGGCCGTCCACAATTCCGGGTCCAGCGCATTGCCTATGCCGCCAATCATCACGTGGTAAGGCCAGATGGTCAGCGTCTTTTTGGCCTGTTCCTCCAACGTTTTGACGTAGTTGGTGGACTGTACCGGCATGACCAGCGGCCGCCATTTGCCATTTTTGATGTCCTCGTAGGTGATCATCGTGAAGGGGGCGGGGTGGTTGCCGTCGGCATCAGCCCACCAGGCCGGGTGGAAAATCTGGTGCGGCAGGTGAGAATCAAGGGAGCAGGTGATGTTGGTGATGCGCTCAGCGTTGTTGTAGATGAATTCAATGGTCCGTTGAATGTCGCCAATTGCGCCGGGAACGTTGAGACTGCCCTGGGTATGGCAAAAGTCAATCTGCATGTCGATGATGACCAGATGGATTTTCTTTTTGTCCGTGACGGCGGCGGGCAGGCTGGCGGCTTGAGCTGCGGCAGCAATCGCGGCCACGTCGGGGTAGAACAGGGTTCCAATACGGCTAGGATCGTAAAAGCTGGGGAATTTAGTCATGATTTTGCCTCCGTTACAATTGAATTTACGAATTGATTTTAGATTGATGATTCGGTTTATGATTGTAAGTGTTAGAATAACACTAAATGCATAAAGATATAATAGTGTATTACTGACACTTTGTCAAGAGGCAAAAATAAAAGCAGCCAGTGGACTTGTCCACTGGCTGCTTTGAAGGCTGAGATGTTGGGGAACGGCCGTTAATCGTCGCCTTGAATGCTGTTATAGCCGATACCAATAATGCCCAGGGCCACCGCGCCAATCACGGCGACGACGGCTAAGAGGATAAGGATGAGAGCTAACAAGCCCAAAACGATGCCGACGCCGGCGCCGCTGCCTTCGGTTTGAGCGGTAGTTCCGGCGGCATGAACGGCCGTTGGCATAAAAACGAATAAAGCCAGAATGATTGCGGCGGTTAGTTTGGAGATAAATTGTGATATACGCATGATGTTCCCTCGAGTAGATGATGAATTGTTACGATTATACTGCGGCAGTTGGGCAAATCAAAAAAACGTGTGTGTATTCTCAAGAAAATATCGTTATATAATTGAGTTAAGCCTTTCAAGAACGATCCTCAGACGAAATTCGGAGAGTGACCTTGAAAGGCTGTTCTTTTGTCCATAAAGAACAAATATGCCCCGCAAGGGGGAAGTCCAGGAGAGAATAAAATGATTCCGGTCCGATTTTTCTTATTGAGTATTGTAATAACCATGTTCAGTTTAGTGGCCTGTGCAGGGGGAGTACAGCCTGAGCCAACGGCCGTACCTCAGCCTACCTTTACTCCCTCAGCCACGGCAACCCAGACGCCTACGTTAATTCCTACCGATACCCCCACTTCAACGCCCACAGCCACCCTGACCAACACGCCCTCGCCCACCTATACGAGTACGCCCACGGCTACCCATACACCCACGCCAGTGCCGGTAGTAGTTTTGGGTGATCCGGTCGTTGTGGCAAATGGCGGTTTTTCCCTCAAGCCAGCAGAAGGGTATGATTCAGAAGTGGACGAGACGGTAAATTATGGGCTGATGTCTATGTCTGGTGAAAACAATGTCATTCTCTTGAACGTCATAGGGATACCTAATGCGGCAGCGGCGATGGCCGGAAAGAGTGACGAAGATATGTTGGAAGAACTTGTGGCCGATTTTGTGAATAATACTGGTACAGGTGGCACTTATGAATTGGGGCAAGCCTACACTATGCTGGTGGGATTGGATGAGGGCATAACCGCAGAAATTAGCGGTGAATTATTTGACAAACCATATATTGGTCAGGCTGTGTTTATTAACCCGTTCAATGAGATGGCCTTTTTTGCCATTGCTCTGTCCAGAGGCTCAGAAGTATGGTTCACACGGGGCGCGCCAGCCTTTGCCGCGATGATGGAATCGGTCCAATTTCTGTCTGGCGACAGTGGCAATGCCCAATCTTGCATAATTTCTATTGATGTTGCTTATGGATACACCGAGGCAAAGGCTATCCAGGTGGGCGGGGATGCATTTGGCGGGCCATCACGAGAACGGGCTTACCTGGATAATCTGCTGGGGCCAAATGGTGAGCCTGTTTCTTACGAACGGCTTGGGTCGTTGCCCTATAATGACATTATATTGGACATTTTTGAGTTGACCGTTGGCGATACGACGGCCACTTTATTTCTGGATGAATATAACTGGAGCGAGCCGCAAGCGCCGGTAGGCTTTACCTGTGCCGCAGCGTTTCCGCTGGCTGCTCCGTAAACCTAAATCACGAATTTCAGTTCTGATGCTTTTTGGATAAGCTGGCCGGCAGGGTGGTGATGGACAACGGCCGTTGCCACCCCATCATCATTCGCCGATTCAAACCAGGTTTGCTGGATTTGGCCGCGTAAATCGCAAACAGTGATGTGATTCTGCTGCTGGCCGCGTTGGTTGATCGTGCGTTGGATAGTGATGGTGTGGTTGGTGAAGGTAACGGCCGTACCCTCCAAACTTTCCCCCTGAACCAGCGGCGAGATGGAGATGTCGTAGCTGCTGCCTTCGTGGATGAGGAAGAAGCGGTATTCGGCGAAGATACGGTGGTAGCCAACCAAAGTCTCGGTGAGCGGCGAGGCCCAGAAGCGGGTTTGCCGGCGATGGGCGGTGGCGATGGCGTCCTCGACGTACATCCCGTCGCGAACCGCGCCGCGCATGATCCACGTCCCGGCGATTCGGTAGAGGTGGCGATGGGTGGCAGCGAATACGGCCGTTTCCCGGAACAGTGCCGTCTCCAGCATCGTTACCTTTTGCGGTTGGGAGCCGCCCACATCCAAAATCAGCAGTTGGCCACCCTGAGGCGGGTTGACGGCCAGATAATTCTCAAACATGGCGAAACGATAACCGGGACGGCCGTTAAACAAGACCATCTCGTCCAATTTGCCGCCCAGACCCAACCGGACTAATTTGTAGCAGTTGTTTTCGCGGACGATGGCGTGGATACGGCCGTCGGGCTGTACTTTTACCAGTTCGATCACGCCATCCGCTGCCAGAAGCAGTCTTGGTTGCTGGTTGTTAGCTGCTGGTAGCTGGTAGCTGGTTGGTTGGAGGATTAATCGGTTGACGTGCTGTGCCGCCAGCAAAAGGGCGGGGAAGGGGAAGCGTTCGCCTTTGTCGAAGATGCGGTGGAAGGCGTGGCGCAGGTCGTCGGAGAGGGTGTAGGGTGGGCGGGCGGTTTGCGGATAGGTTACGGATTGGTCGAACACGCTGATTTGGGCCTGCGCTCGTGTCGTCAGCGATTTGTAATTATTGTGGGCGCCGCTGTAGGGATGAACTTGCAGCAAACTTTTGACCAGCAATACGGCGAAGGCGTACCAATCGGTCAGCGGCGTGAAGTAGGGCTGGCGGCTGAAATCGGTAACGTGGTAGAGGGTTGGATCGAGAAAGGCGGGCATGGCCACCGGGCAGGGATGGTGAGTGAATTGGTAGCTGTCAACGTCGATGAATGAAAGGGTGAAGGGGTGGGCGACCTTCGGTCGCTGGGGCGAAAGGGTGAAGAAAATATTATGATCGTTTAAATCGCCGATGACGATGTTGAGGCGGTGCAGGTGGGTGATGGTGACGTGGATTTGTTGCAGGAGGGGGAGTACGGCCGTTACGTCCAACCTGTTCTTTTGCCAAAAGAGGGGATTGGACAGTTTTTTGATGGGCAGGCTGCCGGCGGGCAGGCGTGGCATTTGGAAGCCGATAATGGTGCCGTTCGAGTCGATGGCCAAAGCGGTTGGTCCCAGGACGGCTGGCGGCAGTTGGACGGCCAGATCGCTGTCCAGCAGGTGGCGCAGTTTAGCAGCGTGCTGTGGTGTGGGGTGATGGTAGAGTTTAACGGCCGTTTCCTCATCCAGCCCAAACACCATTCCCTCGCCGCCAGACTGGATGAGCTGCGCCGGATCAAGTTGAATGCGTCGGTTGTTGATGAAAATGGTTGTGGTCATGGTTGGTCGTTGGTAGCTGGTAGCTGGTTACTAACAGTTAGCTGCCAGCCGCCAAATCGCTATTGCTCCATCATCTTCAAAGTTGCCTGACTGCCGAGCCTGGACGTTGAGCCAGCGCTGTAAATGCAAGCTGGAACGCGGTTCGGCCAACTGCGCCAGCAATTCGGGTTGCCAGCCGTCGGTGGCCACGGCGAGCCAATGTGTGTTGGCACGGTTGACGGTTACAAAAGAAGGGGTGAAGGGCTGAAAGGGTGATGGGGTGATTTTCTCACCCGTTCGCCCCTTCACCTCTTCACCCGTTCTCAGAAGCCGGTAGGCCAAATAATCCGGCCGGTTGCCGCTGTCAAGAGTGGTGACGTCGCCGTTGACGCACAGGTAGCCGTCGCCTTGCCAAAAGAGAACGGCCGTTTCCCCCACCACCACAAACCCCACCAAAGTCGCCAGCCAATGAGTCATCACAAATGCCGCCCGCGCATCTTCATCGGTAAAAGGTACTGAATCGACTGCCTGACCTATAAAGCCCAAACACCCATCAAACAACCCAACCAACAAATCATCCATTGCTAACTGCTCATGGCTAACCGCTAACTGCTTATTCAACCAGGCGGCGGCAAATTGGCCCAACAGCTTTGCACCAACCTCGTTATTCGATGGTTGACGATTGTACTTGCTGCCGCAGCCATCCAAGACCAGCCCATACGCGGTGCCAGGGCGGGGGCTGCCGCTGATGGCGAAATCGTGGCTGTTTTGCTGCATGAGCCGGTGGGAACGGCCGTTAATCATCGCGTGACTGATCATGTTTCCTTTATGATTTGTTTAATGTCGTTATAAGTGTGAAAATAACACTAATTGTAGTGAGATAATAGTGTTTTATTTACACTTTGTCAAGAGGCAAAACAGATTGCTATTTTTTGGTTAATTGGGGTACGATTTCGTCATGACGCCATCAGTCATGCGTCATGTGTATTCTCGTTATGACGAATGACCATATGACGCATCACGCATCACTTTTACGGAGGTATGATGAAAACATTACTGATTCTACGCCACGCCAAATCGAGTTGGGATAACGCCCAGTTGACGGATTATGAACGGCCGTTAAACAGCCGGGGCAAACAAGACGCACCACTCATGGGCAAACTGCTGCGCGAACAGGATTTAGTCCCCGATCTCATCATCACCTCCAGCGCCGAGCGTGCCCTGGCCACGGCCGAAGCCGTCGCCCTAGCCGGCGGCTACGAGCAGGAGATTCGCGCCACGCGCAGCTTTTACCACGCCGATCCCGATGCTTACATTGACGTGCTGCGCCAGCTTGACGACAGCCTGGAACGAGTCATGGTCGTAGGACACAATCCGGGGATGGAGGAGTTGTTAGAGGAATTAACCGGTTTGTGGGAGCAGATGCCCACAGCGGCCCTGGCCCAAATTGCACTGCCCATCAATCACTGGCATGAGTTCGAGGATGGAACAACCGGTGAACTGGTCAATCTCTGGCGGCCAAAAGAGTTAGGGTAACGTGGTAAAGGAAAGGGAGGCGGATGAATAAAGAAATCTCGTTTCAAGATGCCATAGAACTATATCGGGATGTATACCATCAATTTGAGAAAATCGAAGGCCGACCCTGGGGGGTAGAAGGGGCAATCATTGAGTTAGTCAAGCAGGTTGGCGAATTGGCGAAATATGTAATGATCGTCGAGAACTATTACTTTACCGATCGTGAAAAGCAACCGGGTTATGAAGCCAATAGGAAAAAGATTGGAAATGAATTGGCTGACGTGATTGCTCAGGTAATCCGAATTGCAGACCATTATCAAATCGATTTGGTAGAGGCACATATTCAGGCGCGAGAAGAAGAAATCGAGTCTTTAAAGCATCTAACCGGCTGATTTGCTGAAATGCTGACAGGCTAATCAAATATGTTGTCCCCGTTTCACCGCTTCTCCGTTGCTGCTGTAGAGTTGGCTCAGGCTTTTCTGTTTGGCCACCCACAAACCCACTAATCCAATTTTGAGTTCGTAGAGGGCGGTTGTGCCTTCGGTGACTTCTTGCAGGATGTCCCGTTCGACCAGGCTTTTGAGAGCGGTGGTGACGTCGGCCGGGGTGAGGTGGATGCCGTACGGTTCCAGGTACTGCACCATGTCGCCGGGGTGGAAGGACATGTCTTGATCCATGAGGTGGGACACGGCCGTTAACAATGCCTTTTCCCCATAAGTCGAGCGCTGCCACAGGTAAGCAAAATGGACTTCACCCAGGCTCAACATCTCGTCCAGCGCTGCATTCACGTCAGAAATCGTCACGTAACTTTTATGCAATTTATTGGCTTGCTTGACCAGCGTGTAACAAACCAACTGCAGGAAATAGGGGTGTCCGGCCGTGACCCGCAAAATTTTGTCAATAGCCAGGTCATCGTACACCAGATTGGGGGCGACCGGCTCCTCAATCAGCCGCCGGGCGACCGCATCATCCAGGTAGCCGATTTTTTGGTACAGGGCGATGTTGAACAGCACCGACCAGTAATCGGCGCTCATCTCTTCCAGGCGGCGCGTGCCGACGAAGACGAAGCTCAACCCCTCGCTGTGCTGCATCAGGTGGCGCATGTAAGGGAACAGCGTCGGCGGCAAAATTTTGTCCTGCACCAAATTCTCAAACGCTTCAAATTCGTCAAAAACCAAGAGCAGCGTCGTGCCTGGCGGCAGCAGCGACTGCACGTGGGGCAGAAAACGGCGCTGGAAATGGCGCGTCGGATCATCCTGCCAAAACTCCGGCTCCGGTACCTCTAAATCGATGCCCCGTGCCGCTAATCCATCGGCGATGTGCCAGGCCAAATCGTAGAGCAGAGCCGGCATTCCCGGTGTCACGCCCAGTGATTGGCAGTCGATATAGACCGGCAGCAGCGTGGCCGGCAGATGCTGTTCCAACCGCAGCAAGATAGACGTTTTGCCGGTGCGCCGCTGCCCGACCAGAATCAGCACATTGTGCTGGGAAACGCGCTCGGCGTTTTCGGCGATGAAGGCGAACAAATCATCCCGGCCGAAGAAGATGGCGCTGTCGGGGCGCAGCGGCGTGCCGGGCAAATAGGGATTGGCGATGGGCCGGAATTCACGCGTCGGCGGCAGCAGGTGCACCATGTCGCCAAAGGCCAGACGTTTGCCGCGCTGGTTGCGGTCGTCGTAAGTGAGGTTTAGGGCCAGCCGGAAGCGATCTTTAACGGCCGTTTCAATCACAAAACTAACCTGGCGGCTGCGGCCGGGCGGAAGCAGAGGAATGATGGTGGGACGGCCGTTCCAGATGTACGCCGGGTTTTCAGCCAGAGCTACGATTAAGTTTTCCGCCGGGGCACGGCCGTTATTGCGAATCTCCAGCACCACGTCCGTCCGTTCACTGGGTGCGATTCGTTTGGTTTTCAGCGTCACAGCCAGGTCGGCCCGACCGCGCAGCGCTTCAATTTCGGCCGTTACCAGGCCTGTCCATCGCGTGACGATGGCCGCTACCAGCGGTCGGTCAATACTAAACGGAATCTCGGCCACATTGTCCCAGAACTCATTCAGGAAAATGGCCGCCTCATTCAGATAAACCAGGCTGTCTTCGGCCAATTCGACTCGTTTGCTGTCGCGTAAATTGGCCAAAATGGGCGGTAGCAGTTCCCAGGTAGGTGACCAATATTCCGCTTTTTCAAACAGGGCCAGAAGCTGCTCCAATTCCGGGTACAGCAGGCTCAATTCCGTTACCGTTGGCGCTTCCAGCAAGTCCTGGCTTACCTCAAAGGTGCGTCGCCAGCGGTCTAAACACTGCCAGGCTGGATGGGCGTACTTCACCGCATCTTGCAGTGTGTGAATAATGATGGGCACACCCGCGCGCAGTTGGCCATCCAGCAGAAACAAGCCGTCGGACAGGCTGGCCACGTAATTGTCGCCGCGCTGCCGGGCATGGCTGGCCAGCGCCAACAAAAAGTCAGGCGAACCCCGATTACGCCGGTAGCGAGCCTCCATCTGGCGCAGAGTCAATTCTGGGGCTTGTTGTAAATCGCGGTAAAAACGACTGGCCTGGGCTGCGGGAGCCTGGGCTTGCCGCCAAAAGAACAAGGCAAAAACAAGGATGCTGACGCCTAAGACGATCAAGCCGGTGAGGGAACTGTTGTTGATGGCCGGCGGCGGTGGCGGTGGCGGCCCGGCGGGCGGGGAAATGATGCCTTGATGGAAGCCGTCATTGTATTGAAAGCGGTACTGAACACCGGCCGGAGCTTCTGGTGGGGCGTTCAAAATCCAGAATAATTCCCCGCTGCCGCCGATGACCTGCTGTTCTTCTTGCAGTTCCCAGGATTGGGATGCCGGATTGAAGATTTCCAATCCAACGACGACATTGTCACGTTCGGCATCGCGGATGGAGACAGATAGGCTGTAGCGCCCCTGGATGATTTCGGCCTGGGGCTTGGTGAGCAGCGGCGGCAGATTTTCCTGGCTGCGAAACAACTGCACCACACCGTTTTGGGTGACGGTCAGCAAGTCGGAGTTTTGCCGGTTTTCCCGCTGGAGAATGCTGAGGCCGAAAACAGGACTGCCGAGGTTGAGCCGGTTCTTCAGGTCTGGTTGGCGGAGAGTGGGATTGACTTCGTAGAGGCTGACACGGCCGTCACCATCTCCTACGATCATATCCGGTACCCCATCGTTATCTAGATCGCCCCAAAACAGGCTGGTGATGTTACCCAGGCGGGTTAGCAGCCAGGAAAGCCGTGGCTGGCCTTCTTCGATTAACAGGTTGCGCAGGGTGCCTTCGGCCGTAGTGATCAAAAATGAATCGGCTGCCGGTTTGGGCAATGGTTCCTCGGCCAAGAGTTCTGCGGCATATAAAGTGCGCTGCAATGGGCCGTCAATCGTGAATGGCCACGAAGGAATAGGGCGTCCCAGCAGTGAAATGGCAAACACCTGACCGTCATCAGTAAAGGTAATCAGGCCAGACAGACTGCTTCCCGGCTGATTAATCGGATAAACAGCCTGGACGGGGGCGTCGTAAATCGCCATAACCCAGGGGACGTGATCTGAATTAACCAGATACAGGCGGTGGGTTGTGGCAGCAACAATGGCTTGTGACTGGGTAAGGCTGTCGCGCACGATGAGAAGCTGCGTTACCGGTTCCGGCAGTTGGGTTTGCCACAACATGTTGGAGGCGCTGTTAAAGACGATGACATCACCACCGGCTGTGCCGACGGCGATTTCCGGGCTGTCGTTGATATTCAGGTTGCCAACTTGAACGGCCGTAATCACAGTAGGCAGCGACTCTTCCCAAACTTGCTCGCCATTGGCCCGCCGGATGGCCAGCCAGCTTTTCGCTTCGGCGATGTCTCCATTGCTGCCCGATTGGGGCTGAAGCTGGCTGCGCACCACGATGATGTCGGGGGTGTTTGTGGTTGGATTGGGCAGTTCGGCCAGATGGGTGATGGCTACGCCCGGATTGACGACCCAGGAGAAAGAGCCATCGTTGTTGAGCCGGTGGATACGGCCGTTTTTCGTTCCTACCAATAACTCTTCTTCCCCATCCTGGTCAAAATCAACAACCAGCATGGAACTGGGCTGCCCCAGCAAATCATATTCCCAATCACTGGCCAGTTCGCTGGCTCCCACGCCAAATCCCAGCAGTTCCAGGTTGGAAAAGCGGGCCAGAAGCAGTTCATTGGCCTGATCTTTGTTGATATCCAACAGCCAGACACGCCCGGAATCGGCTGCCCCAATCAGCGTGTCCAGGGAACGGCCGTTTTTCGACAGCAGGACCACATCGGCCGGAACGGTTGAATCAGCCCCTTCAATGGTGACGGCCAGCGCAGGCTGGTCTTCTGGCGTCAGCAGCGGGCCGCCTGACAGGCCGATGATATTGCGATCCGCGTTGAGGGCTAGATTGCGGGTCCATTGGCGATGTCCTTCCCAATTGTAGGCAATAACACTGCCGCCATCGGTCCCGGCGGCGATGCCCGCCCCATCGCTCAACGGAATCTGGGTCAGCGCCGTGACGGGGCGGTTGATGGTGCGGAACCAAAACCGCTGCCGGCTGCTGTCGTACACGTACAAATGCCCCAGATTGTTGCCCAGGGCGATGTAATTGCGCCCGGCCAGATTGACGGCGGTGAGTGCCGTTAACCGGCCGGAGATGGGCTGTTCCTGGTCCCACAGGAGACGGCCGTTCCGATCAATCAAGGCTAGCTGGCTGAACCGGAGCGCTGCGGTAAAGTAGCCCAATGCCACTTCATCCTGGCCGTCCTGGTTAAAATCGGCCACATCCATAAAGGGCTGAATTTCTTGGGCCGGGCTGCTGCCGCGTACATAACGCCAGATGAGCTGACCTTTGCCATCGAATAACTGTAGTTGGCCGGTGCTGAGCAAGACCAGGATTTCGGAACGGCCGTCGCCATCCCAATCGAAACTTTCGACGGCTGTGGGGATGGCATCGTACTGCGCTTGCCACATTTGCTCGGTTTCGCTGCTGCTGCTGGCCAGCAAATCGGGCGGCGTAGTTAAAGTGGTCAGCGGTGTCTGCCACAATTCACTGCCATTGGCAGCCAGCAGCACCAGCCGATTGGGAAGTGCTAATATGATCTCGCGGGGTGAACGGCGGGCGTCATCGGTATCCACAGTTTGAACGGCCGTAATCGGGGCAGCGGCGTTGTAACTGTTTTGCCAGGCTCCATTCGCGTCCAGGATGTCTACCTTGCCATCTTCATCCACAACGACGAATTCACCAATGTTGTCGTTGTTCAGGTCGGCGGTAATGACGTGCTGCAAACGGCCGGCAGCACGATACTGCCAGTAGCTGGGAGATTGGGCTTGAGCAGTGGCAGAAGAAGGGGCAAAAAGGAGAAGAAGGATTAAGCTGAAACCCGCAATCTGTAAACCGTGAATTGTGAAACGTGAAACGTAAGGTGCAATGCGTGACGTGAAAGACTTGCCACTCATTACTCGCCACTCACCACTCGTTCCTCGCTGCTTAATCTGGCGGCCGGAGCGCATAACCGACGCCTCGTTCGCTAATGATCCAGGTGTCGTAGGGGACGATGGCCCGGCGCAGGCGTTTGATGAGGGTTTTGAGCCGATCTGGATCGTTGACCAGGACATCACCCCATACGGCCGTTTCTAAATCATCACCGTGTACCACCTGCCCTTCTAATTCGCATAGACGAACCAGGATGGCAAATTGAGAGGTGGTCAGGCTGATTTCCTGCCCCATGGCCCATACCTGATGCCGCTGCTGGTCAATCACAAATGGGCCGGCCTGGATCAAGCCTTCGACAGCCTGGCGGCGGACGAAACGGCGCAGGATTTCATTAGTGTAGCAGTAACGGCCGTCTACCTGTTCCAACAAACACTGCTGTTCCAACAACCGCATATTATCGATTGGCCCGTTAGCGATGGCCAGCGCATATTGTTCGACCGGAGCAAGATTTTGCCACAGATAACCCAAATGTGAACTGGCCTCGACTTCAACCGGATCGTCCAACAGAGCAAATTCGTCTGCTTTTTTGAGGCTTTCACCCTGCACGAGCATTTGGAAAGCGTAGTAACCAGCCACATGCAGGAAGAACGGGTGTGGCCCAACCATGAACAGCAAATGGTCTTGCAGCGCTGGCGAAAACTGGATTTGAGTATCGGCCAGGCGGATTTGCAGCAACCCCAATGCTTCTTCCCGTGTGAACAGACCCAGCGGCAGGGTAACGAAAATGTTGAAGAAAGGGGAGCTGAGGATTTCTTCTTCGGCGGTGATGGCGAATAACGGCCGTTGCGATGCAGTAAGATAGGCCAATCCGTGTTTTGTTGTCAGGCCGCGCAGCCGGGCAAAGAAATAAGGGGTCAAATGTTCATTGACGGCCAGCAATTCAAATTCGTCAAGCAGAACAACGACAGAAATCCCATTCTGACTCAACTGGCGCAGCATTCGGTCAAGGCCATGGTAGGAGGCTGGCCCTTTGGGGCTTTCCAACGTAACGCCAGCATCTTCGGCGGCATCCAGCAGCCCAGTGAGCAGCACCTCATATACTTCTTCCGGTGGTGAGCCGCCCAGCTCCTGGCAGTCTACCAAAACAAAGAACGATTTATCTGCCGGCATACCCAATCCTTGCCGTACCTGGGGACGGCATAGATGCATTAGCAGTGAACTTTTGCCAATGCGGCGCGGACCAATGAGCGAAACGCTTTGCCCATTGCGCAGCAGACCTAGAATTTGGGTAATTTCGGCGTCACGGCCGTAAAAATCTTCGGCCCGGCGGATTGCTCCCCGGTGGTAGAATGGGTTGTCGATGCTCATGGGGGTTATTGTAAAGCGTAAAGTGTAAAAGGTAAAGAGGAAGCGGTAGTTAGCAGAGTGGAGGGAATAAGGGAACGGCCGTTCCCTTATTCCCTCCTGATAAGCGTGGATAAAAAGATTTTGCCAGAATCGCTCAACCGTTCTGACGAACCCACTACGCCAATTTTCACCAATGTCAGACCGATTTGGTCAAACAAGTATTTAGAAAATAGGGTGCATTAAAGTGGGATTCATGGCTTGTAACAAATAATAACGCGTGGCCCCTTGTCTATGTTCATGGTAACGGGATCATTTGCGGGTAGTTTCCCTTCGCTAACCGTCTCCCCACTGCGCGGATCAACAAGCCGGTACGAGCGCGGCACCTGATTGCCGAAATACATTGTCATGCCACCCTCGCTCAGGTAACCAATATACAATTTACCCGGTACCAACAACCCCCGTCTGCCCAAGCTAACTTGCCAATTAGGCTCCATATCAGTCGTTGGCAAGCCCTCCAGTATGCGCGGAATAAGACCGACATAACGGGAACCTTCAAAGTCCAACGCTTCGCGCCAGCCGGCATTTTCGGCCAGGAAGAATGCTTCATGCCCTGACTCTTCAGGATGAAGTCGCCACTGCCAAAGGCTGCCTGCCCCATAAACCACGCCCATTGTGCCCCCGGCACATAGGTTAGACCATGCTTCATGTCCCTGCCACCAACCTTCGGCTTTGCCGCGCCTGCCCCCATGCTCGTAAGTGGGTTCGCCGTTGGCCACAGCCTTGATGGATGTGTTGCGCCACATGTCGGTTACACGCTCCGGCATATGTTCGCCGCTGTGCCCCGTTTGACACCATTGAAAATCAAGCCAATCCGCATCTTGCCAGGCCCGATTATCCGCATGAGGGCGATAGTGGATGCCGGTAGGCTGCTGATAAGCGTCCCACTTTTCAATCTCTTCGCCGCCAGCCGGTACCTGAGGCTCGTAGCCTGAACCATCCCCGCCTACCAGATAAACGGCTGGGCGCGCGCCGTAACGGGCTACTAAATACCGGCAGTAGCGGGCATATTCTGCCGGTGGCAAAACCGGGCCAGCTACGCTCAATCCTTTCCATCCGAAACCAAAAAAGACTGGCTGATAGACGGGCACAATTTCATGTTCAACCAGGATACCAATCAGGCGATCAAGATATTGGAAATAAGCCGGGTTTAGCTCATTAATGTGGCCGTTTGGCAAATCCTCAAAACCGATGTCGAAACCCTCATCGGCTATGCGGTCGCGTGGGCCGCGAGCGTGCATGTCTGGCTGCACGCTCATCAGCAAGACGGCGTTAAACCCTTTTGCCTGACGGTCGACGGCATAGATACGACACTGTTCTTCAGTTGCCCGCCAAGGGAGCGCCCAGGCGGTATCTCCTGCTAGGATCGCTGGATAGCCATCGGCATGGACCAAACTGCGCTTGCCAGGCGACATGCGCCAGAAACCGTGCCGGTAAAAGCGATGGGTGGTTTGGCTGTCAGGCTGGCAATCTAATGTGCCACCCTGTCTGTGCAGACCGCTATCTTTGTGGGAGGATTGGCTGAGCCAGTGCCAACGGCCGTTTGCCAGAGGCGAAGCAAAGCGCACTTTCCAGGTTTGTCCACCATCCCAAAAGGCTGGACGGCGCAAGGTCGTACCGCTCTCGTGAGTAAACTCTACATGGACATCCACATCGGTATAAGGGTTTTCGTACTCCAGGGCAGCAGTCAAAACAATTTCGATTTCTTGCCAGGGATGAATCAGCATAAGATCGTCCTTCTGGTTCGGCCAAAAAACGCTGGTTGCCGCCGATTTTAAGCAGGGCGTTGCAGGCGAATGGCGATATACGGTTTACGGGGTAGGGATACCCGCACAGGGCCGGTAACACTTTCTGCAAAGCAGGAAATGGTCATCTCCCAAGTATCAATAATGTCGATCCGAAAACTCCCGGTCAGATCGAATTCGTGATATACAGGTTGGTGGTTGCCAAAATAGAGCAGGAAGTAATCCGTGCCATTGTGTCCGGCTGCCGGGACATGGCTTGCCCACGTGCCGAGGAGGTTAGCTGTTTCATTCCTGAAGGCAAACATCTCCATCACTTCTTCCATGGTGACTATGTCCTCAAACCGGGCTTTGTTGAGCGGTTCCAGCCCAGGGGCAGGGACGGCTTCGATAATCTGGCGCAGGAAAGCAATCCGGGCGACACTTTCGCCCTTGAGTACGCCGCCTTTTGACCACCACAGCACTTCTTCCTCGTTCCAGTAGGTCTCGCCATGCCCGACATGACCGCCATTGGCGAAACCCAGCCAGAAGCGGTTGACCATTTCCTGGGGCGTCAGGTTGCCCCACTGTTGGTTGATATCGCCTTCATAGCCGCATTCGTCCACAACCACGGGTTTTCTATATTGTTTGAGCCAGGTGATCGTTTTGGCAACATCACCGTGTTGGACACTGGAATGTGTCACCCAGGGCTTGGTATGGTCATAAAAGACTTTGATATTGTGGACGGAGCGCAGATGGTTGTAAGAATCTTCGGCTTGAACAAGTTGGAAATAACGATCCCAATCTTCCGTCGTGCGATCCCGGAGTAGTTCGTATTCATTGGCAAACGACCACCACAGGTTGCGGTAGGCCGAGAACCGGGCAACGACATATTTCAGATAACGATCATTGACCTCGGCCGGCATCCGGTCAAAACCCCAGGCACCAAAGTCATACGGGTGGAACAGGATGAGGTCCGCTTCAATCCCCAACACTTGTAAATCGGCGATGCGCTGTTCGAGGTGTTGGAAATATTCCGGCACGAAGCGGCTGAAGTCCCAATAATCGGGCGGGGGTGCTTGGGTAAGGCCAATTACAAACTTCTCAGACGGGTCGCGCTTTACCTCGCCGGGGAAGGGATAGATGGCGGGGTCATTTTGGTTGTACGCATATCGTTTCGGAAAAACACAAAAGCGGATTTTGTTAAAAGGAGATTTTTTCAGGGTTTCCAACGTCTGGCTTTCCAACGGTTCGCCCTGCAAATTCCAGACGTAGCAGGTGGTTCCGACCGGGAGGTAGGGGGTGCCGTCGGCGTAGGCAAAATGATAGGGGTTCGCCACACGCACAGGGCCGTGGTTATCCGGGCCGGGTGCGATACAGGTAAAGGAGCCTTCGATGCCATTCAATTCGGGCAGGTTACTGGCGGTTTGATAGCGCCAAACGCCTTGGCTGCCTGGCATGAAGCGGACGCGGTAGGTTCCTCCACCATCATAGAAGCCGGTTGTCCGGATGGATTTGTCTCCTTGATGGAAGGTGGCGGAAAATTCAACTTCCAGGAAGGGGTTGCCTTGTGAAGTGCCTTTGAGCGCCAGTTCGAAAAGACCCCATTGTTCAATCATCGTTGTTTTTTCATTCGTTGTCATAGGAATAACTCCTTCGATTTTCTCAAGTTCATCATTTGTCCATGCCGTGATGTAGCCATATCAGGCAATATAGCCTTGTGATCTTAACCAATTCTCGAATAAGTTGACCCAAATATCGGAAAGCAAACCTTGTTTATGCATCCCGAAACCATGCCCACCGTTGGCAAAAATATGCAATTCCACCGATTGACCTGCCTTATGCCCATCTTCATACAGTCTCGCTGAAGAAATAGGGGCTACAAGATTATCATCATCGGCCATCACAATAAAAAGGGGAGGAACAGCTTTGGGCATCGGTTTCACAATGCGATAAGCAGGATAAATGCCCGCCGCAAAATCTGGGTAGCTCTGGGCGTCATGTTCCAGTATCGAGTTGATAGCCACCCCGCCACCTGCCGAAAAGCCCATGATCCCAATTCGATTTGGATTAATCCCCAACTCAGCCGCATTTTGGCGCAAAAAGCGAATCGCCTGTCGCCCATCTTCTTCACTCCACAGCCTCGCTTCCTCTAATGGTGGATAATTCATCGGCGGATCAACCTCGGTCTGCGTGACTGCGGGTAAATTCCTGTCGAACTCTTCAAGAAAGGCCGACATCTTGCTGTCGTCCTCAGGCGTATGCTGGACACGATATTTCAGCACAAAGGCCGTCACGCCAAATTTGGTCAGCCAACGTGCCACATCGTAGCCTTCATGGTACATCATCAAAAAATGAAATCCACCCCCAGGCGCGACGATGATCGCCGTGCCGTTTGCTGTGCCCTCAGGCGGTTTAAACCTCGTGAGTGTGGGTACAACGACATTTCTGACCATCTCATCTGGGTGCGAAGTTCCGGGCGGTTGCATCGCCTGCTCATGCCATGTCCACTCTTCCGAGTCAGGCGGAACACCCGTGCCTGACCATATTTCTAAAACGTCTGTACTCATTTTAATTCATCACTCTTTCAGACATTGCGCCTATAGGCGCACCCCAGTCAATTTCATCTGCCCACTTCCTGCTCAATTGGGGGATTGAATTAAGCAGCAGACGCGTGTAATCATGCTGGGGATCCTGAAGAACCTGTTTGGCTTCACCAAACTCAACCACCCGGCCGCGATTCATCACAGCGATGTAATCACTGATGTAATAAGCCGTTGCCAGATCATGGGTGATGTACAAAAAGCTGGTATTAAATTCCTGTTTGAGGGCCAGGAACAGGTTGATGATGATCATGCGCCGGGAAGCGTCAATCATGCTAACCGGTTCGTCGGCAATAATCAGGGTCGGGTGTGGAATCAAAGCCCGCGCTACAGAAGCCCGTTGTAGCTCACCGCCGGAAAACTGGTTGGGGTACTTTCCACGCACATCCTTATATTCGAGACCAACCGCGGTCAGGGCTTCTTCAATGGCTTTGACAGCCTCAATTGGATCTAACTGCAATACGCGGGTGGCCGTTTCATAGAGGTACGCATCCACAGTTCGGTAACGATTGAACGCTTCAAATGGATTTTGGAAGATGGGCTGCACCGTGCGCAGAAATTCTGTATGATCAGGCTGAGCGCCTTTCCCCGCCACCAATTGGTCAGAGATATGCACCTGGCCGGAAGTCGGTTCCACCAGGCGCAAAATTGTCTTGGCCAGGGTGGTCTTGCCGCTTCCCGATTCGCCGACGACGCTGATGATGGCCGGTTCATCGCTGGCAACCGTGATATTGACATCATTCAAAGCGTTAATTTTGATATTGCGCGGAAAGCCACCCAGGATATATTCTTTGTTGAGGTTTTCTGTTTTGATGATTGTCTTCATTACTCAAGCTCCTCCTGAACGGCCGTGCCCCCCGTTTCATCAGCTTTCAATGCACTTTCAACCTCAGCAATCAACTTATCTGCATCCTTGACAAATTCGCTTAATTTGGGACCATGCCGCATTTTGTCTATCAGATCGGGCATCGCATCTACCCGATGGCAGGCAGAGAAACGACCCGGCCGGTGTTCCAGCAGTTGTGGTTCCGATTCATGGCAAAGCACTATCGCCAACGGACAGCGCTTGGCAAACCGGCAACCCTTCGGCGGATCCCAAAGACTGGGCGGCCGGCCGGGCAACCCCTTTCGGGCGCGGTCATCACCAATCGTAGGCAGCGAACTGGTCAGCATTAATGAATACGGATGCAATGGATCATTAAAAATATCCTCCGTATTGGCAAATTCAACCGTTTTAGCTGCGTACATAATCATCATTTTGTGTGTGATCTGGAAATGAACCCCCATATCATGCGAAACAAAAATGATGTTGTTTTTCATCATCCGCTGCAAGCGCATCAACAGGATCAGAATATCTTTCTGTACAACCACATCCAATGCCGTCGTTGGTTCATCTGCTAAGATAATTCTCGGCTGCAAAAAGGTGGCTAAAGCGACCATGATACGCTGCTGCATACCCCCTGAGAGTTGGTGCGGGTAAGAATCGATAGATTCCGGCGGTAGTCCCAACTTCTGAACATACTCACGTACCAGTTCCAGGGTTTCGCGTTTTTTCTTCGAAGTGGCTGGGAAATCGGTAAATTGGTCACGAATACGCACCACCGGATTCAAAGAACTCATCGAGCTTTGCGGAATGTAAGAGATATGCCGGAACCACTCCTTTTGAATATTTTTACTGGTAACACGCTCCCCCTGGTCATTTTCAAAACCATAATCTACAGAGCCTTGGGAAAGGGCCAGCGGAAAACCCGTGTCACCGTAGATTACCTTCATCAGCGTGGTTTTTCCACAGCCTGATTCACCGGCAATCCCCATGATAATGCCATCGGGAATCTCCAGACTGACCCCTTCCACCGCCTTGACCTTGCCCCGCACTGTTGTATAAGTTGCCTCAATATTATCGAGCTTGATCATGCTACACCCCTCCTTTCTGCAAACAATTCATTGTATCCGGTAGAGGTCAAGAACAGCCCCAGGAAAAGCAAGACAGTCGCAACAATCGGCGCAACGATCCAGGCGATTTGACCAATCATCAAAGCGTTATAGTTTAAGGCCCAAAAAATGATCGATCCCAGAGTTGGAACTTGTATCTTGGAAAGACCGATGACAGCCAGGGCAGCCTCGGTATTGATCGCAAAAAGAATGGTATTGATAAAGCCCACCACCATATAAGCGTAAACATGGGGAAAGATTTCTTTATAAATGATATCGAAAGTGCTGGCGCCTGAGAAACGAGCCATGTTGATGAACTCACGCTCGCGCAGAGATAGCACCATCGAACGGATAGTGCGGGCATTCCAGGCCCAACCGAAGACGATCAGGATGACAGCGACAATGGCAAACGAAGTATTACCCCGCACTAAAGCGCCCAAGACGATCAAAATTGGCAGGACTGGAATGGTGATGAAAGTATCGATGAATAACACTACAATCCGTTCGTACCATCCTCCGATGTAGCCTGCACTCATCCCCAAAAATGTAGAGATGAGCGTGATGCCCAAACTGGCTCCCAAACCAAGCAACAGGGAATTACGAATTGAGAAAACCAGGAACCAGAAAATATCCTGTCCAAGGGCGTTTGTTCCCAGCAAATGTTTGGCGGATAGGGGCATGTTTTTCAGGTAAGTACCTTGTGCAACCGGGTCAACTTTACTAAAAAAAGGCAGAATAAAGCTTCCCAGGATAAACACCGAAATGATCGTCAGCCCAACATACAGGCGTGCATTCAGCTTAATCAGGGAGCGTTTTTTTTGAGTGCTTGTGTTGGAAACAATGTTTTCTTTCATGGACTTATCTCCCCAGCCGGATGCGTGGATCAAACAGCGGGTAAATGAGATCGAGGACAAACGCCGCCGTGGCAACTGCAATGATCGAAAGTGTGATGGATCCATAAAGCAGGTTGTAATCCCCGGCCCCGGCGGCGGTACGCATCATCAAGCCTACGCCTGGGTACGAAAAAAGCATTTCCGTTAGCAGTGCACCGTTGAAGACTGTGCCCAGCGACAAAATCAGGGCTGTCACTTGCGGCAGCAGCGCATTGCGAAAAACATATCTGGTCATTCTGTTCCAGTTAGGAACGCCTTTCAAACGAGCAAACTGGACGTAAGGTTCTTCTTTGGTGGAAACTGCCAGAGCTTTCATACTCAAGATATTCCAACCAAAACCGGCCAAAACCAGGGTCAAGGCTGGCAAGAACGAGTTGTACAGGATCAGTTTGAACATTTGCCAGTCCAGAGCACCGGGAAGGAAGGTTGGAGATAGTGGAAAGATTGGGAACCAAAAAGCCAGTATGATCAGGACTGTTAATGCCAGGATATAGTATGGGATTGGATAAAGCACGATGCCTAAAAGCTCCAGGATGGTTGCTCCAAGGCGTTTATTGTAATATCCGGCAATGAGACCGATTAAATTTCCAAGCAGCCAGGAAATAGCTGTTGTTGTTAACAATAAACCGGCCGTATAGGGGAGCGCTTTCAACAGGACTTCTGAAACCGGTGTGGGGTAAGAGGTGAAGGAAGGGCCAAAATCAAAGTGCAGCAGAACCCGCTTCATAAAGTTAATGTACTGTGTAAAAAGGCTGCCTTTTAAACCATAAAGCTCTGCCAGCGAATCTCTGATCTGCTGAACGGCTTCGGGAGTCAGGTTTTGGTTGGCCCTCGCCTGGATTTGGGCGATGTAGTTACTGATGGGATCCCCCGGCATGAATCTGGGTAAGAAAAACGTGATCGTCAGCCCAATTAAAAGTACTGCCAGGTAAGTTGCAAAGCGCTGCAGGACGTATTGAGTTAATTTCATTACGCGCCTCTTTATTTTCGTCATTATTCAGCCCCGAAGAGCGGGTGAGATTTAACCCTGAACAGTGACGCTAATTTATAAAAAAGGAGGGCTGTCTGAACGACAGTCCTCCCTCGTTGAACAAAAATTTATTATTTACCAGTGGGCTGGATGTTGAGTAGGATCACCTTAAATGAACTCCACCATGTATAGGGCACAGCGTAAGCGTTATCTGCCTTGGGGAAGTTCGTCCAGTAAGTATCGTTGGTCGGGATGGTGGTTGGAATGTTCATCATATTGATGTAATCCATGTCCGTGATCATCCGTTGAATAATCTGCTGGCCGGCCTGCAAGAACTCAGGCTGAGACTGATCCATGGAGCCTGCTGCGGTAATCAGGTCAAATATCTGCTGGTCGGTAATGCGGTTTAGATTCCCGGCAAGTTCCTCGTTGGAGTCGACGGGTTTCACGTTATCTGCGTTGAAAGAGCGCCAACTGCCGAGGTAGTTGGTGTTGAAGACGCAAGCAGTACCCCAGTTGACCATGGTGGTTAACAAGGCATTGGTTCGAGAAACCTTGTCGAATTCGGCATTATCGACCTGGCGAGCGTTCACTTTGAAGCCGGATTTAGTCCACGCGTCGGCAATAGAGAAGCCCACGCGCTGCATCACTTTGTTCCAATCACTGGGGATTACCAGTTCAACTTCCCAAACCTTGCCATCGGCATCGGCAAAGAAACCATCCGCGTTCTTGGTGTAGCCAGCGGTTGCCATTAGTTTTTCGGCTTCAGCCGGGTCGTATTTCCAGTAACCCATGCCGTAACTGGCGGTCACATCGTTGCCGGTCGGAAGTTGGGCAGGATCCAGGCCCGCATCGGTCATTTTCTGTACCATTTCAGCCGCGAAGTTGGCGTTCCAGGGTTGGTAGCCATCTTCCAGAGTTAGGTTTTCGAGCCAGGATTGCAGTGGAGCGAAGTAAGCCGGGTTGGTGATTTGCGTATCAGGCATAGGCAGCGCCGAAGCCCGGAACTGGCCGTTCATGGCATTGTAACCTACGTTTTGCAGGTCAAGCGATAGCGCCAGCGCCCAGCGCACATTCGGATTATCCAGCGGAGCTTTTTGGGCGTTCATAATGATGCCATACGAACAGGCGTCGCCCATATCGTGGAAGGGCAAGGTGGCAGCAAAGGTTTTGATATTGGGGTTCTGCCCCTGGGCAGCGGCGATGCTATCGGGACTCATAAAGGTATCGACATCGTATTCGTTCTTGATGAAAGCCAGGGTACGCGTTTGCTCATCACCGAAGTTTTTGTAGAAAACGTACTTGGCGGCCGGTTTGCCCATCCAGCCTGTGGAGGAACGTTCCCAGTCTTCACGCAGTTCCCACAGGTGCCACTGACCATTGGGGTCGTAGGATTTGAGCGTGTAAGCACCCAAGGTGACCGGGTTGGGATTGTTGAAGGTCGTGAGGTCCTCAACTTTTTCAAAAATGTGCTTGGGCACAATGTTGAAGTTCGAACCCCAGGTGTAAACGCCAAGAGTGGTGGCGAAGTCATAAGCCGGGTGAGTGGTCTTGACCTTAAGCGTGTAATCGTCAACTTTCTCGTAGGAATCGACATAACCGGTGATGATCGGGATACCCCAATAGGTGAGCTTGCCGATGTTGGCGAAATAGGTATCGAGGGTGTAGATAACATCATCCGTTGTGAATTCAACGCCGTCGCTCCAGTAGATGCCTTGCTTGAGGTTAATTTGGAACTCGGTGTAATCATCATTAAGGACCACAGGTAATTCCGCCGCCAATTCCGGGTAAGACTGACCGGTAGCGGTATCCATTTCCCACATGTAACCCCAGGCCAATTCACGGAAGCCACGCCAGAGGACATAGCTGCCAGAGAGCGGGTTAAAATTATCCGGAGTGTCCAGTTTACCATCAAAGGTCTGGACAATCAGGGTTTCACTGCGGGGCGTGCCAACCTCGGTCATTTCACCAGAACTGCTGGAGGCTTCGGTGTCGGTAGTTGTACTGGCGCTGTTATCTGATGTCGTTTCGCTGGCGTTGTTATCTGGTACCGTTGTCGGGGTCGCGGAAGATCCACAGGCTGATACAAACATGGCAACGAGGATGAGCAATGCCAGCAAAGGGTAAATTTTCTTTGTCATTATTTTTCTCCTCTCACGAAAAACTGAAAATTTAATATTTGAATCGGTCGAAGAATCGAGTTAGTTTTGAATTGTCTATTCGATAATATACCTCCTCAATTCGCTCAAATGTCCATCTTAGACTATCTCTACCACGATCGCCTGAATAATTATTCACATAAAAATATTGTTTCAGATTTGTTAATGGTAACAGGGGGAAATCGGCGAGTCAAGTATTTTTGAATATTTATTCTGAGATTATATATTATTCACGGGTGGCGAACTCAGCCTTGAACCTCTTGAGGAAACTAAATACGTACGACAATCTAAGCAGGGGCTAATTGGCGTTATTTAAACGTGTTTGCTTAAAGGGCAAACGCTCAATAGTTGGAGGTTAGGGGCTTGCTATCGAGAATATGGCTGGGAGGAGAATTTAAGAGATTAAGTCTGCAAGGCGTTGGGCTGTAAAACAATCTGTAATCAGTATGTTGATTAGTCCACCGCGTAAAGCACCGAGGATCGCATTAAATTTGCGCTTTCCACCGGCAACGCCTACCGAGCGTCCCACATGACGAAGCTGCGGCAGCGTCATGGAGACAACACGATGATCTAAGGAATTTTCTACTGGCTGACCAGATACATTAAAGAAACGCAGAAGAATGTCTCCTACTGCACCATTGTTACGCAGCATATCAAGTTCTTCATTAGAGAAAATATTGCCACTATCTGCCAATAGTTCTGAGGGTTCTACGGCTCCAATCCCCACTAGTGCAAGGGTGACTTCATTAAATAATGCCATTGCTTCTTGCACATATGGATCATCTAGCAAAACTTGTAATGCCCCTTCCGAACCTAAAACGCCAGGAGCTGGTAAAAAGGCAGCGGCTCCGTGAACTAATTTTGCAAAACGGCTGGTAAGGCGAGTGGCATGAATTTCTGCCGAGGGATTACCAATTCCGCCTAAAATCTGTACGACGCGCACATCTGGTTTCCGGGGCATCTGGTGCATCGCATCAACCATGGCCAGCAGTGTGGAACTCCACGATGACAGGCCAATGACTTCATTTGGTTTAATCGTTGATTCTATGTAATAGGCCGCAGCTGCACCTATATCACGTTGAATTAGCTGTTCATCATCATGGATGCTATCGACGATGATGGCATCCCGAAGATTAAATTTGTCAATGATTTGTTCTTCTAACTCTGAAAATACGCCTTGAGGTACGTGGACCGAAATGCGTACGATGCCTTCTTCTTTGGCCCGTTTGAAAAGGCGAGAAATTGTGGCTTGTGACAGCCCAAGCTGATTGGCGATGTCTGACTGGCGCATGTCATTTTCATAATACATGCGGGCTACGCGCGCCATTAATCTTAATTCGTCAATTTGGGCCATGGGATCCTCTTTTTGGTATCACTTGATTTTTTACAAAGTGCCAGTCACAGGGCAAACGGCCGTAGTCAATCCTAAATTGTGCGCCCTGTGACTGGCACTTCACTATAAAGTGTAAATGATTTACGAAATTTTATCAACATCTGAATAATTATACGATTTTTCTTGACATATCGATTTACTCCTTGTAATCTACATGTGTGTGAAAGTTTATTGTGGGACGAATATTTATTCACAATTGATGATTGGAAATTCCTAATGAGACAATTAACCACCACGGACCTGGAACTTAAGTCGATCCAATATCGGAAAAAGACGCTAGCGATTATAAAGAGAGCAAAAGCTGGTCACACGGGTGGAAGCCTGTCAGCGGTGGATATTCTCAATGTTTTGTATAACCGGGTGATGGATGTGTCACCGCATAATTTTCAAGATGCGAATCGTGATCGCTATATCCAGAGTAAGGGTCACTCAGTTGAAGCGTTGTATGTTGTTTTAGCCGATAAAGGGTTTTTCCCGGTTGAAGATTTGGACAGTTTGAATCAGTACCGATCCCACTACATTGGCCATCCGACCCGCAAGGTGAATGGAGTGGAGCATAATACGGGTGCTTTGGGGCATGGCCTACCCATTGCTGTGGGAACAGCTATTTCCGGAAAGAAGGACGGCCGTTCCTTCCGTGTCTTTACGCTCTTGGGTGATGGCGAACTGGAGGAAGGGTCCAACTGGGAAGCGTCTATGGCGGCCGCCCATTATGAACTGGACAATCTGGTGGTTATTGTGGACTACAACAAACTGCAAATCACCGGATCGGTGGCAGATGTGGCTGGTGTCGTTAACTTGCGCAACAAATTTGAGGCTTTTGGGTATTCTGTGCAGGAAGTGGACGGTAACAATATTTCCGAGTTGGTCGCTCTTTTTGAGCAGCTTCCCTTTGAGCCAGGCAAGCCTAATCTGGTTTTAGCCCATACGACCAAAGGCAAGGGAGTCAGCTTCATTGAAAATCAAATCGATTGGCACCACCACGTGCCCACCGACCATGAATTTGCTACGGCAATGCAGGAATTAGATGCGGCGGAAAAAGCCTGGGGAAATCAAAATGGAAGTTGGTAAGCCTAATTTGGAAATATTTGCAGAAACATTGTTGAACCTGGCGCAGGCGAACCGTGATATTTTGGCTATCACCAGCGATTCACGCGGTTCCGGCAAACTTGGGGCTTTTGGTAAGAAATTGCCGGAGCAGATTGTGGAAGTGGGCATTGCCGAGCAAAATCTGGTGGGTATTTCGGCAGGATTGGCGTCAACGGGTAAGAAAGCATTTGCCGTTTCCCCGGCTTGTTTCTTGACGGCGCGGGGGTTGGAGCAAATCAAAAATGACGTAGCTTACTCTGATAATCCGGTAAAGCTGATTGGGATCAGCGCCGGGGTGAGTTATGGGGCATTGGGATCGACGCACCATTCGCTGCACGATTTTGCCGCGTTGCAAGCGATTAATAACCTGGACATCGTCGTGCCGGCTGACAATTTTGAGACAGCGGAAGCGATTAAAGCGGCCGTTTCCCATTCCAGGCCTATCTACATCCGTTTTGGCAAGAAGTCGATGCCCCATTTGCATGGAGTCGATGCCCAATTTGAAATCGGCAAGGCAATTCAACTGGTGGCGGGGGATGACGTGACCTTCCTGGCGATTGGCGAACCGGCAGCGCCGGCGCTGCAGGCCAGCCAATTATTGGCGGGACAGGGGGTTGCGGCCGGGGTCATCAGTGTGCATACGTTAAAGCCGTTAGACGAAACTGCCGTTCTCGCTGCCGCCCGCCGTTCCAAAGCCATCATCACCGTGGAGGAACACAGTGTGTATGGGGGATTGGGCAGCACGGTGGCCGCTTTGTTAATGGATCGGGGCGTGTATGTGCCGTTTAAGGCGGTAGCCATCCCCGATGAGTACACGGTTACGGGCAGCCAGGATGAGATTTTTGCCCATTACGGCATTTCGCCGGAAGGATTGGCGGCAACGGCCCAACGACTGCTGCAAGGGATGAAAATCCAAAGATGACACAGACTTAATCTGCGAAATTCGTGGATTGTTGACATAGGGGAACGACGATGAGCGTGATTTTAGGAATTGACCAATCCACCTCGGCAACGAAGGCGCTGTTGTTTACGGAAACGGGGGAGTTATTGGACAAAACGGCCGTTTCCCACCAGCAAATTTATCCGCAGCCGGGCTGGGTGGAACATGATGCTGCGGAAATCTATCGGAATACGTTACAGGCTGTCGCCACCTTGTTGGAACGCAACAAGGAAAGGCAAGACAGCCTGTTGTGTTTAAGCATTACTAATCAGCGGGAGACGATCGTCGTTTTTGACAAGACGACGGGTGAACCGCTGCACAATGCGATTGTCTGGCAGTGCCGTCGCGGTGAAGCGATTTGCGCCGAACTGGAAGCGGCGGGTTATGGCGGGCTTGTGCAGGCCAAAACCGGGCTGAAAATCGACACTTATTTCCCGGCTTCTAAGCTGACCTGGCTGCGACGAAATCGGCCCGATATTGCCCAAAAGTTGGACAATGGCGAGGCGTTGGTGGGTACGATTGACGCCTATTTGATTTACCGGCTGACGAACGGCCGTTCCTTTGCCACCGATCAGACCAATGCGTCTCGTACCCTGCTGTTCGACATCAACACACTGGCCTGGGATGCGGAGTTATGCCAATTGTTCGGCGTTCCCCTATCTACTTTGCCGGAAGTGCGCGACAGCGATGCCCGGTTTGGTGAGACGGATATGGGTGGGCTGCTGCAACGGCCGTTACCCATCGTTGGCGTCATGGGCGATTCGCAGGCGGCGCTGTTTGCCCAGCGCTGTTTTGCGCCAGGCAGCGCCAAAGTCACGTTCGGTACCGGCTCCTCGGTGCTGCTGAACATCGGCAATAAAGTGGCGTATTCGGATAAGGGGATTGTCACGGCCGTAGCCTGGGTCATTGGCGGGCAGCCGGTTTACGCCTTCGAGGGTATCACCAACTTCACCGGAGCCACGATTACCTGGCTGCGCGACCAGTTGAAGCTGATCGAATCGGTGGACGAGACAGAAGCATTGGCAACGGCCGTGCCCGATAATGGCGGTGTCTATTTGGTTCCCGCCTTTGTTGGATTGGGCGCTCCTTACTGGCGGTCCGATGCCCGCGCTGCTGTCGTCGGCTTATCACCGGCCAGCAGTAAAAATCACGTGGTGCGGGCCGCGCTGGAAGGGATTGCTTTCCGAATTAACGATGTCTTGGCGCTCATGGCAAAGGAAGCGGCCGTTGATTTGCAAACCGTCCACGCCGACGGCGGCGCCGTCAACAACCGCTTTTTGATGCAGTTTGTGGCCGATTTGACCCATTTGACGATGCGCGCTTCTCGTCTGCCGGAGCTATCAGCGTTAGGTGCGGTGCTGGCCGGATTGATTGGCACGGGTGTCTACGCCGATCTCAACGATATAGTCCGGCTGCCCCGTGAAACGAATGATTTTTTACCGGTGATGCCATCTGCTGCTGCTGAAAAACTGTATACAGGCTGGCAAACGGCCGTACAACAGGTTTTGTATCAACCCAAACAAGGATAAATTCATGAAACTAAAAACGCCCTCAATCATCATTACAGGTGCAATAGTTGTATTGCTAGTTCTTGTGGGACGCTATGGTTTTACCGTCGTCACTATTGAGGAAGCCGAAGAGACGGTTCAAAGCGAAGCGTTTGATCCTGTTGCCTATGTGGATGAGATTTGGGACTCGCGGCTTATGCCGGCTTTCGATGATGACGCTGTAGAACTCTCTAAAATTCTCTCTGAAATGGAGCCGAATGCTGGAGGGACAGCTCCCAAAGAGGAATTGATTGCTATTGCCAACCAATATGGATTGATCACCGATGGCGAGGCACACGTTTACATGGTGAAAGGCAGCGGCAAAATCGTAAGCGTCAATGCCGAATCCAGCCTGGGTACAGCAGATGTGATGCTCGACGGCTATGATGGTCCAATCAAAGTGCAGCTCTATATTGGTACCCGGATCCCCAGTGACAATACTTCAGTGCGTGACGCGGTTGGTTTCATCTCATTTGGCGATTTCAAAGAGCAAACGGAGTACGGAAAAGCGTCAACCGAAATCAATAAACGTATTCTCACTACTGTGCTGGGCGGCATTGATAGGGAGAACCTGGTCGGCAAGACTGTTTCGTTTAAGGGCGCGTTCACCATCCGCACGTTCAATCTGCTTCAAATTGATATCAGCGCCATTAACATCGTGCCGGTTGAATTTGAACTGGGAGATTAACGATGATGTCCGATCTAACCCCCACACTTGATGGTGAAACGGCCGTTGCCGAAGACATCATCCTATCCACCCAAAACATCACCCAGATTTATCCCGGGACGGTAGCACTGGATGACGTCTCGTTCAACGTTCGTAAAGGCAAAGTCAATGTCCTCATTGGCGAAAACGGTGCGGGCAAATCGACGCTGATGAAGATTTTGGCCGGGGTTCAGATGCCTACCCGCGGCAAAATCCTGCTCGATGGCAGCGAAATCCAGCCGCGATCCCCACTCGAAGCCACTCACTTAGGCATTGGCATGGTTTTTCAGGAATTAAATCTGTGCGACAACCTGAGTGTTGTGGACAACATTTTCCTGGCCCGCGAAGAGACCCGCAAGGATGGCCTGATCTCACGGAGAACCCAGAAAAAACGCGCCGGTGAACTGCTAAAAAAACTCGAACAAAAAATCGATCCGGATGAGCTTGTCAGTGATCTGCGTATTGGCGAACAGCAGATCGTCGAGATTGCCAAGGCGCTGTCACATGACGTGCGCATCTTGATCATGGATGAACCAACCTCCGCGCTAAGCGCCGCCGAAGTGGAAGTATTATTTCGGGTCATCCGCGATCTCAAATCTCGTGGGGTCGCCATTATCTACATTTCGCACAAGCTGGAAGAACTGCTGCAAATCGGCGACTATGTCACCATCTTGCGGGATGGGCGCAAAGTCGCCGAAGCGGAAATCAAAAACGTAAATGTTACCTGGATGATTGAGAAAATGGTGGGACGTAACCCTGCCACTTTGTTCACTCGTCAAGAACGTGAGCTGGGGGACGTACTTCTCAAAGCGGAAAATCTGACCCTGCCGCGTGCTGGCGGCGGGTATCTACTTGACCACGTTTCTTTTGAACTGCGCCAGGGAGAGGTGTTGGGCCTTTACGGGCTGATGGGGGCTGGTCGCTCCGATCTGGTGGAGTGCCTGACCGGGGCGCGTCCGCAGGCAACCGGGAACATCTGGTTAGATGGAGAACCAATCACAACAAAAACTATTTCCGGGCGCATCCGGTCCGGATTTGTACTCGTTCCCGAAGACCGCCAACGGGACGGCATCGTGCCCACGCTCTCGGTAATGGATAATATGCTGCTTGCCAGTCTGCAAAAATATCTCAAGGGAGTTTTCCTCGCCCCTTCGCAGGAAAAATCAGCCACTAATTCGCAAATCGGCGATTTATCCATCCGTGTAGCGAGTTCACAACAACCAATTACTGCCCTCAGCGGGGGCAATCAGCAAAAGGTGGTGGTGGCCAAAGGGCTGCTGACTCACCCCAAAGTTTTGCTGCTGGATGAACCAACGCGCGGGATCGACGTTGGTGCGAAATCAGAAATTTCCGAAATCATCAATCAACTGGCAGAACAGGCATACGGCGTGATTTTTGTCTCGTCTGAGTTGAAGGAAGTATTGGCAATGTCTGACCGCATTTTGGTCATGTCGAAGGGAAAAATAACAGGGGAATTTACGCATCAAGAGGCCACTGAAGAAAAACTGGTTGCTGCTTCAGCTATTGGTCACGGCCCATCAAACGGAGGCAATCAACATGGATCATGAAATGAACACGAAACTCGCACAGGACAAAAAGAAGCGCAGCATTACCAAAACCGATGTACAGCAATTTCTGTTACGCGGTCGGGCTTTTATTGCGCTGATTCTGGTAACGGCCGTTTTCGCATCCCTGGCGCCGCAATTTCTGACCGCAGCCAACCTCGTCATTATGTCCAAGCACGTGGCAATCAACGCGCTGTTAGCCATTGGCATGACCTTTGTCATCCTGACAGCAGGCATTGATTTGTCCGTCGGTTCAATCGTGGGCATGGTCGCCATGATCGCGGGCGGGCTAATCAACGAAGGCATCATCCTGCCCCGATTTGGCATCATCATTTACCCGCATACCTGGACGATTTTGTTAATCTCACTTGTCCTGGGAACCCTGGCGGGAGCCATCAGCGGTTATATCATCACGCGTTTTAATGTTGCCCCATTTATTGCCACCCTGGGAATGTTGTACGTGGCACGTGGCATCGCTGGCTTGCGAAACAACGGCTACACCTTTCCTAACCTCATCGGCCGTCCCGAGTATGGCAATACCGGATTCGGGATTCTGGGGGCAGGCAACTTTTTGGGAGTCAACTATTCCATCTGGCTCATGGTCATCCTCGCGCTTGTGGCTCACATCATAACCAAACGCACGCCCTTTGGTCGCCACGTGTACGCAATTGGCGGGAACGAACGTGCTGCAGAACTTTCAGGTGTGCGCGTCGCCCGTACCAAAATCATTGTCTACAGCATCAGCGGATTCTGTTCGGCATTAGTTGGTTTAATCATCGCTTCACAGTTAGTGGCCGCACACCCACTCACAGGAGACACCTTTGAATTGAACGCTATTGCCGCCGTTGTGCTGGGAGGCACATCCCTGGCCGGTGGCCGTGGCAGTATCGGTGGAACCTTAATTGGCGCATTTGTCATCGGTGTATTGAACGATGGCATGGTGATGATGGGAGTTTCCTCTTTCTGGCAGAATGTAATCAAAGGCGCCGTCATCGTATTTGCTGTCATCATCGACCAGGTTCAGGCTCGCATGCAAGAACGCATTGCGCTTCAAAAACAACAAGAGATTCAATGAACGTAATCGAAAATACCTGGGGTGCTGCTCTGGGAAAGGAGTTTATATCGAATAAGCATGTAAAAATTTGAAATTCCAAGTTTGTTTAAATGTCTACTCACCTAATATTAAGGAGAAGAAAATGTCCACCAAAAAGTTTATAATTTTATTAAGCCTGCTCGCGATTTTAGGAATGTTACTCGGTGCTTGCCAGTCAGCCCCAACCGAAGAAGCACCTGCCGCCGAAGAAGCGACGGTACCTGCTGCTGTGGAAGAGGCAGCACCCACCGCAGCGGAAGGCGGCGGGTTGATTTGCGTGATTGTACCCGGGGTAGAGAACCCCTTCTTTGGCACAATGCAGGAAATCGCCGCAGCAAAAGCCGAAGAACTCGGTTACCAGACCTTGAAACTCGTCCATGACGATGACGCCAACAAGCAATTGGAACTGTTCGAGAGCTGTATTGCTCAAGGCGCTGCGGCGATCATTCTGGATAACGCCGGTGCTGATGCCAGCATTGCGGCCGTGCAAAAAGCCAAAGATGCCGGTATTCCCTCCTTCCTCGTAGATCGCGAGATCAACCAGGAAGGCGTGGCAGTTTCCCAGATCGTCTCCAACAACTACCAGGGCGCGACCATCCTGGCCGAAGAATTTGCCCGGCTGATGGGTGAAGAAGGGACGTACATCGAATTGACCGGTCGTGACACTGACACCAATGCTCACGTCCGTTCGCAGGGTTACCATGACGTGCTCGACGCTTTGTCGGGCATGGAAATGGTGGCACAGCAAACGGCCAACTGGAGCCAGACAGAAGCGTTCGATGTAATGGAAAGTCTGCTCCAGGCCAACCCCGATGTCAAAGGTGTGATTTGTGGTAACGACACGATGGCGCTGGGTGCTCAGGCGGCATTGGATGCTGCTGGCATGAGTGATGTCATCGTGGTCGGTTTCGACGGCTCTGATGATGTCAATGAATCCATCCTCGCCGGCAAGATTGATGCCGGTGCCCTCCAGCCTGTGGCCGAGATGGCCATCCAGGCGGCCATCCAGGCTGACGAATACATCCGTACGGGCAGCACTGGCAAGCCGGAAAAGCAGTCCATCGATATGGTCCTGCTCACCCCCGAAAATGCCTGCCAGTACAAAAGCTTTGCTCCCACCGGTTCTACGGAGTCGTGTGTAGTCGCAGCACCCACCGCAGCGGAAGGCGGCGGGTTGATTTGCGTGATTGTACCCGGGGTAGAGAACCCCTTCTTTGGCACAATGCAGGAAATCGCCGCAGCAAAAGCCGAAGAACTCGGTTACCAGACCTTGAAACTCGTCCATGACGATGACGCCAACAAGCAATTGGAACTGTTCGAGAGCTGTATTGCTCAAGGCGCTGCGGCGATCATTCTGGATAACGCCGGTGCTGATGCCAGCATTGCGGCCGTGCAAAAAGCCAAAGATGCCGGTATTCCCTCCTTCCTCGTAGATCGCGAGATCAACCAGGAAGGCGTGGCAGTTTCCCAGATCGTCTCCAACAACTACCAGGGCGCGACCATCCTGGCCGAAGAATTTGCCCGGCTGATGGGTGAAGAAGGGACGTACATCGAATTGACCGGTCGTGACACTGACACCAATGCTCACGTCCGTTCGCAGGGTTACCATGACGTGCTCGACGCTTTGTCGGGCATGGAAATGGTGGCACAGCAAACGGCCAACTGGAGCCAGACAGAAGCGTTCGATGTAATGGAAAGTCTGCTCCAGGCCAACCCCGATGTCAAAGGTGTGATTTGTGGTAACGACACGATGGCGCTGGGTGCTCAGGCGGCATTGGATGCTGCTGGCATGAGTGATGTCATCGTGGTCGGTTTCGACGGCTCTGATGATGTCAATGAATCCATCCTCGCCGGCAAGATTGATGCCGGTGCCCTCCAGCCTGTGGCCGAGATGGCCATCCAGGCGGCCATCCAGGCTGACGAATACATCCGTACGGGCAGCACTGGCAAGCCGGAAAAGCAGTCCATCGATATGGTCCTGCTCACCCCCGAAAATGCCTGCCAGTACACACTGTTTGCCCCTAATGGCAAAACCAGTTGTCCGTAAGGCCAGTAATGTTGCAGTAAGTGTATAATTTGTAGAGGCCCGACATTCCTTTGAATGAATCAATAAGATGTCGGGCTTCTATCATCGTGGCGCGAATTGGTAATTCGTGAATCGAATTGCCAATTCGATTTACAAAGGAGTTTTAGGATGGCTGCTGTACCCTCCAACATGCTGCCATTGGGGACGATTGCCCCAGAATTTGAACTGCTAGACGTGGTATCTGGCGAACAATTAAGCCTGACATCGCTGCAATCGGAGAAAGCAACGATGATCATGTTTATTTGCAATCATTGCCCTTATGTCAAGCATGTCAATAATGGATTGGTCAAATTGGTCAATGATTATCAGCCGCGTGGGGTGGCTTTTGTGGCCATTAGTTCTAACGATGTGGAGTCTTATCCGGAAGATGCGCCGGAGAAGATGAAAGATGTTGCCGCCGAATTGGGTTATTCATTCCCTTATTTGTATGATGAGGATCAGTTGGTGGCGAAAGCGTATCAGGCGGCATGTACGCCTGATTTTTATGTTTTTGATGGTGATGTGAAGCTGGTTTATCGAGGTCAAATGGATGGTTCGCGGCCGCGCAATGACGTGCCGGTAACAGGCGAGGATTTGCGAGCGGCGCTGGATGCTGTTTTGTCTGGCCAGCCGGTTTCGGAAGAACAACGGCCGTCTCTCGGCTGCAATATCAAGTGGAAGGAATCATGAAAAAAGTTGGCGTGATTAATCAACCAATCGCTGCCGTCATCAGCGGGTTAGGTCACACGGATACGATTGCCATTGCCGATGCCGGTTTGCCGATTCCGGCAACGACACAGCGCATTGATCTGGCTTTAACGACTGGTGTGCCCTCGTTTTTGGAGACGCTGCGGGTGGTTTTGTCGGAGATGTTTGTGGAGAAGGCGATTGTGGCTGAGGAAATGAAGACGGTCAGTCCGCAAATGTATGCAGCGCTGACTGAGTTGTTAGGTAACGTGCCGATTGAGGCGATACCCCACGTGGAATTTAAGCGGGAAACGGCCGTTACCAAAGCCATCATCCGCACGGGAGAGTTTACCCCTTACGCCAACGTCATTTTAGTGGCCGGGGCGTGGGGGTTTGATCTGGGTGATTAGTTGGATGGTTGGTTGGTTGGATGGTTAGTTGGTGGGGTGGTCACTAACCAACTAACCAACAACCCAACTAACAAACTGACCCACATCTTTGGAGGTAGCCATGCCGCATATCGTTGTTGTTGGCAGTTTGAACATGGACCTGGTGGTGCAGGTGCCAACGATTCCAGCGCCAGGTGAAACCGTACTGGGTGACAATTTCGCCACGATTCCCGGCGGCAAGGGGGCCAATCAGGCCGTGGCCGCAGCTCGGCTGGGAGCGCAGGTGTCGTTGATTGGCCGGGTGGGCAACGATGCGTTTGGTGAGCAGCTCTTGGCCAATGCTCGGCGGGAAGGTATTGATGTGACTCACGTAGGCCGCGACGAAACGGCCGCTTCCGGTATTGCTATGATTTGCGTCGATGCGGCCGGGCAAAACAACATCGCCGTTGCCTCCGGAGCCAACTATAAGCTGACGGCTGACTATGTACGGGTGGCCTGGGCCGCTTTGCCGCATGTAGACCTGTTGGTGATGCCATTGGAAACACCGCTGGAAACAATTGAAACGGCCGTTGCCCTGGCCAACCAATCGGGCACAAAAGTCATCCTCAATCCGGCGCCGGCGCAAAAGCTGCCGGCCCACATTTTGGCCGGCGTCGATGTGCTCGTGCCCAATGAGCCGGAAACGGCGCAGCTAACCGATATGCCCGTCGACACCAGCCATGAGGCCCGATTAGCGGCGCAAGAACTGCTCAATTTGGGTGTCAGCCATGTTGTTTTGACGCTGGGCAGCCGCGGCGCGCTGGTTTTGGACGGCGCGACCGGCCAATTTTCCGAAGTGGCCCCCTATCCGGTGACAGTTGTTGATACGACAGCCGCTGGTGATGCTTTTGTGGCCGGTTTGGCGATGGGGTTGGGCGAAGGGAGGTCATTGGTTGAAGCGGTGCGATTTGCCAATGCGGTTGGCGCATTGGCCGTAACTAAACAAGGCGCCCAGCCGGGGATGCCCGCACGGGCTGAAGTTGATAACTTATTTGAAAAAGGAGTTTTACCATGACGACATTTGGCGTTATTGTGACCAATCGTAACTTTTTTGCGGATCATTTGGTGGTGAACGGCCGTCAAAAAATCCTGGAACGGCTGCACACTTTAGGCTACAAAACCATCATCGTCGATGAAGAAACGACACCGCTGGGCGCGGTAGAAACGTGGAATGATGCCAAAAAATGCGGCGAATTGTTTCGACGCCACCAGGACGAAATCGACGGCATCATCGTTTCCCTGCCCAATTTCGGCAACGAGCAGGGCGTCGCCGACGCCATCCGCGAATCGAAGCTGGATGTGCCTATACTGGTGCACGCCTTTCCCGACAGCACCGACATGCTCACCGCTGCCGGCCGCCGCGACGCGTTCTGCGGCAAGCTGTCGGTTACCAACAACCTGTACCAGTACGAAATCCCCTTCAGCGTGACCCAATCACACACCCTCAACCCTGATTCCGATGAATTTGCCGCCGAAATCAGCAAATTCGCGGCCATTTGCCGCACGGTCAAAGGATTGACCAATGCCCGCATTGGCGCGATTGGGGCGCGCCCCGGCGCGTTCAAAACCGTTCGCTACAGCGAAAAACTGTTTGAATCGGTGGGGATGAGCGTACAAACGCTGGATTTGTCGGATGTGTTTGGTTGGGTGCGGCGCCTGGATGATAACGATGCCAAAGTCAATGCCGAAATCGAGCGTATCAAAAGCTATGCCATTTATAAAGACGTGCCGACCGAATCACTGCGCAAAATTGCCAAGCTGGCCGTGACGATTCGTGGCTGGATGAGTGACAACGACATTACCTCCACCGCCATTCAATGTTGGGATTCGCTGCAATCCAACTACGGCGTCAATGTCTGTACGTTGATGAGCATGATGAGCGACGACCTGATGCCCAGCGCCTGCGAAACCGACATTGCCGGTACGGTGTCGATGTACGCCCTGACGCTGGCCAGCAGCAAACCATCAGCCCTGGTAGACTGGAATAACAATTACGACGATGATCCCAATAAGTGCATTTACTTCCACTGCGGCAACTGGGCCAAGAGCCTGGTCAAAGAGATTCGCATCAGCACAGCCGAGGTGCTGGGCACGACGTTGGGGCCGGAAAATACGTGGGGGGCAACAGACGGCCGTACCCCGGCTGGACCGCTCACTTATGCCCGCATTGACACTGATGACCGGCTCGGTCTCATCAAATCATACTTTGGCGAAGGCAAAACCACGAACGATCCGCTGTCCCGCATTCCGGGCAACAGCGCCGTTGTAGAAGTGGCCGATTTGCAGGGTTTGATGCGTTACGTGGCCAAGAATGGCTTTGCCCATCACTGCGCCATGACAGATGCTTTTGTGGCGGATGTGTTGGATGAGGCACTGGATTATTATCTGGGCTGGGATGTGTATCGGCACGGTGGTTAAAAGGTTGGTTAGTTGGTTGGTTGGCTTAGAACAAACCAACAAACCAGCTAACTAACCAACCATTGAGGAGAGCAATTTGATAATCAATAGTATAAAAGATTGTGCCGTGTTAAATAACGGCCTGGAAATGCCCTGGCTGGGGTTTGGTGTTTTCCAGATTGATGATGGTCAAAAGGTGAAGCAGGCTGTTCTGTCGGCTTTGGAAGTTGGTTACCGCAGTATTGATACGGCCGCTGTCTATAAAAATGAAGTCGGCGTTGGTGAAGCGCTCCGCGAGAGTGGTATTCCGCGTGAGGATATTTTTCTGACGACGAAGGTGTGGAATAGTGATATGCGCGCCAGCCGGGCTATGGCTGCGTTTGAGGAAAGCCTGGAGCGGCTGGGTACGGATTATGTGGATTTGTATCTGGTGCATTGGCCGGTGGCGGGGCATTATGGAGAGACGTGGCAGGTGCTGGAGGAGATTTATGGTAACGGCCGTGTCAAAGCCATCGGCGTGAGTAATTTCCAAATACATCATCTGGAAGATATTCTGCGAAATGGTCACATCGTTCCCGCTGTGAATCAAATCGAATTCCATCCGTTATTGGTTCAGCCGGACCTGCTGCAATTTTGCCAGGAACACGAAATTCAGGTGGAAGCCTGGAGTCCGTTGATGCAGGGAGAGATTGTCGATGTGCCTGTGGTGCAAAAACTGGCTGAAAAATACGGCAAAACGCCGGCTCAAATTGCATTGCGCTGGAATTTACAGCACGACGTGGTGACGATTCCCAAATCTGTTCGCCCCCACCGTATCGCCGAAAATGCTGATATTTTCGACTTTGCGCTTGCGGATGCTGATATGAAGCTGTTGGATGTCCTTGATGAGGGCAAGCGGGTGGGACCAGACCCCAATAATTTCAATTTCTAAAGCAATCAATATTTCCCCGGAAACTGTAACGAGTGTATTTCCCGTTAAAAAGTTTCCGGGGAAATTGAAAAAATTTCTGTGGCCGGGTGCTAAAGCAAAGATTTGACCAGTGTCACTGCCTGGCTGGCATCGGCGGCGTAGCCGTCGGCGCCGATTTGTTGGGCGAATGCGGCCGTTACCGGCGCACCGCCCACCACAATTTTCACACGATCGCGCAGACCAGCCTCCGTAATTGCTTTAATCGTTTTATCCATGTTGGCCATGGTTGTTGTCAACAAGGCAGACATGCCGATAATGTTGTTGCCCTCTTCAATGGCTTCGATAAACTTTTCTGGGGCAACGTCAATGCCTAAATCAATAATTTCGTAGCCAGCTCCCTCCAACATCATCCCCACCAGGTTTTTGCCAATATCGTGCATATCGCCGGCGACTGTTCCCAATACGACTGTGCCGACTGGTTTAATACCGGACTTTACCAGATACGGCCGTAACAACACCAATCCAGCTTTCATCGCCCGCGCTGCCACCAACATCTCTGGCACAAAAATTGATCCCTCTTCAAAAAGGCGGCCAACTTCATCCATCGCCATAATCATGCCGTCCTCTAATATCTCCGAGGCGCTTAACCCGGCTTCCAGGGCAGCCTCCACCCACTTTACCGTCGTGGGCGTGTCGCCATCTATAATTGCGTCATAAATTTCATCCAAATGATCCATTTTCAATCTCCATTTTCAGGTTTTTGTTTCCAGTCGCAGCACGGGAATGGCCTCCCAATCCAGGTTGGCTGGGGGAGAAATGAGGATGCCACTGTCCTCTTTTTGCCAGGTGATGGGCTGATTTGTGCCCAACAAAGTCAATGAGCTGCCATCGCTAACGGGCAAATCGGGCAGTCGAAATTCACCATTCGGTGGCTGTAAAAGGGTGATGTAGAGGGTATTTTCTTTAGTGGTGTAGGCGACTTTGAGACCGTTGTCTGTTGTAGCACCGGGGCGGAGGGGGAACGGCCGTGTTCCATAAATCGCTTCCCCATTCACCGCCAGCCAGCGCCCGATGCCTTGCAATGCTTCCACCTGCGGTTCCGGAATGCTGCCATCCGGTCGCGGCCCGACGTTGAGCAGCAAATTACCATTCTTGCTGACCACATCCACCAGCATCCGAATCAAATCCGGCGCTTGGAGATAATCTTCCGGTTTTTCAAACTGATTGTAGGTGAACGAATTGCCAATTCCCCGCACCGATTCCCATTTGAACGAGGCCCGTTCGGTCAAATTCTCATATTCCGTCGTCCGATAATCGCAGTGCGGTACAGTGGGCAGCGCGGTGTTGCCGTTCATCATCCGTTTTGCCAACCATTTAAGCAGCAATTTGCCAATCGGGTTGAAATAGAAACGAGGCAGTTGGAACCAGCGGTCATTTACCACCCCTTCCGGCGTTTGATTGTAAAAATAAGCAAATAATTCCGGCAGATTGCCATCAGGTGGGTAAGCAATATCACTCCATAAGATGGCCGGATCGTAGCGGTTAATCAACTCTTTCCAATGATTTTCCGCATAACGCAGATATTGTCGGCTGGCTGGCCCACTGGAGAGCAAATCGGCAAAGCCCAAAATGGGCTGGGGTGAAAAGGTCCAATCCAGGGCGCTGGAGTAATACAGGCCCATTTTCATCCCTTTTGCCGTCACGCTTTGCGTCAATTCGCCGGTCACGTCCCGCGTGGTACGGTAATCGGGCATCTTGGGATTGGGATGTTGACTGTCCCATAGCAAAAAACCATCATGATGCTTGGTTACCAGGACAACGTAGCGCGCGCCGGCCTCGCCGAACAAATCGGTCCATGTGTCTGGATTCCATTGCTGGCTGGCCTCGTTGAACGTTTGGGCGAAATTTTCATAGGGGTAATCTTCGCCATACGTTTTGTGATGATATTTGTAGACCGGACTGCCTTTAATTCGCAGGCTGTTTTGGTACCACTCGGCATAGGGTTGGTTTGTAAAGCCGTATGCTTCCGTATCTTTGGCAAAGACATTGCCGATATCGCCCAATCCTGTAGGTGCATAAGCCGGTACGCTGGAAATCGTCCAATGGACAAAGATGCCGAATTTAGCGTCGTGATACCAGTCGGGCAGGGGATGTTGTTGAACCGATGATAATGTTGGCTGATACATGTCTGATCTCACACTTCGGCGGCAATTGTCTGTAATCGTTCAACGGCCGTCGGCATATGCGCTAATGGCAAATGTTCAAAAATAAGCGGCAAATCGGGGCGCTGCGTTTTCAGGAATTTGATGTACCGCTCCTGGGGGAAAACGCCTGTGCCGAATTCCGGCGTATCGACTTCTGCCCCTGCCGCACTGACATCTTTCAAATGGGCGATGACAAATTCATGCTGAAATCGATTGAGAAATTCATCATTTATCTGGGCCGATTGGGGTAGCAAATTTTTAGAGATGTAGTTGTACGGATCGCACATCACTTTCAAGTGCGGGCTGTTATAGCGCCGGAGAATCTGATCTACCTGATCCAGGCGCTTCAATACGTTGTTGACATAACCTTCCAGAGCCAGGAATGATTGGGCTTTTTCGGCGACGGGCAGCAGTTCATCCAAAGCGTCGTAGAGAGCATTCCAGGCTGCCGGCGTGTCATTCTCCGGGGTGTCGCTCCAGTCGCCGGTGGGATGTAGTGTGCCGGTTTCGGTGGCAACCACGGCCGTTCCCAGCTCATTAGCCTGCTCTAGACATGCTTTCAAATAGGCGATATTATGCTGTCGTTTTTCCATATTAGCGGCAATCAGGTTGCGGTAAGCGCCCAAAGCAGTGATGGTGATACCGTGGTCGGCCAGTTGCTGGCGAACGGCCGTTATCTTACCCGGCGATTCGATCACTTCATCCAGCAGTTCGCCGCTGAGCTGCACCAGTTCCAGCCCATACGACTCAACCGCCGTCCCGACTTTTTGCCATTCACCGCGCGAAAAATCGAAGGTGAAGGCGCCGATTTTTGTCCAGATTTCAGATGTTTCTTTCATTTAAATCACCTCATTAAATCCTACAGGTTGTCCATTGTTGCCCGCCGATTGGCACGCCGCCAGCGTCAGGGCCAAAGAAGCCAGGTGATGGCGCGCCGAGTTATAGGGTTGGCGGTTTTCCCGTATCGCCCACATCAACTCACCCATCGTTCCGGCAAATCCGTCCGGGAACCATTCGCCCTGGAAGTCAAAGCGGGTTTGCGCTTTTTCGCTGTCCAGCTCGACGAACCGGTCCGGCAGGACACAGCCGCGGATGGTACCTTTTGCGCCATGTATCCAAAAATAATGCCCATTTTGCCGGCTGTGCGAACCGCCTACGCAGCGCAGTATAGCATTGGCGCCGTCAAGGCAGTGGATTTCGCTCCACATCCCCCAGGCAGCTTCGCTTTTGTCGGGCTGATTAGATGTTTTGTATTCTTTGGCACTGACGGTTTCTATCGTTTTACCGGCTAACCAGCAGCGGGTGATATCGAACCAGTGGATGCTGTAGTCGTAGATGACCCAGTGAGGAATGACGTCGAAGCGGGTACCTGGCACCCAGCCAAAATTGACGTCGAAGAGATGGGTCACGGCCATTACCTCCCCAATCGCCCCATCCTGAATCAGTAAGGTTGCAATGCGCCAGGGGGGAGACCAACGGCCGTTCTGGTTCACTGCCACTTTCAACCCACTGCGCTCCGCCTCGGCCACAATTTCTCGGGCCTGTTCCATATCAAGTGCTAGCGGTTTTTGGGCCAGAATGTGTTTGCCGGCGGCCAGCGCCTGGCGCATGATCGGAATCCGCTGTTCGGGGAAAGTAGCGATATCGACAATCTCAACCGCCGGATCGGCCAACAGTGCTTCCAGACTGCCGTAGATATGCTGAATGCCAAACTGCTCCTGCACACCCTGGGTCGCTTCCGGAAAAGGATCGTAAACGCCAACAAGGTTTAGCCCATGTTTTTGGTAAGCAGGTAAGTGCGCCGAGCGGACAATGTTGCCGCTGCCAATAATGCCAATACCGGGGCGGTAATCGGTTGGAAAGCGGGGCTGATAGGGTAGATCGTGGTTCTCATTCATGGCAATATTAAGTTTGAAATTTGGAAAACGGGATAATGAAAGATCGTTTATCTGGAAGGCGCCGGCCCTGTGCTGCCGCGTACGACGAGTTCCGGGCGCAGTAAAACCTGCTGTGGTTTACTAAGTGTTCCTTCCAAATGGCCAATTAAAATGCGGGCGGCTTCGCGGCCCAAATCTTCAGCGGGAAAACTGATTGTCGTCAAAGGCGGGGTAATCAATTCACCAATCGAATCGCTAAGAAGCCCAATCACTGAAATATCTTCTGGAATGCGTAATCCCTTTTCCTGAATCGCTTTAAGCACGCCGAGGACGCCGCTTTGCTGTGGGGTTACGATTGCCGTCATTTCAGGATTTTCGTCTAGCAAGACCCGTACAATCGACTGGGCGTTATCGGTGTTGAGATCAACGACACGCCAGAGGAACGGTAAGCCATGTTTCTGGCAGGCTTGTTCGTACCCTTTTACGGCCCAGGTTGTATAGCCGTATTCTTTTTCTTTTAGCACTGGCACCAGGGTGACAAAGCCAATCTGGCGATGGCCCAAATCGTATAGATGCTGCATCGCATCGGCGACGCCTTTCTCGATATTGATGTCTACGAAGTCAAGGCATGCATTGTCGGCGCAGCGCCCAATCATGACAAAGGGGAGATCATGCTCCTTCAAAAGTTCTACGCGCTGGTCATGCAGCAGAATTTCCATTAAGATCATGCCATCGGACTGCCCGCTGCGATAGATGGTTAACAGGTCGTTGGCACCAAGCGATTTGGCGATGAGGTTGAGTGAGTAGTCGGCGTTTTCACAACCTAAGGCAGCCGCTGTAATAATGCCTTGAGACGGCGGGTTAAAATCCTGGGGGAAGTTCAAAGCGATGAAAGGGCTTTTGCCGGAGCGAAGCTGCTGCCAGGGGATTTGGGGAGCAAAACCGCGTTCTTCCATCAATTTTAAGACGCGTTGGCGTGTTTTTTCAGCTACATCAGGCTTGTTGTTGATAATGCGTGAAACTGTGGCCACCGAAACGCCGCTGGCTTCAGCGATGTCTACAATGGTTGTTTTATTTGCTTTTGATCGCTTTGCCACAATAAATCCCTTTTTCTACAGTGTGCCAGGTGTGTTGGCGCACTCAATTCCTTAAAATTCAACTTCAATCGACTCACCCGTATAGCTAACATGCTTTGTGATACGTTTGGCACTCTCGTGCAACACAATGTGGAATTTCTGCTGTTCAGGCATGCCGGGGTATTGTCCGACGCGCTTTTCCAGAGTCAGGCATCTGGCTCTATCTTCCCAATGGATCTGGATCGTGGAAAACGCGCCAGCTTCGTAATTATAGTTATCGCCTTCATCCTCGTAAAGGTGGAAACGGCCGTTCCCACCCCCATACACATGCAGTTCCACCGGCGCATCCGGCAAATCATTGACGTGCTGCCGGGGCGGCCCCATGGGCACAATAGACCCGGCCCGTACAAACAACGGCATCGTGTCCAGCGTGGCCACCGCCTCAATCGTTTGGCCGCCGGAGTAACGTTGGTCTGTCCAAAAATCATACCAGTCCGTTCCGGTCGGCAGGTAAACTGGACGGGTGCGCTTCGCGTCGTCCACCGGCTTTGAGCCGCTGGTGTAATACATCGGCGTCGTTACCGGATTTACCAGCAGCGCCGGGCCAAACATAAACTGGTCACTGCAATTATACGTCGCCGAGTCACCACGAAAATCGAACGGCAAAGCACGCAGCATCGTA
>JACKCC010000030.1 GCA_020634245.1 Ardenticatenaceae bacterium | reverse complement strand
GTAGGGGTAGGTGTGCCCGGCAGTACCCAGGCCTGAGCAAATTTATCCGATGTGTTATTACTTTCCGCCAGGAGCAAATGGCCATCGACCAAAGTCCCTGTGAGCGGAATGCTCAAAAAGCCGGGGCAGGCATGATCATTACGATCCAGCAAGGTTCCCTGACCCAGGGTGAGACCCGTGTTCACATCAATGATGGTGACTAACCGGCCGATTTCACCGGTAACGTAGACATAGTTATTGCCGGCTACGGGCGATCCTTCAAACTGTAAGCCACAATAGCTAGGAGTAACAGATGGTGTGTAAGTCGGCGTGAGCGTGTCGGTAGACGTTGGTCCGGGCGTTGGCGACGGCGTGTTGGTGGGGGTGAATGTGGGGGACGGGGTAACACCGGCCGTGGGAATGGGCGGCAGTTCCGGGGGAACGCCCTGGCCCTGATTGGCATTGCCCAACTGGCCAAAGGATTCGTTGTTCATCGTTACCTGACCAAAGACAGGAACGGAAGGTACGATAGGTTGCAGCAAAGGCGTGATGATCGGTACGCGGTAAAATGCCCTTACGACAACAGGAGTGTTGGGCAAACCGCCAAAATCGGCCTGGATTTGGCCCTGGTCATTAACGCCCCACACCTCGATTTGATAATAATTGTCGTCTTCGAATATCCCTGAAGTCTCGTTAAGGGGGAGGCCGCTTAAACCCTCATGGGCGACATTGACAATGGAAGCCACGCGCATCGTTTCTGTGTCTGTCCCATCACAAAGGGCAGCGAATTTGGGGAGGTCGGTGCTGTTGCACGGATCGTTGAACTGCCCGGTGATGGCGTAGCGAGCGCCTTCACGGGCTGCATTTTGGACAGTGTTCCAGGCCCACAATATTCGGGCACTTTCGATGATGAGGAACATCATCATGAGGAGGACGGTGATGATGAGGGCAAATTCCAATAAGGCTTGACCTTGTAAGTTTTTTTTGTGTGCCATAATCTATCCGTTATGAAAAAATTTGAAACCCAATGCCAGTATGTTTGATGAAATGTGTTATTACAACTTGAGCCGTTACCTGAGTTTGCCAAAGAATTAGGCTTCGACAAGCTCAGCCCCCAGGCTATCTATCATTCCGGGCAAAGCGAGGAATCCCAATAGTACTATGATATTTATGTACTGACTGATGTAAAAGCCAGGGGTTCTTCCGGTTTTGCCTTTGGCATAACAAGTCCACGTGGGCGGCGTATTGTTCTTCTATTCGCATATTGAGGTATACTGAATGCAGTTTGCCATACCCTTGTATGCTTAATGGTAATGGTCTATTGGATAGTATACTATGTTGATGTGCATCAAGCGTTGATCTAGCGTTTATTTTCTTTTTTCTGAGATGATTTGGGCATGACAAAAGTACTAGAGATGGCGTTTTTGGGGCGGATGCAGCTGAATCTGGGCGGTGTGCCGTTGACGGAGTTGGTGTCGGGTAAGGCGCAGGCGCTGTTGTGTTATCTGGCGGTTAACGGCCGTTCCTACTCCCGCCTCTCTCTTTCCAACCTGCTCTGGGATGAAATGTCCGAAGCCGATGCCCGCCGCAACCTGCGCGGTGTCCTGCTCAAACTGCGCCAGGTAGTTGAGCCGCACCTTGTCGTCACTCATCAAACGGTGAGTTTTGATCCGGCCAGCGAGCATTGGCTGGACGTGGCTGAATTTCGCCGAATTTTAGGCGACTACCAGACTAACGCCTTAGGACTAACGACTGGAGAAAGATTGCAAACGGCCGTTTCCCTTTACCGTGGCGACTTTTTGGAAGATTTTCATATCCGGCAGGCGCCCTTGTTTGAAGAATGGGTCACCCGGCAGCGCGCCGAATTGCGCGAGATGGTGCTCGATGCTTACCAGGGGTTGGCCGAATTTTATGAACGGAAAGACGAATTGGCCGCTGGTATCGACGCTGCCCGTCATCTGCTGCGGCTGGAACCCATACGCGAAGCTGGTCACCGGCAGCTTATGCGCCTTTTAGCCCTTAATGGCCAGCGGGCGCTGGCCCTGACCCAATTCGAAACCTGCCGTCAAATCCTGGCCGATGAGTTGAATGTCGAACCGGATGAGGAAACGGCTCTTTTAGCCGAACAAATCCGCGAAGGGAAAATTAGCAGGGTAGCAGAGGGGCAGGGGAGCAGGGGAGATTTTCACTCGTTCACCCCCACACCCCTTCACCCCAATCCCTTCATTGCCGGTCCGCCCATTACCCGCCCGGCCCAGTTTTACGGCCGTACCCGCGAAATCAAGCGCATCTTCAATTTGCTGGGGCGGCTGCCGCTGCAAAATGCGGCCATCATTGGCGAGCGGCGTAGTGGTAAAACCTCCCTGCTGCATTACCTCAAGGCGATTACAACCACCCCAACCAACCAACTACGTCCTGATCAACGCCAGACCTGGCTGCCCCAGCCAGAACACTGCCGCTGGATTTTTGTCGATTTTCAAGACCCTCGCCTGGGGCAACAGGCTAACTTGCTGCGTTATTTATTGGCCGAAATGGGACTGCCCGACGAGGATGCCGGTGATTTGGACGATTTTTTGGACGTGCTGGCCGATAATCTGCGCACGCCCACTGTTATTATGTTTGACGAAATTGGTGTAGCCCTGGAGCGATACCCGGAACTGGACGACGCCTTTTGGGAGAGTTTGCGCTCGCTGGCTACCAATCAAGTGGGCGGTAATCTGGGCTTTGTGTTGGCCGCGCACGAGCCGCCCAATCAACTGGCCCGGCACAGCGGTTTGGGGTCGCCGTTTTTTAACATTTTTGGTTATTCGGCCGTTCTGCCCCCCTTCGCCGAATCCGAAGCCCGCCAGCTCATTGCCAATTCTCCCATCCCATTTGCCGAAGAAGACGTGGCCTGGCTGCTGGAACAAAGCGGCGGCTGGCCCATGCTCCTGCAAATCCTGTGCCGCGAACGGCTGCTGGCCCTGGAAGAAGGCGAAACCGGCAGCGAATGGCGGGCAGAAGCGCTGCGCCAGATAGAGCCGTTTAGAAGGCGGAAGGCGGAAGGCGGAAGGCAGAATTGATGTATACCGATGCGCCGCCGTTGAGCCGGAAGTTGTGGTGGGGGAGTTTGCAGCTTCTCTTCTGGCTGTTTTTTCATCCGTCGGCCTGGCGCAGCGCGATTCATGATATTGACTCCAGACTGGCTCCCAATTTCTGTTTGGTGGAGGTTGACCGCCAGTTGTGGCGGCGGTGGGATTTCTGGCGGCTGCTCCTGCTTTCCTACCTCACCTGGCCGATTATTGTGGCCTTATTGACGGCTTTGGTCTTGCGCCTGCTGAATTTTCCAGCCGATGGCATTTTGTTGGGGGTGATGGTCGGGTTGTCGGCCGGGCTGGTGGCCAGTTTGGCGACGAGTCTGGTAGGCAGTCTGGCTGTGGGAACGGCCGTAGGCATTGCTGTTAACCTGGTTGTGGGCATTGCCGGGGCCTTTTTGCTCAGCCCTGGTGAAAACATTGCCGCCGTGCCCTTTTCCTTCAACCAATCCTTCGATTTGCTAACCAGCACCATCATCGGGCTGGCCGGTGGATTGGCCGGCGGGCTGGCTTATGGTGCCGCCGCCGGGGTGGCCGGGCGCGTCCGCGATCCGGAGCCGTCGGCTTCACTGGCCCGTCAGGTCAGCGGCATGGTGATTGGCGTCATCGTCGGCATTGCCGCTGGTCGTTTGACCGGTTTAATCAGCGGCCGGTTGGCGGCCGGATTGGTTGTCGGCCTGCTGTTTGCCCTGGCCCTGGGCTGGCGCACGCGGCGCTGGCCGGCCGGAATGGCTGGCGGCATTTTAGTTGGGATGGCCAGCAGTCTAATGGGCGAATTGGGCGGTGGTAGTCTGGGCGGCAGCATCCTGGTTTTGGCCGGATTCAGCGCCTTTTTAATGGCTTTATTTGTCTTACCCTACACCCTGGCCGAGCGCATGGCCGGGCCAGCAGCAGGGGCGCTGGCCGGTTCGCTGGGGGCGGCGGGCGGCCTTTTTTTCTTTGTCGCCGATACCAATTCTTATGGTCCATTACTGGCATTTAGTCTGGTTGGCGTACTGTTGGGGCTGACGCTGGCCTGGTGGCGACCGGTGCTGATGTATCCGTTTGTTATTGGCTGGAATAATCTGTTGTTTCGTCTGGATGAACGGCGGCTGCGGAACGGCCGTTCTGTACTTTTCCCTTACCACTCTGCCTTCTGGGACGAATTCCAGCGGCTGCGCCTGATTGGCCTGGATACACACCTGCTGCTTTTGCTGCACCATCACCCGGATGAAGGGGCGGCGGCGCTGGCCTACGTCAGCGGTGGCCCGCAGCGCTGGGCGGCTCAGGCGGCGCAAATCGAATTGGATGCGCGGCGGTTGGAAGGTTGTGAAGGGGTAACGGCCGTTAGCGAAGCCCACAATCTGCTGGGAGCCGGTGAACTGGCCGGGCCGGCCAGCGCCTTGCTGCGCAGTTTCAGCCGCATCAGTCAGGATGTGGCCGCCGCCCAGCGGCAGGAGAGCGCTTACAACCAGCGGCTGGCCCTCAGCGCCGTCGAAGATCGGCTGGATGGGTTGGTGCGTGAACTGACTCGCAGCGATGAACCCTACGCCAACCGCTTCCGTCCCATTGCTACCCAATGGCGGCAGCTCATCGCCGACCAGGTCAAAAAATTGGCTGATGAAGCGGAACTGCGCCAGGAAATCGACAGCCCGTACATTATCGGCGTGCCGCTAACCCAGCAGCAGGAAATTTTTATCGGCCGTTCCGACATCAGCGCCCGGATTGAGCAGTTATTGCTCGATCGCCGCCAGCCGCCGTTGCTGCTCTACGGCCAGCGGCGCGTGGGCAAAACGTCGCTGCTGCAAAATTTGGGGCGGCTGCTGCCCAGCACTATCGTTCCCCTGTTTGTTGATTTGCAAGGCCCGGCCTCGCGGGCGCAAGACGATGCCGGATTCCTTTACAACGTAGCGCGGGCGATGATTCGGTCGGCGCGGCAGCAGCGCCATCTGGAACTGCCGCCGCTGGAGCGGGAAACATTGGCCGCCGATCCGTTCACCGTTTTTGATGAATGGCTGGACGAGTTGGAAATGGCGCTGGGCGACAACATGGCCCTGTTGATGTTGGATGAATTTGAAGTGCTGGATGGCGCGTTGGTTCAGGAGCGGTTTGACAGCGAAGCGGTTTTAGGGATGTTACGTCATCTCATTCAGCACCGGCCGCGCTTCAAAGTGCTGCTGTCGGGTTCGCATACGCTGGATGAATTTCAACGCTGGTCGAGTTTTTTGATCAACGTTCAGGTGATCCACATTGGTTATTTGAAGGAAGAGGAAGCCAAGCAGTTGATTGAAGCACCGGTAGGTGAGTTTGCCTTACGCTACCAGGCGGCGGCCAGCAAACGGGTGCTGGCGCTGACGCGGGGACATCCGTTCCTCGTCCAACTGCTGTGCGCCGAGGTAGTGGCGCTGAAAAATGAGCAGCCCCCGTCGCAGCGGCGGTTGGCGAAGGTGACGGATGTGGAAACGGCCGTGCCCGCCGCCCTCAATCATGGCAGTTTCTTTTTCGCCGACATTGAGCAGAATCAGGTGGACAACGTGGGGCGGGAAGTGTTACGTCTGATTGCCACCTACGACGAAGGCCAGCCAACGCCGCGCCAGGCGTTGGTCAATTACGTGCCCAGTCTGCTGGCGCTGGAACAGGCGCTGGTCGATCTTCAACACCGGGAGTTGATTGAGCCGCTGGACGGCGGCTACCGATTCCAGGTGGAGTTGGTAAGGCGGTGGTTTGCGGAACGGCCGTAACCCCCTAAGAATCTATCCGAAAAACCGCAGAGGTCGCGGAGAACTCGGAGAAATAATTGCTTTATCTTCGCGCGCTCTGCGTTCTCCGCGGTTAATTTTAGGATAGGCTCTAATTGTTCAAAGGACAAACCAGGTTGCTGTCTGTGTAAATATTTACCGGAAAAGCATAAGGCAAAGTAATGTTGTTGCGCCAGCCAGCATACTCAACAATGCCATCATCTGTCCCCACAATGCCGCAGGCTGTGACCGTGTAAGTCCCCGGCAGCAGATTGGAGAAAGTATATAAACCGGTCATGGGATGAGATACAGTCGCCGCAATAATTGTTGACGTAGCTTCATCCATAAGGGTTACAGAAGCCCGACGGAGGGGTGTTAACCCGTCATTTGTAGGCCGGAAAACGATACCGACGATGGTTTCTGTTCCTGTTGGCGCTGTGGTCGTTGCGGTTGCTGTCGGTATTGGTGTTACTTGCTCGATTAGCCAAGGAATGGAAACGTTATCCGTTTCATTTGTTTCATGAATTTGCGTTAAAGAATCAACCATTCCATAGACAATGTGCGTTTCCGGCTCATTTTGAAACCCCAGCGGGGCGGTAATGGTGATTACGCGGGTGGCCAGACCGGGGATTGAGTTGACACCCACATAGCCGCTGCTTTGCTCAATTGGGATACTGTTGGTTAAGAAGCTAGTCGGGTCAATGAAAATATCGACGAAGAACTGGCTGTCAACTGGTGCGGGTTCGGTGTTGGAAATGACGACCTGGAATGTTACTGGCTGGTAGGCGACGACGGGCGGCGTGCTGATGAGGGTTAGTTGACCAATTGCCAGATTGACCGGCCCGGTTACGGCCGTTGCCGTCGCCGATGGTGTTGGTGTTACCGGTAAAGGTCCGGTGCAGGGTACAGTGAAAACGGCCGTTGCCGTATGATTGGCAGAAACAGCTTTTACTTCATATAACCAATCAGTTAAGCCCGGTTTTTGCCAGGTCTGTGAAAAAGATGTTTGGCTGCCGGTATTGATGATCGATTGCAGGCTGCTGTTCCAATAAAGGGCGATCGTCTCATCCTGCGGCCAATTAAATCCTTGTACAGAAAATTGAACGTTTGGCGGAACACCGCAATTGGGCAGCAAGATGATGAATGGCCCTGTAGATGTGGGCGTTAACGTTGGCGTTGGCGTGTTTGTGGGCGTGTCGGTGGGTGTTGCTGTGTCAGGGGGAACAGGGGTATGTGTTGGGGTTTCAGGTAACACCCAGGCTGTATCGAACTGATCAAATGGGCTATTGCCCTCAACTAATATTAAGTGACCGCTGACCAATGGCGAGGAAAGTGACACACTGAGAAACCCAGGGCAGGCATGATCATTTCGATCTAATAAAGTGCCTGTGCCTAAGGTTAAGCCGGTTGTGACATCAATCACGGTGACAATATGCCCGATTTCACCGGTTACATAAGCATAATTGTTGCCAGCGATGAGAAACCCTTCAAATTCCGGGCCGCAATAGTCAGGGGTTGGGGATGGCGTGATTGAGGCTGTAGGTGATGGGGTGGCTGTAGGGCCGGGTGTACGTGACGGTGTGCTGGTAGGGGTGGGAGTGGGCGTGTTGGTTGGGCAGGGGATTTGGTAGACGGCGCTTGTTGTGTGACTGTCTGAAGCGGCAACGATTTCGTACACGCCATTGGCTGCTCCCCATTTGGTCCAGGTTTGCGAGAATGAAGTGGAGTCACCTGTAAAAATTGTCGATTGTAAGGTGACGCTGTCCCAATAGAGATTAATGGTTTCGTTTTTCGGCCAATTGAATCCCTGAACGGTGAAGCGGACATTGGGGCCGATGTCGCAACTGGGTTGTAAAACGATGTAAGGGGAGGTCGGTGTGTTGGTCGGTGATACAGGCGGCGGTGGACTTGGACTTCCGTCTTGAAGAATGAGGGGCAGGAAATTGAAATGGTTGTATTGATTTTGGCTAGCAGCCAGAGATAGACTGGCAATGACGAAGATGATGGCGAAAATGAAAACGGCCGTTTTCCCAAACCTGTGTTTTTGCAGTAACATACGAGGCTCCTATCCTGGTTAAAAACTGGTCAATTTTTCTTCATTCTAGCAGAATTGGATTCGATTTTGAAGCCGCACGTGTAATTTTAAGATAACAAGTGTCTCAGGAAGTCAAACGATGCCTGTCATAACCGCCGATAACTTAACCAAAGTGTTCCGTGTTCAGCAAAAAGAGCCGGGTGTGCTTGGCGCTGTCAAGGCGTTGTTCAAACCACATCATAAGGAGAAAACGGCCGTACACGACGTCAGCTTCTCCATCGAACCGGGTGAAATCGTGGGCTACATCGGCGTCAACGGGGCCGGCAAATCGACGACAATCAAGATGCTAACCGGCATTTTGCAGCCCACGGCCGGACAGATTCGGGTGCTGGGCCGTGATCCGCACCGGGAGCGGGTAGCCAATGCCCAAAAAATCGGCGTTGTTTTTGGCCAGCGGACACAGTTGTGGTGGGATTTGGCGCTGATTGAGTCACTGAATATGGTCGCCCGCATTTACGAAGTGCCGCCAGCCCGTTACAAAGAACTACTGGCCCAATTTGCCGAAACATTGGATTTAGGTGAGCTGCTCTCTGTGCCTATTCGCAGCATGTCGCTGGGGCAAAAGATGCGGGCCGAACTGGCAGCGACGCTTATCCACGAGCCTGAAATTGTCTATCTGGACGAACCGACGATTGGCCTGGATTTGCTGGTCAAAGAGCGGATTCGGGCCTTCATCAAGGAGCAGAATCGGGAGAAAGGGACGACGATTATCCTGACGACCCATGATTTAGGTGATATTGAAGAGTTGTGCCAACGGGTCATGATTATCGATTCCGGCAAGTTGATTTATGACGGACCGCTGGCGGTGATTAAGGATCGGTTTGGCAAATATCGGGAGATTTCGTTTGAAACGGCTGGTTCGACAAGCTCAAGGCAGACCGTTTCCTACAACACCCTTACGCCTCCAGCCGCTTCCGAAATCGTCAATCATGAAGATCGCCGCCTCGTGGTGCGCTTTGACCGCACCCAGACCTCGGCCAGCAAAGTGGCTGCTGCCATCATGAACCAGATCGAAGTGCTTGATTTTTCTCTGGCCGAGCCAGATTTGTCGATGGTCGTCAAGCAGATTTACCAGGGGGCACTGCAAGAGGATGGTGCGAGTGAACGCTAATATTCCTGTGCAAGGGAGCAGGAGAGCGGAGGGGCAGGGGAGAAAAATCACCCTTGCCCCCCTGCTCCCTTGCTCCCTTGCCAGATTTACCAAAGGCAGCCATCCATGCTAACCACCTTGCGCCGCCGCGCATCCGTTTACGGCGCATTTGCCGCTATTACCCCCAAGATGTTCCTGGCTTACAGCATCTGGGTATGGATGGACTTTATCGTGCACGTGATTACCGTCGCGATTTTGGTGGCATTTTGGACGGCCGTTTACACCAATCAGAGTACCCTCTCCGGTCTCGATTTACAGCAAACCCTCAACTACATCATCTTGGCCCAGCTTTTTTCGCCGGCTGTTCATGCCCCCAGCACTATTTTCTACTTCGGTGAACTGATCACCCAGGGTCAAATAGGCATCGAGCTGCTGCGACCGCTCGATTTTCAGGGCGCAACCTACGTCACCAATATTGCCCAGGTAGGGGTTGGGCTGGTGCTGCAAATCCCGCTGGCCATCGTTGCCTGGCTGTTGTTTCGTTATCAGCTGCCCCTCGATCCGCTCGTTTGGCTAGCTTTTTTGATTACGCTCATTTTGGGCAACGCCCTCATGTTTTGCTTTGACTGGATTTTGTCCTGTGCCGCTTTTTACAGTACCGAGGTTTGGGGTTTGAGTGTTTTGCGCTTCGCCATTGCCATCTTTTTTAGCGGCGAGCTGGTTCCGCTGGTGATGATGCCGGGCTGGCTGCAAACCATGGCCGAGGTACTACCCTTTTCGCAGGCGCTGTACGTTCCCGTTTCCTTGATTAGCGGGATCACACCGTTAGTGGCCATGCCCCGCATCTGGTTGATTCAACTTGCTTACCTAGTTTTCCTGCTGTTTGCTTCTCGCCTCGTCTTTCGCGTGGCGATACGCAAAGTAACGGTGCAGGGAGGGTAGGCCGTAATCCGTTGGCCGTATACCGATTACGGAACACGGAATACGGAGTACGTACAAATCGAAAATGAAACGTTACCTCAAACTCTACTGGCACTTTCTCCTCCAGCGCTTCAAAATCTTGATGGAATACCGTGCCAATTTTTTCATTGGCGCGATTTCGACGGTGTTTATGCAGGGGGCCAGCGTCTTGGCGATTTGGGTGGTGATGCGCCAGATTCCCGATTTGAATGGCTGGTCACTGGGTGAAATCTGGCTGATTTACGGGCTGCTGACGCTGTCCAAATCCATCAACCACATGTTTGCCGACAATTTGTGGACGGTGGGCCAATCCTACATCCGCACCGGCGGCTTTGACCGCTTTTTGGTACGGCCGATTGATCCGCTGTTCCATCTGCTGGCCGACCGGTTTTGCCATGATGGGATTGGTCATTTTATTGTGGGTTTAGTGCTGGTTGGTGCGGCGTCGGCATCGTTAGGAATCGTGTGGACGCCGCTGAAGTTGGTCTATGTTTTTGTCGCTGTGTTGAGCGGCGGTCTGATTTTTGTGGCTTTGAATTTAATCACTTCTGTTTCCGCTTTTTGGTTAATGAATTCTGTTCCTGTCACTCGTGTTGTCTTCGAGACTCACGAGTTCGCCAAGTATCCGCTGAACATTTACCCGCAGGCGATTGGCATTTTTCTCACCTGGCTGGTTCCCTATGGTTTTGCTTCATTTTACCCGGCCAGCTACCTGCTTAATCGGGAAGTGGGACTCTTTTTTGTTTGGGGCGGGCCATTGATGGCGGCCGTGTTTCTATTCCTCGGCTACCGGGTCTGGTTGTTTGGGCTGCGCCACTATGCCAGTACAGGATCGTGAGATGACTCCGTTGCCATTGGGATTGAGCGATTCAGGCGGTTCGTCCTCCGCATCAAGCTTGTTCAAATGGCGGTTAAACCAGCGGTAGGCAAAAAAGCCCAGGATAAACGGCAGCCAGAATGTCAGCCCACGGTAGGCCAGGGTGATAACCAGGGCGCTTTCATCAGGTACGTCCAGCGAACTCATCACCAAAATCAAAATGCCCTCGACAAATCCCAGGCCGCCCGGCGTTGGCGTCATGACGAAAAACAGCATGCCTACGCTGTAACTGGCGACTAACACGCCAAAACTGAGTTTGATGCCAAAGGACCAGGCAACGAAGAATAGAATGCCCAGGTTCAGAATCTCATTGAGAAATGCATGCAGGATAGGTTTGGACAAAGATTGATAGCCTACCTGCCGGATTTCGTTGATGGCCTCATCTAATTCTTTAATGAAGGTGGCTGTGCGCTGGGGAGGGAGGGGAGACGGCCGTTTCCACCAACCAGCCACTCTCCCGGTTAGCTGGCCAATCCAGTTCAAAATTGCTTCCAGGCGGTGGGGCGACGTCCAGGCAATAGCCAGCCCGCCAATCAGCGCGGAATCGGCTAGCAGCAAAATGATGGCATTGCTGATTTCAAACCACTGCAAGTCATGAATGAGGAACAAGTGCAGCAAGCCGATAAACAAAAAAACGCCCATCGTGCTGTACCACAAAATGAGGTATATGAGGTTAACAATCAGTACCGGACCGACAGAAACGTTGCGACGGCGGGCTTCTTGAATGAACGGCACAACACCGGAAACGCCCCCGCTGGGAGCAGCGACAGAAACAAAGCGCGTGATCAGGTATAGGTAAGATAGATGGCGTTCTTTCGGCGGGGGTAAATTCAGAGCCTTGTAGATACTGGCGTATAAAAGCCCCTGGTTGTAAACAGCCAGGCCTAGTACGGAAATCGCGGCCAGAATCAAGTACCAGACGCCCTGCTGCAAAACATTCAAAATGTCGACCAACTGGCCTTGATATGTGTACAGGGCGTAGCCAAAGGCGGCCAGAAGTAATATGTAGGTTATACGGCGGAACGTAATCTTAGATCTCATCGAAACAACAGTGCCAGAATCATGGTTGAGTTTGCTGCTCACCCAAATTTCTTCCCGATTTATGACAGAAGTCTAGCAGGCTGTCGCCATTCACGCTATTTTTTATGTTAAACAGCACGGCGTGAGCCTGTCGAAGCATAAGCCTGTGATGGCCTGAGCTTGTCGAAGGCTGGCCGTTTTAGTAAGGCTTTGGCATGAGTTCAGCTTTTAGTTATTTGCTGGCAGCGATGAAGGCCAGAATCGTTTCCGGGAATTTGTCGGTTGCCAGGAGGAAACCGCGATCGTCCAGCCGGACGATGCCTTCCCAGTTGCGCGCCTCGCCATCGGGCATAAGCTTCAATTGGATGGGCGGCGTATCGGTCAGGCTGATGCCATTGTCGCTGACTTGTAGTTCGACGAGCCGCTCGACAACGTCGCTGGCGGCATGGGTGGGGCCACGGCCGTATCGCTCTCCAATCTCATCCGGGGCGATGTTAAGTTTAGGGATGTCGCCAGGATAAAGATAGTTGATGACCCAGAAACGGCCGTTTTCATCTACCGCCGTCGCATCCGTTACCCGGTACTCGATGGCCGGGAAAGGCAGTGTGCCCAGCGGTTCCAGACCGGTGGTGAATTGATGGGCGGCGGCTGAGGGATTGACGAAACGGCCGTTGGCCTCATAAATCGTCAGAACCGTATCATTCACCACCAAAATCGTCTCATCGCTAAAATTAGACAGTGGCACAGGCGGGACAATTTCGGCCAGATTGGTCATGTCCAGCTCAATCTGGCTCAAATCCGGGGCAATTTGTCCGGCGACCAAATAGCCCATCATGGGCGAGCCATTGCTTGTTTCAATCGTGATGAAGACCTGATCGCCGCCAAAGGCAATCGCTTCTAATCCCTCATAGCCGGGTAGTTCAGACAGGCCCGGAGCTACCAGCGGCATCGGCTGCGGCGTTACCTTGGTCTGTTCACCGGCCAAAAATGCTTCAATCTCGGCTTTGGGCAATGTAAAAAGCTGGTCGCCGAACCGGTACGGGAACTGCGGCAGGAGGATGAGCATATCGCCGTACCATGTCATCCCGGAAATCTCCGCTTGCGCTGCGGCTATCGGGCCATCCAGAGGAATGATTTGCACTGCCTGTTCGCTGACCGCTTCAGATTCAGTGGTTATGGTGGCGGTCGGCAGCACGGCCGTTGCCGGACCTGTACTCGTGGCGAGAATAGGTTTGTTTGTTGCCGTTGGCGGTACGGCCGTAGCTGTTGGAGCCGGTTGTTGTGTCTGACAGGCCGCTAACAAAACGGCCAGCAAGGCGAAAAATTTAATTCGTGTCATGATTAAGAGAAGAGGTAACTGTTTCCGGCACTGTTCCATTTTTGTGGGCGGATTGGCGTTGGATTTGGTGCTGTACGGCCGTTTCCAAAAACAGTTTGAACAATGGATGCGGCCGGTTGGGCCGGCTCTTAAACTCCGGGTGAAACTGGCTGCCCAGCATAAACGGATGGTCAACCAGTTCCGCAATTTCCACCAGACGCTGATCCGGCGAGAGGCCGCTGAAGGCCATGCCATTTTCCTGAAACATCTCGCGGTAGCTGTTGTTAAACTCCCAGCGATGGCGGTGACGTTCAGAAACTGTTGGCGGTGAGTCTGTCGAATCGGTGATCCGTGAGCCTGTCGAATCGGCCGTTTTGCCATACGCTTTGGCGGCTTTTGTCCCTGGAACTAACTGGCAAGGATAAGCACCCAGCCGCATCGTGCCCCCCATATTCGACAAATCGTGCTGGTCGGCCATCAAACTGATCACCGGATGTTCTGTTTGCGAATCAAATTCAGTGCTGTTAGGTTCATCACTCTGCAAAATAAAACGGGCAAACTCGATACACATTACCTGCATTCCCAAACACAACCCCAAATAAGGGATTTTGTTTTCCCGTGCCCAGCGCGCCGCCATGATTTTGCCTTCAATACCCCGTTCGCCGAAGCCGCCCGGCACTACAATGCCGTCCAATCCGTCAAATTGTTCCCAGCCTTTGCCCTTTTCCAAATCACCGGAATGAATCCATTCGACGACCACATCCCGATGGCTGGCCTGCCCGGCATGGTACAGCGACTCGCGCACACTCATGTAGGCGTCATGCAGTTCGACATATTTGCCCACAATACCAATTCGAATCGACGGTTTGGACTGCCGGATGCCCTCTATCATCTTTTTCCATTGCTGCAAATTAGGAGATTGTTTCGGCTGGAGGTTTAACTGTTCCAGAACATAGTCGGCCAGATTGGTTTCTTCCAGCATCAAGGGAATGCTGTACAAAATATCACTGGTGGTTGCCGGAATAACGGCTCGTTCACCCACATCGCAGAATAGGGCGATTTTTTGAATGTGTTCTCGGGGAATTTCGTGGTCGGCACGAGCAATGATCACGTCAGGCTGAATGCCGATGCTGCGTAATTCGCGCACACTGTGCTGTGTGGGTTTGGTCTTCAATTCCCGGCTGGCAGCAATGTAAGGCAAAAAGGTGACGTGAACGTACAATGTGTTTTCGCGCCCAATATCGGAACGCATTTGGCGCAGGGCTTCCATGAAGGGCAGGCTCTCTATGTCGCCAACGGTGCCGCCCACTTCTACCAGGACAATATCGGCTCCCGTGGTTTCGGCCACCAGATGAATATTGCGTTTAATCTCGTTGGTAATGTGGGGAATGACCTGAATCGTTCCGCCCAGATAGTCGCCGCGCCGCTCGCGGGCGATAACTTCGGCGTATACCCGGCCAGTCGTGACGTTGGAAACCTGGTTGAGGTTAATGTCAATGAAACGCTCATAGTGGCCCAGGTCTAAATCGGTTTCAGCGCCATCTTCTGTGACGAAAACTTCGCCATGTTGATAGGGGGACATGGTTCCCGGATCAACGTTGATGTAGGGGTCCAGTTTTTGCACGGCAACGGTTAATCCGCGGGCTTTGAGGATGCGTCCCAGGGCCGCGGCCGTTACCCCTTTGCCGACAGAACTGACAACACCACCAGTGAAAAAAATAAATTTTGTCATGAATCACCTCATCAAATTATAACAATATAAACCCTTGGAGTTTTGTAACGCCAAGGGTTTCACAAGAAATATTCGGTTATAACGAAAAGAGCGGTGGGGTCACTTTTGGTGTATCCCACCGCTCTTGGTACAGCGTTTCTATGTTTGCGAATTCATCCTTCGCATGGGTGTTCCTTTTAGAGCAATCGCACCAGGTCTTCTACAGAACGTTTCATGTCCAGGAAGATGAGGCCCAACTTGGCTTGTGCACGAGCCAGGACGGTTAAAACAGCTTCATCACCAACGGCCATCAGAACAATAATACCATCACTGCCTTTGATATAAACTTGTTCCAATACACCCCGGCTCAACTCGCTGGCGATACGATCACCTAAAGAAAGCATGGCTGCCGACATGGCAGAGATACGATCTTCATCAACACCTGACGGCAAGGATGAGGCCATAATTAAGCCATCTACGCTGACTACAGCCGATGCTTCGATATCGGGTGTGCCTGACTGTAAATCGCGCAGGCGGTCAACCATCATTTCTGTACGTGATCTCATCCGAAGTCTCCTTGGTTGTGCATGGGTAGAATTTTATATTATGTTAGCAAGACTGAGGGGATGATAACATAGGAAATAAGGGCTGTCAAACGAGTGAAAACGGCCGTGTGGCCGGAGTTTTTATTGACGAAAAGTACCAGGCACAGGGCTTCAGGTCTTGCTCAAACGAGGCTTTTTTGCCCTGTGCCTGGCACTGTGCACGGAAACTGTCAACAAGACTTCCGCACACCCAAAACGGCCGTTTCCCTGCTCAATTCCTTGCCAAACCACGTCATTCAGTTTTGTTGAAACTGCTCCTTATTCAACCGTTTTTCCAGGCGGGGCGTTCCGTCGGCCGGAGCTGGTACAGCATCTCGCAGCCGCTGCCAGGCGGCGTCGATTGCGGCCAGTTCCTCTTCTGTTTCTGGCAGTTCGCCATAACGGACTTTGACAAAAGCCTGGGTGATAAGCTGGCTGTCGGCCGTGTTGTCAGGCCAGATTTCGGCCAGCGTGGGCAAAAATTCAAAGGGCGTCTCCGATTCGGCGCGCGGGTAGCCAATGTCGGCGGCCATGGCCAGCATTTGTTGGTAAATGCGCCGGATGGAAGCGGCTGTCCGCCAGTTGCGCAGCAAGCCCAATCGTTGCAGCAGCCGCTGACCAAAATTGAGGTCGTCGCCCGGCTGCTGACCAGAACGGTGAATCATTTCGCTGTCTCGGCTGGCAAAGCTGGCTTCGCGGAAAAGGCGGCCCAGCACCAGGGACACCAGCAAAACGGCGGCGACCATCAGCAAGATGGCCAGAATGCGGGTGTTGACATTGGGCGGAGCGACGACGGTGACGACTTCGGTAGCATCTGGCGTGGCTGCCAAATTGCTGAAGTCTACGGTAGGCTGCAAGTTCAGTTCAATGCCGGTGTTGATGAAGAGGTTTTGCAGCCACAGCGCCAGCCAATCAATTAATCCGGAGAGCAAAATGATAAGCGGTTGGACAAGGTAGGTCAGGGTGTTGATGACGGTAGCGCCGCCAAAGTAAAAAGCGGCGACCAGCGGAGCCAGCCAACCGGCGGCAGCCATGAGGGACTCCCCGCTGATGAGGACGGCCAACAGCCCGGAGACGGCAACCGTGGCTAAACTGGCGGCAAAAATGTAGCTAATCCAGCGCGGGCCGAGGGAAGCAGACTGGCCGGAACGGTTTTTTTCTAGCTGCTCAACGCGGATGAGGGAGACGGCCGTTAACCCGGCCAAAAAGAACAGCAAAATAAACGGCGTAATATTCCAACCCAGGCCCACGTGGCTGAACCAGATGGCGATGGGAGCAACGACGATGCCCAGCCGCAGCCGGAAACCTACTTGCTGGATGTCGAACTGGCGGTTGACCAGCCGCAGGCCGCGCCACCACATGATGAGGACGATGAAAAAGACGGCCACATCGCGCAGCCAGAGATGGTTGTCCGGCTGGGCGATGTTGGCGAAGAAGTCGGTCAGCCAACTGACGTCGAAGATGGATTCGGGTGAGTAGATGAGAGTACGGATGGAGATGAGGACAGTCAGCAGCAGGGAAACGGCCGTTACCGTGCGCTGGTGGTGGGTGGCAATTTGCAGCAGCGACATCAGGCGAGCCAGATTGAAAGGCAGCAGCATCAGCAGCAGCAGCCAGAGGGTGATTTGCGCTGGCGGCCAGAAGCGCGCCCAGCTCAAAAAGGCGAAACTCAGCGGGGCAAATAAGGCGACTTCGGTCAGCGCCCAGCTCAGGTAAAGCAGTTCATGCTGGATGTGCAGCCAGAGTTTATAAGGCAGAGGGCCGAAGGCAGAAGGCAGAAAGGTGGTCATCCGGCCTCCTCGATGGCGTCGAGTTCCAGTTCGACGGGTACGGGGGTGGGGATGGCGCTGAGGGCGGCTTCGGTGGCGGTGCGGCTTTGCGCGCCGGCCTGGAAAGCGGGGGTGTCGGCCGGAATGTGGTAAGTGGTAACTGCGCCCAGGCTGGTTGGCGGCGGCTCTTCGGCCAGGGAGATGAGGACGACGCGGCGGCCGGCTTCTTTAAGGCGGATAAGGGCAGCGGTGATTTCGGGGGTGACAACGGCCGTTACCAGCACAATCGTCGCCGCCCAGGGCAGATTGGGACTCTCGCGGAACAGCATCCACTCAATCGCGCCGGTGGCAAACTCGGTCACGGCGGCCAGCGCTTCCAAAATGTGGCTCAACTGCTCGGTGGCCCGGCCCGGCGCAACTCGGATGGGCTGGTCGGAATTGGGCACAGAGCCATTGGCATAGACGCCAACACCCCAGCCTTGCTGTACGCCATAATTGGCGATGGAGGCGGTCACGCTGATGGCTCGTTCCAGCAGTTCCGGCTCAAAGCCCATCCAATGTTTGGGCAGTGTGGCTACGTTCAAAAAGACGGCCATCGTCATGCCGGTGGACGGGTCGTAGATTTTGGTTTGCAGGCTGCCGCGTCGGGCAGTAGCTTTCCAGTGGACGTCGCGGAAGCGGTCTTGCGGCTGGTAGTCGCGGATGCCCTGGGTTTTGATAGGGTCGGTGAACAGGACGCGGGATACTGGTTCGCAAAACGGCTCTTTGGCAGGCAAACGGCCAGATTCTTCCAGCAGATTGCGGGTAAATGACCAGTGTGTCAATATGTTTGTGTTCCTGGGATAAGGTGAACAGGGTGAAAATGTCGCCCGATTCGTAGGTGACGGGGCCGATGTCGTAATAGCCGCGGGTGGGGAAACTCAGGATGGTGGAGCGATGGGCGCGTTCGACAGTGCAGCGAAATGGGTTACGTAACTGGTAACGGCCGGTAATCTCGCTTTGGCTTTGCGAAAATTCAGATTCATCAGCTGGAGCGACGGGCAGTTCGTCGCGGAATTCCAGCCGGTGAGGCAGAACCTTGTCGTTGCCGACGGTCGGCGTCATTTCAATGGGTTCGCCAGGAAGACGCGGGTACGATCAAAAGCTGCGCGCTCGTAGGTGACCTTCGGCGATAAATTGCGCCGTGCTGCTGGCGGCGACGATGAGCAGCATAGATGATGCCAGCTAACGCATGGGCATGTTGCGCCCGGCGATGAGGCCGATGATAGGGAAGATGATTGGCCGACAGAGCCGGCGTCGCTGAAAGATGCTGTTTCGCGCTCCTGCAAAACCGCGCCACGAGCCTGGGCGATATCGGCTTCGCTATCGGGCGGCCCGGCGGCCCGATTCAAACGCGTCTGCGGGCTTCTTTGCCTTTGGCGGATGTTGATCCGTTTGGTTAACTGGACGGTGTCGCGGTTCAGGGTTGCAAAGGGTGCAAGGGTGCGGGTGAAGGGGGAAGGGGGAAGGTGACTTGCCAATTTTAACCTCATGAGATGACCGGGACGGCGACGGTCTCCACAACTTCGCGGATGACGTCTTCCGGTTTGCGGCCGCGCAGGCGGGTTTGCGGATTGACGACGAGGCGGTGGGTGAGGACGTAGGGGGCCATTTGTTTGACGTCGTCGGGCAGGACGTAGTCACGGCCGTTAATGGCGGCCAATGCCTGACAGGTACGGTAGAGGGCCATCGTCGCCCGCGGGCTGGCGCCTAACTCGATGTCCTCGTGGTGGCGGGTCTGGCGGCAGACGTTGACGATGTAGCGGCGCACCGATTCTTCGACGCGGATCTGGCGCACTTCGGTTTGCATGGCCAGGATGTCGTCCGGTTCGACGACTTTTTCCAGCGTGTCCAGCGGGTCTTGCCGCTCAAAACGGAGTAGAATGTCGTTTTCTTCCTGCTCGTCGGGGTAGCCCAGGGCCAGTTTCATCAGGAAGCGGTCGAGCTGGGCTTCGGGCAGGGGGAAGGTGCCTTCCAGTTCGATGGGATTTTGCGTGGCCAGGACGAGGAACGGCCGTGGCAGCGCATGGGTGGCAATGTCAACCGTCACCTGTCGCTCCTGCATCGCTTCCAGCAAGGCCGATTGGGTGCGCGGCGTGGCCCGGTTGATTTCGTCGGCCAGCAGGATTTGGGAGAAGATGGGGCCGGCGCGGAACTCGAATTCCTGCTGTTTTTGGTTGTAGTAGTAGATGCCGGTGACGTCGGAGGGCAGCAGGTCGGGGGTGAACTGGACGCGGCGGAAGCTACAGCCCAGCGAGGCGGCGATGGTTTTGGCCAGCGTCGTTTTGCCGGTGCCGGGCACGTCTTCCAGGAGTAGATGCCCTTCGCACAGCATGGCGATGAGGGCGATGTCGATGACGTCGTCTTTGCCGATGATGACTTTTTGGATGTTTTGCCGTAGATGAACGGCCGTTTCTGCGATCATGGTTTTTGCCTTGTTCTTGGAAACCTGACAGGTCTTCACCAGATTCTGGTCTGAGCGACAGGCCTCGCTGAGACCTGTCAGGTTTTTCGCTTATTGTTAAGTGTATTTTGGGTGGCAAGTATAAGTCAAAATGGTGAAAGGGAAAAGCAAGAGGATAGAGCGAGAGATAGAGGGGGGAACGGCCGTTTTTGTAATCACGACCAAAATGAGACTCAATAGGATTAAGGGGGTAATTGCTAAAATGCTATTCGAAAGCAAAGCATGACTATCCATTGAATTGATTTTACATAATGACACCAATTGGATATAATTTAAGAAACCAATGGCAATTTTCAGATGGTGACCAAGTGGTAATTGAAGCAGAAGAACTAAAGAGCCTCATAAAACAAGAGCTAAGAGAACTAAATTTTGATTTCAATGAAACCGGGAATCTTGTGCTGCCAGACGATGATAAGGATACCATCAGGAGTTTACATGCTTCATCGCGCCAGATAGAGTTGGAAAATAGTCAGGAATGGATCAAAAAAGCGTTAGAAAAGTATCAGAATTTCTTTGCCAGTGGTGTGGAATTAACCCCAAAGAAAATCAAACCTTTACTTATTCTTGTAACCGAAAAATGGCAGCATGATTTGTTCCGGTTAGCTCGTTACACTTGGGCGCTTCCTTACTCTCAAGGATTTGGGAGACGAATGCGCTACTTGATAATTGATGATTGCAATGAAAAGCTAATCGGTATTTTTGCTTTACAGTCGCCACCAATCGGCTTCCCAGCGCGAGATAAGCTATTCGATTATCCCGAAGGCCGAAAGACAGAACTGGTCAACCAAACAATGGACATTCACACTTTAGGTGCGTTGCCACCATACGGCCGCCTCTTAGGTGGCAAACTGGCTGCTTTGGCGACGATATCAAATGAAGTCCGTCAAGATTATAAAGCCAAATATTCAGGACGAATTACTGAAATGGAAAAAAGAGAGCTACCAGCCAATTTAGTCGCCTTGACAACAACGAGTGCTTTTGGGAGGAGTTCAATCTACAATCGTCTGAAATACAACGGTGAAGTTGTGGCTAAATCAATAGGTTATACAGAAGGATTTGGTAGTTTTCATTTGATGAAATTGTATCCTCTTTTTAAAGAGTATCTTGAGTCAGAAGGTGTAGATATAAAAGGTGGTTATGGCACCGGACCACGACGCAAATGGCAAATCATGAGGTCTGCTCTTGAAAGTTTAGATTTACCTGGTGATTTGCTTAATCATGGTGTAAAACGCGAGGCATTTTTGTTTCCCTTGGTTCATAATTTAAAAGATTATTTGGAAGGCAAAGAGGACGAGCCAGAATATCGGAATTTACCTTTTGCTGAACTCGTGGAGTATTGGCGTGAGCGTTGGCTCCTTCCTCGTTCAACCCGTGTGGATGGCTGGCATAAATGGGATAACAATGCGATTGCACAATCAATTATTCTAACGAAAGGATAGTAAGGATGGCAGATGACAATCCGTTTAGAGAGCTACCTGCATCACTTGTGCAAGAAATTTTAGATAGAACAGAGCAAATCAGTCGCGAATTGCTAAATACATTCATCGACCTGAAAGAAAACAAACAAATATGGCGCGAACAGCTCCAGGCAAGCGGTTTGGTCAAACATGAAACATACCTGCCCAATGTGCAAACGCCTACAAGCTGTGGCATTGATGGAGCATTTGCTATTGAACGGTTACTGGCTATTGATTTAATCGCAGGTGGGGCTGTGGCAGTAGAAGGATTAACGCCACCTTCCGAGGACAGATACTGGCCTGAGCCCCAACATCTGGTTTATGTTGATACAGAAGCCCATCATCCTGATACCAACTCGATTTTGAGAGGGATTATGATGGGGATGGAGCTACAATTGGCCATTAATGCGCCGCATGACGTTGTTTTTCTTGATGGTTCGCTAACCACACCAACCATCTTTTTCAATCAGGCTCTTAGCAAACTCCAAACCGCCCCCACATTAAAGGCTTCCCAGCAGTTGCAAACAAATATCGTTGCATATCTGGATGCTTATATCAAGATTTTAACTGCCAGCCGAACTGATCATTATTGGCTGGCCATGCCCAAATACACAACGCGCCGTGAAATTGGTGACCAACTCCAGTGGCCCAATTCATACGACGATCGTGGCATCCTCAGTTCTGTTTTAGAACCGGGACAATATACAGAACCTTTACCGATAAAAGAACCTGAAAGTGAATGGCACATTACTACAAATGGGCTTTCGTCTGAATATAGAGAGAAAGCCACTGAATTTGTAGAAAAAATAACCAGATTGTTAAATGGTGTCAGGATTGTGTATTATCGCCCAACTTCGTGGTTGCCTGCTCTCCGTCTTGAAATGAGTCAGGCTATTGCCCTAAATCCAGCAAGATTAGCTACCGCATTATCTGCCGTCAAGCATCAATGTGCTGTAGCTGCCATGATGGAGCCCTATCCGCTTTATATGGCAGATCGTATGGTAAAACATTTATCAAAATCTGTGCCGGCCTTCCGGCAAATTGCCAGTCAACACCTCTCAGAAAATTATGATGGAAATATTGATGATGTTTTCACTAATTTACATGGGTATCGTACTGAATCAGGGAGATAGTAATGTCAAAATTAAACCAGTTAGTAGATAAAGCAGAACGTATCGGCGTTATCGGTTCACCGTCTTCAACAGCTGAATTAGCTTTAGATATTATGGCTGGCTCGGTAAACAAAAAGCTGGTTGGTGAATTAGCCCTTTTCCGTTATATGCAAGACAGCCTTTTCCATTATTCTTTGGGGCAAATCACTGAAGTGACCTTACGGAATGTGTGGCATGAAGACCCTACTATGCGTAGCCTCATTCGCCATCGTGGCAAAGTTGATGCTGTTAGCGAACGGCAAGATACACATCAGGGGGAAATGATAGTTAGCGCCGTTTTTTCAGATAACCATGGTGGTTACCGGCCCAGTATTTTAGGTACAGTCCCTGCCACGGGAACGTCAATTTACCTGGCTGATGATGAGGTGCTAGATGAATTATTATCGCCTTATAAGGATCAAATCTACTATTTAGGTCATGTTTACGGCTCCAAACCAAAACTGCCCCTCTGGTTTAAGCATTTTGACCGGGGAGCAGATGGTGCTGGCGAAGCTTATCACCTGGGAATCTTTGGTAAGACAGGTTCTGGTAAATCTGTTCTGGCAAAAATGATTATGATGGCTTATGCACGATACAAGCAAATGGGGATTCTTGTAATTGATCCACAGGGAGAATTCGCGCAAGATGTCTCTGGGACAGGGGCACTTGGCAGTTTTAAACTGCCAGTGAAAGACATTCTAATTACTCTTGATAAACCGGTGAAGACATTAGGAGTTCAAGATTTGATCCTGGATAGATGGGACCTGTTTTCACAAATTTTGTATGAATCTGGTTTTTTTGAACAGCTTACAATCCCAAAAGGTGAAAATAGGGAATTGGCCTCTAATAAATTGGTTGATGAGTTAAAGAAAAAGAAAGTGACGTTGGAATCTCTTCATACAAAACAGTCATTTGATGTAGCATGGCAATTACTAGGTCAAGACACAGTACAGAAGATATTTTATCGTACTCAGAGTTCCAGAGAACGTTTCCAGTCAGTTTATGAAGTTGCGGATTCCAATGAATTCTATCAATCTTATTGGTTGCCAGTGGCACAATTGTTTCGTCGAGATCGCCCAGGTGCACGTACTATTGAAAGCGTGCTTACCGACTTGTTTGACCTGAAAAAGCAGAAACGGCCGTTAATCATTGTTGATCTCTCCGCAGAAAAAGCATCAGGCCTGTTTTGGAATGAGACCATCCAGGCTTTGGTCATCAAACGCTTGTTGGAGGGAATACGTTATTCTGCTGAAAGAACATACGCGCAAAAGCAAAACCTGAACACGCTTGTTATCATGGACGAAGCACATCGCCTTGCACCCGCAGAGAACCCAAGCAACGATTATGAGCGACAGGTGCGTAATATTTACATTGACGCGGTTAGGACGACTCGAAAATACGGGGTTGGCTGGATGTTCATCTCCCAAACTCTCTCAAGCCTTCACCGGGAAATCGTCCAGCAGTTACGAATCTTCTTTTTTGGCTTTGGTTTGGGTATGGGAACTGAACTTCAAGCTTTAGGTAATTTAGTCGGTGGACGTAGTAAAGCTTTAGAACTTTATAAGTTGTTCCGTGACCCACACTCGTCATTTGACGTTGCTTCACGTGAATACTCGTTTATGACGATTGGGCCAGTTTCTCCTTTATCTTTTTCTGGAACGCCACTTTTTCTAAACGCTTTCAACAAGGCGGAAGACTTTATGCAAGAAAACAATTTGATAGTTCAAAAACAATTGTTTAAAAACATTTAGAGTCCTCTTTTGCTGCGGCATGGTATTCTCTCAGATGCCGGGGCTAGTGTCCGTGCCTTTTTGCTTAGCTAGATGAAATTGTTGGGAAATGGCAGTTTTCCGTTAACTGTTGATTGTTAACCGGCTCCCCCCTTTGCCTACTGCGTCACATACGATTCAATTAACGCCTGAATCTGGCTGTCTTCCACGTCGGCAAACTGGTCTTGCTGCTTTTGGCCTTCGGTGAAGATGGAGAACATGGCCGGACAGCTTCCCTGGTTGGTGACCGTTTGCTGGTCAATAATGGCCGCCGTTTGCGGGTCGCGCAGGGTCAGCTCGTAGGTGGCGTTGTGTACCTGGATGCTGTAGCCGTCTTCAAAGTCGCAGGGGAGGTTGACCGGTTCAACGGCCGTTCTGTGAACACACAGCACCAACTCCACCTGGTCGTAAACAAACGTGCCATCGACAATTTGGGGAAACCACGCTTCGGGCATATCGCGGTTGAACCGTTGGGTGTACTCGTCGTACTGGTCGCCGATGGTGCTGTCGCTCATCACAATCGCCTGATTGATGCCGTCGCCCGGCTGGTAGGCGTTGGCTTTGGTCAGGCCGGTCCCTTTGCAGGTTAAATCAAATGAGAAGCTGGTTATCTCCTGATCGGGGTCGGGGGCGCTTTCGCAGGCAGCGATGACGGCCGTTACTAAAATCATCAACAATACAAGTCGTTTCATATTCACTCCTAGATTTTGGTTTCTGGGGCTGCCAGATTGGGGCAGAAGATTACCTGAACTCAATCATCGAGGCAATGGGCAGGGGAGCGGGGGTGAAGGGGAGCAGGGGTGAATGGGTGATTAATTGCCACCCTGCCACTTGCAAACTTGCCGCCTCCTCGTATAATGTCAATCATAATCACATAGTCTACAGGGAGCTGGGGTAAGCCCGGCTGAGAGCGTGACCGGTTTCGTCACGGACCTGCAAACCTGATCCGGGTAATGCCGGCGGAGGAATAGCCACCAATCTGTTTTTCAGCCACCCGGAAGGGTGGTTTTTTGTTGCAAGGTGGCAGGTGGCGCGGTCGGGAGACCGGCCACAGCAAAGTAACAAAGTTGCAATGTGGCAAAGTTGCAAAGTGGCATTGCAACCTTGCAACTCTGCAACTTTGCAACCCTGTTTTTGGAGGTAAACATGGCAGTTTTGGTTTTTGCCAATGGAATTATTGAGGATGTGGCATGGATACGGCCGTACCTTTCCCACACCGCCGCCATCATTGCTGCCGACGGGGGGACGCGCCATTTGCGGGCGCTGGGCCAGCCGCCGGATGTAATTGTGGGTGACATGGATTCGCTGCCGGAAGGGATACGGCCGTGGCTGGAAGCCGCCGCTACTGAATTTGTGGAACATCCCCCGGCCAAAGATGAGACCGACCTGGAACTGGCCTTGCTCCTGGCTGCCTCCCGCTACGATGACGAGATTTTTCTGTTTGGCGCACTGGGCGGGCGGCTGGATCAGACGCTGGCTAACATCATCCTGTTGGCATATCCGCCGCTGGATCAACGACGTATTGTCCTGGTCACCGAGCGCGAAAAAGCGTGGCTGGTGACCGATTCAACGGAAATTTACGGCGCTGCCGGTGATACCGTCTCGCTCATTCCGCTGGGCGGCAACGTGCAAATCGAGGCGACAACTGGTTTGCAGTGGCCGCTGGTGGATGAAACACTGGCTTTTGGCCCGGCGCGCGGCGTCAGCAATGTGATGGCAGGGGATGTAGCTGAGGTGGTGGTGGGGAACGGCCGTTTATTATGCATACATGGCGTGAAACGTGATGCGTGAAACGTGAAAGGAAATTGAGATGAAAAAAACAATAGGTTTGATGCTTAGTTTGTTAGTTGGTTTGTTGACTTTAGCCGCTTGTGGCAGCCAACCGGTTGAACCGGCGACGCTGACTGTGATGACTCATGACAGCTTTTCGATTAGCGAGGAAACGATAGCTGCCTTCGAAGAAGCACAGGGCGTCACCGTCGTAACACTGCCCTCCGGCGATGCCGGCGCGGCGCTGAATCAGGCAATTTTGGCCAAAGGCAATCCGCTGGCTGACGTTTTTTATGGCGTGGACAACACCTTCATGAGCCGGGCGCTGGCCGCCGACATTTTCGAGTCGTACCAATCCCCGGCGCTGGCCAACGTGAACCCGGCGCTCATTTTGGACGACAGCAATCGTTTGCTGCCGGTGGATTACGGCGATGTCTGCCTGAATTATGATAAGGCGTGGTTTGCTGAATCCGGCCTGCCTTTACCCGCTTCGCTGGCCGATTTAACCGACCCTGCCTACCAGGATTTGCTGGTGGTGGAAAATCCGGCCACATCCAGTCCCGGATTGGCTTTTATGCTGGCCACCATTGCCGAATTTGGCACGGATGCTGACTATGATTTCCTCGATTACTGGGCCAATTTGCGGGCCAACGGGGTGATGGTGACCAATGGTTGGGAAGATGCCTACTACGGCCAATTTACGGTTGCTGGGGATGGACAACGGCCGTTAGTCGTTTCCTATGCCAGCAGCCCGCCCGCCGAATTCATCTATGCTGATCCGCCAGTAGCCGAAGCGCCAAGCGCCAGCCTGGTAGCGCCGGGAATGTGTTTCCGCCAGGTGGAGTTCGTGGGCATCCTCAAAGGTACAAAAAATCGAGCGTTGGCCGAAAAGTGGGTCGATTTCATGCTCAGCCAGCCGTTCCAGGAGGATATTCCGCTGAATATGTTTGTCTTCCCGGCCAACGAAAAGGCAGTGCTGCCCCAGGCGTTTGTGGATTGGGTACAGGTTCCGGGGGAAACGGCCGTAATTGATCCAGCACAAATCGACACCAATCGTGAAGCCTGGATTGATGCCTGGACAGAGGTGGTTTTGCGGTAGATGAAGGATTTGAGATTAGAGACTGGAGATTCACCAATCTTCAGTCTCTAATCTCTGAATGATTACGGCAGCGTACAGCCGCCGGGGATGTAATTGTCGGGGTCAACGTACAAATTACGCGAAAATTCCAGCGATGTCGCTTCGTCGATGACCTTGATTTCTGTGTTCCAGGCGGCACAACGGCGAGCCTGAACAAAATAATCGTAACTGAACTGGTTGCGTAATTCCACAATCGGATTGAGGAAAATAAACATCGTGTAAGGACCACCGCCGCCGCCGTATGGGGTCAGGCGTACCCGGCAGCGCCAATCGGAGCCGACGTATTCGCAGCTTTGGATTTCAAAGGCGTAGTTGAGTTCGACGATCTCTTGCTCGGAGGTTGGTGTGGCTGCCGGTGCAGCCGGCGTGTTGGTGGCTCTGGGTGTAGCCGTGGGCGGAATGTAAGCTGTGATACTAAATGTGATAGGATTACCGATGGGATTACCATCGACATCGGAAAGCTGCCAGATGCTTTCATACTCGTCGGCCGTAGCCGGTGCTTTTAAGTTGGCCGTTAAGGTGATTTCTGTTGCCGCTGGCACGTCATTTTCTAATGTGACGGGTTCATCAAAGCCTAACTCTTCGCCTTCTATGTAAGCCCATTGTGAATCGGCTGGCCAGGGGCAGGTGCCGCTGTTGCGCAGGATCCAGCTCATGGGGAAGGTGACGCCAACCGGAGCGAAACTGGAGGTTTGGGTCTGGTAAGCGTAGGAATTGACCAGTTCAACGTCCAGTGTGCAGTTTGACAAGAAGTCGAGGGTGGCATTGGGTGTGGGGGCTTTGGTTGGCGTGGGCGTGTTGGTGGGCACGGCCGTTTGCGTCGGTTTGGCGGTTTCGGTTAAAGCAATGGCGGCAACGGCCGTTGCCACTACGTCAGGCGTGTCTTGGGGTGCTGTTGTAGAAACGGCCGTCGATTTGGGCGTAGCTGTGTCTGTGGCAATCTCAGCAACAGCCGGTATAGTGGGAGTAGGGTTGGTTTTGTTACGGCCGTTTAAGGCAAAAATACCGCCTACTACAACTAGAAGCAGCACAGCCGCAATTCCGGCGTACAACCAGGGTGATCGTTTGGCGGCGGCCGGTGGCTGGCTGGACAACGCAATAGGCTGCGCCGGTTGTGAAGAAGCGGCCTTGGATTTAGGCATTGTCGGAAATTGCGACGGTTTGTCAAGTTCAGCTATTTCTGGCGGCACAAGCTGCGTGGCAGCGATGGTTGAGGAACTATCAGCAACCTTCTTGGGCGGCGGTGGGGCCGACAAATCAATCCGGCGCAAGGCTGCTGCCAGTTCATCGGCCGTTGCATAACGATCCTCCGGAATCTTGGCCATCGCTTTGAGAATGATAGCTTGCAGCGCATCGGGAATGTCAGGATTGAAGGAAATGGGCATGGGCGTGGGCGAATTGACATGCTTCATCACCACGGCCAGCGGCGTATCAGCTTCATAAGGAAGCTGGCCGGTCACCATTTGGAACAGTAAAACGCCCAGCGAATAAATGTCAACGCGCTCGTCACCCGACTGCCCCAGGGCTTGTTCCGGGGACATATAAGCTGGTGTGCCAATAAGCGCGCCGGTAGCCGTATACCCCATGGTTTGTCCGCCTACCAGTTTGACGATGCCAAAATCGGTTAGCAGCGCCCGCCCCGTATCTTTATCCAGCATGATGTTGGCCGGTTTGATGTCGCGGTGGACCATGTTGCGGCGGTGGGCATAGGCCAGAGCATCGGCCACTTCGCGCACAATGCGGACGGATGTCTCCAATGGCAGACGTTCCTTGTTTTTAGCCAGGGTTTCCAATTTGTCTTTTAACGTGCCGCCATCGACATATTCCATCACCAGGTAATAGGTATCTTCCTGGTACTGGTCAAAATCATAAACACCGACAATGTTAGGATGATTCAGCGCCGCCATGGCGCGGGCTTCTTGTTGGAATCTTTTTAGGAAATCCTGCTCGGAAATGAGGAAGGAATGCATCAGCTTGATGGCTACATAGCGATCCAGGTTTTTCTGATACCCTTTGTAGACCTCGGCCATGCCGCCGCGCCCAATCTTCTCGACTATTTCGTATTTTCCAATGGTTTTGCCGCTTAATGTATCGCTCATAAGGGTTGTGTTTGCTTTGTGTTTGATTTCGTGCACCAACGGCATGGTTCATAACCACACCTGAATACATGTGCGATTTTCTAAATCATACGGCATTGATTCGTTTAGCACAAGGGGGAATAAACGGTTATTTTATGGAGGGCTTATTTCCGCCAGGCTGCACAGCGTTTGTCTACGGCCGTTACGTTGGTCACGTTACGCAAGTTCGTTCCGTCGGCATTGCTGACAAAAATATCGTTTACGCCAGGCCCGACCGGACGGCGGAACAGGATTTGACTGCCATCCGGGGAGAAGATAGGTGTATTGGCTGGTGCACCAATCGTCATGTAATTGCCGCCTAAAAAGGCACGATTGACGGTGTCGTCAATGACAAACAAGAAAGAATCGCTTAATGGCGACCAGCGAATACCTTCGGCCAAATCCAGGCTCCCCTGGTAGACAAAACGCAGTTCTTCACTACCGGTGGGGCGCACCACAATCGAGTAACTGCCGTTATCATGATTGGTGACAACTTCGTATTGACTATTGGGCGATTTGCAGACGCCGGTTCCGGTAGCGCCAATGCCGCAGTAATTGCCATAGTAGAGATTGAAGCTCTGGCCGGCGACGGTGGTGGCCGGGCTGTTACAGGAGTCACTGGCGTAGCTGCCCAATTCTTGCGGTGCTGACCAGGCGGGATCGGTGGTGAGCAGGCTGCTGCCGGAGGTGTAGATGATGCGGCCGACATTGCCAGTGTTGGTGGTGTTGGTGGTAACGGCCGTTGTCGCTGTTGGATTGGCGGGTAGCACAGGCTGGGCTGTAGGAATACTGTCCAGATTGCTGGTAGTGGCCGTCAAATCATCCACGTAAATGTTACCGCTGCCAGTATAACTATTATTGACATCATCCAGCACCAGGCCGCGAAAGGTGAGGGGATAGTCAACTTTGTCGTTGCTGGGACCGCTGATGTGGCCCCAAGGCCAATCCTGTCCGGTGGCGATGTACCCGGTCATTTGCTGCCAGCCGGTGTGAGTGACGCGGCCCAGGGGAACCTGCCAGGTTTCACCGGCGCTGTCCAATATCCAGGCGTTGAGAAAATGACCTGAACCGTCGCCGTAAACCCAAATTTGGATGGTGTTGGGCGTGCCGCTGATGCTGTTAAGTTGGAGAAAGACGACGTAATCGTTACCGCTGCTGCCAAATTCGTAGCTGAGTTTACCGCCGTAACTGCCGCCGTGGACCTGGGTAGTGGATTGAGTGAATGTACCATTGTCTTCATCGCCGCGTACCCACGTGCCAAAGGTTTCGAATCCGTTGGGCAGGCCGCCGCCGGTTTGGGCTGTGCCGGTGGAGTTGCCGGCGCGAGTGGCCGTGGAGGTCGCGGTAGACGTTGCCGTTGGCCGGGCGGTGTTGGTAGGTGCGGCGGCTTTGGTGGCGATGCCAGTAGGCGATGGGGTGGCGGTGGGGATTTCTATTTCCTGGGGTTCGCTTTGTGCTTCACTGGTCAGGACGATGATGGCAACGGCCGTAGCAGCATAATCAGGTGTGTCTTCCGGGACGAGTGTGTTGGTGGGAACGGCCGTGTCTGTTGGCGGCGGGGTGCTGCTGGGTGTGGCCGTCGCCGCTGCCAGTTGATTGGCTGATTTCAGGCGGGGCAGGAGAACGGCCGTGGCCACAATAATGGCTACCAGCAGCAGTGCCAATCCGGCCCACAGCGGCCAGCGCCGTTTCTTCACCGGCGGCGACAACACTTCTGTTGCTGGAAGCGAAGTTGGGCGGGTCGGTTCTGGCGGTAAAACCTCCGTTTTGGGCGCGGGTGGGAGTGATGCCGGTGGTACAAAGGCTCGTTTGGGTTGTGCCGCCAAATCGATCTGGCGCAAAGCGGCCACCATTTCCTCAGCCGATTGGAAACGGTCATTTGGCTCCTTGGCCAGCGCCTTCAAAATAATCGATTGCAATATTTCCGGCACATCAGGATTGAACCGGATGGGCAGCGGCACTTGTTCACTGACATGTTTCATAGCCACGCCCAGCGGCGTATCGGCATCAAAAGGCAGTTTGCCGGTCACCATCTGGAACAGCATGATGCCGAGTGAATACAAATCAGACCGTTTATCGCCCGGTTTGCCCAGGGCTTGCTCTGGCGACATATATGCCGGCGTGCCAATAAGCGCACCGGTGGCCGTGTAGCCCATCGTTTGCCCGCCCACCATTTTGACAATGCCGAAATCGGTCAAAAAAGGCTCGCCATTGTTATCCAGCAGGATGTTGGCCGGTTTAATGTCCCGGTGCACCATATCCCGGCGATGGGCGTAGGCTAACGCATCGGCAATTTTGGTGATGATCTGGATGCTTTGCGCCAGTGACATTCGTTCGCCTTTAGCAGCCAAACTCTCCAGTTTATCCTTCAAAGAGCCGCCGCCTACGTAATCCATAACCAGGTAATGGCTGCGCGGACCAAACGAATCAAAATCGTAGACGCGGACGATGTTAGAGTGGTTCAGGGAGGCCATCGTTCTCGCCTCACGGGAGAAACGTTTTAGAAAATTTTCTTCTTCAAAATCAATGAGAAAAGAATGCATTACTTTGACAGCGACGAAGCGTCCCAGGTTTTCCTGATACGCTTTATATACATCGGCCATACCGCCGCGTCCGATTTTTTCTTTGATGGTGTATTTGCCTAAGGTTTGGCCGATGAGTGGGTCTGTCATGGTTGCCTGAATTTTGAGAAATTTATTATCAATTTTGAGCAAAGTATATCTGTTTTTGAGCCGGGTGGGTATGGGAAATAAGCGTAATGCTCGGTAATTATCAGTCCTGTTGCCTGAGCTTGTCGAAGGCAAAACGGGCTTCGACAAGCTCAGGCATCGAAAGGGTGAGGAGTCCCAACGAGAGATTACAAAAGTCTGTCAGACTTTTGTAATCGGGTTTGTCTGGTGGTTGGGTAACGGCCGTGCCGGAAAAATCGGCTAACCATCGTTCATATGTTCAAAGCAGCCAAATTGACAGGCTGTAAATTTATCGGTAGTAGATTTTCGGAGGTGTGTGATGTCAAAAATGACAATTGATGAAACAGAAGCTATGGTAAAGGTTGTTGAGCCGGGCAAAATGTGTCCGCCCCGCCATTGGGAACGTGACAACATTTGCGATGTTTCCATTCTGACCTATCGTTACAATCTGCGGATTGGCGACCGGCTGGTGGAATGCACATTGCGATACCGCGTCGAGCGCTGCACGGAAGATTACGTCCTGAGTGATTTGGTTCACTCGACGACCCTCTTCCCTGGCGAAGAAGTGTTTCTGTCCATTCGTGACCGGCACAGCATTGCCCGGTTTACGGAAGACAGTTCTTACTCTGCTTCCCAGGTGTCCCGTTCCAGCGACCGCATTTGGATGGAGACATACAAATCGTTGGCCACTGATTTCAATGAAACCAGTTCACAAAGCCTGAAAACGTCGGCCCACTCGGAATTTTCGCAGACAAACGCTGGTGGTTCGGCCGGCTTGAATTTGGGCTTTATCAGCATTGGCGGCGGGGCCTCTCACGTTTCCGGTGAGTTTGATGCCAGCTCCAGCGCTGAATTCTTTGGCGAATTGAATCAGCATTTGCGATCTTCCTTCCATCAGACCAATCAGGTGGCTCGTGATTCCTCTTCGGTAAGCATTACCCAGGTGAACAGCCACCGCGAGGCAACGGCCGAACAAAATGATGAGTTGAAAGTGAGCACACGCCGCTTCAAGAATATCAACCAATGCCACACGGTCACTCATTATTTCTACCAGATTGCCAAACGGCAGCGGGTGAAGATTGAATTGATCGAGCGCAGCTGCCGGGCGATCAACGAATTTGCCAATACGGCTATCCGTATGAAACCGCTCAGCCTCTCCCTGGCTACAAACCAGCAGGTTCCCAAAGCCGGTCAGGCCACTTCGGATGCTCCTGGTCTGATTGCCCTGGCGTCTTTCTCCCAGCCGGTGGTCATGACGCGGGACCAGCAGGTTTTGCAGAATTTGGGCCGGGTTTCGCTGGCTGCTTTTACCGAGGCCGAAAAAGCCCGGCGTGATGCAGTGGCTAAAGCCGAGAAAATCATGGCGGCACTGCCCGGCGCCGAACCGTTTGAACAGATCAGCATCATCCCCACAGAAGCCGTTTACGTAGAGAGTGAATTGGGTGACTGCATGATTTGCGAGCCGTACATTGTCGCCAAGCAGAAACTGGAACTGGAGCGGCTGGCATTGGAGAATCGTAAACTGCGCCGCGAGATTAATCTCATGGATCAGTACAAGGATTATCGCTGCTGCGACGGTGAGGAAGCTGCTGAAGAAGAAAATGAAGGTTAGTTGGTCGTTTGTGGGTGACTAATCGCGGGAGACTGGCCTACACCAGTCTCCCTTTTTTGTGTTGTTTGATGACTGGTCTGGTAACTAAAGGTGATTCATGAGCGTTGTGTAGAGAGACGGCCGTATTCTAATTTTTTTCCTGGAATCTGTTGTGTCAGGTTCTTCTACAAACAGCGGGTCTGTGTGCATGGGCAGCGTGATTTTGAAGAGAGCGCCGCCTAATTCGCTGTCTTCAACGACAATGGTGCCGTGATGGGCTTCAATGACCATTTTGCAAAAGGTTAATCCTAACCCGACACCGCGTCTTTCGGTTGTATGAACCTGGCTGAATTTTTCAAAGATGTGCTCGCGATAGGTGGGGGGAACACCGGGGCCGCTGTCGGCGACTTCAATGACGAGATGGGAGCTATCACTTAAGGCGGTGACGGCGATACGGCCGTTTTCCGGTGTGAACTTTAAGGCATTGGCAATGATATTGTCCATGACTCGGCGCAGCAGCGATTCATCAGCCTCGATGATGGGAAGCCGGCTTGACAGGCGTAAAGTCAATGTCTGCTGATTGGATTGGGCCAGCACTTGTAGACTGGCAACTGTTTCTCGCAGCACCTGCCATAAATCTACCGGCACACGCTGTAAATGAACCGCTTCAGACTCCATTTTTTCCACAGCCAGGATGTCATCAATTAAATGTAAAGTTTTTTCACCTGCCTGCTGAATACGATCGGATAGTTTTTTTTGTTCGGGTGTCAGCTCACCCAATCGCCCTCTGCTCAACAGGTTTGACCCCTGGGTCATGACCATAAGTGGATTTTTGAGATCGTGGACGATTAAGCGGGTCAATTCATTACGCAGTTTTTGTTCCCGTTTCAAGGCTTCGGTTCGTTCTTTGATGAGACGATCCAGGCTTAAAACGATGATGTACATGATGACAAAACTGACCGTGCTTTGCGTTAATGTGAGGCCAACGACAAAGCGGCGGTTAGCGCCGGACACTAATAAACGAACAAGTTCACCGCTGATCAGGGCCAGACCAACAATGGAAATACTGCCCAGGAGGGCGAAATAGCGGGCTGGTTGCAAATCGCGCAGGGAATTGAATGCCCTTAAAAACGCGAAAAGCGCAGCAGACAAGGCCAACAGGATGATCAGGCTGTGTAAAAACCAGCTGAGATGTCCCCAGGTGCCCAGTGTTTGACTGATTTGGGCTTCGGCAAGTAGAAGCAAGGTGACGGCTAATGCTTTTTCGAAGGGATTATTGTCTTCGGTATAAATTTTCCAACTACGCTGACCGGCAAACAGGAACATGATGGTTGCCGCCGTTGCAATCAAGTATTGGAGCAGGGGATCGTAACTGCTGATTTGGTTGAATAGTTCTTGTCTGAAGAAAAAAGTCCAGCCCATCAAAATAAACAGGGCCAGACTGATTGACCAGAAGAGGAAACGGCCGTTAACCAGCCGCATCTGCCATTTAACATCCCAGCGAACCATCGCCAGCGCAAAATAAGTAGCACTTAAAAACAGGGCTGTCCGCGCTGCCCAGCGCATCGGTTCGCTGCCGATGCCGGTGTACAGCGTTGATGGCGTTGTAATGCTTGCCAGCAAAGAAAACATTGCCAGCGTAACAAACGCCAGACTGGTAAACATGGTTCTGGGCCGGTTCGTTTTGATCAAAGCCGCATTGACAAACACGCCTCCTACCAAAGCCATGAAGCTGATAAAAGCGGTCAGGTAAAAATAAATGAGTTGACCATACCAAATCGTATCCCAGACTAACCAGTCCCAAACAGGTGACAGGCGTAAAATAAGAAATACGACCGGCGGCACAATTAATAAATACAATATAAATTTTTGCCTGAAAGAATGAAACAGCTCAACCATATATCAAGCTTAGTCAGAATAGCTAACCATTTCGCTTAAGATTTAGGTAAAAATGATAAGCAATTAATGAGAACATCGGTAAAATCGGAAGGATGTTTTCCATTGGATAATATACCTGTTCAGAGTTTGTTATCCGGCGCAAAATGGATTTGCAAAGGAGTGAACAATGAAACCAATCATGAAGGATTTTCCCTACAGCTTTGAGACAGAACGCCTGACGATTCGGGGACCGCTGCCGGGAGATGGTGAGGAATTGTGGACGGCCGTTACCGAATCCCAGGCCGAACTCATACCGTGGATGCCCTGGGCCGTTAACCTGCCCACCGCCCAGGAATACGAACAACGTGTTCGTGAAGGCCATCTCAAATTCTTGGCCCGCGAAGATTTATGGCTCATGCTCCTGCTAAAAAATACCCACACTATTATCGGCGGCAGCGGTTTACATCGAATGGATTGGAAGGTGCCCAAATTTGAAATCGGTTACTGGATACGTACCAGCTATGCCCGCCAGGGCTACATTACCGAAGCCGTCACCGGCATCACCAACTTTGCCTTTGACGTGTTAGGAGCCAAACGGGTAGAAATTCGCTGTGACGTCAAAAATGAAAGGAGTGCGGCCGTTCCTCAACGCCTGGGATTTACCCTGGACGGTACCTTTCGCAGTGATGACCGGGACCATCTTACCGGAGAATTAAGAGATACTTATATTTTCAGCAAGATTCGGCGAGATTGATTCAGGTTGTTATAATAAATTTTCGATTACAAGGCATAACGAAAAACGTGAAGCGTAAAACGTCAAAAACACTAAACGTTTTACGTTTTTTGTTTTAGGAAGTGATAAATGGATAGAAGAGATTTTATTTGGTTAGGGATAATAATCCTTATTCTGGCTGCGGCCGGTTGGATTGCACAAAATCCCAATTACCCTATTGTTCAAGGGTTAGATTTGCAAGGTGGTTTACAAGTTCTGCTGGAAGCCGATGTGCCGGCCGATCAATCCGTAACGACCGAACAAATGGACACGGCCCGGCAAATCATTGACCAGCGTGTTAATGCCCTGGGCGTTGCTGAACCATTAGTCATCACCGAAGGTGAGCGCCGTATCCTGGTTGAACTGCCTGGCATTGAAAATCCCGACGAAGCGATTTCGCTTATTCAGGAGACGGCTCTTTTAGAGTTTGTTGATACGGGTGACACGCCATTGGCCGAAGGAACTTGCATCCGCACATCAACCAATACCGGCCCTTCTCGCTGCGAATTCCCCAGCGGCGTAACTGACCCGGAGGCCATCACCAATCCGGCCCCGACTTATGAAACTGTTTTAACCGGTGCCGCCCTGCGTGAAGCCAGCACCAAAACCAGCCAATTTGGTGAGAGTTATGTTGCTTTTGCCTTGCAGCCCGATGAATCCGATTTCTTTGCTGAATATACACGTACCCACATCGGAAAATTTCTAACTATTGTTTTAGATAAGCAGGTCATTTCCAGCCCGCGTATCAATGCCGAAATCAGTGATCAGGGTTCGATTACCGGCAACTTTACACTGGAAGATGCGCAAAAACTGGCTTTGCAGCTTCGTTTTGGCAGTTTGCCCGTACCACTGCGCATTGAAAGTACGCGGCAGGTAGGCGCTACACTGGGCGATTTGTCGATTGCGTCGAGCATTCGTGCCGGTGTGATCGGCCTGGCTGTGGTGCTGTTGTTTATGCTGGTTTATTACCGGTTGCCCGGTTTTTTGGCGGATGTTGCCCTGTTGGGATATGCATTGTTGAACCTGGCTGTCTTTATGCTGATACCGATTACGCTGACCTTGCCGGCTATTACCGGCTTTTTGATTTCGACAGGGATGGCGGTAGATGCCAACATTCTTGTCTTTGAGCGTATGAAAGAAGAGCTGCGCCGGGGCAGTTCGCTGGGAGAAGCGATCAATGCCGGTTTTGATCGAGCCTGGACGTCAATCCGGGATTCCAACATTGCAACGCTGGTTATCAGCCTGATTTTGCTGATTTTTGGCCGCAGCTTTGGAGCCAGCACAGTGCAGGGTTTTGCTTATACGCTGGCAATTGGTGTGATGATTAGTATGTTTACGGCCGTTTTCGTTACCCGGACTTTTGTGCGTATTGTCATAGGACGGTCGATAAATTGGCTGAGTAATAAAAAATGGCTGCTCGGTGTTTAATGGCGCCGGTCATCCGTTAACTACTGAAGGTTAAGTTATGTTCAATCTTGTACAAGGTCGTCGAAACTATTTTATTTTCTCCGGCATTCTCATTGGTTTGGGGATTGCCGCGATGATTTATTCACTCATTACCACGGGCGCTGTTTTCCCTTTGGGCGTCGATTTTCGTGGCGGAACCCGATTTGAGCTGCAATTTTCCCAACCGGTGACGGAAAGCCAGATCGAAACTGTTTTTAATGAATTTGATCTTTCCAATTTGTCTGTCATTGCCCTGCGTGGTGAAGGATTGGAGAATGCGTGGCAGATTCGTTCTTCTTTTGTGACGCCGGAGGATGGGCAGGCGGTTCTGGATGCGTTGGAAACGCAAGCCGCGCCGCTGCTGCCGGAAACGACATCGGTGCAAAGCGTCAGCCCATCGGTGGGTAATGAAGTGACGCGGGCAGCGTTTGTGGCTATTATGGTCGCCGCAGTTGTTATTTTGTTCTATATCATGATTACATTTCGCCAGGTTCCCAATTCGTTTCGTTATGGGGCCAGCGCTGTAGCGGCCATGATCCATGATTTATTCATCATTTTTGGTTTTGCGGCGATTATGGGTATGCTGCGCGGTTGGGAAGTGGACGCGTTGTTTTTAACGGCCGTTCTCACCATCGCCGGGTTTAGTTTACAAGATACCATTGTGGTCTTTGACCGCATCCGTGAAAATATCGCCCGCCGGCCGTTAGAAAAATTCGAAACCGTCGTCAACCGGTCTGTGCTGGAGACGATTCACCGGTCATTGGCAACGCAGTTAAATGCGATGTTTGTTATGGTGGCCATTTTGTTGTTTGGCGGTGCGTCCATCAAACCCTTTATCGCAGTATTGTTTGTCGGTATGTTGAGCGGGACGTACAGCTCTATTTTCACGGCCGTTCCCTTGCTCGTCGCCTGGGAGAAAAACGAAATTCCTTTCTTGAAGGCATGAGGTTTAACCGCGGAGGACGCGGAAGGCGCAGATGAAGAACAAAAGAGAATCTCTGCGTTCTCCGCGCTCCGCGGTGAAAATTCGCGTTTTAGAGCAGAGAATAAAAGGTAGAACAATGAGATGAGAAAGGTCTGGTTATTACTGGGAATCGTTTTCCTGGTCGGATGCAGCCAACCCGCTCCTACTCCCATTGCGCCTGATGTTGTTCGCCCTGTTTCCACTCCGGGAACACTGCCGCCGACGTTTACGCCCGAAGCAACGGCCGTGCCCCCAGTTCCATCCGCCCCACAATCCACCTCCACCCCTGCGGCTACGGCGACATCCGTCGATTTTGACAAAACTTCCATCCAATTGCGCTACACCATTCCCTTGTTAGGATTAGATCGGCGGCTGCGCGGCAACATTGGCGGCCAGATTTTCCTTTTGGACGGCGCAACAGGGGCGGCTGAAGAGTACAACAATCAACCCACCGTTTTGGCTGAACTGCAAACGGTGCTGCCGCAAACGGAACTGCTGCCCGTACCCGATGGCTGCGATGCCTGTGTTCAGCTTGAATATCAACTGCCGTTAACGGGCGAATCAGGCAGCGGCTGGGTGCAAGACACCGTTTTGCTGGTCAGTCTGGATAATTTTATGACGGCGGCGTTGGGGTCGCATTTCCCGCCAGGAACACAAACCGGCCTGCGCCGCAATATTTCCCAGTATGCCCCGGCGCATACCCTGGCCGTTACGGGTGACGGCCGTTTATTCCGTTGGCTGGCTGTGGATAATCAAATCGCAGAGCCGGTGCCCGCCGACCCGGCCTTGCTGGTTCTGGCCCAGACCGTGCCTGTGGCCGATTTGGCATCTGATTACATCGTCGATTGTGCTGTCACTTTGCCGGTAGAAACTCTGATTGTCAGTCCTGATGCCGCGCCTATTCAGTTGGCCTGCCCTGAATTTGGCCTGCCTGGCAGTCTATTGCCGCTTTATCTGGCTTTTGATGATCTGCTGGCCCCTATTTTGGCCGATTTGTCCGTGCCGCGTCCGCCGGCCGCGTTTCCGCTGCGGGCCTTACTCGATTATCACCGCGCCGATGAGACGCGATTGACGATTTATCAGGATGGTCTGGTAACGGCCGTAACCGCCACCGAAACTTACACCAGCACCCTTGGCGCTACACAAATTGTGAGCCTGACGACGACCCTGCTGGACAGCGGACAGCTTCAGCCCGGACTCAAATCATTTTTGCCGACGCCAACGCCAGTGGTAACGGCTACCGCTGTGGCGGAACCCATGTCAACGCTGGTTTTGCGCGGGCCAGACCGGGTATATGACGGCCGTTGGCCGGGTATTCCCGACCTGACTGAATTGAATGCCCTGCTCGATTCTCTTTTGCCGCTTGATGTGCCGGAACCGGGTGCAACGGCCGTTCCATAAGCTTAAAATTGGCTGATCGTTTAGGAAAAACCATGAACGCGATTTATCTGGAAAACGGCCAACTTTTTGTCCGTTCCGATTACGAAAAACCACAACTCCAACCCGGTTTGGCTCGATTGGCTGTTTCCCTGGCCGGCATTTGTTCGACCGATTTGGAAATCGTTAAAGGATACGTTCCCGGTTTTCAGGGCGTGTTGGGGCATGAATTTGTGGCAGTTGTGGAAGCGGTAGGCAGCCCCGCTGACGCCGATTGGATTGGCCGCCGCGTGGTGGGAACCATGAACATTGGCTGCGGCGAGTGTGCCACCTGCCTCAGTACCGGGCCGGAACATTGTCTTGCCCGGCGTGCGTTGGGCGTTCACAATTGGGATGGCGTTTTTGCCGATTATGCGCTGCTGCCGGTAGCCAATTTGCTGCCGGTGCCCGATAATGTGCCTGACGAGGCGGCTGTTTTCACTGAACCGTTGGCGGCGGCACTGCGCATTCGGGAACAGGTGCGAGTGCGGCCTTCGGTGAGAACGGCCGTTGTTGGTCCCGGCCGTTTGGGGTTGTTAGTGGGATTGATGTTGGCGCTGGATGGCACACACGTAACCATGCTGGGCCGCCGTGAATCATCTTTAGCACTGCCGGCACGATTGGGCTTTACAACTGGTCTTGTGGACGGTTTTGACGATAACAGCTTTGATTTTGTCGTGGAAGTAACCGGGAACGACGCCGGGTTTAGCCATGCGCTGCGTTTGGTACGGTCGTTAGGCACTCTCGTCCTCAAAAGCACATTTGCCGGCCAATCCACCCTCGATTTGACCAAATTGGTGGTGGCCGAAATCACCGTTATTGGTTCGCGCTGCGGCCCGTTTGCCCCGGCGCTGCGCCTGTTGGCTCAAGATGCTGTGCCTGTCCGCGCTTTAATTGATGGTGAGTATCCTTTGTCACAAGGATTGGCGGCGTTTGAACATGCTGCTCGTTCAGGGGTGCGCAAAATCTTACTACGGCCGTGAATCAATTCACTATCTCAGACCCCAAAGGTTTTTGAAAACCTTTGGGGTCTTTCTTTAATCGAAAAAATGTGCTTTGTGGCTGCCAAATTGTGTATAATGGGAGCAATTCATGACATAAATAGTGTCGTATTGGTTTTTTAGTCACGGTTTGAGCAGTCCAGTAACAGGCCGTGAGTAGGTTGGTTAGCCAAGAACCGGAATTTTCAGTAGTTTGCATCGGAGCCGGTAAAGCGCAGTATCATGTTACAAAAAATTTTCCCGGATCATCGTTATCAACAATCGTATCTGAGCCATTTGAGCTACCTGCACCGCAATTTTGATGTTAAGGGGTTGACGACACAGGGGGTATTTGCGCTGGAATTGGAGCAGGTTTTTGTCGATCTCAGCCTGGAACCGCAGGTCTATAACCGTGCTTCGTCCGACCCGCTGCAACTCTCAACGAAAACGGCCGTTTCTCAACGACAAAGTTTGCCCCAATACCTCACCTCTAAAAAGACTAAGGGCCAAAACCTGGTTATGCTTGGACCGCCCGGCAGCGGCAAAACAACCTTGCTCAAGCACCTGACACTGATCCTGGCCGCCGGTAAAAATGGCCCGGAGATAGCCCGCAAAATTAAAAAGCTCCCGATTTTGCTGTTTTTGCGCAACCATGTGGAGGCTATTGCCAGAGATCAGAGTTACTCGCTGGTAACGGCCGTTCAATCTCGGTTAGATATGTGGGATGTAGCCGTTCCGCCCGATTGGCTGGCCGGGCAATTGCAAAAAGGGCGCTGCCTGGTCATGCTGGACGGCCTGGATGAGATTGCCGATTCCACCCTACGCCAAAAGGCGGTGGATTGGGTTGACCGGCAGATGACTCGTTACAAGAATAATCAATTTGTCATCTCTTCACGGCCGTTTGGCTATCGCCATAATCCGTTAAAAGATGTGGTAGTGCTGGAGGTACGGCCGTTCACCATCGAACAGGTGCAGCAGTTTGTCCACAACTGGTACCTGGCCAACGAAATCATGAGCGCCCAGCGCGACGACCCTGGCGTGCGCATGGAAGCTCACAAGGGGGCCGAAGACCTGATCTGGCGGCTGCGTCAAACCCATGTTTTGCTGGACATGGCCGTCAATCCGCTGCTGCTGACCATGATCGCCACCGTGCACCGCTACCGCAGCAGCCTGCCCGGACGCCGGGTAGAATTGTATTCAGAGATTGTCGAGGTATTCCTGGGTAAACGGCAGGAAGCGCGCGGCATTACCTACGAATTGACCCCGGCGCAAAAGCAGCGGGTGCTAGAAACATTGGCTTATTACATGATGGTTCAGCACAAGCGGGAGCTGCCACTGACTGAAGCAGCACAGGCTTGTGAAGAGCCGTTGAAGCGGGTGATAGGAGCCGAAATCGCCAGTCAGCCGGGGGCTGTAGCCGATTTTTTGAAGATGATTGAAAACACCAGCGGTCTGCTCATTGAGCGGGAAGCCGGGTTGTATGGATTTGCCCATCTGACGTTCCAGGAATATTTAGCGGCCGTTCACGTGCGCGACCAAAAGCTGGAAGATGAACTGGTCAAGCATGTCCAGGACAGTTGGTGGCATGAAACGATTCGTCTATATGCTGCCCAATCAGATGCCACCAACGTGGTCAAAGCCTGTCTTTCGCTTAAACAGCCATCGGTTGTAGCGCTGACATTGGCGATGGAATGTCTGGAGGAGGCGCGTGAGGTCAAACCGGAGCTGCGCTCTATCTTCAATCGCATCGCTCAAAGCGTCGAGCATGAGCGGCCTGATGTGCGCCGCCTGGCGGCCGAGGTGCTGTTAACGCTGCGTCTGCGCCGTCTGGTGCGTGTCGATGAGGATAAATATATTGACAGTTCACCGGTAACACACGCCGAGTACCAACTCTTTTTGGAAGAAGAATCGGTCTACGCCAACTATCATGTGCCTGAACATTGGAAAACAGAGCAGTTTCCGAAGGGTGACGGCCGTTCCCCGGTGGTAGGTGTTCGTCCGGCCGGCGCTGAAGCGTTTTGCGAATGGCTTACCCGGCGTGATGCCGGGACACAATGGCGTTTCCGGCTGCCTTTTGCCGAAGAGCTGGAAAGCATCACCCAACAAAGCCAGGCGCGCGGCCACCAGATGGAAGAAATGGGTTTCTGGTATCGCAGCGGTCACGATTACAAATGTAACGGGTTTTCCCTGGCCGATGCCGCTAAATTGCAAACAATGCAGCGTTTGTTAGATCAACGCATCACTTATGACTGGGCTTTGGAAGAACGTGTAAAAGATGCGGCCCCAGCATTGAATCGTGCCCGCGAATTGATATTGTCACGAGCCGCGAAGCGCCGGTTTACCTTATTTGATTTGGGCCGGTCCCATGATTCGGAATTGTACGAGACCTTCCCCGATTTACGGCGAGCACAGGAACAAATGGGCGGTGCTCAGGCGCATCAACTCGACCAATTTTTGAGCAGTGCAGTTGACCGTGCTGAACGGTTGAATGTGGCCGAAGCCAAAGTGTTTAACCTGAATTACGGTATTGAATTGATTAAAGCGCTGGAAAAAGAGCTGGCCGTGGTTGACAATAGTGATAAGGCCAAGGACATTATTCGCCAGTTAGACCGCAATTTCCAATATGCCCTCAATTTGACGCGTAAGCAGCAGGTGGTGATGAATCCGGAACTGATTCGGGCGCTCAATAACGCTCGCAATAGGGCGCGCGAAGCCGGTAATTTGCTAGATCGGCAAATTATTGGCGCACGTACCCGTACCCGCTCCCAACTTATTCAGCAGATTGTGGCCTTGCTGCGCACAGGGAATGGGAAAGCTGCATCACCTTCCGATACCGAAGCTGATAAACGCCGTTTAGCTGTTTACATTGATATTTATCTCGATTTTGCCTTGTTGGAGGAGCGTGTTGGCCAGCGCCTGCCTGTTTTTGAGGGGATTTTCCTGGTACGGGAGCGTGTCTAAACCACATTCACTGTAGGCTGAGCTTGTCGAAGCCTATTTGCTCTACTTCCTCCTTTCACCATTGTAAACCCTGAATCTGGGAGCGCGGGCAGCTTGCCCGCCAGTGCAGACGAGACGCCTGCGCATCCGAAATTCCCCAACCCCTTGACAAATCGGCTCGTAATGCGATAAATTAGAACATATGAGCTATAAGCGAATTCAAGCAAGTGAAATTAGTGATTACGTTTACTGCCGCCGCTCCTGGTGGCTGCGGCAGGCCAGGGGCTACGCGCCGCAAAACGTGCGCGAGTTGCAGAATGGGCAGCAGTTTCATCAGGAGCACGGCCGTTCCCTCCAACAATCTTCCTGGCTGCGGCGGCTGGCCTATGTGCTGCTGTTTGTTACCGTTACCTACGTCACCTTCCAGCTTTTGATGGGGATGTGAGCGATGGGGCTGGGCGTTTTTCCTTTGGTGCTGGTGCTGTTGATGCTGGGAACGGCCGTGTGGCTGTGGCGGCGCTCGCAAAAGTTGTGGCAGCAGTCTGGCTTGCCCGCTGGTGAGTTATTTACAGCGATACCGGCGCGTGGTTCCCCAACACGACCGTTTGCGCCTTAACTTTGGTCTGGTCAGCGACTGACTATCTGGTTGGTGCAGCAGGCCGATGGTTCCGTCGTGCCCGTTGAGCTTAAATCCGGCCGTGCTCCCGACGAACCCTGGGAAGGCCACGTCTTACAGTTGGCCGCTTACTGCCTGCTAGTGGACGAAACCTATGGTGTCCGACCGGCCTTTGGCATCCTGCAATACAAAGACAAAGCCTTTGCCATTGATTACAGCGACAGCCTGGAGGAAGATTTACTCGATTTATTGGCCGAAATGCGCGAAAGTCAGTATGAAGGGGAATTGGATCGGGATCACAACGAGTGGCAGCGCTGCAATGGTTGTAGCGTACGCCGCTACTGCCAACAACGACTGGCCTGAATCGGCCCTTTTAATGGCTGCGAATGAGGACACATCGCGATGTGCCCTTTTTTTATGTGGGGTATTTTGAGTGCCAGGCACAGGGCAGCAGGTTTTACTCTGGCCAAGCCTGTCGCCCTGTGTCTGGCACTACATTCAGGACGGACGGGCAGGCTGCCCGCGCTCCCACAGTATCTTGATTTGTTGGTAATGACTGTTCCGAGAATTGGATTTCCCGCTATAATAGGCTGACTATCAATGGAATGTGGGTAGATTGCCGGGATTCAATCCGCAATCTGCATTCCCAATTCCACATTATTGAGGAGGCTGGTTTTGTCGAATATACAACGAGCGAAAGGGATGCAGGATGTCCTGCCCGAAGATCGTCATTATTGGGATTTAATCATTCAAACCGCTACCGATTTGGCCCGGCGTTACGGCTTCCAGCGCATTGACGTCCCCGTCATCGAAGATACCGATTTGTTCGCCCGCGGCATGGGCACGGCATCCGATGTGTTCGTTCAGAAAGAAATGTATACCATCGAAGAGCCGGATGGCAGCAGCATCACCCTGCGGCCGGAATACACAGCCGGATTGGTGCGCGCCTACATCCAAAACGGGATGGGAAGTTGGCCGCAGCCGGTGAAATTGTTTACTTTTGGTCCCATTTTTCGCCGGGAACGGCCGCAAGCCGGGCGCTATCGCCAGCACAGCCAGTTTGACGTCGAAATTATGGGCGAAACCGATCCGGCGGCCGATCTGGAAGTGATGATGCTGGCCATGAGTTTGTACCGCGATTTGGGTTACAAAGGATTGACCTTCCAACTCAACAGCACCGGCTGCCCGGTGTGCAAACCGGCCTACATTGAAAAACTCAAATCCTTCCTGGCCCAACATGAGGACAAACTGGCCGACATCGACAAAGAGCGGCTGGCCAAAAATCCGCTGCGGGTGCTGGACAGCAAAGAACCGGGAATGGACGCGCTTCTGGCCGATGCGCCCCACATCGCCGATCATTTGTGCGAGGATTGCGAGACCCATTTTGCCGATTTGCAAGGCATGTTGGATGTGTTGGACCAATCGTACACGATTAATTTCCGGCTGGTGCGTGGCATTGATTATTACACCAAGACGGTTTTTGAAGTGTGGGCTGAAGGTATTGGCGCGCAGGCCGCGGTGTGCGGTGGCGGCCGTTACGATGGTCTTGCCGAAGCGATTGGCGGGCCATCTACGCCGGGGGTCGGTTTTGGCAGCGGTATTGAGCGGATTGTTTTGGGCCTGAAGGAGCAGGAAATTACGGCTCCACTGCCGCCTGCGCCGCCGGTGCTGGTGGCACATTTTGGCGGCGAGACGAAAAATACGGCCGTTCAGTTAACCTACCAACTGCGTAATGCCGGAATTGGAGCACGGCTGGCCTTTGCCCGTACCCGGCGCAGTTTGAAGAGTCAGATGCGCGAAGCCAATAAACATGAAGTGCGTTTTGTGTTGATTGTGGGTGAGTCAGAAGTGGTGGAGAAGATGGTGACGGTACGGCCGTTAGACGGCGGCGACCAGTTCCAAATCTCCCAATCCGAACTCACTGGTTGGCTTCAGGAAAAATTGAACAATTCATGACCGAGATCAAGCGGATTGGCATAGTTTACCAATCCAAAATC
>JACKCC010000003.1 GCA_020634245.1 Ardenticatenaceae bacterium | reverse complement strand
AAACCTCCGATAAGCAAACCATTTGTTCCAACCCCAGGTCCGGTACCACCAAGGCCCGCTGTTGTTTCCCCACCCAGCCGAGATTATGGGGCGCTGCGTGGGATTGCCCAACTGTGCGTGACGTTGAGCTATGGCGTGTTGGCGCTGACCATCCTGGGCGGCATGTACGGCCTTGTCAGGATGGCCGATAGTTTTCTTTTGGGCGCCGGCACCTTGTTGTTGGATGCTCTGGTGGGTGGCTTTTTCTACGTTGTCGCCCGTGTGATTGCGGAGAGTATTTACGTCCTGTTGGATATTGAGGAAAACACGCGACTGACGGCGCAAAGCGCGCAGGAGAGCGCGCGGTTTTTGCGGCAGCAGGATTGAGGAAAAGGAAATGGACGCGGATTATCGGGAAGGGGATGTGCCGGCATCTCCACCAGAACAGATAGAGTCACCAGAACCAGCGAGTAAGGGGTTGGGTAAGACAGGTCAATCCGCCATAAGAGGCGACGACTCGGTTTCAGAAAGCCGCTACGAATGGAAAGACCAGGGCATGCAAAATGTGCCGGTGAAGGATTTACCCAACCCCGAAGGGGTGACCAGATCAGAAGATTTCGACCACCACATTTCCTATGAAGACGCTATTCAGGCCACTAAACAGTATCAGGAGATGCAGCCGGAAATCGCCCGGGGCACCACCGGTGAAGACTTTTCCGCCCGCGACCAGGCAAATGGCCTCGATTATGAACACGGTCAGCGGCGGGTGTATGACCTGTTTCATGGCAGTGACCCGATTCGGCTAGATAAAAATGGAGATCATTATGACATTGTCTCCGGTCGGCATCGTATCTTTGCGGCAAAAGAGATAGGGTTGGAGAAAGTGCCGGCACACGTTATCGAAAAACTGCCCCGCTAATAGCAAGTCATTCTAATCTCTTTGGGCGGAGGTGTTGAATATGACCACAGTTTCGGAATCAGATCACGATACTTCAATCAGAACTAATGCGCTAATTGACCGCCTTTTATCTTGGAAACGAGAAGATTGGAAGGAAGCTCAAATCAAGGTTCAAACGGTCATTAGCCCGGGACAAGCTCACTTGCAAAACAGTGTGCTGGAGAAACTGACCACACAGATGAAAGCAACGCCGCTGCCAAATGTCCATATACGTGCAGGTAGCCTAAAGATCAATGACGCAACACGTAATTGCCTATTCATATGCCAGGAACTGGGGAATAACAGCATTGTAATAATGGCAGTTCATATTGGAGCAAACGGTAATGATCTACTCGTGAGTTGGATCGAAGCTGGCTTCGAAGTATTTTTCTTTAGAACTTGGTTACGTCTCCTTTTTGTCTTGTTAGGGCTGATTTGTTTTTACCCTTTCTTCTTCCTCATAGTACCTATTTGGTGGGGTTACTTGCTATTGAAATGGGCATCGACCGGCATAAAAGTTAACAAGGGCAGCAACATATTTACAGGCGTTCAGGTAGATGAAGCCGTGGCATTTAGAGAAGCAGTCATCAACTCACTTTGGGCGATATTGATTGAACTTGGGGTTTCCATTGACTCGATTCAAGTTGTCTCGACGACTTTGTACACTGGTACTATTCGCGCGATGCGAGAAGATCCTTCTTCGGATTCAACAAACGACAACGGCATTGAAGTCCCCAATCCACCCAGACCGATACCTGAGCCAGACGAAGAGGCTACCGAAGAAAACGCACTAAAAATATCGGTGATATCTGCCTCTGAGCCAGAACTATTGCAGGTCATACGGCAGACCCTCTTCCTATTCCGTGAGGCGAACTGGAATCGAACCAGGAACGAAAAACGTGCCCACCGGCAATTCAATACCACTCAAGAAACTATCGAAAGCACTATCCGGGACAATAAACAAGGCGCAGACCAACTACTAGAGGAAACCCAACAGGCTTATAGAGAAGGAAGTAAACAATTAGATAAGGTAAACTTGCATCACCTCATGCCCAACCCACAAAATTTAACCTTTCCTGATTCACCAGACTATGACTCTCTGGAAAATAGCTTGAGCGAATCGGCAACCAAGACAAAGATAGCATCCACCAAGGTCACCGAAGGCGTAAAGGACTTGATCAATTCTAGAAGAAAAAGAAAACTTACCCGAATTGCTATTCTAATGCTTGTTTTATTGCTTTTGACTGCGGCATTTCTGGGTTATCCCTATCTTCGCATTAATTCTTCTGGGGCAAAAATTATCAGTGGGGGGTACTCGCGGCGTCAAACCACCGATCTTGCACTTTCGCCAGATGGAGAGACGCTGGTTTCAGCTTTGTCTGATGGCAGGGTGCGGCTGCGGCGGGTGTCCGATGGTGTACTGTTGCGCACGTTTAGATGGCATACCTCAGCGGTGATAACCAGCATGGCCTTTGCCCCTGAGGGGGAGATACTGGCTTTCGCCTCATCTAATGCCACAGTAGTAGAACTATGGCAAACTAATGGTGTATTGTTAAGCACACTGAGAGGGCATACCTCTGGGGTGACCAATGTGGTATTTGCTCCTGACGGGGGGACACTGGCTTCCGCCTCATCTGACGGCACAGTGCGGCTGTGGCAAGTGTCCAATGGTGTACAGTTGCATACGCTGAGAGGACATACCTCTGGAGTGACCAGCGTGACCTTTGCTCCCGACGGGGAGACGCTGGCTTCCGCTTCATCTGATGGCACGGTGCGGTTGTGGGAAGTGCCCAATGGCACCCTATTGCACACGCTGCAAGGGAATACCTCTGCGATAACCAGCGTGGCCTTTGCCCCTAACGGGGAGACGCTGGCTTCCGCCTCATCTGACGGTACGGTACGGCTGTGGCATAGGACCGATGAAACTCTGTTGCACATCTTGAAAGGGCATGATTCTGCGGTAACGAGCATAGCCTTTGCCCCAGATGGGGGGGTGTTGGCTTCCACCTCATCTGATGGCACAGTGCGACTGTGGCGGGTGGCGAATGGGGATCCCCTGCAAGTACTCGATCTTGGATATGGATTTGACAATGACAATCTTGCGTTTCTTCCAGCCAACAAAGGGCTTATTGCTTCCACGGCATGGCTTGTTATTGGCAGTTATTGGATTCTTGTCTGGCCTAATGTGAATTGATTTAGGCTACATAGGAGTCGAGGTGCTACATGATTGAAGAACGTCAAAGGCTTGACAAAATTCGCTTGGCTGCTTTGGAAATGGCTCAAGCCCACGCCAATGCTTCTTTCTGGAAAGACCAATACTTACGCCGACTGCAACGACTGTATCAACAAGAACAAGCAATGGCTAGTCAGCAGTACAACGAGACATTAACTGAAGCCCGGTTAGCTTATATGTCTACTATAGCCCAGGTAACCCGGCAAGCTGAAAATATCCTGACTCAACTCCAGTTTAGTGGGTTTGGTTGGACAAATCCCCGTTGGAGTGAATGGCAAACAACTGACAGTATTGAGGTGCCCCAATTAACCCGTATTGGCCAGATGGTTGAGCCTGGGAATTGGGATTCTCTGACCCTGCCGGCGTCGGTGCCACTGATCGGTGGACAGAATCTCCTCATAAAAGCCGCTGGAGTAGGTAAATCTAAGGCTCGTCTTGCCATACAATCTATAATGTTGCGGCTGTTGGCGACCTTGCCACCGGGAAAACTCCGCTATGTCTGTCTTGACCCCGTGGGACTTGGTTCTACTATGGCTGGCTTCATAAGAGGGTTACCAGACAGACTAACAGGTGGAGTAGCCTGGTTCGACACCAACGATCTCGAACAACGGCTGGCCGACCTGGAAAAACATATCGCCAACGTCAAGCAAAAATATCTGGGCAACGAATACCCCACCATGGAAGCGTTCAATGAACAGGCTGGCGAAGTGGCAGAACCTTATCGTCTGCTAGTCGTTTCCGATTTTCCAGCTCGCTTCACTGACTCTGCTGCTCAACGGCTACTCAGCATTGCTACTAACGGGCCAGGAACCGGCGTGTACCTCCTGGGCATGGTAGACGTTGAGCAAAACATGCCCTACAACTTTAACCTGATCGACCTGGAGCGCACCGCCACTCTGATTACCTGTGACGACAATCAAGCGCAATGGATAGACCCCGATTTCAAAGACTGTACTCTGGAACTGGATCGCCCCCCAGAAGCCGCTCTGTTCACCCACATTGTGCAGCAGGTCAGCCGGGCGGCCCTGGCCGCCGAAGAGGTCAAAGTCCCCTTCGCCCAAACAGCCCTCCCACCGGCCAACTGGTGGCAGCAGGATGCTCGCGCCGACATTACTGTGCCCATTGGCCGGCGGGGGGCGCGTGAAAACCAGATGTTCAGCCTGGATCAAAAACTACTCAGCACCGGCCTGATCATTGGCCGACCCGGCTCCGGCAAAAGCACCCTACTGCACACCCTAATCCTCAGCCTGGCCATCAACTACTCCCCGGAAGAACTGGCTCTGTACTTGATCGATTTCAAACAGGTGGAGTTCAAGGATTATGCTGTTCACCGCCTGCCTCACGCCCGGGTGGTAGCCATCCAGAGCGAACGGGAATTTGGCATTAGTGTACTGCGCGGCCTGGCTACTGAACTGCAGCGGCGCGAAGACCTGTTCCGCGACCTCAACTACCAGTCGCTCAGTGAATATCGCCAGAAACAGGGCACCCTGCCCCGCATCCTACTCATTGCCGATGAATTTCAGGAACTGTTTAACCAGGACGATACCTTGAGCAGCGAAGCCGCTCTCATCCTGGATCGGCTGGTGCGCATGGGGCGGGCCTTTGGCATTAACACCTTGCTGGCTACTCAGACCCTGGCCGGGCCATACAGCCTGTCCCGGGCCACCAAAGATCAGATTCCGTTGCGCATCGCCCTGCAATGCGCCGATGCCGACTCCCGGCTGATTCTCAGCGATGATAACGACCGCGCCCGGCTGCTGGAGCGTCCCGGCGAAGCGATTTACAACGCGGCAAACGGGCGGGTGGAAGGCAACCATTTCTTTCAGGTTTTCTGGCTGGAAGATGCAGAGCGGGATACCTATCTGGAACAGGTGCGGGCCAGGGCCGATCAGTCCAGATGGGCTCCCCCGGAACCGATGATTATCTTTGACGGAAACGCCCTGGCTGAACTCTCCTTTAACCGGGAACTGGAGCAACTTTTGCAGCAACCAGGTTGGCCATCACCGGCCCGGGTTTACTCTGCCTGGCTGGGCGAACCGGTTGAAATCAAACCCCACACTGCCGCCCTGCTGCGCCGTCAGAGCGGCTCAAATCTGCTGATTGTGGGCCAAAACGAGTATGAATCACGGGCAGTGGCTATGCTGCTCTCCGCCATCCTCAGCCTGGTCGCCCAACACAAACCAGACAATGCCCGCCTGGTACTGCTAAATCTAACCGATGTGGACGCCAACTGGCATGATTTGCCCCAAATGCTGCTAGAAGCACTGCCCCACCCGACGGAGCAGGTCAAGCGGCGGGGAGTGAGTAAGGCGATTGAAGCGCTGTATCAGGAATTCAAACAACGGGATGATGAGGGAATCGAACAGCACTGGCCGGCATGTTACCTGATCATCATTGGCTTACAGCGGGCCAGAGATTTGCGCCGGGATGATGGCTGGTATGCGGGAGGGGAGGGACCACCGCCGCTCTCGGTGCAGCTCAGCGAAATTTGCCGGGAAGGGCCAGACCTGGGCATCCACACTTTGCTTTGGTGTGACACCTATGCTAATTTGGAGCGCGTCTTTGATCGCCAGCCAGAGAGACTGTTCGACATGCGGGTTGCCCTGCAAATGAATGCCGACGACTCTCGCCGCCTGTTGGATAGCGATGCGGCCAATCAGCTTGGCCCCCATCGCGCCCTTTATCTGGACGAAGAGCGCACCGGACGGCTGGAAAAGTTTCGTCCCTATGGCCTGCCCGATGTCGCCTGGCTGCAAGAACAGGCAGAGCGTCTGGCCAACAGAACCCGTTAACATCAGGAGACAAATCATGAGCGGTATCGTCAAAGTTCACTCAGCGGATGTGCGCGCTTTTGCCAGCCAGCTAAAGCAATTTCACGCCGAATTAACCGGCAATAGTAAACGTTTGCAAGCCCAATTTCGTCGTCTGGGGGATACCTGGCAAGACCCGCAGTATGCCAAATTTGCCCAGGAGTTTGAGCGCACCATGCGCCAGTTACAACAGTTTCAGCGACAATCAGAAGAGGTGATTCCGCGCCTCAATAAACTGGCTGAATATATTGATAACGTGCCGCGTGTCTGATGAACCAGCTTGATTTAAGCGACCTAGGTGTACTGTCCACCCTACAGGGGGCGTTGAGCCGCTTTAGCCAGGATGCCGGCGAAGCAGTGCGGATGGCGGAGAATGAAATTTGCCAGACGCAGGAGTGGCTACAGCAGCGGGCCACCCATTGGCAGCGGCAGGTGGAACAAGCCCGGCAAGAGGTAGCGCGGGCGCAGGAGGCTTTGTCCGCCTGCCTGAACAGCGGCAGCCGCGACCGTGATGGCAATTATCGTCCACCCGATTGCAGCCGGCAGGTTGATGCGGTCAACCGGGCACGCTACCGCCTGGCGGAGTGTGAGCGTCATTTGCAGACGGCGAAAGTGTGGCAGGGGCGGGTAGAACAGAGCGTCAATAGCTACCGAAGAGAGGCGTACCGGCTGCAACAGGTAACGGGTGGGCATACACAGAAGGCTAAGGGCTTTTTGCAAAAGGCGTTGAGCAGTTATCAGAAGGTTTTGGAAGCGGCCAACATGGTTGGAATTGCCGGCGCGTTGGTCGCCGGAGGGGTCGGATTTGCAGTCAATGCTTTTGTCAAGGGGGTTAACCTGTTGATTGGCCGGGATAACCAGTTGATGGGCGATGCGGCTGAACAGGTAGCCGAACTGGTGACTGCGGAAGAATTAGGTCTGAAAGTGGTTGAATTTGATCGAAAATATCGAGGCTTTGACCGTATTTTACAAGGCCCAAATGGGAATTATCTGGTTTTGGAAAGTAAAAAAAGTGATGTTGGCAAACTCCATCTCCGTGCAGATAGCTACGGGCATCGTCAGGCCAGCGCTGGCTGGGTAGAGCATTTAGCCCAGCAAATGACCATGCCTGGGTCTGAGTTTTATAGCCCCACCAATGCGGCGATTGGGAAACAGATGCTGGACGTTGGCTCGACCAATGTGCCAGTGATTGCTGCGGTAACCAATCCAACAAGTGGCACTATGGATCTTTATCTTCGCATCGGACCTGATGCAATGTCGGCAGATTGGACACCCCTGTCATCAGGCATCCAGTTAGAGAAACCAGAATAGGAGATCGGTATGAACCAGGCTCAATCCCAACTACTCAATGCTTTCAAACGGCTGCAACACCAATTTCAGGTCGCTGGCGAGCAGTGGCGCGACTTGCTTTACTATCGTTTTGAGCGGGAATTTTGGCCCGATTATGAACAGGTGGTGTCGGACACTAGCCAGGAGATGGAAAATCTATCGAAAACCATTGCTCAGGCCCGGCGCAAAGTCAAGTAAACACGCAATTTTTGAACAGGAGGTCAACATGGCTAAAGGAAAGAAGTGCCCCTGCTGCGGTTATCACATGTTCGCGCAGCGGGAGGATTACCAGCCGAAAGGCACGTGGGTCTATTACGTTTGCCGCAACCAGAATTGCAGCAAATGCAAAGGGAAATGCACCATGACGGAAAAGGTGTTTGAAGGGAAGTGAAGTAATATGACAGCCCAGGAAACACTGACGGTTCAGGTTCTACAGGATTCGTCTGCTGAGGCCATCCTGGCCGAACATGAGCGGCTGGCCAATTTGTATCTTTACAATGCCGAAATGGGGGAAAAACGCACGGCACTGTATTTGACCGTGATCTCCATTGGCACGGCTGCCCTGGTTAGTCTGCCCCAGTTTGGTGTGCAGATTGAAACGATGACCATGGGCTTTCTGACCGGCATGTTGGTGATGGGGCTGCTCACTTTTCAGCGGCTGATCGAACGCCGCATCCGGGGCACGGAGTATCTGCGGGCTATCAACCGGACACATCGCTATTTTGTGGAAAAGGATCCTGCCCTGGAGCGATTTTTCTATTGGCCCCCGTGCGATGATGTGCCTTCGTTTGGCAGCAAAGGGGCTGCATTGGCTGGCTTGCGGGACATCATTGGGGTGTTAAACAGTCTGATTATTGCCCTGCTCTTGGGAGAAATGGTGTGGGTCGTGACGGGGTTTCCGCAAGTGGTGGCGGTGATTGCCGGCATTATTGCCGCCGCCATCAGTTGGGGGTTACACCGTCTTTATGAATCCCGCAGCCTGAGGGAGGCTGAAAGTTCACAAGAAGTTTATGTCAATTTCCCGATAAACGGCAGTGTGTCTAATAGTTCTAGCGAAGCATCATCGATTGTAAACGCTGAGTCCCTATGAGAATCGAGGTTCGAAGATGCCTAATGATTATGACAGCCCCAAGGAAAGTGCAAAGACGAGGGATGCCGGCATTCCCCCCGACAAACCTGACTCTGGTTTGAGCGATGCCGGCATTTCCGCCATGCAAGGCCCTCCAGACGCCCCCGCCGAACATACCCCCCAACGCGCCCATGGTGACGCTGGCGACGCCGAACGCGCCGAAACTGGAGCCGAAAAAACAGAGAAAAAGGATTTCTATGGCCCTGCCAACCCCGAAGGGAGCGCGCCGACACCGCCAGAAGGGTGGCGCCCTGGTGGACCAGAAAGGTAAGCGCCGTTAAATAGCCCCAAAAGCAACCCAATTTCGACAGCGCCAGGGAAAAATCGACGTTTTCAGGTATAAGATTTACAGGATACATAGATGACGCAGCGTGATATTTGACCTGCGTCTTTTTGTGCTTGTGTACGCCCTCATACCCGACAGGAGACCGCGGGATGGATGATCTATGGAACAGAATGCGTTCGCGCGCAGGTCAGGCGGCTTTCGAGGCGGAAAAGGTGCGCCAGATTACGGCGCTGCAACTAAAAATCAGAACGCTGCGGCAGCAAGGTGAGCAGGCCGCCCAACAGGCCGGCACAATTGCCTACCAACTATACCGCGCCGGGCAAGTCACGCCGCCAGCATTGCAACAGGCCTGCGCCGCGCTGGACATGCTGGAAACGCAGATTGCGACCCACGAGCAGGAGATCGAGCAAATTCGGGCGCAGCCATATGTTGCGCCCGCGGCCCCAATGGTCAGTCTCATTTGTCCCCAAGGGCACGGTGTGCTGCTCCCCGGAGACAGTTTCTGCCAGCAGTGCGGCGCGCGCGGCGTGATGCCGGCATCCAACCTCTGCCCCCACTGTCACGCCCCCCTGCCCCCAAACGCCCGCTTCTGCACCGTCTGCGGCAACCCCGTCGCCGCAGCAGCGCCTCCGCCCCCCCCACCTCCGCCACCCTCCACTTTGTGTCCCCAATGCCGGCAGCCCATCACCCCCACCATCCACTTCTGCACCAACTGCGGCTACGATCTGCGGCAGTCACAAACACGCTCCACGCCTTCCCCTATCATAACAACGCCGCCTTCATCAGCGACAGATACGCCAACATCCGAATCCTGGCTCAACGAGGAGCCGACGCCGGTACCGCCCCAATTACCGTGGACAGAAAACCCGGCCTTACCTGTGCCGGTACCCTCCCCAGAAACCGAGGCCACGGATGATGCGCCAACAGTGTCAAGCGGCGCCCAATTACCCTTGACCGCCATTGAGGAAATCGAACAGCCACCGGCGTTGCCAGATCAGACTACCTGTCCTGTTTGCGGGCACGTTGTCGCCGCCAATGTTGGTTTATGTACCGAGTGTGGACATCCATTGGGAGGGCAGCACGAAGAGGAGACGATTGAAAACAAACCTGCGTCGCGTAGCTGCCCCGTTTGCCATTCGGTCGTAGCGCCTGGAGCCGTTTTTTGCA
>JACKCC010000029.1 GCA_020634245.1 Ardenticatenaceae bacterium | reverse complement strand
GCGCGGCAGCTCAAGTTGGCGCAGACTACTTAATCACACGCAACGTTAAGGATTTTAAAGATGGCAATGTACCGGTTATCATGCCGACTGCTTTTGGATCGTTACTCAAAGGCGACTAGATTAAGCTAATCCCATGCCTGGTCAAACATCTCGCTGTAAAATACGCGCACGGTTGGGCAGCAGCCGTGCGCGTTTTTCGTTTGGCAAACTTCCCGGCCAATTGGAGCATGTATGACAGAAACGGCCGTTTACACCATCGGTTACGGCGCACGGAGCATTGAAGCATTCATCCGGGTTTTGCAAGCCAATGGCATCACCTACCTGATTGATGTGCGCTCCCGCCCTTACTCGCGCTACAAGCCGGAATTTTCCAAAGAAGCGCTGGACAGCCACCTGCAAGCCCATCAAATCCGCTACGTGTTCATGGGCGACACACTGGGCGGCCAGCCCGACGACCCCGATTGTTACACCGACGGCAAGGTTGATTATGAAAAATGCCGCGCGAAGCCGTTCTTTTTGGCCGGAATCGGCCGTTTACGCCGCGCCTGGGAACAACAACTGCCGGTGGCCATTATGTGCAGCGAAGGCAAGCCGGAAAACTGCCACCGCAGTAAACTGATCGCCCCGGCGCTGGTGGGACAAGGCATTCCCGTCCTTCACATCGACGAAAATGACCAGCCCATCACCCATGCTGATTTACGACGGAGGATTGCCCCCCTCCTCAATCCTCCCCCAGCGGGGGAGGAAGCGGCCGTTCCTTTCATTCCAGAAGAACCACCGCCTCCACCGCCACCCGATTTCGACGACGACTTTTTTTACGACGATTACATTCCCTACGACGACGAATGGGACGTCACCTATGAACCATCCCCCAATCCATTCGCCGATGAGATAAAAGCCCTGCCCCAATACAACGGCCGTATGGATGTAGATGCCGCCCGGGAACTGCTCAAAACCGTATTTGGTTTTGACGAATTCCGCGGTTTGCAGGCTGAGATCATCCAAAATGTGCTGCAAAAGCGGGATTCGGTGGCCATTATGCCCACCGGCAGCGGCAAATCGTTGTGCTACCAGCTACCGGCGCTGATGTTTGACGGCTTGACCGTCGTCGTGTCGCCGCTGATTTCGTTGATGGAGGATCAGGTCAGTGCGTTAAGAGAATTGGGGGTAACGGCCGTATTCCTCAACTCCACCCTCAGCTACGAGCAACACGCCTACACCGCCCAGCAAATCCGGCAGGGGCAGGTCAAACTGCTCTACGTGGCTCCCGAAACTTTGCTGCGGCCGGAAACACTCGTCCTGCTCGACGAAAGCCGCGTCGCCTGCCTGGCCATCGACGAAGCCCACTGCATCTCCGCCTGGGGCCACGACTTTCGCCCCGAATACCGCCAGCTCAGCGCCGTGCGCCAGCGATTTTCCCAGGCCGTCGCGGACGGCAACCTTCCGACCATCGCCCTGACCGCCACCGCCACGCCGCGCGTCCGCCGCGACATCCGCCAATCGCTGGGATTGAACCAAGCCAACGAATTTCTGGCCAGCTTCAACCGCGAAAACCTGTTCCTGGAAGTCCAGCCCAAAAGCGACGGCCTGCGCCAGGTCTTGCGCTTTTTGGCCGACCACCGCGACCAATCGGGCATCATTTACTGCGCCACCCGCAAGCAGGTAGACACACTGACCGACCAATTAGCCGCCAACGGCTGGTCGGTTCTGCCCTACCACGCCGGGCTGGACGATGGCACGCGCCGCCGCCATCAGCGCCAGTTCAGCCGCGACGATGTGGCCGTGATGGTGGCCACGATTGCTTTCGGCATGGGCATCGACAAATCCAACGTGCGCTTCATCATCCATTACGATTTGCCCAAAAATCTGGAGAGCTACTACCAGCAGATTGGCCGCGCCGGCCGCGATGGACTGCGCGCCGACTGCCTGCTGTTGTTCAGCTACAGCGATGTGCAGACGATCAATTATTTCATCAACCAGCAGGCGCCGTCGGAACAAAAAGGGGCCGCCGTGCGCCTGCAAGCGATGATTGGCTTTGCCGAGACGAACATTTGCCGCCGTTCGCCGCTGCTGGAATATTTTGGCGAAAATTACACCGCCGATGACTGCGAAATGTGCGACAACTGCCTGGCTGAAGACCAGGAACTGGTCGATGTGACCATTCCGGCGCAAAAATTCCTCTCCTGCGTCAAACGTACCGGCGAGATTTTTGGCATGACCCATGTGATTGATGTCCTGCGCGGCTCGCAATCGCAAAAGATTTTGCAGCGGCGGCATAATGAATTGTCTACCTACGGCATCGGCACGGAGTTTTCCAAGAAACAGTGGCAGCATCTGGCGCGGCAGTTTATCCAGCAGGGGCTGCTGACGCAGGATATGGAGCATGGCAGTCTCCAGTTGACGGCCCAGGCGTATGCTGTTTTCAAGGGGGAAGCGGTCATGGGGACGGTGCAGGAGGAGGAGAAGAAACGGGCGGAACGGCCGTCCCTCCTCGAACATGATGCCGCCCTGTTTGCCCAACTGCGGGCCAAACGCAAAGAATTGGCCGACGCCGCCAATATGCCGCCCTACGTCATCTTTTCCGACCGCTCGTTGGTGGAGATGGCCGCCTATTTTCCGCAGTCGCGGGCTGGTTTTGCGGCGATGTACGGCATCGGCCAAGCCAAGCTGGAAAAGTATGCCGACGTGTTTTTGCCGCTCATTCAAGCTTACTGCCAGGCCAATCACATTGCGGAGAAGGTGAAGACCACCAGCACACCCAATCAGCCGCGCCGTGAATCGGATGCTATCCTCAAGCCGCGCACGGTGGAAATCGGACTGGCTTACAATGAGGGGCAGACGGTGGAAGAGATAACGGCCGTGCTCGGCATCAAACAGCGCACCGTCATCGGCCACCTGTACCAATACGCCCAGGCCGGCAATCCCCTGCGACCCGACGGCTTCCGCGAACTGTCACAACTTCCTACCGACATGCAGGAAAAAGTCCTCGCTGTCTATGACGAATTGGGGACCGATTATCTCCGCCCGGTGTACGACGCGCTGGAAGAAGCTGTCGATTGGGATGAACTGCACATTTTGCGCTTGTATCACCTGAGCCAGAAAACAGAAAAATGAACTACGCAAAGACCGATCCAAGTGCCTGGCACTTCAAACGGCCGATACCCATTTTGAGCAGGCCGGATTCACACGCCTGCTGCCATGAGCCTGTCAAAACAATCTTGACGCCGCCAATTATCCACACAAAAACAAAGGCAACGCCTTCTTTTCATCCCTTTGAGTGACTGATTAACCTCTATTTTCTAGCGACTGCCCGATGGTTTGCGTTACTGGCAGGCAGGCGGGCGGGACTCCCCTTGAGAGCAGAAAAAACTCGAGGCCGGCAAAATACCCATACCCATTAATGGCGACTAATCCCGCCTGTCCAGTACATGCTTTGTTAGGCGCTTCTTCTACCGTGATTACCCGCTGCCAACTATCTCAACACCAACGGCAAGTACACGCGTTTGAGTGCGCCAGCCGCCCAGAACTCGTCGGCGCCCAGGTCGGGGATACCAAAGCGCGGTTCATTGTCCATGTCGGTACTTACATTGGTGATCGTACCTTTGTTAATTGCTGCCGAGCTGGATTTGATATGGTAATCTCCATCTTCGGGAGCCACAAAAACCGGGTCGCCAGTATACTGATTCTGTACCACCACCGTGGCCATAGGTGATTGCGAGACAGTCGTGGCGATATTATGCCAAAGGACGCTCTTGACGGTGACTGTACTGCCTCCCGTGATGCTAAGACCCACACTTTGGCTGGCCAGAATGGTATTGGTCAAAGCCACCGTTGAAGGCCCCGGGTTCTCCAAGACAAAGTCACCGATACGCACGCCGCTGCCATCGCCGCCGCTGTTACCGGCCAGGGTGGTGTGAAGCAACTGGACGGAGTAAGCTGAGACAATATACATCCCCCCGCCCTCAATGCTGGCCTGGTTGTCGGCGATAACTGTATTGATCAAGGTGGCGTCCCTGCCCGACCCTGCATCACCGCCGGTGATAGCCAACCCACCACCACGTTCTGCAGTATTCGAGATGACAACCGTTTCGTAGAGTTTCGCATCGCTGCACATCATGTTTAGGAATAGTCCGCCGCCAGCAGTGTGAGCGGTGTTGGCGACATAGGTATTTCTGCTAAGTTGAGTGCCGTTACAAGACATGTAGGACCCACCTCCCCGGTCGGCGGTGTTCGCGTCGAAGACATTTCCAGCCAGCTCAGCCGCTCCAGCATGCAGCAATACACCACCGCCATCTTTTTCGGCACTGTTAGAGGCAAATGTATTCCCACGGAGTGTGGCGTTACTACAGCAGAAGCTCATGTACACTCCGCCGCCCTGTTTGGCTGTGTTGCTATAGATGTGGTTGTTTGTCAGCGTGAACTCGACGCCAAAGGGGTCCACATTGCCGTGGACGTACATCCCGCCTCCGGAACTACCATCCGGGACTGAGGGTATCCAGGCTCCAGGCTGCCCAAAGGCATTGCCGCCAGTAATATGCAGGCCGTCAATCACGGTACCCCTGCCTCCGATAACATAAAGCACGCGCCCCTGTCCTTGCGCGTCCAGCGTAGTAATATTGGCTTCTGGGTCTGGCGTGGTCCAGTTGCTGGGGGTATAGCCGCCCTGAACCGTCACGGACTTACTGATGTATGCCACTTGGGTTGCTCCCTCGCGAACACTTACACCAGTGTAGGTACCGGCGGCTACTTTGATCACGTCGCCATCGCTGGCGGCGTCCACAGCAGCCTGCACGGATGAATATGGGCATCCACTAAGACAGACATGCAGTTCACTGGCGGGAGCAGCGATGACTGCTGCGGGTTGGCTGTTCATCAACCACAGCATGGCCATAGATAAACTTACACCGACGACAAACGACTCTGCAACAAGTTTGATTCTCATGGAATTCTCTCCTCATTCAGACTATATTTAGAGTGACATTCATCTTTTCACGGTAGATGCTTCTATCTGCTGAACGCTAATGCATGGGTGACTCTATGATTCCCACTGCGTTCAAGACTGGGTGCGGTTGCGCATATTATTTTGATAAGGTACACAGTGTGGTTTAGCCTAAGCAACGTAAATTACTGCATCGCCTAAAGAAAAAGCTCTCTGCTTATAACAGAGAGTGGGGCCAGTTAACGGCCGTTAAGACGGCTAATAACAGTATTCAATTACGTAAAGGGGAAAATGAGCTCCTGTAACCTGACTACTCTTTGAGCATAGCTTACATTTTTATAGGATAGCACAACTGGAACGGCCGTAATAGAGCTGAATGTCATCCGTTTTCAAGCTAATCATCACTTCGTTAGGCTAAGTTAGCCCTGAAGCGGTTTGCCACAAATATCAATTGACTCTAACTGCGTGTCTATAAAACTTGGGGGCAGTTGTCGGTTCTCTGTTTATCCAAACAAATCATCATTTAGCGCATTCAGGTCAGTGCGGCTGTCAACCTTGCTACCAGATGAAACGGGTTTCAGCCCCTTCATTTCGCGGTAAAACTGCTCATCGTAGCGGCGCGATTTGATGGGGATGGGCATTTTGACACCCCAGCCCAGGAGCAGGACTTCCTCTTTCTCCTGCAAGCGGGCCAGCATCCCGCGCAGTTGGTCGCGCCCGGCCAGGCCGGTCAGCACGGCGCGAATGTCGTCTTCGTCGCCCAGCCAGCCGGTGATGCGCGTGCCCAGCTGGGACATGATTTCGTCGTCAATGCCTGACGGCCGTTGATCGACCACCAGCAGCGTCACAAAATATTTACGCAGTTCGCGGGCGATAATGCCAAACGCCGTCTGCCCGGCCAGTTGGGGATTGAGCAGCTTGTGCGCTTCCTCGATGGCGATGAGTAACGGCCGTGGCGGGGCGTCACCCATCGTTTTGTGTTGTTCCGTTTTGCGCACCCAATGCTGGCGGATGCGCCGGGTCAAAATGTTGGAGACGAGCAGGTAATCCAGGTCCGATTCGTATTCGCCAAAACCGAGGATGACGTGACGGCCGTTCTCCAACTTATCCACAATCGCATGGACCGGATCGCCGGCCGGGGTTTCCACCACGTAAGGCTTGTCAGCCACCAGCTTGAGCTTGCGGTGCAGCGCCTCGGCCGCCTTGTCGTGGACGTTGTTGGATCGCGCCCAGGCAGCGACCGAGTTGGCCGCCGGATATGTTTTGCCGCTTTCCGGGTCGGTTTCCACCGCGCCCGGTTCCAACTTCATAAATTGGGCAAACCAGTGAGGGCCAAAGTCCCGTTCCAGGGCATTAAGGGTGACAGCGGCCGTATCGGTCAAATTCAGCGCCTCGGAGAGCAGCATGATGTCGCTGGTCTGGAAATCGCTCAAGCCCAATTCCAGCGTGAAATCGGGCGTGTGGCCGCGTACCAGCGCCCCCTTGCCCAACGCCGCCACCTGCACTTTGCTGCTGAACAACGATTGCAGACCGCGCACCGACGCGCCCTTGTCCGAATCCAAATCATCAAAGGCATACTCGTTGTGCATGTCAAAAACCAGCGCCGCCGCCACATCTTCGCGCATCAGCCCGGCCAGGACCATGCGCGTCAGGAAGCTCTTGCCTGTACCCGTCGCCCCAAAAATGCCGCTGGAGCGCTTGACGAATTTGTTCAAATCGAGCCGCACCGGGTAACTTTGCTCAATCGTATGGCCGACGGTGAACATCCCGGCCCCTTTTTCGCCGAAGATTTGGGCCACGTCACCCTCGTTGGCGGCGCGCACCTCGGCGTGATGAGCCGGCACAGTTTTGACCGGTTTGGGACCGGGCTGCTCCAATCCTTTTTCGACGCGCTCCTGCCAGGCAAATATTTCGGCAGGGTCGGATGGCCCCATGTCCATGAGCAGGGTGGGATACATTTCCAGGGTGGTGTAAAGGGTTTTGCCCAGCAGTTTTTGCTGGATGGCTTCTTGCAGCCGGTCGGTTTTTTCGTCGGCGAAACGGGGGTCGGTTGCGCCCAGTTGTAAGTCGGTGACCAGGCCATAGTAGCGGAAACGGCCGTTCTCGCACACCACAAAACTCCCCTCCTGCACTGTGTCGGCCGGAACCGTCAGCCGGATGCGGAAGCCCTCCTTCAGGCCGCCGCCAATGATATAACCAATGGGTTGATCAGAATTTATCTCAGGCATTGAGTTCCTCGTCTATTGATTCTAAAAAAAGCTGCATTTTACTCTGAAGAAGATCAGTTAGCGTTCCCCCCGACCGTCTTTCCCAGATAGCCGCTTCATCAAAGAAACATTGCGTGGCTGTCTGCAAGGCACGCATAATTTTCCCAGGACTTAAATCGGATGGTAAAGATTGCTGCCAAGACAGCAGAAGATCAGCCGGAAACTGATCAACTTGCCGGTAATTTTTGGTTTCTAATCCCAGACGCAAACCAGCTAATTCAATGGTTTGCTGCCGAACCATGTCTAAATAATACACAGCCCGCCAATTCTGTTTGCGCCGCAGGCAAATCGCGCTGTGCATGATGTAATGCCAGATAGATTCAAGGGCTTGTTGATAGCGGTCAGGTTCTGGGGCCTCCGGCTTGTCAACCAGACTGGCTTCCATAATGGATTGGATTTGCCCCGAACGGTCAAAGGCGATTTGCCATTGGGGACGACGGGCAACGAGGTTGTTCAGGCACAAAAAACCAATATCCAATTCCAAAATATTGTCGAGCAGAAACCCGTAGAGGAATAAATACGGCCCATAATGAGTCTCAAATCGCGTCACAACAGGAAACAACGTCTGAATTTTTCCATCCCAATCACGAAATACCGGTTCAACATCTGCTTCAGAGGCCATGACGACGGACAAATCAATGTCAGAATAATCATCTTTGAAACCGGTAGCCCCTGATCCAACGACTAGGACACCAGCGATACGGCCGTCACCCTTTAACGCATGTAGTAATTTGTCAAGAATGTATTGTCGGTCTTCAGGCGTGTAGAACATCGTCTAAAATTCGCTCATATGGTCTAAATCTGACGAGGAAAGTATAAAGCGTTGTGGCGATTTTACCAAAGATCCATCAAGACCTGACAGGTTTTTACCAAGCGCCTTCAAATACAAATAAGTTGGTAGAAACCTGTCAGGTCTGGCCATACGGCCGTAAAAACTCCCCAAACGTCGCAATCACGTAATCAATCATCTGCGGCGTAAGGCCGGGGAAAACGCCAATCCAAAACGTCTGATTCATCACAATGTCGGTATTCGTCAAATCGCCGACAACCCGGTGGGGGACGTTTTGGTAAGCCGGTTGGCGGATAAGATTGCCGCTAAACAACAATCGAGTAGCAATTTTGTGTTCTTCCAGGCAGCCGATGAGTTCGTTGCGGCTGAAGGGCGCTTCGGGACGCACTGTCAGCAAAAAGCCAAACCAACTGGGGTCGCTGTTGGGCGTCGGTTCCGGCAGAAGCAAGAATTCTTCAAAAGGCTTCAAGCCATCGTGCAATTGCTGCCAGTTACGCTTGCGGGCGGCAATGAAATCGTCCAGCTTTTTGAGCTGGGCCAGACCGACGGCGGCTTGCATGTCGGTCATTTTGAGGTTGTAACCGACGTGGGAATAGATGTATTTGTGGTCATAGCCGTAGGGCAAATCGCCCAACTGCCACTCGAAGCGCTGGCCGCAGGTGTTGTCTTTGCCGGGCGGACACCAACAGTCACGGCCCCAATCGCGGAAGGATTCGACCAGTTTTTTAAGGCGGGGCTTATTGGTGAGGACGACGCCCCCTTCCCCCATGGTGATGTGGTGGGCCGGGTAGAAGCTAATCGTGGAGAGATGACCAAATGTGCCGGTATAACGGCCGTTAAACTTACTCCCCAGCGCATCACAATTATCTTCAATGAACCACAACTTATGCCGGTTGGCCGCCTCGATAACTGTATCCAGATCAAACGGATTGCCCAGCGTGTGAGCAACCATGATCGCTTTGGTGCGCGGCGAAATCGCCTCCTCCAAATGTTCCACGGCAATGTTGTGCGTGCGTAAATCGATGTCCAAAAAAACCGGCGTCAACTGGTTTTGGATGATGGGATTGACGGTGGTAGGGAAACCGGCAGCTACTGTGATGACTTCATCGCCCGGTTTAAGCTGACGCTTTCCCAGGCTGGGCGAGGTCAGTGCAGACAAGGCTAACAAATTGGCCGAGGAGCCGGAATTACACAAACTGGCATGGCGCACGCCCACATAACGGGCCAGTTGCTGCTCGAATTCATCGGCGTAGCGACCGGTGGTGAGCCAGAATTCAAGCGAGGAATCGACCAGATTGACCATTTCGTCACCCCCGAACACTTTGCCGGATACGGGTACGGCCGTTTCACCCGGCACAAATTCTGTCGGGGCAAATTCCAGTTCGTGGTAGGCACGTACCAGCTCCAGAATTTGCTGCTTGATTTTGTCGCTTTCACTCATGCGCCACTCCGCTGCCATGTTGTTGTCCATGCCAATTATAAGCGAGTCAGGCCACTATGCCCGCTACGCTTTGCCTACTGATTGTATATCGAAATGGGGTGAATGGGTTGTGGAAAGGAATGATTCTCAGAAACCCGGCTGTTGGGCGGCCCGTAAAATACCGATGATGCTTTTGGCATCGCGGATACGGCCGTCACCGGTCATAACCACCAAATCTGCTAACGGCATCGCTGCGACTTCAATCTCTTCATCCGCGTCTTGCGGCAGAGGATCAGGTTGTAAACCAACAGCCAGGTAAAGGCGCATCAACTCGTTGGACAGGCCCGGCGCGGGCCAGACTTCGCCCAAAAATGTGAAGGTTTCGGCGCGATAACCGGTTTCCTCGCGCAGTTCCCGCTGGGCGCAGGCCAGCCAATTCTCATCCCAGCCGCGCGTGCCGGCTGGCAACTCCAGGATGGTTTCGTCCAATGCACGACGGTACTGCCGCAGCATTAGCAGTTCCGGGCCATCTGGTCCCTCCCGCAGGGGAACCAGGACAACCGCACCGGGATGCTCGATAAAAGCGGTTTGATGGCTGGTGTTGTCGGGAAAAACGGCCGTTTCCACCCGCAGCCGCCATGAACCATCCTTCTGCCAGACAATGCGATTCGTTTCAAACAAGGGGGAATCCTGATGGCGTGATGCATGAAACGTGAAAATTTATCACGCATCACGCATCACGTTTCACGTCTCAAAAATTATTGCGGCGGAATTTTGATCACTTGCCCAACATCAATTCGGGTAATATCAGGAATGTTGTTGTAAGCTGCCAGTTCTTCGGCCGTGAAGCCATACTTCAAACCAATGCGGAACAAGTTATCGCCAGCTTGAACCACGTAAACCTGCTCAGCACCCTCGGCGGGTGTCGTGGTGTCCGGTGCCGGTGCTTCCGCAGCCGCTCCAGCCTTGATGATCAATGACTGTCCCACTTCCAACACGTCAATGTTCACGATGTTGTTGGCCGCAGCAATATCTTGGATGGAAACATGGTAAAACTGGGCAATGGATCCCAATGTTTCCCCGGCCTGAACGACATGGGTAACCTCTCCACCGGCATCCACCACTGTTTGATCGGCGGCTTCTTCAGTTGTGGTTTCTTCGGGGGTGACGGCCGTGTCCGTTGTTTCCTCTGGCGCAGTCTGGTCTGTCGTCGCTTCACCAGTCTGACCGTCACCTGTTGCCGGATAAGCTTCATTCGCTTCCGGCGGCGCAGTCGGAATAACAATAACTTCTGTTGTCGGAGCCGGCGTTACAGCTTCAGGCGTGTCTTCTCTGGGAACAGGACGTTCACAAGCAGATAAAATCAACAAAACAACAACAAACAACAATAAAAAGCGGCGTTTGAAGGGTTTGTTTTTCACTATGACCTCCTAAATTTTCAAGGGCGTTTTGTAACTTGGTAACGGCCGTTGGCCGCAAGTCAACATAAAGTAGTCTACCATACCCCCTATAGAGCGTCAAGCAGGCAAAAAAACAGGACGATCAACGCGATCGTCCTGCAAAAAATCAATGAATCTTATGAGCTACTATTTCTCGCCCAACAGCTCATAAATCTGTTCCAACGCCTGCCGCCCCTTCACGCGCATCGGTAGCAGCGGCTCCACCATCACCCAATCCTTCACCCTCAAATACACATCCTCGCTGATGAGGATTTGGCCCGGTTTAGCCGATTCCTGCACCCGCTTGGCCATGTTTACTGCATCGCCAATGGCTGAATAATCCTTGCGCAAATGACTGCCCACATTCCCAACAACCGCTTCACCCGTGTGCAGACCTGTGCCAAAATGCAGCCGCCGCTCTTCCGGCAAATCAGCATGATATTTCAGCATCAATTCCTTAACCATCAAGGCCGTTTTAACACAGCGCTCCACGTGATCTTCCTGCGGATTCAGCGGCGTATTAAACAAAGCCATCACCGCATCACCCATGAATTTATCCGTCAGCCCCTGGTAATGGGTAATCGCCTGAACGGCCACGGTAAAGTAGCCATTGATGATCTGAATCAGTTTTTCCGGGTCGAGGTTTTCGCTAAACGTACTAAACCCGCGCACGTCGGCGAAAAAAACGGTCATATTACGGCGCTGCGGCCGTTGCGCGGCATCCAGGTCGCGCACCTGGTCGACCAGTGCCGGCGGCAAATAGCGGCGTACGCTCTCCATCCGCTTTTTCTCTGACACGTCATCCAGCACCATGGCCACACCCAGCGAACCGCTGGTTTGCTCGCCCCGCAGTGGGGAGAGGGTCAGGTTCAGTGTCGTCACGCCCGGCCGTTTACTGACGGCAATGTCCATCTCAGTGTTTTGCGTGTTGCCATTGGTTCTGACTTCGCTAACCAGAGGTGTGACGGGCAGTCCAATGGTATTCAAAACCGTCTCGTAAGATTGGCGCAAAACAGAATCAGCGGAAACCCCCAGGATACGTTCGGCAGCTTGGTTGTAAAGAGCTATCTGGTCTTCCGGGTTAACCGTCATGACGCCGCTGGCAATGGAGGCGAAAACGTTGTCGAGCAGTTCTTTTTGCTCGCGCGTTTCGCGGAATAAACGGGCATTGTGGATGGCTACGGCTGCTTGATTGGCAAAAGCGGCTAATAAATCCCGGTCGGCATCAACGAACAAACCGGAAGCAACCCTATTATCGGCATAAATTACGCCAATGATTTTGTCTTTGATTTTGAGGGGAACACACAAAATCGAGCGCAGGTTGTAGCTGATGATGCTTTCCTGGGCTGCAAAACGGGGGTCAGATTGGGCATTCATCGTTACCACCGGTTCGCCCGACTCGGCGACGCTGCGCACAATACTGCGGCTAATCTCAAAAGAGGCTGACTTTTCAATGGTTTCCCGATCCATGTTACGGGCAACCTGAACCTGAAGCTGGCCGGTTTCTTCGTCACTAAGCAGCAGTAAGGCGCGTTCAGCTTTGGTCAACCGAATGATGGCATCCATCACGACGCTAAGTACCTGGTTGATATCGAGGGATGAGTTGATGACTGCGCCGATTTCTTGCAGGGCCTTAAGCTGCTCCCGTTCCTTCTCTTCAGCCTTCACCCGTCGTTCCAAGTCTTCCAGGTTACGGCGAACGTAGACAACGAGGCGAGCTAATTCATCACTGGTCTGGGCGGCCGTTTGTTTGGCCAGGTCAGCACGGGTCATGATGAGGGTCTGCTGCTGCCGGTCGACTGTACCGCCGAGTTGGTCAATAAGCTGTCGGAGTTCTTTTAGATTTGTTTGAAGTTGAGTAGTTGTCAGGTCGTTCAACAGGACTTCCTCACTGGCTATTCATAGCTGGTACGATTTGCTTGCTAAATGTTTGTCATCTCGTACCAGAAATACGGCCGTACCCCAGACAGTTATGATAGCACTGCAACTGCCTGACAGGTTATCGGGCGTAATCTCTATCAAGCACCTGTTTAGATTATACCAGAGCCAGCCAAGTCGCAACAGTGGGAAGTGAATAGCGGATGTGGCGTTTTTATTGACAAGTGCCAGGCACGGGGCGGCAGGTACCTCGCCAAACAGCCCTTTCATGCCTGTGCCTGGCACTATATGCTAATTTAGCGGCGCCGACGCCATTTTGATTTGCCGGTTTTTTCGCGGGAAAGCCTGGCTTGCCATTGTTTGATCCGATTGACAGCAATGCGTTTTATGAGCAACGGCCGTAACTCATGCCACTCCTTCTGCGAATCAAAACCATCCTCGACAGCCCGTGCCGGGCTGAATTGTTTCAGGACAAACTGGCGGGTCAGATTGCGGATGGGGGCTTTGCCTTCGGGAACGGCCGTTGTCATCAAATCGGCTCGTTCATAGGGCGTCTGAGTCGGGCGGAAGAGCAGACCCAGCCAGCGTGCCCAACTGCCGAGACGGCCGTAACTGCGATCCACATCTGCTTCCACGCGCCGGTTCATTTCATTGGCCGCTACCAGCGTGCCCCCGGCCACCAGCACAACCAACACCGCGCCAACAACCTGCCAAACCGGGAAACTATTTTGGGTAAGCGCACCGCCTTCAGCTAGAGCATTGTCTTCACCTAACAATTCTTCCAGACGGTCCTGGTCCGACTGCGGCCCGTTATTCAGGCCTCGCTCAAAATCCGGCCCTAAATCAGGTCCTGAGTCGAAAGCATCACCGCCGCCACCGGCAGTTTCCGGGCGGACATCCACCGGCAATGCCGCCGTCGGTTCAAACTGAATCCAGCCATAAGCCGGGAAATATACCTCAACCCAGGTATGGGCATTGCTGGCTCGCACCCGATAAGAAAGGGTTTCTTCATCAAATTCGCCCTGAGCATAACCGCTGACTACGCGGGTCGGTACGCCTTGCGAGCGCAGCATCACTGCCATCGCCGACGCGTAATAATTGCAATACCCCTCTTTGGTAACAAACAAAATATGATCAACAGGCTCAGCATCTTCTGGCGGGGCCGGAATCTGGTCGTTGTAACTGATGTTGGTACGCAGCCAGTCACGAACGGCAATGGCTTTGTCAAAGGGGTTATTGTGTTCGGCCGTTAACGTCTCAGCCAGGTCCAATGTCTCCTGGGTGATGGTATCCGGCAGCTGCAAATACGTTTCTTCAATCCAGTCGGGATAATTAGTAGAGGCGGTGCGCAAACTTTGGGCATCGGCATTGGAGATGCGCGAAGCCACTTTGTAGCGGTCACCCTGGCGTAAAACAAAGCGCGAGCGCAGGGCGGTGATGGACATATGCCCATTTTCATCGGGATTGGCCTCAACAAACATTTGTTTATTGGAACCAATGACTTCCGGGGCAGCGTAAATCAAGCTGGAATTAGGCAGATAGGTCACAACGGTTTGGGTAATAACTTCGCGGCCAACTGTTTGCGGAATATCCAGGAAACCATCATCGGGATAATGTAATACGGACTTATTCTCGGCCGGCCACCAACGATCATCTTCGTATCTATCCCATACCACCGCCTGCCAATACACATTGGGCAGTTCACGAGGCACATAAATATCCATAATGGGGGTGCTGCCCACTGTGCGCGGGCCACCCAAGATTAACGATTCCTGGTAAGGATCGTTGGTTTCTGTACCGTAAGAGCGTAAAGCGGAAAAAAGCCGGGTCCAATTGTCTTGAAATTCGCGCCAGGGGCCTTGAGCACCGCCCAAAGCCTCGCCTACAGCGGCGCTGGCCGACAGGGTCGGCAGGCTCCAGGCAACCACCAGGGCAATGAGCGAAACCAGGAATCCGGCCCGTAAAAAGGTAAACCAGATGGCGCGTTCATAGCGAACGGCCGTTACCCGCCACACCTTCTCCTCATCCACCAGATGGGTACGGGCAATAAACATCAAAGCCAGAACGACATATACGGCCAGATAAAGCGCCAGCGGCCGCGGCCCAGTGTAATAATAAACCACACTCAACAAAACCACACCGGTGGGAATGACCGCCCGCCACACGCGCGGCTTGCGGAAGGTGTACCAGGCCGCCGTATAGCCCAACAGCCAGTAAATTGCCGACGTATGAATAACAAAAATGAGCCGATCGCGGCTGGTACCGCCATCAACCAGCTTGCCCATCCACACCACTTGTCGATTCACGATGTCAAAGACTCGTTCACGCCAGAGCATACTTTCCGGCAAAATGGTGCCAATCAGATAAGCAATGACAAACAGGCCATAAATGAAGGAAAAGAAATGAGATGTATTGGAGGAAAAACGGCTTTTGGCAAGAAGCGTGCCGGCTAAAACGGCCAGGGTGGCCGTAGCTGGCAAAATATGCAAGCCATCAATTAAATCAGCTTGAATAATCGCGATAGTGGAGACGACTATCATCGCCCACAAAAGGAACCAGGTTGACCACCCTTCTTCTAATTTCGGACGAAATCGCAGCATGTTTACCTCTTGCGCCAATATAGTCTGGTGCAGTTTGGCACAAAATCGTAACTACGATAGCCGCCTGCTCCAAACTGATTAAGTGTTTCGCGGTATCCGACATTTGTTGGTTTATTTATGCCGCGAAAGACCAGTTTTAACGTTCTATTGAGCAGGATTACAGGGTCTGGCAACGGCCGTTTCCCATCCTGTCTGCACAAAACTACTCGTAACAGTTAAGATTATAATGAATTGTCACCATAATGCCACTATTACAACCCCCAAACGGCCGTTTAATTAACATCTATTTATCCTACTACACCATTGGCTTATGGGGTTGCCGTTGCTGTTGCCGGCTGAGGGGGAGGGGGGGGTGTTTTTGTTGGAGTAGAGCGAGGTGAATGCGCCGTAGGCAAAGGGGTACTGGTAGAAGTTGACGTGGGTGTGGCGGTAGGCGGCAGCATAGGCAGCCAAAGTACCTGGCCTATACTCAAGATGTTGCTCGTCAAGCAGTTCACCTGTTTCACTGCATCCACCGTAGAGCCTGTCTCTAATGCCAGATTAAACAAAACTTCGCCCTCCTGAACCGTATAAACAACCCAGGTTTCGGGCTTTTCGCATACAATTTCAGGAACAGCCGACGGTTTGGGCGGTAAAGCCAATGTAGAAGCAGGTGAAACAACGACCATAGGCATTGATGTAGGACTGGAAAGTGAAGTAGCTGTTGGCTCTACCGAATCACCTGAAAGTTCGATAGCGTTCACAGCCATTGTTGGTGACGGCAGCATACGGGTTGGTGAGGCAGGTAATCGTGTGGCTGTGACCGTAGGTTCGTTGAATAAAACCGGCACGGCCGTTGCACCATCGGCCAAAGTGGAAGCCTGCCCCCGTAAAAGCGCATAGGCTAACACTGATAAAATAATAGCAATGATGGGTACGGCCGTAAACACCCGCCGCCACACTAACGACTCCTGCCCGGCACTGGCTTGCAAGGCAATTTCCGCAGCCTCCGCCCGATCCAGCCGGTGCATGAACTGATCAATATCCTCAATACGTTCGGTAATCTCTTGTGCCAGGCAGTCCTTTACCAACAAATACGTCTCATCAGCCAAACCCCGCCGCACCTTCTCCAGATCAACAGGGCGAGGCAAATTGTGACTGCCCAAATGATCCCAATCCAACAAAGGACGATGCCCGGCAAACAGCTCATAGAGAATAATCCCCAACGAGTAAATATTACTCTGTTCACAAAGCGGATTACCTTCCAGTTGTTCCGGGGAAGCATAATCTACAGACTTGCCAGCATCACTCCGAGCTGCCGCATCAGGTGCTATCGGTATCTCCAAGCCAACCAGTACAGGCAATTTATCAGCCTGAATGATGATATTTCCCGGCCGTAAATCATTATGAACCAGCCCAGCCTTATGGACGAGATTGAGCGGTTCAGCCACTCGCCGGACCAAATTCAATACTTCTACAGCCGGCAGCCTCATTTCCCCTTTATTCCACTCAACCATTTCCGTTTCCAGAGAATTGCCGGGAATGAACTCATAAGCCACGTAAGGTTGATTAGACGGTGTTTTATCAATACGCGTGATAGCTGCCAAGCCAGGATGATCCAGCAAGGTCAGCTTTTCCATTCGTTTCTGAAACCGGTTGACAAAATGAGAATCTTCATCAGCCGATGTTTTAAGAACCGTCAACACCGCCTGACTGTCCAAAGCCACATTATGCGCCAGATACCGCTGGAAATAACGTTTGCTTAAACCAGAACTATCCCGAATGAACTCCCGCTTAACCTTGTAATTATCTAGCTGCAAACCCGGCAAGGGAACAACCCCAACAGGGGTGATTTTGCTTTGTTCAGGGATAATTTCACCGGCTTCGGCCAATGCTGTGGCCAACGCACGCGACATGGCGGCTGCATCAACAAACCGATCTTCCGGGTCTTCAGCCATCGCCTTGAGAATAATATCTTCTACTGGCTGCGGGATAGCCGGGTTATAGGTACGTGGCGGTATGGCCGGTTCCGTCAGGGCACGCGTGATAATCGTCATCAAGTTATCACCCTCATACGGCAGCCGGTTTGTCAGCATGCGGTAGAGAATGACGCCCAAAGCATAAATATCAACGGCCGAAGTGACTTCCCGGCCGGAAATGTGTTCTGGAGCCATGTAAGAAGGCGTACCCGGACTCATCCCGCTCAACGTTTGCCGGTCAACACCAACGATTTTTGCCAGGCCAAAATCAGATAAGTAAGCATTCTCGCGGGTGTCGAGCATAATGTTGGCTGGCTTCACATCGCGGTGAATCGTACCCCGCTTATGCGCAAAATCGAGGGCATTGGCAATTTGCCGGAAAAACCAAAAGGCTTTTGTCAGGGTAAGCGGCGCTTTTTCCAGGGTCAGATATTCTTCCAATGAGAGGCCATTAATGTATTGCATGACCATGTAATAAAGGCCATCATCGGATACGGCAAAGTCATATACCTGAACTATATTGGGATGATGCAAAGAGGCTGCGGCCTGGGCTTCCAAACGGAAACGGCCGATAAATCCCGGCACTTGTGTATGGAAAGGATGCAGGATTTTTACGGCAATATCCCGGCCCAAATCAGGATGCGTGGATTTATACACCTCAGCCATGGCACCACGACCAAGGAGGCTTTCTAACTTGTACCTACCCACGCTGCGGCCAACGTGGAAGGCGAAGCTGGTTGTGTTGGAATCAATCATCCTGAATTTGACACATCAGTATGCGCACCGCGCGTATACCAATACGAATAGTACCAATTTCCTACGCCATACGACTCTCATTATAATCGAACCGTTCTGATTATTACAACCATCAATGTCACAGTTTTACAGCAGCCGGAATTGGGCGGATTTTCAATTTTTATCTTGGGCAAGAGATTATTTGTAATGGCGAGTAGTTCGATAACCAGGAAATGGTTTCTGGTATGATATTTACGACTCCGGCTATTTGCCGTCAGCCATCTAACAGGTTGGGACGGGTGTTATTCAGTGAATATCTGGCTCGATTTTGACATTGCGACTGGCCAGGAAGAGCGCGCCGGCCAGTACCACTCCAATTCCCACAAAGCCGACAACCAGCCAGTTGACGCCGCGAGTGGTCTGGATTTCAGTTTGGAAAGCAACCTGGCCGGAAACGTCGCCCCTGGTCATAGACACGCTGATTTCGTACAGCCCTTCGTCCGGGGCCGGGAAATCGGTTTCGTAAAACAGTTTGTTAGTAGCTTGTTGGTTGGTAGCCGGTTTGGTAATGACAATTGCGCCGCTAACGTCTGTCATTGTCACCAGCATCTCGGCGTCAAGAAGTGGGGAATCGTCTTCGGCTAAAGCGCCTACGGTGATGTGGATGGTTTCACCCGGCTGAGCCTGGGGCGGATTCATCCAGACGGTGAGCTTGTAAGGGCCAACTGGTTCCCGGCCGATTTTGATTTCGCCGCCACCGTGGGCATGTAACGGCCGTATCCCCCCCACCAACATCACCAAACCAACCAACAAACCAGCCAACCGTTTCATTTCTTCCCCAATTCCTTATTTACCAACGCAATATACATCACACCTAAAATCGTGCTAAACAAAAACCACTGGATCGCATAACCCAAATGTGGCCCTTCCGACAAATCAACTTCCCGCTCACTGCGCAGCGGCGGCTGTTGATTATCCTCGCCTGGCGCTTGTTTAATGTACACCGGCAGCAATTTGTAGGGCATTTGTGTCTGGATGGCGGCTATATCTACCCGATACCATTCCAGGTTATCGGCAGCGCTGGAGGCTCCGGCCCGGTTGAGGGTTTGCGTTAAGGCAATATAGCCGCTGATTGTTTGCTCACCTGGCTCGTTGTATACAGTGTAGTTGTCTACTTCGGGAACCCAGCCTCGATCCACGAGAACGGCCGTTTCCCCATCAGCCAACACCAACGGTGCAACCAAATCAACACCCGGTTGGCCCTGGAAAATTTGCAGCTTCACAATCCCCTGGTAAGCAAAATCAAACGCGCCCCGCGCCACTGCATCCCGATCCTTCAACGAATTCAAATCATCCGGCAGCGCCGTTTCATTCAAATCCACCGGCGCCGATTCCAGCGCGGCAATCAATGCGGCATTCTTTTCCCGCCGCTGATCCAGACGATCCAACTGCCAAAACCCCAGGCGCGCCAGAAAAATCATCCCGGCAATTACCGCCAGCGTTGGCAGCAGCCATTGCCGGCTGACCAACACCCGCCCCACAGATAAAATTCGGCTCATTTTTTCAATCCTGGCGCAATCAGCGCCTCATCACTGCCCCACGACGCCTCAGGAAGAGGCGGTTTGCGCGATTCTCCCTGCAATAACCGGCTGATCAATACCAGCGCAGCGATAATGTACATCATACTGCCCGGAACCCACATAATCACACCGCTTAACTGCTGGTCTTCCATCACCGACAGTCCCATCAGGCGCGGCACGTTAGTGTAATAGGTGTAAATCGGTTCCTGAGCAAAAGCAATAACCGCACCGGTAAGCATATTGGGGGGAACGGCCGATAACGCAAACGCTGTCCGCCCAATCAGGCCAAACTGCTTATGAATGCGCGGCCCAGCTCCCGTCACATGCCACCAAAACAACATGCCGCCAAAAAAGAACGTCAGATGCTCAATATCATGGACAAAATTGCTGCGCAGCGCCGCATTGTACGCATTCGGGTCGTGCCAGCCAATAATCGCCACCAGCCAGATCATCCACACCACACCCGGTGTCGTCGCTTTGCGCAAATACTGCCGGAAAATCGATTTGCCATTTAACAGCCGCGCCAATCCCCGCCCAATTTTTAACCGCCACTTACGAGGCAGCCCCCACAACATAATTGGCATCGGATTAGCAATCAACAGCAGTGGCGGCGCAATCATAATAAGCAGCAAATGCTGAATCATATGCATCGAAAACAACTGCGAACTCAACACATCTAGCGGCGACATCAGCGCCAAACCAATAAAAACCAGCCCGGCCAGATAAGAAATCGGCCTCCAGACGGCCGCCACTTGCCAGCCATCACCGGCATGCTGCACCTTTGACGTACGCCGTCGCAGCCGCCGCCAGCCAGTGATAAAAAGCATTCCGGCTGACAACAGCGTAAAAATAACACTAGGCCGCCAATCCCAAGAGGAAAGCGCGGCCTTCAAAATTGGATCCATTTATGCCTTTGGTGATTAGGGATTGGAGACTAGAGATTAAAGACTAAAAAAGTCTCCAGTCTTTAGCCTCCACGCGCTAACTCCCCATCATTAAAATTATTTCAAATTCCCTATCAAATATAGCGCCGGGTAGTAAAAGACCCAAATGACGTCCACGTAATGCCAGTACAGAGCTGCCCCTTCCACGCCCCAATATTTATCGGAAGAGAAGTGACCTTTACGGCCGTTATTCCACACAATCAACAGCAAAACAACCCCACTCACCACGTGCAGCGTGTGCATCCCCGTCATCGCATAAAAAACCGCACCAAACACACCATCAGTCGGCTTCAAATGGCCAAACAACTCAATACCGGCGATCTCACCCTGCAAGCCCAAGACATTCCATTCCATGAACACCACGCCGATAAAGAATAGCGTTCCCAGCAAAGCGGCAATCAACATCCACACTTTGAACGTCTGGCGATCACCGTGGGCCATACCGGCTTCAGCCCGGTTCACAGCAAAACTGCTCAACAGCAGCACACTGGTCGCCACCAGGCCAATCTCCTGGCTCAATTCCGGCCGGGTATTGCCCCACAACACAAAGCGAGCCACCAGCAGCGCCGCAAACAAAAATATTTCCGAAAAGAAAAACAACCACAAACCAAGCCGGTTGCTCCGTAACTGAACGGCATACGGCGGCTCATGACTTACATGTTCTTCATGGGCAGTTACTGCGCTCATCAATGACTCTCCTCATTCCACAATCGGTAAATGTGCATAAAATTCTGCACAATAATCCCGGCTTTCAATAAACCGATAATGAATATCAAAACCAACCGGCTTTCCACATTGACGCCAATCCAGAATTCGATCACCGTCAATACGAATAAAATCCCAATCGTAATCATGCCCTGGCGATAAGCCGCCGCTTTCTTTTCATTCATAGTCTTGTCGTCTCCAGTCTTGTCGTCTCTAGTCTCCAGCCGCTGGCATACGTATGGCTTGGGTATATTTGGACCCTGCCAGCCCATAATCATACGGGTCGCCAACTACCTCAAACGGCACATCATAATTAAATTCCGGCACCGGATAGGGAATCTGCCATTCCGGCGAGCGGGAACCCCAGGGATTGGTGGCCGCTTTTTCCTGGCTGCGGGCACTGCTTATCAGATTGTAAGCCATAATTAATACGGCCCAACCAATAACCAAAGCCGCTACCGTAATTAACACCTGCGTTGTCTGAATACCCAGGGCCGGATCGTAGTCAGCAATACGGCGGCGCATCCCCAATAGACCAATGCGCATCTGTCCCAGGCTCATCAGCCAAAAAGCCGGAGTCATCAACCAGAAGTGCAATTTACCCAACGATTCCTTGTACATGCGGCCCGTAATTTTGGGATACCAATAGTAAACGGCCGCAAAGAATGGAAATATAAACCCGCCAAACATGGTCGAATGGAAATGCCCCACAACCCAATAACTGTCATGCAAATGCAAATCCGTTGGAATCGTACCCAAAATCGGGCCGGTAACCCCGCCAATGAGGAAGACCGAGATCGCGCCAAGGACGAACAGCATCGGGGTTTCAAAGGATAACTTGCCTTCCCACATCGTCGCTACCCAACTGAAGAACTTCACCCCAGTAGGAATAGCCACAAACATCGTCGAAATCATAAAGGGAATACGCAGAGAATCACTCATGCCGGAAACGAACATGTGGTGCGCCCAAACCAGGAAACCAACAAAGGCAATACCCAGGCTGGACAGCGCAATCCATTTGTAGCCAAACAGCGGTTTACGCGAGAATACCGGCAGCAATTCGCTGATGATGCCCAGGCCAGGCAAAATGAAGACGTACACCACCGGATGTGAATAAAACCAGAATAAATGCTGGTACAATATTGGATTACCGCCGGCAGCCGGGTCAAAGAAATTCAGACCAATCGACCGTTCCGTCACCACCATCAGCAAGGCCATACCAACAGTTTGGGTCGCCGTAAACTGGATGATAGAAGCCGCAATTGCTGCCCAAATAAAGATGGGCATACGGAACAAGGACATCCCTTTGGCCCGCATCGTGGCCACAGTCACCAGCAAATTAATTGAACTGGAGATGGAAGAGAGGCCGTTGATGTAGAACCCAAGCAGGAACAACTGCACACCCAGCGGTGCGCGCAGGCTCAACGGCGGGTAACCTACCCAGCCAGTATCCCAACCACCGACAAACATGCCGGCCAAAATCAAAACAACGGCCGGGACGCCGACCCAATAGCTGAACGCATTCAAGCGGGGAAAGGCCATATCCGGAGCGCCAATCATTAACGGAACCAGATAGTTGACCATCGCCCCCACGCCTAGGAGGATGCTGGCAATCATAATGATACCGTGCGCACTAAATAGGGTGTTGTACTCATTATTGGTCAGGTACTGCATTCCCGGAGCAGCCAACTCAATGCGGAAAAGGACGGCAAACAAGCCGCCTATCAGCAAGACAAGGATGCTGGTGTAGCCGTACTGAATGCCAATGACTTTGTGGTTCACATCTACATTGAGGTAGCGTGACCATTCCGGTTTGCCTTCGGGGACGCCATGTTTCAGGGGTGTCTTTTTGCCAAAAATCCACTTGATCCAGTCGGTGAGGACACCAGCAGCCAGCAAAAAGCCGATAACACCGATAATCGCACCGAAGACAACACTGGGTTCAATGTTGTATTCTAATCCCATCATACCTCGAATGGCTTGGATAAAGCCAATACCCAAAGCGGTGCCAACGGCTTGACCAATTAATCCGCGAACGTAGGCTGAGGTGAGCCAGATAGTTAATTTATTCATGGACGTTTCTACTCCTGCAAGGTTTGCATGTAGGCGATGATGTCGGCGATCATATCAATTTGAATGCCTTCACTGGCCTGAATTTCAGCCTCAATAGCGGCGAAGGTGTCGCCAAAGTTTTGGGGCATGATGTTGGGCTGGAAGCCGGCCACAATCTGAGCATTGGGGTTGAGGATGGAATTGCGGATGTATTCGTCGTCTGCGGTAACGGCCGTGCCATCAGTAAGTTGTACTTCATGACCGTATATCCCCTGCCACGTCGGCCCGGCCATCACACTCCCATCAATGCTGTGACAACCAGAACAGGCCGCATATTGGCCGCCAGGCGGCGCTGAATACCAAATCGCCCCGCGTTCTTCCGGCGTCATGTCGGCGTAAACCGGAGCTTGCAACCGTTCTTCCACCCAGGAATTAAAACCGGCCGTCGTCACGACCTGCACATCGGCCATCATATTTGCATGACTGAGGCCACAAATTTCGGCACAACGAAGTTTGTAATCGCCCAATTTGGTTGGTGTAATGCGCAGAGTCGTCGTCCGCCCAGGGACCAGGTCTTGCTTGACACGAAATTCCGGAACCCAAAAAGAATGCAGCACATCTTTGGATTCCATTTGCAAAACGATGGTACGATCAACCGGTAAAACCAGTTTAGGTGATGTCAGACCTTCCTGTTCAGGATACTCAAAGCTCCACGACCATTGCTGGCCGGTTACTTTGACGACCATCTCATTGTCTTTGGCGCTGACCAATCCATTCAAGGTAATCGTTCCCCAAACACCAAATCCGACGACGACAAAGGTGGGAATAATCGTCCACATAATCTCTAACGTTGTATTACTGTGAATATGGGGACCATCTTCTTCATCACCGGGACGGCGGCGGAACACAACGGCCGAATAGAGCATGAAGACCATGATGAGGGAAAAGAGGAAGGCGATGGCGATGAAATGACCGGTGAACATCTGGTCAATGGGCCTGGCCTCGGCGCTGGCCGCTATGGGCAGCGTGTAAATCATCCGCAAAATGAAGTAGAGGATGAAGGATGTCACGATGACCAGGGCTGTTACAGCAATATAATGATTTCGTTTACTCATATTTTCTTTCCTGACATCTGTGGATTAAAATCCACAGCTAGAATGAGAAGTGCATTGAAATGCACTAAATGATGCATTGTTTTGTTATGAGAGGTGAAAGCAATTTTAGAAGGGTGAATTGAGATAAGCAGTAACGGATAGGCCCAGGCCAACGACTAGCAAACCGCTTATCAAAATCCAGATAAAATCCCAAGGAATACCGCTATTATCGGTTTGTTCGATTTCTTGGAATTGTTGCGGGCGGATGCGCCAGGCCAGGATGAGCAAAGCCGTCAGGGCAAAGCCGCCAACGACGGGCACGGCCGAATTGATGGCGCGCTCTACGTCGGGCTGACCAGACAGGTATAAAACGGCGGTTAATCCGGCCCCCACAACAAACAAGCCGGTCGCAGTAATCCAGACGATGTCCCAGGAAACTGGTTTTTCAGCAGACTGGGCTTGCAGCAGCCGGCTGCGCACAATAATGATGAAAAAGCTAATGAGGGCAATCCAGATGAGAGTGACGTTGATACCGCTGGCGGTACGGCCGTCTACCACATATTCACCATCCGGGATAAAAGCACTGTTAACCAGCATACCGGCGAACACGGCAAACAAAATCACAACCAACGACGTGCTAACTGCCGACCAGCCAGGGCGCTGCACCGGCGAAGGAGCAGCCGTCTCCCGGTCTTCATTCATTTTCTTGACTCTGTCAGCATCCAACTTATCGAATGCTGATTTGCTGGCCTGGAATTCTTTGCTGTTTAAAACGTCAGCGGTTTGCTTTTCGGCGCGGGAGAAAAGAAACGAAATACCAGCGCCAACTATGGCAATAGCGCCAATAATGATAACCAAAAGACCAAGGGCGGCCTGCCAACTGGCCAAAGCCAAAGTATTCGATCCACCAATGGCAAAAGGCAGCGGCAGTTGAACTTTCTGCGCGTCCGGGCCAATCTGACCAGTCAGCAGCGGGCCAGCGATAACCAGCGCGCCCAACAGCAAGATAGTCAAAATGACCATCCAATTTTTCTGGGTTGCGTTTTCGCTCAAAACTTTTCTCCTGCTAAATAGTATTAGGGCAGTCTCCGTTTCCAATCGAGAATTTTAGCACAATCTTTTTTCAGGGCAACACGGGACTAAATTTTAAGGTTTTCCTTATATTTGGGCGGCAGGGAAGGCTGATCTTACAAACTCCCCGATAAATTGTCAGGAAAAAGAGGGGTTAAACGGCCGTTGCCACCCCGCCACCGGCCAGGCGAATACGACGCAGCAAAAAGATAACCAGCCCGATCACAGAAACGGCCGCACCCAACCAGAGAGTTTTGGGAAACGGCCGTTTCTCAACCACATACACGTCATTGGCCAGCAGGCGGTTCTTCAATTCCGACCGAAACAAAAGAGAAGGCGCTGCCGGGACCAAAGCCCGCTTAACCGCCTCCGCCACTTGCAGCAAAACCAGCACCGACGAAATATTGGCCGCCCATTCATGTTCAGCCAACCACACTGAAACATCCTCTCCCCTGTTGAGCGCATCGGCATGGTCGGCCAACAAATCAATCAACTCATGCTGCTTCATCAGACTGGAACAAATTCAAGCAACAACCATCATCCGGTCATCACGACTCGGCATAATAAATCACACCCACCGTACCCGGTCCGGCATGCGTGCCAATCACCGGACTCAACTCCGTGACAAGTAATTCCACTGGATTAACCCGCTGTTTCACCGCTTCGGCAACTTGCGCGGCTTCTTCTGGAGCAATAGCATTCATAACGGCCGTATGCACATTCGTTTTACCCTTCATCTCTTCAGCAACCAGGTCCAGCATGTGATTAATGGCCTTCTTTTTCGTTCGGACCGAAGCCAGCGGTTCCACCCGGCCGTCATCAATATGCAGCAACGGTTTGATAGCCAACATAGAACCAACAAAACGCTTTGCTCCGCCAATACGCCCGCCGCGATGCAAAAATTCCAGCGTATCTACCACAAAAATAATGCGCATCTTCTCTTTAAGCGCGCGTGCGGCGGCGGCCGCTTCCAGGTAATCTGCGCCATTGGCCACAGCCTTTGCCGCCGCCAGCACCATGAAACCCAGCCCCATTACCGTCGAACGCGAATCGACAATCTCAATCGGAAAATCAGGCATCATATCGCGCGCCGCCCGGGCTGAAGCCTGAGTACCGCTCAGCGGTTCGGAAATAAGCACTGCCAGGATAGATTCGTAAGATTCGGCCAGTTTAGAGAAAAATTCATGAAATTCACCGGCCGAAGGCTGCGACGTCGTCGGCATTTCTTTGGCCGTTTTTAGCCGCGTATAAAACGCTTCAGGTGTAATATCCACATTGTCCCGATAGCTTTGCCCTTCCCAGTTCAAAATCTGGGGGATCACGTGAATATCATATTTTTCAACTAAATCAGGGGGGATAAAAGCTGTACTATCAACAACAATTGCTACTTTTTTATTCGACACCGTTCAGTTTCTCCTCTTCTCAATATAATTTCTTACTCACTGCGCCAGGGGCGATGAAATAAACTACGTTTGGGTTTGCCTAAGTGGGCCTGGTCTTGTTTACTTTGAATTTCTTCCCGTAAAGACAACAATGTCCGGTGATATAAAGATTTGATCGCCCCTTCACTGCGATCCATGATGTCGCCGATTTCCTTGTTCGACAAGCGCTCGACAAATTTCAAAATCAACAATTCCTGACGATCAGCCGGTAAACGGCGGATGGTAACCAGCAATGCTTCCCGATCTTCTAAAAATTGCGCTAATGATTCCGGCCCTTCCTCATGAAAATTCCACTGGGACACATCGTCTAACGACATAATTTTGCGCCGGCTGCGATCACGATGCCAGTTGGCCACGAGATTATGGGCAATGCGGTACAGCCAGGCCGAAAAGGGAACGCCGCGATCGTCGTAGTTGCCAATGTGTTTCATGGCGCGCATAAAAACCCGGGCAGTCAAATCTTCTGCATCGGCCACATTGCCGGTACGGTAGTAGACATAATTATAAATTTTGTCGGCGTACCGTTCGTACAATTGACCAAAAGCTTCTTTGTCGGTTTTCGCGCGTTTAATTAACTCTGAATCTTCCATGCCAGATAAAAAGGCTTCCTTGAGTTGATGCTGGCATGTAATCAATAAAAACACGCCAGTTTCATAATGGTTGCGCTCAGTAATGAGGACGGTAAGCAGTATATCAGAAGGGGAATGCCCTGCCTACCAATGGATTTCGGACTTCACGGTTTTTCAGTAGTCGAAGAGAAATAAGCAAATGTACCTCATTTTGGTAAGATGGGATGTGCAACCAAACCCAAAACCAAAAGAGGTACAAATGCAGCATATCATATTAGAGGCTCACCATACAAAAGATGGACTCGTTTTCAACGTTACTGACTTAGAAGCCCGGTTGAATCAGTTAACCGATTCACGAGATAGACGCGGCAAAATATATCCACTGGGCACGATTTTGACGATGATAATATTAGCGAAGCTCGCTGGCGAGGATAAGCCATCAGGAATAGCTCAGTGGATTCGATTGCGTTGCGATGCATTTGTCAGGATATTTTGCCGTAAACACAAACGAATGCCGTGTTTGAACACAATTCGTACTGTGTTGCAAGATGTGGTTCCGCTTGATGAATTAGAGACCCTGTTTCGGCGTTATCTACACGATGCCTACGGCGGACAAGAAAGCCGATTAATTACAATTGATGGCAAGACAATGCGCGGAACTATCCCCAAAGGAAGCCGTCAAGGTGTCCATTTGTTAGCCGCCTATCTTCCAGAAGAAGGTGTGGTTTTGAAACAAGTAGCGGTAGCGACTAAAGAAAACGAAATCAATGCCGCTCCCCAACTACTCGAGGGAATCAACATCAAGAACAAGGTCATTTGTGCCGATGCGATGCAGACACAACGCAAGCTTTCCGTCGATGTGTTGTCGAGGGGCGGTGATTACATCTGGTTTCTCAAGGACAACCAACCCACGTTGCTGGAGGATGTGAAACAGTTTTTCAAGCCAGCGCGGATGAGTGCCGGTTGGCACCCGCCTGAATTGCCGCGGACGGTGGCTAAAACAACTGAGATAGGGCATGGGCGACTGGAAAAGCGGACACTCACACTGATGGTAGATGAAGAACAGTTTCTGGACTGGCCCGGTGTTCATCAGGTTTTCCAGTTAGAGCGGGAGACCACCCATCTGCGAACAGGCCGAGAAACGACCGAATTGGCCTATGGTATCACTAGCTGTACACCAGAGATAACATCGGCAAAGCAAATGTTACAGTGGACGCGACAATATTGGGGTATCGAAAATGGATTGCATTATCGTCGAGATGTCACATTGCGAGAAGATGCAACGCGCATTTCGCAACCAGCGTTGGCAAAAACGATGTCAGCTATTAACAATTTTGTGGTTGGGTTAACGCAAAAAATGGGTTATTCCAATCTGGCCGCAGCACGGCGCTTGTTTGATGCTAAAATCGCGGCTCAACTCTCTTGACGCCCGACTACTGAAAAACCGTGTTTCGGACTTATAGTGCCAGGCAACGGGCGGTATAACTTGCTTCACCCAACATTGTTGTGCCCTGTGCCTGGCTCTTGAAAACTCGGCGTACTCATTTCATCTTTGATGCCGCCAGGCTTCACCTGTTGTAGCAAAATCATCGCCGCTTAGATAAAAGATAGGCTGGCGCTGTAACGGCCGTTTCCTACCATGAGCAGCGACCACATCCATCACGTACAACACAAATTCGGTCGAAAGGCCAGGCAGTTCTTGATAGAGGACGGTTTCATAAGTCGTATCCGCCCCTTCGATCAGGCGCGTATGCTGGAGTTTTTCCGCTGGAAGCAGCGTAAAGCCTAATTCCTCGGCCTTGTTCACGTCACGCCCGCTGATGAACCCGGCACGCACAACGCGTTCTTTATCGGCCCAGGGCATAAAGTGCAGGGCAGCTTCCTTGTGCTTTTTCATCAGGGTCAGGCTGTGATTGCCCACTCCCATGCAAATAAGGAAGCGAAAAGGGGATTTGGAGATGACTGTCCAGTACCCCATGGGCATCATGTTATCACCGACAGTTAGCAGGAGGACGTGTTGGGGGAAAAAACGCGCGTTAAATGGGGCAGTTACAGGGGCCATATTACATACAATGCATCGATATTTTCAAAAAACAAAACTGACGCTGACTAACCCAAGAATAATCACAACCGCAAAGATTACCAACCAAATCCATTGACCTTTTTGAGCAAAGTAGCCGGGACTAACGATTGCGGTATAAAAAAGCATCCCGGCAGCAATAAGAAATAGCGAATTGGCCCAGGTTTGTTGAAAGATTAATCCCAGGCTGGAAATGATGAGGGTAACGGCCGTTACCATTTCCGCCGCAAGGTGAAACCCAATCCGAATTGGCTCACTCTTTAATTCCAGGATTTGGCCAGACCGATAAGAAGCCATCCACTGCCCGATCATGCCCAACCCTATAAGCAGGCCAAATATAGATGCCAATATCATTGCTCCCCCTTTACCGTTCTATTCGCCGTCATCTTCTGAAGCCGGCAAAATGAACCCAAATCGGCTGCCTTGGCCCAGTTCACTTTCCACATAAACACGGCCGTTCAACTTCTCCACAATCCGCTTCACAATAGACAGGCCCAGACCATGTCCTTGAACCTGCAGGGCACCTGCATGTGAATCCGAGTTGAAAACAGCTAACCGTTCGCTTTCCGTCAGCCCTTTCCCATTGTCCTGCACCCAAAAACAAAGCGTACCATCTTCACGAACCGTACTACCCAATTCCAGACGGGGTGGTTTGCCACCATATTTCAACGCATTGCTAATATAATTGAACCATACCTCTTCTACCCAGGCCGCATAACCGACTACCTGCGGGTAACTTTCCGGCTTAATAATTTGGGCGTCAGCGGCTTCAATTTCATAACTCAACCGACGCAGAGCCTCGGCGATAATAGATTTCATATCCAGCAATTGGAACGGAATATCTTCTTTGCGCATACTGGCAAAAAGTAATAGTTCATTGATAATATTTGACATTTTACGGCCGTTACGGGCAATCAACATCAAATAATGATGCAATTCTTCCGGTGAAAGAGATTCATGAATGGCCGCCAGCGCGTCACTATACCCCACCACCAACGACATAGATGCATTCAGATCGTGTGCCACCGTATGCGCGAATGCATCCAACTCTTGATTGCGCTCCCGAAGTTCCTGCTCTGTCTTTTTCCGTTCTGTAATATCGGTAATGAAGGCAATAGCCAGCCGCCCTATACCCACATCCAGATAACTCAAACTAATTTCAATCGGAAGTTCAGTACCATCTTTCCGCCTGCCGAGCAGGTCTAACCCCTGTCCCAATTGGCGATACCTGGGATTTTTGAAAAAGATGTCTAGATTAGCCGCATGGGATTCAACAAATCTTTTCGGTAAAAAAATATTTAGCGGCTGTCCAACCACTTCATCCCTTTTATAACCAAACAACTCTTCAATGCGCCGGTTAACCAAGACAATAACTCCCATCTCATCAATAACAAGAATTCCTTCTGCCAGGGCTTCCAATAAGTTTAAGACGGTAACTGTTTCTTGAAACGCCTTGACTTCTAAAGCAAGACGCTGCTGGAGGGTTAAGTTGTTTGTTCCCTTTTGTTTATCTCCGCTTACTTCGACCACAAAAACCCCCTGTAAGAAAAGGGGGCACAGTTAAACTGAGCCCCATGTATATCAAGTTAAGCATAAAGCTCAGCTAAAGCTAATAAAAGTTGAAAAGTATGAGGCGATTTAGCACTTTTGTTAATGCGTACGCCATGTGATAAACAAGACCGTAACATAGTCAACGATTCCGCTAAACGCGATAAATCACAGATTGCCAAGGCCAGATTGATAGCATGGCGACGCACGGTTGCGGAGGCCTTGACGAAACTGCGGTCAGGGAATTGCCAATTGGCCATCAAAAAAGACCAATGTTGGATGATCATGCCAATCAGCTTAGCGTACAGTTCACACAAGATACGCCACGGTTTTTCAGAGCGAGATTTATCAATGCGCCCGTGTGATTTCCAAAGTTTGAAAAGCAGCTCGATCTGCCAACGCAAGCGAGCCAGGACAAGAATTTCTGCCGGTGTGAGACGGTCAACAGGCACATTGGTGACAAATAAAGTCCAATCACATAAAACTAGTCGTGCTGAGGAAACGGTTTGGCCTTTACGTTTAGAAGCAGCTTTAAGTTTGCGTCGCCGTTCCCGAGCAACTTCAGCCGGTACCCGAAAACCTACAAACCGGGCTGGGAGACGTTTTTTCAACCCTAACTCGATAGGGATGTCAAATGAGCCATTTGTTTGCTGTCGTACAAATGCCGCTTGTGACCATGACTGTCCAGAACTATCAACAAACCCAGTTTGCGCTTGGGCGCGTGAAAGCCAACAACAACCTGTCCTATCCATTGTTTCTAACGCCTCTAGCTTCCAATACCCCAAGTCACGAATAAGCAAACTCCTCTCAGGAAGCGGCCGGTTCAAGGTAGACGCAACGCGGTCATGGGTGCGCCCATCAACAAGGTGCGGCCCATCAATTTCCCCATGTAACACATCCCAGCGGACTTGCAGCTTGACAGCGCCATTGCTCGCAGACCCGCTGCCGCCACACCCTGACCAAACCGGGGCCAACTCTTCTGGCAAGGTGATGCTGCTGCTATCTTCAATATATACGCCATTGAAGCGTTGTAGAACGGGAATAGCGACTGCTTTTGCCTGGATCGTTTCGGTTAACGCTGCCTGCAAAACCTGGTACAAGCAATCGCTTGCTGTTTTGGTGAAGCGTTGGTCAAGACCCTGCGGCGTAATCTCTAACCCAACTGTCACGCCAGTTTGGCACAAGGATTCAAGCGTTGCTTCTGGCTCTTGTAACCAGCCAAAGACTAACGTTTGGCAGAAATTGGCTCCTGTCACCTTCACTTGCCGCTGGGTGAATCCAGTTTTTTGGGCTGCTTCTGTGGCGGTATGGGTAAGGACATGCTGCATTGCTTGGCTTATCCGTGTTATGATTGTCATGGAGAACTCCTTTGGCTTGCGGTTTCGTGGAAAAAACCAGTTTGCCTCAAGAGTTCTCTTTTTGCACATATTTATTGCCTTAGCTTGATACCTATGGGGCACAGTTAAACTGAGCCCCCATCCACAAATTATTAAGAGTCATTTGGAACTCGTAGGATTTGTTATTTAACATAATGCGTGCAACGCGGGTTCTTTCCGGCCACACACCACGTTTCACGCCATGATTATCCCACGAATCGCCACAGAGTCGCGATTATTTATCATCTAACGCCGCGATGCCCGGCAATTCTTTACCTTCCAGTAGTTCCAGGCTGGCGCCGCCGCCGGTGCTGACATGGCTCATTTTATCCGTCAGCCCGGCTTTTTTCACGGCCGCTGCCGAATCGCCGCCGCCAATGACGACTTCGGCCCCTAATTCGGTAAGCTCGGCCAACAGTTCGGCCATCGCGTTCGTGCCCTGGGCAAAATTATCAAACTCAAACACGCCCATCGGCCCATTCCAAACGACAAGGCGCGCCCCCTGGAGTTCATGACCAAACCGCTCGATGGTTGCCGGACCGATATCTAACGCCATTTTGTCGGCGGGAATGGCATACACGGGTACGATGTCACCTTTCGCATCAGCCAAGAACTCGTCGGCCACAATCACATCGACAGGTAAAACCAGACGGTTAACGGCCGTTGCCAACAACCGTTTTGCTTCCGGCAGCGCTTCCGCTTCAACCAGAGATTTACCGATCTCGTGGCCCTGGGCTTTGAGGAAGGTGTTGGCCATGCCGCCGCCAATGAGGACTTTGTCAGCCGTTTTGAGCAGGTTTTCGATCAGTTGAATCTTGTCGGAGATTTTAGCGCCGCCCATGATGGCTACGTAAGGATGCGGCGGATTGGACACGGCCGTACCCAGCGCCGCCAATTCCTTACCCATCAAAAAGCCGGCCACCGCCGGGCCGCCTTTGGCATGAATCGCCCGCGCCACCCCTTCTGTACTCGAATGTGCCCGGTGCGCCGAGCCAAACGCATCGTTAACGTACACATCGGCCAGCGCTGCCAATTCCGCCGCCAGACCCAGGTCGTTCTTCTTTTCACCCGGATCAAAGCGCGTATTTTCCAGCACCAGCACATCACCCGGCTGTAGAGCAGCTGCTGCGGCCGTCACTTCGGGGCCAACCACTTGGTCAACTTTCTTGACCGGTTTGCCCAACAGTTCACCCAGCCTGGCTGCCACTGGGTCCATCGCATACTGTTTATCGGCGGCCGTAGACGGCCGTCCCAGATGCGAACACAAAATCAACGACGCGCCATGCTCCAGCAGGTAGTTGATTGTGGGCAGCGCCGCCTGGATACGGGTATCATCGGTAACAGTAATGTGGTCGTTGGGGTCTTTGCTGCTCAGAGGCACGTTGAAATCAACGCGCACCAACACTTTTTTGCCTTTCACATCAATATCGGTAATGGTTTTTTTGTTCATTTATCCCTCTTCGATTCAGAAGGCATAATCCACCAAGTTTTCGCGCATTATGCCTTAATGATTGTAATTTTGACGCTTTATATTATACGGCGATTATTCTTCTATTTCACGCCGTTGACGGCCGTATTTCAAAACCTGAACCTTCTCCAGCGTTATCATGCCCTCCGTCATCATCTCATCCAGAAAAGGCAGCATCCGGTTGATGTATGCCTCACTATCCACAATTTCCACTACCAGCGGCATATCGGCCGAGAGGCGAAGCAAGCTGGTTGTGTGTACCCGGCTGTGCGCGCCAAATCCCATCATGCCCCGCAGGACCGTCGCCCCGGCCAAATCCAGCTCCTTGGCTTTTTTGACGATTTGTTCGTGCAACGGCCGTCCCTGATACGAATCCCGCTCGCCAATAAAAATCCGCAGCAGCAAGCCATCTTCAAATAACTTCATCACCGCCTCCTATCGCCCGGCGGCCAAAACCGCTCTGGCCGCCACAAACCCCAGAAACACAAATAAAATCCCCAACACATTGCTGCCCAATACATTCAAAAGTCCCAATTTATACTGACCGCTGCGCAGCAAATTCAAACTTTCCAGTCCATAAGTTGAAAACGTAGTAAACGCCCCCAATCCACCCACAAAAATCAGCGTACGTGTGTTGGGCGAAATCGCCACCTGATCAAACAAACGCCAGAGAAACCCAATTAAAAACGAGCCGATCAAATTCACACTGAGCGTCCCCCAGGGGAAACCTTCACCCAGGAGCGCATACGCCCAACCCGACACCAAATATCGCAGCAGTGCGCCGGCCGCACCGCCCACAGCAATCGAAATCCAATTCAAATGAAAACCTCTTCAACTTGGCAAGGATAGGATTCAATATCATATTCCAACCCTCACTTTTTCTTACGCACTCCATGCGTTTTTTTGTTACGGTATACAGAGAATCTGGGCGGCCTTGATGTCGAAATTGTCATTCAGGTTATTGAGCGTTTTCAAAACATCAAGTGGAACATTCAGAGTACGGCTGATGTTGTACGCCGTATCTCCTTCGGCCACGGCATACGGCCGTTTACCCGGACAATAAGCAGGATTACCCACTGGCAGCTTAATCGTTTGGCCCGGAACCAGTTTGTCCTGAGCAATGCCCTCCTGAGCCATCAAAGCAATCGACGTATCCAGGCGCAAGGCTACACTGTACATCGTCTCGTTAGGTTGAACCACATAATCAATAAAAATAACCGAGTCCGGGATTGGCGTGGCTGTCGGTTCGGGTGGCGGAATAGGTGTTTCCGTGGCTTGTTCGGTACCGGCCGCAGGCTGGGATGGCTCCGGCTGGGTTGACTGATTGTCGGGCTGTAATTGGGTTTGGTCGGGCAGCGGATTGATCAGATACACTTGTTTGTCCGGGTCCTGATTGACGACCAATTCTACCCCTTCTACTACAGTCCGGTAGCTGCCTTCCGGCAGTTCAGGGCGGCGCAGGATGTATGACCAGGCCAGGAAAAGGCCAACGGCCGTTATCACCGCCATGATCACAATCGTAATAACAATAGGATATTGTGTTCTCTGCATGATTGCACCCCTTTTGGGCAACAAGACAAATGCCCAGCTTACGACCCAATTTCCAACCACTACCCGTTCGTTTACCGATAGCTGAACACTCAGGTTTATGTTACACTTGTCATAATAAGTACGCAAGTGTGCAAGTCTGCAAGTTGGCAAGTACCTGCCACTTGCAGACTTGTATACTCAGTAGATCGAAATCAAACCTCCAAAGGGATATGAATAACCAAAGAAAACCCCAACCGCTGCTTAATCATTTCCCACAGCCAAAGACGCCAACGAGCTAATGGGAGTAAGTGATGCAAAACCGTGCGTGGACCGGGCTTAGGCGCAAACAAATAAGCCCATTTAACATATTGCCACAGGTTAAGCCAAAGAAATGCCAACGCCACCAGGAAGAAACGGAAGGTTGCTATCTTGCAAGTTGTGCGCGCTCGCACTGTATTCATCAGTCGGTAGCTGGTTTCGATGCCAAAACGGCGACGATATTCTTCAGCGATTTGGGCTGGTTGTCGTTCCCAGGCGCCCGATGATCACGATAACAGGCGATGAAAAACACACTTTGCGTTTTGTATTTGCCCTGGCACTGTATTTGCAAACGATATACAGCAACAGCGTTTCTTGGTCATAAATAGTACTCCGGCGTTCGCCGTGGTCGTGCCTTAACTCTTCCGTCCACCAACAAAGCCCGCAGAACCGCCTTGTTTTGCCACTGAACGACAGAGGAAAATTGTGGGAAACGATTGTTTTCAAATAGGCATTGATTTCCATTATTGTCAAACCCCTGTCCAAATACAATCGTTTGATACACCAATCCACGCTCTCGACTCCGTGTGCCAACGGGCGTTTAAACCGCATCTTGCCTTTTTCTCCCTGGCATCAAGACGATAGCCAGGTTATATCGCTTGTTCTTTCTTGACCCACATACAAAGTGCGGCGAATGCGTAGAAGTAGGTGGTGCCTGCACTTTTTGGCGTCCCCGACGGACGCAAGGGGTCGTCTTCGCCGCATGCTGTCCTGGAAATAAGATTTCAGTCTAAGGTCAATTGCTGCAGGCGGTTGCTTTTGAGCAACTTGCGTAGCAGCAACTTGGCGGTCAACAGGTTGTTGGGTTGCTTTTCTACATCTGGCAACTCTCCCATATTTTTCAGCATCCTTTGGCTGTGTGCGTACTGTTGGCATCCCTTCAGCGCTTCTTCCAGAAGTTGGCTGGCCATTTCAATGCTGATACGCTCGACAGAAGCAGCCACCAATACGTCCCAGATGTCTTGGGCGGTGTAATCCCGGTTTTTCATATCCAATTGGAAATGTTCTTGCAACGTGGCACTAACCAATTGATAAACATCTTGTGCCGTCAGTTGCTTGTTGTTACTATTCTGTTTAGCCACTTTGAGTCCTCCATTGTGAGAGATTGAAGGATTCATCGTGGCACTTTTTGTTAATTTTGTCTACTCATTTCGATCTACTGATACTTGCAAACGCCAATCTTTCCGGGAGTAAATAATGTTGTACAAACGCGAGAAGTTTAGAAGAAATAGAAACGGCCGTTTTGGCTCCCTACGCTCTCAAAAGCGCCCAATCACAGGGGCGGGTTTACGATGAAAAAGAATCGGCCAGCCGCACCGCCTTCGAGCGTGACCGCGACCGCATCATTCACACCACCGCCTTCCGCCGCCTGGAGTACAAAACCCGTCTTTGTCTTTTTACACGAAGGCGACCATTATCGCACCGGCTCACCCACACCTGGGGTGGCCCAATTGAGGCGTTCCGTTGCCCGCGACTGGGCGTTAACCGGGATTTAACCAGGGCTATCTGCCTGGCCCATGATTTAGGCCATTCTCAGGCTGGCCACGCCAGTGAACACGCCCTCAATCGGTTGATGAAAGAGCATGGCGGCTTCAACCACAACACGCAAAGATTTCGCGTGGTCACCGGAGTTGGAAGAACCTTCCCCCGCTGGGGACACAACAGACCTCACCTACGAAACCCGTGAAGGATGCTAAGCGGAAACCGATTACGACAAAGTGATGCTGGCGCACATACGCGCCGGACAAACGAGGCTTCATTGGAGCTCAAATTGCCAATCTGGCCGACGAAACAGCTTAGCACTTCCCGATCGGACGATGGGCTGCGATGGTTGTTCGCCAGATGAATTGGACGGTGGTTTTGTAAGAATTGAAAAGAGCGATGGGCTGGCACAACGGCCGTTCCTTCACCCCCATCATCCGCCGCAAATTATCCGCGAACTCATCTGGCCCCCAATCACCGTCAGCAACATCACCGACAACACCGCCGCTAACCTGGCTGCGCACCAGATCGACTCCAGAAAAAGCACAAACTCATCCTGATAATTTAGTCGATTATTCGCAAACTTCAGCATCGAGTTCGCCAGCAACAATTCCTGTTCCAGCGCGTATGCATCGCCACTGAAAACCATGCGCATACAGGCTCAAGCCGAACGTTCCTCGCAAATATTCGAAGCCTACCTGAAAGAGCCGAAGATGCTCCCCACCAAAACCCAGGAACTGCTCAACGAAGCCCCCCTGCACCGCGTCATCACCGACTACATCGCCGGCATGACCGACCGCTACGCCCTGCAAGAATGGCAAAAGCTGTTTGATCCCTACCAACCGGCGTAAAAAGTTAGTCGAGTAGTCAAATAGTCGGATAGTCGAGTAGTCGGCCAAAAATAGCAAAAGAGCTAGAGGTTTTGAAACCTTTAGCTCTTAATTTATCTACTAACTATTCGACTACCAGACTACCAGACTACCCGACTAATAATTCATCAACTCATCAACCCGACCTTCAATGTCGGGAGGTGCATAATCACCCTCTTTGGCCCAGGCTGACAGTTCAATCGTAATCTGCTCAAAATAGCTCTGCGGCGGCAGCGTACCGGTTCCATACTGCATGTCGCGGATTTCGGCGTTGATGATCAGTGATGCCGTTTCCAGCACAACCGTCTCGTTTTCGCGGGCCAGTACCGGTTCACCTTTGGGGGCCAGCTTGGCTTTCAACGCTTCATCAAAGAAAGCATGGTCACTCATGATCACTTTGGTCACGGTTCGAATATCATTTTTATCAAACAGCCAGACTTCCAATGCGGTGACATTCTTGGGCGAATCCGTGCCAATTGACTCAGAAATACCGACGCCACACTCACCTAAAAAGTCACCATTGGCATTCTCAATGCTAAAGGAATCGTCGAAAGAGTCATGACCAAACGAATAAGTGGTCTGGAAACGAGCCAACGGGGTCGTGATCATGCCGTCTTCACCGCCAGTCGGGGCCGAATCAGGCATATCATATCCCCCACGACCGCTATCACCGGCTGCCAGCGAGTTGCGACGATTGATGACAAAAACAATCGCAGCCAACAGGAACAGCAGCAGCAAACCCAACAGCAGCAGCGTGCCGAAAGATGAGCCACCACTTTCTTCTTCGGTTGAGGTGACGGCCGTATCTCCCCCCATAATCGCCCCACAGCCCGGTTGACCACTCACAATACTGGCCACCGCCTCCAACCGAGCCACCTCGGCCGGATCGGACGAAGTAGCCGCCAATTTACAAGCCGCCACGTCACCGCCCCAGCCGCCAAGCGCTTCCTGCACTTTCTGCTGATCGCCCTGGAAAGAATATAAATCAGCCACAGTACGGATGTATCGTGCCTGATCAGCTTCAGCCATATGCTGCGGTCCGGCATCCGTCCACTGCACCGGAAACACATACCAACCTAAAAAAACCAATCCTAAAAACAGCCCTACAATGAAGGCCACAAGGACAGCCAAACCAGGTTGCTTTTTAATCATCTCCATCTGTCACCTTCCTTAAAATGCCCCAGCGGGACGAAACTATAGTGACATCCCCTCTGCACTGATTATCTTACCATAACTAAACAGGCGCTACAAGTTATGTTTAGGTAAACCACAAAACATCTATAAAAGTAAATTAGATGGCCATTTTGTGGTTTACTCAGGGAAAGCAGGAATGCATTTACCATTCTCAAAGACTTTTTCTGCTTTCACCTAATTCTTTCTTCTCACTTTTGCCTGTGGTATACTTTCATCGATTTTAGAAATACCCCTCAATCATTTTTTGGAGATTTTGAACGTTGAAACATTTCCTAAGTATAGCCGATCTTACTCCTGATGAACTACATAATTTATTGGACCTGGCCACCCGGTTAAAGGCCGAATGGCGCAATGGCGGCAACAAACCCATCCTGCAAGGCAAAAGCCTGGCTCTGGTCTTCCAAAAGCCATCTTTGCGCACTCGCGTATCCTTCGAAATGGGCATGGTCCACCTGGGCGGCTACGCCTTTTATCTTTCTCCCAACGAAGTCAAGATGGGCGGGCGCGAAAGCGTCGCTGACGTAGCTCGTGTGCTGTCCGGTTACGTCGATGCGGTCATGGCCCGCGTTTTTGAACACCAGCACATTCTCGATCTGGCCAAATACAGCTCCGTCCCCATCATCAATGGGCTTTCTGATTACAACCATCCGGCCCAGGCCCTGGCCGATTTTTTCACGGTGCTGGAACACAAAGGCAGCCCGGAGGGGTTAAAAATGACCTACGTGGGCGACGCCAACAACGTGGCCCGTTCGCTGCTGTTTGCCGCCATGAAATTGGGAACGCACTTTACAATTGCTACGCCGCCTGGCTATGGCCTGGACGAAGAAACTATTGAACTGGCCAAAACCTTTAGCACAGCCGGCGCTCAAATCGAATTATTTGAAAACCCGGCAAAGGCTGTCGTGGACGCGGACATCATCTACACAGATGTGTGGACGAGTATGGGGCAGGAAGCAGAAAAGGAAACCCGCCTTCAGGTATTCCCGCCTTATCAGGTCAATCAGCAGTTGGTGAGCAAGGCGAAACCTGACTGCATCGTTATGCACTGTCTGCCGGCCCATCGCGGTGAAGAAATTACCGATGAAGTGGCCGATGGTCCCAATTCGGTGCTGTTCCCGCAGGCCGAAAACCGGATGCACGCGCAAAAAGCAATTTTGGTAGAGTTGTTGGCGAATTAATCACTCAAAACGTAAAACGAAGTTCCGTCATGTTTTGCGGGGAGGTCTTTTGTGGCTAAGGACCAGGCCTTATTTAACGAATCACTGAACAAAGGTCATTCCTACCTCTGGGATCAACGGTGGGCAGAGGCGATTGAGGCGTTTGAAACGGCCGTTTCCATCACCAAAGATGAACCGGCCCCTTACGCCGGGCTGGGTGACGCCTACATGGGACTGGACAAGCTCCACAAAGCCCTGGAAAGCTACAAACTGGCTGCCCGCCATTCCCGTGGTAACGTCATCTACCTGCGCAAAGTTGCCGAAATGCAAGAGCAGTTAGGACAGGAACACGAAGCCGGTAAAACTTTCATGGCCCTGGGCGAAATGGCTCTGAGCCGCCGCCAGTTAGAAGAAGCGATGGACAACTGGCATCGCGCCGTCCGGCTGGAACCCAATCTGCTGCGCGCCCACCAACGATTAGCCTCTATTTACCAACGGCAAGGAGCTGTACGGAACGCCATCCAGGAATATCTGGCCATCGCCAACATCTTTCAAAATCAGGGGGAAAACGACCAGGCGCTAGAGACCTGCAAGCTGGCTTTGCAGCTTGACCCGCGCAATCCCGATATTCTGACGGCCATTGAGTTGGTTAAGCAGGGAAAACGCATCTTCAAAAAAGGCGAAATTCCGCTTTCTAAACAAACCGGCGTCACCGGTATGCTGCGTCAGATGGCCATCTCTAGTGCAGATGATTGGGACCCCAGTAAACAAGATGCGGAAACGGCCGCTCCCGTCCAAGACGCCCGCCGGTTAGCCATGGAAGAACTGGCCGGCGGCCTGTTCGATGATGCGGCTGAAGAAGATACCGACATCGGCAAAATGCAGCGCGACCATCTCATCAGCCAGGCGCTGGATTACCAGCGGCGGGCAATGGTGAATGAGGCCATCAGCTGTTACGAAAAAGCAATTGCCACCGGGGAAGACAGCATGGCCGCCCACTTTAATCTGGGCCTGCTGTATCAGGACAAGCTGCGCTTTGAAGATGCGATTCGGGAATTTGAGCATTCCGTCACCCAGCGCGAATACAAATTGGCCAGTCATTTTGCCCTGGGCGAATGTTACCGCGGCCGGGGCCGGATCGAAAAAGCCATTGAACATTTCATCAGCGTCCTCAAAATTGTTGACCTGAAAACTGTGCAGCACAGCCAGGCCGACCGGCTCATCGAACTATACGAGAATCTGGCCGACAGCCTGGCTACCCAGGGCGAACACGACCAGGCCACGGCTTTTGCCAATGCGCTGGTTGAATTTCTCAGCCACAAAGGGTGGGAAGACAAAGTACAGCAAGCCCGGCAGCGGTTGGACTCGATTTCTGACGCCGGCATGATGATTTTGGGCGACGTCCTGACCGCCGGCTCGCAACAAGTGCTGGAATCGCTCTATTTGAGTCAAGAATATACCAAGCGTGGGATGTACAACACGGCCGTTGAAGAAATCTATCGCGCCATTCAACTCTCCCACGATTACTTGCCTGCCCACATCCAACTGGGCGAAGTCCTCGCCCGCCAGGGGCGGCGTGAAGTGGCCGCCCAAAAATTCGTCACCGTTGCCAACACTTTTCAAGTACGCGGCGACGTGACCAGCGCGCTGAGCGCCTACGAACGAGTTGTGGAACTAACGCCATTGGACTTGAATGTTCGCTCCAAACTCATCGATTTACTCAAACGACACGGGCAAATTGATCGATCTATGGAACATTATATGGCCATGGGTGACGCTTATTACCAACTGGCCCAGGTTGACAAAGCCCGCGAAACGTACCAGGAAGCGTTAAAATTTACCTCTCGTGCAACCGATAATTGGCGTCCCCGAATATTGCGACTCATGGCCGACATCGACATGCAGCGCTTCGATTGGAAGCGGGCCTTGTCCACTTACAAAGAACTGCGTGAAATAGACCCCGAAGATGAACGCACAGCCATCACGCTGGTTGACCTGTATTACCGTGTCGGGCAAAACCTGGAAGCAATCCAGGCGTTGGACAAATATTTGATTCACTTGGTACGCAGCGGACGTGGGACTAAAGTGATCGGTATTTTGGAAGATATGGTTGAGCAGCGGCCCACAGACAGTAATCTGGTAGATCGGTTGTCGCGGCTGTATATTCAACAGAAACGAATTGGTGATGCCATTACCCTGCTAGACAAGCTGGGAGAATCGCAGCTAGAGGCAGGACATACTCAAAACGCGGTCAACACGATCGAAAAAATTCTCAAGCTCAATCCGCAAAATGCTGATAGTTACCATCAATTATTGTCTCAACTAAAGCGGCAATTGGGCTAATTTTGCAAAGGACTGGCGCAAATATCGGCCAGTCCTTCTTGTTACGCACATTCATTTTTATCCGGCTCTCCTGGCTATTTGATGGGCTGCCTGTCCCACTTGATTTCTGGTTCACCCATATTTTTCACACGAGCAGCAACAAGATAAAATTTGTCGGTCTTTGTTGGTCAATTTTATTTTTATAGGCGGTTTTTGGTGTTAGCAACGGCTTTAGACTATCTCAGTCAGTTAAATTTGCTCAGTGTACTGGATATTTTGCTGGTAACGGCCGTTATCTACAGCGCCCTCATCCTCATCCGGGGAACCCGGGCTGTCCAGGTGCTGCGTGGCTTCATCGGCCTGGCCCTGATCATTGCCCTCCTCTCCTCCGTCATCGAGCTGCCTGCTTTTAGCTGGCTCGTCGGCACCGCTTTGCCGGTTCTTTTGCTGGCAATCCCCGTCATCTTCCAGCCCGAACTGCGCCGGGCGCTGGAGCAGCTAGGCCGTACCGGCAGCTACCTGCGTCTTTTCCGCCGCCACGAAGAAAGCAAAGTCGTCACCGCCCTAAAACCGGCCTGCCTGCGCCTTTCGCAGCGGCGTCATGGGGCGATCATCGTCTTTGAACGTGATACAGGATTGCAAGAATACATCGACACCGGCATCCTGCTCAATTCCGAGCCGTCGCCGGAACTTTTTCTAACGATTTTTAACAAGGCTACCGAACTTCATGATGGCGCGGTCATTATTCGCAACGACAAAATAGCAGCGGCGGCCTGTGTTATGCCCCTCTCCACCAGCAGCCTGAGTGACCGGCAAATGGGGCTGCGCCATCGAGCAGCGCTGGGCATTAGCGAAGTCAGTGACGCCGTCACAGTGGTCGTGTCTGAAGAAACAGGTCAGGTATCGATTGCACATAACGGCCGTATCATCCGCCGCCAGGACCCCTCCCGCCTCGACACCATCCTCAACGCCTTCCTGCAAAACCAGACCAGCAACGGGGCCACATGAAAAAATTCGCCCGATCCATTCTTTCCAACCTGTTCACCTTCTTCCTGTCATTGACCCTGGCTGTTCTCATTTGGATCAACGCCCAACAAACTGAAGACCCGCTGCGCAGCGAAATATTAACCCTGCCTGTCAATACCATCGGGCAGCCAGAAGACAGCGTCCTCATATCCCCCACCCCAGATCGTCTGTCCGTCCAACTTATCTTCGAAGGGCCAACTTCCGTTGTGGGTGAAGTCACAGCAAGCGACTTTACCGCCACAATCGATTTAAGCGGCATTCCCTTCGGCACAGAAGTTCGCCTGCCGGTTAACGTCCAAACCAAAGTCCCCAACATCACCCTGCGGTCACAACCCCTGGAAATGGCCGTCTTTTTAGAACAACTCATCACCCGCGAGATTCCGGTCGTGTTGGATATACGCGGTGACGTATCCCGTGGCTACACTCAGGGCGACCCCCTCATCGACCCGCCCGCCATCACGGTATCCGGACCCGCATCCAGCGCCGAAAGCCTCGATTTTGCTCGTGTTACCGTTTTTCTCAACAACAATCGGGAAGATATGTTCGATACCCGGCAGCCCATCTTTTACGACAAGCAGGGACGAGTCGCCAGTGTACGCACTCTGACCCTCAGCGATGAACAAGTAGACATTACCATCCCGGTTGCCGAATCGGCCGGGTATGCCGAAAAGTCAATCGATGTCGATCTGGTCGGGCAACCGGCTCCTGGCTATCGCATTCTCGACATTAATATCACGCCGTTAACAGTTTTGGTGCAGGGCCGGCCAACGCTGCTTAACCAGCTCGACCGCGTCCAAACGGACCCCATCGACATTACCGGCTTGACGGAACCATTCCGCCAGCAAGTTGCGCTGGCACTGCCTGCGGGCATCACTCAAGAAGAGGTGCAGGAGATTTTTGTTGAAATTGACATTGAACCCTTGTTCACAACCGACACATACAATCCTCAAGTATTGATTCAAGGGCTGGATAAAAATCTGACAGCAGCTATGAATCCGGAATCGGTACGGGTTGTCTTGTACGGGCCACTTCCAGTTCTGGAAACATTGCTAGACGAAGAAGTACAAGTTACCATTGATCTGTTTGGCCTGATGACCGGCACTTACAGCCTGGAACCGGATGTCAGTTTCCCCGATAGGGGCATCGAACTACGTTCTATCCAGCCGTCCCAGGTCACTGTAACAATTTCCAGACCGTTAACCATTACCAATGGAATATCCGGAACGCTACCTCTAACGGGAACATCAGCCTCGAACTGGGCGCTGCCGGATATGACGACAGGCAGCAGCGATGCGGTATTTTCTTTTCATTTCCAATCGCCGCCAGTTGCTGCCTTATCTAGATTTGATTCTTTTTTCAAACGAGTTTTGCCATGAAACAGAAAGCACTTGTTGCGCTTGTTGGCCGCCCCAATGTGGGCAAATCAACCCTATTTAATCGCATTGTTGGTCGCCGTCTTGCTGTGGTATCTGATGTGGCCGGTACGACCAGGGATCGTTTGTATGCCGAGGCGGAATGGGGCGGCGTTGCTTTTACGCTGGTTGATACCGGCGGGATTGAGGTGACTACCGGCTGGCACACCGAACCACTGTCGGAAGATTCGGAGCGATTTTTGCCGCTTATCCGCCAGCAAGCCGCGTTGGCAATTCAGGATGCGGATGTGATTGTGCAGGTTGTGGACGGCCGTACCGGAATTACCGCCGCCGATAGAGAAGTGGCCGACATTCTGCGCCAGTCCAACAAACCGGTCGTCATCGCCGCCAACAAACTCGAATCCAGCAAATTATGGGACACAGCCTACGAGTTTTACGAACTGGCTCTGGGCGAAGTCTTCCCTGTATCCTCTCTACATGGATCCGGCAGCGGCGACTTGCTCGATGCCATCGTCAGCGCTATTCCGCAAACACCCCCTGCGGAGGAAGTCGAAGAGTCGATCAAGATTGCCATTTTAGGACGTCCTAACGTAGGCAAATCAACCCTGCTCAACAAACTCATTGGTGAAGAACGGGCTATTGTCAGCCCTATTGCCGGTACAACCCGCGACGCCACCGACACCCAATTGCGATGGCACGGCCAACTATTCACCCTGATTGATACGGCCGGAATCCGGCGGCGGGGCAAGATCGATCCCGGCGTCGAAAAATACAGCGTTCTACGGGCCATCAAAGCGTTGCAGCGAGCCGACGTTGCTTTGCTGCTCATTGACGCGGAAGAAGGCATGACCGCCCAAGACACGCACGTTGCCGGCATGTTAGTCGAAGAATCGGCCGGGGTTGTTGTTTTGGTTAACAAATGGGATGCTGTTGAAAAAGACACCTACACGATGAAAGAATTTGAAAACAAATTCCAGCAAGATTTAAACTTTTTGTCTTATGCACCGATGCTATTCATCTCGGCCGAGACCGGGCAGCGGGTTAACAAGGTTTTAGAGACAGTGATGGAAGTCTACGAGGCCCGGCAGCAGCGCATTCCCACGGCCGCCTTGAACAAACTGATGCGGGAAGCGACTACCCGGCATCCGCCGCCCAGCAAAGGCGGCAAGCGGGTTAAGTTTTTCTATGCCACTCAGGCCAGCACGGCCCCGCCGGTTTTTGTGTTCTTTGTCAACAAACCGGAGTGGATCAATTTTAGCTATCAACGTTATCTGGAAAACCGGCTGCGCGAGGAATTCCCATTTCCCGGCTCGCCCATACGACTGATATTCCGCGCTCGCAGCGAAGACCGGTTTGGCAAGTAGTTTGGATATCAGGGAATATGGGGGAGATACGGCCGTTACTCCCTTCCGGCAACCATATTGTTATACAAATCGAAAGATTTGACTGGTAAATTAACGGCAATTGATTTTTGAACCATTTTATGTTAGCTTATTAAATTAATAAAAACTCGTGGTTTGTCAAATTAAAATGGTTTTGGAGAGCAAAAAAGGGAATAGGAAATGTCAGAAAAAAATACAACACTCGTGACCGAAAAGACCTCGGCCCCCGCAGCAGCACAAGTCGTACCACCACACGGCCAGCCCGTTTATCCCACCCGCCAGGAACCGGGAACAGAGTCAAGAAGCGATCTCGATGATTTGCGGGAAATATTTTGGGGCAATCACATCCGCAATACAGACGGCCGTTTCCACGACCTGGAATCACGGCTGCAAACAATCAACCGGACCTTGCAAGACCTCTTTACCGACCGGTTGAATTCACTGGCCGAGTCATCACAAAACAAACTCACCACCACCCATTCCCGCCTCAACGAACAAATCGAGGCCCAATCCAAACAAAACGTCCAGGCTGTCAGCGCCCTGAAACAGGAACTCACCCAACGCCTGGATCGTCAGCAAGATGACCATGCCGTCGAGCTGCGCAAACTCAATCGGGAACTGATGGACTACGTTGATCAACAAAGCAGTGCCCAGGCCACCAACCTGCGTCAGGCCCAGCAAGAACTAAATGAGCGCATCGACAAACTGGCCACCGATTTGTTAACCCAATTAGGCCAGGTACAAAAAGATTTGTCCCAGCAAATCACCCGCCTCAACGACGATCAAAACCAACGTCTGAACACAGCACGGGCTGAAGCACAAAAACGAGACGAAGATTTGCGTCAGGAAATGTTAAAATTAACCGCAGCACTGGACGACAAGTCAACAGCCCGCCATGACCTGGGTCAGATGTACATGGAATTAGGACGGCGACTCTACAACGGGTAATCCACCCTTGAGCCAATCATGTCACTGCCGCCAATCGATGAGAGCCGCTCTGCCAGTCGCAAAGATGAAGATTTGTTGCGAGCGGCTCAATCCATCCTTTTTGCCCGCGAACGGGATCGTATTCGTGCATTAGAAAACGAGATTGCAGCTCGTCAAGCGGCCGAATTACAGGTTGAAGAGCTGGAAGAAAAAATCCGGCTTCTGGAAGCAAAACTCCTTTCTATTGAACGCGCCTACGAAGACCAACTTCTCGATCTACACACCAACGTCAGCATCCTCAATTACAAAAATTTCGGCCGTTCAGAAAGCCTTTTGAGCCGGTTAGGGCCGGTCTTTAGCCGTCTCATTGGACGGCAAATTGAGGATGATCGGGAGGAAATGGCCAAGACCTTCAGCCCCATCATGGGTGAAGCGATTCGGACGCAAATCCGCAACAGCCGCCAGGATATGATCGATGCCTTGTATCCCATTATCGGCGCTTCGGTTCAAAAATCGGTCACAGAATCACTGCGGGAAATTCAACGAAATATTGATGCCCGCTTACGGCAAACAACCGGCGGCATATTTCGATCTATTCGCGCCCGAATGCGGGGGGTCTCGTCCTCGGAACTGGCATTGCGTGACGCGATTCCCTTTTCGGTGCGGCAGTTGTTTCTTATTCAGCCGGGCACCGGCCTGCTGATGGCCAGTTATCCGGCCGACGATACTGATTTAAGTTCTGGCTTGATTGGCGGTATGCTTACCGCCATTCGGGAGTTTGCCCGCGAATCGTTTGGCCGGGGACGGTCGGATACAGAGCTGGATGAAATTCAGTATGGCAACGAGCGGGTTATTATTCAGAGCGGACAATATGCTTTTTTAGCGGCCGTTATCGATGGTATTGAACCGGAAGGTTTTCGATCGCTGCTGCGGGGTTTTGTTTCTGACTTGCATATTGATCATGAGATGATGCTGCGCCGCTATGATGGCGATCCGGATTTGCTGCCTTCTTCACTGCAATCGGATTTAGCCCGGCTTATCGATTCGGCATCGGCTGAATGGCAAGGGGTTAAGCCGTTGAGCCGCAGCCAGCGAATCATCCTGCTAATTATGGGAATGGGCGGCATTTTGCTGCTGGCAACAGCTTGTTTTTATTTGCAGTTTACGATTGCGCTGCTGCCGGTGGCTTTTCCCGGCCCTACGCCAACGGAGACGGCCACCCCGCTGCCTACAGCAACATGGACAGCACTGCCTACGGAAACGGCCGTTCCCCCATCCCCCACCTTCACCACCACACCCATCCCGCCAACGGCGACACCAACTAAAACGCCGACACCCAGATTTACGTCCACGCCAACCCTTACGCCGACCCAAACAAACACACCTACGGCGACTTTTACACCCACCATTACGCCAACGCCGCCATTTGCCGTCATGAATGGGCATGTTTACGCCTTATCTGAGCCGCTGGCATACGACTCGCGAGTGGGGCTGGTTTTTAGGGGAACGGCCGTAAAAATCCTCGGTATCTTCGACGTGTGGGCTGAAATCGAATGGGTCGATCCAGATGGTGTACAACGCGGCTGGGTTTTGCTAAAATGGATAACGTTGCGTGACCCAGTTCCGTCATACCTGATCACGCCCAACAGTAACTAGTTTTTGATGAGCCAATTATGAAGGTCATACAGAAGAAAATTTGCTTACTCGGCGAATTTTCCGTTGGAAAAACCAGTCTAATCCGCCGTTTCGTTGAAGAACGATTCGATGAAAACTATTTAAGCACCATTGGTGTGCATATGTCACGCAAACGGTTGGAACGCGCTGAATATGCCCTCGATTTTTTTATTTGGGATCTGGCTGGCGGTGAGGATTTCAAAGTGGTTGGCGCAAATTATCTGCGGGGAAGCGCCGGCGCAATTATCGTATGCGACCTTACCCGTAAAGAGACCTTAACAGCTTTACCCTACTATGCCGGACAAATTCAATCGCTCAACCCGCAAGCAGCTTTGGTTTTTGTAGCCAACAAGGCCGATCTGGTCATGGAACGTACTGTTGCCCATGATGCAATAATAGAAGCGATCACCGCATTTGGTAACACCTACTTGCTAACCAGCGCCAAGACCGGCCAACATGTTAATGAGGCATTTGCGGCGCTGGCCGATCAAATGGAAAAGTAACATGGAGCCTTCGGAACCCAATACCGGCAAGCAGCTGCTGTCAGCTCAATTATTATCTCTTTTCCATCAATCCAATCAGTTGGCTTACATCATTTTATCACCCGATCGAATCATATCTGGGGCATCGCCTAATTTGGGGCAAATTTTGCCGCAGACCAAGCCGGCCGATTTTGTGGGACGGCCGTTAACCGACCTGTTTGGTGAATTTGTAGGCGCAGAGGCAGAGATAACGGCCGTGCAGTCAGGCAGCCTGCCCATTTACCGCCTGGAAAACCTGGCCCGGCCCCAAGGCGGCAACTTCTACTACGTCACCGTACAAATCCAGCCCCTGAACCCCGCAAACCCGCAAAGCGATTTAATCTTAACCATCGAAAACTCCACCGAAGTCGGCCGTCTTCAACAAAACCTCACCCAACAGCGCAACGAACTCAAACACGAAATCGCCCGCCGCAAAAAAGCCGAAGATGAACTACAGCAGCTCAACGACGAACTGGAACAGCGCGTCAGAGAGCGAACCGCCGAACTAGCCAGAGCCAACGAGCAGTTGCGCCTGCTGGAAGCCGCAATCATCAACACCAGCGATACCGTTATCATCACCGAATCACAGCCACAAGATTTGAGCAAAGCCGGAATCGTGTATGTCAACAAAGCCTTCACCAAAGCAACCGGCTACAGCTACAAAGAAATCGTCGGCCAATCCCGCCAAGTTTTCCACGGCCCCAACACCGATGCCCGGCAGCTTGAGAGAATCCGGCAGGCGCTGCTCAACCGGGAAGCCATTCATGTGGAAATGGTCAACTACCGCAAAGACGGCACCGAATATTGGGTAGACATGACCGTGGCTCCTATCATCAACGAAAAAAACGAACTGACCCATTTCGTATCCATTGAGCGCGATGCTACCGAGCGCAAACAGTTGGAAACCGCCTTGCTGCAAGCACAAAAAATGGAAGCTGTGGGTCTGCTGGCCGGCGGCATCGCTCACGACTTTAACAACGTCCTGACCGTCATTATCAGCTACTCCGATTTGCTGCTGCGCTTTTTCAGCAACGAAGAAAAAGTCCGCAAATACGTCGAACCCATCTACACCGCCGGCAAACGCGCCTCCGAGTTGACTTACCAACTACTAGCCTTCAGCCGACAGCAAATGTTAAAACCAGAAGAAGTCAATCTCAACCAGATTGTCTCGGAAGTAGAAACGATGATCCGGCGGCCAATCGGGGAAGATATTCAATTCACAACCCTGCTGGCACCTGATTTATGGCTAATTGAAGCCGATCCCGGTCAATTA
>JACKCC010000028.1 GCA_020634245.1 Ardenticatenaceae bacterium | reverse complement strand
GCTACAAAACGAATAGGCGACTCCTTTTTCTGGAGCGGGGTCATTGCTCCGGGCGTGTATGCTAATTACAATTTGCGATTAACGACCAGTGTTCTAGGCAAACTGCCGGCGGCCGGCCCGGTAGAAATTATTATTTTTAACCCGGCTCCAATCGAGGCCGCTTTGCCGGCGGAGTTAGCGACAGCTTCTCCGACATATCACAATATTCTGATTGATTATCAGGTTCCTCCCGGCATGAATATTCCCGGCTCGACAGTGATTTATGAGGGAATGATTACTCAGGGAGAAGGGCAGCAAGCTACCGAATTGGCCTGGCTGACCGGCACAAGTGGTTACCCTTACCTCGCTTTGGGTGACTCGCTGGTCTGGGTGGGGCGTGTCCGCGAGAACGTATATGTCCGTTACAGCTTGCGTGTAACAACCATGAATGAATATGGCCTGCGCCTGTCGGGCACGGCCGAATTATGGATTTCATCGAACTAGGCAAACGTTTGGCCGTTTATAAACGCCCGCTTGTCAGTTGGGAGCAGTAGTGATGACTCAACTAACATACCCCCGTCCGGTCGAACCGCTGGTGGACAAAAATTTGTTCCGACAAAAAAATACCAGGCGGCAAAATATCCCTGCATTTAATGAAATTAAAGCCAGACTGCCGGAACCGGTTCTGCCTGAATGGCCGGAATGGGTGGAAATGTATTGGCGGGCCTGGGAAATGGCCTGGATGCATTTGCGCCGCCCGCGAACGGGGAGTAATCTGGCCGCTAATTATCTGGTGGCAGAAGCCGATGATCATATTTTTATGTGGGATGTGGCGTTTGAGGTACAGTTTGGGGTGTACGGCCGTCGCGCCTATGATTTTCCCTCGATGCTGGAAAACTTTTATGCCAGCCAACATGAAGACGGTTTTATTTGTCGGGAATTAACGGCCGATGGGCAAGATTTCTTCTATCCATTTGATCCTAATGGCACCGGCCCTAATATTTTTGCCTGGGCAGAGTGGCGGCTGTACCGGCAAACAGGGGATGACGCTCGATTGGCGGCGGTTTTTTGGCCGCTGATGGCTCTGCATCGCTGGTTTCGGGCGCACCGTACCTGGCCGAGCGGGCTGTATTGGGCGACGGGGATGAGCAGCGGCATGGACAATCAGCCGCGGGTTCCCGACAGCCGGATGCATCATCAACATTGGTCGTGGGTAGATGCCAATGCTCAGGCTTGTTTGGACGGCTATATTTTGGAGCAGATGGCTGCCACTTTGTCGCAGCCGGAACTGGCCGCTGAATTGACCGGGGAACGTGCTTTGCTTATTCAAACGATTAATGACCGGATGTGGAATGCAGAGACGAATTTTTACCAGGATGTATCGCCCAACGGCCGTTTCTCGAAGGTGAAAAGTATTGGTGCTTATTGGACACTGCTGGATAAAGATTTGGTGCCGGAGAAGTATCGCGGACCGTTTGTGCAGCATTTGCGTGATCAATGGTCTTTCAAGCTGCCGCATCGCATTCCCAGCCAATCGGCCGATAGTGAGGGCTACAATGCCAGTACCGGTCATCAATGGCGTGGTGGGGTTTGGCCGCCCACAAATTTTATGACGCTAAAGGGACTGCGGATGGTGGGGCAGCATGAATTGGCTCATGATATTGCTGTTAATCATGTAGCTAATGTTTGCGAGACGTTTATTCGTACTGATACGTTTTGGCAAAATTATGCGCCGGAAACGGCCGCTCCCGGTGAACCGGCCCGGCAGAATTTTGTGGGCTGGACGGGGTTGACGCCGATTGCTGTTTTATTTGAAGATGTGATTGGTCTGAATGTGGATTGGCCTTTGCGCAGTGTGACCTGGGACCGGCGGCTGGATACGAACGGCCGTTACGGTGTCCGCAATTATCCGCTGGGGCAAAATGGCACGCTGACGCTGCTGGGCGACCGGGAAAAAGTAACCATACAAACAGACGTCCCGTTTACTTTGACGATTCAAGATGAAGAACAGCGTTTGCAAACGGCCGTTCCCGCTGGAGAAACCGAAATCGAATTATAACTGCCCAACTATTTGAATATTTGACTACCTGATTACCCGTCATGCTTACTGTAGCTACTATCAATTTGCGTAATCGTGCCGACCGTTGGCTGCAGCGGCGTCATTTGCTGGTAGCCCAGCTTGTGGATGCCGCCCCTGACCTGATCAGCTTGCAAGAAATCAGCATGCCCATCGGACAGGGACGCTGGCTGCGCAATCAGATTAATGTCCGGCTGGCCAGTTCGGCACAACGGCCGTACCGCCTCATCCAGCGCCGCAAACATCACCTGACACAGGGCTATTACGAGGGCATCGGCATTTTGACCCGACTGCCCGTTGTTTATTACGATTCTCTGCCTTTAGGTTACGGCGGTCGTGTGGCTTTGCGGGTGAATGTGGAACTGTCATCACGGCAAACGGTCGATTTTATTGCCGTCCATTTGCATCATATTGCCCACGACAAACAGGCCCGGTTGGAGCAGGTGATGAAAATGACCGGCTGGTTAAACGTGCGCCGATCGGTTCCTTATCAAATTATTGCCGGTGATTTCAATGAAGTGCCGACTGGTCTGGCCGTTGAGCAGATGCGGCAGGGGTATCGTTCGGCATTTGCGGAACTGTACGGCCGTGAACCGTTGGCCACCTTCCCGACAGCGTTGCTCCAGCCATTGGTTGATTGGTCTGGCTGCCTGGATTATATTTTTCTGTCACCAGCAGTTGGGCCGGTCCGGGCTGCCCGCATTTTTTGTGACAAGCCGGATGAGGCGGACGATACGTTGTATCCGTCGGATCATGTCGGGCTGATAGCGGAAATTGAGATGGATTAGTTGGGGGAGAAACGGCCGTTTCCGTGTATAAATCATAGCGACATTGTAACTGTACAATACTATTCCCTAAGCCCGTCGAAGGGAATCGGTTATCGACAAGCTCAGACTTAGACAAGCGCAAACCCCGATTGATTGTATCGTTACATAATATTTAAATTTGCACTATAACTGGAGAGAATATTGAGCAAAAAACCAACTATTTCGATTGTCGTCCCTGTATACAATGAAGAGCTGGTTTTGCCGGAACTGCACCGGCGGGTCAGTGCAGTCATGGATAGCATTGGTGAGACCTGGGAACTTATTTTGGTCAACGATGGCAGCCGGGATCGTTCGGCTGAGGTCATCGCCCAACTGCATGAACAAGACGAACGGGTCAAAGGCATCAGTTTTTCACGCAATTTTGGCTTCCAGATAGCGGTTACGGCCGGATTGGATCATGCGCTAGGTCAAGCCGTCATTCTTTCTGACGCTGACTTGCAAGACCCGCCGGAAGTGTTCCCGGAAATGATCATCAAATGGCGCGAGGGGTACGATGTAGTGTATGGTCAGCGCAAAAGCCGCCGGGGAGAAACCTGGTTCAAGTTGTTTACGGCCAAGCTGTTCTACCGCCTGATTTATCGCATCACCGATATTGATATTCCGCTGGACACTGGCGATTTCCGGCTCATGGATCGACGGGTGGTGGATGCTATCCGCCATATGCCGGAGCGCAACCGCTTTTTGCGCGGTCTCGTTCCCTGGGTGGGGTACAAACAAATCGGCATTGAGTACGAGCGGCAGGCCCGCTTTGCCGGCGAGTCTAAGTTTGGTGGTGTGCGCCAGATGCTGCCTTTTGCCCTGGATGCTATTACCAGTTTTTCCTACGTGCCTTTGCAAATGGCAACTTATTTAGGGTTTACTATTGCCGTCATCAGTGGACTGGCTATTTTGGCTGTGGTGGTTATTCGTTTATTTGGACCACATACGCCACTGGAAGGGCAAGGGACGACGCTGGTGGCGGTTCTATTCTTGGGTGGTGTGCAGCTCATTAGTTTGGGGATTATCGGGGAGTATTTGGGCCGGATTTACGATGAGGTGAAGGGACGGCCGTTATACCTGGTTGATCAGCGATGGGGATTTGAGGAGCAGGGGAGCAGGGGAGCAGGGGAGCAGGGGTGAACTTTGCCCATTGCATTTTATCCCCCTATTTCCGACATCACCCGGTTCAGTGGGATGATATGTTCTTCCAGTTTGTGACCCCACGGCTTCCACCAGATGCCATCTTCGATGATTGCCTTCAGGTCGTCGTTGGTAGCCCCATCACGCAGCGGCGTGAGTAAATCCACCTCTTTTTCGCGTAGGAGGCATAGGCGTAAACGGCCGTCTGCTGTCAACCTTACTCGTGTACAACTGGCACAAAACGGTTGCGTTACCGAACTGATGAACCCAATAGTCCCCGGTGCGCCATCCAACCGGTACAATTGAGCTTCACCATCCAGTTCCCCGTTATTCACTGGCGACAAAGGACCAAGTTCGGCCGAAATCGTTGTCATTAACTCCGCCTGACTGACAATACCGGCTTGTTGGAAATCGGCCACATCACCAAAAGGCATCATTTCAATAAAGCGAACCTGCCAGGGGTGGGCAAGTGTCAATCGGGCCAGGTCAACAACATCTTCTTTGTCGTTATAATTTCGGACCACAACCGCGTTGAGTTTAACTTCCAGCCCGGCTTGTTGGGTCGATTCGATGCCGGTCCAAACGTCTTCAACTTTGCCCCAACGGGTGATTTTATTGAATTTTTCCGGATTCAGCGTGTCGATGCTGATGTTGACCCGTTTTAGTCCAGCGTCAGCTAGCGGCCGGGCCAATTTGTCCAGCAGCAGGCCATTGGTTGTCATAGCAACTGTTTCGATGCCGGGCGTGTGGGCGATACGCCGGACGATATCGACTACATTGTGGCGAACGGTTGGCTCACCGCCGGTCAGCCGAATTTTGCGAAAGCCCAGGCCGGCGAAGAGCTGAACGAGACGATCGATTTCATCATCCTGCATCAGCTCGGCACGAGGACGAAAGGTCATGTCTTCGGGCATGCAGTAGACGCAGCGCAGATTGCACTTATCGGTCAGCGAGATTCGCAGGTAGTTAATGTTGCGGCCAAATCGATCCAGAGACATGCAGATTCCTCTTATGTGGCAATTTAATTAGAGTGTATCAATTGTATCACCTTTTTATCGATTATTCTTACACTTTTTGTTTTTATTTATATTCCGGGTAACTGTTTCGTCCTGGAGATGACAGTCACTTAAAAACGGGTTTGGTTTTGCCATTATTTTTGTAAAAAGTAGCTGTCACCTGAATGCTACCTTTACGGCCGTTTTTTTGTGAATAGTTGGTGATTTGTAGGGTGTTCGCTGATTTGTGTATCTTTTTAATCGATTTTATCCGTGTATAATCCGATAGTTGGTATCGATTTAAGTTGTGGTGCAGGTTGTTTGCCTGGCCTACAAGAGATAACATCGGAAAAAACCATTGCTTTACGGATTTCGCAGATTACCTGGATTTTTAGGCTACGAATCTGCAAAATTGGTGAAATCTGCGGATGGATTTTTGACATATCGTTTATTCCGATAGTGTCTAATGATTGAGGAGTATGATTTGCAGAATTCTAGGCCACTTTTACCACCCTGGTTAGTATTTGCCCTGGCGACGGCGTTTGTCTTTTCGGGTATGGCCGTCGTTATTTTTGGTTATTTGACGTTTGAGGCGGTATGGGGACGGCCGTTAAATCCCATCGAAGAGGCCGCCGCGCAGGTTGCCGGTGTCGGTTTGCAACTTGATCAGGACAGCCCCATTCCCCTGGCTACACTGGACCCACTTGGCCCGACGCCGACCTTAATTCCGACAACTGAGCCGTGGGCCGGGTCCGATCGCGTGAATATTTTGCTAATGGGAATTGATCGGCGGCCGGGCGAGCCGTTTATCTCACGCACCGATTCCATGATGATCATCTCCATTGATCCGGTTGGGAAACGCGCGTCAATTTTGTCGGTGCCGCGCGATTTGTACGTCGTCATTCCGGGGCGTGGCCGTGACCGCATCAACACGGCTTTTGTGTATGGCGCGGCAGGTAACAACCCGGCTGGCGGCGCGGCGTTGTCGATGCAGACGATTGAGTACAATCTGGGTGTGCCCATTAATCACTATGTGCTGGTCGATTTTAGTGCAGTGATTCAGGGGATTGACAGCCTGGGCGGGATTGACGTCAATGTTCCTTTTGCCATTAACGATCCGACATTCCCCGACATGTATTATGGTTACGATCCGTTGTATATTCCAGCCGGTTTACAGCATATGGATGGGTTGCTGGCTCTAAAGTATGCGCGAACGCGGCACGTGGACACCGATTTTGGCCGGGCGCAGCGGCAGCAACAGGTGATTTTGGCGGCGCGAGACAAAGCTTTGAGCCTGGGGATCACTGGGCTGCTGGCCAAAGCGCCGGTCTTGTACCAGCAGATGGAACAGGGAATCCGTACCGATTTGAGTTTGGAACAGATTGTGTCATTGGCTAAAACCGTCAGTGATATTCCTTCGGAAAATATTCAAAATGATGTGCTTGATTATGATTATGTGAGCAGTTATTTGACGGAAGCCGGAGCGCAGGTTTTGATTTTGGACAATAACAAAGCGGCTGTTTTAATCCAGCAGTTGTTTTATTCGGAATGATATGAATCGACTTGAGTTTCGACAGCGGGTTTGTGAACGGCCGTTACTCCTCGACGGCGCAATGGGAACCATGTTACACACCAAAGGGGTTCCCATCGACCAATCCTTTGACGCTATCAACCAATACAGCCCGGCCATCGTCGCCGACATTCATCGCGCCTACATCGAGGCCGGGGCTGACGTCATCGAAACCAACAGCTTTGGCGCGAACCGGTTCAAACTGGCCGAATATGGTCTGCAAAACAGAAGTCGTCGAAATCAACAAGGCGCTTCCGTGGATGTAGCCTGCCGCGTCACGAAAGCTCTTTTCAAGCCGGCCCATACGGGCGGTGGGGCCATTAGGTGTGCGGGGTTGGCCCTGCCAGGGCGCTGTCACGGTCACCGAAGCTGCTGAAGCGGCGCCTGGAGAGCAAATCAGCGCCATCATATTGGCGTCACCTGATTATTTTGGAAACGATGTTTACCAGCGACCAAAATTCGCCGTCACCGCCACTCGCGCCATCTCCCGCCGACATTCCCATCGTGTGGCCCAGGCTACCTTTACCCGCGATGACCGCACCCCTGCTGGGCCAGCTTAAAGGATGATTTGGCGGTAGGTTGGCTAAACTGGATGCTGACGTTATCGGCATCAATTGCAGCGGCGGGCCAGCGCAGGTGCTGCGTTTGCTGACCGTTATGCACCAGACAGCACCGGATATGTTGTTGGCGGTCGCGTCGCAATGCCGGCTGGCCGGAGCAAACGTTGGGCGTGGCGGGGCTGCGTATCCGGCGTGACGCCTGATTATTTTGGCCGATGCCCAGGCATTTGTCGAAGCGGGAGTTTTCCGATTGGCGGTCGCTGTGGTACGACCGATGCCTACATCCGCGCCATGCTATCATTCCGGACGCGCCGGAAAAAATACGATCTTGCCGCGGTGAAAGTGGTATCACAGGTGAAAAGGAAATTCGCCGTTGCCGAGCAACCTACCGAGTTAGCCTAACACCTGGCCGCCCGAAAAATTCATCGCCACCGTGGGAAATGAGTCCGCCTGGTGCGGGCTGCCCAGCGGTCGCTGGAAGGAGCCAAAACATTAAAAGTAAAGCCGGAGCCAATTCTCTCAATATCGCCGACAGCCCTTCCGCTGGCCTGATGCGGATGAGCGCCCGCTGCCGCCACGGTGGTGGTGCGGGTCTGAGACCGTGCCCATTTCCTGGCCGCGCGGTTGCAATTTACTGCGCATCCAGGGGACGGTTGGCGGTTTGGCCGCCATGGGCATCCGCAACTGTTTGTGACGATGGGCGATCCGACGCGGATTGGCGATTATCTGTGGTTACGGACAGTTACGACATCGTACCTACCGGCCTGATTCAGCTTATCAAGCAGCAGTTTAACTGCTGTGGACAAATCGGGCCAATCCATCGAATTGGCCGACCAGTTTCGTCGTGGGACGGCGTTTCAATCTCACGCCAGCAAGATCCGCGTAATGAAATGAGGTCGCTGCGCAAAAATCCGCAACGGCGTTGATTTTGCCTGACGCGTACCGGTTTTTGATCCGCAGGCGGCCTCAAGATTTTAGGCGGCGTATGAAGCAGAATTTGAAGAGCCGATGCTGCCGTTGGTGGCTGGGATTAAACCGTTGTATAACGGGTTGCAACGCTGAATTCTGGCACCATGAAATCCCCGGCATTTCCATTCCCTGAACTGCGTCAGCGCATGGAAAAAGGCGGCCAAACCGCAGCAGGAAGGGAAAGTGCATTGCCCAGAGATTTTTGCAGGAACTGCGCCCAATTTTGCATGGCGTATTTGATTCCCTGCGTTTGGCCGGATTGATTTGGTGGCTGATGTGCTGGATGTTTTGTGCGCGAGGCTTGATTAACGCTATGAGTTTGCTAAACGCCGTTCTTCCTGTTTTGTGCCTTGTGTTATCAGTTAACGCAGCCGGTGAATCGACGGGCGTCAGGGTTGTACTGACGGCTTCTCTTTGTTTGCAGATGCAAAGGCAACGCCACCGGTTCCTGATGATGGGGAACGGGCCGTTGCGCCGCCGTCAACCACCGCCGCTTAACCTCATTGTTATCGACAATTAGCCCAGCCTTGTCCCCATCAACCGGCTCGTTTTTGGGGATTTCAACTTGCCGCCTGGATTGGCTGAGAAAACCGAGGATCGAAATATCATTGCCCGTACGATTGCCTTCTGGCGACCTCTGGCGCATCCGCATTCCTGGCGGCAGTTGAGCAACGGTTATAACTGGCTGGCCTGCGAAACCGGCGCTGACATCAGCGGTGACACGGAAGCGTGCTGGTCGTGGTTCTTCTGGGGTTTGCGGCCCACCGATTTCATCAACTTTACTAAAGCGACCGGCACGGGCGCGATGTATACCAGAATCGCAAACGGACGGCCCAGGAAGCGGCGGCATTGGTCGCTTTTTTCAATGCAGTGCGACGACGACCGGGGAATTGGCATTGATGTTCGCGGCCGCGATTGGGGCCGGTGAGCGATTGGGCAGCGGTGCAGCGACAATGGCAATCCTGATCCGCTGTCTGTGCGCTATTGGGAAATCGGCAATGAGACGTACGGCGGGAACAGCGAGTCTGGCACCGACCGTGTGTCCTGGGGTTGAAGGTATGGACGTGTGACGCCGTGAATACGTCAACGGTATCGGTCAAGGCAGCGAACGAATAATAGCGGGTTCCTGGAATTCCGAGCGGCGATGCAGGCTGTAGACCTGACCATCCAGGCAGGTGGTGCTGTGGGCGCAACGCCGCAGGCTGATTTTGAGCGAGGGGGACTTAAAGTCATTGAAGAAGCGGGTGCGGCGTTGATTTTACATTATTCATCATTGGCGTTTATTTCTGATCCGCCGCAAACCCATGCCGAAATACCAGCCCCAGCCGCAAAAGTGTGGCTGAGATTGTGGCTGATAATGCGGCTTTTGATTCGGTGGAACGGCCGTACCGTTCCCATCAAGCCTCACCGAATACAACCTGTTTGCCGTTCGTGATCAGGGACAATCGGCGGATGATGAAACAAGCGGGCAACATGCTCTTCATGGCCGGGGACATTACACTATTGGGCAGATGATGCAGCAGGGCGGCGTCAGCCAATCAATGGAATCTGGTCAATGGCGAGGCCGATAATTAACGATTACGGCTTGCCCAACGCTGATACTTTTGCCCGCGCCCGCATTATGTGTTCCCGCTCTGGGCGCGCCGGCGCTGGGATGCTGCCGGTGACGGATCACCATACCTCGGTCGATTCTGTTTTGAGCGTGTATGCGACGAGGATGAGCGGATGCCTCATTGCTGGCGATTAATAAAACGGGTACGGCTGTATCGTCGGAAATTCAGCTTTTGACGGTTTGTTACATTTATCATTTCAGCCGATGTGGTTCAGGGGCCCTGTCTTTTGATAGTGGAAATCACATTTTTAATGGTATAGAGGAACTGCGGATGATTTGACGGGGCAACGGCCGTTTCTGGGACACAGCATTCTGCCTGTTACATTTGAATTGCCCCATATTCGCTACCTTTGTTGACCTTGGCTACAACCCAGACTAAACCGTTATAGTTTCCTGAAGATGAGCGAAAAATGAGCAAAGGGGTTCATAAATTGTCGGGATGCTGTGTTAGAATGCGTGGCGTTCAACAAGGTATAACAATGTTTGAAAATGTTTGAGCCACAAAACCCTCACCCGATTTATCAGCCCACTTATTTTTCTCTCAGTTTTAGAGTTTTAGAAAACAAGGAGATTATGCGAAAAATTTCATGTTATACATTGATGTTTTTCTATAGTCATTTCGTTTATTTGCTTATCAGTTGCAAGCATCCCCGGCTTTTGACGAAACGGTACAAGGTGTGGATGGGGGAACGGCCGTTACCGGAACCATCACCTTTACAGCCGATTATGGCGCAGGGACAGACGTCAACCCGCTCCTGCTTGGTTCCAACTTGCTGGCCTGGCTGGCCTCGGACGATTTCAGCAGCAACAGCACCTTCGTGCTCGTACCCAGGTCATGGGCATCAATCTTATCCGTATGCCGGGGGGGAGTTGGAGCAATGCCTACGATTGGCTCGCCTGCGAAAGAAGGAGTTGCATTTGATGGCAATGCCGTCTGTTGGTGGATCCGGGATCATTCCCCACCGATTTCATCAATTTCACCAAAGCCGTCGGCGGGCAGGGATGGCGGCTTCATCAATCAGGCCGGTATTGCCCAAAGCGAAGCGCCATGCTGGTCGCTTTTCAAATTGCCCATGAGCGATACCCGTGTCATAGGGGCTGATGTGCGCGGCCGTGATTGGGGACGAGGTTGATTGGGCAACTGCGCGAATCATGGCAACGCCGGGCACCACTCAATGTTAAATACTGGGGAAATCGGCAATGAAACCTATGGCGGTAACAGTGGAACAGATTGTTGATTGGGGTTGGGAAAACGATGTCTGGACGTGACGGTACAGAGTATGTCAATGGTATTGGCACTGGTGGAACCGCAAGGAAGGGTATCTCGTTCCCGCACGGCGAGATGAGGTGCCAATCGACCCCAACCATCATGGTGGGGGCTGCTGGTGTTTCTTATCAGATACGGAGCAATCAGTAACGAAGGATTGCCACCGCTGGTAACGTCATGGATTTTTACGTCGTTCACCAGTACGCTTTTGACACCTGCCCGGCACTTACCATAGCGCTGGCCCAGCCGCAAACTGCTCAAGTACCCGGCCGCGGTTGATATTAATGCGGCATTTGACCAATATGCTGGTGGCTGTCGGGTACTGTTCGCCGTGACCGAGCATAATTTGATAGCCATTCAGGATAATGATTATAACCAGTGGATGACCCGTGGCGTAAACATGTTTTATGGCCGACAATTATCGGCCAGCAGATGAAATATGGTTTTGCAATGGCTAATCGGGACGGTGCAATGGCTGGGCTAGTTCGGGAAACGGAATATGGGTTGATGTGCCACAGGATAATTTTTTAACCGCGTTCTGCAGTATTGCGCGTTTCCCATTGTGGTCTCGTTTGGTGGATAAGATGCTGCCGGTTAGCCCAATTTGCTGTCGCTCCACGACTTTAAGTGTTTATGCCGGTATGTCTGACCCCTGACGGCTACCGTATTAGCCATTAACAAAACAGGCACGGCTCAGACGGCCAACATCCAGATTAACGGAAAGGCCTCTTTGTTGTTAAGGCACGGTGGATACGGTGCGCCAGCCTGCTCAGCGCGCAGGAACGGGCATTACTTTTAACGGGGTAAATAATGCCGGTTGCCAAATAACCTTCCAATGCGCGCCGTCCACGAATATTGCTGCACTTATGAATCCGTTGTTTACACTTTTGAGCCTTATTCGGTTACCTTGTTGCAACCGTAATTAGGCGAAGTAATCTGGTCAGCTCGCCGTTAACGACGACGGTCACGAAGGGGACAGCGGCACAACCAACGTTGCCTTTATCGTTTTGTCCCCTGCAAGTTCAGAGACAGTAACGGTCAACGCGCCCACCAACAATGGCACGGCTGTGGCAGGAAGCGACCATACGGCAGCCGTAAGCTCAACCCTCACCTTTAACCCGGCCAAACAACCAAACTGTCAACGTTTCCGTCAATGGCGATACTGACCAAGAAGTGGATGAAACTTTCACCCTCGACTTGAGTGGCGCTACCGACGCCGATATATTAGCGACGGTCAAGCGGGTACGGCCACTATTCTAGATGACGATACGCCATCGCTTACTATTACCGACGCCTCCACTAACGAAGGCAATAGCGGCAGTATCGACCAATATCGTTTTCACTGTTGTTTCATCAGAGGCTAGTCTGCAACCGTGACGGTAAATTGCAACTGCGCGGTACAGCGACTGAAAATAACGATTATGTCGTGCCAAATCAGTCAAAAACGTTTACGCTCTGGCCAAACGAGCAAAACGATCACCGTAATCACACGGTGACACAACGGTGGAAGCCACGAAACTTTTATTGTTACGTTATCCAGCTAGTAATGCCAATATCGCTGACGCTAATGGCACAGGAACTATCATTGATGCTGACGTACTGGAGGCTTATTTGCTGTCGGTGATCTGATAAGGTCTATTAAGATTGATTCCGACCTTTAGATTGGTTCAATTCCGCAGGTTGAACCAATCTTAACCCCACCCAAAAGATTAGAAGGTGATAAGGGCAACATCCGTGTATACTTGTTGGAATTTATTTTTATATTACTTGAGGTGCCAGATAGGAAAATGGCTGACTTTACAACTTCTGCAATTAATCGATGAAAGATCACCTGCTGCGGTGTGGGCAGAAGTTCGTTATTTTTTAGCAGCCGCCCTGACCGAAACGGATTGGCAGCCGTTGACGGCCGCATTTTCTACGGTGGCTGATTTGTATAACGGCCGTTTCCTGGCTACTGTTTCCGTGGGCCTCACCAGATTTCCGCACATTACTGATGTTTTTTGGCGCTGGCCCACATCCATGGCTCTTGTTGGATGGTTTTGAGACTGACGGCCGTTCCATTGCCCTGGCTTTAAGCGCTTCTCTCTTCCACGATGCCGGTCTCATCCAAACCAGCGATGATACCGAGGGGACTGGCGCAAAATACCTGGCCGACCATGACCAGCGTAGTTTGCGGCTGATGCGGGTACGGTACAACCGCCGGAGCGACCCGAGATAGACGCTGGTCGCTTTTTGATTAGTTGTACCTGACTTGAGCCGATGACAGATTACTGCGTAACGGCCGTTATCGAGCATTTGGGTAAATTGCTGGCCGCCGATCCCATTGTTTCCAAATGGCTGACCGTGTTTACCTGGAAAAACTGCTTTTTCCTTTATCACGAATTCAAAGAGGGTGGGGGTTGGCAATTACACCTACAGCGAGGTTGATTTGCGCAAAACAACTGGCTTTTACCAATTTGTCGATCAACGCCTTCCCCATTGTGAAAATGATTTCGACCGCCCATGCGGCGGTGCATTTTGCGTGGCCCGTCAGAGATTGATGCCAATCTGTACCAGGTGCCAGCTGATAACCAGAAAGAGTATTTACATTATCCAGCGCCCGGGCGATCCCGAACTTATTTGCGCCGCCAGATATTGTGCCAGTTGGCAAGAAGGGTCGCTTAATTGAGTATTCGCTGGGCGCGGTTCCGCCGGGGAAACAGCATCTACCAACACAGCCAGCAGCAAACCATCCCGGTAATCACACATTTCACAATTCGGCGCTCAATCCCAGCAGACCCATTCCATTTTCCACCTGGCAATGACCAAAGCCCCCAGCAACGCACTGGACACCTTGCCACTGCCGCCAAAACAGGCTGGTACCGCTAATCACCGGTGGCGATGGAGCTGAGCAGCAAATTGCCACCGCCAGCGGCCGGTATCCACCGAGCGCAGACGTGAAGCCAGAACAATCCTGCCTGCTCCGGCCATCAGGCTGGAAATCGCGAAAACGATGACCAGCACGCGATCCACGTCAATGGGTCGGGCACGGCGGGTCGCTTTCGTTGTCACCCATGGCATAAACGTAACGGCCGAATTTGGTCTTGGTCGCCAAAAACGTAAAACCGGCCAGCAAAATCAGCAGCAAAACCCCTACAAAGGGAACACCGCGATCCTGATTGGCGACAATAACCACGCCAAAGCATATGGCAGCCATGAACCCGATTTGCAGAAGAACTATCAGTCCTGGCCGGCCGGTTATGTTATGCTTGCGATAAGTATGCCATTGCAGCAGTTGGTTAAAGGCAAATATGCCCGACGTGACGACGGCCGTTATCCAGCCCCAGCGCGGCGGCAAAAAGTAGCTGGCAATGCCTACGACGATCTTGTCCTGAATAATGACAGTTCCCGCCGAACCGATGAGGATGAGAACGGCCCCGTTCCAGGCCAGCAAAGCGGCCAGGGAAACGATGAAGGATGGCACGCGGAATCGGGTGATGATAAGGCCATGAAAGATGCCAATACCGGCGGCAAGGATGAGGGATATGGTAACGGCCGTATACCAGGGCCAGCCGTTTGGTTCCTGTAATTGCAGCGTCATAAACACCGCCGAAACCGCGCTGACATAGCCAATCGACAGATCAATCTCCCCAATCAGCAGCACATAAACCACGCCAATGGCAATAACCGTGTACCCGGCCATCTGCACAATCAGATTGACAAAATTGCGTGCTGTCAAAAAATTCTGGTTTTGCGACTGGAATATGATGACGATAACAATCAGTCCCAGGATAATGGGCAAGGAGCCAATTTCACCAGAACGCACCCGCGCCATATATCCCTGAATATAATCAATAGTCCGTCCTAGGGGATTAGGGGATACCTGTCGAATTTCTGGCTGATTCGGGCTTTCTTGGCTGGTAACACGCATATTCTTGCTTAACCTTGAGTCAATTTCCTCGCTGTTTTATCGATTGGGTGGACAATATTGGGCGTATTCACCCACACAGATTTCATCCCACGTGCGGAAGCCATCGGCAATGACCGTTTCGGCGATTTTATCGGCCGTAACAGCGATAGGAGTTAGTTTAATATAAGGTATATCCGAATGTCCATTGCTGATCGTGTCGTTTGTCAGCGTCGCAATATCTTCACCGTGCAGCAAAGCAATAGCCGCATGAGCCACGGCTTCTACCTCCAATTGAATCGGCTTATAAACGGTCATGGTCTGCCAGCCGGCCAGGATATTTTGGATGCCGGCAACAGTGGCATCCTGCCCGCTCAATGGCAGTGGGCCTAGCCCCTGGCTCTTTAACGCGGCAATTACCGAACTGGCCAGCCCATCGTTGGCGGCAAAAACAGCATCGATATTGCCGCCCGAAGCCGTCAACATTTGCTCAAAGATGATAAGTGCTTGTTGATTGTCCCAATCTGGTACGGTCTGCTCATCGACCAATTCCCACTGGCCGCTTTCAAAATAAGGGCGGGTGACGGAATAAGCGCCTTCACGCAGCATTGTGGCGTTATTGTCTGTTTGGGAACCGTTTAATTGCACAATGCGGGGAACGCCGACTGGCAGGCTGTTGATGATTGGTGCCATTGTCTCGCCCATGATTCTGCCAACGGCCGTGTTATCAAAACTGACATACAAATCAGCGCCCGGCCCCTCGATTGTCAGGCGGTCGTAGTCAATAATGTGCACACCGGCTTCCCGTGCCTGGGCGATAATCGCTGCCCCGCTGCCGCTGTCCAGATTGACCAGCAAAATCACTTTCGCGCCATTGGTAATCGCCTGCTCCGCCTGGGTTTGTTGGACGCGCGCATCCTTTTCGGCATTGACAATGGTGTAGCGCACACCCGCTTCGTCAAACACCTGCTCAAAGAAGCGCCGGTCGTCCGTCTCCCATCGGGCCGAGGTGGCTGAATCGGGCAGTAGTACAGCGATCATGCCTTCATCTGCTGCATTTGCTGATTGGGATTGATTGGTTTGCCTCCCGCCATTACAAGCAATCAGGATGGCTGTTATTAGGATTAACAGCCATCCTGTCCATTTCACGGCTTTTCTTTTATGCTCAAATGGGAGCGCGGACGGCTCGTCCGCACTATGCGGTCTGGCAGACCGCGCTCCATGTTTATTCAACGTGGCGTGACTTCGCCGCAAGTTGACCTGCCTTTCTCTTTGGGATCGAGTTGCTTTATAGTACTGTTCTTTTACGCGTAGCAACATCGAAGATGACCGCAGCGGCGAGTACAAGCGCCCGGACGATGTACTTGTAAGAGATGTCGAGGCCCATCAAATTCATGCCGCTGGTCAGGAGACCATAACTAACGCGCCGACGATCGAACCTACTACCGTACCAACACCACCCGCCGCCGAGACGCGCCGACAAAGGCCGCGGCGATGGCGTCCAACTCAAGCAGGTTGTGGCTGTCGTCGGGCCGATCGCGTCCGCGCGGCAAACAACATGCCTGACAAAGCTGAACATGCCCATAGAGCCAAAGACGACATGGGTGATTTTCGTGACACTGATACCACCAATTCAGCCGCCTCCGGGTTGCCGCCAACAGCGTAAATATGCCGGCCAAGTACTGTCCTTCTGGCGATGAAATCATAAGCCAGTACCACAACCAACACGATTACGGCCTGTCCACGATCAAATCCTTGATAGCCGGCCAGAATCCAGGACCCGCCGCCAATTAAGGCCGAAAAGAACACCAGTTGGAAGATAAATATCGGCAAGGGCAAGTTATCAATATGGTCATTTCCCCTTTTTTGACGTGACCTGATGGCGCTTGAGACATACAAGATGATACTAATCAACCCCAAAAACAAAGTTGCCTTGTGTATTTCTGGCCAGAATGTCAGACCAGGGAAATCTGGAATAAAGCCGTTGCCGAGCGCATTGAACGCTTCATTGGGAATTATGATCGTACCTGTTGCTCTGGTCACAAGCTGTAATGCACCCCGATAACCTAACCAACCAGCTAACGTGGCGACAAACGCCGGAATGCCCAAAACAGCAACCAGGAACGAGGTAACCAGCCCGGCAATGATACCGAAGACCATGATCAGGGGAATAACCACCCACACCGGCAGATTCCAGGAGACCATGGCAATAGCTGCCACTGCGCCAAGAAAGCCGGCCAAAAAACCAACTGACAGGTCAATATGCCGGATTACAATGACCAGTGTCATGCCAACTGCCAATACGGCAATATAGCCGGTCTGGTTTACTAAATTGACCAGGTTCCGTGAGGAAATGAATAAGCCATCAGTCGTAATGGCAAAAATCAGCCAGATAACACCCAGGGCAATAAACATGCCATAATCACGGATATTTTCGCGAAAGATTTTTCTAACATCAGAGAGAAATGACATCTTAAGCCTCCTGGGATTGTTGTACGGCCGTTTCGGCAAAGTCATCGCGGGCGCCGACCATGTAGGCCACGACACGTTCGCGGAATTCGTGAATGTCACCTTCTACTGGCGTGTCGCAAACCTTGCGTCCTTGGCGGAGCACAATCATGCGGTCGGCAACCCGGTAAATATCTTCCAGGCGGTGACTGATAATAATAACTGATGATCCCTGAGCTTTGAGTTGGCGGATGAGATCTATCACCTTGTCAATAGCCGCCACGCTCAGTGCCGCCGTAGGCTCGTCCATAATGATAACTTTGGCGTCAAAAGCGGTGGCACGAGCGATGGCCACAGCCTGGCGCTGACCACCAGAGAGTCTTTCCACCTTTTGTCGTACCGAAGGGATGTCTATCTTGAGGCGGTTGAGCAGTTTTTTCGTTTCTAGCTCCATGTGAGCGTAATCCATCACCCCGAACGGCCCCAATTTGAATTGCACGACTTCGCGGCCCATAAAAACGTTTCCTGCCACATCCAGATTATTTGACAGGGCATAATCCTGATAAACCATCTCAATGCCCATGCGGCGTGCATCCATTGGGCTGGAAAAATGCACTCCCTCGCCATTAATGAAAATACCCCCCTCGCTGGGGGTATAAGCACCGCTGAGAACCTTCATCAGGGTAGACTTTCCAGCGGCGTTGTCACCCATCAGACCCAGTACTTCATGACGATGCAAGGCCAAATCGACCCCGCGCAATGCCTGAACGGCAGCAAAATGCTTCTTGATTCCGCGCATTTCAACGACCAGTTCCTTGTTTGCCGGTTCGTTCATCAATGCTTTCCTCCTTTTGTCAAAAAAAGAGGATAGTGATGGTTAACCGTCACTATCCTCTTTTGAATTTACCGTATTACTCTAAACCAGTGAAATCTTCTGCTGGCCAGTAACCGGAGTCGATGATCGCCGCCTTGACGTTTTCTTTGTCAACCGCGATAACCTCGGATGGTTTAGCTGGGACATCAATAACCCCATTGTTGTAGGTATTGGTTTCCGGCGGGGTATTGCCCTGGAGATAGGCAACGGCCGCAGCAATGGCGTCAGCCACCAAGGTACGGACATCCTTCAAGACAGTCATCGACTGCTTGCCGTCGATAATGTACTGGACTGAAGCCTCTTCGGCATCCTGCCCGGTGACTATGTAGCTGGAGACATCGGCGTCAGCCGCAAAGGCATCAGCGATAGCGCGGGCCGTACCATCATTGGGGGCCAGGATAAAGACATCACCCTTGTCAGCAGCTGTTGTGGCCGTCAGGTTGGATTCAGCCAGGCTCTTGGCCGTGTTGAAGTCCCAGTTGGTGGTGATTTGGCCGATGATTTGGCCCATTTCGTCACGGGTCAAATCCAGCTTGTCCTGGAGAGCCACCGCTTCGCTAGAATTCTTGATAACGAAAGTGCCATCAGCGATCTTGGGCTGCAAGACTTTCCAGGCGCCTTCAAAGAACAGGAAAGCGTTGTTGTCGGAGGCAGCACCAGCGTACAGATAGAGCGGATTGCCGCTGCCACTGGCATGGTCAACCAGGTATTGCGCTTGCGCTGCACCAACGGCGATGCTGTCGAAGGTGACGTAGTAATCAACAGCGTCAGTGTTCAGAATGAGGCGGTCATAGGCGATGACTTTCACACCGGCGGCGTGGGCTGCTTCAGCGGCGGCCGCGGCGGCAGCACCGTCCTGCGGGGTGAGGATCAGCACCTGGATACCCTGGGTGATCAGCTGTTCGACATTGGACAATTCGATGGCGGAGTCACCCTGGCTGAACAGGATTTCGACCTGGTAACCAGCGGCTTCCAGGGCATCGCGGAAGCGCGTTTCGTCCTGAATCCAGCGGGGTTCATCCCGTGTGGGCAGCACGATACCGACTAGCCCGGATACTTCTTCGGCGGCCGGTGCTTCACCCATTGTGTCCAGGCCGGTGAAATCACTGGCTGGCCAGTAACCGGAATCGATGATCGCCGCCTGAACGTTGCTTTGATCAACAGCGATGACTTCGGACGGCTTGGCGGGAACGTCAGCAACCCCATTGTTGTAGGTATTGGTTTCCGGCGGGGTATTGCCCTGGAGATAGGCAACGGCCGCAGCAATGGCGTCAGCCACCAAGGTACGGACATCCTTCAAGACAGTCATCGACTGCTTGCCGTCGATAATGTACTGGACTGAAGCCTCTTCGGCATCCTGCCCGGTGACTATGTAGCTGGAGACATCGGCGTCAGCCGCAAAGGCATCAGCGATAGCGCGGGCCGTACCATCATTGGGGGCCAGGATAAAGACATCACCCTTGTCAGCAGCTGTTGTGGCCGTCAGGTTGGATTCAGCCAGGCTCTTGGCCGTGTTGAAGTCCCAGTTGGTGGTGATTTGGCCGATGATTTGGCCCATTTCGTCACGGGTCAAATCCAGCTTGTCCTGGAGAGCCACCGCTTCGCTAGAATTCTTGATAACGAAAGTGCCATCAGCGATCTTGGGCTGCAAGACTTTCCAGGCGCCTTCAAAGAACAGGAAAGCGTTGTTGTCGGAGGCAGCACCAGCGTACAGATAGAGCGGATTGCCGCTGCCACTGGCATGGTCAACCAGGTATTGCGCTTGCGCTGCACCAACGGCGATGCTGTCGAAGGTGACGTAGTAATCAACAGCGTCAGTGTTCAGAATGAGGCGGTCATAGGCGATGACTTTCACACCGGCGGCGTGGGCTGCTTCAGCGGCGGCCGCGGCGGCAGCACCGTCCTGCGGGGTGAGGATCAGCACCTGGATACCCTGGGTGATCAGCTGTTCGACATTGGACAATTCGATGGCGGAGTCACCCTGGCTGAACAGGATTTCGACCTGGTAACCAGCGGCTTCCAGGGCATCGCGGAAGCGCGTTTCGTCCTGAATCCAGCGGGGTTCATCCCGTGTGGGCAGCACGATACCGACTAGCCCGGATACTTCTTCGGCTGGGGCTTCGGCGGCTGGTTCTTCTGCTGTTGCCGGTTCTTCTGCTGTTGTGGGTTCTTCAGCGGCCGGGGTTTCGGCGGCTTGTTGTCCACCACAGGCTGTAAGTACAAATGCCGCCAGGACGAACAGTACTGTCAGCATGATAAGTGTACGGAAATATTTTTTACTCATCTCTTCTCCTTAGAATGTGAAATGTTTGGCGCGTTTGCTACCAAAATGTGGGGAAGTTCTATCAATGACATAGAATTTGTGATACAACACCTCCTCTTTTCAATTAACCCTTTGTATTTCAGCGTAAAGAGTTTAGAAAGTTAAACAATGTTGAGGGTCGTATTGATGTTGATGAAGCTAAACTCCCTTTATTGAGCAGCCCGTTCTTGTATTAAGTCTGCTATGCAATCTGCGTCTGAATCCTTTGGCTCCTTGATTGTTACGATAGCAGAATTGAGGCAGCGATGCAACAGACTGTGCGAAGGGCAATCAAATAAAGTCGCTTCAAATGTATTTTTTGTTTCCTGAAATCACCTCCTTTGTCAGACTGTGTCTACAAGACATCATTTTGTTAGAATTGACCATATTTTGTGACTTTTATATATTAAACAGTAACAAGTAACGGCCGTGTACCCCTATAACCCTCTTAACAATTGGGGGATTACCCTTGAAAAATTAGGGGATTTCCCCTAGCCAAAAGGGGAGAAAAGGAAGTAGGAATCGTTGTGTTCAACTGGCATAATAAATCAATGGACAAAGCAAGAGTTCTCCTGGCAGACGATCATGCCGTTGTCAGAGCCGGCATTCGTAATGCCCTGGATGGCGTGCCTGATTTGGAAGTGGTCGGCGAAGTCGGTGATGGGATTACTTTAATTGAAGCTTTGGAACAACTGCACCCCAATTGTTTATTAATTGACGTGACAATGCCCGATTTTGAACCGATTGCCACCATCAGACGTATTCGGGCGCGCTACCCTGATTTGTGCATCCTGGTTGTTAGCGCTTACGATGATGACGTGTACGTTCAAGGATTGTTAAGTGCCGGTGTCAATGGTTACCATTTGAAAGACCAATCGCTAAATGATTTACGCCTGGCCGTTGTCCGCGTATTGTCGGGCGAACGCTGGATTTCCAGCCCGTTATTGGATAAATTGTTGACATCGAGGCGGCTCACGGCACAGCTTCCCAGGCTTTCATCGCGACAGAGGGGAATTTTACGCTTGCTCGTTGAAGGATATGATAACCGGGCAATGGCTCAAGAACTCAATTTGAGCGTTAAGACTATTGAAAATCATTTGACCCGTTTGTATCGCCAGCTTGATGTGCCTCACCGGTTAGCCGCTGCCAATTTTGTTCGTGAACATCCCGAATTATTGGCCCATTCCGGTGAAGAAAGTTTTGATGACGTGCTGGAAATTGAACCTCCAATTAACCGGCAAACGACTATTTTAGTGGTTGATGATAACAAGCGTTACCGCAGTCAATTGAGGCGGTTGTTGGGTCGTGTTTGTCCGCAGGCGATGATTTATGAGGCCGGTAACACGGAGGAGGCTCTTCATTTTGCCCGTCAGGTTGTTCCCTGGATTGTTTTTGTGGATGTGGTGTTGGCTGATGAAGACGGCATTGTGTGTGCGCGGCGCCTTAAATCGGAACTACCGGCTTCGCGGATTATTATGATTAGTGCTTATCCTGATCGTGAGTTCCATCGGCGAGGCTTGCAGGCTGGAGCAACGGCATTTTTGGATAAAAAAGACCTGGATGCATCGGCGCTGCGCCAAATTGTGGAAGATGCGGTGGCATAATGAGTGACCAACCTTTGCTGCGAGCGGTAAATCTGTCGAAACAGTTTGGAAATTTGACGGCGCTCCAGAATGTAAATTTGAAGATCGAACCGGGGGAAATTGTCGGTTTGGCCGGCCGCAGCGGTGCTGGTAAATCGGTTTTGATAAAAGTTTTGGCTGGTTTACAGGCTCCCGATGCGGGGGTTCTTTATTTTAAGGAGCGGCGGCTGCAATGGCCGTTTCAGGCGCAGACGTATGGCATTAATGTGGTACATCAGGAGCCAGAACTGGCTGAACAACTTGATGTGACGAGTAATATTTTTCTGGGTGATGAGATAAGTTGGCCGTTTTTGCCCAAGTGGCTGCAAATTCCGAACCAGCGAAAGATGGATGAGGAGGCCAGTCGTTTGCTGCTTTCGCTGGATGTGGAGTTCCCTTCATTACAAGAAAAGGTGGCCAATCTTTCCAGTGAAAAGCGGCAGTTGGTGGGGATTGCGCAGGTGATGGCACGGCCGTCCCAGGTAATCCTGGTTGATGATCCCGGTTCGTTACTTAGCCTGCCTTATCAAGAACGGCTTCTCAGTTTAGTCCGTTCCTGGCAGAAACAGGGGGTGGCCGTCCTCTTTAGCAGCCACAATTTGGATCATTTATTTGCTGTGACCGACCGGATTGTGGTGATGCGGCAGGGGCAAATCGTCGGCGACTACCGGACCGATGCAGCCAATCGAGAGCGAATCGTAGCTGCCTTGGTGGGCACGGCCGATCAGCAGCAGCGCACGCCGGTCATATGGGCGCTGGACAGTTATTACCGGGCGCGTAAACAGGCGGAGACATTGCGCCACAACCAGATGCTGCTGAAGCGTGATTTGAAAGCCCAGGGTAATCTGAACCAGCAGTTGGTCGAGCAGTTAGCCCATCAGGTTAAAGCGTTGGACAGCGCCAACCTGGCCTTGCAGGATGCACAGCGCCGCCTTTTAACTGAACGGGAGCAAGAACGAAAGCATTTGGCCCGCGAACTGCACGATCAATTGATTCAGGATTTGTTGAGCTTGAATTACGATTTGGAAGAGATGGAAGAGAAGGCGGCCGGGCTGCCCTCTTTGCAGGAAGATTGGGCAGAGGTGCGCCACAATATTCGGGCGATGGTGGAAGATTTGCGACGGATTTGTGGTAATCTTCGGCCGCCAACGATTGACAGCCTGGGTTTGGGTGCGGCTTTGAAATCATATCTACACGATTGGAGCCAGCGGACAGGCATTGAGGTGAAGCTGGAGATGGACGATAATTTTGGCCGCTTGCCGGAAGCGATTGAGCTTTCCATTTTCCGTATCATCCAGGAGGGAGTCAACAACATTTGGAAACATGCCGAAGCCAGCAAAGCGGAAATTGTGCTGCGGCACACGTCGCCGCGTATGTTGTCGATTTCGATTGCTGATAACGGTGTGGGTTTGCAGACCAGTTTTGATATGGGCAAATTGGGGGAAGCGGGGCATTTTGGTTTGTTGGGGATTAGTGAACGGGTGGCTTTGCTGGGCGGCCGGATGCAGTTCCGCAATTTGTCGGATGGCGGCTTGTTGATTCACGTGGAAATTCCTCATCCACGGGTTGTTCCGCCGGAGATAGAGTTTGAGGTAGCTGTTAAGATCTGACTGGTAAATTACACAGGACGCAGAGTTACGCATAGAAAAAAGGACGCTGGCAACCCGGATTTAGGCGACCCAGCCCCAGAGGAAGAACTGGCCGCTGAAATAGAGATACAAAATGATGGAGGGGTAGAGGATGAGTCGGTTGAGCCACGGCCGTTCCCCGGCCACTCCCAACAGCATAAACGTGGGGAAAAAAGCCAGTGCGTAACGGGAAAACGAATACAGCGGCTTAAAATTCTCTGAGGCGGGCAGGAGCATGAACAGCAGCAACAGGGCCGAATAAAGACCATAGGTTGTTCCCAGGCGGCGGAAAGTCCAGATAGTGGTTCCCAACAGGAAGAAGGCTGTCAGGAAGTCAAAAACCAGAGTAAATTCTCCGACGCGGGCTGTGCCGCCAAGGAAGAAGGTGTTAACGGCCGTACCCAAATCCCGTCCCGGAAACCCGGTTGTCTGATACCAATACTGCTCATAAATCTTGCCCAGCGGCGGCAGGCCAGCCCGCCAACGCCAAAGCAGGAATACGGCCGTGCCCAGTCCGGGAAGCGCCGTGGCGATGAGTGTCTGAAACGTGAAACGTGATGCGTGATGCGTGATGCGTGACTGCCGCCACCATTCATAAACTAATGGAACGACCAAAATCCAGCCGGTGAGCCGGGTGAGGGAAGCCAGAAAACCCAGCCCTCCGGCCAACCAAAATTGACCTTTGCGCGCCGCCCAAATGGAGCCGACAGCCAGCAAAATAAACAAGGATTCTGTGTAAGGAGCCAGTAAAAAGAAGCCGGTGGGAAAAATGGCCAGACGCACTAAAGTTCGTGTAGCAAATCTGTGACCGAGTTCAGTTTCCGTTACCCGATACAGCAAAATCAGCAGTCCTAGAAACGCCAGATTGGAGATGAGGATGGCCACTGTCAGATTGGCTGTCGCGCTGCCGCCAAACAGCGCGCCTAATACCCGGATTGTCAGGGGGTAAAGCGGGGGAAAGACAGAATCGGCCACGTTGTCGTAGCCCTGCCGGGCGATGCGCAGGTAATGCTGGCTGTCAAAGCGCTGCCAGGGGCCGAGCAGCAGTCCGGCTATGCTATCATCGAGAATGGGTTCACCCAGATACGGCCGTACCGCCTCATCTGGTTCTCCTGGCAGCGGTACTGTTGTCAAGACAATAATGGCCCACACGGATAAGGAAATTCGTGTAGCAAGAAAGATGATTAGAGCGGTTTTGACGGCAGGTTTCATAATTAGAGTTGCAGAGTTGCGAAGTAGCAAAGTGACTCTTTTACTTTGCCACTTTGCTACTTCGCAACTTGCATATTTTCGCTCAGGAACGGCCGTTACGCCAATTTGAGTGCACGGTTTTTCAGTAGTCGGGCGTCAAGAGAGTTGAGCCGCGATTTTAGCATCAAACAAGCGCCGTGCTGCGGCCAGATTGGAATAACCCATTTTTTGCGTTAACCCAACCACAAAATTGTTAATAGCTGACATCGTTTTTGCCAACGCTGGTTGCGAAATGCGCGTTGCATCTTCTCGCAATGTGACATCTCGACGATAATGCAATCCATTTTCGATACCCCAATATTGTCGCGTCCACTGTAACATTTGCTTTGCCGATGTTATCTCTGGTGTACAGCTAGTGATACCATAGGCCAATTCGGTCGTTTCTCGGCCTGTTCGCAGATGGGTGGTCTCCCGCTCTAACTGGAAAACCTGATGAACACCGGGCCAGTCCAGAAACTGTTCTTCATCTACCATCAGTGTGAGTGTCCGCTTTTCCAGTCGCCCATGCCCTATCTCAGTTGTTTTAGCCACCGTCCGCGGCAATTCAGGCGGGTGCCAACCGGCACTCATCCGCGCTGGCTTGAAAAACTGTTTCACATCCTCCAGCAACGTGGGTTGGTTGTCCTTGAGAAACCAGATGTAATCACCGCCCCTCGACAACACATCGACGGAAAGCTTGCGTTGTGTCTGCATCGCATCGGCACAAATGACCTTGTTCTTGATGTTGATTCCCTCGAGTAGTTGGGGAGCGGCATTGATTTCGTTTTCTTTAGTCGCTACCGCTACTTGTTTCAAAACCACACCTTCTTCTGGAAGATAGGCGGCTAACAAATGGACACCTTGACGGCTTCCTTTGGGGATAGTTCCGCGCATTGTCTTGCCATCAATTGTAATTAATCGGCTTTCTTGTCCGCCGTAGGCATCGTGTAGATAACGCCGAAACAGGGTCTCTAATTCATCAAGCGGAACCACATCTTGCAACACAGTACGAATTGTGTTCAAACACGGCATTCGTTTGTGTTTACGGCAAAATATCCTGACAAATGCATCGCAACGCAATCGAATCCACTGAGCTATTCCTGATGGCTTATCCTCGCCAGCGAGCTTCGCTAATATTATCATCGTCAAAATCGTGCCCAGTGGATATATTTTGCCGCGTCTATCTCGTGAATCGGTTAACTGATTCAACCGGGCTTCTAAGTCAGTAACGTTGAAAACGAGTCCATCTTTTGTATGGTGAGCCTCTAATATGATATGCTGCATTTGTACCTCTTTTGGTTTTGGGTTTGGTTGCACATCCCATCTTACCAAAATGAGGTACATTTGCTTATTTCTCTTCGACTACTGAAAAACCGTGAATTTGAGTGAGGGAGAAAAGAGAATCGTTTCTTTATCTGTTCATGACGAATCAGACAAACAAGGAGGTCAGTTGGAAATTATCGACATCCACCAGGCCATGATCCGTTAATTTGAGAGAAGGGATTACTGGCAGGGCCAGGAAACTCATAGCCATAAAGGGATCGTGCAGCACAGCACCTAACTCGTGGGCGGCCGCCAAAAGTGCTTCCATCTGTTGTTGAACGTTTTCAATGGGTTGATCACTCATTAAGCCGGCAATGGGGAGAGCCAATTGTGCCAGGACCTCATCACCATCTACGGCGGCCATACCGCCATTGGTAGTGGCGACGGTTTTAACGGCCGTTAACATACTCTGATCATCAACCCCAATCACGACAATATTATGATGGTCGTGGGCGACAGAGCTGGCGATAGCCCCGCGTTTGAGGCCAATACCCCGCACGAGACCCTTCCCCATCTTGCCCGCGCCATGATGCCGTTCTATCACCGCCATTTTCAGAATGTCGCGGCTAATATCGGTGGTGACACGGCCGTTAACCTGCGGCGTCGCTTCAATAATCGTATTGGTAATAAGTTGTTCCGGGATGGTTTCAATGATTCGTACCCTAGGTCCCTCGGCCGGAATCGTAAAATCAACCTTTGACCAGTCAACGTTCATGGAAACGGGTAAAGAATAAGCCGGCGCAGGCCACTCCCAGGAGAGCATTTTCCCGTCTTGAGCGACCATTTGCCCCCCTTGATAGACCATTTCAGCCACAGGGCGTTGTATATCGGAAAAAATCATCAAGTCGGCCCGGCGGCCTGGCGCGATCCCGCCGCGATCATTCAGGCGGAAATATTCGGCCGGATTAAGCGTCGCCATTCTAAATGCCGTAATCGGGTCAACCCCTTCGGCGATGGCGGTTTGGATCATGAAGTCGATGTGGCCTTCGGCCAAAATATCGGCCGGCTGGCGATCATCGGTACAGAGGCATATCCGGCGCGAATTGTCACTGTTGATGAGCGGTAGGAGCGGTTTTAGATTGTGGGCATTGGTGGCTTCGCGAATGAAGATATACATGCCCAATCGTAGTTTTTCCATCGCTTCTTCAACAGTGACGCATTCGTGGTCGCTGGCGATTCCGGCAGCAACGTAGGCATTTAGCCCCTTATCGCTCAAACCAGGGCAGTGGCCATCGATGATCCGGTCGCTAAATGTTTTGATTTTATCGAGCATACCTGGATCGCCAGCTACGACGCCGGGGAAATTCATCACTTCGGCTAAACCCAACACATTCGCTTCCTTCAATAAGGGGGATAAATCATCTGCTTCAAGCGTCGCCCCGGCGCTTTCCATGTGGCTGCTGGGGATGCAGCTGGGCGCATTGACGTAAACGGTTAAAGGAATGCCTTTGGCCCGATCCAACATGAATTGGATGCCTGCATAACCCAGGACATTGCCGATTTCATGGGGGTCGGTGATGACGGTCGTCGTTCCACGGGGCACAACCGCGCGGGCAAATTCAGGCGGCGGTACCATGGCGCTTTCAATGTGTACGTGGCTGTCGATCAGGCCGGGAGCAACGTAACGGCCGTTCAAATCCACAACGGTTCGGGCTTCATACGTTCCTAAACCGGCAATCCGGGAACCAACAATGGCAATATCGGTTTCGATGATTTCGCCGCTAAAGACGTTGATGACCCGGCCATTTTTAAGCAGTATATCGACGGGTTTATCGCCACGGGCGTATTGGATGAATTCGGCAAGTTCCATATGATTGATTCCTATGCTGTCTCCGGTTCGGCCAGGGCGGTGCTCAGTTCTTCGACAGTTAGCGCCGGGAGCGAATCTGGCCATAATGCCAATGACAAGTCCACGACCGGCGGGACCAGAACATCACTCTGGGCCAACAGTGCTTTTTGGGCCATCACCTGCTGTGTTGGACCATCGACCAGGATACGGCCGTTAGACATGACCATGATCCGATCCGCATACTGGCAGGCAATTTCCACCTCATGCGTGATTAAAATAACCGTTGTGCCGCTGGCCTGCAACATTTTCAGGTGGGCCATCAGCTGCTGCACTTCCGATTCGTCCAGGTTGTTGGTCGGTTCATCCAAAACAACCAGGCGCGGTTTCATAGTTAACGTGGCGGCAATGGCTAATTTACGGGCGTTGGCCGGTGTTAAATGCAGCGGTACGTCATTGGCCGAAAGATTAAAACGCTCCAGTTCATGTTCAACAGATTCCTTGACCGCTTCATCATCCCAACCAAGCTGCTGCGGGCCAAAAGCCAATTCGTCCCAGACTGTCATGGTCACGATTTGATTGACCGGTTCCTGGAATACGTAGCCCATGATCCCTCGGTGCCGGTTCCAATCAAACGACTCATCATTGACCAGGATTTCGCCCTCTGTCGGTTTATAAGCACCGGTAAGGAGCAGGGCTAACGTGGTTTTGCCTGATCCATTTGACCCCAAAATGGCCACAAATTCAGCGGCGTCAAATGAAACGTCCAGATTTTTGATAGCGGTCGGCCCTTTGGGATAGGTGTATTTCAAATTGACCGCTCGAACGACGTTGGCAGCGGGTTCTTTTTTTTCAACTTCAAACAGAGGCGGTGCGCCATTTACCGCCGATTTTAGAAGGGGAATGGCTTCATTGACATTTGTCGGTAATGCCATAGCCAATCTTTGGTTCAGGCGCATCATTTGGGGGACGCGCAGGCTGGCTTTTTGGATGGTATCAATATCCAGGGCGTGGCTTTCGGCCGTGATACGGCCGTTTTCCAACAAAATAAAACGGCTGCCCACTTCCGATAACAATTCCAAGTATGGGTCGGTCATGACGGTTGTGATGCGGCCGCCCAGCAATGTCTGCAATGCGGCGACCACTTCCCGTTTGCCGACCGGGTCTAGCTGAACCGTTACATCATCGAGTGCCAGCAGCAGCGGCTGGCTCACAATCGCCGAAGCCAGCGCCACGCGCTGCATCTCCCCGCCGGAAAGCCCTAGAGATTGCCGAGGCAAAAACGATTCATCCAAACCAACAATTTCCAAAGCGTCCACCATTGCCTGATGCCGATCTTCCGGTTGCAGATCACTGGAACGCAAGCTAAAGGCCAGTTCACCTTCTACCGTCAGACCAACTAATCCCTGTACCGCGCTGGGAAAGACGATTCTGGCTAGCCGCCCCAACAGACTCAAGGAGGCGCCTTTGGTATTGTGACCAAATAACGTGACGTTGCCGCGCATACGCCCGGTACTTTTGGGAATCAGCCCCGTACTCAGCAGCATGGCGCTGGTTTTCCCGGCGCCAATTCGTCCCAGCAGTACGGCCGCTTCCCCTTGGGAAATGATCAGATTTATATCTGTCAATGCGTGCTCATCGGTGATTTCGTTCCGCTCATCGTAGCGCACGTACACGCTGTCCATCGTCAGAGCTGGCGTGTCGGCCGAGATGTCGGGCGCTTCGCGTGAAACGCGGACGCCGCCCCGGTTATCAATGGCCAGCGATTGGCCATCGACGTGATCCAGAATGCGAAAGATGAGGGGCAGCATCAGGCGGCGGAATGCCGGGATTTTATCGCGTATGCCGCCTTCCCAATTGACGCCGCGCACGGCCATCGCTTTCATGCTGATCTGGATATCGTACCACAAGATGTCCACGTAACGCAGCACGATGGTCAAGTACATTTCGACGGCTGGCGGTACGCGCAGTCCGATGAAGGCGGCTAATAGTTCGTGCAGCGGCGTCACGGCGATGAAGGCGATAGCCGGCAAAATCATGGCCACCAGGCGTAATCCCAGGCGCAGGCCCTTTAATGCACTTTCCTCGGAGACCTTGAATGAGAGGAAGGAGACGGCGTGGGGGTCAACGGCCGTTAAAAAATGCCCCAGAAATGTCAGCACAAACGCACTAAACGCTGCTATTAATGCTGCCCGCGGATATTTTCTGCCGGCAATAAGCAAAACAACGGTAAAAACAAAGGCAGCAATGACCGAAGTCCAACTGCTGCTAAAGGTGATCAACATACTAATGATCACAAAAGCAATTAAGCGGGGAGTTGGCGATAGCCGGCCTAAGCCTCTACGTTTATCCATTTTGGATACCTCAATTCATGATGAAGACTTATGGTCAAAAATTTAGGCTCTTTGGAAATTTGGGCATGGTTCAAAAATGAACTTTTCATCTTTACAAATTCATCTTTCACTTGTCATTCCGAGGTCCGCCGAGGAATCCCATTTACGCTAAGATTCCAGAGAGATTCCTCGGAAGACCTCGGACTTGTGCTGAGCAAAGCCGAAGTAATGACACTTTGCGAACATGACATAAATTTGTAAAGATGTTTTCGTTAAAAATGAACCACGCCGAAAATTGCAGGATTTGGGTTGCGAGTACCGAGTGACGGGTGGCAAGTCCAGAGATGACACCTGCAACTTGCTACTTGCCACTCGCGTCCACCCCATGAAATCCGAAAGCCCCATTATTCTTTAACTTGAACGCTTATCCCAGTTCAAACCACGCCGGGTCATCTCATCGGCGATTGTCCAGATAAGCGGAACAGCCAGACTGCCGGCCACGATATCACCTAACGCCCATCCGGGGAAAACAATCGTCCAGGCACTTGGTCCCATCTCGCCAATAGTTGCCCACGCATACGCGCCCATCACCGCGCTGATCACACTGGAAATGATTATTGCCACAAGCGCGCCGACCACATGGCGATTGAGGGGGACACCCAGCAAATACCAGGTTGGTATGGTTAGCAGGAAGACAACGACATATCCCCAACGAGAAGAAATGCCTAAAGCTTCTGTCGCCTTACCAATAAAGAAACCGGCAACCACCGCTACGACAATTGTCCCCACGACAATGGCAGCTACACGACCTATGTTTCGCTTAATGCGTCCACTATACCCCTCTCCCACTTTGACCTGGAAAAGCTTCAGCAGCAGCCAAAATAAAAGAGCGTTCGCCAAAAATGCCGGAACCGGGTTTTGGGCAATATTAATGAGCAAAGGAGAGCCGGAAAGCATCCCCCCAAAAAACGTGCCTACGGCGGCGGCTAACCAACCCCAGGGACCAAGAAAATAGGCCCCAGTTGGCATAGCCATTTGCGGCAGCCAAAAATAGCCGGCGCCAAATGCGCCCGGAATTGAAAGAAACGTGCTGCTCAACCAGGCCAGCGGAATAATGACCGCCGCCCAAATGGCTGAAGCCACAAAATAACGGGTGGGAGAACTGGGTGTTGTATACTCTGCTGTTGTCATTTTTTACTCCTTCTTCTCAAATTCTAAAATAAATATAAACATCAAATAATGATTAGGTTCGTGAATTTCCCCAAATAGAACCTCCTTAGGAGACTTTTTTCTCCATCATTGTGTGATCACTGAGATTTATGTCCCCTGATCTTGTCGCAAATGGCCTTTTGTAAGCTTAGAACATGAAGAGATATATAGATACCTCATGTCAATTGTCCGAGCCTTTCCATCTCCTTTAGTTCACGCAGCGGAGAAATCTCATTAAACATGCCTGGTTCCAGCTTTTCCCAGATAACACCAGTATCAGGTTTTTGTGGATTGGGAACGTGAATGGTTTGTGTAGGTGTTACAATATAATCACATAATGTGTCAAACGGATTAACTGATAAATCAATATTCACGAGTTGGTAATCATGGACAAAGGCTACGATGGGCGTGTCCTGGTTTGCGATGCCCAATTGGTAAAACATGGCCCATTCCAAATCAAAAAAGCCATGCCCTTTTCCGAACCTGACGCCGGCATAATTTACAGCAGAAGCACCGGTGACGATTAAGTCTAAAGAATAATTACTTTTTAATTCTTGAAGGGAAATGGTTTTCCCTAATCCTTCAATAGCGTCCAGCAAGACAGCGTAGTCTTCAAACCCTGATGGTACATCCTTCCTTTCTAACACGACGAATCCCCGTCGTATACCATAAGTGGTAATAATTTGTGTCTTATTGTCTCGTAATGTTTGGGCACGCAGATTTTCAAGACAATTATCCGGTGTAATGAATATTGTTTTGGCATTTTGATAAATGTCGAGGTTGGTAAGTCTTTTTGTAGCGTCTTCACTGCCAGCAAAATCAGGAATAAATTCCTTAAAGTTTAGGTGAAACCGACTGTCAGGCTTTGCAACTTTTATGAGTTCCGACCATACATGTTCTCGCGCTTCTGATTGATTCATTTTTCCTCCAAAATTTTTATGATTCATGTGATAGCATCTGCTCGCGTTGGGTAAAAAGGGTCTTTAAGGGGGGGATTCTTTCAAGTAATTCTGGTGATACGTAGTTCCAATGAATGCCGCTGGGTTTGGCATGTTTTTTCTCCACATTAATAACCCGCGTCGGCGTAACAATGGCATCAGTTATCGTGTCCACGGCCGATGGTTCGAGTTCGTTAGAAACAACTTGACAATCATGACCTACAGCAATGATAGGCGTCAATTCATCAACACAATCAACTTCACGAAACATGGCCCATTCGAGATCGAAATAGCCATGACCTTTGCCCCATCTGACCCCTTTGTCAGTAACGAGGGATATGCCAGTGATGAGCAAATCAATCTTTCCTAATGGCAATATGTCTTCGAGGCTAATTGTCTTGCTGAAAATCTCCAATCCGTCTAATGTGGCCGCAAAGTGTTCAAGTCCTGCGGGGACATTGCCGGGAACAATCAAATGAAATCCACGGGCAAGCGCATAGGTGGCAACGATTAATGTTTTTTGGTCTTCAATGGCTTGCTGCCGCACTTTGGTAAGACTATTATCGGGAGCAACGAAGAGAATTTTGCTTTCCTGATACCATTCCATATTTCGGATAGAGAGAACACATTGTTCACTTCCGGCAAAATCGGGTACGAATTCTTCAAAGTTCCAATGAAAACGTGAATCTGGTATGGCTACTTGTCGAAGTTGGTCCCAAATTAGTTGGCGCAATGTGTTTTTATCTTTTGGGGAGTTTGAGAAGACGTGAATGGGTTCGTCAAAAGATTGCGAAATGTGGATATAACCTTGATCAACAAACGTGCCTGCACCACGTTGGCGTACCAGAATGCCTTCTTTAACCAGTTCGGCCATTGCTTGGCGAAGGGTCATACGGCTTACGTTGTATTGTTCGGCAAGTTCGGGTTCAGCTGGCAGTTTATTGCCTGCACGCCATTCCCCACCAGAAATGCGCTGCCGTAAATCAAGGGCAATTTGATAGTAGGCGGGGACAGGGGAGTCTCTATTTACGCTGTAATCAATCATGTATCTAAATGTCTATATGTCTAATGTATTAGACATATAATAATCTACCTCTAATAATTTTGTCAACTAACTCAAAAATATTGTGTGCGTGCAGTTTTTGTTGATGACCAGTGCCAGGCACAAGGTGTCAGGCGCTACTCAAACCAGGCTGTTTTGCCCTGTGCCCGACACTACCAAACATTGCAAAACGTGAATCGTAGGTGAGTTGTGGCGTTTCCGCTAATGACCAGCCTGGAAAACTGTTAGAATAGGGTGGTTATGGAATCATTAGAATTATTATTTGCTGATACAGTTTTTCGTTTATCCAATTTAGACTTGCTGGGCATCATCGACCTGGTTTTGGTAGCGCTGGTGGTATTTTTGCTGCTTGTTGTGGTAGGACGCAGCCAGGCGGGCGTGTTTTTGCGCGGGGTGCTGGTGCTGGTTTTGCTGCTGCTGGTCATTACCATTTTGCTGCCGCTGCCTACGTTTGATTGGTTGGTGCGGGCAGCTTTGCTGGTGATGCTGGTAGCGACGCCGGTTATTTTGCAGCCGGAACTGCGCCGGGTTCTGGAACGTGTGGGACGAACGACAGGGTTGGGGCGGGCCGTACGCCAGACGACGGCGGAGACTGTTTTGCCCCGTTTGCTGCGCAGCGTGGAATCGCTTTCGGCCGGACGCACCGGTGCGCTGATTGTTTTGGAAGGCAATGAGTCGATTCAGCAGGTGATTGATACCGGTGTGCCGTTGGACGGTCAGCTTTCGCAGGAACTGCTGCAAACTATTTTTTTTGATAAAACGCCATTGCATGATGGGGCTGTTATTTTGCGCGGTGACCAGATTGTCGCGGCCAGTTGTGTGCTGCCGCTGACGGAACAGCATCTTCATTCTTACCGCCGGCTGGGGACGCGCCATCGTTCGGCGGTGGGGATGAGTGAGCGCAGTGATGCCCTGGTGGTGGTGGTGAGCGAGGAGACAGGCCATGTATCGGCAGCGTATGGCGGCCATTTGTACCAGCGGCTGGACAGTACAGCGCTGCGGCAAAAGTTGTATGATTTTTACACAGGGGAGTTAACGGCCGTACCCTCTCCTACCATCTGGTCAATCATGCAAAAATCGGCCGGATTTGTGCGCAATTTGATCGTGCGCCCCAATCTTCACCAATTGGGGAGAGGAGTGCTAGTGCTGGTGTTAACGGCCGTTCTCACCCTGGCGGCCTGGTCCTACGTCGTCGAGCAGACCAATCCCACGGCCCGGCCGGAAATCAACGGCATCCCGCTGCGCATCGAGGGCATTCCGGCAGGGATGGCCGTCGTTGGCACGCCGCCATCAACGGTTTCGGCGGTGGTGCAAACAACGGCCGAACAGCAGGAGGGATTGGATGCCAATAGTTTTCAGGCTGTCGTTTCCCTGGCTGATTTGTCGGCCGGGCTGCAAAAACTGCCGGTGACAGTCAATTCGGCCGTTTCGCCTTTGGAGATTATTGCCATTCAGCCGGCCAGCATCAATATCGAACTGGCAGCCATCATCAGCCAGACCATGCATGTGTCGGTTAACGTGACCGATGAGGAAACGGTGTCGGTGGCTTATGAGGTTTCCAGCCGTCCCATTGCTTCGCCGGGTGAGGTAACGATTGTCGGGCCAGAGCCGTTGGTAGCCCAGGTGAGTAAAGTCCAGGCGGATTTATCGGTGTTAAACGCGACGACGACGATTCGAACGTCACGGCCGTTGCAAGCTCTGGATGAAAACGGTAGTGTCGTCAGTGGCGTGACACTCATTCCAGCCCAGGTTCAAATTTCCCTGATTATTGCTGGCCGCAGCGACGCGCGGGATGTGGGTATCCGGGCGATCACAGAAGGTGCGCCGCCAGAAGGGTACTGGATGACCAGCTTAACCACGTCACCATCGGGAGTGACGCTGCAAGGTGATCCGCTTTTATTGGCTGATGTGAATGGGTATGTGGATACGCTGCCGGTGGATGTGAGTCAGGCGGTCGGCCCGCTTACCATACAGACGCCGTTAAACTTGCCGCAGGGGATAACGGCCGTAGACAGTGCCGGAAATCCGGTTCAGGCAGTGACGGTGACGGCCAATATCGAAGCGCGCAGCGGCGATTTGCTGCTGACCCGGCCGGTCAATGTGGTGGGTATGCGCGAGGGTGTGACGGTGACTGTAACGCCCGATAAAGTCGATTTACTGCTCAGCGGCCCGCTGCCTTCACTCCGCGAAATCGAAGCGAACCCGGAGCTGGTGCAAATTGTTCTGGATGTGGCCCGGCTGATTCCCATTGAAGGCCAGAGCTACGAGGAAACGCCGCAAGTGACAGCCCCGGAAGATGTCAAGGTGCAGCTAACCCCGTTGACGGTGCTGGTAACGATGACGCGACAGGCGGATGAATAAAGGCATGCGTCATTCGTCAGTCTTGACGGATGACGCATGAGTATTATCGGTTACGGCCGTATTCCTCGTGACTCGACACCCAATCCGACGAGGAAATGGCCGATGCCAGAGACAGTTCTCCGGCCAAAACCGTGCCGCCCACGATTTCGGCAAATTTATTGACCTTGCCTTTGCCGATGCAACCCAGCAGTCCCAGGCATTCTTTTTGGGTAGCTAATCCTGTACCGCCGCCATACGTGGCCACAATCAACGATGGAATTGTAATCGAGATATACAAATCCTTCTCCGGCGTCAGTTCCGTGTAAATCACCCCTGCCGACGATTCAGACACGTTGGCGACGTCCTGCCCGGTGGCAATAAACATGGCTGTGATGGCGTTGGCCGAGTGCAGCCCGTTGTTGTTGGCCCCCGACAGAATCGCCCCCACGTTGGCAATGCCGCCGTGATAAAAGAGATTTTCCGGTTCTACGCGCATGTGTTGGATGAGGACGTCGCGCTTCACAACGGCTTCAGCGGTGACTCGTTTGCCACGGGTGCGCATCAGGTTAACTTGTGACGCTTTTTTGTCGGTGGCCAGGTTGGATTCCAGGAAAAAATGCTGGATTTGCGGGTAATTGTCGATAATCCAACTGCATGCGGCAAACGTCGCCCGGCCAACCATGTTTTGCCCGGCGGCGTCGCCTGTGGTGTAGTTAAAGCGCAAGTAGGCGAATTTGCTGGCCAGGAAGGGGTCGATGTAGGAAAGTTTGGCCACGCTGGAGGTGGCTTCCGCTTCTTCACGGATTTTGGGCAGATTGGCATTGACCCATTTGACGAATTCGCGGGCTTCGCGGGCATCGTTGAAGACGAAGACCGGAGCGCGCTGCATGGCGTCATCCACCACACTGACTTTGACGCCGCCGCTGAGGTTGAGCAGCTTGATGCCCCGGTTGTAGGAGGCGACCAGGGTTCCTTCGGTTGTGGCCAGCGGAATGAGAAAATCGCCTTGCGCGTGTTCACCGTGAATGGTCAATGGCCCGGCAAAACCGATGGGGATTTGGGCCACGCCGCTGAAGTTTTCGATGTTGCCCTGGGCGACATGCGGATCAAAAGAGTAATGAGTGATATGGTCTAGTTTTTGCCCGGTGAATTCTTCGACGAATTTTTGCCGCTCCTGAATGATTTCCGGCGTGTAATCGTCGGCATTGCTGCGCGGGATGTGGATGCGCCGGTGATTTTTTTCGGAGATGGTGTCGTCTACTTTGAGGTTTAAGGAACCGAAGGGATCGGTTTTGAATTTGATTTCGATTTTGTGTTTGCCTTTGTCCAGGTGGGGGCAGGCGGTGCGGATGGTAACGATGCGACGCAGGGGGAAAGGAATGGGATCGGCGGCCAGTTGGTCCAGGGTTCTTGTGTTGCCGTCGCCGAGGTCGAGGGTTACGGCCGTTAACTTCACATCCTGCCCATCAATTTTTATTTGTTCAATCTCCTTCAAAGTGGCGTCACTGAGCCGGTTTTTGATAGAAAATTGCACGCCGCCATCAATATTCTGCAAGCTGCCAAAGGTGTACAACTGCTTCAACAATAAACTGGGAATCAGAGCCATCGGGTTCCTCCAAAAATGTTGGGATTTAATAATTACAAATTAGACAAAAATCAAAGATGTACGATGTTGGTCGGTTTGTTGGTTAATTGGATTCAGTCATGCCGGCAACGAGCAAATTTAAGGCTGTAACCATGTCATTGCGGCCGGTTTTGACGCCGACGTCTACTTCCAGCATGTGGCGATAGATTTGTTCCAATTGGGGCAGGCTGAACTGCTGGGCCTGCTGATACAGTTTGCTGGCCACGAAGCTGTGGACGTTCATGGCTTTGCTGATGGCCGGCGGTCGCTGCCCTTCGTCGGCCAATTCTCTGGCTTGAATGAGCAGCCGAATTTGGCGCACAATCATCGTGAAAAGGTAAAAAGGGTCCGTGCCTTCTTGCAGTTTTTTTTGTAATAGGATGGCCGCTTGACGGCCGTTCCGATTGCCTATTGCATCGACCAAATCAAAGATGGAAGCTTCGGCGGCGTAAGGGCTGAGCAGTCCTACATCTTGAACTTCGATGGTTTCTTCTGTGCCTTTATACAACACCAGCTTTTCGATTTCGTTTTCCAAGATGCCCAGGTCACTGCCGACGTTGCTGGCTAAAACGTGGGCGGCGTGGGGAGAGATACGGCCGTTGCGCTCTTCCACCTGCTGCTTGACCCATCGATCCAGCGCGCCGCCTTCTGGTAAATCAAATTGCTTGACAAAGCCGGTATCCAGTTCTTCGGCCAGCTTAATCAGGCGATGATTGCCCGGCAGTGCGTCCGATTCCATGAAAACCAGCCGCGTTGTCTCCGGCAGTTGCGGCAGAAAGTCGGCCAATCCCTTTAACAGCGATTTATCTGGTTTGCTGCTCAAAAGATTGGTGACCAACACCAGGCGCACTTTGGCCAGAAACGGCATCGCGTTACACGCCTGCTGTAATTGGGTCAATGAAACGGCCCCCTCCAGCCGCGTTGTGTTTAAATCCAACAGGCCGGGATCGCCCAATTTGGCCGTGAGTTTGGCCAGCATCTCTTTTTGCGAATGGGTATCTTGACCGTGAAAGATGTAAAACATACGCGTGAAACGTTAATCGTCAATATTCAGTATTACCCTACGGTTTCGATTTTGTAAGCGGTAGCCTGTAATTTTTTATTGCCGCCGGTTAAGAGCAGTTGGAACAGGCGGGTTATGGGCGATGGGGCGATTTTTTGAATGGATTTGATTTTCATTTCGCCCAGGTCGCCGTCTGTAGTGTAGTTAGCCTGCAAATAGATGCCCACCGGTTTGGATACAATAAGGGCGACGATGACAGCGAGAACGGCCGTTGGCAGTCCATTCATCAAAACCGACCAGTTCATTCTATCACTGCGCTGCCGTTTTTGTTCCAGTCCCAGGCTGGCTTGGGCGGCCAAAGTGGCCATTGTGGCCGTCGTCAGCAGCACCGTGCCGCAGTTGGGATGGACGGCCAATTGATGTTGGCCGGCTTTCATTCGTTTGTATGCTTCCCGGACCGCCTCATTGACATCTTCTTCTTTGATGTCCCCGTACACATTCAGGTGAAAGCCGCGATGATCGGAATGACCCTGGGCGCTGAATCCGGTATGTTTTTCACTGAGCATATGAATCGTCGCGTGTTCCAGTCCGTGATTACGGCGCACGCGGCTGATGAGGGTGTTGAGCATGGGAATCTCCAGTTTGCGTGAATGCTGAAATTTATAGCACGGAACGAGGAAAAGGTAAAACTCAACCGTCATTTGGTCATGCGTCATTTAGGAACGCAACAGATGACGCATGACACAATGACGTATGAACTCAAATCCAAACGTCATTGGGAGCAGTTAGTTCACTTGCGGTGTCGCCGGTGTTGACGAGGCCGGCCGGTTCCACGAGCAAGATGTGACATTCGTTTTCGGCGACGGGTTTGTGTTCGACCCCTTTGGGGACGACGAAGAGTTCGCCGGGGTGGAGGTGGATACGACCGTTTCTAAATTCAATCACCATCTCCCCCGCCAGTACAACAAACACCTCATCTGTCTCCGCGTGGCTGTGCCAGACAAACTCCCCCTCAATCTTCACCAGCTTGAACTGATAATCATTCATCTGGGCAATGATTTTCGGCGTCCATTGCTCGTCAAATAAATTCAGCTTCTCCCGAAAATTGACTGGTTCAAATTCCATCATAATCTCCAGGTGAGCTAATCGCTAACAGCTAACAGCTTCTAAACCAAATTTGCTTGCTTCACGTACTCTTCCGGCTTAATCGAAATCGACTGGCTGGCGCTGTCGCTGCCCATGCTGATGCCGTAGATGGTGTGCGCCGCCTGCACTGTGCCCCGGTTGTGGGTGATGACGATGACCTGTGTTTTCAAACTTAAGTCACGCAAAAGTTCCCGGAAGCGGTTGACGTTGGCCTCGTCCAGGGCCGCATCCACCTCGTCCATGACGCAGAACGGGGTGGGTGACACTTTGAGCAGGGAGAAGATGAGGGCAGCGGCCGTTAACGACCGTTCACCGCCGGAAAGCAAACCCAATCCCTGCTCGCGCCGATTGGGTAGGCGAGCCACGATATCCACGCCGGTAATCGTCAAATCATCAGGGTCGGTGAGCACCAGCCGGGCCGAACCGCCGCCAAACAGTTGGGTGAAAATATCACCGAACACGCTGTTGACCTTTTCCACCGTTGCCGCAAAAGCGCGGGAAGTCAGATCGTCCAGTTCGGCGATAACTTCGCGTAGCTGGCTCTCGGTCTGGTTCAAATCCTCGACTTGTTGGGTGAGGAAATCGTGGCGCTCCTGCGTTTCTTCGTACTCTTCGGGCGCGTCGGGATTGATGGCTCCCATGCGCTGCATCTGACCGCGGTAATTTTGAATCGTCTCCTCGATGTCTCCCGGCAGTTCATCGACGATGGGCAGCTGCTCGACCAGTTCGCCCATCGGCAGCGGGGTGGGGCCGGTCTGGTCTTCGTCATAGCTGAGGGAGACGAGGCCCAGGTCGGCCTTGATGCGTTCTTGCATCGCTTCCATCCGGTTTTGCTGCTGGCTGAAGGCGATTTGGGTTTGCGTATGCTGTGTTTCCCGGTCGTGGGTCTGCTTTTGGATGGCCAGGATGGCATCTTCCAGTCCGGCCAACTGTTTCCGCTCCTGGTGGATTTGGCCTTGCAGCGGTTCCAGTTGGGTATCTAATTTGTCCAACTGGGCCTGCAATTGGCTGGCGCTGACCTCTTCATCGGTGAGAGAAAGCTGCTGTAATTGCTGCTGCAAGGCGGCTTGCCGTTCTTTGAGACGGGCGATTTGGCGATCGACCTGGTTGAGGGTGCTGCGGCGGCTGTCGACGACGGCTTGCCGTCCGGCAACGATGGTTTGGGCCGATTGGATGCTTTGCTGGAGCGATTGGCGCTGCTGCTGCGCTTCGGCGATGGGCAGGCTTTCCAGTTGGGCGCGGGCGTGAGTAACGGCCGTTTCCACCGTCACCACCTCTTCCTTTTGCGATTCAATCACCTGCTCTGCCTGTTCAATCCGCTTGTTCAGCCGGGCCAATTCCTCAGCCTGGGCCTGCCGCTGCCGTTCCAGGAACGTTTGCTGCTGTTTGGCCCGATCTAGGTCCCGCTGAGCGCGAGCCACCCGCTGACCGGCCTCATTTTCCAGCCGTCCCAGCCGGTTTTCCTCACGCTGTAATTCGTCTACCCGGTCCTGTTTTTCCTGGATGAAGGTTTGCTGGGTGGCGACGGCCGTTTCCAATCTTTCCACTTCATCCTTCTGCCTTCCGCCTTCTGCCTTCGCCTCCTTCCACTCCGCCTCGCGGGCCAAAATGCTGCTGGCGGCATCCTGGCCAACCCGCTCGACCAGTCCGCCGGCGTGGGCCACAAAGCCATCGGGCGTGACCGCCAGCATTCCGGCCGGCAGTTCCCGCGCGGCGGTGTAGGCGGCTTTTGTATTCTGTACCAGCACAATGGGGGAAAGGAGGAGGTTGGTTAACGGCAGTATCCCCTTATCACACCCCACCACATCAACCGCGAATTTATAATTGTCAATTGTCAATTGGCAATTGTCAATTGACAATTCTTTGATGTCATTCAGGGCAACGGCCGTTACCGCTTGCTTCGGGTCACTGCTGTTGAGAAGCTGCCACAACTGGGCCGCATCAGGGACGACCAATGTTTCCAGCCGGGCGGCCAGTGCCGCTTCGATGGCCGTGCGGTGCTCGTCGGGAATCGTCACTAGGCTGCCAAAGCGGCCGATGACCTGGATGCCGTCGCCGACGGCCACATCTTTGCGCCGCATTTGGGCCAGCAAATCGACCCGCGCTTCCAGCCGGGCCAGGGCGTTGCGCTCATGGTTGAGCTGCTGTTCCTGCTCCCGGTTGTCGCGGCGCAGCTGCTTCAACTCGTTGATGAGGCTGCGTATTTCGGTTTGGGCGGCTTCCCGGTCGGGGCGCAGATTGTCCCGGCTGGACTCGGCGGTTTGGAGTACGGCCGTTAACTTTTCCATCTCCGCCGCTACCTTTGTTAACTCGCTATCCTCTTCACTCGCCACCTGCCACTTGTCACCTGCAACTTGCTCTCGCAGTTGAGTTAATTGCCCTTCGGCCTGGGCCAGCCGGTTTTGTGATGTTCGATAATCCTGTTCCGATTGGCGCAGCGTAGTTTGCCAGCGGTTGATTTCGGCCTGCTGGGCCTGGAAGCCGCTGTTGAACTGCAAAAGCTGGCTTTGGCTTTCGTTGAGTGTCGTTTGCGCCGCTTCTAATTCGGCCGTGGCTGCCGCCAATTCGGCCTGGGCCGCCGTTTGTTGTTGGGCTTGCAGCGGCAGTTCCTGCTCGATGTCGGCCAACTGCCGTTGGGCGGCGTCGCGCCGTTCGCGCATGATGGCCACTTCGCGCCGCGCCTTCTCCAGCTTTTCGCGCACTTCATCGCGTGAGGATAGCAGTTCGCCAATCTGGCCCTGAATTTCGTTGATGCGGCGGCGCTGCTGATCGATTTTGTCCTGCTGGGCCAGCAGGGATTGGCGGCTTTGCTGCCAGAGGGTTTCGGTTTGAACGGCCGTTTGCCTTGCCCGCCTCGTCTGCCGTTTGACCTGTTCCCATTTGTAGCCGTACCAGATGCGCAGCAGATGGCGCAGGTCGGCGGCGATTTGCTCATAATTTTGGGCGCGGGTCGCCTGCCGCTTGAGCGAGGTCAGGCGGGGGCGGATTTCGGCCAGGATGTCGTGGACGCGCTGCAAATTGCGCTGGGTGTCTTCCAGGCGGCGCAGCGTTTCGGCCCGGCGCGATTTGTAGTGGCTGATGCCCGCCGCTTCCTCGAACAGCGCCCGCCGCTCTTCGGCGCGCAGGGAGAGCGCCTGATCGACCAGCCCCTGGCCGATGATGGTGTAGGTGCGCTCAGCCAGACCGCTGCTGGCCAGCAAATCGGTGATGTCTTTGAGACGCACTTTCTGGCCGTTGAGGATGTACTCGTTTTCGCCGGAGCGGTAGGCGCGGCGGCCGATTTCCACTTCGGTGAAGTCGATGGGCAGCCAGCCGTCGCTGTTGTCCAGCGTGAGAATGGCCTGGGCCATCCCGGCCCGCGCCCGGCTCTGGCTGCCGTGGAAAATCATGTCGACGGTGCGTTTGCCGCGCAGTGTGCTGTAGCTTTGTTCGCCCAGCACCCAGCGCACCGCATCGGCGACATTGCTTTTGCCGCTGCCATTGGGTCCGACAACGGCCGTTATCCCTTCATCAAAGACAAATTCTGTTTTGGTGGCAAAGGTCTTGTAGCCTTGCAAGACCAATCGTTTTAATCGCATAAATTGTTGTCCGCAGATTGCGCAGATTGCGCAGATTTTTCGCTCACTTTTGGAAATGGGTGGCGAATCGTAGTATAGTGACAAGATGGCGGGGATACAAGTTTGGAGAGTGGTTTAATGGCCAAAAAGAATAAGTACGAACAACTTTATCAGGAAGGGCGCAATGTTTGCGGCTTGCCATTCCCTGAATTTGTTCAGTTTTTTGAGGGCAATTTCAAAAAAAATGTGTCGGTTTTGGATTTGGGCTGTGGTCAGGGAAGAGACGCGCTTTTTATTGCCCGGATGGGGCATGAAGTTTTGGGCGTCGATTTGTCACCGACGGGAATTGCCCAAATGCTGGCTGATGCTAGAAAGGAAAACCTGAAAATTTCCGGCGTTGTTGCAGATATTGTCACTTTTGAACCGGAGCGCGATTTTGATGTTGTTGTGATGGATCGAGTTTTGCATATGTTCGCGGATGATGAGGAGCGAACGGCCGTTCTTGTTACAGCCTGCGTTCACACCAAACCTGGTGGTTTCATTTTGATTGCCGACACACCCAAGCAAAAATCATTCCTCAAAGCGTTTTTTGCTGGGGTGGCACAGGATTGGCAGTTATTTCGGCAGTGGAAGAATTTTCTCATCGTGCAAAAAAATCATTGATATAGCTACAAACGAGCCGTGATGTTGTACTTGCGTTGACGCAGTTCGTAAGGTTCGGGGCCGCCTTCCAGGTGTTGGATGACGGCTTCACGCACCTCTGGCCGGTCGATGGCTCCGGCGGCAGCGACGCGGCCTTCGTTGGCTCCGGCTTTGAGGACGATGAACTGGTCGGAATCGGCGCCGACGGCCACGCTGGCGTTGTGGGTGGTGAGGATGAACTGGCGGTTTTCCTTGCCCCGGCGCAGCTTTTTGGCCACGTCCTCCCAAACGGAAACAATGTCCAGCGCATCCTCCGGCTGGTCGATGATGACCGGCATCGTGCCGTCGCACAAGGCGATGATGAGCAGAGCCGTGCATTTCTGGCCGACGGAAAGTTCGCTTAACTCGTCATAGCGGTCGCCATGCTTGCGGAAGAGGATGCTGGGCACGTCGGCGGGGTGGACGCTGTGCTGCAAGGCCAGGATTTCGGCGAAGTTGTCGTGTGACCACAGCTTTTCGATGACCCGTTCGGCCCAATTCGGGGTGATGTCGGCCGTTTCTGCCAATCCAGCCACATCCCGCGCCAAAATGAAATCGACAAATTGACGGGGATGGACTTTTTCGGCGATCTGGCGGCGGGTGGAGACGGCTGGTGAGTTAGCGCCGCCTTTCAGCAAATCAACCAGCCGTTCGGCGAAGGCGCTGTGGTCGCCGGCGTGGGCCAGGGTCAGGCGCAGTTTGTCGTCAGATAGTTCGGTAAGCTGCTGGAATTTGGTTTGGCGGGTCTGGAAATAATCGTGGTGGGCGGCGGCCAATTGGTCGAGCAACTCGCTGCGTTCTTGCTGCAGGGCGGGCAGGCCGGCGACCTGCTGGCGGTAGCGTTGGGCTTCGGCTTCGTGGGCCTGTTTTTGCCGTTCCAACTGCTGGCGGCGCTGCTCCTGGGCACGCTGGTCGCCCCGGTCTTGGAGCAGCGTGGCGTATTGTTTTTGGATTTGTTGGAATTGGGGCTGCCAGGATTGGTTGGCCTGTTGGATGGTTTGTTGGGCTTGTTGAAGATTGGTTATAAGTTGGGTGAGAACGGCCGTTCCCCCACTCACCATCTCCGTCATTACGTCATGCGTCATGCGTAAGGTGGCATCGTCGGCTAACGAGTCGGGCAGGGTGGGAAGCTGTGTTTTTTGGAAACGGCCGTGCCACCCCACTACCTCATCTATCATCTCCTGAACCATTTTTTGCTGGCCGGCAAAAACCCCGTTTTTAGCCTCGGCCTGCTGCATGGCGGCAAAGTGGGGATGGGCCAGCATCTCGTTGATGCCGTCGATTTGGGCTTGCAGGGTGCTGATCTCCCGCTCCAGCTCGTCGAGGCGGCCTTCGGCTTCTAATGCCTGGGCCAGATGGGTGTCGTTGGCGGCGAGTTGAGATTGGAGATTGGAGATTGATTGGAGGAACGGCCGTTTATCAATGAACCGGTCAATTAAATCCAACTGCTCTCCTTTGTCCTCAGCGATTTTGATGACTTCGGTCTGGCTGTAGGCCAGGATGGGGCACAGGGCGGGGATGTCGCCCTGGTAGGGTTCGTCGGTGGCGGCGTTGACGCATTCGACCTGGCTGAGCGCCCGGCCGTTTTGCTGGCCCTGGTAGGTGCGTGTGACGCGGTAGGAACGGCCGTTCGCCAACTGGTATTTAATCTCTACACTGTTGCCGGGCCGGAGCCGCTTTTCCAGCTTGCTCACATGGTCGCGGCGTAAATCGGCGTCTTCCGGCGGCTGGTCCAGACCAAAGCGCAGCAGTTCCACCGCCAGCGATTTGCCCACGCCCTTGCCGCCGATGAGGCTGTTCAAGCCATCGTGAAAATCAAACGTTTGATATTTGAGGAAGCCGTCCGGGCCGACGCGCAGGCTGGTGATTTTTGGTGTGGCTGCGGCGGCGTACTCGTCCATTTGGTGGATGCGCACTTCCGGGTCGGCAAAGCATTGGCGCAGCCCTTCCAGGTCGATTTGATCCAGCTTGAACCAAGTGTAACGTGTGCCCAATCCGGCCAGCGAATGTTTGGTGGGTTGTTCCGGGTCGGGGTTGTCGGAGGCTTGATAGAAGGCGGGGAAGCGGTTGAATTGGTGTTGGGGATCAAACCCGTCGGGGAGACGGGAACCCATTACTTCGACCGCGTGAAAATTGGCCTCGTTGAACAGCTTGCGGCAAGGAGCCGGAACCGTCACCTTGCCCTTTCGCTCCCGGATCATCTCGAAAAATGCGCCTTTGGGGCCGTCGATGTGGGCCAGGATGGCCAGCCCGCCCCGCTCGCGGATTTTGTCGATGACGGCGTAGATGCTTTGGGTACACAGGGCCTGGGAACGGCCGTAATCCTCGGCCAAAATCCCAATTGCCCCCAAAAAGTTCTCCACCTGCCGCTGTTCGGTGGCCGGATCAAAAAGAGCGATGACGTGAAAGCCATCGCTCATGCTGATTTCGACGCCGGGGAAGATGACGAGTCCGGTATCTTTGGCGGCAGATTGGATGGATTGGATGGAAACGGCCGTGTTGTGATCCGTAATCGCTATCCCATCCAACCCCTTCTCCAGCGCCGCCTGGACGATTTGCTCTGGTGTGTGTTCTGGAAAGCGGTAACAGCGGGAAGCCGGTGTGTGCGTGTGTAAATCGAGTTTGCGGAATTGTAAGCCAGCCATCAAATACCCCCTTTCGATGCAAAATCCATGATGGGGGTATTTTACCGGAAAATAAAAATAGAACAAATGTTTTATTGTTCTGCCGAAATCGAGATGTAAACGTTGCTAATCGACGCCGGGTCGGCGGTGAAGAAGCTGCCGCCGGTAGTGGCGGCCATGCGACTCAGCACCGACGTGTCGGCGGCATCGCCAAAAGCAATGGGATAGATGCGGAAGCCGTCGGCTTCAGGATTAGCGGGTAGGCAGGTGGCAAACATCTGGTTTTCGGTCACTTCCTCGACTGTATCCTCGCCATCCGAGAGCAGGATGATGCCGTACAGACGAGATTCACCGTTGGCCACATCTTCCTCGGCCTGGGCGGCCAGTTTGGCGGCTGCGTCACAGACCGCTTTGTATAGATTGGTATTGCCGTCGGCAATCAGGCCGTTGATGCGTTGGGTCAAGCCTTCGACCACGTCGCCAACTCGCGCCGGTTTAGCCAGAACGGTGACGTCATCGTTGAAAACCATGACGCTGACTTCATCGTTGGCATCTAACCGGCTGAGGAATTCGACCGTAGCGGTACGGGCGGTGCTGATGCGGTCTCCTTCCATGCTGCCCGATGTGTCTAAAACGATGTAGACGGTGGCTTTGCGCTTGGTGATGTTGAACAGGTCGATGACGGCGCTGCTGATTTCGGCGTTGGGACTGGGCAGGGAAGCGACGGTGTTGGGATTAACGCGGGGATCGGTGCCGTTTTCCAGGGTCAACGGGGCGTGGAGGGGGATGGTGTTATCTAACGGCCGTAAATAATTATCAATCGCCTTCTCCTGGGCGTCGGGCGAAAGCAGGTAGTCGCGGAAGATGGCTGCCGCTTCGGCCTGTTCGTCGCTGACCCAATCGGCGTTGTCCAGGACGCAGTAGGGCTGGTCGGCCCAAATCGTGCCCCCGGCGGGGAAAATGAAGGCCAGGGGGAAGGCTAACTCGTCGCCGCGCTCGACGTTGAAACGCACCGTGTCGGCTTCGGGCACGGCGGCGGCGTGGAGGTAGCTGGGGCCTTGCTGGGCCATCAATTCCAACAGGGCCGGGGCTTGACGGCCGTATTTACTCGTCACCTGTTCCAATGCGCGCATCGCCTCTTCCACTTCCGGGGCGTAAATATCGGCCGCCGTTAGCGTGTCGGTTTTGCCGGTGATGCCGTAGACGAAACTGGTCATGGAGAGCAAGCCGGAATTGGCGTAGGCGGGATGGGTGTGGCCAAAGCGGAATTGACCCCATTCGGGACGGCCGTAACTGGCCCAGCCTTCGGGATCGGCAGCCAGTTTTACAATTGTGTCCCAGCCGATGGGTGTGTCCGGCCAGCCCAGGGTTTCGGCCATCGGCCGCCACATGGCAAATCCCAGCGGGGCGTAAATCGTGGCCGGGCAGGCAGAGCTGGCCAGGGGATGGTTGGTTCGCCGCTGCCACTCGTCGTTAGCCTGCTCTACCCAGGATTGGTCGCCGGGACTCCAGGCCACCGGCTGCAAACTGCCATCGAGGATGCTGTTCATTGAGCCACCGGAGGTGACGTGACTGACCTGGACGACGATGGGATTGCCCGCACTTGTTTTCATTCCGGCGGCGTTAAATTCGGCCGTAATCTGGTCCAGCCAGGCTTCTTTGGTGTTGGATGAAGCCAGCGTGACGAGTACGGCATCTTTGGGCAGGTCAACGGCCGTTTCACTGCTTTCATCAATCGAAGCTGTATCCGATGGATTGGCTAAATCTGAAATGAATTGGTAGCCAAAGAAAGCGCCGACAATGCATACGGCCAACAAAATAATCGTGATAAAAATGATGCGCGTGCGGTCCATGATTTACCCCTTTCAAAAGCAATTCCAAGATAGTGTAGACTTTACGTCATTTTTAAGCAATAGGGCGCGAAAGACTCAGAGCATTTCAGCCGCAGATTTGCAGCCATGATTTCATTATCACGCATTGTCTGGTGGCGGCTCCTTGTAGCCGTGAGAGGTAGCAATCAACACAATTCGCTCTGAACCGTCAATCTCGCCGCGCTGCTGCAACGTTTGCAGCCCGGCCAAGGTCGCCGCTGAGGACAGTTCCACGTAAAATCCACTGTGTGCCAATGATTTTTGGGCGGCTCTGGCCGATTCCGTTGTTACTTCCACTGCCAATCCCTGCCATTCACGCAGTGTGGCTGCCGATTGATAGGTCACAGTCTCGCCGCCAATCGATGTCATGGCGTGGGCTTCTTCAAGAAACAGTTGGCGGTAATCGCCGCCGGCCAGAACCCGGCTTAGGCGGGCCACCGGTTCAACGGCTGCCAGCCGCGGTCGTTTTGGCAGAACGCCGCCTTGTTCCATTTCCAACAAACCCTGTCCGATACCCCATAACAAATCGCCGCGCGAAGCAGGAATGATGATCATCGTCGGCGGAGTCGGGTTGCACTGCTCCATGATTTCATAGGCGATGGTCTTGTAGCCTTGTACGCCAAACGGGTTGCTGCCTACTGGCGGATTGATGTAGTTGGTCACCGGATACCACTGTTCCTGTTCCACCATTCGCTGCATAACCTGCCAGCGTTCCAATGGGGTCAGGGTAAGCACCAGTTCTGCGCCGGTTAGCTTAATGGCCTGCGCCCATATCGGGCTGATTTGTGTTGTGGCGATGATGACGCAGCGCATCCCGGCGGCAGCGGCGTAGGCGGCCAGGGAAGCGCCGGCATTACCCGATGATGTGGCGACAACGGCCGTTCTCCCCAAAGCCGCCGCCCGAGCCACAGCCAATGCACTCATCCGGTCTTTATGTGATCCGGTAGGGTTTTGTCCTTCGTTTTTTAGCCACAATTTTTCTATTCCCAACGATTGTGCCAGCGAGGTTAACGCAATCAAGGGTGTCATCCCTTCGCCTAAACTGGGGAAATCGAGGTAGGGCAGGTGGGCGGCATACCGTTTCATGCATGTGCTGTCCGGCTGTATCTGCCACGTCGGTGAAGCGGCGTAATCGATTTGCAGACTGGCGGGGTAACCTTGTTCCAGGCAGGCGGGGCAGCCGATTCCCTGATCGGCCACATCGCTGTCGGTTTCGTAATGTTGGCCGCAGCGTATACAGTTTAATCCGCGGACACGGCCGTTTATTGGATAAGATGGTGTCACAATATTCTCCCGATATGGTATATGTTTGAAAGCTGCCAGAGCGAGATGCCCAGGATAATAAAATTACTCAGTTTTTAGCTTTTTTCGCATGTGTACGACTTCAAAAGATTGGCCGTTAATCTCGCCGATCGTGTGCTCGAATATGTGGAAACCTGCTTGGGTATAAGCTTTGATGGCCCGTTGATTAAAGGTGGCCACACCCAAGCCTACATATTCTCCGCGATAATGATAGTGCCGAACAGCATAAGCGGTGCAGGCGGTTACAAATTCAGCGCCATGCCCTTGTCCAACCAGGTCTGGTCTAAGACCAAAGCCAATCCACATCTCTCGTTGATTGATGAGGGTGTTGTTGTCAAAATCGGCATACTCGGTGTAATTTCCTTGTTCATCATAAAATTCAATGGAAAGTTCCCCGACTAATTCCCCTTGGAGGTTTAGAATGGCAAATATGCCTTTACCCCAGGCGTCTGAATCGAGCATGTGGTCGGCTTCGTTTATATAGTTGTAAATAGCATACTCGTTTTTATATTGCCAGGTTTCCACGATGGTGATGGCATAGGTTTTGTTCATAGGGACAAACGTGTAGTTCATAGATTGTCATGCCTGTTAAATGATCAGGCGCATAATCAAGAAAAGTAACATACCGGCTGAAGCGCCCAGATAAATCCAACGGATGTAGTCCCGTTTATCAGGTTGGCGCGGGTTTAATAATTGGATTGTGCCGTACAAGATGCTGCCGTCCATGAGGCTGATTGGTAGCAGGTAGATGGGGGGCAGCCAGCCAAACAAAAAGGGCAGACTGCTGAGGAGAACAACGAGTATAAACAGGGTACTGCTGATTCGCAGTGCTTTTTCCGGCCCCCAGCGAATGGCCAATGAACGGGAACCGGCCTGCTGGTCACCGGCGCTGTCCATAGCATCGGCGGCAATTTCTTCGCCCAAATTAATCAAGGCGGCGATGATGGCGAAGAACCAGGCGATGGGATGAAACGGCCGTGCCACCACCACGCCGCCAAACACAAACGTCATCCCCACCGAAAAGCTGACCATCAAGTTACCCGGCAAGCCGGTCTTCTTAAAGCGCCAATTGTAAAGAAAGCCCACCAGCCAGACCAGGACCGCTACCAGCAGCGCTGTTACACTAATCAGGTAACTGAGCGTGAGGCCCAGCAGTGTCACGACAACTGACAAAACGATTACATCACGCGGCGTGACCATGCCGGAAGGTAACGGTCGTTGCGGAGCATTAATCTGGTCACTTTCAATATCAAAATAATCATTGAGAATGAGGGCCGAAGCCGAGATACAAAAAACACTGCCAAAACCCAGCCCGACTGCGGATAGAGACGGGAAGTGACCCAGGGCCAATAGTTCACCCAATAAAACACAAATTCCGGCCGCAAACGGCAGCTCAAAGCGGAACAGACGGGCCAGCCCGCGTATCTTGGTGGATAAGGCCGTGGCATCGTTCATCGGCCAAGACTTAAAAGCCCCAGGCGGCAGAAATTGTGCTGGTTAGATCGGCGGCCGTTGTTTGTGGATGACGCCATAGAATGTTGATTCCTGCGGCTTCACTTTCGCGGAGCATTGTCTCATTGATTTGTTGGTCGAAGGCCAGGAATTGTGACCAGGCGGCGGCGCCATCGGGCAGTTTGAGGACGGATTGTTTCATGTCGGCGCGTTCAGGGTCCTGGTTCCAGGCGTCGTGGGACACGGCCGTATCCACCGCCAAACAAATAATCCGCTCTACCGGCAGTACCTGGGCCAACACCGACGGATGAGTCAGCCCGCCATCGACCAGCAGCGGCGCTTGCGGCTGATTGTGCTGCATGTCTTCGGCAAACAAGTCTAGATATTCAACATTGGCCGCCCGGTTGAGGTTGTCGAATTCAGTGGGTGAGAGGGAGAGGATGAAGGCGAGGGGGTTAACGGCCGTAAACCAGGCCAAACTCGCGGGGTGACGCTTCTCATCATAACGCCCCATGTATGAGCCATAAATATGCGCGTCCATATCGTAAACCAGCACATTAGTTTGTTCGGCAATCGCCCGGCACACCGTCGATTTTCCTGATGCCGCCCCGCCTAACACCCAATAAATCTGGTTAAATTTGTCCAGAACGGCCGTTGCCCATTGCAGCATGGTTAGATTTGGTTGAAACATAGTCATTTATTCTGCGCCATCTATGGATTTTTATTAGTCCATAATCAACTTGCTGTGTGCCGGTTCCAGGATGGCCGAGAAATGGCGCAAAACGTTAGGCGATTCCACGATTTTGACGCCGCGCACGCGGTTTTTCAAACTGTTGACGTACAGCAGCACCTCAGCCAGATAATCGACGTGGCTTTGGGTGTACATGCGGCGGGGGAAGGCCAGCCGAACCAGTTCCATCGCCGATGGCTTTTCGCTGCCATCAGGCTGCAAGCCGAACATCACCGAACCGATCTCCACCGAGCGGATACCGCCTTCCAGGTATAGCACCAGTGACAGTGCCCAGGCGGGATATTCGTTGGGCGGGATGTGGGGCAGCATGCCCTTGGCATCAATGTAGATGGCGTGGCCGCCTGGCGGTTGCACAATTGGGATACCCGCGGCTGTTAATTTATCGCCCAAATAGGCCACCGAGCGGATGCGGTAGCGCAGATAATCTTCTTCCAACACCTCGTGAAGGCCAACGGCAATGGCTTCCAAATCGTAACCGGCCAGGCCGCCGTAGGTGGGGAAACCTTCGGTGAGGATGAGCATGGTTTTGCATTGGGCGGCCAGGGCATCATCATTGAGGGCCAGGAAGCCGCCGATGTTGGCCATACCGTCTTTTTTGGCGCTCATCGTGGCTCCATCGACATAGCTGAACATCTCCTGGGCAATTGCCAACGGTGTTTTGTCGGCGTAGCCTTCTTCGCGGGTCTTGATGAACCAGGCGTTTTCGGCAAAGCGGCAGGAATCGAGGAAAAGGGGGACGCCATGGCGGTGGCAAATCTCGCTGGCGGCACGGATGTTGGCCATGCTCACCGGCTGGCCACCGCCGGAATTGTTGGTGACGGTAATCATCGCCAGCGGTACTTTACCTGGATTGTCAATGATGGTTTGCTCCAGGCGATCCAGGTCGATGTTGCCCTTGAACGGATGATCCAACTGTGGTTGATGGGCTTCGGCGACGGGGATGTCCAGTCCGGCTGCCTGACGATATTCGATGTTGGCGCGGGTGGTGTCAAAGTGGGTGTTGTTGGGCACAATGTCGCCCGGTTTGAGGGCGGCCCCGAACAAGATGCGTTCGGCGGCGCGGCCTTGATGGGTGGGGATGACGTGTTTGAGGCTGGTGATTTCGCGTACGGCCGTTTCAAATTTATAAAATGAGCGCGCCCCGGCATAGGATTCGTCCCCTTGCATCATGCCCGCCCACTGGTTGGAAGACATGGCTCCAGTGCCCGAATCGGTCAGCAGGTCAATGAGGACGTCCTCGGCTTTGAGCAAAAAGAGATTGTAGCCGGCTTTTTGCAGTGCCGCCTCCCGTTCGGCGCGGGTCGTCTGGCGAATGGGTTCCACCGTTTTGATGCGGAATGGTTCGATAATGGTTTTGAAATGCATGGGTTATCTCCGTAAAAATAGTGGTTGTTGATTGTTGGCAATTGGTTGATCGTTACTGGCTGCTGGTTGTCGATCACCAGCAGCCAACCGCCAGTCACCATTTTACGACTTGTGACGCGAATGGGAAAATCGGATTTCACAAGGTGAAGTAAAGAATGCGGTGGGCCTTGTTGGCAATGGGGAAAAGCCCGGCGATCTTAAAAATCAACCGGTAGCGGAAGGCCAGTTTGATGATTTCTGGCGATTGGATGAAAAACCATTCTTCCTGAAAGCGGATGCCATCACCCCATGTTTCAATGGTTTGCGGATCATCAATGCCCCATTGAATGGCAGCACCGGTCTTTTTGAGGGAAGGGTGGCTTTGAACACGGTGGGTGGTCAGTTTGCTGTAAGCATCGAAGGCGAGATGGCAGCCGGGGAAGGCGGTTTGCAAGGCTAGAAAAAGTCGTTTCACGTCTGCTTCGGCCAGGTACATGAACAGCCCTTCGGCGATGATGAGGACGGGCTGGCCTTGCTGGGGAACAGCGTCCAGCCAGGTCAGGTCGGTGGCAGAGGAGGCGATGAGGTGAGTGCGGTTGGTTTCGGCAAAGAACTTGCGCCGTAATTCAATTACATCAGGCAAATCCAGGTCGTACCATTCAACCTGGCCATTATCGATGCGCTGGAAACGGCCGTCTAATCCACAGCCTAAATGCAAAATCGTCGCCAGGGGATGTTGCTCCAGGAAGGCGCGGGCGTAATCATCCAGCTTTTTGGCCCGTAGACAAACGGTCAGACTGGTGCCGGTGGGCACGTTGAGCTGCCCAAAGTCGTAATCAATCTGATCTAAAACGCGCTGTGCCGTTTCGTCTACAAAAAAATTGTCCGGACAGCCGCGGGCTTTGGCGAATAAGGTAATGAGCAAGGTTTCTTGCGCCTCAGTCAGGCGAACTTTCTCTTTCAACATGGATGAATACCCCGGTAAACGTCACAGGATTTCTGTGAGTGGAGGAACGACGGCCGGCCATTGACCGGTTTGCTGTAAATATGCCATCTCGCCGGCGGCAAAAGCAACGAGTTGGTGGTAGACCTGGTCGAAATGTTCCAGATGTGGCGCGAATTTTTCGTGTAGAGCTGCGAGGATGCAGGCGTACAGTTCCAGGGGAACGGCCGTTGCCAGATGCTGCTCAAATGTATGTGGATGTTTAGGGTCCCAGTCGGCGCGCCGTTCAGCCAGCAGCACTTCGGCCTCCGTGGCGATAGTTGTGGATAGGCTGTCCAACTCCATCATGTCAAGAATGGGGGTAGTTGAACTCAAACGGCAAATCGTCAGGTCGTGTTTGGTTGTAATTTCCAGTGTGCCGCCAAAGGAAAAGGCCTCTACGCGCTTATGTTTGCGGTCGTCGATGTAAATGCGCCCGGCACAGATGCGGTGCTGGCGCGGCCCCGTCCACGGATGAGTTATTGTCAATGCTTCGGGACGGCCGCTTTGGGCGGCTTCAAAGTGAACTTGTTCCGGGTCGAAATGACGTTCTGTAGGTACTTCTCGCAGGATGATGTCTAGTTGGGGATGGCCGGGAAATCGGTTTGCCGTTCCCGGAAGAAAATTGTAGCCAAAGTCTGGCTCACTGAGTTGATTGATCATTGTTTTTCCTCTTTTCAAGGTGTCATAATTTTACACCACCAAGGAGAGTTTTGTATAGCAGCGCATGTCTGGTTTTGTACAGGATGGTGAGGCTGGATGTTTAGGGAGTCGTAGCGTGCATCGTTAACCGCGCTCAATTTGGAACACGGCCGTGGATCGGGTAGTGATTTCGGCAGAGAGAATGTTATAAACGGCCGCTCCCGCACCCCCTTCGACAAAATCAGCCAGGGTGAAACCGGTAGGCGCCAGTGGTTCCATGTAAAAAAGAATCAATTCACTTTTGCGCGTGGCGTCGAGGATGCGGACGTAGCGCGACAAGCGGATTTCATCGGGGAGGATGTAACCGTTTTGTTGCAAAAGCCGGGCGGTTTGGGCCAGTTCTTTGTCCGGTTCGTCGTGTACGGCCATTGCTGCATCAAAAAACCAGGTGTTGTGGATGTAATCATGCTTGCCCAAACGCACCGGCTCCAGTGTAAAGCGGTAATTGGGTCCGGCGTGCCTCGGTGGCTCCGGCGGGCGGTAAGTGATGATGCTGTCATTCGTGGGCAGAAAATGTTCAAAATGCAAAATGACCAGACGGCTGAAAGTGTCAGCGACGTCTGTTTCCAGGAAATGATGGCGATCTATCCGTGCCTTTTCCTTCAAAACAAAGTCTGTTTGACCCACATAGGTCATTGTTTCCGGCAGCCGGATACTGATTTCCGGTAGCGCTTCGGATATAAAAGAACTATCCTTAAAATAACGCTTTTCACTTAACACGAAATGAACATTATCGTACAGAAGAAAAAAAGTCAACGGAGCCTTTGCGAAGAGCACGGTTTTTCAGTAGTCGAAGAGAAATAAGCAAATGTACCTCATTTTGGTAAGATGGGATGTGCAACCAAACCCAAAACCAAAAGAGGTACAAATGCAGCATATCATATTAGAGGCTCACCATACAAAAGATGGACTCGTTTTCAACGTTACTGACTTAGAAGCCCGGTTGAATCAGTTAACCGATTCACGAGATAGACGCGGCAAAATATATCCACTGGGCACGATTTTGACGATGATAATATTAGCGAAGCTCGCTGGCGAGGATAAGCCATCAGGAATAGCTCAGTGGATTCGATTGCGTTGCGATGCATTTGTCAGGATATTTTGCCGTAAACACAAACGAATGCCGTGTTTGAACACAATTCGTACTGTGTTGCAAGATGTGGTTCCGCTTGATGAATTAGAGACCCTGTTTCGGCGTTATCTACACGATGCCTACGGCGGACAAGAAAGCCGATTAATTACAATTGATGGCAAGACAATGCGCGGAACTATCCCCAAAGGAAGCCGTCAAGGTGTCCATTTGTTAGCCGCCTATCTTCCAGAAGAAGGTGTGGTTTTGAAACAAGTAGCGGTAGCGACTAAAGAAAACGAAATCAATGCCGCTCCCCAACTACTCGAGGGAATCAACATCAAGAACAAGGTCATTTGTGCCGATGCGATGCAGACACAACGCAAGCTTTCCGTCGATGTGTTGTCGAGGGGCGGTGATTACATCTGGTTTCTCAAGGACAACCAACCCACGTTGCTGGAGGATGTGAAACAGTTTTTCAAGCCAGCGCGGATGAGTGCCGGTTGGCACCCGCCTGAATTGCCGCGGACGGTGGCTAAAACAACTGAGATAGGGCATGGGCGACTGGAAAAGCGGACACTCACACTGATGGTAGATGAAGAACAGTTTCTGGACTGGCCCGGTGTTCATCAGGTTTTCCAGTTAGAGCGGGAGACCACCCATCTGCGAACAGGCCGAGAAACGACCGAATTGGCCTATGGTATCACTAGCTGTACACCAGAGATAACATCGGCAAAGCAAATGTTACAGTGGACGCGACAATATTGGGGTATCGAAAATGGATTGCATTATCGTCGAGATGTCACATTGCGAGAAGATGCAACGCGCATTTCGCAACCAGCGTTGGCAAAAACGATGTCAGCTATTAACAATTTTGTGGTTGGGTTAACGCAAAAAATGGGTTATTCCAATCTGGCCGCAGCACGGCGCTTGTTTGATGCTAAAATCGCGGCTCAACTCTCTTGACGCCCGACTACTGAAAAACCGTGTTGCGAAGAGGCATGTTGTTACCACACACCAGGGAGGAGGCGAAAGCGGGTTTGTCGGGTAAATTCTACGTAGCCGGGCAGTTCGGCTTGCAAAGTGCGGTCTTCTAGCGCCGTGCGCAGGATGTAGAGTACTGCCAGTACCACCGCTGGCAGGAATGCCCACCATGATCCCAGCAAAACCGGGGTGGCCAGGTTAGCGGTAATTGCGCCAACATAACCGGGATGGCGCACGAAGCGGTACGGGCCGTCTGTAGCTACCGTATGCCCCCGTTCCGTCTGGATGCGTACCCCTTCGGCGAAGAAAGCGTTGGCCGTCATCGACCACATGAAAAGGGCATACCCCAGGATGTTGAACAGCAGCCCGGCCAGATGCGCCGCCAACGGCCAGTTAGCCGTCCAGCCCAAGCGCACGTCCAGCCCGGCCACTACCCAGGTCACCATCATCATCGTCCCCGCGCCCATGTTGATCCATTTGTCCCATCGTTTAACGCCTTCATCCAGGACCCCTTTTTCCCGTTCGGCCAGCAGTTCGGGGTTGATGGGGATGAGGAGGAGGGGGTGGGCGGCCATAACGGCCGTTACCACAATCAACAGCATCCATCCCCATACCCAGCGTGTAGTGCCCGCGGCCAGGAAAATAATCGTGCCATAGCCAATCACCCCCAGCGCGGCCTGAAAAACCCATTTGTTGATAGCGCGCCGGATTTCCGATGTCATCGTTTGCATGTTATACCTCAGAAAGATCAAGCTGCCCCAGCCTTCGATCGTCTCAGATTGGGGGAACAGCGTTTTGGGGCCACAGTTACATTGTAAATCGGAATTTGCTCACCTGACAACACAAAAAGTATTTTGGTTTTGACAATACTGTTTGATATACAGTATAATGTGATACATGGTAGAAAACAATGACAAAGAAACCCTGTATGACAAAATGCTGCTCGAACTGCGCCGGGGCATCCTGGTCCTGGCTGTCCTCAGCCAGTTAGAGCAGGAACAGTACGGCTATTCGCTCAAGCAAAGCCTAAATGACCGAGGGCTGGACATCAACGAAGGAACATTGTACCCGTTGATGCGCCGTCTGGAATCGCAGGGGCTGTTGGAAAGCGAATGGCAGGTTGTCGATGACACCCGGCCGCGCCGCTACTACCGAATTAGCTCGGCAGGAACGACCATTCTGGCCAATTTGAAGCAGGATTGGCAGGAATTGACCCAAACGATGAATCAATTACTGCAAATTAATGATGGAGGTGACAAATGGAAGCCAATGAATTAATTGACCGCTATGTACATGAGGTCGGCGGACATTTACCCCGCCGTATGCGGGAAGATATTCAGTTAGAACTTAGCTCTTTAGTAAATGATGCTCTGGATGAACGAGCGTCGGCAGCAGGAAAGGAACCAACTGTCGAAATGGCGGCTGATGTCCTGCGTCAAATGGGCAAACCAGAAGATATGGCTGCCAGTTACTTACCAGAACAATATCTCATCGGCCCCCATCTCTTTCCGGTTTATAAGCTCGTTTTAATCATTGTCCTGGTTGTTTTGGGCGGTTTTTTTCTGTTAGCCGCCGGTTTTTCATTATTCGACAGTGAACCAGGTGAGATTGGTCGTCAATTATGGGAGCTTGTGTCCGGTTTTTGGACGACGTTATTAACCAATTTTGCCCTGATCACGCTCATTTTTGCCGTGATTGAGGCGGCGACCCGCTACAAAAAAGATATCAAGGTGGTGACGCCTGCTGATCTGGAAGATTGGGATCCCTACAAACTGCCGCAGGCACAAGACCCGGATCGCGTCAAACGGGGTGAACTCATCGCCAGTATCGTCTTCACGATTTTGGTCATCATCCTGTTCAATGTGTATCCACATTGGATTGGTGTTATCTCTTTTAGAGACGGCGAAGGCCCGTATTTCTTTCCCTTTTTGGCACCTGAATTCGCAGTGCATATTCCCTGGCTGACGATGTTGTGGGTGACGGATGTGGTGTTGAAGCTGGTTGTTTTGGCGCAGGGGCGATGGAACAAGCCAACACGCTGGGTAGAGTTCGGTTTAGGATTTTTCGGCTTGTACGTGGGCTATCGTATTGTCACCGGCGGCCCCATCACGGCCTTTACCTGGCTGGACGTTTTAGTACGCTTTGGCATCTGGATTGGGTTGATTGTTGGCGCGTTTGAATCGCTGGGACGGTTGTTCAAGCTGGTATGGGGACGGCCGTTTATTACCACCAAAAACATCAAATCCCGTCTGGCTTAAAAGAAACCAGGGCAAGCCTTCACCTTCTTATTGCAGGCTGAAGGTTTGCCCTGGAATATAGGGGGATTTGAGCCACTCCAATGCCGGTTCTTTTGCAGTAAACATTCGCAAGGCAAAGCCGGCCCCTTGAAAATACGATTCCATCTGCCGGTGCCAGTCATTGATAGGATCATCCAGAATAATAGCAATGCGTGACTTCCAATAATAGCCAAGATTGTTGATTTGCTTGAAATCCAATAATGTCTCGGCTTCGTTTTCATTTGGGTTGTAGATTCCCTGCATTTCAAACAAGTAATGGTTTAGCCGGTGTTCAATTCCATGACTCACAGCCTTATTCAGCAAGTTGTAAATGCACGCGTTTGAGATGATTTGTTGTTCGATATGAGAATGAATAATTTGATCATTCACAAAAATTGAAACTTTGCAGTCCATAAAACTTTACTTTCCGGTAAGTGATAGATGACAAGAAGCGGGTGACTACTCCATAATTACGGGTGAACATGACCGTAAGGAGGAAATATGTCAACCGCTTCGTACAAAACTATACAAGCCCTCGAGCAAGTTGTAAAACCATTGCCTGTGGGCACAAATCTTGCACTTTTACATTTAATGTGGGCCATGCTCAGAGGAGCCTTTCTCCAAGGGCGTGGTGCAGTTCACACAGCGTTGTCTGAATCGGGATTTAGTGACGGCGAGATTCGGCGTAGTTGGCAAGCATTGCGCTACGGGAAATGGGATATCCGCGAACTTGTGACACGATGGCGACAGTTGGCACTGAGTGAAAAGCGGTGGCAAACCAGAGAATATGAAGGTTGGCGACCCGTAGCCGTAGACATCACTGCGTTTTGGCGACCGCAATTAAAATTCTGGTCAAACAAGTTCTTCCATCGTCTAGCCAATCGCTTGATTAAAGGTGTTGGATTTGGTGTGATTACACAGGTTGGCGAGATAGATGGACAACGCTTGCCACTGCTCAAACGCATCATACGGGCAAACCCAAGAAGTGATGGCGAAACTGAACTCAAAGCAACGATTCTGCGCCAAGTTCCTCTCTATCTGGATGAACAAGAGGTCTTTGTTCATGACGCGGGTGCGTCCATCGCCGATATGCACGACGCGGAGATACCTCGCTTTGTGATTCGGCTCGCGGTGAATTGCACAGGCCGCCGTAATCATCTGCCGTCAAAGAAGAAGCGCGGGCGTCCTGCTGAATATGGTCAGTTGATACGGCCGTTACCACGCCAACGAGGCGGCAACCTTATCCCGGCAACGGGACCTGATATGACAACCCGCTTTCAATTTAGCAATCGCACAATTGAAGTTCAGGGTTGGACAGGGTTGGTACGCACTGAGCAGAAAGTGTCGGTGAGCAATAAGGCGTTCACGGTCTGGGTTTTTCATGACCCGCTATACAAAAAACCGTTGGTTCTGGGCACGAACTTGTCGGCTCAAGCAGAAACGATTTATCGACTATACCTTGACCGCTGGCCCGTAGAACAACCGCCGCTAGTTGCCAAGCAAATGTTGGGCTTACACCGGCAGTTCGTCTTTGCGCCGATTGCCTGTCATCGATTACCAGAATTGGCTTTGCTTGCTGGCAATATCTTAACTTATTTGGCTGCTACCTTGCCGCCGATCCCCACAGGATTTTGGGATAGACACCCCAAAAAACGTCTGGACGGCTTCGTCGAGCATTATCCAAGGTTGATTTTCCCAAAGCTTACCCATTTGATGCGCGACTTCGAGAAAAGCAGTCTGTTACCGCACATTTACCCAAAGGAATTGTCGCTCATCGCCGGGTAAAACGGCAGCGAGTTCTCAATTCTGCGTAAATTGGGACGTTTTTGGCCCACATTGTTAAGGTTCATTTGTCCAAAGCGTTGCTTTGGATACGTTGTCTTGCCATTTGCTGGCAAGCAGTTAGCGGAAACTAAAGTAAAAGCATTTCTTATTGTATTGAACTTGTCTTAAAGCCGGTAAGAAGAAAGCTGAATATCATTTTCATTTTCTTGCTAGAATTTTAGACGCTTATGTGGTTGAAAAGTCACTGGAAATAAAGCGTTTCGATGCGTAAATTTTTAATCTAGTCGAGATCGATATACTCCATCTTGAAAGGTGTTTCTGTCCGGGCTAATTCTTCAAATTCACGGGCGGCTAGATGGCCGGAAAAAACCGCCTGGGCAATAATGTTGGGCGCTTCGGCGTCGCCAATGACGCGCAAAGACGACAGTTTACCTTCAGCCAGTGCCGGTTTGAGCGAATGATACAGTTCGTCGTTGGGCTGGCGGTCAGTGACCAGAATGACAGAATCGGCGGCAATGTCCTGAGCACGGCCGTTCACCACACTCACCAATCGCACAAAATCAGGCTCGATGGCTTGCAGTTTGTGTTGGACGAAAAATGTCACGCCCAACTCAGTCAAGCGACGCTGAATACGGCCCTGTTCCAGTGTGTACTGCGACCAATAGCTGATGAGAGGAGCGGCCGTGACCAGTGTCACCTGGCAGCCCTGTCCGGCCAGCAGTTCAGTTAAAACTCCGCCCATGTAGTAATGATCGTCGTCGTAAATGACGACCTGCCCCGTAAGCTGCGGTGGCTGAGCTTGGTGACTGAGCTTGTCGAAGCCCTGTCGAAGCCAGTCATCCGGTGTAAAAACGTGGGGTAGATTGTGGCCGGGTAACGGCCGTAACACCGTCCTTCTCTTCCCATCCCGCCGCCACTGCGCCCCGGTGGCCACAATGACGTGCTTGAAGCCTGATTCCAGCACGTCGGCCGCCCTCATCGGGCTGCCCGGATACAGCGACACCTGCGGCAGTTGAGAAATCTGCGTCAGCCGCCAATCAACCACCCGCCGCCACTCGGCCAGCCCCGGCAGGCGGCATTCGCGGATGACCCGGCCGCCCGGCTCATTTTCCGCTTCGGTGAGGGTGACGGTGTAGCCGCGCTGCCCCAGAGCGCGGGCACATTCCAGACCGGCCGGGCCACCGCCCACGACCAAGATTTCCTGCGCCGTTTGGCGCGGCGCGATGCGTTCCGGATGCCAGCCGCGCCGCCATTCCTCGCCCATCGTCGGATTTTGCGTGCAGCGGATGGGCGTGTACAGCGTGTCCCCGGTGACGCAGATGTTGCAGCCAATGCACTCACGGATGTCGGCGATACAGCCGTCCCGAATCTTCTCCGGCAAAAATGGGTCGGCAATCGAGGGCCGGGCCGCGCCCACCAAATCCATCACCCCGTTGCGGATGGCGTTGACCATCGCTTCCGGCGACGTGTACCGGCCCACGCCGACCACCGGCTTGCTGGTCAACGACTTGACAAAGCCGATGTACGGCTCCTGGTAGCCCTCCTTGGCAAAACGCGACGTTGCCGAATCATTGCTCCAATCGCTGATGTTGACGTCCCACAAATCGGGCAGTTCGGCCAACAGGGCCACGATCTCGTACCCTTCCCCCTGGGCCGACAGCCCTTCCTCGCCCAGCAGTTCATCCACCGCCAGGCGCACGGCGACGGCGCAGCTATCGCCCACCGCTTCTTTGGTGTCCTCGATCAGTTCGCGCAAAAAGCGGGTCCGGTTGGCCAGGCTGCCACCATACTTGTCGCGGCGATCATTGTAGCGGCGCAGCAGAAAGTGCATCGCCAGCGACAAATTATGGGCCGCGTAACAGATGATGATGTCAAACCCGGCCCGTTTGGCCCGCAGCGCCGCCGCCCGATGCCAGCGGCGGACGTTACGGATGTCTTCCTTGTCCAGACGCCGTGTCTGCCACGGCGCGAAGCCGGAGACGCCAACTGAGCTTAAACCCAGCGCCGGCGTCCGCGAGATGAGGTTCCAGGCGTGATGGCCGGCGTGGGTCAGTTCAATCCCGGCCAGCGCGCCGTGAGCGTGAACGGCTTCGGTCATCAGCGCCAGCGCCGGGATGTCGCCGTCGTCCCACAGCCGCCCTTCGATGTTGGGGGCCAAATCACTGCTGGGGTGGATTTCCACTTCCTCGGTGCAGACGACGCCCCAGCCGCCTTCGGCCTTGACGCCGCGCAGCGCCGCCAGCGCCCGCGGCATCCGGTGGCCCAGCCCGTTGCAGTGAGGGACCTGATAAAAGCGGTTGGGGGCGACGACCGGGCCAATGGGGACGGGTTCAAATAGGATGTCAAAGGGATTGTTCATGGGATGGTTCCGGTGTTACGTAGTGCGTATTGCGTAGAATTGTAGCTGTGGCCAATAAAAAAGCCACCCGGTTGCAGGTGGCTGGGGAATGACTTAATAATTACTGGTTGGGAGGGGGGATACGGCCGTTGCCTAAACTAGATTATACTGTATTGCCTACACAGTCGGAAACTCATGACGTTAATTGGCGCGGCCCAGTGATGGTTTGGCGGGTGCGGAAGGTGAACCTATTTTTAGTTGTATGCTTAAACTTTTTGTCAGCCCATTTTTACAGGATCGTCTAAATATTTAAATGATTGGGGAGCAATAAAGGAATCAAACAACTCTTTAGGATCGACAGGTTTACTATACTTCTTTTTGTTGCCAATCTTGATTGCATACCCTTTTTCTCTTCCTTGAAAATATTGTCTAAAAAAGGTTTCTTCTACACCAGATACGGATTTAGTTTGATCCCATATTTCACTGGGGCGATCTACTAACACGTCATCAACGTCAAACTCACCAACGATCATACCAACTGGCATCGTAGAATAGACAACTATCTTTTGTACTCTTTTTTTGAAGATGACTTTTCTGTACTCATACAGCTTTTCGTTTGAGAATATCTTTTCAACATATTCAGGTTTGATCGAAAATAAGGCTACCATTCACTTCTCCTAGTTAAAGTGACCCCCATTG
>JACKCC010000027.1 GCA_020634245.1 Ardenticatenaceae bacterium | reverse complement strand
CATCCCCGTCGTACCGATGATCATGGCGATGTAGCCGGGCACGGAATTGTCCACGTTGCCACGGCCGTTCAGGAACGGCGTCGGCTCATTGCCATAAATACTGCCAAACAAAAACAGCAGAAGAAGCGGGAACACCAGGGTAAAAAAAGTCCCCACCGGTTCGCGCAATTTTAATTTCAGCTCCACCCAGGTCATTTTTGTTAACGCTTTCATGATTTGAACTCCTTTGCAAGAGTAGCAAAGTATTAAAGTTGCAAAGTAGCAAGGTAAAAAAGTTACTCTGCCACTTTGCAACTTGCTCACTCTCTAATTTTTCGCCCGGTGAGGGCCAGGAACACGTCTTCCAGATTGGCCTGCTCAACGTGCAGGTCGGTGGGGGTAATGTCGTGTTGGGCGAGGGCGACGGCGACGCGGGCCAGCAGCGGACCATTGCCATGAACGATAATGTGTTGGTTCACACGGGCAACGGCCGTTACCCCCTCAACATCGCGCAGCAAATCAGCATTAAACCCGTTCACGCCACTAAAGCGCACCGAACTGCCAGCCTGCAAGCCTTCAATCAACGCTTGCGGCGTATCCAGCGCCACCAGCCGCCCTTGATCAATGATGGCCACTCGGTCGGCCAATTCCTCAGCCTCATCCATAAAATGCGTGACCAGAATCACCGTCTTGCCCTGGTCACGGATAGCGCTTACCATCTCCCAGGTGGCGCGGCGCGCCTGCGGATCCAGGCCGGTCGTCAGCTCATCCAAAAAGACGACTTCGGGATCATTAAGCAGCGCCAACGCGATAAACAGCCGCTGTTTCTGGCCGCCGGACAAATTCTTAAAGCTTGTATTGCGCTTATCGGCCAGGCCCCATTGCTCCAGCAAAGGTTCCCAGGGAACTGTCCGCCGGTAAAAGGCAGCAAACAAATCCAATGCTTCCCATACCTTGAGGTAATCGGGCAAATTGGCTTCTTGCAACTGAATGCCCAGCCGCTGGCGCAGGTCATCGGCTTCGGCCTGCGGGTCCAAACCCAGGACGCGTACCGTACCGCTGTCGGGTTTTCGCAAGCCCATGATTGATTCAACGGCCGTTGTCTTCCCCGCCCCATTCGGCCCCACAATGCCAAAGATTTCCCCCTGCTGCACAGCAAAGGAGATATCCTCGACGGCGACCGTTACGCCATAGGTTTTGCGTAAATGGGAAACTTCAATTACGGTTTTCATAATAATTTCTCCAAGTGACAGGCAGTTCGAGACTGCCTGTCACTTTACTAACGATTGCCCAGCAAAATGGAAAATCCGATGGCAATGAAGGTGACCGGCCAGAAAATAGCCCAGCTCAGGTTGAAGAGGAAGATGGTCACCATAGCTACCATGACCAAACCGGGAATGATAGCCCCGCTGCTCTTGCGAGAAAGACGGCCGTTTTCCTTGTAATCACGCCAGATAGCCATGAAAATATACCCGGCCGGGAGGAGCATAAACAGTGCCCACCAATTTTCCAGTGAGTAATCGGTGAAATAGTTTATCAGTACGGCTATGCCAACTAATATCAACACGACGGCAAAAATCTTGGTGGCGTCGTCATTGCGAATGCGTCGTTCAGTTTCTTTCAATTCGGAAATGTCGTCATTCATTTTTGTTCTCCTATCAAAGCAGGAGCACAAGCAGCTTGCTCGCTTTTTACGGTCCGGCAGACCGCGCTCCGTTTGCTTCAGTATTTATCTTGACTGTAGGATAACAATTTGAACGGGAGGTGTAACCAACCAGGGGATGGAAACGGCCGTATCCAACGACCGATTCCCCAATCAACCAAAAGCAATCAGGCTATCAACCGATCGGTTGATTAAACCGGTTTTGAGAGAGAACGAGAAAGGCGCGCAACCCAAATAGTCTAATTTTGACGCATGATTCATGACATATGATGTCTTACCACCACGTCTTGAACATCAGTGTACTTTGGCCAATGACACGGCCATCGGAGGAGTAGACTGAGGTGAGCAGTTCTATCGTCTGGCCGGGAGGAATGGCCAAATTATTGAAGGGAACGACGATGCGGCCTTGACCATCGGTACGGCCCAGATCGAGAACGGCCGTTGTCTCGCCAAACGTAATCATCACATCAGCGGAGATGCCATCCACCGGGCGCTGTCCGGGCGTGAATACGGTTACGTACAGAGTTTGCTCATCGCCGTCGTAAAGGACTGGGTTTTCTACGGCCGTATACACATCCACGCGCTCAATCCCGGCAAAGGGAACCGGACGGGCATCCTGAATGTCACCGTATCCCGGCGCACCGATGGCTAAAAAGTAATCTCTGCCTAAAGGGCCAACCTGGACCCGATCGTCTAAATTCAGTTCAGGATGCCATTCTAAACGGCCGTTGACAAAATACTGTACCCGCAAGTCCCCCTCATCCATCTGCGGCGAAATGGGCAGGCCCAGCAGTTGTTCGCCGTTGTACGCTTCGTAAAACGTCAAGAACTCATCCTGAACGGTAAAATCGGTTCCAGGAAACGCCCGGCTGCGGCTGTTAGTTGGCACAAGCGCCGGTTGGGGTTTGTTGACGCCGGCCAGCGCCCACCCCCCTAGAGGAAAAATGACGACGCCATCGGCCTCGTCGTACTCCAGGCGCATATTTTGGAAGTATTGGGTGAAACGGCCGTCATCCCCCGCATCAAACCCCTCAGTAATTGGTTCGCCAAAGAAACGCTGGCCGCCATTGTCCGCATAAAACGCGGCAAACTCGGCCGCCACCGGAATGCCGCTGTCAACCACGCTGTTCATTGATACAGGCGCGCCGGTACAAGCCGCCAGGGAGAAAGCAAAAAGCAGAAAGCAGAAAGCAAAAGGCAGAAACCTGTCCACTTGCCACTTACAAACTTGCAAACTTGCCACCTGCCGCCTGTGCACCTTAATATGCCTCCCGATCCAGCGTTTCATGCTCGGCCCGCAAGCGCAGATAGCTGTCGTAACGTTGAGAGGTGATACGGCCGTCCTGCACCGCCGCCCGCACAGCACAACCCGGTTCATGTTCGTGAGTGCAGTCGCTGAACTGGCAGTCAGCCACCAATGGGGCAATCTCGCGAAAATAGGCGTCCAGTTCTGCCGGTTCAACATCGAACAGGGCCAACCCACGAATCCCCGGCGTATCGGCCACAAAACCGCCCATCGCCAGCGGGAAAATTTCGGCATAGCGGGTGGTGTGCAGTCCCTTGCCCGTCGCCTGGCTCACTTCCTGCACCTTCAATCCCAGCCCCGGCTCGATGGCGTTGAGCAGGCTCGACTTGCCCACCCCTGATGACCCGGCCAAAACCGTCAACTTATCCCGCAGCTGCTCCCGCAGCCCATCAACACCCTGCCCTGTTTGGGCGCTGGTATAGATGACGGGATAACCTATTTCTTCGTAAAGCTGAAATTGTTCGCGGGCCTTATCCAGTCCGGTCAGGTCAACCTTGTTGATGCAGATGATGGCCGGGAGTTCGTTCATTTCGGCGACGACGAGGAAGCGGTCTAATTTGCGGAGGCTGGGATACGGCCGTTTCACCGCAAACACAAACACCACCTGATCGGGATTCGCCACCAGCACCTGCTCCTGGTCCTTTAACAGATGGCGGCCCTCGGCCGATGTGCGCGTCCGCGACAACACCGATTGTCGTTCAGCCACCGCTTCAATCGTGCCCGTGCCATCAGCATTTAACGACACCGTCACCCGGTCGCCCACCGCCACAATGGTAGAACGCTGCCATTCCTGCTTCAACCGTCCCGGCAGCTGCGCTACAATTTCACCTTCGTCACTAACAACGGTAAAAAAACCGCTGATGGCCTTGATGACAATACCTTTACGTTGCTGTTTCAGATACCAAACCTCCACAATCTAACTTACAAGTTAGATTATAACGCATACAACCTTTGCGTGTGAATGACCCATCAGGTGCGGCTAGGCTTTGGGCTGATAAACGTGATAACTCTCAATTTGATGCCGATTTAGCGCCAGTAAGGGTACTGTGGATGCGGGTACGGCCGCTACCGGATGCAGCGGTACGATATTAGCATCGGTTACGGCCAAAAAATCGCGGGTTTCGTCCAACAAATCATTATCATGCGCATCCGGATTAACCCGCAAATTGCCTCGGATGGCCAGATTCTGTAAGTAGAACGTTACTGGCCTCCCCGATTGCAATAACTGCACCCGTTCCATATTTGCTTCATGCAGCAATGCGATGTAAAGGATGTCACGCCAGTTAACGTTAATACCATCCTGCTTCAACGTGTTAACCCGATACCCTTCTGGCAGCGGATGAAAAGTAGCCTCCCTCATGTGGAAGTTAAGATAGCGGCGATCATTCAGGAACGTGAACAGTTCGCCGCGCGGTTGCAGTTTACCCCGGTACAAAAACTGGGCTGTGACTATTTCGGTCGAAAAGGTCGGTAATTGTAATTCCATGTGTTTCCTTCTGGAGACCGGCGAGAGTTTACTCGTCTTTAAGAAAATAATCGAAGTAGGGGCAGGTCTTGTGCCCGTCCAGTTAAGGGCGACCACAAGGGTACACCCGGACAACGGATGAAATTCGCTACCCGATTTAAATTATAAACTACAAAAAAACTCGCCGGTCTAACCTGAGACTATAATTGACCCGTCGTTGGATCCCAGTCGGCCAGCATAGCCCGGTAAGCCGGGTCATCATAGCGGCCGAGCAGGAAGTCGGATGCGTAATCAGGCAGGGCATCACCGGTCACGTGAGCCGCCAGAAGTTCACCAGCGGCCATAGCAGCCATGATACCATAACCGGACAATGCCCCAATGATATAGGCTCCATCCACCGGCAGTGGGCCAATGATGGGCCGATTTTCCTGGGTTTTGCAGTAGTAGCCGCCGTCGATATACGGCCGTGCCATCTTTCCCAAATAAACATCTAGCCCCGGAACCATCCGCACCAGCCCGCGCATAATAATTTCGGCATACTCATCAGGCAGATCAATCGGCCAGGTTGGTTCTTTGACCTCTACGTCATACGTCCAGATGGCCAGGACCGTTTGCGCGCCCGGCCCGCCCTCCGGCCGAAAATGGACACCGGCCGGGAATTCCTCCACCAGCCAGCGCGTGTCATCAAAGGCAGCCAGTTCGGCTCGTTCTTCATCCGTCCAGGCCAGACGAACCGGATCATTCCAAATCATCAGCGGTACGTGTCGCGGGATGACGCCCTGGGTGTCTTCAAAGGCGATTTTGCCATGCAGTTCGTTAAAAACCGGCAAATCCACGCCAATCATTGCCGCTGCCTGTTTCACCAATGGTCCGGCGGCAATGACGTAAGCCGAGGCGGCGATTTGGGTTTTAGTACCATTCTGTTCAACTTCCACAGCTTGAATGCGATTGTTTTCCAGGGATACGGCCGTTACCCGCCCTGTTACCAGCCTGGCCCCATGCGCCTTCGCCTGCTCCAGCATATACATCCCCATCTGCTGGGCGCTAAGCCAGCCGCAGCGCCGGGCGTGCAGCAGCGCCTGGGCCTCATCGTTGATAAATGGATAATGTGCCTGAATCATCTCCGGGCTTAAAAGCAAATCGGCTCCATCCAGCGCCAGGCCATACCCCTCACCGGGAGAAGGCACGTAATCCCCAGCCTTGTTGACTACACGTAATTCACCTGCACCCAAAGCGGCAATCTCGGCCGCTGTTCGCTGCATCGACCGGGCGTGTACCGGGTCAGCAGTGAGAAAAATGTAGCCGCGTTGATTGAGATTGAAATAGTTGCCGCTACTGTCGGCCAGATCACCCAGCAGATCGATGCTGTGGTTCATGAAGCGCACCATTGTATCGCCAGGGCCGGGCCACCAGTTGCGGTAACATTCGGTCGATTTATCGCTAGTCAGCGTCAATGGCTCCCGCTCATCAACCAGGACGACATTTTTAACGCCCTGTTTGACCGCCAGGTGATAGGCAGCAGAAATACCGGCAATCCCGGCCCCACAAATAACAATATCGGCTGTTTCATCCATGATTATTCCTCGTATTGCTGCGAATCTTTCTTCAACCGTACCGCGCCGCCGCGAGAAATTTGGAAGTGGTCAAAGTCACGAGCGACAAAAGTGTGGGGGAATATGGCCTGCGCCTCCCGGCGAATGTCCCGCTCAAAGTAGCGGCGAGAGATATGAGTCAGAATAAGCGTTTGCACGTTGGCGTCACGGGCTAGACGGGCCGCTGCTGCCGCCGTCATATGGCCAAAACTGTGAGCCATTTCCGCTTCTTCGTCGACGTAAGTGGATTCCATGACTAGGGTATCGGCATCCTGGCAGACGGTGCGGATGGTGTCGTCGATACGGCCGACATCACCGATATGGACGTATTTCGTGCCCGGTACGCCTTCGCCGAGAACGTCATCAGGGTGGATGGTACGGCCGTCACCCAACACCACGCTTTCTCCCCGCACCAACCGGCTCCGCTCCGGCCCGAAAGGAACGCCTAAGGCATCGGCCTTTTCGGCCAGAAACGGCCGATGCTCCTTCTCCTGGAACAGAAAGCCAAAACTCTCCGCCCCGCGATGGCTGACCGGAAAAGTGGAAAGTGTAAACTTGTCATCTTCCATGACAACGCCCGGCTCCAACGGAATCAGATTAATTTCGATGGGTGGCTTTGCCCCCAGGAAAACCACTTTGTACAGCAAATTGCCAACCCGCGTCAAAGTGGAACGGCCGCTGTAAATATCGATCTGATCCAAATTTTCCCAGCGGCTCAACGTAGAAATCAGCCCGCCCAGTCCCAAAATATGGTCCAAATGGCCGTGAGTGAGTAAAACTTTGTTTAACCGTTTAAAACCCAGGCCGCTCTGCAAAATTTGCCGCTGCGTGCCTTCGCCGCAGTCCAGCAAAAAGCGGTGCTGCCGGTACAAAATCATGTGTGATGATAAGCCCCGGTGTGCCGACGGGGCCGATGATGACGTGCCAAAAAAGATAAGTTCAAACATAAAATATGATGCGTGATGTGTGAGCTTTTATCTTCACGCATCACGCCAATTGATAATTGATGCCAGTGACTTCAATTTGAGCTGGTTCACCTAAGTCACCGGTAATGGTAATGGATACGTCCAGCCATTGGCGCAGCAGGTGCGCGTTGGTGAGTGTGTGTTGTGTTAATTGGTTGGTCGTCAAGGTGGAACGGCCGTGTCCCAGTGCCATGGGAATCAACAATTGATCAGCCAAATGCTTGTCAATTGCGGTCTTATTGTCCACAAAAGCCAGAAGATCGGCAACGGCCGTTTCCGCCACTTTATCGGCCGGTAATCCTTTACGGCCCAGGCTGGTAAACCCGGCCTGCGGCAGCCACAAGACCAGGCCGGCTCCCGGCCCGCATCCCCGCTCCCGCAGCGGCTGGATGTCGGTGGCAAAACCGGCCTGACGCAGTAAATTGTCGGCGCGGCGGGCCATGCGCTGTGGGATGTGGGCCGGCAGATTGGTTACAGCGGCCACGCCGCTGACTTTGTGAACCGACACAGGCGCAAAATCGACGGCTTGCAATTGACTCTTGGGTTGGATAACGGCCGTTACCGCTCCCCTGCCCGCCGGATACCAGCCCCAGTCAACCAACTCCAGCGCAAACTCCGCCCCAAACCGGGCAAAGGCTGGCCGGGCCACCTCCGCCAAATAATGATACGGCGGGCTAAAAGGCACATGCGTGCCGCCGTGCAACGACAGCTGCGATGGCCCGTCGGCAAAGAGCAGTGGCCAAAGCAAAGCCTGCAAAATCAAGGTCACTGAGCCTGCCGAACCACCTTGCGCAGCATCAGTCACGTCAAAGCGGTAATTGCCAGCTCGCGTTGGGATCTGCGGGCGGAATTCCAGCGTTTGGGAGTTGAGACCAGCCCCTTTTATCTCGGCCTGGCAAAGAGCGGCGGCGGCATGAACGGCCGTTACATGCTGCGGCCGTAAGCCCGGTTTGGCTCGATTGGCGCGAATGTTGGTGAGGGTAAACGGCCATCCTGTCAAAGCCGCCAAACTCAGACTGGTACGCAAAACCTGCCCTCCCCCTTCTCCCTGGCTGCCGTCGATGATGAGCATGATTTCTATGAGCGGGGACTAGGGGATTTAGGGATACAATAAGAAAAAATCCCCAAATTCCCTAATCCCCGCCATCATTTACCCGATGAACACCTGCACCTGATCACCATCCTCGTCATCGACATTGATCATCAGTGGCTCGGTGCCTGGCCCTTTCAAATCGTGGCGAGCTGAGCGGATAAATTCAGCGGCCATATCCAGATTGCCCTGCTCCGTTTCCGGCACAAAGTTGCGAGCAATGCCGATACCCCATTGAGCCAATCCCATCGGCAACGGCAGGCTGATGGCAATTTTGCGGCCCGTTTTTTCTTTGACGCGCACATGAACCCAGGGGGCACTGCGGCTCATAAAAGCCAACACGGTCAAGATAAACGTTAAAGCAAAGATGCCTGACACGCAAAACAACCAAAACGTCATCATGCCTTCCGACGCCTGATACAAGGAGCGCAGTCCCAGCCCGACGGCAACGAGAACGGCCAGGGCGATAAAAAACGGGTACTGCCAAAACCGGCGGAATCGCTCCATATCAGGCGGCTCGACAGGCTGAACGACCTCCCCTTCGATGGCTTCTTGTGGCTCTTCAGTAGTTGGTTCCAGGGCTTGCAGCAATTCCTGGGCCTGTTCGGCCGTTAACTTACCATCCTGGAGCATTTGTAAGACTTGCTTTCGGGCTTCACTCATACCACACCTCGCTTTGTCACACGTCATTTTGTCAACCGTCAATATCGCATGACTTCTGACGCATGAAACCTACACGGCCGTTGCCACCGCCGTACAGAACAAAACCGCCGCCGCACACAACAAATTCAACCGCAGCAGCCGGATTTCGCGCTGTGACAGGGCTGCTTGCTCTGATTGGAGTAGAGACGGCCGTTTTTCCCCCAACAGCTTCAATCGATCCATTGCCGGGTGCAGCACCCACTGCACATAAACACCAATCATCACCATTCCGCCAAACGCCAGATGCTTCACCAAAATTGCCCCGGCCCACAAACTATCAATCTGCAAAAAGCCGTTGTAATTGGGATCATTTGTCATCTGCACAAAGCCGGTGATGAGCAGAATAATCAGGCTGCCATTGGCCCAGGGCATGAACCGCTGCTGCAAAACCAGCCAATGATTATCCGACAGCATTCCCCGGCGCAGGGCTGGCCAGGCAACCAGGAGCATCAGCGCCATTCCACCCAGCCAAACCACCGTAGACAATAAATGAAACCAATAAGAGATAACTAAAATCCAGAATGTCATTGTAAGAGTTTGCGAAGTTGCGGGGTTACGAGTTGGCAAGTGGTTTTCTTCAACCCCAGCGACCGAAGGTCGCCCACCCCTTCACCATGTCACCCGCTCATTTCTCCATCTCGCGCAGCGCCTCATACGCCAGACGCGGCGTGCCATCGGGCAGTACAATTGACCACCACCACTGCTCATTCTCTTCAGTCCAGCCGTAATCGGCAATGTAAATTGAGGACATCAACCCAATCCAGGGCTGCCAATTTTTTTGGGCATATTGGTAAGCCCGCACCAAATAATCGGCCTGGGTCTGCTCATCAACGGCAAACCAGGCATAATGCGGATTCACCGTATCCAGCGTCCAGCCCATTTCCAGGATGGCAACCTGTTTGGCGCCATCGCCGTTGGCCACCATGATAGCACGCATATCCTCGACGTGGCGAAAGGCAAACCAGCGCCCGCCGCCATAATCAGGAGTGGCTGCCGCTTCGGCCGGGTCTAGCTCCGGCGGCGCTTTGTAGCCCGGTGCATGCAGACCCAGTACGTCAAAATAAGGTGAAGCGCCGGCCGTATACATGCCCTGCAAAAAATCAGCATCCGGCATCGCCGTTGCATCGTTGGTTCCGGTCGGCGCCAACCCGGCGGAGATGACGATTGCGTTGGGATCGGCGGCTTTGATGGCCTGGTAACAAACTTTGAGCAGTTCAGTATATTCAGCCGGATCAGGCGGCTGATTGCCCCATTCCCGGCTCAAGTTTGGCTCGTTCCAGACCTGATAGGCGGCGATACGGCCGTTATAACGTTCAGCCACAGCACCACAGAAATCACCAAAATCTTGCAAATTGGATGGTGGCGCATTATCGTGCAGGTCTAATGGGTCTGCTTCCGTCCAAAATGGCTGGCGATCCAGACGAACAACCAGGTTAAGGCCGGCATCTTCGACCATGCCTACAATCAAGTTCGGCCGATACCAGTCACGCTCGCCTTTTTTGATGCCTTCGATTTCGCGCCAGGAAAATTCTTGTTTCACCCAACCAAAGCCCATTTTGTCGATGAGTTGTAAATCTCTTTGAGCAATGTCGGCTTTCCACCACATGAAGGCCTGGATACCGTAGGCTGGAGATGCGAATAGTTGATTAACGGCCGTTTCTCCCATCAGAGCCGTGGGGAATGATGTAGACGTCGGTACGGGTGTTGGTGTTGGCGGCATAACGGCCGTTTGGCAAGCCACCAACACCATCATTCCTAACAGAAGAAAAGCACGCCGCATCACTAATGGTCTTTTTCCATGGCCGCGACGGCCCCAAAAGCCGGCCGGGGAATCCCACTGCTGTCGATCAGGCTGTACAGGGCCGGATCATCGGTGCCTTTGTTGCCAAAATCAAAGTTGAACAGGGTCGCAATCCAGACGTAACCGGAATCACGCATCTGGTTAAACGCCTGCACAATGTACTGTGCCTGCTCATCCAACGTATTGTCATTGGCAAAGCCAAAATTGCCTACGTCGCCGGCCAATCCCTCGCGGGTTGCCCAGCCGAATTCGGTAATGCACAGTTTCTTGTTGGGATCAACCGCGCGGACTTTTTCGGCCGTTACATCCAGCGTCGTTTTGAAGCTCCAACTGTGATGCGGATTGTCGAATGGGCCGCGGAAAGATGCAGTGGCGGATTCCGGCAGTGAACCGGTTTGGTCATAAGCGACATCTGGCGGCAAGTTAATGCCGTTGTGATGAACGCCAACGCAGTCAGCATAATTCAAAAATCCGGCTTGAATCATCTGGTCAAGATACACAAAATCGTCCAGAGCGGTAACTGTCCCATCTGGTTCTGTCCAACCGCCCGTCGGTGACAGCGCGCCACTAACAACGATAACGTCAGGATTGACTGACTTGATGGTTTCATACGCCCCTTTTAGAAAGGCAGTGTAATCAGCCGCGCTCAAGCCATTAGGAGCCAGCCATTCCCGATCCAAATTCTGCTCATTCCACACTTCAACAGCGTCGATTTTGTCGGGGTAGCGCTCCAACAGTGTCCGCAAAAAGTCGTAATAATCCTGGTAATTGTCGGGCGGGCCATGTTTGCCAGTCTGATCCAATCCGTAGGAACGGGACCAATCGGGCGCAGCCACGACGCTGACCAACGTATACAGACCTTTTTCAGCGGCTTCGTTCAAGGTCGCATCGTAAAAAAACCATTGATATTCATCACGCCCGGCCTCGGCATAGTTCCAGCGGATTTGGGTTTTGACCCAATCCATGCCCAGTTGATTTTTAACGACATCCATAACTGTGCCCTGATCGGACACGGTGGCATCGCCGTGAACCTGAACACCATAGCCAAACCGATCGGCTGGCCAGACAGGTAAGGTTTGCGGCTCGGCAATGGCCGGAGCTGGCGTTGGCGGTGCAGGTTCTTCACTGGCTACGGCCGTATCCCCTTCGCCACCCGATTGACTCACCACCGGCGGCGGGAGAAGTGTTGCCGTTGCCGGCGCTGGTGGAAGGGTCGGTTCAACGGCCGTTTCCACCGGAATCTCCACCGGTTCAGCACTGCCGCCACAGGCAGCCAACAAAAATGCCATCGATAAAATCACAAACAAAACGGTAATTTTCTTCATAAAACACCTCGTAAGTCAACCTCTACCGACAAATCTCTGTGCTCTCCGCGTACTCCGCGGTCAGAAAAGATTTACCAGCCAATCAGGTAATTACCCCCACTGATTTTGAAAACAAGAGGCGCATTCTGGCCAAAATCAGCCAAAATGCGCCTTGTTGACAGTAACCGGTACTCAGCGTTTAGGATTTTCTATCACCGAAAACCGAATACTGGTTACTGAACACGGTCAATTATTTACCCATCACAGCCCGCAGCGTTTCACAGGCCGGGCAGCCGCCGCCGGGACGGATGATAGCATAACCGGCTTGAGGGTCAGTGCCCCAGGTTGTGGAATCGACGTTCCAAACAATCATCAAGCGGACTTTGCCGCTGTTGGCCGATAGACTGGCGGCTTCTGCCAGCCATTGGGCTTGATTGGCAACGGTGACATTGCTGGCCCAGGCGAAATTGCCGGGCAGACTGCCATAACCTTCAGGAGACAGGTAACCCAACTCGGTGAAACATAACGGCCGTGCCCCGCCAAATGCGTTCCAGTACGTATTAACCATGCCCCAATAGAAGCGGGTGTAATGGTCATTGCCGCGCGGATCACCGCTCTGCACGTTGGGCGAGACGATACCTTCATTGTAATGGATGCCGATACAGTCCATATAGCTGGCACCGCCGGCAGCAGCCACCGCCGACATATACAGCCCGTCATCACAACCTGCACCACTGCAACCGCCAAAGAAACCGGTAGGGGCCGGTGCGCCGCTAATTACCATGATGCCGGAACGGGCCGATTTGATGGCATTGTAAGCCGGAGCCAGCATGTTGTTAACATAACTGGTGGCGCTGATTTGTCCGGCCGGCCACTCAGCGTCAATATTCATCTCGTTCCATATTTCGATGGCGTCGGGCGGATCTGCCAGAGAGGCAACACCTTTCAAGAAATTGGTGTAAGCATTAAAATCAGGCAGTGATGAAGGGTAAGCCTGTCCGGGAATGCTAAGCAAAATTTTCATGCCTGCGTTGTGCGCTTCAGCAATCATGCCTGAAGCGGCGTCGGGTGAGGTGCCAGGACTCCATTTGATCTGCCGCTTGACCCAGGTCATACCGGCATAACTCATCATGCCATACGGCGCACCGAATATCTGGCCGCCTAAAGAAAAGCCTGTGTTGGTAATCGGGGCCACAACAGGAGCCGGCGCAGGCGAAGAACCGCCACCACCATCCCCACTGCTGGCCACCAGCGGCGGAATTTCGGGGACAGGCAAAGCTGCGATACTGACACCGGGATCAGGGTCTACCAAAGTGGCAAAAATCCAGCCTTCCATCCCGTCCGGCAATATGATATTGAGCCAATTGGAATCGGAACTGCGGCCGATTAGTTCGACACGGGTGCCAGGATTGGCCCCGCCAGCAACATTACCATACCCCAAACCCGGTCCTACCCGGACGTTGGCCCCGGTGTTGACGGTGGCGTTGGCATTGCCGGTAGCAGTTGTTGAGGAAACGGCCGTGTCAGGTGTCGTTTGTTCTTCAGCCGGCGTCTCTTCCGCCACCGGTTCCGCAGGGGCTGCCACAGCGACAGTCAGTGAACCCAACTCGGCCACATTGTCGCCCAGAGCAAACTCCACATTAATCTTGTAATTACCTGGCTGCTCGACGCCATCCCAGGCAAACGAAAGCGCTTCACCGCTGCTGCTGGCCAGAACACTTTCAGCCTCATCCGTAACCGTCCAGACAATGGCGGCTCCGGCGGGGGATGGTGCAGCGCCTTGCCCCAGATAACTGTTAATCGCCGCGGCATAACCCGCACCATCGGTTACACTGCCCAATCCGCGCACGGCCACACCGCGCACATTGTAAGGCTGAGTCAAAGCCAGACGCTGGCTTAATGCAGCCTCATTCCCCAGCCAGACATTATGGGCCTGGCCAGCTTGTTCGTAACTATATTTGTATGTCAGGCTGGCGCCATCCCATTGCAACGGGCTGGCTGTTCCGGACAATGCGACCTCAACGGCCGTACCCGGTTCCACTTCTTCCCCACCCTGGACAAATTGCAGTTCACCAAAGTTAGCTAAAGCGGCCGAGTTGGACAGTTCAATGAACGACTCGCCGATATTATCGACGGCACTCACACTGGTTAAAACCGTCAATTTCTGGCGGTCAATCTGGCGTACGGCAAAGTTGATGAGTTGGTCGGCAATGCCATTGGCACTGTAAATCGTGGGATTGAGCGGCATTTGCAAATAAACAATGTCAGCGGCCTGGCTAATGGCAGCCCAATCCTGACCGGCCGTGTCCCAACTCGTGTCGGTACGCTGCGGCGCAGCCAGAGTGACGGCCAGCTTATCGCCCTGAGCGTGTAACGCTTGGGCCAGGTTGGCAACAAAGTTAGAAAAGGCCAGGCTTTGATTCAGCGGCACACCTTGATAATCCAGGTTGAGACCAGCGTAATTGCCAGCGGCCACTTGCTGCACCAGGCCAGCGATGTGACTGTCTTGGGCGGCGGTGTCATTCAACAATGCAATCAAGGATGCCTGATCAACAATAGCACCGGTGTTGGTCACACGCAGGAATTGCTCGTAGGCCCCGGTGGGAACGGCCGTTACCTGACCCTGTAATTCACCTGCCCCAACCAATGTCAACGTTCCCGCGCTGACTTCTGTTAACTGAGGCAGAACCTCAACCGGCAGTTCCTGCGTGGGCAGCAGTTCCGCGCCAACAGCCGGGCTGGCAGCAGCGCCCATCTGCATCATCACCACCGCCTGAGACAGCGGGCCTTCGGCCGAAACAATTTGCTGCGTAGTTGTGTCGATCTGGCTGGGCATAAAATGCCAGACTGTGCCATCCCAGCCATACAAATCGAGCGTCTTTAATGACCCGGCATCGGCAGGAATGGTAAGAGCGACGCTTCCAGTAGGCGTTTCGCCTTCATAATTAATAGCAAACAGGTTGCCGGTACGCACACCGTTAGCGGGAATAGCGGCAACAACAGCCGCGCCTGCCGTTTCATCAAACAAGCTGGCGCTGGCACTGGCGGCATTCACACTGATGCCGGAAACGGTGGGTTGTTCGGGGGCTGACGTCTCGGCCGTATTGGCATCACTGCCGCCAAAACCGAGGCGCTGCCCCAATGATATGGGCGGCAGAAACAGCCCAACAACAATTAAAATAACGACCAGCAGCCCACCCACAATAATGATGGGGGAAAACTTCTTGCCGGCAGTAATTTCTTCATTCTCTTCCATATTTTTCTCCATTGAAGCAGGCTCGTTTCCTTCAGGCGGTGACGTAATCATCGTGTATTTTTTATAATTGGGATGATTGTCGTTCACAATTGCTGTGCTCCTCCGTCAGAAACTGAACTTGCCTAATTTTTTGGTTATTTATTTACTCCCAGTGAATTTTATCAATGTGCAAATAACGTGATCTTCTAAAGATGTAAAAAGCGGCTATTCTTAGCCGCCCATTCGCCAGGGGTCAAACACCAAAGCGAGGCGGATTCTAGCACAAGGAAACAGGAGTTGCCAAACCAGAGCGGTCTGACGGGCCAATCGTTTAGTTGTCGTTTAGCATTCGTGGGGGAAAACGGCCGTTGCCCTTCACCCATTGATCGAAAGTTAGATTGTAATGAACGACAGCCATACTATGAGAGTACCTATCAAAACGGGCATGAGTTGGATAAACAAACATCTAAATCCAATCAAGACGACAGCCCTGCAAAGAAGTATGCACAATCGAATAAAGCGCTGTCTTTTCACGGCTATAATCCGTTATTTTGGGCACGCCTATTTCAGAACCTGTTCGATTCTTTGATCGGGTAAGGTGTGCTACCTGAAAAACATTGCTGCAAACATTATCAATTTTCAAAAGGGGTGTGTGCCGTGCTGCAACTAAAAAATTCATTGTACGAAAACAGAATGGGTCAAGACATTCCTGATAATATCCCCAATACCAAACTTTACCCTTGCTGGTATCCTCCTTATACAGATACTGATTACTTCAACCTGTTAGCGTTCAATGAAAAGGGGCAGGCCTTAATCATTGAGGATTTAACGGCAAACAGCGCCTGGGGAAGCTGGCATCTGGTAAACGGAGTCCTGGAGAAAGGGGAAAATCCTATTTCGGCAGCCCAACAGAAACTGCTTGCCTTTACCGGGTTCCAGTCGGATAACTGGTTGTATATGGGCAGTTTTATGCTGAACAACAACAAGCCGGATGTAAACGGCCATTTTTTTGCTGCGATGGGCGTTAAATCAACAATGAATCCCCATTATTTTGACTCGCAAATATGCTGCATCAAATGGGTTTCCCACAAAGATCTGAAATATGCTCTCATAGACGGCCGTATCGGCATCATGAGTTACGCAGTAACAGCTTCACTGGCACTGCTCCTATCTCCCCAAAGCCCGCTCATCCCCATGATCAAATAATAAAGCCGGGATTTGCTTACTTTGAAGCGCAAATCCCGGCATTTTTGTAAATTACCCCACTCTACTTCAGGTGGCTATTGGGCGACAGCGACAAAATCAAGCTCCAACAAAACATCCTCATTGACCGCGGAAACAGCCTGTGACAGCGGAACCGTCACACCGAAATCACCATATAAAATGGTTGTCGACGCTAATCCTTGCAGTTCGCTCTCTGAAGTCGGGATCACTGTAGCATCAAAGGTTACTTCACGAGTTTCGCCAATAATCGTCAAATCCCCAATAATCTGAAAATCGTACGTTTCCCCAATAACCGCACTGTCAGGCAGCCCCACCAGTTCCTTGGGGACAAAGGTGATGAACTCATGGGTATTGGTCAGCAATATCTCGTTGGCGATGGCCCGATTGCGGAAGTTGTTGTCGGTGGCAAAATCGCGGGCATTAATGAGGATTTCGCCAATCTGGGTAGCGGCCGGATCGTTCATATCGAAGGCGATCTGCCCGGCCAGGTTAGAAGAAACACCCACAACGGTTTTATCTGAGCCGCGCAAAACTTCCTCAATGGTGAAACGGGCTTCAGACCGGGCCGGGTCAATTTCATAGATGGCCGGGTCGGCCGTACTTGTTTCCTGTTCTGGTACGGCCGTTGCTGCTGCAACCGGCGCTTCCGTAGGTTCACTCGCCGGATCGGTCGGTTCGGCTTCCACCACCGGAGCTAACGTCGGCGCAACAACGGCACCGGTCGATGCTTCCGGCTCAGTAAAAGCAAAACAACCGGCCAACGTAACAGCCCAAAACAGCAAAACAGTTATCCATAAACCTTTTTTCATTCTCACAACTCCTTCGATTAAAACGTCACAATATATCAAGCCCGCTGCCTGAACCGGCAGCGCAGTATAAAAATGGAGCCGCGCTTTTTTGGAAAAAGCGTGGCTCCACCTATATGTTTTAGAAAAAAAATTTCGTTGTCAGTCGGAAATATCCGGCAACACGGCCGCTGAGTTGGATTTTAGGGGGAATTGATTAACTGCAAATGGGAAAACGGCCGTTTCTCATTGTTTATTCAGCTACTTTCTGCCGCCTTTTCCAACGGGAAAACAAGCGGTCAATCAGCACAACAACTACCACAATAACACTAATCGTCAGTAAGTAGCGGCCCAACGACAAGAAGCTAAAAATACCCAAAGCACCGGAACGATCACCATGCCGCTCTCCACCACGGGAAAACTCGCCCCGGTTAAATCCTTCCGGGGGACGCTGGCCGTCGAAAGCGCCACCTGGAAACACCTGATTGTCATCGCCCGGTAATCCGCGCCCGGTAAATGCATCGCCGCGACCGCCCGGTATCAATTGAGCCGCTATACCCGACCGGGAAAACCCTATCGCTGCGCCCACAACAACCAGAGCCACCGCCAGAATAATAAGCGTACGTCCAATGATTTTCATATCTGCACCTTCTTTTGGGCTAACCGAAATGATGGGATGGGAAACGGCCGTAACACATACCGCTTAAACGCATTCCACAACCATTTCCAGTGCAGCGCTACGTGCAAACCGAGAATATAAACACCCATATCGGCCGAAAACGTATGCAGCCAACGCCAGAAAAAATTGGGCTGAAAGCGGATACCCAACGAAGGCAGCGCCGACTCAGAAATCATGACGCCCGTAAAAATAATCAACGTCATATCAATGAAGAACAGCGCATTCAAAATATAGTTGAGCCGGGCCTGGCCGGCCACCTTACCCAAAAACCGCTTCGTCGTCGCCGCCAGCCACTGCCAGTGCAGCAGTAAATGCACGATAATGGCCGCGCCAAAAGCAATACTCAACCATTCGTGAATGGCAATTCCCGTCAGGCGCGGGTCCATTGCCACCAAAAAAGCCACAAAAATGGTAAGGTCAATCAAAAAATTAATCTTGGTTCGGCTAGTTTTCTTTCGAGTCGCAGGCATATGATCACCTCAGGGAGAAATTCTTCCCCATCTTAAAGGCGAATTGTTCAGAAAATATGAAGATACGATTGAGATATTGTTGGGATTTGCAGGTGTTTTCGGTGATTTCAATAAAAGGTTTTCGCTGTAATTGTAATCGTTCAGTCCCAGAGGTGACAGTCACTTAAAAACGACTTGAAATTTGTCATTACCTCTGGGAAAAAGTGACTGTCACCTGAACGCTTACCTGTAATTCATAACACCACAAGCTTCAAACAACGGTCATCCGTCAGCAGATAACACAAAATTAGCCAGATATTACTTTAGTCATAAGACCTTTATCTCATATTGAAAAAAAACCGTTTCATTTATTCTTATTCCTATACTTTTTAGGAAAATGATACCCGTGGAGCAGGATACAGAGTAAGAGCTTATATTCATCCCTAAAATTTTCGTTATTGTCGTCGATTTCCCTACCGAGCGAAACCATAATATCTAAAGGTTTGTTTTCCGCCCGTGCGGTAATTAAGACCTGTTGATTTTTAGCCTGGCATAACTAAAACACAGTCTGAGCCATAATAGCCATCTTCCTGCCAAAAAATTTATCTACAAAGCCAATGAAAATATACAAAGAAGCCAGGGGTAAAGAGGAGTACAAAATATGTAAAAGCCACTTATTCGCCATACAAAAAAGAAAGTTCATCAATATCGTAAAATAAGATATTTTCTTGTCTCTGTCACAAACAACAAAAAACCATATCCATTAAAAGCCTATAAACCGCACAAACAAACTGAACCAATAATCTTAAAAGGACCTGTGATGAAAAGTAAGCATATTTCAAAATTTCTCCTCCTCATTGTATTGCTGCTGGGGATCACTTTCACAACCACGTTAGCCGCCCCAACTATCACCAATCTCGACGATAACACCTATATCGAAAATCAAGTCCCCATTATTATTGACAATGACATCACCTTCTCCAGTGGAACAAATTATAGAGATGGCTATTTGCGCTTTGCGCTAAGCAACAGCACCGCAAACGACCAGTTATCTATCCAAAGCGATGCCTCCCCGACGACAAACGGAGCCATTTCAATTGTCGGTTCCGATGTTTTTTGGGGTGATGGCACACAAGTCATTCGCATTGGCACCGTAGACGCCACCGAAAATGGCCAAAACGGTCAACCGCTTAAAATTCTTTTCTCTGCCCCGCTGGACAACTTCAGTTTTGAAACCGGCCTAAACGAATGGGTCACCTACGCTCAGGAATTTAACGCTTCCAGCACCGATTACGCTCAAGACATGAATGGTGACCCCATTTATTACTACATGGATGGCGGCCTCACAACCGGTTGGGGCACAATCATTCTTGGAACAAACAGCAACGTCACCTTTTCCGCCTCCACATCTACCGTTTACGCTTCTGAAGGCACAAACTCTCTGCTGTTGCATAGCAATGGTAATATTGTAAACAGTGGTGGCACTAGAAGTGATAATCCTACCGGCAATCTCTCCCTTCATGGCCCCTATGCTGTCAGCGCCCAATCCTTTTATGCCTTCCCTGGCGACCAAATTTCAATCGATTGGCGGGCGCAGGGTGGCGGTGACGATTACGAAGTATTTGGGTTCCTGGTACAGGACGAAACTATTTACACAAAACTGTTCAGCCAACGCGGCGATGTGATGTCTACCTGGAACACCCAAACCGCCAATATTACCATCGAAGGAAATTATAAATTCCTTTTTGTCGGTGGTACTTACGATGCCACAGGCGGTTACCTGGTAGGCGCCGATCTGTACGTTGACAATATTCGCCTGCTTTCCTCTGGCACTATCAATGATGATGTTGTAACGGCCGTAGCCCAGCACGTTACTTTTGAAAACACTTCTGACGCGCCCGACACCACCACGCGCGGTTTAACGGTAAGCGCCCAGGCCAGTGACAGCACCACCGGATCAGCTACAGCCAATATTGACATTACGGCCGTTAACGACGCCCCCGTAAGCAGTGCTGGCCCCGATCAATATGTCGCCACGAACAACGTTGTAACTCTGAATGCAACCGGTAGTACAGATGTGGAAGGGGACACACCTTTGACTTATTTATGGGCGCAGACCGGGGGAACGGCCGTTACCCTGAGCGATGACACCGCTGCAATGCCTACCTTCACCGCCCCGGCAGCACCCAGCTTGCTCACATTTACCCTCACCGCGACGGACAGTCAAGGACTCGCAGACCCCACACCTGACTCCATGTTTGTTTCGGTAGAAATCGATACAGATGGTGACGGCATCAGAGATGTTACCGAAAATGATGCTGGCACAGATCTGAACGACCCTACTGATAACGATACCGAGGCAGAGCAAGTCGCAACCATCGTTGCTGCCTCAGATTCACCGGCCGATGGAGCCCCAACTGCCGGTGATTTGGTCAACCCGACTCTTGGACTACTGCGCGTCAACTACTCTAGTATGAGCGATTATGAAGAGGCGATTGCCAATGCCAGCCCGGCCCCCACGACAAAAGCCGACCTGCAAGCCATTATTGACGGTGTCAATGCCACTTCCGATGGCGACAACGATGGCATTAGCAACGGCACAGAAAATGATGCTGGGACAAATCCGAACGATGGCACCGACAATGACACCGAAGCTGAACGAGTTGCTACAATCGTCGCCGCTTCCGATTCTCCCGCCGACGGGGCGCCTAATTTAACCGATTTAACCAACATCGGTCTGGTTCGCCTCGTAAATAGCAGTCTAAGTGACTACGAAGAAGCCTTCGCCAATGCCAGCCCGTCGCCCACCACCCTGGCCGAACTCCAAGCCATCGTAGATGGTGTGAACCAGGGGAATGATAGCGATTCCGATGGCATTAGCGATGCAACAGAAATTGACGCCGGTACGAATCCTAACGATGGCACTGATAATGATACCGAAGCCGAAAAAGTAGCAACACTCGTTGCCGCTTCTGATACCACGGCTGACGGAGCGCCGACAGCAACCGATCTCACCAATTCCGGTCTGATCCGCGTAATCACCACCAGCATGGACTCTTATGAAGCAGCAATCGCCAACGCCAGCCCGGCACCCACCACCCTGGTGGAACTGCAAGCGATCATCGATGGTGTCAATCAAACAATTGATACAGATCATGACGGCATTTGCGACGCCACTGAATTTGAAGCTGGCACCAGTCCTACCGCTGGCTCTGACAACGATGAAGAATCAGAACGAGTCGCAACCATTGTTGCCGCTTCCAACACGACGGCAAATGGCACACCTACAGCAGATGATCTGAGCAACATCGGTCTGGTAAATGTCAATCCTGGTAGCATTAGCGATTACGAAGAAGCAATCGCCAACGCCAGTCCAGTCCCAACCACCTATGCCGATCTACAGGCCATCATCGACGGGGTTAACGCTACCGCCGACAGTGACGGCGACGGCTTCAGCAATGCTACCGAGTTGGATGCTGGAACCAACCCCAATGATGGTACCGACAATGACACCGAAGCTGAACGAGTCGCAACCGTTGTCGCTGCTTCCGATGCTCCGGCTGATGGTCTACCAACAGCAGCAGAATTAGGCAACATTGGCCTTGTTCGTGTCGTGGCCGGCAGCATGAACGATTACGAAGAAGCATTCGCCAATGCCAGTCCCGTGCCCACTTCTCTGGCTGATTTGCAAGCCATCATTGATGGTATTAATCAAGCCACAGACAGTGACAGTGACGGCATCAGTGACGCGACCGAACTGGATGCGGGTACAAACCCCAATGACGGAACCGATAATGACACGGAAGCTGAACAGGTGGCAACCATCGTGGCTGCTTCGGATGCGACTGCGGACGGTGCGCCCACTATCACAGATTTAACCAACATTGGTCTTGTTCGCACTGTATCTGGCAGCATGGCCGATTACGAAGAAGCCTTTGCCAATGCCAGCCCGGCCCCGACGACGCTTGCTGACCTGCAAGCCATTATTGATGCCGTCAATGCCACTTCTGATGGCGATGGAGATGGCATTAGCAACGCCACAGAACTGGATGCCGGTACTAATCCTAATGACGCTACCGACAATGATACCGAGGCGGAACAAGTTGCTACCATCGTCGCCGCCGCCGATGCACCTGCCGATGGCGCTCCTAGCGAAACCGATCTGGTTCTCATTGGTCTGGTTCATATCGTCCCTGGCAGCGTAGCCGGTTACGAAGAAGCCATTGCTAACGCCAGCCCGGCTCCTACCACTCTGGCTGAACTGCAAGCCATCATTGACGCCTATAACGCCACAGTTGACAGCGACAGTGACGGTATCAGTGATGCGACTGAGTTTGAAGCGGGCACAAATCCAAATGTCGGCACCGATAACGACACTGAGGCTGAACAAGTGGCCACCATTGTCACTGCCTCGGATGCCACAGCCAATGGCTTACCGACTATCACCGATTTGGTCAATATTGGTTTGGTACGTCTTGTGGCCGACAGCATGAGCAGTTACGAGGAAGCATTCGCCAATGCCAGCCCTGTGCCCACTACTCTGGCAGAACTGCAAGCGATCATCGATGGCATCAACCTGACCACCGATACAGACAGCGATGGTATCAGTGATGCGACCGAACTGGACGCAGGAACAAACCCCAATGATGGCACGGATAATGACACTTTAGATGAACAACTGACGACCCTCGTTGCTGCTTCGGATGCGACTGCGGACGGAAGCCCAACTGCCAGTGAATTAGTGATGGTCGGTCTCCAAAATGTTGATCCGGCCAAGTTGGATCAATATGAAGCGGGTTTTAACGATCCAACAACTCTTGGTTTATCGCCTTTCAGCAGCCCTCCAACTCTGGCGGAATTACAAGAGGTTATCAATCGTGTTAATGGATATACGTATTACTTCCCAATCTTCTTCACAGGGACAGGAGAGTAGGAAGCCATACACGATTTCAATAACAGCCGTTTTCCTTTAGGCCGTTATTGAATCATCACACTAATTGGTAACCGTACCATTGACCAATCGTCAATGAAAACATAGAAATGCCGAACACTGAACAAATTCATCATTCAGTGTTCGGCATTCAGGTTTTTAGTTTCAGGCGTCGGAACCGGCCATGAGCAGGCCAACCCGCTCCCGTGTGGCTTCAGCAATGGGCAAAATTTTGACGATACGGCCGTCAAACATTACCGCCACCCGATCAGCCAAACCCAGCACTTCATCCAACTCCGCCGAGACGACCAAAACAGCCACACCGCTATCCCGCTGGTCTACAATTTGATTGTGGATGAACTCAATCGAACCAACATCAATACCGCGCGTAGGTTGATTAGCAATGAGCAATTTCGTCTCCCGCGAAAACTCGCGGGCCACAATCACCTTCTGCTTATTACCACCAGACAGACTGCTGGCTGGTGTGTAAACGCTGGGAGTACGCACATCATATTTTTCCACCAGCGCCACCCCATCCCGATCAATTCTGTCCTGGTTCAAGATGATGCCATTGGCATACGGCTTTTGGTAATACCGGTTCAAAACCATGTTGTCGGCCAGCGTGTAAGACATCACCAGTCCATGTTTTTCGCGGTCTTCGGGGATATGGGCAACGCCCAGTTCCGTAACGGTGCGCGGCGCGGCGTTGGTTACATCCTGCCCTGCAATGGCGACTTTACCACTAACAACCGGTCGCAAACCAGTCAAAGCCTCAACAAATTCGCGCTGACCGTTACCCTGAACCCCGGCTACACCCAATATTTCACCGGCACGTACTTCCAGACTCAATTTTTCCACAGCAATTTGGCCGCGGTCATCTTCGACCACCAAATCTTCGACCCGCAGAACCACATCGCCAGGGTGTGCCTTGGATTTATCGACTTGCAAGATGACTTTGCGTCCCACCATTAACTCGGCCAGACTGGCTTCGGTAGCGGTTTGGGGATCGGCCGTACCCACGTACTGCCCGCCGCGCAATACACCAACACGGTCAGCAACAGCCAGCACTTCTTTCAATTTGTGGGTGATGAAGATGATAGAAACACCTTGTGCCGTCAGGTCGCGCATGATGCGGAACAGTTCGTTGGCTTCTTGCGGTGTGAGAACGGCCGTTGGCTCATCCAAAATCAAAATGTCAGCATTACGGTACAGCGCCTTGATGATTTCCACCCGCTGCTGAGTGCCTACTGGCAGGTCTTCGATAACGGCCGTTGGGTCCACTTCCAGTCCATACTGCTGCGAGAGTTCACGGACTTTTTTAACGGCCGTACGCTGGTCCAGATGAATTCCCCGCGTAATCTCCGCCCCCAACATCACATTCTCAGCCACCGTCATCACAGGAACCAGTTGGAAATGCTGGTGTACCATGCCAATACCACGAGAAATAGCATCACCGGGGTCATTCAACCGGACATTTTGACCCTTGATCCAAATCTCGCCCTCGTCCGGATGATACAGGCCGTAAATCATATTCATCAACGTACTTTTGCCGGCCCCATTTTCACCTAGCAGCGCCAGAATTTCCCCTTTGTACAACTTCAAATCCACATGGTCATTGGCCAGCACACCGGGGAATCGCTTCGTCATCCCTTTCGTTTCCAGAACAATCGGTGCATCTTTATCAATCATGGTTCACCACCTTTTACTCCTTCTCGTACGGGACGCCTTCTGCTGCCGGCGGGCGCGAACGGCCAACAAAACCAGCCAACACCACAATGGTCAACAAATAAGGCAGCATACCAATAAACTGGTGCGGGATCGCCAGATTGCCCATAAATTGCAGCTGCGTTTGCATCGCCGTGGCAAAACCAAAGAGCATGGCTGCACCCCAGGCTCCAAACGGAGTCCATTTACCAAAAATCATTACCGCCAAAGCCACGAAACCGCGCCCATTGGTCATCAACCGTTCAAAAGAACCGACCGCTTCCAACGTAAGGAATGCCCCGGCCAGTCCGGCAATACCACCGGCAATAATCGTGTTGGTGTAGCGCATGAAATAGACATTAATGCCCACCGTGTCGGCGGCACTGGGGTATTCGCCAACAGCGCGTGACCGCAGCCCCCACCGGGTGTAAAACAAAATGTAATGCACCAAAACAACCAATATCAGTGTGATATACGTAATCGGTGGGTTATTGAAAAGCACCGGCCCAATGAGCGGAATATCGGCCAGCGGCCCTAACGAAATCGGCTGTAATTTACCTTGTGTTGACAAACCAACCTGATAAAAGTAACCGGTCAATCCGATAGCCAGGATATTGATGACCGTACCACCAATAATCTGATCCATTTTCAAGGTAACAGACATAAAAGCCAACAGCAGCCCTAACAAAGCCCCGGCCAAAATGCCGACCAATACCGCAAAAAACAGCGTAACGCCCAACGGGAAAATGCCCAATTGGCCAATGTAAACGTTGGCTAGAAAACCGGCAAAAGCGGCAAAAAGCATTTGTCCTTCGATGCCGATGTTGATGATGCCGGTTCGCTCGCCAATCAGGCCGCACAATGCACCCAAGACCAGTGGGGTTGACTGGCGAAGGGTGGAGCTGAGAACGGCCGTTGTCACCTGGGCATTACGCACATAAAAAATGACAATCACCACCAAAACGGCAATGATCACGGAACCCAAAATACCCAGTCGATCCCAGATTCGCTTCCAAACAGGGACAGAAATTGTTTTTTCCATGCCATTGCCTCCTTATTGACTGCCCCAGCCACTGCTGAGTGTGATCTTTTCGCCTTCAGCCGCGCGAATACGCAAAATCCAGCGAATAATCATATCGGCGGCAACAAAGAACAGGATGAAAGCCATGATGACGTCAGTGATTTCCTTGGCCACACCAGCGCTAAACTGCATCTGGCTAGAACCAGCCTTCATCGCCCCAATCAACAGCGCCGCTGGAATCACGCCAAAAGGATGGGTCTTGCCCAATAAAGCCACTGTAATACCGTCAAAACCCAGATTGGCATTAAAACCGGGCTGAAAACGACCAACAATCCCTTGTGTTTCAATCGCCCCGCCCATACCGGCCAGCATACCACTCAATGTCATGGTTAAAATAACAGTAAAAGCGACTTTAATACCCGCATACTGCGCCCCATGCGGATTCAGCCCGACCGTGCGGATCTCAAAACCAATGGTGGTTTTCCACAGCAGCCACCAGGTCGCAACAGCCAACAGCAGCGCAATGATAAACCCGATTGGAATATCTCCGATAAACGGGATGGAAGCCGAATCCATAATCTTTGGTGTCCTGGCCACAACATTGCCGGGAGTGGTATCCTTCCAGGGGCCATCAGCCAGAAAATCGGTCAGATTAATTGCCACGTAGTTGAGCATAATCGTCGTGATAACTTCGTTAGCCCCTGTATACGTTTTCAATGCACCGGCAATTGCCGCATACAGCGCCCCGGCAACCGCTCCGGCAATTAAAGCCAGCGGCGCATGAATAAACGCCGGCAGACCTTCAATGCTGAACCCCACATAAGCAGACACAATCGCGCCTATCAGAAGCTGCCCCTGCGCGCCAATGTTGAATAAACCAGCCTTAAAGGCAAAAGCAACCGCCAGCCCGCTAAAAACAAGAGGGGTTGCTTTTTCCAGCGTACGGCCGAACGCGGCCCAACTGCCAAAAGAACCTTCTATTAAGGCGGCGTACGCATCTAATGGATTGGCTCCGGAAACAGCTAAAATAATGGCGCCGATTAACGCCGCCAACAATACGGCTCCCACAGGAACACTGGCCGTATTCCAGATACGCTGCAACCAATCAGGTATACGGCCGTTCTCTTGCACCTCAGATCGATCACTCATAAGCCCTCACTCGTCCTCGTCTGGCAACAACCCCAGTCTTACAAATTGGGCGGTTTTCTCTAAAGAATCGCCCATTTGGCACACTGATCTGATGCCTTGCCACACCTGCCTCGACAAGCATCCATTTTTTGAATTCCCGTCCTCACATGAATGACAATCCAAATTACTTTGTTAATCGTGTACCAAGTCGCCAATAGCAAGAAATGTGCGATATGCCCGCAAGCACATCGCACATTTCCATAAACGTCGCTTACATCAATTGGGGATTCCCGATTTACGAACCATAACCGGTTTCAATTGATCCGTCCTGCAAACCAGCATCAATCTCATCCAGCTTGGCTTTGATTTCGGCAGAAACCTTGCTGTCTAAATCATGGAAGGGAGCCAATCCAACACCACCCGTGAAGTTACCGGCGGGGAAGTTGCCATCAACCGAAGCTTTCACAAGATCGAAGACGCCAGGGGTGATGAGCTTCATCGCACTGGAAACCAGGCAGGGATGTGCTTCAGGAACCGTTTCCCATTGGTCAGTATCTACACCAATGCAGAAAAGATTTTCATGGCTGGCAACCTCAATCAAGGCACCATTACCGGTTTTACCACCAGCGCCAAAGATAACATCAGCGCCCTGATCAATGGCTTGTTTGGCCGTGCTGGCACCCCATTCAGGGTCAACAAAGGCCACGTCCATGCCGCCCGGATGGTAAGTGGAGATAATGTTGATGTCAGGATTGACATAACGCGCACCGGCTTCATAACCTTCTTTAAAAGCAACAACCGGCGGAACCAGATCTGTACCCAACACAGCCGCAATCGTGTTGCTCTGGGTCAGCATACCAGCCAACGCACCAGCCATGAAACCAGACTTATCCTCAGGGAAAATCAGACCGGCAACATTGGTGAAATCGTTGGAAGCATCATCATCAAACGGCCATGCCTGGAATTGATCGACACCAATAAAATCAATGTCAGGATATTCGGTAGCGGCAATACCCGTCGCTTCGCCCATGGCAAAACCAACAGTGACGATAATGTCATATCCGTTCTCAGCAAACAGAGCGATATTGGCGCCATAATCCTTGGCATCTTTGGTCTCGATAAAATCAACCTTCGCGCCTAATTCGGATTCAGCTAATTTAACACCTTCCCAGGCCGATTGGTTGAACGATTTGTCATCAACTTCACCAACATCGGTCACCAGACCAACACACAGCACCTCTTCACTGGAGCAATCGGCTTCTGCTGCCGGGGCGGCGGCTTCTTCACCGCTGCTTTCAGATGCTTCTCCACTGGTCCCTTCTGCTGCGGGTTCGGCCGTATCACCGCCGCAAGCAACCAGGACCAGGCCCAGAAGTAAGAGTAATAAAACTACTAAATAGGAACGTTTTGCAACCATTTCTTTTCCTCCATATGAATTGATAGGATGCTTTCTCTTTTATTTGTGGACACGGTTTTTCATGAAAACCATCATTGCCACTTAAAATTTATGGAGCACATTATACCAGTTTGCTAATTAAATCCAACCGTTTGCGGCTTAAAAAATCTTGCCTGTAGCTTGAGATAAGGTATAAGTAATGCTTGCTCCTTTATGGACTATTTCAGGAGAAATACCTTATGAAACCGCTTCTGTCTTTTCAAAAACGAATCAATCTGGCGCTTGATGATGACCAACTGCAAGCCGCTCTGCAAAAAGCCGCCGGAAAATTTGACCTGGCGCGCATACGTGCCTGGGCTGAATTGGATGATGTAACGGCGCTGCGACAACAGGCAAAAGCCATCAAAACCCATACGTTGAGCCGTCTGGATGAGTATCTGGCACAGTTAAGCCATCAAGTTCGTGCCGCCGGTGGACAGGTTCATTTTGCGGCTGATGCGGCCGAATCGCAAGCCATAATTTCCACAATTATCCAGGATGCCGGACACAATTTAGTTGTCAAATCCAAATCGATGACCAGTGAAGAAATTGAGTTAAATACGGCGTTGGCGGCGGCTGACATTCGCACTGTGGAGACGGATTTGGGGGAATGGATTTTACAGTTGGCCGGGGATACACCTAGCCATATTGTGGCCCCGGCCATTCACAAGAGCCGGCAGCAGGTTGTGGAGCTGTTTAATGAGGCAACGGGGCAAGACCTGGCCAATGCGGATATTCCCACGTTAACGGCCGTTGCCCGACAAGAATTACGCCGCCAATTTTTAGCCGCCGGGGTGGGCATTTCCGGCGTCAACTTTGCCGTTGCCGAGACGGGAACTCTGGTCACTGTGACGAATGAGGGCAACGGCCGTCTCGTTACCAGCGTTCCCCCCATCCACATCGCCCTCATGGGCATGGAAAAAGTCATTCCTGGCCTGGACGACCTGATGGTGCTGCTGGAACTGCTGCCGCGCAGCGCCACCGGGCAAACTCTCACCAGCTACGTGCAAATGGTCACCGGGCCGCGCCGCGCTGGCGAAAGCGACGGACCGGAACAACTGCATCTGGTCATTTTGGATAACGGCCGTTCCCAGCTTCTGGGAACAGAATTCGGCGAATCACTGCAATGCCTGCGCTGCGGCGCTTGCCTAAACGTCTGTCCGGTGTACCGCGTCATGGGCGGCCACGCTTACGGCGGCGTTTACTCCGGCCCGATTGGCGCGGTGCAGACGCCGCTGTTGCAAGGGGCGGTCGATTTCGCAGACTTGCCCCAGGCTTCGACGTTGTGCGGTGCCTGCAAAGACGTTTGTCCGGTTCAGATCGATTTGCCGCGAATGCTGCTGGCCCTGCGCCGCCGGGGAGCCGAAGAGACGCCGCGCACAGCCAAATGGGGCGAACGAGCTGTCTTCAAAGCCTATGGACAGATCGCCAGCCATCCCAATTTGTTTCAATTCGCGCTTAAAATGGGGCGGATAGGCCAAAAACCATTCGTTAGAAACGGCCGTATCCGCCATATACCCGGCCCGTTTAGCGGCTGGACCAAGCATCGTGATTTACCACCATTGGCCAACGAATCTGGTTCATCGAAGGTGAAAAAATGAACGAAACTGATTTTTTACAACGCATCCGTGAACGCCAATCATCAATTGTCGGTCACCAATCGCCCCATCCTGGCCGATTTCCCCGCCCGGTACGCACTCTGCCCGCCGATTGGATCGACGAGTTTAGCCGACGGTTAACGGCCGTTGGCGGCCACGCCTACCTCATCAAAAATGCCTCATCAGCCCGGCAGCAAATCCACGACATCATCGACAGCCTGCGGCAAAAAGGTATCCCGCTGCGCCGGGCTGTTATCACCAGTCATTCTATTCTCCACCAAATGGAATTGGACACCCTGCTCCCCCACTTCGACGTCGAAGCGTTCCCCATTCCCCATCCCACATTCCGCATTCAGGATGCCGATTTAGGTGTAACCGGCGTCGAATATGCCGTTGCCAGTTCAGGAACGCTGGTGGTGGCGGCATCCCCCCAGCATCCGCGCAGCGCTAGCCTGCTGCCGCTGGTACACATTGCTGTAGTCGGCCGCAGCCAGCTTCTGCCCGATTTGGCAGCCCTGGCCGATAAACTACACCAGGATTACCCGGAACGGCCGTCCAGTGGCATCGCCCTCATCACCGGCCCCAGCCGCACCGCCGACATCGAGCAAACGCTAAGCATTGGCGTTCATGGGCCAGGCGAGTTACACGTATTGATAATTGATGATTGATAGTCAATATCTTCAATCATCAATCTTCAATCATTTCGAATACTTGCGGAAAAAGTCGCGGATATGCTGCCAAACCTGCGTGTGTACCGGTTCAAACGGCCGCATCAATTCATGGCCAGCTTCAGGGAACGTTTTGAGTTCTTTTTCTTTGCTGGGGAGTAAATTATAGATTTTGGTCATCGTGTGATTGGGCACGGCCGGATCATCGCCTCCCTGGAAGATGAGTACCGGCAGCTTGAGCCTTGACCAGAATTGACGGCCGTACCACACCATCCTCACCATCTCCGCCAAACCTGATGTGGGCACACGGGTCATTTCCGGCAGCCGCGCCTGCACCTCCGGGCTGTCCAAATCCAGCGTCGGATCAAAATCCAGCACCCGCTCCCGCATTAACTCGTGCATGCTGCTGATTTTATGCGGATACAACCAGGGCATCACGTAACGCAAGAAAGGCATCACCAGCATCCGCTTGTCAGGAATAGCATACAGCGGTGTCAGCATCACCATACCGCGAATGTCGTTGAATTTATCGATGAGATGCGCCCCCATTACCGTGCCCATGGAATGACCAATAATGAATACCTCATCAGCCAATTCCCGGATACGCGCCAGTCCTTCCTCAGCTTCAGCCAGCCAAGTTTTGTGAGAAACATTGTAGAATTTATCGGGCCAATGGCCATGTCCTGGCAGCAGCGGGCAGTGCATGGTAATGCCCTGCGTGACCAGATACTCGGCCATGGGTCGGGAGCTGTAGGGGCTGCCCATGAAACCGTGCAGCATCAAACAGCCGATACGGCCGTTACTGCCATTAGATTCGGCGATCAGTGTATACGGTTTGCGTTCATCAGGTACAGGATAAGTTGGTGAAAAAGGCATAATTCTCCTAAAACAAGTAGCAAGTTTGCGAGTTTGCAAGTGTGCAAGCACCAAGGTAAAAAAGCAGCAAACTACAAATATACTAACAAGCACCGCCTAAGCAAGTTACGCTTTTCCAACCTCCTGCTCGCAAACTCGCAGACTCCCACACTTCGTATGTGGTACAATTGCCAGCTATGTCAATTCAGGTCCTGTCCGAGCAGTTGGCGTCCCAAATTGCCGCCGGAGAAGTGGTGGAACGGCCGTCATCGGTTGTCAAAGAGCTAATCGAAAACGCCATTGACGCCGGAGCGACCACCATCAATATCGACGTGCGCGAAAGTGGCCAACAGTTAGTGCAAATCGCCGACAACGGAGCCGGTATCCCGGCATCCGAACTGGAAACCGCCTTCCTGCGCCACGCCACCTCCAAACTGCACACCAGCGATGATTTGAACGCTATCCACACCCTCGGCTTTCGCGGCGAAGCGCTGGCCGCCATTGCCGCCGTCAGCAAAATCACCGTCGTCAGCCGGGCCGAAAAAGACACGGCCGGTACCCGTCTGGAACTGGATGGCGGCTTCAAAACCAGCCGCGACACTGTTGGCGCACCGCAAGGAACCGTCATCGCGGTAGAAAACCTGTTTTTCAACACACCCGCCCGCCTTAAATTCCTCAAAAGCACCACCACTGAAAAACGATTGATTGATGAATTTGTCACCCGTTACGCCCTGGCTTACCCGGCTATCCGTTTTCGATTAGTCCATAACAACCGCATCACGTTCCAAACCAACGGCAGCGGCAGCCTGCGCGATGTACTCGTGGCCGTTTACGGCCCGGAAACGGCGCGGCAGCTTCTGGAAATAGATACAGGGAAAGAGAAGCACAGCGAAGAGGAAGCAGTCACCCCGTCACCCCGTCACCCCGTCACTGTATCAGGATATGTCGGACCACCCAGCCTGCATTGGGCCAATCGCAGCCAGATTACGCTGTTTGTAAACGGCCGTTGGATCAAAGACAACAGCCTCACCTATGCTGTCATCCAGGCCTATCACACCCTGCTGCCCACCGGCCGTTATCCCTTAGGCATCATCTTCATCACCATGCCGGCCGAAGAAGTAGACGTCAACGTTCATCCGGCCAAAACCGAAGTGCGCTTCCGCCATGCCAACATGATCTTTGGCGCGGTGCAAAAAGCGGTGCGCCAGACATTGGTGGCCGATTCGCCCATTCGCAGTGTGGGGGCGTGGACGGTAGGCAGCGGTGAATCGGCATCGCCGGGTTGGGCCGGCGCATTAGACCAGACTGCCTTTTCCCGCCGCGAGGATTGGGAGCATCAAGCAGGCCAGAGCCATCTTGATTTAAGCTGGCCCATACCGGCGGAAACATATCCGGCGGCAAATGTAGATACCAATTCCACACCGGCAGCACCGTTGGCCAATCTGGGTGGCAGCAAGCTGCCTATTATGCGCATTATCGGGCAGGTTGGAGCCAGTTACATCATCACTGAAGGACCAGACGGGTTGTTTTTAATCGACCAACATGCAGCCCACGAGCGGATTTTGTATGAACAGTTTATGGCCGCCCGGCAAAATGATGCGGTGGCGTCACAAGGGCTGGTCGCGGGCACGGCCGTACACCTTTCCCCATCCCAGGCCACACTGCTGGCCGAAAACCTGGATATGCTCAGCCAAATTGGCTTCCAGATTGAGCTTTTTGGTCCTAACGCCTTCATGGTACGGGCTGTCCCGGCCATCCTGGCCAAACTTGATCCGGCCCGCGCCTTGCAAGCCATCGTGGACGATTTGGAACAAGGCAACACGCCGCTAGAAGGACAAATCGAAGCCAAAATCATCCTGCGGGTCTGCAAAACCGCCGCCGTCAAAGCCGGGCAAACGTTAACCACAACCGAAATGGAAGCAATGGTGCGCCAGTTAGAAGCCTGCCAAAGCCCGCATACCTGTCCGCACGGCCGTCCCACGCTGATTCATTTGTCTGTCGCCCAATTGGCCAAGGAGTTCGGCCGTATTTAGCGTAAAGCTGCATTTCTGTAGAGGGAGCGAATGGCCCAAAAAATTCTCATTGTTGACGATCAATTTACCATCCGGTATCTCGTAGAACACCAGCTAAAAAAAGAAGGCTTCGAAACCTTCATGGCCAAAGATGGCCCCAGCGCGCTGGAAATGGCCGACAGACAGCGGCCAGATTTGATTGTCCTTGATGTTATGATGCCGGATATGAGCGGGTTTGACGTGCTGCAGCAGTTGAAAGACAACCCTGACACGGCCCACATTCCGGTCGTTTTTCTCACCGCCCTTTCCAGCAAAGAAGATAAATTGCGGGCCTTCAAAATGGGCGCGGAAGATTATTTGATTAAACCGTTTCAGGCAGACGAATTTGTGGCCCACGTGACGGCCGCTTTGCGTTCAGCCGGTAGTGTGTCGTCGGAAAATTATGAAAAAACGAAAAAAAGGGGCAGCATTGTCGCCTTTTACAGTCCTAAAGGGGGCGTTGGGACAACAACACTGACCATTCAAATGGGCGAGTTTATTGCGCTACACGAAGGAAAACAGGTCGTTCTCATTGATCTGGCCCTGCCTTTGGGTGGACTGGCTCCTTTGCTCAAACTGTATACGACCCGGCATGTGGTTAGTTTGTTGAAAACGGCCGTTGAGGAATACAATCTGGATACCATTCTACGCTTTGCCCAAAATCACCGCTCCAATCTCAAGGTCATCCCCGCGCCTGGCCATTATTTGAGTGCCAAAGAACTACCGCAGCCCCACCATCTGGAGCCAATTCTGGATATATTGACCGACGCCGGTTATCAGGTGCAGATTGATTTAGGCACTGCCTTAACGCCATTGACGCTTGCCGCCATGCAAAAAGCAGGCAAAACGTTTGTGTTGACTTCAGGTCAGCCGGAAGCCAACTTGCAAGTAGAAACTTTTTTGGCGTCGGCCGAACAAATGGGACTGGACCCCCGCCGTATTTTGCCCGTCATCAATGAACTGTATGGTGAAAGTGAAGAAACGAAGCTGGCTCGGATACCTACTGCCCGCATCCCCTATGCCAGTAAGAACGGCCGTACCCGCCTCTGGCTAACCGAACAAGCATTACAAAAAATGGCCGCCGTTGCACTGATCTGATCCAGTTTGATTAGAATCCCCCACAATTTTTGAGTGTTTTTTTATAATGAGACGTATAGAAAACAGGGATTTATAGGCGCAAGCTGGGTGAAACCCTGCCCGGCCTCAGGAGTAAATAATGCTGCGAAAGACTTTTTATGTCATTATGATCATCTTTTTTGTCATCGCTTCAGTTGCAACTTATGCGGTAATTGCAACTGTCAATAAAGCCGATAAAGCCGTCGTTGAACCCATCGGCAACCTGGTACGGCAGCTCGTACTACCGGCCACACCGGTCATTCTGCCCAGTCCCAGTACCATTCTGCTCAACATGGAGCAGCAGTTTGATGTCATTACCGTCTCATCCGAGTTTGAGAAAATTGTAACGGCCGAACGCAATCAAGAAGTTTTATGGGGCGTTTTGGGCGAAACAATGGTCTTTGTCGCCAACGGTACCGTCGCCGCCGGGGTTGATTTATCGCAAATGACGCCAGAAGATATCCAGGTCATTGACCCGGTAACGGTGCAAATTCACCTGCCGCCAGCCCAAATTTTCACCGAGTATTCGGGGTTAAATAATGATAAATCGTACGTAGCTGACCGGGACACAGGGCTTTTTACACGCGCCGACCCGCAGTTAGAAACACAGGTGCGCCAGATCGCCGAGCAGGAAATAATTGAAGCGGCCCAGGGCAGCGGTTTGCTGCAACAAGCCAATGAAAACGCAGAAGCGGAAATCCGGCAGCTGCTGGAAGGGCTGGGCTTTGTGAATATTGAGTTTTGGGATGAGACTCCGCCGCCGGCTCCCACCTATAATGCAGAAGTGCCCAAAGGCTACCAGTTAACGCCCGTGCCCTAATTTCCTACCCTGTTTGTTCCCCTTCTGGTTGGTGTTCAACTGTGGGGATGGAGATGGGGCGGGTAACGGCCGTATACTCTTTGGAACGGCCGTTGCTGCCCAAAACAATCGTCTCCTCATGCACTCTATACATTGGCAGAACCGGGCGGCGCAGCCGGTGGTGATAATAACTAAAGATAGCGTACAGGGCCGGAATAAACAAAAAATAAGACCAGGCTCCTTCCCAAAAACGCTCCTCAAAAATAATGATTGTGGCCACACTGGTTAGAAGTGCCGCCAGCACTGTACCGGTTAACAGTCCCAGCTTGCCCAACGAAAAGGCCTGCCGGCTCTGGCGCAGCAGCCGTTTTGTCACTGCCCAACCAGTCATACTCAGCAAAATAAACACACCGGCCGCATAAATCGCCAGATACGTTTCCTCATGCGTACCTAAAACGAGAAAGCAGAAACAGACCAATCCCACTTCAATCCAAACCGGCTTGTCGGCCACTTCAAATTGATTTTTCTGGCCGATAACGGCGGGAATGTAATGACGCTCTTTCAATCCCAACGCCAGATTTTGCAGTCCCTGGGCACTGGCCGCCGAGGCCGACATGAGGACAATGACGCCGACAATTGTGCCCAGCATGGGCAGCGGCGCGGGCAGTAGTTTATCCATCGTTTGGGTAAAAACAGAAACCTGTGGATTGGCAGGATCGGCCAGGTCATAAATAGTCGGGCCAACGATAAGCATGGTTACGGCCGTTGACCCCATCACAATCAACAAACTGCCAAACGCCTTCCGGCTGCGGATTTGGGGTTCACCTTCGTAAGCCGCCACCAGATTGGCAAACACCTCAATACCGGTCATCACCGCCAGCATCCGGGCAAACCCGCCCAGCGTAATGTGCAAATTCACCCGCGAAAAAGCAGCCAGATTAAAATCGGGCAAATGCAAGCCGCGCTGTACAATCGTGGCAATAATCATCAACCACAGCAGCGCCAACACCCCGCCTGTGGCCGGGCCAAAAACACGGGCCGCCATTTTAGGCCCGCGATTTACCAGCCACCCAGTCCAGATACTCAGCAAAATAGCCACAAACGTACGATATTGAACACCAAAAAGTGATTCGTTAAGAATGGGCAGCCGGTCAGCAATAAACGTAACCATTGCCGCCATGCTGACCAGAAATGTCAGCGTGTATTCAATAAATGTGATCGCGGCATTGGCTTTCACCGCCCAACTGCCAAACTCTTCCTCACAAAGACCGCTGCCGCCGCTGCCATCGGTCACCCAGATCATGACCAGGCGGTACATGCCTGAAATCATGGCGATGGTAGCCACCACCAGCCAAACCGACGCGCCAAAAGTTACCGAAGCAACGCCAGCAACAACAATGAGTTTCAAAAAGGGGCCAAAAACGTACAGAGGAGAGGTAGCGGGATCACCGCCGCCGGCTAAAGCGCCTTCAAAAGCGCTGTTTAATTTGTGGGAAATATGAGACATGCGGTCCTTCCAGTGGGAACAGTCAGGATCGCGGTGCGTATATTATTGAATTGTCAGGATCGATGAACGCACAACGATGCGCACTTCAAACCATTATCTAACTGCTGTTAGGAAGCGGTGAATGACTCCCCGTTTGCATAAACAGCAATAATATTATAATTGAAATTCATGGGTTCGGCATGAATTATCGTGAGGCTTTCAGTGCCAGACACAGGGCAGCCGGAACTAACCAGGGTAAAACTTGCCACCTTGTGTCTGGCACTTATCAATAGAGGATAGATGCAAATTCCACAAAAGATTCCCAGTCTGAAGTTGGTTTTTGTCCTGCTGGCAGTGTACACGGCCGTATGGATTTCCCTGGAAGGCGCATTGTGGCAGGTTGTCGTAATGGGGGCGGGCTACACGGCCGTTTCTCTGGGCTACGGCTGGCAAAAATGGCTGGGCGGGCGTGTGGTGGATGGCTGGCGCTGGTGGGGAGTAACGGCCGTGACCGGACTCCTCTTTGGCCTGGGCAGCGGCCTGCTCACACTGGTTTTCATGGCCGTCAAAACCGGCCTCCACGCCCACGGCCCTGAATTCACCCCGGCCCAAATCAACTGGACTCTACGACAAACCCCCATCTGGGCCGCCGCCAGCCTGCTGGCAGCCCTTGGCCTAGCACTCATTTTCAAAGGCAGAAAGCAAAAGGCAGAAGGCAGAAAGATGTAAAAACCTCGCTCTGCCTTCTGCTTTCATCCTTCTGCTTTCCCCAGTCTCGCTTCCAACGCCTCTAATGCCTCCTCCAACTGCGCCTGGCGTAAACTGGTTGTCACGTCGCCGCGCGTGCGTTCCAGGACGGCGCGCACCGTATCGGTACGGCGGCGCAGCCCGCCGGTGATGCTATCGTTAAAATCAAACGTCACCAAGGCGCTGTAAATATTGTCCATCGCATCCAGCAGCCGCTCCACCTCGTCACTGTGACCGTGGCGAATAATGTCCAGGATGCGGCGGCGCAGTTCGGTAGCCGCTTCGGCCAGCCCATTAAGCCAGGTATTCGATTCCGCGCCCAGCTCGATAGGCGTAGGCAGCGGCCGGTTGCGCACCAGGGCATACGTCAAATTAGCCTCGACAAATTCCTTGACTGCATCCTGCGTATAACCGGCATAGTACAAGGCCGGATAATCGCGGACGCCGGCCACCATCGCTTCAGTAGCTTCTTGGGCCTGGGCGATGAGGGATTCGGCCGTTTCCCATTCTTCGCGGTGGACCGCCCGAATCGAACGGGCACACAAGCTGATTAAATTGCGCGACTGCTGGTAAGCCAGGTCACGAGCATCATTGATTTGTTCAAATTCTCCACGAATTGATTCTGATAAATTGCCTAGCTGATCCATCTATTACTCCTGTTTGTCGTCCGGCCCTTGCTGCGGGAAACGGAAAAATTGGTCGGCAATAGTCGTGGGCATGCGAATTTCACCAAACTGCCGTTCGTAGTTGGCGATGTTCTGACCCAATGCCTTATGTAACAATTTGGCATGCATCGGTGACATGATGACGCGGGCTTTCACCGTGCCGTGCGGCATCCGCGGCAGCATTTGGGCAAAATCGAGCACAACTTCAGCCGGCGTATGGCTGATAAAGGCCAGGTTGGCGTAAAATGCCGGGGCGTCTTTAGGAATGTCGATGGCGATTTTTTGTGGTGTCGGCGCAACCGGAGCCGGCGTGGTTTCTTCAGGATTTTCACTCATTGATAATTTTCCTTGATTTGCATAAACGATTTGCCCTAAAGCTTACCATAAAGTTGGAGATTTGAGCAGTGCCTGGCTCTACGCAGCAAATAATTGAGTCCGGGAAACGGCCGTGTTACAATGAAATCAGGTCCGTCAGTCAGGAACGATTATTGGGCAGTCATGGCAAAAGAACCGTTTGTGATTATCGATCATACCGCCGATTGGGCTTTGCAGGTGTACGGCCGTACCCTCGCCGACCTCTTCATTCACGCCGCCCAGGGCATGGCCAGCCTCATGGTCGCCAACCCGGATGCCATCGCCCAAGATGATACACTTTTCGTTGAACTGGAAGCCTACGACACCGAAAGCCTGCTGGTAGACTGGCTGACAGAATTAGCCTATTGGGCCGAGACTGAGCAGATGGTGGGACAAACATTTGAAATCACATCCATTTCCCCCACCCGTCTCGGCGCCACCGTCCACGGCGGTAAAGCCGATGAACTACAAAAACACATCAAAGCTGTCACCTTCCACAATCTGGAAATCATCGAGACTGAAGATGGTCTGGAAGTAGCGATTGTATTTGATGTTTAGCAGCTGGTTACTGGTCACTAGCAACCAGCAGCCAACAACCGGAGGTGTACCATGAAACGCAGCGACTTCAAACGCATCACCCCCTATATTCATGAAATTCCCAAAGAATTTCGCCACGATATGCGTGTGCCGGCCCGTTTTTACGCCGATGGCGAACTGCTGGAAATGGCTTTGGGAGACAAAAGTCTGGATCAACTGGTCAACACGGCTACCCTGCCCGGCATCGTCAAACATGCCCTGGCCATGCCCGACATTCACCAGGGCTACGGCTTTCCCATCGGCGGCGTCATCGCCACCGAACTGCCCGACGGCGTCATCTCACCTGGCGGCGTCGGCTACGATATCAACTGCGGCGTGCGGCTGCTGGCCACTCATCTGGACAAAGAGGAAATTGCGCCGTACCTGGACGAATTGGCCACGCTGCTGCAAATCAACTGTCCCAGCGGCGTAGGACAAGGCGGTTCTGTCCGGCTGAATCGTCATGAACTGGAACGGTTGGTAGAACAGGGCAGCGAATGGGCGCTCAAAAACGGCTACGCCACACCCATGGATTTAGAGCGCACGGAAGAGAACGGCCGTCTCGCCGGAGCCGACGCCAGCAAAGTCAGCGACCGGGCCTTCAAACGCGGCCTGGACCAGATTGGCACGCTGGGGGCCGGTAATCATTTTATCGAAGTGGATGTGGTTGACGAGATTTTTTACGACAAGGCAGCCCAGCGAATGGGGCTGTTCCCCGGTCAGATTGTGGTGCAGATTCACTGCGGCTCGCGCGGTTTCGGCCACCAGATTTGTACCGATTATGTGCGCGAATTCCAAAAGGTCGTGCATAAATTCGGCATTCATCTGCCCGACCGGGAATTGGTTTGTGCGCCGTTGAGCAGCCGGGAGGGGCAGGATTATCTAGGCGCGATGAAGGCAGCGGCCAATTACGCTTTTGTCAACCGGCAGGTGCTCACCCATCACATCCGGCGCAGCTTTGAGCAGGCGCTGGCCGGCAAGGTGAAGAACTTCACTGTTTACCAGGTTTATGACATTGCCCACAATATGGCTAAAATTGAGACGCATGAAGTGGACGGCCGTACCGTTCAGGTCTGTGTGCATCGCAAAGGAGCCACCCGCGCTTTTGGCCCTGGCTCACCGGTCTTGCCCGATGTGTATCGTGACATCGGCCAGCCGGTTCTGGTTCCTGGCTCGATGGGCACGGCCAGTTGGGTGCTGGTGGGCACAGAAAAGTCGATGGCGCAAAGTTTTGGCTCCACCTGCCACGGCGCAGGGCGCACGATGAGCCGCAGTCAGGCCAAACGCACGGTTCGCGGCACGGAACTGCGCCAGGAATTAGAGGAAAGCGGTATTCATGTGCGCGCCGGCAGCATGCCCGGTCTGGCCGAAGAAGCGCCGCAGGCATACAAAGATGTCGATCGGGTGATTGAAGTGGTTCATGGAGCCGGTATCGCCAAAAAGGTGGCCCGTATTGTGCCGGTCGCCGTGATCAAAGGATGAAATCAGAAGGCAGAAGGCAGAAATGCTGATAAGCTGAAATACTAATAACAGTTTGGGAGGGTATCGAGGTGAAGTTTGATCGTAGTCATTTGGCCGGGATGGCCATCACGTTTTTTGTGGGTGTGATTTTAACGGCGGGCGGCTTGACGTTGAGCAATCGGACAAGGCCAGCGCCCATTTACATTGAACCGCCAAAACCAACGCCGCAGCCTGAACCGACGGCCACGCCCGGCCCGATTCAAGTTTATGTGAATGGTCAGGTGGCAACACCCAATGTGTATGAACTGCCGCCCGGCAGCCGGATTGGTGATGCGATTGAAGCGGCCGGCGGTTGGACGGATGAGGCAAACACGGCCGTTGTCAATCTGGCTCTACCGCTGGTAGATGGGATGCAAATTTACGTGCCATCGCAGGCCGAGGTTAGTGACACGGCCGTACCCGTTGTATCTGATCCGGCTCCACTAACTCGCTCCAGCGATGGAATAGAGGTGACGAGCAGCAGCGGATTGGTTAACATTAACACGGCTAACCTGGATGAACTGGATGCGCTGCCCGGCATCGGTCCCAGTACGGCGCAAAAGATTTTGAATTACCGGGATGAAAACGGCCGTTTCAACACCATCGAGGAACTCATGAACGTATCCGGCATTGGCGAAGCCAAATTTGACGGTGTTAAAGATTTGATTACTGTAGGAGATAATCCGTGAACCGATAAATGTGATTTTCTTCACGCATCACGTTTCACGCTCATCATGCCCCACGAAACTATTTTTACGACTATGGCTGCGCGATTGGCCAGTATTCCGTTCCGATTGCGGGGTCAACGGCCGTTTACCCCACCGCAAAAAGCGCTCATCCTCAAACCATGCTGCGTCAGTCAAGTCATGTTAACCACACCGCTGCTGGCAGCGTTGCACAAAACTTATCCGCAAACCCGCTTTGATTGGGCCGTGAGTGATTGGGCCAGACCGGCCATCGCCGGCAATCCCCGCCTGACCGAACTTATCAGCACCGGCAGCGGCGGATTGGGCCAGGCTCGTTGGCGCGACATCAAAATCCTCATTGAGCGGCTGCGTCAGGAAGAATATGACACCTGTTTCATCCCCAGCCGCTCCAGTCTGCTGTCGTTCATTGCCTGGCAAGCCGGTATTTCCCAACGCATCGGATTAGATGTACACGGCCGTGGTTTCGCCCATACTCTGCCGGTCAAACCCGCCAGTGATAAACAACATGAAGCGAAAATTTATCTTTCTCTGGCCGAAGCAATCGGCATTGATGCTGCACTCATCAACTCGGTCGGGATGGAATATCACGCACCCGATTTGGAAAGAACGGCCGTTACGCGCCGTCTCATTGATGAGCTAGATTGGCTAGGCGACACCCCGTTAATCATTATCCACCCAGGCGGCGGGACCAATCCGGTACGGACAAACTCGAAAAAACAGTGGCCAGTAGAACGGTTTGTGCGCTTAGGTAACCATTTAGCGAAAAAATATCGGGCACAGATTTTGCTTGTAGGGGGTAAAAAGGAACGGCCGTTAACCGAAACAATAAACGGTCTTATGTACACCCCGGCCGCCAATTGGGCTGGACGCATCACCCTTGGCGAACTGGGTGCTTTAGGTGAAATCGCCGATCTGTATATCGGCAATGATGCTGGCCCAACCCACATAGCTGCTGCGGTCGGCTGTCCCACGCTGGCTATCTATGGTCCCAGCGATCCGGCCGTTTCGGGTCCCTATGTGGTCCAAGGACCGGTCACAGCCTTGTGGCACAAAACTAAAACCACATTTGACTGGACCAACGGCGTTACGGTAGAAGAAACCATCGCCGCTGCCGCAAACCTATTACGCCAACATCGATCCATCTTGCCAACCTAAGATTCAAAAAGGCATGGCAAAAGTTTGACTACTTTAGCCATTTTTGATACTATTCTCCACATTCTAGGGGGCGTGGTGTAGTGGTTAACACGTCGGCCTGTCAAGCCGAAGATCGCGGGTTCGATCCCCGTCGCTCCCGTGGGCGTATAATGGGTCAACTTCAAAGTAAGTTGGCCCATTTGTTTTATGGTTAAGCACCAGGTGATAGTTTGAGCGCAGGGTCAAAGCCACAATTTTCTCGTCATAAACATAAGCCCGTTCCACAATCAAATTGACCAAATCGTGACGGCCGTCTTCATCCCCTTCCAATCGATCCCAATGCGCTTTGAAATTCTCCAACAAGTCTGCTGCTTGTTCCAAATCGTTCTCCGGTATCGGATTCAATTGCTCCAATTCCATCTGTAATTTGATGCGCTGTTCCATATATTCTCGTTCATCAATGATGAAGCCATTGTCCCAACGCTTGTCCATGCGGTTGATAATGTCACGAATTTCTTGAAGGCGCTCCTCCAGGCTTTGTTCACCCAATAGCTCCCCCATGGCCTTGGTGATACCTTTGCGCCAATTTTTGGGCGGCTTCAGGTTCATGAGGATTGTTACAATTTGTTGGTCAAGAACCTCAACGGGCACACCTTTTTGCTCACATTTATAGCCCAAATCGGACGCCCGACAGCGATAATAACGATGTTCACCATGCCATTGGGATTGTCCACGCATTTTGCCGTAGTAACGGAATGTCTTTTCTTGGGGCGGATTGCTGCAACACCGATAGCAGTAGGCGATATCACGCAACAAGTAAGGATTCAACCTCTTTGTTGCTTGGCGGTGTACGCGCCGGCTGGCGCGTACTTCCATACATTTGTCAAACAATTCTTCGCTAATAACAGCATCATGCTGGCCATCAAACCATTCGACTGGAGCCTCGTAAGAGCGTGAGCCGTCTTTGCGGCTGTTGTATTTTTGATATTTGATTTTTCCCAGGTAAGTACGATTTTGCAACATGCTTCGTACGGTATCTTTGGAAAATCGTCTGCCAGTTTTACTGCGATACCCTTTTTCATTCAGCAAATGAGCAATGTCCCTGTCGCTGTATTTATTGGTTGCATAGCTCTCAAAAGCCAGGATAAGACCTGGGAGTTCATTTACATCCGGGATCAAGATCATGTCCTTGTTTTTCTTTAACCCAAACGGAGCACGATTATTGTGCTTCCCTTGATGGCTTCGCTCCTTCTTACCTTTGGCTGTTTCCGCCGCCAGATTTTGGCTGTACCAGTCGGCAACCGACTCCATGATGCCTTCAATCAGAGCGCCCATTGGGCCGTCACTATCTTCTGAAGGTTCGCTGACCGAAAAAACCTTGATGCCATAATCATGGCGTAACAGAGATTTAATCGCCAATGCATCCGTCCGATTACGGGCGAAGCGATCAAATTTGTGGACGATGATGGCGTCAAATTTTCGCCGCCGGGCATCACGACGCAGCCGCTTGAAAGCGGGCCGGTCAGCTGTGCGCCCGGAGTGTCCTTCGTCAACATACACTTGGGCCAGAACGCCACCATTGGCCACAACCCAAGCTTCTATTGCCCGTTTTTGGGCATCGATAGAAAAATTACCAATCTGCTCTTCTGAACTAATCCGAACATAAGCCGCGTAACGCATCTTAACCTTCCTTTTTTTCGTTTTCCGATTCTTGGGTTTCCATCCGGGTTTTAATCGTGAACCAATCAATGGGTGGTCAGCAAACACATCCTTGCCTGGCGCTGAAAAGAACCGGGGAGGTGTTTGCTGCTCTTGGATAAGTGTTTGGGAATCATTGGACATATTCTCCTTTCCAGGGCTGACCCGGTGGGTAACCCCATGTAACAAAAAAGTCGTCAATCACTGACAAGAGCAATTGACGACTCGTGTGCATGCAGATAGCATTACACTCAGTCTACGATGCTGGTCTCATCAGCGTTGTAGATAAGCCCTGGGTTGGTGTTCCCGCACCAATCTGGGGCGTTTTCATTTATCCTTTTGTGCTAACGGCCGTTTCTCTCGACCGACTATTGTTAAAATGTTTGATTGTATTATATGCGATATGACCTGAATTATCAATATGAAAAATGATACGTCATGACCGATGGAAAAGAGCAGGCTACTCTTTTGATTTTGGGCCGGGACGAGGGTTAGTGGACAAATATGCTTGGACAGCCTTTTCAGTTGTTACCCAGTTGCGGCCAATTTTAACCGCCCATATCTTCTCTTGATTGGCTAACAACCGCAGGTGTCCTTGCGAAAGCCCACTTAGCTTTGCAGCTTCAGCGAGAGAAATTAGCTTTTTAGCAGCTTCTTCTCCGCTTATTGAGAGCGAATCATCAGGCATAAAGTGAGTTTACTAATTGAATATAATTCTGAAAATACGTAGTTTGTAAAGTTCACGCATAATCATAAACTATTTTGTCTCAAATTCATGATGGTCAAATTTGAGCGTCCGGCTATTTTCACTTACCGTGCGAATTGTGGCTTCATCAAAGCCTTCTGACACTTTAGCATTGATTTCCAAGGAAATCTCCACATCACAGCCAACCAGACCGGTCAGTCTCTCGATGACTTCCTCGACTATCAAGCCCATATCCTTGTTCACACGCTGCGGGTCAATCTGAACACGGCCGTAATAACGCGTCTTCTTAGCTGGTTTTGGCGGTTCGGGGATAACGATCTCCCCACTACTATCATCCCTAGCTTCGCCATCATCCCGCTCAACAATCGTAATTAGCTCTGGCGGTGGCGGTTCCTTCACATGTTCTGGATGAACCAACAAACTTTGATTGTCAAAATAAATCGTCCCATGTGAACGAAACACTAACCCAGTGTGATACCCTTCAGCATTGACGCCTGTGGCATAGGCGAACGGTGCATCTCCACGCGTGACGCCATTGCGCACGGCCGTTTCCAATACCGCCTGGTCAAACAAACGCGGCAGGTAACAATATTGCGCCAGATACTCCCACAACTGCTTCAAACTGACCGCCCAGCCCTTACCTTCACCCCAGATGTAGCGATCTAGCTCCATCCGCAGGATGTCCGGCGACCATTCCTTGATGAGCAAGCCATCCTGTTTCAGCTTGCGGGCGGCCCGGTCATAAAAGTTATCATCGCCGCTGATGCGATTGGCCTGGAACTCAATTTTGCCCAATGGGTCCGGCTGCACCGGCGACAGCAGCCAACTGTACGCTTCCATCAAGCGCAAATCGACGGTCTCGTCCGCTTTATCCAGACTGGTTTTCACTTGGCGGCGCTGTTGTGCATCCAGATTCAGCGGTTCCTCTTCATCCTGAATCGACTGCCAGGCCAGGCATTCGCGCACGGCCGTTTCCAAAGCCTCCATCCCGTTTTGATCAGCAGCGATAAACAGGAGCATGTTCTTATATAGTCGCTGGGCGCTGCCCCGGTTTTCCAGGATGGCCTGGGCTGTTTTGCCCGCTTCCGTGCCGCCATTACCCCGCTTATAGGTAGCGTCTGGCGGCAGAACCACAACCCGCACGCGCATTTCGTCGGCCACATCGCCTGTATCGGGCGGCGCGACATGAAAAGCGGCAAATTCCCGGTTCTTGGGCACCTTCTTCAAGCGGGCCGTCATTTCCGCTTCAACTTCCACCGGGTCAAACCCTTGTGCCCTATCCTTGGCCAGCCGGTTGACGGTGGGCCGGGTATCATACCAGTAACGGCTGCCATCCGTGTAAAGGTAAGTCAACTGGCTGCCCATCCGGCGCAGGGCATCGCCAAACACGGCCGTTGGTTCCCCCGGCTGCGCACTGCCCAATCGCACCCGCACATCTTCCAGGCCGCGCACACTTTGCCCGGCCACCGAAGGCGCACTGCCAATGAACACCGTTCGGGCCACTCGGCGGGCAGCCGCATAGCGACCCAGCATCGGCACGTCGCCATCAATTTGCAGCGGCAGAGATTCGGTGCCATCGACATCTTTGTCAAACACGGCCGTCCACGTATCCGGCAAATAACGCAGCAGTTCATTTCGTACCGGAGTGGCGGCCAGGGGCACGGTGCCTGGCATGATGAGCAGCGATTGGTCATTGCGTGTCCAAAGCTGGTGGATGACCGCCGCCATCAGGCGCAAAACGCCGCGCGTGCGTTGGAATCGTTCCAACGTGGACCAATCCTGGTAGAGCCTGTCGAACAGCTCCGGGTGAATGGGATAGGCCGACTGCATACGTTCGTAATAAGCTCGTTCGGCCACACCGGAAGGAAATTCGCCGGTGCTGTTGCGATACATCGTGCTGAACGCCTGCAAGACCGCGTCTCGTGCTGGGTAATCCACCTCGCTGGCAAAGAGACGGCGGCGCACAATTTCAAAGCTCTCCGTCGCTGTCACCGGTTTCCAGACCGATTCGATCCGGCCGACGATATGCGACAAGGTTTCCAGCGCTGCTTTGCCTGCTTCGCCGCCGACTTCGATATCCGAGGCCGGCAGGGAAATGAGCAACATCGAATCGGTCGAACGACGCACCGCTTCGGTTAATGCTTGCAGGAAGGTCATGACCGAATCAAAGGAGCCGGCTGGCAAATCGTCCACTTTATAAATATTGCGGGCGTAGGCGATGAATTCGTCGATGATGATGAGGCAGGGGCCGAATTTGTCCAGCAGTTCCAAAAGCGTGTTGGAGTTGGGACTGACGCCCTTTTGGTCGGCCTGGGCTACAAATGCATATCCGGCCGCGCCACCAATCTGGTAGGCCAGTTCGCCCCAAAGCGTATGTACCGCCGTTCCCTGATAATCGCGCGGTCGTGAGGGGTCTAATGCTGTTCCGACCAGAACAGCTCGGTTCGATTCCGGTAAATCCACGTTCCCGATTTGCTCGGCCAGCCGGTCGCCGCCAGGGAAATCACTCAAGTTGAAATTGGGGCCGGCCAGATGGTAGAGGGCCAGCATCGAGTGGGTTTTGCCGCCGCCAAACGCCGTTTGCAGTTGGACGACCGGGTCGCCGCCCTGAGCTGTCAGCCGTTTGACGCCGGTGACGAGCATATTGAGCAAGCCTTCGGTCAGGTAGGTGCGGCTGAAGAATTCTATGGGGTTTTGGTATTCGGCTTCGGCTGTGCCTGCCAATACCTGGGAAAGGTCGGCGGCAAATTCGGCCTGCAAATAACGGCCGTTGGCTACATCCCGGTGCGGATGCACGATCTCCCGCCACGGTTTCAGTCCAGCCAGGGTCGTCGTTTCCGGCAGCTTCAGTTCGCCGGTATCTTTCTTCGCTTTTTTGGCTTCGGCCTCAAAACGTAGGCGCAGCAGGTCGTTGGCGATTTTGTCCACGATGGCCGCATGGTCGCCGGCGCTGATCATTTGCAGCAGCCGTTTGGCCGTGTCGGCGGCGCGGTAGGCTTCATCGTTGGTGAATGCTTTCTGGTGCGCCCAATCGTTGCGGGCGTTGAAAAGCTCGCTCACGTAACTACGACCCACATGGCCTAACTTATCCTGAAACACGTCGCGCCAGTTGCGCAGCATCAGGTTAAAGGTATTGTGAATGTCCAGGCTGTCGATGAGCGCGTTAACATCCTTGAAGGCATCGCGCGGCAGTTCGTAAGCGTAAGTCGTCAACGTGGCGTCAATTTCGCGGACAAAATTATCCCGATAAGTCATCCGATATTCGCGGACGACAAAGGGGGCCAATCCGTTGCGCAAGGTATCTAGCACCCGTCCTACTCGTTCTCGATTGCTTAGAGCCATAGTTAACCCCTATTTTGTAAAAGTTTCCTGGTCGGAACTATTCAGTATTTGATTAACAATTTCTTGATGAACTATAGGGCCTTCTTTTATTTTCGTTGCTCCCGCCCAAATTGCTTCGTAATAATCAGTGAAAAGCTTGGCCAATCCAGAATGACGGATAGCCAGATAAGACGGAAATTGATCATTTAAGATAATAACTTCCTCTTGGTCGATAAGCATAAATTGTATAAGTGGTGCATAGCTTTCTTTATAAAATGCACATGAATAGCCAGGAGCATCTTCCTTCAACATTTCACGAAGCTTTCTTAATCGTTCAGGGCTATTAAAAACAAACACCTCTCGATATAGTATTTTTCGAGAAACACGGTCTATTCTTGACCAATATCCTTGGATTGCTTGCTGTGTGACCTCCAGACCTACACCGAGATCTGCGCCCGGCCCCCAAGACAGATCGTCGACTTGTTTGCGAGCCTGTAATAAACGTTTGCTGACATAACTAAGTAAGGCATTCCCGCCATCGAATTCTTGAAACTCCACCCCTTCTAAAGAATTAATAATGGTCGAAGTTGAACCAGTAACCTCTTGGGATAGTTTTTCAATATCACTTTGTATACTTTCAAGGTGAGTATTCCTTTCGAGAGCCAAATAGCCGGCAATGAGTGCGATGGCTAAAAGAATTAGGATAGGTACTCTTTCAGCCAGCCAAGGTATTTCGTCAAGCATGCCCAGAAAGTCGAGCAAACTAATTACACCACTAAAAACTGCTGTAGCCGCTAGTATAAGTAAGTCAAATTTGTCGATCCAACTATTTTTTCGGTTATTTTTCCCTCTCATTATTCTTTTCTCTACTCAAACAAACCACGCTGCTGATAACTTTGTTTCACCTCGGCGGCGCGTTCCTGGCTGGTGGACCAGGAAATGACCAGGGCGTTGTAATCGCGGGCATGGTCGGCCCAGCCTTTGCGCTCGCAGATGGCATAGAGGCGGTAGGCGAGTTGGCGCGAGGACGCTGCCAACTCGCTGGGCATTTTAGCCAAGAGCAACGCCGCGCCTTCTTCGCCGTGGACGTTGAGCCGCTCGATGAGATGGTGGGTCGCTTCCCAAACGGTGGGGCGGCTGTCGCTGGCCGGGTTCCAGCCGGGATCGAGTTCTTCCCAGGTGAGCAGGCGTACTTTGCCCGCGCCGGATTCAAGGATGCCGGCGTTGACCAGACCGTCTACGGAAGTGTTTTTGGCGCGGGCCAGGACGTCGGCGACGCCAAATTCACCGCTGTTGAAGCCGTACTGCTCAAACCAACTAACCGCAAAACGGGAATCGCCGTCGAGGTCGCCTTCGGCTTCGGCCAGGTATTCGTCGAGGACCTGGTTGATGAGCTGGAGGGCGGCGCGCACGGTGAGGCGGCTGCCGTCTGGTTCCAGGACTTTGCTGTAGCGGCTGTAAACGGCCATGCCAGGGCCGATGGACGCTTGCGCTAAATCCACGGGGGCAATGTTGCCCGACTGCATTTCACGAAGGGCGACCGGTAGCTCCTGACGCAAGTTGTTGACAAATTCGCGGCGGCTAGTGAAAGTTGCATTTCCTTGACGAGGTCGGCAGACGAGGATGATGGAAGAAGCCAGCGCGTTCGTGCCCTGCCCAACCATTCTTCGACCAAGTTCTGTTCGCATTGGCCATGTGCCCACAATCTGAAATCCAGTCTCTATTAGACCGTTTAGCATCGTTTCCCATCCTGTACTGGCTGTTCCCTCATCCACAACAAGCTCTTGTTGCTTAAAAGCGTAGTAAACAGAAAGTGGGTAATCAGATGAAGAAATGATGGAACGCATTTGATTGAAAGCTTCCATTAAACCTGTTTCAAAGTGTCTATTCGCTGCATCAGAATCACCGCTGAACCGATAAGGAGTTGCAACTAACTCGGGTGCTTTAGGCACCAGCAAAGTGGCGAAAATTTCTGGATATGTGTCACGGAGATTTGACCTCATCCATATGTAAAAGAAATCTGATAAATCTGCATATGCAATATTGTCATAATAGGGAGGATCAGTACTGATAATACCAATCTTATCTGTAAATCTAAGCTTGCTAGCGTCGGCTTGAAAAGCATAACCATTTCCAAACTGAAGTGGCATCAGTTTGTCTAATATCTTTTCAATTGTTTCGACACCACCGTAAAAGTTTCCACTTGATGTAGAAAATGGATTACTTTCAGCATAATCCCAGGTCATTGGAATTGCCTGCCTTCCAAAAGTATTTCTTGCATGTTCACGATTATTTGCCCACGTTGCAATCGTTGAATTTCTATCAGCCAATTTGTCAATAGCAAAAGCAAGATAGACACTAATAGCCTCGGAGTAAGCTTGCACACCTGTACCGCCGCTTCGAAGGGGAATATCATCAGTACGTAGACCTGCAATAAGAGCATCGGCTTTGATCTTTTGGGGGACTTCAGCAACAAGCTCACTCAGAGTCGTCAATGCAACCAATTGTCTTGGCGAAAAAAGTTTGTCCCATGTTGTTAGGCCATATCCATAACAAGTCCCCCCTGTTAACCGTTCTGGTACGTTCCCATTTGGCCTCCACGCTGGTTCAGCTTGAAAGGCGATTCGACCATTTTCTTGCATTGCAGAATGATAATTACGTCCACTTTCCCCTTCGGTCACAATTGCCATTAGTTGAGAACTCATACGTTGAGTTCTTCCCGCATCACGCAAATAGGAAAATGGCACCGGCGTATTACAAGCAATACAAGTTGCCCCTTGTCGGTTAACTGTCCCTTCCGGGCCGTTGCCTTTACTGGCTTGTTTTACTTCAAAGGTAATTTTTCGCGTTGTGGGATCTACTTGCGGTTCTACCCAGGCTCGTTTGCCCTTTTTTTTGCTCAAATCAAATGAACGTACCAGCGGCATTTGCGCTCCACAAGCTGGGTTGGGGCATTTCACCGTCCGCGCCCACAACCAGGCAATCACCGTTTCGCCATTGCACTTCGGGTACAGGTGGCCAATCTTTTCATAGGCTTTGTCACGCATCCACTCACCGTAGTAACGCACATCGGCGGCCAGGCCGCTGGCTCCTTTCCAGGCGCTTTTGCCGCCCACTTTGGCCCGGTCGCGCGGGTTTACCGGCGGCCGGTTGGCAAACTTGGGCGGTATCTCAATCAGCGCCTTGTTAATCATCACTGCCACCGGGTTCAGGTCGCTGGCGTGGGCCTCCAGCCCCAACCGCTGCGCCTCCAGGGGTATGCTGCCGCCCCCGGCAAAGGGGTCCAGCAGCGGCGGCGGGTTGCCATCGGTGCTCAACTTAATCAACTCGCGGGCCGTATTCAGGATTTTCTCGTCTGTCGTCGCTTCCCAGGTCACCAGCCGCTCAATAAAATCAAACAACCGTTGCCTGGGCGTGTCGTTGGCCGTTGCGTTTTTCCCTTTAGGCAGTTCGCGACAGGCACGCACAAAGGCCGGCGGCGCGTTGGGGTCATCCGGGTCATCCACCAGCGAGGTAAAAATCACGGCGCGGGCGGCAGCTAACGGCCGGCGCGCCCACCACAAATGCAGCGTACTAGGGTGCCCATGCCGGATGGACTTCTCTCGCGCACTGGCGGCGTTGATGGCTTCCAGGGGTAAGGCAACTTCAATCAGTTTTTTTCGCATTTAGGAATCCTTTCCTTCCGTTCCGTCCTCTCCATTTTTGTCTTGGGTAGGCTTGGCTCGCTTTAATATATCTCGAAAAAGCCGTGCTTCAGCTTCTTCCGTTACCATTGAACGCAATTCTCTTGTTCTGTATCCGTATACAAGCCAGGCTAATAGCCATGCCCCCCCTACAATCAGTGTTATCAATGTCATTTGAGTGTTTTTAGGTTGAATAATCAACGTCGCTGCTATGACACTGACAACTCCAGTTAATCCCAGCAAATATTCCATTGGCGAAAAAGCTGGCGTGATCAGAATCTTGAACTTCCCAATTTGAGGCGATTGGTTTTGTAACGAAGATGACCTGATGTGGTAACTGGTGGTTTCCCAATTTAAGTCAGGATTATCTTCTTCATGAACTACCCTCAAATAAGTAGCTATTCGTTGTATACCTGCATGGATGTGCGTGATTTGAACCCGGATGGCGAAAACTATTAGTAAAACAGCCAGTAACAAATAAGGGTTTTTAAACTCTATTCCTCCTGCAACGAGGGCCATCGCCAAAGTCAAACCAATGGATAAAACTGATTCGCGGCGACTTTGATGGGAAATCAATTCTTCCCGCAATGATTCATACTCTGCTTGTTTGTACGACATCTATAAATTTCCCTTGTTGCTTTGACGGCTCACAAAGTCATTTAAGTGATATGTTTTCGGTAGATTTTTCCTGAGCGCCAGATGCGTTGATGGCTTCCAGGAGCAAAGCGACTTCAATCAGTTTTTTGTATTGGGCATAGTCAATCCTCATTCCGGGGCTTAATACCAAAGCGTTTGGCGATCAACAATTTTGTTTCCTGACTAAGCGTACTGGATTCCTCGGTTGTTAACAAACATCCTGGAAAATTTGCCTCATACCATGCCTTTTTTAAAGCCCATTCTTGAGCATAATCATCCAGATCGAGCATACCCAAATGTTCCCAATAGAAAGTTTTGCCATTCCACCGGATAGTAAAGTCGGGAAGGCGATGAGAACCATCGGGGGCATAGAGCCGCTGTTCATACGTAAACGGTATTCCGCTCTGGAAAAGGATGTTGGCTACAATAACCTCAGATTTGGAGCGCACAAAATCCCCGGAAAGCGTCTGATGAATACGCTGCCGGCTGAATTTATCAATCCCCAAATATTCGCCAATCTGTTGGTGAAATTCTGATGAATTTGTATATCCTTCCAGCAACGAGACAAATTCATCGAACAATGCCAGGCGATACCCTTTCTTTTCGGCAGCATCGGCTTGAATCGCTTGCAAAAGTTCATCGGGCAAGGTGTCGGCAAAAGACTCAATCACCAGGCATTTTCCAGGAGCACGCAAAGCTTTCAGCTTTCCTTCCGCCAGCCAGTGAAACATATCCTGTAATATTTCAGGCTCATTTTTTCCGGTTCGTATTGCTGTTGGAATAAGCAGGCCGGTACGCGTCGCCTGACGATAATCATCAAACGCCGGCAGCGAGACACCGCGTGCTTTCTCAAAAGGTTCCAGAGAGGTAAGGCCTTTGCAAACAGGCTGAATCACCTGGCTGCGAACCAGGTAATGATAGGCCGATTGTGTTTTGTCACCTTCGTCAAAATAGTTAACCGAACGTTTCCCGGTCCGATTATCGGTCAGATTGGAAAACGCCCATTCCACATCTTGGTCACTGGGATACGATTTCTCAATGAACCAGGTTTGCCGCACCGAAACATTTTTGTCGGAAAAATACAACACAGCCCAGGACGGCTTACCGTCTCGGCCAACACGGCCAATTTGCTGATAATACTGTTCGGCAGATTCGGTCAAAAGATAGTGGACCACGCCGCGAATATCGGGGATGTCAATGCCCATGCCAAAGGCACTGGTGGCAAAAACAGTCAGCAAATCACCGGCCTTGAACTGCCGGATCACCTCTGTTTTTTCTTCGGTTTTCATGTCGCCATGAAAATAGGCGGCTTTGAAACCCAGGGCCAATGCCTGGGCACACAATTGTTCCACGGAACGTTTGCCACGCTTCCGGTCCACGTAGATGAGCACTTTCTCCTGGCGATGCTCGCCCAACAAGGCCCAGAACTTTTCATCTTTTGTGTTCTCATTGGGCACTTTTATCACACGAATGTTAATTGCTGGTCGCAGCAACATATCGTGCCGAATAACATGGGCATCTTGAATAGCAAAATCCTCACAAATCTGCTGGCAATCTTTGGGGTTGAGCGTCGCCGTCAGGCAAAGGACAGTGGGCAGCGCCATCTCGCCGGCAATGGCGCGCATAAAATAAGGAATTTCCTTGTAAAACGGCCGAAAATCAAGGCCCCATTGGGAGATACAGTGGGCTTCATCGACGACGAGCAGCTTGATTTTTTCGCGAATACTTTGGAGTACGTACTCCAGGAAACCATCGGTCGCCAAACGCTCCGGCGACAGGAAAATGAATTCCGGCGTTTCACGCTCATTGTACAGGTCAATGAGTTCCTGATATTGCTTTCTGGAATCAATACCGCTGTGCAAAACAAACACCCGACAGCCATGCGCCGCCAGCTTTTGCGCCTGTTCATCCATTAAGGCCGTTAGCGGAGATATAACCAGGGTAACGCCTTGCAAAGCTAATCCGGAAATCCAATAAGTTAATGATTTACCAGACCCGGTGGGCATTAACCCCAACGTATTGTTTCCATTCAGCACAGAGTGAATAATCCTGCGCTGCGTAGGCCGGACACCTTTACCGATGCTGGCAAAACGCTGGCGAAAAATCTCGTCTATCTGGGTATCAGAACCAGTGGGTGTCGGCATATTCTGAGCTCCTTCTGTAGGTATTGATGTCATTGCGGTGTCTGTCGCCAACATGATCACAAAATGCGCTTAAATAGATGTAACGATTGTGGTCATGAAAATGAATCCCCGCCTTGGCGCTGGCCTCTTTGAGCAAGCGGTAAATGTGTAAGGCGTAAAAGGCAAACAGTTCGGCCGGATAAAAATAGTTCTGTTCACAAGTGCCCAAATCAGGGTGGGCCATCAGAAATTCGGAACCGTCTAGCAAACCAAAATCTTTACGGCCGCTCAAGAAATAAAGACTCCAAACTGCATTTTGCGAGCGATGGGCAAAATTCCGGGGATAAACACCATACAACAAACTCGATTGGATACCATAACCAATTACCCCTCCACAACCATATTCGGATTCGTTAAGGTTGTTCAATCCTAAATCTCCAGGCGTCGAAGCTGCTTCATGTACCTGGTCGTTAAAATTTGCGACGTAAGCTACGGCAAAATCAGAGAGTTTGCTCACGGTGTCCAGCAACTGTCTGCCGGTCACGTTGTTGAAGCTTATCTTGTAATCCTTCATCACTTCATCGTTTGCCTGTAAACATCGCCGAATAATCGGGCAACGTTTTTTGGTATGCCCTTTAAAGGCGGCGGCATCGTAATCAAACTCGTCTAAAGCAATTCGATCCATGTAGTCACGGTAAGCATCCTGTTCTTGGGCGTGTTTTCGTATGTGCTCGGCAAATACCTGATCGAGTGGCTTTAGGGAAAAGGTTTCAAAGTAAGCTGGAAAATTTTTCGTCATTTCTGCCAATACCTGCTGCCTGTGGGACGGGTCGTAAACTTGGTGTTCAATCTTATTGCCGCGAATCATTGTTCTCCTCCAATCTACACATAAATCAAGACGGTTCACCGCTTTGTCTGAGTAACTTGGCCATATCGTAATTGACGCTGGTTACATCAAAATCCGGTTCTTTACTAAACGGCTGCCATATATAACGTGGCGGCTTAGCTTGCCCGCTTTCCACCTCAACCAATGCCAAAATAAACTGGTCAGCGCTGTTGATACCGGCCAAAATCTCATTTTTTGTCACCGTCACCGTGTTGGCTCCGGCGCGGCGGCCTTTGACTTCGATGAAACGCAGCCGTCCGGTGTCCGGATCCAGGCTCTCGATGTCGTAACCTAAGTTATCCTTGCTGATATCGTGGGGATGGTTGTTCAAAGCTACTTCAGCATCCATCACCGCCTTCATAGCAATGGCTTCGGTGATACGGGTATCCAATAATTCTGGCGGCGTTTTTTCACCGAGTAATAGGCCGATAGGGACAACCAGCGCCCCACCAATCACGACCGGCGGTGCGGCTGAAATCTGCCGCTCGGAGGCCAGCTCTGCTTTGCGCTGCTTTAATCGGTTGGCCAGGTCGTCGGCGCGCTGTTGAGCCAGAGCCGAGTTCAAGCGGGCATTGGGTTTGCCAGCTTTTTCCTGACGGCGCAGGTCGGCGGCACGACCGTCCCAGTAGTTAATCTCCCGCGTTAACCGTTCCTGGACGGCAGCCAGGGTCTTGTCAATGAGTTCTTCGCGCCGCTTACGCACCCGCTGCAAATGGCGCGGCACCAATTCCTCGATGGCCTGGCTTACCACGTGAGAGGCCATCTGTTCACCCGAAAGCCAGTCGGCAGCGAGATGGTCGGCCAGCAACGCCCTTTCTTCGTTTGTTGCCGGGCGGTAATCGAGATAAGGGGCGCTGCCACCAGTGCGGATACGGCCGTTTTCGTCAATCTCGACAAAATGGACTTCACGAGAGATGGGCTGCTGCTTGGCGTCACGAATGGCCTGATCGAGGAAAAAGAGCATTCGCGGCGACGTGCCGGGATCGGTGGGGTCAACCAGGACGGCACCAGTGCGCAGCGCCTGGCGATGCCGCTCCAGGATTAAATCAATTACAGTATCGAGCAAAGGATGGCCGGGGCAGACGAATTGGGCCAAAGGCTGGCCTTCAATGCGACCTTTGTCGAAACAGATGCGTTCGTATTGGCGTAAAACGGGAACGGCCGTGCCCATCGCTCTGGCTCTGTCACGGACCACCGCCGGGACATAGGTGATGCGATAACGGCCTGGTTCTCGCTCCCGAATAGCCCCACCTAGCCGGGTGAATGCTTCCAGGAAAAAGGCACGGATGTAATGGGGCTGCAAGCGGCGGGCGGCGTAACGTTCCATATCAGCCCGGATGCGTTCAATCTGGCTGATGTCCATCGTTTGTGCCACCAACGAGCGTGCTTCCAGAAGCTGGCGGACATGCTCACGAGCGACGGCGTTATCGACTTGTTGGTCAAGCTGGGCACGGACTTCTGGCAAATCACCATAGCGGATGGCCTCAACCAACAGTTTGCGCAGCGGGGTTTGCTCAAATAGAGCACCCAAAACATCAAAGACCTGGCCGTTGAGCGCTTTGCTTTCCGTTTCCAGTTTGCGCAACAGCCGCTCGTAGACATAGCCTTCCCGCGTTTCCCCGGCCACCAGGTTCCACAAATGGCACACTTCCGTCTGGCCAATGCGGTGGATACGGCCGAAGCGCTGCTCCAGCCGGTTGGGATTCCAGGGCAGGTCGTAGTTAATCATCAGGTGGGCGCGCTGCAAGTTGATGCCTTCACCAGCGGCGTCGGTGGCCAGGAGAAAATGGACGTCGGGGTCATTGCGGAAACGGTCTTCCACGACCCGCCGGGCCTCCCGACTGAGGCTGCCGTCAATGTGGACGATGTTTTCATCCCGGCCAAACAGAGTGATGATACGTTCCTGGAGATAGCGCAGTGTATCCCGATGTTCGGTGAAGATGACCAGTTTGCGCCGCTGACCCACAGGCGTCACCATGTTCTCATCGTCCTGGATGATGGTGGCCAGTTGTTCCCATTTTCGGTCGGTGCCGCTATGTCTGACTCGCTGGGCCATCTGCACCAGGATACGCAGGCTTTCGATTTCCTCTTGCAGTTCGGGAATGGTCAGGGCCGCGGTCGCGGCATCCATAACCTGGTCTTCAATGGCTTCCGCTTCTTCGGCCGGGGCATCTTCAAAGTCTTCCCAGAAGGTTTCATCGAAGATGGAATCCTGGCCAGTTTCCAAGGGGCTGTAGCTGTTTTGTATCTGCTCTGCTTCTTGTAGCCGCTTTTGCAGCCGTTCGCGGCGACGGACTAATGATTGGTAGATGGCTTCGGGCGAGGAGGCCAACCGGCGCTGCAAAACGGTTAAGGCAAAACCGACGGTGCCTTTGCGCCTATCGTCTAATACTTGTTCAGCCCGGTTGAATTCGTTACGCACGTATTCGGTTACGGCCGTGTACAGTTCTCTTTCGGCTTTGGAAAGCTGGAAACTGACCGTATAGGCACGGCGTTCGGGGAAGAGGGGACGGCCGTCAAAGCGGCGCAGTTCTTCCTTGACCATGCGGCGCATGATGTCGGATACGTCCACCGGCTCGCCATGCGTGCCAGAGCGGTTTTCAAAGCGGTCAGGGTCTAGCAGGGAAAGAAAGAATTGAAAGTCCTCTTCTTTGCCGTTGTGGGGTGTGGCCGTCATCAACAAAAAGTGGCGGGTCAGTTCGCTTAATTGCTCACCCAGCCGATACCGTTTGGTGAATTTCACTTCCCGCCCCCAAAAGGAAGCCGACATCTTGTGGGCTTCATCGACGACCACTAAATCCCATTCAGAACGCGCCAGTTTTTCTTGAAGTTCCTCGCTACGGGCGACCTGGTCCAAACGAATGATAAGATTATCTTTTTCCAGAAATGGGTTACCGGTGACGGATGATTCCAGCGTCTCGCGGGTGAGAATATCGAAATGAATCTGGAACTTGAACCATAATTCATCCTGCCACTGGGCAGCCAGACTACCCGGAGCGCAGATGAGGCAGCGGCGGACATCGCCGCGCACCATCAGTTCTTTGATGAGCAGACCGGCCATGATGGTTTTGCCAGAGCCAGGGTCGTCGGCCAATAAGTAGCGCAGGGGTTGGCGAGAAAGCATTTCGGCGTAAACGGCCGTTATCTGGTGAGGCAGCGGTTCAATCTGGGAGGTATGGACAGCCAGCACCGGGTCAAAGAGGTGGGCCAGATGAATGCGAAATGCTTCAGCGGCCAGGCGGAAGGTGTCGCCGTCGGCCGAGAAATCCCAACTTTGTTGTTTATCGACTATTTCTAGATTGGGTTCGTCGTGGCGGTAAAGGAGCTGGCTGCCCGTTTCACCATCGGCTCGTTTGTAGATAAGTTCAACGGCCGTAGTGCCATACCAGGAAACATTTATAACAATTACGGTTTGTTGTGGAAGAATGCCATTTACGCCTAAACCCGGTTTCAAATCCTCTAGCTTGGCCATTACATCCTACTTCGTTTTGAAAGCCCCAAAATTGCAGTTAAAGAATAGAATTCACAATTGCCGGAACCGTAAAGCCTCTTGCAAGTACATCACCATCAATGAAACTACTCTAAAATTCAATCGTCCCTGTGGCCTATTTGCTGCTCCTGAAATCTTCCCCGAACAGCACTAAACAACCTTTATGTCTAGCGGATTATACTCATCTGAACTTACAGAGACAATTAATAAAAATTTGCTTGACAAATATATGCGATATAGCATAAAATGATATAGACTTCTGTATTTGTTTTTCCACGGTATTTGCATCTCAAGTACTTTCGGGTACTTATGCAGATAAAGGAGCGCACGTCATGAGTGGCGGATCTGGTACATAATTGTGCTGAAGGCGATGGGAACCGCGGCCCATCGCCTTTTTTGTTGCTTTTCAAAAAGCCTACCATTCCCAATGGAGTTGGTAGCGTTCGTTTAGTCGTGGATGATTGGTTTGCCAGGTGATTTGGAAACGGCCGTCAGGCAACGTCATCTTCAAACTCTCGCCCACCACATGCTTCCTTCCCGTTAGCACCTCTTCTACCCAAACCCGCCGCGGCATCCTTGACTTGGGAAACAACAACTGCACCTTTATCTGCCTTGTCCGGTGCCGCACTTCTGTTTCCCACAGTTCATGAGAGCGGACAAATCCAGATTGCAATCCCCACGACATATGGAACTCATCGACATCCCCCCGTCGTTTCACATCGCGCAAGGAAATCAGCAAAAACGTTTTGTGCCCTGGTCGATATTGGTCAACAACTTTGCCAGGCGTGCATTGGTAATCCTGCAAAATCTCGCCATCGCCCCAGGCATGGTCTTGATAAGCAATGATATTATTTTGGCGATAACGCACCTTTTCTCGTTTGGTGAACTGGGCCTTTAACCCTTTCCCATCCTTCAACTCCAAACGAGATTCATATTCCAATACTTCGTACATCCCTTCGTCGGCCAATCCTCGGCCTAATTTCCGCACCAGCTTCCAGAATTGAGCGACCATATCCAGCCAAGGAATCTTCAATAACAAATCAACCATTTTGTCCTTTATCGCCGCTGGTATGGTCATGATGTTCATAATCGGTTCAAAATGAGAAATCTTCAGATTCCGTCGGCCCCAGTTCGCCAGACATCATTTTGTAGAAGTTGTGCAAATCTTGCATGTAGCCAGCCAGAAAGTTGAAGGCGCTTTCGACCGACATCCCCAATTGGGGCAAATCATCTTGGCGAGCCACAATGTAGTCACAAACCTGGGCAAACCGACCCAGTGTCAAGGTCATCTTTTCGCGGGCTGCTGGCGACATGTTGACCATGTTTTCGGTATCAATCCGCAATCGAATATCTAACCCTTCCTGTGGCAGTGACCATTCAACCAGTGCCGGGTCATGATGACAATCTGGTTCTGGTTGTGTGTGACGTTCAACAACTATCATGATTACGGCTCATGGGATGGGTCAATTTCTAATGCTGGCAATGCCCAGGGCAAAGGATAGGTGTGCTCTTCAATTGTTCGCTGTTGTTCCAGCGCTATTTCCGCTTCACTGCGCCTATCTTCTATTGCCAGTTCGATGTGGGTTTTAAGGGAAATAGGCAGCTTGGGATTGGCCTGCACGCCAAATTGGGCCACCTCCCTTTGGGAAAACATTTCAATCTGCTGGGGCTGGGCTTGCTGCTGGGCTATTTTCTTCTGTTTTTTGGTACGATTATCGACTAGCTCCCCGGAGAACATATCAACTTGCAATGGTACTTCTTTGGGCATCAACTCCAGCATATCATAGACCTGTTGCAGAGTGGCGCACAATTACGGCTGCTGGCGGTTAGAGTGCGTAGCCATTTTCTTGGTAATGGTCGCGTAGTTCTTGCAGGCTCTTGGGTTCAAAGAACATATCCCGTTCAATGGGCAGCCCCATTGGGCCGCGGGCTTCGGTCAACTCGGATAAACTGAAATAGCCCAATTCGGGCACGAACCCGATCACCAGGCCGAAGAAGGTATCCTCCCCATCAAACTCGCTGCCATACCAGGTCCAATTGCTATCGGGAGTGAAGAATTTCACCATAGCTTGGGCTGCCAGTCCAATTTCTTCGTTGGCATAGAGTTCAGGCAGCGTTTCACGGATGGACTTTGGTAAAAGCTCCATCTATTTCACCCCCTTTCTGATTTGTACTTGTTATTTGCTTGGCGTATTGTTCAACTAGCCGGCGCTCATTGCAAGATGCAATTTGCCGGCTAGTCAACCATTGTCATTGGTCGTCAGCGACGCTCTCAATATGTTTTGTCAGCTTCCCATTCTGGGCCTGTGTCGTTCCTTCCATTTTAATTCGCCCCCTTTCCGCTTGTACTGATGGTATTTCCCGTTTTCCCTCGTCGGCTGTAGATAGAGGCGGAACCGGCATAATAAACCGGATTCGGCGAGGATAGATGGCTTATACTGTGCAAAATTCTGGCCAACCAATACTGCACCGGAAACCGGACACGCAGTAAGAAGAGTTTCTGCAACGTGCTGTCGCGCTGTGCTTGATAGCTTTTTTGAATGAAGGAATATTTCTTCGCCTGACGAGATTGTTCTTTCTCCTTGGCCCAGATAATCAAGCGAGTCAGTTCTTGACGGCGGTTCAAGAGAAATAGCATCGCTTTCGTCGCCCGCATTTTATGCTGGATGGTGTAGTTGTCTCTTGGTGCTTTTTTCATTTTGAACCTTTCATGTGTCATTGATGTCATTTTATTTGTGTTACTTCATCTCGCGCCGGTCAAGCGACACGAAGGGTATAGCTGCAATAGCCAAAGCTCAAACAAATTTCGTCGTTCACTCGTCGCCAGGCATAGCCATAGCCACGAAAATCGCTGCTTCGGAAATATAAATATTGGCCGTTATGCACCCGGCGGTTGTTGTCGTCTTCAATTCTGGCTTTCAGCCAGCCCGTTTTTTGGAAGTTGTAGGCGGCATCAAAAGCGTAATCGTCGGTATAAACGCCATCACATTTGGCGAGTACTTTGCCTTCAAGAATGCGCCGTTTCAGCCAGCCGCGATTGACGGTGTTACTGTTTTTTCGTCGCCGGACTTGCCCCAAGCAGCGCTTACAATTGGCTTTGCGACCTGCCTTTTCTAGATAGATAAAATGACCTTGGGTACCGCATTTGGGACGGCCGTTTGTGTTGACATGGACTATCATGTTCCTCCTGAAATTTATTAATTGTTATTTGGGAAAAACCGTTGCCCTAATCGAGAACGAGGCTGTGTTCACCATCTTCACCTTCAACTATGTAAGTCAACTGGAACTGAAGGTTGGGGAAGGTTTGGGCAGCTCTTATCAGCCAGGCCTCGGGCGGGTTCCAGGCGCTGAGAAAATGGTAGACAAGGCACTCGTCGCTTTTGTTGACCAATGTCACCTCTGTGACATCCCATTTTGTGCCCCAATGTTTTACGCTCCAATCGTACCAGTTAGGCAAGATGCCACCGGGTTGAATCAGCTTTAAGAAGGATGGCATTTTGACTAATGTATCTAGGGATAACGCTGTGTCTTCCCCTCTGACAAGATTTTTGAATCGGGCAATGTCGGCAGCGCTCCCGGTAATTTCTAATTGGTTGTTGCAGTAGTTTGGCATTTTTGTACCCCCCATAATTGTTGCGAACTGAAAACATTATGTCAATATGATATATTGTTGTCAAGTAGCAATTTTAATGGGAAGGGGAGGGAGAAATGACGGTAAACAGAGCACAATGGTTGCCTTTACATGTGGCTGCGCAGCACTTTGGTTATCGGCATCGGGAGAGTTTGCGTCGCCGTTTGCGGCAGTTGCGGCGACAAGGGCTTGTGCAAGATTTTGGCTGGCCACCGGAAGAATACACCCATACACAGGATAATGAGGCCGCGCCTTTGACGCTTATGTGGCCTAATCCACAAACGGCCTTGCTGCGCAGCGATGCCCCCCGTTCCTTTTTGCAGGCCAAACGAGGTCGTCGGCGCAGTAGATAGATTGGTATCGGAGCTGGCAGTAATTTTCTCTGTATCGTCAATGGATGCGGTCTGTCGGGTCTCTTTGCTAAGGGCCGAAGCGGTCAACAAGCAGAGACGGCCGCTTTGTGTTGCCCGGCTTCCATCCCGCTCCCACTTCTATTTGGGCACGAATAGAAGTCGCGTCAACGCCTCGTGCTTACAGGCGGTTCCGGCCAACCATCCCCGGCCCTACGTCTACCGGCGAACCCGTCGCCGCCACAAGTAGAAGGCCAGCAAGCCTACGGCCGTATCCCCATCCGCCAACGCCGTGAACACTTTCTTGAAACGTCGGTTCTTCCCTTCTGCCAAACTTGTCTGTAGGTGGTCGACCAAAACCCTAGCTTCCTCAAGACAAGGCTCTATCGTAACCAGATGGGAATTGGCCGGACTGTTCATCAACAGCGCCATCATAACAACCCGCTTGTCTGGATTCAATGGGCAGGCGTTGGCAGTTTAGGGGATGATGCGCTGCGGTTCTGGCTTGCCGGCCAGCCACCAGACCGGCTGGCTAAAGATTGTTTCTGGCGTCAGCGCCGCAAAGGTGGTGAAGTAGAACAAGCCCACGCCGCCGGTGCGTTCGGTCTGGGCTTTCATATTCTGCATCCGGCGGGGACCGGTGGTGATAACGAGGTAACGGCCGTAATGGTAACCAAAACGATTCTTGTACAAATCGCTTTTGAGATAGGCCGCACCCGGCCGCACTTTCTCGCGGGCAAAGCGGGGGTTGTCTTCGGTACCCATATCGACTTCCAGCAAGAAGGCGAAAGGATGGGGATGGTTTGTGTGGCGGATGGCAAAAAAGCCATCGGGTCGCACTTGCCGTTTGCGGGGACGGCCGCTTAAACTTTGGTATGTCACCGCATCGGGCTGGGAGAGAAACTCCCCTTCTGGCACCCAACTGACCAACAACAATTCAGACTGGGCAGCCACCGCTTGCAAAACGTCCAGGCGAAAATCGGTGACGGCCAGGCTGTGGTCGATTTGGCTCAATCGGGGCTGCTGTCGCCAACGAAAGTCGCGTAAGGTCATCCCCTGCAATCCGGCGACGACGGCGGCTCCTTTGCTGCCCAGCCAGTAGACGGTCTCGCCCAACGGTATCCTATGCTGCTGTTCCGGGGTTGGTCGGGCGATGTAGCCGTTGGCAATGAGTTTATGCATTCGGGCGCGGGGTTGGGAACGGCCGTGGCCGGAGAAGAATAACCTGTCTATTTGCCGTAAACTCAGCAAGCCGTCAAAAGCGTGGATGGTCTCCAGGATTTGCTTGTCACGCTCCGTCAAGCGCATGGGCGGCGGCGGGAATTTTTTTGGACGGCGCGAAAGCATGGGTCAATTATAGCAGCCACAATTTGTCCCCAATTCCCGCTTGACCTCATCCAAATTATTTATAAGAAATAAAAGAACTGGTTTAGGAAGAAGTATGGATCTACCCCTGTATTGAGGGGTTGGGGTTTTGTAATCTGGGTGGAACGAACGCAAGGCAGGGGCAACAGAGTAACAAATAGTCGGGTCGGCGCAAAAAGCCCCAGCGATGACAAATTACTCCAGGGAAAAGGCCAAATCCGAGGTTAAAAAGTGATTGTTATATAACCCAGAGGTCAAACCCAGGGTTTTGCGGCCGAAAATGGCTCGTTTTTGGCTAATCAAATGGGTTGAGTCGGGACTTGGGAGGCAGTTGTCAAGCTATCCAAACAAAGCATATTGGCCTTTCTTGGTACTGACCGACCAGATAGGCGCTAGCAGGTTTTCGGGTTGTTCAATGTCAATTTGTTCCTGGGTCGTAAACCAGAAGAAGCGAGTGCCCCCTGCTTTTTCGGTCGTGCGTTTCAAGTTGGCCAAGCGCCGCGCACTGGTCGTCACCGTCAACAAACGAAACTTGTTGGTACCGTAATGTTGGGCAGCCCGGCCACTCTCCCGGAACTGGGTGTAAGCCTGCACTTTTTCCCGCCAACGAGCGTTGCTCATCGTGCCTAAATCCAACTCCAAAAAGAAGTGGGCTTTTTTCGCCTCATTCAGGGGTTGCAATACAAAATAACCATCCGGGTAATGGCGTCTGATCTGTCCGCCCTGATGGCGAAACGGCACTTTTTCTCGATAATCTTCTTGCCGAAAGATGGCGTCGTCCAGCCAGCTAGCCAACTGCCACTGGCTGGATCGAGCCAAACAATCGCCCATGACGCGCACATTATTGACGGCCAAGGTGTGCTCCAAAAACAAAGAGCCTTTTTTATTGGTCTTTGGTTGGCGACGCATGGTGCCGGCATCCAGCCCCAGTTTCGTGGCTATCAAAGCGGCTCCCTGTGCGCCCAAGGTATAAATGAAAGGCGTCCGTCCTTGGCCAATAACCAGCGGGATGAACAGCCGGTCCAAATACGCATGATGAAACAGCAGCTGCAAGCGGCGTTGACAGGCGGAGCGGCGGCTGTGGGTTTTGCCGGGTTGGGAAGGAAAAAACAACACTTCGATTTGTGGCGACGCTAAAATTTTGTAGGCATAAACGGCCGTAATAATTTCCCTATCCCGTTTGGTCAGCCGCATTGGGGGTGGGTTTTGGGCTCGTTCGTGAAAAGGGAGGTAGCCAGTTTGTTGTTTAGTCAAAGTAATCCTCCTCATCATCGTCACTCATGGCGGTTTCAATCACCTGGGTTTCTTGCTGATAGCGGGCTGTGATCTCGGCGTCAATGTCGCTGACCGGGCGAGCGTGATAGTGCCGACTCATTCGGCGCAGTATATCGATACGAGCCTGGCCGTCGGCTTTGGGCTGGATGGGTGGCAGCGTTTCCATATTAAAGGCAGGCAACGATTCGCCGGCGTGCTGCATGGAAACGATGGTCGTAAACCGGTTGAGATTGATTAAATCTTCCTGACTAAACCGGGGTCGTACAAAGGGGACTAAGGCTTGCCCATCTTGTGGCCCTAGACGGAACATGAGCGTCGTGCCCACATTACCCAGGATGGCGTCTAGCGTATCGCCGGAAAGCTGTTTCAGGAACTGATTGGTTACGACCAAGCTCAAGCCGTATTTGCCGGCTTCAGAATACAGCTTGGCCAGACTGGTGGTGATGAAGTTTTGCACCTCGTCGATGTAGAGGTAAAAGGGGGTACGCTCAGACTGGCTCGTTGTCGCCCGGCTCATCGCTGCCATTTGGATTCGGGAGATGAGCAGCGCCCCCAAGGTTTCGTTCTCGATTTCGGACAAACCACTCAGGTTGGCCAGAAAGATTTTACGGCCGTCTAAGATGGCCCGGAAATCCAGGCTGCTATTCTGACAGATGATGCGTCGGATTTTGGCGGCCCGGTAAAAACGGCGCAGCCGGTTGCGGATGGGACGGGACAATTCGCGCTGCATCCCAATGCTGGATTGCTCATATTCGTAACGCCAAAATTCCAGCGCCACCGGGTCAGTTACCTGGGCCAGGACCGATTGGCGGAATGAGGGATCGCTGAACAAGCGGGGAATATCCATGACGGTGGCGTCAGGTAACACGAGCAAAGCGATGAGCGCCGCATACAACGCATCCTCCATCCGGGTTGAGCTCCATTGCTCGGCGAATATTTTGCGCAAGACGGCTAAGGTGAGGCCGGCCATCACGGTTTGGGGCACGCCGGGTGGGGCAACCAGTGGGTTCATCCCCATCGCGTATTCGGAATCGTTGGTATCGAAGAGGATGACGTCTTGGGCCCGTTTGCGGGAAATACTGGTGGCCAGAATCTGGTTGGTCAGGTCGCCATGGGGGTCGATGACGGCCACCCCTTTGCCGGCAGCAATGTCTTGTCGCACCATGTTAAAAATGAGGCTTGTTTTTCCCATTCGAGTTTTACCGACTACCATGACGTGGGTCACCCGGTCGGGATAACTCAGGCGCACGGGGTATTGTTTGCCCTGATAGCTATTGGTCCCCAGCATGACGCCACCCCGCTGGCCGGCTAAAACCAGGGGCAAGGGGGAATCTATTTGTGGGGCCCATTGAATGCCCGGGGCCTGGCAATCTGAGGTGGGCAACTGCCACAAAGCGGCCGCTTCCGGGGCAGAAAGAATGAGGGGGTAGGTTTTGTCGCCGGCCGGGGCCAGATAGTTTTGCCCTTCGCGGGTGAAGGCGGCCATAGGGGAAAGGAACTGCGTGGCCAGGAAATTGGCCCGTTGCTGTGAAGGGGCTTGAATCTTGAGGGAAAGTTGGCCCGCTTTGAGGGGACTATGGACTTTTTCTTCCACCAACTTTTGTAAAGCGGGGGCAAATCTTTTGCGTCGGTGATTGCCATAAGTGAGGGTAAACAAGGCATCGATTGTGCTTTCGGGCGTTGTGAAATTCCACCAGTTAAACGCGGAGCGGGTTAGCATTTGTTTGCCCAGCTTGAAGATTTGGGGATCCACCGGCGTCAGGGTCAATTCGTAAATGATCTTTTCGTTCAACGTCAGGTTGACCATTGCCCCGGCGACGGCGGCCAGTGGGTTGAGGACGGAAAAGTCGGCGGCATATTTGAGGGGGATCACGAAGGGCGTGCCCATCCCAAATGGGTAACGATAGCTGGCTGTGTCCATCTGCTGTTTGGGGATGATGATGAGGTGAACTCGGGGATAGAGGGCATAAAGGGTTTTGGTCACGGTTTCGACAGCGCCGGTCGCCACTTCCAGCCCCCAGATGATCCGTTTGGCTTCGGCCCGGATAAGTAAACTGATGGGTGTGGTCAGGGCAAAAAGGCCCACCATGAGTTGGTGGGCCAGTTTGGCATCCCATTTGCTTTGGGCCGGCAAGAGAATATTGACGATTTGCGTCTGGGCCTTCGTTTCAGACAACGTTGCGGTAGGGTTTGGGTTTGACATAGCACATTCACCTTTTTCTGGGAATTCTTGGTAAGCGGCCGACAAAGAATTAACTAACCCGAGGGTCGCTTACTTAAAGCCCGTTCGCCAATTCTGAAACGAAGCTCTTATTCTGCGAACGGGCATTTATCTAAAAACGACTGCCGCAAGCGTAACAGCGGCTGGCGCCGGATTCGATGAGAGCGCCACATTGTGGGCAGGCAACTTGGTTTGTCTTTTGCCCCCATTGGGCGGTGCTGTTCGTTTGGCGCATCTTTTCTTCTGGGGATTTCTTGAGCGCTTTCACCGTAAAGGAAACGATGAAAGATAAGATGCCCCAGAGAAGATAGAACACTTCCTTCACTACATCGAAGACGATTTCCACGAAAACATCTTCGGCACTTTTTGAACCAGACATGTTAACCTCCTGGTTATTTTTCCCATAAGTGGGATAAGGTGAGGGAGGCTATGCGCACTCCCTCTAATCGGAACATGACAAGGAGTTGAATATCATGACGTTTTACAATGCTTGAGCTTCCTGTTGGAAGCCCAGGAGGGGCTCGAATAGCATGTCGGGAGGCATAATTTATGAATTGATGGGTAAACGTGAACTTTTTCATTATCAAATCACCCCCCATTTCCTGTTGAGCGTTTGTCAGTCACATGCAACTGCTCATTAACCTGGGAGTTTTACCGGAAAGCAGTTTTTGAGTTTACGTGGAAGAATTTGCTTGTTGGTCAGATAGACACTTTTCTTTGTTCAAGCAATATTATTCACGGTCACTCAATGGAATCTGATGGAAATGAAGTGTAATGTATATTCCAAATGTCCTGCTAAGACTTTCTAGCGGCTTCATAACCGATAATCACGATTATGGAATTAGTGAGAATGAATCATTCATACTCGGTGAAATATATCCACATACTAAACAATGAATGCGACTGAATTGCGGCTAAACTGCGACCAAACTGTTCCTAAAAGGTCTAAACTGCGACCAAACTGTTCCTTAAAGGTTTAACAATGAAAGATCTGAAACTTTCCCTGCTAGGAAATTTAGAGATAGTTCTAGATGGAACCTCGATTGATGGTTTTCGTTCCAGCAAGGCTAAAGCTTTGTTGTGTTACCTGGCTGTGACTGGGCACCCCCACTTCCGACCAGCTTTGGCCGGATTATTATGGGGCGACATGCCTGAAGCAAGCGCTTTAAGAAACCTGACCAAAGCCCTTTCAAACTTACGTCGCTTAGTTAGCCCCCAATTGGTCATTACACGTCATACGGTGTCCATTAACCCAGACAGTTCTTATTGGTTAGATGTCGATGCGCTTCAAAGCGGAGTGAAAAGTTATTCATCTTCGGAGATTGCAGACATCAATCAATTACTTAAAGCGGTTGAACTCTACAGGGGAGATTTCTTGGAAGGGTTTTATGTTCGTAATGCGCCCGATTTTGAAAATTGGGTTGTAGACCAGCGAGAGAGATTGCAGAAAAATGCCCTGGAAACGCTGCATACAGTAGCAAACCATTACATGCAAAATGGAAAATACAAGGAAGCTATAAAATATACTACCCATCTTCTGGAAATGGCACCTTGGCAGGAAGACGCCCATTATCAATTAATGTTATTGTTGGCTAAAAGTGGGCGGCGCAGCGATGCTTTGACCCAATATAACATCTGCTGCCGTCATTTGGAGGAAGAGCTTGGTGTCGAGCCCTTGGCTCGAACAACTTCACTATACGGTCAAATTCGAGATGGACAGTTTGATATTAAAGCAGGGAATTCTACTCGTGAAATGGATGCCCCACCTTTCCCCCCATCGTTTCTGACTATCGCAGACGAATCAATTGAACAACCCCAAACCGCTTTTGTTGGTCGGGAAAGCCAATTAAAAAAATTAAACGAGTATTTTGAATCAGCAGCGAACCAAAGAGGGAATGTGGTTTTCATTTCCGGCGGCGCTGGACGGGGTAAGACGACATTGGCGGCTGAGTTTTCTCGACGCGCCCAGGAGACTTTTCCCAAACTTGTCGTTACGACAGGTAATTGCAACGACTTTTCCGGCAATGGCGACCCGTATCTGCCATTTCGCGATGTAGTAAGTATGCTTGCTGGCGAATTAGAATCCAGGCCGGCTTCAAGGATTATCACACAGGAGAATGCGCTTCGGTTATGGCATATTTTGCCGCATACAATTCAATCTTTGGTGGAACATGGCCCATCGCTTATTGACGCTTTTTTCCCCAACGGGAGGCTTTTAAACCAGGTCGCTACAATTTTTCCCGACGAAACGATTTTGTTAAATCAATTGGAACAGTTAGCCAATCGAAATAAAGACAGTGTATTCGATCTAACACAGCAGCATTTTTTCGAACAATACACAAATGTTTTACTAGCCGTAGCCAACCGAAATCCAATGCTATTGATATTAGATGATCTTCAGTGGATGGATACGGCTTCCGCTAGTTTGCTTTTTCATCTGGGGCGGCGGTTGAGAAATAGCCCTATCCTGATTGTAGGCGTTTACCGTCCAGAGGAAGTAACCCTTGATCGGGCAGGTTCGCGACACCCGCTAGAAAAAGTGTTAGCTGAATTCAGACGGTCTTTGGGCGACATTACTATCGACTTGGATAAAGTCAGCCAAGAAGAAAACAAACAGTTTGTTGGCTCTTTATTGGATTCGGAGCCAAACCAATTTGGGGCAGGCTTTCGGAAAGCATTATTCGACCATACTGGAGGTCATCCATTATTTACTGTTGAATTACTAAGATCCCTTCAAGGAAGAGGTGAATTAGTAAAGAACGAAAAAAACGAATGGGTTGAAGGATCAAATATTAATTGGAACGAGTTACCGGCTAAGGTAGACGCAGTAATTAAAGATCGAATTTCTCGTCTAAATGAGGATCTGCATCAAATCTTAAGGACAGCCTGCGTTGAAGGAGAGGTTTTTACCGCTCAAGTGGTGGCCCGCATGCAAATGATGGAAGAGAAAGAGTTGTTTCAAAGGCTTTCAATGTCTTTGAACAAGAAACATCGTTTGGTACATGAGCAGAGCGAAATTGCTGTCGGCAGCCATATTTTGTCGCGATACAAATTTACTCATGCGCTTATTCAACGTTATTTATATCATGAACTTGATACTGGTGAACGCCGTCTACTACATGGCGAGATCGCTAAAGTATTGGAAACTTTGTACGAAGAAAAAAGTGACGAGATTGCGGTGCAGTTGGCTCGACACTTTAAGGAAGCGGGAAACACGAATAAGGCAGCCATATATCTACGACAGGCGGGAGAACAAGCCGCCAGAATGTACGCCAATGACGAAGCAGTAAATTACTTCAGCCAGGCCTTGGAACTAACGCCTGAAACGAATAAAAACGAACGTTACACTCTCTTTCTCGCCCGCGAGAAGGTTTACCATTTACAAGGAGCACGTGAGGCACAGCATCATGATCTGGTAGTTTTGGAGGGGTTGGCAAATATCCTGGATGATAACTCTAAACTAGCTGAGGTAGCTCTGCGTCAAGCTGTTTATACCTTGGCAACTGGTGACTTCAAAACAACTGTCAAGAGAACTCAAGAAGCTATTAAGAGAGCTCAAAACAATCAAAATGTCAACCTGCAAGCGAGGGGATTCTTGCTATGGGGGCGGGCGCTCCTATTACAGGGCGATTACGAAGCAGGCCAAATTCAACTTGAAAAAGCTTTGGCCCTTGCCAAGGATGGAAAATTAAGCCTTGTAGAAGCAAGTAGCTTGCAAAAACTTGGAATTATCGCAGCTTTCCAGAGTAACTATGCTAAGGCTAAAAGCTTTTACAAACAAGCTCTTGAGATTTACCACAGTGCCGGCGAACGCCAGGGTGAAGCTGACATCTTAAGTAATTTGGGCGTGATTTTCTATGACCTGGCGGATTATCTCAATGCACGGGACTATGATGAACAGGCCCTGGCGATTTATCAGGCCATCGGCGACCGGTGGGGGGAAACAATTGTTCAAAGCAACCTGGGTGTGCTTTATTGCGACCTGGGCGATTATGCGGCTGCCCGCGATTATCACCAACGCGCTCTGGAAATTCGCCTCATCATTGACGACCATCAGGGCGAAGCGATCAGCCTGGTCAACCTGGGTCTGGTCAATCATCTGATTGGCGAAAATGAAGCTTCCCGCCAAAACTGCGAACAGGCGCTGCGCATTCAAGAAGAGATTGGCGACCGGAGAGGTCAGGGATACAGTCTGACCTATTTGGGGCTGGCCCTGACCGGGCTGGGGAAATTAGAGGCGGCTTCTGATGCGTTTGCCAGAGCCATGAATTTGCGCCGTGAGATTGGTCAAATGCCCTTGGCCATTGATGATTTAGCCGGATTGGCTCGTGTGGCGCTGACGCAAGGGCACAACCGGCAGGCTTACGAGCACGTCCAGGAAATCCTAGTCTGGTTGTCTGAACATGGCCAGGAAGGTATTGAATATCCTTTGCAGGTTGATCTGACCTGTTACGAAGTTTTGATGGCAGTCGGAGGAGGGGAAACGGCCGTTCGCCACCAAGCCCGCACCATTTTCACCCGGATGCACGAGCGACTACTCGAAAAAGCGGCCAGCATCAAAGATGAGACCGTTCGCCAGCAATTTCTCGATACCAATTCCACCAATCGAGCCATTTTGGCAATTTGGCAATCCCAGTAGTGCAGATCAAGACAATCATTATTCCTGTAGGGGCGCTTTAATTACATGAACAGGCTTCTAATGAAAAATACAATCGGCGATATACAGATTTAACAGGCATAGGTTTATCAAAACTGATAACAATCCCCGACATACCAAAGGCTGTGAATGGTCTTTCAATAGACACAGACTCTTTGTTAACGCAAATTGATGAATTGATTCAAAAATTATCACGCAGCACGGAACTTGGCTGATATGCCGCAAATTATTATTTTGATCTTATTGTCGCAAGATGTTTTTTGCTGACGATTATGACAGGAACAAGGATTTCCACGTCCACAACTGGCCAGAAATACAAGATTGGTGGGCTGCGAAACACCCACAAGAAGAATCTATTCAACTCATCATTATTGCCACACTTTAACCTGGCTCAATCATATAACATGTGAGCGAGTTCGGACACGGCCGTTACAAAATCACAATCCTGCCACTGCATCCAGAAATCGATGACACTGCCGCCGATGCCGCAGGTGAAACAATACCAATAGTTTTCCTCAGCGTTCACACTGAAACTGGGATGGGTGTCGTCATGGAACGGGCACAGCCCCATGCCCGATGGGGATAGCTCAACGTACTGGCTAACGAAATCGTGAACAGAAACGGCCGTTTTTATTCGCTCCGATGGCAGGTCACCTACGGTTACACTTTTGGTGGCTGCTAACGGCCGTGCAATCCGTCGTTTTCGGCGTTCAGCCTCCACTTCCCTACCCTTATCGCAAACCAACTCAAAAAAACGAATAGGCACCGTTTCCGCTCGTCCCAGCACCTGCACCTGTTGGCGCAGGGTCGGGGCTAACGGATTACCCTCTGGTGTCATAAAGCCGTAACGTTGACCACTCTTGCGATGAACGCCAAAAGGAAGGCGAATGAGGGAACCGGGGCCATCATCCAGTTCGTCCTGCTTGGGATACAGTTCTATTTGCTTGGGGGGAATGCCCTGCCTGGCCAACACACCCCGACCAAACCAACGAACCGCCTGACCAGGTTGCGGTTGGTCAAAGAACAGCCACAAGTGCCCACCGCGCCGGCTGTTCTCCAGATAGGTGGTAACATTCTCAGTTGCTAATTCCTGAGCCATCTTTCGCAACTGCTGCCAACTTTCAGTGCTATCGGCGTCAAAAACCAGAAAACGTCCCCTACTCTGCTCATCGAGCAAATAAACGCCCAGCGTCACATCACCCCGCAGATGGGTCTGGAGTAGGCCGACGTGCAGCGGTTCATGAACGGTTAGCCAACGGCCGTTTGCCATCTGTTGCGGGTACATGTCCCAACGATTGATGAATTTCCGGGCCAGCACGCCGACGAGGGGTGAGAGTTCGTAGTCGGTGAACACGCGCTCTGGATGCCGCATAGATGAAAACAGGATACCAGATATTCGCCCGCTTTGTTGACCGGCAAACGATTGGGGTATTCACCAACGCCTTGAGCGAGGACGTTTCTAATAAAAAGCGCCGCAGGCGCTACCGCTTCCGGCAGGCCCGTGACAGATGGACCGGAAGATGTCACGGGCCGCAGGCGTCGGGCTCGCAGAGACCGACTACCCCCGTGTTAGCCAGGTGGCTGGCCCGACCGGGGAATGAAGGGGAGTCCGATCACCTTCTTTCACGGGGCGAAGGCCAGCCGACGCAGCGTAGCGCCGCTGCGGGATTTGTTGCCGTCCGTCGGCAATAAAGCACGCGAGGGCACTGGGATCTGTGGGCCTTTGGCCACACTAGGCACAGCGCAGCGGGGGTAGTCGGGGTCAGGGGCTGCTGCAAGCTGCGACTGAGCCCAGACGCCCTGGTTTGGCGAGCGAGGGGGCGGCAGACAGACGGCTTTTTTGACCCGCACGCGGGTGAAAAAGCGGTCTGATGCACCGGCCTCTCCGAGCCAACCAGCTCTTCCGGGCTTGAGGCGCGGGCTCGATGCCCGCCGCCTCGAGAATACCCCCATCGCACAAAATGGGGCTGCTGCTGGGGGTTATGATGGGGATTAAAATGAGGTTGGTTGTTGTTCATTAGGTACGGCTGAACCTAAAATGTGAACAACTTTTCCACAATGTCAAACTGAGGCTTGACCATAGGCCGCCTAAAATCTATATTGATTTTGCTGGCGCAAAATCCGTCATTTAATTTCTCTGGGACAAATGGAAATGTCAGAGAATTAAACGTTCGATAGATTTCTGACGACGCCTCGGAGTAATTCGCTTCGGGGCGTTTTTACTCCGGCTCATTCTTTTCTCTCTGAGCGACGTCGGCCTCCTGGCTGTTTCAGTTCGGCCTTTTATTCTGTTCGGCCTGGGTCCTGGTGGTTGCGGCCACACATGGCCTAAAAACAACTGTTTTCAGGTTCTGGATTTATCCGAGGACATCCCCTACTAACCAAAGAGGGCTTTTAACCTGCGCGACTCCAGCTAAACAGAGAAAAAACGGGACGGCAAGAAGCAAATTGCTTGCTTGCATGTTTGCATGCTTGCTTGCAAGTATGTTTGCTTGCAAGCTTGCATGCACGCATTTAAGAGGTAAGGGCCAATTGTAGAAAACAACAGTTTAAAAATTAAACGGATTATGAATTTGGTTGGCGACTTGTTCCTGATTGGTCAAGGAACCTTATTGGGATTCAACTAGAGGGGCGATGAGAAGCTGATACAGAACGCTTTCTTCACCGAAGGTTTCGTAATCCGAAAGCAAGAAGACGATGGCGGCAACGGCAATAGCGTTCTTTGTCAGTTTGACCTGATGCCGCTTCCTGACGGCAGGCAGCAAATCTTCCAACATTTCCAGCAGTTGGGGCGGATAACGAAAGGTGTAACCGTTCGTCGCCTTTTCGGCTAACAAGGCCAGCATTTGGTCGTGTAAATCGACTGGTTTGCCGATTCGTTTATTTTCGCGTTTATCTGCGTGCGTGCTTGCACGCTTGCTTGCATGCTTGTTTGCTTGCATGCTTGCATGCACGCTTTTTCCTTCTTGTTTTGCAGCGGGTGGTATGTTAGGGGCAGATGTTTTGGGAGGTCGAGGAGCAGATACGGGTTCAGCCCCTTTGTCCAGGGTCGGGGGAGTCTGGACTAATTTCGAGTACGTACCCATTACAGTTCATCAAGGGCTAATTCAGTCGAAGCGGCGATGACGGTGTGCTGGTCGGCGATTTTGCGGTTGTCAACGGCCGTTTTTATCAGTGTTTCATTGGCCAAACGAACGATGGAACGGGGGACGCCGCGGGAGATGCGGTAGATTTCGCTCACCGCCTCCGGGTCAAAGGGAAAGCCGTTGCCACCGGCCACGTGCCAGCGAAACTTTAGCATCTGTTCGGTTTGCTTGCGGTCGAAGGGTTTCAACTGGGCCAAATTCAGCCGGTTCTTGAGGGAGCGTAGGCGGTCGAGTTTGGGTTGTAGCTCTGGCTGGGCGAACAAGACCATCTGCACCAAAAAAGTGGTGTTGGTGCTGAAGTTGAACAGATGCTGAATGAGTAGGAGCATATCGCGGGTCATGTTTTGGGCTTCATCGACCAGGAGGACAGGGGAGAAGCCGGTTTCATGTTGGGCTAGAAGGAACTGCTCAAAGTTCTTTAGTGATTTGCCATAGGCCCGGTTGGTCTTGACCTCGAATTCTTCCATCACAAAACGCAGAAAAGCGTTAGTCGTCGTCAGCTTGGGAGCAAAAACAAAGACGACGTTTTTCTTCTTGTCGGCCGATAACTCCTCGACAATACGCCGGGCGATGGTCGTTTTACCGGTGCCGATGTCGGCCAGGAGATAGATGGGGCCGACGCTGTTGGTGATGTGGTGCAGGATTTTGTCTTTGGCTTCCTGGTGTTGCTCCGAGTACCAGAGGTAACGCGGGTCGGGGGTGATGCGGAAGGGGATCTCGGCCAATCCGAAATAATCGTTGTACATATAATCCCACCTTCTCAAATTGGTTGAACTTTGTCAATGAGTTTGGGCAACTCACAGTGGGAAATGGTTCAAGTTCAACGTTCCTTTTCTGGCGAATTTGTGTGAAATTTATTCAAACCCCAAATGACGCTCCTTCATTGAAACGAATCGCTGTTGGCCAATAATGATATGGTCCATTAGCTCGATGCTCAATAACTGACCTGCCTCATAGATTTGCCGCGTCAAACGTACATCTTCCGGTGAGGGCGAGGGGTCATTTGACGGGTGGTTGTGGATAGCAATGAATGCGGCGGCATTATCCTTAAGTGCAGCCCGGAAAAGTTCGCCGACGCGAACGACCGAGGTATTCAAGCTGCCTTTATAAATGGTAGGCGTACTGATCACCCGGTTGCGCGTGTCGAGGAGAATTAATCGCAAATGTTCCTGCTCCAAAAACATCATTTCCGGCATCACCAGGTTAACGGCATCGGCGGGTGAGACAATCATAGGCCGTTCAATAGGGGATATTGACAATAACCGGCGGCCCAATTCCAGAGAGGCTTTGATGCGGGTCGCTTTGACAAAGCCGATGCCGCGAATTTGTTGCAGTTCGTGGAGGGAGGCCCGGTAGATGCCGGGCAATCCATCCATTTCCGCCAACAGCCGTTGCGCCAGATGGAGTACGTTATCATCGCCATGCCCAGTGCCGATGACGACGGCCAGAAGTTCGGCCGCAGATAAGCCCTGCTGACCCACATGATGGAGTCTCTCTTGCGGCCGTTCTGATGCCGGTAAATCGTGCAGCCGTACGGGTGGCGAGGTTTCACTGTTATATTTTGTCAGGTATGCCTTTCTGGTTGGACTTGCTAGATGAAATGGGCCATGAATTCCATTTTGGCCAGGTCGAAGTTTTGTTGTGCTGGCCCAATGTGGTCCCAATATAGACGGGCGTGGGCAATGGCAGTTGCCAGTTGCTCTCGGTTGATTGGCTCGTGGGCAAATACTTTGGTGTACCGGTAACTTAAGTCATCGCCATAGAAGGCCAATGAAAATTGTTCTTGTTCGACCAGGTCGCTCAACACTTGCGCCTGATCAGCCTCAGCAACATTGAGAAATGATTCCAATTGATAGGGGTTGGTGGGGTCATCCAAAACGACGAAGAGGAGACGAATGAGGGGCGCGTTGGGCATCAGGATGAGCTGCCATTGGTATTGGACCGGCGCACCTCTGAAGCCGGCGATGTCGTGGTCGGAAGCATGGCAGATGTGGACGATGCCGTTGTCGGATTCGACGGCCAGACAGCCGTAGCCGCTGTAGGCCAGCAGTTCGCGTAAAGGGGGTGAGAGTTCGTTGGCTGGGGTGTGGTTTGGTCTGGGTTCCCGCTCTATCATAAGCGTCAATGGTTCTCATGATTGGTATTAATTGGAACAGGCTGTACCCGATAGGAACTGACTCGCTCGCTCGGTTTCAACAAGGCAATGACAAACTCTGTTTCCACATCATATTCTCTAACCAGTCGGTCCAGTTCCTCGTTTTCGTATTGTTCTATTTCTTCGGCAGTGAAGTAGGTAAACAGGTTCTGGTTTCCCATGGGACGGGTATCGACATCGACGAAGATAGCGCCGCGACCGATATATTCGGAACCCTGCCTGGCGGTGTGCCAGAAAACATCCAGGTTCTGCCGTATCCACAGCCGGTCTTGCTCTCGTTCTTGGGCAGCCCAATCTGGTAGTGGTCGCTCTACAATGGTCATGGTGGGCATGATGACGATAGCAAACGGCGAGGGGGATTTCAAGCGATATGCGGCAGACGGGGAAGCATGAGATAAAGGGCGGATCGATTATGCCCATGCCACAAAAAGACAATCTTGGTGAGAATTATCTAGTGCAAATAGGATGTTGATGGGTGGACCATAACGATCATGTGAATTTGTTAAGCAGGGGTATCCCAACCCCAGGCGGCATATGGACCGACATCGGCTCTGGGACGGGGGCTTTTACCTTAGCCCTGGCTGAACTACTCGGTCCTACTGGACGAATTCATTCGGTCGATAAGGATCATGCGGCGTTACGGCAGCAAAAGAAGGTGATGGCCAACCGTTTCCCGGCAGCCATCGTGACCTACCACATTGCTGATTACACCCAACCGCTTGATTTACCGCTGCTCGATGGCATGGTCCTGGCCAATACGCTCCATTTCCTACCCAAAGCCAGGCGTGCGGCTGTACTCCAGTTGATGCGCAGCTATTTGCGACCCGGCGGACGGTTGGTTCTGGTGGAATATGATACGGACAGAGGCAATCGGTGGGTGCCTTATCCCATGTCTTTCCCTACCTGGCAGATTGTGACCGAGCAAACTGGCTTCACTGAGACAACCCTGTTGGCGACGCGGCCCAGTCGTTTTCTAGGGCAAATTTATGCCGCGCTGAGCTTCAAATGACGGCTACTTTCTCTTTTGGAAAAGGGGCGATGATGGCACAATTGGCACCTGTTTTTTGACAAGAATAATCTAGCGGACATGGGTCGGTGCGCAGCGGGACGGGCAGTGGCCGGACGCGACCGATGGCGGCGTAGAGAAACAATCCTGACCCAACTGGTCATCAAAGTAACCTCATCTGGAGCGAGTCTACCTGGCTGTCTTTGTTCTGGCCTAAACCAGGCTTCTTTCGCTGGGTCACTTCTTGCTCAATGCGTTCGGCCTGTCCCTGGTAGGCAATGGCCTCGTCGGAAAGCAAGTTCAGTCGCTCCTGGTTTTTGTATCGCAGCCCAGGTTGGCTCGTCATGCCGAAAAACATACCTAACGCCAATAGCTCCACCCCTTCGCGTTGGTCCATGATTTCCGCGTGGGTCAGGGAGTAAGCGGATAAATCTTTCAGCCGCCGCATTATCGCGTCAACGTCACGCTGGCCACGCCGGTACTCGTCTTCAAACACGACCAGCATCACCTCGGCAAAACCGGCGGTCATGTCATAATAGTGAAGTCGTTCCCCCATATAAGCTTCAATATATCACATCCAATTCATACATTTGGTGGCGTCAAAATGGAAGAAGCCCGTCGGGTGGGCCTCTTCCGGTTGTAGGTGATGTTGGCTAGTCGGCTTCGGTTTCTGGTTTACTGCCCAGGAACCGAATGTTGTGGGCGGTGAGCCTCAAGGCGGCCTGGGGTGTGCCGTTTTGGTCAGACCAGGTTTCAATGGTGATGCGACCTTCGACTAAAACCAGCTGACCTTTGACGATGTGGGCGGCGGTGATTTTGGCCAGTTTTTCCCAGGCGGTCACCTGGAACCAGGTGGTCTGCTCTTCGTCACCGATTCTTTCGTTGACGGCGACGCTGAAGTTGGCGACTTCTTTGCCGCTGCTGGTGACTCGGCTGATGACCTCTCGACCAACGTTCCCTACAATTACCGTATTTTGATATGACATTTTGTTCATCTCCTTTATGTGAGTGTGCGCGCTTGCGCCTGATATTTGACCGCCAGGACGCCGGGGAATGAGGGCAGCTTGTCACCCCAGCGGGGCGGCCATGTGAATGTGTCCGAGGAGCAGGGTTATGTCATAGCCAGCGACTTGACCTGATGACCGGCCTCGGCACACTCAGGCAAATATGACAGGTGCAAAGAGCCGCCATCACGGAAGTTGAGATGGAAACGTTTGTCATATTCCAAAACTGGTAATCTGTTCGTTGGTTCGATGAGTAACAGCCCTCCAGCAAGTGTGGACAAAGGGCGTGACAACCAAATAGTTAACGGCAACGTGTGACGATGAATTGCACTCACTTTCCAAAAAGAGGGGAGCGTGGGAAAATGGGCAGCCAAAGACGGGATGGAGAAGAGAAGATGAGCGAGAAGAAACCAAGTTATTCCCAACTGACCCACGATGTCGTCCAACAGGCGCCTGAACCGCTGACGGCGGCGGAGATTTTGGGACGGGTGGCTGCCATACGGCCGATTACGACCAAGAACCCCAAGAACACGATTCGGAATGTAATTACCCAGAGCCGCATCATTGTGGCTACCGGTAACGGCCGTTACGGTTGGAAACCGCGCCTCATCGATGGTTCCGTCGTCCGCCACACTTTGTCAGAAGCAGAATTGGTGGAAAAGGAACTCCATTGGGACGTTGACCTCAAGGATGCCTTGTGGCCGATTATTAATGCGCCCAAGCAATATGCTGATGCCAGCCCAGCGAAAGTCGCGCTGCCTAATGAAACGGTGGTGGAGTTAAATCTAAACTTTATGGGGCATGGACTTTGGGGCTGTTCGATGCACTTTGCGGTGTGGCTCTGGCTGCAATCTGTCGAAGCAGAAGCAGGCGACCATCTGATTTTCCGGGTCATTGATAGTGCTGAACGATGGTATGCCGTCACCTTTGAAGCCAGGGCCGAGCGTAATGAGGCGATGATTCAGGAACGGAACGAGGCCATTATTGCTTTGGGGCAGAAAATGATGCGACGGCCGTATGCCGCGATGGACAGTGAGATTGTCACCGCTGCTCTAGCCACCGGCTTGTACCAAAACGACGTGCCGCCCGACCCGTTTGGCGAATTGTGGGCTGATATCCGGCAAGCGCTGTATGAGGAACCGGGCGATATGCTACCAGAGGTGGAACCGGACCCGTTGCTCAGCGCTCTCTTCGAGCGACCGGCCCTGGTGTATGACCCGGATAATCCCCCCAGCTTACCCAGAGAATATGACCCGGATTACGGCCGGCGTCATGCCCGCCAATCGTTGAAAGCCCGGAAGGGGAGTGTCAAAAGCTGGACGTTCCGGGTTAATCATCGGGATTTCCCCGATATATGGGCGGATATTGAACTGGCCGAAGACCAGACGCTGGAAGACTTACACCTGCAAATTCAGGTGACGTTTGGCTGGAACGATGATCACCTGTATTCCTTTTTCATTGGGGATGAGACTGGCGAAAAGGTGTCGGAAGTGGGCAGTCCCTGGTCGGACACGCTGTTACACACGCATTTGGTCACGATTGGGGAATTGGGCCTGGCTCCCGGCCGGCTTCTGCTTTATTTGTTTGATTATGGCGACAATCATGAATTCGATGTCGAAGTGATTGACCTGAACCCATTGGCTCCCAAGGGGGAATATCCGAAGATTTTGCACTACCCTGGGGTCAATCGGCCGCAACAATACCCAGAGTAAGTTATAAACAAGGCCAACTTTTCAGCCAAAATCAGTGGCGCAACCGGCGGCGATTATAGCGTGATGTTTTTTTACGTCTTTGCGTGGTTGGGATCTTCTATCATTCTGTATCGGCAGACGGAAGAGCATAGTCAAAGATTTGTTCGTTGGGCACCCCCACAGACACATGCTGCTGCACGACTTTCCATTCACCCTCTTCCTTGCGCCAGACTGATGTTGTCCGAATTGGGATAACTCTGCCGTCTGAAAACTTGAGTTTGGATTGATCAGCCATCCAACCAATGTTACCCTCGGAATATGTTTGAGGATTGGAGTCAACAATCGAAATTTCAGGCTCGTTCCCGAATGCATTCGTGATGACCTCATAACCGGCCCACCACTCATCTGGGTCAGTACCAATGACCAGGACACCCTCTTCCTGTGAAAAAGGTGAGCTCTGGCTACTCTTGTCTTCTTTTTCCGAAGACCGATTGATTAAACTCAATATATGTTCCCTTAATTCTGCTGACGGTTTCATCTTAACTTATCTCCTTATTATTTGGCTGGCTGCAATTAGACGCACCATTCCCGTAACGTCTTTATGCATATTGAATAAAAAAACAGCTGAAGAGAATCTCCAGCTGTCCCAACGCGCCCATAGATATGTTTTCAGCCGCTCAAGTGAATGTGGTCGTTAGGTGCAGTATATCATATGAAAACCATCGTTGTCACGGGAAGGGCAACGACGCAAATGGGATTGTTCAAGGAATCTGTCATTAGCTTCGCCACTGGATGTGATACGAATAGAGTCTTGAGTCCCGGTTATGAATTTGCTACGCTCAAAGCACGATGCCTGTTGAGCGAAATGAAGAATCCCAGTCAATTCCTGATGATTCCGAAACGCTGTTAGCGACAAAGGAGCAGATTCTTGCTCTGTGGCACTCCTTGCCCGAGGAGCACCGGGCAACGCTGGGAGCAACCATATTGGACAATGTCATGAGTGGGGAGTACCGTCGCTGGTTCCAAGTGGTCATCGCCAATCGTTGGCCGTTGACCACCGAACAACTGGAGACCACCTATCCCTACATTGAACTGAGTGAACTTGACTTGCAACGGGCTCATTTGCCGGATGAAGATATTGCCCGATTGACGCCAACACACCGCCGGACAATTTCCCAAGCAATGCGCCTCAACTATATCCATAATCTCTTCTGGCCAGAATTGCAGCAAACGGCCAATATAATGCTAGAGAGCCTGGATAACCCTCAATAAGCATCAACCAGCAAAAGAAGGCTTTGGGCAATTTGACGAAACCGGTTGAGAGACTTCGTTTTGGCCGATATGGACAGCGGTGGAGTCCCGGAGCTGGTTGCGAAAACAGATAAATTTTATCTATACTGTACTTGAAGCGTATTTTTATCCGTTAGGGGAAGTCTAAACCGATCGTTGCATGACACAACACAACCCCTAAAATTCACTCTATATAGGATTCGGCCATGAAAGGAGCAAGATATGGCAAAAAAATCCTGGAGAATGATGCCCATAATCCGGTTAGGCAAGTGGTCGGTCGGGGCCATCATTGTCATGCCGTTATTGTTTATCCTAGGCACATCATTTACTAACTCGTTATACCAATCGGTTCCAGCCGGTGAAACGATTTGGGAGGATATAGCCCTGAGACCGGCCTTGGCGCTGACAATGCTCGCCGGAATGGGGGCCGGAATTTTAGCCTTGATGACAGGTCTTGTGACGA
>JACKCC010000026.1 GCA_020634245.1 Ardenticatenaceae bacterium | reverse complement strand
GTACGTTTGTAGACGAAGGCCCGGCAGTGGCCCGCTTGCTTTACGAAGTGCTGTCCCATGGTATCGCCACTGATTATGTCCGCCAGTTGCTGGCCGCTTTCCCGGTTTCTGAACCAGAGCCAACCGTTCTACTACAGCCTGAAAGTTCCGAATTTGACTGGATTGAGCCGCTGAGTGACCGGGAACTTGAGGTGCTCGAACTTATCGCTGACGGGCTGACGAATCAGGAAATCGCCACCCAATTATTCCTCGCACTAAACACGGTCAAAGCCCATACTCGGAACATCTACAGCAAGCTGGGGGTCAACAGTCGTATTCAGGCTGTTGCCAGGGCCAGAGATTTGGGCATCCTGTCATCTACTTGATTCAATACATTTGTTCTCAAAATTTGAATCATTCTTGAACGAGCTGACCAACGCCAGCTCGTTTTTTATTCTCCATCGTATTTTGATTAACCCGCTGGTTAACACTTTCGTGGTATGACATGCGTATCGTCTGCCAGTTATGCTAAAGGTGTAAGGTTTCGCATTCATAAAGAGGAACAATCAAATGAAAGCAATTGTGCACACAAAATACGGATCACCAGATTTTTTGAAATTGAAAGAGATGGAAAAGCCAGTTCCCGGCGACGGTGATGTGTTTGTAAAGATTCAGGCGGCATCTATCAATTATGGTGACAAGGCGCTGGTGAAAGGGGAGCCGTTTTTGGTTCGCCTGATGGGGTATGGGCTGCTCAAACCGAAGCACGCGATACCCGGTGGGGATATCGCGGGGCGGGTTGAAGCGGTGGGCAGCAGCGTGACGCAGTTTCAGCCGGGCGACACGGTGTTTGGCGATATTGGCGAGTGTGGTTTTGGCGCTTATGCCGAGTATGTGGCTGTACCAGAAGACGCGCTGGTGTTGAAACCGGATAATTTGACATTTGAGGAGGCAGCGGCCGTTCCCCAGGCTGCCGTCGTCGCTTTACAAGGTTTGCGCGATAAAGGGCAGATTCAGCCGGGACAAAAGGTGCTGATTAATGGCGCGTCGGGTGGGGTGGGCACGTTTGCGGTGCAGATTGCCAAGGCGTTGGGGGCGGAGGTAACGGCCGTATGCAGCACTAAAAATCTCGACCTGGTACGTTCCATTGGGGCCGATCACGTCATCGACTACAATCAAGAAGACTTCACAAAAAGCGAGCAAAGGTACGACATCATTTTCGACATTGTTGCTAACCATTCTGTATCTGACTACATGCGGGTCTTGACGCCGCAGGGGAATTACGTCGCCTGCGCGTTTAACGCGACCTCGCTGTTTCTGGGGCCGTTCCTTTCCAAAAAGGATGGCAAAAAAGCCAGTTCACTCGTCCACAAACCAAACCGCAAAGACCTGGTTTTTATGAAGGAACTGCTGGAAGCGGGCCAGGTCGTGCCGGTGATTGGTAAGCGATTCCCGTTGGGTGAGGTTGCTGATGGGATGCGCTGGCTGGAAAACGGCCGTCACCGGGGGAAAGTTGTCATAACGATGTAGGACAAGTTGGTGAACTTGTCCGGGCAAGATAGCCATCTTGCCCTACAACTTTGAAGGAGCGATGAAATCATGGAAGACGTGCAAATAAAACTGTCGGCAATTTGGATTGCGCTCATGTTGACCTACCTGTTGGGCGATGTTCTGCGCATATTCAGCGGCGACTTCAAAGCGGGCGCAATCGGCGGCATGGAAGTCACGCCGATGATGTATCTAGGCATGGCCATCCTGATGGTGATTCCGATTGTCATGGTCGTCCTGTCCCTGACGTTGAACCAGCCGGTGAACCGCTGGGCCAACATCATCGTCGCCGTATTCTTTTTTCTTTTCAACCTGGTTGGACTGCCAACCTACCCATCTGCTTATGACAAATTTTTAATCGTTGTCGGGCTTGTGTTTAACGGCCTGACAGTTTGGTATGCCTGGAATTGGGCTTAAAGGAGAAAATAATGACCACCAAAGCGAGTTTGCAATCAACGGAAAAATCTACAACAACCAGCAAAGCATCAAGTCGTTCTAAAGTGAATACACATAGAAAAACGGCCGTCATCGTCGGAGTATTGTTCATCATTGGCACGGTTGCCGGTGTTCTGAGCGGTGTTTTTACCTTGCCGATTCTCGGAGATATCGATTATCTGCGAGAAGTGGCTGCCAACGAGAGCCAAATCGTACTGGGTGCACTCCTGGTGTTAGTGATGGGCTTTCCCCTGGCCATGATTCCGGCCATGATGTTCCCCATCTTTAGAAAATACAATGAACCTCTGGCGCTGGGCGCTGTCATTTTTAGAGGCGTGCTTGAGGCGGTTACCTATATGGTGATTGTTATCTGTTACCTCTCACTGCTTTCAGTAAGTCAAGAATTCGTGAAAGCCGGCGCTTCCGATGCTGCCTACTTTCAAGCACTGGGCATACTACTGAAACAAACCGTTTATTGGACAGAACATATATTGGCGCTGGTTTTCACTATCGGTGCGGTGATGCTGTACTGGCTGTTCTGGAAAACGAAGCTCATTCCAGGATGGCTGGCGTTGTGGGGATTCATTGGCGCACTCCTGTACTTTGCTGCCCCCATTGCCAATATGTTAGATCCGCTGCATCTGCCATTATCGCTGGGCGTCAAATGGGGTTATTTGATGATTCCGCTGGCCATTCAAGAGATGATCTTTGCGCTGTGGCTGATCGTAAAGGGCTTTAATCGCTCTGGAATTGTTTTCGAGTAAATGAGGCCCTCGGAGAATTTATCTTCCAGAAATTCGGGTTGAGGTAAGCGTTCAGGTGACAGTCACTTTTCCCAAGTTTTTAAGTGACTGTCACCTCTGGAATAAAGAGATGAAGATCATAAAAATGTTGGGGAAAGCTGCGCTGGGTATTTTGGCAGGACTGGTTGTTCTTTTCTTGTTGTTCTATGTACTCACGATAGGTGAGTACACTGTTCCGGCAACCGTAGCCCAAGACCCATCTTTGCCCCATATCACCATCAACGAAGTAACGTATCATGCAGAAACATTTGGCGATCCCTCAAACCCGGCTGTCATCACCATTCACGGTGGCCCGGGTGGCGACTATCGCAGCATTCTTTCCCTGCAGGCGCTTGCCGACGAGTACTATGTCGTGTTTTTTGACCAGCGCGGCGCCGGCCTTTCTCCGCGAGGCGATCCGGAAGAGATCACCTTGCAATCCGCCATCTCAGACCTGGATTCTGTTGTGGAATATTACGGCCGTGGCGAGCCGGTCAATCTGGTTGGGCACTCCTGGGGCGCTATGCTGGCTTCGGCTTACCTGGGGCGATACCCCCAAAAGGTCGATCACATCGTTTTAGCTGAACCAGGTTTCCTGAATTCCGAATTTGCTGAAGAATGGGCCGCGGGTACCCAAATGCACTTCAGTTCCGGTCTGCTCACCTATTTTCTTAAGACGAAATTTGAAGCATTGCATGTCAATGGACAGGGTAAACACGCTGCGGACGATTATTTTAGCCATCAGATTAACCTGTACCAGGGAGATGACCACCCTCAGGCCGGTTATTACTGTGAAGGTGACAAGCCGAGTGAAAATGTGTCCTGGCGATTTGGCGCCGCAGCAGGGAACGCGATCTTTCAAGAGGCTGTGGATGCCGATGGAAACTTCGATGTCAATCTTGCCGAAGGCGTTGAGGATTTCACCGATACAGTTTTGTTCATGACTGGAGAGTGCCAGCAGTTGATTGGCGCCGAGTTTCAAGGCCGGCAAATGGCCTTATTTCCCAATGCTGAACTGGCTGTCATCCCGGACGCCGGGCATGAAATGTTTTTTGAGAACCCCGAAGCGAGCATCGCTGTTGTAAGAGATTATCTGAACACCCCAAGTGGTGAGTAAAGATATTCAGTTGAATCAAGCCCGACTGCGTCATCAGCATTCTATATTTATGGCAGAGGAAACAGAATGGCTATTGAAAAAGTGATTGCTAAAAGAAATCATCGCGTTGTTGTCTCACGGCATGGTGGGCCGGAGGTGCTGCAGATGGTGGCCGAAGACCTTCCCGAACCTCGGCCCGGCGAAGTGCGGGTGCAGGTTTTGGCCGCCGGCATTTCCGCCTACGATCTGATGCATCGCAGCTCGGGTTGGCTGCCGGGGACACCGAAACCACCTTTCACGCTGGGCGAGGACATCGTCGGCGTGGTCGATATGCTGGGCGAGGGCGTATCGGCCCTGGCGCTGGGGCAAATGGTGGCCGGGGCGACCTTCTGCCTTGGCCTCGGAGGAGGGTATGCGGAGTTCATCTGTTTGCCTGCCTGTGAGCTGGTTGCCGTGCCTGCCGGGGTGGACCCGGCCGAAGCCGTTTGCGTCGTGGTAAATTACCTCACAGCGCACATGGCCATGCACCGTACTGCTCAGGTGCAGCGCGGCGAACGTGTCCTCGTTCATGGGGCAGCCGGCGGCGTCGGCTCGGCTCTGCTGGAGTTGGGTAAGCTGGCCGGACTGGAGATGTTTGGCACGGCGTCCGGCTATAACCACGAGTGCGTGTCTGCCCTGGGCGCTGCCCCCATCGACTACCGCACGGAGGATTTCGTCAAGCGTATCCACCAGTTGACCGGCGAGGGTGTGGATGTCGTGTTTGATCCCATCGGCGGGTTCCGGCAGCTGCGGCGTTCGCACCGGGCTTTGCGTAGAAACGGCCGTCTCGTCTGGTTCGGTGTGGCCGCAGCAAAAGAGTCGGGGCTGCGGGTCATTCTCCTCACGCTGCTGATGGTGATACTGCTTAAACTGTTTCCCGGCGGCAGGCGATTGTTGTTGACCCTCGACCTGGCGAAAGACAACGCCTGGTATCGTAAAACGCTGGCGGAATTACTCGATTTGCTGGCGGCAGGCAAAATCAACCCCATTGTGGCCGCGCGGATTCCGTTGGCCGAGGCCGCGCACGCCCACGAACTGCTGGAACGCGGTGGATACGCGGGTAAGGTGGTTCTCGATGTCGAATGATGAGACGGTTTGACAAACGTCGGTTGGTGGGTTGGATTGCGGTGGCTTTGTCCACGGCCGTTACCTGCTTTTGGGCGTTTTGGGGCATCGTCGAGAATTTCCACGAAGGCTGGTATTACGAGTCCTGGCTGTCGAATATGGGTTTGATGTTTTTCCAATATCTCAGCCCGATGCTCATCTTTTTGGGCGTGACGCTGATTTCAATAGCCTGGCCCCGGATTGGCGGCGGGCTGCATCTGATGCTTGCTTTGCTGGCTGTCGCCTTTTTTCAAGCTTTCTCCAATGCCGCCACCTTCTTGATCATTTTGCCGCTTGGGGGAATGGGAGGGATGTATTGGTACGGCCGTCCCCGACCGCGTAAGCTGGCTGTTTCCCTGGCTGTCAGCCTGCCCTTGCTCACCCTCATCCTCTCCGGCATCGGACCCGTCCTGCGGGTGTCCCAACGGTTGAATGACGGCAATCTTCAGGCGCGAAGAGTGCCGGGAAACGGCGTGATGCTCATCTGGGCGCCGGCGGGACCCGGCTGGCCGCTCGAAGGGACAGACTGGTTTGAGGCCCAGCAGGTATGCCACTATCTCACGAAAGATGGTTTGACGCTGGCCGCCTTGCCACAGAATCTCTGGCGGCTGCCCGCCGTAGAGGAAGCGGTGCGCTCGATGAGTCGGCACGGCCGTAACAGCGGCGGCGTATGGGATGCGGGAAATGCCGAAGCCATTTATGAAACAAAGCCTGATAAAGAGTCGCCGCTGTGGAACGTGCATTCCCAGGTGATTTACTGGTGGACGGCGACAGAAGTGGATGAAGCACATGCCAGCATCATTGCCTATGATGGCCAGGTGTGGTCAAGGTCTAAATCATTTGGTCCCGCTTATTTAGGATTTCGCTGTGTCAGGCCGCAATAGGTTGGAGAATCTGTACCGGTTGATTGACGAGTGAAAATTCTAATACCCCCCTGATTAACACCTTCGGGGTATGACACAAAACCATTGGGCGACTATGCTGAAAGTATAAGGGTTCAACAATCTTGGAAAAGTTAAACAGGAGAGAAACAATGAGTACCAAAGAGAAATATTCAACAAAAAGAAAACGAATTCACTGGATGGACAACCTCAGAACCATTATCATCTTTTTAGTGGTTCTTTATCATGTCGGCGGCGTTTATGAAGCGGCCGGCTTGTGGGGTTGGTTCTGGATCGTCGATGATCCCGACACTATCACCTGGGTGGGCATCGTTGGTATCATCTTCGATATTTTCATCATGCCAACCATGTTCTTTATTTCCGGCTATTTGACCCCGCCATCGCTGAAAAACAAAACGGCCTGGAGCTTTCTCAAAAGGAAATTCCGGCGATTGATGGTCCCCTGGCTGATTGCCGTGTTTACGTTGATCCCGCTCTACAAAGTCATATTCCTTTACTCGCAGAATCTGCCGCAGGAACATTGGAGCACCTACTCCCACATCACCAATCCCAACAGCCAAAACTGGCTGTGGTTCCTACCGCTGCTGTTTGCCTTCAACGTTCTCTACTTGCTTTTGCAGAAAGCCAACATCAGGCTGCCCAACATTTCACTGAAAAGCGCTGTTTTGGCGACCTTCGTCATTGGATTTGTCTACAGCTTTGCCACCGGCGGCCTGCTCGGTTTTCGTAGTTGGACATTGACCCCACTGCTCGACTTCGAAAACGAACGGCTGCTCCTCTACTTCATGACCTTCCTGCTGGGCGTGCTCTGCTATCGCCAGGACATTTTCGCCGAACAACCGAAGAGCAAGACGTTGTATACCGTCGCCAGTTCGGTTGCCTGGCTCACGGTTACGGGACATATCTTTGCCCGCTTGTGGCCTTTCTTTTCTCCAAATCCAGCAGAGTTTCAGATTACGCCGCTCTATCGGCTGATCAGGCATCTTAGCTTTTACCTGGCCCTGCTCTGTATGCAGTACATCATAGTTGAAAGTTTCTGGCGCTACTTCGGCAAGACCGGGCGCATCTGGGGCGAACTGAACCGCAATTCCTATGGCGTGTACATCATTCACGTGATCTTGATCGGCGTCTTTGGCACGCTGCTGTTGAATACGGGCCTGCCGGCTTTGGCAAAATATCCCTTACTGATTGTCTCGACCTATGTGAGCAGTAATTTGGTTGTTTCGGCTTATCGCTTCCTGGTTCAATCCGTGAAGCCACGCCGCAAAGAACCCGTCGTTCGTACTGTGGATATCGGTTAGCAGATTGTCGGAAAAGTCAAAACAAGAGAATTTGGACGCAGATTAACGCTGATAAGAAGGGACTTTAGGCCTAAAACATCAATAAATCTGCGTAAATCATGAAAATCTGCGTCCCATAATTCTTTTTCCGACAAGCTGCTAGGAAAAGTCAAAACAAGAGAATTTGGACGCAGATTAACGCTGATAAGAAGGGACTTTAGGCCTAAAACATCAATAAATCTGCGTAAATCATGAAAATCTGCGTCCCATAATTCTTTTTCCGACAAGCTGCTAGGAAAACCACTGGTCTGCCAGCCGGTGTGGACGGGCAGACCTGAATGGGGCGAGTATCAATGAATAAAAAGGTAAGCACAGCCCTGATCATTGTTGGATTCTTTTTCCTGCTCAATACCATCTTTGGCAGATACATCGTCTTGCCGGGCTATCTGGCCGGCTTGGAGCAAGGCGCCGGGACGTTAGAGGGCGCCGGTCAGGTGGCATCGGGCTGGGAAATCGCTCGCTATTTGTTGTGGGCTTATTCATTCAAATTGGGGATTTATTTCCTCATGCTGGGTATGATGTTCCGAACGGAAATGTCAGCGGCGGGTAAGTGGGTGATTGGCGTCGGCGGATTTGTGTACATTGCTTTTGCTTACATTCCGCTGCCCAATCCGACTTCGATTGTTTTTGGTTTGGCCGGTGGGTTGATGATGGTGTTGATGGTTTTTGTGGTTTGGCGGTGGGGAAACGGCCGTTCCTCCCTCCACCCTCTTCAACAAACCGCCAGCGATTACCGCCTGGCCGGCTGCTTCTTCTTCGCCATGGCGACCTACACGCTTTGTCCCTTGTTGGGCGTCAAAACCTTCGCCCTGTCGCCGGAAAAGATGATCGCTTACGGATTACAAGGTGAAGCAGCATCCTTTGCCTTTCACCTTGTAATTGAGTTACTGCTGGGTTGGATTTTTCTTGCGCTCAGCTTCCATCATGAGAAAAATTTATGACGACAAATCAGGCACTGGGTCTGTAGTATGGGATTTGAACAAAATCAAGAAATGAGCGAAAACTCCGCTGTCAAAGACCAATTTGATTGTGGAGAAGAAGCTCATGAATCTCGACTTGTTCAAACCCCTATGTCCTCAATGTTACACAGATAATTCAACAATGCATACAACTTACTCTAATTGCTAAGCTCTGGGGTGAGAATCTCGGCAAGAAAGAAGCTAATGGTATAAGCCAAAATCTTCGTGGTTGTCCGAGCAATCAACCCAGCAAGCGAACGGGATTTAGGACTTTCAAAATCGAATACGTTTTCCAGCACACTAAAGGCTGTTTCGACCCGATGGCGCAAATAACCCAATATTCGTTGGATTCCGTCAGGCCATTGTTCTGTTTGATTATCCTTCTTCAAAGCAAGGAGTAGATGTTGGTCATCTTCCCACAAACGATGGGCGAGGTCTTCACTGACATAGCCTTTGTCGCCGATAACGGACAGTCCATGACGATTTTCTAACAAGGCGGCCATGGGTTTACGGTCATCATAAGAACCCGGAGCTAGTAACCAGGTGTCAATCATCTGGTCTAGGGTCGTTGTTATGTGGCAACGCGCGCCAAAAAACTTGGCTTTCTTGCTGGTACAAACGCCAAACCATTCATCTCGCCAATCTAATGGGATGCTCTGGCAACGACCACCACGAGTATAGGTGCAGATAGAGATGGGCGCACTATCCACGATACGCAAGTTTTCTGTTTCGATATCTAGAGGATGTTTTGCCCGCCAACGGTCTCGCAAATGCTCTCGAATCGCTTCCATGACGCCCGCTAGCTGATGACGACGGCGATTGAAACGAGAGTTATCGAGCAAATGAGGAAACATGTCGAGATGATATTGTCGTATAAAGTGCAGTGTTTTATCTTCATCACCGGCAAAAACCATCTCTCCCAAAAGGGCAATGGTGATGACCTCAGAATCACTAAAGCAAGGCGTCCCTTGTGGTGCAAATTTGCGCTCAGGCAAAATATGGACATCCAGTTGTTGATAAGAATCATCTACCAAAACATATTGAACCGTCAAAATATCGCTCCATGCTGCCTGTGTAATATAATCTGTTAAGCCTCTCATCGGATACTCCTTTGTCTGATGTGGTGTCAAACTTTAGGAGTGTAAGTTGGGAGGCAAATTCGTCAACCTTACCTTTTGAGGTTAGCAATTAGAGTAACTTATACTGTCCAAAGCGGCCAGGTACGTCAAATACTTCATTGTCACACTTGTGACCACTACTTCTCGGAAACCAGGGGAATGCCCCTGGCGGGTTTGCGGACACCGCTGAGCCGCATTCAACAAATTTTGACAGCCATTCACGAAGGATTAGGCATCAACGCCGCTTGTCGAACCTTCAACGTGTCCAAAAACAGCATCAAGGAGTGGGAACGGCGCTTGTCGGCTGTCAAACATGTATTGCTTTTGTACAGTCTATGTCATCAGTTTCTGCAACAAATCCTGGAAGGGGATGAACTGTACACCAAAGTCCATCATAATCGACCACCATCTGAATCCGAAGGTTGGACGGTGGTCATCATGGAACGCGCCAGTCGTTTTCTCTGGACGCTCCAATGTGGTCAACGGGACCAGGAATTGTTCACTCAAGCCATTCATGACATATGTCAGGTCATGGCCCAAACGCAAGACCTCGCGTTGCTCACCGATGGCGAACGACGCTATGGCAACTTGCTCTTTGCCGCTTGTTGTCGGGCGCTGTACACCGGTAAACCGGGCCGACCCGCCCAAACGCTGCCTGAAGGGGTTAAAGTGCGCCTGAAAAACAAAGGATTATCGCCTCATTCTGCTCGCCCTAAATATGAAGCGCCACAACGAGAACATCCCCGAACGGTACAGAATCTGGCAGAAACGGCGATTCATGCCAATCATGTGGAAGCATTCAACAGCGCACTCAGGCGACAGTTGGCTTGTTTCCGCCGTAAGGCCAATACGTATGCTAAATTGAAAAGTGCGTTGCAGCGTCGCTTGGACGTTCACTGGTTGCTGCACAATTTTATTCGTCCCCATTTTACGACGAAGGTGGTCCCGGCTGTTGCTTTAGGCATCTTCGCCACGGGGTTGTCTTGGGCTCAGTTGTTGACGATTCAGACATTCCCATTCAACTGACCAGTGCCACAAATCATCATAAAGCGACTAGTAGCTCATCAAAAAAGTTTTGGTACGTAAACGATGACAATTCACCGTTCATTAACCACAGGATATAAGCGCTTTAGTTTGTCTCTGGCATTGGGAATTGTGAAGCGCCAATCAATCTTGGCTCTGCGCTCATTGCGCTCAGTTTCCCAGGCACCGATCTCGTTTTTTAACGCTTCCGTGCTGCCAATGCGGCGGTCTAAGCACTGTCCTGTCAAAACAGAAATTTCTACTTCGGCCATATTCAACCAACTGCTATGTTTAGGTGTGTGATGGAACTCCAACTTTCGCACCAACTCTCGGGCCTCTTCTGGCCGATATTTCTCATACAGCGAAGCTGGCGTGTGGGTGTTGAGATTGTCCAAAACAACCCGGACCTTTTGGGCTTCAGGCCAATAGTCTTCAATCATTTCATTCATGCAAACGGCGAAGTCTTGTTTGGTCCGCCGCGCAGTTACTTTTACCTGTCGCCAACCAGCCAGCGGTTCCAGAAACATGAACAGGTTGCAGGTTCCTTCGCGACGATATTCGTAGTCATAACGAACTGGTTTTCCCGACCGAAGCGGCAAAGGCTTTCGAGTTTCGCTGACCAACTGATAAGGAATCTCATCAAAGCAAACTACTGGATAGGCAGCTTGGTAAGGTTCGGCATACAAATCCAAGATGTCTTCCATCCGCCAGACGAATTCAGCCCCAATGACCGTCGGAATGCACCATTTTTGCCGTACCCAGGGCTTGAGGTCGTTTTTTTTAACACCAAGCGGATGGCTTCATATGAAAGGCTATCCAAATGGGTTAGGGTCACCAACCGATCTGCCAAGAGCTGCAAAGTCCAGCGTTTACGACCATCAGGCGGTTGGCTTTGGGCTAGAGTTGTCAAGATGGTTTCAACTTTATCATTGATCTTAGGTAGGCGTCCTGCACGCGAGCGTTCATTTAGCGCCAGAGTTAATCCTCCGGCCACATATCTGCGCCGGCCCATTGTGTCAATATAGGGTGGGACACTTCATACTCAGAATTTAGTGTAGAATTTGAGGGCGAAGAGGAACATCATGACACAAAAGAATGGAGAGAAACTCAACAAAAATGGCATAGGTGCCGACAACCGGCCTGATCCAGAGGTACTGCCCCGGACGCCCAAAGCAGAAAGACGCACCTTCACGGCCGCCTACAAACTGTGGGTTCTGGAAGAAGCTGAAAAGTGCCGGGAGCAACCGGGAGGTATTGGCAGATTGTTGCGCCGGGAAGGGTTGTATTCATCCCACCTGACCACCTGGCGACGGCAGCAAGAAGCCGGACAACTGGCGGGGTTGGCACCTCGGAAACGAGGGCCGAAAAGCAATTCTGAAGCCGAAGAGATGCGCCGGCTACGCCGGGAAAATGCCCGACTGAGCCGACAGGTGGAAAAAGCGGAACTGATTATCGAGGCGCAAAAAAAACTCTCCGAGATACTGGGGATTACCCTGGAACAGGAAACCGGAGACGAATCGTGAGAGAGAATGTGACCGAATTGGCTGAACAGACCAGCACGCAGGAGGCATGTCGCCACCTGGCCTATCCCCGTAGCAGCTACTACCGGCAGCAGCAGGAAAAGCCAGTTCGGGAATCGAAGGCAGTAACCCCATCACCACGAGCGCTGCCACCGGCGGAACGGGAAGCGGTGCGGGCCATGCTCAACAGTGAGCGCTTTGTGGACAGCTCGCCGCGCCAGGTGTATGGCACACTGCTGGATGAGGGGGAATATCTCTGCTCGGCGAGCACGATGTATCGTATCCTGCGGCAAAACGCTGAGGTACACGAACGGCGTAACCAGAAACGGCATCCAGTCTACAAGAAACCAGAACTGGTGGCCATGACTCCTAATCAGGTGTGGTCGTGGGACATCACCAAGCTGCGGGGGCCTGTGCCCCACGTCTACTATTACATGTACACCATTCTTGACATCTTCAGCCGCTATGTGGTCGGTTACCTGATCGCTCAGCGGGAACTGGCATCATTGGCCAAACAGTTGGTGGCCGACAGCTGCACCAAACAGGGGATTGAACCAGAACAGTTGGTTCTCCATGCTGACCGGGGCAGTTCCATGACTAGCAAGACGTTGGCCCTGCTGCTGGCCGACCTGGGGGTGGGCAAGAGCCATTCCCGACCTTACACCTCCGATGACAATCCTTTTTCTGAGGCGCAGTTCAAAACGATGAAATACCGTCCGGATTATCCTGACCGGTTTGGCTCTCTACACCATGCCCGCACCTGGGCGCGGCCGTTCTTCCATTGGTACAACCATGAGCACCGGCATACCAGCCTGGGCCTGATGACCCCGGCCACGGTTCATTATGGACAGGCTGCTGAATTGAGGGTCAAGCGTCAAGCGGTGTTAACGGCCGCTTTTGAGAAGTATCCAGAACGCTTTGTGCAGGGTCAGCCCGTTGCCCCGAAGTTGCCAACGGCCGTCTGGATTAATCCCCCTCTGGAGAGGGATGGTCAGTCGTCGTAGAGGCTGTGGGTAAGGGGGTAACTCGCAGCGCAGCGGAGAGTTATCCCCTTATCCATCAGCCCGGTGAGCGAGAGATTGCTCACTAATTTATCGGTTTTCGTGTCTCAAAACTATTGACACATTCCGCGGGTTCGAATCACTGTGTTTCGGCTCGTGTGTAAGGTAGTAATAATTTCTTCATCTTTCTTGCCCTGGTCAGCCAGTAACAAGATATTGGCTCGTTTGACTTTCCGTGCGCCCGGACGTCCTTTCCGAGTCAGTTCAACTAATGTCTCCTTTTCGACCTAGGTCAGGTCGACGATGTACCTTTTGGCCATGAACATCTCCTTCAACGGTATGTGTTTCTGGAAGATATTCTACGTGCCAAAACTTTTTTGACGAAGTACTAGTGTTTCATGGCGTAAATAAACTAACAAATAACGGATGCCGTGAAACACTTAAGCAGTTTGACGCGGGCGACCATCGTAACTGTGGGTTTATTTGCGCCAAACTGCACTAGTGTCTTATGAAAATTGCCAATTGTTCCTTCACAAACAGCGATGCTGAATACAACCTAATCAAGAAACTTTTGCTGGAAATTGAAAACCGTCCCGACATGGATAACCGCTGGGACCCTGGCAGCATGGACTGGTGGCGTTACAATTATCATGCCGAAAAGGGGGTCGATTTCTTTCAAGCCAATGCCCATTATTGGCAAACTAAAACGGGCCAGGTTGTAGGATTATTCATCTCTGAATACGGTGAAGATGATTTCTTCATCGTGGTGTATCCGAGTTTTGGAGCGCTGTTCCCGGAAGTATTGAATTGGGGGCTTGATGTTTGGGCGCGCGGAAAGACCAAGATCAGCACGTCAGTCTTTACCTATGACCAACAAAAGATCGCCCAGTTGATGGGCGCCGGCTTTTATGAAGATGGTCATGAGGCCAATGTCAGAACTTATACGTTACGGCCGTATGATTTTTCCTACGACCTCAAGCCGGAATTTAAATTACTGACTTTTCCCGAATATGGGAATTACGAGAGCCGGGTCAAGCTGGTTCACAACGCCTTTAACAATCCCTCCTATTCTGAGGCCCGTTTGCGTTCACTCCAGAGTTCCCCAGAGTATCAGGCAGAACTGGATTTGGTGATTGTAAATCCCCAGGGCGAAAGCGTTGCCTACTGCATGGGGTGGGTCGAAGAAAATGATCCCAAATCTGGTTACATTGAGCCGATGGGCGTTCATACCGATTACAGAAGAATGGGCTTAGGAAAAGCGTTGGCAAAAGAGTGCTTCAAACGCCTCGCTAATCTAGGGGTTGAACATGTGACAATTGCCTCCCATGCCGAACCGAATGTCTCCAATTTCCTGTATGAATCTTTGAACCCGACAAGCATAAAACGGGCGTACAGATACTCTCTCAACCTTGATGATTGCTACAAATTAAGGAGTGTTAAAGATGGAAAACGCAATAACGAAGAAGTTCGAATCTCGTGAACAAATCCTGGAAAGCCTGCAAGAAAAACGCGATTTAGCGGGTGCGGATATGAGCGGTCTAGACCTGTCAGGTATTAAGCTGATGGGTTTGAATATGAAGAGGGCTGACCTGCACGACAGCAATCTTGCCAACGCGACGCTGGCGTTTGCCGACATGACCAACGTCAATTTGGCCAACGCGCGTCTCGAAGGCGCACGCATCGGCGGCGCCAGTCTGCGCAGCGCCAATCTGCGTGGCGCCCACATGCAGGCGGCCAAGTTAGCCGCGGTTGACATGCACGACACCGATTTGACCGGAGCCGATCTCAGCAAGAGCCGCCTGATTGCGGTTGACGTCACCGGGGCCGACTTCACCAATGCCAGGACGACCGATGCAACCATGCTGGTTGAGTGGAAAGACGCTAAAGTGCAGCCGGCCGATCTGCCGGAGCCTATTGAGCCGCCACCCTGGCTGCCGTTCGTCTTTGTGGGCATCGTCGGCCTGGTCGTGCTGCTCTTACTGCGGCGGCGCAAGAGTTGAGAGGCAAGACGCTTTGTAATGGTGTTACTCGCCCTGCTGCTGCCGGTCAATCGCGGGGCGAGCATCACTATAACTTGGCGCTGGGGTATGGCGGACAGGTTATCGCCTTACTCGATGAGTTTAACATGGTGGTTGTCGTGACCGGAGATCCTTTTTGGCTGGAACATAATGACCGGGCGTGGAAGCACGAAAAGGCCAACATTAATCTGGTGGCTGATTTCATTGCCTCCTTACCGGGCGAGTGACGGACTGGGGCCATTTATACCCAGAGGTGGCGCGGTTTAGAAACCGGTGCGGTTAGAAACCGGCCACGGCGAGTATATAAGAGGCAAGTGATGTCGAAGGAAGGCAGGCGAAAGCTTACGCTGCACCGACCGGTAACCTATCAAATTAGAGTGCCGGGACTTCTCGATCCGAATTGGGCGGAGTGGGTCGGAGGGATGACGGTTGCGGTGGAGAGGGCAGATGGTGATTCGCCGATTACCATCCTGACCGGCATCCTTGACCAGGCTGCTTTGCAGGGAATGCTGCGTCGGCTTTACTCACTGGGCCTACCATTGATTTCGGTGAGATGGGTTGAGGGCGACTAATGGGCCATTATCTACTATAATGGCCCTATGTCTGGCGACTTGCTGCAAACGAAATTGTATGTGCCGCACTTGCGGCCGTTTCTCGTCCCTCGCCCGCACCTCATCCAGCATCTCAATCAGGGCCTGCACCAGCTTTGCAAACTAATCCTCATTTCCGCCCCGGCCGGCTTTGGCAAAACCACCCTGGTCAGCGAATGGATCCATCAGAAGGATGAAAGTAGAAAGCAGAAGGATGGGTCAGGAGAAGTTTCTCTTCACCCTTCCAGAGTTGCCTGGCTCTCATTGGATGAGGGCGACCACGACCTGACCCGTTTTCTGACGTACTTCGTCGCCGCGCTCAACCGCCTTCAAGGAGTTGAAAAACCTCTGGGAGAAGGGGCAATGACCATGCTGCAATCCCCGCAGCCGCCGCCAACCGAGGTCATTCTCACTGCCCTGATTAACGACATTGCCGCCCTTTCTGACAGCATTGTCCTTGTCCTCGACGATTACCACGTCATCGAATCGCCGCCAGTTGATGAAGCCGTCACCTTTTTTCTCGAACATTTACCGCCTCAATTAAATCTTGTTGTCATTACCCGCGTCGATCCGGCTTTGCCCCTGGCTCGCCTGCGTGGGCGGCGCCAACTGCTTGAACTGCGCGCCGCTGATTTACGGTTTACCTCTGCCGAAACGGCCGAATTTCTCAATCAGGTGATGGGCTTGAATCTATCTGCGGCCGACATTGCGGCCCTGGAAGAGCGCACTGAAGGCTGGATTTCGGGTTTACAGTTGGCCGCCATATCCATGCAAGGGCGGAATGATGCTGCCAGTCGGATCAAATCTTTTACCGGCAGTCATCGTTTTGTCCTCGATTACTTGATTGAGGAAGTGCTGGCGCAGCAGCCGGAAGATGTGCAGACTTTTTTGTTGAAAACGGCCGTTCTCGATCGTTTGACCGGACCCCTTTGCGATGCGCTAACGAATAAAAATAACGGCCGGACAACCCTGGAAATGTTGGAACACGGCAACCTGTTCATCGTCCCCCTGGATGAGGAACGGTGTTGGTATCGCTACCACCGTCTTTTCGCCGATTTATTACGCCAGCAGCTGCGCCAAAGACACCCGGATTGGATACCCGATTTGCACGGCCGTGCCAGTGAATGGTATGCTCAGCAAAATCAACCCGCTGATGCCATCCGCCATGCCCTGGCTGCGGCCGATTACGGGCGAGCCGCCGACCTGGCCGAGTTAATATGGCCCGATTGGAGCACCAGTTATCGAGCAATCACCTGGCTGGGCTGGGTGAAAAACCTGCCCGATGATTTAATTCGCACACGACCCGTGCTTTGTGTCGCCTTGGCCCAGGCCCTGTTGAATGCCGGCCAACTGGAAGCGGCCGAAGCCCGATTGGTTGATGCCGAACGATGGCTGGAACCGGCCGATGGCAGCCATCGACTGGATACCTCAGCCGCCGAAATGGCTGTTGCGGACGAAACGCAGTTTCAAGCGCTGCCGGCAAAATTGGCCACTGCGCGGGCTTACCACGCCCAGACCGTTGGCGATTTTCGCGGGACTGTGACCTACGTCAATCGTGCCCTTGATCTTTTACCGGAGGCTGATACCTACAATCGTGCCGCCGTAACGGGGCTTGTTGGATTGGCTTACTGGGCGAGCGGTGATTTGGCAGCAGCCTATCAGACATTTTCTGAGGGTCTTTTCCAAAACACGCGTGATTTGATTACAGGCACGTTTGTGTTGGCCGATATGCAGATGACATTGGGGCGACTGGGCCGGGCGGAAAGTATTTGTGAGCGGGGATTAGAGCTGGCAAAAGCGCATGTTCCGCCGCTGCCGATAGGCACAGAAGACATCTACTCGGGTATAAGCCTTATCCATCAGGCGCAGGGGAAGTTGGATACGGCCGTGCACGACCTGCAAATGTGCCAGAAGCTGGGCCAGCAAGTGAATCTGCCCGATTGGCGGTATCGTTGGTGTATTGCCCAGTCTCAGGTAGATGTCTCCATGGGAGACCTGGACAGCGCGCTCGACTTACTTGATGAGGCATCACGAGTTTATGTCCGCACGCCTCTGCCAGAAATCCGCCCCATCGCAGCCATGAAAGCGCGCGTTTGGTTAAAACAAGGGCGGCTGAATCAAGCGCTGGCCTGGACCCAGGAACGAGGTTTGTCGGTAGACGACGATCTGAGCTACTTGCGCGAGTTTGAACACATCACACTGGCCAGAGTGCTCATCGCCCAATACGAGCAAAGCCGGGCAGATGATGCCCTCAACGAGGCTGTTCAACTACTGGAACGCCTCCTGAAGGCGGCTGAAGAAGGCAAAAGAACCGGCAGTGCCATTGAAATCCTGGCGTTGCAGGCGCTTGCTTTCGCGGCGCAGGGCAGCCAATCTCCGGCGCTCACCGCTCTGAAACGCGCCCTGACCCTGGCTGAGCCGGAGGGTTTCTTTCAACGCTTCGTGGATGAAGGGGCGCCGATGGCCCGCCTGCTCTACGAAATACTTTCTCAAGGTATTGCGTCCTATTTTGTTCGTCGATTATTGACTGCTTTCCCGGTTTCTGAACCAGAACAAGCTGTCCCTGCACAGCCTGAAAGTTCCGAATTCGACTGGATTGAGCCACTGAGTGAGCGGGAACTTGAGGTGCTGCAACTTATAGCCGAAGGGCTGACGAATCAGGAAATCGCTACCCGGCTTTTCCTGGCGCTGAACACGGTCAAAGCCCATACGCGGAATATCTACGGGAAGTTGGGGGTCAACAGCCGCATCCAGGCTGTTGCCAGGGCCAGAGATTTGGGATTCTTATCCCCCATCTGATATAGAAAATCAAGAATAAACTGCCTCTCCGATTAACCCCTGAGTTAACACTTTTGGGGTATGACACTCATGCCCTCTGCCGGTTACCCTAAAGGTGTAAGGTTTTTTCATCTCGAAATTCATCCACAGGGAGAAATGATGATTGTCCAAGAGATAAAATCCATCAAGTCTATACTCATATTCACCAGCATGATCTCCATCCTATTTCTGCTGGCCGGCTGCGCCCCTTCGGCTGCGGACCTGACAGTGGTTGACTACACACCCCTAGTCAGAGATGACTGGCCTGTATCCACACCAGAGGAGCAGGGGCTGGATTCTTTGCTTGTGGCGGAGATGTATCTCAATGCGGCTGAGCTGGAGACCCTTTACAGTTTGCTTGTTATCAAGAACGGCCATTTAGTCGCTGAAGATTATTTCAACGAAGGTTCGGTCGAGCAAAAAGATCGGCTTCAGTCAGTAACGAAGAGTTTTACTTCGGCTTTGGTAGGTATTGCCCTCGAACAGGGCTGTCTATCGAGCGTTGACCAGAAGTTGGTCGATTTCTTCCCGGAAGTAGCTGACGAGATAACCGATCCCAGGAAAGAACAGATAACGGTGCGAAATTTGTTAGAGATGCGCGGCGGATACCCCAATGAAGAGGATGCCCAAGTGCTTTGGGATGGTCTTTTATCGGGTCACTATCCGCCGCTCATAGAAGATTTTCCCCTGGTCGACGATCCGGGAACCAAGTTCCATTACAGCAATCTATCCTCAAACTGGCTGGGGATCATCGTTGACAGGTCTTGCGGGATGAATCTGAAAGCGTATGCGGAGGAAAATCTATTTTCGCACCTTGACGTGGAACCAGGCGAATGGGGGCAGGACGCAGAAGGGCATAATAACGGGTGCGGCGATCTTCACCTTGCAGCACGCGATGCAGCTAAGTTCGGGCTGCTATATCTCAACGATGGTGTATTCGATGGCAATCAGATCATTCCATCAGATTGGGTAGAGGATTCGCTTCAAACCTATTCGGTGAATGAAGCCTTTGTAAAAAAGGTGGGCGATTTTCATGATATCGGGTATGGATATCAATGGTGGTCCGCCACCGCAGGCGAGCATGATGTCAACTTTGCCTGGGGACATGGTGGACAGCTCATCGTGCTGGTGGAAGATCTCGATATGGTTGTCGTAACAACATCCTACCCATTCTGGCTGGAACATAATGACCAGTCATGGAAACATGAAAAGGCGATTATCAATCTAGTGGCTGATTTCATCACTTCCTTACCCAGTCAGTAGAAAAGAGGCACATGATGATTCAAAAGAATATTTTTACGAAAGTTTGCCGACGGTGTTTTGCCTTGCTTGCCATTGTGTTTTCAGTCATGGTTGTGCTGGTTGGCTGCGGCTCTTCGGCGGCGGAATTAGACGCGGTTGACTACACGCCCCAGTCCGGCGGTATGTGGGAAATCTCCACGCCCGAAGAACAAGGATTAGACCCGGAACTGGTGGCGGAACTGTATTACAACGCATCTCAGATGGAGAATATTTACAGCCTTCTGGTATTCAAGAACGATTATCTGGTTGCTGAAGATTACTTCAATGGCGGGTCAGCCGACCAACAGGTGAATATCCATTCCGTCACCAAGAGCATCAACTCAGCGCTAGTGGGCCTGGCGCTGGAAGAAGGCTGTTTGACCAGTCTGGATCAAAAGATGATGGAATTCTTCCCGGAGTTTGACAATCGCATCCGCGATCCGCGGAAACGAGACATCACCATCCGGCAAATGCTGCAAATGCGTGCCGGGTATCCTTGGGAAGAGGCCTCGCCAGAGGGAACCGAGTTGCTATTCAGCGGCTTTCACACGGCCGATCTCGTGAACGTGCCACTGGTGTATGATCCGGGCAGCGGCGCTGCGTATAGCAATTTAACCGCCCATCTTCTAGGCTTGATTGTCGCCCGGGCCTGTGAAACGGAACTCAAAACGTTTGCCGATGAACACCTTTTTGGCCCACTTGGGATAGAAGAGGGATTTTGGCAAACAGATTGGGATGGCGACTATCTTGGCTACTCCGATATCGATCTGTCAGCGCACGACCTGGCTAAATTTGGCTTGATGTACCTCAACGATGGTGAATTCAACGGCACGCAAATTGTTCCGGCCGAGTGGGTCCATGACTCGCTGCAAATCTATTCGGAAGATGTGTGGACGGTACGCGTCGGTCGTAATTGGGATGATAATGGCTATGGCTATCAGTGGTGGTCTATCCGCGCCGGCGACTACCGCTACAACTTGGCCTGGGGGCATGGCGGGCAGCAAATTGTCCTGCTGGATGACCTGGACATGATGATTGTGGTCATCGTGGATCCGCTGCATCTCCGACACGGGGATGAACCGTGGAAACTGGAAAAGTCTAGTCTGAATTTTGTGGCCGATTTTGTGGCCTCTTTGCCGGGTCAGTGACGATGCCGTCATTGATGAGAGGCAGGTGATGGTGAAGAAAAGCAAGCGCAAGCTCACGCTGGATCAGCCGGTGACTTACCAAATCGAAGTGCCGGGACATCTGGACGCGAGTTGGGCGGAGTGGGCAGGGGGGATGGTGATTGCGGTGGTGCATGAAGGGGATGATCTGCCGATTACTACCTTGACCGGAAGGCTTGATCAGGCTGCTTTGCAGGGGTTGCTGCGTCGGCTTTATTCGCTGGGACGGCCGTTAATCTCGGTCAAATGTATTGAGGATGATGAAGCCCCGACCAACTGATGGAATGATTCCTCAAAGCAAAAAGGGTCTGTTACCCAGGGCAAACGGGAGTCTCTTTAATCAAGCAACTTTCTTGTTTTCATCTAAAGGCGTAATTATGACCCCCAGGCGAGCCAGGATGGTTTGCACGGCCGTTACCCGTTCCCCATCGACCACCGCCAGCGCCCGTTTCCCTGCCGAAAATGGCTGCAGCAAATCCTTTAACTCTGCCAGTTGGCACAGCTCAGCCAATGTTTCCTGATCACGGAACTCGAACAAAGTCATCGTACCGACGGTGGCTGAGCCGTAATAGCCGCCCCAGGCCTTCACTTTTTCCTCGATAGCGTGAGGCAGCCGCCCTCGATGGAGTTTTTTCAGTTCGTCTATGATGTTTTGCGCTTTCTTTTTATTGCCGCCGGCGCGGCGTACGGCCGTTTCCGTCAACTGCCATTCGTCTCCTGCTTCCTCGCTAAATCGGGCCAGCCGCCCGCGCAAATGGAGGCTGGGAACAGCGTGGATGGGTTGGATACGGCCGTCTTCGTTTACAGTAACGCTCTTATCGGCTGCTTCGGGGTTGGCCCCGGAAACAGCCGGGAGAATGCCGATTGTTTGCAGTGCTTCCACCAGTTGGGGTTGTCGCTTATCCTTTACCAACGCCACGGCATTGCCCACCGGGCGGGCTAATAATTTGCCTGTATCCGGGTTTTCCAGCAGTTGCTGTAACAGCGCTTCATCGGCGGCTTGCAGCAGCGTAACCCCGCTGCGGAAGACAATACGCTCATGGTGCGCCGCCCATTCAGCCAGTGAGCGGCGGATATTTTGCGGTAGGTCATTGGAAGTAACGGCCGTTAAAAAGCGTTCTACTTCAGCTGCGGCGTATCCCCTTTGCTGGGCAGCATATACCGATTCCCGCGATAAATGGTACTCGAATGCGCTGCGGTCCACCTTTTGCCGCTCGGCGAACAGGTCCAGTTGGGCCAACAAGTTCAGCGGAACCGGCCCCATCGCCAATATCTGGAAGTTAGGCTGAATGATGATTTGTCCGGTGGTGGGCGGGGTGTCGAAGGTGGTGTTTTTGAGAACGGCCGTTCCCAATGGCGTTAAACGAAAAGCGTTCCAATAATTTGGTGTAGTTGGTGGGGCATCAAATCCCAATTCCACCAGCCCGACCTGGAACAAAAAATCGGCCATTACCTGGGCCACAAAACCTTGCTCCAACTGATCCATCTTACCAATCAATTCCGATGGATTGTTGTAGTAATAGTATCGTTGGTTTTCGATGCGGCTGCGCGCCGGAATCAGAAAATCCACGTTTCGCTCTTGCAAACTGTCCAGTAACGTATCAGCCTCAATCCATGTATCTGCCGGTAATTCAGCCAAAATGGTCAGCAGGTATTGACATGCGCTCTGTACGTCAGGGGTGTAGGCGTAGTGAGACTGGTAGTTGTTCAAACGGAGAGGAGAGCGCAGGGTACGCCAGGCAGTGATGACGGCTTTGATTTGATCTATAGTTGTGTCTTGCCAAAATTGGGGGATGGCACGGCCGTTGTTCTCTGTTGTCTGTAGTTCGCCATGCTGTGTTTTGACCAGCTTCAAGGATTGCAGCATTTGGCGCAGCGGGAACAACAGCCCTGTATCGTCTTCGGCCTTTGCCTTGTCTAATGTCGGATCGGGGGTGAGCAGGTTGTCATTCAATAGTTTCAGGCCCCGTTTGCTAACAAGGCCAGATTTGATCATCGCGATGGGGCTGCGGCGCACTGTATCCCAGTATAGATACAAATCACGCAAAAGCAGCTGTGGATCACCATGCAGCGTGTGAGCAGGCTGCCAATGGGTTGTCTCTATTGGCAAGGGTTCAGGCTTGGGTAAATGTTGGCTCACAAAGAGAGGAATGATGAGTTTGGAGCCGGGATGATATTGTAATTTGAATGGTTGGCCGCCGGTATTGGCTGCTGCCTCTTCACTAAAAACCAGGCCGTACAGTGTCAGGCGGGCCATTACATCTTCAAAAATGGTGGAGCGGGTGTCGTTGGGTTGGCCGATGTGGGTGACGGCACGGCCGTATACCGACCAGCCCTGGTAGTTTGCATAGGCCGACATCCCTTTGGGTACTGGTTTAGGCAGTGCTTCGGTTGCCATATTGGCACGAATCAATTCCCGTTTGAACAGACGCGTGGACACCTGACCACCGTGCAGCAGCAGCCGATTTATCACGGCGCGTTCCGTTTCCGCCAACCGTTTGTATGATGTTTTAATGCGCTCTGGTCGGAAAAACTCCTGGGTCATCAATGCCAATAACTCAGCCTTCTTTAATTTTTTGCCGGTCGTGCCTGACAGTTGTGCTTCACGGGCCATTTCCCAAAGCATATTGCTGTTGTAACTGTCCAGAAGTGTTTTTATGTCCATAGTCGTTTTGTCGAAAAGCCGGGCATCTGCCGGGCTTGATTTCTATCTTTGTGTCGGATTCAAACGCCATCCGTCTTTTTGGGTGTGTAGCCCGCTTTTTCCAATTCAGCCGCCAATTGTTCAACGGATTTGGCAGGAATGATAACCAGGGTAGGTGAAATTTCGGCGATGAGATGTTTTTCCAGTGAAGTGGCAGCTTTCATTTCGGCAAGGGCGTATTCGTCGCCAAATTCGATAATGGTAATATTTTCGTATAGACGCGCCCGCCCGTAGGCTTTGTGCCACGCTGTAATCTGCTCGTGAATGGGTTTGGGCATGGGGATGGCGAGCCACTTTTCCCAACCTTTGAGCAGTTCGTTTAAGGTTTGCCCGTCTTCCAAGGCTTGGTGGATGGCGGCGGCGCTGAGTTGGTAGACGAATCGGTGGGTGCTGGCTTCGGTCAAAATAGCGATGCCGTCGAGGTAGTTGTGGGCCTGGGCGGAAACGGCCGTCGGCTCCACAATGATGGTTGTCTCTTCAATCGTGATGGCATTTACAGGCTGTGCGGAAACGGCCGTTTTTTGCTGCGGCGTGGTTGAATCGGCGAGGGGGACAGACTCGACCTTGTCCAGGAACAAATCGCCCAGCCCATGCAGCCGGAAGGCGGTTAAACGGCCGTACTCCATACTAATATCGGCCAAACCCAGCCAGTGCAGCGGTCCCTGGATGATTTGCCGGACGAATGCGCCTTGCGCCTTGTGCCAGTCGGCTTTATTGTTAGTAGTATCCAGGGAACGGCCGTCTTCCACTAAAAACCAATCCGGCTGCATGTCTCTGTAATAATTGACCGGCGACCACGCCAAACTGTCAAAACGGGGCCAGAAGGTGTGCAGCAAATCGGTGATGTCGTGCAGGTTAAACCATCTGTCATCGGGCAGCGCGGCCAAAACCTGCACTACTTGGGCGCGCATGGCGGTCAGCATTTCGTACATTGCTTCTGGTGGCATGGCGCGATAGTTGCGGTTCTGGGATCGTTTGAGTTGGAGTGACGGCCGTTCTGCCACCATTAACCACAACTCACTCCATGTCATCAGCACAAAATAGGATTGCACCAAAATTGCCCATTGGCTGGCTTCATTCTGGCGCAAAAACTGCTCTTTGACCTCGCGCCATGCCGTTACCGGGCTTCCCGGCTGTAAAAGCCCGGCCGTTAACAACAAATGGTAAATGAAATTGAGCTGTATTTCATCGCCGGCGATAGGCGACAGACGTTGAATCGTCTCATCGGTTAGAGCTGGCCGGGGGGGCGGCACGGTCAGGTTAAATTTGGGGTCGCGAGCAGCGAGTTGGTTTTTTTGCTGCGCCTCCCGAATCTCTTCGGGGATGTAATCCCAACCGCGTAAAATTTCGTGGAATTTTTCCAGGCGCGGGCGGGGCAGGGGTTGGCGTAAGGGAGGCTGGCTCTGTTCTAGCAGGAGTAAAATTTGATGGGCGCGCTGGAGAAACGGCCGTGCCTGCCCCAATAACATCCCGCTGTCCATCTCATTCGACAGGGCTGCTGCCGGTATCCGGTCAGTTAGCAGGGGCGGCAGTGCCCGCAGGATACTGTTGGGGATGAAAGCAATTTGCTGCCAGAAATGGTAATCAAAATTGCCGGGAATGGCTAAACCGGCATCGCACAAACGAGTGATGTAAGTATCCACTTTTTTGTACAACTTCAAGCTGCCCCAATGCAGGGCCAACGCGGCTGCATGTTCTATTTGGAAGCGAATGCCGGGATAAAGCAACCCCAGCGCATCGAAAACCTGACGATGTTCGGCATCCAGGCCAAGTAAACTCTTGAGTAAAACGCCCGGTTGTTGCAAATAGCTCATGATTTGCTGGATCAGGTCAGCTTTGCGGTTTCCTTTGAGAGGCCAGTCGTGTTTTTTAGCTATCTGGCGCAGCTCTTGGATTTTGTATTCGTTTAGCCAGATACGCAGATTGTCATCATCATCCTGGCATCGTTTCTGAAACGATTTTTGCATCCAGTAAGGTTTTTTGGGGGGAACGGCCGTTTCCGGGGCATTAACGGAGTACGTTTCAATAATAGCGTTTGGGTTGGTTGAGGCGGGCATTTCTATTACGAAACTATCCGGCTGCTCAATCCATTTAAGCAGGAGTGCGCCAATATGTTTGCAATAACCACCCCAATCATACGGGCAGCTGCATGCTGCATGGATACCACTTTCCAGCACATCAACTTCAACATGATATATTCGGTTTTTGCCCACTTCAGCGTGGAGGGTACGGCCGTTGCGCACCGCTTGACGTACGCCCTCAACATAGCCGCGTGCTTTTTTCAGCGATTTACTGTTCATAACCTGCTTGAGGTCGGCTACTGTTAATGTTTCTAAAGTTGCCATATTATTTGCCAACGGCTATTAACCGATTACCGGTCACTAAATACAGCCGGTTTGTAATCTGCTACCTCATCTTCATATAGGATGGTGTACTGATACCCCTGTTCCGTCAGGAAAAGCTGGCGGTTCGCGCCATACTGCTGGTCAACCGTATCTTTGGTGACGATGGTGTAAAAATGGGCCAACGATTCATCGTGTGGCCGCAGAATTCGGCCCAGCCGCTGCGCTTCCTCCTGGCGGCTGCCAAACGTGCCGCTAATTTGCACCATCACATTGGCATTGGGCAAATCTACGGCAAAATTACCCACTTTTGACACCACCAGCGTGGAAATTTCGCCGGTTTTGAACTGTTCGTACAGCTTACGCCGCTGTCTGACGCTGGTTTTACCTGTAATCAACGGCGCGTTATATCGTCTCGCCACTTTTTCTAGCTGTTCCAGGTACATACCGATGATGAGCACCTGATCGTTGCGGTGTTTGATGAGCAGTTCGTCTAACACCTTAAACTTATCTTTATTTTCGGCCGCGATGCGGTATTTTTGCCGGTCTTCGGCGGTGGCGTATTCAATGCGCGTTTCATGAGGCAGCGGTATCCGTACTTCTACTACGTCGGCAGTGGCGATCCAGCCCTGCCGTTCCAAATCTTTCCAGGGAACATCGTACTTTTTAGGACCGATGAGCGAGAAGACATCCTCTTGACGGCCGTCTTCCCGTACTAATGTTGCTGTTAACCCCAATCGCCGCCGGGCTTGCAATTCGGCCGTGATGCTGAAGACAGGGGCGGGCAGCAAATGCACTTCATCATACACAATCAGCCCCCAATTATGGTCGTTAAACAAAGTGAAATGGGGGTATTGTTTGTCGAAAGGTGCGGTTTTGGGAATATTGCGTTTGCGGTAGGTCATGGTTTGGTAAGTGGAAATGGTTATCGGCCGTATCTCTTTACGCTGACCGGAATATTCGCCAACCTGCTCAGAAGTGAGCGTCGTTTTATCCAGCAGTTCGTCGATCCACTGCCGCACCGACACCGTGTTGGGTGTTAAAATGAGCGTGCTGCACTGCATCTCATTCATCACCGACAACCCTACAATGGTTTTGCCCGCGCCGCAGGGCAGTACAATCACGCCGGAGCCGCCATGTGCTGCCCCATCGGCATAAAAAACTTCACCAGCCTCTTGCTGATAATGGCGCAAGGCAAAAGGCTTACCGCCGCTGGTCATCAGCCGCAAATCAAACGTGATGACATCACCAGAAACATATCCGGCTAAATCTTCAGCCGGGTAGCCAATGTTGACCAATGCCTGCTTGATATGGCCACGTTTGGCCGGATCAACGCGCAGGGTACGGCCGTCTTCCTGGCCCAGGATATAGGGTTTAAGTTCTTTACGTCGCTGTAGTTCAAGGATGAGGGGGAGATCGTCGGAAGTGAGAAGCAGGTCATTATTGCGGCGAGTGAGGCGGACACGGCCGTAACGCCCAATATACTCCCGAATATCCACTTCCACATTACCCGGCAGTGGATATTTGCTGTACTTCGCCAGCCCATCCACAATTGCCTCGGCCGCCAAACCGGACGAAGCCGCATTCCATAAAGAAAGCGGTGAAATACGGTAAGTATGAATATATTCCGGGCTTTTTTCCAATTCCGCAAAGCGCGACAAAATATCTCGTGCTTCTTGATAAAGCGGATTATTCACTTCCAGCAGGACACTTTTATCGCCCTGCACAATAATCGGATTTTGGGGATTATATTGCATAAGCTAAAACTTCTCGTTTGAATTATTTGATTATGCTATACGGATGAGAGAGTTGCAAATTTAATCAGGAAGGGATAAGAGAGGATACAATTCCCTAAAAAATTCGAGTTGCTGGCTTGACAAACAAAAAGCGCCTGACTGAATCAAGTGTTTGGGTATTTGCAGTGCGGAAAATGAGAAACGGCCGATTACTCACAAGCATAGGTCTGGACTTCTATACTCGCTGTGGCCAGTTTTTAATCGTGCCACCTTCAGTAAAAATGTCAGATTATACCCGTTGCGAGTATAACAAAAGTATATCGTTTATCCCCTATTTCTGATGCGCCCCACACGATTCGCGGATAACAAGTTCCGTCGGCAAAACAATTGAAGCCGATTGCTGGTCATTGAACTGCTTTTGCATCATCAAAACCTGCATTGCATAGGACGCCATCCGTCGTTTAGGTATATCCACCGTTGTGAGACCCGGCCGGATCATCTCTGCCAGACCAATATTATCGATAGATACAATTGCCATTTCATGCGGAATCTTAACACCATGATCATGCATTGCTGCCATAGCACTGATAGCGCTTTCGTCGTTGGCCGCGAAAATGGCAGTAGGTCTTGGCCTCAAATTAAGGATTTCAACTGTTGCCTGATAAGCTGACGAAAGCACATGAGATGGATCAGGAGTAAAAATCAGGCTTTCGTCATAAGGAAGATGGTGATCGGCTAATGTCTGTCGATAACCGGTGAGGCGGGCATCTTGAATGGCTAAAAATGCGATCCGTTCGTGTCCCAATTTAATGAGATGTTCAACTGCCTGTCGTGCCGCTGCGGCCCGATCGAAAATAATGGTTGGCCAGTCTTTCAGAGGCTCCTCTAAACAGACGACATTATCGATCCGCTCGGCTATCTGATCTAATATTTTCTGGTTGTTCGGATTCGTGGCGATCATCGCCGGCAAAATCAAAATCAAAGATGAAATTTCATCCCGGTGAATGTTTTTATTGAAGAAAACCGGGTCGGTTAGCGCATCGAAAAAGCTAAAAAAACGAACCTCCTGCCCCAAGCGGTGAACTTCATCAAATAAACCGGCTATGATCGTGTTGTAATACGGCCGTTCTAGCACATTATAACTTTGTCCCCCCGCGATAATCCCTAAAGATTCCTTTGCGGTTGAATCGCCAAGTTTCAGGCGTTGAGCATGTTTGTTGGGCCGGTAACCCAATTCGTCTATGGCAGTTAACACCCGTTCACGCGTTTCAGGAGAGACCTCGCGCGGGCCATTGTTGATCACATAAGAGACAACCCCGCGGGATACGCCGGCGCGCTCAGCCACATCTTTTTGGGTAATGACCTTATTTTTTGTCATTCGCTTTTCATCATCCTTGCAACAACATCATGTATAACCAATATGTAGCAGCGGAGCGCGAATGCCCCGTCCACAAGGGATAGGCTAGACACCTTCGCCCCTGAAGCATTTCAAAACAGTGATAATTCTAACGCTCCTGACGCTGACCTTCAAAGTCTGACGCCGAGATGATTTCCAAAGCTGCCGATGTGCTGGGTAATCCTGGCACATGTGCTCGAATAATCACTGTGCCGGGCTGATGATGGGCTTTAATGTACAAAGCTGCCTGACCACCAATAAGCGGAAAAGGATTTTCGCCGATCAGGTCGGCATCTCCCTCCAGCTCAAAAGTTACAACTTTGGTGGCGTAAGGCAAGGGATTGCCGAATTTATCGGTGATGCGAAAGACCAGCCGGGTCATGTCAGCCCCATCAGCCTGGAGTTGCCCACTGTCCGTAAAAAGTTCCAATCTTTTTGGGAGCCGATTGCTGGAAATCCACTGTTCACTGACCGGTTTTCCCTGAAGATAGCTAATCAGATGCAAATCATAAAATTCCGACTGTCCCCAGGCGCTGTAGGCATCTAATCCGCCAATGATGAAAGGAGGATGGTCCAAATGAGGATAAATATCGAAAGCGGGTTGGAATTTGCCCACAGATATTTTGCCGATGATGATTTCAATTTCTTCGCAATTGCTGAATACCGTTAACGGATTGTTGCCCCCCCCATTGCGGTCGCCCATTGTCCAATGGGTGGCCGCATGCAGGACAATTTTCTTTGAAGGCGATTGCTGGCTTTGGTAAAGATAGGCAGCCCATTTGGGCAGCCGGAAAATATCCATCACCCCATGATAACAGATTCGGTCACCGGACCCAAACTCGATATGTGTCGCATAGTCAAAAGCGCACCAGCCAATCGCTCCGGCAATTTTCTCATCGCCCAACTGTAAATTGTGGATTTTGGCGTGCAACAGCGCCTGCTCAATCAAGCGTTCTTCATGGTCCCAGATTTTGGTCGGGAGCATATGCCCGGCAAACTCCGTAATCAGGTGTGGTTGTTCGGTAGGTATTCTGACTCCGTTGGAGAAGTCGTTGTGTGTATAAACGTCTTCCAAAAAGGAACTGCCCAAAAAATCGCGCACACCCCCTGTTTGCCGGGTGGGGTCTAGTTGGTGTGCCAGGGTGTTGGTACGGCCGTAAAAATCATCGTTGTCGCCCGATTCATTTACCCGCACACCCCACAAAACGATAGAAGGGCGATTGCGGTCGCGCTCAATCATGGTTTCTAGTTCGGCCAGACAAATTGCCTGCCATTTTTCATCGCCAACGTGCTGCCAACCGGTGATTTCCTCAAAGACCAGCAGGCCAATCTCGTCACAACGATCAAGAAAATGGGGGGATTGCAGGTAATGGGAGGTGCGCACGATATTGCAAGCCAACTCATATTTGAGAATATCTGCATCCTGACGCTGCAATCGGGCAGGAGCCGCTGCGCCAATATACGGATAGGTTTGGTGACGGTTAAGGCCCAATAGATTTATGCGCTCGCCATTCAAATAAAAGCCGCCATCGGGGCAGAATTCCGCCTGCCGAAACCCAAAACGGGATGAAAGTGTGTCGAGAGGTTTGTTATTATAGATCAGCGAAACCTTTAATGAGTACAGGGTGGGCCTTTCAATCGACCAGAGAGCCGCGTCAGGCAGGGCTTCAAATTCCAAGCGTGCTGTTTGATGTTCAACCTGCCGTTGGATCGAAGCAATTTCACTGCCCATCGCATCTATCACAATCGCTTCCAGACTTAAACCGCGCTTGAAGTGGTTCAGGCGGACATCACAAACGAGCCGAGGATTTTCTACCACATCCAGCGTTTGGATAAAGGTGTTTTCGATATGGATTGGGTTAACCAGGCGAAGATGAACGTCGCGGTAGATGCCGCCGAAGGTTAAATAATCGACCAGATGTCCGTAGGGGGGAACATCTTTTCGCTCGCGGGAATCAACGTGGAGGGTGAGGATGTTTTCTCCTTCTTGTAGTGTGTTGGTAATCTCAACGGAAAAGGGGGCATAACCACCAACGTGTTCGCTGAGGAAACGGCCGTTCAAGTACACCGTACACGCCAACATCACCCCATCAAAATCCAGAAAAACCAGAGAGGAGTCGTCGCTCGTGTAAATCTTGGCCGATGCCTCACTTTCTGGCTGTTTGCGCCAGAAGAACTTCTTTCGATAAGTCGAAATGAACTGATATTCCTCATTGTCAACATTGTGGTGGGGAAATATTTTATTTGGATGAGGTAAGGTAATCGATTCAAACAGGTCATCAGATGCATCCAGGTTTAATTTCTGGGCTGCAAATTGCCAATTGTCGTTGAATAAAATGTATTTTCTCATGGTTTAAATTTCTTTTTTGGTGTGGATGGAATCCACCGCATTGGATGTGGGTAAACAAAAAAAACTTTTTTGATGAAAAACCTTGTGGTTTACCTGTTCCGCCTTGAAAGCATCTTGACTTTCTATTCAAACTAATATAATCTTAGAAACACGTAATGTCAACACGTGTTGATATGGAGAATAGCACAACTAATTACACGTTGTGCTTACACTTTTTTCAAATGATTGGAGGCGCCTGATGAAGAAAAAGCATTTTGTAACCCTGATTTTTGTTTTGATTGTAATGTTGATGTTATCTGCATGTGGCGGAGCCGCTCCTGCAACTGTGGCTCCGGCTACAGAAGAACCTGTGGTCGAGGAACCCGCAGCTGAAGAACCTATAGTGGAAGAGCCCATGGAAGTACCGACGGAAGAACCCGCCGTGGAACCGACGGAAGAACCCACGACAGAACCTGTGGTTGAAGAAACGCCGGCCGAAGAACCTATGGCTACCTTGAAAATTTGGGCTGACGATACGCGTACCCCAATTCTACTTGGACTTGCCGACGATTTTCGTGCTGAGTATGGCGTGGAACTTGTTGTCGAGGACTTGGGTGTTGTACAGGATATTCGTTCCCAGGTACTTATTGCCGCACCGGCTGGCGAAGGTCCTGATATTTACATTGGCGTTCACGACTGGCTGGGAGCGCTGGTCGAGAGTGGTCTGGTAGCCCCCATTGAATTGGGTGATACAAAAGATGAGTTTGTAGAGTCAACGTTGGCGGCGTTTACCTACACGGATGGCAATCTCTATGGTGTGCCTTATGCTTCCGAAAATCTTGGATTTTTCTATAACACCGAGTTGGTTTCTGAACCTCCCACCACCTGGGATGAAGTACTGGAAATCGGCCGTACCCTTCAAGGAGAAGGTAAAGTTGAGTACGCCATCGCTGTGTCTACCGGCCCGCTGTACAATGCCTTGCCGATTCAGACAGCTTTTGGCGGCTATATCTTTGGTGTAGATGAGAATGGCGCCTGGAATGCTGATGACGTCGGTTTGGATAGTGAAGGTGAGATCACGGCCGTTGCCTGGATGACCGGAGCTGTTGAAGAAGGTCTGATGCCCGAAACCTTCGACTACGAAACCGCCCACTCCCTGTTTGAAACCGGGCAGATTCCATTCCTTATGGCCGGCCCCTGGGCGCTGGATCGCATCCGCGCCTCCGGTGTCCCCTATGCTGTAGCCGATAGTTTCCCCGATAACGGCGCTCCATTCCTCGGCGTACAGGGCTTCATGATCAACCCCTTCAGCGAAAACGTATTGTTGGCCCAGGCTTTCCTGACCGAGTTTGTCGCCACCGAAGAAACGATGCAGTTACTCTATGAAACCGGGCTACGGCCGTCTGCCTTCAAGGCCATCCTGGAGACAACCGACGACCCGGACCTGAAAGCAATGGGCCTGGCCGGTGCCAATGCGATGCCCATGCCCAACATTCCCGAAATGGGTTCCGTGTGGAGCGCGGCCGATAACGGTATCACTCTGGCGGTAACCGGAGAACAAACCCCTGAAGAAGCAATGACCGACGCAGCCGAACAGGTTCGCGCCTTGATCCGTGGGGCACTGGCTGGCATGGTCAACCTGCCCGGCACCTTCCAGGATCAGGCGGGTTGCGGTGCCCAGTGGGATCCCGCTTGCCAGGCGACTGCGATGCAAGAGGGAGATGATGGTCTGTTAACCCTGGTTGTTGAACTGTCAGCGGGTGATTACGAATTCAAAGTAGCCCTGGATGGCGATTGGACCGTAAACTATGGTTCCGATGGCGCACAGGATGGTCCTAACTACACCCTTAGCCTGGCGTCAGACAGCACTGTCACCTTTACCTATGATCCAGAAACACATCTGGTAGAAGTGGCAACAGAATAACCCTTATAGACACAAAATGGAGGACGGAATTTTCCGGCCTCCATTGCTGCTTTTCTCTTTGATGAAAAATTGGACAAGGTTATACCGTGGCTAATAAGGGTTTGCAAAACGCCTCCCAACCAAAAACAACGACACTAATTGGATCCCGGTTAGTGCGTCTGGCATTTTTGATCGCCCTGGACGCATCTGCTATTTGGTTTTTCAACCGAGTTGTATCGTTGGGTTATTACCCATTGGCAGCTGCCACTTCCATCATTCTGATTTTTGTCAACATCATATTCCTGCGCCGGAAGGCATACCCAATCCGGTGGATGGTGGTTGGGCTGGTGCTGATGGCGTTGTTTACCATCTACCCCATCATATTTACCGTCTGGGTTTCTTTCACCAACTACGGTGAAGGCCATCTCATCACCCAGGAACAATCCTTAGACCAGATTCTAAAAGAGAAATACCTCCCGGAAACCGGAAGAGCCTATTCCTGGACGGCCTTCAAATCTCCAGAAGGTGAATATGTGCTTTGGCTTGAGGATGCGGACGGGAATGGCTACCTGGCTAAACCAGGTGAACCACTCACTCAACCCCAACCCGGAGAGTCGGGGATTAGTGGATTTGATGATAAAGGTATTCCTGAAACGATAGAAGGGTATACCAGGCTGAATGCCATCCAGGCCGCAATAGATCAAAATTTGACAGAAATCCAGTTTGGTGAAGCCGGGAATACTATCCAGATTCGCTCTCCCAAAGAAGCTGCAGAATTACTGCCCCTTTATGCATATGACCCTGAACGGGATGTTATGACGAACCAGGAGACAGGGGTTGAATACCAGAACATCCGGGGCACATTCTCTGCGCCCGATGGCACACAACTGCGACCGGGATTTATCGCCTCCATCCAGTTTGCTAATTTCAAAGAGTTTTTCACCAGTCCTGCCTTGCGTGGCCCCTTGGTGCGGATCATCATCTGGAACTTTGCCTTTGCCTTTTTCAGTCTGCTGTTGAACTTTTCTTTGGGGTTGGCTATTGCCATCATGTTCAATGACCAGTATTTTCCTTTCAAGAAACTCATTCGCTCCTTATTGATCATTCCTTACACTGTCCCGGCGCTGCTGACCATTTTAATCTGGCGCGGCATGTTGAACCCCGAACTTGGGGTGATAGACCGCGCTCTGGAAGCGCTGTTTGGCTGGGCGCCACCCTGGTTCACTGACCAAACTTGGGCCAAAATTGCTATTCTGATTATCAATCTCTGGTTGAGCTATCCCTATTTCATGCTGATATGCAGCGGAGCCTTGCAATCCATTCCTGATGATTATTATGCGGCGGCGCAAGTGGATGGTGCCAATACCTGGCAGCAGTTCTGGCGTATAACCCTGCCCCTGCTGCTGGTTGCCGTAGGGCCATTGTTGATCGCCTCATTTGTCTTCAACTTCAATAATTTTAATTTGATCTACATCTTCAATGCCGGTGGCCCACCTATGGCCGGTACGCCTACGCCGGCCGGGCATACCGACATCTTGATCAGTTACGTCTATAATCTGGCTTTCACGGCCAGCCGGGGCATCAATTACGGATTTGCCGCGGCGATCACGATGGTCATCTTCTTCATTGTCGGCACAATCACCCTCTTCCAGTTCCGCTATACCAATATGTGGGAGGAGGTCAGCGAAAATGTCTAGCATTGTCCCTGTTCAACGCTTGCGTACGTCCCTCAAAGCCCAACGGGCTGTCAGCGTCGGCTTACGCCTGATAGTGGCGCTTATCCTGATTGTCTTTTCCATATTCCCGATCCTCTGGGTCGTCTCGGCTTCCTTAAATCCAACCGGCTCGCTAGCCACTCAAAAACTGATCCCGGAAAACTTTGGATTCGATAATTACAGAACCTTGATTACATCCGGCGAGTTCCCTTTCTGGACGTGGTTTGGGAACTCGATCAAAATTGCCACGATCACATCCGTCCTCTCGCTGGCAATTACCACGACGGCCGGTTATGCATTCTCGCGCTTCCGTTTTCGCGGCCGCCAGACGATGCTCAAAGGCATCTTGCTCGTCCAGGTATTTCCGGCGCTGCTGGCGATTGTAGCCACTTTCCTGATGATTTCGCAGGTTGGTGATGTTTTACCCGGCATTGGTTTGAATACGCACGGGAGCCTGATCCTGGTCTATTTGGGCGGGGCTATGGGCATCAACATCTGGCTGATGAAGGGTTTCCTTGACACCATTCCGCGTGACATAGATGAGTCGGCGATGGTGGAAGGGGCAACTGACTGGCAAATCTTTACCCGGTTAATCCTGCCGTTGTTACGGCCGATTCTCATCGTCATCCTGATTCTCAACTACATTGGCACTTATGGCGAGTTCATCCTGGCCCGGGTGCTGCTCAAAAGCAACGAACAATATACGTTGATGGTTGGCCTGCAAGTTTTTGCCGGCGCGCAGTTTAACCAGCGCTGGGGCGTCTTTTCCGCCGGTGCGTTGATCGGGGCGCTGCCCATTATGATTATTTACCTGCTCCTGCAAGATCAGATTGTGGGTGGATTGACACAAGGTGCGGTAAAACAGTAGACGATGCTTCCTTTGAAAAAACCGCAGATTTCGCAGATTTTACTTTATGGATTTCTTAGTGTAGGGTTGCTTGTCCTTTTGCTGAGCGGCTGTCAATCTCAGAAGGAGTCGTTATCGGAACCCACGCCTTCACCACCATTAGAACCAACGCCTCTCCCCACACCTGAGCCTGTTTCTGAACCCACATCGACAGCTATTCCAGAACCTACACTTGAACCATCGCCTGAGCCATCACCTGAGCCAGCGCCTGTATTTGAAGCGCCATTTTATTTTGGCGTGGACTTATCCTACGTCAATGAAATGGATGACTGCGGCGCGGTCTACCGGGAAAATGGAGAATCCCGCGACGCCTTTGAACTGTTTAGTGAACACGGTGCCAACCTGGTGCGTGCCCGGCTGTGGCACAATCCCGACTGGACCGATTACAGCACCCTGGCTGATGTCGCCCGAACTTTTACGCGCGCCAAAGAAGCAGGTATGGCTACCTTACTGGCTCTTCACTACTCGGATAATTGGGCTGATCCTGGCAAGCAGGCAATCCCCGCCGCCTGGGAAGACCTGACCGAAGAAGAACTGCCCGATGCGCTTTACCAGTACACCTATGACGTGCTGAGTGAACTCTATAAGCAAGGTGTGATGCCCAATTTTGTCCAGGTTGGTAATGAAACCAACGCCGGGCTGGTCAAACGGGTGGACGGGCTGGATTGGCCCAGGGACGCCCGGCTATTCAATGCCGGGATTCGTGCCGTGCGCGATATTGCTGCGGAGACGAATACCAACCCCAAAATTATCCTGCACGTGGCCCAACCGGAAAACGCGGGTTGGTGGTTCCGGGAAGCCATGCAGCACGGCGTCACTGATTTTGACGTGATTGGCCTGTCTTATTATCCGCAGTGGAGCCTGTTCTCGCCGGCCGACGTGGGCGCTCACGTGAGTTATTTGCGGCAGGCATTCAACAAAGACGTGATGATTGTGGAAACGGCTTACCCCTGGACGTTTGATGCGGTGGAGGAAACGGCCGATAATATTCTCAACCAGGGCATTCGCGGCTACTCCATCTCCCCCGCAGGCCAGCGCCAGTTCATGATTGACCTGACGCAGAGCATGATCAGCAACGGCGGCCTGGGCGTGGTTTACTGGGAACCGGCCTGGGTTTCCACCCAATGCTCGACTCGCTGGGGACAAGGGTCCCATTGGGAAAACGCGACCTTCTTCGACTTTCAGAACGGCAATGAAGTTCACGAGGGCATTGAATTTCTTGATTATTCCTATCTCTTCCCGGCCGAATTGGTAGATGGCGTGATAGATGAAACTTATGGTGAAGCATTGGCTCAAGATGAAGCCGGTGATAATCTCAAACAGTTCCAGCATCTGGATTTGCTCAATTTATACGTTCGTGATGATGCGGATTCCTTTTACCTGGCGTTGACTGTTAATGGGGATGTTTATGCTGATCCTTGGGGTCAATTTCTGATCTATTTTGATACGACCCAGGATGGTCAGGGTGCTGACGTTGACGTGGACAAACGGCCAATTACAGTCGCCGCTCCCTACCAACCCGAATTCCGTCTTGATATCCGGCTGGTTGATCGTAAGGGTACGGCCGGCAGCAGCCACGATTTTTATGTTTGGGATGGCGCTGAGTGGGAAGAACTTGCCTTTTGGGGTGGCGCGGCAATCGAAAGCGGTTCTCCGTCGATTATCGAGATTCAGATTCCAAAAGATTTGTTGGGGAATCCTAAATTTATCGATTTGGGTGTGGTCAGTACGGGACGGGGACGAACCCATACGGCGGGTGACATTTTGGGGGTTGATGTTTCTCCTATCGATTGGGCGGAGCCGGTGGTTTTGACTGTTTTTAGTAAATATGTTGTTGATGATGTTCCCTGATTTGGAGTGGTTTTAGTCTGTTTCAGCTTTTTCCATCTTGTTCATTTTTTAATTTTCAAGGATGGAAGATTAAACGGCCGTTTCCGCATAAACCAGAATTATTCCTCGCATATACCTCATTTGCTCCAGCCGTGGCACTGCTTAAACTTTTTGCCGCTGCCGCAGGGGCAAGGATCATTGCGATTCGCTTTGGCAAAAGCTTGTTGCAGGCGCTTTTCATCCTCAGCGGCCATCAAACTCATAATTTCGGCGGGGGCGCGGCGCTGGCGCAGCAAATTGGCCATAATCTTCATCGGCCGGTCCACGTGGTTGAAGAACGCTTTGTAGCCAGCGCACAAATAGTTCAACCCTGGCTCGCCGTCGGGGGTGTGGCTGAAGCGATTTTTGGGACAGCCACCGTGGCAGGCAAACCGCACCTCGCATTCGCGGCAATAGCGGGGCAGGCTGTCCAGCTTGTCCTGGCCAAACTGCCGCTGCTGGTCAGAGGCTACCAGATCGAGCATATGATCTTGCTGGATGTTGCCCAGCAAATAATCTGGCTCCACAAAGTGGTCGCAGCTGAACAAATCGCCGTTGTGCTCCAGCGCCAGGGCTGTGCCGCAGGTGGGGGCAAAGATGCACAGCCCGCCCGGTTGGCCCGGCCATGCCCCCAGCGCCACATCAAACATCTGCACGTACACTTAGCCCACGTCGTGCCGCACCCACTCGTCGAAGATGGCAATGAGGAAGTCGCCGTATTTTTGGGCATTGACCGAGCGATTGGTGACGAGTGAACCGGATTGGGTGTAAAGCGGCCGCCCTCCCCCATCTCGCTCACTCCAGCCAATGTTGGCCAGGGGCAAAAGCTGCGTCGTGGCCCGCTCAATAATCGGGATGAACTGGATAAACTGCGTTTTCAGCTCGTCGCGGAAAAAGCGGTATACCTCTAGCGGATGATCCTGGTTGGCGGCATGCACGGTGCAGAGGATGTTAAACGCCACGCCATGATCCACCAGCAGTTGCCAGCCGCGCATCACCTGCTTAAAGCTGCCTGCGCCCCATCCAGGCTGATGCCAATAAGAAAGTTGTGCTCTTTGAAGAAGCGGCACCAGTCGTCCAGCAGCGTGCTGTTGGTTTGCAGGGCGTTGTGGATGGTCAGGCCCGGTTTGGCGTGTTTTTGCTGGTAATGGATGACCCGCTTGAAGAAGTCCAGCCCCATCAACGTGGGTTCGCCGCCCTGCCAGGCAAAGGTCATTTCCGGTACTTTTTGCGCTTCGATGTACTGCTTGACAAACGTTTCCAGCAGTTCATCGGCCATGCGGAAGCGGCTGCCGGGGTACATCATCTCTTTGGAGAGGAAGTAGCAATATTTGCAGTCCAGGTTGCAAATGGCCCCGGCGGGCTTGGCCATGATATGAAAGGCGCGAATGGGCGCGGGGGCTGTGTTTAGGTCGCCCATGTTTTGATGAGTAGACATAAAGTGAAGGAATGTAGATCACGCAAAGGCGCAAAGTTGCCGAGTTTTTTCTTTGGCGATTTCGCGTCTTTGCGTGACAGTTTAATAGCGCAGGCCAAAGCCAAACGGATACAGCGGGTCTTTAGAATCGCGCGGCACGTCGGTTCGTTGGGCGCGAACGGCGGCCATGGACGAAGGCAGCTCAAAGGGCAGCTTGCCTTCTGGTTGAGCTTTGCCGAAGAGGGTGTTGAGAACGGCCGTATCACTCGCCCCAAAATCTGCCAACAATGCGTGCGCGGCGGCACTGATCTCAGGAATCACCGCCGGGCGATCCAGATAGATCACCACAATCGTCGGTACTTTGGCACACAATGCCAAAATTTCAGCCTTCGCTTCCTCCTTAAAATCGAGATCGCCGTGGTGGAAGCCCAGGGCAAACTGATTTTTGGTATCCACCGGCACCCACGGCGTGTCCAGCCGCAAGATAGCAAAGTCAGCCGCCTCAGGTGACTCAACTACCTGGGCATAATTGGCGGCCACATCCGCAGCCATGTTTTGGACATAAATTTTGGGCTGGCCTGTGAGTGGCAGCACATCGTCGCTGTTTTTGAGCAGCGTCATCGCCCGGCTTTGCGAGGCCAGGCCAGCGGCGGCCGATTGGGCATTGCCAAAAATTTCGGGCACACGCGCCTCATCCACAAACGGATTGTCGAACAGGCCCAGCTCAAACTTCTGCTTCAGCAGCCGCCGCACCGATTGGTCAATGCGCGTTTCAGTCAGTTTGCCGCTTTCTACCAGCTCCAGCACCAGATGCGGGCAGCTTTCGCCGCCAAACTGGTCCACGCCCGCGTCCAGCACTTTCAGCACGCGCTCGGCCTCGCTGAGGTGCTCTACGCCCCAGGCCCGCGCGGGCCAGAGCACATCCCCCATGTGCAGATCGGTGATGAGGCCCCAATCGGTGCAAACCACGTCGTTGTACCCATATTTTTCGCGCAGCAGGGTGGTGATGATGGTTTTGTTGTAGGACATGGCCACATCTTCATCCGTCTGGCCCGTGGGAATGCCGTAGTAGGGCATCATCGAAGCAGTCCCGGCTTCGATCGCCGCCTCAAACGGAATCAGATGGTAATCAAAATTGTCGCCGGGGTAAATTTGCCCCTGCTGGAACTCAAAATGGGGGTCAAGCCCATCTTTTTGCGGGCCACCGCCGGGCCAATGTTTGGTCATGCAGGCGACGCTGTGCGGGCCGAGTTCTGGCCCCTGGAAGCCTGCGATGTACGCTTTCACCAGCCGGGCACTAATCTCCGCATCTTCGCCAAAGGTGCCGCTGATGCGCGGCCAGCGGGGCTCGGTGGCTAAATCAATTTGGGGATGCAGGGCCACGCGAATGCCGACGGCCAGATATTCTTCACGGGCGATCTCGGCAAACTGGCGCACCAGTTCAGGGTCGTCAATCGCGCCAAAGCCGGTGGTTTCGCACCACTGCGAAAAATCTTCCACGGCCATCGAGACGACGTTTTTGCCCAGGTGATTGCGCGGGTCGGAGGCCAGGGTGACGGGAATGCCCAGGCGGCTCTGCTCGGCCAGCTGCTGGACGTTGTTGTACCAGGCGGCCAACGGCCGTGCGCCGGGAATCTGCCAGATGTTGAAGTGGTTCATCTTCAAATCAATGAGCTTGTTTTTCACAGGATCGCCAAATCCAGTAAACGCCTGCTCGTCACTTTTGTCTTCGATGGAGCCGTCTGGATTCATGCGCACGCCGTCTATGAAGAGCATTCCCGCTTTTTCTGCGAGCGTCATCTGTGAGAGCAAATCTTCAACGCGGGCGGCAATGGGCTGGCGCGGGTCTTCGTAGATGTCTAGCCTGCCATTTTTGTTGAGATCGCGGTAGGCAAGGCCGTTTTCGGTTTGGATCTGTTTCGATTTTTGCTTTACGCTCGCGGCGAGCGCGTTTTCTGTGGGCATGGTTTAACTCCTGCTAGGTGTTGGATGAGTCCAATATTACCTCTTCGCTCTCTAAATAACCAAGGCGATGGGCGCGGAACCAGAGGGTACGGCCGTTTTCCACCCCCGTCGGCCCCGTGTAAAGCTGCCAGGAACGGCCGTCACCTTCTGGATTGCCCACTGCCTGGCCCATCGCCGCAAAGGGATTGTTGGTCTAGGTGGGAGGCGCAGTGGGCGGAACGGCCGTCCAGCCAATCACCGCGCCTTCTGTGGCACACGTTGCAGTGACTTTGCCTGCCTCGATTTTGAGTTCGGGCGGTTCGGTTTGTTGGTAACGGCCGTCGGGTCGCCATTGGCGCAGCAGGTCGGCTTCGGGTATGAGGCCCAGGTCGTTATTCTGGCTTAAATTACGGTTTGAGTGCCATCACAAACGAAATAATCCCCCCTAATCCCAACAAAATAGCAACTATAATACCGATAATGAGCAGCACAATAGCGGCAATGGCATCGGTTATGCTGACAAGAAAGCCGGGCACAATGCCGTATAAAAAAGCGATAATAAAGTCACCGATAAAAGCTAACAAAACGAAAATAATTACCCGCCAATCTTTCAGAAAGCCTTGATGGGCTAGCAGCAGCAGCACGCCAAAAATCACTTTTAAAATAAATAATAAGCTGAGCACGGCTAAAGCACCTGAGCGCGGAAACGAGCCGAAAATGATCAGGTAAGCCAAAGTGCCAAAGGGAAATGACAAAAGCATGGCCACCATTGTGATCAGTTTGGCAATAACGACGACGATTTTTATCAGGGCAAAGATGATGAGGACAATGGCGAAAATGAGGGTGATAAGGCCTTGAATTTTGGCCTGTACGGCCTCGGGGATGACCAGTGCCAGGGTCATTAAGGCGATTGTGAAGAGGAGAAACCCGTCTACGAATTGTAATGAGGCGATGCCAAAGCCGGATAATTCCTCAGGCAAGGAGGCGATTTCATCAGCTTTTTCCTGGCGGAGTTCATCCAGTTTTTGTTTCTGTTCGGGTGTGAAGACGTTGATGGCGTTATCGACGACGGTGGTACGGCTGCCGGTGGCAAAGGCAGGTAAGCGGGCAGCAACGGCCGTTGCGCTGACAGCACTGCGCTCAATCATCACAATGACAAAGATAACCAGTAAGGCTAATAAAAAGAAAGGCCAGCGCAGTTGAGCCATTGACGGATAGAGGCAACTGTTAGGTTGTTTGGGGGACTGTCTGGCCTGATTCGACGGGAACAGGTTCGTTTTTAGCCGATTGAATAGCGACGATACCCAAGACAAAACCGGCTACGGCCGTAATCAGTGAGGCCCACAACATCCAGTTGGCGTTCTCCAGACTGATCGATACACCGAGAAATACCCAAAGCAGTAAAGCGCTGATGATTTGTAATCCGCTTTTGAGCAGGCCGCTGATTTGCGGCCAATGTTTGGGGCGAATGATAAAGTGCGGATAAACGTAAAAGCCCTCCCCGGTGATCCAGAGCAAGATGGCCGGGGCATTAAAGTAACTGGCAGCCAGTCCCACGTTTTGGTGCAGGGCGCTGCGCTGTATAAAAAAGGCGATACCGGCCGGAATAAAGATGAAGAAACCGATAAGGATGGTGAGAATAGGGAGGAGGGGTAACGGCCGTTGCCGCCGTTCCTCTTTGCCCGCCTGCCACCGTTCTTGCCAGCGCCAAAATTGAACCGCAATTTTTAACCCGGACCAAATGCGCTGCCCCCAACGAGCCATACGGTCACGGAAACCAGCGGGAGCCTTTCCCTTTACGATTCTTCCTCGTTGTCGCTGCTGCACCAAATAATATATGCCGGCGGCAACAGGTAAAACGCCGGCTGCCAATCCTACCGCCCAAAACCAGCCCAATTGATCCTGTAGCAAAGGAGTTGCACCTATGCCTGCCAGGATACCAACAATTTTGGCTGCTTCCACAACAAATCCACCGCGAATGACTTTGACGTCGCTATAAACAATCTTCACTTGATGATTGTCCCCCCTTTAATTGCCACCTGGATTACCTCCACCTTGATTACCTCCACCTTGATTACCACCATGAGCCTGGGCTTGATTAACAACAAGTGGTGGTGGTTGCTGTTGAGGTTGCTGCTGCTGAAGCTGTTGTATTCGTGCCTGAACCAGGTTTTGACGCCGTAAATTTGCAACATCTACCGCCCTTTCCAGTTGCTGTATTTGAAGAACCTGTTGCGCTTGTGCCTCTTGACGTTGTTCTTCTCGTTCCTTGAAAAATCGGTTCATTAACCCAACAAAGATACCCCGCAGCGTTCCAAATCCAGCGAACGAAGCCCCAATGACAAAGGCGATAGTCCATCCTTCAGACGCGGACCAACCAGACCCACGGTTGATTTTAGCTGACAGGAAAACGATGATGGTGAGAGCGCCCGTTACCTGCCAAATATTTTTCTCCCACGTCAAATATTTGGGAACATTAATTGCCCATCTTCGACGCCATCCGACAGAAATGAGAATAAAGCTCCAAAATTCAGCAGCTATCCAGGCAAAACCAGCCAAAATACCCAAGACATCACCGGCTGCGGTTGAGCCGTAGTCACTTGTTGTTGCCGTCGCTTGAAAAACAATCAAGGTGATGAGAGTTAGAACGAAAATAACCAGAATGGAAATCCCATAAGCATACTTTCTGGGTGCACCTTGTCGTTGCGGTCGATAAGGATCGGCCACAAACTGGATGATTGTAATAATCAATAGGACGCTAATGAGGATAAACCAAAATAGTTCAATCCAGGTCAATCCAGCCGGACCTACATCGTTGGCAATGACATGACTGCTGTTAGATTGACTGGGCAGCATCAACGATAACAGGGTCAGTGACCCAACCAGTATGTTTAAAATACTGCTGGCTTGAACAGTGGCTCTGTCGCTAAGCCACCAGTCGCCATTTGCTTGTGGCACTTCCAAAAGCCAGCGTTGGAAGATGGATATACCCACAATAATTGCCATCAGCGCACCAAACTGCCCAACCCACCACCAGCCATCCAGATTGGAAAGGAGGGTATGGGCGCCAATACCGCCGAGGACACCGATAGCATTGGCCGTATCGGCCAGGACTGTTCCACCCAATGCTTTATCCCAGTTCCAAACACGAGAGATTCGGGGCGGCATGGCCTGAATGTTTTGAGCGCCCTGTTTTCGCAAATAGAGGAAACGAAAGAATGACAAAACGTAGAGCAGGAGGACAAATCCAACAAGGATGTCAAATAAAATAAATCCAGTTTTGTAGTCACCAACTGCTTTTGGTAAATCGAAGGAGGCGTAATAAATCAGATCAATGACCAGTAAGGCCATCAGGAAATAACCTATTGTGGAGAACAGACCTTGCATTTTTCGCCAGCGTCTGACAGCAACATTACGGTACCTGATTGCCAGGACAACAAAGATGGTGATGATGGCGATGATGAGGCCAATTCCTATCCAAAATGCGGGTGTTATTGCCATTTTCTTTTCTCTGGAGTTGTTTTTGCCAAACGATGTTCTATCCGGGATTTATGCATCAAGAATTTTTTGAATGATTGCGGCTGTGCTGGATTGCTGCACGGCCGTTATCCCCTTATCACGGTTTTTTCTGGTCGTGTACATTTCGCTGACGCCGATGACCTTTCGATTGCCGGCCAGGAGTTTGAAGTAAAATTGTCCATTTTCGGCCGTTTCCTGGATGTATCGTTCGTCTAGCGGACTGTTTTGTTGTACCGAACGCACGCCATTTTCGCAGCCGCGCAAGGTTGTATAGCCTTCGCTGGCCAGAACGATTTCCCCGTTGGCGGCTCGCAAATGGAAATAATACAGATCGTTACTGCCCCGGAAGATTTGAAAACGAGGCTGTGGTGCCGGGGTTTTGTTTACTTTTTCTAAATTGTCCTTTGGGGATGGAAGAGTCTCTTTGCTGGTTTTGTCTTCTTGACCGTTTGCCGTTAGGTCTTCAATAGGGGCGTCCCAGGCGATGCGGGCAACGGCCGTAACCCCTGCATCCCGGCTCTGGACCGATGTGTATAATTCACTCGTGCCAATCACTTCATAATTGCGGGCAATCAATGTGAAGTAAAAAAGGCCGTTGGCCGCTGCCTGCTGCTGGAATTGATCGGGCAACAAAGCATTCTTTTTGACAGAGCGGATCCCATTTACACCGCTGGCCTTTCGTTTGTATCCCTGGCTGCTCAAAATGGTTTCGCCGTTCCGCGCCACCAGCCGGAAATAATATTCTTCGTCCTGGCTGCGGAAAAGCTGGAATTTGGGCGCTTTGGCTTCGGGAAGCAATGTTAAATCTGGCTCACTGTCTGGCAGGGTGGCGATTGGTTGGGGAGAAGGGGTTAGGGGAACGGCCGTTTCCTCTTCACCAGTTGCCAAATCATCCGAATCAAGCATTTGCGTTTTGTGTAGTACTGGCGGGGCACTTGCTGCCTTTTCCGGTGGCGCGGCTGTTGACGTTTCTAATGGCTGCGTCTCGGCCAATTGGGTTTCATCCTTTAAAGGGGCGCGAAATGCCAGTGCTTTGGCGTATTCGATATTTGTGCGACAGGCCTGGCCCGATGGAAACATGGGGCTGGCGGCGATGACTTGCGCTTCGGCATCTAGCAGGACGAAATAATGACGGTGACCGGCCGTTTCCTGCCGGTACCGTTCTTCGAGCAAGGCGCTGTGCCTGACGGCGCGCAATCCGCGTAAACACGTCTCTTTGGCTGCATAATCTTCGCTCATCAACACGACGCTGCCATTTTCCAATACCAGTTGAAATCCTAACTGGTCATGATCGTGCCGGGTCAACAGAAAATGTCCATTGGGCAGTGCTTCAGGTACTGAAATTGGCGTGGACGGCATTGGGCGTGGTTTTGATGGCGTGGATGGTGATGTCGGCGTCTTTTGTTTTTCCAGATCGGAGTCCGGTGTAGTTGTGTCCTCGGTCGGGGCGGGTTGCTGGCGGGCTAGACGGCCGTTCAAAACCGCCGCCACAATACCCACAACCAACCCGACGAGGGCCAATCCTGCGCCCGCATAAAATAACCAGTTCACGCTGCCAATGCCAAAATCAATGCCTAGATAAATCCATAATACAAGTGCCGCCACGATTTGCACAATAGCCTTGATAATTCCCACAATGTGCGCCGCTTGTTTGTGTTCAATCATTCGCAGGGGAATAAAATACAGCAGTTCGGCCGTGATCCATAACAAAAATACTGGCGCGCCAAAAAATTGGGCAATCAACCCCGGGGCTTCATTGCCTGTTTGCTGCATTAACAATGCCACTACGGCCGGAAGTAAAATGAACACGCCAATGGTGATGATGATTGTCGGCAGAAGGGACCATGACTCAACGGCCGTTTCCACTTCGGTTTCTGTTGTCAATTCAGCCGCCCGCCTTTCATAGTCCACCGCACTGATCGCACCCGAATCCAGCGCCTGCTTTAATGCGGCCAATTGCTTCTCATTCAAGGAGTCCCGCCGCGCATAAGCCTTCACGGTAAACGGCGGCAGGATACGTTCCAGGAATAACTTCTGAGGAGCAGTGCGTGCGGTGCGCTGTCGCTGTTGGCGGGCCTGTCGCAGTGCATAAATACCGCCTACGATGATAGTGATAACGGCCGTAATCGCACCGACAACCCAAAACCAGGGTAAATACTGCGGCCAACGTACAGCCAATAAATCAAGCAAAAACGGCGTAGCCGCCACCCCGATGATAATCCCCAGAACCTTCACCAATTCGGCCATAATCTGCCCGCCGACATCGCCAGGCGCTGTATATTGAAGGTTTGTTTGCGACATTTTCATAAGGTAGATTCCTGGAAGATGGGTGGCGGAAACACCAAGGTTAAGTGGCCTGCCAGGGAGAACCGGCCAATTAACAACAACAATGCCCTGCACCAACCCTCGTCAAAACAGGCCGTCAGGCTTCATTATCAGCAGAATTATTTGATGGTGAAAGACTGTTGGATAACCGCCTCTCAAATAATTTACACAGATGATTAAAACGCTTTGTGGGGTAACTAAATTAGCTAATTGGAATGAAAGCGTCGTCGTTTGTAGGTAAGGAGTTTTGAACAACTTTGCCTAAATATAGGTGTATTTACGAGAGTATAGCATACATATTCTCAAAAATACAAGATAAAAATCAAATAAATCAAATTTATATCTTGCCGACGTTTCTATCCTTTTTTATAATCCTGCTATCGTTGCAACACCGCCGCTAAATTATCCATTTATTTTGGGGTTCATAACTTTTGAACCTATTAACTCCACCGAAAGACCCTGTCTCTTTCATCACTTCACAATATGGCCCTTTTTACGCATTCCCTGGATCATCTCTTAGCCGAACTGGAACGGCTGGATTTACTTGTCCGCATTCAAGTCTGGCGGGCGCGTCAGCTTCATGCCGGTGACAATGGTCTGTCACCCTATTACATCTCGGAAGGGGAGGTGGATGCACTGTTGGCACAAGTCGTGGGACGGCCGTTATGGGCCGATGTGCCGCTGTCAGACAACGTGTACCAGACTGTTCAAACCGCGATTGCTAAAATTCATACACAAATAGACGCCCGCAAAATGGAAAATAAAGCGGCCGGCCGACCGCTGCGTCTGGATTTGTTAAGCGAACAATTCAATTTGCTCCCGGTAGATGTGGACATTCTCTTACTATGCCTGGCCCCGGAATTGGATCTGAGGTATTTACGCCTTTATGCCTATTTACAGGATGATTTGAACCTGAAACTGCCCACTGTGGACCTGGCACTCAATTTGATTTGCCCGGACATCGAAGCAAAAGCGGTGGCTCTCCAGCGGTTTCAGCGCGATGCCCCTTTGATTCACTATCAGATTTTGCGCCTTGTGCCGACGCCTTCATATGCAACTGCCCCATTATTGGCGCAGTCATTTCAACTGAACGAGCGAATTCGCCGTTTTTTGCTGGAAGATGACAGTCTGGATGAGGCTTTGGCCGATTACGTGGCTGTGGTGGACACGCGTGCACTGAGCGGCAACCTCCCGCTGCAAACCGAAGGGGCCGTTTTCCATCCCGTCGTTCCCCTCAAAAACGACACCGAAGAAAAGCTCCTCATTTTGGCCCGGCAAACGCCGCAGCAGGTTTTCTACTTCCAGGGTGCGGCGCATACTGGCCGTCAGCAGATGGCTCTGGCTTTGGGTCGGGAATTGGGGCGGCAGTTGGTGGTGGTGAACGGCCGTTACCTGCAACAAACAGAACCGGAAGCCTTCACCAACCTGGCCCGCCTGGCCGACCGGGAAGCGCGGCTGCAAAACGCCATCCTTTACTGGTCCGATTTTGATGGCCTGATGTTGCCCGAAAAATCACGGCAGCAGGCCGCCCTCATCGAGATGCTAGTAAACCGCCCCGATTTAACCATCCTGGCTGGTGCTGACGCATGGCATCCTGGCGCGCGGCTGGGTACAGTACCCAGCGCCGTAATTCCGTTCACGCTGCCTGCCGCCAGCGAAAGAGCCACATTGTGGGCCAGCCACCTGAACGGCGAAACCGAACAGATTGATTTAGCGCAGTTGGTTGCTCAATTTCGTCTGGGCGATGGGCAAATCCGCGACGCCATTCTCACCGCCTTCGCCTTAGCCCGCTGGCGCGATCCGGCCAAAATCGAATTGAAAACAGCCGACCTTGTAGCTGCCAGTCGGTTACACTCCAATCAACAGTTGGCTGCCCTGGCCCAAAAAATCACCCCCCACTACCACTGGGAAGATATCGTCTTACCGGCCGAACAGCTTAACCAATTACGGCGCATGTGTGATCAGTTCAAATACCGCGCCCAGGTGTTAGAGACCTGGGGTTTTGAACAAAAACTGGCGTTGGGCAAGGGGCTGAACGCCCTCTTCTCCGGCCCGCCGGGAACAGGCAAAACGATGGCCGCCGACATCATGGCCACCGAACTCGGCCTCGACTTGTACAAAATCGACCTGGCGACAGTTGTTAGCAAATACATCGGAGAGACAGAGAAGAACCTGGCCCACATCTTCAGCGAAGCTGAAACTAGCAATGCCATTCTGTTTTTCGACGAAGCGGATGCGTTGTTCGGCAAGCGTACCGAAGTGAAAGACGCCCACGACCGGTACGCTAACCTGGAAATCAGCTACCTTTTACAGCGGATGGATGAATACGAAGGGGTGGTAATTTTGGCCACAAACCTGCGCCAAAATATAGATCGGGCTTTTTTGCGCCGCCTGCATTTTATCATCGAATTCCCGTTCCCCTCTGTAGACGATCGCAGGCGCATCTGGCAGCAAATCTGGCCGGCCGCCGCTCCCCTGGATGAACAGGTTGATTTGGATTTACTTGCCGATAAGTTGGAAATTAGCGGTGGGCATATTCGCAACATTGCCCTGGCGGCAGCATTTCTGGCGGCAGCCGACAACAGCGTCATCTGCAAACATCACCTGGCCGAAGCGGCCGAAAGCGAATATAAGAAAATTGGCAAACTGCTTGATACGGTTAAACTTGCTCCCTGACCCAGGAAGCTTTTGAAATCTGTTAAGAGAGAGTACGTGACCTCTGTTAGCTATAGGTCGGAGTCTTCGCCGCTCCACATAGCATCGTCTTCCTGATCGTAGTCGCCTTCATCGTAATCATCTTCCTCCGTCGGTTGCCAATCGAGCGCCACATCGTATACAGCCTTCTTCACGCCCTTGACCGTGTCATAAAACACCCCCATGGCCAAGAGCCAATTGTTTCTCAACAAATTCTTCAAACGATCTGCTGCAACGCGACACATTTTTTCTACATCGTGAACCTTGGCTTTGTTGCTGTTGGCCAGTTTTTGACCTGTTAACTTAATACTTTCGTCAATGGCGAGCGTGAACAGCGGCAGCAATTCCAAGAAATCTTTTTCTTCTGTACTTTCTTCAGAGTAGGCATGTTTAAGTGCTAAGCGGATATTTTCCTCACTGTCACCCAAAACTTTGAAAGCGGTGTTTCTGATGTTCATCATTAAATCGTGTGAGATGGCTTCGTCGGTGACTGGTCTGTTCAGAATCATCAGTTCCAGGACCAGGCTGTCATATTCGTTGGATATTGCTGTATTGCGGTCAGCATTACCCAAGAATTGGCCACCAGCACTTTCTATAACCTCTTCCCACTCATCAATTTGTGGCTGCAATTCAGTGCAAAGCTGCTGAGCGCTTTCTACGACCGGATTGTCTTCAAGATAATAGCGCATCATACCTACCATCGCTTCCCGGCGGGTTGCCTGCGAGTCCATGTGGCGGTAGGTATTCTGCTTTTTCATCTCCTTCTCTGTAGCACCTTTCTCGGCTGTTGCATATGACAGCTCAAGGTACCTTTTCAGGTCATGCTCCCGGCCTAATTCGAGGCCTTTTTCTGTTATTTTGACCTCGGCTTTTAATTGAGCAGTTTCCGCAGACGTGGCAGTATTAATGCCTGTAATGGAGGGAGAAATGGGGTCAAGATTCTGTTTAGTGGCCGCTTTTATCCCCATTAGATCGGCTTCTTGTTCTAAAACGGGATTATCATTAATTGACAGTCCTTTGGTCAACAATGTCGGTCTTACGCGCCCTTGCATCTGCTGTACTATGTGCCAGGCCTCGTGTGGCAGGTGTTTTTCCTGGCCCGGCGCCAGGTGAATATTCGTGCCCTGGGCAAATGCTAAGGCTCCTATCTGGGCTGGTTTGTCTGAGTTGTAATGGACGGTAACATCGTCCATGGGCAGGTTAGAGAGGGTTTCGATGCCGGTTTTGAGTTTTGGCGGCAAGGGGGATTTCTGAGTGTGACGGCCGTTTAGCATGCGCTGGACAGCACGGTTTCCGTAACGGCCGTGTAACGCTGATACTTTTTGCATGAGAGAAGAATCACTGATTACAGATTCCGATTGGGTCGTTAACTCAACCTGAACTGCTTGAGCTGCTGACACTGCGTTTTTTTCTTCATCGTGTTGAAAAGTCAACATACGAATCCTCCTTGAAAGTTTTGGCAAGAGCCAAAAATCTATCATGTGAGTGCCAAATATTGGGGAGCAAAACCATTTCTAACTAATTCTGACTAATTTAGCAAATTACTAGTCAAACCGGTGCAAATATGTTATGATGCTCAGGTAATTCTTATTATTTAGATAAAAAACTATAAAATCCTTCCTGAAGACATACCAACTCATATAATCTAAATCCTCGATTGAGGTATTTTAGTTTCAATTTCATCTTTTTTATTGAACCCATTTGGAAGCAGGCGAAAACGGGGAAGTAATAGATAAGCAGCATCGGTTCACCTGTTTTTCCTGAGTAAACCGTAGAAGAGCTGCATCTTCCCTCTCAAAACACTATTTGCGGTTTGACTGACGGCGCAGGGTTCTACATCACCACCAGGAGCCTACATAATTCATACTTGGAGATCTACTTGTGATCGATCAGGTTGATGACAGCCTGTCAAATTGGGTCGAAACGGTTTTGGGCGGTCTGAAACCGTCATTATCTGCCCCGACTGAAGCAAATGGTACGCTGGCAGTTAATCTCTACTTGCTGGAATTGGTGGATGACCCGCTGCGGCGCAATACCAGCCGCCCCCCGCTGCAGCCATCACTGCGGTATTTGGTGACTAGCTCGGCTGACGAACCCAAAGATGCTCATCGTTTATTAGGCACGCTCTTGATGGCGGCGCTCGACAATCCAAATTATGAGGTGGAGTTGGAACCTATTCCCCAGAATACATGGTCTGCTTTCAAAATTGCGCCGCGCCCTTCTTTTATTCTTCGCGTTCCTCTGGAAAGGGAACGGCCGCTTTCCAATGTTCCTTTGGTGACGGAGGGGGCAGCGATGCAGGGTGTGCCGATGCTGGACATGTATGGGGTGTTGTTGGGACCGAATGATGTGCCGCTGGCTAACGGCCGTATCGAAATCCCCAACCTCTACCGCTATGCCTACACCGATTCAAAAGGCCGATTTCAGCTCAATGGCGTTCCCGCTGCGCCCCGGGTAAAAACACTCCGCATCCTGGTTCGGAACCGGGAGTTGACTGTCCACGTAGCCGAGACCGGCTCCTCCGATCAGCCAGTACGCCTGCGCTTCGATCTGTTCCACGATTTTGACGGATTGGTGCTGACTGATGCTGTGCCGCCCCAGCCCATTTCCAATGCGCGTATAGATTTGCCCGCTCTTCACCGCACCACGTTCAGTGATGATCGTGGGCGTTTTCATTTCATTGGCGTTGCCCCTGACCAGACATACAACCTGGAATTCATCATCGACATGGCTTCAGGCCAGCAGCGAGTGACTGTTTCTGTTTCCAATACTGGCTCCAAAGAAAAGCCAGTTGAAGTACGTATCGCCTTAAATTCACCATAGGAGGTTTTTTATGGCAAGCATCAATTATCGTACGCCGGGTGTTTACGTTGAGGAAGTCCCCAGCGGCGCCCGGCCCATTCAGGCTGTCGGTACCCGGACGGCTGGGTTTATTGGCAAAGCGCCGCGAAAAGAGTTGAATCCGAACACGGCCGTTCCCGTCAACAACTGGACTGAATTCAAACGCAAATTTGCCGGTCCTACCGCAGCCGAACTGGATGCACTGGAGAAAGCACAGACAGAACTGGCCGCTAAACGCCTAAACAAGGCAAACAAAACAGAAATCAACGCCGCTGAGGCCGCAGTAAAAACCGCCCGATCCGCCGTTACCAAAGAACACGCCAGCACCGATCTATCCCATGCCGTATATGGATTTTTCCTCAACGGCGGCAGCCGCTGTTATGTGGTCAACATCCAGGACAGCACAACGATTGACAAGGGGTTGCAAGAACTGGCCAAGATTGACGAAATTGCCATCGTAGCTGCGCCCGGTTTCACCAGCAAACCGGCCTACACGGCTATTCGGGATCATTGCGACAGCCTGAAAGACCGCGTGGGAATTTTAGATGGCCCCAAAATTTTAGGCGACAACGATATTATCCATTTAAGCGGCCAGAATAAAGTAAACGGGGCCATCTGGGATATGCCTGACCCATCGGCAACCGGGCAGATTACCTTGTACACGCCCTGGCTGACAGTTACCAACCCTGACGCCGATGGAACCATCAACGTACCACCATCGGGGCATGTGGCCGGGATTTGGGCGCGCACCGATGCCACTCGCGGCGTCCACAAAGCCCCGGCGAATGAAATTGTGCGCGGGGCTATTGGCCTGGAACGCCAAATTACCCATGAAGAACAAGGCGGTATGAATGCCAACGGCGTCAATTGCATCCGCAACTTTACGCGCGATGGCATTTTGGTTTGGGGCGCGCGCACGTTAACTAATGAACCGGCCTTCCGCTACCTGAATGTGCGGCGGCTCTTTAACATGATTGAAGAGTCCATTGCCGAAGGGACGCGCTGGATTGTTTTTGAACCAAATGACCGGCCGTTGTGGCAGGCGATTCGACGCGATTTGACCGCTTTCTTGATGGGCTATTGGCGCGATGGCGCATTGATGGGGGCCACGCCGGAGCAAGCATTTTTTGTCCGGTGTGATGAAGAAACCAATCCCATCGAAAGTATCAACGAAGGCCGGGTGGTCATTGAAATAGGACTGGCTCCGGTCAAACCGGCCGAATTTGTCATCTTCAGAATCAGCCAATACCAGGCGGGCACAGACGTGGAAGTGAGCGGAGGTTAATCATGGCGACGGATCCATATCGTTCTTACAATTTCAAACTGGATATTAACGGCATCTCGGAAGGTCATTTCACAGAGTGCAGCGGCCTCAGTGTAAAGGTGGAATCTATCCCGTACCGGGAGGCGGGGGCGAATCAGATCGTCCGCAAAATTCCCGGCCCGGTGGATTATGCTACGGTCACGCTGAAGTATGGGGTGACGAATTCGCGGGAGTTGTGGGATTGGTTGTTAACGGCCGTAAACGGCAAAGTCGAGCGCAAAAATGTATCCATCATTTTGCTGGACAGCGAAGGCACAAGCGAGGTGATGCGTTGGAACTTGCACGATGCCTGGCCTTCAGAATGGCAGGGCGCTGGACTAAACACGACGGATCGCGCTATTGCGATTGATAGTTTGACTCTGGTTTTTGATAGTTTAGAACGCGCCTAGAATGATTGGGGACCAACCGCCTTTGGCTGACGTCCTGACCGATTTGGGGCAGTGGTTGCAAGAGTGGGCCACATTTGTTCAATCGCAAATCGAAACGCAGGCAGCACGCTCCGGTGAGGAAGTTGGTCTGTCGCCTGTTTCGCAGGATGAAAGCGGTGTGGTGCCGGCTGGCCAAACGGCCGTTCCGCTCCAACCTTCATCCCCCCCCGCCCATTGGCTGGCCCTTTTTGCCGAACAAGGAGGGCGCTCGCTGGAAGAGGCGACCGCTGACGCGGAAACGGCGTCTCCACCAATCGAGTTTGAAACGAGGCAGATAGACACGGCCGTACTAAGCGACTGGATCACACAGATTTACGACGACATCCTTGCTTTTCGCAGACAGGTTGATCCTCAATTTTCTGTGGAGCAGTTTGCAGACGTGCCTGAAGTCAAACAATCTGAAGGCGCTCCCGTGTATCTGGTTGAGGATGCTGGGAATGCTGAGGGCAATGATGAAATGCCGTTGATTGCGACGCCGACAGTGCAAAAAACAACGCCCCAACAGATAGCCCACCAGCCCCACTCTGAACCACATCCTGAAGAAAGAGCCGAAATTGGGATGGAACGGCCGTTACCACCGCCTGCCATCTTGCCAACCCGATCCAGTTTACCTATCAGAAATACCAGCCCGCAGAGGCCATTAACCGACGCCTCAACCATCCAACGAAAGGTTGATCCGGCTAGCGAGCCGTTGATGATCAAGGAACATCTTCCCCTGGATACCACCCTGTCTTCAGCGCCAAAACTGCCAGATGAGGGAATGATCGCTGGTCGTGACCCCAATCCAGATTGGTCAAGTTTGTCTCACCCAAGACGGCCGGAATTTAAGCCCGTTGAGACTGAAACGGGAGTGGAACGGCCCGAACTGCCACAGCCCGCGCCTGTGAATGTCCCGGATTCTGCACAACCACCGCACACTATCAAACGGGTAACGCGCCTGCGCTTGAATCCGCTGCTGCTGCGTAAACCTCCCGCAGCGCAAAAGCCTTGGCAGACGCCCATTGTGCATCCGCCAGACCGGGCTATACGGCAGCCGGTAGTAGAAGATCGCTTGGCCGAGCCTGTAGAAAATCACCCGGACACGACCGTTGCCCCCGAACCAATACATCCGGCGGATAAATTAGAGTCATCGACTGTAGAGAGTCGTTTGAAGACGGCCGTTCCCCCACCCGATTTCTGGCCTTTATCTACCGGTGAACCAATTCCCCAACCATTTTTGCCGCCGCAAAAAACCGGACAAAGTGGGAAGACAATTCGCGTCAGGGCTGCCCTCACCACGAATCAGATTCAACCGCCAATTATCCAGACTACCGTCGCGCCGCAATTGAATTCGGAAACCGGCTTTCCACAAACAAAGCCTCCGCTGCCGCCGGTGGTAGAGTCCAGGTTAGTAAGGGATAGTGGTGAAGCGGAACGGCAGTTGCCGCCCAACCCACTCAGCGCCCCATCACTCAGACTGGAACCGGCGGATGATGGTGAAGCGAAACGGCCGTTGCCGCCACAAACACACCCAGACTATCAAACCCCGCCGCCAGCCGGACCGCGCCAGCCGCCGCAGTGGTCGGTCACACCGGAAAATCGCTGGCCATCGCTGCCGCCGCTGCCATCACCAGCGCCTAATTCGCCTTCAACCTGGCGGCAGCAGCCTGCCCGGCGGCAGCGCCTGGACCGGGAACAGCAAGGAACATCATGGAACGAGTAGTTTTTTTAATTGAAGATTCCAACACCCGCATTGCCTGCATGCTCAATCCTGAAAAACTGGAAATCAGGCGCAGCGTAGGTGTTTCCCGTTCCCACAGCGGTCAGTTAATCAATAATGATCTGACCGACGACCCCGTGCTGTACACCGGGCGCGGCAGCACAGAATTTACGCTGGAACTTCTGTTTGATGTCGATTTACCCGGCTCTTCCATCCATACGCAAAATGTCCGTGACCTGACCGGTCCGCTTTGGGACCTCTCAGAGTACAAAACACACCGGTTTCAGCGGCAGCAGCTGCCGGTAGTGCGTTTTTTCTGGGGCAAAACCTGGGATATGCCGGTAGCGATCAACTCGGTGGCCGAACGATTTGAACGTTTTACCGAAACGGGGGTGCCGCAGCGTTCCTGGATTACGCTGGGATTGTGGCGTATCAGCGAAGCAGTGCCGCCCATCAACGAGCAGAGCCTGTATAACCTGACCAAAATGCCGTCCCCAACAGCATTGGAACCGGACGCCGCCAGTTGGGGGACGCACGAATATGTCCAGGGGGAACGATTGGAAGAGTTAGCCAACCGGTATTATGGTTATTCCGGGTTGTGGCGGCTGATCGCCGTAGCCAATAATATTGATGATCCACGAACGATTCAGCCCGGCATTTTGCTAAAAATTCCCCCGCTTTCTGTTCTGCGAGGTTTGTCGTAATGCTGCCAGCCATTAAACCACTACCGACGGTTTTGCTGCGGATAGACGGCAAATGGCTGTCCCCGGATGATATGGCAGCCTTGAATGAGATTCGTGTCCAGCAAAAGCTCTCGCTGCCTACATTAACTGAGCTTTATTTTCAAGATCCGCCCGGTCCTTTGGATGCCATTCGCCGCATTAAACCGGGAACCAGTCTGGAGATTACGCTAGAGCGATTCCCTGAACCTTTGTTTGTGGGTGAGATTACGGCCGTTGAATACATTTACGACGCTCGAAACCAGCGCCAGATTTACCTGCGTGGTTATGATCCTTTGCACCGCTTGCGGAAACGACAGATACCGCGTCGGATTGAAGCTAATTCATTCAAAACAATGGCTCAAACCCTGGTGGCCGGAACTGGCATTACGGAGGTCAAAACGCCGCAAGCCGGCCTTAGCCATCATCATTTGCTGCAACATTTTCAAACGGATTACGACCTTTTACTGGATGAAGCGGCCCGGAACGGGTTGTATCCATATGTTCACAAAAATATTCTCTCTTTCATGACGTTGGACGGGCAAGGGACGCCGATTCCCTTAAAGTTGGGCGAATCGCTCATTGAAGCGCGGGTAGAAACAAACACGGATGCTGTTTGTCGTGAAGTCAGTGCATTTGGCTGGGATTCAACCTTTGCCCGTCCGTTTGAAGCTCGGGTAAATAGACCACGTTCTGGCCGGAACGTTGCCGCCAACAGACACGGCCGTTCTGATTCCAGCCGCGTTTTGTTAAATGAGGCTACTTTGGATTTGGATAGCGCCCGGTCGTTAGCTCAGGCGGAATTGGATTGGCGGGAGGCCACGGCCGTTACCTTTTGGGGGCGCGCCGAAGGCAATACCAGTTTGTACCCTGGCACGCCAATTGAGGTGGCGGATTTAGATGCGCCGTTTAACGGCCGTTACATCCTCACCGAAGCCATCCACACCCTCAACACCGAATCCGGTTACACCACCGAACTCAGTACAACTCCGCCCGCGCCGCGCCAACGGCCGCGCAGCGACATCGCCACGTTCGGTGTCGTGCTCGATGTGGCCGACCCTAAAAAACTGGCCCGCGTTCAGGTCACTTTACCAGCCTTTGGCGGCTTGAAAACGGATTGGATTCCCGTGGTCATTCCCGGTGCCGGCAAAAATAAAGGCTTCATTACTCTGCCAAATATTGACGACACTGTCCTGGTCATTTTAACGCGCGGCAGCCCGGCAGCCGGAGTGGTTATTGGCGGCTTGTATGGCCAACAAAAAATGCCGGAAGACGATGTTTCACTGGGACACGTGCATCAGTTCACCTGGCAAACGGCCGGTGGTCAGCAAATTATTCTCAACGATCTGGGGAATGTCATTCGTCTCGATAACAAATCCGGCGCATATATTGAGCTAAACGATGGGCAAATTACCATCGCCGGTAAGGCTATTGATTTCAAAAGCACTTGATGAAGATTTTAACGGTAGATGCCAAGATTACCTGTAAACATATCACTGGTGTGGTTCAGCTTTTCACGCTGCAAAACTTGGTGACCGTTGAAGGCCGCCCCGTGCTTGTCGCCAACGATCCGGAGCGTAAAGTCATCACCGGCTGCGCCAACGTTGGACTGACGATCAAACCATGCGCGCTGACCCTGCCCGTTACGAAAGGTTATTCGGATTTGGTGCGGATTAACGGCCGTGCCGTCTGCCTGGACACTGTTACCGGATTCACCGACGGGACACCACCGGGCGTCGTGAAATATATCGTCCGCCATCCTGGACAAAAACTTGTTTCTGAAAAATCATGAGTCAAAAACGATACAGCGCCTGGCGCTTTGTGCACCCTGAACTAGATTCCGGCAAACCCGGATTAAGACTGACCCCGCGTCAGGGAATAGACCTGGTCACAGGCGATGATTCTGTACGCCAATCCGTGCTGCTTTTGCTTTCCACCCGTCCTGGCGAGCGGGTGATGCGGCCCAACTACGGCTGTGATTTGCAGCACCTCATGTTTTCCCCCAACGACGACACCACTGCCGCCATCGCCATACACTATATCAGGCAGGCGCTTATCCAGTGGGAACCGCGCATTGACATCGTTTCCCTGGATGCAGCCCGTGACCTATCAGAACCGGGTGCCCTGATCATTACCCTGGAATATCAAGTGCGCACGACCAGCAGCGTCGAACGTGTGGAACTTTCCCTTAATCTGGCAGGAGATTCTGTTTAATGCCATTGCAAACGCCCAACTTAGATGATCGTAGTTCTCGGCAGCTTGTTGATGAAGCGTTGGCGCTTGTTCAAAAGAACTTGCACACAAGCTGGAATGATCTATTACCCGGAGACCCTGGCATCGTTTTGCTTGAAGCGTTTGCCTACCTGACCGAGCAGATGATTTATCGGCTCAATCGTCTACCGGAAAAAGCCTACATTGCTTTTCTGCGGCTTTTAGGTGTCTCGTTGTATCCCCCGACAGCGGCACGCACAATCTTGCAATTTTCCCATGCAGAAGAGACGACAGAGGCAACGTTTATTCCCATCGGCACACAGGTAACGGCTGGCGCAGTCACCGATTTGGATACCGCGCCCATGTTTGTAACAGCGGCCGACGTGACGGTTACGCCGGGGCAAAAGGCTATGGTTGAAGCTTTTCACTGTCATCTGGTCGCCGGGGAACTCATTGGCCTAGGAACCGGAACGCCAGGATTAGTGCTGCAAGTCCAACAGCCACCCATTGTGGCCAGGATGGGCAATGATTTAGATCTGGTTGTGGGCGTTGAGATTGATCCGGCTGAGCAGACCGCCGCAGATTGGATGGGCGGGGCTAATAATGACAAGGTTTTTCGTCGCTGGACGCTGGTAGATAATTTCGCCAACCTGTCCGGCGATGAGATGGTTTATATAGTTGACCGGCAGTCGGGCCTGATCCAGTTTGCGCCGGCAGCGCGCCTGGTGAAGCAATCGGAGAACGGCCGTCAACTAACTGCCGAGGTTAAACGGTTAGCGATCGTGCCACAGGGCGGGCGGGAAATTCGGGCCTGGTATCCCTACGGCGGCGGTGAAAGCGGCAACAACATCCCGCCCGGAACACTGGATCGCATCGTCAGCGACGGTTTCCCCAACATCATCGTCACCAATCTGGATAAAACCAGCGGCGGTTTGGATGCCGAAACCCTGGATAATGCGCTTATACGCGGACCTCAGGAAGTTTATGCGCTGGAGCGGGCTGTTACGGCCGAAGATTTTGAGCGATTGGCCGTCAATATCGACCGGGAAATTGCCCGCGCCTATGCTTATCCCAAACAGGGGTTGTGGCAATATGCCCTGCCGGGAACCGTCGAAATTGTTTTGGTGCCGCGTCTGGCTTCGGTTCATCCCAATGCGCTGTCGCAGGCACTGCTGCAAGAGCATCAACGGACAGACATTACGGAAAAACTACCCCAAGAATTATCCCAGCGCAGCCCCATTGGCACCCGCATCCTCGCCAAATGGGCTAAATACAAACAAGTTAAAGTGCGGGTCAACCTCGTTTTGGACGGCAATGCAGACGAGAAAATGGTTCGCGAGCATGTGAAAGAACGGCTGCATCGTTTCATTTCTCCGGTGGTCCTGCCCAATGGCGAAACAGACGATCAAGCGGCTGCTCTGGCTGCGCAAGAGCGCATCTTGCAATCCGGTTGGCCGTTTGGCCATGCGCTGCAAGTGGCCGACGTCTACCGCCTGATCCTGGCCGACGAACCGCGAATCGCCCGTATTTCTTCTCTGGAATTAGCTGTTAGTGCTGCGCCCAACAGGGATGTACGCCATTTGACGGCCGATTTCATTCAACCGCATACCTGGTATGCCGCCAGCGGCAGCCGTGTTTTTCGTTCTACAAATAATGGGGATGGCTGGGAATTAATGGCTACCTTTGTTCCCGGTAATGAGGTGTTCTTTAGATCAGATAATCTTCAATTGCCCTGGCAGTTAATGGATATAGGCAGGGAAGAGATTGTTTGCCATATTATTCCCTGCCCCGATCAGGCCGGATTCGTTGCTCTGGCAACGGAAATCACGGATGCCGAAGGGAATTTGCGCTCGCCGCTTTATTTATCGATTGATTCGGGCACAACCTGGTACAACGTGAATGGCGATATTGATGCCCGGGTTCATGATATGGTGTGGTTGATGCGCGGTAATCAGCAAGTACTGCTGCTGGCAACCAGTAAAGGATTGTTTGAGGTGGAGGTGGTCTTGATTGACGGAGTGCCCGATTATCGGCGGGAATCTTTTAATCATGTCCTGAAGCCGGTTGTTACTAGAAATGACGAATCTGCCTACCCGCTGTATGCTCTGCCTGATAAAGACAAAGTCTCTTACCCCCTTTATGCTCTGGCTGTGCTGCGTGGTCAGCGCGGCAGTTTACGATTGGCCGTTGCCGCCCAACAGCGGGGGGGGGTGTTTCTTTCAGATGGGGCGGATTTGACGCGCTTTTCCTTGATTGGCGGGAAAGGGGAGGATATTCGCCATTTGAATGTGCAGCGTTCCAGAAGTAGCCTGTTTTTATGGGCGGGGGTGATGGCCAGGGCGGATAACGGCCGTGGCTGCCTGCGCTGGCAAATTGACAATAATCTAATGGAATTGGATGAGCCGGGAGGGCGTTGGATCAATCAACAATGGACTGGTGGCAGCTGCTATGCGGTGGCTTTTTTGAATAATCGTGTGTTTGCCGTTACTGCCTGGGGGGGTGTGCTCACGCTTGATTACAATCCCAACCAACCGGACGCGGCGCTGGCCTGGACGGCGATTACGCGTGAAGATTTGCCGCTGCGCCAGTATGAACTGGCCGATCGTCTGGATCATGATGATACCGAAGGATCGCACCAGACTGCCCATCAAACTAATTTGCATGCTGATTTGCATCCCTTTTTGCCGCTAATTACGATTGCCACGAACGATCAATCCCCGGAGCGGCGGCAGGATATTGTTATGGTGGGCGGCTCCCAGGGAATTGAACGCAGTATGGATGGCGGTGCCCATTATGATCATGCTTCACGGCAGGTGTTCAAACAGTTAAAGGATGCGGTAACGATTCCCAGGAATTGGCTGCTGGTTTCGGATGATCACGAAATTACGTCCACGAGAATAAGGGGGACAACATGAGCAGCAATTCTCTATTGGCGGCTACCGTTTATGCCCAACCGCAGCATGTTTATCTGGATTTGGACGGCCGTTTCGATACCCAATTCTACTTTGCCGTCCTAAGTGCCGATGACCACCCTTTGCCACCCGATGTGAGGGTAACACCGGAAGCGTTGTGGGGACCACCGTTGGCTAACGGCCGTACCATCGACCCCGCTGAATGGCAAAATTGGCTGAATATTCAACCGATGAACCCCGAAGACAAAAAGCCCCAATTCACCCACAAAGTGACTGTTGAGCTGCCTGTTGATCCGCCTCCGGTTCCCGGCCAGTATTCTTTTCGCCTGCGTTTGCAAAGTGTTACAGAACCGGAACAGGAGAGCGCGCCGTTAACGGCCGTGTCCTTCACCATTGGCCGCCAACGCCGAGAGTTGGCTCGCCTGCTGCCCCATGTTTTCCAGCGCACCTTTGGACCTGGTGAAAACGTGCTGTCAGCGTACCTGGGGGCGATGATTGCCCTTCAGGAACCGGACATGACCATCCTCAGTTCGTTAGCCCGATATTTTGACCCGGAATTTGCCGATGATATCTACATTCCTTTTCTGGCTCAATGGGTGAATATGAGCGATTTATTGGACGAGAACAACACCTTCCCCGGCGGTATGCAGCGTTTGCGCAACCTCATTTTAGATGTCATCCCTTTGGCGCAATGGCGCGGAACGCGAATGGGGCTGCAAATGTTTTTAGAAACGGCCACCGGCTTGACTGGTTTTCATATCGCCGAATCCGAGTCGCAGCCTTACCACGTGATTATTAGCTGTCCCCAAGAGGCAGCCCCATTACGAACGTTTGTTGACAAAATCGTCGAACGCGAAAAACCGGCCTACGTGACCCACGAACTCCGCTTTCGCATTGCAGCCGGCAGTTAAATTGTCATCAGGAGTGAACTCATGAGCAATGGCCAAAACTTTGCTTTCACCATCAGCCCGGAACCCCGGCATGCCGGAGAAGCGACCGGCGGGAATTACGTGGACATTACGTTTATGATTCAAAACGTAAGCGGCCGTCCCGTTCGCGTCGAGATCATACCGGAAGCACTTACCGGCCCGATTGGCCAGGATAACGAGACTTTCTTACCGGAGCTTCTCCCGGATTGGCAAGATTGGCTGGAGCTGCGTGAATCGGCCGAAGAACCGCTGCGTTCGGCCGAATGGACATTCGATGTCAGCAGTGTGCGTACCTGTGTTTTGCGGATCAACATTCCCGAACAGCACGTAGATTTAGGCCGGTATCAATTCCGGCTGCTTGTCGTTGGCGTTGCTGATCCAGATCATGAATTTGCGGCCAGTGAGGTTGTTACCTTTAATGTGGTTGGACCGCAGATAAATGTGCGGCGTTTTGTCATCGCAGCACTTGTCATCTTGGCGGTTATTATTGCGCTGGCTGTGGGCTTGGCTTTGCTTTTTGAACCGGAACCCCGCCTGACGGTGACGATGGAACCACCGGAAAGCGGCATGGTTGGCCAAGTGATGACGACAACTTTATTGATTGAAAATACGCGGCCAGTCTCGGCGACACAAGTTGTTGTGGATTATGTGTGGCCGGAGGGGATTGTGGCGGCAACGGCCGTTATTCCCCAGGCCGCTTTCCGTTATTGCGAAGAACAAATCGGGGCCATTCGCTGCGATTTGGGGGCACTGGGACCACAGGAAACGGCCACCATCATTTTGGAAACCGTTCCCGGCCCGGCAACCAGCATCATCACCCATACCAGTACTCTCACCGTCAGCAGTTTTCTGGAAAATGAAAAATTTGTCACGCCCGCCGACGTAGCGGTGGAGACGACACCGATTAATCCGGCCCAAGGTTTATCAGTAGTGATTGATCCCAGTGCGGGCATTGGAACTGTCGAGGAGCCGCTGACCTACCGTTTGTTGGCCTGGAACAACATCACGGCCAGCGAACGGGTGTCGGTTACCTTCACCCTGGCTCAAGGGATGCGCTACCAGCGGCTGGGAGCGGAACAGGTGGTAGCCCTGCCCACCAATTGCCAGCAGCGGCAAGATGATTATTTCACGCTGGATTGCAGTGTTGAGGCGTTGGGGTTTGTAAACGGCCGTTCCGAAGTGGCCGATTTTAACATTCCCGTGGTTCCTTCAGAAATAGCTGCCAGCCGCACGGTTTTGGCGCGGGCAACGGCCGTTAATCTCGATCTGCCGCCGACAAACAGCCAGTTTACGCTGCCCGTTGTTAACAGCGCCCTCGAATTTGACGGTGTGAACGACTACGCCGAACTTGGATTTGCCCAGTCACTGCCCAGCCTGACGGCAGAAATGTGGATTCAGCCGGCCAGCACCAATGACGGGCAGAGTTTCATCGGCGTCCACCGCGAGTCGCTGCCTAATCTCAACCTGTTCCTGGTTGGCTATTGGTTAGATGGTGTCAACGTGACCATTGGCGAGGAATACTACAATATTGACGCTCCGCCGCTCACCCGGCGTTATCATCTGGCCGTTACCGTTGAACAAATTAATGCCCGGCAGTCCAGCGTGACCGTTTACATCGATGGCCAGCCGCAGCCGTGGCGAGAGCCGGAAAGTACGGGAACCTGCGCGTTTTGCAAGATATTTAACAGTATTTTGGACAGTGCTCCTACACTGCCCTGGGTGTTAGGGCAGGAATGGGATCCGATTGGCAATACGCGGCGGCCGTCTGACTTTTTCAAAGGAACGATTAGTGACGTTCGCCTGTGGGATTACCCCCGCACGCAAGATGAAATCCAAACCGGGATGCGTATTCGCCCGGTAGGAAACGAAAGCGGTTTGGTCGCCTATGAGCGGTTGGAACCGGTTGATCCGCAAAGCGTTACGTTGATAGATTTGGCGGGCAGCAATGGGCGGCGCTACGATGCCAATTGGGGAGAAAGCATTCCTCGTTTTGGCAGCGCTCTCGCCTTTGATGGCGTGAACGATATGCTGACCGTGCCGGGCATGCAATTGTCCAACATGAACGTCACATCCGATGGGAAAGTCCAGGTTACCCTGGCTGGCTGGCTTTACGTTGACGCTATCCCTACCGAAGAAGAGTGGGTGATGGGATTTGCCGGCGCTTCAGCCCAGACAGTGACGCTGCCCAATACTATTGCATCGGATGGCCTGAACCCGGCCATCATGCAAACGATTGATACGGTAACGGGCGCGGCGGAAACGCAAAACAATCTGGCGGCGGCGCAGGGGCGTTTGCTTGATGCGATTGAGGCGCAAAACGCCTTGGCGATGACGAGTGATGAAGCGCGAGCTAAGGTTCAGGAAGCGCGCGATGCCTTGTATCTCACTTTGGAACCGTTGGGGGATGCTACGGCCGTATCCGCAGCCTTCGCGCCCACAGCCGGGGTGATTGACACGGCGTTAGCCTCCCTGGGCGGCGACCTGCTTCGGCTGCAAACCGTCCCTGGCATTCAGGAGGCGGTGCAAGAAGCCCGCCTGGCGCAAAAAGCCAATGAAATCACACAAACCACTTTTTCGGGCGATGCGTTGTCAGAGACGGATCGGATTCGTGTGCAGTTGCATCCAAAGCAAACAGAACTGGCGTACGCTCAGTCGCTGGTTAATCTCTGGCAAATTATTGCCCGTGATCAAATCACACAGACAGGGATTATTGACGCGCCTTTGTCGTTGACGGATGCGAATCTGGAGGCGGCGAAGTTAACGGCCGTGTCCGACTCTCTCGCTGCCCTTCCCCTGGCCGACAAAACCCTGCTGGCATTGTCGGCGTTGGAATTGGCCGAATCAGAGCAGTTGGCGGCTGGTTTCTTGATTACGGCGGAAAGTGAAACGGCCGTTAACACCCAATTCGACAACCTGACCAATGCCGATCCGGCCGACATTCAACTAGCCGAAAACATTCAGGCCGCCCAAGCCACTTTTGATAATGCTCTAAGTGAATTGAGTCCCTGGTTGGATGAACAATTGGACACCGATGTGAATCTACTGCTTTTCCCGGAACGAGGCGCACAAATCCGCGACGAAAGATTGCGCCAGCGTCTCTTCGAGGAAGCTGGCCTGATTGGTTACTGGGATTTTAACGAAGGTGGCGGAACAGTTGTTCAGGATAAATCAGGCAATGGCTATCATGGAGCCTTGCAACAAGATGGGGCGGCATTCATTTCTGCTGCTTCCCCAATCACAGACATGGCCAATCCATTTGCTCTCACAGGGGAAGGGACGGAGCAAGATTTAGTGCGAGTGAACCATGCGCCCCGAATCAATGGTTTGACTAACAATTTTTCGGTATCTGCCTGGTTTTTGCCTGCATTCTCAACAGGTGGACAGCTCATTTTTGGAACTAATCTGGCCAATAGTGCCAATGATGGGTTTTCCTTTGGTATTGCCCCTGGTATTGTATATTTCAGCAATCACAACCGGGAGGGTGATTTTACCCAACAAGTTGAATTGAATTATGGTCAATGGCAGCACATCGCCATTATCATGAACAATAATGATTTAACGTATTACATTGACGGGGTCAATATTGGTACGGAAGCGGGGGTTGGGCCGATTTCGGCAGATTTAGATGATGATTTAGTTATTGGCAGATCCTTTAGAGGATATATTGACGAATTTAGAGTGTATAACCGTGTTTTGACGCCTGAGGAGGTGGCAACGTTAGCTGGGGGCAGCGCACCGATTAATGTGGACGAACAATTAACGTTGCAAAAGTTATTGGCGACACGCGCCATTACGGAACTGCAAACGGCCGTATCCAACCTGCTGGCCAGTCAAAACGCCGAATCGGAAGTGGCCGAAGCGAAGATAGCGGTGGCGACTGTGGATGCTGAGGCGGCCCAGATTGACCAGATTACGCAGGAGGCGCAGCAGACATTGGCCGAGCGGGCGGTATTGGAAACGGCCGTTTCTCATGCCCAATCAAATGTTCTGAACGCAACAACGCCCGCCGAACAGGAAACAGCCCAACGAGCTTTGAACCAGGCCCAGGCCGACCTGCTTCAGGCACAATTGCAAGATTTTCAAAATCTGCAATCGTCGCTGGCTTCGTTAGGGCTGCGGGAAGAAACGCTGCAAAATTTGACGGTGGAATTGGATACGGCCGTGAACAATGCCGTCGAAGCCGGAATGGCCGCCGCTCAGAAAAACAATGTTGAACTCCTTATCGGTCCCTACCTGGATTGGATATTGGGCACCAGGACTCCCAGGAAGACTACCCAGGAAGTTGTGCAAACGGCCGCTCTCCTGGCCGCCCAACAGGCTCTCAAATCCGGCGTGGACTACAACGTGGACGCCGCTTTGGCCAAGCTAGAAGCGGCAACGGCCGAACGCGACCGGCTGATTTCCTCTGGTGGCAATGCCCGCCTGCGACAAGACATCATCAACAACATCAACGCTTACATCGAGTCGCTGAATTCTGAAGTAGCGTCCGCCCGGCAAGAATTAGATGACGCGCTGGCGGCACAGCAAGGCCGCCAGCAGGAACCCGATATCCCGCTGGTACTGGCTGATGCCCTGGCTCAAGAAGTCGCCCTGCGGGTTGCCAATCAGATTGCGCTCCGCATCCGGCCCAGCTTCCGCCAATTGTTAACGCCCAATCCGGCTGTTGGCGAGCAAATCAAAACGCAGCTGCGGCAGGAAATGGCCAATGCTTTGTTGTCCACGCGCAATCCGGTGCGTTGGCAGACCTACATTGATACTTACTTTGTGATCTTGCGATTAGATCAGGAATTGAATTCAGGCGTCATTGATAATGAAACGGAGCGTGCGCTCAAGCTGGATTTGAAACAGCGGTTGGAAGCGCTTAACCTGGCGCTGCTGCGTGTGCTCAACGCTCAAAATGTGATCCTTCGACCCCAGATTGGATTGTCGGCTTTGATCAACCAGGTGGCCGATGAAGGGGATCGAGCTGCCAGTGAAGAGGCGTTAATTGCTGAATTACAGACGGCGATCAACAATGCCCGGCTTTCCATTGAATCTTTAATCCAGTTTGAAAACTTAACCAGCCTAAAAAATGGTTCACCCAATGCTAATGGTAAACGGCTTACTATGCCAATCGAAATACTGACCAGACATCTCCAGGCGACAGGTGCGGGAACTGCCATTCGGCAAGGCGGCGACTCGAATCCACCACAGCCGACCGGGGATGGCACAAATCAGTCGAATGGAAGCAATACTTCAGATGCCCTGTTGCAGGGAATTGATAAAACGGAAACGGCCGTTCTCACTACCACACAAACTATCACTGAAACAGCAACCAGCCTGAATCCGCTGCCTTCGATCCCGCCGGTCCCACCCAATATATGGTTGGGGGTTATCATTGATGATGATGGCCACGTAGCTTTTGTGGCTCGACCGCGCAGTGCCGGGTGGACGGCCGTTAAAGACGAAAAACCAATCTCTGTAGGCCAATGGGTACACTATGCGGCCGTACTCACTTATGATATTAACAGCGGCACCGTTGAATCGCTTCAACTGTTCCGTAATGGAGATGAAGTAAAAGGCGCTGATTTGATTGCCAACCCCATCACAGTGCGAGTAGACAACACCGGCTGCCCTCCCGGATTCTATGTCGGTGGTCTTTGTCCCACCGGGCAGCAGTTCGCCTACCATGGCATGTTGGATGAAATCCGTGTCTGGAACCGCGCCTTATCTGAAAAAGAAATAGATGGCTGGCGCGATTTACCTGGAGAATTTTTCAATGAGTATGCTTATTGGGCATTCGACGACGGTCCTGGCCGGACCAGCGCCGATGTTTGCGGCCTTGACTTGACCTGTGATCGCTCTCCCCATGCATTTCATATCCGGGTTGCCGGCCCATCATGGATAGCGTCCGATTTTAACACAGCTACTCCGGGCTTTACTCGACCATGAGCCGGCGCCTACTGATATTTCTTTTTATCCTGCTAATTCTCATTTTTGCCCTGCTGCTTATGTTGAACGGCAGAGATGACGGTAATCGCGCCAGGATCGATCTTGATATTCCTACTGCCAGGCAGGTGCGGGATTGGTTGACTGTTAAAGTTAAGTCGGAGGAAATCCGCGCCGTAGATGAGGAATGCCGGTTGGACGGCCGCGTGTTCATTATCCCTGAAAGGATTCAATGTTCGTTCGCCATCCGCGCTTCGGCTGAACAGACAAAACAAATCAAACTGCTCGCAGCCAGCCCAACTCAGTCTATTCATCTGGATTTAGAGCAAGACCGGGCGCTGACTGTCGAGGAAGATATATCGCCAGAATCAGAACCATTGTCTCTGGACATTTATCGCCATAAAGAAAATGCTGATGCTAGGCTGATTTTTTCTAATTGCATTGTTCCTGAACCAGAAGAGGATAGAGAAGAGGAAAAACCACCCTGTCGTGTTGCGATGCAATAAAGTTTATCGGAAATAGGGTTATGTAAACAATCGGACACAGATAAACACTGATTTTGACTGTTTTATTTGTGTAAATCCGTGTGAATCAATGTCCCATTGTTTATTTCCGATAATGTTTAATGATAAAAAGAGTGTGTAATCATCCAGTTTTGTCGCGGGGTTGGGCCTGAGGATCCCCCAAAAAAGTGGTTCTTCACCAACTTTGGTGCAATGGTGGTGAATAAAGCAGCCTAATCCTCAATAAATCAAGGTTGGCACGGCCATACATCTGCCGTTTCAAACACTTCAACCGATTCACCTGTCCTTCTGTCTGGCCGTTACTGTAGGATGTTTTTAGGCAGGCAGAAACAGCTGCGTAATCGCGACGAATCCCCTCCGCAAATGTCTGAAGATTACCAATACCACTTTGTGCACACGCCTCCAACCACGAATCTAGTTGATCGGACTGGTGTTGGCGAACCAGGTTCATAAATTGTTGTGCCAATCGATAAACAATTTCAACTTTCGCATCTTTTTGAATGCGCTGTAAAACAGCCTTTTCCTCAGCAGACAAGGCTTCTGGGGCCAAAACCAGCAGCCAGGCCAACTGTTTGACGGATGGTAGAGGGTCACGAGTGTGCCTATTAACAGGGACTGTTTCTATGATGGTCGACCTTGAGCTCGTTGGCAGCGTATCTTTTCTGGAGGAAGGCGCAGGCTTTGTGCGGTGTATTTGTACCCAGCGAAACACCTGGCGTTTGGTGCCAGGATACCCCTTTCCCTGAATCTCCCGCCACAATTGTGACGCATTTTCGCAGCCTTCTTGGAGACGCCGCTCTAGATAAGGCAGATATGGGTCGAGGATACTGGGTAAGGGGCGGCGGGTATTACGCTCGGGAAATTCCTCAGCGTAATAGTAGAGACGGACCGTGATGCGGGTAAGCTTCATTGCCAGGGCAATTTGACGGATGTTTTGCCCACTACGCTTACGCTGCTGAATTTCTTGATAGCGAGCCAGCCGTTTGGCGCGACTGGCCTGGCTCACAGCTCTTTCGCTCTCCGTTCTGCGAAAAGAGTCGCGCCTTGACACCATCTTCTCTTCTCCAGAAATAGCTTTCATCACCGGCAACAGGTTTAAACGCTGATACCAGCGACTGATTAAACGTTCCAGCATTTGGCGCAAATTCAGCAGCAGGTGCCAACGGTCAGCCACTTGTTGCGCTTGCGGCGCACCGTTGGTCACACCGCGGGCATATTCGGTTGACCGGTCTCGCGTGACAACTTCAATACCTGGATGGTCTTTCAGCCACTGTTCGACCGTTTCGGCCGTACGGTCAGGCAAAAGGTCGATAACTTGGTGACGTTCCAGATCCACCAGAATAGTGCCATAAGCCGTACCTTTCCGCTTCGCCCAATCATCCACTCCCACAACGCGCGGCATCGCTGTCGGGCTGGCAAACAAGCGGCGAATAATTCGGAGCAATGTGGTGGCGCTGGTTGGCAACTGTAAGAGAACCAACAGTCGCGCCGCCGCGGCGCCACCTAAAGCCTGAGCTGTATGGTAAAGGGCGGTGATAAATCGCTCTGTCTTCTGCGCATAAGGTTGCAGTAGTTGGGGTAGCCGCTCGGAAAACGTGCGTTTGGCACAACTTGAATTGTGACAGCGAAAACGTCGAACCTGTAGTTGCAGCCGGACAACTTTCGCGCCAATCGGCAGGTCTTGTGGGGACCGCGTATAGTAAGTGTGTACGCTGCTGGATAACTGAGTACAGTTGGGACAAGCTACCATCGTAGCTGTACTATGAGCCTGAATGGTTAAGCTCCACTCATCGGTGAGGATCTGATCTATTTTGCAACCGGGCACAAGATCTGTGGCAAGAGTAAAAGCCATGAGTAGCCTCCTGATGTGATTTCAGGGGTCATAGCTTATCCACAATGCTTATTCTACGAAAGTTTTTGCACCAAAGTTGGTGAAGAACCAAAAGTGGACGCAAGAAATTTAGAAATTGAGTACACTTTTTTTTGGAGGAAACAGATGAAAAACAGAAACGAGAATACCCGGATGAATTCAAAGAGCGGGCGATCAATTTACTGCGGACAACCGACCGTTCTGCGTCGGATATTGAGCGGGAGTTAGGTATCACGCAGGGTTTGCTCTCCCGTTAGAATCGCAAAAAAGCGGCGGCGGAAGGGACATCAAGTGCACCCCGAGCCAATGAGATACACGTTCATTGAGCAGCATCGCGACCGGTGGGAAGTCAGCAGATGTGTCGGCTCCTGCAGGTCTCATCCAGCGAGTATTGCGCCTGGCGGACGCGGGCCGTCAGGCAGTGGGAGACGGCCAACCAGGAGCTGTTGGCCGCGATTGAGAAGGCGTTTGCAGCTAGCGACGGCACATACGGCATCCCACGCATCTACGAAGAGGTGAAGAATCAGGTTGCCTGCAGCATTCACCGGGTCGCCCGGCTGATGCGGCAGCATGGAATCCATGCTATACCCAGCACGGGCATAGAGTGACATTTCAATTTTGATTATGATTGGCAAACAGGTCGGGAAAGATATACTTTGTCATTTTTGCCAATCAGAGGACAAGATGATTAAACTCCAATTCGCACCAGAAACCATTAACCAGTTACATCGCGAACGTACCCACCATCCGCACCCTCGGGTACGACAACGAATGGAAGTGGTGTATTTGAAAGCGCTGGGTCTGTCGCACCAGGAAATCGGTCGCATCGTGCGTATCAGCCAGGCGACGCTGCGCGAGTATCTCCTGATGTATCAACAAGGCGGGATTGAGACACTCAAAGAGTTGAACTTTCACCAGCCCAAGAGCGACCTGGATGACCACCAGGATAGCCTGCGTCAGGAATTCGAGCGGCGACCGCCAGCGACCATTGATGAAGCTGTGGCCCGTATCGAAAAACTGACCGGTTTGCGCCGTAGTCCAACCCAGGTGGCGGAGTTTCTGAAAAAGCTGGGGCTGAAGCGGCGTAAAGTGGGTCAGATACCGGCTAAGGCTGACCCAGAGAAACAACAGGAGTTCCTGGATGAGGAACTGACGCCGCGTCTGGCTGATGCCCAGGCCAATCAGCGCCACTTGTTTTTCGTCGATGCTGCTCATTTTGTCTTGCAGCCCTTCCTTGGCTTCCTTTGGTCTTTTGTCCGCCACTTCATCAAAGCCCCAGCTGGTCGGCAACGGTTCAATGTTTTGGGTGCACTGCACGCCACCACTCGACAGTTAGTGACGGTCACCAACACCAGTTACATCAATGCCCACTCCGTCGCCGCCTTGTTCTATCAATTAGCCGCTTCTTTTGCTGACTTGCCCATCACGGTTGTCCTGGACAACGCCCGGTATCAACATTGCCATTTCATTAAACAATTGGCCGCCGACTTGCGTATCGAACTCCTTTTCTTACCGCCTTACTCGCCTAATCTAAACCTAATTGAGCGCCTGTGGAAGTTTGTCAAAAAGCAATGTCTCTATTCCCAATACTACGAGAAGTTTGCCGACTTCCGGCAGGCGATTGAAGATTGCCTGGCCGACGTGTCTGGTACTTTCAAAGACCAGTTAGCCAGCCTACTCACGCTCAACTTTCAGACCTTTGAAAATGTCAGTTTATGACCGTGTTCAGTATAAACAGCCGCGGCGTTACAAGGGGAACCTCACCCACAGGAATATATCGAAAAACGTAATCGACTTCAGCGTGAAATCGAGTCGTTACGACCGGTCGATTATGATGATTTAAGGCTCTTTGGGAATTCACGGGGTCTTGTCATGTAGGGGCGGGTCTTGTGCCCGCCCCATAGGTATCAAGCTAAGGCAATAAATATGTGCAAAAAGAGAACTCTTGAGGCAAACTGGTTTTTTCCACGAAACCGCAAGCCAAAGGAGTTCTCCATGACAATCATAACACGGATAAGCCAAGCAATGCAGCATGTCCTTACCCATACCGCCACAGAAGCAGCCCAAAAAACTGGATTCACCCAGCGGCAAGTGAAGGTGACAGGAGCCAATTTCTGCCAAACGTTAGTCTTTGGCTGGTTACAAGAGCCAGAAGCAACGCTTGAATCCTTGTGCCAAACTGGCGTGACAGTTGGGTTAGAGATTACGCCGCAGGGTCTTGACCAACGCTTCACCAAAACAGCAAGCGATTGCTTGTACCAGGTTTTGCAGGCAGCGTTAACCGAAACGATCCAGGCAAAAGCAGTCGCTATTCCCGTTCTACAACGCTTCAATGGCGTATATATTGAAGATAGCAGCAGCATCACCTTGCCAGAAGAGTTGGCCCCGGTTTGGTCAGGGTGTGGCGGCAGCGGGTCTGCGAGCAATGGCGCTGTCAAGCTGCAAGTCCGCTGGGATGTGTTACATGGGGAAATTGATGGGCCGCACCTTGTTGATGGGCGCACCCATGACCGCGTTGCGTCTACCTTGAACCGGCCGCTTCCTGAGAGGAGTTTGCTTATTCGTGACTTGGGGTATTGGAAGCTAGAGGCGTTAGAAACAATGGATAGGACAGGTTGTTGTTGGCTTTCACGCGCCCAAGCGCAAACTGGGTTTGTTGATAGTTCTGGACAGTCATGGTCACAAGCGGCATTTGTACGACAGCAAACAAATGGCTCATTTGACATCCCTATCGAGTTAGGGTTGAAAAAACGTCTCCCAGCCCGGTTTGTAGGTTTTCGGGTACCGGCTGAAGTTGCTCGGGAACGGCGACGCAAACTTAAAGCTGCTTCTAAACGTAAAGGCCAAACCGTTTCCTCAGCACGACTAGTTTTATGTGATTGGACTTTATTTGTCACCAATGTGCCTGTTGACCGTCTCACACCGGCAGAAATTCTTGTCCTGGCTCGCTTGCGTTGGCAGATCGAGCTGCTTTTCAAACTTTGGAAATCACACGGGCGCATTGATAAATCTCGCTCTGAAAAACCGTGGCGTATCTTGTGTGAACTGTACGCTAAGCTGATTGGCATGATCATCCAACATTGGTCTTTTTTGATGGCCAATTGGCAATTCCCTGACCGCAGTTTCGTCAAGGCCTCCGCAACCGTGCGTCGCCATGCTATCAATCTGGCCTTGGCAATCTGTGATTTATCGCGTTTAGCGGAATCGTTGACTATGTTACGGTCTTGTTTATCACATGGCGTACGCATTAACAAAAGTGCTAAATCGCCTCATACTTTTCAACTTTTATTAGCTTTAGCTGAGCTTTATGCTTAACTTGATATACATGGGGCGGGTCTTGTGCCCGCCCTGCTCTGGGCGACCACAAGGGTACGCCCCTACACCCCACGAAATCCTGAAGACCCTGATTTAATTGAGGCGGCAGACTTGTTGGAAAACTTCTTGAATTATTGGGATGCTTGCATGATGGTTGACGATCCGGATGAAGCCCGGAAGCAATTACTGGCAAAAATCTTAGACCGTGTATTCATTTATGATGACACAGTGATAGCCATTGCCCTCCATGGTGATTATGCTGTTGTGTTGGATAACGCTGGTATAGCTCCCGATGAAATTGTGGAAAAGATGCGGTCAGAAATAGAAAGAGGTACAAGCGATTCCACTTGTACCTCTTGTGCCCAGAGCGGGATTCGTTCACTCACGTGTATAATTTTGGTTTTCCTTCCCAAACATATTGCCAACCAATTTTTCTCAAGTAGGCAATCTTTTCCATTCATTTTATCATTTGCAAAGGCTGATAAGCAAACGGCCGTTCCCGTATAAAACACCAACCCCTTCTTCCTTCAACCTCATACCAGTTACCCAATCATCTCCACAGTATAATTGCCCTGATACAGTACAGGCATAAATAAACTAAATCGTTGCCAAGGGAATTTTGTACTTTAAGCGCTTTCAGACTGATATCGATTCGTACGGGCTATATTCCCCAACCAGCGTCCGCTTGATTTCGGTTTGCGTGTCTGCGTTTGCCGATCAACTGCAATGATACCAAACTTCGGTCCGTAACCCGATACCCATTCAAAATTGTCAAAAGCAGACCAGGCAAGGTAACCGCGAACATCGACACCATCTTTAAGGCAATCCACCATACTTTGCAAAGCGCCCCTAAAATAGGCCAGTCGCTGCGTGTCATCCTCAGTTGACAGGCCATTTTCCGTTACATAAACCGGCAAACCCGACACCTGAGCCGCATGACGAATCGCACCGCCGAGCGCTGGCGGATAAATCTCCTCGCCCATTTGGTTTTTCGCAACATCATCACCCGGTCGCACAATGCCTTCCGGCCCAATCACCATCCGTGCATAGTTTTGTACGCCGACAAAATCATCATCACCCAGCCGCTCAAGAAAATCATCGGCCAATCGGCGGCGTATCTCAGCCATCTTCTCCTCTCCACCCTCGGCAGCCTGAAAGTCGTGGAGAGCAAGGGTCAAGCCGACGGGGAAATCGCCAGGGCCAGCATGAAGCACTTCATAGGCGCGACGGTGGGCTGCAAAAATGACATCCCACATATGCCGATCAGCCACGAACTGAAACAGACCCATCTGGTCGGGGGCGACGCCAAACGCCTGGGATGCCTCTTGCCACCAGGGGCCAGCGGTCAGGTCAAACGGCAAAATGCTCTCCAGCACGGCCGAAATATTTGGTTCATTCACCGTACAGGCCACCGCAATCAGGTCGCCGAGATGTGCCGTTGTTTTCTCGCAGTAGCGAGCGAACCGCTCTGGCGTTTTGTCGTCCAGCCAGCCGCCGTACCGCTGCAGCCAGCGCGGTGAGGTGAAATGATGGAACGTTACCACCGGCTGAATATTGTGTTCGTGGCAGGCGGCCAACATACGCCGATAATGTTCGAGGGCGGCGTAGGAAAATTCACCTTCTTCCGGTTCAATACGCGCCCATTCAATTGAAAAACGGTAGGCATTGAAGCCCAGTTCGGCCAGCAAGGCAATGTCCTGGGGATAGTGATGGTAATGATCGCAAGCATCGCCGGATGGCTCAGCGTAAATGGTATTGGGCAGATGTTCCAGCACCCAACTCTCGCTGTTGATATTGTTGCCTTCTACCTGATGGGCGGCGGTAGCACTGCCCCACATAAAATCATTTGGAAATGTAAACTTGTTCATGATAAATCCTTTTGTACTGATTGAGCATCATAGGGATACTCAAATTGATATGTTCCGCTGCCAACTTCTACCATCACATCCTGCCCATTTTGGGTGATTGCGTAACGTCCTGAAATGGATTGCAGGTCTGCCCCTGGCAGGCGAATGGTGGCGGTTGTGTTGGGCGGGATGGTGGCCTGCACGCGCATCGTGCCGTTATGCAATTCCCAGGCGGACACAATTTCGCCGTAGATTGAGTGGTAGCTGGCTTTGGCGTGGCTCAGGTGGCCAAACGGCCGTGGCTGGATGAGAACGTGCTTGTACCCTGGCTGGCTTTTGTCCAAACCGGCTACGGTGCGGTACAGCCAATCCCCCACAGCGCCAAAAGCGTAATGGTTGAACGAGGCCAGGTTGACGGTGCCATCGGGAGCGATGGCGTCCCAGCTTTCCCAAATGGTGGTGGCCCCTTTTTCCACAGCGTAAAGCCAGGAGGGGCAGTTGGTTTGGAACAGCAGTTTGGCGGCGATGTCAGAACGGCCGTTTTCCACCAACACGTCCAGCAAATACGGTGTAGAGACAAAGCCCGTGTCCAGCCGGTAATCGTTTTCGGCGATCAGGTTGACGAGGTGTTGGGTGAGGAACGGCCGTTGCCCCTCCGGCACCATCTCCAGCCACAATGCCAGCGCATACATTCCCTGGTAATGGGACAACAGCCGCCCATCCTCGCCCACGTACTCTGCGGCAAACGCTTCACGAATGTGGGCCAGGCGGTCGCTGTAGCGCTGCTGGTCATCTGCTTTGCCCAAAACGGAGGCAATGTTGGCCATCAGCGCCGTGCTGTGGGCATAAAAACAGCTGGCGGCAATCTCTTTTGTCGCGTTGGCTGCTTCAAACGGATTGCCATAGCCTGCCGTCAGGCTGGGAATAAGCCAATCGCCAAAATGAAAGCCGGAATTCCACAAAAATCGCTGTCGCTGGCGAACTTCTTCAGTTAATGCCCCATCTAAACGTTCTGGGATGCCCTGCTCGGCTTCTTTTTGCACGTAGGCCAGCCAGCGGCGCATCGTCTCATAATTTTCAGCCAGGATTTGGGTGTCGCCGTAGCTCTGGTACAGTGTCCAGGGCACGATGATGCAGGCGTCGCCCCAACCCGCCGACGTGTGCGCCCCGCCTTGCACCTGGTTGGCAATCGCAACGTAGCTTTTCCAATAGGGCACAGCAACCGGCACCTGCCCATCGGGGCGCTGTTCAATTTGCAAATTGCGCAGCCAGCGGGTGATAAACATGGCAATATCCATGTTGAAGCAGGCCGTCGCCATGAATACCTGCGCATCCCCGGTAAACCCGGCCCGCTCCCGGTGGGGGCAATCGGTGGGGATGCCGCAGAAATTACCGCGCTGGCTCCACACGACGTTTTGCTGCAACTGGTTCAGACGTTCATCAGAGCAGCTAAACTGTCCCGACGGCCGTAAATCCGAAGCCACCACCAGTCCAACAAAATCTTCCACCTGCGGTTCGCCCGGATAGCCGCTGAGGCGCACGTAGCGGAAGCCGTGCGTGGAAAACCACGGCTCGTAAACCTCTGCGCCGCCGCCTTTGAGCACGTAGACATCCCGCTGGTCTTTGTTGCGCCCGCGAATTTTGTGCAGGAAGTTGCCCTCCGCGTCGAGCGTTTCGCTGTGATCCAGCGTAATTTCGGTTCCGGCGGGGCCTTGCACGCGCATCCGCAGCTTGCCGTGAATGTTTTGGCCCAGGTCGAGCACGGTTTCGCCCCTGGGGGTTTGAAGGATGGCCTGCACGGGCAGCTCGGCCACGACGCGCATCGGTTCACCCACCTGCGCCACGAGATTGGCGGTGCCGTAGTCGGGGATGGTGACGGGCTGCCAATTTTCCAGCTCGCGGCGGGCATCGTACCGTTCGCCGATGAACAGGTCCGAGTAGATGAGGGGGCCAGTGGTGGCGGTAAAGGTTTCGTCGGAGGGGATGGTGTGGATACGGCCGTCTTCCCCCACAATCTCCAGTTGGCACAACAAAGCTAATTTGTCACCGTACTGGCAGCTGTCACCCGGCAAGCCCAGGCGTCCGCAGTACCAACCATCGCCCAACACCGCCGCCAGCACATTTTCACCCGGCTGAAGCAGCGCCGTGACGTCGTAGGTTTGGACCTGCAAAAAATCGTCGTAAGCGGTGGGTTCGGGTGCCAGTTCAACGTTGCCCACGCGACGGCCGTTTATAAACAGGCGGTAAACCCCGTGCGCAGTGGCGTAGAGGCGGGCTTTTTGGATGGGCGTGGGGGGGGTAAACGGCCGTTGCACATACAAACATGGATTCAACCGTCCATAATCGGCATCCGGTTCCGGCGAAATTTTGCCCAGGTTCTGGAACATGTGCAGGGGCGGTTCCGGTTGGGCTGGTTTTTGCTGGGGTTCGATCCATTTGGCCTGCCAATCGGCCGTTTCCAGCAGCCCCATTTCCCAAAACGCGCTCTGGCTCCAGGTTGAAACCGTATCGGCTTCATCCCAAACGCGCACCCGCCAAAAATAACGCTGCCGCGAAAGCAGTGTCGGCCCGCCATACGCCACATGTACCGAAGCAGCAGACAGCATCTTGCCAGAATCCCAGATAGGCGCTTTCAGGTCGGCCAGCTCTGCTACCTGAATTTGAAATGCCGACTGCATCACATTGCGTCGCCTGGCAGCCAGCTTCCAACTTAGTCGCGGCATTTTGCTGCCTATGCCCAGCGGATTACGAAGATATTCACACTGCAAACCATCAACGAGGATTTGCTCATCCATTGCGAAGTGTCACCTTATTGGCCCATTTAGGCCGCTTCCATCTCCACCATCCAGGCTGGCTTGACAGGCAGTTCCAGCGCAAATCGCTTCTTGAGCCACGTTTCGGCCAGCCCGATCCATTTGGCAGCATCCGGTTCAAGGTTCGCCAAACCTCCGGCTGTGGCCTGATCGGCCAAACTTAAACCGTGCATCCCTCCTTCAAAAATATGAATTTCAAACGGCACACCTTGCCGCGCCAGCCCGTTGGCCAAGCTAGTGCTGTTTTCCACCGGCACCAACTCATCAGCCGCTGTCGCCCAAATAAACATTGGCGGCGTTTCCTGCGTAATGTGCAGAACCGGACTCACCGCGTCGAGCAAATCGCTTGACGGGGTTGTTGTGCCTAAAAAAGCAATGCTGGCCGCGTTGGAGATTTCCTGACCCACCGGGTCGGTAATTTCGCCAAACATGATGTGATAATCACCAATTGGGTAGCCCACAATAGCAGCCGCAGGCTTTAGGTCGGCGGCAGGAACCCCAAAATGGTCGGTCATAATCGGCCGATGCCAATGCGTGGCATACATCGCGCAGTTGTGGCCGCCCGCCGAAAAGCCACAAATCGCTACCTTGTCCATATCCACCAGCCATTCGTCGGCAAATTCGCGGATCGTCAGAAACGCCTGGCCGATGTCCCGCACCGGGCCAGGATGCACGCTTTTGGGATTGACGGGCATATCACCGCCAAAAGGCAGCTCGCCAAACTTTCCCTCGAAGTACGTCGAGTAACGCAGCACAAACGCATGGTAGCCCATCGCCGCAAAGCGCAGCGCCACTGGCTCCGCCTCCCGATCCGAACAGCCCAAATACGCGCCGCCGGGGCAAACCAGCACCGCCGGGCGTTTTTTGCCATTCAGCATCTCGGCCGAATCGTCCAGCACATACGTCGTCAACGTCACATCCGACCGATTTTCATAGAGTTGAATTTTTTCGTGAATCATCTTTTTCCTTCTGTAACTACGAATCCCGCCATTCCTGCGCAGGCAGATGGATACCCGCCTACGCGGGTATGACAACCGAAGAGGCCTGGCACTACCCCAGCCTGGTAAAAATTGTCATGTGACCGTTAAAATAATCCGGGCGTAGGTGGTCAATGGCGGCTCACCCGCATCGGTTGCCTCAAGGATGATGTGGATCGTTTCATCAGCGGCCGCGTTGTTGGGAACGGTTACCGTTACCCCGTTCTCGCCTGTGCGCTTGAGCAACGCCTCGTGCGGGCAACTCCCCGCCTCGCGGTACTGCCAGGCTGTCACACTCACAGCGTCGCGGTCCGGGTCCATGACAGACCAGACGATGGTGACGGTTTCCCCAGGCTGGGCCGTCATATCAAGCCCGGTTGTTACCTCAAGTTTGGGGTGATGGTTCGCGGCCGCGTATGAATCGCTGACCGACCACCGCAAACGCGCCGCAAAATCGCGCTGGAAGGCTGGAACCCATCGGGCCACATCCCCCCAATCCGTCGGCGGCTTAGAAAAATCTAGTCCCTCAAACCCGACCGAGTGCCATTTGTGAGGGTCTTCGGGATCGCGTACCTGCTGGCCACCCCATCCGCCGTTCCCGGGGTGTTCCCAGTTACGCAGGCCGTTGTCAATATGCAGGGCAAAGTTCGATGAATCTCCTTCAGAGATCCAGGCATCGGGTTCGTATAAGGGGACAAATAGCTTATAGCCACGCGCCCGCAGTTCCTCGTCAGAGAATCCACGTAGGCCAAAGTAATCCTCCGCATCAAAGCCTTCCGCCATTTGCAGCCCGTCGCCCCAGACGCGGTAGGCAGCCCCCACCGGGCCGACTTGGGAAACGTTGTCGCGTGTCCACTCGGCGGAGAAGTAATGGTGCAGCGCCGCTGGCGTAACCATCCGGGCGGCGTAGCCCCAGACCATCGTGGCGACCTGGCGCAGTGTCATTTGCGGCCAATGCGGGCGAATGTAGGCGGCAAAGGTGTCATCCTGCTCACCCCAGCTGGTCAGCACCGTGCGCGCCGTAACACGCGCCTGGATTGCTTCCCATCCTGGCTTGTCCGCATGCTGTTCCTCGATGGTCATGAGGGCACGGGCGATGGTATTGAGTCCACCCCAGGCTTGCAGTACGACCGTGCCTGGCACATCATCGAGCAGAATCTGGGCAATGAGGTCGGAACCGGGAGACGGCCGTTTCACATCCCCCACATCCGCAATATTCCCCACCCGCACGAGCGACCGCAGGTGGGCGGGGTCCGGGTAGCGCGAATCGTGCACCCGCAGATTTGGGTAAACCTGCTCATAAGCATCAAGCGCTTGATCAATGTGTCCCCGCGCACCCGCAGGCGGCCAGCGGTGGGGGGCAACTCCGCGTGCTGCATCGCCCGCGTAGTGGAACTGGCTCGACGAATACACCAGCCCCGCCAGCTCGATCTCGTTGGCGTACAGCACCAGCCGGAGCATGGAGTTGAGATCATCAAGCTCCGGATCGGTGGTGACAATGACGCGAATGTGTTCTGATTTAGATGTCATTTTGTTCCTACAGCTTTGCCAACGCCTCATTAAACAGGCGCAGCGCTTCTTCTTGATTGGGTATAGCGCCCAGCCCGTCGCGCAGGCGAGTTTCTTTATTGTTTGGCAGCACAAAGCGCAAAAAGCCGGGCGCATTGAGTTTGTCGAGCGTTTCCATCACCAGGCGGTGGCCGTCTGGCTGGTACAGGATGTCGCCGATGAAATCATCCACGGTGAACGGCCCCCGCGCATCCGGGTCTTGATACGCGACCGTCCAGGTATGCTGCCCGGAACCAACCACAATCGGCTCGCCAGCGTGGCCGGGCAGAACCACTTCACCTGTGGCGTTGGGGGGAACGGTCACGGAAAGCTCAAGCGTGTCGTCGGTGATTTGCCAGCGGCATTCGGCCAGGCCGTAGGGGGTTTGCAGGCGGGTGTGGCAGTGGGTTAGCTTGCCGCCGGGGCGTGGCGCAAAGCGGATGTGGCGGTAGCCCGGTGCCGCAGGGGCCAGACCGCCAATTGTGCGGTGCATCCAATCGGCCACCGCGCCCAGGGCGTAATGGTTAAAGGAGGTCATCTCGCCGGGGTTGATGGAGCCGTCCGGCAGCATCGAGTCCCACCGTTCCCAAATAGTGGTGGCACCCATCGTGATGGGGTAAAGCCATGAGGGGGATTGCTGCTGTAGCAGCAGGCGGTAGGCGGTGGCGTAATGCCTCGTCTGGCACAGTGCGTCGCAAATGAGCGGCGTGCCCACAAAGCCGGTGCGGATGGTGTAGCCGCTGCCCAGCACCAATTTTGCCAACCGGTCGCCAGCGTTTTGGCGCTGTTTTTTGTTTGGCAGGAGGTCGAAAGCGATGGCCAGGGCGTAGGCAGTTTCGGCGTCGCACATCATACGGCCGTTTGGCGTCACATATTCAGCGGCAAAAGCAGCCTTCGCTTTTTGGGCCATTTCGGCATACTTGCTGTGGGCGGTGGTGTCGTTGAGCAGTTCGGCCGTTTTCGCCACCAGGTCCGCCGAGTGGGCAAAATAGGCGCTGGCCACAATCACCTTGTCCGTACGCGCCTGCCACGGCTGGTCGGGCGGTGCAGTTGGGTCCAGCCAGTCGCCAAACTGGAAGCCGGTATCCCACAAGAAGGATTCGCCTGCTCTCGCCGCGACAAAATCAACCCAGGCACACATACTGGCGAACTGATCGCGCAAAATGCCCTCGTCGCCGTACCGCTGGTACAGCGTCCACGGCACAACAGTTGCCGCATCTCCCCACGCCGCCGCGCCCCCATCCCCCAAAATGTTGGGCACCACATGCGGCACCGTGCCGTTCTGTTTGCGCTGTTCCTGCGCCAAATCAACCAGCCACGATTGCAAAAAACCGCTGGTATCGAACAAAAAAGCGGCCGTTGGCGAAAATACCTGAATGTCGCCCGTCCAGCCCATGCGCTCGTCGCGCTGGGGGCAGTCGGTGGGCACGTCGAGGAAGTTGCCGCGCATCCCCCAGACCACGTTTTGGTGCAGCTGGTTGAGCATCGGGTCGGAGCATTCAAACTGGCCCGTGCGCGCCATGTCGGAATGCAAAACGATGGCGCGTAGATGGTCGGGGCGCAGTTCTCCGGGCCAATTTTCTACCTCCACGTAGCGGAAACCGTGAAAGGTGAAGCGGGGTTCGTAGGTTTCGATGCCGCTGCCGCGCAGGGTGTATTGGTCGGTGGCAGTGGCGGTGCGTAACGGCCGTATTCCCAATTCCCCATTTTCCAACACCTCCGCATGACGCAGGGTGACGGTATGACCCGCTGCGCCTTCCACTGAGAGTCGCACCCAGCCCACCAAGTTTTGGCCAAAATCCACCAGCGTTTTGCCGGATGGCGATTGGGTGATGGCGACCGGAGCCAATTCCTCCGTGCGGCGCACGGGCGGGCCAAGCGGGGCTTCCAGGGTGGAAAAATCGTGATCGAGGTGGGAAACGCTTGCACTGAGCGACGACCGGGGGGCGCATGTCGAAGTGGCCGTCCATGTCCCACCATCAAAACCGCTCTCAGACCAGCCATCCATTTCCAGCCGCGCATCGTAACGTTCGCCGTCGTAAATGCTGCTGGCGAGAATCGGCCCTGTACTTGCCTGCCAGTCCAAATCAGTCACGATTTGTTCGGTTGTGCCGTCGTCGTAGGTCACTTCGAGTTGGGCCAGCAGCGCCAGCTTGTCGCCGTAAATGTTGCGCTGCCCGCCGCCGAAGCCCAAACGGCCGCGATACCAGCCGTCACCCAGGATAGCACCGATGGCGTTGCCGCCGGATTGCAGCAGGTCAGTCACGTCAAAGGTTTGGTAGCGCAGCCGCTGGTCGTACACCGTCCAGCCTGGGGCAAGGAGGTGATCGCCGACCCGCTGGCCGTTGATTTGTGCTTCATAAACGCCGAGCGCGGTGATGTACAACCGTGCGGAGGCGATGCCTTCACGCAGGTCAAATTCGCGGCGCAGGTAGGGGGCGGGGTTGTCTTGGGATTTATCTTCGTGCCAGGTGGGGGTGATGAAACGGCCGTGCCAATCCTTCTCTTTCAGCAAGCCCGCTTCCACCGTGAGCGGTTCGCTCCAATCGGACGCGCTCCCATCCGCGCCCCAAACGCGCACTTGCACACCGACGCGCTCCCGTGATTGCAGCGGCGCAAACGGCCAATCCACCAGCACCGATTGGCTGGATTCCACCTTGCCCGTCTGCTGCTTTGTGCCTTGCAGGGCAATTGCGTAGGCAGATTGTGTCCAACTGGCGGCAGAACTCGCCACCTGCCAGGACAGGCGCGGCGCGGCTGTGCCAATGCCCAACGTTTCCTGTAAATGCTCGATTTGGAGGTTGACCACAGAAATATTTGACATGCGTTTTCCTTGGTAGCGGTTTTAGATTGGACCAATCTTGAAGATTGGTCCAATCTCAGCATCTTATTGTTCTTCGTATAAATGACAGCGAACCCAATGATCTAAGCCAATGGTTGTGCGTTCGGGCATCACCTGGCGGCACACGTCCATCACTTCCGGGCAGCGGGCGGCAAACGGACAGCCGGGCGGCGGCTCGGTCAGCGACGGCACTTCGCCGCGTGCCTGCACTTCGCGGGTGGCCAGGCCAGCTTGGGGATTGGGAACGGCCGTTTTCAACAATCGCGTGTACGGATGAGCCGGTTCCTCCATCAACTCGCTGCTGTCGGCGCTCTCCACCATGTGCCCGGCGTACATCACAATCGTACGGTCGCCGATGTAGCGGGCGCTGGCCAAATCGTGCGTGATGTACAGGAAGCCGATGCCCCGCTCCTCTTTCAGCTTTTCCATCAGGTTGAGCACCCCGGCGCGGATGGACACGTCCAGCATGGAAATCGGTTCGTCAGCCAAAATGATGCGCGGTTCCACCGCCAGGGCGCGGGCAATGGCCACGCGCTGCCGCTGGCCGCCGGACAGTTCGTAGGGAAACTTGCTGGCGACATCGGCCGCCGGGGTGAGCCCCACCAGTTCCAGCAGTTCGTGGACCCGCTGCTCGATATTGTCGTTGGTAGCCATGTTGTGAATGCGTAACGGCCGTTCCAGATGGTGCCCAATCGTATGCGATCCATTCAGCGAGCCAAACGGGTCCTGAAAAATCATCTGCACTTCACTGCGGTACTGCTTCGACGCGCCGCGCGGTTCCGTTTTCAGCACGTCCGCACCGTCAAAAATAATCTCGCCAGCGGTGGCCGGAACCAATCGGGCAATCAGCCGCGCCGTTGTTGACTTGCCGGAGCCAGATTCCCCCACAAGCGAGACAACTTCACCCTGGTCAATGGAAAACGTCGCCTCATTCAAGGCGTGGACATGCTGCCTTTTAAACAAACCCCCGACCGGAAAATGTTTGGTTAAGCCACGGACTTCAAGCAACGCTTGTTTGCTCATTTTCCTCTCCTTCATACGCCGTTGGATTGCCAATCCGACTCACGACGCTCCTTCATACAAATGACACGCCACCCAATGATCGGGCGTTATCTCTTGCAGTTGCGGCACAATTTGCGAACAGTGCGCCATCACTTTGGGGCAGCGCGGATGAAAGCGGCAGCCAGGTGGCGGTTTGAGCAGATTTGGCGGCGCGCCGGGAATGCCGGATAACTTTTTCTTTTCGCCCGTCAGCGCGGGGAACGAGCCAAGCAGCCCCTGCGTGTACGGATGCAGCGGATTGTTGAACAGCTCCTTCGCCGGAGCCAGCTCCACAATATCCCCCGCATACATGATGCCGATGCGATCCGAAAACTCAACCATCAGCGACAAATCATGCGTGATGAAGAGAATGGAAAAGCCCATCTCCTCTTTGAGCTGCTCGATTCGCTGCATGATGTCCTTGGCCACAACCACATCCAGCGCCGTCGTGGGTTCATCCATGATCATCAGCGGTGGGTCCAGAGCCAGGGCCATAGCAATGACCACCCGCTGGCGCATCCCGCCAGACAGCTCATGCGGATAGGATTCGATACGGCCGCTTTCAATCCCCACCAGTTCCAGCAGCTCCGCCGCCCGCTGATACGCCTTGGCGCGGGCTATCTTCTTGTGCTTCACAATCACATCGGCGATCTGATCTTTCACCTTCAGCACTGGATTCAGTGCATTCAAGGCGCTCTGAAACACCATCGAAGCGCCCTGCCAACGGAAGTTTTGCAGCTGCTCCGGCGTCATGTCGAGCACATCGTCGCCGTCAAAGATGACGTGTCCCCCGGTGATCACCGCTGGCGGACGCAAAATTCGCAAAATGGCATGGGCCACCGTTGATTTGCCACAGCCCGATTCGCCTGCCAGCCCAAACACCTCGCCCGGCTTCACCGCAAACGAGACGCCGTTGGCCGCCCGCACTGCGCCAGCCGGTGTCATGTAATCCACCTGAAGCGCCTGAATATCGAGCAAAACGGCCGTTTGCTTAACGGACGACGGGAGTTGCCCGGACATCTGTGCTTGATTGCCCTTTGATGACATGGCTCACATCCTTCTCTGCCCGCAAACGCGGGTTGGTAATTTCATCCATTGCGTAGTTGATCAGCGCCAGCCCAAAAATGACGAGCGCCACCGACAGGCCCGAAGGCGCAAACGTCCACCACGCACCGACCAGCAGGGCGTTGCCGTTTTGCGCCCAATACAAATTGGTGCCCCAGGTCACGGCGCTAATATCGGTCAGTCCCAAAAAGCTCAACGCCGTGGCGGCGGCAATGCCGTAGGAAACGGCCCCGACGGTAAGCCCCACAATAATCGAGGCCATGTTGGGCATAATCTCCACAAAAATGATGCGGAAGTTGCTTTCGCCGCTCACTTTGGCGGCGGCCACAAAATCTTTGGACCGGATTGACAGCATTTGCGAACGGACAATACGCGCGGCAAACGCCCAGCCGGTTAAAGCGAGTACAAAAATGACGGTGGTTGTGCCGGGATTGAGATACCCAGACAGCACAATGAGCAGCGGCAGGCCGGGAATGACCAGAAAGACGTTCATGATCAGGGTCAGCACATCGTCAACCGTGCCGCCGAAGTAACCGGCCGTCATGCCCACCAGCAGCGCGGCGATGGTGGCCACAAGCGCGGTGCCAAAGCCAATGATCAACGAGTTGCGCGCGCCCCAAACCGTCTGGCTAAACACGTCCTTGCCCAGGGCGGTGGTGCCAAACCAAAATTCCGCTGAGGGGGCAATGTTGGCCCCGCCGACAAACTTTTCCGGCGGCGTCGGGGCAATCACTGGGGCCAGCAGGGCAATCAGCGAGAAAAACAGCACAATCCCGACGCCCCCTAAAAACATTTTGTTTCTTAGCAGCAGCCGCCAGACCGAATTTTTATTTTGAGATCGTTTGCTTTTAGCCATCGTTCATCTTCCCCAATAAACCAAACTGCTTACCGAATACCGATTACGGACCTCACCCTGCCCGCACGCGCGGATCGAGCCGCGTGTACAAAATATCAACGATGAAATTTGCAATGAGAACGAACGTCGTAATCATCAAAAACAAACCTTGCATCAGAGGATAGTCTGTATTGTTGACGGCGCTGACAAGCAAGAAGCCAACACCGGGATAAGAAAAGACCTGTTCGATGAGCAATTGCCCGCTAATGGATACGCCCAGGATAATGCCAAATGCGGTGACGCTGGGCAGCATGGCGTTGCGAGCCGCGTACATGTAGCGTACCCGTTTGGGCGACAGCCCTTTGGCTTCGGCGAGGGTGATGTAATCTTCGCCCAGCACCGAAATCATGACGTTGCGCATCCCAATGGCCCAGCCGCCCAGCGAGGTAAGCACCAGGACAAAGAGCGGCAATATCATGTGGTAAGCAACGCTCAGGATGAAATCGAGGTTGAACCCCGGGGTAAATTGACGGGCGTAGGCGTGGTTGGTGGGGAACCATTGCAGCTGATAGCCGAAGTAGTAAACGGCCGTAATCGCCAAAAAAAACGCCGGAAATGCACCAATAAATATCAATGTCGGGGGGAGCGCGTTAGAGAGAAAAGTGCCCCGCTTCCAGGCACTAAAAATGCCCAGCAAATGGCCCAGAATAAAGCTGATAATCAGCGCGGTAACACTCAACAAAAGCGTCCAGGCAAAGCCGCCAGCGATTAATTCAATGACGGGGGTGGGAAAGTGGAGGAAGGACACACCCAGATCGCCTCGCGCCAACTGGGCCAAATAATCCAGGTATTGCCGGAAGAGTGGTGCATCACTCAACCCCAGGGCTGTCCGAATCGCGTTTAGCTGTTGATCGGTCAGCGTGGCCCCAGGGCGGCCGAGGATGGTGGTTACCGGATCGCCGGGAATGAGGCGCGGCAGGAAAAAGTTGATCGTCAACGAGGCGAAAAAAGCGACCAAATAAAAACCCAGGCGACGCAATATGTAACGCATGGCTTTTCCTCCTTCGTAAATCGGATTGTTAATCCGATAGTCGGATTAGCAATCCGACCTACGGTTGTGGTGGTAAATGATGCATGGTGAACGGCAAATTCATCATGTACCGTTCACCATGCAATTTTCTTGCGTTTATTTGGCTGTTAGCCTGGTGACGACGAGTAAGAAGTCATCTTCAAAGGCAGGGTTTGGTTCTGGGCTGGCGTACAGATTGTCTGCGGTGGGGAAGCCTGTGAAGGTCGTTGTCATGACATGCGCCACGCCACCGTGGGCAATGACCGGCACCACCGGCACCTCTTCCGCAAATACCCGCTGCAATTCGTTCACAATTTCATGTTGTTCAGCCACTGTGGTGGCAGCCGCGAATTGGGCCAGCAGATCATCAGCCGCGCCGCCGTCGTAGCGGGTATAGTTACCCGGCGACCGTTCGCCAACGGGGGCCAGCAAAATGCTGGACATGGTGGAATTGTACACGGTGTATGGAGTTGCTCCGGCATCAATAATGCCAAACGCCATATCGAAGTTACCCGTTTGCAATGTCTCGATGTATTCAGGGAAATTCGGATTGGGCACAACGGCCAGCTCAATCCCCACCTCGGCCAGGTTTTGGGCAACAATTTCATTGCCAGCAATCCAGTTTGGTGCTGGCAATACACCGATGGAGTAGCTCATGCGCGTGCCGTCTGGCAATACGCGAATGCCATCATCGCCGCGTGCCAAACCGGCTGCGTCAAGCAGCTCGTTAGCCATCTCCGGGTTGTAGGTTGTCCAGTCACCCAGCGCGGCTACATCATCTACTTTCCAACCATCGTAAGCGGCCGTTAAACCAGTCACATCAAATGGACCAACAATACCGTTTTCGGCAATCAGGGCGATTTGTTCGCGGTTAATGGCCATGCTGATTGCTTTGCGCACATTTACATCGTCAAACGGGGCGACCTGGGTGTTGAGTGCCAGGATGTTATAGTTGCTGTCTTCAAAGGTAATGCTGTACCGATTGTCTGGGTCAACGCTGACAAAGGTAGTTTCCGGGTCTTGAATTTGGGCATTGCTCCAGTCTACGTCCCCGTTTACAGCGGCGAGAGCGGCGGCATTGCCGTCACCGTAGGCGACGTATTCAATTCCCGCAAATGTGGGTACACCTTCTTGCCAGTAGTTGGGATTGGCGTTTATTTGGTACGACTGGCTGGAGAAGGAGACAACTTCGGTAAACGGGCCAGTGCCAACGGGATTTTCGTTGGTGGTGGCAATGACGTCATCATACGCGCTGAAAACATGCTGCGGAATGATGTCCTGGTCAATAAGTTCGTAAATAGCGGGGGTGTTTACGCGGTTGAAGGTGAATTGGACGGTGGTGTCGTCAACGGCCGTTACCGCATCAACATATGCCGTGTCACCAGCCATCGCCGCCAGGACCGGGCTGTCCACACCAGCCACATCGCGCACGACTTCAAACGTGTACACAACATCTTCGGCCGTAAACGGTTCACCATCCGACCAGAGCACGCCTTCACGCAGGTTGAAGGTCAGCGTCAGACCATCATCGCTAAACTCAAAGCTCTCGGCCAGCCACGGTTCCAGCTCGCTGGTCATGCTGTTGAGAATCATCAACGGTTCGTAAATGCAGTTGCGCGTGCAAACCATCGCGCTGTTGCTGAGCGGGTTAAAGTTGCGCACAAATTGCACGTTTGCTTCGGGAATGGTCAACAAGGCGTCGGACATTGCTGGCGCTTCTTCAGCTACCTCTTCGGCCGCTTCATCCGTAGCGGTATCCGTTTCGGTTTCGGCTGGGGTATCGGCCGTTTCTGTTTCCGTATCGGTCTCCGCACCACCACAAGCGACCATGAATAGGCCCAACAGCAATAGCAAAACAAAAATTCTGATACTGTTTTTTGATAACATCTGTTTCTCCTCCGAGCGTAGGTAAGTTAATTGATATTTTTGCGGGTTGTTTTGTCAATTACTTTTTCGATAGCGCCTCCTTCTCATTCGCTTGATGCCTTGAGGCCATCTAGAAAAATGCGGCATACTTGAATAAATATTGTTTCAGGATTGAGTCCAAATTCTGTTTGAACCTTGTCGCCCATACCCCCAAAACGATTGATCATCCCCGGTAAGAAATTAAAAAAAGCGGCTAAAATAACATCGGCTTCTATATCTGCACGCAACGAGCCATCCTCTATTCCTTGTTGAATGCTTTCATGCACAAAATCAAAATCATCTTGCAGATTGCCGCGCATCGTTTGGATAAATGACTCGGCTGACCAATGTTTGGCGTACAAGTAATTGAGTTCAGAAATAAAACGGGCTTCCCGAGGATTCTGAAACAGATATGCAAAAAAGGAGAGTAAGAAATTCTCCAGCCTTTGGTAGCCATTTCCGGCGAACGACCACACTTCTTTTTCATGACGCTCGCGCCACCCTTCGGTCATGTTTGTATATATTTCCTTGGCAATCTCTTCTTTATTGGAGAAGTATTTATAGATGGTAGCTCGTGTCAGGCGTGCTTCCTTAGCGATTTTTCCAATTGTGACCTGCTCAATCCCTTTTTGAATGAAAAGTTCCTCCGCAGCCTCGAGGATGCCTTCCCTTTGGCTTTCACGGTGGTTTACATAGATGGTTGTGGACATTGGCCAATTCCTAAATTATCTAATTTATGCATATGGGGTAAATATATACGAGCTTTATAAATTTATACATATTGTATATATTTCGTTCGAGCTTGTCAAGACATCCAATTAATCAGTTTTGTTTTTGTGTAGTCTGACCAGAAAATATGAATCAATGACTTTGTTCTAGTTGGTAGAGCAATCTGCATGAGGTTCTGATTTCAATGATATACTCGCAACGGGCATAATCTGACATTTTTACCGGAGGTGGCACGATTAGAAACCGGCCACAGCGAGTATAGATTTTG
>JACKCC010000025.1 GCA_020634245.1 Ardenticatenaceae bacterium | reverse complement strand
TTCCTAAAATGGAAATTGTGCTTACAGATACTTTATCTTTCTCGTCAAAAAGCACAGTAACTCCAACCGTGTCTATTGTTTCAACCACAGCACCTCTTCTCGTTCAGGCATTAGCCCGACCAAAACCCCACGCCAAACCGCCAATTAATTGGAGAATAGTGATTAATACATTTGCCAACATGTCTCTTGTGACTGAGAAGAATACTATTTCCATCCGCTCGGTTTGCCTGATCTGGCATGTATAATAGGAGCAAATAATATTCTGACTGGATGCAGCAATAGCGTGTGGTTTCACATGGTAAGGATACATGCTTATAGCTACAGTACGCCACTTTTTTCTGACATATTATTAGGGCAGCCCTTGGTGACTGAGATGTGAACAATATTGTAGTGTAAGAACGGCCGTTAGCTTGTTAAGTATCATATTGACTGAGCCTGCGATAATTTTGTGTTTAGCTCCAATTATCAAAATTCAAGGGCTATATTTAAATTGCAAAGAAGTAAAACGTAGAAATGCAACTCCTTCAGAATCTGCAGTACTCTAAACTAAATAGTTGGATCGAAAAAAAGATTATCCCCGGTCGTTTGTGGATAATTGCCTTCTTCTCCATACTCTTTATCATCTTGGAGTTTCTTGAGGAAACGGTAGCCAGTTCCCAAATCCGTTTTTATTTCGAAGTCGCTTCGGTAGCCTTGTTTTTCGTCCTGTTAGGGATCATATGGTTATTGTTAGAGTACTTAGTAATTGAAACAAGAGCCAAGAACCATGCTCTCAATATCCTTCAAACGAAACACGATTTAAGTACCTGGCTGGCCCTTACAGCGGAATGGGGCAGTTTGATAGACATATTGTTAGAATTTCCTCAATCAGTTGCACCAATCATCGGTGCCTCTCTTCTAATTTATAACCCTGATCCAGCCAGGTTTGAGTTAATTGCCGAACGATGCTTTGAAAAAGACACCCCACAAACGACTAAAGCCTTTAAAATTCCGGAAGCATGTACCGAGAATGACTCCATCACCACACCGGTCACCTTATCCAATCTCGACAGTATCACCCTTCAATCGGGCGAATTTAACACTTACTGCATCCCCTTCGTGTTTGGAAATTCAACCATTGCCAGACTGCTGCTCCATTTGCCTCCTGCCAACACACTATCGCCCAAGCAAATCGACATATTCAACCACGTAGCGCCGGATATGGCTGTGGCTCTTGCTTCTGCTCAAAAACAACACGAGCAAACCACTTTGCTAATAGGGAAGGCAACAGATAAAGAACGCCTTAGTATCTCTCGTGATTTACATGATACACTCGGCCAGAATCTGGCCTATTTGCGTTTGAAATTGGACCAATATGCCAGAGATATTAATAAAATAGACTTGGCAGAAATGCATACTGAATTGGAGCAAATGCGTGAGACAGCTAACAAATCCTATGAATTAGTACGCGGAACGCTCTCCATATTGCATTCTGAAGAGCCGATACCGCTCATTAATTTGCTATTGGACCACAGTCGGTTAGTTGTTGATCGCTCAAAATTCAAGGTTAGAATTACCCAAACCGGACAACCTGTTAAACTGAAACCGGCATTGCTGCGGCAAATATTCTATATTTTTGGGGAAGCACTGAGTAATGTAGAAAAACATGCTTGTGCGCAAAATGTTGCCGTCAAGCTCGTTTGGGGGCAGCAGAACCTGATTATAAAAATCAGTGATAACGGCCGTGGTTTTAATCCCAATGCTGTTGAGAGCCGGCAGCATTTTGGTCTGACTATCATGCGTGAGCGAACAACCGCTTTGGGCGGAAGTTTCGATCTCAAATCAACAAGTCGGGGCACACAATTAACTTTTGAGTTTCCGCTTATTACAAAAAACTGGCTTGAAGAAAGTTTGGCGAAACCATAACCATATTTGAGAGTAGTGATAGTGAAAGTTTTAATCGTTGATGATCACCTTCTTTTTCGGCAGGGCTTGGTGAGTTTGCTGCGTTCGGAACCCGATATTGACGTTTGTGGACAGGCGGGCACAGTCGCCGAGGCTGTTGAGGCCGCCCGCCGGTTACAACCCGATATGATTATCATGGATTTTGGCTTACCTGATGGTAAAGGTTCAGATGCTGCTCAAGCAATCCTGGCCGAAAATCCCAACTGCAAAATTCTTTTCCTAACGGTACATGCCGATGACTCAGAGCTATTTGCCGCTGTTCGCAGTGGAGCTACCGGATTTCTCCTGAAAAATGCGCCTATAGAAAAGTTCTTAGAAGCCATACACTCTGTCTATGAAGGCCAAATTGCCCTGTCGGCTGACATGACCAGACGAATCCTCAAAGAATTTTCGCGTTCTGAAACAGGTCATCAGACGCCGCGAGACGCATTTCTTAACCTTAGCCAGCGAGAACTTGAAGTACTCCGTGAATTGGCTAATGGCGCCTCCAACCAAGAAATAGCAACCAAGTTGTTCCTTTCTGAAAATACAGTTAAACGTCATGTGCACAGCATATTGGACAAGCTGAATCTGACTAATCGTCGTGAGGCGGCCAAATATGCACGAGATGCAGGCCTTAGATAAACGGTAGAAAATTTTCGCGGCAAATGATGCCTTTTTCTGCGTTTCGCTTAGGGAAAGTAGGTAGACAGCCTTCAAGATTTTTTATTGTTTTTCCGCTTCACTCAGATAATTCCACCTTATATTTTCCCCCAAAACGTTCAATATAGTACCTGAGTACTAATCCTTTTTATCTATAAATCACCCAATAAATAGTCCTTTTTGGACTCCAAACGAATTATTTGGGTGCATATACAGATTCTTCACGTTCAGCTACACTGCTGGAAGCTTAAACAGAAGGCCGAAATTGATGTTTTTCGAATCAGGCGTTCCTGCATTGAGAGGAAGCCTATTATTTGTATTGCTTATTGGCCGGTTTGGTTCAGCAATTGCAGAGTGTTTATTCCCTGATTCCAAATGAGATTTTTCCCTCGGAGGTGCGCATGAAATTGTTTGACAACTTTACCACCCTTTTGATGCTTAACTTGAACGCGATTAGTAGGAGTTCAAATAAATGAATAGAAAAATAATATTACCTTTGTTAACTGGCCTGGCCATTTTAATGGCTGGCCTTTTTTTTGCGACGGGTTCTTTTATACAACATGCAGCTGCTCAAACAAACAGCTTCTTGTCGTTAAATGTGATCAGCGCCCGCACTGAACCGCGAGCTTTTGGCGGCGCTGGCGTCAACCAGGGTGATGCGGTTACTCAGTTCAAATACATCATCAATGTTGATAATACCGGCACAACCGACCAACGTTCACCGTCGGATGGTTGTTCACCCAGCGACCCCGATTATCCGGCATCCTGCTTGTGGACCTCGGTTGCTGGAGTACCTAGCTCCAGCCCTATTTATACGCAGGGTACCCAGGATGATTTTAATGGGGTAAGTGGCAGCGGGTTGAATTTGCCTGACGGCCGTTACCTCATCTCTGTCCTGGCCGACGGCTATAAACTGGATGGCGCTCACTTCTCCGTACCATTCTCAGGCTCAGGGCTGGTGACCGTTGAACTACAACCGCAGCCCCTACCCACTGCTACTATCCACGCCTACGTTTTCCAAGATACCTCCCCCACAAATGGTGCGCCCGACGTTCCCGTTGAAAATGGCCTGGCTGGATTCACCGGCCATATTGCCGATTATCTCGGCGAAGTCACCACAGATGTGTTCGGCAACCCCCTCTGTACTCAATACGAAACTGACAATACTGGCCAGGTTATTCTGAATGCCCCCGATTATACCCCCACGCCCATCCCCGGAACTGGTGGTCAATGCGTCAGCGATGCCAACGGCGACCTGATCATTCCTAACCTGGGACCAAACCGGTATGCCCTTTCTGTAACCCCGCCAGACGGCTCCGGCTGGATTCAAACGACAACGCTGGAAGGCAACCACGACTGGGACGCCTGGGTGATGGAAGGCGCGACTGGTTTGGATACGGAATTTATTGTTGCTGGTGAACCTTTCCCGGCGATCATTTTCGGCTTTGTTCACCCTACTGGCTCACTACCTGCTGGTCCGACGGGGCATATCAAAGGCGTCGTGGAAGGCGTTAAAGTTTATGTTCCTCCCAAGGGCGGTACCGGACTGCCCGGCACAATTTGGGGCGGCACTTCCGGTTCGCGCCTTGATCAACCCATCGAGAACCCCTGGATCAGCCTGACAGACCTGACGAATGGCGACACCGCCATTTATGTGGGGCAGGGTGATGCCAACGGCGCATTTGACATTGCCAATGTTCCGGATGGCAACTACACCCTCACCTGGTGGGATGAACCGCAAAACTACATCCTCGATTTGATCAACGTGACCGTCAGTAATGGCGAGATGGTTGATATGGGCATTTTGCCTCTCACCGGCTGGTGGACCAAATATGATGGCTATGTCTTTAATGACCTGAATCGCAATGGCGTCAGGGACCCAGGTGAGCCGGGTATTCCCAATTTTACGTTGACCATGCGCAAGCGTGAGAATTCACTGATGGATCGTGGGGCTACGGCCGTTACCACCGATGCCACTGGTTACTACATCATGGAAAACGCCTACCCCATGACCCAATGGCTGGTCATGGAAGCGTACAACGATCTGTACTACACCACTGGCGTCACCTATCAGGCCGACAATCAACCCACGCCGACCACCATTCTAGGCGGCGGCGTAGACGTCAGCGTCTTGCCCATTATTGGGTTGTCCGGGCAGTTGGATTGGGGTGTTCACGCCTATGATCCCACAGGCGCAAACGGCATCGATCCGCGCAACGGCGGTATCGTTGGCACAGTCAGTTATGACACCACCCGGAACGAACTAGACCCGCGCTATGCGGCCGTTGAAGATTGGCAGCCCGGCATTTCCGGTTTGACTGTCAACCTGTTCCAGCCGGTAGCCTGTGGCACCACTGGCGCTCCCTGTGACCCCACCGACCGTTACGAACTTACTCCCGATGGCGCTTATGCCAAAGGCAATTTACTGAATACCTACGTCACAGAAACCTGGCAGCGGCCAACCGGCTGTGTCGCCCGCGACGTAGATGGAAACCCCTTGTCCTATCCGGCCGACCAACAGGTGCTGCCAACCGACCCCAGTGCAGACTGTCTGGAAGGTCCACTGATGGGTGTGCAGTTCCAAAGTGATTTTTCCGCTGTCGATGGTAACTATGGTTTTGGCGACGGCTGCTTTAATGGCGTGCTCGATGCGACCGACCCGGCCAATCCTGTCTGTGTAGGCGGCTCATTTACGCCGCTGCCCGGCGGACGCGACTACCTGGTCGAAGTGGCCATCCCCAACGATGCTACTGGACGCCCGATGTTCAACGTGACCCGTGAAGAAGATATCAACATTGGCAACGGCGACCAGTTTATTCCCCAGGTACCACCGCCGGCTTGTGCCGGTTCGCTGCACACGGTCGATGTGTTGGGTATGGGCACCGATGGCTACCCGGAAGACACTGCTTTCATTCCAGGGGTAACAGTTCCAGCCTCCACACCCACTGACAATGCCACGTTCCTGGATATTGGCGCATCGCCTTTTGAAGGACAGCCTCGGCCATTGTGTGATACCAAATTGGTGACGTTGAATAACGGCCGTTCCATCGTTCCAACCTTCAACCTCTTCACCGACGTGCCTGTCCCCGGCCGTTTCTGGGGCCTGATTGTCGACGACCTCAACTTCTCCAGCAACCCGCAGTCACTGCTATTTGGTGAGAAAGCTGGCGTCCCCTTCGCCCCAGTAGGCATCTACGATTACGCCAACCGTCTCGTTACCACCGTTGAGTCCGATTACAATGGCCTCTTCGACGTGCTGCTGCCGTCCACCAACCGGATCAACTGCCCCACACCGTCCGGCGTCTGTGCCAACCTGTACCGCTTCGTCGGCAACGACCCCGGCATTCCCGGCCAGTTGAACCTGAACTACAAACCCAATTTCCGCACCATCGCCGCCGAGTTTGAAGCCATTCCCGGCCTGCTGGTTCCGGCCGACCTGGCTCCAACCCAGGTGGGCGTGACCGTGCAACTCCCTGGCGGGCAGGTTAACCAGCTTAGCTGCCCCGTAAGCCCAACCACACCACAACTTTTCACTGTATCCCGGCCCTATGTGAACAGCAGCGGTTCGTTCACCATTAACGGCCTTGGATTTGGTGCAGCTGGCGGTCAAGTGACCCTGGACAGCACAATTGTGCTGCCAACCACAGCCTGGAGCGATACGCAAATCACCGTTAACGTTCCGGCAGGAACAGCCTTTGGCCCGCACCAACTTAACGTCACGGCAGCCAACGGCCAAAGTATGGTTAGCGGCCTGACTTTCCACGTGTTGGGCAGCAGCGTTGTGCCCTTCCCGGCAGCTTCGGTGCTGGATAACTTCAACCGGGCGAACAACAATAACCTGGGCGGCAACTGGAACGGGTCAACTATTGGGTATCAGATCCGCGACAACGCCCTGCGTGTATACTCAGGTGCGGCCCTCAGCTTGCCTCTGTGGGCAACGTCATTCGGCGCCAATCAGGAAGCGTACTTCACCTTCACCGATGTCAGTACGACCTCAGGCATTCTCGGCGCCGATACGCAGGGCCTGATCCTAAAACGCACGTCCGCGCCCGGCTTTGGTAACAACAACCTGATTGCTGTCCTCTATGACTACAGCAACAGCGATGTCCTGATTTATACGCAGGCAGGCAGCCTGGGCACCGTGACCTTACAAAGTACGATCAGCGGCGTCACCTTCGCCAATGGCGACCGGTTCGGTGCACGGGCATCTGCTGATGGCGCCGTCGCTGTCTTCAAGAATGGCAACCAGATCGGTAGTGTCAACGTTACCAGCACGCCGAGTCCCTGGCCAACGACGCTGGCCCAAGGTGGCGGCCAGATTGGTCTGCGGTTTACAGGCACAAGCGGCAGCAGTACTGCTGGTCCTTCTGCCGGCGACGCCCGAGTCGACAACTTCGGCGGCGGTAACTTTACCCCTGCTGCTGGCGGTTCGTACACCCCCAACCTGTACGAAGTGGGTCCTGGCCATCCTTACGCCACGATTCAGAGCGCTATCAATGCGGCTCAGGCCAGCAATGGTAACGATTTAGTGGTGGTCTATCCTGGCCAGCCTGACCTGACGAATCCCCGTGCCAACCCGCGCGGCGCTTACTACGAAAACCTGATCGTCAACAGCCCGATCAAGCTGCAAGGCGTCGGCCCCGGTGGTTTCCAGGGGACAACCTTTGTGCCTGGCTCCATCATTGATGGCGGCGCTTTTGCCGGTGATGGTGTCGTAGCCGCAGATTGGTACACGACGTTGGGCGGCATCACCTGGGATGGCAACCAGACCATCTTCGATGGCGCAGTCATCTCTATCTTTGCCCATGATGGCGCTTTCACAACAGGTTACAAAGCCAGTATTGACGGCTTTGACCTGCGCGGTGGCGACCAACAGGGCTTCCCCGGCAACCTCAACGCCATTGGCGGTGGCCCAACCGGCCTGCCGGCTAACCTGATTACCCAGGGTGGCGCTGTCTTTGCCAACGGCTATGCCCGTTACCTGCAAATTACCAACAATACCATTCAGAATAACGGCGGCGCTTATGGCACGGTCCGTATTGGTACGCCCGATTTACCGGCGCCTAATACCAGCAGCCATAACGAAAACATTCGTATTGCCAACAATCGCATCATTGCCAACGGCGGTACGAATCTGGCTGGCGGCATCGGCCTCTTTGCCGGTGCTGACAACTACGAAGTGACCCGCAATGATGTTTGCGGCAACTTCTCGGCCGAATATGGTGGTGGTTTGACGGCATACGGTTACAGTCCCAACGGTTCTATCCACGACAACCGCATCTACTTCAACGCCTCGTACGACGAAGGTGGCGGTATCATGATCGCTGGTGAGTTACCGGCCGACCCCAGCCTGCTGTCGCCCGGCTCTGGCCCGGTGGCCATCTACAATAACCTGATTCAGGCGAACCTGGCTAATGACGATGGCGGTGGTCTGCGCTTCCTGATGGCGGGCAACTTCCCGATGAATGTTTACAACAATATCATTGTGAACAACGTCTCGACGCACGAAGGTGGTGGCATTGGTATCAATGACGCTCCCAATGTACGGGTTTACAACAACACGATCATGAAGAACCTGACGACGGCAACGGCCGTAACCAGCAATGGTTTTCCCGCTCCCGCCGGCCTGTCCACCTCCCAAAACAGTGACCTGCTGCAAGCAACGCTGCCGGGTGGCTCATCCATCTTCAGCAACCCGCTGTTGTTCAACAACATCTTCTGGGACAACCGCGCCGGTACTCGTGCTGGTGCAACCGTGACGGGCATTGGCATTGCTGGCGACGTAACCCCGATCAATTACTGGGATTTGGGTGTGGCTGATGGCACTGGCGTGCTGGCCCCGACCAACTCGATCATCCAGCAGAATACGGGCCTTTACCCATTCACACCCAGTCCCACCAACAGTTTTGCCAATCCGACAGTGATCGCTCCGTACGATGCCTCGGTGGCCTTCAATGTATGGCGTAACAACCCAAACTTTGTGGGTGCAATCCTGGTGGCAGTAGACCTGCCGGCTAACCTGTTGGGCAACTACCACATCCCGGCTACGTCCCCGGCCAATAACACGGGGGCGGCCAGCAAGAGCGGCGTTAATGCGCCAGCTCTGGACATCGACGGCAATACCCGCCCATCTGGAACCGGCTTCGAGATCGGCGCCGATGAAGTGGCTGGTACTGTAGCCGCTTTCCCGACTACAGCCTTGCTGGACAACTTCAACCGCGCCAACAGCAGCAATCTGGGAACCAATTGGACCAGTCCTTCCCCTGGCTATCGGGTTGACACGAACACCTTGCAGGTTCGTAATGGGGCCGGCCTGGTTAAGTGGAATACAGCTTTTGGCGCGAATCAGGAAGCGTTCTTTACCTTTACTGATGTGTCCTTACTGGCCAGTGAGCAGGATTTGGTTCTCAAGGCCAATGCAGCCAACACAGCTATGATCGCCGTCATCTACGACCGGGCTAACAGCCAGGTGCGAATCTCGACACTGGCTCCAGCTCAGGGTTGGCGCGTCCGTTCTACCATTACCGGTGTCAGTTTTGTTAATGGTGATCAATTTGGCGCGCGAACTCAGCAAGACGGTAGTGTAAGCGTCTACAAGAACGGCGTTCTGGTTGGCAGTACCAACGTCACCAGCGGCGCTACGCCCTGGCCGACAGCCCGTGCTCAGGGTGGCGGCCGGATCGGTGTGCAGTTTGTGGGAACGACAAACACCAGCGCTGGCGATGCTCGCATCGACGACTTTGGCGGCGGGAATATGCCCTAAACAAACGCATCAATGGCCAGGGGATGGCAGTTTCGCTGTCCCCTGGCCAGAATGCCAAGGAGTTTATAAATGAGTAAACAATCATCATCCTTCAACGTAAGCCGCCGCGATTTCCTGAAAATTGCCGGCAGTGCCGTATTCATCACTGCTGGGGCCAGTGTAATGCCCCAAGTCTTGCGCCGGGTGCTGGGACCGGAGTCGGTCGCTGAGGCGCAAGGTCTTCCTTATGATTTGTATTATGCGGGCACGGACGGCTGGATTTATCTGCCGCCATCACCAGCGATTCCGCCTTACCATCCTGACGTTTTGGCTCCTTCGCCTTTTACGACTTACATTTTCGGTTTTCGCAATGTGTCCGGGTTAACGGCCGTCCAAAAAAGCAACCAGAAGAACAAAGCACAGCACAGCGCTCCGCTCTTTTGGGTCAATCAATTCGATCCAAACAATCCGGTCGATTTTCGAATGCAGTTGACCAATCTGGGCCTGGCGCTGCGGCCTGACCTGTTCGATGCCCATACTTTGCATTGGCATGGCTTCCGCAACGTCATTCCATTCTTTGATGGTGAACCGTCCGGTTCGGTCTCGGTGCCGACCGGGCGCGATTTCACCTACATCTACCGGCCGCGTGAGGCGGGGACGTACATGTTCCACTGCCATGTAGAGGATGTGGAGCACGTCCACATGGGGATGACCGGGCTGGTCTTTGTACGGCCGTTGCAAAATGGCAACACCGCCTTCTACCCCAGCGGCAAGTACGCCTACAATGACGGCGACGGCTCCACCGGGTATGATCGCGAGTTTGCCATGTTCCTCAGCGAAGTATGGGCTGAAGCACACTGGTGCGATGCCCATATCCAACTGCCCGAATGGAGTGATTATAAGGTAGATTTCGCCTTGCTGAACGGCCGTGTCTACCCCGACACTCTGGCCCCCAACGGCTCCATCGATCCCTTCAACCCGGTGCGTGACGCCAGCGGCGACCTGATTGCTCCTCCCGGCAATCCACAATTGCAGTACCAACCCTACTCCTCGCTGGTCACCTGCCAGCCCGGCGAACGGGTGCTGCTGCGCTTCGCCAATTTGGGCTTCAAAGAATCGGCCATGACCCTGGCCGGTATCCAAATGCGCGTGGTGGGGCGCGATGCTACGCTAATGCGCGGCCGCGATGGAACATCGACCATTTACGAAACGGACACCATCACCATCAACGCTGGGGAAAGCTACGACGTTATCTTTACGGCTCCGGCCTTTTCCGGTGGTTCCGGTTCAAGTGGCGCGGGTTACGACTCCTACCTGCTTTACAACCGGGCATATACACGCTCTAACAACCTGGCGGCAGGCGGCTTCGGCGGTCAAACGACTGAAGTTCGCGTTTATCCGACCGGTTCCTTAGGCGCACAGCCATACCCCAATCACTGGGGCATGTAAACCAATCAGTTCACTCATCACAAGGAGCATTAACATGCGTAAATCAAATATCAAGTGGATTTGGTTGGGATTGGTTCTGATAACAGGCCTGGTTGTGATTGCAGCGTCGCGGACATCCAAAACGCAAACAGTGGAAGCGCAGCCGTCAACGACGGCACCCGCGACGGGTATTGTCTGTACTTCCCAACCCAGCCCTAATCCAACCTTTACCCTGACCACTAAAACCGGCTACATTAACTTGCCGGATGGTAACACGATGTTTATGTGGGGTTATTCCGAGGGAAACAGTCCTTTCCAGCATCCTGGCCCCGTTTTATGTGTCAATCAAGGCGATACAGTCACGATTATCTTGCAAAACACGCTGAGTGAAGATGCTTCGATTATGTTCCCCGGACAGGAAAATGTGCTGGCCAATGGCGCGCAGGTCCAGCCTCAATTAAACGGCAGCGGCAATGTGACGTCGCTGACGAATGTGGCGGCGGCAAATGGGGGCAGCGTCACTTACAGCTTTGTTGCCGACAAACCGGGCACATTCATCTACGAAAGCGGCACTAATCCGCGTAAGCAGGTGAGTATGGGTTTGTTTGGGGCGTTGATTGTACGGCCGTCTATGGGCGCAAATTATGCCTACAATCGGGCCGACAGCCAATTCACAGCGGGCGAAGAGTTCCTGGTACTGCTGTCTGAAATTGACCCCTACCAGCATCAGGCCGCCGAAAATGGACTGCCATTTAACCTGAATAATTACAAAGCGCGCTACTGGCTGATTAACGGCCGTGGCTTCCCGGACAGCATTGCCGACAACTATGCCAGCTGGCTGCCCAGCCAACCCTACGGGGCGCTGGCCCGCATCCATGCCTTCAACGACACTCTGCCGCCATCGGATATTAACTACCATCCGCTGCCGGGCATGATTCGTTACATCAACGTGGGCACAGAAGAATATCCCTTCCATCCCCACGGCAACAACGGGCTGGTCATCGGTCGTGACGGCCGTGCCCTGGAAAGCGCTGCCGGCCAAGACCTCTCCTTCGAGAAGTTCGCCATCAACATTGGTCCCGGCCAGACCTGGGACGTCATCTTCAAATGGTATGACGCCGAAAACTATAACCAGGCAACCAATCCTGTGCCGGTAACTATCCCGGATGTGACCAACATGATTTACGGCCAGTTCTACAGCGGCAGCCCCTATTTGGGGACGTCAGGCACGCTCCCAGTGGGTGGTGAAGGGCTAAACCAGTGTGGTGAGTATTACATCATCTCCCACAACCACGCTCTGTATCAGATCACCTCATGGGGTGTCACCATGACCGGGCCTATTACCTACCTACGGATCGACCCGCCGCAGCCTAACACATGCCCGTAAATGGCTAGTGATTACCGCAAGGAGAAACGAATGTTTACAAACATAGAAAACAAGTTTAGAAAGAGCATGTGGCTGATGGTGGTGACCGCTCTGGTGCTAATGAGCCTGAGCTTGATGGGCAGCGTTTCGACTGCTTCAGCCGCCCCTTTGCAACAAACGGTTTTACCGGCAAGTACGTGCTCGTTGGTTGGCACCACCCGCACCTGCAATTTGTGGGCCAAAACCGGATCGGTCACGATGCCTAACAACGCTGCCGTGACGATTTGGGGCTATGCCGACACGTCCGGCGGCGCAGCGCAGCTGCCCGGCCCGACGTTGATCGTCAATCAAGGCGAAACGGTGGTTGTTAATTTGACCAACAATCTACCGGAAGCCAGCGCTATCCTGTTCCAGGGACAAGCTATGGTTCCCGACAGAACCGGCGCGGCCGCCAACGGTGGCACGAAGAGCTACACCTTTGTGGCCAACAACCCCGGCACGTATCTGTACGAAGCTGGCTTACTGCCCAACGCCCAACATCAGGTGGCAATGGGTTTGTCCGGCGCTTTGATTGTACGGCCGTCTACCGCCAATCAAGCCTACAGTGATCCATCCACTGCCTACAACGACGAAGCTGTACTGGTTCTAAGCGAAATTGACGCCAATCTAAACAACAGTGCCAACCCGGCCGCATTCGACATGCGCAACTTTGCTCCCCGCTACTTCCTGATCAATGGCAAGGCCTATCCGCAGACTGCGGCCATCCCGACAACGGCCGGGAACCGTGTGCTGTTACGTTACCTCAACGCGGGAATGCAGTTCCACTCGATGTCATTGTTGGGGACAGATCAGTTGGTTATTGCCAACGATGGCAGCCCGCTGACGTTTGCTTACCGCATGGTGGCCGAAACGTTTGGCCCCGGCCAGACGTTTGATGCCATTGCTACGATTCCGGCAACGGCCGTTTCCGGCAGCAAATTCGCCATTTACGATGGTAATCTGATGCTGCGCAACACCAACGCCGCCGGTATGGGTGGGATGCTCACCTTCCTCACAGTCGGCACCACGACGCCTCTGGGAAGTGATGTCACTGGCCCGGTGACCAGCGCGGTTTCCGTGTCACCTAATCCGACCAATGGCTCAGTCAACGTCGCCCTGAACGCAACGGTCAGCGACTCCAGCAGCGGCGGTTCCAATGTTACTGCGGCCGAATACTTCATCGACACAGTTGGCGCAAACGGCAGCGGCACGGCCATGAGCAGCTCCTTCGGTTCGCCGACAGCGGCCGTGAACGCCACACTTTCCTCGGTGCAGTTGGCCGGATTGGCCAGCGGCAACCACACCATTTACGTTCACGGGCAGGACAGCGCCGGGAACTGGGGCACGACCAACTTCGCCGTCCTCAATCTGGACAAGACCGGCCCGGCAACCACCGGCCCGACCCTGACGCCTAATCCAAGTAATGGCACGGTGAATGTGGCTCTCCACGCTACTGGCAATGACAGCGTCAGCGGTGGCGCCAGCATTGCGGCGGCAGAATACACGATTGATGGCGGAACGGCCGTAGCCATGACCGTCAACAACCCCGCCCCCATTGCCAGCCTGGATCAAACCGTTCCGGCAGCTACTATCAACGCTTTGACCGCCGGGACGCATGTTGTCGCCATTCGCAGCCGGGATGCGTTGGGCAACTGGGGCGCACCTGTCACTATCAACCTTATCGTGGATAAAACCGGGCCAGCCGCCAGTGGTGTTACCGCTGTACCCAATCCCAACAATGGGCAGGTAGGCTTTAACGGTTCCACACCGGCGGTTCGGGTAACAGCTAGCCTGGCCGACGCCGCCTCCAAAATCAGTGCAGGCGAAGGCTTCATTGACACAGTTGGGGCTAATGGCACTGGCTTCCAGTTTGCGGCCAGCGATGGCTCATTCAACAGCCTGTCAGAAGCCGTTTACGCCGACATCCCATTGACAACCATTATCCAGCTTAGCACCGGTAACCACACCATCTTTGTTCACGGAAAAGATGCGGCTGGCAACTGGGGCGCAACCAGCAGCACGATTCTGGTCATCGACAAAACACCACCGGACATCAGCAGCATTACCCGGTTAGATGCCAGCCCAATCAGTGCGGCAACGGTTCGCTTCCAGGTTACCTTCTCTGAGAGCGTCACCGGCGTAACCAGCAGCAACTTTGCCCTCGTAAGCAGCGGCGGATTAACCGGTGCGGCAATCAGTTCTGTGACCGGCAGCGGTACAACCTGGACTGTGACGGCGACCACCGGTTCCAATGGTGGAACGCTGGGTCTCAACCTCACATCGGCGGCAGGCATCAAAGACCTGGCCGGGAATGCACTGCCTGCGACCGGCTTGCCTTTTGTAGGTCAGGTGTACACGATTCTGACACCACCGCTTTACTTCTCTACGCTGGGTAACACGAACCCGCCTGGTGTCGGTGGTACGGCCGATGATGCCGACATCTACAACTGGAATGGTGCTTCTTTTAGCCGACAGTTCGATGCGTCGGTAGCAGGCCTGCCCAGTGGAGCCAACGTGGATGGGTATGTCCGCGTCGATGCCACCCACTTTTACCTCTCGTTTAGCGGTACGACTACGGCCGTACCCGGCCTGGGTAATGTTGAAGATGAGGACGTGGTCTACTACAACAACGGCGTCTGGTCTGTGTACTTCGACGGTACAGCGTTGGGTCTTACTGCCAACAATCAAGACCTGGATGCGATCAGCATTGTAGGCAGCACCCTGTACTTCTCGACAGTGGGCAACACCAACCCGACTGGTGTGAGTGGCACAGCCGACGATGCCGACATCTACAGTTGGAACGGCAGCAGCTTTGCCCGCGTGTGGGATGCATCTGCCAACGGCCTGCCAGGCAATGCCAATGTTGACGGCCTGAAATTTATCGACGCCACTCATTTCTACCTGTCGTTTAGCGGCACGTCCACGACGGTACCCGGTGTGGGTGCGGTGGCCGATGTGAATGTCGTTTACAACAATGCAGGCACCTGGTCTGTCTACTTCGATGGTGTTGCTCGTGGCTTAACAGCCGGCGGCAACCAGGATATCGACGCCTTTGATATTCCGTAAATAGTTTTTCAGATGGGGCGGCTCCTGGTAGATGCTCGCGCTCTACCGGGAGCCGCCTTCCCTAAATCTGGCAGCAGTTTTGGAGCAGAGAGGATAATGAACGAAAAATTGGTCGATTTGAAAACAATGCCAACAGCCACAACCCATCCCAGACGGTTTGCACCGTTAGCCGTGATACTGTTCGGTTTGCTGGTTGTGCTTGGGCTGGTTTTTGCCAGGACAAATCGTCAGCCAGCAAACACCCAATCCTCGGAAAATCTCGTTTCGGCGCAAAATCTGGCCGATGAGTATGGGGTACGCATCAATTTGATTGCTGTAACCGCCGCGGGCGGGCTGGTGGATTTTCGTTTGAAAATTCTGGATGCGACAAAGGCCAAACTGCTGCTGCGAGATAAAAGTGACGCGCCGATTCTGATTACGGGAGAACGGAATACTGCTCTTACTGCGCCAGAAGACAGCACATCTCAATTATTCAATGGCCTGGAAGATAATGGCAATGTCTTCCTCACTTTCCCGAACGTGGGGGGTGTAATGAAGCCGGGCATGTTGGTGACGGTTCAATTTGGCGACGTACGCCTGGAGCCGATTACCGTGCAGTAATGTGGATGATGGGGATCAAATCAGAAATCATTGATGGGGATTGAGTGGAATTATGCGCAAATTAATCATTTTCATAGCGACAATTGCTCTAATTATTACTGTGTTTGGCAGCGTGGCGGCGCAAAGCGGGACCGGTGGAACGACTCCATTGCAAACGGCTTCTCCGGTGTCTGTGAACGGCCGTGCCAAAATCGACACTCTGGTACAAAATGACCTGGCGACCCTCGGTTCCGGCGAGATGATGACCGTCATTGTCACACTAAATGATCAACAGGATACGCGTAACATTCCCGGCAACGGGCGGGCAGCCCATCACAAAGCCGTGATCAATGCCTTGCGGGGTAAAGCAACTGTAGGCCAGAGACAAATCATCAAGCTGCTCAATACGCGCCGCGCCCAAGGGAAAGTCAGCCAATTTGAGTCGTTCTGGGTATTTAACGGCCTATCGGTGACGGCAACGGCCGATGTCATTAATGAGCTGGCTGCCCGCACTGACGTCAGTTCCATCACCACAGATAACGTCTCGATTGTGCCGGTCGGCAATCCGGCGTTCAATTCGCCGGAAAATAATCTGGCTATCATTAATGCGCCGGCGCTTTTGAATTTGGGTTTTGCCGGCCAGGGCGTGATTGTAGCTAGCATGGATTCGGGTGTCGATATCACCAATCCCGATCTGGCGGCCCGCTGGCGCGGCGGCAGCAACAGTTGGTTCGATCCTTACAACCAGCATCTAACCACGCCTGCGGATGTCAGTGGTCATGGCACGTGGACGATGGGTGTGATGGTTGGTGGCGACAGCGGCGGCACACTGATTGGCGTGGCACCACAAGCACAATGGATCGCCGTTAAAATCTTTAACGATTCCGGCGCATCTTCGGCGACAGCCATTCATCAGGGGTTTCAATGGCTTTTAGACCCCGACGGCAATCCGAATACGGATGATGCCCCACAAGTGGTGAATAATTCGTGGGCCTACGGCACGCCCGGTTGTAATCTGGAATTTCAGCTCGATTTACAAGCACTGCTGGCGGCCGAGATCGTCCCGGTTTTTGCGGCCGGCAATTACGGGCCGTCTACGTCAAGTGTGAGTCCGGCCAATTACCCGGAGGCATTTGCGGTGGGAGCTGTTAATAATTCTGGCCGGATTTATGCTTACAGCAGCCGGGGGCCATCGGCCTGTGGCGAGGCGCAGACCGTCTATCCTGAGATTGTTGCGCCTGGGGTTAATATCAACACGTCTGATCTCTTTGGACTGTATTATCAAGCAACGGGCACGTCGCTGGCTGCGCCGCACGTTTCTGGCGCGCTGGCTTTGCTGCTCAGCGCTTTCCCTGACCTGACAGCCGACCAGCAAAGAGCGGCTCTTTTGAACACGGCCGTTGACCTGGGCGCTGCTGGCCCGGACAATAATTTTGGCTACGGCCGTATTGACATCCTGGCGGCTTACCAATGGCTCACCAATAGCAGCAGCGGCCCAACACCCACGCCTATTCCGCCCACAGCCACACCACTGCCACCGACGGCGACGGCCGAGCCGCCGACCGCTACACCACTGCCACCGACGCCAACGGCCACGGCCGTTCCGCCAACCGCTACATCGCTGCCGCCGACGCCGACCGCAACGGCCGTGCCGCCCACAGCTACACCGCTGCCACCTACACCAACGGCAACGGCCGTGCCGCCCACAGCCACATCGCTGCCGCCGACGCCGACCGCAACGGCCGTAACCAGCGACCTCATCTTCAGCAACGGGTTCGAGACGGGTGATTTTTCCGGGTGGACGGCCGTTGTTGATACCGAAAATGACCTGGCCGTCACCTCCGGGGCAGCTATGGTGGGCAGCAAAGGACTCGCGGCGCTGATCGACAACAAAACCGCCATGTATCTGCGCGATGATTCGCCGGTTAGCGAGCCGCGTTATCGGGCACGCTTCTATTTCGATCCCGACAGCATCCAGATGAGAAGCGGCGATACCCATCGCATCCTGGCTGCCCGCAGCAGCAGCGCCGAGATCATCTATCTCGACTTCCGGTATTCCAGCGGCGCGTACCAGGTACAGGCCGGTATTCGCACAGACGCCGGAAAATATGTTACGACAACCTGGTACACCATAAGTGATGCACCCCATGCAATCGAATTTGACTGGCAGGCAGCCACCAGCGCCGGGGCCAACAATGGCTACCTAAGTTTGTGGATTGACAATGTCTTGCGTCAAACAAAGAGCGGAATTGATAACGACACAACACGGATCGAAGAACTGTGGCTGGGGCCATTGAGCGGCATTGACAGTACAACTTTAGGCACCGAGTTGTTTGACGACTTTGTATCAAAACGGATAAATCCTATCGGGCTTTGATGAAAGGGGGTCTCTCATGAATGGAATTTTAACGCGAACACAATTAAATCGGCCAGGACGTTTAACCCGGTTAACACTGCTGGTATCGCTGGCACTATTTTTGATGATTGTGTTTCTGGTTCCGGCTATTCAAGCCAGAATGACACCGTACAACCAGGATGACGTGGTAGCTGCCATTGAGGATCAATATGGGATTCACATCACCATGCTGGCTATGACGGCCGGTGGTGGCGTGATTGATTTCCGCTTTCAAATTGTTGATCCGGAGAAGGCCAACAATTATATGCATGGGCCGTATGAAGATTTGCCAGCCCTGGTTGTGGAACACAACGGAACCCGCATTGATCCCCGGCCGCACACGCATCACGTGAATTATGAATTTGGCCGGACCTATTATGCGTTATATCGAAACCCTGGCGGCGTGGTTAAGGCAGGGACGCGGGTAACAATCATTCTTGGCAACTTGCAGCTAAAACACATCGTTGTTCGCTAAATGTTACGGGCAGCAATAAATCAGGTGTTATTTTCACCGGATTGCAATTAGTACAGCGTCACAAAAGCAATCAACATTTCCCCGGAAACTGCTATCCAGTGTGTTTCCTGTCAAAAAGTTTCCGGGGAAATTTAAAAAACTTGTGTAACAGAGTGATTTGGCGAAAACGGGAAAATCATTTGAATTAAGATGACGATGGTTTTCCCGTTTTCCCTGAGTAAACCACAAAGAAACAGTGATTTTCGACCAAAAGGTTGTGGTTTACCTAATACATCTCACTATTGCAGACAAACAGATATAAGATGTATGAAAGCAGTATAGATCGTTCTACGAGATTCGGCCGTATGCTTGTTGTAGACAATCAATCAATTATGGGTGCCGGGCTGGAAAGATTGCTCGGTCAAATAGAGGCTTTTGAGGTTCTGGGAGTTTCTCCAGAAAACGAGCTGACGCTGGTTCAGGAAATCTGGCGGTTACTACCGGATATCATTGTTCTGGTGCAAGATTCCCAGGTGATAGAGCCAGGGCGGTTATTGGATTTGCTGCCGGACTACGGCCGTTTACGTATCGTCCAGGTTAGTATCGATAGCAATACCGTTCAAATATTTGATAAACAAGAAATTACAATAAATCATCATGGTGCTTTGTTCGACCAACTGAAAAATAAGTAAGGACAGGCAGTCAACAGCCTGACTTACCAGCATCAGGGGAGATCACTGCGACCTGAAGGAGTGAAATGAAAACGAAAAACATTATTTTTACAGGAATATTGGTCTTGACGGCAATGGCCAGCATGGTAACGGCCGTGTTCGCCCACGACGCCACCGTCATCAAATCAGAACCGGCTGACGGCGCTGTTTTAGCTGAGTCGCCGTCAGAAGTTACCGCCTGGTTCGAAGAAGAACTGGTCAGCGGACAAAGTACAATGAGCGTGCTCAATATCCAGGGAGTCCAGGTGGACAATGGCGATGGCGGTGTCAACCTCAACGATCCCGACCATGCCTCCATGATTGTTACCTTGCCGCCACTGTCTGATGGCGTTTACACCGTGCAGTGGCACGCCACCCTTCTGGATGGTGACGCATCGGATGGCAGCTTCACTTTCACGATTGGCGCCGGACAAGAGGCTGTGACCAGTGTGGCTCCCGCTGTTGCCACACCTGCCAGCAGTGGAATGTCCGTCAATGTTATTGCCGCTATTGCTGCGGGGGTGCTAGCTCTTTTGCTCATTGGCCGTTTTGCCATACGCCGCCGCTAATCGCGGCGGCTGCCAGTCAAGTCATGCGTCCCATGTATCACAAAAACCTCAGCCATTTCGGCTGGGCCATTGTTCTGACCGCACTCATTAGTCTAACGATGGTTGGCCGCGCCAGCGCCCATGCCTACCTGGTTCGTTCCGATCCGGCGGCAAACGACATTTTGGACAGCGCACCGGCGACGATGCGCCTTTGGTTTAGCGAGCCTGTTTCGGCCGCTTTTAGCGGGGCGCGGCTTTTGAGTGCCGGAGGGCAAGCGACGGATGTGACGTCTTACGTCGACTCAACTGATTCGACGCTGCTGGTTGTCAATCTGCCGGAATTGAGCCAGGGTGTTTACAGCCTGCGTTGGGCGGTTCATTCAGCAGCCGACGGCCATTTGACTCAGGGATTGATTGTTTTTGGTATTGGGCAGGGGGCTGACTTGGGTACGGCAACGGCCGTTGCCACGGATACGGCCGTGCCCTGGCCTGAAATCATTTTACGCTGGCTAATCTTCAGTTTTTACGCCGGATTGATTGGCGCATTTGCTGTCACCTACCTGGTACTCAACCCGGATGTGCAGCCAGACGCCATCGCCGTTGTGCAGCGGGCGGCGCAAAAACGAATACTGGAACTGGCCTGGTGGAGCAGTCTATTGGCTTTGGCCGCCGGTTTTGCCTGGGTCGGCTGGCAGGCGGCCGCACTGGCGGACAGCTCTTTTGGCAGCATCTCCATCACGGCTGCCGGCTGGCAGTGGCTCAGCCAAACCCGGCTGGGTTACCTTTGGTGGGCGCGTCAGGCGATCCTGTTAATTGTGGCTGTAAACTTGTGGCCGCAGCGTTTTTCATCAACAGAAACGGCCGTTCCAACCCGGAGCGGGCAACTGACAGGTATTTTGTTGCTGCTTTTGCTGCTCAGCCAATCGTTAACCAGCCACGCCGCCGCCCTGACAGCCGACACCGCAATGGCTGTAGCCGCCGATACCCTTCATCTGCTGGCCGCCAGCTTTTGGGTAGGCGAGCTGCTGGCTCTTGTCGTCGGGCTGCTGCCACTGGTGCGCCAACGGGCTGATTTTACGGCGCTGGTCAAGGCTGGATGGCAGCCATTTGGCAAGTGGGCAGCTCTCAGCGTGGGTATCCTGATAGTAACGGGCATTTACAGCACAAGTCGGGAAGTTGGTTCGCCCAATGCCATGGTTACAACATTTTACGGCCGAGTGCTGCTGCTCAAAATAGGTTTAGTGCTCATGATCGGGCTTATTGGCGCAGCCAATTCCACAATGTTCCATCCTCGACTGGCTGCACCGTTGGCCCGCCTGCTGCATAAACCAGCGGGCTGGACACCGCTCTCGCTGCGCCGGTTCCCTCGCTTGGTCGTGACGGAAGTTTGTGTCGGGCTGCTGGTGTTTTTGCTGGCCGGATTGGTAACGGCCGTGCCTACTGCTCGTGGCTTTTCCTCTTCCGCTGTTGCCGCTGCCGACCTCAGCCAGACCATAGGCGACATGTTCATCAAACTCAACGTCAGTCCCAACCAGGCCGGCCAAAACATTTTCACGGTGCGTGCCGTCAGTACACGGCGGCCGGCTCCCGCCGAAATTACACGAGTCATTCTGCGCTTTACCTACCTGGATCAGGATTTGGGATTGGTTTCAGCAGATATGGCTAACGTTGAACCAGACCTGTACGTGCTTGGCGGCAATCAGCTCTTTTTAGCCGGAAATTGGCAAATTGACGTAGTGGTACGGCGGCAGGGAGTCGAAGATAGTGTTGCCCAATTTAAGTGGACAGTCCCCCAAAAGCAATAGGTTACAGCCCGTTTGGGGAGCGATTTAACACTTCCCCACTCATTCTGAGGCGATATTAAGCCCAAAATTTGTTGTATAATGGACAAAAGATTTTGTTGATTGCTGTCCTGTTCGGACGCCTGATGCGATACAGTTGGCAACGGCCGTACACGCTGGAGCCGCATTCTTCCTGACCAATGATCGGGCCTTGCAGAAATTCTCGCAGTTAAAAGTCATCCTTGTTGAAGATTTGGACTAAGGTCGTGTGGGTGGGCTGTAAAAAAAACATTTTTATCAAACAATGAGACCGAATGGCCGGGAACGCCGGGCATGAATGCCCCCGGCTAAAAAACGGCGCCGGATCAATCCGGCTGGGTACGGGCCAGTTCGATTGATGGGGTGTTGTTTTGTAGAACGGCCGTTCATGGCCGGGCGGTGTTGGCCAACAGAGTCGAGGGACGAGTCATGAAAAATAAGATTAACTGGGTTCACTGCTTCATAATTTGTTTGGTTGTGACATTGGTGTGGCTGCCAACTGCTTGCAAACCGGACACACCAACTGAAGGTATGCCGGTCTCTCAAACCTTTTTGCCAACCAAAACCACTGAACCTACACAGGTGATAACGAAATCTACCCCAACAATAACTACCAGCACAGCAACGGCGACCCCAAGCATTACACCTTCACCAACTTTGCCTCCGTTGCCCTTGCCAACCAACACGGTGATACCAACTCCCATGATTTCTCACATGCAAAAGTTAGGCGAATTGCCAATTGGCGGTATCGCTTTTCCAAATTTGGGAGTTTCAGCAGATGGGACGCTGTTAGCAGTATCTGCCGGAGATGTTGAAGATGTTTTATACGTTTTCGATATGATTACCCAAACAGTTCAATGGGAAATTATTGAGGATGATACTGGTGGGACGGTTGGTTACTCATCCCTCGCTTTTTCGCCTGATAACCGCTATTTAGCGGGTTGGGACGGCGGTTTTTCACTGTTTGTTTGGGATATGTACAATGGGGAAGTAGTTTATCAAATACGTTACGAACGTGATTGGGAAGTCAATATTCGTAGTGTTTCCTTTTCCCCAGATAGTCAATTGTTGGTGCTTTCTAGCCTTAATCTAGTCGAGATATACAGTATGGCAACAGGAGATCTAGTAGACAGATTTCCTTCTCAAAGTATTATGACTTACCCACCTACAGAAAATGGTGATCATTTTCTCAAACCAGGTCATCACTATGGACAAACCATGGGAGTCGAATTCGTACCTAACCAAATCAATCTACTGGCAATAACTATTTACCCTGATCCTTTTGTTGAAGGGGAAGGAATTACCGGAGGATTGTATTTTTGGGATATGGAAGCACACCGCTTGGAAAGCATCATGACTGGTGAAGGTGGTTACCAAATGCTCATATCTCCTAGTGGTCAAATATTGGTAGCAAGAATTGACAAACAGCTTGTTGGTTGGAATATTCCAAATAATCGGGAGATTTTTACAATAGATAGCATAGAGGGAAGTGCAAGCCTTGTAACTATCACCGATATTGGTTTCTTTGCTACATTTAGCCATACAGGGGGGGTGAATATTTGGGATTTTGGTGGGGAATTGGTGGCGACGTTAAATCCTGATGTACCAGCCGGAGATGCGGTTTTTCTGCCTGACGGCCGTTTACTGATTGCCTACCTCGACGAAAACTCACCCATCGAAATATGGGAAATCACCGAATGAAAAGAATTTGATGTTCGTATCGTGGCAGTACGCCATCATTCCCGTAGTTGTGAAATCAAAAGCTTCGATTCAATAACCCCTTTGTAAATCCACCCGATTAGGCATGGGTTCACTGCGGGCGGCGGCGTTGAGAAGCACGGCCGTATGCGCCATGCGCAGTTGTTCCGTCTCACTGGTCAGCCCGCCACGATGAGGGCTGATGACGACGTTGTCCAGTTCGTGGAAGGGGAAATCGGCCGGCGGCGTGTGGCTGCGCGATGGTTTGTCGGCCGGGTAGTTGTACCAGACGTCCAGCCCGGCGGCGTGCAGGATGCCATCGCGCAGCGCTTCGTACAGGGCCTGCTGCTGCACAATTGGTCCCCGGCCGACGTTGACCAGGAGGGACGGCCGTTTCAACCCCATCAACTCATCCCTTCCAATCAAGCCATCCGTCTCCGGTGTGTGCGGCAGGCTGATGATGAGGGCGTGAGCGCGGGGCAGCAGGTCGGGCAGGGCTTCCAGCGGGTGGATTTCCTGGGCAAATTCGTCGCTGGTCTGGCTGGCGTGGCGGCGGACAGCCAGAACGTCCATCTCCAGGGCACGGCAGAGGTGGGCCACGCGCTGCCCAATCGCTCCGTAGCCCAAAATGAGCGCCGTTTTGCCAGCTAAAAGGACGGAGGGAGACGGCCGTTTATACCGAATCGACCAATCATGGTTACGCAGCGACTGGTCAAAAGGCACAGTGAACTTGGCCGCCGCCAGGAGCAGCGTCAGCACCGTTTCGGCGACGGGAGCGGCGTTGTGGTGCAGGTTGTGGACAGCGATGTGGGGAAAATCGGCCATCAGTTCGCGCGTTGGCTCCGGGATGCCGGCCCAGGGCACGATGAGCGCCCGCAGGTTGGGGCTGGCTTCTAGCTGTTCTTTTGTGGGACGGCCAGCGACGAGGATAACGGCCGTTTCCGGCACATCATCGCCAATCGTGATTTCAATCCCATCATCCAACTGGTTGCGAAAATAGGTCAGCGTTTCGTCGTCGGGCGGGTAGGTAAGGTGAGCGTGTAGGGTCATGGTTTTGCCTTTGAAAGGGTGAAGGGGTGAACGGGTGAAGGAGGTGAAAATCACTCGCCCTTTCACCCCCTTCACCTTGTCACCCCTTCATTTTTGACGAATTAGAATCGTTGGGGGATGATAACCAAACCATCCTAACTATGCCAGGAGAAGTTATGAATAAACCCGATGCTTACCTGGTCGAATCTATTCCACTTGATTTGACCGATTTGCACTCGCCAGAAGGTGTGGCCGAGACAAAGATCGCCTTGAAACGGCTGGTTGATGGGGCGCAGGAAAGGATTGACATTACGGCCGTTTACTGGAGTCTGCTGGGCGATGGCGATGATATGGCCGGACTGAGTGCGGAACGATTAGAGGAATTGGGGGGTGGCTACGGCCGTGCCCTGTTTGAATCGTTGGAAAATGCCGCCCGGCGCGGTGTGCGTATCCGCATTTTGGAGGCGACGGGCTTTGGCGAGAGTGAGAATCCGCAGCTGCCAGAATCGACGCAGTTGATGTTGCAGTTTCCGGATCAGGTTGAGGTGCGGCCGGTTGATTTGCGGCCCTGGTTTGGCGGCGGCATTATGCATCACAAAAGCTGGATCGTAGACGGCCGTTCCCTCTATCTCGGTTCGGCCAACATGGATTGGCGCTCGCTGACGCAGGTCAAAGAGCTGGGCGTCATCGTCGAAAATCAGCCCGTCGTCGCCGCCGATGCGGTCTTGCAGTTTGAAGCCTGGTGGCAGTTTGCAGCAATGGAACCGCGGACGGCCGAAATCGTGGACACGGTGGCACAAAAGCCGCGCATCGTGCCTGATTGGTCGGTGCTGGCAGCGGGAAACGAGCCGCACCCGTTTGCCGCCACCGAATACAACCAGGCTAATCCCTTGCCGCTAGTTGGGAATGATGTGACGGCTATGGCTTATTTGACAGCATCACCGCCGGAATTGAGGGATAACGGCCGTACCGACGACTTGACCGGCCTCCTGCACACCATCCACACTGCCCAAACGTCCCTCTGCCTCAGCGTCATGAACTTTATCCCTGCTGGCTGGCTGGATGAGCAGATGTTTTACTGGCCGGGGCTAACCGATGCGCTGCTGCACGCGGCTATCAGCCGGGGCGTGCAGGTGCGGCTGCTCATCAGCCAATGGCCGCATACTTACCCAGGAACCTGGCCGTTTTTACAAGCCGTGCGCGACATGGCGGCAGCCAGCGAGGAAAATGGCGGCCAAATTGTTGTCAAACAAATGATTTTGCCCGGTTGGGATGAAACAGAAGGGGAAACACGGCGTTATGCCGGGCACAGCCGGGTCAATCATCCCAAGTACATCGTCAGCGAGCGGCGGCTGAACGTGGGTACGTCGAATATGATTTGGGGCTACTTCACGCAGACTATCGGCGGCAGCCTGAACACGGATCATCCGGTACTTATTCAGCAAGCCCAGGCGGTGTTTGATCGGGATTGGGAGTCGGCGTGGGCACGGCCGTTACCGTGAGACCTACGAGGTTGGCGACTTCGGTCGCCAACCTCGTAGGTCTGAACAGTTACGGATGCCAGGTAATGTCGGGCACGACTGCCGGCGTGGCGTAAGGGCCGTTGGCCAAATCATCGAAGTAGCCGCTGGCTAACAAGCCACGATAGGAGAAAATGGCGTGACCGGCCGTACCAATCTGGCGGGCTATGTTGATGCGGGCTTCAATTTCATCGAAAGAGCAGTAGTCGGCGCCGATGCCGGGGATGATGTAACGGCCGTTGCTGTCCGCCTGATAATCCGCCACCAAAATGCCCCACCGTTCTTGCGTCCAATAATCATTATCATCCGGGCAGTTAACTATGCCCCCCGGATAAATCATCGGCGAAATACTGTCGATATAACCATCTGCTATCCAGGCTTTCGAATCCTGATAATATGTCGAATACCCTTGCTGGTAATACTCCGTCCAGCCCCATTCCGGCTTTTTCTGGTAGACCGGCCACACGGCTGCCGAGAGCCATAATCCTTGCTTCAAAGGTACAACTTGCTCATAAAACTTGCGCACCGTGCCATTTACCTGCCGCCGCTGCCATTCAGCATAAGTGTAGTTGGTGTCGTAATTAGCTGTACTAACCGGATCATAGGAAGCGTTGCTGGCTCCATAACGGATGTTGTCCAAATGAATGCCGTCGATGTCGTAACGGGTTACTAAGTCCTTGGCTACGGCAATGTAATGCTCGTCGCCAAAAACGGAAGCCGGAGTAGCCCGGCGGTAAACATCGCACAACACATCTCCCGTGATTAGCCATTGCAGACCGTTTGGTTTGCCTTCGGCCGTACCGTCAGGCGTAACGCCATGCGCATCTTTGAGCAAGTAGTAAAAAGGAGTTGGGGTGACGTTGGGATCAGGGAGTGCGCCGCAATCCCAGACCGGGTAAACGTTAAGGTAAGCATGAACCTGGATGCCCTCGGCGTGGGCGGCCTGAATCAGATAAGCAAGTGGATCCCACAGCGGATTGGGTGCTTGTCCCAGAGTGCCGCCGCTGACGCGCTGTGCCCAGGGTTCCAGGCCGGGGGTGTAATAGGCATCGGCCGTACCCCGCACCTGGAAGAATATGACGTTAAAACCGGCCAGGGCCGCATTTTGGACGATTTCATCCAGTTTGGCCGGGCTGGCGGGCTGGTTATAGTAGGTCCAATCGTAGCGTGACACCCACAGCCCGCGGAATTCGGTCATGGCCTGTGGTTCTGATTTGACAACAAGAGGAAGGTAGGTGTAAGAATTGGCTTCAGGGGTTGCCTGTGTCATGGTAACAACAGACAAGGTTGTAACGATCAATCCAAACAATATCAAGATAATCCGTTCGAATTTGTTCATATACATTGTTTTAGCCTAACATGTTGAAACGCCCAAATTGATTTCACCCTGTTTTAACAGCGGAAATCACAATTGAGGACTATTTTCCCATCTACTGGGGTTTGGATACGGCGTATTATTTATGCACACAAATTTTTATCCATGTTGTCATGCGTGGTAAATAGAGATTTTGTCCACTTCCCAACCGATTACAGTAGTGTTTCAGAAGGGATTATGCAATTTTACAGTAGCTGTACAGGTCGTTTTTTGAGCCTGTCGAAGGCGGCCGGGCTTCGACAAGCTCAGCCCGCGACAAGGCTGTATGGCTATCTTTTACATTACTATTTTCCCACTGAATTGGCTGCCGTGGTCACGCCTTCTTCACGGACGATCAACAGGGTTTATGATATGATGAATTTCACTTTTGACCATCACGCGATGGGAAGCGTATGATGGTCGCGAATAAGGAAATTCATCAACTGTGAATAGCATTTAAATTTGTTAAGCAAAACAATACCAATTTGGATGAATTAATTTATTCGCACATACAAGGAGTAAAACATGTTTAAGACAAAATGCTCACAAAGCAGCCAATTAGGATTACTGTTAGCTTTCATTGTTACCTTTTTGATGGTCATACTTCTTAGCGGCTGTACCGGCGAATCAAAACCGAAAGTATACCGGGTTGGTGTTTTATCGGGGTTGAGTTTTGTGGCCTCTATCACTGATGGTTTCAAAGAAGGTATGACCGAGTTAGGTTACGTTGAAGGTGAAAACATTGTCTATGACGTTCAACAGACTGATTTTGACATGGAGGCATACCGCAGTGTTCTGCAACAATTTGTGGCCGATAAGGTCGATTTGATTGTGGTATATCCCACTGAAGCGACTATTGAAGCCAAAATGGCCACAGAAGGGACGGACATCCCGGTTTTGTTTGCCTTTGCCCTGATTGAAGATATGGGCATCGTTGACAGCATCCGCGAGCCGGGCGGAAATATTACTGGCGTTCGCTACCCCGGCGTTGATGTGGCGCTGAAGCGCTTTGAAATTTTGCATGAGTTGGTACCTGATGCAACGCGCATTTTGGTACCTTATCAACGAGGCTATCCTATTGTTCAACCGCAGCTTGAAAGTTTACGCCCGATAGCTGAGGCAGCGGGTGTGACTCTAGTTGAAGCGCCAGCGGATAATGGGACCGAGCTGGGATCGATTTTGCAAGAGTATGTCACAGCGGATGGGGTTAGTTTTGATGCTGTTTTAGCGCTGGTTGAGCCGTTGTCTGTGGCGGTTGATGCTTATCCGGTTATGGTTTCCTTTATGGCAGAACACCAGCTTCCGTTCGGCGGCGCTTATGTGCCGGAGGGCGATTACCGGCCGCTGTTTGGTGTTAATGTTGATGTATGGAATTCCGGTTACCAATCAGCAACATTGGCCGACAAAATTTTCCAGGGCATTGATCCGGGAACGATTCCTGTTGCCTCGGCCGAAACGTATCTGGAAATTGATTATAAAATGGCGGAGATGTTGGGGTTGACGGTGCCAGAAGAACTTTTGGCTCTGGCTGATGAAGTTTATCGTTAAGTTGAAACCAAAAGGGAGTGAGGGCAACGGCCGTTGTCCCCACTCCCTTAATGCCATTTTCCTGCGTGAATTATAAACTATTGTCTGGCTGTTTTTTGCCTTAGGCGAGAATGATTATGAGAGAGAAAACAAATAATTTCCGACAGAGATTGAGTTTGAGAGCTGTTTTAATCACTGCTTTTTTAACGATTACAGCTGCGTTGCTCCTGGCTTCCAGTATCTACCAAATCTATTATCTCCGTCGGGCACAGCGTGAGGCAGTGAGTAGTCAGCAGCTGCTCATTGCCCAGGAAGCAGCAACGGCCGTTAATGGGTTCATTCAGGATAACTTTGATATTTTGGAAACGGCCGTTTCCCTAAGCAACATCACACAAATGGACTCGGACGAACTAGAGCGGTTTTTAGGCATCACCTTGAGTTTCCAAAGCGCTTTTCGGCAGTTGGTATTGTATGATGCTGACGGTCATTTACTGGCCCAGACCTCTCGTTTGTCTCGGTCAAGACTGGACGACTTGGTCACCCTGCTTGAAGAAGAGTCGTTTGCCCCGATCAAACAGCCTGAACAATATATCAGCCCGGTTATTATTGATGAAGAAACCAATGAACCATTGGTCGTCCTTTCTGTGCCTGTTTTAAGCTCATTGCAAGAGTTTCAAGGCACAATCGTCGCCGAACTCAACCTGAAGTTTATGTGGAGCCTGGTTGACCAACTTAAAATCGGCGAAACCGGTTTTGCTTATGTGGTGGATAGACAGGGCAACTTGTTGGCCTACAAAGATACAGCACGCGTGCTGCTTGGTGAAAATGTGAGTTATCTGACAGAAGTAAGCCAGTTCATCGCCGGTGAAAACGAAACAGCGGAAGAAGTAGCTGATATTGAGCCAGGTATTACTGGGGAAGAAAGTGTACAAACTTATGTTCCGCTGGGCACCCCTGATTGGGCAGTTGTTGTCGAACTGCCGTCCGAGGAAGCATTTCGCCCGCTGGCTCAGGGCACTCTTATTACGTTTCTGGTTCAGCTTGGTCTATGGATTTTTGCTGGTTTGTCCGGCCTTATGATGGCTTACCGCCTGGCAGCACCTTTGAATAAATTAACCGAAACGGCCGTGCAAATTGCCGACGGCAACTTCGATTTGCGGGCTGAAATAGATAGTCCAATCGAGGTTACGCAATTGGCTAATGCCTTCAACCAGATGACCAGTCAGTTAAAAGAGCTGATTGATTCCCTGGAACAACGGGTAGCTGCCCGTACCCAGGCATTAGAAACCAGTGGTGAAATTAGCCGGCAAATTTCCACCATTCTCGAACGCCAGGAATTGGTCAAGAAGGTTGTGGAATTAATCCAGCAATCATTTAACTACTACCAGGCCCAAATATTCCTCTTTGATGATGCCAAAGAAAACCTGGTCATGGTGAGCGGTACGGGTGAAGGCGCTCAGAAAATGTTGGCCAACAGGCACCAGATTGCTATCGGCAAAGGTTTGGTGGGCCGTGCCGGCCAAACCGGGCAGCCTGTCCTGGTTTCTGACACTTCCCAGGCTGACGACTGGCTGCCCAACCCGCTGCTGCCCGATACGAAAGCGGAAACGGCCGTGCCCATTATGAGCGGTGAGCAAATCTATGGCGTCTTGGACGTGCAGCAAAACGTAACCGGCGGTTTAGAACAATCCGACGTGGCCTTGTTGGAATCCATTGCCAACCAGGTCGCCGTGGCTTTACGTAATGCCAATTTATATGACGAAGCGCAAAAACAAGCCGAACGGGAAGCCTTGCTCAACCAGATCAACCAGCAAATACTCCAGACAACCGACATGCAGACAGCTCTGAAGGTTGCCGTGCGTGAATTGGGCCGGGCTACCGGCTCAGCCCATACACGCGTGCACTTAAAGACCCAGACCGGGCATCATTCATAGGTTTTTCAGGCTTCCCATAAGGGTTCAATTATGTTCAAAAAAATCCAAAAACTGGTGGCGCCGCCCACATTCGCAGACGATGAATTGAAAACGCGGACAGCTCGTTTGCTTAACACAACGCTGTTCCTGATGATTGCCATTTCTCTGGTGATGGTTCCCTACCTTTACCTGACAACGTCAGGCTCTATATATACCGATCCGTCTACCTTTCTGATTGGCGTAGTCACAGTGACCCTGAGTATTGCGTTGATGTTTGCCTTACGGCGTGGCCATGTTCAACTGACCGGCATTTTCTTGTCTTTGAATTTATATGGGATCGCTGTGGTGAATGCCATCTTTTTTGGTGGTGTTGGCAGCAGCAATATGGTGGTGTTTGCACTGACCGTTGCTGCGGCCGGCCTTTTCCTGGGTGGACGAGGAGCCATGGCTTTTGCCATATTAAGCATTATTGGTGGCCTTGGCTTGCTCATTGGTGAAAATCAAGGATGGATCGTTATTAAAGCAGCAGATGAAGCCTCGCTTACCAACTATTGGTTTGTTTTTTCAGTTGCTGTATTGATGACTGGTGTGCTGCTGCGTTCGGCAACATCGGCACTTGATAATGCGATGGCTTTGTTAAATAAACGCAATCGGGAATTGGAAGATGCCCAGGTTTTGTTGGAAGGACGTGTCGCGCAACGTACCCAATCGCTCCAATTGATTACGGAGATCAGTCGAAATCTATCGACGATTCTCTACACTGATCAATTGGTTGCTGAGGTGGTGGAGCAGGTCCGCAATGGGTTTGATTATTATCACGTGCATATCTATGTAATGGATGATTGGGGTGAGAACCTGATCATGGCCGGCGGTACCGGCGAAGCCGGCAAAGCGATGCTGAGCCGTGGTCATAAAGTTGCCAAAGAGAAAGGGTTGGTAGGCCGGGCCGCATCAACAAGTGAAGTGGTTTTGGTTTCTGACGTTACAAATGAAAAAGAGTGGCTGCCCAACCCGCTGCTGCCCGATACCCGGTCGGAAATTGCTGTGCCCATCACCCTGGGTGAAGAGGTGTTGGGTGTGTTGGATGTGCAGCAAAATCGTGTAAACGGTCTGACGGAAGAGGATGTGTATTTGCTGCAATCGGTGGCTAACCAGGTGGCTGTGGCGCTGCGCAATGCCAATCTTTACGAACGGGTAGAACACCAGGTGACGCAGCAAATGCTGATCAATGAAATCGGCCAGAAGATTCAGATGGCGACGGATTTGGATGGCGTGCTGCAGTTGACGGCTCAAGAGTTGGGCCAGTCTTTGGGTGTGCGGCGGGCGACTGTCCGGTTGTCACGGAAGCAGAATGGCAACGGCCGTATTCAGGAGAACAACTGATGTTAGCGAAAATAAAACATTTCTTTGCGCCGCCCCAATTCCCTGACGATGATGAAAAGGCGCGGGTTGCCCGCCTCTTAAATGTTCTACTTTGGGCATTTTTTATCCTTTTAGTCAGTTATACGGTTATTCTACACTTCATTGAAAACGATGCGTTTTTAACAATTTCAGGCGTTACTGTTTCCATCACTAACCTGATCCCATTGTATTTGCTACGGAAACGTCATTTAAGAGCAGCTTCTTGGGTAACACTAATCGCATCTTTCATTGAAACCAGTGCCATTTCCTATCTACAGGTTGGTCCTAACCTGGGTATGGTAACATTTTATATGCTCTTGCTCGTCTGGGGCGGTTTGCTTTTAGGACGAACTGCTATCAATATTTTCTTGTTTCCAACTTCTGCTTCTGTTGGCATTTTAATATGGCTGGAAATCAGTGGTCGGGTCGTTTATCACCCTGGCACACAACTATCCATCTGGATTTTCGTAGTCGTCAATTTTTTCTTGTTAACAGCCATGATGAATTTGACATTACGCGACCTGAGCCGTGCCTCCAGCCGTATGCGCCAGAGCAATGAGGAGTTGCGAATAATCCAGGCCAACCTGGAGCATGTTGTTGCCGACCGCACACGGGCACTGGAATTGGCCGCTAACGTAGGCCGCAATATTGCCCAGGTGCGCGAAATGGGACAACTGTTGCAAAACGCTGCCGATCTCATTCAGAAACAGTTTGATTTGTATTATGTCCAGGTTTACCTGGCCGATAAAGGGCAGACCCGGCTCTCTTTGAAAGCCGGTACAGGGCTTATGGGCAAGCAGTTGGTACAGCGGGATCACGGCCTGCCGTTTGGTGTGGGGTCTATCAACGGGTTGGCCGCTGCGGAAAAACGGGCGGTTGTTGTGACCGATACGGCCGTTTCCCCCCTTTTCAAAGCCAATCCCCTGCTGCCTAAAACCCGCTCCGAAATGGCCATTCCCATGCTGGTTGGCGAAAAAGTGGTGGGTGTCCTCAACTTGCAAAGCAGTGTCGCCCATGAATTGAGTGTAGAAAACCTGACCGCATTTGAAACCCTGGCCGGCCAAATCGCTATTGCCGTAGAAAACGCCAACCTGTTTGCCGAAACTGCCCAGGCCCGCGCCGACGTTGAACGTACCCTGCGTTTCATAACCCGGCAGGGCTGGGATAACTTCCAGGATGGGTTGAGACGACCGGAAACAATCGGGTTTACCTACGAAGAAGATACGGTCCATCCTATCGACGATGCTGCTCCGCCGGCATCTGCCAATGGAACCTATTTGCAAGTACCTATCGTGGTGGCCGATGAATTAGTCGGCCACATCATGTTGGAAGGTGATGATACGCGTTCCTGGTCAACAGAAGAAAAAGAGATGGTTGCCACCATTGCTCAACAAGTAGGGCAGCAGGCCGAAAACCTGCGCCTCCTGGCCGAAACAGACCGTTACCGCCAGGAAGCAGAGCAAGTAGTCCGCCGTATGCGCCGCGAAGCGTGGCAAGCGTATTTAACCGATCAGTTAAAAACCGGCGGTTTTGTCTACGACCAACGGCAAGTAACCCCTATTGACGAGGCCGAATATGTACAGCCTGACCCGGTCAACAGTGATTTGCTGCGCCAGCCATTGACCGTGCAAGGTGAGCCATTTGGTGAAATTTTGTTGGATGGCTCGGCTGATCCGGAAACGAAAACGTTGGTGGCCGCAGTTGCCGAACAACTCAGCGACCATTTGGAAAACTTGCGTTTGTCTAACCAGACGGAAAAAGCACTGGCCGAAACGGCCGTACAAGCACGCCGCCTGGCTGCTTTGAACGAACTAAGCCGTGATTTGAGTGCGGCTGCTGACGTGACAGAAACATTCGCGGTCCTTTCCCGGCACATGGCTTCAGTGATTCCCCACGATTTTCTCTCGTTTGCGATGGCGAAGCCAAATGGGACCAGCGCTAAAATAGTGGCAGTTGTTAACGGTCAACCGGTGACCATATTTGAAGATCAGCCTATTGCCGGGACGGTAGTTGAAGTGGCGACAAAACAACGTCAGCTCATGTATTTGGCCGATGTCAGTCAGCACAATTATGCGGATACCAATACCATGGCTGAAAGAGCCGGTATCCGTTCGGTTATGATCGCCCCCTTGATCACAGCGCGCGGCGTTCTTGGCGGGATTGACCTGATGAGCAATCAGGTTGATGGTTTTGACGACCAGGACCAAAATCTGCTGCAGCAAATTGCCTCTTTGGCGGCGTCAACGCTGGAAAGCCAGCAGCTATTTGCCGAAGCGCAAAAGCAGGCGCAGAAAGAACGTCTGGTCAATATTGTCAGCCAAAAGATTCAAAGTACGGTCACGATTGAGGGTGCATTGGAAACGGCAATTACCGAATTGGGTAAAGCGTTACAAGCCCGTTATACAAAGGCTGATTTGTCTTTTGTGAAAGAATCAATGCAGGAAAATTGAAAAGGATTTCCCGACCATGAAATTATCTCGTTTATTCTCCTGGTTTAGTCGGAGAAGTTATTCTCAGAAATTTACCGTTATTGGCTTGTTGTTTGTTATCTCCCTGGTCGGGTTTTACCCCTTGGGGCTTGACCAGCTTGAACGGCGTGAAAATTATGGTGTCAAGGAATTGGAAGGGACGCTTTATTTACGGCCGTTACAAGCCCTGTTGACAGACTTAAACAAACATCACATTTTAGCTCTTCGAGTCATAAACGACCCCGGTGCAGCTGAAGAATTGGTGGCCCAACAAGCCATCATAAACAACGATCTGGCCGAATTGGCCGACCTCAATGAAAAATACGGAGAATCGCTTCAACTAAACATCGAATTAGAGACGATCCAAGGAGCCTGGGAGGCTGTTTTAAGGGCTGCGGAAAAACAATATTCTTTCGAAATTGATGCGCGACATTTTCAGATTAATAAGGACATTCGCCGAACCATGCGCCGGGTAGGCGATACCTCTTTCTTAATTCTTGACCCAGACCTGGACACCTATTACATGATGGATAGTGTGGTGTTGGGAATGCCGGATTTACAAGATTTGTTAAATCAAGTGACGTCGATTGTATCAACGGCCGGTATGCAGGGAAATATATCGGAAGGTGAAAGGTTAGAATTAATCACCTTGAGCAGTCAAGTTATCAACACTGCTTTACAATTGCGAAACAGTGCCAAAGTTAGTTGGGACAACGACAGCACAGGCCAGATAAGGCAGCTAACGGAACTTCCGCTTCTGGAGATGGAAGATAAAGTTAATGCCTTCCTTATTGCCATCAATGATCAAATCGTGCAGCCCGATCAAATGAATCTTACTTCGGGACTCATGGATTCAGCGGAGGCTGCGCAAGCGGCGACGACGGCTTATTATGGCGCTGTTTCCCAGGCACTTGAATATGGGATCAACGGCCGTATCCAAGCATTCACCAACAGAATGATTTTTGCGATTACGTTTGCCTTTGTAGTTACTAGCATAGCACTGGCAATTGGTTTCATCCTCATGCGCACCATCAGTCGGCCATTAGGCGAGTTGGCCATTGCTGCTAGACGGCTGGGTGCTGGCGAACAGCATGTTCATGTGTCTATTACCGGTAAAGATGAAGTGGGTCAGGTGGGACTCGCATTCAACACAATGGTCTCCGAATTAGAAGCGAGCCAGAAAGAACAGGTGGCTCAGTTAAATCAATTAACTCAATTAACCCGGGCCTTGGAAACAAGCGCAAATGTTAGCCGCCGTATTTCTACTATTTTGGACCAGTCTCAATTGATGGAAGCCGTTGTAACAGAAGTACAGCACGCTTTTAACTATTATCATGCTCATATCTACCTGTTTGATGAGGCAAAAGAAAATTTGGTTATGGCTGGTGGTACTGGTGAAGCCGGCCAAATCATGCTTTCTCGCGGCCATAAATTGGTTAAAGGCCAGGGTCTTGTCGGCAGAGCGGCCATTACCAATGCGCCTGTATTAGCTCCTGACGTATCTAAAGAGGGCGGCTGGCTGCCCAATCCGCTGTTACCCGACACAAAAGCGGAAGCTGCCGTTCCCATCGCTTTGGGCGGAGAAGTACTTGGTGTTTTGGATGTTCAGCACAATGTTATTGGTGGGTTGAATGAAGAAAACGTCAGTTTGCTGCAATCTATCGCCAACCAGGTCGCTGTTGCTCTGCAAAATGCGCGCCAATATCAACAAGCCCAAGAAAGTGAAACCAGAATCCAAACAATTCTAGATTCGATCACTATTCCTGTCATGATTACAAAACTGGCCGATGGTTCATTCCTTTACTTCAACGATCCGGCACTGGCAATAGTAGGATTAACACGAAATCAGTTGGCCGGACGGCCGTCTCTCAACTTTTACCATGACCCGGTCGACCGTCAAAAATTTGTAACGACGTTACGCGAACAGGGCTACGTAAACAACTACGAAGTGAAGTTGCAGCGCATCTCCGGTGAAACCTTCTGGGCCATGATGTCGGCTCGCGTCATTAGCTTTGAGGATGAACCTGCCATTTTTACTTCGCTCATTGACATTTCAGATCGTAAAGAAGCAGAATACTTATTGGCCAAACAAGCCAACGAGTTATCTACAGTGGCCCTGGTGGGTACAACGGCCGCTACCATCCTGAACCCCGCTCAACTGTTGCAAGAAGTGGTTGACCTGACCAAAACCAACTTCAATTTGTACCATGCCCACATCCACTTGCTGAACGACGGCAAAGACACACTGGTGTTAACGGCCGGTGCCGGTGAAATCGGTGCAAAAATGGTAGCCGAAGGCCGGCGAATTCCCCTGGCTGCCCATGGTTCCCTGGTAGCTACGGTCGCCCGAACCAATCAGGGTGCTATTCGTAACTACGACCCGCCGGGTGAAGGTTTTATGCCCCACCCGCTGCTGGCCGAAACAAGCTGCGAAATGGCAGTGCCTATTGCCATTGGTCAAGAGGTGTTAGGCGTGTTGGACGTTCGTTCTACAGAACTGAATCAGTTCAACGAAGCCGACAAGCAGACCTACACGACCTTGGCCTCTCAGATTGCGGTTGCGCTGCAGAATGCGCGTTCGTTCACTCGTTCTGAGCGGGCTTTGACAGAATTAGGTGCAATATCACGCCGGTTAACTCGTGAAGGCTGGCAAAATTATCTGGCTCAAACGGAACAGGATTGGCATTTTGCTTACGATACGCATCATGTCATTAAAGGCGCTAATGGAAATAGTGATGATTTGCCGGCGGCGGGAACAATATTAAGCCAACCCATTCAAGTGTTGGGTGAACCTATTGGGCGTATCGGTGTGGCTGAGCCGCAGCATTTGACCGATGATGCCGCTGAGATTATTACTGAGGTTGCTAATCGATTGAGCGCTCATATTGAGAACTTACGATTGACGGCTCAGACAGAGATGGCATTGGCCGAAACGGCTGAACAGTCCCGCCGCCGTGCTGTTCTCAATCAAACCAGTGAGCAGCTAAACCGTGCGGAAACGATGGATGACATTTTTGCGATTGTTGCTGACAGCACAAAACAAATTCTGCCATCGAATCGGGTTTCATTAGCAATTTTGGACGATAAGGGTGAGCACTACTCGATTGTTTCTTTGGTTGGTGATGAAGAAAATGTGCCAGTTCGCGTCGATCAAGTGTTGGCCGGCAGCTTTATTGAAAAAGCGATTAAAACGGGCGAAATTCTGGTTACACAAGATGACCAGCCCAATACCCAGACAGGTATTTGTTCTTCACTGGTTGTTCCGCTGCTTACTGGTTCGGGGATTATTGGCACGCTTAATGTGGGCAGCAAAGAACGGTATGTTTATACAGAAAGCGATCAAGGCCTGATGCTGCGTATTGCTTCTATCCTTTCTTCAGTTATTGAAAATAAACGGCTGTTGACAGAAACACAGGAACGTGCCAGGGAATTGGCAATCATTAACCGTGTTGTGGCCAAGGTGGCCGCCTCATTTAATGTTGAAGATAGTTTGCAAGTTGTCGCTGAAGAATTGTCGCAAGCAATCAATGTGCAAGAGGTGGCCATTGCTTTGCTGAATAAAGACTTGAGTGGTTTGACTGTCGTTGCTGAAACCTATAATCCGGAAAATGCTGGCAGCAGCCTGGGGTTTGTGATTCCGATTGAAGGTAATGCGTTAACGCAGGAACTGTTGGCGACACGCCAGACTGTTTTTGTTGAGGATGCGCAGCACAGCCCGCTAACTGAGCCGGTCCATGATGGTATGCGGCGGCGTGGTGTTAATTCGTTATATCTCATTCCTATGTTTGCCGGTAATGAGATTGTGGGAACCGTGGGTATTGACCTGGTGAAGGAGGGCCGCCGTTTGTCGCCGGAACAATTGGGCCTGGCCGAGACGATTATTTTCCAGGCGGCAACGGCCGTACAAAATGCCCGGCTCTATACACAGTCAGAAGAACATGCTAAAGAATTGGCCTTTATCAACCGAATCGTGAATGAAATCAACGCCGTGCAGGATGTGGAAACGGGTTTGGATTTCCTGGTCAAGGAATTGGGCGAAGTTTTACAAGTCCCTTCAGTGACCATTGGTTTGATAGACGTGGCCGGGGATATGCTGAGATTGGTAGCATCACACCATCCGGCAGGACTGCCCTCACCGGTTGGTTCGGTTTTCCCTGTTGATCAAGACCCGATTATTAACCAGGCGCTGCAAACCAGGCAAACCGTTGTGGTTGAAGATGTTGCCAATTCTGTGCTTCCTCCTCAGATCCGCGAAAGGATACTTAAAACTGGCACTCGATCTATGTCCGTTATTCCCATGATTTCAGGGCGCGACCTGATCGGTACAGTGGCTATAAGTACTGTGGAAGGCGGCAGCTTGATAACGGCGGACCAGCTCAGGATGGCCGAAACGACGATGTTCCAGGTGGCAACGGCCGTACAGAATGCCCGGCTCTTTACCGCAGCCGAAAGACGAGCTGAGGAGCTGGCCGTGCTGAACCAGGTGGCCCACGTCGTTTCGCAGCAGCTTGATCAGGATCAGTTGTTTACGGCCGTTCACGAGCAAATTGAACGCGTTATCTTAAACGATGCCTTTTTCGTTGCCCTTTATGATGAGGAACAACAGTTAATTCATCTACCATACACATTTGATCACGGCCAGGTTTACCATGAGGATCCGCTTCCGGCCGACCCATCCATCGAAGTGGTACAGGTGATTCAATCAGGCGAACCACTTCTGGCCAATTATTCGCCCGAAGAATATGCCGAACAGCAGAAAATAACCGACACCTTGATGGCCACCATGAAAGCGCCTACATCTATGTTATTTGTGCCTTTACAGGTTGGGCCTAAAGTCATCGGCGCAATTTCGGTGCAGAATTATCAATTCCATCCATACACCGAATCGGATAAGAATTTGCTGTTGGGTATAGCCAACCATATGGCTGTGGCTATGGAGAACGTCCGCTTGTTTAGCGAGACCGAGCAGCGCGCTGCTGAATTGGCTCTTATCAATGCGGTTAGTGACCTGGCGAGTTCACAATCAGATTTACCCAGCCTCTTTGAATCGGTTGGGTCGCTGCTGCGGGATACATTCAATGCCCAGAGTCTGTACTTCGCCCTCTACCATAAAGAAGCGGCGACAATTTCTTTCCCTTATTTCTTCTCTGATCAAGAAGGATTTCTCAGCGTTCCGCCACGCCTATTGAGCAATGGCGGTTATGCGGGCCAAATTATTGCTGCCAGAGATTCCATCTTGCGCCTTTTGGATCCAATTGATCCCAACCAGCAAGCCCAAAAAGAAGGTGCAGTTGTGGTTGGCAGCCGCCAGACAGACTGCTACCTGGGAACGCCGATGATTGTGGCTAATGAAGTTATTGGCGTGATGGCCTTGAACAGCCTGCAAGCGGTGCGCACCTACAATGAACAGGATCAACGTTTGTTGGAAACGTTGGCCGATACGATTGGTGTGGCCATTCAGAATATCCAACAGTTCCAAACGGCCCGCCGCCGTGCCGAACGGGAAGCATTGATCAACAGTATCAGTCAGAAGATTCAGACTGCGCCGACGGTTCAGAGTGCTTTGGAAACGGCCGTTTCCGAACTCGGTCAGGCGCTCAAACTAAAGAAAGCTGTTGTGGAATTATCAACTGCAAAGCAGAGGAACGGCCATTCATTGGAGTAAAACTATCATGATAATCAAAGCAGATCACACCGGAACAATTGAGAATTTCCAAAATATTGTGGAAGAAACATTAGCCAACGATGCAGTTAAAGGTCTCCTTATCCTGGCCTGTGAGGCCAATGGCTTCAAGCCCGAAAATGTGAATGAGATATTAACCAATGTCTCAATCCCGTTGTTGGGTGGCGTTTTCCCTCAACTCATCTTGGCCCAAACCAAATTAACCAGAGGCACGCTGGTCATTGGTTTGTTGGAGACGCCCGATGTCCTGGTCATTCCGGGCCTCAGCAATCCTGCTGTTGATTATGATGACGTAATTGATGAACAATATCCGGAGTTGGGAGAAGCCCAGACTATGATGGTTTTTGTTGATGGGCTGTCTACGAGAATCAGTGCGCTAATCGATAGCCTGTTTAATGTGTTTGGTTTGGAAATTAATTATATAGGTGGTGGGGCGGGGTCCCTAACACTTGTTCAACAGCCCTGCCTTTTTACCAACCAGGGACTTGTTCAAGACAGCGCCGTTCTTGCTTTGTTAAAGACGGCTAGCGGCATTGGTGTCAGCCACGGCTGGCACAGTATTCGAGGGCCTTTTAAGGTTACCGAGTCTGAAAAAAATGTCATAAAGACACTGGACTGGCGGCCTGCTTTTGATGTTTACCGTGAGATCCTGGCTGAAGAAGCCGATATCACGATTACGCCGGAAAACTTTTTTGACCTGGCTAAAGGTTATCCATTTGGGATCAACCGGTTAGGGTCTGAAAAGGTTATCCGTGATCCCATCGCAGTGATTGATGGCAGTTCGCTGGTTTGCGTAGGCGAGGTGCCAAGTGAATCCTATGTAGATATCATGACTGGCGATACTCAATCGTTGGTTCAGGCGGCTGCTCGCGCCGTTAAGCAAGGGAAGGCTCATTTTAAGGCTGGCGACCCCGCCTCTACAACACTTTTTATCGATTGTATCTCTCGCGTTTTGTTTCTGGAAGATGAGTTTGCTCAGGAACTTAATGCGGTATATGACCAGGCGACGTCCCTGGTAGGGGCTTTGACGTTGGGTGAGATTGCCAATAGTGGTGAGAATTATTTGGAATTTTATAATAAAACGGCCGTTATCGCAGTTATGGAATGATGGCCGCCATGGTTTGAACCCTGCTCTATTCGGAAGCAGGCATTGACTTAATCAGTAGGTTGAACCGACTTATGAAACAATCATTAAACCAGATACAGACCTTACAAATCCTTTATGAATTGGCGATGTCTATTGGCACAAGCCTGGACTTGCGCGCCATGCTTAAAGTCAGTTTGTTGGCTTTCCTCAAGAAGTTGGACTGCGTGGCCGGTGGTGTCTATCAATACAAGGCCGAAGGCGATGCATTTCGCTTAGAAGAAGTGTATACAATCCCTCGCCATACGTCGCGGAATATAACATACCAGGCCGCCCTGACTCAACTACCAACCGCACCCAATACAACGCAAATGTCTCAGCTTTTGGATACCCTACCCTTGGTTGGCCAGAGTGGAGATGATAATTTTTACCACTTACTTGACGTACCAGGGTTTGGGGTGATGGTTCTAATTAAAAACAAACAAGCACTAGACCCGGTTTTAATTAAGTCGTTACGGCCGTTGCAGGAAAAACTTGCCGCCGCTGCCAATGCCTGTTTGTCGGAAGAGAACTTACGCAAAACCCAGAGACAATCCCAGACTATACTGGAATCTATTACCACGCCACTACTCATTTCCCGCATCAGCGACGGACTGATTCTCTACGCCAACGACCTCCTGGCCGATATGATAGGCACGACCACTGAGCTGCTCATCGGCAATATTACCCCCGATTTTTATGCCAATGCCGATGATAGAACAACTCTCCTGACCAAACTGCGGGCACAAGGCGTACGGACCAACTACGAACTCCAAATAAAAAAGAGTGACGGCGAACTCATCTGGGTACTCCTGTCAATCAAACCTTTCAACTATCAGGGCGAACCGGCCCTCATCTCCACCTTCCTGGAGATCACCGAACGTAAACAAACCCTGCAACAATTAGAAGACTCTCAGAAACGCACCCGTGCCGTCCTTGAATCCGTCACCCTGCCACTCATCATTTCACGGCTGGACGACGGTACCGTGCTTTATGCCAACGATCGTGTCATGGAAATGATGGATTTGCAAGCAGACGAAATCGTTGGCAGCCAGACGCCAAACTTCTACCAAAACCCGGAAGATCGCGCCAAAGTCGTCCGTGGAACACTGACTCATGGCGGTGTTGACAACATGGAACTGCCCATCTTGCGCAAAGGCGAGCCTCGCTGGGCATTAATATCAAATCGACTCACTGAATACGATAACCAGCGAGCAATTATTACCACGCTCGTCGATATCACCGACCGTAAACTGGCCGAAGAAGCCCTGGCCAAACGGGCGGCTGAAATGGAAACCGTAGCACGCGTAAGCGCATCTACAGCCAGCATCCTGGAAACCGATAAGTTGCTGCAAGAAGTCGTTGACTTGACAAAGGAACGATTTGGCCTTTACCACGCCCACGTTTATCTGCTCAACAAAGCCGGCGATACATTAATCTTAACCGCTGGTGCCGGTGAAATCGGTCAAAAGATGGTAGCCGAAAAGCGCAGCATTCCCTTAAACCAGGAACAATCATTAGTAGCTCAGGCTGCCCGCACGCGACAGGGTATCATCGAAAACGACGTATTAAACAATCCTGCATTTCTGCCCCACCCTCTGCTGCCAGATACCAGGGCGGAAATGGCAGTTCCCATGCTCATCGGCAACAAATTGATAGGGGTTATGGACGTTCAGGCTGGCCAGATTAGCCAGTTTACCCAACAAGACATCATCATTCAAACAACCCTGGCCGCCCAAATCGCCGTTGCCCTGGAAAACGCCCGCTCTTTTGAAAATGCCCGAACCTCTTTGGCAGAAACAGAGGCTTTGTTGGATATTACTAAAGAATCCAGCCGAACCCTTGAGTTACAAACTATTCTGGAAAGCGTGCTAGACAGAGTGTTAGCCGCGACTAAATTTGAAGCCGGGTTAATCAGCCTGGAAAATCCGGATACGCAAGCGCTGGAACTCTTCAGTCATCGTTTACCGGACCCATTCTTGCACACACTACAGAAACAAGGGCTAGATAACACGTTGTGCGATTTGGTTTATCGGCGGCGGGAAACAGTTGTGGTTGTTGACTTAACTGATGATGCACCTGTTGATGTTAGCGGGCTTATCAGTATGGGTTACGAATCGTATCAAGGTGTCCCTATTGAAGCCAAAGGGAATACGTTTGGCACGATTTGTCTGTTTAGCACTCGTCCCCTAGCCTCTGATGAAGCCAATACAGTTTTCTTACAAGCAGTTGGTCAGCAGGTTGGTATCGCTATCCAAAATGCCAACTTGCTGAAACAAACCCAGGTCGCTTTGGCCGAGGTGGAACAATCGCAAGAGGTCGTTCAGGAATACCTCGATATGCAGCGTGTTTTGCATGAAATAAACACCGAGTTGTTGCAGGTGAACGATCTGGATGAACTGTACCGTCGTGCGATTGAACTGGCATATAATCGATTGGGATTTGAGCGCATTGGTATGTTCTTGTTGAATGAGGCAAAAGATACCCTTTTGGGAACCTATGGTGTGGATACCGCAGGCAACATTCGTAGTGAGCAAAGCCCAGAACATATCATCACCGATCCAGAGACAATCAAAACCTTCATTCTCAGTCGAACGCGCCTGAGAGTGTCGGAAGACGCTGATTTGTTGCAGGAAGGCGAAGTGGTCGGGCATGGTTGGCATATTGGTGCCGCTATGTGGGCAGAGGAATCGCCGATTGGTGTTATTTTTGCAGATAACCTGGTAACGGGTCAGCCGCTTAAACCATATCAATCAGAACTCCTGTTTGCTTATGCTGGTACTGTGGCCAATTTAATTGTACGTCGTCGCGTTGAGGAAACGATTCGGGAGCGCGAAACATTATTGCGCACGATCATTGATTCCACGCCTGACTGGATTTTTGTTAAAGACCGCGAACATCGCTACCGGTTGGTCAACCAGGGGTACGCCGACTCTATGCATATCGCACCGGAAGCATTCATCGGCAAGAATGACCTGGACATTGGCTTCCCCGAAGACATCGTAAAAGGGAATTCTGAAAAGGGCATCCGTGGCTTCTGGGCTGATGATAATGAAATTATGGCCAGGGGCGAGCGCAAAATCATTGATGAAGAACCGGCCGTTGTCGATGGGGAAACTCGGACGCTGCACACTGTTAAGGCCCCGTTGCACAGCGCCGATGGTGAAGTCACCGGCCTGGTGGGCTTTGTTCACGATATTACCAGCCGCAAGCAGGTTGAAATCACGCTACATCAAAGTGAAGAAAAGTTCCGCAGCCTTTTTGAACAGTCATCTGATGCCTACCTCATTCTAGAAGACAATCTATTTGTAGATTGCAATCAGGCAACAGTCGACATGCTGCGTGCTTCATCTAAGGAAGAAGTTCTCTCGCTACACCCGTCGCAAATCTCCCCGGAAATGCAGCCAGACGGGCGGCCATCCGGCGCGAAGGCTGATGAGATGATTCAAATAGCGTTGGGAAAAGGCAATCATCGTTTCGAGTGGATACATCGTCGTGTTAACGACGAGGATTTCGCTGCAGAAGTTGTGCTTACCCCTATTCAAATGGGTGGTAAAGGAGCGGTCTTTGCTGTGGTGCGTGATGTTACAGACCGCAAGCAAGTACAGGAAGCGCTGCGTGAAAGTGAAGAACGTTCCCGCACTATTCTGGACAACGCCAACGAAATTATCTTTACCTTGAATCCAGATGGATCTCCCAACTATCTCTCGCCAGCATGGACCAATCTGCTAGGTTATTCAATCGAGGAGGCATTGGGACGGCCGTTTACCTCATATGTGCATCCAGATGATACTGCAAAAATCTTTGCATTTATGGAGCGCATCTTCGCTACAGGTGAAAGCCAGCGCGGTATTCAGTATCGCATTCAGCATGAGAATGGCTCCTGGCGTTGGTTCTCCGCAAACGGTTCAATGGCCACAGACGAGGATGGCAACTTCCTCTACTTTGTCGGTCTGGCGCAGGACATTACCGAACAGAAGACGGCAGCAGAAGCACTGCAAGCGGCAAAGGAACACACAGAAACTATCCTGCGCTCCATCACAGTGCCGATCGTGATTTCACGGATCAAGAGCGGCGAGATTGGATACGCCAATGAACATCTGGCGCAAATGGTACGCATGCCGTTGGATGAGTTGGTCGGCAATGCGACTCCCAATTTCTACGTGGACAATGAGGACAGAACGGCCGTTGTCGGCAAAATCCAGACAGAAGGCAGCATCAACAACTATCAGCTGCAACTGCGTCGCACAGATGGCGAGGTGTTCTGGGCTTTGCTCTCAGCACGACTAATCGAGTTTGAAGGCGAACCCGCCATCATCACCAGTTTGATTGATATTACCGACCGCAAAGCGGCTGAAGAAAAGGTTCGGGCTAATGAAACATTGATGCGTACCATCATTGATTCCACGCCGGACTGGATTTTTGTTAAAGACCAAGATCATCGCTATCAGATGGTCAACAAAGGGTATGCTGATACGTTCCAGATACACCCTGAAGATTTCATCGGCAAGAATGATTTAGACATTGGATTCCCTGAAGATATAGTGAAAGGGAATCCTGAGAAAGGAATCGTGGGATTCTGGCCGGATGACAAAGAGGTAATGGCATGCGGGGAAATGAAAGTCATTGATATTGAACCCGCTGTCGTCGGTGGAAAAGACGTTTTCCTTAGTACAATCAAAACACCTCTTCGAGATGCAGAAGGAAATGTTACAGGCGTTGTCGGCTTCGTGCATGATATAACCACCCGTATTAAAGTCGAAGAGACCTTGCGCCAGAGCGAAGCCGAATTGTCCCAGGCGCTCGAGGTTGCCAAACTGGCCTATTGGGAATACGATGCCGAGAAGGACATGTTCACCTTCAATGATCAGTTCTATGCGCTCTTCCGCACTACCGCTGAACAGCACGGTGGCTATCAACTGCCCTCGGCTTATTACGCGCTGCACTTTGTCTACCCAGATGATATACCCATGGTGGGCGCCGAAATCGAGCGGACACTCACCTCTTCGGGCCGGCATTACGATAATTTATTGGAGCATCGCATTCTTTACGCTGACGGCGGCATCGGCTACGTCTCGGTTAATATCAACCTTGAGCGCGATGAATACGGTAATATTTTGCGCATCTATGGTGCAAACCAGGACATCACCGAGCGTAAACGTAATGAGGAGGCAATAGCCAAACAAGCACAAGACCTGCAGATTGTTGCTGAACTTTCTAAGACCGTAGCTACGACGCTTGAGCAGGAAAAGCTGCTGCAAGAGGTGGTTGATTTGACCAAAGAACAATTCAACCTGTACCATACGCACATCTATCTGCTCGACCCACAAGGCGAAACTCTGGTCTTGTCCGCTGGCGCCGGTGAAGTGGGACGCAAGATGACGGCCGAAGACCGGCGCATTCCACTGACACAGGAACAATCTCTGGTCGCCCGTGCAGCCCGCACCCGCCAAGGCGTTATCATTAACGACGTACAGACAGACCCCGGTTTCTTGTCGCACCCGCTGCTGCCGGAAACCCGCTCTGAAATGGCGGTGCCAATGATCAGCGGTGATAAGCTCGTCGGCGTGCTGGATGTGCAAGCCAACCAGACTAACGCCTTTGACATAGACAGCGTCAACATCCAAACCACGCTGGCCGCGCAAATCGCCATCGCGCTGGAAAATGTCCGCCTGCTAAACGAGGTACAAGAAAACGAAGAGCAGTATCGTACCATTCTGGACAACGCGAGTGAAATTGTCTTTACCTTGACACCTGATGGGAATTTCACCTATCTCTCGCCAGCATGGACGGACCTACTTGGCTATTCAGTAGAAGAAGGAGAAGGACATTCTTTTACGGAATTTTTGCACCCCGATGATATTGCTAACGCTTTTACTTTTATGGAAGAGATTGCCGTTACCGGCAAAAGCGAGCACGGCATTGTCTACCGTCAGCGTCATAAGAACGGTGAGTGGCGCTGGTACACTACAAACGGGTCGGCGGTGAAGGATGAGAATGGCAATATCCTTTACTTCATTGGTCTGGCACAGGATATCACCGAACAGAAGATGGCCGAAGGGAGGGTTCGCGCTAATGAAACTTTATTGCGCACCATCATTGATTCGACACCGGACTGGATTTTTGTCAAAGACCGGGATCATCGTTACCAGATGGTTAACAAAGGGTATGCCGATGCCTTCCAAATCTCGCCCAAAGAGTTCATCGGCAAGAACGATTTGGATATTGGCTTTCCTGAAGACATTGTCAAGGGGAATCCTGAGGAAGGTATCCGGGGTTTCTGGGCCGATGACCTGGAAATCATGGAATCCGGCCAGTTGAAAGTTATTGATAGCGAACCGGCGGTTGTCGATGGTGAACAACGCTATCTTCATACGATTAAGGCTCCTTTGAAAGATGTGGATGGCAAGGTAACGGCCGTTATCGGATTTGTGCATGATATTACAGACCGTATACAAGTTGAGGAGAAATTGGCTAAACAGGCCAATGAATTAGCTGACTTGACCCGTCGTTTAACACGGGAAGGCTGGCAAGATTTTCTCAACTACGTCACGCCGGAAGAGATGGGTTACGTCTATAATCGCGGTCAGGTTGGTTCGCTCAAGCCGAGCATTTCTGAAGAAGCTGATTTGTGGTTAGAAACCGGCAGCGGTGGGCAGTCGGCTAAACCCCTTATTCAACCCATCTCGATTCACGGCGAAACGATCGGCCGGCTGGCTGTTTTGCCAGATGAAGATGAAGATGAGGTTGATGCCGAAATTGCCGAGATTATTCGATCGGTTACAGAACAGTTGCAAGCGCGAATTGAAAATCTGCGCTTAACGGATCAAACGCAGATAGCACTGGCTCAAACTGAGGAACAAGCCCAGCGATTGGGGCTGTTGAATGAGATGAGTGCTGCTCTCAATCATGCCTCTTCATTGAACGATATATATCAGGTTTCTGTGGATGAAACGACAAAAATCATGGGCGTTCAACAAACCAGTATATCGTTGTTAACTGACTCTAAAGAGTATTTTGAAGTTATTGCAACGTCGAATGATGATTTGGGCTTGTCATTAGGGGTTCAAATACCTGTGACCGAAACGCCTATGCAGGAGATTCTACAAGAGAATCGCGTTGTGCAGGGGGCTTTGGACGGTGTTTTTGCCTTATCTTTACACATCCCTCTAGTTGTTGGTAATGATGTGGTTGGCGTGATGAATGTGGGGTATAAGGAAGACCAGACGTTCAAAGCCAGTGATGAAAGCTTGCTGCGTCAGATAGCGGCTTTGGTTAGTTCGAATATTGAAAATATGCGTTTTCTGGTCAATGAAAGGTCTCGTGCCCAACGCGAACAGATGCTGCGCCAGATTACACAGAGAATTCGTAGTTCGGCTGATGTGGAAACGATTATGCGTACGGCCGTTCAAGAAATTGGCCGCACGCTGGGACGAAAGACTTACATTTATCTAGGCGAAGATCATGAGGCATGATATGAGTAAAGAGCAAAACCTCTATGCCAATTTCTATCAATTCTTGGAAAAGGTTGCCGATTTTGTGGCTATCCTGGAACCGGATGGTCGAATTGTGAAGATCAATGAGAACGGCCGTTTGCTGCTGGCCTTGTTCGATGAAAATTACACCCATTTCCACATAGCCGACTTGTTGGCAGACGGTCAAGATGATTTTGCTACGATGCGGGATACGGCCGTTTCCACCGGAGTTTGGCAGGGTGAACTCAACTTGTTCAACCCGGAGGGACTAAAAATCCCTGTTTCGGCTAAATTGGCCGCCCACGTCAGCGAAGCCGGCGATATTGAGATATTGAGTTTCATTGCCAATGACATTACCGATCGCAAATGGGTGGAATCCTCTTTACAAGAGAGCGAACTTCGCTTCCAAAGCGCATTCAATAACACAGCCGCCGGTACATCCATTTTTAGTGTAGACGGCCGTTTCCTCCAGGTTAACGAAGCATTCTGCAATTTCACAGGTTATACCCAGAAAGAATTAATGCAAATGTCAATACCCGACATCCTTCATCCTGATATGATGGGCCTGTACAAAGAAGAAATGCCTCGCCTGCGTTCTGGCGAAATTACCAGTCTCCAGGTCGAAGCTCGATACCTCAGCAAAGCAGGAGTAATCCGTTGGTCAATCAACAACGTCGGCAGCTTGTATGATGTAAACGGTAATTTACTCGGATTTATGATGCACATGCAAGACGTCACGGAAGAAAAGACATCCGAAGCAAACCTGCAAAAACTATCCAGTGCCGTGGAACAAGCCGCCAACCCCGTTGTGATTACCGACATCAAAGGGTGCGTTGAATATGTCAACCCTGCTTTCGAGGAATTAACCGGATATACCGAAAAGGAGATTGCGGGCAAGACCCTCAGCGTCCTCAAATCCGGCATGCACGACGAAAAATATTACAAAGGTCTTTGGGAAACCATTCTGGCCGGCAAAGAGTTCAACGCTGTTACCATTAACCGCAAAAAGAATGGTGAAATTTATTACGAAGAAAAAAGCATCACGCCCATTCGAAACAGCGACGGCGAAATCACTCACTTTCTATCCAATAGCCAGGACATCACTGCACGCTACAAACTAGAAAGACAAATCCAGGAATCTTTGGAACATCGCAGCCATCAGGTGCGACTTTCCACCCAAATTACGCAGGAAATCGCTGCTGCCCCCAACTTGCCACACCTTTATAATCGTATCGTGACTCTGGTCAAAGAAACATTCAACTATTATCATGTACAAATTTTGCAGCACGATCCGTCATTAGATGTGATGGCCTTGGTCGTCGGCTACGGGCAAACCGGTGAGCAGATGGTTGCTATGCACCATTCCATGCCCATGGGTGTTGGTCTCATTGGTACGGCCGCAGCAACCGGCAAAACCGTATTGCGCCCAAACATCGCCAATGATCCCAACTGGCAGTCCAACCCGCTTTTGCCCAAAACCAAGGGTGAAATTGCCGTCCCCATCAAAATGGGTGAGGCCATTATTGGTATTTTGGACGTGCAGCACGATGTAACCGGAGCCTTGGATGAAAACGATCAGATTCTGCTTGAAGGTTTGTGTGGTCAGATAGCAGTTGCTATCGAAAGTACCCGTCTGCGCCAGGAAATGGAAGACCGGCTGCGTGAATTGGACACTTTGCAGCGTTATATGAGCCGCGATGGGTGGAAAGATTACCAATCAAACAAACTCCCTGTCAAAGGGTTTTTGTACAGCAAGGTAGGGGTGCAGCCGCTGGCAAATGATGCGGCAACGGCCGTGCCCGTACTCCAACCTGGCAACGGGCAAACTGTCGAGAGTGAAAAACAAACCGACGGGGAAATAAACCTGCCCCTGACCATTCGTGGCCAGTCTATCGGCAGCATCGGCATTGAGCACGATCCCAACAAACCCTTAACCGAACAAGACAGCGAATTCCTCGACGCCATCGCCCGGCAAATATCCGAGGCGCTAGAAGCGGCCCGGCTTTTCGAACAGACCCAGGATGCATTAAGCGGGCAAGAGCAGTTGGCCACCGAACTACGAACCGTGGCTGAAGTGAGTACGGCCGCATCCACCATCCTCGAAGTTGACAACCTGCTGCAAACCGTAGTGGAACTCGTAAAATTGCGTTTTGGCCTCTACCATGCCCACATTTACCTGGTGGACGAAGAAAGCAACTCGTTAGTCTTGCGGGCCGGTGCCGGTGACGTTGGCCAAATCATGGTATTGGAAGGACGCAACATCCGTTTCAACGCCGATTCCCTGGTGGCGCGCGCCGCCCGTACCCGGAAAGGCTTCATCGAAAACGATGTTCGCAAAATTGTTGATTTCCTTCCCCATCCGCTGCTGCCGCACACACGCGCTGAAATGGCCATTCCCTTAATCGTCGGCAGCCGCCTTATTGGCGTCATGGATTTGCAATCCGACAAGGTAGGTTTTTTCTCAGAAGAAGCCATGCAGGTACAGCGCACCCTGGCTTCCCAAATTGCAGTTGCCGTGCAAAATGCGGCCATGTATGCGATTCAGGTAGAAACTTCCAGTAAACTGCGTGAAGTTGACCGGCTCAAATCAGAATTTTTGGCCAGTATGAGCCACGAACTGCGTACTCCGCTCAACTCCATCATTGGTTTTGCCGATGTACTTCTGGAAGGGCTGGATGGCGACCTGAATGAACGAATGGATCAGGATGTACGTCTAATTAAAGACAGCGGCACCCATCTACGCGATTTGATCGGCGACATTTTGGATATGTCTAAAATTGAAGCCGGGCGTATGGAACTCCGTTACGAAGAGCTTGATTTGCGGCAGATGGCCCATGATATTCTGGCTACCGCCAATCCTTTGGCCCAGGAAAAGCAGTTGGACTTGATTCTGGACCTGGGCGATGCCGTGAGTACAATTACTGCCGATCGTACTCGATTGCGCCAGGTTTTGTGGAACATTATGGGTAACGCTATCAAGTTTACTGAAAAGGGAAGCGTAACACTGGGTATGGAATTGGAAAAGGATATGGTCCGAATTTTCGTTCGGGATACGGGTATTGGTATCAAACCTGAAGACATCGATGTTGTGTTTGAGCAGTTCCGCCAGGTGGATGGCAGCTTGAACCGTAGCGTAGGTGGTACCGGCCTGGGAATGCCTATCACGAAGAAATTAGTGGAATTGCATGGCGGCCAAATTGGTGTCGATAGTGTACCAGGGCAGGGCAGTACATTCTGGTTTACACTTCCGTTTGAAAAGCCAAAGGCCTCGCGAGAAAAGGTCGGCACTGGCCCATTGTCTGCTTTGGGTGTAAGTGTGAACTAGTAAATCGCTTGGGTGTTTCGGGAATTCCAATTCCCGAAACATGCCAGCCGAAAACGAAAGAAGCTGAAAATTTGGATTTCTGGTTGATATATTGAAAGTAATGAGCAGATGTTTGAGAAAACCGATTTCTACTCGGATAAATTTGGGAGAGATTGTTTTTCTAAATGAACAGAATCATTTAGAATTAGTCGCAACAATGGTTGTAATAGTTCGAAAGGTATAAATTATGACAAAGGAACGTAAGCAAGTTCTATGTGTTGAAGACAATACGGTTAATATGCTTTTGGTTTCTCGTATTGTAGAAGCTGAAGGGCATGAGTTGATCAAAGCTGAAGACGGTTACGTTGCCCTGGATATTTTGGATGGAACTGTACCGGATATTATTTTGCTGGATATAAACTTGCCGGGTATGGATGGCCTGGAATTGGCACGGCGCTTTAAGGCTGATTCACGATTGGCTGAGGTGCCGTTGGTGGCGACAACGGCACAGGTTTTGGTGGGTGATCGCGAACGGTGCCTGGAAGCGGGTTGTGATGATTATTTGCCTAAGCCGTTGGATATTCGCAAGCTGCGTGAAGTGATCCGTCGTTATTTGGACAATAATAATTTATGAGCAGTAAATCCGAGGCCGGACTTACTGCTCATGGTTGATCTCGTGGCCGATTAACACGGCCGTTTCCCCCTTTACTTGAGTCAAAAAAATAATACGGTGTTGACTGCCCTTGAGGCGCAGTTGATGCCGTAATGCGTCCGGTTCCAGCGGCGAACCGCGCTTTTTAACCGTCACCTGACCGATGTCGTGTTGGCGCAAGTAATGGCGCAGCCGCTTCAACTGAAACGGGAAGCTGTCCTCAATGGCAAAACAGCGGGCAAATGGCGTCGCTTGTGCCGTGGCCGATGTCAGGTAAGCAATGTCATCACTCAATTTGCAGGCGTCAAGCTGGTAAGCCAGGGCTTCCACCAGATGGGCGCGGATGATCGCTTTGTCCGGCTCGTACAAATATTTCAGCGGTTCGCTGGTTGGAATGGGTGCGCTGGGAAGGTCGGCATTGGTTAGCGTGCTGCCGTCGGGCAGCAGGGTGGCGCGCCGGTTGACGCCGGAATGTAAATCGCCAAACCAAAGTACGGCTCCTTTCACATCGCCATTGAGCGAAATGAGTTCGATTTCGGCGTCCTCAGGCAGCTCGGCATAATTGACGCCGGGACTGACCTTAACGGCCGTCCCCATCATCTTTCCCCGCCAGCGATCAATCAAACTAAGCGGCGGTTGGTAATCGTGGACGGAAAAGAGGCGACGGCCGTATTCATCGCGCCGCGCCGGATCGAAAAAACAGGCCTGCACTGGCAGCGGTGACAGTTCCAGCAAATCGGATTGCAGGGGGCGAAAGTGGGCGGCACGGCCGTAAACCCGCACATTTTCCTGGGCCATCGCCAATCTTACCGAATCCAGTTCCACGCCGATGACGTGGGCTTGTGCTGCCAAAGCCAGCGCGTCGCCGCCAATGCCGCAGCCTAAATCGGCAATATGTTCAAATCCGGCGGCAAAAAAGCGTTGGGCGCGATGGGCAGCAACGCTTTCCGACGAGGCTTGCTCCAACGCCTCACGCACAAAGTACATCTCCGCCGCCCGGCTGAATTTTACCGTCCCCAGTTGGCGCAGTAACACGGTTTCCAAAACGGCCTGGGCTTGCTGCGGCAGCAGGTTTTGGCGTAATTGACTGGCAATTTGCAGATGGTTTTGTGGCGTGATGGGGATAACGGCCGCTGCCGCCAGCCACTTTTGCCCCTCAGGAGAAAGTAAGAAAGCGAGTTCGTCGAGAGTCATTGAGGGATGAGTGACGAGGACTGAGGACTGGGTGGAAAGTTTGCTCAGTCCTCATCACTTTCACGGAATTTCTGGCTCCAGGAACAAATCCGCTTCATCAGATGCCTCTTCTGATTCATCGGGGACGGTTTTGCCCGCTTCCTGACGGCCGCAGTAGGCTTGATAAGCGCATTGGCGGCAGTGCCCCCAGTCATCGGTCAACGGCCACACATCCTGGGTTAGCACCTCGTCAATTTGGCTCACGATGGCCTGGATATCGGCCCAGTTTTGTGTGTGCCAGGCTAGATTGTAGTGGATGGTGCGCGGTGCAGCCGGATCGTTGACGTACCAGTAGGTGATGGCGATCTGGTCGGGCTGAAGCGTGTGGCCCAGCGCCGCACCACCTTCGGCCAGCATGGCTAGGTAGAGCCGGGTTTGCCAATCGTGGCGCAGGTCGGCTTCGCTGTGGGGCTGGCCGGTTTTCCAATCGAAAATATGGGCGCTGTTGGGAGAGAGGATGAGGAGGTCAAAACGGCCGTTTAACACATGCCCCCTAATCGGGACAGTCAGACTGCGTTCCGGAGTGGCTTCCCCCTCTGGCAGTGTCACGTGGCGCTGAAACAACGACCACCAGCGCCGCACCTCGGCATCCTCAATTGCTTCGGCTACGATGGGCAGCCCTAGAAAATGGCGCTCCAGCAGCTGGTGGAACTGTTCGCCGCGTTCGCGCACCTCCGCCCAACGGCCGTCCAGCGGTCGGTCCGGCCAGGGCAGCCGCCGCCGGAAGCGCAAATGAAAGCGGCGCTGGCAGGTGAGGAAGGTGTCCAGCTTGTACCGGCTGAGAAGGAGTGTTTCGGTCACGTAATCATCCGTTTCTAACTGTCGGGCAGGACATCAACCAGACTTAAGGCCTGTTCCAGTTTGCCTGCTAATTCAGCAGCGGCGTCGGTATGGCTTAAAATATCTTTGACGCCTTCCAATTTTCGCCTGATTCGCCGGGCGTTGGGCGGTGATTCCTTGACCAATTCTTGCGCGCCGGTCAAATCATCAACGCTGTCCTCGTAATCGCCGCTGTCCAGGCTGCTTTTGATGGCTTCCAGATCGGAATGGATTTCATCCAGCAGTTCTGCCAGGTCTGGCTCATCCATATTGACGGCTTCGGCCTGAGCTTGTTCAAACAGTTTGAGCAGTTCGGGATCGGGCTGCCAGATGACGCCGTCGGGCGCACGCATGAAGAGGACGGGGATGCCCCAGAAGTAGCGGTCGCCCGCGCCAATGAACGCGCCGATGCGCATTTCGGTAACGGCCGTGTCCAATGGAAAACCCGACACCAAAAAACGGTACAAATCACGAGTAAAGCCCAATGCTGTCTTGTCGGGCACATTGAACTGCATAGCAATTACCGCCGGGATTTCGGCCTGCACCAGTGCCGGAGCCACGCCCAGAATCGCATTACGCGCATCCTGTTTAGCCGTCTTGCAGGCATTTAGGATGACTACTTTGACGCCGGTATTACCCATCAAGTACATCATTTGGTCGGCGTCCAGCGGGGCTGAGTTACCGGTGCTGTCTTCGAGGATGATAGAGGAACGGCCGTTATCCACCGTACCATGACCAATAAAATGGAGAATATGCGGCCGTACCGCCAGCGCGCCTTGAAGTTTGCTGGCTGTCGCGTTGGGAATGACGGTAAGCTGCACTCGATCCCCCAAGAAAGCTAACGTTTTGCGAATCCGTGACTCTTCCTGTTTCACGCTCAAAGGCGCTTGGTCTTTAGGCGCAGCAATCGCTACGAGCACCTTCATCGGATTCGGCGCATTCAATTCATCGGCGGCAAATGAGCGGGGAATATAACGTACAAAGGGCGTGTCCCGTTTTAAGGCCAGGAATTCGTCAGCATAGCAATATTCCCAGGGTAGGGCGCTCAATTCTGGTGCATCGACCCGCAGCCGGATGCGCAGCCCCTTACCCTGGTCGCGCATACTTTGCCGGTTTGAGAAGAGGATTTGATTCACGGCTGGCGGAAACAAGAAATCGTGCATTTTTTTGCCTACTTCCACGGCATCTTTACCCTTGGCCACTAATGCTTCCAAATAACTGACCAGGTCGGCAAAGTCGTAATCTTCGGGATCAAACGGCTGGTCAACCGGATACATTTCGTTATTGTTAGGATTGCGGGTGACTTCGACAGGGTAACTGTCACCACTTTTCCGCCCGACACGCAAATCAAAGTTTTCATATAGCATGAAAGAGGTTGATTCTTGGGTAGACGCAGTCGTTGGAGATAGTTCGTCTGCATTTTGAGGAGGTGGTGCATCCAGTATGCCCTGGTAGGCATTTAGATTAAGGTTCGGGTGGTGACGATGTATTGCCTGAACAAGCGCTGAAGTGAGGCCGTTGTCCGCAGCGTTTATTTGTAAAATAAGCGCTTTCTCGCGTCGGAAATTATCGTTATGTTCGTAGGCAAATAAATCGTTCGATGTTAATTTTAACTTGCCACAATCTAACCGCAAATCTTGACATAATTGCACGATTGTCTCTGGCTTTCTTAGGTGTTTGTAAATTAACAAATAAATATAAGGCGTCGGATCGAAAAAATCTTTATATAACCGAATAGCTTCTAGCAAATCCCCTAGCCGCATATTCCGCTCCATCAGAGATTGGAGTTCACGAGCCTTACTGGGGGGGGTGCTACCGGCCAGATTTTCATACGAAGCGCCAATGGTTGCACATAAAGTCTGAATTTCCTCCAAACTAAAATTCTCAGCGATAAACTTTGCTGGTTGTTCTCCAATCAATAACATTGTCTTCTCCTAGTAAGATAAGAATGGACGATTTATCCAAGGCGAACGTCACTGCTGGTCATACGCGGCGGCTTGCCTTCTTCGAAGCGCTGTTCCACGTTGTGCAGCATGGGCAGGTGGGCTTCCGTTCCTTTGGCTCGCTGTACACCAGCTTGCTCTTTTCCGCGTTCCTCGGCTAACCGCTCAATAAAACGCATGGGGTTGTAAACCCGGTCATGTTCCAATTGTTTGTCGCCCTTCCATGTGCCCCACAACTTGCCCAACTCTTCTTCGGCCAGCTTCAGCTTTGTTTCACGGCTCAGGCCCAATGTAGCACGTAACGGGCTGCTGGTGGCTTCGCCCCACACTTCGCGCCAGTGTAGATCGGTGCAGGCCAGCGTCACGTAACCGTCTGCCCGCCGAATCAGCATATCAAACCGCTCGGCGTCGGGCACTTCGTGCCGGCCGATGAAAAAGCCGCCGCCCACGTTGGCATCCAACCAGAAAAACCAGACGCGCAAAGCCACATGCCACTCGTCAAAATAGAATAGTTCAAAGGCCACGCCGTCCATATCCAAAATGGACGGTTTGGTGTCATCGGTGATTGTTGCTGTCTCTTTACCCTGCCACTGGACAGACAAGCTTGCCTCCTGGCGAACGACGGCCAGCGGTAAGTCACCGGCAGCCACGTACGCCACATCTTTGGGCCACCAACGCGGGTCGTATTGGGCCAACATGTCGCCTTGTGGCTGCCAGACATTGGGAGATGCCTCCAACAACCGGACGGCGCTGGCCGGATAAGCGGCCGGTTTTTGCAAAGTCACCGGCAGTGCGGCAAAGACATCGCCGCTTTCCTCGTTGTAGGCTTCAATCGTCACTGTTGCTGTTTCCGGCAAGTCCGGGCCGACGTGCCTGACGTTGAAGAAGATCATGCTGCTGTCACCTGGCTGCATCTCGGTACACTGCTCGAAGGCGTGCAGAACGTCTTTTGATTTGAGGCAGGGGCCGGGTTCATGGCCGCCGCCCCAACTGATGATGAAGGCGTCGCTGTCGTCAGCGTAGGCCCGGAAGATGTTGTTGGCGTCGTCGTCAGGGTGGATGGTAGACGGCCGTATCCGTAAAGCTGGCGTCACCGATCCCGTACTGACCGATAACTTCAACGTGCGTGTACCCCATGGCCGGTAAACGAGCTTTGCTGTTCCTGGCGCTCTATCAAGCGGAAAAGAAATTACTTCGGCTGACATAAACACCTCACTTTATTTGATGACACGTCATATTACGTAAAGTGTACCAGAAAATGGAAGCGCAGAATAATGAAAAACCTGTTTGCTAGATTGCCTTACAAAAAAACAGGCAGGAAAATCGTTGATTGGATAATACAAATGTCCCAATGACCTTGTCAAGAAGCACTCAGTTCTTATAGGATATAATTGTTTGCTATAGGGGAAGCCGGATCCACTATAGCAAAATATTTGAGTAAACGACTTGGCAATTGAAACGTTTGCATACAGGAGATTTTTATTGTGAAAAATAAGTATTTTTTATTGGCTGTTTTCTTAATGCTGGCAATGGGAGTCGGGGTAATGACAGCCCTCACCCAAAATACAGATGACTTCTTTATCTATTTGCCATTAATACTAAATGGCGATGCCACATCTGATCTGACTCCCACGTCAACTCCGACTTCAACACCTACCTCAACGCCTACATCTACCCCGACTTCTACGCCTACCTCGACACCCCAAGGACATGCCGGTATCACGTCATATGATGGCCCAGAAACGTGCGTAGCCTGCCACCAGACTGAAGCCGAAGCAATGCATGGTTCAGTCCACTATCAATTGACCGGCGACACGCCCAACGTAACCAATATCATCGGCACGGCCGGTAAAAACGATGGCGCGTTCAATACTTACTGTGGCGCAATCATAACCTCCCGCTGGGCAACTTGCGCCAACTGCCATACCGGTTACGGTCAACGGCCGCAATCTACTTCAACCACCGAACAATTAAATAACATCGATTGTTTAATGTGTCATCAAGAAGAATATGCTCGAACGGCCGCCGGCCCCTTTGAAAATGTTCCCGCCATTGATGCTGACAGCCAACCCACCACTATCCAGGTTCCCATAGAAGACGAAAACGGCTTCTTTTTTACTCCGGATGAAGCCAATATGAGCATCACATCGTTGGAAGCAGCGCGTACCGTACATGCTACCACCCGCATAACCTGCCTGCGTTGTCATGCCTACGCCTCGGAAAGCGACGGCGGCAAACGGGGTGATCTTTCTTCTATCACCGCTAACCCACCACTTGCTTCTGATGTGCACATGAGTCCTCAAGGGTACGATTTTGTTTGTGCTGATTGTCATGACGCGGGGAACCATCAAGTATACGGCCGTGGTCTCGACCTACGCCCCAATGACATCGATTTAGCTTTTAGCTGCCAGACTTGCCACGCTTCACAACTTCATGCAGACGACCGGTTAAACCAGCATGTAGCCCACGTTGCCTGTCAAACATGCCATATTCCCACGTTCGCCAAAGATGTAAGCACTGAAATGCAACGGGATTGGGAGAATCCTGTTTATGATGCCACACTATTTGATGGGCAGGGCGGTTGGAAACCAGAAGAGATTCGGGAAAGCAACGTCATTCCTACTTACCAATGGTTTGACGGCACTAGCGAAGTCTATATCTTGGGGCAGGTTCCATCCCTCAATGATAACGGCCAATACACTTTGGGCGTGCCGTTAGGCGACGTTACTTCAACTGAGGCCCGGTTGTACCCTATGAAAGAACATCTTTCGGTATCCGCAATGCTTGACGCCACTGGCGAGATCATTCCCCATTCCACTTTTACCTATTACACCACTGGCAGCTTTGAACAGGCTGTCGCTGATGGCATGACTGAGGCAAGTATGACAGGCAGCTACACCATTGTACCCATCCACACCTTCCAGACCATCAATCATGGTGTTGAAGTGGCTGAAAACGCATTAGCATGCGGCGAATGTCATGATGAACTCGGCGCCGGTTCGCCACGATTAGATTTACAAGCCTTGGGTTACGAATACACGTGTGACAGTTGTCACGGCAATCAGCCATCAGCCGGCTTTTTGGCCAACCACGCGACTCACGTGGATACAGAAGGTCTGGATTGTTCAAATTGCCATAACTTCTCTCGGCCTGAACGTGGCTTAACAATGCCTTAAACAAAATGAGGCTGGCACAATTTTCCGAATTGCACCAGCCTCATTTTAATTGTTCCAGCTTCAAACTAATGGGACAAAATCTTGCTCAAGAATAATTTTGTACGGTCATGCTGCGGGTTATTGTACAAATCTTCAGGCGACGCAACTTCGATGATCTGGCCTTCATCCATGAACACAACCCGGTCGGCGGCCGAGCGGGCAAATCCCATCTCGTGCGTCACCACAACCATTGTCATCCCCACTTTAGCCAAATCCAGCATGACGTCCAGCACTTCCTTGATCATTTCCGGATCCAAGGCGCTGGTTGGCTCGTCAAACAACATCACCTTAGGATTCATTGCCAGGGCGCGGGCAATGGCCACCCGCTGCTGCTGACCGCCGGATAGCTGGCGGGGGTAGGCGTTGGCCTTTTCCGGGATGCCGACGCGGGCCAATTGCTCCATACCAATCCGTTCTGCTTCCGCTTTGTCCCGTTTGCGTACCAGCTTTTGAGCAATGGTGACATTTTCCAGCACCGTCAAATGGGGGAACAAGTTAAATTGCTGAAAAACCATGCCTACTTCAGCTCGAACGGCATTGATGTCGGTTCCCTTTTCTTCTAGATGGACGCCATCAATATAAACCGCTCCCTGGGTAGGCACTTCCAAATGATTGATGCAGCGTAAAACCGTACTTTTTCCGGAACCGCTGGGGCCGACGATGACGACGACTTCGCCCCGTTTCACCTGTATGTTGACCCCATTGACGGCTTTGATTTGATCAAAATATTTGTAAAGATCGTCAATGACAATCATTTGATTTGAACCAATGTTATTTTGCATCTCTTCGTAACCTTCCTTCATACCATCGCAGGAGCAGGCTCAAAACGATAGTCATGGTCAAATAGAAAAAGGTCAAAACCAGGTAGGATTCAGGAAAACGGAATGTGCTGCCGGCGTGGAGTCGTGATCGCTGTGTTAATTCGCGCACGGCCAGCACTGAGGCCAGTGATGAATCCTTGAGCATAGCGATGAAATCATTGCCTAAGGCCGGGGAAATGTTGCGTACGGCCTGGGGCAAGATGATGTACTGCATCGCCTGCCGGTAGGTCATGCCCAGCGAACGCGCTGCTTCCATCTGACCTTTGGCAATTGATTCGATACCGGCACGGAAAATCTCGGCCAGAAAAGCGCCATAGATAATAGCCAAAGACAGGATCGCCCGCAGTTCGATGGAAATATCCTTGTTGTCAATGCCTATGCTGTTCGAAACGGCCGGTACAATGACGAATGACAGGGTGAGGATAAGAACCAACGTAGGTACGCCCCGAATAAATTCAACATACGTGATGGCAATATTACGAATGACGCTGTTGCTGCTGATTCGCCCCAGGCCGGCAAAAAGACCGAATATCAAGGCAATACCGAAAGCTACGAGGGTGATATAAAGCGTTGTGGTGATGCCGGGGAGAATAAAGTTGAAAGCCTCTTGAATGTCGGGGTTGGTTATGACGAGGATAACCATTACAATGAGAAAACCGAATATAGCCACTAACCACCAGGGGAATTCGCGCCAACCTGCATGCCAGGCGGTATCGGGCTGCGCTTGCATCTCAGGACCAGTCATAGTACCTCCTTCAAATCAATGATGATGAACGATGGGTAAGTATTAAAAATAATACCTTGAAACACGCCGAATACAAAAAAGAAGCGCCAACAAATTGTTGACGCTTCTGAAATTGGTTGATTTAGGAAACGGCCGTTACGCCATTACTCAAGATCGTCATACGTGATGGTGAATTCAGGGCCGAAGTACTTGAGGTTCACTTCAGCCAGGAAGCCGTTGGCCATCAACTCGGTCAAGGCCGCATTTACCGGCTCAACCAGTTCGCTGCCTTTGGGGAAGATGAAGCCTAACTGGTCACTGGACATGGAGGGGCCGACCAGCTTCAACTTGTCAGCATTCTCGCCCAGGTAACCTTGTCCGGCCACTTCGTCGATGATGACAGCATCAATGTCGCCAGCGATGAGAGCCTGCACAGCAAAGGGGAACTGCTCAAAAGCCTGAATGCGGTCTTCGGGCAGGTATTGCACGGCCGTTTCATAGTTGGTTGTACCCGTTTGTGTACCCAGCACCAGTTCTTCGTTGTTGACGATGTCGTCAATGCTCTCGATGCGGTCCTCATCCAATCGTACGAGGAGGCGTTGTTCAATGTTGATGTAACCGACTGAGAAGTCTACGATTTCGGCGCGGTCATCGGTGATGGTAATGCCGTCAGCGGCGGCATCAAACTGGCCATCGGCGACAGCTTGAATCATACCTTCCCAACCGGCTTCGGTATAAACCGGCACACAGTTGATGACAACACAAATCTCATTCCAAACTTCATAGTCCCAGCCGGCCGGTTCGCTGGTTGCCGGGTCGATGTAGTTGAAGGGCAGGTAGGCATTCTCGACGGCGATGGTCACTTCTTGACCGCCCAGGTCAGCCATGGCGGCGCCTTCATCAGCAGCGCCTTCCTCTGGCGGGAAGAGGTCGTCGTAAGTAATGGTGAAAGAAGGTCCAAAGTACTGGAGATTGACTTCGGTCAGGAAGCCGTTCTGCGCCAATTCGGCGATGGCCGCATTTACTGGCTCAACCAGTTCGCTGCCTTTGGGGAAGATGAAACCTAACTGGTCACTGGACATGGAGGGGCCGACCAGCTTCAACTTGTCAGCATTCTCGCCCAGGTAACCTTGTCCGGCCACTTCGTCGATGATGACAGCATCAATGTCGCCAGCGATGAGAGCCTGCACAGCAAAGGGGAACTGCTCAAAAGCCTGAATGCGGTCTTCGGGCAGGTATTGCACGGCCGTTTCATAGTTGGTCGTACCCGTTTGTGTACCCAGCACCAGTTCTTCGTTGTTGACGATGTCGTCAATACTCTCGATGCGGTCCTCATCCAATCGTACGAGGAGGCGTTGTTCAATGTTGATGTAACCGACTGAGAAGTCTACGATTTCGGCGCGGTCATCGGTGATGGTGATACCATCAGCCGCTGCGTCGTACTGGCCATCGGCGACAGCTTGAATCATGCCTTCCCAACCAGCTTCCACGTATACGGGCGTGCAGTTAATGAGGCCGCAAAGCTCGTCCCAAACTGTATAGTCCCAACCGGCTGGTTCGCCAGTTGCCGGATCAATGTAGTTGAAGGGCAGGTAGGCGTTCTCAACGGCGATGGTCACTTCCCGGCCACCTAGATCGGGCATTCCTGCGTTTTCGGCCGGAGCTTCTGCGGCGGGTTCTTCAGCCGGAGTTTCGCCCGTTGTTTCTTGAGTGGTTGTAGCCGGCTCTTCAACCGCAGCTGGTTCATCAGCTGTTCCACCGCCACAGGCGGCCAGCATCAGTGCCAGGATTACAAAAACTAAGAGGTACGTAAATTGTTTTTTCATCTCTCCTTGTCTCCTTGTGACTAAAATAGGAATCATAAAAAGGGGTTTTATTTCTCGGCGTGAAAAATACAGAATCCCTCTTTAGATTATGGCATGGCTTGAATGATTTGCAAAATTGCATAAAAAAAGCCGTTGTCCCGGAAAAACTGAATCGGCGGCAACGGCTATGAACTTCAGCTTATGGTTTTTACACTTCTAAAATTGAATCATCTGTGCCATATTCGTTGGGGGCGTAGCCGTCGGCTTCCCAATCGTTTTCCCAACGCTCGCCATCTAACAGGTAGCGGAAGCGGTAGGTTTGGGGAGCGGAGACGGAGACGGTGACGCTGAAACTGCCGTCTTTGAGTTGTTTCATCGGCGCATCTGATTGGTCCCAATCATTAAAATCGCCGCAGAGAACGGCCGTTTTCGCGTCAACGTCAGCCGGTAATTTAAACGTTACCCGGCAGCTAGTTCCAGTTTTTGAATAATTCTTTTTCAACATATCAAACTCCTTCATTTATTTTTTTGTATGCCATTGGGAAGGATGGTGATAGGATGTGGTCGCTGATGGTGTCGGCTAACTTCATTATAGCAAAATTAGCCGACTGGTTGAGATAACCCGCGAATGTTTTTGAAGGAAAGATAGCGGTGTTTTCGCGATTTCTTCAAGTAGATCACGAAATATATTCAACTGTAAATTTTGAATAGTACCTGTGATTTGACTCTCAATGGGCACACAAAGGGTTTATCTGTTTTTAAGTTTTGTGTTGGGAATGACTTCTACTCTTTTCTATGCTATCTTCTTTGCCATGATTGGCAAGAATAGAAGGCATAATGACCAGATTCTCATAATTATCAAATACTTTTTCACCATGAAGAGAAAAGTGCTTTGATAAGCTTCTGGAACATTGTAGACAAAGTCTGTGTTCACTATGCGGGCAATGTATAATTACCGCATACCCAACATGCTTTCTACCAGAGTAGTTTAAGGATGCAGCCAGACTGGCACAAGGGTTAAGTTGTGAGAATTTATGATACGAGGTGTTGTACAGACTGCCTATGATATGGGCAAAATCAGGCCGTTGTTTGCTGGTAACCGGGAAATAAGGGAAGATTTCATCGATAAATGATGTGAAGAGGAGTATTTGATGGGTTTTGATTTTTTGCCAGAGGTAGCGGCGGCATTGGCGGCGAATGAGCCTGTCGTTGCGTTGGAGAGTACGGTTATTACGCATGGTCTGCCTTATCCGCAAAACGTGGAAACGGCCGTTTCCATGGAAGCGGCTGTTCGTGAAGGTGGCGCTACACCCGCGACCATTGCCATTATCCAGGGTCGGATCCACATTGGGTTGACGGCGGAACAATTGGAATATTTAGGTACACGGGCGGGAACGGCCGTACGCAAATGCAGCCGCCGTGATATTCCCTTGGCCGTTGCCGGGGGCGAAGATGGCGCAACCACTGTCGCCGGAACGATGATCTTAGCCCATCAAGCCGGTATTCCCATTTTTGCCACCGGCGGCATTGGCGGCGTCCACCGCGGTCATCCCTTCGACGTGAGCGCCGATTTGGCCGAATTGGGGCGCACGCCGGTTACAGTGGTCAGCAGCGGGGCTAAATCTATCCTCGATTTACCGGCAACCCGCGAAGTGTTGGAAACCAATGGTGTGCCGGTGATCGGCTACGGTAGCGACACAATGGCTGCTTTCTTCTCGCGCAGCAGTGGCTTGCCGGTCGATGTGCGCCTGGACACGCCCGAAGCGGTAGCCGCTGTGATTCGGGCACACCAGGCATCGTCTTTACAAAGCGGCATTTTAGTCACCGTGCCCGTGCCGGAGGCCGACGCTTTTGACCCAGACGCGGCCGAAGCGGCCATTGCCCAGGCCACCCGAGAAGCGGATGAAGCGGGCATTCATGGACCGGCCTCTACGCCCTGGCTGCTGCGGCGGGTAGTGGAATTGACGGAAGGGCGTAGTTTGCAGGCGAATGTGGCGCTTTTGCGGAATAACGGCCGTACCGCCGGTCAGATTGCGCAAGCGTTAGCCCGAATGTAATTTCCGTTTTTTAAATTAGGTGGCAATAGGTGTGTCTTTTCCAATGATGCCTTCGTTTTCCTTTGAAAAAACGCGGCAAAACGACCTCCTTTTCACCTAAATTTAACCCAAAGGCAGGATGATCAAGACATCATTCCTATCGAAAAAAGTGCCCCTTTCGGTATAATAAGAAAAGTCCCTGGTTAGAGGAGCAGATAAGACGACGGCAGCGGCCGAACCAACAATCAGCCAATGGCAAAAGATGTAATCAAAATCCTGAAAAATGAATTTAAGAAGCTGAACGGGTTTACATTGGTCCTGTTTTTGGCGGCTTTTTTGGTGCAAGCTGCCTTAATTGTTCTGATTGTGGGACAGTTGACAGGGGGCGGGTATCTGATCGAGTTGATTATTGCCAGTGTTATTTTGCTGTTATTGGCTGCGGCCACTTTGGGCCTGATTGACAATTACAGCAAACGAATTCCCAATATGGCTAACAGCTTGTTTAACCGCGAGTTGGTTCAACTGCGTGCGGCCAATAATCGTGCTAAATCGCTGCGGGCAATGGCTTCCAAAATGCGGGCTACCTTAAGTTTCGAGGTGGTCGTTGAGGAAGCGCTTGACGTATGCAGCCTGGCGCTGGAAGAAATGGGGATACCGAAAAAGTCATTGGTGGGTGCAGTTTTCCTTTATAAGGGGCTGCATCTTTATCCGGTGGCGACACGCCGTTTTATTGGCAATGATATGCAGCAAGGCGTTCCTGGCCAAAGCGGCATCATTGGCGCGGCGCTGGCCCAGGCTGAGATTACGCAGACCAACAATCCGCGTAAAGACCCGGAACTGGCCCGGTTTATTGCGTTTCATAATGCGGTAACGGCCGTATGCATTCCCTTACGCGCCGGATTTAACATCTTTGGGGCGATGGTGATCGGTTCCGACCAGGAGGTCACTTTTGACGAAGACCATTTTGACCTGTTCTACGCCGTCGCCGATCAGGCTGTCATCGCCCTGCAAAACGCCCAGCTCTTCCAGGAACTAGATGCCGAAAAACAGCGGCTCATCGAAGCTGACGAAGCGGCCCGGAAAGAACTGGCCCGCGACCTGCACGACGGCCCAACCCAAACCATTGCGGCCATCGCCATGCGCATCAATTTTGTCCGGTCTCTGCTCAACCGCGATCCCAAACAGGCGCTTCAAGAGCTGCAAAAGGTTGAGGAAATGGCCAAAACAACCTCCAAAGAAATTCGGGGGATGCTGTTTACATTACGGCCGTTGGTCCTGGAAACCCAAGGATTAGCGGCGGCCATCGAAACGGTCATGAAGCGTCTGCGCGAGAATGACGGATTGAATGTCCGGTTGGTGGGCGGTGAAAATGGCAATCTGCTGGATGAAAATGCCCAAACCGTCGTCTTCTCCATCGTTGAAGAGGCGCTGGGCAATGCCCGCAAATATTCCAAGGCCAATCAAATTGAAATCCGTTTTTGGCAGGAAGATAATCTTTTTGTCGCTCAGGTTCGTGACGATGGCGTGGGTTTTGATACGGCCGATGTCAACCGCGACTACAGTTCGCGCGGCAGCCTGGGCATGGTTAATATGCGCGAACGGGCAGAACGGATTGACGGTTCTCTGCGGGTGGAATCTGCACCAGGGCGGGGAACATCGGTGATGCTGGTAGTGCCCCTCGCCAAACACGGCCAGCGTAAATAGTTTAATCGGCTTCGAAAAAAGTCCATAGATTGCAAAGATGGCGCAGATTAAGTAATAATCTGTATTATTCCGCAATTTGTGGACTTTTTATTTATGTGTTGAGCCTACACGCATGTTTTCTTCTCAATTTTCCCGGTGGATTAAGCAAAATGGCATCTGGCTGATTTTTGTGGCCAGTTTGTTGGGGTATGGATTGGCCTGGGTCTGGTTTCCGTTACGGCCGTATTTCAACCACATTCCCCTGGCCGACATTCGCACATTTACGCCATCGATGGGATACGGGCTGGCTTATGTTGGTTGGCTGGTTGGTTTGTATGGTTTGTACTGGTTGGCTTACCAGCTGATGCGGCGGTGGGAACGGCTTGACGTGAGCTTGCCGACACGGCCGTTTCCCCTCTGGCTCATTCTCATCACAACCCTGCTCCTGGCTCTACCCCTCATCCAAACTTATCCCATCAACGCCAACGATATTTACCGCTACGTCATTCGCGGGCGGATTAGCAGCGTTTACGGCCAAAACCCATTTGTTATGGCGCCTGATGCTTTTACCAACGATCCCTTTTTGCCTTTTGCCGGGGAATGGGTGGGAGCCACGTCGCCATACGGGCCGATTTGGGAGATGCTGGCAGCGGCCGTTACCGCCTTCAGCCGTGATAATTTATACCTGGGACTCATCCTGTTCAAAGCAGTGGGATTAGCCGCTCATCTGGCCGTAACCGGCTTGATTTGGCGGCTGCTGGCCGGACAACCGGCGGCAGAACGGGCTGCCCGCACTTTACTTTGGGCCTGGAATCCGGCACTGCTGCTCATGTTTGTCGTCGATGGCCATAACGACGTGTTGATGCTGTTCTGGCTGCTGCTGGGCTGGCTCATCATGCAGCGCCGTCCGGCAGCCGGGCTGGTGGTCTTGCTGCTGGGGGCGCTGACCAAGCCGATTGGCCTGCTGCCGCTGCCTTTTTTCGCGCTGTGGGCCTGGCGGCAAATGGCCGGCAGCCGGGCCAGACTGCGGTTGGTGTTGTGGACGGTGGTGGGCGGGGGAACGGCCGCATTCCTCACTTTTCTCCCCTTTGGCAGCCCGCTCAATTTACTCACCCGCTTGCAAAGCGAAGCCTCGGCCGGGGCCAGTTTCTCACCAGCCGCGTTGATCCTGCTGCTGGCCAACAGCGCCGGTTTGCCGCTGACCGAGTTGCTTTTTAATGGGGTAGCGGTGGGAATGGTTGGTTTGTTGGTTTGTTGGTTGGTTTGGGTAGGGTGGTTGGTGGGGCACGGCCGTTCCCCCCTCAAAGCCGCCGCCGATAGTTTTGCCACCTACCTGCTAACCGCCCTCAACTTCCGCCTCTGGTACACGACCTGGCTCTTTCCCTGGCTCCTGCTGGACACCGGGCAGGAACACAGAGAAGCACAGAGCAATTACGGAGATACACCGAGGAATTCGCATTCATCATTCATCATTCCGCATTCCGCATTCCGCCTTCGGGCTGGCCTGTGGCTGCTGCTGACGACGCAGCTTTCGGTGCTCATCTACGGCCACCTGCGCGCCTATGTGTTGGGTGGAGACTATTTGTTGGCGCATCTCATTGGGGTGGCTTTTACGTTTGGTCTGCCTCTGTTCCTGGCTCGTTACCCAACCAATCAAGCAGATGGCTTTTAAGACGGCCGTTTTTGCTTGACTGGCTAGATAGAACAAGTGTAAATTAGCTGAAATAATCGGTTGAGGTGTGTATTGATATTGCCGACCACAGTGCCGGAACGTGGGGGTAAGGATTCAATGAATAGAGGCAAATATAAGCTGGCAATCTGGTTGATTCTTATCACGCTGTTCACAATGTTAGTTTTGAAAATAGACGATTTGGGGTATCTGTCTGTATATTTTGCAGATAGGCCAAAGCGCCATGCAGTTGAGTCGATGTCCTTTACTCAAATTTGGGAATTCGAAGGGGTTAAAATTTCTACGATATCCAAGACTGATAGAGAACACCCGGAAATATTTATGTTGACTGATGGCAACGGACTGGTCTTGATTAAACAGTCTTTATTGAGCGGTAAGAGTTCATTGCAAAAGTTAAATCTGCTAACAGGGGAAACCGAATGGCAGGAGAAATTAAATGAATCTCCATCCGCCGCTGCAAGAAATTCAAAATATATCTATGTTAGCACTATCCCGCCTGAAGCCCGCCATTCGGAATTAGGTGGGGCTGTGGAAATCACGGCGTATTATCCCAGCACCGGTCAAATTGCATGGAGAAGAAAATTTGTGGGAAAAGGCATTACGGGTGCTTCACAAATGGTGGCTGACGAATCTGTAATTAGTGTGATTGGTGGTTTTGGTCATGGTGAATACGACAACTCTTTATACATTAACGCGATTAACGGAGATGAAATATCGAATCAGTCAATTGCTGATAATGATTCCATCAGTATGCGATCAGGACAGGTGGTGCATTATTTTCAGCTTGAGGAACTATCTAACAGCTTGTTGCTGATCCAGCCAGCCTTGAAAAAAATTTATGCTTACGATCCATCGACAAATTCAACATTGTGGGAGATGGAAATACCAAATATCGTCAGCAATATTGCCATAGATAATGACACCATTTTTTTCCTTACGGATGATGCGACCCTATGGAGTGTGAATGGTGAAACCGGGGATACTCTGGCTACGTTAGCTTTCAAATCGAAATATTCGACACCATCACTCTCAAACGGTTATCCTTTCCAACATCACATAGTCGCTAGCGATGACATTGTGGTTGTATATTTGAAAGATAGTCTCAGTAGATCGAAATCAAACCTCCAAAGGGATATGAATAACCAAAGAAAACCCCAACCGCTGCTTAATCATTTCCCACAGCCAAAGACGCCAACGAGCTAATGGGAGTAAGTGATGCAAAACCGTGCGTGGACCGGGCTTAGGCGCAAACAAATAAGCCCATTTAACATATTGCCACAGGTTAAGCCAAAGAAATGCCAACGCCACCAGGAAGAAACGGAAGGTTGCTATCTTGCAAGTTGTGCGCGCTCGCACTGTATTCATCAGTCGGTAGCTGGTTTCGATGCCAAAACGGCGACGATATTCTTCAGCGATTTGGGCTGGTTGTCGTTTGAGCGCCCCGATCACGATGTAGGCGAAATGAAAAACACCCTTGCGTTTGTATTTGCCCTGGCTGTATTTGCAAACGATATACAGCGGCAGCGTTTCTTGGTCATAAATAGTACTCCGGCGTTCATAAGTAGTCGTGTAACTCTTCCGTCCCACCAACAAAGCCCGCGAACCGCCTTGTTTGCCGCGAACGACCAGAGGAAGAATTGTGGGAAACGATTGTTTTTTCAAATAGGCGACCATTCCATTATTGTCAAACCCCCTGTCCAAATACAATCGTTTGATACGCAATCCCAACTCTCGTCCGTGTGCCAACAGGCGTTCGACCACATCTTGCGCTTTTTCTCCCTGGCACATCAAGACGATAGCCAGGGTATATCGCTTGTTCTTCTTGACCACATACAAGGTGGCGAATACGTAGAAGTGGGTGGTGCCGCTTTTGGCGCGTCCCCGACGGACATAGGGGTCGTCTTCTGCATGCTGTCCGTGATAGGGAATTTCGGTCAGGTCAATTGCTGCAGGCAGTTTGCTTTTGAGCAACTTGCGTGGCAACTTGGCGGTCAGCAGTTTGTTGAGTTGCTTTTCTACATCTGGCAACTCTCCCATATTTTTCAGCATCGCTTTGACTTGTGTGCGTACTGTTGTCCCGCTAGGCGCTTCTTCCAGAAGTTGGCTGGCCATTTCAATGCTGATACGCTCGACAGAAGCAGCCACCAATACGTCCCAGATGTCTTGGGCGGTGTAATCCCGGTTTTTCATATCCAATTGGAAATGTTCTTGCAACGTGGCACTAACCAATTGATAAACATCTTGTGCCGTCAGTTGCTTGTTGTTACTATTCTGTTTAGCCACTTTGAGTCCTCCATTGTGAGAGATTGAAGGATTCATCGTGGCACTTTTTGTTAATTTTGTCTACTCATTTCGATCTACTGAGTCTCCAACTTTTTGCTTTTCGCTTCTCTCTAGGTGAATAATTTACATTCAACTGCATCGATCATTATTCTATTTGCTTAGTTGGGGTATGGCTTTTCTCTCAACGCTAGGGCCGGCGTCACCGCCGCGCTCCTTTTGCCTGGTTGGGCGAGTTGTTGGCGGGAAGAACAGAAACACCGCCTGTTTCTCCACTCACTAAGTCGTTGTGATTCTCTCAGTGAATGAGAACGGCCGTTCCCCGTTGATTGTTGGCTGTTAGCTGTTGCCCCTTACCCCGTTCGCAGCCGTTGATACTGCACATTAAGATGCGCCCCAAACATAAAAATGATGCTGCTAAAATAAGCCCAGGTCAGAAAAACTGTAATCGTGGCAAACGAGCCATAAACCAGATTGGAGCGCGAGAGATAAGAAGCGACAAAATAGAGAAACCCCTGCTTGGCCAGCTCCCATAAAATCCCCGCGCCGATGGCCCCCGGCAAAACCTGTCGCCAGGTCAGTTTGATGTGCGGCAAAAAATAATAAAGGGCGGCAAACAGAGCCACACTCAAAAAAACGGCCCAGAACTGATCCGTATAAGGCTGCATCCAGGCGATTTGGTCCGGCAGCAGGACGTTGAGAATCGTCCAGATGATGCTTTCGGCGAAGGAAGCGGCCAGCAGCAACCCGCTGATGACGAGGACGATCAAGATGGCCAACCCGCGCCGCCGCCAGGACGGCCGTTTCTCATCCACCGACCACACCCTGTCCGCCGCCCGCGTCAAAACGTTGAAAATATTGGAGGCCGACCACAACAGGGTCAGGCCAGCGAAACCGGTGATGGGGCCGCGGGCGCGAACGATACGTTCGATGTTGGCCCCCAACAACTCGCCCAAAGCGGGGGCGGCAAATTCCAGCCGGGTAACCACGGCGCTTTCGGCCAGCATCGGGTCAATCCACAGGCTGCCGATGGCCACCGTGAGCAAAGTCAATGGAAACAGCGAAAACAAGGTGAAGTAACTGATAGCCGCCGCCGTCAAGGCCGAATCAGGGGCCAGGGCAGCCTGGAGCGAATGCCAAAGCAGCCTGAGCCAGGCCAGGCTAAGTCGGCCAAACGTGGCCCAATCGGGCCATTTTCCCCGCCATAATTGCTGCATGATGCCGAGTATACAACCGATTGAACGAACACAAAATGGAACGGCCGTCTCATTTGACCAACTTCCCGGAAGCTGGCAAGTCGATTTTCACATGAGGCCGTTGAGACAAAAAATACCCCGATTCAGCTTCCGGGAAGTTTTGCCGTGCCGTTTTACGATTCGACGCTTCCGTGCTACCATTCGCGCCATGAAACGACCTGACGAACTACGCGCCACCACCTGGCAAATCGCGCCGCCCATACCGGCCGAAATCCGCCAAAATTTAAGCCATATCCATCCTGTCCTGCTTCAGATTTTGTACAATCGGGGTGTGGTGGAGCCGGGCGATATTCAATCATTTTTAGACGGCCGTTACCTGCACAGCACCGACCCCTTCCTCCTGCAAGACATGGACAAAGCCGTGGCCCGCATCCAGCAGGCCATCGCCAACGACGAACGCATCATCGTTTACGGCGACTTTGACGCCGACGGCGTGACTGCCACGGTTCTGCTAACCGAGGCACTGCGCGGATTGGGCCTGGACCGTGACAAAGTGCAGCCCTACATCCCAGACCGGGTTGATGAAGGTTATGGCCTCAACATCGAAGCGCTGACGGCCCTCAAAGAGGAAAAAGAGGCCGGATTGGTCATCAGCGTGGACTGCGGTATCCGCTCGGTAGCCGAGGTGGAGCACGCCAACCGTATCGGCCTGGACATGATCATCACCGACCATCACAGCCTTGGCCCGGTTTTACCCCCGGCGGCGGCGATTGTGAATCCGAAACGGCCGTCCTCCGAATACCCGGAAAAAATGCTGGCCGGCGTGGGCATCGCCTACAAACTGGCCCAGGCGCTGGCCCAAACCATGCCCGACCGCGTCCAATTCAACGAAAGTGATTTGCTCGATCTGGTTGCTGTGGGCACAGTAGCCGATTTGGCTCCGCTGCTGGGCGAAAACCGGCAGTTGGTCATCAACGGGCTGGGCGTGCTCAACAAAGCCCAACGGCCGGGCGTGGCCTCGCTCATCCGCGTTTCCAATTTGCGCGCCGGCGGGCTGACGGCCGAATCCATCGGCTTTGGCCTGGGGCCGCGCATCAACGCCGCCGGACGCATTAACCACGCTTATGATGCTGCAAAACTGCTAGCCGCTAACAACACGCTGGTCGCCGACCAATTGGCCCACAAACTCAACGAATTGAACCGTAAACGGCAGGAACTGACCGCTGACCTCAGCGCCCAGGCTGAAGCGATGGTCGAAAACCCTGCGGCCCCCATCCTTATTGTTGGGGCCGACAATTTTATGTCCGGCGTCGTCGGATTAGTCGCCAGCCGTCTGGCTGAAAAATATTACCGCCCGGCTATCATCCTGGAACATGGCGACGAAGAGAGCCGCGCTTCCTGCCGCTCGATTCCCGAATTTCACATTACCGATGCGCTGGACGAAGTGGCCGATTTGCTGGTGCGGCACGGCGGCCATGCCCAGGCGGCCGGGTTCACTATTTTGAATGAAAATCTGCCCGAATTTACCGAACGGGTGACGGCCATCGCTGCCGCCAAACTGGATGGGCTGGATTTGCAGCCGACAGTGACCATCGACATGGAATTGGATGTTGAAAGTATTGATTGGGCGCTGTACGAGACGCTGGCCCAATTGGAACCGACCGGCTACGCCAACGCCACGCCGGTCTTTTTGAGCCGCGGCGTGGAAGTGACCAGCCATCGCGCTGTCGGCTCGGATGGCAACCATTTGCAGTTACGGCTAAACAGCGGTACGGGCGGCGGTTACGCCTACCGCGAACTGAGCGCGATTGCTTTCCGGCAGGGAGCCTGGGTCAACAGCCTGCCCCAGTACATCGATATTGTCTACACGATTGGCGTGAATGAGTGGAACGGCCGTCGCAGCCTGCAACTCATGGTTCAAGATATACGGTCGGCAGGAATGACTGGAGACTAGAGATTAGAGATTGAGTTAGTCTCCAATCTCTGATCTCTATTTTGGGAGAAAACATGAAAGTTCTAGTTACCGGCGCTGCCGGATTCATTGGCAGCCATCTAGCCGAGAAACTGGCCAAACGAGGTGATGACGTCGTCGGCCTCGACAATTTCAACGATTACTATGATCCGGCCAAAAAGCGGGCTAACGAGGCCCGCCTCAACGCCTACCCCAACTTCAAAATGATCGAAGCCGACATCCGCGACCGGCAGCGCATGTTCGACATCTTTGAGGCAGAGCAGTTTGAAGCGGTCGGCCACCTGGCGGCGATGGCCGGGGTGCGCAATGCGGTCAAGTATCCCGAAGTGTACGTCGAAGTGGATTTGAACGGGACGCAGCATTTGATGGATGCCGGGCGAGCCAATGGGTTGGGCAATTTTGTCATGGCTTCGACCTCGTCGGTGTATGGCAACACGACGATCATCCCGTTTGTAGAGACGGATCCGTGTGATCGGCCGCTCCAACCCTATGCCGCCGCCAAGCGGGCCAGCGAGATTTTGGGCCATAGTTACCACCATTTGTTTGGCTTAAATTTTACGGCGCTGCGCTTTTTTACGGTGTACGGACCGAACGGCCGTCCCGACATGATGGCCTACCTCGTTGCTGACAGCGTGACCAAAGGTACGCAAATTCCGCTGTACGAGGGTGGGATGATGTGGCGCGACTGGACGTTTGTTGATGATATTACCGATGGGGTGGTGGCGGCTTTGGAACGGCCGTTAGGCTACGAAATCATCAACATTGGCCGGGGTGAACCGACACTGCTCAAGAATTTTGTGGAGTTGATTGAGTCGCTGGCCGGGCAAAAAGCTAACGTCATCCAAAAGCCCAAACTGGCCGCCGACTTTGTGCGCAATGAAGCCGACATCAGCAAGGCCCGCCGCTTGTTGGGTTACAATCCGCGTGTTTCGGTGCCGGAAGGGGTCAAGGCGTTTTGGGATTGGTACGTGGTGCATGGTTAGCCGTTTTCGGTTTGTGAATGGTATAATGACGCCGCAAACTTTTACAGGTATTGAAATTTTGAATTGTATTTTCATGATGGCAAACGCCCGTTTGACCGCCAATAGTTCATTTTTGGTTACAAGACTGCGGAGATATTCGTGAAACTGCCGCCCCATCAATTGATTACAACGCCCCAGGCCTGGCAAACTTGTTTCGCTCAGTTAAGCGCTCAACCGCGTCTGGCGATTGATTTGGAAGCTAACAGTATGTACGCTTACCGGGAGCGCGTCTGCCTGATCCAGATTTCTATTCCTCAGCAGGATTATATTCTCGATCCGGTGGCTGATATTGATTTAAGTGGTTTAGGCCAATTGATCGTCGATCCGGCCGTGGAGAAGGTGTTCCATGCGGCTGAGTATGATTTGATTTTGCTGAAACGGCAGTATGGCTGGGAATTGAACAATTTGTTTGATACGATGTGGGCGGCGCGTATTTTGGGCTATGATCGTTATGGCCTGGCCAGTGTGCTGGAGGATTTGTACCAGATCAAGTTGAATAAACGCTATCAAAAGTCGAATTGGTGTAAACGGCCGTTATCCCCCCCACAACTCACCTACGCCCAGCACGATACCCATTTCCTGCTTCGTTTACGCGACCGGCTGGAAAAGGAGCTGCAAGCAGTTGGTCGCCTGGAAGAAGCGCAAGAAATCTTTGAAGAGCAGACTCGCGTAATGCCCAACAACAATCATTTTGATCCCGACAGCTTCTGGTCGATAAACGGCGCCTATGATTTGACGCCGCCGCAGCAAGCTGTCCTGAAAGCGTTGAACATCTACCGCGATGAAGAAGCCCGGGCGCGCAATCAGCCCCTGTTCAAAGTGCTGCATGACAAAACGCTGCTGCTGCTGGCCCAGGAAACACCCCAAACCTTCAATCAGATGCAGGAAATTCCGGGAATGACGTGGGGGCAGATTCGGCGGTACGGCCGTGGTATCCTCGATGCCATTCACGACGGACTCAACAGCCCGCCTCCCGACCATCCCAAACGGCCTAAACGGCCGTCCGACGCTGTCCTTAACCGGTACGAAAAACTGCATACCTGGCGCAAAAACCGGGCGCGCAAACGTGGGGTCGAATCGGACGTCATCATCAGCCGCCATGCCCTGTGGGAAATCGCCGAGAAAAAACCAACCAATCAGGCGGAACTGGCGCAATTGGACACTTTAGGCGCATGGCGCTGCCAGACTTACGGCCAGGAAATACTGGATTTGTTGTCTAAAAGCAATTAGCAATGGGCAACGAGCAGGCAGACATGCAAAATTTCTGTCTTCTGCTTTTTGCCTTCTTATTTAACATTTTGGGAGGTTCACATGCAGATTCAATTTCATGGTGCGGTGCGTACGGTTACGGGTTCACAGCATTTGTTGACGGTGAACGGCCGTAAAATCTTACTCGACTGCGGCCTGTATCAAGGTTCGCGCCAACAAAGCTACGAACGCAATCAAAACCTGCCCTACGACGCCGCTGACATCGACATCCTCGTCCTTTCCCATGCTCACATCGACCACAGCGGCAACATCCCAAACCTGGTCAAAAGCGGTTTTACCGGCGACATCGTTTGCACTTATGCCACTCGTGATTTATGCGCCATCATGCTGCGCGACAGCGCCAAAATCCAGGAATACGACATCGAATACCTTAATAAAAAGCGGGTCAAAAAGAACCAGCCGCCCATTGAACCGATTTACACCGTGGCTGACGCCGTAGAGAGCTTGAAATACTTTATCGGTATTGGCTATGAACGGCCGTACAAACTCATGCCCGGCGTCACCCTCACCTTCTACGATGCCGGTCACATCCTCGGCTCGGCCATCGTTGCCCTGGACATCGAAGACGAAGAAGAAAAGCGGCATACTCGCCTTGTTTTCAGCGGCGATTTAGGCCGTCCTGACCGGCCTATTCTGCGCGATCCCACCTACATCGAAGGAGCTGACGTACTCCTCATTGAAAGCACCTACGGCAATCGGGAACACGCTCCGCTGGAGGAAGCCAGCAAAAAGCTAGAAACCATCATCAATAGAACTTGCCAGCGTGGCGGTAAAGTTATCGTGCCTGCCTTCGCCGTCGGCCGAACACAAGAACTGGTTTACCGGCTGCACCAACTGGTCGAAGCGCGCGATATTCCCCCCAATTTGCCAATCTACGTGGATAGTCCGCTGGCCATCGATGCTACCGGCATTTACCGGCTGCACCCTGAAGCCTACGACGAAGAAATCGCCCATTTCATGCTGAATGATGGACATGGCGATCCCTTTGGTTTTGACATGATGTACTATACCCGCTCCACGACCCAGTCGAAGGAACTCAATTTCCTGCGCCAACCGGCCGTCATCATCAGCGCCAGCGGCATGGCCGAAGCCGGCCGCATCCTGCACCATCTGAAAAATAATATTGAAGACCCGGTCAACACCATCCTGATCGTCGGCTGGCAGGCTCCGGATACGCTGGGCCGCCGTATTGTAGAAAAGCAGCCCAAGGTCAAGATTTTGGGTGAGGAATATCACTTGAAAGCCGAAGTGGCCACAATCAACGGCTTTAGCGCCCATGCCGATCGGAGTGAATTGTTGGATTGGGTGGGGCGGATGGGGAAACGGCCGTCTCACACCTTTGTCGTTCATGGCGAAGAAGAAGCCTCGTTAGCTTTTGCCGATTCCCTGACAAAGGAACAGAAACTGCTAAATGTTGTCGTTCCCCAATTGGGCCAGACGTTTGAAGTGTAAACACTGCGTCTCAACTCAATTTACCCCGACAAGACACCAGGGCCATGATTCGGCCCTGGTGTAAACCATTTGTCATATAGTACTAAACTCCTGTATCCTCCTGCCAAATCTACCCTTAAAATCAATTGTGTGATTTTCCCTGGAGAAGTATCAATCCATGAACATTGTCACCAATAATTCATTTCTCACGCGCGCATATTCAACAGCAGCATTAAATCGGGTCGACCAGGAATTTCGCCAATGGCTGCAACAACTTGGTTATTGGTCAGATGCAGCCGAGCGGTTGTTCCTTTATTTGATACATAATCAGCATGTACCGGTCCCGATAACCCGTCAACAAGTACAGTTATTAGAGAAAGTCATTGATGATGCCTTAAATGGTATTAATATTATCGAGCGATACCCGGCTCTTTTCCGCGATCTATTACAAAATGCAGCATTACGGCACGAATTCATCAACATTGCCAGTCAAGCCGTGCACCCATAACCATTGGATCTGATTACAAATCGAATTTGTGACTACTGTCCTTCTGCAGTTACAACCTTCGGGAAGATGGCTTGATAGTTACTCGGATTTGTTATCAGTGTGATAGTCCCATCATCCTATCCACGAACAACCGTAGAATTTGTTATAGTATTGTTTCAGGCATTTTTTGTTCTGATAGGGTTCGCGCAGGTTTCAAGATATGTTAGGTTCCTGCAGCAAACACCAATCTGCCGAAAAGCCTGTCAGATTTATGGGAGCTATAATGAAATTAGTTTTTTTCGGACTGTGACATTGGAAGTTCAAAGAACTGTTCATGTCATCACGATTTTGATTTTAGACTGATGTATCGTGAGGCAAAAATGGAAGCAGTACTTACATCTACGCAAAACCAACAGTCCAAACTTATTCTTGATGATGAGGGGATTGTTGTTTTGCGGCAGCAATTTAAGCAGTTAGGCGTTTGGCCAGATGCGGCCGACCAGTTTTTGGCTTTAATACCACATTCCCGCTGGCAAAATGCGCCATTGGTCGATACGGATTATCAATGGGTGCCTCGTGTTGTTGAGGATAGTTTGAGGGGCGTCGATATTGGCGCCAACTACCCGGCATTTTTCCAAAAGCTGTTGACTAACAGTGAACTGCGTCAATTTTTTCTGAATAGGTTAGGAGAGCGATTGAGCCAGGCTTGACCGCCACTATCATGGTTCATTGTTAACCTAAAAGCGCCTATTTCGGTGAACAGGCGCTTTTGGGACGAAAATGTGAAGTTGGCAGCTATAAATCTGCCAAAGTTACCTCACGTCAATCAGATAACGCCCAAATTACGGCCAACTCGTTCAAAGGCGGCCAGGGCAGTTTCCAGATCGCTTTGACTGTGGGCGGCAGAGTTCATTACCCGAATGCGGGCCTTGCCTTGGGGAACGGTGGGGAAGCCGATAGCCATAGCGAAAACGCCTTCATCAAACAAGCGGCGGCTGAACTGCTGGGCCAGCGGCGCTTCTCCTAACACTACCGGCACAATCGGGGTTTGGCTGTGGCCGGTGTCGAAGCCCAGGTTTTTCATTTCTTTTTTGAAGAAGGCGGCGTTGGACCACAAGCGGTCCACCTGGTCGGTTGATTCTTCCAGGATGTTGACGGCTTCCAGGCAGGCGGCTACGTCGGGAACGGTCATGGCGCTGGAGAAGAGGAACGGCCGTCCCCGCTGCCGCAGCCAGTCAATGATAATTTGTTTGCCGGCCACCAGTCCGCCAACTACACCGAATGCCTTACTCAGTGTACCAACTTCAACATCGACACGGCCGTGCAGTCCAAAATGATCAACAATACCGCGTCCACCTGTACCGAGTACGCCTTCACCGTGGGCATCATCAACCATGAGCATGATGTCGTACTCGTTGGCCACATCGGTGATTTTGTCCAGCGGGGCAATGTCGCCATCCATGCTAAACACGCCGTCGGTCACAATCAGACGACGGCCGTATTCCGTAGTCGCTTCAATCTGGCGGCGTAAATCGTCTACATCATTGTGGGCGTAGCGGACGATTTGCGCCCGGCTTAACCGGCTGCCGTCAATGATGCTGGCGTGATTCAATTCATCGGAAAAGATAACGTCGCCTTTGCCTACGAGCGCCGGAATCGTGGCTAAATTGGCCGTGAAGCCGCTTTGGAAGCTGATGCAGGCATCGGCCTTCTTAAATGCCGCCAGACGGTTCTCCAGGGCAATATGGAGCGACATGGTGCCGGCAATGGTACGCACTGCGCCTGGGCCAACGCCATAATCGTCAACCGCTTTTTGAGCGGCTGCCCGCAGCCGGGGATGATTGGCCAGGCCCAGGTAATTGTTGGCGCAGAAGTTGAGCAGGGAACGGCCGTCAATCTTCACCCAGGCATCCATCGGCGAATCAATCGTCCGAATGGTGTTAAAAAGCCCTGCTTCTTTCAGTTTGTTAATTTCATCTTGAATCCAGTCGGTTCTGTGGTTACTCATGTTGTCCATCCTTTGTTTGCATGCGAACAAGGGGAATAGATGCTCTTGCTCTCGCTCTATCCTCCTGCTCCTTACATGTTTGTGGGAAAATCAAAAAATTTTATCTTAACTTCAAAATTTTCGGCCAGATGCTGGCCCAACGCCTGTACACCTACGGTTTCCGTGGCGTAATGACCGGCGTAAATGACATTTATTTCATAATCGGCTGCGGCCCAGTAATTGGCGTGAGAGGTTTCGCCGGTCAAATACGTGTCGGCCCCTATTGCTTTGACTTCGGCAATGTTGTCAGCGCCAAAGCCGGATAGAATAGCCATCCTTTTCACATTTTGAGGGCCGTAGGGTAGAACTCTTACCTGGCTGTGCAGATTTTGCTCAATCTTGGCCACCATATCCGCAAGCAGCGGCGTACCAGCGGCCAGGCCAATCACTCCTAGTGATACGCCGGTTGGCGCGCCCCACCAATCGGCCACTTCAACGTCGAGCATACGGGCCAAAACAGCATTGTTGCCTACTTCGGGATGGGCGTCCAATGGCAAATGGGCGGCGTATAGATTGATGCCGTGCTGTATTAACAGGCGTACCCGTTCTCCCAATGGGCCGGCAATCCGCTCAACGCTGCGCCACAGAATGCCATGATGTACCAGCAGCATGTCGGCACCCCAATCGGCGGCGGCCCGGATGACCGGCGGCGCTGTGTCCACCGCCAGAGCGATACGCTTGACGGTTTTGTTGTTTGTTTCTACTTGCAGACCTTGCGGCCCGTAATCCTTGATGTCGGCAATGCGTAAATAATTGTTTAGATAGGTGATAAGTTTGTTTCGCTGCATGTTAAAAATTCGTTATTTTGTATGTTAGAGATTGACGGTTTTATGCTGCCTCAGGTATACTGCTTCGCCATGAAGAATGGCATTTTGAATGAACCAGTGCTCATTCTGAACGTGAACTTTGAACCGTTGCACGTGACCGATACCAAACGGGCACTGTCTCTCATTCTCTCTGGTAAGGCAGAAATCGTCCTGAACGGCCGTGGCGTCGTGCGCAGCCGCATGGCAGAATTTGAAGCTCCCTCAGTCATCAAACTTGGCTATATGGTACACCGTCCGCGTCCGCGTGTAGCTCTTTCTAAGCGGGAAGTGCTGCGACGGGATGATTTTACCTGTCAATATTGCGGCCGCCAGATGCGTTTCTTAACTATTGATCATGTCATTCCCCGGCGGCAGGGCGGTGGGCACAGTTGGCAGAATCTGGTCGCTGCCTGTTCGCAATGTAACCGCCGCAAGGGTGGGAAACGCCCTGAAGAAGCGAATATGTATTTGAAGCGGGAGCCATTTGAACCCCGGCCAACGGCCGTTTACCGGTTTGGTCATCATCTTCAGCAGCATCAAGAATGGCTGCAATTTGTTGAAGGTTGGTAATGTGCTTGCGGTGTGGTGGTTAACGGCCGTTTGCATTCCCCTTAGCTAATTCAATAATCCGTTCCAATCCATTATCGATGAGCATTGACAGCTCGCTTGCCATTTGTTGGTATCGAGTTAATGATTCACCATATGGGTCGTGAACGCTATACTTCTCTCCGACCATTTCGCTAAGAAGATACACTTTGTCGGCGTAAGCTGGAAATTCAACTTGTATTGCTTCAACGTGGCCAGCTTCCATGCATAAAACCAAATCAGCTTGTTCTAAAAGTGCCGCATCAATCATGCGGGACTGGTGAGAGCTGATATCCAGGCCCATTCGTTGGGCAACATCAATGCTGAATTGGGAAGCGCTGCGCAGCCAGTGTGCCCACGTTCCGGCAGAACTAACGGTCCACTGACTAAGCTCCCGTTGATTCAAACGATCTTGTAAAAGTGCTTCTGCAACTGGCGAGCGGCAAATATTTGCCGTACAAACAATGAGAATATGAGCCATCAAAAAATGAGGGAGGCTGGGTGTTTTTCAGCCTCCCTCTAGTAACTTTATGCTAGTCTAGTTCAGGTTGTAACAGACCGTAGTTGCCGTCGTGTCGTTTATACAGGACGTTGATTGCTTCATCATCGGGGTTGAAGAAAACGAAGAAATCATGTCCCAACAGTTCCATTTGTTCTACAGCTTCTTCGGCCGGCATGGGGTGTACCGGGAAACGCTTGTACCGAACAATTGCCGGTTCAGCCTGTTCTTCCTCGATCTCTTCTTCAACAGGCAGGGGTTCGCCCATGAGAACGGGTTCCTCACCGGCGCCGCGTCCCTTGCGGCGGCGTTTGCCCTGGTAGCGGTTGATCTGTCGATACAATTTGTCAACAACGGTATCAATAGCAGCAAATAAATCGCTGCTGCGTTCTTCGGCCCGCAGAATGGTTCCCCGGTCGTCGCGAATGGTAATTTGAGCGACCTGCCGCTGTAAAGCGCTGCGGGTATTTTCTTCAGATAAATCTACGTGGATTTTGGCCAGATTGGGCATGTAGCGGTCGAGCTTGCCCGTTTTCTTTTGGACATAGTTTTCGATTCGTTGGGTAATTTCTAGATTACGGCCGTTAATTGTTAGTTCCATATTTTTCACTCCTAATAGTTTTTCTCTTAAGTAAATATTATAAGCTACAACGCTCTTGCCAAACAATATCCGGACACACGCTTGGCCCCCGCAGCCATCAATGCTTCAGCCGCGGCTTTAAGCGTACTGCCCGTGGTGCAAACATCGTCAACCAGCAAAACATGCTTCCCTGCAACCCTTAATCCATCGGCAACAAAAGCATTCGCGACATTAGAAACCCGTTCGCTGGCGCCAAGGCCAACCTGTGGTGACGTATTACGTACCCGCTGTAAAGCCTTTTTGTCCGCATTTAGGCCAACTTGATTACAAAAATGGTGGGCCAATAAATCTGATTGGTTGTAACCTCGTTTTTTCTCTCGTTGTGGATGAAGCGGGACACCAACCACCAAATCAACCGGCATGTGCCATTTTGACCAGGCTTCAACCATCAAGTTGGCTAAAGGAGCAGCCAGACCAAAAAATCCATTATATTTTAACTGATGAATGATGGTTGGAATGGGTTCGGCAAAAATCACAGCTGCCCGTACTGGATCAACAGGATATAGCGGTGTCCGCGAGCAGGCGGGACACCGGCTGGTTTCTTTGGCTACCACACGGCCACAATGGGCACAAATCGGCTTCTCAAGCCAGGTTATTGCTGCCAGACACTCAGCACATAGTAACTGACCCGGTTTTTTGCAGTTGGCACAAACAGGGGGAAAAATGAAATTTAAAAGGTTATTTGTCAGGTGTTTGGCCTGCAAAAGCCAGGAATCACCCAACAAATGGGTACGATTAGTCAACGGCTAATGCCTTTTGTAGTATTGAAACGTTGACAATATTTAAGCGAGGGTTGTTATCCTGTAACCCCTCGCAATGCATCACTACGAATAACCTGGAAAGCCGCAGGCCCCAACAAGACCAGGAAAATTGTTGGGAAAATCAAGAATACCATTGGAAACAGCATTTTTACAGGCGCTTGCTGGGCTTTTTCTTCAGCTCGTTGGCGTCGTTTAATGCGCATTTGTTCTGATTGAATCCGCAGTACTTTCCCAATACCAACACCTAATTGTTCAGCTTGTAAAACCGCTGCAATAAAGCTGGTGACGTCGGGTACATCTAATCGATCAGACATGTCTTTTAAGGCAGCCCGTCGTGCCTTACCCAGCTGCATTTCATAAATAACTCGACCGAATTCACGGGCTAATTCATCGTCCCACTTTTCATCTACTTTTTGCATGGCGGCATTAAATGTCAGGCCAGCATCCACACAAATGGTCATTAAATCTAACGCATCGGGCAGTTTCTTGACGACCGCTTGTTGTCGTCGATCTTTCATAGAACGCAACAAGAGTACAGGTAGTATAAAACCTAATGCACCGGCTCCTAATGTGTATAAGAATATGGTTCCAGTAGGTTTGCCACGAGCAATTATGAGTCCCAAAACGCCTAAGAGTACGGTTGCAAACCCGCGCATTGCCCAGAATTCAGCGGCTGTCATGTTACGTGGATTACCGGCCAATTCTAAAAGACGGGTTGTGCGTTCAAGTGTCGTTTGGGGTGTCAGGCGAACGACAAAATCGCTTATTCGCCGAATGATTGGTACAAATATTCGGTCTGTGATGGGCAAGGATAGTTCGATCTCTTCAATGGAAACGATTTCCTCGCGAACAGCAAATTCATCTATACGGGCGGTTAACGGATCTTCCTCGGAACGCCTGAGTAATAGGATACTGGCCATAATGATGACTACGGCTGCGATACCTAGAACTAATAAGAAAGTTGGACTCATCTTAGATTCTCCACGTGTCTTGTAAAAATGATTTTTACACTTCGATATCGACTATTTTGCGAATCGCTAAAGCGCCTATACCAATGAGTATTGCACCAACACCAATAACGACCCATCCACAGGGGAATATAGGCTCAATTATCCATGGCTTCTCTTTGATCCATAATTGAGATACGTATTCCTTGTTCATCATATAGAGAACCATACCCAGCCCAACAGGGAGCAGGCTGATGATCCAGCCTGATATTCGTCCTTGAGCCGTTAGCGTTTTGATCTCGCCTTTAATACGAACACGTTCCCGGATTGTGAAGCTGATGGTATCCAGTACCTCGGCCAGGTTACCACCAACTTCGCGTTGAATGTTAACGGCCGTAATCACTAAATCAAGGTCATCGCTAGGAACACGACGGTACATATTTGCCAGTGCCTGCTCCAAACCAAGACCAAGCCGGACCTCTTGAACGACACGTTCAAACTCCTTGGAGACGGGTGGTGGAAGCTCTGTAGCAATAGATTCCATGGCTTGCAGCACGCTGTACCCGGAACGCAGGGCATTCACCCAAAGGTTGAGCGTATCCCCTAACTGACCATTAAATGTATTCATGCGGCGGTTAGCTGCATAGTTGATATAAAAACGGGGTATCCTTAGGCCAATTACAAAACCGACAATGGCCATGAGCCAACCATCAAAAAAATAGTAACCTAATCCCATGACACCAAAGCCAGAGATTACCACCAGAATGATGTACTCACTAACACGCAGCTTTACGTCAGATTTAGCAATACGTACTTTAATAGGGTCAAAAAATGCCCGCCCTGAAAGAACCTTGTCTAATTTATCGGCAACGTCAACACGTGGGCGCGAATCTTCAATTACTTCCTCAACTTCAGCAGTGGCCGCATTACCTACAAACTGTTCAAGCCGCTCATCCACATTCCCACGGCCACCAGCAACCAAAGCAATCCCCGCTCCCAACATCAGGAGAAAAGCAATCCCTGCAACAATCATAATTGGAAGGGACATATGTTAAAACTCCTTTGCCCACTGAACAGGCAAATAGAAACAGCCCTAATTATTAATACTACCTTCTCCGGGTCCCAATACCAAAAATGGATGGCGGCAGCATAATACCGGCTTCTTGAAGTTTCCACATAAACTTCGGCCGTAAACCGGTCGGCCGTAGCCGGCCAATAACTTTGCCATTTTCAATATTTGTTTGCTCAAACCGGAAAATTTCAGAGGTTGTAATAATGTCACCTTCCATCCCCTGAATTTCACTAACAGATGTCACTTTACGTGAACCATCTCGCATACGATCCTGATGAACGACCAGATGAACGGCCGCTGCAATTTGCTCTCGGATAGCACGGTGCGGTAAATCCATACCCGCCATCAAAACCATTGTTTCCAGACGGGCCAGCATATCACGCGTACTGTTAGCATGGCCTGTCGTCATACTGCCATCATGACCCGTATTCATCGCCTGAAGCATATCCAATGCCTCACCACCACGTACCTCTCCGACCACAATCCGGTCAGGGCGCATACGCAATGAGTTAATAACCAGATCACGAATGGAAACCCGGCCACGGCCTTCCACGTTCGCCTCCCGGGATTCCAGCGTAACCACATGATCCTGACGCAGTTGCAGTTCGGCCGCATTCTCAATTGTAACAATACGCTCACCATCAGGAATAAAACTAGACATAATGTTCAAGAGCGTCGTTTTCCCCGAACCCGTACCGCCTGAAATCAGAATATTCAATTTAGAGATCACACACGCCTTAAGAAACTCGACCGCCTCAGGCGTAATACTGCCGAATTCAATCAAATTTTCCACAGTAAACGGAATCTTCGAGAAAATACGAATCGTCAGTGCAGCACCATTCAACGCAATAGGTGGCACAACCGCATTCACACGCGAGCCATCGGGCAGACGCGCGTCGACCATCGGAGAACCTTCATCAATACGCCTGCCTAAAGGGGCAACAATACGGTCAATAATACGCAACAAATGGTCATTATCTTCAAATGCCACAGGTGTTCGCGTGAGCTTGCCATTTTGTTCAATGAAAACGTTCTTTGGCCCATTAACCATGATCTCGGTAATCCCCTGGGTATTCAGAAACTGTTCCAGGGGGCCATAACCTAAAATCTCAGCCACAATTTGTTCAAATAACCGCCGCTTCTCATTGCGCGTTAGAACAATACTTTCCTCTGCCAACATAGCCTCAAACATTTCTTGGATTGTGGCGCGAACCTCAGCCGTCTGAGTAATATCCATACCAGGGTCTAGCTCAGCAATTAATCGCTGTTGCACCCGATTTTTTAAATCGACATAGGCGTCCTTGGAGCCTATAGCAGGTGAAGACCGCTTCACCCTTAACTCTTGCAATTTTGAAGGCTCCGATTGAATCGATTCTTGATTTCGCTCAATTCGTCTCAGTAGTGACATATTTACCTCCAGCGCCTACTTTTTACCAAAGAACCGCTTAAAGAAACCACCAGATTCATCCGATCCGTTTTCTGTCTTACGTATCTCGGCCTTAGTGCTCATTAAATCTTCTACCATATGTTCGGCTAACTTAATAATAGCAGTACTCACTGGTCGCCTTTTATTAGCCCCTGTAACTAGAGGGATACCCTGGTCAATAGCAGAATTAACCGTGTCATCATCAATGGGAATGGCCATAATGACCGGTCTTTTTAGAGTATTTGAAATGTCTTTAACCGATATTCCCTTTTTATCTGAAACCCTGTTAACAACCAGATTTACTTTGTTCGTCTCATAGTTAAGGCTTTCGCTTAAATCAAAGAACCGGCTGGCATTCTTTAGACTAGGCAAATTTTGTTGCGTCACCAAAACGATTCTATCAGCGACATCCAATATGCTTAATGAAATGCTGTCCAAAGTTGAACTGGTATCCACAATAATAAAATCATACATGTCTCGCAGCGCATTCAGCAAATCCTTTAACTTTTCTTCAGTGACAACTTCCGCCATTTCTGGTCTTGGCGGTGCCAAAAGTACATTCAAATTGCTTTGATGCTTCTGGATGACGCTGCTGATCAGTTCGTTATCTAACTCGCTAACATGATCACTTAAATCAACTACACTTGTGATAGGCTTCATATTCAACATAACAGCCACATCGCCAAATTGGAGGCTGCCATCAACAAGTGCCGTACTATAGCCTTGCTTGGCAATGCTCACCCCCAGGTTGATTGCAACGGTAGAACAACCACTACCACCTTTGGGACTGAAAACAGCAATGATATTCCCGGCGACAGCTTCTGGGGGTTCCTCCATGATTGGCATACCAACACTTGTCTGCTGGCGTCTGCTAGGGGTTGCGGCAATATTGGGGCGCTTCTCATAAACTCGGCGTATGGCAGCAACCAGTTCGTCGCCGCCAAACGGTTTCGTAAGGAAATCTCTAGCCCCCGCCATCATTGCCCGGCGCAAATAATCAGAATCACTTTGTACAGACATGATGATTATTTGAGCGCGAGGCACGAGCTCTGATATTCTCTGGCTGGCGCCAATACCGTCAATGCCGGGCATGTTAATATCCATCAAAATAATATCCGGCTGGTCGGCTTTAGCCATTTCAATAGCTTCTTCGCCTGTCCCTGCCTGATTGATTACTTCGATATCTTGTTCGAATTGTAGTAATTTGCGAACATTTTCTCGTGTTTCAGGGAGATCATCAACGATTAATACACGGATACTATCTGCCATTTTTCACCTAAAAACTTTCTGTTAGGGTAATTAAGTTGTCAGTAGATATGTTTATATTACGATACAACTGATTTTATAATAACATAATCATACACTTATTGGGAATAATAAGGCAAGGTCATAACTATTTTACTGTGAGAGCAAGCTAAATTTCTTTAATCTAATCGCATTTCATCATACTCTGATCCAAACCATTGTCAATAGGATGATAGGGGATAAAGACGAAGCGTACACTAAATAACGAAAAGACCCTATCGGTTAAGATAGGGTCTTTTTGCTAAACGAATTGCTAATAGATCTGTGAAATTTATTGAAAAAAATGTTCGATTAGCTGAGACCAGAAGTGATCTTGCTGAATACGTTACCGATCTGGGGGCCAAGCAGCGTGAGAATGGCGATGACCACAACAGCTACCAATACGAGCACCAACGCGTATTCAACCAAACCCTGACCGTCTTCACGATGTAAGAATAACATGGATCTTTGCCTCCTTTGCAAGTTTACCGGACATTTTAAAATTATAACTATACGATTATGGTTTACTTTGATTACTACAACCGAATTCCTAAATTTAACTATATGCGGATATTCTTACGAGTAATCTTACAAACACTTAGTCGTAGTTTATCGTTAAATCTGGACAGTATCAATAGGACTGATGTACTTATTTGGTGTGATACAAATGATTAAATAATCATTTCGGTTTCGACTACTGGAATAGTGAATTCTACACGGGTTCCTTGACCAAGGCTGCTTTGAATGTTTAGTTCACCTCCGAGCATTTCAATTCTCTCTCGAAGCGATGTGAGGCCGATCGTTCGATTATTATTGTTCAAAGCATCTTCGACATTGAACCCGCTGCCATTATCTTCTACAACGGCCAACACTTGATCTTGATTTAGATCGAGTAAGACCTGAATTTGTGTGGCTTGGGCATGGGATAAGGCATTACTTAATAATTCCTGAACGCCGCGGAAAATGGTTACTTCAATATGGCTTTCCAGCCGCCGTTCCACACCGGTAACAGTAATGGGGACCGTTACGCCATTCTTTTCCTGAAAAGACTCGACATAACGCCGCAATGTTGGAACAACGCCTAAATCGTCGAGCATCATTGGGCGGAGATCAAAAATAAAATCTTTGATGTCACTAAAAGTAGAAGCGGCCGCACTTTTTAGGGCATTTAATTCTGTCCGCGCACGGTCTGGATTGACATCAAAAAAGCGCTGGCAGATTTCGGCTTGTAGGATGAAGTTACTCAGGGAAGATGCGGGGCCATCGTGCATTTCCCGTACCAAACTTTGTTTGGCGGCTTCTTCAGTCTGGATGACACGAATGACACTCGACAAGTCGCTTTCTTTGGGGCGAGATTTGGTGGCTGATGACAACGATCTACCAGCGCCAGCCAGGTCAATGAGCCGTTCCAGGAATTCAGCGAGGCGTTCAAGGTTGCGTTGGTCGCTTTGTAGTTTTTCCAATTGACCACGCATAGTGAACAGACGTTGTTGTACGTCATTCAGGTTTTCGTAGACTTCACGAATATAGTCGCGGGGTTGTGTTTCGAAGTTGTTTTTGAGCGAACGTTCTTGACTGAGTGCCTGGGTATTACGCTGCACAAGGCGTTCCACTTCGGCGGCGCTTTGTTTGATCAGGATGTCAATTTCTTTCAAGTCGCGTTGGGTCTGTTCGTAATCTTTGATTGCTTCCTCAACAAACGCTTGAAATGATTGTTCGCTGTTATCGTTGGGGTCTGCCATTAGTAAGGGCCTCTTTGTTGTTTCGATTATCCTCGGGAACCTTCAAGCCTAACCCAACCGTGCCGTAAGGCATAAACGGCCGCTTGCGTGCGATCATCGACACGTAATTTACGCAGGATGGCAGTCATGTGGTTTTTAACGGTTTGGTGGCTGATGCCGAGTTTGTAGGCAATTTCTTTGTTGCTCAAGCCACGGGTAACGTGTTCGAGAATTTCCATTTCGCGTGGCGACAGCGGAACGAACATTTCTTCAGTGTCGCTGATCAGCGGGCCGGCAAAACGGCCGATTTTTTGTTCTACCCAATCTAACACTTCGTCCTGGTTCATGGTTTTTTCGCCAACGACGTAGTGACCCTGCTGGACAGTGTTAATAATTCCTATGAGTGCTTCAGGGGTAATGTCTTTGGGGCAATAAGCGGATGCTCCAGCTCGTAAGGCGTGAAAGACTTGTTCCGCATCATCGTAGCCGGTGATCATAATGACTTTGATGTAAGGGAACTGGCCTTTAATTTTGCGGGTAACTTGAAGGCCGTTCATGGTGGGAAGATTGATGTCCATCAAAATAACATCGGGGTTGATTTCCGGCACGATTTCTAACGCTACTTCGCCATCGGCTGCCTCCCCGATTATATTGAGATGAGGGTCTGTTTCCAGGACGTCGCGGAGCCCTTGACGAAAAACGGGATGATCATCGACTATGAGTACTTTGATTTGTTCTGACACGGGTTGACCTCTTATTTTTCTTTGTAAATTCTCTTTGGTTCTCCGCGATGACGGATTGAACCATGGCTGTGTATTTTCGTTGTCTGGTTATTTTCTGTAGTGTGAGGAGCATAGAATCGAAATCAGTATACCATGAATAGTACCCCCTTGGCAATAAAGATTATGGTAAGTTGATTTGATAAACAGTCATGTTGTTGAGGCCATTTTGTTGTGTCCAAAGATAGTGGGTAGTGTAAATTTTTGTAATTGATAATTTGTCAATGATCTGGTTGTAGGGCCAGCCTGGGGCAGTTACCAGATAGTGAGCCTGACTGTCTTGGATGTAACGGCCGATTTTCGCTTCATCATCCAGGTAGGGAATGATTGCAGGGGTGACCAAGCCGGCCAGGTCGAGCAACGGCCGTTCCGCAAAATAACCAATCGCGCCAATATCATGAGCCGCAATCAAGGCATCTGGCGGGGTGTTTTCAGCCAGCCAATGGGCGACAGTGACCATTTCTCCCTGGATGAAGGCGACGTCCTGGGCATAACTCTGGCCGCCCAATAAGAGAAAAAACAGGAGCAAAATGCCGAAGGTGAGACTGGATACCTGGCGGCTCAGGAAAGCCACGCGTTTGTCTTGAATTTGATTCAGAAGCCAGAACCAACCGGCCAATCCGTATAAAATCCACACCGGCAGGGCGGCCAACAGGTAACGGCCGTGTTGATACGTCACCGGTAAACGCCAGGCGTAAAGGACGACATGGCCGCCGGCCCACAACAGGGGCAGCAGGTGTACCAACTGTTTCTTTTGCCAATCGGTGCGGAGGGAGGGAGTAACGGCCGTTACCAATCCTGGCAGCAGCAGCAGATGTGCCCCACTCACGCCGCGCCAGCCATTTTCCGGCCCGCCCAGGCTGAAGAACAGCAGCCGCGCCAATCGACTGACCAACGGCTGGGCCAGCAAAGTCGCATATTCGATTTGCTTGGCGTAAAAAGTGTTGGGCCAGACGCTGCCGCTGGACCAGAGGTTGAAAGTGAAATAGGGAAGCAGGGGTAGTACGGCCGTTCCCCCAAACATCGCCGCCCTCTTGACTCGCTGCTTCATTGTTCCCGCCCCTAAAAACAGCCCAACGCCCAACAAAAGCAGCAAAACCAACCCGTCCGGCCGCACTAAAATCAGCAACCCGGATAAAAATCCCAGAAGAATTAGGGACTTGCCACCTGCCACCTGCCACTTGTCACTCGCAAACTCACCCACCAACACCAACCCCAGCGCGGCAAACAATAGCGTCTCCATCCCGCTGGCGGCAGCCCAGACCAGGGGCCAGGTCAGTACCAGAACCAGCCCGACCAGCCAGTCCTGCCAAGTAAAATCGGGCCAGAGCTGCCGCCAGAGGCGCATCCCGGCCCAGGCCAGCAGCCAGAGCGACAGCCCGCCCAGTAGATAGGCCCACAGCAGGTAGGGCAGCCGCAGCAGGTAGCCGATGGCCAGCAGAATGGTCCACAGCGGGGAGGTGGAACCGGCGCTGACGATGCCAGGGATGAATTCGAAACGGCCGTTCCGGGCTAAATTGCGCGCATACGTTTGATGAATCCAGCCGTCATCCAGCGGGAAACCCGGCCCGCTGTTGGCCGCCGACAGGCCGATGAACAGTCCCATCACCAAAACGACCGCGCCGCCGATGAGCCAGTAACGGTATTTGTAAACGGCCGTCATCGCGCCACCCCCTCGAAACGATAAAGAATGGTGTGTTTGCCAAACCGCTGGATGGGCCGGATTTGCGGCAGCGAAACTTTGCCCTCATAAAAATCGGCCAACGGTTTCGGGCGATCCTCGTCCAGAATGAGATAGGTTGCGCCGTAGCGGGCAGCGATTTCGGGCAAAATTTGCGGCGGTTCGTTGGGCACGATGATGGCCGGATGGTCGGTATGGTAATAAAAACCGGGCGCGTCGCCGCTCATGACGATGGCATCGGGCGGCAGGACAGCGTTGATTTCGGCATAAATGGCGGCATTTTCATCGCGCAGCGGCTGGCCGCCGGAAACGGCCAGGCTGATGGCAAAAACGACGACGATAAACATGCTGGCGAAAAGCGGCTTCGATTTTTCCGGCTGCCAATGGGGCAGGCGGGCCGCCATCCAATCGACGGCAAAGCCGATGCCGGCGGCGGCCAGAGCCATCGACCAGGGCCACAGCGCTGTCGAGGTGTGCAGCAGGCTGCCGCGCTGGCCGGGAAAGGTGAAGATGAGGCTCATTGCGCCGAAGACGATGGGAGTGTACCAGGTGAACGGCCGTAAAAACCGCCGCATCTTCTCATCCCGCCCCAACTTAATCCAGGCCCAAACAAAGAAAAAGGTGAAAATAGTCAATCCGGTGACGCCGATAAAGGTTTGCGCCGCCAACCACAGCGCTTCCAGCTTGGATTGGATGATGTTGCCCCAGCCCCAGGCAAAATAATCGGCCGGATTGGCGTGACGGCCGTAAGCGAACAAATCGTCGTAATTGGTGAGGAAGATGGTTTCCGTGCCCACAGTGGATAACGGCCGTCCCGTCACCTGCCACGTCCGCCAGAACCAGCCGAACATGATGAGCAGGTAACCGGCGAGGAAAAGGAGCAAAGGTGAAAGGGTGATGGGGTGAAGGGGTGATTTTTCTCCCCTGCACCAAGCGACCTTTGGTCGCCGCACCCCTGCACCCCTGCGCAAGCCCAGCAGCCATACCCAGCCACCCACCGCCAGGAGCAAAATCCCATCGGCGCGGGCCAGGTGGCTGAGTCCGGCCAATAAACCGGCGGCAAACCAGGCTCGTTTACGGCCGTTATCTCGTTCTAATGTCTGTGCCAACGCCAATGCCAGCAGACAACCGCCGCCCGTCCAGGCGTAAAGGGCAAAAGTGGAAGGCTGATTCCAGTAGGCGGCGTAATAGCCGCCGGCAGCGGTGAACAACGCCGCCGTGCGCGCTTGCCAGCGCTGTCCGCCGGAAAGCCGCCAACTAATAAAGTAGCTCATGAGTGGCAGCAATCCGGCCATCAACCAGAAAGGGAATTGGGCGGCGCGGAAGGAATCGCTGACGCTGTAACCGACGGCAGCGATGATGGCTGGCAGCGGCATCCAGTAGGTAAGGCTGGGCGTGGGCAGTCCGGCCGGATCATCCAGGTACTGCCAGATGATCTCCTCGGTGAAGCCGTAGCCGTCGGCCAGCCGCTGGCCGTTGGTGGTGTAGTAATAGGCATCGAAATAGGAGGGGTGGGTTAGTCTTGCCGCCCAGAAGGCTTGAATGAGGAGGGATACGGCCGTTATCCACAACAAATCACGCCATATTGGGGGTTGTTGGTTGTTGGTTGTTGGTCGTTGGTCGTTCATCTTCATCCCAGCCACTAGCTGCCAGCCGCCAGCTACCAATTTACGCCACGCCTCTAATCAAAAGCACGTTACTAAAAATCCACAGAACACTGTAATTTAGCACCCGCCCTGATTTTACCAGTGCACCGTATAAAACCATACAAAGCATCACCCCTTCCGTCAATCGCACCATCGCTGCACCTTCACGGAAAGTGGAATTGGGCAAAAACAGCAGGGCGATACTGTTCAGCAGCAGGCTATAGACGACGGGATGATGCAGTCCGGCCAGCAGTTGGCGCACACTCAGCCCAATTCCGGCCAACGTGGGCAGCACAGAAATGGGAACCACCATCAACGAAATCAGCAGAAATGCTGCCATGTTGACATTGATAATGGACAGCCAGCCACCCAACGGGATAGGGCTAAACGGCGTCGCCCCCGCACCGCCGGATCCAAGGCCCGGCGATCCCAACCAGGCCCACAAAATGAGTTGATAGCTAGCATAGGGAAGCCCGGCAGCCGCTAACGCCATCGTCCAGCGCCAATCCTTTTGCCACAGTGTGTACAAGGCATAGGCTACAGCAAAAATCAGTGTTACCTCTTTGGTCAATGCCGCCAGACTGAAGGCGGCGACGGCCCACCAGCGGTGCTCTTTTTCCCAAGCCAGGATGGCCAGAGCAACCAGCGTGTATGCCAACGGCTCGGTGAGATTGGTGCGCAGGGCGACAAAATTGCCACCGTACAGACCATAAATCAAAGCATACCAGTGACTGGTGCCGAAATGAACCAGCAGTTTTTCGACTGCCCAGGTTCCCAACGTGACAGCGGCAATGTTAACGGCGATTAATACCCAGGGAACCAGTTCGGCCTGTCCCAGGCTGAGGATGCGGCTGAGCAGCGGATACAAAATGCGTTGATAGCGGTAGGCGGGAACGTCGAGGAATGGGGCGGCCTGACTGCCGCGCAGGGCAATCTGGTAAGCAAAATGGCCGTCGTAGGTGACAAAGCTCATTGGATCGCCGCCATTGTTACCTACGACAGCGCCTACGTACAAAAGGGCCGCGATCAGGACGATGATGGCAGGCCAGGGGCGTTGTGACTGGCGCAGTGGGGTGAGCATGGATTAATTCTGACGGGTGTAGATCACGGCCGTTTCATCCCCATACACCTTTTCCCAACCAGCCGCCTGCGCCAGTTCCCGCGCCAGCCCGCTGTCCGGCTCAATGAGGATGAGGTTGATGCCGAAGCTGTCTAGTTTTTCCTGCCAGCCGTTCTCACCCAAATAGATGGATAGGTATTGGCGCAGGAATTCATCGTCAAACAGATCGGTACGGCCGTCCACAAATACCGGGTACTGGGGTAAATCCCAAATGATGTAGCCACCCCAGTTGTAATTGTTGAAGATAGGACCGGGCGGCTGTTCCTGGCGCAAAAATTCGACTGCACCTACCGGCAATGTTTTGATTTGTTCGGCCAGGTTGGCCTGGGCGCTGGCCGATTGAGCCACGCGCAGCCCGGCGACGCCTACCAGCAGCAGGACAATGAGCAAGTTAACGGCCGTCATTAACCCCGAACTGGTCACCGGTTTCTTTTCCGGCTGGCCGCGCCATCTGTCCCAGGCACCGCTGCTGTAGCGGACGATGACCGGCGCGGCGACCAGGGCAAACAAGGGAATGTTGCGCACGGCCAGCAGCGACATGTAAGTAAATAAAGCCACCAGCGTCAGATCGGTGAAATCGGCCCGTTTGCCGGCCAGCCCAAAAGAAGTGATCGCCGCCAGCAGCAGCCAGATGAACGGGTGCAGGTAAAATTCGTGGAAATTGGGGGCCTGCCATTCGGCGATGAACTGCTGCAAAATCTCGATGCCGACCGTGCGGAACGGGTAGATTAGCATCTGGAAGCCGTTGGGATTAAGCGGGATAACGGCGACGCAGGCCAGCATAACCAGCAGCAGCGTGCCCAATCCGCGCCAGCCAATGCCCGGCGATCCTGTTTTGAGGATGATATTGCCCACCTCGCCAAACAGGTAGGCAAACATCAAGATGAAGCCGATGGCAAAACCGCCGTGAATGTTGACCCACAACAAAATCACCACCGGCAGCCACCAGATGATGCGCCGCTGCCCTTGTTTGAAGCGATACAACAAAAAGGCGATGACCGAGGTCAAGAAGAAGCTGACCATTTGCGGCCGGGCGGCCCAGATGATGCCGGAGGCGACGGCGGCAATGATCAAGATGAAGGCTTGCAGCCAGCGGTTGCTCTCCCGGCATTGTAACCAGGCGAAATAGTAGGCGGCCGTTACCAAAGCTGCCAGCAGCAGCACCGGCCCGGCGTACCCCAACCAGTCAAAAACCAGGTACCAGCCGATTTGGGCCAGCCAGCCATGATCGATCCAGGGCTGGCCAAAGCGGGTGAAGGAAAAAGGATCGGTGCGGGGGATGGTTTGATTCTCGACAATCCAACGGCCGGATTGCAGATGCCACCAACTGTCGGTGTCGAACGGCAGCCGGGCTGCCATGGCGAAGATGCCGAGAAAGAGCACGGCCGTTACCATGCGTTCAAACGTTAACCAATGCCATCGTGCAGAGGGTTCGTTGTCCATGAAGTTGTACTTTATTCAGATAAAGGCCGCCGTGCATACACGGTAAACAAATCACCAAAATTAACCGGAACGGCCAGCTTGTTGAGGTGCAGTCCGTTCACCAATCCGCTGGCCAGACGCCCCAATGGTTTGCTCCAGGCGGTGACGCGCGAGGCCAGATACCCCAGCCGTAGGTAGCGCCCTTGTGCGCCTGACCATACGACTTCATAGCCAATCTTTTCCAGCATGGCGGCCATCGTTTTCTGGCTGAAGAAAAAGAGATGCATGTCCATCAGCCAGGGCCAGCGCGGCCCCATCAAATGAGCAGTCAGGCTGTCGATGTCCATTGTGTGGACGGCCAACCAGCCGCCCGGTTTGAGCCGGCGCAATGCTTTCGTCAGTTCTTCCATCGGATCATCGACATGTTCAATCACATCCCACAGAGTGATAATGTCGAACTGCTGTCCGACGATTTCTGGCGCGTCTTGCGTGCCTTGAATGACCTTGATGCCATGTTTTTGGGCTTCCGCCGCAGCCCAGTCGGACGGCTCGACGCCACAGGCATTCCAACCGGCGGCAACGGCCGTTTCCACAAACACGCCAATATATGCGCCAATATCTAGTAAGGAACGGCCGTTCGCCGGGCCGGTATGTTTTTCCAAGGCCTGGAGATGCTTTTGGAACGTCAGCTCCCGTCCTTCTCTTTCTTGGAGGTAGGTGAGATCCTCAACGGCCGTATACGCCTCCAGCAGCTTTTCATTCGACCAACGCGGATTCGCATAAACAAAGCCACAGTGATTACACTCTACAATTTGAGCATGAGACCCATAGCCCGGACTTGTACACCGAAACGCATTAACATTCAGGGCTTTACCATTCATTGTGGCCGGAAAACGGACTTTCCAATCATCCCGCCCACACAATTTACAATTAATTTCAACCATCAGGAAACAGGAATAGCTGGCCTTCGCGGCTCACCACCGCGCAGACGGCGCAAAAAGAGCCGGAATATGGTATATTGAGCTTTGTACACCTCTTGTCTCGATATTTTTGTTGTCCCTTTACGGCGATCTTCAAATATGATGGGGACCTCGCCAATTTGCCAGCCGCGCCGCTGGCACATGAACAATGTCTCGACCAAAAAAGAATACCCGCTGGAAAAAATTTCATCCAACGGGATCGACTCCAGAACTTCACGTCGGTATAAACGGAATCCGGCTGTGGCATCTTTGGCTTTAAGGCCCAACAACAAATGGACCACAAAGTTCGAAACGCGGCTTAACATCACCCGTTTCCAGGTGCAGTTTTTGGAACCCCCGCCCGGTACATAACGAGAACCAATGACAACATGTTTGTCTTGGCTCATCTCGATCATCGCTGGAATGTAACGGGGATCATGAGAAAAATCCGCATCCATTGTCATGATACGGTCGGCATCCAATTCAAACAGCGCCTTTTTGAAGCCGGCGATGTAGGCTGTTCCCAGGCCCAATTTGCCGGCGCGGTGAACTACATGAACATGATTGGGATGCCTGACCGCCCAGGCATCAGCCAGATCGCCTGTTCCATCGGGCGAGTTGTCGTCCACGACAATGACCCCTAAATTTACCGGCAAGTCAAGCAATCTCTTGACTAAATCGTCCAGATTATCGGCTTCGTTAAACGTAGGCACGATCACAAAGGTTTTAACATCTTTCATTGGAGTGACTCTTGTATATATAAATGCGATGATTGTAACGGTAATGAACCTGATGGGCAATCTCTGGAGAATTGGGAGATGTCTCGTTTTGTTAACCTGGAACGTTACCATGAAGGCCAATATTTGTGGCTCTTTAGGAATTGCAGGGTTGGAACTGTGGGCGACGTGTTTGCGATTCCAGAGATGGCACCTGCTGCTTGGGGCAACCTGTGAAATCCTGAAGGTTTATATTTGTTTTTGGGGATTCCGGTGCTATGTTATACTGACGTTCAGCGAATTTTTCTGAGGAGATTTTGGAATCGAATTAAGCATCAATTGGCTCATTCCTAAAACATATCAATGAAAATAGGTATCTTGTCGCGCAACCCCAATCTTTATAGCACCCGCCGTTTGATAGAAGCGGCTCAAAAACGAGATCATGATGTGCGGGTAATCGATACTCTGGGGGTGGCGATTGAGATTGGTATGCCTGATCGGGTTGATACGGGGATTAAGGTAGTGGAATCGCTGCCGCACCGCCGCCGTGCCTGGGGAATGTGGTCAGAAGCGGCATCCTTGCTGCCACAGGTGGATGCAATCATTCCGCGTATTGGGGCATCGATTACATACTACGGGCTGACGGTGGTACGGCAGTTTGAGTCATATGGCGTGATTACGACGGCCGCTTCGCAGGCAATTGCGCAATCGCGAGATAAGCTGCACAGTTTGCAGATTATGCAGCAGGCGGGATTGCCGATTCCGAAAACGGCCGTTATCGTTAAACCTGAAGCGTTGTATTCAGCCATTCAAGCAGTGGGGCCGCCGCCAGTGGTGGTCAAATTGATTCAGGGTACGCAAGGGCGGGGCGTCATTTTGGCCCGCAACTGGCAAACGACGGCGGCTGTGTTGGAGAAACTGCGCGCTTATAACAAGCAGGCGTTGGTACAGGAGTATGTAGCCGAGGCTGAGGGGCGGGATACGCGCATCATTGTGGTTGGCGACCGCTGCGTGGCGGCCATGACGCGGATTGCGGCCGAAGGGGAGTTTAGAGCGAATTTGCACCGGGGGGGCACGGCCGTTCCCGTGACATTGGACGCCGAAACTGAGCGTCTGGCCTTATTGGCTGCCCGGTCACATGGGCTTAGCGTGGCCGGCGTCGACTTAATCCAATCAGAACGTGGCCCTTTGCTGCTAGAGGTTAATTCATCACCGGGTATCGAGGGAATCGAAGCCGTTACCGGCCTGGATGTTGCCGGGGTGATGATTGAGTTCCTGGAGAAGGAACTGGAAAAGAAACAGAACGATTTAGTGGAGATTGCCCCTGCAACCGGCAGCTAAATTTCAGCTTTGTCACCGGCTGAGTTTGTCGAAGTCATATTGCTTGTGCTGTCGGAAGAAATTAACTTTCTTGGGGGGAATCCAAATTCAGGTTCTTCGGAAACAACCCGCGGCGCTGTGCTTCTTCAAAAGATAGCCCAATTTCACTGCCGCTGATATCTGTTCCAGCCAGAGCATCATCCCAGAATGCATCCAAACTGTCGGTACTAAAGTTAGGTATCTGGCTTCGCTGGCCAGTAAATTGGCCAACTCTTCCGGCTCGATGTCCAGCCAATCTTCCCAATACTGGTCTGGCTCTGGCTCCGGCTTGACAGCAGGTTCTTGGTGTACGGGCTGGGGGAAAACGGCCGTTTCTGCCGCCGCTTCCAGTCACAGGTTCCTGCCTGATGGCTGGATTACCGGGCAGCAGTTCTAGCAGCTTCTGATGGCCCGCTGGGCAACACCCATTACCGTGCTAATCCGGCCGTACGCTGGGCCTGGACGTCAGCAGCCAGAAATATTTTTCCGGCCGACGGTAGCAGCGTACAGTTCGGTCTGGTCGCCGGCGTGGAACTGCAAAGTAAATGGTTTGCGGCTTAACTATTACCAACAGGAAGCTGTCAGCGATGGTTTGGCCAGAATTTTAATGATGGTGGCTGTCGGGGATTACGGCCGTCACCCACTTTCAAAACCACTTCTCCGGCCAGGGTAGCCAAAATCAACTGGTTTGCCCCTTTATCATTACGCAGCGAATCCAGCCGTTTTCGCAGCCGGTCAGACATGTAGCCGGTGTGCCGGGGGTAGAGGTTGTTGTGGGAAACGGTTGCGTGCGCTTGGGCGTTGTCACCATCATACAACGCCTGATGCACCGCCGATAACATCTCCATCTGCGTCTTCAGAGGTTTTCAAAATAGCGAACACGCCCAAGTCTTCCGCTTCTGCTTGCCTTGAGCCGATGAATAAGCCGTGATCATAATCACCGGAATATCCGATTTTAATCGATTTGTCCGGCAGCGAACCAGGTCAAAAACCGCTCATTCCCCGGTAGGCGGACATCCGTAATTACCAGGTCAAATGGACACGGCGCAGTTCCAGCAGCCCTTTCCTCCGCTGAGGGAACTGGGGGCACCCGGAAATCCTGGTTAGACAACCCGCGGAAAGCGCAGAATTCCAACATTTCGAAATGACGTCCATGACCAATACCCGTCCGCTACACTAATCCTGCCGTGATTCGTCTAGCAGATTGAATTTTTAACCGCCAGATTCTGCTTCACAACTTACTGGCTCCAATTTCCCCCTTCTCCAACAGCCAGCAGGCCGCATAATGTTCTTTGCCATAATCCTTAAAAGGCGGTTCTTCCTGCGCGCACTTATCAAAAGCCAGCGGGCAGCGGGTGTGAAAACGACAGCCGGAAGGGGGATTGAGCGGGCTGGGCACATCGCCTTCCAAAATGACGCGCTGTCGTTTTAGCGTGGGATCGGGTACGGGAATGGCCGACATAAGCGCCTGCGTGTACGGATGCAGCGGGTCTCTATACAAATCGTCTCGGCTGGACATTTCCACCATTTTACCCAAATACATCACGCCTACCCGGTCGCTGAAATGTTCAACCACACTCAAATTGTGGGCGATAAACAGATAAGTCAGCCCAAAATCTTTTTGCAGATCGCGCAAAATATTCAACACCTGGGCCTGGATCGATACATCCAGCGCCGAGACAGGTTCATCACAAACAATAAATTTAGGTCGCAATGACAGGGCGCGGGCAATGCCGATACGCTGCCGCTGTCCGCCAGAAAATTCATGGGGGTAACGTCGGGCATGGTCCGCCCGCAGGCCAACCCGCGCCAGCATTTCCACAACCACATCATACCGTTCTTGGGCCGTTTTGTCGGTGTGGATACGCAGTCCTTCAGAGATGCTTTCCCCAACAGGCATGCGCGGGTCCAGAGATGAATAAGGGTCTTGAAAAATAATCTGCATATCGCGCCGCAGCTTTTTTAACTCGGCGGCATTCAAATCGAAGATATTCTTGCCATCGAATGCGACGGAGCCTGATGTGGCCGGCAGCAAACGCAAAATCGTGCGCCCCACGGTTGTCTTGCCGCAGCCCGATTCACCGACGAGTCCCAGGGTTTCCCCTTCGTAAATATGGAAACTGACGTCATCGACTGCTTTGACCCAGGCCGAAACGCGCTGTAGTAAGCCGGAACGGACCGGGAAATGTTTGACCAGATTGTTGACTTCCAGCAGGACACGTTGGTTTTCTTGTTTGTTTTTGCCATTTTGAGAGGGTTGATTTGCCATGTTTGCTTGCTTTCCTTGGAAGACCTGTTGGTTTTTGTGATGCCTGCTAGTTACAGGAAATTTGTTATTCAGGTCTAAAAATTGCCGGTTTTAGTTCCTTATTCATACAGCCAACATCGTGTCCAATGATTGGCGGCTATTTGTTTGAGTCCTGGTTCTTTTTCGGTGCATTTTTCCAGGTTATTATCAATTCGCGCCTGGCACCGCGGGGCAAATTTGCAGCCTGCCGGTAGATCGACGAGGTTGGGTACAGAACCGGGGATCGTGACGAGTTCTTTGTCGGCCTGCCCTAAAATGGGAGTGGAACCGATTAAAGCGGCCGTATACGGATGCTTGGGGTTTTTGAATAATTCGACGACAGGTGCTTTTTCCACAATGCGGCCAGCGTACATGACGTCTACGCGGTCACACATTTCGGCGACAACACCCGGCAAATCGGGTAATGAGGATGATAGCTGTGTTCCATTTGCTGCGCAGGCCAGCATCAGGTCCAGGATTTGGGCTTGAATGGTAACGTCCAGGGCAGTGGTGGGTTCATCGGCAATGAGGAGTTCTGGCACGCAGGCTAAAGCCATGGCAATCATAACCCGTTGGGCCATACCGCCGGAGAGTTCGTGAGGATAAGCTTCGATGCGGGCTTCCGGTTCGGGAATGCCGACAAGGCGCAGCAGTTCGACAGCGCGTTTTTTCACCCTTTCTTGGTGATGTCCTGGTGAATGTGGAGGACTTCGGTAGCTGATCGCCGACCTTGAACAGGAACAGGGCCGCTTTGGGGCTGTTGAAGATTCGCGGAAATGCGGCTGCCGTGCGCATTTGCCTTCATAGGTAATGCCGACCCAGGTCGGTGTTGTCAAAAGATGATTCCGCTCGACGATTCGCCCTGGCTGGCCATATTTTGTCGCGATGGATAAGGAGGTGACGCTTCTTTGCCGCGCCTTCCGGATTCACTAACGAGGCCCAGAACTTCACCGCGCTTGACGGTCAGGTCGATGCCATCGACGGCGCGAACGATCCCGGCTTCGGTGAAGAATTGGGTTTTCAGGTTTTTGATCTCGAGTATGTTGTTGTTTTCCACTACCTGTGCCTCTTCCCTCTTTGTGTTTTACGTTTTGTCTATGAGTGTGGTAAAAGTGCCAGGCATGGGGCGTAAGATTTCGGATAAACCGGAGCCGTTTGCCCCGTGCCTGGCGCTTGTTCAATTGTCGATACGGCCGTTTTCCACATAAAAACCACCGCAGAGAAAATAGTACAACAAAATGGGGGATTTATCTAACTAAATTCACTTTTCCATGCCAATGGCCCATGTCAATGGCCCATGTCAATGGCATACACATTCCACAAAATCGATGACTGTGTGGGATCAAATTGAATGTTGCGGAGGTTGGGCTGTGCCGCCGTAACGTTGAGCCGGGAAAACAACGGAATCGTAGGCAGTTCTTCGGCCAAAATGCGCAAAGCGGTCTGATGTTGTTGAACATAGCCATCTTGACCGGGCAGGATGTGTTGGGCGTCGCGGCAAGCTTCATCAAAATCCGGGTCCCACCAGCCGGTGGCATTTGTGCCGTCCCAGCCGGTATAGGGCAGCCTGGTCGCCCGGTTTATTTCGTTGGGCGGCCCAGTAATTTCCCATGAGGTGTAGGTGAAACAATCCGGTTCTCGTTGGGCGATCCAGGCGAATTCGCCCAGGTCAAATTGGCGGCCAAAGAGCGGACCATCTGGGCCGTCGGCGTACCAGTCTTTAGCTGGCAGGTAGTAGGACTCGACGGCGATGCCGCAGCGGCGCATGTTTTCGATGAAATATTGGACGATTTGCTGCTGGGTTTCATTGTCGCCGGTCCCAATGGTGATGCGGAAGGATTGTTCTGTTTTGGGGTCTTGCCGGATGCCGTCACCGTTCAAATCGGTGTAACCGGCGCTGTCAAGCAGCCGGTTGGCGGCAGCAACATCGTAGGGCCATTGGGTGAGATCCCTGGGAATCAGGGGATGGTTGTCGGGAATGATGCTGTTCATGGTCTGGGAACGGCCGTATAACACCGCCTCCATCATCCCTTCCCGATCTGTACACATGGTTATTGCCTGGCGGACGCGTATATCCTGGAACCAGTCGGGACGCAGGGCGCCATCGCCGTAGCGCTCCCAGGAGTTGATGCCGAAGTCGATGTGTTCGTAGACAGTGCCGGGAGAAAAGTACGGCCGTATCAATCCATTCGTTTCTGCAGCCAGCAGCAGGGGCACGTGCGACAGGTTCAACTCTTGCGGCAAAGTCAAATCGCATTCGCCGGTCAACAGCGCGGCGATCAATTTGTCATCATTGGCCATGAAATGAAAAGTCACGCTGTCCAGGTAAGGCAGCCCGTCGTTAATCCGGTAATAGTAAGGATTAGGCTCCAGACGGATGGATTCGCCGGCCATCCAATCGACCAGCATGAAGGGGCCATCGCCTACCGGTTCGCGGCTGGAAACGGCGGCAGTCAAGAGGTCAACGGCCGTATACGACTGCCAGAGGTGGCTGGGCAGCGGCCGCCAGAAGCGCAGCGCGTAATCCGTATCGTGGAAGCCGGGTAAACTTGTCCATCTAGTAGTTAGGTCCCCGGTGGCTTCGTAGCTGGCCGTGCGGGCGGTGATGAACTTGGAAGTGGGTGTGTCCGGGTCGGCTTCAAGGTGGAAGCTGTAGACGGAATCGGCCGCCGTCACTGGCTCGCCATCCGACCAGGTGCGGTCCAGCATGGTAAAGTCGACGACTAACTGGTTCATCAGCAGCGGCGTACCATCAAATATGACTTCGTCACCGGCATTGTTGACGATGGTCATGCCGGGGCTTAGACTGGTAATATTCCCGGCAGCGTCGACGATGAGATCGCCAGCCTGTACCGGAACCGGCCGCAGATTGGCGTCGTTATTGGCCAGATTGGGTACGGCCGTTAATCCTTGCGCTTGAATACTATAGGAAAGGGTAGTGAAATTGTTCTCGTAAAGGGCGTGCAGGATGGCTGTCTCTACCGGCAGTGTGGTGGCGTACGGATATAACGAAACCGGTTCCTGTGTCGTGCAGACGATCAGATTTTTCTGCGGGTCCGGTTCGGCTGTTGCCGTTTCATCAGGTTCAGTGGGCGCCTGGATAAAAATTGTCTGCGGTTCGGCCGTTTCAACGACAATCCGGGTGACTGTCACCGTAGTGGGCAGCCGGGGTTGTGCCTTGCAAGCTGTCAAAATCGCGACACCTACCGCTCCGGAAACGGCCGTACGCAGCCAGCGTCTATGCCTGCTCATAAAATAACATTATCACAATAAAGCAAAGGGGCAAAGTGGAGAAGTTGCGAGGCGGCGAGTTGGCGAAGTCGCTTTAATACTCCGCAACTCCGCAACTCTACAACTTGGCCGGATTAATACCCGCCAGATTCAAAATCGCCAGCACCGGTGGGGCAAACACAAAACAAGATTTGAGGTGTTGATCTTGCAGCGGCTCGGCCGTCTGCCGGATAAATTCAGCGGCAATCGTCCGGTGAACGGCCGCTATTTGGGGATTATCGACCACGTGACTGATCGTCGCATGCAATTTCCACAACACGCCCCGGTCCACCGATGTTTGGGCCGACAACATGGCTGCATTGAGTTCGGCTACCGCTTCAGCCTGCTGTCCCTGGTGGAAAAGCAGTTCGCCGCGGACAAACGAGGCCAGCGCCCGGAACCGGTCGGCATTAAGCAGCTCGGCAATTTGCACCAGTTCGGCGACGATAGGATCCGCATCTTCTGCCTGACTGTGCAGCAGGTAGGCCCGGGCGATGTTGTAAAGGGCCAGCGCTTCTTGCTCTTTATTCCCCAAATGGCGTGCGCCATCCAACGCCAGATGCAAATAAACCAATCCTTCATCATAGCGGCCCTGTTCAACCATATCCACACCCAAATTGCGCTGGATTTCCGGCTTGAGCAGGTTAGCGCCATATTCATAAGCCAGTTTGAGCGCTTTTTCATGGTAATGCAGCGCGTTGGCCGTATCGTATAGTGCTTGATGGCACTCGCCAATATCGGTGAGCGTTTGCACCACTCGCCAGCGGTCGTTGAGTGATTCGAAGATCGTCAACGCTTCATTGTGGGCATTGAGGGCGTACTGGTATTCGCCACGGGCGTGGCGTGCCCGGCCCAAACTGGTCATGACCCGTGCCTGTTCGCGGGCTTCTCCCATCTGGCGGAAGGCGGCCAGGGCCTGGGTCAGGTGACGGATAGCATTTTCGGTATCCCCTTTTTTGCGGCTTAAAATGCCCAGCCCGCGCCGTGCCCGGCCAACGACCAGGATGTTGCCAACGGTCAATCCTTCGGTCAGTGCTTGCCGGTACAGATTGTCGGCCTCTTCAAAATCGCCGCGAAAATCGGCCAATTCGCCCAATCTTACGCGTGCCCGGGCGATCTGTTCGGCGTCGTTGCTGATGGTCAATGCGGCCTGATAATCCTCTTCAGCGGCATCGAAATCGCTTAACAGCCAGTGGCATAACCCCCGGTATTCATGAACCCGTGCCTGAAATAAAGTGGGTGTTCCCTCGTAACTCAGGGCGTCGGTGTAGAAGCGGATGGCCTTGCCGTATTTTTGCTGGCTGGCCGCCTGGCGACCCTCACGGTATGCGGCCAGGGCGGCCGCCTCGATTTCGCGCGTGCTAAAGATGGATGAAATTGCTGGATCCGTCATACGAATATGATACTCAGACCAGAAAAAATGGCAATGAAGGAGGCGTGAAACGAGTGGAGTTGCGAGGTTGCTGTGTTGCAGAGTATTAAAGCGACTTCGCCATTTCGCTACTTTGCTACTTTGCTACTTTGCCACTCCGTTACTCCGCCACTAGCTCTTTTAAGGCAGTGATGATCTTCTGGTCGGTGACGGCGAAGGGGTAGGTGTCCAGGTCGGACAGGGTGACCCAGGTATGGTTGGCGACGCCGATGTGCTGTGGGGTGCCGCCGGTGTGGATGGCGTGGAAGGCGTGCAGGGTGATGCGGAAATGAGTGTAGGCGTGTTTGATGCTGATCAAGTGGCTGCCGACTGCAATGTCGATGGCCAGTTCTTCTTTGATCTCGCGTTCCAGTGCCTGGGGCAGGGTTTCGCCGGGTTCTTGTTTGCCGCCGGGGAATTCCCATAAGCCACCAAGCAGTCCGGTTAACGGCCGCTGCGCGATGAGGAACGCAGAGTTACGCGGAGATTCCTTTGTGTCCCTGTCTTTCCAAATTATCCCGGCCACCACGTCATAGTGGGGCGTATTTTTACGTGGCGGGCGGACGGGGCGCTCCAACCGAGTCCCTCGCTGCCGGGCTATACACACCTGTGAGAGCGGGCACAGCAGGCAGCGCGGATTGGTCGGCAGGCAGAGCTGCTGCCCCAACTCCATCAACGCCTGGTTAAAATCACCGGGACGCTGGGCGGGAACTAATTCCCCAGCTAACTGCCACAGTTTCTTTTTTGTTGCTGTTGTTGTTACGTCGTCGGGCAGGTCGTACAGGCGGCTGAGGACGCGGATGACGTTGCCGTCCAAAATGGGGGCCGGTTCGTCAAAGGCAATCGAAGCAATGGCCCCGGCGGTGTAACGGCCGATTCCTTTCAACTTCATCAAACCGGCCGCCGTTGTGGGAATTTGGCCGCCCAACTCATTGACAACGGTCTGGGCGGCGGCGTGTAAATTGCGTGCCCGGCTGTAGTAACCTAACCCTTCCCACAGCTTCAATACCTCATCCAACGGAGCGGCGGCCAGCGCCTGAACGGTGGGAAAGCGTTCCAGCCAGCGCTCGTAATAAGGGATGACGGTGGCGATCTGCGTTTGTTGCAGCATGATCTCGGCCACCCAGATGGCGTATGGATTGCAGGTGGCCCGCCAGGGCAGGTCAGCATGGTCATGATCCCACCAGGTGAGAAGGGATCGGGTGATGTCAGGTGTCATACGTTATCCATGTTTTGTTGTTCTAACTGGGAACGCTCATCGTTCGGGTAAGTATTATAAGGGATGCGATGGAATTGGGGAATGCCCCTAAATTACCTCTTATTTCGCCGGTTTCTGGCCGCCGCCTGTCTGGTATAATGGTTGTTAGGAGTGTCGGTGTTGTCGCCAATTAAACTAATTCCCTGCGGCTGCGCAGCCAGGCAAATGACCTGGGATATGTTTTTGGGAACGGTTTATATTGGCAGCGAATTCATCGGCAAAATGGCGATGATACCAGATGAAATTTTAGTGCTTGTATTGGAAACAGATGAAGATGTGGGCGGCCACATTACGCAGTTGTTATCAAATATCGCTACAGATGTAGACCCGATTCAAATTAGTTGGGTGCAGTCGGCTGAAGCGGCTATGGAACAGTTACAGCAGTTGCCGTTTACGGCCGTTTTAATAGGACTTCCATTAACACAAACCATCGGCGATGGCCTGAATCTTTTGCGCCAGATGCGCCAGACCCGGCCTGACGTTCCCATCGTGGCCCTGGTGGAAGCAGAGACGATGGGGCTGGGATTGCAAGCGATTGAGTTTGGCGCACATGCTTATTTTCCACGCCATCAACTTACGCCGCCGATGCTGCGACGCATAATAGATAGAGCCGCTGCTCGCAAAGCTGTCTGGCAAGAGGCACAGGCAGAAGGTTCTTTGAACCGAGTTGTTTTTGACTCATTACCGGCCAATGTTGCAGTTTTGGATGGGGAAGGAAAGATTACGGCCGTTAACCAGGATTGGCTTCACCTGACAACCACCACCGACGACCCGTTCATCACTCAGGCCAAACCCGGCGTCAATCTTCCCCGGCTCTGCCGCCAGACAAACTATCACGCCATTGCCCAGGGCATTGAAGACGTGCTGACCGGGCGTAAAATCAAATTCACCCTGGAATACCCTGCGCAGGAAGAAGAGCGGATCGTCTGGTATTTGATTTGTGTTACTGCTTTGCGCTGGCCGCAGGGCGGGGCTGTTTTCACCTGCCAGGAAATTACAGAGACGGTGGCGCAGCAGATCCAGATCAGCACTTATGAAACAGAAATTGCCGACCTGAGGAGCCAGTTTGTTGCCACTGTTCACGAACTACGCACCCCATTGACCAGCATCAATCTGTATCTGGATTTAATCGGCCGTGCCAACCCGCAAAAACAGCAGCATTACCTCTCGATCGTCCGTCAGGAAACAAATCGTATGGTACAGAACGTGAACGACATCCTGGTTCTGTCCCGGCTGGAAGAGAAAGGCAGCGAGCAGCAGTTTATGCCGGTTGATTTTGGTGGTCTGGTGCAGTATGTGGTAATGCTTCAGCAGCCGGTTGCCGAAGCCAAAGGGCTGGCATTATCGTTGACGTTGGGTGATGGCCCGTTTGAGATGAACGGCCGTGCCCGCCAATTAACCCGCCTCATCACCAACCTCATTGCCAATGCCATTCGTTACACCGAAGCCGGCTCAGTACACGTGGAACTGGTGCGCGATGACGCTGCCAACCAGATGAGACTTACTGTATCTGACAGCGGCATCGGTATTGCCCCGGAAATGCTGCCCCATATTTTTGAACCATTTTTCCGCACACCGCGTGCCCAGCAGGTTTCCGATGTTGGCACAGGACTGGGGCTGTCGATTGTGCAGAAAGTTGTACATTTCCATAATGGCTCGATCCATGTGAGCAGCGAGATGGGGAAGGGCAGCGTATTCCAGGTCTGGCTGCCGGTGGCCGGAAAACCCCAAGCCTGACTGGTTTCCCAGGACAGGTGACAGGCACTTCCTTGCTCTTTAAATTTCAAATTGGGTAACGAAATTATAATGACCCCCAAAAACTAGACCACGGGCTAAGGTACAATACACAAAGCTTGTGGAGATTTTTAGGTGACAAAAAAACGGACAAAATACAGCCAACAATTCAAGTTCACGGTGGCGCTGGAAGCGGTCAGGGAACTCAATACCATCAATGAAATTGCCGGTACCTACGATGTTCACCAAACCCAGGTGAAAAGTTGGAAGAAGCAGTTGTTGGCTGAAGGGCCGACTGTATTCGGTCAGAATACGGCTCAACAGCTGCGCGAGCAAGCAACCCGCGAAGCGGAACTCTATGAACAAATCGGGCGACTCAAAATGGAACTGGAGGGGCTGAAAAAAACCACAGTAGCAAAATTAACTTGTTTAGGCGTTCTTCCAGAACAATGAGATATGTCTCTGGGTCTTGACGAAAC
>JACKCC010000024.1 GCA_020634245.1 Ardenticatenaceae bacterium | reverse complement strand
GGTTTGGAGAACGGCCGTTCCCGCCAACACGCCCCAACCCAAAACCACCCGCCACCGATGACCATCTAGCCAACCAACCAACCAACTAAACGCCACCCCCGCCGCAACATACTGCGCCGGCAGCGTAGCAATAAAATAATGGATAAAAACCGGCGTCAGGTTCCAGGCAAAGACCAGTGGCGGAATGAGCAGCCATAAAACGACCATTAAACCTACTTCTGAATGATGAATGATGAATGATGAATGATGAATGGCAGTTGGCGCATGACGCATGACGTATGACTTATGAAGCATGAGCAATACACCGCCAATGATGAACAGCCCCCACAGCGCGTGGACGGCCGTCACATCCGGTACCTGCGCCAAATAATCGGCAAAGGCATCCGGCCCGGCCAGGGAATGGATGTCGGTTCCCAAACTGAGCCGGGTGAGCAGCAACAGGGGCTGCCAGTTGAGAGCGAGAGCCGATGTTCCACCGGGGAGTGCAGCCTTGTCCTGGTTTTGCCAGAGAAAGATGAGGAAGGGAACGGCCGTACCCACTCCCGCCCCGATCCCTGCTGCCAGCCACCGCCAATCAATCCGCCGCCAGAAGATGAGCAGGTAAACGGCCGTTACCACCCCCAACGCCGCCGCCGCCAGATGAATCTGCACCGCAATGGCCAGGCACAACAGATGCAGCAACAAAAACCGGGGCCGCCGTTCCACAAAAGCCAGCACGCCGCTGATAGCCCAACCCATTACAAACAGCGGCAGCAAATTCTGCGCCCAAATCTTGCGCGAGAAAATCACCGCCCAGGGACTGACCGCCAGCAGCAGTGCCGCCGCCAGTGCCGCCCGCACGCCCCAATAGCGGCGGACAAACCAGTAAGCGGCGGCCACCGCCAGCCAGTTCAGCAGGCCGGTAAACAAGGTCGCCGCATAAACGTGCGGCCAAATCAACGAGGGCAGCGCGTACAGCCAGACGCTCATCGGGAAATTGGGGAAGCCGACCGAACTGCTAATACCGCGCAGCGCTAATCCTTTGCCCTGGGCCATATCCAGCGCCAGCGCCAGCAGCCGCGCTTCGTCAGCCTTGAACTCGGTCAGCCCTGGCCAGCCCAGCCGCAGCACCGCGGCCAGCGCCAAAACCACAGCCAGAGCAATGATTTCCGTGTGCCGCGATACGGCCGTCTCATTCATCCTTCTGCCTTCTGATTTCATCCTTTAGCGTCAGGCTGACCGGACAGTGGTCCGATCCCATGACATCTGGGTGGATGGCAGCATTGTGGATGAACGGTCGTACATCAGGACTCACAAAAAAATAATCCAGCCGCCAGCCCACATTCCGGTCCCGCGCCCCGCCAATATACGACCACCACGAATAAGCGCCGGTTTGTTCCGGGTACAAATCGCGGAAACTGTCCACGTAGCCTTGATCCACCACCTCATCGATCCAGGCCCGTTCTTCCGGCAAAAAGCCGGTCGTGTTTTGATTTTGCCGCGGCCGAGCCAGGTCAATATCCTGATGCGATGTGTTGACATCACCGCAAAAGATGACGCGCTTACCTTTTGCTCGCAAGTCGTTGCAGGTGGCCAGAAAATCAGCTTTGTAGGCCATCTTGAAGGGAACGCGGCTGTGGTCGCGGCTGCCATTAGGGAAGTAAGCGCCAATCAGCACAAAGCCGTCATATTCGGCCACGATGGTACGTCCTTCTCGGTCATAATCGGCGATCCCCAAGCCGATTTGCACCGACTTGGGTTCGTTGCGTGAGTAGAGGGCAACGCCGCTGTAACCTTTGCGTTCCGAGCTGGCCCAATAGGTGTGGTAGCCCTCCGGCTGGCGCAAGTCGTCGTCTAACTGGTCGGGGTGGGCTTTGGTCTCTTGCAGACAGAGGATGTCGGGAGATGTTTGTTGCAGCCAGTCCAAAAAGCCTTTGTTTTGGGCGGCGCGGATGCCATTAACGTTCCAGGAGTAAAGGGTAATCATGCACCTATTTTAAGCGGAAATTGGAAAACGAAAAACAGGTCCAGGTATCGAGGGGATTAGAGATTGATAGATTGCGGTCAATTTTGACAGTAGATGTTGTAAGATTATGAAAAGGGATCAGTCAAGGAGTATGTGATGTGGACTTTTGCTTTGAATAAAACGGTTGCTGAAAATATTGACAAATTTGTCTTATACACGCTGAATCGCCGCCTGCCTGATTCGTTTGAGACCAGTTATCGGGAAGCGCCGACGTTTGAGACGGTGTTGGCCCAAACCAGGGTGAATGGGCGGAAAACGGCCGTTTACAGCATTACAGCCCCTGGTGAACATTTTATCTGGCTGGACACGACGGTTGGCGAACTGCGCTGCCGCATTCACGTGCGCCCGGCAGTTGATCCCGCTGCCCCTTTGGTCATGTTCCATCACGGTTTTAATGAGATGCCCTACGACCTGTCCTGGAAGCGCATCTTTTACCATCCTGATTTGTCTCATATCCATGCGGTGGCCGTTCAGGCTCCCTTTCACGAGAGTTACATGCAGCCCACGGCAGAAGGGCTGGCCACCGTCCAGAACGCCTACCAGATGTTTGCCTGTTCGCTGAGGATGATGGAACAAGTGCAATCTTGTTTTGAGATGGAAGGTGTGGTGGATACGGCCGTTACCGGTGTCAGTTGGGGAGGTACGACCAGTCTGTTGTATGAAGGTGTTTTCCAACGGACGAAGGCTGTTATCCCGCTTCTGTCATCGCCTAATCTGGCCCAGGTTATGTGGGACATTGCCCGGTTATTTGACCGGCCGTTGACGGTCTCTCAACAGGAAATCTTCCGGGCGTTTGATTTCACTTCTTACTACGAGCGCTGTGATCCCGATAAGGTGTTTCCGCTGCTGGGTGAACACGACCGCTTTTTCCGATTGGAACATCATGGTGATTTGTTTGCAGCGTCTCCATTAAGGGAACGGCCGTATACCACCATCCCCGACGGCCACATCACCGGTCACATGAAAGTGGCCGGGCTGCGCCAGCATATCCTTGACGCTTTAGCCCAAACCATCGTTTGACCAACTTCTCAGGAATCGTTTAACTTAAATTCAGGTTAAACTCAGAAAGCGGGGTTATATTTATCCTCGAAGTCGCCAATAAAAAAGTGTTCAGCCCCGGTTTTCCCTCCTGGCCGGGGCTGAATGCTTTCTAGGCCCTGTAATCGCCCCTTGTCACACAGCCCCACTGCGCGTACAATAAAAGCACGTTCGAACTATTTCACAACTGCATAAGTAGATAACGGCCGTTCGGGAGAGAATCTGAATTTGTTCAGATCGCCGAAGGGGCAAAGGGCAGACACAAGCCCTGAAACTCTCAGGCAAAAGGACCGGGCGGACAGGTATTTCTGGAAAGCGATATTGGTTGCTGGCAGTTAGTTGCTAGTGGCTGGTCATTCACCAGTTACAAATAACTAACAATCAGCGACTAAAACGCACCGAAGGGGCAAGCAGCGCCATGCACTGTGAATCTCTCAGGTTAATGACAGAGGACACCGGCAGCAAGTATTGATGCCGCGTGTCCTTTTTTTATTCCCATTTCCCGAGAACTGGAGACTGGAGATTAGAGACTGACCGGTTTTAATCTCCAATCTCTAGTCTCCAATCTCAAAAATATAGGAGAAACAAGATGAGCAAAATAGAAGCCGGATTACTGTACACCAAAGAAGATGAATGGATTAAAGTTGACGGGGACGAAGCCACAGTGGGCGTCTCTGACCACGCCCAGGATGCCCTGTCGGACATCGTTTACCTGGAACTGCCCGATGTGGGCGATGCCTTCGGCATGGGCGACACCTTCGGCGTCGTTGAATCAGTCAAAGCCGCCGCCGACCTGTACATGCCTGTTTCCGGTGAGGTAACGGCCGTTAACGAAGACCTCATCGACACCCCGAATGGTCAATAACCGGACCCGTAGGCCGCCTGAGATGGTCAAAATCAAGCACCAGCAACCCATCCGAGCTTGACGACCCGTGGACGCCGCCACCTACACCACCTGGAAAGCGGGACCAGTTGTTAGCAGTTGGTGGCTAGTTTCTGGTTGCCAGTCCATACCAGCAGCCAGCTGCCAGCCGCTCCAGCTACCACCTTCCCACTGAGAAAAATATGAGCCTACAAGGTTAATTTAAAACCAACTGGCAGGACTTCATCGAAGCCAGCCACGAACCGTCGGCCAACAGCCGTTCCCCGAACAACCGCGATTTACCCAGCCGGCCGACCGCTTCGTCAAGCGCCACATCGGGCCCGCAGCCACGACGTCAGCCACATGCGACGCTGGGCCTGTCCTCCCGGAAGAACTTCGTCGACCAGGCCGTGCCTGCCTCCATCCGCATGGTCGGCCATTTGAATCTGGAACCGCCACGCAGTGAAACGGCTGCTGCAACGAACTGCGCAGTTAGCCGCCCAGAACAAATCATGCAACTTCATCGGCATGGGCTACCCGGCACCGTCACCCCGCCCGTCATCCAGCGCAACATCCTGGAAACCCCGGCTGGTACACCTACACCCCCACCAGCCCGAAATCTCCTAGGGCGGCTGAAGCATTGATAAATTTCAGACGATGGTCACCGACCTGACCGGACTGGAAATCGCCAACGCCTCCCTGCTCGACAGGGGCACCGCCGCTGCCAGCCATGACCTGCCTGTGCCAACGAGCCATGCCGCGCAAATCTAAAGCGAATACATTTTCGTCTCCAGTGTGCCATCCGCAAACCATCGCCGTCGTCCAGACCCGGCGCTGAACCATTAGGCATCAACGTCGTCGTCGGCAATCATGAACGTATGAATTTTGCGCCGACAGCTGACTACCTTTGGCGTCTTACAACTATCCCCCACCACCTACGGTGACATTCTGACTATGGCCCTTCATTGCTCAAGCCCACGAACACGGCGCTTTAGCCGTCGTCGCCACTCGACATCTTGTAATCGCTGTGTTCTGCGCGCCCCGGCGAATTTCGCGCTGATGTGGCGGTGGGCAACACGCAGCGCTTTGCTTGCCCATGGGCTTTGGCGGCCCGCGCCGCCTACATGGCCAAACGATGGAAAAATATCAGCGCATCATGCCCGGCCGCCTCATCAGCGCCTCCATTGACGCCAACGGCAAACCGGTGCTGGAGCTACAAACCCGCGAGCAGCACATCCGCCGCGAAAAGGCGACCAGCACATTCAGACCGCGCAGGTGCTTCTGGCCATCATGGCCTCGATGTACGCGTTTATCGCGGCCCGGAAGGGCTGCGGCGCATCTTCAGCCAGTTGTTGCTGACCGGGTGTCCTGGCAGCCCTGGAAGTACCGGATGCCATAAACTCAACGATGCGCTGTTGTTCGACACCCTCAAAATCAGCGGCGGCCCCAAGACCCAGGCCGAAATTCATGCGTGCCCTGGCGCTGAAGTCAATCTGCGCTACTTCGCCGATGGTTCGGTGGGGTGTCGCGGATGAAGCCTCCGGTGTCAGCAGTCTCAAGCTGTTGTTTGCCATCTTTGGCCTGAGCGGCGATTTTGAGCAGCTGGCCGATGGCGTAAAGTTGGATTATGCCGCGCCGCATCAGCGAACGAGTAAGTTCCTGACCATCCTGTCTTCAACATCTACCAGTCGGGAAGCGGAGATGATGCGCTGCATCACCGGCTGCAAAGCGTGGATTTGTCACTGGCCCATTCGATGATTCCGCTGGGGTCCTGCACGATGAAGCTCAATGCGGCGGTAGAGATGTTGCTCATCACCCGCCTGACCTGGCCAGATGCACCCTGCCCCGGGCCATCAGACCAGGCTTCGTGAGATGTTCCGGCGGCTGGAGAACTGGCGCCAAGGAGACAGGGGTTCAGGCCGTCTCCAACCCAACTTCGCATCTGGCGAATATGCCGGATGCTGGTCATCCGCGCCTATCACAAATCGCGCGCGAAGGCATCGTAATATCGTTCCTCATCCCCAGTTCGGCCCACGGGACCAATCCGGCCAGCGCGGCGATGGCGGGGAATGGAGGGTTGCTGTGGCTCAGGATGAGAATGGCAACATTGATGCTGACGATTTGGAAGTCAAAGCAGCCAAACATGGAAAAAGCCAATTTGGCGGCGTTGATGGCTCACCTCTGTTCATGGCGTAAAATAGAGCAGGCGATTGAGAAAATCTGCGCCATCGTCCATGAAGATGGCGCAAGTGTAATCTTGGATGGGCTAACATGAACGCCCATTGACAATGTCTATGGCGACCGCAATCTGGTTTGTACCTGCTTGCCCATTGAGGATTATGCCTGATAATTGACCAGTTTTTACCGGCCCGGACAGAGTTCACCTTTATCCGGGCTTTTTTATTTGCCTTGTAACGCTACTTCAAGGAAGTCTACCTGAATCGGACTCGAAAAATTTCCGTATAGTACATTATGGATACCAAAGCAAATAATAGAAAACAATGGGGCAAAACATTGTTGGCGACAATTGGCATTTTTTTCGCATCATTACTTGTTGCCTTATTGATCATGATGCAAACTGAACCCTGGGCACAGTGGGCCTGGATTTTATCCTGCTGGGTTAGCATTTTGTCGTTTTCAGCTATACCTTTATTTATAGCCAGTTACTTTACAGGCGAAAACTTTCCCGATGCAAGCCGTTTTTTTGCGGGTGCTCCGTGGGGCATTATTGGCGGGGTAACAGCTTTTGGGTTGATGTGGATTGTGACTCAAACATCTTGCTGTTACAAAGATGACATGTATATGTTGGCTTGTTTTGGCCCTTTATTAGGTTTGATGGGATTTTTCTTTGGTAGTGCTTTTCGAAATCGTTTTCCACTTTTTGCTTTGACCATTGCCTCGCCCTTTATCTATGGTTATTTGCAGCCGATCATTGGAAACCAATTAGCCGCGATTGTTTTTTATATCATTGTGTTTGGTTCGTCTGGTATAGAAATTTATTTGCGGATTACGCGGGGTGTACCTGGGGAGGTATCTCTGCCTACCCGAACTATTATGTGGCAGAAGGCACGCTGCCCTCAATGTGATGGTTCATGGACATTAGGAGAGATGGGTACCGAGAACCCAGAACATTGCCCTACTTGTGGCTGGTCATGGAAAGAAGCGGGCGTCAATCCCTCTGATGTCCCTTCTTTTTTGGCTAGCGAATCGCCCAAACGAAACTTGAAACGAAAATGGAACGGTCTATGAATTGTTGATTGACAAAACTCTGGTTTGGTTTCACAATGGAATCAAAACGAAACCTATGAGGTGTGAAATGCCGACAATTACAGTAAAGAACATCCCTGAAGATGTGTACGAACGGCTCAAAGAGCAAGCCAAACGTAATCGGCGCAGTATAAACAGCGAAATCATTACGCTGATGGAGCGTGCCGTCATGAGTTATCGCATTGACCCGGATGAATTCATTGAGCGTGCCAGAGTTATTCGTGAAAGCCTCAAATTTGTGGCGACAGAGGAAGAAATCAACCAGGCCAAAAACGAGGGCCGTCCATGATCGTTGTCGATACCAATGTTATCAGCTACATTTTTTTGCCCAGCCAAGAGCTGACTACAACCGCACAGCAGATTTTTCGCCAGGATTCGAACTGGGCCGCGCCACTTTTATGGCGGAGCGAATTCCGCAATGTACTGGCCCTCTACATGCGCCGTCAGCAAATGTCATTAGCAGAGGCGAAAATCATCATGCGCGATGCCGAAGCGATGATGACTGGGTTTGAACATACAATTGCATCAGCTACGGTAATCAGTTTGGTTGATAGCAGCAGTTGTTCGGCTTACGATTGCGAGTTTGTCGCGCTGGCCCAAGATTTGAATGTGCCTTTGGTGACGTTTGACAAGAAGATTTTGGCCGAGTTTGGGAGTACGGCCGTTTCCCCTTCCCAATTCCTCTCCATCCACTAACCCCAATATTTAGCGGCAGAAAATCAAAGACAGAGGTATGATCGGGATATGAATTTCTCGACAGACATCCTCGTCGTGGTGGCCGGTTTTGCCATTGTGGCCCTGGCATCGCGGCAGATTGGCGACTTTTTCACCCGTGCCCATTTACCCCTGATTAGCGGATTTTTGCTGGCCGGTATTTTTGTTGGCCCCTTTGTGCTCAATCTGGTTCCAGTGGAGTCGATTGCCCCATTACATTTTGTGGATGAGGTGGCGCTAGGCTATATCGCTTTTGCCGCTGGCAGCGAATTGTACATCAGTGAACTGCGCGGCCGTTTCAAAAGTATCGGCTGGGTTACATTGGGAAACACACTGGTCGTCCCCTCCATTGGCAGCCTGGTCCTCTTTTTGTTGGCGGATTTCATTCCGTTTATGCAGGCGATGTCTGTGGGTGAGCGAACGGCCGTTGCCCTGTTAGGCGGCGCTATTTTATTAGCTCGTTCGCCATCTTCGGTGATAGCGATTGTTAATGAACTGCGCGCCAAAGGACCGTTTACCCAAACAATTGTTGGCGTTACGATGCTCATTGACGTGATTGTTATTATCGTTTTTACCGTCAACCTGGAAATTGCCGACGCGATCATGACCCATCTTCATTTCAATGTGGGATTCATGATCTTGCTGTTGTTTGAACTGCTGCTTTCCCTGGCCATTGGCTTGTTGGTGGGCAAGATTTTGCAGTTCATCCTTTCGGGGCACATCCAACGCCACTTGAAATCAGGGTTGATATTGTTGCTTGGCTACGGCGTGTTTGTGCTGTCAACGGCCGTTCGCACCTACAGCCACGAATCGCTCCCCTTTGAAGTTCTGCTGGAGCCGCTGCTCATCTGTATGATCGGCAGCTTTTACATCACCAATTTCACTGGCTACCGTGTCGAAGCGGCCAAACGGCTGCACGATATGAGCCTGCCCACCTACGTCGCCTTTTTCACGTTGACCGGCATCGCCCTGGAATTGGATGTGCTGGCCGAAGCCTGGCTAATTGCCCTGGCTTTGTTTGCCGTGCGCCTGGTGGGGATTTTTGTCGGCTCGTTAGGCGGCGGAATTTTGGCCGGTGATTCGATGCGGCGCAGCAGATTTACCTGGATGGCGTTTGTGACTCAGGCGGGTGTCGGATTAGGGCTGGCCAAGGAGGTGGCCGTCGAATTTCCCGGTTGGGGTGAAGATTTTGCTACGATTGTCATTTCGGTGATTGTGTTGAGCCAGATCATCGGTCCGCCGTTCATCAAGTGGGCGATTAATCGGGTAGGAGAGGCACATCCGCGGGGGGAAACGGCCGTGTTCGATGGCGTGCGTGATGCGCTGATTTTTGGTGTGGACGATCAAGCTCTGGCCCTCACCCGGCAGTTGCAAAACCATAACTGGCAGGTCAAACTGGCCTGTCTGGACGAATCCTATCTGCCCCAACTGAGCAATGGCGACATCACCGTCTGCCCTCTTCTGCAAATGGATCGCGCCGGCTTAGAGCAAATTGGCGCCGGTCAGGTTGATGCCATTGTGACCCTATTGTCCGATGAGGAAAACTACCAGCTTTGCGAAATGTTTTACGAACATTTTGGGACGGAAACGATGGTTGTCCGTTTGAATGAACGCCGTAACTTTGATCGATTTTATGAATTGGGCGCATTAATTGTCGAACCGGGCACGGCGTTGGTCAGTCTGCTCGATCATTTTGTACGTTCGCCATCGACTGCCTCTATGATTTTAGGAATAGACCCGGCTCAGGATATGATTGACATTGAGGTCTGCGATCCGGCGCTGGATGGCCTGTACATTCGTGATTTGCGCCTGCCGCTGGACACGTTGATTTTGTCTCTGAACCGTGACGGCCATACTATCGTTTCACACGGCTACACCCGGCTCAAACTGCACGACAGGGTGACAGTTGTCGGCTCGCCCACGAGCCTGGAAGAAGTTGTACTCAAGTTTGAAGCGTAAAAAGGAGGGAGTGATGTGCCGATATTGTCCGAATTGTAAACAGTTGATTGATGGGGAAACGGCCGTTTGCCCCCACTGTCGGCAATCTTTACCACGCCTTGTGCCTGTAAACGTCAAACGTTCAAATACAACAATTCCAACCCAATCTGTCTGGGATAAATTACGAAGTAATTCATTTTGGTATGAACGTTTGAAAGGGATATATATTTTAGGAATAATGATGATGCTGTCTGCTTTGCTTCTTATGAAGTTGCAGTTGGTTATAGTTGGATATTTCATGGGCTTATTCGCCTTGTTATTAATGGCGTTAACTTTTATAAGCATCAAATGGCAGGCTAAAAGACCCGCAAAACGGTTTTATGGTCCTAAAAGTGAGCAGGTGAATAATTGGCTAGAAGCCCTGGCTAAAAAAGGTCGCAAAGAGTGAACCTGCTATAATTTTAGCATTTCAGCCAGTCAGCACTTCAGCTTTTTGCTGACAAACCAACCAGCCAACTGGCTAACCAACCAACTAACCAAAGGTTTAACTATGCCGCTATTGCCTGGCGAAATCCTCAACCAACGCTACCGCATCCTCAGCCTGCTGGCCGAAGGCGCGCATGGTGCAACTTACCGCGCCTGGGATGTCAAGGCGGAGCAGGACGTGGCTGTCAAGGAGTATCTGGACCCCTCGCCGGAGACGCAGCGGCGGTTCCGTGCCGAAGCGCGCCGCCTGAGCCAACTGGAACATCCCCAGTTGGCCCCGGTTTTGGACCATTTTGCCCTGGAGGAGATGGGCCAATATCTGGTCAGCAAATATGTCGATGGGGTGGATTTGGGCAGTTTGTTGGCCCAGTACGGCCGTTTCCCTTCCGACTTCATCATCAACTGGCTGCAAGCCGTGAGCCAGCCCCTCACCTACCTGCACCAGCACAACCAGCTTCACCTCAACATCAAACCGGTCAACATTCGTCTGACACCGTTGGGCGACATCTTCCTCGTTGATTCCGGCCTGCCGGGCCTGGGTGTGCCCGCCGGACTCAGCGGCTACGCTGCCCCAGAGCAGCAGTCACAGCGCGAAGTCACCCCGGCCAGCGATATCTACAGCCTGGGCGCGACGTTGTACACGCTTCTCACCGGCAAAATCCCGCCCGATGGCCTGCGCCGCCAGAGCGGCCTGTCCGAACTCATCCCCGCCCGCGAAGTTAACCCGGATGTGGAGCCGTATCTGTCATTGGTAGCCGCGCGGGCCATGTCCTTGCGCGCCGACGCCCGCTATGAAATGGTGGCCGATTTTAGCAAGGCGCTGGCCCGACCCATCGGCCATCCGGCTGCCGCTGTTGAGGAACCGCGTCGCACCCCAGAACGTACGGCCGTTCCCGGACGACCCATGACGGCAGCAGCGCCCAAACTACCGATCAAAAGCCGTCGCCGGATGCCGGCGCGGACAGTCTGGGCTTTGGTTGCCATCCTGCTCATTGCCCTGGCAGCGGTCGGCAGCCTGTTTTTGCTAAACTTGAACAATGAGCCGGAGGTGACGGAAGCCGAAGCGACGGCCACGCTGCAATCGGCTGTGGTGGCCGCGCTGACGGCGCTGGCCCCAACCCCCTCGCCGCTGCCCGCGCCGACACAAGCCCCCACGCCGACGCCGCAGCCCATCATCACCCAGACCGGGTCGCGCATGTTGTACATGGAAGGCGGCGTTTTCCGCATGGGCAATGATGAGGGCGAAAACAATGAAAAACCATCTAAGCTTGTCCATCTCGATCCCTACTTTATCGACGAAACGGAAGTGACCAACGGGCAGTACGCCCAATGTGTGGCTGCCGGAGCCTGCCAGCCGCCGCGCAGCAACCTGGCCACGTATCACGACGCCTATTACGGTTCTTCGGCTTATGACGATTATCCGGTCATTCAGGTGAGCTGGTACGATGCGCAAACGTTTTGCGAGTGGCGCGATGCACGCCTGCCTTCGGAAGCAGAATGGGAGAAGGCCGCCGGATATGATCCGGTTCAGTCGCTCAAATATCATTACCCCTGGGGGGATGTTTTTGATGGGACGAAGTTGAATTATTGCGATGCCGGCTGCCGGTTGGATAAGCGGGATGCCTCGGTCAATGATGGCCATCAGGATACCGCGCCGGTTGGCAGTTACCCGGACGGCCGTTCCCCCATTGGTCTGTACGACATGGCCGGCAACGTGATGGAGTGGGTCGATGACTGGTACGATCCCCACGCCTACGCCGACATGACCGACACCAACCCGCGCGGCCCGCTGGAAGGGGAGTTCAAAACTTTGCGCGGCGGCTCCTGGCTGTCGGACAAGGACGAAGTTACCGTCACCGTGCGCGGCTCTTTCGACCCGACGGTGGCGCGGGCCAACCTGGGTTTCCGCTGCGCTGTGAGTTCACCATGATGATACATTACCGGGAGCGCGGGCAGCTTGCCCGCCTGTTAGGGACAGGCTGTCCGCGCTCCATTCCGGCTGAAAAATGATGATGATGACGACATTCCCCCAAACGCTGCCCGTTCTGGCCGATGGATTGCGCTCCGGCCAGATTGATTTGCTCGATTACCTGGCTCAGTTGGAAGCCCATTTTGCCCAGCGGGAGCCGGATGTGCTGGCCTTTTTGCCGGAGAACGGCCGTTTCCCCCGCCTCCGACAACAAGCCCGCCAACTCCTGACCCAATTCCCCGATCCGGCCCAGCGCCCGCCGCTGTTTGGCGTGCCCATCGGCGTCAAAGACATTTTCCACACCGATGGTTTTGTGACGCGGGCCGGAAGCGAACTGCCACCCCATTTATTCCGGGGGGAGGAAGCCGCCAGCGTTCGCCGGCTCAAGCAGGCCGGGGCACTGATCCTGGGCAAAACCGTGACGACTGAATTCGCCTTCTTCGCGCCTGGCCCGACGCGCAATCCGCACAATCTGGCCCACACACCCGGCGGTTCCAGCAGCGGCTCGGCGGCGGCGGTAGGGGCCATGCTTTGTCCGTTGGCCCTGGGCACGCAGACGATTGGCTCCATCAACCGGCCGGCCGCTTATTGTGGTGTAGTGGGGTTTAAGCCGAGTTACGGCCGTATCCACACCACCGGCGTCATCGCCCTGGCTCCTTCTCTCGATCACGTGGGTTTTTTCACCAACGACGTAGCCGGAGCCGAACTGGCTGCTTCATTGCTGGTCGATCAATGGCAGCGAACGCCGGCCGAACGCAGGCCAGTACTCGGCATTCCCGAAGGGCCGTACCTGGCCAACGCCACACCCGAAGGATTGGCCCATTTTCGCCAGACCTGTGTCCGGCTGGAAGAGGCCGGTTTTACCATCAAACAGGCAGCGGCCATGCCTGATTTTGACTACCTCAACGACAACGTCGTTGCTCTGGTCCAGGCTGAACTGGCCCAGGTTCACGCCGATTGGTTTTCGCAGTACGCCGACTTGTACCAACCTAAAACGACCGAACTCATCCGCCTGGGACAACAGGTTGAGGATGTGCTAGTGGAGCGGGTGCGTAACGGCCGTATCCCCTTCCGTAACATCCTCGCCCAACTCATGGACCAGCACGGTATTGATTTGTGGCTTTCCCCTTCGGCCCAGGGGGCGGCGCCGTGCGGATTGGCCAGCACCGGCAGCCCGGTCATGAATTTACCCTGGACCTATGCCGGATTACCCACCCTGACTTTGCTGGCCGGATTTAATGAGGCTGGTTTACCGTTGGGCCTTCAGCTCGCTGGCCGCTGGTTTGAAGATGAGATGCTGTTGGCCTGGGCTGAACCCGTCGAATCGACAATTTCCTTGAGTCATCAAGTTTAAACTACCATTCACCCCCAATCGTTAACTCATTAACGTTTACAACTTGCCTGATATGCTATAATGTCGCCATGCTCAATTTACAGGGGTTGTTGATCCAGCATTTTGTCAAGCAGTTAAACGAAGCCTACCATCAAACGTATGGGTTAATGGAGCCGGAGTTGGGGAATTTCCTGGAATGGGCCGGTTATCTGGCCCTGGAAAACATCGCCAACAGCGACATCCTCTACCACACCATTGAACATACCATCATGGTCAGCCTGGTGGGTCAGTCTATCCTTAAAGGAAAGCATTTGCGCGAAGGGGGTATTGCGCCCAAAGATTGGATCCAGTTTATGCTGGCGCTGTTGTGCCACGACATCGGCTACGTCAAAGGGGTTTGTCGTTTGGATGAGGATGGCCTATATGCTACCGGCATCGGTAAGGAACGGATTGCCATTTCCGCTCAGGGGACAGATGCGGCCTTGACGCCCTATCATGTGGATCGCAGCAAATTGTTTGTGCGCGAGCGATTTGGCGGGCAGTTGCAAGACATTGTCGATATCGAAGCTGTCACCTCCTACATCGAAATGACCCGCTTCCCCATTCCCGATGATGATTTTTACAAAGATACCCGGAGTTATCGCGGTCTGGCCAGGGCTGCCGATTTTATCGGACAGTTGGGCGACCCCAATTATTTGCGCAAGATTCCGGCCTTGTATTATGAATTTGAGGAGACGGGAGCCAATCAAGCCATTGGTTACAAGAGTCCGGGTGATATGCGGCGCAAATTCACCACGTTTTATTATGGCGTCGTCCGCCCCCACATCCAGGATGCACTGAGCTACCTTCGGGTGACGCAGGAGGGTAAGCAGTGGATCGCCAATCTTCATTCCCATGTCTTTGAAGTAGACCACGGCTAATTGAAAGATGGGCGCGGGAGAATCGGCCGACATCCTCATCATCGGCGCCGGTGCGGCCGGGTTGATGGCCGGTATTTGGGCCGGGCGCACTTTCCCGGAGCAGCAAATCGTCATCCTCGATAGTGCGCGCAAACTGGGGGCCAAAATCCTCGTTTCGGGCGGCGGGCGCTGCAATGTAACCCATGATCAGGTTGATGCCTCGGCTTATTCCGGCTCGTCGCCTCATGCCATTAACAAAGTGCTGCGCCGTTTTGACGTTTCCCAAACCATCGCTTTTTTTCGTGAACTGGGTGTATCGCTCAAGCGGGAAGAAACGGGCAAACTGTTCCCCGTCAGCGATAGTGCCCGCACGGTGTTGGCTGCTTTGGTAACGGCCGTTACCCAAACCAACACCGAAATCATCCATCCCCGCCGCGTCGAAAAAGTTGTCAAACAGGGCGAGCAGTTTCACGTCAGCGGCGCGTGGGGAACGATGACGGCCCGGCGGCTCATCATCGCCACCGGCGGGTGCAGCCTCCCCAAAAGCGGTTCCGACGGGCACGGTTATGCACTGGCCCAATCGTTAGGCCACAGCCTGACCCGCACCTTCCCGGCGCTGGTTCCGCTGACGCTGCCTCAGGACCATTTCATTCGCCAGTTGAGCGGCGTCACGCTGCCAGCAACGTTGAAATTGTGGTCGGGCAGCGGCAAACAACTGGCTGCCTTCACCGATTCGACGCTGTGTACCCATTTTGGCCTGTCCGGGCCGTCGGTGCTGGACATCAGCCGCCATTTTATCGCCGCCCGCTTCGATGATCCGGCGGCGCGGTTGACGATCAACTGGCTGCCGCACATGAATGCCGATCAACTGGATGAGGCGCTGCAAAATCTGGGCCGAATGACGCCGCTGAATTATTTGCGTCGCCTGCTGCCCGACCGGCTGGCGCAGGCGCTGTGCACTGAATCGGGCGTGGCCGCCGATACGCCGGGCGACCAACTGCGGCGCGAGGTTCGCCTGGCGTTGGTACAGGCGGTGACAAACCTGCTGCTGCCCATCGCCGGGGATCGCGGCTACAATTACGCCGAGGTGACGGCCGGCGGTGTGCCGTTGGCCGAACTGAATTTGAAGACGATGGAGTCGCGGCGCTGCCCCGGTTTGTTTTTATGCGGCGAGATTTGTGACGTAGACGGCCGTATCGGTGGCTACAACTTTCAATGGGCCTGGGCCAGCGGCTACACGGCGGGTATTTCTGTAGGAGTTTAACCGCAAAGAACGCGAAGAACGCCAAGAAAAAACAAAAAAACTTTGCGCTCTTTGCGTACTTTGCGGTGAAAAAGAGATAGAATGATTGAGATTGATATTCCTGATTTTGGTGAACTGCGTTTGGAACATTTGGTGCTGGATTATAACGGGACGCTGGCGGTGGACGGCCGTATCCTTTTCGGTGTCCGTGAACGCTTAGAACGATTAGCCAGCCAGCTTACCATCCACGTTATCACCGCCGACACGTTTGGCAAGGCGGCCGATTATCTGGCCGGGATTCCCTGCCGGTTGGACATTTTGCCGCCGGGACGCCAGGACGAGGCCAAGCGGGATTTTGTGTGCAAGTTGGGGGTGGCGAACTGCGTTTGTGTGGGCAACGGCCGTAACGATCGCCTTATGCTCCAGGAAGCAGCGTTAGGCATTGCCGTCCTGCAAGACGAAGGAGCCGCCGCCGCGACCCTCATGGCTGCCGACGCGGTGGCTGCTGATATTCAATCGGCGCTGGAATTGTTGATACGGCCGTTGCGCCTCATCGCTACTCTGCGTTCTTGATTTGAAATCCGCTCTTTGATAAGTATTCTTGACTTTAGACAATTAAAAACAAAAGGCGGTTTGTAACTGGTACAAACCGCCAAATGGTAGAAAAATAGGCTTCATCAATAGACCTATGAACACTACCATTCAGCAGATTAACAACTTAATTGAGTTTCGGCAAGCCGTTTATCAAACTGGTTTGGCCAGCAACCAGGACGCTTTGTTTGAGCTTCTGGATGCCCTGATTGAACGTCCCCATGCAGATTGTGCGGCCGAGATAAGCATGTCTCCCTTGTTTCGACGAAAATGGGGCAGTTTATACAAAGCCGTCGAAACGGGACAAGTCAACGAGGGAGCACTGGCCACTCTCTTCGTCGACCAAGTGCCCAAAACGGGTGTCCAAGTCTATCCGTTGGACAGCACGATGTGGGCGCATCCCGCTGCACGCACATTGACAGGCATGGTTTATAGTCCCAGTCCCACCAGAGCATTGAAGCGGCATTCGATTGTCCAGGGACACGAATACTCGTTGTTGGGCTGGACAACCACAAGTCGCCAGAGTTGGACGCCGACGATAACCATCAAACGGGTCGAGCCGACCAGCAGCAGCGTTGCCGTGGGCGTTGAGCAAGTCCAATGGCTCTGTCAGCAACGTCAAGCTGGTGAAGTGACTGCCCTGGATGCCATCGTGGCCGATGGCCACTATGGCAATCATCATTTCTTCGGTCCGCTGGGGCAGGAACCATGTGCCTTGCTGGCGCGCCTGCGTCGTGACCGGGTGCTGTATGGACCACCAGGGCCTTACAAGGGATGTGGCCGCCGTCCCAAACATGGTCGACGATTTTCTTTCAAGCAGCCGGAGACCTGGGGGAAGCCAGACGACGAAGTGGAATTCTTGGATGAACGCTGGGGACAAGTCCGTTTGCGACGCTGGGACAACCTCCATGACAAGCAAGATGCGGTGACTATCCTGTCGGTCATTTACGCCGAAGTGCATCGGGAGCGAGACAAGCCACCGGCGCCACTTTGGCTGGGCTACAAACCGGGACATACCGATTACGTGGTCCGCGAGGTTTGGTCCTGGTTTGACTGGCGATGGCCGATTGAACCCAGCATTCGCTTTCGCAAACAGGGCTTATTCTGGACGCTGCCTGCTTTGCAGGAAAGTGACTGGTGTGACCATTGGACCTGGTTGAACCAAACCGCTTTCTGGTTTCTGTATCTGGCACGGCCCTTGGTGGCGGATCAGCACTTGCCCTGGCAGAAACCAGCCGCCCAGTTAACGCCAGCGCGGGTCAAACGAGCCTATCCTGCTCTTTTCAGCGTGATTGGCACTCCCGCTGCACCCCCACAAACGCGCGGAAATGCACCGGGCTGGCCCACCGGAAAGCCTCGACAGCAAAAAGAGCAGCATAAACCAGTAAAACGAATGCGTGTAAAGCCCAAGAAGAAGCAGACTATCTGATTTTTGGGCCGAAACTCAATTGTAAAAGTACAAGTTGACGTTGAGGTAAATCTCAGCGACGATTTTTACTCTCTAAATTCAAGTAAGTATTGGGAGTTCCAATTTCGAATACATGAACAAATGCAAGCAAACCCGATGGGTGGCCGAAGTTACTCCGTTCATTCATTCACTGCCATAGAAAATCTAATGTAAACCATTGCTAAATATTAACATTACCGTCGCCCTAAAATGGTATAATAAGGGCATGTTTTAACATCGGCGACATTATTATTGCTAACGATCAAAGATGTTTGTTTTGAACAAATTTTTGTCACTTTGTCGAAGGTGTTATACATAAAGGGGGAATAAGATCATGTTAGATTTTATTCACTTGGTGACAAGTGTGTTGAGTCTTATTTTGGCAATCGTCCAGTTGATCGATCATCTGGAAAATGACGATTAATCAATAAAAAGACACATTTGGTGCATGTATCGGGAAATCCAATTCCCGATACAGCAATATTTGACAATTTTGCCCCCTGATTGCCCCCTTTTTGACCCCTGTATATAATCCAAACAGAAATTGAAGGCTTCTTCGTTGACCACACTCTAATTAAAGAAGCAAGCACACAATGCCCATAAATCGTTGTCGTGATCGTAATCGTATTCGTGATCGATTTTTTTCGACAACGATTACGATCACGAGTCAACCGTCACATATCACGCGTGACGTCTATTTTCTACTTATGCTGAAATTTCTAGCCCGGCGTATCCTTTTCATCATTTCGGTCAGCATCTTCATCGTCTTTTTTGTCTTTTTGGGGATGGGGATGGCCAGCAATTCCGAACGCTCGGAACCGAATTTCGATCTGGTGGAGCCGGGATTGGTCGCCTGGGGGCAGACCACCACCTTTTTCAGCAACATCAGTCAGGGAGAATGGGGCAATTTCCAAACCAGCACCGGCGAAATCCCGCTGAATGAATTTTTGCGCGATGCTTACATCAACAGCATGGGCTTGCTCCTGGTGGCGCTGGTCGGGTCGGCGCTCATCGGCGTGACGTTGGGCGGGATTGCCGCCCTCTCCAAACGCACTTCGCTGGGCCTGCTGACGGTGACGGTCTTAGGCATCTCGGCCCCGTCGTTTTTTGCGGCGCTGCTGTTACAGCAGGGTGCCATCCGCTACCAGGATGCGTTCCAACAGCGGCTGGTGAGTGTGGCCGGGTTTGGCTGGGATGTGCAGCACATGCTGCTGCCGGTGTTGGTGCTGGCGGCACGGCCGTTAGCCTACCTCACCCGTTCTTCCTTCATCTCCTTCGATGGCATCATGAAACAAGATTACATCCGTACGGCGACGGCCAAAGGGCTGCGCCGCAGCGGCGTGGTGTTGATTCATGCCTTCAAAAATATTGCTGTGCCGGTGTTAACGGCCGTATCCGTTTCCCTACGCTTCTCCCTCAGCACCCTGCCCGTCGTCGAATTCTTCTTTGCCTGGCCGGGGCTGGGATTGCGTTTGATTGAAGCGATTAACGGCCGTCAAACCGAAGTTGTCGTCGCCCTGGCCTTTGCCCTGGGCTTGACCTTCCTCATCGTCAACCTGCTGCTGGATGTGATTTACCGGATGATTGACCCACGGCTGAGGAGTGAAGAATGAAGACAATCCAAATCAGTAGGGGCGGAACAGGCGGGATAGGATTTGGCAATTCACCAACGCCTTTTCTCCCGCCTGTCTCGCCCGTGAAGCAGTATGTCACGGGGCGGGTTGGGCGAGACGGTGCGGAGACAAGGCCGACCGTCTTTCTCAACGCTTTTTCGCACCGTCCCGCCCCTGCCAAAGGAATATTTTGAAAGACCTGATTAAACGCGTTCTTGATCCGCGTTCACGACTCAATAATGTGCCCAGCTTTGCCGACTCGGTCGCAGAGGGCGAGGCCCCCGGCGGGGCAATTTCCGGCGTGCGCCCCGGCGACGTCTTCCGCAACACCCCCCTCATGATGGGCATCCTCATCGTTTTGGGACTGCTGGCGCTGGTTTTGTACGGTCCTGTCTGGGCGCCGCAAAATCCTTATATCGCCGGCCAGCACATCCTGCCTCACATGGATTGGGAGACCAACGAATTCATCCGCCCGCCGTTGGATCCGTCGCCCGAATATCCGTTGGGAACCGACCAATGGGGCGCCGATATCCTCTCCATGCTCATGCACGGCGCGCGCAACACGTTGGTGGCCTGCGCTTTCATCACGATGGTGCGTGTCCTGTTGGGACTAATTTTGGGCGCAGTGGCCGGTTGGAACGAAGGCCAACCCATCGACCGTTTCATCATGGGTGTCATTGGCACCATTGCCTCGCTGCCCCTGCTGATCAGCACCATCATTTTGATTTATGCCCTGGACATCCGGCGCGGCCTCATTGTCTTCATCATTGCCCTGTCCATCATCGGCTGGACGGAAATCGCCCAATACATTCGCAGCGAATTTCTGGTTTTGCGCAAGATGCCCTACATCGAAGGGGCGCACGCCACCGGTTTGACCGGCCTGCAAACCGCTGTACGCCACGTCTTACCCAACGTCCTGCCGCAGCTATTGGTCATCACCTTTTTGGAGATGGGCGCGGTGTTGATGCTGCTGGGTGAGCTGGGCTTTGTCGGTGTCTACATCGGCGGCGGCAGTCGGATTGATTTAAGCGAGCCGCTGGGGCCGTCCAACATCATCACCCTGGCCGATATGCCCGAATGGGGGGCGATGATTGCCGATGGCTTCCGCTGGCTGCGTTCCAAGCCGTTCATCGTTTTCCCGCCAGCTATCGCCTTCTTCATTTCGGTATTGGGCTTCAACTCGCTGGGCGAAGGGCTGCGCCGCCTCATCGAAAAACGCATGGTCAGCACATCGTTCCTGCTGCGCAAACGGATGCTGGTGGTGATCGGCGGCTTAACAGCCGCTGTCATTTTCATCATGAACAATACCGGCGCGGCCCCCTGGTTTGCTAAAGTGGCCCAGGCGTTCAGCGGCGGCGAGGTGTATGGCCATGTGGTGACGTTGACAGAGATGAACGGCCGTGGCCAGGGCCAACCCGGCAGCATACAAGCGGCAGAATACATTGCCTCACAGTTTGAAGCGTACGGTCTGGAACCGGGCTGGCGGTTGTCCAGTTACATCTACCCCACGCCGACGCAGTTAGTTAGACCGGTCACCCAACCGGAACTGACTTTGCTCGACGCTAACGGCAATCCCGTCCAATCGTTCCGTCATGAGCTTGATTTTGGCTACATGATTGAAGGGCATGGCGGCAGCGGCGACGTGACTGCGCCGGTGACGCTGGTCGGTTTCCAGCCGGGGCGAAATTACCAGTGGCAGGATTACGTCGGCCTGGATTTGCGGGGCAAGATTGTCTTGCTGGTACGCGACAACGCGCCGCCCGATTTTCCCACAGAAGCCCTGATTCGTGGCGCGGTAGGCGTGCTTTGGGTGACGGGTGACGGCCGTGACGACATCACCTCCCAAATCCAGTTAGCCAACCCGGATGCCGAGTATGTAACTGCGCCAACTTTGCCTGTGTTTAGGATACGGCCGTCCACCGCCGCCGCCATTCTCCAATCCGATAACACAACTCTGACCGATCTCTTTGCTACCGGACTAACCCAAACCAACGAGGCGGGCTGGTTCACCCGCGATTTAGATGCCACAGTCCATATGTCATTGGAACTCAGTGAACCGGAAGACGTCGAAATCCCCAACGTCCTCGGCTACATCCCCGGCAGCGACCTGGAACTGGGCAACGAAATGGTCGTTCTCTTCACCCGCTACGACGGCCTAGGCATTGACCCCGATGGCACGGTTTATCCGGGAGCCAATCACGACGCTTCTGGCGTGGCCATGCTGCTGGAACTGGCCCGGCTGTGGGATGAACAGGGATTGGACACGCGGCGCACAACGATGTTTGTCGCCTGGGGCGGCGCGCAGCTTAACGACGACAGTGCCCGCGCCTGGCTGGAAGACGCCTTCAACTTCCGCCACGTGCGCACCCAGGGAACCCGCTCCAACGTCGGCCCGTCCATCCTCATCCAGCTTGACTACATCGGCGCTGGCGGCGATACGCTGCTCATCCATCCCGATTCCAGCCCGCGCCTGGTCGATCTGGTCGAAGAAGCCAGCCAGGAAATGGAACTGAACGTAGTCCGGCGCGCCGACACGCCCGAATTCAGCAGCGACATCATCACCCGGCGGCTGCCGCTGTGGATTTCGCTCAAATGGGCTGATTCCGACGTCCCGCCTGACAAGGATACATTGGCGACCATCGACCCGGAAAAGCTGCAAACCTTCGGCCAAATGCTGGCCCTGACGTTGACCCGTCTGGCCCGCGAAACGAGTTATTGAACGGACATCCTGTAGGGGCGAGACGGTGCGGAAAGGCTTTAGAAAAGCGGACGGCCTCGTCTCCGCACCGTCTCGCCCTAAACACAACATGTCGGGCGAGACAGGCGGGAGAAAAGGCGTTGGTGAATAGCCAAACCCTATCCCGCCTGTCCCACCCTTACGATAATTGGACATATTTAACGCACGTGATACATGACACCTAACACTCCTAAACCAACTGCCCGACCCGTTCAGCTGCAAGAGCGCATTGATTTTGTCGACATCCTGCGCGGATTTGCCCTGTTTGGCGTCCTGGTGTTTAACATTTCCGGGTTCTCCGGCGAGCAGGGCGGTTATCTGGCCTATACTGGGCTGGCGCGGGCCGTCATCATCCTGCGCGATTTCTTCATCCAGGCCAAATTCTACTCCCTGTTTTCCTTCCTTTTTGGCTGGGGCATGGCCATTCAGATGCTGCGCGCCCAGGCCAGGGGAACCCGGTTTTTGCCCGTCTTTTTACGCCGCCTGGTTGTTCTGCTGGTCATCGGCTTCTTCCACGGCATTCTCTTTTGGACCGGCGACATCTTGACGCTGTATGCGCTGTTTGGCTTTGTTTTGCTGCTGTTCCGCAAGCGTTCAGAGCGATTTTTGTTGGTAGCGTCTGGCTTGATGCTGCTGCTGGCGATTGTTTTACGCTGGCCGAGCGCCGGGTTGGATGCGTTTCGAAATTGGTATACGGGGGTTACGGCCGTTTTCCACCTCCCACCGCCCCCCACCTCCTACCAAACCGGCACGTTCACCGAATTGATCCGGCTGCGCTTCAATGAATACGTCGGCTATTACGCCAGTATCTTCCTGTTCGCCTTTGGCAATGTGTTTGCCATGTTTTTGTTGGGCCTGTACGTTGGCAAGCGGCGCATCTTTGAAAACGTCGAGGGCCATCTGCCACTGCTGCGCCGGGTATTGTGGAGCGGGCTTGTCGTCGGCGTTGTGTTGAACGGCCTCTTTGTCTGGTCACTTTATTTGCGCGAAACCCAGTGGCCGTTGTGGATTCCCCGCCAATACGCGGTGACCATTTTGGTGGGTGTGCGCACCCTCGGCGCGCCGGCGTTCATGCTTTTTTACGCTGCCGCCATTATTTTGCTGGCGCGCCAAACGCGCTGGCGACCGCGGCTGCTACCATTGGCTCCGTTGGGCCGCATGGCGCTGACCAATTACCTGATGCAGTCGGTTATATGCTCGACGATTTACAACGGGTACGGATTGGGGTTATACGGCCGTACCGGACCCACGTTCAATCTCATCCTGGCGATCATTATTTATCTGTCCCAAATCCGCTTCAGCGGCTGGTGGCTGGAGCGCTACCAGTTTGGCCCGATGGAGTGGTTGTGGCGTTCGCTGACTTACGGCAAAAAGCAGCCTATGCGCCGGGGCGAGACGTTGGTTGAGGTACGGCCGTTCACCTGGAAACAGTGGGCGGGTCTGGTTTTGATAGTGGTTTTATTGATTGGCGGCTATGGCTGGCGCAACTTCCGGCCGGATGAAAGCATCGGTGAAAGTCTCCCTCTCCTCAGCGCCGCCGAAGCGTCGCCGACGCCCACGCCCATCGTGCCCGTTTTGACGCCGACGCCAACTGTGGAGCCGACGGCCACGCCAGAAGCCATCCCACCTGCGGTCGAACCGGTAGCTTACAATCCCGATACGGCCGTGGCCAATGGCGATTGGGCAGCGTTGGTCGATTCGTTTGACGTGGATGCGGCGTTGGCGACGATTAAGGAATTGAGCAGTGAAAAATATGACGGCCGTGCCGCCGGAACCAGCGGCGGTTATGCTGCGGGCGACGCCATCGCCACCCAATTTACCCAACTGGGTCTCCAACCGGCCGGGACTGACGGATTCTTCCAGCCATTCCCCATCCACCAGACCGTTTTAGCCGGCGTGCCCCGCCTGACGGTGGAAACGGCAACCGGCATCATCGACGATTACGTCCTGTTCCGGGATTTTGCCCCGGCCATCCGCACCTACATGGGCACGGGCACGGCCGATGGCCAGGTTGTGTGGGCCAACAACTGCGCCCGCGAGGATTTTGCCCATCTTGATGCGGTGGGCAAGGTCGTTTTGTGCCGCGGCGACTGGCCGCGCACCGACGTCAGCCGGACCGTGTTGGAACACGGCGCGGCGGCGCTGCTGCTCCTGGCCGGGCCGGACAGCCCTGCGCTGGATTTCACGCCGGTTTACTACGACACCTGGCTGCCCGACACCCTGCCGCTGCCCACCTTCCGCGTTTCTGAAACCGTCGCCGCCGATTTGCTGCAAGGCAGCGGCCTGACCGTCAGTGATTTGACCTTGACGTTTGTTTCTTTTCCGTTGGAAATGGCCGTTCACCTGCAAGTAACCGCCACCGGCCCTGATTTATGCCCCGACAGCGCCTGCACCGCCCGCAACGTCCTCGGTGTGCTGCCTGGCCGCGATCCGGCTTACGCTGACGAGGTGGTCATCATCAGCGCCCACTACGATCATTTGGGGCAGGCCCCCGATGGCACGTTGTGGGCAGGGGCCAACGACAACGCTTCCGGGGTGGCCGCCATGCTGGAAATCGCCCGCAGTTGGCACGAAGCCGGTTTTGTGCCCCGGCGCACCGTCTTATTTGCCGCCTGGGATGCCGAAGAGATTGGCCTACTCGGTTCCAGCCATTACGTCAAACAGCCGCAGTATCCGCTGGACAAAACGGTGGGCGTCGTCAATCTGGATATGGTCGGCGCGGGCGAGGAGACGCTGTACCTGTCCGGTACAAGGCTGGAAAGCCAGACGCTGGCCGTGGCGGCGACAATGGGCATCACCGCCACCGTTTCCGACAGCGGGCGCAGTGATCATTACCCGTTCCAACAAGCAGGCATCCCGGCGGAGACGCTCATCTGGTTTGGCGCGGGCGAGGTGCCCGATTACCACCGCCCCAGCGACACGCCGACCGGCATTGAACCGGAGAAGCTGGCCGCTGTCAGCCGAATTGCCGAACTGATGGCGCTTAATCTGGCCGATACCGGGCCGCAAATTGACGAGATGCTGGCTCAGCGAGCCGCCGCCATCGAGCAAAACGACGTCGATCGGTTCCTGGCCACCTCGCAATCCAACCAACGCAATGGCGACCGCATCTGGTTGGCCGACGTAGCCGTGCTGTCACCCATCACGGTCACGTTAACGGCCGATAACCTGCGTTTGTTGGGGAATACGGCCGTTGCCGACACCCAACTCAATCTCATTTACCGCGAAACAGTCGATGGCAATCCCATCACCCGCACGATGAAGGTTTCCCTGCCAACCCGCTTTGAATCCAGCGCCGACGGCTGGCAGTGGGCCGGGGCGGATTTGGTCACAGTGGAACCGGGCGCGGATGGGATTTTTACGATCAGCTACCCGGCGAACCTCCCGGAGGTTTTGAACCTCCGGGAGGTTGGGGTGGCCATCAGCCAGCAGTACACGAATACGGCTGCTTTACTGAACTTACCGACTGAACCGGCGTGGCTGATTTTGTACCCCGACGCTGATGCTTTACGGGCCGACACGGCCGTTACCCTGCCCGCCAGCGCCACCAGTTGGATTAGCCCTAACACGATCAAACTGGTCTACACCGAACCAATTACCAGCCACCAGCAGCTAGCCACCAGCCTCGCCCAACTGCTCCTGGCTAACGCCGGGGTGACAGAAGCTGAAGCGCCCTGGTTGTGGCGTGGTCTGGCTCCGGCCATCGCTGCCGAAGCTGATTTTGCCGTCGTGCAGCGGGCCAATTTACCAGCGCTGCAAGCTGCTTTTGCCGCCGAGGAATTTACCCGCAGTCCAGCCACCGATTGGGCGGCGGTCGATTATTTGCAGCGGCAAATTGGTTGGGAGGGTCTGGGCCAGTTCATCCTGGATGTGGGTGAACAGGGCGTGGCGGCGGCTTTGGCAACGGCCGTTAACCAGACCCCGGCCCAATTTGAAGCGGCCTGGCGGGGCGATTGGCAATCGCAGTTAGTGAGGGCGGAAACGGCCGTTAACGTTCTCCTCACCGCCCGCACAGAAGCCATCATGAGCCAGAACCAGACCGCGTTTTTAAACACGATTGACAGCACCGTGCCCTATTTACCGGTCGAAGAAGGTCACTGGTTTGATGATTTGGTGCAGTACCCGCCGCTCTCCTGGTCGTTGACCGGTGCGCCGCTGGTGTTGTATGGGGACGGCCGGGTTTTAGCCAACGTCACCCTGACCTACGAACTCAGCAATTTGACCGGACGGCGCAAGGGCGGTTCTGTTCAGCAGGAAATCCTGTTCACGTCCACCGAAAATGGCTTGCTTTGGGCCGGTACGCCCTTCGCTACCCTTTCCGGTGAACAAGTGGACATTCTCTATCCACCCGATCAATTGGAATTAGCCCAGCAATTATTGATCAGCGCCGACGACCTGACCACACGACTACCCGACTACCTGGTTACCGGACTACCCGACAACCCGACGACCCGCCCAACCATCAAACTCTACCCCGACGACACCAGTTTCCGCATTTCTATTTACCCCTCGCTGGCGTTGGCCGACAATTTAACCGGCTGGGTTGGGCCAGGCGAGTCGGTCAAGTTGCGGCAGAACGCGGCGTTTACCGCCGAAGCATACCGTTCGGCGCTGGCGGTGCTGCTGGGGCGGCAGCAGGTGGCCCGACTGGGTGTGACCGATGAATGGCTCCTGCAAGGGACGGCTTACTATCTGGCCGCCCAAATTGATGCGCAGGACAGGCAAATCGCCGCAGCTGGTTTACATAATTTATGGTTAGGAATTGCCAACAAACGCATCAAAAGCGTCACCGAAGTGGCCGAGCGGCTGGCCCTGGGCGATGAGAGCACGCAAACGTTGGCTACAACCCAGGCCTGGGATGCCGTCCGCTATCTGGTCGAAACGTATGGCGAGGCGGCGCTGCTGGACGTGCTGCGGGCGCAAGGGCGTGGCCAATCGCTGGACGAGGCTCTGCAGGGCGCTGTCGGCCAGTCGCTTGCCGAATTCGAGGTTGGCTGGATCGAATCGTTGGGTCGGGCACATGCGCAGCCGGAATGGTTAGCTACGGCCGATTTGTTTGACGTGGCGTTGGCCGAAACCCATCTGGCAGCACTGACCGCACCGGAATTGGCCGGGCGGCAGGCGGGTTCGCCGGGTGCGGCAATGGCCGCCGACTACATCGCCGAACAATTTGCTGTTTACGGGCTGGAGCCGGTGGTGGCGCTGCCGCCGGTCGTTGAATCAACGGCCGTTACCGAAACGATGCCCATCAGTGAAACGATGGCCATCACCAGTACGGCGGCCATTACCGGGACGGAGTTGTTGACAACGACATCGGCACTGAGCGATGTCGAAGTGGCCGTTACCCCACCCGAACTCAGCTACTTCCAGCCTTTTACGATTGAGTATGCCGCGTTAACGGCCGTGCCCCAACTCACCATTGGCGAGGAATCATTTGCCTACCGGCACGATTTTCTGACGCTGCTTGACGAACTGCCCGGCGGCGGCGCGGCGCAAGGTGAGCTAATTTTTGTTGAAGACGGCACGTACACCGGTCTGGATGTGAGTGGCAAAATTGTGATTCGGGAAGCAGCAACGGCCGTACCCGAGGAAATGGCCGCAGCAATGGAACATGGTGCAGCGGGACTCATCCTGGTGGGCGAGTCGGATTATGAGAAGGATTTTCAGATGAAACGGCCGTTGCCCGTCAACTTCCCCGATGAACCGATGATCCCCACGCTGCTGCTGACCCAAATTGGCCTGGATCACCTGCTGGAACTGGCCGGCATGACTCGCGCCGACCTCAACAACCTGCCCGTTGCCCTGCCGCTGGGTCTGCCGGTGATAATGGACATCCCCTTGAGCCAACCGGAAGTGGTGGCGGACGCAGCGTCCGCAACGGCCAACGTGCTGGGCTTGCTGCCCGGCAGCGACCCCGATTTGCGCGATGAAGTAATTATCCTCAGCGCCCATTACGATTACGTGGGCGACGATCCTGGCGGGCTGGCCTATTCCGGGGCCAACGACAACGCTAGCGGCGTGGCTGTCATGTTAGCGATGGCCAAATTGTGGCAGGAAACGGGCTACCAACCGGCGCGCAGCATCCTCTTTGCTGCTTGGGGGGCGCAGGAACCGGGGCAAATCGGCTCAACGGCATTTATCAGTTCGACGCTGTTTGTGCCGGAGCGGACGGCAGGGGTTGTGGTATTGGATGCGGTGGGCGGCGGCGCGGGCTTCCGGCTGCTGGCCCAGGGCAATTGGGAACGGGATGGGCTGCTCATGTTTGGGATGGAACAGGCGGGCGAGGTATTGGACGGCCGTGTCCGCACCGGCATTCCCGCCGACCAGAGCGACGACGTGACTTTCCGCGCTATTGGCGTGCCCACCATCCTGCTCACCTGGACCGACGCCAGCGAAAACAACTGGCCCGACGCCATCGCCGACGAAATCAACCCTGATTTCCTGGCTATCACCGGGCGCATGACTACCCTGGCCGTTATGTCCGTTGCCCGGTGAATAAGCTGGGAGATGTATTTCGATTGTTGAAATTAGAATCAATCGAAGCAAATAAACAGCCCTATTGTTTCAGTGTGCTGTTCCGCTCATAGGGGTAAGCATTGGGGAGATTAGCTACAATTTATGGGGGCCGCCATTTCAGAAACCACCAATGAATGGAGATATTAGTAACTCATGTTACGCGCAGATAGCGCGAAGGTTAACATAATTATAAAATCCAGGTCTTGGAGAATCAGCCTATGAACTACAATATCCTCGACCTGTATTCAGACTATTTGTTAAGCTCATTTGGACAAACGACAGCTACCGGACTGGCTAGATTACTTGAAGGTGAAATCAGCCATGACCAAGTCACTCGCATGCTCGCCAGTGAAAAATTGACGGCGAAGACATGGTGGAAACTGGTCAAACCACAGGTACGGCAAATCGAACGAGAAGATGGTGTCATGATTGTCGACGATTCCATTGTGGAAAAGCCATACACAGATGAGAATGAGATCATCTGTTGGCACTATGACCACGCCAAAGACAAAACTGTCAAAGGTATCAACTTCATTACAACCTTGTATGAAGCCCAAGGAATCGCTTTGCCAGTGTCCTTCGTGTTAGTGGCCAAGACAGAGACCTATCTTGACAAGAAAACAGGCAAAGAAAAGCGCAAAAGTGCCGTGACCAAGAATGAACACTATCGTCGCATGCTGCAGACGGCTGTAGCTAATCGCATCCCGTTCCGGTATGTGCTCAATGACGTGTGGTTTGCCTCGGCCGAAAACATGCGATTTGTGAAGTTGGACCTGGAGAAAGAGTTCATCATGGGGCTCAAGGGCAATCGCAAGGTGGCTTTGTCCGAGGCAGATAAAGCCAATGGCCAGTATCAGCGGATTGAAGACATGAACCTACCAGAAGGCACGACCCGTATCATCTATCTGGAAGGGGTCCCATTCCCCTTACAGCTATTACGCCAGGTTTTCACAAACGGAGATGGCTCAACCGGCGTGCGTTATCTGGTAACCAGTGACTTGACCCTGAGTGCTGACCAAATCATTACAATCTACCAAAGACGGTGGAGAGTAGAAGAGTATCACCGGTCACTCAAGCAAAATATGGCGCTAACTCAATCGCCAACCCGTACCGAAACAACGCAAACGAATCATTTCGTGGCGGCGCTGTGGTCGTTTGTCAAAATGGAGTTGTTAAAGGTCCGAACAAAGAAAAATCATTATCAGTTGAAAAACCAGTTGTATTTATCCGCCTTGCAACAGGCTTTTCATGAACTGCAGCAGCTTCAGCCGGTTTCACTGGTTCAAGCTGCTACTGCGTAACATCAGTTAGTAATTTCCATTCACCTGTAGGATTTCCCCTTGTAACACTTTTCCCGTTATTGCCTTCATGAATAAGTCGGATTTTGAAAACTTTATTTTGTTCAGTGCCGGCCAAATCGTCATATGTAACATTCGTTTCAATGATAGTTACAGCTGAAGCGAAATCATCAATCGTGACGATTTGGAAACTAACCAGTGTAATTCCACCAAATATTTCTCGAACCCAACCGGCTGTTTTTTTCACTGTTTCATGCTGATGCAACGAGGAAAGCAATTGACTCATTTTGCCATAGTTTTTTCTGGCCCACAACTCCATGAATTCAGCCAATGCCCTTTCAGGTGTGCCTTCTAAGTAATCTCCCGATTGGCCATTAGCAGGAACATCTTTACCAATTGTAAATTTTCTGGGCTTCCAATTTCTTAGCCGTTTCGTTTCTTCTTGAGTTTCTATTATTTGTTGTAGTGTCTCGCGGAGAGAGGATCTTGTTTCAGGTTCAGGTTTTGGCTTGCGTATGGCGATGACCCAATCTCTCAGGGCAAATAAAGCTGCCCAGGCTTTGACGGCAACGGTCTTATTGTCATAACCCAAATCGTGACCGTGAAGAATACCGTGTCTATAGGGGATTGAGATTGTTTCGGTGGTGGTTTTTCTGCGAATTTTACCGAAGAGCTGGGCCAATTCCTGTAAGCCACTACTGTGTGCAGCAATCGAATCCCAAGCGGTTAAATTAGTGCCCTGAGCAAAAAAACCTTTCTGTTCAATATCACTAACTAAGCCATCAATGTTGGCCAGTATTACAGGTACGCAAGCATGATAACGTTCAGCGACAAAATCCTCCAAGGCTTTCAGCAGGAGCCTTTCTCTGGGTTTGAACTCAGGGATAAAACGCATCATCATTAGTTTTTGCTTGATGATCTTTTCATCATAATATTCTACTAATAGATTTTCGGCTTCTCCGATGCTGCCATTTTCGGCTAGTGTTACAGCTTGCATCATCAAGTCAAATTTCAGTCCTTCATAAGCAACCCAACCAAGTTTTGAAAAATGATGGTTGAACTTTTCGAGGGTATTTATCATTTCCTCAAGTTGCCTTTTTATGTCAGGTATCTGTTTCGTGGCTTCAGAAATCTTGTCATCACGGATACCCAAACGCTCGAAAAATGAAACAGCCTTAGAAAAAGCCACCATACCAGTCAACTCTTTTTCCAACTTTTTAAATGAAGGATTGCTTCCGATTTTGTCGTTTGTAGTCTCATTCATGGGAAAAATAATATGTGAACAGACAATTGCATGCAAGCTCTATTTGGTTTTTTTCTGGTGCATTAAATAGATTGTTGAAAGGATAGCAGATTTATGAATTGCAGATATTTCGAGGAGGAAGTGAGATTAGTATCGTAGGCCCATCAAGCGTAGATTGATTCACAACAGTAGTTAGATGAGGTGGTGTTCATGGGCGTAGAGGGCGGCCTGGATGCGGTCGCGCAGGCCGAGGGTGCTGAGGATGCTGGAGACGTGGTTTTTGACGGTGCCTTCGCTGACGACCAGTTTTTCGGCGATTTCTTTGTTGGTGGCGCCGGTGGCGATGAGATGCAGGACTTCCAGTTCGCGGTCGGTCAGGCCGTGTTCGATGGGTGGGGGCACGGCCGTTTCCTCCCCCCCACCATTCCCCCTTCCCAACGCGCCCACCAACTTGCCCGCCACCGACGGATCAAGCTGGTAAATCCCGGAGTGCGTCAGCCGTACCGCCTGGGCTAGATCGCCGGCGGGAATGTCCTTGAGCAGGTAGCCGCTGGCCCCGGCTTGCAGCGATTTGACGATGTATTCCTCGTCATCGAATGTGGTGAGCATGAGTACCTGGCAGTCGGGCTGCTGCTGGCGAATGCGGACGGTGGCGGTGATGCCATCCACGACAGGCATGCGTACGTCCATCAGAATGACGTCCGGGTGCAGTTCCTGGGATTTGGTAATAGCTTCCTGGCCGTCAACGGCCGTGCCTACCACCGTAATCCCCTCTTGAATGTCAAGCAGAGAGGCAATTCCTTCTCGGACAAGCCGTTGATCATCGACAATTAGGACAGTGATGTTGTTCATAATGATTGATGATTGATGATTGAACTTTAATCATCAATCTTTAGTTTTTCTCAATTCGTTTAGGCACCGTCACAAACAGCCGGGTGCCTTCTTCGGCATTGCTGGTTAATTTCATTTCGCCGCGTACCAGTTCCAGCCGTTCGCGGATGCCTTGCAGGCCAAAAGTTTGATTGGGCGCGGCCATCCATTCTTCAATCATGGCTGTGTCAAAGCCCTGACCGTCATCGTGCAGGCAGAGGCTGGCCTGGTCGCGGCCTAATTTTACCTCAACCACGACTTGTGTCGCCTGGGCGTGTTTTTGGATGTTGGTCAGTCCTTCCTGGGCGGCGCGGTAAAGGGCCATCAGAGAGAGTCGGGTGTAACCGGTTTCGTGGCCTTCAAAGTGCAGATCGATGTGAATACGGCCATTTCCCATCCCCTTAATCAATTCTTGCAAAGATTGTTTCAAAGAAAACCGGTCGGCCTCATTGCGCAGCGCGCCCACCGAGCGGCGCACATCCTGGAGGGCTTCGCTGGCGGCTTGTTTGGCGTCGCGGATGGCCTGCTCTGCTTCTTCCGGGCTGCGGCTGCGGAAGGCCAGGGCTTTTTCTAATTGGATGTTAACGGCCGTTAAATAATGTCCTAAACTGTCGTGAATATCCCGTGCCAGCCGATTGCGTTCCTCCGTAGCTGCCAGTTCGGCGACCTGGGCGGCATATGCTTGCAGCCGCCGATTGGTCGCTTCCAGGTCAGTCAGCAGCCGTTCCAATTCCCGGCTGTTGGCTTCATCGCGGTAAATGGCCCGCGCCATTACCTGCATGAAGATGAACAGCAGCGTCAAAATGAGCAGGTTGGACATCGTATTGGTGTTAGCATACCAGAGGGGATCCGCCAGCCATGCTTTGCCAATAAAGAGGGTGAAGTAGAATCCGGCCAAATACTTGCTCCAGCGGGAACCCAACGAAAAGTAAGCAGCAAAAGGTATAATCGGATAGAGGAAGACAGAGAAACCAGAGCAGTCAAGCAAGGCGACTGCTTCAATCAAAGCCATCCGTCCCAAAGTTAATGTCAGGACTACGTTGCGCGGCGGATGCAGGCCGTAACGGCCGTGTTCAAACTGTTCCACACCCAGCAGCAGAACAAGAATGACGATGAGAGCTGTGGTATTGCCCAGCAGAAACCGGTTGCTGCAGCGATTGACCAGGTTGAAGTAGATAACGGCCGTGATAATGCCCAAATACATCAACGTAAATGTCGATCGGAAATAACGCGGTGGTGTGTCTGGTTGTGGCTTCATCTTTGCCAAATTTGCATCCTGTTTCATTTACGAAAAACCGAACGGCCGGTGATGAGTTGAATCAAGCCCGCTATTGTTAAAACCGGCCCGGCCAGCAGCAGCAAAATTTGAACCACGAACACGGTTTTCATTTCTAATATCAACACAATCATCCATAATCCGGCCATTGTCAGCAAAATGCCAGCAAGTAAAAATCCCCACCCTAATTTTCGCGCCTGTCGGGTCATTTCCGGTGTGTATACCGCTGCCGTGAAAAGCGCCTCATTTTTGGCTTCTTGTTCAGCATACACGCGCTTGATACCTGCGCCAACTGCCGGTAAGCCATCACTCAAGTCTGCTCCCAATTCCTCTTTCATCGTGGGCATATGCGACATCATCCGCAACGGCACGATGACGATAAACCAGACTACAAACAGTGTTAAAAATGTCAGCGCCATTGCCAGCGATTTTGACCTTGTCTCTTGGCGGAAAATCTCGTACAGACCAGCATCGTTCATAATCCACTGAATCGTCAAAAACAGCACCAGCGCTAACAACAGCAGGGCAATTGTTTGAAAAATTCGTTTAGGTATGAAGCGCGGCAACTTCATGGCAATCATTCTTGATGTTTCATTCATCCGTTTACTACCGAGAGCATAACACAAGCCGGAATAGCAACGCAATATCTCTTTGATGGAAGTGTCAGTAACAGGACTGACAGGGCTGGCATGAGTGAAACTTGCCGCCCTGTGTCTGGCACTTGAGGCCCAAACTTCAGTTTAAGAAAGAATCCCCTTAGAAAATCCTTTAGTCCTTGAATCTCCGCGTACAATCATCCCGGTTTAGCCATTGGTCATGTGACCAATGTCCAGGTTGGTGGTGTCAAAAATAGCACCGATGGCACATGTTCAAATTATCACAATTGATTAGACTCATTCATAGGAGCTGTCTGCCCGAAGTTTAGACCTGTGTAATGGTGGACCGGCTTTGGCACGGTGATGGGCAAGCGGTTTTGAGCAATTATTCAAATGGTACAAACAAAAATATTCAAAATTCCTACGCGCTGGCGTAAAGTTATCCTTGATTTATTGGGCAACAAGGCCCGGACGATCCTGGTTGTGTTGGCCATTACCGTTGGCGTGTTTGCCGTGGGTTTTGTGGCCAGTGCCCAGAGTATTTTGCTGCGCGAGTTGGGGCGCGGCTACGATGCTTCGAACAAGGCTTCGGCAACTTTGTATACATCGCCTATCGACGATGAGATGGTGGGACGTATCGCTCGAATGCCTGAGGTGGCCGCGGCCGAGGGGCGGCGCACGATTTCGGTCAAGGTGATTGATGGGTCGGGCGATAAGCGAGAGTTGACGTTAACGGCCGTGCCCGATTTCAGCGCCATGCAGGTCGATAAAGTGTATTCGGTGGCCGGTAATTGGCCGGCCGGGCGCGACGAAGTCCTGATTGAGCGATTATCCCTGGATTACATCAACGCGGAAATTGGCGATACTTTGACCATCGAATTACCTGATGGAAGCGAAAAGACCTTGACCATTGCCGGGCTGGTACACGATGCCAACGTGCCCAGTGCCGAAATCTTCGAATCCGCTTTTGGGTTTATTACCCTGGATACGGCCGATAACCTGGGAATGGGTCATTATTACACGGAACTACGCTACCGGGTGGCCGAAAATCAAACGGATGAGACCCACATTCACGCCGTCAGTGATGCCATTCAAGACCAGTTGGAGAAAAGCGGTATTCAGGTTTTCTCCACGCGCACACCACAGCCGGGCGAACATTGGGCGCAGGACATCATCAAAACGCTGGTCATGCTCTTCACTTTATTTGGTTTCATCATTTTAGGGCTGTCCAGTTTCCTGGTCATCAACACCATCACCGCCCTCATTGCCCAGCAGGTCAAACAAATCGGTGTCATGAAATTGGTGGGCGGTCGCCGTCCCCAGGTGATGGGGATGTATTTTGTCAACGTGTTAATTTACAGCTTATTGGCGCTGCTTTTGGGCGTGCCGGTGAGCATCGTGGCCGGACAGCGGGTGGTTGATTACGCCGCCGGTTTGCTGAATGTGCGCATTGCCGATTACAGTGTTCCGGCTTCCATCGTGGTGATGCAGATTGCTGTTGGGTTGATGGTGCCACTGTTGGCGGCGTTATGGCCGGTGATCAACGGCGTGCAAATTACCACGCACAAGGCCCTTAACAACCTGGGTATCAGTTCCGGCAGCAGCAGCCAGCGGCTGACCGACAAATTATTTGCCTGGACGCAGAAATTTTTGCCGGTGCAACGGCCGCTCATCATCGCCGTACGTAATACCATCCGTAAAAAGGGACGGCTGGCGCTGACCCTGGCCACGCTGATCATGGGTACGGCCCTGTTCATTTCCGTCCTCAGCGTACGCAATTCGGTGCAGACCACCATTGACAATTTCCTCCGTTTTCATCAATACGACGTGAGTGTGACACTGGAACGGCCGTACCGCGCAGCGCAGGTGCAGCCCATGGCCGAACAGGTTCCCGGTGTGGTGGCGGTGGAAGGCTGGCTGAACAGCCGTGTCAGCCGCGTGTACGCCGACGATACGACCAGCGAACCCTTTTCTCTCGTTGCCGCACCATCCGATACTCGTTTCATGGATCCGCTGCCGGAAAACGGCCGTTGGCTTCTGCCCGACGACACTGATTCAATTGTTGTCAACACCGATTTCATCCAGGATGAACCGGATGTGCAGGTTGGGGATACGATTGTGCTGGATGTGAACGGCCGTGAACTCAATTGGACGGTCGTAGGTATCGTTCCCGGTGCGGCCAGCGGGGCGGTTGTGTACGTGAATTACGATTATTACGAGCGGGCGGCTCGCCTGGCCGGCCAGGTAACAACGCTGAAAATAGTGACCGAACATCATGATGCAGCGGCGCAGCAGGCAACGGCCGTAGCCCTCAGCGATCATCTGGAAAATTCCGGCATCAGCGTCAGCGATACCGGTACGACCGAGGCCATTCGCAGCAGCAACGAGTTCCGCTTCACCATCATCATCGGCTTTTTGGTGTTGATGGCGATTTTGCTGGCTGTGGTTGGCGGGCTGGGATTGACGACGACGATGAGTATTAACATCCTGGAACGCATCCGCGAGATTGGCGTTTTGCGGGCAATTGGCGCGTCCGATGGGGCCGTGCAGCAAATCGTCCTGGCAGAAGGCATTGTCATCGGTCTGTTAAGTTGGGGTGTTGGCAGCCTGTTGGCGCTGCCTACCAGCCAACTCATGAGCCGGGAAGTGGGTATTGCGCTGCTTGGTTTCCCACTCAACTACTCATTTGCTATTGGCGGCACGATGATGTGGCTGGTGATCATCATTTTCCTGGCGGCGGCGGCCAGTCTTGGCCCGGCCCGCAGCGCCTCCCGATTGACGATTCGGGAAGTTTTGGCGTATGAATAAATTAGGTGACAGTCACTTCCAAAGTGACTGTCACCTCGCAAGAGGTGTTTTATGTTTAAGCAATTATTCAAACGAGATCAAGTAAATGGGAACGGTTACACAAATGGCAACGGGCATGTGAATAATCATGCAAATGGCTATGCAAATGGTAACGGCCGTGTGAACGGAAATGGTTATGTAAATGGTAACGGCCTGGCTTACCCGGTCAACGGCAATGGCGTGAATGGTAACGGATCGGTCAAACATCTCATCGATCTGCAAAATGTTGTAAAGGCCTACCACACACCTGTGGGCGATTTTGTTGCTTTGAAAGGAATTGATTTGCAAATTGGCAAAGGGGAATTTGTCGGCGTCGTTGGCAAATCAGGCAGCGGCAAATCCACGCTCATCAACATGATCACCGGCATCGACCGGCCTACTTCCGGCCATATTTTCGTGGGCGACCAGGCCATCCACCACCTCAAAGAAGGGCCGATGGCCGAATGGCGCGGCCGTAACATGGGCGTTATTTTCCAGTTCTTCCAACTGCTGCCCATGCTTTCCTGCATCGAAAACGTAATGCTGCCGATGGATTTTAATAACACCTACCCGCTGCGCGAACGGCAAGACCGGGCGATGCACATTTTAGAGCAGGTGGAGATGGCCGAACATGCTTTCAAACTACCCTCGGAAGTGTCCGGCGGGCAGCAGCAGCGGGTGGCCATCGCCCGCGCCCTGGCCAACGACCCGCCCCTCCTGGCTGCCGATGAACCAACCGGCAACCTGGACTCGAAAACGGCCGATTCCGTCTTCCGTCTGTTTGAAAACCTCATTGCCGACGGTAAAACCATCCTGATGGTGACGCACGACAACGAACTGGCCAGCCGCGTCACGCGCACAATTACGATTGCTGACGGGGAGATTGTGGACGAAAAGGTACGGCCGTAGAAGTCAAAATTTAGAAGAAAATTGATGATAGGCTATAGAGGTATTATCAAAAGTTGTGGATTGGCGGAAGAAAAAGGGTGGCGTATCCTCGTAGGTGACAAAACCTATGAAGCGGTCAGAAACCGCAAGGAGAATACGCCATGTACAAACATACCACACTCACTGATAATGTTCGAGACGAAATCCATTTAACCATAGATGACCTTGTCAGACGCGGAGCGCAACGTATTCTGGAGGCTGCCTTACAAGCCGAAGTAGAAACCTATCTCCAGCGGCATCGCCACGAGCGCGATAACAATGGACATGCTCTGGTTGTACGCAACGGCTTGGCCCAGGAACGAACGGTGCAATGCGGCGCTGGACAAATCAAAATCAAAGCGCCACGGGTTCATGACAAACGGGATGGGCAGAAATTTACCAGCCATATCTTGCCACCCTACATGCGTAAAACGCCGCGTTTGGAAGAAGCTGTGCCAGTTCTATATTTACGTGGGCTTTCCACAGGCGATTTCCAGGAAGCGTTAAGTGCTTTGCTTGGGGAAGAAAACATCGTTGGTTTCTCACCGAATACGATTACCCGTTTGCTCGCTATCTGGCAGGACGTTGGCTCAATAACTATCGTCGCCTGAGCAAAGATTATGAAGAATTGACTATACCAGCGAAATACTGATTTATCTGACCATGTCTCATATCATGCTGCGCAGGTTGGCTAAAATCAATCACTTTGAGCGATAAACTTATTTTTTAAACAAGTAGTTCTTGGATGTTGTAAGCTTATCCAACTTCCCGATATTTAATTCGCCCAGTCATCTCGCACTACCTATAATTGGCTTATGACAACAGATATACTCCCTTTAGACCCTGTATCCCTGCGCGCCCAATTTCCGGCGCTGCAATTAGAAGTGAATGGTGAAACGGCCGTATTCCTCGACGGCCCTGGTGGCACTCAATCGCCCCAAAGGGTGATTGATGCCCTGTCTGGCTATCTGGCTTACGGCAGCAGCAATCATGGCGGTTTATTCCTGACCAGCCGCCATGCTGATGCCGTAGTTGAGGAGGCTCGGCAGGCGATGGCTGACCTGCTCAACGCCCGCCGCCCGGAAGAAATCAGCTTTGGCCAAAATATGACCAGCCTGACCTTCAGTTTCAGCCGGGCGCTGTCCCGTACCTGGCAGGCAGGCGATGAAATCATTGTCACCCGCCTGGACCACGACGCCAACATTTCGCCCTGGCTCATGGCCGCCGAGGATCGCGGTGTGACGGTGCGCTGGCTGGACTTTAATCCGGCCAACTGCACCCTCAATCTGGCCGACCTGCCCGGTTTGCTGAACGAAAAGACGCGCCTGCTGGCGATAACGGCCGCTTCCAATGCGGTGGGCAGTATGACGGATTTGGGTACGGCCGTAAAAATGGCCCATGCCGCTGGCGTGTTGGTATACGTCGATGCCGTTCATTACACGCCTCACGCTTTGGTCGATGTACAGGCCATCGATTGCGATTTTCTCGTGTGCAGCGTGTACAAATTCTTTGGCCCACACACCGGCGTTCTGTATGGCAAATTCGAGCACATGGAATCGTTAACCGCCTACAAAGTGCGGCCGGCATCCAATCATGCGCCGGGCAAGTGGGAAACGGGTACGCAAAGTTTTGAGAGCCTGTCCGGGGTGAAAGCGGCCGTCGAATATCTGGCTTCTATTGGTGAAGGGGAGACGCGGCGGGCGCGGTTGGTGCAGGCGATGGCGCGCACCAAGGCGTATGAGATGATGTTGAGTGAACGATTTTTGGTGGGGGCAACGGCCGTGCCCGGACTCAAAGTCTACGGCATCACCGACATCGAGCGGCTGGCCGAACGCACACCAACATTTGCCGTCAGCCTGGCCGGATTTACTCCGGCTGAAGTGGCTGAATATTTAGGCGAGCAGGGTATCTTTGTTTGGGATGGCCATTACTATGCCATTGCCGTCATGGAACGGCTGGGGCTGCTGGACAAAGGCGGTCTGGTTCGCATCGGTTTTGCCCATTACAACACGGTAGAGGAAGTTGATCGACTGCTGGCAGCTTTGACAAAACTGGCCCAAAGTCGCGCGGTTTAAGTCTTTTAGCAGATTACTGTTTTCTGAATAGCGCAAAGGGGTGGTTGACATTACTTGCTGCCTATGCCATAATGCAGCCATCATTTTCATTGATAGGCAACGAAAGTTGCAATGCTATCTTTTACGAAAAGGAGGTGGTGCATATGGATAGTAGTTTATCTAAACGCACCGTAGCGCCTCCTTCTCGGATGAGTAGGTAAGCGCTACGGTGCAACAAAGGCCCTGTCTTCGGACAGGGCTTTTGGTTTTAAGATACAAGCGGGGATTGAGGGATTAGGGGATTAAAACCATCCCTAAATCCTCTAATCCCCGCTCTTAGAAAGGGTTGAAGTCTCAATGAAGCAAATTCCTGTCATTATTTTGGGAGCCGGCGGGGTAGGCCAGGCCCTGTTACAACAAATTGTAGACGGCCGTTCCCGTGCCGCTGAACGTAATCGTATCCAGTTTAATGTGGTGGCCGTTGCCGACCGGCGCAGTATGACCTGGGAACCACAGGGCATGACCGATTTGCAAATCATTAGCGTTATTGAAGCCAAACGGTTGGGCCTACCGGCCAATCCTGGTCAGCTGCCACTGCCCCATTTGCCGGGGGAACGGCCGTCTAATTTGGACATCATCGATTTTGCCCTGGCCGCTGGACTGGAAAAAGCCATCATTGTTGATGTTACGGCCGAATCAGGCATGGAACCGGTTTACGACCGGGCCTTGGAAAAGGGTTACGGAATTGTCATGGCCAATAAAAAAGCATTGGCCGGTCCCTGGTCCTCTGCTTTCAAATACTTTAACCATTTACAAATTCGTCATGAATCAACAGTGGGCGGCGGCCAGCCGGTCATCGCCACACTGCGCACTCTGCTCGATACTCACGATCCCATTCGCCAGATTGAAGGCCAGTTGAGTGGTACATTGGGCTTTATTTGCGGTCAACTGGATCGCGGCGTACCTTTTTCCCAGGCTGTGGCCGAGGCCAAAGCTAAAGGATTTACCGAACCCGACCCGCGCGAGGATTTAGGCGGCCAGGATGTGATGCGTAAAGTGATGATTTTAGGCCGGATGTCTGGCTGGCCGTTGGAGGCCAGTGACATTACCGTTGAATCGCTTTACCCGGTGGAACTGGCCGATTTGTCTGTGCCTAAATTCATGAAAGCGGTGGCCGGGTTAGATGAAGCCATGAAGGAAAGGGTCGATGCCGCTGCTGCTGAGGGCAAAGTCTTGCGATACGTCGCCGAGTTGCAAGAAGGGCAGGGAACTGTGGGTCTGAAAGCGATATCGGTGGCCAGCCCGCTGGCGAATCTAAAGTACATCAGTTTCCGCACTGACCGTTACGATGATGAGCCGCTGCTCATTGGCGGCAAGGGGGCCGGGGTGGAAATGACGGCGGCTGGTGTTCTGGGAGATATGATCGACCTGGTTCGTGAAACCCGGTAGTAGTTGGCCAGACTGCAAAGGGCGGACGAGCCGTCTGCGCTCCCCTATCCTACGCAGCCGCTGGATGGATCGTGGCGGGGGTCGATGAGCCGGATAACAATGATGATGTTGATGACCATCAACACAGTTCCGCCGGTCAGTAAGGTAGGGTAAGAAATGGCCCCTATCAACGCCCCAGCGACGAGGGGCAGCAAGCTGACGGGCGTTAACAGGGTGTTTTGCAGGGCGACACAGGTTGGGCGCAGGTCGATGGTGGCCATCTCCAGGATGAAATTGCTGTAGCCTAGCCGCATTCCGCTGATGGTTGCACCCAGGAATGCAAAAACGGGCAGGAAGAGGACGGGTGAGGTTGCCGGGACAAGCAGGGCAAAGAGAGGCGTGAGACCGCCGGTCACGGCCGTTCCCAAAATGACACTCCGGTTACCAAACCGATCACCCAGCCAGCCCCACAACAAATTGGATGCCGCCCCGCCGGCCATTTGCATGGTCAGATACAGCCCTACCGTACCGGCATCCACGCCAATCCCCGTCCGGGCATAGACAACGTAGAAGGGCGCTAACGCGAGAACGGCCGTTGTCAATCCCCGCGCCCACAACAAACGGCGAAAGTTGGGATTGCGCCGCGCCAGCACCAGCGCCCGCTTGAGCAAATCGCCAATCGACTGCGACACTCGCTTGACTGGATAAACCGGTTCCCGAATCATGGCAAAACCGGTGAAGGCAATAAATAGGCTGACGGCACTAAATAAAAAAATGATGGCAAAGTTGGTGGAAAAGGGGAACCGCGTTTCGTTATCCAGAATAAATTTGACCACGTAGCCAGCGCCAATGGCCAGGGCATAACCGATCAACTGTTTCCATCCAGTGAAACGGCCGCGCCTGCGGGTGGGAATCGCCTTGGAAAAAACGTCGGCATAAACGACCGTCCCCATGCCACCGGCAATCGAAAATAGACTAAACAGGCTGACGAGAACGGCCAGCACCAATCCGGGCCGCGTCGTGCCAAAGGCGTAAGTCAGGTAAGCCAGAATAGCCCACGAAATCCAACGAATGGTAATGATTACCAGCAGGTACGGCTTTTTGCGCGGCCGATCCTCCAAAATGTAAGCGGTGAACATTTGCGGCACGACTTCGCCGACCCCTTGCACGGCGGCCATGAGGCCGATGGCGATGGTCGAGGGGGTAAGCAGGGCGACAAAAGCAGGCAGGACGGTGTGAATGCTGCCGAAGGCATCGGCGGCCTGGAAGAAGATGCCGTGCACCAGCCCGGCCAGGAAATTGCGGCGATAATATCGTTCGCTTTCGGCCTGGGCTTGAGCGATGGCTGTGTCCGTGGTCATGATGTGGCTCCCGGGTTTTTATTCTGCTGCCGGTTCTAAATTGAAGGGGGCGTAAATGATACGGCCGTTATACTCCAACGGCCGGTCATCGCCATTCGGGTACTCGAACTGCTCCAATTCTTCAACATCGGTATGCAGAACAGCGATCAAATTGGTATAGGTTAAATCGGGGTCCAGCGCTAATTCAACGGCAATATTGCGATTGATGCCAGGTGGCAGCCAGACGTGCCCTAATATAGCCCCGGCTCGCGGCTCACTGCCATTGCGGATAACCAGCCAGACCGATTGATCAATAACGGCCAGTGGTACGGTAACTGTTTTGTCGACCAGTGGCTGATCTTCGGCGACGAGATAGTTGCCGGAATCGGTTAAAAATGTGGTCGTTGCCGGTAAACGGCCGTGATACATGCGCGGATTATCCGATCCCGGAAAATCAAACTGGCCGATGGGTTCCAAATCATCGTGAATCTGGAGATGTAACTGATCGGTAACGGCCGATTCCACCACATTTACCTCTACCATCTCGTTTAACCCGTCAGCCAGAGGCGCCGAGCCAATAATCAAACCCGGCAGTCCGCCATCGTCGTAATAGACGACCAGCCAGCCAGTCCCGTCACTGATAACGCGATCGACGACGATTTTGCCGTCAATCACTGGCTGGTCGAGTACAAAAATATCGGGCGGCAGAGTCACATGGAAAGTGGCCAGAACCGGCTGCCCATTGACGATGACCGGCAAGTCGCCTTCCGGGTAATCAAGCTGATTGATTCGATCACGATCTTCATAAAGAACGGCGTGCAGCGTGGGCGTGGCCTCGCGCCATTGGACGGGGATGGTTAGATTTTCGTTGAGGCCGGCGTGTACGGCCGTAAAACCAAGTAGCGAACCAACAGCTCCGTCATCGTCGGCATGGATGAGGAGCCAGCCGGGATTGATGGCATAAACGCTGTCAGCATGCAGGCGGCCATCGTCTAACAATTCCTGGTCGGCCATCGTGATTTCGGGGCGGGCAACGCGAATGTCTACCTCAAAATGGCCGGCGACAGCTTCGCCATTTTCCAGCCAGGGTGCATCGGGGCCGGGGAATTCAAATGTGCCGATTTCGGCCGCATCCTGGTGCAGCATGGCGATCAGGTTGGGTGTTGCCAGCAGTGGATCGATGGTGACGGTGACATTGCTGCTGGTTCCGGCGGGAACGGCCGTTTCCCCCAACACTTCACCCACCTGCCCCTCATGTTCGGCGTGGATAACCAGCCAGGCCGGTTCCGGGACGGTGACGCTGGCAATAGTGACCAGGCCGTCATCGGTGAGCGGCTGGTCGGTTACAACGACGGTCGGGCTGCTGGGGGTGGGCTGTGGTGTGGGGGTAGCGGTGGCCGGAATGGGGGTGTCGGTGGGGGGAGCAACGGCCGTGTTTGTGGGTTGGGGTGTGGTAACGGCCGTATTTCCGCCATCATTGCAGGCGGCCAGGAAGAGCAGGATCAAGAGCAAGCTAAGTGATTTGTTCCGCATAACAGATGGGATTGTAGCACTATACGGCCGTTTTTCGCAGAGCATTTATCATAAACATAGTTTTTTACAGACTCTGTTCGAATTTGTCACAATTGTTCTTTCATACTCATGTCATGGCCACAATGAAGGAGCATATTCGTCTTGTTGCATATATGTAAGTTGTATTAATTCTCCATTTTCTATGTCAAGTGCAAAAATATCACGGTATCTGGTAGTACCGTAACCGGAAAATAAAATGAAATTGCCATCAATTGACCAATTAAACTGACCTGGGTACCTAATTGGTATATTGAAAGTTTGTATCGTATTCAAATCACTGTTAATGATCTCAATTTTCCAATCACCGTTTTCCGATGAGTTTGCAGTTGCAAGCAACATTCCATTGGATGACCATGCTGGAACCAAGGCATATTCTTGGAAAAACGGTACCTTTATTTCAGAAGGGGTTGCCTGACTGATGTTCAATGTGACCAGTTGATATTTGTTAGCCTCCATTTCTTGCATAAATGCAATTTGACGGCCATCTATAGTCCATTCAGGATTCAAATCACGACTGTTGTTGTTAGTCAACCGATGCTGTTGTGATCCATCAGTATCCATTATGTAAATCTCAGATTGCGTCCCACTTTTATCCCGAGGGTTTTGCACCTAATAATGACGGTCACGTTATTCGTGACACCAACCACGTTTAGTGTAGCACAGGTGGCGAAAAATGTGGTAGCCTTAAAACTCCGGCCACGTTTTTCCTGCCCCCTGCTTCATGAAACATGGCCCCAACCACGTTTTTCGTAATCGGCTTTTTTTACCCGTCACGTTTTAGTAAATGCGGGAATGCTCCCCAGGTATACTGGTTTTGCTACGAATCAGTCACCTTTTAAGGAGAACATTCCCATGTTGTATCATACAAACAATACCCCGTTTTGGTCATATTTTCGTTCAGGGCACATTCCGCTGCCTGCATACCTACCTCGGCTTGTACTTGCCGACCAATTTCAACCTCGCTATGTGCGGCGATGCCCAGTCACCCAAAGAGCAATTGCGCAACTGCGCTTGCTTGAATGGGAACAACTGCCGGCAACGCTGGCTGACCGTAAACAAGGAGAGCGTCTTGTGCCTTTGGCCGCTTACATTGGTTCCTACCTGGTGCGGTTAGAGCAGCAGCTTCCGACTTTTGGCGCCCTCCGCCGATTTTTGGCTGACCACCCTGGTCTTATCTGGGCGCTTGGTTTTCCGGCGACGGGCCATGGTGGTAGACACCACCCTTTTGACCCCGAACAAAGCTTGCCCGCTCAGGCACACTTCACCAGAAAGATGGGAGCGCTGCCCAATGACCTCTTGCAAGAATTCATTGACGGTCAGGTTGCCTGGCTGCACCATCGTCTTGGCGTTGACTTTGGTCAGACTGTCAGCATTGACACAAAGCACATTCTGGCCTGGGTCAAGGAAAACAATCCCAAAACCTTTATTAAAGAAGGGCGCTTCGATAAAACAGCGCAGCCTGCTGGCGACCCCGACTGCAAACTGGGCTGTAAGCGGAAGCGAAACCAGGTCACCCCGACCAAGGAAGGCCAGTCGGTTAGTGAGAAGGTGAGCGTCGGTGAGTATTACTGGGGCTATGCTTCCGGTGTGGTTGCGACCAAACTGCCTGATATTGGCGAGTTTGTCCTGGCCGAGTTGACCCAAACCTTCGACTTCGGTGATTCCACTTACTTTTTGCCGCTTATGGCTCAAGTGGAGCAGCGTCTTGGGACTCGGCCTTGCTTTGGCACTGCCGATGCCGCTTTTGATGCCTGGTACGTCTACGATTATTTCCACAACCTCGAACATGATGGCTTTGCCGCTGTGCCCCTCCGCCAGATGAAGCAGGGCCATCGTCTTTTTGATTCCGCTGGTTTGCCCTTATGTGCAGCAGACCTGGCCATGCCCTGCCAAAGTACCTTTACGAATCGTACCTCGCTGGTTCAGCACCAACGCGGCCGTTTCGCCTGCCCTCTACTACATCCCGAACCAACTGGCGACACCTGTCCGATTGATCATCCCAATTGGTCAGACGGCGGCTGCAAACTGGTCATGGCCACCGCTCCTGGTGCTCGGATTCGTTACCAACTCGACCGGGAAAGTGACCGCTATCAGGCTGTTTACCAGCAGCGCACGGCCGTTGAGCGTATCTTTTCTCAAGCGGTGGCTCTGGGCATTGAACGACCCAAGCTGCGCAACCAACTGGCGATTGCGAATCAGAACACCCTGATCTATATCCTCATCAATCTTCGCGCCATGCAGCGTCTGGGAGACAAATCTGACTAGAACCGCTGCTGATCTTTTGTTAGTTTCAATCCTCTATTGACTGATTTACAAACGACTGATTTTGTAGCAAAAACACCATTTTTGTTTTGAGCTTGTTTCAATGGGGGGAGCCTATTTCCAGAGAGAATTTGCAAAACGTGGTCACTATTATCTCCCGTTTTTAATAGCAAAACCCTCTATCCCGATTAGAAACAAAAGCAATTTGCGAACCATCTGGTGACCAACTGGGCGAATAATCATCCGTTTCATTATGAGTTAATTGAGCGACACCGGTACCATCTGCAGACATCACATATATTACTCTATCTATGGGTTTATCCGATGGAATTTTGAGCAATTAGAAAGCTCATGGTATGCGCCAAGATACATGTAGCAACCCGAACCACATGACCGGTTAAACTTCGTCCTCGCGGACGTTGCACATTAAAAATTGTTGTTAACACGCTAAAAACCGTTTCTACTCGATGGCGAACTTTTCCCATCGCGCGACGAACATCATCTGACCATTGTTTCATTTGGTTGCTTTTACGTAAAGGTAACAAATGAATACGCCGTTTGCGCCACAAACGATCTTCCAGTTCCTCATCGTTGTAAGCTTTGTCGCCAATGACTGCCAAATCGTTACAACCCTCCAGCAGAGCATCAACAGCTTTGCCATCAGGAACCGAAGCTGGTGCTAATAGCCATTCATCAATGAGTTGGTCTGGCGTTGTGGTCAGGTGCAAGCGTAGACCAAAGAACTTGCCTTTTTTGCTGGTAACAACACCAAAGTACTCTGGGCCATACACACTTTCGCATCGTGCTCCACGTGTATATGTCATCAATGTCACTGGTGCACTGTCGACAAGACGAACATTTTCTTTCAGATCCAGCAATTGTTGTCGAAATTGCCGTCGAATTGCTTCAATGATACTGATCAATTGTCGCCGCCTATGGTTAAATCGGTCTAAATCCAGCAAATCGGGAAACAAATGGCTCAAGAATTGACAAACAAAGGCGTAACCGATTTCTTCGCACCCGTTGAAAAACGTTTCAATGACCAGAGAAATCGTCATGACTTCACTATCTGACATCTTGGGTTCGGGACCGCGTTTGCGCAATGGAGAATCTTGTTGAGCAATAAGTTTTTTGTAACCGTCATCAATATGAACAAACCAGAAGATAATGATGTCTTCCCAAGAAGACTCTGTGATATAGTTGGTCAAGCCTTTCATGGACACACTCCTTAGGTGAGATTTTGGAAAGTGTCTTTGAAAGGCCCCTTTTCGTCCAGAGAAAACCCATAGATAGAGTAAATTTCACTGTCGCCATCTCGATCAGACACAAAAGCGACAAATTGGCCGTTGGGCGACCAAGTTGGAGACCAATCATCAGAAATATTGTTGGTCAATCGTAATCGATTAGTCCCATCGGCTTCCATCACATAAATCTCTGTATCGCCGTCTGCATCAGTGACGAACAATACACGCCCTTTGCCAGTTAATTGGGCTGCAGAAGATGTCAAAGTGAGTGTTGTAGTTGGGATAGCAGGAGAGATAAAAGAAGCTTCCCCGTTACAGTTCAATAATGAAACATAATCAAGAGGTATATCTGGATAATTGGAGAACTGCCGAAGTGTTTCATGAGGTAGCAGTGAATATGGAAATATAAAATAAATATTTTTACCATCTTGAAAATAACCTGATGTTTGCTGATACATGAACAAGTCTAAGATCGACTCTACTAATCCCTCTTCAATCAAGATAACGTGTTCTTCAGGGTTGAGTTGAAGCTCTGTGATAGGAGGTAAATTTGTTGGCCATGTAATAGGAATCGATCCATCATCAGGTTCAAGTTGGTCGATCAGAAGAGCAAGATATGTTGGTGTGTATAGCTTAAGAGACTCAGGCGGCTGATAGTTGGCGATTATTTCGTAACCGGCATGGAGGTCTTCTTTCAAATATTGAATATCTGGACTATAAAACGAGTAAAAAGTATCCTCTAATTGAATCACTACATTAGAAGCACCTTCGCTTCCTTCCGTCTGAGTATAGTACTCATCAAATTCGTGCGGTTCCAAAAATCCTGTGGCTTCAATTTCCTGTTTTAACCGACACATTTCAGATGGGAGTAAATATGTTTCTAAATAGATGCGAGAATGCCGCTCTCTACTCATATAAATCAGTTGCCCATCAGTATAAATGACAAGTGAAGGTGCATAGTGACCAATAGGTAATCCCCCGTCTCCTCCAAGTTCTCCAAAAAGCAAGAAGATAGACTTGGGTTCTTGAACGGTGTAATCTGGCGTAACGGTGGAGAAAGGGGTCATTGAGGCGAGAGGCAAGGGAATATGTGTTTGGGTAGGCTCAGTTGTTGGAGTCGGTGTGGGCAAGGGCAAGATTGGAAGCGGTGTATGGCTGGGTGAGGGAATAAGTGTGGAAACGGCCGTTTCTTTCACATTTGTATCTGCTGCTGGTGGTAGTACCGGTATATGGGTTGCACAACTATTGCTAAAAATGATAAACAGAAGGGGCAACAAGTATAGCGGTAAACGACAGATATTCTTGTTTTTCGACATATGGCACACCTTACCCTGATTGTTTTCGCTTTAGTATAAATCAAACGCGTAATACAAACAGAACGATTTCCCATTGGTTGAACACCGTTTTGCCATCTCTCTTTTAGAGCCATCGTCTGCAATAGCACGCTATAAAAAAACCTTAACGAATTATGAAATCGTATGTTATAATCACGGCCGTACCATTGATTCTGGGGTAACAACGTTCCACAAAGTTACCCGTTACCAATCTAAACCTTGCTCAACACGACCAGTTGTTTGCTGCCACAAAGTTCATCTGCATGGTTGGCCTGATTTTCTCAGCAAAGCTTGTCGCGTTAAGTGTATAGAAGAGGAGTGTTTTATGTCTAGTTTGATGCTCACCTTGCGCGAGAGTGTCCGCTACCGGGGCCGCAGCGGACACTGGAGTTGGGTGGCTCACCGCTTATCCGGTTTAGCCATTCTCAGCTTCCTGGTCATCCACGTCTGGGATACCGCCAACGCCACCTACGCCCCCAACGTGTACCGTTGGTCTGTGGAATTATTCAAACATCCATTGTTTGGACTCGGCGAAGTCGCTCTGGTGGGAGCCGTTCTGTACCATGCCTTTAACGGTATCCGCATTTCCCTTTTGGATTTCAAGCCCGAATGGTGGAAATACCAGCAAAAGAGCGCCATGATTTCCTGGGGGCTTTTCCTCATCGTTTTTATTCCCATTGCCATTATGATGATTAGCGGCATCGTCAATCATTGCAGCCATGGGACGACTAGCTGTTGGACTTTTCCCCGGCTCAGCGATTACACCGGTTAACAAGGAGGCAGTCATGACAACTTATTCGGGTATTACCCATCGTAAAGTACAGGTTCAAAGCAATTTTGAACGCTTGGCCTTCTTGTTCATGCGTCTGACGGGCATCGGCTTGATCATTTTGGCGGTCGGTCATGTCCTCATCCAGCACGTTTTGAGCGACGTCCATAACCTCACCCTGGAAGTGGTCGCCGCCACCTGGAACGCCTGGGGCTGGAAGGTCTACGATATGCTGCTGCTGGCCTTTGCCATTCCACACGGCGTGAACGGCCTGCGCAACATCCTGGAAGATTACGTCCACAGCCAACAGGCGGTGAAAGTGATTAACGTTATTCTCGTCATCTTTGTTGTGGCCACGTTGATTTGGGCTGGCTTTGCCATTGCCAGCTTTGACGCGAGTGCGGTGCTCAACTAAAAGGATTCTCATCATGGCGCAAGTAAAAATACATACATTTGATGCAGTGATCGTTGGCGCTGGCGGAGCCGGTTTGATGGCCGCTCTTTATGCCAGCCGTAAGGCTAAGGTCGCTGTGCTTTCTAAACTTTATCCCACCCGCTCCCATACCGGTGCGGCGCAGGGCGGTGTCGGGGCGGCGTTGGCCAACATGGAAGAAGATTCCTGGGAATGGCACGCCTATGACACGGTTAAAGGCTCCGATTATCTGGCCGACCAGGACGCGGTGGACGTTTTATGTAAAGAAGCGATTGATACGGTCGTCGAACTGGAGCACATGGGGCTGCCCTTTGACCGCTTTCCCAATGGCAAGATTTCGCAGCGCCGTTTTGGCGGCCACACCAACAAAGAGACAGGCAAGCCGGTTATGCGCGCCTGCCATGCCGCCGACCGCACTGGCCACATGATTTTGCAGACGCTGTACCAGCAGTGCATCAAAAACGAAGTCAATTTCTTCGACGAATATCATGTCGTTGATTTGATTCGGGTGGATGATACGATTCGCGGTGTTGTGGCCATTGAAATTGCCACCGGCGAATTCCATATTTTCCACAGCAAGGCGGTGATGTTTGCCACCGGCGGCTGGGGCCGGGTGTGGGAAGTTACATCCAACGCCCACTCGCTGACCGGTGATGGTCCGGCGATTTGTTTACGCCGGGGTATCCCACTGCAAGATATGGAGTTTTTCCAATTTCATCCCACCGGTATTTATAAGCTGGGCATTTTGATTACGGAAGGGGTGCGCGGTGAAGGCGGTGTGCTCATCAATAATTTGGGCGAACGGTTTATGGAAGTGCGCGGTTATGCGCCCAATATCAAGGATTTAGCCAGCCGTGACGTAGTCAGCCGGGCCATTTACCTGGAGGTGAAGGCCGGGCGTGGTATCAATGGTAAAAAATACGTCCATCTGGATGTGACGCCGGAGACGGTGAATTATTATTATGAGAAGGATGGCGAGGATCGCCGTATCAGCCGGGAATATATCGAGGCCAAGCTGCCGGACATTGCCGATTTTACGCGGACGTACCTGGGTGTGGACCCGGTAACGGAACCAATGCCGGTGCAGCCGACGGCGCATTATGGTATGGGTGGGATTCCGACGGATGTGCACGGCCGTGTCCTCCTCGACGCCCAAAAAACAGTCCTGCCGGGCTTTTATGCGGCCGGAGAAGTAGCCTGTGTCTCTGTACACGGGGCCAACCGCCTGGGAACTAACTCGCTGACCGACCTGGTGGTGTTTGGCAAGCTGGCCGGCAAAGATATGGCCGAATATTGTAAAACGGCCGAACTGCTGCCGCTGCCCGACGGGGCCGCCAATGCCGTGATGGTTGAGTTTGAACGTATCCGCAGCAGTAAGGGCGGTGTTAAAGCTCACGAACTGCGCAGCAAGATGCAGGAATCGATGACGGAAAATGTCAGTGTTTTCCGCACCGAAGAGACGATGAAGCAGGCGATTGCTGATTTGCAGGGACTGCGGCAGGCGTACCAAAATGTCGAAATCCAGGACAAGGGTAAGGTGTTCAACAGTGATATTCTGGAGGCGTGGGAATTGGGGTGTTTGCTGGAGTTGGCCGAGGTAACGGCCGTGTCCGGTTTGGCCCGTCCTGAAAGCCGTGGCGCCCATGCCCGTGACGATTATCCACAGCGCAACGATGAAGATTGGCTCAAGCACACCCTCTGCTTCAAGGATGGAGATGGTTACCGCCTGGATTATAAACCGGTCACGTTAGGCCGTTATGAACCGAAACCGAGGGTTTATTAGTCAGATAGTCCAGTAGTCAGGTAGTCCGGTAGTCAATTCGAGGACAACGAGACTACGAGACTAAGCGACTACAAGACTAATAAGGAGAAAACTATGCAAGTACAATTACGCATTCGACGCTTTAACCCGGAAAAAGACCAATCCGGTTGGTGGGGCGAGTATACGCTGGATAACGCCAACAAAAATGATTCCGTTCTCGATTTACTGCACCGCGTGAAATGGGAAATTGACGGCACGCTCTCGCTGCGCCGCTCCTGTGCGCACGGCGTTTGCGGCTCCGATGCCATGCGCATTAATGGGGCCAATGCCCTGGCCTGTAAGACGCTGGTATCCCGTTTGGGTGAAGGCGATATGGTCAAGATTCAGGTTGAGCCGATTTTAGGGCTGAAGGTGATTAAGGATTTGATTGTGGACATGGAACCATTCATGGATCATTACAAATCAGTCCTGCCTTATTTTATCAATGATGAACCGGCGCCGAGTAACGGCCGTGAACGCCTGCAATCGCAGGAAGACCGGGCCAGATTCGATGACACGACCAAGTGCATCCTCTGTGCCGCCTGTACCACTTCCTGCCCCAGTTTCTGGGCCAATGAGAAGTACGTTGGGCCGGCGGCCATTGTCAACGCCCACCGCTTCATCTTCGACAGCCGCGACCAGGCGCCGGAAAAACGGCTGGCGGTGGTAGGCGATACGTTCGGCGTCTGGCGCTGTCGTACCAACTTCAACTGCACCAACGCCTGCCCGCGTGAAATCGAAATCACCAAAGCCATTGCCGAGGTGAAGCACGTCCTGGCTACCGGCGAGATTTAAGCAGTAAGCCGCCCGCCTTGTGTTGGGCCGGTAAATGAACAGGCAAACATCCGTTTTCTTATCAAGTCTGGTGAGGAAGCGGATGTTTGTTTTTGGTATGAGTATTTGAAGATGATGAAACCAATTTTGGAACCCTGTCCTGACTGTGGGGCGCTGCTGCCGCCATCAAATGGAGCCGGTCATCGTTATGTGGGGGCGTCGGCGGCTTGTTGGGAACTGTTTGCGGCGCTGAATAACGCTGGCGAGCCGCCGCTGGCTCCGGGCGTTTACAATGGCTTGTTGACGGACGCTTACATGGTTCAGCATCCGGGGGTGCCGTCGCCGCAGGCCATTCAATCGGTAGCAGTCCACTTGCTGGTGTTGTATGGCGTTTTGGAGCGGGAAATGGATCCAGGCCAGGCGTTGTGGATTCGTTTGCAGGCGGTGGATGAGCGGCATGGGCCGAAACACGGCCGTTTCCACTGGTTAACGCCTCCCTCCTTCACCAACAGCCTGACCGTTGCCGATATTGTCAAAAAGCCGACGCCGGGGGAGAGAACGGCCGTGCTCCAGCAATACGTCACATCTATCTGGTCATTGTGGGCTAACAACCATTTGGACACCGTCGCAGCCTGGTACGAGCGGTTTGTCGGATAGTGCCAGCCGTTACCGCTAAATTCTGTGTTACAATGTTCCCGTTCGAGAGCAACTTTGCGTATCTGCGATATGGGAGGTTTTAACCGGAATGGATGCCATTGCAGTCCAGAATTTGCACCGTGTTTTTAAGGCGAACGTCGGCCGAATCCGCCGCCAAACCAAAGAGGTAACGGCCGTAGACGACATCTCCTTCACCGTCCAACCGGGCGAACTATTTGGTTTGCTGGGTCCCAACGGCGCCGGCAAAACGACCACCGTCAAAATGTTGACGACGCTGCTTCTGCCCACCGGCGGCAGCGCTCGCATTTTAGGTTACGATGTCGTTACGCAGGCCGACCAACTGCGGCCACGCATCGGTTTTATCTTTGGCGGCGAGCGTGGCCTTTACTGGCGGCTTTCCGGCATGGATAATTTGCGTTATTTTGCCAGCCTGTACCACATGGAACCGGCCGTTACCAAACAGCGAATTCCTTATTTGCTGGAAATGGTTGGCCTGGCCGGCCGCGCCAACGAAAAGGTGGAAGGCTATTCGCGGGGAATGAAGCAGCGGCTGCACATCGCCCGGACGCTGCTGCATGATCCGGAAATCCTCTTTCTCGACGAGCCAACCATTGGCCTGGACCCGGTCGGGGCGCGGGAACTGCGCGAAGTCATCCGCAATTTGCAATCGGAAGAAAAGACTATCCTGCTGACGACGCATTACATGTTTGAAGCCGATGCCCTTTGCCAGCGGCTGGCGGTAATTAAGGATGGCCGTATCGTCGCCCACGGTTCACCGGAAGCCCTCAAGCAAGACGTCCAGGATTTGTCGGTGGTAGAGGTGGAATTGTTTGGCGTTTCTGAGGTGATCCTGGATCAACTGCGCGCCCAGCCCTACGTCGATACTGTATCGGTCGAAAACCGCAATCAAAAACAGGCGCTGTTCATCCAGTCGCCGCGCGGTGCAGAAGTGGTTTCCGATATTTTGCGCCTGCTGGATGGGACGAGAATTGGCAAAGTAGCCGTCCGGGAACCAACTTTAGAAGACGCCTACGTCCGGCTGGTAGGGGGCGACACATGAGCACTAAAGCGGTTCGTGCCCATTTGCGGGTGATTGCGCTCTCGTTTGAAATGGCGCTGCGGCAAAATTTCAGCGATGCTTTTATTTTGTTCAGTATTTTGATTCAGCCGCTGCTGCTGGCGCTGTTGGCCTTTTGGATGCTGCGCGACCAGGGCAACGAGAATATCATTTTTATCGTGGTGGGCAGCGGGATGACGGGTTTGTGGACGGCCGTTCTCTTTATCAGCGGCAACAGTATCACCAGTGAACGATGGAGCGGGACTTTGGAAACGATAACGGCCGTGCCCGCATCCATCCAAACCATCATCATGGGTAAAAACCTGGCCAACGTCAGCCAATCCCTCTTGTCGATGGTCGTCAGCTATGGCCTGGCCAGCCTGGTTTTCGGCAATCTGCCCCGCATCGAGAGGCCGGGTCTTTTTATCCTGGCTTTGATATTTGCGGCCGTTTCCTACGTTAGTTTTGGCCTGGTTTTGGCGCCGCTCTTCGTCATCAATCCCAACGTGAGTAATATGGTCAACGGCTTGGAATTCCCTGTCTATATTTTGAGTGGTTTCCTGTTTCCCATCGCCTTACTGCCCGGCTGGACGACGCCTTTGAGCTACTTGTTAGCGCCTTATTGGGCGGCTCGTGCGCTGCACGGCGCTTCCAGCGGCACCAGTTCCGGCGATATTTTGTTCTCCTGCGGCATGATGGTCTTGTTCATCATCGTCTATTCGTTCATCACTCAGGCACTGTTCCGCCGGCTGCTCTTCAAAGCCCGCGTTGAGGCCACGATGGGCCGGCAGTGAAAAACTAGAGGAGAGAGCTAGAGCGAGAGGCTAATTCTTCCTCTAGCTCTCGCTCCATCCTCTCGCTAACCTCTGAAAAACATGGTCAAAAGCATTCGTCTCTTTTTTCACGGAGCATACTTTTCTTACATTGCCCTGTTTGCCTGGCTGCGGCCGGCCTTTTATTTATCCACCAAGGTTGTCAATCCGTTGATGTACATGCTCTTTTTTGTTTTGCTGGGCAAATATGCGTCGGGTAATGACAACGCCTCTTTTTATGTGGTGGGTAATGCCATGCTGACGGTGACGCTGAGCGGCATTTATGGCGTTTCGATGAGTGTTGATGGCGATCGCAATGGCGGTACATTGATTTATCTCTTTGGTACACCGGCCAATCGTCTTTTGTTGTTCCTGGGCCGGGCGTTCATGCACATTTTGGACGGGATTCTGGGGATTGTCATTGGTTTTGGCTGGGGTGTTATTCTTTTTCACTTGAATCTCAGTCGGGCCAATCTGCCGGCGTTGGCGCTCATCGTCATTGTGACCAGCCTGAGCACGTCGGGACTGGGCCTGGTTTTAGGTTGTCTGGGCTTGATGACCCGCAACGTCATGTTTGTAAACAACACTTTGTTTGTTTTGTTGTGGATTTTTTCCGGCGCGAATGTTCAGCTCGATACGCTTCCTCAGTGGGCACAAACGGTTTCTTCGTATTTGCCATTGACGCGGGGTATTGTTGCTGCCCGAACGGCAGTTGCCGGTGCGGGCTGGCCGGAACTGCTGCCTCTTTTGGCTGGCGAATTCTTTGTAGGACTGGCGTATGCGCTGGTTGGGTTTTCTTTATTTCATTGGTTTGAACAACAGGCCAAACGGCGGGGGACGTTGGAAGCGTTTTAGGGGAAACGGTATAGCAAAAGTTGATCTTCACCTTCGAATTAGTATATACTAGGGCTATACCGATCGGTTTTGTATAGGAGTGTGGTATATGCTGACAAAAGTTCAAAAATGGGGTAACAGTCAAGGGTTGCGATTCCCTAAGACAATTCTTGAAGAAGCTGATATTCATGTTGGGGATGAAGTATCCATCTCGGTCAAGGATGGCAAAATAATCGTTGAACCGGTTTACAAAGCGCGTAACAAATTTGATATTCACAAGCTCGTCGCGGAAATGCCGGCAGATTATCTGGTTGAAGAAGTAGATTGGGGCGAGCCGCAAGGCAAGGAAGAATGGTAAATGGCTGCTTATATTCCTGCCAAAGGCGATTTTGTCATTTTGACCTTCGATCCGCAGTCTGGCCACGAGCAAAAAGGGCGACGGCCAGCGATTGTCATTAGCAATTACCTGTTTAATAAGCATACTGGCCTGGCTATCGTTTGCCCGATTACGAATACAAATCGAGGCATTCCCTTCCACATCAGCGTACTCCCTCAATCGTCACTGACCGGTTTCATTATGGTAGAACAGGTCAAGTCGGTCGATTTTGTCAGCCGGGAAATCAAATTCGTCGAGAAAGCGCCTGACGAAACGGTGATGGACGTACTGGGGATTTTGGATGCGGCCGTATATCAAAACCCTTAATGTGTTTATTAATAAACGATCTGTATAGCGGGAAATTTTAGATTCAATAGGTACAAGTAAATGACCGATCTAAATCCAATTCATAAAAACTTGGAAGAAATATGGAACCTTCTAATGTCATCGGAAAAACTTATGAATTTACCATATACTCAGTCCATGGAGTATTTGGGGCAATTGATTGATCTCTCTCTGGATTTAAGGCGTGACGAAGGATTAGCACGTGCCCAAACTTGGGCTGGAAACCTAGCAACACAAGAATTAATGAGTCAACAGCGAGCATTACTGCATTACTTTAGCTCCAATATTTGGGCTAATATTGCTCATCTTCGAAATGCAGTCACTCAGGTAGGAGTAAAAGAAGACAAGAGTATTGTTGAGATAGATATTTGGGATTGGGAGCAAGAGGAAACAGAAAAACAGATTTTTCATCTGCGAGCAGCATTAGGTGAAGATGGTTTTAATGAGTTGCCAGAGACTCGCCGATGTCAAATTTATACTAATTTAGCTAACCTATACAATACGGTTGGTCGTTTTGTAGAAGCTATCGAGTATTGGGGTCGTGCGATTGCAATAAATCCTTTGTTTGGTATGGCATTAGCCCATTGTGTCAATATAGGGTGGGACACTTCATACTCAGAATTTAGTGTAGAATTTGAGGGCGAAGAGGAACATCATGACACAAAAGAATGGAGAGAAACTCAACAAAAATGGCATAGGTGCCGACAACCGGCCTGATCCAGAGGTACTGCCCCGGACGCCCAAAGCAGAAAGACGCACCTTCACGGCCGCCTACAAACTGTGGGTTCTGGAAGAAGCTGAAAAGTGCCGGGAGCAACCGGGAGGTATTGGCAGATTGTTGCGCCGGGAAGGGTTGTATTCATCCCACCTGACCACCTGGCGACGGCAGCAAGAAGCCGGACAACTGGCGGGGTTGGCACCTCGGAAACGAGGGCCGAAAAGCAATTCTGAAGCCGAAGAGATGCGCCGGCTACGCCGGGAAAATGCCCGACTGAGCCGACAGGTGGAAAAAGCGGAACTGATTATCGAGGCGCAAAAAAAACTCTCCGAGATACTGGGGATTACCCTGGAACAGGAAACCGGAGACGAATCGTGAGAGAGAATGTGACCGAATTGGCTGAACAGACCAGCACGCAGGAGGCATGTCGCCACCTGGCCTATCCCCGTAGCAGCTACTACCGGCAGCAGCAGGAAAAGCCAGTTCGGGAATCGAAGGCAGTAACCCCATCACCACGAGCGCTGCCACCGGCGGAACGGGAAGCGGTGCGGGCCATGCTCAACAGTGAGCGCTTTGTGGACAGCTCGCCGCGCCAGGTGTATGGCACACTGCTGGATGAGGGGGAATATCTCTGCTCGGCGAGCACGATGTATCGTATCCTGCGGCAAAACGCTGAGGTACACGAACGGCGTAACCAGAAACGGCATCCAGTCTACAAGAAACCAGAACTGGTGGCCATGACTCCTAATCAGGTGTGGTCGTGGGACATCACCAAGCTGCGGGGGCCTGTGCCCCACGTCTACTATTACATGTACACCATTCTTGACATCTTCAGCCGCTATGTGGTCGGTTACCTGATCGCTCAGCGGGAACTGGCATCATTGGCCAAACAGTTGGTGGCCGACAGCTGCACCAAACAGGGGATTGAACCAGAACAGTTGGTTCTCCATGCTGACCGGGGCAGTTCCATGACTAGCAAGACGTTGGCCCTGCTGCTGGCCGACCTGGGGGTGGGCAAGAGCCATTCCCGACCTTACACCTCCGATGACAATCCTTTTTCTGAGGCGCAGTTCAAAACGATGAAATACCGTCCGGATTATCCTGACCGGTTTGGCTCTCTACACCATGCCCGCACCTGGGCGCGGCCGTTCTTCCATTGGTACAACCATGAGCACCGGCATACCAGCCTGGGCCTGATGACCCCGGCCACGGTTCATTATGGACAGGCTGCTGAATTGAGGGTCAAGCGTCAAGCGGTGTTAACGGCCGCTTTTGAGAAGTATCCAGAACGCTTTGTGCAGGGTCAGCCCGTTGCCCCGAAGTTGCCAACGGCCGTCTGGATTAATCCCCCTCTGGAGAGGGATGGTCAGTCGTCGTAGAGGCTGTGGGTAAGGGGGTAACTCGCAGCGCAGCGGAGAGTTATCCCCTTATCCATCAGCCCGGTGAGCGAGAGATTGCTCACTAATTTATCGGTTTTCGTGTCTCAAAACTATTGACACATTCCGCCCCTCTATTCACTAGCTTCTGAGAGGATCAAAGTCGCCTTTCGGATGACGTATTCCTTGTTTGATAAAATTTCATACTTTCTCAACGCTTACTTAGCTCTAAAAATACCAGAAACGAGAGTGAATTTCAGGACAATTTGGTACACAAACCAACAGAGAAACAAAGGATTAAAGTCTGAGTTTAAGGATCGTCAAAATTGGCCTTTGCGGGGGTTGTTTTGGCTTAGTAAAGATTTATATGAAGATAAAGAGGGATTTAAAAACTCTACAGAACCTGATGCGCACAACCTTGCTGATATTCGCAATCATTTAGAACATAAGTATCTATACCCAGCACGGGCATAGAGTGACATTTCAATTTTGATTATGATTGGCAAACAGGTCGGGAAAGATATACTTTGTCATTTTTGCCAATCAGAGGACAAGATGATTAAACTCCAATTCGCACCAGAAACCATTAACCAGTTACATCACGAACGTACCCACCATCCGCACCCTCGGGTACGACAACGAATGGAAGTGGTGTATTTGAAAGCGCTGGGTCTGTCGCACCAGGAAATCGGTCGCATCGTGCGTATCAGCCAGGCGACGCTGCGCGAGTATCTCCTGATGTATCAACAAGGCGGGATTGAGACACTCAAAGAGTTGAACTTTCACCAGCCCAAGAGCGACCTGGATGACCACCAGGATAGCCTGCGTCAGGAATTCGAGCGGCGACCGCCAGCGACCATTGATGAAGCTGTGGCCCGTATCGAAAAACTGACCGGTTTGCGCCGTAGTCCAACCCAGGTGGCGGAGTTTCTGAAAAAGCTGGGGCTGAAGCGGCGTAAAGTGGGTCAGATACCGGCTAAGGCTGACCCAGAGAAACAACAGGAGTTCCTGGATGAGGAACTGACGCCGCGTCTGGCTGATGCCCAGGCCAATCAGCGCCACTTGTTTTTCGTCGATGCTGCTCATTTTGTCTTGCAGCCCTTCCTTGGCTTCCTTTGGTCTTTTGTCCGCCACTTCATCAAAGCCCCAGCTGGTCGGCAACGGTTCAATGTTTTGGGTGCACTGCACGCCACCACTCGACAGTTAGTGACGGTCACCAACACCAGTTACATCAATGCCCACTCCGTCGCCGCCTTGTTCTATCAATTAGCCGCTTCTTTTGCTGACTTGCCCATCACGGTTGTCCTGGACAACGCCCGGTATCAACATTGCCATTTCATTAAACAATTGGCCGCCGACTTGCGTATCGAACTCCTTTTCTTACCGCCTTACTCGCCTAATCTAAACCTAATTGAGCGCCTGTGGAAGTTTGTCAAAAAGCAATGTCTCTATTCCCAATACTACGAGAAGTTTGCCGACTTCCGGCAGGCGATTGAAGATTGCCTGGCCGACGTGTCTGGTACTTTCAAAGACCAGTTAGCCAGCCTACTCACGCTCAACTTTCAGACCTTTGAAAATGTCAGTTTATGACCGTGTTCAGTATAAAATTGCATAGTCAGTAGATCGAAATGAGTAGACAAAATTAACAAAAAGTGCCACGATGAATCCTTCAATCTCTCACAATGGAGGACTCAAAGTGGCTAAACAGAATAGTAACAACAAGCAACTGACGGCACAAGATGTTTATCAATTGGTTAGTGCCACGTTGCAAGAACATTTCCAATTGGATATGAAAAACCGGGATTACACCGCCCAAGACATCTGGGACGTATTGGTGGCTGCTTCTGTCGAGCGTATCAGCATTGAAATGGCCAGCCAACTTCTGGAAGAAGCGCCTAGCGGGACAACAGTACGCACACAAGTCAAAGCGATGCTGAAAAATATGGGAGAGTTGCCAGATGTAGAAAAGCAACTCAACAAACTGCTGACCGCCAAGTTGCCACGCAAGTTGCTCAAAAGCAAACTGCCTGCAGCAATTGACCTGACCGAAATTCCCTATCACGGACAGCATGCAGAAGACGACCCCTATGTCCGTCGGGGACGCGCCAAAAGCGGCACCACCCACTTCTACGTATTCGCCACCTTGTATGTGGTCAAGAAGAACAAGCGATATACCCTGGCTATCGTCTTGATGTGCCAGGGAGAAAAAGCGCAAGATGTGGTCGAACGCCTGTTGGCACACGGACGAGAGTTGGGATTGCGTATCAAACGATTGTATTTGGACAGGGGGTTTGACAATAATGGAATGGTCGCCTATTTGAAAAAACAATCGTTTCCCACAATTCTTCCTCTGGTCGTTCGCGGCAAACAAGGCGGTTCGCGGGCTTTGTTGGTGGGACGGAAGAGTTACACGACTACTTATGAACGCCGGAGTACTATTTATGACCAAGAAACGCTGCCGCTGTATATCGTTTGCAAATACAGCCAGGGCAAATACAAACGCAAGGGTGTTTTTCATTTCGCCTACATCGTGATCGGGGCGCTCAAACGACAACCAGCCCAAATCGCTGAAGAATATCGTCGCCGTTTTGGCATCGAAACCAGCTACCGACTGATGAATACAGTGCGAGCGCGCACAACTTGCAAGATAGCAACCTTCCGTTTCTTCCTGGTGGCGTTGGCATTTCTTTGGCTTAACCTGTGGCAATATGTTAAATGGGCTTATTTGTTTGCGCCTAAGCCCGGTCCACGCACGGTTTTGCATCACTTACTCCCATTAGCTCGTTGGCGTCTTTGGCTGTGGGAAATGATTAAGCAGCGGTTGGGGTTTTCTTTGGTTATTCATATCCCTTTGGAGGTTTGATTTCGATCTACTGATAGTGAATCTTTTGGGCGGGGTGGATCAAACACGAATGATAATGAAGTGGAATCCACATCATATTCATTATTTAGAGATGATTTGGCTTTTTCTTTGTATCACCTGGATTTCGAAATCAAAGCTCTCCGGTTACTAAAATTGGCGCGTGCCGCATTGGTTTATTTGTCGTTAACGATTCATCGTGAAGAATTTCTACGTCAACAAAAACCACACACAAAGGGGTTAATTGTTAGTCAAAATTTGGGTGTTTTGGAAGATGAATGGAAAATTTAAATCTCTCTTGATTAATCATCATTGGATTTCTTAAAGAACTGTTTATTCATTATGGCATGGGTTCAAGTAAGCTGTTAAGCGTACGCCAAACTTTCGCGGACGCTAATGCGGGCGGCGTTGTGGGCGGGGACGAGGGAGGCGAGAACGGATATGCTGAGGATAGCAATGAGCCAGATGAGCACGGCCGTTCCATTAAACGCAAAGTCCAAATCCACCTGCAAAATCGTCTGACCCAAGATGCGCGACATGGGCCGGGCCACGACAAAGCCCAGCGGCACGGCCATCAGCCAGCTTAGCAGCCCTTGCAGCACTCCCTCCATCACAAACATCCACATAATCGTGGCATTATCGGCGCCGATGGAGCGCAAAACGCCAATCTCCCGCGTGCGCTCAACCACGCTGATGGAGAGTGACCCCATCAGCCCGATGCCGCCGACGACGCCCATGACCAATGCCAGGCCAAACATGATGTTGGTGACGATGCTGAACTGGTTCACCGCGTACGCCCGGTCTTCCGACTTGGTGCGGCTGAAAAAGTCGTTGACGTTGATGCCCCGTTCCTGGAATTTGTCGGTCAGGGCTTGCATGAGGGCGGCTGTCGAGTTGGCATCTTGCTTTTCGGCGCGGACGAGTAGTTGGGTGGCTTGATTGGTTTTTTGGGTGGCGGCGACAACGGCCGTTTCCGGGGCATAAATCGGGTCCGTCGTAATCGGGTCGGGGGTGATAGCCTCATACGTGCCCACGATCTGCCAGTCGCTGGTTCCCATCTCGCCCAGGTCGATGGTGATCGTGTCGCCCAAGTCCAGGTTGTTAAAATCGGCCGTTTCCTGGCTAATGACGGCGGCGTTGTCGGTTTCGTCGGGGTTGAGCCAACGGCCGTTCACAATATACGGCCGGTACAATTCACTGCCCACTGGCACGCCGTACAGCTCGGCGCCCAGTCCGCCCGTATCCTGCACCGATTCCCCTTCGCGCAAGACCGTGCCCGTCACCGAAAACCAGGGTTCGGCGGCGGCCACACCGGGAATATCCTCGGCGATGCGTTCCAATACCTCCGAGCGGTGTGGTATGAAGAAAAAGAGACGCATGTCGTACTGCCGCCGATCCAGCTCATTGTTGAGCGTGTACGTCATCGACGAGGCCAGCGTCAGCACCATCAAAAACATCGCTCCGGCCAGCGTCAGGACCAACTGCGTCAGCGCCAGCCGTCCTTTGCGGCGGAACATATTACCCAGCGCCACCGAATAAGGCGACGGCAAAATCTTTTCGCCGATTTTTTCCACGACTTGATCCAACTTGCCCGTGCCAAAATCGCCGCCCAGGCCGTAGGTGGCAATCGCTTCCCGCACTGAGATGGCCGCCCCGCTTAAAACCGGCCACAGCGCCGCCAGCAGCGGCGCGGCAATGGCCGCCAGCACCTGGTAAATCACAGCCCGGCTGGAAAATTGGAAGACATCGTAGTCGATGTTGAAGATGGTCAACAAATATTTGCTGCCGAAGAAGGCACTGACCACGCCCAGCGGCAGTGAAAACAGCAGCGCCAGCACGCCAAAGGCCAGCACGCCAGCCAGATATACCTTCGTTATCACCGAGGCTGTGCCGCCGATGGCTTTGATGACGCCAATCTGGTCGGTTTGCTGGGTGATGATGGCCGTGGTGGTGTTGATGACGATGATGACGCTGGTGAACAGGGAGACGATGGCTAACACTTTCAGAACAATGGTGATACCGGATACAAACGGCCGTCCCCAATGTTCTTCCGGTTTTTGATATACAGAGATGCTGATACCGATGCCCTGCTTGGCCAACTGCTCCTTAATCGCCGCTGCCCGGTCGCGGACGTATTCCTCGCTGTATGGCTCTACCCGCACCAGCAGCTGCACGAATAATCCTTGCGGGATGTTAAGGCGGGCCATCCCTTCAGCATCGGTGAAGAAGTAGGCGCTGCCGCCAAAATCGGGCGGCGGCACAAACGGGTGGCGGATTTTGCCGGTGACGGGGAAAGCGCGGTCGGTGCCATCCATCTCGATGATGATTTCGTCGCCGATGTCGATACCGTAATAATCGCTGGTGATACGCTCGACGTCGATGGATGAGTTGCTCGGCCAGACCCCTTCTTTCAATTCCAGCCAGTCATACTTTTGGTTCTCGTAATCGTCGCGCATGACCATCGTGCCCGATTCCCAGGAGCCGTCGGGGCCGGTTTTGTAGCGGATGGATCGTATGTTGAGCGGTTCCACGCCGGCTACGCCGGGGATGTCGGTCAGGCTTTCGGCCGTGTCACGGTCGATGAACTGGCGCAAAACCAGGTTGAGATGGGAAGGCTGGACGGCCTGGTGAGACGCATCCATCGTCGATAAGAGCTGGTCGATCATGCCAAAGATGACGCCGATGGCAAAAACGCCGACGGCAATGCTCAGCACGGCCAGCCCGGTGCGGGCCTTGTGCTGCCACAAATCGAACCAGACTTTGTCCCAGATGACGCTCATTTTTGAAGATGAACGGGTGAAGGGGTGGGCGACCTTCGGTCGCTGGAGTGAACGGGTGAAAGAGTCACCCCTTCACCCCCTCCCCATTTCACCCCTTCACTCTTACTGTCGCTGTAGATACGGCCGTCCCGAATCTCAATGACGCGCGGGGTGCGGGCGGCCAGGCTGCGGCTGTGGGTGACCATCGCCAATGTTTTGCCCAGTGCGACCTGCTGTTCGAATAGGGCAAACACTGCATCCGACGTTTCCGAATCCAGGTTGCCGGTCGGTTCGTCGGCCACGAGGAGAGGCGGGTCGTTGGCCAGGGCGCGAGCGATGGCGGCCCGCTGCTGCTGGCCGCCGGAGACCTGGCTGGGCAGTTTTTGCGCCTGGTCGGCCAATCCAACCGTATCCAGAAGATGCAGCGCCCGTTCTTTGCGCTCCTTGGGGGTCAATTTTTTGACGAAATCCATCGGCAAAATGACATTTTTGAGCAGGCTGAGGGCGGGCAGCAGTTGAAAAAATTGGAAGATGATGCCCAAATGTTCGCCGCGCCAGATGGCCAGCTCGTTTTCGCTCAGGGTGTGGACTTTTTGCCCGGTGACGATGACGTCGCCTTCGCTGGGATGGTCGATGCCGGTGATCATGTTGAGCAAGGTCGATTTGCCGTTGCCGGAAGGGCCGACGATGGTCACAAATTCGCCGGGCATGACGTCGAAGTTAACGCCTTTGAGAACGGTAATTTCGCCGTCGCCAACGGGGAACCGCTTGACGACATTTTGCACTTGAATGATGGGTTGGTGGTTGGGAGAACGGCCGTCTACACTAATCATGGCCGTAAGTGTAGTAAACTGTGCATTAAATCACAAGCACAGTTCAAAAACTTCTCATGATTGGGTAAGCAGCGGGTGGCGAGTAGCGGGTCAAATACTCGCTACCCGCCACCCGCTACCCTGTTCCCGCTCTTTTCCAGGAATTTCTGCACGGCCGTTTCCTCTGGAATCGCCAGCCGTGCGCTCATTTTGGTACAGGTCAGCGCTGCCACTGCACTGGCAAAACGGAGCAAATCATTCCAGGCCAGTCCGCGCACCAATCCGGCGGCAAATGCGCCGTGAAAAGCGTCGCCGGCTCCGGTGGTGTCCACCGTTTCGACAGGGAAAGCAGGCAGATGACCGGATTCGCCCCCTTTTTGCCAGACTAAGCCTTGTGAGCCTAGAGTGATGATGACGGCCGTTCCCCCCAATTCACTCAACTTAGCCGCCGCCCGCACCGGGTCGGCCTCACCGGTAAAGGTGCGGCCAAACTTCTCCGCGCCAATCAAATAATCGACCAGGGGAGCCAGCGCTTCCGTGCCGCGATGGACAGAACCGGCGTCTAAAATGGTGGGAATGCCTGCCTGCCGCGCCCATTGGGCCAGCGGCGGCGAGATGTCTGGTTCCCAGCCGTCGAAGATGATAACGCGAGGGTGGCAGTGGCTGAAATCGATGCTGTGGGCGGGTAACGGCCGTTGATTTCCCCCATAATTGACCAATGCCCGGCTGCCGTCCAGCTTAACCAGGCTGACCGAAAGGGGAGTCTGAACTGTGCCACGCACAATGAGGCTGGTCTGCACGTCATCGGCTACCAATTCCTGGAAGTGCAAATCGCCGAATGCGTCCTGGCCCAGGTAACCGGCGAAGGCGCTGCTGTGTCCCAGCCGGGCGACGGCCACGGCTGCATTGGCCGCCGGGCCGCCGCCGCACTGGTGCAGCGCTGTGGCAAACATTTTCTCGTCTGGCTGGGGGTGGCGATCGATGGTAAAAGTCAAGTCATAAGGCGCTTGACCGACACAGAGGACGTCAACCGTAGATTGAGGGTCGTTCATGAAAGATTCTAGAGCCTCATATGTCATAAGTCATGCGTTACCAGATGGTTATGACGTATGAGGCATGACTTTATGAAGAACGAAAGTTATCTAGCTTTGCCGCACAGGATTTCGGTGTAGTGAAGGACGTGGATGGGCTTGTTTTGCCGCTGGAGGCCGCCGTTCATGTGCATGATGCAGCCGCCATCGCCGGTAATGACCGTATCCACACCTGTGGCCTCGATGCGGCGGATTTTTTCGTTGAGCATGGCTCCGGAAATGGCTGATTGTTTGACGGCAAACGCACCACCAAAACCGCAGCACCACGGTTCGCTGATGGTTCCATCAGCTTCGACCATGTCAACCAGTTCCAATCCTTTGACCTGGGCTAGCAGGGCACGGGGTTCGGCGGTCAAGCCCAGTCCGCGGGACATGTGGCAGGCGTCGTGGTAGGTGGCACGGCCGTGCCACTGCGCGCCAAAATCTGTTTGACCAACGACATTCACCAGGAATTCGGACAATTCATAAGTGCGGCCAGCCAGGGCCAGTGCTTGAACCAGCCGGGTTGGATCATCACGGAACAATTGAGGGAATTCGTGGCGCACCATTGTTACGCAGGAACCGGATGGCGAGACGATGATTGGCGCATCGGCAAAAACGTCCAGAAAGTGGCTGGCAATGTGGCGCGCTTCGCTGTGGAAACCGGCGTTATAGGGCGGCTGGCCGCAGCAGGTTTGCCCGGCGGGGATAGTAACGGCTACATCGGCCTGTTCCAGCAGCCAGATTGTGTTCTGAACCAGGTCGGGGAAGAAGGCGTCGGCCAGGCAGGTGGTGAAAAGAGCTGCTTCGGTAGGGCGGGGAGATGGGTTCATGAGTTTGCCAGGGCTGCCCGGAGTTGGGCAGCCGTAATCGGTGCTTGTAGTTCGGTCTGGCCAATATGGACGACGGGGATGGTGAGGTGGTAGCGGTTGAAGGCTTCCCGGTTGTTGGTGATGTCAATTTCGGTGAGGTGATGGGGGTAAACGGCCGTTAACTCTTGCAATACCGCTTTCACATCATCGCACAAATGACATCCCGGTTTGGAGTAGAGGGTAACTTCAATCATTGGAAAACAGTTGGTTAGTTAGAAGGTTGGATGGTTGGTTGAGTCGTCTAAAAACAAACCAACTAACAAACCAACAAACCAACAAACTATCAAACCAGCTAAACCCCTTTCAAGAACGGCTGTACCGAATCAATAAAAATAATCAACAGCAGGACGGTAAGATAAATGTTGGAAGCCATAAACAGGCTGCGGGCGTGGGGCGGCGATGGGTCCTTGATGAGTTTAACATTGCGCCAGAAAAGATCGGCCGTGACCAATAGCATTGGCGCAAAGTATACCCAACCTAACGATGGTAAAATAACCAGCAGCAGCCCCGCCAACCCGGCCGGAATGGTGTGCGACATTACCCACCAGGCTGCCTGGTGCGGCGTGGTTTTTGTGGGCAGCATGGGTACGTCGGCGCGTGAATAATCGTCGCGGTAGAGCAGGGCCAGGCTCCAAAAATGGAAAGGAGTCCACAGGAACAAGATGAGTGCCAGGACCAATGCGCCGGGGTCATTCCAGTGGCCAACGGCGGCGCTGCCGCTGAGGACGGCGGCGCTGCCAGCGGCCCCGCCGATGACGATGTTCAGCAGGGTGCGCGGCTTGAGCCAGATAGTGTAAATTACAACGTAAATGAATGCGCCCAGGAGCAAGAAAAAGGCCAGGGCAGGATTAGTGGGAAAGACAGCAGCGGAAGGCAGGATGATTAAAGCGATGCCTACCCAGGGAACCCAGTTGGGATTGGGAATGTCGCCGTTGACTAACGGCCGTTTCTTGGTGCGCCCCATATTCCCATCCGATTTGCGTTCCAGATATTGGTTCAGCGACGATGCGCCCGATGCCGCCATGCCGCCGGTTAACCAGATGAGAGCCATCTTACCCAGCCCTGGCCAGCCGCCAGCTGCCAAAAACGCACCGCCGGTCGCTGCCATCAACAGCAAAAAGACAATGCGCATTTTGAACAGGACGACGATCATCATAAACAGATCACGCCAGTTGGTGATACTTTTGACGGCTTTTAATTCGCCAGTTGGGCTTTTTTCACTCAAATCAGATAGGGACATACAATTTCTCCGGACATAGTGCCAGCTTTCACGAATTGTAACAAGCCCCTTCTATGTTCGCAATCAGCAATACCTTTACGCTCATCAACATTTTAGCGATGGTGTGAGTAGGTATTTTGACGATTCTGAGATTATGTCTTTAACCAGCGATCGAACCAGGCAGATATTCTTTTTTGACGAGGGAATAGAGAGGGTGGTTTATGCTTGATGCAGGCTTCCGGTTGTGGGTTTGTAATCGGGGTGGAGTTTTGTCGATAAAATGCGCAGTTGGTGGTAATCAATCGGTTTTTGTAGGACCAAATCAGCCTGGTCGCCAAGCTGCCTGGCATGAGTCCCATCGGCGCTGGCGATGAGGACGCGTGTTTTGCTCAACCGTGCATCATTTCGGATTTGAGCCAACAGCAGTTCTCCGGAAACAAATGGCAAATTCAAATCTAGCAGCACAATATCGGGTATGAGTTCTTGCAGTTTTTGTTGAGCAAACCGACCATCTTCAGCAATGATGGTTTTGTATCCGGCCGCTTGCAGCACCTGGGCAAAATATTCGGCCAGCAAGTCGGAATCTTCGATGATGAGTGCCAATGCCTGGTTCATGATGATCTCCGGCTAAATAGCGGTAGGAACGAGATGGTGATGAACCATGTCGGCTAATTTGCTGGAACTGAAAGGTTTGGTCAGAAAATCGGTCGCGCCTTGGGTAATGGCATCCGATTGGATTTGGCGCTGCCCCTGGGCGGTAAACATAATGACGGGCAGGTTTTGGAAACGGCCGTCACTACGCATCTGCTGCAATAATTTCAGGCCGCCCATTTTAGGCATGTTGACATCAGCTAGTACCAGGTCAATATCCGCGTTGATCAACTTATCCAGTGCATCCTGGCCATCATTGCCATACAAAATTTTGTAATATAACCGTCACCATAAGCTGGGTGATTGGTTCGTCGTCGGCGCAAGACGACTTTTGGCTTCTTCTCTGCTCTGTAATCCGTCTTTACTGCTTGAAGATGGTTCCTCTGGGCAAATATGATTCAGTAACATGTAGATTCTGATTAATAGTACCAAGTACTATCGAAGACAATTACGGTATATAGAATATTCTACGTTTGTCTTTTGCAAGTACCAAAAGAGATTTGACAACATAAAAAGTGTCAATCTGGTTTGTCGATAATTCCGAGCTAAAGTCATTGGTTGCCCTGGTTCTGCCGTTAAAATCACATCCAGGAAGAAATTAAAAAGGTCAGTTATGGTAAATTTATCATCGTGGGTGGCATCGGTAAGCGATTACCGCCAGTGTTAACAAATGCATAAACTCATCCCCGCCTGCATTTTAACCGACCAATTGTTTGTTTACATAATGTCCTGATATTCCAAGATGCGTAATACATTTTGATCATTCAGGTTGGGGTAGATCGATAGTTTAGGCGGCAGGTTGGCGATTTTCATGCCAAAAATCATAAAACTTATATTGGATGAAAGCTGGCTGGCTAAACCAGGGCTTCATTGTATTTCTCTGGGCCAATGCTACAGCCCTGGGTAATTGACTTGCCTTTGCCCGATGGCGATGTGATTGAGGACGGGCCGTTTGAACACCCTTGTGGGTACTTTGGGAGCATTGGGCGTGGAAGATTGACGTGTGAGGCGCGGCCTCTTCCACATGGATGCGTCGCTGGTTGCGTAGACCTGCATTTTTGTTGGCCGAAGCGTGACTGCCACTGAAAACACCGTTATGGGTAATATGAGGGTGAAACTATCATCGATAACGCGGCATCGAACCACGTGCGCGATTGTGATTTCCTCAATCAAATGGGCGCCAAAATTGAAGCGACAGGAACTAACCGTCTTATTATCAGGTGTGAATCGGCGAGGTACGGAATTTCGCATTGGTGCTGATTTATGGAAGTGGGCGGTTTTATTGGGGCAACCCGTAACGGCGGCGAAGTCCGTATCAAAAACGCCGACCACGCAAAACCTGGGTATGATCCGTTTGGTATATGAAAAACTGGGCTGTTGACCTGGCGGACCAGCGATGACATCCTCGTACCGGCTAATCAAACCATGACTGTCTGCCATCCTTGGGTGGACCTTCCCAATCAAACCCAGCTACCCTAGCCCGGTTTCCACTGATTTAATGTGATATCGCGTAGTAATGGCTTACAAGTCAGGGTCGGTGCTGCACGACTGGATGTACGAAAGCCGCTTTTCTTTGTGGACAATCTGGTTTTTATGGGGCGCGTATCGTCTTGTAACGATCCATCGCGTGCTGGTAAGAAGCCGGTCGACTTGCTATGCCAGCCCGCACGGTGTGCCAACCCGAACGGCCAGCGCATGCGTAGTATTAATGGCTGCCTTTGCGCCAATGGTCAGACAACCATCAACAGCCATCAACAAATTGACAGGGTTACGAACGGATCGAGAGACAAATTACGTACATTGAGACAGGATAGAACGCTTGGAAAATTGACGCGACACCGGCTTGTTCGTGTATCATTTAGAACAAACGAGCCGGTTTCAGCGCGTTTGGACCATATTTAAATTTTCAATGCGCCCAGCACCTCGAGGCGCTTTACATCGTAGCCAAAGAAAAGCCTTTGTCTGAAGACAGCAGAACATATTACAATTCATATGGGATTACTAGTGGGAGGCAAACAGCCGACCACCGACGACTCCGTGAAATCGGGCGCAGTGTCAAGAAAATTAGTTCAACCTCAGTTGTCAATTGCAACTTGAATAAGTTGGAAGGCGTCAAAACATTGAGCTGCGATCTGACGTATCACGAATATTCCTTTGCCGCGAGCTGAAATGTTTAGGTTGTGGCTGAAAAGTTGGAAGCTGTTGCCGATGTTGTTGAACGGTTGATCCGTATTCCGATGGTAGGTACGATTGCTGGTCGTCGATTGATTTACCTGATACTGGACACTATACCGACGAGAGAACATGGTTGAAGTAAGTCCCTCTCTATGTTAAAGGATGTCGGATTGTTTGCATTGACCGTAAAGAATTCTATGATTGATGCGATGGTCAGCAGTGGCGACATTGCGATCATGCGCGAACAAACGGCGAAAATAGAAATGGTGGCTGTTTGACTCCAAGATGACGATTCGACCCACTGAAATATTTTCATCGCGAGATGCAAAACTGTTCGTTGCAGCCAGCAAATCCGACTGGATACTGTAGATGCGGCTAATGTTGAAATTCAAGATAAAGTGATGAGTGGTGATGCGCCGGACGGCATAATCATATTACTGATAAATGAAAGGACGGCCGTTTCCGCCGTCCTTTTTAAATATAAAAACAGAACAAGTGATGTTCTTTTGGCGGGATATACGATATATCTGCAAGCAAAATCAACCAACTAACCGAGGGGCAGCGGGATCGTTTGCAGCACCAATTGCAACTGCAATCGAGCCGATGAACGTATCTTTTTCGCAGCATCAGTTTTCAGCGCAAGTGGCGGGCGGAACTGTGCGTTCCAACGATTAGTTTTGATTTGAATTCGTCGTTGAGCCAAATTTGGGAACGTCTGCGAGATTGACATGAATTAAAATCGGTGCTCAATGTGCCTGAGGAGTTCGCCTGAGCCGGGAAGATGGCCAGCTAAAATTGTATATTACCCGGCCAGAATCGCCGCCTGTTGCATTATTGGATTTGCTGCCGCTGCCCGATCTACCTCCGGTGACGGCGACGTTGGGGTTGGATGAAAACAGCCAATCCCGTGCTGTGATTTTGATAATCCTGATGTTCCCATGTTTTGATAGCCGGTGACAAGGTTCAGGCAACCCAAAGAAGCCTGCTTCGCACGCTAAGCGCTTTCGCTGGCCTTAAAAACCAGCGATCGCGGCTCAATTGTTGGTGATTGACCAGAAACGGCGTTAGCCGCCATTCTTACGCTATTTGCAGCCGCTATCTTTCTGCCTCACATGCTGGCGGAATCAGCTACCGTTTGGAAGAAGCAGTGGAAACGCTGAACTTTGCATGGTGAGATGGAATACCGCCGCCAGCGGCAGGTAAAACTGCCCACGATCGTGGTACTGATAGACAAAGTAGACCATTTGCTGGAAACAGGCGGCGACGTGGTATTGAATCCGCTGCAAACGGCTGCTTCAGCACGGAGGCGGTGCCGGTATCCATTGTGTTTAAAGCACCCAGTTCCGGAAACAGCCGTTTGAACAATCAACTTCGGGCCAATTTGCCGGTTCGCATCGTGGGGCGGGTGACGGTGAATCCGCCGCGCGGACGGCGCGACCGGATTGATGGACACCCAGGCCGAGTATTTGCTGGGGAGGTGACTTTTGACCGTTATGGGTGGTGAGGGCGGCCCATTTTCGAAGCGGTATACTGATGATTATGACTTGCATTTTGTGTCTGATTTACACCGAAATCGTCCCAGCGCCTCTTTTATGACCGGCAGATCTGACCGGCCATCAGGGATAGCGACGAGGTCCGGTTATCAACGCTCGTTTCATTTTGATGGCTGGGAGGTGATGCTGGCCGAGGTCTCAAGAAGCATCAAAATATTCGGTGGGCGCCATGACTTGGTTGACGAATCGGACTCCTGGGAGGTTTGAAGAATGAACATAGGTATGTTGTGGCTGGATGATGATAAAGAAACGTGGTAGCCGAAAAATTCAGCCTTGATATACGATCATTATTGGGAAAATACGGCCGTTTCCGGAACTTTGTTTGGTAAACAACCAGATGTTGTCGATGAACAGTTGGTAGGAAAAATAAAGTACAGCCCGTGCGGACTGCGCTTCGAGATCATTTTGGTTGGATGCAATCACAAGGCGGAAAGAGCGTTAATCAAGTGCCCACCAGCAGCACCGACCGCCTACCGCCGTCGATGAGTGTCAATTCCGCTTCGTAACGTTTACCATCGGCACAATCCGCTCAGTTTTCATTTGCTTTGCTCGGTTTCTTCTTGTGTGAGGAAATCGAGCGCGCCGCATTTTGAATCAAATCGGTGATAGGTTGTCCCGCAGTGAAGGTCTGGCAAACCAAAAACCTTGCGTCCTGAAGCATTGACTAAAATCAGCGTATTGTTCTCGTCAAAGACCAAAATCGGGTCTATCCGTTTATCGACGATGGCGCTCAAGGTTTCCCGTTCCCGTTCAATTTCGCTGTAAATATTGGCGTTGTTAATCGCAATCGTCGCGTAGCCACCCAGGGCTGACAAGGCGCGAGTGTCGTTGCTGTCAAATGAAGTTTCCTTCAAATGATTGGTGACGCCAAAGGACACCAATGGGTTTGTTTTTGTAGAACCAGGGGACGTAAATGAGAATTTGACGAGTAGGGCTGTGAGTTCGCTTCCATTGCGAGTCATTGCCGATGGCGATGGCTCGTTTGTTATAGACTTTACCATTGGAGCTGTCGGTGACTTTTTGCGCATGGATTGGGCTTTGGGTCAGGTTTTTGGAGGCTCGAACATATAATTCACCGTGTTCTTCATCCAGAAGCATGGGGAACCTTCTTCTGCGCCCTGGCAGCAAACGGCCTTTACCGCGATGCAGCGCTCCAGATCAAGCGAGGAGGCAACAGATTTGCCCCGCCGTACAGGACATTAAGTTCCTGTGCCGGCGCTGTAACTGCAATTACTTTCCATTTGCTGGACAAGCTGGTCGCGCTCGCTGCAAAGCAACTTTCGCGCAGTGCCAGTCAACCGATTCGCTTATTTCATCGGCGTCGAAGGTTTTGATGACGTAATCGCGAATCCTAACCGGAATACCTGCACGGCATTTCTTCTGAACCATACGCTGTTGCCAGAATGGCTGGAATCTGCCGCGTTCCTGCAACTTTTCAATACTTCCAGGCCAGTCAGGCGGGGCATTTGTTGATCAACAATCATCAAATCGGGTTCTTCTGGCAATAGCCATCTCCAGGCCATCAGGCCATTTGATGCCATCAGTACTTCAAACCCTTTTGGTTTTAATCTAATCACTTAAAAATCACGAATTTCCTGGAATCGTCGATAATCAGTACGCGTTCATACATAGCGGATCCTGTTCCCTTAGCTGTGGCGTGCCAACACCACTATATTACTACTCGTGACTTAACCGTGCAATAAAGTTCTATTTTTCCAAATTTAAACGACACAAAACTTGTCGAGGTGGAATGCATGAGATAGCATGGCATTGTGACAAGATTTCGCAAATTATACCACATTCTTTGGATTGTCCTTTTATTTGTTGTTTCATGTGATCAACCGCCGATAGAGACTATTGTCGTCACGCGTGTTGTTGTGGTAGAAGGGCAAGAGACGATTATTACCCAACTGGTCGAACAAACAGCCACGCCGGCAGGGGATACGGCCGTACAGCCGCCACGCCAGCCGGTCACCCTTGATTTGAGTTATTTGGGTGGCGTACCGGCTATTGATCCGCAAACGACAACAGACCCAAACGGCATTAACCTGGTTGAAAACCTGTTTGCCGGGTTAACCAACTTTAATCATGCCAACAACACCATCGAGGGCGAGGCAGCGCAAAGCTGGGATGTGAGTGCAGACGGCCGTATCTGGACATTTCACCTGCGTGACGACATTTTCTGGGTGCAATTGGGCGAAACAGAACAGGTTGTCGATGGGATTCGTCCAGTTGAAACCGTGCGTCCCGTTGTGGCTGATGATTTTGTCTATGCCGTCCAACGCCTTTGCCGCCGTGACACGAATGCTCCGGATGCTTATATCCTCTTCTTAATTGATGGCTGTGAACAGCTTTATGGCACAAATGATCCCACGCCGGGCGATTTGGAAGCAGTTGGCGCTAAAGCACTGGATGATTCCACATTAGAAATTACCTTAACAAAACCAGCCGGCTACTTTTTAACCATCACCAGTTTGTGGATATTCAACCCTGTTCCACCGGAATTGATGGAAGAATATGGCCCTAATTGGCTGACCCAGACAGAAACGCCATTCCTTACCAGCGGCCCGTTTGTGCCTGTATCTGGTCTGCAAACGGGGGAGCAAACGGTGCTGCATCGCAACAGTGCCTGGCCTATTGTCCGGCCAGGCAATGCGGACATTGTGAACATCCTCTATTTTGATGATGCTATGCCCTCTTATCAACTATGGCAGGCCAAAAGCCTGGATACCAGTCCCATGCCGGTTGATGAACGGGAGACGATTTTCAACGAGTCCCCACAAAAGATTCAATTTATTACCGAACAGACTGTTTTTTATCTGGGGTTTAATTTTGACAGTACTGTTTTTCGCGAGCCAACAGTTCGCCGGGCATTTAGCGCGGCGATTGATCGCGATCGGCTGGCAGAGGAGCTTTATGGTGGGCTGGCTTTGCAAATGCGCCATTTGGAACCGCCTGGTGTTATGGCTGGACCGCCTATTGATCAAATTGGCGTGGGGTACAGCCCGGACGATGCCCGCCGGTGGCTGGCAGAAAGCAGCTTTGGCAGCTGCCGCGCAATGCCACCCATTACAATGTTGATTACAACTTCTGACCTTTCTTTACGCCAGGCGGAATTGATTCGGGGAATGTGGGTGGAAGAGCTGGGCTGTGATGAGGAACAAATTGTTATTGAACAGGTGCAGTTTGGCACGTTACTCTCGCGGACGCGTGCTGATGCCGGTGTTTTGCGGCCGGATATGTGGGAACTGGCCTGGGCTTCTTATTTCCCTGATGCCCAGAATTGGTTTGGTGATTTACTGCATTGTGTTGATGGCAGTAACCGGCAGAATCGTGAATGTTCGGAAGTGGACAGCTTGATCCGGCAGGCGGCAGGAACTTTGGATTATGCGGATCGTGTTCTGACCTATCGGGAGGTTGAAGATATGTTTTTTGGCGGCGAGGGCATTTTCCCGCTAGCTCCGTTGTATGTGCGGGGTGAGGAGATTTTGGTGCAATCGTGGCTGAATTTTGCTCCGGCATTGTATGGCGGGGAACAGTACGATACGTATGTGATTAATATGTCGGAGAAGGAATTGGAGCGGAGCCGGTAAGATGTTGGCAGAATTTGTCCGGGAAACGGCCGTATTCAATATCACCCTGTCGCCAGAACAAATCAATCAGTTTGAGCGATATCAAACATTGCTGTTGGATTGGAATCAGCGGATGAATTTGACGGCGATAAGGGAGCCGCGCCAGATTCAGCAGCGCCATTTTTTGGATGCACTGACGTGTTCATTGGTAACGGGGGATTTGAACGGCCGTTCCCTCATTGATGTGGGCACAGGCGCCGGTTTTCCTGGCCTACCGCTCAAGATTTTATTTCCTGACATGCGTTTGACGCTGGTGGAAAGCGTGGTCAAAAAGACCCATTTTCTGGAAGTGGTTGTGGCGGAACTGGGATTGCGTGACGTGGTTATTGTGCCAGAGCGGGCAGAATTACTGGGGCAGGATGTGGCCCATCGCGCACAATACGATTGGGCAGTGGCCCGCGCTGTGGCCGAACTGCGTATTCTGGTGGAATATTTGCTGCCGTTGTGTCGGTTGGGCGGTTTTGTTCTGGCGCAAAAGGGTGCGGGTGCTGCCGAAGAAGTAGCTGCCGCCGGGCGCGCGATGGTTGAGTTAGGCGGCACTGTACGGCCGTTGTTTCCCGTCAACCTGCCCCAGCGCAAGGAAACACATTATCTGGTGGTGGTGGAGAAAACGGCCGTTACCCCCGACACCTATCCGCGCCGCATTGGCGTCCCTGCCAAGAAGCCCCTTTAACTACGACGCTTTTTTAACCAGAGGCGGCCTGGCCACCTGGGCTGCGTACAAAAGCTGCGGCTTTGTGATTCCTTTCAGTTTAACCGGGCCAATTTGGATAAAATGAATGCGCTTCACCAACGCTGGCGCATTTTGGGCAAGCGCCAGATAAAGCGATTGGGAAATGACAATTTGCCCGTCTTCGGCCAGTTCCACCAGGCGGTGCGCCCGGTTCATGGCTTCGCCGACCATGCGGAAGCTGAGCCGCGATTCGGCCCCCACATTTCCCACCAACACATCTCCATGATCGATGCCAATGCCCAGTCCTAACTCAGTGCCGGCCCGCTGATACCAGCCCTGGCGCAGGGCGTTAAATTTGTGCTGCATGGTAACGGCCGTTTTCAAAGCCAGATACACCGCATTCTCCTGGTCAAACGGGGCATTAAAGCCTACCAACAACTCATCGGCCGTCAGTTCAAACACCGTCCCGTCATTATCCAATGCGATTTCCATCATATGCGTGAAAAACTCATTGAGCTGATTAATCGCCTCATCCGGGCTAACTTTGGCAATCATCCCGCCGGTCCAGTTGCGCAAATCGGCAAACATCACCACTGCATGACGTCGTTCCCGGCGGGCCATCAACCCTGGCTCATGGGACAGCAAATGCTCCACCAGCCGAGGTCCCATGTAGCGGGAAAAAGTTTCCTTCACCTGCATTTTTTCTCGCCGCTCTTGTTCCAGCCGTAGTTCCTCAATCCGTTTGAATTCAGTCACATCCTGCATCACAGCAGCAAACCCGACATCTTGAATGGGTGATACCGTGGCGTACAACGTTTTGTGATTGTTGAGACTGATTTCCTGTGGAGTCAGGTGAACACTGGCGTTCTCAAACATGGGAATCAACATGCTCAACTGCGGCACTTCACGGATGGATTTATCGATAACGTCACTGGCCTGAACTTCTAGTAGCTTTTCCGCCGAATGGTTGAAGATCGAAATCATCCATTCTTCATCGGTCGTGATAACTGCGTCCGTTGATTGAGCCAGAATCGCCTCCAATTTACGGCGTTCTTCGCTTATTTCGTTGAACAAATCGGCATTTTCAATCGAAGCTGTAATCGAGGCTGCAATGGCTTCTAAAAGCGTCAGATGTTCTTGTTGGAAATAACCTGGATGTGGATGATTGAGGATGAGAACACCCACAACACGCTTGGTTCGTTTGGTGCTGGTGAGTGGGACGCCAATGGCTGTTCCCGTTTCTTCTTGATCATCAGGCAGCATGATCCAGCGATTGTCCTGGCTGATGTCTTCGATGATGTCGCCCCGCTTATGTTTGACCAGCCAGCCGCCCAGCCCTTCGTTCATGACGGCGCGGGTTACACTGTCGCTTACTTCGACTTTAGCACCGGTTCGAATCAGGAATTTGTGGCTGACTTCCCCTTCTTCGTCCAGCAGCATGATGTTGCCTTTGGTAGCACCAATGGCGGCCTGGGTATGGGTGATAATATCGGCCATCATGGAACTGAGGTCGAGTTGGGTGCTGATTGCCCGGCTGATGTCGTAGAGTCGTTTCAGACGATTGCGTTCTTTTTCCAGATTGGCGCGGGCATGCTTAAGGCGGATGAGGGTGCGGACACGAACAAGGAGTTCTTCTCGCACATGGGGGCGTGACAGGAATTCATCGGCGCCGGCCTCGATGCCTTCAATGCGGTATTGAACTTCGCGCAGGGCTGTGACCATGATGACAGGAATGAGGCTGGTAGCCGCGTCGTTTTTTAGCACTTTGCAGACTTCAAACCCATTTACATCGGGCATCATCACGTCAAGCAAGATAATGTCGGGGTCATGCTCTTGGGCCATTTGGATACCATCTGCGCCGCCGCTGGCTTGCAAAATGGTATAGCCTTCGATGCTTAGTTGTGAGGAGAGGAGTAAGCGGTTTTCGAAGCTGTCATCGATGATCAGGACAACAGCCTGGTCGCTTGGGTCAATTCCTGATTTTATCACTCTTTACGTCTCTCGTTTTCGCCAATAATTACGCTTTATCAGATAAACCACCCAAAGTTTTTTAGTGAAAAATACACTGTGTCTTTGTGGTTTACTCAGGGAAAATGGGAGAACCATTGCCTTTTAGCCCAAAATATTTTCCCGTTTTCACCTATCACCTTTACATTGTACGGTAGCTGTGGCTCGATACCTATTCTGGAAATTATAACTCAACTAAACGATCTGGGTGTATTTGTCCTTTTGTAACAGTCATGCTTGTGACTTGCTGCATGAAATCGGGCGGGAACATCCCCGGATCGGTTGCTGTTAGTAAGGCCTGGGTTGATTGTTGTACATAGGCTAACAGTAAAGCGCGCCGTTTTTCGTCGAATTCGGCGACGACTTCATCTAAAAGGAGGATCGGTTTTTCACCAGTCCTTTTTTCCATCCAGTTGATTTCGGCGAGTTTTAGCGCCAGAACGGCGCTGCGCTGTTGGCCACGTGAACCGTAGCTGCTGAGTTTACGGCCGTTAATTGTCAACTCCCAATCATCACGGTGCGGGCCAATGCTGGTCGTCCCCCGCTGAATGTCGGTCAATTGGACATCGGTTAAAGATTGGCTAAATTGAGCCGCAATCGCTTTCATGTCACCTTGATGTTTTTGCAGCCATTCACCTGTTGTTTCCAGGTCGGATTTATCTTGCTGCCCGCCATTTTCCCTTTCGGTTAGGCGGGGAAGATAGTTGAGCCGGATGGTTTCTTGTCCGTCTGTTAAGGCTTCGTAGTGAATGTGCTGGGCCTGACGGGCCAAATTAGTCAGGAATTCGGCGCGTCGGGCAAAGATTTGACTACCTTGCGTTACTAATTTCTCGGTAAAAATTGGTAAAACGTCGCGGCTGCCGCTGCCTTCGGCCAGCTGACGCAGCAAAGCGTTGCGTTGTTCCAGGGTTTTATTGTAATGGGATAAAGTCCGGCAGTAAATAGGATCAATTTGGCATAAAGTGATGTCCATGTAGCGCCGCCGGCTGCTGGGCGGGCCGGTGATGAGTTGAACGTCTTCAGGTAAAAAAAGGACGACGCGTAAGTTGCCCAGTAAATCCATGAGCCGCACTTTTTGTCGATTGACGAGGGCTTCGCGGCGGAAGCTTTTTTGACCGTTACGGCCGTTTCTCCCCCGTTCCTGAATCAGCCGCATTTCCAGTTGGTGGCTGCCGGTCTGGCTGGTTAACTGGGCCGTGATCCGGCCAACGACAACGGGTTCATCCGCTTGCTCGGCTTCCCAGTTTATCAACTGCGAGTCATGGTCGGAGTAGGGCGAACGGGAAGTGGCCAGGTAGTAGATGGCTTCCAGCAGATTGGTTTTACCCTGGGCGTTATCGCCATGCAGCAGCGTTGTACCCGCCGGAATTGCCAATTCTAAACGGCCGTAATTGCGAAAATTGGTGAGCGAAAGGTGTGTAATTACCATGAATCATGACAGCCAATTGGGCTGGGATGATTTTAACATAAGCGTGAATGGTTGTCATAAGTCATGCGCCATGCATCAGCATAAAAATGACGCATGACTTATGAGATTATTTTGGGCAGCTTGTCGAATCGTTTTGTCCCTTCAATTTCCAGGACGAAATCGACGCCGAAGGCCTGAGCCGGAGTGAGGGTTCCGGCTGTGGTTTCGCCGTTCAAAATTTTCTCGACGGCGCGAACCCCGGCTACGGCCGTTAATTGGTATCCCTCCATCGTTTCCAGCCAGGCTTCGACGGCCGTTCCCCGTTGGTTGGTGGCACGGGCATACAGGTAGCTCCGTCCGGTCTGCCGGGCTGTTTCATCAGGGCCGGTCACGTTGCGGGCGACGATGGTCTGGGCCAGCCGCCGCACCGGTTTAATGGCCAGCAGCGGCCGGTACAGCCGGAAAAATCGGGCCATTGTGGGCGAAACAGGCAAAATCATATACGTGGTAATGTTGGGAATGCCGGTGCTGCGGTAAGCGGTGGCCAGGTCGCCCCAGGGCAGCGGAGTGACGGTGCGGGTACGGCCGTTGCTGAACGTGACTTGTTTTGCGTCTTGACCGATGGAGTGGGATTGGTAACGGCCGTTGCGCCGCACCACGCTCCCTTTTTTCAGCGTTGGCAGCAGTTCCAGCATCGTGTTGGTTGTGCCGGCGCTGGCACTGCCCAGGGCAGCGATGGCCAATTCCAGTTCGGTGGCGTCGGGCAGCTTATCGGCCACATAGTTGGCCAGACAATCCGAGGGCACAACGTCGAACCCGACGCCGGAGATGAAAACCAGGTTGTTTTGCCGCGCCGCTTCATCGTAGTGAAATGTGTTTTCAAAGACGCCGATTTCGCCGGTGATGTCGACGTAATGGGTTTTGCCGGCCAGACAGGCGCGCAGCATCGGGTCGCTGGTGATGGTGAAGGGGCCGGCAGCGTGGAAAACGAGATCGAAGGGGGCAACGGCCGTTGCCAGTTTATCCCCATCATCCAATCCCAGTTCCAACCAACCTAAATCATACAGTTTGGCCAGTGGAATCAATTTATCTTTGTTGCGGCCGGCCAAGACCGGTTTGTGGCCGCGCTGCACAGCTTCTTCAATGATTAATCGGCCCGTGTAGCCGTATGCGCCATAAAGTAACCAGTTGTTCAAATCAATCTCCTTTCAAAATGGGAGCGTGAGCAACCCGCTCGCCCTTTGCGGTCTGCCAGACCGCGCTCCACTTTATTTTACATGGATAAGCCGCAAATCCCACTTTGAGGTGTTGTGCCCTTAAGCCTGCATGAATATTGCTTCGTTCTGGTTGAATTGAAGTTGCCTAGAGGTTACGATTAGCTTCCTCTGACAAAATGAACCCATCTCATCAGCATTTTAAGGACATAAAATGACAGTTGATAATTCTGCCTCAGCCCGACAATTTGAAATTGGCCTCTACTCCTTTGCCGAGCTAACGCCTGATCCACGCACAGGCAAGCTGATGACCCCGGCGCAACGGATGCACGATCTGCTGGAAACGATTGAATTGGCCGACCAGGTTGGACTGGACGTTTTTGGATTGGGAGAGCATCACCGGCCCGATTACATTTCATCGGCGCCGGCCGTCATTCTAGCTGCGGCCGCTATGCGGACAAAATCGATTCGTCTGAGCAGCGCCGTCTCCGTCCTTAGCTCCGATGATCCGGTGCGGGTATTTCAGGATTTTGCCACGCTGGATTTGCTGTCTAATGGCCGTGCCGAAATTATGGCCGGGCGCGGCTCCTTTATCGAATCATTTCCCCTCTTTGGCTATGATTTGAAGGATTACAATACGCTTTTTTCGGAGAAGCTGGAACTGCTGTTGAAGCTGCGGGAATCAGAACGAGTTAGCTGGTCGGGCAAACATCGGCCGCCAATCGATGAAAAGGGAGTGTATCCACGGCCGTTGCAAAACCCACTGCCTGTCTGGATTGCTGTCGGTGGTACACCCGAATCGGTTATCCGGGCCGGCACGTTGGGACTGCCCCTGGCCATCGCCATCATTGGCGGTCTGCCGGAACAATTTGCGCCGTTGGTGGACTTGTATTACCGGGCTGCTGACCATGCCGGACATGATCGCTCAAAATTGAGCGTCAGTATCAACTCGCACGGCTTTATCGCCGATGACGCGCAGCAGGCTTTTGAAGAAGCGTACCCGTCCTTTGAGATGGTTATGAACAAGATTGGGCGGGAACGGGGCTGGCCGCCGATGTCACGGCGGCAGTTTGAGGCGTCGTGCGACCTGCGTGGAGCCAATTTTATCGGCAGCCCCGATGAAATTGTTGAGAAGATTTTGTTCCAGCATGAGTTGTTTCAGCACCATCGGTTTCTGATTCAGTTGAGCGTGGGCACGATGCCCCATAACAAGGTGCTGCATGCGGTTGAACTGCTGGGAACGAAGGTTGCGCCGGTGGTGCGCCAGGAGATCACCCGACGATCCAGCTAGAAACGAACGAAAAAGTCTAGCAAAGACCGGCCTAGAATGAGTTGGATGCCGGTGAGGAAGAGCAGGCTGTAGATGAGCCGGTTGAACCATTTGTCGGTGAAACGGCCGTTCAAATAAATCCCCAGCCGCACCCCCAGATAACAAAGCGGCGACAAAATCAAAATTGTCGTCACGTTGCCTACCTTGAGCAGTCCCAAAACGCTGTAGGGGATGAGTTTGATGAGGTTAACGGCCGTAAAAAAGACGACCGTTGTGCCCACAAATAACTGCCGGGGCAGCTTTTGTGGCAGCAGGTAAATCGTGGCTGGCGGGCCGCCGGCGTGGGCTAATGTCGAGGTAAACCCGGCCAAACTACTGAAAAAGATGCCCTGGGTGGTGGACGGCCGTTTCCCTTCCAACTGCCCCATAATTTGCGTGCGGAACAATTGGAACAGGACAAAGGCGACGGCCAGCAAGCCAATCCCCAGCTTGAGCACCCGTTCATTGCTGCTGAACGTGCCAAAAAATAAGCCGCCAATCAGAATGCCGACGGCCGCGCTGGGAACCATCAAGCGGATGCTGTGGCGGTCAAAATTGCCCCGATAATGAACAATCGAGATCATGTCGATGATGATCAGCAGCGGTAAAAGCAGTGCCGCCGCATCGGCTACGGGAATGGTCAAAGCCAGCAGGGGTGTGGCGATGACGGCCGCCCCGCCGCCAAACCCGGCTTTGGCAATACCCAATAACGTGACGGCGAGAACGGCCGTTATCCAAAATACAGTCGAATAGTCTGGTAAATGCATCGGCTAATTCTAGCTGGAAATCACACTTTGTCTGTATGAATCTGTCCCCAATCATTGTATACTCGCCGCAAAGGTTCAAACTATGCTATTTGTCGCTCACAACAACACCGATCCGCGCACCAACCTGGCATTGGAAGAATTTCTCCTGCGCCACGTTGTGCTGGACGAGATGCTGTTTTTGTTTTATGTCAATGAGCCGGCGGTGATTATCGGCCGCAATCAAAACGCGTTTGAGGAAGTCGATCTTGATTTTTTGGCGGTGCACAACATTCAGCTGGTGCGCCGCCTATCCGGCGGCGGGACGGTCTACCATGATCCCGGCAATCTTAACTTCAGCTTTATCAGCCCAGAGCGGGATGATTTGCACAATTTTGCCAAGTTTACCGCGCCGATTGTGGCCGTGCTGGCCCAGTTGGGCATAAAAGCGGAACTGCGCAATCGCAGCAGCCTGTTTGTCGGTGATAGGAAGATTTCGGGCAATGCGCAGTATGCTTCGCGGGGGCGGGTACTCAGTCATGGCACGCTTTTGTTTAACGCCGATTTGGCAATGCTGAACCGAGCGGTTCAGCCTAAACGGATGCAAATCGAATCCAAAGCCGTGCAATCGGTGCGGGCGGATGTGGTCAACATCGCCGATTTGCTGCCGCAGTCCATGACGATGGCCCAATTCCAGCAGGCGATTTTGCGCCATCTTTTTGGCGATACGGTTGCACCGTATGCGCTAACCCATGACGATTGGGCCAAAATCGCCCAAATTCGGGCCGAGCGGTATGAATCGTGGGAGTGGAATATCGGCCGGTCGCCCAAATTCACGGTGCGCAGGCGTAACCAGTTGGCCAGTGTGGAGATTGTGGTGGAGAACGGCCGTGTCCAGCACTGCCACATCGAAGCCGATTTTGTGAACCCATCAGCCATTTCAGCCCTGGAATCTAGTTTGGCAGGCTGCCGCTACGAACGTGAATCCTTGCAGCAGGCGTTGCAAACCGTCCCCGGTGTCCCGACGTTGATTATGGAATTGTTGTATTGAATGGGGACCGAGACCCTAAGGGTTTCGGGCGACCTTTGGTCGCCACCCTTAGGGTCTAGAAGCTAATCTTGAAAAACGAGCGGCAAATAGACGTATTTCGGGTCAACCAACGTCAGAACCGGCTGTGTCCAGGGGGCGCGGTAGCCGCCGTTAGCAGTGACGCCGTAATCCTGATTGATGACCGTTTGCGCCGCTGTCACCGTAAACTGAACCGAGATCGCATCTTGCGCGGCCAGATTGGGCACAGCCCAGGTCACCACATCGCCGTTCAGGCTGCCGCCGCTGACGTAATTAGCCCCGGTTGGCAGTGCGTCACTGATGACCAGATTGGCCGCCGCCGCACTGCCGCTGTTGCTGATGGTGAGCGTGTAGGTGAACGGTTCACCAGAGGTGACACTGGCCGGGGCCATTTTGCTGATGCTCAAAATCGGGGCGGGCGCGTCATCCTGGATGCGGTAGATAATCCCATTGCTGTACCCCGCCACATAAACTTCGCCGTTGGCATCTTCGCCAAAAGTGGCAATCAGGCCGATGTCGGCCAGCTTATTGTTGGTTAGTGCGCCGTTCCAATCGCCGCTGTTGGCGCTGAGTCCCCACACTTCGCCGGTGCAGAAGTCGGCGTAGAGGTAGCTGCCCGCCAGCGCTGGATATTGGCTGCCCCGATAGACAAAGCCGCCGGTGATGGAGCAACGATTATTGCTGTGATCATACTCAAAAATCGGGTCGGTCAGCCCGGTGGAGTCACAGCCGGAAGCTGGTTCGTAGCAGTGGGTTCCTTCTTTCGTGTCCCAGCCCCAATTGATGCCGCTGGTTCCGGCTGGTTGGAAATCGATTTCTTCCCAGGCGTTCTGGCCCACATCGCCGATGAACATGTCGCCCGTCTGCCGGTCGAAGCTGAAACGCCAGGGGTTACGCAGACCGACGGCCCAAATTTCGTCGCAGCCCGTCTGGCCGACGAATGGATTATCGGCCGGAATGGTGTAGTTGGCATTGCTGCCGCACTGCGACTGGGGAGCGATACCGCCGCCGTCTACGTCGATGCGCAGCATCTTGCCCAGTAAATCGTTGATGTTTTGGGCGCGTTCGTCCGGGTCGCCGCCGCTGCCGCCATCGCCCAACGCGATGTAGAGGTAGCCATCCGGCCCAAAGTCCAGGTCGCCGCCATTGTGATTGCTGTAGGGCTGGGCCAGTTGCAGCAAAACCAGTTCGCTGGCCGGGTCGGCGGCATTGGGATTCGCGGCAGCGCTGAAACGGGAAACGCGGGTATAAAGCTGGCCGCCAATCTCGGTGACGTAATTGACATAAAAATAGTCGTTGCTGGCAAAATCGGGGTGAAAGGCCAGGCCCAACAGCCCGCCTTCGCCGCCGGCGCTGATGCGGTCGGTGATGTTGAGGAAGGTAGGGGCACTGGCGACGGGCGCGTCCAGCGTAGCGAAGCGGATGACGCCGGCCCGCTCGACGATGAAGAGACGGCCGTCACCGGCATGGGCAATATCCACCGGGGTGTTGAAGGTGATGCCAGGGAAGGCATCGACCAGATTGACGGCTTCTGGGGCGGCGTTGGTGGTAGAGATGAGGGTGTGGGTGAGTACGGCCGTGCCGCCGACCAATACAACGAACAAAATCAAGAATCGGGTCCAATACGATTGACGCATCCAAATACCTCCACGATTGAAATCTGGCGTCAATGGTAGTGGGCGCAATTTGAATGTCAACGAAACTTATGGCTTTTTAACGATTGGGGGAAGCAAAACGGCCGTTCGGGGGCGGGAACGGCCGTTGACAATCACTTAAGTCGAGAAACTTACGAGGTAATTTCTTGCAAGTGTTGGGCAAGAAACAAATTAACCAGGCTTTCTGTAGCCAATCCACGTTGGCGAGCAACTTTTTGCAGTTGCTTCAGCAAGCCTGGGTCTACAGCGACCAGATAGCGGCGGCGTGCGTCGGGGTCAATCTCAAATTCGGCTGGTTCTGTTTGGTCCCAGTAATCGGCCAGACTGTGGGTATCCCAAAACTCACCAATTGCTTCGTAGCTTTCCAATTGCGGTATTTTTTTATTTTCGCTCATATTGTCGTCGTTCTTTTTTATCCATATCGCGCGTACTTAAAACAAGCGCTTCCCGATTAGGTTTATAAATAAAGAATACAATCAAATATCGTCCAGCATTTGTCCGTCCTAGGGCAGCATAGACATCTTCACCAGGGATGTGCCCCTTCTGAACTTTTCGATAAAAAGGCTTGCCGAATAGTATCTGGTCCACCTCTTCGGGCATGACGTTGTGTTTCCAAGCCAGCTTGTCAATGATTTGGGGCAGCCAGATTATGTCGGCAATGTACATCGTCATCCTTTCTTGAAATTGATGGCTCAATTATAGCATGACTGTCAACGAAACTTATGGGTTGTTAAGGCGGAGAGTAGGAGGGGGGGACGGCCGCTGGCAAGATTATGGAAACGCTACCTCCCATATTTCTTCTGGAAAAGAGATAAGCAGATTACCTGATTTGGGAATGACAGCAAAATCCGTTGCGTTGAGAAATTGCTGTTTTCTTATGTGTTTCCCGTCAGCGTCCCATTGCGAAAGTACGCCGTCGAAACTTAAAACCCAAATATTACCAGCGCTATCGAAACTTAAGACACGTGCTCCAGTCTCGGGCATTTCGACATCAATCTCGTCTAATGTTTGAAGGTCGATCAAGCGCAATGTTTTTTCAAGAACAGTCGCTACAAGCTCCCTTTTAGTGTCGATAGCCACAACTTGCGGCGTACCATATTGTGACAAAACTCCAGATATTTCGTTTGTTTCATAATTCCATATGAATAAGGCGTTTCCTACCTCTCGATCAGGAAGATAATATTCAGCTGCTCCTATGAGAAGTTGCTTTCCGTTTTCTAAAAATATCACATTTATAGCTTCGCGGTCTCTTATTTGGGCGATCAAGGTTCCAGAATTAACGTCAAAAACACCCACTCCCATTTCCTTTGGGTGTTCGCTGGGAGAGGTAACGGCTACTAATTGCCCATCTGGTGAAAAGGCTAGATCACTAATTGGTCCCCAAAACGAAATTTGACTAACTTGATTGCCGTTGGCAACATCCCAAACCCAAATGGTTTGTCCGGTTCCGGCAACTGCTAAAAGCTGACTATCTGGGGAAAAAGCCATCGCTGTAAATGTTTCTACCACAGAGTCCGTTCTAGTTCTTTGTAGCATATATTCTTGTTGGCCAGTCTCGTAATCATAGAGTTTGACTTCTTCCCACCAGATTTCATGAATACCATCGGAACCAATTTCTTGATTCACCGTAATCACGGCAACTCGTGAACTATCTGGTGATATTATTAATCGCTCTCCCCAAAAATCGTAGGCTCTTTCTCCGCCGAAATCGTAGATTTTCATTATTTGAAAAGCCGATGTCGGAACAATTTCTGGAGTTTCTTCAGGGATTGGTTCAGTCGTTTTAGGAAATGGTGTGTTTGATGCAGTGGGTGAGATGGTAATCAGATTGGGTAAGGGTGATGGCATAATCGTTGTAATTGTCTTGGTAGATGGGACGGTTTCATTTTGAGGAATTGTTGTATAGTGCTGTTCCTCAGCGATAGGGGATGTTCGATTTGATAAATCATTTTCCCGGAGACACCCAACAATGGTACTGCTCATTATGAGTAGATAAGCCCCGAAAACAATTAACTGAAATAGCGCTTTGAACGTAATTTTAGGCATCGTACCCCCCTGATTTTGAACAGCACCACCCGAGATCAATGTTGATGATGGAACTATAAGTTCAGAGCTTGCCTTAAACAGGCATCAATTCCTGATAAATCCTGGGCTGAAAGCTTCCCCACATGATGAACCACGAGCGTTGGATCAATCGCCGCAATTTTGGGGCGCATAAAAGACGGCTTGAGCAGTCCGGCTGATTCCCAGTCAACCAGTATAAAATCAAGCTCCGGGTTTGCTTTGCTAATTTGGGAGGAGACATAAGCCAATAAATATTCGGCGCGAATCTGCCAGTAAAGAGGGCCGTTAATCACGACGGCGGGACGTGTTTTGGCGGCCGATAAATCGGTGAATGGAAATGGGATCAGCACCACATCGCCGCGCTCATACGCCATAGTGCTCTCTCCAATTATCGTAGATGGCATCATCAGGATTGTCCCAATCGGCAGCAAAAGCGGTCAACGATAACTCTTCCCAATCTGATTCTTCATCCAGAGTAGGTTCAACGACGCTGTCCAGCAGCGCTTTGGCCAGCATCAAGCGTTCCTGTTTATTGAGTTTGCGAACAATCTCCCACGTCTGGTTTACGCGATTGGACATGTTACTCATGTGTAATGACATCTTTCACCTCCGTCAAACGGTCGTTACAGGATATTATAACAAATAAGTTTGGGAAACGGCCGTTTCACCCCTGCACCCCTTCACCCTTGCATTTACCCTCCATACAAAAACCGATACACCACATACCCGGTGTAAATCCGCTCGATGTAGAGGCGCGTCTCGGCAAAATTGACCGTCTCCAGATACAAATCATGGTCAGCGCCGGCCTGCTCGTACCAGATGGCAGCGTTGCCTGGCCCGGCATTGTAGGCCGAGAGCGCGGCGGCGGTGAAGCCGTCAAAGGCCCGTAACTGCTGGTCCAGGTAATAAGCGCCAAAGGCCAGGCCAACGTAGGGCTTGTACAAATCCTCGTTCACGAAATCGGGCCAGGCCAGCCGCTGGGCGATGTAGGCGCCCGTGTCGGGGATGACCTGGGCCAGCCCCTGGGCCGCCGCGCCAGAGCGGGCGAAGCTCTCAAACAGGCTCTCCTGCCGCACCAGCGCAAATTGCAGCAGCGGATCGTAGCCGTACTGCTCGGCCAGGGGTAGGATGAGGTCGGCATAGTAGACGGGGTAGGCCAGCCGGCCGATAAACGGCGGCGCGGTGAAGACGGTCTGGTTGGTCAGGTTGAGGACGCTGGTGGCAGCCAGAATCGAGGAGCGATAAAGGCCAATCTCGCGGAAGAAGAGGGCCAGTTGATAGCTGAGTAGGGCATCGTCGGCCACGTCGGCGCGCAGTGATTCCAGTTCGCGCTTGGCCGCTTCCAGCAGCCCGGCCCGCCACAGCTTTTCGCCGATGATGAAGCGCTCGTCTTCGGTGAGGATGGGTGACAGTTCGGCGATGTCGGTTTCTGGTTCCAGTGCTAACAGGTCGCGCAGCCAGGTTTCGGCCTGGGCACGATCCGCGTCAACCATCCCCAACTGCAACTCAGCCACCGGCGGGAAAGGAGCCGCACCAGCGGCCACATCCAGCGCCCGCAGCGGGTAGTAATCGACGCGGTTTTCAGCTAGAGCGAGAGCGAGAGATAGAGGGTTGGTTGGGGTGATTGTTGTTGTTGTTGCTGAAAGGGTGGTGGTTGGCGAGATAGGGATGGTTGTGGTCACGGGACCGGTTTTGAGCAGCCAGACGAGGGCAGCCGAACCGTATTCGGTCTGCGGGTAGTTTTGGATGGTTTGCTGCCAGAGCGTGACGGCCGTTCCCTCATCCCCCATCTCATCCGCCAAAAACCCGGCCCGGAACAGCGCTTCCGGCGCGTCTTCGTGCCAGGAATAGTTGTTGGCCAGTGATTGGTAGAGGCTGATGGCCGCCGCACTATCGCCCGCCTGTTCCGTCAATTGGGCTGCCCGCCAATTGGCGAAAGGGGCATCCGGGCCATCGGGGTAGGTTTCCAGGTAGGCGAGATAATTGGCAATCGCCGTCTCCCCATCTCCAACCCGCGCCATCATTTTAGCCCGCTCGATCAACGCCCCGACCGGTTCGCTGGCCGCGTAAGCATCGAGTTGGGCCAGCGCCGCCTCCAAATCGCCCAACGCCTCATACGACCAAGCCAGATAAAGGTAGGCATCAGCGCGGAAATCCTCAGGATTGTCGGCCAGATAGCGCTGGAAAGCAGCGACGGCCGGATCGTAGGCGTCGGCGTAAAAATCGACCAGCGCCCGCTGGAACTCGTCCACGGGCACGCCGGCATCGACCAACTGCACCAGCCCCAGATAGCTTTCGTAGGCGCGGGGATATTCGGCCACCCCTTTGGCAAAATCGGCCTGCGCCGCGGCCACGTCGCCGATTTGCAGTTCGGCCAGCCCGGCCAGGTAGGTCATCTGGCCGCGGGTGAATTCGGTTTCGGCCAGATCGTGGATGGCATTGTAGTGGTCGATGGCAGCGGCGTAGTTTTCATCGGCCAGATACAAATCGGCCAACTGCTGGTGGATGTTGATGATCGTTAGCCGGTGGGCCGGGCCGGTCAGCGCGGCTTCGTAGGCAGCGATGGCCTGCGCCGTATCGCCCAGCGCCAGATAAGCGGCCGCGATGCGCGGCTGGACGTAGGCGGCCATTTCGGGGTTGGCGTCCAGGTAGGCTTGATAGGCGGCAATCGCCCCCTCGTTGTCGCCCGCGCCTTCGAGGGCTTGGGCCAGGAGGAAGCCGGTTTCGGTGGGGGCCTGCCCGGTGTCGAGGAGTTGGGTGAAGGTGGTGGCGGCTTCGGGGAAACGGCCGTCATCCAAATATGCCTTCCCCAAACTCAATAATGCCGCGATTTGCTGCGGCTCGGTGAGCGCTTCCGCCTCGCTGAGACCGGTTGCCAATTGGTCAGCAGCCGTCTCCAGATTGCCTTCAGCCAACGCTGCTTCTCCCAGAGCGATACGTGTAGCCGGTGGTGGGGTGGCCGTCGGCGTAGGAATGGGCGTAAACGTGGGTGAGGGGGCGATGGTCGGCGGCGGCGGATCGGTGGGCAGACCGGGGATGAGCGTCGGGGTGGGCGGCATCGTCGCCGTTGGCTCCTGCGCCAGCGGTGTGGGCGGGATGGGATCGTTGGCGCAGGCGGCTAACAGGAGCACTGCCAGTAGGAAGAGAACGGGACGCAGATAACGCAGATGAACGCGGATTGAAAATCGTAACTGTACAGGCACTGGGGCCGGTGGTGGCTCGGTGGGGACACCGGCCACAGCTTGTAGGAATCGGCGTTTATCTGCGTCCCATTTGGCTTTAAGCATGATGGAGGGTAACGGTAAACGGTGACCGGTAAACAGTAATCGGTTATCGGATCACCGTTTACCGATTACTGTTCACTCGTCTTTCTCGTCCTTTTCTGCCTTCTCTTTCGCTTCTTTTTCCAATTTCTCCACATCGTACCGTTCGCCGATGATCAGGTCCCAGCCCAGGTAGAGAACGGCAAACTGCATCAAGCCCAGCCAGATCATCCCAATTTTGAGGGCCAGGCTAACGGTCTTGAGCTGGGCGCTGACCTGTTCCCGCGTGGTGGTAACCGCGCCATTAATGTCGCCGACAATGCCGATGTAATCACCCAGCAGCGGCTCGACTTCGGCGATACGGCCGTTAATCACCGCCAAGTTGTCTGAAACCGCATAAATATCCTCGCTAACTGTTACCAAATTGTCGCTGGCCGTTTCGATGTTGGGCTGCAAACTGCGCAGTTGGTCGGGCATGCCATCCAGACTACTGCCCAGCGCCAAAACCGTTTCGTCGAAGGGAACAGTAGGCTGATAGTTGACGCCCAAATCGTAGTTGATGTCCACCCCCAGGATACTTTCCTCGATTTTGAAGTCGTTGAGGGTGATGAGTGTGTCGTCGATGACGCCGGCGACTTCAGCCATGTTGGGGATAGTGGCCTGCATTGCTTCGATGTTGTTGGGCACGTCTTCGGTAGCCACTTGGGTGACCTGGTCAAGTAACGGCTTTGTATCGGCCAACGTTTTAGCCAGGTCATCGGCCGTCACGCCGACCGTGTCCAGCCCGGCATTGACGTCGCCGACGGTGGTTTGGGCCAGAGACAGCGTGTCCTCCACCGTGACCAGGCTGTCGGCGGTGAGCTTGAGCGTGCTGTCCAGCCCGCCGCCCAATGCGGCGACGAGTTGGTCGCTGAAATAAACGCCGGCAATGCTGAGGGCAACGCCAATCAAACCAATCAACAGAAGTAGAACACCAATCATTTTTCTAAACATTTTTCTCCTCCGAGATTAAAAAATTTACCGCGGAGAGCGCGGAGGACGCGGAGATTTATTGACTCTCTGCGCTCTCTGCGTTCTCCGCGGTGAAAATCAAGTTTTTTCCTCCCGACGGCCGCGCAGGAGTTCGAGGCCCAGGTAGAGCGGGGCCAATTGGGAGAGGGCCACCCAGGCCAGGGCGATGGTGACGATGCGTTTGAGCGTGTTCAATTCGCCCAGGATGATTTGCCGGGTCTGGCGGGTGCTGTCGTTGAGTTCGACGACGATGCGCAGGTAATCTTTCAGCAGTGGGTCGAGTTCGGCGATACGGCCGTTCACCCCGTCCAAATCCTGCGAAATCGCCAGCACATCCTCGCTAATCAGCGCCAAATTGTCGTTGGCCACGACCACATACTCGTCCAAATCGCGCAGTTGGCCGGGCAGTGTCTCAAAGCTGCGGCCAATCTGGCTGACCGATTCATCAAAAGGCACGGCCGGACCATAATTGATGCCCAAATCAAATTTGATGGGGATGCCCAGGATTTGCTGGTCGACGCGGAAGCTGTTCAGGACAGTCAACGTGTCGTCGATGGCCGCCGCAATCTGGACCAGATCGGGGATTGCAGCCTGGATGGAATCGAGGCTTTGTGGCACTTCATCGCTGGCGATGGTGGAGACTTGATCCAGCAGCGGCTGGGTCTGATTGATCGTCAGGCTGACGTGGACAGCCGATTCCTCCACTGTATCTAGCCCGCCCGTTACTTCACCGACTGTCGATTGGGCCAGCAGCAGCGTTTCCTGTACCGTGTCCAGGCTCTCCGACACCAGCACCAGATTGGCTTCCAGGCTGTTACCAATCGTGTCTATGGTGCGCGGTGCGGCCTTCATGCCAATCACGCTTAGAATGATGCCGCCCAATCCCACAATGATGATCACCAGTCCCACGAGTCGACGAATCATACCCACTCCTAAAAATCATTATCCACAAATCACGCAGATTGATCTTACCCAAATCTGCGCCATTTGTGTAATCTGTGGACTCTTTTTACGGCTGATAGACGGTTCCCGTCAAGCCCTGGTATTGTAAACCAGAAAGCGCGGCGGCAACAGATTGGCGCGAAAGTTCGGGGTCGTCCTGGGCCGCTTTATCCAGCGCCAGCCAGAGCAGTTGAAAAGCGTCGTAGGCGGGGGCGGCGTAAGGCCCGGCCGTTTCCTCAAACGGGGTGACAGCTTCGTAAGCCTGGATGAAGTCGGCGGGCAGCAGTGCAGGATCGTACTCACCAAATGGCGGCGCTCCGGTTTGGATGATGGGCAGATGGGCGGCGGTGTAGATGGGAACGGCCGTGTCCGTCGTCACCTCTTCCCAATGGCCCACCACCGCCACCACCGCCGGATCAATCACCAGCGATTCGGCCACCTGGCGGGCCAATTCCGGGTCGCCGCCATCATCCAGCGCCACCAGCGCCACCCGATAACCGCCAATCCCGCCCGCTTCATTCACTTCCCGTACCGCCAGCCGGGCGCTGTAAATCACATCATACCCAATCGCCCGGTCCTGTCCCTCAAATGGCCCGACGAGGGCGACTTTGACGACGGGGTCAACGCTCTGGCAGCCAGTGAGGAGAAGCAGGAGGAAAATGAAGGGGTGAAAGGGTGAAAGGGTGAAAAGGTGAAAGTGTCTCCCCTGCAGCCCTTCACCCCTGCACCCCTTCACGTTAGCGTCAGCGGCAGCGCTGCACATTGGCCAGATGCTCCTCGTAGGTGACGCTGAAGACGTGGCTGCCGGGGGTAACGGCCGTGCAGTCAACAACGAAAAAGATGTAGTCGGTTTGGGCCGGTTCGGCGACGGCTTGCAGCGAGGCCAGCCCTGGATTGGCGATGGGGCCGGGTGGCAAACCGGGCGCGACGTAGGTATTGTAAGGCGAATCGAAGGCCAAATCGTCCAGTGTGAGGGGATTTTTCCACCATTTGCCCGATGCGGCGTCGTAACCGAGGGCGTATTGAACGGTGGGATCGGCTTCTAGTTTCATTTCCTGGCTTATTCGATTGAGAAAGACGTTGGCGATTAACGGCCGTTCCTCATGCACCACCGCCTCCCGCTCGACAATCGACGCCAGCGTCACCGCCTCACGCAAATTCAAGCCGTAAAAACCGTACGCCTGCCGCATCGCCGGGGTGACGCGGCTGCCAAAATTTTGCAGCATTTTATCCACCAGATAAGCGGCGTCGGCGTCGGGCGGGACGCGGTAGGTGTCGGGGAAAAGAAAGCCTTCCAAAGTGGCCTCCGGCGGCAGCGAGGCCAGAAAATCGTAGCCGCTCAGGTCGAATGGAGCTTGCCGCCGGGCGATGGCCAGAAATTCGTCGGCGTCAATTTGGGCGGCGTTGACGGTGGCCAGGTAGTTGGCCATCTCTTCCATGCGCCACCCTTCCAGCAGGCGCAGGTCAATCTCGCGCAGTTTGCCTTCGGTCAGCGCTTCGGCCAATTCGGGGATGGTCATCTGCGGTGAGAGCAAAAAATCGCCTGCTTCCAGGCCGGAATCAAGTCCGTGGTAGCGGACATAGTTGCCGAATAGTTCGGTGTCGTTGAGCAGTCCGGCAGCGGCCAGATTGGCGACGATACTGTCGGCCGTTTCCCCCGGCGCAATGCTGAATGAGACGGGCAAATTACCGCTTCCGGCAGGCTGGGCCAACTCTTCGGTGCGAGAATCGAGATAAACCTGGAGGTAGATACGTTGGGCAATATTCAGACCGGATCGTCCCAGATCAGGATTGGCGCGGAGGATGAAGAAGGCAACGGCCGTGCCCAATCCCGCCAGCACCGCCAGTCCCACACCCCATCGAATCAAACAGCCCAGTCGTTTTTTGATAGTGAAATTCTCCGTTTCGGTGAACGGCAATCAGTAATCGGTTATCGGATTACCGTTTACTGCTCACCGATTACCGCTTTGCGTCCAAATAATTTTGCAAAATAAACGCTGCCGCCACCGCGTCAACCCGTTCTCTAGCCTTTTTACCGCGGATGCCCCGGGCACGCAGACTGGCTTCGGCCTCGACCGTTGTCAAACTCTCGTCCCAAAAAGTGATGGGAATGGTGATGTGCGCGCGTAAATCATCGGCGTAATCGCGCACCCAGATCGTCTTTTGGCTGTCCTCTCCGCCCAGGGTGATGGGCAGGCCGATGACCAGCAGGGTGATGTTTTGCTTGGCAATGATGGCCTGGTAGCGGGCGAAATCTTCCTGCCGCGATTGGCGTTTGATGACGGCGTACGATTTAGCCACCAGCCGCAGTTCATCGCTGACGGCGACGCCGATTCGTTTTTCGCCTAAATCCAGGGCCATGACGCGGCCTTTGAGTGCAAACTCGTCGTTCATAGTTGAAATTGAGATTGGAGATTGATTTGTTATGATGCCCAGTCTCGAGTTTCCAGTCTCTAATTATTGCGAAGCACGGCCGTTGCCGCTTGTCGTTTTCCCGCCGTTTGCCCGATTACGGGTAAAGAATAGAACAGCAACGGCCGTTATCCCACCGGAAAGCAGCCCGGCAAACAAAGCAGACCAAAATGCGGAAGATGTCACTCCTTGCCAATCTGGCGAGGCCAGCACATCACACACACCGGTTTCCGTGATGTGGCAATCTTTTTGCAACGGCGGCGGGATGACATTGCGCCACATGAGTTCCTTTGTCGCTAATTCTCTGAATTCATCACCGGTAGATAAACCGGCTTGTTCTGCATACGGATAACATGGATCAAAACCATAACCGATACAGCTAAAGACGATATTCACTTGAGCCGCCAAGTTCGCTATGATAAAAAAACTCGTTAGAAAACTGGCAAAGGCGAGCAGGAGAAGCGCAGTTTGCCGTCTCATTTGAGAACGAGCGATAGTGCGCCGCCAAATGAAGGCTGGCAGCGCAAAAATAATGCTCATCAACAAGTAACCGGCTGGTAAAACAATCCATTCCATTGCAACTTTCCTGAAAGATTTCAGCTATCCGTACGGATTTCGGTCTCGATTCGTCGCGGCAGGTAGGGGATGCGTTTGACCCACAACGGCCAAATTTGAATGGTGGGTACGGCCGTTAACGGCAAATTCTCATACAAATAAGCAGCAGCGGTTCCCGTTTCCTGCCCGGCAATCGCCGCCAATGTCTCATCCAAATTGAGATTGGTAGCCGCCGCGCCTGTGCCCGACAGCAAAAAAGTGACGTTGCCAGCTTCATCGGCGCTGACGACCTCGGCTTCGCCAAATTGGATACTCTCCGGAACCAGCGTGAAGCCGGGTCTGACCTGCCCGGCCAGCGCCTCGTAAACCAGACCAGATGCGGCCGTGGTGTCAACGGCCGTGCCCTGCAACACGGCTTCCATCTCCACGCTAATCTGCGCCGTCTGCTCGCCCACCTGGTGCGAATAGGTTTCGCTGACGATTTCCACCACCCGCAGCGACTCTCGCGCCAAAAATTCCCGCTCGGTCAGCATCCCTTCCATCTGCGATTGGGCCACAGCTTGCAAAAATTGCAGCGCCTGAGAACGAACGCGGTTCAAATCTTCCTGGGAAACGGCCGCTTCCGCCCGCACGTCGCCCCCCACCATCGGCGCTGGATTACGCACCTCTAGTAAATCGATCAATCCCGCCGGCAGCACCGTCAGCGATTCGGCGGAGACATTGCCCTGCGGTCCTGGTTCCAGGGCAATGGCATCTGTTTCGGCCGTGCTGCCTTCCACCCCGGCGACCGACACGTCGGCCACCGTTTGGAAGCCTAACCCGTCTTCCGTCTGGATGATGGTTCCGGCCGGGACGGTGACGGTTTCTTCGGTCAGGTTGGTGAAGACGACCAGGCCGCGCGCCGGGGCGGCCGGCACTTCAACAACGCCGGTCGTTTCGACGTCGGTCTGCCACGATTGAGTCAGGGTGAGCAGGCGGGCCGGGATGGCGTTTTGGCTGTAGTCAACGGTTTGGAGGGCGGGAACGGCCGTAATTTGCTGTACGGCCGTCAAAGGGGCCAGTTCCGGCTGGAGCATAATCGTAGCCCGCGGTACCAGGTATAAAAAGGAGACGACACCCAGCGCCCCGGCCACAAAAAAGAGCAAAATCGCCGCATAACGAATGGCCCACTGGCGTTTAGTGACGGCCGACGTTGGTAATAATTCATCATCATCGGTGGATGGTCGCGGCTTGCCATCATCCAGTGGTTCGCCGTAGGTGGGCAGACCCAGCCGCTCCTGCCGCCGCCGCCCCCGCCACCAGCCGCGCCGGCTCATTTCCGCTTCTTCGACGGTGGTAAAGGCGGGCAGCCCCAATCCGCGCGCCTGCCGGGCCAGTTGACGGTTGCCGGTGACCAGACCGACTTCTATCCGTTTGTTGTCGGCGTAACGGCGCAGGCGGATGAGGGAGATGGCCGTAACAACGGGGGGGAGAACGGCCGTTTCGACAGGCTCACGGCGAGCCGTTTCGACAGACCCACGGTGACTGAGCTTGTCGAAGTCACGCTTAGCCGTTTCCTCTTCCGGCAAAACAAACACCACCCGCTTGTCATCCGACCAATCCAGCAGGTCACAAATGGAATTGATGTCGTCGTCAAGAGAAAGGCGAATGGTTTGCATTGAGCCAGGGGGTTAAAATTCAGCGATCACCTGGATGCGTTCATTCTCAAACGCGGATTCAATAATTTTCCGCACGCCATGTCCAGGATTGGGTTCCCTATAAATCCTGACTAATTGGTATTTAGATAAAATTTCCAGGTCATTGTTCAGGCTGGCCGGTGTTCTTCCCATGGCCTGCATGAGTTCAGAAAAGATAACCCGGTTATTTTGGCGCAAGTATTCGACTAGCCGGGTTCTTTCCGGCTTGAGCAATGCGCGAAGGTCGTCCGGTTCAACCCAGATGATATTTTTGGGCGTTATTTTGCGCCCCTCGTCAATTTCTTTGGCCGTTTCCCTGGCTGAAGCAAAAAAGTCAGACAAAGACCCTGGTTTTATCGTTACGCTCATTTTACAAATTCCTTGATTTCTTCTTCAAACCGATCCAACAAGTCTTGATAATTTGTGAAGTCATCCACAGGGAAAATCTCGCCCATGTAATGTCTGTGATGGTAATCGTGTGCGTTATCATATCCAAAAACACGGCCGTTATCTTTTGAACAGAGTTGATGATTCACATAGACCATACTGTACTTGACAATCAACCCATTCTCGTCTTCCCACACTTCGATTTTGATAAGACCGCCGCCCTTTCTTTTGGGGACGGTGAAGCGTTCAGAGATGGTTTTTATGAATGGCTGCTTACTCATACGAGTCAATAATAGCAGATATGCAAATAAATGTAAACCTGTGACTAGGCCCAATGGGAAGTGACAGAATTAACTTGAAAAATTTCCTCTAATTTTTGCCGTGCTTTGTTCACTTCAAAGTTGAAAAAGCCAACGATGACGGTGTAAAAAAGGATAAGAAAACCCAGCATGGGCCAGGCAACCCACAAATTTTGGACCAGATCGCCCGACATGAGGCCTGCGCCGATAAATGTGAAAAAGAAAATACCCAGGAAGATAGGCATGAGTATCATGACCACAGGATGAGGATGCAGGCGCAATTTGATGCGGGTGGCGTCCAGATCGTCCACAATTTCGCCATAGATGTAAGGCAAAAAAGAGTTGCGGTAGCGGATGACCCGGTTTATTTGGAAACGGCCGTTCTCCTCAACTTGTCCGGCAAAAAAGCGATGATCGCGCCGCCAGATTGACTGCCTAAAGATGGAGCTTGGCTCGACCTCGGCCGCCAGCCGCTGCCGGACATTTTCAGCGTCCAGGTAAGTTTTGAACTCCAAACGTGTGAATGGAATGAGTAAGAGCATGAAGGACTCCTAAAAGTGAAAGGCGTGTTTTCACGATTTTAGCATGGAGATTGAAGTTTGCCTCATTAACTGTTTCTCGGTTTTACCCGATTCAGTTATAATTTTAGCCAGTCAATTAACCAGCCAACCAGCTTAAGCAGCATTTATCATGGCGCAAAATTCAAAGAATCAATTACTCGTTCAGATAAGAGACCTTATCACGGATACATTTGATAAGGAAGAAATTCGCAGCCTCTGTTTTGAGTTGGGAATTGAATATGATGATTTGCGGGGTGAAACGTTATCTACTCGTATCGAATCCTTAATCGCTCGTATGAACCGAGAGGGGCGATTAGACGATCTGCTGAATTTTTGTGCCTATAAACGGCCAAAAATTGAATGGCCCGACCTCTCCGAATCAGTTAGCCTGGATGTCGCACCGGTGCCGTTTACGCCACCAGAACGCAACCCTCGCCAGATTTCCCTTCGTCAAATTCCCGTTTGGGGCTGGATTGGCGGCTCGGTTGTGATAGCTTTGGCGTTGTTTGGTGTTTTTCAGTTAGTAACTGGCGGCGGTCGCTTAGCAGCAACTCCCACTACTACACCAACTAAAACATTGCCTCCTACCCAAATAATAGCAAGCGTACCCACAAATACGCCCACGATTGAGCCAACCGATACCACCACGCCCAAACCGACAAATACACCTACGATTGAGCCAACCGATACCGCAACACCCGAACCGACAAACACGCCCACGATTACTCCCACACTAACGCCTGGCATTGGTAGTACCCGAATTCGCCCGAAAGATGCGGCAGTGATGGTGTATGTGCCAGAAGGTAGGTTTATAATGGGAAATGGCGATGCAACTCATGAAGTGTTTTTGGATGCTTATTGGATTGACCAAATGGAAGTGACGAATAGTATGTATGCTCAATGTGTATTTGCTAACTATTGTCGCACTCCGGCGCAAAATGGAAGCTATACACACAGTAGTTACTATAGCAATACTGATTTTGATAACTATCCGGTGATTTACGTGAGTTGGAATGATGCTCAATCATATTGTGAATGGGCCGGGGGACGCTTGCCCACAGAAGCAGAATGGGAAAAAGCGGCACGTTGGGATGAGGTAATGCAAGAAGCGCGCATTTATCCGTGGGGACCAATAATTGATTGTGGTCGTACGAATTATTCTGGATGCATTGGCGATACAATATATGTAGGTAATTATCCTTCTGGCGTTAGTTTTTATGAAGTATTGGATACAGCAGGTAATGTGCGAGAATGGGTTTATGATTGGTATACCAATGATTACTATCTGTATTCACCTTTCTATAATCCACAAGGAGCAGACAATAGTGGTTTTAAGGCCATGCGCGGAGGTTCATGGTTTGACTCTAGCGATGATGTTCTTACTTATAGACGTTATAATTACATTCCCACGTTCCGTGCTGAGTATGTGGGATTTAGGTGTGCCCAGAAGTAATATTCTCCAAACGTAAGGTGACAGGCACTTCGGAAAGTGCCTGTCACCTTGAATCATTAGCCAATTGCTTTCTCGACCAAACCCGGTACGGCCGTTAACGCCTCCGGCAGCTTACTGGCATCCCGACCACCAGCCTGGGCCATGTTGGGCCGGCCGCCGCCGCCGCCGCCGACCATTTGGGCCACGTCGCGCACCAGGTCACCCGCTTTCAAGCCTCGTTTAATGAGGTCATCGGTGACGGTGGCCACGATGAGCGGTTTATCGTTGAGGACGGTGGCCAATACGGCCGTTCCCGATCCCACCTTATCTCTAAACCAGTCGGCCATCTCGCGCAGGCCATCGACGTCGGCCACATCTACCTGGGCGGCCAGGACGTTAACCCCGTTGATTTGCTGTACCTGGCCCAGCAGCGCCTCAAACTGGCCGCGGGCCGACTGGCGCTGTAACTTTTCCAGTTCCTTTTGTAACGCGCGATGCTCGGCCAGCAAACTGTCCAGCCGCGATTCCAGTTCGCCCAGCGGCACGTTGAGCTTGTGGGCCACCGCTTCCAGCGTGTCCAGCCGTTCGGCGACCAGTTGTTGCGCGCCGTGTCCGGTCACCGCTTCCACGCGGCGCACCCCGGCCGCCGACGCCCCTTCGTTGACGAAGCGGAACAGGCCGATTTCGGCCGTTTCATCGACGTGCAGGCCGCCGCACAGTTCAAAACTGTAGGCAGTTTCAGGGGGCATATCGCCGATTTTGATCGTGCGCACGATGTCGCCGTACTTTTCGCCGAACAGGGCCATCGCCCCTTTGTCAATCGCTTCTTCCTGGCCCATGTAGGTGACGGTCACCGGCTGGTTGGCCAGGATGGCGTCGTTGATGGCCGCTTCGACTTGGGCCAGCGTGCGCCGGTCCACCGCTTCATCATGGGTGAAATCGAAGCGCAGCCGGTCGGGCGCTACCAGCGAACCGGCCTGGGTGACGTGTTTGCCCAGATGCGCCCGCAGTTCCCGGTGCAAAAGATGGGTGGCGGTGTGATTGCGGCGGATGTCCCAGCGACGGCCGTTATCCACCACCAATGTCACAGAATCGCCTACCTGCAACCCGCCACTCGCTACTTCGCCCACATGCACAATCATCCCCGGCACCGGTTTGCGCGTATCGTCGACGCGGAATGCGACCGGTTGCCGGTCGTCGCCGCCTTCAAACTCAATGCGGCCCGTGTCGCTAACCTCGCCACCGGATTCGACGTAGAAGGGGGTCACGGCCGTGGCTATTTCCACTTTCTCGCCTTTTTCCGCCGACTCGACCGGCTGACCGTCTTTGAAGATGGCGACGATTTCGGAAACGGCCGTTGCCCCCGAATAGGGATCATGCTCCACACCATCTTCCAACTGGCCCGATTCCATCAATGCGGTGAGCGCATCGGCGTAGACGTTCGTGCCGGTTTCGTATTGACCAAACTTGCCCGCACCGCTGGCTTCAGCATGGGCGTCCTTGGCTTTTTTGAAGCCCGCTTCATCGACAGTGATGCCTTGCTCGCCGACCACATCGCGGGTGATTTCCAGCGGCAAGCCATAGGTGGCGTACAAATCAAACGCCTGTTCGCCGGGGATTTCGGTTGCGCCGCGCGCTTTCATCTCGGCCACGACCTCGTCGAGGTGGGCCAGGCCGGTGTCCAGTGTGCGCTCGAATTTGCGCTCTTCCTGGGTGATGGTGCGCAAAATGTGTTCGCGCCGCCGCTTGAGTTCGGGGTAGGCGTCTCCCATCTGGTCGATGTAGACCTGGGCGATTTCGGCCAGGAATGGCTCGGTGAAGCCGATTTTGCGGCCAAACCGGGCGGCGCGCCGGGTGATCATGCGCAAAACGTAACCGGCCCCGGTGCTGCTGGGGCGCACGCCGTCGGCAATCATAAAAGTGGCGGCACGGCCATGATCGGCAATGACGCGGTAGCCAACGTAATTCTCCGCCCGCTGCGCGTCAGAATCGCCCAGTAGTTCCTGAACGCGATCCATCGCTGGCAGGAAGAGATCGGTATCGTAGTTGCTGTCGCCATGTTGCAGGATACGGGTCAGCCGCTCCAGCCCCATGCCGGTGTCGATGGAGGGTTTGGGCAGCGGTGTGGTGTTGCCCTCTTCGTCGGTCTCGAACTGCATGAAAACCAGGTTCCACACTTCCAGGAAGTTCTCGTCCAGGTCGTCATCGTCATTGAGCAGGCTGGCATCGACGTGGGCCAGATCGCCGCGATAGTAGTGGATTTCAGAACAGGGGCCGTTGGGACCGACGTCGCCCATCTCCCAGTAATTTTCTTTTTTGCCAAAGCGCAGGATTTTTTCGGCCGGCAGGTAGCGCTGCCACAATTCGAACGCTTCGTCGTCATCGTCGTAAATTGTGGCCCAGAGCCGCTCCGGTTCCAACCCGATGACTTTGGTGAGGAAGGCCCAGCCGTAATCGATGGCTTCGGATTTGAAGTAGTCGCCGAAGGAGAAGTTGCCCAGCATCTCGAAAAAGGTGTGATGGCGCTGGGAGGGTCCGACGTTTTCCAAATCGTTGTGTTTGCCTTGAACGCGCATACATTTTTGGGCGGTGGCGGCGCGGGAATACGGCCGTTTCTCCTTCCCCAAAAATACGTTGGCAAACTGGTTCATTCCGGCATTGGTGAACAGCAGGGTGGGGTTGTCGTGCTGCGGCAGCGGCGCGCTGGGCACGACTTCATGGCCGACCTCGTTAAAAAAGTCGAGGAAGGCCTGGCGGATTTCATTGCTTGTTGTGGGTTTCATAATTGCTCCATTTTAGAGATTGGAGACTGGAGACTAGAGATTGGGACTGTACGTTACAGTCTCCAGTCTCTAATCTCCAATCTCTCCTATCAAATTTTACCGTAGCAACAAAAAACCGCCAGACCGGGGTTCCAGTCTGGCGGCGTTTGCGGCGGGTTATTGGTTCGCGTCAATCAGGCACACAAACGATCCAGACCGGAGGTCTGGCTAGCAGCGGCGGCGCTGTAGTTGCTGATTGACGTAAATGATTTCATGACGTTATCCTGTAAATGTAAAGCACATTTTAGAGGAGACGGCCGTGTCTGTCAACCAGGTTTGCAAAGTGCCAGGCACAGGACGGGACAGCCTGGTTTATGTAAAACCTGATGCCCTGTGCCTGGCACTGTATGGCCGTTAGTGTTTTATGAATGGAGGGTTGTCGTAGGTTGTGTACGGCCGTTCCTCACGTAAAATGGGAAGCGTAAGCAATTAGCAATTAGCGATTAGCAGTTAGTAACCATGTCCAACTTCAACTGGCAAACCGATGACGACGTCAACTGGGATGATAGAGGATCGGCAGCAGAAACGGCCGTTCCCCGCCGCCATCCCTGGATCACCTATGCCTTAATTGTGGTGGGGGTGATCACGGCCGTTGCCCTCATCTACCGGCAGGTCAACCAGCGCATCGAAACGGCCACGGCCAACGCCACCGGTGACATCCTGGCCTCGCATAATTTAGTTCAGCAGGCCAGCGCCGACCGGGACGTGGAGCTTTTTAACACGCTTTTGTCTGGGATAGACGATGCCTGGGTGGAGGCGCAAAGCGAATTGGTTCAGTACAACGGCCTGTTCGACCGCTCGGCATTTGATTTGACCCGGCTGTCGGTGGACACGGCCGTTACTCAGGCCGACGTCGATAGTGGGGCGGTCACCATCGAGCTGAACCCGGAACTGAGCGCCGCCGAGATGGCTTTTTTGCAAGATTACGCGGTGAACGTGGGTAATGGGGTGACGGAGACGGTGAAGCTGCGGCAAACGGCCGTTTACCGCCTGGGTTCCCAGCGCTGGTTGTATGCGCCGCCTACAGCCGAATTTTGGGGCGGTTTTGAAACCACATCCGGGGGGGCGCTCCGCCTGGTATATCCAGCGCGAGATGCTGAACTGGCTTTACGACTGGCTTTTGATTTGGAGGCCAAGCTGGCCGAAATGTGCCGTTCGCTGGTCGACCTCAACTGCCCTGATGGCTTTTCCCTGAATGTACGGATGGAGAACGATCCGCAGCTTCTAATCGACTTTGCCCGCCCGGTTTTCGCTTTGGACGAGCGTGGACAGCTTAATCTGCCGACGCCAACGCTGGTTGGGCTGCCTCTGGACGAAACTGGTTACCAGGCGCTTTTTCGCGGCTACGCTATCCAACTGGTCGGTGCAGCGGTTGCCCAACTAACCGGTTACGAATGCTGCGATCATCTGGCATATTTCCAGGCGCTGCTCGATTATCAATTGGACGCGTTGGGATTACGGCCGTTAAACCTCAATCGTGCCGATTATGAGCGGGTGATACGCGAGAACATTGCCTTTGAAGACCTGGATGACGGCTGGCGCAGCCCAGTTAATTTATTAAACAGAGAAGATAATTGGTTGGTGGTAACGGCCGTCGATTTTATCCACCAACAGTTACCCAATAATTCTATTGCCGGCTTGCAGCAAAAAATAAGCCGCAATCTGCTTTTTACCAATTGGCTGGGGGCAATTTCTGCCGAATCAACAGAATTTAATCGTTATTCATTGGGCAGCCGCTGGCGGTCGTATGCTTTGGAACAATACCTGGTCCGTCAGAAACCGCCGCCGCTGCCGCTGCCAACACAAGATATTTACCTGCTTTGTTCATCCGACCAGGAGGCCGAACAGGCCCAATTATACCAATACCGGTTAGCCAATTCGGAACTAATCCCCCATGCCCTTGACGGATTGACATTATCCCTCAGCCCGCTGCCAGATGACGAAGCATTATTATTGCTGCAAGCAGATGATGATGAGGTGCTGCACACTTATCTCTGGCAAGACGGCCGACGCCAAATCTTGCCGGCCGACCAGACGATCACCTTTGGTCAGTTTGACCCGACGGGGCAATATTTGCAGGTTTACGGCCTAAATGAACTGGTTATCAATCGGGTTGATTGGCCGGCCTGTACCGCCGGTGACTGCCAGCTTGAGCCATTGGGTGGATACCCGGTTTGGTCGCCGCAGGGCACGGATTTTCTGATGCTGCCGACCGATTCATTGGGATATGAGCCATTTGTGATGAACGGCCGTACTATCCTTTTCGATCCCACGTTTACCCCTGATGAATGGCCCATTTACCGGGGTAACAGCCAGCCGCCAGCCACCAGCCTGGATGCGTTAACCTATGTGGGCATGGGCTATGCCCCATTCTGGCTGGATGAATCAACGTTCGGCTTTATCAGGCAAATTCCCCTTTCTGCTGATGGTAACCGGCAAGAACTGGTTTTGATGTCTATTACAGACGAGACGCCCCAACCCATTTTGTTGCCGTCGCAACTGCAATTGGCCTTGCCGGAAGACAGTTCGTTTACAGTTCCTTTCATCCATTACGTGATACCTCATCTGCAGCAACCGAACCTGATTTTTGTTGTCGCCACAGGGAATGACCGCAAGGTTTATATTTTCTCGTATAATGTGAACACCGATGAATTGCGGTTTCTTTTAGAAACAGGACTGGGCGAGTCTCATTCGCTAGGCTTTTCGCCGGACGGCCGTTTCCTTGTCGTAACCGGCACTGAAGACGGTCAGCAGTTGTTTTACGAAACGCGCAACGATCTTTTTTTGTACGATTTAGATACCGATCAGGTGAAAATGTTTGCCGGAACCAGGCCGGGCGGTTTTACGCCGGCCAATACGTATGATTGGTCAGCAGATGGACGATGGCTGATAATCGTTCAGGAAAATCAGACGATGACTCTTGCCGCGCCTGCTTATGATTACGAACAGTTCATTCCCAATAGTTTGGGCAATTGCACAAATGTGGTCTGGTTGAATGAATAGGCGATAGAGCCAGAGGAAATCCCTATGGCTCTTAAGGGGTAGGAGATGCCGGTCAAATTTGAATGGCAGGCAGAACAAGAACATGAGTGGGCCGAAGAGCAGGATGTAACGCCGGGTGGGGGCGGGCTTGCCGGGGCCGTTTCCCTTCTAAAACATTGGCGCATCTGGCTGCCTCTGCTGGCGCTGTTTATCATCATTGGCGGCGTAGCCTATGTCCTGCTCAACCGGCAGGCTAACAAGACCAGCCGCCTTGTCAGCAATGATGTGTTGGCCAGCCACCAACTGGTCATGCAAACCGCCGCTAGCCGTGACGTGGATGTGTTTGCCACGATGCTTTTTCCTTACAGCCGCGATTGGTCAACGACGCAGGTTCAGCTTGTCGACCGGCAGTTATTTTGGGATAGGCCGCCGCTGGGCTTGTGGGTTGCTCCCTATCTGGCCCAAGCCGAACCGGTCATCATGCTGGCCCCCGATTTGCAAACGGCCATTGTCGAAACCAAAATGCCCTACATTACGGAATTGAGTGACACGGTGACAGAGACGGTGACGCTGGTGGAAACGGCCGTTTACGCCAACAACGACGGCCAATGGCAGCTTGCGCCACCTGATGCCGCCGCCTTTTGGGGGCAAACGCGCACAGAGGAGGACGGACGCTTGATTTTGACTTTTCCGGCACGGGATTTGGAAATTGCCCAAAAATTGGCCGCTGACCTGGACGCACGTTTGGCTGAATTTTGCCGCCTGCCTGAGGCCAATTGTCTGTCTAACTTCCAACTAGGCCTGACGTTGGAAACCGACGAAGACCAGCTTTTGGCTCTGGAGCAGGATTTCCGCACGATTTTTCCGCGCCGCAGCGGTGGCAATACGCTCTTGTTATCGCTGCCGGCACCGACGCTGGTTGGCCGCCCTGTGGATGAGGCCGGTTATTACGCTTTGCTGAATGGGTATGCGGGTTGGGTAACGGCCGTTCTCTTTTTCGAGTTCAACCGCACCCAGCAGCCCGACTATCAAACCATCAAACAAATCCTCGCTCAACTTGATCTACGCCCACCGCCGCTGCTGCGGGAACGGCCGTGGCAGGCTCAAATCCCGCCGCCCATCCCGCTGCCGCAGCAGGACATCCTGACGGTATGCCAGGGCGGCCAACCGCCTGAAATCTGGCGTTACGATCTGGCCCAATCCACTTGGGGAGATGGGATCGCTGCTTTCCCTGGTGACTTTTCACCGGCCACCTGGATCCTATTATTTCCTATGCCTGATGACGATGGGGCGGTGTTCCTCGTCAACCGCTTTGATGCCGAATCAGCGGGACAGCTTTACCTGTGGCGGGATGGTGAAGTCACTTTGCTCTTGGACGATGCCCCCAGTTCCTACTGGCTGCCTTCTACCTATGTTCTGCCTGCTGCTGACAGCAAACACTTTCTAACTTTTTACCAGGACACTGCAGAGACGGGACGGATCGGTTTTGACATCCTTGATTTAACGACTTGTCCTGGCCCAGACTGCCAACTGCAAAACTGGGACAGATTAAAGCATACCGCGCCCGGTGATGACCACACGCTCCTGCAAAATGTGAGCGACTTCGGACTGCCAATTCTGTCGATGGGTGACGGCGAGGGCCAGATTCTGCAAGAAATTGGGCTGGGCTGGTCGCCGCTTTGGTTGAATGACACCACGTTTATCTACGTTCGCCCCGATCCAGCGTTGGATTTGGATTTCTTCATCAATAATGGCGGCGAAACGGAACTGGTTCTGACCGATATATCCGACCTGACGTCAGCCGAAATCATGCTGTCTAGTCAGGTGCTACGCGATGCTTTACCGGAATTCGGCCGCCCGCTTCATTTACTCATGTTGTCTGTCACCCATCATCCCACCCAAAGCGATTTGTGGATTGTGCAGACAACGACGGTGTTGAACACGGCCGTCCCCCGGCAAGATGACTGGTTCACCGTCAACCAGCGGACTGGCAAGATTGAACTGCTGTTGGAATTGGCAGACGCCCAGGGATTTCCGGCGCAGATTGAGGGGAACGGCCGTTACCTGACCGTTATGGGCATGGAAGCAGGCAGCCCGGTTTACTACGTTCACGACTTGGAGCGCCAGCAAAACCGCACCTATTCGGCGGCATTTCTCAGCCCTGATGGCATTGACTGGTCGGCCGATGGTAACTGGTTCGTCCTGCCCGATGAGGGAGTGCTGCGGTTGATTGCGCCTGGTTCCCGTTACGAACGGCCGTTGTTTCATGGACAAGATCAATGTGGAACGGCCGTGTGGGTGAATAATTAAGTCACCACCCTGTTTTTACTCAGCTTCTTCAATATATTCTTCCAAAACGGAATCAGAAAGATGTAATAAATGCTTCAATTTTGAAATTTCTCGAACACTATCATAAGAAAGATACGTACAGCTTTCTGAAAGTGGCCCTTTTTCAAGCAGAGAAAATACTGGCCGTAGTAATTCCCTAAAAACTTTTTCCCGCCTTTCTTCAGGGGCAACAATATGCAATTTGATGTCCATATTGGGTTGCAATGCTAATAAATCAGCCATTCGTAAAATCCCTGAATAAATTGAAGTGGTGTGTTCAACCTCAAAGGCTCGGACGATAGAACGGCCTCGTAGCCATAAAACATCAATTTGCTCTATCGTTTTTAGAGTCGTTTCATCGTAATTTAGAGGCAAGATATCGAGAATTTGTAAACTTTCAGTACTTGGTTCTTTCAAAACGGCACTTCTATCATTTTTAGGAATCCATATATGCATTCCCATTGTTAAGCCAATCTTCCCAATGAGAGCTTGTATTTTCGTTGACTCTCTAATATCAGTTGTAGGGGGTGTGGCAGGAAGAATTTCTTCATCTTCATCTTTAGGAACTGATACGGTTACAGTCTTATCTAGGCGACGTACCTGATGAGTAATTAACTTTTCATATTCTTTTTCATCCAATGGAAAATCTTCACCATTACTGATTTGCTTTAGGATTAAATTCTCTAAAAACTCCCCATCCGCCTTGTTCAATCGATTCAGGCTGCTTCGAAGTTTTCCAGTCCAGCTTGATGATTTTTTGTCATGGCCCTTTGTGAAACTCAACACATCCCAAACACGATTATCTCGAATTGGAATAGCCCTTTCTTTTGCTAACCATGCCGTTGGTTTAACTTTGAAACGAATAACGAAAGGATCTTTTTCTAGATAGAAAATTGGCGTGTCATCTTCATAATAGGTTTCAATTACTTCAAGGACACCTATCCAGCGGGATAGCTTAGTCATGTAGCAAATCAATCTGTCGCCAACGTTTATTTTACCGGCTACATTCTTTTGACGTAACCTAAAACCAGAAACGGTTCGGTCTGATTTGCTAAACGCTTCATAAGTTTCTGGTGAAAAAAGATTAACATAATATGTCATGATTAGCCCCTCCTAATTAAAAGAATAGAGCAATTTTCCAAACCGAAATTATAAATGTTAAGCAGGAAATTTCGGCATTTATGCTTTCACCCGTTATCATTGTACATAATCTGACTGACTCCTTGATAATCTTACCAGAATTTTAGGCCTTGAAAATGCAGCCGAATAATAACAAACAACAAGTCCAACATCTCTTTGGCCGGGCGGCGGCCGATTACGCCGCCAGCGGCATCCATGCCCAGGGTTACAGCCTCAACCGGCTCCTCGAATTGACCCAACCACAGCCCGACTGGCATGTCCTTGACGTGGCCACCGGCGCGGGCCACACGGCACTAACCTTCACCCCGCACGTTGCCCAGGTCGTTGCCAGCGACATCACCGCCGAAATGCTGGCCGAAGCCGCCCGGCTGGCCCAGGAGCGCGGCTTCACCAACTTTACCACGGAAACGGCCGATGCTGAATCCCTGCCCTTCGACGATGCCACCTTTGACCTGGTCACCTGCCGGTTGGCGGCTCATCATTTCCCCAACCTGGCCCAATTTGTGGCCGAAGCAGCCCGCGTTTTGCGGCCCGGCGGCCTGTTGGCAGTGGTCGATAATGTGGTGCCCGGCAGCCGTTTGCGTGGCAAAAAAGCTAGAATCGAACAAGAGGCTGGTGAGTACATTAATGCGTATGAGAAATTGAGAGACCCCAGTCACGGCCGTTGCCTCAGCCTGGACGAATGGATTGACCTGTACCGCGAAGCGGGATTCGCCATCACCCACCAGGAAACGGCCGATATGTGGCTCGATTTTGACGCTTACGTTCACCGGATGCGCGTCTCCCCCGTCAACCGCACCCGCCTGCGGGCCATGCTCCTGCAAGCCCCGCAGCGCGCCGCCGCGTTCTTGACGCTGCAAGTCGCGGGCGATAGAATCACCTTTCGGTTTACCGAAGCAATTATCTTGGGGAGACTGGGGACTAGGGACTAGAGAAGAGACTGAAAAGTCTCCAATCTCTAATCTCCAGTCTCCAGTCTCTTTTCTTGGAAAAATTTATGACCAAAAAATACCATTTCTGGATCACCGGCTGCCAGATGAATTATGCCGATGCCCGGCGCGTGGCTACCGAATTGGAAAAACTGGGTTACCAATCTACGCCGTCGGCCGATGACGCCGATGTGATTGTCTTGCAGACCTGCACCGTGCGCCAGCAGTCTGAGGACAAGGCGTATGGCAAGCTGCATATGTTGAAACACGCCAAAGCGCAGCGGCCCGATATGACGGTAGCTGTCATGGGCTGCGTCGTCGGCGTGCGCGGCAACGAGGCTTTGGAGAAGACTTTCCCCTTTGTGGACGTGTTCATGGAACCGGCCACCGATGGCGCACCGCTGGTGGCCCATCTCACCGAAGGTGAAGATTTAGCACTGGAACGAGCCTCCATCAGCCAACTGCACGCCTGGCAGGATGGCGAGGTGATTTTGCCCGCCGATCAGCGCGGCGAACTGGTTTCTGCGCCGGTTTCTATCGTTTACGGCTGCTCTCATGCGTGCAGCTTCTGCATCATCCCGCAAAAGCGGGGCATTGAACGCAGCCGTCCCGTCGGTGAAATTGCTGCCGAAGTGCGGTCGTTGGTGGGGCAGGGCGTGAAAGAAGTGGTTTTGCTGGGTCAAATTGTGGACAGATACGGGTATGATGTCCCCGATGGCCCCGATTTAGCCGATTTGTTGCGAGTCATCAACGGGATTGATGGCCTGGAGCGCATCCGCTTCCTGACCAGCCATCCCAACTACATGACCGACAAAATTCTGTACGCCGTGCGCGATTTGCCTAAAGTGATGCCCCAAATCGAAGTGCCGATTCAGGCGGGCAATGATGCGGTGCTGGTGAACATGAAGCGTGGCTATACCAATGCCGAATACCGCCAACTGATTCACCGCATCCGTGACATTGTGCCGGGCACGGCCGTTCACTGTGACATCATCGTCGGCTTCCCCGGCGAAACCGAGGCCCAGTTCCAGGAAACGTATGATCTGCTGGCCGATTTGAAGCTGGACAAGATTCACCTGGCCCGCTACAGTCCGCGTCCCGGCACAGTCAGCGACCGCCGCATGGAGGACGATGTGTCCGATGAGGAAAAGCGCCGCCGCTTCCACCTGATTGAGGAGCTGCAAAAGGACATTCTAACGGCGAAGATGAAAGAATGGCGCGGTCAGGTGGTTGAGGTGTTGGTTGAAGATACGCACAAAGGCCGCTGGCGCGGCCGTTCCCCGCAGGGCAAGCTGGTCTTTTTCGATGATCCGCGTGAACTGAAGGGCCAAATCGTGCCTGTGAAGATTAAACATACCGGGCCGTGGAGCATGTCGGGTACGGCCGTTGACAAACCACAGCCCCAGCACACTGAAACCATTCCCTTGATGGTTTCCTAAGCTCTTAATTGCAAAAAACAACAACCACAGATTTCGCAGATTACACAGATTTTTAGGTTGATAATCTGCGAAATCTGGGCAATCTGTGGATCAATTCCTTTCCCTAACCTTGTCTCTATTTAACGTAGTAAAATAACTCTCCCGGCTGCAAAAACTTGTGTTTTTGCCGGGGTGCTGTTGTTTCCAGCACGTGCACGATTTCACCGAACGGGATCGTGTTGTTGGGGTACAGGTCGTTGTGCCCCGGAATGAGCGTGTCCCAGCCCAGGTCGCGGGCCAGACGGGCCGCTTCCACAGGCAGCAGATTACCCGTCACGTCGAATTCGGTTTCGCGGTAGTGGTCACGGCCGTTTACCGGCAGCATTACCACGTCAGGCAGGGGCAGTCGTTGCAGCGTCTCGATGTAATCATCGTAAATAATCGTGTCGCCGGCGTGGTAAAAGCGGACGCCGTTGCTTTCGATGAGATAGCCCAGCCAGCGGTACCCTTTTTGTTCATCATACTCTTTTTTGTAATGGGCCGAGGGCACGGCCGTAACCACCACACCAGTCCCCGGCAGCGCAAACGGCTTCAACGCTTCCGGCACAATAATCCGCTCATCAGACACGCCGCATTCGTGGAGCAAATCAACACACCAGCCCGGTGCTACAAATTTGGCCTGCGGCGATGCCTGGGCAATGGGGCCAACCGTTCGCGGATCGAGATGATCCATATGCTCATGAGTTATCAAATAGAAATCGGCGTTGTTGATGCGGCTGGGTTCTACCGGCGGATCGTAAGCCCGCACCCAAAACTCGCCGAACAGTTCCCGCACGCCATCTGACAGACACAGGTCGATGTACAGCATGGCATCGGGTGTTTTGAGGCCGACACCCATCTGGCCGAAGCCCCAAATGGGCAAACTGTTGGACAAAATTTTGGTTTGGTTGATTTGTTGAATGAGATTTGAATCAGGCAACGGTGTAATACCCCGCTTGTTTGCCGTTTTGACTGAGAACGGCCGTTAAATTATCCCCGCAGTTCACCACATACGCCCCCATCCCGCCGGCTTGCAGCAGCGAGGCCAGTGGCGCAGCCGAAAATCGCCCGCCAAACGATTCCGGGTTAACCAGCACCGAAACAATACGCAGACCGCGCCGGGCTACCTGCCGCGCTGCCAGCGCCCAATCCTCATCGGCGCTGGCCGTTACCACAATAACGGTCGTGCCTCTTGGAAATAGATGCGATTCAGCTTGCAAAACGTCGGCCAGCGGCACCTGCCCCTGCGCCCGCAAAACGGCCAGCGTCTCCAAAATGCGGTTCAACTGCCGCTCGCCTCGATCAGGTTGGACGACTTCATTCGACTGTCCGTAGCCGACCAATCCCACCGCCCGGTCGCGCCGCAAAAAGTATTGTGCCAGAGAAGCAGCAATGGCTACCGTGTACTCTTCCGTCGTTTCCGGCAGTTCAAACTCGTCCAACTGCATCCAGGGCGGTAAATCGCTCAACCGTTTGACAGTGTTGGTTTTGGGAGCCACGTGTCCAAAAATAGCCATATCAGGCACAATCCAGATGTCGGCCAGCGGGTCTAACTCGAACTCTTTGACGATGAGCCGGTCGCGTCGCGCCGTGCTGGGCCAATGAATCCGGCCGAAACTGTCGCCAGGCGCATAATCGCGCACGCCGGCGGCGTTGGTGGTGATGTAATGGGTACGCCGCCGCAGGGCATCGCCACCGGGCAAAATCCCGATGGGCAGGGCAAACTGGTGAATGTCAAAAGTCAGCGGATAAACGACGACGTGGGTCGTGGCCGCAAAATCCCGTTCCATCGGGAACAGGCCAAACGGGTCGCTGGTGCGCAGCCGGATGGGGCCAAGTTGGTAACGGCCGCGTTCGGTGCAGATGGTGTTGATGCGCCAGGTGTAGGCGCTGCGCCCGCCCAGGCTGTGGATGACGTGACTGCTGTAATGGCCGGGTACGTTGCCGAAATCCCGAATTTCCAGCCATAGTTTAGGCACAATGCTGGTATTTTGGACGGTAAAGCGTTCTTCTAACGGCCGTCCCACTTGTGTACGCCGGGTGCGCGTGTTGCGCGAGAGCTTCACCCAGTTCAGATTGATCCAGGCCCAGGCAAAAGAGACGATGATCAACAAGCCCAGCAGGTAGGCTAGGTTGAACAAAATCGCCCGCCCGGTGGCCAGGCCGCTCAACAGGGCGAGAAAGGCCAGAATAAAAGCGGTCGTTCGCCGGTGGCGCATGTCAGACCTTTACTTGAGCGCCGGGTACGGCTACGCGATCCAGTATTTCCTGGACGATGGCATCCGGCTCAATATCTTTGATACGGGCGGCGGGACCGACAATAATACGGTGGCCCAGGGCGACTTTGGCCAATGCTTTGACGTCGTCGGGCAAAACAAAATCGCGGCCAAATATGGCGGCCCGTGCCTGCCCCAGCCGGTAAATGGCCAGCGCGCCACGCGAACTGGAGCCGAGATAGACGTCGGGATGTTCGCGGGTTTGCCGCACGATCTCCACGATGTAATGCTTGACGTGTTCATCGATGTAGATCTCTTTGATCGCTTCCTGAGCAGTTAGCAGTTCTTCCACCGAAACGACTTGTTCTAAATTGTTGATGGGGTGGGTTTGCCGCTGCCGGTCCAAAACATCGACTTCTTCTTCTTTGCTGGGGTAGCCCAGGCGGATGCGGAGCATGAAGCGGTCGAGTTGGGCTTCGGGCAGGGGGAAAGTGCCTTCGTACTCGATAGGGTTTTGGGTAGCCAGGACCATGAAGGGTGTTTCCAGTTCATGGGTAACGCCGTCTACCGTCACCTGCCGCTCCTCCATCGATTCCAACAAGGCCGATTGTGTTTTGGGAGTAGCCCGATTGATTTCGTCCACCAGGACGATTTGGGCGTGGATGGGGCCGGGCCGGAATTCAAATTCGCGGGTTTTCTGGTTGAAGACGGAGATGCCGGTGACATCGCTGGGAAGCATGTCGGGGGTGAACTGGATGCGCTGGAATTTACAGCCGACGGATTTGGCCAATGATTTGGCCAGTACCGTTTTGCCAACGCCGGGGACGTCTTCGATGAGAATGTGCCCCTGACACAGCAGCCCCAGCACGGTAAGCTGCACAGATTGTCGTTTACCGACGATTACGCGCTCGACGTTTTCTACAATGCGGTTGGCGATTGCCTGGACATCTGCCATAGGTATGCTCCTTGTAAATGGTTACTGGATGTTGGTTGCTGGATATTGTAGCATAAAAGTGCAAAACGGTGACAAATTGGGGTCATTCGTTGGGAAATCGTCGGGTTGGGTGGTGGTAACGGCCGTCACCTTTGCCATAATTTTTTTGACAGATTATCCAGAAACGGCCGTTTGTGCAACATGAATTTACCCTTTCCCAT
>JACKCC010000023.1 GCA_020634245.1 Ardenticatenaceae bacterium | reverse complement strand
GCATACCGCTGAAGCTGGCGCGGTGATTGGCCAGCGTATTGGCCTGGGCCAGAAAATTGGCGTGGCTGATGGCAATCCAGTCCGCGCCGCCAGCCGGTGGTTCCAGGCTGGTGGGTACGTATTTGCTAATGCTCAACGGCGTATGCGTATTGGCTGTTGTTGTGGCAATGAATTTGGCTCCGGCGGCGTGATTGCTGCCAATGGTGTAAACGCCGCTGCTTATCTTGCCGGGGGCAGTCATGGGAATTTCTAAGGTCGTTGTGGGTATGGTGACGTTCCAGACTAAAGCCGGGTCATTTTCGGAAAAGCCGCTAACCTGAAATTGGCGCGCGCCGCCGGTCATGTCGGTAAAAATGAGTTCGTCGTTGTCGGCTGTGAGTTGGCGCTGATATTCGACTGTAATCCGGTTGAGATAAATTTCGGCCAGGCTGCTGGTTGACAGAAAGTCAAGGCGGACGTTGTTGGTTCCGTTAATCAAATTGGATTGGGGGATGGAATGAGTGATATTGATGCTTTGAACTTCAGTCCAAGCGGCCTCGCCGTAGCTGCTGTAGCTGTTCATGTAGCCACGCACCAGGTAGGAGATGCCGGTTGGCTCGGATGATTTTTCGCGGGAGAGCAGTTCAATGGTGTATTGGCCATCTGGCCCGCTGGATGCAACATGAGGCAGATCAATCTGGTAGGTTTTAGAAGGAGGCGTTCCCGATAAATTGCCTTGTATCACCAAATCCCAGTACCAACTGTCGGGTTCGTTGGGGAAGGTATCCCATTGGTCGGAATAAGTAGTGGTGAAGAGATTTTCCGGTTCTTTGGTAACGGCCGTACGCAAACTCGTCACCACTTCCCCCACATTTGAATTATCCGTGCTGCCCACCGACTTGCGCGTCCCACCGGTCCACAGCCAAAACACATTGTCAGTGACAAACTGTTTTTCGGTGCGCAGACCGTCAAAAGCCCAGCCATAAAACAGAATCGATTCGTTTGCTTCGAATGTGGCATCGGAATCCCCGTTAAATTTATAAGCGACTGGTTGACCCCGGTGCATCATTTCAATCGTGTTGGGGTTAACCGCAGCCATATTCATGCCCGCAGCGGCCAAATTATCATAAGTTATTTCGTAGATGCCATCATGATTCACCAGGATTTTGTAAGTTTCGGCGGCGGTGGTGGGGAAATTGGTATCTAGGGCGGCGGCAGACGGAAGTTGGGTTGGGGCGGCGCTGGCCTTGTTAACGGTCAACATTACACTTGTGACCATGCCGCATAAACCAACGAGTGCCAGAAATATGTGAAGAATTTTAGATTTACGCATAAGTTTTTGGGTAACAGATATTTTTCTGTTGATTACGCTCCCCAGTACAGTAAATTGCGCTCCTCCAACTCAGCTAAAAATTTGTCCAAATCCGTGCCGGCCTGCTCGGGCGAGATGCCGTAGCGGTTGACGATATGATCGATGATGGCCTCGTGTGACTGGCTTTCGGTTAAAAGCTGCCAGATGACGGACCCGACGCCGTTGAGCACGCGCATTTGCCCGCTTTGCGGGGTGACAACGACGGTGTTTTCGTCTACCTGTCGCCAAATCAGGTTGGATTGGAGATGAGGTATTTTCTTTTCCATCAGTTTTTGTTCTCGCGGATGCCCATGACGATAAAGGCCAGACCGGCCAGGAGGCTAACGGCCGTTAACACCACCGCCCACCACATCACCGATGGAACCGTGTAGGAAAAAATATCATTTTCATACCGGTTGGTCGAGGCATCCAGCTCAACTTCCTCCAGTAAATAATAAAAAGTCTCCCCGCTGGTGACCGATTTGTCACGGTATGTGTAAGAAGCGCCGGTTAACCCGTCGCCCTGGCTGGGAATCAATTTGTCATTGATTTGGACGAATTCACCGTCGGCGGCGGGGCTGCGATACAAATTAAAACCGGCCGTTTGCAGTTCCGTAGCCGTGTTCCATTCGACATTGATGGCCGGATTCATCTGGAAATAGAGCAGCCAGGCGGCTAAAACCAGCCACAAGCTGCCAATGATGAACAATAAATTGGGAGAACCGGGTGATTTTGTCGATTCCATATTTAATCGCTACTAAAGTGCCAGGCACGGGGCGAACGATTTTGGTTTACCTGCCCCGTGCCTGGCACTCCAGTTAATGCATTTGAAACAAGCCTTAATCGTTGCTGGTCATGGTCAGCGGTGAGGCGACGGTGGATGATATTTGTGCCTGGTTTACGTTACCGGTGCGGCTGGCGATACCGGCGACAATCAAAGCTGCCAGCCCGCCAGCGGCGGCGGACAAAAGGACAGCCGCCGTTGTGCGCGGCCGAATGGGTGTGTCGGGAGCTTCTGCCGTTTCCAATGCTGACAGGATAACGCTTTCACCGGCTTGTTGGGTTAGCAGGTCATTGAATTGGGCGAAGGCGTTATCATAAACTGCCTGTGCCGCCGCCAGATCAGTTTCTAATTGGCTGCGGTTGGTCGCATCGGCGGTGGCAAGCTGGCTTTGCAGCGTGGCGATTTCGGCGCTGCTTTTGTCGATTTGCTGCTGCCAGTTGGCCAGGGGTTCGGCGAAACGCTGGCTGTCGCGGGCCACGCTCTGGTCGGCCAGGGCTTGGCCAATGGCGTTGGCAATGGCGGCGGCGCGTTCCGGGCTGCTGTCTTCGACGTTAATGGTGATGAGCTGGGTGTTGGGAAGGACAACGGCCGTTACCATTCCCCGTAGTTGTTCCTCATCAATAGGTAAATCCAACCGTTCTGCTGTCTCGGCCAAAACCGGCTGGCTGACCGCAGCAATAACGTAGGTTTGCGCCAATGTTTGGCCTGCCGTCACTGAAGCTTCGGTTTTGGCCGGCTCGTCAATGAGCCAGGTGGCGGAGGCTTCATACACAGGAGTCATGTTTTGGCTGGTGATGTAGGCGGTGATGGCGGCAACGGCCGTGCCCAGTAAAATGAGCCATCCACACTGCCGCAAAAAAGGTGTAATGTGCTGCAATCTCATTTAGTCTTCAAACTCCTGCATAGCTATTCAGTCTTGTCGATGGCTGAGGGTGGTCGGGTCGACAAGCTCACCGACCGCCCTCAGCTATCGCCTTTTTGTGCATTTGGACCGTGTTGACGGCACTGAACAATGTGAATATGATCCAGACGATCATTTCCCAAGTCTTTTGGCTGGTGCCGGCCAGACCGATACCGACAAAAACAAAACTCAACCAATATAATCGTTGAAATGTGGGGTGATTGAATTGGTCTCGTAACCGGCGGCTTTGTTCATGGGCCAGCCATACATGGTAACTAAATGCGGCCAGCAAAAGGGCCAGGCCCATTACCCAAAAGCTATTGACGATGACTGACTGCCAATTTATCACAATCAGAGAGTATAGCATAGGCAGTCAGGGCCTCAAAGCACATTAATCTCCAGCTTGGTCAACTTCCCGGAAGTTGGTAAATCGTTTATGGAATGGGTAAAGTTCGACAGGAAATGGCTTAATTTAGCTTCCGGGAAGGTTAGTGTGATGGAGTGAATTTATGGCGAAGCAAAAATCACGATACGTTTGTCAATCTTGCGGGCGGGTAACACCAGCCTATATGGGCCGCTGCCCCAAGTGCGGCGAGTTTGGCACGATGAAAGAGGAAATACTGGTTGAGGAAACGGCCGTTGCCAGCAAAAATCCCCGCGCCCAACGCCAGACTGCCAGTCAGCCGCAGCGCCTGGCCGACGTGACTGCTGATGGGTTCGAGCGCTTGAGCCTGCCCTTGACCGAATTTGCCCGCGTGTTAGGCGGCGGCATCGTCCCCGGCTCATTGGTCCTGGTTGGCGGCGACCCCGGCATCGGTAAATCGACGCTGCTGCTGGACGTGGCCGCGCTGGTGGCCAATCTGCATGGCCCGGTGCTCTACATCTCTGGCGAGGAAAGCGCCCGCCAGATCAAAATGCGCGCCGACCGATTAGGCGTGCAAGCCAACGATTTGTTCCTGGTTACCGAAACCAATTTGAATGTTATGCTCAACCATATCGACGAGGTGAATCCGGTGATGGTCATCATCGATAGCATCCAGACCGCCTATGTGGAGGACAAAGTATCATCTCCCGGCAGTGTCAGCCAGGTGCGCGAGTGTGCCGGTCGTTTCCAGGAACTGGCCAAAAACAGCGGCATTACTATCTTTTTAGTCGGCCACGTGACCAAGGAAGGGGCGATTGCCGGGCCACGCGTGCTGGAACACATCGTCGATACGGTTTTGTATCTGGAAGGGGATTTGTTCCACCGCTACCGGCTGCTGCGCGGCGTCAAAAACCGCTTTGGCGCGACCAGTGAGGTCGGCGTGTTTGAGATGGTGGAGAAGGGGATGGTGGAAGTGCCCAATCCGTCGGAAGCGTTTCTGGCCGAGCGGCAGGTGAACGCCCCCGGTTCGGCCATTGCCGTGACGATTGAGGGGACACGGCCGTTACTGGTCGAAATTCAAGCCCTGGCCTCGTCAACGACTTTTGCCAATCCGCGCCGCACGGCCAACGGGATTGATTATAACCGGATGCTGTTGTTAACGGCCGTGCTCACCCGCCGCGTCAACATTCCCCTGCACGAAAAAGACGTGTTCATCAACGTCATCGGCGGCCTGCAAATCGACGAACCGGCCGCTGACCTGGCCGTGGCCGTCGCCGTAGCCAGCAGCGTCAAAGACCGGCCCATCCATGCCGACATGGCCTTCGTGGGCGAAATTGGCTTGAGCGGCGAACTGCGCGCCGTCAGCCAGTTGGACACGCGGTTGAAAGAAGCGGTCAAGTTGGGCTTCAAACGCTGCGTCGTCCCCCGCACCACCAAAAAGAAAACCGGCGATTATCCCGATGGCCTGGAAGTCATTGGCTGCCGCAGTTTGCACGAAGCGATTCAGGTTGGCTTGTTACATAAATAGGGAGCTGGTACTCAAAGATTGGAAACTTGAAAATTCAACATTAGGGGTTTTGCTCTTATGAAGTTACCTTATTGATGTACTTAGAAGACATGGGCGATATATAATCTTCATGATAAATTAAGGAAATTGAAAAATCGGTTTGTTTTGATTGTACAAATTATGCGATTCTCACAAAGAATAAAGAAAAAACCTATCAAGATTGAATTGCAAATCGATTCAATGGATAACGACCTAAGAATTGGTTTATGGAATGTGGTTGATACTTTCTATTTGGAACCATATAGTACTGTGACGCATGAAAAAGAAGGCAGATTGTTTACAAGAATGCTGTATTCAAGTTTCCTGAAGTTACCTTTAGATACAATGGAAGATTTTTTTGATTTTGAGCGCATTAAATTAAAGAAACTATTTTTTGGGTGGGAATGGTTTGAAGTGTATGACTTCATAGAATTTGTGGCCAATTTCAGTAAAGGAAATGAATTTAGAAAAGCTTGTAACTACATTTTGGAAAATGAATTGTCAGGCTACAGATTTGTAGGTAAAGAAATTACACCTATCACAAGTGAAATTGAAATTAATGAAATCGAACAGGCAATTGAACTCTCCAATGAATTAAATTTTTCAGGAGTAACTTCTCATTTGGAGACAGCTTTGTTGAAATTGTCGGACAAGAAAAAGCCCGATTATCGAAACTCAATAAAGGAATCAATTTCTGCGGTTGAAGCAACGGCTCAAATAGTTTCAGGTAATCAGAAAGCGACACTTGGCCAAGCATTGGAACTTCTTGAGAACAAAGCTAATCTTCACCCAGCTCTTAAGAGGGGTTTTTCAGCAATTTATGGCTATACAAGCAATGCAGATGGTATAAGGCATGCCATGGTTCAAGATTCGAATTCTGATTTTGATGATGCTAAATACATGCTTGTATCTTGTTCTGCCTTTGTGAATTATCTAATAATGAAGGCAAAAAAAGCCGGCATAATTTGACTTATACCTCCCATATTTTCAATTTCTTTGTAAAAAGATTTGTCGGTATAGTACCTTGTTCCAGCGCGATCTTTTTCCCCGCGTTGTGACCGACGTCTCCGCCGTGCTGCCTTGTGTTTGGGCTTGTATGGAGTGATTTTAAGGCCTTTTCTCTCCCCCCTACCAAACTGTTATCCGGTACGGCCACTAGAGATAAATTTTCTGACAAATTACGGTGAAAAAACGGCCGTATTCCACCCAGAAAATTTAAGACTCTTATGTCAAAATATGCTTGACAGGAGAGTTTCATTTTTTGTAAAATATAAGTTACCTGGAGAGAAAAAACCTAGCAGTAGGTGGCTTCTCAAAGGGGAGAGGAAGCTCCAAGAAATTGGACGGCAGCCTTAACAAGTGGAAGCGAAACCCGCAGCAATATTTGTTATCCCGTACACAAGGCGAAAAGCCTTTTGGGAAACAAACAGCGAGAATCGCGGAAGCGAACCGGCGGTAGCAGTACCAAAGGAACCCGAAGGTAAGTATGCCAACGGGCAAGGGAAGGCAAGCCAGAAGGTTACTCGGAGCTCCTCGCTTTTTTTATGCATAGAGGCCGCTTTTGCGGCCTTTTTTCGTTTCTAGCAGACTTATGAACCGTTGTTTTGCCCGTGCAGCACATCAGGTTTTAGAACACCCACATATGGCAAATTGCGATAGCGTTCTCGAAAATCCAGCCCATAGCCCACAAAAAACCGATCCGGTAAATCAAATCCTTTGTAGGCCAGGGGCACGTCTATCAGGCGGCGGCGTGACTTATCAAAAAGCACGCATACTTTGAGGCTTCAGCAGGGTCGCGTGCTCAAGCTTTGCAGCAGGTAACGGATTGAGATTAGGCCGGTGTCAATACGTGTTCGGCGAAAGGTTGTGACGTGAATTTATCAGTTCGTAAATCCTTGGTTAAACGGGCAATCCTTTCCTGCAGGTTTTCCTTTTTGAATAACTCAGAAATCGACGTAATCGATTTCAATCGGAATCAGCGATCATCCGCAACAAATCAGCCATAAAAAGGCACGCCGCCTTTAAAGTACACCAATAACGGATTGAGATCAGCATAATCTTTGCAATTTATTTCGCCCAACTCACGTACGCGGCCTCAATCGTCTCGGTTGAAGTAAGATGTGGCTTATCTTCATGCAGTTAATGTGTTCAATTGAGGGTGATGATTCATGAACCGTTCGATTGTGCTTTAGTGCCCAACAAGTCTGTTGCCTGTTCATCCACTTTCATATTTAATCATCCTTATCTCATAAATCGCTGCCTTAAACAATTTATATTGATGTGGGGATACAGTTCTTGCTTGGGTACAGTTCTTTTGAGTGATCAATTTCAGGGCGCATCGTTGTTAACTCAACATATAAATTTTGCTGGGGGCAGGTAAAATCAGGCGAAAAAGCTTCGATCAAATTTTACCATTTCGTCTGTCTCTCTAAAACAAATATTAGTAAGTTCATATTCCATTAATCCCGTAATAATCCAGGATGCGGGCGAATTCTTCTTCGATGCGATGCACAAAATGTGGGGGGTGGATTTTGTCTTGTTCAATGCTATCGGTAATTAAACCAGATTTTGCATGGTAAAGCCATCTATTTTTGCACCATAAGTATAGAATTCACAGCATACGGACAATATGCGGATAATATGACTTTTACGACTAGAGGCCCTCGTTCCTTTCACGGATATCCGTCATTATTTGCATTTGCCTAAGAACGAACCCACAACCCGGTCAGCGCCAGCGATCCAGTAACGATGAGGATGAGGGGCAGCAGGCTGTGCAGATTTTGTTGATGGCGCTGTTTGAGTATGATGGTGGCAGTGGGGGAGGAGCACGTAAAATACTCGTCCACCATAATTGTCGCGTGGGTGTGAAAGGAACGGTAGTCACTGTTGTGGCAAAATAAAATTTGCTGTTACCGTGGGGAGGCCAGTTCAGCCGGTAAATCTGTTGAGCACCCACATTGGCTGGCGTTTGGGCGCGACCCGACCACTACCTCCCTGTCCCAATTGCAAACCGAATCCGGCCGCTGGCACTTTGGTACAAACCGGTTCATCCAGCGTCAAATCATACGTCATTAGCAATACTGACCAGCGTGTCACCGGGCGCGACCACGTGAACATAATTGTCCCTTCCGGTTTAACGCGGGCGTTGGGGAATCCCGGCAGCATCGTTGAGCCATCCGGCAAAACCGAATAGCCGATGATGATCGTTTGTCCGGCAGCCAGCAAATCGGCATTGGTCATTTGATTATAGGCCAGCAAATCTGTTTCATCTACGCTAAATCGCTCCGCAATGAGAATGAGTGTGTCGCCCGGCTGGACGGTGTAGAGGATACGGCCGTCCGGGTTAGCCGTTGGCGAAACGACTGGCGTCACTGTTGCTGTCGCCGTTGGTGGTAAGGGCGTGTCGGATGGCGTCAGCGTTGGCCCTGGCGTATTCGTTTCCACTTGCGTGATTACTTGTCCAACCGGCGTGGCTGTCACTCCATTGGGGTCGGGCGGCGGCGAAGTGGGCGCCGGCGGCGCAGCCAGACTTCCCGATTTGTAGGCGGTGCTGAGTTGGGCAGTAAGCTGCAAATAAGAGTTGCCAAATTCCAGGCTCGGCTCAATCATGCTGCCTTCCGGCCACTCGTTGTAGGAGGTGATGATGAGCATGTCGGGTGAACTGGCCGCCGCGCCGCCAAAACTGGATTTGTAATATGCGCCGTCGGCCCGGTCGCGGACGAAAGAAGCATCGCCGCGTCCCAGAAGGCTGTCATTCCAGCCGGGCATGGCGGTGGCCACCCAGTATTTATAGCCGCCATAGATGGATGAGGCGGCGCGGGTGTTATTGGCCCAGGTAACGGCCGTTCCCGCCGGATTATCCGACCAGGCTGTGTTGTATAGGTGCAGACCGTCAAACGCATTCAGGTAGGCGGTGTTGCCCCCTTCGGCGATCCAGATGGTGTTGCGATCCGGGTCTGCCGTATTACGAATTGTCACCCACTCATCGGCCGAAAGCAGCCAGTTAGCCCAAAAAAAGATGACCGGTTTGCCATCCACCCGCAAATAAGCCGGGTGATTGACATGGGTTTGCAGCAGCGTGCGCAGGGCAGCGATACGGGCATCATTACTTGTCATGAAAGGGCTGCCCACTTCAAAATCAACTGCCGCCTTAAAACCGGACGCGCTGGCGATATTCAACAGTGCCTGAAAATTGGTTTCCGTTTGATTATTTTCAACCTGCGGCCCATACCAGCTTTGCACGAACCCATCAATTCCTGCCGATTGAGCTTCACTTACGTGCCGTTGAATTGTGCCGGTATCCCATGAGTTGTAGGCTTGAAGTGGTTGAAAGGGCGTGCGTCCCGGTCCGAAAGAATCAGTGCTGAACCAGGCATAATAGAAAGCCAACACCAACCTGGTCTGGCCTTGTGCATTGGCTGCGGGTACGGCCGTGCCGATGACGATCAACAGCAAGAAAACGTAAAACGTAAAACGTAAAACGTGATGCGTGATACGTGGCACCTGGCGCTTACCACTTGCCACCTGCCACTTGCCACTGGTCTCTCGATTATTGTGGTCCGACATAACGATATTCAAGCGAAGGAGTCATAAATTCCCCCATCAGCTCCACAATGCGGTCTGCTTCAGATTGTGAGGCAAGACTGCTGGCTCCCAATAAAAGCTGGCTCAGTCCCGGTAGATGTTCATACTCCACGATACGGGGCTTGCCGCTGATGCCCCCCAGTTCCGCTGCTTTGGCGATGGCATCGTCCAGGTCACCCAATTCATCAACTAGGCCATTATTTACTGCCTGCCGGCCGCTGTAGATACGGCCGTCTGCCAGTTCGCGTACTGTTTCAACATCCATTCCCCGTCCGTCAGCCACAATGTTAACAAACTCATCGTATGATTCGTCGATGAGCGCTTCAAATATCTCCTGCTGTTCCGGCGTGATCTCTTCCCAGGTGCTGCCCATGGATTTGTTGGGACCGCTGGTGAACAGAATGACGTCCACGCCGATTTCGTCGATCAATTCTTTAGCGTTATACAATGTTAAAATCACGCCGATGCTGCCGGTGAATGTGTCCGGCCGGGCAAAAATGTAATCAGCCGGCGCGCTGATCTGGTAGCCGCCGGAAGCGGCTAATCCAGCCATACTGACGACAATCGGTTTTTCGTAATCCCGAATGACTTCGTAAATCTGGCTGGAGCCGGTGACAGTCCCGCCAGGGCTGTCCACGCGCAGAACGACCGCTTTGACGGCGTCGTCTTCGGCGGCGGCCTTCAAATCAGCGATTATTGTGCCGCTGGTAGCGGTACCGGTAAATTCAGCACTGTCGCTGCTGGTAATGGTTCCGTCAACGCGGACAATGGCCACGGCTGCGCCGCTGCCGCTGCTGCCAGATGCGCCGCTGCCCAGCATGGCCAGCCCGGCGATTGAAGTGAAGCTGAGAACAGCGCAGCTGCATACCGGCAGCATAAATCCAACGATAACGCTGAGTAAAATCCACAAAGGTGTACGATTTTTCCCGCTTGATTGGCTTATTGGGGCGGGGTTGCTACGATTGACGGATGTTTCTTCCATAATATGTTACGTCGCTTACATGTAATAATTGTATCATCTTAATACTTTGCGGTAGGGGCAGTGCCTTGTGCCTGCCCACCAGGGCAGCTACAAGGGGGCGACCCTGCTTTTTGAGAACATGCTAATAGTTTAAAAAAAATTTGCCATTGTTGTTCGTGTCTGTGCCTTGTGAATTATACATGTGAACTTTTGTTGGCAAAATTGCTTGTGAAATTAATTATTTGTGCTATTATTTGCGGGTTGTAAATTTCAAAACATCTTTATACGCTCGCTGCTTTCCGCTCTTGACATTGAGCAAGGGCTGATCTCGCCCGAGTGAATCCAAGGAAAGGAGGTAAACGTATCGTGCGCGAGTACGAAGTTACCATTATTGTTCAACCACAACTGGAAGAAGAGGCACGCAAAGAGTTAATTGCGCGTGTCAGCGGCTGGCTGGCCCCCAATGCCAGTGATGAAGACAAGCCTGTCGAAAATCACTGGGGTTCGCGCCATCTGGCTTATCCGATCCGCAAGTTTACGGAAGGTTATTACGTTATGTTTGAAGCCAAAGTAGACCCGTCGCGGTTCGTTGATATTGAACGCAATATGCAGTACAGTGAAGACATTTTGCGTTATCTGGTTGTGCGTAAAGAGTAGGTAAACGGTATAGAAAATACGGTTTACTCAGGGGAAACGGGTAAACAAGATGTTTTCCCGTTTTTATTTAACAGTTTATTGAAAATTTAGATGTCAGGAGTATCAGGACATGAGTCAAGGGCTAAACAAGGTGATGATTATTGGGTGGGTCGATGGTGATTTTGAAATGCGCTATACCCCCAGCGGCCGTCCGGTGACATCGTTTAGTGTGGCTACGTCGCGTACCTGGACATCTTCGGAAGGTGATCCGCACGAGGAGACGGAATGGTTTAATGTGGTTGCCTGGGGCAGCCTGGCAGATTTGTGTTCTCAAGAGTTGATGCGGGGACAGCGGGTTTATATTGAAGGCCGGCTGCAAACGCGTGGCTGGGAGGACGGTAACGGCCGTAAACATTACCGTACTGAAGTTGTGGCTCACGATATGATTCCTTTATCAGATAATTTTGAATGAATAACAGGGATTTTCCCTGGCATGTTTGGAGGTTACGATGGGATACCAAGGTTCCCGGCGAGAGAATAAATATAGTGGTGGTAATGAGAACGGCGCCAGTGGCGGCCGCTTCCGCCGTAAACGGGTCTGCAATTTTTGTGTAGACAAAGTTGAAATTGATTATAAAAAATATGATGTGCTGCGCCGTTATGTGAATGAATACGGCCGTATTAAACCGCGACGCCAGACTGGTACGTGTGCCAAGCACCAACGGGCTTTGGCTGTTGCTATCAAGCGGGCACGTCACATCGCCCTTTTGCCGTTTGTCTCTGACTAAGCGCAGGGTGTAAACAGCGAGAAGAGAGATGACAAAAAAAAGTTCCCGTTCGCAGCAATTGGATGAAGCGCAGCGCGAGTCACGCAAAGAAATTTTGCGTAAACGTAGAGAAGCTGAACAGAAACGTCGAATTCGCCTGGCGGTAGGCGGAGTCGTAGGACTGCTGCTGCTCGTATTTCTGGTTGCTGTTATCAATGAGGTATTCGTCGCTCCCAACCGGGCTGTGGCAACGGTAAATGGTGAGGCTGTCACTGTTCGCCAATTCCAGGATCGGGTTGAGTACGAACGGGCACAACGAATTATCTCATTAGAAAACCAATTTGACGCCTTTGGCGGGGATGTTGGGATTATTCAACAGTTTTCCAGCCAGACGATCATTGAGCTGCAAGATGCCGAAGTACTGGCCGAAAGCGTGTTGACACAGATGACGCAGGAAGTGTTAATTCGCCAGGAAGCGGAAGCGCGCGGCATTACGGTTTCTGACGCCGAAGTAGATGCCGAGATTGGATCGTTCTTCAATTATTATGATGGTGGACTGCCTACGCCGCTGCCGACAGCGACGGCAACGGTTCAGCCGACGCCATCTCTGACGCCGATTCCAACAGCCGTTATAACGGATGTGCTTCCTACCAGTACGCCGTTACCGACGCCGACTTTAGGCCCAACGCTAGAACCGCAGCCGACGGCAACGGCCGTCTCCAAGGAATCGTTTGACGAACAGCTTGGCGGGATAATCACCGACTTCAAAAACCTGGGCGTGAATGAGGCTGTTTTCCGGGACGTGGTGCGTCTGAACCTGTATGCCGATAAGTTGATGGAGGCTTTGGGTGAAGAAAACAACGTTCCGACCGAGGCGATGCAGGCTAGTATTTTCCTGTTGACCTTTGACACCCAGGCTGACGCCGATGAGGCGATGGCGATGATTGAAGCTGGCGATTTCTTAACTGTCTGGAATACCATTCGTAGTACACCGGCAGATCCGAATACACCGGCGACAGCAACGGCATCTGAATTGTTATGGCGTACGCAGGATGCGTTGACGACGTCGTTTGGTGAAGATGTGGCCAATGTTGCCTTTACGCTGCCGCCAAATGTTCCCAGTACACCAATTGAACATGCAGTTGATGATACGACGACCAAGTTCTACATTTTGGAAGTGAGTGGCAGGGAAGTACGGCCGTTATCCGAAGCGGTTATCCAGAATGCCAAACAAACACTTTTGCAAAACCTGATCACTGAAAAATCAGTCACTGGTGTGGAGATTTTGGAAGTCTGGCGTAACTACTATCCGTCGCGGCCGGTATTGGATACCAAATTCCTGGCCCAGCCGACAGCTACGCCGGCCCTGCCTGATCTGGTCGTTACCCCGGCTGAAGGTCAATAGGACGTATTTGTTCTGACGTTTTGATTTGAGTTATGAGGCCAGGCTGCCATCGGGTGGCCTGGCCTTTTTCATTTCGAGGTAATAAACATGACGCAACAGACCTGGTTGGAAGGGGCAATTTCTATCGAGGCAGTTTTGCAAGGCCGGAGCCGCGATATTGAGAGGGTATATATTCAGCAGGGAAAATGGAACCGAACTCAGGCACGGCTGTTGCAGGAGTTAAAACGGGCTGGCATTTCGGTGGAAAAGGTAACGGCCGAATTTATTGAAGAAAAAGCCGGTGGTAAAAGTCATGGCGGTATAATTGCGATGGCCGGACCGCGCCGGTTTGTTTCTCTGGCGGAGATGGTAGCGGACACGGCCGTTCCCTTTATTGTCATGCTCGACGGTTTTGAAGATCCGTTTAATTTTGGTCAGGCCGTACGCGCTTTGTATGCGGCTGGTGTGGGTGGTATTGTGGTGCGACCGCGCAATTGGCTGTCGGCCACCAATGTGGTGGCGCGCTCTTCAGCCGGGGCGTCGGAACTGGTTCCAATGGCGGTTGCCGAAACGGCCGTTGCTGCGGCTGATTTCTTTCGTGAGCAGGGATTGGTAGTGGCGTGTACGGCCGTAACCGGCAGCCAACCTGTCGATAAAGTCGATTTAACCATGCCCTTGTTTTTATTGATTGGGGGAGAAAAACGGGGAATTACCCGCTCATTTATGGATCAGGCCGATCTGCGATTGCAAATTCCATACGGCCGTCAATTTCAGCATTCTCTGGGTGCGGCTGCTTCGGCGGCCATTATTGGCTATGAAATCATGCGGCAGCGGCGCTGAGTTATTGTTTAGAACGGTGCCAGAAAAACGGGGTGGCCACCATCCAGCCTAAAACAGCAAAGATGACGAAGGCTACGGCCGTTATCTGCATCTCGCCAAACGCATTAAATGAGGCTCCTAGAATCAACTCTGTACCCGAAATCACTAAAACCGAAACGGCCATTGCCAACACGCCGGCAATTGTCCCTGTAATCGCGCCCAGAATCAAGACACGCATCAATCGCTGCGAGTGTACCCGGTGCGGTTGCAGCAGCTGGTGCAGCGGTTGAGGTAGATTGCTTAAATCTACGTCAATGCCCAATTGCCACTGTTGAATTTTGCGAACGAAGCTGCGGCGCTGTTCAGCATCCTTAACATTCAAAAACGAAAAATAAACGGCATCGTTATTTTCTACCACAAACGGCTCAATCCTTTGCCGCGAAGCGGTCGGACACTGTTTAATCCGTTCCAGAATATCCGGCTGCAACACGCGCAGAATCTTCTCTTCGTTTTCCAGCTGCAAGATTTCTTCTGCCGATAATTTGTTGGGAAACGGCCGTTGTTGGGTGACAAAGTTACTCATAGCAATACCTGTACGTGCATGATGACTTGATAGATTGCATTAAATAATTATTAACAGTTGCCAAACTACTGTCAAGGGGGATGATAAGACTATTGTAGCGGCTGGCATGCTTGATATTTGAGGTTTGTATGCTTCCTCAATCAATGATTAGGCATTTATTTGCGCAGCAGATGAAAAATTCTTCCACCTGTATATCCATTCGCCCACCCCATTGGGGCGTGATATAATTTTATCGGTCTTTTCAATTTTGATAGAGCGAACCGGTGCGTTCGCTCTTGTCTTTTACAAACCTCTTACAAACTTCCCATCAAAAGGAGAATGCGAGTGAATCTGCACGAGTATCAAGCAAAACGATTGTTTGCTGAACACGGTGTGCCCATTCCTAATGGACAGGTAGCCAATACCCCTACCAGTGTGCGTGAAATTGCACGGGAATTGGGCGGCCGTGTCGTTGTGAAAGCCCAAGTCCACATTGGCGGTCGGGGTAAGGCGGGTGGTGTCAAGCTGGCCAATGACCCTGATGCTGCCGAAGCCTGGGCTGAAAAAATATTGGGCATGGATATTAAAGGCTATACCGTCGGTAAAGTTTTAATTGATCAGCAAGCGCCGGGCGGTATTGATCAGGAAATTTACCTGGCCGTTTTGATCGATCGCGCCGTCCGTCGCCCCATGATTATGGCTTCGGCTGCGGGTGGTATGGATATTGAACAGGTTAACGAAGAGACGCCAGAAAAGATTTTCCGGGTTTATGTTGAACCTTCTTTAGGTGTACGCAGTTATCAAACGACCTATCTGGCTCATGCGATGGGTTTCCCCAAAGAGTTGTGGCGGGATTTTCACAAAATTGTAGTGGGGCTGTATGAGTGTTTCCGGAAAAACGATGCTTCTTTGACGGAAGTGAACCCGCTGGTTATTACTGGTGAAGGGAAGTTGATGGCTGTTGACGGCAAGGTGTCTATTGATGACAATGCCTTGTTCCGTCAGCCGCGTTTAGCTGAGATGCGCGATTTGGATGAAGAACCGCCTTCAGAGCGGGAAGCACGTTTGGCTGGTATCAACTTCATTAAACTGGATGGTAATATTGGCTGTATGGTCAATGGGGCCGGTTTGGCTATGACGACGATGGATGTGGTTAAGTTGTATCATGGTGAACCGGCTAATTTCCTGGATATTGGCGGTGGAGCGCGTTCGGATCAGGTAGCGACGGCCATTAAGCTGATTTTATCTGACCCGAATGTGAAAGCGGTGTTGATCAATATTTTTGGTGGTATTACGCGCGGTGACGAAGTGGCGCGTGGCATTTTGGCGGCATTGGAGCAGGTCAAGACAGATATTCCGATGGTGGTTCGTCTGGCGGGGACCAATGCTCATGAAGGGTTGGAGATTTTGCGGGATGCGGACATGGTTACGGCCGTTACCCTGTCTGATGCGGCCCAGAAAGCTGTTGCTTTAGCCAAAGGGGATGGTCAATCATGAGCATTTTAGTTAACAAAAATACAAAACTGGTTGTGCAGGGTATGACCGGGCGAGAAGGCCGGTTCCACACCCAACAAATGGTTGAGTATGGAACGCCGGTTGTGGCCGGGGTTACTCCTGGAAAAGGTGGTATGGCCGAAGAAATTAGCGGTCAAACAATCCCTGTTTACGATACGGTGCGGGAAGCAGTTGCCGAAACCGGAGCTAATACGTCCATCATTTTTGTGCCGGCACGTTTTGCTGTTGATGCGATTTACGAAGCGGCAGATGCCGGACTTAAGTTAATTGTCTGCCTGACCGAATATATTCCGGTACTGGATATGATTGAAGTGCGTGCTTACCTGGATAATAAAGGGGCGCGTCTGGTTGGGCCAAATTGCCCCGGCTTGCTGACCCCTGGCGAAGCAAAAGTTGGTATTATCCCTGGTGACATTGCCATTCCTGGCCCGGTGGGTGTTGTTTCCAAGAGCGGGACATTGACGTACGAAGTGATTGATGCGTTGACCCGTTTGGGCATTGGCCAGTCCACATGTGTAGGCATTGGCGGCGACCCCATCAACGGGACTGATTTTATCGACGTGTTGGCCATGTTTGAGGCCGATCCGCAGACGGAACATATTGTCATGATTGGTGAAATCGGCGGTAATGCCGAAGAGAAAGCGGCGGCGTACATTGAGAAAAACGTGACCAAGCCGGTAACTTCATTTATTGCCGGACGCACCGCGCCGCCAGGACGCCGCATGGGCCATGCCGGAGCGATTGTTGAAGGGAAAAGCGGTACAGCCGAGGGTAAAATTGCCGCTTTGCGGGCTGTGGGCATTCCTGTTGCCGACAATCCTGATGATATTGCCAAGATTGTGGCGGAGCGCATGGGCAAGGCGTAAGCCAATCAGCGAAAATTCGTAAGGTCATAAACGTGAAACGTGATAAATTGGTCGCGTTTCACGTTTTTTATGTTTTAGCTATATGAGCCGCTGCCTGAGCTTGTCGAGGACAGCCGGGTTTTGACAAGCTCAGCCCTTGACTAAAATACATGGTTGATTGATGGTGAGATTGCGACAGGTTTTGACCCGATTTGATAAAGGGTTTTTGGTTGTGCTGGCGATTTGTTTGCTGGCGGTTTGGCCGTTCCTGAGCCGGGCGAGTTTGCCCCAGGGGACGGATGCTGAACTGCATATTTTCCGCTTGCATGAATTGAGCTATCTCGTCCGCAATGGGGCGTTTTTCCCGCGTTGGGCACCTAACTTTTATCATGGATATGGCTATCCTATTTTTAATTATTACGCGCCGCTGACGTATTATTTGGGTCTGGTTGTGGAACTGCTGCCGCGTTTGGATGCGGTATCTGGTGTGAAGGCGGTTTTTGTGCTGGGGCTGCTGTTGGGCGGTCTGGGGATGTATGGGTTTGTGCGGGATAATTGGGGGCGCAGAGCTGGTTATGTGGCTACGGCCGTTTACGTTTACGCCCCCTACGTTCAATATATCGATCCTCATGCGCGGGGTGTGCTGCCGGAATCGTTTAGCCTGGGCTTATTCCCGGTGGCGCTGTGGGCGTTGGATCGCGTGCGGCGTGGCGGCGGACGGTGGTGGTGGGTAACGGCCGTTCTCGCCACTAGCGGCATTCTCCTCACCCACAACCTGATGGGGCCGCTGTTCTTTGGCGTATTGTTAGCCTGGGCAGTGTGGCAGGTGGCGAGTGGCGAGCGGCGAGAGAATGACTCTTCACCTGCGCAACCATGCCTCCCCACTCTTTGGCACCTCTTCACCGCCTTAATGCTGGGCCTTGCCATCGCCGCCTACTTTTGGCTGCCTGTCCTGGTTGAACGGAATGCTGTCAATCTGAACACCCTGATTGGCTCAGGAGACAATTACGATTTTCGTACCCATTTTCTGTCCTGGCGTGAATTGTTGGCCCCTACTTTGCGTTTGGATTGGGGGGCGACGCAGCCAGCCTTCCACTTCAATTTAGGTGTAGCCCAGTGGATTTTGGGTGCTTTGGGACTGCTCATGCTGGCTTTAAGGCGAACCAGGCAGTCGGAACACCTGATGTTTTTCGTTTTAGCCTTGGCTGGGCTTCTGTTTCTCATGCTGCCGGTCTCTCAATTTGTTTGGGAAGCTGTGCCATTTTTGCCCTATTTCCAATTTCCCTGGCGATTATTGGGGTCGGCGGCCATGATGCTGGCCATTTTGGCGGGCGCTGGTGTCGCCGGATTAATGCCCGATGATCGGCGGACTGGAACGATAGCCACAATAGTGGCGGTTGCTTTGCCGCTGATTTTGGCGCTGCCCCTGACGCAGCCCGCACTCTGGCCAGATTTTGGCGAAGTCAGCACGGCGCGCATGACCGGAATTGAGCATCGGGGCCGCTGGCTGGGCACGACTTCCACGTCCGATTATGTGCCGGCCACAGTCGACCAGATTCCTAAGCGTAATGATAACGTCGTGGCCCCGATGTACGAAAATCAGCCGCCGGATCGAGTTAATTGGGCGACTTTGCCCGATGGTGCGGAGGTGAATGTGGAAGTGGTAACGCCGCTTATCACACGTTACCACGTGTTAGCGCCCAAGAATTTCCGGCTGCGTTTGTTTTTGTTTGACTTTCCCGGCTGGCAGGTGCGAATTGATGGTCAATTGGCAGAAACGGAGTTGGGCCGCCCGGAAGGATTTATTGTCATCCCTGTTCCGAAGGGTGAGCATCTGGTCGAGGTGAAATTTGGCACGACGCCGGACCGCACTCTAGCCTGGGCGATTACGATTGCTGCGCTGCTGGTAATGGCGGGGATTGCCTGGAAAATGCCGGGGCGTGGCGCGGATCAGGTGTCAGGTGTCAGGTTTGCTGATGGGCCGGTTTTAACGGCAGTTCTCCTGATTACGGCCGTTGCTATCTTTATCTTACAGCCATTGAACTGGCTCCATTATAGTTCGGCCAATTTTGCAGCGCAGCCAGCGGAAACGGCCGTATTCGCCAACTTTGGTGATCAGGCTGCGTTGATTGGGTACACGATTTCGCAACAAACAGCCGGCCTGGGTGATGAGGTGGGCGTGGATTTGTATTGGCAGGCGGAACGGCCGTTAGACATCAATTACCAGGTTTTTGTCCATTTGCTGCGGACTGACGGCACGTTGGTGGCTCAATCAGACAAATTGAATCCCGGTGAATTCCCGACCAGGCAATGGCCGCAGGATAAATATGTCCTTGATCATCATCAATTACATCTGCCCGTCGATTTGCCGCCGGGTGAATATACCATTGCCTGCGGCCTGTGGGTACAAAGCGAAGGCTGGCGTCTGCCCCTTTTTGATGAAACCGGCCAGCAAATTGGCGACCATTTTGTGTTATCATCTCTGGTGGTGAAATAAGTTTATGCGAGTCATTAGCGGCAGCGCCAAGGGGCGCAAACTAAAACTGGTTCCTGGTGATTCCACTCGACCGATCATGGATCGCGTCAAGGAGAATTTGTTCAACATTATTGGCTCCTGGGTGGTGGGTACACGCTGGCTGGATTTATTTGCGGGAACCGGGCAAGTTGGCATTGAGGCGTTGAGTCGGGGAGCTGCTGAAGTTGTTTTTATCGATACAATTCGCGTAGCCATCAAGATTATTGAAGCTAATTTGCGGCACACCAGGTTAACTGCTGGAGCAGAAATTGTGCAAACGGATGCGTTTGATTATTTGCGCCGCCAGCGGATACGGCCGTTTGACGTGATTTATGTGGCCCCGCCGCAGTACAAGGGGATTTGGCGGGAGGTGATGGAATTATTGGATGAACGGCCGTCTGCTCTCCTTACCGAAGATGGCATTGTCGTTGTCCAGATTGACCCTAGAGAATACGAAACCCTCGATTTGCAAAATCTGGCCCTATATGACCAGCGCCGCTACGGCAGCACCCAACTTTGTTTTTACGAACAAACTGCTAAAGGCTAACAGCCAACAGCTAATTGCTTAACGTCACTTGAATCACGCACTGCCCGATAGGGCTTTGAGTTGTGTTTACGGCCGTTAACCGGATCAAATACGGCCCGGATGTCCACTGGCTGAGGTTGACCGTGCCTAACAGCCCGTCTCGAACCGGCTGTTCGATGGCCCGGCCCAGCAGCGAAGCCCATTCGCCATTGGTTTGCGGCCCGTTGGTCGACAATTCATAGGAGAAGAAATCGTCAAAATCGGCCGTGCCATAGAATGTGATCGAGCCGGAAACGGCCGCACCATTGCGTGGCTCGCTGATATTCAAATCCACGTTGCAACCGATGAAAGGCGTGACAGTCGGTCCTGATGGAGTAGGGGGGGTGAGGGGAACGGCCGTTGACTCTATTTCGCCGGTAGCCGCCGCAGGCGGCGCTTGGCCCGGCTGGCTGGGCAGAGTGATAGTGGGTACTAACTCGGCGGTTGGCGACGGTGGCAAAACGTCAGAAGTGCTTAAAGGGGTGGGAGACGACAGCCGGGTTGCAAAAATGTCCGGCGTTGGGGTGGGTGGTTTGAATAATGCTTCAGGCAGTGTTGGCCTCACTTGGGCGTCAACATAGTAGACAATCCCGATGATAGTGGCGAACAGAATGATGAAAGCCAACGAATTATTGCGCAGGCGCGTGCCGCGTTCTCGTTCCAGTCCGAACATGGCCCGGCGCAGGATTTGCCGGGAGCGTAAAAATTCTTTGCCAAACCAAAACAGCCCGGCCACGCACAGGAACAAAATCCAAACGTCATTGAGGATGATGAAGACGTAGAAAGGCTCCATATCAGTCAACTGTATTTAATGTATTCGTCATCAGTGGAGTGGATTTTGCCATGATGACTGGAGATGGGCAAATCCGGTCAGATTTTTTGCAAGATACCGCGTAGTAAGGCTTCCAGGCGTGGTACGATGATTTTGCCGGTTTCCATCACTTCTTCATGGGTCAATTCCGTGCCGGGGACAGGATCGGGTACGGCCATATTGGTGATGCTGGAAATGCCCAAAATACGCATCCCGGCATGGCGGGCAACGACGACGGAGGGTACAGTGGACATGCCTACAGCGTCAGCGCCAACGGTGCGTAAGAAGCGCAGTTCGGCCGGTGTTTCGAAACTGGGGCCGCCGACAAAGGCGTAGGTTCCTTCTTGCAGTTTGAAGCCCAGGGAAACGGCCGTTTCATGAGCCAATTTTCTTAGTGCTGGCGTGTAGGCATCAATCATGTCGGGAAAGCGGGGGCCAAAGGAATCATCGTTCGGGCCGCGCAGCGGGTTGTTGCCGGCCAGTCCGGGCATATTCAAATGGTCTTTGATCAGCATTAAATCGCCCGGCGAAAAGCTGGCATTAATCCCGCCAGCGGCATTGGTCACAATGAGCGTGTTCACGCCTAACCGCTTCATCACTCGAATGGGCATGACAATTTTGTGTATGGGGTGGCCTTCGTAGTAGTGAGCGCGCCCTTGCTGGACAAAAACGGTTTTGCCTTCTAGTTGGCCAATAACTAGGCGGCCGCTGTGGCCGGGCACGGTGGAAGCGGGCCAGTTGGGGATTTCTTCGTAAGGAATGATGTCGGCGTTTTCAATGGCGTCGGCCAGTTGGTTGAGGCCGGAACCCAGTACCAGCCCGATGGTGGGTTGATAGGCTGTTTTTTGGCGAACGGCCGTTACCGCCGCGTCAATATCCAGATGGGATAAAAACTCGGTCATAATCGTTTATCATCGCAAAATCAGGCCGACTGCGCAGCCGGCCTGACCATTACGATTCTCCTTCTTCGTGTTCGGTTATTTGGGTATAAATTTGGGTCGTTGAGATGTTGGCGTGACCCAGGAGATGCTGGACTTCTTGCAGGTTAGAACCGCTTTCCAACTTGTGCGCGGCAAAGCTGTGGCGCAAGGTGTGAGGGGTAACGGCCGTTTTCAGTTCAGCCTGTTGGGCATAAGATTTGATGATCAACCATAAACCTTGCCGGGTAAGCTGCTGCCCGCGATGGTTGAGGAAGATGGCTTTTTCATCCTTGTCTTTGGCCAGATACGGCCGTCCCTTTTCCAGATATTCAGTTAAGACTTCTTTGGTCAATTCATCAAAAGGAAGCTCTCGAACCTCATCATCTTTGCCAGGACAGTAAAGGACATTATTTTCTAGGTCGATATCTTTTTTGTGCAAGGAGACAACTTCAGTGACCCGCATACCTGTTGTGTATAACATCGTCAACAAGGCAATATCGCGTAAATTTTTAGGAGTTGTTTTTGTCGCGGGTGCTTTTAACAGCCGTTCGACTTCATCTGATGTGAGCGTTTTGGGCAGCCGTTTTTTGACGCGGGGTGATTCAATATCAGTTGTTGGGTTTTCATCAATAAAACTGCGGGCGTGAAGATAATTAAAAAATGATTTAACTGCCGCCACTTTTCGGGCTACCGATGACGATGCGTATGACTTCGATTTCATAAAATCGACGTAATCGTGAACGATTTCCGGTGAGACATCAGCCCACTCAGTTACTTGTGAATACTGGCCGTTCAACAGGAACTTGACGAACTGATTTAGATCATTTTTGTATGCAGCGGCCGTATTGTTTGAGTACTTGTATTCTATTTGAAGAAAATCCAGAAAGGCGAGTAATTGTTTTTCCATCGCCTCACGCTCCTGTCAGGCAACGCACAAACCAGAGATGGTTTTGCGTGTAGTAAATGAAAAGGGATTAAAACTTAGTACATCAGGATTGTCACAGTCGAATGGCTGTGTGTAATTGCTATTTATGCTTTATGCATAAGAACAGGCTCTTTAGTTGGCGGCAAAAGCGTCTGTTAAAAGATTATGTAATTATAAACTTAAGTGCATTATAACATTACTTTTCATAAGATCAACCAATTATCAACATAAAGTACGAATCGACCTGGGATAATAGTTCTACGCGAATAAATGAGTGGGTGTGGAAAGGCAACCGTTTAAGTTGGTTCACCAACTTAAAAATTGATATGATACCAGTCTTCAAATTCACGAACGGGTGATTTTCCCGTTTTGACCTTTACTATCCCACATTTCGGAGGAATATCATTATGCGTTCACATGAACCGCAAAAGGTGATCATTGCCGGTGCTGCCGGCCGTGATTTCCATGATTTTAATACGGCATTTCGTAACAATGAGAATTATCGGGTAGTGGCATTCACGGCCACACAAATCCCCAACATAGAAGGGCGGCGCTATCCACCGGCCCTGTCTGGCCCGTTGTATCCAGAGGGCATTCCCATTTTCCCTGAGTCCCAATTGGAAGAATTAATCCAAAAATATCAGGTAGATGAAGTTGTATTTTCCTATTCGGATGTGACCCACGAATATGTGATGCATCTGGCGTCACGCGTATTGGCGGCTGGCGCCGGTTTCAGATTGATGAATCCACGGGTAACGATGCTCAAATCGAGCAAGCCGATTGTCTCTGTCTGTGCCGTGCGAACCGGCTGTGGCAAAAGCCAGACTTCGCGGCGGGTGCTGGAGATTTTGCAGAATGAATTGGGTTATAAGCGCGTTGTGGCCGTTCGCCATCCCATGCCGTATGGTGATCTGGCGAAGCAGGCAGTGCAGCGATTTGCTGCTTTTGCCGACATGGATGAAGCGGACTGCACGATTGAAGAACGTGAGGAGTATGAGCCTTACGTGGCGCGCGGCGCAGTGATTTTTGCCGGTGTGGATTATGAAGCGATTTTGCGCCGGGCTGAAGAAGAAGCTGACATCATCATTTGGGATGGCGGTAATAATGATTTGCCGTTTTTCCTGTCCGATTTCCACATTGTCGTGGTTGATCCGCATCGTCCGGGGCATGAACTGCGTTATCATCCCGGCGAGACCAATTTGCGTTTGGCTGCGGCCGTTGTCATTAACAAAGTGGATACGGCCGATAACGCCAACGTCATCACCGTCCAGCAAAACGTACGTCGGGTGAACTCCGGTGCGGTCATCGTTAAGGCGGCGTCGCCCATCTTTGTCGATGATCCGGCGGCGATTCGCGGCAAGCGGGTGCTGGTAGTGGAAGATGGTCCGACACTGACTCATGGCGAGATGGCCTACGGTGCTGGTGTGGTAGCGGCCAAATACTTTGATGCGGCTGAGATTATTGATCCACGGCCGTATGCTGTCCGTTCGATTGCCGCTACCTACCAAAAATACCCAACAACCGGCGCTGTTTTACCGGCCATGGGCTACGGCGGTGACCAAATGGCCGATTTGGAAGAGACAATCAACAAAACACCAGCCGACATGGTCATCATTGCGACGCCAATTGATTTGGGCAAATTGATCGACATTAAGCCGCCCCATCAGCGGGTGCGCTATGAGCTGCAAGAGATTGGCCAGCCGACGTTGACGGAGCTGCTGCGCCAACGATTTGGCAAATAGCTAGAGGAAGGAAGGAGCGAGAGCTAGAGGAATAAGCATTCATCCTCTAGCTCTATCCTCTCGCTCTCGCTAAAAGGAGGATATGATGAGCTTGTTTAACGGTGAGCGGCTGACGAATAAAACATTCAAGCTGGATGTGGAGCGGATGCGCCGTGGCTGGTACTCGGATAAATATTTTGCCAATATCGCTTTGATGCTGGAAGGGGTGCGGCAAAACGTGGGTTATACGGGCAAGTTTGCACGGGATATTGGCCGCGATCCAGTTGGTTTGAATGTGGGCGATATTGAAGTGGAAATGCAGTTTTTTACCCGGCGGTCGGGGAAGACTGTGGTCGTTGGTGTGGACAAGGCGTTGACGATGCTGCGCCATTGTACGGGCTATTTTGATGAAGATGGTGAGTGGGTGGAGACGTGGCAGAATTTGGCGGTAACGGCCGTACACGATGGCGCTGTTACTGAATACAACGGCAACCCTCTGCATGTTCAGCCGGTCATTCGTGTACACGGCCGTTACCGTGATTTTGCCCTGCTAGAGACGCCGATGCTGGGCATTCTCAGCCGGGGCAGCCGCATAGCCACCAACGTCTACGATGTCCATCGCGCGGCCAAAGGCAAGCCCATCCTCTTCTTCCCGGCCCGTTTCGATTTGCACGAAGCCCAGGCGGCTGATGGCTACGCCTACGACATCGCCGTCGCCCGCTTTAACCTGGATTTTCACGGCAAACTGCACTCCTTTGTCTCCACGGATGCCCAGGGTGACTGGTGGGGCGGGGCCGGCGGCGGCACAGTGGCTCACGCCGCAATCGCCTGCTTTTTAGGGGACACGGCCGCGGCCATGATGGCCTTTGCCGAATTCGTGCCGCACGACGTTTCTCGCATTGCCCTGGTCGATTTCAACAACGATTCGGTGCAGGACAGCTTGCGAGTGATGCAGGTCATGTTTGCCCGGTATGCCGAACTGATGGAATCGGGGCAAAAAGCCGAGGCGCGCCGTTACGTCTTGTTTGGCGTGCGCCTGGATACTAGCGGCAGCCTGCGTGACGTGAATGTGCCGCCGTTGGGTGATCCCGCCTTGGATTTGGGCGTAACGCCGCGCCTGGTTTTTAACGTGCGTCAGGCGCTGGATGTGGCCTGGCAGCAGTGGGATTTGCCGCCCCGCCAAATCGAAATGGCCCAGAGTTATTGTCGCAACGTGAAAATTGTCGTGACCGGCGGCTTTAACCCGGATAAAATTAGCCGGTTTGAAAAGCTGAATGTGCCGGTTGATATTTACGGGGTTGGTTCTTCACTGATTCGCAATGACCGGGACACCAACACCGATTTTACGGCCGATGTGGTGCGCATCAAGGTGGATGGCCAATGGGTAGATTTGGCCAAAGTTGGTCGTGGCGCAGCCGAAAACCCCGACATGCAGCCGGTCGATTTGTCAGCTTTATAGTTGAACCGCAAAGTGCGCCAAGAACGCAAAGAATCAAGGAGAAAAACTTCGCGTCCTTTGCGGTAAATAATTTGCACACGGGAGAAAGGAATTGGCGAATGAGCAGCGAAAAAATTGTATTTCCTGATGGTTTTTTGTGGGGTACGGCAACATCATCTTACCAGATTGAAGGAGCGTGGCAGGTGGATGGCAAAGGTGAATCGATCTGGGATCGGTTCGCGCACACACAGGGCAAGATTAAGAATGGCGATACGGGCGATGTCGCTAATGACCATTATCATCGCTGGCCGCAAGACATTGCGCTTATGCAAGATTTGGGCTTGCAGGCGTACCGGTTTTCGATTGCCTGGCCGCGTATTTTGCCGGCGGGGCGAGGGCAAATCAATCAAGCCGGGCTGGATTTTTACAGCCGGTTAGTAGATGGACTGTTGGAAGCGAATATCAGGCCGTTTGTGACGTTGTATCATTGGGATTTGCCGCAGGCGCTGCAGGATGAGGGCGGCTGGGCTGCGCGCAGCACGGCCGAAGCGTTTGTCGAGTACGCCGATGTGGTCAGCCGCTATTTGGGCGACCGGGTGCAAAACTGGATCACGCACAATGAACCGTGGGTGGTGGCTTATGTGGCCCATGCTTTTGGTGAACATGCGCCGGGGATGCGTGATTTTGCCACGGCCGTTACCACCTCACACCACGTCCTCCTTTCGCATGGCTGGGCGGTGCCTGTTATCCGGCAAAACAGCCCGGAAGCCCAGGTGGGCATTACCCTCAATCTCAGCCCATCGGTGGCCGCTTCGCCCAGTGCTGCCGATTATCAGGTGATGCGCTATCATGATGGTTTCTTCAATCGTTGGTTTTTGGATCCGCTGTACGGTCGTCACTATCCGGCCGATATGGTCGCCGCTTACCAGGCGCAGGGGTATCTGCCCAATGGCCTCGATTTTGTCCGTAACGGCGATCTGGAAGCCATTGCTGTGCACACTGACTTTTTGGGCATCAATTATTACTCACGCAGCATCAACCGTGACGAAGTGGCGGCGGATAATTTGCCGCCAACGGTCGTTAAACGGGACGACGTTACCGAGATGGGCTGGGAAGTGTATGCGCCCGCCTTGTTTGACCTTTTGAGCCGGCTCCATTTTGACTACCAACCGCCCAAGCTGTACATCACTGAGAATGGGTGCAGTTACAGCGACGGGCCGGACGGGAACGGCCGTATCGCCGACACCCGCCGCCTCAAATATTTACGCGACCATTTCACCCAGGCTCACAAAGCCATCCAAAACGGCGTGCCCCTGGACGGTTATTTTGTCTGGTCATTGATGGACAATTTTGAATGGGCGCACGGTTTCAGCCAGCGGTTTGGCATCGTCTGGGTTGATTATGAAACGCAGGAGCGGCTGCCGAAAGACAGCGCGCTGTGGTATAAGGACGTGATCGCTCACAATGGGTTTTAGTTCTTACGTTGGTCTTATGAAAGGGGGGTATGATAACCAAGACCCCAAGGGTTTCCAAAACCCTTGGGGTCTTCCAAACGCAAAACCATTTTAGGAAGAGGCAAAATCCATGAACGAACAAGTACAAGATTCCTTCAACTTCAAAACCGAAGTCAAACAACTGCTGCATATCTTGGTCCACTCACTTTACAAAGATCGGGATATTTTTCTGCGGGAGCTCGTCTCCAACGCCTCCGATGCCATGACCCGGATGCATTTTGAGATGCTTACCAATCGGGACGTGCTTGACCCAGATGCTGAACTGGCAATTCACGTCGAAGTGCCCGAAGTGGCTGAAGGCGAGCCGAAGCAAATCATCATCAAAGACAGCGGCATCGGCATGACCAAAGACGAACTGGTTACCAATTTGGGAACCATCGCCCAGTCCGGCGCGCGCGAATTTTTAGCCAAAATGGGCGAAGATGAAACCCTCGACCCCGGCGACGTCATCGGCCAGTTTGGCGTCGGCTTTTATTCCGTTTTCATGATTGCCGACGAGGTGCGTGTAGTATCCCGCAGTTACAAAAAGCGGGCCAAAGCCGCCGTCTGGATTTCCGATGGCAGCGAAAGCTTTCGTGTCGAACCGGCCGAAAAAGAGGATCGGGGCACAGAAATTCACATCATTCTCAAGAAAGATGCCGAAGAGTTCGCCAACGAGTGGAAGCTGAAACAAATCGTCAAAAAACATTCCGATTTCGTCCGTTATCCCGTCTACGTTGGCGATGACAAAGAACAGGCCAACCGTCAGGAATCGCTGTGGCGCAAATCTCCCTCCGACGTGACGGCCGAAGAGTATAAGCAGTTCTACCAACAAATGACGATGGATTTTGAAGAACCGGTGGCTACGGTTCATTTTGCTTCCGACATGCCAGTGAATGTGCGGGCGCTGCTCTTTGTGCCCAAAAAGCGGGAAGGCGGCATCCTGGCGGCGCGCAAAGAGCCGGGCGTGATGCTCTATTCGCACAACGTCCTCATCCAGGAATACTGCACCGATTTGCTGCCCAACTGGCTTTCTTTTGTCGATGGCGTGGTCGATTCAGAAGATATTTCGCTGAACGTCAGCCGGGAAACGGTGCAGAGCAACCGCATTATGGCTCAACTGGCCAAGACCGTGAAGGGGCGCGTGCTGCGTGAGTTGAAGAAGCTGGCCACCGATGAGCCGGAGAAATATGTCAGTTTTTGGGGGGAATTCGGCCGTTTCTTCAAAGAAGCCGTCGCCACCGATTTTTCGGCTAAAGAAGACGTGCTGCCGCTGTTCCGCTACGTTTCTTCCAAATCGGATGGCAAACTGACTTCATTGGATGAATACATCGAGCGGATGCCGGAATCGCAGACTGAGATTTATTACGTGCTGGGCGACAGCATCAAATCGGTGGCCAACAGCCCGCATCTGGACCCGTTCAAGGCGCGGGACCTGGAAGTGCTGTACTGGGTAGACCCGATTGACCCGTTTGTCTCGCCGATGCTGGCCGAGTACAAAGAGAAGAAGCTGCGCAACGTGGATGACGCCAGTATCGAACTGCCGGAATTGGCAGAAGAGGCGGCGGAAGACAAACCGGAGTCTAAATTGGAGGAGGCGGATTTCAATCGGGTTATCGGCCGTTTCGTCACCACCTTAGGCAGCCGCGTTACCGAAGTTCGCGCTTCTAAAGTGTTGAAAAACAGCCCGATTCGTCTGGTGTCGCCGGAAGATGAGACCAACCGCGACATGCAGCGCATCCAGCGTATTCTGGATCAAAACTACGAAGTGCCCAAGAAAATTGTGGAAGTCAACCGCAATCATCCGCTTATCGCCAACCTGGCTCATTTGGTGAGCGACTCGCCGGATAATGAGCTAATTAACCTGACGATTGAGCAGTTGTATGACAGTGCCCTGGTACAGGAAGGGCTGCATCCCAATCCCACGGAGATGGTTCCCCGCATTCAGCAGTTACTAGAATTAGCCACTGCATCATAAACTAAATTTGAACGATGCGTCGTTAAAACAAGGAGCTTGCTTGTCCGGGGCAAGCTCTTTGTCTTATGCTCGTCTAACGGTTTTTGTTACCGGCTCGTGAGTGGGACTTGGATAGCTTCATTATAGCGGTATTCCCAAAAAGCCAGAATCAACTCAATTTAGCGGTGCGAATCCCAGGAGTCCGGCGCACGCTTTGTTAGCCTGCATATTAGTGGAATTACTTTCGAAACAGTGTTTTTGGCTGGTTTTGATTAGTAACTCGAATATGGCTAAGTACCTCAAATCGATGAATTCCGCTTAATTTGAGAGGTGCATCCATTATTTGTGCTATATATGGGTGTTCATCTGTGGCAACATCAATGCGTCGAACTGGGTCAACGGACGCAAAATCTGCTTCAATAAAGGTGCCCATAAAGGCTGGTTCTCTTCCTCGCTCAAACTCAGGCGCCACCGTACAAGGAGTTGCTAATGCCGATTTGAAACGGGGGTGAGAAAGATCCTTCTCTGTAGGGTCAAAGGGGCCATCATAGTTCGTAGCATAAATTGTATTTGATGCTAGTTGACTCCGTACATTTTTATAAACCCAGCCGGGGAAGACAAAGCCTCCCACACGACGGGCTGAATACCATTTCTCAGCCATACGAAGTACCAGATTTGTGAGAATGTTAAGTGCATGTGCAACGGTTACTCGCGCATCGGAATCTTGAGGAACATAAAATACTCGACCTTCTTTCGCATGAAATAGTGGGAGCCTCGCATCTTGATAGATATCATTCAAGATTGTTCCAATTGGATCAGATCCCGGATCAGTACTCAATCCTTTTAGTCCAATTTCATCAGACGCCGCTGAAAGGGCACGCCGTAGCCAATCAATCTCTTGTTCACGCTTCATTTTGGGATGCTGACTACTTAGAAGCACCTCGAATGATAAATACATGTTTCGGTACGCATCGAATAGGTCATCAGTAGTTTGTGCAAGACGATAGTAACGGAATGCTGGATGATGCTGTGGATGTGACGGAACTGGTGGAATAATATTGCCATCTTTATCCTTTACGACCAATTTTGCAGAACCAACCGAGAAATTAAATAATGTTGTTGAAACATTTCGGACTACTATTCCATCAGGCTCAGACCAACACAGAATATGCTCATTCTCAGCATCGAGGATTATTGAGTCTTGGGTTCCAAGAATTGATAAGAGGTCAAGACCTTGTTGGACTAAACTGTGAGCGTTCGCGAAAGTAGATACTGCATCTTCACAGCCATTAAATCGAACAACTGCATAAGGTTCTCCAACATGAACTTCAATATCGGCTGTGTCAATATGAAGAGTTGCGTTTGATTTGGATGGTGTAGAAAGCAGGAAAGCACCACCTGCTGACCCATTGGTAGCATCGTTGACAAGAGGAATTGATCCGATTTTAGGTATAACCATATCTCTTATTGTGTAGGCTAACGAATTAAGAGTTTCATGTGGCGCGGACAAAAACAGTGCTCATCAACCAGCTTGTCAGCCGCCGCGTAAACGTTATTGAACTAAGCCTGGAAAAACGGTCTGGTTTCCTTTGAGGATTAAGGTCTTCTCCAGACTGGCTTAACCCCGAAATGCAACCCATTTCCAGAAAGTATAGCCAGAAGTTTAAAGGTAAGTCAATGGAAAATTATTCAACTAAATGTTGCGGTGCGGCGATAAACTCGTGGTTAGAAGGCATCCGGTAATGAATAAATAAATTCATAAGCGTGTTGGCCATCTTCGATGATAATGGTCATTTCACCAATGAGACCGGTTAGCTGGCCAGTCCCGGAATCGGGGACAACGGAGATGGTCAGGTGGGGTTGGCCGCGCTTCATGATGCCGGTGTGCTGGAGGATGAAGCTGCCGCTACGGCCGTTCAACACTCCTTTAACTTCTTCCACAGCGACATACCCGGCGGAATCGGTAACGGCCGTGCCTGCCGCCAACATCTGCCCCTTACTCACTGCCTCCAAATCGCCGAAAAACTGCTTGTCTATTAGTAACCGGCTAATGGCTGCCGGTTGAGATGAGCTGTCAGGAGATTGCGGGGTGAGATTTACGTCAAATGTGCCTTTGGCATGAGTTGTCATGATTTTGTCCTGTTTCGGGTGAATTGAATTGAAAATTGGTGGTTGTTCATTCCGTCCTCGATCCACCTCTCAATTAGTTTGTGGCGGCTAGCATGTCCCGGCCAATGTTTCCTGCTTCGCTTAGCGTGCTGCTTTCCTCGATCACAACCACAACCGCATAATCGTTTATTTGGCCCAAGTACCAGCCGTTGGTGCTGCCTTGCGGCCCAGAGAGAACCAGGCGGCTGAATTCGGTGATGCCATCGTGCTGGGGCAGGGTCTGCCGGATGATATTGGTAGATTGGCTGGTAAGTTGGTTGGCTGGTTGGCTGGTTGGTTGGGTAGGTGTGGTAATTAATCTGGGTGTGGGTATACGGCCGTTACTAAACAAACTGGCCCAGGCCAGCCCGATTTGCAGCGGCGTCACCGTGAGATTTTCCTGGCCGATACCGGCCATTAGCGGATTGGCGATGGGTTCACTTTCCGGGGCAGTGGTCTCCAGTTCAAACTGCGGTTCGGTCGTCAGGCCAAAATCGGTAAAAATTTTATCTAAACCGGTGACACCCAAATGGTCGGCTAATTCTTGCATGGGGCCAGGGCAGCGGTGGCTCAGAACGTCGGCCCAGGTGGTTGGCTGCGGCGGCGGGCTGGCACAGCGGATGCCCACGCCGTTGATGGGAATGTTGCGGTTGGCGTTGGTCACGGTTTCATCCAGATTGATGAGTCCTTGATCCAGCGCCGCCGCCAAAATGATGGGCTGCAAGACGAGGCCGGGCTGATATTGCCCTTGTGTGATCCGGTTCAGCAGTGGCGCGCTTTCGTCGGCCAACAGTTCGTCGAAGGTTTCGTCAAGCTGGTTGGGATCGTAGGTGGGTGTGCTGGCCAGAGCGAGGATGTCGGCCGTTCCCGGCTGACTGAGGTCGAGGAGGAGGAGTGCGCCGCTGTGATTGTTGAGGAGGGCAACGGCCGTTTCCTGTAATTCAGCATCCAAAGTCAACCAGACAGACTGTCCCACCTGCGCTTCATGCAGGGCCTGACGGGCAAATTCAGCCCAAAAATCAGTCAAATCACCGCGCAGCAAAGTATCATAACTTTCCTCAATACCGGCCGTACCGTGCCGCAGACTGTAGTACCCGACGGCGGCAACCGCTTCGGGGCGTGGATATAAGCGCTGCTGACGGGCCGGAGGGCCGATAGTTTCGGCGTTGACACTTTCGGCCAGGATGACGCCGTTGCGGTCTACAATCTGGCCACGCTGGATGCGCAGTTCTGCTTCCACTAATCGTGGGTTGTCTTCCCGCGACAGGATGTCGCCGCGGGCCACGCTCCAAAAGACCAGCGCCAACGCGATAGCGGCAAAGCCAATCAAAATAGCCCGGCTAAGTTGTTGTAATTCAGCGTTCCGTTTCACAGTTTACGTATCATGCCTCCAACGCAAAGGTTACGGCCGTTTCCGCATGAATTACTGTCGTATCAAATAAAGGAACCGGGCTGTCTTCCTGATTGACCAGCAGACCGATTTCCGTGCAGCCCAGGATGATGCCCTCGGCTCCGGCGGCGGTCAGATCGGCCATGATTTGCCGGTAGCGGGCGCGGGAATCGGCTTTGGTAATGCCCAGGCACAACTCATCGTAAATGATGTCGTGGACGATTTGCCGCTCCGGTCGTTCGGGCACAATGACTTCCAGACCAAATTTTTGTTCCAGCCGCCCTTTGTAGAACTCTTCTTCCATCGTGAAATTGGTCCCCAGCAGGCCGATTGTGTGCAGATTTTGTGCTTGAATGGCGGTAGCTGTGGCGTCAGCGATGTGCAGCAGGGGGATGCTGATGGCCGCCTGCACGTCTTCGGCCATTTTGTGCATTGTGTTGGTGCAGATGATGATGAAATCAGCGCCGCCCCGCTCCAACTGCCGGGCCGCCTGCACCATCAATTCGGTTGCTTTGACCCAATCACCGGCCATTTGCAGCGTTTCAATCTCCTCGAAATCAAAGGAAAACAGCAAACTTTTAGCCGAGTGCAGGCCGCCTAACCGCGCTTTCACAGTCTCATTGATAATGCGGTAATATTCCAGTGATGATTCCCAACTCATTCCGCCAATCATGCCGATGGTTTTCATTTAAACCTCTTTGGGAGACCAGGGACTGGAGACTAGAGACTGGTTGGTTAGTCTCCAGTCTCTAGTCTCGAATTGTTTCTCCCGATAAATACAATAATAACCCCGCCATCACGCTGCTGATCAGTAACGAACTGCCGCCGTAGCTGACGAAAGGCAGGGTGACGCCGGTCAGCGGCAGCAGTTTGGTGACGCCGCCCATGATGAGGAATGCCTGGGCGCTGAACAACGTGGTGATTCCGGCGGCTAGATAGCGGCGAAACGGCCGTTCCGCCATCAGCGCAATCCGCATTCCCCGCAGAGCCAGCAGGGCAAATGCCGCCACAATACTCAAACTGCCAATTAATCCCCATTCCTCAGCGATGGCGGCAAAAGCAAAATCGGAGTGGACGACGGGGATGTAATCGGGAAAACCCTGGCCGATGCCCTGGCCGATGATGCCGCCATTGGCCAGCGCGTACAGCGCCTGCACAATCTGGAAGGCGCGGTCGCTGGCATCAGGCCACGGGTTCCACCATGCTTCTACGCGCAAGGCTACCAGATCGAAGGCAAAATAGGCGGTGATGCCGGCCATCAGCAGTAAGCCTAGACCACTCCAGACGTACCGTTTTTCGCCGGTGGCCAGGTAAAGCTGGGAGAGGAACAGAATGAAAAACAAGGTTGCCGCGCCCAAGTCACGCTGCCAGATGAGTAGAATGACGCAAAATCCCCACATCAAGAGCAGCGGAGCTAGATAGGAAAAATGACCGAAACGGCCGTTCCGCTGGCTTAGTCCTAAAATCGGTTCCCGTTCGTCGAAATAGCTGGCCAAAAAGACGAGCAGCAGCAGCTTGAGCAGTTCTGACGGTTGGAAGAAAACCCGGCCCACAAAGGGAATGGGCAGCCACAGCGCCGCACCAAACCCGGAGGGATTCACGCCGAAAACAAGTGTTGCCGCCAGCAGCAGCAGCCCGCCAATGAGCCAGGTGTAGCGGTAGCGGCGCAGCAGGCGCAGATTTTGCGGCAGAACAGCCACGCTGAGGAGTACGGCCGTTGCCAATCCCAGCCAAATCACCTGCCGCCATAAAAAGTTAGCCGCTAATCGATCCAGCAAGACCAATCCCCAGCCGGTGAGCAACGCTAACAGCGGCAGCAGATACGGATCGCGGGCCGGCTTGAGGTAGTGCAGCACCCAATGAGCGCCGCCCATTAGCAGCAGCCAGACGATGACTGCCCACAGATGCGCGCCAGTGACAGCCCCATCCTTGACCAGACTGTACTCGACGGCATTGAGAGAAACAAAAACGGCCGATAACGCCAGCAAAATGCGCTCGCGACGGCCGTTAATTTCTTGTGTGTCTTCCAGCGAGTAAGTCAGCATCAGCGTAAAGCGTGAAACGTGAAAAATGCTTACGCTTCACGCATCACGGTTCATTCCAAATACTTGCCTACCAACGGCTTCAGCGCCACCTTCAATACCTCAGGAATGCGGCTGCGGTCGGTGATGAGGGCGTCCTTCAGATTGTGGTGCGCGGCAAAATCACCGGCCCACTCATCCATTGTTTGGGCGATGTGGCTGATGGCTTGCTGGGCCAGAGTCGTGTTGCCGCGCAAGACTTCCAGGACACGTTCCACACTCACCGGGCCTTCCCCATCGTGCCAGACATCGTAATCGGTGATGTGGGCCATGACGGCGTAGGCAATTTCCGCTTCGGCGGCCAGGAATGCCTCTGGGCTGGTGGTCATGCCGATGATGCTCATGCCCCACTGCCGGTACAGGTTCGATTCACCTTTGGTGCTGAAACGCGGCCCTTCAATGGTGATGAACGTGCCACCTTCATGAACGGTGCCGCCGGCATGGCGGACCGCATTGGCGATAACCCAGCTTAATTCTGGCGAAAACGGGTCGGCAACGCCAATGTGAGCGACCAGACCATTTTCAAAGAAGCTGTTATTGCGCTTTTTTGTGCGATCTACCAGTTGATCGGGAACCAAAACGTGACCGGGCGCGAACGTTTCTTGCAGCGAACCGCAGGCACTGACGGAGATGATGTATTTCACGCCCAGCACTTTAAGGGCAAAGATGTTGGCCCGGTAGGGGACTTCGCTGGGATTGAGGACGTGGCCACGGCCGTGCCGCGGCAAAAAAGCAATGCGACGGCCGTGCAAGGTTCCTACAATGATGCTGTCCGACGGGCTGCCGAACGGGGTGCTGATGGTGACTTCTTCTACGGCCGTTAACCCGGCCATATCGTACAACCCACTGCCGCCAATGACGGCTAATTCAATATTTGACACAATCACAACTCCTCATTCGTCTTCAGTTCATTTCGCCGCTTTTCCTGTTCCAATCGGGACTCCAGATCGGCGATGGTTTCGCTGGATATGCGTTTCATCTTGTTGATGAAGTTAGCTTGCCAGGCAATTTTATTTTTGGCCTGCTTCAATTCGTGACCGATCTGCTTGATTTCCAGTTCGTGTTCGATGAGATTGGCTTGAATTTCGGCCAGCCGCTGCCCTTGTTCATCCATTTGCATCAAATTGTTTTCAAGTTCGTTTTCAAAGGCGTCGATTTGCAACTGTTTATTTTGGATTTCTTCTCTAAGCTTGTCGATTTCAGATTCGAACTGTTGATTCTGTCCGGTCAATTGGGTTTGGGCAGATTTGAATTCCTTTTCTTTTTCTTGCAGGCGGGCGGCCATTTCTTCAACGGCCGTTTTCCACTTATTGGCTGTCTGTTCCCCGCCCTCTTTTTCCGCCTGAATTTCTTCTAACAGGCTGGCCTGGCGCGTGACGATGACACGGCTTTCTTCCAGCGCGCGCCGGACTGTTTGTAAATTTGCTTTGAGCCACATATTTTGCTCTTCGGTTTCGGCGGCTGTCTGCCGGGATTCTTCCAGAAGCCCGTTGAGGGTGGCAATTTGTTGGCGGGTGTCGGCTAAAGCGAATTGCATTTCTTCAAGTGTAACATCGGGCAGCTTGTTGCGCAGATTGTTCATTTCGTCCAATGCTTGTTGCAGCTCAAACTCAAGCCGGCCATTTTTTTCGCGCAGTTTACCGGTGATGACAGCATTTTCTTCAAGCTGCCGGTTTAATGTTTCTGCTTCCTTCTCCAGCTTGTTGATACTTTCCTGGTTTTTACCGGCCAGTTCCTGCCAATGCAGCAGGGCATCTTCTTGTTCAACAGTCCGCCGGATGCTGGTTTGCAATGTTGCTTCCAAGGTGCGGATTTGCTCGTTGAGATCATCGACATCCTTAAGCGTTTCCAGCAGAGTCATTTCCGTCATGTTTTTGGCTTCTAGCAGCGCTTCTTGTTCCTTTACCGACTCTTCATAGCTGCGTTTGTAATCATCTAGTTTTTGGCGTTGTTCTTTGGTCTTGATTTCTGCTTCGGTCAATTCATCCGATTGCTGGTTGATGACGGCTTCCTGCTCTGCCAGATTGGTTTTTGCTTTGTCCAGTTCTTTTTCAACCTTTCGGAGTTCGCGCTTGAGCGTTTGTAACTCTTTAGAAAATGTAGCTGCTTTTTCAAAGGCTTCGTGGGCACGAGCTTCAAGCCGCTCGTCAAATTCTTTTTTGAGCGCGGCGTAATCGGTCTGGGCTTTGCCGGCTACGCTTTGCAGATGGCGCATGGCACTGGAGGGAGGGGCCGTTTTAACGGCCGTTGCCGGTGTGTTTTCAGGCAATTCGGGCAGGCGGGCGGTGACAGAAGGTTTTTTTTCTTCGTCAGGCAAAGGGTCATCGGGCGAAATCGTGCCAATCCAGCCTTGAATTTGGCCGCCCGGTTCTACTTGAAGCTGTGCCGCCATCACGTCGCCCCATATTTGGCCGCTGCTGGTCAAGATAAGATCGTAGGTAACGGCCGTGCCATACAACAAACCGGCGACCCGAATTTGTGGGGCCGTGACATTGCCGGTGACAACCGCGCTTTCTTCGATTACGACCGGCTCATCAGATTGGATATTGCCTGTTTGACGGCCGTAAATTTGCTGTTCATGGCTTTGCGTCTCCCGGCGGCGCAAGGAGAAAATACGACGGCGGTTTGAATTGCTTGTTGACTCCGTCATGTTGCTTGTTTCTGCCTTCATCCCAGATGCTTGTATGAGGGTATCCATTAGATATGATTGTTATTATACCCGTAGGCAGGATAAATTACACAGCTTAATTTACGTCTTATGATCGCTTGTTATGGGCGAAATATCCGAGTGCCAGGCACAGGGCTTTAGGCCCTGCTTGAATCAGGCTGTTTTGCCCGGCGCCTGGCACTATGTACAACTGTTATCTAGGGCGATGTGCTTGTTATCCCTCCTTTATTTTGATACACTGCTTGGCATCATGAAACTGCGCTGGCATTTTATTTGGGCCTTGTTGGCCGTAGCTGGTTTGGCTGCTTTTTGGATAAGCAGCCGTACCGCAGCTTTTGATCCGGCCGATTCGTTCAGTGGGCAGGCGCGTATCGATGGCCCATTGCAGTTAGAATTGACCGTTTCGCCGCCTATCGCTACGCCGGGCGATACGTTAATTTTAACGGTGAAATTGCATAACACGGTCATGGTAACGGCCGTACCCCAGCTCACGCTCAATTTGCCGCCCGGTATGCGCCCCGATCCCGCCCGAATGCCGGCCGGTATGACGGCCAATTTGCAAACCAATGCGTTGAACTGGCTGCCCATCCTGCCCGCTAACGGGGGTGAGCAGCAGGTAGAAGTGGCTGTTCGTGTGGAAACGGCCGATGTGACCCAGCCGGAGAAAGTGGTAACGGCCGTACTCACCAACGAAACCGACACCCAAACTGCCAGCGCTCCCATTTGGATTGGAATTGCCCCCCAAATCAACCGCATTTTAACGCCGCCGCCGGTGGCGGTGGGACAGCCCATCCAATTGCTGGCCGAAATCAGCGGTTCCGGCCCGGTGGCGCAGACCTGGCATTTGGGGGACGGACGGCGTATTGACGTCAATGATCCCGTTGTTGCCTACGCCGCTGCTGGCAGTTATGAAATTACCCTGGAAGTGGCCAACCCGTTGACAGCGCAGTTCGATTCGGGGCAGACGATTGCCAAATCGACAATGATTACCATTGTGCCGGAGCCTGCCGCCCAATTTGTGCCCGATGACGACACGCCGGGTGTGGGGCAGACGGTGAAGTTCCTTAACCAGAGCGGCGGTCAGCAGCCCCTGGTTTACCGCTGGGAATTTGGCGATGGCAGCACAATGACCGGAGCCGAACCGTCTCATCAGTATACGGTTCCCGGTACTTATACTGTCCATCTCACAGTGGAAAATGCGTTTGGCCGTTCTGAGGCATTCTGGCCGGTAACCGTGGGCGCGCCGCCGATTGCCGACATGGAAATTGACGATTACGCGGCTGCCGGTCAGCCCGTTCAGGGCCAGGCGTTTGGCGATGATACGGTGACGACTTTCCGCTGGGATATGGGTGACGGCAATGTGTACGAAGGGGCATTTGTCAGCCATCCTTATCGCGCTGGTGGTGATTTTTACGTGAGTATGACGGCCGTTAACGAGCATGGCGGTACTGAAATCGGCCGTTGGGTACATATTGATCCAGGCATCATGGCTGTTTACTTGCCGCTCATCATGCGTTTCGAAGAAACATCTGCCGGGTTGGAAGGCGATCCTTATGGTTTGGTACTGCCACCGGTTGAATTGGACGAGCCGTTTATCCTGGAACCGGTTTCTCTGCCAGTCGGGTTAAGTCCGGCAGAACAATTATTCTTTTACATCAACGAAGCACGGCAGCAGTTTGATTTACCGCCGCTCAATTTGATTCCGCAGCTCAGCAGTGCCGCCCAGCAGCATGCCGCTGACATGGCCGGTTACCAATACACGGCTCATACCGGCTCCGACGGCTCTTATCCGGCCGAACGACTGCTGTGGGCCGGTTATCAGCAAGGGTATGCGGGTGAGGCTACTGCCTGGGGCTTTGAACATCCATATCAGGCCGTAGAATTTTGGGTAAACAGCCCGGCGCATCGCCGTATTATCCTCAATCAATACGCCACCGATGTAGGTGTTGGCTTTATCACCGATTTTGGCGCGCCCAATGTCTGGTATTGGACGGCCGAATTTGGTAACAGCTTTACGGCGGCGGCTCAACCTTTTATTCGTCTGAATGAACCGCAAGCCGGAGTTCAGTTTTTGATTAGTGAACCGGTGACGTTTAGCTGGAATTGGCCCAAACCGCTGGAGCCAGGGCAGCAGTTCACCGTTTATGGACCGGATGGCGTGATTTGGGGGCAGGTAACAGCACCGCAGTTAGGCACACGGTATGGATTGAGATTGCCAGCCAGCATGGATTGGAGTTGGGTGGGCAGCGGTGAATGGCATGTTGCCCTGGAGGATGCGGCGGGCGCGGCCCAGTTGGTCAGCGAGAGCCGCCTTATTACGTTTGTTGGTGATCCTGATGTGCCTACACCTACGCCTGCTGTAACGGCCACGGCCGTTCCCACTATCGAACCGACGGCCACCCCCATTCCACCGACGCCAACGCCAGTTATTCCCGGCAGTACGCCGCGACCCACGCTGCTGCCGCCGCCGGTATTGATTACGGCGACGCCCGCCCCCTGATTTTTGCAAATGAATCCAGAGGTTGCTCAGAAGCTGCTGGCATTGAACCGCGAATTTTACGGTGCGTTAGCCCAGCCGTTTGCTGAGACGCGGGAGACGCCCCAGCCCGGTTTTGACCGGCTGCGAGTGGCGCTGCCTTGTGTGCCTTGTGATGTTTTGGATGTGGGCTGTGGCAACGGCCGTTTCGGTTATTATTTACAGCAGCACGACGCGCTCGGTCATTATGCGGGGGTCGATTTCAGCAGCGAACTGCTGGCTCATGCTGCGTTGCGCGTTCCCGGCGATTATTTTCAGCGCGATTTGAGCCGGATGGGCAGCCTGGACGGGTTGGTACAATATGATGTGGTCGCCTGTTTGGCTGTGTTGCAGCACATTCCCGGATTTGAGAACCGGCTTCGGTTATTGCAGGAGATGAAAGAGAGGTTGAGTGATAGCCAGGAGGGTAATGGCCGTATCTTCCTGTCCACCTGGCAGTTTATGGGCAGCGAACGGCAGCGGCGCAAACTGCGCGACTGGGCCGAAATCGGTTTGTCGGCGGTTGACGTGGAGCCAAACGATTTTCTGCTTACCTGGCAGCGGGATGGTTTTGGCCTGCGCTACGTTTGCCTGGTGGATGAGGTCGAAACGGTAAAGCTGGCTGAAGCGGCTGGTCTGCGTGTTCTTGATCAATTCCGCAGTGATGGCAAGGAAGGGGATTTAAATTTGTATACGGTTTTGAGGAACGATTAAGAAGGATATGCCTCCATTAATTGGTCGTAAACAATCTACTTACCTCTTCTATTGTTACAAAGCGGCTGTTTTTTTGCTTTTTGTGATTATCTCCTCGCTGGCATCTTGTACGAATGCTGAACCGAAGGAGATGGTCTCTACTGTTCTGTCTAATCCTGCAAAAACGGCTGTTTCACCTACAGCAGCAATTTCAACGCCAACACTTGGGCCAACGGCCGTACCTCCCACAAAAGCTATTCCAACACCATCGCCCGAACCAACGGCCGTTCCGGTACCTACCCTAACACTTCTCGGCGATTATCCCCTTTTGTCGCCGGAAGACATGCGCTACGATCTGGATGAACTGTTTCACCGGTTGGAAACGACCCATCCCAACCCGTATGCAAAGCGTCCCAAGGATGAGGTAGACCTGGAGCGAGCGCGTATTAATGATGAATTGGCACGGCCGTTGACGATGATTGACTTTTTCAAAAAGGTCGCCCCCTTGATTTTTAGTTTGGGGGACACACATACGCAAGTCGACTTGCCAGACGCGACGTTAGATGAAATTATCAAGAACGAGCGTTTCTTTCCCTTTACTGTACAAATAGAAGGAGAGCACGCCTACATCATTGATAATTATTCGGGCGATGTTGATATTGCCCTGGGAACAGAATTACTGGCTGTCAACGACATTCCCATTACTACTATGTGGGACGAAGCAAAAGGATATTCCGATCGCTACTTTTCGCCATTGCATTTCTTCCTGCTGTTTGGTTCGCTACCGGAGTACCGAGTGACGCTGCTGCCGAAGGCAAACACACCGGTCACACAAATTGTTCCCGGCGTAACCGCATCAGAGGTGATGCAGCAGGTGGTAACTGAATATCAACCTGAAGAGCCTGTGACGTATACAACCGTACTTGGCGAGCCGATAGGTGTACTGACGATCAATACCTTTAGCACCGGCCTCGGCCCGGCATTGAAATCAGCCTTTACCCAAATTCAAGCCGATGGCGTGCAGCATCTTATTATTGACGTGCGCACCAATGGTGGCGGCTATTACGCGCAGGTTCAATCTATCATGGATTATCTTGCGAATAATCTTTATAGGTCTTGTGCCCAAAGTATTCAGGCTCCGTTTAGGGGATACGGTTCTGGGGAACCAAGAGAGATGGAATGTGAAGTGATCCAACCATTTGCCGTTGCGGAGCGTTATCAGGGCAAAATCTACCTTCTGATTGGGCCAGACACATTTTCAGCGTCAATTACGCTGGCCACAATCCTTCAAGATTATGATATGGGGCTTTTGATCGGCGAAGAAACAACCGATTCCGCCTCATACTGTGCAGATGTTCCCTTGGAAATGTCGTCTTTGCCTCGCACTGGCTTGCGGTATCGAATCTCACGAACGTGCTACGTTCGCCCCAGCGGTGTGCTGGATGATCAGCCCGTCGTGCCTGATATTATTGTCAAAACGGCCGTTATCGACCAAATAGCAGGTAATGACCCAGTGTTAACTTACACCTTGGAAATGATCCAGGACGATCAGTAAACATCATAACGCGGCTCCCATATATTTTTCAGGGAAAGTGGCAAGATTGATGCTGCTTCTTTATCCCCAAAACAATTATTATTCAGGAACGAGTTAATGGCTTCTTAGAAAAAGATGCTGAACTTTTCGGAAAAGATGCTCAACTTTTCAAAAAAGATGCCCATCTTTTATCCAAGAGATGAGCATCTTTTTAAGAACAGATGGTCATTTGTCGCACAAAAGGTGAAGAGTGCTGGTGAAAACGGCCGTTAAAAAGCCACATGTGCCGATCGTCATGCTGGTACAAAATGCTTTATCTACATCTGTTTTGCAGATTCCAATGCCGAGGCGACAGCCTGAGCTAACTGATTAGGCCCAACAGGCTTGGTCAAGGCTATATGAACACCTTGCGCCCATAATTTTGACATATTTTCATCCAATGGATGACCGGTCATTAGAATGACGGGCATTTCCCATCCCTTCTCTCGCAGGGAATGCAGCAGGGCTACACCACCCATTTTAGGCATAACTACGTCACTAATCACCAATTTGACCGGCTCATCTTGTTCCGCAAGGCATTTCAGGGCCTCTTCACCATTGGCTGCGGCCAACACACGATACTGCCAGACCGTCAAGGTTTCCACCAATGCCTCGCGCAATGATATCTGGTCTTCGACGACGAGAAGAAGTTCGTCTTCGCCGTAAGGCAGAGCATCCGCTTCAAGATTGGTGATATGTGAGCCAAGGGTGGTTAGTGCCGGGAGGTAAATTGTAAAGGTCGTGCCTTCGCTGACCTTGCTGTTTACAACAATATGGCCATCGTGTTGGGCAATGATTCCGTGTACCTGGGCCAGACCCAGCCCGGTTCCTTTGCCCGGCTCTTTAGTGGTAAAAAATGGTTCAAAGACGTGTTCCAGCACATCCGGCTCAATACCGCTGCCGGTATCGGTTATGCGCAGCCGGATCCAATCACCTTCATTCATACCTGGAATGGGTACGTGTTTTCTGCTTTTAATTTGGATATGGGCCAGTTCAAAACCTAGTTTGCCGCCGTCCGGCATTGCGTCACGAGCATTGATGGACAGGTTCATGATGGTTTGCTGCAAGCGGGTTTGATCGGCTTGAATCAAATAATTCCCCGGCTTGCTGGCTAATTCAACTTCGATATTTTCAGGTAAAGTACGCTGAAGCAGGCTTATTTCTGTTTGCAGTAAATTCAGCATATCCAGCGGCTGTTTGGCCAGGACGGAGCGCCGGCTGAAATCCAGAATTTGCTGAATAAGCTCTGATGCCTGTTTGGCCTGGCGGGTGATGGTTGCCAGTTGCTCGTGCTGTCTGGTCGTTAGTGACGGGGCTTTTTCCAATATTTGGGAATACAGGACGATAACGGCCATGATGTTGTTGAAATCATGGGCGATACCGGCGGCTAATTGACCGATGGCGGCTAATCTTTCTTGCTGTTGGAGCTGCCTTTGAACTTCTTTTTGTTCGGTTACGTCGCGCAGGACCAATACCCATCCTTGTGGCACAGGTCCGGTTTCCACTGGTTGGGCGATGGTTTGGAAGATACGGCCGTTACTCTCCACCTCATGCCATTGTCCATACACCGGTGAAGACTGTATGGCATCCAGAGCGATACCCCCCAAATGAGTAATCTGGTTTTCAAGATCTACTTTGGCCAGCAAAGCCAGGTGTTCCTGACCTTGCGGATTGGCCAGCAAAACCTGATTGGCCGGATTGAGCAGCAGTACCCCTTCGGGAACAGAGCGCATGACCTGAGCCAGGCGTTCTGCATAAGCCTTGACCTCTTCCAATAAAAATTCGCGCTCTACCTCTGCCTGTTTGCGTTCAGTAATATCTTGTATTGTTCCCGTTAGTTTAAGCGGCTGTCCGGCTGCATCAACGCGAAGATGGACTTTTCCCAGCATGTGTCGTGTCGTGCCGTATTCCGGGTTAGTACGGAATTCAAAGGTCACCGGTTCATGGGTCTGTTTGCCAAGAAGATAAGCTTGCGTAATACGGTCCCGATCCTCTGGGTGCGCCCGTTCCAGAAATTCCTGATAATTTGGGACTTTTACAGAATCATAACCCAGCAGGCGCTGCATCTCAATTGACCAGACACTATCCCCCGTGACTAGATCGACTTCCCAACTGCCTAATTTGGCCGCTTGTTGCGCCGTTGCCATGCTGGCTTCACTCAAGCGCATAGCTTCTTCGACTTGTTTGCGTTTGGTAATGTTTTGTTTAACAGAAATAAAATGAGCAATTCGGCCTTGAACATCCCAGACCGGGGTTATGGATAATTCTTCATAGTATAATGTGCCGTCCTTCCGTTTGTTGACGATTTCGCCGCGCCAGGTATGGCCGCTTAAAATGGTTTGCCATAGATCGGCGTAAAACAAACTGTCATGTTTGCCTGATTTGACCAATTCACGCGGGTTTTTGCCGATGGCTTCATCTAGCGTGTAGCCGGTTAATTCGGTAAAGGCCGGGTTGGCCCATTCAATATCGCCGTTAATGTCGGTGATAACAATGCCATTGGCCGCTGCCTCCAGCGCCGCACTTTGTAAGCGCAGCTGTTGTTCGTTTTTGATCCGTTCTGTGATGTCGCGGGCAGCCGCATAAATGAGATCGCCGGCCGGAATAGAACGCCATTCAAGCCAGCGGTACGAGCCATCTTGATGGCGGTAACGGTTGGTAAAATTGAGCACTTCTTGTTGGTTAGTTAATTGTGATAGGGCATCCAGTGTGGCAATAACGTCGTCAGGATGAACAAAGGTCATAAAACGCTGCCCTTCCATTTCATCTATCGGGTAGCCTAATACAGCTTCCCATTCTTTGTTCAAGCGGCGGAATCGGCCATCTGTGTCGGCAATGCAGAGGAGGTCGAGGGTGTATCTGAAATACCCATCAAGTTCTTCGGTCTTGGTTTGCAAGGCCGCTTCGGCGTGTTTACGCTCGGTGATGTCGACAGCCGCACTAATGACAATGCGGCGGCCATCGGACGCGGGGCCAAGGGGTGTGGAACTGAATTCCCAGATGCGACGGGAACCATCTTTGCAGGTGATTTGAAATTCCCCTTCATATACGCGGTGGTCCAGTTCATACAGTTGGTCGATGCCGGCCTGGATTTGTTCTTGACGAACACCATAAGCGCGTTCGGTCCAGTCGGCAATGGTCGGGATTTCTTCTGGCTGATAGCCAGTAATTTCGGGCCAAATGCGGCTCATTGCCAATATCTCGCCATCTTCGGCATGAATAATGATGGGGAATGGTGCTTCTTGGATGGCGATGCGGAAACGGGCCTCGCTTTCTTTCAGGTCGTTTTCAATTTTTTTGCGGTGGGTGATGTCTTGGCCGATGCCGATACTGGAGTTATCGGAAAGGCGGATGTTGGCGAAGCTGACATCTAGGACCTGTCCGCTCCTGGTTTGTGCTTGAAATTCCCGAAAGGTGCCATCTCCGCGATGGATGGCCTGCAATACTTGATGACATGTATCGGGGTCAGGATACAGTCGGGAGAAAATATCGGGATGATTTTGCAGTTCGGTTAATGACCAGCCATAGGTTTGTTCGTATTCCCGGTTGGCAAGGGCGAAACGGCCGTCCTGCCCAATAAAAGTCAACATGATCGGCGCATTGTTGAAGATTTTTTCCAGTATCAGTAGATCGAAATGAGTAGACAAAATTAACAAAAAGTGCCACGATGAATCCTTCAATCTCTCACAATGGAGGACTCAAAGTGGCTAAACAGAATAGTAACAACAAGCAACTGACGGCACAAGATGTTTATCAATTGGTTAGTGCCACGTTGCAAGAACATTTCCAATTGGATATGAAAAACCGGGATTACACCGCCCAAGACATCTGGGACGTATTGGTGGCTGCTTCTGTCGAGCGTATCAGCATTGAAATGGCCAGCCAACTTCTGGAAGAAGCGCCTAGCGGGACAACAGTACGCACACAAGTCAAAGCGATGCTGAAAAATATGGGAGAGTTGCCAGATGTAGAAAAGCAACTCAACAAACTGCTGACCGCCAAGTTGCCACGCAAGTTGCTCAAAAGCAAACTGCCTGCAGCAATTGACCTGACCGAAATTCCCTATCACGGACAGCATGCAGAAGACGACCCCTATGTCCGTCGGGGACGCGCCAAAAGCGGCACCACCCACTTCTACGTATTCGCCACCTTGTATGTGGTCAAGAAGAACAAGCGATATACCCTGGCTATCGTCTTGATGTGCCAGGGAGAAAAAGCGCAAGATGTGGTCGAACGCCTGTTGGCACACGGACGAGAGTTGGGATTGCGTATCAAACGATTGTATTTGGACAGGGGGTTTGACAATAATGGAATGGTCGCCTATTTGAAAAAACAATCGTTTCCCACAATTCTTCCTCTGGTCGTTCGCGGCAAACAAGGCGGTTCGCGGGCTTTGTTGGTGGGACGGAAGAGTTACACGACTACTTATGAACGCCGGAGTACTATTTATGACCAAGAAACGCTGCCGCTGTATATCGTTTGCAAATACAGCCAGGGCAAATACAAACGCAAGGGTGTTTTTCATTTCGCCTACATCGTGATCGGGGCGCTCAAACGACAACCAGCCCAAATCGCTGAAGAATATCGTCGCCGTTTTGGCATCGAAACCAGCTACCGACTGATGAATACAGTGCGAGCGCGCACAACTTGCAAGATAGCAACCTTCCGTTTCTTCCTGGTGGCGTTGGCATTTCTTTGGCTTAACCTGTGGCAATATGTTAAATGGGCTTATTTGTTTGCGCCTAAGCCCGGTCCACGCACGGTTTTGCATCACTTACTCCCATTAGCTCGTTGGCGTCTTTGGCTGTGGGAAATGATTAAGCAGCGGTTGGGGTTTTCTTTGGTTATTCATATCCCTTTGGAGGTTTGATTTCGATCTACTGAGTATTTCTGTTTTTTCGTGGGCAGCGGCTTCAGCCTGTTTGCGCTCGGTTAAATCATGGGCGATAACAAGGCGGCCGGAACGGCCGTTATACACCAATGTATGCGACGTAATCTCCACCGGGAAAACCGTGCCGTCCTTCCGGCAGTGCCGCCATTCACCGGCAAAATTGAGGGAGCGTGTCGTTTGCGCTACATCGGCCATTAAACGCGGGAGGTCTTCAACTGGCCGGATGTCACGGATGCTCATGTCTAAAAATTCAGCAACGGAATAGCCATATTTGTCAACGGCCGCTTCATTCACCGCCAGAAAGGCCAGCGTCTCTAAATCGTAGACCCACATTGGCCAGGGATTGTTTTCAAAAAGAAGCCGGTAGGTTTGTTCACTTTTGGCCAATGCATCTTGTGATTCCTGGCGCTTGCGTGCCGTCGAATGCAGCATCATGTAAATAAACAGCGTGCTGATTATGACAAAAAACCAGCCTTTGTACGTTTGCCAGAGAACCAGACGGGGTAAATTGGGAACCAATACAAATAGCAGGCGATCGGTCACCAAAATCCACAGCACGCCAAACAGAAAATACGTGCAAACAACCCGTATACAAGGTTTATTGATTAAATTCTTCACAGATGTTCACCATAAAATTTTAGAGCCATAAAATATCACCCGGATTACAACCACAATTTCATTATATCATTATGCTGGCTCCTCTCGATATGCCCTTTGTCCTGTTGTACCCAAATCAAGGATTGCTTTATTTCCCAGGCTGGCATACAATTCTAATCGCTGTATGGCATCATCGCCCGGTCACTGAAACGGCCGGGTCTTTTTGTGTCCCAGCCTAGATTCAAAACCAAGAATGAACGATTAATGATTCAAGATTGATGATAAATGATGGAGCATCCTGCTTTTAATCATTCATAATTAATCTTCAATCTTTTTGTGACCTATGATTCAACCGAGAAAAGATATTCGTAATATCGCTATCATCGCCCATGTCGATCATGGCAAAACCACGCTGGTCGATGGCATGCTGCGCCAGACAAACGTATTCCGCGCCAATCAGGAGATGACCGAACGTGTTCTGGACTCCAACGACTTGGAGCGGGAACGGGGAATTACCATCCTGGCCAAAAACACCAGCATCGTCTACAAAGACGTGACTATCAACATTGTCGATACGCCCGGCCATGCCGATTTTGGTGGTGAAGTAGAGCGTGTGGTCAACATGGTTGACGGCGTCCTGCTGCTGGTGGATGCTGTCGAAGGCCCTATGCCGCAAACACGTTTTGTTTTGCGTCAGGCTTTGCAAAAGGGCTGTAAAGTGGTCGTTGTCGTCAACAAGGTAGATCGGCCGGCGGCACGTCCTGACTACGCCGTCAATGCCACGTTTGATTTATTTGTTGACCTGGGCGCATCGGATGAGCAGGCCGATTTCCCGGTGATTTTTGCCAAAGCGTTGGAAGGCCGGGCCGGTTATGCGCCGGATGAATTGGAAGATGATTTACGGCCGTTATTCGAAACCATCCTCGAACATCTGCCGCCGCCGCTCGTTGACCCTGATGGTTCAACCCAACTATTGGCCACAACACTGGAGTTTAGCAGCTACGTCGGCAAAATTGCCGTCGGACGCCTCAGCAGCGGCACAATTCGGAGCGGCCAAGCCATTACCCATATCACGGCCAAAGGGGAAATGAAGCCGGGCAAAGTCACCAAACTATTCACCTACCGCGATTTGCAGCGTTTTGAGCAGGATGAAGCATTGGCTGGCGACATCGTAGCCGTCGCCGGTATCCCCGATGTGGGTATTGGCGATACACTGGCCGACCCGGACGATCCACGGCCGTTACCCCCCATTCACGTCGAAGAACCAACCGTGCGTATGACCTTTGGCGTCAATGACAGTCCCTTTGCTGGGCGCGAAGGCAAATTCCTCACCAGCCGCCAGATACGTGAACGATTGATGCGTGAATTGGAGAGCAATGTTGCCATGCGCGTGGCCGAGACCGATAAAGCCAGCGAGTTTGTCGTTTCCGGGCGCGGCGAACTGCACCTGGCCATTCTCATCGAAACGATGCGCCGCGAAGGGTATGAATTTTCAGTCAGCCGGCCGGAGGTGATTTTTAAGGAGGGCGAGAACGGCCGTTTAGAACCCATCGAGCACATCTATCTGGAAGTCCACAACGACTACTTTGGGGCGGTCAGTGAAATGCTGGGACGGCGGCGGGCGCATCTGCAAGATATTCGCTATGGTGAAGACGGCACCGTCTATACCGAATATCTGGTTCCTACACGTGGTATGCTTGGTTTCCGCCAGCCATTTTTGACGGCCACGCGCGGCACCGGCATTTTTCACACCCTATTCCACGGCTACGAACCATACAAAGGCGAAATCGATACAGTCGAGAATGGCTCTCTGGTGGCGATGGAATCGGGCGATGTGGCCGCTTATGCCTTACAGCATCTGGTGCAGCGCGGCGCATTTTTCATCATGCCCGGTGAAGAAGTGTATGCCGGGCAGGTGGTCGGCCAGCACATCCGCGATGATGAGGAACTGGTGGTCAATGTTTGCAAGACGAAGACGCTGACCAAAGTCCGCACCGGCCCAACGGCGATTGTCGAAGCGCTGCCCACACCCCGTTTTATGTCGTTGGATGATTGCATTCAATATTTGGGGCCGGATGAATTGTTGGAAGTGACGCCACAGTCGCTGCGTATTCGCAAAAAGGAACTGCGCCACGATGTACGACAGAAAACGATCAAACGAGCCAAAAAGCAGGAATAACCGGCAAAAGGCTACAAAAACTGGTAGATTTTTGTAGTCTGGTCGCCATATTTCGGCTGTGCTCTGGAAAGAAGTCGGTTCAACGAGTAAGTTCAGGCGAGAAAAGATCTGAACAGAATTTTGCCAATAATTGTGGGCAAGTGAATGTTTAAGTTCCCAAGAGACTATAGGTTAGTGATTGTATATACACTTCTAGGTATGTTTATACTTTGGCCTACACAAAAGGCTTTAATCAAAGAAGGCCGAGATATCCGTCAGGATTACATTGGAGGCCAAAGGCTATTTAGGAGGATTGATCTTTACTCACGATTTAGTCAAGACGAATTGGCAAATATCGATGTTGACCCAGAATTAGGCATGCCGCTTAATTTTCACCCTCCTACCACTTTGATTTTTTTTGCCCCTCTAGCATTATTAAATTTTCAATATGCCGTTATATTGTGGGGAATTATTTCTTTGCTGGCATTTTTTGCAAGCATATATTTAATCATGAATGAATTGGGGTATCTGAAATGGTTTTTTTTATCGTTGGGATTAGTCTTCTGGTTTCCTTTATGGTTACACATGCGTTTTGGCCAGTTCTCAATACTTATCTTTCTGTTTTTGACACTGTTTTGGCTTAATGTGAGGAAAAACAAAGAGTTTAAGGCGAGCCTATTCTTAGCTTTAGCGTGCCTAGTTAAAATTTTCCCTTTGTTTATGCTTTTGTTAATGCTTCTAAAAAAACAATGGCGCATCTTGATATATTCTTTGTTTATTATAGGTATTGTAGTTGTAGCATTATATTTGTATTATCCTGATAGCATCATTAGTTATTTAACCAAAGTAGCAACGGAAAATGACGAAATATTTCGTACATATTTTGGTAATTTTAGCTTCAACGGTTTTGTGGGCCGCCTTTTTAATGGCACATCCGGCATTGCGCCTTTATTTAGTAATGGATCGTCTGAGACGTTGATTCGCTATTCCGGAATAATATTAATTATTCTTTTATCTATAGTTTTTGCTCTCAGAGTAAATAATTTTGACTTATGTTTTTCTATATACATTATAGCTATGCTAATTGTTTCACCTACAACTTGGGCACATAGTTTTATCCTTTTACTGTTACCAGGATTTTTCATTGTGTATTATTTATTCAGTCGATCGGGAGATTGGTTGCGCAAATCCTTATTTGTTTTAGTAATCATATTGAGTTGTATTCCACATTGGCAATACTATGAGTGGCTTAGGACCATTTCTCCTATGCAGTTATTACCAAGTTGGCTACTTTTCACATCCCCTGGTTTTTATGTTCTGGCTAGTATGTTTGTTTTAATGTTTTTAGAGGGAGATCATTTTATTCGATCAACTACTCAAGTTGACAAGATAAAATCATAATAGGTGAGAGCTAGGTGACTACCTATTGACTGCGCTCTGGAAAGAAGTTGGCTCGATGAGTTTTTCCAGGTGCGATGTGTCGTTGAGCAGGGTGAGATAGGGACCGCGCTCTTCGGTGATTTCCACAATGCTGAGGCCGGTGTTGCCGCTGACCCGGAAACGGCCGTACCGATCCACCGGTATCTCTAACACATGCGCCACTACATTGGCCAACGTCCCGCCATGACTGACCACAGCCACCATCTCTCCTTCGTGGCGACCGGCAACCGATTCAAACGCCTTCGCCGCCCGCGCCCGCAGTGACCGCCAATCCTCTCCATTTGGCGGCGTCAGCAGGCCGTTTTTCATTGTGGTCCAGGCTTCCGGAAACCGCTCTTTCGCTTCTTTGCTGGTCAGCCCGCCAAAATCACCCACGTCCCGTTCCCGCCACCGCGGATCGAAGATGGGCTGCTGGTTGAGGGCATTGGCCAAAGTAACGGCCGTCATCGCCGCCCGTTTCAAATCGCTGGAATAAACAGCCCGGATCGGCCAACCGGCCAATCGTTGGGCTAGCGCCGCAGCCTGTGCTTTGCCGGTATCGTTCAGGGGAATATCGAGATGGCCTTGCCAGCGGCTTTCCGCGTTCCAGTCTGTCTGGCCGTGCCGGATTAGCAGAATCGTTGTTGTCATGTTGCGCCTTTGTCGTGTCCTAAAAGATAGGGTTATTCTAATGCGGGCATGAGACAAAGGCCAGTGGTGCCGGGGCCGGAATGGACGCCCAGCGCGGGGGTTAGTTCGGCGAAGATGGATTCAACGGCCGTTACCCGACTCTCGACCATTTCTTTTAGCTTTTCCGCTTCCTCGCGGGCGGCAACATGGACGTAGGCGATACGGATGCGGTTTAGATGGGATACGGCCGTTGTGGATGGCAGCCATCCGACCACCCAATCCACCATCGCCTGGTAGGCGCGGTGGCGGCCCCGCGTCTTGCCCAGGGCTACAATCTCGCCATCCTCCATGCCGATGAGCGGCTTGATCGAGAGCAAGCTGCCCACCAGATGCTGCGCCTTGCCGATACGGCCACCCATGTGCAAATACCGAAGGGTATCGGCCGTTTGAATCATGCGTGTCAGCGGCATAAGCCGATGAATTTTCTCCGTGATTTGGGTCAGCGGCTTGCCGCTCATGGCGTCGCGCGCTGCCTCCACGACCAACCAGCCCTGGCACATGGCCACGTTCATTGTGTCAATGACCGCAATTTTCAAGTCGGGGATACGTTCCAAAATAGTGGCCTGGGCGATTTTGGCAGCTTGGTAAGCGGCGCTGCCTTTGGATGTAATGTGCAGGCTGGCGATTTCGCGCACGCCGCTGGCGGCCAGTTTTTCATAGATTTGCAGGTAGTCGCCAGGACCGGGAGCGGCGGTGGTGGGCAGGGTAACGGCCGTGCCCAGCCACTCATAAAACGATTTCGGATGCACCGTCACCAAATCGCGCAGCACCTCCTGGCCGCGATGAATGTAATAGGGAACCCAGTGAATATGCAGTTCCTCCATCAGATCATCGGGGATACTGGCAACACTATCGGTAACAACGGCTACTTTGGACATCTTCGACTCCTGATTTTGCATGATAATCTGTTCATAAGCTCTATCTTGAATATTATCAGGAGAAGATGGGCTGAATCAAGCGATAAAGCTACCAAAGGCTACCATGTCATTTGTTGGCAGTTAAAAAAGCAATGATTAGTGCACCTAAAGCCAGAAATGGCAGCGCGCGCATATGTTCCCGCAAGTGGAAGCCGTAATCATCGTATCCGGCCATGCCTTCCGTACCCGGCAGTACGACAAAACTGGGTGTGACTTTGACAAATATCAGCCAGTCCAAAATCGTTAAATCGTAAAACCAGCCGGAAAAGATGAGGGCGAAGGCATTCAAAAAAGCCGCTTTGCGCCCTAAATGCCCGCCATTGGCCTTGCGCAGACGCAAATTAGACCAGATGATGCCGCCGACCATGATGAAGAAAAAGGGAATGGCGACAATCAATCCTTGTTTTTTGGCCTTATCACTCATTGGGCCGAACTTTTCTTTGATGTCCGGCGGATAATCATTGAGCCACATTTCGGCATTGTAATACGATGACCCCAAAATGAGCCCGGCCATCGCTGCATCGTACCAAAAAATATCTTTGAGCAGTTGTTTGAACGAGAGTTGGTTAGATGTTTGTGATTGCATATTTCCCTCCAATGGTTACCAGACGCCGGGCAGCAGACGATAGCGAGTACGCTGCGCGTAGTCAGCATAGCCGGGTAGTTCGGCCTGTAAAGTTTTATCTTCCAACGCCGTGCGTACAATTACGGCCAGGATTGCGATGCCGCAGGGTATGAATGTCCACCAGGTTCCCAGCAGCAGCGGCGTGCCGATGAAGCTCAGAATCGCGCCAGCGTACATGGGATGGCGCACAAAACGGTACGGACCATGGGTGATGGGGCGATGGCCGCGTTCCTCTTGCAGCCGGACGGTAACGGTCAAAAAGTCGTTGACCATCATGGCCCAATAGGGGAGGGAAAAGCCGGGAATGAGGATGGCCGTGCCGACGATTTGCCAAAAAATCCCTGGATTCGACCAGCCAAGTCGGTGATCTAGCCCGGCGATGATCGGCGTGAGGAAGATTTGGGGCGCGTAGACCAGGGAGAAAATTTTGTCCCACGATTTGGTTTTATCGGATTTGCGGCCGCGTTCGTTGATCACTTCAGGGTTGACATGGGCGGCGTATAGGCCTAATGTGAGGAAAATGACGAATTGCAGAGCAACGTACAGCCAGGCAGCCGGCCAACTAACCGTTCCGGCGGCCAGGAAAAGTAGTGTCCAACAAACCATCATGTAAACGATGACGACGACAATGCGTTGCTTGCCTTCTTTCTCCAGTTTTGGTTTTGCAGCCATTGTTGATGTCATGGTCTGGCTCCTTGCTATATAATTTAGATATACCTAAATTATATTTTAATTAAAACAAAAGTCAATTTTGTTGATAACTCTGATTGGTAGGAAAATCGGTCAACAATTTATGAAGGATCTGATTGACTGACGAAATTGATTTAACCTCAGAGAACGCGGAGAGCGCGGAGGAAAAACAAAAGGGAAAAGTCTGTGCTCCCCATGCTCTCCGTGGTTGAATGCGAGATTTGTCAGGCAATGAGGCCAAGGAGTTTTATCTTGCGACAAATTAGAGAATTGACGAGTGCTGATAATGAGGCGTTGATCACTATCATGGCCGACGCATATCCGGGGATGAATATTGTCACGGAAGCGGATCGGGTACGGTTTTTGCAGCGTTCGGAGCAGATTGTGGCGGACACGGCCGTAACCAATTGGGGTCTGTTTGATGATGACGTGTTACTGGGCTTGATGCGGCTGTTTGATTTTACGATGACTTTGCATGAAACGGCCGTATTCGTCGGCGGTGTGGGCAGTGTGGCTGTCGGGCTGGCGCATAAAAAGCAAAAGGTGGCGCGGGATATGATCCAGTTTTTCCTGCGTCATTATCGCGAAAGGGGGGCGGCACTGGTTGCATTATATCCCTTCCGGCCCGATTTTTATCGGCAAATGGGGTTTGGCTATGGCACGAAAATGAACCAATATCGCGTCAAACCGGCCAGTTTGCCGCATTCGGGAATGGATGACGTCGTGTTTTTGACGGGTGGGGATAGAGCGGTAGTGGAATCGTGTTACGACCGTTACGCAGCCCAAACGCACGGCATGTTTGTCCGTCATGATTATACCTGGGACGCTGTCTTTTCGGATTCGGCGATGCGCAAAGTGGGGGTGAAGCAGAACGGCCGTATCGAAGGCTACATCCTCTTTACCTTCCAGCCGGGCAAAGCCGGTCACTTTTTGAGCAACGACCTGCTAGTGCGTGAACTGGTGTACGAGACGCCGGAGGCATTGGCTCAACTGCTGACCTTCTTGCACCGCCAGGCCGACCAGATTGGCCGTGTCGTCTTTCAAAATCAGGATGACTCATTCCACTATTTGCTGCACGATCCACGCTTGGATGATGAGTTGATGCTGCGGCCGACCTTGTATCACGAAACCAACGTGCAAGGTTTAGGGTTGATGTACCGGGTTGTTGACGTGCCGCGCCTGTTCGGTCAATTGGCCGATCATGATTTTGGCGGCCAGACCTGCCGGTTGAAGCTGACGCTGCACGATTCCTTCCTGCCGGAAAATGCCGGTGAGTGGGTGATTGGCTTTGAGAACGGCCGTGCCCGTTTGCTCACCCAAAACGACTATGACGCGGCTATTGAACTGGATGTGGCTGAATTTTCATCGTTAATCATGGGAACGGCCGATTTTCGCCAGCTCATTGCTTACCGGCTGGCTGCTGTTTCTGATACGGCCGTTGTTGAGACAGTCACACGGCTGTTCCGTAGTTGGCGAAAGCCTGTCTGCCTGACCAACTTTTAGTGAGAGATTGCGTAGAATTTGACCACTCCCTGTTTTCGGGGGTGTTTACTTTTGTGTGGTCTACGTTTACAATGAAAATCAGTCAGATTTGTTACTCAAGGCTCGACCCTAGGAGGTAATTGGTAAATGAGTAGTCATCGACATTCCATATTTTGTATTTTGCCCCCCTACATGCTGCAAGAATTAGCTCGTAATGGCACGGCAGCCCAAAAGGAGATGGCGCTGCGCAATTTAACTTTTGGGGAGCAGGTTCGAGAAGATCGGCAAAATTTGGGGGGTGTAGCGGCCATGGACCTGACTGAGGCCACGACCGCAAAGGAGCGGATCGTCTATGATGCGCAAAATGGTAGTGGTTTGCCCGGTACGCCGGTGCGCGGCGAAGGCGATCCGGCTACCGGGGATTTAGCAGTGGATGAAGCGTATGACGGGGCTGGAGCGACATATGATTTGTATTTTGCTGTGTACGGCCGTAATTCCATCAACAACAGCGGCATGCGCATGGATTCAACCGTCCATTATCAGATCGGCTACGACAACGCTTTTTGGAATGGCAGTCAGATGGTCTACGGTGATGGTGACGAAGATTTGCCGGAAAGTCAGCGTTTGTTTAACCGCTTCACCATTGCCATCGATGTTATTGGGCACGAGCTGACCCATGGTGTCACCCAGTTTGAGGCCAACCTTACCTATCGTAATCAACCCGGCGCCCTCAATGAATCTATGTCAGACGTGTTTGGCTCCTTGGTCAAGCAGCGGGTACTGAACCAAACCGCGCGGCAGGCCGATTGGATTATCGGTGAAGGATTATTTACGTCGAACGTCAATGGGGTTGGCATCCGCTCGATGCGCGCGCCTGGAACAGCCTATAACGATCCTGTTTTGGGCAAAGACCCCCAGCCGGGGCATATGGACGATTACGTAAACACCACTTCTGATAATGGCGGTGTGCATATCAACTCAGGGATTCCCAATCGCGCTTTTTATCTTATTGCCTACGAGTTGGATGGTTATGCCTGGGAAAAAGCGGGGCGGATTTGGTACGAAACCTTGACCAATCATTTGACATCAAGCTCTGATTTCCAGGCGGCGGCCGATGCAACTTATCTGGTTGCCGGAAGTTTATATGGGGTTGACAGCCCGGAGCAGATAGCGGTGAAGAATGGTTGGGCTGGTGTCGGAATCACGGTTGGCAATGGCGGCGGTACGACACCGACAGAGCCGCCCGGTTGCTTGCCGACTTTGAAGGCATTCTTCGGCTTTAAGTAGCCGGTCAAAAATTGTCAAATCGGATTTCTCAACTAATGGCTTGTGGCTTTGATATATTAACCAGAAATCCGATTTCTTTGTTCAGATTCTTTTGTAATTAACTCAGGTGGTGATCAGATGCGTATTTACTTTGAGCGCAGCGGCGGGATGATGGGTAAGCCGGTGACGGCGACCGTGGATACGAAGTCGTTGCCATCGGATGAAGCGACGGCTTGGCGGGAAATGGTGCTGGAGTCCAGTTTTTTTGCACTGCCGGAAACGTTGAAAGCAGCTTCTTCTGAAAGCCGGGATCAGTTTCAGTATAAAGTGGTCGTTGAAGTTGAGGAAGTTTCCCATACTGTGGAGACGACTGACGGTGCAGCGCCTGATTCGTTACGGCCGTTGCTGCGCCGCCTCACTATTGCCACTCGTAACCCATCCACTGCAGCATTTCCCCAATAACACTGCTTAATTTAGGCATAAACAAAAAGCCAGACTCGGTAAGAAGAGTCTGGCTTTCTAATGTTTCCAATAGACAGATTTTTACAAGGTGACTGAAACCAGTTTGCCCATGCCCTGATCGCGCAGCCACATGCGGGTGCGGGATCGTTCATCGGCATGTGGAATTTTGGCGATTGGGACCCTGTTCAAATCAACTTTGTCAACAGCCCCATGCAGCTCATTGATAACCGGCAGCAATTGTCGCGGCTGTAGGCCTAGTTGGGGTGCTGATTCCATAAATGCATTCAGCAGTTTGTTTGCAACCGGTTGGCCGGATGTTACCGCATAGATCATGTCTGAATTGCGCAGGGCCTCTACGGTTAAATTAGACAAGGTAGAACCCAAATCAAGAACGACTTGATATCCGGCGCTGGTCATACGCTGCATCAAGGGGACGAGGCTTTCTCCTGAAGGCATTTTGCCGGAACGTACGAGCTTGGTTGGTGTGGGAATGACCAGCAGATTGTTACGGTGTTTCTGGGCAAATTGTTCGATGAGGGGAATGGCTATTTCATCGGGGCGGTGATTGAGTAAATCGATGATGTGTCGTTGGCTGTACAGGTTTAGCATGGGCGCGATGCCACCCAGCGGCAGGTCCAGGTCAATTAGCAATACAGGCCGGCCTTCCCGAATGACCATTGCTTCGCTTAACTGAATAGCCAGGGTTGTTGTGCCGACACCACCTTTGGGGCTAAAAAATGAGATAACTTTGCCTTTTTGTGGTGGTTGCGGGGTAGTTTGCGTGGTGCCGCCATTAGTACTATCGATTACTTTTTTTTCGTCTATTTCGCCGGTGCGCCGTAGAACGGCCGTTATGTGGGCTAATAATTCATCCGGTTGAAATGGCTTAATCAGGTAATCGTCGGCGCCAATTTCAAAGGCACGCAGTTTGTGTTTGCGGGTCATGCATGCTGTCAAAAAGATGACCGGCGTGGCTGCAATGGCCGGGTCATTGCGAATCTCCTGGCATACTTCAAACCCGTTCATTTTGGGCATCATGATGTCCAGCACGATTAAATCAGGTTTGTGGGCCTGAGCGGCTTGTATTCCCGATGGGCCGTCTTTGGCGGAAATTGCTTCATAGCCGTTGCGTTTTAGCTGGTGTTCAACTAAATAACGAACGGGAAATTCATCATCAATTACAAGAACTTTTTTTTGATCCATCTGATTTCTATTCTATATCAATCATTCCATCCAACAACGGCCGTATCGTGAATCGCAAAGGTCCGCTTTGCGCGAAAAATATGAAACTTCAAGGTTTGTTGGGGAAATTGTACACGTTGTTTGCCGGGTGAAAACGGGAAGGCATTATGAATTAGATAGCAATGTTTGACCCGTTCTCCTTGATAAACCGCAGAGAAATAATATCTTTCTCTCAAAACAGTTTTGCAGTTTACCTATGATGAGTATAGAAAGTGCAAATTACGAATAAACTTAAGATGTACCGTAATTGTTTTATGGCAAATTAGGAGAAGTGTCATCTAACCGAAATGGCTGTCTTATGATAAGCTATGAAGGTGGACATGATAAGATTTTGATTGATTTGAGGAGAGTATCACTTGGATAAATCGGTTCTTTTGGTAGATGATGAGGAAATGACTCGTGATCTCTTACGCCTTATGTTAAAGGGGACTGGGTTTAAGATTTACGAAGCCGAGGATGGCTTTGTGGCACTGGAGCAGGTTGAAGCTCATAAACCCGACATCATGATTTTAGATGTGATGATGCCTGGACTGGATGGTTTGGCTGTTTGTCGTACACTGCGATCACAGCCGCACACAGCGGAATTGCCCGTTATCATGCTAAGCGCCAAAACAACCCCCACTGCTATTCAAGATGGTTTGGATGCTGGCGCAAATAAATACCTGACCAAACCGGTTGGGTTCAAAGAACTGCTTAGCAGCATCAAGGAAGTGTTGGGAGAAACGGTTTCCATTTAACGGCCAGTACGCTTTTTTGCCTCGTTTAATTGGTCATTTAGCGCTTTGGGAGATGTTGCGCCGGTTACAGAGCGGTTTTCCAAAGCGCTTTTTATTTGGAACACGGCCGTTACATCTTCCTCAAAATAGCTGCTGATAGATTGGAGATAGGGCAGGGTTACGGCCGTTAACGCCACCCCCATCTCCTCGGCCAATGCCACCACCTGACCGACCACGCCATGCGCCTGCCGGAACGGCATCCCCTTTTTTACCAGGTAGTCGGCCAAATCCGTCGCCAGCAGACTTGGTTCCAACTGCGCTGCCATCCGTTCCGGGCGTAATTGCAGCGTGCGGATAAGTCCGGCCATCACCGGCACAACCATCCCCAGTGTATCAAACGCATCAAAAACCGGTTCCTTATCCTCCTGCAAATCTTTGTCATACGACGATGGCAGTCCTTTTAGCGTCGTCAGTAAGCCCGTCAAGTTGCCGATGAGACGACCGCTTTTGCCCCGCGTCAGCTCCAGGGTGTCCGGGTTTTTCTTTTGCGGCATCAGGCTGGAGCCGGTACTGTAGCTATCATCCAGACGCACAAAGCCAAACTCACTGCTGCTAAACAAAATCAACTGCTCCGACAATCGGCTGAGATGCAGCCCCAGCATGGCCGACGCGTACAGAAAATCGGCCGCAAAATCCCGATCGGAGACGCCATCCAGGCTGTTTTGCGAAATTTCATCGAAGCCTAGTTCGGCAGCCAACGCTTCCCGGTCGATTGGGAAGGCTGTGCCGGCCAGCGCCCCAGAACCCAGCGGTAAAACTCCGGCCTGCGCATGTACCTGCTCGAGTCGTTTCCTATCACGTACCAGCGGCCAGAAGTGGGAGAGCAGCCAATGGCCCCAGGTAATGGGCTGGGCGTGCTGCAAATGGGTATAGCCGGGCATGGGTAAGTTCAGATTGGTTTCGGCGTTGGCAATCATTGCCTGTTGCAAATCGACCAACCAGGTTTGTACTTCGTTGCAGGCACGGCGCACCCACAGCCGGAAATCGGTAGCCACCTGGTCGTTGCGGCTGCGGCCGGTATGAAGCTTGCCCCCCACTTCACCCACAATCTCGGTCAGGCGGCGCTCAACGGCCGTATGCACATCCTCATCATCCGGTGCAAATTCAAAGGAGCTAATAGCAAATTCATTCCGGACCTGTTCCAGCCCGGTGATGATGGTTTCGGTCTCTGACTCGGTTAAAATGCCAGCCTTGAGCAGCCCGTTGGCCCAGGCGATGCTGCCGGTAATGTCTTCGTCGTAAAGCCGGGAATCAAAACCGATGCTGGCATTGAATTGATGTACCAATGAATCCGTTTGTTTGGCGAAACGGCCGCCCCATAGTTTGCTCATTTGAACTCCTGTCCTGTTTGGTTTGTGTGAAGCCAGGGCCTGGGAGGCCCTCCTGCGGGTTTAGTGTTGTAGAGGGGCCACCCTTGGTCCCGGCTCTATGAACCACCTACCTCGCCGATGATGACCCAGATGCCGAGGCCGATCATGAGCAGGCCAACGGCCGTATGCAAAATAATTGCCCCTCGTTCTCCGAACATTTTGCGACTCTCGGCCATTTGGTTGGTGTCCCAATAAAAATCCAACTTAAACACCGTGCCAATGACCATAATGGCTCCCCACACAGCCATGATTGTGCTCAACAATTGCAAGCCCATGATTCACTCCATTTAGCCAGAGGTTAGAGCGAGAGCTAGAGGCTGAAATCCCTCTAGCTCTTTCCCCTAGCTCTCGCTTACGTTCGATAATCAGCGTTGATACTGACGTATTCGTGAGTCAGGTCGCTGGTCCACATCATATCCGAAGCTGTCCCTATGCCCAAATCGAGCCGGATTTTGAAGGTTGGTTGAGCAAAGATGCGGGCGGCATCGGCTTCTTGATAGTTGGTTGGCGTGCCTTGAGCCACCAATTGCAGTTCGTTTGGCGTGTTAATGCCGATCCACAATTCGACCAGATTTTGATCAAATGTTACGCCCGCCCGTCCAGCAGCGGCTAGAATGCGTCCCCAGTTGGCGTCGCTGCCAGCGAAGGCAGTTTTCACCAGCGGCGAGGTGGTGATAGTGGCGGCGATGGCGTGGGCGTCGCTGCTATTTTTTGCGCTGGTGACCTGAATCTCGACGAATTTGCTGGCTCCTTCGCCATCGCGGACGATCATTTGCGCGAGTTGGATGCAGAAATCGGTTAGGGTGGTCTGAAATGCTTTGACGCTGGCCGCATCATTGACCGGTACGCCGCTGGCTCCGTTGGCTAGAAGCAGGACGGTGTCGTTGGTGCTGGTGTCGCCATCGACGGAGATGCGGTTGAAGCTGGCGTTTACGGCCGTTCCCAACATCCCTTGTAGCAATTCCGGCGCAACCAACGCATCCGTCGTCACCACGCCCAGCATCGTGGCCATGTTGGGATGAATCATGCCCGATCCTTTAGCCATCCCGCCAATCGTTACCACACCGCCGGGCAGTTCAACTTGCACGGCTAAATGTTTGGGATGTGTATCGGTAGTCATGATGGCTTGGGCTGCGGCCAACCCATTGTCCGGCGAATGTTGGTTAGCGGCAGTTTCAATTCCGGCCTGTAACTTGTTCATCGGTAACTGCACGCCGATGACGCCGGTAGAGAGGATGAGCACCTGCTCCGGCGTGCAGCCCAGACTGGCAGCTGCGATTTGCTGGGTGTCGCGGGCGTTTTTCAGACCGGGCTTCCCGGTGCTGGCGTTAGCGTTACCGGCGTTGGCGATGATGGCTCGGATACGGCCGTTGCCTTTTGCCAATGTTTCCTTATCCACCAGCACAGGGGCCGCCGCCACCTGATTTTGTGTGAAAACCCCGGCAGCGGCGCAGTCACGGTCGCTGACAATGACGGCTAAATCCAGTCGATTGGCGTATTTGATGTGGGCAGCTAAAGCTGCTGCGCGAAAACCGGCGGGTGAAGTTACGGTTCCTGATTCAATAACGTTCAAATCATCCTCCATTTAACGAATCGCAGAGACGTAGAGGACACGGTTTATTCCTTCTTCTCTCCTCGTTTCTCCGTGTCTCCGCAGTTAAATTCCTAATCCCGCTTAAACTTGGAATAGTCTGGCGCGGCATAGCGGGTCTTGCCGCCGTCGCTAACCTCGTGCATCGCCTTGACCTTCATTTGCAGGCCAAATAGGGTGATGAAACCGACCGAGTCACGTTGATCGTACACATCTTCCTGGCCAAAGGTGGCGAAATCCTCCCGGTAGAGGCTGTGCGGGCTGTAACGGCCGATAACCGTCACATTACCCTTGTACAGTTTTACCTTCACCCAACCGGTGGCCGTTTCCTGCGTTTTGTCCACAAACGCTTGCATTGCTTCGCGCAGGGTTGTGTACCATTTGCCATTGTAAACCAGTTCGGCATATCGAATCGCCATTTCTGCCTTGTAGTGGCTGGTATCGCGGTCCAAAGTCAGCGATTCCAGTGCCTGGTGGGATTTGTACAGAATTGTACCGCCAGGCGTCTCATAAACACCGTGCGATTTCATTCCCACCAGCCGGTTTTCCACCAGATCAACCCGGCCGACGCCATGTTTAGCGCCTAAATTGTTCAGGTTTGCGATAACTTGGGCCGGGGGAAGCTGCATGTCGTTGACGGCAACTGGTACACCCTGCTCAAAATCAATTTTTACCACTTCTGCTTTATCCGGCGCATTTTCCGTCGCGGTTGTCCACTGATACATCACCTCTTCCGGCTCGTTGGTCGGGTCTTCCAGAATGCCGCCCTCATGGGATAGGTGCCACAGGTTGGCGTCGCGGCTGTAGATGGATTTGACGGTGTGGGTGACGGGCACGTTATGTTTGGCGGCGTAGGCCAGGGTATCTTCCCGCGAACGGATGTCCCATTCCCGCCAGGGAGCAATGACTTTGAGTGTAGGATTGAGCGCTTTGTAGGTCAGTTCGAAACGCACCTGGTCGTTGCCTTTGCCGGTTGCGCCGTGAGCGACAGCATCGGCGCCTTCGGCTTCAGCGATGGCTACCTGCCATTTGGCGATAAGCGGGCGGGCGATGGACGTGCCCAGCAGGTATTCTTTCTCATAAATTGCGCCGGACTGCATCATGGGGAAGAGGAAATCTTTAGCGAATTCGTGGCGCAAATCTTCGATGTAGATTTTGTTGGCGCCGCTGGCTAACGCTTTGGCTTCCAGTCCTTTCAGTTCGTCATCTCCCTGGCCGATGTTGGCGCAGAAGCAAATGACTTCGCAGCCATAATTTTCTTTGAGCCAGGGCACGATGACCGAAGTATCGAGGCCGCCGGAATAGGCAAGAACAACTTTGTTAACTTTAGCTTTTGGCATGGATAATATACCTTTTTTTGAGGGTGAAACATGTTGAACTGGGGACAGGGGGATGGCCATACGATGTGTGGTCACGCGTTGTGTGGTCACGCGTTGTGTAGTAGGTTCGTTCAGATGCAGGACAACGGCCGTTTCGTCACAAGCCTCCTGAATCGGGCAAAACTGGCAGTCGCGCCACACTTTTTCCGGGAATCGCTCTCGCTGGGTAATGGTAAAGCCTGCTTTTTGGAAGAAATCGACGGCGCGGGTCAAGGCGAACAGGGTCGGTACGCCATTTTGCCGGGCGCGGGTAATGAGGGTTTTGACGATAGTGCGCCCCCAACCCTGCCCTTTGACCTTATCGGCGACGGCCAGAGAGCGGACTTCGGCCAGTACCGGCGTGTAGTAGAACAGAGAGACACAGGCTACAATGTCGCCGTCTTCATCTTTACCAACCAGCCAATCACCTAGTGTTTCGCGGATGGAAATAGCGGTGCGTGGCAGTAAGTCGCCGCGCCGGGCGTGGTCGCTGACCAGGCGCAGGATATCGGGGATGTCGGATTCGCGGGCAGCTCGAATGTTCATGGCGAAATAGCTAGAGGGTAAAGCGAGAGGAAGAAGATACCCTCTCACTCTAACTTTCTAAACATTCCTCGATAATGTTAACGGCCGTATCAATCTGCTCCTTGGTGATGATGAGCGGCGGGGCCAGGCGCAGGACGTTTTCGCCAGCGTTGATGAGGATGAGACCTTTGTCGCGGGCGGCGGCGATGACGGGTTTGACAGAGCCTTTCAATTCCACGCCCACTAACAGACCGGCGTCACGTACAGCCACAATTTGTTCCGATTCCAGCGTTTCCAGCCGGTGTTTGAGGTAAGCGGCGTTGTCCCGCACCTGGGCCAGAAATTCGGGTTGGCTGACCCGTTCAAAGACGATGTTGGCCGCGGTGCATACCAGCGGCCCGGCGGCAAAGGTACTGCCATGATCGCCCGGCTGGAAGACGGCGGCCACTTCGTCTGTCACCAGGGCTGCGCCGATAGGCAGACCGCCGGCCAGCGGCTTGGCCAGGGTCATGATGTCGGGCGTCACCCCGTAGGCTTCGTGCGCCCACAGATGGCCGGTTCGCCCCAGGCCGCACTGCACCTCGTCGAAGATGAGCAAAGCGCCGTGCTTGTCGCACAAATCGCGCAGCCCTTGCAGGAATTCGGGCGCCGCCGGATGCACCCCACCCTCACCCTGCACCGGCTCGACGATGACGGCACAAGTGTCATTGCCAATTACGGCTTGTGCTGATTCCAGATTGTTGTACTCGGCAAACACGACGCCGGGCATGAGCGGGGCAAACGGCTCCCGGTATTGGGCTTTGTACGTCACAGATAATGCCCCGATGGTACGGCCGTGGAAGCCACCTGAGAAAGCGATGATGGAGTGAACGGGTGAGGAGGTGAGGGGGTGACTCACCCCTTCACCCTTTCTACCCTTCACCCCTTCATTCTTCCACTTCCTGGCAAACTTAATCGCCGCTTCATTGGCTTCCGCGCCGGAGTTGCAGAAAAAAACCTTGTCGGCGAAGGAGTGCTCGACAAGGTTTTTAGCCAGTTCCACGTGGGGGGCGGTGTGGAAAAGATTGCTGACGTGGGTGAGGGTGGCGGCTTGCTGGGAAACGGCCGTTGCCCACGTTTCGTCACTATGCCCCAACGCCGTCACGGCAATCCCCGACGAGAAATCGAGGTACTGTTTGCCCTCGCTGTCATACAAATACGCGCCCTGCCCGTGCGTAAACACGACCTCTGGCCGGACGTAGGTCTGGACAACGTATTGTTTTTCGGCTTTGATGATTTCGTTTTTGTTCATAAAAATCTCCTGATGACTGATGATCAATGATTGGTGATTGGGAGCGCATTCAATCATTAATCATCAATCTTTGACATTATTTTGTAAAAACCGTTCCTTCTGCCGCTGCCAGCCCGGCTAGATTACCAATACGGGCTTGTGGAACGCCAAGTTCGATGGCTTGCAGTGCGGCCCGCACTTTAGGGACCATGCCGTCGCGGATGACGCCGTGGGCGATTAAATCTTCGGTTTGGGCGGGGGTCAGTTCGGCCAAAACGTCGTCTTTGTAAATGACGCCGGGCACGTTGGAGATGAAGTGCAGGATGTCGGCTTGCAGTGCCAGGGCCACGGCGCTGGCTGCTTCGTCGGCGTTGACATTGTAGGCCTGGCCGTCGTAACCGAGGGAGATGGGAGAGATAACGGCCGTTATCCCCTTCTCCGCCAGCATCTCAATCAACTTTGCCCGCACCTCGACAATTTCACCAACAAGGCCCAAATCGGCTGTGGGATAGACCTTCTTCTGGCAGCGCAGCAGCCCGCCATCGACACCGCTTAAACCGACCGCATCAACGCCAGCTGCCAGCAGGGCCATCACGATAGCCTTGTTGGCCTGCCCCGATAGCACCATCTGGGCCACGGCTAACGAGTCGGTATCGGTGACGCGCAGGCCATCGACCTTGATTGTTGCCAGCCCTAATTTGGCCTGCAAATCGGCAATCGCTTTGCCGCCGCCGTGAACAATCGTCACCGGCTCCGACGAAGCGGCGACTGCCTGGGCTAACGCTTCTAAAAACCCGGGACTATCTAATTCGTTACCACCAATTTTGATTACGTGCATATCGCCTCCGGCGAGCTAGAGGATGGAGCTAGGGCTAGAGGAATTTTTCTTCCTCTCGCTCTACCCTCTCGCTCTAGCTAATCAATCCTTGAGTTTCTTCCAGTTCAAAAACCACATTCATGTTTTGCACTGCCTGTCCGGCTGCGCCTTTGATCAGGTTGTCGATAGCCGAGGTCAGGATTAGCGTGTTATCGGCCAAGGTAAGCGCCATCACGCAGCGGTTGGTATGGTTGACATGGCCCAGCGAGGCCAACTGCCCGGCAGGCAAAACATGGACGAATGGCTCGTTGGCGTAGGTTTCTTCGTACAAACTGCGGATATCGGCTTCATTTGACTGGCCGCCCAGCGATACGTAGATCGTGGAGAGGATGCCGCGCGGCACGGGCAGCAGGTGCGGCGAGAAGATGAGCGGCGGCGCGCCTACATTTTGGCTGAAACTGGCAATGCCTTGTTCCATTTCCGGCAGATGGCGGTGTTTACGGCCGATGTTGTAGGGCGAAAAGTTGTTGGCGACTTCGACGAAGTGGGTGTTTTGTTTGGGGGCGCGTCCGGCCCCGGAAACGCCCGATTTGCTGTCGGCGATGATGGGGCCGGTGATTGGCAGTCCGGCCGCCAAAATGGGCTGCAAGGCCAGGAGAACACTGGTGGGATAGCAGCCGGGATTGGCGACGAGTTTGGCTCCGGGCAGTTCTTTTCTGGCGAATTCGGTGAGTCCGTACACGGCCGTTTCCAGCAATTCCGGCGCGGGATGTGTCACGCCATACCATTTCTCGTAAACAGCCACATCTTTAATGCGGAAATCGGCGCTGAGATCGATGACATGGCCGTTGGCCTGGAGGGCGGTAACGGCCGTGTTTGCTGCCGCCGCATGAGGCAAACATAAAAAGACGACATCTACCTCATCCAGCGGCGCGTTTTCGCCGAGAACAAGTTTTACGTCAGGTGCTGTCGGGTAAACTTCGGCCAGTGACTGCCCGGCATTGGATTGTGAGGTGGCAAACACAATGTCGGCTTGTGGATGCCGTTGTAAAATCTGGGCCAGTTCAAAGCCGGTATACCCGGTTGCGCCAAAAATCCCTGCTTTAATCATTTAGTCTCCTGGTCGTGTGGTCTTGTAGTCATTTAGTCTTCAACTGTCAATCGTTACTCATTTCCAACAAAAAACGCCAGACTATCTGGTCTGGCGTTTCCAAATTGCGAAAGTGTCTGTTTACAACTCAGGCAACCCAAAAAACCAGACCATGCGGCTGGTTACGGCGGATACGGCGGATAAGCTGAGTCGTAAAGTGCTTCATGACGGGGAAAATGGTAACAAATAAATCGATATTGTCAACGGATTAGTGAAATCTGAATCAATTATGAATTGAGCTTGTTTGATTTTTCGGTAAAATCCTGGAAAACCGCATGATGTAAAGGAGTGCCTTATGTGTAGCAGCTTAACGACGAATCTGGATACGGCCGTACCCTATCCTCCTGACCAGCAAGAAACCGCTTACCAACATTTTCTCCAGCAATACCCCGCTTACACAACAACTCAAACCCTCACAACTTTGCGTAAAACTGATTACAAACGCCTGGATGCCCAAAAACAAATATATCTCGATTACACAGGTGGTGGTGTTTATGCTGAGTCGCAGTTAGATAAGCATTTTGCTTTGCTGCGCAATAACGTTTTCGGTAACCCGCACTCTATCAATCCGACATCATTGGCTATGACTGAATTGGTAGAGGATACGCGGGATTATGTTTTACATTACTTCAACGCTGACGATGATTATATTTGCGTATTTACGTCCAATGCCAGCGGCGCTCTTAAGCATGTCGGCGAATCTTACCCCTTTGGACCTGGCGGCCATTATTTGCTGACCTTTGATAACCATAATTCGGTTAATGGCATCCGCGAGTTTGCCAAAAGCAAAGGCGCTCAGTTTACGTATTTGCCGCTTACCAGGCCCGATTTGCGAATCGATCGCGCCCTTTTGGAGAGTGATTTGGAGCAGGCCAACCCTGATTATCCCCATTTGTTTGCTTTTCCGGCGCAGTCTAATTTTTCAGGTGTTAAACATCCTTTGCAATACGTTGATTTGGCCCAGCAAAAGGGATGGGATGTTTTATTGGATGTGGCGGCATTTGTCCCGACTAATCGCCTTGATTTGCAGGCGGTGCAGCCTGATTTTGTGACCATGTCGTTTTACAAAATGTTTGGCTACCCAACCGGTATTGGTGCGCTGTTAATTCACCGGCGGGCGTTTGGCAAGATGGTACGGCCGTGGTTTGCCGGCGGCACAGTTAATTTTGCCAGCGTGCAGGGGCAGGGTCATTATTTGTCGCCATCCGAAGCGGCTTTTGAAGATGGTACGGTGGATTATTTGAGTATTCCCGCAGTCAAGATTGGCTTGCAACACCTGGAATCGATTGGTATGGATGTCATTGGCGAACGGGTGCGCTGCCTGACTGGCTGGCTTTTGGAGAATTTGTATGCCTTGAAACATGGCAACGGCCGTCCCCTGGTACGCATTTACGGCCCTATAAACAACCAAATGCGTGGCGGCACTGTCACCCTGAACCTGTACGATCCCGAAGACCACTTGCTCGATTACCGGCGCGTGGAGGAATTGGCCAATCATGAGGGTATCTCGCTGCGGACGGGCTGTTTTTGCAATCCCGGCGCCGGGGAAATTGCTGAGGGTTTGACGCCGGAAGATATGAAAGCGGGTATGGCTGGCGGTTCTGATATGACCCTGCCTCGTTTTATGCAGGTGATACAGGAGCGGGGCAATAAAAGCGCCGGGGCAATTCGTGTTTCGGTGGGCCTGGCAACCAACTTTGCCGATGTGTACCGGTTAATGCAGTTCATCGCCAGTTTTCGCAATAAACCGAATTTAAATATTGGCGAAGTGACGTTTGATATTGAAAATTGCCGCATCGTCCGTGATGGGGCATAGAAATGCCCTACCCATAGGTATCAAGCTAAGGCAATAAATATGTGCAAAAAGAGAACTCTTGAGGCAAACTGGTTTTTTCCACGAAACCGCAAGCCAAAGGAGTTCTCCATGACAATCATAACACGGATAAGCCAAGCAATGCAGCATGTCCTTACCCATACCGCCACAGAAGCAGCCCAAAAAACTGGATTCACCCAGCGGCAAGTGAAGGTGACAGGAGCCAATTTCTGCCAAACGTTAGTCTTTGGCTGGTTACAAGAGCCAGAAGCAACGCTTGAATCCTTGTGCCAAACTGGCGTGACAGTTGGGTTAGAGATTACGCCGCAGGGTCTTGACCAACGCTTCACCAAAACAGCAAGCGATTGCTTGTACCAGGTTTTGCAGGCAGCGTTAACCGAAACGATCCAGGCAAAAGCAGTCGCTATTCCCGTTCTACAACGCTTCAATGGCGTATATATTGAAGATAGCAGCAGCATCACCTTGCCAGAAGAGTTGGCCCCGGTTTGGTCAGGGTGTGGCGGCAGCGGGTCTGCGAGCAATGGCGCTGTCAAGCTGCAAGTCCGCTGGGATGTGTTACATGGGGAAATTGATGGGCCGCACCTTGTTGATGGGCGCACCCATGACCGCGTTGCGTCTACCTTGAACCGGCCGCTTCCTGAGAGGAGTTTGCTTATTCGTGACTTGGGGTATTGGAAGCTAGAGGCGTTAGAAACAATGGATAGGACAGGTTGTTGTTGGCTTTCACGCGCCCAAGCGCAAACTGGGTTTGTTGATAGTTCTGGACAGTCATGGTCACAAGCGGCATTTGTACGACAGCAAACAAATGGCTCATTTGACATCCCTATCGAGTTAGGGTTGAAAAAACGTCTCCCAGCCCGGTTTGTAGGTTTTCGGGTACCGGCTGAAGTTGCTCGGGAACGGCGACGCAAACTTAAAGCTGCTTCTAAACGTAAAGGCCAAACCGTTTCCTCAGCACGACTAGTTTTATGTGATTGGACTTTATTTGTCACCAATGTGCCTGTTGACCGTCTCACACCGGCAGAAATTCTTGTCCTGGCTCGCTTGCGTTGGCAGATCGAGCTGCTTTTCAAACTTTGGAAATCACACGGGCGCATTGATAAATCTCGCTCTGAAAAACCGTGGCGTATCTTGTGTGAACTGTACGCTAAGCTGATTGGCATGATCATCCAACATTGGTCTTTTTTGATGGCCAATTGGCAATTCCCTGACCGCAGTTTCGTCAAGGCCTCCGCAACCGTGCGTCGCCATGCTATCAATCTGGCCTTGGCAATCTGTGATTTATCGCGTTTAGCGGAATCGTTGACTATGTTACGGTCTTGTTTATCACATGGCGTACGCATTAACAAAAGTGCTAAATCGCCTCATACTTTTCAACTTTTATTAGCTTTAGCTGAGCTTTATGCTTAACTTGATATACATGGGGCATAGAAATGCCCTACCCTCCCGGAGGCTTTGGAGCCTCCGGGAGGGTGCCAGTTTAGCGTCGGAGGGCAGATTCTAACTCGTCAAGTCGATTGTTTCGCCCCATGTACTGCACCAACTCCCGCGTTTTGGTCGACGGGGTAGTTCCGGGCAAGTCTTCAAAATCCACTGCCAAATCAAAACAAAGCTGGGCTAATTCATCTAGGTTGTAGGCCTGCATCAACTGTTCTTGTATCCGCCGTTCGCGCCGTAAGGCCGGTGTTTCGATGCCGTCCAACAGCGCTTTGACGTCGATTTTGCCACGGATAGGCGCGTAAGGTGGATTCAGCATCCCTTCCGATTCATACCAAAGCAGTTCTTCGTAATCAATCGTTTTGCCGGGATGATCCGGGATGGGAACTTGCTCGGTGAGGGGCAGATTGGGGAAGGTACTGTGGATGACGTGGAGCTGCATCCGAATGCTGTTGAGCAGGCTGCGCCGTGTCGTTTCCGCGCCGGCGACGGTGATGAATAGTTGGCGCGTTTCCAAATCGGCCCGAACCAGGGCGTGGTTGCCGCCGAATTGGAGAACCGCTCCGTTGCGCCATGAGGCGTGGCGATCCAGGACGGCCATCATCCCCACCATGAAGCGAGAGAGGATGCTGTCGGGCAGGAAGTCAGTGTAGTGGATTTCGAACTGGAGAAGGTGAGCATTTTGGAAAGACTCAGCTTCTTCCGGCTGCTCTTTAGGCAGTAAATCGGGAATCAGGTATTGGTTTTGCCCGTTGGGCAGGCGGAAGCAGAGTTCGAACTTCTGCATCATGCCCACGATGAACGTTTGCTGGTGGTGGGGGTAGACGTCGGGATCGAGGATGTAGTCCAGCATGGGGGCGGTGAGGATACCGGCGTTGTGGGCGATGCGCTGGTCGGGGTCGGAGAGGATGCGGTAGACGCCATCGGTGACCCACTCCGGTTTGAGGACGTGGGTGCCTTCCAATTGACGGTAATTTTCATCCTGGTAGTTGAGGACGACGCCCAACTGGTGCAGCACCTTGACCCAACTGCGCTGGTCAGCCCGGTCGTGAATCCCGACTTCGCGGCAATATTCAGCGTATTGTTCGTAGGTGATGTAATTGCTGTCCATCTTTTCCAACTGGGCTTTGAGCGTCAGCCAGTCGGTGGGGAAGCGGTCGTAGATGTGGGGCAGTTGGCTGAGGGCGGCGGCAATCGCTTTCCGTAATTCGGCAATGCCCTGCCCGGTGGTGCAGGAAGTGGGAGTAACAGCGAGCAGATTGGGATATTTATGCTTCAAAGCGCGCTCGTCAAGCTGCAAGGCGTGTTCATCCTGTTTATTGACGACGGCGATAACTGGGGCGCTATCGCTGAGGCTGGCGACCAGTTTGAGCCAATGGCGCAGGCGGCTTTCCTGTTCGCCGGTGCGGGCGTTGATGACGACGAGATAGAGGCTGCGGCTGGTGAAGAAGAATTGGTGGGTTGCTTGATAGACGCCCTGGCCGCCGAAATCCCAAAGATTGAGCGTAATGGGTGTGTCAGTGTTGGCTGGCGTGACCTGCCACTTATGAATATCTACGCCAGGGGTTTTGCCCAGGTTTTCATCGGGAGAGAGATTGTGGAGGAGACGGCGAGCAAGAGCCGTTTTACCTACGCCCCCTTGCCCGACAAGCAGCATTTTGGCTTCGTGCAGTGGGTGGCGTTCGCCGAAATACGCCTTCAGGATGAGTGACGGGTTTCGAGTCTGTAAGACTTCCTGCGAAATATCCAATGCTGGATTACCGTGCAAGTAAAGTATTTCCAATTGGGCCAACTGCTGCCAGATTTCAGGTAAACTATCTAACTTGTTGTCACTCAGATCTAGATTTTTCAGTTTGATCAATTGCCCAATTTCCGGTGGCACAGCTGTTAACTTGTTGCTCCTCAAAGCAAGTTTCTCCAGGCTTACAAGCCGTCGGATTTCTGGCGGCAAGGTTGTTAACTCGTTGCCAATCAGGTAAAGCAAACCCAGGTTTGTCAGTTGACCAATTTCCGGCGGCAGGGACGTTAAATGATTGTTGTTCAGTTCAAATTTCGTCAGACTGGTCAGTTGACCGATTTCTGGCGGCAAGGTCGTCAACTTGTTGCTGTACAAACTGAGTGAAGTCAGGCTGGTCAGTTGGCCAATTTCCGGTGGTAAGGTCGTTAACTGGTTATTACTTAAAGCGAAGTCAGGTCGGTCAGATTCCCGATTTCTGGCGACAAGGTCATTAACGGGTTTTTATTCAAGCAAAGAATTGTCAAGTTTGTCAGTTGCCAGATTTCAGGTGGTACGGCGGTTAACTGATTTCTCGTGAGAGAAAGCGAAGTCAGTTTCTTCAGCTTCCCGATTTCTGGTGAGATATATGTTAGATCGTTTTTGCTTAGGTCAAGCGAAGTTAGGCTTTTCAGTTTCCCGATTTCCGGTGGCAGTTCAGTTAATTCCTGCCCGAACAAGTTCAGTTCCGTCCAACCTTCGGCCACGGCCTGGTCAATTAGTTGTCGTAATTCTTGTTGGTTCATGCCTGTTCCCCGGTTGTCTCGTGTGCCAGATTTGTTCAATCCTGTGTAGGGGCTGGCCTTGTGCCTGCCCGGTTGGGTGGCCACAAGGGTCACCCCTACGTTGTTGGAACCAATCTTCAGCGAACGTATTTATAGCACAACGGCCATTTTCCCCCAATTGCGATCTGGATACTTTTTGTTGTGTTATTTTGTTCAGGAGAGAGTATGGCTAATCAGTTGTCAATTGTGATTGCAATACCCAAATGGTCTGAAGCCGGTTCGGGTGGAATCACAAAATCACTTGCGGTCAAATCGGGCGTAAGCCAGATGTAGTCGATATGTTCGTCGGGGCCGGTGGACGGATAAGTGAAAGTGGGGCTGGCTCCAGTGGTGTCGGCGGCATCGCTGAATCCGGCCTGGCGCAGCATTTCTATTTCCGGCGATCCCGGTTCGGCATTGAGATCGCCCATGATGAGGGTACGGCCGTTACCACCCCAATAATCCAAGATCGTCTCCGCTTCCAGCACCCGGATGGGGCTGCCGTCCAGCGGATGGTGAAAATGGGTGGCGATGATGTTTAGCGGCTGCCCGCCCGTGTCGATTTTGGCCCAGATGAAGCCGCGTTTAATGGGTAAATCGTCGGTAGGCAGGCTGACCAATTCCGATTCGAGGATGGGATAGCGGCTGAGTAAGCCATTGCCCCAAATGGGATCGGCCGTTCCATCGTAAATATAGGGCATTTCCAGCCGCCGGGACAGCCAGGCCATCATATCCAAAGAGCCATTCATTGCCCAACCACGTGATACTTCTTGCAGAGCCACGACGTCGGGCTGCTGCGCTTCGATGACCTGGGCGAGGGCTTCCATCCCTAAATAGCCTTGCGGATCAAAGCCATTGTGCAAGTTGTAGGTCATGACGCGTATTGGCGTGTCGTTTGGTGATGTGGCCGTGATCACCGGCACAGTGGCCGCTTCATAAATGGGCAGCAGGAGGAGCAGTAACACGGCAGCCAATCGCCAGGGTGGGGAAACGGCCGTTGTTTTGAATTTTGCCAGCCGTTTCGCCGCGCCCCATCCGGCTATACCGATGACCAATCCGGCCAGCGGCAGGAGGACAGTGTTGGGAAATGGAATGGGCAAATCGTAGCTGCTGTAAAAAATGAAGGCAAACAGGGTTAGCAGCACAATGCTCAATCCATAGCCAATGGTGATGCGGGCCAGACCGGCGTGTCCATTACCGGCCCCCAATCCCATGAATACCAGGCTGAGCAGACCGGCGCTGCTGACATGCCCCAGCAGTAAAAACGCCGCCGCCCACCATCCGGGCGGCCAACCCATGAAGAGGGTTACAACCAGCAGTAGGCCCAACGTGATGGCAATGATTTGAATTTTGGTTTGATGATAAATGTAGAGCAGTACGGCCGTTACCAATCCCAATAGCTGCACTGCCAATACCCAGCCAAAAGCCAATGGCTGCGGCCAGCCGGTCAGTGTGGTTAGCCGGGCGATATTTTGAAAGATAACCAGTTGGAGGAATAAGAATGGGCCGACAGCCAGCAGAACAAAGGCCAGCGGGAACAGGGTGTCATTGGCGGTCGAGCGGGTATCGTCGGGCTGGGCCATGAGCTGTTCCAGCAGCCACCATTGGCACAGTACCAGAAAGAGGACGAGTACGGCCGTGCCCAAATCGTTGTGCCAGCTCATGTCGTAGGTGAGGTAGAGACCGTGTACGGCCGTGTCCAAAACCAGCCCCAGCAGCAGCCCGATAGCCGATAAGCCGGTAACGATCGGGCCGCCGGATCGGGTGTGACCCAGACAAATCGGAATGGCCCATAGAAACAGGATAACCGCGCCAGTTACCAGATATAAATCAACCAGCGGGTCGCCCCACCAGATTTGGTAAGCCAGACGCAGCAGTCCTAATCCCCCCAACACCCAGCGCAGAGAACGTTGGCGGCCCAGGCGGCGCTGTACCAATGCCGCCAAAAAGCTGGTCAGAAAGACGGCCAAAGCAAATAACCCGACCTGGATGGCATTCCAACCAAAGCGGTCGCGTAAAACATAAAGCAGCAAAGGCAGAAAAGTGCGCAGCGTCTGCATGCCAAACATCATGGTTAATGCGGATAACCCAATGTGGAAGAAACGGCCGTCTGGCCGATTTGTAGTTGTTTGCATGTTTAACCTCTTTCCCGTTACCTCCATTATAACTGGATACGCCCTTTAATCACAAGATAACAGCCACCTGAGAAAAATTCCCCGATTAAAGGCAGACAAACCCGCTTGGTGGTACAATAATTGAATGCTTAGTGCCCATTGGTGGGTGCGAATGAAATACAAAGGAGCTTTTGTGAAAGAGAAAATCAATAAAAACGCCTGGTTGTTGGTATTTATGTCGTTATTTGTCTTGGCGGCGGGTTGTGGTCCGGCTGTTCCCAAAGACAATGCAGACAATGAAGCCACCACCACAGAAGCAACGGTGGAGGAAACGGCCGTTGCCGATACAAGCACGTCAGAAGACGCTTCACTCGATTCATCCCCTTTTATCGATGCCGAACCGGTTCAGCCCGATATTCAGCCCGTGGAAGTGGCCGAAGCCGATTACGTTACCACTGAAAGTGGCCTGAAATATTACGATATCGAAAAAGGCACCGGCAATTCACCGGAAAACGGTGACATCGTTTCGGTAGATTACAGCATGTGGCTGCAAGATGGCAACACCTTCATTGACAGCACCCAGGGGCAGCCCACCGAATTTATTTTGGGTTCTGAACAAGTGTTTGCTGGCTGGAATGAAGGTGTATTAACCATGCAGGAAGGCGGCCAGCGCCAACTGGTTATCCCGCCCGATCTGGCCCTTGGTGAGGAAGGCTTTGGCGATTTTATCCCGCCCAATTCGACCATCATATTGGAAATCAGTTTGGTTTCCTTCCGCCAGACCCCCAAGCCGACAGAAGTCGATCCGGCCGATTTTGAAACGACCGATAGTGGTTTGCAATATTACGATATTGTCGTCGGTGATGGCGCGACTCCGGAAGAAGGTGACAGCGTTGAGATGGAATTCGCTATCTGGCTGCAAGACGGCAATTCTTACGTCGCCAGTTCAGAAGACCGGGGTGGTACTTTTAGCTTTCCGGTTGGCGCCGGACAGGTATTCCCCGGCTGGGAAGAAGGTGTCATGACCATGGCTGTTGGCGGTACGCGCCAGCTCATCATCCCGCCTGACTTGGGTCTGGGCGAACAAGGCGTCAGCGGTTTGGTTCCGGCCAATGCTACTTTGATCATGGAGATGACGTTGGTTTCCGTTACACCGGCTCCTAAACAAACTGAAGTTGATCCGGCCGATTATGTGACGACCGACAGTGGTCTGCAATATTACGATATCAAAGTCGGTACTGGTGCAACCCCTGAGGTTGGGCAGACTGTCGTTGTCAATTACAGTGGCTGGCTGGAAGATGGTACGTTGTTTGATAGTTCTGTGCAGCGCGGTACACCGTTTGAATTCCCATTAGGGCAAGGCGCTGTGATCCAGGGTTGGGATGAAGGCGTGGCTTCCATGAAAGTCGGAGGCATCCGCCAACTGCGTATTCCCGCCGAACTGGCTTATGGTGATACCGGCGGCGGCCCGATTCCGCCGGGAGCTACTCTGATTTTTGATGTTGAACTGCTTGAGGTAAAATAGTTAGTTGATGGCGTTTCGTTTTTAGAAGATAGCTGTCTACTTAAAATCAAGATTTGGAGACCCTTGGGGCTGCTGCCTCAGGGGTCTTTGTTTGCAAGGTGAGAGTATGAAATTAGGTGTGATTGGTCTGCCGAGTTCTGGCAAAACAACGATTTTTAATGCGCTGACGAAAGGGGATGCGCCAACCGGGCAAAGTATGGGCGGCCGTTTTGATGTGTTAACGGCCGTTGTCGATGTCCTCGATTCCCGTGTGGATGATCTGACCGGGCTGTTTAACCCCAAAAAGACAACCTATACCCGCATCACCTACACCGATGTGGCCGGGCTAAAAAAGGGAGCTGGCGAAAGCGGCGGCATGGACGGTGCGCTGCTCAATCATTTGTCCGGATTGGATGGATTTGTACATGTGGCGCGGGCCTTTGAGAGCGATTTGGTACCTCATGCCGATGGCAGCGTGGATGCGGTCCGTGATTTGGCGGCGCTGGACACCGAGTTTTTGCTGAGTGATTTGGTGACTGTTGAAAAACGGCTGGAAAAACTGCGTCATGGTCTGGAGCGCGGCGCATTCAAGAATAACAAGACCGAAGCACAGGCGGAAGCGGCCTTGTTTGAGCAGTTGTATGAGGCGCTGTCGGCGGAACGGCCGTTACGCGACCTCACACTGACCGAAGAGCAGCAAAAATCTTTGCGCGGTTTTGGCCTGCTGACGCTTAAGCCGGTACTGGTCATTGTCAACATCGGTGATGATCAGGAAGAAATCATTCTTAATTATGACCATCAACAGACGCTGGTGACCAATCTGCGGGGCAAGCTGGAAATGGAACTGGCCCAACTGAGTGCGATGGGCGATGAGGAATCGCTGGCCATGTTTATGGAGGAATACGGGGTTACTGAGCTGAGTTTGGATAAGGTGATTCGCCTCAGCTACGATTTGATGGGACTGCAATCCTTCTTTACCGTCGGCGAGGATGAAGTGCGGGCCTGGACGGTGAAACGGGGGGCAACGGCCGTTGAAGCTGCTGCCGTTATCCATACCGATCTGGCCAAAGGGTTTATCCGCGCCGAGACAACAACCTACGACGATCTCATGACTTTGGGCGGGATGGCCCAGGTCCGCAGCGCCGGTAAATTGCGACAGGAAGGCAAAACCTACATCATTCAGGATGGCGACGTCATTAACGTGAAATTTAATTTGTAAAAGCGGTGGCGAAACAAAGTGTCAGGCATGGGGCTTAAAGATTTCCGCTATCCAACCTGTCTCGTCCTGTGCCAGGCACTTGTCAACAGGGAACATAAACGGCCGTTTCCGCGTTATAATATGGGTATTGGTAATTGTTTACCGAGGAGTGTATTGTGATGCGTAAATTGAATATGATACGGCCGTATTTGTTTTTACTGATTGTTTTGTTTTTAGCAGCATGCAGCGCACAAGGGGGGGAACCAACGGTATCGCTTGTCATTCCCACAGCCGCGGTGACCGCTGATGCCCCGGCTGTTCAGGCCACAGCCACCAGTGAACTGCCCGTACCGCCGACCCTTGCACCTACAACCGAACCAACCAGTCAACCCATATCTCAACCAACCAGCCCGCCACCGGCATCTTCGACCGGCGATGAAATCCAGTACCAGGTAGCCTTTGTCACTGCTAATGACACCCTGAATGTGCGCTCCGGACCGGGAGTTGTAAACGAGGTGATTGGTGAACTGGCCCCATCTGCTTCCGGCATACGGATTACCGGATCGGGACAGGTTGTCGCCGGTTCTACCTGGGTACCAATTGCGGCTGGCGCATTGACAGGGTGGGTGAACGGCCGTTACCTGGCCGAAACTATGCCCGAAACCACATTTTGCCAGAGCGCCGAGGTTAGTAAGTTGGTGGCTGATTTGAAAACGGCCGTTGCTAACCAGGATGGCAATCTTTTAGCTCAACTCATTCACCCCGAACGCGGCTTGCGCATCCATCATGCTTGGTGGAATCCTGAAGTGTTCATCACCCAGGCCGATGCGCGGCAAATTTTTACCAGCGCCGCCGGATACGATTGGGGCGTGCAAGATGGCAGCGGTTTGCCCATTGTAGGTTCGTTCAAAGACAATATCCTGCCGTTGTTACAACAGGACTTAATCCTGGCTGAGGAAACCAGTTGCAATGAAATTCTTCATGGTGGAACGGCCGGATTTGTGCGTCTGCCCGATGGTTATGAAGCAGTACAATATTACTCCCTGCACCGTCCTGGAACCGATGAATTTGCCGGTATGAACTGGGGAACCTGGGTAGTTGGCGTTGAGCAGTGGCAAGGCACGTACTATGTCAGTTTTCTTGTCCACTTCCAATGGGAGATTTGAGCAGCTGAACAAAGAAATCGGATTTCTGAACTGGCTAGAAATCCGATTTCAAGCCACTTGTAGTTTTAGTTTCCAAGTTCAGCCCGGACGGCTTCTGCCAGGATTGCTACCATCTCGTCAATTTGTGCTTTGTTGATAATAAGCGGCGGACCTAGCATTACCAGGTCGCCATTGGTGCCGTCGGCGCAGCCCTGCGAATAGTAGATGACCAGCCCCCGCTCAAACGCTTGCAGCCAGATATCCCACGCCAGGTGACGGCTTACCGGAAACGGTTCTTTCGTTTCGCGATCTTGTACCAGTTCCAATGCCCAAAACAAGCCGCGCCCGCGGATGTCACCTACGTTGGGATGGTCGCCAAGGTTTTTTTGTAGTTCCTGTCCCAGGTAGATGCCCATCGTGGCGGCGTTTTCGACCAGGTTTTCGGCCTGCATGATGCGCAGCGTGGCCAATCCAGCCGCTGTGCCGACTGCATGATGGCTGAATGTGCCGCCATGATTGAAATCGCCCAGGGCCTGCCGGATCTGTTCCACATCTGCCCCTCTGGCAGCGACGAAGCCCAGTGGATAGTAGCCGCCGGCCAACCCTTTGGAGGTGACCATAATATCGGCTTCTACTGGCCAATGCTGTAAACCCCACCATTTGCCGGTGCGCCCCATGCCTACCAGCACCTCATCGGCAATGAATAAAACGCCGTATTTGTCGCAAATTTCGCGGATGCGCGGCCAGTAATCGTCAGTGGGCGACATGGCGCCCAGGCTGGCCCCGCTGATGGGTTCGGCGATGAAGGCAGCCACGTTCATAGCGCCAGCCGCCAAAATAGCCGATTCCAGTCGGTTGGCAGCTTCGGCGCCGGTGTCGATATCGCGGTAGGGGTAGGGCGGGGCAATATGGGGCATGTCATGGACCATGGATAGGAATGGCTGGCGCATGCCCAGTTTGCCGCTGACGCTGAGCGCACCCAGAGACATGCCGTGATAACTGCGCCAACGGCTGATGATGAGGTGACGGCCGTTTTCTCCACGGGCCATCTGTATCTGCCTTGCCAACTTAATGGCTGCCTCGACGACTTCGGAGCCGCTGCTAAGATAGAAGAATCGCGCATCGGGTAAAGGTACGATTTGAGCCAGCTCTTCGGAGAATTGCTCAACTGGCTCGCTGGTGAACATCATGGCGTGAGCGTAGGCGACGGCCTGGGCTTGTTTGGCGATGGCTTCAACAACTTCGGTACGGCCGTGTCCAACATTGACCACCAGCGGCCCGCCAGATCCATCGATGTACCGTTTGCCTTGATCATCGTAAAGATAAATGCCCGTCCCATGTGATATTTTGGGGCGGGCAAAACTCATTTTGCGATAAAAAACATGTCCATGTGGATGCTTGTAACGCATAAAAAATCCTTTAGGAGTCAAAGATCCTTTTTGGAAAAGGTATTGGTTTATTGTAACCTATTCATGTCACTATTGTTACCGATTTGTCTATAACGGGTCAAGTTTTTGGTCTGACGGATTTACCGAATGGTTTATTTATCGATTTCCCGAATAGCCTTGATGCCTTGGGCCATGCCGATGATGAACAGGATGCGGATGATGAGGCCGGCGACGCCGGGCATTTCACCGGCGGCAAGAACGGTGGCAATGCCCAGCAAGCCGTCGGCTACATACAAAACGATGGCTGTGATGAGGGCGGGCAGGGAATGTTTGGCCTTGACCAGCCAGCCGAGAAGCAGGAAGAAAAGCCCGAAAACGGCCGTTATCCATCCCCCACTCAGCAGCAAGACCCATTCGGCCGTCGAAACCAGGCCCACCAGCCCTAGTATCACATTTAGCCCGGCAATGATGAAGATGATGGTATATGCTTGCTGAATGCGATACAGCGGATGAGTAGCTGTGCCGGGGAGGGGACGGCCGTTCCGCGCAACCGCCAGTTCCGAAGCCATTAACGAATCTTTCAGCCGGACATCCAGTTCGGAGCCATCAGGCAGAAGGATGGTTTTGCCGGCGCGCAAACCTCTGCCACCGCCTTCAATTGTTTCCACCGGCGCGCCATCGTAATGGACAGTGAAATTGCGCCACATCGAATTCCAGGTGAGTTCCAGAGTGTGACGGCCGTTTTCTTCCAGGATGAATTGTTTCTTAGGCATAGTTTGATGGGAGATTAGAGATTAGAGATGGTTTAATCTCCAATCTCCAATCTCAACGATATAGCCCCGCCGGATCAAGCTCTTCACGCATGATGGCGAACTCGGTTGGGGTGGGTGGGGTCATCTCTTTCAGATTGGGTGACACACGCAGCGGCCAGCTTACGTCGGCCTGGATGGACTCGACAGTTTCGCCAGGAGCAATTTCGATCAGCGTCATTTCGTGGTCAGGATTATCAAAATCGAACAATGCGCGGTCGGTGATGACCAACTGTGGGCCGCGGCCGGGCAGGCGCAAATGTTTACGAGAATCGCCCCCATCCAGGTGGCCGGGACTGGTGAGAAAGTCCAGCTTTTCCACGAAGGCCCGGTTTTTAAGCCGCATGATCATGAAAATCTGTTTGGCGTTGATGGCAATTTCACAAGCGCCGCCGGAGCCGGGCAGCCGCACTTTTGGCTTCGCATAATCACCGACTACGGTTGTGTTCAAATTACCGTAGCGGTCGATTTGCGCGCCGCCCAGCAGGGCGACGTCAACCAGCCCGCCTTGCAGGTAAAGCATGAACAAATCGCTCATGCTGGTGACGGATGTGGCGTCGCTGACCAGAGTGGGGTCGCCAATCGAGAGGGGCAGCCGGGCCGGATGGGCGCCAAAGACGCCGCTTTCGTAGACCAGTTCCAGGTCGGGCGAATGGTCGCGCCGGGCCAAGTTGCAGGCGATGTTGGGCAGTCCCACGCCCACAAATACGACGCGGCTCCCTTGCAGAGCGCGGGAGGCGTTGACGATCATGAGTTCAGAGGGGGTAAAGTCCATGTTAGTCTCCAGTTAAAAAATTGCAGAGTTGCATAGTGGCAAGTGGCAAGTGGGTTGTTCACCTTGGCGCCCCAGCTCCTCTGCTCCCCTGCATTAATTGTGACGGCAAAATTTGCTCCGTCAGCAGACGGCGGAAAAGGGGCAGTTTGTCGCCGTTTTTTGCTGCCTGGGTAATGAGGTCATAGCCTTCGGTGTAGGTGAACAGGTAGGAGCCATAAAGCTGATGAGTGAGGAAGTCAAAGCTTTTGGCAGCTCGCTCTGGTGGAACGAGGGCGTAGGTCTGGATGTAGTCTATAGTTTGTTGGTTGGTTAGTTGGTTGGTGTGGTAGAGGATGGCGGCGTTGCCGCTGACGTAGCGCAGGGTGTTGCCAGCTTCGGCGATGCGGCGCAGGTGTTCGGCCGTTTCTCCCATATTAATCCCCGCCGCCGGCAGCAGAACGTCAACGGTCCAATCATATTCGCCGCCGTTGGGGAAAATGATTTCGCTGGCCGTGGTGGCGATGGCTTCGGAGATGACGGCAGCCGGTGAGTTGAGCAGGGCGACGGCTTGTTCGGCGTATCCTTTTTCGCGGTACAGCAGGCGCTCTTTGAGCAGCGCTTCGGTGTGGTGGCCGGGATAGCCTTCGTGGGCGAAGGTGCTGATCAGCCACAGGGCGGAAACGGGGACGTCGGTGTTGAATTCGATGAGGGAACGGCCGTTCCCCAAATACCAGTTATACGCGCCCCACGGTTGATTTTCGACCAGCTTAACCTCAAAACCGTTGTCGCCGGTCAGGTCGAACAGGGCGGCCGTGCGTTGGTACGCTTCGGCGCGGGCCAGTTCCAGCAGCGGTAGGACTTGTTCTTTTTCCAGTTCGTACCGCTTGCGGCGGGCGGTCAGCCGGTCGGCGATGGGGCCGCTGCCGGGCAGAAGTGTGTCCAGTTCATCGCGGGCGGCAGTAAAGCGGCTTTCGTCTACTTTTTGTGGGCTGATATCGTAGAGCCGGTTGACTTCGCCCAGATAGGCGAAGGTTTCGCCGTTGAGCTTGCGCACAGTACCTTCGATAGCCCGCAGTTCGACGGCCAGGTAAGCCTGCCGTGCCGGGTCGTCTCCGGGGATGGCGGCTTGCAGTGCGGCTACGTCGTCCAGCAGCGCTGCCGGTTCCCGTTTGGGCGCGGCTTCGACGCTGGCTTTCAGCTCTTCTGGCCCGTAGTAGGCATCGATGTAGCCATCGATGTGTTTGTTGATTTCGAGGGTGAGGGTTAGGTAGGAACGGCCGTGGTTGTTAATTACCATTTTTCTTTTACTCTTTTAGTGTTTAGTTTGAATAACAGATATGTTGCAATTAAGACCTTTTTAAATTATCTGTACATTGTTTCTGCTAAGCATTTTATAACTTCCTTTCCTACTTCATAGGACGCTGTTACTTCATTGTAAGTAACTGTCCCAGGAATTTTCCCTTCATGAGCAAACTCGTTCCTCCAGATAATAATATTGTTGTAGCTGCTCTGTATACTTCTACCGTGTAGCCGAATATTTAATTCTTCTGTTTCCTCAATTTTCTTTTTAAAACGAGTAACATACTTATCTCCGAACCTGCGAACATATTCATCACGAATAATCTGAATTTTTATTCGGCCATTAATACGATCAAAGTAGCTCCTTGTAAAAGTTCCTAATACCTTATGTTTCTTATTTCCAAAATCAAAGAAAACATCCTTAATTGCTAATTCATATACGGTAACTGCTGTGACAGCAACAAATCCTACGTAACGTGAAGTAATGAATGGATCTGACACACTTGCAATTATTGTATTTAAATGAATTATCATGTCGTCAGCAAGTCTGAAGTGATCTTGATATGCCATCTTAGTCTTCAAGGAGGTATGATTTTACTAATTCAAATCTTTTTTTGACGGTTAAAGTATCTGTTGTTCCAATTGTCGTTAATTCTTCAAAAGTTGAATCTTTTATTAATGCTTGATACCTTTCACTAAGGTTTCTGGGGAGTTTGTCAAAATTATCCATGATCGTACAGAATACTGAATCTAATGCAGACGTATTAAGGCGACCTCTTAGATGAAAGGGTTTTTCCCCTAGGGCTTCAACTATTATTTTAGTCGCAGCAGGAAAGACCTTTTGAAATTTCCTAACATTAGCAGTGTTGCCATGCCGATGGCGTTTCATGGCCTTGTTCATAAATTCTTTCATAGGCTTTTCATAGACAAATGCCCTGCTGCTTAGAGCAAATGTTCTTAACACAAGTTCCACATCAGTTTGGTGCTTATCGAAAGTCTTTTTTCCTAAAATCACTCGCCAATTATCGTCATGGTTTAGCACTCGTAATATTGAAACGAGATCCCCACGGAAAACCACATTTCTTATTTCTTGCGGCTTTAGAGGCGTTCCTCCAGTGTTTAAACGTTCAAAAATATGATAAACACTTGTGTTTTCCCCAGACGGTGCTAGCTGTCTTATATTTATCGCTCTGAGCACAGTGTTGCGTAATTTACGTTGATCTGAATCAGATAACTCGTTGAATTGCTTTTTATAGTATGGACTTCTTTCATCAAGACCCATCAAACGAAAAACTTGTCTTCTTCCCTGGATACTTTCAACGCCGAAATAACCTTCAAAGAAAAATGCTGTACTCAATATTCGCTGTTGTCCGTCAACAACGAGATTGCGATTTTCGTCATCTATATAAAAGAATACAGGTGGTACAGGCAACCCGAGTAGAAATGATTCAATTAATAGAGAAGCTTGGCGAATCGTCCAAACAAATTCACGCTGAAAATCTGGAATAGTTATATCACCGTTTTGCCACATATTTACTATGCCTGAAAGTGTGAAATCCGAAGGATAGGTGGCAATATCATATGATACAAGGCCTTCATCTTCCTGACTTTCATCAACCTCAATTTCTAAAAAATCTTCAGGGTTTCCAGGATTTATTTGATTTGACATAATAATGAATGTCCTTTTCTTAAGATGTTCTTGATTTATTTTACACTTTTCTAAGCGAAAACAGGCCAATCGGCCCGTGGCCGTTCGGCGCGGAGGGCGGTCAGTAGTTGGGGCAGCAGCCGGTGCCGGTCGCAGTAGAGGATGAGTTCCTGAATTTTCTCCGTTTTGTTGCCTTCGCCCAGTTCTTCGTAGTCGATGCCCAGGGCAAAGGTAAGCTGCTTCAATTCGCTCAGATTGAAGGAGTTGTAGATGAGGGTGCGCAGGCGCAGGCGCTGTTTGGCCAGTTCGGAGACGTCGGCTTCTTTGAACACGGCCGTATAAAATTGACTCGTTGCTCGTGTTCGTGTGGAAATATCAATCCGCTTCTCAAAACTCATCTCGGCATAGGTCTGCTCAGAGCCATCGGGAATGAAGATGGAGGCCCAGCCGTAGCCGTCACTGCCGCGCGGTTCGTGAGCGATGCGGCCGCGGATGTAGCCCTGGAATACGTCCACCACGCCGTCTTCGGAATGATAGCCCAGATAGGTAACGGCCGTTGCCTCCCGGTGTGAAAACGTCGTCATCATCTGGCAGATGCCGGCTGTGCCCACCGTTTCCATAAACTGGCCGGTCATCGGGCCGGGCAGCTTTTGCCAGGCATGGACGATCAAGCCGGTTTGCTCCACCAGAAATGGCGAGTAAGGCAAATACTGCTTTACCAACTGGATTTTGCGCCGCACCATGACATCAAAATCCAGCGTTTTAATCTCCTCAATCGTCAGTTTGAACCATTTCAAATCGGCGTAGCTGCCGACCAGGAAGCGGTATTCATCGAATTTATCAGAAGAATAGGAGGCGAAGTATAACGGCCGTTTCTCCTGAGCCATCACTGCCGCCAATCCCTGAGACAACTCCGACCCGCTTGATACCGCCGCCAACGGTTCATTATCTATGACTTGATTTTCATCACCAGCCATCATTCCACCTCATAAACCATCCAACAAACGGACAAACACCCATAACCGATAATTCGAGGACTATGGTTTAACGGATTTTGGATGGAAACTAATCGTAACGGCCGTAATTCACCGCATCCGACCACAATTCACCCGGAGCCAGTTCATCCAGCCGTGCCTGACCCAGCTTGGTCAAATACGCTTGCCGGTCGGGCACATCATAGACCCATTCTTGCAGCCAGGCTTCCGTTGACGCCTTCTCGCGCGAAATTTTATCCCATTCCAGATACAGCGTATTGTCCCGGTCGTAATACCCCTGGACGTAACTGGGGTGCGCCCCATACGGCTCGTGCACCACCGCATTTACCTTAATGCCCGGAATCAATGTGCGATTAGGATCGCGGCGAATCACCGTCTCGTCGACGATTTCTTCGACGACCACCACCACCTTGTTGGCGGCAAAAGCTGCTTCCTTCTGCATCCCCAGCAGTCCCCAGATTTGCGTATTGCCCTGAGCGTCGGCGCGCTGGGCATGAATAAAGGCCACATCCGGGTTGATGGGCGGCACAACAGCGATCTTGCCGTCGCCATACGGGCTTTCCACAAACTTGATTTTGGGATTGGCCTCGACCATGTCGCTGCCCGTGTAGCTGCGCAGGGGGAAGAACGGCAGCTTGCTGGCCCCGGCGATGTACCGGCCCACCATACCAAAGTGCGAATACTCTTCAATTTCTAACGGCCGTGGAATCCCCTTTTCCACCGCCCGGCGGACGCAGTGCAAACTGCCCACGCCCGGATTGCCCAGGTAGCTAAACACCAGCTTGCTGGCCACTCCGGCGGCAATCATCTGGTCATAAATCAAATCCGGCGTCATCCGTACCAGCGTCAAATCCTGCCGTAGCTGCCGGATAATTTCGTGCGCTGCCGCAAACCCAATAAAAGCCGTGAACCCCTCAATTGCAATGGTGTCGCCGTCGTGTACAAAGCGATCTACCGCTTCTGTCATCGGTAAGATTTTTGATTGTTTATCCATATTCATCCTTAAAGAAGCGTGTCTGTAGTGCCAGGCACGGGGGGAAACAACCAGGAATGACCAAGATCGTTCACCCCGTGCCTGGCACTGTCGACAAGTAAAAAAGGCGAGGCAAAGCGGCGCAAAGGATTGTTCGTTCCTGCTGCTAATTCCCGCTTTGCCTCGCCCCTACATCAATTGAATGCGAACGGTCGATGGCATATTCAGCCTTCAGCCTTCATCATTCATCCTTAATCGACAACTGTCTGGCTTTGTTCATGCATGTACTGCTGGATGTAGTAGAAGCTGCCGGCCGCTTTACCGGTGGAGCCGCTGCCTTTCCAGCCGCCGAAGGATTGGTAGCCGGGCCAGGCGCCGGTGGTCGCACCGCTGGCCCGGTTGACGTAAATCACACCGGCCTGGATGTTATCCAGCCACCATTGGATTTCATCCTTATCTTCGCTGAAGAAACCGGCCGTCAAACCATATTCCACATCATTGGCTTTTTCCATGGCATCGTTCAGTTCCTCAAACGGATGGACGGTGACGATGGGCAGGAACATTTCCGTTTTCCATAATGCGTGATCATGGGGCAGATTATCGACGATGGTGGGAGCGGCAAAGTAGCCGTTGCCTTCCAGAACTTCACCGCCGTAAACAATATCGCCATTTTCGCGCAGGTCGGCGACGAAGCGCTTGTAATCTTCAAACGCGCCCTTGTTAGCTACCGGCCCCATCCAGTTGTCTTTGTTGGTGGGATCGCCGACGTTGATTTTCTTGGTCAGGTCGAGTAGTTTGCTTATGAATTCATCTTTGACGTCTTTGTGGACGTAGACTCGGGAGCAGGCGGAGCATTTTTGCCCTTGCAGGCCAAAGGCGGAGCGCATGACGCCCATTGCCGCTTTGTCCAAATCAGCTTTTTTGCTGATGATGGTCGGGTTTTTGCCGCCCATTTCGGCGATGACCGGGCGCGGGTATGTGGCGGTGGAGAAGGTGCGCAGGATGTGCATGCCCACGTCATAGCTGCCGGTGAAGGTCACACCGGCTACATCAGGGTTATCGAGCAGGGCCTGACCGACGACACGGCCGCTTCCAGTGACGTAGTTGAACACGCCATCGGGTACGCCTGCATCCCGGAAGCATTCAGTGAGGAACCAGGCGGTCAGGGGCGTATCAGTGGCCGGTTTGAGGACGACGGTGTTACCGGCAATCAAGGCTGCGCCGGCCGGGCCGCCGGCCAATGCGCCGGGGAAGTTGAAGGGAGAGATAACCAGCCAGACGCCATAAGGCTTGAGGACGCTGCGGTTGTGGTGTTTGTCGCTTTCGGCCAACAGTTCAAAGTTGAAGTTGTTGTTCTTTTCGACGGCGTCGCAGTTGTAGCGGATGAGATCGGCCGTTTCTTCCACGTCGCCGAGCGCTTCCAGCCGGTTCTTGCCGATTTCCAGGCTCATGTTGGCGGCCATAACGAAAAGGCGGTCGCTAATGAGATCGGCGGCTTTGCGCATGATAGCGATGCGTTCTTGCCAGGGAAGGCCGCTCCAGGCGGGGAATGCGGCCTTGGCGGCGGCGATGGCATCGTTGGCGTCTTGTTCGGTGCCATATTGGAAGGTACCCATCATCCAGTCGAGGTCGATGGGGCTGCGCTTTTCGAAGGTTTTTTCGGCGAAGCGTTCTTTCCCATTTATGAACAGGGGGTAATTTTTGCCAAAGTCGGCTTTGGCCTTTTCGACGGCTTCGTCGTACAACTGGTGCAGCATCGGATCGGGGCTGGCCAGGGTGGAATAGGTGACTTTAAATTTTTGTTTTGACATGTATGCCTCCAATTTGGATTTGTGGGTGGCTGTGGGACAGCCGGGTTAATTGTTAATTGTCAATTATAAATTGTCAATTGCCAATGCTTAATAACTAAGGATTTCTTGTTCATGTGTAGGGGTGGTGCCGGGTTGGAAAAGTGCGCCTGTTCTTTGGGGAATGAACGGCCGTTATTATAACGTGAAACGTGAAACGTGAAAATGGTTGAACGATTTGGCAAATCGTTTTACAGGCACATGTCGGGCAGGGTAACGACGAAGAAATCAGGCATTTGTAGTTTTTGCCAGAAAGGGAAGGGAGTGAACTGGTTGTAGTGGGCCAAAAAGAGGGTCAGTACGGTCCCATGGGTGACGATGGCCAGGGTATCGTTGGGGTAAACGGCAAGGAGATGGCGAACGGCCGTATCAAACCGTGCAAATGTTTGATTAGCTGTCTCGTTACCGAAAACCAGTGTGTCGGGATTGTCGAAGAAGCGGGCAACGGCCGTTTCAAAAGCCTCTTTGCTCGTAAAAAAAGGTGCGCCTTGCCGGTTGTGTTCATGCAAATTGGGCGCAGACTGCCAGGGCAGACCCAGTGTCTCGGCGATGATCTGGCCGGTTTCACGCGCTTTGGATTCGTCGCTGGTGATGATGCGGGTTAAGTCGTAAGGGGTAAGTTGGGGAGCGAGACTGCGGGTGCGGGAACGGCCGTCGCTCGACAACGACCATTCCCGCGCCGGTACTGCCGGGTCGACAGCAACCGCAGCATGACGAATGAAAAGGAATTTGCGGTTCACTCTAATCGAATTCCTCTGGCTGCGGTCGGTCTCCAGACCGCGCCGCTTCACCGTTACTCTCGATCATGTTAACCACTGCTCTCGGTTGCTGCGGCTTCACCTGTTGGCGTAGGCGTCGCTGTCGTGGACGGAATGCCCAGCTCTTTGTTGACCCAATCTAAAAGCCATTTTGCCGGATAGTAGTTGTGATTGATTGCTAACGCCGACTGAAGCGCTTCTCTTGCGCTATAAAGGTCGCCCAACGAGGTCAGGGCATACGCTTTGTAATAATACGTTTCTTCCACGTTGCGGCCGCCCTGGTCTTGCAGGGTGGCGTTGGCTAAAAGAAGTACATCGTCGTAGCGGTCTGTTTTGATGTAGGCTAAATAGGGTTGGAATTGATACCAGAGCATTCGTGGCGGCAACCCCATCGCAAAAGCTTTATCATAGGCGGCGGCGCCAGCCTGGTAATATTGCTGTTCGCCCGTTAGCCCGCCCAATCGAGTTTGGGCTGTGCCATAATTAAACAAGGCAAAGGCGTCATTTGGGTTTTCTAGTTGTTCTTGTTGGGCCAATTCAGCGACGCGGTTCCACATGGTGAAATCGTCGGCCATCACGTCACCCAGTAAAGCGATCACTTCCGCCTCTTTTTGCGCCGGATAAACGACGTAAAAGGTGTAATTGAACTGCTGCCAATATTTATCTACGGCTTCATATTTGTCGGTACGGCCGTTACCATCAAACGGGCCGAGATAGGTATCCTGGCTGTACATTTCGCCCAACGTATCATCATAGCCAAAAACGGTGAGGTAATGGCCGTACCATCCCTGACCGGCAACATCGTACCCTTTTTCGATGACGACCGGATAACCCGCAGCGATGAAACGTTTGATCATCTCAAAGGTTCCGGCGCTGCGGCTGATGGCTTTGAATTGGCCGTAAGTTTGTTCATTGACATAATCAGCGATTTGCCAGGCGGTGACGTTGCGGTCTTCGCTGGTGGGTTTGAGGTAGCTGGCGACTTCTTCCTGAGTGATGTCATCGCCCCAGAAGTTGAGCACCTGGGTCAGATTGGCCGGACCGCAGTTGTTAAAGGTTTGTTTGACCGGGGTGACGCCGGGTATCATGGCCCGGACCGGCGGCGGTTCGAGTGTGGGGGTCGGTGGAAGGGGTGTTGCGGTTGGTTGTGGGGCGTTATTGTCGGCCAGCGACGATGTGGCCGGAACGGCCGTGGCTGTTGCCGTCGGTTTTGCACGGGTTGGTTCGGCGTCGATGGGCACCGAGATGTCGATTTGGGGCGCGCTGGCCCCTTGATTGGGGGCCGGCAAAGCGGTGGCCATGGGGGCAACCTGCTCAATCACACCCTCAACGATATTGCCTAAAAATGGGACGCGCTCCTGTAAGGCCACACGATAACGGCCGGGCAGGGCTTGAACGGCTGTTGGCAGCGCCAACAGCCCGGCAGTTAAAAGAATCTGCCCGATGACAACGAGCAGGATGATGTTTTTGGTTCGTTTATTCATAGTCAAGTAGTCGAATAGTCGAGTAGTCCAGTAGTCTTGTAGTCAAATAGTCGAGCAGTTATGCTGCCAGACTACCAGACTATAAGACTACATGATTACTTGACTAACTCTGCTAAAGCAGTAGCGGCCGGTTGAAAATTGGGATTGAATTTGGCCGCTTTTTCCAGATTGTCGCGGGCGGCGGCGGTGTCGCCCAGCGCGGCCAGAGCCAGTCCTTTGTAATAAAATGATTCCTCGAAATAGGGCCGATCTTTGAGTGTCGTATCAGCTAATAAAAGAACATCTTCGTAACGGCCAACCTGGAAATACGCTTCGTAAGGGCCGAATTGATACCACAACATGCGCCAGGGCAGGCCAATAGACCGGGCTTGGTCATAGGCGGTGGCGGCTTCCTTGTATTGGCCCAGGGCGTTGTAAATCGTGCCTAAATTGAACCAGAGGAAGGCGTTGTCGGGGGAAACGGCCGTTTCCCCCCGTACCTCTTCCAATGCATTCTGCCACATCACCGCGTCATCCATCTCAGTGCCGATGATTTCGGCTGCCAGATTGGCTTGCTCCGGCCGGTAAAGAGCGATGTAATTGCGGTTAAAATGGGGCCAGTACTCAGCCACATCATCATAAGTCAACACGCGGCCTTCGCTGGTTGCGTTTTCCAGCGGGACTTCACTGGTGCCAAACCAACTATCATACACCCAAAACTGCTGCAAAGCATCGTCATAGGCCACTACCAGTAAATAATGACCATACCAACCCAGCCAGCGGAATTCGCCTGGCGGGTCAATGCCGATTTCCAGGATGACGGGAATGTCGTTAGCCAGCAGGCGGCGTACGGTGTACAGGTCGCCGTTGACGCGGTTGATGGCCTTCAGATCGGTTTCGTTGTTGACGTAAGCAGCCATTTCCCATGGGCTGACATTGCGATCTTCCGGGTTGGGTTTGAGGACAGCCGCCGTCTGGCTTTGGGTAAGCGTAAGACCAAAATAGCTTAAAGTCATTGCCAGGGTCGCCGGACCGCAGTTATTCCACTCCTGAAATTGATGGTGAACGCCTTCCAACCGTGCACTCTGGGGCAGGGGAACAGGGGTAACGGTCGGTGTTTTGGTTGGGGTAGGTGGCGATGTTGGTTTTGGCGTCTGGCCTGTGACCAAAGGTGGGGTCAAAGTGGGCGGGGCGCTGACGGGTACGGCCGTTGTTCCCTCATTTCCTGTTGATTGCAATAACTCATTGGCGGCTAACGGCCGTGCCACGGTAGGCAGGAGCGGCACAACATCCCGCGGCGCGCTCATTTGGCGCAGCGGTTCAGGCAGGCGGGCGGCATAACGGGGGGGAATTGCTTTGAGTAGAGTGGGGAATGCCAGGAGGCCAGCCAATGTAAAAAGAATGAAGAGAACGGCCAGTTTTTGTTTACTCATACGTGTGTCATCAATGACCGGCATTATAACGGAAAGGGGTGCGGGGTAAAGAGAAACGGCCGTTTTGCTATTGCAATTCTTACCATCCTCTCAGCCAATTTTTTTTGACAAAGTGGGGTAATCCGCTATACTTTTCTCTTGATTCTAACAATTTAATATCCTTATCAGGAGCAGTCTAGGGACCGGCCCGATGAAACTGCAGCAACCCCCCCATAAAGGGAAGGTGCTAATTCCGTCAGCATTTGCTGGGAGATAAGAGACAGATGTAGTAAACCGTTCGCCTCTTGCCCCCGCAAGAGGTTTTTTATTTTTGGAGGTAACATAATGACCAATAATTTTATGACATCACCGAGCGTTCTGTTTACATCAGAATCGGTGACCGAAGGACATCCTGACAAAATGTGTGACCAAATCAGCGACGCTGTTTTGGACGCTATCATGGAGCAGGATCCAATGGCCCGCGTGGCCTGTGAAACAGCAATAAAAACTGGTTTTGTACTTTTGCTAGGCGAAATCACTACCACCGCGTTCGTTAATATGGATGAACTGGTGCGTAAAGTCGTCAACGAGATTGGCTTCGATAACAGCAAAAAAGGATTCGATGGTAATACCTGCGGCGTGCAGGTCGCCATTGCCAGTCAAAGCCCCGACATTGCTCAGGGTGTAGACAAAGCGCTTGAATATCGCAGTAATGGCGACGAAGAAGCCGCCATCAATGCTATCGGCGCTGGTGACCAGGGTATGATGTTTGGCTATGCCTGCAACGAAACCGATGTCTTGATGCCGCTGCCCATTTACCTGGCTCACAACCTCACCCGCCGCCTGGCCCAGGTTCGCAAGGACGGTACATTGCCCTGGGTGCGTCCCGATGGTAAATCACAGGTGACAGTTGAGTACAGCTATGGCAAGCCCAAGCGTGTCCACACCGTACTCATCAGCACCCAGCACGCGCCGGAAGTTGATGAAAAGACGCTTCGTGCCGGGTTGATTGAGCATGTGATTAAGCCTGTCCTGCCGACCGATCTGGTTGATGATGACCTGTTGATTTACACCAATCCAACCGGCCGTTTCGTGGTTGGCGGCCCCATGGGTGATGCCGGCGTAACCGGCCGCAAGATTATCGTCGATACGTATGGCGGTATGGGTCGGCATGGTGGTGGTGCTTTCAGCGGCAAGGATTGCACCAAAGTGGATCGCAGTGCCGCTTATGCGACCCGCTGGGTGGCCAAGAATATCGTGGCCGCCGGTCTGGCCGAGCGTTGCGAAGTGCAGGTAGCTTATGCTATCGGTGTGGCCCACCCATTGAGCATCAATGTGGAGACGTTTGGCACTGGTAAACTTTCTTCGGAACAGTTGGTTCAGTTAATCAATGAGCATTTCGACCTGCGTCCCGGCGCGATTATTCGTGATTTGAATTTGCGCCGGCCGATTTACCGGGCAACGGCCGCATACGGTCACTTTGGCCGTGATGACATTGAAGCGCCGTGGGAAAATACGGATAAAGCGGAATTGCTGCGCCAGGCAGCAACCAAACTAGAACCATCTTTGGTCTAGTTAATTTATATCAAAAAGCAATCCATAAAAACGTGATGCGTAATGCAAGGAGCGCATCACGTTTTTGTCAAGCAAGAATTACGCAGGCTACCAGTGATTTCTAAAGCGTGTTTTTGACCCGGTTAGAAGCTGACCAAAGTGTGCGAGAGATTGCTCTAAATATGTGCCAGATGATGACAAGCCTGTTTAACATTGATCACTCCAAATCTCACCACAATCGTTACAAACATATATACCATTCCGGGGGTCGTAATAAGTAGAATGATGGCTACAGACTTCATCCTCTGATCCTGTGGAGGTGTCGTCGTATGTAATTGAAGGAGATTGATAGTTAAAATCATCATCTTCAGCTTGGGTTTTCTGAGGAGGGGCTTCTGGTCCATTCATTTCATCTGTATACGCCTTCGGATTATTTGACTTATATACTTTGAGTGTAATTAGAACAGCGGCGGCGATTATCCCAACAATTACCCCTGTGATGATAGGGTTAGGCATTTTCTAGCTCCTTTTTGTGAGGTAAAAAATAATGTTTCAGTATATCATGAAGGGGAGCAGGACTCAATTCAATCTCAATATGTCGTTTATGTTTTTTATGTAATAAGGCTTGACTGTGACGGGAGGCTAAGTTAAAATTCCTGGTCTTGTGAGTTAGTAACCTAAGGTGTCTTTGTGTTTGAATCGTTAGGCAGTCGACTACAATCTGTATTTGATACCCTGCAGCGGCGGGGGAAGTTGACCGAGGCGGATGTTGATAAGGCAATGCGCGAGGTGCGTCTGGCTCTTTTGGAGGCCGACGTTAACTTTAAGGTTGTCAAAAGCTTTGTTAACCGGGTCCGTGAGCGTGCCGTGGGGCATGAGGTTATGCGCAGCCTGTCGCCGGGGCAGCAGGTGGTGAAGATTGTTCATGATGAGTTGATTAACACATTGGGCGAACCGGGCCGTCTGAATCTGGGTCTGCAGTCACCGGCAGTGATTATGCTGGTAGGGCTGCAAGGGGCCGGTAAGACGACGATGGCCGGGAAGCTGGCTTTGTATTTGCGTAAACAAGGGAGACGGCCGTTACTGGTCGGGGCTGACGTGTATCGTCCTGCTGCTATTGATCAGCTCCAAACGCTTGGCCGGCAACTGGACATCCCTGTTTACGACGAAGGACCTGACGCGGATCCGGTGAAGGTTTGCCATAACGGTGTTAAGCAAGCCCAAAAAACCGGAATGACCACCGTCATCCTGGATACGGCCGGCCGCCTCAACATCGACGAGATGATGATGGACGAAATCAAGTCTATCAAAGCCAAAGTCGAACCGATTGAGACACTGTTGGTTGCCGACGCCATGACGGGTCAGGAAGCGGTCCGTGTCGCCACTGACTTTAACAATGCTGTGAACATTACTGGCCTGATTATGACAAAGGTGGACGGTGATGCGCGCGGCGGTGCGGCCATTTCCATGCGTGAAGTGACCGGCGTTCCCATCAAATTCCTGGGTACAGGCGAAAAACTTAGCGAGATTGAGATGTTCCATCCCGATCGGCTGGCCAATCGTATCCTGGGCATGGGCGATGTGATGACGCTGATCGAAAAAGCGCAGACGGAAATGGATCAGGAAGAGGCCCAAAAAGCCGGCCAGCGCCTGTTGAAGGGCGAGTTTACGCTGGATGATTTTTTGAAGCAGATGCAGCAGGTTCGAAAATTGGGACCGATTGGGCAGCTGCTGGAAATGATTCCGGGTATGAATAAAATGGCCAAGGATGTTGATCTGAGCGGTGCTGAGAAGGATTTGAAGCGCATTGAAGCGATCATCCAGTCGATGACGCCGCATGAACGACAAAATCCGAAGATTTTGAAAGCCAGCCGTAAACGGCGTGTGGCTGCTGGTTCTGGAACGTCGGTGCAGGAAGTGAATGCGCTGCTGAAGCAGTTCCAAGAGATGCAGAAGATGATGAAACAACTGCGTGGCGGTCGCGGTATGGGTAATCTGGGCAATTTGATGGGCCGATTTTAGCGGCTGGTAGTTGGTAGCTAGTAGCTGGTGGTATGGCCAGCGGCCAGTAACTAACGACCAGCAACCAATAACTAATAACTAATAACTAAAAAAGTGGAGATTGTGACAAGAGATGCTTCGAATTCGTTTAAGTCGAACTGGTAAAAAAGGACAGCCCAGTTACCGGGTTGTTGTGAGTGATGTCAGAAGTAAGCGTGACGGCCGTATCGTGGAAAATATCGGCAATTACGACCCGTTGGTGAGCGGCGTCAGCTTCAAAATTTCTGAGGCGCGGGCGCTGCATTGGTTGAACGTTGGCGCACAGCCTTCGGATGCGGTACGGCGTTTGCTGGAAAAGCAGGGTACGTATGATCGCTTGCAGCGTTTGCGCGCTGGCGAGACTTTGGCAGCTTTGGCGGCTGAGGTAGACGGTACGGTGGATGAAACGGCCGTTGCCGAAGCGGTTGCTGTCGCTGCCGAAGAAGAAGAATAAGCATGAAAGAACTCGTTGAATTTATCGTCAAATCGCTGGTCGATAATCCCGACGACGTGCAGGTGGACGAGGTTGAAGATCGTTCCGGTACTATCGTTGAGGTCTCCGTTGCCCAACCGGATATGGGGCGGATCATTGGCAAAAGCGGCCGGGTGATCAACTCCATCCGTTCTATCGTTCAGGTAGCGGCAGCCAAAAAGGGCCAGCGCGTCTCGGTAGAAATTTTAGAGAACAGATAATCGATTTGGCGAAAAAAGAGATTCCCAACAACAAAAAAATAGAGGCAGGCTCAGCAGGTCAATCTGACGAGCCTGCTTTTTTGATCATTGGCCGCATCCAGAAGCCGCATGGCGTGCGCGGCGAGGTGCGGGTGGTACCGCACACCGATTTGCCGGAGCGGTTTACCTGGCTGGAAACAGTCTGGATTGGTGAAGATGATCCGCAGCCGTTTGACGTGGAAGCGGCCCGCTTTCATGGCGAGTTGATTTTGCTGAAACTGGCCGGTTATGACAGTCGAGAGGCTGCGCAGGATTTGCGCGGCGAGTGGCTGCAAGTGCCGGAAAGTGAAGCAATTCCCCTGGAGGAAGGGGAATATTACCTGTATCAACTGGAAGGGCTGCAAGTTTTCACCGATGAAGGTGAAGAGTTGGGCGAACTGGTGCAGGTGATGGAGACGGGTGCCAACAATGTGTTTGTCGTGCGCGGCGAATCGGGGGAACTGCTCCTGCCGGATACGGATGAGGTGGTGCAGGCGATTGATTTTGAGAACGGCCGTATGACTGTGCATTTGTTGGCGGGGTTACGGCCGTAACCAACGTTCTCTTAATAGGGGCGCTAAAAATGAAAATAGAGCCAAGCAGACCAAGTTTTTTGGGTTTATGCAGCTTCTTGATTCTGCCATTGTTGATTCTCGTAGCTTGTCAACCTGCGCTCGACTCAAATACGGCGGCTTTTGTAACGACAGAGATCTCTGTCATCCCCGCCGCAACGATAGCTTCAGTTCCATCTCCAATCCCGACTTTGTCACTTGTGGAAAAAGAAGCAATAGCATCGGAGCTTTATAGAACAAATGAAAACTGTAAATTACCTTGTTTCTGGGGGATTATCCCTGGAGAAACAAAGTGGGAAACAGTTGAACCGCTATTAAACGCAGTTGCAACGGTATTGTTAACAAATGCAGACTCTGAGTTAGACACAGCCTATACTGTAAGCGTGGATCTGCCAGTATCACAAGAGCTTTCAAGAAGAGAAGTGATTGCACAACACTATTTAATTGAAAATGGGATAGTAACGCTGATTGAATCTGCCTCTCTCAGGCCTAGTAGTAAAATTCATTCTGTTTCTGAGATTCTCAATACTTATGGTCGGCCAGCAGAAGTAAAGATAGACACTTACGGATATTCTCATGGAGAGATTAATTTATTCCATGCTGCTCTTTTTTATCCAGAAAAAGGCATACTTGTGGCATATGGTTCTTCTGCTGATTTTATAGATGATTATGTACAAGGCTGCATCCAGAATAGTACTGGAGCGGTTGTAGTATGGGCACCAGAAAAGGAATTGTCGTTTGCAGAGGCGTTAAATGGAACCCGAGGGTTAGGAACATTTGGTGAACAGTATTATAAACCACTGCAAGAAGCAACTGATATGGATATAGAGACATTCTACCAAACCTATTTAGACCCAGATACGGACACTTGCATTGAAACACCTGCTGAATTGTGGATGGATCGCTGACTATTTTTCGCTGGAGCTAACAGCTCACGGTGGCAGCATCAATTCTCCATTGATCCGTTTGGGAGCCAGCCCTGGCGGTAAATCCACACATAGCTTGTAGCGAGAAACCAAAAGCGGTGGCATATAACTGGAAATAGGTGACGTCCAGGCGATGCCTGCCTGCCATCGGGGTGTTGTTGTTATCCCCATACAAAAAGTTGTACTCAGTCCTGTGCCTCCGCTGCTGTTGTTGACAGCTAGCAGTAATGCAGCGCTACACAGAACAATGATAAAAGCAGCTACTCCCAGCAAAAATAGGTTCGGTCGTTTACGCGATTTAGTTGACAACTCGGCCTCATCGGCCCATAACACGCGCCAACGTTTCACAAGCAGGGCAGCCGCCGTCTTTGCGAATCATCGCATAACCCGCCTGAGGGTCATCACCCCAATAGGTAAAATCAACATTAAAGACAATAATCAGCCGAACCTTTCCCGTATTGGCAGCCACGCTGACAGCCTCGGCTAACCAGGCCGCGTGTTGGGCCACTGTCGTCCCTGCGGCCCAGCCAAATCGTTCGGGCACACCGCCATAATCTTCTCCCGACAGATAGCCTAACTCGGTGAAGCACACAGGCTTGCCCAATTGCGCATAGACATTTATGGTCGGTAGCAAATACCAACTGTAATGGGCGCTGCCCGTTGGATGACCTGTACTTAGCGATGGCGAACTGGCCCCGGCGTTGTAATGCGCCCCAATGCAGTCGGCGTAGCTGGCACCACCGGCGGCCAGCATACCGGACATGTAGCGGTTGTCGGCCCAGGCGTTGGTGCCGTTATCGAAACCAGTTGGCGCGGGCGCACCGCTAATAACCATCACGTTGGGATTCGCCGATTTGATGGCATTATAAGCGGGCGCAAGCATATTGTTGACGTAGCCGGCCGGATCGATTTGCCCGGCAGGCCATTCAAAATCGATATTCATCTCGTTCCAAACTTCAATGGCATCCGGGCCTAAGGCGGCTACGCCGGCCAGGAATTGGACATATTCTTCAAAGTTGATACTTTCGGGATAGGTGTTCGAGCCGGGAATGCTTAACAATACCTTGAATCCGGCGGCATGGGCGCTGTTGATCCGCCCGGCCAAATCATTGGGATTACTGCCTTCGCCCCATTTATGCTGGAATTTGACCCAGGTCATACCGGCTGAAGCCATGAGGCCCGGATTGCTAAATGTGTGCGTTTGCCCACCCAATTCAAAGCCGCCAAACACTACCGGTGGCGCAGAAACAGGCGGTGGTGGTCCTGAGGAGGGGACAGGTGTGGCTGTTTCGGATGTAGACCCGGTTGTTGGCGCTTGGGCCACAGCCGAGACTGTTTCACTTGTGTTTTCAAGCATGTCAATGTCAAAAGCCGGATCGACGATGATTAAGCTGGCGGCAACCCAACCTGTTTGTTCCCCATCCGCATCTGAAAAAACGACCTGAAGCCAATAACCAAATTCGTCACGACCAATAATCGCTATTTCGGTATCTTTATGAAGGGGAAAGGGGAATTTGTCATAGCTTTCGCCGGGGCCGAGACGCACATAGGCGTTCCACTTAATAATGCCGGTAACGATTTCTGTGCTCTCATCGCTTTCTTCGGCAGCGGCAACGGTAATGGGCAGCGTGTCTAGCGACGTGGTTACATCTCCCGAAACGAAATCAACCTGGAGCATGAACTCACCAGGCTCAGTTGGGCCTTCCCATGTGAAAGAAGTTTCGTCACCGCTTTTTGTCACAATGATGTTCCCCTCGTCGTCTAAAACGGTCCAGACGATGGCAGGATCAACTGTCTGCGCCGGATCGGGCAGTTGGGTTGGCGTGGTAAAGGCGATACCTTGCAGATTGTGCTTGACGGCCGTTTCCATCCGAAAAGCGACTGTAGCCGGGTGCGCCAACCATACTTCATTACCTTCATAGGTGTAATGATAGGCTGAACTGGCTTCATTCCATTGTATAGGCGAGATGCTGCCAGAAAGGGTCACTTCAATTGGCGTTTCTGGCTCATACGCTGCCGAATCGGTAACAAACTGCACGTCGCCAAAATGCGTCCGTTGTTCTTCTGCTGTCAATGCTGTCCAAGTATCTCCTGATTGGATAACGGGGCCGGTGGGAATGAGGGCTACCAATTTGCGGCGATCAATGTTGTCTGTAGCCCAGGTCAGTAACTGATCGACTGTTCCTTCTGCCCCATACTCGTGTGGATCGAGGGGAAGTTGAAGATAGACGCTGTCAGCTATCTTTCCTAGCACTGGCCAATCATATCCCTCAAGGTCGCTTGCCTCATCTTGTGGGCTGGGGAGGGTAAGGATGAGATTTTTCTCCTGCGTTTCTAAGGCTGCGGCGAGATTTTGGACAAAGGTGGTGAAGGCCTCTTTTTGGTCGGCAGCTACTCCTTGATAGTTGAGGTTGACACCGGCATAAGGTTCCACCATTTCAATAACGGCTTCTATTTGCGTTGTCTGGGCCGATTCATCAGCCAGAAGCGCCGATAACGCATCGGCCTCAATTTCACTGCTAACATTGGTCAGTTTCAGGTACGGATTTGCTATGCCTGCGGGAACGTCGGAAAGCGAGCCTTCCAGTTCCCCGTCGGCGGCCAAATGTAAGGTGTTGACGATAGTTTCCGTGAATTGTTCAGACCATGTTTCCACATTGGCTTCTTCGCTCCATATGCCACCGACTGTCATTGGGTCGGGCGGTTCGGTCTGTCCTAAAGTGATGGCTTGAAACAGCGTGTGGTCGGCAGTGTGCCGCTGCTGTGTGGTGGGATCATATTTGGAAGGGATAAATACCCAGGCTGTGCCAACCCAGCCGTATAAATCGAGCAAAGTAACGTCTGTATTTGTTGGGGCGTTGATGGCGATTTGCCCGGTAACGGCCGTATCTCCCGCATCAATCGCATACACATCACTCACCAGACTGATGTTTGCCGGCAGGGGGTCAATATTGGCGGCGGCCAAATTCGCGGCGGCAATCATCGTGACGTTGACCGGGTCTGGGCTGGTGACGGCAATTTTCCCTTCAATTTCGGGGTTGGGTTTTGCTTCTAAGGTGGCGGTGGCGGTGGGAACGGCCGTTTCCACCATCATTGTTTCATCATTAAGTTGTTTTTCCTGACAACCGGCAATAATCACCAGAAGGAAAACAACAATAAATAAACGGCTCGTGTGTTGAATGGCGCCACTTGCAGTTAGCTTTTCTTCCATGATCATCCACCTCCGAAACCCATTGGGTTTGCTGGTTTTTACTGCTAAATAAACCCTTGATGTTCAGAAATCTAAAGCTGAAATTTTATGGTTACCAATACGTGATGCAGGTAGATTCTAGCACAGGCATGACTTGTTTGGCATTAACGTCAACGCTCTCTTGTGTCAGCCTATGCGTAGGAGCAAGACATCGGGCAGCTTTTTCGGAGCCGCCTGAACATATTTTCCCGGAAACTCTAAGTTTCCGGGAAAGTTGTCCAACTTACGTAGTTGTGTTACTTAGCTGAAAAATGCCGATCCCCGCATTTCCATTGGCAAATAAAAGATAATCATCATAGCGATGGCCAAAGCTAGCAGCAGAATGATCCAGGGTAACTGCGCCGCTAAACCGTCTCGGCTTCGGCGGGCGCGGATGGTGAGGACGTACAAGCTTGCGCCAAACCCGGCCAGGACAACCACTAGTTCAATTGGATCAAGCCAGGCCATCGGGAGAACCGGCCCTTTTGTCCAGTCGGGCTGGCCGAAGATGGTGATATGGTTGTCCAGTAGAAAGCTTTGCATCACCGGAATAATCGCCAGGGCGCTGCTGAGGAAGTGAAATCCGCCGTAATGGGTCAGCCATCCGGTAAAGGCCAAAGGCGCAAAGGCCGGCGCATAACGGGCCAGCGTCAGCCGCAGCGACTCTTTTCTTTTGGCCAACGCCCGGCTGAGCCAGGCTGCGCCCAGTCCCAGTCCGATGGGTAACACCAGATTCAAGACCGTGAAGATAAGCAGCAAAATCAGCCCTTCGTTTTGGGTGTGCAGGACAGACGCCAGCCAGATTTCCAATTGGTAGACCGGCGGAACCATGCCAAAGGCATTGCTGACGCCGGTGAAAGCAAAAATAAGGATTAAGAAATTCAAGTCCCAGCGGCGCGGCCAGGTGTTAAGTTGGCTGGTTTCTCTAAGCGGATGGCGCACGGTGAGGGCTACATTGTCATGGGGGCAGGCGCGGGCGCAGTCTAAGCAAAGTATGCAATCCATGTTACTCGTGATTTGTGGGGCAAATAACTGCGTGCCGCAGCCCAGGGTTTGGGCACTGCCGTTAATACATTCTTTGCCGACACAGGTGCGACAGGTGTCGCGGCTGCTGACGGAAATTTGCAGGGGTGAGATGGTGGAACTGGCGAAGTTGAAGGTTCCCAGTGGGCAGACGTATTTGCAAAAGGGAGATTCGGTGAAAAAGGCTTCCAGAATGAAGGCGGCGACAAAATAGCCGATGATCAGCCAGGCAGTGATGACGGGACTGGCCCATAAATCGAGCCATTCGTACAGCCAAAAGTAGAGGATGAGGATGGTAACGGCCGTCCACTTATTCCGTAATCGTCGCGGCCAACGCCATCCTCGGATACTCAGTTTGTGGGCCAGCGTGCGCGGTAAGGTGAACGGGCAGTTCATGCAGAACAAATTGCCAAAGAAAAGCAGCGCAAACACGACCAAACCGCGATAATGTACCCAAACGACAACCGTGGCTAGATTATCCGGGGCTAATTGCGGGCCGGTAAATCCATCGTAAATGAGCAGCAGCGCTGCCAGCAGAAGTAAGAGTTGGCCAGTCAGCCGTCCCCAGCGCCAGCGCAGCAGCCGGCCAACAAGCGGGACGCGCAGCAGATCAAAGCGAGGCTGCGGCGTATGGAGTGTTTTAGTCATGTCAACTGTTGATGGTGAAATTGAACTGCTGGCTGGTGGAACGGCCGTCCGGCAGCGTCACATCCACCGTAAGTACCCAATCGCCGCCCATCGTCCATTCAAAAGGCATCTTGTAGACGCCATTTTCACCGCTGGAGGCCTCGCCCAGGACCGGCACCATCCCGGCATGGCTCATATCACCTTTAACGGAAACCGCAGCATCGTTAATGGGCGTGCCCGCCTTATCGGTAACTGTGATGAGCAGGTTGGTTTCACCGACTGTCGTCGATTCAACGGCAACGATGATGCGAATATCGGAATCATTGGTTTGTTGGCTGTTGCGCCCGCCACAAGCCGATAACAGCAAGAGTAAAAAACTAATCAAGACCAATTTGGTTGCTTTTTTGAAAAACATGACGCTATTCCTCGTGTGTATGGTGTTTGTGTTGATGCAGTTTCATGGCCTGACTCAGATGGTCTAACGTTTCATCCATGCTCATCAAATGACCGCCAAACCCTTTTTGAAAACGGAGGGCTTCGTCTTTTTTTTGGAAGGATAAGACCGTAGGTGTGCAGCAAACCGTAATGTCTGGCTCCACCAGGTAAATGGCGGCTTGCGCGTTGATGATTGTACCGTGCAAAAAATCGGTAACGAGGGCCGACACGATTTGATCGCCCATCATTTGCAGGCCGTGTAGTCCACAGTGGGGGCAGCAAGCTCGTTTGGCCGAGCCATCGGCCAGATTGAGGGTCATGGGGGTCTGGCTGCGGGGAATTGTCTGACACATGAAGCAGGCTTCGACATTGGGCGCTGTTTGGCTGCCTGATTGGGGTGGTGTTGGTATGGGCACCGCGCCGCCGCGTACTTTGCGCAAATAACCTTCCGTTTCCAATTGGGCCAGATCACGGTGAATGGTCATCTCAGAAACGTTGAACTCTTCGCTGAGTTGGCCGATGTGGACGATGCCTTGTTCGTTGAGGATGTCTAAAATTTTTTGGTGACGGTTGATCGGTAACATAATATTTTAATTGAGGGGCCGCTAATATAAAAAATCATTTTCACGCATTGTAACAAAAAATAACATCTTGTCATCGGGTAGGATTGTTGAGAATTATTGAGACGGTGGAAGGTGAAAACGGGGAAGACATTTGAATTAGGAGAGTGATAAGGCGTTGGCGGAGGGAAATAATTGTTTTACCGATTACGTTTTTGACTACCTTGTCATATAATCCACCCCGCTATGAAACGACTGAAACACTTGCCCACTGTCTGGTTGCTGATGCTGGCGATTGTGCTGTTTTGGTGGCTGGCGCTGTCCAGTCTGGTGGATGACAGCCCGACAGTGGATGAGCAGAACCACCTGGCGCGGGGAGCGGCATTTGTCCGAACCGGCGATCCGCGATTGAGCCTTGAGCATCCGCCGCTGGTGAATGCGTTGAGCGCACTGCCCTTGCTGCTGCTGCCGGATGTGAAGCTGCCGCTGGATGATGCCAGTTGGCAGCGGCAGCCGCCGGATGTGTATTGGTACCGGTTTGCGGAGCAGTTTTTGTGGGTTTATAACCATGATGTGACGCGGATGATATTTTTGGGGCGGCTGCCGATTGTGTTTTTGACGCTGGGATTGGCGTTGTTGGGGTATCATTTTGCCGGACAGATTTGGGGTAAACCGTCACGGATATGGGCGTTTTTGTTTTTGTTGTTTGATCCGAATGTGCTGGCGAACGGCCGTTACACGACCACCGATTTGGGCGGGACAGCATTTTTATTTCTGGCAGCGTTTTTGTTGTGGCGGATGTGGCAGGCGGCGGGCTGGAATTGGCGGCGCTGGTTGTGGGCGGCATTGGGTTTGGGGTTGGCTTTTGGCAGTAAGTTGTCGATGTTAGTGTTTGTGCCGATTTTTGGATTGTTGGCTTTGCTGCCGTTGTATGAAGAAAAAACCGCGGAGACGCGGACTTGTGCTGAGCAAAGCCGAAGTAGGGCGCAGAGATTTGGTGGGAGAGAGATTTGGCGGCGGTTTGGGCAGTTTTTGTCGGCGGGCCTGCTGTCGATTGGGATGGTTTGGGCGATTTTTGGTTTTGAGTGGGGACCGTTTTTATTTAGAGGGGATGGTTTGGTTTGGCTGAATGATTGGCGCGGACCAATGCCGACGTTTTGGGCTGGTTTGGAGCAGGTGCTGAACATCAGCAGCGGCGGGCGTCCGGCTTTTTTGTTGGGCCATTTTTCGAATGCGGGCTTTTGGAATTATTTTCCGGTGGCCTTTTTGGTGAAAACGCCGTTGGTGACATTGTTGGGGCTGGTGGTAACGGCCGTATTGTTTTTTAGTACGCGGATGGACACAGATGGGCGCGGATTGTTTCCGGCCCGAAAACGGGCGTTGTTTTTACTTCTGCCGGCTATCCTTTATTTCCTGTTTAGCATACTGAGCGCTCTAAACATTGGTTATCGCCACCTTTTGCCGATTTTGCCGTTTTTGTATGTGTTGATCAGTGGGGTGGCGAGTGGCGAGTGGCAAGTGGCGGGTGGCAAGTATCACGTATCACGTTTGACGTATGATGCATCGCGTTTCACGCTGCCGGTTGTTTTGTTGGGGCTGCTGCTGGCTGATTTGACGATTTACCCCCATTTTTTGAGCTATTTTAATTGGGCGGCGGGCGGGCCGGAAAACGGCCATAATATCCTCATTGACAGCAACATCGACTGGGGACAGGATTTGCTGCGCTTGAAAGCGTGGATGGACGAAAATGGGGTGGAATCGGTGAAGTTGGGCTGGTTTGGCACGGCCGTTCCCGCTTATTACGGCATCCAGTACGAACCAATTCCAGGCACGCCATTATATGAGTTTTATTCGTTGTGGGGCGGCCCGCCGTTTGACCCGGCGGCTCCAGAGCCGGGCATTTACGCCATCAGTGTGACCAGTTTGTGGGAATTGCCCCTGCCCGATGATCAAAAATATGTGTATCCTTGGTTCCGTGCCCGCGAACCGGATGACCGGATTGGTTACTCGATTTTGATTTATGACGTTCCCTGATTTGTTTTTGTCCAAGTTGAGCCGCTGGTTTGTGCTGGGGCTGATTGGGGTAACGGCCGTTGCTCTGCAATTCTCGCTGCCCGCACCCTGGCCCCAACTCCTGGCCTTCCTGCTTATTTTTGTCTGGCCGATTTGGGGCTGGGTTCGCTACCTGTCTGGACCACTGTTGGAGCGGTTGGCACTGGGGGCGGCGCTGGTGGTGGTGTTGGACGTTCTGTTAGTGCTGCTGCTGGTTTATCTGCCAGGGCCGTTGGTACGGCCGTATCAACTCATCGGGCATATTCTGTTGGCGGTACTGCCGCTGTTTTTGCGTCCACAATCGCAAACGATCGAAACGGGAAAAGGAATCGGTTGGCTTGTGCTGCTGTTGGTTTTGTTAACGATTGGGCTTCGTTTCTGGAATTTGGGCTACAGCGAATTCCAGGGCGACGAAGGCGTCATCATGGTTCGGGCCGCATCAATTATAAGCGGGGATGATGCCGAACTGTTTTTACATCAAAAAGGGCCGGTGGAAATCTTGCTGCCCTTAAGTTTGTGGAATCTAGCCGGTTCCATTGACGAGTTTTGGGCTAGACTGCCATTTGCCTGGGCCAGTGTTTTGGCGGTGTTGGCGGTGACGGTGCTGGCCTGGCGCTGGTTTGATTTTGAGATTGGTTTTTGGGCGGGCATGTCCTTGTCGATTACCGGGTTTGCCGTTGCTTTTGGCCGCATTGTTCAGTATCAAAGCCTGGTGATGGTCTGGGGAATTCTGGCCGTTTTGGCTGCGGCGCGATATGCGGCGGAGAAGCGAACTGGTGATTTGTGGTTAACGGCCGTATTCATTGCCGCTGGACTGCTGGCTCATTATGACGCAGTTCTGGTCGTGCCTGCCATCGGCTGGGTGCTGTTTCACGATTTATGGCGTACCAGACGATTTGATTGGCGGGCCTGGGTTGGCTCGGTGGCCTTGGGCGCATTGATTCTGGCTGTTTTTTATCTTCCTTATGTGGCCAATCCCAATATCGGCCGCACCGGGCGTTATTTGATTCAGGGCCGGTTGGGAGCCGGTGATGGCCGGGGCTTGCTAAGCTGGAGCGGGACGGCCGTCTGGCAAATGGTTACTTTTTATAACAGCCTCTATTTTGCCGTTGGGTTGATTTTGCTGCTTGGGGTAGCCGGTCTGTTTTTGTGGCGGCAGCGTTCCCATCTGGGTGCTGTATTGTTGTTTGCTGTGCCCCTGTTGTTTTATTTGTTCATTGTCGCTGATCCGCGTACGCATGTTTATACTTTTTTCCCTGGGGCGGTTTTACTGGCGGCTGTGGGGTGGGCGCTTTTGTGGCAGAAGGTGAAGGCAGGTAACGGCCGTTACCCCCTTCTCCTGTTTTTTGCGGCTTTTTTCCTGGTTTCTACTAACTACGTCTATCTCATGTTTGTGGATCACACACTGGAGCGCCAGCGCAATTGGACGGAAACCAGCCCGGCGGGCTATCTGGTGACGTGGGACGAACCGCCGTTGTATGGACTGTTTGGCTTTCCTCATCAAGCCGGATGGCGTGTTGTTAAAGATTTGCTGCCTGTTGATGCGTATCCTTATGCCAGCAATGAGGAAAAAGAGATCACGAACGTGTACATGGAACAGATGCCGCGCACCCACTGTGCTAATTTCAATACGTTTGTTTTGGCCGAAAACGCGCAGGATGAAATCCCTTATGATCCAGCCTGGTTGGATGGTTTGTTTTTGCAGGCACAGGTGTTGGTGAACGGCCGTTCCTCTTTGCAGGTATACGGCCGTCAACCTGTTTCCGAAACTCAAATTGTCGATGCTGCCGATTTAAAACAATGGTTCACACCGGTTCAGGTCGTACCGGCAAGAAGAACCGGTGCTCATCCACTCAACATAACCTTAGGCGATGGCGCTGTGAAGTTGTTGGGCTTTGATATAGATGGTTTGCAGAAAAAGCCCGGCGATCAGATCGTTGTTACTTTGTATTGGGAATCACTTGTTTCTATTTCGCGCAATTATCAAACGTTTGTCCACCTCTATGATGGCCAGAATGAGGAGCTTTTGGCACAGCACGATGGGGCGCCCGACTGCAATATGAACCCCACCACGCAGTGGGAACCGGGACAAATAATTGCCGACACGCATATTTTAATCATCCCTCAGGATAGTATGGCCGGAACTTCGCATCTCTTGACCGGGATGTATGATTTAATTACCGGTGAAAGGCTGGCGATCCCTTCCGTATCCGATAATTTGGTGACTTTGACAGAAATCGAAATAACCAATTCTGCGCACGATTAAGGTAGCTAGGGGCAAAACGATAATAACGCAGTTTGACGGAATTATGCAAAGAGATAGAATCGACGTTTGTTCAAAAAAACAAAGCCTGAACAGAAACTAAGTAGATTGGAGGTAGAGAAATATGGGAATTAGTCCCCAAAAACGCCGCCATGTTGCTTTGGGCATCGGCGTCAGTTTATTGTTTGCATTTGTTTTAACGACAGTTGTGGTTGGCGGATTGTTTGCGGCCCCTTCAGCAGCAAACCTGGATTCTTCGACCAAAACAGTGAGCCGCAGTCAAGCCTTCCCTGGAGAAACGTTGCACTACACGGTTGTCATTAGCAATAGTGGTGACACGGCCGTTCCCGCTCTGGTTATGACAGATACTTTGCCCGTTGGCCTGACCTACCAGTCTGGCAGTTTAACTTATACCCTTAATTCAGCGGCCGTTACGTCCTTTGGTGAAAGTAATGGCGTGATAAGTTGGTCAGGGGTTGTCAGTCAACTGGGTTCAGTCAACATTTATTATTCAGCCGTTTTAGCTGGTGACTTAACTCCTGGCACTGAGATAATAAACGCGGTTGAGATAACCGGCACTGGTAGTTTGATGACCAGAGCGGCGTCTACGACCATCATTACGTCTACCCAGATATATTTTCCGGTGATGTTCCAGCCGGTCCCCACACCGCAGTTAAATAGCATTCCGGAACCAAATAGCAGTAATCAATGGACTGTTTCTTGGTCAGATGTAGAGGTAAGTGGTGTTACTTATGAGCTGCAAGAATATTTCAATACAAGCTTTGCTTCGCCAACAATAATTAATGCAGGGACCAGCCTGTCTCAATTTATCAGCCATGGGGCATCTATCGATAATTATTATTGTTATCGTGTCCGCGCCACGGTAAATGGTGTTTTCAGCGGCTGGTCAAGTATTCGGTGTACATTTGGAAATTATGCTGATAATTTCAGCAATAGCGCGTCCGGCTGGTCAATAAGGCGACAGGATACTGATGATACCGATAATTCAACCTATTACTCAGACGGTAAATTTGTAATCAAAATTGGCGGCCGTTGGGATTATGCGATTGCTGCGCCTATGGTTCCGGCACCTTCCAACTCCTACAGAATTGACACATCGGTGAAACTTTCTGATGGTGTTGACAATCTGCACACTTACGGGATCGTATTTGGTGGAGATTGGAATGGACAACCCTGCCCGAATGCTATTTATAGCAGCTGTTTTAACCACTACTATCGCTTGCAGGTGATCTGGTTTGGCAGCCCGACTAAACTGCGGGTTGATTTGAAACGAATCGATTACCATGATTCTGACAACATTGGGCGCGGAGATACCAAAATATTTGGATTCAAGGATATCACTGTAGGTGATCCCAATGGTTGGAATAAGTGGACCATTGAACGTTTGGCCAACGGGACTATCAATGTGTATGTCAATGACAAATATGTCGGTGGGGGTGTAGATCCAACATACGTCAATGACCGTTATTTTGGTGCTTATGCAGCTTCAAATGAGTATTCAGGTACCGCGGCTAATTTTGACTATTTTGTTGTGACGGCATTGCCTTAAGTTTTGCTCGTTTTCGGATGAGATAGTATCGGGAAGCAATTTCCGATGCTATTTACTTTTCCCGGAAATAGGGAAACAATTTGTATGATTTGTAAAACGAAGATTGGGGCATTGTCTCCAATCTTCGTGGTTTTATTTTGGTTTTAATCATTTAGGTGAAAACGAGAAAGTCATTTGAATTGAGAAAACGATGATTCTCCCGTTTTCATTGAGTAAACCACAAAGAAATAGCGCGTTTTTCGTCAAAGGACTTTTTGTGGTTTGCCTAATGCCAAGAGACTGCTCAATACGTATTGATGAAAAAACACATCCGATCTTATGAGGTGAAATTAGTTGTTGTTTTTTTGGTTTCTTTAGCTGCGTATCTGGCCGTTGCCTACTTTTTTCATGCACCGCGAGGGTATTATGGCACAATCGAGTCTCCTCGCTTTGCCGATCCCTGGCTGGCACGTGGCGAAACAATTTTGAATGGCGGCCTCCTTTATCGTGATGTTTTTACGACGACGCCTCCATTGACTAATTTTTTGTTTTTGCCTCCGGTGTTGGTTTCTCAAATGTTTGGCCACGTGAACCCCTGGGCGACGCTCTCTTTCATGGTGTATTTTTCCATTTTTAATCTTTTGACGGCGTTTGTCTTGCTTTACATGATGGATTCACGGCGGGTTGGATTTTACACGGCTGTATTCTTTCTCCTTAATCCGTTGACATTTGGCAACTCGGTCTTGCGCCGCCAGGACGAGTCGGTGATTGTGTTTTTTATTGCCGTGGCGCTCTTCTTTTTGCTGAGGCGGCGGCACCTGGCTTCATCCGTTTCCATTGGCCTGGCCATGTTGGTTAAGCTGACCGGCGCGGTGGTTTTACCTATTGCCATACTGCACAGCCGGTTTAACTGGCGCTATTTTGTGTTTCCGCTGTTGGTATTTTTTCTTGTTTTATCGCCATTTTTAGCGCTGGCCGGCCGGGACGCCATGTTTTGGGACGTGACCCAGACAGATACAGAGCATCCCTTTCAATTTGGTGGGGTCAGCCTGGGCGCATTGTGGAATAATTTTCACGATGAGGCGCACAGTGTGCCTTTGTCCTGGCCGTCGTGGCTTTTTGTGATTGGGGTGGGCGTAACGGCCGTATTCATTACATGGAAGCGCTTCGGCGTTTTGGAAGACATTACCATCCTGATTGCGGTAGTATTGATGTTGAGTCCCAAGCTGCACACCGGCTACTTTTCCATGTTGGCCTTGACGATGGTTCCGCTGCTGCAAAAGTATCGCTTAACGGCCGTTTACTTCTTGTTTGGCGGTCTGGCGATTGTGGCCGATTTTTATAAATGGCCGATAGAGAATTTTCCGGTGGCTTTTTGGTTGATGGTTGCTGTCATCATTCTGCTGACCTTTACAGTAGCCCGGCTGGTCTGGCCGCGCCGCCGGGAAATTGATGTTGTTACCGGTTAGGCGGGCGTTGCTATGTGGCCGAAATCAAATGGGGGGAAAGAATACCAAACGCGTATTATACCCAGCACGGGCATAGAGTGACATTTCAATTTTGATTATGATTGGCAAACAGGTCGGGAAAGATATACTTTGTCATTTTTGCCAATCAGAGGACAAGATGATTAAACTCCAATTCGCACCAGAAACCATTAACCAGTTACATCACGAACGTACCCACCATCCGCACCCTCGGGTACGACAACGAATGGAAGTGGTGTATTTGAAAGCGCTGGGTCTGTCGCACCAGGAAATCGGTCGCATCGTGCGTATCAGCCAGGCGACGCTGCGCGAGTATCTCCTGATGTATCAACAAGGCGGGATTGAGACACTCAAAGAGTTGAACTTTCACCAGCCCAAGAGCGACCTGGATGACCACCAGGATAGCCTGCGTCAGAATTCGAGCGGCGACTCGCCAGCGACCATTGATGAAGCTGTGGCCCGTATCGAAAACTGACCGGTTTGCGCCGTAGTCCAACCCAGGTGGCGGAGTTTCTGAAAAGCTGGGGCTGAAGGGCGTAGCGGGTCAGATACCGGCTAAGCTGACCCAGAGGAAACAACAGGAGTTCCTGGATGAGCGAACTGACGCCGCGTCTAGCTGATGCCCAGGCCAATCAGCGCCACTTGTTTTTCGTCGATGCTGCTCATTTTGTCTTCAGCCCTTCCTTGGCTTCCTTTGGTCTTTTGTCCGCCACTTCATCAAAGCCCCAGCTGGTCGGCAACGGTTCAATGTTTGCGCACTGCACGCCACCACTCGACAGTTAGTGACGGTCACCAACACCAGTTACATCAATGCCCACTCCGTCGCCGCCTTGTTCTATCATTAGCCGCTTCTTTTGCTGATTTGCCCATCACGGTTGTCCTGGACAACGCCCGGTATCAACATTGCCATTTCATTAAACAATTGGCCGCCGACTTGCGTATCGAACTCCTTTTCTTACCGCCTTACTCGCCTAATCTAAACCTAATTGAGCGCCTGTGGAAGTTTGTCAAAAAGCAATGTCTCTATTCCCAATACTACGAGAAGTTTGCCGACTTCCGGCAGGCGATTGAAGATTGCCTGGCCGACGTGTCTGGTACTTTCAAAGACCAGTTAGCCAGCCTACTCACGCTCAACTTTCAGACCTTTGAAAATGTCAGTTTATGACCGTGTTCAGTATACCGTAGAAAAACTTATCCCGATTGGCTTGCTACTCTTTGTTTTTGCGGCGGTGATGGCCAGCATCCGTGTTACGGCACCTACTTATGACGAGTACGAATATATTTCGCGGGGCTACCTGTATCTGAAAACAGGCGACACCCACCTCAAGCTGCGCCATCCGGTTTTGCTTGATGAGTTGGCGGCTGCGCCCCTGTTGCTGCTGCCGGAGATTCAGCTTCCTTTGGATGAGCCATCCCTGGCGGCCGGGGATTTTCATGTGTTTGCCCGCGTTTTCTTTTGGGAAGCCAATGAATCACTGGTCGACCGCATGATTACCCTGGCTCGGCTGCCCAAGATTTTTTTGCTGCTTTTACTGGCTACGGCCGTTTACCGCTGGACATGTGAGATTTTTGGTCGCAAGGCCGGGCTAGTAGCCATGAGTCTGGCCGTTTTTGATCCCAATTTGCTGGCGCATGGCCGTTTAGTTACCCCGGACGTTGGCCAGACGTTTTTCATCTTTTTGGCAGCTTTTACCTGGTGGCGCTATTTGCGGCACCGATTGGTTGCGTGTAGTGGTTGCTGGCATCGCTGTGGGATGGCGCAAACGGCGGATTCTCGGCGCTTATCCTTTATCCGGTTTTGCTTGGTGACTGTGGCTTATCAACGGCCGTTCGCCGCTGAACTGATTGTGGCGACCGTTGGCGGCTTTGTCCGGCGTGTTTCTGCGAGCCTGGCCATTATCTGGGCGGTGTATCGCTTCCGTGGGCCTGGCTGAGTCGTTGTGTGGCGCCCGCCGGCCCCTGTATTATTGGCGGAATTACTGGATTTGTTCCAACGGTTGGGCGGGAGGGACCTGGCATATTTCAATGGCCAGGTTTACCGCGGTGGAAAAATGGCAGTTTTTGTGACCGCTTTGTTCATCAAAACGCCACCGCCAATACTGGTATTGATTGGTTTTGGGGATTTGCTTTTATTGCGTCGCCGCAACTGGATAGGCGAGGCGGCTTTATGGTCGGTGCTGCCATTGGTTTTACTACGGCAATTCGCTGATGAGTTCGTTGAATATTGGCTACCGCCACATTTTGCCGGTGCTGCCTTTTGCGTTTGTTCTGGCTGGCCAGTACGGCCGTTCCCTGACCCAATCACGCCCGCGAAAAATCGCCTGCCGGTCTGTTGGGCTGGCTCATCGCCGCGTCGCCGTGGTTTATCCCGATTATTTAACCTATTTCAACGAAACTGTGGGCGGTGCGCGCGGCGGAAAGAGATTACCTGGTCGTTCCGATTTGGAATGGGGCCAGGATTTGCCCCGCCTGCGCGCTTATTTGGCAGAAAATGAGATTAGCGAGGTTTTTCTGAGCTACTTCGGCACGACGCCGCCAGAGCATTATGGCATCCGTTACCGGCCTTTGCCCGCCTGGCCGCCGCGCGGTATTCCGGGGCAGCTTGCCTACCATCCCGACTATCCGCTGCCCGGCGTGTATGCCATCAGCGCCGCCAATCTGGTGGGTGCGCGTTTTGAAGATGCGCCGGGCACTTTTGCCTGGTTTAAGTTGCAGGAACCGCTGGCGGTGATTGGCAATTCCATTTATTTGTACCGGGTTCCCCGCTTACTGGATGTGGCCGCGCTGCCGGTTAACGTGGTTTTGGCGGGTCTGAATCTGGCCGATTTGCCAACGGCCGTTATCGAAAACGATCTGCACACCAACGATCTGATCCCGCGCTGGATGGATGCTTCGCAAGCGCTCATTTTCCCGCAGGGTCAGATGGTGTTGGTGATGGATGAGGAGACGGCCGTTCACCCCCTCCTGGCCGAACGATTGGTTACACTGCTGCCAATGGCAGAGCAAATGACCAGCGGCGATGGAACCCAACAAATCCAATATTTCGATGCCGACCTGGATGTGGCGTTGGCCGAATACCTGCAAGCAAACGTTGGCAAGGTGGTTTACGTCAGTTCGTCGCCTGCGGCAACCCTTGAGGAAGTGACTTTGATGGATGCGCCGGTGGATTTTGGTACGGCCGTTACCTTTCTAGGTTACGAACAAGTCACTAACCCCATCAAGCCGGGTGGCGTTGTCCAATTGTTGAGCTACTGGCGGGTCAACGAGCTGGTCGATGCGCCGCTGGCCACGTTCGTTCACTTGCTGGCTCCCGATGGTTCCGTTTTAGCCCAGGTTGACGGGCTGGGCGTGGCCACACAGTATTGGCATCCGGGCGACATCATCGTCCAGGCACACCAATTTCAGGCTCCCGACCCACTGCCTGAAGGGATGGGCTGGCTGGCATTGGGCCTGTATCGCAGCGATACCTTGACCCGCCTGCCCGTCAACGATATGTTTGACCGTATTTTGATTGTGGTGGATGCGACCCAATAATGCCGGAGTTGTACTGGGCAAGAATTGGTTGAACCGCAAAGAGCGCGAAGAACGCAAAGAATTAATGGGGAAGACTTCGCGTTCTTTGCGCCCTTTGCGGTGAGATTTTATTCGAGAAATATATGGTCGATACAAAAACGAGCCAAAATAATGCCAAATCGAGCCGCTGGTGGGAAATTGGGGCACTGATTTTGCTGTTGGGGGTGGCGCTGTTTTTACGCCTTTGGCAGTTGGAATTGGTCCCGCCTGGCCTCCACTACGACGAGGCTATTGATTTGAAGATTGGTCTGGATGTGGTTGGCGGCGCGCGCCCGATTTATGTGGCCGAAGGCTGGGGTCGGGAGGGTTTGTATTATTATCTGGTAGCAGCCGTACTCCGATTTGTGCCCTTCAACCCGCTGGCGCTGCGCGTGTCGGCCGTTTTGTGCGGGATGGGGCTGCTGCTGGTGACTTATGGGCTGATTCGGCGCTGGCACGGCCGTATCGCGGCCTGGTTGACGGTGGCCTGGCTCAGTCTGGCTTATTGGCCGCTGTCGGCCAGCCGTTTTGGTGTGCGCCATATTTCGCTGCCGTTGGTCTGGGGCACGGCCGTTCTGGCATTCTGGTGGGCCTGGCGGCAAAAAGAGGGGGAACGGCCGTTACGCCGCACTGGCCGGTTTGCTCTGGCCGGGTTCCTGTTTGGCTTAACTTTGTACACTTATCAACCGGCCCGCTTCGTCCCTTTCATTTTCGCCGCATTTTTAGCCTACCTCTGGCTGTTTCATCGTCCGCAGCTAAAAAGCCGGATTCGGGAACTGGCTGTTTTCCTGATTATCGCTTTTTTGGTTGTCCTGCCGTTGATCGTCATTCTCTCTTCCGGGTTGGCCGAAGAAACCGATCAACGGGCATTCACCATCGAGCCATTGACGCGCTTGCTGGCCGGCGATCCACAGCCGGTGCTGGCCAATCTGGTGGCGACGGCCAAAGTGTTCACCATCAGCGGCGATCCGCTGGAATCGTACAACGTGCCCGACCGCCCCATTTTTGCACCCGCCTGGACGGGGATTCTCTTTTACGTTGGCCTGGGACTGGCCCTTTGGCGCTGGCGGCGGCCGATTTACGCCTTTGTCCTGCTCTGGCTGTTGTTCACACTGCTGCCGACTGTTTTGACGTTGAGCGCGCCTAATTTTAACCGGATGGTGGCCGCCCAGGTTCCAATCATGTTTTTGGCGGCGCTGCCGATGGCGGAAGCGGCTCAGTGGTTGGCCCGCCGTTGGCGGCGGGTCGGGATTGGGCTGTCGTTGGCGGCGGGACTGGTTGTGTTGGGGTGGACGGCCGTATCCACCTACCACGACTATTTCTTCACCTGGCCGGCCCATCCTGGTACACGTGCACCGCTCAACCGGTCGATAACGGCCGTTGCCCGCTACCTGTACGCCAATCCCGATGATTCGCCGGTCGTGATCAGTTCCCCCCACATCGAGGATTCCGATCCCTACATCCTAACAGTCAGCCTCGATGATGCTGATCGCGTTGTGCGCTGGGTGGATTCCGGGCAGGCGTTGGCTGTTCCCACCGGTGCCGCTTTCGCTCATCTCATCGTCACCACCGAACGTTGGATTGATGGCGATCTGTCTAAACTGCTTCCCGGATTGAGCCAACCCATCTACGCCGACGATGATTTCGCAGAATATGCTTTCACTTTCCCTGATATTTTACCGGTTGACCAGCCGCTTTACTTTTTGCCCTTTGGCGTAAACAGTCCGGCCGAGCAGGAACCGGTGGTGCTGACCCCACCTTATCCGGCCCGGTTTTGCTTTTGCCAGCCGGAAACGGTCGGTCAAGTAAACCTGGACAGTCTGGTCGTCACCGGTTTAAAACCAGGCGGCTCTTTGACGGTGATCACATCCTGGACGGTGCAGCAAGATGGACGGCCGTCTTCACTGGCGATTTTTACGCATTTGCTGGATGAAACAGGTGAGATTGTTGGCCAGCAAGATGGGCTGGGCTATCCGCCGCACACCTGGCGGACCGGCGACAGATTCATCCAGGTTCACCACATTTCAATGACAGATTTAGTGGGGAACGGCCGTTACTGGCTCCAAATGGGGCTGTATCAGCGAGAAACCGGCCAGCGCTGGCAGCTTGTTGATGAACAGGCCAATCCATTATCGGATCGGCTGTTAACACCGCTGATCATCGAGTAATGATTTTTTGTTGTAAAGTCCCAAGCACAGGGCGTCGAATTTCACTCTTGCCAGGCCTGCCATCCCTGTGCCTGGCATTCAAAAACTGTAACCTTGCCACACTGCCCAATATTACGTAAACTTCATATATGGATAGAATTGATTTCCGCTCTGATACAGTAACCTGGCCAACCCCGGTCATGCGCGATGCTATGGCCAGCGCCCGTGTGGGTGATGATGTTTATGGCGAAGACCCTACCGTTAATCAATTAGAAGCAATGGCCGCCGCCAAAACCGGCAAAGAGGCTGCTCTGTTTGTTGCCAGCGGCACAATGGGTAATCTAACGGCTATTCTCAGCCACGCCACGCGTGGTGAAGAGGCGATTTGCGGTGAAGACGCCCATACTTATCTGTGGGAGGCGGGTGGAATGGCTTCTTTGGGAGGCGTTGTACCCCATCCCTTACCCACCGATGCCATCGGCCGTATGGATTTGGCCCAAATTGAAGCCTCCGTGCGTTCTGATAATCCCCATTTGCCGCAAAGCCGCCTTATCCTGGTTGAAAATAGCTACGGTGATAAGCAGGGTTATCCCATTCCTCCTGATTATTTTGCGGCTGTACGTGAAATTGCCGTTCGTCACCATCTGGCAGTACACATGGATGGGGCACGGCTGTTTAATGCGGTCGTAGCGCTCAATCTTCCGGCATCTGAAATCACACAGCATGTCGATTCGGTTACGTTTTGTTTGAGCAAGGGATTGGGTGCGCCAGTCGGGTCTGTTTTATGTGGATCGGCCGATTTCATTCATAAGGCCCACCGTGTACGCAAATCTTTAGGCGGAGGGATGCGGCAGGCTGGCATTTTGGCGGCGGCGGGCATCGTTTCTCTGAACGAGATGATTGAAAGGCTGGCCGATGAT
>JACKCC010000022.1 GCA_020634245.1 Ardenticatenaceae bacterium | reverse complement strand
TTTCCACCAGCCATGGGCCGTCATCGTTGAGGCGCAGTTCGGCATGGACAGGGCCGCGGCGTAAGCCCAGAGCCGCCGCTGCTTGCGCCGTACAATCGGCAATGGCCTTCTGCGCGGCTGGCGGCAGGCGCGAGGGCGTGACGTAAATCGTCTCCTCGAAAAACGGCCCATCCAGTGGATCCGGCTTGTCGAACAGGGCTAAAACGGTCAGGTTCCCGTTATCCAGCATCCCTTCCAGCGCCACTTCTACACCAGGGATGAAATCTTCGACCAGATAATGGTGCGGTCCTGGCCCGGTTTTATCGAGGATAGCGGTGAGGCGGGCAACGGCCGTCACCAATGCCGCCGCATCATTCACCCGAATCACCCCCCGGCTGCCAGATAATGTCAGCGGTTTCACGACACTGGGATAACCTACCTGCGCCGCCACAACATCAATCGCATCGTCCGTAGAAAACCGCCGGAAACGGGGCGATAAAATCCCTGCTTGGCTTAAAAGCTGGCGCATCCGGTACTTGTTGCGTGCCGCATCGGCTGCCGCCGGGTCGTTGTGGGGCAAACCCAACTCGGCGCTGGCTCTCGCGGCCAACAGGCTGCCACTGTCGTCAACGGCCAAAATGGCATCTAGGGGATGAGTTTGGGCGTACTGGGTGATGGTGGTAACGGCCGTGTCCACATCCTGATAATCCAACGCCAATTCAACCGGCTGTTGCCCCGCCAACTGGCGCGGCATATCTAGCACCTGCACGACCTCAATCCCCAACTGTTCCGCCGCCGCCAAAAACGCCGGAGCGCGGTACGTATGTGCCGTCAAAAGCAGCATAACCCGCCGTTGCTTCACTTCAATATCCATCACGGCTTCATTATAACGATATCCGACTAACCGCCTAGTATGCTGTTCCATGGTACTTCTTTCCCAGAGAGAAATCTTACGATTGTAACAATTATTTTAACACTCATTTGTTATTCTGGAGCCAATAGAAAAATTTGTGTGCAAGATAATTAAACAGCTATTGCTCCCGGCGGAAGTAGTAGGCAATCCCCGAAACAGTAAATTTATCTCAATAACTCATTTTTGTTCAATTGGGTGATGGTTGTTAACGCTTGCACCAGGAGCAAGACAAATGAATTTTCGTAACAACCCTTATCCGTTTGGAAGATTGAATGCTGGATCACAACAAAAACAGACCCGCCTCACAACCTTCCTGGCTGTACTGACATTTTTACTCATTTTGGCCGTTATCAGCCGTGGTGCGGCAGCTTCTCCCTTGAGTCAAGGCTTCACCTACCAGGGCCAACTGAATCAAGATAGCGCACCCGCCAATGGCTCATTTGATTTCGAGTTTTATTTGTACGATGGACCGGATGCGGTAACGGCCGTACAAATTGGCAACACCGTCGCCATCCCCAACGTTCTGGTAGCCGATGGCCTCTTCACCGTCGAACTCGACTTTGGCGTTGGTGCATTTGATGGCTCAGCCCGCTGGCTCTCCATTCACGTTGCCCCGGCTGGCGTCACGCCGCTCACCACCCTGACCCCCATGCAGCCCTTAACGGCCGCACCCTATGCCCTATACGGCCGTGACGAAGACGCCGATCCTGCCAACGAACTCGTTACCAGTTTGCTCCTTAGAGGCGCCACGCTGGAACTGACCGACGCCGGTGGCACCATCGCCCTGGATTTGAGCAGTTTACGAGACGGTACCGAAGATGCGGATGCTGATCCGACCAATGAATTGCAAATTCTCACCCTGGATGGCAGCAACCTCATCCTCTCCGGCGGTGGCGGCACTATTAGCCTGCCCGAAGGATTGGAAGGGCCACAAGGTCCCGTTGGCCCGCAGGGTGAACAAGGCGAGCAAGGCCCCGCCGGCCCGCAAGGCGAACAGGGCTTGCAAGGGGAACAGGGTCTGCAAGGCGAGCAAGGTCCTGCTGGCCCACAGGGCGAACAAGGCTTGCAAGGTTTGCAAGGCGAACAAGGTCCTGCCGGCCCACAGGGCGAACAAGGTTTGCAGGGTGAACAAGGCCCCGCTGGCCCACAAGGCGAACAGGGTTTGCAAGGCGAACAAGGTCCTGCCGGCCCACAAGGCGAGCAAGGTCTGAAAGGCGAACAAGGTATGCAGGGTGAACAAGGCCCTGCTGGCCCACAAGGCGAACAGGGTTTGCAAGGCGAACAAGGTCCTGCTGGCCCACAGGGCGAACAAGGTTTGCAGGGTGAACAAGGCCCTGCTGGCCCACAAGGCGAGCAAGGTCTGAAAGGCGAACAAGGCCCCGCTGGCCCGCAAGGTGAGCAAGGTTTGCAAGGCGAGCAAGGTCCTTCTGGCCCACAGGGTGAACAAGGTTTACAAGGCGAACAGGGTTTGCAAGGTGAACAAGGGCCGCAGGGTGAGCCTGGCCCAACCTACGTGGCCGGTGATGGTATTTCCATCAAAGATACAACGATTATGAATACCGGCGATGCCGATGCTGACCCTGGTAATGAATTCAATCTTTCTGCCAGATTAAATGGTACTGTGCTGGAAATCACCGATGGCGGTGGCACGATTTCAGTGGATTTGAGCAGTCTGGTTAGCAGTAGTGGCCCTTCTAATTTGCAGTCAGGCACCATCAACGTTCCATCACTGAACAGCTTTGGTTCGGCAACGGCCGTACAGTTCCCGGCTATCTACGATACGCCATTTTCCGCCGATCCAATCGTTCATCTAACGTTACAGACCGAGTCCCCCACCCTGGCCGCCGGTACCCAGCTATTTGTGACCGATGTAACGGCCGTAGGCTTTACAGCTCAAGCCATCTTTACATCGGTTGCCAATATAACCTCGGTGGATACCAGTCGGAACGCCGGTCAATTCTCAGATATGGCCCTGGTCAACGGTAAACCGGCCATCGGCTACTACGACCAGACAAATGGCGACTTGATTTACGTCCAGGCGTCAGATGCAGCCGGCACAACCTGGAACACACCGGTTGCGGTAGACACCAATGGTAATGTCGGCTCTTATCTGTCAATGACCGTCGTCAATGGCAAACCGGCCATCAGCTACTACGACGCAACCAATCAAAATTTGAAATATATCCAGGCCAGCAATACTGATGGCACTGCGTGGCAGGCCCCCATCCTGGTAGATTCCGGGCTGGTGGGCACACATTCCTCACTAGCTGTTGTCAATGGCAAACCGGCCATCAGTTATTACGAAGACGGTAGCAAAGATGATTTGTTGTACGTTCAGGCCAATGACGCCAATGGTGCAAGCTGGAAATCACCGGTCCAAGTCGATACATCCGGCAAAGTTGGTGAATACAATTCGCTGCTGGTAGTAAATGGTAAACCGGCCATCAGCTATTACGACCGAACCAATACAAATCTGAAATACGCACAAGCCGCCGATGCGGATGGCAATACCTGGAATTCTCCGCTGGTCATCGATCGCGTGGGGACAGACGGGCTGGATTCTTCTTTGGCCATCGTCAACAACAAGCCAGCCATCAGCTACTACGATTACGCCTCGACTGATTTGTTGTATGTCCAGGCAGCTGACGCCAATGGTTCCCAATGGAACACGCCAGTCAACGTTGATACCACCAGTGATGTTGGTGAATACTCCTCCCTGGCCATCATTGATGGGAAACCGGCTATCAGCTACTTTAACTGGTCAAATTCTCAGATCAAGTTTATCCAGGCTGATGATGCTGATGGGGCTTCGTGGAGCACGCCTGTGGTTATCGGAGATGCCGCGTATTCGGGATGGCACGGCCGTACTTCGTTACTAGCTGTCAATGGACAGCCCGCAGTCAGCTACTATGGCGGAACCGCCGCAGGTTTACTTTACGCTTATCCTGACAACACAGCAGCAGCCATTAACTGGTTAGCCACCGAGTAACAGCCCGGTTAAAGGACACGTCATGAACAGTAAAAGCAAAAACCTTGTGCTGCTGTTAATCATCATTGCTGCCCTGGCGATGGTTAACCGGCAAGGGTTTACTCAGGAACCAACATTCAGCTTACCGTGGTTTACGTTTGATGGCGGCGGCGGCCGCAGCAGCGGTGACGGATTGGAAATCGTCGGCACGATTGGCCAGCCCGATGCCGGAACCATGACCGGCGGCGCGTTTAGTCTCAGCGGCGGTTTCTGGCAAAACCCGGTCGCCACCGATGCCGCTCCCGATTTATCAATTACGCAGACTGTTTCACCGACAGTCGCGGCACCGGGGCAAATTGTTACCTATATTTTGACGTTCCGCAATGATGGTGACGCCACGGCCACGGGTGTAACGATTGATTATAAAAAGCCATCTCGTCTTCTTCAGACCACATATGAAAGTAAAGGTCCGACTGTTTCAGTCGTAGAAGATACAGATTGTGTGATGCATGTGGAAGACTTGGCACCGGGCATGACGGGTACGGTTGTGGTAACGGGTGTTGTTGATCCGTCCATCAATGTCAAAGCAAGCCTGGTGAGTACGGCCGTTATCTCAGCCGACAACGATGCATTCAGCGGTAACAACCAGGCGGAAGTTACGCTTGTGGTGCAGCCAACCCAGTACGAGGTGTACCTACCAGCCGTTATTCGCTAAATTGAATTCTACTGTTCTGTATGAAAATAGAGGGGTGGTTACGGCCGTTCCTCTATTTTTTGTTAGAAAGAAACGGGATATTTACCATCAAGCAAACATCGCTATAATCGGGGCATGAGTTTTACACCACCTGAAAACATCCAGGAAATCCTCAAAAACCTGCCGCAAAAGCCCGGCGTTTATCTGCACAAAGATAAAAACGGCACCATCATTTATGTCGGCAAGTCGGTCAATTTACGCAACCGCGTGCGCTCCTACTTTGCTGCTAAAGTAGATCGCATAAAGACTGAACGTTTGCGCCGCGACATCGCCGACATCGAGATCATCACCACCGATTCCGAACTGGAAGCGCTGCTGCTGGAGATGAATCTCATCAAAAAGCACCGGCCCCGCTACAACATCCAGCTCAAAGACGATAAGCGGATGCCCTACATCAAAGTCCATTGGGCCGACAGCTACCCCAAAATCACCGTCACCCGGCGCATGGTGCGCGATGGCTCCCGCTACTTTGGCCCATACACCTCTGTTTGGGCCGTCCACCAGACGTTGGACCTGCTGCGCAAAATCTTCCCCTACCTCACCTGCGACCGCACCATTACCGGCAAAGATGCCCGCGCCTGCCTGTATTACGACATCAAGCTGTGCAATGGCCCTTGCATCGGCGCAGTCAACCAAAAGCAGTACCGCGACATGATCCAGCAGTTGATGGACTTCCTCAACGGCAAATCAGAACACATCATTAAACAATTGGAAGCGCGGATGAACAAAGCCGCCGAAAATCTGCAATTTGAAAAAGCGGCCGAAATCCGTGACCAACTGCGGGCGGTGGACAAAGTGGTAGCCAAACAAAAAGTCATCGCCGCCGCCAGCACCGACCAGGATGTCATCGCTTTTGCCCGCGATCAGGGAGATACCTGCGTGCAAATTTTCTTCATCCGGCACGGCAAGTTGATCGGCCGGGAATATTTTCTGCTGGATGGCACGGAAGATGAGAGCGACAACGACGTGCTGCAAGAGTTCCTGACCCAGTTTTACGATGAAGCGGCCCACATTCCCAAGGAAGTCCTGCTGCCCAACGAAGTGGCCGAAGCAATGATCATCGAGCAGTGGTTGAAGCAGAAGCGGGGCACGAAAGTGACGCTGCAAATCCCGCAGCGGGGCAAAAAGAAGGATTTGGTACAGATGGCGGCCAACAATGCCACCGACACGCTGGCCACGCTGCGCCAGCAGTGGGCGGCCGACCGCTCCAAACACGTCACGGCGATGACGGAACTGCAAGAGGCACTGAATCTGCCGGCCCCACCGGCGCGGATTGAGTGTTACGACATCAGCCACACGCAGGGGGCGCAGACGGTTGGCTCGATGGTCGTGTTTGTCCAGGGCGCGCCGCGCAAAAGCGATTACCGCCGTTTCAACGTGCAAACGGTGGGAAATGATGATTACGGGGCGATGAAGGAAGTGCTGACGCGCCGTTTCCAGCGCTACAAGGATACGCTGGCCGGCGAACTGCACGATCCCAGCCAGATTGGCCAGATCAAGAAAGAAACGGCCTGGTCATTGCTGCCCGATTTGCTGATTGTGGACGGCGGCAAGGGGCAGTTATCGATGGCTATCGATGTGCTGGCAGCTTTTGATTTGCAGGATGAGGTGCCGCTGGCCGGGCTGGCCAAGCAGGAGGAAGAATTGTTTGTGCCGGGCCAGTCAAAATCGATATTGCTGCCGCGCCGCTCGGAAGGGCTGTACCTGGTGCAGCGGGTGCGGGATGAAGCCCACCGTTTTGCCAATGAGGGTCATCGCCAGCGCCGCTCGAAGGTGGGCGTGGCCTCGATTTTGGACAGCGTGCCCGGCGTAGGCAAAAAGCGGCGGCAAATTTTGCTTTCGCATTTCGGATCACTGGATGAGCTACGCAAGGCAACGGCCGAAGAGATTGGCTCAGTGCCGGGCATTCCCCTTGAGGTGGCGGAGGCAGTAAAGGCGCATTTGGCGTGACACGGCCGTTTACTCCCCATCTACCAGAGGAGACCTGCGAGGTTTTGGGGTAAAATCTTTTGTCATTCACCAGAGATGGAAACCTCGCAGGTCTAAAATTTGCTAGACTCCACTACCCATCACTGCGGTCGAAAAACCAACGGCAAATAAACTCGCTGCGGTAAAAACAAACCATTCCAAGTCGTCCGAGTCGTGCCTGTGGCCAATGGTTCGTTGCTGAGCGTTAAGGTAAAGGTATCAGAAATCCACAATATGTCCGGCGGTGTGACGGTAACGGTGATTGTCCCCCTGGCCACACCTAATGGATCGCGTGCAACAGACCAATCTAACTGAGCAGGCCAGGTAGAATCTGTAACAGCCAGGTCAGACATCCAATCATTTTCCAACCAGGTGGTCGTAAATACGTGAGTTGCCAAGATACCAGGTGTCGTGTCTATTTGGCTGTGTTCTGGCTCAACTGTTGCTTGTGGTCTGACCACAGGAATCTGCCAGACATGGGTATCTCGCAGCCCACCATTGTAACGAACCATAAGGTATCCACCATAAAACGGTGTGCAATCTTCTGGCGTGGGGTTTTCCCAGTCACAATTATCCAGGATGCCGGGAATTTTGATCTCGTAAGCGGGGTTTACCCAAATATTGTTACAACTCCCCGGTTTACAACGCCCCGAAACCCCATCTGGATCGGGATCGCCATCACCAAACGACAGGGACCAATCTTCTTCGGGAATGGTATCGAAATAGAAGGTAATGGGCGGCTGCGTACCCGCATCAGTGTCAAATAAAGAAATATAAACCGATTCACCAGCGAGTCGGGCATCAATGTATAATAACGGCATTTCGTAAGGGTATTCGTAGGCTGAGTGGATTGGCTGTATCCCTAATGGTTCAATGAAAACGCCGTGCGCGTCATGGGCTAGAGGATCGTCAACAAGCTGAACATTGCGAACATTGGCGTCGCTGGAAATGTCGAGATACAGTGGCCCAGCCCAGAGATCAAAGCCATTGCCGGAAGCGCCTTGCAAAGAGGTAATATCCAGGTAAATTGTTCGTTTGTTTGTATAAGGGTCAATCATTATACTGGGTAAGTCATTGACAATACTGAGTTCAAAATCGCCAAAGGAACCCAGGTCTACCGGCACATAAGCCGGTTGATCGTATAATCTCGTTCCGCCCGGGGAAACCCAGTGCAAATCGGTTTGATGATTCCCATTGTCGCGAAGACCATCACCAACCTGTCCGGTATATATTGACAGAGGTATTTTTGAGATTGTGCCATCGCTGTTTTGGGCGTAGTAGAAAAGTTGAAAGAGTGTTGAGGTGTTAAAAGCGGTGTTGTAGTTGGCAGGAATACCGCATGTACCATTACCTGGCGGCGTGCCTGCACCCCGGTTTTCATCGACGCGTACTAACCAAAAGGGATTGATGCTGGCAAAATCCAGCGGCGGCTCACCGGTTGTCAGGGCCAATTCCCCTGTATCGAGAAGGCAGCTAAACCTCTGGTCTTCTGTGCAAGATTGGGTTTCGAATAGGGGGAAGCCGGCGTTGACGGCCGTTACCGTATGAAACACCTCCGCCGTATTACTAGCACGATTGATGGAATCGGGGTCGAAAAGCTCCACCCGCAGAACATCGTCAGGGTAATCGTCGGGGATGATGATCCGATAATGGTAAGTGTAAGACCCCGGCGCCCAGGGGCTGTTCCAGGGAGAAAACGGATCGCCAAAATCAGTGCAGATGGTAGGACCGTAAATCAACGAGTAAAAAGAAGTGATCGTTCTTTTATCAGGCGGCGGGACGGCAACGGCCGTATCCCCACCCCGTATTTCTGAACTGGACGAGGCAGCGTTGTGAATAAGAAAGACCAACAAAAACAGGCTGGCGGCGACAGCCGCGGCTAACGCAGTATTTTGTTTATTCATGGCACTCTCCCTAAAATAATAACGGCCGTTACCGGGCGACTATTACCGGTTTAATGGGGGTAACGGCCGTTGCTCTGGCGGGGATTGGGGAATTTTCATCCGTTAATCACCTATCCCCGCCTTTTCATTCCACTTTCAACATTACCGGCAAATAATACAAACGCGGTTCCACGACTTCCACAGGATGAGTCGTTGTCACCGGGCTGCCCACGCCGTTTTCAACTGTCACCGTAATCGTTTTTGTGCCGGTAATCGTCCAGGTATAGTCGAGGGTGTTGGTGATGCCCCCGGTTTGGATAACTGTCGGCTGGCTGGTGGCTTCCCAGGTATAGGTGAGCGGCTGGGTGGCGGCAAGCGGGCTGACAGTGGCGGTAAAGGTTTGCGACACATTGAGAAAGGTTGTTGCCGGGCCGCTAATAGTTACACTGGTGGGGGATGATGAACAAGGGATAGTGAATACGGCCGTTGCCTCCAACCCATTCTCAGCCGCTGCTTTCACCTCATAACTGCCCGTCGTTAAACCGAACCGCTGCCAGGTCAGCGAGAACGATGTGCTGCTGCCGGTACTGATGGTGCTTTGCAAGGCATCGTCCCAAGACAAATTGATTGTTTCATTCTGGGGCCAATCAAACCCTTGCACCGCAAACTGCACGTTGGGGCCGGCGCCGCAGTTGGGCAGCAGCGTAATATATGGTGAGATGAGTATGACATCATTGACAGTCAGCGGCGCGGAGACATTGTTCGTTTCGTTCTCTTCATCGACTTGCAGCAGCGTGTCCACCATCGCGTAAACCTGATGATTGGCCGGCCCGTTGGCAAATCCGGCGGACGCGGTGATGGTGATCACCCGGCTGGCATGGGCTGCCAATGACCCAAAAGCCACAAATCCGCCACTTTGATCATAAGGGATGGTTGCTGACGTGACGCCTGTGGGATCCAGGAAAATATCCACGTAAAATTGGCTGTTTACGTCCACGTCGCCTGTGTTGGTAATCGTCACCCGGAAATCGACCGGCGCGTAAGCGGTGATGGGCAGCGTCGCCGCCAGTTCCGGCGCGCCGACAACCAGATCGGCCGGGGCAAGCTGGCCACAAGACTCATCTCGGCCCATGAATTCCAGGAGCAGCCATCCATCGGCAATGCTGTACCCCAGCACACGGAACAAGGCAAATCCGCTGGTACGGTACGTTCCGGAAACTTCGTTGTCCCAAGTAGGCAGCCGTAGAACGCGGCCGAGATCGATATGTTCGTTTATGATTTGTTGTACGGCCGTATCCCCAATACTGCCATCACTGCCTTCAATCCAGTCACCCACATGCAGCGACCTATCCGTCGGATCACCCGGCTCATAATAACCGTTAAAGGGATAATCCAGGCTGTCTCCCGGCCAGGCGAGGCTGTGGGCCAACTCACTTGGATTCCCGGTAAGATAAAGCGTATTCCAGACGAGCCATCTGAATGTATTGAAATCAACTTTGACCAGAGACCCTGCTTTTGCCAGCGGGATCGGCATATCCGGCTCGTGGTCGATGAACTGCTCGTATTGGGGTGGAGTAGCCGGATAATCGAAATCGGCCGCATCAGGATAGGGATTGCTGCCGGTTCCCGGCGGCGATACCGAACGGACATTGACGCTGTTCACACCAATGGGAAAAGCGGAGCAGCCGGCCGTCGGATTGGGCTGCCCCTCTTCGGCATTGACCTGCCAGGCATAAGTGTCACCGCTCCCCCCAATATAATGAGCCATGAGTCGCCCGCCGTAAAATGGCGTGCAAATCTGTTGGTCAGGATTGGCCGGGTCACAGGCGCTCGTTAAATCCGGCATCTGAATCTGGTAAGGGGGATCGACCCATAAATTATTGCAAGCGCCAGGTAGGCAACGACCGGAAATGCCATCCGGATCAGGAACACTAACACCAGTCCCAAATGTCAACGACCAATCCGATTCGGCTATAGTGTCCAGATAAAAAATAACCGGCGGCTGTGCCCCTGAATCCGTATCGTACAATGATACATAAACAGGCTGCCCGGCTTGATCTGCACTCACGTAAGTCAAGGGAATATCTGTAACATGGTTGTAATTAGAGTTGACGAGGTTGTATTCCAAGGCCGAAACAACCACGCCTTTGGCGTTATGGCTGGAAGGATTGTCAAGAACCTGAATGTTGCGAATGTTGACATCACTGGAAATATCGGGATAAAGCGGCCCGGCCCAAATATCAAAGCCGTTTTCCGAAGCGCCGCTCAGGGTGGTAATGTCCAGGTAAACGTACCGCTCGCCGGTGACCGGGTCGGCGGCAATACCGGTCAAGTCCTGCGAGAGGTTCAACTCAAAGTCGCCAGGGGAACCGGGATCAACAGGAACCGATGTTGGTTGATCATACAATTGGGTGCCACCGGGTGAAACCCAGTGCATATCGGTCAAATGGTCACCATTATCGCGGACGCCATCCCCCGTTTGGCCGGTGTAATTAGCCAGCGGGATTTTGCTAACAGTTCTGTCGGGGTTTTGAGCGTAATAAAACAGCTCGTAAAGGGTTGACGTGTTGAAAGCAGGATTATAATAACCTGGCATGCCACACATTCCATTACCTGGCGGTGCACCATAACCACGGTTTTCGTCTATACGCACAAACCAATATGGATTAATCTGATCCAGCAAAACCGGAGGAACACCCGTGGGATCGACCAGACTTAATTCGCCGGTCTGTATCAAGCAGGCATTTCTGCGGTCTGTGCTGCTGCAAGTTTTAGTTACGGTGCCTAATGGGAAATGCGTTGGGTCGAGAGCATGTGCATTGGCTGTAAAACTAACAGCATGGGTACTCTGAGCCTGATTGATGGAATCGGGATCAAACAACTCTACGCGCAGGACATCGGAGGGGTAATCTGGCGGAATGAGGATTCGGTAATGATAGGTGTACAAACCAGGCGCCCAAGGACTGTTCAAGGGGGAAAAAGGATCACCATAAGCTGTACATATATTTGGCCCATAGATGGATAGATTGGCTGTACTGACAATGCCGACCGATGTTCTACGGCCAATGTAAATGTCGGCGGGCTGCACGGCCGTTACCGTCGCCGCCGCATTCCGAACCTGTAAAACAATCAAAAAGGTAATGAGATTGACAAATAAGATGGCCAACAGGGCACGCTTTTTCATGGCTTCCTCCGGTCGATACGACTGTTTGTTTAGAATACAATACGGGAATTATAGCAGAAAAACGGCCGTTTCTTCCCCATTTGCCACCACAAAAAAGACAACCGGGACGCGGGCAGCCGGCCCACCCGAATACGCTCAAAATCAACCTGGCCTGATTCTACAAATTGCGTACACTAATTGCCGGGAAATCAGAAAATAAAACCACCAAACTGGCTAATCTTGAAAGGAGACCTATCCATGAGCTTTGGCATTACCAAAACCATTCCGGCCAAACAGGGCATCGCCGAAGTCGAGGCTTTATACGATGGCACGCTCGACGAATTTGAATTTCACATGGCCGGCAAACCATCCAAATTAAACGTCGGCGACTACGTCTACACCATCTTTAACGATCAACTGGTGGGGCGGTTGAAAATCAAAAAGCTGATTGGCAGCGCAGTCAACCCGGATTCCGGCAAACCACGCACATTGGTGATGGTCGCCTGCCCTGGCGAACGCCTGCCCGCCCCCATTCCCCGCCAGGGACACCGAGGCACACGCTACTATGATGGCACGGACTGGCCGGAGGAATAAAAACTCATTCGTCATCAGGTCACGCGTCACCGCCTTTTTGCGGACACATGACTTGATTACACAGCAATTTACCCCTAAAGCGTTCCGAAAACCAGCGGGGTTTTGTCGCGGTTAACTGATTATTGGTCAGGGAACGGCCGTTTCACACACGATGCGCGTTTGTATTTAATCACCGCCAAGCACTTCTGCTCCACTAGCACCAATTTCGCCCTCACATTTCCCCACGATTCTGCTTGACAAAAACACCACATCCGTATTATAATGCCTGCAAATAACTTTGCGATACAAAGTACAATGCGTAACAAATTACTTTACACAAAACCATTAACATCGCACCAACCTGTATTTAACCTTAAAGGGAATCTAAAATGAATAACCGCATCGACCTAAAAGAACTGGAACGACAAGCCTTCCGCACCAATTTTCAGGATGGCTTGTGGGATATTTACCTGGGCATATTTTTGCTGATGGTCGGCGCCAGCCCAATGTTAAGCCAGAGTAAACTTGCCCCTGGCTGGCTGCTGGTCATCATAGCCATTTTCGCTGCAGCCGCGGTGCTGGCCTTCTTAGGCGCCAAAAAGTTCATCGTCACCCCCCGCCTCGGCGTAGTCAAATACGGTCCGGCACGGCAGCAAAAACGTAAAAAAGTAACCCTGATTATGTCACTTTCAGTCCTGCTAGGGCTGGTTATGCTCTTCGCCACCCGATCCGCTATTGGGCTGGCGCAATCGTGGGAACTGCCCGGCTGGGCAATCATTGCCGCCATATTCGGGGTACAAACCGTCCTCATTTTCAGCCTGGGGGCCTATTATATGGATTATTCCCGTGCTTACCTGTACGGCTGGTTATATGCCCTGGCGCTGCCCATCACCTTTTACCTCATGGATGCCGGCATATTTATTCCCATTGGCGCACTGGTATTTGCCGCCGGGATGATTCTTTTTGGGCTAATCTTATTCATCCGGTTCCTGCGCCAGACACCGCTGCCGGAAGTTGAAGGGTAAACCCATGAGCGAACCCACCGACAACCACAACGACAGCCTGCCATCCGTGGAAACGATTGACAAGATCATTCACGAACCGGCCCGGCTGTTGATCATGGCTAATTTGTACGTAGTGGAAAATGCTGATTTTACCTTTTTGATGCGGCAAACCGGACTGACGTGGGGCAATCTGTCTTCACACATGAGCAAACTGGAAAGCGCCGGTTACATTGCCGTCGAAAAAAAGTTTGTGGCCCGCAAACCATTGACAATGCTCCATCTGACCGAGGCCGGACGCACCGCTTTCCAGACCTACCGGCAGCAAATGCAGCAAGTTTTCGCCGACCTGCCGGAATGATGCAACAGTTAAAAACCGGCCGAAGCCAGGGAAAAGTCATACAAAAAAGCTGGCTATCCGATAATGGATAACCAGCTTTTTTATCGTCAAGGAACGCTGCCCTGTAACGTGCCATTTGCACACCACGAGCAGCAAGTACTTATATCGTTTGCAATCTATCAATCAAATTTTGCACCATAAAACGTTTGATTTCTCGCTCAGTTGCTTCGCGTTTTGGTTGACCGTTTTTGATAACCCAATACTGATTTTTGATTTTTCGAATTGTCATTTTGTGTACTTCCTGTCTTGCTGTGATGAATGCTTGATTGATCAATACCCAGATCATACCCATCACAACTTACGACAAGAATTACACCTTAAACAGTCATTCCCTGGCAATGAAAGTGTCAGTCAATGAGAACCGTTACCAGTTGTCTCTCACCCGGCTGGGCCGGCAGGGAAAATTCCTCACTGGTCGCTAAAACAGCCTCATCTAACTGGATTTCCCAGCGGAAAGGGCCGGTACCCAAGTCTTCCGGGCCAACCCACCACGTTTTTGTATAGCCTTCGTCGAGGGTACCCTGCCAGCCGGTCACCTCATGCCAATCGCCCAGGGCGTCCTGCCACTGTACAACGGTCCAGATTCCGGCGACAACCGACCCTTCAATTTGCAGTTCCAGGAAGCCGCCATCCAGTTTTGTGTGTACCGGGGAGGGAACGGCCGTTGGCCGGGGCGGCAGCGCATTCACTACTGGTGTCGTATTCATCTGGAAAACCTGAACCAGCAGAAAGCCCAAGAGCAAAGTATAAAGAAGAAAATGAAATCTCGCTTTCATATGTCTGAATCCTGATTTAAGGCATTTGGAAAATGTTGTTATACGGTTCACTTCTGATTTCGTGAATCTCCAAAACAGCGCCAGTATCGTTGTCCGCGCCCACTGAATCAACCTGGGCGTAAATTGACGCATTGGCAGCCAGCGGCCATTTGACGAAGCTCAAATCTGGTTTATAGGTTGCACTGGCCAGCGTCAGCGTGAGCGACTCGCCCGGCTTGATGGGCAAAACATCAGCGGTCACGCCCCAAACCAGGCCCTGTGTTCCCACAATCGACCAGGTTTGGTTAACGGCCGTTGGCACTACCCGCGGATCAACATAAACATCCACCCAGAACTCCGCTGTGACCAGAGCCGTTCCCACATTGCGAATCACCAGCTCAAAATCACCGGCCGAACCGTCCACACCGCCGCTGGAGAGAACAACCAGCGACTCGACCACCAGGTCGGGCGCGCTCACGAAATTGTTGGTCACCAGTGGCAAGAAGACAAAGCCCTGCCGGAACAGTGCAAAATCGCCGACCCGGTCTACCACAACAGCCAATTTGTGTTGGGCCGTATCTCTCTCCACAATCTGAATACCATCCTGCGTCCAACTGCCAACCTGGTTGAAATACAGGCCGGCACTGAGTTCACTGGGGCCAATGTTGGCGATGTTGGCGGCGCTGTAGTCAATCGTTAGCGTGATGGGTTCGGCTAACAATGTGCCGTCGGGCAACGGCCGTCCCGCCACAAAGGCAGCCAGGGAAAATTCAAGACCCGCTGGCACAAAACCAGGGGGCAAATCGGTTGGCAGGGCAGTGACGGCAACTTCATCACTCATTCCCGGCACATCAAAGATCAGAGTGAAATCATCCCCTTCGGCCGCAACGGCTGTAGTCACGGTGAAGGCGCTGTCCTGGCCGATGGCCGACACGGCAAATGTGTCCCCGCTCATGCCCCCATTCAAGCCATTGACGACGGTGATACTGATAACGGCCGTATCCGCCAGCTCCCCATCACTCATGGTGTAGAGGAACCGTTCCACGCCGCTAAAATAACCCGGCAGTGTGTAATCGAATAAACGGCCGTCACTTTCCAAATCAACCACACCGCCATACTCGCCGGTACTGACATCAACCACGATCAGCGGACTATTCTCAATATCGCCATCATTGCTGAGTACGTTCAGGCTGCCGTCGGGGCCGCCAGCAAATAGTTGGATCGTTCCGTCGAGCCGCGAGTGTAAGGCAACGGCCGTGTCATCGACCGCCATGGGCGTATCGTTTACCGGATCGAGCATTAAGGTGATTGTGATCGAATCACTCAAGTCGCCGTCAGTCACATTAACTACAAAACTGTCTGGCCCGGCATAGTTGGGGGCAGGCGTGTAGGTGACAATACTCGCAACGGCAGGGCCGGCCGCCGCTGCCGCCGTGCCGTGCACCGCCTGTGCCGTCACCGACCAGGTCAGCGGATCGTTATCTACGTCGGCCGCGTGCAGTGTCAATTGGAAGGGCGTTGGACTGCTGTCTTCACTCATCGTGATGGGAACAGTAGCCCCTTCGGTGATAACCGGCGCATCATTGACCGGCGTAATCGTGATAGTAATAGTTGCCGAATCAGTGAGTTCGTCGTCGCCGACGGTGTAGGTGAACGTATCTGTACCAAAGATGTTGGACGTGGGTGTGTAGGCGATTTGTTGGATGCCGCTGAGCACGGCCGTTCCCAACGCTGCCTGGCCAAATGACACAATGTGCAGCGGATCACCGTCGATATCGTTAGCCAATGGAGTGAGGGTAACGGCCGTGTCTTCGGCAATCGTCAACACATCATTCACCGCTACCGGGGCGAGGTTGGGAACCGTCAGGCTGGCGGAGGCGCTGTTGTTGCTCAAATCCGATTCAACAGCAATCGTGGCAATAGTGACGGTATTTGTAAAAATACCGCGCGGCAATGGGTCGGCCAGCGTGCCGCTGACTGTAATCACACCGCCTGCGCCAGGGGCCAGGCTGTGCGCCCGCCAGACGTACGTGGCATCTATTGCGAAGCCGGTTAAAGCAACACCACTGCTGATGATGTGGACGGCCGTTACCTGCGCCGGAATGGCATCAGTCAACACCAAACGAGGCAGCTGCGCGGTTCCCGTGTTGGTGAAGGCGATGGTATAAACAATGGGTTCTCCGGCCAGTGGGGTGGCGTTTACCTTTTTGGCAATCGTCACATCCGAGACATAAATCGTCTCATCACAGCCAATGTCAACACTGCCACCGCCGGGCCGGACATCACCGTCGCCATCGACCACAATGCCGCTGTCCCCGCCAGTATTGAGCGCCTCGCTGCTGGCGCTGAGATGATAGTCATTATTGGCCGGATCGATAAAAGCGGGATCACCCTCAAAACTGTGGCCGCCGCTGGTCACAGCACCGCCGGTCAGGAATGTATCATAGAAGAGAGTGTAATCTTCGCTCACGTTCCCGGCGGTAACGTCAATACCTGTGGTGTAACCGCCGATAATGCTATGACTGATAACGGCCGTTCCGCTGCTGTTGATGTAGATGGCATTGTCAGCTGCCTGTTCCGGTCCGGCGATGGTGGCGTGGGTAATGGCTACGCCGCCGCTGTGGGCCAGGTAGAAGGCGCTGCCCGTGCTGGCGCTGTTGCGGGCTAAAAGGGTGTTTAGAAAACGGCCGTCGCCTCCCGTCAGCAAAACCGCGCCACCATTAGTCGCCGCCACATTGTCAATAAAATGCGTATTCGTCACCCACATGCTGCCGGAAACGGCCACAGCACCGGCACACCCCGTTTCGGCCGCGTTACCGGCAAATGCGCCATTCAAAATCCGGGCATCGCCGCCAACCAGAACCGCCCCACCATTGGCATGGGCCGTATTGCTGATAAACATCGTATCAGTCAGCGCCAGGTTATAGCGGACGTACAATGCGCCGATGTCCAGATTGTGAGTTGTATTAGTGGCAAAAGTGCTGTTTTGAATAACGGCACTTTGCCAGGCCCAGACGGCGCCAGCATAGTTTTGCGCCGAATTGCCCGTAAACTGGGTGCCATCAATCTGTAATGTTTTGTCAGCATACAAACCACCGGCAATATCACCGGCGTGATTGTTTTGAAACAGACCGCCGCCAAGTGTGGTTGCCGGGCCAAAGCTGTTGATGCCGCCGCCCTGCCCGGCGGCCGTATTGCTCAGAATATTCGTGTCGATCAGTGTTAAATTGCCCAGCACGTCAACCGCGCCGCCATCATCACCGGCCATATTGTCAGTGAAATTGGTATCGATTAACGTGACAGCACCACCAGCCCGCAGCCCGCCACCATCAAGGACGGTACGGCCGTTCCGTACAGTCAAGTTAGAAAGCGTAATGGGAATCCCCGCCGCCACATCAAATACCCGGAACGTGTCGTTACCGCTGATGGCCAGCAGTTCATCGCCCGGGCCAGCGATAGTGACGCCTTGTTTCTCGACCATCAACTGCCCTTGGGTCAGGGTGATCACGGCCGGAGTGGGCAGACTGAATTGAATGGTATCCCGCCCAGCTCCAGGGCCACATGCATCTACGGCAATATCATTGTTGGCAGCCATGATTGCTTCCCGCAATGAACAGTCACCATCTTCGTTATATTCATCGTTTGCCGTATTGACCGTGATAGTCACAGCATAAGCGGCCGGCAGACCACCCAACCCCCAAAGCAGAGCCAAAATCGGGATTACACCCAGAAAGAATGCCAGTAAAATGTTAAGAGAGCTTGATTTTCTCACGATTTCAGTCTCCGATTGGTCATTGTCAAGACCCGTATTCGGTAATCCATATCCGGTAATCCGATGGGAAATCTGCTAGAAAACAGTTTACGGATCATGGGTCACGAATCTAGGAACCACCCAGAATGATGGGCAGGTAAACCGGGAAACCATCCCAGCCAAATAATGCAAAGTCCGTTAAATGATTCAGGGCAAATACGATGCGGTTATTGTCCATATCATGTTCGACAAGCGTGATACCATCGCTGTCCCATTCGCTGCCCGACCAGAAATAGAGGGCCAGGTCACGTTCGCCACGAATGAGGTGGGAAAGGCCATCCTCGCTGTAAGTGATGGTCAGGGTGACGGGCGCTGTCATGGTAAAAGGTGAGGTCAAAACGCCATCCAGGTAGGCATCCAGAGTGAGATTGAGTCCCGCCGGATGGTATTCGTCCAGTGGCTGCGGGGAAACGGCCGTTTCCCCTACCACCAGCCCAAAATTCTCAGTCGTCCCAATCACATTGGTCGGAATGTCGATGCTGACCGTCATCGCCTGGCTGCTGCCAATACTGCCAACGGTCATGGTTTCACCACGACGACCGCTGCCCAATCCGTTGAGCATTTTGACTCGGATAACGGCCGTATCTACCAAATGCCCATCCGACACCGTGTAAGCAAACGTCTCCGTCTGCCCCAGAGTGAGGGTGGGCGTGTAAACCACCAGCGTGCCGCTGATTTGCGCCGCACCGCCTAAATTGGGCTGGCCGACATTTTCCAAAAGCAGTGTCTCGCCATCTACTTCCACATCGTTAGTCAACACGTCAATGACGATTGGCGTGCCGCTGTCAGCCGGAACCACAATGACGAAATCATCGGCGGCCTGCGGCGGGTCGCTGAGCGGCGTGACGGTGATGTTGACGGTCACCGTATCGGTCAGCGCCCCATCCCCGGCTTGAATCTCGAAGCTGTCCAGACCGACAAAATCGGCGCCCAACGTGTAGGTGATGGCGGCGCTGCTGGTGAGGGCATTGGTGCTGCTGATCACGGCCGTTCCCGCTGCATCAGCCACACGCCAGGTTAGCACATCGCCATCCACATCGCTGGCCGTTAAATGAAACGGGGGCAGCAAACTATCTTCAGCGACAGTCAAGCTGATAGTGCTGCTGTCGTCGATGACCGGCGCATCGTTCACCGGCGTGACCGTCACGGTCACGCTGGTGGTGTGGCTCAAAAGGCCGTCGGACAGGGTGTAGGTGAAGACTTCGGTGCCGTTGAAGTTAAGCGTGGGGGTGTAGTCGATGCTGTTGTTGTCGGTAACGGCCGTGCCCCCGTTATTGGTTCCCCCCACAGCCGAAATGGTCAGGCTGTCCCAGTTCAGATCGTAATCATTGGCCTGCACGGTGAAATTGGTCGTACCGCTGTCTTCATCCACCGTCGGCGTATCGGCCACGGCTACTGGCGGCACATTGCGGACGATGAGCGTTTGTGAGTTAGCGGCGGGAACGGCCGTTTCGGCGCTGTTGGCCGCCACCGGATTAACGATCTCCGTTCCACCCTTCAGTCCAATGCTGACGGAAACGGGAAAAGTGAAGGTAACGGCCGTGCCCTGGGCCAGGGTCAATCCATTTACCAGGGTGGGCGGGTCATTGGGGGTGGTGCTGCCAACGGCCGTTACCGGGCCGATGTAATTGATGTACGCCGGTAAGCTGTCGGTGACAATGATGCCGGTCACGTCGATGGGGCCGCTGTCGGCAATGGCGGCTACCACGGTGTAAGTGATAATCTGGCTGGGGCCGGGATTGTCATCATCGACCGCCACGTCCACCGTGAGCTGGATGCCGTCGTACTCAAACGCGCCGCTGTCGCAGGCGTCGGCGCGAACGTAGCCCCGCTGGTCGGTGAAATGGGTGAGGGTGCAGCCGTTGACGCCATTGGGAATGCGGTCGATGGCCGGACTGTTGGACAGTAAGGCAATCGTCCAGGTGGCCTGCCCATTCGGATCGGTTGGCTGGCCGGTGTAGTCGGTGGCTGGGCCGCCGCTGTTCCCAAATGTGCCAAGATGGGCATCCTGGGCCGTCACATCGCCGGCTGCGTTAAACGGGCAGTTGCCGCGATTTTCAACCACATTGTACCCCTGCGAAGTGGGTGCTGTGCCAAAGTAGTAGCATTCACGGGGGCCGGAGTTGTCCTCGTTTTCGGCCAGGATGCTGTTTTTGATGGTGACGGCCGTATTGTTCTCCACCAGGAGACCACCGCCCCAAAAGGTAACGGCCGTGTTCCGGGCAATCGTGCTGTGATCGATAAGCAGTGTGCTGGAGCCGGTATTGTGAACACCGCCGCCCCAAATATTGGAGTTGTTGCCGCTAATCGTGCTGTTCAGGATGGCCAGCCGCCCCGCCGTCCCGGCCACGCCGCCGCCGCGCGCCGTCGTACCCGCATTGGTGTTGCTGATGATGGCGCTGTGAGTGATGGTCATGACACCGCTGTTGTGGATGCCGCCGCCGTTGGTGACGCCGCCACTGGCGATGGCGTTTTGGGCCACTGTGCTGTAGCTCAAAACCAGCGTACCGGCGTTGTTGATGCCGCCGCCGTTGCTACTGGTGACACGGCCGTTAGCAATCGTCACCCCCCTGATTTCGACCACGCCGCTGCTGCCAACATTGAAGACACGGGAAACGTCGCCGCCGCTGATAGTCAGCAACTGCGCGCCGGGGCCATTGATGGTCATGTGGCCGGTCAGACTTAGCTCGCTGCCGTTAAGCGTGATGGTTTGTCCGTCGAGCGCCGGGTCGAAGGTGATGACACTGTCAACAACGCAGTCGCCATCGGTGGTGTCGCTGGCACTGTTGGCGTTGGCGATGGCTTCGCGCAGCGTACAGATGCCGTCACCGGCTGTTGTATTGTCGGCGCTGCTGTTAACGATGATGGACTCATCGGACACCAGTGTCGTTTGCATCCAGGAGGCGTTAACGCTCATTGCCAGCAGAGCCAGTACCATGCCAGGCAGAACAAAGGTCAAGATGAACGGCCGTAATACAGAATAAGGCGAATGCTTCATGGTTTTATTCCCAATTACCGAATAGCCACTGGTAGATAGACGTGATACCCATCCCAACCGAACAGAGCAAACTCCGTCAGGTGGCTGATGGTGTAGGTCAATTGGTTGTTGTCCAAATCTTCGGCCACCAGCGTGATGCCTGCACTGCTCCATTCGCTGCCGGTCCAATACCACAAGTTGAGGTCTTGCTCACCGCCCATGATGTTGGCAATATCGGCGTCGCTGTAGGTAATGGTTAACGTGATGGGATTGGTCAGGGTGTAGGGCGATGTCACCACGCCGTTGACGTAGGCATCCAGCGTGAAGGCCAATCCGGCGAATTTGTAATTTTGCGGGGCCGGGCCGGCCACGGCTGTTTCCCGGTACACCAACGTAAAGTCATCCGTTCCAGCCACGTCTGGCGGAATCGACACCTGGACAGTTATCGACCCGTTGTCGCCTATGCCGGGCAGAGTGACGGAGTCATCCGGCCGACCGCTGGCATCCCCCTCGACCATCGTGGCCTGGATAACGGCCGTATCTTCCAACCCGCCATCGGAGATGGTATAAGTGAAGGTTTCCGTTTCGCCCAGGGTCAGGGTGGGCGTGTAGATGACCTTGCCGCCGCTGATTTGGGCTGTCCCGGTCAAGCTGGGGCTACCCAGGCCGGTCAGCGACAGCGTCTGGCCATCCACTTCGACATCATTGGCCATTACGTTGATCAACATAGGTTTGCCGTTGTCACCTGGCACCAGCGTGATGAAATCATCTGCAGCGCGCGGCGGATCATCAGCCGGAGTGAGCATGATATTGACGGTGACGGTATCGGTCAGCCAGCCGTCGCTCACCTGCACGGTGAAGCTGTCCAGGCCAACCGAATCAGTCTGCGGCGTGTAGTTGAGGTCGATGCTGCTGTTGCCGCTGCCGTAGGTGCTGCTGATAACGGCCGTTCCCGTTCCGCCTAACACATCCCAATTCAAAGAGTCGCCATCAACGTCACTGCTGTTGAAACTGAAAGCAATGGAACCGCCGTCTTCACCCATCACCCGGTTGATCGGATTGCTGCCGCCGATAACCGGCGGGTCATTGACCGGCGTAACCGTAATCGTCACTGTCGCCGTGTCGGTCAGCACACCGTCGCTGGCGGTGTAGGTAAAGACGTCAGTGCCGTTGAAGTTGAGGGTTGGCGTGTAGATGATCCAGGTGGTGGGGCTGATTACGGCCGTACCATGTTCCGGCTCGGCCACCGCGTCCACACTCAGAATATCGCCATCCAGGTCCAGGTCGTTAAACAACGGTTCAAAGCTGAGCGGCGTGTCCTCCTGTGTATAGAAGGTATTGTAGTAGGAATCAGGCGCAGCAATGACGTTCAAATTGTAGTATTCGCTGGCTATCGCATTGCCCAGCAAATCCTGTGCCTCGACCCGCAGGCGGTAGTCGCCCACCAACTGCAGGACGGGGGTGTACTGCCATTGTTCATTAGCGAGAACGGCCGTTTCCCGGTAACTCGTACCATCAGGCAATTCCACAAACACCTGCACCTGCGCCAGACCGCCACCATCGGTAACCTGCCCGCTGATCACTGGGCCGCCAACACCAACGCCCGGCCGGTAATCCTGCACTACCACTTGCGTCAGCGTATTGGTCACCGTTATGACAGGGGTAACGTTATCCACCCAGACCGTTTGCGGTTGGGCCAAGCTGCTCATATTGCCCATCAAATCTACTGCCTGAATCTGCATCGTGTGGCTGATGTAATCTTCGGCCGGCGTATTCCACGTCCAGAGGAAAGTCTGTTCACCCACATCATTGGGAGCAAAGATAGACGCTTCGCGCCAGGGTTGATCATCAATCTGAACCAGGAGTTGAACGGTTTCGCTGCCCGACGGAGAATCGTTCACTGTGCCGGTTACGTCGTTGAAGGTCTCATTGAAACCGGCCGGTATGTCCAGAGCGATGACAGGCGCTAGCAAATCAACGGTAAAGCTCACCAGCAGCGGAGCGCTCATCTGGCCGTACAAATCCACGGCCCGCACCTCGAACTCCCATACATCGCCGTGCTGCGAGAAGGGCGAAACTGTCAGATCGGCCGTCCAGAACGATGTGCCTTCGACACGCTGCCAACTGCCGCCGGCCGGACGCACTTCCACATAATCCACGCCAATACCGTTGCCATCATCGGCCGTACCAAAGAAGGTTTGCGAACCAAGGGTGGCGTATGGCGCTGAAAGCAGGCTCACTTCTGGCGGCAGGCTGTCGGCCAAATGATGAATGTCGCTTTGCGTGTTGAATTCCGGCGGAATGGTACTGTCTTGCAGCATGGCAAACATCGACACCTGCTCAATGCCGGTCAGATCGGAGGCCAGCCGCATAGTCAGGGTGATAGTGCTGGCTCCCGGCGGCAGCGGATCCAATGTACACTGCCATGGATTGGTCGTAGCGCAGGAAGCACCAACAATACTCTCATGAATAACACCATCAAAGGGAATAGCGATGAAAGCAATTTGTTTGCCAGTCAGAGTAGAATCTTCGTGGTTGGTGAGCCGCACGACATATTCGATGGTGCTGTTGGGACCAGGCATGACCATGGGTGTTGGATTGCTGGCCATGCTCAGTTCCAGACCGGCCGCTTGCGGCTGGTTGGCAGCAACGTCGGTCACCGTAGTGATGTCATCCCAGTGGTATGTCTGCCAACCGCTGGGGGCAACGGCCATAATTCCATCCAAACCGGCCAATGTAGGCGCCGGGGCTGCCGCAACAACAGGATTCAGGGCATTGGTCGCCGGGAAGATGGCCCAGATATTGCCATCATCACCGAGGCCAAAGGCCAGGGTTTCCAGGTTGCTGGTGCCAAACAGCGGCAGGCGAATTTCTGTATCGCCGCTGCTGCCCTGGGCAAAAGCCCAATCCTGCACCGAGACTTGCCAACCACCGCTGTACTCCCACAGCGTTCCGGTTAACGGATCGGTGATTTGTACCGCATAATCGGCATCGAAGGGCAAACCAGCACCCGGCGCCGAGGCCAGCGGCTGAATCATCTGATTGCTGCCGCCCGCGCCGCTGTTGATATAAATCCACAGTTCGCCATCCAGCGTCCACCAAGCGCCGCGCCAGGCCATAAAGATGTTATTGGCATCCCAGGTGGTGAGGAACGACTGCTGGTCACCGGGGCTGTAGGTAACAGGGCTGCCGATGGTGCGTTCGTCATCATCGAGATATTCGGTGGCAAGCTGCCATTCGTTATTAGCTACGTCAACATAGCCATCGATAATGATTGACTGCTGCCGCTGGCCGAAGGCGAGGCCTTGATTAATGCCCACATGCCAGGGACCATAGTGATAGAGGACAGCATTACCGGCAGCATCAACGGCAGCCAGATGGGCATACCAATCGCCGTTAGCATTGAGGCTGGCAACGGCCGTTGTCCCCACCACCACATCCAGCGGAATCGTGTCCGAAATCTGGTCTACGGTGAGGAGTGTGGTCATAATGCCACTGGCATCAATGGGCGGCTGCCAATTCATATCCAGATTGGTCACCGCATCAAAGTGGCTGCCTTCAGCAAAGTTAAAGGTCATTGGCAGTAAACCGGCCGGAGCCACTTCGTCGATGGTAAATTGCAGCGGGGTGCTGGTCACATTGCCCGCGTGGTCGGTAGCCCGCACCCATGCCGGGTAGCTGACAAAGGCCTCATCTTCGGGGCCTTCCCAGACCAGCGACCAATCGCTGCCGGAAACTGTGGCCGGCCGCCAGGTTGAGCCACCATCCACGCTGACTTCGACAAAGGCAATGCCGCTGCCGCTGTCTACGGCCGTACCGGTAAATGTCACAATCCGCGTCACCCAACTGCCATCAACTGGCTGGGCGATAGTCAGGTTGGGAGCGGTGTTATCGGGGGCAGCTGTGCCGGTCACGGTGAAGGAGAGGCTGGAATCGCTGGTCACATTGCCGGCTTTGTCTTCGGCAACGGCCGTGACACTGCTGTAAGAGTCAACGGCCAAATCTACCCAGGCCCGGAAGATGCGCGGTTGACCGGCATCCTCGTTCCAGGGTTCGGCGGCCCAGGAAGCTTGATAACGTTGGCCGTTCACTTCAAAGTAAATGTCCTTCTCTTCGACACTGAATTCACCGGCGGCGTAGTCACTGACCTGTGCCCGCAGTTCCAGCGGCGATTGCAGCGATGCGCTGTTGGGCGGCAGCAGCCACTGCACAACCGGCGGCGTGCTGTCCACGACAAAGGAGCCGTCGTACCAATCCAGTTGATCATCTTCCTGATTGCCGACCATGTCGGTGGCCCGGCTGTAGAAGCGCTGCAACCCTTCTGTTTGCGGCGTGTAATCGGCCGACCAGTAGGAGTAGGTTTCGCCAGGGCTGTCCAGGGTGATGGATGTCCAGGTGGAGGGTAAGGTTGCGGTAACGGCCGTTGTCGGATCGGCCACCGTCACCACACCATATTCCACCGCCGCGACACCAGAGTTCCCCATCACTGTAGAGAGGTTTTCCTGCCCCAAAAGCAAGGTAACAGGCGCGGCCAGCAGCTCGCTGTACCCCAGGTCAGCCAGCACGCCGCCGCCTGCGGGCACAATGGCGTCGGAAGCCGCGGCGTCAACAGCAGGCGAGGTTTCACTCAACCGGTACGGCGCGCCGCCACCGGCAAAGAGCGGATTTTGCCCGGTGATGTCGTTACCGCCAGTCGTCGCCCCGACAAAATCGAGCGTGTTGTAGTAAAGATTGTAGTCGGTAAAGATTTGGCCGTTGTTGCCGGCGCTGGCCCCGGTGTTGGAGCCGACGATGATATTGTGCATCATCACGGTCCAGCTGCCCGGCCCATCGGCGGCAACGCCGGTGCCGTTATTGACCAGGGTGTTGTATTCCAGGGCGGCTGTACCCCGGCCGGTTACCAGCAGCCCGGTTGTGTTGTTGGTGAAGATGTTGTGGCGGATGTCGATGGCATTGCTGGCGCCGGTGACGAGTACGGCCGTATCGGCATTGGTAATGGTCAGATCACGGATGCCGGAATTGGTGACACCGTTGGCGGTAACGGCCGTGCCGCCATCACCATCCAGCGTCGTTACTTCCGCGCCGCTGCCCATCAACAGGACATGGCTGGGCAGTGTAACCTGCTCGTGGTAAGTGCCGGGGGCCACGCCGACGACCAACTGGGGCACATCAACGTAGCTGGGATTCAAATTAAGCAGTGCGTTATTGGCCGCATTCAGGGCATCCTGAATCGTGTCAAACGCATCCACCTGCCAGGTCAACCCGTCATTGATGCAGATGTCGCAGTAGCTGTCATCGACGTAGAAGTTGATACGTCCCTGTTCCACGTAGCCGATGTCGGCTCGGCTGCCTGCTCCCGGCGGGGCCGGATCGGTCGGATTACCGGCATCGATAATCGGCGAGTAGTTATAGGTGCGGAAATCGTAATCCATCGCGTCCACAAAGTTGGGATCAAGGAACAATTCAGCCGCACCGGCGTCGGCGGCCCCGCCAAAATCGCTGGCGTTGGCCCAGTAGAGATTGTAGGTGTGTAGTTGAACGGCCGCACACCCTTCGTGGCTCAGGCCAGCTCCGTTGTGGTAGGCAAAAACCGAGTTACGCACGTCAATCGAAGCGCAGCTGGTGGCTGCCAGACCGTTGTTGCTATGAGCCGCCGTGACGTTAGCGACTTCCAGGTCGCTGTCTACACCGTCAATGGTAACGGCCGTGCCGGTGTCATAGATGAGCGCCCGTTGCAAGGTCACGTTAGCAGCATTGCCGGTAACAGCAAAGCCATCCAGCTCGCTGTTTTCGCCATCCAGCGTAAAGCGGGAAAATGAGGCTCCGGTAGCGCCTGCGGATCGGACGAGGGCGTTGGCGGTGCTGCCGAATAACGGCCGTATAATCGTCCAGTCCGGATTCGCGCCAATCACCTCTACGCCGTTCACCAGGTAAACATCTTCTTCATAGATACCCGACTTTACGATGACCTGGTTGGCTCCAGTGTTGATAGCCGCCTGAATGCCGGTAGTCGTCGTCGCCGTTACCGGTTCCGTGTAAGTGTGATAACCGACGGTGTAACCAGGCTGCCCCATACGGTAAACGTCATGGCTGGCATCAAGGAAGGGATCGGCTGTCGTTCTAGGTAAGTAACCCCCGTTATTGGGCAGGCCGGTACTATTGAACCAGAGGCTGCCTGTCCCTACTCGGAAGTTAAAATCTTCCGGCAAAGGATCAGTCAAATTAAGCCAATTGGCAGTTGTGCCTCCGGGAGGTACAACAACAGCGCTGTTTTCAAAACCAATTTTGTTTGGTTCCGGAACAGGATAACGCCAAAAGCCTGTATTAGAGCCTATGTAATTGCCTTCTACGGCGTATAGCGAATTTCCTTCTTCGCCGGGGATAAAGACAAGTCCCGCACCAGGTTTAATCGGGCTGGGGGTAAAGCGTTCCGAAGGCAGCAGTTCCCATGTATTGCTCTGAGTGTTATAGCGGAGCATATTGCTGCCATTGCCACCGGTAAAAGCATAGAAGGTATCAAATTTGGGATCATACGTTAACGAGACGCCACCATCGATAGTACCCATTGTACTTTCGTCAATGTCACCCTCGCTGTAACAAGACCAATACCGGCCATCACCGGAGCTGCAAAACTCGCCGCCATCCATAATAGCGTACAGCCAATTGCCATCAAATGTCATAGCGCTAGCAGTAACGGTGATTGGGGTTCGTACGCCGTCTGTTTCCAGCGTATCATTACTATCCCATTTGTCTGTGACGATGTCGTATGTGTAAACACGGTCAGTGCCGTTGCCGGCAATTAATGCCAATTTGCCATCGTTATTACCGGCCATGCTTGCACCCGACCCAACAACGGGCGGAGATGCCACTGTCGCCCAAGCATTAAGAGTCGTGCTGTACACACTCGTGGAAAAGTGGTAGTGGGCTATCTTTTGATACGAAGTAGCGTAATCATCGTCCCCCAAATCATAAAAGTCTCTTCCTGCAATAAAAATGCCATGCTTGCCACCGGCCATACTATCCACCGAACACCATTGAGGTTCACCCGATACACAAAGCTCATTGGTTCCAATTGGATACCATTGTCCATCAAAGTCGTTCCAACTAGCCAAATTGATTTCCAGATCGCCCTCAGGTGTCTCTTCGTGCCATTCGCCACTGGCGAAAATCTGTCCACTGTAAGTTAAATCATCACAAGAGCCAACAGAGGATGTGCCAGCGCCTGTTGTTACCGGAGGCAGCATGGTCCAGGAACCGTTATCATAACGGGCGATTCCTGACACAGTACAGGCAAACAATTTATCGATGGTTTCGTCGTAAGCAAGCGATCTAACAGTGTTGGTGATGCTACCTACACTGGGTATATACCAATTCGTACTGCCATCATGACGAAACATGCTGGAACCATCAGCGACATAAATAGAGTTTTGATCATCAACTGTCATCACTGGATCTGAATCCAAATCCGCAATTTTGGTCCACTGACTGCCATCATATTTTTCTAAAGAAATGTTGCCAATTGTACGTTTGGGAGCGAAGAGGTTGCCTTGAGAATCATAAACCAATGAGACGATATTGTCTGTTACGATGTTGGTAAATTGAATCCCATCCCAAATAAACACACCATACCATGCAGCGGCAATGGCCACGTCTCCATTTGTTGGATTTTCGGCAATGGCTTGATAATTGGTATTTGGAACGTTGCTATCGCTATATGAGTCCCAACTGCTGCCGTTCCATTCGAAGAATCCCTGTCCAAGTTGGGGAACTGCCAGCAAATGTCCGTCAATCTGGCTGACAGTCAGGCCTTCACTCCAAATGGTGACAATTTGTTCTGGCGCGGCGTCCACATCGCTCCAGCCCGGGGCGGCCACAACATAAAATTGGCCATCGCTGCCAGCCGCCAGGGTGCTACCTGGTTCCAAATCATCAGGCGGCGCCCACGGAATAAACCAATTAGCATCTTGCGCGTGTTTCCATTTGCAGGAACGGCCGCCGCCGCCGGTGCAGTAGAGAATAATATCGTCGAATGCAGCCAGACCGCCGCCATCGTAAAAAGCGTCCGGGGTATTGGGTTCTGCCTGCCAGCCAGCATCCACCGTGGCATCAAATGGGCCAGACATATCAACCCCGACGTGATTGCCTGCTCTCACTAGCGTGCTGTTAGAGACGGTGACGGTGCTGCTGCGGTCTATATAAATGTCGTAAGCGCTGGCATCATAAATAAGCAGGTGATCCAGAATGGTACGATTCGTTAGTTGATTGCTCTTGTGTCCACCTACACCGGCATCGTCGAGCTGCACGCCGTAGCTGGCGTTGCGCAAGGTCATTTGTTCCAGATGAACGCTGGCGGCATTGCGAATGAGCGCCGCATAGCTACTGCCGTTGGCATCTACAAATACGGCGTCTGTATTGATACCGCGAATGGTCAAGTTGTTGTAATTGCGCACATTGCCGTCAACAATGAAGCTGTTGTACACGCCGGGTTGAACAATGATGAGGTCGCCGCCATATCGAACATCAACTGCGGCTTGAATCGTTGGGTAACAAGGTGTTAAACCATGACAGACACCATCGCCATTGACGTAAGCATCGGTGGAAGCCACCGGCGGCCAATTGTTGCTGCCGACAAAGGTATCCAGGGTTTGTTCGGACAGGCGTGGCACCCAGGTCAGCGGCAAATCAGCGGTATTGTCCGAGGTGGTAGCGGCGGCCTGGGCACTGGCTGCGGTAGGCACCAGCAGCAGGTCGGAGGAACCGTCGCTGTTCAGGTCGGCTCCAGCAGCGTAGGAGACAGAGGCCGCATTAACAACGCCACTAATGGTAGACTGCACCGTACCGGCGTCGCTGCCCAAAATCAAGTAGGCGCTGCCGTTTCCGCCAATCAGAATATCGGCCAAACCATCGTTATCTACGTCGCCAGGAGCGGCCAGGAAGCCTGCGCCCAGATTGTAGGCGGCAGTTGACCAGGAACCATCACTAAGCGCGGCGTCGCCATAAACGAGATGTTGGCTGCTGCCATCGCTGTAGATGAAGTCACCCAGATTATCACCGTTGACGTCGCCGAGGGCAGCAGAAGTAGGCAGGGCATCGGCGCTGCTGAAGCTGGCCACCGGGCTGCTGGTCAGGTAAAGATAGGAACCGGCGCGGGGCGCATAGGTGCCTCTACCGGCAAACAGGTACAGGGTGTTGTTGATACCGACGATGAACTCGTCACGGAAATCGCCATCCAGATCACCGGCAGCAGCGAGTACGGCCGTACCCGCACCCATAATTCGGGCGGCAGCATGTTGGTCAATGTCGTCTGATTCCCAGATGGGATTGGGCTGCCCTAACAACAGGTAGGCGGCGTCGAGGCTGCCGGTCACACCGATGAGCAAATCATCGTAGCCGTCGCCGTTGACATCCCCCGCTGCGCCCAGGTTGTGGCCAATTTGCTGGCCATTGGGCACTTGCAAGGAGCGCACGTTGTAGCCGATGGGGCCATCAAGCAGCAGGCTGCTGCCCAGATATTTGGGGCTGCCCAGAATGAGATAGACGCGGTTGTTAACGGCATCGCCAATGATCAGATCGGCCATGCCGTCGCCGTTGACGTCGCCGGCGGCTTTGGCTTGCAGGCCAATGCCCGCGCCGGGCAGACCGATGAAGGAGGTTCGGGAGTCGGCCAGCATTTCTTGTTCGTTGGGGACGGGCCAGTTACCGGCACGGCCGTATACCACAGCCACCCGCCCCGCACCATCCGCAGAAGCGGGTAAGCCGACGAGCAAATCACCACGACGGTCACCGTTGAAGTCGCCAATCCAGGCCACATTCACATCGGCATTGTTTTCGTTGATGTTATCCAGGCCCAGCCAGATAGTGGCATCGTTGATGCTGTCCAAATTACCGGCCAGTTCTACCGGACGTGAGGGCTGGGGCACGTTGCCGACATCGTTGACCACACCGCTAAAGGTGTGAACTTCATTGGCAGGAACGTGCGGATATTCGTTGAGGTAGGCCCGGTTGACCAGATCGTCGGTGGGCGGCAGTACGTCGATGATGATGGTGCGTTCAATGTAGGCGGGCCAGTTGCCGGCCACATCAAAGGCACGGACACGCAGACTGTGATAGCCCTGCACCGATTCGATGTTGGGCAGCGTCCATTCGGCGTTCCAGGTGGCGCCGGTGGCCCGCTGGCCAAAGGGGCCGCCAAAGTTGGTGTAAGTGGTGTTGGTGACGGTAGCCGTCTCTTGCGTCCACACTTCGCGCCAGGGGCCTTCGTCGGTACTAATTTGAACGCGGGTCAGGCCGGAGTAGTTTTCACTGGCCGAACCGTTAAGGGTGATGGTGATAACGTCGCTGTTTTGCGGCGGGCCGTAAACGGTTCCGTCAACCAGATTCACGTTCACGCTGGGGGCGGTGTTGTCGATCATGACCTGGATTGAGTCTTGCGTGGAAGTATGGCCAACGTAATCGGTGGAACGGCCGTACACCGTGTAAATCCCATCACTCGGCAGTTGCCAGGTATACGCCCAGGGGCTGAGATTGAGCGTATCGGTGAGAGTAACGTTTCCACTGCCGGGAATGGACAAATCGATATGATCCACCCACGATGTCCGGTCGGCTGAAGAGCCACCCATGACGTAATGGCTGACACCGCCGCCGATTAATTCGCCATGCGCCGGGGTCATCAAGCCAAACGTCGGATTGTCGGCATCAACCACAATGGGTACAGAAGACTCTTGAACCGCATTATTCTTCCCAAAGGGAAGCCGCAGTGTGGCCGTACCGACCTGCGAATAACTCAACGAGTAGGCGCTCCAGGCTTTAGTTGTTGCGTACAAATATTCCCAGGGCTGCGCAACATTATTAGCAAAATCCCATTCTGGCCGGAGCGTTACACCAGTGTTAGGTACGCTGCGCGATCCGTTCAGTCCGGGAGTGGTAGCGAAATAAATCGCATTGGATGGCATCTGCAGGGATAGCATTTCCGTCACCGTATAGGGCGGGAGCACTTCCAGCCTTGAGGTCAACGTCACCGCGTCGCCAGGAGCAACGTAAACTGCACCAACTCCTGATGGGCTAACCGCCCAGGGCTGTCCGGTTAAGGTAACGCGCGGCGCTCGGTTGTAGGCTGTGGGACTGGTACCGCTTTCTTTTTCAGCAGCGTCGTCAAGGCCGTCGCCGTCGGTATCTTTGCTGCGCGGGTCGGAGAAAACGCGGACGTTGATGGTGTCACGGCCGTTTGGCCCTACCGCTCCATAGGCAGGCAGTTGAATGACGTAACCACCTTCCCAGGTACCATTTGCGGTTGGATGGTAGACTTCAACGTCATCGGTCAGACCGTCGCCGTCAGTGTCTGTAATGTTGATGCTGGTGCCAATTTGGTATTCAAACCCATCACTAAGGCCATCGTTGTCGCTGTCGCTATCAGCGAAGTTTGTACCCAGTTTGCCAACGTTGTCATACTCAAATTTATCGGATAGGCCATCACCATCACTGTCACTGGTCAGCCAGAAGACCGTGGTTTTGGTATCACATAAATTAGACCAGTTGGTTCCGGTGGGGCATTTACCTAAATTGATTAAAGTTTGTTCTACTGTCGTGCCGTTGAATTCGGTTTCCCAGGCAGCGAGCAGTTGATCCAGGTTGTTGAAATCATAACTGAAAACGGCCGATCCCACAGCATTATTTAATGTGTAATACGCGTTGGAGCCGAGACGGGCGTTGATCTCGTCTTTGGTGGTCATGCCGTCACCGTCAGGATCAAAGTTGGTCAGGATACGACCGTTTTCCTTACTGCTCCACGTCCAAAACTCGTCAATCGAGAATGGCAAAATATCCAGATATATTGTTTGTGGTTTCCAATCGGCCTTGTCCTCATCCTCCATATCATCTGGCAGTGTCAGCGTGAAGGGATCGAAAGACATCATACTGCCCGATGTGAAAATATTAACGATACCGCCATTCAGGTTGTACGTTCTGGCCGTGATTTTTGTGTTGATATTAAGGGCCAGGTTCGCTCCTGATTTATGGAAGAGGATTTCGCCGCTCAAAGGATTTTGGAAGCCAACCGATTCTTTGCTAGGTGTGTAAGTGGGGTCATAACCCATCTCTAGATTAGGGCAGGTCGTGCCAATAAATCTCAATGTGTCCCAACCCGTTACAGTAAACTCAGCACAGGCCCAGCTTTGATACAAATATTTTGTGCTGATGCCGCCCCACTTGGCAACCTCTTGTTTGAGACGGGTAAAAGCAAAGTCATCTGACCAATCGGATTTGGGTATTTCGAGCACCGCCTTGAATTGGTCAGAAACTTCAAAACGATTGCCGACCATGTATCCCATATTTTCATCGGCTAAACCAGTCTCTCGATCTGTGAATGCGATCGAGTCGGATTTCAGCCGGGATAAAGCGGCTGAAGAATAAAAGCTGAGGGCCATAAATTTGGTAACATAGCCGGAAATTGCATAATCCCCCAAACCAACAAGCATCAAAATAAGATCGACGATGCCCACAATAGCCACGATAATCGCACCTATCGGATTTAGGGCGATAATGAACAACATTATCGAAAGCAAGATACCGGCCAGTAAACCGGCAATTGCGCCCGGCGAAAAGTCGCCGGTAGCAATAAACATCCCAATTTGTACGGCAATATCTAATATCAGTAAGGCAATTCCAACTTTGGATACTTGCTTCAGTGAGGTTGCTGTCTTTTTGAGGGCACTTAAAGCCGTCTTAGCCTGTTTGATCGTGCCTGTTACCCCTTTAGTCGCCTTTTTAATTGCATCAACTGTATCATATGCGGTATCAGCTGAAGCTATGGCATTCATGGCAATGCTTTTAGAATGCGTATACCAGGTCGATGCAGCGAGTTTCTCGGCCCAGTTTCGGCCATCCTTAACATCGGCCGTTCCCTGGATGGAAACAATTGCTTGATCGACGTGGTTGATGAAGTTGGCCAGGCTGGCCGAAAAACCCATGTCCCGCGCTTCCTGAGCATTGGCCTGCAAATAGCGGTAAGCCTGCGCCGGACCGCCGCTAAAGATGAGGCCGCTTCCCTTTTGAGCAAAATTGCCTACCTCCACCAGGTAACCGGGTAGGGTGCTCATATTGGCCGGATCGTTAAATTTGTTAAGCGGTGTCAGGTAATAGCGCTCGTAAAGTGCCTGATCGGAGTTGGTTCCGTCTGAAATATTAACGCCGTCAATATTCATCATGCTGTTACGGCCGTACTGCCACGTCTCGTAAAATCCCAGGGTGAGGGCCGAAAGCTGATCGGAGGTTATGCCTGGGTATTGATCTTGCAGGTTCAGTTTGGCGGTTTTGGCGGCGCTGTCAATACGGTTGGAAACGGCCGTTGAGAAATCAGCATTGGCTACCACGTCCCAGCCTTTGCGCATGTGCAGTTCCAGCGACCGTTGGGCAATCAGGTAGACATCATTTAGATTAACACCCAGCGCATTCAAATTGGGATTGAAGCTGTCCAAATCATCCTGGCCGAAAAGCCCCATATTGGATTCACTGGCGATGATCATCACATTGTTTTGGTCCAACGAATAGTTATTCGTCACGAAAGTTTTGACACGATTATTCAAATCCTTTGTGCCCGCCTCAAAATGGGCATAAGGCGTGATAGGGACATCGATCTTGACGGTGGTGGTGACACCCCATTTTTCGGCAATGGGGGTGTTAGCCCCGCTAAACCGGGCAACGATCTCCGATAACGTCACCTGCGGGTACTGCAAATATGAGCCGCTGAGTCCAAACAAAAGTTGGAATAATTGCCGGTCGTCGGCGGGCATGTCGGGCGTACCCAAAATGGCGCTGTTAAACTGGCCGCTTTTGGTAACCAGCCAGCCAGTCAGCCGCGTAGCCGGCTCATAATACATGTGAACCGGTTGATCTTTGGTGGTGATGTCACCATTGGAATTTTGGCTGTCGATCTTGCCTTGCACCAGCCAGACAATTTGCGCATTCCGCCAGCGAATACCGGCCTGTGGCAGCGTGGCCAGCGTTTCGGGGCCATAAGCCATACGCAGGGCAAAGGCCTCCGATGCCCCGCCCGTTCCCACCAGCGCCAGCGGCAGCAGCATTTGCCTGTAACCATCCGTATCAGTATCCTGCATGACCGTCACGTGATAATCATTGGACAGGTCGCCGTTAGGGACGGCATTGGCTTCAACAGACAGCATGGGAATAAGGCGGATGTCGTTGGCTGAATCGTCCAGGTCTTGAATCTGCCCTTTCGCGTCGTACCCCCAATCCAGTGGGGTCATGCCATAACGCAGGTGACTGAGATTTTCGGGCTGCACCTGCATGTCGACATAAACGTACCCGTTGTATTGGCCGGTAATGTTAAAATTGAAGGTATCGGTGATGGGCTGGCCATCGTAATCGGGATTGAGGAAATAATTGGTAAAGGAAGCGGGTGAAAGGTCACGTTTATCGGCCACACCATCGCCGTCGTCGTCGTTATCCCACACATTCGGCAGTAAGTCTTGATCGAGATCCCAGGTGGTGGTGATGTTATCTTGCATCCACTCGTCGCCATCGCTACGGCCGTCCATATTCGAGTCGGCATTCATGGGGTCGCTGTACCAGGTTTTATTGTTAAACGTAAATCCAGCAACCTCTACGCCGTCGTTGACACCATCATAATCACTGTCGGCCATGTTGGGGTCGGTGCCCAAGCAGTATTCGGCGTCATCGGCCAGGCCGTCGCCGTCACGATCGCTGTTGCTGCCCATGCCGCAGTAGATGTCAGGCTGGTATGGCTGGACTGCGGCCGTTGTTGTTTCCAGGCCAGCATTGGTTGTCGTGGGCGCACTGGTTTCTGATACCGCTTGTTCCACAATGTCGGTCAGTGTGACCGTGGATGCAGCAGCGTAGGCCCGGCGTTTATCGTAGGTGATGAGGCTGAGTATTTGCAGCAGCGGCGTCAACACCATCAATAAGCTCAGGCTGATGGCAAAGAAACTGTACATCCAGCGGCGGCGGTGCCAAATGACGAATAGCGCAATAATAACGATGACTAAAAGGAAAACGACAGTATTGGGGAGTGATTCTTCAACCTGATTGACTACTGTTTCTGGTGAAGGCAGAGGGATTGAGAGGAATGTGGCCAGAGGTTGGGCGGCTTTTACGGCCGTTACCGCATCAGCGTCAAAATGATAATCGACCACCAGGCGGACATCGGCATCGTAATAATCATTTAATTCTGGCAGGCTCATGTCTACGGCCTGCCGCAGCGGCAGCCCATTTTCGTCAAGCCACACCCGGCCGGCACCGCTCATGCTGGTCAGAACCGGTGATGGGGCCAGTTCGTACTCGACACCGGGCGGCGGGGCCGCCGGACTGCTGGCCAACTGGGCCTGCATCTGGTCACGGACATGCTCGGCGTAGCGTTGGCCGTTGATATCGTACGTGTAGCAGGATACGGCCGTTGCAAACGGCGCATCATCCGATTCACAAAGCTGTACATTTTCGGCCGCGGCCAGATAACTCAAATAATCGCCGCTGGGCGATGTGATACCTAACGGATTGTCAAAGGGAATCTTTTCGCCTTCCTGCAAATAGTAACTGTTGCCGCCTTCTTGCAGGACAGAAACCGGCGTTGGATCCAATCCCAGACCATCAATGCTTAAACTCAACAGCGTTTCGTCCGGCAGCGTCACTTCGCCATCAATGTGCGCATCCAGACGCTGGTCGGTTTGCCCAATCATCTCCGGCAACGGGCGGGGCAGCAGCGTTTGCTGACTTTCAGCCGTGAAATCATATGCACCGGCATCCAGGATGCGCTGGTAAGCATCCGCCAACGCTTGTTCGGGCCGGGGCGTCTTATCGGCCGTAATTTGTTGTTGTAACCAGGCCAGGGAGGAAATTCCAGAAGCGCCTCTCTGCTCGCCATTACACTCAGGAACTGCACCATTGGCTTGTTCGTTTCCGCTGCAAGGGTCTGTTTGGGCTTTTACAGGTAAAAGTACGACAGACTGCAACAAAAAAATAACCAGGCCAATACCTAACAAAAGCGTAATGAACAGGCGTTTGAATTTATTATTCATTTGATTTTCCTTCAAAGACAGAGAGCCTGTGGCGGACAATATGAAACAGGCTGGAATGGGCTAACTTCAATTTCAACCGGGGTTCCCCAAAACTGTCTTTTACAGAGCGGCGCTTGTAAAAACAGTGTGATGCCCGTTACATCAAAGATTCTGCTGAACGATCTCACTCATCAATCTCTAATGTCAGTAAAATAGTAATTTGTTTTATCAACGCTGTCTTTGGGAAAAAGGTAACACAATCTAACATTGAATTAGATTCGGTGGCTTCAACATCTTTCGCAGGCTGGCACGGAGACTTTGAATAGCACGAGTTGAAAAACGGCCGTTTCCTGTTGATATTTCGGCCATCTTGTGTGATCATTTAGATTCAGAATATTACTTTTGAGAGGCAAATCATGCGTTTTACCCGTTCTTGCGGCATCCTGCTCCATCCCACCTCCCTCCCCGGCCGTTACGGCATCGGCGATTTAGGCGAGGCAGCTTATCAATTTGTTGATTTTTTAGCCGCCAGTAAGCAATCACTCTGGCAAATATTACCCCTGGGGCCAACCGGCTATGGCGACTCCCCCTACCAATGTTTTTCGGCTTTTGCCGGCAACCCCCTGCTTATCAGCCCGGACAAACTGATTGAAGCCGGCTACCTGCCGCCTTCGGCAGTGAACGATATTCCCCCTTTCCCTTCGCATCATGTAGACTTTGGCTGGGTGATCGTTTACAAAAATCAACTATTTGATAAAGCATTCGCCCATTTCCAGAAACGGGGAACGGCCGTACAAAAAGCGGCCTATAACCAATTCTGCGAAGAGAACAAAACCTGGCTGAACGACTTTGCTCTCTTCATGGCTCTCAAAAAAGAATATATGCACGATAATGGCGGTGTCTGGAACACCTGGCCGGAAGCCATCGTCCGGCGCGAACCGGAAGCCATCGCCCGTTGGTCGGCCCAAAAAGCGGATGAAATCGAGCGCAACAAATTCCTGCAATTCGTTTTCTTCGAGCAGTGGCTAACATTGAAAGCGTATGCCAATGAACGATATATTCAAATTGTCGGCGACGCGCCTATTTTTGTGGCCTACGACAGCGCCGATGTCTGGGCCAATCCCGGCCTCTTCTATTTAAATGAAGACGGCTCGCCCAAAGTCATCGCCGGGGTTCCACCTGACTATTTCAGCGAAACCGGCCAACGCTGGGGCAACCCGCTCTACAACTGGCCACAAATGAAAAAGGATGGCTACGGCTGGTGGATGAGCCGCTTGCAGGCAATTTTCACCCAGGTCGACATTGTGCGGTTGGATCATTTCCGCGGCTTTGAGGCGTATTGGGAGATTCCGGCGGAAGAGGAAACGGCCGTTATCGGGCAGTGGGTCAAAGGGCCGGGACTGGACTTCTTCCACACCATGCAGCAAAAAATGGGCGAACTGCCCATCATCGCCGAAGACTTAGGCGTCATCACGCCAGAGGTGGAAGAGCTGCGCGACACCTTCAATTTCCCCGGTATGAAAATTCTGCAATTTGCCTTTGGCGGCGAGAAAAATTCCAGCTTCCTGCCCCACACCTTCGTCCATAACTGCGTCGTCTACACCGGCACGCACGACAACGAAACGACGATGGGCTGGTATCGCAACGCCACGCTGGCCGAACAAGACCATGTGCGCCGCTACGTGGCCAGTGACGGCCACGACATTGCCTGGGACATGATCCGGCTGGCCTTTGCCTCGGTAGCCGACATGGCCGTTATCCCCCTGCAAGACCACATGAAGCTGGGCAATACAGCGCGGATGAATTTCCCTGGCAAGGCCAGCGGCTACTGGCAGTGGCGCTTCACGTCGGAGATGCTGACCAGTGAAATTCAACGGCGGTTGGTGGAGTTAACGGATCTGTACGGCCGTCTCCCCCAAACCGAACCCGATGAGTCGTAAATCCTAAAGCGGTTGTCTCAATCGGCCGGGTACATGGCCTCGATTTGGGCAGCGTACGCTTCGGTTACCGCCTTGCGCTTGATTTTTTGCGATGGGGTTAGCAGACCTGATTCCTGGGTAAACGGCCGTGGCAGCAGCGTAAACGCCTTCACCTGCTCATAATTGGCCAATTCCGCCGAACAAGCATCAATCCGCTGCCGGTAAAAAGCCTGCACCACATCATTTTTAACCAGTTCGTCATCGCTGCGGTAGGCAATACCTGCTTCCTGGGCATAAGCTTCCAGCGCCACAAAATTGGGCACTACCAGCGCACTAATAAATTTATGCCGGTCGCCAATGGCCACAAACTGCTCGATAAAATGATCCTTGGCATACACCGTTTCAATCTTTTGCGGGGCCACGTTTTTGCCGTTTGAGGTGATGATAATGTCCTTGATGCGATCAGTGATGCGCAGGAAACCATCGGCATCAAATTCGCCCACGTCGCCGGTGTGGAACCAGCCGCCGCGAAACGCCTCGGCGGTGGCCTCCGGCTTGTTGTAATAGCCCTGGGTCACACTGGGACTTTTCACTAAAATCTCGCCATCCTCGGCAATTTTCACCTGGCAGTCAACGATGGGTTTGCCCACCGTACCAAATTTGAACGCTTTGGGTGTGTTAAACGTCACCATCGGGGCGGTCTCGGTCAGGCCATATCCTTCACAAACCAGCAGTCCTGCCGCAAAGAAAAATTCCTCAATGGCTTTGGCCAATGGCGCGCCGCCGGCCGAAAAGAAATTCTTGGGGCCGCCGACAACGTCGCGCACTTTGCTAAGAACCAATTTGTCGGCCAGTTTGTGCTGTAACGACAACCAGCTGTCGGCCGAACCCTGCTCCTTCAACTGATATTGATACCGTTTGCCCACACCAATCGCCCAATGAAACAACCGCTTTTTCAGGGTTGAGCCTTGTTCCAGCCCATGAACGGCGGCGGCATAAATCTTTTCGTACAGACGGGGCACGCTGACCATCACCGTCGGCCGCACCTCGGCCATCGTTTCGATAACCTCTTTGGCATTGGCCAGATAATTGTTCTCAGCGCCACATTTGAAAATGTAGTAAGTCCAGGAGCGCTCGTAGACGTGGCTCAACGGCAAAAAGCAAAGGGAGCGATCACCGGGACCGACGAAAAACTGTCCTTCCATCGCCTTGAACTGGTGGAAGATGTTGCCATGTGTCAGGATGACGCCTTTGGGTTCGCCCGTTGTGCCCGAAGTGTAGATGATGGTGGCCAGATCGCTGGCCGCCGCAGCATCTAATCGGGCCTCTATCTCACCATCCAGCGATTGATCGGCTCCCAACGTCTGGAACTGGCTGAGGTGCTGCGACTGCCGCCCGCTGATTGCCGTCGAATCGTCGAAGGCAACAATGGTTTGGAGGCTGGCCGTGCCGTCTTTGATGGCCTGGATTTTGTCGTAATGTTCCTGGTCGCCGGTGAAAATAATCGTCATGGCCATATCGTTGATGATGTAGGCGGCTTGATGGGGCGTATTGGTGGCGTAGATGGGCACGGAAACTGCGCCGACAGCCAGGATAGCAAAATCGACCCAGGTCCATTCTGGTCGGTTAGGCGCGAAGATGCCGATACGGTCGCCGGGCTGGACGCCGGTCGCCAGCAGAGCGCGGGCTATCTGGCGAATGATTGCGCCCATTTCCTGGTAGCTGTGCGACTGCCATATACCATCGATTTTGCGGCGTACGGCCGTTTCCTTTGCATAGGTTTGGGCGGATTGGAAAACCATAACGGCCAGATGTTCTTTATCCATTTGTTATTCCTTTTTCGAGTCGAGGTCTCTCAAGTATGACGAAATTCGGCAAATTCGCCAGTTGTCTTCAGCGTCTAAATTAGGCGCTGCCAATCCCTCCTGGCCTATCTATCTCATACCTCACCGCAACATACCCCATCCCCGCCAACTGTATCTAACCAGTCTAGAACGACACAATCAGTCATCTATTTGATCTGTCTGCTTCAGGATTTGGTGACGTGTGCTGCAAAGTAATTTTGCAAAGTTTGATGGGTAAACAGGTAACCACCGCCAACGCGATGTAAAAAAACGCGATTCACGCTGAATTCCAGAAAACTGACCAAATCCCATGATAAATCTTTTGTCAGCCAAAGCAAAAGGCGTAAATAAAAATGGTTGGCAACATTGCCGCCGCCAAACATAAAAAAAATGGACACAGTAGATAAAATACCGGCAACCAAACCCAGACGAAAATTTTGCCAGACAACAGTCATTGCGGCCATCATCGTAAAGGCCACAATATTGCAAGCAATCAGCGAGTTTGTGGCCGATAACCAGATACCTTGATTGGGGTTGCTGGTGATGCTTACACGATTGCCCCGCAATCCGCCTAAAAGCATAAACATAAGCCCTAAAGATATATAAGTGGGTATAAGCTGAGAAGTGCCATACAAAACCCATTCAACAAATTCTATCGTTGTGGCTATTCCTAAACCGATGAGTAAGCCGATGAGTGCTCCGAGCCATGTCCAGCTTAAGGCAGCTACCGTGCGAATATCATTGCGCAGATTGCTGCCATAAACGAAATAGATGTTGAGACCAAAAGCAATGGCCACAACAAGGCCGGAGGAAAAAGCGATGTAGAAGTTATCGTAAATGCTGACGAAGAGCGTAGCCAAAGCGCCGGTGACGATACCGACAAAAGCGATTCTGCCAACCAATTGCTTTGTTTTATCCACTGGCGGATAACCCCGGTCGGCGATCCATTTATAGTAAAGGGCATCGAAAACGGCCGTTAACAACCCCATACTCAATCCCAAAAACAACATCAGCCACCAATCCGTCTCTGCCGCGCGACCGGGAATGACCCGGGCAACCTTTTGCGACCATTCCGTGCCAAATGGGGGGACATTGATACGTATGATGAGCCAGTAAAGCCACATCATGATACTGGAAATCAATCCAGCAAATAACCGTGAACCGAGTATATAAACCCATTTCCAACCGTATGAAGGCAGCCAACTGGGCTGCAACCGTTCAATTAAAAACAGCGCCTGATTATGCTTATCCATGCGCTGCGCCAGCCAGGCGAGCCGCTCCATAACCTTTTCGTGCGAAAAGGCCAAATTCTCGCCGCGCCGATCGAACATCGCCTTTGTGTAAGTATCAAATAAGCCGGTTAAGTCGAATTCGCCATCGCTGCCGGGGAGAGTTTTGGTTTGCCAGTAGGCCGCGCTGAGGGCATGAAGCATGAGCGGTGTTTGGGCCATTTCTTGCAAAACCGGGTCTTGGTGAACGGCCGTTCGCAGACCATCCAATGGTTCTCCCGCTGCTGCCAGGTAATGATCAATTTGGCTTTTTGTTAACGGATTTAACAGAAAAGCGCTGTTCAATTGCAAGTTCGTATTGAGCGCCTGGTAAGCTTTGTGACGACTGCTGACGACGATACCCGTCAATCCACGTTCTTTGCGGAACTGGTTGATGGCGGCTACACAGGCGGCGCGATGATTCAGGGCCACTTCATCCAGGCCGTCCAACAGCAAAATTAAGGCGTCGTCGGCCAGCCACTGCCGCCCCAGCGTGTGGGGAATCTGGTACTTGGCCGTCAATTCTTCTTCCAGCCAGGCACTGATGCTTTCTCGTTTTTCGGCCCAGGAGATCAGGTTGAAGATGACGGGAATGGGCTGTTGGGGATCGACTTCGGCCTGGGCGATCAATTCTTGAGTCAACGTGATGAGGGTGATGGTTTTGCCGGAACCGGGTTCGCCCAAAATGAGCAGCGCCCGGTCAGCTTGATGAAAGCGGGCGGTTAAGTTGGGTGGGGGAACGGCCGTTGCCCCACCCAAAGGTAACGGTGGCACAGCGCCAATCACTTGCTGCCAAGGATTGGCAACCGCTTCATCGTAGGAACGGCCGTCCAGATTCAACAGCATTGCCCCACGCACCGACTTCTCCAACACCCCCTCAACCCAGAACTGCTTCACCTTCTCCAACAAAATGAGCTGCTTACGTCGTTCTGGCGTTAACACCGCAGCCGGCTTGAGGGGAGCCGTCGCCGGGGCGGGTTGAGGTACCGAGTCTGGAAAAATCCGAGATTGCTCCTGAACGTCCAATGCCCGGTAATTGCCTGCTCGCAGCAGGTGGTTGGCTTCGGCCAGTGTATTGAGGCCGCCACAACGGTGCAGCGCCGCCACAAGACCCACAAGCGCCAACCGATCATCGGCGTGAATTTTGCTTTTGCCGCGCTCCCAATCGGAAACGGCCGCACCAGAATAACCGGCATGGTCCAATTCATCGCCCAGCAGTTCGCCCAGCCGCGCCTGAGTCATGATGCCGCCCCGCAGCGGATCGCGGCATTGTCGTCGATAGACACGCAGTTGTTGGCCAAAGGTTGTCATGAATTTCTCCCCTTTTCCAGACATTTCCGAGAGATTTTAAGCAGCACCCTGTGTCACTTAAGCGCCATTTTTTCTATAGTGGCCGTAACGATCGATCCGTTATCCCTAGAGGAGAAAACTAACAAGTTAACGGCCGTTGAGCATCTCATGAGCGGATGGCCAATTGTCCATCCGGGCGCCATACTCAATGAGCCTCACTTAGTCAAAAGCGAGGTATCAAGATGTTCAAGTTCCGTCAAGCCGATGTTAAAAAGAAAGCCGTTCAACTATGGACGGCAGCAGCAGTCATCGTTTTTTACATCATTCTCCCCAATCTCGTCCACGCCGCAGACTGCGTGACTTCGGGTTCCGGCTCTGCCTGTACCGGTTGAAAATTGTTTATGAAATGGCAGCCGCTTTGGATGCGGTTGCCACTTCACACAGTCGCTTTTGCATTTTTTGTGCCCAAACATCGCCAGGATAATCTGCCAACAATTCAAGTCCGTCCTGGCCTAGTTTCTGCGCTTCAATCATATCCCCTTGCGCCCTTTTTATCTCGGCCAGACCGCTCAATGCATTAACCAACTGAAGCTGATCGCCACACGTTTCCCAAAGCGTCACACTGCGCCGAAAGGCGCGTTCTGCTTCTATTAGTTTGCCTTGAGCCTGGTAGACATTGCCTAAATTTGTGCTTACCATTGCCTGGTCAAACACATTACCGGATTGGCGCAGATAGGAAGAGTTAGCCGCCAACAGTTGATATAACGCATCATCAAGGTTTCCCTGGTTAAAATGCAAAACAGCCAAATCGTTCAAGATTTTCGATTGGTCTAAATAATTTTCTGACGGATTGAGGTTGTCCAGGGCTTCTTGGTACGCTTTCAAGGCATCTTCTGTCTTGTTTAGAACGACGAAAACCTGTCCTAGCAGCTTGAGGCTGTTAGCCAAATTAACCGGATCGCCAATTTCGCGCCAGAGGGAGACCGAATCATGCAAATGCGTTTCGGCTGCCGACCATTGTTCTTGCGCCTGCGCCAGAAGGCCACGTTCAAGCTTGACAAAGGCGTGTTTCACCAGGGGGGCATTGCTGGCTCGAAAAGCGATTTCGGCGCTTGAAAGATGTTTTTCTGCCTCATCGAAACGCCGCATATGTCGGCAAACAGCCGCTAAATTGATACTGGCATGGGCGATCCGCCAGTTATCTTGGGACGCCTCTCCAATCTGTAATTCTTCCTGGTGGGCAGCGTAGGCTTTATTCGACTGTTGGTTATAACGGTAAAAAACGCCCAAACAATCAAGTATTCGGCCACGTAACAATAATTGATCAGCCGGGCATTTATCAAGAGCGCGTTCCAGAATGGGTATCCACTCGCCCCAATAGCCCCGCTTTTCAATGAGGGGAAAAGATTGCAAGATGAGTACGGCCGTTTCCTGCCAGGTATCGGCCAATTGCAAGCCAAACCGGATGGCCCGATACAAATTTTGCCGGTCGCGATCCAACACGGGCAGGTTATGATGGGTCAGCGCTTTGGTGCGTTCTTGCCAATAAACGACATTGGCCGCCACACTGTGGGTGAACTGCATCGCTGGAGGTGTTGTCGCCAATTGTTGCTGCATGAGTCTTCACAGGTGACAGGCACTTTGAAAGTGCCTGTCACCTCAAAGTTCCGGCCAGCGGTTAATTTCCGTGTTCAGAAAAGCTTCAGTCAGCCGGTGGATACCGTAACGTCGTTCTTGAATGGTTCCCTGCACCTCTAACAGGGAGCGGGCCGACAGTTCGTGTACGGCCGTCCAAAAATCACCTTCATCCAGGCCGCTAATCGCCTGCATTTGGGCTGGCAAAGCCCCGGATGAGGCCACCAGCGGCATGGCTTGCAGCAGCGCCTGGGCCGGCGGCGTTAAGCTGCGCCATGCTTTCCAATAAATATGCCGGTACAGCTCTTCGATGGGGCCAATCCGGCTCTCGTTTAGGTCGGTCAGGATTTGGGGTAAAGGGAGTACGGCCGTTAAGCTAACCACCAGTTTCAGCGCCAGCGGATTGCCGCCGGTTACGTTGTAAATGGATTCAATCGCTGCCGCATCGGCATCGGCCAATTCGGTCAGGCCGGTCAGCGCCGCATGATGGTGCAGCAGGGCCGCCGCGTCGTCGAAGGGGAGTTCTTGCAGGGAGTGGGTGTAGATGGCTGTACTGAGCGCCGCCGAAACGGCCGTTTCCCCTGCTGGCCGGGCACGGCTGGTTAGCAAAAAGCGGCTGGGAGCCGTAAATGCGCCCAGCTTGCCCGTAAAGTGAGCGATTTGACCCATCGTTTCCAGGTTATCAATGATGATCAAATGGGGCGCGGCTTTAAGCGCCTGACGCAAACGGGCTTCCAACTGGGCCAGGGGTTCGCTGGACGAGCTATCCGGCCACAACTGGGCCGCCAGGTCTGACAGGGCCGATTCATAGGCCAATTCCGGCGGCAGCGACTCGCCGCTCAACTGCTGGCCATTGACCCGCAGCCAACAAACCTGCTTATAAACCAGGCTGGGCAAAACCGCCCGCACAACAAAATCGGCCAGGCTTGTTTTGCCAATCCCGCCAATACCGGCGATGACGATAATCCAGGGGGCCGTTGTGGGCACTAGCTGTGCTTGCAGCACCTGCCGCGCCTGACCAAAGCCGAAAAACTGGCTGTAGGGGGCTGGCGGCAGCGCCGCTTCCATTACCCGCGCCAATTCGGCCTGCAAGTCCATTTCCTGATGATAAATCATCTCGGTTAACCGGGTAAGGGCGGCCCGCTGCCAGCGATTAACCTGATCGGGGCTGGCGTGCATTTCCTGCGCCACCCGCCGGGTGATTTTGCCATCCAGAAAGCGGCTTTGCAGCACCTTGGCGCCGGTTTCATCCTGCCCGGCCAGCCGATCAAGGTTGGCCAGAAGAAACTGGTCCACGGCCCGTCTCAAAGCAAACAGGGATCCGTTTTCATTATCGTTTAGCTGATTTTGGATGGTCAGTAAATGGGCGAGGGGTTGCAGCGCGTCGTTAGAGAGCTTCCCCCAATGAACCAGGGCAGCGTGAACGGCCGTGTACAGATCCTCCTGGTTAACCAACATAAGTGTATTGTACCTGAAAAACGGCCGTTATTGAATGCCCAATCGCGCACACAGCCGCACAAAATCGCAGATGGGTGACGTACCCTCGCAGACTATAAATTGTATCTTTTGATCAACGCATACTATTGGCTGCGATTAGAGTGACGTAATTGATTTTTGCAACCGTTTCATTCCCATCTCAACCAGGTCATTGTGAGTTAATAGCTTTGCGGCTCAACCACATAAAAGCTCATAGAACCCTTATTTCGTTTAAGAAGTTAAATCTTAGTTATATCAAGGAGAATGACATGCCTAAATCTGAAAACCTTTCATCTAAAAACCTTACATTAGAACGTATCAGAGAAAGAACAAAAAATAATTTCATCCCCTTTGCAGAAAAGGTCGGTCGGCGAAAGGAAAAAACGCCTCAGACTGTTTTATGCCTGTCAGGTGGAGGGCTTAAAGGGGCTTTTGAAGTTGGCGCGCTATATTACCTAACAAAGCATTGGAGAGAATTAAATATTGTCGGCGTGTTAGGTACATCCACAGGAGCAATCAACGCGTTAACCATCGCAGCAAAAAAAGACAAAGCGGCGGAGTTACTTGCCGACTCATATTTAGAGGCAAAAAACACAAGTTCCTTTTTTATGGAAACGTCAGAATATCATGCGTTTAAAATGCAGCTCGCTGCAGCAGGGATCACAATTGATCTGCTCAAAATGGACTTTGATCTTCCGCGGGAGTTAAAGGAACTAAACAACAAAGATTATCCTAAACAGATTAGGGGTCTTATTGATGTGCTTACTATCCTTTCTTTTCTCACTTCAAAAGGAGAAACTCTGACAGACGCAATTAGTAAACTGAATCGTGTTAAGGGGGTCATCAATGCCAATCCTGCATTTAGTAGGATCGAAGCCAAAATTGCCAAGGATTTAGAGGACGGTCACTTATTACCCTTAAGGATGTATATGGTTCAATATGACGATGGTGACTTGTATTACATGGATGAAAGCGGACACGTCTTTCAAGACACCAGTGGTCAAGAAGTCAAATACGCTTTAGGGGGAAGGAAAGATGAACTGATTGAAGGCGCAAAAGCCTCATCGGCAATCCCGTTCTTTTTTGAACCCAGAAGGTTTGAGAGAACTGGAAAAGGGGGCGTTGACTACTTTATAGATGGTGGTGTTCGTGAGACTATGCCCCTTAAAGGTGCTAAAGAAATGCTCGAACAAATCACTGGTGAGCATCCTAAACGCATCATCTCAATTGTCTGTTCTTTGCCTTATGTTAGCCCAATGGCAAAAGCACCTAATCCTTTTTCAGTGGTCATGCGGACACTTTCTGTATTTCAAAGTGAATCGTTAATCAACGAAATTGCACCGTCTAATGGCTTCAATGACTCAATTGAACGGGTCAATATTTTCTCTGAAACACCAGTTATTAGTGATGCGAGTTCTTTGGATTTGGATAGGGGCTCAATCCGCATTTTAATGGACGATGGTTACATGAGCGCTTGGGAAGCGATGAATCTTAAGGATCCTGCGGAAATAGAAGACGACAATGAGAAAAATCGTGTCAATGCAATTCTTGAAAATAGAAAAGCTATTACAGAACTTCGTAAGAAGATATGGCTGAAAGAAAAGAGTATTAATTGGAAGGCTCCAGCTATTGGACCAATTCCAGGCGCTCCAGACCCGTCCTGGAGACCTAACAAAGATTTTATCATCTCTGTTCGTAAGCATAAACACGAGCTACTCGAACTCCTTGAAACTCGTGTACAAAAAACAGGAGGAGATCTTAGTTGCTTGCCAGAAATAAAGGTCAACGGAAAGGTTGTGTCTACGTTTAAGCATTGGTACACAATGTTTGAACATCACACACCAGATGCTCTTGTAGCTCATTCTTTATGGTCAAAATCCTATCCGTTCACGGGCACATTGAAATTAACCGAACTAAGTAGTAAGCCAATAGCTTCTTGGGATAAATGATTTTAGTCATAAGGTTCCGTATAGGGTGGTACAAAACGGGAACCGTTTCTGTACCACCCTGTTTTCCTTACATGTATTTTGAGTTAAAGATATCAAGAATCTACTATCGAGGAGGTTTGAAATGACACAGGAAAAATGGTGGGGTGCCCCTGAAACCATAACAAAGAATGGAGTCGCACTATCTTCAAGACTTGATGCACTGTTCACAAAAGGATGTGAAACCATAAAAAACGCTCAACCACTTACAGTGCGCGTCCGTGGAGTCATGATTCGCGAAGATTTAGACAGAGACTGGTTACGAAAGGACGGTAACGATTTAATAATTGTAACCACGAGCCAGTTTGATGCTGAACCTCCTGTGCAACGACTCCATTTCATGAACAACAATGTTGCCCTTGGCTGGCAAGGTGACTTTTTCAATGACACTGTGCTTGCCATCAAAGCTTTTAACGAAGAGAAAAGGCGACTCACTTTGAGAATACAAATCTATGATGTGGATAAAATTGAGACAGGCTTTGTTGATACTATTGTCACCTCTGCTAAAAATGTGGCTGTAGCTTTCCCAAATCTAGCCCCATATGTTGCGGCGACCTCATTTGTATTGCCATCCTTTTCAAAACTTGTAGAAAACTTTAGCAACCATGACCGAATCCTAGACGAGCGATTGACGCTTGAGTTGTCTGAGGTAAACAGTGGGCGAAAACTTCTACAACCTGGCTACTTTGTGTGCTTCAATGCTCCTCAAGAAGACGGGTTGTTTCTTGAACACACGTTAAAGGTATGCCATAAAAATGATGATGCTGATAACGAATTTAAAGATTGTAGTTACGCGGTTTTGGGCATCGAGCGAGATATGAAAGAAAGCCGTGAATGGGAAATTGATCAAAAAACATCGAAGCTAATTGCCCAACTACAAGGAAAAGGGGAAAGCGGTCAAGCCAGTATTGAATTTTTGCGGGAGACTTTGGACGGTTATGATAAGTTCAAACAACTGCAACGCGCTAAAGAACTCCAGAGCAAGAAAAAAAGAACACCTGACGAAGAAAATTTCTTGGCGACTTTGGCTAAAGATGAAGATTTAGTGGCGTTTTTGCCAAACACAAAGGGAGCATGATCTGAAATACTTACGCTAATCCTTATTGTGTATAGAGTCAAAAACCTTCACTAAAGGTGGTTGTTTGGATTGAATTAACGAGTAGATTGATGGAGGTTGAAAATGAATCCTACGTTTGAATGGGGCCTTGATTTTATGCGAGCTTTACAACAAGCCTTTGGTGCGACCGGCGTCGATTTAGCCCAAGTTTTCACTTTTATGGGCAACCAGGAATTTTACCTGCTCCTGTTTCCGCTCCTGTTTTGGTGCATTGATGGGGCTGTGGGGGCGCGCGTGACCATCCTTTACCTCTTGTCTGTTGTGTTGAATGTCAACATCAAAGACGCGGTGGCGCAGCCACGGCCGTATCAATTCGACCCCGCCATCGCCCAGGTTGATCCGGCGGGCGATTACATTTACGGCGAGGGGTATGGCATGCCCAGCGGTCATGCCCAATGGTCCATCACCATTTGGGGCGCGTTGGCGGCCTGGGTGAAGAGGGGATGGTTTTGGGCGACCGCCGCAGTACTTGTTTTGCTGATTGGTTTGTCCCGTCTTGTTTTAGGCCTCCATTTCCCAACGCAAGTGCTAGCCGGTTGGGGCATTGGCGCTGTCGTGATTGTCGTCTATCTGGCTTTGATGATGCCCATTGAACGATGGCTGGAGACACTGCGATTGGAATGGCAGATGCTCTTGGCTGTTATGCTGCCTCTGGGGCTGCTGTTGATTCATCCGGTGGCCGATACGATTGCGGCGATGGCCGTCTTGATAGGGTTGGGGGTCGGCCTGGCCTTGACCCATCGTTTTATCTCCTATTCAGTGAATGGCGCCTGGCCGCAGCGAGCCGCCCGCTATGTTGTTGGCATCGTTGTGCTGCTGGCCATTTACCTAGGGCTGAGCGCCATTTTTCCGGGAGAAGGTGAACCACTCTACATTCAACTGCGCTTTGTGCGCTACACCCTTATGGGATTGTGGATTAGCTATGGTGCGCCCTGGCTGTTTACCCGTATTCGGCTAGCCCCTATCGTAGAGCCAGCATAGTCTGGAATACCATCTTCCCGGAGGTTCTTGACGCTTCAAGTTACTTTTAGGCAACTTACGGGAAGATTACTTGAAGGAGAATCATGTCTACTTTTCCTGAATACGAACAATTTGATGGGCTGGGGCTGGCTGAGTTGGTGCATACCGGTCAAGTTTCTTCTCTGGAATTGGTTGAAGCGGCAATTGAACGGATTGAAGCGCGTAATCCGCAATTGAATGCCGTGATTCACAAAATGTATGATGAAGCGCGGGCCGCCGCTCCAAAAGCGTCTGATTCCGATGCCCAATTTTCCGGCGTCCCCTTCCTGCTAAAAGATTTGTTGGCTGAATATGGGGGCGTCCCCATGCGCAGCGGCAGCCGCTTTTTCCAGGATTACGTCCCCCAACAAGACAGCATCCTGGTGCAGCGTTACAAAGCAGCGGGATTGGTCGTGTTGGGCAAAACCAACACGCCAGAACTGGGGATTACGGCCGTTACCGAACCCGAACTATGGGGCACAACCAACAACCCCTGGGATTTAAGCCGCACCGTGGGCGGCTCCAGCGGCGGCTCGGCGGCGGCGGTGGCCGGTCGCTTCGTACCCATGGCCCACGCCGGGGATGGACTCGGCTCAATTCGCATTCCGGCCTCATGCTGCGGCCTGTTTGGGCTAAAGCCAACGCGCCGCCGCAACCCGCGCAACACCGATTATGACGCCTGGCAGGGCTTCGTCTGCGAGCATGTGCTGACGCGCTCGGTGCGCGATAGTGCCGCCATGTTGGATGCCACGGCCGTTACCGACCCCTATTTCCCCGATGCCATCACCCGCAATGGACGGCCGTTCCTTCAAGAAATCGGCCGTGATCCGGGAAAGTTGAGAATTGCGTATACGGCCGTGCCCTTCATGGGCGACAAGATGGACGATGCCTGTCTCCAGGGGCTGGAGGAAACAGTCGCCCTCTGCCGTGAGTTGGGACACGAACTGATCGAAGATGCGCCCCCCATCGACGGCGTGGAATACGCCAAAGCGGCCATGATCTTCCTGGCCGCCGAAATTCGGGCCGACATTGACGAAGCCGGCCGCGCCTTTGGCAAACGTCCCACGCCCGACCAATTTGAAAAATCCACCTGGGCTTTGGGCTTGATGGGCGGTGAAATGTCGGCCAGCAGCTTTGTCCAGGCCATGCGGACGATGCAGCGCACGGCCCATCAAATCCACCAGTTTTTCGCCAACTACGATGTCCTGCTCACGCCAACATTGGCCCAGCCGCCGGTGAAATCAGGCACAGTCATGCCTACCGGAGCGGAGGCGCTGGCGCTGCAAATTATCGGCCGTTTACGCGCCGGCAGCGTCCTAAAAGCGCTCAAAATGCTGGATACGGCCGCTGCCGATTCCTTCCGCTTTACGCCCTCAACACCCCTGTTCAACGCCACCGGCCAACCGGCGATGTCGGTTCCGCTGTGGTGGACAGATGATGGGCTGCCGGTGGGAATGCAGTTTATCGGCCGTTTTGCCGATGAGGCAACACTGTTTCGGCTGGCAGGGCAGTTGGAACAGGCGCAGCCCTGGTTTGATAAGGTGCCCCCTGTTGCCGGTGAAATACAATGAACGATCAAAAAAATCTCTCAGTGAGTTCGCCGCCTCCCAAACGACGGAGACGGCGCGAATGTTTAGTTTTTCCGGTTATCCTGTTAGCACTCGCGTTTTACTACGCGCTCTATTTCTTGCTGCGCGGCCCGCTGCCGGCCAATCCACAACTCATTGCCCACCGGGGCGGGGCAGACTATAACCCCGAAAATACGATGGCTGCCTTCCGTCATGCCGTTGAGATGGATGCTGACTGGCTGGAGATGGACGTACAACGTACTCAGGATGGCGTACTCGTCGTCATTCACGATGAGACCGTTGATCGGACAACGAATGGCGTCGGGAACGTGGGTGACTTTACCCTAGAGCAGCTCCGCGCTTTGGATGCCGGAAACGGCGAGCAGATACCCACTTTTGAAGAGGTGATTGCCCTGGCAAAGGATGTAAATGTCGGGTTGCTGCCGGAAGCAAAATCCCCCTCCCTTTATCCCAACGTGGAAACGGAGATGGTCAACGCCGTTGTCGAAGCGGATTATTTGTCACAGACGGTATTCCAATCGTTTGAGATGGAGGCGGTAGAGAACTTGCATCGGGCGAATGCCGCTGTAGTCGCCTGTCCTTTGTACCGGTTGTGGTGGGAGGTTGACGCCAGCGCGCCGCCGGGAGACGCGCCAGTGCTCTGCCCGATGGCGGAAATGCTGCTCGTTAATCCGTGGCTGGTTCGTGAAGCGCACCGCGCAGGGCGAGAGGTATACGTCTGGTTTGGCGTTCTGGAGAATCCCATGATGATGCGGACGATGTTGGCATTTGGCGTAGATGGCTTGATGACCAACGATCCGTTGATGTTAGGCGATGTTTTGAATCGCTAAGAAGAGGCTCAAGATGAAACTCAAACGATTTTACTGCCTGGTATGTATCGTATTAGCTGCATTGTTATGTGTCGGGTGCGCCGGCCCGACCGGGGAGGATATTATGGGGGGAACGGCCGTTCCCCCCACCGCCACCTCTATCCCACCAACAGAAACGGCCGTGCCCACCAACACCCCCATCCCACCCACCGCTACACCCGAACCCACGCCAACGCCCATCAACTATGTTGCCGTAGTCGAAGAATTTGTTGCCGCACTAAACCAGGGCGAAGATGTATCGGATTATCTGGCCGATGATACGGCCGTCATTGTGGAAGGCGACGCGCCCATCTTTGTGGAAACCATGGCCGATTTTGTGGCTTATTCTCAGGGTGCTGGCAGCCAGTTTACCGTAGAGAATTGCCAGGTTAAGGCAACGGCCGTTGCTTGCGAAGCAACCGTTACCAATGAATGGCTGCCGATCATTCAGGAAGAGATAAGCGAATGGGAAGGGCCGCTGGTCTATAATCAATTCCACTTTACCATGACAGATGAAGGTCGTATTGCGAGCTTAACGCTGGAAATGGATGAGGAAACGGCCGCTAACTTGAGCAATCTCTATATTTTATTCGTTGATTGGATGATCGTGAATGATATCCGCGGCACGGAGGAACTGTTTAACAAAGACCTCCAGCTGGTTTACAACGAGCAGCACGGCAAAAATCTGGCCGACTGGGCACAAACCTATGTTGATTTAATGGTGCAGGTCTTTGAGCTTTACTATGTTTCCGAAGAAGCATACCAAGCTGGGGATTATGAAACGGCCGTCGCCCATTATACGGACATACTGGCTCTCAATCCGCCTTCGATATTACAGTATGCGGTCATCGTGGCTCGCGCCGATGCTTACGACAACCTGGGCGATTATGAGGCGGCCATTGTTGATTATGAAACGGCCGTTGCCACTCAAAACGACGATCCCGCCATCCTCAACAACCTCTGCTGGGATTACGCCATTACCGAACAGCCCGAACTGGCCCTGCCCTACTGCTACCAATCCATCGCCCTGGAACCAGCCCCATCCTCGATGGACAGCCGCGGCGTAGCCTACGGCTTATTAGGCAACTATGAAGCCGCCATTGCCGATTTTGAATTCGTTGTTGCCGACCTGGAAAACAGCAGCAGCCCTGAATTAGCTGCCATCCGGGAGCAGCGGGCCGATTGGATCGTGCAAATGCAAAATGGGCAAAATCCGTTCACGCCAACCATCATGGCCGAACTGCGCGGCGAAGAGCCACCCCCACCGCCACCAACAACCAATACGGGCAGCGACACAGCCACAACATCGGCGACAGCCCAAGATTACTACAATCTCGGTGAAAGCTATGCCCAGCAGCAGCAGTGGACATCTGCCATTGATGCCTACAGTCAAGCCATCGCGCTGGCACCACAAAATCCATATTATTACAGCGCACGTGGTTTTGTTTACGGCATGGCAAACGATGTTTCCAATATGTTAGCCGATTTCGACCAGGCTATCGCTCTCGGAACGCAAGATGGTGTCGTGTACTTCTTTCGTGGCATGTTTTATGCGGTAGAGGGCAACAATGAACAAGCTATTTCTTACGTTGAAACGGGTATGTCCTTGGGGCTACCCCCAGATTTACAGGCGCAAGCTGAAGCTTTGTTGAATGATTTGAAATAAATCAAGGCTAACTGTCCAACACCTTTGATTGGCAGTTGGAAGATGGCGCCATCAAAATACACCTCAAAAAGGGTGACAACATCAGCCCTTTGGCAAAGCCAGCGAAACCGAGTACATTTCCAGCATGGAAATCCGCTCTGTTACCCTGTTTTGTGACCCCAATTTTGATCCTGAATTAACCGCCCGCTTTTATGCTGCCGCCCGCACCGCCTTCACCTTTCCGGTGCAGACGGTGCGGCTGGCCCTGCCGCCCTTCCCCGATTGGTGGGAGGGGGCAGCTATCGCAGCCTCCGATTTTGCCGCAAAATGGCAGTCCGTCGGCGCCGACTACATCAGCCTGGGACCGGTGAAACTCAGCCATCCGGCCGATTGGGTAGACCACATCCCCGACTTACTGGCAGCAACCGACGTATTGTTTGCTTCGATTGAGATTGCTGATGAGAACGGCCGTATCGACCTCCACCGCATCCACCACACCGCCCAAATCATCCAGCAGGTCAGCACCATCCAGCCCAACGGCTTTGGCAACCTCTACCTGGCGGCGCTGGCCAACTGCCCGCCCGGTTCGCCCTTCTTCCCTGTCGCCTACCACGCTGGCGGGCCGCCAACATTCGCCATCGCCGTGGAAGCGGCTGATTTGGCCCTGAATGCCATCCAGTCAGCACAGACGCTGGCCGAGGCACGAGCTAATCTGGTGGCGGCGATTGAGAAGGCGGCGGAAGAAATGGTGAGTACGGCCGTTACCCTCGCCAACACTTTCCACATCCCCTTCCACGGCCTCGACTTCTCCCTGGCGCCTTACCCGACCGGCGCCCAGAGCCTGGCCGGAGCGATGGAGGCGCTGGGACTGCCCCATGTCGGTGCACCGGGCAGTTTGTTCGCCGCCGCCTTCATCACCGAAGCCATCGATCGAGCGAATTTCCCCCGCTGCGGCTTCTCCGGTTTGATGCTGCCTGTGCTGGAGGATTCGGTTTTGGCACTGCGAGCTGGTGAAGGCCAAATCACGGTTAACGATTTGTTGGGGTATGCGGCCGTTTGTGGCGTGGGATTGGACACGATTCCCCTGCCCGGCGATGTTGATACGGCCAGTTTGGGCGGCATTTTACTGGACGTGGCTGCGCTGGCCAGCCGATTGGATAAACCACTAACCGCCCGGCTAATGCCTCTGCCCGGCTTGCAGGCTGGTGATCCGGTACAGTTTGACTTTCCCTACTTCGCCGGCAGCGGCGTGATGGCCGTGCCCGACGGCGGCATAACTGGCACGCTGCAAAGCCGGGAACAACTGAATTTGCGCGGCTATTATCAGCCATGTGATTGAACAACAACGTGCCAGTCACTTCGGAAGTAACCGGCACGTAAATTGCGATCAAACTGCTTCGGAAACAGTTTATTACATATCGGCAATCATGACATTGGATGCCTTGATCACCGTATAAACTTCCTTACCCACGACCAGCCCCAACGATTCGGCTGAATGTTTGGTGATGATTGACACGATTTCCTGGCCGCCAGGGAGTTCGACAACGACCTCAGAGTTAACCGCACCGTGAACGATCTGCTTGACTTTTCCCTTAAACGTATTGCGAGCACTGATCTTCATAAGACTTTCTCCTCATAAATTCTGATCGCTAACAAAAATCACCGATATCATACAAGAAGCCGGCGATCTTTGACAAACACTGTAATTAACACAAGTGAGCTTTCATTTTCAGCTAACGGCCGGTTCGCGGACAACGGCCGTTGTGCGGCGTTCAGCCTGACGCAAACCCAAGAAGATAGCAACATAGTAGGCAACGTAGCCAAGGATTTCGGTCAGCGACGGGTTGCCATTGTAGCCAAACAGCGCTTTCAACGTCACACCCACAGCCGAATTTTCATCCAAGATATGGTTCATGTCCCAAACGTGTTCGATGATGCTGGGAATCAATCCCGCTTCATTGAATTCATGGATACCGTGAGCCATCAGCCCGGCGGCAAACAGGATAAGCAGAACGCTGGTGACCTGGAAGAAACGGCGCACGTTCAGGCGTACGGCCGTTGCAAACAACAGCCAGCCCAACACCGCCGCCCCAGCCAATCCGGCCAGCCCGCCAATCAAAACCTGCTGCGCCGAACTGGTCATCGCCGCCGCCGTCAGGAACAACGCCGTTTCAATGCCCTCGCGCACAACTGCGAAAAAAGCGATGGCAAACAACCCCCAGCGGCCGCCGCGCGCCAACGCTGTTTTGACATCCGTTTGTAATTCATCCTGCACCCGCCGCCCCTGCCGCGCCATCCAGAAAATCATCCAGGTCAACACGGCGCTGGCCAGGAACATGGTTACGCCTTCAAAGATTTGTTCGGCCGCCCCTTCCAATTCAGCCCCCACCAGTTGCAAAATGATAGCTGCACCCACCGAAACGGCCGTTGCCACTCCCACACCCGCCCACACCGCCGGAACCTGCTCCCGCCGGTTCATTTTAGTCAATACCCCAATCGTCAGCCCTACAATCAGGGCCGCTTCCAATCCTTCACGCAAAGCGAGTAAAAAGCTGGCAATCATGTTTCTCTCCTATCAGGCAAGCCGGTGATTTTATTTTAAGGCAAGCCTGTTAATTCATGCAGTTTATTATGGATCATTAAAGCATCGAAAACAATGGCAGGGGTTAATTTAGAGGTGTACGGCCGTTAATCCCCAAAATAATTTCTGATCAATTAAAAGTTAACCGGGGTTAAAATATCGCGTTCCCCGTTTCCCGTTTTGCGCTAAAATTGTTCCATGCACACCCGTTATTTGAAACAATTATTGACCGATTGGGGCACGGCCGTACACAACACCCGCCATCTACAGCCCCCCACCTACACCGGTCCCGACGTCCAACTCACCCACCTCACCGAAAAAACCAGTGAAATCAAACCAGGGGCTGGCTTCGTCGCCCGCGTGCGCACTGGCAGCGATGGCCATCCCTACATCGGCAAAGCCATCGAACTGGGCGCATCCTTGATTTTGGCCCAGCGCAGCCCCGCCGAATTGGGACTGACGATTCCCGACGGCGTTGTTTACCTGCAAGTGGCCGACACAGCCGAATCGCTGGCCTGGCTGGCCGCCGCCTGGGAAGGCTTCCCCAGCCGTGACCTGGTCGTCATCGGCATCACCGGGACGGATGGCAAGAGCAGCACAGCCAACATTTTGTACGAAATTCTGCGAACTGCCGGTCTAAAAGTGGGTCTGCTCAGCACGATCAAGGCGGTCATCGGCGGCGAGGCGGAGCCGCTGGCGCTGCACGTCACCACGCCAGAAGCGCCGGTCGTTCAACACTACCTGCGCCGCATGGTCAATGCTGGCATGACACACGTCATTTTGGAAACGACTTCGCACGCATTGGCCCAGTATCGGGTAACGGCCGTCCACTTCGACATCGCCGCCATCACCAACATCACCCATGAACACCTGGACTACCACGGCAGTTGGGAAGCCTACTTCGCCGCCAAAGCCAGCCTCTTCGAGAAATTGACTATGGACGACTTACGATACACAACCAATAATAAGTCCAAGCGGCATACTACGAAAACAGCAGTTCTAAATCTTGACGATTCTAGTTATGATCGATTACAAAACATTCCTGCACCACGTCAAATTACTTACGCTATTCACCAACCTGCTGACTTTACCGCTAGCAGTATTATCTACGCTGCCGATCAGACACGATTTGAGCTTAACATCACTTATAAAAGCGTTCTCTGGGATGATCCAATCAACCTTTCATTCATTCGTCCTCTCCGCCCACCTTCATTGATTGAATCCAGTCATTACCACGTCTCCGTATCGTCATCTCTCGTCGGCGAATTTAATATCTACAATATGTTGGCAGCCGCCGCAATGGCGAGCCTTGTAGGAGCTACTCCAGATGCTATCAAACAAGGGTTGGAAGCAGTAGCAGCGATTGACGGCCGTATGCAGCGCATCCATCGCGGCCAACCCTTCCCCGTCATCGTCGACTTCGCCCACACCCCCAACGCCCTGGCCAAAGCCCTCGCCGCCGCCCGCACCATGCTCAACCAACAATCAACAGCCAACAGTCAACATTCAACGAAAAACCAACTAACTAACCAACAACCAGCAACCAACAACCAGCAACCAAAGCTCATCACCGCCTTCGGCTCCGCCGGCAAACGCGACGTCGAAAAGCGCCGCCTCATGGCCGAAATCGCCGCCCGCGATGCTGATTTGGTCATTCTCACCGCCGAAGACCCGCGCACCGAATCCCTCGACGACATCCTGGCCATGATGGCCGACGGCTGCCGCTCCCAGGGCGGCGTCGAAGGCGAAACGTTTTGGCGCATTCCCGACCGGGGTAAAGCCATCTATTTCGCCCTGACGCTGGCCCGGCCCCAGGATTTAGTCCTCATTTGCGGCAAAGGGCATGAGCAATCCATGTGTTTTGGTACAATCGAGTATCCTTGGGACGACCGCGAAGCCACCCGCGCCGCCCTGGATGCTTTTTTACAAGGCCAACCCATGCCCAATTTGGGTTTGCCGACGTTCGACATGACGTAGAGGCGGGACGACCGGGTTAATTTTAGCCATAACAAACGGTCTTATCTCCCGGTCGTCTCGCCCACCGAGCGGGGTGAGACGGTGCGGTGACAAAGCCATTCGTTTTTTCAAGGCTTTTCCGCACCGTCCCACCCCTACACAGAAAATCATGAACCACAACGAAAAAATCGCTAACGAATTGAAATTGAAAGTGGGACAGGTAACGGCCGTTACCGACCTCCTCGACTCCGGCAACACCATCCCCTTCATCGCCCGGTATCGCAAAGAAATGACCGGCAGCCTGGATGAAGAGCAGCTGCGGCAAATCGGGACCATGCTGGACAAGCTGCGCGCCCTCGACGACCGCCGCCAGACCATCGTCGCCGCCATCGAAGAGCAGGGCAAAATGACGCCGGAACTGCACAAACAGCTTTTGGCCGCCGAGACCCTGACGGCGCTGGAAGATTTATACCAGCCCTACAAAAAGAAACGGGCCACCCGCGCCAGCGCCGCCCGCGACAAAGGCTTACAGCCGCTGGCCGACATCATCCTGGCCCAACCGCTCACTAACAAAACGGCCGCAATCCTGGCTAAACCGTTCGTGACTGAAGAAGTGCCGACCATTGAAGAAGCGCTGGCCGGGGCGCGCGACATCGTCGCCGAAACCATCAGCGACCACGCCAACGTGCGCCAGCGGGTACGCGAGAAAGCGCTGCAATGGAGCAATCTCATCAGCGAAAAAATCGCCAAAGCCGAAGATGAACGCCAGGTCTACCAGCTTTATTACGAATTTAACCAGCGCATCGATCGGATACGGCCGCACCAAACCCTGGCCATCAATCGCGGTGAAACCGAAAAAATCCTGCGCGTCAAAGTGGACATCGCCGAACGCGACTGGTTGATCCCGCTGCGCACCGTTTTCCGCCCCAATTTGCGCTCGCCGCTGGCCGAACAGATGCAGATAGCCATCGAAGACGCCGCCCAGCGCCTGCTCCTGCCGACCATCGAACGCGACGTGCGCCGCCACCTCACCGAGCAGGCCGAGGCTCACGCCATCCAGGTTTTTGCCCACAATTTGCGTGGCCTGCTCAGCCAACCGCCACTGGCCGGCCACACCGTCCTGGCCCTCGACCCCGGCTACCGCACCGGCTGCAAAGTGGCCGTCATGGACCCGACGGGCAAGGTATTGGACACGGGCGCCATCTACCCCCACCAACCGCAAAAGCAGTGGGACGAATCGCTGAAAACATTGGCCACGCTGGTCAATCGGCACCACGTCAGCCTCATCGCCATCGGCAACGGCACCGCCTCCCGCGAGACGGAGCAGTTGGCCGCCGAACTCACGCGCAAGCTGGACAGCGTCAGTTACCTCATCGTCAACGAGGCCGGGGCCAGCGTCTACAGCGCCAGCCTGCTGGCCCGCGCCGAAATGCCCGACCTGGACGTGACTCTGCGCGGTGCGGTCTCCATTGGCCGCCGCGTCCAGGATCCGCTGGCTGAACTGGTCAAAATCGATCCCAAAGCTATCGGCATCGGACTGTACCAGCACGACGTGAACCAGAAGGAACTGGCCCAATCGCTGGACGGCGTCGTGGAATCGGTGGTCAACCAGGTGGGCGTAGACGTGAACACGGCTTCCCCGGCGCTGCTGGCTCACGTGGCCGGCATTGGCCCCAAGCTGGCGGAAAGGATTGTGAAGTATCGGGATGAGAACGGCCGTTTCCCCCACCGCCGCGCCCTTCTTGACGTTAATGGGCTGGGCAGCAAAGCGTTCGAGCAGTCGGCCGGCTTCCTGCGCATCCGCGACGGCGAGGAACCGCTCGATGCCAGTGCGATTCATCCGGAAAGTTATGGGGTGGCAACGGCCGTGCTCCAACGCGCCGGTCTGACTCCCGAAACACCATTAGAAAAACGGGAGACAGTCCTGGCCAGACTCCAGCCATCCCCCCAACTGGCCGCCGAACTGGGAACCGGCGTCCCCACCCTGGCCGACATCTTCGAGCAGCTTGTCCGCCCCGGCCGCGACCCCCGCGAAGATTTACCCGCTCCCATCCTGCGCAGCGACGTTTTGTCGATAGCCGATCTCCTGCCGGGAATGCAGCTCAACGGCACGGTGCGCAACGTCGTCGATTTTGGCGCCTTCATCGACATCGGTGTCAAGCAGGACGGCCTGCTGCACCGCAGCCAGATTCCCCGCGGCCACCAATTCAACGTCGGCGACATCCTCAAAGTCGAAATCCTGAAAGTAGACGCCGACCGCAACCGCATCAGTCTTGGCTGGCCGGGAAAGAAGTAGCTAGAGCAGGCACTGTTCAATCAGTTTTTTGGCGTTTTTTTGGCATGGTTGTTTTTTGGCTTTCGTTTAAAATCAAGTTGAAGCTTAAAAGTTGTCAATTTCGTTTCAGCCAAAGAATCTAATCGAAAGGTAATTATATGATTGCCAAAGCCGGATTGTTCGTAATTTGCCTACTTTCTCTGGTGGCCTGCCAGCTTGACATTGAAACAATTGAAACTACCCCCGAAACTATACATCCCACTCTAACAAAGATGGTTCAAGCACAGGAAACGGCCGTACCACCCCCACCAACACCCACAACTACAACCACCCCCGCTCCCCCTACTCTTGAACCGACGACCACACCGTTGCCTACACCATCGCCCACGCCAGAACCAATGCTGCCAACGGCCTCACTTCTTTTTGTGCGTGACAACAATTTGCAACAATGGATCCCAAGAACCGGCGAAGTAAAAACCTTAACGGAAAATGTTCCGCGTTACATTGTTTATTCAGGAGCCATAGCTGTATTTGTTCGGGAAGTCATACCTGAACAAGAGTATGCTTTGGTTGTTTTTCATGTTCCTACCCAATCCGAAGTTCAACTATTCAAATCATCCTCCTCACTAAACGCCGCTCCCTTTGATGAAGCTATCTCAATCTCTCCCAACGGCCGTTGGTTAGCTTATGTTACTGGAGAATCACGTAATTCGGCTACGCTAACGGTTCACGAAATGATGATTGACAATCAACAATTAGCGGTCAGTGAACCTGTTTTGACGGTTACTCCAGGACAGGGTTGGAACTGGCCTTACGATCAAATGATGTGGGCAACGGAGAACGAACTAAGCTGGAGTGATAAATCTGGAATCTGGGTAGCAGATCTAAGTTCTGATCCGATCACACCTGTCGTAGCCATTGCTCCCAGCACAAACACATTTCCTTTTTACTCTCTTAACCCAGCCGATTCAGATAAAGAGCCTTTGACTGTTTTTACAACGTTCATCCCTTATCAGTGGTCTCCGGACGGTCGATATTTGCTTGTTGTGGAATACTATGACGAATATGGGGAATTTCGTGTCATAGAACGTGTCACCAATCGCCTCTTTATAGTGCCAGAATCGGGCATTGGACCGGTAAGCGACAACGCTATTTGGCTTGATGAAACGACACTCCTGCATTACCAAGCATTTGGAAACTTGAATATTTGGCAGATAGACATGGAAAACAGGATATTCATCCAAAAAACCATTACGGCTGAGATGATGGGCTATGTAGTAGGGCTTTGGTCTTTTGGTAATCATGTCCGAGTTACTGATTATTCTTCGTTATTTGACCTTAATTTGGAAACTGGGGAAGTAACTGAATTAGCCCAACATATAAGATGGCCTCTTTCTTGGACCCCAGATGGACAAAATGTCCTTTGGAATGAAACAAAATATATTGATGATGAGAGGCTGGATTATGTGTTTTTGGATAATTTGAATGGAGATGTACCAATAGAGCTAGATTCTGTTTTAGGTTTACACTCATGTTGCTGGCATTGGTATGAAGAATAAAAAGTAGACAGCAAAGGAATTGGTTGACCAGATCAGCGCCGCTGAACGAGGCGCTAGACATCCGATTTCTTGGAGAAATTGGATGTCTGGCAATTATGAATACTACTTATTTTCGGTTTTACGCCGAGTTGAATGATTTTGTGCCGCCGGAGAAGCGGCAGCGTACGGTCGTTTACCCCTTTGATGGCCCCGTTTCCGTCAAACACATGATTGAGGCGGCCGGCATCCCCCACACCGAAGTCGAACTCATCCTGGCCAACGGCGAATCGGTAGGCTTTGATTACCTGGTACAGGATGGCGACCGGATCAGTGTTTATCCAGCCTTTGCTACAATTGACGTGTCGCCGGTGACGCAGTTACGGCCGTCGCTGCCGACGCCCCATCGCTTCATTTTGGACAATCACCTGGGACGGCTGGCCCGCTATATGCGGCTGCTGGGCTTTGACACGCTCTACTTCAACGACAAAGCCGACGACCCGGAACTGGCCCAAATCGCTTATGATGAGAATCGCATTTTGCTGACGCGGGATCGGGGGCTGCTAAAGCGCAGTCTGGTGACGTATGGTTATTGTTTGCGCACGAAAGATTCAAAGGCACAGTTAACGGCCGTACTCCATCGCTACCAACTCCACGATCAAATCAACCCCTGGACACGCTGTTTGCGCTGCAACGGCCGTCTCCACCCCGTCACCAAAGAAGCCATTCTGCACCGTCTGGAACCCAAAACCAAATTGTACTTTAACGAATTTCAGATTTGTCGCGACTGCGGTCAAATTTATTGGCGCGGCTCCCATTTTGGCAAACTGGAAGCACTCATCGCCAACGCCATTAATGATGAGGATCGTACCAGAAGCAGTTAGAAAGAACGGCCGTTCCCCAACACCGACCCATTCTAATTAAGCCTGCGAATCCCTGGCCAAATCTTCAGCCCATGTGTGATGGTAGCCATTGGCCGGAACCGATGCCCGGTTAAAAGTCGTTGGCAATTCCTTAATGATTCTGGCGGGCACGCCAGCCACCAACGTATTAATCGGCACATCTTTTGTCACAACCGCACCGGCCGCTACCACCGATCCGCGGCCAATTGATACCCCCGGCAGAATAATACACCGCGCACCCAGCCAGACCCCATCGCCAATCGTAATCGTCTGTGGTTCCAAATCGCCACACCGATTACACTCATCACCAATATGATGCGCGCCGGTAATCAACATCGCCTGCGGTCCAATAGACACATTTTCACCAATATTAATCGGCGCAGCCAGATCAAAAAAACAATCCACATTGATAAAAGCCGATGATCCAATGACAAAGTTTTTAACAAAATCAGGCCCACCAATAAAACGAGGCTTGCCCATAATGATACTTCTCTTGCCAATACGCAAACCGGCCAACCGTAAAATAAAAACTCGAAGACGCCCACCTACAAACGCCGGAATAAACTTTAATAATAAATCAGCTAAAAGAAAGCTAAAATGAAATCCAAACAGCTCTTCTTTAGCAACATATAACAATTTAGGCATAAGTTGAAAATCCTTTTTGCTTCGATTAAGCGCATCTTTACGCACTGCCATGCGAAATTCAAAATATCGGTATACAGTAACAATCTTAAATAACGATGAAAATTAAGGAAACCCTAAAATTAGACCTGGTTACAAAAAAAACGGCCGTTCATACTATGAACGGCCGTTTTCCATTCAGGTAAAAATCAAAAATTTACTTCGACTTTAATAAATCCCGAATTTCCGTCAACAACTTCTCCTCGGCCGAAGGTGCCGGGGGTGCTGGCGGCGCAGCCGGTTCCTGCTTCTCCAGCTTCTTCACCTGGCGCACCAGCAGGAAAATCACAAAAGCAATCACCAGGAAATTGACAACAGCTTGAATGAAATTGCCGTAAGTCAGCGTGGCGCTGCCCACATTCACCGCCAATTCCGTAAAATTGACGCCGCCCATAATAATGCCAATCAACGGCATAATCAGGTCGTTCACCAGCGAGGTGACAATCGCCCCAAACGCGCCGCCAATGATAACAGCGACCGCCAGATCAAGGACATTGCCCTTTTTAATGAAATCACCAAACTCTTTCAACATCACACATTTTCCTCCAAAAAATTTTCAAAAGGACACACCGGACAGCAACGATCGCCGCTGTAAGGCATGTCTGGAACGATAGACATCATTTTAACCGCAAAGTCACAAATTCAACAAAAAGGAAACGGCCGTTCCTTCTCCCAAATCGCCTCGCCCCTATTGACTTCCAATCCCATCCGATCTACAATCTTGATTGAACGTTCAATCAAGAGGTTATTATGACTGAGGAACAGGAGAGCCGCCAAAAGATTTTAGATGCCGCCTTTGCCGAATTTGCCGACAAAGGCTTCCGGGGAGCGACCATCAAAAGCATCGCCCAACGCGCCGAACTGCAATCGCCCTCCCTGATTTATTGGTACTTCCCCACCAAAGAAGATTTGTTCCAGGCCACCGTTGAATCTCGTTCGCCCTTCACGGCAGCGATTCTTGATCCGGCTCCTTTACTGGATCGCCCGCCTGACGAAGTTCTCCCTCAATTAGCTCAAGGCTACCTTCATTTCATGAGCCAGCCCGACATACAAAAATTGGTTCGTTTGTTTTTCTCGGAAATGGGGAAACGGCCGCAACTGGCTGACCTGGTTAGTCAAAGCCTTATAGAACCAGCACTAGATTTCCTAAAAACTTATCTGTCACACCAGGTCCAAAAGGGTCGAATGCGCTCGCATGATGTACGCTCCAGTGCTCGCGCCTTCATGGGGATGCTTTTACCTCAGGTATTTACACTGGTTATCTTTCCTCGACTCGGCGCCGATGGGTTAACCAATGAAATACATGTACAAAACATGATTGAAATTTATCTAACCGGCCTGCAAGCTGAAGGCTAAGCAACATGATCAATTCCCGCCTAAAATCATTGATCCGCAAAGAATTCCTGCAAATTATCCGCGACCCACGCACGGTGGCCCTGGTGCTGATCATGCCCATCATGCAGCTATTGCTGCTAGGCTATGCCGCCACCAACGACGTGCGCAACGTGCCTATGGCCATCTTCGACCAGGATCGCGGTTCCGCCGCCCGCCGCCTGCTAGATGCGTACCGTGCTGCCGACTATTTTCGTATCGCCTTTGACGTTGACTCAGAGGCAGAAATGCGCGATCTGATTGATAGTGGTCAGGCACGAGTCGGCCTCATCATCCCGCCCGATTACAGCGACGAACTGCAAGGTAATGGCTCGGCAGCAGTCGCTTTTGTGTTGGATGGCAGTGATCCAACGATTGCTTCCACGGCTTTATCGGCGGCGCAGTTGATTGCTCAGCAGCACGGTACACAGGTATTGAATGCCCGCTTAGATCGGCGTGGCCAATCCGTCACCTTACAGCAGCCTATTGAGGTGCGCACGCAGGTCTGGTACAACCCGGACTTGGTCAGCGCTTACTTTATGGTTCCCGGCGTCATCGGCATGATTTTGTATACCATCACCTCGATTTTGACGGCAACGGCCGTTGTCCGCGAACGGGAGCGGGGCACCATCGAACAGCTCATTGTCACCCCCATTCACTCCTGGGAACTGATCGTTGGCAAACTGATTCCCTACATCATTCTCGCTTTTAGCAACATCATCGAGGTGCTTCTAATTAGCCACTTGCTGTTTGGTATGCCCATTCGTGGCGATTTAACCTTGATTTTACTGCTCTCTGGGCTGTTCCTGGCTACCGGGTTAGGCATTGGGCTGATGGCTTCAACGGTTGCCAATACCCAGCAGGAAGCGATGTTGACGGTCTTCATGACGATGCTGCCCAGCATCTTTTTATCAGGATTTTTCTTCCCGCTGGAAGCGATGCCCAAGGTTTTGCAGTGGGTTTCCTACCTGATGCCGCTGCGCTATTACCTGACGATTATTCGGGCGCTGTTGGTCAAGGGCGTCGGCTTTGGCGCGATTCAAACAGATGTGATTGCGCTGGCCTTGTTTGGCATTGGCATTATGGCGCTGGCGGCGCTGCGGTTCCGCAAGCGGTTGGATTAAGCAAAGTGACAAAGTTGCAAAGTAGCAAAGTGACTTTTCAACCTTGCCACTCTGCGACTTTGCAACTCTTTTGGAGGTTTTGATGCACAATCGAATTCGTAAAATTGCACCGGTTGTGGTGGTGGTGGTGGTGGTAACGGCCGTACTCATATACCTGTACAGCGTATCCGGGGCCGAAGCCGTGGGCGCGCTGCAAGCCTCCGGCACGGTGGAAGCGGTAGAAATCATCGTCGCCCCGGAAACGGCCGGACGCGTCACCGAAATTCTAGTTGATGAAGGCGATCAGGTTGAGGCCGGTGATGTTCTCTTCCGTTTAGAAGACGACATCATGCAGGCCCAGCGCAATCGAGCTTTGGCGGCGCTGAACACGGCCCAGGCCCAACTCACCAAAGTGCGCGCCGGAGCCACGCCGGAAGACATCGCCGCCGCCGAAGCGGTCGTCGCCGCTGCGCGCGGTTCCGTGGCTGCCGCCGAAGCGGCACTGACCCAGGCCCAAATCAACGCTGACAGCGCCCGCGTCGTCGAAGAAACGGAAAGTTCGGTCTCATCGGCCGAAGCGGCTGTGGCTCAGGCCGAAGCCTCAGCCGGGATTGCCCGCGCCAATCTGGCGCAAGCCCAAGCCCAATTGGCCCGGCTGCAAACGGGCGCGCGGCCCGAAGAGATTGCCGCTTACCAGGCCCGGCTCAATCAAGCCCAATCGCAGTTTCTCCTGGCCGAAAGCGTCCATTTCGTTGATTTTGTCGATCGCGGGATTGGCGGCTGGCCAGAAGAGCGCGCCCGCTACCAGATGGAAAGTGCCCGCGGGGCGCGGGATGCCGCCCAGGCCCAGCTTGATTTGGTTTTGGCCGGAGCCAGCGCTGAAGAGATTGCCGCCGCGGTCGCCGCCGTCAGCGCGGCCCAGGCCCAGGTGGAATTTGCCGAAGCGGGTGTCGATAAAGCCAATGCCGCTCTGGCGCAATCACAAGGCGCGCCAATGACGACGGAAGACCAGGTGGCGGTAGCCGATGCCGGCGTCCAGGCAGCGCGGGTTCAGGTAGAAATCGCCAAGGGGCAGCTGGCCCAGGCGGAAGCGCAGCGCGACCGGCTGGAATTGGGGGCGACGGCCGAAGATATTGCCGTTCTGGAATCGCAGGTGGCCCAGGCGGAAGCGGAACTGGCATTGATTGACGTGCAGATAGAGAAGCTGGTGGTGACAACGGCCGTTTCCGGCATCGTCATGACCCGCAACATTGAACCGGGTGAAACCGTCCAGCCAGGCACGGCCGCTTTCGTCATCGGCCAGCTTGATGAGTTGACGATTACCGTTTTTGTGTCCGAGGCGCGTTATGGCCAAATCAAGCTGGGGCAGGAGGCGCAGGTCACGGCCGATTCCTTCCCCGGTGAAGTTTTCACAGCGACGGTGACGCGCATCGCCGACCAAGCCGAGTTTACGCCGCGCAACGTCCAGACGGAAAGCGGTCGGCGCACCACCGTCTTTGCCGTCAAGTTGACCGTTTCAGAAACTGACAGCAAGCTCAAACCGGGTATGCCGGCGGATGTGGAGTTTGTGAATTAGCATCAAAGTTACAGAGTTGCAAAGTGGCAGTGTTAAAAAGTCACTTTGCAACCTTGCAACTTTGCCACTTTGCATCATGGATTTTCTGGTTGACGTACACGATTTAAGGAAGTCATTTGGACACGTCACGGCCGTTGCCGGGGTCAGTTTGCGCGTGGGAGCTGGCGAGGTTTACGGCCTGATTGGGCCGGACGGGGCAGGCAAAACGACAATGTTCCGCCTGCTGGTAGGTGCGCTGCGACTGGATAGCGGCGGCGGTCAGGTCGGTGGTTATGACCTGGTCAAAGAAATCAACCAGGTGCGGACGCAAATTGGCTATCTGCCACAGCGGTTCAGCCTGTACGGCGATTTGACGGTCGATGAGAACCTGCGCTTTTTTGCCGAGGTCAACGGCATCGCCGCCAGCGACTGGCAGCCGCGCCGCGATGAGATGCTGGAATTCGTCGGTCTGGCCGAGTTTGCCCAACGCCGCGCCGACCGGCTTTCTGGCGGCATGAAGCAAAAGCTGGGGCTGGCCACGGCGCTTATCCACCGGCCGCGACTGCTCCTACTGGACGAACCAACCGGCGGCGTCGATCCGGTGACGCGGCAGGATTTCTGGCAGTTGATTGGCCGGGCTGTGACCCAGGAAGGGGTGACGGTGGTGGTCAGCACGCCCTACATGGACGAGGCCAGCCGCTGTACGCGCATCGGGTTTATGAAGAACGGCCGTATCCTCGATGAAGGTGAACCAAAAACCATCGCTAATCGGTTACACGGCCGTATCCTGGAATTAAGCGGTTCACCCCGCCGCCAACTGCACGCCATCGCCGCCCAAGACCCGGACGTGGAAGAGGTGCAGCCCTTCGGCGAAAAACTGCATCTGCGGGTTCGTCCCGACACAGCCGAAACGGTGCAGCAGCGCTTGCCCGCAACCTTATCGGCAGCCAACGTAACCGTTCAACAACTGCGTCCTATCGCCCCCACGGTGGAGGATGCGTTTATTGCGCTGTTGGAAACCAGCTACCAGCAGCCAGCTACCAACGACCATGAACGCAATTGAAGTTCAGGAATTAACGAAAGTTTTTGGCGAGTTTACGGCCGTTGACCAGATCAGCTTTTCGGTACAGCCGGGCGAAATCTTCGGCTTCTTAGGGCCAAACGGCTCCGGCAAAACGACCACGATTCGGATGCTTTTGGGCATTTTGCTGCCGACATCGGGCATGGGACGGGTGTTGGGTTACGACATTTTCAAACAAGCCGAAGCGATCCGGCCGCAAGTCGGCTACACGTCGCAAAAATTTGCCCTATACGACGAACTGACAATGGCCGAAAATCTGGATTTCTACGCCGGGGTTTATGGCGTGCAAAATCGGGCGCAGCGCGTAGCCGAGGTGATCGAACTGTTGGGCCTGACTGGTCGGGAACGAGAGCGGGCTGGGGAATTATCAGGCGGTTGGCGGCAGCGGCTGGCGCTGGGGGTCGCGCTTACTCATCAGCCCAAATTGCTCTTCCTGGATGAGCCGACCAGCGGCGTAGACCCGCAAGCCCGGCGTGCCTTTTGGGATTTAATTTACGACCTGGCCGAAGCGGGAACGACGATTTTTGTGACGACCCATTACATGGACGAGGCTGAGTACTGTGGCCGGTTGGGCATCATGTACCAGGGGCATTTGCTGGCGCTGGACACACCGGACAATCTCAAGCAGCAAATGCGCAATGGCGCTATCTGGGAAATAGCCGTCTCGCCGTTGATGGATGCCTTAACCGCCCTGTCTGAAGTGGAAAATGTGCTGCGGGTGGGCCTGTTTGGCGACCGGCTGCGGGTGGTGACTCGGAATCAGTCGCACACGGCCGTTTCCTTGCAGTCTGTGTTGGCGGGATTGGGGTTTGGAGATACGGCCGTTACCCCCGCCGATCCCACGTTGGAAGATGTTTTTGTGACTCTGGCCGGTCGATAAGTTGTAACCTTCGCGCCTTCCTCCCATCTAACAAGTAGTGCCAGGCACGGGGCGAACGATGTTGCTCACAAAGGCCTTACGCCCCGTGCCTGACACTGAATTCGATTCACGAAGGAGTCAAAATGAGTGAAAAACTGGGATTTGAAGTTTACCTGAACGACAGCTACGAAGCGGCCCTGGAACGGGTGACCGAAGAATTGAAAAAAGAGGGGTTTGGTGTCCTGACCGAAATCGACGTCAAGGCCACGTTGAAGAAGAAGCTGGACGTGGATTTCTGCAATTACAAGATTTTGGGCGCTTGCAATCCGCCACTGGCCTACAAGGCATTAACGGCCGCTCCCGAAGCGGGTCTGCTCCTGCCTTGCAATGTTACGGTGTCGGAGGAGGTGAACGGCCGTGTCCTCGTCTCAATCGTCGATCCCAATCAGATGCTAAACTTCCTCAACAACCCCAAACTGGAAGGCGTCGCTACGGATGCCGCTGCCCGTTTGCGCCGGGTCGCCGCTGCTCTGGAAGCCTGACATCCGATTTGTAGGGGCGTTTCGCGAAACGCCCCTACGATGCATCACCTCGCGCTTCGCGCCCTACCACAATCCCATCGGAATCAACAACATCGCCCACATCAATGTGATCGCCGCCGGTTTTATCGCGGCCAACCTTGTCGCCGCCAACCCGATCCCCACCAATAAAATCGCCGTAAAAATAATTGTGAATATCACCGTAACGCACTTCTGATTGCAAAATAGCATCATCAATCAGGCTGCGGATTTGCACCTCGGCGTAGGGCGGATTGTCGCATTCAATGGTTTCTCGGCGGTGCTGCAAGCGCTCCAATAGCTTACCCAGCCGGAAGAAGTGCGGCGAATCTGAAACGGTGCAAGTTTCACAATTGCAGGGAACCAGCTTTTCGTAGCGCAGTTTGGGGAAGCCGCGATGCAAATCATCCAGCGCGCGCACAATTTCCATAAGCAGATCGCGCTTAAGGCTGCCGTTGACGCGGATGCGGATTTCCCCTTCGCCACGCAGTTCCAGCAGTTCGGCGCGGGCGTAGTTGTCGCGGAGAATAACGCCGGTGCGCCAAACCAGCCGCTGTTCCTCGATGCGATGGTGCAGCGCCACAATAGCCCGGCTGAGGATGCCGCGCGGCATGAAGATGGGGTAGCTGTAGCGCAGTTGCAAATCATCTGCGGCGCTAACCCACTCATAATCCGGCGTTTCGGTACCGAGGAGTTGGGGGGCAATGAAGGTATCGTCCACGTCACGCAATGGGTAACAGAGTTGGAATTTTTGCATCAGGCGCAGCAGTTTGTCCCGATGGTGATGATATCGGGCTTCATGCCACAAATCGCGCAGTTGGGACAGGGTGAACTGACCGTTGGCGGCGGCGATTTCATTGTTGTCGAGGACACGGTAGACGGCATCGAGGCCCCAGGTTGGTTTAAGGATCACCAGGTCAGTGAGGACGGGATCGTCCTGGAAATGGAGGATGTCGCCTAGATGGTGCAGGTAGTCGCTAAGTTGGAGGGCATCTTCCGGGTCAGGAATGCCGTTTGCAGCGCAGAGGGCGAGATATTCTTCGCGACTAATCGTATCACGGGAGTCAGCGTCGAGAACTTGGCGCACTTCGACCCAGGTCTTGGGGCGGGCCACGCCAATGTGATCCAGGGCCAGGAAATGTTTTTCCAGATAACGCAGCAAATCAGGCCATTCCGCTTCGTTGGGGACGTTGTTGAGGTCGATTTCGACGATTTCTTTTAGATTAGGGAAGCGTTCACGCAGTTGGGGCAGGTTTTCAATGACACATTGGTTGCCATGCTCCCGGTTAAGGTTTTTAAGCAAGATGATGGGGCTGTCGGCACCAAAAGTTTCCTGCATTTTAAGCCAGTCGTAGAAGTCGGTATGTTGGCGGCGAGTGTCGGCAACAAGGACGTAAACAGAGCGTTTAGTGAGAAAGAATTGGTGGGTGGCGTGGTAGACGGTCTGGCCACCAAAGTCCCAGATGTTAACATGATAGTTTTGATCGTTGGTTGCTGGCTGCTGATTGTTGCTCACCGGTGGGAGAGGAAAGCTCCAAGCTTCGATATCAATACCATCGGTGCTATCTTCGAGTAGAGGCAAGGGGGCAGCAGTGTCTTGCAGTTTGCGGACCAGGCTGGTTTTACCTGCGCCTCCTTCGCCGACGATGAGAAGCTTGGCTTCGTAAAAAAATGCCGACCCTTCTCTTCGCTGTTGTGCATAGTAACGGCGTACTGCTTCTAAATAAACTTCCGCGCCATCTTCCCAATATTCAGTTACTGTTAACGCTACCCCAAACAGTTCCGGCGGGGGTTGAGTGATGGGATTCCAGTAAATGTATAAGTTTTTTAAATGCGGCATCTGTACCAGCCATTCAGGAACGGCTGTTAGCTCGTTGTCGTAAAGATAAAGCGTCTGCAAGTTCGTCAATCGGACGATTTCGGGGGGAACGGCCGTTAACCGGTTGCCGCCAAGAGAAAGCACTTCCAAGTTCGTCAATCGGACGATTTCGGGGGGAACGGCCGTTAGCTGGTTGTCGCCAAGATTAAGTGTCTGCAAGTTGGTCAATTGGATGATTTCAGGGGGGACGGTCTTCAGTTGGCTGTCGCTAAGATAAAGCTTATGCAAATTGGTCAATTGCACGATTTCGGGGGGGATAGCCGTTAGCTGGTTGCCGCCAAGAGAAAGCACCTCCAAGTTCGTCAATTGGCCGATTTCGGAGGGAAGGACGGTTAGCTCGTTGCTGAAAAGTTTAAGCGTCCGCAAGTTGGTCAATTGGCCGATTTCGGGGGGCACAGCCGTTAGTCTATTGCCATCAAGACTAAGCCATTCCAAGTTCGTCAATTGGCCGATTTCGGGGGGCACAGCTGTTAGCCTATTGCCATCAAGATGAAGCCTTTCCAAGTTGGTCAATTGGCCGATTTCGGGGGGCACAGCCGTTAGCCTATTGACATCAAGACGAAGCCATTCCAAGTTCGTCAATTGGCCGATTTCGGGGGGCAGTTCAGTCAAACCGAGTCTGCTGCTCAGGTTAAGTCCCGTCAGGCCTTCGTGCTCTGCCTGGGCAATGCGGGCGGCAGCCTTATCATAGGCTTTTTGTTCTTCTGGCGTCATCTTGGCCATAGGTCGCTCCCTTCATTACAAAAACCCTTCCGGAGCTTGGCAAACACCGGAAGGGCGAATGACTATTTGCGTTTGACAATACGCTGCTTTTTTGGCAGTTCCATCGGCAGTTGGGTGCGACGGATGCCATCGAACTGGTAGAGGGCATTGGCGACGGCCCCAGCGGTGGGAACCAGACCAATCTCGCCCACGCCCTTCGCGCCATACGGCCCATACGGGTCGGGCACTTCCACGCCGATGACTTCCAGTTCCGGCGTCTGTTTGGCGCGCAGGATGCCCATGTCGCGCAGGCGGGTGCTCTTGGGACGGCCGTTCTCCATCTCCAACTGCTCGCTAATCGCATAACCCAATCCCATGTGCAGCGAACCTTCCAACTGGCCCTCAAACAAGGTCGGGTTGAAGATTTTACCGGCGTCGTGGGCGGCCACAATCTTTTCAATCTGTCCGTCGTCGTCCAGGATGACCAGTTGGGTGGCGTAGCTGTAAGAGTAATGTGTGTAGACCTTCTCCACCATCGCCCCCGGCTTCGTCGTCCAATCGACGATCCACTCGCCGGTGTATTTTTTGCCGACCAAATCGGCCAGTGAATGGGTCTCCAAATCGGCGGCCAGCTTTTTGGCGGCGTCGAGCATCGAGTTGCCCACCAGCGACGTGCCCCGCGAGGCGGTGGTCATGCCGCCATCCTGCTCGGCGCTGGTGTCCACGCGCACGGTGACGATACTGGGGTCAATCCCCGTCTCATTGCACAAAGTTTGGAGTGCCACTGTGTGGACACCTTGCCCCATCTCCGTCCAACTGTGGTCGATGATCACGTGGTCGGGCGCGGCGATGGTAATGGAGGATTCCGATTTGTCGGGCATGCCGTTGCCGATGCCGGTGTTTTTGAGGCCGCAGGCCAGACCGGCGTATTTGGCGGTGTAGAAGGCGTCTTTGACCTTCAGTAAAGTCTCGCGCACGCCGGCGCCGCCTTCGATGACCTGGCCGGTGGCGGTCATGTCGCCGTTTTGCAGCGCGTTGTCGTAGCGGAACTGCCAACGGTCGAAGCCACCCTGCTGGCATAAGTCGTCGATGAGGCTTTCCAGGCCGAAGATGGCTTGATTGACGCCAAAGCCGCGCATTGCGCCGCAGGGGACGTTGTTGGTGTAGACGGCCGTGGCCACCACATCAGTCACCGGCACATTGTATGCCCCGGTCGCATGCCCCGCCGACCGTTCCAGCACCTTGGCTCCCACAGAAGCATAAGCACCGGTATCGCCCAGGAATTTGACTTTGACGAAAGTTAGCATTCCCTTCTCGTCACAGCCGATGTGGTACTCCATCCAGATGGGATGGCGCTTGGGATGCATGATGATCGATTCATCACGGGTCAGGCGCACCTTGACCGGCTGGCCCAGCAGATGGGCCGCTAAAGCGGCATGGCCTTGCACGCTCAAATCTTCTTTGCCGCCAAAGCCGCCGCCGTTAGGATGCAAAATGATGCGCACTTTCTCCAGCGGCAGGCCCAGCAGCTTGGCGATTTGGATGCGGTCATCGTAAACGCCCTGGCTTTGCGAGAGGACTTCAATGCCGTCGGCGCTGGGATAGGCAACGGCCGTTTCCGGTTCCATGTAGCCGTGTTCAATCCACTGCGTCTGGAACTGGCCCTGCGCCGTGTAAGCCGATTCGGCGATGGCCTTTTCCATATCGCCACGGCTGGTCTTGGATTCCGAGAGGAAATTGCCCCCTTCATGAATCTGTGGCGCGTCCGGTTTGAGCGCATCGTGCATGTTGATCAGCGGCTCCAGCACCTTATACTCAACTTTGATCAGTTCTACCGCCTTCCGCGCCGCCGCATCCGATTCGGCCACGACCTGGGCCAGCACGTCGCCCACGTAGCGGGTTGTTTCGCCTACAGCCACCATCAGCGGCCAATCCTGCTGAATGAGGCCGATAAAACGGCCGCCGGGCACGTCCTCAGCGGTCAAAATGCGCAAGACACCGGGCAGTTGAGCCGCTTCGCTAACGTCCAGGCTTTTCACGACGGCGCGGGGATGGTCGCTGAATTTGAGCGCGCCGTAAACCATGCCTTCCTTGCGCACATCATCGACGTAATGGTGCCGGCCCAGGACCAAATCCTGGGCGTGATATTTGGGCTGGCGGGTCCCGACACGGCCGTTGCCCGTGGGCGGCTCAATCGTCTCTTCCTTACGAATCGCCTCGGCCGCATAAATAACCGAATCGATCACCTTCTTGTAGCCGGTGCAGCGGCACAAATTAGGCGTCAGCGCCTTGGCAATATCGTCGCGAGTGGGGTCGGGGTTCTTGTTGATGAGCGCATTGGACTGCATCACAATCCCCGGAATGCAGTAACCGCACTGTACGCCGCCCTTCTCCACAAAGGCGTTGGCGTACACCTTTTGCCGGTATTCGCCCAATCCTTCGATGGTTGTGATGGTCGCGTCGTCCAATTTGCCCATTTTCTGAGCACAGGCCAGCTTAGCCTTTCCATCAATATCGACGGTGCAGGCTCCACAAGCGGCCTGGGGAGCGCAGCCGTCTTTCAGCGAGGTAATACCTTCAATTTCGCGTAAATAGGTGAGTAGTGACAGGTCGGGGTCGCCATCATATTCTTTGACCTGCCCATTGAGTAGGAATTTCATGAGAGTCCTCCGATGGCGGGCGCGATCACGCCTGCCGTATTTCCCCTGCGATGGCTGGCAAGCATGAGATTGGGGGTGATTCAGGGTAATCGGTAAGCGGTAAACGGTAATCGGGTTACTGTTTACGGGTTACTGATCACCGGCTCATGCCTCGCTAAGTACGCCAACCAAGACAAGTCCACCGAGTCCAGCGTGACTACGTGGAGAAATGATACTAATTCAGGAGGTTTCAGGCAAGGGAAATTTGAATCAGGATACCCATATCATTTCAACCGAAGGGAGAAGTCTAATCCTCGCCGAATAATAAGATTTCTCCGCGCTTTGCTTGTCGAAATGACAGGAGTCAATGGCCGGCAGCAACAAACTCACGCACGGTTTGGGCGATTTTTTTGCTTTTGACCAGCGTTTCGCCAACCAGGATGGCATCGACGCCGCTATCGCGCATCTGGCGCACGTCGGCGGCCGTTTTGAGGCCGCTCTCGCCCACCACAACCACATCATCGGGGATGAGGGCGCGCAGCCGGGCGGTGTTGGCAAAGTCAACCTCAAAGGTTTGCAAATTGCGGTTGTTGACGCCGATGATACGTGGTCTCAGTGGCAGCACCCGCTCCAGTTCGGCCTGGGTATGCACTTCGATAAGGGCGTTCATCTCCAATTTGTGGGTGAGTTGGAGGAGGTCATGGAGATCGGTGTCGGAGAGTACGGCCGTTATCAACAACACCGCATCCGCCCCTGCCACCCTGGCTTCATAAACCTGGTACGGGTCAAAGATGAAATCCTTGCGGAGGACGGGAATCTTGACCGCTTCCTTCACATCGCGGAGATGTTCGAGGGAACCTTGAAAATGGCGGGCGTCGGTCAGGACAGAGATGGCGCTGGCTCCGGCTTTGGCGTACGTTTTGGCCAATGCTACCGGATCGTAATCGCGCACCATCAGCCCTTTGCTGGGCGACGCCTTTTTGCACTCGGCAATCAGGGAAACGCCGGGCTTTTTTAGCGCCGCGTAAAAGTCCAATGCTGGCGGCGTTACGCTGGCAAAAGCCCGCAAATCGGCTAATGGCACCTCGCGCATAATTTTGGGCAATTGTTCCCGGTGGTAGGTCATGATTTCGTCGAGGATTTTGCCCCGGCTTTTGGCTTGGTTGGATACGCTCATAATTTCAAAAAATCATGTGTCATTTGTATCAAGAAGTATTTTTTTAAGCAGCATCGCCAACACGTCGTCTAAACAGCGAATTTGTGACGGCCGTACAGAATCAGCATAATGCGTATGATGTGGATGTGAATCAATTTCAGGGTGATGCGGTGCGTTATCCCACCCTTGCAGAATCTCCCCTGCTGGGGTTAACCAATAATAAGCATATTTTTCTAACTCGTCCTCAATCCATACTTCATTGATATGCAGTCGAGAACCATCAGCTAACTGAACCACAGCCTTGAATTGTTCAATTGTCCCCTTTAGTCGATGCTCGTAATCAAAAACTGCCTTAATCAGGCCAGTCTGGGAACGTAATTTCTCTAACATCAATGATCCTGATTTTCTTGAAGATCGTTTAACAAACGTCGATTCTTATTTAATACTTCACTCCAAAAAAACCAATCATTGTAATCTTCATGAGCCTGGACTGAATCCGAATCTCCCAATCGTTTTTCAAATTGTTCCAGAGAAATACCATACTTCTCTTCAAAGCTGGATACCTGTTTTTCACTTTCGGCAATATCGGCCTTGATTTGACGAATCCGAGTCTGAACAGCCTCGTATACCCCCTCCCGAATCAACCCTTCTCTTTCTTTAGGCGATAGTGCTGCTAAAACCTTGGGAATATTCACTGTCATTTGTGTCATTCGTCACACCTCAACTTACCCGACCAATACTTTCATAACTCTATTTTGACATTATACACCATCAAGCCACAAGGGTTGATGGAAAAATCTAGCTGAACCTGTTGGTCCTCTCGATCCAGGCATTGAGCACAGCCATCGCTTTGCCACTGTCGATAGCTTCGCGCGCTTCGGCCAGACCGGCGGGGAAATCGTTGCCGTCGATACTGAGAGCAGCAGCGGCGTTAAGCAGAACAATGTCACGGCGCGGCCCTCTGTCTTTGCCGCTGAGGATGTCATGGGTGATTTGGGCGTTTTCTTCCGGCAGGCCACCGGCAAAATCTTCCATTTTGGCCCGTGCCAGCCCCAATTCGGCCGGATCAAAGTCGTAAGTTGAGACCGTACCGTCTTTTTCCAGGCGGCTGATACGATTGACGCCGGTCGTGGACAGTTCGTCCAGGCCATCGGCGCCGTGGACGACGAAGGCGGCTTGGCTGCCCAGCGCGCCCAACACTCGCGCCAGCGGCTCGGTCAGCACCGGGTCGTAAACGCCGATGAGTTGGTGGGTCGCTCCGGCCGGATTGGTCAGCGGGCCGAGGACGTTGAAGATGGTGCGCTGGCCGATTTCGCGGCGCGGCCCGATGGCGTAGCGCATCGCCGGATGATGGTTGATGGCGTACAAAAAGCCGATGCCTACTTCTTCGACACATTCGGCCACCTGCTCGGCGCTCAAATCGAGATTGCCGCCCAGCGCCATCAGCACATCGGCCGAGCCGCTTTTGCTGCTGGCGGCCCGGTTGCCATGTTTGGCCACTTTCACACCATGCCCGGCGACGACGAAAGCGGCCGTTGTCGAGATATTGAAGGTGTGTTTGCCGTCGCCGCCGGTACCGCAGGTATCGACGAGCATGCTGCCATAGGCCGCCGCATCCACTGGCACGGCGACGACATGGCTGCGCATAGAGCGGGCGCTGCCGGCAATTTCGTCTACAGTCTCCCCCTTCATCCGCAGCGCCGTGAGGTAGCTGCCGATTTGGGCTGGGGTGGCTTCCCCGTTCATGATGATGTCCATCGCGGCTTCGGCTTCGTCAAATGTCAGGTTACGGCCGTTTATCACCGCAGCAATCGCAGATTTTAAGGGCATAAAACTTTCTCCTAGTAAAAGAGACTGGAGATTGGAGACTAGAGATTTTGGTTTTCCAGTCTCCAATCTCTATTCTCCAGTCTCCATATAGGCACTGGGTCTGTTCTATGGGATTTGATTTCACGGTAACTTTTTCGCCATCACGCAATGGTATGGTTACTCGTGAAAATCGCCCAAATCGAGCTGGAAAAAACGCCGCAAAATGAGTGATTTACGGCCAATCCCATTCAACGGACCCAGTGCCTCCATATAATCACATCACTTTTTTCACATCCAGCCAATCTTTCTGGCTCTCATTGGCCTTCGCAATCGCTTCGGCCGAACCGAGAACGACGACCGTTGCCGCATCGTTGGCCTGGGTCAGCACCTCGCCCAGCGCTTTGAAATCGGCCGTCGTCGTGGCCAGCACCTCGTCACGGTACTGCTGGCGTTGGACGTCGCTCTCGCCAATTAAGTGGCGAGACATCGAAGTGTAGCCTTTGGCGTCGGGCAGTTGGTAGCTGTCAATGCCGCCAATCGCGCCGATGATGCTGCTGGTCAATTCGGCCTGGCTCAAATCGAGATTGCGCAGAAAATCGGCCGTGCCATCGTAGTTGGCCAGCGTACCCAGTAAGTTGGGGTCGCGGTAGGAGAGGTAGCTCCAAACGCCGGAGAAGCGGTCGAAGGTGCTGAAGCCGCCATACGCGCCGCCCTGGACCCGGATTTTCTCCCACAGGTAGGTGGTGCCCAAATATTTGCCGATAACGGAAACGGAGCCGTGCAGTTGGTAGCCCAAATCGTACAGATTGGCCCCTTTGCCCACGTAATTTACCTGCGCCGGAATGGTCAGCCCTTCGTTAGTGCGGCTGAATTCGGGTGACCAATCTATGAGATTAAGCGGGTTGGCGGGCACGGCCGTTACAAAATCACTGAGAATGGGCAGGAAACGGCCGTAATTGGCCTCATCCAGCGTCACATTCACCACCAAACTGCTACGGTTCACCAGCAGGCGGCGCACTTCCTCCAGCTTGGCCAGGACCGACGGCCAATCATTCTCCACGGCGTCAGCCAGTTGGCGCAGGAAGAACAGGTATTCGATGCCGCCGATTTGCTCGCTAACCCAATCAGCTTCGGTGAAATGCGAACGCAGCCGGGTATTGGTGACGATGTGGCCCGACGGTACGAGGCCGGCTTCCTTGCCCGCTTTGGCTTCCAGCACCATCTGGCGGAAACGGGCCTGGTTGTCCAGCTTGACCATCAGCAGCACATCGCGCATGATGTCAAGCATGTCCTGGGCCTGATCCATCGTGGCTTTGCCGCGCAGGAAGAGGCGGGTGGCGGCGGAACGGCCGTTTTCCATCGTCGAAGTAAACGAACCAGGCCAGATACCGCCCGTCTTGCGCCCAATCCGCTGCGACAGCTTGACGAAATCTTCGGTTTCCGTACCGATTTCCACCAACGCCCGGCCAAACAGCTTGACGTAGGGCAGCAGGTCGGCGGGCAGGGTGTGCAAATCAAAGCCTAAATCGAGGTAGACAATGCCGTTGGTGAACAAATCATGGTACAGCAGTTCACTGCCATGCAAATCAGAAACAGCCAGCGGGATGGTTTTGTTTTCTTTGTCCAGATCAGCCAGCGTCAGCCGGGGGATGGTGGCCAACGCTTCCGGCGTGTCCGGCGCTTCTTGCAGCCGCTTGAGTTCACGGGTCTCGTCGATGATGGCCAGCAGTTCGTCCTCGCTCAACCCGGCTTTGACGTCGGCCAGCCGCTTTTTCTCGGCTTCTTCCAGCCGGTCGGCCAGTTCGGCATCGGGTTCCAGGATGACGGTGCTGCGGTGGGGATTGTCGAGCAGGTGCTGGCGGATTAAGTCTTGTAGGTAGGTTGGATGGTTGGTTAGTTTGTTTTTGACGGCCGTTAACGGTTCCTCAAACGCCAACGGAGCCAGCGGATCACGATCATATAGCCAGGTACTCAGGGCACGGATGGCCAGACTCAGCCCGCGCGGGAAGTTGCCGGTGTTGTTTTCGCGTAAACTGAACTCGATGGTGTTAACGGCCGCTTCGACCATATCCGGTTCCAGGCCATTCTCGGCCAGATCCTCGAGTGTCTGCAAAATCAGCGCTTCCACCTTATCCGCATCTGCCAGCGCGATGCCTTTCAGTCCTACGCCAAACGTGTTTTGCCGTAATCGGGTTGAAAAACCGCCGCCGGTCACATCCTCGCCCAGGCCGGAATCGATCAGCGCCTTGCGCAGCGGCGAGGCGGGCGTACTCACCAGCGCATAGGACAAAACTTCCAGGGCCATTGTCAATACCGGATCACTGTTCTCCGGCAGCATCCAGTTGACTTGAACAAACGCTTTGGCCTCGACCGCATCCCCGTCCACGCTGTAAGGATGCGTCGCCCGCTGCGGCCGGGCAAAATATTCTTGCAAGGGAATTAAAGAGTCCACATCAATCCGGTCAAAATCGCGCAGCCACTCATCCATCAGCCACAGTCTTTCTTCAGGATCATCATCGCCATAAAAGAAGATGCGCGCGTTAGACGGATGGTACAGCGTCTCATGAAACTGTTTAAACTGTGCATACGTCAAATCAGGAATAACCGTCGGATCACCGCCGGAATCATGGCCGTAGGCATTATCGGGGAAGATTGACTGTTGATTGTAACGGACAAACACATTATCTGGCGACGAGTAGGCTCCTTTCATCTCGTTAAAAACGACGCCCTTAAAAATCAGTGGATCGGCCACATTTTCCAATTCGTAATGCCAGCCTTCCTGTGCCAGATGATTAGGCGTGATCAAAGGATAAAACACGGCATCCAGATACACGTCCACCAAATTGTAATAATCTTGCAGATTGGTACTGGCCACCGGATACGTCGTCCAATCTGACGACGTAAATGCATTCACAAAGGTGTACAAGGACCCTTTGATCAGTTCCACAAACGGTTCTTTAACCTGATATTTGCGCGAACCGCCCAGCACACAATGCTCCATAATGTGGGCAATTCCGGTCGAATCTTCTGGCGGCGTGCGGAACGTGATGTCGAACACTTTGTTATCGTCATCATTTTCCAACGACAGCAGCTCCGCGCCCGTCTTTATGTGCCGGAACAGTCGCGCTTTGGAATTTAATTCAGGAATCTCTTGCTCTTTTACCAGTTCAAAACCGTGGGAATTCGTCATTTATATACCTCTTTTTGGTTGCTAGTTGTTGGTTGCTGGTTGCTAGTAAGTTACATTCGGGCGTTGACTTTTTGTGATAGGACATTTAGTTGCTTGCCCAGAATTGTGATCTCTGCATTGAGCGCTTCAAAATTTTCTTCTGAAAGATATTGTATTCTGCGAGCGATTTCAAGTTGTGTTTCTAATTCGGCCAGTGAGCCGCGAGCGATTGATAAAAAACGGCCAAATTCCTTATTGGAACGGCCGTATCCCTCAGCAATATTTGATGAAATCGCAACAGCAGCCCGACGAATTTGATTAGTCAAACCATACACTTCAGATTTTGGGAACAAATCGGTAAACCGATAAACCATCACCGTAACATCCATCCCCCTCTGCCAAACATCCAAATCACGATAATGCCGAATTCGTCCCATCACCAACCTCTCACCAGCCACCAACTACTAACAACCAGCCTCCAAATTATCTTCCTTCCAGAAAATTCTGCAAAATCCGCTTGCCGTGTTCCGTCAGGATGCTTTCCGGGTGGAACTGGACGCCGGTGGTGGGATATTCCTTGTGTTTGACGCCCATCACCTCACCATCACGGGTAAAAGCAGTCACTTCCAGGCAGTCGGGCAGCGGCTCTTCCACGATGAGCGAATGGTAACGCGTGGCCTGGAACGGGCTGGGCACGCCGGAAAACACGCCTTTGCCATTGTGGTACACGCGGGACGTTTTGCCATGCATCAGGCGGGGCGCGCGGGTTACTTCGCCGCCATATACCTCGCCAATGCACTGATGGCCCAGACAAACACCCAAAATCGGGGTCGTCGGTCCAAATTCGCGCAGCACATCGTTGGAAATGCCGCCATCGCCAGGATCGCCCGGCCCCGGGCTGATGACAATCTGGTCGGGATTGAGGGCGCGGATTTCGTCCAGCGTCACCTGGTCGTTGCGAAAGACACGGATGTCCGCGCCCAGTTCGCCCAGGTATTGGACAAGATTGTAAGTAAAGGAATCGTAGTTATCGATTACGACGAGCATCTTGCACCTCTTTTATTCATTTGCTTCCGGCGTCACACCGCTGCCAATGAATAGATGATATTCGGCCGCTGCACCATTGGCTTCGGAAATCTCAAAGTTGAAACCGGCCGTTTGCGGCGGTAAAACGAACAACGCTTCCGCTGACCCCGGCCCGCCAAAGTTAGCCTCGGCGATTTGTTCGCCATCCAGGGTAACAGCGCGCAAAGCCAGGTCAGCCTGCCCAACCGGGACGACAAAAATGTAGCTGGCTGAAATAACGTTGCTGTAGGATGTCCCCCGGCTTACTTCACCGGCAGCCAGCGAACTGGTTCCTTCTGCCACTCGACTATCTACACTTTGCACAACGGCCGTTCCCTCACCCACCGCCGTCACCACCAAACTAAACTCACCATCACTGTCCGGCGTGAAAACGACAAGCTCCGGGATGCCTGGGCCGGCAAAATCGGCCGCTGCTTCAGCGGTCAGTGTGATCAGGTCCGTGTTTTCATCAACAGCGCCGGGATAAACGGCAACGGCCGTATCCAAATCCTCACTCGCTTCCACAAAAAACAACCACGGCTCAAACCGTGTCCCACTAAATGTAAAAACACCCCGCCCGCCTTCGGTCAGCGTCATGGTTATCAGGTCAGCCGCCAGTTCCGGTTCTGTTTCCGGAGTCTCTGTCGGTGTTTCCGTGGGTGACTCGGTCGGCGCAGGTACGGCCGTTGCCGTCGGCTCGGCAGTTGGTATTTCGGTACCCGCCGCTTCCGGTTCAGGAACGGCCGTTGTCGGTGCCAATGTATCCGTGGGCGGGATAGCGCTGGGAGAAATAACAACCAGCGCTTCTTGTGTTGGTTGGGGCAGTAACGTGGCTGTGGGAACGGCCGTGCCCGCATCACCACAACCGGATACCAGAAAAACCAAACTCATAAGCAAAACAAACTTTTTGAACATATTCACCTCACATCGAACTTCAATTTGTTGAAACCATGTTGGTCTCCATAAATTGTAATCGACATTCCCGTCACTTGTTCGATGTTTAGGCTCCGTTCAGGCTCTAACCGGGCAGCACCAGCCCCATGATCTGCTTCATCTCGTCAACCTTTGGCTGCGAGACAGAACGAGCCTGCTCCGCTCCCACCGCCAGCAGTCGATCCAATTCGGCCGGGTCCTGCATCAGATATTCATACCGTTCCCGGATCGGCGTCAGCATCTCAATGACCACCTCAGCCACGCCTTTCTTCAGGTCGCCATAGCCGCGTGCATCGGCAAAATCAGCCAGCACATCAGCTTCACTTTTGCCCGTCGTCGCCTTGTAAATGCCCAGCAGATTATTCACGCCCGCCTTCTCCGGATCATCCGAGAATACAATCTCGTTCCCCGAATCGGTCACCGCCCGCTTAAACGAGCGCAAGATTTCCTTCGGCTCATCCAAAATGCGGACAGCATGGCCGCGCTTATCGGCCAGACTCTTCGACATTTTGTTCGTCGGATCATCCAAACCCATCACGCGTGCGCCCACTTCCGGGATAACCGGTTCAGGAATTACGAAAAATTCCTGCTCGTACAAGCTGTTAAAGCGCTGGGCAATGTCCCGCGCCAGTTCAACGTGCTGCTTTTGGTCTTCGCCCACCGGCACTTCATGGGCATCGTAAAAGATGATATCGCCGGCCATCAGCACCGGATAATCCAACAAACCGGTCAGGACGCTTTCCTGCTTGGCCGATTTATCCTTGTACTGGGTCATCCGCTGCAGCCAGCCCAGCGGCGTGATGCAGTTCAGCAGCCAACAGCCTTCAGCATGGGCCGTCACATGGCTCTGAATGAATATCGTACATTTCTCCGGATCAAGTCCAGCCGCCAACAAAATGGCCGCCATCGATCGTGTCTCATACCGCAGTTGGGCCGGGTCTTGGGGCACAGTCAAGCTGTGCAGGTCAACGACGCAGAAGAAGTTTTCTTTCTCTTCCTGCTTGGCCACCCAATTCTTGATTGCGCCCAAATAATTACCTAAATGAGTGTTCCCTGTCGGCTGAATGCCGCTAAATACGCGTTTTTTATCCATACGCACTTCCTTATGCATTTAATCTTTGATTCGTGATGCGTAATGCGTGATTTTTGGCAATTTCACGCATTACGGATTACGCATCATGCTACAATGTTCCTTGTTCCGCCCGATCCACGGCCACCAGGAGCGCCCGCGCCTTGTTGACACACTCCTGATATTCGCGGGTCGGGTCGCTGTCGGCAACGATGCCCGCGCCCGCCTGGACGTGGATGGTGTCGCCTTGCATGACCATCGTGCGGATGGCGATGCAGGTGTCCATGCTGCCATCGTAACTGAAATAGCCCACCGCGCCAGCATATAAACCGCGCCGCTGCCCTTCCAACTCTTCGATGATTTCCATCGCCCGCACCTTGGGCGCACCGCTTACGGTTCCGGCCGGAAAAGTGGCCCGCATCAAGTCAAATGCATCCATATCGGGCTTGATTTGCCCCTCAACATGGCTGACGATGTGCATGACGTGGCTGTACTTTTCCACCACCATCAAATCGCGCACATTGACGGTTCCGTACTCGCTGACCCGGCCGATGTCGTTGCGTCCTAAATCGACCAGCATGACGTGTTCGGCCCGTTCTTTGGGATCGGCCAGCAGTTCTTCGGCAAGGGCAGCATCCTCGGCGGGGGTCTGGCCACGCCAGCGGGTGCCGGCGATGGGGCGCACACTGGCCACGCCATCTTCCAACCGCACATGCATCTCCGGCGATGCGCCTATGACTTGTAAATCCAGTTCACCAAAATCAAAGTAGAACATGTAGGGTGACGGATTGAGCATGCGCAGCGAGCGGTAGATGGCGAAAGGATGGGCGCTGGTCTGGCGGCTGAAGCGCTGGCTCAGCACCACCTGGAAGATGTCGCCCGCCGCGATGTACTCTTTGGCTTCGGCGACGATTTCTTCGTAGCGGGACTGTTCCATATTGGCGCTGAGCTGGTTAACGGGTTGGCCAGCACCGTAGCGGCGGGTGGGCACGGCCGGTAACGGCCGTAACAGCTTCTCACTCACCCGCTCAATCCGCTGAATCGCCTCGACATAGGCTTCTTCAATATCCCCATTCACATGAGCGTTGGCCAAAATCATCAGCCGGTGGCGGGCGTGATCAAACACAACCAGTGTATCGGCCAGGAGGAAAATGGCATCGGGGATCTCAAGGATGGGCACGGCCGTTTCCGGCAATTTCTCAAAAAAGCGCACGCCATCATATCCGTAATAACCCACGGCACCACCGCTGAACCGGGGCAACCCCGGTAATCCGGCTGGGATGAATTGGCCGAGTTCCGCTTTAAGCACATCTAACAAATCTTCCCCATCGGCTAACTCGCGCGTCTCAGCATCTACTGTAAGAGAACGGCCGTGCAACGAAATCATCCCTCGCGGATTCACACCCACAAAGGAGTAGCGCCCTACCTGCTCCCCGCCTTCCACCGATTCCAGCAAAAACGATGGCCCCATCTCGTCCATCAACTTGAGATAAACCGACACCGGCGTCTCCAAATCGGCCGCAAACTCCCGGTAAACCGGAATTAAATTGGCCGGCCCGGCCGCCAATTCACGAAAATCAGTTAAGGTTGGGGTATAAACTGAGTGTGTCATATTTTTCCCATTATGATCAAGTCATTTTGTCATGCGTCAAACATTATTCATGACGCATGACAAAATAATGCATGACTGTTCTACCCTATTTGCGGCAAATGCGTCATCGCCTCTTCAATCGCCCGCTGCGGATAATCGTAATCCTGGAGACCACCTTTAAGGTAGGCTTCGTATGCGGTCATATCAAAATGGCCATGACCGGACAGGTTGAAAGCAATCACTTTCTTCTGGCCCGTTTCTTTGCATTTCAGGGCTTCATCAATAGCCGCACGAACGGCATGGGCCGACTCCGGAGCCGGCATAATGCCCTCCGACTGCGAGAACTGCACGGCCGCTTCAAATGTTTCCAATTGGTGTACCGCCCGCGCTTCAATGTCGCCGTGATCCACCAGCGCGCTGACGCTGGGAGCCATCCCGTGGTAGCGCAAACCGCCGGCATGGATGCCCGGCGGCACAAACGTATGGCCCAGTGTATGCATTTTGACGATGGGGGCCATAGCGGCCGTATCACCGTAATCAAACGTATATTTGCCGCGCGTTAACGTGGGGCAGGCCGTCGGTTCGACGGCAATTACCCTGGTGTTTTTACCGTTGGTGAAATTCTCGCGCAAGAACGGGAAAGCGAACCCGGCAAAATTAGAGCCGCCGCCGGCACAGCCAATGATGATGTCAGGGTATTCCCCAGCCATCTCCATCTGCTCTAATGCTTCCAGGCCAATAACCGACTGATGCGTCAGTACGTGATTCAACACTGAACCCAGGCTATATTTCTTTGTCCCGCCGGAGGTTGCCGCCACTTCCACGGCTTCAGAGATGGCGATGCCCAATGAACCAGGACTTTCCGGGTCTTTTTCCAGGACGGAACGGCCGTACTGCGTGCGATCTGTCGGACTGGCAAACACCTGTGCGCCATAGTTTTGCATCACAATGCGCCGGTATGGCTTCTGATGGTAGGATACTTTAACCATGTACACTTCCAGATCGATGCCGAAGAAATTGCAAGCCATTGACAGCGCCGAACCCCATTGACCGGCCCCGGTTTCTGTCGTCATCGCTTTGGTGCCGGCTTCTTTGTTGTAGAAAGCCTGGGCAACGGCCGTGTTCGGTTTGTGCGACCCCACCGGACTGACACCTTCATTCTTATAATAAATGTGGGCCGGCGTATCCAGCGCCAGTTCCAACCGGCGCGCCCGAATCAAAGGCGTTGGCCGCCACAGCTTGTATACCTCGCGCACCGGCTCCGGAATCTCGATATACCGCTCCTGGCTGATTTCCTGCATGATCAGGCTCATCGGAAATAAAACACCAAGAAAATCGGGCGTTACCGGCTCCTTCGTCCCCGGATGTAGCACCGGCGTCGGCGGCACGGGCATATCGGCGGCAATGTTGTACCATGCCTTCGGCAGCCTGCTCTCGTCTAAACTAAACTTATATTGGTCGTTCATTATTCATCCTCCATTTTGAGCTGTTAGCTTTTAGCGATTAGCCATAAGCTTTTTACAAATTGCTAACGGCCAACAGCTAACCACTAAAATAAAAAACGCCCTCGTCTCCAGACAAGATTTTCATCTTATCCAGGGACGAGAGCGTCCATTCACAATCTCTCGCGGTGCCACCCTGCTTAAGCGGCTATAAACACAAAATGCGCCGGTGATAGCGCATAAATGTTGAAGCCAGCTTCACTTTTTTCGGTTCCGTTTGGCGAAACCTATGCCCTGATAACGGTGGCATTTCCGGCACAGGCTACTAAAATTCGCCTGAACAACTCCTCGGCCCATTCACCGGCGGCGCTGACATTGGTCTTCCAGCTCATGGACCAACTCTCTTGGACCCGCTTTGTCGGTTACTATTCCGATTCACAGTCGTTAAATTTTCAACTGGGAAAAAGCATAGCATGTGAGACAGTGGCTGTCAAGGTTAATTTCCGAGTAGAATTTGTCACCCTTTTGCCCCAAATTTGCCACAAATTTACCGAAAAGAATTACAATGGAGCATGTGTGAACAAGATATTTTCCCTGACAAAAAGGAGCTTGTGATGAAACGATTTTTGGCAAATCTAACTCTGCTTTTTGTGCTGGCCGCGCTGCCAGCTTGCCGCTTACGCCCCGAATCCGTTCCGCCAGCGATGACACCAACTGTCCCTCCTATCCCAACAGCAGTGGATGTGGTTACGGCCGTTCCCACTCCCACTGCCACCATCGCCCCATCCCATACAGCCCAACCGGGTCTGCCTGTTTCCACTGTCTTCGATAATGCCTGGGATGACCGCGAGCCATTCCGCGCCGGACTGATTGATGACGCCCAGCCAGTCTTGCAGCAGCTTCCGGGAGCCAGCATATACCACCTCGATTTACAAATCAGAGATACGATGACTCAAGTCAGCGGCGTAATGGACGTTCGCTACACCAATCAGGAAGCGGTAGAACTCGATGCCATTTATTTCCATCTTTACCCCAATCTGCTAGGCGGGAAAATGAATGTGGATGACGTGCTTGTGAATGATACGGCCGTTTCCCCCACCCTGGAAGAAAACAATACCATCCTGCGCGTTCCTCTAGCCGAAACCCTTCAACCCGGTCGGCAAGTCGTCATCCATCTGGCCTTTACCACCGACGTGCCCACAGAAGTCGAGCGCAATTACGGCGTTTTGGCTTACCTCGACGGTGTACTGGCCCTGGCTCACTTTTACCCGATGATTGGCGCGTACGACGAAACAGGCTGGCATCTAGAACCGGCCCCTGAATCGGGCGATGTGGTCTACGCCGACAGCAGCTTTTTCCTGGTGCGGGTCACTGCACCGGCCGAACAGGTTGTCGTTACCAGCGGGATTGAGGTGTCGGCGGAAGAAAATGGAGGTGAGAGAACGGCCGTTATCGCTGCCGGCCCCATGCGTGATTTTTACCTGGCAGCCAGCCCTGATTATAAACCCATCACCACAACGGCTGGACAAACTATCATCAACAGCTACTACACCACCGGGTTAGAAACAGGCGCGGCGATCATTTTGGATACGGCCGCTGCCGCCGCCGAAATTTACGGCAACCGCTTTGGCATCTATCCCTTCACCGAAATGGACCTGGTCAACACCCCCAACCTTGCACTGGGCATCGAATATCCGGGGATGATGGCTATTACCAGCCGCATATACGATCCAGATGGCTTTTTAGGCAATGTCCCCAACAGCGCCTATATCGAAGGAACAACGGCTCACGAAGTTGGTCACCAATGGTTTTACAGCGTCGTCGGCAACGACCAGCTTGATGAACCGTGGCTGGACGAATCACTCACGCAGTACATCACCTGGCTCTATTTCCGGGACCGCTACGGCGACGAGGCCGCAGAGGGATTCTTCCAATCATTCCAGGACAGATGGGATCGGGTTGATAGCGCCGCTACTCCGATTGGATTGCCGGTAAGTGCTTACGAAGGGGCGGCGTACAGCGGGATTATTTACGGCCGTGGCCCCATCTTTGTGCGCGAACTAGCCGCCACGATGGGTGAAGATGTTTTCGATGCTTTTTTGCAAGATTATTACCGATCTCACCAATGGGGTACTGCCAACACGGCCGATTTTTTGGCACTGGCCGAATCGCACTGCAACTGCCAATTGGATTCGTTATTTGCGGCGCAGTTGTTCGCCAAATAGGATAGATGTCCTGTTTGCCTATGTTGTAATGCAAATTGTAACTTTTTTTAGTTATAAAATAGGCATGGTTTCATGGAACCTATTTTGGTGGCGCTAAACACTTGCAGCATCATTGCAACCTTAAAGCCGACATTGCAACAGCATCACAGCCACACTATTGTTTACATTGTAGACTCATTGCAACCGAATTGAAGCCTTCTTTGTAACCGCATCGCCGCAGCATCGCAGCCACATTGCAGCCACACTATAGCCTTGTGCAGCGCCACACTGGAACAAAGATGCCTGGATTATTTAAAATCCAGGCGTTTTTGTTCTTTTTTGTTTATTCAGGGGCTGAGGGTAGTCGGCAAGCCTGTCGAACAACTGCCTTCGACAGGCTCAGGCAGCGGAGGATAGATGCTCGAGCAGGGCTTGCAGGCCCAGCAGATAACTGCGCCAGCCAAAGCCGCTAATTTGCCCCAGGCAAACGGCCGTTATCACCGACTTGTGCCGAAATTCCTCCCGTTTGTGAATATTGGAAAGGTGCACCTCAACAGCCGGTAAATTTACGGCCGCTATCGCATCACGCAGGGCATAGCTATAATGGGTAAACGCGCCGGGATTGATGAGCAGGCCGTCGGCCCAGGTGCGGGCGTCGTGGATAGCATCGATCAGTTCGCCTTCGTGGTTGGACTGGATGAAACGGAGTTCTGAACCTTTGGCAACGGCCGTTTCCGTCAACATCTGGTTAATATCATCGAGCGTGGTACGGCCGTACACCTCCGGTTCGCGCAATCCCAACAAATTCAAATTAGGGCCATTCAAAACAAGAATTTTGCTCATAATTCCAGGACCTCCAAAAATTCAGGCGGAATGTGGTCGGCCAGCCAGGTTGAATCGTTGCCCCGGTAAAAGGGCACGGCCGTTTCATACGCCGCCAACGCCCGCACCTGCAAAATCACCGGCAGGCTGTCCTTACGCTGCACCACTATCTGCGCCGTTTCCGCATCGACGGAAAGATGGACAAACTGGCGCTTCATCGGCCGCAGACCTTCCTGCAAAATACTACTCACCGTCTCCTGGGCGGTGCCATGATACAAAAATTGGGGCGGTAGGCCGTTTCCTTTTGCACTGCCACATGCGCCGAATGACCGTACAGGGCACGGATACGGCCGTCTTTCATCTCATACCGCTGCTTGCCCAGCATAGTCAACACCGCTTCCACATCGGCCGCCGTCAAATCGCACCAACGGCGGCGACGGCTAAGACCGGACAGCAAATCGGCCACCAGAACCCAGCCTTCAGCATCCAGTTCCAATCCGTAACGGACAGGTTGATGGCGCAGTGCCTGAGCCATGCCTTTGCTCAGTGTTTTCAAGGGAACAGGCATGTTTTTACGCGGTGACGGCGGCCAGGGTTTGGAAAACGGCCGTTTCCGCCACATCCCCCGTCACAAACACATCCCCTATCCCGCGCAGCAAAACAAACCGTAGTTGCCCGGCCGCCTTTTTCTTATCGCTGCCCATCGCCCCGTACAAATGGGCGTGCGACAACCCAACCGGAATACGCGTTGGCAAATGCAGCTTCGTCAGCAGCATCTCAATACGCGGCTGCAAATCGGGATCGCAATAGCCCAGCCGCGCCGACAAATTAGCCGCAGCTACCAGCCCGATGGCCACACCCTCGCCGTGCCGGACGGCGTAGCCGCTTACCTGCTCGATGGCGTGGCCAAACGTGTGTCCCAAATTCAACGTCGCCCGCCGCCCCTGTTCAAACGGGTCTTCCTGCACCACGTCTCGTTTGACCTGGATAGCATCGATGATCAATGATTGAAGACTAGTACTGAGCGAAGTCGAAGTATTAATGATTGAGGACTCAGTCAATCTAAAATCTTCAATCATCAATCTTTCAAATAAACCGGGATTGGCAATCAGCCCATGCTTGACGACTTCAGCCATCCCGGCGGCGAACTCTGGCGGCGGCAGCGTCTTGAGTGTGGCAATATCGGCCAGGACGGCCTGCGGCTGCTTGAACGCACCAACCAGATTTTTCCCCTGGGGCAAATCGACGCCCGTTTTCGCCCCTACGCTGGCATCGACCATCGCCAACAGGCTGGTAGGACACTGCACAAAAGCCACACCGCGCATGTAGGTGGCAGCGGCAAAACCGGCCATATCGCCGACCACGCCGCCGCCCAGCGCCACAACCGTCCCCTTACGATCCAATCCGGCCGCCAACAACTCGTCGTAAATAGTCTGAATCGTGGCCAGCGTTTTATACTGCTCGCCAGCGGGCACCGTAATAACACAATCAGCATCGGCAACTTGACCGGCGTAAAGCAGGCCAACGTTACTGTCCGTCACCACTGCCAGCGGCCCGGTTACGTCAGCCAACTCCTGCAAACGGGGCAGTAAGCCGGCTCCCACTATCACATCATATTGCCCGCCAGGATAGTTCACCGGCAAACGCAACAATTCATCATTCATCATTCCACATTCATCCTTCTGATTTCTGCCTTCTGCCCTAAAACTTATACTCTTCCCGCACAGGGCTGAAAATATCAACGACTTTGGTGAGTGTAGGGCCAGCTACGGCACTGTGTTCCACGCCGCCGGGAATGATGTAGGCGTCGCCGGCCGTCAAATCGCGGGTTTCACCGGCGATAGTCAGCCGCAGCGTGCCGGAAATGACGGTGCCAGATTGTTCATGCGGGTGGCTGTGATTGGGCAGCATGGCTCCAGCATCCAGTTCAACGACAGACAACAGCATCCTTTCACCCCAGAAAGTCTTCAGACGAATGCCGGGCACAACTTCTTTGGCCTCTCGGTTTTCGGTATCGCAAAAGTACATGGTTTTCTCCTCGTTTGATGGCGGGGATTGGGGAATTATTTCTGATTTTCATCCCCAAATCCCTTAATCCCCGCCTCTGATTATTTGCAAAATCTCACCCGCGATTTGGTCGGGGGTTTTGTGGTCGGTGACAATTTGGAGGAAACGGCCGTACCCCTTCCTCCGCGTTTCCAATAACCGTTCAATTTCACGAGCTGGTTCGGAAACGTCCAACAACGGCCGTTTCCCGCCATCATCTTGCAAGCGGGCCAGAATTGTTTTCGGGGCAGCGGTCAGGCAAAAGACACGGCCGTTCTCACCCAACACGCTTGCATTGCCCTCGTCCAACATCAAACGGCCGCCAGTGGCAATAACCAGTCCCGACTGCCCGGCCAATTCCTGAGCAATCCGAGCTTCCCAATCACGAAATACAGCCTCGCCATCTTCACGGAAAATATCGGCAATGGAACGGCCGTCACGGGCCACAATCAGATCGTCCGTATCCACAAAAGCAAAGCCCAACTGTACCGCCAGCAAACGGCCTACTGTTGATTTGCCGGTTCCCATGAAGCCGGTCAGCACGACATTTCGTTTTTCCATGTGCCAATATTAACAAAGAAATCCGATTTCTGGCAGAAATCGGATTTCTAAGTCAATGGAACCAATCACAACCCAATGGCGTCTTATCATCCAGAACAGGCAAAAGCCTGAAAATTTGACAAGAAGGAGAACAATCATGTTCAACTATAGTAAACAAACTATTATTTCTGTTTTAGCGCTGCTGGCTTTAGCCGCCATCCTGGTCGCTTGCAGCGGTCCGGCAACCGCTGGCGCAGCCGCCAACCCCGCTGTCACCAGCGGCGGTGTCACGGTCGTTGGCCAAGGTGAAGCCTACGGCCAACCCGACCAGGCCCAGGTTCAGGTAGGTGTGGAAACATTCGCTTCTGAGGTCAGCCAGGCTACCAGCGAGAACGAAGCTACGGTTCAAGCAATTATGGATGCACTGACAGCCCAGGGCATTGACGCCAAAGATATCCAAACGACCAATTACAACCTGTGGGCCGAGCAAAATTCGAGCGACCAGGGACCTCAAGGAATCGCCGGGTACCACGTCAACAATCAGGTCAATGTGACGATTCGAGACATCAACAAGGTGGGCGATGTGTTAGCCGCTGCTACCGGCGCTGGCGCCAACAGCATCTACGGCATTTCCTTTAGCGTAGCCGATCCGGCCGCACTGGAAGAACAGGCCCGCGCCGCTGCCGTAGCCGATGCCCGCAGTCGTGCCGCAGCCCTGGCCGAGCTGGGCGGCGTCCAATTGGGTGACGTGCAGATCATCAGTGAAGTCATCAGCCAACCGATCAATTACCCAATGGGGTTAGGAGGTGGCTATGCGATGGAACAAGCTGCTGCTCCCAGCATTTCGCCCGGACAACTCAGCTACACCATTCAGGTTCAAGTGACGTTTGGCATCAAGTAAACGGCCGTATAACAGCAAACTACAATCCACACAGAATCTCAATCTTCTGTTAACAATTTCTAAACAGAACGGCCGTATACTAATCACAACAAACCAAATAAACCTAACTTTTCTTCTCTTCTTTTCCTCCTCTTCCTGGTTGTGATCAACAAAGAAAATGTTTGGTCTAAACCCAAAATAAAAACACTCCTGATTGGGAGTGTTTTTATTTTGGGCTGCCCACTACTGGAAAAAAGCAGGTGGCGATCTTATACCGTTCGGCTTTAGATTTTTCTTTGTGCCAGTATTCGTTGGCGGAAATGTTCATCAGGACGGGTGTCGATGCGAGCCACATCAGCCGGAGTTAAAAACCGGGGAGCACCAATTGTGTAAGCGCCCAATAATATCCGGGCGGCTTTAACGGCCATAGCGGTAATACGCAGCACTTCGTCAGCCGTTTGCCCCAGGGCAATCATGCCGTGATTTTGCATGAGGATGAGTTTGGGGGAACGGCCGTACCCATCTTGATAAACCATAATCTTATCTCGGATAACTTTAGCCAGCGGAATGCCCGGATCGGTATAGGGCACAAAAACAGGCGCCGGACCGCACACAACAATTTCATCCGGGAACAACCGACCGGAAAATGCCTCTTCTGCTTTTTGCGAACAGAGGATGCTGTTAACGGCCGTTGGGTGTGTGTGCCCTACAAATTGAGCCTCAGCCGTGGTCAGCGCCACCGCATGAAACGTCGTTTCTACCGAGGGGCGTACCTGTGAGGAAGCGTTGATGGTAGCGGATTGGAGAGCGTCGGTAACGGCCGTGTCCGACAGTGCCGGCGCATCAATCAAAGACAAAACCGGCTCCAGCCGCACCTGTACAAATCCCGATTCGTCAATCCCATTCAGCGAAGTGCCGCTCGCTTTCACCCAAAACGTCGCCTCATCGGCCCGAGCCGAGCTGTTGCCTTCCCCTAAAATCACATAATCATTCTGCGGATTGCCCAATTGATTGGACATCATAACCAGTTGCATCAATATTTCAGACATCAGTAATCCCTTTTATTTGTCGTCTTCGGCAACGAGAATTTCAACACCTTGCGCCTGAAAAGCCTTAAGCATTTGCGGCGGTGCACTCTTATCCGTTACAATGCACGAAACATCAGACAAGGGCGCAATCGTAGCCAGCGAAGTCCGGCCAAACTTGCTCCCATCCACAACGGCAATCACTTCCTGGCAGCGGGGAAGCACCGCCTTCTTAATCTCCACTTCGATCAGCGGCGAATCCATCAAACCGCCCTCCAACGAAATTCCCCACGCCCCCAAAAACGCTTTATGGAAGCAAAAACGGCTCAAGACATCATTCGCCACCAAACCGGTAATCGAACCGGTGGAACTGCGCACCCGACCTCCGGTTAAAACCACTTCCAGATGAGGTACGCCCAACGTCTCCAATGCCGTCCATATACCGGTAGTGATAACTGTTACATTGTATAAATCTGTGCGCTGTTTGAGCGCTTTGCCAACAGCTATCGCCGTTGTGCTGGCATCCAACAAAATCGATTCGCCTGGCTGTACCAATGAAGCCGCCAATTTACCGATGGCCTGCTTTTCGGCGGCCCGGATTCGTTGGTTAAACGTAATAGAATATTCTTGACGGGTACGTTCATCTCCTAATCGTGCGCCCCCATGCGTGCGTACCACTTTTCCTCTTTCGGCCAGTTGATTGAGATCACTGCGGATGGTCACCGGCGATACGGAAAAGCGGTCGCTCAATTCTGATACGGTCACATTCGGTTGTTGTAACATGAGCTGCATAATTTGCTCATGTCTTTCTACCATACCCATCGTTTGATTCCTTACCTTGATAGTATGTGCTGCCAGGCAGCATTATAAAGCACCCTCGCCAAACTTTCAATAATTTTCATTTGCCTTTCGATTGGTTGTGATTTATCATATCGGCGATGATTTGATTGTGGTTATGCGCTCCGGCGCGAGGGTATGAAGTATGAGTGACAAGACTGTTCTTTCCGTTGATTTAGGAGCCGAATCGGGGCGAGTCATTGCTGTCAAGTTTGACGGCCGTTCCTTCACCCAGGAAGAACTCCACCGCTTTCCCAACACAACTACCACCGTCAATAGCACCCTGCATTGGGACTTTTTGCGATTATGGCGCGACATTCAGGCCGGCATCGAAAAAGGCACAGCGCTAAACCCGGCCAGCATCGGCGTCGATACCTGGGGCGTCGATTTTGGCCTGTTGGACAAACAAGGCAACCTGATCGGCAATCTTGTCCATTACCGCGACGGCCGTACCGACAACATGATGGAACGAGCCTTTGCCCTGGTGCCTCGTGCCGAAATTTTTGCCCAAACGGGCATCCAGTTCATGCAAATCAACACGTTGTACCAACTGTTGAGCCTGGTCGAAAACGACTCGCCTCAGCTTGACATTGCCGACACCTTTTTACTTGCGCCCGATTTGCTCAACTACTGGCTGACCGGCCAAAAAGTATCCGAGGCCAGCATCGCCTCTACAACGCAAATGGTGAATCCGCGAACTGGCGCCTGGGCTACTGATCTGCTGCAAAAGCTCAACATACCACACCACATCCTGCCCGAAATCGTCCCGTCGGGCACGCGGCTGGGTGCGTATGACCGGATTCCCGTTATCGCCTCGGCCGGCCATGACACCGCCAGTGCGGTAACGGCCGTTCCCGCCCAAACCAGCAACTTCGCCTATCTCAGCAGCGGGACGTGGAGCCTGTTTGGCTTAGAACTGCCGCACCCCATCCTCTCCGACGCCGCGCTGTCGGCCAACGTGACCAATGAGGGCGGCGTCAACGGAACCATCCGCCTGCTGAAAAACTTGATGGGCATGTGGCTGCTCCAACAAAGTCGCGCCGCCTGGGCCGCAGAAGGAGAGGCGCTTTCCTACGCTGAGTTGGTGGAAATGGCCCAGGCAGCTCAGCCTTTCCGGGCTTTCATCAACGTCAATGATCCGATGTTTGTAAAACACGGCGATATGCCGCAGCGGATCCAAACGTTTTGCCAACAAACCAGGCAACCGGTGCCGCAAAGCAAGGGTGAGATTGTGCGCACGATTCTGGAAAGTTTGGCAATGGGGTATCGAGCGTCGCGGGAACTGGTTACGGCCGTTTCCAACCATCCCGTCGAAGTCATTCACATCGTTGGCGGCGGCACACAAAACAAACTGCTCAATCAAATGACGGCCAACGCCACAGGACTGCCCGTTGTCACCGGCCCAATCGAAGCAACCGTTATCGGCAACGCCATCGTCCAGCTCATTGCGCTGGGCGAAATTGCCGATCTTAGCCAGGCGCGCGACATTGTTGCCAGCCTGGACGAATTAGAACATTATGAACCACAAGGAACTACAGGTTCCACAACGGCCGTATGGGAAGAGATGTACGGCCGTTATCAGGAGATTGTCGCTTGATAAGTCATTAACAAACTGCTAATAGGCTGAAATGCTGACAAACTAAACTATGAACTTTCAACTTTTACACCCCCGCGACCAATTAGTCGCAATTATGAATCGTATTTATCACAACGGGATGACCACCCTCAGCGGCGGCAATCTTTCTATCAAAGACGACAACGGCGACATCTGGATCACGCCATCCGGCATCGACAAAGGCACACTGACACCCAAAGACATCATGTGCGTCCAGACCAATGGAACAATCATTGGCCCGCACAAGCCCTCCATCGAGTTTCCCTTTCATCGCAAAATTTACGAACTGCGGCCCGATTTCCAGGCCATCGTCCACGCCCATCCGCCGGCACTGGTTTCCTTTAGTATTGTGCGTAAAGTGCCCGATACCCGCATTATCCCTCAAGCCAATCGGATTTGCGGACCAGTAGGTTACGCGCCATACGCTCTACCCGGCAGCCAGAAGTTAGGCGAAAACATCGCCAATACCTTTGCCGAAGGCTACAACATCATCATTTTGGAAAATCATGGCATGGCTGCTGGCGGTTCCAGTTTGTTAGATGCGTTTCACCGTCTGGAAACCCTCGACTTTTGTGCCCGGACGCTCATTCGGGCGCAAGCTCTGGGTGACGTGAAAACATTGTCTGAACCGGCGCTGAACTTGTTTGACCATCGTCATAACGTCTTGCCCGAATTCGTGCCTACCACCCACAGCAGCCGCGAACGCGAACTGCGTCAGCAAATTGTGGACATCACCGCTCGCGCTTATGATCGCCATCTGATGATCAGCACCGAAGGCGTCGTTTCGGCCCGGCTGGATGATGACAGCTTTCTCATCACCCCCACCGGTCATGACCGCCGGACTCTGGCCGTGGAGGACGTGGTGCTGGTGCGGCACGGCGTGCGCGAAGCGGGCAAACTGCCCAGCCGGTCGGTGAAGCTGCATGAAGCGATTTATGCCCGGCATCCCGACGTCAACTGCGTGATGACGGCACAGTGTCCCAATGCCACGGCTTACGCCATCACCTCTGGCAAATTTGATTCGCGCACCATTCCCGAAAGCTTCATTTTGCTGCGCGACATTCCCCTCATTCCCTTCAAAATGCTTTACACACAGGCGGAAGCTGTAGCCGAGATAGTTTCATTGAGTACACCGGTGGCGATGGTGGAAAATGATTGCGTACTAACGGTGGGTACAGATGTTATGAATGCGTTTGATCGCCTGGAAGTGGCCGAATACAGCGCACGTTCATTGATTGATACGGCCGTTCTCGGCCCCCTCGTTCCCATTGGCGATACCGAAATTCACGATCTGGAAATCGCCTTTTCTTTAACATAGCCCGTATTCGGATTACGGCTCGCGGATTATGGATTACGGACTAGAGCAAACAAGGAGACTCTTATGCAAGGTTGGGCTGGTAAAATACTAGACATAAATCTAACAGATGGCAGCATCAATACCATGCCGTTGGACATGGAAATGGCGCGCCTCTTCTTGGGCGGGCGAGGCCTGGGGGCACGCTTGCTGTGGGACTTAGTCGGACCAGAAGTGAAACCGCTTTCGCCGGAAAACGCCCTCATTTTCACGACCGGGCCGATTACAGCCAGCGCATCACAGACAAGCAACCGCTTTAACGTCAGCACCAAAAGCCCGCTGACCGATACGATTCTGCACGCCAACAGCGGCGGCTGGTGGGGCATGCAGTTCAAGCGCACCGGCTACGATGCGCTCATTATACGCGGCAAAGCTGCCTCGCCGGTCATGATTGAAATTACCTCAGACGGCGCTGAAATCAAGGATGCCGGCCATCTCTGGGGCAAAACGGTTTTTGAAACCACTGAAACGCTAAGCCAGAACCGCAACAAGCGCAACGTGCTTTGCATTGGTCCGGCCGGAGAAAATCTGGTACGTATGTCTGCTATCATGAACGATAAGGAACGGGCACTGGCGCGCGGCGGCGGCGGCGCAGTCATGGGCAGCAAAAATTTGAAGGCGATTATCGTCGAAGGCAGTGAGAAAAATAAACCGGCCGACCCCGATCAGTTCAAGTTTTTGCTGTATGAAACGGGCAAACTGTTGAAAGCCAGCCCGCTTACCTCGCAGGCACTGCCGGAATTTGGTACGGCCGTTGTCATGAACGTCGTCAACGAAATCGGCGCACTGCCTACCCGCAACTTCCAGCAGTCCCAATTTGAAGGAGCCGACAAAATCAGCGGCGAAGAAATCACCGATACCATTCTGGTCAAAAATCAAGCCTGCTGGGCCTGTCCCATCAGCTGCACCCGCGTCACCAAAACCAAAAGCGGAAAAGAAGGCGAAGGGCCGGAATTTGAATCTTCGTGGGCCTTTGGTGCGCAGTTGGGCATCGATGACCTGGATACAATTACCGAGGCCAATTACCTGTGCAATGATATGGGACTGGACACCATCTCCATGGGTAACACCATTGGCTGTGCGATGGAATTGGCCGAAAAAGGGTTTATCGACAGCGATTTGGCCTTTGGTCAAACCGACAAGATTCTCGATCTGATCCGCGATACCGCCTATCGCCGGGACATGGGCAACGAACTGGCCGAGGGCAGTTACCGGTTGGCGCTTCGTTACGAGGCTCCGGAACTGTCGATGAGCGTCAAGAAGCTGGAGCTGCCGGCATATGATCCGCGCGGAATGCAGGGGCAGGGATTGGTCTTTGCCACCAGTAATCGGGGCGCTTGCCATGAAACGGGCAATATGCTGGGGCCGGAAGTCCTGGCGCTGCCCCGCCTGATTGACCGGTTTGCCACGCAAGGTAAGGCGGGCATCGTTTCTGTGCACCAGAATTCGGCGGCGGTGATTGACAGCCTGGTTTACTGCAAGTTTGCCAATATGGCGGTAGCTGAGGAGTTTTTTGCAAGGACGTTAACGGCCGTTACCGGCCAACCCTTCACCGCCGACGACCTGATGATGGTCGGCGAACGCGTCTGGAATCTGGAACGCCTCTACAACCTGCGCGAAGGCTTCACTAAAGAAGACGACACCCTACCCGACCGCCTGCTCAACGAACCGGTCGCCGCAGGACCAAGCGAAGGTTTCACCGTCAACCTGGCCCCCATGCTCAAGGAATACTATGCCTTCCGCGGCTGGGACAAAAATGGCGTGCCCAAGCCGGAGAAATTAAAAGAACTGTCCTTAGAATTCGCAATGGAGATGGCAAATGATTGATCAACGCCTTTATGAAGAGTTCCGCGACATTGGCCGCGATATTTTTGTCACCGGCTTGACCAGTTCGCATGGCGGTAATATGAGCGTGCGTGTCGGCGACAAAATCATTATCAAGCGGCGTGGCGCGCAGTTTGGCCGCTTGAAGCGCAGCGACTTTGTGGAAACTAGCTTTCAAGGCAAAGATAGCGGCATTGTCCGTGCCAGCACCGAATTGATCGTTCACCGCGCCATCTACGAAAAGACCTCGGCGCTGGCCATCGTCCACGCCCATCCGCGCACGGCCATCGTCCTCAGCCTCAGCCGGGACGAAATCATCCCCATCGACAATGAAGGCTCCTACCTGCTGCGCAAAATTCCCGTGGTGATGGTAGAAATGGCCTCCGGTTCCACAGAAATGGCTGAAAAAGTATCGGATGCGCTGCGTGGTTACAAAATTGTCATGCAGCGCGGGCATGGCTGCTTTGCCACTGGCCAGACGCTGGAAGAAGCCTACCATTGGGTCTCGGCGCTGGAAGAGGTCTGCGACATCATTTTGGAGCACACGCTGATGGGCGAAAAGATGATCGAATATCGCAAGCACAGCGAATCCTATGCCAAGTGGTAGTCTATAACCAAGACACACAACAAAAAAGCTGACCGGTAAATGGTCAGCTTTTTTAATGGTAGTTGTGCGAATGGGCTATTGCATCAGGGAAACGGCCGTGTTCACCAGCCCGGCAAACTCCTGCACATTTTCATCCTGGGCCAGCCCGTGGGCAATCCGGTTGGCATCCTCACTCACCGAGGCTAGCGAACTCCCTTTCGCCCAATAGCTCTCCCGCAGAATCTCGGCATACTCGGCGACCGTTGCTGCTAGCTGGAAATGAAGGGAAGCGGCCGTAAAGGAGTCGGCGAAATCTTGTTGGGCCAGGCTCGATTCGATTTCAGTCACTTCATCTGTCTCCGGGTCGGCATAGCGTACGCGGACGGTCAGTGCAGTTTCCGCCGGATTGCTGTTTTCGGCAAATTTGACCTCGTACAGTGCGGTTACGCTGTGGCCAGCCCCAATTTCACCGGCGTCGACGGCATCATTGCGGAAATCTTCATCGGCCACATCCCGATTTTCGTAGCCCAAAAGTCGGTACCGCTCCACAACTGCCGCATTAAATTCCACCTGAATCTTGGCATCTTTAGCAATGGTAAAAATGATTGCCGTCAGCTTATCGGCGAAAACGCGCTCGGCTTCATCCAGGGTGTCGATGTAGGCATAATTGCCATCACCCTGGTCGGCCAACTGCTCCATCAAAACATCATTTGAATTGCCTAATAGAACTGACAAATGGATGATCACAGCACGGCTACCGTTAGCTGACGTGTTTTTCTCCAACGTTTCTCATGATGCTGTGATCATGTAGCCGGCGAATTGGTTTCCGTTGACGGCCGTTTCCTATAACAAGCAAAGGCCATCATCTATATAGGCGATTCATGCAAGTGAACGAAAAACAATATATGAAACATTTTCGTCTGGCAGGCTAATCGATGGGGAAACGTTCTCCCAGCAGCATATGTGGCACCTGGCTGTTAACGATGACGGCACTTTGTAATTGAGGTTGGTAGACTGCCGTCCAGGGCAGATATGGAGCACACTGTCGGGTAACGGCCGTGACCAGCCAATGGGGAATTTTACCGCTCAATACCAATCCCTGGCCAGACGGTATAGCAACAAGTGGCAACTTTTCAGCCTCATCAATCGCCAGGTATTGGGAATGCGTCTTCATTTCCAATAGAGTGCATGCTGCTTTCTCCTGTATGATTGCCTGCCAGCCCGTTTGATGACTGCTGCTTTCGGCCGGAAGGCGAGGCGGCTCTACCCAGCCTAAACGAGCATCAAACAACCAAAACGGGGCCGGGTAGGCAATCATAGCCAGAGCAGCGTATAACCAGTTGGGGGCACGGCCGTATGCCGCCAATGGTTTACCCGCCGGCAAATAATCCCATAAAATCGGTAACTGCTCCGGTTGCCAATAGCCATCGGCCTGTCCTAGCGTACGGGCCAGCGCCGGTAAATCCAATGTTAGTTCCACTGGCGCCTGGGCCAGATGCCGCCGAGTCAATTCTGCTTCTGGAATATTAAACAGCCCTGATAAACGATCTACCACGGCCGTAAATGCCGGTCCGTCAGCCGTTTGTCCCCGTTCCAGGCCAGTTATCATTCCCTGAATGATTGGTTCCACCGTATTCAGTTCGTCCTGGCCTGTCAGGCTGGATTTCAGTTCAGCGATGATGGTGATCCCCTGTCGCTGCATCATCTGCCGCCAGACGGCCAGGTCGCGGGTAAAGGCATCCGGGTCATTAGCCCGATCGCCAATCAGCAAAATGGCATGGGTGCAATGGGCAAACACGTTTTCTTGCTCTGGCGTCGGTTTGCCACCCACGTCTACCAGCAGCGGTAAATGTCTCTTTTGCAGGTAATCGGCCACACGGCCCATAAATTCCGGGCTAAATGCCCCCTTGCTGCGGATCGTCTGGACGAGAGCCTGGTCGGCTTCATTAGCCCAGTCGCCTTCCCCATCGGGGCAGGCTCGCAGGGCATAATGGGGTATGCGAGCCGCGCGCAGGGCACGGGTCAAGCTATAAACGAGCACCGATTTACCAGAATGGGGCGGGCCGCCAATCAGAACGGCGGGAAAGTCGGACATAAGGGTTTCCTTTTGGCTTAATTTTGTGTATTATACTGTAAGTCAGTTGTTCCCAAGTTTGTTTTTTGGATGGAGTCAGATTTGGAACGAGGCCGATGAATTCACCCAAACCCACGACTTTAGTTGCCACGTTAGGTGGCCAACCGCAAGTGGTTACGCTGGCGTTAGATGCGCTGCTGGCACAGGGTGTGCCTGTTTCCGAACTGATTCTCCTCTATTTATCCCCTGAAAATAATCGTATTCAAAACGCACTACAAAAAGTAGCTGCTGAATTTGCCGATGGCCGGTATGGGGAACGGCCGTTGCACTACCGCCCATTCCCCATCCGTACCGGCACTTACTACCTCCATGACATTCATGATGAAGCCGATGCCAATACGGCCTGGGATGCCGTTCATCAACTGATTGCCCAGCTCAAAACGGAGCGGCGTACGCTGCACATCTGTATCAGCGGCGGGCGACGCATTCTGGGCCTGCTTACCATGTCGGCGGCGATGCTGCATTTCGGCCATCAAGATGTGTTGTGGCACATGTATACGCCCGATGATACCCGCCGCCAGGCGAATGAAGGGGCTATCATGCACCTGCCACCTGATTCCGGTTTCCGCCTGATTCGCGTGCCGATGATGCCCTGGGGCAGTTATTTTCCGGCACTGCGTGAGCTGGCCCAACCCCATTTGCCGACGGAGGATGTGTTGGCTGGGCCGCGCCGTTTTTTGGATAAAGCCGAGGCAGCAAGGTGTACGGCCGTGCTCAACCGTCTGACAGATCGACAAAAAGACGTGCTTTTGGCATTTGCCGAAGGGCTGAACCCACAGCAGGTGGCGGAAAAGTTGTTTATTTCCATCAAGACCGTAGATACACATAAAACAGTCATCCTGGCTGAATGTCGCAATGAGTGGAATTTGTCAGAAGATACATATCTGGACTATCGTTTTCTGGCAGACAAGTTTGAAATACTTCTGGATTAATTCCGAAAGACCGACGAGATAATGAATGTCTCGTCGGTCTTTTGCCAAACTGGCATGAATCTATGCTGGTAATTTAACAAAGGGATATAAGGTAAGAATCAGAAGATGTTCTGAAGTCATTTCTGACCTGTTTCCGATGCTAAAAAATAGAAGAGCTTTAACATGATAAGTGTCGTAAACAAGTATGGAGGATTGTATGGACTATACATTAACCGTATTAGATACAGCTAGTATCCAATCCTATATTTTCGGCAGCAATGAACTGCGTGAAAATATTGGAGCGTCACATTTGGTCTACCAAGCGACGACGCTGTGGGTGCAAGATGCGTTGGAGGAAGTTGTCCCGGGATGTCACAATTACCGGGTACAGCTAAACGAGAAACGCCCGTATACCCCTGATTTTCGTATTGAAGCACAAACGGTGCTCCCCTGTGCTGAAGTGATGTACGCCGGTGGTGGCAACACCTTCATTTTGTTTCGGAGTGAAAATTCCTTAAAAACAGCTCAAGATTTTGTGTACCGGCTGAGTACCCGAATTATCGAACAAGCTCCTGGCCTTAACTTGTACGCTGCCCATGAACCAGTTGTCTGGAATGATAATCTCCCCCAGAAAGTAAACAATGCTTTGCAGCAACTTGCTGTCTTGAAAACCCAATTGCCAGTTTATGCCCCTACTTTGGGGCTAAGTGTTACCGCTGACTGTACATCCACCGGTTTGCCGGCCAATCACACGCACCCAGACCTGGACAAACAAGGCACCCTTGCCAATCGTGCTAACCGGCAAGTATGGACACAATGGATGACGGCTAATGGCGCCACCACGCGCCTGCGCAACCTGTTCCAATTTGTTACCCAGTACGAGTGGACTGACAATTTAGACAAAATTGGCAAGCTGCCGGATCGGGATGAGAGCTTTATTGCGGTTGTTCATGCCGATGGCAATGGTATGGGCAAACAAATGTTGGCCCTGTCCAATTATTTTGAAACTCAACCAGATAAAAGCCGGGCGTATATGACGGCCGTTCGCGCCCTCTCCCTCAGCTATCAGGATACGGCCCAAGCGGCATTGACTTGCACCGTCCGCGATTTGTATGCCTCTTTAGACTACCACGAAAAGCATCCCAAGGGTGACCAGAAACGGTATTATGGCCGTACCAAAAACGACAAAGGCGTGATGACCTCTTACTTCCCTTTTCGCCCGGTTGTGTTTGGTGGCGATGATGTCACCTGGGTTTGTGCAGGACCTTGGGGCATTCCGATGGCGCATCGCTATTTGACCTATTTGGAAAAGATGCAGCTTCCCACTGGCGGCGATCTGCTAGCCGATTGGCAGGCAGACACACAAACAAAAAAGAGCTTGGCTGCTGAAATAAATGCCGCACTGAACCTGCCCACTAAGCCATATGCATGCGCGGGAATCTCCATTGTGAAGACCCATTACCCCATTTCCCGCGCCTACGATAACAGTGAAGCGTTACTGGGCTCAGCCAAGTCGCAGGTGTATTTGTACGATCAAAAGAAGCATGGCTCCGCCATTGATTGGCATATAACCACCACCGGTTTGGCCGGTGAACTGTCTGAAATTCGGCAGCGTGAATACGAAACCACAGAAGAGGATAAGATCACCAGCGCCACATTGAATGTGACAGCCATGCACAAGCTGACCATGCGACCGCTGCTGCTGGACAGCACCTATACCTGGCGCAATTGGCAAAACTTCCACAATATTTACGAACAGTTTGCCCACGGCTGGTTTACCGCTCGTAACAAAATGATGGCGCTGCGAGAGGCGATACGAGGTGGCACAACGGCCGTTGCCGAGTTCCAGCGCATCGAACGCAAAGGAACACGATTGCCCGAACTGCCGGCATTACCCCATGTCAAGATTGGTACAACCAATGTGGAATTAGAATTAAAGGATGGTTGGGTTACCTGGCCACCTAAACAGCGGCAGCATCTGGCAAATATCACCGACCAACGGCAAAAGAAGCAGGCATTGGACCCGATTCGCTGCGCATATTTTGATGCGATTGAAATTGAAGATCAATTTCTGAAGCTGATACGGCACGCGGAGACATGCGAGGATCTATCATGAAAGAATATACCATTCAACTAACGCTCAAGAGTGACACAACATTTAGCCGCGGGGATGGGGTAGCAGGCTTATTGGATCGTGAAGTTGAACATGATCAATACGGCTTACCGTACCTACATGGGCGTACTCTTAAAGGATTGCTTGGTGAAGAAGCTGACAATTTACTGGAAGCAGCCCAGGCTATTGACCCCCAGCGCGATTTGTCAGCCTGGCGTGAAGCACGTGACAGTGTTTTCGGTACGCATGGCAGCCACAAAGCAACCACCGCCAAGCTGCATTTCAGCCATGCTCAACTCCCTAAAGATTTACGAAAAACGGTGCGATTGACGCTGAAAGCAGATGATAATTTTTTGACGCCCGATGATGTGCTGTCTTCGTTGACATCCGTGCGACGGCAAACGGCCGTTAATGGCGATGGCATTCCCCACGATGGTTCATTGCGCTCTATGCGCGTCATCCTGCGTGAAACCAAATTTTATGCGCAACTGCATAGCCCCGAAGATTTGACCGAAAAAGAAGAGGCCATATTAGCAGCATCCGTACTGGCGCTGCGACGAGCAGGTACCGGGCGCAATCGGGGACGTGGCTATTTGCAGGCAGACCTAGTAGACAAAACCGGAGCTTCAATTTTGAATGCTGGTTATCAAATATTCCAGGGGGCGTTCACATGAAATTGCTACAGTATCAACTAGAACTTTTAGAACCGGCATTACTCACTGCACCTGGCGGCGACCCCAATACAGATGAAAGTGTCGATCATATCCCCGGCAGTGTGATACGTGGGGCATTGGCTCATAAATATCGACAGGCGAATATGTCACAGGCAGATTTCGCTCGCCTCTTTTTGGATGGCTCAACACGCTTTTTCAATGCGTACCTAGCCCATGAAGCAGAACGAATGTTGCCCACACCCGCTCACTGGCAGCGGAAGAAAGACCCGCAAACCTCAGATGAGAAAGAGGAACGGCGAGTGTACGATCTAACAAAGCAGCAGCTATCTGCTCGTAAATCGGTAGGTGGACCATTTATGTGGATCAGCAATGAGACCGTTTATGCCCAACGGCCACAGCATGAGGTCGCCGTTCACAATGCACGCAATCGTGAAATGGGTCGTGCGATTCCTAATGATACTACTAATCGTAGTGCATTGTTCCGCTACCGTGCGCTGGCAGCACGGCAAAAATTTGTCGGCTATATTTTGGTAAAGGACGCAGACGCAGCTCAGATGCAATCGTTACTGGATGGGCAAATCTGGTTGGGTGGCTCGCGCAGTGCCGGATACGGCCGTTCCCAATTCACTACTACTCAAACCGCATCTACCAACCGGGAAATTGCCCAGCCGCGTCAAGTGCTCAAAGCTGGTACGCCATTTTGGGTCTACTTTACCAGCGATGCCATCTTGCGTGATCCAGAATCAGGACAGCACGGCGCTTATTTACAAGAGCAGTTGGCAGATTTACTCAGCGGGCACACTTTGCAGGTTTTGAACAGTTACGGCCGTTTCGGATGGGTTGGCGGCTTCAATCTGCACTGGGGGCTGCCACTGCCCCAAACGTGGAGCATGCTCAAAGGCAGCGTGTGGCAAATGCAAAGCGACCAGGACATCAGCGCTGCTGACATTGAACGTATCGAGCAGCGCGGCATTGGTGCTCGGCGGGCTGAAGGGTTTGGCGCATTGCTCATTTTGCCAATGGATGCCTGGCCGCAACAGTTGTATACGCCCCCTTACCAAGTGTCTGCTTCGAAACAGTCTCGATCCGCGCTCAAATTCCCGAATTTATCTGCGGACTCAGCAAAAATGCTGCAGCAGATGAACGAGCGCATCGTTATTGGTCAGTTGGATCGACAATTACTTGCCGCTGTCAACCATATGAACACACGCGGCCTAAATCGCCTCAGCAACAGTCAGGTAGCCCGTTTGCAAATGAAGGCATGGCAAGAAGCTGGTAAACCCTCCGAACAGTTCAAGCGGTTCCGACAATTCATCCGTGGCACATCAGAACGCAAAACGGCCGATGATCAGTACCGTAAATGCCGCATTCAAGGTAGTGATTTCCGAGATTGGTTAACAACGTTGGCCGGGAATCCTGAAACAGTTTGGGAGTTAATGGGGCTTCAAAAAATAGACGGAAAATGGCAGCGATTTTTACTCGGTGAAAAACCGTTTGAGTTTTCAACGGATCTGGCTCATGAATACACGATTCGTCTCATTGCTGCCATTTGCGATAAGGTCGCCAAAGATAGGAGGTCAAAATGAGCCAACAGACACGCGAAATTCGCCAGCGGTGGATCATTACCGGCACGCTGGAACTGCTCACCCCCGCCCATTTGAGTAATGGAGATGTGGGGCATCAGGTTGACTTGACGCTGTTGACAGATCCTCTTGATGGGCGACCGCTGCTCACTGGGGCGTCATTGGCTGGCGCTTTACGCAATTACCTGAATGAATTTACTAATAATTACAGCCACAAAAAAGATCCGCGTTCCGGGGAAACGTTGTGGTTGGAAAACAGCAGCGGCCAGGGTCAACCCAAAACAGCCACCGAGCTGCTGTTTGGTGCAGCGCGCCAAAATGATGAAGGAGATCAAAGCCCACTGATTGTGCATGATGCGTTGGGTAAACAAGAAGCTGTCCAGATTGAACGACGTGATGGGGTCCGCATCGATCCGAAAACACGGCTGGCTGCAGATCAGGCTAAATTCGACCTGAACCTGCTGGCGGCAGGCACACAGTTCGACCTTTGCTTTGAGCTTGTTGTGACAGAACCGATGCTGGCCGATCTGACAATGATCGAAGAGGCGATGGCTCTGGCCCTATATGGGTTGCAGGATGAGCAAATCTCGCTTGGTGGCCGTAAGCGGCGCGGGTATGGGGTTTGCAAAGCCAGCGAATGGCGGCTGTGGAAGTTTGATTTAACGACAGCCGCAGGGTTGAAGGGGTGGCTCGAATACGGCCGTTTCAATACCAGCACTCCACCAGCCACAGACAACATCCTGACACTTCTCAAAGTCAATCTTCCCGCGGACCAACGCGACCAGTATGAACTGGTCGCTAACTTTAATATTGATGGGTCCGTCCTTATCCGCTCCGGCTTTGAGTCTGATTTTGGGCCTGATATGGCACATCTCGAATCGCGACGCAACGGCCAAATGGTGCCCATTTTGTCTGGCACTTCCCTGGCCGGTGTCATCCGGGGACAGGCGCTCCGCATTGCCCGCACCGTCAGCGGCAGCGAAGCTTTTGCCACGAACTTTGTGCAAAACCTGTTTGGCTATATGCCCGCAGAAGATGAGCAGGGCAAATTCAAAAAGAGTGCCAGCCGCGTCTGGGTACAGGAAACCGAGATTACCGGTGGCAACAAGCTGGTACAAAATCGTGTGGCTATTGACCGCTTTACCGGCGGCGCGCTGGAATCGGCCTTGTTTGCCGAGCAGCCGGTATTTGGCGGACAGGCAAATATTCAGCTTACCATCAAATCGCCACAAGATGCTGAAATTGGGCTGTTGATGTTGGTGCTAAAGGATTTATGGACAGGGTTTGTGCCCATTGGTGGTGAAGCATCTGTGGGGCGTGGCCGGTTACAAGGTACATTCGCTACTATCAAACATAAAGGCATCGAGTGGCAGTTAGACAAAAACAATGAATCATCATTTGTCGAAGGAGATGCGGCCAAACTGGAAGGCTTTGTGGCCGCCTTTGTCCAAAAGATGAAAGAAGGAGGTGCAGCATGAGTTGGCAAGTAACCATTCAAAAAGTACAAACCGAAATGACAACTGCAAAAAAGTTGACGCTGCCGGTTGTTGACTGGTTGGCGAAACAAGGCAGCCCTTATCGTTGGCTGCTGGCTCACACCTTCGATGGCATCATCTGGGGGCGATTGGATGTTGGCGGCTGGCAGTTATCCAGTGGTATGCTTCCCAGTTCACCCCAGTTTATCCAGGCTGAATTGTTGGAGCTGCGCCTTTTTGGCGCAACAAGCGAGGCGTATGTTTGGCGGGATGGCGCAGACCTTTACTATCGCACGATTTTAGATGGCAGTGGCGTCTCCTACGATTACTATGATGAAACATATATTTTGTGGGGGACCAGCAGCAAACCGGCCAAGAATGACTTTACAATTTTATCTGATGGTGCGCAGGGTCTGCGCCATGCGGTGCCGTTTAAGATAAACATGCCGGAAGGAAACGGCCGTCCCGCCCGACTGATCATGCGTCACTACATTGAACGACACAAGGAAACTGGTCTGGCTCGTATCAAAATGAGCCGCTTGCAAGCCTTGCAACCAACAGAGGAGGAATAAGATGGCTCCTAAACACAAAAACCCAACTGGTAAGAACAGAACGGCCGTTGCGCCTTACAACTTTATACCTGTCCCGGATCGGCCAATTACCTTCCCTGATGGCGATCCGCGTAATCCACTTGACGTCGATCAGGGGATGTACCATGAAGGGCGGTGGACCGGCTGGATCAACGTCAAATTGACGACCAAATCACCGCTCTATATTCGCGGCGTGCTCAAACCAGACGAATTTGAACAAAAAGAGCGCCAGGAGGCGGACACCAAAGACAAAACACCTCATCTTGATAAACTTCGCAATCGACCCGATTTCTTTCACACCGGCGATGCCGATAAACCGGTAATTCCCGGCAGCAGCTTACGCGGCATGATTCGCCAGATTGTGGAAATCTTGGGACATGGCAAGCTCAGACCGGTGATGGACAGCCCGTTAGTTTACCGCGCCGTTGGCGATACATCCAGTCATGGTGAAGCGTACCGCAAAATGCTGATGGTGGAAGATCCCGCCCAGAAACATTATTACACGCCGCTTTTCAAAGGTGGTTATGTGCGTAAAGACAGCAAGGGTAACTGGTTTATTCAGCCAGCTCAGGAGATTAAGGGAACAACTTACGGCCGAATTAATAACAAACATATTCCACAGGGTCTTACCCGCTGGCACAACTGCCGCAATGCTAGCGAAATCTATGTCGAAATTGGCGATTACGATTATAAATCTGTTCGGGGTTCTTTTTTACATATACAGCGGTTAGGCATTGTCAATGCCAGCAGCAAACGGCAGGATGGAATGGTCAAAGCCGTGCTGGCTCGCAGCGGACGTATGTTTAGTAAAAAGACAGAAGCGGTCATTTTTCCACCCGATGATAAAGCAGATTGGATTCCAATTCCTACTGGTTCTGATGAAAATGATCCACGTGATTTGGTCAGCGAATACAAAGACCAAATTAGCCCGGAACAGGAAAGTTTGTTGGGGCGAAATGGCGTCTTACGTGATTTTCAACCTGTCTTTTACTTGATGGAGAACGACAAACATATCTTTTTCTTCGGGCATACACAAATGTTCCGTATGCCATATCCCCGATCGCCAAAGGAGATGCTGCATCCGGTACACAATGACGACAACCGTATCGATTTTGCAGAAGCGATGTTTGGTAAGGTGCGTGGCAGTGGCATAGGTGGACACGCCGGGCGTGTGTTTGTTACTGATGCCTGGTTGGATGAGACCAAAAAGCAGGACAAGCTGTGGCTTGATGGCAATCCGGTCATCATACCCAAAGTATTGAGCAGCCCCAAACCAACCACCTTTCAACATTACCTGACGCAATCCAGCCCGAATGTAGATAGAGGAAAAGGATTGCACACTTACAACAATAGTCCCAGACAAACGACCCTACGCGGCTACAAAATGTATTGGCACAAAGGCAAAGCCGTCAAACGCAGCGACTTTGCCGAACAGGAGGTTGATGTGGATCGCGGCAAGGACAAAATTCACACGCAAATCAAGCCGGTCCGGGAGGATGTTGCCTTTACATTTCGCATACATTTTGAGAATTTGCTGCCGGCCGAGCTAGGGCTGTTGTGGTGGGCGTTGGCGCTGCCGGCTAATGATGACCAGACTTATTGTCATAAACTGGGCATGGGTAAACCGCTGGGGTTGGGCGCAGTGCAGTTAGCTGTAGACGAGAAGGATTTGCACCTGGTGCATAGCCAAAATCGTTACCAGTCGCTGTTTGCTGCTGACAATCAATGGGAGGCGGGGTACGAATCACTGGAAATGACAAAAGCGATTTTAGATGAGGCTGTGTCCAATTTTGAAACCTTTGTTTTGCGCAGCAGCAAATCGTCCATGAAAAACCTGGCAGAAACAGAGCGAGTGAAAATGTTACTGGCAATGCTCGTCTGGCCCGGCCCTGATCCTGAGCAGACACGTTACATGGAAATTGAACGGGCAGATCCAAGAGCCAAGCGGGGTAAGAGCAATGAATATAGGGAAAGACCAGTATTACCAGACCCACTGAGTATCAAATAATTATTGCATACTCTAATTGCTAACCTCAAAAGGTAAGGTTGACGAATTTGCCTCCCAACTTACACTCCTAAAGTTTGACACCACATCAGACAAAGGAGTATCCGATGAGAGGCTTAACAGATTATATTACACAGGCAGCATGGAGCGATATTTTGACGGTTCAATATGTTTTGGTAGATGATTCTTATCAACAACTGGATGTCCATATTTTGCCTGAGCGCAAATTTGCACCACAAGGGACGCCTTGCTTTAGTGATTCTGAGGTCATCACCATTGCCCTTTTGGGAGAGATGGTTTTTGCCGGTGATGAAGATAAAACACTGCACTTTATACGACAATATCATCTCGACATGTTTCCTCATTTGCTCGATAACTCTCGTTTCAATCGCCGTCGTCATCAGCTAGCGGGCGTCATGGAAGCGATTCGAGAGCATTTGCGAGACCGTTGGCGGGCAAAACATCCTCTAGATATCGAAACAGAAAACTTGCGTATCGTGGATAGTGCGCCCATCTCTATCTGCACCTATACTCGTGGTGGTCGTTGCCAGAGCATCCCATTAGATTGGCGAGATGAATGGTTTGGCGTTTGTACCAGCAAGAAAGCCAAGTTTTTTGGCGCGCGTTGCCACATAACAACGACCCTAGACCAGATGATTGACACCTGGTTACTAGCTCCGGGTTCTTATGATGACCGTAAACCCATGGCCGCCTTGTTAGAAAATCGTCATGGACTGTCCGTTATCGGCGACAAAGGCTATGTCAGTGAAGACCTCGCCCATCGTTTGTGGGAAGATGACCAACATCTACTCCTTGCTTTGAAGAAGGATAATCAAACAGAACAATGGCCTGACGGAATCCAACGAATATTGGGTTATTTGCGCCATCGGGTCGAAACAGCCTTTAGTGTGCTGGAAAACGTATTCGATTTTGAAAGTCCTAAATCCCGTTCGCTTGCTGGGTTGATTGCTCGGACAACCACGAAGATTTTGGCTTATACCATTAGCTTCTTTCTTGCCGAGATTCTCACCCCAGAGCTTAGCAATTAGAGTTGCATAGGACTTGCGCAGGCTGTCGCCAATCTCTAGGCCAGGTAATTTACCCGGCCAGTCAGAAACTGGTCAGAGTGCGTAAGTCCTATTGTTATTAATCTCAGGATAAAGATTCATGAACCAAAAAGCTGTTTTGTTTCATCTTCTAAAAATTGTTGCAAGTGAAAAATCTATTAGTCTAGATTTAAGCCAGAGTGGTCTAAATGAATTGCCTGAAGAATTTTTTGAGTTAACTCATTTACAAAATATCGATCTGGGCTTTAATCATCTTACTGAATTACAATCGGATATCTGTAAATTAGACAATTTGATAACCTTATCTCTCCGAGACAATGAGATTGAAAAAATTCCTGACGATGTTAACTGCCTGTCAAACTTAGTTTCGTTAGACCTTAGTGGTAATCAGATATCTGAATTACCTCCGTCCATTCAGCAATTAGACAAACTAAAAAAATTAGACTTGCGGAACAATCCACGCTTATCAATCCCGTTAGAAGTTCTAGAAAGGACAGATGATCCAGCCTTTATTCTTGAAACCTATTTTGCTTCCCATCTGCTACCTTTGCATGAGGCTAAAGTGTTATTAGTCGGTCAAGGTGGGGTAGGGAAAACCGCCTTGGTGAGACGCCTGATCCATAATCTTCCACCAGATGAAACTCAAGGAAAAACAGACGGGGTGGATATCAGGAACATGAACATAGATATTTCAAATAGCGCTAAGGATCAAACTGATTCAATTCGACTCAATATATGGGATTTTGGCGGGCAGGGAATTTATCAGGCAACGCATCAATTTTTCTTTACGAGCAGGAGTGTTTATCTCGTAGTAATGAATGCCCGAACAGGAGAGCAAGAAAGCCGATTACAACATTGGTTAAAACTTGCAGGTAGCTTGAGCAATAATGCTCCAACTATTATTGTCGTTAATCAGCAAGATGAGCATCCGTTAGACCTGGATGAACGAGAGTTGAAATACAAATATCCTAATTTGCTTCATGTTATTTATACTTCATGTGTGACAGGTGAAGGTATTGAAGAATTACGTCGAGCAATTTCTGAAGTTCTCTCCCAACTACCGCACATCCATGATCGTTTCCCACTTGAATGGTTTGAGCTAAAGAAAAAATTAGAATTAATGTCTGACAATTATATTACTTATGAGCAGTATACTGAATATTGTAAAGAGGCTGGAATTAATAAGGAAAAAGATCAATACAGTTGGGTAAATATTTTGCATGAATTGGGCGTTGTATTAAGTTACCAAGATGATCGTCGTCTGGAAGGTACTCATGTTTTAAATCCAAATTGGGTAACCGATGGAGTATATCGCATTCTATCAAGTAGCCAATTAGCGCTGAATAAGGGTATCCTTACACAAAAATTATTAGATGACATTCTCAACTCTCATAATTACCCTCATCACAAACAGCATTTTATTGTTGGAATGATGCAGAAATTTGAACTATGCTTTCTCATTCCAGGCAGTGATCGTAAATATCTTGTGCCAGATTTGTTACCGAATGGAATGAAAGAAGATGTAGAATCGGAATTTTTTCGAGACAATCCTTGTCTAAAATTCCAATGTTATTATGAGGAATTCTTCCCCAGCAGCATTCTTTCTCGTTTAATGGTGAGAATGATGACTCACTTAGACAGAGATTTGTCGTGGCGTAATGGAGCGGTGCTTCATTTTGATGATAACCGGGCACTAATTCAAGCAGACATAGATTCACGTAGAATTTTTATCTATGTAACAGGTATGGAATCAACTCGCCGTAGCTTGCTAAATAGTATTCGGATGCAATTACAAGAAATCCATTACACATTTTCTGATCTTTCTGTGAGTGAAGAGATTCCATTAACTGGTTATTCTGAAATGACGGTTTCTTATCAGGAATTGTGCAATCATGTAAAAAGGGGCCGAGAAAACTATTATAATGGCAAACTTGATGAAGAATTCAATGTAAATGAGTTGCTAAATGGAATTGAATCGAAAGAAATGCAGCTGGAACGTCAACTGCAACTCAAGTTATTAGATGAGTATAATCTTGAAGAGCTCAAACAGGTTTGTTTTGAATTGAACATTGAGTATGAAAATTTGCCGACAACAAAAACAGCAATGTCCCGTGAATTAGTACGGACAATGGCACGTCGTGGACGCTTATTGGACTTAAAAGGCGCGATAATGTGATGATATAGGCATTTATTGCGGTGAATAAAATATTCTGATAAGTAGTTTCAAGCATCTGAGTTGATGAAAACGGCCGTTTCCCACCCAATAAAAGAAAGGAATCACTCATGACCAACACAAAAACAGAAAAACTCATCGCAGAAAGCATTTCGCTGCTCAATAAATCCGGTTTCAAAGCAATTGCCGATGTGGCCAATGCAGCTGACTTGGTGGGTGAAACGGCCGTTGTCTACCCCTTGCATGTTGGTGAAATGCTTGTTGCCTATTACATTGGGGCGCGTCAATCAACAGAAGATATTGAGCAAAAAAATCTGATCGTATTAAAATCAAAAATGCTGGAGGCATTTAACGACAACGATTTGAAAAATCTCTGTTTTGAGTTAAACATTCACTACGAAGATTTAGGCGAAGATACCCGCGACGGCCGTATTCGCAGCCTGATCGAATTTGCTCAACGAAACGGCCGTTTAGCAGGCGTCACAAGTTACTGTCGGCACAACCGAAACCATATCATCTGGCCTAACTTTCCTGATTTGCAAGAAGTTGTTATGCAGCCTCAAGATGATCTGGCCGTTATTGTTGCCATCAATCAACTGACTGCCTTCAAATCGGCAGCAGACTATTTAGCCGCCCAAAACATATCATGCAATTATCTGTTGCTGACAACCTCAGCTGCTTACGATCAACCCGTTTGGCTGCCCGAAAATCAGAAATGGGGGCCAGCTGTCGTCGATTTTCATCGTGCAATGCAAAAAACCCAGACAGCCAAAAGGCACTTCTTCTTTGCTGCGCCGCTGCCGTATGTCTTTGCCATCGGTACATCCTGGGCATTGGTCTCGACTGGCGATGAACTTTACCATTGGGATGGCAAAGAATATGTGCATGTAATGACCACCGCACGCGAATGGAGAGGAAGATAATATGATTTTGCTCAATTTTGGACATCCATTGACAGGTGAGCAGCTCGACGCCATCCAGAAAGTTGCATTGCAGGACGTATATGACGTGCGTCACATCAAGACCCATTTTGACCACGAACGGCCGTTTCCTGAACAGATCGTCGAGATGATCAATGGGCTGCCCATTGATACCCAAACTTGGCAGACAAAACCTATTTTAATTAATCCGCCCACCCTCAACGTAATCGCATTGACCTTGATTGCTGAGTTACACGGCCGTATGGGGTACTTTCCCGCAGTCATTCGCCTCAAACCGGTTCCGGGCAGCTTACCACCACAATTTGAATTTGCCGAAATCATCAACTTACAGGCAATACGTGATCAAGCCAGGACCACGCGCTGATATTTGGGGGAGAAATAGATGCACCACATCACCCTGACTTTTACCCCCGTACGCGACCCCATCGACGGCCGTTCCGTCACTGCGCGCGGCCTGCATGGCATGTTGTTCAATATCCTCCAGCAAGCCGACAAAGAGGAATCCGATTGGCTGCACCGGCACAAACCACCCCGGCCGTTCTCTTTCGTCCCTTTGTATACCGATAATGGTACATTGGCCGGGATGCGGCTGGCGGCGTTGACCGACCGGACGACGGCCCTGTTCCGCCGCACTGGTGAATGGTTCCAGAAGCAGGGGCACATCTGCCACCTGGCCGGGCAGGAATTCATCATCGACGATGTAAGGCATAAACCGGGACCAAGCTGGCAGCAGCTGGCTTACAGCCAACCCACGCGGCAGATGGGACTGCGCTTCATCTCGCCGACCTCGTTTAAACAGGGGCCGGGCCACCTGCCGCTGCCACTGCCGGGTAACGTGTTTGGCGGGCCGGTGCGCATTTGGGAGACATTTGCCCCGCCAATGATGCGGCTGCCGAATGATTGGCTGGATTGGTGCCGTCAGGAAGTGTTTATCACCCGCCACCACATTGAAACGGTAACGGTCAACATCAGCAAACAGGAATCATTTACCGGCTTCGTGGGCGAGGTGTGGCTGGATGCCCATTATGGTGAAGAAGCTGATTTGTGTGCCTGGCAGGCGCTGGCCGACCTGGCGGCGTTTTGCGGGGTGGGACATAAGACGACGATGGGGATGGGAGCGGTTGAGCTGATGTAAAGAAGAATTAACCGCAGAGAACGCGAAGGGCGCAGAGAGAAAATTGAACTCTCTGCGCCCTTTTTGCATTCCAACGGCCAACCCCTCAAAGGAAATGACGGCCGTTCCGACTTGGTGCGAACATCGCTGAAGCGATTAAAGCTGAAAGTTTCAACCCCTCAAAGGAAATGACGGCCGTTCCGACCAGACGAGATCGCGGCAGAACTGCCCGCCTGCCCGTGTTTCAACCCCTCAAAGGAAATGACGGCCGTTCCGACTAAATCAAGCCAGACGCATCCGGGCAAAGTATTTGGTTTCAACCCCTCAAAGGAAATGACGGCCGTTCCGACAGGTAACGGCCGTTTCCAGCAGTTTGGTTTTATTCGGGTTTCAACCCCTCAAAGGAAATGACGGCCGTTCCGACGGCTATTATGCCGTGCCAGTAGACAATATCATCAAAGTTTCAACCCCTCAAAGGAAATGACGGCCGTTCCGACCTGAGGAACCGGCTGAGGAAGCGAATGTTGGTCTGGGTTTCAACCCCTCAAAGGAAATGACGGCCGTTCCGACAAGGCGCCTCATTCTACACTGATCAATCTGAAGAACTGTTTCAACCCCTCAAAGGAAATGACGGCCGTTCCGACTTTCACCTATCGCGAAAGCCACGTCGCTGAAAACAGTTTCAACCCCTCAAAGGAAATGACGGCCGTTCCGACCCGAAACTGCCGCTGTGGAAAGCCCGACTGCGTTTGTTTCAACCCCTCAAAGGAAATGACGGCCGTTCCGACAACCGAAGCGGAAGGTCCGTATGTCTGGGAAGTTGGTTTCAACCCCTCAAA
>JACKCC010000021.1 GCA_020634245.1 Ardenticatenaceae bacterium | reverse complement strand
TTTGAGGGGTTGAAACGAAGGGCAGCCATTTCTCCGGCTTGCTTAGGGATGAGTCGGAACGGCCGTTGATTCCTTTGAGGGGTTGAAACAAGCCAGGCCGTCGTCGAGACGATCATCTGCAATCGGTCGGAACGGCCGTTGATTCCTTTGAGGGGTTGAAACATTGTGGCCTACTACACATACCCGCAATCGGTTGAGTCGGAACGGCCGTTGATTCCTTTGAGGGGTTGAAACCATTTCTCCCCGAAGGAAAAAACGACTGGCACAAACGTCGGAACGGCCGTTGATTCCTTTGAGGGGTTGAAATCAGATACAGGCTGTTCGTTGCCATCAACCGACGTGGTCGGAACGGCCGTGTGGCTTAATCTCCTGCTGGAGAAGGATGGCCAGTCGTCGTAGGGACTGTAGTAAGTGGGTGCCTCGCAGCGCAGCGGAGAGTCCCCACAGCCCGGTGAGCAGGGCTTTTGCTCACTAATTTATTAGTCTAACATCCCCCAAACTATTGACACATTCCGGGCAAAACTGGCGATTAACAGTAAGAACAAGCTGGTCAGGCGTTTTTTGTACATGGTTCTTCTCCATGTTTTTACAAACTTGTGTTAATTGTTTTACCCGAGTTACTAATCAAGACGCCGCACCTCACCCAATAGTTCCCGCCTTCTCCATGTCTGGTGTACAATTTAGTCGAAATGGATCAATCTCGACTAGATGTAGCGCAGTTACAACAACGGAATCCGGCAGCCTGGACGAATTTGCTGCGCCTGGAACCGGAGCTGACCGATGTGGTGGTTACGGCCGTTGCCGCCCAACCCCTCTACAAAGCCAAAACCGACCAACTGGAAACCCGCGTCGTCCGCTACCTGCTTAACCTGGATAACTGCTCCGATCCCATCAGCCTCATTGGCAAACAAACCAACCGCACCGAGTTGGTCTTCTACCGCAATGTCGCCTCCCAGATTCCCGGTCTGGCTCCCCGCTGTTGGTTCAACCATTTGGACGGACAAAAAGCGTGGATTATTCTGGATGACGTACCTGACGATTATCCGCCGGCCAAATGGGACAGCAATGATGTCGAAGCCATCATTCACGAACTAAGCCGCCTTCATGCCCATTTCTGGCAGCAAAACAGCCAGATGCAAAGTATGGGATTTACCCACTTCATCAGCAAAAAAAGATATTCGCTGGATGAACTTAAACGAGATCACAAACTTTTCTTTGAAGAAGGCCCGGCGGCCATCCTTTCCGAGCACGCCATTCACAGCGGCGGCGAACTGGCGCCGCTGCTCCTGCAAGCGGCCAACGGGCTGGCCGTCATCCGCAGCCTGGATGGCTGGCCCGGCATTATGGGCGAAAGCCATCTAACTGCCGCCGCTGATTTGCTGGATGATCCCCTGCCCATGCTCCAGCCGCTGCGCGACCTGCCAGTGACGCTGCTGCACGGCAACCCATTCAGCTACCATTGGCGTTCCACCTTTTGGGGTGAACGCTGTTTGCTTGATTGGCAGAAAACGGCCGTTGGCCCCGGCATCTGTGATCTCGTCAATTTCATGGAACAGTTCGACCTGTTGTACGCCAGTTCTGGCCGCTGGCCCATGCAAATGCGCCCTGAATGGCCCCTCAGCGAAGAAACGATGGTGGACAGCTACCTGCTCTCGTTATCGGCCAAATTAGGCCCATCATTCAATGCACGGGCCATGCGCCAGGCAATTTCGGCCGCCCGCTGCCTGTACGTCATCATCAACTGGTTCCCCTACTTTGCCGGCTGGTTCGCCGACATGCCCAACAAATACACCTGGCAAAAAATCAACCGCATGACCGACGAGCAGCTCATCGGCACCGCTTTTGAACCGATTGCCGGTTTTCGGCCGTATCTGGCCGGCGTTTTCCAGCGCTTTTTGCAATCGTACCGGATGCTGTAGCACCACCGGAGGCTGAGCCTGTCGAAGCCTGAGCTTAATCCGGAGGTTGAGCTTGTCGAAACCTGACTGCTTTCGATAAGCTCAGGCTGCGCTCAACAAACAGAATCAACAACAAATTTGAAACATAAACCGCCATTAAGCGTATTGGGAGCTAGAGTTTAGAGCTAGAGACAGAGGTAACAAGTTATTATCGCTTTAATTTTAGAATCAATCACGTTTGGTCTGGTCATTGGCTTTATTGTGCTGGGACTGATTGGCACGGTGGTGCCGATGATTCCCGGCACTTTGTTGATCTGGATGGCAGTGCTGGTTTACGTGCTGGTCAATGGGATGGCCAGCGTTGGCTGGCTGGCGTTTATTTTCATCACGCTGCTGGCCCTGGTCACAGGCACGGCCGATTTGTGGATGCCTTTCCTCGGTGCCAAAAAAGTTGGCGCATCGGCACGAGCCATGATCTACGGCACGATTGGAGCCATCATCGGCACCTTTTTTGCCCCGCTGCTAGGCACGCTCATCGGCTACGCCGGGGGCATCCTGTTGGGTGAATATCAAGTACGCGGCGATTGGAATGAGGCATTGAAGGCCAGTTTAGGTGGATTGGCGGGTTGGGGTTTGGCAACGGCCGTGCAGCTTGGCGGCGGCATCCTCATCCTCATCATCTTCGCCGTCAGCGCTTTAACTGCATAATTATGGAACCTGTATTAAACGAAACACTCCGAACATTTGGCATTTACCTGCTCATCATCATGGGCATCAGCCTGGCGCTTGCCCTGCTGCTCCTTCTCTACGTCTTCCGCCAGGTACGCAAAATCAACGTGCCGCCCGACGCCGGATTTCAAGAGACGCTGTTGTTTACGCCGTTTTCAGTTGTCCTGCTGATTGATTTGCTCGATTTGGGCCTGGACGTTCTGGCGGCTCCCATTTCCTGGGTGATTCTGGATCGGCTGGGATTGAAAGCGCTGCGTGGCGTAACGGCCGTTGAAGCCCTCATCCCCTTCACCCAACCCATCCCCACAATGACCCTGGCCTGGATTGGGGTGAGGATTCTGAAATAAAAGTGTCAGGTGTCAAGTATCACGTAGAACCCAACTTGACACCTGACACTTGACGCACTCTTACAACTCAATCGGATTCGCCAAAATTTCTACCAATAAGTTGATTGACGCTTCCACGTCGCCAGCGTCCACCATCTCGCTGGGCGAATGGACGTAGCGGCAGGGGATGGAAATACAACCAGCAGCGCTGCCCGCATTGGCAATCTGAATGGAGCGGGCGTCGGTGGAGCCGCCTTCCAGCACCTCAAGCTGATAGGGGATGCCTGCTTCCTCAGCCCGCTTTTTCATCAACCGCACCAGACCCACGTGAGCGATCATGCCCGTATCCTTGACTTTGATGGCCGCGCCTTTGCCCAGGCTGATGTCCATCGGCCGCGCTTCGGGCACGTCGCCAACGCCGGTCACGTCCAGGGCAATGCCTACGTCGGGACTGAGGCCGTTGGCCGACGCCTGCGCGCCACGCGTCCCCACCTCTTCCTGCACGCTAAAGACAAAGTAGACATCATGTGGTGTCTTTTTGAGCTTCTTCAGCGCTTCGATGGCCACAACACAGCCGATGCGGTCGTCCATGCTTTTGGCGGTGAGACGGCTGCCTTGGGCCAGGAACGGCCGTACAAACCCCGCCGCATCCCCCACACTTACCGGACAATCTTCCCGGCTGGTCGCCCCCACGTCGATGAAATATTTCTCCAGCGGGTGAACCTTGCCCCGGTCTTCCAGCCGGTCGCAGTGCACGACGCCGATAAGGCCGTTGGCAAACTGCACCCGGCCGCCCATCAACGTGTGCGGGTAAACGCCGCCAATGTTGGTAAAGCGCAAAAACCCTTCCTTGGTGATATGGCTGACCATCACGCCAATCTCGTCCATGTGGGCGGCAATCATCACCTTAAGGCCGCTGCCATCGCCCTTCTTCAGGGCAATGAGATTACCCATCGCATCAACCGAAATCTCATCAACATATTTTTCGATTTCCGGGCGGATTAAATCACGCATTCCATCTTCAAATCCGGATGGGCCGTACGCTTCAACTAGTTTTTTGATTAATTCGTTCATAATTCTCTCGTTTTTCTATTTTCCCGGAAACTCTGAAGTTTCCGGGAAAATCATTATTTACAATTCAATCGGTTTCGACAAAATCTCCACCAGCAAGTTGATGGAGGCTTCCACGTCGGCAATATCGACGGTTTCGCTTTGCGAATGAGCATAGCGGGTGGGAATAGAGATGCAGCCGGCGATGCTGCCAGCGTTGGCAATCTGCATTGCCCTAGCATCGGTGGAGCCGCGGTTGAGGACTTCCAACTGGTAAGGAATACCGGCTTCTGCGGCGCGCTGTTTCATCAACCGTACCAGCCCGGCATGAGCGATCATGCCTGTATCTTTGACTTTGATGGCCGTTCCCTTACCAATCCCTACCACCGCCATCGGGCCAGCCTCAGGAATGTCGGCCGCCGGGGTGATGTCGATGGCGATGGCCACTTCAGGATCGATGGCCTGCGCCGCGGCCTGCGCGCCGCGCGTGCCCACTTCTTCCTGCACGCTAAAAACCCAATAAATGTCGTGCGGCGATTCTTGCAGCCGTTTCATGGCTTCGATTTCCACCACACAGCCGATGCGGTCGTCCATGCTTTTGGCGGTGAGACGACTGCCGTTGATGGCTAACGGCCGTACAAAACCCGCCGCATCGCCCACACTCACCGGACAGTCTTCCCGACTGCTGGCCCCCACATCGATGTAATGTTTTTCCAGCGGGTGGATTGTGCTCCAATTATCAAGGCGGTCGCTGTAAATAATGCCCAGCGAGCCATCGGCAAACTGGACGCGCCCGCCCAGCAGTGTGTGGGGGAAGACACCGCCGATGTTGGTGAAACGCAGAAATCCATCTTCGGTAATATGCGACACCATGACACCAATTTCGTCCATGTGCGCCGCAACCATCACTTTACGGCCGTTCCCCTTCCCCTTCTTCAGCCCAATCAAGTTGCCCATCGCATCCACCCACAATTCATCGACTAGCAATTCGATTTCCGGGCGGATCAGGTCACGCATCTGGTCTTCAAAACCAGACGGGCCATACGCTTCAACGAGTTTTTTGATGAGTTCGTTCATAAAATTTTTGAAGTTTGTTAGTTTGTTAGTTGGTTTGTTGGTTTGTTGGTTGGATGGTTTGTTATGCTTTTTACCAACTAACCTACCATCCAAACCAACCAACCATCTAACCACCACCTAATTCCGTTTAATCACAGCAGGCGTCAATTGTCGCAGGACGGCTTCTGCCAACTTCACGACATTGGCATAATCGTTCAGGTTAATCATCATGGCCGGAGTGTGGGCGTAACGGCCGGGCACGGCCATCGTTGCCGCTGGAATGCCGCCCAACTGCTTTTGGATGGCGGCGGTGTTGGTGCCGCCGCCGCCGGGCCGCCGGATTTGGTAGGGAATGTTGTGGGAAACGGCCGTTTTCGTAATAAACGACACCAATCGCGGATCCTGAATCGTGCCCCGATCCATCACATAAATCGACGGTCCCTTGCCCAACGCCACATTGGGGCTGACGTCGTCCTTATTAGGCATGTCAAACGCCGGGGTGCATTCCAACACCAAGGCCACATCCGGCTTGATGCTGTACGCCGCCACTTCCGCGCCGCGCAGCCCCACTTCCTCTTGCACGGTAAAAGCGGCCACCAAATCAAACGGGTACGGTTCGGCCCGCAGTAGTTCCACCAGCGCCGCACAGCCAGCTCGATTGTCGAATGCCTTGCCAACAGCCGTCGGCCCCAGTTCTTCGTATTCAGTCACAAACGCCGCCCGGTCGCCCAGTTTGACCTTGCTGCCGGCCGCATCTTTGTCCTTCGCGCCAATGTCGATGCGCATATCTTCCATTTTAACCACGCTGTTGCGCTGGTTGGCCTTGAGCAAATGGATGGGCCGCGCCCCGATGACGCCAGTCAGCTTTTTGGGGCCGACCTGGACCACTTTGCCCAGCAGCGCCCGGTCATCAAAACCGCCCACGCCTTCAAATTGGAGCGTACCGTTGCTATCGATTTCGGTCACCATCAGGCCCACCTCATCCATGTGGGCATCGACCATAACCCGGAAATCGTGGGCGCCGGTGCCTTTCTTCAAGGCGATCAGGTTACCCATCGCATCTACGTGCCATTCATCCACGTACTCTTTAATCAAATCGCGGATGAGCAGACGGACTTCTTTTTCTTCGCCGGAAACACCGACGACTTCTGTCAGGTTTTTGAGTAGTTCGTTCATGTGATTAGTCTGATAGTCGGGTAGTCGAGTAGTCGGATAGTCGGGCAGTCAAGAATAGATGACTACAAGACTACATGACTACTTGACCAAGTGACTACTCCTCCATCATTCCTTCGGCCAATTTGTCTAAAAATTTCTCGTCCAGGCGGGCGGCGAATTCACCCATGAGGCGGCCGCTGCGTTCCACATCGGCGGTGTCGATGGATTCGACCGGGGTGTGCATGTAGCGCAGGGGAATGCCAACCAGCCCGGTGGGGATGCCTTCGCGGGCTACCTGCAGGCCAAAGGCATCGGTGCCGCTGTAGCGCGAATGGGTAGCGATGTAAACTTTGAGTTCCAGCGCCTTGGCTGTGTCCTGCAAGCCTTCCAGCATGCCCGGATGAACGTTCGGTCCCAAATCAAGGGCCGGGCCGCCACCCAACTCGAAAGTGCCGGAGTCATTGGCTCCCGGCCCTTTGCCAAAGGTGACATCGATGGCGATGGCGGCGTCGGGACGCTGGCTGTAGGCGCTGGTGTACGCGCCCAGCAATCGGGTCTCTTCCTGCGAAGTAGCAACGGCGACGATGTCCCAATCGTGGGAACGGCCGTGCAAATACTCCAAACAAACCGTTACCGCCGCCACCGAGGCCCGGTTGTCCAGCGCCTTGCCGCTCACCCGCTTACCCTGTAATTTGCGCAGCGGCTGGCGGAAGCTGACAAAATCGCCGACTGAGACCAAATCCTCGACTTCTTTGGCGGGCAGCCCCACATCCACGCACACATCTTCCCAGCCAAACGGCTTGTCGCTTTTATCCGGCGACAACATAGATTCAGGCAGGCTGCCAATAATGCCAGACACATCGCGCTTGCCATGGACGGTCACCAACTGGCCATACATGTGGCGGATATCAATGCCGCCGACGTTCGTCACCCGCAAAAAGCCGCTGTCGTTCTGGCTGACGACCTGCTTGACCATGAGGCCAATTTCATCCATGTGGGCAGCCAGCAGCAGACGGCGGCGCGGTTCTTTGCCCTGGCCATGTTTGATGGCAATCAGACTGCCCACACGATCCGTGGTGATGCTATCCACGTAGGGTTCCCACAGTTCGGTGATGACGGTGGCAATGTTTTGTTCATAGCCGGATGGACCGGCGGTTTCGGTTAACGTTTTTAATAGTTTATGTATGTTCATAGGCATTCTCTATGGTTGCCCGGTCTGTTGAGGCTCGGGCGTAAAGGTATTGGTGGGTTCAATAATGATCTCTGGCGTATTTGTGGCAGTAGGGGTAGCTGGCACGGCCGTATTAGTTGGCGTGGGCGGCTGCGTTGTTGCCGTTGGCGTGGCCGGCGACAAAGTGGGGGTAGCCGTTGCTGTTGCTGTGGCTGCCGGGGTATTGGTGGCGGTAGCCGTCATCGTTGGTGCTGCTGTACCCGTAACTGTTGCGGTGGGTGTTTCTGTGGCGGTGGCGGTTTCCGTGGGAACGGCCGTATCTGTCGCCGTAGGCAGTATCGGCGTGGCAAATTGGTCAGGCGTAGGCAGCAGCGTAGCTGTCGGCGGGCCGGGTGTGAAAGTGGCGAATTGGCTGGTGGGAACGGCCGTTGGCAAATCTGGTTCTCCTGGCGTTGCCGTCTCTGTTGGCGTGGGCGATACAACTACGGGCAAAGTAGGCGGAACAGCATCAATTCCTCCCGGAGGAGCCTGCGTCAGTGCCAAAATACCAACACAATAACAGGGAATTGTTAGTAAAATAATGCCAATCAGAATGGCATACGTCCGGCGGCGTGAATCTTTCAGCAACGTTAGTTCCACCAGGCATCAGTGAAAATCACCTCCGCCTACTACTTGAAAATCCAGAGCAAGTTAATTGTCGGGATCATAGTTGAGATTGTAATAAATGACAAATCAGCGAATTGCCTCAAAAAAAATGTTACCCAAGAAAGGGTCGTTGAATCATAAAAAGTGTTACCTTCGCAACCATGATGGATGCGAAAATGAGTCAACACAGTAAACGAGAGTTAGTCCAGCGTCTGCAACCGAGATACCTCAAAGCAGACCGCAAAGAGAAAACAAAGATTTTGGATGAGTTTGTGGCTGTAACCGGCCTACACCGCAAGGCAGCGATCCGCCGCCTGCGCCAACAAAATCAGCCAAAGCGAGAGCGTCGTGGTCGGCAGAAAATCTATACAGGCAGCGTGGTGAGCGCCCTGACCCAAATCTGGCGCATTTGTGGCGGTATCTGCGGCAAGCGGCTCCAGCCTATCTTGGCCGATATGGTCACTTCCCTGGAGCGACATCAGGAACTCGCGCTGGATCAGGAAACCAAGAGGCTGGTCTTGGCGGTTAGTCCGGCCACCATTGACCGATTGTTACAGCCGTTCAAGACCAGCCAGCAGCGGGGTCAAAGTACGACGAAGCCTGGGGGGCTGCTCAAACACCAAATCCCGGTACGCACCTTTGCAGACTGGGATGACACTCAAGCCGGATTTGTCGAGATAGACCTGGTGGCTCACTGTGGTGAAAGTACAGCCGGACAGTTTCTATGCTCCTTCACCGCCACCGATGTGGCCACTGGCTGGACGGAGTGTTTCAGCTTACGGCACCGCTCACAAATCGCTGTGACTGAGGCGCTAGACCAGCTACGACAACGTTTACCTTTTCCACTTTTGGGCATTGATTCTGACAATGACAGTGTCTTTATCAATGACCTGATTCTGAACGATTGCCAAATGCACAAGATTACCTTCACCCGTTGTCGCCCTTACAAGAAAAACGACCAATGTTTTGTTGAACAGAAAAACTGGTCAATTGTGCGCCACACCATTGGCTATCAACGGTTTGAATCCCAGGCGGCTCACCAATTGCTGGGTGACATCTATGCTGAGTTACATCTCTACACCAATCTATTTCAGCCAACCTTCAAGTTGGTGAGCAAAAAGCGTACCGGCGCGAAGGTGTACAAGAAGTATGAAACGCCCAAGACGCCCTTGCAACGGGTATTGGACATGAAGCTGCTTTCGCCTGAAAATAGTGACCTGTGGCAGGCGACATATCGGGACACCAATCCGGCTCAATGCCGCCGCAATATTGATGAGAAAGTGAAGCAATTAGTGCGATTGGGAAAGTAACATGCTTTTTGAGGCAACGACTACCCCTTCGGTAACATTTTCTATTGAGGCAACGCGATCAGCCAATTGCTATGGCTTGCCCTGCATGTTATAATTTGAACAATTGTATTTATGGTAAAGTTGTACTGGATTTTCAAGGTCACAAATTAGAAGAACAGCATCATGCAAACTGCAAGAAGAGGATCACAATGCCAGTAGAGTTGTGGGGAGCGACCGGAACATTAGGGGTGAGCTGGCCACAGCATTTAATCGGCTCCATTCTTTTAGTTTTGTATGGTTTGATCCTATTGACTGCACTTTACCATTTTCGTCACATGCTGCGCCAAATGAGCGGACGGCAGTGGGCGTTAACGGCCGTTCTCTCCCTATTCTCTCTTCTAGTTAGCCAGCTCTTCCCAATCCGTCTGACTTTTGACAGCCAACTGGCCCCCCTTTCAGTTGCCCAAAACCCGGTCACAGCAATAGTCTTGTTTGCCGCTGCGCCATTCTTGCTGGCCGGGGTCGCTCTTAATCCGGCGGCGGCAATCATTGTAGGCATGTTTAGCGGATTGGGCCGGGCCATCGGTCAATCCCATTATCCCTTTGATATTTTCAACTTTGCTCTGGCGGCCGGTCTGGCCTCTCTGTGGATGCGCCAATCCTATCAGGGCCGATTTTATAGCTGGCTGCGCCAGCCCATCATAGCCGGCGCACTCAATTCAGTAGGGCTGGTATTCTGGATTGGCGTGGCAACTTTTGCCGGGGCGGCGGCGGCCAACAGTCTGGCCGCGTTGGATTTAGCCCTGTCTACCGCTCAAGCTAATACATGGCCGCTGCTCATCGAGGGAGCCGTTGGCGGCGCGATTGTTATGCTGGTTTTGCTGGGACTGCCGCAGCTAAAACCGGCGCTTAAACCGGTTCCCTCCCCTGCCCAGTTAAGTTTGCGCCATCGTTTGTTGAACAATTTTCTGATCTATGCGGCCGTTATCACACTGCTGTCGGTCATCATTGTCTTTACGCTTTCCATAAATGTTTCTACACGGCTGGTCGTCAATCAGATGGCACACAACGCCCAAACGGTCTCGACCGAGATTCCCCAGTTTCAGGCACAGCTGCAAAATGTGCTGGCCCAGTTTGATGATGAGGCGTTGTTGGCCGACGACACGGCCGTTCACCAGGAAAAATTAGCCCAGTTATTCCGAATCAACCCCATCTACCGCCGTGTGGTTCTTGTGGATGAAAATGGGGACGTGATGGCCTTCTACCCGGCCAATGACGTGAGTGCCATTACATTGACTGAACGGGAGGAAACGGCCGTTTCCCAAACCCTGCTCACCAACACCCCCGACATCACCCCCGCCGAAGCCGACGACAGTGAATCCATCCTCAGCATGGTTGTTCCCGTACACAACACCGCCGGCGAAGCCAAAGCTGTCCTCATCGGCCGGGTTCCGCAGCTTTCGTTGGATAATCTCATCGTCGGCCTGCAAGGAACAGTGGGCGAAGGCAGCGGTTTCATCGTTAACGAGCAGGATCAAATCATCGCCCATGCCAATAGTGCGCGATTATTGAACAGTTGGTCGCCGCCAGCCAGCGTGCGCCCCATCACAACCAGCGCAACGGCTCCCGGCATCGCCTATCAGGGCCGCCAGGGGCAGACCAACGCCCGCGAACTGGTCTATTATGTGTCATCCACCGCCCATCCCTGGACGGTAGTCGTGAACGTACCTTATGAAGTCGTACTGAACCTGGCCATGAACATTGGCGTTCCGTTGACGCTGGTTTTACTGGCCGTCATGGGCGTGTTTTATGCCAATCTGGCTCTTTTCAGCCGGGACATCACCAATCCGTTGGGCGAACTGGTACAGGCCTCAAAAACAATTACAGCCGGTGAAAAATGGATGCCCTCGGAACAAGCCCAGCGGGAAGACGAGATTGGACAGCTCAACAAAGCGTTTTACCAGATGTACCAATCGCGCAACAAGCGGCTGAGTGAATTATCGCTGCTGCTGGGCATCAGCCATGAGGTGTCGAGCAGCATGGACATCAATCAGGGAATGGAAGCCATTTTACGCGGGGCACTGCGCGGAACCGGCGCGGCTGGCGCGCGGGCTGTGGTGCAAAATCCTAGCGGCGGGTATCCCCTGCAATTTGGCGAAGGCCCGGCCGCCCGCGCGATGTCGGCGCTGGACAGACGGTTGATGTCGCAATTGCGGCATGAATCGGAATTGGTACTGACCACTGAGGAAGATATGCGCCGGGGGTTAGAGTTGTCGGAAACGGCCGTGCTCCCCGTCGCCGCCTTCATTGCCATCCCCCTAACCTCCAATGAGCGATTCCAGGGGATTTTGTGGCTGGGTTACCGCCAACCCCACGAATTTGACCCGGCCGAACGGAGTTTGCTGCACACCCTGGCCGGACAGGCCGCCGTCCTGGTCGAAAATGCGCGCCTGTTTTCAACTGCCGAAGGCGGCCGCCGCCGTTTGGCCGCCGTTCTGGCCAGCACCACCGAAGCAGTTATCGTCACTGACCAAACTAACCGCATTTTGCTGGTCAACCGGGCCATGGAAAAGGTCTTCAACCTGAACAGCAATGACATTATCGGCCGTCCCGTCAAAGACGTGATCCCGGCCCCGGAATTGGTTGCTGCCCTGGCCGCCGAAGGCAGCCGGGCACGCAATTTGGAAATACCCAGTGACAACGGCCGTACCTACTACGCCAACCTGTCAGACATCTACACCACCGATGGCCAGGAAATGGGGCGCGTCGCCGTCCTGCACGACATCACACGCCTGAAAGAAGTTGACGAGTTAAAAACCGAATTCGTTCGCACCGTCTCGCACGACCTGAAAAATCCGTTAGCCGTCATGCGTGGTTATACCACTATGCTGCCCATGGCCGGTGAAATGAACCCCGGTCAGGAAAAATATCTCAAGAAAATCGAGACAAGCATCGATCGGATGGAACATCTTGTCACCGACCTGCTGGATTTGGGCCGTATCGAGGCCGGGGTAGGTCTGCAAATCAATGAATTTGATGTCTTGCCTTTACTGGAAGAAATTGCCCATGATTATTGGCAGCACGCTCATCTGGAAGGATTAAAAATCAAGGTCGCGGCCAAACCCAATCTGCCCACGATCACCGGCGACCGCATCTTGATCCGACAGGCTATAGCCAACTTGATCATCAATGCGATCAAATATGCGCCCCAATCCGGCGAAATCATCTTGCAAGCCGAATCCATTAACGGAGAAATTGTCTTTGGCGTGCAAGATTTTGGTCCCGGTATTCCTCCAGAAAGTCAAATTCGCTTGTTTGAGAAGTTCTACCGGGTGAAACAAAAAGGGGAAGAGCGCAAAAACGGCAGTGGCTTGGGGCTGGCCATCGTCAAGTCGATCGCTGAACGGCATGGTGGTCGGGCCTGGTGTCACAGTACACCGGGGCAGGGCAGCACATTCTATTTTTCGATTCCCTTGTCATCCAAACAAAACGGATCGGCCAACGGCCATCAGTAATCGGTAAGCAGTTATAGGTGTCTCTCGACTGTCATGCCTGCCTTCGGAATGACCTGTATAGAGGCTTATCAATTATTGCTCACGGCTTGTTCAGCAAGTCGAGTGCAGCCTGCAAATCGGGGGGAAGTTCGGCGCTCACTGTTATTTCGGCCATGTCGGACGGCCGTTGAAAGGTCAGTTTGGCGGCATGCAAGAAGTGTCGTTTTAGGCCCAGTTTGCGTTTGCGACGGCCGTATATCGTATCCCCGGCAATCGGAAACCCAATGTATGCTAGATGGACGCGGATTTGATGGGTACGCCCGGTTTTGGGTTGGCATTCTAGCAGCGTGTAATCATCATAGCCGATGACGGTTTGATAATGGGTTTGCGCCGGCCGGGACTGCCGCGAAGCGGAGCTTCCCGGCGGGATAACGCCCATCTTTTTGCGGCTGCTCGGATCACGGCCTAGCGGCGCATCGATCAACGCGGCTGGCGGCTGCACCTGCCCATCCACCAACGCCAGGTACATTTTGCTGATGGTGCGTTTTTTGAATTGGGCCTGCATCATCCGCAGCGCCCGCTCATTTTTGGCCACGATGATCAAACCAGACGTATCTTTGTCCAGCCGGTGAACGATACCCGGCCGTTTTTCACTGCCAATAACGGGCAGCACCGGACAGTGGGCCAGGACGGCGTTCACCAGGGTATCCTGCTCGTGTCCGGCCGATGGGTGGACGACCATGCCCGCCGGTTTGTTAATGACCAATAAATCATCATCTTCATAACGAATATCAAGCGGATATTCCCAGGGGACAAGTTCTGTGTCTACCGGGTCGGGCAAGTTGACGAGGACTTGTTCGCCCCCCTCTAATTTTTGGCTGGATTTGGCAGCACGGCCGTTGACCAATATCTGCTGTTCTTTTACCAACTGCTGGATGCGGGTACGGGATAGTTCAGGCAAAGCATCGGTTAGAGCCTTGTCCAGCCGTTCGCCGGGGGCGGATAAAGTTAGTTCAATGGTACGGCCGTTCATATTTGCTGCTTCCCTCCCTATAAAATGAGCGGGGATTGGGAGATTGGGGGATTATTTATCTTATCCCTTAATCCCCGCCAAATTCCTCTAACATCACGAAGTCTCTTTACCCATCTCTTCAAACGGAGCCGGGACGTGTTGTTTCGATTCCTGCCACATGACGCCAGCTAAAACAATCGCACCTAAAATGATGGCTACGTCAGCCAGATTAAAAACCCAGGGGCCAAAATCAATAAAATCAGTAACGTGACCCAGGCGGAGCCGGTCAACCAGGTTGCCTACCGCGCCGCCCAATTGCAGCCCCAGCGCCAGCCGCAGCCAATACTGCCGGCCAGATAGATGAAAGTTGTAAATTACAATGGCCAGCGACACAAGTGTTGCCACCCAAGCAAAGACAGCGCTGTTGTGCGCAAACAGCCCAAACGCCGATCCGGTATTGCTGACGTGGGAAAAACGGAAAGTGGGCAGCAAATGGGGCAGTGGCGTCCAACTACGGTAAAGCGGCAGGAAAATCTCTATCACGAGCTTACTCAGTTGATCCGCCAGGACAACACAACCGGCCACCAACAGCAGCAAAAGACGTGCCCGCATTGAAATCGTTGAATGAACAGATTCAGGTTCCATCATGATAAAGTCGTAGCCAAAGCGATCTTTCCTCTTGCTCTAGCTCACTCCTCTGGCTCTGATTGTATCAGCCGGAACGGAGTTGAACCAACACCCTTATGCGCAGTTAAGATTGTCACTGCGCTGCGAGGCAGGTGAATTTGCTCCATTTCCAGGTGAAAACCAGCAGCGATGAAGCGCTCGACCATCTTTTGCCAGACCGGGTGATCGGGCCAGTTATCGGCTTTATCAACGACAAACGGGCCGGCGCGCTGGCCGGTGATGGCGTACAGCCATTCGATAAAGCGGTGAAGCAGGCTGCGGCCAGTAAGATGTCCTTCGGGAACGATAATGAAACGGCCGTTCTCTCTTAGCACCCGGTTCACATTCAGCAATACAGTGGGATCAATGATGTAATCGGTGGGAAAAGTAGACAGAACGGTATCAAAAACGGCCGTTTTCACCGGCAGCGCCAGCACATCACCCCGAATGAGAGGGACGTCCCCTTCGACCCCGCTCAGGGCATGCCCACCACCCAATCGTTTTTGCGCCTGCCGACCCATGTACGGCGACAAATCCAGCCCTACCACCCGGAAACCGGCCTGTCGCAGCGCCAGCAGCATGTGCCCCGGCCCATGACCAATCTCCAGCACGTCCGGCCCCAGGACAAACGGCAGAGCTGCCTGCTGCCATGAACGCCAGTCGCCCAACGAAACCAGCCAGCTAACGGCATCATACGTCCAGGCCAGTTCGTTGTAAAGCAGCCGGAAGCCAAAACGAATCAGTTTTTTCCAAAGCATTTTTATTTACCCCCCAAAGTGTTGGCAACTCTTTAAGAAAATAATCGGGTAATCCCTGTAGAATGGGTTTTAACACCAAGCAACCCTTTGAGGTTTAGGTAAAACACAAAAAGAGTTTTGACAAACAATGCACCATTGCTTTGTGGTTTACTCAGTGAAAACGGGAGAACCATCGCATTTTTTATTCAAATGACTTTCCCGTTTTCACCTACCGTGAAGCCAAACTCAAATCGGCCACCATGACCAGGAAAACATTCTGCTCCAGATCGTTGTAAGTAGTGGATGGCGCTTCGGACCAGGCGACCACTTCCTGCCCGGCCTCGATTTTGACCATGAGGAAACCCCAGATGGTACGGCCGTCATCCGTCACATAACTAAAATCAGCCCGATCCCAAACTGCGCCGCTCAACAGCATCCGAAAAGCCGGTTCGGCAACAAAATTAGTCACGCCAGCTCCGGCGTCGCGCAGGAGCGCGGCCAGCACGTCCGGCGCAGGACGCGTTTCCGGCTGGGTACGCAGAGCGACAAACGTGCTGCGGTCGCTGCTGAAACGCTGCCAGTCATTCACTTCCTGGTAAATAAAATCGGCCGGTTGGGCCACAGTAAAGGCGTCTAAATCAATGCGCGCCCAGTCGCCCGGCGGCAGACCAGTGCCTGTATCGACAAATCGCCAACTGTAGGCCAGGGTGTCAACGGCCGTTATCGTCCCTGCCTCTTCCGTTTGCAACCCATCCACATCCACCACGTAACCAATCCCATTGCGCACAAAAACCAGGAAAATACCGGTGTGCGGCGTCCCAGCGTCGTCGGTATAGCCGTAGGCCGTCCGCAAGGCAAGCTGGCCGTCTAGAGCAACATCTTCCTCAAACAACACATCCACCGGGCCAAACAGACTCAACGTCTGGGTCTTGAGCGTGCGGGCATCTGTTCGAGGGCCCAGGTGAGGATACAACGTCATCTGCACATTGGTCATCACTGCCCGGTCGCTGGTGTAAAGCAGGGTGCCGGTGTAAATGGGTGTGTACCAGCTTTCCGGGTACAGGAATTGGAAGCCCAAATACGGGTCCAGATAGGCTTTGTAACCGGCAACGTAATCCTGATTATCGACGGCCAGAGTGACAAACGCTGTGCCTGCTTCTCCGGCCACGTTAGCTGCCGACAATCCCAGGAAATAATCACCATTGGGCAGCGGCCGCCAATCAAAATACAACCGGCCGCTCTCGTCGAAGGCCAGGCTGATTCCCGGCTGACGCACGATTCGATTGTCATCGTCCAGATAAAAATCGTACATCGTGAACACGTCACCGGGCTGCGGTGTGATTTCGGCCGGGGCCGCGCTGGCGTCGGACTGGACAGCCCAAACTTGGTCTAATTGGCCGGTAACTTGATTGAAAACAAGATTGGCATTAACGGCCGTGCCCCCATCAACCCGCTGTAAACGGCCTTGTACCGTATACAAATCATCTTCTCCAGCCACAGGCCACATCACCACAAATTCACCCGTTTCGGCAGCATCGTACAAATAGGTCACCTGCGTATCCCAGATGAAAAAATCCTCGTGCACGCCGTCGCGCCATTCGGAAAGCTGGCTGCCATCGGGCAGATGGGTCGGCTCGGGAATGAGCGTGTCGAATTCCAGCAAACGCCGCCGGCCATCCTCCTCGGTGCGACCGCCCAGCAGGGCCACCTGCTCAATTTCCCGGCCAACAATTTCAAAATCGAGGTAAGCGGGGTTTTGTACGCCAGCCGGTTCGCTGCGCCTGTCGGCCAGGGCGATTTGCGGCGCTGGCAGTTGGTCGGAAGCGGCGGTGAAGTAAGCGGTCAGGAAGTCATTCCAGGCCGCGTTGGTCGTCGTTTGGGCATAGGCGGCGTCGTAAAATTGGGCCTGGCGGGGGAAGTAGATGGCAATGCCGCCAGCATGTTTGAAGCCGCTGCCATGTTCGTTGGCGATGACGGCCGTTTCCACCGTCCCCATCACCTCTTCTGCCGCAGCCTGAACGGCCGTATCCGGGCTGCGCTGGACCAAAATGCTGGCAAAATGCTGCAAGTCCACGGCCGCATACCGATCAAACTCGTTGGCATAAACACGGGCGAACGCTTCAGCCCCGCTGCGGGCATCACCGACGGCGCTGGTGGCCTGTACTGGATTGGTAGTGAGTGTTTGAGCCAGTTGGGTAACGGCCGTACTCACGCTATCGATCTGAGACAAGTCAACGGCCGTCATCGTCACAAAATCGTCCGGTTCAACCAATGTGTAATAATCGGCAAAATTGGCGGCGATTTGCTCGGCCAGCCGTTCGCCGTCCATCGCTGGTTCGTCGGCCAGTTGGCCTAACACGGCGCGATAATCCCAGCCCGATCCCGGCGTTAATTCTTCCGAGCCAACGGCAAAATCAGCAAAAGGGGCGATAGTCTGAAACACGTCCAACTGTCCCATCAAACAGGCATCAAAACCGATGAGATCGAGTTTGTCCACGCCAGCTTTGGGCAGTGCCCGGTTCAACGCTCCGGCCAGATCACCCAAACTGAGATAATCGGGTTGGCCAAAATCGGCCGTGTCGTTGTCAAAGGCAATACCGTTCCAGCCCACGCCATGATCCCAGAGGATGAGGGCGTAGTGGTTGGCCGGGTAGTTGGCCGCACCCCAGGTGATAAAATCGGCCAGAGTCAGGGGATCACCCATATTGACTTCGCCTAATTTGGCAGCCAGTTGAGAGGTAACGGCCGTCACATCTTCATCATGCTGGATGCGGTAGCGGCGCGCCCCAGTCCAATCCTCTTCAGAAACAGCTTCACCCACAGCCCGGTCGATTTGCACCAGGACGTTGACCTGCCCGTTCTGCGGCGCGGCCTCCATCTCGTTAAAATCGAGTAATCCGGCCGCTTCCAGGTTGTTGTCAGCATTCATGTAGACCATGACCGTCCAGTCGGGCAGATCAGGGTCGTAAGTGGGCGTTGGTGGAGGGCTGGTTGGTTGGTCAGTTGGTTGGTTGATTGGTTGTTGGCTGTTGGTTGTTGGTGTTGGTTGGCTGGTGGCTGTTGGGAAGAGGGTGGTGGCGGCGGTGGGGAGTACGGCCGTTACATCCGGTTGGGTGGTCGGAAATTCACAGGCGGTCAGGGTAACGGCCGTGAACAGGAGCAGAGCAAGGGTTCGGCGAAGCATGGAACGTATTGTCGCCAATTTTGCCGAAAAATCCAACTGTGGGGAAAGATGAGGGGGGAGACGGCCGTATTCAAGAGATTGGAGACTGGAGATTAGAGACCAAACTGTCTCCAGTCTCCAGCCTAATCAACATGAAACAACCCTATTCAGTTTGGACATAAGGTAAAATCGTCATCATCGTCGGAAAGGCAAGTTCAGGATACGTGGAGAACGGCCGTGCCTGATTTAATGTGCCCGCATACACGATATTGTATTGGGGCCAATAAAAAAGGAATGCGTTCCACAAACTGACGTGTCCGATTAAATCACCGATTTCCGGCATGTCCCACTCCCCAAAAGCCATTTTAACCGCACCTGACCCATAATAAATCCCATCATAGCCCTCGGCGGCCATACTGGTCCATGCCACCATCGTTTCCTTACTTGCCGGATCAGTAAAGACGTCGTCGTTAACCCAGTCCCACATAAAGCGCTTGAGGTCATCTACGGTAGAGATAACATCGACTTGCAGCCACGACAGGCTGGTGTAATCCGATACATCCACCCCTTCCATGAAATAGACATGAGAGACATCTGCCAGGCGGGGATCTCCAGGCTGGGCCAAAAAGGAGTTTGACATACCCAACGGTTCAAACAGCCAGGTCTGGTAGGCTTCATCCAGGCTCATACCCGTCACCGACTCGATCACCAGGCTGATTAAAACGTTTTCCAGGTCGCAACTGTTGAATTTCTCGCCAGGGGCGGATTTGGTGTTGAGATTACTGGTGGAATAAGCAATCACTTCTTCCGGCAGCCAGAGCCGGTCAGGATCGTTGATGATCACCTCGGCCATATCATCTGAGTTATTGCCATCCATGTCTTCCTCGGCCGCTAAAAAGTAGCCGGCCACGCCGCTGGTGGCGTTCAGCAGTTGACCCACAGTGATCGCTTCACCGTATGGCTCGCCGTCTGGTCCACTCAATTGGTCGATGATGGTCGAATCCAGGTATTGGCTGATGGGATCGTCCAGGTTCAACAAGCCTTCCTCATTCAGCCGCAGCACGACAACAGCCTGCATCATGCCGGTCATGCCAACCACACGGAAGGGAGTATCCGTTTCCATCGGAATTCCGGCTTCTGCGTCAGCCATTCCGCCGGCGCCCTGCCAGCTAAAACCTAAATCTGGGGCATCAACCAGCAGGACAACGCCAGGATAGCCAGCTTCGACCTGAGCATCGACGACGGCTTGTAGAGATTCTTCCAAATCTGCCAAATCAAGCGTGTCTGGTTCTTCTGTGGGCGGGATGGGGGTATCGGTGGGAGGTACGGCCGTATCGGTTGGTGCTGGCGGAATAGGTGTAGGCTCTACATTTTCAGGAACGGCTGTTGATATAGTTGTTTCCTCTGCCACACTCTGACAACCAACCAACATAACCAACAAAACAACGAAAACAAGTAACAATCGTTTCATCGGAATTCTCCTCCAGGCCAATTATTCTGACTGTAAAATCACACAATAACTGGCACAAAAAACTTACTCAACAACATCATCTACCCCATTACCTTCCGGCAAAGGAGCAATTTTTTCACCCAAGAACTCGCACAACGCTTCCAGACTGGCAAAACCATGTCGTTCGCCCGTTTGCACATTTTCCAATGAACAACGCCATGCACCACAATGCGTCTGGTTTTGCACCAGCCACAACCGCAAAAGATAAGACAAGTAGGGCTTCTCCTGATTGGTCATGACCACCTCAACTTACTGCCCTCAGCTACATCAAATAAACAGGCCTCTAAAAGCGGCTAAAGATTACGGGGATGGCGCAAGGTATTCACACAAAGGCGCCATATCTACATAACGCAAGCCATTATCTTTAATGAGAGACCATTCATCCGCGTCAGGGTCATACTGGAATTCTTCTATCCCGGCAAAATGGACAATATTGCCGTAACCAGGCAACATAATGTGCCACCATGTGCCAACTTGATCAGAGAAAGTATATTCACCCACTTCCGAATCAAACTGGACCATCCAGTTAAAAGCGAACTGCCCGGTAACTACCTTGTCGGGATAACCTTCAGCAAAAATATTGTCAGTACCACTTTGATGTCCGATTTCTTTGATGAAGTTTCCATCATTGTCATAGAACCTTTTGAAACGGCCGCTTCCCACTTCGTTATTGAAGAGCCAAAAATCTCCAACACCTTCAATCCCACAGTCCGCAAACGGATAAACAACATCGTATTCGTAAGTTTCTCTTTCCGGGGGAGCAGCATAGGCAGTAATGACCAACACAAACGCCAATATAAGCAAAACAAGCAACACGGTAATGCGTTTCATAACAATCCTCCTATGGAAAAACAAATCACCGCTTTCAGAGGCCATAGTCAAAATACCATTTGACCGTGTGGAAAACGTGGGGAAGTGACAAATGACACTGGAAAAAGACAGGCAGCATTCGTTATACTGAAAACCAGCCCTATCAAGATTGAATGACATCCCAGCAAATAAGAGCGACAAAATCCAGAAGCAGATTTCAGATTTTTGATGTTTCCATGATCTCTGGTTGTATGGAGGGGTTATGTCAACGCTGCGAATTGCTTTACTTGGCTCATTTCAAGTCTCCCTGGACGAGCAGCCGGTGACTGCCTTTGAATCGGATAAGGTACGGGCTTTGCTGGCTTATCTGGCGGTGGAAACCGGCCGGCCGCATCGCCGCGAGACACTGGCTGCCCTTTTGTGGCCGGACATGCCGGAATCCATAGCCCGCAGCAACCTGCGCCACGCACTGGCCAATTTGCGCCAGTCTGTCCACGATGACTGCGCCGATCCGTCTTATTTGCATATCACCCGCCAGACTATCCAATTCAATCAAGACAGCCAGCATGAACTGGACACGGCCGTTTTCACCCCACCACCCCACACAAACCAACAACGGGAAACGATGGCTGCCCTCTACCACGGCGACTTTCTGGCCGGATTTTCCATTCCCGGCAGCACAGCTTTTGAAGAGTGGACGGCCGTTAAGCGAGAACAATTCCATCGTCAAATGCTTCAGGCCCTGCATGATCTGACAGATTTTTACACCCAGCAGGGGCAGTACGAAAAAGCCCTCTCCTTTGCCCAACGGCAGGTAGCGATGGAACCCTGGGATGAAGCAGCCCATCAGCAGCTTATTCGTTTGTTGGCCCTGGCTGGTCAACGCAGCGCCGCCCTGACCCAATATGACGAGTGCTGTCGCGTTTTGGATGAAGAACTAGGCATTGAGCCAACGGGAATTACCATCACCCTGGCCCAAAACATCCGCGACGGAATCTGGCCCGATGACGCCGCCCGCCTGCCTCTACCCCGCTTCGTGATCGAGGAAACAGATTCCTCTCCCTCGCCGCCTCTCTTCGTAGCCCGCGAAACCGAACTGGTTCAACTCAACCGATTTCTGAATCAAGCCCGTACCGGCCAAAACCAGATCGCCTTCGTCACCGGCGAGCCAGGCAGCGGCAAAACCGCCCTTATCCATGCTTTCGCCCGGCAAGCCATGGCCGCACATCCTGATCTGCTGGTCGCCAGCGGCAAATGCAGCGCCTACACCGGCAGCGGCGACCCCTACCTGCCCCTCCGCGAAATCACCCAGATGCTCACCGGCGGCGTGGAATCACATTGGGAAGCGGGCGACGTCAGCAGCGACCACGCCCGCCGCCTCTGGTCAGCCTTGGCAGAAACAGCGGGGACATTGGTGAGAAATTGTCCGCTTCTCCTCGACCGATTCATTTCCAGCGCCGATCTGCTGCCTCGCGCCCAGGTCTGCACCCGCCACCAATCACCGGAACAGGTTCCCTGGCTGGGACAGTTAGCCGAATACGTAAAGACGGGAGAATCATCAACTCCTGTCCCACCAACCGATTTATTTACCCAATTTGCCTATCTGTTAAAAGCAGTATCCCGGCAGCATCCTCTCTTGCTTTTGCTGGACGACTTGCAATGGATCGACAGCGGCTCGCTCAATCTGCTCTTCCACCTGGGCCAGCATTTGCGCGGCAGCCGCATCCTCATCCTCGGCGCATACCGGCCTGGCGATGTGGCTTCAAGACAGGATGGCCAGCCCCACCCTCTCCTCAATCTGGTCAATGAATTCCAGCAAATCTTCGGCCTCAATCAGGTTGATTTGAATGAAGCGGGGGGACGGCCGTTCATCGACGCCCTCCTCGACAGCCAACCTAACCGGCTGGACGAAGAGTTCCGCCAGGAACTGCACTGGCAAACCGGCGGCCAGGCCCTCTTCACCATCGAACTGCTGCGCGGCCTGCAAGAACGAGGCGATCTGATTCAAGATGATGATGGATACTGGATCGGAAGCGGCCGTATCGATTGGGACATCTTACCGGCACGGGTTGAAGCGGCCATCGCCGCTCGCGTCAACCGCCTGCCTTCAAGCTGCCGCACGGCCCTGACTATTGCCAGCGTCGAAGGCGAAACCTTCACTGCCGAAGTCGTCGCCCACATCCAAAAATCTGAAGAACAGGAGATCGTAAACTGTTTAAGCGGCGATTTAAGCCGCCAACACCGCCTGGTCACCGCCCAAAGCCGGCAGCGATTAGGCCAGCAGCACCTCTCCCGTTACCGCTTCCACCACTTCCTTTTCCAAAAATACTTGTACAACGATCTGGACGCAGTTGAGCGGGCCAGCTTACACGAAGCAGTGGGTGATACATTAGAAAAGCTGTACGAATCACAAGAAACCGCACTCGCCGCCATTTTCGGCCAGTTAGCCTGGCATTACCAGGAAGGTGGCGTTACGCAAAAAGCGATTGCCTACTGTCAAAAAGCCGGCGAGCGCGCCTGGCAGTTATCGGCCGCCAATGAAGCAATCACCCACCTGCGACAAGGATTGAGCCTGTTGGAAAAGCTGCCCGATTCGCTGGAACACAAGCAGCAGGAGTTGGCTATGCAAATGAGCCTGGTGATGCCCTTGCAGGCCGCCAAAGGGTTTGGGACGCCTGAAATGCAAGCCGTGTGCGACCGCGCTTACCTGTTGAGCCAACAAGTTGGGCAAATGCCGCAGCTTATCATTATTCTCTCTGCACTTGGCTCCTACTATCTATCATCCGGCCAATACCAGACCAGCTTGAAATTGGCGCAGCAGAAATTGGAATTGGCGCAGCATTTCCAGGATGAGCTGCAAATTGCTTTGGCGCGGCTGGGATTGGCGGCCAATTACATACAGCTTGGCGAATTTATCCAGGCGCACGAGCATATTGATAAAATGCTTGATTTTTACGACTTTCGCCAACATCCGGCCCTGGCTTCTGACCATCCATTTGATCCTGGTATAAACGGAATAATCTGGGCGGCCTGGGTATCGTGGGTATTGGGTTATCCTGACCAGGCGAAGCAGTATGGTCAGGAAGCTGTTGAAATGGCCAGGATACTCGCCCAGCCCCTGGCTCTGGCCGCAGCACTAGAAATATCCGGCTTCATTATGGACATTTCGATGTGTGAATACACGGCCGTTTCCGAAAAAATCCAGAAATCATTACAGCTAGCCGCCGACCATAAGTTTTACACTTTTGAATTGGAGGGAGCTTTCTACCAGGGTTTATTGCAAATCATCGACGGGGCAGCGGACAAAGCCATTAACCAGATGAAACAGGCAATGGCCGGCTGGCGGGCTACCGGAATGCGGATTATGTACACCCATATGCTGGGCTTTTTGGCCGAATCAATGGGCCGAATCGGGCAAGTTGAGGAAGGGTTGCAAACTTTGGATGAGGCGTTCAGCGAGGTTGAAACCAGGGATGAACATTTTTTTGAAGCGGAACTGTATCGGATCAAGGGAGATTTGCTGCAAAAAAATGGTGCGGAAACCCCCGTCGTCGAATCCGCCTACCGGCAAGCTATCGCCGTCGCCCGGCAGCAGGCGGCCAAATCGTGGGAACTGCGGGCAACAGTGCGGCTGGCTCATTTGTGGCAGGGCCAGGGGAAAATCGACGAGGCACGAACGGTTCTGTCAGGTGTCTATAACTGGTTTATGGAAGGATTTAACACGCCGGATTTGCAAGAGGCCCAATCGCTGCTGGAAATTTTGGCTTGACATTTTCCCGGAAACTGGCGAGCTTTTGGGAAAATAAGGCCAGTCTATTCAACTGAGACTTCTACCGTTTCATCATCGCCGTTGTCTCGTTTACTGACCGTTTGACCACCCATGCCGCCAGCCAAAATTTCGCCTAATGACGCCAGATCAAGGTGGGCCAAATCATCGGATAAACGGCCGCCATGCGTTAAGACGATGTTCACGACAGCCAACGGCAGCTGCAAATCATATTTCATCGCGCCGGACAGGGCATCGCTTACTCGGATGCGGACGTAGCGCCGTTCCGTGCTTTTTGCACTGGACTTGGCGATGGCGGCCCAGGAACCGTCTTTGATCGCTTCTAGACGCTGGTGGGCAGCAACGGCCGTTATCTCCCCCCTCTCCAACAAATCCATCACATCCAGCCGGGCCGAAACCGTGTCCCATTGGGATCGCCCCACCCAGCGTTCCAACAGCGCAAAAGCCGCTGCCGCCACCACGCCAATGATACCCGCCCCATACCAAACCCAGCGGGGATCGGCATTATCCATCACCAATCCGGCTAACAGTGGGCCGATGGCGGAAGGAATGACCCAGCTAAAGCCAAAGACGGCCATATAACGGCCGCGCATAGCCTCCGGCGCAAACTGGGCCACCAACGCCTGCCCTACCGGGCTGACCAACATCTCACCAATGGTGATGATGACCATCGCCAGCAAAAACATCACATAGGTGGTGGTAAAGCCGTACATACCAAAGCCCAGCGCATACAACAACGTTCCGACAACCATCATCGTCATGGGACGGAACTTCTCGATCCAGCGCATCAACGGAAACTGGAACAAGACAACCATCGCCGCATTGAGGCTTAAAATGTAGCCAAACCATTGTTCGGGGACGCCATGCGAATCACGCAAATAGACGGCCAGCGTCGAATTCATCTGCATGTACACCAGCACCATTAATGCCGACGCACCCAGGAACCAGAGAAAAGCGCCATCACGCAGCACGTCCCGGTAGCCGGCAAAGGTTTGGCCTATGGTTTGTTCGGGCATATCTTCGGGAGTAGACGGCCGTGTTTCTTCCAATACCGCGTAAACGATAACGGCCGTAATCAAACTGGTAATAGCATCGGCAATGAACAACCACAGGTAAGACTGAGTGATCAGCAAGCCGCCAATCATCGGTCCCAGGGTGACCGACAGATTGGCAACGACGCGAATAATGCCAAACCCTTGTGCCCGCTTTGGCTCCGGCAGCAAATCGGCCACCATCGCCTGCTGCGCCGGCCCGGCTACATTCGCCAACAGCCCTACCGCCCCGGTGACAATGAAAAACGCCTCAATCGTGTTGACGACACCCATTAAAATGCTGGTAAGAGCGCTAAAGACGAGGCCAAAAATGACCATCGATTTGCGCCCCATGCGGTCGGTAAGCGCACCGCCAAACATGCTGCCGATTACGCTGGCAATGGAAAACAGGCCAAAGATCACACCTACCGTTGTCATACCCACGCCAAATTTGCGGGTGATGTACAGAGTGAAGAAGGGGAACATAAGCGCGCCACCCAGCCGGTCGATAAAGGTGCCCAACACCAGTACCCAAAACTGGGATGAATACTCATTGTAAATCAGGCGCAATCGATTCAGTCGTTTGGGTCGCAGCATCGGTACCTCATTCGGCCAGGCTTTTGTCACCCGGCAGCTTAATCGTTCATAGTATGGCGCAATGGTTGGGGTACGGCAAACAGCGGCTGATTTATAGCGGGTTTGGTACAAAATTTCCCGGAAACTGTTTCTTTCCAGCGATCAATCTACAGGCCAGTTTCTCGGAAGTTGGCTATGTTAACGCAACGCCTACGCTTCTCCGATGAACTTCTAACATACGACAAACATTTTTCTAACATTCTTGAACGAAAATAACTGGCGTAATCAAAAATTCATCAGTTCAAGACCGGTCAGGCTTCAATCTATAACTGACATTGGCTAAAAATTCTCAACTGTTTGACCGGTCTTCAAAACAAGGAGAAATTAGAAATGACAAAAATCGTACGTTGGAATCCCGTAGTTCGCCGTCCTGTTGATTTATTCAACGAGTTTGACCGCATGTTTGACCGCCCCACCATGCCTTACCGTAACGCTGAGAACTGGGGTTTGGCTCTGGACGTCATTGAAAACGAAGATGGTTATACCATCAAAGCCTCTGTGCCCGGCATCAATCCTGATGACCTGGAAATTACCCTCGAAGACAACGTTCTGACCATTAAGGGCGAAGTGGAAAATGACGAGGAAGTCAATCAGGAACAGTACCATCTGCGCGAACGCCGTTATGGCAGCTTCAGCCGCAGCGTCAGATTCCCGGTTTTGGTTAACAGCGAGGCCGTGGAAGCCAGCTATGACAAGGGCGTTCTGACCCTGGCTGTGCCCAAGGCCGAAGAAGTCAAACCAAAACGTATCGCCATCAAAGCCAACTAAGCTGCGACCTGTTCATCATTAAAGGCGCTCAGTCGTTGTAACTGAGCGCCTTTTTGTTTTTTAGAAAGAATTCAATCGAAGGCTGAACCTGTCGAAGTCTGGCCCTTGCGACAAGCTCAAGGGGCGGAACTGTTTGGCAAAACTATTATCACCGAACAACAACCGGTACATAAGTCCGAAAGGCAAAGGTTTCATACGAGCCAATGTCGCAAGCCGTGCCGGTTGGCCGGTTAACGCCGCGCTGATCGACAGGTTCACAAACAGGGCTGGCGTCAATCGCCGGGCTGCCGATCATGAGGGCGTGGGTCCAGGTCGGCCCGCCGTTGTCTTGCAGTGGCCCTAAAAATGGCTGGCTGACACGGCTGAAATCACCCACGCCGCGCAGCAAACATGACCCGTCACTGTCCATATTGTGATTAGCGCTGGTCATGAGACCGCCGCCGCAGTCAACACCATTTTGCTGCCCGGCGATGATGGTGTTAGCAAACGTAACAGCACCATTAATGTTATATATACCGCCATAATGGACACCAAAATTATTGACGAAGGTACTGCTGTGCAAAACGGCCGTTGACTTGGCCCCCACATTCAATAATCCACCACCCTCCCCGGCCATGTTGCCGCTAATAGTGCTGTTGGTGACGAGAAGAGAACCGCCGGTTTCATTGCGCAGCCCGCCACCGCCGCTGCTGCCACTGAAAACGGCCGTATTGGAATAAACAGCGCTTTGGATTAACTGCATGGCCCCTTCATTGTTCAGTCCGCCGCCCAAATCGGCTTCATTTAAGCGAATAGAGGATTGGCGAATCACGGTCTGGCTGTTGGTAACGTTATCCAGCCCGCCGCCTTTGGTTTGGGATTGGTTATTTTCCAACAGGCTTAAGGTGATGGTAAATGTACCAGCATTTTCAACAGCGCCGCCATCGTTAACGGCCGTATTCTCACCCAAAAACGCCGCCGTCAGCGAAACCGTCCCCGAATTATCAATACCGCCGCCGTAGCCGGTAATACCCTCACACGAATTGTCCACAGCGCTGTTGTGCGTCACTGTAATATTCGTGCCCAGGAGCAGTTCATCGTTGGAAATGCCACCGCCATAGGCAGCCTGATTGCCAGTGATGATCACGTTTTGCAAAACGGCTGTGCCCAAATTGAGCAGCCCGCCGCCTTCGCCGCACAATGCATCGTTGTTTTGAATGACGCTGTCGCCAAGGGTCAGCAGGCCGTAGGGGTTGGAAATGCCACCGCCGTCCGGAGAACGGCCGTTTTGAATGGTCACATTGGTAATCGTTACAGCAACAAAGTCATCGATCAGAACGGCCGTGCCCAAACTGCCGCCATCAATGATCGTAACCCCGGCTCCCTGCCCTTGAATGGTCAGTGATTTAGTGATAACCAGATTTTCAGAATAAATACCGGCCTGCAAGTTGATGACGCTGCCCTCGGGCACAACCGCTGCCGCCGCACCCAGGGTGCTATACGTGCAGCCACCCGAACAGACGTCAAATGCTGCCGCCGGATCGGCATTGGCTACGCGAATCAAACCAATAAATTGCCATAACAACAAAGGGGTGATGGCTGCCCAGAAAAATGCCCACAACTTTGACTTCATCGGTTTTGCCTCGTTGCGTTGTTTTGATTGTATTTTATTGTGATTTTAGTGGTACAGTCTGAATGTTCAGCTTACGATCGGCGGACTTCTTCTTCGGCCAGTTGAGCCAGGAATTGTTTATCGGCTTCGGTGAGTACGGCCGTTAACAACAAATCGGGCCGCCGCTGCCAGGTACGGCGCAGGGCCTGTTCCCGCCGCCAGCGGGCGATATTGGCCGCATGGCCGGATCGCAGCACCTCCGGCACGGCCCAGCCGCGAAATTCGGCCGGTTTGGTGTAATGAGGCCCTTCCAGCAAACCGGTAGCATAACTGTCTTCATTGGCCGCATCTTCCGCACCCAGCACACCGGGCAGCAGCCGGGTGACAGCGTCAACGACGACCATCGCCGCCAATTCGCCGCCGGTCAGCACGTAATCGCCAATGGAAATCTCGTTGGTCACCAGATACTGCCTCACCCGCTCATCCACCCCTTCGTAACGGCCGCATAACAGCACCAATCGTTCCGCCTGGGCTAATTCTTGCGCGACTTGTTGGGTAAACGGCCGTCCCTGCGGACTGAGGAGGATGATGGGGTGAAGGGGTGGGCGACCTTCGGTCGCTAGGGTGAAGGGGTGCTTCTCCCTTGCTCCTTTGCTCCCTTGCTCCCTTGCTACAATCTCTTCCACCGCTGCAAACACCGGTTCCGGCTTCAACACCATGCCGCCGCCGCCGCCATAGGGCGGCTCATCGGTTACACGATGTTTACCCTCGGCATAATCGCGGATATTGTGCAGACCAATAGAAAGCTGGCCCATCTCCTGGGCGCGCTTCAAGATACTTTCATTCAAATAACCGGGAAACATTTCCGGGAACAGGGTCAAAATGTCGATGTGCATAGAGAGAGTCTAAAACGTAAACTGCAAAACGTAAAGGATATTATTAACAGTACTGGGCCTGGAAAATCGGAACGCTTCGCCAGTCGAGGGGAGCACCGGTATAATCATCGCTGCACAGCAGTTTACCAAAGCTGGCGGCAGAAAAACAAGAAGTGAAGAGGAAGGAATGAAAATACTTATCACCGGCAACCTGGGACAGCTTGGATCAGCATTACAGGCGGCCCTCACTCAGCACCAAATCACCGGGTTTGACCTGCCCGAATTAAATATCACTCACAAAGAAACCGTTTTTGAAATTATAGGTAAAACACGTCCTGATCTCGTCATCCACGCCGCCGCTTACACTGACGTGGATGGCTGTGCCCGCAACCCGGAACTGGCCTACAAAGTTAACGGTCTGGGCACACAAAATGTAGCCCTGGCCTGCCAAAAATTCGACGTAGAGATGGCCCACATCAGCAGTAACGAGGTTTTTGCCGGGGATAAACTGGACGGGTATGAAGAATGGATGCCGCTGAACCCGTGTAATCCATACGGCCGTTCCAAAGCCGCCGCCGAATTTCACGTGCGATCCCTGCTGAGCCGCTACTACATCGTTCGCTTCTCCTGGCTGTACGCGCCCGGCGGCCGCAACTTCATCCACGCCATCCTTAACCGCGCCCGCGAGACCGGCCAACTACGTGTCGTCACCGATGAGGTGGCCAATCCCACCTACGTCAACGATTTGGCCGCCGCCATCGCCCAACTGATCGAAACGCACCAATATGGAACCTATCATTTACCCAACAACGGCGCCTGCTCCCGCTGGGAGTTCGCCAACGAGATTCTGCGCCTGGCCGGGCTGGATGATGTGGCCAATACGCCTATTCTGAGTTCGGAATTTGTACGGCCGTCCACCCCACCCCCCTACTGCGCCCTGAACAATATTGCCGGAAAAGCGCTTGGGATTGTGGTACGGCCGTGGCAGGAAGCATTAGCCGATTATTTACGTGAATACGCTTAAACAGGCAACAATTAACAGATGAAACACACCTATCTTAAAACTTTTGTATTTCTACAAATCTTCATTTTTATTACGGGAGCCTGCGCTTCAAATACTCCAGAAACTATAACCATCCAGGAAACTGTCGTAGTTGAGTTGCCCGTTACAATTGAAGTGACTAGGCTAATAACAAGGGTTATTGAAGTGCCGGCCACTATTACAAATGATAAAGCGGAGCCAACTACAACTCAAACGCCTACCCCCGAAGTAAAGACAACACCAACCCCATTTTACTATCAACCTTATCCTTACGGCTCTTACACCAACATTCCAGAGATAGACGAAATAGCCAGATTGGTATTGACTAGAGATACAACGGCCCTGCGAAAACTCATTCGCTTCCAATCAAAGCCTTGCATCCATAAAAATGATCCTTGGGGGCCTTATTGCAATGAAGATGAACCAGTTGGTACACTTGTAGAAGCATTTCCTTATGCAGTCTGTGAAGGATTTTTGACACAGGATGAAGAAGCTATCATGTTTGTGTTAGAAGAACTCGTTTCTCAAGCGACAGGTGTATATGCAGTTTATGAGTACATGCCAAATTCCTATGGTATTATTTTTACCTCTACTAACAATGAGAACGCATTAACTGTGATGGTCGAAGATGGGGGAATTAGTGATGTGTTCTTGGGATGTAACACATCACCAGATGAGCAATTGGAAGGAAGGGATGAATTTATCATCTTGCCTCCAGTCGCAACAGATAAGTAATGAATGAAATGTTGGCAAATATAAAAGAATTTTTTGTGATTTGATCAAATAATGGGTAAGACTTGGTAACAATTCCCTGAAATTAATCTGAACTCTCCTTCTTTTCCCATGCTCACTACTTCCATTATTATTCCGCATTTAAACGGCCGTCACCACCTCGACGACTGCTTCAACTCCTTACGCCAACAAACCTGGCGCGACTTCGAGATTCTGCTCGTCGACAACGGCTCCACCGACGGCACACAGGATTACGTTCGCCAACAGTACCCCGAAGTCAAACTGCTGGAATTGGGGCAGAATCGTGGCTTTACCGGCGCGTGTAATGCGGGGTGGCAAGTGGCAAGTGGCAAGTACATCATTCTGCTTAACAATGATACGGAAGTGGATGCGAATTGGCTGGCCGAAATCGTGTCGGCATTTGAGCGCCGCCCCAACGTGGGCATCGTGGCCAGCAAGATGCTGCTCTTCGACAAGCGCAACCATTTCCACACGGCTGGCGATTTTTACCGGCTGGACGGTATCCCCGGCAATCGCGGTGTCTGGCAGGAGGACGTAGGCCAGTACGACGTGGAAGAAGAAGTGTTCGGCGCGTGCGGCGGCTCCTCAGCCTACCGGCGGGCGCTTTTAGACGAAATCGGCTTTTTGGATGATGACTTTTTCTTTTCCTGCGAGGACGTCGATATTTCCTGGCGGGCACATCTGGCGGGGTGGAAGGTGTTGTACGTGCCCACGGCTGTTGTCTACCACAAACTCAAAGCCACCGGCGGCGCCGTCACCGGCAGCTATTATGACGGCCGTAACTTCCTCTACCTCATCTGGAAAAACTATCCGTCCAGCCTGCTGCGCCAAAACTGGCCGCTCGTCCTCAAAGCCCAGCTCAAAATCACTAAAGAAGCCCTGCGCCAATGGCGCGGCGAAGCGGCCCGCGCCCGGCTGCGCGGTCAGTTGGCCGGCCTGCTTGGCCTGTTCAAAATGCTGCCCAAACGCCGCCGCATCCAGGCTAACCGACGGATTGATGACGATTCCTTAACGGCCGTACTCACACCGGTTGACGATCCCCCCCAGGGACGGTAAGATTGCCGACTAGCGCTTCAGCTACTCAGCAAGTCAGCAATTCAGCAGGCTGACAAGCTGACAAGCTGAACTGCTGACTTGCTATTATGAGAGAATCTATGCCTTACCTAAGCGTCATCATTCCGGCCTACAACGAAGAAAAACGCATCGCCACCACCCTCGATGCCATTTACCGCTACCTGACCACCCAACCCTTCACCTGGGAAATGCTCATCGTCCTCGACGGGCCGCAAGATAACACCCTGGGCCAGGTTCAAGCCTTTGCCCAGGGCAAACAAAACATCCGCTGGATCGACCGGAAGCAAAATCGGGGCAAAGGATACTCGGTGCGCGAAGGCATGCTTCAGGCGCACGGTGACATCCGCCTTTTCACCGACGCCGACAATTCCACCGACATCAGCCATTTCAACCAGATGCGGCCGTTGTTTGAGCAAGGCAAAGACGTCGTCATCGCCTCCCGCGACCACAAAGATGTGCCCGGCGCACGCCAGGCCGTTCCCCAACCACCACTGAAACGGCTGTTGGGCAACCTGGGCAATCTGATCATCCAGACATTGGTCGTACCCGGCATCTGGGATACGCGCTGCGGCTTCAAAGCGTTCACCGCGCCAGCCGCCAAACAGGTATTTGCCGCCGCCCGCATCGATGGCTGGAGCATCGACGACGAAGCCCTCGCCCTGACTCGCCGCTTCGGTTATCGCATCGGCATCATCGCCGCCGATTGGATTGACGCCGCCGGTACACACGTCACTCGTCTCGATTACATCAAAAGCATTGGTGAAGCCGTCAAAATCCGCTGGAATTTATTGACCGGCGTGTACAAGCGATCCAGGCCGGAAACGCCGCTGGCTACCCCCAAAATGTAGCTTCTTGTCTTGTGACTACGCCCACCCTGGAACTCGAAAATGAAATTTTAGCCCGTCATGGATTTGTGTTTATTGCCGGATTAGATGAGGCCGGACGCGGTGCACTGGCCGGGCCGGTTACGGCCGCTGCCGTCATTCTGCCTCTGGATGACAGCCAACTTTTAGACAGTTTAGCGGGAGTCAATGATTCCAAACAGTTAACAGCCAAAACGCGCGAACACCTCTTTTCACGCATCATGCACCACGCATTAGCTTACGGCATTGCCAGTGTACCCGCCGCTATCATTGACAAGATTGGCATCCTTCCGGCGACGAAACAGGCGATGGTTACGGCCGTTTCCCAACTCATCCCCGCCGCCCAATATTTGCTGATCGACGGCCGTATCCGTCTCAAAACCCTGGCCACACCCCAACAAGCCATCATTCGCGGCGATGGCAAAAGTCTCACCATCGCTGCCGCCTCGATTTTAGCCAAAGTCACCCGCGACCGGCTCATGATTGAATTAGACGAGCAGTATCCGCAGTACGGCTTTGCCCGTCACAAAGGGTACGGCACAGCCTATCATCTGGCCGCATTGGAACAATACGGCCCCTGCCCCTTACACCGCCACAGCTTTGCGCCAATTAAACGGCCGTTGCTCTAAAATCATGCGTCATAACGTCATTCGTCAACAGGATCAGTATGACGCATGACAAAATGACGCATGACAAATCACAAATTTTTCGCCAGAAACGCCGTCACCAATTCGGGATGATCGACCACATATTGATAGCCGTCAAACCGATGTGTCCCCTCCACAAAAACCGGCCCTGATGCCTGCGGCGTCTTGCCGGCAATTTGGGTCACATCATCCATGCTGCCCCAGCGGTCGCCTTCGCCCTGAACGTATAAAACCGGCGTTTGACCAGCGCCAGCAGCCGGAAAAGCAGGCTGTAAGGCCGCAAAACGCAGGCCACCTGCCGCCTGGTACATCATTTCAGCCAGTGGAACCGTTACCATGCCCAAGGGGCCAAGCAAATCGGCTCCATAACGTTCGGCAAACGTGCCGGTGCTGGCGGGCTGGACAGCCACGGCCGCTTTGATCTGCTCAGTTTGCGGCAAGGTATACAAAACAGTGTTAGCCCCCATCGAGAAGCCCACGGTGCCAATGCGGTCAGGATTGACCTCGGAACGGCCATTCAAATAAGCCAGCGCCCCCAACAAATCGTTGGCTTCCTGCCAGCCAAACGTCACCGGTGGTGCATCCGCGCTCTCGCCATGATTGCGCAAATCAAACATCAACACGTGATAGCCTTCTTGATGCAGCTTGTAGGCCAATCGCAGCAAATCCACCGGACGGCTGCCTTCCAAACCGGAAAACCAATCATCAGCCGTCAATCCCAGACGGTTCCAGGTCCAGCCGTGAACAATGACTACCGTTGCGCCGTCCCGTTTCGTATCAGCCGCCGGAACAAACCAGCCCGACAGCCGGATACCATCCTGCGCCGGAAAATGAATGTCTTCGCAGGCCAGACCCAAATCACCGGGCGTGGCCCACAAGCGCTGCCGGGGTGGTTTCACCATACGCTGAGCAAAAAAAGCAGCAACGACCGTTATCAATCCGGCCAACAATCCCAACAAAAAGAAAACCCAACGTAAAACACGTCGAAATAATCGCATTATTTACTCCTTCGAAAATGGAAGCGCGAGCAGCTTGCTCGCCCTATGCGGTCTGGCCGACCACGCTCCATTTCTATTTATGATGGTGCTCTACAGCGCATGATGTCTCAAATCATCATCTCGTGTAGAAGCGGTTCGCAAACCATCCCTGTCAATTGTCAATTATAGCGGAAATCGGTTAAAAATCTGGACGATCGCCCTACCCTTTAGCACAATATGTTACAATCTGCTTAATTCACGAAAATTTAACGTGTCTCACTCAAAGAAAATCATCTGCTATCGGGTACACTAGACACAACATTGAAGACGACAGCATGAACAAAGACACATTATCGCACTTATTTCGACAGGCAACCGAAGCAGCCAGCAAACATCAATATTGGGCCGCGCTCGATTTTTATACCGAACTGCTGGCTCTTATTGAACCACAATCCACTTCTGCCGCAGCTCAAGAGAAGCGACTGACAGCTTTACGAGAACGGGGGCGCTTGTTAGGGCTTTTGGGGGAACAGGAAGCAGCCTTGTCAGCTTACGTTCAATATCATCGGGAAGCGACTGACACCGCCCGTCGTATCGATGCTCTTATCAAAATTGGCGATCAGTCACGCGGGATTGGCTGGTATGAACAGGCTTTTGATGCGTATCACGAAGCGCTGGCGTTAGTCGAAAAACGAGGCATTCCCAGTGAACGCGGCCGTGTACTGGTGGGCATTGGCGTTACCAAGCTGGTGCGCGGCCGTATCGAAGAAGCTGTCGTCCACCTCAAGGAAGCCATCTCGCTTTTTGAAAAAAGCGGGGATGCCGCCCAGCAAATCCGCACCATGAACCGGATGGGGGTTGCTTATGCTTATGGCGGCCAACTAGACCTGGCAATTGCTACGTTTACCGAAGCCCTTCATTTGTCGCGTAAAATTGGCCAACAGGATACGGCCGTTGCCGCACTCAACAACTTAGGCGAATGTCACCAATATTTGTACGATTTCGAGCAGGCTTTGGCTTATCACGAAATGGGCTTGGCCCTGGCCCAGCAAAGCCAACTGCGTATCATCGAAGCCGACATATTGCGTAATAAGGGGCTGGAATTGTGCCACCTAAACCAGGTCGAACAAGGCTTCGCCTGCTTACAACAGGCATTGGCAATCAGCCAGGAAACCAAACATCAAGACAACTTGGTCAACACGCTCTACGCATTATCCCTCGTCGAAATTGAGCGAGGTAATCTGGAGCAGGCTTATCACTATGCGATCCAGCTCAAAGAACTGTCCACACGCACCGATTCGCGCAATCTGCTGGCATCGGCGCATTATGCGTTGGGCCTTTATTATCGACAATTAGAAGATTGGAACAGTGCCGAACAGATGTGGCAGCAAACCCTGTTCCTGGCGCATGAGGCCAACAACCGCACCCTTTTGTGGAAAACTCACACCGCCCTGGCCCAAAGCGCCGCTTCGCCAGACCTGTCCCAGGTGCATCATCGCATCGCTGCCGAAATTATCCGTCAAATCGCGGAACCCATCCGAGATGCTGCCTTGCGGCAAAAATTCCTCTCAGCCCCGACAATTAAAGCGGTTCTCGATAACTAACCGGCCGATTCGAACAGGTCTTTTTCGCGACGGCCGTTCCGCAATAGCGGATAGGCGCGAATAAACGAATCACGGCCAAACAACTGTTTTTGCAGCCAGCCGGGCATCATCCGGCTGAAACTCGTGCCACCCCCCTGGCTTGTATGTTGGGCGCTGGCCGCCAGCTTAACATCCCAATAATCACGATAATCAATCGTCGTCGTGATTTGTGACGGATCGGCGCCAACTCTGGTCATGTCAATGTCGCCATTACGCCCCCAGCGCGTCGGATCCTTACCCCGCAGCCGCATCAATAAGATCATGATCTTCACCCAGCGGTTCGGCATTGTTGTGTAAAAGAGCCGTTTTGGCTGAAACGGAGCCGGGCCAATATCAGGATATTGCGTCGCATCGCCGGCAGCGTGAAAAGCGGCGGTCGTAATCTTACAGCACATGATGTGATCAGGATGGAAATAGCCGCCAGTTTCATCATGTGTCAATATTACTTGAGGCTGTAACTCACGAATAAGACGGACGACTTTGCCCACTGCTTCTGTCTCGTCAGCCTGGATGAATGCCTGAGGATGATTGTTGGCAGGATCATTGATGTAGCCGGAATCCCGATAACCTAAATTGTGCAACGTACCGCCCAGAACAGCAACGGCCGCTTCCAATTCCTTCTCGCGCACGGCCGCTAACTGTTCTCGTTTGTCTTTATACGCTTCAACAACGGACCCGGCCACACCATCGGTAGCAATGGCAATGTGTACGGCCGTGCCCTCAGCAGCATAACGCGCCAAAGTCCCCCCCGGACCAAAAGATTCATCATCAGGATGGGCCAAGACGGCCAACAACGTTCGTTTCATACTTTCACCCAATTGAATTCATGCGTCATTTTGTCAGGCGTCATGCGTCAATGACGAATAATGTTATGACGCTATTCTTCCGCTTAATGGTTCTTCAAATCGTGGAAATACTGCATCATCGGCAGCAGAGGGATTTTGCGCACGGTGCGAAACGAGTGACTGACACCAGGTAGAACAAGGAGTTCACCCTTGGGAATAGCTTTGCTTAGGCGGTGGGACTCATCCAAAGAAACCAGCTTGTCCCGGTCACCAACACAAACCAGGACAGGGCACTGGGCCTGGGCCGCCATTCTGTCCGTCAACCCATTTTCGGCCAGGTGGACGTAAATATCACCGGCCTGACGCACCAACACACGCCACTGCCGCGCGCCATGTTCTTGCACAAGCTGGTCAGCATAGGCAGGCGCTTGTGTGGACATCGTTTCCGGTTCGAGCTGGGACTGCATTTTAGCAGCGGCATTCTGGGTCCAATAAAATTTGGTCGCCAGCATTAACAACGTTTCCACCCGGCGCGATTGGCTTAACGCCAGCATCAACCCCAAATAACCGCCCAAATCGTAACCGGCAATATGAAACGATTCGATTTGCAAAAAATCAAGCAAGCCTTTAATGTCCTGCAAGAGCTGATCCAGGGTTAACATAGGCGTGTTGTTTTGGGAACGGCCGTGCCCCCGCAAATCCAGCATCACAATGCGAAAATCCGGCGACAGCAACCGGATAAAATTGTGCCACTGACTGCTCATCGACCCCAAAAGGCCGGGCAGCAGCAGCAGCGTCTTCGGCTGTGCGTCCGTCCCATACACCGAAAATTCAATCTCCGAACCATCACTTGCAGTCCACTTTGTCATAATTCCCTCTCATTCAGGCAGCAATCTTCCAGCAGCCACCGCAAAACCAACCGCATAAGTTTCCGTATGCGACAGACTAATCGACCACTCTACCAAACCCAGCTTATCGGCCAATTGTTGGGCCGCACCATGCAAAACTAGTTCCGGACGGCCCATCTTATCAGAAACAACTTCAATTTCCACCCAGGTCATTTCGCCAATACCTGTTCCCAGCGCCTTGGCCACCGCCTCTTTAACAGCAAAACGACCGGCCAAACTGGGGATGCGATCCTGGCAGTAGGCCTGCTCCTGCGGCGTGAAAATGCGATCCAGAAACCGCTGGCTGCTGCGCGCCATCACTCGTTTAACCCGCTCTATTTCAACAATGTCCACGCCCGTTCTAAGCATTTTCCACCTGAAACCCAAAGGGTTTTAGAAACCCTTCGGGCTTACTACGCCGGCCCGGCGATGGCAATCGCCATCTGCGTCAGACTGAGATACTTCTGTGCCGCAGCCTGGATACGCTCCGGGGTAATCGCCCGAATCAAATCAGGAAAGCGCTGCAAATAATCCAGACCCAAATCGTACAATTCCATGTCGGTAAGGATGCTGGCCAGCCCGCTGTTGGTTTCCAGGCTAACGGGCAAAGAACCGGTGCGGTAAGCCTGGCAATCGGCCAGTTCCTCGGCATCTACCGGTTCCGTTTGTATCCGATTGATTTCCGCCCGGATGCTTTCCACGGCTTGTTCGACTTTGTCAGGAGCCACACCGGCACTGGCCAACCAGGGCGACGGCCCCAGCCCGCCGTTCAACCGGCTGTAGGCGTAATAGGCCAGCCCTTGCTCTTCGCGCACCGATTGGCCAATGCGGCCCATCATGCCAAAAACGCCCAGGATGGTGTTCATCAGGCTGACATCCAGGTAGTCGGGTGCGGAACGGAGCGGCCCCGGCAGCCCCATGATGATGTCGGTCTGGCTTTTGTCGGGTATAGCATGGTGGAGGCGCTGTTCTTGTTCCGGTCGGGCTGCTGGAGGAACTAAGGGTAAATCCTCCTGGTTGGAATTTTCCCAGTTGCCAAGGACGGCCGTTATCTTCTCCACCGCCTCTTCCGCCTTAATCGCCCCCACGATCGTGACGATCATGTTACGCGGGCCATAGAAACGGCCGTGAAAACCAACCAAATCCTCCCGACTGATTCTGGTAATGGTTTCCGGGTAACCGCTGCTGGAACGGCCGTATGGATGACCAGCGTACAACAATTCATAAAACTTCAGGCTGGCCATACGCTGCGTGCTGTCGGCGCGCATCGCCAGCCCCGTCAAAATCTGGCCGCGCACCTGCTCCACCTGCTCCACCGGAAACGTTGGATAGCACAGCGATTGGGCGATCAAATCCAGCACCAAATCCAAATCTTCCACCAGGCTTTGCCCGGCAAATCCGGCCGTGTGCCGCCCACCGCTAAAGCCCAATTCCGCGCCTACCGCTTCCAAATCCTCGTAAATTTGGGCGAAGGAACGCTTTTCCGTACCACGCATCAGCAAAGAAGCCGTAAAACTGGCCAATCCGGCCATCTCCGGCGCTTCCGCCAGCGCGCCAGCCCGTACCAACCCTTCCACAATGACTGATTGACTGGCAAAATTTTCGTAAACCAGCACTATAATGCCATTAGGCAGTTCATACCGGTGAATACTTTCCGGCCCAGGATAACGGCTGTCAAGCATGAATATTCATCTCCGTGATTTGATTACGTCATTTTGTCATGCGTCATTGGCATATCACATGACAACGCATGAAATGATACCATTCGCTTCAACCAGGGCCAATTATCCAGAGCAATCATTCATCAACTTCTTTCCACCAGATGCCGGTGCATTCGGGCAAGATGGTCAGGTTGTCGCGGCGGATGCGATCGGCCAGTTCGTTGCCAAAGAAGAAGCGGGTCAACGCGTCGGCCTCGTCTACGGAGGCGAAACAGTAATCGGTGCGAATCCAGGTGGAATTGAAGCCGTGTTTGTTTTCCAACCAATTATAGTAGGCGGCCAGGCCGTCATGCGGTGGCTGAGGTGTTTCTCGGCCGGTTCCCAGCGTTTCCAGAATGATGATCGTGCCATTAGGTCGCAGAACACGCCCCATTTCGGCCAATGCCTGTCCGATTTGAGCCTGCCAATCGGCATACCAGCCGACAAAATGGCCCAGGCTCCAGCCAATGATGGCTATATCGGCCGTCTGGCTGGCAATAGGCAGGTAGCGGTTGTCGGCGGCAGCCAACGCTACAAACCGCGCAGGTCTTCTCAAATCTGCGAGGCCCAGCCGTTCGCGGGCCACACCGAGCATATGAAACGAGATGTCCAGCGCGATGATGCGGTGAACGGGAGGAGCCAAAAGGTAGGTCAGGCGGCCGGTACCAGCACCCAGGTCGATGACCGTTTGGTCGGTGAACGGCCGTATCCCCCACAGCGCCGGTAAAATATTCCCTTCATAATCTTCCCGCGCCACCATCTGTTCGTACGCGGCGGCCTGGGTGGCGTAAATGCGTTTGAAATCGGTCATGGGAAATGGGCGTGTCCGCAAGTAAGCGAGTCTGAAAGTTACTCGCCACTTGCAAACTCGCAAACCTGTTACTTTTCCGCTTCAAAATTTGGCCCGGACACGGCCGTTAAATCCACCACTACTTCTTGACCGCCAAAACCATCGACCATGTCATGAGCGCGGACAGTCACTTGGGTCATATCCAGCGGAATGGCGATATTGCTCTGGCTGCGGGTGAAGGGCTGCTCGGTTTCGTGGGGATGGAGCAGCAGGCGGGTAAACGGATCATCGGGATTAGGTAAAACGACGCTGCCATCAGGCAAGACGACGTCCCAGCCATCGGCGTAATCGTCCCAGCCGGTGTCGGGATGCTCAATAGTGACGTGGAAAGTCCAGATGCCATCGCCGGTTTGCACAGCGCGGACATAGGTGACGTCGGCGTTGGCGGGATTGGTAGCTGGTGGTTGGGTGCTGGTGGCTGGCAGGTCAGTTGATTCGTTGGTTGGTTGGTTCGTTGGTTCGTTGGCTGGGGCAACGGCCGTAATCGTTGGTGACAGGATCATCGTCTGTTCCACACCAACACAGTCCCACAAACCAACCATGAAGCTAACCATCAAACCAACAAACAATCTCATTTCTGCCTTCTAATTTCCGCCTTCAGCCTTCTCTTCCGGCTCATACCAGCCCACCGTCCGGCTGCGCTTTGGCAAATAATCGCGCCGTACCCGCTCAATATCGTCCAATGTGACCGCGTTCAGCTTGTCCAGCACCGTTTCAAACCAACGGTAATCACCGACGACCGCTTCGGCCAGGCCCAGGAGCTGCGTTTGTCCGGTGATAGATTCGCCAGCCATAACAAACTGCGCTTTGGCCCGTTTGAGGGCCTTGTCCAACTCGGCCTGAGTGATGGGTTCCGCCGCCAGCCGCTCCAGTTCGGCATCCAGAGCTGATTCGACTTCGGCTAGGGTACGGCCGTTCCTGACCACCGCGTTAATCGTATACAAAAATGGGTCAATGGTCGGCCCCATGCCGCCATATGCCGCCGCCGCCAGATCGGTGTCCACCAGCGCCTTGTACAACCGCGAGCTTTTATTCGTGCCGCCACCGTCAAACATCCCCAGGCTGCTGCCACCGGCAAACGCCGCATTCAACAGCGTCAGCGGGTAATAATCGGGATGCGATGCCTGCGGGGCGCGGAAAGCCATCGTCAGGTAGGCCGTATCGCCAGGACCGTTAACCACCGTCCGCCGCTCTCCTTTTTGCGGTGGTTCTTGCCGAGTCACCGGTTCTGGCACTGTACCAGCCGGAATCGCGCCAAATTTGGCCTCGATTTGGGCCAGCATCGCCGCCGTCTCAAAATCGCCCACGACAACAACAATGGCGTTGTTGGGCACGTAGCAGCGCCGGTAATAGCCGTACAAATCGTCACGGGTCATGCTGCGTAAATCGGCCTCATCGCCGATGACCTCGTGATGGTAGGGATGGACGCGAAAGGCAGCGGCCGTTAACTCTTCATTGAGCAAAAAGCGTGGCTCGTTCTCGTACATCTGCCGTTCGGAAATGATGACCGTACGCTCCGATTCCACTTCCTCCTCGGTCATCAATGTGTTAACCATACGATCGGCCTCGATGTCCAATGCCAGATCAATCCGACCGGAAGGCAGCGTTTCGTAATAAGCGGTGAAATCGAGCCAGGTAAAGGCGTTAAGATGGCCGCCCTCGCGGGAGATGAGGCGATCCAGACTGCCGTTGGGGAAGGCCAGCGTGCCTTTGAACATCATATGTTCCACCCAATGAGAAACGCCGGTCTGGCCCGGTTTTTCCTGGCGGCTGCCCACGCGATACCAGACCATGAAGGTGGCGACGGGAGCATGGTGCATTTCTTTGAGGACAACGGTCAGACCATTGTCCAGGATAGTTTTGGTGACAGGTATGGTCATAATTCTCCTAAACATGATGCGTGAAATATGAATTTCAGGCGAAGGACATTATAGCTTAGGAGCAGAGATTGGGGAAACGGGTTACGGCCGTTTCTCATTTCTTGTTGTGTACAGACAAGTGCCAGGCACAGGGCTTCAGGTCTCACCCGAACCAGGCCGTTCTGGCCTGTGCCTGGCGCTGTCGATTTACTATGAACAATTTCTTGTTGTCATTTGGTATCAGGCGTACCGAAAGGGTACAATGAGGGCAGGTCATAAGTCATTTTGTCATGTGTCATCCGATGATGCATCACGCATGACGCATGATTGAGCCGAGATTCATTTCAAAAAGCGGATGTTTTATGAGCAAAACCAACACTCAAATCTACGTCATCGGGCACGTTAACCCGGATACCGATTCTATTGCCTCAGCAACTGGCTATGCCTGGCTGCTTCAAGACCAGTTAAGTGATAATGTCATCGCCGCGCGGGCCGGTCATTTGAACCCGCAAACCAGTTGGGTCTTGAACCGGCTGGGGCTGGAAGCGCCGGTTTATTTGCCCGATGCCTCGCCCCGTTTTGAAACCATTGCCCACCGCTTTGACACGACGACTCCGGAACGGCCGTTGCGCGAAGCCTGGGCCATTGCCAACAAAACCGGCGGGGTCGCCCCCATCCTCAATCCCGACGGCACACCCCACGGCCTCGTCACCGTCCTCAGCCTCTTCGATTTTCTCAGCCGTCTGGTCGGTTCCCATCCCCGCCTGGAAGAAACCCGCGTCGCCGAACTGCTGGATCGGCCGTGCCAGGAAGCATGCGATCGGAATGTGCCCCAATTCCAGGCCAGCAGCCGCATCCGCGATTCCCTGCCCCGCATCCTGCACGCCGAACGTACCGAATTCATCGTGGTCAACGAGCATGGCGCATACGTTGGCATCTGCCGCCAGCGAGACGCTTTGCATCCACCGCGCCTGCGGTTTGTACTGGTCGATCATAATGAACCACGCCAGGCTGTCCCGGCTCTAGATGAAGCGGATTTAATCGAAATTCTCGACCATCACCGGCTGGGCAATCCATCCACCCATATACCCATTCGCTTCACAGTTGACGTGGTCGGCAGCACTTCCACCCTGGTCTCCGAACGGATTCAAGAGGCCGGGTTAAGCGCCCCGCCGCCGCTGGCCGGGCTGCTGCTGGCCGGGCTGCTCTCCGATACGCTCATTTTAAAGTCGCCAACCACTACCGAACGCGACCATCAGGCGGCTGCGCGATTGAGCCGCTGGGCCTTCATGGGTGGCAGCCCGCTGGCCGGCGAGACCATCCAATCGTTTGGTGAACAGCTTTTGGCTGCTGGGGCAGGACTGGCCACCCGCGACCCGGCCGAAATTGTCAGCACCGATTTCAAGCTGTACGAAACCACCGAGCAGAAATTTGGCATTTCCCAGGTGGAAGTGACCAGCTTCAACCAGTTGGCCGAACATTTGGAGTCGCTGCGTAAAGCATTATCCGATCTGGCCGATTCCAAAGGACTGGATTTTGCCATGCTGATGGTGACAGATGTGGTACGGGGGTCCAGCCGGCTGCTGCTGACGAAGATGGTTCCGGCGCTGGAAGTGCTGCCTTACCCGCACCAAAATGATGGCACGCTGCATGCAGAAGGAGTCGTCTCGCGCAAGAAGCAGCTTCTGCCGGCGGTATTTAGTGCGTTAGAGGGGTAAGGATGTGTCAGGTGAATTCTGCCACTTTACCACTCTGCAACTTCGCAACCTTTATTTAACGATTACCTGGACAAACGGCCGTTTCCCCGTTTCGGCATATAAATAACGTTCCAGCGCTTCCTCGATAGGCTTGTCCAACGCCTTATTGCTGGTGGCATATGTTTTTACGACACGGGCAATCGTTTCCCTGGCTCCTTCCAGTAAATCTTCCGCTTCCCGCATGTCAATAATACCGCGGGTAACAATATCTGGCTGGCCGATGACGTTGCCATTGTGGGCATTGACGTATGCCACAAAAAAACCATTTTGGGCCAGCTTATCTCGATCGCGCACCACCGACCAGCCAACTTCGCCGACACCGGCCCCATCAATAAAGACGTAACCGCCGGGCAGCCGTTCGCCAATCGTCAAACCGTTTTCATCCAGTTCCAACGGGGTCCCGTTTTCGACAACAGCAATGTTTTCGGCCGGAATACCTAACTGTTTGGCCAGGGCTTTGTGCTGTTTCAAATGGCGCAGTTCGCCGTGAATGGGAATCAGGAATTTCGGCCGTACCAGGTTAATGAGCAGCTTCATCTCTTCCTGGCTGGCATGGCCGGAGACGTGGACTTTGGCTATGCGTTCATACAATACATTGGCGCCACGCTGGAAAAGCCGGTTGATAATCCGGTAAACCATCTCCTCGTTGCCGGGGATAGCGTAGGCCGAAAAGACGACAGTGTCGCCCTCCATGATGGTCAGGTTGCGGTGGCGACCCAGGGCTAAACGTCCCATCACCGCCGAGGGTTCACCCTGAGTACCAGTAGCTATGATGGCAATTTCGTGTGCCGGGTAACTGTCGATTTGTCCAATGTCGATCAGCAGGTCGTCGGGGACGTCCAGATAGCCCAGTTTGCGGGCGATTTTGGTGTTGTCACGCATAGAGCGACCGGTGATGGCCAGTTTACGGCCGTACCGCTGCGCCATATCCGCCACCTGTTGAATCCGCGAAATCAATGAGGCAAACGTAGCCACAATGATCCGCCCCTTTGCCTCGCGAAACAGCTTGTCAAACGCCTCTTCCACCACTTTTTCCGATGGCGTCCAACCAGGCCGGTCGGCGTTGGTACTGTCGGCCAGCAAACACAGCACACCACGCTCTGAAAATTCAGCCAGCTTGGCAAAATCAGGCGGCCAATTATCGGTCGGCGTGTGATCAAATTTGTAATCACCGGTATGCACCACCAGTCCAACCGGAGTCGTGATGCCAAAACCTACGCAATCGGGAATACTGTGGGCCACATGGAACGGTTCCACCTGGAATTGACCGATTTGCAGTACATCGTCGGCCTCAAAAATGATTAACTCGACATCATTGGCCAGTTTGGCCTGGCGCATTTTTACATCAATCAAACCGGCTGTAAGAGGGGTGGCATAAATGGGCGCTTCAATGTGGCGCATCAAATGAGGCAAAGCCCCAATGTGGTCCTCATGACCATGAGTGATCAAGATGGCTTTTACCTTATCGGTTTTGTCCATCAAATAATTGTAATCGGGAATGATTAGATCGATCCCCAACATGTCATTTTCAGGGAACATCACCCCGGCATCAACGATGATAATTTCGTCTTCGTATTCAAAGACGGTCATGTTTTTGCCGATCTCGCCCAAGCCACCCAGGGGGGTGATTCGTAATTTGCTATTCATGTTGCCTCCGTAATGTACCGGAACCCCATCAGGCCTGAAGTAGTGCCCAAATTAGGATGATGAGGATTGTCTGCACGAGTGAAAGAAGGATCGTGTAAAACAGCATCCGGCGCCGGGCCGTTTTTTTGGATGTTCCAGTTAAAATTTCGTTTTCAGAAAAAGCAACCAGTGACGGGGGTAGTTTAACAGATGCCTGATGATCGTAACGTAAAACTGCTACGCTAATGTTATCTTCACCGCCGCGTTCGTTAGCCAGATCGATGAGAATGCGGCTGGCGCGAAGTGGTTCTTGATGGGTCAATACTTCCTGGATTTCTTCGTCATGTACATGACGGGTCAAGCCGTCGGAACACAGCAGGAAGATGTCACCTGGTTCGGCTGTTTCTTCAAAAATATCGATTTTAGGTTCTTTTTCGGAGCCCAGGCTGTACAGAATGACATTTTTGCGGGGATGGTTGAAGGCTTCTTCTTCCGTGATGGCACCTTCTTCAACCAATTTGGCAACCAAGCTTTGGTCTTTGGTGATTTGCCGGATACGGCCGTTACGCCAATGATACCCCCGACTATCTCCAACATTACCAATGAAAACCTGCAAACCCTGGAAAATAAGAGCAACCATCGTCGTTGCCATCCGGCTGTCATCGCCGCGTTCTGCCACCATCTGGCGTAAATCCGTATTGGCAGCTTGCATCGCTCGCCACAAACGCTCACCATAACCCAGGTCTAAATTATCATTGAGATAATGCTCAATCACACGCTCGCTAGCATACTGACTGGCAACTTCACCAGCATCAGCCCCACCCACGCCATCAGCAACAATATAAAGCCACCCGTTTTGTGCTTCTGAAGCTTTATCATGTGGCTCCCAAAAAGTCACAAAATCTTCATTATGGTCACGGATACGGCCTTGATCAGTTTGTAGCGAAGCTTCGATAAGCTCGTGGGTTTCCATAGGCAGACTATATACACAAACAGACGTTAGAGCAAGACATGTACAACTACCAATTAGTACCGATCAACCTTGGCAGGACAACCGGAAAAGTTTAGAAAAAAGTATTCCATGCCAAATAAATCATGGCGATAACGACAAAAACGGCAACAACTATCAACGCGTACAAAATTCCGGTCAGAAATGATCTTTGTTTTTGCTTACCTTTACCGGCAACCGATTTAGATTTAGATGGTGGAGCAATCTTGGTTTTTGCAACGGGCAAATCGTCAATGACCAGTTCTGTTTCCTCGGCTGGCGCTTCTTTTGACCAGGATTCAGGCACTTCATCTTGCAGCCAATCAGGAATCACCATGTCAGAGTCAGTTGCAGTTTCTTGTTCTGCGGTCACCTCAGGCACGGCCGTTTCTTCAGTTACCTCCAAACCCTCCTCTTCAACCAACCAGGCTGGCAGCGTATCGCCTTTTTGCTGCGCCAAAAAATCAGATGTGTCCTGAGAAACTACTACCGGCGCTGCCGGGGCTTCATCTTCTTCGACAGCAGCATCAGAAATCATTTCCTCGACTTCAACTTCGGTTTCAACTGTTTCCCTTCTTTGCAAACGAGCCAGCATCTTTTGAGCCATTTGATGCTCAGGTTCAAGTGTCAACACTTTGCCTAAATAAGCCGCTTTTTTCGATTCAGAATCGACTAATGTGCTAAGTAAAAACCAGGCCTGGGTTTCATCGGGGTTTTCTTTGAGAACTTGGGTCAATAACATTTGGGCTTCTGTTTCTTGTCCATTACGTGCTGCTAAAATTGCTTGTTGAAGTTTTTCGTTCATCACCATCCCTTTTCTTTACACAGGCATCAGGTAAAACGGAAAAGCTCTTTAATAAAAGAAACAATGCCCCTCCCGTTTTCCTTGAGTAAACCGCAAAGACAGATCAAATATCTTTTTGTGGTTTACCTACGAACTCGCCATTATGTTAATCATTTTAACACGGTTTTAACCAAAGCACGAGATGAAAAATTGATATTAACGGGAACGACCGATTATTTCATCTAGCAATTGACAAGAGAAATGTTGGTGGGCAGCGGCAACGGCCGTTAAATCCGCCTGCATCGCCAAACCCAACTGCGCAAACAACTGCAACAAATGACACACCGATAGGCCCATCACCCCGGTAAAACAGCCATCCAAACGGGCCACCGGCCGAAATGTGGGATGTTGAATCGCATAAGCGCCCGCTTTATCCATCGGGTTCCCCGAAGCAACATAGGCTTCAATTTCAGCATCAGAATAATCACGCATGGTGACAACGGCCGTGTTCACACCACTCACCTCACGGCCCGAATCCAGCGCCATCAAAACCACCCCCGTATGCACTTTATGCGGGCGCCCCCTCAGAGATCGTAACATGCGCCGGGCATCTGCTGCATCGATCGGCTTGCCCAGCATCTCATCCCCCAACGCCACTGTCGTATCCGCCGCCACAACAACCACACCACCATCAACATTCAAACGCTGCCACTGTTTGGCGATTTTTACAGCTTTCAACCGCGCCGTGCCCACCACATTAACCGCCGGATCAGGCTCATCTACCAAACTTTCATCCACATCAGCACTCACCGCCCGAACAGGATAACCTAACAGCGTAATCAACTCACGCCGCCTTGGCGACTGAGAAGCCAAAACCAATTCAACCATAACAAACCCTACCTTCAATAAAAAAAAGCCGTAAAAGCAAAAAAGGCCAGTTCCCTTTGGAACCAGCCCTTTTCACAGCAACCATACTGCAAACGATTAAGAAAATCGTTATTTGACTTCGACAACAGCGCCGGCTTCTTCCAGCTTGGCTTTCGCTTCTTGGGCAGCTTCCTTGCCAACTGCTTCCATCACTGTACCCAAGCCATCCACAACTTCCTTCGCTTCCTTCAGACCCAGACCAGTCAAAGCACGAACTTCCTTAATAACGTTAATCTTCTTCGGACCAATATCCTTCAAGACCACGTCAAACTCAGTCTGCTCTTCCACTTCTTCTACAGCCGCGCCAGGCATACCGCCCATCGGCATCATACCCATAGCCATCGGAGCAGCAGCGCTAACACCCCACTTCTCTTCCAGCATTTTTGTCAATTCAGCAGCTTCCATCAAATTCAAGCTGCTCAGTTCTTCCACTAATTTTTCTAAATCGGCCATCTTAATAATCCTCCAAGATTATATTATTTCCTAATCTTTTCTATTGTTAGAGAAAATCCCCAACTGAATCAATCTGTTTACCAACGCCTACGCCGCTTATGCCGCTTCCGCAGACTCTTCACTTTTAGCGTATGCATCAATTACATTAATAACCTGACGAATACCACCCGCCACAACAGAAACAATATTCTGAGCCGGGGTATTTATCAAACCAAGAAGCTGTGAACGCAGTTCCGGCAACGACGGCAGTTCAGCCAGTGCCTTCACCTGATCATATGAAAGGACATTATTACCATAAATACCGCCCCTAAGCGTTAGTTTTTCTTCGCTTTTTGCGAAATCAACCAATGCCTTTGCCAAAGTCGGTACCTGGTCCATAGCAAAACCGGCCGCAAGCTGACCATCCATCAACTCCTCTGGTACCGGCCTGTCCGCTTGTTCCAGAGCGTATTTCAACAGCGTCTTTTTGGTAACATGAAAAGCACCATCTGCCTCGCGGACCTTATGACGCAAAGCTTCCATGCTCTTCACACTCATTCCGGTGTAATCGGCCATAAAAATTGCCTTACTTTGCCCGATAAGTTCACCATATTGAGCGACCAATTCATCTTTACGTGCCTTAGAAATAGCCAAAGCGTATCACCTCCTTAACAGTGATAATTTATCAAAATCATGCTCCATCATTAACATGATGAGAGCTGATGGTTGCTTCAAAATAAAAAATCCTCATACCAACCAGCATGAGGATTCATAATTTCTAAAGCAGGAACATCATTAAAAAATGCCCATTTAGAAACAATTAATTTACAGTGAACCCCCACCTCGGCTGGCAATATTTAAGTTGATCTGGAATCTTTTCCCGACCAACACCAACGGTCTTAAGTAGAGAATTTTATTGTTTTGTTGTTAAAAATTTTTGGGATTATTAATCCACACAGACACAATAGTTTACGATATTGCCTCTGTTGGGTCAAGGCGAATCCCAGGCCCCATCGTATTAGCTAAAACAACACGGCGTACATACGTACCTTTAGCAGATGCCGGACGGGCACGTTTAATGGCTTCAATCACCGTTTGTAGATTATCCAGCAGTTGTTGCTCAGAAAAGCTGGCCTTGCCAATCGGCGCGTGAACGTTCGAAGTCTTGTCCACACGGAACTCAACACGACCCGCTTTTGCTTCCTCAATTAATCGAGGCAAATCACTTCCGGGGGCAACCGTGCCGGCGCGAGGGTTGGGCATCAAACCACGCGGACCCAGAACACGGCCCAAACGACCAACTTTACCCATCATAGAAGGAACGGCAATGGCCACATCAAATTCTGTCCAGCCTGCCTGAATCTGCTTAATCACTTCATCATCAGCAATAATGTCAGCACCTGCATCTTGAGCCAACGTAGCATCTTCACCTTCAGCAAAAACCAAAACACGCACTGTTTTACCCAGTCCATGTGGTAAATTTACCACATCGCGCACCTGTTGATCGGCATGGCGCGGATCAACACCTAAACGAAAGTGTACTTCAACGGTAGGGTCAAACTTCGTATAAACTGTCTCTTTGACCAGTTTTACAGCTTCAGCACGTGTATATAATTTATCGCGGTTAACTTTAGCCGCAGCTTCTTGATATTTACGTCCTCTTTTAGGCATGTTTTCTCCTCGTGGTGCAAACGGATGTATTTCTAACATCCTCCCACTCTATTGAATGTTTCTTAATCGGAAATGGTTAACCCCATACTACGGGCCGTACCGGCAATAATTTTCATCGCCCCATCAACATCTACCGCATTCAAATCTTTCATTTTGATTTCGGCAATTTCTCTAAGCTGTGCCTGAGTAACGCTGCCGACCTTGACTCGATTTGATTCAGAAGAACCGGTTTTGATATTGGCCGCTTTTTTCAATAAATCTGCTGCCGGAGGGGTTTTCAAGATGAATGAAAAACTACCATCCTGGAAAACGGTTACTTCTACTGGAACAACCTGTCCGACCTGGCTGGATGTTTTAGCATTGTACTCTTTGCAAAATTGCATCAAGTTAATACCATGAGGACCAAGGGCGGTACCAACCGGGGGAGCCGGATTAGCCTTTCCGCCTTGAATTTGAATTTTTACTACTGCTTTTACTTTTTTCGCCATTATTCTCTCCTGGAGTCCAAACGCCTGGGTTACAGGCTCCTCCTAATCAAAGTTTAAAGACACAAAGAAGTAGGATCAGGATGAAATTTTCTTCTCCTTTCCTCTTTCTACCTTGATGATTACACTTTTTCGACGTGCAAGAAATCTAATTCAACAGGGGTTTCGCGTCCAAAGAAGGAAACCATGACACGAACTTTCGCTTTTTCAGCATCGATTTCGGAAACAGTACCAATAAAATCAGCGAATGGGCCAGTACCAATACGTACTTTCTCGCCAAGCTGAAAGTCAAATTTGACTTTAGGCGCTTCCGCTTCCATACGGTTCATTATTTTGGCAACTTCATCAGCACGAAGAGGTGTAGGTTCATTGCCCATACCCACGAACCCGGTAACACCCGGTGTGTTCCGGACGACGTACCAGGAATCTTCACTCAATACCAGCTGCACCAAGATGTAACCTGGAAACACGCGCCGTTCAACTGTTCGACGTTTGCCATCTTTGATCTCAATTTCTTCTTCGGTGGGAACGACAACATCAAAGATTTTATCTTGCATGCCCATTGTTTCAATGCGCTGCTCGATACTGTGACGGACTTTATTTTCGTAACCGGAATAACAATGAACCACGTACCAAGCACGGCCGTCATCAGGAATAGAGACGTCTTTTTTCTCTTTCGGGGCTGATGACGCTTCTTTTTGGGGTTTTTCTTTTTCTGCAAATGGATCATTATCATCCAAATGCATCAGGTCCATTTCTTCCATTTCATTATCCATGTCAATTCTCGCTTACGTTCCGTTTTGAACACGGCCGTTTCCCAGCCATCCTATGATCTCAAATCAAATTAGCTGTTCCAACAAGAACTGAATCGAATTTGAAAACAGTGTGTCAAACAACCACAAAAAAGCAGACATTGCCAGGGTAACACCTAATACAATATAAGTCAGTCGCCAGGATTCCTCCCGTGATGGCCAGGTCACCTTACGCAACTCCCCACGTGTTTCCCGAAAATACTTAGAAATGGGATTCTGCTGCTTTACCTGTTTCTTTTCCGGTGATGCTTTCTTCACCGAGCCTGTTCTCTTACCAGATTCTGTCACTTTTGCACTTTCCTCCCACCGTAACATACGATGGAGCAAATGATTATAAACACGCTTCGGGAGGCTGTTACGCCTCCCGAAGACACTGACAGGGGGTGCAGGAATCGAACCCGCAGCCTACGGTTTTGGAGACCGTCGCTCTGCCAATTGAGCTAACCCCCTAAACCACGAACTATCGCGTCTCTCGATGCAGTCTGTGCTGCCGGCACCGTGGGCAATACTTATTTAATTCCAATCGAGCCGTATCATTACGCCGGTTTTTTTCCGTAACATAATTACGCTCCTTACACTCCGTGCAAGCCAAGGTAATGTGATTACGAACTGCTTTCTTTGCCATTATATAACACCTTAACAACCTGCTGCAGATTTTTAGCCAATCTGCAGCAGGTTTTTAATCAAATATTGTTTTTTACTCAATAATTTGAGTGATATGACCGGCACCAACCGTCAAACCACCCTCTCGAATCGCAAACTTGCTGCCCTGCTCCAACGCCACTGGCGTGATCAGCTTCACCTTCAAGTTCACACTGTCACCAGGCATCACCATCTCCACACCTTCCGGCAAGGTGATCTCGCCCGTCACATCCATCGTCCGAATGTAGAACTGCGGCCGATACCCCGGGAAGAATGCCTTGTGCCGCCCACCTTCGTCCTTACGCAAAACGTATACTTCGCTCATGAACGTCGTGTGCGGTGTGATGCTGCCCGGCTTGGCCAATACCTGGCCACGCTCGACTTCTTCTCGTCCCACACCTCGCAGCAGTAAACCGGCATTATCACCTGCTTCTACTTTGTCCAGTATCTTGTGGAACATTTCCATGGAGGTCACAACGACTTTCCGTATCTGGTCGGTCAACCCCACGATTTCGACTTCGCTGTTCGGGGTCAATGCCCCGCGGTCTACCCGACCGGTCACCACCGTGCCGCGCCCCTTGATGCTGAAGACGTCTTCAATGGACATCAGGAATGGTTTGTCGGTCTCGCGCTCCGGCTGCGGAATGTATTCGTCGACTACGCGCATCAGCTCCCATATGGGGGCGTATTCCGGTGCGTTCGGGTCGGTGCTCGTGCTTTCTAATGCCTGCAAGGCGCTGCCTCGTACAATCGGGGTCTCGTCCCCGGGGAATTCGTAGCTGTCCAGCAGCTCGCGCAGTTCCAGCTCGACCAGCTCCAGCAGTTCTTCGTCGTCCATCATGTCGCATTTGTTCAGGAAGATGACCATGGCTGGTACTTCGACCTGACGGGCCAGCAGAACGTGCTCGCGGGTCTGCGGCATCGGCCCATCCGGTGCAGCCACGACCAGAATGGCGCCGTCCATCTGCGCTGCACCGGTGATCATGTTTTTGATGTAGTCACGGTGCCCCGGACAGTCTACGTGGGCGTAATGCCGCTTTTCGGTCTCGTATTCCACATGGGCAATGGCGATCGTGATACCACGGTCCCGTTCTTCCGGTGCGTTGTCGATGGAATCGAATGCCCGAAAATCGGCCCACCCTTTCAATGCCAATGTCTTCGTGATGGCCGCTGTTAAGGTGGTCTTCCCATGGTCGATGTGACCGATTGTCCCGATATTTGCGTGTGGCTTCTCGCGCACAAATTTTTCTTTCGCCATTTTTCTAAACCCTCAATCAATGTTATGGATGTATCAAATTCGTAGGCCTGAGGAAATTATTTGTGATAATACCCGCCCATTTTGATACAAATAAAACTATCAACCTGTATCATAACAAACCCCGTCACCCACTACGCAAATCATAAGGGTAAACGGGGCAAAAAGCCCACGATGGGACTTGAACCCATGACCTCATTCTTACCAAGAATGTGCTCTGCCGGCTGAGCTACGTGGGCATCTCAATCCAAACAATGGATATTTGTTTGATGTAAACCTAAAAAATGGGCCAGGTAGGACTCGAACCTACGAAGCGCGTCGCGCAGCGGATTTACAGTCCGCCCCCTTTGCCACTCGGGACACTGACCCAGAATTAAGATGTATAAATGTTACCGTGCTTTGTGTGATTTGGCGAATTCGCCTGAGCCGACGATGGGACTTGAACCCATAACCTATGCTTTACAAGAGCATTGCTCTGCCAATTGAGCTACGTCGGCAAGTGTTGTCTCTATTCAACTTTTGTTAAGACGCCACATTGCTGGCTCATTGTAGAGCACTCCGAAGGACAAGTATAACATTTGTCTGTAACGCGTCAACTTTTTTTGTTTGAATTAGGTAAATTACTCTAGATTTGGTGTTGCTGCCGGTAGGATTGGATGAGATTTTGGATTTGTCGGCGGGCGATCACGGCCGTTTCCACCTGCCGCACCATATTTTCTTCATAAACCACCTTGACCTGGACCGTTTTAGCAACGACTGTGTCGGCCTGGGACAGCATCTGTTCCCGCATAGGTTGGATGAGTTTCTGGCGCAATGGCACTTCGGTGTCTGGCCCGCCCACCCAGGCGGCCAGTGGTTCGGTGACGTTGGTGTAAAGACCGGTAAGGGTAGTTGGTGTTTCTAGCAGCAGCGTGGTCAGGGCGTCCATGATGGTGCTGGTACGCTCGCCCAAATTGAACGGCAGCCATTTGAGGATTTTTTGAACCCATTCATTGAACATTTGCAGGAATGGGCCAACCTGTTCAACGGCTGTTTCCAACAAAACTTCGACGGCCGTATAGTAGCGGTACATTTTGTCGGTTTGGGTTTCGAGCCAGGAACGGCCGTTCGCCAATAATGGAATCTGGTCATCCAACTCAGTTAGAATCTGGCGGCCCAGCGCTATTCCTTCGGATAGGCTGGGCAGTTCATCCACAGCATCGGTGATAGCGGTAGAGACAGCCGTCAGACCTTCTTCGAACAAGGACATTACGTCGGCATCATCGAGTTGTTCGTACAGGGCAACCAGTCCAGCCAGAATGCCAATTTGCTGATTGGCTGCCTCCAGTTCTATGGACATGGTTTGCGCAGCCGTGTCGGTTTCGGTGACGGCCGTTTCCTGAGCACTCAGGCGGTAATTGGCCAGTTCCAGATCGGCTTGCAAGCGGGCGTTTTCAGCCTGGAGCGCAGTCAGTTGGGTAATTAACTCCTCGTTTGAGCCATTTTTCTGGATGGTCGCAGTTAGTGATTGGCCGGGTAACTGCGCTGATTTTTGTGAATTAAGCAGGGATGCGCCAGCGCCGGTAGCAGTAGCGGCAACGGCCGTAACCGCGGCGGCTTTCAAAAACTTGCGTCGATTTACCAATTCTTCGGTTTGCTTGGCTGACATGTAAAACCTCCTGCCAGTACACCTAATACGATACGCTTCTGATTTTTGCACCCAATACGTTCAAATTTGCCGTGCCGTTGCACATTGATTAGACGCGACGGCCTCCGGTAACTATTCTGCGCTGCTGTAGCCAAACCGTTTGAGGACGCGTTCATTGCGCCGCCATTTGGGTTCCACTTTCACCCACAAATCCAGGAACACTTTCCCTTCAAGAAATGCTTCGATTTCGTGGCGGGCGGCAGCGCCAATTTGCCGCAGCTGGGCCCCTTTTGCCCCAATCAGAATCCGCTTATGGCTGTCACGCTCCACAAAAATATTAGCTCCAATGTAAGTAACGCCGTTCTCGCGCTCTTTGTACTGCTCGGTTTGGACGGCGACGCCGTAGGGCACTTCATCGCGCATTTGCAGCATAATCTGCTCGCGGATGAGTTCGGCAACGATGTCACGCAAGTACAAATCGGTGACCTGATCGGCCGGGAAGTAGCGCGGGCCTTCGGGCAGGGCATTGACCAGCATTTGCAGCAGTTCGTCACGGCCGTTACCCCGCAGCGCCGAAAACAAAATCCAATTAGCGTCGGGGACCAGGGCACGATACGCTTCGGTATGGGGCAAAACCTGCTCAACCGACAGCATGTCACCCTTGTTGATACCCAGCACAACTTGCACATTTTCGTCCAGTTCGGCAAACAGGGCGGCGATGGACTGATCGCCAGGGCCGGGCATTTCGCTGCCGTCCACCAGCCACAAGACCACATCGGCATCGTTTAGGGCGGTTACGGCCGTTTCCACCATAAACTCATCCAACTTGTGCCGCGGCTGCATAATCCCCGGCGTATCCACAAACACCATTTGATAATTCTCTTCTGTCAAAATACCCAGTTGGCGGACACGAGTCGTTTGCGGGCGCGGCGTCACAATGGCAATCTTCTGGCCCAAAACAACATTAATCAGCGTACTTTTGCCCACATTGGGCCGGCCCACCACCGTCACAAAACCCGATTTATGGCCTTCCGGTTCATCGTCCAGTCGTTCAAAATCGTCAATCATCTACATTGCTCCAGTCGGGTAGTCTTGTAGTCGGGTAGTCTGAGTATTCGACTACAAGACTAACGACTACTTGACTAATCTTCCAATATTCGTTTCAACTCGCGCATCGTCAACCCCACCCGTTCATCACGCAGCAAAGGCAGCCGGGTGCGGGTGCGGCGTAGTTGGTTCAAATCCAGTTTGGCCGTAACCAGCGCCGGTTCATAATAAGGAGCCTGCGCCACCAACCGGCCTGACGGATCGAAAACGGTCGAGCCGCCCCAAAAACTGACCCCATCTTCAAAACCGGTGCGGTTGGTGTGAATGACGAAATTGGTAAAGGTGCTGGCATAAGCCTGATTAATGTGCTCAACCCATTGGGCGCTGCCAATTTTTTGCTCGGTGGCCAGTCCGTGTCCTGGCGATGCCGAAGTTAGAATCAAAATATCGGCTCCATCCAGCCAGAGGACGTAGGGCGGGCTGATGTGCCAGAAATCCTCACAAATGAGCATGCCCACCCGGCCAAAACGGGTGTCAAAAGCCCGGATGGCGTCGCCCCAGGCGAAATAGCGACCTTCGTCGAACATGCCGTAGGTGGGCAGGTACACTTTGCGGTGACGATGGACGATCTGACCCCGCGAAAGATAAGCATTGGCGATAAAGAATTTTTGCCGCTGATCGGCTTCGACAAAGCCTACGACGATGTCCATGTCGCGGCTGGCGTCGAGCAGTTGGGCAAAAACAGGGTCTTTGTAGGTAGGCTGCAAGGCAACGCTGAAGGCCAGATCGCGCAGCCGGTAACCGGTGAGCGATAACTCAGGGAAAATGAGCAGTTCTACACCGGCTTCGGCCGCTTCTTCGATGGTTTTGAGGTGCAGGGCTAGATTGGCGGCAACATCACCAAGTTTGGGGGTAATTTGGGCGAGTCCAACTTTTAATTTCATTTGATTTTCGATTGATGTTTGACGATTGACGATTTTGTTCGTTGCATTTGAGAATATTGTAACAGAATCAAGGAAAGGATCGCTAATGCTGTGTCCAGGAGCAGGTCTAATCGGATGGTATGAATGAGAACGGCCGTATTCCCCCGCAGCCAATCAACACCAATCCGCCCTACACTGACGGCCAACAGCGCAATAGTAAAAGTCTGGCCACGGCGTGCTCTGACAAGGATGAGGATAAAAGTCAGCAGACTCAAGCCGACACCCAGCAGCTGCGTCTGGTAGCGCCAATCATAAATGCCCAGGTTGTCGGGGAGATTGGCCGCCAGAATACTGCCGACGGGGGCGATACGGCCGTAACCACAACCATCCAACCAGCAGGCCAACCAACCAAAAGCATTTAGTAAAACCAGTGAAGGAGCCAGTAAATCAGCGTCCCACAAAAATGGGCGTTTACGCCATGCACACCAGACCCACATCCCCAGCAAGCCACCGACCAACGCCCCATGATAGGTCAGCCCGCCACGCCAGATTTGTAATATTTGATACGGCCGTACCTGAAAATATGTCCATTCCAGCCAGACAAACCCCACACGGCCGCTGATCAAAGCCGCCGCCAATCCGGCCAAAAACGTATCCAGCCAGGCAGCATCCACCTTCAAACGGCGGGCACGATAAGCAGCCAACCCTAATGCAGCAGCAATGCCTATACTTAATACAACAGTAAAACTGTACAAGAAAAAAGGACCATAACGGGCTAAAATCGGGTACATGCACCCTGATCATAACATGGTCATTAAAGATGGAACAAAAGTCACACGAGTGAATCCCGGTTTTATCTTCTTTTTTCAACCCAAGTCGGGTATTATGATTGTGTGAATGTGTGATTATTTCTCAAAAAAGGGTCAAACGGCCGTTCAATTTCCAGTCAGGACAACAGGTCCTGCTTTATTATGAAAGACAAGCTGCTCAGTGTGTGGAAAAGTCTTACGGAGCCACGTATGGACATTCAAGGCGATAATGAACGTCTCCAGGTTCGTCTGTTTCTTGTCCTGCTGTTGTCGGTCATGCCCATTGCCACTTTAGGCATTTTTATTCCCTTTTTGCTTCACCCGGAAAATATTCCTTCCCAGATTCCTTTTTTATTGACCGCTCTGGCCAGTTTTATCTTTTTGGGCATCACCTATTTATTTGGCCGATTTTTAAGCTACCAGGCTTCAATCATTCTGACCACTGTTATTGGCCTGTCGACTGTTTTGGTCGCTGCTTACATTGGTAAGCCGCCAAACAACCTGATTTCGCTTTATTATTTGATTCTGCTTATCCTGTTGAGCAGCCTGTTTCTTTCGCCAAAATATGCGATTGTGTTTACGGCCGTATCCCTCCTGGCCATGCTTACCATGCCACTCTACAACCCGGCCGTTCCCCTTTACGACATCCTGATTGGCCCTTTTAACCTGATATTAGCAGCCAGCACGGCCAATATTCTGGCCGCCCACTATCGCCACCAGTTAGAATTGAAACGGCAGACAGAATTGACCGGTTTACTCAATACGTCAAATCAACGGGCGGATCAGCTTACTGCGTTAAAAGAAATCTCGTTGGATATTCTCTCCCATCGCGATCTACACGAGCTGCTGCAAGCTATTGCAAGGCGGGCAGCAAATCTACTGGGCGTTCCCGGCGGCAGTATTTATCTGGTTAATGATGATGAACTAACACTGACGTTGACGGCCGTACACGGGCCAGGCGAACCGCTGGTGGGATCACAGCTTCGGGTAGGCGAGGGAATGGCCGGGCGCGTCTTAGCTACCGGTCAGCCCATGATTGTCCCCGACTACGATAAATACCCCGGCCGTTCCCAAAGTATCTCCTTCAACGTACTGGGCAGCGTCATCCAGGTTCCCATCACCCTGACCAACAAGGTGATGGGAGTCATAAGCTGCCAGGAAACCGCCGGAAATATCCGCACATTCACCTCAGACGACCTAAAAATACTGCAAGATTTTGCCCAGCAATGTGCCCTGGCTATACAAACAGCTTATTTGTTTCAGGAAGAACAGGCGGCGCGTGACCGTGCCGAACGCTTACAAGCGGCTACCCAGGCATTAAGCAGCAGTTTGATTTTACAAGACGTACTGGACAGCATTTTGGAAGAGCTACAAAAAGTAGTTCCGTATGATAGTGCTTCTGTCCAGCAGTTAAAAAATGGCTCATTTCTTGAAATCATTGGCGGCTACGGTTTTGCCGACTTGAACAAGCTCTTGGGAGCAAAGTTTGACCTGACCTCGACCAACAACCCTAACCGGCAAGTGATTGAAACCTGGTCACCGGTTATTTTGGCTGATGCGCCAAGTTTATACGGCCGTTTCCGAGAGCCGCCGTTTAGCGAAACACCCATTCATTCCTGGCTGGGCGTTCCCCTCATTTTCGGCCAACAGATCATCGGTATGCTGGCCCTGGACAAAAGAGAAATCGGCTTTTATAACCAGGAACACGTCCGGTTGGCCAGCGCCTTTGCCGCCCAGGCAGCCGTTGCCATTGAAAACGCCCGCCTTTACGAAGAGACTCGCCAGCACGCTTTTGAGCTGGAAACACTGGCCGGAATCTCTACTTCTTTGCGTACCGCCCGCACCGTACCTGATATGATGGCCATTTTAATGGAAAAAACAGTGGCCGCCATTGATGCCACCTTCGGCGTTCTATTCCTGGTTGAACCGGAAACAGATGAACTGATTTCCCGGTATTCAGAACCGCCCGGCTTTTACAAATTAGGGCTGCGCCAGCCACCGGGGGACGGCATTGTGGGGCGTGTTCTGGCTACCCGCGAGGTTTATCTTTCGCCTGACGTGGCTAACGACCCGCTTTTATCGATGGCTCCCGGCGAAGAGGAAAGTTTTGTGGGAACCGTCAGTTCGATCTTTTTGCCGCTGCAAACGCCGGATGACTTGATCGGTGTGCTGCACATCGGTTCGCACAAAAGACGGCTGTTTACCGAAGCCGATGTACGCCTGTTAACGGCCGTTGCCGACATCGCCGCCAATGCCCTCAAACGCGCCAGCATCACCGACACCCTGGAAGAACGGGTTACACAGCGCACCCGTGAACTGGCCGAAGCCAACGCCCGCCTGCAAGACCTGGACAAACTCAAAACCAAATTCATCTCCGACATTTCGCATGAACTGCGTACACCCGTAGCCACCTTGAACCTGTACATGGATTTACTGGATCGCGGCAAAGCAGAGAACAAAGCCAAATACATGGACGTTTTGCGCCAAAAAACCGACCAGTTGGTACGGCTAACGGAGGACATCCTCAACGTTTCCCGGCTGAATTTGTACGAAGAGTCTTTGCAGTTTACGGCCGTTGACCTCAATGACACCATCGCCATCGTCATTGCCATGAACCAGGAACGCGCCAAAGCCGCCGATCTCAACCTCGTTTTTCATCCTGAACCAGACTTGCCGCCCATCCGCGCCGAACGCAACCAACTCCTGCAAGCCATCAACAACGTCCTCACCAACGCCCTGGATTTCACTCTGGAAGGCTCCATAACCGTCCGCACCTACCTGGCCAGCGCCACCCGCGCCTGCCTGGAAATCAAAGACACCGGCATTGGGATTCCCGCCGACGAAATACCCCATATTTTTGAACGCTTTTATCGCGGTCACAACATCGCCCAATTAAACATTCCCGGCACCGGATTAGGCCTGACCATCGTCAAAGAAATCCTGGATTTACATAAAGGCACAATTGAGGTTGAAAGCAAACTGGAAGCGGGCAGCACTTTTCGCCTGTTTTGGCCCCTCACCAAAACGGCCGTTGACAAAACAAACACTTTTCGCGAGGACTAAACATGCCGCAAAAAAACGTCATCATGCAATCCACCAAAAAAATCGCCCTGGTCGCCCACGACCATAAAAAGGATGATTTATTGGAATGGGCCGCCTTTAACCAAGAAACATTAAGCCGGCACAAGCTCTACGCCACCGGCACCACCGGCTGGCTGCTGGAAAGACAACTAGGGTTAGAAATCACCAAACTGCAAAGCGGTCCTCTGGGCGGCGACCAGCAAGTAGGCGCTAAAATCGCCGAAAACGAGATTGATTTCCTGATTTTTTTCTGGGATCCGCTGGAAGCTCAGCCGCACGACCCCGACGTAAAAGCACTGCTGCGCATGGCCGTACTGTGGAACATTCCCATCGCCTCTAACCGGGCTTCGGCCGATTTCATCATTTCATCGCCGCTGATGAATGCCGAATACGAACGCCGCCTCACCGATTACGAAGAATATCGCCAGCGATTGAGCAAAGTTTACGGCCAGTAAACGGAATTTCCCCGGAAACTTCCAGATGAATTTCTGACCTGATGAACTGTTTCTGGGGAAATGTTGGTTCTATTGTTTACATCACAGCAAACCTTTTTCCGCCCAACAGCAAAGGTGGTAAACTACCCAAAATCACAGCCCCCTTTGTCATTTCGACCGAAGGGAGAAAACTTTTCTGCGACAGATTTCTCTTCGCCTTGTTCGTCGAAATGACAGTGGTGCGGCAACAAGTCATTAACAAACTGAATCCCAATACACCCCATAGGGTTTGACAGATAATATCCTGTCCTTTGCAACGCTCTATGGCTCAAAAGGAGAAATCGTGGACATACAAATTCTACCTCTGGACGAAACCAAACTGAAACCGGTACCGGAACATGATTTTGGCTTTGGCAATAAATTTGCCAACCGCATGTTCAGCCAAAAATATACGGCCGGTGTCGGCTGGCATGATGCCCAAATTGGACCTTATGCGCCATTTACGTTGGATCCGGCAACGGCCGTATTCCACTACGCCCAGGAAATCTTCGAAGGACTCAAAGCCTACCGCCGCCCCGACGGCAACATCAACCTGTTCCGTCCCTGGGAAAACATGAAACGGTTCAACAACTCCGCCCGGCGTATGGCCATGGCCCCCGTCGATGAGGAAGAACATCTAGCCGCCATCGCCAAGCTGGTAGAATTGGAAAGCAAATGGGTTCCCCGCGTTCCCGGAGCCGCCCTCTACATCCGCCCCACGATGATCGCCACTGAAGCTGCGTTGGGCGTTCACGCCAGCACCGAATATTTACACTACGTCATTATCGGCCCGGTGGGTTCCTACTTCAAGGAAGGATTCAATCCCGTACCCGTCTACATCTCCGACCAGTACCGGCGGGCGGTGCGCGGCGGCGTGGGCAGCGCCAAAACCGGCGGCAACTATGCCGCCAGCCTCTTTGTTGGCGAAGATGCCAAAACCAAAGGGTATTCACAAGTACTGTGGCTGGATGCCATTGAGGGCCGTTACATTGAAGAAGTAGGCGCCATGAACATCGCCTTTGTTTACGAGGGCAAGCACATCGTCACGCCGCAATTAACCGGCAGTATCCTGCCTGGCGTCACCCGCGACTCGGTTCTCACCCTGGGCCGCGACCTGGGCTATGAGGTCAGCGAGGAACAAATTGATGTCAACGAGATGTTGGCCGATGTCCAATCAGGCAGAATTACAGAGGTTTTTGGCTGCGGAACGGCGGCGGTTATTGCCCCGGTAGGCAAGTTTGGCTACAAGGATGAGGAGTACATCATCAATAATTATGAGGTCGGCCCGGTTGCCAAACAGTTATTTGATGAGTTGACCGGGATTCAATACGGCCGTATCCCCGACCGCTTTGGTTGGACAATGATGATTGAAGCGGAGTAGCTGTCAGCTTGCCAACCTTTTAGCATTCACGATGGGGCCGGCGACAGCGCCGCGCCCCTTTTGTTTGATTGAGTAGGCTGCTTGGGATGGCCACGGCCGTTACCCCACCACAAACACAGGAAACATCAGCTCATGCTGCTCTTCATCGGCGGCGCAGCCCGCACCGGCAAAAGTATTCTTTCCCGGCGGCTGCTAACTGAAATACAGTTCCCCTTCCTGAGCCTGGATGTCCTCAAGATGGGCTTAACCCGTGGCGCACCAGAATTCACCATCGATCCTGATGCCGGGGGAATACAAGTCGCCGAACGTATTTGGCCGCTGGTGCGCGAAATGAGCGCCAGTCTGCTTCATGATGGGATCAATTATATTTTTGAAGGCGAAATCTTGCCCCAGCATGTAGCCGCCCTGCGCGATGCAGCCCCATCACAAATCCGCGCCTGCTTTCTAGGTTATCCCACCATATCTCCCGACAAAAAACTGCAAGAAATTCGAACACACAGCGGGCACCCTAATGACTGGCCCCAAGAGTACAATGACTCTGATTTGCTGACTGTTGTGCAGCGCGAAATTATCTTCAGTCAATACCTGCAAAAAGAATGCCTTCAACATCGGTTACGTTTTTTCGATACATCTCACCAATTCCTGCCCACGCTTGATGCCGCAGCGGCCTATGCACAACAGTCGATTTCATCCACAGCCGGATTGCCCTCATGGAGAGGGGCGGTATGAAAAATATTTGGCCATTTTCCATTAGTTTCTTCTTCTTTGCCTGCGTTGCTTTCATAGGCCCGTTCACCGTGCTTTACTACCGGGAACTGGGCTTTTCCGGCGCGCAAATTGGCCTGTTGACTGGATTAGCGCCGCTTATCACGATGTTGAGTGCGCCGCTGTGGACCGGATTAGCCGACACCAGCAACCGGCACCGCTTCATCATGAGCCTGACTCTGCTGCTGAGCAGCTTGAGCATGGTTTTGCTGCCGTTGTTACGATCATTTTTGCCAGTTCTACTCCTGGTCGCTACCTTTAATCTTTTCTTTGCACCGATTAATTCACTGGCCGACAGTGCCACCATGTTTATGCTGGGTGAAGTGAAGGATAGGTACGGCCGTGTCCGCGTTGGCGGCACCTTTGGATTTGGGCTGGCGGCAATTTTGGCCGGATCATTGGTCGAAAACTACGGACTGAAGATGGCCTTTTGGGGCGGCAGTGTGATGTTATTTCTGGGTTTGCTGGTCAGCCAGAAGTTGGAATACAATCAATCCCAGAAAACAACCCCAATCCGGCAGGGTGCGCGCACCCTGCTGCAAAACCGCCCATTCATTCTCTTTTTAGCGATGGCCTTTGCCGGTGGCTTAAACGTGGCCACCACCACTAACTATCTTTTGCCCTATGTGAAGGAACTGGGCGCTGAATCCTCTATCATGGGGTTGATTCTCATGACTGGCACACTGGCCGAAATCCCCATCCTCATTTTCAGCCATCATCTCCTCAAACGATTCCAGCCCTACACTCTCGTCACTCTGGCTGTTGCCATTTCTGGCGTGCGTCTGCTGCTGCTGGCAATCATCAATACCATCTGGCTGATCTTTCCGGTGCAGCTCCTCAATGGGCTGGGCTATCCGCTCATGTGGCTGGCTGGTGTGGCTTACGCCGACCAAAATGCTCCCCCTGGCCTGAATGCGACGGCGCAGGGGCTGTTCGGGGCTACAGTCGGCGGTTTGGGCATGGCCGTAGGCGGTTTTAGCGGCGGGCTGCTGTTGGACGTTGTCAGTGGGCGCGAGATGTTTGTCATCTTCGGCACAATAGTGCTGACGATTGTAGGGCTGGTTATGGTACTGGGGAAACGGCCGTATCCCCAAACAGCATCAGCAAATATTCCTTAATAGGGGTCAAAACGTGAAACGATACAGGATTACCATTATTCTTTTCGCGTCAATCATCACAATAGCTTGTTGTGTCACGCTGACCGTTTTCCCGACTCAGATGTCGCCACAAAGATATCCTGGTTCGAATTTTGTTCGGTTGTCCACACCGCATATCCGCCGCGAACCACTATCAATCGAGCTGGAATTTGTACAAGATTTTGAAACGAAAGATTCATTTGATGTTGTTACGAATTGGTATCTGGAAAACGGGTGGAGTTTATCAGTCAACGATCCGCTCATAAAGCAAACCGTAGTAGACGATTCTATTCATCATGGAAGGTTATATTATGGCTGCTCTATCCGAATCCTGGAATTCAATGTTCAACCCGTGACATCAATTTCTTCATATTGTAGGATTAACATATGGACTGACTAAACATGTGAGAATTTGTATTTGATAGAGTTCTGACTTCACTTGACAGTTTCTGACAGTACAAAATGATACAATCGAAGATGGCAAACAAATGCCATCTTTTTATTTCGGAGGTAATGAATGCGACAAGTTGCCATTTTAGGCGTCGGGCAAATGCCGGTGCGCGAACATTGGGATGTGCCCATCCGCCAACTGGCCGTTAATGCCGGGCGCGCCGCCATGGAAGATGCCGGCATCCAGCGGGTAGACGGCATTTTTGTGGGCAATATGAGCAGCGGCGAAATGAACCAGCAGCGCCATCTGGGCGCACTGGTGGCCGATTTTCTGGGCCAATGGGGTGTGGAAGCGGTTAAATTGGAAGCAGCCTGCGGATCGGCCGGGTCGGCCATGCGCCAAGGCATCATCGGCGTCGCCAGCGGCGAAATGGATGCGGCACTGGTCATTGGCGTGGAGAAAATGACCGAGCCGCAAGGCAAAGAAATCACGGCCGCGCTGGCTACGGCGGCTGATGCCGATTACGAAGCAGTTCATGGCGTCTCCTTCGTCGGGCTGAATGCGCTGATCATGCGCCGCTACATGCACGAATACGGCTACCAACACGACGATTTCGCCCCCTTCCCCATCAACGCTCACGCCAACGGGGCCAAAAACCCCAACGCTTTGTTCCGGGAACCCATCACGCAAAAAACGTACGCTCGCGGTCGGATTGTGGCCGACCCCATCACCCTGTTTGATGCTTCTCCCATTGGTGACGGCGCGGCGGCGCTGCTGCTGGTTCCGGTGGAGAAAGCGCCGGATGCAGTACGGGTCGTCGGTTCGGCGTCAGCTATCGATACGCTGGCCATCCACGACCGGGAAGACCCGCTGTGGTTGAAGGCAGCCGAAATCTCAGCCAACAAGGCATATGGACAGGCCGGACTTGGCCCTGATGACATCGATCTATTTGAACTACACGACGCGTTCAGCGTGATGGCCGCCCTTTCGCTGGAAGCGTGCGGTTTTGCCGAGCCGGGCCAGGGTGTACGACTGGCGCAGAACGGCGATATTTTGCCAAACGGCCGTATCCCCATCTGCACCATGGGCGGCCTGAAAGCGCGCGGTCACCCGGTGGGCGCAACAGGATTGTATCAACTGGCCGAAGCCACCTTGCAACTGCGCGGTCAGGCCGGCGAAGCCCAAATCGACGGTGTACGCACGGCCATGACCCAAAACATCGGCGGCAGCGGGGCAACGATTGTGACCCATATTTTGCAAAAGCCTCAAAGTCAATGATTGAAGATTGATGATTGGGAGCCGCTCAATCTTCAATCATTAATCATCAATCATGAACGATTTCCGCACAAAACTAGCCCACCGTTTTCGCAAACAGCAGGAATTCGCCGATGGTTATTCGCCACTGTCGGCGCGGCTGTTTGGCATTGTGGCCGATTGGTTGGAAGCTGATGGGGAGGATGCGTTGGTGGATTGGTTGTTGGATGTGGGTAACGGCCGTGCTCCCCTGGACATCACTCTGCTTTTACTGGCCGGTCTGCACCGCGACGTACTCAATCAAGTGCCACAAGCAGCCGAATTAGCCCAATACTACCCCTCAGTCGGCGGCCAGCGCGATTTCAACAACGCCCAACTGCCTCACATTCTGCGTCAAACCATCCTCGCCCGGCGCGATGCGTTAGCTCCCTTCGTCCAAACCGCCACTGTCCAGACCAACGAAACAGCACGCGGCGTCTGCTGGCTGCTGCCCCTGCTCTACACCAGTTGGGATGCAGTCCATCTAGTCGATTTGGGGGCCAGTGCCGGACTGAATCTGGTGGCGGAAGCTCGGAATTACCGCATTTTCTATGGTGACCCGTTAGCGGTAAACGGTAACCAGTTTTTTGATGTGGGCGGCGGCCAGTCCGTCCAATTCCCCATGCAAACGCAAGGCCCCTTCCGCCAGCCGCCAACAACCAACCGCCAGCCACAAATCCTCTCCCGCACCGGTTGCGATCTGGCTCCGTTCCGGCTGGAAACTGCGGCAGATGAACAAACGCTGGCTGCTTACATTTGGGCCGACCAGCCGCAGCGGCTGGAACGGCTGCGCGAAGGGTTGGCTGCTTTCCATCAAACCGATCCACCCGTCCAACTCCATCCGGTCCGCCTACCCAATGAACTGCCGGAATTTCTGGCAACGGCCGTGCCCCTTCACCCTAATTCTCCCGTCGTCATCTATAATACAAACATGACCGTATATTTAGATGATAAAGGTCGATCCTTTCAGCAGCACATCGCCAACTGGGCAACAACACAGAAACGACCTGTCCTATGGATACAATGGGAACCGCTCTGGGATGGTCCTCAGCCGCCTGAATACGCCTGGGTAGCCTGGACGGCCGATTTGTGGCAAGCTGGCCGGCATCATCGCTGGCACCTGGCCTGGAACCATCCCCACGGCACGGCCGTTCACTGGCTGTCCGGGCTGCACAATTGGGCCGCATTTTGGCAGGAGACGACATGATTTCACTGGAATTGGCACAAGCCCTTAAACAAGCCGGGCTGGTCTGGAAGGCCAGCAATCATCACTTTTTTGCCATCCCCGATCGGGGTATGGATGATCATATCTTTGTCATCACCGATATGATGGCTCATCTGGACCTGCTGCAAGGCTGGCCGGTCATCACCTTCCACGGCACGGCCGAATGGGCGCTGGATTACATCGTGACGACGGAAGTGGTCTGGATGCCTACCGAAGGTCAGCTGCGGCAGGAATTGGAAAACCTGCTTAAGGATGAAGGGGAAAAGGAGCTAAAGTTGCGGTGGGTAGACGGCCGTTGCCACATCCAAATCCGCTATCAAAATGAAACCCTCTCATTCAACGCTGCCACCGCCAGCAACGCCTATGGGGAAACCATTCTGTACATTTTGCAAACCTACTATTCCTAATCGTGAAAATTTCCTGAGCCATCCAGCAAAAATATAATAAAAGTTACCCAAAATTATCTAAATCTGATATAAAATTCATAGCATTCGGCAAATGAGTGAAAATCAGCACGATGACGACACCAAATACGGCAAAATCCATTCAGTTTAGTTTAGGCCGCACCTTGCGGTTGAGCAGCTTCCATATCGGCTCGGCAATGGGCGACATTTTGGTTACCAGCATCTGGAACCGGATCATGATCTCCAACTTCGGCATTCCTGCCGCACCGGTCAGTTTGCTCATCGCCCTGCGCTATCTGCTCTTCCCCGTCAGCTTGTGGGCCGGCTTCTTGTCCGACACCAAACCACTGTTTGGGCTGCGCCGCACGCCTTATATCTGGCTGGGCCGGGCCATGATGGTCGTCTCCCTCCCCTTGTTGGGCCTCAGCCTGGGCCGGCTGGAATTGGTACAAACCGATTTTCTGGGTTGGGCTTACGCCACCACCTCATCTCTGTTGTACGGTCTGGGGTTGCTCATCTCCGGCAGCCCGTTCCTGGCGCTGGTACGTGATTCTGCCCCCAGGAAAAAGCAAGGCATTGCTATCAGCATCGTACAAACGGCGTTAATTATCTTCTTTGCTGTAGTAGGCATTGGCTTCAGCTTTTGGATGCAAGCATATGACGAGCGCATCTTCTGGCAGATGGCAATGACAACGATGATTGGCGGCGGGATTTTGTGGTATTTGGCAATTGCCGGTGTAGAAAAACGGGTGCTGGCATCCCAAAAAATCGTATCATTGCCAGAAAACAGCCCCAATCTGAAACATTTTTGGCAAACATTTCAGAAAATCTGGGCCGACCCGCGAACACGCGGCTTCTTCATTTTCCTTTCCCTGGCTACGGCCGCTGCCTGGGCACAGGATGCCATTTTAGAGCCATTCGGCGCAGAAACATTCGATTTGCCGGTAAGCCAGACGACTCGGTTTAATGCTTATTGGCAGTCCGCAACAGTCATTACATTGATTGGCGCAGCTTATTTGTGGCGCAAACGACCGCCGGAAACACACAGCGGCATCACCAGCGGCGGCCTCATTACCATGTTTGTGGGAATGGCGCTGCTGGCTGCGGCGGCTCTGTTTGGCCAGGTTCATTTGCTAGAACTGTCTTTGCTGCTGTTTGGCGGTGGATTTGGTATCTACACCTTTGGCGGCCTGAGTTTGATGGCCGTCATGTCATCGGAAAAAGAAGCCGGTCTATACTTGGGCTTGTGGACAATTGCCGTGACAGTTTTCAAAGGATTGGGGGTCTTTATGGGCGGGGCTATCCGAGACTTGCTGCTGCTCAATCTGGCGCTGCCGGCGTCATTGGCTTATGGCGTTATTTTCAGCCTGGAGGCACTGGGTCTGCTGGCAGCGGCATTGATTTTGGCGCAGGTCAACGTGCTCAGTTTTGCCGCAGATGTGGGCCGCTTTGTCAGCCGCACTGAAGCGCAGATCGCCGGCGCGGATTAAAAATCAAAGGTGAGTTGACGGCCGTATCCCTCTTTCCCGCCTTCCTCCTCCAACTTACTCACCCCCACACCCAACAGCCGCATCGGCCGGTTCTCCGGCCAATTTTCCCGCCAGATCGCCTCGGCCAGCCGAAAAATATCCGCCTCATCATCAATACCCACTGCCACCGAACGCTGGCGAGTGAACGTGGTGAAATCTGACCAACGGAATTTGACGGTGACGGTGTGAGCCACCAGCCCTCGTTTTTGCAAGGATTGGGCCACGTCGCCGCACATCTGGCGTAGTTTGTCCCGTAAAACGGCCGTTTCCCCAATATCGCTGTTAAACGTCCATTCCTGGCTGATACTCTTCGGTGGGCCATGATCGGGTTGGACGGAACGGCCGTCCACACCCCGCGCCCGTTCTTGCAATTCCAGCGCCTGTTTACCAAACCGCCGCAGTTGATCGGAATCCGCCTGAGCCAGTTGACCACAAGTTTCAATGCCCAGCCCGGCCAGTTTTTCCGCCGTTTTGGGGCCGATGCCCCAAATAACACGCACCGGCAGCGGGGCTAAAAAATCGGCTTCGCTGTCCGGCGGGACAATCGTGAATCCTTCCGGCTTGTCAAAATCAGAGGCAACCTTGGCCACCAGCTTCGACGTCGCCAATCCCACCGAGGCCGGCAATCCGGTCTTCTCTTTCACTTCGGAGCGAATTTGGGCGGCGACAACCTCCGGTTCATCCAGTCCGCTCAAATCGATGTACGCTTCATCAACACTGATTTGTTCCAGCAGGCCGTAGGGACGCAGAATGTCCATGACCTGGCGGGAACATTCCCGAATGCGAGTCCAGTTGGCCGGAACCAGTTTGAGATTGGGGCAAAGGCGTACGGCCGTTGCCGTAGGCATCGCCGATCTAACCCCTTTTTGCCGTGCCTCATAACTGGCCGATGCGACCACACCACGCTGGTCGGGCTTGCCGCCCACGGCCAGCGGAATGCCCCTGTCTTCCGGGTGGTCTAGCCGGTGAACGTTGACATAAAACGCATCCATATCCAGATGCAAAATAGCGCGGGGGAACCTCAAGCTATTACTCCTAATGATAGTTAACCGCAAACATATACTGCGTTTTCCCCTTATTTACGACGGAAGAAAAAGGCGATAACAGCCGTTCCCATCACCAATAAACCACCTACCAGCCAGCCCCACCAACTGAATGTGCTTTCGTCAACTCCCTGATTGTCATTGACGGGTGTGGCGGTGGGGGAAACGGCCGTGTCCGGCGTTGGCGTAGGCTGTTCCAGTTCCGGGTACAAATCGAAAACTACCAGCGGCAGATCGTGGTCGGTTGTTTTGTAGGCCAGGTTGGCCAGACTGGTATCCTGCCCCAGGCTGTCGGGGAAATCGGCGTTGGTATGCTGGATGGTCACGGCCGTTACCGTCTCCACCAGATTTTCCGTCACCAACAAGCCATCAATCAACTGCGACACGCCGCCAAAATTAAAGCTGTAGCGGGCCTCATCCGGGATTTGCCGCAGCACGTTGGTCAGGCCGTTGGCTTCCATCAAATTCAGCGGCGGCGACTGCTCAAAATCGTTGAAATCGCCCAGGACGATGACACGGGCGGTGGAATTGTCATCGTGCAAATCGGTCACAAGATCGGCGATGTGCTGGGCTTGGGCTACGCGGCGCAATTCTGTTTCCGCTTCGCCACCGCGTTTGGATTTGAAGTGGTTGACCAGGATGGTATAGGGCTGACCGTCGATGGCCAGGCTGACCTGGAGCGGCGGGCGGGAAAAGAGCGGCTGCTGTCCGGCGGGGCAGGTGATGGCGGGGTCGCTGATGCCGGTGTTCATGAGGGTACAGGCTTGCTGGAGGGAAACGGCCGTTACCCCCACCCGCCCCGGATCACTCAACAAGGCCACGTCAATACCGCGCACGTCGGCGCTCTCCTGATGGCTGACCTGGTAGGTAAATCCGCAGGCAGGAGCAGCAGCCTCAGCCAGACCTTCCAGCAAAACGGCCGTTTCCACCTCCTGGATGGCCAGCAACGTCGGGCAGCCCAGCGTCTGGCTGATGGCAGCCACCAGTTTGGCCTGCTTGACGGCGATTTCTTCAGGGCTGGGCTTGGGTTCGTCAACACTGCCGGTATCGTCGATGCTGTCGAAATGGTTTTCGACGTTGAAGGTGGCGATGCTGAACTGGTGGGCGGCTGGCGTGGGCGGTGCGGGGAAGGGCGGTTGGGGAACGGCCGTCACCATCAAATCTTCCGTGACCTGCTGCACGATCTTGAACTCGTCAAAGTTGTAGATCAATGGGCCGCTGATGCCGGTCACTGTGTCGCCCACTTTGACGTTGGGAAAGCTGCCGCAGCTTACGTCGCTGGTGTGCAAAACGGTGATGACCGGCGGGGCCAAATCGTCGGCACTGCGGCGGTAGACCCGCGTCAGGCCGCTGCTGCCCTCGACGACGGCAAAGCCGCAGCCGCTGTAGGTCGGCCCGGTGACGTTGGTCGTGTTTGCCAGTGTCACCCGCATACTTTCCAGCGGTTCGTAATAGGCCAATTGGGCCGCGCGGCCCTGTGGCAGGCTGATGGCGACGGGATCGGGCAGGGGAGCATCGGCCATTTCCAGCATAATCTCCAGCCCGGCGTCGTCGATTTCGGTGTAGTCGTAGAATTCGGTGACTGTGCCGGTGATGCGGATTTGGCTGCCGATGGGGGTGGACGGCCGTTTCCGCCCCAAAAACACCGCTATGCCATCCGAGGTGGCCGGGTCGCCGTCTTCGCTGCCCGGTAAATCTTGCACGAACAGGGTGTAGTAGGTGACGCCGCTGGTGTTGATGTCCTCGTACTGGCCGATGACCACGCCGCGAAAGGTGACGGTTTCATTGACATAAGAGGAAACTGGGCCGCTGCCCTGAATCTCGCCGATAGGCGTCAGGGGTTCCCATTCTGGTTCGGCGGGAGCGGCGCAGGCATCGTCCAGGCTGATTTGGCCCGGTGTGGGCACGGGCTGCGTTTGCCAGTCGGCGCTGGTGTCGCTGTCGCAGTTGGCCGGCTGGCGCTCGATGCTTTGCCCGCTGGCCACGCCGGACACGGCCGAATTGAAGATGGTCGTCCGGTCACCGTAGCTCAGGGCGTCGATGATGCGCATCCCATTGACCAGGAGCAGTTCGTCGCCGTCGTTGCCCAGGGCAAAATCGCCGGTGGCCCAGGCCGAGAAGCGGCGCATGTCGGGCACGTTGGCGCTTGTATTGGTGATTTCGTAGTCGGGGTAACGGCCGTACAACTCAAAAAATCCAGCCGCCGTCTGAGCCACAACGATGACCTGTCCCGGTTCGATTTGCGCGCCTTCGGGGAAGCGTTTCATCCCTTCCTCGCCGCCGGGCACCTCTTCATCGCCAATTTTGATGTCACTGAGGGAGAGTACGGCCGTGCCCACATTGGCGATTTCCACCCATTCCCGTTCTTCATCCGCACCGGGGGCATCATAGAAAACTTCGGTGATGAGGAGGGTGGTGGACTGATTGGTTTGTTGGTTGGTTTGTGCGTTCAGGCTGATGGCGGTTAACAAGGTGGTCAGTAAAATTAAGATGCGTTTCGACATGGAACTCTCCCAAATCTAAAATCTGTTTCGTTGATAAATCGTTGACGTGTTAACTCCAAATTATGCTAAAGTAAAGGCACAATGTAATTGTGATCCAGGCAGCGTAAATTGACAACTTTTAGCGATTAATATCGTAATTTTGTAGGGGCCGTGCTTTATGCCTGCCCAATGGGCTAAACAAAATGGGCGACCACAAGGGTGCGTCCCTATGAAAACTGGAGGTGCAGCAAAATATGAGTGGAAAATTTTGGCAGTGGGAAATTAAGGATGGTCAATCGGTGACGGTGGGTGATCGGACAGTAACGCCGCAGGCGCAGGTGTTGTCGCTTCGGCTGCCGGGCAACCGTTCTGCAGTCGCCGGTGGCTTTGTCTGGAACAGGCCGGTGGCGGTATTGGTGGAGGAGAACGGCCGTTCACAACGTATCCCCATCCCCGATATGACACGGATGATTGTACTGGCAGCAGCGGTGGTGGGTACGGCCGTTACCCTGTTAATAAAGTCGCAAAGCGACAAAGCGGCAAAGTGACTTTGCTGCCTTGCAACTCAAGAAGGAGTAAACCATGAGCGAAGAATTGAACAAACTGGTGATTGAATCTGTTCCCAATCAGGAAAAAGCTAACCAACTATTGGGCAAATTGTTTGACGTGACTCAACCTGATGTTGTCTACAGCAAACCGCAAACCATTGGCGAATACACGGTCATCACGGCCTCGGAAGTGACAGCCAGTTTTGGCACGGGGTATGGCGGTGGCGGCGGATTTGGTCCCGGCGATGAAGAAACCGGCCAGCCCAGCGGCTATGGCGGTGGCGGCGGCGGCGGCGGAACGACCCTGGCCCGGCCGGTAGCAGCCATTTCCATCGGCCCCAACGGGGTAGAAGTCAAACCGATCGTTGACCCGACAAAATTTGGTATTGCCATTGCAACGGCCGTTGGCGCGATGTTCATGGCCCTGGGACGAATGCGCCACTTTCGGGATTCAGGCGAAATGTAACTTGTAATACTCGGTCGTTAAAATGAAATTTGTCATCCGTCATGAAGTCATGTGTCATGCGTGATGAATGCCGCATGATATATGACTTCATGACTTGATTACGCAAGAGCACCACATATGTATGAAACAATTCTCCAGCAATTGGAAGCTGAACGAAACCCGGATGCACTGGCCGGCATGGCGCAATACGGCATCACGCCGGACCATGCCTATGGAATTAAAATTCCGGTGCTGCGCCAACTGGCCCGCAAAGTGCGCGGCAACGACAAAGCGGCCAATCATGCGCTGGCGCAACAACTGTGGGCCAACAACACTCGCGAAACGCGCATCCTGGCCAGCATGGTTGACGTGCCTCAACTGGTCAGCGAAGCACAAATGGAAAGCTGGGCGGCCGAATTTGATTACTGGGAAATCTGCGACCAATGCTGCATGAACCTGTTCGAGAAAACGCCATTTGCCTACCAAAAAGCGGTCGAGTGGGGCGAACGGGCAGAAGAGTACGTCAAACGAGCCGGTTTTGTTCTCATGGCCCGGCTGGCAGTCAGCGACAAAAAAGCGGCGGATGAACGCTTCACCGCCTTTCTCCCACTCATCGAGAAGGAAGCGGGTGATGCGCGGGATATGGTCAAAAAAAGCGTTAACTGGGCGCTGCGGCAGATTGGCAAGCGCAATCTGACCCTCAACCAGCAGGCGATCGCCGTCAGTGAGCGTATTCAACAGCAGGAAAGCAAAGCGGCCCAGTGGGTGGCCAGAGATGCGCTGAAGGAGTTGACGGGAACGGCCGTGCAGAATAGATTAGCTAGAGCTAGAGGATAGAGTTAGAAGAAGAATCCACCCTCTAGCTTTCTAACACAGTTCTGACATGGCACTATTGTCTTACTAACGTGGCTGTCTAAAATACAAAAGACCTATTGTGTCTCAATGGGTAAGAAATCATACTGAGATAGAAAACAGCGAAAAGCTTGGTCCCCAGACCGAGTCAGAACCTGAAAACGGTATGAAACCATACCATACAGAAATCAGTGGAAGCGCTGTGAAGGAAAGTTACATGACTGAGGCCACAGAATTAAAACCCATCCCGGCCGTCCCCTTACGAGGCGGCGCGGTTTTCCCCGGCATCACCACCACCATCTCCATCGGCCGTCGGCGTTCGTTAGCGGCGGCTCATGCGGCCGTCGAGCAAGGCGGCGAACTGCTTGTTTTGGTGCAGTACGACTCCGAAAAAGAGCTGCCCGATCAAGACGATCTCGTTCCCATTGGCATTTTTGCTACTGTCCGTGATGTACTGCGTGCGCCGCACGTAGGCGTGCAAATGCTGGTTGAACTACACCGCCGGGTGCGCTTCACCAGTCTGGTGCAGACAGAACCACATTTGGTTGGCACCTACGAAGAGTTAACCGGCGTCCCCAACGATGATGATCCGGAAGCGGTTTTGCAGGCCATTGCCTATCTGGAGCAGTATGCGGAAACACTGGGCGAAACCAACCAACAGGTCATGGCCGTCACCCGCAGCAAAAATACACCCGGAGAATTATCCGACTATATCGCCGGTCTGCTCAACGTTCCTTTTGATTTGGAATTGGACCTGCTAACCGAGTTAAATGGCATTACCCGGCTCAATACAGTCCTGGAATATCTCAAACAAGAGCTAAAAATCACTGAAATCCGGCAAAAAATCCAAACCGATGCCCGCGAAAGCGCCGAAAAAGCGCAGCGCGATTACATGCTGCGTGAACAAATGCGGGCCATCCGCAAAGAATTGGGCGAAGAAGGCAACGATCTCATCAGTGAACTACGGCAAAAAATTGAAGAGGCGGAAATGCCGGATGAAGTCAATGAACGGGCGTTGAGTGAACTGAAACGGCTTGAATACCAGGGCCAACAGTCGGCCGAAGCCAGCGTGATTCGCACCTACCTGGAATGGCTGGTAGAACTGCCCTGGAACAAGATGACCGAGGACAATTTGGATGTCGTCCATGTGCGCGAGGTGTTGGACGAAGACCATTACGGCCTGGATGATGTGAAGGATCGCATCGTTGAGTACGTGGCGGTGCGCAAACTGGCCGGCAACAAAATGAAAGGGGCGATCATTAACCTGAATGGCCCGCCTGGCGTCGGTAAGACCTCAATTGCCACTTCGGTGGCGCGGGCCATTGGCCGGGAGATGGTACGCATCAGCCTGGGTGGTGTGCGCGACGAGGCCGAAATTCGCGGCCATCGCCGCACCTACATCGGCGCGATTCCAGGGCGCATCATCCGGGCGCTGCGGGATGCCAAAACACGCAATCCGGTGATTGTGCTGGACGAAATCGATAAAGTAGGCGCTGATTGGCGCGGCGATCCGTCGTCAGCGCTGCTGGAAGTGCTGGACCCGGAACAAAATCACAGTTTCTCCGACCATTATCTGGAAGTACCGTTTGATTTGAGCCAGGTGATTTTCATCACAACTTCGAATCAGTTGAGTACGATTCCAGCGGCGTTGTTTGACCGGATGGAATCGATCCAGATGCTGGGCTATATTGAAGATGAAAAGGCAGCCATTGCCGAGCAGTATCTGCTGAAAAAGCAGATGGAAGGGCATGGCCTGGGCGACGCGGATGTCAAACTGGAAGAGGCGGCGCTGCGCAAAATTATCCGCCACCACACGCGGGAAGCAGGTGTGCGCCAGTTGGAGCGCAACATCGGCAAGGTAGTGCGCAAGCTGGCAGTACGGGTGGCAGCCGGTGAAGCTGGCCCGTTTGTTGTCACGGAAGATGAGATTGCCGAATTCCTCGGCCCGGACAAGTTTACCTACGGCGTAGCCGAGGAAAAGGATGAGGTTGGCGTGGTCACCGGCCTGGCGGTGAGTGGGTTTGGTGGCAATACGCTGCCGATTGAGGTGAGTTTGAGTGAGGGCAACGGCCGTATCACGCTAACAGGCTCTCTCGGCGACGTGATGCGTGAATCGGCCCAGGCAGCGCTAACCTATGCCCGGGCCAATGCCCGCTCGCTGGGGCTGGAGCCGACGCTTTTCGATAAAGTCAATATTCACATCCACGTTCCCGACGGGGCCACGCCGAAAGATGGGCCAAGCGCCGGGATTGGATTGGCCACGGCCGTTATCTCTGCTTTTACTCGCCGCCCTGTGCGCCGCGACGTGGCCATGACTGGCGAAGTGACGCTGCGCGGTAAAGTGCTGCCCATCGGCGGTCTGAAGGCTAAGACGATTGCCGCCCATCGCGCCGGGATCAAAACGGTCCTGCTGCCGGCGGACAACGCCAAAGATATTCCCGAACTGCCAGATCGCATCCGTGAGGATTTGAATCTGATCACGGCCAGTCACCTGGATGAGGTACTGGAAATTGCTCTGCTGGAGCCGGTTGGCCCGCCCTTTGCGGTGGAATCGACCAAATCGGAAGAAGAACCGGTCCCAATGCCGCCGCCGGTGAGTAAGGGTGGGGTGGGGGAACGGCCGTTACGCGCTGAAGAACCTGAATTACGCCGACAGCCGCGATTGGAAGAGCGTAAACGGTAATCGGTGTGCGGTAAACAGAAAACAGATGAACGCCTCTTTCAAATCAAGGGAGGCGTTTTTCATTTCTCAGTTAATGAACGTTAAGAAATTAAATCGGTAATCGCCTCTCGCCCCAAAATGAATTTTGGGTCTATCGAAATTAAACCTGTTTGAAACAGGTTTCCAACGTTTAGACGTCGAATTCATTCGATGTCGTTATTACCGATTCATTTTGTGAACTTTCATAAACTGATGCCAGCCGCCGGATTCCCTCCTCGATTTCGGTCTCGTCCAGGCCGCTGAAACCCAGCAAAATGGAGGGCGGCGCGGGTTGGTGCAGGTGGTAAGGCGCGCCGGGGTACACGCCGACACCGGCCGCCGCCGCCTCGCGCACAACCTGGCTCTCATCCAAATGGGGTCGCAGGTGGAGCATAACGTGCAGCCCGGCAGCCTCCTCAGAGCAGCACACCTGCTGCGGTAGATATTGCTCCAACGCCGCAATCAGCTTTTGCCGCCGCTGGCCGTAGGCGTGGCGCAGTTGGCGCAAATGGCGCTCAAAATGGCCCTCGCTGATGAAATCGGCAACGGCAGCCTGGGTTAGCGTCGGCGCGCCGCGGTCTACCAACGCTTTGGCGCGGACAAACGGCTCGATTAGCGCCGGCGGCAGGACGACGTAAGAGAGGCGCAGCGCCGGGAACAGGACTTTGGAGAACGTGCCCAGGTAGACGACACGGCCGTTTTCATCCAACCCTTGCAGTGCGCCGTGAGGATGTTCATCATAGCGCAGTTCGCCATCGTAATCGTCTTCAACGATGACGGCGTCGTGTTCCCCGGCCCAGTGCAGCAGCGCCAGACGGCGGGCCAGGGGCATCGTGCCGCCGCTGGGGAACTGGTTGGACGGGGTGACGAAGATGAGTTTGGCCCGGCTGTTGGCCGGGATTTGTTCGACGGGGAAACCATGGGCGTCAACGGGTACGGCCGTTACCCTGGCCCCATGGATTTGAAACAAACGAAAAGCTGCGGCGTAACCCGGCGTTTCCACCAGCACCTCATCATCCGAGGCCAACAGCAGCCGGGCCAGGATGTCCAGCGCCTGCTGAGCGCCGCTGACGATGACGATTTGTTCCGGCGTGCAGTGAACCCCCCGCAATCGGCTCAAATGCTCGGCCAATGCCTGGCGCAGCGGGTGAAAGCCGGCCACCGAGCCATAGCGGGAAAGCATGACGTCGTCGGTGCTGAGGTAGCGGGCCAACAGCCGTCGCCAGATGTCGTAGGGGAAAATATGGGGGAAAGAACGACCGAACCCAAAATCAATCTGCGGGCGAGGGTACGGCCGTTCATCTTCCGCAGCGGCATCCATCACCCGGCAGCCCCAGGCGGACAAGGATGGCACAAATCGGGTTTCGCGGGTCGATTGGGTGATCAGCGAGAGGTCATCGGTGACGAATGTGCCCGCACCGGTACGGGCGACGACGTACCCTTCCGCCTGTAACTGGTCATAAGCCTGGGTGACGGTGACGCGGGCCGCCTGCAATTCTTGAGCTAACTGGCGGCTTGGCGGCAGGCGGCTGCCCGGCAGCAGGTCGCCTTGAAGGATGGCTGCCCGGAGTTGTTGAAAAATTTGCCAGTAGAGCGGCACAGGGTTATCTTCTTCAAGGTGCAGTTTTGTAAACATCTGGTAATCTCGTGTGGAGCGCGGGCAGCTTGCCCGCTTCTGCGGACAAGGCTGTCCGCGCTCCCATAACAAAAATGGCGGGATGATTATGCCTTACCAATCCAGTGATTCTACACGACAGAAAAAAGACGCCAAGCGCACGGCGATGATGCAGGCGGCAGTGCGGGTTTTTGCCCAAAAAGGATATTACGCGGCTACAATTCGGGACATTGTTGCCGAGGCCAGCGTCGCCATCGGCACGTTTTACTTTTATTTCCCCGATAAGGAGACGCTGTTTGTTCATTTGTACGAGGAAACGGCCGATTTTCTCATCCAGGCCATCCGGCAAGCCATCAACAGCCGGGCAACGCTGCCGCAGCAGGTGCAGGCCGGCATCCAGGCTTACGTCAACATTGCCGTGTACGAACCGGCGGTGGTGCAGCTTTTGCTGGTGGGTGGCATTGGCGCGGTGCCGTCGCTGACGGCCAAACGGGCGGAGTTTCGGGAGCGGCTGGCGCAGGTGTGGCAACGGCCGTTAGCCCAGGCCGAATCACAGAACCTAATCGCCCGCCAGAATATTCAACGCACCGCCGAAGCGCTCATCGGCGGTTTTGATGAGGTGGTGCTCAATTTGCTGGCCTACCCCGAACCAGGTGTGGAAGCAGGTACGGCCGTGCACGAACTAACCCAGTTCACCCTCCGCGCCGTCGCCTACACCGGCAGTTGATGTATTTTGAACTTGGCTGTGGCCAGTGTCATCACCGAGCCACCACCGGGCACGGTCAGGAAACCGGCCCTAGCCTTAGCAGTTGATGCCCGTAACAAAAAAATCCACAGATTACGCGGATTACGCAGATTAAAAGCCTACAAATCTGCGCAATACCTGCAATCTGCGGATAAATCCCGATTGCCCATTTGATCAGGCCAGCCCCAACTCCACCAACTTTTCTTTTGTCGGGACGCCATTCTCATTCCAACCGCGCGCTTTATAGAAGAGCGGCAGCATCTTGTCCAGTTCCACCACGTGCCCGGCGGCAGGTCCTTCTGTCAGCGGCTCTTCTAGCATACGCTTGGGCAGCGTATCGTCTTCTTTTGTGATTCCGGCTTTGATCAAAAACAGCCGCTCCAGGTTATACACCCGTTCCGCCGCTTCCATGATGGTTTGCGGCGTGTAATCGGCGCCCGTCGTCAGATTCATCAACTGCGTCAACCGCGTTGGCCACAGCATCACGTCTTTGTCAAAAACGTAGCGCACGCTCATAAACACGCACAGCCCGGCCGAATCAATCAGCGTAAAAGCGTCCTCATAGCGCATAATCAGTTCTGGCTTATTTTCGATGGTCAGCGGGTCGATCTTTTCTGGCGTGCCGAACACTTCGGCGTAGGCCAGGTCGCCGGCCATGTGCGACGCGCCGACGTTGGAAGTGGCGTAGAGCAGCCCCATCCCCTTCGCGCCGCGCGGGTCGTAGCCGGGGAATTCCAACTTCTTGGCGGTGATGGAGTATTCGGGACGGCCGTACCCTTCGGCCAGACGATAACTGCCTTCGGCCAACTTGTCGCCGAACCCTTCGCGCAGAGCCATCTTCTTAACCATCTCAATCATGCCGTCAGCGTCGCCAAATTTCAGCGGCTGGCCGATGTCGCTCTCCGGGATGACGCCATCTTCGTACATCTCCATCGCCGCAGCAATCGTCATGCCGACGGTGATGGTGTCCATGCCGTACTCGTTGCACAGATAATTGGCTTTGGTAACGGCTGCCAGATTATCCACACCGCAGGCGCTGCCCAATGCGCCGATGGATTCGTATTCCGGCCCTTCGCCTTCGCCCTCGTAGCCCGGTTCATCCACTTTGGTGATGCGGTTACAGACGATGGGGCAGCGGTGGCAAGCGCCCGGTTTGACCAGATAGCTGGCGTTGAGCGCCGGGCCATTGATTTTTTCCACGCCTTCAAAACGGCCGGTCTGGAAGTTGCGGGTAGGCAAAATACCCATTTCGTTGGTCACGTCGGGGACGTAGGGCGTGCCGTAGATGCGCAGCGTCGAGTTGAGGGAGGCCTGGCCCACTTCGCGCTGCATGGAGCGACCCAAATTTTTCATGCCATCGTAGTCGGCCATGCCAATTTCATGCGTGCCGTTGGCGACGACGCCTTTGAGGTTTTTGCTGCCCATCACGGCCCCCACGCCGGAACGAGCCGCCGCACGGTCTTTGTCGTTCATGATAGCCGCAGCTTTAACCAGCCGCTCCCCGGCCGGGCCGATGCAGGCCACTTTGGCTTTGGGATGGGTCTCGGCTAGCAGGATGTCGGTGGTTTCTGGAACCTGCTTGCCCCAAATGTGGCCGGCGGGCCGAATTTCGATCCGGTCGTCGTTGACCCAGAGGTAAACCGGTTCGGCGGCGCGACCTTCAAAGATGAACAGGTCGAAGCCGGTGCGTTTCATCCAGGTGGGGAAGTCACCGCCAGAATTGGAATTGCTGAGAACGCCGGTCAGCGGTGATTTGGTGACGACCATGTAGCGGTTGCCGGTGGGGGCCGGGCTGCCGGTCAGCGGCCCGGTGGCAAAGATGAGCATGTTTTCCGGCGAAAGGGGATCGGCTTTGGGATCCATGCCATCCATCAAATATTTAATCGCCCAGCCGCGTCCGCCGATGTAATCTTTGGCCATCTGGGGGTCTACGGTTTCGATTGTGTGGGTTTGGTCGGTTAGATTGACGCGCAATACTTTGCCATACCATCCGTTCATAGTGAGAAATCTCCTGTTTAATAGTGAATGGTAAATTATGAATAATGAATTGTGAATTTTGGCGTTCACCATTCACAATTTGTTATTCACAATTCATTATTTTTCAGCCGCCCGCCGTCGCTGGGAAGGCAAAAACGGTGACGTTTTCTTGTAATGTCTCTCCTGGGTTTGGGGTACGGCCGTCTACCAACACCACGCTCTCTTCAATGGGAATACCTAAATCGGTGAGGATGGCAACGGCCGTTGTCCCTTCGGCCACCTCGATTTCCACCATCCCTTTATTTTCGGGCGGCAGGTATTCGCGGTAAGTGGCGATGAGTTTAAGGTGGACTTTGATCATAAGTTAGTGGTGGCACGGTTGGAAACCGGCCACAGCCAGGATATGACGCATGATTTTAATGACGCTTGAAGATTATACAACCGAAAGGGTCGATCCGGTCACATTCTTAACGACTTCGATGCGGTTGGGGAAGGCGTCGCGCAGTTCGTCAATGTGGGTGATGACCAGGATACGAGCGAAATCGCCTTGAATAGTGTTGATGGCTTCGATGAGCCGCTGGCGGCCGTTGGGATCCTGGCTGCCAAACCCTTCGTCGATGACCAGTGTTTGCAGCCGCGCTCCGGCCCGCTTGGCCAGAATCTGGGAGAGAGCCAGGCGGATGGCGAAGTTGACCCGGAACTGTTCGCCGCCGCTGAAGTTGGCATACGGCCGTTCCCCGGCTCCGTCAATAATGCGAATATCCAGCGTCTCAGCCAGTCCCTCGCGGCTTTTTAGCTCGCGCTGTGTCTCAAAGCGGACGCGCATGTCGCCGTTAGTCAGCCGATCGAGCAGTTCGTTGGCGTGGTCTTCGATTTCTGGCAGGGCCTGTTCGATGAGCAGCGCCTGGACGCCGTCCCGGCCGCACGCTTTTTCCAGCAGTTTGAGCCGCTGGATGAGCTGCGTCAGTTGGGCGCGTTCCTCGTTGAATGATTTTCGGCGCTGGCGCAAATTGTCCAGGACGTCCAGCCGCTGCTGCGCCGCGCCGACGCGCCGGTTGGCGGCGATTTGCTCCTCGCGCAGGCGGAAGACCTCATCTTCGACGCCGCGCAGGTCGCCGCTGTCGGCGGCGATGCGGTTGAGTTCGGCAACGGCCGTTTCATGCTGTGCTTGCAAGTCGGCGACCGTTTTCTCCTGCTCGGCGATTTGTTCGGCCAGATGGGCCAGCGTATCTTCCAGCGGCTTGACGGCCGCTTCGGCCTGTTTCAACTCCTGCTGCCGGGCCTGGGCCTCGGCCAATTCGTCCCGTTTCTGCCGCGCCGCCTCATGCGCCGCCGCATCGTAACCAACGGCCGCGATTTGCTCATCCAATTCGACCAGAACTGCCGCGTCTTCAGCCGCATAGTCTCCAGTCTCCAGTTGCTTGATGGTTGCGGCCAATTTTTTCTGCCCAACCTGTTCCCATTCCGTTACCAGCCGCTCAATTTCGGCCAGCCGGGCTTCGGCTTGAGCGATCTGGCGCTGCTGGGTTTGCTGTTCTTTTTCCAGGGCCGATTTTTGCTGCACGGCCGTTCCCAATTCCTTGATTTTGGCCTGCTGGGCAGCGATTTTCGTGTCGTCGGCCAATCGTTTTTCCAGTTCAGCCAGTCGCGCTGCTTTGCCGTCGGACTGCCATTCGGTAACGGTCGTTTCAATTTCGGCCAGCCGCGCTTCCGCTTTGGCCAGCCGCTGCTGCTGGGTTTGCTGGTCGCGCTCGATCCGGTCGCTTTGTTTGATTTTGGCGCTCAAATCGGCGACGGCAGCGGCCAGCGTTTCCAGCCGTTTTTGATTGGCCCGGTAGCGGTCGCCCATTTCCCGGCCTTCCGTTTCCAGTTGAGCCAGGACTTCCCGGCGGTGCTCGTCGCTGAGCGGCTGGCCGCAGAGCGGGCACGCGCCGCCTGTTTCCACATCCAGCCCGTCAATCCGTTCCTTGTGCCGGTTCATTTCCGCTTTCAGGCGCGGCTGCTCGGCTTCTAACGTATTTTGGTCGGCCAGGCTGGCGGCGTGCTGCTTGTGCCATTCGGCGATGGCGGCGACCTGGGCATTCAAGTCGGTTAGTTCTTTTTCGGCTTGCTTGGCGTTGCGGGAAACGGCCGTTTTCTCCTCCACCAACCCCTGCACCCGGCGCGACTGGACCTGAAGCTGGCTCAATTCCTGCGCCAAAAGTTGGCGGCCGCTTTCCAATTTTTGCAGCGCTTCCCGCGCTTCGTGCCATTGCTGTTCCTGTTGGGCCAACTGAGCGATGGCAGCGGCCAGTTCGGCCAGTTTTGTTTGCCCGGCGGCCAGCGTTTGACTGGTGGTTTCCCGTTCGGTTAGAGCTTTTTCTACTTGTTCAGCTTGCTTGGTTAATTCAACAAGCCGGCTTTCCAAACGGCCGCGCTCTTGGGAAACACGCAGTTCATGTCGCTGCCGGTTATGCAATATGTGGTTAAACTCGTCGGCTTTGCTTTGCCAGCCGCGCAAATCGGATTCGGCCGTTTCCCAGGCGGCGTAGGCGGCCTGGATGGTTTCAGCGTCGGCCAGGATGGTTTGATAGGTGTCGCGTTCGGTCTGCCGTTTGGCCTGGGTTTGGGTTAGACTGGTCAAACTGTTTTGGGCGCGGCTCAGGTTGTTGGCCAGGTTTTGGACGAGTTGTTTTTGTTGGGTAACGGCCGTTTCCGCCCTTCGTAGCTGCGTGAGTAGCGCTTCCTTATCGGCCAGCCGTTCGGCGACGATGGCCAGTTCGGCCTGGGCCGACTCCAGTGTTTCTTGCCGTTCGGCTTCTTCGCCTAACTCGGTTTCAATCTCAGCCAGTTGGCCATCCAGCAGGAGCAGCCGGTTTTCTTCGGCTTTGCGCCGTTCGGTGGCCCGCTCTTTGTACTGGTCCCAGACGTTGACGCCCAGCAAATCGGCCAGAATTTCCTTGCGCCGCCCGGCCGTTTTGGTCGTGAATTCGTCGGCCTTGCCTTGCAGGAGGAAGCTGGCGTTGATGAAGGTGTCGTAATTCATCCGCAGCAGGGTTTCGATGGCTTCCTGCGTTTCGCGGATTTTGCTTTCGCTGAGGGTTTTCCACTGCGACCAATCGTCATCGGCGGCGATTTGTAGTTCCAGGACAGTGGCTTTGCCCGCTTTTTTGCGGCGCAGGACGCGGTAGACGCTGCTTTCCAGTTGGAAGATAAAGCTGATTTCGGCCCCATCGCCGCTGAGCGCGGCTACTTTGTTGACCAGGTCGTCGTCGCTGCGGCTGCGGCTCTGGCCGAACAGCGCCCAGGTCATCGCGTCCAGAATCGTCGATTTACCGGCCCCGTTGGCCCCGGAGATGCAGGCTAAGTGGATGCCGTTGAAGTCGAGAACGGCCGTGTCCCGGTAAGATAAAAAGTTAGTCAGTTCGAGTTTGAGTGGAATCATTTGAACAGCTTTTAGCGGTTAGCCATTAGCCGTTAGCTAACTGCTAAAAGCTAATCGCTAACGGCTCCTAGAATTTCTTGCGCCAGGGCTTGCATCGCGCTGGTTTCCTCCCCTTCCAGCCCAATCGTTTGCCAGTATGTGCCCAGTAGTTCGGTGGGGGAAAGGGATTCGACAACGGCCGTATCGCCCAATCTGGCCCGCTTTTCTACCTGGCGGTGTTTCTGGATTTGAATGCTTAGCGCCTCTTTGAACCGCTCGATGATAGCGTTGTCGTCCAACAGCGGCTCCCAATCGCGCGGGTAGCTGAGTTGGACGCGGCAGATGGCCCCGGCCACTTTTTCCGGCTCTGGCAGTTGGCGCAAAATATCTTCCATGAACGTGTCGGCGCTCAAATTGTCCAGTTTGAAGTCGAGGAAGCGGCGCGTTTTGAGTTTAACGAATTCCCAATCGGTCTGGCCTTTACTGACCTGAGCCAAAACGAACCCTTTTTTCTCGCGCACTTCACCAAAATCAATGCGTTCGATGGAGCCGGGGTAAACGATAGGCGGATGGCTGCCAGCGCCGTTGAGCGCCTGGTGTTTGTGGATGTGGCCCAGCGCCACGTAATCAAGCCGTTTGTCGTTGACGATACGGCCGCTTAATACCAATTCGTGCCCCAACATCACCGCTCGTTCGCTGCCGTATTGCGCGCCGCTGACGCTGGCATGGGCGGTGAGGATGAGCGGCAAATCAGGATCAGCCTCTTCGATAAGCTGCAAAATAACGTCGGTGATTTTGCCTTCCAGCAGGGCCAGCACCTCGTCTAACGTTTTACCAGACATTTCTTCGCGGGTGAGCATCCGGCTGCGTGAGACCCAGGGCACGGTGACGACCTGCACCGGCAGATCCAACTCGTCTGGCCCCAGCATCTGGATGCGGTCGGCGACGTGGATGTAGGGCACGTTGAGAGTGCTGAATTCATGCAAGGTGTGGGCACGTCCGCTGGCCGGTGACAAATCGTGGTTGCCGACGAGCAAAATCGTCGGGATGCCGGCCTGGGAGAGGCGCATCATGCGTTGACCCCATTCGCGCTGGAAGGTGGGCTGGGGATTACGGTCTTTGTAGGCGTCGCCGGCGAAGATGACGAGATCGGTGGGTTGGGTAACGGCCGTTTCCACAATCTGGTCCAAGGAGTTCAAAAAATCAACGACGCGGATGGGTAAAGCAGATTCAGCATCGTGACGGCCGTAATTAGCAATGTCAATGTGGGCGTCGGCGAAGTGTAGGAGTTTGATGGAGTTGTTCATGTTTTTTGCAAGGGAGCAAGGGGGCTGGGGAGCGGAGGAGAAATAGTCTCTCCTGCTCCCCATCATTTCTCCACAATGATACGGTAATTGGCTGTATTCGGCTGGTATAGGGGCCATACTCGCTCGACCATCACATAGTAACGGCCGGAACTTAGTGTTAATTTCACTGATTCATTTGCCCCCACAAGATTATTTCCTTTGCCCCACAATAGTTTATTGGAATTGTAAATGGAAATATTGTAATCACTGTCAGATGGCACTTGGGTCAAATTGACTGTTACAGTCGCCAGAGTTGATAAGTCAAAATAGTATACGTCGAAAAAATCCTGGCTGTTATCGAAATTGCGATACTGGGGCACGTTAAATGCCAGGGGGCGGGCCTCGCTAAAATTATCATCCGGCCGGTTGGCGTCACCAAAATTGGACATGACGACTGGTAGCAAAATTTCATCGGTGGGCAGGAAGAGGCTTTCGACAAAAGGCAGGGGTTGCTGGTCGGGCATGTTATTGCCGCCGATGGCGTAAAAGGTGCTGCCCACCGTGCCGCCGCGCGGCCAGGCACGAGCCGGTAGAGAAACCGAATTGCCCAAATCGTCGCTAACAGGCAGCAGAGACCAAGTGTTACTGGTCATGTCGTACACTTCGGTTTCGGCGACAGCGCTGCCATTGGCATCAATGCCACCGATGACGTACCAACGGCCGTCACGCCCGACGGCGCTGGTGGCGGCATAGCGGGGGATGTTCATGGCGGCAATGTTGGCCCAACCCGATCCTTGAATGTAACATTCGCCATCTACCAAAAGGATATTGTTGTTGCTTATGCCGCCAGCGACGCAGACACGGCCGTTTACCAGAGCCGCTGTGTGGGCGTAACGGGCGCTGTTCATCGATGTGCGCGGCAGCCAGGTGTCGCTGCCGGGAATGTACAAATACATTTCATTTTTGACGTCTGTCGTCGGCGTGAACGGATCGGTGCTGGCCAGACCCCCGATGAGATAGTAACCATTGACGCTGGGATCGGCTACGGCCGTAGCCCAGGCAAAAGGCTGTGTGGATGGAATGGCAGCGGTCAGGCTTTTTCGCTCCAGCCAGGCATTACTCTGGATGTCATAAGCCCAATGGGTCATGTCATAAGCGCCGCCCACGTAGCCGGAGGGGAGGTAGATACGGCCATTATCATTCGGACCATCCACAAAAGCAGCCGTGGTGTTGGAATAACCGGTTCCCGGCATATCTGGTAACACACTATTTCCATTTTGGTCTACTGCCCATTTGTTAGTAGTGGAGTCATAACGCCATAAATCAGGTACAATGTTTATTGTACTCAACTGGCTTTGCTGACCACCGACAACGTAAATGTTGCTGCCGGCAACGGCCGTAGCATGACGACTCAACGAAACCGGCATCGACGTTTTCTGATTCCAGTTTGAATCAAAAGGCGGCATCAAGGCCGTGATTTGAACCGATTTGGGTGAAGGCGCGGCTGCTTCCCAGTCAGCCACTTCAATGTAATACGTATCACCCTTACGAACAGAAATGGTCAGATTCGAGCTTAGTCCACGGCCGTCATCCTCACAGGCTACGGGTTGTAGATAGGTGGCAAAATCAGTGCAAGGATCAAGCACGCCATCCGGTGAAACATCTTGCCAGATGGCTAAAACCGTATCGTAATTGCTGCCAAAGGTATCGATAAAAACATTACCAGACGCGCTGGCCGTAAATTTGTACCAAGCCGTACGGTAGCCGGTCGTGCTGGACGGCGTGCCCCACATACAGCTTAAAATTGGATCATTGCCGTCTTGTGTGAAGTTGGTGATAGTTGTTGTGTCGCCGCCGGGAATTGGGAGAGTCGTAGCCGTGCTGCAACTGTTGCTGGCGGCGTCGATGGCAAAGGAGCTATCAAAATCAAGCGGTACGGCCGGTTCCAAATTGACCGGCTGCCACTCTTCGCTGCCGGCAATCATTTGAGATGGCGGGGTTATGACGATTGGTTCTGGTTCTGTGAGTGGGGGTGTTGCTTGTGCCCAGACACGAACACCGCCCAGGACAAGGCTTAATATCAAAAGTAGAAAATTTGTATACCGGTGCATAGGAATCACCTCGCTAAACATGAGGCGATTTTACTAGGCAAGTGGCAAAGTAACAAAGTTGCGTGGTTTGCAAGTGCCAGGCACGGGGTGGACGTTGTTTGGTAACCCAAAACCGTAAACCCGTGCTTGGCACTGCCGTTATTCCGCTTTGCGCAGCGCCAGCGTGACCGTTTCGTCGCCGACGGTTGTCGTTTCTTCGTAGAGAGCGCCGTCAAGATCGCCAGCAGCGAGATTAACTGTCAACGTCTCCTGTTTGACATAATCGGCAAAATTGACCAGCGCGGCGGCCACGTCGCCAGCGGTTTTATATGCTAGGTCGATCCGATCCGAGATTTCCAGGCCAGCATCCTTACGCATGTTGTTGATCGTGCGCACCAGATCGCGGGCATACCCTTCCTGCACCAGTTCCGGCGTCAGCTCCGTGTCCACGGCCACCGTCACGCCCTTGTCGCTGGCGACGGCCAGGCCGCCGCGCGATTCGGTCTGCACCAGCACATCCTCATCGGTCAGGGAGACGGTTTCGCCGTCTACCGTGACGGTCAGCGCTGCGCCAGATTGCAAGATGCGGGCCGCTTCGGCCGGGTCAAGGGCCATGAGCGCCTGCCGCACTTTGGGGAACTGCTTGCCAAATTTCGGTCCCAGCGTCCGATTGTTGGGCATGAGTTTGTAGTTGACCAGTTCGCCCACTTCGGAGACGACTTCGATCTCTTTGACGTTGATTTCCTCTTGCAAAACGGCCGCCAGTTCGACTAAATCTTGCTGTTCCTGCCGGCTGGCGACGTTGACGCGGGCTTTGGCCAGCGGCTGGCGCAGCTTGATGTCGGCCGCGCCGCGCGCCGAACGGCCCAGGCTGGCGGTAGTGATGGCCAGCCGCATTTTGTTCAACAGCGGCTGATCCAATTCGGCGGCATCGGAGGCCGGGTACAGCGTATGGTGGACACTGGCCGGGGCTGATTCATCAACGGCGCAAACCAGATTTTGGTACATTTCCTCAGTGGTGAAGGGGATGAACGGGGCCAGCAGCTTGACGAAATCGACCAGGACGCTGTACAGCGTGGCGTAGGCGGCGTTCTTATCGGCGTCGGCTTCGCTTTTCCAGAAGCGGCGGCGGGAGCGGCGCACGTACCAGTTGGAGACGTCGTCGAGCAGGGCTTCCAGATGTTGGGTGGCTTTTTCGGCATCGTAGACATCGAGGGCGGCGCGGACGAGTACGGCCGTTTCCTTCACCCGTTCCAACACCCAGCGATCCAACTCGGCGTGAGCTGTGATTGACGATTGACGATTGACGATTGACGATTGGTCGTTGGCGTCCGAATCGTCAATCTTAAATCTTAAATCGTCAATTGCCGGATTGGGCTGCCAACCATCCAAATTCGCGTATGTCACAAAGAACGAATACACATTCCACAATGGAATGAGGAAGCGGCGGCGGGTCTCATCGCCCCGGTTGTAGCCGAACAGCAAATTTTGTTCCGGCTTGCAGCTGGCATACAGCCAGCGCATCGTGTCCGCACCCATCTTGCCGGCGGCGTCGTTAAATTCGATGGAATTGCCCCATGATTTGTGCATTTCACGGCCGTCTTCGGCCAGCAGCGTGGCGTAACCAAACAAGCTCTTGAACGGCCCCACGCCATCGGCCATGAGCGTGCTTTGCGCCAGCAGACTGTAGAACCAGTTGCGGAACTGGCCGGGGAAACTTTCGCTGATCCAGTCAGCCGGATACCACTTCTGCCAGTAGTCGTGGTCGGTGCTGTAGTGGACGGTGCTGATGCCGACGATGCCGGCATCCAGCCAGGGATTGCCCACGTCTTTGATGCGCTCGACTTTGCTGCCGCAGTTGGGGCAGGCAATTTTGACGGCGTCGATGTAGGGGCGGTGCGGCGTGTGGCCTTCAAATTCGTCCCAGCCTTCGACGGCGCGTTCTTGCAGTTCCTCTTTGCTGCCGACGACATGGAAATGGCCGCAGTCACCGCATTCGTAGATGGGCAGGGCCAGCCCGTAGTAGCGCTTTTTGCTGATCATCCAGTCGTGCATGTTGCGCAGCCAGTCCATTTCCCGGTCATAGCCAAAGCTGGGATACCAGTTGGCCTGGGCCACCGAATCCATGATTTGGTAGCGGAAGCTGGCCGCTTTTTCCTCGGCGGTGACTTCTGCGCGCGGTTTGTCGTACAGTTGGCCCATGTTGATGAACCATTCATCGACCAGCCGGTAGACGAGTTCTTCGCCGCAGCGCCAGCAGTGGGGGTAGCGGTGGGCGTACCGTTGTTTGCGGTAGTAGACCCCTTTTTGGATGAGGTTTTCGAAGACATCTTGGGCGACATCGTGGGCGGAACGGCCGTTTAGCCAATCAAAGCCGTCCAGATAGATGCCATCCTCATTCAGCGGGGCAATCACCGGCAGATCATGCTCCTTGCTCAGTTGGAAGTCCTCCGCGCCGCAGCCGGGGGCGATGTGGACGATGCCCGTCCCTTCTTCCGCGCCGACATCCTTCCAGCTGATGACGCGGTGGGTGTAGCCTGCTTCGGCAAATGCTTCTTGCACGGCCGGCAGCTCATCGAAGGGGCCGCTGTATTCCCAGCCCAGCAAATCTTCACCCATCATCTCGGCCACGATTTCGTGGTCTTTACCGATAAGGGTGTTGGCCATCGCTTCCTTGGCCAGGTAGTAGGTCCAGCCGTCGGCCGCTTTGACCTTGGCGTAGGTCAATTCTGGTCCCACGGCGGCGGCGACGTTGCTGGAGAGTGTCCAGGGGGTGGTTGTCCAGACGAGCAAGGCTTCTTGCTCGGATAAGCCAGGCTTTTCAGAAAAGCCTGGCTTGTGGGTGATGGGGAATTTGACGAAAACCGAGTCATGCGTCACTTCATGGTAGCCGTCGGTGACGATTTCGTGCTGGCTGATGCCGGTGCCGCAGCGGGCACACCAGGGCATGACGTCGCGCCCTTTGTACAGCCACTCATTTTCGTATACATTTTTGAGGAAGCGCCAGATTTGGTAATTGTTCTCGTCGCTGAAGGTGAAGTAGGAGCCGCCCATCTGGGGCATGCCCAACTGGCCAACGACCTGCTCTACCGTGCCGGTGACGGGGCCTTGCGGGCCTTGCACGGTCACTTCTTGCAGCGGGTTTTCCAGCAGTTTTTCACGCAGCAGGGCCAGATCGTCCAGGCTGTTCCAATCCATCCAGTAGCCCAGCCGCTGTGACTGCTGAGTCTGGACGCCGGCGTATTTGAGGACGCGCGCTTTACATAATTTCATGAATTCGGCCAGCCCGTATTCCTCGATGTCGCGCTTGTTTTGGAAGCCGAGTTCTTTTTCGACGTTGACTTCGACCCACAAGCCCTGGCAGTCGAAGCCGTTTTGCCAGCGCTGGTTTTTGCCGAGCATGGCCTGGTAGCGCTGGTAGAGGTCTTTGTAGGTGCGACCCCAGGCGTGATGGACGCCCATCGGGTTGTTGGCGGTGATGGGGCCGTCGATGAAGCTGAAGATGCCGTATTCTTTTTCGGTTTCGGCGCGCAGGCGGCGTAGTTCGTTAAAGGCGTCGGTTTCTTGCCATAGTTTTAGAATGTTTTGTTCCAGTTCGACGAAGTCGACTTTGTTGGAAACGTCTTTGAATGCCATAAGGTTTTTCTCCAAAAAATAATTTCGTAATACGTAATACGTGATGCGTGAAACGTGATAATTTCTGCCCCGACTAATGGCCGGGGTTGGTAATTCGTGAAACAATGATCAATGATATGTGTTTGATTAATAGGTTTTTCATTTCTTTAAGGGCTATCCTTTCATTTCTGGTTTGCCCAAACTTTTAAGTTTTTTGTTCAATTTATCTTTTTGTTTCTTTAATTTTGCTGGTTGTACAAATGCAAAATCAAACAAAATCTCCAAGACTTCAAGTAGCCAGTCGGCTTCACCTGGTTCAACTTCAACAATTTCCCCTGTGTTAGTATCTTTTATAGGGTGTGCTGCAAAATTTCCGACGTTCCTGATAGCATCAACTGCTTCAGATAAATATGAAGGAACATCTTTTAATGCAATGAAATCGTCAATTTCTTTCGCGAGGCTATGATGTTGAATATTGAAATTTTCTCTTAGAACGTTTTGTAATATTCGTCTGCTGAGTGCTGCGCTTGCTTTAGGGCTAACCGAAAGCACAGCATTGGCTTCAATAAACTCACTCTTAAATGTTTCAGGAACTTCAGGCATTACTGGCCGGATCGCATGCTTTGGAAATATTATCTCTTCTCGAATAATATTCGTAACCCAGCCTTTCTCAAGTGTGCCATATTTAAGATTAGCAATAAATCCATTGCAGTCTGGACAATTTGCCCCACCTAATTCATATCCTTTCCCAGTTTGCTCAAAATCTTTACTGGGGAATCCAATAACTTCTTCGAATTCGAGATGGATACCCAAATTACAATGTGGACAAATCATTTTGACCCCTCCTAGAGCTTAAATATTTAATGTATTGGGTGGCCACGGCCGTTAACCCTTCCACATAATCCTTTTCCATCCGCACCATACCCAGCGGCCAGCGCGTTTCGTCATAGCTGCGTAGGATGATCCGTATCTGGTCGTTCCAGGCCAGCTTGTGGGGGACATATTTGCGCAGTTGACCGGCAATCTCCATCTCCATGTAGTCGGTGATGAGCATATGATAGTCAAAGGTGACCACCTGCGCCGCCAGCGTATCCGGCCCGCCGATTTGGCTGTTGAGGGTAACGGCCGTTTTCGGATCGTTTCCCCGCCAACCGGCAAAATGCAGCCCGGCCACCGACGGGAACCAGAAACGGTAATTTTTGGGCAGATCCAATACCTGATCATAATCAGTTCCATTCACTTTTCGCGTGACTGTCACTGCTTCCTCATCCAACACCACATCACCGACAATCTCCAGCCCCTCGCCCCAAAAGCGAAATTTGAGCCGTTCCACCTGTTCTTCAGGATTGAGGACGGCGTGATACAGATACGAATGGCCGGATTTAGCCTCGCGGGCGTCTAAATCGACGCGGAGAAATTGGTAGCCATCGGTAACGGCCGTAACCCGCCAGCTTTCCACTGCACCCGTCGGCTTGTTCTCAATTTCGTATCGATATTGCCCCGCAGAGATAAGTTTCTCATAGGGCTGTTCTTTAATAATGAATCTCATAGTTAAACGAGCGAGTAAAAAAATCTGAACAGTATAGCGATAAACATCAAAATGAAACCAATCCAGGTTATCATTCGGTGATTTCGATTCTTTTTAAACACTTGGTTTAAGCTGCCACCGCTCCTTGAAAATTCGAGAGATGACAAGCCCATTCCGATACAAAGGAGTGTCGTTCCTAAAAACTGCACTGTTTTGGCGCTTCGAACGATCAAGTCAGGAGCCGCAGTTTGGGGATACCATAACAGCCCCATACTGAGAACAGACAAAACTGCCCCTATTAGCAAGACAATTCCAAAGGCTTGCCAACGCCGTCTACCAACCTGCCCTAATTCATTTCCCTCATTCATCTAATTCGACGTAAATCCGTTTGTTGATTTTGCCTTTGCTCTTGTAATCGACGATACGGATACGGCCGACTTCGCTGGTGTTGGCGACGTGCGTGCCACCATCGGCTTGCAAGTCCAGGCCGACTAGTTCTACGGTACGCACTTCTTTGATGCCTTCCGGCAGCAAGTTAATTTTGGTGCGAATCAGATCGGGAATTTGGAACGCTTCTTCGCGGGGCAGAATTTGCACTCGTGTTTCGTGCGCTGCCTCTACTTCGACGTTGACCGCTTTTTCGATCTCGGCGACCAATTCCTGCCGCATCGTCTCAAATTCAAAATCCATCCGTCCTTTGAGCGGGTCCATATTGCCGCCGGTGACGGATGCGCCGTAATCGCGCCAGACCACGCCGCAGAGGATGTGCATGGCGGTGTGGGTTCGCATTAGTTGGTAGCGTCGTTGCCAGTCGAGTTGGCCGGTAACGGCCGTGCCCACTGCCAACTCACCAGCCACAAAATGCACCACCTGGCCGCCCACCTTCTTCACCTGCGTCACGTTCCAGGTCTGCCCGCCAACCGTCAGCGTGCCCACGTCATTCGGCTGCCCGCCGCCGCCCGGATAAAACGCCGTCCGGTCCAGCACCACGCCGCCTTCAACCTGTTCGGTTACAACGGCGTTAAATTCTTTCACGTAAGCATCGGTCAAAAAAAGCAGATTAGTCATGTAGTCTTTAGTCCTGTAGTCGTGTAATCGTGTAATCGTGTAATCGTGTAGTTCGACTATTTGACTACCAGACTATGCGACTACCCGGCTAAAATAAAAAACGCCCTCATCCCACATTGGGACGAAGGCGCATTGCTTCGCGGTACCACCCAAATTTCTGACACAAAGTCAGACACTCAGTTTGACGACGGCAATTAAAATTGCTTATCATCACGTTCCCGCTAACGTGGGACGAATCCGGCTGAGCCTACTCGTTTTGGTAATCGGTAATCAGTTATCAGTAATCGGATTACTGTTTACTGATTACCGGTCACATTTCTTTCAGTCAGCAGCTCCGGAGGGATTTTCGGCCAATTGTCTGGGCTTGACTCTCACCTGTCTCAAGCTCGCTGACCAGCTTGGCTGGCCTACTCGTCTCCATCACAGCTTTTTGTTAATAGATGGCTAGCATTATGCCAAAACGGCCGTTGAATGTCAAACGGAGTTTGCGAGTGGCAGGTGGCAAGTGGCAGGTGCAAACTCGCCTACTCGCTTACTCGCAGACTATAATTGGGTTAATGAATGAGGAACCGATGCCCTGTGTACGGCCGTTAACTTGCCCAATCTGTCACCAACCGCTAAAAAAAGTAGAGGGAAGCCTGCGCTGCAATCAAAATCACGTCTTCGACATAGCCCGTGAAGGGTACGTCAATTTGATGACAGGGCACAAGCGCCCCAAGATTCAGGGGGATGATAAGGTGATGTTGGCGGCGCGGCGGCGGTTTTTGGGTAAGGGCTATTACCAGCCCCTTTCCGATGCCATCAATGAAATTGTTTTGGCTCATTTTCCTGGACAAAACGGCGTTGTTCTCGACATCGGCTGTGGCGAGGGGCATTATTTGGGGCAGTTGCGGCCCCATCTGCCGGCCGGAACCTGCACCTTTGGCCTGGACTTTGCCAAGGACGCAGCCCGGTTAGCGGCCAAACGGTATCCGGCCAGCCGGTTTGTGGTGAGTGATGTGAACGGCCGTATCCCCTTCGCCGACCAATCCATCCACATTATGCTCAACATCTTCGCCCCGCGTAACCCGGCCGAATTCGCCCGTGTCGCCGTGCCTGGCGGCCGCCTGCTCATCGTCATCCCCGGCCCCAACCATCTACGCCAACTACGCGAAGAACTGGATTTGCTGGACATCGAAGCTGAAAAACAGCCACGCATCGTGGCCCAAATGGCCGGTTTGTTTACGTTGCAAGAAACCCAATCACTGACGTTCGAACTCGATTTGCCCCAGCCCGATTTGACCGATTTAGTGAAAATGACTCCCAACTACTGGCACATGACTCCAACCAAGCAAGCCCAACTGCAAGCGATGCCCCATTTCCAAACCAGCGCGCACTTCCAAATTCTCGCCTTTATCAAGGCAAAAGGATGAAGGCAGAAAGCAGAATGGGAAGCGCATGTTTCTGCCTTCTGCCCTCTGCCTTCTATATTTCCTCCCCTGGTTGGCTGAATAAATCGGCCTGGGCGGTATCGGGGACAAGGAGGCGCAGGGCGTTTGGCTGGAGGGTGACGGTAAGCGGGCTGTGTCCGGCGCGATCGCCGTCGGTTTGGGCAGGGATAGGTTGGTCGGTGTGAATGGTGACGTGACGGCCGTTTACCAACGTCAGCCCGCCATCCTCAAAATGACGCCCCAGCATAATTTCCGGCAGATAGCGGAAAATACGGGCTACATGCTCACCACGAAACAACCAGACTTCAAACAGCCCGTCGTCTAACTGAGCTTGAGGGCTGAGGAGCAGTTCTCCCCCGGCATAGCGGCGGCAGTTGCTGATGAGCACAAGAACATAATTATCTTCGTAAATACGGCCGTCTACCTCCACAGCCGCTGGGAAAACCGGTGCATACGGGGCGACGGCTAATCCTTGCAGTGCGTATCCTGCTACGCCTAACTTTTTCGACCATTTTGGGCGCGGTTCTAACTGATGAGACAGGTAACCATCTGCCCCGACACCGGCCCATAAAACCCAGTAACGGCCGTTCTCCCCACCCACATTCATCCGTAATCCCAAATCAATCTGTTGTATCCGGCCCGCCGCCAGCGAATCCGCCGCTTGCAGCAGCCGGTGCCGATTCCATCGTTTGGGGCGGGGGATTTGTAACTCCTTAGCCAGCGAGTTGCCAGTTCCCAACGGCAGCAGGCCCAAAACCGTTTCTGTACCGGCCAGGCCATTGGCCACTTCGCCCAGCGTGCCGTCACCACCGCCCACCAGAACCAACTGCTGTCCGGCGGCAGCCGCTTCCTCGGCTAAAATCGTCGCATGTCCGGCAAATTGGGTTGGCTTAACAGTGACTCGCCAGCCGTGAGTACGCCAATAATCAGCTACCAGCGCTATTGGCGCTGCTAAGTTGGCTGGCCCAGCTAGGGGGTTGTAGATCAAGGTTGCTTTCAGCATCGGCTTCAACTCTTGACCAGTAATTGTACAACCTATTAGCTAATTCTTCAGCAGGAGTTGATGTGGTATCCAAAATCAGATGCTCCCCCACAATCGGTTCCTGGGCTTCCACCATCCATTTATAAACTGCCCAATCGGCGTCAGACAGGTCACCGGTCTGGCGTTTGCCGCTGATGCGCTGCGCCAGCCGCTGACCAATGGTCTCCTGTGAGGCTTGAACGTAGCAGGTTGCCACCGGCGCACCGCAGCTAGTGGCCAAGTTGGCCACATATTCGCGGCGCGACTCCAGATAATTGGAAGCGTCAAAAACAACGCGCTGTCCCAGGTCAAGCCGTTTTTCGATGATGGCGTAACAGACTTCGTAAATCAAGCCCATTTCGGCGGCCGTATAGGTAGGCTGGCGGCGCATTTTGGCGCGGATGCTGTCGGTGCTGACAACAACGCAGGAGAAATAGGTCATTAAACTGCGGACAATGGAAGATTTGCCGGTGCCCGGCAGCCCAACCATCATGAGCAGGCTGCCGCCCTTTCGGACAGCCGGCGATTCGGGCAGTTGGGCATCAATTTCATCAACAATTCGTTGCAGGTATATCACGATATGTTCTCTTATTTACTTCAATGCATCATCAAAATTGTCGCACATCGCCGTTTTCTGCGCGAATGGCCAGCAGATTTTGATGGTCCCCCTCTTGGGTGTTGCCGGGTAAAATAACCCAATTAACACCAAACAGGAGAGGGGTCAATGAATCAATTAGCCAATGTTGGCGATTTTTGTCCAAATGAAGCCTGCCCGGATTATGGTAAGCTTCAGAAAAAACAGTCAAAACAGAACATTAAAAAACATGGTTTCACGGCAACCGGCATACAGCGCTTCCAATGCCGGACTTGTGGTCAGACATTTACGGCTACGAAAGGAACGCCCTTCTACCGGCGGCGGACAGATTCCGAAGAAATCTTGGAAACCCTGGCCTTCCTAGCCGAAGGTGTTCGGATCAGCACTCTGGCTCGCGTTCAAGGCCATAAAGAAGACACCATTCTGGCGTGGCTCAAAGATGCAGCAACTCATGTCGCTGAAATCGAATCCGTTTTGTTGGCCAACTACCAACTGGAACGGGGTCAACTGGATGCGATGTGGAGTTACGTGGCGCACAAAGGTGAAAAAAAGGCTATCCCGAGACAGAAGAACAAGGGCAGTTCTGGCGAGCGACCATGATTGACAGTGATACCCGGCTCCGCGTCGCCAGCGGCATTGCCAAGACCGAAACGGAAGCGTCGCAGATTGTATTCACAATGCTCAAGCAGCGGGGTCATCCTGACAAGCCGCCACCGACTATCTCCGATGGTTGGGGCGGCATCCGGGAAGCGATGGTTGAAGTGTACGGTCAAGTGCCGCCCTATTCAGGGCGTGGTCGCCCACCAACGCTTAAGCAGCCAGGCGAGGATTGGCAATATCTGCAAATGGTCAAGCAACGGGAAAACGGTCGGGTCATAGGGACTGAATTACGGGTCATTTACGGTGATGAAACGGAAGTGCTGGCCTTGTTAGGCAAGAGCACCAGTTATATTGAGCGCTCCAACTTAACCAGTCGTCATTTCAACAGCCGCTTAACCCGGAAAACATTGGCCTTTTCCAAAACCATCGCGATGCATCAGGCGGCAGCAACGCTGGAAGATGCCTACTACAATCTGGTACGGCCACACAAAACACTGCGTCAGGAGGTCGTTGCCCAAGGCCGTCGTTGGTTACCGCGAACACCGGCCATGGCCTCTGCTTTGACTGAGCATATTTGGACTGTTAAAGAACTATTTTCAAACATCCCAGTCCCCATCGTTAACAACACTTAACGGGGAGACTATCCAGATTTTAGCTTTGGCTCATGGCCGTAATTTTGTCGGCCAATGCGTTAATTTTGTCGGGTGTTTGCGGAATTTCAGTGGCGGTGATGTCGATACGGCCGTGTTCACCAAACACAGCCAGCGCCACCTCATAAGCCGGACCCGGTTCGCCCACACGGTAATTGCGCTCGGCCTGGATGCCGCGTTCTTTCAGCGCCGCATACAACCGGTCCACAAATACATCTCCATCTATGAACAAATCATTAATCTCGACAGCATTAGTAAACCGGTCCCAGGTCGTGTGAATAAAAGTGACCCGGCGCCAACGCAGACTCAGAATCGGCCGTTCCAACCTTTGCAGCGGCCCCAACTGCACCTTGTAATACCAATCCTGCGCCCGCGGATGTTCCGGCTCATCAGGGAACAAGGCCAGCCGTGTCGTCAACTCATGGCCTAAATTGGAGGCAAAATAATGGATAGCCCACTTCTCTGCCCCAAAATGACGCCCAAAATAAAACGCAAAATATTCCGCGTACAATCCCTTGGGCGCAAACTGCTGGGGAATGCGATACCAGCCCTCATTTTGCACAATGGCAAAATCAGATGGACGCGGTAAATAGGCTACTAAAACCCGGTCTTCAGGATACATACTTCAATAGTGTAAAAAATTGTCGGCTCCAGACAATCAACCAATGGTATCAACTTTACCATTTTTTCGGTATAATTTGTATCCATTCTAATAACATAAAATTAACGAGAGACTTACGAGGAAAACATGATCGACCCCCGCGTTCAAAAATTAGCCCGACTGTTAGTGAATTACAGCGTAAAAGTTAAACCAGGCGATAAGGTTGTTATACGAGGCAGCATGGCAACTTTGCCCCTGGTTACTGAAACATATCGGGAGGTCGTTCAGGCTGGCGGTCACCCTTTGGTGGTGTGGCAAGAACCGCAGTTTGAAGAAATCATGCTCAAAGAGGGTAGTGATGCTCAGTTACAGTTTATTCCTCCAACGACAAAATTGGTTTACGAAGAATATGATTGTCTGATTGGTTTAAGCGGCACGGATAATACGCGTACCTTGAGCGGAGTTGATCCGGCACGGCAGCGGTTAGCCCGCAGCGCCGGTAACGAGTTGATGCAAACCTTTATGCAGCGCAGTGCGGCTGGCGAATTCCGTTGGGTGGGAACGATGTTTCCCACCAATGGTCAAGCCCAGGAAGCAGACATGTCTTTGAGCGAGTTTGAAGATTTTGTTTACGGGGCATGCTTTGTTGACAAGGATGACCCGGTGGCCGAATGGCGGAAAGTCAGCGCTGTGCAGCAAAAGCTGGTTGACTGGCTGGTAGGCAAGAAAGATGTCAAAGTGCAAGGGCCAAATGTGGATATGACCCTGTCGATTGAAGGGCGTACATTTATCAACTCCGATGGTCGCAAGAATATGCCCAGCGGTGAAATATTTACCGGCCCGGTGGAAGATTCAGTGAACGGATGGGTTCGCTTTACGTATCCGGCAATTTACAGCGGCCGTGAAGTAGACGGCGTCGAACTACACTTTGAAGATGGTAAGGTAGTGGATGCCAGGGCCAAAAAGAATGAGGCATTTTTGATCAGTGTGCTGGATACCGACCCCGGAGCACGTTATTTGGGCGAATGGGCTGTGGGTACGAATAACGGGATTCAGCGGTTTACCAAGTCTATTCTTTATGATGAGAAGATTGGCGGCACGATTCATATGGCGGTGGGTAACGGTTATCCGGAGACGGGCAGTCACAACAAATCGGCGGTTCACTGGGATATGATTTGTGATATGCGTGACGGCGGTGAAATTTGGGTGGACGGGGAGTTGTTTTATGACAGCGGCCGTTTCACTATTTTGGAGTGATGAGGGTTGAGGACTGAGTGATGGGACTCGCACACTCGGCCACTCGCCTACTTGCTTATGCCTGAATTGCCTGAAGTAGAAACGGTTGTACGGGCGCTGCGGCAGCCTTTGGTGGGGCGTACTTTTACAGAGGTGCGTAATTATTGGCCGCGCCACATTGTGACGCCTTCTTTGGCGGAGATGCAAGAGAGGGTGCACGGCCGTACCGTCCTCAGCATCACCCGCCGCGCCAAATATCTGGTATTCAACTTGAGCGGCGGGGAAACGCTCATCATCCACCTGAAAATGTCCGGCCACCTAGCCGTTGTCGACTCGGATACGCCGCCGGATAAATACGCCCATACCATCTTTAAGCTGGACAATGAGCAAGAGCTGCGCTTTCGAGACACGCGCAAATTCGGACGGGTTTATTTGGTGCATGATCCGTCTGATATTTTAGGTCATTTGGGGCCGGAACCACTGTCGGATTCGTTTACTGTGGCCGTTTTGCAGGAGCGGCTGCAAGGCCGCAAACGGGTGTTAAAGCCGCTTTTGCTGGACCAAACGTTCGTGGCCGGCATTGGTAATATTTACGCCGATGAAGCACTTTATTACGCCAGGCTTCATCCGGAGCGGCATTCGGATTCTTTGTCGTTAACGGAGATTGAAGCATTGCACAGGGCTATCCAAAAGGTATTGCAGTTAGGCATTGAACGAGAAGGGGCCAGCATTGCTATGTACGTAAAACCTGATGGCAGCAAGGGCGATATGCAAAATGCTGTTGCTGTGTTTCGTCGTACAGGTGATCCTTGTTATCATTGTGGCACACCGATTCAGCGAATGAAGTTGGGCGGCCGCAGTACTCATTTTTGTCCAACCTGTCAATCATAAATATGAATGAAGTGGAGCACAGTCTGCCAGACTGCAAAGGGCGAGCAAGCTGCTCGCGCTCCCATTTGCAAAGGAGCGGAACATGCGTAGAGAATTAGAGGTTATGCGGGTATGGCGCGTCCCCCCTTTAGGTAAGCTGGAAGTAGAAGTTGATGGGCAGCGGTACCAAAAGTTGTCGGACATTACAGATGAAAAGGCGCGCCGGGTTTTGTTGGCGGCAATTGGTGAGATGATTGATTTTGCCGGGAATTATCAGGTGTTGGTTGATGCGGGCGTGGCTCCATCAATTGGTTCGGCCAAGAGGACGGAGCCGCCCTTGGAGCAGCAGCAGGCAGAGTTCTTGGCCCGGCTGGAAAAAGAACGAGATGCTGTGAAGGGAACGTTACCGCCCAGGCCGCCTCTGGCTGTTTTGGGCGGGGCAAAATTGTCTGAGGAAGCGTTGGCGGCGCAAGAGGCAGCCCGGAAACGGCCGTTATCCGTCGCTGAACAGATTGACGAAATCTTGCAAAAACATGTGGCCACTTCCCCCGACATGGCCGAACGGGCCATTCATCTGGTGCAAAATCCGGCCGGCGGCATTCTGATCGAGGTGGATGGCAAAAAATATGGTAAGCCGGCCGATATTCCGGAACCGGCGATTCAGGAATTAATCAAACGGGCTGTGAAGGAATGGGACGCTGCCTGATCGAAATGTGGGGTTGATGGCATTGTCTGGCTGGGGGAGCAGCTTTTCAAAGTGGGCTACGAGGCGGCTGCGGGCAGGCTCTGGCAAAAAGGCTGAGCGGGCAGCGTTCAGGGTCATGAGCCGCAGATCACGATAACCCAGGCCGAGTTGGTAAACGGCCGTTTCATACTCATCCGTCAGCGTACAGTTACTCACGCCGGGATCATCCGTGTTCAGCGTGGCTTGCAGCCCCAAATCCAACATATCGACCAACGGATGATGCGTCATATCACGTACAACGCCGGTCTGTAAGTTACTCGTCAAACACACCTCAAACGCAGTTCTGCGCTCCAATGCCAATCTCAAAATATGGGAGTTTTCAATCGTTCGCACGCCATGACCGATGCGATCGGCATATAATTCTTCGATGGCCTGCCGGACGCCATGGGCGCTAGCCCATTCGCCCGCGTGAACTGTGACGCCCAGTCCCACATCCTTGGCCTTTTTGAAAATAGGGGTAAACGGGCCGGGCGGGAATTTGACCTCATTACCGGCCAGATCAATACCTACGATTCCTTTGCCGGCATACTCAAAAGCCACCTCTGCAACTTTCTTGGCTTGTTCCAACGGATCGTGCCGTACCATCGTGATAATGAGGCCAACCTGAATATTAAAATCTTTACTGGCTTGTTGAACGGCCTGAATGACCCAATCGGTCACATCCACCAGTGAAAACCGGCGGACGCGCGCCAATGCCTGCGGGCTAAATCGCAGTTCCAGATAATGGATATTGTCTCTAGCGGCATCGGCAACGGCTTCATAAACGAGCTGGTTAATTACTTCCGGGCTGCGGTAGAAGTGGCGCAGCACTTCAAATTTGCTCAAAAAGACTTCGTGGTCAGGCGGATCATCGGTAACCTGGACTAACGGCCGTAACGCCTCAATGCTCTCGGTAGGCAAATTCAGGTCAAAATCGCGGGCAATTTTTAGCAGCGATTCCAGACGCAAAGAGCCTTCAAGATGGCGGTGCAGGTCAATTTTGGGCATGGATTTGAGGGTTTCGGGGGAAATTCTTTCTTTTGACACAATTACTCCGATAAATTAGGGTGCGTTTTCCGGCATGGTTACGGCCGTTTCTTCCTCTACAACTTTGGGCAGCGTAAAATAAAAACTGCTGCCCTTGCCAACTTCACTCTCCACCCAAATTTCACCATTGTGCGCGTCGATAATGCGCTTGACAATGGCCAATCCAATACCAGTTCCCCCAAAACGACGACGGGCTGAACCGTCTACCTGATAAAATCGTTCAAATATTTTTTGCTGCTTTTCTTTGGGAACACCAATACCTTCGTCTTTAATAATGACCAACACATCATCCGTTTGTTCGACCACATTGACGGAAATCGTACCGCCGTCCGGGCTAAATTTCATGGCGTTACCAATCAGGTTATCGACAACCTGACTGATACGGTCTTTGTCCATATAAACCATGGCTTTATAAGGTGGTTTTCTATAGACGATATTCAAACCTTTCTGTCCGGCGACAATTTGATGAGAGGCAACGGCCGTTTTCAAAAAGTCCGTCATTGAAATTTCATCAAGCTGCAAATTGCCCGCATCAATCCGCTGCAACGTAATAATATCTTCGATCAACCGCGTAATTTCATCGGCCTTGGTAGAGACAATATGCAACGCGTCCAACTGACTCTCATTGATGACACCCATTTCACCTTCTAACAACAAATCAACATACCCTTTCACAAAGGTCAACGGCGTTCGTAATTCATGAGACACATTTTGGACAAGTTCATCCTTCAACCGGTCACTTTCTTTCAGTTCTTCGTAAGCTACTGCCAGTTCAACTGCCCGCTCCTCCACTTCTTCAAACAGATCCGCATTGGAAATAGCAACGCCAACCTGAGCCGCGGCAATCGTCATGAGCTGAATATCCGAGGAGCTAAATGCATTAGGACGATCACTGTCAACAGTTAACGTGCCAATCGCCTCATCGCGCACAATTAACGGGACAACCAATAAGCTGCGAACCACATCACTAAAGAAAAGAAAATCAGGTTCAACGTGGGCATCACGGATATAAATTGCTTCCTGACGACGCAATGCTTCACCGGATACACCTTCGCCTACCTTCATGCGGGCTTTTTCGATGATGTCCGGGTTTACACCCACCGCTGCGACAACAACCAACTCTGCCGCATCATCCGACAACATCGTAATGGTACTGGCGCGTGCGTTCAATAAACCTTGCAGTATTTGAACTGTTGTCTGCAATACAGATTTGAGTTTCAAATTGCCCGTAACCTGTTTGGCCATGTCCACCAACGCCGACATATCGCGCAGACGGCGCTGAGACTCGTCGAAGAGACGCGCGTTTTTAACGGCTACAGCCGCTTGATCAGCCAGCAAATTGAGCAGTAGTAGCTCATCCTGGGTGAACGTATGCGGATGCAAATAGGTAATGGTGAAAGCGCCAATGACCTGGTCGCCATGTCTGAGCGGGAAACCGGCAATTGCCGATATGCCCCAGGCGCTCGATTGTTGTGATTGGTAAAGCGGGTGGGTGCTGGCATCGTTGATGACAACCGGTTTGCCACCCTGAACGACACGGGCTGTTAAACCCTCTTTGCGGATATGGCTGACAGCAGCCTGGCGACGGCCGTCACGCCATAATGCTGAACCAAACGTATATTCATCTGTTTCGGCATCATATAAATAAATGTGCAAATTGCTGGCATCGGACAGCAATTTAAGGGCCGATTCGGTGATGGTATCCAGCACCGATTTGAGTTGGAGCGGAGTATTCAATTGCAGGACGATCCGGTGAAAAGTCGATAACTCTTCGATGCGCCGCTGGGCCTGGGAAAAGAGATGAGCGTGTTCAATAGCAACGGCCGCCTGTCCGGCCAAATTTTGCGCCAACCACAGTTCGCTCTGGCGAAATGTGCGGGGTTGGGATTTCTGGCCCATGGCAATGACGCCCAGCATTTTTTGCCGCCGCACCAATGGCACTAACAAGATAGACTGCATGTTAGAGGTTGTGAGTAAGTCGGCGTCATCTTGTGATGAGGTATGTCCGTGACGCAGGCTAAAAATTTCTTTTGTTTCGAACAGGCGCTGGAGTGTAGGATGTTTTTCAAGGTGTTCGACGGACATCAAACCGATTGACTCGTCGGGCTGCTTTTGTTCGGTGTAGAGGATGCTTTTATGGGCGGCTGCATCGTACTGTTGTTTGTGTTCATCCCAGACGAAGATGGTACAGCTGTCAACCTTTAAGGCGCGCACCATTTCGGTGACGACGGTTTGCAGGACGAAGTCCTGGTCCAGGTTGGCGGTCATGGTGGCGCTGGCCTGGTAAAGGGTGCTGATTTCGGAGAGCTGCTGCTGAGTGCGTTGGTAGAGGCGGGCGTTGTTAAGGGCAACGGCCGTATGTGCGCACAAAGTCGTCGCCAACCATTTTTCCCGCTCCTTAAAGGCATTGGGCTGCTCACTGTAAACCATTAAAAAGCCAACAACGGTGCGCTGTGCCACCAGCGGAACACCCATCCAGGAACGCATAACTTCGTTTCCAACAGCAGACATGTAATCGGGGTCAACGGCCGTATTGCCAATAAATACAGCTTCCTTAGATTCAATAATCCCTTTGAGCAGACGGCTGTTTGTCCAGGCTATTTGCAAATCATGACCGGAAACCGGCAGCGGCCGATTATGAAAGTCACGGCCAGTAATATTCTGTAATTTCTCATCATCTCGTACGATGAACGCATAAGCCGTATCGTAGGTAAAGACGCTGCCTAAGGCAATGAGCATCTGATCAAGCACGCTGGCCGGTTCCAGAGAAGTGCTGATGATGGCGATAGCCTGACGCAGGGCAACGGCCGTTTGATAATCGCGCGTTCCCTGATTGACCAGATTCTTTGTCTGATCGTACAAGCGGGCATTTTTGATGATGGTGGCAATATGAGAAGCAACGGCGACAAACGTCTTGAATTCAGAGGAGTCAAAAGCGTTAGGCGCGTCATTTTGGATCGAAATAGCACCTAATACATTGGTGCCGTCACGCAGAGGAACAATGATGATCGACCGCGGCAGGGAATCGCTCAAAGGGATGCCTTTGACCGGCGTTGTTTCTGTTTCACTATCGGTTGTGATAAATGGCTGGTTGTTGGCAACCACCCAGGCAACCAAACTGTTATCATCCAGAATAGAAATGGGTTCCTGAGTAACGCGCTCCCGATGGCGGATGATCCAGGGGAAATTCAAGGTCTGGGTATCGCTGTCATACAGGGCTACGTAACAGGTTGAAGCGTTGAAGGCCGACATCAGACGTTCTTGAATGGCCGTCAGCGTGGTTTCCAGTGGCTGCAAGGCCAGGGTGGAATCGGTGACCCGGTAAATGGTTTCCAACTGATTAGTGCGCTGCCAGGCTTCCCCCAGCAGGCGGGTGTTGTTGAGGGCAATGCCCAGGTAGCCGACCAGCAGCTCTAAAAAGGTGATGTCTCCCAGCGGGATTTGCGCGCCATATGGGTAAATGACCTGGAGCAAGGCGACGACTTTGTTTTTGATGGCAGCCGGGACGATGAGTTGGGGGGGCGACTGGTTGGTGAGTACGGCCGTTTCCCCCGACGCGATAACCTGCCGCATTTCCTCGTCAACATTAACCGGCAGCAAAGGACCGGTTTTAACCGTTGGCCCTAAAATGGAATGAACAACCAGCTCGCCGGTTTCCTCTTTCCACAGGTACAGTTTGCCATTAGCTTGTGGCAGCGTTTCGGCAAAACCGCGTCCCAGCACTGTGGTAATCGCCTTAAACTGCTGTTCAACAGCCACCGTCTGGCTGACTTTTTGCAGCAGCTTAAGCTGGGTCGCTGAAGGGCGAGCCATCGTTCGGAAAAACGGGGCGGTTGCCAGTAAGGCGGCAGCCATTTCAGCCAAAGCTTGTTCGTCTTCATTAAAGGGTTGTTCGCGATACAGGTTGAGGGTGTAGCCGGTTTCATTCAGGGGAATTTGCAGGTCGGCCGCATCAGGATCGAGAATAGAAACGGCCGTTTGTGTTACCTCTACCTCTTCAGCGCCTAATTGCGCCTGACCGAAACCTAGCGCAATCTCAAACATCTGACTAAGCGTGTTGGCCGATGCGATGCTTTGTTGTAATTCTTTAATTGCCAATAGTGGCGCACTTTCATCTAGCATAATGAAACCAGTTACTCAATTATCGAACGAATTGATGGAACTTGAAATAGGAATTTCGTTTATTTTGTAAGTGGTTCCATTTTACGTGCGACTTCTAGTCATGCTAGTGAAAGAGACGTAAAAAGTCAACACCCAAAGCGTGAAGTCTTCTATGAACACCTGGCGACAACCCATGCCAAGCTTGTGAAACCCGCACGCTTTGCCATCAATCTGGTAGCCGTTAGCCGAAGCCTCTTTCCCAATAGGTTTTTCCGAGGTGGAATTATCGGATTACGGAATAAGGCTCACCGGATGCAGATGCTAACGTCGCCGCCCTGAATTCTTGGGGGTCTTAGACTGCCGTTTCTTCCCGCCCTGTGCCTGTCCATTGGTTTGTTGTGCAGTTGGTTGGCCACCGGCACGGCCGTGACACTGCTTATACTTCTTGCCGCTGCCACAGGGGCAGGGATCATTCCGACCCACTTTAGGCGCATCCCGGCGTAATTCCACCCCTTTGCCCTTCTCCCGCTTAACAACCTGATAACCGGCATCCTGAGCTTGCAGTTGGTAGGCCACCTGCTGCTGCTGCTGTTGCACAAACGCCTGGTGAGAAGCCACCTGGCGGAAAAACCGATCCACCACATCTTGATCAATGTTGCGGCGCATATCCGAAAACATCTCAAATGAACGGCGTTTATATTCCACTTTGGGATCACGCTGCGCGACGGCAGCCAGCCCAATTTCGCGGCGCAAGTCATCCATCGCCGTCAAATAATCCCGCCATTCACGGTCAATCGCGCTCAATAGCAAGAAGCGTTGAAAATTTTGATACTCTGCTTCGCCGATGTGCTGCCGCCACTTTCCCTGCTGAGTTTCGACATAGCCATTCAAAGCCGTGACAAGCTGCTGACCAGAAAGCGCCGACAGGCTGTCGAGCAGCAAATTTTGCAGCACTTCATCGGCGGCCATCTTAAAGCGCAGCTGCCGCGACGGAGCATTTTTGACCGAAAGCCCCTCCACATTAAAGAGAGAAAACGATTTATCCAGTTCAGCTTCAGCTTTTTGCCAGATTTGTTTCTGCTCACTTTCGCTTACCTGTTCGGCCAGGAACTCGTTGTAGAACAGTTCTACCTGTTTCAAATAATCCCGGCGGATGTTTTCGCGGGCTTGCAGCTGACCGCCGCGGCGGCTGGTTAAAATAGCCAGGTTGGGAACCGGCGGCAGCAGGGGCAGGAAACGCCCCATCGCCTGTACTAATTGGTACAGGTTGCGCCCTTCGGCCTCATTCTCATGGGCTAACAACATGAGACGGTCAGCCAATCTGGCCGGGGAAAGAGCAGCCAGTTCGGCCCGGTCAACATCACGCAGTCCGGGCAGAAAGCCGCGCAAACGAGCGACGATGCCGGTGACATTTATGGAATCGGTCGCGTCGGTGCTGAAATCGGTAATCGCCCGGTCAATTTCACCACGAATGAAGGCCGGGTAATTGTCGATGTAGTTTTCTACCAACTCGGCAATTGCGTTCTCAAACGCGGCGTTGATTTTGCTGTCCAGGTCAATCTCTTCGCCCAGCAGGATGGCACGGCGTTCATCGTAGATGGTCTGGCGCTGTTTGTTCATCACGTCGTCGTACTCAACAACGTTTTTACGCATGTCAAAGTTGTAGCCTTCAATACGTTCCTGGGAGCTTTCGATGATGCGATCCAGCATGCCGCTTTCAATGGGCATATCTTCGGGAATGTTGGTGCGGCTCATGAAATTCTTGAGTCGTTCGCCGCCAAACCGTTTCATCAAATCGTCTTCCAGGGAGAGGAAGAAGCGGGAGGAACCGGGGTCGCCCTGGCGGGCGGCGCGGCCACGCAGCTGGTTATCGATGCGGCGTGATTCGTGCCGTTCGGAGCCGATGACGTGCAGGCCACCCAACTGCCAGATATCCTGCTGTTCGCTTTCAGCATGGGCGCGGATTTCGTGAATGCGGTCGATGAGGCTGGCGGGCAGAGCGGGAATGGTCTTGACGATTTCCCGCGCTTCGGCGTCATTGTTGCCTAAAACGGCGCGGATGAGGGCGGCGCGGGCGTTGTAATGTTTCTCGAACAGAGTCTCGGCCAGGAATTGGGCGGCTAATCGGGGATCGGCGTGGACTTGCTGGTAACGGCCGTATACCTCCCACAGCCCCTTCGCTTCATCCGCCAGCGCCGTATCCTTGCCCAACCTATCCAGATAATCCCGTGCCTGACCCAGGTGGCCGCCATGCACCAGCCGTAAAACAGTCAATAAATTATTGTAATCAATGTCATATGGCGCTTGCAAAACACGGCTCAGGTAACCGATAACCTGTACTTCCTCGATTTCTGCCAATGCTGTGTCATACTCTTGTTTGAGTTCGAGCAGCCAACTAACCAGGTCTTCACTGAGTTTGGGATGCTTTTGGGCCATACTGCGGGCGGCATCTTCACTTTCTTCCAGCAGACGGTAGGCCAGCGAAATGAGCAGATTGCGATCGAAAAGATCTTTTTCCAGCGCTTCCGACGTCAAACCTTCCGGGTTGCCACCCAACAAAATATCGGTGCCACGACCAGCCATGTTGGTAGAAATGGTCACGGCCCCTTTGCGGCCGGCCTGGGCCACAATCAAAGCTTCCGATTGGTGAATTTTAGCGTTGAGGACGTTATGTTGGATCTTTTCCTTTTGCAGCCAATGATGAATTAATTCTGAGTGTTCAACTGAAGTTGTACCGACCAAAACCGGCCGGCCCGTTTTTACGACTCGTTTGATCTCATTGATGATAGCCTGGTCTTTAGCCTGTTCCGTACCGTAAACCTGATCTGGAAAATCAGTTCGCTTAAAGAAAACCGGGGTATCGTTGTTTGGGTCATAGTAGGAAATCGCCTCAGTACCTTCAACTTTTTCTTTGTGTTCTACCAAACCCATTTCGCCCTTATCGACGATGTATTGCACGTTGGTAGGCAGAGGTGTAACGCCCAATTCGTAAATCTTATCGAATTCTTCAGCATCGGTGAGGGCGGTACCGGTCATACCAGCCAGTTTCTCGTAAAGCCGGAAATAGTTTTGCAAGGTAATGGTGGCAACGGTGATGGTCTCGCGCTTGATGGTCACCCCTTCTTTGGCTTCAATGGCCTCGTGCAAACCATCGGAGTAGCGGCGTCCCGGCATCAGACGGCCGGTGAAATCATCGACAATGATCACTTCGCCATCCTGAACGACGTACTGGACATCCCGTTTGAACATGTATTGGGCTTTAAGGGCGTTGTCCAAGTAGTAGGTCAGATGGTAGAAACGGGGATCATAAAGACTTTCACCGGCATCCGAGTCGATTTCGGGGATGCGTTTTTCGATTTCGGCGATGCCAATTTCGGTCAGGCTGATGCTGCGGCTTTTTTCATCGATGTCGTAATGGCCGTTGGGGTCTTCCTCTTCTTCAGCTGTGTTCTGCCGCAAGCCGCGCACATAACCGGCAAAACGGGCGTAATCTTTGCCCGATTGGTCGGCCGGACCAGAAATGATGAGCGGTGTCCGCGCTTCGTCGATGAGGACATTATCGACCTCGTCAATAACGGCGTAGTTATGGCCGCGCTGCACCAGATTGGCAGGATTGGTGACCATGTTGTCACGCAGGTAATCAAAGCCAAATTCGCTGCTGATACCGTAGGTAATGTCGGCTTGATAGGCTTGCCGCCGGGTGCAGGGCCGCCAGTGGACGAGGCGTTCGTCTTCTAATTCTGCGCCAGGGTTAACATAATCAGGGTCAAAGAGGGCGGAAAACTGCTGCGGACCGATACAGCCGGTGGTCAAGCCGAGTAAATGGTAGATGTTGCCCATCCAACCGCCGTCGCGACGGGCCAGGTATTCGTTGACCGTGACAAGTTGAACGCCTTGACCGGTGAGGGCATTCAGGAATAGGGGCAGGGTGACGACAAGGGTTTTACCCTCGCCGGTGCGCATTTCGACAATTTCGCCGCGGTGGAGGAGGATGCCACCCATGATCTGAACGTCATAATGGCGCATGCCGGTGGTACGGCGGGAGGCTTCGCGGACCAGGGCGTAGGCTTCAGGCAAGATGTCGTCCAAGGTTTCGCCGTCTTCGAGGCGTTGTTTGAGTACGGCCGTTACTCCCTTCAACTGCTCGTCCGTCATAGCCTGGAACTGGGATTCCAATTCGGCTACTTCATCTACAATCGGCTGGAGTTCCTGGATGATTTTTTTATTGGGATCACCAACAATTTTGGAAACTAATTTCTTGAACATAAGTTTTTGTATCATTTGTCCTATGTGACAGTCACTTTGGAAGTGACTGTCACATTGATAAAGGCAGTTAGATTACCTCACTCATCTTAACATTAGATTAGCGGGGGTGCTTGTTCATTATTCGTTAAACAACTCACCGACACTGCGGCCTTCGTGCGAACGCAGAATGACTTCACCGAGCAGTTTAGCAACAGTAAGGATGGTCATGTTGGGCAGCATTTTGTGTTCGGGGATGGGCAGCGTGTCTGTAAGGACAATTTCTTTGACCGGCATATTCTTCAACCGTTCAGCCGCCGGATCGGATAAGACGGCATGGGTGGCAGAGATGTACACATCTCTTGCACCTTTTTGTTTGACCAGATTAACAGCTTGTTCGATGGAACCGGCCGTATCAATCAAATCATCGACGATGATGACATCCTTGTTTTCGACGCTACCGATTAAGGAAAGCGCTTCACGGATGCTTTCGTTGCCAATGCGCCGTTTTTCGACAAAAGCCAGGGGCATGTCCAGTTCGGCAGCATAGTTACGGCCCCGTTTGGCAAAGCCCAGGTCAGGCGTAACGACAACAGCATCCAGTTTCTTTTTTCGGAAATAATCAACCAAAATATAAAATGCAGTCAGGGAATCGCCGGGAATGTTGTAAAACCCTTGAATTTGACCGGAATGTAAATCGATAGTTATCCAACGATCGGCACCAGCGACTTCGATCATGTTGGCCAGCAGACGGGCGGTGATGGGGATGCGGGGCTGGTCTTTTTTGTCACTTTGGGAGTATGACAGATAGGGAATGACGACGGTGATACGTCCGGCGGAGTCGCGCTTCAAACAATCGATGGCGATGAGCATTTCCATGATGCTGCGATGGATAGGCCGGTTGTGGCTGTGGATGACGTAGACATCCTGACCACGAACGCTGCCATGCAGGCGGACGAGGATGTTTTCGTTAGGGAATCGGAGGATGTCCCACTCGCTCAACGGAACGTGGATGTAATTGGAGATGCGCTGCGCCAGTTCCGGACATCCTGTCCCGGCAAAAAGTTTGATTTCTCCGTATGCCATCATAAGTGTCTTCCCCTTTGCCAGCATTGTTAACGCCTGGCTGCTGGTTAGCCTGTGTTATTGATGTGAGCGAAAATGTCGGCTACGGCCGTATACGGGTCAATTTCTCGGTTGGCAATCGCTGTAATGAGCTGGTTGCGATCATCCTGGGAAACGATTGTTTGAAAACGAGCCATGAATCGGGCTTGCAATAGTTGTTCTACTTCGCGCCGGCTGCGTACTTTTTCCTGTTCCAGCCAGCCGTTGGTGCTTCGCAGATAAGTTTTGTGGGCCAGAACCTGGTCAACCAGTTCAGCAATGCCGGTGCTTTCGGTGGCGACGGTTTCCAGAACGGGAACCGGCCATTGGTTTTGGGGGGATTCGTTTTCGGTAACGGCCGTTGTCTGCATGAAACGGCCGTGATGGCGAACCATCGTGGTTTCGCCTAATTGCAGCATCGTTTTCAATGCCCGTACCGTGCGCGATGCGCCGGGACGGTCGGCTTTGTTCACGACCAAAATGTTCGCTATTTCCAAAATGCCAGCCTTGATGGATTGCACGTCGTCGCCCATGCCCGGCGCTTCAATGACCAAAGTGGTATGAGCCGTGCTGGCAATGTCCACCTCGGCCTGGCCAGCACCTACGGTTTCCACCAGGATCGAATCGAATCCGGCGGCGTCTAACACTTTGATGACAACGGCCGTTGCCTGTGATAGTCCGCCCAGACTGCCCCGTGAGGCCAGACTGCGAATAAAAATCCCCTTGTCGCCGGCCAAATCACGCATCCGCACCCGGTCACCCAACAAAGCGCCGCCGGTAAACGGGCTGCTAGGGTCTACGGCAATGATGCCAACTCGCCGATCCTGCTGGCGCAAGGCTTTGGCCAGTTCATTCACCAGCGTACTTTTGCCAGATCCGGGCGCGCCGGTTACACCAATGATGTGCGCCTTGCCTGTTGCCGCGTATAACTGAGGGACAATGTGGGAAGCGGCCGTTTCACTGTTTTCGACCTGTGTAATCAAACGAGCCACCGCACGCGTTTGGCCCATTCTGGCTCGTTCAATTAACTCATCCACAATGAGTATCCTTTCATTCGCGGGAGCGTACGCGCCCCCAGATAAAATCGACAATTTCATTCATATTAGCGCCAGGGCCAAAAATACCCTGAACGCCCATCGTCTCAAGCGCCGGAATATCATCATTGGGAACAATGCCGCCCAGAAAAACAGGTATATCCGTCATCTCATTCTCAGCCAGCAAGTCCATGATCCGGGCCATTAAAGGCATATGTGCCCCAGATAGAATGCTCAAACCAATGGCATCCACATCTTCTTGCAGAGCTGCTTCCACAATCATTTCCGGCGTTTGCCGCAACCCGGTATAAATCACTTCCATACCAGCATCTCGCAAAGCCCTGGCAACAACTTTAACCCCGCGGTCGTGCCCATCCAGACCCGGTTTAGCTACCAGAATGCGCGGTTTATATTGGTTCATACCACAGCCTCCAACCGTTGCCTTGTTGTTCAGACATACCTTCAGTAGAATTCAATATACAGTATATTGAAGGGTATCAAGTGAATATCCAAAATTGGATTATACCGAGTGTACGGCCGTTTTACGAATGACCAAACAGCATGACAGCACAATAAATCCTTTAACCGAGTGCTGACAGAAATTTTTAACATATTGAACCAGCATTCACGGATAAGTAGTAGTACAATAGTAAATGTAGACAATGTAATTTGCTTGTGATAATCTTAAGTTTGATATTCAATTAAGATTTCCCTGCTGTCTAAAGGGTAAAAAATAATGGCTGACGACTTGAGAAAAGTAGTTTGTATCGAAGATGAACTTGAAATGATTGAGCTGGTAAAGCTCATCTTAGATCGGAATAAGTTTGAGGTAACCGGGGCTGTGGGTGGCCAGGAAGGCCTGGACAAAATTGGTGAAATCAAACCCGATTTGGTTTTGCTCGATTTAATGATGCCCGAAATGGATGGCTGGGAAGTTTACCAAAAAATGAAAGCCTCTGAAGCCATGCGCGATATTCCTGTTATCGTCGTAACTGCCAAAGCACAAAGCATCGATCGTGTGCTTGGGCTGCACATTGCGCGTGTTGACGACTACATCACAAAACCCTTTGGTCCGCAAGAACTGCTCGATAGCGTTGAGAGAGTCATCAGCACGAAAAAAGAAAGCACAGCCAGCTAATTATTTTCCAAATTATTTCAATGGATAAGCCTGTTTGTATTTGCAGACAGGCTTTTTGTTTTTTCTGGCCTCATTGAGTCGTTTAAACGTTCAGGTTTTGGCAAGAAGCATTTATGGTTCCGTCTGTCAATTTTTCCTCTAGTCTGATATACTTTGCATAATTGAACATAAAAATTTCTCGCTTACCCAATTCACACTTTTATGAGGAGTAGGGGTGCAAATTCGATTTTGGGGCGTTCGGGGAACAATCCCTACGCCAGGACCAGACACAATAGAAATAGGTGGAAATACTTCATGCATTGAAGTGATTACCTCTGATAAACATCGAATTATTATTGATGCTGGTTCGGGAATTCGATTGTTGGGTAAAAAACTCCTGCAAGAAACAACCGACCGTATTGTAAGCACCATCTTAATCAGCCATACACATTGGGATCATATTCAGGGCTTTCCGTTTTTTTTGCCTGTATTCGGCCGTACCAACAGACTTGTTTTGGTTGGGCAGAAAAAAGTAGGAAGACGGTTGGAAGAAGTTTTGGCAGGCCAATTTATCGAACCCTATCTCCCATATGCATATAAGTCGCTGCCGGCCGATCTTATTGTGAAAGAGGTTAAAGACGGCGAACAGATTGTTTTAGGCGATCAAACTGTCGTCAAAGTAGCCGATCTGAACCATCCAGGCGGATGTCTGGGTTTTCGAATTGAAAATAGCGGGGCTGTCTTTACCTATTGCAGCGATGTAGGGCATGGCAATGAATTGGATGAGAATGTGTTAAGGCTAGCCCAGGGCGCTGATTTGCTAATACATGATTCGCATTTTGCCACAATGGAAGAGCGTGACAAGTATGCTGACTGGGGACACAGCACCTGGTATGAGGCGGCCCAGGTTGCCTTAGAAGCGCAGGTGAAAAATCTGGGTTTATTTCATTATGGGCCAGATTTAACCGATCGGGATGTATTCCAAATCTTGGCAAAAACACGCCAGGTTTTTCCACGCACTTTGTTGGCCAAGGAAGGCTTAGAGATAACCCTGCCACTTGGAGACAACCTGCCAGATTAATGAGTGGATTGCCTCAATTGAATATTTGAATAAAATATATCTTGAAAAAGGAGTATGTAAGAGGAAGAGCGAAGGGAAACAGATCAAAATCTTCTTTTGATGTTGAGTGTTTTTCTTGTTACTGAACCTAACAAACGGAAATAGTTGAAGTGGGTAGATATTTTTCACCAGAACCCGGAGAACACACACCGCAATCGGTTTTGATTGTTGATGATGAACCGATGGCTCGTACACTGTTACGATTGATGCTGGTACGAGCAGGTTTCAACGTTTCTGAAGCAGAGAATGGTTCAGATGCTTTGGCCAAGGTCAAAAAAAATCGGCCGGACATTATTTTGCTGGATGTTATGATGCCAGGCATGGATGGGTTTATGGTTTGTGAGTCCATTCGTGGTCAGGAAGGTATGGTTGATCTACCTATTATCATGTTGAGTGCTAAAACTGATTTGGATAGTATTAATCGCGGTTTGCGCCTGGGGGCAACAAAGTATCTTACTAAGCCTATTTCGCCCGAAGATTTGACGGAACACGTTCGGGAAGCTTTGGAAAATATTACGCCGGTCTGATATAATGTTTTTGATGAGTGCGGCCGGTTTATTTTAGTTTTTGAATACGAATTTATCTATAATTTTTTAGTGACTAAATATATTTTTGGAGGCTGTTGGTTATGCTGGTGAAACGGTTGTTACTTGCTGTAATTTCTATTGCTTTTGGTGTGGCGACAACTTGGGGGATTGTTTTGCTGATTGGAACCACTCCTGGTGAGTACGGTGGCGCGTATTTTACATTTACAGCATTGACGTTAGCTATTGCTTTGGGCATTTGGTTGGATAAATTTATGGCAACCGAGATTTTGCCTAAATGATTGCAGGTATGTGATTTTATTTTGCCTGTATGGATGTGTTTTAAGAGCCTCCACCGCTTCTGATGGGGGCTTTTTATTTTTTGGTCATTCGTTTAACAATTGGGGAGTTGTATGTGAGCGGTGGTTAACGGCCGTTTCCCATCTCCCCTCCCATAACCCAAAAGGATCGTGAAATATGACAGCACAAATTATTGATGGAACCGCCATCGGCGCGAAAGTACAAGAAGAAGTACGTCAGGCCGTGGCCGAAATGAAAGAAAAATACAATTACACCCCTGGTCTGGCGACTGTTTTAGTCGGGGAAGACCCAGCGTCGGCAACCTACGTGGGCATGAAACAGCGTACCTGCGAGAAGCTAGGCATTCGCTCCATCGGCCACAAGCTGGAAGCCGATGCTACCCAAGAAGAAGTCGAGGGATTGGTGCGCAAGTTGAACGCCGACCCCAACGTCAACGGCATTTTGGTGCAGCTTCCCTTGCCCAAACATCTGAATGAAGAAGCGGTGCTGAATGCTATTGACTTAGAGAAGGACGTCGATGGTTTCCATCCGGTTAACATTGGCCGTCTGGCGATGAAGGGGCGTAATCCGCTGTTTGTGCCCTGCACACCGGCCGGCTGCATGCGGCTACTCGAAGAATCGGGCGTGGACCCCAACGGCAAGGAAGCGGTGATTGTCGGCCGTTCCAACATTGTCGGGCTGCCGATGGCCATGCTCCTGCAGAAGGCCAATGCGACGGTGACAATTTGCCACAGCCGGACCAAGGATTTGGCGGAACATACCCGCCAGGCCGACATTTTGGTAGCGGCCATCGGTTGGGCCGAGTTGATCAAAGGCGACATGATTAAACCGGGGGCAACGGTCATTGATGTGGGCACGAATCAGAAGGAAGACGCAACCAAGAAGCGTGGTTATCGTTTAGTTGGTGATGTCGATTTTGAAGCGGCGAAAGAAGTTGCCGGTCAGATTACGCCAGTTCCGGGCGGCGTTGGCCCAATGACGATTGCGATGTTAATGCACAATACGATGCGTGCGGCGCAGATTGCGTTGAGCAAAAAGTAGCTAGAGCTATAGGTGAGAGCTAGAGGGAAAACCAATCCTCTAGCTCTCGCTCAATCCTCTAGCTTCCTTAAATCCTGGGGGGTGTTGATGTTGGCGAAGGAACTGCCGTCACCATCAAACCGTTTTATCTCTTCAGGCTCCACATATCTCACCGAAACCTGATCGTAAAACCGAATAATTTTGAGGCGTTTGGCTTTTAGATTGGCCTCGATGGGCGGCAGGCAGGTCTTGTGATAAATGGCGTGCATCGGCTCTGGAAACTCATTCCAGCAAGGGACGATGATGTCGGCCGTTTCTTTGAGCGCAATCATGTATGCCAGCAGGGGACGATTGAGCCAGGGCATGTCGCAAGCGACGACTAGGGTGTAGGGATGGCTGGCGTAGTGGACGGCCGTATAAATTCCCCCCAGCGAGCCATGGTCAGGATACACATCGCTGAATAAGGGCAGCCCCAAATGGGCGTACTCATCTGGCTTGTTGGTGATGATGATCAGTTCATCGCCCAGCCCGGTGACCCGTTCGATGATGGTCTCAATCATCGGTCGCCCTTCAAAGAGGACAAACGATTTGTCTTGCCCCATCCGGCTGCTTTGGCCGCCGGCCATGATGGCGACGGTTAAGGCAGAAGGCAGAGCGCTGAAGGCAGAATTGGCAATTTGCATACTTGTTCACTCGCTTACTCGCCACCCGCTACATGAATCGATAAAAGACTTGATTGCTGAGAAATCGGCCTTGTTGGGTCAGGCGGAGACGGCCGTTTCCCACCGCCAACAATCCCCAATCCACCAACTGACTCATTGTACCGTCAAAAGCATCATCCAGGCTTTGGCCGAAGCGGGTTTGGAAGGCAGCCAAATCCAGCCCTTCTTGGAGCAGGCGCAGTTGGGTGATGATCGTGTCCGACATTGCCTCAGCGCGGTCTACGGCGTGGTGGGCGGCGACAGCTGCCGACAGCGGGAATGGGCCAACTGCTTCGTTGGCCATGCGGCGGATGTAGACGCGGGGCTGCTTGACGACTTCGTAGCGATAACCGTTGGCCGAACCATGCGCTCCGGCCCCCAATCCCAAATATTCCTGGTTACGCCAATAAACCAGATTGTGACGGCATTCGTGGCCGGGCCGCGCCCAGTTGGAGATTTCGTACTGGATCAGGCCGTGGTCGGCCAGGATTTGGCTGGCCAGTTCGTATTGGTCGGCGGCTAAATCGGGGTCGGGCGGCTGGATACGGCCGTTGCCCAACCACCTGTTCATCGGTGTACCCGGCTCAATCGTCAGGCAGTAGAGGCTGATATGGGGCGGTTCCAGGGTCAGCGCCGCCCGCAAACTCTCTTCCCACGATTCCAGCGTTTGCCCCGGTACGCCGTAAATCAAATCCAGGCTGAAATTGTTGAAACCGGCGGCGCGGACATCGGCCATAGCGGCGATCACTGCCGGGAAGTCGTGTTCCCGTTCCAGCAGAACCAATTCACTGGCGATGGCGCTCTGCACGCCAAAGCTGATGCGATTGATGCCTAATTGGCGAACGGCCGTCAAATATGCTCCATCAACCGTCCCCGGATTGGCTTCCATCGTGATTTCAACGTCATCGGTCAGCGCAAAATGACGGCGCACGCTTTGCAAAATCTGCCCCAGCATGGCCGGACTCATCAGGGAGGGGGTGCCGCCGCCGAAGAAAATGGTATGACACGGCCGTTCCCCCCCCGCCAACCGCCCTACCTGTTCAATTTCGCGGCAAAGAGCATCAGTATACGACACTTTCAGGTCGCCCAGGCTGGTATACGTATTAAAATCGCAGTACGAACAGCGGTGGCGGCAAAAGGGAATATGCAAATAAAGAGCTAACCGTCCATCATTCATCATTCAAACGTGTTTCCTCAGAGGCTGAGCCTGTCGAAACCTGCCCGCCTTCGACAGGCTCAGGCGGCGCGCAACAGTGAAATTCATCATTAGAACCGCTTGTTTACGGCCTCAACATACCGTATCATAATCATAAAGGCAAAGTGGCAAGTAGCAAGTGACAGAATCACTTGAACCCAAGTAACCCTGCAACTTCCCAACTTTGCAACTTCGCGACCCCGCAACTCTGCAACAGTTTTGGAGAAGGCTTTATGAGAGAACGGTTTGCCAAGCTTGGTGTTTCCCGGTTGGCGCGTATGGTGGAAATCAGCCGTATTTTAAACTCGGCCAACAACCTGGATCAACTGTTGACTTATATCATTCGTGAAGCTGCGATCTTGACGAATACGGAAGCGGCATCGATTTTACTTTTGGAGCCGCATTCGCGTGATTTATACATCGTGGCTTCCTCCAATGCGATCCCCCCTCAGATGGCTAACACGCCAGTTCCTCTGAATGGCAGCATTGCTGGAGCGATTATCCGGGCTAACAAACCGATGTTCATTCCTGATGTCGCCAAAGACCCGCGTTGGAACAAAAATGTAGACAAAGTAATTGATTTTAAGACCCAGGCTATTCTGGGTGTGCCTATGCGTGATGTGGATCGCCAGCCGGTGGGCGTGCTGGAAGCGATTAACAAGAACGGCGGTGAATTTACGCGGCAGGATGCCGAAATGTTGACGATCCTGGCCGACATCGCCGGGGTGGCAGTGGAACGGGCGCGGATGGACGAGAATTTGCGCCGAGCCTATGCCGAGCTGAATGATTTGGACCAACTCAAAACGGATTTTATCTCTATTGCCTCGCATGAACTGCGCACGCCGCTCACGGTGATTTTGGGGTACCTGTCGTTTTTGCGGGAAGAGGCGTCGCCGGAGATGATGAAACAGTTCGATACAGTGTTGGATGCGGCCGTTCACCTGCGAACGCTGATTCAGGATATGTTGAATTTCCAATATGTGGACACCGGGCGCGAATCACTGAATCTGGCGCGGCTGGATTTGGCAGCGCTGGTGCGGGAGGTAATGGCGGAACGGGACGACACGGCCGTTGCCAAGCAACAAACTGTCACCATTAACCTGCCAGAGACAGAACTGCCCATTATGGCCGACAGCAGCGTCATCGAAGTTGTGCTCAATAACCTGTTTGACAACGCCGTCAAATTCACGCCGCAAGAAGGCCACATCGAAATTACCGTTGAGGCCAGAGATGAAGAAGTGTGGGTCATCGTCTCTGATACTGGTGTTGGTATCCCACCCGACCAGTATGAGCGCATTTTTAAGCGTTTTTATCAGGTCGAAGACCCGCTGGATCGCCACCACGAAGGTATGGGACTGGGTTTGGCCATTGTTAAAGAACTGGTTGAACTGCATCAAGGGCGCGTCTGGGTAGAGAGCGAAGAAGGTAAAGGCAGTACGTTTTTTGTGGCACTGCCGGTTTGTGAGTAGGCGGATGGCGAGGTTGCGAAGTTGCGAGTGGGCATATTGAGGGGCTTCCCAAGCCCCGGATTGGTGATAATGAGTGTAAGAATGCGTAAGGTAACGGTATTGATTCTAGGGGTTTTTGTGTTCTGGCTGGGCGTCTGGTCAGCACAGGCGCAGGGGTCAGAAGTGTTGGTGCTGGAGATTGAAGGCGCTGTTACCCCAGCGATGGCCAGCTATTTCGAGCGGGGCATTGCCGAGGCGGAAGCGAGAGATGCCGAGGCGCTGCTCATCGTGCTGAACACGCCGGGCGGCGCCGTGGACACAACGCAGGAGATTGTGCGCGCTTTTCGGGCTTCAACGGTGCCAATCATTGTTTATGTGAGCCCACGCGGGGGACAGGCGGCATCGGCAGGCAGCATCATTACCATCGCCGCTCATGCGGCAGCTATGGCTCCGGAAACGGTTATCGGCGCAGCTTCTCCCGTTGGCGATGGCGGGGCGGACCTGGATGAGACCATTTTCCGCAAAATCACGGAAGATTTGACGGCGCTGGTACGCAGTTTGACCGAACGGCGCGGTCCAGAAGTGACCAAACTGGCTGAGGCGATGATCGTTGATGCCCGTGCCGTCCATGCGCAGGAAGCGCTGGATGTAGGATTGATTGACGCCATCGCCAATGATGTGCCCGATTTGCTAGCCCAGTTGGATGGCTTGACGGTGGTAGTGAATGATCGGCAGGTGGTGCTGCATACGGCGGATACGGCCGTTCAGCCTTTTGACATGAATATTATCGAGCAGCTGCTGCACGCGCTCTCCAATCCGCTGCTACTGGGTATTTTGCTCACCATTGGCGTTCAGGCCATTTTGATTGAGATGTCCAGTCCCGGCGGCTGGGTGGCCGGATTTATTGGCGTGCTGTGTTTGGGACTGGCACTGTACGGCCTGGGCCAGCTTCCGGCCAACTGGTTTGGTCTGGGCCTGGTGGCGGTGGCCTTTGTCTTGTTCATTTTGGAAGTAAAAGCGCCGGTACATGGCGCGCTGGCGCTGGCGGGAACGCTTACCTTGTTGGGTGGTTTACTGGTTTTGTTTAATTCGCCGGGGACGCCGGAATTTGCCCGTATTTCGATTCCGGGAGCGGTAACGGTGAGTCTGTTTACAGCCGGTTTCTTTATTTTTATTGTGACGATGGCGCTGCGGGCGCAGGGCGCGCAGCCGTTGACTGGCGGCGAAGGGTTAATTGGACAAAAAGGCCCGGTGCGGAAGGCGCTAACCGTCGATAAGGAAGATGGAGTTTACCGGGGCATGGTTTTGGTGGCCGGCGAGTTGTGGCGGGCGCAGGCTGGCGAGGCGTTTGAAGAAGGGGATGTGGTGCGGGTAACGGCCGTTGACGGGTTCACCCTGCACGTCAAACGAGCCTGATATAGCACAAATGGCATATTCAAATAAAACAAGCGATAATGAATAGGCAAGGGGCAGCAAATTTTTATTCCGGGGCGGCTTACAGCCCGCCGCAATTTGCTTTAGGAGGTAGGACTCATGACAATTGTTAGCCAATTACTGCGTACCAAAGGGAATGACATATGGTCTGTCAGCCCGGATACGACGATTTTCGATGCACTCAAATTGATGAGCCAGATGAATGTGGGGGCTGTGTTGGTGCTGCAAGAGGGTGAGGTAGCCGGTATTTTTTCCGAACGGGATTACGCGCGTAAAGTAGTGCTGCACGGCAAATCCAGCCGCACAACCCCCGTCAAGGAAGCGATGACGGCCAACGTCATTTGTGTCTCTCCTAAGGAATCCATCGAAACTTGCATGACAATGATGTCAGACAGACATTTCCGTCATTTGCCGGTTAAATCTGAAGAAGGCGAATTGATGGGAATCATCTCGATTGGCGACGTTGTGAAGGCGCTGTTGGCCAAACAAGAGGGCATTATTAATCA
>JACKCC010000020.1 GCA_020634245.1 Ardenticatenaceae bacterium | reverse complement strand
TGGGAGTTGAAATGACATTAATTCAGTGAAACTGTTATCTTTGAAGCCTAAGGTCATCACTTTATCATTTGCTACCCAAAGTAGTGATTGTCCATCAGGTGACCACCTGATGAAATGGTCCGCAGGTTCACCATTTTCAATTTCGGTTAGCTGGCTGGTATTAAGGTCTAAGTTCCATAATAATGATTTGTCCCGTAAATTGCCAACGATGGCGATATGCTGACTATCGGGATGCCAGGCAAGGCTGCCATGAGAAACATTAATATCTGCTATCAATTGTGTCGAGCTATCAATCTGGTTTATATCTACGAGATAGACACCTTGATATTGAGAAAGGTAAACCAGCCGGTTTGGTTCCTTAACAGACCAACTTACGTCAACAATTCGTGAATCTAATTGTTCGCTACGACCATCTTCAAATAGCAAATAGCTCCAGATAGGCTCGTCTGAGGCAACCTGCTCTTCCCAATATTGAAAAATAAGAGCCGTTTCATCTGGAGTCCATGATTGAATCACAATCCAATTCAGATAGTGGGGATAGTCTTGCAATTCCATGGAATTGATTTGGAAATCTTCGCTCCATTTCTTTGTTTCGGCTGTAGCCATATCCATAACCCAGATACTGGCCAAATTACCAATAAGTTGAGTATACGCGAGATAGTGTCCCGTTGAGGAAAGAAGGGGTTGCCCAAAGAGAACGCCTTCTTTCTCCAGAAGTGGTTGTAGCTCTTGGCGCTCTGTTGACCATTGCCACAGCGCTGACTCTTGTACCTCTATGTCAGGGGCTATACTTAAGACAACAGTTCCCTGAAAAGTGAAAGGCATAAGAGTAGCAACGGGGATGGGAGTGGGTTGAGTTTCTGTTGCAGTGGGCGAAATAGTGGTGACGTTGATAGGTGCTAGTGTTGGTGAAAATAATGGAATTGCGGTTGCGGCATAAATTTCTGATTCTGTCGGATTCAATGTCTCAGTTGCTTTTGCTAGATCGTCCTGCACTGATGGGGAGATACGAGTAAGATCTGATTCACTTAATTGTTGTGATGCACATGCAGTTAGTATGCTTGTCGCAACGATTATTAGCAAACCCTTCGATACTGTTCGGAAACGATTGACGGAAATCATTGGATACCCTTTGCCCCGGCGTGGTCTTTTTACATAAGTGCCTCACATAGACTGTCATTAATTTAATCCCGATCAGATAAAGAAGGCAAAACTTGGCTCAGTAGGCGCTCCAGGGTTTGGTAGGAGAAGTGTTCCTGGCACAGCCGGTAGTTGTGTTCGACGATGGGTTTGGTTTTTTCGGGGTGGAGGAGGATGTCGTGCACGGCCGTTACCACCTCATCCGTCACTTTACCATCTAACTCCACAAACTGGAAGCCCAGCGGCCCAATATCATCGGCATAAACCGAGTAACGATTGACAAAGGCCGGTTTGCAGAAATAAATCGTCTCAATGAGCGCATTGCCGAACCCTTCGTACAGGCTGGGGTAGGCGACCAGATCGGCGTGGGGGTAGGTGTCCCAGAGTGAGTAAATTTTACGGCCGTCATTCGTCATTCGTCTGGCGTCATCGACTTTGTCGGCTACGTAGCGTAAATCGACGCCTTTTTCTTGAGCCATTTTCTGCAATTGGTGTAGATAATCCAGCCCTTCATCTCCGGCGTGATGGGTGATGACCAGCTTGGCGCGGGAGTCGTTGAGACGGGCCAGCAGTTCAATGGCCAGCTCAATCCCTTTGCGGGGGATGACCCGTGTGGGCTGCAAAATGAGCCAATCATCGTCACTCAAGCCAATCGCCTGCCGGAAATCGGTGTTGTACGTGTCAATGCCGGGGGCGGGTGTGGCAAAATCGAAGACGTTGGGAATGAGGATGCTGTCGATGCCGCGCCGCGCTTTCAGGTCGCGTTGGGCTTTGGAATTGATGACGGCATGTTTCAGATTGGGTAAATCGGGAGGGAAATAGGTGTCCAGGAAGTCGGGAATGCAGTTATCGGCGAACCTTTCGCGCTCCCAGTAAAAATCGTGGTTGTGGGCCAACGCTGGCAGGCCAGTTTCGGCCAGAATTTCAGCCAGTGCCTGGGCCAGCGGCAGCTGCATGGGAATGGCAAAGGCGTTTTGAATGACGAGGAAGTCAATGGCAAACTGGCTGATGAACTGCCGAATTGGTTCCTTCAATTGAGCAGCGCGCCCGGCAATGTCCCTCAAAATCTCTGTGCTCTCTGCGCCTTTGCGGTTAAATGCTTTTTCACCAAGTTCAACAGCCACCGAATCGGTGAAGTGCAGTTCGGGAGCCAGTAGGCCAGGGAGTCCATCGTCCAATTCCCCGGCGCAGTAGAAACATCGATGCCCCATATGGTCATGGAAAACGGCCGCTAACTTGGCCGTTTCCAGGGAGACGCCATCTGTTCCGGCTAATCGAGTTGAAATAAATCCAATGTTCATAGGAAGGATAGAGGTTAGAGCGAGAGCGAGAGGGCATTTTCTTCCTCTCGCTCTCACTCTTACTCTAGCTTTTATTCAGCCACAACACTTCGTAAGGGGCGATGGTCAGGTAAAGACGGCCGTTCCCCGCCACATACTCCCGCCCATCCAACAAATTCGTAAATGAACTATCCGCATCGACGTTGATATTTAGGTTTTGATTGCTGACATTGTGCAGACAGAGCACGGCCGTTTCCCCATCTATCGCCCGCCGCCACAAAGCAAACACCGCCTCATGAGCAAAAATAACTTCCTGCTCGCCATTGGGATGGAAAGCAGGATGGGTTGTCCGTTGATGTAATAAATTCGCGTAGTCACTGAATACCAGATGGCGCAGTGACGTTTCATCAGCCAGTTCCTGCTCGATCTGTTGGTGTGAGAGCTTCTGCCGGTTGATGGTGCGGGCACGCCCGCTTTGTTTGACCCCTGCCGGCCAGCCGCGCGAGCCAAACAAACTGTGAAAATAAATGCCGGGCACGCCGCGCAGGGCCAGCATGATCGCCTGTGAAGCTAAAAAGCGGCGGGCGATTAATTCCACCGGCTCTTCAACCCCTGGATTGCCCAGTGCGTCCAGGAAGTTGATATTCAATTCGTAAGCGCTCTGGCTGCCATCGGGATTGTTTTTGTAGGAGACGTGTCCGCCCAATTGTTGTACGCGCTCGGCCATGGCGGTAACTGCCGTATCGTCCAAAATCCCGCGCGCCGGCGTCACCCCAATCCCGTCATGTGAGGCCAGGAAGTTGAAAAACGTCACCTGATCCGAGGGCAGGGTGAGTGAATCGGCCCAGCGGGAGAGCGCTGCGGCGCTGCCGGTGTGGAAAGTGTGTAAAGTCAGCGGCGGCAGGGAGAAGTTGTAGACCATTTGGGCTTCGTTACGGCCGTTGCCAAAATAAGAGATGTTGTCCTTATGCGGCACGTTTGTCTCGGTGATTAAGACCACACTGGGGGCTACGCGATCCAGCACACGGCGCATCAGTTGGATGAGCCGGTGAGTTTGCGGCAGATGGATGCAGGTCGTGCCCACTTCCTTCCACATAAAGCCGATAGCATCCAGCCGGATGAGTTCGGCCCCCTGGCTGACATAAAAAAGCAGCAGTTCAATGATTTTCAGCGCCACTTCTGGATTGGCGAAGTTGAGGTCAATCTGGTCGTCGCTAAAGGTAGTCCAGACGTGACGTGGCCCGTTGGCTGTTTCCACTTTCGTCAGCAGGGGCAGGGTGCGGGGACGGAAAACCTGCGATAGATCTGTTTGCGGGTCAACGGTGATGAAGTAGTTTTGGAACGTTTCGTCACCCTGCAAAAAGCCCTGGAACCAGTCGCTTTGCGCTGAAATGTGATTGATTACCGCATCAAACATCAGGCGGAAATGGCCACCGATACGGCCGACGTCTGGCCACGTTCCCAATTCCGGGTTGACCGCCCAATAATCAATCACCGAAAAGCCATCATCCGACGAGTAAGGATAAAAAGGCAGCAAATGAACGGTGCTGACCAAACCGGAAACGTGGCCGGTTAAAAAATCGGAAAGCGTGTGCAGCGGTGCTTCATTTTCACTTTGCACCATATCGCCATACGTGATGAGGACGGCGTCCCGCTCGGTCAGACGGGCGGGCGTAATCGCCTTGGGCTGTTGAATCTGTGGTTGATACGAATCGATTAATCGATTGATTTGCTCAATTAAATAAGCAGCACTTTCCGTTCCATACAGGAAAGCCAAATGCTTGTAAAGATCATCATTCATGATTTGGTTGTTATCCGGGTAATATGGAATGGCGAATGGAGAATATTGAATGACAAACCGCCTCCAGGCAGTTTATCATTCATCCCTCATACTTCATTCTTCCCAATATTATCCTTTAACACCACCAGCCGACAAACCTTCGGTTAAATATTTTTCCAGGGCCAGGAAAAGTACCAAAATCGGCACCGACATGATGGTTGAAGCAGCCATGACAACGTGGGGGCGCGGTGATGGATCGTTCCAAATGGTGTTGATTTTGATGGGCATGGTGAACAGTTCGCGGCTGTTCAGGAACACAAATGCGTAGAGGAACTCGTTCCAGGCGATCATCAGCGTGTAAATGGCGACGGAAACAAGTGCTGGGATGGCCAGCGGCAGGGTGATGCGCCAGATGACTTCGAAGCGGTTGCAGCCGTCAATTAGCGCCGCCTGTTCGATTTCTGAAGGAATGGTGCGGAAATAATTGGTGAGCATGTACAGCGCCACTGGCAGCGTTTGGGCCAGATAGGTAAAGACGAGGACGCCCAGGTTGTCTTGGACGTTAAAGCCAACAGCGTCACCTATCCGGGCCAGCATGGAGAACAGGGGGATGATGAGCAGAATGCCGGGGAACAGGTAGACGACGAGGATGGCGTTGAGCATGGCGTTTTTGCCCTTGAATTTTAACCGGGCAATGGCATAGGAACCGAATACAGCCAGGATGACGGCGATAACGGCCGTTGGCACCGACACTTTAATCGTATTCCAAATATTGATCCCAAAATCCTGAAAAGATGGATTGGCCGGGTCAAAAAGCTCCTGGTACGCTTCCAGGCGCAGCGCACCGGGTATGTAAACCGGTTCGCGTCCGCCAATTTCCGCCCGCGTCTTGAACGAAGAGGCCACCATCCAGTAAAACGGAAAGAGGATGCTGGTCAGGAAGAAAGTGAGGGTAATCGCAAAGAGCAGCCCCTTCCAGCTAAAACGGTGGGACAACTGCTCGATGAAGTTCATTTTCTTGGTATTCTTTTGCATGACGTCCCCCTTAATCCTCATCGATATTGCGCATCACAATGCCAATATAGAAAGCCATGAAAACGACCAGAATGGCCAGCAGGATCATCGCTGTGGCTGCGCCGCGTCCAAAGTTGAACTGCTTGAAACTGAATTGATAGGTCAACACGGGCAGGACATTCGTGCCGAAGCCGCCGCCGGTCAGCAGGAAAATGTCATCGAATTTATTGAACGTCCACATGAGCCGCAGCAGGAAGATAGCGCCCAATACGTAACGCAGTTCGGGCAGCGTCACGTTCCAGAACTGCTGCCAGGTGTTGGCGCCATCGACTTCGGCCGCTTCGTAAAGGGTGCTGTCGATGGCTTGCAGCCGGGCCAGAATCATGAGCATGGCAAAGGGGAAGTAGCGCCAGGCTTCGAAGAAGATGACGACGATGATGGCAATGCCCCGTGTGGAGAGGAAGGCCAGCGGCAAATCGACAATGCCTAGCCCCATTAAAACGTCGTTGAGGACGCCGGAGGGCTTGGGATCGAGCAGCCAGCGCCAGACGTAGGCGACGCTGACGATGGGGGCGACGTAAGGGAAAAGGAAGATGGCGCGGGTCAGGCCCCGGCCGCGAAACGGCCGATTCAAAACCAGGGAAGCGATTAAGCCAGTGACCAGGGTTAATATGGTGGCCGTCAGCGTATAAACGATGCTGGTAACGGCCGCACCCCAACTGTCAAACCCCTGCCACTTAAAGGCGAAATCGTTAAAAACAGCGCGATAATTGTCCCAGCCCACAAAGGGAGCGTGGAAAACGTCATTGAGGTTGCCCAGGGTGACATCGCGGAAGCTGATCCAAATGCTGAAAAACGCCGGGAATAAAACCAGACCAAAGACGATAAGGGCCGTAGGTGAGATAAGCGCCCAGGCCAATCTTGCTTCTTTGGCGTCCATTGACTGCCAACGGCTGCGGCGGTACACGGCCGTTGGTTTCTCCGATAAAGCCGCCATAACAAACCCCCTGTCACTGTTCAGTGGCCAGTAATCGGTAATCGGTGTTCGTCACTGATTACCGATTACTGCTAATGACTAACTGCTAACTGCTAACGAATCTACTCAGCCTGCCGGTCGGCGTACAGTTGTTCGACCTCAGTCTGGAGGAACTCAGCGGCCGTTTCCGGCGTCATCGTGCCTTCCAAAGCGATGTTGCTGATAACAGTGGGAATGAGCAGACGACCTTCAATGTCACCCACAACAGCTCGTTGAGCGGCATTGTAGTCGGGACGGAACAGCCAGCGCTGCATCGTCTCGTAACCATTGGCAATTTGATCCAGCGTGTCGGCCGAGTAGTTGGCAAAGTAATCACTGCTGGACATCCAGCCGTCGACGGCGCTCTTGAGCACCGGAACTTTGCCAAACGGAGCCAGCGCCAGCACGTCCTGGTAGCCGTCGGTCAGGAAGAACTTGACCACGTCTTGCGCTACCGGGTCAGCCCCCTGCATGATGCCCAGGGTGACCAACTGGCCGTAGGAAGCAGAGCCGTTCGGGCCAGCCATTTCCGGAGCGAATCCAGTCACACCGGCCAGGTTGTCAACGGCGATTTCCACGTTGCCGCCGCCTTCCAAACCGGAGCCGTCAACCAGGTCGTCCATGATGTAGGTGCTGTAGAAGAGCATACCCGATTGATCCAGCTCATACGCTTCACGGGAACCACGCCAATACTGCGGGCCGGGCAGGGCGCATCTTTGCAGGTTGGTGTAGAACTCAAGGGCGGCAATCATCTCTGGCGTGTTCATGGTGACATTGCCGTCAGCATCGAATGGCCAGGCATTGTTGGAAATCGCGACTTGTTCGAAAATCTGGTGGCCGTAGTTCTGGCCGGGGTCTGTGCCCAAGCCAATGGCGTAGAGCAAATTGCCGGCGCCGGGAAGGGCGTCGCAGGCGGCATTGATGTCGTCCCAGGAAATAGGCGCGCTCAATCCCAGTTCATCAAAAACATCCTGGCGGTACCAGATGGCTTGAATCCAGCCGTCAAAGGGGATGGCGGCATATTTGCCGGTGGCCGGATCGGTGACCATTGCCAGCGGACTGGCGCGGAAGTCATCTTCACCAATCGAGGTGATGGTGGCAACGGCCGCATCCTCATCCAGAATACCATCGGCGGCAAAGGCGGCAACACGCTCAACACCCATACGGACGATGTCGGGCAGCCGGTTGGCGGCCTGGGCGGTGGCGATACGCTGGGTAATACCGCCTTCTTCAATGGGAACAATGCGGATATCAACTTCAGGATGCATTTCCATGTAGCGGGCGGCAACAGCTTCATACGTGTTGACCCGCTCTTCTTCGTTGTCGGTTGACCAGAATTCGACGACGGTTTTATCGACGGGTTCGGCCGGGACTTCAACGACACGGGTTACTTCAACCATCTCGGTGACGCTTTCGCCTTCGACCATGCGGGTGACTTCCACTTGTTCGGTAACGGTCTGGGTTTCGGTCACAACGCGGGTGACTTCCACGACCTGGGGCTGGCAGGCGGCAAGGCCTAAGGCCAGAATGACTAATGCGAGTACAAAAACAAAACTTTTTCTCATTTCTCTTCAAACCTCCGTTTCAAATGAATTGAATATTGACTTCTTGTGAATATTTGTTTGTTGGTCTGTTTGTTAGTTTGATTTTTGGTCCACCTCCTCAGGTTTGGGGGATTGTTTTGCCGCTGGAAGCCCGCACAATCAGGGTGGGGGTGAGGAGTGTGTGCGGGTTTTGGGGGACACGGCCGTTAATCACCTCAATCAGCATCGCACATGTCGCCTTGCCGATTTCGTAGATAGGTTGGTGGATGGTCGTTAAGGGGGGTGACATGTAAGCCGCCAGAGGAATATCATCAAATCCGCCAACCGCAATATCCTGGCCAACCTGCAATCCTTCCTGCTGAATGCGGTTAATCGCACCAATGGCCATCAAATCATTGCCGCCAATAACGGCCGTTGGCCGGGGCTGCAAGGCCAGTAAAGATTCCATCGCTTCGGCCCCGCCGCGCTGGGTCATATCGCCTAAAACGATCCATTCTGGTTGAACGGCCAGACCATTGGCCTGCATCGTCTCATAAAACCCTTGCAAGCGGTAACGGCCGAACATCAAACCGGATGGCGGCGAAATAAAAGCAATACGTTCGTGTCCCAGATCGATGAAATGCTGCACCAGCAGGCGCATCCCGGCGGCGCTGTCCTCGTCAACGTAGGGGAAATCCAGCGCGTCACTGGTCCGGCCAAAGGCGACAAAGGGGAATTGATGTTCACAAAGCAGTTGGATGCGGGCGTCATCTTCACGGGTGCGCACGACGATCAACCCATCGACCCAGCCCTTTTTTACGGCACGTAAGTAAGCATTTCGTTCGCCTTCGCTGTCGGGCGCGTGGGTGGAGACGAGCAAATCGTAGTTGTGGGCGGCTGCTTCGTTGCCGATACCGGCGATAAATTCGCTGAAAAAGGGGTCGGAGAAGCGCGGCCCAAAGGTGGGCATGATGAAGCCCAGCATGTCGGTGCGCTGTTTTTGCAGGCGTTGGGCAGTAACGTTAGGGGAGTAGCCTAATTCGGCGGCTACGGCCATGATGCGGTCGCGGGTTTCGGCGGCAACGTCACTGTAACCGGCCAATCCACGGGATACGGTGGTTACGGAGACGCCAACTTTGCGGGCAATGTCTTTTAAGGTTGCAGCCATAATGACTTGTCCAGGTAGTGCGATTGTGTGGGTGTGGTTTCAATAAGAATCTTCCAAAACGTTTTGGAAGATGGTTTTAGTATAATCCAAAACGTTTTGGATGTCAACCAGTTTACCAGGACCTTTCCAAACTCATAAATAATTGTAAAGGGCGAAATTGATCTTGGCATTGGCCATACGCAACATGGTTGGCAGATTTGTGAAGCCAAGCTTGCCAGCTAACCCGACAATGAAGTTGTTAATTGTAGCCACTACGCTGGCTTGTGGTGTTCCTGACATCCTGGTTGCATCTTCCTTGAGCGTGACATCGCGACGGTAATGTAACCCATTTTCAATGCCCCAGTGATGGCGTGTCCACGCTAACAAACAGGACGCATCGGCACGTTCCTGGGGAACGCTAGTAATGCCATAAACAACTTCGTAGGTACATTTGCCAGTGGAGAGTTTTGTCACTTTTCTCTCCAGCTTGAAAACCTGACGCAATCCAGGCCAGTTGATAAAGCGGGTGTCATCGCTCATTACCGTGATAGTTCGCTGCTCCAAACGACCATGCGTTTTATTTGTCGCTTGGGCAATACCTTGGGGCAGCGGTGGCGTGTGCCATCCTTTCTCTTTGCGCGGCGGCACAAAGAATTGCTCGACATCCCCTAGCAAACGGGGCTGGTTGCTTTTGACAAACCAAAGATAATCGCCACCCTGAGCCATAATCTGCACCGACAACTTCCGTTGAGCGAACATAGCATCTCCAGAGACAACCCGCCCTCTCAAGTCGAGTTGGTGCAGCAATTTGGGCGCAGCCTTGATTTCGTTTTCCTTTGCCTTCTTATCAACCTCTACTTGAGCCAAAACAATCCCTTCTTCCGGCAAGTAGGCGGCCAATAGATGAACGCCCTGTGTTTTTCCCGCAGGAATTGTGCCGCGCAAAGTCTTGCCATCCATCGTAATGAGGACGCTTTGCTGTCCGCCATAGTTCAGATGCAAGAATTGGCGGAATATCCGATGCAATTCATCCGCTGATATGACTTCATCCAGAACGCGTCGGATCGTGTTCAAGGATGGGGCCGTAAATCGTGTCGTTGGCAATACCGCAACCAAAAGCGAGCGGCGTAAGCGAATCCAAGCGGTAATGCCAGTCGGCGTATGCTCACCGGATAATCGGGCTAACAAGATGGCTGACAATAAAAATGGCAATGGGTATAGTTTCCCCTGCGCTTTTCGCGTGTCTGGGATCTGTTGGAACAATTCAAAAAGGCCACCCAGGTCAAAAACGACGTTTTCTAATTGTTCGTTTGTAAATGTGATATGCTTCGTAATGAACCTCTTTTGTTTACTTGGTGGTCTTGGAAAATCTCAAGTGTAACAAAATGAGGTTCTTCTAGTTATTTTCTTATGAGTTTGGAAAAGTCCTGACCAGTTTACAGTTGACGGGTTGTTTGTGCGTGGGATTTTGTGGCAGCAAGGGGATTATTTAGTGATATGAAATGGGGGGATGGATTTTGACCCATTTGATTATCAACAAACATGGTGCTGCATCTGTAAAATTTGATAGACGTAAATAATCGCCAGTTCTGTCTTCAATGTCATCGGAAATGTAACCGGCTGTTTTTACTCACTGAGAGATTTGCATTGACTCAGTGAGTGAATTGTATTGACTCAGTGAGAGAAATGAGTTGACTCAGTGAGTGGATTGGATTGACTCAGTGAGAGAATGACCGCGACTCGATGAGTGACGGAAATGGGAAGGAAACGGCCGTTGCCCCCATAATAGATTTTAGATTGTGGATTGCGGAGTGGTACGGCCGTTTCCTCCTTGACGATTCCCCTCCGTTGCCTAACCCAACAAGCGAAATACGGTTAGGAAGGGTAGTTTGTGCGGGGAACGGCCGTAGCCCTGCTAACGGATTGTGGTGCGCCGGTCGCCGAAGGGGGTGTAACGGCCGTTGCTGCCGGCTACTGTGCCGCCGCCGGTAGTGCTCATTGTGGCCACGCTGCCCAGACCTGTGCTGAGCAGCGTCGAAGCATGGTCGTTGTACAGGTAGTAAGTGTTCGTGCTGCTGCCCATGACCTTGAGGGCCACCGCCTGCCCGGCAATGGAGAAGGTGATACGGATGGTCTGGCTGTTGAGACCGGTCGCTTCCACTGACCCTCACAAGACAATCATGGTGTTACAAATTCAAAACAGGCATTTGCTGCGGGCATACGGAAAGTTTCGTAGAAGGACTCCAATGACGTGCCGGTTGCCTCTGGCCAACTTATGACATCATAGACAGTTTGGGCATCAGCTATGTAACCAATACTGGATGCGGGGAGAATTCTCTCTACTACATTATCCACTTGGCTTGGCTGATAAAGAAACAGATGAACCATCCAAATGTCGGCCATATTAGGGCAGGCAAAATAGTTGCCATCACTAAGGATTTCAATACTCCCTACATAGTCTATTTCAAAACCGGAGTCCTCATAGAAAACAAGCAGGTGATAACTGGGTTGGCCAGGATCAGCCTGGAATGGTTTGTACACCAGAACTCGTGTGGGAAGGCCATAGTGATCGAGAACGGCCGTCAAACTGTAGGATTGCCAACCTTGCGTATACTTATCCCGATCAATCCAACCAGGAGAATAACTTCCTCCAATGTCCATAGTTTGGACAATACCATGATTAACTTCAAATTCAATAGCTGCTCCCCAGTCAATACCAAAACTTGCATACGTGTCTCCTGGAAAGGATGCTCCTAATGCTTTTAAGCTCTCATGGGTTGAATCAATTGGTGTTTCTCCAGGTACAATTCCCCACCAGCAAGGCAATTCACAACCGCCATTGGTCAGCATTAACTCAGTCAGATTCGCGTCTACCTGTTCATGGGTTAGCGTTGCCGTTGGCAGAGTCGTGGGTGAGGGAGTCGGTGGAACAGCTGTCGGTGTGGCGGTATTGGGAACGGCCGTTGGTGTCGCGGTGGCGGGAATAGGGGTGTGAGTAGATGAGGAAATAAAAGGTGTATTGGTTGGCGAAGTGGTTGCCGTCAGGGTTATACTCTCTGTAACAGGTTCAGGCGTCTTCGTATCATTAGCCTGAACGCCGTTCATATCCCTGGTACAACCTGTCCAAAGCAAGATAGCTGTAAAAAACAGAATACGGTTGACCTTGCCAAACATATATTTTGTACTCATACCATTTTCCTTGTTCAGAGCCAATTATGGCAATATATTTCGTGTTGCAAGACCCAATCTCTTATATCGCATGGGAAATTAAGGGTTGTCATGTCACGGAACCCAATTGGGCATGTGGCGATTCATCCAGCTATATTGTGCCCTTCCTGGATCGTTATCTAAGAAACTGTTATATGTCCAATTTAAGAAATAGTCAGCAAATACCTCATTTGTTGCGTTACTACCAGGGTGTTGTTGCCATGGAAAAGGGTTCATACCATCACGGGGATTAAGAGCATAACCATTTAGTGCACCATGTTCACCAAAAGCAATATCCAGGTCGTTATATGGATTGACTTTACTGTCTGTGGCATTGGAACGGGCCGCATTGAAGGCATGTCCAAGCTCATGTACAGCCCAAAGCTCACCATAGTTTCGTCCGTCTTGATAGGCAGATGTAATATCAAAGCCTTGACCATCATACGCTTGAGTGTATGTATTGATGACGCTCTCTCCGATTCCCCATACTGCTCCAACCCGCTCTCCCCAACAACCTTTAGCACAAGCCGTCCCTGTCTTGTAAAAGGTTACAGGTCCACCATACACTGCAAAAAAAGCGTCCGCAGAGGAGATACGTGAATACGTCCCTACTCCCAATTTTGCGGCACCCCACCTATTATTATTAATGGTTCGAGCTAAAGCGTTGGCAAGATTATTAGCGCCTTTATTTACTGTAGCCATTTCGGCGTCAGTCCATGTCTGACCGTTTGCGCCTTTAAAGGAAATTAAGTTTCCTGGTGAATTAGGCTTAGAAGAAGGTGGGGGATCGCAATTGCCATCTAACCCGCACTCCCGATGGCCCAAGGGGTCGGTAAAATTAAGAGGCGAGTTGCGCGTATAGCTATACCGGTTCAGCGATTGCGGATTCATGGGATTGGGCACAACCGTGTCGGCGCTGATGAAGCGGCCTAAAGCGGGGGCGTACCAACGCGCATTCATGTAGATGAGGCCAATGTCATCCGGGGCGCTGCCCAGGTTGTTGTGCATGTGGCCGGTAAAGCCCCGGTCGGTGAGGGGCGACCCATTCGGGTCGCTTGCGGTGGGTTCGGTGCGCCAGTCGCCAAAGGGGTAGTAGCGGGCAGTGCTGTCAGCCACTGTGCCGCCGCCGGTTGTGCTCATTGTGGTCACGCTGCCCAGACCTGTGCTGAGCAGCGTCGAAGCATGGTCGTTGTACAGGTAGTAAGTGGCCGTGCTGCTGCCCATGACCTTGAGCGCCACTGCCTGCCCGGCAATGGAAAAGGTGATGCGCACCGTCGGCGTCCCCGTTGGATTCTCCACTTCGTAGCCGGGGAAGAGCCTGCCCTGAGCGAAGTCGAAGGGGGTAGTCGATGATTGTGCCGTTGGGGGCGATGGTTTTGACACGAATTCTGGCGGTGGGCCAACCGTTGTTAACGTGCTAAACAAGCCTCAGACTAAGGCAAAAGACGGGGTACGGCGGCCCCAGCACTAGGAAGACCGCCCCCGTAACGGAGGCGCATGGATGGTTAGAAAGAAGACCGTGCCGCAGCGGAGGGCTTGCTCCTTATGAAGTCCAATAGCGTTTGAAGTCAAAACAGCCATCGAAATCAGGTTGACTGAATATCTCATAAAAAGATTCTAAGGTGGTGCTAGTAGCTTGTTCCCAACTTATCAGATCATAGACGGTTTCTGGGCCAGCGATAAAGCTGATAGTTTCAGGAGGTATTACCGTTTCGACAATATTACTAATCTGCCCCGATTGGTAAAGAAAAAGGTTAATTCGGAACACGTTTTGTAGATTTGGGCAAACTTGTGACTCTTCTTTATTATTAAAATCTTGAGACATTCCTGCATAGTCTATTTCAATCCCCAGCGTTTCGTAAAACAAGTAAAGGTGATAAGTAGAAGGACCTGGATCGGCTTTATAAGGATAATAAACGAATACCTGCGAGGGCATCCCATAACGAGTTAGCACCTGATCTAAACTATAACGCCCCCAATCATGTATAAGGGTATCCCCTTCATTGCCACCCCACACGGTGATGGTTTGGATAATGTCTTTTTCTGTAGAAAATGTCACAAGGACACCGGATCCAAATCTTGAAGCATCCAGTTGATTCCACTCTTCCCACCAAACTAGCCCTTGTGGCACAAACCGATCTACAATTGTCTCGATTTTAGTTTCCCCAGGAATGATGCCCCACCAACAGGGCAACTCACAACCTTCATTTTCAGTCATAAATCTTGTGAAGTTATCCACCTTTTGCTCGCTGGTCAATGTCGGCGTGGGCGCAGGTGTTGGCGAGATTATCTTTGAGCGAGGAGTTAAGGATACTGTTAACATTGACGAATCTAGTGTTGCGGTTAGTTGCAGGGTGTTTGTTGCAGTTGATTGTGGGGTTGCATTTTCCTGGGTAATTTGTGTAGGCAAACCACTTTGATCATTAATTAACCTTTCTGTGGTAATGTCTGGTACTGTTGATGATGTAGCCGAGGCACACCCGATTAACATAAAGACACCAACAATGAACAGGTAATAATTTTTCTTTCGCATCAGTCGAGCTGGCATTATACATCTCATAATCATCTCCATAACCTACTAATTCCCTGAGATTTTATCGAATAATGAATACCCCATACTTTCTATTTCCCTAACCAGATTGGCATTTGACTGTTCATCCAATCTTTGTCCTGAATGCCTTGAGGGGTATTAGTAAAACTCTGATAGGTCCAATTCACAAACATGTCTGCATATAGTTCACCGTCTATATTATAATCTGGACTTTGTTGATAAGGAGGTGCTGCCATGCCAACACGAACAAAACTTCGCGGAGGGAGAATCTCACTTTTAATTGCAGCCCCCAGGTCATTGTAAGGATTCATGTCCGTAGCATTTACGGTAACGGCGTTAAATCTGTGTGCAAATTCATGAACCATATTAAGGCGAAATTTAAAAGGGTCATTCGAGGCTGTATCATATACTTCAATCGTACTGCCATTGGTCCACCCTCCATGAGTTATGTCATGTAACTCACCATCATCACCAATGAATTGAGTTCTAGATGAAAGTAGCATTGTCACTGTGCCATATTTTTCTCGCCAAATTTGCCCAGGCGCATAACCGGCGAACAACCCAGTCGACATCATACGACGCTCTATATCTCTGGCTCCCGACAAGGTTTCTTGCAATTGAGTATTTGTCCATTCTTTACCGTCATCTGCAGCGAATATAATGCCGTAGATATTTGTATCAACACCCTGTTGAACTTGTTCTGCGCTTGTTGGCGGCCTTTGGTAAGGCAGTGGGTTATTACAATCTTTACCGCATTCTCGATGACCAGAGGGGTCGGTGAAATTAAGGGGTGAATTCCGGGTGTAGCTGTACCGGTTCAGCGATTGTGGATTCATAGGGTTCGGTACAATGGTGTCGGCGCTGATGAACCGTCCTAAAGCGGGGGCGTACCAGCGCGCATTCATGTAGATGAGGCCAATGTCATCCGGGGCGCTGCCCAGGTTGTTGTGCATGTGGCCGGTAAAGCCACGGTCGGTCAAATTGGCGGTGGGTTCGGTGCGCCAGTCGCCAAAGGGGGTGTAACGGGCAGTGCTGCCGGTCACTGTGCCGCCGCCGGTTGTGCTCATTGTGGCCGTACTGCCCAGGTGGTCGTTGTAGAGGTAGTAAGTGGCCGTGCTGCTGCCCATGACCTTAAGGGCCACCGCCTGCCCGGCAATGGAGAAGGTGATGCGCACCGTCGGCGTCCCCGTTGAATTCTCCACTTCGTAACCGGGGAAGGGGTAGTCGGTGATTGTGTTGTTGGGGGCAGTGGTTTTGACGCGAATCCCGGCGGCATCGTAGGCGAAGCTGGTCGGGCTGCCGTTGTTGGTCACGCTCTCCAGCTCATTTTCGAAGTTGAAGACCTGGCTGTAATCGTTGACCGCGCCGCTGGCGTCGCGCAGGGTCATGTTGCCGTTGAGGTCGTAGGTGTAGGTGACGCCGTTGGCCGTGGCCACGGCATGAATATGGCTGGCGCTGTAGGTGTAAGCTGCGCCATCGAAGCTGGTGACGTTGCCAATCTGGTTGTAGGCGTAGGCGTCGCTGTAAGTGGGGGCGACGCCGCTGGCGCTGGCGCTGACCAGCCGGTTGAGTTCGTCGTAGCCAAAGGTCTGGGTGTCGGTTCCGGCCGTGCTCAGGGTGGTCATTTTGGTGATGTTGCCCACTTTGTCGTACTCGTAGGTGAAATCGGGCCAGGCGTTGCCGGTTCCGGCCGCGCCGTGCTGGATGGTCACATTCGCTTCGCTCAGTGCAAGCTTGAGGCGGAAGTTGCTGTCGCTGAACGGCCGTAACTCACCTTCGTGGAAGACCGGCCTGAGGGACATCGGGTTGCACATCGCTACTAAGAACCAACCTGTTGTTTGCTGTTTACCTGACCAGGAACACATAGGATGTACTCTCGTTAAACAACAAAATTGAAATAGAAGCCACCTCACTCTCTTTTTGGAAAATAACTAACAATGCGCCAGTTTCGCCTTCTCCAACCCCCAACAAGCTCCATCCCAATTGCTGCATTTCATCTTCGTAAAATGCCTCCACTTCTTCAGCCGTCGCTTCAACCGTAAAGTAATAGCTGCCTTCCCCCTCATCCCCTGCAATTGCTTGAGGCATAATGGGCAGGCCATTCCATTCTGCAGCCGGTTTTCCAGTGGGAATCGGAAGTAGAAAATCAGCGTTTGGCTCCGTTGGGCCTGTATCTTCTGGCAACGGGTCCTTTATAAACGAGATGGTGGTGATGACGTTATCAAATAGCGACACGCCTTCATCGTTCCAACGATTATTGACAGCTAAACCAAAAGCAAAAAAGGTAAAAGATTCTGTTGGGGTGACAACGGCAACCCGTCCTTCCATGTCACTCCCAAGAAATATTCCGGTTACATCTGCGGCAATACCTTCTACATCTCCAATTGTCATCGTAAAGGATTTGTTGGCTGTTAACTCGCCCATGCTCGCGCCGGCATTGGTAATAAAGTTATCCAGTGTATCTTGCAAGGAGATGTCCGTAGGTTCGTCGCTGGTGGCCATAAACACAAGAATCTCATCATCTTTACTGGTTATTCCAACTTGATTAGGCTGGACATCAACCAGAAACCCTGACACGGGTAGAAAAGAAAAGCCACTTTCAACAACAATCGTTTCAACAGCCGGTTCGGTAGCCGTCGCTGTAGGTGTAAATGTAGGAACTGGTGTTTCTGTGTGGGTAGGCAAAGGCGTTTCCGTTGGTTTGGGTATTGCAGTCTGGGTTGGCGTGGAGGTGATGGTTTGAGTAGGTGTTTGACTGGGTTTCGGGGTGCTTGTGAACGTCGAGACAGTACTTACTTCAATCTGGCGGCCACAGGCAGATAACAGCGCTGTGGCCAGTGCAAAAGCTAACAAAGACCAGGATGTAACAAGATGGGTAATACGCGATAATGACGGCATCCCTATTTCCTCCTGGGTGAACCACCCAATTTAGCAAGACCAAGAATTTGCTAACTGCAAATTCGGAACAACTCGCATTATAATGGAGTGGTCCGGGGGAACGCAATGGGTGTCACCAATGTGCCACCATTACCTGTTTCTTTTTGTAATTGTTTTACCTGCCGGGTTTTGACGAAAGTCACTGTCGAGTCACTTTGAGGATTTATTTAAACTATCATTTGTTGTCGGGTCAGGGTGGTGGCGAATGGCTTTTGCCGAAACGATGGCTCTGTCTTGTTACCGCCTCACCTAGACTTGCGGTAACCTGGGCGAGGCAATCGGAGAAAATGACGTTTGTTGGGCCAAGATCATGGTCGATTGCCTTGCCCCTACGATTACCGGATACAAATCCCTAAATTGGCTATGTTTCGACAATCAGTTGGCGCAGGCCGTTGGTCAGGGATACGGCCGTTTCCCACCCCACCAACGCTTTCGTCCGACCCACGTCAGCCACCTGAACCGCTTCTTCACCCGGCCGGTCGGGGAGGAGGCCGATTTGCGGCTGGCCGCCTTTGCCGGTCAGGGCATAAATTTGCCGCACTACATCGGCTACGCTGGTCAGCCGGCCGGTTCCCAGTTCGACTGTTGTGCCGGGGGGAAGTGGTTGGCCCAGCATCGCCACGAATCCGGCGGCGACGTCACTCACGTGAATCCAGTCCCTTTTTTGTTCGCCGCTGGTCATGGGAAAATCCTGCCCGGCCAGGGCTACTTTTATGGCCGAGGGGATGAGGGTTTGTTCCGGCTGGTACGGTCCGTAAGCCTGGAAGATCATCGCCCCGTGGATGGACCACTGTTGGGTACGGCCGTACATCTGGCAAAAGTTCCAGGCGGCGGCTTTGCTGGCGGCATAGACATTCATCGCGCTCCGTTCGCCGGGCGTGCGGGCGACGATGATTTGCTGGATGCTGCTCATCTTTTCAAAGCAGGCGCGCAGCAGGTTGATGGTGCCGGTGACGTTGTGGCGCAGCGCCGTTTCGGCGGGCAGAAACGGCTCCGTCGCGCCCACGGCGGCCAGATGGATGACGGCGTCGGGTTCAGCCTGGCGCACGGCGCGCACCATCAGGCCAAAGTGGCGTAAATCGGCGTAAACCACGTCAAATTGTTGGCGTAACGAGGTGAGAGGTGGGGGAAACGGCCGTCCGCTTTCACTTTCCAGCCGCAGTACAACCACCTGTGTGTACGGCCGTTGCAGCAGCACAGGAATCAGGGAACGGCCGATAAACCCGGTGGCTCCGGTTACCAATATTCGCATAGCGAGAGAGTGGTTTGATTTCGATCAATGCAGGTGATAACAAAGAATTTGGAAATAAGCGAATAATGTTCTAAAAAATTCAGGTTCTTTGGGATTCCCTGGTGTCTTGTGCTTGTCATGCTGAACGAAGTGAAGCATCCCAGAAGTGTTGGGATTCCTCGCTTCGCTCGGAATGACAAAAACCCGCGAGATCCGAAAGATCCGCAATTCGTTAAATTCTTCATTCGTTGTAGTCTAAAGGCCTAAATAATCCTTGTACCAGGCCATCGTCTCCCGCAGCCCTTCGGTAAGAGAATATTGGGGAGTCCAGCCCAGCAGCTCTCTGGCCTTGTCCGATGAGAGGTACTGGTCTTGAATTTCGTTTTTAACCTCATCCAGAATAACTGGTTCCAGGTCGGCACAGCCGGATAATTCAATAATGTTGTTGATCATTTCCAGAACCGACACCGGTTCCGAGATGCCAAAATTGAAGGCTTCGCCGGTGATGCCGGGCTTGTGGATTTGTTCGGCCAGGGTCAGGTAGCCGTAAACGGCGTCTTTAACGAAGATATAATCGCGCTTAAAGGAGCCATCGGAGCGGACGATGGGCCGTTCGCCGCGCAGCACGCTGCGGATAGTGCCGGGAATGAGCCGGTTCCAGTTCAAATCGCCGCCGCCGTACAGGTTGGCAAAACGGGTCACGCCAATGGGTAAATCGTAGGTATGGGCGTAGGAGCGGGCGATGAGATCGGCGCAAGTTTTGGAAACGTCGTATGGGTAATGCCCTTCCAGCGGCTGGTCTTCCCGGTAGGGCAGGTCGGTTTGCGGGCCGTAAGCTTTGTCGCTGCTGGCGACCAGGATGCAGTTGACGGTTGGATTACGGCGGGCAGCTTCGAGTACTGTCCAGGTGCCTTTGATGTTGGCCTCAAAGGTGGACATAGGCACGCGGTTGGCGATGCCTACCTGGGTCTGGGCAGCCAGATGAAAGATGGTGTCGATTTCATATTCGGCCAGGATGCGTTCCATGGCCATGTAGTCGCAAATGTCACCGTGGGCAACGGTAATCTGGTGAATGGTGCCGGAGCTGACCAGCGGGGATTGGGTGACCTGGTCGCGGATGAGTCCGACGATGTCGGCTCCCCGGCTGACGAGTTCGGTTGTGAGCCATGAGCCTAGTAATCCGGCTGCGCCGGTGATGAAGACTCGTTTATCGCGCCAAAATTGATTGTCCAAAATTCTCTCCATGCGGGCGATTAGCCTTTGTTTTGATACGGGCTGGATATTTCGCCTAATCGCTCCATACTTTCCAGGGGGGATTGTCGCGCCAGATTTTTTCCAGCGTCATGGTATCTTTCATGGTATTCATGGATTGCCAAAAACCGGTGTGACGGTAAATCATGAGCTGATTTTGTTGGGCCAGTTGGGGCAGGATTTGGGTTTCCAGATTGACGTCGTCACCATTGGCCATCATTTCCAGGACGGGTTTTTCGAAGAGCATAAAGCCGCCGTTGATCCAGTAGGGCAGGCGGGGGCGTTCGACAAAACCGGAAACCAGCCCCTGTTCATCGGCTTCGACAACGCCATATTGCAGGTCTACTTGTACGGCCGTTATCGTGGCCAGTTTGCCGTGGTTTTTGTGAAACTGGATCAGAGCCTGCAAATCTACGTCACTAATGTCATCACCGTAAGCCACAAAAAAACGGTCGCCGTTCAGGTAGGGGGCCACACGGGCGATGCGGCTGGCTTTTTCAGTGTTCAGCCCGGTATCGGCCAGGGTGATTTGCCAGGGTGGGTGGCCGGTGCTGTTGTGGTATTGGATGGCGGAACGGCCGTTGCCCGATCCGCCAATTGCCAACGTTAAATCGCGCGACATCGCCTCGTACTGCAAAAAATAGCGGCGAATCTGGTCGGCCTCATAGCCCAATGTCAGCACAAATCGATTCAGTCCATACGCCGAAAAAATCCGCATGACATGCCATAAAATTGGTTTGCCACCGACTTCAACTAACTCTTTTTTGGTGGCTGTGCTGCCACGCATTCGGGTGCCTTGACCCCCGACAACAATAACTACCGGAATCTCATCCATAAGGCGATCATAACACAGCCGTTTAGCCTCTGCCAGCCACATTGATAGGGAATCAGGGGCGCAGCATCCCGGAAGCTGGCCAGTTGTTTGCAGGACGAGTGAAGCTGGTCAGAAATCGCCCAATTCAGCTTCCGGGAAGTTTTGTGATGAACCTCTGCCAGCCACATTGACGGGGAATGTTGAGGTTGTTAGAATGAGTTTGTCGGGTAGAGCGAGGTTCGATTTTTATGCAAAAAGACAATAAGGTGCGGCAAGCAATATTTAGCCAGCGGCGCTGGTTCACTTTGGGCATTGGCTTGAAGCGCTGGCTGGTTTTGTCGCTGCTTGGCGCGGGTTTGGTAGGCATGGGAATTGTCTTTGGCGCATTATGGCTGCAACAACAAGGATGGCTGCCGGATTCAATTTTCAAATTTGTTTTTTTGCAGGATTTGCCGGTTTTGTGGCGTATTGTGCTGCCTTTGTTTTTGGGTGGCGCCGTTGTTTTGTTTGCGATTGCCCGGCTGGGAACCAATCTGGTGGCTCCGTTTCGTGCGCCAGACCAGGATGTCGTTGAATCTTTGTATGATTACAGCCGCCGGGGGCGCGGCCCGCACATTGTGGCGATTGGCGGCGGGACGGGAATGCCGAGTTTACTGCGCGGATTACGGCCGTATACCCATAACATTACCGCCATCGTCACCGTCGCCGATGACGGCGGCAGCAGCGGCCGGCTGCGTGAAGAGTTTGGCCTTTTGCCGCCGGGCGATTTTCGCAATAATCTGGCGGCCCTGGCCCGCGACGAAACACTCATGACTCAGGTGCTGCAATACCGGTTTGGTGGGGCAGTAGGTCAAAATGGCAAAAGTGAACTGCAAGGCCATGCTTTCGGTAATCTGCTTCTGGCGGCGCTAACCGGGATTACCGGCAGTTTTGATGAGGCACTTTTAGCGGCGGAGCGGGTGCTGGCTCTGCGCGGCCGGGTGCTGCCCTCAACGCTGGCCGAGGTCAGGCTGGCGGCGGATGTGATGGTGCAGGAGGGCGAAACGGCCGTTCTGCACTATATCATCGGTGAATCACTCATCCCCAAAGCAGGGGGACAAATCCAGCACGTTTACCTGGAACCCCATGATGTGCGCGCCTATCCACCGGCCATTCAAGCCATCTTTCGCGCCGATTTAATCGTTATGGGGCCGGGCAGCTTGTACACCAGCATTTTGCCCAATTTACTAGTACCTGACCTGGCGGAGGCATTGCGCCGGGCGCAGGCGCCTAAAATTTATGTATGTAATCTTGCCATTCAGCCCGGAGAGACGGATAATTACACTGTTGCCGATCATGTCACTGCGATTTTACAGCACGTTCCCACCGGCTGTTTAGACATCGTACTGGCCAATGACAACCTTTCTGTCCCTGCGGAGCAAGGTGGGGGCAAGACAATTTATGTACAGCCCAACAGGTTACCGCCCACTGTCCCGGAACAAGTCAAAATAATTATGGCCGATCTTGTTGATGAGGAACGGCCGTGGCGGCATGACAGTCAAAAACTGGCCCAGGCCGTCCTTAGTTTATTATCTGACAACCGTAAAACGTCAAACGTAATGCCAAAAAGGTGACGTTTTACACCTATCAACTGCCGCAAAGACAGTATAATTAGTGTATATCTTACATGATATAAAAAAGGAGATTCAAATGACAATTAAAATTGGTATTAACGGATTTGGGCGAATTGGTCGCCTGGTTTTCCGTCGTGCAACCCAGCTTGAAGAGTTTGAGGTTGTTGGTATTAACGACTTGCTTTCTGTTGATTACATCGCTTACATGCTCAAATACGATTCAACACACGGCCGTTTCAATGGTACGGTTGACGTAAAAGACGGGAATTTGGTCGTCAACGGCAAATCAATTCGTGTCACTGCTGAAAAAGACCCCAAAAACCTGAAGTGGGACGAAGTTGGCGCTGAATACGTCCTTGAAGCCACCGGCTTATTCCTGACCGATGAAAAAGCACGTGCCCACATCGAAGCTGGCGCCAAGAAAGTAGTTTTGTCCGCTCCATCAAAAGACGCGACCCCCATGTTTGTTATGGGCGTCAACCACGACACCTATGCCGGTCAGGACATTGTTTCCAACGCTTCTTGCACCACAAACTGTCTGGCTCCAATCGCCAAAGTGTTGAATGACAACTTTGGCATCAAAGAAGGTTTAATGACGACGGTCCATGCTACGACAGCTACCCAAAAGACAGTTGACGGTCCATCTTTGAAAGATTGGCGTGGTGGTCGTGGTGCTGGCCAGAACATTATCCCATCCTCCACCGGCGCGGCAAAAGCTGTTGGTAAGGTTATCCCGGAATTGAATGGAAGATTGACCGGTATGGCTTTCCGCGTGCCTACCCCCAATGTTTCTGTCGTTGATTTGACCGTTAACTTGGAAAAACCAGCTTCCTACGACGAGATCAAAGCGGCCATGAAAGCGGCTTCTGAGGGTGAGATGGCAGGCGTTCTTGGTTACACAGAGGAAGCAGTTGTTTCCAATGACTTCGTTGGGGAATCCTGCACATCCGTTTTTGACGCGGGAGCCGGCATTGCCTTGACCGATACTTTTGTGAAAGTGGTGGCCTGGTACGACAACGAGTGGGGTTATTCTTGCAAGTGTCTGGATTTGATTGCTCATATGGCTAAATAAGGCCAATTTTTAGCTGCCTGGTTTATGGCAACTTCAAGAATATATTTTTGAATACGAAAGTAAAACGTAATGTCTTTCCCGGCATTACGTTTTACTTTTTTTATGTCTCCTCCTACAATTGTGGCTATGGATTTGAAAGCATTGGAAAACCGTATGCATGAGTTTGTAGCCAGCAAAGGCTGGTATGATGCCGATTCCCCCAAGCCGCAAACACCACGTAATTTGGCAGCTTCCATTGTAATTGAGGCTGCCGAGGTTCTGGAGCATTTTCAATGGCGGGAGACGCCATCGAATCCAGAGGAGTTGGCTGGGGAATTGGCGGATGTTGCCCTATACCTGATGCAGTTGGCGAGTATTGCCGGCATCGATTTGGAGCAGGCAATTTTGGATAAGCTGGCTCAAAACCACACGAGAACCTGGCCGGCCCCATGAAGATTTTAGCGGTCAGCGACCGGGTTTTGGACCAGCTTTATTGTAGTGATGTGAAGCAGAAATATGCGAACATAGATTTGCTTATTGGCTGCGGCGATCTTCCATTTTATTATTTGGATTTTTTGATTTCGGCGCTGGATGTGCCGCTGATTTATGTTTTGGGCAATCATGATCAAGGACCACAATATACGGCCGATGGGCGGGTGTTAACGGAAGTGCGAGGGGGACGGGACATCCATGCGCGTTGTGTGATGTTTGAAGGTTTGTTGATTGCCGGGCTTGAAGGATCGATGCGTTATCGGCCGCAGGCCCCGTTGATGTACAGTGAGGCGGAAATGCGGCAGCAGATTGCGCGTTTGGTTCCTCGATTATTGTTGAACCGGCAGCGGTACGGCCGTTACCTGGACATCCTTGTTACCCATTCTCCCCCTTTTGGCATCCACGACCGTTCCGATATTGCCCATACCGGGTTTAAAATCTTCAATACCTTCATCAAGTTGTTCAAACCGCGTTACATGCTGCACGGGCATATACATCTCTACCGTCAAGACACGCCTCGTGTTACACTGGTAGAAAGCACGAAGGTGATCAACGTTTACCCCTATCGTGTTCTCGACATTTCTAAACCGCCGGAGCCTTCTGGCGATGATTGATTTACACAGACTCAAACCTTTATAGTTTGGGTCTTCAGGATTTCGTGGGGTGTAGGGGCGTACCCTTGTGGTCGCCCAGAGCAGGGCGGGCACAAGACCCGCCCCTACATGACAAGACCCCGTGAATTCCTAAAGAGCCTATAGTTTTACAGGACAATATAATGACGTCAAACTTAGGCGTGAAAGTGAATATAGGCAGCGTCTTAAAACCGATGAGCCGATATTTGCAGCAGCCTTACCGCCTTTTCCGCAAATATGATCGTGCCAATTTACGCCCCGATTTAGTAGCCGGTCTGACAGTAGCTGTTATCGCTTTGCCTCAGGCCATTGCTTTTGCCGTTATTGCTGAATTACCACCGCAAATGGGATTGTACACGTCCATCGTGGGGGGGATTGCCGGTGCTTTGTGGGGTGCGTCAGATCAGGCTCATACCGGCGCAGCCAATGCGATTTCCTTATTGGTGGCTTCTTCATTGGCGGGGATTGCATCACCGGGAACCAATGAATATATGTTAGCCGCTGGCTTGATGGCGGTTATGGCTGGTGTGTTTCAACTGGTGATGGGTTTGCTGCGCCTGGGTCTCTTGGTCAATTTTGTGTCGCATTCGGTGATTATTGGGTTTTCAGCAGGGGCCGGTGTGCTGATTGTCATCAAGCAAATTGGCCCATTGTTGGGAATTCCATTAAACACGGCTAACCCGTTAGTACTCATCCAGGATTTGGTGCTTTCATTAAATGCTATCCATTGGCCGACGGCAATATTGGGTTTAGGAACGATCTTATTGGGTATATTCATTGCTAGAATAAGCCCCAAACTACCAAAAGCACTCCTGAGTATCGTCCTCGCTTCAGTCGCTGTTTTTGTTTTTCATTTGGATAAGGCGGGTGTGGCCTTGATTGGGAAGCTGCCACGTGAACTGCCACCATTGGCGCCTTTGCCGCTGCTTGATTTTCAGTTGATGGCACGTCTTTCAACTGGCGCGTTGGCCGTGGGGGCGATTGGTCTGGTACAAACAATAGCGCTTGCTCGTTCTGTGGCAGCACAGACTGGGCAGCGTTTGGATAGTAATCAGGAGTTTGTGGGGCAAGGTTTTGGAAATATCGTTTCCGGCTTGTTTTCCGGTTATGCGGTGGCGGCTTCTTTTTCACGAACGGTAGTTAACTATAAAACCGGCGCTAAATCGCAAATGTCGGTTATTTTTTCCAGTTTGTTTTTAATGATTTCTATTTTGCTTTTGGCTCCCTTAACGGCTTACTTGCCCATGGCTGCATTGGCGGGCGTTATCATTCCAATTGCTTACGGATTGATCGACCGGGTTGAAATTAGTCGTATCTGGAAAGGAACGAAGGGGGATGCCAGTATCATGGTCTTGACCTTGTTGGGCACGCTGTTTATGGATATTCAGTTTGCCGTTTTGCTGGGCATCGGGCTGTCGTTGGTGATGTATATTCTGCGGACCAGTACACCTCGCGTTCATGCTGTTATACCTGATAGTAATTACAAGCATTTTGTTTATCAGCCTGGTCAACCGCCTTGCCCGCAGTTGGGTGTGGTTGACATTTTGGGCGATTTGTATTTTGGGGCAGTCAATCATGTTGAAGAACTGATTTTAACTTTAGCTGAGCAACAGTCTGAACAGCGTTTTTTGCTGGTTCGGATGAATCACGTTAATCATTGTGATTTTAGCGGTATTCACATGTTGGAAGGGGTCGTCCGCGCTTTTCGAGACCGGGGGGGAGATGTGTTTTTTGTTCGGATTAATTTCCCGGTGTGGCAATTGATGCAATCTACCGGTTTTGATAAGTGGCTGGGCGCCGATCACTTTTTAGCTGAAGATGAAGCGATTGATTATTTGTTTCATCGTGTTCTTGATCCGGTGATATGTATTTACGAGTGTCCGCTGCGGGTGTTTAAAGAGTGTCAGAATTTGCCGAAGCGGATAGACATAAAGGGGATTCCACGTGAAGGTGATGTACCTTCGGAGGGTATTTTCATGGTTTCGCCGCAGGCTTTATGGCGGATGATATATGTGGATACGGCCGTACCCCCGCCATACGTGATTGATGTGCGCGAACCGCGAGAATTCAAAAGGGGCCACGTGCCCACTGCCCACTCTGTGCCGCTGCCAAGTATACTGTTGGACACGGTTAAGTTACCTGCTGATCGGCAAATTGTTATTGTATGCCGCAGCAGCCGCCGCAGCCGTCGGGCAGCCTATGTTTTGCAGCAAATGGGCGTTATGGATGTGGCTGTTTTGGACGGTGGCATGTTGGCCTGGGAAGCGACCGGTTTATTGGAGGCAGTAGAAACGTTTGCGACGGAACCGGCATAGTTTTGCTGCGAATAAACTGTCGCTTGATGGTTGGCTGAGAGGCCAATTTACTGGGAGTTATCGATGAATATACATATCTCATCACGAAATATTGGTCTGGATTTGGTGCGGGTAACAGAGGCGACGGCGTTGGCTGCCGGGCGCTGGATTGGTTCGGGGAATCTGGATGCGGCTCACCGGGCGGCTACCCAGGCGATGTTTGATGCATTGAGTACGTTGAATATTAACGGCCGTATCATCATTGGTGAAGAGCGCCCGGTTGATGGGAAGCTGTTATTGGGCACAGGACAACATGTTGGCACTGGTTTGGGGCCAGAGGTTGACGCTGTTGTCGATCCCATTGACGGAACCCAGCTTTTGATCAAAGGACAATCGGGCGCAATTTCTGTTGTTGCCGTAGCTCCAAAAGATACATTGTGGTCACCGGCTCCGGCGGCTTACATGGAAAAAATCGTTGTGGATCGTAATGCGGCCGATGTGCTTGTGCCCGAATGTATGGATGCGCCGGCTGCCTGGACATTGGCTCTGGTGGCCCGCGTCAAAAAGAAAGCCGTACACGATTTGACTGTCATCATTTTGGATCGTGATCGAAACCATGATTTGATTGAAGAAATTCGGGCGACTGGGGCAAGCATTTTATTGCGGGATCAGGGTGATGCTGAAGGCGCTTTTTTGGCAGCTTCGCCGGATACGGGTGTGGATTTGTTGATGGGCGTAGGCGGAGCTGCCCAAGGGGTTATTGCTGCCTGCGCGGCTAAATCCATGAACGGCGCTATGCTGGCCCGATTAGCGCCGCAGTCCCAGGCTGAACGAGATGCCATCCGGGAAGCCGGTTTGGATGAAAGGCAGATTTTGACTTGTAACGAGATGGTGATGACGGATGAAATATTTTTGGCCGCCACCGGTATCACCGACAGCCTTTTATTAACGGCACTGCGTTTTCGGGGGATGCATGCGGAAACGTATTCGCTGCTTATTCGCTCTGAAACAGGCACGCGCCGCTTTATTCATGCTGAACATGCGGCCAGGGTGGGCGAGTAGGTGCGTTGCAAGCAGCAAGTTTGCAAGTGGATAGGTGATTTTGCTACCTGTGTACTTGCTTACTTGCTGACTTGCGCACTTTTTTACTTTTTCCGGCGTGGTTTAGGGGTGGGGAGCGCGATTGATTTTCCTTCAAGATAGGCGGCCATGCTGGATGCGGCTTTGTGGGCACTGGCAACGGCCGTTATCACCAAATCCGGCCCGTGTACATTGTCACCGGCGGCAAAAACGCCTTCCCGTGTGGTTGCGCCTACGGCTTCATCGGCCAGGATGAGACCCCAGTTATGGGTAGCCAGGTTTTCCGTTTTGTCACCCAGTAATGGATCGGGCCAGTAGCCAACAGCCAGGACGACGGTATCTACTTCCTGAATGAATTCGGAGCCTTCAATGGTAATGGGGCGGCGGCGGCCGGATGCATCAGGTTCGCCTAACTCCATTTTGATGACTTTCATGGCTTTGACACGGCCGTTCTCATCCCCAATGTACTCTACCGGCGCTTGTAAATAGTTAATTTGCGTGCCTTCTTCAACACAAATGTACCGTTCCGATTTGTTGCCGGGCATTTCCGCTTCGGTGCGGCGGTAAACGATGGTAACCTCTTCTGCGCCTAAACGGATGGAGCTGCGGGCACAGTCAACGGCCGTGTCACCGCCGCCAATGATGGCTACCCGTTTGCCAACATCCGGCACAACCTTTTTGTCTTCCGGCCGATAGGCTTCTTTGACATTGGCCCGCACAAGATAATCGGTGGATTTCCAAACGCCATCTAAATCTTCACCGGGAATGCTCATGGTAGCTTCGATGCCAGCGCCCGTTCCCAGGAAAACGGCATCGTATTCATGCTGTAAATCTTCCACCATGATGTCTTGGCCCACGCGTGTATTGGTAATGAAAGTTACCCCGGCGTCGCGCAAATCCTGAATTTTGTAACCGACGACTCGTTTGTCCAGCTTGAAGGCCGGAATGCCATACACCAGTACGCCGCCCGCTTCTGGCCAGGATTCGTACACAGTTACCTCGTGGCCTAATTTAATCATATCTTCGGCAACCGTGATGCCGGCCGGGCCGGAACCGACAACGGCAACGTGTTTGCCGGTTTTTTGTTCGGGTACTTTGATTGTCAAAGCGCCCGCTTCTCTGGCCACATCGGAAACAAAGGCTTCCAATTTGCCGATGGAAACTGCGCCGTACCGTTTGCCCAATACACAGCCTTGTTGGCAAAGATTGGGGCAGACACGGCCGCACACTTCGGGCAGAGGGCTGGTGGCGGCGAATACAAGGGCGGCTTCTACATATTTACCCTGGCTGGTCAGCCACAGCGCTTCGGGAATGTCGTTGCCAGCCGGACAGCTCAATGTACAGGGCTGCGGATCGGGGCATTGCATGCAGCGCGAGGCCTCATCTTCAGCCAGTTCGCCGTCATAGCCCAGTATTACTTCTTCAAAATCGCAGATGCGTTCGGCAATGTCCCGCTTGAGGTAGGGAACAGGTTCCTGATTTGCGCGGCCGCTGCGGTCAACTTTGCGATAGGCGGTTTCGGAACTCATGAGTGGGGGTTACCTCCCTGGGTTGGTTTGTTCTTAGTGAGATTAGTGGTTACCGGTAACGGCCGTTTCCGAGCCTGATGTTATTCGGTTGAACCAGCAAGTAGATTGATAAAAGTTTTCAACTACCAGCAAACTATACCTAACCTGTGTTTAGATGGGAGTTCCGAATGACACATATATGGCATGATATTTGTCATGTTTTTGATGAAAAGTAACCGTTTCATCCTTGAGGTGGCAGTCACTTGAAAACGGTCTGGAATTTGCCATCAGCTTTGGTAAAAAGTGACTGTCACCTAAATGCCTGCGACGAAAACTATGATTTATAGCCAATTTGACGCAAAAAACCTTTTCGCCAGGCAATATCTTCTTCCCCTTCAATGCCGGTTGGCTTGCCGCCGTCTATGACCCCCATAATGCCCCGGCCCTGTTCCGTTTCGGCGATGACGACTTGAGTTGGATTGGCGGTGGCGCAAAAGATATTGCAGATTTCGGGGATATTCCGAACGACGTGGAGGACATTGATGGGGAAAAACCCTTCACCCAAAAACAAGATGAAGCTGTGGCCTGCACCGATGGCCGATGCGTTTTGTTGGGCCAGATCAATCATTTCCTGGTCGGTTCCGGTCCAGCGGACGAGCCGTTTTCCTGATGCTTCACAGAATGCCAGGCCAAATTTGATACCAGACACAGCCGTTACCATTGCTTCATGAATATCTTCCACCGTTTTAATAAAATGGGATTGTCCCAAAATAAAATTAATCGTTTCCGGTTTATCGATTGTAACAGTTGTCAGTTCCATTTTTCTCTCCATCGTAAATGGGAGCGCGGATGGCTCGTCCGCCCTTTGCGGTCCGGCAGACCGCGCTCCATTTTTATTCATGGTGTTGAGCTTGCGCTCATGTCGTTTCCTCTGTACATAATCTTCCCAGATGCGGCTCTTATAGCAACTCCGAATAAAAACAAGATTCCAGGAAGATAATTTTCTAATTCGTAACTCCCCACGCCGCTGCCTGAGCCAGTTGAGGCGGGGCTTGCTTTCGACAGGCTTAGGCAGCGATGGATTGAATAGTTACCTCAATTTTATACATTATCTACCGGATTTCACCCAAGAGTCAACAAGCCGCTTACTCTAAAGCAAGCGGCTTGTTGGTTATTGGCCTGATGCGGGTGGGCTTACTGCCAGGAACTGGTGTTGTGGCAATTGGCGCAGTTATCACTGCTGGTGATGTGATCGTCCGGTTTGGAATGGCAGGATACACAATCAGTCAGTCCATCATGACTAAAGGGAATGGATGTCGCCGTTGGTGGTACGGGCGTGGCTGTTGAGGTGGCTGTGGCCCCGGCGTGTGGTGTTGGCGTAGGCCCGTTGGCTGGCGCTGTTGAGGTGGATGGCGGATCAACACGAGGATCTGTGCCAGGGTCTTGCAACGGGTCTGGTGTTGGTGTAAATGTGGCCGTGCCATCGGCGAAACTCGTTGGTGTTGGTGTGCTTGTTGCTGCCCGTGCCGTCGCTGTGGCATTGTAGGTGGCTGTTACCAATGGTGTTGCGGTGGGCGTAGGCGTGTTGTAAGCCCAACTGTCTGTGCCGTGACATTTGGAGCATTGACCACGCGGGTGGCCGGCGGGCCGCTGATGGCAGGAATTGCAATTTGTATAGGTGGTGTGGTCAAAGTTGATTTCACTCCAACTGGATGTATTGTGGCAGTTAGAACATTGATCCGGCCAATGCCCGTCGGGGCGTTGGTGGCAGGATTGGCAATCGGTCAGTCCTGCGTGTGTAAATGCGGTAGGAATCCAGTTGGCTGTGCCATGACAATTGGAACATTGCCCGGTGTAATGACCGAGTGGAGCAGTGTGGCATCCCAGGCAGTCAGTGAGACCGGTATGATTAAAGGCGATGTCGTACCAACTGTTTTGGTTGTGGCAGTTGGTGCATGAGCCGCCATAATGATTGGCCGGTGCTGAGTGGCAGTTTTGGCAATTGGTGAGTTGGTCGTGGGGCAGGCGGGCATCATTCCAGGACTGTGTGTTGTGGCATTGGGTGCAGGCGCCATTGTAATGGCCGTTAGGGGCGTTGTGGCAGCTGGTGCAATTGGAGTCACTGTCATGAACAAACCAGATTTGGTTCCAATTGGTGACGTTGTGACAGGTCGAACATTGGCCGGGTTTGTGCGGTTCTGGCGCAATGTGGCATCCGGCGCAATCGTACTGGCCGTCGTGATCGAAAGTGATTTCGTGCCATGTGTAGGTTCCGTGGCATGAAGAGCAAAGTCCGGCGTAGTGGACGGGTGGTGTTTCATTGGTGTGGCAGCTTTGGCAGTCACTCAAACCATCGTGGTCGACGATGAGTGGTGTCCAATCGGTGGTGTAGTGGCAGATGTCACAATCTTTACTGGAATGGTTGGGTGGTGTTTCGTGGCAGGCTGTGCAGTTGGTGTAGCCTGTGTGATTGAATACGGCCGTTTCCCAATCTTCGGTGTTATGGCAGGCGGCGCACTCAAGGTGGTAGTGTGGTGCAGGATTGTCTTCTTTGTGGCAAGAAATACAATCGTCATATCCCAGGTGATTGAAGGTGGCATCGGCCCAGTCTTCCGTGTTGGTGTGGCAGTTAACACAAGGGCCGGGTTCGCTGGCGACGGCCGGGACCATTCTGCTACTGGTGCTAATCGTTTGGTAGGCTGCAAAAATCAATGAGGGTTTTGTGATTTCTCCGTAATGTCCTGGCGGGTTATCGGCTGCGTGACAGGAGCGGCATTCCAGGACGGCAACGTGTTCATATTTTTCAATGTCCCAGCTTTCAGTGTCGGTGTGGCAGTCGATGCAAGCGCCGGGATAGTGGGCGCGCGGGGTTTCTGGCCAGTGACAAGAGTAGCATTCGGTAACGGCCGTATGGTCAAATTCCAATGGTGTCCAACTGTCGAGAGTATGGCAGTCGGTGCATTCGCCGGTAAAGTGGTCGGGGTAATTGTACGTGGGGGTGGCCTGGTGGCAGCTTGTACAATCAGTGGGTGTTCCGGCGTAACGGCCGTCTTCATGGCAGGACAGGCAGTCAATCTCAGCGTGACCGCCGTTGAGAGGGAAGTTGGCATGTTCGACATCCTGCCCCAGGAACGGGATGATGACCGGGTCGATCCGGGTAGCCGGTTTCATTTCATCGGGCAGCGAGGCAATCAACTGGTCGGAGGAAGTGGCGGTGAGCAATGTGCCGATTTTATAACGCAGCCCCTTGATCAGAAGTTCATTTTCGGCAGTGTCTAAAGCGGCGAATACGACTTCTGCCTGGCGTAATGAAGTGAGTAAACGGCCGTACAACTCTTCTTGCGCCGCAGTTGGAGCCTCATTAATGCGCACAATGGCTTCATTTAACGATTGGTTGTAGACATTTACCGCACCTGTGACAGTACCCGGTTCTGTCACCCAGGCCAGGTCTGCTAGATGCCGATCAACCAAATCCAGCGCGAAATTTGCCCGACGACTTTGGCTCATCGTCAAGCTTAATTTCCAATATTCCGCTGTTCGCTGTGCGCCATAAAACAGGCTGCCGGGATGGAACGGGTATGTTTCCGCCAGGTAACTCATGCCACCGGCAAACACAATTAAAAACAAACTGAAAATGATGAAGACGTATTGTAATTTTTTCATCATTTCCCCTCCCTGGAAAATGATTATCTTTGGACTAAATCAAAACCTGAACCAAAGTAAAAATCATTCCTTTACGATCTCTAGATTGCCCAGACTGTAACCTAACTGTCCGGCTTCACCGGTTGCACCAGTTGGATGACATTGGGCACAGTTTTCAATAGAAACAAGGTCCGAAACCTGATGATCTGCCAGCATTTGGTCATTTTCATGGCATTCGATACAGGTTGGCTTGTAGTAGGTTGTTGGATGGCAGTTTTGGCATTCCAGCTTGTTTTGGTCACCATGCTCCAGCAGGAATGTGTGTTGAGTTAATTGAGCCGGTGTCCAGGAAACGGCCGTGTGGCAGCGGGCACAATCAAAACCAAACACATCCGTATGTTCCGTTTCAACCTCATGACAATCAGCACAAGCTTGTGTCGTACCGGTAAAAACCATATCAGAATGACAATCCACGCAGCCAGCCTGCGCGTGTTCGCCCTCAAGAGCATAAACCTGGCCGTGATCAAAATCAATCATTCGATCATGACCATCGTGGCAGCCCAGGCAATCCAAACCATGTTCTTGTTCGTGATGTGTCATAGCTTCGTTGTCATTTTGCGTGTGACAGGTGAGGCAATCAACCGTATCAGGCCCAAACCGGCTTTCAGTGTGACAACTTTCGCATGTCATTGCTTGGCCATCATAATTTGTGGTATGCTTTTCCAGGCTGAAGCCAGTCATAGCCGCGTGGTCAACATTGGCAAATGCGATTTCAGAAATAACAGCATTGCGGCCTTGATGTTCCACGTGACAGTTTTGGCAGCGTTCTGTGCCCGGCAGCAGTCCATGCAGCCCAATCGCTTCCACCCGTTGTTCAGCAATTTCAACATGACAATCCTGGCATTTTTCGGCCGTTACGCAATGAACCGGCGCATGGCAGTGAGTACATTCCTGTTCAAACATCGCATGAGATGCATACCCTTCAATGGGTTCCGAGCGATAATGCATTGCTGAAACGGGACCAGGCATCGTATACCCGGAATGTTTGACAAAAAGGCCCGTACCTAAGAAAAAGAAAGCCATCACTGACAAACTGCCAAGTTTGTTGTTTTTTAGGAACTTAAGCAATTTTTGTCGCATAAGTTTTGGTGCTCCTATGAAAACAAAATTTCTCGTCAAAACAGAGAATTTTGTTGACTCCCTTGTGTGTCGTCTCCCATGTTCCGTCTCCTGAACGACACAATAAAGACTGTACAACACAAAGATTACCGAATACCTTAAGACCCTCTCATCAGTTTCTTAGATTCCGACTGTTCAAATGGTTATTGGGGGACCCTGAGCAGTTCGGATTTTTAATAATTCCAGATTGTAAAGATTAGTAAATATGTTCTCTATAAAGAATAAGTGGTGGCTCCCGAAAATTTTCGGGAGCCACCAAATGAACGGATAAACTATTTGATTGTAACTGGCAGGAATACCTGGCTCAGTTCTTCAGCAATGAAGATGGTGAATGTTTTTTCCGTAGACCAAACGCCTTCTTCATCTTTAACTTTGAAGGAAATAGTATGGAAACCTGGTACAAAGGCCCAACCCGGTTTCTTGCAGACTTGGGAGTTGCAGAAGACAGCATTTGCGTCACTGCTCATCGTACCATCAAGTGTGAGACCCAGGTTAGTTGACCATTCATACTCCAGTGTGCCATCACCAAGCCGGTCAATATCTTTGCCTGTACCGACGAAAGTGATTTCGTCTTCGTAATCAGCGGCTGTATGGCTGACGAACAGGATAGATGCGGTGGGAACAGTTTCGATTGTGGTGTCATCTGGCATATACATCAACCGGCGGTACCAAATGTCGCTGTCATAGACCAGTTCGTGACCATCGGGTAAGATTTCTTCTTTCCACTGGTTCCACACCACATACATGAAGGTGCCGCCCGGGTTGGCCAACATCCCAGCCTCGCCAGATAGGTCGTCTGACTTATTTTCCAGCCATGGCCAGCGATCGAGCAGTAGATCGTCTGTGTCGGTGGCATAATCCATAATCTCGTACACATCGCCATAAACCGTTGCCCGGCTGTAGAACAAGTCCAGTGGCACAGCCTCGCCTTCGGCCACGGTGGTGTTGTCGCCGGTCTCGTAGACCATGAAGTATTTCGATGGATCGCGCTCCAGGTCGTCATCGTAAGGCAAGTTTTCAAAGGAGATGCTGTTAGCGGTCAACCAGTCGGTACGGATGGTTGGGTAGAGCTTCGTGCCGCCTGTTGGGCTATAACGAGGATCCAGGATGGTGACTTTGTTACCAACCAACAGTGATACGTTGCGTCCCTGTTCAAATTCACCAGCCTCGTAGATGAATTCTGTCCCGATGCAATCGGCAGAGGCGGTATTAACGCAGTAGTTTTCGATAACAGTCACACCCTCACCGCCCAAGTCGGCCGGAGTTGTGGTCCAGGTCAAGCCGCCGTCGAAGGAACGCCGTACGTACAAATTGTAGTGGTCGTTGCCGACTGTGTTGGCTTTCCAGTTGGGTGCCCAGGCATACATCATCATCACAATGTCGCCGTCCAAGAAGCCGCGATGACCCTTAGAGACATCAAAGGGGTTTTCCCAAGACTGGTCGTCCAGGTCGCTGTCATCCTCACAACCATCAATTGATGTGCTGCCGTCACATTGACGCCATTCCAAGATTTTGGGGAAGGACTCTGTTGTGTCCGGGATGCTGCCATCATCTGCTACTGGGAAGGTAGCCGCACAGGTATCATTTCCGATCCCGCCACTGCATTCTACAATTGTGTTGCCAGAGATATTAATGGCCGGGCTGAGGCAGATACCTTGCAGGTAATTCGGGTTGGTGCCGTCGGTATAGGCCCATTCTTCACAATCCATGTTTTCGAAGGCATAGGGGTTGTCCACCGCCGGGTCAAAGTCATCGGGGATGACAAGGCGGCGCAAGAAGATGTCTGCGGGGCCACCCTGGTTGATGATGCCCTGCTTGTAAATCAACATGGCCGACAGACCGCTTTCCGAGTTGACTGCTGCCGATACCGAGTTGGTAGTTAGGGCGAAGCGCCGGGCAATCTCGGTCAGGTAATAATCACCGCCATTTAGTGGGTCAACTTGTACTGGGAAAAACTCATAGTCTTCACAGTCATAATCTGCACCAACGGTCCAGGGACTGCAAGTAGCTGGCTGGTTCAGGATACCACCCTGGTCTACCAGGATATGGTCGAACATATCGAACGAGTAGTACCAGACGTCTTTACCGATGTCGATCGGGTCTTCAGTTTCATTACCATACGGATCAACCAGGACATCGCCCAGGGCTTTGGTCTCTTCAGCCGCCATCACCAACCAGGCGCTCTTTTCGACCACACCATCACCATCTACGTCCACTGCGTCGGCTGGGGTATAGGGCTTGAGGTTCAGACGTACACGAGTTGATGCGACACGGCCGTTCAGCACACGCCCGTCATCTGTCACACAAACTGGCTGGGTAGCACCACCTGGCGTTGTCCAATCAATGGTCTCTGCGCAGAAATCAGCACCCACTTCAGGCTCTGTCAAATCAAATAGGGCCTGTACATTTGTATGATCGATGTCATCGATAGTATCAAAATCGATGTAGCAATACGGGTCGCTGGGATTCAACAGTGTGTTAACCCCCTTGCATTTAGCGTTATCTGTCAGACGGACGGGCATTGCCATCGGTACGTAGACCTTTGGCATAGTGGTATCTGTTAGAAGGGCATATTCATCCATTGTTATGGCAACAAAGGTATCCTCGGTTTCAAATACCTTATCGAAATCTGCATAGCTAATGAATGAGTACCAAATATCGGTTTGCGCATTGGCAATAGCGCCGCTCCAGCCTTCACCGGGACCGAGACCCTGGCCAGGACGCAGCCCTTCGGGGTCTTCTTGCCAGGTGAGGATACAGCCAGCTCCACCAGCGCAGTCAACTGCCGGTAAATTGGCATCGCGCTTGCCGGATGTCAGCCGTTCGGGTTTAGTCCACATTACATAAGATGCTTCCACATCTGCCGTTGCAGGGTCGTCACCCGCGAGCAGCTTCCCACGTGCCGTCCATATACAGGAATAAGGCACTTCGCCGACTTCGGGATAGCCTTGATCAGTGTAATTGACGGATTTCTGAGAGCCAGCAACGCCGAATAAGTCATATAAGTAAACAGCATCTTTCCCGTAGGTGGTTTCCAGGTCTGTGAAGTAGGTGACATCTTCTACTGGATCCAATGAGTATAGAGGCATGCCGCCTTCACAGTATTTACTGGCCCAGGCGACAAAAATGCGGTCACCGGCAACTTGAGCCTGGACATTGTGCACGTCCCCAGGATAGGCGTGACCGTTTGCCAGGTTAAATGACGATAAATCGGCCGAACGTGAAAGGTTTGTTGTGCGCCAGCTTGTACCATCATCTAGCGAAATACCGGCAAAGGCGTCGAACTCGCCAAAGGTAATACCACCCTGGATGCTGTCCACGCCTTCGGGAACTTCTGCTCCACCCAAGTCGTCAATCCAGACTGTTACCAGCGGTTTGGCGTACTCGCGGGGTTCATAGGCAACTGTGCCGGCATCATCGTCGAGAATGTAATTGTCTACTGGGCCGACGAGGCCGGTAGATGCCTGGGCCGGAACGTAAAAGTCCATCATATAGATGGCTGCTTTTTCGGTTTCCGCATCTGGGGTTTTTGAGATGTTACGGCGGAACAAAACGCCGTCTTCAGCAGAGGCCAAGGATGCTAACATGACGATTAGCAAGATGGCTGTCAATCCAATAAAAATAGTCGATCGTTTGACTTTCATTTGGGTCCTCCCGGTTAAGATCATATGCACGGCCGTATACGGCCGTATACCAAATATAAGAATGCAGCTACCGCTCAATGGTCTTGCTCCCCATGAACCGGTGTCGGCTGTTGTGACTCCTGTTACCATGTGATGATGAAATGGTACTAAGGTACCAGGATTAGTACTACTGTACTATGCGCCACTTAACCAATCCTCAACGGATAGGCGTTCTTATAAAAATTTATCGGGAGGAATATGCAATAGTAAAGAGATCAGTTGTCCCCTTTACTATTGCATACTGTTGTTATACTAATTGAAATGCAGTCTAATTTGTGACAGACGGCAGATAAGTTTGATGTAGTTCTTCGACGATCCAGATTTCAAAAGTTGCACCAGGTGACCAGCGGCCACCTTTATCCTTGGCCGAGAAGGAGATGGTATGCCATCCCGGAGCCAGGTTGCGGGCTGGCATGTTCACTTGCTTCTGATCACCAATTTCGGTTGTTACACCGTCAATGGTGTCCGTCCACAGGTAGCCATCAATGTCTTCGAGGGGTAGACCGTCGATATGATCGCCGTCGCGGGCAGAGCCGATGAATGTCAACTCGTCATCATAGTCGGCCATCGTATGACTGATGAACAAGATTGTGGCGGAGGGATCGGCTTCTGTATCGTCAAGATACATAATGCGGCGGAAGATGGCGTCGCTTTCGGATACGTTCTCAAATTCGTCTTCTTGCCATTGGTTCCAAATTGCATAGTAGAATGTACCAGCGTTATTGGCTAGGTTGGCTGCTTCACCCGAGAGGTCTTCACGGTCGTGTTCGAGCCAGTCAAAACCTTCCGTGATTTCACCATCTTTCTCATATTCTACAAGATCGTAGTCATCGCCCCAGTTAATGGCCCGGCTGTAGAAGAGATCGAGTGGAACCGCTTCACCTTCAGCTACAGTGGTGTTGTCACCAGTTTCGTAGACGATAAAGAACTTGGTTGGGTCGCGCTCGTCGTCGTCGTAGCCAGCGAAACCGATTTCCTTCAGGTCGGTGATGGGCAGCATCTTGATGCCACCGGTGGGCGTATATCGCGGGTCGAGGATAGTTTCTTTATTACCGACAAGTTGGGAGAGGTTGCGGGATTGCTCAAATTCGCCGGCGCCGTAAGTGGTGCAAACCGTGTTGATGGTTCCATCTGCTTGTTTGTAGTTTTCGCAGGTTTCGGTGCCATCGCCGCCCAGGTTGGCTGGGGTGGTTGTCCAGGTCAGACCACCGTCAAAAGAACGGCGAGCGTACAGGTTATAGTGGTCGTTGCCGACGCTGTTGGCCTGCCAGTTGGGCGACCAGGCATACATCATGAGGATGAAGTCGCCGTCAATGAAGCCGCGGTGGCCTTTGGCTACGTCATAGGGGTTTTCCCAACTCTGGTCGTCCAGATTTTCTTCGGTTTGAACCCACTCGGTTACTTTGGGGAAGCCATCTGTTCCGATGTCATCCTGACCGTCCCACGGGAAGGCTGCCACGCATTCTTCGCCGCTGGTGCTGTCACAGGCGACAACAGTGCCACCGGAGACGTTGATCATATTACTCAGGCACAGGCCCTCTACGTAGCGGGGGTTGGAACCATCGGTGTAGGTCCATTCGTCGCAGGCCATATTTTCATAGGTATAGGGGTTATAACCTTCAGGCAAGCATTGTTCTGTGGTTTCCGTGTCGCCATCTAATTCGCAATCTTCCCACACGTCATCTGGTACCACGATCCGGCGCAGGAAGATGTCGGCCGGACCACCCTGGTTGATGATACCTTGTTTGACGATCAGCACGGCCGAGACGCCCGCCTCACCAATTTGATGGATGGGCTGCGAGAAGTGCGAGAAGCGACGGGAAATTTCGGTTTCGTAGAATTCGTTGCCGAAATCGTCGGTCAGAAATTCGAAGAAGGTGCCGGTTTCCGGGTCGATGGCTGGTTGATTGAGCATACCACCTTGCTGCACAAACATTGGATTACGCAGGTCAAAGGAGTAGTACCACATATTTTTACCGACGTCTTCCGGTTCTTCCTCAATGGGTTGGCCACCACCGGGATCTTCGGGAGCGCCTTCACCCAGAGCTTTGGACTCTTCAGCGCCCATGATGACAATGGCGCTGTCGTATTCCGTGGTATCATCCACGTCATTGACGATGAAGAGACTGTTATACGGCTGTACATTCACGCGCGGGCGGGACGCACCAACGCGGCCACCTAATACCCGTCCGTCTTCAGTTTGGCATAGATTGAGTGTGGTGCCCCCGGGATTGAGCCATGATACAACTTCGGTGCAGAGGGTTGAGTCCACTGATTGAGTAATGTCAACTGAGCCATCATCCCAACCTTCATCTGGCAATTCTGTCAGCCAGGGATTTTCGTCGTCAAAATCAACATAGCAGTACAGGTCGCTGCCCACGCTTTTGCACATCTTGTTGTCAGTCAGACGAATAGGCATTGCCATCGGCACGGCCACTTTAGGCATCGTCTCGCCGACGTATTCGGCAATATCTACTGCGGTTGCATCGTCAGTGTCATCACTCATTACCATCACAAAATCTTCGATCGAGATGAAGGAGTACCAGAGGTCAGTTTGCTGGTTGACTACTGCGCCGGACCAACCTTCGCCGGGGCCGAGGCCTGTACCGGGACGCAACCCCTCGGGGTCTTCCTGCCAGGTCATCATAAAGCCCGCTGCGCCATCGGCATTCATTTCCAGGCGGTTGGCATCGCGACGACCGGAGGTCAGCCGTTCAGCTTTGGTCCAAATAATGTCATAGCCCATCGTGCCTGCGTCATCTAGCTCGACTGGCAACAATTGACCGCGGGCAGACCAGACGCAGGAATAAGGGATTTCGCCTACTTCGGGGAAACCCTGCAAGGTGTAATCTACTGATTTTTGGCTGCCGGCCACGCCCCAAATGTCTCGTACATAGAGGTCTGGTAGCCCAAATGCATCTTGCAGAGCTAAAACATCTTCATCCGAAAATGTGTACATAGGTGACCCACCGTCACAGTATTTGCTGATCCAGCCAACCAAAACCTTGTCGCCGGCGATGGTGAAGGTCATGTTATGGGCATCGCCGGGGTATTCATGTCCGTTGGCCAGGATGAAAGATGATAGGTTAGCAGAGTTTGAAAGATTGGTGCGTTTCCAGGTGGCCCCATCGTCCAGAGAGTGGGCAGCATACGCATCGTGCGCGCCAAAACCAGCACCGCTCATGATGCTGGAAAGACCGGCCAGCTCCTCCTCTTCTTCTGGCAGTGCATCAATGTAGATTGAGATCAGTGGTTTGGCATAATCACGAGTTTCGAGTAGGACAGGTGTCTCCTCAGTGCCATCATAATATTCGATCGGTATACCAAGTGTGCCATCTGAGGTTTGTGCGGGCACGTAGAAGGTCATTTGCATGAGGTTGGCACGCTCGGTTTCTTGATCTGGTGTTTTAGAAACGTTGCGACGGAACATAACTCCGTCGTCAGCGACGGCCATGGATGCTAACATGACGATTAGCAGGATGGCTGTCAATCCAATAAAAATGGTCGATCGTTTGACTTTCATTAGGGTCCTCCCGGTTAAGATCGAATGCACGGCCGTATACGGCCGTATTCCCAAAAATATATATATTTACCTGTTGCATGGACCTTGCTCCCCATGAACCGGTATAGAGGGTTGTAATGTCTTGGTATCTTAAGATGATGAAGCAATAGCATGCAATACCAGGACTAATTTACTATTGCAATCTATTGTATTGTGCAATACTCAACCAATCCTCAACGGATGTTGTTAATTTGCGATAAAATATGTGATATTATGAGAAATTGAGTGATATTTTGTGTTTTTATGGGTGTAAAACGGCCGTTTTCTGGCGACTGGAACAAACTCAAACAGCCCCAATAAAGCGAAAACGGGAAAGTATTTGTTGTTTAATCACCAAATACTTTCCCGTTTTTATCAATTCCATGTTTACAATCCATGTTCACAACTTTCCGGATCGTCTTTTATTTTCTTGGCAGGGCATTTCTTGGCTCAAGATCAAATCTAATTCATCTTTGAGCGCGGCGGCCAGCCGCTGGCAGTAGGCGACACTGTCCATGAGGGTGTTGGTTCCGTGTGATAAACGGGCCAGTTGGTGATAGGCGCTTTCCCGGTGCGGGTCTATCGCCAGGATTTTCAGGTAAGTATTCCGGGCTTTTTCTGTTTGTTCATACAATTGATACAGATTACCCAATTCTTCCAATGCATTCAGGAATAGTTGACGCAGGCGGGTTTGTTCTGTGGCGGAACCAATACCGGTTGTCGTTATCAAGTCAACCAGATAATCACCCTGGTAAAGTTTCACTGCTTCTTCGTAATGGTAGATGGCTTTGTCAACGGCCGTTTCCATTCGTGCTTGTTGAATACCCAGCGTAAACGCATCCACGTCAATCCAGTGCGGCTGACTGCCCCCAAGCCAGTAATGACCTGTTTCATAAAAAATATAATTTGATTCATTACCTTGTTTTAATTGTGGTTCCAGGCTGCGGCGTAAATTATAAATTGTTGTATTCAAATTTCTTAAAGCCGTCGTGGAATCAAGTTCTGGCCAGAGTGCTTCAATTAATTCCTCTCTAGTGGCTGGTTTTCCTCTTTTTAGAGCTAAAAGGATAAATAAGCCGCGAACTTTTGCACGATGCCAATATTTTCCATCCACTTTTGAATCATCTGTCCGCAGCACGTTTAACGGGCCTAAAACATTGATGCGCAAGTGATGTTGTGGAACGTCACGATTCTTAACCGCCCGCATTAAATGAATAATGACGGCCTGATCGGATTGCGGGTGGCTGTTTTTTTGCTGGGGAACTGAGATGGTGCTGAAATTTGTGAGAACTGCTTTACCGTTTTTATCTTCTATCCATAAATCGAAATGGGGGATTGCCTCTTGTTTATTAATCCGGGAATGTATAGGGCAATCGGGAGCACAGAATGGTTGGCCCTTGACTGTTTTGCCCTTCATCAATTCCCAACAAGGTTGCCCAATTGCATCCTCTGCTGTGATGTTCAATATTTTTTCGGCGGCGCTGTTCCAATAAACAACACGTTTTTCTTTGTTGATGGCACAAACAGCGTCGCCAGTATTTGCCAGGATGTCTAATGTGCTGTCCATAATTGCTTTCCTTACATGCTATAGACGGGGCGGCAATGCGCCTATCTTAATTAGACGAGTAAGAACGGTTCTGGATACGGTTACTTATTGTATTCTTCGCTGTTTGTAAGACATAAATGTTTTTTGAACATCGTTTTTATTCGGAAACGATAAGGGGCAAATATGTCTGGTATGGCCATTCAAAATCGTTCTGTTGGCCAAAATAAACGTATACCCGTCCTAAAATTGTTTTGCTGTCACGTTGGTAGCGGGGTGCGCCAACAATGATATCCTGATTCCCGTCACCGGTGATGTCACCGGTCGTACCAACGGCAAAGCCAAATTCTGTCTCTGCTTTTTCGCCTACGGCGCGCCAACTTGTTGTTTGCAATTGTACGGGTGCTCCCCAGTACACAAAAGCGGCTCCCTCAATCGAATTTTGTCCGTCTTCGGGATTGTCATTATAGCGGTATGCGCCGACAATGACATCATCATATCCATCATTGTTGACATCGCCGGCAGCAGCCGCTGCATAACCAAACAACGAACCCAATTGATCGGGAACGGCCGTCCAGTTTGCCGATGTGCTTAATCCACTGCTTGAACCATGATAAACAAAGACCGCACCGTCATAATCGGCACTACCCGGATAGCGCGGTGCGCCAATAATGATGTCATCATACCCATCATTGTTGACATCGCCGGCTGTGTCCGCACTCATACCAAATGATGCTTCGGCCACACCGCCGTGAGCCATCCAGTTGGGGGTTCCTGCCGGGTTTAGGCCGGTGGCGCTGCCATAATAAACAAATGCAGCCCCGCCCACCTCCTGGCCATTATCGTAATTGGGGGCTCCCACGATAATGTCGTCATAGCCGTCATGGTTGACGTCGCCGGCTGTGTTAACGGCCGTGCCAAAGTCAGCTCCAGGATCATCACCAATTACCATCCAATCCGGCGCAATTTGCGTTAAACCATTGGCCGAACCGTAAAAAACGAGAACAGCGCCCACCTTTTTATCATCCTGTTCGTAACGCCTGGCGCCTACAACGATGTCGTCATAACCATCGCCGTTTATATCACCGGCCGAGGCAACAGCGTATCCCAAATTTTCATCGGCACAGTCTCCGGCAAAAGTCCAATCAGCTTCATCCGAACCCAATCCGCTGGCCGAGCCATAAAAGAGGTAGACACGGCCCTGGTGGGAGACAAAGGGAACGTCGGGAATGGTGTATTCGTAAGCGCCGATGAGAATATCGTCGTAACCGTCACCATTGACATCACCGGCGCTGTTAACAGCCCCGCCAAATCGTGACCCCAATATATCACCGCCGGTAGTCCATTGTGGTTGGAGTGGCAGCCCGGAAACTGCGCCATAGTAAACAAATGCCGTACCGCCCGGATATCCAGATGCCGTGTATTTGGGAGCGCCCACGATGATGTCGCCGTAGCCATCGCCGTTAACGTCGCCGGCGCCATTCACGGCCGCAGCAAAATCTGCGCCGTGCTGGTCGCCTTCATCGTACCAGGGTGTGGCGGCGAGACCAGGCAAAGAAAGGAGACTGCTTGTTTGCTGGCTGTGAACGGATTTCGTAAAGATCACGGCCGTTATCAAACAAGCAGCACCAATTATTAAGGAAAGTGGCTCCCATCTTTTCCCCTTCATAGTACTTACAGTACAACAGCAGACTAAACCAACCCTAAACGGCCGTTACCCCCCAAACAAAAGCGCCTGCTTACGTTGCAGGCGCTAGGCATCATTTTTTAGGTTGGCGGCCAAATTACATTTCGCATTTAGCCATCGCACAAAGACGACGGGTTTCCTTTGTCGGTACGGCATTCAACTCCAGGCGCAGTGCTTCATTGAGGCGGCGGCAATAATTGGCAGCAGATGATGTATCACCCTGCCGGATCAAAAGGCGCATCAATCGTTGACAGGCAGTTTCCCGGCAGTGGTCTATCGCCATAATTTTCTGGTAGACCTCCTTGGCCTTTTCATCCTGACCAATTTGTTCATACAGCAGGCCCATCGCCTCCATAGCGGCTAAGTACCGTTCGGATAGGCGATGCTGTTCCCCAGAACAAACTACTTCGGTATTTCCCAAATCGGTTAAATATTCCCCCCGATAAAGTGCTAATGTTTCCTTATATATAGCAATCGCTTTTTCCTGCTCGCGTTCGACGCGGGCGCGGCGAATACCCTGTTCAAAAGCCTGCACATCCAGCCAATGGGATTGGCTGTTATCTAAGCGATAATTACCGCCTTCATAAATGACGTAAATCGAATCGCTGCCCCGTCCTAGGTTGGGTTCTAAACTGCGGCGCAGATTATAAACAGTCGTATTCAAATTTCGGAGGCCGGCTTCATAATCAAGGTCGGGCCACAAAACCTCTATGAGGGTTTCACGCGGTACCGGCCCTCGTTGTAAGGCCAGGTAAACTAACAAGGCGCGCACTTTAATACGTCGCCACAATGGGCCTTCTACTAACGTACCATCTGGCCGCCATACAATAGTAGGACCAAGCAAATGGATTCGCAGTCGGCCCGGCTGCATGGGTTCATCGGCCAGGAATCGGGCCAGATGCATTAAACGGGGATGTTCCAAATGGCCAGGATGATGAGGGAGGGGCAGTGTACTGACATTGACCAGCAGATTGTGACCATCTCGATGCTTAACCAGCAGATCGAAATTCTCACCAGCTTTGCCCTGAGAAATGTTATTCATTACCTGGCAGTTGAGACGGCAAAAGCTGCTGCCTTCAGTTGAATGTCCTTTCATTAACTGCCAGCATTTCATCCCCAGGGCATCTTGTTTTGAATAGCCCAGCATTTGTTCAGCCGCCTCATTCCAGAAAACAATCGTTTGTTCTCCATCAACAGCATATGCACCATCCTGCGTGTTGGCAAAAATATTCAGGATGGAATTATTTTGTGAATTGTGATTGTTTTGGCTGCCCGTCATAATCATTCCCAACGGCTGAATGAATATAAAATGTATAAGGAGGGCTGAGGTTTGCACATATGAATCAATAGCAGCCCCTGTTTAAGAGATTAGCAGGCATTCATTAAGATGAAACTTACGAATTACTTTAATTATAGAGCTTGTTGTCAAGTGGCAGAAAGTTATGTGTCTGCGGGATTTTTGTTGAAAGTAAGCGTGAGATGCCTGGCATTTGTCAATGTCACTTTTGCCTTGACTCTCCCCTTAGGACCGGGTGTATCATACAATTGGTTCTGGCCAGAACGAATGATAAAAATATTTTGGAGAAAGTGATCGATGCTCAAAATAGGGGAGTTTGCCAAAGAAGCTGACGTAACTGTCAAAACGCTGCGGCATTATGCTCGTCTGGGTCTGCTAAAACCGGCCTGGATTGATCGGTTTACTGGTTATCGCTACTACGCGCGTGAGCAGATGCCCCGCTTGAATCGTATTATGGCGCTCAAGGATTTAGGGTTCACGCTGGAGCAAATCGGCCGTATTTTGACTGAGACTTTGACAGTAAATGAGCTGCGCGGCATGCTGCGCCTCAAATGTGCCGAATTAGAGCAGCATATCGAGGAAGAGCAGGCGCGCCTGGCACGGGTTGAAGCCCGCCTGCGCCAGATTGAAGGCGAGGATGATTTCCTGATGAGCTTGATCACACAACATAAGGAGCAAATGAAAATGGAACCGAAAATTGTCACTAAACCGGCGTTCATGGTTGTCGGCCTGATGTATTACGGCAAGAATGAGAATAATGAGATTCCGCAGGTGTGGGATAAAGTGAATCCGCGTTACGATGAGATTGAGTACAAGACCGGTCCGGCTTATGGGGTGTGTGGTGATTTGGAGGATGACGGCCGTTTCCACTACTTAGCCGGTTTTGAAGTCAGTGAGGCCGCTGACCTGCCTAAAGGAATGGAGAAATGGACTGTACCGGAGCAGCAGTACGCCGTTTTCCCCTGCTCTTTGAAGACGATTCATGAGACCTACCAGTACATCTTCGAGACCTGGCTGCCACAGTCTGGCTATGTCAGGGCTGATGGGCCTGACTTTGAGTTTTACGGTGATGAGTTTGATATGGCTACCGGCGAGCGGATGTCGATTTACTTGCCAGTGAAGTAGTGTTGAGTTGGGTGGAATGAAAAACGGCCGTTTCCACACCAGAAACGGCCGTTTTTTGTTGAACGATTTGTCAAATCGTTTTTAGCTCCGCGTATACCCGCTGCGGTGTAAACGGAATACTGCGAATACGCACACCGGTCGCGTCGAAAATGGCGTTGGCCAGCGCCGGGGCCACGCCGTCCTTGGGGATTTCGGCAATCGCTTTGGCCCCAAACGGGCCGGTTGGCTCATTGGTCTGTACCAAAATCGCCTTCATCCAGGGCATTTCGTCGGCACGGTAGATGTGGTAGGGGCCAAATTCGTCATTGATCAGATTGCCCGTTTCATCATAGGCCATCTCTTCGCAGTGGCCGTAGCCCAGGGCTTGCACCATGCCGCCTTCCACCTGGCCGCTGGCTGTCAGCGGATTAATGGGCACGCCGGCATCGACAGCCATGACTAGTTTAGTAACCGTGACCTGGCCGGTTTCTGTGTCCACTTCCACTTCGGCGAACTGCCCGGCAAAGGGCGGCGGCGAGGCGGCGCTGACGTAGCTGGCGTTGGCCATGATTTGGCGCTGGTCTTCTTGGTGCAGGCTGTGCAGGGCGATTTTCTCCAGACTGACGGAACGTCCGTCAGGGGCCACAGCCTGTTTATTTTCCAATCGAATATCGTCCCACGTGTCCAATTCCAGCATGAGCGCGGCCCGTTCCTTGATTTGTTCGGCTACTTGTTCGGCGGCTTTTTTAACGGCCGTGCCCGAAATGTACGTCGTGCTGCTGGCATAAGCGCCCACATCAAACGGCGTCATGTCCGTGTCGCTGGAATACATCAAAATATCGGCTAATGGCACGCCCAAAACTTCGGCCGCCATCTGCCCCAGCACTGTGTCCGAGCCAGTGCCCAAATCGGTCGCACCCACGAGGACGTTAAACGAGCCGTCATCATTCATTTTGATGGATGCGCCGCCCATGTCCAGACCGGGAATCGCTGTGCCGTGCATGCACATCGCCGCGCCCAGCCCGCGCCGCACGTGCGGTTTGCCGGGGACTTCGTGCCAGCCCGGTTGGTATTTACGCTCCCACTCGATGGCCTTCATCCCCTGCTCAAAGCATTCATTCAGGCCGCACGATTCGATGTAGGGCACGTCCACAACCGTTTCCTTTTCGCCTTCGCCCAACAGTGGGGCGATAGACAGCGGGTCGCCGGCCTGAACCCAGTTTTTACGTCGGAATTCGATGGGATCCATGCCCAATTCGTAGGCAATTTCATCCATGTGGTTTTCCAGGGCAAAGAGGGCCTGCGGTGCGCCGTAACCGCGATAGGCGCCGGGGACGGGAATATTCGTGTAGGCAACGATGCAGTCAAATTCACGGTTGGGGCAGTTGTAGCTGCTCAGGCCGCGCAGGCCGGAAACGGTTTGCACGGTCAATCCGTGACTGCCATACGCGCCGGTGTTGGCCACCATTTTGTACTGCTGGCTGTGCAGCGTACCATCGGCCATAACGCCTGTTTTCCAGGTGACAGATTGGGGATGGCGGGTACGGCTGCTGCGGAACTCCTCGGAACGGGTCAATTCCATCCGCACCGGACGGCCGGTTTTGATGGTCAGATGACCGACGATGTCTTCCAGAAGCATCTCTTGTTTAACGCCAAAACCGCCGCCAATGCGCGGTTTGATGACCCGAATCTGGCGCACGGGCAGACCTAGCAGCGGAGCCACCATGCGCCGGGTGTGGAACGGCACCTGCGTGCTGGTGCGGATGACCAGCCGCTCATCTTCGTCCCACCAACTGATGGCGATGTGCGGTTCGATGGGCGCTTGCTGCACTTGATGGACGTAGTAGGTGCGCTCAAACACGTGGTCCGATTCGGCGAAGCCCTGCTCCACATCGCCCAGTTCAGCTTCGATGTGGTGGACGATGTTGCGGCTGGCGTCGTGGATGTCCAGTGTGTCTTCTTCATCGTGGATGATCGGTGCCCCCGGTTTAATCGCTTCGTTTTCGTCGAAGACGGCGGGCAGCACTTCGTAATCCACTTTGATGAGTTTGAGCGCTGCTTCGGCGATTTCCAGGGTGTCGGCGGCAACGGCCGCTACTCGATCGCCCACGTAGCGTACTTTTGTATCGAAGCTGACCTGATCATAAGGCGGCGGATTGGGGTAGCTTTGCCCGCCGGAAGCATATTTGACGCGTTCGATATTTTTGTAATGGATGACGGCACGGACTCCGGGCAGGGCGACGGCTTCACTGTCATCGATGTCTAAAATGTTGGCATGGGCGTGGGGACTGGTGAGCAGTTTGGCATATAACATGCCCCGCATCTCGATGTCATCGACGAAGGCCGGGTTGCCTTTGGCCAGTTTGATGGCATCGACTTTGGTTTCTGATTTGCCGACAACGGCCGTTTCCGGCACGCCAGATTTCAGTTCAATGTCGGTTTGGGGTTTGGTCTGGGTCGTAGTTGGCTGCTGGCTGCCACCGGCCAGTTCCGGGCTATCCATGTCATCGCCATTGTCGGCCGGGGGATGTTCCACAAAATAGCTGGCATCGACGATTTGCGGACCGTCGTAAGGGGGCACGTCTTCGCCGCGCAGATAGGCGGCGGCGCGCAAAACGGCTTCCACCGGCTTGACGTAGCCAGTTTCGCGGCACAAAATGCCGGACAGCGCCTCGCGCACATCGGCCTCAGTTGGGCTGGGATTGCGGGCGATGAGGGCTTTGGCGGTCAAAATCATGGCCGGAGTGGAGTAGCCGGATTGGATGGCGCCGGTTTCGATGAATGCTTTTTGGATGGGATGCAGTTCACCGACGCGCTCCGTCAGTCCTTCGACGGTTTCGATGTGATGGCCAATGGCTTGCCCGGCCAGCATCGTGTCGCTGTTGACAAGTTGGCCATCGATTAGAACGGCAGCGGCTCCAGTTTGGCCATCGTCGCTGCCGAAGCGGACGCTAAAAAAGCCGGCCTGCCGCAAAGCGGCCATGAGGGTGACTGTGGGGGAGGCGGCGATTTCGACTTGTTGGTTGTTGATATTCAGTGAGATTGTCATGGGCATATCCTTTTTTCAGATGGGAACTCAAGACGATGCCTGTATTTTACCTGAATTGCGTCGCGAGTGACAGTCACTTTTTTGCTAAGTGCCAGGCACAGGGTGGAAATAGTCCAGATGGGCAAAACTTGCTGCCCTGTGCCTGGCACTGCTCTCATATTGACAACGGCCGTTACCACCTGTAAAACAGGTTAATATTTTGAGGCAAGGCTGGCAGGTCATCAGGTTGCTGGCGGCAAAGGAAACGAAATGAAGCAAAAAACAGGCATCATCACCGGGGCGAATTCCGGTATTGGCAAGGAAGCGGCCGTGCAAATTGCGCAAAAAGGGTATCGGGTCATCATGGCCTGCCGCAGTCAGGCGCGGGGCGAAGCAGCGTTACAGGAAGTGCGCCGCGAGTCGGGCAGCGAGGCAGTGGAATTGATGCTGGTGGATATGTCGCTGCAATCTTCGATTCGAGCGTTTGCGGCGGCGTTTTTAACCAAATATGAGGTGCTGGATGTTCTCATCCACAATGCGGCAATGTTCGACATCCGGCAAAAGGAGCGGGTGCTGACCGAAGAGGGTGTTGAAACAGTGTGGGCGACCAATCACGTTGGTCCGGTGCTGTTGACGGATTTGCTGCTGCCGGCCGTCAAACGGAGCGAGCAGGGGCGGATCATCACGATTTCATCCAAAGGGTTGACGGCCTACCCTTTTTTGCGGGTCGATTTGACCGATCCGGAGTTTGCCCGGCGCAAATTTAGTGTGCAGAAGGCGTACTATCAATCGAAGCTGGCCCAGGTGATGTATACCTGTTGGCTGGCGGATCAGTTGAGGGACACGGCCACTTCGGCGACGGACATTGTGTCCGCTCTCAGTGCAGGCGTTACCGTCAATTCCATCCGTGTCACTAATGTGCAAATCGATGTAGCGTCACGTTATCCCAACATGCCTAAACTGGCGCAAAAGGCGTATGCAATGAAGAGCAAATTCGCCATCTTGCCAGCCAAAATGGCCGAGACTTACACTTATCTGGCCACGTCACCAGCGGTCAGCCAGACGACGGGTAGCTACTTTGATGATCCGGAGCATATCGTTCAATCATCCAAGTACAGCCGGGATAAAGAAAACATTGCGCAGGTGATGGCCTTGACGATGAAGTATGTGGGAAACGGCCGTTAAGATTTTAATTGGCAGCGACCGGGAGCCGCTAGGCCGATGTTTTGCCCTTTGAAATTTAATCTAAAGGGAAAGATATCGTGGCCCTGGCGGACGGCATAATCGGCGACACTTTCCAGCCAGGTTGCACCAATGGGCGGGTAAAATGGTTCATCGATGACGCAGCAGGGGAAAAGAATGAAACCGCAGCCAAATTTGGCGGCTGCATCGATAATTTGAGCGTTGCAGCCGTGGGCGTGCATCCCGATGAGCAGGTCAAACTCCTGGGCCATCGCTTCGTCGAATTCCCGATTGATGTGGCGGACGCGGGCATTGTTTGGTGTGCGGATGCGTTGGCCAGTGCTGATGTCTTTGAATTTGTCGGGCAGGGATTGGGGCGCGGGGTCGATTACGGCCGTTTCCCAGCCACTTTCCTGCAACAAATAAGCCAGTAATCCTTTCCCGCCGCCAATATCGGCCGCCCGGCAGGGTTCGAAATGGTCTGTGAGCCAGCGATGCAGCAGTTGGAAGCGGAATTTCTTCATTTTACGCAGTTCGCGGGGCGCGGGCGGATACAGCGCCAGCGGGTGCGGATCGATGGCCGGCGGGGTGGCCGGGTATTGCAAATTGCCTTCCGCAATTCGTTGTAATCGTTCGAAGAGTTCCTGGCCGTATTCTTGATCGTGCTTACTCATTAGGCAGTGCCTCTGGCTTCAAGGCGGTGGCGAATAATGTGCTGATTGGAATATGAACGCCATCTGGCTGCCGGAACATCTGGAGTTTTTGAAACAGGTCTTGTTTGAACTGCTGCTGTTGGGCTGGTTTCATTGTTTCCAGGGTATGGCGGGTTCCCAATGCCCATAAGTTTTGCCACCAGGTTTCTTCGTCAGTGTATATATAAACGGCCGTTTCTTCCCACACACGAATTTGTTCCAATCCGGCCAACTCCAGCCGCCATTTCAGCCCTTTGCGCGTGTTGATGACCGGTTCTTCTTCGCCGGCGGGTTCTTCAATTGGCTGGTAAGCGGCAAACAACTGCCACAACCAATCGAAAGTGCCAGCGGCAACGATGGTTAGCCCGATTTTCCCGCCAGGGCGCAGGACGCGGCGGAATTCTTGGATTGCTGGCGGAAAGTAAAAAATGGCATGGCCACAGAGCACAACATCGAAAGCGGCATCGGCAAAAGCCAGGTGTTCAGCGTCCATTTGGGCCAGGGAGACAGGTTGATGGGCTGTTCGGAGGTCAACGGCCGTGTTCCTGAGCATCCCTTCCGCCAAATCAATACCAACGATACGGCCGTTGCTTCCCACCTTTTCCGCCGCAGCAAATAAAACCGCGCCCCGGCCAGCAGCGGCATCTAATATACGGTCGCCTGTCCTGACCTCCGTCGATTCCACCAGTTGGCGGCCGGTTTGCGCAAAAAATGGCGGTCCGATTTGGTCGAAATCGGGGGCAATCAGCGACCAGGATTGTGCCAGATCATTTTTGTTTGTACTCATCACTCAAATTGTTACACAGGTAGAATGGCGGAGCAAAATGTAAGAGTGTGACCGGCAGAGTCGTCAAATAGGTGGCTTGATTGGATGCCGAAAGGCTAAAATTTGAGTCTTGGAGGAAATTAAGATGAACGAATTGCAAGATTTACGCGACCAAATTGATGATTTTTTAGCCAATCACCCGCAATCCCCTTTGACCTGGGAACAGCGGGCAGCCTTTAGAGGGCTGGATTATTATGATGACAACGAGGAATTGGTGTTTACGGCCGTTGTCCAGCGATTCGCCGATGATGAGCCATTCATCGAAATGGAAACCAGCACTGGTGACAGCCGTTTGTATCGCCGCTGGGGGCGCTTTCAATTTCTGGTAGATGGTGAAGAGGTTGCTTTAACCATCTACAGCGACCTGTATGGCGAAGATTTCTTCATGCCATTTCGAGATGCGACCAGCGGTAAAGAGACGTATGGCGCCGGCCGGTACATGGACAACCACCGCCCCGGTTTGCAGCCGATTTCGGAAACCGAGGTTGAGATTGACTTTAACTTCTGTTACAACCCTTATTGCGCCTATAATGCCAACTACAGCTGCCCGCTGCCACCCCGTGAGAATTGGCTAATCGTGCCAATCCGAGCTGGGGAAAAGAAATTTGATCATTGAGGGAACGGCCGTTTGTCCCAAGAAAAAACAGCTCCAATCAGCTTATAAATCTATTCTGAGCCTGACATCGGTATAGTTTGACACTGTCAAAAATAAATATGACACCGTGAAAAAATATTTTGACAGTGTTAAACTATAATATGACAGTGTGAAATGGACCAACTATCGGTGAATAAAGGAGGTTTTCTCGGCGAGATAAACAAATTTTTAGCACGGCTTGGTAAAAATCCCCGCCCTAATTCATTTTGCCCAGTAACGCATATTTGGCCCAACGGGCTGAAAGATAAAATGGATGAATGGCCAACGCATTATCGTAACAGGTTAATGCGGTATGGTATTGCCCCAGATGTTCATAAACACGCCCCAAATTCATGTAAGGGTACTGCCGGGCATCATAACGTGGTGCTTCAATTGCTTTTTCCAGCCAGGGGATCGCTTCTTTCCACTTTTTTTGTTCGATTAAATAAGCGCCAATGTCGTTGTACGGGTTGCCAAATGTGGGATCGGTGGCAATGGCCTGATGACACATGTCAATGGCTTCATCGAACCGTTTGAGCATGCCATATGTCCAGCCCAGAAAGGTGTATGCTTCGGCCGTGGGAAATATGTTGATGGCGCGTTTGTACAGGTTGATGGCATGGGCCAGTTCGCCTCTCATTTGCAGGCGGTAGGCCTGGTCAAATAATATTTTGGCTTGCTGTCGGGCAGTTTCGTCACTCATTTTGCAGGTTCGTATCGCATTCTTGACAAAGCGATTCAAATATGGGGATTAGTGATTGGATTCATTAAAATCATATTACTTTGGGATTGCATAAATTCGTATCTCAAAATCGCCGTCGTTGAAAATCTTGACTGATTCTAACTGCGACCATAATTGTTCATAGATCGCGATTTCGTTGGCGTATCTCTCCGGGTCATTGAAGAAGCGGCGGTAACTGCCGGCGCTAAATACCAGGTAATCGGTTCCATCGGCTTTATACACTTCTAACGGATTGACTTTCATGTCGTTGATATATTGAACTGTAAACTGGCCGGGATCAATGTAGGGGGCGTAGGATTCAAAAGTTATTTTGGCTCCTGGCGGTAAATTCTCGGCAATCCAGACACGGGCGGTTTCTCGGCTGTCAACGGCCGTAATCCGGCGGCCGGTTTTTATGGTGGTATTCAAAGGGATGATAATGGTAACGGCCGTCACCATTATAAGTGCCGCTGTGCCATAACGCCGCCAAGATAAGGGTTTTTGCCTTAGCCAGTCATAGACGGCCACCAACAAATTAGCTACCAGGAGAATGAAAAAAGGGATGGCTGGCAGCAGTGTCCGGTCGTTGCGGACCACCATGCTGCTGATGAATGCAAAGTAGATGACAGGGAATAGTGCCAGAAGAATTGTTTTCCGGGAACGGCCGTAAATACCCCGTCCAATTTCCAACACTGCCAGAATAAAAACCAGCCCTTCAACGCGCCATAAATAGGAGAGATACCAGCTCAGCGTATTGCCTTCCATCCCAGCATGGCCAGTGCTGTAATGAGCGGCATCAAACTGGAGCGCTTCCCAAAATGTGGGCCAGTCCAGGATAGCATAGGGCGTGGTGGCGAAAAAGGCAGCGATGCTGAGGATGCCAGTTCCGTACAGGCGCGGATCTTTTATGCCTTTTAAGCCATGAAAGTGAAAATGGGCCAGGAGAAAAGGAATCGCAACCAGCGCCGCATTGTATTTTGATGAAACGGCCAGACCGATGGCGATGCCGTTCAAGACGTAATAGCGCGTTTGACCCGTTTGGAACACGTGAATCGTGCCGTAAAAGGCCAGCATCAGAAAGAAAGTGGCAAACGTATCCGGAGTAACAAACCGACTGTTGGCAACGTTTGTCGGCGAGATAGCAACCAGGAACGCCGCCAAAAGACCAATGGCCGTTTTCCCCATCAGGGTACGGCCGTTCAAAAAAGCAAGAATCACCGCCCCTACGCCCAGGCTCATCGTTAACACCCGGCTTAACAGCCAGATGCTGGGCATGGGCATATAGCCTACAGCCATTCCCAACATAACAGGCGCTGGAATATCCCCAGTTGATTGAAACAGCCCTAACAGTTTACCAATTAGGAAATGCAGCTCATACAAAACAGCATTTAGATAAAAGATTAGCGAAGGCCAATGAAAAAAATGAGGGTTCCAATCACCCGTTTTTATCATATGTTGAGCGCCGTTGATGGCAACAACTTCATCAGGATGGTAAACATAGGGCAGACCAAAATTCAGTCCCCAGACGCGCAAGCCAACAGCCAGAGCAATGCAGCCCAGCAACAAAAGGAGTGAATAAGGTTGATTCAAAATTGTGAAACGGACAATTTTATTTCGCATAAACTTTGTTTTGTCGCATAAATATCAAAAGTGCCGACGGTTAGTGTAGCATCCTTAGTAATAAGGTTCAATTTGCAGAAAATAAAATGTTGAGGGAAAAGTTTCCAGGTTGACTGGCCTCCTTTATAATTGAAGCGGCGTACGGCCGTTACCTGTGCTAAACTGTCAGCATGACAACGAACCATCTGGACAGGAAACCATGGACACAATCTCGAAGAAATTATACTGACACAGGTCAAAATCTGACATTGAGGAATACCGCTAGTTAGAAGGTGTGGTTCAAAAATCGTCAATTATCATGAAAAATCGGCCGTTTCTCTCCTCCATATTATTAATCATCTTCCTGGCTCTGGGAGCATGTATCCAGGGTGGTGAATCGGTAAGGTCGGCGGAAACGGCCGTGATTTCTTGCCCCCTCTTCCCGCCCGACAACATTTGGAACGTGCCCATCGACAAGATGCCTGTTGATCCTAATTCCGACGCCTACATTGCCACCATTGGCGCCAGCACAACGCTGCACCCTGACTTTGGCTCTGGCCTCTGGAACGGCGGCCCGATAGGCATTCCTTACGTCGAAGTGCCCGGCAGCCAGCCAAAAGTCCCGATCACATTTGTTTATGATGATGAAAGCGATCCTGGTCCATATCCCATTCCTCCGGACGCACCTGTTGAGGGCGGAAGTGACAAACATGTATTAGTGGTTGACCGTGACAATTGCATTTTGTATGAATTGTTTGCCGCCAAGTCACAAAATGGTGGTAGTAGTTGGACGGCCGGTTCGGGTGCTGTTTATAACCTCAATTCCCACGCTTTACGCCCCGATGGCTGGACCTCGGCGGATGCGGCTGGGCTGCCCATTTTGCCCGGGTTGGTGCAGTACGATGAGGTGGCCAGCGGTGTCATTGACCACGCTATTCGTTTTACAGTCAATGAGACCCAGGACAGCTACGTCTGGCCGGCGAGGCATAAGGCCGGAGCAACAACCGATCCGACTTACCCGCCGATGGGCCAGCGCTTCCGCCTTAAAGCTGGCTACAATATTTCCGGTTTTTCGCCGGAAGTCCAGGTTATTTTGCAGGCGATGAAAACGTATGGCCTCATTCTGGCCGATAATGGCTCGTCCTGGTACATTTCCGGCGCGCCCGATGAACGCTGGAACAATGACGTCCTCCACGAATTGGGTCAGGTACCTGGCTCCGCTTTTGAGGCGGTGGACGTGTCTTCCTTGATGGTCGATTCCGATTCCGGTCAGGTGCGACTGTTTGACGAATTCGTTTTTTTACCGGCGGTGGAAAGTGGTTCGTGAACGGCCGTTTCCACACTAAAATCGGAGCGTGAGCAGCCTGCTCGCCTTTGGCGGTCTGGCAGACCGTGTTCCAGTGTATTACGAGGTATTTATGAAACGAACAAACATCCTTCTTATCCTGCTCGTCATTCTCATCCTATTGTTGGCCGCAGCCTGCCAGCAGCAGGAACCAACCCCGGTTCCTACCGAAGCCGCCGCCGTCGAACTGACGGCAACGGCCGAACCAACCATCCAACCAACCATCCAACCGACCATTCAACCAGCTGATACGCCAGCGCCAACCGCTACCCCAGAAGCCAACGACATGGGCGGCCTGCTTATCAACGATGAAGGCGGTGTGGTCGCCATCACCGGCGAAGTGACCTACACCAATCCATTTTTTACCCTGGGTGTGGCTGCGCCGGTCATCATCACCGAAGACCAGGCCGGTTTTGTGGATCGCAATGAGGGCTTTTTGATGCCGGTTGCCTCGCAAACGCTGGGGCAGATTACTACCGATTTCTTCACCTCACCCTTTGAGTACAGCCTATCTTTACCCATCGAGCCGCAAGGAACACTGCGCGACGTTGATCACGATGGCGTGACCGAGACCGGCGTTCAGGTTTACGCCATCGCCTACTGGACTAACACGTTCGGCGATCCATTTCTGGAAGAGCGTGATTTGTATGGCGGCGGCTGGTCAACCGCCTACGCCTCAACGAAAGTTAGCGAAGACGCCGAGACGGACCGTGAAATCATCGGCGGCAAGCTGTTGGTGTACGCCCCCGACGACCAGCAGGATTTCCCCATCGGTTTTGGCGAAGATGGGCTGTTGTTTACCGATGACGACCCCACGACGACGCTGCTGCCGGGTTATACCGTTGTCAATCTCGACACCGACCCGTTCACGTTCGACCGCTCCCGTGAGCAGCGCATTGATTTGATCGAACCGGAAGGAGCCGCGCTGGTTGATTTTTCCGATTTGAGTTACACGGATGCGTTTGATGCCCTGGTTGACAAATTGAAGTTGGAGTACGCCTTTACCGAGTACAAAGGGATTGATTGGGAAGCGCTGCGGGCGGAATTCAAGCCGCGCTTTGAAGCGGCTGATAAGACCGGCAGCGCGCTTAACTACCGGCGGGCACTGCGCGATTTTGCCTGGTCGATTCCGGATGGCCATGTCAGCGGTCCGTTTGTCGTGGAGGATTTTCGCGAGGCTATTTCGGGCGGTTTGGGGTTTGCCATGCGGGAGGTAGATGACGGCCGTATCCTGGTCAACTTCATCACCCCTGGCGCGCCGGCCGACAAGGCGGGCATGGAATTGGGTGTAGAAATTTTGGCCATTGGCGGCGTGCCGGTGGAGGAGGCGCTGCAAAATGCTGTTGTGTACTCGGCCCCGTTCAGCACCGAGCATTTCTTGCGTTTGCAACAGCTACGCTACGCCACTCGGTTCCCGCTGGATACGGAAGTAGAGGTCACGTTTGTGAATCCGGGTGGGAAAGAGGAGACGGTGGTGATGACGGCCGTTCCCGAATTCGACAGCTTCAACTTTTCCTCGTTAAATGTGGGGCTTACCGGCCTGGAACTGCCTTTAGAATACAAATTCTTGCCCGACGGCTACATGTATGTCCAAATTTTCAGTTTTGCCGACAACGATTTACTGAGTATTCAACTATGGGAGCGTATGATGCGGGCACTTAACGACAATCTCATTCCCGGCCTCATCATCGACATGCGCCAGAATGGCGGCGGCAGCGGCTTCCTGGCCGACCAGATGGCCGCCTACTTCTTCAACGAGCCATATGTCTTGGGTAATACAGGTTTTTATGACGAGGATCGCGGCGAATTTTATTTCGATCCGCGCACGGAGGACCGCTTCTATCTGCCCGCCGATGAACTGCGTTACAATGGTGACATTGCCGTCCTGGTTGGCCCTAACTGCGCCAGCGCCTGCGAGTTCTTCTCTTACGACATGACCATTGCCGACCGCGCCGCCATCGTGGGCCAATATCCAACGGCCGGATTGGGCGGCAGCATTGACGAAGTGGCTATGCCGGAAGGCGAATCCTTCCGCTTTACTCAGGGCCGCGCTGTAGACAACGAAGGCAACATTCACATTGAAGGTATTGGTATTGTGCCAACCGTGAAAGTTCCCGTCAATGAAGATACCTTGTTTAGCACAGGCGATCCTGTTTTGCAGGCGGCGATTGACTATTTAAATGGGCAGTAGTGTCATTAGGTCATGGAGTCATGTGTCAAAAAGACTCCATGACGTATGACAAAATGACGCATGACAAATAATTTCCCCCATGTCCGAATATATCGAAATTGAAACAGAATTGGGTGACAGCGGTGAGGAGATGAATTTCTACACCAATCTTACGCTGGCCGAAGGCGAAGCTGAGTTGTACGAATCGTCGGTGGAAATGGAGGAGGGATCGCCCGTAGCCCAGGCTTTGGCCTTGCTGGAAGGCATTGCCCGGCTGCAAATCGAAGGCTGTGATATGACCATTACCCGTGAGCCGGATGTGCCCTGGCACGTCGTTGTAGCCGACGTGTCGGCAGCTTTGAAGGATTTCTTCCTTTAGTGATGAGTGGTGAGGACTGAGGACTGAGTAACTGTCTGCCACCCTCAGTCCTTATCACTCGGTCCTCAGTCCTGCATGTTTCGTAAACCATCTCCTGCCACTGTTTTAGCTGTCGTTGCTTTTGGCGTGTTTGTGGCGGCCGATGATTTGACAGTTGTCTCCACAATGCTGCGCCAAATTATTTACGACCTGAATATTCCCCTGCCGGACGGCTTGGATAAGGCGGCCTGGATCGTTAATGCGTATTTGATTGCTTACGTGGCGGTTATGCCCTTTGTTGGCCGTTTAAGCGATGTTGTGGGACGGCGGGCGGTATATGTCGGATCATTGGTATTGTTCCTGGCCGGTTCGATCTGGGTGCCGCTAGCGGCTGATTTGAATGGGTTTATCGTTGGCCGGGTATTGACGGCGTTGGGTGGCGGCGCAATGGTTCCGGTGGCGATGGCTGTTATTGGCGACGTGTATGAACGAAAGCAGCGGGCGACGGCAATGGGGACGTTGGGGGCCATTGACACGGCCGGTTGGGTGTGGGGGCCGTTGTATGGTGCGCTGTTAGTTCGCTTTTTAAGCTGGCGCTGGCAGTTTTATTTGAATATTCCTTTGAGCCTGATCGGAATCGCGGCGGCGTGGTGGGCGCTGCGTGATTTGCCCCGACCAGTTAAGCGGGAACGGATTGATTGGTTGGGGACGGGAATGCTGACCATATCGCTTTTAGTACTAAACATTGCTCTCTTGAACAGCGGCGACGTACAAAGCGCCGGCGGTTTTGCCAGTCTGGAGGAGAGTGCTAATGCCGTAATCTGGCCTTTTTATCTGCTGGCTGCCATTGCTTTCGTCGTTTTTATCTTATGGCAGCGTCGTCTAAGCCGGAACACTAATTACCTTTTCACCTCAGCGACCGCAGGTCGCCCACCCCTTCACCCGCTCATAAACCTGCGCCTGTTCCGCAAACGCAATTTTAATACGGCCGTTCTCATCAACTTCCTGGTCGGTGGCATCTTGATCATTGCGATGGTTAATGTGCCGTTGGTCATCAATGTGTTGGAAGTCGATGTGCAGCAGGCGGCATTGGTCAGCGGTTATCTGCTGAGCGGGATGACCGGGGCGATGGCAATTCTGGCTTATGTTGGTGGCCGCCTGACGGAGCGGTTCAGCTACCGGCCGGTGACATTGGCGGGGTTGGCGTTGTGTGCGGTTGGATTTGGTTTGATGGGCAGCAGTTGGGCGGTGGGCACGCCGACGAGGCAGATGGCCTGGCAGTTGGCGGTGCTGGGGGCCGGGTTTGGGCTGGTGATTGCGCCGGTAGGCACGGCCGTTATCAACACCGCGCCCGATAATCAACGAGGCATTGCATCCAGCCTGGTCATCGTAGTGCGCCTGATGGGGATGAGCGTGGGGCTGTCGGCGCTGACGGCATGGGGGCTGCGCCGCTTTGAGGTGCTGCGCACCCAAATCATGCTGCCCGATTTGCCCTTCAGTGATCCGATTTACCAAAAAGCGATTGTGGACGGTCTGACTGAAGTGACGGTGCGGGTGTTGACGGAGACGTTTGTGGTAACGGCCGTTATCGCCCTCATCGCGCTCTTGGTTAGCTTGCGGCTACAGTCTGACTCCTGATTTTTAGCGATTATTGGGGTGAAACGGCCGTTTCCCAACTTCTTTCCAATACCTGTTTCAAAATATCAATCCGAATCGGTTTGCTGATGTAATCATCCATCCCGGCATCCAGATAATTTTCCCGATCCCCTTCCAAGGCGTTAGCTGTCATGGCAATAATGCGTGGTCTGTGATTGGGGCAATTGGCTAAAATGTGTTTTGTGGTAGCTACGCCATCCATTTCCGGCATCTGCACATCCATTAAGATGACATCATAATGCAGCTTTTGCAGTTTTTCGATTACTTCGTGCCCATTGGAAGCAACATCGGCCATGTATCCTAACCGGGTTAGCATCCCTAATGCAACTTTTTGATTGATGATATTGTCCTCGGCCAGAAGAATTTTGAGTGACGGGCTGAACCCAGAATAGTCCGGTCGCCTTGTTTGTTTGACTGGCTTTGCCGCCGGAACATATTCATCCTGGTGGGTAAATATGCTGTTGATAGCCGTGTGCAGTTGGTTGCGTTTGACTGGTTTGGTGAGCTGCCAGGTAATTTTTAGCCCGGCTAATTCTGGCTGTTTTTGTCCCAGCGACGAGAGCAGAATGAGAGGCAGTTGGGCAGTGTTTTGGGAGGCACGGATTTGGGCGGCCAGGGTGATGCCATCAACGTGAGGCATTTGCATGTCGAGGATGGCCAGGTCGAAGACACGGCCGTTCCCCATTTTTTCCAGTGCTTCATTGGCGGATACGGCCGTTTCCGGGATCATCCCCCACTTTTCTGTCTGGCGGGACAAAATGAAGCAGTTTGTTTCATTATCATCTACAATCAAAACCCGCTTCTGAACCAGACTTTCCATTTGTTCGTCCCAGGCGGCGGTCATCGATTCGGGCGCATTGCCAATAATAATCATGAACGTGAAAACCGAACCTTTGCCCGGCTCACTTTCCACACGAATGCTGCCCCCCATCATTTCTACCAAATTTTTACTGATTACCAGTCCCAACCCGGTGCCGCCAAATTGGCGTGTCGTCGAAACATCTGCCTGGCTGAACGCCTGGAAAAGCTGTGAAACCCGATCGGCGGGAATGCCAATGCCGGTATCGCGGATCGAGATTTCTAGTGTAATCATCGTATTGTTGGCGCTTACCTTTTTGACATGAATGACAATTTCACCCTCATGAGTAAACTTCACCGCATTGCTAAGCAAATTGACCAAGACCTGACGCAGACGAGTTATGTCGCCAATAACAAACGAGGGAACATTGTCCTCAATGAAGTAAAGCAGATCCAGATTCTTCTCCGTGGCTTTGGCAGAAACCAGGTCAAGCGCTTCTTCCAGACAGGAGCGCAGGCTGAATGGGCTGTTTTCCAGCGAAAGATGGCCGGCTTCGATTTTGGAATAGTCGAGAATGTCGTTGATGATAGAAAGCAGGCTGTTGCTGCTGCTGCGAACTGTGTTGACAAATTCGGTCTGTTCTTCGTCCAGTGGTGTGTCAATGAGCAGGGTGGTCATGCCAATGACGGCGTTAAGGGGGGTGCGGATTTCATGGCTCATGTTGGCCAGAAAGGCACTTTTAGTGCGTGCTGCCGATTCGGCTTCGTCACGAGCGATTCTCAGTTCCTGCTCGATTTGTTTGCGTTCCAGAATTTCTCGTTCTAACTGGGTGTTGTACGCTTGCAGAGCGGCTTCAGATTGTTTGAGGCGGATATGGGTTTGCAGCCGGGCCAGCAGTTCCGCTTTTTCGATGGGTTTGACCAGATAATCGTGCGCGCCGGCCGAAAAGGCCCTTACTTTGCCGGCAACTTCATCCATGGCCGAGAGCATGATGATTTTGAGGCCAGCCAGCGTTGGGTTGGACTGGATGATATTGAGTACTTCGAAGCCGTCCAGAACAGGCATCATGATGTCCAGCAGCAGGACATCCATGTCGGGGTGTTGTTCTAATAAAACGAGAGCGTCAACGCCGGATACGGCCGTGTACACCTCATACGCCGACTGATTCAAGACACGTTTCACAAATTCACGAGCTGATTCCTCGTCGTCAACGACCAGAATCTTGGGTTTGTTGTTCATATTTACTTGAAGCCTTCAATTAATTGCAACAGATCTGTTTTTTGAAATGGTTTAGTGATAAATGCGTCGGCTCCCACGCCCTGGGCCTGCGTCTCGTCTTCCTTTTGGGCGGCAGCGGTAAAAATGATGATGGGAATATGGGCGGTCATTTTGTTGTTTTTTAATGTTTTGCAGATGTCGTAGCCGGAAATGCCGGGCATCCAGGCATCGAGCAGGATGAGGTTGGGCCGCTCGTTCATGGCGGCTTTGAGGCCGGTGGCACTGGTTTGGGCGGTAATCACGTTGTACTGTTCGGTCAATATCCGCTTAGTGACGTCGAGAGCGGTCACTTCATCGTCAATGATCAGGATTTTGGTGCTGCCGTTGGCCTGCATGATGGCTTTGCTGTTGGGGAAGGTGTGGACTTTGAAGATGTCGGTGGTGGAAACGGCCGTGTCTCCCACCCGCTCCTTGTCCATCGGCAGACGTACATGGAAAGTCGTTCCACGGCCGTATATACTTTCCGCCCACACCTCACCTTGATGTGCAGTTACAATCCCCTTCACAATCGGCAGACCCAGGCCTGTGCCGCCGGCCATAAAGCCTTCCTGTCCCGTTTTGTGCTTGGTTATATCACCGGCCGTGTAAAAGCGGCTGAAAATTTTGCCCAGATGCTCTTCTTGGATGCCAATGCCGTTATCGGCCACCGTCAGGTGCAAATAGTCAGTTTCGGCAAACGTGCGGACAGCAATCTGGCCGCCATCGGGTGTGTATTTGATGGCATTGCCAATCAAGTTAACAGCGACCTGTACGATGCGGTCCCGATCGGCCGTCAGCGGCGGCAGCCCTGGTGCGATGTCCACCGTCAGGCGGTGCTGGCGGCGATCTATCGACGGTTTTTGTTCTTGGGCAATTTCGTGCAGCAGTGTGCCGACATCAAACGATTCCGGGTGCAGCGCCAGCTTGTTTTCTTCAATCCGTGAGAGGTCCAGCAGCTCCGTCACAATACGGGCCAGACGCACGGCGTTGCGGGAAACCGTTGCCAGCATCTGCATTTGCTCGTCATTAACCGGCCCGGCATTCCCTTCTTGCAGCAGCTCCACGTAGCCCTTGATGGCGATGAGCGGCGTGCGTAGTTCATGGGAGGCCATTGAGATAAACTGCGATTTCAGCTTGTCCAATTTCATCAATTCGGCGTTGGCCGTTTCGATTTCGGCGATGTTGCGTTGTAAATCATCGGCCATCTGGTTAAATGTGCGGGCCAGCTCTTCAATTTCGTCGCCTGATTTGACGGAAATGCGCTGCGATAAATCACCGGCACCAATTTTTTGCGCCCTCTCTGTGAGCTGTTGAATTGGGTTGGAGATAGTGCGCGAAAAGATGATGGCGGTGAAGGTAATGATGACAATGATGCCGCTCAAAATGAGCAGGAAAGTGGTGATGAAATCTTGCGAACGCTGGTCGATGTTGTTGGAGGCAAGGGCCATATTTTGTTCGATTTGGGTATTGGTTTGCACGGCCGGGGCGATAACCTCATCGGTCGGCACGACAATGCCTACGCTCCAATTGGTTAATGAGACGGGATGGTAAGCGAAGAAGTAACTTTTTCCGTCTTGGGTGTAGGTGGTTAAATCGGCCGTACCGGCAGCCATGTTGTTTATGATTTCCAAAAAGGCCAGGTCACTGCTTTCGGTTAAAAAGAAAGAAAACGCTTCGTTGTTGCCGAAATCTCCTTCCAGGCTGCCATCATAACCCAGGAAATCAGAGGCACGTTCGGGGAAAGCGATGGCTTGGCCCCGTGCCGACATGAGGAAGGCAAAGCCGGTCTCTTCCACCTGGACGTTGATGATGTCAGCGATCATTTTGCCCAGGGTGATGTCGATGCCTACGACGTCCTTGAGTTCGCCGCTGACGTACACCGGGGCAATGCTGGAAACCATCCAGCCCAATCCGGCCGGATCCCAATACAGTTCGGTCCAAACCGGCTGGCGGTCTGGATTGTGGGCCGCATCGGCCAGGTAGAAGAAGTCAAAACTCAGCAAATCCATGTCGGCCGGAAATTGTTCGGTGGCGTCGATCCAGAGGTATTGGCCGTCGATGAAGGGCATGCCGCGTGAGAGCTGGCTGCTGGTGTTGAGGTAGAGCTGGACGGCGTAGGGGTTGTTTTGGGCGATGCTGCGGAATTTGACGTCCATGAATTCTGTCAAATTGATTTCGTCTATCAATGCCGGGCTGACCTGACCGTTTTTATCGAGGCTGCGTGTTGAGGCAATTAACCAGGAGTTGTCGTTGGTCTGGCGGCTGCCGAATGCACCGTTATCGGCGTAGCTGTAATTACTGGGGGTGGGGTAACGGCCGTAACTCTCCGCATGGTTGTACAAAAATGTAGCATACTCTATCTATGGGTTTTCTCTGGACGAAAAGGGGCCTTTCAAAGACACTTTCCAAAATCTCACCTAAGGAGTGTGTCCATGAAAGGCTTGACCAACTATATCACAGAGTCTTCTTGGGAAGACATCATTATCTTCTGGTTTGTTCATATTGATGACGGTTACAAAAAACTTATTGCTCAACAAGATTCTCCATTGCGCAAACGCGGTCCCGAACCCAAGATGTCAGATAGTGAAGTCATGACGATTTCTCTGGTCATTGAAACGTTTTTCAACGGGTGCGAAGAAATCGGTTACGCCTTTGTTTGTCAATTCTTGAGCCATTTGTTTCCCGATTTGCTGGATTTAGACCGATTTAACCATAGGCGGCGACAATTGATCAGTATCATTGAAGCAATTCGACGGCAATTTCGACAACAATTGCTGGATCTGAAAGAAAATGTTCGTCTTGTCGACAGTGCACCAGTGACATTGATGACATATACACGTGGAGCACGATGCGAAAGTGTGTATGGCCCAGAGTACTTTGGTGTTGTTACCAGCAAAAAAGGCAAGTTCTTTGGTCTACGCTTGCACCTGACCACAACGCCAGACCAACTCATTGATGAATGGCTATTAGCACCAGCTTCGGTTCCTGATGGCAAAGCTGTTGATGCTCTGCTGGAGGGTTGTAACGATTTGGCAGTCATTGGCGACAAAGCTTACAACGATGAGGAACTGGAAGATCGTTTGTGGCGCAAACGGCGTATTCATTTGTTACCTTTACGTAAAAGCAACCAAATGAAACAATGGTCAGATGATGTTCGTCGCGCGATGGGAAAAGTTCGCCATCGAGTAGAAACGGTTTTTAGCGTGTTAACAACAATTTTTAATGTGCAACGTCCGCGAGGACGAAGTTTAACCGGTCATGTGGTTCGGGTTGCTACATGTATCTTGGCGCATACCATGAGCTTTCTAATTGCTCAAAATTCCATCGGATAAACCCATAGATAGAGTAGCATAATAGGCCAGTTCGGCCGTGTCTGCTTCTACACGGGTCAGGATGTCGTTAATATCTCCGGCAATCCCTTCGGTTCGGGCAGTCAGATCAATCTCTTTTTCATGTGATAAGGCGCTCATGCTGTCCGACATGGCCAGAGTAGCGATATCCTGATTGGCTTCAGTAGCGATGTCAGTAATATTGCGGCTGCTGCGATACCCAATAAATCCGGCAATGAAAAGCGGAATGACAGAGGTACACAGCAAAACGATCAACAACTTGGTAGAGATTTTGGTCTTCATTTGTGGTTTCCACATTTAATTTTGAGTGTGAGCGGCAAGTAATGTGTAGCCAGAATTTGCTTGCGGTCTTGCAGTAATTATCGATTGACCCAGTTGAGGTCACAATGGGACAAATTTGCCAAGACGCGTGAAGACGGCGTGAAATTGTCTTTCACGCCTGGTTATAGGGCAGGTTTTAGAATGGTATTTAGGGGATTGAGATTGAAGGGGAAACGGCCGTCAGCGGGCTAATTCAGGCCGATTCCTTGTCGTAATCAGCCCACAGCAGTACATCAACGACGGCGCCTAGCATTTGCAGTTCGCGCTGCGCTTTGAAAGCGGTTTCCTCGGTAACGCCCAGCAGGATGGGCTGCGGCAGTTTGGCTACGGTAATGTCGGCTTCTTCCCGACTCCAGCCGGTCAGACGTGTCAAGATTTGGGATACCCGTTCTGGCAGCAGGCTGGCGTTTTCCAGCACGACGACGTAGTCACCCTCTTCTTTGACCGGTTCCGGGACGGACATGGGGATGGAAATGCCTATTTTAGGCTGTTCAAGCGTTTTTTCGGGGCGCTGGCGGCTGGGCTGCGCAGGCATTCTGGCCGGTGTAGTACTGCCTACCAACCGGACGCGTGCGCCCATTGCTTCTAAAATGTCGCGGGTTAATTCGGCTGTTTCTTGATTAACGTTGGTCAAAATGGGGAAGGGCAGCATCTCTTCGGCCAGGATGAGAGCGTCTCCCAGGTCGAGATTGGTGACTTTGCGTACGGCCGTTACCGCACTAATCTTCTTCGGTCCCATATCTTCCAGGATGATGGTGACTGGTCCGCGTGGTTTGCTTTGGTTGATTACGGCCAATTTTCGGCGAACGGCCGTATCCTTTTTTTCGATCATCCCCGTCAGTTCCAACGCCTTGCGAATCAACTTGTTCCAATCCGTAGCCATCGTTAACCCTCAAAAACAACAAGACCCCACCAGTCCTCATGAACCGCCGGGGTCTCGATTAGTAATGAACTAATTATCAATACGAAGAAAAAAGTGTCATGTTTCACGTGTCATGTATCCAGTGAATTATGACGTGATACTTGATGTATGACACCTGACACTTACTTCTTCACCGCAATATGCAGCTCATCCAACTGCTTCTGAACCACTTCCGACGGCGTGTCTGACATCAAATCGGTGGCCTGGGCGGTTTTGGGGAAGGCCATTACCTCACGGATATTGGGTTCGCCGGCCATGAGGGCGACCAGCCGGTCGATGCCGGGGGCGATGCCGCCGTGCGGTGGTGCGCCGTACTCAAACGCTTCCAGCATGTGGCCGAACTGGTCCATCGCTTCTTCCATAGAAAAGCCGATGAGTTCCATGATTTTGCGCTGTAACGGCCGTTCCGCAATTCTGATACTGCCGCCGGCCACTTCAAACCCATTGCACACCAGGTCATACTGCTCGCTCAACACGGCGTGGGGATCGGTATCCAGCAGCGGGATGTGTTCCCGCTTGGGTGAGGTGAACATATGGTGACTGGGCGCGTAATGGCCATTTTCCATCGTCTCTTCAAACAGCGGGAAGTCGATAACCCAGACAAACGACAGCTTATTTTCCTTGGGCAAACCCAGCCGTTTGGCCATTTCCATACGCAGCGTGTGCAGCACTTCGTGAACGACCAGCTTCTGGTCACTGGAAATTAAAACCAGATCGCCCGGCTTGGCCCCCATGCGCTCGGTGATGCCGATAAGCTGCTCCACCGAGAAGAATTTGACGATGGGGCCGCGAATCTCTTCCGTTTCCGGGTGAATGGCCAACCAGGCCAGCCCTTTTGCGCCCGCACCTTTGGCCAAATCTTCCAACTCGGTCAACTGCTTGCGGCTGTAATCGCCACAGCCGGGGACACAAATCGCTTTGACTGGATTCCCGGCGGCCACGTTTTCGGCAAAGACACGGAAGGCGCTGTGGGCGACCAAGTCGGAAATATCTTGCAATTCCAGGCCAAAGCGCACGTCGGGTCGATCCGTACCATAGCGAGAAGTGGCTTCGGCATAGCTCATACGCGGGAATTTTTCGTAGGCCAGCGGGACGATGCTGGCTGTTTTGACCATGCCGACCATCAATTCTTCCACCAAATCGAGGATGTCGTCGCGCTCGACGAAGCTCATTTCCATGTCCAACTGGGTGAATTCCGGTTGGCGGTCGGCACGCAAATCTTCATCGCGGAAGCAGCGGGCGATCTGGAAGTAGCGCTCGTAACCGGCGACCATGAGGAGCTGCTTGAGCTGCTGCGGGCTTTGCGGCAGGGCATAGAATTTGCCGGGATGGACGCGGCTGGGAACCAGATAGTCGCGCGCGCCTTCCGGCGTCGATTTGAACAAAATCGGCGTTTCAATTTCCAAAAAGTCGCGTTTATCCAAAAAGTCGCGGATGAATTTGATGGCTTTGTGGCGGATGGTGAGGTTGCGCTGCAAGCGCTCGCGCCGCAGGTCGAGGTAGCGGAATTTGAGGCGCAGTGTTTCGTCGACGACTTCATCACGGTCGATGAGGAAGGGGGGTGTTTTGGCCGGATTGAGAACGACCACTTCATCGGCCAGCAGTTCAATGTCGCCGGTGGCTAAATCAGTGTTTTCCTGGCCTTCGGGCCGCCGGTTGACTTCGCCAGTAATTTTCAAAACGTATTCACGTTGTACCTGGTCGGCAATGGCGAAGGCGGCCTGGGAACGGCCGCTGTTGACCACAACTTGTGTTTTTCCATTCCGGTCGCGTAAATCGATGAAGATAACGCCGCCCATATCGCGGCGGCGATTGACCCAACCGGCTAGTGTTACGGTTTGTCCGACGTGTTCTTGACGTAGTTCTCCACAACTGTGTGTCTTCAGCATAACGATCCATCCTTAAAAATAAAGGCGCGATGTGCGCCTTGTTAATTTCGTGGGGATTTTATCATGCTGCTCCAGGCATGACAATTGTGATTTGGGTGAGGAGGAGGGGGAGGGAACGGCCGTTTCCCATCCAACGTATTGTGGGATACCACGCAAATTGGCGAAAAAGTTGATCCAACCATGTGAATAAATTCCCAATATTGCACAGCCAACTATTAAGTTATATTATTACTATAAATATCTGTTAAATTATCTCATTCCCAACATCTTGCCCATCTAGAATTGTATAAGGAGCAGAAATGGCTGCGCGAAGTGTCAATGTTTCGTTCACAAATAAGTCTGATGTTGCCTTGATTCTTGGTGACACCAGTTTGTTACATGGCGAGTGGACCACCGAACCGCCAGCGCGGATCGAGGCCGGGCAAACTATTTCTTGGAGGTCGGAGTCAAGCGGCGTAGCGACCGGCACCGAAGGCACGGCCTATTATGATATTGAAGGACTTGGAATAACCAGCCGGTCGTTATTCCACTGGGATAATCCGTTCATTGGATCAAATTCATATAGCGAGGTTACCCCGGAAACGTTTAAGGCGAGTCGTTCTGGAGGTGGCGGCGATAACGCCAACGTTGTCTGGGTATTTGACGATGCATCTTTGACCGGCGACGGCATCCCCGATGACTGGAAAATCAACGGCGTAACAATTGACCCAGGAGATGGCAGCGGGCCGCAATTCATTGATTTATCGGCAATGGGCGCGGATGTCAATAAGCCAGATATTTTTGTTCAGATTGACTTTATGGCTGATGCGACACACAGTCACGCGATGTCTCCTGCGGCCATAAAAATGGTAGTCGATGCTTTCGCCAACGCACCTTACATTAGCAGGAGCGGCTCAACTGGCATCAACCTGTATATCGATGCCGGTCCCAACAGCATCATGAATTTTAAAACCGGGCAGAAATGGGGATCCTTGAGCCGATCCCGCCAACTTGGGGAAGTTCCCCAATTGGGCACGGCGACGGTGGATGGTAGTGGCAATATCCTCACTTACAATTGGACTGAGTTCGACAAGATCAAGAACCAGTCGGGCGGCTTTACCAGCTCCGGTCGCAACAAAATTTTCCGCTACTGTATTTTCGCTCACCAATTGGCAACCGCTTCCAACAGCGGCGTTGCCCGGGCAATCCCAGGATCGGATTTCATCGTCAGCCTGGGCACCTTCAGCGCCATAACAGACACCAACGTAGCCGGAACATTTATGCATGAACTCGGCCACTGCCTGGGACTTGGCCACGGCGGCGGCGATGGCGTAAACAACAAGCCAAACTACGTCAGCGTCATGAACTACCTGTGGCAGTTTTCGGGTGTCACGCGCGGCGGAACGGCCAACATCATCGACTATTCCAACGCCACGCTCAATTCGTTGAATGAAGCCGCCCTTAACGAGACGGTGGGGCTGGGGCCGGCCGCATCAGGGGTGGCTATTAAGCACTGGGTACCGGCAGTGGGCGCTGCGCCGGCTGCCTTTGTGCAGGTAGCCGATGGCAGCCAACCGATTGATTGGAACGGCGATGGGGTCGCCACCAATAAAAATGTGGCGATTGACACCAATAACGACAGCAGCACCGGCACGCTGGCTCCCTATGATGACTGGAAAAACATCAAGCTCAGGGGAGGAGCTATCGGGGCAGGCGGCGCCTACGGACCGCCGGAGGAAAGTTCTATCATCGAGATTACCCCGGCCGACTTGCAGCGCATCCTGCCAGCAGACACAAAACCACCAGAGACTACAGCTTCTGTCTGGCCAACGCCCAACGTGGCCGGATGGAACCGGACTGATGTCAAGGTCAGCTTTGCTGCTACCGACGACATTTCTGGTGTGGCTCGTACAGTTTACGATCTTGATGGAGCCAGGCCAGCAACTGTAAAAGGACCTGTTGACATCACGAGTGAAGGTGTACACGGTATCGATTACTATTCAATTGACCGGTCGCAAAATGTCGAAGCCACAAAACACCTCGACGTACATATTGACAAGACTGCCCCTGAAGCGGTCATCAGCTTCGATCCGGTCGCTAATGACATCGTCGTGATAGGCCGTGACGGGCTGTCGGGCGTTGACCCCACACCTGTCAAACCGAGTCATGTCTCACCTACCATTTGGACAGATTTTGGCTCTGACGTCGCCGAGAAACGTATCTACCAAATCTTTGACCACGCCGATAATAAAACGACGTTCTCCATGAAGGTCCGTTGTTCACCGGAAACGTATGAAGCAAGCATCCTTACGATCCGGTACGACGATGTGCGGCATGCCAATCTTGAGAATGAAACTTTCGACCGTGGAGAGCGCAGACACCGTCAGCGCCAAGACAAGACTTCTGATCGCGAGGAACCCAGGCACCACCCAGATGAGGATGAAACGTTCGATCTTGGGGAGTATGGGGATTATCCGAGTGAGGATGCGCCGTATGATCCTGGGGAGATCAAGGATTTTCCCAGTGAGCACCAGCGCAACACCATCATTTTTGAACGCCTTGTCGGCCGCAACAGCGCCCATACGCTCCTCGGTGTGAAACAGATTGTGAGCATCGGGGAAGGGGAAAGCCGTACGACGGTACGGGCACGTTATGACGTCCTTGATGATCTAACACTGTTGGCGCACGAGACTGGCAGCCTCTGTTACACTGATGGTGAGGATGTGCAGGTGGGGTTGGCGGTTGATATTCGCGGGCTGGTACTTCTACACGTTGCGACACATAATGGAAATTTACTTGTAGAGGAGTAACCGACGCGAATCAGTTACTCTCTGAACCTGGTAGGTTGTAAAAACGGCCGTAGCCAAATACGGCCGTTTTTCACTTAGATTGTTATTTCGGCTTCTTGCATGGTGGGGGTAACGGCCGTTTCTCGTCAATTTTGCACAAAATAAGCGCCCCGATACTTTTCCGGAGATTGGAACCACATTTTGCGACTAAGCAACGATCCGGTTCGTATAGGTGGATATTAACGAAAGGGGAATGGGCTATGGCTAAAATACCGAAAATTAAAGTTGCCGGAATACCAGAAGGTTTCCGGGAGTTAAGTTTCACGATTGGTGATGTAACGCTTAATTACGTTGTTGGCCCTGAAAACGGGCCGCCCCTGCTGTTGATCCCCGGCCAGATGGAGTCGTGGCAAGGGTACAAACTGGTTTTGCCGGAACTATCCCAAAGATTTCACATTTATGTACCCGATCTCCGGGGGCACGGCCAATCAACCTGGACGCCGGGGCGATATTCGTACAATATCTGCGGTAACGATTTGCAACATTTCATTCAGGATGTGATTCGGCAGCCGGCGCTGGTAGCCGGTCTATCTTCAGGCGGCGTTTTGGCCATTTGGCTGGCGGCCAATGCGCCGGAGGATGTGCTAGCAGTTATCGCCGAGGATCCACCCATCTTTTCTTCTATCTGGCCGCGCATTCAAAACGAGAAATTGATGGCTAACAATTTTAAGTTGGCGGTGGAGATTTTGGGGAAGCCAGGCAAACGGGATGTCGCTGGCTTCCTTTCTGCAGGCGGGATTCCGGTTGAGGGTAAATCGGAGCTGTTAAAGATTCCGTCTTTCATTATCAAGTTTATGTTTTTCATGAACCGGATTCACCGGATGGTATGTCCTGGCAGCCCATATGATACCCCTTTCTTGTCTTACAATATGCGCGCTGGCCACAAATTTTTGTCTGAATATGATACGGACTTTTCGCGGGCTACATTCGATGGAGATTTGAGCCGGGATTTTTCGCCCGAAGATGCTTTGAAGCGGGTTAAATGCCCTATGCTGCTTATGCGGGCCAAGGCGTACCGGCATGAGAGTTGGGGGATTGTGGGGGCAATTGACGATGATGATTTGGAACGCATCAAGGTGATGGTTGATGATTTGCAGACGGTTGAAATAGGCGATAGGCATGAAATTCATATGATTCATCCGCAGCGATACATTGATGAGATCATCGGGTTTGTTGCCCGGCTCAGAGACGAGAATAAATTGCTTTGAACCGCAATCGTTAATGTTACTGACTGTCGGTTTATGAGGGTCCCTTCCTGCCATTAAGGACGCGGGTTTGATGTAATTGGTTTAAGTATGATGTAAGAAGGATGAGGGGGGAGAAAAACGGCCAAAACCATCTGTTTTCTCTTCTATGACATTTGTCATCTAGTTTGACTGCCTGTAACGTGTTACGCTTTGGCCTGTAAGTGTAGAGAAATAAAGAATATGTTGCCAAAGAAAGGCCCGTTTACACTTTGCATTTTCTCCAAGCAAACCACTGATAGATGATGTTCTTTCATCGAAATTCATTTTGCGGTTTATAAAGGCAGTGATTGTTTCAAGACCATCAAAAGTAGGATCTCAGGGTGATTAAACCAGTTTGGCCCAAAAGATTGTATCTCCTGGATGTATCAAGAGGTTTTGCCGCATTGGCTGTGGTGTTGTGGCATTGGCAGCATTTTTCTTATGAAGGAACAGAGCTTCCGGTCAACTTTGAAAGATCTGGCCAGCCTCTTTACGCATATCTCAAGTTATTTTATGAGAAAGGCGAAATGGGCGTTTACTACTTTTTTTTACTTTCGGGGTTTATCTTCTTTTGGCTGTACAGAATACCCATCTCTAAAAAATCCCTAACACTCAAAACCTTTTTACTACAACGATTTTCCAGACTGTATCCCTTGCATTTTGTTACCTTGTTAATGGTTGCTTTTCTGCAATTCCTTTATATTTCCCGGAAAAGTTCCTTCTTTGTCTATCCTTTTAATGACGCTTATCATTTTCTGTTGAATGTATTCTTTGCTTCAGATTGGGGCTTTGAACGTGGGTGGTCATTTAATGCTCCGGTGTGGTCTGTGTCCATTGAAATACTGTTGTACATCATATTTTTCTTTGTTGTGTATGCAAATCGGTCCAATCCTTTGTCGTATCTACTTGTTTCGGCGGCAGCATTTATTACCAGTTTTATTTTGCATCATGATATATTTCGTGGGTTGTCGATGTTCTTCTTGGGTGGATTTGTATTCCATTTCTTGTTGATTATGTCTGCTGACGCAATGAAGTATAGGGCGGTCATTTATTATGCTGCGTTATCATCATGGCTTCTTGTTTTTGTTAATTTTTACGTATTCGAAATCACGCCTTATATCTCAAACCTCTCAAGTGGATCGGTACTGGTTTTGATGTTTCCTTATTATGTGCTATTCCCTTTAACTGTTTGTGCTTTTGCTTTGATAGAAATAGACAAGGGTATGAGCGTTAAACGAATATCCTGGATCGGTGATATTACTTATTCGTCTTATTTGTTACATTTCCCGCTTCAAATAGTTTTTGGATTGGCCGCCAGTCGTGGGATTATCAAACCGTTTTTTTATACCGATCCTGTTTATCTGATGATTTTTTTTGCATTTCTTGTTCCGTTGTCGTATGTAACATTTCAATATTTCGAGCGGCCGATGCAGAATGCAATTAGAAATAAATTGATTACCCCGTAAAAGTCTGCGGTTAGTGCTGTTGTCGGTAGAGTAAGCCAAGTTTTGGTACAAAGCTTGCCAGTTGAGAACGACGTATCGGACTTAATTGGTGACCGATTTTTTGTGTAAACGGCCGTTTCCCCACCCCTCCTATACAAATTCATCCATTCGCCAATTGGATCCATTCATTCCCACAAAACACTCAGCCGCACGCCTGACAAACGATTATAATAGTGGAAAATGGTTTACTGTAAAAACCAAAAAAATTTTGAACAAAAATAAGCGCAAAATTGGTTTTTACTTGAGCAAATCACAGAGAAACGCCCGGCGTTTTTCAAATTGCTTTTTGTGATTTGCTACACAGGATTTTGAAAGACAATGAGCGAAGAAATCGGGTTTGAAGAAGCTGTGCCCTGGTTAGTGACCTTCATCACCTTAATTGGCGGAGGGCTGCGCATTCTGCTGCTAGGCATGAAAGGGATGTGGCTGGATGAAACGTTCAGCGTGTGGCTGGCTAACCACAATGTTGGTGAAATGCTGCAATGGATTGTCAAGATTGACCAGCACCCGCCGCTTTATTATCTCCTGCTCCATTACTGGATCGCCCTTAATGGGGATACGCCCTATTACGTTCGACTGCTTTCGGCGCTGTTCGGTGCAGGCACAATTCCGGTGATTTACCTGATCGGCAAACGGTTGTCCGGTATGGTGACGGGATTAGCAGCGGCCGTAATTCTGGCCCTTTCACCTTTTCACATCTACTTTGCCCAGGAAACACGCATGTACACCCTTCTGACGTTCAATACGGCCGTAGCAATTTATGCCCTGGTCCGACTGTTGACAGATTCACGCGCTGTCAGGCCCATTGGCGGCCAATTTCGGGAGTATTTGCATGCCTGGCGTACATTAGGACCGGTTGAACCGGAGACACCAAAAGAGTTCAGCTATAAGGATGTGGCCCGCAATCAAAGCAGGTGGCGAGCCTGGACATTGCGCCATCGCTGGCTGTCCATCCAGGCCATTGAGACAGACCTGGCCTGGGTTGTGTTTATCTTGTTTTCAGCCGCAGCGTTGTTGAGTCACAATACGGCCGTTCTCTTTCCATTAGCCACCAATATATTTGTAATAGGCCTGATGGTATTTCAAAGGAAAAAGGAACCAGTGTCGCTGCCCGTTTTCCAGGCTCCTTCTTTGGGGAATTGGGTAAAGGCTCAGATTGGCATCTTTTTACTTTGGAGTCCCTGGTTATTAGCTTTTGTACAACAAGCCGGCAGAGTCTATCAGAGGTTTTGGATTCCTGAACCGACTTGGGATAACGTGATCAAGGTGCTTGGGTCCTTTTTGAATGCTTCTGCGCCGCTGCCGGTCAGCCTGACCAGGCTGATTTGGAGCCTGTACGGACTGGTGTTTTGTTTAGGGCTGGTGTATTACCGAAAAAAAGTTTCGCAATTCATATTTCTGTTTACCCTGTTTGCCATTCCCTTCCTGGGTGAGCTGATCGTCAGCATACGCCGCCCCATTTTTTATGATCGAACGCTGATTTGGCTAACAATTCCCTTATTCCTGGTATTAGCAGCCGGTGTCGCTCAATTTCGATTTCGTATATTAATTGCCGTGGTTTTGGGGAGCTTGGGTACCATTAACCTGTTTTCGGCCGGCGATTATTACCGGTTCTATCAAAAAGAGGATTGGTACACTGCTGCCGGATATGTCGCCCTTTTCGCGGAAAAGGATGATTTGATCCTTTTTAATTCCAATTTTGTGGAAATCCCGTTTGACTATTATTTTAAGCCCTTTGAAAAGCAGTATGCAATCCAAGTAGAGAAACAAGGTGTTCCTAAAGATTTGTTCGACAGTGGTATCCTGGAACCCCAGATGACAGAGAGTGATATACCCGGCTTGACTTCATTGACAAGCGGGCATGACCGAGTCTGGCTGGTTTACAGCCATGACTCGTATACGGATCCAATGGGGCTTATCCCTGAGACACTGGCGGCGCAAATGCAATTAATCCAGGAGCGCGATTTTTATGGGGGGCAGGTTCAGTTGTATGCAACTCCCTGAGCTTGATTTTTGCTTTTGTTCACGGGGCTGTTTCTTGTCAAATCTGTGCAAGTGATGGTAGGAGGGTCAGTCTTTAGGATGACTGAGTAATAAACATAAGTCCTGGCGATTGTTTCAATTTTAATCAGATGTAGATTGTCTGGCTGCGGCAAATGGTTGGGCCAGTTGGTACCCCCGAAAAATTTGTGCCGACGCCAGCCCGGCGATCACCACAATCACGCCGCTGATGAGAAAGACGTTGCGCGTGCCCACGGCAGCAGCTACCACTCCGGCCAAAAACATCGAAAGTAAATTACTGGTTTGAATGACCGCGTGCAGCGCGCCGGTCACCCGGCCCAAAATCTGGTTTTCGACGCCGGTTTGCAGGATGGTGCTGATACCGGCGTTGACCGGCGGCGTGGTCAACCCAATGATGAACAGCGCCGGGAACATCTGCCAGATGTTGTTGATGGCAGCAAAAAAGCCCAGGATGACGCCTAACGCGATGAGTGATGTGCTGATGAGGCTGGTCGGCTTGAAGCGGGCGGCCAGAGCCGTGATGGTGGCTCCACTGAGGATCATCCCCAGGGTTTGAGCCAGTTCCAGACCGCCGAACCAGGTTTCGGGCAGCCCCATCTCGTTGACCAGCATGGGGGCTAACAAAACGTTGACCGCGCCCAGTCCCAGCATGGTAATGCTGATGGCGGCCATGACGCCGATGAGGATGCGGCTGGCGGCGATGAGTTTGATGCCTTCGGATAGTTCGGCCAGGATGAGTTTGGTGTTAACGGTGGTTTTGGCTGTACTTTCTTCGACTTTCGTTTCCGGTAAGATTAATCGAACAATAAACAAAGCCGAGATAAAAAAGGTGGCCGCATCAATAAGGAAGGCCGGAGTAAAGGTGTGCAGCGTACCGACCAGGAATCCGGCAACGGCCGTGCCCAAAACCCGGATAAATACCAGCGTCGTCTGCGACAGGGAGTTGGCCGCCAGCAGCCCTTCTTTGGGCACAACCAATGGAATTACTGCGCCCCGCGCCGGTGAGAAAAATGAACTGATCGTCGCGTGCAGAAAAGCCAGGACGTAAATCAGCCACAACTGTTCCCAAACGGCGGCTGCCACAAAACCCAGCGTCAGGATACCGCGGAGCAAGTCGGAGATAATCATTGTACGCTGGCGATTCCAGCGGTCAACGAAAACGCCGGCTACCAGCCCTAACGTGGCCATTGGCAAGGCCAGCGCGATGAGCAGCCAGGCGATGGACTGCGTGTCACCGCCGGTCAGCCGGTTAATGTAAAGCACCAGGGTGAGCTGGGTAACGGCGTCGCCAAAGTTAGAAATGATTTGGCCGCCCCACAGCAAGCGGAAATTACGAATTTTGAGTAGATCGCGGGCAGAAACGGCCGCACCCGGTTGTTCGTTTATGGGATTCCTCATGACTCATTCACGCTCATTAACAATGGGGTAGAAGGTGACGACCAGGCCGTATGGTTTTTTAACGGCCGTATTCTTCCCCTCTTCCTTCACCACCTCATCAAATTCTTCCAGCAGAGCCTGGAGACGGCCGTTTAACTCGGCAAACCGCTCCGGCGATAGACTCATACTGCCATGCCAGACAATGCCATCTTTTTCCCGCTCAACCGCTTCATCAACTGTGAGCAGCCCCGCTTTGATACTGGCTCGCAGCTCTGCTTTTGCCGTATCAAAAATAGCCGTCAATATTGTCTCTAACTGTTCATCCGAATCCTTTGTGCCTCTGAGCAGTGTTTTACTCACATGGTACGTTTTGGCCGTCACCCGGTAATGTTTTTCGATAATACCGGAGACGACCCGCGTCTGTACTACCTGAATGATTTGGTGCTTTTCCAGTTGATTGACATGGTAATAGAGCTTGGTTGCCGGAATATCCAGCCGTTCGGCTAAATCCTTGACAGTTCGCGGCTGTTCCAGGTTGCGAATAATTTGCAGCCGCAGCGGATCGGCGATCATCTTCAATGCCTCTATATCTTCGATAATGAATTCATCTTGCAGTGGGGAATTGTCATCCATTTGAGATTCTCCAATCGTTAAATAAATACCAATCATTTGAAAAAATTAAAATGACGTAACGAATTTTAATTGATTTCATCTGGATTTGTCAAGGCGTCATTAATAATTAAGAAAAAGTTGATAAAAATTGACACGTGTCCGCTTACCTGTTAGAATTCTGATGAAATTATTCACAAGACAATCCTGTCTAAAGGAATGAGAAAATGTCTGATGTTTTAGAACAAACCCAAACAATTTTAGTGACCGAAAAAGCCCTGGCAGTCGTTCGTAATCTGCTTGTTGAGAAGAATGTTCCCAACTACGGTTTGCGTGTGTTTGTGGCCGGTGGTGGCTGTTCGGGATTGCAGTATGGTATGGCGTTAGAAGAAGAAGCCCGCCCGTACGATCATGTCATTGAGTACGATGGTGTCCAGGTTTTCGTCGATCCGACCAGCATGATGTATCTGACCGGCGCGACGGTCGATTACGAAGACAGCCTGATGGGTGGCGGCTTTAAGATTGATAATCCCAATGCTGTTTCTTCCTGCGGCTGCGGTTCATCTTTCAAAACGGCCGACAGCGCCGGTGCGGCCAGTGGAGCAAGCTGCGGTTCTGGCGGCTGTGGCTGCTAAGATTTTATTGTTTTGATTTTTCAGGGCGTCGGCTCCACAAGGTGGCCAACGCCCTTTTTTGTTGAAAAATGTCTGGACGTTATTTTACGCTGGAAGAAGCCAATGCTTTGCTGCCAACCATTGAGCCGCTGATGGGGCTTTTGTTGGAAAAACGGGCGCACGCGGCGCGTTTGACGCGGGAAATTCACCCTTTGCTGGCCGACATCCGGCTGGATGTTGGGGGAACAATTCCGTCGGAGCTGGTGCAGGAATTTGCCGATATTGAGTCGTTGTTGGGTCAAATTCAGGCGTTTGGCTGCCTGGTGAAGGATTTGAACGGGGGACTGCTGGATTTTTTGTCGGAGCGGGACGGCCGTGACGTTTATCTTTGTTGGCGGTACGGTGAGCCGGCGATTTCGTTTTACCACGAACTGCATACCGGTTTTAACGGCCGTCGCCCGGTCTAATGGAATGAAAAACGGCCGTTTCGGGGGAAACGGCCGTTTCAAATCACTAATTACCAACCACCAACTGCTAATTACCGGCTCTTCATCGGTACAAAATCGCGGGTATCCTTACCCAGATAAATTTGGCGCGGCCGGGCGATCTTCTGCGCATCATCCTCAAGCAGTTCTACCCATTGAGCCAGCCAGCCCACCGTACGCGGAATGGCAAACAGCACCGGGAACATCGCTACCGGAAACCCCATTGCCTGGTAGATGATACCAGAATAGAAATCCACATTGGGATACAGATTCCGGGAAACAAAGAAATCATCTTCCAGGGCAATCCGTTCCAATTCCAGCGCAATATCCAACATCGGGTTGCGGCCAGTGGTTTCAAACACTTCATCCGCAATCCGTTTGATGATTTTGGCCCGTGGGTCATAATTCTTGTAAACCCGGTGGCCAAAGCCCATCAACAAACGTTCACGATTCTTAACGCCTTTCACAAAATCAGGCACATTCTTCACATCCCCAATTTCAACCAGCATACGCAGCACCGCTTCATTTGCGCCACCATGCAGCGGACCAAACAAAGCGGCCGCCGCACCAGCCATTGAGGAATAAGGATCAGAATGGCTGGAACCAATCACGCGCATGGTTGCTGTGCCACAGTTTTGCTCATGATCCACGTGCAGAATAAACAACACATCCAAAGCGCGGGCCAGGATAGGATTGGGAGCATAATCTGTTTGACCCATTTTATCCAGCATCGCCAGGAAGTTTTCCGTATAGCCTAAATTGTTGTCGGGATAAACATAAGGCAGCCCCCGGCTGTGACGGTAGGAGAACGCCGCGATAGTAGGTACTTTCGCAATCAGACGCACAATTTGTTTCATGCGCGCCTGCGGGTCTGAAATATTCCGTGCTTCTGGATAGTATGTTGATAAAGCGGCCACAGTCGAAATAAACATACTCATGGGATGGGCATCATAACGGAATGCCTCCATAAGCTGCTTAATATTCTCATGAACGAAGGTGTGATGGCGGATTTCGTACTCCCATTCATTATACTGCTGCTGGGTGGGCAGTTCGCCAAACATTGTCAGATAAGCTACTTCAATAAAATTGGACTCTTCAGCCAGCTGCTCAATGGGATACCCACGATAACGTAAAATACCTTTATCGCCATCAATATAGGTAATTGTACTTTTGGTTGATGCGGTATTTTTGAAGGCTGGGTCATAGCTCATCATGCCAAAGTCACCTTCGTTGACTTTGATCTTGCGCAAATCCATCGCGTTGATAGTGTCATGCTCAATCGGCACTTCATACGTTTTACCTGTACGGTTATCAGTGATCGTTAAACTCTCTTTGGTCATTATTTTGTCCTCCAATGACTACTTGAATGCTTTTACAACTTGTGCATTTACCGACGACAAGTTGATCTTTTATGGGAATCAAACGGAACTAGTATAGCGCTTTTTCTTTGGGTCGCATTGATGTTTGTCATATTTTTAATGGAAATATGTCATAAATTTATGTTGCTATATCTTGCAACAAGTTTATGTGTTATGCGCGCAGGTAATTACTGATAAAGAACCAAAGATTGGCCGGTCTTTCGGCCAATCGGCGCATAAAATAGGGATACCACGCAGTACCAAAAGGAATATAAACGCGAACCTGATAGCCTTTTTTGACCAGGGATTCTTGTAATTCACGGCGGATGCCGTAAAGCATTTGAAACTCAAAAGCGTTGGCTGGATAATTTTCAGCCTGGACATAAGACGTTGCGGCCCCAATCATGGCTTCATCGTGGGTAGCTACGCCCAGGTAGACACCATTTTGACGAGCTTTCGGGCTTAACATCATATGGGTTAGTTTAATGAAGTTAGCATCGGTATCTGCTTTTTGCGCAAAGGCAACATCGTGGGGTTCGGCATAAGCGCCTTTGCATAAGCGAACCCAGGCCCCTTCATCCACCAGTTGGCGGATATCTTCTTCGCTGCGGTGCAGGTAAGCCTGGATGACAATACCTACCCGATGACCAAAGCCATCTTGGTCGCGTAATTTGCGATAGATGACCAGGGTGGCGTCGGTCACGGCACTTTCTTCCATGTCAATTCGAATTTTGTTGTTGTGTTGCCGGGCGCGTTCCAGAATTTGCCGCATGTTTTCGTGTGTCAATTCCGGGCTGATTTTTAGACCTAATTGGCTCAGTTTGACGGAGACGTTGGCATTGACTCCAGTATCATGAATTCGGTCGAGCAGGCGAAGGATTTCGTCGCGGGCAGCGACGGCGTCGGCGGCGCTGGTCACGCTTTCACCGAGGAAATCCATGGTTGCCAATAGTCCTTGATTGTTTAGGGCGCGGGCGGCATCAATGGCATCATCGACTGTTTCGCCGGCGACGAAGCGCAGGGCTAATTTTTGGGCCACAGGCAGATTACTGACAATTTCACGTGCCCAGGTGGCGCCGGATAAGTAGAGCAGCAGGAGGTGCAGCCACTGTTCACCAAATCGGTACAACAATCCGGCCGCGATTAATAAAATAGAAATGAAAATCAGAGTGGGGAAAGTGGATTTTTGTTTCATGATACTCCCTATGTTTGTTGCTTAAGAATGAGATTTAAACAACTTGTCCATTTCATTTTCCCGGAAACTGCTTGTACGGCCAATAATAAGCTAATCAGTTTCCGGGAAAATAGGTTATTTATTTAATCCTCGATCCTTATTGGATCAGTAAGGAATGTCCGCCGTCCATGATGATGGTTTGTCCACAGATGGTTTGGGCGGCTGATGAACAAAGGAATGTAACGACGTCGGCGATGTCTTCCGGTGTGCAAAGACGTCCGATAGGGGTACGGGCCAGGACGTGCTTGACCAGGTCGTCTTCTTCGCGGAAGGAAGCAAAGTGGGTGAGTGCTTCGGTTAGTACGACGCCGGGTGAGACGGCATTGACGACGATTTTGTAGGGGGCGAGTTCGGCTCCGAGGTAGCGTACCAGGGATTCGAGGGCGGCTTTGGAGGTACCAACGACGATGTAGTCAGGCATGACGCGTTGGGAACCAAGACTGCTGACGGCAACGATTGCGCCACCGCCGCGTTTCTGCATGAGGGGAACTGCCTGCTGTGCGCCAAAGAGAAGGGAACGGGCGTTGATGTTCATTGTCCATTCCCAGCCGCGTGTTTTTTGTTCCAGGGCCGGGCGGTTGTAGCCGGAGGCAGCGTTGTGAACGAGGATGTCGAGTCCGCCGAAGTTGGTTTCGATTTCCCGATAAAGGTGTTTGATGTCGTCTAAATTGCCCATGTTGGCTTTGACGACGAGGGCTTGTTGACCTAGCTGGCGGATGGCAACGGCCGTTTCCTCTGCCGGCTCCCGGTTACGGAAAAAATTTACAACGATATGAGCCCCTTCACGGGCAAATCGCAGGGCTATTTCCCGGCCTATTCCCCGTCCGGAACCCGTAACCAATACTAACTTGTCGCGAAATCGAGTCATAAACCGTCTCAAATTTCATATAAAATAGCCATCATCAATTCATGATAATTTTAACGCGCAATTGTTAACTGCGCATCTGTATCATTCAGCAAGTAATTCCTGGCGACGGTGTGACAAAATAATCATTGCTTTGTTCCGGCGAGTGGAGTTACCATCTACAGTGATAGCAAAGTGCACTTTTGTGTTTATAAGAGTAATATTTTTCGATGGTAAAAAATCACAATCACCCAGATAGAACTGTCCAGGATGCCCTCGAACGCGCTGATGTACTGCGCGAATTTGCGCGAATCATTAGCAGCTCACTTGATCATAAAACCATCCTAAAGCAGAGTTTGGTCCAATTAAGCCGTGTACTGCATTTTGACAGCGCATCAATTTATTTGCTGCCTTATCGGAGCCAGAGTGAATTTGTTGCCGGTATCGGTTTTACCGATGAGAACCTGACTTCACGCGAGGCTGAATCTTTATTGAAAGATAGCCCCATCATTCAACAAATGCAGGGCACATTGTTGCCGATTTTAAGCGGCGATGTCAATACGCTGGAGGGCTGGGTTTGGGTATCGGGAGCCGAACATGTTTGCTCATTTATGGGCGTCCCCTTAATTGCCAATAAGGAAATGATTGGGGCGTTGATGTTTGACAGCCGCCAGACCAATCAATTTTCACAATACGATCTGGAAATGGTTGTGCCGCTGGCGCAACAAATCGCCATTTCGATTGAAAATGCCCGCCTGTTCGAAGAGGTGCAGCATCAGCTGTTTTTGTCTTATACGTTGCAGCAGGTGGGTGCTTTATTGACGACAGGCTTGAGCCTGGATGATGTTTATGAGCAGCTGCTCGATTTGTTGGCCCAGGTTGTTAAGTATGACAGCGTTAGTTTTCAATTGTTTGATGATGAAAGTGAAACGCTGGAGTTGGTCGCTGGTCGCGGGTTTGTTGATTTTGACAAAATGCGAGAATTTTTGGCAGCGATTAGGCGAAATCCTATGGACAAATTTGATGGTGCTAATCGTTGGCAGTTGATCAACGATACCGAGCAGTTTGACTTGTGGGCGCCGGTTCCCAGCCACCTGGGTACAATTCGGTCCTGGATTGGGGCCAAGCTCATTGTGAAGAACCGTACGATTGGTGTATTGAATGTTGATAATCGTGAGCCGAATGCTTACACCAAGGCGGATGCTGAAACGGTTGCGGCTTTTGCCAATCAAGCTGCGGTAGCGATTGAGAATGCCCGACTGCATGATGAAACGAGACGCCGGGCGAATGAGTTGGAGATTTTGCATGAGGTGGCTTTGCAAACATCGGCACTGGTTGATGTTGATTTGCTGCTGAGTCAAACGACGCAGATGATTGCGGACAGGCTGCATTATGATTCTTTTGGTCTGGCAGTTGTTGATAAGGTGACTGGCCAGTTGTCAATTCATCCTTCCTATCATGGCTTGACTGATGAGCAGAGGAAAATGGCTCTTCATTTTAATCGCGGGGTTGTTGCGCATGTGGTGAAAACGGGGAAACCTCGTATTGTTACAGATGTGAGACGGGAAGCTGACTATTTGACAATTGACGAGCGGTCGCTTTCGGAGATTGCAGTGCCGGTTTTGGTGAGAGGGGAGAAGTTTGGGGCGATTAATGCTGAAAGTCATCAAGTGAATGCGTTTGCGTATTATGATTTGCGGTTTTTGATGACGTTGGCGCTTCAGGTGGGAACGGCCGTTGAGCGCGCCCAGCTATATGCAGTATTACAACAGCACGCCGAAGACCTGAAACTTGAAGTTGCCAGCCGAACTGCCGAGTTACAAATGGAACGGGATCGCACGCTAGCTATTTTGGAAAGTGCCGGTGAAGGGATATTTTTAACTGACCTGGATGGCACAATCCTGTATGTGAATCCGGCGATGGTGCGGCAAAGCGGTTATATGCGTTCGGAACTGCTGGGTGTAAACCCGCGCATCTTACAAAGCCTGCATACGCCGCCGGGACTCTTTCAAGATATGTGGCGGACTTTGAAACAGGGTGAGTCGTGGAGCGGCGAGTTGGTAAACCGGCGCAAAGACGGGCAGATGTATGACATCAGCATGACGATTGTGCCTTTGCGCGATGCTGATGACAAAATTGTTAATTATGTAAGTGTCCAATCGGACATCAGTCGGATTAAAGAGGTAGAGCGGCTCAAATCTACATTTGTCTCCAATGTATCTCATGAACTGCGGACGCCGTTGACCAATATCACGACTTATCTGAAGTTGATGGAGAAGGGACGGGAAGAAAGGCGTGCCCGCTATTTGGAGGTGTTGAATATGGAAACACGGCGATTAACCCGTTTAATTCAGGATTTGCTGGATTTATCGCAGTTGGAAATGGAGCCGTACGCGGACACGGCCGTTTCTTCCGATCTTGTAGCCGAAGCCAATACCCATTTCAACCTGTTTTTAGCTCAGGCTGATGCCAAACAAATCCAATATTCGATAAAGCTGCCGGCAGAACCGATTTTCGTAAACATTGAGAGCCGCCATTTGGGGCAGTTGTTGACTAATTTGTTGGGCAATGCTTTTGCTTATACGCCGGAGCATGGGGCTGTTTCTCTGGAAGTAGGTTTGGATCAGCCATTCAAGATGGCTTACCTCAAAGTCACAGATACCGGAACCGGGATTGCGCAGGAAGAAATATCGCGTTTATTTGATCGGTTCTATCGGGGAGAGGCCGCTCAAGATAAGGGTATTCCGGGTACTGGATTAGGGTTGGCTATTTGTAAAGAGATTACGGATCGGTGGGGCGGCCGGATTGATGTTGAGAGTAAATTGGGCGAGGGTTCACAATTTACGGCGTGGCTGCCGCTTGGTCTATGATGGACGAACGATTAGAAAGATCGTTTTTTGCGCGTCCGGCCCGCCAGGTGGCAGCCGAGCTGTTGGGTAAGCGGCTGGTACGGTTGGTGAACGGCCGTCGCCTGGCCGGTATCATTGTAGAAACAGAAGCGTATTGTGACGCTGCCGAACCCGACCTGGCCTGTCATGGGGATCGGGCTAATCAGGGAAAGCCAACACCGCGTACGGCCGTTATGTTTGGCCCGGCCGGCGTAGCCTACGTTTACTTCACTTACGGGATGCACTGGATGTTCAATATTGTAACCGGCCAACCGGGTGAGGCGAACGCGGTTTTGATTCGCGCGTTGGAGCCGGTTGAAGGGATTGAGCAGATGATGGTGAATAGAAACGGCCGTTCCCATCGCCAACTCACCAACGGCCCGGCCAAACTGGCCCAGGCCTTGGCCATCGACAAATCGCTAAACGGGGCAAACCTTTGTACGCCTGATGGGGTTATATGGTTAGAAAGCACGCTTGCCGTGCTGCCGGAAGCCATCGCTACCGGCCCGCGCATTGGCCTGGGACAGACACCTGAACCCTGGTTATCTATTCCCTGGCGTTACTGGCTGCGCGACAATCCATACGTATCCAAGCCATAAGTCATGCGTTATGCGTCAAGTTGTATTGTGCAACCAACGACGCATGACAAAATGACGCACGAAAAGGAGATTTCATGAAACTGCTAGAAGGCAAAAAAGCGCTTATTTTTGGTATTGCCAACAAGAATTCCATCGCCTGGGGAATCGCCCAGACCTTTCACGAACACGGGGCAGAAATCGGGTTTAGTTATGGTATTCCTCAATTGGAGCGGCGGGTACGGCCGTTAGCCGAAGAAATCGGTGTTGATTTTGTCGAAATGTGCAACGTCGCATCCGACGATGATATTGCTGCCACCTTTCAAAAGGCCGCCGACCGGTTCGGTACGATTGACATTCTGGTCCATTCCATTGGTTATGCCGAGCGCGATGATTTAGACGGCCGTTTCGTCGACACCAGCCGCGAAGGTTTCAAAACAGCCTTGGACATTAGCGCTTTCAGCCTGGTTGCCCTGGCCAAAGCGGCCAAGCCCCTCATGCCCAACGGGGGCAGCATCATTTCCATGACCTACTACGGCGCTGAAAAAGTCGTCCCGCACTATAACGTCATGGGCGTGGCCAAAGCTGCCCTGGAAGCCAGCACCCGTTACCTGGCTGCCGATTTGGGACCGCAAAACATCCGCGTTAATGCTATTTCGGCCGGGCCAATCAAGACCTTGGCTGCTGCCGGTATTGCCGGGTTCCGCAAAATCCTGGGCTACACCGAAGAACGCGCCCCACTGCGCCGCAATATTGACCAAACCGAGGTAGGTAAAACAGCGTTGTGGCTGTGCAGCGATTTAGGCAGCGGTGTCACCGGCGAAGTTGTCTACGTGGATGCTGGTTATCACATTCTGGGCATGCCGGAACCGCCCGAAAAGTGGGAATGATTACCTGGAAACAACGATACAGGTTGTTGCTTGAACCTGTTGCTGTCTGAGCCTGTCGAAGACAGCGTGGTTTTGACAAGCTCAGCCCTCGACGAATCGGTCGGGCAAAAGCCAAATGATTGTGCTTTTGCCCGATTTCTGTTATGAATTCCAGGTGCGCCAATTTGCGCTGAATTTTCGTAGAGAAACTCATGGACACGATTTATTTCTTTTACGCGCTCAACTATTTGTTGATGATTGGCCTGCCATTTATATTGGCCCGGATGATTCGTGCCAAACGACAGGCTGGTTGGGGGTTGTTTGGGGTAGGCGCTTTGGCGTTTGTACTGTCGCAGGTTGGCCACATCCCGTTTAATTGGCTCATTTTGCAGCGGTTAGCCTGGGTGCCTTCTGACAATGTTATGGCCGTAGCTATTTTTGCCGGATTGTCGGCCGGGGTGTTTGAGGAAGGCGCCCGTTATCTGGCCTATCGTTATTTTGCGCCGGATGCGCGTACCTGGGGCAAAGGATTGATGCTGGGAGCCGGTCATGGAGGCATTGAGGCGATTTTGTTGGGCGTTCTTGGAGCCTGGACGGTTGTTCAATTGGCTTTGCTGCGCAATGGGTATCTGTTGGATCAGGTGCCGGCCGATAGGATGGCGGCGGTGCAGGCGCAGATAACGGCCGTATTCACCGCTCCCTGGTACGATGCCTTGCTGGGGGCGGTGGAACGTCTCTCAGCCCTTTGTATCCAGGTTTCATTGTCCATTCTTGTGTTGCAACAATTTGTGCACGGCCAGCGTAAATGGTTGATAATTGCTATTTTGTGGCACGCTTTTGTCGATGCCCTGTCTGTGTACGCCATTGCAAATTGGGGCGTGTATGTGACTGAGGTGTTGGTAGCGGGAACGGCCGTTATCAGCCTGGGTATCATCTTCTGGCTAAAAACACCGGAACCGGCCGAAATTGAACCGGAACCGCTGCCGCCGGTTGGTACGGCCGTACCGTTGGATTTGGAAATTACAGCCGACCACATTGATAGCAGCCGCTATACAAACTGAAAATGTTCGCTGCCAGAGCCTGTCGAAGGCTGGTTATGGCCTCGAAAGGTTCGGGCAGCGTCTATCAAGATAGTTGTTTGGAAACATGATTAAAGCAGAAAACCTCACCAAAAAATTTGACGAAGTCTTAGCCGTTGACCGCCTCTCCCTTGAAATTGCCGAAGGCGAAGTATTTGGCTTTTTGGGGCCAAACGGGGCAGGAAAGACGACTACTGTGCGTATGCTCACCAGCCTCATTGCGCCCAGCAGCGGCCAGGCCAGTGTGCTTGGCTATCAGGTCGGCCGGGACGACCAGGAAATCCGGCGCAACGTCGGCGTCCTCACCGAAACACCAGGTATGTACGAGCGTCTTTCGGCCTGGCGCAACCTGACGATTTATGCCCAACTGTACGAAGTCCAAGATGTTGATAGGCAGGTTGAGAAATATCTAAAAATGTTGGGGCTGTGGGATCGGCGGCATGATGCGGCCGGTACGTTCAGCAAGGGGATGCGGCAAAAACTGGCCATTGCCCGTGCCCTACTTCATGAGCCGCGCGTCCTCTTTTTGGATGAGCCTACGGCTGGTCTGGACCCGGAAGCGGCCAAACTGGTGCGTGATTTTATCGCTGAACTGAAGGGTGAAGGCCGGACAATCTTCCTCTGCACCCATAATTTGGATGAAGCCGACCGCCTGTGTGACCGGATTGCCGTGTTCAAGACCCATCTCCGGGTGGTTGATTCACCGGCAGGGCTGCGGAAGGAGTTATACGGCCGTCAAGTCGTCTTCCATCTGGCAGCACCGGCTGAAACGTACACCGCCGTTGTGCAAAAATATTCCTACATCAAGCGAATTCAGACCATCGAAAATAAATTGGTTGTGGCTCTTGACAACCCGGAAGAACAAAATCCGGAACTCATCCGGGCGTTGGTTCAAGCTGGCGCGAATATCCAATTTGTTGGCGAACTGCGCCATTCATTGGAAGATATTTATCTGCAATTGGTCAACAAAGAGGGTTGAAATGGACAAAATAAGAACCATCATTGCCAAAGAGTGGGCCGAAGTATTCAAAAACCGAATGGTTTTGTTTACTGTTGCATTTTTACCGCTTATTTTGACGGCGCTGCCGCTGGGTACGCTGGCTACTATGAACAGCCTGGGTGCCGAAGCGACAAGCGGAGATGCGCCTCCCAGCGAGTTTTTTGGTGAGCTTTGTACGGGGCTGTCGGAAATGGATTGTACGAATGTGTATATGCTCAATATTTACACATTGATGTTCATGATGCTGCCCGTTGTTATTCCTGCTTCTATTGCTTCATACAGCATTGTCGGTGAAAAAACAGCCCACAGCCTGGAGCCTATTCTGGCAACGCCTATCACTACCCTTGAACTATTGACTGGTAAGGCCATTGCAGCGGCCGTTCCTGCCATTGCGGCCACCTGGGGGGCTTTTGCTATTTATGTAGTTGGCGCTCGTTTCATGGTTTCGGATTTAATTTTTGGCTATTTGATCGCTCCCATGTGGCTTATTGCCATTTTTATTGTCAGCCCGTTATTAACTTTGATGGCCGTTAGTGCGGCGATTATGGTTTCTTCGCGTGTTTCGGATCCGCGTGTTGCCGAACAGTTATCGGCCGTAGTCATTTTGCCGCTGCTGATGTTGATTATTGGGCAGTCAGTTGGGTTCATCTTGATTAATCAGATGGTTATCTTGATCATGGGGGTAATTGTGGCTGTTGTGGATGCGGTTTTATTCTATTTCAGCGTCAAAATTTTCCAGCGAGAAGCTATCCTGACGCGTTGGAAGTAAGTTGCGTTAAATTTATCATTGGCTATAATTTATCGGCTTTGTCAATTGGCAAAGCAGTTAATAATTTACACATGCTCAGACTGACTTGGGTGTGCTTGTTTCGCGTTGTGCCGCATTTCGCTTAATTAAGAAACCTTACCCGGAATCTTATCCCCCGAATGCCCTATCACCGCGCCAGCCATGCAAGCTCCAGGTCAGGATGACGAGCATGGAAGAAAAAAACACATTTAAAAAGGAGTATTTTCCCCATGGCTGTTGTCTCAATGAAGGCATTGCTGGAAACTGGCGTGCACTTCGGACACCGTACTCGCCGTTGGAATCCGAAGATGAAACCTTACATCTTCACGGAACGGAACGGCATTCACATTTTAGATTTACAACAAACGATTGTTTTGTTAGAGGATGCGTATAATTTGATACGCGATGCCGTTGCTGAAGGCGGTGAGGTTTTGTTTGTCGGCACGAAGCGCCAGGCACAGGATACTGTGGTTCATGAGGCGTCGCGTGCCGGACAACCGTATGTAAGCGAACGCTGGCTGGGCGGTACGCTGACAAATTGGCAAACGATTCGGCAGCGGATTGAGCATCTCAAGAAATTGGAAGAGCGCCGCGATGCCGGCAATTTTGATCTGCTAAAGAAGCGTGAACGTTTGCGGGTTGATAATGAGATTGAGAAGTTGAATGCCCGTTTAGGCGGTATTCGTAATATGAAGGGCCTGCCGGCTCTTATGTTTGTGATTGATGTGAATGAAGAGGAAACGGCCGTACGTGAAGCCAATATCCTCAAAATTCCTGTCGTTGCGATTGTGGATACCAACTGCGATCCCGATCCTATCGATCACATCATTCCCTCCAATGATGATGCAATTCGGGCAATTAAGCTCATTGTTAGCAAAATGGCCGATGCAGCGTTGGAAGGTATGGCTACCCGCAAAGAATCAATGGATGAGGCAGTTACCGACATTGACGGTTACACGTACGAAGACTTTGATGGTATGGAAGATGCTGAAGACGAGGTCTTGCTTGGTGAATCTACATTGGCCAAATTGCGTGACGTTGAACCTGAATACGATGAGGATGAATTTGACGATGAGGATGAATCCTTTGAAGACGAAGATTAGAAATTGGAGACTTTGTAGATGAATATCACAGCACAAATGGTAAAAGAACTGCGCCAATCAACTGGTGCAGGTGTGTTAGAAGCCAAGAAGGCTTTGGAAGCAACAAGCGGCGATTTTGAAGCGGCCGTTGACATTCTGCGCGAAAAAGGTGCCGCCCGTGCGGCCAAGCGTTCAGATCGGGCAGCCAATGAAGGCGTGATTGAACTGTATGCTCACCCCGGCAATCGGGTTGGGGTTATGCTGGAACTGAATTCAGAAACCGATTTCGTGGCTCGCAACGAGCAGTTCCGCGATTTGGCTCATGAACTGGCTCTGCACATTGCGGCGATGGCGCCTCGTTATCTCAATATTGAGGATGTTCCGAAAGAAGAGCTAGATCGTGAGCTTGACGTTCTCAAAGCACAGGCTCTCGCTGAGGGTAAACCGGAAGCGATCGTTGAGAAGATTGTGGCCGGCCGTGTCAATAAGTTTTATGAAGAAATTTGTCTCATGGAACAGCCCTTTGTGAAAGATGATAAAATCAAGATCAAAGACATGATTACCGACACAATTCGGACGACTGGCGAGAATATTGTCATTCGACGCTTTGCCCGGTATGAATTGGGCGAGGCGCTGGATTAAGTTTGTAGCCAGGAGGAGCGTTCAATCGGACGCTCCTCCGTTTTTAATTTGCTGTCCCACAGTTGGGGACCTACCTCGGAGCATACTCAATGGCCAATATTGCTTATAAACGCATCTTGTTAAAAATGGGCGGTGAAGCGCTGTCAGGTCCTGATGGGTTTGGAATTGATCCGACAAAGGCGGAGGAGGTTGCTCAGAATGTCAAGGCCGTTTATGATTTAGGTGTAGAAGTAGCCCTGGTGATAGGCGGCGGCAATCTGTGGCGCGGTTCGGCAGGAATTGAGCGTGGTATGGAGCAGGCAACGGCCGATCATATGGGTATGATTGCCACGATCATGAATGCGTTGGCGCTGCAAGATGCTTTGGAACGGACGGGTATTCCTACCCGTGTCCAAACTTCGATTGAGATGCGTTCTGTGGCCGAACCGTACATCCGGCTTCGGGCGCTGCGCCATCTGGAAAAAGGGCGCGTGGTGATTTTTGGCGGCGGTACGGGTAACCCGTATTTTACGACGGATACGGCCGGTGCGCTGCGGGCGATGGAAATTGGCGCTAATGTTTTGATTAAGGCGACGAAGGTGGATGCCATTTACGATAAGGATCCTCAACGTAATCCTGATGCCCACCGCTTTGAGAAAATCTCGTATATTGACTTTTTGAATTTACGTTTACGTGTGATGGACAGTACGGCCGTTTCCTTGTGCATGGAAAATAATATGCCCATTGTTGTGCTAAACTTCTGGCAGACCGACAGCATCAAGAAACTTGTTCTGGGTGAGACTGTCGGCACGATGGTGTGTAATATAGATTAGTAATAGTTAGTCTGGCTGTTTTATATCTTAAATTACTGCAAGGGAGGATTGTGATGATTCGTGAACTTTTGCAAGATGCTGAGAGTCGGATGCGCGGAGCTGTTTCATCTTTGGAATCTGACCTGGCAGCTTTCCGTACGGGGCGTGCCTCTCCTCATCTTCTTGATCGAATTGTTGTAGAAGTTTATGGTGTTGATCTGCCACTGAATCAAATGGCGGTCGTCTCGGTTCCTGAGCCGCAGCAGTTGGCGATTCGCCCCTATGACTCCAGTTCTATTTCGGCCATTGAGCGGGCTATCCTTAAATCCGATTTGGGAATTATGCCTAATAATGATGGCAAAATCATTCGGTTGAACATTCCTCGCCTCACAGAAGAGCGCCGACGAGATTTGCAAAAACACATTAGCCGCCGGGTTGAAGATGGGAAGGTTGCGATTCGAAATGTGCGCCGCGATGCTTTGAATGATTTGCGTGATTTTGAGAAAGAAAAGTTGATTTCGGAAGATGAGTTTCATCGTGGTCAAGATGATTTGCAAGACCTGACCAACAAATATGTGAATGATGTTGATAAGATCGGCGAGGCGAAAGAAGCCGAGATTATGGAAGTATAACGTATGGCGCTACGGCAAAAAAAGCCTTTGGATTTATCGGCATACAGGGTGCCGACTCATATTGCCATTATCATGGATGGTAACGGCCGTTGGGCCAAGCAGCGTGGTTTACCTCGTGTTGCCGGGCACCGGGCCGGGGCTGAAAACTTGCGCCGTATCATTAACGCCTGTGTTGAATTTGGTGTCAAAATCCTAACCATTTACGCATTCTCAACCGAAAATTGGGGCCGTCCCGAAAGTGAAGTTCGCGGCTTGATGAAAATCTTCGCTCGTGTTCTCGATCAGGAACTGGATGATTTACACGCGCAGGGTGTCTGTCTGCACCATTTAGGCGATTTGACGGGGGTTAACCCGGATTTGCAGGGGAAAGTGCTGAGAGCACTGGAATTGACCAAGGATAATGATACGTTAATCCTCAATGTCGCCTTCAACTATGGCGGGCGGGCCGAAATTATCCATGCGGTGCAGCAAATGTTAGCCGATGGTATCTCGCCTGATGATTTGACTGAAGATTTATTCAGTTCTTACTTGTTTACTAAAGGTTTGCCTGATCCTGATTTGGTTATTCGCACAAGCGGCGAGTTGCGTATCAGCAACTTTTTGATCTGGCAGGCCGCTTATTCTGAATATTATCCAACGCCGGCATTTTGGCCTGATTTCGGCCGCGAAGAGTTATACGAAGCGATAGTGGTTTATAATCAACGAGAGCGCCGTTTTGGCCTCGTTCCTGAAGAATCGTAACAATATTCTCCTTTTATGTTTCTGCAGCGTGCCCTCATCACTTTTACAATTGGACCACTTGTTCTTTACTTGATTTATTTAGGCGGGTGGTTTTATTTTATTCCTGTAACAGCCATTTTACTGTTGGCTACATATGAGTATGTTCACTTGCTCCGCCTCCATAACTGGAACTTGTCGTTGTGGATTGTGGGAACGGCCGTACTCCTCTTGCTCGTCATAAGCCAATGGTTCAATCAACTCTACCTGGCTCCGGCTTTGCTCATCGGTTCGCTGGCAGCCATGGCCTATACCCTGGTTTTATACGAACGCAGACAAAGCCAAACTTCCCTGGCTGACTGGATGGCCATGATGAGCGGAATATTGCTCGTCGGTTGGTTGGGCGGCCATTTCTTCCTCCTGCGCCGCGTAGAAACGACCCCCTGGCAGTGGACCATGTTAGCAATGCTCAGCACCTGGATTGCGGATTCTGGTGCATATGTGGTTGGCAAATTCTTGGCCGGGAAAATATTAGGCCGCCACAAACTTTCGCCGCGCCTTAGCCCCAACAAAACAGTTGAAGGGTATGTCGGCGGAATATTTTTTGGTGTTTTATTAACTTTAGCCATTGCTAAATATTTGTCTTTGCCATTACACTTGGCCTTATTCATTGCCCTGTTTGCTTCAGTGCTAAGCCCACTGGGCGATTTAGGGATATCTATGATTAAACGGGAAGTCGGAGTTAAGGATTCCGGTACCTTATTTCCTGGCCATGGTGGAGCGCTGGATCGGATCGATTCACTCGTATGGTCGGTTGCTGCTGCTTATTACTTCGTTACGTTGCTGAGCTAAATTTAACCCCAAGCCATCGCTTGTCCTTACATTTTTGTATGAACTACCTCCTGGTTCAGACAAGAGGCACAAACTATGACCAAAATTCAGACTATCGAGCGCTTTATTTTTGAGCGCCAGCCCCATACCGCACATGGTGAATTCACCAATTTGTTGTATGATATTGCGCTCGTTGCCAAGCTCATTGCCTACAAAACAAATCGCGCAGGATTAGTTGATATTTTAGGTCGTGTGGGCGTTGTAAACGTTCAAGGTGAATCACAACAAAAACTGGATGTATTTGCCGACGAACTAATCGTGCGGATTTGCGACCACACTGGTCGTTTGTGCGTTATGGCCTCCGAAGAACGTGAAGACATCATCACAATTCCTTCCGAATATAGAAAAGGAGCTTATGTTCTGGTTTTTGATCCCTTAGATGGTTCATCTAATATTGACGTTAACGTTAGTATCGGCACGATTTTCGGGATTTATCGGTGCAAAGATTGGGATTTGCGCGGGCGTTTAGAAGATGTTTTACAACCCGCCCGCGATTTGGCGGCCGCCGGCTATATTTTATTCGGGGCCAGCACGATGATGGTTTATAGTACTGGCCAGGGCGTACACGGCTTTACATTAGACCTGGAAATTGGTGAGTTTTTATTATCCCATGAAAACATGGAACTGCCGGAACCTCCTGCCTATTACAGTGTAAACCATGCCTATTATGAACGTTGGTCATCCAATGTACAACGCTATGTGCGTTGGCTGCAAGGACAAGATGGTTCTGATGCACCAATCTTGTCATCTCGCTATATTGGCTCACTGGTTGCTGATTTTCATAGAAATTTGCTTCGAGGTGGCGTCTTCTTTTATCCTGCGGAGATTAAAAAACCTAATGGTAAGATCCGCTTGCTGTATGAAGCAGGCCCGTTGGCATTTTTGATTAAGCAGGCTGGCGGGTATGCGTCGGATGGCCGTCAACCAATACTGGATATTACACCAGCAAATTTACATCAACGTGTGCCTTTTTATATTGGTAATCATTCTCTGGTAAAAAGGGCTGAATATTTTATTGGGCAGGACGAATAGGCTAGAAAATCATATAAAACGGGGCGGTGTAATGATTGACTTGCTCTGGGCAGCATGTTATACTTCACCAACCCAAGGCAAGCGGATTCCAAAACTCCCTCGAACTTGATAAATTGAATGTGCACTACTCAATATGCCGATAAATTTGAATCGGTTTCCCAACATTAATATTTTTTCTTCAAAGAGATCTGCAGTGGAGGCTTAAATTGGCATTTATGTAGTGCAGGGTGGCAGAGCGACTTCACGAACTCACTTTGTATGTATTTCCAGGTTTGAAAGAATTTTTATTATAAAAATGAACTTGTATGATTGAATACTGGGTGGGCTAGCAAATTGGCTAAGTGCCTTTCTGTGCCTTTCTTGTTGTTGTTTTCATACAGGTGTGATCAAGATTTAATGATTGTTTATGAAATAGTCACGACTAAGGTGAAGATTCGAATTTTCGGAGAATAATTTGATGGACATTGGAGAACTAAGTGGCAAAACGTTGACTGAACTGCGAGATATTGCCAGAGATATGGAAATTTCTGGTTTCAGCACAATGCGCAAGCAGGAACTGATTTTTGAGATATTGCAAACGGAAGCTGAATCTCGTGGTTTTACCTTTCGGGGCGGTATTCTGGATATAGTGGAAGATGACAAGCAAAAAATGGGCTTTTTGCGGGTCAATAATTATTTGCCCGGTGCTGATGACATTTATGTCTCAAATTCACAAATTCGCCGGTTGGCATTGCGTTCGGGCGATATGGTAATGGGACAGGTTCGCGCTCCTAAAGACAACGAGAAGTATTATAGTTTGCTTCGTGTTGAAGCAGTTAATGGCGACAGTCCCGAAAAAGCGAAAAATAGACCGGCTTATTCTTCGCTGACACCGATTTTCCCGGATCAAAAATTAAAACTGGAAACGAAGCCTAATATTCTTTCTACACGTATGTTGGATTTGATTGCGCCGATTGGTCGTGGCCAGCGTGGTCTTATTGTGTCTCCGCCAAAAGCGGGTAAAACCACGGTGTTAAAGGATATTGCCAATGGTATTTCTGAAAATTACTCCGATATATTCTTGATGGTTGTTCTGATTGGTGAGCGCCCTGAAGAAGTGACGGACATGAAGCGGGCTATCAATGGTGAAGTGGCCAGTTCAACGTTTGATGAACCGGTGCGGCAGCACTGCCGGGTAGCTGAGATGGCACTGGAACGGGCTAAGCGGCTTGTTGAAGGCGGCCAGGATGTGGTTGTTTTGCTGGACTCGATTACGCGTCTGGCTCGGGCTTATAACCTCACTGTTTCGCCCAGCGGCCGGACTCTTTCCGGTGGTTTGGATCCAACGGCTTTGTATCCACCGAAACGGTTCTTTGGTGCGGCGCGTAACCTGGAAGAGGGTGGAAGTTTGACGATTATCGGTACCTGTCTGGTGGATACGGGCAGCCGAATGGACGATGTGATTTATGAGGAATTCAAGGGTACCGGTAACATGGAATTGATCCTCAGCCGTCGTTTGCAAGAGCGTCGTATTTTCCCGGCTTATGACATTGAGCGATCGGGTACGCGGCGTGAAGATTTGTTGCTGTCGGGTGACGAGTTGTCGCGGGTTTACATGATGCGACGTATGCTGGGCCATTTGATGGATACGCCGGGATATGACATTAGCAGCGCGACTTCGGCGGTGATGCAGCGGATGCGTGGCACGAAGAATAATTACGAATTCCTGGAAACGCTCACAAAGGACGTCAGTTAATCGAAGTTTGTACTCGATTTTCAGATGAATAGTTTTTGAGAAAGGGTTGGCTTTGGCTGGCCCTTTTTTGCTTCGATTGGGCTTTATGGTAGCATTTTGGCGATGGAAACGGCCGTTTTCTGGCTGTTACGGATTTGCTTATGAATAAAACAAACAAGGCGGGGCAGCGTTTCGGGGGGCACTTTATCCTCATCGCTATTGCCCTCATTGTCTTTGCCGGTTGGCGTATTGGTCAGGCTGCCGGAGCAGATGAAAGTGAAAACGGCTCAGTCGATGCTTCGGGTGAGGCGGTTCCGACTGTTGCGGCGGAGGATGGCGGGGTGGCGGCAACGGCCGTTACCACCGACACCGTTGATTTTACCGCTGGTGATGTCCCCGTCATTACCGACAGCAGCCTGGTTCCTGCTCCAAATCCATTCACTTACCAGGGTAAACTGCCGGAACAAGTCTATCAAACCTACGTCGTCCAACGTGGTGACACTCCCGGAACCATCGCCGAGAAATTTGGTATAGAAACAGAGACCTTATTGGGTGGTAACCCCCAATTGAGCCAGGAATCCAGCCTTCTACAAACCGATGTGGAACTAATCATTTTGCCTGTTGATGGCGTGTTACACGACGTTGCCCCTGGTGACACATTGGAAAGCATCTCTGAGGAGTACGGCATCCCGGTTGATGATATTATTGCTTATGCGCCGAACAATCTGGAATTTCCCTACCGCCTTTACCCGGAAACACAAATCATGGTTCCCGGCGCGGTCCGTGAAGTTTTTGTCTGGACACCACCAGATCTCTCGTCGGTTGGCGGCACTTCCTACGAGGGTGCGGGTGTCGTGCCACGCATCGTTGGTACAGGAACCTTCATTTATCCGGTAAACGGCCGTGGTTTTAGCCAATACTATTGGTATGGTCACCGGGCAATTGATATTGCGTTACCTGAAGGGAATGCTGTTTACGCTTCCGATACGGGCACAGTGACCTACGCCAGTTGGAATGTATACGGTTATGGCAATTTGATTGTTATCAATCACGGTAATGGCTTCGAGACATTTTACGCCCATCTCAGCGGTATTAATGTTGTTCCTGGCCAGATTGTTTACCAGGGTAATGTCATCGGCTATACAGGCGATACAGGCAATTCTTCAGGCCCGCACATCCATTTTGAGATCCGTATAAACGGCAACCAGGATAATCCTTGCTGGTATCTTGGCTGCGGTTAGCTCTGTAAGCCTTTGTCTAGGGAACACGGTTTACGACAGCTACCCATTAACGACGCGATCCCGAAGCTGCCCGCAACCCGCCTGAATATCAATGCCCCGGCGCACCCGAACCGTACTGCCAACCCCATATTGGGCTAAAACTTGCTGAAATTTTTCCACCTGTTCGCGAGACGACGGCCCACCGCCGTATCCTTTTGTAGGATTGAGGGGGATAAGATTGACGTGGCACAACATACCTTGGACCAGTCGGCCCAATGCCTGTGCCTGTTCCACCGTGTCATTTTCTCCGGCAATTAGCGCCCATTCAAATGTAATACGCCGTCCCGTCTTTTCGATGTAATAACGGCAGGCATCCATTAATTCGGTGATGGGCCAGCGTTTGTTGATGGGAATGAGCTTGTTTCGTTCGGCATCGGTGGCGGCGTGGAGGGAGACGGCCAGCGGCGTTTGGCGGCCTTCGTCGGCATAGCGGCGAATGGCTGGAACCAGGCCGACTGTGGAAATGGTTATTTTACGTGCGCCTATATTGAAGCCGTCGTGGTCGGTAAGGCGGTCCACAGCTTGCAAGGTGTTGGCGAAATTATGCAGGGGTTCGCCCATGCCCATCATGACGATATTCGTAACGTGTTCGCCTTTGGCAGCCAATTGGCGGGCAAAATGCATGACCGGGGCGACGATTTCACCGGCCGTTAAGTTGCGGAAGAAGCCCATCTGGCCAGTGGCGCAAAAGACGCAGCCCATGGCGCAGCCAGCCTGGGTGCTTATGCAGAGAGTGCGCCGTTTGTCGTAGCGCATGAGCACGGTCTCGATGTATTGGCCATCGGGTAGTTGGGAGAGAATCTTTTCAGTTTGGCCGTCGCTGGAGTGTTGGGCAGAAACGATTTGGAGTTGGCTGACGCAGGCTTTTCCAGCCAGGCTGTCGCGCAGGGATTGAGGTAAATTGTGCATGTCAGACAGGTCGGCCGTGTAATGTCGGTACAACCACTCCCAAATTTGCCGGGCGCGAAATTTAGGCTGGCCCAATTCTTCAAGAAATTGGGTTAATTCAGTTAGGTCGAGATCGTACAAATTGATTTTTTCGGTCATGAATGATCATCCAGTTGATTGGCCAGATCAGTAATGTCGCTGCAAATAAAATCGGCCAGGATGGGACTGTTTTGAGCCTGTTCGCGGCTGGTGACGCCGGAAAGCAGCAAAACAGTCAGAAGTCCGGCGGCGCGCCCGCCGGCAATGTCGGTGGTTAACCGGTCGCCAACCATGGCGGTGTTGGCCGGTGTGCCGCCTAAACGTTTGGCGGCGGCCTCGAAGATGATAGGTTGGGGTTTGCCGATAATAACCGGTTTGACACCGGTGGCGGTTTCGATGACGGCCAGAAGGGAACCGGCTCCAGGCAGCGGGCCAAGTTCGCTGGGAAAGGAGGGGTCTGGGTTGGTGCCGATAAAGGTGGCTCCTTTTGTAACGAGCAGCGACCCCATAGCTAGTTCTCCGTAGGTGACGTGCCGGTTAAACCCCACAACAACCAGAGGAGCAGTATCGCCTGCCTTGACCTGCTCCGGGGTAATGATGTGGAAATCTTTAGTTTCCAGAGCTTCATGTAATCCTTTTTCACCGACGACGTAGACGGCCGTTCCCGTATCATACCGCTCGCTTAAGTATACGGCCGTTGTCTCTGCCGAGGTCAAAATTTGGGCCGGAGGAATATCGACGCCGAATCTGGCCAGCTTTTCGGTGTACATAACGGCCGTTTTCGTAGCATTGTTGGTCGCCAGGACAAAATTGATATGTTTTTGGCGCAGGGCGGCGAAAAAGTCGGGCAGACCGGGCATGGGCGTCTCGCCGCGCCACAAAACGCCATCCATATCTAAAATCAGGTTTTTGATTACGTGCATGTTGACTGCGGGCATGTTGATGATCCTTTGAATTTTTTCATGCGTCATGCGTCATAACGACTAATGATGCACTTATGACGTATGAACGTGATTATAACGAAAGCAGAGGGATGTGGTAGGGATGACGGCCGTTTAGTCGCGTTGGCCAGATTAGGATACTCCGATGGCCGGTGTTATAATTTTGTGATTCCAATGAGGAGATTTTATCGTGAAATTATCGGTGATTATTCCCGTTTACAATGAATTGAGTACCCTTAAAGAGGTAGTGGAAGCTGTGCTGGCCGTTAAAATGGCGGACGAGATTATTATCGTCGATGACGGCTCGACAGATGGGACGCGCGCGCTTTACCCGGAAATCGCAGCCCTGGATGATGTCATTCAGATTTATCTGCACGAGAAAAATATGGGCAAGGGTGCGGCCGTTCGCACCGGGTTTAGCAAGGCCACCGGTGATATTTTCCTCATTCAGGATGCCGATTTGGAATATGATCCGCGTGAATATGAGATGTTGACCCGGCCGATTGTTGAGGGTAAGGCGGCGGTTGTTTACGGTTCGCGCTTTCGCGGCGGCCCGACCAAAACGATGTTTTTCTGGCATATGGTGGGCAACAAGCTGTTGACGTTTGTCACCAATATCATCTACAACACGATTTTGACGGATATGGAGACTTGTTACAAAGTATTCCGGGCCGACGTAGTACGGGATATGAAGCTGCGCTCCAAAGGTTTCGAGTTTGAGCCGGAAGTGACGTCAAAGGTTTTGAAGCGCGGGCATCGCATTTACGAGGTGCCGATTTCTTATAACGGCCGTGAATTTGAAGAAGGTAAAAAGCTCAACCCATGGAAAGAAGGCCCAAAAGCACTCTATTATTTGATTAAGTACCGATTTGTTGAGTGAGAACGGCCGTTTATGGGCAAACCAATGAATCGGTCGGCGCAGTGGTGGGTGGCGGGATGGAGTGGGGCGGCCGTGCTGTTACGACTGCCTGGTTTGTTTGCTAACCATTTCCATGCTGATGAGGCATTGTTTGCCAGTTTTGCTCGCACTATCGCTGTCTGGCGCGATCCGTTGTTACACATGCAGCCGGTGGATAAACCGCCGCTGCTTTTTTATCTCCAGGCGTTGTTTTACCCGCTGTTTGGCCCGGTCGAGTTTGCGGCCCGGCTGCCCAATTTTATTGCTTCGATTTTATTGGTTCCGGTAACGGCCGTTTTCGCCTGGCGGTTGTATGGAGAAGCGAAAACGGCCGTGATGACGGCGGTCATCATTACCTGTCTGCCGCTGACCATCCAATTTAGTGCCACTGCTTTTCTTGATCCGCTTCTCACATTCTGGTTGATGACTGCTCTGATGGCGCTGGTGGCGAATAAACCGGGAGCGTCCGGGATTTTGTTGGGTCTGGCCGTATTTACCAAGTACCAGGCCTGGCTGTTTGTGCCGCTGCTGCTGGGGCTGGGCCTTCTGCGTCACTGCGATTGGCGGTTTGGTCGGCGTTGGCTGGCCGGATTTTTGCCGGTTTTGCTGCTTTTGCTGCTTTTGGGGATGGTGCGCACTGGCGGCATTGACCTGTGGTCGGTGCAAATGGCCAATTTTGGCGGGTTGCGGCTAGCTTGGTCGTGGGAACTCTTGCCACGGGCGCGGGCGTGGCTGACTTTGGGGCAGCAGGCGCTGGGTTCGGTTTGGCTCCTGGTTGCGCTGGCTTTTCTGGGTATGGTCAGTCTTAGTAACCGGCGTGACCGCAGCATAAAAGCTGCCACAACGTGGTTGATTACTTTGTTTGGAACAGGCTATCTCTTGTTGCACTGGTTGCTGGCTGTGCCGGTATGGGATCGGTATTTGCTGCCGTTATTACCGTTGGCGGTGGTTGTGGCGGCGCATCAGCTTTTTATTGTTCGCTCCAACTGGGTGTTGGGAGTGCTGTTATTTTTGCTGTTGGCGGGGGCGTGGGGAGCGCGTAACGGCCGTTTCCCGATTGGCGGCCAGCGTAATGCCGATGATGGCGCATCGTTGGTAGCAGTGACGTTGGCCAATTTGCCTTATGGCACGGTTTTGTATGACCATTGGTACAGTTGGCAGTGGCGCTATCATTTGTTTGACAAGCCAGTTTATGCCAGTTGGCAGCCATCCCCGGATTCTTTGGCCGAAGAATTGGCGGTTTTTGGTGCGGATGGTCATCGTCATTTTTTGGTTTTGCCCGATTCAGCGGCGGCCCGGCCATTCATCCGATCAGTTGAGGCAGCCGGTTTTGACCTTCAGCCGGTGATGTTGCCCGAACAAACGCAAATGAGTCTGTATGAGATTATCCCCAGTCCATAAATGAACAAATCACGACTCACGCATCACGTTTCACGCCTTTTTCCATTCCTGGTTATTTCAGGGTTTGTGCTGCTATTTTTTCAGAAGATGGCTTTTAGCAATCTTATTTTGGCGCGGGGGGATACGTTTCTTTATTTTTATCCGTATTGGCAGGCGGCGGCTGGGGCTTTGCGCAACGGCCGTGTCCCCCTTTGGAACCCTAATTTGTTTATGGGCGCGCCGTTTCTGGCTAACAGCCAGGCTGGATTTTTCTATCCACTGAACTGGCCGGTCTGGTGGCTGCTGCCCACGCCCTACGCCGTCAGCGCCAGCATCATTGTGCATTTGATGATTGCCGGCTGGGGGACGTATCTGGTCGGGCGGCGCGTCTTGTCATTGAGCCGGGCGGGCGCTCTGTTGGCAGCACTTCTGTTTGCGCTGGGTGGCTATCTGACAGCCCAGATAGAGCATATTAATCAACTTCAAGGACTGGCCTGGCTGCCCTGGTTTTTGGTTGTTTTGGGATCAGGGCGAGCGGCGGGCAACCGAAGGATGCGTGGCGAGCGGCGCGTCATGCTGCGACAAGGTACGGCCGTGGCTGCCTTATTCAGTTTACAGCTTTTAGCTGGCCATACCCAAACAGCGTTTATCACCGGGATTGGCATTGCGCTGTATCTGATTACGGATTACGGATTACGGATTACGGATTTTCGATCGCGCATTACGCATCACGCATTACGTTTCGCGTTTCACGTTTTGCCGCTGGTTATTGGGGTTGTGCTGGCCGGTTTGATAACGGCCGTACAGTTGCTGCCAACCCTGGAATTAAGCCAATTCTCCAGCCGTCAGGGCGGGCTGGCCGTCAATGAGGTGTTGTCATTTTCACTGCATCCGCTCCTGCTGGGGCGCAGCTTGCTGCCCGGCTATGGACAATCCCTGTTTTCGGAGTACGTTGCTTTTTTGCCATTGACGGCGCTGCTGCTGGCCGGGGTGGGTCTCTGGCACTGGCGGCAGCGGAGGGAAGTTAGGCCGATTATAGTGGTGGCGGGAACCGCCTTCATCCTGGCCTTGGGTCGATTTACGCCGCTTTACTGGCTGCTGGCCCGGCTGCCCGGCTTTGATTTGTTCCGCGTACCGGCCCGCTGGCTGGTCTGGTACGCGTTGGGCATGGCCCTGCTGGCCGGGCTGGGATGGGATGTGGTGCGCGGTTTTTGGTGCGCGGCGCGGGAAGAATGGCGGGCAAAGTTGTCACGGCCGTTACGTTGGGGAGCAGCGTTAATCGTGGTTTTGATGGTCTGGAGTTTGCTGGCTGTGCCGCTGGCCCGTTTCCTCCCCCTCGGCCTGGAAGCACCCGCTGCTTATCCCACCTGGCCTACAATCGCTGGCTGGCTCCTCGAACTCACCATGTTGCTTATCTTGTGGCAGTTCCGTACCCGAATCCAGTCCTTCACCTTGTCACCCCTTCACCTTGTCACCCTTTCATTCCTCTTTTTCGCCTCGCGTAGCCTGCCCTATAATCAATTAACCACGCCGGAAGCCTATTTTGATTTACGGCCGTCCATGACCCGTTTGCAAGCTGCCCAAATCAACCAGACGGTTCCCGGTCGGCTGCTGAGCCTGTCCAACATCTTTTTTGACCCCGGCGACCAGGCTGAAATTGACACCATTTATGCCGACCAGTTATCGGAGCAGGCCCGGTACGATTACACGGTGGCCATCAAACAAAAGGAAATTATCGCCCCCAATTTGCCGTTGGCTTATGGGCTGGCTTCGGTGGATGGGTTTGATGGCGGCATTTTGCCCTTGCATTCGTATAGCCAATTAATGCGCACCATCCTGCCTGACCAGACAAGCACGGTTGACGGCCGTTTACGCGAATATTTAACGGCCGTGCCCCAACCGGAATGGCTCGATTTGTTCAACGCCCGCTACCTCATCACCGATAAAACCGGCGATGTCTGGCAGGAGATCGCTCCCGGATTTTCGGTGTTTTTTGATTTACAGCATCTGGTGACGATTGCCGCCGGTCAAAATCTGGCTGTCGGTTACGTTCCCGATTTCCCGGCGACCGGCCTGGTTTTATTGGCCGATGGCGAGGTGGGCGAGGTTACGATTACGGCCACGGCCGGCCGCATTTCGCGAACGTTTACCCCGCAGCCGCTGGGAGAAAATCTGTGGCGGATCGATTGGCCGGAGACTGTAACGCTCGAATCTATTGTGCTGACGGCTTCGGCGTTGGCAGACTGGCAGATTAAGGGGCTGACGCTGGTCAACTGGGATGATCAGACGTTTCAGCCGCTGGTTCCCGGCCATTACCGGCTGCTGCACTCCGGCGATGTCAAGATTTATGAGAATCTGGATGTGCTGCCGCGGGCGTTTCTGGTGGCCGACTGGCAGTGGGTGGTCGATGAGGAAACGGCCGTTACCCACATGCAGCAGCCTGATTTTAACCCGCGAAAAACGGCCGTTCTGTTGGGGGATGGGCGTTTGGTTTCCGGTCAGTTGGCGGACGAAGGAACGGCCGTTTCCGTTGTAACTTATGAGCCGGAGCAGGTGGTGCTGCAAGTCGAGAGTCAATCCGAGGCACTGCTTGTTTTAACCGACACCAATTATCCGGGCTGGCAGGCGGCCATAGATGGTCAGCCCGTGCCGATTTTCACGGCCGATGTGTTGTTCCGGGCGATTGCCGTACCCGCCGGACGGCACGAGATTGTTTTTTCTTTTGTGTCGCAGAGTTTTGTGAACGGCCGTCTCCTCAGCCTGTTGGGTTTGGCAATTTGGCTGCTGCTGGTTGTTGTCGTTTTTGGGGCTGGCAAAATCAAGCGCTCAATGTAGAATAAACATAGTAGTTCAAAATGCTTTGAGAACGCGGGTATCTTGCCTGTTCCCCTGCATACAGGACGTTCGCGTTCCGTTTCGATTTACTGTGGTTATCAATTAGACCAGCGAACTACAACCCATCCCGTAAAAAATCTGTTTTAATCGCAAGTCGTCACCGCGGCGGCTTTCCCAGAAAACAACATGGATAAACTGCCCACTTTTCGTTTTCGCCAGGATTTAACCTTTCAACTCCTGATGTTGTATGCTGTTTTTGTGGGGTTGGTGATTGGGGCGATGCTCATTTTTAGCCGCACCGCCGCCCAACGCCTGGAAGCGGATATCAAAGCGGCCGATCTGGCTCTGGCACGGGCCATTGCCCAGGAAACCAATGCATCCATGACCAGTGCGCTGGAAGCGGTGCGCCAGTTGGGAGAGTATACGGCCGTTACCCAGGCCGACCCTGCCGGTATGGAAGAAATATTCCTTACTGTTTTGCGCAGCCGTACCGACGTCAACTTGATTTACCGCCTGGACAGTCAGGGGACGATGTTGTTCCATGTACCCATTGGGCCAGATTCGACAGTAGGGCATGATTTTTCTTTTCGCGATTATTTTCAGCGGGCCTTGACCAGCAAAACCCCGCTCGCCTCCTTGGGGCGCATTTCACCGACGACGAATCAGGCAGTGGCAACGGCCGTTATGCCCCTCTGGGATGACAACGACCAGTTCCAAGGCCTGGTTGCTACCAACATCAAACTACAATCCATCAGCCACACCCTGGTCAGCATCGCCCAGGAATATCCATCCGAAGAAGGATTCCAAATCCAGATCGTCGATTCGGCCGGACAAATCATTGCCCATTCCAACCCGCAGCTTCTTTTACAGGATGCCAGCCAGACAATCCCGACCGTTGTTGGCGCAGTCCTGGGCCAAAGAACTGGCAACCAAATCCAGGCCGATCCGGGCGGAACCGAATATTTATACAGCTACGTGCCTATTTACAGCGTGGGCTGGGGAGCCATCGTTACCCGGCCGGTTGATGTTGCTTTTGCCACGCCCCTGGCCATTCAGCGGGGAGCCTATCTGGCCGGCGCTGTCTTTTTAGCCGGCGGTGTATTCTTCTGGTTGATGCTCATGAATCGCGTCATCCGTCCTTTAGGACAGCTAACCGATTTCAGCCAGCGCGTAGGCCAGGATGAAGACCCTTTCCAATTCCGGCAGACTAATATTTCCCATTTGTCCCATCGACCAGACCAGATGGGTTATCTTGCCCGCAGTTTAACCCGCATGCAGCAAACCATTGCCGACCGCCTCAACGAGCTGTCTACCTTGTTAAAAACCAGCGCCTCGGTCGTCTCCAGCCTTGATCCGCCTATTGTGTTGGACCGCATTTTGGAGCAGGTAGAAGAACTGCTGGATATTCAAATGAGCGCCGTTTTTGCTTTAGACGAGCAGCGCCGCGAGTTTCGCGTCCAGGCCAGCCGCGGCCTTTCTCAGTGGTATATCGACCACACCATCATCGATCCGCAGGAACCCGGCTCGGCGACAATGCGAGCTATTCGCAGCGGCGCGCCGGTTCAGATCAGTGACACTGAAACCAATCCATCGTTTGTTTCGCATCGTGAACGTGCCCGTATTGCCGGTTTTCGTTCATTAATGGCAGTGCCCCTGCAGGCACAGCACGCACCTCCGGCCGCATTGATTGTTTTCCGGCCAGATGCCCACGTGTTCACTGTGCGGGAGACAAACTTATTGGCCAGTTTTGCCAATCATGCGGCCATGGCCATTGAAAATGCGGCCTTGTTTGCCCGCAGTGACACGCAGTTACAAAAACAGACCCGCCGGTTGCAAGCGTTAGTGCAGTCGATGCAGGACGGTTTGATTTTGGAGGATTTAGAGGGGCGTATTTTGTACGCCAACCGCAGCGTTTATGAGTTTTGCGGGCTGACGCCGGATGAAGGCGAATATGTGCGTGGTCAATCGGTGGAATCTTTGATGGCGCGTTTGTTGAGCCGGGCGGTGGACGAGGATTCGGCCTGTGACGCGATTCGTGAGGCTGTGGCCAGTGCCGGGGAACGCCGCGCCGAATTTGCCCTGAATTTACCCGATAAGGTGCAGTATATTCGTTTGAAAGTGTTTAATGTAACCGATTCTCAGGACAAATTGATTGGACGCGGCCGTATTTTGCAGGATGTGACCCAGCGTTACGAAATCGATCGCATGAAATCGAGCCTGATTTCTACCGTTTCCCACGAACTGCGGACGCCGCTGGCGGCGATTAAAGGGTATGCGACCACGCTCCTGGCGGAGGATGTGCAGTGGGATACAGCCAGCGAGCGGGAGTTTTTGAATATCATTTCTCTGGAAACCGATCATTTAAGCACGTTGGTGAATGATTTACTGGACATGTCACGCATTGAGGCCGGTAACTTGCGCGTTTCCCGGACGGTTTGTGATTTGCGGGAACTGGTTTTTCAGGCGGCTTCTCGTGCTCATCCCCGGCCGGGCGAACGGCTGCGGCTTGATTTTACGCCTGATTTGCCTGCTGTTTCGGTGGATGCGAAGCGGATTGAATCGGTGCTGCGTAATTTGATTGAAAACGCGGTGAAGTACAGCGGCGACGGCTCGTTGGTATTCGTTAGTGCATTTAAGGAAAATGGACACCTGGTGGTTCAAGTGGCTGATGAAGGGCCGGGCATCCCCCCTGAGCATCAGCAGGAGATTTTCAGCAGTTTTTACCGGGTGGAAAATGGCCTGACGCGCAACACGGCCGGGGCTGGATTGGGGCTTTCGATTTCGCGCGGCTTTATTGCGGCGCACGGCGGCGAAATTTGGGTGGAGCCTGGCGACAAGGGCACGTGTGTCGCGTTTACGCTGCCGTTGGAGGAGGCGTAAGATGTCTGGTAAAAAGCTGGTTTTGGTTGTGGATGATGAAGTGGCCTTGCGTGATTTTGTGCGGCGCAATTTGGAGATTCGCGGGTTTCAGGTGTTAACGGCCGCTAACGGTCTGGAGGCCCTCGCTTTATTCAATGCCCACCCGGTTGATCTGGCCATTCTGGATTTGATGATGCCCCACATGAGCGGCCTGGAAACCATCCAGCGTATCCGCCAGGAGTCACTCATCCCCATTGTAGTTTTATCCGCCCTTGGTGAAGAGGCGGACAAGATAAAGGCGTTGAATTTGGGGGCCGATGATTATTTGACCAAACCTTTTGGCGTAGGGGAGCTGCTGGCCCGCATCAGCGCGGTGATGCGGCGGACGCAGTGGGTCAGACCGGCACGAGCAACAGATTCGGAAAGGCTGGTGCGCGGCGAACTGGTCGCCGATCTGGAGCGCCACGAGATTACCCTGAGCGGCACGCCGCTGGAACTGACGCCGACCGAGTTTGATTTGCTGGTGTATTTGATGGAGAACAGCGAAAAAGTGCTGCCGCACCGGGCCATTTTGCAGCATGTGTGGGGTCCGGAGTATGGTCAGGAAGCGGAATATTTGCGCGTCTATATTGGCCGCTTGCGCCAGAAAATTGAAGTAGACCCGGCTCATCCCCGCTATTTGTTAACCGAGCGGGGGATTGGTTATTGTTTTGTGGCAGCGTAGGCGCCGGACAAAACTTCCCGGAAGTAGAGCGCTGTTGGGGCGATTTACAAAATCGCCCTGCATTGTGACAGTCACTTTTGAAGTGACTGTCACGTCCGGGTAAGTTTGCACATGTTTCATAGTTGAGCCTTATTTGAAGAGGAAGCTGCTTAAGCGCAAGCTTCCCATTGGAGCACGGTCTGCCAGACCGCAAAGGGCGAGCAAGCTGCTCGCCCTCCCATTTATGAAGGAGCCAGACATGAGAAAGGCGGTATTTATCCTCCTGATCCTCACCATAATCATGGTTTGCCTATGTGGCTGGAGTTTGTATTCGGCGGCACAAGCTGGTTCGATGGTGCAGCCAACCCGCCGCCCTTCAGTGACGCCGCCACCAAGACCTCAAAATCAGGCTGATTGTCAGGCTGCCGGCGGCGATTGGGCGCCGTTTGGAATGGAAAGTACGATGTTGTGCAATATGCCCACAACTGATGCGGGCATGACATGCACCGATTCGAGTGAGTGTGAAGGCAATTGTCTGGCTACAGACCTCAATCTTTTGACCAGTGGTTATTGGTCGTATCTTATTGGTGAATGCAGCCCGACCCAAATTAACTTTTCAGGTATGTATATTGAAGACGGCCGTTTATTTGTGATCAATGCCGATTAGCTCCGGGGCTTATCGATATGCCTTTTTGTGATTTACCAACGAAAGAGAGCCATCTCCATGAGACAACATCGCCTTGTTACCAGATTTTTGCCGGTTAAAAAAACGGCCGTTATCACGTTAAAGCGGTTAAATGAATTCCGGCAAATTCGTCACGATTCTACTGAGTGGACAATCTTTGTTAGCACAGGCAAGAACATTTTTTTGCCCGATGGCGCTCAGGATATTGCCGGCGACATCATTCTCAACCGTATACCGCGCCAAAAAATCATCATTTTTGAATCAGATGCAGAAGCCTTTGTTGTAGTTTGCCAGGACAGTTTTGTTTCGCAGTTGGAGAAGGTGGCCGGAATCAGCGATTCGGAGAAGACTCTGGCTTATGTCCGGCAGTTAGCGCCCAAGGGTTAATGGCCGTGCCAGACCCTTCAGAGTCGTCCGGCTTCTCAAATTGACTTTTGTGACTACCCAGGTTGACTCTGGGGACTTCTCAACCTGAGTCTTGAGACTGCCCAGGTTGACTCTTGGGACTTCTCAACCTGACTCTTGAGACTGCCCAAGTTGACTTTTGTGACGATTCAGCTTGATCTTTCCGACTCCTCAAGTTAGGCGGGCGAGGCGATCGGTGACGAAGCCGTTTGTTTGGCCAACGTTTTGGCCGATTGCCTCGCCCCTACGACAACCGCCTCGCTTGATATGGTCATGAACGGCCGTTACGCGGGCGAGGCGAGGCAATCGGTGACAAAGCCGTTCGTTTGGCCAACGTTTTGGCCGATTGCCGCGCCCCTACGAGATATTTGTTATAATTGGGCGGGAACCAGATCAGGGCAAACCACAAGAAGATTTTTGATGAAAAATGCACCATTTCTTTGTGGTTTGCTTAGGGAAAACGGGAGGTTCAGTGTCTCTAATTCAAAGGACTTACCCGTTTTCCCCAACAGCACAGGAGCGGCTTTCATGACTTTCGGCGCATCGCAACTACCACTGGGCCTGACCAGCCACAACAACCAATCCCTCTTTTCTGACCATTATCTGGACGACATCCTGCGCCGCAGTGACAGATGGCGTGAGGCCATCCCGCAGGCCCAAACGTTCCTGACCTGGCTGCGCCAGTTGTACGCCGAGGAAAAGGCCCAACTGCCTCATTACAACGAAGACCAGTTGGAAGATAAATGGTTCAAACCGATTTTCGCCCAATTGGGCCATACCGAATGGGAGGGGCAGGCGACGATTCCCGGCTGGCAGGGGAAAATCAAGAAGCCCGACTTTTTCTTTTTCCCCGATGCGGCGGCAAGGCAAACGGCCGTTGCCAAACAAAACACCGCCGAATACGCCCAAACCGCCCTGGCCGTGGGCGAAGTCAAGCAGTGGGACGTTAACCTGAGCAAAAAGACGGGCACGCAGCCCATCTTCGATGACCAGAACCCGATGTACCAGATTGACACGTACCTGTCGTTGACTGGGCTGGAATGGGGGGTGTTGAGCAACGGCCGTATCTGGCGCTTGCTCCACAAAAACAGTTCCCGGACGCTGGAAACCTACTTCGAGATTGATTTGCTGGCCGCGCTGGAACAGCCGGATGAGACGAAGGCAACGGCCGTAGCCATTTACTTCTGGCTCTTTTTCAACCAGGGAGCGTTTCGGCCTGATAAAAGCGGGCGCGTTTTCCTCAGCGATGCCCTGGAGCAGAGCCGCAGCTACGCCCTGGCCCTGGAAGCCGACTTGCGCGACAACGCCTACCGCTCGCTGGAACAGTTGATCATCGGCTTTTTCGCCGGGGATGACAGCCTGGATGCCGCCGACCCCAGCCACCGCGCCCAGGTCTACCAGAACAGCCTCTACCTGCTTTACCGCCTGCTTTTCATCTTCTACGGCGAAAGCCGCGCCCTGCTGCCCATGCCCAACCCGTTCTACAAAGAACAATATTCCTTGCAGCGCCTCGCCCAAAGAATCAACAACCAGCGCAATCAACTAACCAACCTGCCCACCACCGGTCGCCGCTACTGGAACCAACTGGGCGAACTGTTCCGCCTCATCAGCGGCATCGACCCGCAGTTGAACGCCGATTTGGGCGTGCCCCGCTACAACGGCGGCTTGTTCGACTCGGCCCAGCACCCCTTTTTAGAGGAACATTTCGTCGGCGACCGGGCGCTGGCGCTGGCGATTGATTACCTGGCCACCCGGCGCATCATCGAAAAGGGTAAACCGCCCGCCTACCAGACCGTCGATTACCGCACGCTGGACGTGCGCCAGTTGGGTTCGATTTACGAGGGGCTGCTGGAATACAAGGTGGCCGTCGCTGCCGAGGAGATGGTGACGATCAGCCAGAAGGGGGTGGAGACCTGGGTGCCGCTGGCCCAAAAGGGCAAGGCCAAGACCTACGGCGACCGCCGCCAGCCGGGTGAACTGTACCTGACCACCGACAAAGGCGAGCGTAAAGCCACCGGCTCCTACTACACGCCCGATTACATCGTCGAATACATCGTCGCCAACACGCTGGGGCCGCTGGTCGAGCAGGCGCGGGAGCGCGTCAAGACCCAGGCCCGCACTTCTTCCTCTAGCTCTCGCTCTAGCTCTGACCTTTTCATCGCCGAGATTTTGCGCCTCAACGTCCTGGATCCGGCGATGGGGTCGGGCCATTTCCTGGTCGAGGCCACCAACTTCCTGGCCCGCGCTTTGGCCACGGATGAGTACGTGCAGGCTCAAGTGACAGGCACTTTGGAACCATCTTTACTGGGAGAAGTTGGCTCGGAAGTGCCTGTCACTTCTACCACCGCCGAAACCGACCTGTTGTACTGGAAACGCCGCGTCGTCGAAGCCTGCATCTACGGCGTGGATAAAAACCCGATGGCCGTCGAACTGGCCAAACTCTCGCTGTGGTTGAAAACGGCCGCTTCCGACAAACCCCTCAGCTTCCTCGACCACCACCTCCAGCATGGGGATAGTTTGATTGGGGCGTGGCTGGGGGATTTGGCGCGGACGCCGGGAGGAAAGAGTGAAGGGGTGAAGGGGAGAAGGGGTGAAGGGGTGAAGGAGAGCGGGGAGCAGATGGAATTGTTTGATGAGGGGGCGTTTACACGGGATGCCGGGTTGGCGGTGAAGGGGGTGGCGACGATTGAGAGCCTGCCCACGCTGGACATTGACGACGTGCACGCCAAGGAAGCGGCCTGGCGCGACATCCAGCAGACGCACATCGCCCGCTGGCGGCGGCTGGCCGACCTGTGGGTGAGCGCCTACTTTGGCAACACGATGGCCCCGGAGGAGTACCGCGCCCTGGTTGATTATCTGTCTACCCATTTTCCCGGAAACCCCCATTTCCCCGGAAACTCTGAGTTTCCGGGGAAATCGACGAGTCTCCTAAGCGACGAAGCGGCCGCCACCTTCCTGGCCCACCCGGCGGTGACCGAGAACGACTATTTTCACTGGGAGCTGGCCTTTCCCGAAGTCTTTTTTGATGAGTACGGGAACCACCTGGGCCGCGCCGCCGGGTTTGATGCCGTGATTGGCAACCCGCCTTACGTGCGCCAGGAGCAGTTGACGCCACTCAAGCCATTTTTCAGCCAGCACTTTGCCGAGGTTTACGCCGGAACCGCTGACCTGTTTGTCTACTTTTTCAAACAGGCCATCAATCTGCTGCGGCAGGAAGGCGTCACCAGTTACATCAGCAGCAATAGCTGGCTGCGGGCCAATTACGCCACCAGTTTACGCGCCTATCTGCGCCAAAATATGAGAGTAACTCAACTGATTGATTTGGGTGACAATAGGATTTTTGAAGACGCACCCGATTTATACCCTGCAATACATTTTGTCCAAAAAGACATGCCTGCTAAAGAGCAAATAGCAGATGTTGCCGTTTTTAATCGTGGTGAAGGCGTTTCTGATTTTAAGCAACAGTTTATTGATAAGTTTTTCAAGATCGGAGTGCATGATCAGTCAGATACTGGATGGCAGCTTGAGAATCAGGCAACTAGAAACCTCTTCAATAAACTGTCTGATATGGGCTTTCGGCTTGCAGACATAATCGAAAATCGAATGTACTACGGCGTTAAGACGGGGTTCAATAAAGCATTCTATATTGACGGCGAGACACGGAATAAATTAATAGAATCAGATTTCAATGCGAAAGAATTTATCAAACCCCTCGTGCGTGGTACTGACCTCCGGCCATGGCATAAGAATAATATTGAAGTATGGCTCATAACGATTCCTTCGGGCTGGACCACAAGCAAGTTTGGGCAGTATCCAGGCGAAGCTGAAGCATGGGAAGCGTTTAGTAATTACTGCCCTGCTCTTTCTACTTATCTTCACCAGTTTAAGGTTCAGGCTAAGAAACGACAGGATCAGGGCGAATACTGGTGGGAGTTGCGATCATGCGATTACTACGATGAATTTGAGAAAACGAAAATCTTTTGGCCAATTATTGGAAAAATACCCCGATTTTCGCTAGATAAAGAGGGTGCGTACACTAACGATTCAAGTTTTTTCTTGATACCGTCTAGTTTGTCGTTGTTGGGAATTCTCCAGTCACGTACGATTTGGTTTGTTATTTCTCAGGTTTGTGTCGCACTTGGTGAAAGAGCTGGCTTAATGCGTTATCAACTCAAAAGCCAATTCATCGAAAATCTTCCAATACCTCCAATAACACAAATTGAAGATAATGAAATTTCGGCTCTTGCCGAAAAATTGACGTCCACTTCCCAGAACCGCTATCGCCTTCACGAACAAATCCGCCACCGCATCGTCACCGACTTGGGCATGGCAAATGGGAGCCTCAACAACGCCTTAACCGCCTGGTGGGAACTCGATTTCCCCGCCTTCCGCGCCCAAATCAAAAACGTCTTCAAGCGCGACATCCCCCTCAAAGAGCGCCACGAGTGGGAACTGTTCCTGGCCGACGCCCAACAGCAGCACCAACAGCTCACCGCCCAAATCATCGCCCTGGAAACCAACCTCAACCAGCAAGTCTACGCCCTCTTCCACCTGACGCCGGAAGAAATCCAAATCATCGAAACCAGCACCAAATACAGCTACGGCGAAGTATAGTTGAGCTACACCTAAACCCATACCTTGCAGAAATCTCCATTGTTTAGTCGGAGGTGAAATGATATGACACAAAAAGAAAATCAGGAAGCCGTTCTTCTTCGTAAATATGAAAAGGGCAAGGTAACGGTTGTTTTTAGACTTCAAGACCTTATTCAGAAAGAACCAGAACTCGAGAATATTTATCGGGAATTGGCTCTCGCACGAGAAAATAGCGATCGTCGTTCCGAAGTGGCTGCGCTCCTTAATTTAGGCGATAAGTTTCGTTCCACCGGTTTTCTTGAGGTAGCCGTCAAGCAATATGACCTAGGTTTGTCAATTGTCCGCGAAATTGAAGATAGCCTTGAAGAGGCCAGCATTCTGAGTCGACTTGGTCAAACGTATACCTACTTGCTTCAACTTTCACCTGCAATTGAACACCATAAACAATCTTTGGAAATTTACCGGGGCATGGGAGACCGCTCTGCTGAAGTTAAACAACTTGCCAAATTGGGATCGACTTATGCACTCTTCCGAGAACACGATCGTGCTATCAATTGTTTTAATGAAGCTCTAGATATTTCACGTGAAATTGAGGATCGTAGTAAAGAAGGGGCTTACCTTAGCAGTTTAGGTGGGCTTTACTTAGATTCGGGAAAGGTAGAGCGTGGTTTCAAATTATATGAACAGGCACTAACAATCTTTGATGAGGTTGGTGAGGACGACCCTCGAGCAAATGTTCACCACAATTTGGGCACAATTTATTTGTTTCGCGGCGATAGTGAGGAAGCATTTGACCATTATGAAAAAGCGTTGACACTTTACCGTGAAATTGGCAACAGCTATAAGGAAGCGCTTATTCTCAAACATATTGGAGGGGCATACTTCCAATTGGGGCAAATTCAAAAAGCCTTTGATTTCACACAGGAAGCAGTTCAAATATTGAAAGAAGGCAATCATTCTGAAGCAGACAGTACGATCAAGCAACTAAACTATTTGCAAAAGAAGTTGAACAAGAAGTGGTGGCAGTTTTGGCTTTAATTGACATGCCACTCTTGCTACTCTGTTAAATCTATAATCATGATAACAAACGCCCCCAAATCCATCGAGACCCACTACAATGGCTATAAAGGTTTCCTGGCCCGCCTCAGCCAGCGCCTCACCGCCACCGACCGCCTCATCGACCAGATTGTTTACCAGCTCTACAGCCTCACCCCCGCCGAAATCGCCATCGTGGAGGAAACATAATGGCTGAATTATATTGTCCCATGTGTGGTGGTTCCAATTTCTACATTGGAAATATCTGCACCCATTGCGGTACACGACTTGATAACCCTACAGATAATATAAAACATACACGTGCTTACGAAGGTTTTTTCATTCCACCTAAACCAATCAAGTGTTCTTCACCACGTTGCAACACAACCATCTTCTTCCCCAGCCCTTTGAATGATGGTGAATACAACATGCGAAACACCGAACATGCTAGGCGAATACAGAGGCGGGTCAGAAACGAACCCGGCGTATATTGCTGGAAATGTGGGCAATATGTGCAAACAAAACAATCTCAAATATCCGGCTTGACACTTTTTTGGGCCTTTACCACCCTTGTACTCTTAATTGCACTGTTGATAAATTAAAATTGATTTGCTTTCTGATCCCGATGCATGGCGTGATGATGGCAAACTGGCCCTGGCCCGGAATCTGGTGCTGTATTTCTTGAGGCAGGGTCGGTTGGATGTGTTGGCGAGGAAGGTGGGGGAAGAACGGCCGTTTCTTAACCTATGAGTTGGTGGTAGTGCCAGGCAAGGGGTAGAATGATCGTGGTTTACCAACATTCTGCCGCCCCTTGCCTGGCACTTGGAGGCGGCCCTGGCGCGGAATCGGGTGTTTTATTTTCGTGGAGAAGGTGGGGGAGGAACGGCCGTTTCTCAACTTGTAGGTTGGTTGGTAGTGCCAGGCAAGGGGCGCATGATCCTGGTCTACCAGCCGCTCGTCGCGCCTTGCCTGGCACTTGGGGGCGATTCTGGCGCGGAATATGGTGTTGTATTTCTTGTGGCAAGGGCGGTTGGATGTGTTGGCGGAGAAGGTGGGGGAGGAACGGCCGTTTCTCAACTTGTAGGGTGGTTGGTAGTGCCAGGCAAGGGGCCGGAATATCGTAGTCTACCAACATCCTGCCACCCTTGCCTGGCACTTTTTATCTGACCTCTCGATTTTTATACAATTTTTATATTCCCCCTGGTGAACTTTATTCTTTATTTGTGCTTCATGACTATCCTGTAGGGTAGGGCTTGGCCCTGTTTGCTGTCCCATTAAGCTTCTATTTTTTACGGAGGAAAAGTCATGAAACGCATTTTTGCCCTTTTTGTTGTGTTACTATTCGTTGGTGCATTGATTACTGCCTGTGGCGGTAGTACAGCCGAACCGGCCGCCGAACCGGCGGCTGATACGTCATCAGAGCCTGCCGCCGATACCTCAGCCGGGGATGCTCCGGCCGCCGAAGCACCGGCTGCTGAGGAAGTAACGCTGGTTATCGGCTTTACGACGTCACAGACAGGCGCACAAAATGTCTCCTCAACCCGCCAGGTTAACGGGCTGCTGTTGTGGATGAATCAGGTCAATGAGGCCGGCGGCCTGGAATTGAGCGACGGTACACGGGTCAAATTCGATTATGTGACCTATGACGACGAAAGCAACACCGACCGCGTCCAGGAGCTTTACACGCGTCTGGCTACGGAAGACAATGCCGACTTTCTGATCAGCCCTTATTCCAGCGGGTTAACGGCCGCATCAGCCGTTATCGCCGAGCAGTATGGCAAGGTGATGATTACCACCGGCGCCGCTTCCGATTCGGCGTACCAACAGGGTTACACGATGGTCTACCAGGCGTACACGCCCGCCAGCCGCTACCTGACCGGTGCGGTTGATTTGCTGAAGCAAACCGACCCCTCTGTGACCAAAATCGCTTTTGTATACGAAAATGACAAATTCTCCACCGACGTGGTAACGGCCGCTAAAGATTACGCCGAATCCCAGGGGTACGAAATTGTCCTGTACGAAGGCTACGACTCGGAAACGACCGATTTTGGCCCGTTCATCAACAAGATCGAGGATGCAGCCCCGGATGCGATTTTGGGCGGCGGCCATTTCCAGGATGGCAGCACCTTTGCCCGCCAGATCGCCGAAAAGAATATCAGCGTTAAATTCTTCACCCTGCTGGTTGCTCCGCCGGAACCGGACTTTGCCGACCTGGGTCAGGCGGCCCTGGGTGTGATTGGCCCCAGCCAGTGGGAACCGTTGGCCGCCTTTACGCCGGAATCGGCAGCAGCGGCCGGCCTGGATTGGTACGGCATTTTAGGCGACGAATTTGTTTCCACTTATGAAGCGGCCTACGATGGTGAAGAACCTTCCTATCACTCGGCCGGTGGCTATGCAGCCGGTTTGATCTTGGCTAATGCCATCGAAAAAGCCGGGTCGGTTGATCCGGATGCCGTCCGCAACCAGTTGGAAAGTATGGATTTGTTGACTTTTTACGGCCATGTTAAGTTTGACACCAGCGCCGAGAATCATGGTCTGCAAATCGGTCACTCGATGGTCTATATTCAGTGGCAAGAGGATAGCGCCGGTAATTTGGTAAAACAGGTTGTCTGGCCGATGGAAGGGGCTACTTCTGAAACCCTTTATCCCAAACCGTAACGCCTGCTCCTTATCGTCATAGCCAATAAAAGCGGGGATTGGGGGATTTGGAGATTTTTTTGAATAATCCTTTAATCCCCAAATTCCCGCTATTTACACAGGAGGACCAAATGGATTTTTTGGCCGCATCAATTATTGATGGCTTGTTACTCGGATTTGTTTATGGCATTGCCGCCATGGGGCTGACGTTGATTTGGGGGGTCATGGACGTGATTAATCTGGCACATGGCCCCATTATTGCGTTAGGCATGTTTGGTGTTTACCTGATTTTTAACGGCCTGGGGGTGAATCCTTATTTAGGGGTGGTGTTGGTGGCGGCAATTGGGCTGCTCCTGGGGGTTTTGATTTATTATGTGGCGGTACACCGGGTGATCAACGCACCGCATTTGTCTACGCTGCTGGCAACGTTTTCGATTAATATGATCATTATTGGGCTGGGAACGGCCGTGTTCACAGCCTCTCCCCGTAACATTGATTTCAGCCTGGGCAGTATTACAGTGGGGCCGATTACATTATTGGGCAGCCGGGTGGTAGCGGCCGTTGCCTCCGTATTGGTGACTGGCGGCCTTTATCTCTTCCTGTACCGAACGCGGCCAGGACGTTACATTCGAGCCGTGTCCAACAACCGCGACGCTGCCGAACTGATGGGCGTGCCTTCCAACCGCATCTTGGCCTTGAGCTTTGGTCTGGGCACGATGCTGGCTTCCATTGCCGGGGCGCTTATTGCCACCTTTTTCCCTTTTACCATTCTTGCCGGTGGCGTTTACGAGCTGAAGAGTTTCGTGATTGGCGTTTTAGGCGGCCTGGGTAACCCCATCGGCGCATTGTTTGGCGGCCTGATCCTGGGTGTTTTGGAAGGCATTATTCCGACCTTTATGCCCACAACCTGGGTGCCAGTGCTGGAATTCGTCTTGTTTGTTCTCATTTTGTTGGTACGGCCGCAGGGCATCTTTGGAGCAAAGAAATGAGCGGCATCAAGAAATATTCCGGTTTAGTTGTATCAACTGTCGCTGTCCTGCTGCTGGCGGCCTGGCCCATCATCAACGGCAAAGACATTACCCGTGAGGTCGTGTTTACCATGCTGCTTTCGGTGGCGCTGGCTTCCAGCTTGAATATTTTATTGGGATTTGCCGGTTATGTCAGTTTTGGTCATGTCGTTTTCTTTGGTCTGGGCGGCTACGTCGGTTTTTATTTGATGGCGGTGCATAACTGGTCATTGTGGCTGGCCATGCTGACCGGCGGCATCTCTTCCGGCATCCTGGCCTTTCTGCTGGGTAAGGCGATTTTGCGCCTGCGAGGCGGCTACTTTGCCCTGGCGACCATTGGCGTTAACGAGGCGATCCGGGCTTTTATTAACAATTTTGAGCCGTTTGGCGGTCCCGTGGGTCTTTCGCTCAACTTTGCCGTTTACAAGAATTACGGCGGGGCACGGGAAGCGCTGTGGATGAGTTTTTACGTTTTGACGGCGTTAACGCTGCTGGTGGTGATTGTCAGTTATCTGGTGCGCACCTCGAAGTTCGGTCTGGGGTTGCTGGCCATCCGCGAAGATGAAGATGCGGCTGAGGTAATGGGGGTAAAAGCGCCCGATGCCAAAACGTGGGCGTATGTGTTATCGGCCGTTTTCCCTGGTATTTTGGGGGTTTTGTTCTTTTTTAAGAATGGCAATATTGAACCGGCCCCGGCCTTCCGGCTGCACTTGTCTATAGAAATGATTGTGATGGTGATGTTGGGGGGGCAGGGAACAGTGTTTGGTCCAATTTTGGGCGGAGCGGGCTATCAGCGGCTGCGCGGCTTTTTGCTGACAAATTCGCTGTTTAAGGATATTCAATTGGCGGTGGCCGGGCTGCTGCTGTTGATTATTGTGCTGTTTATTCCGGCCGGGATTGTGGGCTGGCTGCGGCATCGTTTCCCCAAACTGCGGAGGGTGTTGCAATGACGATGATTTTGCAAGTTGAAGGTGTGGGTAAACAGTTTGGCGGCTTGCAGGCGCTGAGTGATGTCACGTTTGATTTGCCTAAAGGGCAGATTATGGGGCTGATTGGGCCTAACGGGGCCGGTAAGACGACGCTGTTTAATTGTATCAACGGGGTGTATGCGCCGAACAGCGGCCGGGTTGTTTTTAATGGGCAGGACATCACTGGTTTTAAGACGTATGATGTGGCTCGTTTAGGATTGGCCCGGACGCATCAGATTGTACGGCCGTTAAACGAATTAACCGTCCGCGAAAATGTCACCGTTGGGGCCTGTTTTGGCCGCGAACAGCATCATCTGGGGCCGGCGGCAGAAATCGCCGACGAGGTGATGGAATTTGTCGGGCTGGCTCCTAGAGCAGACCAGTTGGCTGGCAGTTTGAATGTGGGGCAAAAGAAACGGTTGGAGATGGCACGGGCTTTGGCGGCACGGCCGTATCTGCTCTTACTTGATGAAGTGCTGGCCGGTCTGAACCCGTCCGAAATTGCTGGCATGGTTGAAATCGTCCGCAAAATCCGCGATCAGGGCATTACCATCATCATGATTGAGCACGTCATGCACGCCGTCATGAACGTTTCCGACAGGATGTTCGTTCTGGATTATGGCATGCAAATTGCCGAAGGAACGCCGGAAGAAGTGGCCAACAATCCCAAAGTGATCGAGGCTTATCTGGGTGATCCGGCACTGGCCGAACGACTGATGCGGGAAGATTAGGGGAGAGAGGAACGAACTATGGCAATACTAGAAATTCGAGATGTGGCTTCCGGCTATGGCGAAGTGCAAATCTTGTGGGGGGCCAAAATGAGTCTTGAAGAAGGCAAACTAACCTCCCTGGTTGGCGCCAATGGGGCCGGCAAAACCACGATGTTGCGTACCGTGATGGGCTTGATAAAACCCTGGCAAGGATCCGTTTGGTTCGATGGCAAGGACATCAGCAATCTACCTGCTCACACCAAAGCTGAAATGGGGGTCGTTTTAGTGCCGGAAGGCCGCCAGCTTTTTACCGACATGAGCATCGAAGAAAACCTGGAGATGGGCGCATCACCGATGCGGGCACGTCCCCATGTTCAAGAAAACCTGGAAAAAGTGTATGCAATGTTTCCCCGCCTAAAGGAAAGACGTACCCAAAAATCGGGCACATTGAGCGGCGGTGAGCAGCAAATGTTGGCAGTCGCGCGGGGCATCATGGCCAATCCTGTGGTTTTGATGATTGATGAGCTTTCATTAGGTCTGGCTCCGGTTCTGGTTTTAGGTTTGTTCGAAAGCCTGAAACAGTTAAAATCTGAGGGCATTACACTATTGTTGGTGGAGCAAAATGTACAAATGGCGCTGGCCGTCAGCGATTATGGCTATGTACTGTCACATGGCAAAGTTGAACTGCATGGGCCAAGCCGTGAATTGGCGAAAGATGATCACGTTCGGGAAGCCTATTTAGGTTTATGAGCGAGGAGGATTGAGGATGAAACATTTATTGGTGAAGGATTGGATGACAACCGAAGTGCTTGTGGCTGAACTGGATACACCCATGTTACAAGCGCATAAACAGATGCGGGAAAATAAAATCCGCCGCATGCCGGTTTGCGAGGGTGGTAAAGTAGTGGGCATTATTACTCGCAGTGATGTCCGGCAGGCGCAGCCATCGGAAGCAACATCATTGAATGTGTGGGAGATTAATTACTTGCTGGCCAAGCTGCAAGTCCGCGACATCATGACCAAAGATGTTAAGGTTTTGCATCCGGATGATACGGTGAAAACGGCCGCTACCCTCATGTACGATAACCGGATTGGGGCGCTGCCAGTGGTAAATGAAGAAGATAAACTGGTAGGCATCATCACCGAGTCGGATATTTTCCGTATTATGATTGCCTGGTTTAATGAAGAGGTTGGCGAGGCTTGATCAGGGGAAGAGGTTTCAGGTCAAGCCTGGTCAACTGACAGCCACAGCGCCTCATCAGATTCTGTCCTGATGGGGCGCTCATTTTTTTCTATAAGTGACGTAAAGTGCCAGGTACGAGGCGAACGGTTTTGATTTCTCCGCAATAATGCGCCCCGTGCCTGGCACTTTGTGAGACCCACTTAGATGGCAAACGAATTACCAGCCACCGGCATAATCAACATGGTAGGGCAGCAGGTCAGGCAGGGTGGTGACCCATTTTAGCTCAACCAACTGCCGCATGTGCAGCAGGTCGTGGGCGACCCAGGAGGCCAGCATATCCCCGGCTGTTATCTGAGCACGCCAGGGCGTGGCACGGCTTGTATCCCAATTAGGAGTTCCCATCTCTTCCAGCCAGTCGAGGGAGCGCTGCCGTTCGCGCAGGAAGTTGGCTAATGAGTCGGGGAGGGAACGGCCGTTATACCCCCTCTCCATCACCCATCCCTGTGGATCAATTCGTGACCAGGGTTCGTCTGGCCGGTGCAAAATTTGGTCCAGATGTTCGCGGAAATCCTCCCGTTCCTCGTCATACAAATGGTTAATGACTTCCAGAATCGACCAGGAATCATCATCTGGTTTATAGCTGGCTGTCTCGTCGTCTATTTCTTGAACCAGCAGGCGGATAATTTCGCTGTTTTCTCTTAAGTGGATAATTGCTTTTTTCAGGTTCATAGGCTTATCTCCAATTTAGACAATTTCGTACGACTGTCGTTTATCAATCGCAGGTGGCAGTTAGCGCTTTTGCCAGTAAAATCGGACATCATGATTGTAACCGAAAAACGCACCCTGGCTTTGATTTTGACCCTTTTTGTCCTGTTGGGGCTGAGTTACGCTATCGTCACTCCCGTTTTTGAGGCCTCTGACGAGTTGTGGCATTACCCGATGATTCAATATCTGGCTGATGGCAATCCGCTGCCGGTGCAGGTGTTTGACCCGGCGCAGGCCGGTCCCTGGAAGCAAGAAGCCAGTCAGCCGCCGCTGTACTACTACCTCGGTGCGGCGCTCACGTTTTGGATTGACACGAGCGATATGTCCCAAATCCGCTGGCTGAACCCTCACGTAGACAACGGACTGATTACGGCCGATGGCAACATTAACCTGGCCATTCATGATCCGGCGGCCAACCCCTGGCAGGGAACGCTGCTGGCGGTGCGTATCGTGCGGGTTTTCTCCGTATTCCTTGGTGTGGCGACGGTTTATTTGACGTATCGCATTGGCAAGGAATTAGCTCCGAATAGGCCGGAAATTGCGTTGGGGGCAACGGCCGTTAACGCCTTTATGCCTATGTTCCTCTTCATCAGTGGGGCCGTCAACAACGATAATTTGGCCATACCGCTGGCGTCGCTGGCCATCTTTTTGATGATACGTTTTGTGAAGGTAGAAGGCAGAAGTCATAGGGCAGAAAGGATTCGCAATTCACGATTCACAATTCATTATTCATTATTACTTCTGGGTATTGTTATCGGCCTGGGCTTGTTGACGAAAGAAGGCACGATTGGCCTGCTGCCATTGGCCTGGGGAACGGCATTTGTAGCCCGTTGGCGGGCTGGTGGAACAGGGGAGCAGGGGAGCAAAGAGGCTGGGGGGCAAACTTCTGCCTTCCGCCTTCTGCTTTCTTCCTTAACCCATTCGTTGTTTGATTTTGCTTTGATATTGCTGCCGGTGCTGGCGATTGCCGGCTGGTGGTATTGGCGCAACGTGGTGTTGTACGGCGATTGGTTGGGCTGGAGTGCTTTTATCGCCGTTTTAGGGTCGCGGGCGCAGCCAGCTTCGTTAGCCCAGTTGTGGGATGAGCGCTGGGGATTTCTGCTTTCTTACTGGGGCTTGTTCGGCGGTGTGAACGTGCCCATGTGGACGTGGATTTATCATTTCCTGAATGGAGTATTGGCTGCAGGTGTCTTTGGGTTTGTCATTTATGCGTTCAAGCAGATTAATGATTTAAGATTAATGATTAAAGGGGTTGGTTTTAATCTTCAATCATTAATCATCAATCTTTTAGATTTTGTCGTTTCCCGCTTTGCGCTGGTTGTTTGCCTGTTATTTACCGGTGCAGTGGTATATGGTTTGGTGCAGTGGGCAACGACGACGTGGTCTTCGCAGGGGCGGCTGGTGTTTACGGCCGTTTCCGCCCTCAACATTCTCCTCATCACCGGGTTGGTGGGCTGGCTGCCACAAAAACCGGCGCGCTGGATTGTGGCCGGATTGGGATTGTTCATGTTCATCATTGCCGCCATCGCCCCCTGGATTTGGATTCGGCCCGCTTACGAACCAGAAACCTACCAACCGGCGCACGAGGTGTTTATGATGCAGCCACGCCAGATTGATTTTGGCGGCAAAATGCGGTTGGCCGGGTTTTCGGTTGAACCAGAAATATTGGGGACAACGGCCGTTCAACCCGGTCAATGGGTCGATCTCATCCTCCAATGGGAAGTTCTCGCGCCGATGGATCGGGATTGGAGCGTATTTGTCCATCTGAACGACCCGGTATTGGGTGTGCCTATTGCCCAACGCGACATGTACACCGGTCAGGGATTGCGACCCACGTCGCTGCTAAAGCCGGGCGAGACGATTGAAAATTATTACCGGTTGTTCATCCCGGAAACGGCCGTATCCCCTGCCCAGCTTGAATTAACCGTCGGCCTGTACGATTTCAATACCTACGAACGGTTGAAATTAGAAAACGGGAATGATGCCGCGACACTGGCCCTTTTACAGTTGGAACCGGTGCCGGGTGAGTATCCTAACGCGACGGCCGTTAACTTCATGAACGAGCTAAAGCTGGTCGGTTATGAACTGGAACCGCGCCGGATCAATGCCGGGGAGACAGTTGTTTTGCGGCTCTATGTGCAGGCGTTACGGCCGTTAACCACCGATTACACCTTCTTCGCCCAGGTTTTAGACGCGGATACGACGCGTTGGGCCAGCCTGGATTTGGGCCAGCCCACGTCAACCTGGTCACCCGGCGAAACGCAGATCGTGGAAATGCCGCTGGCCATTGCCGCCGATGCCTCGGCCAACGTGTACCCGCTCATTTTGGGCATTTACACCCGCACCGAAGATGGTGGATTTCAGCGGCTGCAACTGGTTACGGGTGACGGCCGTATCACTCAGGACGACGTCTTGACGCTGACCAAGATTCGGGTAGATTAACCAGATGCGTAACTCATCATACATCAAACGCCATGCTAATCCGGCCCGTTCAACGATTGGATTGGGGATTTTTGTTGGCGTAACGGCCGTACTCGGTGGCTTGCTACTGGCGGTGGGCGGCCCGCTGGCCGGATTGGCGGTGCTGGTGGCGGGAACGGCCGTGTTTGTCGTTCTGCGCAACATCGAAATCGGCTTTTGGGGTGTGATTGGCGTCGTGTGCCTGCTGCCTTTCGCCACGCTGCCAATCGACATCGGCGTCACGCCCACCTTCCTCGATCTGGCTCTGGGTGCAGTTGTTGGCATTTGGGCGCTCAACATTGTCACCGGCCAGCAGCGCACCATCATCACCGCACCGGTCACGCTGCCGCTGATTTTGTTCATCATCGTCGCCATTTTCGCCTTCATTTTTGGTCTCAACAACGGCCCGTTGACTTCTAATCTCATCCGTCACTTTGCCGAACTGCTTCTTAGTATCGGCTTTGTTTTGGTTATTGTCGATTACTGTTCTGATTGGGAGCGGTTAGCGCGCCTAGTTAAAGTTGTTTTGCTGGCTGGCGGGGCGGCGTCGGCCATCGCCATTGGCTTGTGGCTGCTGCCTGACGATACGGCAAATACGCTGCTCAACTATTTGTCCCGATTGGGCTATCCCGGTGGCTGGGTGATCCGCTACATTGAGGAGAACCCGTCCCTGTCGGAACGGGCGATTGGCACGTCGGTTGATCCCAATGTGTTGGGCGGGCTGCTTTTGATGATTGGCGCATTGGCCGGACCACAGTTGGTAGCGAAACGGCCGTTATTTTCCCGCTGGCTCACCTGGACCATTACCGGCCTTATTTTCGTGGCCCTTATCCTCACCTTTTCACGCAGTGCAATGCTGGGACTGGCCTCCGGATTGGCATTTGTTGCTATGGCCCGTTACCGTCGCCTCATTCCCTACATGGTTGTGGCTGCGCTGCTGCTTTTGCTGCTGCCGGTGACGCAAGGGTACGTCGCCAGATTCATCGAAGGCATCCAGGGGCAGGATTTGGCCACCCAGATGCGTTTTGGCGAATACAAAGACGCGCTCATCCTCATCCGGCGTTACCCGGTATTTGGCGTTGGATTCGCCGGTACACCGGATATTGATATTTATCTCGGTGTGGCCAGCGTTTATTTCACCATTGCCCAGGTGATGGGATTAGTCGGTTTGACGGCCTTTTTCGGGGTGATTGGCACTGTTTTTGGTCATGCCTTTTTGCATCGCCATTGGTTCAAAGGACAGGCACAGTTGGACGCGGTTTGGCTGGGACTGTACGCGGCGCTGGTCGGTGGTTTGATTGCCGGGTTCCTGGACCATTATCTCTTCAATCTGGATTTCCATCATGCGGTGACGGCGTTCTGGCTGTTGATTGGTCTGGCGGCAGCGGCTACCCGGCTGGGAGCCAAGGCTGAAGCCGAAGAGGCGGCGCACAGCTAATTGCAGCTAAAATCGGAAATAAACAACTCTTTTTCGGCGGTCTGGCCATCACTGGAAACGACTTTGGCCCGACCGATAACAGTGCCGTTCAGATTGTTGATCTCGAAACCATATCCTTGATTGGTTAGCGGGCCGGCTACCTTCTTGTCATTCCAGTAGTAAGTGTAAACGCCGCTGCCCCCTTGCCCGCGCATGAACACAGTTTCATAAATGATGTTGTTTTCACAGCGGCCGCCGGGCAGTGGGTAAGCGTCTAGCCAGAGTTGGGGGCAGCCATTGGGGCAGCTGTTATTAGTGCTGGTTGTGCTAACCGGCTCGTTGGTAGCAGTGGCGAGAATGACGGGGAGCTGCGCGACTTCACCATCCCAGCCAAACTGATCGGCCCAAACGTAGCCGGAGATGTTGCCTTCGATGAAGATATACAACCAATGCCCGTTGTCGGAACGGCCAACGATGGTGACCGGATCGTCTGTTTTGATGATGGTCAATTGGGTTGATGCGGCATCCGGTTGGGCAAACAAAGTGGCAGATTGAGGCGCATTGAGGTCAATGGGGAATTGTTCGGCGGTAACGGCCGTATCCGTTGGTTTAACGGCTCTCGTCTTAGTTGGCGGCACGATGGTTGCTTCCACGGCCGGTTGGGTGGCCGTGGGCGCGATGGTTTCGGTGGCGGCTGGGGGAGTTTCTGTTTTGATGTTGGCAGCAAGTACGGCCGTTTCTTCCGGTGTGGGCGAGCCACTCCAATTGATTTGCCCACCGACAATGAGCAGCACGGCTAAAAAGATCATGGCCGCGACCCATAGAATCTGTTTGTTCTTGTTTTGATGCCAATGGGTACGGCCGTATCGCCATAAATCAGACCCGAATCCATACCTCTGTTGGGCAGAAAGCGCCGTAATGTGGGTCAGCGCTGCCTGGTTCAATGCCTGGGCGTAATCAGTCGCCGTCGCAAATCGATCTTCCCGATCTTTGGCCAGCGCGCGCGTGATGACTGCTTGACAATAGGGGGGTAAATTGGGCTGCGAATCCAAAATTCGCGGTACTGGATCGATGATATGGCGTACGGCTACCCCGATAGGCGTGTTGGTTTGGTAGGGGTGTTTGCCGCTGAGCATTTCATACGTGATGATGCCCAGCGAGTACAAATCACTGCGCCCATCCAGTGCGCGCTCGCCGCGAATCTGCTCAGGACTCATGTAAGCCGGCGTGCCGACTGCGCCACCGGTGTCGGTTAGTTTGACAGACGCCTGGGTAATGAGTGCTGTACCAAAATCGGAGATGAACGGATTTCCCCGATGATCGAATAAAATGTTGCTGGGTTTGATATCGCGATGGATAAAGCCTTGTTTGTGGGCTTCATCCAAAGCTGCTGCCAGGGCGCTGATGATGCGGGCTGTTTCTGGCAAAGGAATGCTGCCTTTTTCCAGACGTTCGGCCAATGTTCCACCCGACATGTAGCGCATGACCAGGTATGGCTGCCCATCTTCTTCGCCATAATCGTAGACGGGAACAATTGAGGGGACATCCAGCGCCGCGACGATTTTGGCTTCCCGTTCAAAGCGGGCGCGAAAAGTGGGCTGGTGCAGGAGTTCATGAGGCAGCAATTTAATGGCTACCGCGCGGTTAAAACGAGGATCATGGGCCAGGTAAACGGTGGCCATGCCACCCCGGCCCAGTTCTGCTTTGATTTGATAACGGCCGATCTTTGTAGGCATCATTGTACCTAGATTATAAGAAGGTCAGAGGCGGCTACAAGGCAAAATTTGCGTGATTTTCACAGCGTTAAACAGTACTTTTTTCCCACTCGCCAATTGTGCTGTCGTACGACCGTTTCACCTTTATGACATCCTTTGTTATAATGATTTATGTCATCTTGGGTTTTGTATTGGTAGCGGGGCCATTGGCAATGGATTCCATTGAGAATGGACCATTACAATTTGATTGGAGGAATTATGCGTAGATTGTGTATTCTTGTTTTGCTGCCAGCAGTATTGTTAGCCTGCCGTAATGGCCAAGCGCCGGTGGCAACGGACGTGCCAATTGAGAATGCCAGTGAAGCATCGTCAGAACCAGATTCACCGCGGTTGGATGCAGAAGTTTTGCCTACAGAGGCTGGTTTGCCGCCTACATGGACACCCGCTCCGGTTGACAGTGGCGTGATGCCTTCTAATTCAAATACGACAACTAATGCGGGAACAACTGCGGTTCAGGGAACGGCCGTGCCGTCTTATGCGGGTTCAACCGTTAATTATGTTGTTGAGCGGGGCGATACTCTGGCGGAAATCTGTATTGCCTACAATGTGGCCATCACTGAAGTCGCGCGAATCAACAACATTGCCGATTGGGATCACATCGAGGTGGGTCAGGTGTTGATTCTTCCTGCCGAAGAATAAGTTTTTCCCATAAAAAAGCCCGCCTTTTCAATAGGGCGGGCTTTTTGATTTTTGATTAGATGATATTTCAGGCTGGCAGTGCCTGCGGGACTAACTCGCCTTTTTGCAGCACAATCCCATCATCGACAACATTAAGAAGAATCGTATCCCCTTTCTTAAACTTGCCGGAAAGAACAGCGTCTGAAAGCTTGTCTTCTACTTCCGTTTGGATAAGGCGGCGTAACGGCCGTGCCCCAAACTCAGCATCGTACCCGTGTTCGCCCAGCCAATCCTTTGCCTCTGCCGAGGCTTCAATCGCTAATTCGTGATCTACCAGGCGCTCATTCACTTCGCCCAGAATGATGTCAACAATTTGCCGGATGTCCTCTTTCGACAATTGGCGGAAAACAATGATGCTGTCCACGCGATTAATAAACTCAGGCCGGAACTGCTTTTTAAGCTGTTCCAGCAGCTTCTTACGCATATCCGCATACTGCTGTTTGTCTTCGAGTACCTGATCCTGCTGGAAAGCAAAACCCAAATTGGGGCCGCGTTTAATTGTTTCCGCGCCAACATTGGAAGTCATGATGATCATCGCATTACGGAAATCAACCATTTGTCCTTTGGCGTCTGACAGGTGGCCTTCTTCCATAATTTGCAGCAAGATATTGAACGCTTCCGGGTGTGCCTTTTCAATTTCGTCAAAGACGATAATGGAATAGGGGCGGCGGCGCACTGCTTCGGTAAGCTGACCGGCATCTTCATAACCGACATATCCTGGCGGCGAACCAACCAATCGGGCGATGCTGTGCCGTTCCATAAATTCCGACATATCAAGCTGTACCAGTGCATCTTCACTGCCAAACAAGAATTTGGCCAATGCTTTAGTCAGTTCGGTTTTGCCGACGCCGGTTGGCCCCAAGAAAATAAAGGAACCAATCGGGCGTTGCGGGTCTTTTAACCCGGCTCTGGCGCGGCGTACAGCTTTGGAAATGCCTTCGACGGCTTCTTTTTGGCCGACGATGTACTTTTGCAAACTTTCTTCCATTTGCAGCAGCCGCGCAGATTCTTCTTCGGTAAATTGGTAAACCGGAATGCCCGTCCACATAGCCAGGACTTCAGCGATGTCATCGGCCGTCACCTTAATGGACTCGCGATCATCGGTTGAACCGGCCCGTAGCTGATCCAGCTGCCGTTGAATTTCTTCTTCCTGTTCGTCGAACAGTTCGATCTCTTCCGGCAAATCGTCCTCGATGGCCTGGATGCGACGTTCTCGTATTTCGCGTAGACGGTCGTAAGCGTCACGGATATCGGCCGGTTGGGGAACCCGATACATGCGTACGCGGGAAGCGCTTTCATCAATCAAGTCGATGGCCTTGTCGGGTAGGAAGCGGTCGGTTACGTAACGAATGGACAGGTTAACGGCCGCTTCAATGGCTTCATCCGTAATAGACAAATTGTGATGTTTTTCGTATGCGCCTTTGATGCCCTTCAAAATCTGCACTGATTCTTCAGCATTGGGTTCTTCAACACGAATAGGTTGGAACCGGCGTTCCAGGGCGGCATCGCTTTCAATATGTTTACGATATTCTTCCAGAGTGGTCGCGCCTACACATTGCAGTTCGCCACGGGCCAGCGCCGGTTTGAGGATATTTGCCGCATCGACAGAACTGCCGGCCGAACCTGCGCCAACCAGCATGTGAACTTCATCAATGAACAGGATGGCATCGCTGGATTTGAGTTCTTCAATGACGCGCTTGAGACGTTCTTCAAACTGGCCCCGGTACATAGTTCCGGCCACCAGACTGCCTACATCCAGTTGGAGGACGCGTTTGTTGTGTAGGACTTCGGGAACACGGCCGTCAATGATCCGTTGGGCCAATCCTTCAACAATTGCCGTTTTACCGACACCTGGCTCACCAATCAAAGCCGGGTTGTTCTTGGTACGGCGCGCCAGAATTTGAATAACACGCTCAATCTCTGTATTGCGGCCGATTACCGGGTCCAGCTTCACCGATTCCGCCAATGCAGTTAAATCGGTGGCCAACTGATCGACCATTGGCGTTTTGCTCTTTTCTTTTTTGGCGCTGCTGCTGCGGGAGCGCCGGGCGGCAGCCCCTTCTGTTGTAGAAACCGGGCTTTCCGAAAGCATTCGTTTGGTTTGGCGGCGAATTTGCTCTGCGCTAATGCCAAACTTGCGTAAAACATCAATGGCCATCCCTTCATTTTGGCGGGCCAATCCCAAGAGCAAATGCTCCGTACTGATGTAATGTTTGCCCATCGTGCGGGCTTCTTCGACAGCCAGTTCCAAAATTCGTTTGGTGCTGGGCGAAAGTTCGACTTTTGTAAAAGGAGTCTTGGCTCCAGGGCTGCTGGAAAGCCGCTCCACCATTGCTTGTACACGATTGACGTCCAGGCCAAGCTCGCGCAAAACACGTCCAGCCACCCCTCCTTCTTCAAGGAGTAGGCCAATCAAGACATGCTCACTGCTGATGTAACTATGATTTAACCGTTCTGCTTCTTCCTGTGCCAGACTAAGCACACGACGAGCACGTTGTGTAAATCGTTCCCAGTTTTTAGAATTCACCGTTACTCACCTCGGTTTGCCAACAGCGTAACAAGCGTATTGGTACGATTTAGCCGGAGGATGTTGATAGCATCTCCATATCGGCTTCAATAAACTTGTCGGAACTGACTTGTTTTAGACTTAAGCCAAGTTGTCGCTGTTCAGTATCAATACGAATAATGCGCACCATCACTTTTTGTGAGGGTTTTAAGACCTCATGCGGGTTTTCGACATGGTTTTCCGATAATTCAGATATGTGGATCAGGCCAACGAGTTCATATTCATCATCTAAACGGGCAAAAGCGCCGAATTTGGTGATTTTGGTGATAGTTACTTCGACAAGTTGGCCGACTCGATAATGTTCATTAAGCAGTGACCACGGGTCTGGCTGCAATCGTTTAATGCTGAGAGCCAATCGTTTTTGGTCCTCTTCTATTTTCAAGATGGAGACTTGTACTTCATCACCAACTTTTAGGACTTCGGACGGGTTATTTGTGCGTTTCCAGCTTAGTTCTGAGAGATGGACCAGCCCTTCGATACCGCCAATATCGACAAATGCACCAAAACTGGCCAGGTTGACGACTTTACCGGTGCAAACATCACCGACGTTCAGGTCGGCCAGGAGTTTTTCTCTTTTGGCTTCCCGAATCTCTTGGCTGGCAGCTCGTTCAGACATGATGAGGCGATTGCGCTTACGGTCGACTTCAATGACCTTTGTCGTGACGGACTTACCAACAAGGCTCTGAAAATGTTTGTCAGCGTTGTCTTTGTTTTTGATTTGGTGTTCGCGGCTGAGTTGGGAATTGGGGATAAATCCGCGTATGTGGCCTAATTTTGCCAGGACACCCCCGCGGTTGAAACCAACGATTTTTGTTTTGTATACATCTTGACTTTTCAGCAGTTTATTTGCCTGGTCCCAATCTCTTTCTTGGGCAGCCTTGGTGTATGACAAAACGATGTTGCCGTTGCTGTCTTCTGTTTCGACAACGAATACACGGACTTCTGTGCCAACAGTGAGTTGTTCTCGTGTTTCTTCGTCTATCGCAGCTAATTCGTCGCCAATAATGATTCCTTCTGACTTTGCACCCAGGTCAATCAGAATGAAGTTTTCTGAGTGTTGAACGACCTGTCCTTCACGGATTTCACCAGCGGTTGGTAAATCCAGTTCTTGTGAAAGTAAGAAATCCATCGGGTGGCTTTCGCCACTTTCTATATCTTGAAAATTGTCAGACAAAATGTAAACCCTCTTTATTCCACCTGCTTTTTCAGGCTATTTTTATGTGATTATACTGGGTTTAAGGGTATTGGCAATAGCGCTGTAGGGGTGTTAATCTGTCTCATAGGTAGGATTCAAATGCACAATGCGCTATTATTGATGGGTCTATTTTGTTTAGGATTTTGGGTATGCGTAAATTGTTGGCGCGCTGGCGAAATGGCGTGTTTTTGTTACTGGTTTTTGTTTTGTTTTTGCTGCCACGGTTGTCCGGGTTGGGGCATTATGTTACGCCGGATGAATTGATCTGGGTGTTCCGCACGGTTCAATTTCGAGAGGCAGTTCTGGTCAGAGCGTGGTCCGATACGCTGGTGAGCGGCCATCCAGGCATTACGACGACGTGGCTGGGGATGCTGGGTATTAGTTTGCAATTGTGGCTGCGCCCGGAGAGCCGTTTAGCTTATGAGTGGATTACACATCTGGCATTTTTTATGCCGGATAATACGGCCGCTTTTGAGCGTCTGGCTGTTTTTTTGACTTCGACCCGGATGCTGGTGGCGGTGGTGAATAGTTTGGGGGGCACGGCCGTTTACCTTCTTGTACGGCGTTTGTGGAATTACCAGACGGCCTGGCTCGCGGCTTTGCTGCTGGCTTTGGATCCATTTACTGCCGGGCTGTCCGGCATTTTGCATGTGGATGCGTTGATGACGACTTTTGCTACGTTATCATTGTTGACTTTGCTGCTGGCGGTTGACGATGTGGTGATGTCGCGCCGGTGGTGGGTTTCGACCGTTTCCGGTGTTATGGCGGCGCTGGCTGTGTTGAGCAAAACCCCGGCGCTGCTGCTGGTGCCTATCGCTGGTCTGGTGTTTGTGGTGATGATTGGGCGGGCCTGGCGGGCGCGGAACGGCCGTGCCCGCCAATTGGTTCTCTCCGGTTTCATTTGGGGGATGGCGGCGCTGATCACCATTTTGGCTGCTTACCCGGCGTTGTGGGCCGGGCCGGGTGACGTGGTGCGGCTGTTGAGCGGCAACGCCGGCCGCCACATTGAAGAAGCGTTACGGCCGTCCTTTTTCCTGGGGCAGGTAACCTACAATCACGGGCCGCTTTTTTACCCGGTGGTGCTGCTTTTCCGGTTAAGCCCGGTGGTGCTGGTAGGGCTGATTGTGGGCGCGGCCCTGATTTGGCGGCAGCAGCGCACACCGGTTGGGGCGGGGCATAAGTCGATTTTGCTGCTTTTATGGGCAGTTTTGTACATTGGCGGCATCACCTTTGCCGCCAAAAAGTTTGACCGCTATGCCCTGGCGGTAATTCCGGCACTGATCATCCTGGCGGCTGTGGCCTGGAGTCGATTGGCACAAATGACGCCCACAATTCGCCGGTACTGGCTGCCCGTTCTGGTAGGGATTCAGGCTTTGTACCTGGTTT
>JACKCC010000002.1 GCA_020634245.1 Ardenticatenaceae bacterium | reverse complement strand
CTTCCGCCCATCAACAGAATGAGCAGCACAATCATCGTAAACACAAATGCCAACGGATATCTAGTCGCAAACTGTTTGAACTTTTTCATTTGAATCCCTCCAAACGCAGATAGCGTCCAAAAAGAAGCAGGTTAAGTTAAAGATCGATGGGTTGAGGTAGTGTTGGGCAAACGGCCGTTACTAATTCAACCATTTTAGTTCATGCGTTGGCTGTCCGCCTGTGAGGAAAATCAACTCTGCGGTGGACATTCATTACTACTTGTTTGGTGGTTCAATGCAAGATCCGGTATGAATTTATCGAGTTGTTCATAGACAGTTTGACGTGGTGCGTTGATACTGTGGGGTGTGCTTCGTGGAGTGTTTGAGGTGTACCCATTTGGGCAGCCTGTTTGGAAATTTCCTGCTAACGTGGGTATACACGGAGGTGTGAAATGTTTGCAGGGCGGAGCAAATTCCAGTTAATTTTCCCCTTTGTACTTGGTTTAAGTTTGTTTGTGGTTTTGCTGCTGGTGGTGCAGTCGCTGCCCACGGCCGCACAGGTGAGCGGTACGCCGGAGCCGGTGGCTTATCTGCCGCTTGTGTTGCGCGATGGCACGCCCCCGACGCCAACCCCGCCACCCATCGAGCCGGGTGCGCCGTGGCTGGAGCAGGGCACCATCACCATTTCCTCGTATCAGTACGACCATCCCGACTGCGTGATAGCCACGTCGCTGGGTGATTTTGTCTATCCGTACCCGCGCCTCAACCATGATTGTGTCTTCCAAAAGCCGCGCGTGGACCGCATGTTTAACGCTATCACGCTGCACAACAGCTACGTGGCGGTGACGGTGCTGCCGGAGCTGGGCGGGCGGCTCTATCGCTGGCAAGACAAGGTGACGGGGCGGCAACTGCTGTATGCCAATCCGGTGCTGAAGCCGACGGCGTGGGGCTGGCGCGGCTGGTGGCTGGCCAGCGGCGGCATCGAGTGGGCGTTCCCCACCGATGAGCACGGCCTGAACGAATACCGCCCCTGGGATTACACCACCGAGGTGCTGAGCGATACCGTCTCCATCACCGTGAGCGATGTAGAGGACCAGACGGGTATGACGGTGGGCGCAACGATTGCGCTAGATGGCAATCATAGTTTTATGACGCTGGAACCATTTGTGGTGAACGATACGGCCGTTTCCCACTCCTACCAATATTGGCTCAACGCGATGATCGCTCTGGGCGACAACACCACCGACGACCAGACCGAATTTATCATCCCCGCCACCCAGGTGCGGGTGCATTCCCGTGACGCCGCCGCCACTTACCTGCCTGCCGCTGGGGATTGGATGAACTGGCCTGAGCATAACGGCCGTTTCTTCAACATCTACGGCACCTGGGATTACTACCTCGGCTTCTTTGCGCCCAACCTGGACGCTGGCTTTACTGGCGTCTACGACCACACCGCCCAGCAAGGCATCGTGCGTGTCTTTGATGTGGCGCAGATGCCCGGCAACAAATTCTTTGGCCCGGCCAACCTGGAGCCGAACCTGTACACCATCGACGACAGCGTTTACGTGGAGATGTGGAGCAGCGGCGTGACGCCGGACTTTTGGACCTACGTTTCGATTGATGCGGGGCAAAGCAAAAGCTGGACGGAGCGCTGGTATCCGGTGAGCCAGCTGGGTACGTTTGACATCGCCAATGAGTTTGGCGCGCTGCGCGTTGATGAAACATCCACCGGCGCGGAGATTGGTTTGCAGGTAACGGCCGTTACTTCCGGCACGCTCTCATTGTTGGTGGATGGCACCCAAGTGGCTAGCTGGCCCGGCCCCTTTGCCCCGGAACAGACGGTGGATTTGGTGTGGGAACGGCCGTTAGGCCTAACTGGCCCCCTCACTGTGCAGCTTCTGGATGAACAGGAGCAACCGCTACTGGAATTTGCGCCGTAAATCTACCATTGTAGGGGCTATTCAATCACAAATACTTATTATTTGTGACAATCATCACCCGGCAATAATGCGCATGGGAACTGTCAGTTTGTTGGAAAATCAGCTAACGTTCCATCATGCAGGCATTGTCTACTTTTTTCGAGAACAACCTCACCCTAATCTACTTTTTCTACGGGCTGGCCTTCTTTTGCATGGGCCTGCTCGTCTGGATTGAGTCAGGGCGCGCTTCCTCTTTTCGCCTGGCGCAGGCGATGGGACCACTGGC
>JACKCC010000019.1 GCA_020634245.1 Ardenticatenaceae bacterium | reverse complement strand
CGTAATGTTCAATTCCTGATAAATTGTCGTATCCATACCAACTTACCATTAGTTCTCCAATTTTTGTATGGGCTGATAAAGGATTGATATTTGAATCAGGTGGGACGATGTCTTGTGTTTGCCAATCTGGATTCCAATCTAATTCGTTGATGCTTAGATTAAAAGTGGTCAAGGTTTGTGTGGTATCTAAAGCGGTTAGGTATGCGCTTGTCCAGTACCAATTACCATTGTATTGTATGAATGAAATTTGAGTAAAGGCGATATACCGGCTATCGGGCGACCAGCTTCGTGCCCAAATATCTGTTTGACCGTAAGGATCGTAGAGTTTTTGTTGGCCAGAACCATCCTTGTTCATGACCCACAAATCTTGCCAGCCGTCACCATCGTCATCGGCATCGAAAGCAATTTTTGTACCATCTGGCGACCACGTAGGGTTGAAGCTGTATGGTTGACTGGAAATTTGGATGAGTCCGCTGCCGTTTGCATTCATTGTGTAGATACGATAACCACCTGTTCGCCGGGAAACGAATGCAATCTTGGTACCATCTGGTGACCAAGTGGGGGTGCCATCATAATCGCCATCTGCTGTTAGACGAGTTTGAGCAGATCCGTCTGCGTTCATGAAATAAATTTCTGCCTGGCCGTCGCGGTACGCTTGAAACACAATTTTTGTACCATCTGGTGACCACACTGGGTTTACGTCATCGGTGGCGTTGACTGTCAACCTGGTAAGCCCAGAACCGTCGGTGTTCATTGAATAAATTTCGTAATTCCCATCTCGGTTGGAAGAGAAGGCAATACGGGTTGATCCACGATTTAGACGGGGGTGAACGTCAGATGCGCTATTGTTTGTCAGGCGAATTTGACCAGAACCATCATCATTCCCAATGTATATTTCCCAATTTCCATCGCGGAAAGATTGAAAAGCGACTTTGCTCCAAGGTATTCTAGTTGCTGTTGCTGCTTCTGGCTGGGTGGGAGTGGATTGCGATGTGCTTTGTGTAGGCAAGTGAAACGCAAAGTTTTCGGGATCAAGCCAGGGTGGGGGTGTTTCTTGTTCTGGCAGTGTTGCTCGGACTGTTGACCTTATTAACACGGCCGTTCCCAAAACAAAAAAAGCGACACAAAGAACTCGGACTAAAAGTTTTTTTGACACGACTGTCCTCCTAGAATAGTGAACTTTAAACGCCCGGATGGCATTTTGACACATTACACCTAATATACAAGCATTGTTTTTTAGAGGGTAGTGGTCAAAAGCATGTTTTGCCGATGATTTTTGTCATGTATTTGGTATCGGAGATGTTAGGAAGTCAAGGACACCTTTGCTGAACAGGAACGGCCGTTCCAAATGAATCGTATGTCCAGTTTGAGGAACAATTTGCAGTTGTGCGTGCGGAATTTCTTCCCGCATTTGCTGGCTGATGGCCACAAATTTACTGTCCAGTTTGCCAGCCAAGAGCAAAACCGGCATTTTTATTTCGCTAAGCCTGGGCCACAGTGAAGGCTGGACGCCGGTACCCATCCCGCGCAGGCTGTTGGCCAGTCCGGTGGCGTTGTTTTGTAGTCGCTGTTGCTGCAGGGCCAGCCGGGTTTCCTCTGGTAGTTGACTCTGACTGGCCCACAAGGGTAGCTTTTCCCATCGCTCCACGAAGGCTTCAATCCCGTTGATCTCAATCCAGTCAGCGAGTTCATTATCTTGTTGTTGGCGGGCGGCGCGGGCGGTTCCTGTTTCCAACCCCGGTGACGCACTCTCTAAAATCAATGACTGGAACCAGTCAGGATAATTGACAGCCAAATACAAAGCCAGCCGCCCGCCCATCGAATACCCCAACAAATGAGTCTTCTGCCCTCTGACTTCTGCTTTCTGCCTTCCTAAAATTGTAATGATGTCGGCGGCGGCCTGTTCCATCCGGCAGCGGTCTGGGTTGAGGGGGGAATCGGTACGGCCGTGTCCCAACAAATCGATGGCGATGACGCGAAAACGGGCCGAGAACGCGATGATTTGCTTTTCCCAACTGGCCGAACTGCCGGTAAATCCATGCAGCAAAACCAGTGGATTTCCTTTGCCAACGGCCGTTACAAAATAATCAACCCCATCAACGGATACAAAATCACCCATCACGCATCAAATTTGCCACTTCACGGCGGGCAATTTTGCCCGATGCCGTTTGGGGCAGTGCGTCTACAAACACAATCCGACGCGGCTGTTTATAGCCGGCTAATTGCTCGCGGCTAAACGTTAAAAGTTCATCCTCCGTCACCGATTGGCCCGGTTTGATCTGCACCATTGCCGCCACCTGCTGGCCCCATTCGGGGTGAGGAATACCGACGACACAGACTTGGGAAACGGCCGTATGTTCCCTTAACACCTTCTCCACTTCCGCCGGATACACATTCTCGCCGCCGCTAACAATCAAATCGCTGCGCCGCTGCACCACCCACAAATCGCCGTCTTCGTCCAGGTAGCCCATGTCGCCGGTGTGCAGGGGAGCGGCGACCTTCGGTCGCTGGGAGCAGGGGAGCAGGGGGGATGAGATTTTTCCTGGTTCAAAATATCCGGCCATGACTGTGGGACCGTTGACGATGATTTCGCCCACTTCACCGAGTGGCAGTTCATTGTCGTTGTTATCTATGATTTTAACGGCCGTAAACATGAGTGGTTTGCCCACACTGCCCGGCTTGCGCGCGGCATCCGCCGGCAGCATTGTTGCCACTTGTGAAGCCGCTTCCGTCAAACCATACGTTGGGGCCACCAGAGGTCGAATGCCGTTGCCTGGCAGCGCATTGGCTTGCTCAATCAATTCCGGTGTCGCTGCCGCACCGCCCAACAGGATGAGGCGCAGGGAAGCGGGCCAATGTTCCCGGCTTTGCAGGAGGCGGTAGAGCATGGTGGGAACCAATGAAATCAGTGTGATTTGCTGGTTGTCCAGGCTGTGATTGATTTGGTTGAGATGGAAACCCTGGTGGAGGATAACGGCCGTGCCGTACAAACAACTGCGAAAAATCACCGCCAATCCGCCCACATGGTACAGTGGCAGGACACTCAACCAGCGGTCATCCGGATCGATACCCAGTCGGTAAGAGGAGGCGATGGCGCTCCAGAAATGATTGGCAAAAGTCAGCATCACTCCTTTGGGCTGGCCGCTGGTGCCGGACGTGAAGACGATGGCCTGTAATTGATGCATGTTGAATTGTGATTGATGAATTGGGGTTGAAACAGGCATTTGCTGCCATTCAGGCTTCATTATTATCTGTTCACAATTCATGATTCCTTCAGCTTTTTCAAGCGTAATGAGCCAGTGACAGCCGATATGATCAATCTGCCATTGTAATTCAGCCGCTGTCAGCCGGGTGTTGAGTGGGATCAGCACTGCACCTAATCGAGCCAGGGCGTGCACTAAACAGACATATACCAACGAATTGGGCAGTAGGGCGGCGACGAAATCGCCGGGCCGGATTCCACGTTTCACCAGATGGGCGGCCATTTGACTGACCAGCCCATCTAGCTGATGATATGTCCATTGTTTGTTGTTGATGATAAGGGCTAGTTTTTCGGGTGTGGCTGCCGCACGGGCGGCCAGCCAATCAGATGTTTTCATAAGCAAGGGCGCTGTGTTTGGTTAAGAACAGGCTCATGCCGATGTAGTAGGCGATATAAAGAAAGGAGAGCCAGGCTACCCACGGCTGCACGGCGGGATATTGTATCATGGCAATAGGGAGGGTAAGAAACCACACGGCCGTTAACGTAAGTGTTAAACGCCGGTATTTGGTCGTGCGTGAAGGATAAACGTATTTTACAGGGATAAAAACCATCACAGCGCATAGCAGGAGTACAATCAGATTTAGCAGCGGGGCCGTTCCCATAAAAAACAGATAAACCACAACCACGTTCCAATAAGATGGGAATCCTTTAAAAAAATGGTCTTCTGTTTTGGCGTCGGCCTGGGCGAATTGGTAACCAGAGGCTAATAAGATCAGCGCGGATAAAGGCAAGAGTATTGCCGGTGGCACTAACTGCGCCTGAAAAACAAACAAAGCCGGTACAACGACGTATGTTTGGTAGTCAATAATGTTGTCTAAAAGGGCGCCGTCAAAACCAGGCAAAGTTTGTTTGACCCGAAAAAGGCGGGAAAGCGTGCCGTCAACGCTGTCTACGAATATGGCGATGGCCATCCAGGCGGCGGCGCTCACCCATTCCTTTTGGATGATGGCCACCAGGGCCAGAAATCCCCAAACTGCCCCGCTGGCCGTGAATAGATGGATAGACCAGGCTCCAATCAGTTGCCATTTTTTTTGATCCTTCATTAAAAACAGTTACCTCTCTCTCGAATTGCCAGAATTGTCCACTGGTTTTCAGATTTGGCAATGGTTTACGGCCGTTTCTCTAGCTTACCTTAGTCCGGGCCAGGTTGATTGACAACTTTGATGATTTGCAGCCGTTTCTCATGGTCGGAACGGCCGTTTGTCACCACTTCAATAATGCGCGGCGCTGTATGCGATTGGTTGAATACGGCGCGAAATGTTTGCCGATCTTCAACTCTTGCGTAATCCAGGCCGTACATCCGGGCGGCATGTTCAAATTCCAATCCGTGTGGGGTGAGGAATAACTCGGTAAAAGGCGGTTCGAACTGGCTGACCGGCAGCCGGTTAAAGATGCCGCCACCATTATTGTTGATAATCACAATCGTGATATCGAGTATTTTTTCTGTCTTCCGCCTTCCGCCTTCTGCTTTCAAGTATAACAACCCGTTCATATCGTGGTAGAAGGTAATGTCGCCGACAATGAGGGTGACCGGACGGTCGGTGCTGGCGGCGACGCCCAGGGCGGTGGAAATGTTGCCGTCGATTCCACTGGCTCCTCGATTGCCGAAGACGCGGATGTTTTTGGGTAACGGCCGTGCCCATTGATCCAGATGGCGTACCGGCAAACTGTTGCCGATGACCAGCACACTGTCGTCGGGCAGATTTGCCACCACGTCGGCCACAATTGCCCCATCAAAATAAACATCTTGCATGGCGGTGTCTATTTTTTGCCAGGTTTTAGCTTCAGTGGCCAGCACCTGCTGTGCCCAATCGGAAAGCGGGCGCGGCTGTAAGCGTGCGGCGAGTTGGCGGCAGGTTTCCGTTTCATCGGCCTGCAAGAACCAGGTCGTGCGATGGCCGTCGTCAGCCCACACGCCGTTGGCTCGGATGTGAATGCGCAGCGCCGGATTGATACGATCCAGATAGTCATTGAGCCATTTGGAGGTTGGTACAGCGCCAAAACGTACGATGATTTCTGGTTCCTGCCAGATTGGAGCGTTCTGCAAAAATGTTTCGTAACCGCTAACAAGTAAAGAATCCACAGATTTCACCGATTTCGCAGATTTTTTCTCTGCGCCCTCCGCGTCTCTGCGGTTAAACCTTAAACCAGAAAGTGGGTCGGCCAGGATGGGGTAGCCTGTTTGTTGGGCTAACTCCTGTACCGACTGGGGGAAATCGACTTCGGGGCAGCGCGGCCCGCAGACGATGAGTCCGCGCGGGTGTTGGGAGATGACGGCCGTTAACTCGTCCAACTGCGCTTCGGTGGGGTGGATACGGCCGTGTTCAATTCGTAATCCGTAATCCGTAATCTCTGATTCCGTTCGGTTTACGGATAACGGTTCACGGCTTTCGGGTTCCAGAGGTTTGCGGAAGGGAAAATTAATATGCACCGGGCCTTTCATCAAGCCGTTGGCGGTGGCGTAAGCGCGGGCGGCCAGGGCTTGTAAATTGCGCATAGCCACTTCGGGGGCGGCGTCCTGAGGCAGCGCCGCATCAACACTCCATAACACCTGGTCGCCGTAGATTTTGACCTGGTCGATGGTTTGATTCGCGCCGCTGTGGCGTAATTCATGCGGTCGGTCGGATGTGAGGATGAGCAGCGGCACCTGGCTCATTTTGGCTTCGATGATGGCCGGGAAGAAGTTGACCACGGCCGTGCCCGACGTGCAAACCAGCGCCACCGGTTTATCCGTTGCCAGCGCCATTCCCAGGGCAAAAAAACCGGCACTGCGTTCGTCCAGATGCCGGTAAATTTTAATGTCTGGATGAGCGTGGAAGGCCAATGTGAGGGGAGTGGATCGGGAACCGGGGGCGATGACAACGGCCGTTAGGCCACTTGCTGCCAATGAATTTACAAAAATGTTCATCCAATCGACATTGGGGTTAGAAGATGACGACATGGTTAACCTACTCTTTCAACTGAAGATAATTGCTGCGCTTAAAAGAAACACGGCCGTTATCGCGGTCATGATAGCTGCCAGTCCGCTGCCAAAAATACCGACAGCCACAATCCCCCCGATGGTGACAAATGCTGTGGCCGGGTAGGGTATTTGGATACGCCAGGGGGTAACGCGCAGTGATGAGACTCCCAGGCACAGAACCAGCAGGATGCTTACCAGAATGATGAGCAGCGGGGACAGAATGGGCTGCATCAGCCAGACGGCTAAGGCCCCAATCAATAAACAGGCGAAGGGTACGGCCGTATCCAAAACTAAAAGCTGCCAATGGGCCAGCGGCAGGAATTGGCGCAAAAACGGTTCTCTCAAATCGGCTTGAAACGATGAGGCCAGCCATCGCGGAGGAAACAGCAGCAGGCCGAACATCCAGTAAATCCAAAATTCAGGCGGGGCGTTACTGGATAAAATAAGCTGGGCGCTGCCGGTAAAAATAGCCCCCCATAAGGCCAGCGCAAATGGAGCCGAACCTTGCCGGAGCAGGGTCAATCCTGATCTGACTAACAGAGTGAATGAACCGGACGTGGTGGGAAGTTGCAGGAACGGCCGTTTCCCGACCATCCGTTTTTGCTGCTGGACGGCGCGCAGTTCGGGGGCTAACTCAGGCGATAAGCGTGCAAAAGCGCCCAATGCTTGCACGCGCGCGTAAGATCGGCTTTCATCGGCGGCCACGATCAAATTGGCTTGGTCGCCGATCCAGACGAGAACAGCCAGCACAACGCCGACAAGCAGAACAAGCAGCAACATTTCACCTAGCGTCCATGAACCCAACAAGGCATTAATCCACAATTTGCCCGGCCATAAAGCGATTTTGGGCGCAGCAATGCCCCCAATGAGCAGTGCCAGCGGTGTCCAAACGTAACCTGGCCATTGGACCCATGCCGAATGAGACAAACGCTTGATTCCCCACAACCAGGCTGTCCCCGACGTTAACAGCGTCAGGAGGATGGCGACGATAACAGCACGCACGGACGCCCACGAACCGGCGGTAGCGGCAGCGGGTTGGGCCAGGGCAACGGCCGTCACCGCCGCCACAGGCAGAACAATCAACATCGCTTGCAAGTTTTTTTGCCAAAACTGGACGTGGGTAATGGTGCGGCGCGGCATAGGCGAACCGGCGATATAAGCGATATCGGGGAAAGATAAGGCGAGCGGTGTTTGTCGGGCAAATCGCAAAGACAACCCGACAACGGTCAAAAATACCGCCCAGGGCAGGCCGCTCAATATCCGTTCCCACAACAAAGGTGACAACGATTTGCCAATTTGTACTGCCTGATAAACGACAGCACCCCACGATCCGATCACGACCCAAAAGATGAAAAAGAAGAGCAAGTAGAGATTATAAAAGAACTCTTTCAGCGACCGATCGTTGGGGTTATAGCCAAACAAACGCAGCAAATGGGTCAAACGGTGCTGCCACTGCCGCAGGCGCAGCCGGATCAATGTGCGTAGTTCAATCATCGGACGTGATTGTATCGATGAAGCTGGCAACGGCCGTTTCCAATAAAGCTTCCAGAGAAATATCCCCATCTGGGGACGAAGCAGCCATCAACTCATTGGGTGTCCCTTGTAACACCAATTGCCCCTGTTCCATAATCAAGTAACGCTCAGGCTGGATACCTTGCGGCATTTGGTGGCTGCTTAGCAAAATACCCATCCCTTGTTCTTGGTAGCGGATCAATTCGCCCCATAAAAAGTCAGCCGACAACGGGTCGAGCGGCCCTAACGGCTCATCTAGCAGCAGCAATGATGGCTTTAGCAGCAGCGCCAGACACAAAGCCAGTTTGTAGCGCATGCCGCGTGAGAACATAAAAGGGAATGATTCCCGATTTGACCACAGCCCAAAACTGGCCAGCAGCTTTGCCGCTTTTTCTTCCCAATCAACCAGGCGGTGTAATTGGGCTATCATTTGCAAATGTTCCCAGGCCGTTAGTTCCTCGTAAAAAGGTGGCGTGTCGGGAATTAATGCAACATGCTGGCGCAGCCATCTCTCATGCTGACTAATGGAACGCCCCTTTAAGACGATATTTCCCTTTGTCGCCTGAGTCCAACCGGCGATACAACGCAGCAGCGTTGATTTACCGGCTCCGTTGCGCCCGATGAGCACTGCCAGTTCCCCGGCATCCAATTCAAACGATACGTTTTTTAAGGCCGGGTTCAATCCATATTGATAGGAGAGTGTGTCAACAACCAGCAGTGAGTGTTCGGAAGCGATAATTTCAGTCATGAGAGGGACTCTTTCGTAATACCCAGTGCTTCGAGCATCGGCCGAAATTTTAGCGCCGTTTCTTCCCACTCTTTTTGTGGTTCGGAATCGGCGACGATGCCCGCCCCGGCGTAGAGCCAGGCACGGCGTTCCTGGGCCACAGCCGAACGAATAGCGACGGCAAACGCGCCATCCATGTTGACATCGATCCAGCCGACCGGGGCGGCGTACCAGCCGCGCGTCACCGGTTCGGCATCGCGGATGACTTGCATCGCCAGACGGCGCGGTGTGCCGCCCATGGCCGGAGTAGGATGGAGCAGTTCGACAAGGGGGAGAATACCGTTGGCATTGAGCAGTTGGGCGCGGACGGGCGTGTAAAGGTGCTGGATGTTGTTGAGCTTGTAGACGCCGGGCTGCGGGGCGATTTCCAGCTTGTCGGTTACCGGGGCCAGCCGTTCCAGGATGGAGTAGACGACCAGCTCGTGTTCGTGGCGGTCTTTGGCGCTGTTGAGAAGCTGCTGGCCCAATGCGGCATCTTCCAACGGGTCGGCGCTGCGGCGGATGGAACCGGCCAGGGCCATGCTGGTCAGGGTACGGCCGTCCACTTTAGCCAATAGTTCCGGTGTTGCGCCATAAAAAGCGTGAAACGGCCGTGGCTCAAACAAAAAGCGGTAGCAGTCATTGTAGTATTCATTTAGGAAAGCCAGCGCGCCATCCACATCCACCCGGTCGGGGAAGCGCAGTTCGGCCACCCGCGAGAGAACCACTTTTTTCAACGGCGTCGTGCGGATTTGCTGGCGGATGTCGTTGATTTTTTCGGCCCAGGTGTCGTAGGGCATGGGGTAGTGGATGAGCGGGTGAACGGATGTCACCCCTTCACCCTTTCTCCCCTTCACCCCTTCATTCTTCAAAACGGCATATCGTGCCGCCAGCGCTTCGCGCAGGACGGGCAAACTGGTTGCCGGCTCTTCGTCGCGGGGGATGAGGGCGTTGATGGTCAGCCAGGAATTGCCGCCGACCCGGACGAGCTGGTAATGGGGCAGGATGAAATGGGCCGGATGGAAGGCGGCCCAGGTGTTGTCGGGCGTAAAATCGTCGCGGAAGGCGAAGCCGCCGAAGAGGCGCGGCGCGGCCAGCGGATTGGTCTCGTTGAGCAGAACGGCATCGACGAATAGTTCTTTGGCCTGCTCCTGGATGGATTGGAAACGGCTCTCGCCCCAGGCGAACAGGTTAACGGCCGTGCCAAATCCGGCAAAAATAATCCGATCGCGCACATCTTCCCAAAAAAAACGCTCGCTGCCTTTGGCCTGGGTTAAAAAATCGGCGGCGGTAATGCCGGGAGCTGGCTGACTGTAGCTGATGAGAACTGAGGCGTGAGGACTGATGACTGAGGATTGTTCATCGTCCTTTTCCCAGCCTGCTCCTTGCTCCTTGCTCATTACTAATTGTTCATTGCTCATAACCCACACTCTTCAGCAGCACCGGCAGCAGCGTGTCTAAAATGCGTTGCGGCTCCGGTTCGCCAGTATACACCCAGCGTATGATGACGTTGTAAATCGCGCCCATCCAGGCCACGGAGACAACTTCGGTATCGACTGGGCCGATGTCGCCGACGGCGATGGCTTCCTGCAAATAGGTTTCGATGAGCCGGGCAAAGCGGTCGTTGACCTCGTTGCGTTTTTCTTCAAAGATGCTACCCAGCCCCACGGCCTGCACCAGTAAAATCTTGGCCGGACGGCGGTATTTGCCAAAGGTGTCGATAACCGTTTCCAGCGCCAGACGGACGCGTCCCATGCCGGTTTCTGGCTGGATGGCTTCGGTGACGCGCCGCTCCAGTAAATCGGCAAACTGGTCCACCAGGGCGATGAACAGCCGCTCTTTGTTGGGGAAGTGGAAGTAAATTGCCCCTTTGGAGGTGCTGGATTCGTTTACGATTTCATCCAGGCGGGTGTCGTGGTACCCTTTTTTTGAAAATATATTAAGCGCGGCGTCTAAAATGCGCTCGCGGGTACTTTGCGGATCGCGGGTTGTTGTGTCGTCCATTTTTCCTCTCAGGTGACAGGCACTTTCAAAGTGCCCGTCACCTTTCTTTTTTTTTTGCGACCGACCGGTCAGTCTGATTTATGAGTAAGGATAGCAAAAACGGGGGCAGGCGGCTATAATTTCGCCGCGAAATGGTGGAAATTCAAGATTGAAGATGAAAGATTGATAATAGACCTTATCCAATCATCAATCATCGATCATTATTCATTATCTGATTATGAGCAAAACACAAATTTGGATTGATGCGATGCGGCCGCGGACGCTGCCGTTGGCGCTGGCTTGTATTATTTTGGGCACGTTTTTGGCGGCGGCGGCCGGGTCGGTGAACTGGCCGGTGGCGATTTTGGCGGGGTTAACGGCCGTTAACCTGCAAATCCTCTCCAACCTGGCCAACGACTACGGCGACTCCATTCACGGGGCCGACCATATCGAACGGGCTGGGCCAAAGCGGGCAGTACAGTCTGGTCAGGTGACGGCGGCGGAAATGAAGCGAGCGGTTATCATCTTTGTGCTGCTGTCGGCCATTACGGGTTTGGGGACATTGTGGCTGGCGTTTGGCGCACAGGGGCTGCTTTGGGCTTTGATTTTTCTGGTGCTGGGCGGCGCGGCGATTTGGGCGGCGGTTAGCTACACGGCCAGCAGCAAGCCTTACGGCTACGTTGGCCTGGGCGATTTGTTTGTTCTCATCTTTTTTGGCTGGGCAGGGGTGTTGGGGACTTACTTTTTACAGGTTCAGCAATGGGATTGGCGGTTGATTTTGCCGGCGACGAGCTGCGGGCTGCTGGCGGTGGCGGTGCTTAATGTCAACAATATCCGCGACATTGATTCCGACCGGCAGGCGGGCAAGCACTCCATTCCGGTGCGGTTAGGGCCGGAGCGGGCACGAACGTATCACTGGATTTTGCTGGGAACGGCCGTTTTCTGTGCCATCCTGTACGTGTTTTTGAATGGGGTTGGGTTGGGGCAATGGCTCTTTGTTCTGGCGCTGCCGCTGATTTGGAGAAATGGAACGGCCGTGGCCCATACCTACGATCCACTCTTGTTAAATCCGCTGCTTAAGAAAACTTCGTTGATGACCCTGGCCTTCGTCATCGTGTTTGGCATTGGCCAAATTTTATGAGCAGGTTCCTCTTCTTGCTCTAGCTCTTGATGCGGGCCATGAAATGGCTGTTGGTCCAACGGCCGTCACCGCGACTCTGGAATCGCTTTGTCCCTTCAATTTCAAAACCAAATTTTTCGTAAAGATGGATGGCTGCTGGATTGTCGGTGTTGACTTCCAGTTCCACGCGGGTCAGGTTAAGCCAGTTGTCGGCTATATCAAGCAGTTTTTCCATGAGTCTGCTGCCGATGCCTAACCCCCAATAATCAGGATGGACGCCCATACCGATGCCGCCGCAATGTTTGCTGCGCGGATTTTGTCGGGTGCTGATGGTGGCGTTGCCAACGACACGGCCGTCTACCTCTGCTACAAAGCGGTGGCGGAAAGGGCTGCTATCTTTGAATCGTGCCAGGGCATCGCCATATTCCAGGCTGGGGATTTGCAGCGTGGTGCGGGCCACCAGCGGATGCCGCATAATATTGTGGATGTCGGCGACATCTTCAAAGCGTTGGGGGCGGATGAGGATATCGGTGATTGGTTGCTGGTTGCTAGTTGTTAGTTGGTGGATGGGTTTGTTAGTTTGTTGGTTGGTGGGTGGGTTATGCAGCCGGGCCATGACATGTTCATCGTGGAAACGGCCGTCACCGCCAAACATAGCCATCCGCCGCGTCCCTTCAATCTCGAAGCCAAACTTCTCATAAATGTGGATGGCGGCGGGATTATCGGCAAATACTTCCAGTTCGAGCCGCATCAGTCCCAGCCAGTTATCAGCCAGGTCGAGGGCCGAAGCAGTGAGGGCTGAACCGATACCTTTTCCCCAATAATCGGCGTGCACCATCAGGCCAAAGCTGCCGGAGTGGGTCAGCCGTGCCCGCAAATTTTGGTGGATGCCGGCCGAACCAACAACTTTGCCGTCCAGTTCAGCGACGAAGCGGTGGCTGCCCGGCTTTTTGTTGGCTACCCAGGCTTCTTCGTCTTCGTATTCCATGCTGGGGATGTGAATCAGGGTGCTGATCACGCGTGGATCGGTGATCATTTCGTATAAATCGTGGATGTCGTTGGGGTGTAACGGCCGTATCATCAACTTCTCGTTCAAATGCCTGTCTCCTTCAAATGCGCAATTCTACCACATCCCCGTCGTGCAGAACGTGGTCCCGGCCAACCAGTTGACCATCAAATACGTCCCTGCCCCAGACGCGGGCCGATTTCAAATTTTCCAGGAAATCCTTGTGAACCTGCCCGGCAAAATCGGCTACCGTGCTGCCTTTTTCCAGCACAAACGGGGCAGTAGGGTCCGGCTCTTTGCCCGGCGGCTTCGAGTAAACACGGATGACATTCAACTGCTCAAAAATGCGCTGCCGGAGCTGGTCTAAATTGCGGCCAGTTTCGGCGGATATGGGCAGCAAAGGCCACTCGCCTTCTAGAAGCTGGCAGCAAATGGCAAAATCTTCATCAAGTGACTCATCATCGAATTTGTTGACCAGAACCAGGAGCGGTACGAAATATAAAATGCGCTCATTGGCCAATTGTTCTCGCAGGTGGCCGGGCGCAATGCGGTGCTCCTGCAAAATGGCGACAGAATCTTCGATTTGCTGCATGGGATCGGTTTGTAAATCGACCATGAGCAGCAGCAAATCGGCATGGCGGATGAGATTCATCAGCTCCGGGTCCATATACTCCCGATTTAGAGGCGGTGTATCGACCAGTTGAACGGGCACGTGACCAACCTCCATCATGCCCGGTGTGGGTTCCCAGGTACTGAAAGGCGCGGCCGATATTTCCGGGCTGGCATTTGTCAAGGCGGTGACCAGCGCCGATTTGCCTGTATTGGGTGGTCCAATGATGACGACCTGCCCCGCTCCTTCCCTGTCAATGTGGAAGGGAGTTTCTTGCCGGCTGCTCCCCTTTTTTTGCTGGGAAGATTCCTTGAGTTTGGAAAGCCGCTTGCGTAGATCGGCGCGCAGCTTGTCGGTGCCCTTGTGCTTGGGAATGAGGCTGATGAACTCTTCGAGGGTTCTGACTTTTTCGGGGATTGTTTGCGCAGCGCGATACCGTTCTTCAGCATTAGCTGCTTCTGGGGGAAGATTGGTGGGCATGGTTCAAATCCCTCACGCTTTTGGTAGGTGACCGTCATTTTTCAAAATGACGGTCACCTTGTCATTCTTACTCTGTTTCTTCGCTCAACATAAAAGGTGTCCGGTTAAACAATTGCCCGTTTATTTTCAGTTCGAGGGCGTGTTCGCCGGGATAGTAGGTACGGGTCGTGACCGGGGCAAAGCCGTGTTTTTTGCGGATAGTCAACGTTTCGCCGGGCTGGATACTCTTTTTGGCTAGCTTGAATACTTTGGGTGTTTGTTGGCCGTTGGCCCGCAGCAGGTGGACGACATAATCAATGATCAAATCTTGCAGTTGATTACTTTCTGCCGCAATTTCAAAGCTGAAAGTCAGGCTGCCGTTGAACGGTATGATTTCCGGTTCGATGACAAAATTGCGAATCTGGATTGCCGCGCCGCTGGGATAACCGAGCATCTCCAATGCCGCCGGATGGCCTTGTTTGATCAGCGTGCGCAGGGCATGGCTGGTAATCTGGCGGATTTCGTCGTTGTTGTCGGTCTGCCAGCGCTGCAAAACGGCGATGACCAGGTCGGGGTTGTCTTTGCTGATGTCGTTGAGGTTATTGGCCACGCTGCGCCGCACCGATTCCGATTTGTCATTTTTGAGATGTTCCAGAATGGGCAAAATGGGTGATGGATCGGCTTTGAGGACGGGCAGGCCCATGCCCCAGGGCAGGCGCGGGCGGCAGCCTTCGCTGGCCAGCCGGCGTACACCGGAATGTTCGTGGTGGGACCAGGCCAGCATTTGTTGCATGGTTTGCTGGGGATAGTGGTGGATGAACGGCCGTATTGCAAACTCCGCCGACATAAACTGGGTGAAATATTCCAAAGCCGGAATCGACGTCTCGTAATCATCCAATCCAAACACTTCCACAAAATCGGGAAAGACCATTTTCTCGAAGCTTTGTTCGTTCAGCAGGGGCAGCGCCTGGCTTAAGATGGCCAGCGCTTCGCCGTAATCGGCGGGCAGGAAAGGGCGCAAGCTGGTGGCGATGTGGCGCATCCGCTGTTTGAGTTCGAGGGATTCCCAGTTGGGGGTGAAAACGGCCGTTTTGAATCCCGCCAAATCAAAAGCCGGATAATTAGACTGGATGGCCTCGCCCAGCGCCGTCACCGACTGCGGGTTGAACATATTTTTCAACGGTTCAGGCATGTTTCACCTCTGAATGTACACTTGACCCGCCCCATTTGTTTTGTGAAGTCACATTTTTCTCCTTCAAAACCGAGGAAATGGAGGTCATTCTGTCAATAGTTTACCAAATTGTGCGTTATTTTTCTTTTACAACATTCAGTGTTCGCGGGCGATGAAACTTCATTATTGGGGAGCACCTTCCGACGCCCAGGCTTCTTCGGTTAACCGGGCTTTGCCGATTTCACCGGCCCGGCCAATCGCATATTTAACGCCAATCGGGCCGATGATCTGAACGATAAAGGTGGTTGCCGTAATGACATTAATGATCGTCTGGCCTAATCGTTCACCGACCTCGCCATGTTCAGCGAAGCGGCAGGAGGCCGAAATGGCCAGACCGACGGCGACACCCGCTTGTGACAACAGGCCCAGTCCCAGATTGTTGCGGACGGCCGGAACCGCACTGCCTACGATGGCTCCTGTCCATGCTCCGGTAAATTTGCCAATGCTGCGCAGCAGCACATAAGCGATGCCCAACAATCCCATTGTGGGCAGTAAATCGATTCTGAATCGAGCGCCGACCAACGCGAAAAAAAGTACGTAGATGACAGGGCCGGCCTGTTCGATGGTGTAGCGGATGTGTTTGCTGTGTTCGGAATGGCGGTTGACAACGACGCTGCCCATGACCATTGTGGCTAAAATCAGCGAACTGCCTAAGGCTTGTGCCAGACCGACACATAGCAAGACAAATCCAATGGAAATGGCCATGGCATCATGATATTTTTTCATGCGGTGCAAAATGCTGTTTAGAGCTAACCCCAGGATGATTCCCAAGGCGACGGATCCACCGATTTCGACCAGTGGTAGACCGATTATTTGCACAAATGAAGGAGTGGCCGAATGGGAAAACATCGTTTCGGCGCTGCAAGCAACGATGCTGAATAATAAGAGTGCCAGGGCATCGTCCAGGCCGACGACGGCGATCATGCTGGTGGTGAGGGGGCCTTTAGCGTCATACTCGGCCAAAACGTCGATGGTGGCTGCCGGCGCAGTGGCGGAAGATAATGCGCCAAAAATTAAAGCAGTTATCCAGTCATGGGTGATGAGATAAATGCCGGCCGTTACCAATAAAAAGGTTCCCAGTGCTTCGAATAGGAGGATGAAGATGATGCTGTGGCCTAGTTGGCGTAATTCGCCCATCAGGAGGTGGCTGCCCATGTCAAAGCCAATGAGACCGAGGGCGATTTCGCTGATGAAGGTGAGTTCTTCCGCCAGTTCTTGTGGGACGAGATTAAAACCGGACGAGCCAAGAAGTACGCCAATCACAATGAAGCCAACGACTTGGGGAATTCCAACTCGTTGAAATAGTTTGCTGCCCAGGAAGACCACAGCAATGATTAAGCCGATGGTGGTGATGACGTTTGGCTCGTAGTGGATGCCCAATATGTCCGACATGGCATTGTGTCAGGCAGGGATTGGGGTGTATGAGTGTCTATTATGTGTTTGCTCGCCTATGGGATGGTTGACTATCCCTTACGCTCCAATTCCCCATAAAATTTGTGTATGGCTACACTATACATTTGCTTTGTATCGGGTGTCAATTATTTCAGATGGGCCAGGGTCAGAACTGCAGCCGTTACCCAGGGCGGCAGCAAACGCTCACCAGCCCGCAGGGCGGCTTCCATTCTTTGCAGGTCAGCAAAAGCAAAATTTGCTCTCAAATCATCGGCGTCTCGTTCAGCGTCTGGTGTGCCACGGGCCAGATACAGAGTGGCTGTGCCTGCGCCACGTTACCATCCACCGGGCTTGTTGATTCGATCACTCTAAGCAGCTTCACAACGGTCTCTTCCTTGATTTCGCTGGGCGGAAGCGACGGGTCTTCACCGGGTTCCAGATAGCCGCCGGGCAGTGTTGATCCATCATTTTTCCATGTTGACCTGCAAACAGAGGAAACGGCAATCACCGTCTCGGCGGCCACCGATGGCAAAATCAATAATGCCGGAACCCAATCTTTGTGGTTTGACCATCAGGGGAGGCTTCTGATTATTGAGTTCACCCGCAAAATTTACTGTGATTGAGTATTGTTCGTCGGTTTAATGTTTTCCAGGATTCCATGCCCCAACTTTACCCTGACTTTACCACTCTGCCACTTTGCAACTCTGCCCCTTTGCATTACCATTTAATTGATACTGATTCACACTATTTTTTACGGAGGGCTGCGATGTCTGAAAAATTTGATTTTGGCGGTGAGATTGTCTGGCAGCCGACCCCGGAGTACGTCGAACACAGCAACTTGAAACGGTTTATGGACCAACACGGTATTGGCTCATTTGATGAGTTGATGGATCGGTCAACAGCTGATGTGGCTTGGTTCACCGATGCTGTCTTCAAGTTCCTCGATATTCAATTTCAAAAACCGTATTCCCAGGTCGTGGATTTGTCGCACGGCATTCAATGGCCGGAGTGGTGTGTCGGTGGGCAATTAAACATCGTTACTAACTGCGTGGACAAGTGGGCCGAAAATGAGGCAACGGCGGGAGAAACGGCCGTTCTCTATGAATCCGAAGAAGGTGACACCCGCAGCCTGACCTACGCCGAACTCCACCGTCAGGTCAACCAATGCGCCAACGCCCTGCGCAGCCTGGGCCTGGCCAAAACGCTGACATCAGCCTTCACTGCCGCGACGCCGGAGATTGTTATTTACTTTTGCTTCATCGGCCAAAATCGGTGGCGTGATTTTGCCGCTGTTTTTCCAGCTATAGCGCAGTTTTTGATTCAATCGATTGGTCGATGCCGGGGCCAAGGCATATTCACCGCCGATAGTTTTTCCGTCGCGGCAAATCGTGCCCTCAACCGGCAGCCGATGATGCGGTGGGGTGTACTACGTTGGAGCGTGTGATTGTGTTACAGCGGGCGGGGAATGAGTTAACGTGAACGGCAAATGACCACTGGTACCCGACGCATTCCAACCAATTAACCAAGCCGAACCGCGACCACCGCTGAAGATTTAATCACATGCTCATCTACACCTCCAGCACCACCGGCAGAAGCAAAGCGCCGTCCACACTCACTGCGGCTTTCCATCAAGGCAGCACAGGACGCCAGCCTTCAGCACCGACGATACAGGCGCGGCGGTATCTATTGGATGACCGACATGGGCTGGATGATGGGACCCTGGCTGGTCTTCGGCGCGCGCTGCTCTTAGAGCGACCTTCTTCATTTGATGGTGCGCCCGATTATCCCCACGGTCCCATCTGGCTGCAGCGGGTGGTCGACGCTTAAAATCAGCCAGTTGGGTGTCTCGCCAACGCTCATCCGCGCCCTCGTTTCTTGCGCAGCGCGGTTAAAGGCTTACGATTTGTCGTCCATCAAATACTGCCTCGACCGGCAGACAAGTGGAACTGATCATGGTTGTGGCTGTTTAACGTGGTTGGCGAAACGGCCGTTATCAACTACTCCGGCGGCACCATTTCTGGCAGGATTGTCGCCCAGGCAATCCGCAGCCACTAGAGGCTCGGCTGCTTTCCGGCCTGCCCCAGCGTCTGCCGACGTCGTCGATGAGTGGCAGCTCGGTACGCAATCAGGTCGGTGAACTGGTCATTCAGCGCTCCCTGGATTGGGATGACGCGCAGCTTTTAAGATGAGCGCTTCATCTGGACAGCACCCTACTGGTCGCTGTTTGAGAACGTCTGGGTGCATGGCGATTTTTACCATCGATGACGATGGCGGTACATTCTGGGCCCGCTCCGACGACACGATCAAGGTGGCAGCAAACGGTTGGAGCCGGCAGGTGGAGGTGGTGTTGGTGAATCGCCGCAATGACCAGAAGCCCGCTGCCATCTGATTGTACCCACTCATCAAGGCAACGGGTCGTCTGTTTCTGCCGTTTGGCTCCGGGTTTCGAGCCAACTGACGAACTGCAGGCCGAACTGCGGGCTAAAGTCCTTTCTCGAGATGGGCAAACCGTTAGCGCCTAAAAGAAATCTGGTTTCAATTAACGACATCCCAAGACACGTATTACAAAGTGATGCGCCGTATCATCCGCATGGCACCTACAGGCGACGACGACATCCGGTTGGTTAACAGAGGCGGTAGATGAAGTCAAAACTGGGCAAAATAACGTAAAGATAAATATGCGAGGGCAGGACGACCACAGGACGGTACCAAGAAGAACAAATGGCGTTTACCTACGGTCGTCTCGCCAGAACACAAGGAGACAGTGCTGCGGAAGAGGCTGTCAGTTTTATAAGTTATGCCGCACCGTTTCCCCTACGATAATTGGCTTATGGACGAAATTGGCAGAACAAGCTGCGCACCGCGTTTAGGTATAATGACACAAAGAGACACGAAATCTGAAGCCCGCGCCGCTGGTTGACCGTGATCGGCTGTCGGCTGCTGATGAGTCATTGGCTGTATCAATCGTCAATCATCAATCGTCAATCCTCAATCTTTGGATGTTTTGCTACCAGGGCTGGGTGGTTGAAGACCAACGATTTGGCCTGCTACGTTTTAGACCAAAGTTTATCAGCTCAACTGAAACATAGGCAGGATCGGGCTGTTGATTTGTTGGCGCCCAAATTGGGGACGGCCGTATACCTCAAGACACCCGCCTCCTAACCTAAGCTTCCGCGATTTCCTCTTCCTGGATACCGAGACAACCGGCCTGGCCGGCGCCAGGTTCATCGCCTTCATGGTCGGCGTGGCGCCTCGAGAAGGGCGCTGGTCGTCCGCCAATATTTCCTGCGATTTTGGCGACAGAACCGGCGTGCTGCTGCTGGATGAACTGCTAGCCGAAAAAAGCGGGCTGGTGACCGTTTAACGGCTTAAGCACCTTCGACTTACCTCTCCTCGACACTCACTACCTCTCGCCGAACCGGATCTTAAGGCCGGGTGCAGCGTGCCCACGATGACCTGCTGCAACCATCGCGCCGTCTGTGGCAGGCGCAGTTTGGCTCGGTGGCTCCTGGGTAATTAAACAGCTCTTTCAGCACAGCGCAGGAACGTGCCGGTTTCTCATTCGGTTTGTATCTATGACTTCTTGCACGCAGTGGTGACGGCCATAGCTATCCCTCGCGTCTTCTACCACAACGAAATCGACATGCTCTCCATGGTGACGTGGCGACTCAGGTTGCCCGATTGCTGATAACCGGATGCCGGCGACCATCAGTGACCGTTAGCCTGGGCGATGGCAGGCAGCGCGGGCCCGATAATCGGAGCAAAATTTGCGCTTTGCCGCCAAAGTTACCCTTGATTTGTACCATCAGGCTTTGTTTGAAGATTGACTGGTTGTTGAAGCGGAACGGCCCGTCATCACCAGAAGCTGTCTCCCCTCTGGCAGCAAATCGCCTTACCCTGCTGACGTGCATCACCGCGCCCGTGGAACTGGCCAGTAATATAAGATAGCACGAGCTGGATTTGGTCGCCGCCTCGCTGGACAGAGCAGGCATTGACCTTGTCCCCAAAGTTGGAGTCAAGGCCGGCGGCTTTGGCCCGCGATGAATTAGAGCATCGAATAGATCCTTTGGCAAATGGGGAGAAATGCGTAAGACATTGATTATTCGACTTCGCATAGCCTTTGTTGGGCATGGTCATTGCTGGGTACAGCCGTGTGTGATCATTGGCAGCAATCTGGCAGGTTGAGCTGGAAAAGTTTTGATTTTCGGTGTCATGCCGGCTATAACCTGGACAGAGATTGATTATGGCCAGACTTTTATTAGCGCTTGCCCTGTACGTGTTAGTTCGAGAATCATCGGGGGTTGATAACGTGGATTCTTTACTCATTGGTTTTGTTTACCGCTACTTTCTACGGATTTTATTTTTTAACCAGTGGTCCTGGCTCCCCAAACTGACAGGAGTTGTCTGGCCAAAGGATTTAGCTACCTGTGATACCGGCGCGATGATTGCCATAATCGGAATCGTTGCCATTGTCCGGATTATTGCGGAATTTTTAGCGAAGACAAGCCCCGGGGAATTGAAACGGCGTTACCTACGATCTGCCCCCGTTGTAAAATTACCAAAAATTTGGTTTGTAGTGCCCGCTTTGGCAGGTTGAATCCGTGCTACAAACGAAAAGGATAAATTGATGCCCGCACTACTAACTCGCTGCCCACGACCTGCTTACGCCATTATTCCCCATGACGCCGCCAGTGCCCCAAATGATGTAGGCAAATTACCGCCCATCCTGCCGCGCCCCCATCGCGCTGACGATGTTTCTTGCCCCTCGCTGCGGCGCAGGGTTGCCGTTTTCTGCTCGCTTTGTGACGAGGATCGTCCGCGTGCGGTAATTGCCCGCATTGCAGGCGGCGTTGGAAGATGAGGTTGAAAACGGCCGTGCCAGCAAGCGACTCTCGGTCGCCGCTCAGTGTCCAGCTTCTCCGTCCGAACCTGAACGAAGCGGAAGAAACATACACCGGCAATGCACCGGTTTGCGGCACGATACTTTTACGTCCGGAGCAGTCGTACCTGGAAGTGCAGCAACGTTTTGTAGTCGCGTCAATTGATTGGCAAGACGATGAAATCTGTCACTGCACCACGCCGCTCTTTTCAGGTGTCTACCTGCAACTTTGAATTGACAGCCGGAACCGACATTTCTTTAACTGCAACACCCTGTTCCCCGCCTTTTTTGCAGCCAGTGCCATGCCAGTTTACTGCCCGGTATGAACACTGCGGACTGCGGCAGCCGCGTACCAACCAACGCAGCACCGCCGCGTCATCCATTCCTTGTTGCCGGTGACGACTTGGGTGCAGATTGTGGCAATGTCGAATGTATGATTCAAATCCGGCCAATCGCGCTTCTTCCGGCTTGTAGTTTCCGCATTTGCCTGGCGCCAGATCAGCCTGGAAAGCTGATGAAAAAACTTGCACTTTGCGGTTTTATCAGTCGTCGATTGTCTGCCCTACCTGCCACGGCAGCCCATCGCTTCAAAGGCAGCGACGAATGTCCCCATTGCCAGCAGCTGCTTTGCCCGGCCTGTCTGGCCGCTGTAAGTGAAGATGATTTGGTTTGTCCCCAATGTGGTGCTGAGTTTGAACTGGTGTGTCCGGTGTGTGAAACGGCCGTTTCCCCCGATGCCACGGTTTGTCCAGTTTGTGGCGAGGCGTTGTAAGGGCAGAAATCAGAAGGCAGAATTTACTGGCGGCTGTGCCGGGCGAAGGCTAATGCTTCGTTGCGGGTGGTGATTTCACCGGCAGCCTGAAAGCTGGGATAGACGCAGCAGCCGGCCGATTTCCGGACCGGGCGCAATCGCAAACGTCGTCATTAAATCGTGGCCGGTGACCAAGGTGGGCGGGGCAATCGTTTCTTCGTAATGCTCAAAAAAGTGGCGCAGCAAAATGGCCACCACCTCAAACGAAGCTCTGCCACTGTTTCCCATCTCCCGGCCCGTCAATTTGCCAGATGGTCGGCCAAAGTCTAACCGAAACACAGATGTCAGTCAGCCTCCTGTGTGTCGCGGAAATGGCGAAAAAATTGCCCGTCGGCTGGGCAGTTTATGCATCGTTGACCAGATGCAGCGGCGCATGTGGCGCTCGACGATTTTGGCACGTGGCTGATGGCCTCATTGCTCATCGTCAGGCGGCGCAAGGCGGCGGGCGGCGATTTAGCTCCGGCTTTGTCGTGGCCCGAAGCCAGATACAGCCCACTTCGACCTTGCTCCAAGCGAGCGTCACCCTCCACCGTTTGTGTTTCCTTTTGCCCGTCTGTAGAAGAAGCCTTGCGCCTAATCGCAGCAGGTACGGGTCGCCGCCATCAATCCGCGCCAAATGCTCCTACAATTGCGGGCAAAATCGGCCAGTACAGCGGCGGCTGGGCGCAGAAAAGCGTCGTCCGGGTTCACCGTCCAGCAGCGTTCGGTTGCACCTTCAGCGCCGATTAGTATGAGTAAAACCGGCTCGTGGTGCGGCAACGAATTAATTTATCAGCTGAAAATGCCCGCGTTCGGGCAGAACGCGACGAGCGAAAGGTTCAAATCGGCCATTTGTTGGATGGCTTGATGGGGGCAACCGTTTCCAGCAGTTTCAACGGCGTTCATCCCGCACCCGTTCAATCGGCTTACGTTTGGCAGCAGAGGGCAGCGGCGGGGCAGCCGTTATCGTCTCATCGGCCAGAACCCAAAATCCAGGTTGATGGCCAGCCGCAGCGCCACAGCGCCATCCTGCCGGGTCATGGCGATGGCTTGTCGTGAGTTTGGCGGATGAGTCTGGCTTGCAAATCGGCGGCCCCGTTGCAGGGGTCGATGAGGCTGGCGCGGGTAACGGCCGTCGCCGGCAGCGCCATGGCGTTAATCGTAAAATCCCGGTCGCGTAAATCCGCTTCCAGGCTTACGCCGCGAAAACAGGCAAAATCCAGCGTGGTTCCTTCTTCGGCCAGCACCACCCGACCGGTGTCCCGTTCCTGATCCAGGACATAGGCCGGTACGCTCAGGCTGTTGGCGGTTTTGAAGGCCATTTGAATGGCCCGGTGAGGCACGACAAAATCGAGGTCGTGGCTGACACGGTTCAGCAAAGCATCGCGTACGGCCCCGCCGACTAGATAAACCGGGCGATCTTGTTGGATCAGGAACGGCCGTAACCGTTCCAGCAGCGGCGACAGCGTCAACGATTCCCCGTTGGCTTCTTCTACAAATTGCAGGGTAAACCGCTCCTTGGGCCGATTGCGCCGGGCCAGTTGCAGCGCTTCTTCGGCCGTGTACCCCACCCCGGCCACTACCTGCCCTGACAGCGCCACCCAACGTCCAGCGTATGCTGCTAAATCACTCATGGTAAAAGTAGCAAGTTTGCAAGTTCAAGGTCACCCTTTCACCCTTTTACCCCTTCACCTGTTCACTGCTTCAGCTCATCAGGTGGGCAAAAACTGCCGGTTTCAAAACAGCAATGAAAGGCAAATTGCGGTACAGTTCGTCAAAATCCAGCCCATAGCCAACGACAAATTCGTCGGGGATGTCGAAGCCGATGTATTCTACCGCCACATCCACTTCACGGCGGGATGGTTTGTTGAGCAGGCTGCAAATACGCAGTGAAGCCGGATTGCGGGCCAGCAGCGTGCGCCGCATATAATCCAGGGTGTGGCCGCTGTCAATGATGTCTTCGACGATGAGGACGTTACGGCCGTTAATCGGCTGTTTCAAGTCCATGATAATCTGAACGGCACCACTGCTTTGAGTTCCCGACCCGTAGCTGGAAACCCCCATGAAGTCGATAGTGTGCGGCCGTTTTAAGGCTCGGCTCAAATCGGCCAAAAACATATAGCCGCCCTTCAGCACACAAATCAGTAATAAATCGTCTTTGCCCATGTAGTCGGCCGTAATTTGATCGGCCACTTCTTGAATGCGTGCCTGGAGCCGGTCTTCATCAATCAAAGCATAATCGACGTTGGCGTAAATATCTTCCATCTCAAAACACCTCGATTATTTCCCGTTTCGGGGAGGCAGAACCTGGTGGCATTGGCGACAGCGGGCCTCGTACACCTCAGCCGCTCCAACCAAAACAACCGGATCATCAAAAGCGGCCGGTTGTCCTTCAATGAGTCGTTGCGTACGACTGGCTTCCTCGCCGCATTTCACACAGATGGCATGAAGCTTGTCCACATGCTCGGCGCGGGCCATCAATTCTGGCATCAGACCAAAAGGAACACCGCGAAAATCCATATCTAGCCCAGCGCAAATAACACGCTTGCCTTTCTCGGCCAGTGTTTCACAGATTTCAACGATGTTGGGATCGAAAAATTGCACTTCATCAAAGGCGACAACCGTTGTGTCCTCTTCCAGGTGGGCAAAAATTTCTTTGGCTGCATTGATGGGCAACGCTTCAAAATGCAGCCCATTATGCGATGTAATTTTTTCGACTTCATACCGATTGTCGATGGCCGGCTTGAAAGCCTGAACTTTTTGCTTGGCAATGATGGCCCGACGAATGCGGCGGATCAGTTCTTCTGTTTTGCCGCTAAACATGCTGCCACAAACTAACTCAATGCTGCCCCGTGTATGCTTCCCCATAGTACCTCCCTGGAAATTTTAAATTTGAATGACGATTGATGAATCAAATGATAAAGGGCAGATACGTTGCCGCACCTGCCCTTCATTTTATCTATTATTTTGCCCCAAAGAAACCCGCTACTCGATGAGTCCTTCGGCGCGCAAGAATCGTTTGATGTCGATGAGTGCTTTTTGGCCAATACCGGGCAAAGCCAGCAGTGCATCCTCGCCTTTTTCCAACAATTCCATCACGTCACCCACTGTGGTTACGTCAGCAGATTCCAGTGCTTTTTCTGCACGGGTCCCCAATGACATATTTTCGATAGAAAGTTTGAGGGGTGAACGTTTTTCTTCTTTCTTTTCCTGGCTGGCCTGAAGCTCTTCGCGTCTTTGCAGCCGTTTCATAAAGCGATCAACCTGACCTTCGGTATCAACCAGGCGTTGGGTGCCGGTATAGAATGGATGGCTTCCAGACCAGATTTCTACACGGAGTTCGGGTTGGGTGGAACCAACAGTCATGACGACTTCGCCTTCAACCATGACTTTGGCATCAGGATACCATTTGGGATGAATTCCTTCTTTCATGATTGTTGTGCCCCTTAACTTTCGACAGGGTATACACTGACGTATTTGCGACCCTGTTTTGTTTCGAATGTAACCTGTCCTTCAATGAGGGAATAAATGGTAAAATCACGTCCTAGACCCACCGAGGTACCAGGCCGGATTTTTGTCCCGTTTTGACGGATGATGATATTACCAGGAATGACATATTCGCCGCCGTAGCGTTTGACGCCCAGACGTTTTGAGTTGCTATCACGGCCGTTTTTACTGGAACCGCCACCTTTCTTATGTGCCATGACTAATTCTCCTTAACTAATCACAATCTCATCTATGCGCAGGCGCGTATAAGATTGCCGATGACCCTTGCGGTTGCGATACCGTTTCTTGGGCTTGTATTTCCAAACAAAAATTTTCTTGCCGCGATATTGTTCAACGACAGTAGCTTTTACCGAGACACCTTCGACGGCCGGCTGTCCGACCTTCACATCATTATCATTGGCCAGGAGCAGCACGTTGTTTAGTTCGATTTGCTCACCGACTTCATAAGGCAGCTTCTCAACTGAGAAGGTATGGCCTTCTTCGGCGCGGTATTGCCGGCCACCACTTTCGACAATTGCGTACACGATTACCTCCAAAAAGAACCGGCATACATGATGCCGGCGTCTGTATTTATAAGTTTGCATGGGCAGTGGTTGGAGGCCCATACAACGAAGGACAATTATAGCCTTACTGAAAGAGGATGTCAAAAAAAATTGGGGGCGGTTTTCTGAATCCTGCGTCATTACGTCGTGCGTGAAGTATGACTTTGACGGATGATTTTATGATGACGCATGATAAGCCCGCATTAACTGGTGCCATTCGTCGAGGTTGAGTGTTTCGGCGCGGCGACGGCCGTTAATCCCCGCCTGTTCCAAAATATCAGCGATTTTCCCTTGGTCATACTCCAACTGGCGCAAATTCTTCTGCAGCTGCTTCCGCTTTTGACTGAACCCGGCCTTTACAATTCTGAAGAACAAATCTGTGTCATCTGCATTCATTTGCGTCCCGTTCTTTATTTCAAGGTGAATAACGGCCGAATCCACGTCCGGGCGCGGCCAGAACGCACCGGCTTTGATGGTGTCGACGATTTGAACTTGCCCGTAGTATTGGACGCTCACCGCCAGCAGACTCATGTGGGGAGGCACGGCCGTTACCCGTTCCGCAACTTCTTTCTGTACCGTCAGCACCATCACCGAAGGGCGGGGCGGGGCTGACAGCAAATGGCGCAAGATTGCGCCGGTGATGTAGTAAGGCACGTTGGCAACCACTTTGTATGGTCCGTCAAACCAATCGGCCGGGTTTTGTTCCAGGATGTCGCCATGTACGAGGGTAACATTGTTGTAGGGTTGCAGTTGTTCTTGCAGGATGGGGAGGAAGCGGCTGTCCAGTTCAACGGCCGTTACCGATGCGGCCGTTTCGGCTAGAACCTGTGTCAATGACCCCAATCCTGGACCAATTTCCAAGACATGATCCGTTTCGACAACTTCTGCTGCTGCTACAATCCGCGACAGAATCTGTTCATCAAACAGAAAATTCTGTCCCAGGCTTTTCTTCGGCTCCAGGCCGTGGCGCTCTAGCAGGTGTTTGGGGTGCATGCGTGATTCATAAAGTCATTCTGTCATGCGTCATTTGTTTGATGATGCATGACAAAATGACGCATGATAAATTACGGCAAAACCGCTGGCAGTAAATAATTAATATCTTCCGGTGCGGGAACCGGTGTTAAAAAGTACACGTCGCGATAGCCCCACCAGGATTCAAAATTGTCTTCATCAAAGCCCAGGTCAATCCAGCGGCCGCGCACGCCGCCGCCGGTGTCGCCAGCGATGGCCACACCATACCCTTCGAGATACACCTCCGATTTCCAGGGCACGATGTTGCGGTCCACGGCGACGACCCCTTTACCGGCGGGCAAGCCGCTGGCGGTAATGCCATAGCGTGGATTATCCGGCGATTTGCCGGAACTGGCGGCCGTATACGATGTGACCCGCATCCGCACGACGCGCCAATACTCACGCGGCCCTTGTTCGGTCTGGATGGTGCGAATCGTGATGCGCGTGCCGTAGCCGATGACGGCATTAACCGGTTCGCGGGCTGTCCATTCGCCATCGACCGCCTGGCTAACCTCGACGCCGTTTTCATAGCGGACCCGGATGCGCTGCCGCAAAATGCCGGGCACGCCTGGCGTGATGACGGCTTGCGTATCCAAATCCAGTTCATCGCTGGCCTGATAGAGGGTTTGGTAGGGGATGGGCTGATCTTCCAGGCGAAAATCTTCGGTGACACGAATGACGGTGATGACATCGTCAGGCTGCAAGATGGTTTCTGGACCAGGCTGCGTGTAGTCGTAACCGACCAGTCCGATACCGGCTTCGGCCAGAACGTCGAGGGCGTTGCTGTGGGCGCTGCGGGTTTGGATGATACGGCCGTCCACCTGAATCGTCAGCGGCACCGAACGCTGTACTTGGATGGTCATCCCCGGCTCCAGCCAGCTCCCCAGCGACGGCGTGACGTTGTCGGCGGCGTAAATGGTGATGCCCGCTTCAGCCAGCGCCGCGCCGACGGTTTGGGCGGCGGTGCGCAGTGTGTTTTGCTGGCCGTTTTCCAAAATCGTAATCGTCACAAAACGGCCGATTTCCACCTTTTGTGGCAGTGGCGTCGTGTCTAATTGATTGAAGAGAATCTGGCGACCATCGGCAAAAATCTGGTCGGTACGGCCAACAGTAATGCCGGCTTCCTGCAAAAATGCACCCAAAGTGGGTTGGACGCTCCACACGGTTTTGCTTTCGGTTTCGGTGGTCAGTGTCACCGGTTGGGCGCGTTGAATTTGGATAGCATGGCCGGGTACGGCCGTTTCCCCCACATCCGGTACTATCACATCTTCCGACCGTAATTCAATGTCCGCTCCTGCCAGCACATCACCGACTGTGGCAAAACTGCCCGACACCATGATAGGCTCGGCCCCGTCATACACGGTGAACGTCTCCTGCGCCGCCACCAGATACCCGGCGGCCAGCAGGCTGCCCAGCCCGACTAAAATGAGTACGGCCGTTACTATGCGTTTAGGTCCAGCCAATAGTTTCAGCATAAAAAAATAAACTGGAGATTAGAGATTGGAGATTATTTAGTCTCCAGTCTCTAATCTCCAGTCCTATATGCCCATAAGTCCGATGGCCACCAGGTGATCCTGGGCACCCGGAAGAGACGCCTTAGCGCTGCTTCCTTCCGGACCTGACGCGGTTCGACGGCTTCCGCCGCCAGGGACCCAGTCGCCATCGGGCTTATGGGCACATTGTCAAAAGTAGATCGTAGCAAATGGTGTTGAGTTTGCAAGTTTGCGAGTATGCAGGTTACTTGCAAACTCGCATACTCGCGAACTCGTTTAATTCCACGCTCCCAACATCTCTGGTCCCCGGTCAATTTCCCAGGGATAGATGATGTAGGCGTCGGTAACGGCCGCATAATAAGTCGGCGTGTGTCCAGGGTAGAGCGATGTTGTGGGTTTGTAATGCAAAACGCACGTTTCCGGTTTACCGCCAGCGGCGTCAATTCGATTGGCAACCGTCACACTATTGCGTCCTTTGGTCCACACATCATCGACGACTAAAATACGACGGCCTTCCAGCAGTTCATCGTCTGGAAATTGAATGAACTCAGGAATCGCATACTTGATCTGCTGTGGCGTCTGTAAGCCAGGGAAATCGGCCGGAAACCGGACAGAAGCAGTCAAAATGTAAGTGATATTTAACGCTTCGGCCAGCATTCCCCCCGGAATCATACCGCCGCGTGTAATAACGACCATGGAATCGAAACGGCCGTGTATCTGCGGTGTGAGATAGTCGATTAACTTATCTACGTCGGACCAGGTTAAGACTTCGCGACGCATTGCCTTCTCCTTCAAATAAATTAAATGAAGGCATACTTGCGTACGCCTTCACCTGCAATAATCCTACCCGTTCGCAGGCGTGGTGTCAACAGGAAAGCTCACAGTACTTCAGCCAGTCAGCGTTTCAGCAAAAAAGCTGACCGGCTGAAGTGCTGACTGGCTGACATTCTCAAAAGCTACCTCTTTTTCGATGGGAATCGTGTCAAAATCGTTGCGCCATCCGGCATGGGGAGCCGTGCACCAAGGCCGGTGCTCTTAGGAGCCGCGATGGAGCGTGTGCCGCCACCAAGCTGGTAAATGGATACGGCCGTGCCCACCTCACTCATATTTACCGGCACCAGCGCCAAACCCAGCATGTAACCTTCACTATCCACCGCACAGCTCGTCACCTGGCCTACAACCTTGCCCCGCTTGTCCAGAACCGGATCGCCCGTTTCGGGACGGCGCACCGCCTTGTCATTCATGCGGAAGCGCACCAAAATGCGATCTCGTTTTTCCTCGCGGGCAATGAACGCGTCGCGGCCGATGAAGAACGGCTTCCACAATTTGACGTAGCTGCCAAAACCGGCGTCAGCCGGATTCATGTTGTGCGCCCCAGCCAGTTCGTGGCCGTAGAGCGGCAGACCGGCTTCGGTGCGCGTGCTATCGCGCGAGGCCAGACCGCAGGGTTTCAGGCCGAACGGTTCACCCGTTTTGACCACCGCTTTCCAGAAATCGGGCGCTTTGTCGGGATGAACGAACAGTTCGTAAGCGATCCGCTCGCCGGTGTAGCCAGTGCGGGAGATGACCACATCAAACCCGGCCAATTTGCCTTCGGTCAAACCGGCCCAGGGCAGTCCTTTAACTCGCTTGGCCAGCGCTTCATCGTCACACATAGCCATCACAATATCGCGGGCAGCCGGGCCTTGTAGTGGAATATCCACGCGGCATTCGTCGCCCCACTGCCGGTCTCGCAAATCTTTGAGGCTGACGGGATGCTGGATTTTAGCAAACGGCCGTTGCCCATCAATCATCACCTTCCCATCATTCACCGCATTAATCCAGGCCCAATCCTTGTCATTGTTCGAGGCATTGACCACCAGCATGAACTTCTCTTCGCCGCGGCGATAAATCATCAAATCATCGACCACGCTGCCATCGGGCAGGAGGAAGTAGGTGTAATGTGATTGGCCGATTTCTAGCGTTGTCACGTCGTTGGTAGTGACGGTGTTCAAAAATTCGACGACATGCGGGCCGCTGGCCTCAAACACGCCCATGTGGGTGGCATCGAACAAACCGGCGGTTTCGCGAACGGCCGTATGCTCTTCCAGCACCGACGAATACCAGACCGGCATATCATAGCCCCCAAAAGGAACCATCTTGCCGCCCATCTCCACGTGCGTCGCATGCAAAGTTGTTTTCAACAATGGCGGGTCTTCCGGCTCATTCCAGACAAATGCCGGTAATGCTTCCCCGTTCGTTCGTTGGGCGTTGCCCACAAAATATGGCTTGCCATCGGCAAAGGCGGCGTCAGTCGCCTGTGGAGCGGCAACGCCATCTGCCGTCATCGTTTTGACGACTACCGGGCCGGCTAATTTCCCATACTTATCATCAAACAACACGTAGCCATCGGAGAGAGCGGCAAGCCATTCAGCAGCTTGTCCGGCTGTGTCCGCATCGGCAAAGCGCAGTTGATAATGATCTGCCGCCACACATTTCACAGTTGCATCTACATCCAATCCCTCCCCGAATAGATGGCTGGGCTGTGATTCGCCCACAGCCAACGCAGAGACATCACTGGTCAAGGCCTGATTCAACAGTTCACCAGCCTTGTTGCCGTGCAGTTCTACCGTATCACCAGCCGGGGCTGGTTTTTCGAAACCGCGCAGTTGGCGGACGATTCCACGCCCGCGCAGCAGCGCCGCGTAGGAGACTTTGGCCCGGCGCAGTTCTTTGCCGCCCAGCGCTGTGTAGGTGAACGGCGTGCAGCCCTGTAACACGGTGGCGATGGCTTCGGCCAGCAAATCAACCTCGGCGTCGCCAAAACCAAGCTGGCTGATCCAGACTGTGCCCAGGCGCAAGCCGGTGGGATTGAATGCGCCTACGTCGCCGGGGATGGTGTTGCGGTTGACGACGATGCCCACCGTATCCAAAATACGCGAGGCCAAATCGCCGGACAGCGGCACACCATTGTGGCTGACGCTCTTGGTGTCTAGCATGAACAGGTGGTTTTCTGTGCCGCCGCCAACGATGCGCAGGCCGTGTTCCTGCAATTTTTGAGCCAATCTTTGGGCGTTGTGGACAATGCGGGCTTGCAGTTCGTTGAACTGGTCAGTTTTGGCCAGCTTGAGGGCGACGGCCAGGGCCGCCATCGTGTTGAGGTGGGGACCGCCTTGTTCGCCAGGGAAGACGGCGCGGTCAATTTTGCGGTAGAAATCGCGGCGATGGGTCAAAATCATAGCGCCGCGTGGCCCGCAAAGGCTCTTGTGGGTGGTGGTCATCACCACGTCGGCAATGCCGATGGGGCTGGGATGTTGGCCAGAGGCGACCAGCCCGGAGATGTGAGAGATGTCGGCCAGGAGGTAGGCGCCTACTTTATCGGCGATCTCCCGGAAGCGTTTCCAATCGATGATAAATGGGTAAGCGGAAAATCCGGCAACGATAATTTGCGGCTTGGTTTCCAGTGCCACTTTTTCAACCGCATCATAATCCAGTCTTTCGGCTTTTTCGTCAACGAAGTAGGTGACGCCGTTGTAATGTTGGCCAGAGCGATTAATGCGCGTACCGTGGGAAAGATGGCCGCCGTCATTTAGATTGAGGCCCATGATGGTGTCGCCGGGCTGGAGCAGGGCAGTGTAGACGGCGCTGTTGGCTGGTGCGCCGCTCAGCGGCTGTACATTGACATAAAGCTGGTCGGGCGTGATGCCATTGGCGGCGAACAGTTCGGCGGCGCGGCGGCGGGTGAGGGCTTCCAGCATGTCGGCGTATTCGACGCCTTTGTAGTAGCGCGGATCACTGTTGCGCCGGTAAAGGGCCAGTTCCATGTCGGTATCGAGGATGTCGCCTTGTTTTTGGCGGCGGCTTTCTTCGCGCGGATAGCCTTCGGCGTACACGTTGGCGAATTTGCTTTCCATCGCTTGACGCACGGCATCGGGGGCCATGCTTTCGGAAGCGATGAGGATGATGGTTTGGTCTTGCCGCTGGTCTTCCAGGGCAAGGAGTCGGTTCAGTTCAGGGTCGCGTTCGTCGAGGGACCCGTGAAAGATGAAGTCCTTGGTCATTGTATTCTCCTGATTGTGGGGGAATGTGGGATTGTTAATTTAGCTGTTAGCGTTTGGCTAGTAGCTGTTAGCTTTTTGACGTAAGAATTGTATCAGGATTTGTTTGAGTTGCTAGTTGGGAGGACGGCCGTTTATTAATCGTCAAGCTAACAATGCCAAGAAACCGTATCGTAAAATGAGATGGAGGTTGATATGCGTACTTTTTGGAAAACGGCCGTTTTTTTGTTTGCTCTTTTTGCTTTGGCTGCCTGTGTCCCGACGGAATTGGAACCGGGTGCTGCCGACCAAAGCCAGACACCTACACTTTACCCGCTGCCAGAAGTTTCATCGACACCACTCATATCCGATGGCATCACGCCGGATATGCTGCCGCTGCCGCTTGATGAGGCTCCGGCGGCTTTGCCGATTTACACGGCCGTGCCGGAACCCATTCCTTCCACCGGCGAGGCGGCGTTGGCCTGGGCGCAGTCATTTGGCCTGGACAATGCCCAAGTGGCGCAGGAATCAGAAGAGATGATCCAGGTTTTTAGCCGTGATGAAGCTATCAGCACCTATGAGCAGTTGACGTTCATCCGGTCGCCGTATGAGCAGGTGATTGTTTACAGCAGCGGGATTGATTGGCAGAATCCGGTCAATCCCATACTGACTCCGGCCGGTGAGATACCATTGATTTTGTCGTCGGATGTGGTCACGGCCGTTGCCCTGGATTTTGTGCGCGACCATAATTTACTGTCAGAGCCGTTGGTGGCCCATGAATTTCCCGGTTATGGAGAGAATTATGTGGTTCACGTGGCCTTTGCTCCGGACGGTTTGCGGCTGACCGGGGTGAGTGAAGGGCCGGGGGTGACGGTGCGGATTGATGGTAACGGCCGTGTCGTTGAAGCGCGTATCATCCAGGCACATTTTGCGGCAGGGGAAACGGCCGTTATTCAGCCCCTCAGCGAAGTGTATCCCGCCTTTTTGCAGGGTACGGTGTCGAGCGCTTTCTTTTACGAGCGGGCACAAATGGATGGCTTTGACGCGGGCGATCCCCTGCGTTTTCAGGCTCATTCGCTGTCCTACGGCGAGCAGGGCGACCGGGCCGAACTGGTGTACGCGCCGCTGCCCACACAGGCGGAGCGGTTAGTCCCAATGTGGCTCATCACCCGGCCCTATGACCAAGACTGGAATCATTATATCGAGTTTTACCTGCTGGCGGCTGTGGGCGAGGATGTGCCCCGGCCCTATCCATCGCCGACGCCGCCAGGCGTCCCTCCAACGCCGGACACGGCCGTGCCAACATTACCACTGCCAACCCGCACGCCGTTAGCTCAGACGGGTATTGTGCCGGAAACCTTGCGGATTGTGCCGCCGCTGATTGTAGATAGTGGAAACGGCCGTCTCTACGCCAATGCCGCCGTCGATGGCATTACACAAACGGTCAGTCTGGACGCGGCGACAGGCCGTTTGCTGACTGTATATGGCCTGACTGGTGATCTGGCTTTGGATGCCAGCCGCAATTTGTTGGTTGTAGATAATTATCCGTATGGCCTGACAACAATTGACACAGCGACCGGGCAGGCGCTCAATGGTTTCACGCTGCCGCCGGGCGAACGCAGTCATGCCCATTTGCAGGTTGATACAGTTACGGGCAATGCGCTTCTTTTCCGCGATCAAATGCTGCTGATTGCTGATCCACTGTCGGAAACGTGGCAGCAGACGATTCCCTTTGAAGTGGAAGGGACCGTGTGCGGCGAGCCGATGGAGGAACCGCCAACCATTCAACAAACCTGGTTTGATAATCAGGCCCGTTTGCTGTACCTGACATTTATTGATTACGTCTGCACGCCCTGGGTATCGTATACGGTTGTCGTCTATGATTTGAATACGATGAGCGAGGTGGCCCGGTATCCGGGTGTAGATTATTTGAGTGGGGCGGCGGTGAACGGCCGTTTCTACGCCAAAAGTTGGTTTCGCCTGGGCAAAACGTTCCAATGGGCCTGGCAAAATGGCCAGCCCTGGCTGGAACAAATCGATCGTGGCCAGGATTTCATCGGCGGCTTCTCTGGTTTCCAGGTGGATGAGAATCGGGGCCGGTTGTACGAAATAACGGTCAACGGCTTGCAAGTGTTGGACATGGAAACGATGGCTGTCTTGCAAGCCGCGTCTGCGCCCGTTGATGGACAGTTGGTTGGCTTTGATCCAGTGACGGATAGTTTGTATTTTGTGGGTAAGGAGGACGGCCGTTTCCTCATCTGGCCGACTAGTAATCTGCAAAATTGATTTTCATCGAGCCGCTTTTTAAGGTTTGGGCACGGGCTGTTATAATTGGCAGCCATGCAAGTAGAACGAGTTTGTATTGTTGGTTTGGGTTTGATGGGCGGATCGCTGGCGCTGGCGTTACGGCCGTTCCTCGCCCACCTCACCATCATTGACAGCAATCCCGAAACACGAACTGCTGCTCAAGAGTTAGCCGATGTTGTCACCGGCGATCTGGCTGAAGGCGTGAAAGAGGCCGAACTGGTCATCCTGGCTACGCCGGTGCGCACGATTTTGCGCCTGCTGACCCAACTGCCGACTGTTCGGCCTGATGGTTGCCTGGTGATGGATTTGGGCAGCACGAAGGCGGAAATTGGCCGGGTGATGGAAGCGCTGCCGGGATCGTTTGCGGCGATTGGCGGCCATCCGATGTGCGGCAAGGAGACGGCCGGTTTTGCTGCGGCAGCGGCCGATTTGTACCGGGGACAGACGTTTGTATTGTGTGAGAACGGCCGTACCACCCCCCAACTCACCGCCATCGCCTACGAAATCATCGAGACTATCGGGGCCAATCCACTGCTTTTGCCGTCGCAGGCCCACGACAACATGGTTGCGGCTACCAGCCATTTGCCCTACCTTGTCTCGGCGGCGCTGATGCAGACGGCGGCGGCGCAAAACGACGACCAGTTGTGGCAGGTCAGCGCTTCCGGTTTCCGCTCCACGACCCGTCTGGCCGGTTCGGATCCGCAGATGCTGCTGGATATTTTGTTGACGAATGGAACGGCCGTTTTAACCCAAATCGAAGCTTACCAAACTCAACTAGACGAAATCAAACGTGTTCTAACAAATGGAGATGAACAAGAGTTGGCTGATTGGTTGGAAAAAGTAAAAAAATCACACAACAAGTATCGTTCTTCAGGCGTATAGAATAATCAAATACTTGCATTAGGTGGATTCATCGATGTCAACCATAACTTTCCGAGCTAAAAAACGATACTGGATTACCGATGTCATTCTGCCAGGACTGGCTATTAATTTGTTTCTGGGAGCTGGTATTTATTATGATGTTGCACCTGTATTTATGGCTATTGTCCTTTTGTTTGTAATGATTCTTGGGTTCTTTCAAGAAACCTTGCCAATGTGGCGGAATTACATACGCGTCGATGAATCAAAGCTTGAAGCTAAAGTCGGTAAGAATGAGCTTAAGGTTTTCTGGGATGAAGTAATTGTTGCCAAACATGTTGTGACGCCATCAAAAGAACGATCTGTGCAGCATTACATTATGTTGGGGACTTTGCAGGGTGTAATTGCTGTTCCCAACATGAAATATTTTGGTCGAGATGAGGTTTGGGAAGCTGTTCAGGCCCGTGTGCCAGCAGAAGCGTTGGCAGAAGATGCTTACAAAAACCTGCCTGACTATCAAGTAGAAGCCTCAAAATATCCCACCCCAACGAAAGTTGAAGATTTGCCAACCCCAATTCGCGTTTCAGACCCGCGGCTGTTCAAGTGGTTAGTTTGGGTCGGACCAATCTTTTTTGTTTTGGCAGTTATTCTTGATTGGCGGGATGGTCAGATTATGATGAGTCCGATTTCACTAATGTTTGTATTGTTGTCGGGTTTATTGTATTTGATTGTTGGATATACCGAAGTAGATAATGAATTTATTACCCGTACTGTGCCATTTCGTCAGTATCGCATGGCCTGGTCGGAAGTTGAACGGGTTGAAGTCAATGGAACGGCTACGATTATTTTCTTTGGTAAGGATAAGCAGCTAAAAATTTCTGGCCCCGTTGCCTGGGCCAAGCCTAACAAAGAGAGAATGGCTGAATATATCCGCTCGCGAATCATTGTAGACAAAATTGAATTCACACAAGCTGATGGGACGTTTAAGCGTTCGAAAAATGTGCGTGTGCGAAAGCAAAATTGGCCCTCATTGCCCAGAATTGTGAGGAGATAGCTAAAATGTTTATGCTCATGATGGTGCTGGACGACAGCGCCCATTTGAATGATGTATTGACGGCCTGGGTTGAGGCCGGGGTGAAAGGTGTGACGATTATGGAAAGCACCGGCGTTAATCGGGTGCTGCCACGGCCGGTGGCCGGGCCGATGTTTGCCGGCTTCAGTCAGATTTTTGGCAGCGGCCGGGTGGGGCACAACACGATTTTTGCCGTGATTGATGATATGGAGACGGCGGAAGCGGCCGTTGCCGCTACGGAAGGTGTGCTCGGCGACCTGACCAAACCCCACACCGGCATCATCTTCGCTTTACCGGTAGTCAAAACGTGGGGCTTCCCGGAGCCGTACGCGGGTGAGGATGTGGCGGGGTGAGGGTGCAAGGGTGCAGGGGGGCAGGGGTGAAAGGGCGACTTGCTACCCGCCACCTGCCACTTGACACTTGATACCTGACACAAAAAACTCATGGTCTGGATAACATTTATTCTGAGTGCGGCCGTTGTGGTGCTGGCGGCGATTAAACTGGCCGAGTACGGCGATGTGATTGCTGTGCGGACGCGGTTGGGCGGCGTCTTTGTGGGCACGATTTTTCTGGCGGGGGCCACCTCGCTGCCGGAATTGATCGCCTCGGTCAGTTCATTTCAAGCTGGCGTGCCCAATCTGGCGGCCGGTAACCTGTTCGGCAGCAACATGGTCAACATGCTGCTGCTGGCATTGGTCGATTTGATGACCTTCCAGGTGCCGTTGATGCGCAAGATCGCCATCAGCCATGCGTTGACGGCGACGTTGACGACGATTTTGATGTTGATGGCGGCGATTGCCATTCTGGCTGATTTTCACTCGACGATTGGTTGGGTGGGGACAGACAGTTTAGTCATTATTTTGATCTACTTTGGCGGCATCTGGCTGATTCAGCGGGAGGTTAACGGGCCGTCGTCGGTGCCTACGCCGGTGGCGGTGGAGCCGGGGCCGGAGTTCCCCTCGCTGCTGAAGGGCATCGTTGGGTTTGCGATTTCGGCGGCGGTGTTGGTGATGGTTGTGCCGCTGCTGGTCAATGCCAGCTCGGAGATTGCGGTGATTACGGGGATGGGGACCGGCTTTGTCGGTACGGCGATTTTGAGTGTGATTACGTCGCTGCCGGAGCTGTTGGCGGCGGTGGCGGCGGTGCGCATCGGCGCGTATGACATGGCGGTGGGCAACTTGTTTGGCTCCAGTGTTTTTAATATGCTGGGCGTGGGGATTGCGGATTTCTTTTATGTAGACGGCCGTTTCCTGGCCGCCATCGATCCCAATTTTGCTTTAGTGGCCTTGCTGGGGATGCTCCTCACCAACATGGCGCTGCTGGGCAATCTGGCCCGCGTGGAGCGCAAAATCCTCTTTCTGGAACTGGATACGCTGGCGATTATTCTGGTGTATATTTTTGGGATGTATTTGCTGTTTTCGCGGGGAGTGGGAATTTAGAAGGAAGGAGGCAGAGGGCAGAAGGCAGAAATGGGGGGAATTCTGATTTCTGCCTTCTGCCCTCTGCCTTTCTTTATATTTTCAGTTCCATGCCTACGCGGATTTTGTTGGGATCATCACCGATGACGTCTTTGTTACTCTAATTGCTAAGCTCTGGGGTGAGAATCTCGGCAAGAAAGAAGCTAATGGTATAAGCCAAAATCTTCGTGGTTGTCCGAGCAATCAACCCAGCAAGCGAACGGGATTTAGGACTTTCAAAATCGAATACGTTTTCCAGCACACTAAAGGCTGTTTCGACCCGATGGCGCAAATAACCCAATATTCGTTGGATTCCGTCAGGCCATTGTTCTGTTTGATTATCCTTCTTCAAAGCAAGGAGTAGATGTTGGTCATCTTCCCACAAACGATGGGCGAGGTCTTCACTGACATAGCCTTTGTCGCCGATAACGGACAGTCCATGACGATTTTCTAACAAGGCGGCCATGGGTTTACGGTCATCATAAGAACCCGGAGCTAGTAACCAGGTGTCAATCATCTGGTCTAGGGTCGTTGTTATGTGGCAACGCGCGCCAAAAAACTTGGCTTTCTTGCTGGTACAAACGCCAAACCATTCATCTCGCCAATCTAATGGGATGCTCTGGCAACGACCACCACGAGTATAGGTGCAGATAGAGATGGGCGCACTATCCACGATACGCAAGTTTTCTGTTTCGATATCTAGAGGATGTTTTGCCCGCCAACGGTCTCGCAAATGCTCTCGAATCGCTTCCATGACGCCCGCTAGCTGATGACGACGGCGATTGAAACGAGAGTTATCGAGCAAATGAGGAAACATGTCGAGATGATATTGTCGTATAAAGTGCAGTGTTTTATCTTCATCACCGGCAAAAACCATCTCTCCCAAAAGGGCAATGGTGATGACCTCAGAATCACTAAAGCAAGGCGTCCCTTGTGGTGCAAATTTGCGCTCAGGCAAAATATGGACATCCAGTTGTTGATAAGAATCATCTACCAAAACATATTGAACCGTCAAAATATCGCTCCATGCTGCCTGTGTAATATAATCTGTTAAGCCTCTCATCGGATACTCCTTTGTCTGATGTGGTGTCAAACTTTAGGAGTGTAAGTTGGGAGGCAAATTCGTCAACCTTACCTTTTGAGGTTAGCAATTAGAGTTTGTTGGCTTCGTAGACTTCTTTCCAGCTTTCTTTGCCGTACTGTTTGGCGATGCCGGTCAGGGTGTCGCCGCTGACGACGGTGTGGGTTTTGGGGGCAGCAGCCGGGGCGGCTTTACGCATGGCGGCGGTGGCTGTTTCCAGTTTTTCATCGAGGCTGGCTAGTTTATCTTTGCTTTCGCGGGCCAGATTTACTTGCTCTTTTTGTTCCTTCAATGCTTTTTTCAAATCATCTATTTTGTCTGTCATTTTTTGCTCCTTTTGCATTAAATCAATTGATTGCACATACTGTAGACACGAAAAGGGAGCGGGTGGTCACACGGCCGTATCCCTTCACACCTATTCTAACGTAATCACCTCAACCTGGCATGACAAACCACACCCGGTTTTTAACTGGGCGTGAATAGGTTTGCCTTGGGGCGGCCACAAGGGCACACCCCTACCAATTTTTGTTTACGTTTGTGTCGTTTTCCACTCGCGCAGTAAGGCCATCACGGTCAAAGCCCTTTCCTTGCTGATGCGGGATTCTTCATCGGCCATCAACTCAGCCAAAATGTTTGGCTTTTCTTTTGTCATCCAAGCTATAAAAGGTTCTTGAGCTTGTTTCATTTGCTCCCTGCTTTCCTGGCTTAACTCTACCCGTATGGAAGTAATGAGTCCATCACGTATGGTTGTAGAGGACGTGTGATGAGCTTCATCAATGCCCATTGTACATAGCCAATCGTTTTGTTCTATGCCCTTGCTTGAAACTTGACCCGGTTCATATACATAATCAAAGTTTCTCAACTTGATGTTTAAGGCAACACTGTATTCTTCCAACCGGCGCAATGCCGATTTTCCCACCAGGGTAAAGTTATTGACGTATTCAAATGTCGCATCTTCGGCATAAAAAGACATTACGGCATCGATATCTTGCCGGTTGTGGGCTTCAAGATAGGCTTCCACTACTTCTTTTTCTGTTTTCATGATTTACCTCCAATTTTACACTTGCACCGCTTGCCACTCGTGCAGTAAAGCCATCCACCCCAATGCCCTTTCCTTGCTGATGCGGGATTCGTCATCGGCCATTAAATTGGCTAAAGTTTCTGGATTTTCTTTTGTCGCCCATGCCATGAAAGGTGCGGGGGCTTGCTCTACCTGCTCCATACTTTCCTGACTTAACTCTACCTTTGCCGAAACGATGAGGCCGTCGTGGATGGTCATTGTGCAAGATGAATAGTGAATTTCGTCTACGCCAAGCGTACGAAAGAAACCATTTTGTTCTATCAGCTTGAATGTGACTTGTCCGGGCTTGGAAACGTAATCAAAAGCCTTCCCTTTGACGTTTAAGGCAAGGCTATACTCTACCAACTGGCGCAATGCCGACTTTCCCTCTACAACATAGTTATCAACGGATTCAAATGTTGCATCTTCAGAATAAAGGGCTATTATGGCCTCGATATCTTGCCGGTTGTGGGCTTCAAAATAGGCTTCCACTATTTCCTGTTCTGTTTTCATGATTTACCTCCAATTTTAGGCTTGTACCGCCTGCCACTCATGTAGTAAAGTCATCAAGCTCAGGGCGCTTTCCTTGCTGTAGGTGAATTTGTCGGGCATTAGTTCGGCCAGGGCTTCCGGCTTTTCTTTTGCCGCCCACGACATAAAGGCTTCGTTGGCTTGCTCGACTTGCTTCATACTTTCCGGGCTTGCTTCGGGCCGCATGGAAGTGATGAGTCCATCGCGCAGGGTGATTTTGATGGATGGGTAGTGCATTTCATCCAGGCCAAGAGCGCGAGTCCAATCATTCTGCATCGTTCCCTGGCATACGATCTGCCCCGGTTCAGAAACGTAATCGAACAAATGCCATTGGCTGTTGAGGGCATTGTAAAACTCTTGAAACGGCCGTAAAGCTGATTTTCCCGTAATGTCATCACCATCTACGATTTCAAAAACCGTATCGTCGTCATACAGTGACATCACGGCATCAATATCATGGTGGTTGAGGGCTTCCAGATAAGCTTCCACTATTTCCTTTTCTGTTTTCATGATTTACCTCCAAATTTTGGGCGACCGGATGGCCGCATCACCTTTCGAAAATCAACAATCAAATCATCAATCATAGGACCCCCTTTACTTTGATCATCAGCAACGGCCGTCCTCCATAATAAATCGCTTGTTTGCGTATTCCTGGATGGCCAACATCACATCCAACATCATGGAAGCGAAACCAAACGGCGGTTCATTGCTGTTGAGTGTGCCGATAATCGTCACATTTTGCTCCGGCCAATAAAATGCTAGGCTGTTGAACTGTCCGCCGTACCCAATCAATTGACCCAGACCGGGAAAGTCCCACTCGTCCAGGATAAAACGCTGCATCCCCAGCCCGTAGTATCTGCCAGCGTCATCCGTCTGAATCCAGTTGGACATGATTCCTTGGCAGGCAGGATTGTCGAACAATTCGTCATTGGCCCAGGTACGGAGAAAACGATTTTGGTCTTCGAGAGTGGAAACGAGACGGCCCTTTTGCCATCCCGCCTCTTTATCCAACGCAAAATAGGTGTGCGCCATCCCCAAAGGCTCGAAGATGAACTGCCGGTATGCATCGGGCAGGGGCAGACCAGACACTTTTTCGATGATCAAGCCGGCCAGCCAGATATTGGCCCGGCTGTGATGGAATGTTTCGCCCGGTTTTCCCACTGGCGGCCCAGGCGCAATCCCATCAGCGGCAAAATCGCCTAGGCCGCTGGTGTGATTGAGCAGTTGGTGGATGGTAATCGTTTCGCCCAATGATTTACCGTTTACAACCAGCAGGCGGTTCACCAAATCGGCGGGCAGGTAGAGGCTGATGGGGTCTTCCAGGTTGAGTTGGGATTGTTCGCACAGTTTGAGCAGGGTAACGGCCGTCACCATCTCCACCCCGCCAGCCATCAAAAACGGCTCATCAGCCGCCATCGACTGCCCGGCGGCGCTTTTCCAGGCGAAATCTAAGTCCGGTGCGTCAACCAGCAGCACAGCGCCGGACGCACCGTCAATGACCGCTTGATCAAGGATATTTTGTAATGTTTGTGCCAGTTCTGCTTGTGGCTCGGTGGTGGTGGCTGTTTCTGTTGTGGAGGTGGGCACGACGGCGATGGTGGGAACGGCCGTTGCTATTAAATTATCCGGTTCTATTTGGCAGGTGGTCAACAGTAAAACTGTCAAAAAACCGGTTACGACGAAAATAAGCTGCCAGGTTCGTACGATGTGGGCGGGATGGCTCTTCATTTTTAACCCCCTGGTCGTATCTGCGATGAATGGATCCCACAGATACACGGAACCTTCTGGCGTGAGTACAGTATAGCATATTTTTCGGCCGTTTTCCCTCTTGACAGCCTTAAACATTAGTCGTATATTAATACCGTACTGACTAGTCAGTCAGTTATTGCGCGAGAGGAGGTTGAGCATGTTCGTTTGCTTATTAATCACATTTGTTGGCAGCGTTTTGGTGACCTGGCTGTTGCCAATGGCTTTCAGGAGTGAACCGCCGTATGGCCTCGCCGTTGACATTGGCGTGGGTACATTGGTGGGCTTGATTTGGGCCTATATTTCTTACCAATATTTGTCGCCAATGATTGGGCTAGAAGGCTGGCTGCGGTTAGTGGGCAGCGCCGCCGATGCGATTGGATTTGCGGCGGTCATGCTGTGGGTGTTGCGGCGGATCAAGGCGTAAGATGTCACCTAAACCAGATGTGTCCGCCGAACGTAAACAGCAGATTTTGGAAGCGGCCGTTACCTGTTTCGGCCGTCAAGGTTATCACCTGACCAAAATGGACGACATCGCCGCCGAAGCCGGCTTGAGCAAAGGTTCCCTTTACTGGTACTTCAACAGCAAAAAAGCACTCTTTATCGGCTTATTCCGCGAAATCATGGGGCAGTTTGAGCAGGTCTGGGAAGCCGTCATTGCTGATGAAAACAGCAGCGCTGCCGAAAAAATAATGAACACGCTGGCCGTTTTTCGCAGCGAATTCAAGGAATTTGCCTCCTTTTTTGGCGTGATGATGGAAGCGTGGTCGCAAACACTGCATGACGACGATGTGGTCGAATTGATGGATCAGTTTTACCAGCCCTACGTCAATATGATGCGCCAAATCATCGAACAAGGCATCGCTGAAAACGAATTTCGGGTCACCAATGTGGAGGCGACGACACTGGTGCTGCTGAGCATGTTTGACGGCGTAACGTTGGCCATCGGCATGGGCATCTTTAACTACGATTGGGATGCGCTGTTTGACGCGGTTACTGAGGTGACGTTGCGGGCGCTGGGTGTGGAGCAGGTTTGATGACTGATTGGGTGATTGAAACCCACGATTTGACGCGGACGTTTAGGGATGTTACGGCCGTTAACCAGCTCAATCTCCAGGTCAAACCGGGCGAAATATTTGGCCTGGTGGGGCCGGATGGGGCCGGTAAAACCACCACCATCCGCCTGCTGGCGGCTATCATGGATCCGACCGATGGTTGGGCTAAAGTGGCCGGATTCGATACCGTGCAGAAGCCAGAACCCATCAAGCACCGCATTGGTTACATGGCCCAGCGCTTCAACTTGTACGGCGACCTCTCTGTTTGGGAAAACCTCAACTTTTTTGCCGACGTGTTTGCGATGACCGGCCCGGAACGGCAGGAACGCATCGAGCGGCTGCTGCAATTTGCCCGGCTGACCGAATTCCGCGACCGGCGCGCCGCCCATCTGTCCGGCGGGATGCAAAAGAAACTGGCGTTGGCCTGCACCCTCATTCACACGCCGGAAATCATCTTCCTCGACGAGCCGACGACGGGCGTAGACCCGGTGTCGCGGCGTGAATTTTGGGACATCCTGACTGATTTGCATTTGCAGGGCATCACGCTGGTGGTCAGCACGCCGTACATGGATGAGGCTGAACGTTGCTCGCGGGTGGGGTTGATGTACCAGGGCCAGCTCGTTGTCTGCGATACGCCGGAAGCGATTAAGGCGATGACTGAAGGTGAACTCATCGCCCTGTGGCCGTCCGATTTGCGCCGGGCACACGACGTTTTGCTGGATGTGGATGGTGTGCGCGAAGTGCAGACCTATGGCGACCAACTGCGCGTCTTTGCCCTGGATGGGGATGGAATGCTGGCCCGGCTGCGGGAAGTTTTGGCGGCACACAACATTACTGTGAAGGACGCCCGCCGCACCAGCCCGCGGATGGAAGAAGCGTTTATTTCGCTCATCCGGCAGCGGATGGCGGAGCAGGAAGATTAATGATTGGAGATTGATGATTTATGATTAGCTAGGTGTGTGGAATTTAATCATCAATCATTGATTATTAATCATCAGAGGTGGATTATGAATTGGTGGGAACGATTGAATGGTGATCCGCTGTCCTGGTTGCTGGAAGTGGACGGAGCCAATCCGGGAGTGCGTTATTTTGCATTGAAGGAGTTGTTGGCACGGCCGTTAACCGACCCCGACCTCATCGCCGCCCAGAAAGCGGTTATGGAAACCGGGCCGGTTCCCATTATCCTGAAAAATCAGGAGCCAGACGGCTACTGGGTCAAACCTGGTCCCGGCTACTATCCCAAATATACCGGCACTGTCTGGCAAATCATCTTTTTGGCCCAATTAGGCGCTGATGGCCGCGATACCCGTGTGAAGGCGGCCGGCGAATACCTTCTTGAACAAGCGCGGGCGCCGAATGGCGGGTTTAGCATGGACGCCAAACAAACCGGCGAGGTTCACTGTTTGGAAGGGAATCTGGCGGCGGCGCTGCTTGATTTGGGCTGGCTGGGCGATGAACGCCTGGCCGAGGCGTTGGATTGGCTGGCGCGCAGTATTACCGGCGAAGGGATTGCACCAGCCGAAGAGCGCGACGCGCCGGTGCGTTATTATCGCAGCGGCAACAGTGGGCCGTGTTTCCAATGCAGCGCCAATGATCATCAACCCTGCGCCTGGGGTGCAGTGAAGGCGATGCTGGCCTTGAGCAAAGTGCCGCCAGCGCAGCGAACACCGGCCATTCAGGCGGCCATCGAAACCGGCATCGATTTTTTGTTGGGACGCGATCCGGCCGTGGCGGATTATCCAACGTGGAATGACCAGAAGCCGAGTCAAAGCTGGTTCCGTTTCGGCTTCCCCGTTTTTTACGTGACCGACGTCCTGCAAAATTTGGAAGTGCTGATGGCGTTGGGCTACGGGCAGGATGCGCGGCTCAAACCGGCGATTGAGTTGTTGCTGAGTTATCAGGATGGAAACGGCCGTTGGCCCATGAAGTACACCTACAACAGCAAAACCTGGACGGACATTGAAGCGAAAAATCAACCCAGCAAATGGGTAACGCTGCGCGCCCTGCGTGTTTTGAAGAGGGTGGATTTAGGACGCGGATGAACGCAGATAAACGCGGATTTTGGCTTTGTTCGTGATCGTAATCGTTGTCGTAATCGTGATCGATTTTTCCGATTACGACAACGATCACGAATACGATCACGATTAGGAGAATGATGAACTGGCGTCGAGTTTGGTCGATTATTCGCAAAGAGTGGTGGCATATCACGCGAGATAGAACCTCGTTTATCCTACTGCTGCTGTCGCCGGTGCTGCTGTTGGTGACGATGGGCTATGCCTTTTCCATCGACATCAAAAATGTACGCATTGGCGTCCTGGATCAAGACCAGAGCGCGCTGTCGCGGGAATTTATTGCCCAATTGGGCAGCACCAGTGCGCTGAACCTGGAGCAGTGGCCGCGCAGTCTGGACGAGGTGGAGTCGCTGCTCATGCGCGGCCAGGCGAAAGCGGTGGTGATTATTCCGGCCGGGTTTGAGGCCAAGATGCTGGCGGGGGAAACGGCCGTACTCCAAACCGTCGTCGATGGTACAGACCCCAACACGGCCGGACACGCCATCCGCCACATCAGCGCCCACACCCAGGCGTTTGCGCTGGAGGAAGTCAAAACGCAGTTGGCTAAAGCTGGCATCGCCGAAATGCCGCCCGATCCCATCGATTTGCGGCTGCGGGCCTGGTACAACCCGACGCTGCGCTACACCGTTTCCATGATCCCAGCGCTGGTGGGGATTGTGTTGAGCGTCCCGGCGATGGCCGCCTCGCTGGCGCTGGCCCGGGAGCGGGAATGGGGCACGCTGGAAGGGCTGGTGGCGACGCCCATCGGCCGGTTTGAGCTGATTTTGGGCAAGTTGACGCCCTATTTGATTGCCGGATTTTTGAGTGTGCCGCTGTGTGTGGCAACGGCCGTGTACGGTTACAACGTCCAGTTTCAGGGCAGCCTGGGACTCTATCTGGCGCTGTCGGTCATCTTCCTGTTTGCCACGATGAGCATTTCCCTGTTTTTGTCCGTCTTCGTTAAAAGCCAGCAGGTGGCGATGATTGCCTCGATGATTATTTTCCTGTTTTCCGGCTTTTTCATGTCTGGCCTGCTCATCCCGTTTAGCCTGATGGGGCCGCTGATCAAAATGGAAGCGTTCATGTTTCCCACAACCCATTTTGTCATCATCAGTCGCGGCGTCATCGTCAAAGGGGCCGGCCTGGCCGAAATCAGCGGCTTCGTCATCGCCATGGCCGCCATCGGCGTCATCTTTTTTGTCCTGACGTCGCTCATGTTCAAAAAGAAGATTTAGTCGGGTAGTCGTTAGTCTGGTAGTCGAGTAGTCGAGAGGTTTTGAGGTATGGCAAAGATTGAGCGATTTGAGGATTTGAAAAGCTGGCAGAAAGCACGCGGGTTGGCGAATCTGATTTATGATTTTTCGGAAGATGGTGGTTTTGCTAAGGATTTTGAATTGCGAAACCAGATTCGTTCTGCTGCGGGATCATCGATGCACAACATCGCCGAAGGATTTGATGCAGGAACGGATGCTGAATTTGTACGCTTTTTGAAAATAGCGCGTCGTTCAGCCAGTGAGGTTCAATCGCAACTTTATCTGGCACTGGATCGCAAATACATCACTGAAGACCAACGTCAAACCGCTTACAAAACTGCCACCGAAGTTAAACGCCTTATCAATGGCTTTATTGGCTACCTTCACAAATAGCCGACTACCAGACTACTCGACTACAGGACTACAAGACTAACATGCTATTTCGCATTTGGAACCTTATCCGTAAAGAATTTATTCAATTGTTCCGCGACCGGCTGCTGGCGCCGTTTGTACTGCTGGGGCCGCTGTCGGAACTGTTAATGGTTGCCTGGTCTACATCGCAAGGGATTTATCATCTGCCAACGGCCGTTCTTGATCTGGACATGAGTCCCGCCAGTCGGGCGATTGTGGTAGCGATGGAAAATGCCAGGACTTTCGATCCGTACTACGTCTCCTCGCTGGATGACATTACCTCCGACATTACAACCGGGCACGCCATGGCCGCCTGGGTGATTCCGGCCGGTTTTCAGGCCCACCTTCTGGAATCTGGTGTTGATTCGGCCCCGATGGAGTTAATTGTCGATGGGGCAGATGTGGTGGCCGCGCAAACGGCCGTTGAGGTCGGTGAAGGCGTCGTCGCCAGCTACGGTGCAAGATTGACGACCAGTCCCCAATCTCCAGCCCCCAGTTCCCCATTGGATATGAGTCTGCGCGTCTGGTTCAACGAAGAGATGAAAGAATCCAACTACATGATTCCCTCGGAGCTAGGTTTTATCGCGGCGGCGATTGCGGCGATGGTGGCCAGCATGATGATCGCCCGCGAACGGGAATTGGGCACGTTGGAGCAGCTCATGGTCACGCCTATCAGTTCCTTTGAACTGGTTGTGGGCAAGTCGGTGTTGGCCATTGCTTTGGGCTACACCGAATTTTTGCTGATGTTGGGGATGGTTGTCTGGTTTTTTGATGTGCCCATGCGTGGCTCGCTGCCTCTGCTGATGATTGTGGCCCTGATCTACATGCTGGTCGAACTGGGTTGGGGGCTGATGATTTCGGCCGTAGCCCGCAACCAGATGCAGGCCCTGCTCATCGCCTTTGCTGTGATTATGGTGATGGTCATTTTTTCCGGTTATGCTTTTCCGGTGGAGACGATGCCGCCGTTTATGCAGTCCATTGCTAATATTTTCCCGCTCAAACATTGGTTGACGATTTTCCGTGGTATTTTGCTTAAAGGGGCGGGAATTGACGTGTTTTGGCGCGAACTGCTGGCGATTTTAGGCTTGGGGGTCGTGATTTACACAGGTACGATTTTGCTGCTGCGGCAGAAGAAGTTGGAGTAGCTGGTCGTTGGTAGCTGGTTGTTAGTGGGTAGTAGTTTGCCCAGCCGCCAGCAACTAGCAGCCAGCCACCAAAATTATGAACGATTTCGCGATTGAAACGATTGATTTGACGAAACGGTTTGACGGGTTTACGGCCGTTGACCAGATCAACTTTACCGTACAGCGCGGCGAGATATTCGGTTTCCTGGGGCCAAACGGGGCTGGCAAGACGACGACGATGCGCATGTTGATGGGACTGATTGCCCCCACGTCGGGTCAGGCCAGCGTGTTGGGATTTGACGTGGAGCACGAGGCGAAGGCGATGCGCCAGCACATCGGCTACATGTCGCAGCGGTTTAGCCTGTACAACGATTTGACGGTTGCCGAAAATCTGAACTTCTTCGGAGGCACTTACGGTGTGCGTAATCAGCGGCTGCGGGAGCGGAAGGATGCGATTTTGACGATGGCGGGGTTGAACGGCCGTGAACGAGAGCTAACCAAAAACCTCTCCGGCGGTTGGCGGCAGCAGTTGGCCCTGGGCTGCGCCATCCTGCACGAGCCGGAGATGCTTTTCCTCGACGAACCGACGGCCGGTGTCGATCCCATCTCCCGCCGCGATTTTTGGGATTTGCTGTACGTGCTTTCTGGCGAAGGCAAGACGATTTTCGTGACGACGCACTACATGGACGAGGCCGAACATTGTCACCGGCTGGCGTTTATCCAGAACGGCCGTCTCGCGGCCATTGGCTCGCCAGAAGAGATCAAACAAGAAAAAATGCGTGGCCAGGTGTTGGAAATTGACTGTTCTGCACCCGATGTGGCCATGAAAACATTGCGCGAAGCCAAAATGTTTGCAGAAGTTGCCCTCTATGGCGCATTGATTCACGTCGTTGCCGAAGATGTGGCTGTGTTTCGGCCACAAATTGAGGAGTTATTACAAAAGGAAAACATCACCGTACGCAGCATGGACGTCATCGTGCCCTCGCTGGAAGATGTGTTTATTGCCACGGTGAGCGAGGAAAAGGGGTAGCAGAGTTGCAAAGTTGTAGAGTTGTAGAGTTACTTTCTTACTTTGCCACTTTGCCACTTTTATACTTTGCCATTTTGCCACTTTGCCACCTTGCCACTTCGCATAAGGAGTAATCAATGAAGCAAAAAGTTACGATAATAGGTATTGTTGTGGCTTTGATTGTGGGAGCTGTTGCTGTTGGTTGGCTTTATTATCGGGCCAATCCGGCGGCCTGGAAGTCGTTCACGGCCGAAATGAGCGGCGAATCCAGCGGCAGCAGCGCACCGTCACGGCCAGCCAGCCAGCCGGTGCGCCGTTCATCGGGGTCGCTGCTAGCTTCGGGCACGATTGAAGCCGAGGAAGTGACGGTTGCGGCCGAATTGGGTGGTCGAGTGGTGGCATTGATGGCCGATGAAGGGGATGATGTGCCTGTGGACGCGGCGTTGGCCCAGTTGGATCAACGGACGCTGCTGGCGCAAAGAGATACGGCCGTTGCCCAAATCTCCCAAGTCCAGGCCGCTCAAGATGTTGCCCAGGCCCAGCTCGATTCAGCCAAAGTAGGGGCTACGGATGAAGAAATCGCGGCAGCGGAAGCGGCCGTTACAGCTGCCCAGAGTGCTGTTGCCGCCGCCAAAGCCGCCCAATCCCAGGCCGAAATCAATGCTGACAGTGCCCGCACCGTCGAAGCCTCAGAAAGTTCGGTGGCGATGGCTGAAGCGGGTGTGTCCCAGGCCGAAGGCGGCCTGGCGGCGGCTCAGGCCAATTTAGCGCGTGTTAACGCCGAACTCAACCGGCTGCTGGCTGGATCACGTCCCGAAGAAATAGCCATGTATCAGGCTCTGGTCAATCAAGCACATGCTCAATTTTTGATTTACCAAAGTATCCATTTTGTCAATTTCATCGATCCGGGGATTGGCGGCTGGCCAGAAGAGCAGGCTCGCTGGCAGGAAGATAGCGCCAAGGGGGCCTGGGATGCGGCGCAGGCGCAGCTTGACCTGGCCCAGGCCGGGGCCTCGGATAGTGAAATTGCTGCCGGACGGGCGATGGTAGCTGCCGCACAAGCCCAGGTTCAGATTGCTGAAGCCGGAGTGACACAGGCAAAAGCAGCATTGGCTCAGGCCCAGGCTGCTCCGGAAACAACACAGGATCAAGTGGCGGCGGCGGAGGTAGGTATCACGGCGGCTGCGGCGCAGGTTTCTGTGGCTGAAGGGCAGTTGGCCCAGGCTGAGGCTCAGTTGGCCCGCTTGAAGGCCGGGGCCACACCGCAGGAAATTGCCGGACTGGAAGCGCAGGTAGCGCAGGCAGAAGCGGCCGTTTCTGCTGCAGAAGCGGTATTAGAGGCGTTAGACATCCAGATTGAACAGACTAAATTGATAGCTCCGGTGAGCGGTGTAGTTGTAGAGCGGTTGCTGCAAGTGGGTGAATTGGCCGCGCCGGGCGCGCCGTTGTTCACGCTAGCCAATCTGGATGAGGTGACGCTGACGGTCTATGTGCCGGAGGCAGATTTAGGGAAGGTGGCGCTGGGGCAGATGGTTGACGTAACAGTGGATGCGTATGATGAGGTGTTTACCGGCGAAGTTTCGACGATTGCCTCGCAGGCGGAGTTTACGCCCAGCAATGTGCAGACGCAGGAGGAGCGGATACACATGGTGTTTGCCGTTAAAATACGACTGGTTAATCCGGATCATTTGTTGAAGCCGGGAATGCCGGCGGATGCGATATTTGAATGATGAATGAGGAACTATTATGCCTGAGAAAGTTGTGGATGTGAAACGGCCGTCCAGCGGCTTTTCGCGGTGGATGTTTCGTGCCCCTATCTGGTTGTACCGGACTGGATTGGGCGGTTTAATGACTAAACGGATGGTTTTGCTGAATCATGTAGGGCGCAAGTCGGGTAAAATGCGGCAGGCGGTGGTGGAGGTGGCCAAATATGACAAGGCTGCTGATACTGTTTATGTGGCATCCGGTTGGGGGGCAAAATCGGACTGGTATCGCAATTTGCTGGCCAACCCGGATATCATGATTCAGAGGGGTTGGCGAAAGATGGCGGTAACGGCCGTGCCCCTGACCCCTGAACAATCTGGTGAGGCAATGGTCGATTATGCCCATCGTTATCCGATGGCTGCCAAAGTTTTATCCAAACGATTATTGGGCTATGAAGTGGATGGCACAGACGAGGATTATTACGCATTGGGTCATGATGCCGTGCCGTTTATGGCGTTGAAACCCCGTTCCTAACAAAAAAGTCACCGGTGAAGGTGACTTTTTGGGTGGTGATTTCATCGAGGGCTGAGCCTGTCACAGCCTAATTGCCTTCGACAGGCTCAGGCAACATCATGCATAGTTACGTGTGATGATTGGCTATTTCGCAAAGCCAACAGCGCGCGTTTCGCGAATTACTGTGACCTGAATCTGGCCGGGATACTGCATACTGTCTTCGATAGTTTTGGCGATGTCTTTGGACAGCCGCATGGCTCCCAGGTCGTCGATTTTGCCCGGTTTGACCAGGATGCGAATTTCACGCCCGGCCTGCAAGGCATAGGCGCTTTCCACGCCTTGGAATGAGGTAGCAATTTCTTCCAGCGTTCGGACGCGTTTGATGTAATTTTCCAGACTTTCGCGCCGTGCCCCTGGCCGTGCCCCGGAAATAGCGTCGGCGGCTTCAACGATGATCGCTTCTACCGATTCCTGTTCCACTTCGTGATGATGGGAGGCAATGGCATTGATGACAATGTCGGGAACGCGGAACCGTTTGGCGTACTCGGCGCCCAGGGCTGCATGCGTGCCTTCCTGTTCGTGGTCCATTGCTTTGCCCAGGTCGTGGAGCAGGGCGCCCATCTTGGCCATTTCCACATTCGCGCCTAATTCGGAAGCGAGGACAGAGGCGATTTTGGCGGCTTCTATGGCATGATGGAGCTGGTTTTGACCGTAGGAAGTGCGGTATTTGAGGCGGCCGAGCATGGCTAAAACTTGAGGATGCAGGCCGTGAACATTGGCTTCGTAAGCGGCTTGGTCGCCGGCTTCTTTGATGTCTTTATCGACTTCTTTTTGGGCGTCTTTGATGAGTTTTTCAATGCGGGCTGGATGGATACGGCCGTCGGTGATCAGTCGTTCCAAAGCGCGGCGGGCCACTTCACGCCTGACTGAGTCGAAGCTGGAGACGATGACGGCTTCCGGTGTGTCGTCAACGACGATATCGACGCCGGCGGCCTGCTCAAATGCGCGAATGTTACGGCCGTTCCGTCCAATAATCCGCCCTTTCATTTCCTCTTTGGGCAGGGCAACTGACGAAACAGTAATGTCGGCGACTTGATCGCTGGCGACCCGCTGGATAGCCATGGCAATGTATTCACGGGCTTTGGATTCGGCCGTTTCCTTGGCCTGATCCTCAATTTCCCGCATCAGGCGGGCCATATCCTGCCGCGATTCCTTTTCTACTTCTTGTAAAAGAAGCTGCTTGGCGTCATCGTTGGACAGGGCTGCCACTTCTTCCAATTTGGCCCGGTGTTCTTGAGCAATCTGATCTAGTTCGTTTTGCCGCCTGTCTAAACGACTTTGCCGTTTGTTGAGCATTTGCTCCCTGGCTTCTAATTTCTTCGCCTGTTGATCCAGTTTCTCATTGCGCGAATCGACACGTTCTTCGGCACGGGCCAGGTCTTGATACCGTCTTTCGGCAACCTTTTCCGCTTCAAGTCGAAGTTGTTTCGCTTCTTGCTGGGCACTTTTTAACAGGGCTGCATTCTCCAGTTCGGCGGCAGCTCTTTTTTCATCAATCTCTTTTTGTAAATCTAAATAGGCTTGTTCGGTCTTTGGTTTTAGATAAAACCACATAGCAACGGCTGTGATACTGGTTCCTGCCAAAAGACCGATTAAAACCCATATGAATGGTAAAACCGGCATCTGCTGTCTCCTTTTAAGTGGTGGCTTAGTTCTCTATCTCTTTCTCTTTAGTGATAGATTGCCATAATTCATCAGTGATTTGATTGATAATTTCGTAATGAAAACCGCGTCTTTGCAAGAAATTTCCCAGTTTTGTTTTGAATTCTTGTTCCGGGTAATTTGCCCAAATTCTGGCTTTGTTGGTGGCCGCCCGATAAGCGGCCGCTGTTTCATCAACATCAGATAATACGTGTTCGATGATGCTGCGGCTGATGCTTTTTTGGTGCAGTTCCTGACGTATAGCCAATTGGCTGCGCGGTTTAAATGTTTCTCGTTGTTCTACCCAATAGCGGGCAAATGTTTCGTCATTCAGTAAATCGACGGCGATAAGGTGGTTTACGGCCGTTTCAATTAATTGTTCGTCATATCCCTTGCGATCTAAATGACGCCGTACTTCGTCAATGCTGCGCGGACGAATGCTGATCAAGCGGTATGCGGTTTGCTTAACCTTGTCTAGCAAATCCTCTTGTTTCAGCGCTTCAATTTCGCCCGGTGCAAGAGATTGACCAACTTTCAGGTGAACGGCCGTTGCCAACGGCAGGCCAAACGCAAACGCTCCATCTAGAAACACGTTAACACGCTCCTGGTTTTTCTTTTGTGCTGTTAGTGCCGTAATCGTTTGCTCGTTTCCTGCCATAGATCCAATAAATACACAAAAAGCCGTGGTCAAACTTGCCACGGCCAGCGATAAACAGGGGTATTCATATGATTGTTGTAAATGGCCCTATACAGACTCTTACTCTGGTAGAAGAGTTAAATAATGGGCAGCTAAAGCAAAGCCGCCACAGTCCTGTATTCGATTACAACAATTTGTCTTCAACAAAAATAATGACTCAACTATGAAATGTGTGCATTTATTTTGCACGTGACAGTCACTTCCAAAGTGACTGTCACGTTGCTGCACTTTTTACCCATGAGTCAAAATGTTTTAGACAAAACAGAATTAGGTCCTGATATCAGTTAACAGATGTTTCTTACATCCGTTTCAAGCAATGACAAATAAAAAATAAAAATAATTCCCGTCAAGTTTCGTCGAAGGCTGAGTTTGCCGAAGCACAGCTGCTTTCGCCTAGCTCAGGCGGCTAGAGCCATTAATTTGCAAGTCAGTCAGCTTCAATCGCAATGGTTCCCAACGTTGGCAAACCTGCTTTTTGTCGGACTAAATTCTCCAATTCGGCTAACATCGCCGGATTTTCGGCCAGGAAGGTTTTTGAATTTTCCCGCCCCTGACCTAGCAAAGTCTCGCCATAACGGAAAAATGCCCCACGCTTTTCCAGAATTTCATGCTCAACCGCCAAATCCAGTACATCCCCTGTTTTGGAAATGCCTTCATTGTACATGATGTCGAACTCACATTCGGTGAACGGCGGCGCAACCTTGTTCTTTTTCACCTGTACCCGCGTCCGGTTACCAACGACATCATTGCCAGCCTTGATGGCCTGAATACGGCGGATGTCCAGCCGCACCGAAGCGTAGAACTTGAGGGCATTGCCACCGCTGGTCGTTTCCGGATTGCCAAACATCACCCCAATCTTGGAGCGCAGTTGATTGGTGAAAATCACGACCGTGTTGGTCTGTTTGATGACGCCCGACAGCTTGCGCAGCGCCTGGGACATCAAGCGGGCCTGCAAGCCAACGTGGGAATCGCCCATCTCGCCTTCGATTTCGGCACGGGGTACCAATGCTGCCACCGAATCGACGACGACGACATCCATCGTGCCGGAACGGATGAGGGCTTCGGCGATTTCCAGGGCCTGCTCGCCGGTGTCGGGCTGGGAGACGTACAGGTTGTTGACGTCTACGCCGCATTTGGCAGCATAGTTGGGGTCGAGGGCATGTTCCATGTCAACGAAAGCGCAGATGCCGCCACGCTGTTGGGCTTCGGCGATGATGTGCTGGCAGAGAGTGGTCTTGCCGGAGGATTCAGGGCCGTAGATTTCGACAACGCGGCCGCGGGGCACGCCGCCAACGCCGAGGGCGATGTCCAGTGACAGCGCCCCGGTGGGGATTGATTCGACTTGCAAATGGAAGGCATCACCCAAACGCATAATGACCCCGTCTCCAAATCGTTTGGTCAAGGCTGCCAGTGTGTTTTCTAATTGGCGTTCTCGATCTTGTTTGCCCATTTATTGTCCTGAAGTGAGGCTTGTTTTTGATTGCCTTTAACTTGTAGGGAATTTGATTATGTAGTGTACAATAGCGTTATGGAATTCGCAAACGTCTGGCAGAAAAACGGCTACATTTCTCAAGTTCGTGTGGCCGAGAAGGAGGATTCGAGCGCTATCACGCAGCTGCTGCGACGAGCATCCTATGTGCATATTCATGCGGATTGGCGTTTACCGGCGGAGTGGCTGGGAACGCCGGGATTTGTTGTGCTGCCGGAACCGGATTATGAAAAGGAGAACGGCCGTTCCCCAATCAATAATTTCCTCCTGCCCCGAACTGGTTTGCGGGGCTGCCTGGCGGCAACGGCCGATCCGCCACCGTCGGCTTGGGTTCGGGTGGCGGCCGTGGGCGAATCGCGGGATATGCTGGCGGCGATGTTGGCGCGAGTCAGTGGTTTTTTGCGGGAAACGGCCGTAACCGAACTCTGTTGGCTGGCGACGCGCACCTGGCCCGATGCCTGGCTGCCTGATCTTGGCTTTTTCCAGGCGAATGCGATTGAGACTTATATGAAAGATGACGTATGGTTGCCAGAAGTAACGGCCGTGCCCAATCTGACAATCCGCCCGGCCGAGCTAGCGGACATGGCTGCCCTGGAACGCATCGAAAAAGCCGCATTTGAACCTATGTGGCGGCACAGCGCCGAAACGTTTGAGTTAGCCAGCCACCAGGCCCTTTGCTTTGATGTTGCCGAGTTAAATGGCGAGATTATGGCATTTCAGCTTAGTACACGGACGGATAGGGGCGCGCATCTGGTTCGCTTGACCATCGATCCGCGCGTACAGCGCCAGGGAATTGGCTCAGCCATACTGGATCACGCAATTCGAACCTACCATCGCCTCGGTTTACGCCAGGTATCGCTCAATACCCAAATCGACAATATCTCTTCCCAATTCCTGTACAAAAAATTTGGATTTCAGGCAACCGGACAGCATTTCCCTGTTTGGCTTCTTCCACTTTAGGGTGTAAGGGAGTTTCTGTTGCCAGGTGCCAGTCACCGGGCAGAAAGCTCTAACTAAAGTGAGATTTTTTGCCCAGCGGCTGGCACTTTAGGCTTATCATCCAAGGGCAATTCTGTGGTATGATGTTGGCAGCAAAACCGGCAAAGGAAGGTTACCATGAGTATGACCCCAGTTGAGATACCTGAAGATGCGCCATATGTCAATGCCTTGCTGTTGCAAATGCTGCGCGGTGTCGAAGAGGTGTTGGGAACACACGGGTTAAATGCAGTGCTGCGCAGCAGCGGTCTAGAACGATTTATTGGTAACCCGCCACCCAACAATCTGGAGCATGACGTTTTAGCCCGCGAATATGCCAGTCTTAATGCAGCGATAGAAGATTTTACCGGGCGCGCGGGGAAGGGAATGCTGCAGCGGATTGGCCGGGCTTCTTTCCGTTGGGGCATTAAAGAACAGGCTGCTGTAATGGGGCTGGCCGGGATTGCCTTGAAAGCATTGCCTCAACGTCTGCGCATGCGGGCCATTTTATTAGGATTGCGCAAAGGGCTGATGGATGTTGTGGATTATGGCCTGGTTGATGTGCAGGATAAGGATGGTGTATTGGTTTACACGGATTACGCCTGTACCATCTGCCACACACGGCACAGTGATAAACCGGCTTGCCATCTATACGTTGGGACGTTAGGCGAGGCGATGGTTTTTGCCACCGGCAAGGACTTTCGGGATTTTGATATTTCGGAGACGCATTGCAAAGCGATGGGTGATGGATTTTGCCGGTTTGAAATCAGGGAGCGATAGCAGGGGAGTCCAGGTAGTTATGCGTGTAGTAGAAGTGGCCAATTTAGAAAAAGAGAGTTACCAAATTGGCTTGGCGGTTTTTCTTGGCTTATTGATTGGTTGTGTTGGCTTTATTGTTGATGAAGTTGAACTGGCGGTTGTGTGTACGGCCGTACTGGTGATGTTATTTGGTGCGTATACTCAGACATTTAAGCGCAGCAGGGGTCTCATGGGTGGCATGTTTGCTGGCGGCCTGTTAGGTTTACTGGTCAGTGTCATTGGATTTCCGTTGAGCCATAACATTGATGGGGTTGTGGATGGAGCCTTATTCGGCTTGCTTAGCGGCTCAGTGATTGGCGGGACCATTGGTATTATCACCCATGCCCTTCCCGATGAGGATGATAGTGCGTTTAACAGATTATTCCTATTATTTGGGTCGATTGTTGTCGGTGCTGTGCTGGGAGCCGGCGTCGGGTTGACCTCAGGGGCCATTTTAGGCTTGATAAGCGTAAGCAAGAGTTGGTGGAGTATTGTCGTTGCGGCTCTGGCCGGGGGAATAGTTGGGGGATACATCGGTTCTTATTTTCAAAAGACAGTGTGGATTTTAACTGGTGCTTTTGCTTTGGCGCTGATTGCGGCTTTAAGCAGCTGGATCAACGGCGCGCTGGCCGGTCTTGTATTGGGACTTATTAGTGGTACGTTTGCTCCCATGTTTATTGTCGCGTTGATTGGCGCTTACGGCGGTTTATTTAGCCGCGGTGTGAAGGCTATGGTGGTTGAATCGCTGGAAGCACCGGCCGAAATGCTGATGCAGGGGGCGGTTCCTTTTCTGGTTCCGGCGATGATGGTGGGGATGATGGTGGGAACGGCCGCTTCCGGAGTCGGCGGTATGATTTTGCTGCCCACCAGTCTGGCTGTCGTCGGATTCCTGTTGGCTGTGGTCGGCGAACTGGAAGGCAAACCGGATAACAAGGTATCAATCCGTACAATTGTCGAAATGACCATGATGGGCGCAGACAATTGGCCGCTGCTTCGAGTAATTAAACAAGTTACCGGAACTAATCGGAAAACGGCCGTTTTGGGTGCCTCAGTGAGTTTGGCGGCGGGCATGGTCGGATGCGTGGCCGGTATTTACCTGGGTCATTGGCTCGCACAATATTTCACTGCCTTGTAATTGTTCAGGCTCAGGCACACTTTGGGGATTGCTGGCATTGCCCCATTTTCATTAATTGGCTGTATATCTTTGTTGAGGGTTGGGTCTATCGTAGCCTGGCTGCCTTTGACAAGACGTTCGGTGAGATCAGTCGAGCCGCCCAGGTGACGACCTGTAAAGTATATTTTACTCTGATGGAGGCACATGATGGTACGTCGTAAACTGGAGCCGGAAGAAATAAAATCAGCCCTGGCCGATCTGCCGGGCTGGCAGTTGTTGGATGGCCGGCTGCATAAAACATTTAAATTTGCCAGTTTTGCCCGTGCCATGGGCTGGATGACCAGTGTTGCTATTGTTGCCGATAAAATGGATCATCATCCTGAGTGGTCAAACGTTTACAATCGAGTAACGGTCGATTTGATGACACATGATTTAGGCAATGTGGTGAGTAGTTGGGATGTGGAGTTGGCCCGACAAATGGAAGGATTAACGGCTTAAGGCAATAAAAAAAGCGCTCAATTTGAGCGCTTTCTTAATAGCGGGGACAGGATTCGAACCTGCGACCTCCGGGTTATGAGCCCGACGAGCTGCCTCTGCTCTACCCCGCATCGACAGAGTGGGATTATAGCAAGATGTAAATGATTGTCAAGCGAATATTTGACATAAACAGACGATTTGAATTAATGGAGCCAACATGAAAGAACTGCTGGATCGGATTGGAGAATTAACCTACGATGCCATTTTGTCGGTGCCGGTGCGCTGGAAGATTACGGGTATCATCTTGCTGCCGGTTATCATTTTGGGCGGGTCGCTTAATTATTGGATTACAACAGGGCTGTCTGATTGGTTGTCGTTTTTGTTGACGGATGTACGGGTACAGGCGGCGATGCAGGCCGGGGGACGCAGTGTGACGTTGGTGACTGTTTTGGCGGCGGCCGGCTCGATTATTCTGGCGTCGTTTTTGACGTTTATTCTGACACGGCCGTTAACCGAACTCAACACCATGGCCCAGCAAGTTGCGGTGGGAAATGTGGAATCGCGGGCCAGAGTCTGGTCAAAAGACGAAATCGGTGAGGTGGCTGTCGCCATCAACAAAATGACCGATCATCTGGTGGCGACACAAGAAGATTTGGAACGCACAAATCGCCGGCTGGACGCCATCAACCGTGTCATTTTAGCCGCTGACCGGGAAGCCGAGATTCATGATGTGTTGTTTGCGGCCTTAAAAAACACTTTAGATGTGATGCGGTTAAAGACGGGCTGGATTTATTTGCGCGATCCGGAGCGGGAGCGGTTTCACCTGGCCAGTTGGTACAAAGTGCCGCCGGAATTGGAGGCCCATTTGTTGCACAACCCGGATGATGAATTGTGTTCTTGCCAACAGGATTTGGTTTTGGGCCAATTGCAGACCGGGACAAATATACGGCCGTGTCCCCGCCTGGAAAATTGTTCCTTCGCCGACCTGCGGAATACTCATATCACCATACCCATCGAAGCTCGCGGCGAAAAATTCGGCGTACTGAATTTATTGTGTGATAAAGACAAAGCGTTATCAGACGATGATTTCGACCTGTTGACAGCCATTGGTGCTCAAATTTCTGAAATTACAGCCAACGCCTGGCTGCGGCTCAAACTGGTCGAAAAAGAAATGGCCCGGCAGGCGCTGCTGGAGTCGTTAGTGCGGGCGCAAGAAGATGAGCGCGGTCGGCTGGCACGGGAACTTCATGACGGAGCCGGACAAATGTTGACCTCCTTGCTGGTTCGTCTGAAAACGCTGGAAAGGCACAGCGCATCCGCCGACTTACGAGGCGATTTGAACGCGATCCAGAATCTGGTTTCAGAAACCATTGAACAGATTCGAGAATTGTCTTACCGGCTGCGTCCGGCGGCGCTGGAACAATTTGGTTTGCCGGTAGCTCTGGAAACATTGGTGAAAGATATGGCTCAGGAAGCGGGGCTGGTTACGCTTTGTAATTTTGATTTGGATGGTCATCACTTAACTCCGGAAATCGAGGTGACGCTATATCGCATTGCTCAGGAAGGGCTGACCAATGTGGTGCGCCATGCGGAAGCCAGCCAGGTAGAAATTGAGCTGACGGCTACGGCCGTTGCCGTATTTATGCGCATCGAAGACAATGGTAAAGGATTTGCGCCGCATCAAGTGCCATTGGAACAAGGCAAGCGGCATCTGGGATTGATCAGTATTGACGAAAGAGCTTCAATTGTGGGGGGAAAGCTAGATGTTTATTCCGCGCCGGGCAAAGGAACTGCCCTGCACGTTATGATACCCATTCCCCCGGAAACAGGAGCTGTATGATTACGATTTTGCTGGTTGATGATCATAAAGTATTGCGAGACGGATTGCGCGCCTTATTGGAAAGTGAGCCGGATTTGACAGTTGTCGCCGAGGCTGGAAACGGCCGTGATGCTGTCCACATGGCCCGCGATTTACAACCCGATATCATCGTGATGGACCTGGGGCTGCCCGACATCAGCGGCCTGGAGACGATTCGGCTTATTCGGGCGGAAAATGTCAAAAGCCGCATTGTCGTGCTTTCCATGTACATCCGCCGCGAATTTGTCATGCCGGCCATTGAAGCTGGTTGTGATGGTTACGTTCCCAAATCATCTACCCACACCAGCCTATTAGAGGCGATTCGGGTTGTTCTGACAGGTGAACGTTACTTACATCCTAAAGCGGCTACTGCCCTGGTAGAGTCCGTCACGGCTAAAGAGACCGAAACAGAACTATTTCAGCAGTTGTCGGAGCGCGAACAGGATGTGCTGCGCCTGACGGCATTGGGATATACCAGCCGGGAAATAGGTGAAAGGTTAATCATCAGCTCCAAAACGGTCGAAACTTACCGGCAGAGAGCCATGGAAAAACTTCATCTTGAACATCGTTCTGACCTGGTAAAATTCGCTCTGCGGGCCGGTATCCTCGACGATTTTGACGATTAGGATGGTTTTTCAACCTATTCGAAAATAAGAAGCGCCAGGCATAAAAGCCTGGCGTTTTTTTCGTCAGGAAAAACATTACAAAAATCCCCGCTTTTTTCAGGAAAAATATTACAAAAGAGCATCTTTTTCCCGATACCGCTGTACGAGGCTCAATGATAAATTTTCGATCAACTGGATGTTTATTCGGTGTTCAAAAATTAGTACATTTTTGAGGAGAAATGAGATGCAGAAAAATGGCAAGATTAAGCTAAGCCGACGCGATTTTCTGCGCGTGGCCGGTATTGGAGCCGGAGCAGCTGCCGTGACGACAGTGGCAAAACCGGCTGAAGCTGCCCGCGATTATAAAGCCGCACCGTTTTCTGATCCTGCTGGCCGTCCGAAACGGCCGTGGTGGGTGAAAGAAGTGGATGAACCGACAACCGAAGTGGATTGGGCCAAAATGCAGCGCTACAACGAGCGCACCGGATCGGTACGAGGCCCTGGTATGGCCGGCTATGTCGGCGATGACGAAGTCGGCCGGTTAAATGCCGCTCAAGAGGCAAACCTGAAACAGCGCATGCTGGACAATGTGGACGGCTATACGCTCAAAGATAATGCGTTAAAGAGTGCTCATGTAGGTGTTGGCAAGCTCTTTTTAGGACCGCAAAAAGCTGAAACACCTGAAGAACTTGGCGTTCCCAAATGGACTGGCAGTCCGGAAGAAGCAGCTAAAATTATTCGCGCGGCCATGCGCCACTTTGGGGCAGCGAATGTAGCTTTCATTGAATTGGATGACAATACGCGCAAACTTATTTACGGCGTCGATCCCGATGGCAAGGAACTGATTTTCACGGATGATCCGATTGCCAGCGAGGATGACAATGCCCGATATATTCCTTACAGCTGCAAATACGCCATTGTTTACACGGTGCAAATGTCCCAGGAAACGATGCGCCGCTGCCCGACGCAGTTAGCTTCACAGACCACAACCCTGGCCTATAAGCGGGGTGAAACAATTCAGGCGTCTACTCAAGAATTTTTGCGTGGTTTGGGTTACCAATGTCTGGGAGAATCAAGCACGAATGCGTTAGGTATTGCTCCGGCGTTTGGTGTCATGGCTGGTTTGGGGGAACTATCGCGCCTGAATCGCCTTATCAGTCCTGAATTCGGGCCAATGGTACGCGTTTTCAAGCTGTTGACCGATTTGCCGGTTGCATTAGATAAACCGATTGACGCCGGTATCATGGAATTCTGCAAGCGCTGCAAGAAATGCGCTGAAGCATGCCCATCGGAATCGCTGAGTTTCCTGGATGAACCGACTTGGGAAGTCCAGGGTGGCTGGAACAACCCGGGCCACAAAGCCTATTTTGAAAACGCGGTCACTTGCTACGCTTACTGGCGTGAGCAGGCCGGTACGAACTGTGGCATTTGTTTTTCTGTGTGCCCGTTTGCCAAGAAAGACAATGCCTGGATTCATGAGTGGGTGAAGGCTGGTGCGGCCAAGGCTTCATTCATGGACAGCTTCTTCCGCAGCATGGATGATGCCTTTGGGTATGGTACGCAGGCTAGTGCCGAAGAGTGGTGGTCGCTGGATCTGCCGGAGTATGGCATTGACAGTAATGCGCCGGTAATGGAGGGTTAATCGATGAGTGACAAATATACGCTTAGTGTGAAGAAACGGCCGTTAGGCGAATGGGTATTGTGGGCGCTTTGGCTTATCCTGGAAATATTCGTTCTGCAAAATGCGATTTCCAGCAGTCAAGAATTGGAGCCACGAGCAGCAGCTATCTTTTGGGTGACCTTTGTGGTGCTGCTGTTGGCCGGCGCTGTCGTCTGGTTTGTCCGGCGTAACAAATAAAACAAGGTTGTTTTGATTCAGGAGGGATAGGAGATTCCTTCCCTCCTGAGTTTTGATGCTGGTATCGACCTGGTAATCCGTATTTGGCAATCTGAAGGTATATACAACCTTTGGAAAATCATTCGGAAAACAGTAAATAGAATTCGGGTTACGATTGCTGATCTTTTGCCATTTGTAAGGAAAATCACCACAGAAAACCATACTTTTCCCGATACCGGAGACATTTGGGGGATGGTAAGGTTTAGGCAGAGTAAAGAATAAACCGTTAAGGTTTGAGTAGATATTGGTGAACTTCTTCAAATGGAGGAAAGACATGCAGAAGAATGGCAAAATTAAGTTAAGCCGGCGCGATTTTCTTCGTGTAGCCGGTATTGGGGCCGGAGCTGCGGCTGTGACGACAGTGGCAAAACCGGCGGCAGCAGCCAAGGATTATAAAGCTGCACCTTTTTCTGATCCTGCCGGTCGCTCGAAACGGCCGTGGTGGGTGAAAGAAGTCGATGAACCGACAACCGAAGTGGATTGGGCCAAAATGAAGCGCTACAATGAACGAACTGGTTCGGTACGCGGCCCTGGTATGGCTGGTTATGTGGGTGATGATGAGGTTGACCGGTTAACGGCCGTAGCCGCTGAAACTGAAAAACAGCGCATGCTGGACAACGTAGACGGCTACACGCTTAAAGACCAGGCGCTGAAAAGCGCTCATGTAGGTGTTGGCAAAAGCTTTTTGGGACCGCAAAAAGCCAAAACACCTGAAGATCGCGGCGTACCCAAGTGGACAGGCAGTCCAGACGAGGCGGCCAAAATCATTCGTGCGGCACTGCGTCACTTTGGTGCAGCCACAGTCGGCTATTTCGAACTGGACGACAATACACGCAAACTCATTTATGGCGTTGATCCGGATGGCAAGGAACTAATTTTCACCGATGATCCGGTTGCGTCGGAAGATGACAATGCCCGTTACATTCCCAACAGCTGCAAATATGTAGTTGTGTATACCGTGCAAATGTCGCAGGAAACGATGCGCCGCTGCCCGACTGCACTAGCCTCGCAGACGACAACCCTGGCTTACAAACGTGGCGAATCTATCCAGGGGTCCTTACAGGAGTTTTTGCGTGGTCTAGGTTACCAGGGTTTGGGCGAATCCAGCACCAACGCATTGGGTATTGCGCCGGCAATGGGTGTGATGGCCGGTCTGGGCGAATTATCGCGGCTGAACCGTCTCATCACCCCCGAATTTGGGCCGATGGTGCGTGTTTTCAAACTGTTGACTGATTTACCGGTTTCCGTCGATAAACCGATTGACGCCGGTATTATGGAATTCTGCAAACGCTGCAAGAAATGCGCCGAAGCGTGCCCGTCAGAATCATTGAGTTTTCTGGATGAACCGACCTGGGAGACTCAGGGCGACTGGAATAATCCAGGACACAAAGCGTTCTTTGAAAATGCGGTTACCTGTTACACCTATTGGCGTGAGCAGGCTGGTACGAACTGCGGTATTTGTTTTGCCGTATGTCCCTTTGCCAAGAAGGAGAATGCCTGGGTACATGAATGGGTGAAGGCTGGTGCATCGACTGCGCCGTTCCTGGACAGTTTCTTCCGCAGTATGGATGACGCATTTGGTTATGGTACGCAGGCCAGTTCGGAAGAATGGTGGTCGTTGGATTTGCCGGAGTACGGCATTGACGGCAATGCGCCGGTTATGGAGGCTTAAGTGATGAGTGACAAGTATACGTTTAGTGTGAAGAAACGGCCGTTAGGCGAATGGGTTTTGTGGGCGCTATGGCTCCTTCTGGAAATTTTCGTTTTGCAAAATGCAGTTGCCAGCAGCCAGGAACTGGAACCACGGGCGGCCGCCATCTTCTGGGTCACCTTTGTCGTGTTGACACTGGCTGGCGCTGTTGTCTGGTTCATCCGTCGTAACAAGTAATTTGGCCGGATGGCCCGCTTGCTGTTATGCTTTGTGGTAGATTGAACAAAAATATCGGAGGGGAGGGATTTATCCTTTCCCTCCTTTTATTTGGGAAAATGCACTATGGCTGAAGCAAAACCGTCAATTCCCTTAAACGTCAAACCGACTGCATCGAAGCAAAAGCGGAATGTGCGGGATCGCCGATTGATGGCAGCCACCGTTTTAATTGTTTTGGCAGCCTGGGTGTACGGTTATTTTGCCAATGGGACGGACGTGGCCCCGATGGTTCCTGAGGTTATTCCGGGAGCGACCCGGGTGGTTATTGAAAATGGCTTGTTTGTGGGGCGGGATGCTACGGGCAATGTGCTGGGCTATGCGGCCGTTGGCGAAGCGCCAGGTTATGCTGGCCCTATTGAGGTGTTGGTGGGGGTGGACCCGGCTGGTACGATCTTAGGCGTGGCGATTGTCAAGCAGCGAGAGTCGCCGGGCTTTTTTCGGTTGATTGAAAACCGTGATTTTGTGGCTCAATATGCCAGTAAAGCTGTCACTGATCCGCTTAAATTGGGCGGCGATTTGGATGCTGTGACGGGGGCGACGGTCAGTGCGGAAGGGGTGGCGATGTCGGTGAAAACGGCCGTTTCCCAAATCGCTGCCGATGGCTTGAACATCACCCTGCCGCCGGAAAAGCGCCAGATTCAGTTTGGTGCGCCAGAAATTATTCTGCTTTTATTGTTTTTATCCGGTTACATCGGTCACAAACTGCGCAGCCAGGCCTGGAAACGGCGCGTCCGTTGGGGCACGCTGATCGCCGGAATGATTTTGCTTGGTTTTGTGTATACCGCGCCTTTTACCATCACCATGGTCATTTCGCTGCTTAGCGGCTATTGGCCGGACTGGCACAACAATTTGTACTGGTACTTCTTGTTGGGCGGCATCATTTTTGTGACGACGGTAGATGCCAAGAATCCGTACTGTCACTGGTTCTGCCCGTTTGGTGCGTTTCAGGAATGTTTGTCGGTGGTAACTGGAGCCAAAGTGTACCGCCCGCGTGAATGGAACGAGGCACTCAAATGGGTGCAGCGTGGTCTGGCCTTAGGCGCAATTGTATTGGGGCTGGTTTTGCGGCGGCCCGGCGCGGCTGGGTATGAACCATTTGGCACGTTATTTGATTTCCGGGGCACGGCCGTTGCCTGGATTTTCCTGGTGCTTATTGTGTTAGCCAGTCTGGTGGTGAAACGGCCGTTTTGTAATTACTTATGCCCGCTTGATCCGGTGGTTGATTTCATTGCAGCCGGGCGGCGTTGGGTGCGTGAGAGTTGGCAGAAATGGACAAAAAAAACCGCGAACGCTTAAAGCGGCAGGCGCTGCTGGCCTTTTTAGTTGTCAGCGTGGTACTTGTTGGTTTGGTATGGGCTGACGGCCTCGTCGAAAAGGCGCCGGCAACCCCCAGTTATTACCGGGATACTTTTCGGCCGGATGAAAATCTGTACGTCACCATCACGGCCGAAGCGTATGAATATCAACTGCGCCTGACCCAGACGCCGGAAGCGCTGCGTGAAGAGGAACATGGGCAAGGTCATGGCTCCGGCCAGGGCGGCGGTCAAGGAAGCGGCCAGGAAGGCGGCCAGGGAGGCGATGGTCACTGATGAATTTGAATTTATCCATCTCCCCGACGGTTACCCGCCGTGATATGTTGAAGATCACGGCCGTTGCCGGTACATTGGTCGTCGGCGGGAAACTGGCATCTACTCGTTGGCTGCCCCGGTCGCAAACTATCCACGAAACCCGGACCTTGATGGGCACGGTCATTAATCTGGCCCTGGTAACGGATGACAAGCAGGCCGGGCAGGCCGTGATTGAAGCCACTTTTGCCGAAATGGAACGATTGATTGCCTTGTTTGATCATCGTCACCCGGAGGCGCAGCTGGCTATTTTGAACTGTGATGGGAAACTGTCTCAACCGGCCCCAGAACTGGTGGATTTGATGAATCTGGCGCTGTCATACGGCCGTTTAACCAATGGCGCGTTTGACGTCACCGTGAAACCAATCATTGATGCGCTAAAAAACGGCGGCAGCAGCGCAGAGGCAGCCCATCTGGTCAATTTCCGGTGGGTTTCCGTAAACAGCAACAGGATTACTTTTGCCCAACCGGGCATGGCCGTCACGTTGGACGGTATCGCCAAAGGACGCGTGGTTGATGGCGCGGTGGCAGTTCTGCAAGCCAACAACTTCGGTAATATTTTAGTGGAGGCCGGCGGCGATTTGTGGGGGCAGGGGCTGCGGCTGGATGGCGCGCCCTGGCGGGTTGGGGTAGCCAATCCGCGACCGGCGGCGGAAACCGGTGTCCTGGCCATCTTCCCCGTAGCGGCCCAGGCCGCCGCCACATCTGGCGATTACCAGAACAGCTTCACGCCTGATTTTGGTCTGCACCATATTGTTGATCCGGTGACGGCCGTTTCACCGCTGGAATTGGCCAGTGCTACCGTGATTGCGCCTTCGGCCGCCGATGCCGACGCTTTGAGCACGGCCCTCATGGTCATGGGGCCGGACAAGGGGTTGGCGTTGGCCGAACGGCTGCCACACGTCGAGGCGCTGTTGGTCGGTAAGGATTTGCAAATTTACCGCAGCAGCGGATTTCCCACTTTGGAGTAGATTGATCAAATGAGTACCGTACCGTCGACAGTTATGGAAAGCAATATGGAACGATTGGAAACGGCCGTGCAAAACGCTCGCCAAAAAGGTCAGCCCGAAGACCTCATCACCGCCCTGGCCGAACTGGGTAACGCTTACCTGGCCGATGGTGATGCCCCCAAAGCGTTGACTCAGTTTGAGGAAGCCATCGATTTGGCGGCGGAAATGCCGGAACTGGCGGCTCGTCTGCTGGGGATGAAGGGCAAAGCGCTGACCAAAATCGGCAATTATCATTTTGCCGCCAAAGCGTACCGTGAATCGCGCAAATTGGCCGAGGCTATTGACCATCAGCCGCTGTTGGTTGACTCAATGGTGCAGTTAGGGCTGTTGGAAGTGGAAACTGGCAAGCCGATGAAGGCCATCAAAAAGCTGGAACAGGCTTTTGGTTATGCGCTGAATAATAGCTTCAAGCCACGGCAGATGTATATTGCCGGCAAATTGGGCGGGATTTTCCTTGGTTTGGATGCGTTGGACAAGGCGATTGAATATTTTGCGGTTGCTTTGCAAACGTCGCAGGAATTGGGTAATAAGCTGGCTGAGTGTTCCTATCATCTCAGCATCGGCAATGTCTTTTTGTCCAATAAAGAATATGACGTGGCCGCTGAACATTTTGAGGAAGCGCTTAATCTGGCCAGTGTAGCGGATGATTACCACGCTGAAATTAGTGCCTTGAGCAATCTATTGAAATTGAACATCGCCACGGAAAAGCCGCGCATGGCGTTGTTGTATGGCGATAATGTGATCCGGCTGGCCTATGAAACGCAAAATCATGCAGTAGAGATGGGTAATATTAATGCGTTAGCCACTTTTTTACTGGAACAGGGGCAGTTTCAAAAGGCGCTGCCCTATCTGGAGCGTGGTCTGGCTATTGCCCAGGCACAGCAGGATTGGGAATGGCAGTTGACGATGCTGACGCATTTGGGATTTGCCTATTACAATCTGGAACAGAATGAACAGGCATTGGCGAGCTATGAAAATGCATTGACTTATGCCCAACAGTTGGTTGATCAGGCGGCGGAGGCGGTGCTGCACGGCCGTATCGGGGCCGTCCAGGCTGAATTGGGCGACTACGCAGCGGCCGCCAGATCGGCCGAGAAATCTTTAGCCCTGGCCAAGCAGTTGGATAATCAGCCGCTCGTTGGTGAGCAGGAGATTTCATTGGTTTTTGTTTACGCTGATTGGGGACAGTTGGACAAGGCGGTAGCGTATTGTGAAACGGCCGTTGCCACCTTCGAATCCCTGGCAGATACAGAAATGACCGAAAAGGCACAAGCTCTGCTGGCCGATTTGCAAGCCCAGGCGCAATGATGAACGGCTGTTTTTTAGGTGATATTGATCATATTGACGGTGTAACGGCTGTTTGTTACACTCAAATTCACATTAACAATTAAACCGATCAAAGGTACCCTTCGCCCCGGATGGCAGGGTTCAATGGCGAAACCGGTAGCTCATTCTCAGAATGGGGAGTCCGGTACTGTCCCGCAACTGTATGTTAGGCGATGATAGTCAAGTAGTCAGGTAGTCGGATAGTCAAGTAGTTAAAAGACTACGCGACTACAAGACTACACAACTGCAAGACTATTCGACTAACAAGTCAGGCCGCCCGCCTTTGGTCAGTTTCTACCCTCGTGGTCAAGGGTTGGGGACTGGGCCGATGGCATACCATTGGCTCGGCAATCGAAAACAAAAGTTTTGATGACTCAACCCGATACCTTCAACGTATCGGGTTTTTGTTTTCAATTAGTCGAGCAGTCAGATAGTCAAATAGTCGGGAAGAAGAAACCACACGACTACAAGACTATTTGACTACAAGACTGATCCTCCCACGAGTGATTCATTTTTGGGCGACTTTGTTGTTGGAGGCAAAATGAAGAAAAAACTGTTTTTATTAAGTATCCTCGTGGCATTTGTGGGTGTATGGGGAGTGTTGGCGTTGTTGGACGTGAATACGGCAGTTGCCGCTCCCGGCATGCAAGAACCCATCTTTCCCGATCAACGTTTATCCGTAACTCAAGCTGTTAACTGGCTGATTACCGTTCATCAAAATGAAGATGGTGGATTTAGCAGTTTCAGTGGCGGTGCGAATTTGGCTCCATCTGATGTGGGCGGTACGCTGGATGCGATGCTGGCCATCAGCAGCGGCGGCTACCAGCCAGTTAATGCGCTGGCCTATTTGCAAGCCAATCCCGCTGATGTGCTGGCTTATGCCCAAACCGATGGTTCGACAGCCGGCAAGCTGGTGCTGGCTCTGGTCGCCGCTGGGCAGAACCCGCGCGATTTTGCCGGTGAGGATTTTGTGGCAGCTTTAGTCAATCATTTAACTGAAAACAGTAATGCTTTGCCACCCTATGGTCAATCGTTGGCGATTTTGGCGTTAACGGCCGTAAACGAACCCATCTCCGACAGCGCCATTGCCTGGTTAACCTCGCTGCAATCGAGCCAAGAGGGGCTGGATGGCTCCTGGGACGACGGTTTTGGCACAATGGGCAACGCTGACGCGACGGCGATGGCCATCATGGCCTTGCTGTCTGCCGGTGTACCTGCTGATGATGCTGTTGTTGCCCGCGCGGTGGATTGGCTAACCCAGGCCCAACTAGAAAGCGGCGGCTGGGAATATGGCCCCGGCTTTGGTCAAAGTGTGAACAGCACGGCGCTGGTGGTGCAGGCCTTAAGTGCGTTGGGTCTGGATTTTTATTCGGTTGATGGCTCGTACAGCCCAGGCGGTCTCTCTCCGTTGCAAGCGCTGCTTCTAGCGCAGGGTGAATCAGGCGCATTCCAGGCCAATTTTGGCGATGGCCCATTTGATGATTTCTTTACCTCTGTTCAGGCGATTCCGGCGGTGGCGGGTAAAGCGTTTCCACTGCACGGCCGTTATGAAGCCATGCAGCAAGGATTAAACTGCCTTCTAACTTTGCAAGACCCGGCGACGGGTGGCTGGGAGCAGTTTGCCGGATTTGGCATAGACGCGGCTGGTACTTCACGGGCTATCCAGGCTATTGCTGCGGCAGGTGGCGATGCGGCTTCTGCCTTGCCGGCCTTGGTTGCGCTGGCTCCCGATTTCCTGGCGTTCAGCCGGGGTGGTGGTATTGGCATTGTGATGCAGGGTGTCGTGGCTGCTGGCGGTGACGTGCATGATTTTGCCGGACAGGATTTGGTGACGCAAATGACGACGGTTCTCTCGCCGACGGGCGAGTATGACAGCACCCAGTTCGGTCCCTTCTCCCATTCCGAAGCAATGTTGGGTTTGCTGGCTGCGGGTGAGATGCCAGATGAAACGGCCGTTACCTTGCTCCTCAATGTCCAAACTGACGGCGACTGGGGCGGCGCGGACAGCAACGGCATCGCTGTGAATGTCTTGGGCCGGTTGGGTCAGGTGCCGCCAGAAGCGATTGCCAATCTACAGGTCACCCAACTGCCCGATGGCGGTTGGGGATTTGACGTCTCCAATCCCAACTCTTCTTCCGAAGTCGTGCAGGGATTGAAAGCAGCGGGTGAAAATCCATACGGTCCAGAGTGGAGCCAGATTGTTAGCGGCACGTTGACCAGTGCTGTTGATGTGGTGCTGGCGCAGCAGGGCGAAAATGGCTGTTGGCCAAATCTGTACGGCCCCGGTGATGACCCTTATGGCACGACGGACGCCATCCTTTTGCTGGCTCAGGAGCCGGGAACGGCCGTGCCGATTCCGGTTTTGATTTCTGCGCCTATCTTGGAACCAGATGCTCCTGCGGCAGAGGAACCGGCCGAAATGGCCACCGAAGAGCCGACGGCCGTACCGGTTGAAGAGCCAACGGCCGTTCCCGAACCGACTGACGTCCCGGCGACACCTATCCCCCAGCCGACGGAAGCACCCGCGACGGCCACAGCGCCTGCGGCTGCCGCAGCACTCGTGGCGACAACGACGGCTGGAGCAAGCAGCACTGCACCGCTGATTCTTGTGATTATCACGCTGCTGCTGGTGGTTGGCGGCGCATATTGGTATTTGAAAAAATAGTTGGCGGTTGGGAGTTGGCTGCTGGTGGCTGGTTTTCCAGCAACTGGCAGCCAACTCCCAGCAACTGTTTCCTATGTTTAAGCGAACGATTGCCTTGATCCTGATTTTGCTGCTAATTGGACTGGCTGCCTCGGCGTCGGCCCAGGAGACGAATCGGGCCGGGTTGGTGGTGATGTTGGTAGATGGCACCACCCTTATCCGCTGTGTTGAGTTTACCGAGCCGGAAATCACCGGATTTGAGCTGTTGACTCGTTCTGGGCTGGATGTAGAGACAGCAAGTGTTTCTCTGGGGGCGGCGATTTGCCGTCTGGAAGGCACGGGTTGTCCGGGCAGCGACTGTTTCTGCCAGTGTAAAGGCGGCGGCGATTGTGTTTACTGGTCGTATTGGCATCTGCAAGATGACCAGTGGCGGTATTTTCAGGCCGGGGCCGGAATGACACGGGTACAAAACGGCACGGTGCAGGGCTGGACTTTTGGCCCGGGAACGCCGCAAGATGCGCTGGAGCCGCCGCCGACCACGTTTGATGAGATTTGCGCGGCTTCGATGGTTGCCCCAGAAGCTGTGACTGTTGAACCGACTGTGGTGGCAACGGCCGTGCCTGATCCAATACCAACGGAATCCAGCTCCAATCAATGGCTGGGGTATGGTTTATTGGGACTTGTCGTATTAGTGGCAGGTGGCCTGCTGTTGGCCAGAGGACGGAAAGGACAGAAATGAAGCGCAGCGTGTCGGCCATGATTTACGTGCTCAGCGCCGTCATTGGCGTGGCCGCATTCGCTTATCCATTTGTCTTACCCCAAACCGCTGTTGCCTACCAGGCCCACTCGGCCGATGCGCCGCTGCTGACCACTTTTCTCATTGTCGTCAGCCTGGCCGTTTTGCTGGTGGAAATTCAGGGGCAGGCCGTGAGTGCTAAAGTGGTGGCGGCGTTGGGGGTGTTGGTGGCGGTAACGGCCGTGCTGCGCTTTATTGAAGTGGTTTTCCCAGTTCCGGGTGGCTTTTCGCCCATTTTCGCCCCCATCATCCTGGCCGGATACGTTTTTGGAGCGCGCTTTGGTTTTTTGATGGGCACGTTGTCTTTAGTCGCTTCGGCGCTGGTGACCGGCGGCGTCGGTCCCTGGCTGCCATACCAGATGTTTGCCGCTGGTTGGGTGGGAATGAGTGCCGGCTGGCTGCCTCATCCGCGCAGCCAGCGGCTGCAAATCAGCTTGCTGGCCGGGTGGGGACTTCTGTGGGGCTTACTTTTTGGTGCGATCATCAATTTGTACTTCTGGCCGTTCGTCGTGGACAGCAGCGCGACCAGTTGGCAGCCGGGCGGCACGATTTGGGAAGGAATCGGCCGTTACGCCGCTTTTTATGCGGCAACCTCTCTGGTTTGGGATTTAGGCCGGGCGGCGGGTAACGTTCTGCTCATTCTGGCTCTGGGAAATCCCACTGTGCGTGCTCTGGCCCGCTTCCGTGATCGGTTTGAGTTTAAGGTGGAAGGTAGAGGGCAGAAGGCAGAAATCGGACCGCTGACTGCTGAACTGCTGAAGGTGAAAGTCGATGTTTGATGCGCGGGGCTGGATGACGTGGCTGCTGGCGGCGGTGGTGATGACCATGCTTACCCGCAATCCGTTTTACACGCTAATCATTCTGCTAGTTGCCCAGGTGGTGGAGAAAGCCTGTGCTTTGCCTGACATCGGTTTGAATTTGCCATTAATCCGAATTGGTTTAATTTTGCTGGCTTTCTCAACTTTGATGAACGTTCTGTTTGTCCACATTGGGGTGACGGTTTTGTTTCGACTGCCGGGAAGCTGGCCATATATTGGCGGCCCGTTGACGTTGGAAGCGGCTGTTTTCGGCCTGGGCAACGGGTTGATTTTGTTGACGCTACTGGTCATTTTTACCACCTTCAACAAAGTGGTGACGACCGGCGAATTGGTACGACTGTCCCCACGGGCGCTGCGTGATCTGGCTGTGGTGGTTTTGATTGGCCTGACCTATGTGCCGGAGACGATGAATCAACTGCGCCGCATCCGGGAAGCGCAGGCGATTCGCGGTCATCAAATTCGAGGGCTGGGTGATTGGCGTCCGGTGTTAATTCCGCTGCTGATCGGCGGTTTAGAGCGGGCGATGGGCGTGGCCGAAGCGATGGTAGCGCGTGGTTATGGCTCTACTGCTGATGTCCGGCAGCCGTTAAAGATTCAGTTGGCATTGTTGGTTGGTTTGTTGGCGACGTTTTTGGGCTGGGTGTTGAGTTTTTGGATTGGCTGGCCGGGCTGGTTGGTGATGGCGGCGGGCATTGTGGCCATTGGCTTTTTGCTGTGGCAGTTAGGGCAGCAGACACCTTTCACGCGCTACCGGCCAGATCGGCTGACGGGTTGGAATGTGGGATTGATGGGTACGGCAGTACTCGCTGTCCTCTTTTTCATTATCCCCATACCCTTTTTGAACCGGGTAACGCTGGCTTATTCGCCTTATCCCCAATTAGCCTGGCCGGGATTTGATGTATTTATTGGCTTGTGCATTTTGTTGTTGATTTATCCGGCAGTGGTTGTTTTGCTCAACGACAGTGGCACAGTCGGGAGACTGGCCACAGCAACAAAGGTAGCAGACTCCGATGATTACGATTGATCAGTTAACGTATACGTATCCGAATAGTGACCGCGTGGCTTTGCAGGATGTTTCCTGGCAGGTGGCGGCGGGTGAATTTGTTCTGGTGGCCGGGCCGTCCGGATCGGGCAAATCGACGCTGCTGCGCTGTTTGAACGGACTGGTGCCCCATTTCACCGGCGGCACGGTGTCCGGTCAGATCGTCGTGGATGGCCTGGATGCGTTGGCGCTGGGGCCGCACACTTTGAGCCGGCACGTCGGCTTTGTTTTGCAAAACCCGGAAGCGCAGGCTGTGCTGGATCGGGTGGAGCCGGAGATCGCTTTTGGACTGGAGAATGCAGCCGTACCGCCACAGGAGATGCGGGTGCGGGTGGAAGAGGTGCTGGATTTGCTGGATTTGACACCGCTGCGGGAACGGCCGTTAACCACTCTCTCCGGTGGTGAACGGCAGCGGGTGGCGATTGCCACCGCCCTGGCCCTGCGGCCGCAAATCCTGGTGCTGGATGAACCCACCAGCCAGCTCGATCCCCAATCGGCGGAAGAGGTGCTGCGGGCGCTGGTGCGCCTGAATGAGGATTTGGGCTTGACGATTATTTTGGCCGAGCACCGGCTGGAGCGGGTGCTGCGTTACGTGGATCGGATTACTTATTTGGAGAACGGCCGTATCACCGTCGATGATTTTGTTCAGCCAGCCATCGCGCAAATTCCCCAACTTCCGCCGCTGGTGCGCCTGGGCCGTGAATTGGGCTGGAGTCCACTGCCGCTGACGGTGAAGGAAGGGCGGCGCTTTGCGCGTGAGGGGGTGAAAGGGGGCGGGGGTGAACGGGTGAAAGCGCAGCCCACCCGTTCACCCCTTCACCCGTTCACCCCTTCACTGCTAACGGCAGATAACCTCAGCTACGCCTACAACGGCCGTTCCGCCCTCAATCAGGTCAGTTTGCAAGTGAATGCCGGGGAGACGGTGGCGGTGATGGGACGCAATGGAGCGGGAAAGAGCACGCTGCTCAAATGTTTGATGGGGCTGCTGAAACCGCAAACGGGTGAGGTGGTGATGAATGGGCGGGTGGTGAACGGCCGTGCCGTGGCCGAAATCAGCCGCGAAGCCGCCTACCTGCCGCAAAATCCTGACGATTTGCTCTTTGCTGAGACGGTGGTCGAAGAGCTAACCATCACTCTGCGCAATCATAATTTGCTGCATCAAAATGGCGTTGCCAATCTGCTGGATCGGTTAGGGCTGGCCCCGTTGGCCGAGGCGTACCCGCGTGATTTGTCGGTGGGGCAGCGGCAGCGGGTGGCGCTGGGCGCAGTGACCATTACCCGGCCCAAACTGCTCATGCTTGATGAACCGACGCGCGGCCTGGATTATGAAGCAAAACAGACGCTGGTAACCATCTGGCAGCAGTGGCTGGCCGAAGGGATGGGGCTGCTGCTGGTGACGCATGACGTGGAACTGGTTGCTCAGGTGGCTGATCGGGTTATCATCATGAGTCAGGGTGAAGTGATTGCCTCTGGCCCGACGGCCGAAATTTTAGCAACGTCGCCTTTGTTCGCCCCGCAAATCTCACGACTGTTCCCCGACAGCGGCTGGTTGACGGTGGAGGATGCGCTGGCGGGGGTGAAGGGGAGTAGGGGTGCAGGGGGGCAGGGGTAAAGGGGTGCAACTCTGCAACTTTGCCACTTTTTAGGAGAATGTTATGCCGAGAATTACGAAGATTTACACCCGCAAAGGGGATGATGGGACGACGAGTTTGGGTAGCCGGGAACGGGTGTCTAAGGATGCTTTGCGGGTGCAGGCTTATGGGGTGGTGGATGAGTTGAATTCGGTAATTGGCGTAGCGTTGGCGTCTGGCTTGAGTGCTCGTTTGGCAGAACTGCTGCCGATTATTCAAAACGAGTTGTTTAATTTGGGTTCTGACCTGGCTTTTTATGCGGCCGATAAGGAGAAATACGGTATTCCACAAATCTTGCCCAGCCATGTGGATCAGTTGGAATTGTGGATTGACGAAATGAGTGAAGTTGTCGGCCCGTTGGAGAATTTTATTTTGCCCGGTGGTGTGATGGGGGCGGCGTATTTGCATATGGCCCGCACGGTCTGCCGCCGGGCGGAACGGGATGCGATTTCTCTGGCTCATGTGGAACCAAATGAGCTTAATCCGAATGTGATCAAATATTTGAACCGTCTCTCGGATGTGCTGTTTGTGATGGCCCGCTATGAGAATCATCAGAAAGGAATGGCGGAGCCGCTGTGGAATACGTCCGCTTGAAGGGTGTCAGGTTTCCAATTTTTGGATAAACTCTAACTGAAATTATAAACGGCCGTTACACGTATCGTTGTGCCGGTCTGTAATTGGCTCGGTCTGGAGACCGGCCAGAGCCAGACCAAATTATGTTACGGCCGCACCTCGGAGGCAAGGTATGTTAGAAAACCTGGTATTGATTGCTGTCATTATTATGATTATGTGGATAGGCGTCCTGGCTTATTATTTGGTCACGTCGCGCCAGCAGACCGACTTGCAGAAAAATATCGAGTCGCTGCGGGATGTGCTGGATAAATTGGAACATAAAAGCAGTTAAAACGGCGGGAGGACTCCTTTCATGCGCAAGGTTTTTTTACTTTTGGCCATGTTAGCGGGCGTTTTGCTGTTGGTTGCCTGTTCCATTGGCGGCAAAGAACCTGCTCCGTGTAACGAGGGTGGTGCTTTGTTTTTTGATGATTTTGGCGGCGAGCAGGACTGTGGCTGGGTACTCTATAATCAAAGTGGAGCGGTGACGTCTGTGGAAGAAGGTGCTTTCCGCATCAGCACCAGCCAGCCGGGGCAGATTTGGTGGAGTAATCCGGGCCGTAATTTTAACGATGTGGTCATCACCACCCAGGCGCGGCAGGTGAGCGGCCCCAACGATAATGCTTATGGCGTAATTTGCCGCTATCAGAATGAAGAAAACTTTTACCTGTTTTTGGTGAGCGGCGATGGTTATTATGCTATTGGCAAATACCAAACGGGCAGCGACCAGATTGTTTACCTGTCGGGTGACGGCCGTTTCCAACCTTCTGATGTCATTAATCAAGGCATGGCTACCAACCAGGTTCGAGCTAGCTGCATTGGTAATGAGTTGAGCCTGGCGGTTAACGGTATTCCCCTGGTCAGCGTGGTTGATCCGACGTTTGTTACCGGTGACGTGGGGCTGGGGGTGAGTACGCTGGAACCGGGTACGGCCGTTGTCGAATTCGACCAACTGCAAGTGTTAGCGCCGTGATGAGTGGCAAGTGATGAGTGGCAAGTGATGAGTGGTAAGCTGCGTCTTTTTCTGCCTTCTGCCTTCTGTCTTCTAGCTTTTCTTTCTGCTTGCGGCAATGATCGCGTGGTGCTGGAAGGGCCGGATGTGGTTTTTGCCGATGCGTTTACCGGCGGGCAGACGGGTGAATGGTTGGTGGAAGGAGATGATGCGGGGCGAACGGCCGTTCTCAACGAACAGCTTGTCATTGCCATCGAAGAACCTCAGCTGTTGCAGTACTCGACGTTAGCCGAACCGATTTTTGCCGATTTTGCCCTGGAAGTGGACGCGACTCAGCTGGGAGGTGATTTGGAAAGCAGTTACGGCTTGCTGTTTCGGATGCAAAACCCGGGCCAGTTTTATCGCTTTGACATCACCGGCAGCGGGATGTACGTCGTGGAACGGCACAATGGTGATGGTACCTGGACACGCTTTTTGGATGATTGGACCGAGTCTGAGGCTATTAAGCAGGGATTATCCGTTACCAATCGGTTGAAGGTGGTGGCGCAGGGGGCAACGCTCTCTTTTTATGTCAATGATCAGCTGTTGAACCAGTTCAACGACGCCAGTTATGCCGCTGGTCAGATTGCGCTGGATGCGGGGACGTTTGGTCATGGTGGGCTGAAAGTGGCGTTTGATAATCTGGTCGTGCGCAATCCGTAGAGAGGGTAGAAATTAGAAGGCAGAGGGATGGATATTCGGGAAGTGATTGAAACGGCCGTCCAAATTCCCATCCGCGACATTTCCCCCTTAAGCGGCGGTTGTGTGGGACAAGTGTACCGGGTGCGCCTGGCCGATGGCGAGACGCTGGTGGCCAAAGTGGATGAAGGCGCTAATCCGGTTTTGGCGATAGAAGGATTCATGCTGCGCTACCTGACCGAACATTCCGATTTGCCGGTTCCGGCGGTCATTCACGAGAGTGACCGGCTGCTGTTGATGAGTTATTTGCCGGGCGACAGCCATTTCAACCGGCAAGCACAAGCCCACGCCGCTGAACTGCTGGCGGCGCTGCACAGTATCACCGCCCCGGCTTATGGGTTGGAACAGGCGACGCTTATCGGCGGGCTGCACCAGCCCAACCCCTGGACCGATTCCTGGCTCGATTTTTTCCGCGAGCAGCGCCTGCTGTACATGGCCAATGAAGGGCTGCGCACCGGCCGTTTGCCCCAGTCAATTTTGCCCCGGCTGGAGAAATTTTGTAGGCGCTTGGATGAATGGCTGGTGGAACCGGAACGGCCGTCACTCCTGCATGGCGATGTGTGGACGACGAATGTGCTGGCTGTGAACGGCCGGATCACCGGCTTTGTCGATCCGGCCATCTACTATGGCCACCCGGAAATCGAACTGGCCTTCACGACTCTGTTTGGCACATTTGACCGGCCCTTTTTTGACCGTTACCAGGAATTACGGCCGATTCCCGCAGGCTTTTTCGAGGAGCGGCGCGACATTTACAATCTGTACCCGCTGCTGGTTCACGTGCGATTGTTTGGCGGCAGCTATGTCCGTTCCGTAGACCGCACCCTGCGCCACTTTGGTTTTTAACCTGGCTGCCAGGCTGAAACGCTGACCTGCTGAATTGTTTCCAATGCCCAAACGCTTGACCGAACGATTTCCTACAGGCACTGTTGTTGAAATTGAGATAACTGATTTTGGCTGGTTGACCGGAATTGTTGTCAAGCATGCGCCACCGGCAGTGTGGGTACGCACAGAAAATGGCCAATATTGGTTTGTGACCAACGGCCGTAAAATCCGCCCATTGCAACAAAACGAGGATGATGATGTTCACGACATTGATTGACGTTGAAAATTTAGCCGCTCATCTGGCCGACCCGGATTGGGTGATTGTTGACTGCCGTTTCCGGCTGGATGACACGGAATTTGGCCGCCGCGAGTATGAAGTGGGCCACATTCCTGGCGCAGTTTACGCCCATCTGGATGAGGTGTTGTCGAATCCACCGGTGACCGATAACGGCCGTCACCCCTTACCCCCTGCCGAAATTTTGATTGAACGGATGGGACAGTTAGGCATTGACAGCAGCAAACAAGTTGTGGCCTACGATGATAAAAACGGAATGGTTGCCAGCCGGTTGTGGTGGATGCTGCGCTACCTGGGCCACGAGGCTGTGGCCGTCCTCGATGGTGGTTGGCCAGCCTGGCTGGAAGCGGAACAGCCACAGCGCAGCGGCATAGAAGAAAACGAGCCGCGCCCATTTTCCGGTGAGCCGCGTGCCGAATGGCTTGTTCTGGCAGTCGACGTGCCGGATGTAGCGCTGCTGGTTGATTCGCGGGGGGCGGAACGGTACAGCGGTGAAGTTGAAACAATTGATCCGGTGGCCGGGCACATCCCTGGCGCGGTTAACTATTTTTATGAGCAAAACTGGTCGGAAAACGGCCGTTATCTTTCACCCGAACAAATCCGCCACCAACTACAGGCTGTTTTGGGCGAAACCAATCCAAACAAGGCCGTTTTTTACTGTGGTTCCGGCGTGTCGGCATGTGTGAATTTGCTGGCATTGAAACATGCGGGATTGGGAAACGGCCGTCTTTATGCCGGTTCCTGGAGTGATTGGGTCACCGACCCGGCCCGGCCAACAACAAAATCGTGAGTAACTACAGTTCGTTGCCTGAGCTTTTCGAAGGCAATCAAGCTTCGACAGGCTCAGGCATCGACAAAGGTGCTTAAATCGTAAATCCTATGACTTTAGAAATGTGGCTCGTGTTGGGTATTTTAATTACCGCTATTGTTTTGTTTGTAACCGAATTGCTTCGTGTAGACATTGTGGCTCTGGGCGTGGTCGTTGTCCTAATGGTTTCTGGCGTGCTGACCACCGCCGAAGCGTTGTCTGGCTTTTCCAATTCGGCGGTGCTGACCATTGCCGCGTTGTTTATCGTTGGCGGCGCTGTTTTACAGACTGGGTTGGCGGGAATGATTGGCCGGCGTATCCTGGCTGTGGCCGGCACCAACGAACGGTGGTTGACGGTGGTGTTGATGGGGGCCGTAGCGCTGCTTTCCAGTTTTATGAGCGATACGGGCACAGTGGCTGTGCTGCTGCCGGCGGTCATCATTTTGACCCGCAGTGCCGACATCGCACCCTCAAAGTTGTTAATCCCTCTGGCGTTTGGGTCGCTCCTGGGCGGGGCGATGACACTCATTGGGACGCCGCCCAATATTATTGTCAGTGATTTGCTGCGTGAGAATGGGTTACGGCCGTTCCAATTTTTCAGTTACACGCCAATTGGGTTCATTTTAGTCGTCGTTGGCATTCTTTTCATGTTGTTCATCGGCCGCCGCATCTTGCCCAATCGGAAAGCAGTGGTTGAGGGGCAGCGTATGACCACACCGAAGGAGTTGGTAGAGATGTACCGTCTGCCGGACAACTTGTTTCGTCTGCGCGTGCGCCGGGGGTCCGGGCTGGTGGGGCAAACCCTGGCTTACTCAAAATTGCGCCAGGATTTTGCGGTGACGGTGTTGAAGATTATGCGGTCAGCCGAACCCCGCCCGGCGGCGATTTCGTTGGTGGGACGTGGGGAGGTGGGAAACGGCCGTGATGCCAAAGCTGAACCGATCATCCCCAGCATCGATACCATCATTGAATTGGATGACGTACTTATCGTCCAGGGCGAAGGCGACGACGTAGCCCATGCCGCCGCCCATTGGAATCTCGGCGTGCAGCCGCCTAAACCAAAAGACGAAAAAGCCTTGCTTAGCCGGGAAGTTGGCGTCGCTGAAGTACTCCTGCCGCCCCGCTCCGATCTGGTTGGAAAAACATTAGTAGACAGCAAATTTGGTTCCCGTTACAAACTGACTGTCTTAGGTCTTAATCGCCCGCAAACCAGCCACAAGCTCGATCTAAAATCCACAGTGCTTCAATTTGGCGATACCTTGTTGGTTCAGGGTGCCTGGACCGACATTTTGGCCCTCAAGCAGCAACGGCGCGATTTTATCGTTATGGGGCAGCCAGAATCGATGATTGGCGCGCCCAACCAGGGCAAAGCCCGTATTGCCCTGGTCGTTCTGTTGGGTATGCTGGTGTTGATGATTGGTGACTTCTTGCCTTTGGCGGCTGCATCCATGTTAGCCGCACTGGCGATGATATTGACTGGCTGCCTGACGATGGATGAAGCCTACCAGTCTATCAACTGGCCCAGCATCGTTTTGGTGGCTGGTATGCTGCCTATGAGTGTCGCTCTGGAAAAGGTTGGATTGGTTGATGCGGCCGCATCGGGAATTATTGGTGTCATTGGCGGCTTGGGACCCATTGCTGTACTGGCCGGGTTGTTTTTGCTGACGTCTATCTTTACTCAGGTTTTGTCCAACACGGCGACAACGGTCATCGTCGCCCCCATTGCCCTGGCTGCGGCGCAGACGCTGGGTATCCAACCTTACGCCTTCTTGATGGCGGTGGCGATTGCTGCTTCGATGGCCTTTGCCACGCCGGTGGCTTCCCCGGTCAATACGCTGGTGATGGGGGCCGGCGATTACCGTTTTGGCGATTACATCAAAGTTGGTGTACCGATGATTTTGCTGACCCTGGTCGTGTCGGTTCTGCTGTTGCCATTGCTGTTCCCATTTTCGTGATTAGCGATCGTACAGCAAGGCTCCTGTAATTGGCGCATGCAGACCTTCGGGCCATTTTGTGTTGTGATTGTAGCGGGCATTCGTCAGGTTGGCTCCTGAGAGTTTGGCTTCGCTCAAGTCGGCATCTCGTAAATCGGCAAAATGAAGATTGGCTTTTTCCATGTTGGCACCAACCAATTTGGCCCGGCGCAAATGAGCACTTCCCAGATAGGCTTCTGCTAAATTAGCGCCGTCCAGACGGGCGTCACGCAAATTTGCCCGAAATAAATCCGATTTACTTAAGTTGGCGTTGTCCAGGGTGGCATAGGATAAATCGGCATTTTGTAGTTTTGCGCCGCTCAGATTGGCGTTATCCAGCGATGTGGCTGCTAAATTGGCATAGTTAAGATTAACGCCTGCCAGATTGATGCCTGATAAGTCCATATGGGCCAGGTTTTCTTCTACCAGGGTAATTTTGCCAGCTCCCAAAACAGTGGCCGTATCTTCAATTTGTGCACGTGTAAGCTGAGCCAAGTTTGCCTCCAACGATGAATGTACCATCAACATATTGCAATTCCGATTGTTTGTCAACCTCTGTTTGCCTTGTTATAATTCCGCCATTATGCCACCCTAGCTCAACGGCAGAGCAATCGCTTCGTAAGCGATAGGTTAAGGGTTCAAATCCCTTGGGTGGCTTTTTCTTTGCCTGGCCCAAGTAATTGCCGGGCTATTTTTTTATCCACTGGCTGTTTACTGGTTATTGAAGGCATTTTTATTTCCCCGGAACCTCAAGTGCCATGGGAATTTGACGAATAGTTTCCGGGGAAATTTAACTGAATTTGTTAGCGGTGTATTTATTGGGAGTTTGTCATGAGTGAGAAAAAGCCTATTGTTTTTGGTGTGGCTGGTGGAACGGCGTCGGGGAAAACAACGGTTGCCCGAACCATTCTGGAGTCGGTCGGCGCTGAGCAGATCGCTTATTTGCCCCATGATGCGTATTATCGGGATATGCCTCACTTGACATTGGAGGAGCGGGCGCATCAGAATTATGATCATCCGAACTCGTTGGAAACGAAATTATTAATCAAGCACATTGAAAAACTGCTGAAATGGCAGTCGGTTCAGGTTCCAGTTTACGATTTTACAACTCACCGTCGCACGGAGGAGACTGTATTGGTCGAACCCAGCCCGATTATTTTGGTAGATGGTATTCTTATTTTTACCAAACGCAAACTACGTGAGTTGATGGATATTAAGGTCTATGTGGATACGGACGCTGATGTCCGTTTTATCCGCCGCCTGGAGCGAGATATTCATGATCGCGGCCGTTCCTTACCGTCTGTTGTGGAGCAGTATATGGATACGGTACGGCCGATGCATTTGAAGTTTGTTGAACCCAGCAAGCGGCACGCCGATGTGATTATCCCTCATGGAGGGTTGAATAAGGTGGCGATGGAGATGGTGGTGGCGCGTTTGAGGGATTTGTTACGGCCGTAATGCATATTCGATCCCAGCTTGTTCAACTGCGTGGCGCTGTTCAAAAAAGATTACGAAATCGACGGTTTTGGCGTGACAGTGGCTTATTGATGCTGGCCAACGTCATCGTGTTGGCTTTGGGGATGGTACGGACGCCGGCGATGACCTGGCTGCTGCCCAAGGATCAGGTGGGAATGATGGGGGTGGTGGCTGCCTGGGTGCCTTTTTTGCAATTACTCTCTTTGTCAGGATTGGATACAGCCTCATATCATTATGTTGCCAAAGGCCAGCCCTGGGCTTTTCGGATTAACTTGTCTTATCGTTTGCGTTGGTCCTTGTTGAGTACAGTTGGCTTTTTAGCCGTGGCTTCTTATTGGTGGTGGCGCGGTGAAATCCCTTTGGCCTGGATGTTTGTGATTACCGGCATCAGTTTTCCGGTGACGATGGGACTGACGGCCGCTGGCGGGATGTTAGGTGCGCAAGAAAAATTTGTCGGCCTGTTTTGGTATCGTCTGGGTGAAAGCGTTACCGATTTTGTCGGTTTTGTGCCGATTTTATTATCGGTGTGGTTTGTCAATCAGGTGGTGACTTTTTATGGGGCGAATCAGGTGGCAACGGCCGTTATGCAGATTATCGTTTCCGTCTGGCTGCTAAAACAACTGCGCCAATCAGTGACATTCCTTGCTCCAACTGATGATGCTCGTGAAATGATTCGATATGGCAAACATCAGACATTCATCAGCAGTATCAGTGTGGTTCAATCTCGTACAGACGCTTTATTAATTGGAACATTATTCCCATTAGCCACTGTCGCTGACTACTCCATTGCTTTATTAATTTTCGAACAAATACGGCGGTTGTGGAGCATATACGTTACAATGCGTTACCCGCCATTGGTTCGTTTGCCACTGCTGAGACGCCGTCGCCGGCTGGTTGCTGAAGGTGGTGTTGTGTGGGTGGGGTTTATTTTCCTGGGGATTTCTTTGGCAGTTATTTCTCATTGGTTGATTCCGATTATTTTGCCGGCCAATTATGCGAGCAGCCTGGGTTATGTGAATTGGCTAATCGCGACTGTTTTAATTGGCTTGCCAGGTGGGGTGGCAGAGATGTATTTCCGGATGGCGCAAAGCGAAAAACATCAATATATTATGCGGATTGTGGCTGCTGTTGTAAGTGTGATTGCTCCTATAACAATTTTGTTAATTTCCAATATAGGTGCATATGGAGTTGTTATCGGGCGATTTGTCGCTAATTTTTGCTTTTCTGTCCTCGGTATAGTCCTCTTTTGGCGGCACAAGGTTGAGGGATGAGTCATGGAACCGATTTTTAATATTGATTTAGAAACAATTTTGTCGGGTAATGAACCCCTCATTTTAGAATTAGGTTGTGGGACAAGACAGAACAGCGACCGTATTGGTATAGATCGCTTAAACTTACCAGGTGTTGATATTGTTGCGAATCTCGAAGAAGGATTACCCTTTTTACCGGATAATTGTGTTGACGAGATTCATTCCAAAAGTTTCCTTGAACATGTTGATAACCTGGAGCTTTTAATGCGGGAAATTGCTCGCGTGTTAAAACCAGATGGGAAAAAATATCTGTTTGTGCCTCATTTTTCCAACCCATATTATTATTCGGATTACACGCACCAGCGTTTTTTTGGACTGTATACCTTCCAATATTTTTCAAATTCGCCCACCCGCTTTCATCGTCGAGTGCCTAATTTTTACCATGATTTTGGCTTTCGTGTTGAGGAATTGGAGCTAGTGTTTACTTCTCCTTGGCGAATGCGAAAATTTGTCAAAAGAATTGCGCAGAAACTATTTAATTTAAGCCCCTGGTGGCAGGAATTTTATGAAGAAAATTTTTGTTATCTGATTCCCTGTTATGGAATTCGGGCTACCTTAACACCGGAAAAATAATCGCGAAAATTGCGGGATGAAAAAAAACGTTTGTTTATGTGTAGCTGGTTGGCATTTTCATGAGCCTGTTTATAAATTGCTTTCGGAAGCTGTGACGGCTGATGTTTTTGCTGTTGTTCATAAAATAAGAGAGGGAACACCGATTTTCCTTCGGGAATTTATCACTGAAGAACACATCCTGTTTCGTGACAATATTGGTTATGATTGGGGTTGCTATCAGCAATTTATTGCTGAACGATTGTGGTTGGATTATGAATACGTGTTTTTTATGCATGATGATTTGGTAATAAAGAGTTTGGAATTTTTGCCCCATACAGTGGAAATGTTGAATGAGGGGAATCGGGTGGTTGGAAACGGCCGTAACTCTCCCCATCGCTCCTGGCCTCAAACCCATCTCTTTTGTTACGGTCATTCAACTTGGCAGCCGCCTGACCGCCAGTTTCAGCATGATACAGTTCGCGGCTCTTTTTTGGCCATGAAGACGAAAACATTGGCGGATATTGATCATTTTGAAATATTTTGGGACCCGTACCACTTGAATATACGTTTTGGGAACCATAGTTTGATTGCAACGTGCGGTAAAATTCAATCAATATTTGGCGATAACGCCTTTGGATTTTTGAGTGAAAATTATCTGGATAGCGAATACATTACTGAGGTTGCGCGTGGAGGACAAAATGTTTTACCGCCAGCGCCCGGACAAAGAATAGTAGTCAATCTTTACAACAAGCTAGCTTCATACTATGTTGCTAAACGTATGAATCAATCCAACGGACTGTTTTTTCATTTAGCGGCGCTAATAATCAGCAAAATGAGTGGTGTTTATTGAAACAAACAAGTTTAGAAATTGACGGTGGCCAATATTCGGTACATGTAACGATGAATACGGTTCAGCCCGTATCTGCGCCGCGCCTTGTGGTAGTGGCTTACCAGCCTAACCAACGGGCCAGCGACGTGCTGCGTGCGTGCCTGCGGGCCATTCAGAAATTTACGCCGGGCGAACATGAGTTGTGGGTTGTGGACAATAATTCGCCCGCGGAGCATGCTGACTGGCTGCAGGCCTGGCCGGATATCAATGTCATTCGTAATTTGACGCCGCCGATTCCGCCGCAGGCAAAGCGTTTCCCTCGACGATTGTGGCGTTCCTTTTGGGGCCGGCGGCAGCAGCGTGAATGGGGCAGTTATGCCAATGCCGCGGCACTGGAAATTGCTGCCCGGATTATTGATCCCCAATCATATTTGATGATGCCGTTGCACATGGATACGATGCCCTGCCATGAAAACTGGCTGCCCTATTTGCAATCGAAAGTTACTGGGAACGTTGCGGCTGCCGGTGTGCGTATGGACATGGTCCGTGTTTCGGAAGGTGTGCTGCACGTTTTAGGCTATTTGGTTGATTTTCAACGTTTCCGGCAGCTTAATTTGGATTTTTGGCCGCAACTGCCGCAATATGATGTTGGCGATCGGGTTACAGTGGCGCTGCGGCAGGCTGGTTATAACGTTTTTGCCTGCCCCAACACTATCTGGCAGCCGGCACTTATTGAAGAAATTCCGGTTTCGTCTCCGTTACGCCATTTGCCGGTTGATCGCGCTCTTGATGATGATGGCAATGTTATTTTTTTGCATCTGGGGCGCGCTGTGCGGAAATCTGTAGAAGGGCATCATTCGGGTCTTTCTGTGGATGAGTGGCTTGTTTTTGCTGATGAGTTGATGGCATCAGAGCCGTTTTGAAGGAGAAGATTGTGGTAATGCAGCCGAAGTGGGAGTTGAGCTACTCGATGCGCCGCTTTTTCGTGGACGAGTTTTTTTTGCGTCAGGTGGAAACCTGGTCCCAAAATGCTCAGGTACTTGATTTGGGTGGTCACCGGCAAACGAAACGTGGTCGATTCGATATTGATGCATATGGGTTTCGGGTTGTTACGGCCAATATTGCGACCGAGAAAGGGACAACTGTCCAGGCTGATGCTTGTTATGTTCCGTTTGGTAATAATTTTTTTGATGTTGTGGTGTGTGCCGAATTGTTGGAGCACGTCTTTCAGCCGCAAGTTGTCCTACTTGAGGCATATCGTGTGCTGCGGCCAGGTGGAACGCTGTTGACGACGGCGCCTTTTTTGTACCGGGTTCATGGAGATCCGTTTGATTACGGCCGTTACACAGCCCACTATTGGCGCACCGCATTATCCGGCATCGGATTTACCGAAATCACCATTGAAAATCAGGGTTTGTTTTATTCGGTTTTACTGGATTTTTGGAAACAGTATTGGAATAACAAGCGCTTTCCCAGATTGACAGGACGCTTTGGGCGCTGGCTGGTCGGTAGTTTGTTGGTGTTTCCCTGGCAGCGGTGGGCTTTGTGGCGCGAACGGCAGCCGAGGGTGAGGGAAAATGCTTTTTTATCCAGCTTTACAACGGGTTATGGGATTACGGCCGTTAAATAACGGCCGTTAAAAACCACACATGATTACTTTATTTCGCTACCGGGCCGGTATGTTTCGGCAACGCCTCACAAAGACCATCGACCATGTTGTGGGTATTCCAGCTGCTCAACTGTGGGCCAGGTATCATCCTGCCGACATCTCCATGTTTTTTGAATTTAAGGCCGGGCCGTATGGCGGGGGAAACCAATTCCTCAAAGCGTTCTGGGGCGAACTGGAGCGGCGTGAGCTGCGAGTGGAAAATAATACCATATCGCCTGCTGCCCAGGCATGCCTTTTCAATTCATACAATTTTGATTTTACAAGACTGCGGAGAATGGCACGGTCCGGCTGCCGGATGGTTCACCGGGTGGACGGCCCATTGACCATTTATCGCGGCTCCAACGATGAGAGTGACCGGCGTATCTGGCAAATTAATCAGGAGTTGGCCGACGTGACCATACTTCAATCCTATTACAGCCTTGAGATGTACCGGCAAATGGGAATGGAATTCAAGTCTCCCCACGTTATTATGAATGCTGTTGACCCGGCCATTTTTCATGCGCGCAACCGTATTCCGTTTGACAGATCACGGAAAATTCATTTGATTGCTGCCAGTTGGTCGGATAATCCTAATAAGGGGGCTTCCATTCTGAAATGGATCGAGGAGCATCTGGACTGGGCGCGGTTTGAATTCACATTTGTAGGCCAATCTCCCCTTCAATTTGAGCGGATTCGGATGCTGCCGCCGGTGCCTTCTCCGCAGTTGGCCGATTTGCTGCGTCAACATGACATTTACATCGCTGCCAGCCGTCACGATCCCTGTTCCAATGCCCTAATCGAGGCGTTGTCCTGCGGGCTGCCCGCCCTTTATTTAAACAGCGGCGGTCATCCGGAGATTGTGGAAGAAGCCGGTCTGGGTTTTGATTCGGAAAAGGAAGTGCCGGAGTTGCTCGACCGGCTTGTGGCTGAGTATGACACGCGTCAGGCAAAGATCGCGGTTCCCACGATACGGGAAGTTGCCGATGCCTATTTATCTGTAATGGGGGTGACTGGTTGAGACGAACGCAGTGGGCGGCAAAGGGGCAGAAGGTCAGATCGCTTTTGGCCAGCGGCCCGGATTTTTTTTATCGGCAGGCACGCCGGGCCTGGGGGTTGAATTCTGAACCGGCCCTGTATTATGTGGTGCCGGATGCTAACTGGGTGACGGATTGGGTGGGGCGGTATGTGGTAACGGCTGTAACCCACCAATTTAACGTTAAAGCCCAACTAACCACCGCACCCCATCTGCTTGTTGACCACATCATCCATTATGGAGAGGCCGGCGCTTTTTTAGCTAGCCTGGAGTCGCGCCGCAATCGGCAAAATACACTGATTGCCACCATTTTTCACGGTAATCTTGCGCCGCAGTTCCCGCAGTTGACCCGCAACACCGAAAAGTTCCTGATTAACACGTCCCAATTGACGCGAGTTGTCACCGCCTGCCGCATCATGGAAAATCGTTTACTCGACTGGGGCGTGCCGGCTGAAAAGGTCGTCTGCCTGCCTTTAGGCGTAGATTTGGCCAAATTCCGCCCGGCCACTGCCGCGCAGCGGCAGATTTATCGCTCCCAAATAGATGTACCGCAAAACGCTTTTTGCGTTGGCTCGTTTCAGAAGGATGGCGCTGGCTGGGGCGAAGGGCTGACGCCCAAATTGGTCAAGGGGCCAGACGTGTTTTTGGCGGTCATGGCCCGTGTTTTCCAGCAGCAAAAAAATCTGTTTGTGTTATTGACCGGTCCGGCGCGCGGCTATGTGAAGCAAGGGTTGGATAAATTGGGGATTCCTTATCGCCATCAGATATTAGAAAATTATCATGATGTGGTGACGATGTATCACTGTCTGGATGCTTATCTGGTTGCTTCGCGGGAAGAAGGCGGCCCTAATGCGGTTTTGGAGTCCCTGGCCTGCGGTGTGCCCCTGGTTTCGACGCGGGTAGGGACGGCGCCGGATGTGATTACTCATGATGGTAACGGACTGTTGGCCGATGTGGATGATGTGGCCGGATTGGCCGAATCGATTGGCCGATTGGCGGACGACCAAAATTTGGGGGGACGGTTAGCACTCCAAGGGCTGGCTGATATTCAAAAATACGATTGGTCGCTGATCGGCGTCCGCTACTATAGAGAGTTGTATGCGCCTATTTTTGCGGCATTGAAAGATGGGTGACGAGGTTTGAGGATGATTTCAAAAGTTAAACGGTGGCTGCGAACGGCCGTTCTCTGGTTTTTGCATTTATGGCCGCCGGAGAAGGTGCTGCGTTTTTTATTCGGGTTGGATACGTGGTTGTATTTCCTGGAAGGGCAGATAGCCATTGCTTATGGCCAAGGCGTCCACACCAAGCACCGCCATATGCGTTACCATGATTTTTTTGTCGCCCGGATCAATGCGGCGGATCGGGTGTTGGATGTGGGCTGCGGTGTTGGCGCCGTCGCCCATGATGTGGCCGAACGGTCTGGCGCACAGGTGGTCGGGGTAGATATTAATCCGCAAAATATCGCTGCGGCCCAGGAGCGATTTATTCATCCGCGTGTGCAGTACGTGGTGGGAGATGTGTTGGCGATGGTTCCTGACGGCCGTTTCTCTGTCATCATCCTGTCTAACGTGTTGGAGCATTTACCGGAACGGCCGTACTTCTTGCGACGGCTTTGCCAAAACACCAATCCGGAACGTCTGCTCATCCGCGTACCCTTGTTCGAGCGGGATTGGCGCGTGCCCCTGAAACGCGAATTGGGTGTCGAATGGCGGCTGGATCCCACCCACGAAACTGAATACACCATCGAATCCTTCGCTCAGGAAATGACCGAAGCGCATCTGCGGATAACCTATCGGGAAATCTGCTGGGGCGAAATTTGGGCTGAAGTGATGCCGTTGGAGGAAGATGCTTCATGATACAAGATACGACGTTTCCTTGGAACACATTATTCCTTGTATGTTGCAAATAGGATAATGATGCCCGACAAAATCCACCTCGTCCTGTTTATGACCCGCGCCATGCCGCTGCGGCGCTGGGCGGAAATGGGCATTTTGAACCGTGAAATAGCCATCTACAAACAGTTGCAGGCCAAATTGGGTCGGGTGAGCATTGTGACCAGCGGCGGCGAAGAGGAACTGGCTTATCAATCCCAACTAGGCGACATGATTATTTTGTACAATCGTTGGCGGCTGCCACCCAACCTGTACAGTCTGTTAGCTTCCTTGCTGCACGCCCGAACTTTGCGCCGCGCCGATGTTTTCAAAAACAATCAACCGGACGGGGCGTGGACGGCCGTTCTCGCCGCCAAACTGTTCCATAAACCATTCATCGCCAGAGCCGGTTACTTGTGGGCCGAACTGCACCGCACCGATGGTGGGCGAGGCGTCAAGGCCAGGATGATTGATTGGCTGCAGCGCGTTTCATTCAAAGCTGCCGACCAAATCATCCTCACCACCCCGGTCATGAAGCAGCACGTTGTGGAAAATTATGCCGTTCCGCCGCAAAAAATCACCGTCATTCCCAACTACGTGGACACGGAACAATTCCGTCCCCGCCCGGAAATCCAACCGGAGAAAGGGCGGATCTGTTTTGTGGGACGGCTGCATCCGGTTAAAAATTTAGATCTGCTCATTCATGCGGTGGGTCAAATTGCTGGCGTTTCCCTGGTCATCATCGGCGACGGGCCGCAGCGCCAACCGCTGGAGGCGTTGGCGGCTCAATTAAACGTCCCGGTGCAATTTTGGGGCATTGTGCCACAAGAAAAAATTGCCCTGGAACTGTGCCGGTCTGAGTTGTTTGTCCTGCCTTCTCGTTCGGAAGGGCACCCCAAGGCGTTGATTGAGGCGATGGCGGCGGGAACGGCCGTACTGGGCACAGATGTTTCTGGCATCCGCGAATTTATCGAGCATGGCCAAACGGGCTGGCTGTGCCAACCCGACGTGACCAGCATTCAAACCGCCATCCAGCATTTGTTGGCCGATCCCGATTTGCGGGCACAATTGGGGCTGGCCGCCCGCTCATACGCCGCGCAAAATTTCGCCATCGAACGGATTGCCGATAAAGAATACGATTTGATTGCCCGGCTAGTTCAAAAATGGTAACCATTCAGGTGACAGTTACTTTCTTTTAGAGGTAATTGCAAATGATGTCTCAAGTGGCTGTCACCTCTGGGACCGACCAATAAACAAAATGACCGATATTGTGTGTTTTTCCTCGACTGATTGGGACGGCGTGTGGGGCAGCCGCCAGCAAGTCATGGTGCGCTTTGCCCGGCGCGGCTACCGCGTGCTGTTTGTGGAAAGGCCCATCGGTCTGGAGCATTTCGTGCGTTATCCCGCTTTTCGGCAGCGTAAATTGCGGCGCTGGCGAGAGGGTCTTCGCCGGGTAGAAGATAATTTGTGGATTGTCAGCCTGCCCTTGCTGCTGCCAGGCAAATATTATTCTCCCTTTATCAATCGTATCAATCAAAAAATCACCCTGGCGGCGACACGCCGTTATGAGCGGCAGCTTGATTTTTCCGAACCAATTCTTTGGCTGTACAATCCTGAGCAGGGGGAATTAATCGGCCAGTTTCAAGAGAAGTTGAGCGTTTACCATTGTATTGATGAGTGGACGGCCGCTACCACTGGGCGAAAACGCCGCACCATCACCGCTCTGGAATCAGACCTGCTGCGAAAAGTAGATGTGGTTTTCGCCAATTCCCTGCCTACCTATGAAAACAAACGCCGCCACAACCCGCAAACCTACCGCATCCCCAGCGGTGTCGACGTAGATCATTTTAATCAAGTGGCAGAAATTGCTGAACATCCGGCCATTGCCGGCTTGCCGCGACCGCGTATTGGCTACAGTGGTCATATCAACGAACGGCTGGATTACGACGTTTTGGATGCGTTAGCCCGGCAGCGGACCGATTGGACGCTGGTCTTTGTGGGCGATACCTATCCCTGGACGATGGACGCTCCACCACTGCGGCGTCTGGCTGTGCTGCCCAACGTTTATTTTTTAGGCAAATATCCTTTTGCCGACATGCCAGCGCTGCTCAAAGGGATGGACATTTGCCTGCTGCCTTACATAGACGACGAGCGGGGTTATTTTCGCAGCCCGCTAAAATTGTACGAATACCTGGCGGCCGGAAAGCCGGTGATCAGCACGCCTCATCCCGAAGCGGCTGAGTTTGCCGAACTGGTGTATCAGGCGGCTTCTCCTGAGGCGTTTATTCATAGAGCAGCACAAGCGTTAGGCGACGATAATGCCGAAAAACAGCGTCAGCGCCAGCTTGTGGCCCGGCAGCATTCCTGGGACCGCCGGGTTGATGTGATGGAACGGATCATCCGCTCTTTTTTGTAATAGACATTACCGGAAAAACGTTATGTTAACACTTTTAACCACAGATTTCGCAGATTACACAGATTTTGTTTGGCCATTAATCTGTGAAATCTGTAGATCAATTTTTATTTCCAATATTGTCGAATGAAACTGTTTTATCTAATTACTGATTTAGAAATTGGCGGGGCGCAGACGATGCTGGTGCAGGTGCTGCGCCATCTGGACCGTGAGCGATTTTTACCGGTTGTCGCCTGTTTCTACGGCGGGGACAGTCCATTGGCTGACGAGATTCGCGCCCTGGATATTCCGGTGATTGATTTGGGAATGCGAGCCAAATGGCGGTTGGATGGTTTGTGGCGTCTGTACCAGGCGCTGCGGCGGGAACGGCCGTTTCTCCTGCACGCCTCCCTTTTCCATGCCAATATCCCGGCCCGCATCCTGGGGCGGTTGGCCCGTGTGCCGGTCATCGTCACCTGGCGGCAGAATATCTCCATTGGCGGCCCCTGGCGGGAACGGATCAACCGTTGGACAGCGCCGTTAGATGATCAGGTAACGGCCGTTTGCCAGTTAGCACAGCAGGCCGAAATTGAGGGAACAGCCGTTTCACCGCAAAAGGTCAGCCTCATCTACAACTGCATCGACGCCGCCCCATTTGCCATTGAAAAAACAGACCGGCGAACTGCCTTGCGGCAGGCACTTGACATTCCGGCAGCAGCGCCGCTTATCGGCGTTGTCGGGCGGCTGCATCCGCAAAAAGGCGTCGGCTATTTGCTGGAAGCTTTTCCCCGGATTCGTGAGGAGATGCCGGAAGCTCGTCTGCTCATCGTTGGCGATGGCGAAATGCGCGATGCGTGGCAGACTCGGGCGCAGGCATTGGAAATTGATCGTGATGTGATTTTTGCCGGTGCGCGGCATGACATCCCCGATATTTTGACGGCGCTGGATTTGTTTGTGTTGCCGTCGTTGTGGGAAGGACTACCGTTGGCTATTTTGGAAGCGATGGCGGCCGGTTTGCCAGTGGTAGCCACGAATGTGGGCGGCGTGCCGGAGCTTGTCATTAATGGTGAAACGGGGCGTCTGGTTCCACCGGGCGATGTAGACGCGTTGGCTCAGGCTGTTCTGGCTGTTTTGCGCCGTCCGGCTCAGGCTGCGGCTACGGGCGCAGCCGGGCGAGCACGGGTTTTGGCTGAGTTCAGCGCCGCGACCACCACCCGGCAGTTGACAGCGCTTTATCTTCGTCTGGCAAAAGCCAAAGGGTATCAACAATGATACCGATTCGTGTTTTGCATCCCATTACTCGGCTGATTATTGGCGGGGCGCAGGAAAACACCATGCTGACGGCCGATTTGATGAACAAAGGGATGGTGGGTGGTCACTTCGACAGGCTCAGTGACGGCCGTTACAAGGTCGATATTGTCAGCGGTCCCCAAACCGGCCCTGAAGGGTCCCTGATTGAAGAAGTACACCAGCGGGGAACATCGCTGACCATCCTACCCGAACTGCGCCGCGAAATCAGCCCGCTCAATGATTTGCGGGCTGTACAAAAACTGCGCCAGATGATGCAGGCTGGCGGTTATCAAATTGTTCACACGCACAGCTCCAAAGCGGGGGTGGTGGGGCGCTGGGCAGCGCATCTGGCCGGTGTGCCTGTCATCGTTCATACTGTGCATGGCTGGAGCTTCCATGATCAGATGTCGCCGGTCAAGCGCCAGATGTACGTGCTGCTGGAGAAATTTGGCGCGCAGTTTAGCCAGGCGCTCATTGTCGTTTCGCCCCAGGATATCGACAAGGGACTGGCTCAGAGCATCGGCCGCCGCGAGGATTACCACGTCATTCGCAGCGGCGTGGAACTGGATCGATTTGGCCACCCGGCTGTGCCGCCGCAGGTAATGCGGCAGCAGTTAGGCATTCCGATGGATGCTCTGGTTGTGGGCAGCGTGACCCGGTTATCGCCGCAGAAAGCGCCGTTGGATTTGGTGATGGCTTTTGCGTATATTCATCAACGGCAGCCGGAAGCCTGGTTTGTCATCGTCGGTGATGGTTCGCTGCGGCCAGAGGTCGAGGCAGGGCTGCAAGCTGCCGGAATCGCGGATCGGGTCATTTTGACCGGCTTGCGCCGCGATGTGCCGGAATTGATGGCCATGTTTGATGTGTTTGTGTTGAGCAGTTTGTGGGAAGGACTGCCACGCGTTTTGCCCCAGGCGATGGCCACCTGCCTGCCCATTGTCACCACGCGGGCCGATGGGTCGGCCGAAGCGGTGGTAGATGGCGAGAATGGCTTTTTGGTGGCGCGGGGGCAGCCGGAGGCGCTGGCCGCGAAGGCGCTGGTTTTGTTAGCTGATGAAGGGTTAAGGAGAAGGATGGGGGAAAACGGCCGTTCCCGATCCCTCCAGTTTGGTGCAGAAAAAATGGTTCAAGATATTCATCTTCTGTACCAAGAGTTGCTATTGAGGTAGATTATTGCTCTAAGTTAGCCTATAATAAATGCCATATAGTTTTACTGTTGAATAGTGTTGAAGGGGGGCTACGTGCGAAAAAATATAAAATCCAGCAATTTGAGCCAAAGCTTTTTCAAACAATTTGTTCACTTCAGAATTAAAGTGGTTGTATTTGTGTCGATTATTTCTTTGAGCAGTGTAATTGGCGTGTTAACTCTGTCACTCAATGTCCAGGCTTCAATTGAACCATATCAAGAAATAAGCAAGGAATACGTATCAGCCAGTCCCAATAAGGTGGTCTATATCACTTCTACAATGCTGTTAGAAGACAATGGTGTTTCGGTACAGGAGATCGTACCACTAGGTTCTGATTCTGGATGGGAATTTGGCAGATTTTTTATCCTTGAAGAAGACAATGGTTTCTATTTGTGGTTAAATAATCGGAATGTTACAGGGGGGGCACGTATTGCTACCGAGCAGCGCCTGGAAAGTCAGGATGGATTGGTTTGGACCAATCGGTTGGATACCAATCTAATTGACTCGACTTATGATTATCATGTTTTACATGGGATCCGTCAGGTTATACACGATGGTGATATTTATCACGGGTGGGAAAGCACTTACTATAATGTGGTGACTTCGCCAAGATATATGTGGATCGAAGGAATTCGATACATTACTAGTACCGATGGTCTCATATGGAATATTGTGAACCAACCTGCTCTTGTTGATGGGAAAAGTCAGAGTTTGTACAAGGAAGCAGGTAATTATTTGATGTGGGAGAACCCGGATGGGGATTCAGGATATTCGGGAAGTGAGGAGCTACGTTTTCGCATTAGCAGCGAACCAGGCGCTGGCTGGGGAGATTGGTTGACTGGTGGAACGTTGGTAACTATTGATGGCAGTATTACTACAGAGAGTGCCAATCGGGTTAGAAGATTACATGATGGCACATATCAACTCTTTTATTTGAATGGAACGCAGATGAATAGTGCGATCAGCGCCGACGGCATACATTTCGCAACGACGACGAGTAATTTTTTGGATATGAATGTCATTTTACCCCAGTATTTATTGTTATGGGATTTTGCGGTTGTAGATGTGGGCGGCGAGGATTGGTTCTATTTTACTTATAAAGACACATCAGATGGTTGCCACATAGCTGTATCCCGTCCGGAACTGGCGGTTGTGGGTTTAACCGCTGTGAATGACAGTCCAACGCGGCTGGGGCATATCACCACGCTGACGCCGACTATTACCCAGGGCAACGATGTAACTTACACGTGGGATTTTGGTGATGGAGCGACCGGGGTTGGCGCTGTGGTGACTCATACTTATCCGGCGGTTGGGGTGTACACGGCCGTTGTCACAGCCAGTAACCTCGTCAACACCTTAACAGCTACGACACCTGTCTACATCGGCGAAGTCATTACTGGTTTGAGCGCAGCATCAGATTCTCCGACATATGTTGGTCAAACAACCAATTTGACGGCGACAATAGTGACGGGGACGAATGTGAATTACGAGTGGAATTTCGGTGATGGGACAAATGAGACAGGTCGAGTTTTAGGTCACATCTATCCGGCAGTGGGTGTTTATACGGCCGTTGTCTCAGCCCAAAATGAATTCACAACCTTAACCGCCACAACCGAGATTACCGTTATTCCTTATAACAATTATCTACCGGTCATAGAAAATAATTACTGTACACCATCCGGTTTGTCCGTTGATGTTATTTTGGCGCTAGACACATCGGGCAGTATGGCTTCCCCTGTGGACGATAATAATGAGACTAAATTGGAAGCCGCTCAGTTAGCAGCATCCACCTTTATTGATCTTCTCAATTTTCCGGCTGATCAGGCCGGACTGGTTTCTTTTGCCGACAGTGCTATTTTGCAATACCCATTGACTATTGATGCGGTTAATCTTAAAAACACGCTGTTTTCCCTGACTGCTGATGGCGAAACCCGTATCGATTTGGCTTTTATTGTGAGTCAGGCGGAACTGACAAGCCCGCGGCGCCACCAGGAGAGTGCCCAGGCTTTGATTTTGTTGAGCGATGGCAACCCGACCGGCGTGGAAGAAAACGCCGTGCTGCTGGCCGCGCAGGCGGCAAAATCATCGGGTATCGTGGTTTTCACGATTGGGTTGGGACCAGATGTCAACGAGACATTGCTGCAAAGCATTGCTTCCAGCCCATCACACTACTATTATGCACCTGCCGGTGATGATTTAGTCGAAATTTACGAACAAATTGCCAATGCTATCTACTGTCCGTAGGGCGACTAATCGGGGATAACGTACAAACAATCGTCCAGGAACTGGACTTGTACTCGCTCACCCTCGCCATGGATGGTTGTACGGCGCGGATCGTATTCCACTAGCGAGAGAAGCTGACCGTCAACCTCAACGTCGTATTCGACCATGCTGCCCAGGTAGGCGGCTTCGCGCACGATGCCTTCGGCATGGGCATTGGCTGGCGGGTCAATCATGACCATTTCCGGCCGTACGACCAGGGTCACATCCTGTCCGATATGGAAGTTGTTATGAGCGGCGGCGACGGAAAGGGTGTTGCCGAGGGTGTGGATGGCTAAACGGCCGTCCTCCAGCCCTTTCACCGTCCCCTTCACAAAATTAGCCCGGCCAATAAAATCGGCGACAAAACGATTGCTGGGGCGGCGGTAAATTTCGGTCGGCGAGCCAACCTGCTCGATGCGCCCTTCATTCATCACCACGATGCGGTCAGACATCGTCATCGCTTCCGTCTGGTCGTGGGTGACGTAGACGCTGGTAATGCTAATCTGCTTTTGGATGTGGCGGATTTCGGAGCGCATTTGTTCGCGCAGTTTGGCGTCCAGGTTGGAGAGTGGTTCGTCCAGAAGTAGGACTTTAGGCTCCATGACCAGGGCGCGGGCCAGGGCCACGCGCTGCTGCTGACCGCCGGAAAGCTGCTCCGGCGTGCGGCTGCCAAATCCTTCCAGTTCGACTAAACTCAAAACGCGCTCAACCCGTTCGCTAATTTCGGCTTTAGGCAGTTTTTTAACCTTTAGGCCGTAAGCAACATTTTCAAACACAGTCAGGTGGGGGAAGATGGCGTAGCTTTGGAAGACCATCGACATGTCCCGTTTGTGGGGCGGCAGATCGTTGATAACCTCGCCATCCAGACGGATGTTGCCTTTTGTGGGGAACTCAAACCCGGCAATCATGCGCAGCGTCGTGGTTTTGCCGCAGCCCGATGGTCCTAACAGGGTGACGAATTCCCCTTTTTCAATTTGCAGGGAGACGTTGTCTACGGCCGTTACCTCACCCACACCGCCGCGGCTGGGAAAAATCTTGAATACATCTTCTAAAACCAGATACATGGGGTTAAGCTCCTAAAGTTAAATCCACTTCACCGCGACGACCCAAAACTCGGTTTGTCACCAAATAAAGCAGGCCAATGGCAATCAGCACCAGCACAATAATCACCGAGGCGTAGGCGGCGGCAAAACTGATGCCGCCCTGCTCCCACTCGCTCAAAATCGAAGCCGTCACAATCCGCCAGCGCGGGCTGACCAAAAAGATAATGGCCGATAAACTGGTCATATGTCGCGTAAAGCTGAAAATCAGCCCGGCCAGCAGCGCCGGTGTGATGAGCGGCAGAGTCACCTTGCGGAACGTGTATTGTGCATCGGCGCCTAAACTGTTCGATGCTTCCTCGATAGATGGGTCGATTTGCTGCAAAGCGGCCACACCCGCCCGCACCGAAGCCGGCAAACTGCGCACCACAAAGGCAGCGATAATAATGTACGGCGTGCCGATCATCGCCAGCGGTTCACCGATGAAGGCCAAGGCGCCGCCCAATCCCAGCAGGAGGATGGCTGTGACTAACCGTTCCCGTCCGGCCAGATGGCCGACCACCATCACCACCGCAAACAGGTAAACGATCATCAAAATCGGCTGCGGTACCTGGAAAAAGACCTGAATGTAGTCGGCGAACTGCCGGATGGCATTGCCCCAGAATGGGCTTTCCAGAGACAGTGCCAACCGGGCGATGGGTTGGGAAATGTAGCGAATCAGATCGGCCATCATCAGGTAGAAGCCTAACCCGGCCAGTAGTTGACCGGAACGGCGCTCACGGCGCAGCAGCCAGAAGTAAGCGCCAGCGGCGATGAAGCCGCCGCCCAGCACATACATCAGCCCGGTTACACCCAGCACATTTTGCAGCAGGCGCAGTCCAATGGAGATGCTGGCTCCCAGGAAGAGGGTGATGAGTTGGATACGGCCGTTATCAAACAACGTCCGCACCACAAACAACCCTAACACCAAATAAAGCGCCACCACCACAATCCAGGGCGGCGTCACAAACGCCAAAATAAAGCCAATACCCAAAATTGTACCCGGTACGCCCGCGCCTAAATTAGAACCAAAATCGAGCACATCCTTGCCGCTGAACGTTTTGCGCACCACCAAAAAGGCAATGCCCATTCCCAACAGACCGGCAATCGGTGTAGCCATGACACTCAAAAATGTCGTGTCCAAAATCGCCTCGATGCCGCGTCCCAACATTAATTTCCAGTGCTCCAATGATGGCGTGAAATCAATGCCCCACACCTTGCTGAACGAGCCGACCACTATTGAGGCGTACATCAAAACAATCAGCGCCGTTGTAGCGTAAGTGACCAGAATAAAAGACCAGCGCGTAATCGGTTCTTTGACCAAAAGATGGCCGCTGGCCGGTTTGCCGGTGACCGAAATGTAGGAGCGGCGGCTGACCCAATAACGCTGCAAGATGAAAATGACCAGCGTGGGCAGCAGCAAAATCAGCGCCAGGGCCGATGCTTTTTGGTAATCAAATTCCCCGGCAACGGCCAGGAAAATCTGTGCAGCCAGCACATTCACATTACCCGAAATCAGCAGTGGATTGCCCAAATCGGCTAACGATTCCACAAACAACAGCAAAAATGAGGCAGCAATGCCCGGAATGAGCAGCGGTAGGGTGATGGTGCGGAAAATGTGGAATTTGGATGCGCCCAGGCTGTGGGCGGCTTCCTCCATTGAGGGATGCAGCCGTTCCAGCATCGCCCGAATAATTAAGTATGCCACCGAGAAAAATGTTAGCACCTGGACAAAAACCAGGCCATCCAGCCCGTAAATATCATTGCTGCCCAGCGGGAATTCCATGCCCAAAATACGACGCGTAATCAGTCCGTTACGGCCGAACAGCAAAACGGTTGACATGGCAATGGCAAATGGCGGTGAGACAGTCGGCACTAAGGCCAAAATATGCACCCAGCGTTTGCCGGGTGGGTTGCAACGGACCATTGTGTAGGCAAAGATAAAGCCTAAAATTGTACCACCGGTAGCAGTGAGCAGCCCCAGCAGCATGGTGCTGCCTAAAGAGCGCCAGGCAACGGTGCGGTAATAAGGATCGATGTATCGGGCAAAATATTCAAGGCTGAAGGCGCCGTTTTCATCGACAAAGCCCCGGCCAACAACCTGGAGGATGGGGAAGAAAACTAAAACGATAATAAAAATTCCGACAATTAGCAGGCCAATAAGCAGAACAGGATCGCGAGCGATAAGAGCAAATTCGCGGTAACGGCGTGTCAGGTTTTTGCGCCAGGATGATTGAGAGACAGAAGTTACAGCCATGCTGACTTCCCCTAAAAATATGAGGATTGGGGCGTTTTAATCCCCAATCCTCATAAAGTTATTTAATTTTTGTTTGTTATTCTTTCAGATTGTCAGCACCCTGAATTTCGTTGCTGAACCGGTCTACATTGGCTTCTTTGTTGTCACCGGCCCACTGGAAATCGTAGTTGATGAGGTTAACATCTAACAATTCCGGATAAGCCAGGTCAACACCACCAACGGTGGGAGCCTGGTATGCCTTGTATTTGGGGCCTAAAGCTTGGGCTTCTGGGGTTAAGGCCCAATCGTACCATTTTTGGGCAGCATCGAGGTGTTTGGCTCCCTTGACGATAGCCACACCGCCAACTTCGTAACCGGTGCCTTCTGAGGGGAAGGTCAGTTTCAGGGGCAGGCCGGCTTCGATTTGGGCGACGATGTCGTGTGAGAAGACGATGCCAACGGCCGCTTCACCGGCACCAACGAATTTGGCCGGAGCCGCGCCGCTCTTGGTGAATTGCAGGACTTGCCCGGCGTATTTTTGCAGGTAATCCCAACCGGCTTCTTCACCCATAATTTGCAGGACAGTCGCCATGGCGGTATAGGATGTACCGGATGTCGAGGGGTGGGCGACCATGATTTGCCCTTTGAATTCGGGTTTGAGCAGGTCGGCCCATGAGGTGGGAGCTTCTACGCCAGGGTTGGCAGCCAGCCAATCGGTGTTGGTGGCAAAGCCCAGTGAACCCACATAGATGCCGGACCAGTAATTGTCGGCGTCGCGGTACAATTCCTGGTTAAGCAGGTTTTTGGCATTGGGGGATTCGTACTGTTCGAATAATCCCTTTTGTTTGCCGGAAATGTAGGTGTCAATGGGGCCGCCCCACATGATGTCGAACTGGGGGTTGTCGCGTTCGGCTTCCAATCGGGCCAACGCTTCGCCAGTTGACATGCGGACGTAATTGACGGTGATGCCGAACTCAGCTTCGAACTCTTGCTTCATGCCTTCGCACCATTCTTCTTGGGGGACACAAAGCAGGTTTAGCTCGGTGCTTTCTGGTGTGCCGCCGCAGGCGACTAGCAGTAAAGCAAGTGTGAGAAGGGCCAGGGATAATAGTGTTCCTCGTTTTATGGACATATTTCCTCCTATTTGAAAAGTCACCAATTTTGAGGTTGGCACAAAGTATACCGTATTAACATTTCGTTAACAAAAATCTGGTTTGCTTGCCCTTATGCCATGCGGTAACATTCGCCATTGATTGGTAGCCGTCTAGGATAACCTTATGGACTCTAAGCTTTTTCGGTGGTGTGATGGATTGATTGAGGCTGGTTGGTTAACGGCCGTTATCGCCATCCCCCTTTTCTTTAACATTCACTCCGATCGTGTGTTTGAACCGGATAAGTTGACGCTGCTGCGTTCGATTGCGGTGTTGATGAGCGCCGCCTGGCTGGTCAAATTCGTGGACGGGCAGGGCTGGCAGCAGTTTGGCCGGCTGCGCTGGACGGATAAAGATTCTATCTGGCGTAAGCCGTTTGTGTTGCCTATCTTATTGCTGGTTTTGGTTTACCTGATTTCCACGGTGCTGTCGGTGACGCCGCGGGTGAGTTGGGCCGGTTCATACCAGCGATTGCAAGGGACGTACACCACCTTGTCTTACATCGTTGTGTTTGCCTTGCTGATTAGCACGATTCGGACGCGGGCGCAGGTGAGCCGGGTGGTAACGGCCGTTATCATCACCAGCATTCCTATTTCTTTCTATGCCCTTTTGCAACACTTTGATTTAGACCCGCTGCCCTGGGGCGGGAACGTCGTTTCCCGCGTAGCCGGACACATGGGCAACGCCATTTTCATTGCCGCTTACCTCATCATGGCCGTGCCTTTGACGATTGGCCGCATTATCGATGCGTTCACCAAAATTCTAAGCGATGAGGAACTGGCCACGGCCGATGTCGTTCGTTCCTCGATTTACATATTTACAGTTGCTATTCAACTGATTGCCATTTATTGGTCGCAAAGCCGAGGCCCCTGGCTGGGGTTGTTTGCCGGGTTGTTTGCCTTCATCTTGATTGTGCTGGTGTCGCTGCGTAATGCGGCGGCCGATTCGAGCCGTTTCCATTGGAATGATTGGGTGAAGGCGCTGGCTTTGTCGGTGGGAGGAACGGCCGTACTCTTTACTGTCTTCCTGTTTTTGTTCCGGGCTTTGACCGCTGGCGGCCGATTGACAACGTTGGCTGGCCCTGCTTCTTCATTTGTGGCGCTGGCGGCAGCGGTTGGATTACTTGTTTTGGTCATTTTTGTCATGATTGCTGCCCGCCAGGGCTGGCGCTGGTTATGGCTGGCCTGGCTCATCCTATCGCTGGTGGTGATTGGCTGGCTGGTCATGTTTAACTTTGGCGATGAGTTGGATGCTCGCTATGGGGAAACGGCCGTTTTAGGAGACATCACGCAAAACTTGGCAGCCTGGCAGGATTTACCGGCCATTGGCCGATTGGGCAAACTGCTGGATTCGGAAAGCCGAACGGGTAAAGTGCGTGTGCTTATTTGGGAAGGGGTGCTGGACTTGATTAGCGTTCACCAACCTTTGCAGTTCCCTGATGGGCAGGAAGATGGGTTTAACTTTTTACGGCCGTTAATCGGCTACGGGCCAGAATCGATGTACGTCGCCTACAATCCGTTTTACCCACCTCAATTGGCCACCGTCGAGGCCCGAAATGCCTCACCGGATCGTTCGCATAATGAAACTTTTGATGCTTTGGTTATCACCGGTGTTTTTGGCTTTTTAGTCTGGCAGGCACTTTACCTGAGTGTGTTTTATTATGCTTTCCGCTGGCTGGGGGTTGTGCGCAGCAAACGGGATCGCAATTTGCTCCTGGCTTCCTGGATTGGCGGTGCGGTTTTAATCACCCTTCTCATTACGCAAACGATGGGGATGCCGTTTTTAGGGGTGGCTATTCCCTTTGGTAGTATTTTGGGATTGATCGTTTACCTGATTTATTATGCCTTGACGGCGCAAACTGGCCGGAACGAGGACGATGACCCCTTTCACGTCGACCGCTTGCTTATGACCGCGCTGGTGGCAGCGGTTTTGGCTCATTATGTGGAAATTCATTTTGGCATTGCGATTGCGGCCACACGCACTTATTTCTTCGTTTACGTGGCTTTGATGTTCCTGGTGGGTTATCGTCTGCCGCAAATACCGGAACCAACCGTTATGGTTGCAACGAAATCGCGTAAACGACGGGTTGAATCAGAAAACAACGCCTGGGCGCCGCTGCTGCAGTTTGCCTTCATGATGACTTTGATGCTGGGTATTATGGGTTTTGAATACACAACCTATTCCTTGCCGCCCGATAAAATTGTCCAATCGGCCGCCGATCTGCCTGCTTCGGAGATTTTTTACCAATCTTTGTTTATCAACGCTCGCAATGGCTTTGTCGATTCTCCCTTCATCTTTTTGATGATGATGTTGACCTGGGTGTTGGGTCTGCTGGCCGGGGTTAGTGAGATGGTGAAGAACGGGGAGTTGTCGTTTACGGCCGTATCTGGAAAATTGACACCAGGCCGTAAACAAGGCGCATTGGTGCTGTTAGGCATTATGGGCATTGGCAGCCTCATCCTGCGTTTTCTGCCGTCGAGCACATCGGGGGCGACTGCCCAACTGGGGCACAGCCTTGTTTTCCTTTGGGCCGGTCTGGCTGCCTGGGCTGGTGTTCGGCTGGTGATGGATTTGCCGGGTTCCCAACTTTTGGCCGGCTCTGTGGGCATGGCCGGTTTGCTTTTCGCGGTGCCGGTTTTAATTGCCGGGGGCACGCTCTTTGGTTTGGTAACGGCCGTACTCAGCACCATCCTTTTCTATCTGGTGTGGGATAAAAGCTGGCGGGATAACCTGGCTGCTGTTGGCGTTGCCGCGTTCCTTTCGATTGGCCTGGGTATGTTGTACGCCTATGTGCAAGCCTCATTGCTGCGTAGTTCCTTGTTGTTTCAGCCGCCGCAAACGGTAGCCACCATTGAAGAGTTGCGAGTTCTGGAAGCATCTCAGTCAACCACATTCCTGGCGGCGTTTTATGTTTTTGCTTTTGCGCTGATGTTTGTCAGTGCACTGGTTGTTTTCTGGCCGGACTTACCACGCCTGAAAAATTCGGGAACGGCCGTGGCCTTTGCCAGCCTGGTCGTTTTGTTTGTCGTTGCTTTTATTGCCATTAATCGCACCAATATGCGTATCATACAGGCCGACGTTATTTACAAACGAGGCAAACCGTTCGACGACCAGGCCACCCAGACGCGCGATATTGAAAATTGGAAGGTGGCAACGGCCGTTTACGAAAAAGCACTCTCCCTGGCCCCTAAAGAAGATTTTTACTACCTGTTTTTAGGCCGGGCTTATCTGGAACAATCCACCATTACAAGCGATCCGATTGAACAGGCCGCTTTGCTTGATACGGCCGAAAAGCGGCTTTTGCTGGCTCAAGACATCAACCCCCTCAATACGGATCACACGGCTAACCTGGCCCGGCTTAATACGCGATGGTGGCAGTTAAGCAGTACCGACGCCGACAAACAAGCCCGGGCGCAAAAAGCAGCCAATTATTACGAGGAAGCGCTCACGCTAAGTCCGCATAATTCTGTTATCCGCAATGAATATGCCCGGCTGGCGTACGACATTTTGGATGACTGTCAAAAATCCATTGATTTGTACGAAGAATCGGTAGCCATTGACCCATATTATGACATGAGCTACTTTGGCCGGGCCGATGTATACGTAGCCTGTGGTGCAAAGACTGACGAAACGACTCGCCAAGACTATTACGGCCGTGCCCTGGACAGCTTACAGCAAGGGCTGGCTTTGAGTGATAATAATGTTCGCGCCTGGCTCCAGGCGGCCCAGCTTTATCAGCAGCTAGGGCGTTTTGACGAAGCCCTGTCCGCCTACGAAGAAGCTGCCGCCCGGAATAAGGGTGAAATTGCTGTCTGGAATTTGGATTTCCTGATGGCCAATCTTTACTGGCAAAAGGGTGATAATACAACAGCATTGGCCCTGGCCGAACAATCATTAGCGGCGGCACCGGCCGAAGTATCGGATCAGATTCGTCAATTTATTACTGATGTGTCTGGCGAGAGTGTGTCACCATGATTGATGCGCTTGAAGATAGGTCAGGCATCATTCCCGTTTCACGCATTTAGCCGTACTTTTTTCGATGATTACAATTATCGCTGTTTTTTTAATTGCGCTGGCTGTAACTGTTGTTAGCACACCGTGGGCGCGGCGGGCGGCTATCGGGCTGGGTTTTGTCGATGCGCCAGCCCAGCGCAAGCTTCACGGCACGCCGATGCCGCTTATGGGCGGTGTTGCCATTTTTGCCGGGGCTATTATTGCTGTTGCACTATTTGCCGGGGAACTGCCGCGCCAGGTGGTAGGCGTCGTCATGGCCAGCAGTATTGTTGCCCTGACCGGCCTGGTTGATGATCGGCGCAGCCTTCCGGCCTGGATCAAGCTTTTGGGACAGTTAGCCGGATTTTCTATATTGGCCTACTGGGGAGTGCGGGTCCGGCTTCCTTTACCACTGTGGCTCAACTACGTCGCTACTTTTGTCTGGCTGGCCGGTATCAGCAATGCGATTAATTTTTTAGATAACATGGATGGCCTAAGCGCCGGTATCAGCGGTGTGGCGGCGGCCTTTATCTTGCTGATGGGACTGCAAAATGGGCAGTTCCTGGTGTCGTCGCTGGCGGCGGCGGTGTTGGGCGCTTGTCTTGGTTTTCTTCGCTATAATTTTAAGCCAGCCCAAATTTTTATGGGGGACGTAGGAGCTTTGTTTTTGGGTTTTTTGTTGGCGGTTTTGGGGTTGCAGCTTCGTTTCCCCGATAACAGCAATTTTGTCACCTGGATGGTTCCGGTGATGATTTTAGGGTTGCCGATTTTTGATACGACGCTGGTGGTCATTTCCCGTTTGCGGCGCGGGGTTAGCCCCAATACGGCCGGGAAAGATCATATCAGTCACCGGTTGGTGGCGATGGGTTTTGGCCAGCGGGAAGCGGTGCTGCTGTTGTATTTGGCAGCGGGTATGTTTGGTTTGATCGCTTTGTTTGTAGCAGAAGCGACGGTGTTTGAAGGGTATGTAATGGGCACGGCCGTTGCCCTGGTTGCTTTATACGCCATCTGGCGGTTGATCAAAAATGAAAGCTAAAATCTGATTTTGGAGGAGCAAATGTCCAAAGAGAATGTCAATTTGTCAGTATCCAAGCGCCGGGAAGAAATGAAAAAAAAGAAAGAGGCGCAGCGTAAACGCCGGAATACAATCGTTGGCGGATTGGTGGCCGTTGTGGTCATTGCTGTGGCGGCTTATTTATTGCTGCGGCAAAATACGAGTGCTGAACCGGCGGTAAGTGAAAGTGGGGAACGGCCGTTAGCCGCCATTGCCCCGGCCGACCGCAATAATTATTTCAGCCAGTACCCGCCCATGGTAATCGACACGGCCAAATCGTATGAAGCCGTCATTACAGTGAAAGATAAAGGCGACATGCGTCTGACCTTGTTTGATGATGAAGCGCCGCTGGCGGTGAACAACTTTGTATACCTGGCTAATGAAGGCTATTATGACGGATTAACGTTCCATCGAGTGATTGCCGATTTTATGGCGCAGGGTGGTGATCCCACCGGTTTAGGTTCTGGCGGCCCTGGCTATCAATTTGCCGATGAAGTCGATACGGGCCGCGCGTTTGACAAGCGCGGGTTGTTAGCGATGGCGAATGCCGGCCCTGACACGAACGGCAGCCAATTTTTTATTACCTTTGTGCCCACACCGCATTTGAATGGTTTGCATACTATTTTTGGTGAATTGACAGAGGGGGATGATGTTCTGAGTAGTCTGACTATCAATCCCACTTCTGAGACTGCGGATGTGATTGAAAAGATTGAAATTGTAGAAAAGTAATTGCAGTCATCCAGTACCAGAGATGACAGTCACTTAAAAATGGCCTGGATTTTTGCTATCTCCTCTGGGGAAAAGTGACTGTCACCTGAATGCTTATTTTATTGTATTGTTTAGTAGAGAGGCGGGGAGTAACGGCCGTTGCTCCCTGCCTGGTTCACCCTCAAGCTTCGTTACAGCAATAGGGGGGCCGATTTTGACGGTCGGGAGTAGAAAAAATGTTTCGCCATCTGGTCCGCCGCCTGGGAGTTTGGGGCACGTCATTTCTGATTACCCTTCTTTCCATCATTATTTCTGTTATTATCAGAACCATCATTTCTCTAATGATTAACAGTGGTGAATCGCTGCTGCCTGATATCATGATAGCCGCAGCAATTCCACTGGTTATTGCGCCTGTATTTTCTCTTGTATTTGTGAGTTTGCTGAAGCAGATTGATGATGCGGAGCAAAAAAATTCCCAACTCGTTGATGAATTGCAAACATCCCTGGCCAAAACGAAAATGTTAAGCGGGCTGCTGCCGATTTGCGCCTCATGCAAAAAAATCAGGGATGATGCCGGTTATTGGCACCAGGTTGAAGTGTATATTCGTGACCATGCTGAAGTGGATTTCAGTCATGGTCTTTGCCCCGATTGCAGCAATGATTTAGCGGCACAAATTGCTGAAATGAAGAAAAAATCAGTAAACTCGTAATGCAGATTGCATAATTTTGATTAAGTTTGTACACTTATACTGCAAATTATCACGTTGGTGAGGTTATAAGTGACAAGCGATAAAAATCAAAGAATGCGTCAGATTGCTCGCCGCCCATCCCATATGCCGCAAACCCCTGTGTACGACAAGATCATACCTGCTCTTTTGATAGGATTAGGCGTGTTAACGGCCGTACTCATCCTCGCTGGTCTTGGTATCGCTTTTGGTATCATCCCTTACTAACCGGTTCAACCAACAAAATTCAACATTTGGGAGAGAAAGAGAAGAGATGTCTTTTACTACGTTGCTGCCATTTTTATCCACCCTGGTGATGCTCATTTTCACCGTTTGGGTTTTACAGCGTTATGTCGTGCGCCGTAAGCTGCACTTTTTGTTTTGGGGACTGGGGCTGGCCATGTTTGGCTTTGGCAGCTTTGCCGAAGCGTATCTGGCCATTACCTGGAACAAATGGGTGTTTTTTGGCTGGTACCTGTTTGGGGCGGCATTAACCGCCGGTTGGATTGGACACGGCACGGTTTATCTTCTTTTCCGCAAGAAGTGGGTGCATGGGGTAACGGCCGTACTCCTGTTGGGCAGTCTCTTTGCCGCCTATCTCATGTTTGTGGCCACCCAAAACCTGAATGTGGCTGCTTTTTCACCGTCTGTTCCCATTAGCGAACAATACCGTGACATCATGCCGGCCATTGATGCCGGCGGCGCTGTGCGATTGACGACGCCCTTTTTCAACGTTTATGGCTTGATTACCCTGGTCGGTGGAGCACTCTGGTCGGCTTACCTGTTCTGGCGCAAGCGGGTGCTGCCTAACCGGGTCATCGGCAACGTATTGATTGCTGCCGGGGCGCTTTCCATTGGTTTTGCCAGTACCCTGACCCGTTTAGGCAACGGTTCTTATTTGTTTCTTGGCGAATTGGTCGCCGCCGTTTTGATGTTTATCGGTTTTCGATTTGCCGCTAAACCGGCTCCGGCTGTTCAAAATACGACCCCTGTGTTTCAGACTGGCGAGGCGGGTGATTAAGCAGGATGTGTTCTGAGACAGGCATGGTGTGGCCGGAGCAGTTCACAACGACGGTTTCATCAGGCCGGATGATGCCTTGATTGATAAATTTGATGAGGCCGGCGATGGCTACGGCCGTTGCCGGTTCAACCGAAATCCCCTCTGTGCGGGCCAGGGTGTGTAATGCCTGGTACGCTTCCCCGTCAGAAACGGACGCCATCTCTCCCCCATGCTGGGTCATGAGTTCAAACAGGACTTCGTACGCTTCGCCAGGATCGCCGGTCGTCAGCGTGATGATATTGGTGTGGGGATGACGAATGGGTTCGGCAAACGGCCGTTTCTGTTCGAAGGCGTTTACCATTGGCGCACAGCCATCGACTTGAAAACAGCCCAACTGCGGTATTTTGTTAACCAATCCCCATTCTTTTAATTCCTGAAACCCTTTGACAACCCCAACCGGCCCTAATCCGCCGCTGACCGACTGCAAATACCAATCAGGGGCTTGCCACAACCCTGGCTCACCCAATTGTTCGGCAATTTCATAAGCAATGGTTTTCATCGCTTCTTTGGCGGCGATGCCTTTAATGCCGCGATCCAGGAATAAGTTGTGCTCTTTGGCATAATTGGCGGCGGCTTGTTTGGTTTGGTCATATGTGCCGGGGATTTTGATGATGTAGGGGCCGTAGACGGCCGTTTCCCGCACTTTCTCATCCGGTATTCCTTCAGGTACAAAAATCCACAGCTTAATACCGGCACGGGCGGCGTACGCAGCATAAGCGATGGCCACATTGCCTACCGACGAAACAACCGCCTCCCGGATGCCCGCCTCCTTCATCATGCTGATGGCAATCGAAGCTTGCCGGTCTTTGAAAGAGCCGGTGGGATTTTGCCGCTCATCCTTCAGGTAAATGTGCGCATGGCCAATTTGACTGCCTAGCTGTTTGGCGTGTAAAAGCGGCGTCCAGCCTTCACCCAGGCTGACAATGTTTTCTGCGTGATGCAGCGGTAGATGTTCCCGATAGCGCCATAAATTTGCGGGTGCTGCCCCGCTGGTGAAGCTTTGCGCCGGGGATGGATAGAAAGCATCGAGCCAACCATGCCCGCAGTCTGGGCAGGTAATCACGTACGTATTGTAAGGGAAAGAACTTTTGCACTTGCGGCATTGAACGTAAATTTGTTGATTCATATTATTTTGATTGTTTGAGTCGTTGCCTGAGCTTGTCGAAGGCAACCGGGCTTCGACAGGCTCAGCCTTCGACAAGTTGTATTTTTATTGTTGATTGATGTTAAAAGTAGTTGAAGTTGTTGCGCCTCATTCCGACAGAACGGCCGTACAGCGACGACAACTGCATTAGTATGATCAGGTTGAAATTTCAGGACTTGGCTCCATTTGGGCCTAGTTCCAGTCCCATCATTGCTTGATTCTATTACAAAGCCGGGGAACTGTCAGAGGGAATTTAGGGCTAACCAGAAAACAACTTTCTGGAAGCCGGCAAGAGGGGATTTAGGGTCATAATGACCCAATTCAGCTTCCGGGAAGATTTAAAACAGAAGATAGTTCCTGTTGCATATGAACACTTTCTTCATCACGGCCGTATTCACAAAAACCACAGTTTTGGTACAGGCCGATGGCATCATACCAGTCATGATTCGTTTCGACGAGCAGGCGGCGGTACCCTTTCTCGTTGGCCTTTTGGACGAGGTGCTGCACGAGCATGCGGCCAATGCCGCGCCGCTGCCGGTCCGGGCTGACAGACATACGCACCAGACGGCCGACACCTTTACTTTCCTCGATGAGCGCCCCAGACCCAACGATTTGGCCACTCATTTCGGCAACGACAAAAACATTGCCCGGAACAACGTACTGCTGCCAGATGTCGTTCAGATCGGGGTTCATGGTTTCGTCGATGAAGCCAAAATGACCGCCCAGCCCGGCCAGGATAAGCTGCCGGGTGTCGGATTGGTCTTGGGGAGTAAACGGCCGTATCCGCACGTCAAAATTATTCATTTCCACCTCGATTCTTTATAATTGGAGAATTATGTGTAAACGAATCGGATTTGCAATAGTTTTGTTGATTGCCTTGTTAACGGCCTGTATTTCGGGTGGGGAAACGGCCGTTCCCGATGAGGCCGTCGTTGTGTCACCACTACCAGACGGAGACAGGGCCACAGTCGATTATATCATTGATGGGGACACGATTGATGTGTTGATAGAAGGAGTCTCTTACCGTGTGCGTTACATCGGCGTGGATACGCCGGAGCGGGATGAGCCATTTTATAACGAGGCCACCCAGGCCAATGAGCAGTTGGTAGACGGCCAGGAACTGATTCTGGTGCAAGATGTATCCGAGACGGATCGATACGGCCGTCTCCTACGCTACGTCTACCTTACCGATGGCACCTTTGTCAACGCCGAACTGCTGCGCCAGGGCTACGCGCGTTTGGTCACGTTCCCGCCCGATGTGGCCTACCAGAACCAGTTCCAGCAGCTGCAAACAGCCGCTCGTGAGGCCAATCGCGGCTTGTGGGCTTTGTCTGAAATGAATAATCCTGCGGCTCCGGCAGGCTGCTTTACCTGTGAACGCAACAGCCTCAACTGCTCTGATTTCAACACACAAGCAGCAGCGCAAGCCTGTTACAACTATTGTCTCGCCCAAAACGGCAGCGATATTCACCAACTCGATGGTGGCGGCGATGGCATCGTCTGTGAATCGCTGCCTTAAACAAGAAGCTGCACAATCACAGAGTTGACAGTCACTGAAAAACGGCTTTGATTCAGTCATCGCCATTGGGAAAAAGCGCTGTCACCTGAACGATGAAAAAAAACGAGTTCGTTAATCTTGATTCACGATTAGCGAACTCGTTTTTTGATAGGTAGCAGGTACGAATCAATTAACCGTTGCGTCGTTTAACCCATTTTTCCAGTTCAACACCCCAGAAAACCACCGTACTCAACAGCAGGCTGATGCCCAAATCTTTGATGGGCAGGCTCATGGTTGTAAACATATTTTGCAGGAATGGCACATAAATGACCGCCAACTGCATAAAAAATGTTAGTAATACGGCACCTAGGAGCGGCAAATTGGAACGCAATCCGACGGTAAACAAGGAGTCTTTCCCAGAACGGATAGCCATAGCATGTCCCATCTGGGAAAGCGTCAATGTGGTGAAGACCATCGTTTGCCAATCAGCGCGACCGGCATTCCAGGCCCATAGGCCCATTCCCAGGGTTACAAAACCCATGAGCAAGCCAACCCAAATAATGTGCTGCCACATTCCCCGGCCAAAGATGTTTTCCTGGGGATGATGAGGCGGGCGGCGCATGGTACCGCGTTCAGCCGGTTCGACGGTCAGGGCCAGTCCGGGCAGGCCATCAGTAACCAGGTTCACCCACAAAATTTGCAAGGGCAGCAAAGGCAGTGGCATGCCCAGGAAGGGAGCCAGAAGCATGACCCAAATTTCGCCTGAATTGGATGTCATCGTGTATTTGATGAATTTGCGGATATTGTCGTAAATCACGCGGCCTTCTTTAACGGCCGCTACAATTGTGGCGAAATTGTCATCCAGCAAAACCATATCGGCGGCTTCTTTGGAAACATCGGTGCCGGTGATGCCCATGGCAACGCCAATATCAGCTTTTTTGAGGGCGGGCGCATCGTTTACCCCGTCGCCGGTCATCGCCACAATGTGCCCCTTATCCTGCAGAGCCTGCACGATTTTGAGTTTATGCTCCGGTGACACACGGGCGTAAACGGAGACATCTTCAACGACTTCTTCCAGATTCAGGACAGTCATTTGGGTCAGGTCTTGACCGGTTAAATTGTGATCATTGTTAGTAATGGTCAGCTCTTTGGCAATAAATTGGGCTGTCAGCGGGTGATCGCCGGTGATCATAACCGGGCGGATACCGGCGGTGCGGGCGGTGGTTACGGCCTCTTTGACTTCGGGGCGGGGGGGATCAATCATGGCGATGAGGCCAATGAAGATTTTGTGCGCTTCTTTTTCTGACTCTTTGTCGGGCAATTCGGCCGTTTCCAGGGGACGAAAAGCCACACCCAAAACGCGTTGGCCATCCTGGGCCAGACGGGCGTTGGCGTCCAAAATGCGCTGTCGTAATTCCAAATCCAATGCAACCTTATCATCACCGACCCAAACGTATTCAGAAACTTCCAGCAGGCTGTCAACGGCGCCCTTGGAAAAAGCGACAAATGGCGCATCACGCCAGGGGGCGTCTGACTGGTCGACATCGACGTTGACTTTATGGATTGTGGTCATGCGTTTGCGTTCTGAGGTGAAGGGAATTTCAGCAACACGCGGCCAGCGCATGTCCAAATTTTCTTTGGTGTGACCTAATTGGGCGGCAGCGACGACTAAAGCGCCCTCAGTCGGATCGCCGATAGCCCGTTCAACGCCATTTTCATCGGTTTGCAGGATGGCGTCGTTGCATAATGCGCCCGCTTTCACGAGCAGGCTCAACGAACGCTGCTGCGGCGATCTGTCCGGATGGAGTTCGGCATCATGGATGACGCCGGCTCGATCCATCAAGGTTTCAATACTTTCTGAGTGTCCCGCTACGTCGAACATTGTCACGGTCATCCGGTTTTCGGTGAGGGTACCGGTTTTATCGGAGCAGATGACGGTGACGGAACCGAGCGTTTCTACGGCCGGTAGTTTGCGAATAAGGGCATGGCGTTTGAGCATGCGCTGTGAACCCAGGGCAAGGCCGATGGTGACGACGGCCGGTAATCCTTCGGGAACGGCCGCTACGGCCATGCCGATGGCGGTGAGGGCCATTAGTTTGATGCTTTCGCCCCGTAAGATGCCTAAAATGAAAACGACGCTGACGATGGCGACGGCAGCGATGGCCAATCCTTTGCCGAGCTGTTCCAGGCGGCGCTGCAAAGGGGTTGGGTCACGCTCGACGTTTTGCAGCAGGTCGGCGATGTTGCCCAGTTCGGTATTCATGCCTGTTTCGGTGATAACGGCCGTTCCCCGGCCATAAGTTGCCACAGTGCCCATGAATACCATATTTTTGCGGTCGCCCAGGGTTAAATCGTTTTTAGCCAGGATTTTGGTGGATTTTTCGACCGGTTCGGATTCGCCGGTGAGGGCGGCTTCCTGCACTTTGAGGTTGATACTTTCCAGTAAACGGCCGTCGGCCGGAATGAGATTACCGGCTTCCAGCATAACAATATCACCGGGAACCAGTTCACGAGCCGAGATTTCCTCAATACGGCCGTTACGCCGCACCCTTACCGTCGGAACCGAAAGTTTCTTCAATGCGGCAATGGCCTGTTCCGCCCGGTATTCTTGCGTGAACCCCAAAATCGCATTCAGGATCACAATGGCCATAATGACGATAACATCATTAAATTCGCGCAGGAAAGCAGAAACGGCCGCTGCCACCAGCAGGATAACCACCATGATCTCTTTGATTTGATCCCACAGAATAAGCCAGGGATTTTTCGTCCCTTTTTCGATTAACTCATTGACGCCATATTGCTGTAGCCGCTTCTTGGCTTCTTCATTTGATAATCCGTTATTATGGGAACTGTTTAGCGTGGATATAACATCGTCAACGTCAGACTTATACCAGTCAGCCATTAATCAAAACCTCTTTATTTCTTTCGTTAAAGTGTAGCTGCAAGTTTTCTTCCCGAAAATACGGTACTCCCACCGTGCGAAGTATAGCACAGGTCAAAAATATATGAGAAAACAGGAAGATGCGAATGAAGTTATACTCGCTGTGGCTGGTTTTTAACCGTTCTGCCTCCGGTAAACATGTCAGATTATGCCCGTTGCGAGTATAAAGATAATCATATCCCGAAATCTCATATACTTATCAGTAGTCGTTAGCCGTCTAACTTAGACGTTAGTAAAATAACTACTTAATATTTTTGCAGAATATGGGGCGTCTGTCAAATGTGCTTTAGTACTAAACTATGCACCATAAAAAGCAAAGGCTGCCCAATAAAACGGGTCTTCGTATATGGGATCAAAGCGTCGTAAGCGTTCCTGTGCCGACTTAAGGGCAGTGGCCGGAGGCATCTGATCTTCAAGGATGAAGGCGTAAAATCGTTCCATTAAAATAGCTGTGCTGTTGTCATCTACCGGCCACAAACTGCTGACAATGCCAGGCGCGCCGGCTTGCATAAAACCGGCCGGCAGGCCAATGAATTCATCGGGCAGTTGACTCAATTCGGTGATGCCTGTCTCGCAAGCCGAAAGGGTTACCAGCCGCAGGGCGTTCAAATCGAGATCGGTCATAACATCATTGAGAGTCAACGGTTCGTCGTTGGCCAGGTAAAGGGCTGATTCCAGGGCATTTTCCCAGTTGAAGGAGCCGTGACAGGCCAGATGCAAATAATTTTTGTTGCCTGCGTTTTCAACAATTGCTTGCCGGGAGGCTTCTTGATTGCATAGAAAGACGCTGTTGAAGGTTTCGGCGATGCGCTCGGCTTCATAGACGGCGTTGTGCAAATTTGGCAATGATTTGTATTCATCTACACCAGCGATCAATGCTTGTTTGCCGGCACGGCCGTTTACCTGCCCCTGTGCCATCTTCAAAACAGACAGGGAGGGTGCATAGCTAACTTCAAAATGATCACTAAAGTAATGCCTTTTCCCTTCATGAAAATGCCAGGCAGCATGGAGGGGCAGCAGTTGCAGCCCGCCTTGCGGAATGACGATTGCTTTGGTGCATGCGAAATCGGTTAATTTCTCGGCGATGGGTTGGAGGAGGATGGGCCATAGTTGTTGCGTGAAATCGGTAACGGCCGTTTTCCATTTTCCCGGTACACTGCGCCACTTCAAATAAGCAGCAATCCAGTCCGATAATAACTGCGATAGTGCAGCGCTGTTTTGGGCGGGCAGGGCAGCGACATGATCCATCGTGACCTGGTTTACACCGTGTGGAATCACAAAAACGACACTGCCTTGCGCCGTTGTCAGCGGCGCAACAACGGCCCCATTAACCGGTATGAGATCGGCAAAATCAATGTTTGCCGACCTGTCTGCCAGGAAATCGGGCTGTGTTTGGCGAATTTGGGTAATGAGATCGCGTAAATCGCGCCGTTTTTGCACGAGTTGGCTGCCCAATTCAATATCGTCGCGGCGTGAAGGCGAATGTGGCGGCAGGTGCATCTCGGCTTCAAGTTCGTGTATTTGTTGTCGCAGGTCGGTTATAGACCGGGCCGAAGAGTCGGGCAGCCCGGCCAAATCGACATCGCGCAGGGCCAACGCTTCGACCAGGAGGCGGGTTTTACTCTGTTCCAATTGGCGAAAAGCAGCATCGGGTTGGGGCGGATTATGCTGAAGCAGGCAGTAGGCGGCTTTAGCGGAAAGGCCGGCATTTTCGGCCAGTTCGGCTTGCCGGCCGGCCTGGGTTCCACTGGCCAGATAAAGGAGTTCGCCCGCGTCCAGCGCAGTGCGGAAAGCCTGGTATGCCTGTGTCCACTGCCGGAATCGGAAAGCAAGTTGAGCCTGGTTAACGGCCGTACGCCGTGCCCGTTCAGGTTGTTTATCCACGCCATAAACGGCCAGCGCCTGCCGGTAACTCTCCATTGCCTGGCGGTAGTAAGAGTCGTGAGCAGTCTGGCTCAGGCCGGCCTGGGCTGTACCCAGATTGTTTACTGCTTCGGCCCAGCCAAATGGATGTGTGGCCGGATTGGTCGTCCGTTTGACCCGTTCGAACTCTTTGACGGCTTGCCGGTAATTCGCAGCCTGGCGGCCCTTCAACCTGTCACAGTATAAATTTCCCAACCTCAGGCGTATCAGCGACCATTGGTAAGGATGTGTTTCTTCTTTGTAATAAGTTAGCACCTGTTTGGTGAGTTGAATCGCCTCTTCCAGATTGTCTGCCCGGTTCCCACGCTGGCGATGGGCCAGGATGACTGCTTTTTCGGCTGTGGTTTTGGCCCAATCTTCCGGCAAATCGGCTTGGTTGACCTGGGTTAAGGCTTGCTCGGCGTAAGCCAATGCCATTTCGTAATGGTCTACTTTGCGGCCTTTCAGCCGCAGCCGGTGAACGACAGCCAGATTGTGTTCGATTTCGTAGGGCCGAAGTGTGGTTTCAGGCCGACGGCTTAATTCAAGGGCTTGTTCATAATGATGGATGCTTTGTTCGATATTTTGCAGCCGTTCTCCTTGAATCCGTTCCAGATAGGTTTTGCCCAGGGTCATGTGGACGTTGATGGAATCGGGGCTGGCATCGCCCAATAAATCATGGGCCTGCCGGGCACAATCGAGGGCCAGTTCGATGGTTTGACCACGGCGGCTGGCTGGCTGGGTGAGGTGAAGTTTCGCTAGATTAAGGTGGGCACGGCCGTTCAATGCAACGCTCATCTCATCTTTTAGCGGGGCGAGGCTGTGTACGGCCGCTGCCAGATGCTCCACCGCCGGTTTTAGAGCCGTTGTATTGCCGGAATGGAGTTTTTGGGCCAGGCAGTAACCCAGTCGAAATTGCGCCATGCCAAAGATTTCCGGCTCTGTCCGGGCATCCAAATCAAGCAGGGCCAGACGGCTCCACTTTATTTGCTCATCCAGATCATCATCATCGGTCAGGGATTCCAGATGGGCCAATGGACTGTAGGCGGCCAGCGGCCAGTCGGGTTGGTTGGCCAGAGCAGCCAGGTGACTGTTTGTTTGGCAGCGGCGCAGAACACCGCGAACGGCCGTAAACAGGTTCACATGTTCCGGCACTTTTTGCTCGTAAAGCGCCCGGATGACTTGCGTTAACTGCTCATCTACCTGGGGCGTGAGTAGGCCGGGATACTGCCGCAGCACGTTGGCCGCGGCAGGCGCATCCGGCGCGTGACTGAGCCAGTCAATGGCTTCGCCGAGTTGATCCCGGTTCATGGTACGGCCGTTAAGTCAACTTGCCCCCACACCTGGTCGCTGATGGCCGGATTTTGGTGGTCACTTGCATTGTTAAAAACCCAGTCATCAACGGCATCACGCGAGAACCAGTAAGCTTCTTCGGCGGAGATACGGCCGTTTCCGTTCACATCATTTAACGAATCCGTCAGCCCTTGCAGGAAGAAATAAGTAAACACACCATTTTCCAGGTTAGGCGACTCGTAAGTGAGCTGGTCACCTGTGCCGCCGGTGATAACCAGCCGGTTCGAGCCGCTTAGCTCCGAAAGCGCATCCACGACCGCCGGACCATCTGGCAGCAATGGGTTAATCAGGCCGCGCCGCAGCACGGTGTATCCGCCTTCTGTTTCGCTGATGGTGGTAGATACTAAACTACCGCTGAAGCAAGAATCGACAATGACGAGCGTGCGCTCTGACAAAATGGCGGCCAGTCGTCCTTCCAGGTCATCATCGGTAATGACCGAATAATATGTGCCAGTAATCAGGTTGGTATCATATGCGGCGATGAACTCGTCTAATCCATCGCCTTCATCACCGTTATTGTCAGTTGTCTGCCCGCCATGCCCACTGTAGTAAAAAATGAACAGCGTGTTAGCGCCGCACGCCTGGACGGCGTCAATACTGGCCGCGGCGGTGGGACATACTTTTTCGGCCGCACTGTCAAGCGCAGCCAAAATTCCGGCGCGGGTGGCACTGCTTTCCGTCAATAAAACAATGTTTTCCGGTTGGACGCCCCATTGGGTTTGCATTAAACTGGCAATTTCAGTTGCATCTTTCTTCGGTTCGTTCAGATCATAGCCCCATTCATCGGTCAGATTGCCGGAACTGGGCGCGGGGTTAAGGTAATAATAGTCGGAGATGCCAACGACTACAGCTACAATTTTGGGCAGGGGGGTGCTGCCAGAACTGCCGCCGCCCATGATGGCCGGCAGGTAAACCGGGTGCAGTGTATCGAGGATTTCTAGCGTAAAGGTCGTGACGATAGGGCTGTTTTCGACACCAGCCGTGCTGCTGCTGACCCGAATTTGTTCCGTATAGGTGCCGGGAGTCAGCCCGGTCGCATTCACCGAAAAACTAACTGTGCCTGGTGTTGTAGGGGTGGCACTGCCGCCGGTCTGGTTCAAGGTTAACCAGGAAGCCGTGCCCACTTTGCTGGCCGTCCAGGCCAGTGTGCCGCGGGTCACGTTGCCGACACTTAAGGCAGGTGCAGCTTCACTGACCGTACTGGAGGCGCGCATAGTCAGATTACCTGGCCAGGCGTCCAAGACTGGCGGCGGGGAGGGCAGGTAGCGGATGTGGAGTTCCGGCTGCCCCACATAGCCACTGGCAAAAAAGGCTCGATAAATGCCCGGAATTGCCTCAGGGCCGATGGCTACAAGACCGTAATTGGGTTGGCTGCCAATCACCCAGTTTCTGACTTGTTCCGTTACATCAAAACTAACCCAATCCTGGTAATCGTATGTTGTAGATGTACTGCCAACTGCGTTGGAATAAGCAGGCCGATTATTCCAGGTGATGGTGTCTTCATCCCAATTTCCGGTTACACGATAAAAAGTGACTGTGCGGGACTGGCCGGGATAATCAACTCCACCAGCCTGTTCTAAATGGAGCGTTGCTGAAACGATCATGCTGTCAGCCGGTATTCCGGACAGATTAAACTTTAAATAGGAACGAATAAGCCCATCGGCGAAACTTCCACCCTGGTAATATCCAGCTACCAGATAGCCACTTGTAGGAGCGGTAGCGGTTGGAGCGCCTTGTTGGACGGGGGCATCGTCGCTGGGGTTAATCACGGCCGTTGCCAAAGCCCCATCTATTTGTGCGGGAGGTGGTTGGGTGGTGGGGGAAACGGCCGTTACCGAAAATGCCGGGACTAAAACCAAAGTCAATAGCAGTAGTGCTATTGTCAACGCGAAAATTGATTTACGCTGCACAATAAACCTCCTTGTTGCCTGTTTATGGGGGACTCCGTTATTGGGGGCGAATTTTTCAGGCTCACTCAAAACTTTACTCACCCAACTATAAACGGCAATGAGGATGGTTTGGAATTGTGGAACATCACCGAAAGGCGGTGACTTTTGTCAGGTTTCAGGAAAGTTAAACGGTCTACTGGCCGGAAAGCTCTACCCATTCACGGTTTAAGCGCGCCAATTCAGCCTGCACAACCTTTAACTCATCGCGCAGCACTGCCAACTGCTGTTCATTCCTGGCAGCCATGATTTCGTCTTGAATTTGCTCTTGCAGCAGTTCATATTCGGCTAACTGTGCTTCCAGTTCGGCCAGGCGTTGTTGGTCGTGGCGGCCTACCGGCAGCGCCGCCAGTTCCTCGACCCAATCCAGAGCATCGGCCGGAGGCGCGGCTTCCGGCTCCACGTCCTCCGTTTCCGATTGGAAAATCAAATAGTCGTTGTAGCTCCCTTCAAAGACGTGTAGATGTCCATCACGCAGCTCCCAAATCTGCGTTGCCAACCTGTCCACCAGATAGCGGTCGTGGGAGACCAGCAAAATTGTGCCGTCAAATGCTTCCAGAACGGCTTGCAGCACTTCCTGCGAAGGGATGTCCAGATGATTGGTCGGCTCGTCCAGCAGCAGGAAGTTGGCTCCATCGAGGGCCAGAAGCGACAGAGCCAGCCGCCCGCGCTCACCGCCGCTCAAGTCGATCACCTTTTTGAATACGTCATCCCCTTTGAACAGGTATTGGGCCAGGTAATTGCGGGCTTCCGTTTCCGGCATTTCCGGCCGGTGGGTGGTGATTTCGTCGATGACCCGGTGGCGCATGTTGAGCTGTTCGTGTCCTTGCGCAAAGTAGCCAGGGATAACACTGTCGCCAAATTTGATCCAACCGTCCAGCGTGGACAGTTCTTGCAGCAGGGTGCGCAAAAAGGTCGTTTTACCGCTGCCATTGGGACCAATGAGGGCGGCGCAGTCCAGCCGCTCCAGCCGGATTTTGTCGGTGGTAAACAGCGTCGTGCCTGGATAGCCAATTCCCAGCTCGCCGGTACGCAGGACGATACGGCCGCTTCTCTCCACTGCCTCCAATCGAATATTCAACCGGGGCGGCTGATTGGTCGGCGGTTTAAGGCTGCGAATGTGCAGCGCTGCTTCGTTGGCGCTGAAGGTGCGCACCCGCTCGCCGATGTGCAGCCAGCTTTTGTTCTGCATCGCCAGCACGCCTACCTCTTCCATGAGGACGATGTCACGGGTCAGCCGCTTGAGCTTGCCTTTGGCGATGTCGGTTTTGCCGCCGGCAATGTGTTTGCGGATGAACTCTAACTCGCTTTCCAGCCGTTCCTTTTCGGATTGGAAGAGCGCCATTTCCCGCTCCCAATCGGCCTGGCGCTGGCGGACGTAGGCGGTGTAGTTGCCGCGATAGCTTTTGAGATTTGTAGGCGTGAGTTCCCAGACGCGGTTGACGATGCGGTTAAGAAAGTAGCGGTCGTGGCTGACGATGACAAGTGCCCCTTCCCAGCGGCGCAGCGTTTGTTCCAGCCACTCGATGGCGGCCACGTCCAGGTGATTGGTCGGCTCGTCGAGGATGAGCAAATCCGGTTTTTCCAACAGCAGGCGGCCCAGCAGCAGGCGGGTTTTCTGGCCGCCGCTGAGGTGGGTGAGGGGTGTCTCCCATTCTTCTTGGGGGAAGCCTAAACCGAGCAAAACCCGTTTGATGTCGTGCTGGTACTGGTAGCCGCCGCTGTGATCGTATTGATCCTGGGTACGGCCGTATTCCGCCAATACATCCTCCGACAACTCCCCACTGCTCATGAGGGCTTCCAACCGGCGCATCTCCGTCTCCAACTGCCGTAAATCGGCAAAGACGGTCAGCATCTCTTCGTAAACCGTGTTGTTCTGCCCGGCAAAGGTCAGCACCGCTTCCTGCCGCAGATAGCCAAGCGTCAACTCATCGCGGCGGTCAACGGTGCCGGTGGTTGGCTCGTGCAGCCCGGCCAGGACGAGCAGCAGTGTTGTTTTGCCGCAGCCGTTTGGCCCCACAAGACCGACGCGTTCTTTGGCTTCCAACTGTAACTGAATGCCGCTAAAAATATCGTTAGCGCCAAAGGATTGGCTGAGTTCGTTGGCGGAGAGAATAACCATGATTGAGGATTTTCACCGCAAAGAACGCGGAGAACGCAAAGAAAAAGGAGTAAAAACTTTACGTATTTTGCGTTCTTTGCGGCTCGTTTTTAGGGATAGGGATCCATATCCAGCAGCTTGCAGCGGACGTAATGACCAATCTGACCGGCCGAGGCGATGACGGGCAGGACGATAAGAGCGGCCAGAATACCAAAGATGAGCGCCGCGCCAATGATGGCCACAAAAACCAGGCCGGTGTTCATGTGCATGAAGCGTCCCATGACGATTGGCCGTATCCATAATGATTTGAGCTGCATGACCACAATGTAAATGCCGGCGATCAGCAGAGCAAACCAGAAGTTGGAGAGCGGTAAGTAGTTGGAGCCTTCCAAAAAGGCGACCAATGATGCTAAAATGCCGGCAATCATGGGGCCAATTTCGGGAACCATGCTTAGCAGGCCGGTAAGTAATCCTAAGGCGACGGCTCCCGGCAGGCCAATAGCCAGACCCACGACGATGAAAAAGATGCCCATTAAAAACATGAGCATGAGTGTGCCGCGCAAGTAGGCGCGCCAGGTGGCATCCATTTCGTGTAACAGTTGGACCAGGTCCATTTGCTCCGATGAGGGAAAGATGTTAATGAACCAGCGCCGCAGCCCTTCCCAATCGGCCAGCAGGTAATAGGTGGTAACCAGGATGACGACAAGCCATATCAAACTGGTGGAGGTCGCTTCTAAGACCTGGATGGCATCTTCGGCGGCCGGTGTGAAGGTTTCGGTGGCGGAATTTAAGAAAGCGGCCAACTGTTCCTGGGAGATGGTTTGGCCCAGAAAAACGACCGGTTCGGCCAGCCAGCCTTCAATGGAATTGAAAACCAGGACGACTTCATCGGTCAGTGTTCTGATCTGTCGAGCCAGCAGCGGAACAATGGTGCCGGGCGTGGCAAAGAGCAGGATGAGGAAGGGAATATAGACAAGCAGAACTGCGCCGTTATGGCTGATGCGCGGGTGATTTTCCAGCCTGCCGACCAGGGGGTACAAGGTGTAGGCCAGTAAAGCAGCAACCACGATAGGGCCGATTAACGGCCGTATCGCGTACATAAACAGCCCCAGCAAAATTAAAAAAACAGAAACAACGACGATTTTTGTCGTCGGTGTCCAGGTTGACCTCATATATAGTGTCTCCTGATGAATGGGTCACAGAATCATGCGTCACGCATCATGCGTCTTGGCGTACTATTTGACGAATGACGGATGACTTATGATGTTAGTCCCCAAAAAGCCTTTCCTGTAAACGAATGCTTCTATTTTAGCCGTAATGGATGGGTTGTACCAGACCCCAATCAAACTGGTCTAACTGGTCGGGGCCGAGGGTTTGGACGGCGTCGTGTACGGCCGTTACCATTTCCCGTACGCCAGCCACATCCACACCGCGGCAGGCAGCGGGCAGCGGGTCCAGCCATTGGCGCAGGCGCAGCAGCATCTTGACCGCGCCGCGATAGTTGCCGCGCTGAATCTGGTAAAGGGCGATGCCCAATTGGAGGATGCCCTGGTAGAGGATACGGCCGTCACCCTCATCTTGCCGCCATGCTTCCTCCAAATCATCATGGCATTGGTAATATTCGCCCTGATTGAACAGGTCCAGGCCGCGCCGCGCCAATTCGGGCAGCGGCTCCTGGCAGGCGGCGGCGATGGCCGCCTGGTCGGGCGTGCGGGCATACTTTTGCAGCAAATTGAGCATGTCCGACGTGAAGCGGGAGCGGGCCAGGACGGCGTCTGCCCCCAATCGTTTGGCCTCGGCCATCATCCCCACGTTGACGTGGGAGCCGTAGCAGAGGATGGGAATGCGCCGCGTGGCCGGTGAGCTTTTGAGGCGGGGCAGCCAGGCTTGCCAGGGGACGGCCGCGTTGCCCAGGTCGAACAGGAGCAGTGCCGGCTGCCAATCGCTGAGCCGCCGGAACAGTTCCCCGGCCTGTCCGGTCAGTGATTCACCTGGTTTTTCGGATGAGGTTGGGGCAGGGGCCAGTTCTGCCGCGCTCTCAATCCACTGCATCCGGTAGCCCAGGTGGCGGGCTGCGTTTTCAATCCGGGTCGTAAACATCAAATCGGCCACGAAGCCGACGATGATGGGTGAGTTGGGGTTAACTGTCATGGGGTGATTGTAGCAAAAATGAAGGCAGAAGGCAGAAAGCAGAAAAATATTTATCCTCTAGCTCTCGCTCTTTCCTCTAGCTCTATTATTGTTATAATTTACATCATCACAATCGAGAAAGTAATTCGTGAAATGTGTCTGGAGTTAACTTATGAAACAAATTACGTTAACGGCCGTTATTCATCTTGAAGATGATTTATATGTAGCCGAATGTCCTGAAGTTGGCGTGACCAGTCAGGGGGCGACGGTTGAAGAAGCTATCGCCAATTTGCGGGAAGCGACAGAGCTTTACCTGGAAGAGTTTCCAATGAAAATAGCGTCGCGGTCATTATTGACTACCTTCGAGGTTGCGGCTTATGCCTAAACTCAGGCGAGTTTCCGGGGATGAAGCGATTCGTGCCCTGGAAAAATTAGGTTTTTACCAGGTTCGGCAGCGGGGCAGCCACATTATCCTCAAAAAAGAGACACCGGGCGGGCTGGTGGGGTGCGTTGTACCGCTGCATAGGGAACTAGCCGTAGGTACACTGCGCGGCATTTTACGTCAGGCTCAAGTTTCACCGGATGAATTTATGGCTCAGTTGTGATGATCTGACCCTTCCTCTAGCTCTCGCTCTATCTTCTAGCTAATAGTTAATGTTGTTGGCGTTGAAAATTTTCAACAGATCGCTGAAGTCGGAGTTGACGAACATCCCATCCCTTAACTTTGTAGACGTGAACGACCAGTTCCCAGGCGGCGTCAAACCGGGCGGAAGCTGGCTGCGACTGCCAGGTCAAATGACCTAGCCAGGTATTCGAGACGACCTTTACGTTCTACAAATCCTGTGCGCATAACGGCCGTTGTTATACCACGAGCCAACTGTTTAAGAGAAACGCATAACGGCCGTTTCCCCAATGCAGATTTTCGATTGCGGATTGTGAATGAGAGACGGCCGTTCCTCACCAATCATCAGTCAACAAACAACGGGGCACGGCCGTTCCCCCACAAAAACCGGCGAATGAGAGACTGCCGTTTCCCATCAATCAACAGTCAACATTCAACGGAGTACGGCCGTTCCCCCACAAAAATCGTGTGAGTGAGACACGGCCGTTTACTCGATTTGCGTTCTCCTCTCATCAAAATAAAAGGGGCGCGACGGTGATGCTAGCCCCAGCAATGAGGTGACATGATCTAGAAGGCTGGCCACAGCCAGGGGATGACGAATATGACTAATCTGAGTTATTCCATTGCTTGAACCATCGCATATACCCAATGATACTTACGATTGAAAATAGGATGAAGCTTATAATCATAAGTGACTTGTTGTAATAATATATATTTAGATATCCGCATCCTATCATAATCAGTGCTACCCATAAGGGAAGTTTACGCATAATTAATTACCTCTATTCGATAATGTTATTTGTATTGATAACCCCCCGCTCCGACGCGGTCTTCTCCCTCGCGCTGCGGCCGGCGTCCCGCCGTGCCGCCCTCGTTTGCCATCACCACTCAATCCCGGTCAACTTCACATCTGTCTCCCCCGGCGGATCCAGCAGCCAGTATGCCGCCGACGAAAACCGCCATGCCGCCGCTTCCAACACCAGCCCTTTGCGGCGGGGGTTGTCGTGCAAATAATTTAGCTTCGATTGCCAAAACGACTCCGTCCAAATCGCCACCGGATGGCGACTCTGCTGCCAAAACTGGCGCGCCCGGTCCGTGCGCTGCGGGTTGTTGATGACCTGCTTGAACGCCTCCGGCATCCGCTGCTGGCAGAAATCGGTCAACTGCCGGCCGGTAAACTGGCGCATATCTTGCAGCGTGCGGCGCAGGCGGTCGTTGTCAAAATCCTTGTCAAACAAAATCAAATGAGCGTGGGTGGGCATAATGACGAAGGCATTGATACGCAGCGCTTTATGGTCGTGGCAAAAGTTGAGGCTCTCGGTGACAATCAGGCAGGGTTCCTCGGCGATAAAGACGGGCAGCCAATCGATGACGGTGAAAGTCAGGTAATAAACAGCGGCCCCTTCTTGAATCTGGCACGTTTCCATGATAATTACTCCTCATAACGACGAGAGGAATTGTAAATGAAAGGGGATAGAATGCCAATTGTCAGGGCGGTTATTGAACCAGATGGTGAAGCAGGATAGACCGGAGAGGGGTACTAATGACGCGAGTTACCGCTCGACAAGGGGGCACGGTGGGGATACCGGCCCCAGCGCATGGATGTTTGGAAGACCGCGCTGCAGCAGAGGGGAAAGCCATTTGTTTTTGTTGGCTAGATTTTTTCACCCCTTGCCCCAAATCAGATACAATACAACCACTGAATTTTACAGTAGGAGAGGAGAGCGTATGTCCATAATCCCTGCCCATTTTCAACTGCCCCTTCAGCCAGCCGCTGACCTTAAGGCCGTCATCGTCAACGGCCGTGCCCGCTTCACCATCTTAACCCCCCGGCTCATTCGACTGGAATACAACGAAAACGGCCGTTTCACCGACCGGGCCAGTCAGGTTTTCTGGTATCGCCAGCAGCCGGTGCCGGAATTTGAGGTGAAGAGCGAGAACGGCCGTCTCACCATCACCACCGCTTTTTTGCAGTTAACCTACATCGAAGGAAAGCCGTTTTCAGCCCAAACATTGACCATCACCCTTAAAGAATCGGGTACAGTCTGGCATTTTGGCGACGCGGACGCGGGTAATTTGCTGGGCACGGCGCGCACCCTGGATCAGGTTAGCGGGGCAACCAAACTGGAGCCGGGCCTCCTTTCCCGCCGCGGCTGGACGGTGGTCGATGATTCCGCCAGCCTGCTGTTTACCGAGGAAGGCTGGCTGGAACCCCGTCCCGGTGGCGGGCTGGATTTGTACTTTTTTGGTTACGGGCAGGATTACCGCGCTTGTTTGCAGGAATACGGCCGTGTCGCCGGAGCCGTACCTCTCATTCCCCGCTGGGCGCTGGGCAACTGGTGGAGCCGCTACTGGGCCTACACCCAGGACGAGTTAACCGCCCTCATGCGCGATTTCCAGGCGCACCAGGTTCCGCTTTCCGTCTGCATCGTCGATATGGATTGGCACATCACCGACGTCAAACCGGTTGCCCCGCCCAAAGGCGTTTTCCCCGGCTGGACCGGCTACACCTGGAACCGCGATCTGTTTCCTGACCCCGATGCATTCATTGCCTGGCTGCATGAGCAGGGATTAAAAACCGCCCTCAACCTGCATCCCGCCGACGGCGTCCAGCCCCACGAAGCCGTGTATCCGGAAATGGCCCGGCGGCTGGGCATCGATCCGGCCAGCCGCAAGCCGGTCGATTTCGACATCGCCGACCCCGACTTTACCAACGCCTATTTTGAACTGCTGCACCATCCCGAAGAGGCGCGCGGCATCGATTTTTGGTGGATGGATTGGCAGCAGGAGCGTAACAGCGGCCTGCCCGGCCTTGACCCGCTCTGGTGGCTTAACCACTTGCACTTTTATGATTTGGCGCGTGATGGTCATAAACGGCCGTTTATCTTTTCCCGTTGGGGTGGCTTGGGAAATCACCGTTACCCCATCGGCTTCTCCGGCGACACCTACGTTAATTGGGATTCGCTGGCCTTCCAGCCTTACTTCACTGCCACAGCCGCCAACGTCGGTTATGGCTGGTGGAGCCACGACATCGGCGGCCATATGTTTGGCATGGAAGACGGCGAGTTGTATGCTCGCTGGGTGCAGTTTGGCCTGTTCAGCCCGATTTTGCGCCTGCACAGCACCAAAAACGCCTTCCAGGAGCGCCGCCCCTGGGGTTATGACCGCGAAGTCTTCCACGTTACCCGGCAGGCGATGCGGCTGCGCCACGCATTTATCCCTTACATTTATTCGATGGCCCGGCTGCATCATACCGAAGGATTGGCGCTGGTACGGCCGTTATACCACGATTATCCCGCCGCCGAACCGGCCTACCACAACCCGCAGGAGTACCTGTTTGGCACCGAACTTATCGCCGCCCCGTTCACCACTCCGGCTATTCCGGAATTGGGGCTGGCACGGCAGGAGGTATGGCTACCGGACGGGGATTGGTTTGACTTTTTCAGCGGCGAATATGTGAAGGGCGGAGGCAAGGTGGTACGGTACGGCCGTCTCCAGGACATTCCCGTCTTTGCCAGAGCGGGCGCCATCGTGCCGCTGGGACCGGAACTGGATTGGGGCGGGGTCGGTAACCCAGAAGAACTGCATATTCACCTGTTTGCGGGAGCGGACGGCCGTTTCTCTCTGTATGAAGATGACGGCGAGACCAATGCTTACGAGTTTGGTATTTATGCTCTGACAGAAATCACCCAGGCCTGGAGCGGCAATGCCTGGTGGGTTGCTATAGAGGGTGCGGTAGGCAAGACGGCTTTCCTGCCAGAGTCACGCACGGTGACATTGTATTTGCATGGCATTCAAGAGCCGGGAAGGGCGCAGTTATCAGTTGATCGGGAAGTGGCAACGGCCGTAACAACCTACGATGCTCAATCGGAAACGTACCGGATAAACGGTATCATTTTACCTAAAGGCAAAACCCTGCACCTGGCCTTAGCCACTGATGGTGAAACCCTGCTTTCCCGCCGCGATCGCATCAACGAAAAATGCTGCGACATGCTGCGTGCCTTCCGCTTGCAAACGGTCACCAAGTCGGGAATCGCCGATTATTTGCCCAAAGTGCGCGCCAATCCCGACCTGCTCGATGAATTCACGCCCAATCTCAAGGAAAACCAGATGCGCGCCCTGCTTGACATTATCGTGAGCGAAACATAACGCTACCGCTGCCTGAGCTTGTCAAAATCAGAAGGCAGAGGTGGGTTTCGACAGGCTCAACCAACGGTCTGTTAAACTAAAAAGAGGTTCCCTGAGGAACCTCTTTTTGATTGAAACATACAACTTACCTTACTTGATCACGGCTTCCCGTTCTGGTTTTGGTCACCGATTGGTTCACAATCCTGGTCGCAGTCACCATCACCGTCGCCATTTTGCCCGTTGTCGTCATCAGTCTGGCCGTACTGGTTTTCGTCACCTTCAGGCACACAATCGCCATCGTTTTCACCAGGGCCATTCTGGCCGTCGTTGTCCTCTTCCTGGCCATATTTGTGTTCATCGCCTACTGGGACACAGTCTTCTTCGCAGTCATTGGGGCCGGGGCCGTATTGACCAGGCGTAACATCTGCCTGCGGCTCGGGCTGGCTGGCGCGGAATTTGAGCGGTACAATGCCCTCTTCCACATCCTGCTTCACGCGATTGAGATAGCCATTCATATATTTGAACGCTTCTCCAACCGGTTCCGGCAGTTCACCTTGGGCCTGGAGCATGGTCTGTTCCTGAACCTGGAGCTTGGCCTGGACTTCGTCAACGATGCCCAGCATTCGCTGTGCCTGAGCCTGGAAGATGGTCTGTACTTGTTGTTGAACTGGCGTTTCGGCTGGTGGCACATTGCCTTCGGTTAAACCGAACATCAATCCAAACATGACCAACGCTTTGAAAAATAGTGCATTCATAATTTTTTGACTCCCTTTCTTGATTCTTGCGGTAAACCGCAGATGGTTCCTGATATTTATGACGTACCAAATGGTGAATAGATACGGCCGTTTCCTGCGCCACAGCCTGTTGCAGAAAATGTTTAAGAGAAAAACCGCCGTATTTCCCCGTTCGACAATGACTGGCACTGATTGTAATATTGAGCAAATTCACCCTGGACAAAGGAGATTTGTATGACCAACCTTGTTGGAAAAGATATTTTAGCCGCTGATCAATTCAATATGGCGGAATTGGAACTTATTTTGCAAACGGCCCGCCAATTTGACACGATTAGCAGTGCCGGCGGTACCCTGGACTTGATGCGCAACATGATTTTAGCCACCCTCTTTTACGAACCATCCACCCGCACCCGCCTGTCGTTTGAATCGGCCATTTTGCGGTTAGGCGGCTCGGTTCTGTCCGTAGCCGAAGCTAAAACATCCAGCAGTGCCGCCAAGGGCGAGACGCTGTACGATACCGGCAAAATGATCGAAGGCTATGCCCACGTGGCCGTTATCCGCCATCCGATTGTGGGCAGTGCGCGCGAACTGGCCGATGGAGCCAGCATTCCGGTCATCAACGGCGGTGATGGGGCGGGGCAGCACCCGTCACAAGCGCTGCTAGATTTGTACACGATTCAGAAAGAGAAGGGCCGTCTGGAAGAGTTGACGGTGACGCTGGTTGGGGATTTGCGGTACGGCCGTACCGTTCACTCGCTTGCACCCCTCCTCCAGCATTTTGGCACGCGCTTCAACTTCGTTGCCCCGTCCGAACTGGCTATGCCCGCCGAAATCACCGCTGGTCTCAGGGCAAAAGGGGCAGAAGTCACCGAAACCAGCGATTTGGCTGCCGTCATTGGCCAGACTGACGTCCTCTATGTCACCCGCATCCAAAAAGAGCGGTTCGCCGACCCGGCCCAATACGAAGCGCTCAAAGGCGCTTACGTCGTCAACAACGCCCTGCTCCAGCAGGCCAAACCCGATTTGACCATCATGCACCCGCTGCCCCGTGTCGACGAAATCGCTAAAGAAGTCGATGCTTATGAGGGCGCGGCTTACTTCCGTCAGGCGGCCAACGGCGTCCTGGTGCGCATGGCGCTGCTGGCGCTGGTCACCGGGAAGATATAATCAATCATCAGTCATAAAGTCATGCGTCATGCGTTCTATTGACGAATGACTTTATGACTCATGACGAGGAAACTTTCATGAGCTTCGTTAGCACTTTCCCCAACAAAAAATTAATTGCTGAAATGACGGCCAAAATGCTGCTGGAAGTGGATGCTGTTCGTTTCAATGTAGAGGATCCGTTTATTTTTACCTCTGGCTGGGCCAGCCCGGTTTACACTGACTGCCGCAAGCTGATTTCTTATCCACGCATCCGTCACACGCTGATGGATTTTGCCGCGTCGTTGGTTTTGCGTGACATTGGCTTTGAGACGATTGATGCCATAGCCGGCGGCGAAACAGCCGGTATCCCCTTTGCCGCCTGGATTGCCGACCGATTGATGCTGCCCATGCAGTACGTGCGCAAAAAGCCCAAGGGATTCGGCCGTAAAGCCCAAATCGAAGGCGACTTCCGTGATGGCGACCGAATCTTACTGGTTGAAGATTTGACCACTGATGGCCAGAGTAAAATCAACTTCTGCCAGGCGCTGCGCCAGGCCGGTGCGCAGGTATCGCATACGCTGGTCATCTTTTACTACGACATTTTCCCGCAAAGTAAAAAGATTCTGGCCGACCTGGACATCAAGCTGCATTACTTAGCCACCTGGTGGGATGTTTTGCAGGTTTGCAAAGATAACAATTATTACGACACGGCGACGTTGAGCGAGATTGAGAGCTTTTTGCACGACCCGGTTTCCTGGTCGGCGGCACACGGCGGCGTGGCCGAGTATCCGGCATAAAACTTGCCTCTTTGTATCGGGAATTGGGATTCCCGATACCGGGGTAAGAGGATGTTGCGGGAGTCGGAATTACCGCAACAGGCAGTTTGCATGATGATGTCGTCACAATCCATCCAACTATCCAAGCGGGAACATATTTGTACCGTCGTTGCCAATGACGCGGTGAATGACGCTTACAACCATCTTATTCTCGATGCGCCGCCACTGGCATTGCAGGCCGCCGTGCCGGGACAGTTTTTTCATCTGCTTTGCCCGCAGGTCGATGCATTGACGCCGTTTTTGCGCCGCCCAATGAGCATTTACCGGATTGATCGTGAGCAAAACCGGCTTCATTTCCTTTACAAATTAGTTGGTGCCGGGACCAGGGCGATGGCTCACTTACGGCCCGGCGACTCGTTTAACGTCTTTGGCCCGTTGGGGCGCGGCTTTTGGCTGGAACCATCGTGGCAGAATCTGTTGGTGGTGGCACGGGGCGTAGGGTTGGCCACATTGGCGCCACTGGCGCAGTTAGCCCGGCAAGAAGGTCGAAGGCTTTTTGCCATTTGCAGCGCCCGCTCGCCGGAATACTTGCTTTCGGTGGATTATTTTGCCGAAATGGGAGCCAGAGTTCTTCCGGTGACAGATAGTGAAGGGACAAGTGGGGTAACGGCCGTAACCCACCTTATCACCCATTTAATTGAAACGGAGCATATCGATGCCTTCTTCACCTGCGGCTCCAACCGTCTGCTTAAACTGTTGCAGCAGTTGGGCCGCCAGCACAACATTCCCGGCCAGATTGCTCTGGAACAGCAGATGGCTTGCGGCTTGGGCATGTGTTACTGCTGCGTACGCACCTTTGTCCAAGACGGCCAGCGCATAGACCTGCGCGTCTGCAAAGAAGGGCCGGTTTTTGATTTGCAGGAGGCGTTGACATGGTAGATTTAACCACCCAGGTTGGCAGTCTCAAACTCAAGAATCCTGTCATGCCGGCCTCCGGTACGTTCTCCCGCGATTTGGCTAAGGTGTTTGATTTGGAACAGTTGGGCGCACACGTGTTGAAAACGATTACGCCGCAAGCGCGACGCGGCAATCCGGTGCCCCGCGTCAGTGAAACGGCGTCGGGGATGCTCAATTCCATCGGCATTCCCAGCAAAGGCGCGGATGAGTTTGTCGCCCGTGTTATCCCGCTGTTTGCCCGTTATGAGACGCCGTTGGTGGTTAGTATTTCGGCCGATACCGGCGATGAGTTTGCCGAATTGTGCCACAAGGTGTCGGTTCCCGGTGTAGCCGCCATTGAAGTCAACATCTCCTGTCCCAATCTGGAAGCAGACGGCAAGGCGTTTGCTATGCAGCCCGAGGCCACGTTTATGGTGATGGAGAAGCTGCGCCAGGCCAGTCCGCTGCCGTTATGGGCTAAATTAACGCCCAACACCGGCGAGATCGCCCAGGTAGCCCAGGCCGCCGAAGCGGGCGGCGCGGATGCGCTGGTCGTGGCCAACACGATTTTGGGCATGGCGATTGACGTGGAGACGTTCCGGCCAACGTTGGGCAATATCATGGGCGGCCTGTCCGGCCCGGCGGTGAAGCCCATCTTTTTGCGGATGGTTTACCAGTGCTGCAAAGCGGTCAATTTACCGATTATCGGCTGTGGCGGTATTAGCACGGCCGAAGATGCGGTAGAGTATATGCTGGCCGGAGCTTGCGCTGTCCAGGTGGGTACGGCGACGTTTATTCACCCGGAAGCGATGCCAACGATTATCGACGGGCTGGCGGCATTTTGCGACCGGCGAGGAATTGCGCGGGTGGCTGATTTGATTGGCCAGGTGCGCGATTCAGGTTTAAGTGATGAGGCGGTGCTGCTGGGTTATTCCACTTGATGGGTTTGGGGAACGGAAGACTATACTGACCCCAAAAACTGGTTCTTCACCAACTTTGGTGCAAAAACTTTCGTAGAATAAGCATTGTGGATAAGCTATGACCCCTGAAATCACATCAGGAGGCTACTCATGGCTTTTACTCTTGCCACAGATCTTGTGCCCGGTTGCAAAATAGATCAGATCCTCACCGATGAGTGGAGCTTAACCATTCAGGCTCATAGTACAGCTACGATGGTAGCTTGTCCCAACTGTACTCAGTTATCCAGCAGCGTACACACTTACTATACGCGGTCCCCACAAGACCTGCCGATTGGCGCGAAAGTTGTCCGGCTGCAACTACAGACTCTAATTGCTAAGCTCTGGGGTGAGAATCTCGGCAAGAAAGAAGCTAATGGTATAAGCCAAAATCTTCGTGGTTGTCCGAGCAATCAACCCAGCAAGCGAACGGGATTTAGGACTTTCAAAATCGAATACGTTTTCCAGCACACTAAAGGCTGTTTCGACCCGATGGCGCAAATAACCCAATATTCGTTGGATTCCGTCAGGCCATTGTTCTGTTTGATTATCCTTCTTCAAAGCAAGGAGTAGATGTTGGTCATCTTCCCACAAACGATGGGCGAGGTCTTCACTGACATAGCCTTTGTCGCCGATAACGGACAGTCCATGACGATTTTCTAACAAGGCGGCCATGGGTTTACGGTCATCATAAGAACCCGGAGCTAGTAACCAGGTGTCAATCATCTGGTCTAGGGTCGTTGTTATGTGGCAACGCGCGCCAAAAAACTTGGCTTTCTTGCTGGTACAAACGCCAAACCATTCATCTCGCCAATCTAATGGGATGCTCTGGCAACGACCACCACGAGTATAGGTGCAGATAGAGATGGGCGCACTATCCACGATACGCAAGTTTTCTGTTTCGATATCTAGAGGATGTTTTGCCCGCCAACGGTCTCGCAAATGCTCTCGAATCGCTTCCATGACGCCCGCTAGCTGATGACGACGGCGATTGAAACGAGAGTTATCGAGCAAATGAGGAAACATGTCGAGATGATATTGTCGTATAAAGTGCAGTGTTTTATCTTCATCACCGGCAAAAACCATCTCTCCCAAAAGGGCAATGGTGATGACCTCAGAATCACTAAAGCAAGGCGTCCCTTGTGGTGCAAATTTGCGCTCAGGCAAAATATGGACATCCAGTTGTTGATAAGAATCATCTACCAAAACATATTGAACCGTCAAAATATCGCTCCATGCTGCCTGTGTAATATAATCTGTTAAGCCTCTCATCGGATACTCCTTTGTCTGATGTGGTGTCAAACTTTAGGAGTGTAAGTTGGGAGGCAAATTCGTCAACCTTACCTTTTGAGGTTAGCAATTAGAGTTACAGGTTCGACGTTTTCGCTGTCACAATTCAAGTTGTGCCAAACGCACGTTTTCCGAGCGGCTACCCCAACTACTGCAACCTTATGCGCAGAAGACAGAGCGATTTATCACCGCCCTTTACCATACAGCTCAGGCTTTAGATGGCGCCGCGGCGGCGCGACTGTTGGTTCTCTTACAGTTGCCAACCAGCGCCACCACATTGCTCCGAATTATTCGCCGCTTGTTTGCCAGCCCGACAGCGATGCCGCGCGTTGTGGGAGTGGATGATTGGGCGAAGCGGAAAGGTACGGCTTATGGCACTATTCTGGTGGATCTGGAACGTCACCAAGTTATCGACCTTTTGCCTGACCGTACGGCCGAAACGGTCGAACAGTGGCTGAAAGACCATCCAGGTATTGAAGTTGTCACGCGAGACCGGTCAACCGAATATGCCCGCGGTGTGACCACCCATTGTGTCAATATAGGGTGGGACACTTCATACTCAGAATTTAGTGTAGAATTTGAGGGCGAAGAGGAACATCATGACACAAAAGAATGGAGAGAAACTCAACAAAAATGGCATAGGTGCCGACAACCGGCCTGATCCAGAGGTACTGCCCCGGACGCCCAAAGCAGAAAGACGCACCTTCACGGCCGCCTACAAACTGTGGGTTCTGGAAGAAGCTGAAAAGTGCCGGGAGCAACCGGGAGGTATTGGCAGATTGTTGCGCCGGGAAGGGTTGTATTCATCCCACCTGACCACCTGGCGACGGCAGCAAGAAGCCGGACAACTGGCGGGGTTGGCACCTCGGAAACGAGGGCCGAAAAGCAATTCTGAAGCCGAAGAGATGCGCCGGCTACGCCGGGAAAATGCCCGACTGAGCCGACAGGTGGAAAAAGCGGAACTGATTATCGAGGCGCAAAAAAAACTCTCCGAGATACTGGGGATTACCCTGGAACAGGAAACCGGAGACGAATCGTGAGAGAGAATGTGACCGAATTGGCTGAACAGACCAGCACGCAGGAGGCATGTCGCCACCTGGCCTATCCCCGTAGCAGCTACTACCGGCAGCAGCAGGAAAAGCCAGTTCGGGAATCGAAGGCAGTAACCCCATCACCACGAGCGCTGCCACCGGCGGAACGGGAAGCGGTGCGGGCCATGCTCAACAGTGAGCGCTTTGTGGACAGCTCGCCGCGCCAGGTGTATGGCACACTGCTGGATGAGGGGGAATATCTCTGCTCGGCGAGCACGATGTATCGTATCCTGCGGCAAAACGCTGAGGTACACGAACGGCGTAACCAGAAACGGCATCCAGTCTACAAGAAACCAGAACTGGTGGCCATGACTCCTAATCAGGTGTGGTCGTGGGACATCACCAAGCTGCGGGGGCCTGTGCCCCACGTCTACTATTACATGTACACCATTCTTGACATCTTCAGCCGCTATGTGGTCGGTTACCTGATCGCTCAGCGGGAACTGGCATCATTGGCCAAACAGTTGGTGGCCGACAGCTGCACCAAACAGGGGATTGAACCAGAACAGTTGGTTCTCCATGCTGACCGGGGCAGTTCCATGACTAGCAAGACGTTGGCCCTGCTGCTGGCCGACCTGGGGGTGGGCAAGAGCCATTCCCGACCTTACACCTCCGATGACAATCCTTTTTCTGAGGCGCAGTTCAAAACGATGAAATACCGTCCGGATTATCCTGACCGGTTTGGCTCTCTACACCATGCCCGCACCTGGGCGCGGCCGTTCTTCCATTGGTACAACCATGAGCACCGGCATACCAGCCTGGGCCTGATGACCCCGGCCACGGTTCATTATGGACAGGCTGCTGAATTGAGGGTCAAGCGTCAAGCGGTGTTAACGGCCGCTTTTGAGAAGTATCCAGAACGCTTTGTGCAGGGTCAGCCCGTTGCCCCGAAGTTGCCAACGGCCGTCTGGATTAATCCCCCTCTGGAGAGGGATGGTCAGTCGTCGTAGAGGCTGTGGGTAAGGGGGTAACTCGCAGCGCAGCGGAGAGTTATCCCCTTATCCATCAGCCCGGTGAGCGAGAGATTGCTCACTAATTTATCGGTTTTCGTGTCTCAAAACTATTGACACATTCCGTCCCTACCGAACACATTATTAATAACAACACTAGTGAACCCCGCCAATTCATTTCAACCTCCTTACTCATATAGTGAATTAGGTGTATGCCTTTTTACTTTCTAGGGATGGGGTATCGAGAAAAAGGTGTGATGGCTCCCTACACCTCGGATGAAAAACTAAGTTTAGATTACCATACGTTGAGAGGGAACACAAGAATTTTTGGAAAGCCTTGCAGGGATTCTTTATGACGATTTTTCGCTACAGGTGACGCTATCGTCGTGTCTTGCTTGGTTGTTGAGCGGTCGTTCCCTCCACCAATTTGCGAGTATAATTTCCTCATTCTCTTTTCAACCGACTAGGAGGTAAGATGTCCATTCAGGTACAAACTGAAACAATCCAGAGATATTTATCCAAATGGCAGGGTATTTTACGTTTGCGGGATTGGGATATTCGGCTGCAAGTTGTAGATATCGAATGGCGAAAAACCGGCGACATTAAAATTGACGAAGACGACCAGAAAGCAGTATTGATGATCAATGTCGCCAATCCCAAACAAGAGAACGTTGAAGGAGTCGTCATTCATGAACTGCTGCATTTGCGACTTTGGGCGATGGATCAGATGATTGAACGGTTGTTATTGGCTGTTTTTGGGGATGAAGAAAACGATCCCAAACAGGCATTTGCCTATGGCCAATATATGGGGGTTGTGGAATCAACGACGGAGAATTTGACAAAGGCTTTTCTATCCATTGCTGGGGAGGACAAGGAAATCTCCTTTGGACGGGTTCAACAACAAGTGGATGAAGAGCTGCGTAGAGCCAGCGGAAATCACAAGTGATTACCAGTCTGGATTTTTAGCGTTATTTTGTAGATTATTCTCTATCCTGATCAAACACATATTCCAGCGGATCTATCCAATCGGGCCGGACTCTCAACTTGAACGATTCAACCTTACCATTCCTGTCAATGGCAAACGGAATGATGCTTTTGTCAAACACGGGGTCCGTCCAGTGGCAGAGGAACGTATCGTAATGCCAATGTTCCAATTCGCCACGAATAGTGGGGTGAGCTGATAACTGAATGAATAGCTTTTCGCCATCTTGGGTGACTTGCGCTTTGCCATAGATCAAACTGGTGTAAGTTCCGGCGTATTCGGCAAGATGTAAGGCGGGGTGCGTTCCTTGAACCCGGTTTGCCGCAAACTCCTTTTTCTTTTCCTCTTTCTTGCTTTCTAATTCCTGGTCGAGTTCATGCCATGCCTGGTTCCAGTCGTGTGCGGGCACGTCCAGAAAAGCATCGACAATCTGGTAAAACAGGGCCGATGTCAGAAAGTGGGGGAGTTTGTTGGTTAAAATGACAATGCCCAGATTGATTTCCGGTAACATCCCGGTCATCGACAGCATACCGTCCACGCCGCCGCCATGCGAGACAACGAGATGCCCTTGATAATCGGTCAAGGCCCAGCCCAGCCCATAAGCGCGGAAGTGTGTGGCCGGCATCACTTTTTTCATTTCTGGCGGGATGGGATTGAGCGTATGCGGCTTGCGCGTCTCTTCGATGATGGCTGTGTTTAGCAGTTGTTGTTCACCAACCAGGCCGTTGTTCAATTGGAAGCGCAGCCACTGGAGCATATCGATAACGGTCGAATTGATGGCGCCGGCCGGATGATGATTGTCCAGATTGCGGTAGGCGATGGCCCGGACTTGGCCGCCGATTTTCTCGTGGGGCAGAGCGACGTTGCCGGCAGAGGTCAGTTCATTGATGCTGGTGCTGCTGCGGGTCATGTTGAGCGGTTGGAGGAGGCGCTGTTGGATGAATGTTTCCCAGCTTGATTGGGTAACGGCCGTAACAATCTTACCCGCCGCCGAAAACATCATGTTGGAATAACCGTAATCGCTGCGAAAACTTAACGTCAGGGGGATGTGGCGAATGCGGTGCAGAATTTCATCCTGAGTGTAGGTGGAGCCATAAGAGAGCAAATCGCCGCCCCAGGTGGGCAACCCGCTGCGATGACACAGCAGGTCGCGGACTTTGATGGCGCGGGTGACGTAGGGATCGGATAGTTGGAAGCCGGGCAGATAGTGGAGAACGGGATCATCCCATGAGATTTGGCCTTCTTGAACCAGCAGCCCCAACGCCGTCGCCGTGAACGCTTTAGTGTTAGAGCCGATGGCGAAAACAGTGTTTTCATCGACCGGCTGACTGGCGCCGATTTCGCGTTCGCCAAAGCCCTGGGCGAAAACGATTTCGTCATCTTTTATGACGCCGACGGCCAGACCGGGGATTTGCCAACTGGTCATGGCTTCTTGAATGAACTCATCAAGACTGTGTAAAACATCCTCTGGGTTTTTCATTTAAGGCTCCTTCGGATATTCCCAAATAGTAGGGGTAGTGTCTTGTGCCTGCCCACCTGGGCGACCACAAGGGTACGCCCTTACCACGAATTTTTGAGACGATTCTTACACTCCGTCAAATTCTGGCTGGTAATAGACGACTCCGGCACGGCCGTTCAAACTCCCTTCCTGTAGCTCCAGCGCCATAAACGCCTCATCGGGCACATCGTAGCTGGATTGGATGCCAAACTGGCTGGCCCGGACAAAGCCGAAGCGCGGGTAATAATCGGAGTGGCCGAGGACAATAACGGCCGTTTCTCCCCGCTCCTTCAACAAATCCAAACCAGCTTCAATCAAACGAGAACCAATGCCCAGGCGCTGCATTTCCGGCAGAACTGCCACCGGCCCCAGCCCGATGATGGGATAGCTGCCGGTTTCTGTCTCCAGTGTCATCGGGCTGAACAAGACGTGGCCGACGATACGGCCGTTCTCTTCCGCCACCAGCGACAGCGTGATTTTGTTGTTGGTCCGCAGTTTATCCACCAGATTGGCCTCATCCGGCCGGCCAAACGCTTGCTCATTCACCGAATAAATAGCCGAAACATCAGCCGGTACTTCTTGCCGAACTTCCATCAATCACCCCTGACGTATGACAAAATGACGCATGATTTCACCCGTACCCAAACCCCCATGCCACATCATCCATCGGCAAATCCTCCAGGCGGGCGCGGCGCAGCGCGGCAAAACGAGGCTTCATCTCGGCCAGACTGTCGCCGCCCAGCTTTTCCAACAGCGCATCGGCCAGCGTGAAGGCAACCATTGCCTCGCCGACGATAGCGGCGCGAGGCACAGCGCAGAAATCGGAGCGTTCATAGACGGTTTCGGCCGGTTGGCCGGTGGCCAGATTGACCGATTTACGCGGATTGAGGACGGTTGAAATCGGTTTCATGGCGGCGCGGACGATGATCGGTTCACCGGTGGTAATACCGCCCTCGAAGCCGCCGCTGCGATTGGTGCGGCGGATAAGGGTTTGCCCATCTTCGGCCAGGAAGATTTCGTCATGAACCTGGGAACCGGGGCGCTGGGCGTTGGCAAAGGCGGTGCCAATTTCGACACCTTTGACGGCGTGGATGGAGCCGACGGAGGCCATCAGCAGCGCATCCAGGCGGCGGTCCCAGTGGACGTGACTGCCCAGGCCGACGGGTACGTTGAGGGCGACGACTTCAAAGACGCCGCCAATCGTGTCTTTGGCCTGCATGATGGCGTAAATGCGTTCGCGCATGGCCTGCTCGGCGGCGGGGATGGGGCAGCGGATGTCGTTGTTTTCGGCGGCGGCGAAGCGGTCGGGATAGGGCATGTCGGCGGGGATGGCGGCTTTGACTTCACCGATGCTGGTGACGTAGCTGCCGATGGTGATGCCGAACTGTTCCAGCAGTTGGCGGCAGATTGCGCCAATGGCCACGCGTACGGCCGTTTCCCGTGCCGAAGCCCGTTCCAAAGCCAATCGTAACTCCTTGTAGCCGTATTTCACTGCGCCGGTCAGGTCGGCGTGGCCGGGGCGGGGGGTGGTGATGGGGATGATTTCCCGGTCGCGCCATTTGGCGTAATCTAAATTGGGCACAGTGAGGGCGATGGGGCCGCCAGTGGTCATGTCGTTCATGTAACCGGCGGTGATTTGCACCGCATCTTTTTCGATTTTCATCCGGCCGCCGGAACCGTAACCGACCTGGCGGCGGACCATTTGCAAATTGATGGCTTCCCGATCCAGGGTTAAACCGGCGGGCATGCCTTCGAGTACGGCCGTTAAAGCCGGGCCGTGGGATTCACCAGCAGTTAAAAATCGTAAACGCATCATTACTCCCGCTGCCAGCCCAAGGTTTGGGCAACACCAACATCGGCCACGCTGACCTGGACGCGGTAATGGGCGCTGGTGGGACAGCCGCAGGCCGCACAGACGTTCAATTCGGTTACTTCTATCTGACCGGTGAGGACGGAAACGGCCGTTAATCCGGCCACCGCATCCTGTAAATCGGCATACGTGCTGGCATCGTCTTCGCATTGCACACCTGCCGGCAGCAGCATCCAGATAAAGCCATCGACCGCTTCAGGATAGGGGTCTGCCGTGACCACAGCCTGTGCCGGCGCCGGGTAATTTTCGGGGAGGGGAACGGCCGTTGGCATAGGTGGATAAGCTTCCGGCATATCGGGTTGGGGGGTGGGTTCGGTTGCCATTGCGGGTACGTCGGTGGCCGGCGCATCTGCCGGTTGAGTTACAGCTTCCAGCGCGCCTTTCGTTGGTGCGGTTGGGGGGGCGTTACTTTCTACGGCTGGGCCACAGGCGGCCACAATTATCATGATTAGTAGAAGGCTCATAAGCCCAGTTTTTATTTTCATGGTTGCTCTCCTTGCTAATTTGATTACCAAGACAATTCGAT
>JACKCC010000018.1 GCA_020634245.1 Ardenticatenaceae bacterium | reverse complement strand
TTCACAAAAAATGGATTCAGCCCCACCAGCTTCAGCAGTTCCTGCACGCGCTCCTCTCGCTCCTGCTTGCTGCTGACCGCATTGTGCACAATCAGCGGCTCGGCGACGATATGCCCCACCGTCAGGCGCGGATTGAGCGACGCATATGGATCCTGGAAGATCATTTGCATCTGTCGCCGCTGCTGGCGCAGGCTTTCTCCTTTCAGTGTGGTCAGGTCGGTATTTTTGAAGAGGATACGGCCGTTAGTTGGTTCCTCCAACTGCAAAATCGTGTTCCCCGTCGTCGATTTCCCGCAGCCACTTTCCCCCACCAGGCCCAACGTTTCCCCCTTGTACACATCAAACGTGACGCCATCAACCGCCTTCACCGCCCCCGTCTGCCGCCGCAGCAGCCCGCTGCGAATGGGAAAATGTTTCTTCAAATCCTGCACCTGCAACAGCACTTCTTTTTCCGTCATACACTTTCTCCGTTAATTTCGTATACCGTGAACCGTAATCCGATGAGCATTAACGGATTACGGCTAACGGATTACGGTTTACGATATATCAACCCAACAGGCAGCGAAATGGTCTGGTCCAACTGGTTTCAAGATCGGTTTTTCGGCGCGACATTTGTCGATGACATACGGGCAGCGCGGCGCAAAGGGGCAGCCCGGCGGCATCTGCGTCAGGTCAGGTGGCATCCCGTCAATCGACGCCAATTCCTCATGTGTTTCCGCATCCAGCCGGGGCAGCGAACCGAGCAAACCCAGCGTGTACGGATGGCGCGGCGCTTCATACAAATCATCCACCGGGGCCATCTCAGCAATTGAGCCGGCATACATCACAATCACTTTTTCGGCCAGCCCGGCCACCACGCCCAAATCATGGGTAATCCAGATAACGGCCATGCCGATTTCCGCTTGCAGCCGTTTTACCAGCGCCACAATTTGGGCCTGAATAGTCACGTCCAGCGCCGTTGTCGGCTCGTCAGCAATCAGCAGGCGCGGATTACACGCCAGCCCCATGGCGATCATCACCCGCTGCCGCATCCCGCCGCTGAACTGGTGCGGATATTGGTCTAGCCGGTCGGCGGCCATGGGAATACCCACCAGTTCCAGCAGTTCGGTGGTCCGTTTTCGTGCCTGCGCCTCATCCATGCCCAGATGCTGCTTCAGCGCCTCGCCCACCTGTTCGCCAATCGTCAGCACCGGATTGAGCGAGGTCATCGGGTCCTGAAAGATCATGGCGATCTCTTTGCCGCGGATTTTGCGGGATTCGGCGGCGGAGAGTTGGAGGAGGTTACGGCCGTTAAACCAAGCCTCTCCCCTTACCCGCCCCGGCGGCTGCCGCACCAGCCCCATCAACGACAGCACACTCACACTCTTGCCGCTGCCACTCTCCCCCACAATGCTCAAAATCTCCCCTTCCGCCAGCGCATAGGAGATGCCATTCACTGCCTGCACTACCCCTTCCCGCGTGTAAAATTCCGTTTGTAGCTCTTTTACTTCCAACAAAGCTGTCATATTCGCTCCGCTTTTCAGTTATCGGTAATCAGTTATCAGTAATCAGTAACAGGTTCACCGATTACCGTTGACCGATTACTGACTACCGTCCGCCGCCCGGTTCCAACACCTGCTTCATCTTCGGGTCCAGCGCATCACGCAAACCGTCACCCAGGAAATTAAAGCCCATCACCGTCAGCATGATCGCCAGTCCGGGGAAAATGCCCAGCCAGGGCGCATCCTGAATAAAGCCCCGGCTTTCGCTTAACATCCGGCCCCAGCTTGGGTCCGGCGGCTGCGTACCCAGCCCCAGGAAACTCAACGCCGCTTCGGCCAGAATTGCAAAAGCCAAACTCAGTGTCGTTTCCACAATCACCGGAGCCAATACGTTGGGCAAAATGTGAGTAAAAATAATGCGCCGGTCGCGGCTGCCGATGGAGCGTGCCGCTTTCACAAATACTTCTTCGCGCACGGTCAGCACGCTGCCGCGCGTGATGCGCGCAAAAATCGGCGTGTAGACAATGCCGATGGCGATCATCGCATTGCGAATGCCCGGCCCCAGCGCTGCCAAAATGGCGATGGCCAGCAAAATGGCCGGAAAAGCAAACAAAATGTCCATCATGCGCATGATGATTTCGTCCAGCCAGCCGCCGTAATAGCCGCTAACTGCTCCCAGCAGTGTCCCCACAATCATCGAGATGCTGACCGCAATAATCCCGACTTGCAGGGAAACGGCCGCACCATCCAATACGCGGCTCAATACATCCCGGCCAAAATCGTCGGTGCCAAACGGATGCTGCCAGCTGGGCGCCGCCAGCCGCGCCTCAAAATCCATCGCGTTGGGGTCATAGGGCGACAGCGATGAGCCAAAGATGGCGACGACAATCAGCAGCAAAATAATGATGCCACCAAGCATCGCCAGCCGGTTGTAGCGCAGCAGGCGTAATGTTTCCCAGAAGAGAGATTTGGTGGGGGGAGAAACGGCCGTTTCCAATGTTACAGCTTCAGTCATAGGGAAATCCTTGCCAAGTGCCAGGCACGGGGCAAAAGAGCCTTGTAAATCAAAGCCTCTCGCCCCGTGCCTGGCACTTCATAACCTTAATACTTCACACGCGGATCCAGATAGGCATACAGCACATCTACCAGCACATTGACCACCGCAAACGTCATCGCCACCAACAGCACCGCCCCCTGCACCATCGGATAATCGCGCCGCGTCACCGCATCCAGCGCCAGACGGCCTAAGCCCGGCCAGGCAAAAATAATTTCCACGATGATCACGCCGCCCAGCAGCGACGCCATTTGCAGCCCAATAATGGTGACAATAGGAATGGCCGCATTGCGCAAAATGTGCCGGTTGATGATACGCGGCTGCGTTAACCCTTTGGCCCGCGCCGTTTTTACGTGGTTCAAGTGGGAAGATTCCAATACGGCTGAACGAATAAAGCGCGTCAAGATTGAAGCCGTAATCAGGCCGACCGTCATGGCTGGCAAAACAAGATGCTGCAACCATTCGCCAAAATCTTCTGTCGGACTGGTAAACCCGGATGGCGGCAGCCAGCCCAACGTCAGCGCAAACAGCAAAATCATGAGGATGCCCAACCAAAAATCAGGGACTGATACCCCAATCTGGCTGAAAAACATCACCACATAATCCAAAATGCTGCCGGGGCGCAGCGCCGAAATAATACCGGCTGGCAGCGCAATAATCACACCAATCAACAGCGCGGCCAAAGCCAGCGACATCGTGGCCGGTAAACGCTGCCAGACCGCCTCGGAAACGCTTTGGCCGGTGATGAAGCTTTCACCCAGGTTGCCGCGCAGCGCATTGCCCAACCAATCCAGATACTGCACCAGCAGCGGCCGGTCAAAGCCCATCAAATGCCGGATCTCTTCTACTTTTGCCTGATCAGCCTGTAAGCCCAGCATAATCCGCACCGGATCGCCGGGGACGAGGTGAATGATCATGAAAACGACAAACGAAACGCCCAGCATCACCAACAGCGTTGTCAGCAGCCGCCGCAATAAAAAATTGAGCATAAGATTGGGGGGCAGACCTGACAGGTTTCCTGAAACCTGTCAGGTCTGCAATAACAAGCTAACGATCGAGCCAGGTATTTTCAAAGCGAATAGCGCTGTCGCCGCGGGCAAAGTAGCCACGTACGTCAGGCAACCACGCATTAACAGTCGCCGGATTGTAGAGGTAGACGTAAGGCGCATCGTCGATGATCATCTGCTGCACTTGATCGTAAATTCCCTTCCGGGCTGCCTCATCCGTTTCCACCCGACCAGCAGCCAACAGATCATCCACATCGGGATTGCTATAGCCGGTAAAGTTGAAAACTTGATCGGTGTAATGCTGTGCGTAGAAGTAATCATCGGGGTCTAAATTGCCGACCCAGCCGCAGATATACATGTCAAAGTTGCCTGCGCCTTCTTCTTCCAGCCAGGTGCCCCATTCCAGTGTGCGAATCTCGGCGTTGATGCCGATGGCGCTCAACTGGGCTTGCAGCACCTGAGCCGTGCGCACTGTTTCTTCATAGAAGGTGGTGGGCATGAATTCGGTGTCAAAGCCGTTGGGATAGCCGGCTTCGGCCAGCAGTTCACGCGCTTTGTCCAGATCCTGGGTGTACGGTTGGTAATCGTAGTACCAGAAGCTGTCTTGCGGGATGGGGCCATCGTTGGCAGTGGCGGTGTCCCATTTGGCGGCGGCAGCAACCTGATCGCGGTCAATGGCGTAAGCAATCGCTTGACGCACCAATGGATCGTTGAACGGTTCGCGGTCCAGGTTGAGGCCGATGTACCAATAATCGCCACCCGCTTCTTTATCAACAATGATTTCCCCAGAGGTGGCCAGCTCTGTCACACGCTGTGGCGGCAGGCCGTCGGCCCAATCGACTTCGCCGGTGAGCAGGTTGGTGAGCAAAACGGTCTCGTCGGGAATGATCTGGTAGGTGACGCCATCCAGATATGGTTTGCCTTCTTCCCAATAGTCGGTATTGGCTTCGAGGGTAACGTGGTCGCCGGGGACATATTCGATGAATTTGAAGGGACCGGTGCCGATGGGGTTGGTGGCGATGCTGCCGTCTTCGACGTTTTCTTGGGCAACAATGGCCATGCCTTTGTAACCGCCGATGCGGCCCAGCAGGTTGGGTGACGGTTCGGTGAGTTGGATGGCGACGGTCATATCGTCAACGGCCGTTACACTCTCCACCGAGCCAAAACGCCAGGCAACACCGGAGCCGGTATCAGGATTCATGATCCGGTCATAGCTGTAAACCACGTCGTCTGCGGTGAGAGAACGGCCGTTATGGAACACCACACCCTCGCGCAAATAGAACGTCCAGGTCAGATTGTCATCCGACACGTCCCAGCTTTCGGCCAGCGAAGGCGCCATGTTCAGATTTTCATCCACTGTCACCAGCGTATCAAACACATTTTCCAGCACTTCAAAGCTGGAGTACGCCGAGGTCAAATGGGGATCAAACCCTTCCGGGTCAGCGCCGATAGCTGCTTTCAACACACCGCCCTTGGTGATACCAGATGGGTCTGGCGTCGGCGTTACAATAACTTCTACTTCCGTCTCAACGGTTACTTCTTCAATTTCAGTCACCACGACCGTTGCTTCAACGATTTTTTCGACTTCAACCGTCTCCACGATCGTTTCGGTGATGACTTCCGGTTCCGGCGAGCCGCAAGCGGCCAAAAAAACCGCCAGGACAACTAGAATGGGCACAAGCCAGCGTAATCGTTTCATTTTCTACCTCCTCAGTAGCAGTCAGGAAAATCAGAAAGGTTGCTGTTAAAAACCTGACAGGTCTCTACAAAGCATGATGCTTGTGAAAACGCATCACAAAGACCTGTCAGGTTTGTTGACCACATCCTGACCATTACGCAGTCAACAAACAGATATTATGGTTTATGGTAATCTGGCGGCGTCAAGAGTGCGTCAAAGAAGCATCAAATGGTTTTGGCAGCCAGGCACGGGGTGTCAGGCTTTATTCAAACCAGCTGTTCTGCCCCGTGCCTGGCACTACTTTCCAGCCATTGGGCATACCGTTCCCTGGCTCGAATTAGTTCTGATTGTTCGCCTACTTCTTCTAGCAAGGCGATGCCCCGTTCAAAATAGCCAGTGGGATCGCCTAAATTGCTGGCCGGCCAATGAGCGGCAATATCGCCCAACAAAGGCAGAACATCGCCTTGATCTTCTTTGTTACCCAGGTCGTCGGCCAGCGCCAGCGCGGTTTGGGCATGGTTTAGGGCGGTTTCCCAATCTGAGGAGAGGATGGCGACCAGGGCCAGCGTGCGGTGGGCTTTGGTCAGCACCCAGGTGGCGTTGATTTCCTGGCCCAGTTGGTAGGCCTGGTTTAGATAATAGGTGGCCTGTTCCACATTGCCTTGATGGCCATAAACGCGGCCGATGTTGGCCAGATGGATGGCTTGGCCCTCGATTTGACCTAATTCGCGGCGCAAGCCCAGGGCTTCTTTGTAGGAAGTTACGGCCGCTGCATATCCCCCTTGCGCATCCTGGACGTAGCCGATGTTGTTGTGGCAGGCACCCATTCCCATTCGGTCGCCGATGGTCTCGTAAATAGCCAACGCTTCGTTGTACAGTTCTAGCGCGCGAGCGTACTCACCGGCCTGATAGGCAACGATGCCTTGATTTTTCAGGCCAGTGGCCAGCAGTTGGCGGTGGCCGATTTGACGAGCCAATTCGACAGCCAGCCGAGCGTGTTCGGCGACGCCTGCGTAATGGCATTGCAAATAATTGAGGAAGCTGAGGTAGTTGTGTACGGCCGTTTCCTCATCCACCCTTGCCCGCATTCTAGCCCGATCCAAAGCCTGTTGGAATGATTGTTCTGCCTGGGCATAGCGTCCGGTGCATTGGAAAATGAGGCCGCGCTGCGTGTAAACCAGCGTGGAAACACCCACCGTGTCCCGCGGACTGCTGCCTGGTGCGTAAAATGGGATGACATCAACGGCCATTTCGGCCGGCAAATCATCGGCCAGTCCTTCCATTTCGCTCCATTGCAAGACCCGCGCATATTCGGTGAGAGCGTCCTCGTCGGCGTACAGTTCGGCGGCGCGGCGGGCGGTTTGCAGCGTGTAGGTGCGGGCGCGCTCGAGCTGACCGGCAGCGGCGTAATGGTGGGCCAGCAGGCCAAAGATGGGGGTCAAGTTACCGGCATGATGCGTTTCTAAAGCGGTGGCGATACGGCCGTGTAGATGTCTACGGCGCGGTTCCCCCAAATCGGCGGCCAGGACAGCCCGAATTTTGTCGTGGGTGAAATCATACTGCCCGCTTTTTTCCTGCACCAAATCAGCCGCCAACCCTTCCTCCAATGCCGTCCAAATGGTGCCGGATGGCTGCCCGGTGACCGCTTGCAGCGTATCATAATCAAACAAACGGCCGATGACGGCGGCCACAGCCAGCAGGCGGTGTGTCTCTGGTGACACACGTTCCAGCCGGGAGCGGATGACTCCTTGAATCGTAGACGGAATGGGCCATTCACCGGCCAGTTCGTTTTCCAACTGCTGCAACGTGCGGCAAATTTCCAGGATGAACAGTGGATTGCCTTCTGTTTCGCGGAACAGGCGTTTGAGAAACACATCGGGATTGGTTGATTGAAAGCCAATGTTTTGCGCCATTTGGGCTACATCGGGAAAGCCAAAACGGTATAGCTCCAGGCGATAGGATAGTTTTTCGCGGGCCAGCAGCCGTTGCATTTGCTGCCAGTCGGCTTCGGCTTCGGCCTCACGTTGGACGCCCAGAATGAGCAGGGACAGTCCGGCGCTTTGTCGCAAAACGTATTCCAGCAACGCCATACTGGCCCGGTCAATCCATTGCAAATCATCGAAGAAGAGGCAGATGGGGCGCTGGCGGCTGATGGCTAGTAGCCACTGCCGGATGGCTTCGGCCAGCCGGCCGCGAATCAGGCGCGGATCGGGGGTGGCCGGGATAAGTAAATCGGGCCGTTGAACGCGCAGTTCGGGCAGCAGCCGGGCCAGTTCGGCCAGCCATAAATCAGGCAGATTGAGCTGCTCCCAGTCGATTTGGGTGAGGGAGGCGCGCAAAATGTCGATCCAGGGATGATAGGGGACGTTGTGCTCGGCGGCAAAGCAACGGCCGTGCAAAATATAGGCGTGGCGGATGCGGCTGGTCCACTCTTGAGCCAATCGCGTCTTGCCCATGCCGGCTTCGCCAGTGATGAGGACGAGACGGCCGTTTTGGTTTTGGCGGACTGTATGCCAATGCTGTTCCAGTTCGATTAATTCGTGGCGGCGGCCAACGAAGGGGATGAAGGGGGCGTGGGGGGAAACGGCCGTTACCTCACCGGTCAGATGGCGCGGCGTTTCTTCGGCCAGGGCCTGGGTATGAAGCGCCTGGGTGCGCGTGTCGGGGATGATGCCCAGCTCTTCGGCCAGAAGGGCGCGGCACTGCTCATACTGCTGCAAGGCGGCGCTGCGATTGCCCTGTTTGAGATATAGGCGCATCAATTGACGGTGGGAAGTTTCGCGCAGGGGATCCAAGATGAGCAGATGTTGGGCTGCTTCGATAGCTTCGCTTAATTGGCCGCTGGCCGCCAGGGCGTGGCTGAGCGCCAGCCAGCCATCTTGATAAAGTCGGTGGAACTGGGCGCGGGTGGTGGTTAGCCAATGCTCAAATTCGGGTGCGCCGTCTACGTTTAGCCCTTCCAGAAATGTACCTTGCCACAGATTGAGGGCTTCTTGCAAGTCGGGGATGGCTGCTTTTTGCTGGATGGTGGTTTGGAATACGGCCGTGTCCAACCACAGACTATTCGTTTCATCGTCAAAACGGGCCAGCGAGACCAGATCGCGTTCGGTGTGCAGCAGTTCCACCGGTGCTGTTTCGCGGCGGATGACGAAGAGGGCGTTACGCAGGCTGTTTTGTGCCCGATTGTCATTGACATCACCCCACAGCAGCGCGGCCAATTTGCGCCGGTTGTGAGCTTTGCCGGAGACGGCCAGATAGGCCAGCAGAGCGGTTGTTTTTTGGTAGGGTAAGTAGAGTTCTTGTTGGCCCAGGTTGATGTGGGGGATGCCCAATAACCGAATTTCAATCATTTTTTGCCGTCTTTCAGCCTTTTTGACGCTCCAATAACGTTTCTTTGATGCGCTAAATTTAAGCTAATTACAGTGAGTTTGACAAATTGGTCTGCTTTTTTATGGGCGAACACAAGGGTGACCCCTACAAGGAATGTGGAGATACGGTCGTGTCAAACCAGGTAGTTGTGGAGAATTCCGATGTGGGAACGTGATAAAGACGACATCAGGCACCAGATTGACATTACACTCCGAGCCTATATTGATCAGGATTGGGGTACATTTCAGCAAACCCATACGTCGGATTGGTGTGGGTTTGCCTACCAATCGCCGGCCATCATCAAGGGGCGGGAGGCGCTGTTAGCGGCGGCCAATGACATTTCGCAAAAATTTCGGCTGCATGATTATGAAATGATCGAGATTGAGTACCGTTTTTGGGGTGATGTGTGCGTGACACCTTACGTGGCCCGAATTAAAGGGATGATAGGAGACGATGAGCCGTTTGAAGCCCGGCTGCAGTCCATCGCTGTTTACCGCAAGGGGGCAGCCGATTGGTATCTGGCAGCATCAGATTTTCATGTTGTGCCGTTGGAGAGCAGCGGTGACTTTTAACCCATAACGACTTTCTGATTTACTCAATCTGGAACCAGCCGCCGCCCCATTCGTCTTGACGGTAACGGCCGTTCATCACCACCACTTCTTCCCACGGCCGCGGCTTCTCCTTGCTCTGGGCGATGATAAAACTGTCGCCATCACATAGGAACCAGCCCTTGCCGCCGGTCCAGCCGGGCAGACGGTAGCCGGCCACCGTTACCCGTTTGCCCCGTGTTTGCGGTAGGTCACGAATGGGCAAACCGGTTGATTGCGGGGCAAGCTCCAGCGGTGTGACCGAGATGGGCATACCGAGGATGTATTTTTCCCATTCAAATCGTTGGGCGGCGGCTTCGGGAGGAACGGCCGTTACCTCCCCAAAATCAAACGCTAACTGCCGCGCACTTTCCGCCCGGCCAATGGATTCCGCTTCGGCCAGCAGTGCCGCCCGACTCTCGCCCAGCTCATCCAGTGCCCCGCACTGGATCAGGTGGTTGATTTCCTTGGTTTGCAGCGGCACACGAGTTAACAAATCGCGCAGGTTGGTAAACGGCCGTGCGGCCACAATCTCCTTCACTGACTGCCGCCGTAATTGCCTTATTTGCCCCAACCCCAACCACAAAACAGGTCTCCTCTGCTCCCCTGCTCCCTTGCTCCCTTGCTTTTGCCCTTGTTCCCAAGCGAGAGTCACTTTCCGCTCACTAAAATTCACATGCGGCGGCCGCACGGCAAACCCCAGCCGCCGCGCCTCGGCGATGTAAACAGCCGGATGGTGAAAGCCGCCGTGATCCATCAGCCGCGCCCGTAAAAATTCGGCCGGGTAATGGGTTTTGAGATAGGCCGAGCGGTAGCTGACGTCGGCGTAAGCGGTGGCGTGCCCTTGATTGAAGCCGTATCCGGCAAAGGCCAGCACCTGTTCCCACAAGGTCTCCGCCTGCTGCGGTGTGAATGGCGCGACTTCGACAGGCTCAGTCGGCGGAGTTTCGGTGGCTGAGCCTGTCGAAGCCTGGCAGCCCATGACAAAAGCCAGCCGCATCGCTGCCATCTCTTTGGCCCGGAACTTGCTCATGCCGCGCCGCAAATGGTCGGCCTGCGCCCAACTCAGCCCGGCGATCTCTACGGCGATGCGCAGCACCTGCTCCTGGAAGAGCAGGACGCCCTGCGTCGGTGCCAAAATCGGTTCTAGCGAGGGATGCAGATAGCTAACTTTCTCTTCGCCCCGGTAGCGGCGGACGAAGGATTGGGCCATGCCGCCGGTGGCCGGGCCGGGTTTGAAGAAGGCGTTGGCCACGGCCAAATCGCGGACAGTCCGCGCTCTAAGCTGGCGCAAGGTGCGCTGTGCGCCGCTGGATTCGCATTGGAAGACGCCGATGGTCTCGCCGCGAGCCAGCAAATCGCCGGTGTCCGGGTCGTCCAGCGGAATGTCGGCCAGGCGGAAGTTGGGATTGTGATGAGTGCGGATAGCAACGGCCGTGTCCGCTAACACCGTAAGCGCCCGAATCCCCAGCAAATCGATCTTGGGCAACCCAATCATCTCCACATCACGGTAATCGTACTGCGTCGTTAAAAAGCCTTTGGCGGCCCACTGCACCGGCACAAAATTGGTCAGCGGCCCGGGCGTGATGATGATACCGCCGGGATGCAGGCTCAAATGATCTGGCTGGCCGACCAATCGGAATGCCTGCCGCATGATTGTTTGGTCCGTTTCATCCTCAAGCCCGGCAATGATTTCCTCGGCGTCTGCCAGTTCGCGGCGGCGCGGATCGGGATGCCAGCGGCGCGGGGCCAGCGCCGTCAACTGCTTGATACGCTTTTCCGGCAGGCCGTACGCTTTGGCCGTCTCACGGATGGCCGATTTGGGCTGCAAGGTGTTCATCGTGCCCACCATTGCCACCCGGTCTTCACCGTAGCGGCGGCGCACGTAGGCCAGGACTTCGTCACGGCGGCGGCTGCAAAAATCGAGGTCAATGTCGGGCAGATTGGCCCGCGCCGGATTGAGGAAACGCTCAAACAGCAATCCTTGCTCAACGGGATCGACGGTAGTGATGCCCAGTAGGTAGGCGACCAGTGAGTTAGCCACGCTGCCCCGTGTGCTCACCGGCACGTCCTCCTGCCGGGCAAAGCGCACGATGTCGGCCACCAGCAGAAATAGTGGCGCAAAGCTTTGGGAGGTGATGGCGGCGAGTTCTTTTTCCAGACGTGATTCGTAATCCGTAATCTGTAATCCGTTATCCGATACGGAATACGGTTTACGTTTTGCCAACGCGGTTCGTGTTTGTGCTGCCAATGTTTCTTCAACGGTTTGACCCGCCGGTAAATCGAGGGCAGGCCAGATGGTACGGCCGTTCGGCAAAGCTGGCTGGCATTGTTTGATAATGGTGGTTACATTGGCAATCGCTTCGGGGAAATCGGCAAACCGCTCTTCGATTTCGGCCGGGCTGAGCCAGTGACCGGGGGGGATTTCATCTTGAATGTCTTCTATACGGCCGTTACGTTCGATGGCCGCCAGCAGGGGCAGCAAATCGGCGTCTTCCGGCTCCAAATGAGTGATTGGTTGAGCCACGACTGGCTGAATGCCGAACCGGCCGCCCAATTGGATGAGGTCACGGGCCAGCGCCTTGTCTTCGCGGTGGTGCAATTCCAGCCCCAAATAACAGCGGTCGGTGAAGATGGCCGCCAGCCGCCCGGCAAAATGGGTCGCCTCCTGGCGCTGTCCAGTCTGCCAGTAATGGGCTAGCCAGCCGGACAATCCGGCTTCGATGCAAATCAGGCCGTCATGATTTGCTCTGAGGTCGTCCCAGCTCAGGCCGGTTTGCAGGCGGTTTTCCCGGTCGGGGTGAGCTTGCAGACAAGCCGAAAGGCGGCAGAGGGACTGGTAACCGGCCGGTCCGGTGGCTAAAAGGATGAGTTGGTGGGGGGAACGGCCGTTCCCATCCACCGCCAGCCTCACTGTCATTCCCACAATAGATTGCAATCCCGCTGTCCGGCAAACCTGTTCGAATTGGACAGCACTGTACAGCGACTGGCTGTCAGTCAAGGCTAATGCCTTCATCCCTGCGGCAGCAGCGCGCTGCACCAAATCATCAACAGACGCGGTACTGCGCAGCAGGGAGCCGTGCGAATGAACCCGCAAGTGGGTGAAGCTGGCCGGATCGAGGTTACTCATTGACCGGAATTATAGGCGTCCTTGGGCAAATGAGCAGGCGTTTATGATAGGCATGATTAACGGATCGATTCAGGTTAAGTAGTAGGCGTGGGTAGGGGTGGGGGCGTAGGGGTTTTGGGTTTTGAGCCACCGCCGCCACTATCTGATGGTGCTGCCGTTGGTGGAGCAGCCGGGGTTAATGTAGATGTTGGCGTGAGTGTGGGGGGCAAGATGGGCAGCCAAAGGCGCTGACCGACGCCAAGGCCCGGTTGTGCCAAACAATTAACCGCTTGGATTCTTTCGACTGTTGTACCGGTGGTAATTGCCAGGTTGAACAAAAAATCGTTTTCTTGGACAGTGTAAATCTTCCAATCTGCCGGAGGGGAGGGTGTGCAGACGGCAATTGGAGTCAATGAGGTCTCGATAGATGGGACCGATGTCATATTGGGTACGAGTGTCAAAGTTACAGTCAGTGCCGGCGTTGCTGCGATATCAATGATATGAACCGTAAATGGCCTTGGTATGCTGCGCAATAATTCTTGACCGCTTGAGATAGTTTCTAAAACAACAAACCACTGATAATTGCCGGAGGTTAACGCCAATTCCATTAAATCTACTGAAAGCCGGTAGTGTGAGCCAGTAAGCGGTGTAGTTACAGCGCCCCAAATTTGATTTCCCGCTTCTGTACTGATTTGTACTAAAAATTGTTGGTCAGAGGTAAGCGGAATGGGATAGTCCCAATCAAAATCAATGGATTCGTCACTCATGTAAGCCTCTTTTGGGGCCGGGTTCACCGCAATGATTTGCGGTTCGTCAACCTGAGGTGTAGCTGTTGACGTAGCTGTCTGGTTGGGGGAGCGAAAAAAAGGAGCCAGCGTTGGAGCTGGCATTGGTGTATAGACTTCTGGCTTTGGTTGATCGCAGGAAAACAATAAACCAACCAGCAGGATGAGGCAGGTAACGACCCCAAGCTGTTGGGGGAAGCGATTTGTTCGGATGTATTTCGGTTTTGTGGTCAATCTACCATGATTACTGCCCAGCGATTGCCCAGTGTAATCAACGATTCGGTTTTTAGACATAGCCATATCAAACATGCGGCCAGCCTGAACGTAGTTATTTTAGGCTGGGCGAAGATTAGATTATTATACGCTATTGGATAAAAAAGTTAGATACCTGTTATCTGGCTGAGGCGTATTCTTGATGGTTTGCTAAAAATTTGTGTGGTCAGATGTGCTGTGTGAAACGTGATTTCTCTCCGGTTAAGCATCACGATTCACTTTTCAGGCCATGATTGACTCAAATATTCCTGGAGAGCCAGATCTGTTTTTCCTATTTGCGCAAGCTGATGATGGCGATGAACACGACCAGCAGAACGAGTCCCAGGCCGATAATCAGGGTGGAGGAGGATTTTGCGGGTTCGGCTGGGGGTGGTGTTGGCGTAGGTGTGGGTTGGTTTGTTGGTTGGATGGTGGGTTGAGTGGTTGGTTCAGGGGGAACGGCCGTAGCCGTTGGCGGCAAATCTGTTGGCAAAACAGTCGGCGTGGGCGTGCTAGTGGGCACGTCAGGGGGACGGATGAGCAGCCGTTCGCCGGGATGCAAAAATGATTCTTCCGTCAGGTTGTTTTGGGCCAGCAGCGCCGCCAGGTCCATCTCGTAGTAGGCGGCGATGGTCCAGGCGGTTTGTCCCGGCTGCACCTCGTGATAAATCGCGCCGGTTTCATCTGGTTCAGCAACGTTAAACGGGATGTAAGGGGCTGGCGCGGCTGCGGTTTGTGGCGCTTGAGGTTGGCCGGACGCCGCTCCGTCGGCCACCCAGCCGGCCATCAACACATACCATGATTCGCCATTGGCTTCGGCGTAACCGACGCCGATGTGCTCGTAATCGGCCGAAATCAGCGCGTTGAGGTGAACCGCATCCCCCTGCCACATGGTGACGACGCGTTCGGGGGTGTTGTAAACGGCCGTGCCGTGGGCGGCATTTTCCGTGGCGTAGGAGCGATAGCCATTGCCGTAACCGGCGGCCTGTGCTCGTTCGTTGGGCGTGCTGCCGCCGGGGCCGTCGTGGCCGATGTGGTCGTTGGCGGCGCTCCAACTGGCCTGGGCCTGGGCGGCGGCCATGAGGGCGCTGTCGATTTGGTAGGGGGGCACGCCATAGGCAGCGCGCAGGGCGTTGACGCGCTGGATGACTTCGCTGACGGGGTCGCTTTGCGCCTGGGCGTTGGGACGGCTCCCCACGCAGCTTAATAAAAGTAAAATGCCAATCAGTAATCGTCGCATGTTACAGGATAAGTGATGGGGTGATGGGTTTCAGATGTTTAGGGTGTACGGCCGTTTACCATTCCCCAATGATTTCACCCCGCGATCCCTACTAATGCCCCCAAATGCGAATTTTGCTTGTATCTAACGCCCAGCTTCATCTGCGGCGGCGGGATAGTGCAGGTTGTCCCAAGCAGTACAGCTTAAGAATGATACAATATATCAAAAAAGCGCGGTCTGCGCGAGTCAGGTGCAAGCGATATTGAGCAGCCTTTTGTTCGCCAGCACCCGCCGGATCGCGTACCATGGCGTTTTTCAAACCATCAGCAACCACTAATGTTGCAATCACGAAGGCATGCTATAATTCAAACATACCAACGCTACTATTCTTACAAAAGCCAAGGAGATAATATGCGCAAATTTGTCTTCGTGGGGGGCCTAGTATTAATATTCATGGGTGGCATGTTTATGGGGGATAACCTTACATCTGCCCAAACAGCACCGCCCACTCCGCCGCCGCTCACGGGGCCGAGCGGGACCCAAGCCGATCCAAATTCTCCCAATAGCTTGACTTCATTCACCGTTTCCAATCCGTACTGCTACCAACCCGATCCGGCCGTTGACAAGTGCTCGATCAACTTTCGTTTCATCCAGACCACTGACAATCAGAGCAGCGCGCCGTTTATGACCTGGCTGGCAATCACAATCAGCGGCAAAAAGCGCTACAACGCCACCGCCTTTTTTGAAGGGACGATCACCTACAGCTATGACATGGTTCCCGACGGCCTGATCGTGGCTTGCGGGCCGCCGAATGCGGGCGGGGCAGGCAGCCAGTTTGGCAATGTGTACGGAGTCACCATACAGCCGCTGGATTCAAGCCGTAACCCCATGTCCACCGACATCGCCAACGTGACCTGCCCAGCATTTAATCCGTGATGTGGAGCGTCAGTTATGCGCGTAATGCGAACCTGTCTACTGGCAATGATAATACTGGGTCTGACGCTGGCCCTCGCGGGCGAGCCGGTTCATACCGCTCCACAGGCTGTTACAATGACCGTCAGCAATCCTTATTGTGTTCAGGATGTTGAAACGGCCGGAAGCTGTCTAATCAACCTGCGCTATTTCTACGCCTATACTGCTGACTCGTCCTTTAACCACATCGAAATAGCCATTGACGGCAAGGTGCGCGCTCATATGAACGGCTTCTTTGAAAATTCGGCTTACCTGACTGGTCCAATGTTAGGTAATGGGCTTAAAGTAGCCTGCGGCGGCAAGAATGTCAGTGGAATCCCGGACATGGGCCGGCAATATGCAGTCACTCTCACTGGCTTCGCCACAGGCAGCTCACCCGTTGTTGATATCGCGAATGTTACCTGTCCATATTATCAAGGGAAAACCTACCTGCCATTATTGACGAAATGAGGATGCTTCAAACTGGGAATGCGGCGGATATCAATTACCGTCGAAAGAATGTAGCCTGAGCCGCAGCCATGAGGGCGCTGTCGATTTGGTAGGGGGCACGCCGTAGGTGGCCTGGAGGGCGTTGACGCGCTGGATGACTTCGCTGACGGGATCGCTTTGCGCCTGGGTGCTGGCCTGGCTCTCCACGCAGCTCAAGAAAAGTAAAAGGCCAGCCAGTAATCGTCGCATGTAATTGGACGTATATTGAAAACACTTAAATATAGTGTCTGAAGGGCAATGGTACTAAATTTCCTTCATCATTATTTGATATAGGTCCAGCAGTCAGAATCTCACCAACTGCATCTGCAAAACGTAAAGTTACAGGAACTCCATCTGCAAAGATGCAAGTGTTGTAATTTAACTTCGTTAACGCAAGTAAATCGTTTAGTACAACCTCAATATCAACATTTCCTCTACAAACGTCAATATGCAATGGATTGGGAACTTCTCGCCCTGGGTATGTTTGTAATCGGGGAATATAGCCTTTGCTCCATAAATAAGCCTTTCTTTTTGAATGTATATAAGCACTACCTCTAAGCACAGGCATCTTTCCCTTTCGGAATAACTTTAGGTCATTGCTTTCTCTGATTCTTACACCTACTAAGTTTGTTCCACTCTCTACGGCGTCTCTAAAACCTGCCCACTCAGCAGCATTGAATTGGACTTTGCCGTGTAGAAACAACTCTGAAGGCATTTTGCCCATATTCGTTTTATAAGTATCCATAGCTAGCGCGACTAACTTAGCCGCAGCTTTTCTATCCAAATGGTAATCACCAACTTCTGGATTATACCAAGGGCCTACATTTCCTTTGAAAACGACACCATCACCTGAGTCCAAAAACATTTGTGCGGCGCAGCAGGCATTTCCTCCAGCAGAATTTTCAGGCAATTGTTTGAAAACAAGACCAATGTAGCAAACCCCATCTCGTATTTCGTTAATTTTCCAAGGTCTTCCACCACACTTGTAAAACGTAGCTGTTGATATATTCCATGCCACTGAAGCCTGCATCTTGTCCATGCCCCTTGCGGGATTCCCTTTGCCGTCAGGAAAATCCCAAGGGGCTATGGTGCTTTCCCTGATAATTTGTGTTATTGCTCTTGAGTTTAGTAGCCTGGCTTTAAGTTGGTTGTGAAAATTGAGTTCGAAATAATATGGCGCTACTTTATCTTCTTGATATTCTGGCAAGAAGGACATTTGGGTTTTTAATTGCTTTAATACTTTGCGACTGATTCTATTTTTTGAGCCGATTTTTAAACTGGCTTCAACAACTGATTTTGGACGACAATATTTGTAAATTTCATCGGGAATTACAATAAACCAAATATCAACTTGAGCCTCCTCGGTAATAGTAGCTTTGATGATTCGTGACGAGAATAGCTCTACCGTTTTGTAGACCCTTAGATGAGAGTCTTCAAGGTCCCATTGTGTCAATATAGGGTGGGACACTTCATACTCAGAATTTAGTGTAGAATTTGAGGGCGAAGAGGAACATCATGACACAAAAGAATGGAGAGAAACTCAACAAAAATGGCATAGGTGCCGACAACCGGCCTGATCCAGAGGTATTGCCCCGGACCAAAAGCAAGAAAAGACCTCACCCGTCGCCATAAACTGCCTTAAAGAGTTAGTGCCAGAGCAAACTGGAGGTATTGGCGATTATTGTTGCGCCGGAAGGGTTGTATTCATCCCACCTGACCACCTGGCGACGCAGGTAAGAAGCCGGACAACTGGCGGGGTTGGCACCCTTGGAAAACGAGGGCCGAAAAGCAATTCTGAAGCCGAAGAGATGCGCTATTACGCTGCCTGACTGAGCCGACAGGTGAAAGCGGAACTGATTATCGAGGGTGCAAAAAACTCTCCGAGATACTGGGGATTACCCTGAACAGGAAACCGAGACGAATCGTGAGAGAGAATGTGACCGAATTGGCTGAACAGACCAGCACGCAGGAGGCATGTCGCCACCTGGCCTATCCCCGTAGCAGCAGCTACTACCGGGCAGCAGCAGGAAAAGCCAGTTCGGGAATCGAAGGCAGTAACCCCATCACCACGAGCGTCGCCACTGGCGGAACGGGAAGCGGTGCGGGCCATGCTCAACAGTGAGCGCTTTGTGGACAGCTCGCCGCGCCAGGTGTATGGCACACTGCTGATGAGGGGGGAATATCTCTGCTCGGCGAGCACGATGTATCGTATCCTGCGGCAAAACGCTGAGGTACACGAACGGCGTAACCAGAAACGGCATCCAGTCTACAAAGAAAACCAGAACTGCGGCCATGACTCCAATCAGGTGGTCGGGACATCACTAAGCCGCTGGGGCCTGCAGCCCCACGTCTACTATTACATGTACACCATTCTCGATATCTTCAGCCGCTATGTGGTCGGTTACCTGATCGCTCAGCGGGAACTGCATCATTGGCCAAACAGTTGGTGGCCGACAGCTGCACCAAACAGGGATTTCTCGAACCAGAACAGTTGGTTCTCCATGCTGACCGGGGCAGTTCCATGACTAGCAAGACGTTGGCCCTGCTGTTGGCCGACCTGGGGTGGGCAAGAGCCATTCCCTGACCTTACACCTGATGACAATCCTTTTCTGAGGCGCAGTTCAAACGATGAACACTGTCCGGATTATTCCGGACCGGTTTGGCTCTCTACACCATGCCCGTACCTGGGCGCGGCTGTTCTTCCATTGGTACAAATCCATGAGCACCGGCATACCAGCCTGGGCCTGACACCCGGCCACGGTCTATTATGGACAGGTCAGCTGAATTGAGGGTCAAGCGTCAAGCGGTGTTAACGGCCGCTTTTGGAGAAGTATCCAGAACGCTTTGTGCAGGGTCAGCCCGTTGCCCCGAAGTTGCCAACGGCCGTCTGGATTAATCCCCCTCTGGAGAGGGATGGTCAGTCGTCGTAGAGGCTGTGGGTAAGGGGGTAACTCGCAGCGCAGCGGAGAGTTATCCCCTTATCCATCAGCCCGGTGAGCGAGAGATTGCTCACTAATTTATCGGTTTTCGTGTCTCAAAACTATTGACACATTCCGTGTCCGACGACACAAGGCTATCCAAATCCATCGTTTGTTTTTTTTGACTCGACAAATGACCACAATTCATCTAATTCCAGCACATCGTCAGGTCGTGCTTCCTCCAACGGAGGCATTTCGGGCAATGAATCGGCCTTTTCCTTTAGCCATTTAGCCACAGTTTGGCGAGCAACACCGAAAGTTCGGGCAACACCCCGTAAGCTGGAGCGTTCATGATAAGCTCGTAATATCTCAGCTTTACGTTCAGGCGTGTATTGAACAGACGGGTTCAGAGTTCCGTATGCATCGCATGCTTTACAATGATACTTTTGCCTACCTGCTTTCGTCTTGCCATTCTTGACAATGTTTACACTTTGACATTTTTTACAGCGATTTACAATTATCTGCGTTATCATGTTTCTATGATACCATCAGTCAAATATTTACCACTACCTAATCATCTTGTCCTCTGATTGGCAAAAATGACAAAGTATATCTTTCCCGACCTGTTTGCCAATCATAATCAAAATTGAAATGTCACTCTATGCCCGTGCTGGGTATAAACAACTTAGGAACGGGAGGTTCCAATGGCAAGTACAGTTTCCAATCAACAATCAGACCATTACGTAAACCGCCGGGCGAAGGAGTTACATAAGCGTTACAGTGGCACACGCGCCCGTCGCCAGGAGGTGGCTGAGAAGCTCATTGATGCCGGACAATATCGGCTGATGCTGGAAAAGTTCAAAAAGCATAAGCTCGCTGTTGTGAGTTTCTATATTTTGAGTGCCATCTACTTGATGGCAATCTTTGCTAATTTTGTTTCTCCTTACAGCCAGGTGTCCCGCTTTGGCGATTATTTGTATGCAAGTCCAAGCAAGATTCACATTCGAGATGAACAGGGAAATTTCCACTTACCGTTCGTGTATGGACGCGCCAGCGAGCTAGATGAAGCGACTTTTACGTATTCTTTTGTAGAGGATACGGCCGTTCGCTACCCAATTCGATTATTTGTACGAGGCGAGCCATATAAGATGTGGGGAGTGATTTCGAGTGATATTCACCTGTTTGGGATCGAATCTGAAGATTATCCCTTTTTATTGCTGGGCAGCGATCATCTTGGCCGCGACCTGTTTTCGCGGATTGCGTTTGCGGGACGGGTTTCTCTCTTCATCGGTTTTGGCGGTGTCATTATCAGCTTTATATTGGGCATTTTTTTCGGGGGTGTCTCCGGATATTTTGGCGGCACCGTCGATTTATTGATCCAACGGATCATCGAATTCTTCATGAGCATCCCCCAGATTCCATTGTGGATGGCGCTTTCAGCCGCCATCCCACGGGACTGGACAGGTATCCAGACCTTCTTCGCCATTACCGTCATCCTGTCTTTGGTGGGATGGACAGGGCTGGCACGGGTTGTGCGCGGGAAAATCATCTCTCTACGAGAGGATGATTACGTGACTGCGGCCAAGATTTCCTCAGCCAGCGATCTGGCGATCATTTTCAGGCATCTACTTCCTGGATTCACCAGTTACTTAATCGTCCACATCACCATCTCCATCCCAGGGATGATCCTCGGCGAAACAACGCTCAGCTTCTTGGGATTGGGTATCAATCCACCCGACGTAAGCTGGGGGTCACTACTTCAACAAGCTCAGGATATGACCGTCATCGCTTTTTATCCCTGGATTCTGTATCCCTGTCTGGCGATTATTCTAGCCGTTATCCTATTCAACTTCATCGGGGACGGCTTGCGCGATGCAGCAGATCCGTATACACGTTAATCTGGCCTGATAGTCTGCGAGCGCATTTCGGATTAGACCGCTTTCGTTTGCAATGCGTAGGGTTTCTGAGAGCGTTGCAAAGCTTACGATTGAAAGGTGCACAAATGACAAATCGATTAGAAATTAAAAACTTGAAATCCTTTTTCTTCCTCGATGAAGGAGTGGTTAAGGCCGTGAATGGCGTGGATATCACTGTTGGCGATCAGGAGACGATTGGCGTGATTGGCGAATCCGGCTGCGGAAAAAGCGTCATGGCCCAGTCAATTTTGCGTCTTGTACAACCGCCGGGGGAGATAGTGAAGGGAACGGCCGTTCTCAAACGCAAAGACGGAACCGAAGTGGATATTTTCTCCTTTGAACCCAACTCGGCAGACTTGCGTTCTATTCGAGGAAACGATATTGCTATGGTGTTTCAGGAGCCGATGACCGCTTTTTCTCCTGTTTATACCATCGGCCACCAAATCAGTGAAATGGTGGCTCTTCATACCTCACTCAGTCGGAATGAAATTCGCGAACACGTAATCCGCCTTCTTAACCGGGTAGGTATTTCAAACCCGGCCCAACGCTTTGACGAATATCCACATCAACTTTCGGGTGGTATGCGCCAGCGGGCCATGATTGCACTAGCCCTGAGTTGCAACCCCAAGATCGTACTGGCGGATGAACCGACAACTGCCCTGGATGTAACCATCCAGGCACAGATTCTTGACTTGATGAAAGAGCTTCAGCGTGAGGAAGACATGTCAATTGTTTACATCACGCACAATATGGCCGTGATTGCCGAAACCGTTGACCGCGTCTATGTCATGTATTTAGGGCAGGTAGTGGAAAGCACGACGACTGAAGAACTGTTTGCGAACCCTCTACACCCTTACACCCAACGGTTGGTGCGTTCCATCCCTCGGCCAGGTCAGCGGGTTGATAAACTGGAAGTTATCAGCGGCACGGTGCCAATCCCTATGGATTTATCACCACAATGCGGGTTTTTCTCACGTTGCCCAGAAGCAATAGCTGGTCAGTGCAACAAAATGATGCCGGCGCTTACTGAAAAAGAGGAAGGGCATTTTGTGCGCTGCTTCCTGTACAGCCAAGAAACGGAGCAAGATGATGAGTGGACAAATATCTAACCTAACTGAAGGTAAAAAGATTCTTGATGTTCAAGGCCTGACCAAACATTTTGAAATCACGAAAGGCATAGTGAAGCGTGTTGCCGGTCATGTACGTGCCGTTGACGATGTTAATTTGTACGTTAAGGCAGGCGAAACCCTTTCAATTGTTGGCGAATCCGGCTGCGGCAAGACAACATTGGGGCGATGTATTGTAAGGGCGATTGAACCTACTCGCGGGCAGGTGAATTTGCTTGTAGATGATAAGTGGGTGGATCTAACTTCACTAAAGGGCAAAGAACTGCGAGCTGCCAGGCGCCATTTCCACATGATCTTCCAAGACCCATACTCTTCTCTTGACCCCCGTATGACCGTGTTAGACATCGTGAAGGAACCGTTGGTTTATAACAAACTAGCCCAAGGGAATGAAGCACGTGATATTGTTCTGGAAACGCTCAAGGTCGTTGGCCTGGAAGAAAATCACCTGCGGCGTTATCCTCATGCTTTCAGTGGCGGTCAGCGCCAGCGAATCGGGATTGCCCGGTCCCTGGTGTGCAACCCACAGCTCATTGTTTGTGATGAATCGGTGTCGGCGCTCGACGTGTCGATCCAGGCACAGATTCTCAACCTGTTGAAGGATCTGCAACGTGATCTGAATCTTTCCTATATTTTTATCGCGCACGATCTGGCGGTGGTGGAACATATTTCCGACCGGTTAGCCGTGATGTACGTAGGCAAAATCGTCGAGTTAGCGAATTCGGACGAAATTTTCAGTCATCCCCGTCATCCATATACAGAAGCATTGCTATCAGCAGTACCGCAGCCGGATCCAACGCGTAAATCAGAGCGAATCATCCTTCCCGGTGAAGTCGCTAATCCGGCTAATCCACCGAGCGGCTGCTATTTCCACCCACGTTGTCTGTATGCAACCGAAGAGTGCAGAAAGGAAACGCCGCAGTGGCGTGAAGTTGCCCCAGAACATTATGTAGCCTGTCATCATGCAGATCAACTTCAACTAAAGGGAATGATTTAAATGGAAACTCCAGATATTTCAATTACTTTTTTGTCTGATATACCACTATTTAGTCGCTTGAAAGAGCGGCAATTGAAACTGCTTGCTAACCGTTTTGTACAAAGGGAATATGCCCCAAATCAGTATATCTTAACGCAAGGAGAAGGTGGGGCTGGCTTATTTACGATTACATCCGGTCGGGCGGAGGTTGTATTGGAAATGGCTGACGGCAGCACAACCCAAGTGGATACGTTGGGTCCCAAAGATTACATTGGGGAAATTTCTTTGTTGGATGACGGGCCTCGCTCGGCGTCAGTGATTGCCACGGAAAAGACAGAGTGCTTAGTCCTGAACAGACCTGATTTTATTACTGTCATGAACATGGATGCAGAAATGGGTGTCTTTATTGCTAGAGAATTGGCTAGGCGAATTCGGATATCGACGAAATCACTTGGGAGTAAATAAAGTCATATGTCTCTGCAAAATAAACTACATCGTCCTCAATATCACTTCCTTCCTGAGAAGAACTGGATGAATGATCCGAATGGCCTGATCCAATGGAATGGTCAGTTCCATCTTTTTTACCAATACAATCCCAACGGCGCTTTTCATGGCACCATTCATTGGGGTCATGCCGTTAGTTCAGATCTTGTCCATTGGCAGCGCTTACCCATTGCACTGGCGCCGACACCTGAGGGGCCTGATAAAGATGGCTGTTATTCAGGTTGTGCCATTAATAATGAAGGTACGCCAACATTTGTTTATACCGGAATTAGTCCCCAAACGGTTTGTCTGGCTACCAGTTCAGATGGTTTACTGTCCTGGGAAAAATATGAAGGGAATCCGGTAATCGATCAACCGCCACCAGGCGTAATCGAACATGCAACTGGCGATTTCCGGGACCCTTATGTTTGGCGGGAGAATGATAAATGGTTCATGGTCATCGGCTCTAAAAGGGAGGGGCAAGGCGGGCTGGTCTTGTTTTATCAATCTCAGGATTTGGTCGAATGGGAATACCTTGGAATCTTTTTGGCTGGTGATGTACAGAAGACTAAACCGTTCTGGACGGGAACTGTGTGGGAATGCCCCAATCTTTTGGAAATAGATGGAAAACGGGTGCTTATTGTATCGGCTCAAAACGACCGGGGAGAGCTAATGTTCCCGTTTTATCACATTGGCCATCTCCAAAACCTTAAATTTACGTCGATTTTTGAACAGAAGTTGGTGTATGGAAATTGTTTTTATGCGCCTCAGGTGATGAAAACGGATGATGGGAGATGGGTGATGTTTGGCTGGCTCCAAACTGGCCGGAGATCCTCAGCCTCAACTGAAGCTGGTTGGTCTGGGGTGATGTCTTTGCCAATGAGTCTGTCTTTACTCCCTGACAATCGGCTTGAAATACAGCCTGTCGAAGAACTCAAATCTTTACGCCAAACGCATTGGAAACTCGATGAAGAAACGAGCTTGAGCAAATTTGTTCAAAAAATCAAGGGGGCAAGCCTGGAGATATTGCTTGAATGCGATGTCAGTCCCGATGCTGAATTTGGGATCAAAGTTTGCTGTTCGCCTGATTTTGAGGAGCAAACGCAGGTCATTTATGATTCATCTAATGGACGCTTGTTACTCAATAAAACCCAATCCAGTTTGAGTACGGTTGTTGATCGAGATATGCAAAAGGCGCCCCTTCAACTAGGAAAAGACGAAAAACTTCGCTTGCATATTTTTGTGGATCATTCCACTTTGGAACTGTTTGCCAACAATCACGTTTGTATGGCCAGCCGGATTTACCCTACCCGAGAGGATAGTTTGATGGTTGATTTTTTTGTTCAAAATGGAACTGTAAATATTAATTCGTTGGATGTTTGGGAAATGAAACCCATTTGGTAGGTTTTGATAACATGAATTTTTTTTACAAACCAAAACCGGGCGTTATTGGAGATTGTATCCCTTATTATTATAACGGCCGTTACCACATCTTCTTCCTGCACGATCACCGTGATCCCGATTCATACGATACGGGTTCTACCTGGCACCACGTCTCCACCCAGGATTTCATCCAATTTGAGGATCATGGTGTAGCCTTGCCGAAGGCGTCTATGCAAGATCACGATCAGCATCCGGCAACAGGCTGTGTTTATACAGATGACACCGGTAAACACACCATCTTCTATACGGGAATGAACCCATACTTCCGAAATGATTCGCAATACTCCCAAGTCTTGCTGTATGCCACAAGCGACGACCTCATTACCTGGACCAAACAGCCAGATGCAATCTGGCTTCCTGATGAGTCGATCTATGAACGGCATGATTGGCGCGACCCATTTGTCTTTAAGCATCCGGGAAACGGCCGTTTCTATATGCTGGTTGCTGCACGATTGAAGAAAGGAGCCATCTCCAGACGGGGGTGTACGGCACTGCTAACCAGCGATGACTTGCGGAATTGGCAAGTAGAAGAACCTTTTTATGCCCCAAACCGGTATCACGGACACGAATGCCCTGACTGGTTTCAGATGGGCGACTGGTATTATCTGATTTTTTCCGAATACACCACCCACACCGTAACCCGCTACGTGATGAGCCGCACACCGGATGGGCCATGGATTGCCCCGGATGACAATCAGTTTGATAACCGCGCTTATTATGCAGCTAAATCTGCGTCTGATGGCTCACGCCGGTTTCTGTTTGGCTGGAACCCAACTAAGGAACACAATGTTGATGAAGGTCATTGGCAGTGGGGTGGCTGTTTAACTGTCCATGAAATCATACAAAATGAAGATGGGACTCTTTCGGTACGGATGCCGCCGGAAACCGAGGACGCTTTTAGTTACCCAACGGCCGTTTCTCTTACGCTAAAAGATCAAAGTTGGAATCAAAATGGGCAGAGCTATCAGGCCGAAGCATATTATGGCTACAGTGACGCACTCAGCCAGCCCATGCCGGAAACGTATCTGTTACAGGGCGAACTCACGTTTGAGGAAGAAAAAGGTACAGCCGGTGTGTTGTTGCGTATGGATGGGAATGCCGATTCCGGATATTTTCTGCGCTTCAATCTACAGGGACAGCGGCTGGAGTTTGGCAAAGTTGGCGGATACCGGAATTGGTTTGTCGATCACATGCCGGAGTTGGACCGTCCGCTGTCTATCCAGGCCGGGCAGCCGCTATCCTTCAAGATCGTTGTGGATAAAACGGCCGTTGTCGCCTACGTCAATGAGCAGGTAGCTCTCAGTGGACGCATGTACTCGAATCCACTGGGGCGGTGTGGGCTGTTTGTGGATGGAACGGCCGTGTCTATACATAACTTCGTGTCATGTCCCATTGCCATTTAACCGAAAAAGGATCACGGTACCTGATGAAAATATTATATGCAGTGACAACCATCTTACTTTTCATTGTGCTGATAACCAGTTGCAGCACACCTGACAATGAAGACAAGCCGGCAAACACGGAGGACGAAGTGACCCCATCGGAGACAAACATGCCGGAACCGACATCAGAACCGGAACCAACCCCCGAAATTGACGCGCAGGCAACCATCGAATCCAATGCGGCGGCTGCTCAGCGGCAGATGGAAGATGCTGGCATTTATACAGAAAAGTACCGTCCCCAATTTCATTTCTCCCCCATGCGTGGCTGGATTGGCGATCCCGATGGAATGCTGCGCTATCAGGACACCTACCACGTCTGGTGGTGGGGTCATGCCGAATCTAAAGATTTAGTGCATTGGGAAAATCAAATTCCATCAGCAATGGCGGGCGACGATGGCTCCTTCATCTACTTTTCTGGTTCCGTCGTTGTTGATGAGAATAACAGCAGTGGGTTTGGCGATGGCACAAAGCCACCTATGATCGCCCTCTACACCATGTTTTTCAACGACGTCAAACCAGAAGTGCAAGGGCTGTCCGTCAGCCACGATTACGCCAACTTTGTTTTCTATAAAGGCAATCCGGTGCTGGAAGCCGAACCAAAATTCTTCCGCGATCCGATGGTGTTTTGGCATGATGAAACCGGCCGTTGGATCATGGCCATCGCCCTGCCCGAAAAGCACCAAGTCAGCTTTTACGCCTCCGATAACCTGAAAGAGTGGGAGCATCTTAGCGATTTTGGGCCGGCGGGCGCGCTTAATGGCTGGTGGGAAGTACCTGATCTGTATCAACTACCGGTGGATGGCGATCCCAACAATACCCGATGGGTCTTGCAAATAGGTCGCGGCCCAAACCGGGTGCAATACTTCATCGGCGATTTTGACGGGACACAGTTCACCCTTAACCCGGAAGAAAATGGTACAACTACCAACTGGCTCGACTATGGCCCAGACTATTATGCCGTCCGCACCTTCCGCGATTATGACCACGTTGAAGATCGGATTGTGACATTTGGCTGGATGGGTAATTGGCAGTATGCCAACAATGTGCCCACCTCTTGGGGTAAAGGCGCATTATCATTACCGCGAGAACTGGAACTACGCACCTATGAAGGGGAATTGCAGATTGTGCAACGGCCGATTCCCGCCCTAGAGCAGTTGCGTGGGGATGAAGTGACCCTCGAAAACGTCGAACTAACAGACACCAGACCTCTTTCAGAATTCACGCCAGCCTTAAACAGCTACGAACTTGACCTAACCATCCGCATCACCGATCCGGACACACGGTTTGGCATCCGCCTGGCCGAAAGCGACGAACATGCGTTTACCCTGGGATATGATACCAGCACATCTGCTCTTTTCCTCGACCGAATGAAGGGCGAAAGAGCTTTTTTGGGCGATGAGTTCCCCAAACAGTTGACCGCCCCCCTGCAACCTCAGGCTGATGGCACAATCCGGCTCCATATTTTCGTAGACCAATCTTCTGTAGAACTGTTTGCCAATGAGGGTGAGGTGACGATGACCGCGTTAATGTTCCCAGAACCGGATAGCACTGGCATTACGCTGTTTGTGGAGGGGGGAACGGCCGTTTTGGAGCGGCTCACTGCCTGGGAATTGACATCGATATGGCAGGGAATTTTAGAGTAAGCGAACAGACACAAGGATGTAGCTATCGACAAAGGAGTTGTAGATGGAATACACACATCTTGGCCGTACCGGCCTGCAAGTTAGTCGTTTATGTTTGGGGACTATGAATTTTGGTGTTCAAACGACCGAAGAAGATAGCTACGCTATCATGGATGATGCGTTGGAAAAAGGAGTCAACTTTTTCGATACCGCCAACATCTACGGTGGAAAACTGGGCGAAGGCGTGACTGAGCAAATCATTGGCCGTTGGTTTGCCCAAGGCGGTGGACGACGCGAAAAAGTAGTTTTGGCGACCAAAGTCTATGGCAAAATGGGCGAATGGCCTAACGAATCCCGCCTCTCGGCACTGCATATTAAACGCGCTTGCGAAGAAAGTCTGCGCCGCTTGCAAACGGATTACATTGATTTGTACCAGATGCACCACATTGACCGCAACACGCCTTGGGAAGAGGTGTGGCAGGCGATGGAGCAGTTGGTTAAAGAGGGTAAAGTCCTCTATGTAGGCAGCAGTAACTTTGCCGGTTGGCATATCGCTCAGGCGAACGAGATTGCGCAACAGCGTCATTTCATGGGATTGGTGTCTGAGCAAAGTTTGTACAATTTGAATGCCCGTATGATTGAGCTGGAGGTGATTCCGGCCAGCGAGAAGTATGGATTGGGCATTATCCCTTGGAGTCCGTTAGCGGGCGGTTTGCTGGGCGGCGTTTTGCAAAAGATTGAAAACGGCCGTCGCGCCTCGGAATGGATACAAAAGCAAATCGAAAAGCACCGGCCACAACTGGAACAGTGGGAGGCATTCTGCACCGACATGGGCGAACATCCCGCCGATGTCGCTTTGGCCTGGCTGTTGCACCAAACGGCCGTTACTGCCCCCATCATCGGCCCGCGCTCAATGGAGCAGTTTCATGGCAACCTTCACTCGTTGGAAATCAAATTATCCCCTGAACAACTAGCCAAACTAGATGGAATCTGGCCTGGCCCCGGCGGTACCGCGCCGGAAGCGTATGCGTGGTAGCGTAAAACGTAAGGAGAACCTCTTTACGTTTTGCGTTTTACTCCTCAACGCCATTCAGCATATTGGTCACATACTGCTCGATATCTCCTCGTAGGGCAATATGGGAGTCTTGCAGCAATGCGACGAGTTGGTCGTGTACGGCCGTGTTACCCTCTCCAGCCGCATTTACCCAACCCGGCCAGACAGCCAGGGCCTTTGCCTGTTTGCTCAAGAAGGAACAGTAACCGTGACATCGCTAGACGTCTGGCAAATGAAGTCGATCTGGTAACAAACCCCGTCCATTCTAATATTTGCATTAAAAACCGCTGAACCAAACACTGTTTAGGGCTGCCCAGCCCCATTGCTGTTTGGACTTTTTCTCTCGTGTGGATTATAAATTGCCAGGAAACCCTGATCTCAAAAACAAAAGGAGACGTTTTGGAGTTTACGCATATTCGCTTTTTTTCATCAGATTTAGACGGAACATTACTCGGCGACGAAAAAGCCACACGACAATTTAAGGCAGTCTGGGAAGGGATGGAACCGGAGAAACGGCCGTTACTTTGCTACAACACCGGTCGCCTACTTCCCGACGTCCAACAAATCATCCACAAAAACATTCTCCCCGAACCCGATTACATCATCAGCGGCGTGGGCACTTCGGTTTACGATTACCAGGCCAATGAAGTTCTCAAACAGTTCTCAGAAATCCTGGAAGATGGCTGGAATCGAGAACAAGTCGAACAGATCATCAACCAACAACCCTACACCATCACGCCCCAACCCCAGCACTACCAAAACGCCTACAAATCAAGCTGGTATTTCGACGATGCCACGCCGGAACAAATCGAAGACGTCCAGCAATCACTGGAAAATGCCGGGTTAGACATCCACGTCGTCTATTCCAGCGGCCGCCACCTGGATGTGCTGCCTAAATGGGCCAACAAGGGAAACGCACTGCGCTGGCTGCTACAGCATTTGTCCATCCCCTTCACCGAACTGCTGGTGGCCGGTGACAGCGGCAACGACAGTGCCATGTTTGCCCTGAAAGGTGTGCATGGCATCATCCCCGGTAACGCTCAGCCAGAATTGGTTAATTTGGTAAACGGCCGTTCCCACTACAAAGCTCCCCCCCATCAAATATGCGCCAACGCCGTCCTCGCCGGATTACAACACTTCCACCTCATCGAAACCATCGAACACGCCAAGCAACATCCCGATCAATCCATGCTTTACGAAACCATTCGCACTTCAGGCGGAGAAGACATCGCACATCTTTCCCATGAACAAATAGACTTCATCCGTCATGGGTATCACAAAGCAATTGAAGCCCTAAAACGCAACATCACCCCAATTGGGTTTTCTGCCTGTTCGCTGGAAGACAATGAAGTCATCGGCACCGACGAAAACTACCGCAGCGTTTGGGCCCGCGACGGCGCGCTAACCATTCTTGGATCCCTGCCGCTGCTAACCCAGGACGAAGAGATTCACCAATGCCAGCGCCAGACCCTCGTCACGCTCCTGGATAACGTCTCACCCAACGGCCAGGTACCGGCCAACGTCCGCATCGCCGACCAACACCCCGATTATTCCGGCGTCGGCGGCATCGCCTCCGTCGACAGCGGTTTGTGGGTCATCATCGCCTTCTATGCCTATGTCCTACAAACCCATGACCATGACTTCTTGCGCCGCTACGTCCACCTCTTGCAGCAAGTCATGGACTGGCTCAGCGCTCACGACAGCAACAACGATGCCCTGCTGGAAATCCCCGAAGCGGGTGATTGGACCGACCTGTTCGGCCGCAGCTACAACGTCCTCTACGACGAAGTACTCTGGTATCGCTGCAACATCTGCTTTGGGCGGCTGCTGCAAATGCTGGGAGATGAGCAGCGTGCCAGTGATTATTTCCGCTGGGCACAGGTCATCAAGCGAGAAATTCGTAATAATTTCTGGCCCAGCACCCAACAACACATCAACCAACCTGTCTCATTTGCCGAAAAGCAGTTTTCTCTAGGTGATGCCCGCTATCTCATCGCTCAAATCACGCCGTTTGACTTCAGTTGGCGATGTGACACATTTGGCAATATGCTGGCTTTCTTATATGATGTTGTAGATGCTAAACATGCCAGCCAAACATTCCGCTTTATGTGGGGCGCAGGCGTCAATGAGCCTTTCCCGATTACCAATCTTTATCCAGTTGTCACCGCCGGCGACAGCGATTGGCGCTCCTACTACACCGTAAACTTGCTTAATCTCCCCCACCACTATCACAACGGCGGCATTTGGCCTTTTGTCGGCGGCCATTGGGTTCGTTTTATCAACAAACTCGGTCTGCGTGATTTGGCGTTACAGGAAATGTACCGTTTAACCGAATTAAATAAACTGGGCATTAATAATGAATGGGAATTTAACGAATGGATGCACGGTACAACCGGACGGCCAATGGGCAAAGCCTATCAAGCATGGTCTTCTTCTGAATTCATTCGCGCCTGCCATGATTTACATATCATCGCTTGATAGGATTGATTAAGAGGAAATAACGAAGATGGACATATTGGAAACTGGTGTTAATAAAATCTTGATGATTTCATTGCATGGCTACGTCGCCGCCGAACCGGAATTAGGTAAACCAGACACAGGCGGCCAGGTTGTTTATGTATTGGAATTGGCTAAACGATTCAGTCGGCTTGGCCGCCGGGTCGATCTTGTTACCCGCCGCTTTGAAGATCAACCGGAATTTGACCTAATGAATGACAACTTACGAATCTGGCGAATCCCTTTTGGGGGTAAATCATTCATCCGTAAAGAAGATATGCATGATCATATCGGAGATTTTGTCACCAACCTGCTGGCAGCAATTCGAACAAGCAGCAATCGATATGACATCGTTTACACCCATTATTGGGATGCTGGCTGGGCCGGTCAAAAAATCGCCGAGGAGCTTGAAATCACTCACGTCCATACGCCCCATTCACTGGGGTCCTGGAAACAGGATTCGATGGGAACTGACATGAGTCCGGAAGAGATGGAAGCTGCTTACCGGTTCGAGGAACGGATTCGTAAAGAGTTTCTCGTTTACCAGATGTGTGACCATGTCATTGCCACTACGGAACCTCAAGCAGAACTGCTCAAAGAACATTACGATTTATTGGAAAACAGAGTGACCGTGGTGCCGCCAGGCATGGATGAAGAACGATTTTCACCCATACGCCAGGCAGATATTCAAGCTCTACGCCAAAAACATAATTTGCAGGAACATGACGTGTTGACCTTGGGTCGTATGGCCCATAACAAAGGCTATGACTTACTTATTCAAGCCCTGCCCACTTTGGTTGAGCTGGTGCCGACTGCGCGCCTTGTTGCCGCCATCGGCGGTGAAGATTCAGCCCAAGACGATGCCGGTATTGCTGAGTTAAAAAAGTTGGCTGATGAATTAGGAGTGAGTGAAAAGATTGTCTGGGTTCAATACGTCGCTGATGAAGATTTAGCCGATTTTTACCGGGCAACGGCCGTCTTCTCCATGTCATCACGGTATGAACCGTTTGGGATGGTGGCTATCGAAGCAATGGCTTGCGGGACGCCAGCAGTGATTACCGTCCACGGCGGGCTTTTCGACCTGGTCAACTTTGGCAAGCAGGCCCTCTATGCTGACCCCAACCGACCGGTGGAATTCGGTACAATGCTGGCATTCCCTATGTTGTATCCCGACTTAGCCCATCAACTTTCGGTAGAAGGGGCACGCTTTGCCCGTCGCAATTTTGGCTGGACAGGTATTGCCAAAAAGAGCTTGGCTATTTTTAATTCTGTAGCCCAGCGCAGTTCCGGCGAATTGGTTTGATTAATGATCGCTACAGGCGTGCCGCCAGGTACGGCCGTTGCGCTGCAACAAACGATCCGCCTCAGTCGGTCCCCACGATTTACGCCGGTACAACGCCAGCGGCGGCGCTTTTGCCGCCGTTTCCCACCCCTGAATCACCGGGTCCACCAACTTCCAGGCCGCTTCAATGCTGTCGCTGCGTGTGAACAGCGCTGCATCCCCCTTAATCGCATCCAGCAGCAGCCGCTCATAAGCATCGGGCAAAGAGGCCCCATCAAAAGACGAACGATAATGAAACTCCATGTCCACCGAGCGCGTTTCCCGCTGGTCGGGCACTTTTGCCTCAAATTTTAGATGAATGCCTTCATCCGGCTGGATACAGATCGACAAAATATTCGGCGTAAAATCATCGTCTTCCACAAAATCAAACATCATGTGCGGCGGCTTTTGAAACTCAATGATAACCTCTGAAGCCTTGGTCGCCAGCGCCTTGCCGGAACGCAAATAAAATGGCACCCCCTGCCAACGCCAGTTATCAATGTACAGCTTCAAAGCGGCGTAAGTCGGCGTTTGTGACTCTTCAATCACGCCTTCCGATTGGGCATACCCTACATATTGAGCACGGACCGTATCTTGCAAATCGATGGGGCGAATGGCCGACAACAGTTTTGACTTTTCGTTACGGACGGCATCAGCCTGGAAGGAGGCCGGCGGCTCCATAGCGATGAGGGAGAGCAGTTGGAAAAGATGATTTTGGAACATATCCCGCACCACACCAGCCTGGTTGTAATAACCGGCGCGATGACCAACGTCCACACTTTCGGCCACGGTGATTTGCACGTTATCGACGTAATTGCGATTCCATACCGGTTCAAAAATGGTGTTGGCAAAGCGGAAAAAGAGGATATTCTGCGCCGTTTCTTTGCCAAGGTAATGGTCAATTCGGTAAACCTGATGCTCCTGAAAAACGGCGTGGATAGCCTTGTTGAGCGCTTCCGCCGAGGCCAGATCGACGCCAAACGGTTTTTCGACGACGACGTGCCGCCAGCCGCCGTCTTCGGCGATCATTTCTGCCGCACCCAGATTTTCGACGATGGGCACGAAGAAGTTGGGAGCGGTGGCCATGTAGTACAGCCGGTTGGTGGGAACTTCTTCCAAATCGTTGAGATAAGCGTTGAGGTTTTGGTAGTCAACGGCCGTACTCAAATCCCCTTGCACATACCAGACAGACTCGGCAAACGTGGACCAGACTTGCTCATCCAACGCCTCGGCGGCAAACTCCCGCATCCCGTCCAGCAACATCGTCCGAAAATCATCGTGACTCCAGGGGCGGCGGGCAAAGCCAACGATGGTCACTTTTTTAGGCAGACGTCCTTTGCGGTACGAATTGAACAATGCCGGAATCAGCTTGCGCTGTGTTAAATCTCCCGATGCTCCAAATATGACAATCGTTATCGGTTTTTCGCTGCTCATAAATTAATTCCTGTGATAAATAGAAATGCGGGGATTTAAGGATTAGGGGATTAGGGAATGATACAAATCCTCAAACACCCTAATCCCCGCCGCATATCACCTAAGAATCTATCCGAGAAACCGCAGAGGTCGTGGAGAACTTGGAGAAATAATTGCGGCTCTTTGGGATCTCATGGGGTCTTGTATTTGTCATGCTGAACGAAGTGAAGCATCCCAGAGGTATTGGGATTCTTCGCTCCGCTCAGAATGACAAAACCCCACAAGATCCGAAAGACCCATAATTGCTTTATCTTCGCGCGCTCTGCGTTCTCTGTGGTTAATTTTAGGATAGGCTCTAAATTTGTGTATTCATTCCGCTGCGTAGGTGCTGCATGAACTCGTTGCGGGTTTTGGGATCTTTGCGGAACGCCCCCAGCATAGCGCTGGTTACCATGCGCGCATGTTCCTTTTTCACGCCGCGCATCATTGAACACATGTGCGATGCTTCAACGACAACCGCCACACCGTAAGGATTGAGAACTTCCTTAATGAACCCGGCGATCTGGCGGGTCATGCGTTCCTGAACTTGCAGGCGACGGCCGTACATCTCCACAATGCGCGGAATCTTGGACAGGCCGACGACTTTGTCGCGCGGCAGGTAAGCCACGTGCGCCCGCCCAAAAAAGGGCAGCATATGATGTTCACACATGCTAAAAAACTCAATATCCTTAACGACGATCATCTCGTCATATTCCACGGTAAACAGTGCGTCATTAATTAATTCTGTCGGATCCATTTGATAACCGGCCAGAATTTCATCATACATACGCGCGATGCGTTCCGGGGTACGCTGCAACCCTTCACGATCCGGGTCCTCGCCGATCAGGGACAAAATTTTGTAAACTGCCTCTTCGATTCCCTGCTTGCGTTCCAGGTAACCGCCATTTTCTTTTGTTTCAACTTGTACAGTCATGATGTCTCCAAATATTCTAGTGGGTCGTGGGAACGGCCGTATACCATAATCCGTAAACCGCAATCGAAAACGGTAAACAGATTACGGAACACGTGTTACGTGTTACGCTCTCATGAAAGCAAAGACCGCAAACCGCCAGCCACATCGGTGCCTAAATGGAACCGAATAAACCGGCGTCCTGCCTCCACTAACGCATGGCCATCACCCAGCGCCTGAGCAATTTTGAGTACGCCAAAACTCATCGCTGAGCCAGATTGACCCGCCTCGTCAGGAATGTCAGCATCCACATACGGGTCAGACGTGAACTGGATGAATAAGCCATTGCCGCTATCTCCTTTGTGCAGCTGGCCGGTGGAGTGCAGAAAACGCGGGCCGTAACCAACTGTCGTTGCCAGTTTATAGGTGTCACGCAGATGGATGCGCAGTGCTAGCAAGGCTTCATCTGCCTCTGCCGTGGGATGGACGTAGGCTTGCAGCGAGATGTAGTCGCCGGGCTGGGCCTGCGCCAGGAATTTTTGCAGGGCAACGGCCGTTACCGGTTCCGATTCAACAGTGGGCAGCCGTCCTTTCTCCATGTATTCAGTCACCATCTTGCGGGCTAACACTTTAGCCGCTTCCACGTTAGGCTGGTCAAAAGGTTGGATGTCGATGATGTGACCAGTAACGGCCGTCGCCATCTCCCACAGGAAAAAGTGCGCGCCCAAATCATACTTGTCAGCCAACTGGAACGTAACCGCCGGTTGACCGGCCGCCGCCAACGCCTCAAACTCAGCGTCGTACGTCACATCGCCCGCCAACCGCAAATGGACAAACAGACGGTCAACGCCATAGCTTTCCAAATCGGCCAATGGTTCGCCCACAACCGGCAAAACGCCTTTACCCTCTTTGCCGGTACTCTCGGCAATCAACTGCTCCACCCAATCGCCAAAGCTCTCGATGGCCGGTGAAGCAGTAATCGTCACCTTGTCCCGGCCCGCTTTAGCCAGCACACCCATGATCGTTCCCAGGTGGGCGCTGGTGTTGTCGTTGCCGCTGCTTTGGGCATTGGCCACCGCCTGCTGCGCCCGCGTCACCAATTTGGCCACGTCTACCCCCACCAGTGCCGCCGGAACTAATCCAAAAAAGGACAACGCCGAATAACGGCCGCCAATGTTGGGATTATTGAGAAAAACGTCCCGGAAATGATAACGCTCGGCCACCTTTTGCAGCCCGCTGCCGGGGTCGGTGATGGCAACAAACTGACTGCCGGCCTTTGCTACGCCAACCAACGCCGCCACGCGATTGTAAAAATATTTAAAAAAGGAAAATGTTTCCACCGTGCCGCCCGATTTGGTCGAGACGATGAACAATGTACAGCGCAAATCGATGCTGTTGGCCCTGTCCTGGACGGCGTCGGCGTCGGTGCTGTCCAGCACCTGCAGATTCAGGCCATCGACATCGGCGCTAAACGTTTTGGCGAACACCTCCGGAGCCAGGCTGGAACCGCCCATCCCCAACAACAGGACATCGGTAAAACCATCGGCTTTTACGTCGGCGGCCAGCGCTTGCAGCCGGTCGATTTGACCGTCCCGGCCAGTATGGCCGGCCATTTCATCGGCAATGCGCAGCCATCCCAGCCGGTTGCTGATTTCGGCCGGATCGGGCCGCCAAACCGTATGATCGCCCGCCCAAATGCGCGACACGATTGAATCCTGTTTCAATTTTCGCAGCGCTTCATCAACTGCTGCCTGATATGATCCTAGTTTAGCTTCCATCTTATTTTCTCCTGCAAGACCTGCGGGGTTTTTAGGAAACCTCGCAGGTCTGCTTATCCCTGGGCCAGCAGCGCCTGTTGTTTTTGGGCGACGCTGGCTAATAGGGATTCAAATGATTGGGCGAAGGCGGCAACACCATCGTCTTGTAATTTTTGGGTTACGGCCGTTAAATCAACACCCATCTCAGCCAATTGGGCCAACTGAGCCAGCGCCTCATCCACGCCCATTGTTAACGTCTCGGCGACCGTGCCGTGGTCGTTGAAGGCAGTCAACGTATCCGGCGGGATGGTATTGACAGTATGCGGGCCAATCAGTTCATCAATGTAGAGCGTGTCGGGGTAGGCCGGGTTTTTGGTGCTGGTGCTGGCCCATAACGGCCGTTGCCCCCGTGCTCCCCTCGCCGCTAATGCCTCCCAGCGCGGACCGGCAAAAGTTTGCTGGAATCGTTTGTAAGCGGCCTTGGCATTGGCAATGGCAATTTTACCCTGCAATGTTTGGTTGCCTTTGGCGGCCAGGAGTTTGTCAACGGCCGAATCCACCCGGCTGACAAAGAACGAAGCCACGGAGGCCACCCGCGACAAATCACTGCTTTGGTTGGCCTCCAAACCGGCGATATACGCTTCCATCACATCATCGTAAGATGCCAGCGAGAATATCAGCGTGACATTGACATTGATCCCTTCGCTGATGAGCTGACGGATGGCCGGCATTCCGGCCGGAGTCGCCGGTACTTTGATCATGATGTTGGGCCGGCCCAGGGCCGCGAAAAGGCGGCGGGCATCGGCAATCGTGCCGTCGGTATCATGGGCCAGCGTGGGGCTGACTTCCAGGCTGACATACCCGTCCACACCATCGGTCGCGTCGTAGACCGGACGCAGCATGTCGGCGGCGCTGGCAATATCTTGCATGGCCAATGATTCGTAAATGGTTACGGCCGTTTCCCCTTGCGCGGCCAGAGCCTGAATCGACTCATCATAATCGGCGCTGCCGACAATGGCTTTTTCAAAAATAGAGGGGTTGGAAGTAATGCCAATAACGCCGTCATCCAGCAGCCGCTGCAATTCACCCGATTTAATAATGGCGCGGCGGATGTTATCGTACCAGACAGATTGGCCTAATCGAGCCAGTTCGTGAGAATTCGTCATAATTTGCTCCTTTGAAACGTTAACAAAGCTCATGTGGTATCCACAACGCATCAAGTTTACCACAGAAGGGAAACGGCCGTTGCCAAAATTAACCATTCTCTTTTGAGCCGCCAGCGCCACACTTCTACAAAAATTACCCTTCCGGCTGACTAGTGTACACGATATAATCTGCTCCATGAGCAAAACTGGTCAAACAGGTCCTCTGAGAAGCGTAACCCCGGCCATCGACATCTACATCCGACTGGCCCAATACCCCATCTTAAGCCATACCATCCGGCACCGCATGCGCGAAGAAATGTTCCGCCGCGGCATTATCAACGCCAACGACTTTGAACATGCCGTACGCGAAGCCGCTATCCGTTCCCAATTCCACGAAGGATTGGGAGATTCGTTGGGCATGGAAGAAGAGCACATCTGGCAAAGACGCAAAGCCCGCATACGCGACACCCTCACCGATTCCTATTTTGCCAACAACCTCGGCATCGCCCTGCTCAACCAGCTCATCAACGAAGTCCTGCACGACCGTTCAGATATGGATCTTTCCACCGATTTGACCTTTAATCCTGAAGTTTCTCCCTGGGATTTACTTTTCCGGCAAGGCATCATCTATGAAGAAATACCGGAACCGGAACGAGAACCGCACCAGCATCATTTACAAGAAATCAAAGTCGTATTGATCCGGCGCATCATTAGCGACCAACTCCCCTTCATCGGCCTGGCGCGTAACATCTTGAGCGTTGCCGATTTACAGCTAATTTACCAACGGCTGATCGGGACCGGCAAGATTGGCGGCAAAGCCGCCGGGATGATTCTGGCCTGGAAGATTTTGCAGCAGCAAGACCCGGAATTCGGTCCGGACATCAGCCAATCAGTGGACATGCCCGATTCATATTTCCTGGGGTCAGAGGTGATCTACGAGTTTATTCTGACTAACCGACTGGAAGATTTTGTCAACCAGAAATACCAGCCCCTGGCGGAGATGGAAGCGGCCTACCCGGCCATTATTAGCGGCTTTTGTCATGGTGAATTTTCTGAAAGCATCGTGGAACATTTGCGTGAATATCTGGCACGAGCCGACCACAGCCCGCTTATTGTTCGTTCATCCAGTCTTCTGGAAGATAATTTCAGCTATCCCTTTTCCGGCCGCTACGAGAGTTATTTCTGTGCCAACCAGGGTACGGAGGCAGAAAATCTAGCCGATTTGCTGGTGGGTATCCGGCGGGTGTTTGCCAGTATTTTTAATCCGGCGGCCATGACCGACCGACGTGAACACAAGCTGATTGATTATGACGAACGGATGGCGGTGCTGCTGCAAAAGATTGAGGGGGAGGTACACGGCCGTTACCACTTACCCACTATCTCCGGTGTTGCCTACAGCCAGAATTTCGCCCGCTGGGCACCTCAAATCCGCCGCCAGGATGGGCTGCTCCAGCTCGTTTTAGGATTAGGCACCAAAACCCGCAAAGTTGATAATTTCAAAGGGGCGCGGCTGATCCCGCTGAGCCATCCACAGTTCCGGCCAGAAAAAACCATCGAACAAATCAGGCAAAACGCCCAAAACCAGGTCGATCTGATCGATTTGGAAAACAACACCAAGACAACCGTTCCCGTGTCCGAAATCCTGACTGACACCTTTGCTCTGCTGCCTTACGTAGCATCGCTGGATATGGGTGATCATCTGGCAGCCATTGAACCAAACAAACCCCTGCCACCTGATGCCCGCTTTATCCTAACCTTTGATTACCTGACTAAAGATGCCAAATTTATTAAGTTGGTGCGTACGGCCGTTAAACGACTGGAAAGATTATATAAAGCACCAGTAGAAATCGAGTTTTCAATCAAAATAATCCCCGAATCTCCATCACTCGATTACAAATTAACCGTCTTGCAATGCCGACGGCTGCGTACAATCGAATAAACAAATCACAAAAGACCCCAAGGTTCTGGGAAACCCTTGGGAGTCTAATTACAGGATTACCCTTATGAACATTGCCGGAAAACATTTCCGAACCATTTGGCTGCATCCCCAGGATACCCGCATTGTCCAAATCATTGACCAGCGCCAACTGCCCCACGAATTTGTTATTGAAGATTTGACCTCAGTCGATGAGGTCGCCCGCGCCATCAAAGAGATGCACGTCCGCGGCGCCGGTTTAATCGGGGCCGCAGCCGGTTACGGCATGGCCATCGCCGCCTATCACGCCCCCCGCGATTCGGAAGCAGCATTTATGGCTGCCCTCCAGGCTGATGGTGAAAAATTAAAGGCGACCCGGCCAACGGCCGTTAACCTGGCCTGGGCTGTCGAACGTCAATTAACTACTATTGGAGCCGCGCCGGGCATTGAAGCCAAAATCCAGACCGCCGCCGCCACCGCCCAGGCCATCGCCGACGAAGACGCCGATTACTGCCGCCGCATCGGGCAGCACGGCGTTTCCCTCATCGAAGCCGTCAGCCAGAACAAAAACGGCGATGTCGTCAACATCTTGACCCACTGCAATGCCGGCTGGTTGGCCTTCGTCGATTACGGCTCGGCCACCGCGCCCATTTACGCCGCCCACGACGCGGGCATTGCCGTTCACGTTTGGGTGGACGAAACCCGGCCGCGCAACCAGGGCGCGCGGCTGACCGCCTGGGAATTAGGCCAGCACGGTGTACCCCACACCGTCATTGCCGACAACGTGGGCGGCCACCTCATGCAGCATGGCCTGGTGGACATGGTCATCGTTGGCACCGACCGCACCACCTACACCGGCGATGTGGGCAACAAAATCGGCACCTACCTCAAGGCGTTGGCTGCTTTTGACAACGGCATCCCGTTCTACACAGCGCTGCCCTCCTCTTCGTTTGATTGGCAAATGCGCGACGGCGTGCGGGAAATCCCTATCGAACAGCGCGACGCCACCGAAGTGCGCCAGATTCGTGGTTTGCATGAAGGAACCATCAAGGGAGTGCTGCTGACGCCTCCCGACAGCCCGGCGGCCAACTACGCCTTCGACGTGACCCCGGCGCGGCTGGTCACCGTTCTCATCACTGAGCGGGGCATTTGTGCGGCATCGGAGGAAGGGGTACTGGGGTTATTCCCGGAGAAAAGATTCGCAAATGACGAATGATGATTTGTCAATGGGGTGTGTTCCATTTCGGTAAAAGTGCCAGGCACGGGGCGCAAGATTTCGAGTAAACCAGGACCGTTTGCCCCCTGCCTGGCACTTAGCTCAACTCGTTTGATACACCCTTTGTTATTTCGACTGTAATAAACCGGTAATCGTAAGGGCTAGGCAATCGGTTGTGATTTGGGTGTAGCAAATGGCCTTTTCTCCGATTGCCTCGCCCTGGCCGCCGAAAATCAGGGCTAAGGACGATGTTAAATGAGCGGATTTAAGAGTATTGAGTGGTTGAATGGCGGGATTTTGCGGCTGTTGGACCAGCGGAAACTGCCACAAGAGACGGTTTACAATGATTATCGTAACGGCCGTTCCGTGGCCCAGGCTATTCGGGATATGGTGGTACGGGGTGCGCCAGCGATTGGGGCCGCCGCTGCTTACGGGCTGGCTCTCACAGCGGCCCATTCCCAGGCAGAAACAACCGCAGCTCTAAAGCAAGAACTGGCCGACATGGCCGAAATTTTGCGGCAGGCCCGGCCAACGGCCGTTAACCTGTTTTGGGCCATCGACCGTGTGATGAGCCGGGTGGATGATCCCGCTTTGGCAGCAGTAGATGGGTTGAAAACGGCCGTTCTGACCGAAGCGCAAGCCATCGCCGCCGAAGATGTGGCCCTCAACAAACAAATCGGCCGCAACGCCCTGCCCCTCATCCCCGACGAAGCCAAAATCATCCACCATTGCAACACCGGCAGCCTGGCCACCGTTGACTACGGCACCGCCCTGGGCATCATTCGCATGGCTCACGAATCGGGCAAAAAGGTGTTGGCCCTGCTGGACGAGACCCGCCCCCGTTTGCAAGGGGCGCGCCTCTCCGCCTGGGAACTCAAGCAGCAGGGCATCCCCTTCATGGTCATCGCCGACGGCGCATCGGGCCACTTCATGCGTACGCAGAAAATCGATTTGTGTGTGGTTGGTGCAGATCGCATTGCCGCCAATGGCGACACGGCCAACAAAATCGGCACTTACAATCTAGCCGTCGTTGCCCAGGCCAACCACGTTCCCTTCTACGTCGCCGCCCCAACGACCACCATCGACATGGCCACGCCCAATGGTGACGCCATCGAAATTGAGGAACGCCCGGCCGAGGAAATCACCACCATCGGTAACTGTAAAATCACGCCTGATGACGTTCCCGTCGGCAATCCCGCTTTCGACGTAACCCCGGCCCATTACATCACAGCCATCATCACCGAACGCGGTGTTGTCTATCCGCCATTTGAAGAAAATTTGGGGAAAATGATGAATAAAGATTAGACATTATCGGAATTAACATTGTGTCAAAAAATTCATCCGCAGATTTCGCAGATTACACAGATTTTGACAGGCTATTAATCTGCGAAATCGGTGAAATCTGTGGAAAAATTCTTATTCCCGATATTGTTTATTGAAGATTGAGGATTAAAGATTGACCCATCATCAATCTTTAATCCTCAATTCACTGACGGCCAATCCCAACAGGATAACTGCCAATTTCGGCCGGGGATAGCAACGGCCGCACCAAATCCTTCTGCCGGTTCCAACGAAAACAAAGACCATTCTGCCGCCGCTGCCTCGCTGCCTCGAATGCGCAGCAGCCAGGCCGGTTCCCCTGGCGCGAGGGTCACGTCAAAAACGTCCAACGGGCAGGACAGCCCCTCACCAATCGCTTTGATGTACGCTTCCTTGCGCGTCCAGCAGTTAAAAAAGGCTTCAACCCGCTGCTCTTGGGGCAGAGATTTGAAAACAGCCACCTCGGCCGCCGAGAAAAACCGTTCGGCAATTTGGTCTGCGTCGATTAACGGCCGTTTCTGCTCCACGTCAATCCCCACTTCTGCATCCAGACAGAACGCTATCAGCGCCAGCCCGCCGGAGTGACTGACGTTGAATTGCAGCCGCTGGCCGGGAATGGACGGTTTATCGTATTCGCTGTAGGTAAAACTGATTTGCTCCGGCGGCCGGGAAAGGTAACGGCCGATCAGCAATCGCAAAACCGCCCGCGCCACTACGTACCGGTTCTTGTCCCGCGCAAAATGGAAGCGGTTGGCCCGCGCTTGTTCATCGGCGGCCAAAATGGGCCAGTAACGGGCCAGCGCCGCCTCATCCACATCTTGCGGGACGCGCCAGATGTGTAAATGGCCAGGCGGCAGTTCGAGGGTTGTTGGCGGCGTTTGCCAATCGGAGAAGTTGATTACCATGCGCAATTCAAATGGAGTGCAGGCGTCCCGCCTGCCATCAATTGCATGATGGCAAACAGGAGTTGGCGAACGGGACGTTCGCGCTCCTATTCACAACATTATCCCGCAATCTCTTTGCGGATAGCGTTGATTTGATCGCGAACTGTCTGGGCTGCGTTCCGGGTTGCTTCGGCGAAATCCGTGCTGGTGGAGGCGTAGATGATGCCTCGGCTGGAACTGATGACCGGGCCGGCAGTGCGATCGGGGCCAAAGTAGACGGCCGTTTCCAAACTGCCCCCTTGCGCCCCAATCCCCGGAATCAAAAAATTGGCTTCCGGGGCCAGTTCGCGGGCGATTTGCAGCTCTTCCGGGTAAGTCGCGCCAACCACGTACCCTTTGTGGCCGGCCGTCGTCCATGTCTGGCTCTGGCGCAGCACCTCAGCCGACAGCCCCTCCCGCCCGCGCAAATTCCCCTGGAACTGCGTCGCGCTGGGATTGGAGGTGCGGGCCAGGATATAGACTGCCTTATCCAGCCGGTCGGCAATCATCGGCAGAACCCCCTCTGAACCCACATACGGATTGACGGTGATGGCATCAACACCCCACTCGTCAAACAGGCCCGCTGCCCAGGCCGCCTGTGTATGGCCGATGTCGCCCGTCTTGCAGTCCAGAATCACCGGGATGTAGTCGGGGATGTAGGCAATCGTCCGTTCCAGGGCGATGACGCCCGCCGCCCCCCACTGCAAATAAAAGCCCAGATTCGGCTTGTAGGCGCAAACCAGATCGGCCGTGGCATCAATGATCGCCTTGTTGAACGGCAAAATCGGCTCATCCCACTTCAGCACATCCACCCGCAGGTGAACCGGATCGGGGTCTAAACCCACACACAACCAGGATTGATTGCGTTCTTGAACAGCTTTCAGTTTTTCCAGGTATCTCATACGCCCGATTTTACCTGAACCACCCCGCAAGGCGAAGGGGTTGAAAAAGCAAAAGGCATCTTTTATACTGTACTTGGAAATGGGTCGCGTTTCGGGGTTAAGCCAGTCTGGAGAGTGCCTTAATCCTCAAAGGGAACAAGACCTTCTTTCTGTAGCTTAGTTTATACCCAGCACGGGCATAGAGTGACATTTCAATTTGGCTCATGTTTAGTACAAGTGATCGGGTAAAATAGCCAATATGGACTTTCCAATTGTTGACCTAATGGACCGCGCTTCCTGCGAGGCATGGATAGAAACATATTTTCATCCTGATGGCCTGAAATGTCCCCATTGCGGGGCGTCATTGGAGCAAGGTCGCTGGTTTCGCCGTACCCAAAAGAGCGACCTCGATGTGTACCGTTGTCAGGAATGCAAAGGCATCTACAACTTGTACAGCAATACGGTCTTTGAAGGCCGTTATTTTCGCCCAGAGCAAACGGTCTTGTTTATCCGAGGCGTTTGTCAGGGGAAACCGACGGCACAGTTGGCCCGGGAATTGCGTATCAGCCGCACAACAGCGACGGAAGTACGACATCAGTTGCAAGCCAACGCCGAAATAGAACAACCAGAAACCCCACTGGAAGATGAAGAAGTAGAAACCGACGAGATGTTCCAAAATGCGGGGGAAAAAAGGTGAATGGCATGGTGACCCAGATGACCCGCCCCGTCGTCGCGCCAACAAACGGCGCGGCCGAGGCACATACACCAATGACCGGCCGCCGGTTTGTGCAGTCATTGGTCGCCAATCACGGCAAGTGCGTATCCGCGTGGTGCCCAACACCCAAGGGGTCACATTGTGTCCTTTTGTCGAGAAGTTTACCAAAGCTGATGCTACCTTATACACAGACGAGTATGACAGTTACAATCGGCTCAAACGTATCCGTTACACCGTCTGTCATAGTCAAAACGAATGGGCGCGAGATGATGATGGTGATGGAATCCGTGAGGTTCATGTGAATTCTAATGAAGGCGGTTGGACAGGATTACGCAATTTCTTGCGGCCTTTTCGCGGGGTCCACAAAAAGCACCTGCCCGGCTACGTTGCCATTCATGAATTTGCCGTCAATCAGAAATGTGTATCTCCCAAATTCATCGCTTCTATCGTTCGTTTGCACTAGTTCTAAACATGAGCCTTCAATTTTGATTATGATTGGCAAACAGGTCGGGAAAGATATACTTTGTCATTTTTGCCAATCAGAGGACAAGATGATTAAACTCCAATTCGCACCAGAAACCATTAACCAGTTACATCACGAACGTACCCACCATCCGCACCCTCGGGTACGACAACGAATGGAAGTGGTGTATTTGAAAGCGCTGGGTCTGTCGCACCAGGAAATCGGTCGCATCGTGCGTATCAGCCAGGCGACGCTGCGCGAGTATCTCCTGATGTATCAACAAGGCGGGATTGAGACACTCAAAGAGTTGAACTTTCACCAGCCCAAGAGCGACCTGGATGACCACCAGGATAGCCTGCGTCAGGAATTCGAGCGGCGACCGCCAGCGACCATTGATGAAGCTGTGGCCCGTATCGAAAAACTGACCGGTTTGCGCCGTAGTCCAACCCAGGTGGCGGAGTTTCTGAAAAAGCTGGGGCTGAAGCGGCGTAAAGTGGGTCAGATACCGGCTAAGGCTGACCCAGAGAAACAACAGGAGTTCCTGGATGAGGAACTGACGCCGCGTCTGGCTGATGCCCAGGCCAATCAGCGCCACTTGTTTTTCGTCGATGCTGCTTATTTTGTCTTGCAGCCCTTCCTTGGCTTCCTTTGGTCTTTTGTCCGCCACTTCATCAAAGCCCCAGCTGGTCGGCAACGGTTCAATGTTTTGGGTCAGGACCTTTCCAAACTCATAAATAATTGTAAAGGGCGAAATTGATCTTGGCATTGGCCATACGCAACATGGTTGGCAGATTTGTGAAGCCAAGCTTGCCAGCTAACCCGACAATGAAGTTGTTAATTGTAGCCACTACGCTGGCTTGTGGTGTTCCTGACATCCTGGTTGCATCTTCCTTGAGCGTGACATCGCGACGGTAATGTAACCCATTTTCAATGCCCCAGTGATGGCGTGTCCACGCTAACAAACAGGACGCATCGGCACGTTCCTGGGGAACGCTAGTAATGCCATAAACAACTTCGTAGGTACATTTGCCAGTGGAGAGTTTTGTCACTTTTCTCTCCAGCTTGAAAACCTGACGCAATCCAGGCCAGTTGATAAAGCGGGTGTCATCGCTCATTACCGTGATAGTTCGCTGCTCCAAACGACCATGCGTTTTATTTGTCGCTTGGGCAATACCTTGGGGCAGCGGTGGCGTGTGCCATCCTTTCTCTTTGCGCGGCGGCACAAAGAATTGCTCGACATCCCCTAGCAAACGGGGCTGGTTGCTTTTGACAAACCAAAGATAATCGCCACCCTGAGCCATAATCTGCACCGACAACTTCCGTTGAGCGAACATAGCATCTCCAGAGACAACCCGCCCTCTCAAGTCGAGTTGGTGCAGCAATTTGGGCGCAGCCTTGATTTCGTTTTCCTTTGCCTTCTTATCAACCTCTACTTGAGCCAAAACAATCCCTTCTTCCGGCAAGTAGGCGGCCAATAGATGAACGCCCTGTGTTTTTCCCGCAGGAATTGTGCCGCGCAAAGTCTTGCCATCCATCGTAATGAGGACGCTTTGCTGTCCGCCATAGTTCAGATGCAAGAATTGGCGGAATATCCGATGCAATTCATCCGCTGATATGACTTCATCCAGAACGCGTCGGATCGTGTTCAAGGATGGGGCCGTAAATCGTGTCGTTGGCAATACCGCAACCAAAAGCGAGCGGCGTAAGCGAATCCAAGCGGTAATGCCAGTCGGCGTATGCTCACCGGATAATCGGGCTAACAAGATGGCTGACAATAAAAATGGCAATGGGTATAGTTTCCCCTGCGCTTTTCGCGTGTCTGGGATCTGTTGGAACAATTCAAAAAGGCCACCCAGGTCAAAAACGACGTTTTCTAATTGTTCGTTTGTAAATGTGATATGCTTCGTAATGAACCTCTTTTGTTTACTTGGTGGTCTTGGAAAATCTCAAGTGTAACAAAATGAGGTTCTTCTAGTTATTTTCTTATGAGTTTGGAAAAGTCCTGTGTTTTGGGTGCACTGCACGCCACCACTCGACAGTTAGTGACGGTCACCAACACCAGTTACATCAATGCCCACTCCGTCGCCGCCTTGTTCTATCAATTAGCCGCTTCTTTTGCTGACTTGCCCATCACGGTTGTCCTGGACAACGCCCGGTATCAACATTGCCATTTCATTAAACAATTGGCCGCCGACTTGCGTATCGAACTCCTTTTCTTACCGCCTTACTCGCCTAATCTAAACCTAATTGAGCGCCTGTGGAAGTTTGTCAAAAAGCAATGTCTCTATTCCCAATACTACGAGAAGTTTGCCGACTTCCGGCAGGCGATTGAAGATTGCCTGGCCGACGTGTCTGGTACTTTCAAAGACCAGTTAGCCAGCCTACTCACGCTCAACTTTCAGACCTTTGAAAATGTCAGTTTATGACCGTGTTCAGTATAACTGTTGACCTTGCTTTAGAAAACTAGGTGGTATTTAATGCGAGATGATTTTAACGAACCAACAAAAGATATTTTAGCACGCAGAGTGGGGTTTCGTTGTTCAAATCCTAATTGCCGGCAACCAACAAGTGGACCACAGATTGATTCCACTAAAGCCATAAATATCGGGGTAGCAGCTCATATTAAAGCTGCTTCGCCTGGTGGTAAACGTTATGACTCAAACCAAACTTCAGAACAAAGAAAATCTGCTGATAATGGAATATGGCTTTGCCCATTGTGTCAATATAGGGTGGGACACTTCATACTCAGAATTTAGTGTAGAATTTGAGGGCGAAGAGGAACATCATGACACAAAAGAATGGAGAGAAACTCAACAAAAATGGCATAGGTGCCGACAACCGGCCTGATCCAGAGGTACTGCCCCGGACGCCCAAAGCAGAAAGACGCACCTTCACGGCCGCCTACAAACTGTGGGTTCTGGAAGAAGCTGAAAAGTGCCGGGAGCAACCGGGAGGTATTGGCAGATTGTTGCGCCGGGAAGGGTTGTATTCATCCCACCTGACCACCTGGCGACGGCAGCAAGAAGCCGGACAACTGGCGGGGTTGGCACCTCGGAAACGAGGGCCGAAAAGCAATTCTGAAGCCGAAGAGATGCGCCGGCTACGCCGGGAAAATGCCCGACTGAGCCGACAGGTGGAAAAAGCGGAACTGATTATCGAGGCGCAAAAAAAACTCTCCGAGATACTGGGGATTACCCTGGAACAGGAAACCGGAGACGAATCGTGAGAGAGAATGTGACCGAATTGGCTGAACAGACCAGCACGCAGGAGGCATGTCGCCACCTGGCCTATCCCCGTAGCAGCTACTACCGGCAGCAGCAGGAAAAGCCAGTTCGGGAATCGAAGGCAGTAACCCCATCACCACGAGCGCTGCCACCGGCGGAACGGGAAGCGGTGCGGGCCATGCTCAACAGTGAGCGCTTTGTGGACAGCTCGCCGCGCCAGGTGTATGGCACACTGCTGGATGAGGGGGAATATCTCTGCTCGGCGAGCACGATGTATCGTATCCTGCGGCAAAACGCTGAGGTACACGAACGGCGTAACCAGAAACGGCATCCAGTCTACAAGAAACCAGAACTGGTGGCCATGACTCCTAATCAGGTGTGGTCGTGGGACATCACCAAGCTGCGGGGGCCTGTGCCCCACGTCTACTATTACATGTACACCATTCTTGACATCTTCAGCCGCTATGTGGTCGGTTACCTGATCGCTCAGCGGGAACTGGCATCATTGGCCAAACAGTTGGTGGCCGACAGCTGCACCAAACAGGGGATTGAACCAGAACAGTTGGTTCTCCATGCTGACCGGGGCAGTTCCATGACTAGCAAGACGTTGGCCCTGCTGCTGGCCGACCTGGGGGTGGGCAAGAGCCATTCCCGACCTTACACCTCCGATGACAATCCTTTTTCTGAGGCGCAGTTCAAAACGATGAAATACCGTCCGGATTATCCTGACCGGTTTGGCTCTCTACACCATGCCCGCACCTGGGCGCGGCCGTTCTTCCATTGGTACAACCATGAGCACCGGCATACCAGCCTGGGCCTGATGACCCCGGCCACGGTTCATTATGGACAGGCTGCTGAATTGAGGGTCAAGCGTCAAGCGGTGTTAACGGCCGCTTTTGAGAAGTATCCAGAACGCTTTGTGCAGGGTCAGCCCGTTGCCCCGAAGTTGCCAACGGCCGTCTGGATTAATCCCCCTCTGGAGAGGGATGGTCAGTCGTCGTAGAGGCTGTGGGTAAGGGGGTAACTCGCAGCGCAGCGGAGAGTTATCCCCTTATCCATCAGCCCGGTGAGCGAGAGATTGCTCACTAATTTATCGGTTTTCGTGTCTCAAAACTATTGACACATTCCGTTCCAACGCCAGATCATCTTTCGTATTGGCCATTAACAACAGTTTGGCCTTACTCCAGGCTGTGTCTTGCGCGCCCTCAAAGATTTTTACGGCATATGGCGTTGTCGCGATTTCATCGGTTACAAACCCAAAGACACCTGAATTCATCGGATTAGATTTTTCTTGTTTTTTCATTATGAAGCCCTTAGTTCCTTCGTAACTATGTCCAGAACAGACTAAATTATGCCGAATCTCTGCATACCAACGGGCAATCAATCATATGTTGAACCACCTCTGATTCTTGCCCGTTTTCGTCATCATCGATGATCTGCAACAGCTTCTTAACTGCCCATTGGCCCATTTCATAGTGGGGCAGGGCGACAGTGGTAAGGCCGGGATGTAGATTAGCCGAAATCAATTCCTGGTTATCAAAGCCCACGATGGCTACATCGTCAGGGATGGACAGGTTGAGTTTGCGTAAGGCATCGTAGGCGCCCATGGCCATCCGGTCGTTGAAACAGAACAGAGCAGTCGGTGGATTGGATAATTTCATCAGGGCCATTGCCCCATCATATCCGCCAGCAGGGTCTGTCTCCTGATAAACTGTTAACTCCTCGTCGAAGGATATGGCGTAAGCGGCCAGGGCTTGTTGATATCCTTGCAAACGGCCGTATCTGGCTGGAATCGGGTCAATGTCGTTAATAAATCCAATGCGCCGGTGTCCTTTTTGCAAAAGAAATTCTGTTGCTTGTCGGCCGCCATTTACCTCATCGGGGATGATGGATGGCAAGGAGCGATCAGCGACAAAACAGTCGAGCAGAACGGTTGGTACCTGATGAACCATTTCCGGCGGATGGACTTCACGATGGTACATCGTCGCATAGACTAGCCCATCTACTTGTCGGTCGAGCATCATGTCCACGGCCGCTTTTTTCATATTTTGGTCGCCGCCTGTGTTAACCAGCAAAATGAGATTGTTGTGCTGCCAGGCCTGGTCTTGTGCTCCTTGAATGATGCGGCCTGCATGAGGCGTTGTGGCGATCTCGTCGGAGATGAAGCCGATAGTACGTGTTTGCTGGGATCGCAGCCCCTGAGCTAAAACGTTGGGCCGGTATCCCAGCTCTTCAACGGCCGTCCACACTCGCTCCTGGGTTTCCGGTGGAATGTTGGAATCGGGAACTTTGTTGATAACAAAGGAAACAGTAGTTCGAGAGACGCCAGCCAGTTCAGCTACATCTTTCATCGAGGGTCGTTTGTTTTTGGAAGTTTGTTCGCTCATGCCCGAATTTTACTTTATCAAAAACCTACTGTCATCTTAAGACTAACACGATTTACTAAATCGTGTTAGTAATATACAAAAAAGAAACCTCCTTGTCAAGAGGTTTCTTGAGGAATTTGGAGAATTGGGTAAAAGAGGGGGATTACGGCCGTTCCAACCCATGCCGCTCTAACAAATCAACGTCGGAAAGGAGAACGGCCGTTTCCCCATCAGCCACCACGCGCCCTTCATCCATGATGATCATCCGCGGGAACAACTCGCGCACCATGAGCATGTCGTGGCTGGATACCAACATCGTCAGGGGGAGTTCGTGCAGCAGGTTGATGAGCGCCCGGCGGGCACGGGGGTCTAATCCGGCCGAAGGTTCATCCAGCACCAGGATTTCCGGGTCCATCGACAGCACGGTGGCGATTGACACCCGCTTTTTCTGTCCCAGGCTGAGATGATGGGACAGCCGGTTTTCAAAGCCTTCCATCCCTACCAACGACAGTGCTTTAGCTACCCGTTGGTGAATCTCCACTTCGGGCAGCCCCATGTGCAGCGGGCCAAAGGCGACGTCATCGAACACGGTCGGCGAGAAAAGCTGGTCGTCGGGGTTCTGGAAAACCATGCCCACCTTGCCGTGGATGACCGGGAAATGTTCTTTAACAACCGGCAAACCGGCAATTTCAATTGTGCCCTGGCCTTGCAGCAAGCCGTTCAAGTGCAGCATGAGCGTGCTTTTGCCCGCGCCGTTAGGCCCAACGAGGGCTACTTTTTCGCCGGGCGTTATCTGTAAAGAGACATCTTGCAGTGCTTGGTGACCGTCGGGGTAGCTAAAGCTGAGATGTTGGACGGCCAATGTTGGCGGGCCGGAACCATTGTCTGTTCGTAATAGCTCCCGGTCGGATTCGTGAATGATGGGCATAAAAAACCTAAAGAGTGAAAATTGATGATTGACAATTGTCAATCATTAATCTTCAGTTATGAATTTCAAAAGATATAGCCTGTTATTTGAACCAAGAGAATGAGGGTCACGGCCGTTGCCAAACCCCACCAATCTCGCACTGCCATCTCATGGGGGTTCATCGTCAATAATTGGCCGCGATACCCTCTGGCAAGCATTGCATTGTACACCCGTTCGCTGCGATCAAAACTGCGTAGGAAAAGCTGGCCAACCATACTGCCGGCCACTTTTGCCCGCCAGAGCAGGCGTCCGCCGCCTTTACCGCCGACAGGGGCGGCGCTGCGGGCTTCTCGCGCACGCAGCAATCGTCCCGCTTCATCGGCCAGAACGAACAGGTAACGGTACATGAAACTGATGATCGCCGTGAGTAATCGTGGTACACGCAGATGGCGCAGGGCGTGCATCAAATCGGGAAAAGGCGTTGTGGCCGTCAACCAGATGGCCCCCTGGACGGAAAGCCAACTGCGGATGACGATGCTGGCAAAACGCACTAATCCGGCGTCGGAAATGGTGACGGTGCTGGAAAAGAGAGTGAAGGTGGTAACGGCCGTTCCCGGAACCGTAAACAACACCGTCACCGCTGCCAGGGCAAAGGGCAGCGCAATAAACGACCGTTTGAAGATATAGCCAGGAGGCAGCCGAGCCATAAAACCGGCCAGCAAAATGACGATCCAGGCCGCGGCAAACGCTGTCCAGGCTCCGTCAGGCAGCAAAACATTGGAAAAAATAAAAAGAATCGCCGCCACCACCTTGACCCGTGGATCAAGCTGGTGAACAAGGCTGCTGCCTTCCTGATAGCGGTCAAAGGTGTTGACGTGCAAAATTAGTCCCCAGTCCCTAGTCGCTTAGTCTCTAACTTTTTGCCGCGAAGCAGCCGTGCCAGACCAAAGGTGATCGCAGCCACAACCAATGCGCCGACAATACCGGCCACAATTGTGGAAAGGCCGGTTTCACCCAGAACTGGAATCGTGTAATCGGGTAGAATTTGGAAGGGAGCGTCAACGGCCGTATGCAAAAACCCGCTCTCCTCTGCCACCCATTCCAATCCGTCCGGAAACCCGGAAGCAAATGGCGAAATTAGAACGATTAACAGTGTGACAGCAATGCCGCCCACAATCCAGCCACGACCGCCAGCCTCGGCGCTGGTTTGCAAAAGCTGCGGCCGGGTATTCATGATCAAACTCAAAGCCGCCACCGTGATCAGGGCTTCACCCAGGCCAATAAGGGCGTGGATGCCCAGCATCGCCGGTACGACCACCCGGAAGCTGGAAGTCCCGCTAAAACCCAGCAGAAGCGATACCAGCAGCGCACCGCCCATGACTGACAACCAGGCCCCGCCGGCCACGGTCAGCATCTGCACGCGCCGGTTACGATTAGCTGCCGCTCGGTAAAGGCCATAGCTGATCAGCGCCGGAACGACGCCCATAGCCAGGATGTTAGCGCCCATGACGACTAGACCGCCATCTTGGAAGAGGAGAGCCTGTAGGGCAATAACGGCCGTCATCACCAAAATGCCCAGCCACGGCCCCAAAACCACCGCTGCCAGCGCCGCGCCAATAAAATGACCTGACGTACCACCAGCGACCGGAAAGTTAATCATCTGCCCGGCAAAAATAAAAGCAGCCATAATGCCGGCCAGTGGCACCAGTTTTTCATCAAATGACTCTTGAGAATTCCGTATAGCCATCAGAATAAAAATAACAGCCAAAACCCAGGCTGTTAGAGCGATTACCAGGCTTAAAAAGCCATCAGGGATATGCATTGCTTGAACAGTAATAGGAAACATCGTCTTTTTCTCCTTTAATCTTTGTTGGCCCCCTGGCAAGCTGCGCAAAGGCCGGTAATGGTCAAATGATTAATTTCTGGTTGAAAATGGTGCTTTTCAATCAGGTATTGCACAAATTGATCAAGATGATGGTTTGTGAGCGTGGTAACATGACCACAATTGCGGCAGACCAGATGATGATGCGGTGTAGGCGCCGCAATTTCGTAAACAGTCTTACCCTCAATCTCGGCCGATACCAGGACATTCAGATCACAAAAAAAGGCCAGCGTCCGGTATACAGTGGCCCGGTCAATGTGTGTGGCGATGGCATGGACGCGATCAAAAATATCACTGGCAGTGGTATGTTCGCCAATGGCACAAATAGTGTCCAAAATGATTTGGCGCTGTGGTGTCATGCGCCCACCTTGCTCATGGACACGTTCAACGTAATTTAACTTGTCATGGGACATTGTAATGCAATTAATTGTTATTGCTAATATTTGCAATAAATTATAAATTCAAAGCCTGACATTGACAACTCTTCTTAATATTTGTTTCATATGTTATGCAACATTTGTCTGTACAGAATATGACGCACTGTGTTATAATGCCCGTATCAAAAGTCGGGTGGGCTTGGTGATCTCATCCTTTTGTGGGAGCAAATGCTTCTAGAGGGCAAAACTATGAGCAATGTGAAGGCCAATTTTGCGTCAGATGAAGTGTATGATTTTGTGGTAATCGGTTCCGGGTTTGGCGGCAGTGTATCGGCCATGCGCCTGACCGAAAAAGGGTACAAGGTGCTGGTGTTGGAGCGGGGCAAACGATTCCGCGCCCAGGATTTCCCCAAAACCAACTGGAACATTTTCAAATATTTGTGGCTGCCGGCGGCGCGCTGCTTTGGCATTATGGGTATCAATTTTTTGGATGACATCATGATTTTGAACGGCAGCGGCGTGGGGGGCGGCAGTCTGGTTTATGCCAGCACCCATATCAAGCCAGGCCAGAAGTTTTTCGAGGCTGAAGAGTGGGCTGGACTGGCCGATTGGGAAGCGGAACTGGAGCCGCATTTCGCGACTGCTAACCGGATGCTGGGGGTGACGGAGAATCCCACATATTGGCCGGCGGACCACATTTTGCTGGACATTGCCAAGGAGCTGGGGCAGGAGCATACCTTTGCGCCGTCGCCGGTAGCCATTTTTTTTGGCGAGCCGGGCGTGACAGTTCCCGATCCGTTTTTTGCTGGCGAAGGGCCGGCGCGGGCGGGCTGCATTCACTGCGGCGGCTGCATGGTGGGCTGCCAGCACAATGCCAAGAATACGCTGGACAAGAATTACCTCTATTTTGCCGAGACGTGGGGGGCGGACGTGCGGTCGGAAGCCAATGTGGTCGATATACGGCCGTTATACAACCAAGCTCCGGCGAACGGCCGTTACGAAATCATCTACGAACGGACAACCGACTGGATTGTCAAGCGTCGCCGCAGTGTGCGGGCGCGTAACGTGGTTGTGTCGGCGGGCGTGTTGGGGACGGTTGATTTGCTGCTGCAATGCCGCGACGAAACCCGGTCACTGCCTAAATTATCGCGGCGGTTGGGGACGATGGTGCGCAGCAACAGCGAAGCCCTCACCGGCGTTACGGCTCGTCACGAAGGCGACGATTTTTCGCAGGGTGTGGCCATCACCTCCCACTTTTGGATTGATGACGTGACCAGCGTGGAACCGGTGCGTTATCCGCGCGGCTCGTCGTTTATCCGCAACATTGCCATGCCGCTCCTGCCTACCGATGACGGCACCATTTGGCAGCAGTTGGGGCGGTTTGTCGAGTATGGGGTGAAACGGCCGTATGACTTCCTCAAAGCCAAGCTGCTGCCCGACTGGGCACGGGACACGACGATTTTGCTGATCATGCAGACGCTGGAGAACCGGATGCATTTGAAGCGCGGGCGCAGTGTGTTTACGCTGTTCCGGCAGGGGCTGGTCAGCGAGCGGGACCACAGCCTGCCCATTCCGGCGGTGATTGAGGCCGGGCGCAAGGTGTTGGAAGGGTTTGCGGCGCGCATCGACGGCATTCCGCAGGGGCCGGTCAACGAAATGCTGCTCAACACGCCCTCGACGGCCCACATTTTGGGCGGCTGCGGCATTGGGGCTGACGAATCGAAGGGCGTGGTGGATGTCAATCAAGAAGTGTTCAACTATCCTGGCCTGTACGTGGCCGATGGCTCGGTGATTCCGGCCAATCTGGGTGTGAATCCCAGTCTGACGATTACGGCGATGTCGGAGCGGGCGATGAGTAAGATGCCCAAGAAAGAAGAGGCTGAGGAGGAACGGCCGTTAGCCGCCCCACCCGGTTTCTACATCAACAACGGCCACCACAATCACTCTGAAAAGTTGATAAAAAGGGCGCTACCTTTGCTTTTGGTGGTTCCAGCGGCGCTGATTGCAGCCCGACTTCTCAAGCAGAAAAAGGCGTAGGGTGTGAAAACGGCTAATAATTCTAATAAAAATTGTGGTTTGTAGGGGCAGGACGGCGCGGCATGGTCTTGATAGAAACAGACGATCTTTTCTCCGCGCTGTCTCGCCCTGCTACTACGCCCGTGGATTTGGGCGAGACGACCGGGAGACAACGCCATCCGCGATGGTATAAACCTGTCCTGGTCGTCCCGCCCTTACGAAAAAATGCACAACCACAAAGGATTGGAGAAAAACGATGGCAAATTTACCATTTGTAAATCCGGCGACCGGTGAACAATTTGGCCAAATTGTGATGGCCACCGACGAGGACATCAAGCAGGCGCACAAGGAACTGCGGCTGAATTTTGAGGTGTGGCGGCGCAAATCGGTTGCCGACCGGGTGCGCATTTTGCGGCTGCTGCAAGAAGTCATCATCGATTCGGTTGACGAAATCAGCGCCGTGCTCAACCAGGACACGGGCAAGAGCCGCCAGGATGGATTGATTGAGGTAATGATGGTCGTCGACCGGATGCACCACTACTACCGCAATGCCGAAAGCTGGCTACAGCGCCGCCGCGTGCCGCCGGGCCTGTACATTTTCCGCCAATATTACACCGAGCCGCATCCATTTGGCGTGGTGGCGGTGATTGGTCCCTGGAATTACCCGTTTGATTTGTGCATGTCACCGGTTTTGTCGGCGCTGTTGGCCGGGAATACGGTTATTTTGAAGCCGTCGGAGGTAACGGCCGCTACCGGCGCGCTTCTCGAAAAACTGTTCCAACGTGTGCCGGAGCTGGCTCCCTACGTCCGCGTTTTGCACGGCGACGGCACGGTCGGCGCGGCGATTGTCGAATCCAGCCCTGACCTGGTCTTTTTGACCGGTTCAACGGCTACTGGCAAAAAAATCGCCGAAGCGACGGCCAAAACGTTGACGCCGTTCCTCTACGAATTGGGCGGCAAAGACCCGATGTTGGTCTTGGAACACGCCGACGTGAAAGCGGCGGCCAAGTGGGGCGTGTGGGGCGCATTTTACAACACCGGCCAGACCTGTATGGGGGTGGAGCGGGTGTACGCGGTGGAGGTGGTGTATGATGAATTTGTAACGGCCGTTCTCGCCGAAACCGAAAAGCTCAAAATGGGCTACTCGCCCGCACTGGACAATCCCAACCACATGGGGCCGCTGACCTTTGAGCGTCAGGTCAAGATTGTTCGCGAGCAGCTCGGTGACGCCATCGCCAAGGGGGCCAACGTTCTCACCGGTGGCAAGATCGATGGCCTGTTCATGGAACCGACCATCGTCGTGGACGTCGATCACAGCATGAAGCTAATGCGTGAAGAGACCTTTGGCCCGATTTTGCCCATCATGAAAGTGAAGGACGAGACAGAAGCGATCTGGCTGGCCAACGACAACGAGTACGGCCTCAGCGCCTGCGTCTGGAGCAACGACATGCGCCAGGCCAAACGCGCCGCGCACCGGCTCCAGGTCGGCTCGGTCAATATCAACGATGCCATTTCGCATTACCCGGTATCGGAACTGCCTTTTGGTGGGGTGAAACAGTCGGGCAATGCGCGCACGCACGGCCGTGAAGAGGTCATGCAGTTCACGCATTTGCGATCGTATGCCATTGGCTGGCCGCCGCTGCCGTTTGATCTGGCGACGCAGATGCGTTATCCGGGCCGTTACAAGCTGGGCAAGGCGATTTTACGGCTGGCGTTTGGCGTGACGCCGCGGCAGCGGGTGCAGCCGATTGTTGAAGTGGTGGAGTCGGTTAAGAAGGCGGAAGTCAAGCCGAATGTGGGTAAGTGGGCGGCGGTATTGGGCGGATTGGCAGGGGTAACGGCCGTGCTATTCGGCCTGTTCCGGTTTAGAAAATAATTACACAGCGAAGGCGCGGAGTTTTGCCAAGAGGCCTAAAAGAAAACTTCGCGTCCTTTATCCCATTACCGTTCCAACTTCTTATTCCAGCACGACTGAACTCATCGAGGCAATCCGGCGCAGTCGATCCAGCATGTCGGCCCGTTCCCGACCAATGAGCGAAAATGTATCGGCCAGTTTTTCCAGCCAATCGGTGATTTTTTCCTGCTTTTTAGGGCTTAAAATAGGCAGCTCCGCAGCAGCGCGGGCCAGATCGGCTTCATTTAGGCCGTGAACCTGGGCCAGTCGGGTGACACGCTGTTTGACTTCATCTGGGTCGGGGGCCATAATGTAAAACTGGCCGGTGACAAGCATGGCAAATAGCTCGTCATCCAGTTCAATACTGGCGCGGGCGTAATGCAGACCGGCGTGGCAGGTGACAAAATGAGGTGCTGAGTCGTGCTGGCGGGCTAATTTGCGCCAGGAATTGACACAGTCTTGATAGCCTGTTTGGGTGCTGCGAATAAGATTGCAAAATTGGCAGGAGTTGCTGACTTTGGTGAGGGGCTGGCCGTCCAAATCGGTGGTGACGGCACCAACTTCCATTGTTTCGGCACTGACATCTTGCACCGACTGCAAGCAGGGGATGGGCAGGGCCTCGTGGGTAATCGTCGAACGAGCCGGACGGACCGGCTCCAAGGGAATGGAAGGTGTGCCAGATAACAGCTCTTCCACTTCCGAATGGGGAAAGCGCCACTGCTGCCCGACTTTGACGCCGGTTAAACGGCCGTCTTTCAACATCCGATAAATGGTCGTCCGATCAACTTGTAAAATGTCCAGCACTTGTTTAGTTGTTAGAAGCTCTTCCATTATTTTCCCCTGCTATGTGCATTAAATTGCTTCATCAAATGATAATACGATGTGGTAAGAACTGTCAATTCTGTAATGCCAAACAGCCACCTGATTCAGGTGGCTGTTCGACACACATTTAGCAATAAGGAGGAGGAATGATGATACCGTTGACTCTTATGACTATTACTCGGCGAAGCGGTCGGTGCCGGGGCCGGTGTACGACCATTGACACTGGCAGCCAATGAGATTGCAGGTAATGGCGGCCGTACATTTATGGCCGGTCACACGGTAACTTTCCATGTCGGGAATGACATCATTGGGGTAAATGCGGTGCTCTAATAATTCTGCTTCATCTTGCAGGATGTCACACCACTGTTTTTTAATTGGGACCCATTTTGATTTAGATTCTGTCATTTTTCACCTGTTGGCTCCACCTAGTTTATTAATGATCTGTTTGTAGCTTATCTTGATGAAGCCAGATCGCCTAGTGCAGATCGTCATAGCAATAAGTGACAAATATCATACAACCTGTTCAAAAGAGGAGCAATTTTCTGACGGCGTTTCTAACCATCCCCTGATGATATGATGGCAACGGCCGTTTAATCCAGACAGGTAAAACACCCTATCGATTGTAAGGCCAAAACTGTCAGCCTAATGTGTCCATCAAATCAATCATAAACTCAGCATCTTCCGCTTCGATCATTTCCCAACCGGTAAAGCCCAAACTATCCAGTACGCCTTGTCCTTTGGGATCGTCAGCCATCTGTAGCATACAATCTCGGATTTGCACCTGTTTGTCGGCCAATCGTGGCCCGACCAAAAGCATATGGTGAATGATACTAATTTGACTTTCCACCAGAACTTTGAGTTGTTCTTTCGTGAAATTGGACAGGCTGTCGAAAGCTTCCTTCAGGAAAAATCCAACTTCTGCCTCATTTCGCAGCAACTGCTTGGCGACAATCACATAACTATCTACGATTTTTCGTTCAATGTTATCGGCATTGATGTCGGCCGGTTCCAGTAAAATCATGCCGACAAGGTGTACATCCGGATCGTCTGTAGAAGCCAGCCGTAAACCAGGTGCAAGGTCTTCGATGCAAGCTGCCGGATTTTGTGCACTGACTGCTACGACGACTTCGTCTTGTTTGCCAACGGGGCGGACTAAAGCAGTGAATCCTTTTTCGCGTATCAACACGGCGGCATCAAAGGGGTTGGCGTAAATAATGTCTATTTGATCATTGAAAATGGCCTGGCGTTGGCTTTCAAAATCATTAAATAGTTCTAAATGGATGTTTTCGTCCAACTGTTTTTGCAGCCAGGTATTAAAAATATACCAGCTGGCGACCGCATCGGGGGCAAAATCAGGGCTTACAGTCATTTGATGCGTCATTCTCATTCCTCCAACAACATTTGTTTGTACAGAGCCAATGCCTCGGCCATTTTGCGGGCTGAGGGTTTGCGCCGTACCGATGTGTAGCCGACCACTTCACCATTACGGATGTTGGGAATCACTGTAGCGTAGACAAGGTAATAACCGCCGTCTTTACGCAGGTTCTTGACGTAACCATGCCATTTTTTGCCCGCTTGCACTGTGTCCCAAAGGTCTTTGTAAGCGGCTTTGGGCATATCAGGGTGGCGCAAAATGTAGTGCGGTTCTCCAATCAGTTCATCTTTACTATAGCCCGACATTTCGACGAAGGCGCGATTGACGTGGGTGATGATTCCTGTCGTGTCTGTGCGGGAAACAATTAATTTCCCATCGGGAAAGGGTGTTTCGATATCGGTCACCAGGACTCTGCGTGTTTTGTTATCGTAAAATATTAGGGCGTGTTCGTGATAATCTCCGATGACATCGTTTGGATTAATATCTTGCATAGTTTTCACCGTGTTATGTTTGGCCTGTTGGGGAAAGATTGGCTCCCATACTCAGGCACCATGATTGAAATGATTCAGAAATGACCTGTATTCTATTATTGTTTGATAAGTGCTGGATTGAATTTTGGATGGTATCCACAAAACTGACCAAAATTATACAGTGTAAGATAGGGGAGTAAAACCAGGCCGTTGGTACTATTGGGGAACCATCATTTGATTCATAACAAAACCTCGAATTTTTATGGAAGTGGCAGTATGATAGGTAACTATGCAATGGTGGCAAGATTTACGTCATTGGTTGGGTTGGCAGGGGGGGCAGGAGGCAGGTTTACGGCCGTCTCCTGTGTCCCCGCGGGTTTTACTGATTATTCATGTACCGGTAGTTGTATCGGACAACGGCCGTAAACTGCACCAACTCCTCAACTGGAACAACCCCGATAATCTAATAGCCCAATACATTTATGACGTCGAAGCAGCCAGCTTTGGCTACGTCAACTACAAAATTGCCGAACGCATTGAAGTAGATGGATTTCCGGTTAAAGAAGACGGTTTTGTCTATGACGCCGAAAGCTACCTGTTTCGCTGGCGGACGCGCACCGGTTTTCACCAGCCAGATCGGGTTGACTATGCCCGACTGCTGGACCAATTTGGCGTAATAGAGCGGGTAAATCGGGGTCAAATTGATGAGGTATGGTTGATGGCTTTTCCTTATGCCGGTTATTACGAATCAGTGATGGCCGGGCCGGACGCGTTTTGGTGTAATGCGCCGCCGCTGCCATCGGTTGAGTACTGTGAGCGCCGCTTTGTCATTATGGGTTTCAGCTATGAGCGAGGACCAGGGGAGATGTTGGAAAATTTGGGTCATCGGGCGGAATCGATCATGAGCCATGTTTACCGCCATAAGCGCGGCGAAGCGAATTTATGGGAACGGTTTACCCGTTACGATTTGACTCATCCAGGCCGGGCGGAGTGTGGCACGGTCCATTTCGCGCCAAACAGTGTGCGCGATTATGATTGGGGAAACGGCCGTGTCGTCAATAGCACCTGTGAAAATTGGCTCAACTTTCCCGATTTAGAAGGGCCAGCCCGCCGCGTCAACTGCCAGGAGTGGGGCGGCGGCGACATTCGCCAACACCATTTGTGGTGGCTGGGCCATCTGCCGCACGTCATCGGCAAGACAGGCGGGATTGCTAACAATTGGTGGCAGTACATTATTGACCCCAATCTAGTCCGCTAAAAATAGTCAAAATGCGAAGAAGCCGTGTTTTTCCACAAAAACACGGCTTCTTCAGGCTGTAGGGAAATATATAACCAGATTGGTTACGCTTTTTATGTGCTGGCGTTAACCCCTTCGTAAAGCAGAGTTTTGATTTGCAGCATTTCACGGCGTGCAGCCGGGTCTTTTTCGATCAACGATGAAATCTTGTCATGCCCGTACATGATGGTCGTGTGATCCCGATTGCCCAATTTTGTGCCGATTTGTGGCAAAGAGGCATCGGTTTCGGTACGGGCTAAATACATGGCCACCTGGCGGGGGAAAGCCACCACACGAGCGCGGCTGCTGCCGGCCAGTGCATCGCCGGTGATGTTGTAATGATTGCAAACGGCGTGAATGACCTGATCAATCGTCAATTTTTGCGGCCGCCGTACCAGATCGGCCAGAGCCATATTGATTAATTCTTCGTCAATGGCGCTTCCCGACAACTGAGCGTAGGCCATGATTTTGTTGAGTGCGCCTTCCAGTTCACGAATATTCTGATGAACATGATGGGCGATCAAGTCAATGGCGTAATCGGGCACATGGACGCTCATGGTTTCGGCTTTGGCTTGCAGAATAGCCTTGCGCGTTTCTTCGTCCGGCAGCTGAATGTCGGCCATCAGGCCCCACTCAAAGCGGGATTGCAGGCGTTCTTCCAGCGTGACCATTGCCTTGGGGGGACGGTCGCTGGAGATGACAACTTGTTTGCCCTGGCTGTGCAGTTCGTTGAAGGTGTGGAACAATTCTTCCTGGGTGCTTTCTTTGCCTGCGATGAACTGGATGTCGTCGATCATGAGTACGTCCGGTGTGCGGTAGCGTTCGCGGAATTCGGACATCTGTTTGGAACGGATAGATTGTACCAGATCGTTGGTGAAGGTTTCGGAGGAGATGTAGAGGACGTTACGGCCGTCCAGATTGCAGCGGTGGCCAATGGCATGTAAAAGATGGGTTTTGCCCAATCCCACGCCGCCATAAATGAACAGCGGGTTGTAAGTCTGCCCCGGATTTTCGGCAACCGATAAGGCGGCGGCATGAGCCAGCCGGTTGCTGCTGCCAACAACGAAGTTGGCAAAAGTAAAGCGTTGATTCAGGATTCCGTTGGAACCGTTTGTAAGTGGTGTTTTTCGATTTATTTCGGAAGATTGTTCTTTTTCGAACGGTTGTGGCGGTGGTGTAATGAGTTCATCGGACCAAACGACGAAGCGGATGCTGTTTTCCTGGCCGGTGATGGCAGTCAGCGTGCGGATAATGGTGTCGCGCAATCGGTTATCCAGCCAATCTTTGGCATAATCGTTGCGAACGCCAATCACATACTCGTGGTCTTCGCAGGCCAGCATTCGAGCATCTTTGAGCCAGGTGTTGAATGTGGCTCTTGTCATTTGTAGTTCCAGTTCACCAAGCGTCGCTTTCCACGCTGCTTCAGGAGTTAATTTTTTGGTAGACATAACAATACATTTCCTGATTTGTAGATGCGTGTTAATAGAACGGCCGTAACCCGCATAATGCCATAAATTTTGTTGATGTAGGGATATCGTCGCCAACCCTCACGAGAAAGGACACACACGAGGCCCCTCTGCCCAATTGTGTCGATGTTGACTTGATTACATGCAACTGATATGCCAAAAATAAGGGCAAGTATCAGATTGATCGTTGCAAAAAACCAGATCAAATTGTATGGATGTGTGAGGCAATGGTCTATAGATTCTATCAAATGCCCGCGCCAATATCAATGAAAAACCGGCTTTTTTTCCTTAAAACCTTGAACATTTTCAGGCTTCCACAACCTTAAATAATTCGTATTTTTTAAGGTTAACACCTTGACATGGCCCCCCAATACCCAATTGTGGGGTTGTTTTACCCCTCTTTCCCCCGTATTTTGTGTAGAGCATTTGTTCTTGTTCCGGGGATATATTTGTTGTGTTACTTTGAAATCGCCCTAAAAGCCCCCATATTTGGGGGAAGCCGATGCCGAGTTGTGTATCAGGAATAAATTGATGGCTATGTGATTGTCATTATGTCTAATCATGGAAGGATAGCTAATTTTTTGTCCGAATTTTGCCGCGGGCAGTGGGCACCCAGCTTTCTGTACCTGATTTCCCGGCAAAGCGCCGATTGATTTTGGCAGAGCTTGTTCGGTTTGGGCTGGTCTTACCGGTGGAAATTGGCCTTTCGCGGGACTAATTACCCACTGGTGGATGCTGAATCTCGCCTTTGAAAATGGTATTCTAAAAACAGGGTGGGGAATGATGTCTTTTGCACCACCCGGTTTACAAATCTTTTACAAAATGACAGCAACTGACTAACAGTTTTCTGCCAAACTGATGAGTATCATCCGGTTAAGGCAAGGATTATCGGTTGCCGAAGACTTGTCAGAGCCGGTAATTTAATTTCAAATCAGACAAAGAGAGATCGACATGAAACGCAATTTTATTGTTCTTTTTGTATTTTTGAGCTTGTTATTGTTGGCGGCTTGTGGCGGCGGGGAAACGGCCGTTCCCACCCCCATGGAACCGACGGCTACCATCGATATACAGGCCACGGTTAACTCTGCTGTCGTGGCCACAGCCACGGCCGAAGCCCAATTGCAGGAAATGGTCGACGAAGCTGTTACCGAGGCTGTCGATGAAGCATTGGCAGCTACGGCCGTTGCCATCCCGCCGCAAACCGAAACCATGAGTGAGGAAGAATTAGCCGCCCTCATCGAGCAGACGGTCGAAGAAGCCGTTGCCGCGACCGAATCCTATGCCGACGCCACCAACCAGGCTACGGCCGATGCCACCGTCACTGCCGAAGAAGTGCAGGGCATCGAGGTGTATGTTTCCGGGGCTGAGGAAGCCATTGCCCTGGCCGAGGAACTGCTGGCCCTTTACGAAGATACTTATGCCGATTTGACCTATGCTGCATTGGACGATTTGGATGCGCTGGTAGCCGAGCTGGATGAACTCAACCAAAATCTGCAAGCGATGACGGCCGTTCTCATCGACATCAACAACAACCTGGAAGCAGGATTGGCTCTGGCCGAAGAGACCATTGCTCAACTGGAAACGGCCGCCGCTACAGCCGCCGCCAATGCTGCCGCCGTCCAGACCCAGGCTCAGGCCTGGCAGCAAATGGTCCAGAATGAAATCGCCAACCGGACAGCAATGCTGGCCAGCATCCAGCCGCAAACCATCGCTGCCACGCAGCAGGAAGCGGTGGCCCAGGTCGCTGCTTACCTGACCACTGTGCAGACGGCGCTGGCCGACCAGCAGTTCACCGGTGAGGAATTCAGCGCCATTGCCCAGGCCAACGCCGACGTGGTGGCCAGTTTGCAAGCCCAGGGCGGTCCACAAATGCAAAATCTGGCCGCCGGTATCAATGCGGCTACGGCCCAATTGGCGGCTGGCAATTTCAATCAGGCGGTACTGAGTTTGAATGATTTGAACGGGCTGCTGGCGGCTATCCCCGATTTGCCCAGCCTGCCTTCGCTGCCTTCTTTACCATCGCTGCCGGGTGGCGGAAAACGGCCGTAACCTTTTCCCCATGTCAAACAAAGGCGAGATGCTGGGGATAAATCCTGCTCTCGCCTTTTTTGTTGGGTTACGGTTGGTAATGAACAATGAAGATGAGGATTGCATGAACATTCCGAGTAACTGGGTTGTAATCAGAACATAAGTTCTATTTATGTGATATAATTAATCTGTCACTGTGGCAATCATCGTATCCCCTGTTTCCATCCCTATTTTTTCAGCAAGGAGAGTGAAAATGCAAGTTGTAAAAAGTTATCCTGATGGTGTTTTTTGCTGGGTAGATTTAATGACGACTGATCTTGATGGAGCCAAAGCATTTTACAACGGTCTGTTCGGCTGGGAGTTTGATGACCGTCCAATTGATATGGGCGGGGTTTATGCCATGGCCCAGATTGCGAGCAAAAATGTAGCCGGATTGAGCGGTATGGATCCAAATATGCAGGCGCAGGGGATGCCGCCGGTATGGAGTTCATACGTCAAACACAGTGATGCGGATGCAGTGGCCGCCAAAGTGGCCGCAGCGGGCGGCACGCTCATGATGCCGCCGATGGATGTCATGGAAGAAGGCCGCATGATGATGTTTATGGATCCATCGGGGGCGGCGGTCGGTGTTTGGCAGCCCAAGAATCACATTGGGGCGGAATTGGTGAACACGCCCAATGCGCTGGTCTGGAATGAATTGCAAACGCGGGACAGCGCAGCGGCCAAGGCGTTCTTCGAAAAGGTATTAGACTGGACGATTGATGCCGATTCTAATGGTTATCTTTTGTGTAAGGCGAACGGCCGTACTCAGGCCGGCATCATGCAAATGGATGAAAACTGGGGCGATGTGCCTAACAACTGGGCAGTTTACTTTATGGTTGAAGATTTGGAAGCATCTGTGGCCAAAGTCAAAGAATTAAGCGGCAGCATTATCGTTCCACCTACTTCGGCTGGTGAAATGGGCAAGTTTGCTGTGATTCAGGACCCGCAGGGTGGAATCTTCACCATTATGCAGTTTAGCGGCCCGGTAGATCCGCCGCCTGGTTATTAATATCAGGACTGTTTCAGCTTTTAGCGCTTCGTTTTCTGGTTGGGAAACGGGGCGCTTTTTGTTTAAGTGTGGGGGATACGGCCGTTTCCCCTCCCTCAAACTCATATACAAGTTATGGTAGAAGCCGCCCTGTTCGGTGATACGGCCGTTGCTCTGGGGCAGCCTTCCTCACTCTGTTTTACGCCGTTTCCCCTCCCGCAAACTGGCTCATGTACAAATTGGCGTGCCTTGTTCGATGATACGGCCGTTGCTCTGGGCAGCCTTCCTCACTCTGTTTTACGTCGTTTCCCCTCCCTTAAACTGACTCATATACAAATTGTGGTAAAAGCCACCCAGTTCCAGTAGGGAGTCGTGCGTGCCTTGTTCGATGATACGGCCGTTGCTCTGGAGCGGCCTTCCTCACTCTATTTTACGCCGTTTCACCTCCCGCAAACTGACTCATGTACAAATTGTGGTAGAAGCCGCCTTGTTCGATGATACGGCCGTTGCTCTGGGGCAGCCTTTCTTGCTCTGTTTTACGCCGTTTCCTCTCCCTCAAACTGGCTCATATACAAATTGGCCGTGATCAATCACCAACACTTGATCCGCCTCCCGAATCGTACTCAGCCGGTGCGCGTGTTTACGCTGCTGGTGGCCTCATCCAGGATGAGAATGTGCGGGTCGGCCAGGACAGCATAGGTTGGGCCAGGAAGTATTTCGGCCCAGTATTTGCTGGGATAGGTGGCGATTAGTTCTTGGAGGGCTTGTCACCAACCCCTAATTTATGGTATCCTGTTCTTAGCGGGTTCAGTGAAATGTGAGCCGTCTTGCCAACACAATTCTCATCAGCACTTATCAACTTCACAATCGTTTTCTCAGCCACCCGTATGGCTTGTTACTGAACTCGCAATTCGTAACTTTTCACGGGTGGCTTTTTTGTTTAGCGACGCGGCAATTTGTGCCATATAAAGTGGTTTATCCAGCTAAAGGGCTTGATAAAACCCCGATTTTCATCTTATCCTGCAATTTTAGTAGGATAAGACGAATTTCTTTGGGATTATCCGGCACCCTGGGCGGGTTAATAATATAGTTGGGCGGCTCATGCAACAATGACAACAATGTCTTATAGTTGGCTGAACATGTAAGTTTGTAACTAAAGGTAATTCATTCCGCTTATCAGGAGATTGAGATGAAACCATATCCACAAAAGCCACCCTTCACGCAAGATGAACTTGTGGCATTTCTCAATGAAGCACCGATTGCTCGCCTGAGCAGCATAAATTCTGATGGCACAATCCATATGGCAGCTCTTTATTTCAAGTATGATAATGGGGATATTCTAATTGGAACACAAGATATCACCCATAAAGTAAGAAATATCAAACACAATCCGAATGTCACTGTGCTCATTGACACTCAAGATTATCCCCTTCGGGGTGTTCTCATATATGGTGAAGCCGTTCTTGATTACGAAGATGTCGTAGCAAAACGCACTTCTATCTTTGAGCGTTACATGCCTGCTGAGGATGCTCGGAGCATGGCGTCCGACTTGGCTAATCATTTCAACTGTGTAATTATTCGTATTAAACCCAAGCGAGTAACTTCTTATGATTATTCAAAACCAGGTCTTATTACAATAAACGCCCCTGCTCCGGCACGGTCTTCCTAAAATTGCTGTGGCCGGTCTTTGACCGTGCCGCTCTGCTTCTTTGGTCTCTGACCATTTTCCCGGTTTCACTAATTTTGTTGGGGAGGGAGACGGTTGTGTTAAACGGCCGTTTCCCCTCCCTCAAACTGGCTCATGTACAAATTGTGGTAAAAGCCGCCCTGTTCCAGCAGTGACTCGTGTGTGCCTTGTTCGATGATACGGCCGTGATCAATCACCAACACCTGATCCGCCTCCCGAATCGTACTCAGCCGGTGGGCGATGACAAAAGCTGTGCGCCCGGCCATCAGGCGCAGCAGCGCTTCCTGAATTTGCATCTCCGTGCGCGTGTCCACGCTGCTGGTGGCCTCGTCCAGGATGAGGATGCGCGGGTTGGCCAGGACGGCGCGGGCGATGGCCAGTAACTGCCGCTGCCCCTGGCTGAAATTGTGTCCCTGCTCCGAGACCTGGGTGTGGTAGCCCTGCGGCAGGCGGCGGATGAACCAGTCGGCGTTGGCCAGTTTGGCGGCGGCGATGACCTCGTCATCGGTAGCGTTCAGGTTGCCGTAGCGGATGTTTTCCATAACCGTATCGGAGAACAGGAACGTGTCTTGCAAGACGATGCCCAACTGTTCGCGGATGGAAGCCTGCTGGACGGCCCGAATATCGTGCTCGTCAATGGCAATCGTGCCCGAATCCACGTCGTAAAAGCGGCTGAGCAGGTTGACGATGGTCGTCTTGCCAGCGCCGGTGGGGCCGACTAGAGCGATGGTCTGGCCCGGTTGGGTGGTCAGGCTGACGTGTTCCAGGACCGGCTGGCCGGTTTTGTAACTGAAGGTCACGTCGTCGAAGGTGACTTCGCCCTGGATGGCTAAGGGTTGGGCGTTGGGGGCGTCGGGAACGGCCGTGTCCACATCCAACACCTCAAAAATCCGCTCCGCCCCGGCCAGCGCCGCTTGCAGCCCGTTGTAGAGCATGGCGATGGCCCGCATCGGCCGGAAGAAGTTCATGATGTAGACGACAAAGGTGGTGATGATGCCCACCGTCACCAGCCCGCGCAGGGCCAGCCAGCCGCCCAGCAGCGCCGTCGCCGCAATCGTGATCGTGCTCATCGTCGTGAACATCGGCCCCAAAATGGCGGTGATGATGTCGGCCTTCGTGCCCGCCTGCCGGTTGGCGGCGTTGGCCACTTCAAACTGGGCCAGCGTGTCACTGGCCCGCGCAAAGGCTTGCACCACCCGAATCCCGGCGATGTTTTCTTCCATGACGGCGTTCATCCAGCCTAGATTGCGCTGCACCTGGCGGAAGGCCAACCGGCTGCGGCGGGTGATGATGCTGGTGATATAGAGCATCAGCGGCAGCAAAATGAGTGTGCCAATGGCCAGCGGCCAGTTGAGCAGGAACATGGAAACCATGATGCCGCCCAGCAGCAAAATGTTGCTGACGAATTCAATGAGGCCGTTGGAGAGGATGCTGTTGATCGCTTCGGTGTCGTTGGTGACCCGGCTCATCAAATCGCCGACTTTGTGCTGGTCATGGAAAACCATCGAGAGCCGCTGCAAATGGTTGAACAATTCAGCGCGCAAATCGGCAATGAGGCGCTGGCCGATGCCGACCATCAAGATGCCATGAATGATGGAGGCCACGCCGCCCAGCAGGTACAAACCGAGCATCACCAGTACCCATCGTCCCAATCCCGTCATGTCGCGGGGAATGACGAATTTGTCAATCGCCTGGCCCAGCAAAATCGGCCCGGCTAATCCGGCAGCGGTGCTGACAGCAACGAGCAGGGCCACGCCGATGAGTTGGGAGGTGTACGGCCGTGCATACGCAGCCAGTCGTTTGACCGTTTGCCGGGTATCGCGGGCGCTTTCGCCGGTCATTCTGGCCACGCCGCCATAACCGAGCCGGACGCGAGGGGGTGGGGTGGATTGTTGGGTCATTTTTTTAGTAGCTGGTAGCTGGTAGTTGGTGGCTGGTAGTCAGGTTCAAACCACTAGCTACTAGCCACTAGCCGCTAGCTACTAGTCCCTTCCTAACTGCGATTCATAAATCTCTTGATAAATCGGGCTGCTGGCCAGGAGTTCCTGGTGCGTACCCTGGGCGGCGATACGGCCGTGTTCCAACACCAAAATCTGGTCGGCATTAAGCACGCTGTTGATGCGCTGGGCGACGATAAAGGTGGTCATGTGGCCTAACTGCGCGTCCAGGGCGGCCTTGATTTTCGCCTCGGTTTCCATGTCCACGGCGCTGGTGCTGTCATCCAGAATGAGGATGGCCGGGTTGATGAGTAGGGCGCGGGCAATGGCAATGCGCTGTTTTTGCCCGCCGGAGAGGTTAGCGCCCCGTTCTTCGACCAGGCTGTCGTAGCCGTCGGGCAGGGCCATGATGAAATCGTGGGCCTGGGCAGCTTGGGCGGCGGTAATCACTTCATCCAGGCTGGCGTCGGGGCGGCCGTAGGCGATATTTTCCCGTACCGTGCCGCTGAAAAGGGTTGTCTGCTGCAAGACGACGCCGATCCGTTTGCGCAGGGCCTCCGGTTCCCATTGGCGCACGTCTACGCCGTCGATGCTGATTTGACCTTGATTGGCGTCGTAAAAGCGGGGAATCAGGTTAACCAGGCTGCTCTTGCCGGAGCCAGTCGCGCCCAGCAGGGCAATGCGCTGTCCCGGCTGCGCGGTGAAGCTGATGCCGTTGAGGACGTTCTGGCCCCCGAAACGGCCGTTGGCGTTTAACCGCGGAGAATTTTGTCTTTCTGAGGTCTTCTGTGGTTGTAGGGGCGTACCCTTGTGGTCGCCCCTGATTGGGCGAGCACAAGGCCGCGCCCCTACCCCAGGATTCATCAGAGAACCAGTTTTTTCCTTTGCGAATCTCTGCGTCTTCTCCGCGTCACTCTGCGTCCATTCCTCTACACCGTCGTAATGAAAAGTGACGTTGTTAAAGGTGACAGCGCCATGCAAAACAGGAGCGGTATGGGGGGAAACGGCCGTTTTTACTATCGGTTCCGTATCCAACACTTCCCACATGCGAATGGCCGACGCTTCGGCACGGGAAACCATGGTCAGGATGTTGCCCAGCAGCATCAAGGGCGACATGCCGATCATCAGGTAATTGTTGAAAGCTACCAATTCACCGACGGTGAGACGGCCGTTAATCGTATCCCGCCCGCCAAACCAGAGCACAGCCACAATGCCCAGATTGGTGAGGATGGTCAGCGCCGGCAGAGCCACGGCCATCAACCGGCCGACGGTGATGTTTTGAGCCATAAAATCATCGTTGAAGCGGCGGAAACGGCCGATTTCGTACCGCTCGCGCACAAACGCCTTAACCACCTGCGCCCCGGCCAAATTCTCCTGGACGATGGTGTTTAGCGCCGCCAATTTTTCCTGAACGATGGTGAACAGCGGTTGAGCCAGCCGGATCACATTCCAAATGACCAATCCGGCCAGCGGCAGCAGGACGGCCATGACCAGGGTCAACTGCCAGTCGATCAGGCTCATCAACACCACGCTGCCAATAATCATCGTCAACACGCGAAACAGAAGAGAAATCCCGGCGCTGCTAAACATGCGCACGATGTCGATGTCGCTGGAAAGGCGGGTCATCAACTGGCCGGTCTGCATCTGGTCCAGATTGGCGAAGGAGAAGGTTTGGATGTGGGCGAACAGCTTGTTGCGCATGTCGTAGGCCAATCCCTGCGACATCGTGGCCCGAAAATAGCCCTGGCTCAACGTCGCCGCCGCGCCAATGAGTGCCGCCACCAGCATCACCACCGAGCCGCGAACGATGGCGTTCATGTCGCCCGGCGTGATGCCCTGGTCGATGATGGTGCGCAGGGCACGGGGCACGACCAGTTCCATTCCGGCCGGTAACACGGTGGTCAGGAGCATGAAGAAGGCGGTCCAGCGGTACGGCCGTACAAAAGGCAGCGTGCGTCGTAACCCGTTCATGACGCCTCCATCAACGCCATCAACTCCACTAAAACGTCCTGAATTTGCACCAGCCGCTCCTCCGGCAGCCGGGCCAACCGCCGCCGCAGCAAAGGCAGGCCGCCAAACGGCGCTTGTTCGGCAATCGTTTGCCCCGCCGGCTCCAGGCTGACGATGACCACCCGGTTGTCTTCATCAGAACGGCGGCGGCTGACGTAGCCCGCCTCTTCCAACTGGGCAATGAGCGTCGAGGCGGTGCTGGGGCTGTTGTGCAAAAAGGCCTGCACCTGGCTCACCGTCGCCGGGCCGGAATCCAGCAAAAAGCGCAAGACGGAAAAATCGCGCGGTTTGATGCCTTGTTCCGTCTCGATCTGGCGGGCGTACTGTCGTTTGTGGCGCAGCAGGGCCAGGAATTGGTGGAAAACCTGGTCGGACAGCGGTTCATCGCTCAAAAGTGATTCATCGATTTCGTTGTTCATACATTTTTTGTGAACAGGAGTGCCAGGCACGGGGCGTTAAGATCATGGCTGACCAGGACGGTTTGCCCCGTGCCTGGCACTGCTCCCTGAAAAATTTTGTTAACGAATATTTCGCTAACGAATTATATTGCAGTCAGCCAAATCTGCCAAGAGAAAACTGTTACCCAATCGTTACACAATCTTGACCTGTCTGTGATGTTTAGCGGTTAGCATTTAGCAATTAGTGATTAGCTAAAAGCTAATCGCTAACAGCTAACCGGAGGTTACGATGAACGATTTGGCAGTGATTGAGCAGATTTTGCGCAGCCGGCAGCAGTTTTTTGAGGAGATTCGAGATGGGTTTGACCTGCGGCCGAAAGTGCGCTCGATGTTGGTGTCCAGTTTTGTGTTTCTGGCGATTTATGGGGCGGTGCTGGGTTCGACGCACAGCCCGGCGCAAGCGTTGAGTTCGGCGGTGAAGCTACCGATTTTGTTTTTGGTGACGCTGCTGGTTTGTGTACCCACGTTGTACTTTTTTAACATCTTGTTTGGCTCGGACCAGAGCATTGCCCAGAACGTGGCCTTGATTTTGACGGCGATTGCGGTAACGGCCGTACTCCTGGTCAGTTTTGCCCCAATTTCTATCTTTTTCCTGCTGACCACCAGCCAATATCAGTTTTTTAAGCTGTTGAATGTGGCTATTTTCGGCATTTCCGGCGTGATGGGTGTGGTGTTTCTGGCGCAGGGAATGCGGGTGATGCGTGGCAGCGAAGCCGGCGAGACGGAGCGGCGTTGGGTGCTGCGGTTGTGGATGTTTTTGTATGCGTTTGTGGGGAGCCAGTTAGCGTGGACGATACGGCCGTTTATTGGCGCACCCAGCATGCAATTTGAACTATTTCGTCAATTGGGCGGCAACTTTTACACCAACATTTTCGCCAGCCTGGGTGAGATTTTGGGCTTTTTTATCGTGGCTTAGATGGGAGACGACATGAATAAACAAGAAACGGCCGTAATCACCGGCAAACCTATGCAATTAGAACGCACCTTGGGACGCATCGTCTTTTTGCTCATCATTTTAGTGGCGGTGATCAATGTCCCGTTCAATCGCAGCGGCCAAAACCTGGCCCGCGTCATGCCCGACAGCAGTGCGTTGGTCATCCGTGATGGTTTGCTGCTCAAAGGCAGCGGCCCTGAAGTATATGTTTTAGAGAACAACCGGCGTCGCTGGATCAGCACGCTTGACGCATTTCACTGGTATGGCTACCAATGGCGGCAGGTTCATGAGGTTGAAGATGAATTTTTACAGCAGTTTGAGGAGGGCAAACCCATTCATTTATTACTCAAATGCCCGGCAAGCCCGCACATTTATGCCCTGGAAGATGGCACCAAACGCTGGATAAAAGACCTCCTCACGTTCCAGGCCCAGGGTTATGTTTGGGAAGATGTTCAGATCATTAGTTGTGATCAGTTAACGGCCGTGCCCGATGGCCTACCCATCCCCGAAAATGCCGGAACGCCGCCCTCTTAATTTACCCGGCTATTCCGATTGGGCAGCCTGCCAGCGTTGGTAATAATAATTGAGCAGCGGCACGAATTCGGCCGTTGCTTTTTGTCCGCCAGCGCCAGATGGATGGCTGTCCTTGCGCGTGCCATAAGCCGAGAAGTTGTTGTCCTCAGTTTGAATATATTGAACTGCTTCATTCCACCAGCGGTGGTGATTTCCTTCTTCCAGCCAGGCGTCATTGGTATTACTGCTGCCGTTATTGCTGGTCAGCACGTTGTAAAAATCAAAAACGGCCACGTTGGCATGAGGGTAATCGGTCAGCCATTCGTTGACCAGCCAGTTGTTAAACGCACGGGCATTAGCCGCATGACGGGCATCTGTTTTTTGCGCACTATCATTTTTCACCAAGGGCGGGGCAGTAATGACAACAAACAATTTATCCTGATGCATGGCGAAGTAATCGAGCAGATCATTGTAAATGCCTTTGGCATTGGCAACGGTCATAAATTCATCACCGGCCCAGGCATCCTTTGTTCGTAAAGGATTGTCGGTTGTTGTTGCCGGATCGTTTGGACTGCCGGCCAGATGCGAATTGGGGTAGCAAGATTTGAACAGGATGATCTCGTTTTCTCGTACCGGATCGGGATCATCCATCCGGCTGTAGCTGCCAAAGTAGGTCCAATCGGCTTGCCCTTTCAGATTTTGGCCGAATTCAGTGTAAACGGCTTGCATAATCTCGTCTCGCTGCGGACTGTTGAACCATTCCCACCAATTGCCGATGTCAGCTCGGCTGCCAATGGCATTGCCATTTACCGTCCAATCATAATTAGTGGCGCTGACGAAATAATTGTTTTCTTGCAATGCCTGGCCCAGTCCACCAGCAAAATCATGTTCACCAATGTCGGCCAGCCAGTTGCCGCCTGTTGAGTGGTGAATGAATATTAATTTGACCGGTTCGGTCGGTGGGTCTGGTAAATTTTGTTGTATGAGAGGCGGGGAGGCTGCCGGTTTAGGGTTTCTGGTCAACCATAGGACTAATGCGCCTGCGGCAGGAATGAGGATGAGTAGGAGTAATATGAGTTTGCCATTCATGATGCTGACTCTCCCTGTTAAGGTTTATCAATTTGTCGCCAGAGGAGTGTGAAGTGCAACGATACAGGTTTGTTTAGGGTGAATTATACAACAATTGGGCGCTAAAAGTGGTTTTCAATAGTAATCTTGTTCTTAAGTAAACGTTCATAATATTATTGGTGTAATCGCGTGTTGACTCACGATTGTTACAAATTCCATTGGATTAGGAGTTTTTAAGTGAATACAGCGCAGTACTTACTAAATTACGGCTCAAAACAGCAGATCGCTTTGATTACCGATCGTGAACAAATTAGTTATGATGTTTTGCAGGGCAGGGTTGCCACTATTGCTGTTGAATTACAGCGTTTGGGTGTTAAACCGGGGGACAAGGTGGCTATTCTTGGTGCAAATTCTGTTTTTTGGGTTGCCTGTTATATTGCTGTTTTTCACATTGGGGCCATTGCTGTACCGCTGCCAACGACAATTCAACCGGAAGAGTATGAAAGCGTGAAACAATTTAGTGAGTTTCGGGTGATTTGTTTGACTAAATTGTCGGCGCGCCGTTTGCCGGGGGTTGTTTTTGACGAGCAGTTCTGTATTTATGAGAATGATCTGGAATCGCTGCCGGCAGCATCCTTGACGGATATTCCGGAGTTCCCGGTTGAGGATATGGAAACAGAAGCCGCGTATATGTTGACGTCGGGAACGACGTCGAAACCGAAGTTGGTACGGGTATCGCACGGGAATATCATTGCTAATTCGGACTCGATTGTTGAGTATTTGAAGCTGGACAGCGATGACCGTATGATGGTGGCAATGCCTTTTTATTATTGTTTTGGTTTGTCGCTGCTGCATACGCATTTGCATGTGGGTGGTTCTCTGGTGTTGAATAATCGGTTTGCCTATCCTGAATCGATTTTGGATCAGATGGAGGAGACGGAATGTACCGGATTTGCCGGGGTTCCGTCTATGTATCATACGCTGCTGCGAAAGTCGACTTTCCCGAAACGGCCGTTACGCCACTTAAGAAAAGTCCAACAAGCAGGTGGTCATCTGCCGCCTGTTTTGGTTCAGGAACTCCGCCAACAACTGCCCCAGGCGCAAGTCTTTGTCATGTACGGCCAAACAGAAGCAACGGCAAGATTGTCTTACTTGCCGCCGGAGTTGCTCGACAGCAAACTAGGCTCGATAGGACAGGCTATTCCCGGCGTATCATTACGGGTTGTTGATGGAAACGGGAATGATGTACCTCTGGGCGAAGTAGGCGAAATCATGGCCTGGGGCGATAATATCACATTAGGCTACCTGAATAATCCAGAAGCGACAGCCAAGAAATACGTCAATGGCGGCTTAAAAACCGGCGATTTGGCTGTAAAAGATGAGGATGATTTCATTTTTATCGTGGATCGTGAAAGTGATATTCTCAAACCAAACGGTATGCGTGTTAGCAGCAAGAAAATAGAATCGTGCATTATGGAAATGCCGCAGTTGGTTAATGCGGCTGCGGTGGGCGTGCCCAATTTGGAAACCGGAGAAGCGATCTACGTTTATGCTGTGTTAGCGCCCAACAGCCATGTTGACGAAGCAGATGTCTTACAGCATTGTCGTCAACGTTTACCGTTGGCTGTCGTGCCATCAAAGGTAGAATTTATCGATGGGCTGCCGCTCAATTCGAATGGCAAGGTTGTCCTTTCGGTGCTGCGTGAAAGGGCGAGAGAATCAGTTGGTGTTTTAGTTTAACGCATGTTTTTGAGCTGTCGCCGCGCCTCAGTTTTTGGCTGCTTTCCAGATTAAGCTGCGGCCAAAGCAGGTGTAACGCCAGTTGTTCTAATTTGTTTTGTGAGTTACATGAAATAGTAACTAAAATTTTCAGTAAGGAAGTGAGAAAATGGAAGTTAGCGAGCAAATCAAGCAATACATAGCAGAAACCTTCTTGTTTAGTGATGATGGTTTCAATTTGGGCGATGATGTTTCTTTTTTGGATGAGGGGATCATCGATTCCATGGGTGTTTTGGAACTGATCATGTTTGTTGAAGAAACATTTGGTATTTCGGTGGAAGATGACGAAATCAAGCCGGAAAATTTCGACTCGGTCAACAAACTTTGCGGATATATTGAGCGTAAAAATTCGGCAGCAGTAGAACCTTAATGTCATACTATGTAAAGTATTCCCATAGACAAAGGGCATCTGTTTTGCATTGGGGGAATAAATGTGTGGCATAGTCGGCACGTTAAATCGAACCAAACAATATTCTATCGATGAATCACAAATTCGGGCGATGTTGAGCAGTATTCGGCATCGTGGGCCAGACCAATTTGGGGTTTATCTTTTCCAGGATGATTCTGACGGCGTTGGTTTGGGCAATGCCCGCTTGAGCATTATTGATCTTGGCGGCGGGCAGCAGCCGATTCCCAATGAGGATGGCTTGCTCTGGATTGTGTTTAACGGTGAAATCTTCAATTATGTGGAGTTGCGGCCGGAGTTAGAGCGGCTGGGCCACGAATTAGCAACGGATTCGGATACGGAAGTCATTGTTCATTTGTATGAAGAATATGGGCCAGCCTGTGTGAATCATATGAATGGGCAGTTTGCATTTGCTATTTGGGATGAACGGGATCGCAGCCTTTTTATTGCACGCGATCGGGTGGGGATACGGCCGTTATACTACACCGAACCAGATGGCGCATTCCTGTTCGCATCAGAAATCAAAGCGCTGCTGACCGATCCCCGTGTGAAAGCCGAGCTTGATCCGGTGACCATCGATCAGATATTCACATACTGGAGCCCGTTGTCACCACGTACCGTTTTCAAGGGAATTAATACATTGCCGCCAGGCCACTGGCTTTTGGCCAAATCGGGGCAGCCGCTGCAGATTGAACGGTATTGGCAGCCAGAATTCCCTGTTGAGCAGTTGTCTGGCAAGCAGCCGGAAATGAGTGTAGATGAAGCGGCCGCGGAACTGCGCCGTTTGTTGGTCGATGCCACGCAAATTCGTCTGCGGGCGGATGTGCCGGTTGGCGCTTACTTGAGCGGCGGGTTGGACTCTTCGGCAATTGCGGCGTTTATCCGCCATTACACCGGGAATCGACTGGAAACCTTTTCTATTGCCTTTACCGATAAAGCGTTTGACGAAAGCGCGTTTCAGTACCGGATGGCCGATCATTTGGGCACGGACCACCATTTGATTACGGCCAGCCATCATGATATTGGCGAGGCTTTCCCCGACGTAGTCTGGCATACGGAAACGCCGATCACCCGCACGTCGCCAGTCCCTCTTTACTTGCTGTCTCGTTTGGTGCGTGAAACTGATTTTAAGGTTGTGTTGACCGGTGAAGGATCGGATGAGTTTTTAGGCGGCTATAACATTTTCAAAGAGAACAAGATTCGCCGTTTTTGGGCCAAGAATCCGGAATCGACTCTTCGTCCAGCATTGTTGACCAAGTTGTATCCCTATATTGGCGGTTTGGGGCAGTCTAATGCTTATCTGGAAAAGTTCTTTGGTCACGATCTGACCAACACGGCCGATCCGTATTATTCTCATGCTATTCGCTGGCGTAATACCAGCCGGGCCAAGCGGGTGTTTTCGGCCGAGTTCCAGGGGTCTTTGGCGGGCAGGGAAGTGGCACGGCCGTATCTCCCGCCCGATTTCGCCAACTGGTCATCAATGGCCCAGGCGCAATACCTGGAAATTACGGTGTTCATGGCCGAATATTTGCTTTCTTCCCAGGGCGACCGGGTGGGAATGGCGCACTCTGTAGAAGGCCGTTTCCCGTTCCTGGACTACCGCGTCATTGAGTTCAGCAATCAACTGCCGCCACAGTACAAAATGATGGGGATTGATGAAAAACATATTCTCAAAAGAGCGGTCAGTGATCTGCTGCCACCGGAAATATGGAATCGTCCGAAACGGCCGTATCGCGCCCCCATTCATCACAGCTTCTTTCCCGATAACCAGCCCCTATCCTGGGTTAGTGAAACGTTATCGCCGGCCAGCATCAGCGCCGCCGGCGTATTCAATCCCAATGCCGTAAGCAGTCTGGTCAACAAAATCAATCGAATCGGCCAGTTGAGCGAAACTGACGACATGACCCTGGCCGGTGTTTTATCGACACAACTTGTTTACAATCAATTCATCGCCGATTTCCGCACGCCACTTCCATTAAATAATAACGATGATGTTAAAGTTGTCATTCGTGGCAACCAACATATAAATTAAAAGGAGCTGTCATGACAATGGCAACAAAAAAATTTCATCCTGATATTTTGAAACTTGACTCTGAAAAAGAAGTCGAACGAATCGTAGAACATATTCAGAATACAACTTTTAACGTGTTAAAGCGCAGAGGTGGTGTTGTCGGCGTAAGCGGCGGGATCGATTCGGCCGTTGTACTGGCGCTGGCTGTACGGGCGATGAAACCTTCCCGGCTGGTAGCACTGTTACTGCCAGAAATGGAGTCCAGCCCGGAAAGTGCTCTTTTAGGAAGAGAATTGTGCCATAAATTCGGCGTCGAGCCTCTGGTGGAAGATATGACCGGCCCCTTGTGGGGATTTGCCGCCTACCAGCGGCGCGACGAAGCTGTGCGGCGTTTATTCCCGGAATATGACAGTACCTACAAGTTTAAGATTACGCTGCCGTCAGGCTTGCTGGAAGAACGAAAACTGAATTTCTTCAGCGCCACAATTATCAGCCCGGAAGGCGAGGAGCAGACAAAACGACTACCCCCTAAAGAGCTGCGCCAAATCGTTGCCGCGACTAATTTTAAGCAGCGAACCCGCGCATCCATGCTTTATTACTATGCTGACTTACACGATTTTGCTGTGTTGGGTACACCGCAACGTAACGAGCATGATCAGGGTTTCTTTGTCAAGCATGGGGATGGAGCAATGGACGTGCGTCCTATCGGCCATTTGTACAAAACGCAGGTTTACCAATTGGCTGAATATTTAGGTGTCCCTGAAAGTATTCGCAGCCGCCCGCCGACGACAGACACATATACAGCAGGCAGTACGCAGGAGGAATTTTTCTACCGGCTGCCTTTTGAGACGATGGATTTGATCTGGTACGGCTTGAATAATGATATTCCCGCTGCCATTGTGGCCTCGGAGATGGGGCTGGATGAAGCCCAAATCGAGCGGGCATATGCTGATTTGGTGCAAAAGAAAAGGACGACGGAGTATTTGCGGACGCCGCCTTTGGGGTTGCTGGATGATTGATACGGCCGTATAAAAATAAAAAGGCTCTCAACCAGACAGTTGAGAGCCTTTTTTGTTGGATAGTGACAGCCAATCACTCCTCTAGCTTTTGTATGATTCGGGCCGGATTGCCCCCAACCATCGTATTGGGAGGAACATCTTTATAAACCACCGAGCCGGCAGATACAATGGCCCCCTCACCAATGGTTACCCCCGGATAAATAACAGATCGGGACCCGATCCAGGCACCATCACCAATAACCACTGGTTCAGCAATCATTTCATTGGCTCGTTTGACATGATCGCCAACTTTATGGGTGCCTGTAATCACCATGGTTTCCGCACCTATAGCCACATTACTCCCAATTGAGATGTGGCCGCTTAAATCAAGGAAACATTTGATATTGACCAGGGTGTAATGACCAATGCTTAAATTGGCATAAATATTTCCTGTACCGCTGAATGTGGGCATTCCAAAGAATATAGTGCCATGCCCTAATTTGAAACCCATAAACGTGCGAAGCAGTTGTGTCCGAAACCGGCCGGCAGAATATTTGGGTAATGGCGCAGCCAGAAGTTTGGCAATTTGGAGTCTGATATGATTAAAGTTGGCTTCTTCCAGTAAAATGTGGCGAATTGTACTCATAGGGTTACCTCACTGCACTTCCTTCACCTGCGAGTATTGTGGCCAATTGATCCAGGCAAGTCGGCGAAACTTTTGTCAATCTTTGCGCTCTGAATTTGTCGCTTTGCAATATTGCTATTAAGTTTAGCACAAAATTAATACAAAATGAGAATTGTTGAGAGAATTGACATCAACAAAAGAAATCGGATTTCTGGTTGCTGTGCCGGAGAAACGGGCAGCTAAATGAGAAATCCGATTTCTAAATGTTTCCCGATCTTGGCCGGGCGAGGGAACCGCTCGCCTAAGCCAGACTTTCGTATTTGGGATCGTACATATGTGTTTTCACATGGGCGACCAGATCGTTGGGACGAGGTACGGTGGCTAACTCTTGTTTGTAGGCAACTTCGGCTACAGCAACGGCAATAGCTAACGAGACTTTGCGAATATCTTGCAGCGGCGGGTAGATGCGGCCCATTGCCAGGTCGGTCTCGGAAACTTGGTCGGCGAGGGTTTTGGCAGCGGCCATGAACATTTCATCGGTGACGTGTTTGGCGGCAACGGCCGTTACGCCCAAACCAACACCGGGGAAGATATAAGAGTTATTACCCTGACCCGGTACGTAGGTTTTACCCTTGTATTCCACAGGTGCGAAGGGGCTGCCGCTGGCGTAGATGGCCCGGCCATCACTCCAGGTGTACGCTTCCTCAGCCGTGCATTCAGCTTTGGATGTGGGGTTAGAGAGAGCGAAAATCATCGGCTGTTCGTTGTACTCAGCCATACGTTCCACAATTTTCTGGGTGAAGGTGCGGGGCTGGCCAGATACGCCGACAAGCGCGGTGGGTTTGATGGCTTCTACGGCCGTTAACAAATCAGCCATCGGTTCAAAATCATGGGCATAGGGCAGCTTGTGGTGAGCTAAATCGGTCCGGCTCTTGACCACCAGACCGCGCGAATCGACAAACCAGCATTTGGCCCGTGCTTCCTCTTCAGTAAGGCCTTCCTCTACCATACCTGATACGATAAGGTCGGCGATACCGATACCCGCTTCACCTGCGCCCAGGAAGAGCAGCGTCTGGTCTTTAAGCTGCCCGCCGGTCAGGCGCAGAGCCGAGTAGACGCCGGCTACCGTAACACTGGCCGTACCTTGAACATCATCGTTGAAAGTGCAGATGCGATTGCGATATTTTTCCAATAACCGGAAGGCATTGATATTGGCAAAATCTTCAAATTGTACCAGGGCGTGGGGGAAGCGTTCCTGAACGGCCGTGATAAATTCTTCAATAAATTCATCATATGCTTCACCACGCAGGCGCGGTTCTTTGATGCCGATGTAAAAGGGATCATTGATGAAATTTTCATTGTTGGTGCCAACATCCAGAGTGATAGGCAGCGTTGTGGCCGGATGGATACCGGCACAGGCGGTGTAAAGCGACAATTTGCCAACAGGAATCCCCATCCCACTCGCGCCCAAATCGCCCAAACCTAGAATGCGTTCGCCATCGGTAACCACTATGGCGCGAACGTCATCACGGGGCCAGTTTTTGAGGATGTTGGCGATATTGCCTTTGTCTTTGGCTGTGATAAACATGCCGCGCGGCCGCCGGAAAATATGGGCGTATTCCACACAGGCCTGGCCAACAGTGGGGGTGTAGATGATGGGCATCATCAGGTCGATGTTTTCCATGACAACCCGATAAAATAAGTTTTCGTTGCGGTCTTGTAAGCCGATGAGCAGGATGTATTTTTCCAAATCATTGGGTTTGCGATGGAAATTTTCCATGATGCGTTCAACTTGTTTTTCTTGGGGAACAACCTGGTAAGGTAGTAAGCCTTGCAGCCCCAACTTTTCTCTTTCTTTCCGTGTGAATGCGGTGCCATGATTGAGTAATGGGTCGTGCAGTAGTTCGACACCGGTGGGAATTGTAGGTTTGTCTTGTGACATAAATTGCTCCTTCGATTAGGAATTGTATGATGGACAGTCTTGAAAACGTCCATCTGGATCATTGGCCAATTTTCAGCCAACAGGCACTATACAATTTTGTCAAGTGTAGGGGTAGTTCTGATCGGCACATGAATGACATGAGGTTTGTCAGGTTTTCACCGTTGCCGAGGGCATTTATGTCGTATGTCATGGACTGGAGACGAGTTATGTGGAACTAAATCGTCCGCTTGGAGGAGCGGTAGTCATGAGGTCAATAGATTTTAACAGAAAGGAGCGGGGAGTTGCACTCAACTCGACTTTGCCCCACGGTTTTTCAGTAGTCGGGCGTCAAGAGAGTTGAGCCGCGATTTTAGCATCAAACAAGCGCCGTGCTGCGGCCAGATTGGAATAACCCATTTTTTGCGTTAACCCAACCACAAAATTGTTAATAGCTGACATCGTTTTTGCCAACGCTGGTTGCGAAATGCGCGTTGCATCTTCTCGCAATGTGACATCTCGACGATAATGCAATCCATTTTCGATACCCCAATATTGTCGCGTCCACTGTAACATTTGCTTTGCCGATGTTATCTCTGGTGTACAGCTAGTGATACCATAGGCCAATTCGGTCGTTTCTCGGCCTGTTCGCAGATGGGTGGTCTCCCGCTCTAACTGGAAAACCTGATGAACACCGGGCCAGTCCAGAAACTGTTCTTCATCTACCATCAGTGTGAGTGTCCGCTTTTCCAGTCGCCCATGCCCTATCTCAGTTGTTTTAGCCACCGTCCGCGGCAATTCAGGCGGGTGCCAACCGGCACTCATCCGCGCTGGCTTGAAAAACTGTTTCACATCCTCCAGCAACGTGGGTTGGTTGTCCTTGAGAAACCAGATGTAATCACCGCCCCTCGACAACACATCGACGGAAAGCTTGCGTTGTGTCTGCATCGCATCGGCACAAATGACCTTGTTCTTGATGTTGATTCCCTCGAGTAGTTGGGGAGCGGCATTGATTTCGTTTTCTTTAGTCGCTACCGCTACTTGTTTCAAAACCACACCTTCTTCTGGAAGATAGGCGGCTAACAAATGGACACCTTGACGGCTTCCTTTGGGGATAGTTCCGCGCATTGTCTTGCCATCAATTGTAATTAATCGGCTTTCTTGTCCGCCGTAGGCATCGTGTAGATAACGCCGAAACAGGGTCTCTAATTCATCAAGCGGAACCACATCTTGCAACACAGTACGAATTGTGTTCAAACACGGCATTCGTTTGTGTTTACGGCAAAATATCCTGACAAATGCATCGCAACGCAATCGAATCCACTGAGCTATTCCTGATGGCTTATCCTCGCCAGCGAGCTTCGCTAATATTATCATCGTCAAAATCGTGCCCAGTGGATATATTTTGCCGCGTCTATCTCGTGAATCGGTTAACTGATTCAACCGGGCTTCTAAGTCAGTAACGTTGAAAACGAGTCCATCTTTTGTATGGTGAGCCTCTAATATGATATGCTGCATTTGTACCTCTTTTGGTTTTGGGTTTGGTTGCACATCCCATCTTACCAAAATGAGGTACATTTGCTTATTTCTCTTCGACTACTGAAAAACCGTGGACTTTGCCCGGCGCAGGCGTTTACACGGTTTTCCTGCTCTTTCTCTGGGTCTTCAGGATTTCAGGGGGGAATACCATTTGTAGGGGCGTACCCTTGTGGTCGCCCCAGTGGGCGGGTACAAGACCACGCCCCTACATTTACCACGACCGCATGAATTCCCAGAGAACCCTTTCTCTTTCAGCTTCTGGCCGATTTTGTGGCTGCGATTTATGCTTTCGGTATCCTTATCAGCCGGTTGATGAGGAGCATCAATGCCAGATTCACTCACAGTGATCAGCGTTTGATCAGGCTATAGCGGAGCTGATAGCGTTCAATGCTGGCCTGCACGATGAGGTAGCTAACGGCCGTTATCACTACTGCCAGCAGCAAATTTCCTGCTAAAAAGCCAATAACCAGATTTTTATCGGCCAGGAGGGGCAGGGATGCGCCAACTTTGTGGCTGAGGACGTAAATTGGGGCAACGACAAATGTATTCCAGACGGCCAGCGCAGCAATCATCGCCGTCCGGTTCAACTGCTTGAACAGCGAGGCCAGCAGCGTTACCAATGCCAGATCAATGCCCGGAATCGGCAAGACGCTGATGAACGTGCCGACGGCGAAGGCCAGGGCAATGTTTTGTGCCGAAGCATCGAGTTGGATCAGTTCCTGCCAATGGGTTTTCAACATTTCCGGCAGTCGATTGAAGGAAAAACGGGATAATTGCGTTTCGTATACCATGCGGCCATTGTAGGCCATTGGTACTATATTTGATGGATTGATTCCCTACGCGGTCTTGTCGTGTTGCCTACGCTGCCACCAAACGAATCCCAAAATGAGAAGTACGGCCGTTAAACAACACAACGACAACAAACAGCCGCCCAGCGCCGTCAGAATGATCTGGTTATCGGCAAAGGGGAACTGGTCGGGACCTTCGGGAACGGCCGTATACGTTGGGGTGTTGTTTAATTGGGCAACAGCCGTGGCTTGAGTCGCCGGAGTGCTGCTAGGCTGTGGAGTGGTGGTTATAACGGCCTGGGGTGCGCTTGTTGATACGGCCGTACCCAACACGCGCGGCGTCGGTGAAGCCGGGAACGTCGGCAGTGGCCAGGGCGTACTGGTCACGAATTCTCCCTCCGCCAGCCCCAACCAGATTGTCCAATCGGCTTCAAACTGGCCCGGCGTTACCCCCAACGCCGCCGGGAATGCCTCGTCGGTAATCATGCCCTGATGGTAGGCGGCCAGCAGCGCAGCCATCCCATCATTGCCGTACGTTTCCACCAGATAAGTGACCGCGCTTAACGCTTCGGCATAGGCCAGGCGCGCCCGCGATTCGTTGAAGAGGCCAAAGCCGACTTCCAAGGATGACAGCGGAATTAGATCGCCTTGATGTGCGGCCGTTTCTACATCGCGCAGTGTGCCCAAATGAATGCCGAACTCATTGTATTGAGCCACGCCCTCATTCAACCAGGTTGGCGGATTACTGCGCCGGTTAAACGTCACCTGCTCAAAATACAGATGCGAAATTTCATGCGGAATGACATCGTTTAGCCACTGCTCCTGAGAGCCGTAAGCCGAAACAATTTGCGCCGTGATACCTTGGTCAACGAATGCTTGCCCGCCAATAAACTCGCTGACCACCCCATTCCATTCGGCAAACTCGGCAAAATCATTGTAAATGAGGATGCGCATCTGGAAATCCAGGTCGGCCTGGAACAATTCGCGCTGCTTCTCCACCGCTTCCGTGGCAATCTCAAACACATCTTCACCGAACGAAGTCGGCCGGTCATGCCACCAGACAGCGATGGCCTCATTCTCCAAAACCTGCCATTCATAGCGCGTATCTTCGTAACGCACCAACTGTTCAGCGCTGTGAACCTGGTTACCGGCCGAATCGGTCACTTCCCAATGGTAGATAACGGCCGCACCCGGAATCGTGCCGCCGCTGGTATCCCAAACGTAGCTCAGATCAACGCTGGCGGCCGGTTCAAACGCAATTTTCATCCGGCTCAGGCTGTCTGACGAAAACTGGTTGCGTAAATGGAACACCAACTCGGCATCGACAATGTCGCCAGCCGTGCTGGCAGCAGTGGTGGAAAAGGTCAAATCACTGGGGAAATGATTGGTCGTCGCAAAGGTGCCAAAGGTAATGGCTTCCTGTCCGGCAGCGGATTGGCGGACCAGAGCCAGCAGCAGTAAAAGTAAAATGAACTGTGAAGCGCGTAAAAATTTCATCAAATACTCGATTGGTTTGTAGTGCGGGTTTCAACCCGCTAAAGCGGCTACTACAAACTTTAGTATGCCGGAGGATAGCTTCAGTGGCAATAAGTATTTGATTAACGCGTGAGCAGTACCCGGCATAGGGCAGAACGGCCTGGTTTGAGTAATACCTGACGCCTTGTGCCTGGCACTTTAGACTTAACGCGTTTCCGTCACTTTTTGAATACCGCGCGGCGCATCCACATCAAAATCGCGGGCGTGGGCCAGGTTCATCGCCAGCATCTGGCCGGGAACGATAGCCGCAATTGGCGATAACCATTCGGGCACGGAAGCGGGCAGGGCCAATGGGATGCGGGCCAATGCCAATGCGTCGTTATCGTCGCTGATGGCGATGAGTTCGGCCTGCCGCTGGCGCAGCGTGTGCATGAAATCTTTCATTTCGGGCAGCATCTGGCCTGATGGGGCGATGACGATGACCGGGAAGCCCTGGTCGATGAGGGCCAGCGGGCCATGCCGGAAGTCGGCGCTGCTGTATGGCTCAGCGATGGTGTAGGTTAGCTCTTTCATCTTCAGGGCCAGTTCGAAGGCGGTGGCGTAGTTATAGCCGCGCCCGATGACGACGGTGCGCTCCATGTAACGGTAGCGCGGCGCAATCTGGCTGATATTTTCTTGCATGGCCAGTGTTGATTTAACGGCGTCGGGCAGTTTTTCCAATGCCGCAAACATTGCAGCGTCGTTGGCTAGAGTGGCGCTAAGGAGAGCCACGGCCGTTAATTCACTGGTATAGGTCTTGGTGGCGGCCACGGCCGTTTCCTCTCCGGCGCACAAATCCACCACCACGTCACCCTGCCGGCCTAAATCGGAATCAGGGATGTTGGTGAGAACGGCCGTTAACGCCCCCTGTTTTTTCGCTTCGGCCAGTACGGCCACGATGTCGGGGCTTTTGCCGCTCTGGCTGATGCCCAGCACCAGCGCATTACCCATTTGTGGCGGACGCTGGTATATGGTGAACAGGCTGGGTGTGGCCAATGTGACCATCAGCCGGTTTTGCGCGCCCAACACATATTGCGCATAGCGACCGGCATTGTCACTGGTTCCCCGCGCGGCGATGATGATGTGGTTGATGTTTTGCCGCCGGATGGCCTGGGCCAGCGCTTGCACTGGTTCTTTTTGCTCGTTCAAAAATCGCCGGAGCACGGCCGGTTGTTCATGAATTTCCTTATAAAGGTGAGTTGTTTCTAGTTTCATAGTCTTGTAGTCAAGTAGTCGTGTCGTCCTCAATTATCAATCTTTAATCGTCAATTTTGTTGGCTGGTTGGTTTGTGCTGATTCGTAGGCGGCCAGAACGACTTCTATAGCAAAGAGGCCGTCTTCACCGGTAACGGCCGTTTCCCGACCCTCCCGAATGGCATTGACAAACTCCTCAATCATCGCCTGATTCATATCCGAACCCCAGTAAGTCCAGTAATTTTGCGCCGGTTCCTGCTGAAAGACGTTCAAATTTTGGCTGAAGGCGTCGATCACCGTCAAACCGCGCTGGCTGATGAGTTCCATCGTCAGGCCGCCCCAGGTGGGGTAGTTGAGCGGCTTGCTCCAACTGGTATCGATGGTGGCGAACAGGCCGTTGGCGTATTGCAGCATCACCAGTCCGCCCGTTTCCACATCCACGTTGTCGGCCTGGATGATGTGGTTGGATTGGGCGTAGACCGAGGCCAAGTCGCGGCCAAAGAGCCAGTTGAAAATGTCGGCCAGATGGACGATGTGGTCCATCATCGCCCCGCCGCCCGCTAGTTCTTTATCGACGAACCAGGCCCGGTGGACAACGGGAACTTCGCCTTGATTGGTCGTGTTCAGGCAGTAAATCTGGCCCAAATCACCGGCTTCCAGCCGCGCTTTGAGCTGGATGAGCGGGGCGCTGAAGCGCATGGGGAAGGCGGTCATCAACTGCACACCGGCCTCGCGACAGGCGGCAGTGATGGCTTTGGCGTCTTCGCGATTGGTCGCCAACGGTTTTTCGCATAACACATGCGCCCCGGCCTGCGCTGCCATCTCCACCAGACGGCGGTGATTGGCATTTTCGGAGCAGACTAGGACGCCATCCGGTTTTTCGGCCAGGAGCGCCTCGTAACTGGAGAAGAAGTGGGTGTCGTTTTGCGCGGCGTATTGTTGGCCGCGCGCTGCATCGTCGTCGGCGATGCCGATCAGTTCAACGCCGGGGATGGCGCGCAAATTGCCAATGTAGGCTTCGGCATGATGGTGGGCAAAGCTCATGAATCCGATTTTCATGATAAATCCTCCCCGATTTTCACTGGTTTACCGGTTTGGGCTGATTCGATGGCAGCCAGGGCGATTTCCAGGGCTTTGTAACCGTCTACGGCCGTTACCGCCACTGGCGCGTCATTGGTAATGTGGTCGTAAAAGGCCTTGATTTGCGTTGTGTACGGGTCTTCCAGCATCGGGCTGCCAGGAATGGGTACGTCAGCCGAGTCGTCACCTTGTTGGTGTAGGTGGAGTTTAATGGCCGTCATCTGCTCCGAATCGAATTGAATCCAGCCGTTATCCCCGGCAATCTCTAGCCGGGTGCGGAACAGCGGCGGTGGGTAGGCCCACGAGCCTTCGATGTGTGAAATGGCCCCGTTTTGGTGAGTGAGGATGGCCAGTCCATGATCGACCGCTGCGCCGGGGGCATTATTGCCGATACTTTTGGCGTACACCTGGACGACGTCCCCGGCGATCCAGCGGGCGTAATCAAAATCGTGGATCATCAAATCCAACATCATTCCGCCCGACTTCTCAAAATCAACGAACCAGTTGTCGGCTGCTTTTTTCGGTTGGAAGGTGCCCCGTGTCAGGCGGATGACGGCCGGTTGGCCGATGGCATTGGCCGCCACCTGCGCCTTGGCCTGGGCGTATTCGGGGAAGTAGCGCACCACATGGGCCACCAGCAGTTTGACGCCTGCCTTTTCGCAGACTTCTACCATTTCCTTGGCCTGAGGCAGCGTCCGTGCCAGCGGCTTCTCGCAAATGATGTCTTTACCGGCGGCCGCTGCCTGCAGGACCATTTCGTAATGACGGTGGGTGGGAGCGCAAATGTCCACTACGTCCACATCTTGTAGCAGCGATGCCAGATCGGGGTAGATTTGGCCGCCGTATTGTTTTTGCAGGGCAACGGCCGTACCCTCATCCTTTGATACAAACCCCACAATCTCAGCCGGGGTCGCCGCCCAGCCCGCCACGTGGGTGCGTCCCATAAATCCTGTTCCTACAATGCCAACGCGCATATTTACTCCTCAATCATAATCCACAGATTACACAGATTCCGCAGATAAGAGAAAAATCTGTGTAATCTGCGAAATCTGTGGATACTTTTTAACTCAAAACAGCGTTCAGGCAGTCGAGCCAGAACTGCGGATATTGCTCCCAATAAATGAAGTTACAGCCCCAGTGGGGAGCCGGATCGGACATGTAGGCCAGCACTTTACCTTGGCCAAACTGGCCGATAGCGACGAGCGGATCGGCCGTTTCCTTAACGGTCAGCAGCACTTCACAGCCTTCACGGGGCAGGACTTTGTTGTAGCCGAGGATGGGGTGGAAGGTGGTGAAGTCTATTTCGGGGAAGATGGAACGGCCGTTGGGGTGGGGAACGCTTGCACTGAGCGCAGTCGAAGTGGCCGTAAACCCTTCCGTATTCTCCACCAAATCCTCATAATCCAGGCAGCGCACCGGCAAAATCTCGGCCAGCCGGGTGCGGTTCCAGCCGCCTTTGCCCATCTCACCGGTAAACGAGAGCCAGCCGCCCAAAAACATCATCCGCTTGCCCGCCTGCACCGCTTCCACCGTCAGCCTCACCCGGTCGGGAAAAGTCAGGATGGACTGGCCGAATTTGCTCCGGTCAAAAAAGCTGGGCGCCAACTGAAAGTTTTTGGCCTCCACGTCACTGAAAATGATGACGTCGTAGCTGTCCAAAATCTTCTCGTATTCGCCCGGCCCCAGTTTGTAGAAATCCCAGGTGGGAACGCTGTTCACTTCGTGTTCGTTAGTGGATTCGAGGGCGTCTTTGAGGAAACGGCCGTAATAATACAAATCCAGCCCCTTAAACGCATAATTAAACGGTGTTTCCGCAAAAACCGGCCCCAAACTCGCCGCCCAATCCCCAACGTAGTAAATCTTCGCCATCTTATTTCCCGTTATTGGTAAACAGTTATCGGTTATCCGATCACCGTTCACTGATTACCGATTACTTGATTGCTCCCGACGTAATCCCGCGGATCAACTGCCGCGAGAAAATCAAATACAAAATCAAAACCGGGATCATCGCCAGTGTCAGCGACGACAGTACCGCATTCCAGTCACTCACAAATTGGCCCAAAAACTGCTGCGCACCCAGTGTCACCGTCTTCGTCTTTTCGCCAGGGGCCAGAATCAGCGGAAACCACAAATCATTCCAAATCGGAATCATCACAAACACGGCCACTGTGGCCACGGCCGGACGCACCAGCGGCAAAATCAGGCCAAAAATGCGATATTCACTGGCTCCATCCACCCGCGCCGCTTCCTTCAACTCTCGCGGTACCTGAGCCATAAACTGCTGCAAAACAAAAATCGAAAGCGGCAGCCCCTGCGCCACGTACACCAAAATCAGCGCCGTCAGCGTATTAACCAGATTCATCGAAGACACCAGGCGCAAAATCCCCACCGTTCCCAGCCGGATAGGAATCATGATACCCAATGCCAGGTACAAGCCCATGAACGGATTGCCCGGAAACTTGTACTCCGACAACGCAAAAGCCGCCATTGCCCCGGCTAACAAAATCAACAAAATTGAAAAGACGGTTACAATCAGGCTGTTGGCAAAATACGTATCAAAATTAGCCCGATCCCAAACCGTCGCATACCCTTCCAGACTAAATGTGCTGCTTGTAGGAACCATAAGCGGTTCGGCAAAAATCGCTTTACGCGTTTTGAATGAGTTGATCACCACCAAAACAATCGGAAAGAGAGCGATAAGCGTATATCCCAATAAAACCGCATGTGGAACAATGGATTCGGTAAATCGATAGCGAACTTTGGCAAAACTCATTTTTTCGCCCTCCTTACACTTCGTAAGTAATTATCCGGCGCTGCCAACCCACCATGTATAGCAAAACGCCAACCAAAATGATGAGCAGCATCATTGCGGCCACCGTCGCCCCCATTTCCGGATTACCCAATTGCAGCTGCTGTCCAAAAAAGGTGCGGAAGAAGAGCGTCCCCATGATGTCGGTCGAGAAATTGGGACCAGCCAACGCCCCTTTGACGGTATAAATCAGGTCAAACGCATTGAAATTGCCGACAAACGTCAAAATACCCACGATACCTACCGTTGGCAGAATCAGCGGGAACTTGATGCGCCAGAACACCGTCCAGGCTGTTGCCCCATCGACGTAAGCTGCTTCAACCAACTCTTCAGGAATGCCCAGCAAAGCGGCATAAAACAGCATCATGGGAATGCCCGCAAACTGCCAGACCGATATCAGCGAGAGTGTAATCAGAGCCGGACCTTCTAGACCCAGCCAGGGCTGGAAATATTCACCCAGCTTAAAAAAACTCATGAAGCCTTCGCTGATCCCCCACAGTGGGCTGAGAATAAGCTGCCAGATAAAGCCGATAATAACAACAGAAAGCATGGTCGGCATAAACAACAAAGTGCGGTAAGTATTTGTCCAACGTAAGGTGCGGCGATTCAACAGCGCCGCCAGCATCAGTCCTATCGGGTTTTGGACGGCCATATGGATAAAAAAGAAGATAAAGTTATTTTTGAGAGCGCTCCAAAAACGGATTGACCATTGTTCATTGGTCAACAAGTTGCGATAGTTTTGCAGTCCGGTAAATCCTCCGGTGTCGCCGGAGATGAAACTTAACCGCAGAGAATCGCCCAGCGGATAAATCATGAATAAGGTGTAAATAATGACAGCCGGCGCTAGAAAGACAATGATATGTGTCGGAAAAGATTTTCGTTTTTGGCTTTTCTTTGCTCTCATTCCCTGCCTCCTGATGCATTTTGGGGGGCACGGGCAGCTTGCCCGTTTGTTTAGGCGGGCAAGCTGCCCGCGCTCCTTCCAATTATAACAAGTTGGGTGACTGTCACATAGTCGTAACAGCCACCCAACTTGTTGAAACCTGGTAGGTTTTCCTAAGACATTCAGCCAGGCAAAACACCTTTTAAAAACCTGTCAGGTTTGAAATTGATAAGAGTTTATCTAGGCCAGGCAGCGTCAATTTCGGCCAGAGCCGTGTCTAGATCAACGGCACCACTGACGTAATCGGACATGCCTTTCCAGAAGGAACCGGCTCCCACTTCGCCGGGCATCAGGTCAGACGCATCGAAGCGGACGCTCGTGGCATTCAGAATCAGTTCAGCCACTTTGCGGTCAACGTCGGTGGTGTACCAGTCCAGACTAGAGTCATAGTGCGGCGAGATAGCGCCACCCAGTTTGACCCATTGTTCCACGCCAGCACCGGTGGAGAAGAACTCCATCAAAGCGCGGACTTCCGGCCGGTCGTTGTACATGGCCATGATATCGCCACCGACGAGAACTGGTTTACCGTAGGCTTCATCAATGGGCGGTAGGTAGAAGAAGTCGTAATCAACGCCGGATTCCAGCCCATCACCGAAGAAGCCGGTGATCCAGCTGGCCTGTACATGGAACCAACACTTGGGCGGATCTTGGAACATGGGGACCGGGGAATCGCCAATGAAGGTGGAAACGATGGAATCTACGCCACCGTAGACGTAGGCGTCGTTCAGCCAGATTTGAGACATCACTTCAGCTGCATGTTTTACTTCGGGTGAAGCAAAAGGCAGCTCGCCAACGACCCATTTGTCGTAGTTTTCAAGCGAGGTGGTGCGCAGCATGATGTTTTCCATCCAGTCGGTGGCAACCCAGCCGGTAGCGGCACCGCTTTCGATGCCGATGCACCAGGCGGTGTCGCCATCATCGGCGATGGTCTGGGTTAGTTCAACCATTTCGCCCCAGGTTTGGGGCACTTCGTAGCCGGCGGCATCGAATTTAGCTTTAGGATACCAGACCATGCTCTTGGCGGAAACGCGGTGCCAAACGCCAGCCATGATGGGGCCGTCGGGGCCTTCCATGGTGGCCATGTCCAGCCAGCTTTGGTTGTAGTTTTCTTGCAGTTTGCCCATGTCCAAGAAGGTGCTGACGTCAACGACCTTGCCGGTGCGGACCAGATTGGCCAGCATGCCTGGCTGAGGCATGTCGGCGATGTCGGGGGCGTCGTCGGCGTCAACGCGGACGTTGATGGAGGTCTCGAAATCTTTATCGCCCGCGTATTGGACGTCGATACCGGTGGCTTCTTCAAAGGGGGCGAAGGCAGCTTCGAATTTAAGCTGTTCTTCGGCAACCATTGTGCCCAGAACGGTGACGATGGTTCCGGCGAATTCACCGGCCATGGCGCGTTCCAGGTAGCTGCCTTCGGCCATGTCTTCGCCAACGGCCGTTTCCGCCACGGCACCGGCTTCAGCACTAGGGGCATACCAGGATTCCAATCCCTCTTGCAGCTGTTGAGTCGCTTCGACGGGGGTGATGTCGCCATTGATGACCTGGGCACTGGTGCGCCACAGTTCATTTTCCAGGTTCGGCTCGCCGCGGGAGAGAATCTGGTAGGAGTTGCGGATGGTCGATTCACATTCGCCGCGCCAGTTGACAAATTCTTGGGCCAGCGGATCGTCAAGGGAAACATCCACGTTGGCCAGCGAGAAGAAGCCGGGCAGCGCATTGCTGTACAGGCCGGCAAATTCAGAGGAGGCCACCCAGTTGAGGAAGATTTTGGCTTCTTCGGGGTGGGGGGTGCTGGCATTCATGCCCAGGGCGATGTCGGTGTGGTCGCTGATGTAGCAGGTGTCACCGGCATTGACGACCGGGGGTTTGAAGGCGCCCATCTCGAAATCAGCCTGCTGGTTGAACAGGGAAATGTCCCAGGAACCGGCCGGATAAATGGCCGCTTGTCCCAGAGTGAACAGATTTTGTGAATCAGGATAGGTTTGGGCCTGGAAACCGCTGGGCATGTAATCGGCCCAACGCGCCAACTGCTCAAAGACGGCTACGTATTCGGGATCGGTCAACAGGGCTTCGCCATTAATCAAAGCCAGGCGGCCTTCTTCGCCTTTCCAGTAGTTGGGGCCGATATTCTGGAAGCCCATGGTGGCAGCTTCCCATTGATCGGCCGTGCCCATGTCCAGGCCGGTGTAACCGGCGGCTTTGATGGCATCCAGAGTGGCAAAGAATTCATCAACCGTTTGCGGCTCGCTGACACCGACTTCGTCGAAGATGGCTTTGTTGTAGATGAAGCCATGGATGACGGAGGCCATTGGGACGCAGAAGACGTCGGAGCCATCATCGGTGATCCAGGCGCTCTTGGCGACGGAACCGAAGTTGCTCATGCCTTCCAGGTCGTTGAGCGAGGCCAGGTAACCGGCATCAAACAAGGCCAGAGAAGCATCGAAGGGACGGCAGGTGATGAGATCGCCAGCCGTACCGCCTTCCAGTTTGGTGTTCAAGACGCCGTTGTATTCGGCCGGGGCAGCAGGGGCGAAAATGACTTCGATGTCGGGATATTGTTCATTGAAAGCGGGAATGATGATGTCCTGCCAGATGGACAGGTCGTCATTACGCCAGCTTTCGATGGTGAGGGTGACTTTTTCGCCGGCAGCGGCTTCGCCGCCGGTTTCAGTTGTTGTTTCTTCGGTTGTTGTTTCAGTTGTGGTTGTATCGGCCGTATCTGTTGTGTCGGTGGTATCACCGCCGCCACAGGCTACCAGCAGCAGGGCCAGCAGAATCATTAAAAAAATTGGTAATTTGCGTAACATTTGTTCTCTTCTCCTTCGAGATTTTGTGTTCTGCGCGAATCACTTGTGGGTTCTTGCAGGATGGGGGTGCTGATTATGATTACACCCGTTGACAATACTTTTCCTCGACGTGGGTTCTGTTTTATTTTGATTTTTGTGGTGTATCACCTCCTTCTGTTAATTTGATTCAGGGTTAAGATTCAATCCATGGCCAAAAGCGTATAAACCGGGGATGGTGACAGGGAGTTTGCCGGTAGCTGGTGTTTTGCCCCAGAGCACGGCCGTTACCGCGGCCATCGACGGTTCATGAATGCTGTAAGTACACAGATGGGTTTTTGCTTCAGGATAAACGGTTAAATCATAAGGCGTGCGCAGGGCAATGGTCACCGTGGGAACGTTGAGCGCCAGCAGTTCATTAACCAGCGCCGTCTGTTCCGGCTGCATGCTAGCACTGATGGTGCCGATGATGAGCAAATCGTAGCCGACGGCCTTTCGGCGCAGGGCGGTGATCTCGGATTCTGTCGGTGGATGAGTCGTGATGAATTCATCGACATGAGCGTGGTGCTGGCGTACGGCCGTTGCCAATCCCGGTTTGACGTAGGACGAGGTGTCGGCCGGAGTCAAATCCTGGGGCTGGGGCATGATGACGGCGATTTTGGCGTCGCTGGCCAATCGCAGCGGCAGCAAACCGGCGTCGTTGCGCACCAGCGTAATCGAACGGCGGGCCGCTTCTGCTTCTAATTCGCGATGTTCAGCGCAGCCGATCACCGAAATGTCCGGCCAAGTTTGTTGGCTGACCCATTGTTTCAGGGCAAAGATGCGGTTGACCGAGTTTTCGATGTGCCATTTTTCGACTAGGCCGCGCGAATAGGCTAACTGCAAGCCGTGATAAAGTCGCTCCTGCACTTCCGGCTGGTTGGTCGTCAGCAGCAAATCGACTTCGGCACGGGTGGCGGCTATGATGTCGATGATTTGCCCTGCGCCCTGGGTCAGCGCGCCCATGTCCAGCGCATCGGTGATGGTCACGCCGTCGAAGCCCAACTCCTGCCGCACCAAATCATGCATGACGGCGCGGGAGAGGGTCGCCGGTAAATCGGGGTGTTCGGTCAACGACGGGATGGCGAAGTGGCCGGTCATGGCCAGTTTGACCCCGGATTCGATGGCGGCGCGGAACGGCCGTAACTCCATCTGCTCTAATCGCTCCCGGCTGTGGTCAATCAGGGGCATGGCGAAGTGAGAATCAACCTGAGCGCCGCCTTTGCCGGGGAAATGTTTCATCGTGGCTGCCACACCGGCCGATTGCAGACCATCCACCATGGCCCCGGCCATTTGCGCCGCCAGCGCCGGATCATCGCCAAACGTGCGGATGCCCGCCGCCGGATTGCCCGGATTGGTGTTGATGTCGCAGTTGGGGGCGTAGTTGAGGTTGACGCCCAGCGCGGCCATTTCTGTGCCGATGGCCTGCCCGACACGCCGCGTCAGTTCCGGATCGCGGGCGGCGGCCAGGGCCATATTGCCGGGGAATTGGGTCAGCTCCGCGCCCAGGGCCATCAATTGGCCGCCTTCCTGGTCGGCGGCGATGAGGAGGGGGGATTGGAACTGGGGGGAAACGGCCGTTTGCAATCGTTCCGTCAATTCCCGCACCTGTCCCGGACTGGCCACGTTCAGAGGACGAAACAGTGTGAAACCACCGACCGGCCGCTCCGCCAGCCAGTCCAAAATACGCGGCGGCGGCGTTGTTCCCTCAAACGCCAGCATCAACTTGTAACCCAACAACTCTTTCACACTCATACTAAAAAACTCCGCGTCCTCTGCGTCTCTGCGGTTTATTCTCTTCCCAACTGCCGGCTCAAATTTGCCCGCACATCCTCGCGGAATTTGTCGATAAAATCCAGTACGTAGGCCACGATGTCCAACGACTCATCCTGTACCAGCGGCGTCAAATCCAGTGCAAACGTCAATTGGGTCGCCTCATCGACCGCATGGGAGCCAAAATAGGTGGCGTTGGCGTGACGGCGGCCGATGGTAGCCAGGTCATAGCGCTTGCCGCCGGCAATTTGTGAATCAAACAGGCCCACCAGCGCGGCGGCCATGTTTTCCCGCCCGCTGACGTCCAGGGCGACCTTGTCCTCGTCGGGCAGCCAGTCCAGATCGCGCCATACTTCACAGCCATAGACGTGTGACGGCCGTTCCCCCACCGGCAGTTGGCGCAGTGCCAGCAGGGTGGGGATGACGATGCCGATGTGCGTGGCATGTTTGTCGGCCGGATTGTGGGTGTAAACGACATCCGGCTTTGTGGCCCGCAGAATTTGCACCAAATCATTTTGCAGCGCCGGATTGGCCGGGTTCTTGACCACTGAACTGGGATGATCCAACTGAATCATCGCTCCATACCGCCCCAAAATCGCCGCCTGCCGCTGCTCTTCGCGGCGGACGGCCATCATCGCTTCGTCGGTGTAATCGGCATACGGCCCGATGCGCGCCGAGCCGGATCCATTGGTGCAGGTCACGCCGCTAAACCACTTGTCCGGGCTGTCAAAACAGGCCAGAATGCCGTGGTAGGCCATGATTTCCAGGTCGTCCTGGTGCGCGCCGATGCCGAGGTGGGTGGTGCGGGCCAGTGCGGTTTCAGTTTCTGTGCCGTCGGGGATGAAGGTAACGGTCGTTGAATTGTGTAATTTCAAACTCATTTTTCTCCGTAAAAATGGTGCGGTTGGGAGGTCAGCCGCTGTTCCGTTAACGTATTATGACTTTAACATTTCTTGAATAATAGATTGCAACAAGTCTCCCGGTGTAAATCCAGGAATCTCTTCATAATCTAATCCTTGTTGTCGACTTAATTCACTTTGCTGACATCTCAATGCCCAGGGCCTCATTGCAAACAATGCAAAAAAAGATTTGGTTGAAACAGCCCTATTTGCATAAGCTAAATCTCTACCATGAAGAATACCATGGCGGTAAGGAAAACGAATCGGATTTGATTGAGTTTTTGTTCGTGGCTTTCCAGATATTTTTGAAAGTGTATTCAGGCCAGTTTCGTGTGCTGCTACACTATTTTCTAAAATCAAACTGCTTTTCTTGTGATTAAAAAAGGTGTTCTTATTTATGTCGAATGCTAACCCATCAATTTGTGCTAATACAACGGGAGTGCTTGCGTGGTATCGTTGATTTTTGTGATCCTCAAAGGCTAATCGCAATAAATTTTCTCTTTCTGAATTTTTCCACACCCACAGTGCCTTCATCCGATGACTGTGAAGTGCAAAATAGTCATCGTCAAATGATTCACACAAGTATTTTTCTGATTCAACTAATCCTCTTGAATGAAATATTTCTAACGCTTTTTCCATCAATTTTGTGGATATATCCTCGGTTGCAATCCAACCGTGCTGAGAAAATGCCGCATTGAATTTATCAGCTAAAGTAACGAATTGGAATGTCTCAGTTCTCAACGTAGCTAAAAATTGATGGTCGAATTCTATTCCTAGGCTGTCAAGTAATTCTCCTAACTTAGAAAGGGACTCAACATCATTTTCTAGTTTTTGTAAGTTGGTGTTGTCTTTAATTTCAGACATATCAATGTCAATTTTAAAAAATCAATTCGCTTATCGTGGCAAACTCGCCGCTGCCACCGCTTGCCCCACACGGCGGCTTTTTTCGTCAGGAACATGCAGTTCAATCCGCGCTGCTAATTCGGGTAATTCGTCTTGCAAAACCTCGTTGGCCTTCACCAAAATAAGCTCACCGCCGTGCCCGGAAGTCACCCGGCCCAAAATCAGCAAATGGTCAAAATCGTAAAAATCGGCGTAATTGGCGATGGCATAGCCCAGGTAAATGCCGATGCTCTCGAAAATTTGCAGTGTTGCTGCATCGTCCATGTCGGCGGCGGCTTGCACCGCTTTCAGGCGAGTGGGCAGCCCCATGCTGGCCGGGAATTGGTAACCGGCTGCCGGAGCCAATTTGTTGACCGCCTGCTGCGAAAAATACAGCGCGCCCACGCCCCGGTCGCCTGACCATTCATCGGGCGGCGCATCGGGGTTGTAATCCACCGGGGCAAAGGCCAGTTCGTTGAGCCAGCCCATAATCACGCCTTCCTTGCTCAAAAAGCCCACCGCTTCGCTGGACCCCATGGCGATGCCCAACATGCCGTGCGTTTCCAACGACAGCGCTCCGGCCAGCGCCGTCACGTCGCCATCGTTGATCACTTCCAGCGGCACGCCCATTTCCTGGCCAAACTGGATGAACATCGGCTGGATGACATCCTTGAACTGGTCGGGATTTTCCTTAATAACAGTGCGGAACAGGGAGGCGACCATCGGCTGGTTGTCGACCCAAATGCCGGCCGAACTGCCGCCAATCGCATCGAGGCGGGGCATTTTGGCGGCGGCCAGCTTCAGGCCGTCCCAGATGCGCTGTTTGTGGTAATTGGGATCGGCCTGCACGGTCGGATCCCAGGGGATTTCGGTGCTGAAAACAGGTTCGCCGTCGACAACGGCCGCTAACTTGTAATCGCTGGCCCCCAAATCAAAGCCAATCCGGCAGCCTTCCAAATGGCCGCCCAGCGCCGAGCCGGATTCTTGGGCGGCGGGGATTTGGCCGGCTTCACAAATGACGACTTCGAAGGAACGGCCGTAGGCCTGACTCATCAAATCGGCATCAAACGCCCGCGCCCCGCCCGGTTGGTAAGCGGCTTTAATCCGTTTAGTGATGGCGTCTGGCCCGGCCAGATACAGCTTCCACCCGCCGCGCGACCAGAGCAAGAACTTGAGCATCCGCTCCACGTAAGTGTAGGATTCTTCATCGTGGCCTGAACCCGGCGCGAAGATTGCTAGCTCCGCTCGATGCACCAGCCCGGCATTCCGTTCGATGCCAATCGTGACGGTGGCCGTTTGCTCCGCCTGGGCCACGGCCCGACGATAACTACGATTACCCAAAACCATCGGCCGGAACCCAGGGTCCAGCGGCGGAACATGTTTGGGGACGATTTGAAGTAAGTTTTGTTGTTGCGTCATAATTTAATGATTGAAGATAGATGATTCATGATTGAAGATATCTCTTTAATTTTCAATCTTAAATCATCTATCATTCCTTACACGACACCTAATTCTCGTGATAAAACCATGGCCGCTGCGCCCATGATGACCATATCGCTGCCCAGACTGTTGAGTTCGATGTGGGTATTTTCGGCAATGCGGCCCAAAACTTGCTGGTTGACCTCGTGGCGGATGGCTGCCAGCAGCGGCTCGCCAAAACGGGCTACCTGCCCGCCAATAATCATATGTTGGATGTTGAGGATGGAGGCCAGATTGGCCACGGCCGTTCCCAAATATTTACCTACCTCAGCGATGAGTGACTGTACGGCCGTGTCCCCTGCGGCAAATGCCTGCAAAACCAAATCAAGCGTCAATTCCGGGGCGTTAGTCGCCAATTGGGCCAGAATTGAATCTGGCTGCGATTGGATGATGGCCGCCGCGCCTTCAAGGACGGCCCGGCTGCTGGCGACCGTTTCCAGGCAGCCCTGGCGGCCGCAGGTGCACGGTTTGTTGCCGTTCAAAACCGTTTGATGGCCAATCTCGCCCGGACTGAAATTATCACCGGCAAAGATACGGCCGTGCAGTACAATCCCGGCACTGATACCCGAACCCACCTTGACCAGAACCATGTTGCTGGCCTTGTCGCCATGGCCGAACACCAATTCACCTAGCGCCGCCGCTTGGCTGTCATTGGCCAAATGAACTGGCAGATCATAACGGGCTTGCAGCAGTGTTTGCAGCGGCAAATCGCGCCAGCCCAGATTGACCGCCTCGTAAATAATGCCTTCATGCGTGTCAATGATGCCCGGCGTGCCGATGCCAATGCCCAAAATCGGTAAAGGCGTTACTTCCATTAAGTTGTCAATCATCTGGTAGACCAACTGCAAAGCGGTTTCACCCTTTTGATTATTGGTTGGCAAATACAGCCGCTGCCCGATTTCGCCCTGCAAATCAATAAGCGCCCCGCGAAATTCCTGTGCGCCTAAGTCGACACATAGCAGCCGGTACGCATCATGGTCAACGGCCAGCAGTGTGGGCCGTTTGCCGCCCGCCGATGGTCCCTGACCCACTTCGGTCACCAAGTCTTCGGCCATCAAATCGGCCACAATGGTGGAAACGGTGGGGCGGGTGAGGCGGGTCGTGCGGGCGATGTCGGCCCGGCTAATATTACCGTTCTCATAAATTGTCTTGAGAACGAGGCGGGTATTGTGGGTTTTAGTTTGCTGCCGGGTCGCTTTTTTCATGATCCGAAACTAAGTAAGTTAAATGAACTTACAAAGTATTATAGAAATTGACACGGCAATTGTCAACCTGAATTTTGCAGCAGTTAGTTGGATGGTTAGTTTGTTGGCGGGTGGTTATAGGCTGCGTTCAGCCCACCAGGAAGTGAGGTCTTGCATGCCTGTGTGATTGAGCTTGTGACCTGTATCGTATTCGTGGTATTCCAGGTTGCTGCCGGCCATAACCAGCGTTTGGGCGCAGCCAGCGGCCCGTTCTGGCGGAATGAGGGGATCGCGTTTGCCCACAGCCATGAAGATGGGCAAATCGGCCAGTGGCGAGGCGTCCAAAGCACTGTCGCAGCGGGTGGGGATGAAGCCGACCAGCCCAGCAATGCCCTGCACCAATCCAGGATTACGCATAGCAACTGCATAGGAAACGGCCGCTCCCTGGCTAAAACCCATCAGATAAATGTGGGCTGGATCGGCGTTGTACAAATTGGGGAGGGCGTGGATGAATTGGGTAACGGCCGTTACCGCCTCATCAAACTGGTCCAACGTGGGCCACTCATCCTGCGCACGCAGCCGCCAGCTAAAGCCGCCATCTGGGTCTATCTCGATGGCACGTGGGGCGATGATGAGCCAATCGGAGGGGATTGTTTTAGCAAATACCCACATGACATCTTCATTACCGGCACGGCCGTGCAGCATCACCACTGTCCGGTGCGGACCAGCATTTTGAGGAAGCTGAACGCGATGAACCAGGCTGTTTTGTTCTTGATCCGGGCCATTTTCAACCAATTGGGGTTCGCTCATGGGGTGCATCTTACCGTTTTACCGACAAAAGGCAAAAAAAATGAGGTGGACGTTAAACGGGCGTCTAACGTTCCACCTCTGGGGGGGGAGCCACTTAAGAGTATAGCACTTTCCCAATCCCATGTCAACCCCTTTTTTCTTATTTTCTTCATTAAAATTTATTAATCTGTGATTAGGGCATGTTTTATGACTTGACGAGCAAGATTCGTTCATGATACTATTGACTTATACCCCCCCCATAGGGGACGGGGTTTAGTAGAGGGGATTGTTATGGATGAGACGACAAAAAAAGCGGTGACCCAGCGTCTGGCCAGCACTGCCGGGCATATCAAGGGAATTGCCCGGATGGTAGATGAGGATACTTATTGTATCGACGTCATTCGCCAGATTCAGGCGGTACAGGCGGCATTGAACAAGGTCAGCACGATGATTTTGGATAATCATTTGCATACTTGTGTGATGACGGCCGTTCAGGGCGAAGACCCCGAAGAACGCGAACGAGTCCTGCAAGAAATCACCAGTGTTTTTGAAGTTACTGGCAAGTTGTGAAGGTTAGTTGGTTAGGCAGTTGGTTGGTTAGTTGGTTAGGCATGCATCGAACAAACAATCCAACTGGCAAACTAACAAACCAGCAAACTATCAAACTATCAAACTCAATCATTATCAGGAGATAATAACATGACAAGCAAAACATTTACGGTTCCCAATATTAGCTGTGGGCATTGTACCCACACCATCGAAATGGAAGTGGGCGATTTGCCCGGCGTCAAATCGGTCAAAGCCGAGATTGAAAGCAAAAAAGTGACCGTTGAATGGGATACCCCGGCCACCTGGGATGGCATCGCCTCTCTATTGCAGGAAATCAACTATCCGCCCGAAGGACTCATTCAAATTCAATAGTCGGGTAGTCAGATAGTCAGGCAGTCTCGTAGTCGAGCAGCCCTTTTGACTACTTGACTACCCGACTACGAGACTATCCGACTAATGGAGATTCCATGTCCGAAAAACAAATGACTTTGCCGGTCTTGGGGATGACCTGCGCCAACTGCGTGGCCGCCGTGGAACGCAATTCCAAAAAAGTGGACGGTGTGACTGATGCGGCCGTTAATTTTGCCAGTGAAAAGGTGACATTCACCTACGATCCGGCGTTGGTGGGGACCAAGGAAGCGACGGCGCAAGTCATTGCCCGCATTGAACGGGCGGGCTACAAAGTACCCACGGCCGATTTAGAGCTGTCCTTGTTGGGGATGACCTGTGCCAACTGTGCCAGCAACATCGAGCGGGCCTTGAATAAGGTCGATGGCGTGTTGGAAGCGACGGTCAATTACGCCAATGAGAAAGCGGCCGTTCATTATGCCACTGGCGTCGTGACGCGAGCCGATTTGGTGGCTGCTGTGCGCAAGGCCGGTTACGATGTGGTCGAAGCCGAAAGCGCCGATGAGCTGCAAGATGCCGAAGCCGCCGCCCGCGAGGCCGAAATCCACCATCAATGGATACGGTTGATTGTGGGGGCTGTGTTTACGCTGCCCCTGTTTGTGTTGAGTATGTCCCGCGATTTTGGTCTGGTCGGGCATTGGGCGCACGCCACCTGGGTCAACTGGCTCTTTTTACTGCTGGCGACTCCGGTGCAGTTTTACGTCGGCTGGGATTATTACAGCGGTGGCTACAAATCGCTGCGCAATGGCAGCGCCAATATGGATGTGTTGGTGGCGATGGGATCGTCGGTGGCTTACATTTACAGCATTGCTGTCCTGCTGGCCAAGACGTTTTGGCAGACAGACGCACTGGGGGCGCACGTTTATTTTGAGACCTCTGCGGCAATTATCACCCTGATTGTGTTGGGCAAACTGCTGGAAGCGCGGGCCAAAGGACGCACCAGCGAAGCCATCAAGAAGCTGATGGGCTTACAGGCCAAGACAGCCCGGGTCGTGCGCGACGGGGCTGAATTAGATATTCCCATCGCCGAAGTGGTGAAAGGAGATGTGGTGATTGTCCGGCCCGGCGAGAAGGTGCCGGTGGATGGGGTGGTGGTGGACGGCCGTTCCACCATCGACGAGTCCATGATTACCGGTGAAAGCCTGCCGGTGGAGAAAAAAGTAGGCGACGAAGTCATCGGGGCGACCATCAACAAGCAGGGCCTGTTCAAGTTTGAAGCCACCAAAGTCGGCAAAGAGACCGTGCTGGCTCAAATCATCAAGCTGGTGGAGCAGGCCCAGGGCAGTAAAGCGCCCATCCAAAAGATTGCCGACCAGGCTGCGGCTTACTTTGTGCCTTTTGTCATCGGCGTGGCTTTGTTGACGTTGTTGGTTTGGTGGTTGGTTGGGGGTGAGTTTGTACCGGCGCTGATCCGGTTAACGGCCGTACTCGTTATCGCCTGCCCTTGCGCCATGGGTTTAGCCACCCCAACTTCCATTATGGTTGGCGTGGGTAAAGGGGCGGAGAAGGGCATCCTCTTCAAAAACAGCGCCGCCCTGGAACAAGCCCACCGGCTGACGGCCATCGTCCTGGACAAGACGGGGACGATTACGAAAGGCGAACCGAGTGTGACTGACGTGGTAATCAGTAATCAGTTATCGGTAAACGGATTACGGATGACGGATGACGGATTACCGCTCACCGATTACCTCCTACAACTAGCCGCCAGCGCCGAACGCGGTTCCGAGCATCCTCTGGGTGGGGCGATTGTACGTGCGGCCAATGACAAGGGGCTGGTTTTGAGTGAGCCGGCCCGGTTTGAAGGGATTGCTGGTCATGGGATTGCGGCGGAGGTGGACGGCCGTGCCATCCTCTTAGGCAATTTGCGGCTCATGCAGCGGGAAAATGTTCATCTCAACGGGCTGGAAGCCAAAGCGCAGCAATTGCAAAACGAAGCCAAAACCGCCATGTGGCTGGCCGTCGATGGCCAGGCCAGCGCCTTGATTGGCGTGGCCGACACCATCAAGGAGGGTTCCAAAGAAGCGGTGGCGGCGATGAAAGACCTGGGCCTGACGGTGGTCATGATGACCGGTGACAACCAAGCCACGGCGCAAGCGATTGCCGCCGAAGTCGGCATCGACCGTGTCTTTGCCGAAGTGCTGCCCGGTGATAAATCGAGCCACGTGGCCCAACTGCAAGCCGAAGGCTACACGGTAGCCATGGTCGGTGACGGCATCAACGACGCGCCGGCGCTGGCGCAGGCCAACGTGGGCATGGCCATCGGCACCGGAACCGATGTAGCCATGGAAACGGCCGATGTGACCTTGATACGCGGCGATTTGCGCAGTGTGCCCCAGGCCATCAAGTTGTCCAAAGCGACGATGCGTAACATCAAAGAGAATCTGGGCTGGGCTTTTGGCTACAACATCATCCTGATTCCGATTGCGGCGGGAATTCTGGCCCCGTTTGCCTGGGCACCCGACTTTTTACGGCAGCTGCATCCCATCCTGGCGGCCGGGGCAATGGCTTTTTCCAGCATCAGCGTGGTCAGTAATGCCCTGCGTCTACGGACTCTTAAATTGTAGCAGGGGGCAGACAGCAGATGGCAAGTCCCAAACCTGCCACTTGCTATCTGTGAGTTGCTTTACATTACAAACATCACCCTCAAAACGTGCCATTCTAAACTGGCTGGCCAGCTCAAATCCTGCTACATTTAAAGTGTTAAAGTTGACCAGACGGCGGATGGCCGCCAGAAACAATTCTTGAGGGAAAACTATCTCATTGATTCCCACAAATGAGGAGACAGACTATGAATGACTTTAATCAAAAAGATTTGACGGATGCTTTTGTTGAGCTGATCCGTCGGGCGGCGACGCAGTTACCGGCCGATATGGAGGACGCACTCAACAAAGCTCAGGCCCGTGAAGACGAAGGCTCGGCGGCCAAAGGGGCGTTTGACACGATTTTGTTAAACGTGAAGATGGCCCGCGAAAAAAGCACCCCGATTTGCCAGGACACCGGCACGCCTATTTTCGAAATCAGCTATCCGCTGGGCGTTTCCACCCGCAAGCTGGCTGACCAGATTCGAGCGGCAGCGGCCGTTGCCACCCAGCGCAGCTATTTGCGGCCCAATGCCGTAGACAGCCTGACCGGAAAAAACAGCGGCGACAACACCGGTGAAGATTTTCCCACGATGCACTTCCACGAGTGGGACGAACCGCACATTCACGTGGATGTTTTGCTGAAAGGTGGCGGCTGCGAGAACGTCTCTGCTCAGTATAAGCTGCCTGATGGTGGTTTGAAAGCGGGACGCGATCTGGAAGGAGTGCGCCGTGTGGTGCTGGATTCGGTCATGCAGGCCCAGGGTAAAGGCTGTGCCCCGGCCGTATTGGGCGTGGCCATTGGCGGTGACCGGGGTTCTTCTTACATTAAATCAAAGCAGCAGTTGTTCCGCAAACTGGAAGATCGCAACGAAAACGAAGAGCTGGCCGAATTGGAAGATCGGCTCTACGAGGAAACCAACGAATTGGGCATTGGTCCTATGGGGTTTGGCGGCAAAACGTCGGTTTTGAGCGTGAAGATCGGTTCACTGCACCGGTTGCCGGCTTCCTATTTTGTGTCTGTGGCCTATATGTGCTGGGCCAACCGGCGGGCCAGCATGGATATTTCGATTAATGATGAGGGTGTGGAGGTGCAATATGCTTAGGTTAACCGTTCCGATTTCTGATGAAGAAATTCGTTCGTTAAAAGTAGGCGATACGGTTTTTTTGAACGGCGTGATTATGACCGGCCGGGATGCGGCGCATAAGTTCATGATAGAGCATTTTATCAAGGGCAAACCGCAGCCGGACGAAGTTGTACTGTATGATGAGCTGAAGGAAATCCTTGACGGCGGCGTTATTTATCATTGCGGGCCGGTGGTTAAAAAGCATGACGATGGTTCCTATTCGTTTGTGGCCGCTGGGCCAACGACCAGTATTCGCGAGGAAGTATACCAGGCCGACGTCATCAACCATTTTAATTTGAAAGGTGTGATTGGCAAGGGCGGCATGGGCGCTAATACACTCAAGGCGTGCCAGGAACAACCGGCGGTTTATCTGCATGCTATTGGCGGCGCGGCGACGCTCATCGCTCAGGCAGTGAAGGAAGTGATTGACGTGAAAAAGCTGGAGTTTGGCGTGCCGGAAGCGATGTGGGTGATCCGCGTGGAAGATTTCCCGGTGGTGGTGACGATGGACAGTCATGGGGAGAGCATTCACGAGCAGGTAGAGGCGCGCTCTAAGGAAAAATTTGCCGAGTTGATTGCATAAGAACCTGGACACAGATTGTCACAGATGAACACTGATTTTGGCCGCCTTCATGATGAGGGCGGCTTTTTTGTTACTGTTTCATCGTTTTCTTAAACAGCAAGGATACACTTACCGGAGAAAAGGATGTCATTATGCGTGTATTAGTAGTTGAAGATGAACCGGGCATTGCCAATTTTGTGCGCCAGGGCTTGGCGGAGGCGGGGTATGCGGTAGATTTGGTGGGTGACGGCCGTTCCGCCCTCGATTACGCCCTGGCCGCCGATTACGATGCCTACGTGCTGGACATTTTACTGCCGGGGATGAACGGGATGGATTTGCTGCGCGACCTGCGCCGCCGTGGCGACAAAACCCCGGCGTTGATGCTCACCGCCCGCGATACCATCGACGACAGGGTGGAGGGGTTGGATGCCGGGGCCGATGATTACCTGGTCAAACCGTTTGCCTTTCCCGAACTGCTGGCACGGGTGCGGGCCTTGCTGCGCCGCCCGCCGCTGCAAGCGGGAACCGTGCTGCAAATTGGCGATTTGATGATGGATACGGCCAAACGGGAAGTGCGGCGGAAGGAGAATCTCATCGAACTCAGTCCGCGCGAATATGCTGTGCTGGAATACTTGATGCGCCATCCCCATCAGGTTTTAACGCGCACCCAAATTGGCGAACATGTCTGGAATTTTGATTTTTACAACGAGTCCAACGTGGTGGACGTTTACGTGGGCTATTTGCGGCGCAAGATTGACCAGGGCAGCGAGGCGTCGCTCATTCATACGGTGCGCGGCGTGGGCTACCGGATCAGTGATAAGGGGTGAGTGATGAAGATTGGATGGAAACGGCCGTCTCAACTTCCGCTGCAATGGCGGTTGACACTCTGGTATTTGTTCACATTGGGCGTCATTTTGCTGCTGTTCGCCACCTTTTTGTATTTCCAACTGCGCCACACCTTGCAGAACCAGTTGGATACAGCCTTGCAGTTGGTTGCTTCTCAGGCCGTTATCAATGTGGATCGGGATGGCGGGCGGCTGGCATTTCAAAACGTAGAAAATGAATCGGGCGGCACTTTAACCGGTGATGATTTCGTCATTTATTTACTGGCGGCCGATGGGACAATTTGGGAAAAATCGGGGCAGTTAGCCGAGGGGGTGGTGGCGCCGCCAGCCGCATCTGGCTTTACGACTACGCCAACCGGTGATGACTGGTGGCGCGTGTTTAGCCAGGAAGTCAGCGCCGATGGCGTGACGGGCTGGATACAAATTATTGGCAATATGGACCCCATCAATGACACGATGGATCGGCTGCTGGCGATTATTTTGTTGGGCATTCCACTGGCTTTGCTTTTGGCCGGGGCGGGCGGTTATTTTTTGGCCGTGCGTACCCTTCAACCTATTGATCGGATGACGCAGACGGCGCAGACCATCTCGGCCAGCGATCTGAACCGGCGGATTGCCTATCAAGGCCCGGCCGACGCGGTAGGGCGGTTGGCGCAGACGTTTGATTCGATGCTTGATCGGCTGCAAACGGCGTTTGAACGGGAGCGCCATTTTACCGGCGATGCGGCCCATGAACTGCGCACGCCGTTGGCCGCGCTGAAGGGGCGCATTGGCGTCACCCTCGGCCAGCCGCGCCGCCCGGAGGTTTATGTGGAAACTTTGCAGGAGATGGAGGGACAGGTTGACCGGTTGGTGCGTCTGAGCAGTGATTTGTTGTTTATGGCCCGGCTGGAACAGGGGCAGATGGCGGGACGCAGGGAACGGATTGATTTGCCTGATTTTTTGGCGGCGGTGGTGGATCAGATACGGCCGTTAGCCACCGCCAAAGCCATCACCCTGACCGAAACCATCCCGGCCGGTTTGAGTTTGCTGGGGGATATGGATTTGCTCATCCGCCTGTTTCTTAACCTGCTGGATAATGCCGTGAAATATACGCCGGTGAACGGCCGTGTCACTATCAGCGCCGTCCAGCAAAAATCAGAACTGCACGTGACGATTACGGACAGCGGCCCCGGCATTGCTGCGCAACATCTACCGCATCTATTCGAGCGTTTTTACCGGGTCGAAGATGCCCGGTCGCGGTTGGATGCGAGTGGCAGCGGAGCCGGGTTGGGTCTGGCAATTGCCTTTGAAATTGCCCGGGCGCATGGCGGCAGCCTGCGTGTGGCCAGTCAACCGGGGCAAGGCGCTGCGTTTACGGCCGTTTTCCCGCAAAATTCTGCTGCTGCCGGTGCAGCGCAATAAATTAAGCTTATGGATATTTCATTTCTACCCGATTCCCGCCGAACCTGGATTACCTGGCTGCTGGCGTTGGGGATTTTGTTAACGGCCGTGACCCTTTTCCTGGAACTGGCCGAAGATGTCTGGTTAAACGAAGGGTTCACCTGGGATCCGGCGCTCATGCTGGCCATCCATCACTTTAGCCGCCCCTGGCTGGATCAGTTATTTTGGCTGGTCACGGAGACGGGTGGGGCTTTGATTATGCTGCCGGTGGTGGGAACGGCCGTTTGGTTTTGGTGGCAAAACCAACAGAAAGTCACCTGGCTGATTCTGGCATCTTTTGGTGGCACTTTTGCTCTTAACAGCCTGCTCAAACTGCTTTTTGCCCGGCCCCGTCCCAATGTATTCCCGCCTCTTATGGTCGCCACCAGTTACAGCTTTCCCAGCGGTCACACCATGTCGGCCGTAGCCGTCTATGGATTATTGTCATTTTTGCTGTGGCAGCGCCGCCGGTATGGTTGGTCTATATTGGTCGGTTTGTGGGTGCCGCTGGTGGCGCTCAGCCGGGTCTATCTGGGCGTGCATTATCCCAGTGATGTGCTGGCCTCGCTGGCTTTGGGAACTATCTGGCTGGTGATTGTCTGGTTTACCAAAACCGGGCGGGTTGATCAGTCTGGCCGATCCCAATGAAATTCCGGTTAGAGCAGACTATTGATGTGCTTTAATAGCTGGTAGGGAAACCGTAAACGTTGTGCCCTGCCCGACTTTGCTTTCCACTTTAATCGTGCCGTCATGCGCCTGAACGACAGCCTGGGCGATGGCCAGCCCCAGGCCAAAGCCGCCCGTTTCCCGTGCCCGCGCGTCGTCGGCCCGGTAAAATCGTTCAAACAAATGGGGCAGGTGCTCTGGCGCAATGCCCTCCCCCGTGTTAGCGATAGATACCTCGATAGTTTGCCAATGGCGCGAGGCATTTACGATTACCTTTCCCCCCAATGACGTGTATTTCAAACCATTTTCAATCAAATTAGTAAACACCTGCCGCAGCCGATCGCCATCGCCACTCAGATGAAAATCTACCTGCGGCGGGATGTCTAGCCGCAGCGTGACCTGGCGGGCAGCGGCTTTGGGCTGCAATTGGTTGGCAATGTCGCGCAGCAGGTCATCCAGCGCTACCGGTGCCAACTCGCCCAAGCCACGCTGTTCTACCCGTGCCAGGGTGAGCATTTGCTCGATCAGGGTGGTCATGCGATCCACATCGCCTTCCATGTCGGCCATCATCGCCAGCAGGGCAGCGGCTTCGCGGGGGCGGGAGCGGGCCAGGCTGAGCTGCGTTTTTAGCATGCCCAGCGGCGTGCGCAGTTCGTGCGATACATCGGAAGTGAGCTGCCGCTCGCGCTGGAAGGCGCGTTCCAGCCGGGCCAGCATCTCGTTGAAGGTGTGGGCCAACTCGCCAATTTCATCGGGCGGCAGGTCCAAATCTAGCCGCTGGCTGAGGTCGGCGGCGCTGATTTGCTTGGCTGTTTGGGTGATGGTGGCCACCGGCTGCAAGGCACGCCCGGCCAAAAACAGGCCGCCCACGGCCGATAGGCCCAACATCAGCGGGATGGCGAGGGCAAAGCCCAGCAAAATCTGCCTCAGCAATGCCTGGCTTTCGCCCAGCGGCAGGGCCAGGACGATGGTGCCCAGATTGCGGCTGCCTTCGCTCAAGGGCATAACCAGCAGGCGAATGGGTGTCTCGTCGGGCAGGGTGGTGTCTAGCGTTTGCTCGGTTGGGGGCAGCATGTTGTGCAGGGGGGTGTCGGCGGTGCTACCGATGGTGAGGGCCGGTTGTCCGTCTGGGGTGAGAATCCAGGCCAGCAAACCACGGGCGCGGAAATCGGCCGTTTCGGCCGCCGCCACCGCGTACTGCCCATCCCGCACATCCACCACGGCGTTGAGCTGGGCCGCGCCTAAGCGCAAGGTCTCATCAATTTGCTGGTTTTGGGCATTGCGCAGGATGAAGATGAAAACGGCCGCAAATACCACCAGCAGCAGCGCTTCCAAAGCGACGGTCCATAAAACGAGTTGAGTGCGTAGATTTGTGCGTTTCATCATTTGGGGAGATTGGAGATTGATACAGTCTCCAATCTCTAATCTCCTATTCTCCAATCCGATAGCCCAACCCACGCACGGTATGGATTAACTTCGGCGCATGGTTGGCATCAATCTTTTTGCGCAGGTTGGAGATGTAGACCTCGATAAGCTTGGAGCCGGAGTCAAATTCCATGTTCCAGACGTGGTCAATAATTTGCTCGCGGCTCAATATCTGGTTGGGATGGCGCATCAGCGTTTCCAGCAGGGCGTACTCTTTGGCGGTTAGCTCAATGACGTGGCCGCCGCGCTGGGCCAGCTTAGTGGCCGGGTCCAGGGTTAAATTGGCGATGGTGAGTACGGCCGTTTTCACCGGTGCGTCTCGTCGGGCCAAAGCCCGCATCCGGGCTGTCAGCTCCTCGATGGCGAACGGTTTCACCAGATAATCGTCGGCACCGCTGTCCAGCCCTTTGACCTTGTCCGGCAGGGTGTCGCGGGCGGTGAGCATGAGGATGGGCATGGTGTGGCCGTCGGCGCGCAGCTGGCGGCACACGTCCAGGCCACTCATGCCCGGCAGCATGATGTCTAGCAGCACCATGTCGTAGGTGGCGCTTTGTACCCAGAGCTGGACATCACGGCCGTTTTCCACCACATCCACCGCATACGCCTCTTCTTCCAGCCCTTGCCGGATGAGTGCGGCCATGCGGGGTTCATCTTCTACCACTAAAATGCGCATAACATCTCCCAGAAGTCCGGTTTTTCCTTGTGAATTAAGAATTTACTCGGGTAATAAAGTTGTCATGCTGAGGTCCTCCGAAGCATCCCGCCCGCTGGATAACCAGCGAAACTTTGGTGGGGGGTAAGGCCTATCCCCTGGATCCTTGCGGGATTCTTCGCTTCGCTCAGAATGACAATTCCCTGATTATTTTCTTAAACTACAACAAAAAACCGGACTTCTATCAGGTTGCTTCTATTCTACCCCACCTTCTGCGCCGCCGGGGTCTTTGTCTACACTGCCAGTTTGCGGGGCGTAACCTGCTGCGTGCAGGGTGACTTCCAGCGTCAGGCCATTTTGGTCCGTGTAGAAGGCGCTGTTGGGGTTGACGCTGAAATGATCGGGCTGGTCAGTGTTGTCGAAGTGTATGGTTTTGGTTTCGCCCGCCTTGACGGTTAGACCGGGCAAGGTCTGGTAGTAGCCCTGCACATCGCCTGTGGTCTGGTCGGTGATGGTGGTGTAAATGTCGAAATTGGTCAAATCGGCCGTGCTGGTGTTGGTGACCTTAAATTCCAAATGGTCGGGCACGTCCGCGCCGTCGGCGTCTACGTTGTTTTCCACTTGCAGACCGCTGATGGTGAAAGTTACGGCCGTTCCACTTTCTTGAATCGGATTATCCGCCAGCATCGGGTTTGGGTCGGCCAGATCGTTTTGGCCGTCGCCATCGGTGTCGGCGTTGTTTGGATCTGTGCCGAGGACGGGCTCGGCGGCATCGGGAATGCCATCACCGTCGCTGTCCGGGCCATCGGCAGCAGTGCTGCTGGTGCTGCTCGTGCTGTTGGTTGTTGGTGTTGTGGCGGTGCCGCCGCAGGCGGCCAGAAGCAGCGCCGCGAACAGAGCAATGAATAGAAGGGTAATGTTTTTCTTGAACATGATTTATTTTTCCTTGTTGTTGATTTTGAGATTGGTTCAATCTCCAATATTGGACCAATCTGGATTTAACTTGTTTCTTGCCTGAGAAAGGCGATATACGAGGCGCTTAACAGTAAGACAATGGGCACGAGTAGCCCGACCAGATTGACAAGCTTCAACTGCAAGACCTCTTGCCAGATGTTAGCCAGAAATTCCTTTTTGACGCCTAGCAGGGCAAAGCTGATCCGCTCATAATGTTTGGTGGGCGACAGCTCTTCGACGCCATCGCGTACGGTTTCATACCATTTGAACTGCTGTAAGGCCTGTTCTTCGCCTGCTTTGTCCATGCCCAGCGTGGCAAAAAAGCCGCCGGGGAGCTGGTTGTCCAGGTCCATCGTGTCGCCAATTTGGGGGAAGATGAAGGCAAAGACGAGCCAGACGATAACGGTGAGCAGCAGGGCCTGGTTGCTGTTGGGCCAGCGCAGGGTGAAGAACTGGGCCAACAGGTAAAACGTGAGCAAGTAGAGCCAGGACATGCCCATCGTGAGGGCCAGCTTGATGGTGAGGTCGGCATTGAGCCAGACGCGGCCGATGAGGCCGACGGCCAGCCAGGTTGCCGCGCCCACGACGGTCATCAGGGTGGCCAGCAGCAGGGCGTTGCCTAGCACTTTGCCGGTGAGAAACTGGTCGCGGTAGACGGGGCGGGCGAGGATGAGGGGGAGCGTCCCAGCCTGGTGTTCTTTGTGAACGGCCGTAAAGCCTAAAATCATCGCCAGCAGCGCCCCGACCATCGCCAGGTAGTTGATAAAGTTCTTGGAAACAGCCAGCGGGTTGACCGGTGGCGCGGCGGGAAAGTCGGTGCGACCCAGATTGGTGAGAATGTCCACCGCTTTGAGGTAATCGGCCATTTGTGAGCGGACAGAAAGTGCGCCGAGGGTAACGGCCGTTAAGCTCAACCCCAGCAGCAGCACCAGGGCAATGATAAACAGGCGGTTGCGAAAAGCATCGCGGATTTCCTTGCGGGCAATCACGCCGATGGCGTGGCTGCGCCGGGGTTGGGTGGTTGTTATTGTTGTCATGAGTTTTCCTTTGCGGTAATCGGTCATCGCATGGAGATTGGAGATTGGGCTAATATCTAATCTCCAGTCTCCAATCTCCTGCAAGGCGATTTACCGTTGACTATTTTCAGCGGCGTCCTTTGCGCCGGAAGTAGACGATGGCAGCAGCGATGGCCAGCCCCATCAGGCCGAGGGCGGCGTAGAGAAAGGTGGGGCTTTTTTGCACGCGCACCGTCAGGCTGCTGACCGGGCTGGTGGTCTGGTCGCTGGCCAGGGCCAGCTGAAGCGTCTGGTCGCCAGTCACTTGTGAAGAAGGGACGAGTACCTGGGCGTGAATGGTGGTTTCGGCACCCGGTTCCAGCGTTGTGACGGTGACCGGATCGGTGCGTACTACCCATTTGGCGGGGGCATCCACCGTCAGCGCCAGATTGTTCAGAGGTGCCGCGCCGCTGTTAACGGCCGTTACGTCAAAGCCAAACTCCTGCCCGCTAAATGCCGACACGTTCAAACTTTGGCTGGCAATCTTGACGGCGTAGGTGTTCTCCACGTTGAGCAGCACCGGTTGTGTCAGCGTCTGGCCGTCGTCGCGGGTGGCGGTGAATTGGGCGTTGTAGGTATTAACGGCCGTTTCCACCGGCACATCCACTTGCATTTCCACCTGACTGTAGCTGTTGGCGGCCACGTCTACCTGCGTCAGCCGTGGCCCACCCTGAGTAAAGGCGGCGGTCAGGCTGTCGGGCAGGCCGGTTAGCGCCAGATCGTAGGTGTGAGCGGTTTCCGTTTCATTGTGCAGGGCAATCTGGTAAACGGCCGTCTGGCTAGCCTGCACCGTTTGCGCCAGAGTGATTTCGTCGGCGCGGGCGGCCAGCGGGGTGAGCGCCAGCAGGGCGAATAAGATGAGCGAAATTTTGAGTTTCATGCGGTTACTCCAGCACCAGCGTTTCGTTGCGCAGGAAGGTGGCGAAAGCGCCAGCTACCAGGGCCACGGTCGGGGCCAGCAGGATGAGCAGGGTGGTTAGCACGTGGCTAATCAAGGTGCCGCTGGCGAGTGCGCCGCTGCCGGGAGCGGATTGCAGCAGTTGGCCACCAATGTTGCGCAGATGCCAGGTGGGTGAGAGGGCGTTGATAGCTTGAGAAACGGCCGTATCCTGCGGAATCTGGTTAATTGCCCCGCTGATGCCGTTGACGACGCTGCTGTTCACCATTTGCGTTTCGGCCATTTGTGGCAGCACAAAGCTAACCACCATCCACACCACCAGCGAGACCAAAAAGACGGTGGCGCTGCTGTTCAGGCGCAGGCTGAGGAACATGGCCAGGCTCAAAAAGATGAGCATGTAGGCCAGGGCCATCAGCGTGAAAACGAAGAGGCGCAGCAGTTCGGCAGCGGTAGGGACGATGCCGCCGACCGCAACCAGCAGCACGCTGTTAAAGAGGAAGACGAGGGCAAGCAGGGTGGTGAGAACGGCCGTATTCCCCAGCCACTTGCCCCACAACAGCTGGTCGCGGTAGACCGGGCGGGACAATATCAACTTCAGTCCGCCCGATTCCCGCTCTTCGCCGAGCGTGTTGTAGCCGAGGATGACGGCCAGAATAGCTCCCACAATGCTGACGTACTCAATCAGGTTAGCCAAAATGGTAAGCGTATGGATTTCTGGCGCGGCGGGTATGGTTGCGGCGCCTTCGGCTTGCAGGGTGGCCACGGTTTCATTGTAAATGCGCATTTCGGCGCGTTTGGTTGTGCTGCCGATGTAGACCGACAGGATGGACAGCCCCAAAAAGAGCAGGGTAATGGTGAGAAAGAGCCGGTTGCGAAAAGCGGCACGGAACTCTTTGCGGGCAATAATCAGCGAGGTTTTCATAGTTGTTTCCTTCAAATAGGACGCGGATAAACGCGGATGAACGCAGATAAGAACAGAAATCTGTGAAAATCAGTGTATATCTGTGGCCCAATTTTAATGACGGATTGCCTCTGCGAGGGCGGCAGGGGAACGGCCGTCTGGCGACGCTTCTTGCCGTTCCACATGTAGATAAATTTCTTCCAGAGACGGGGTGTCGGGAAAGCGGGCCATCACGTTTTCCAGCGTGTCGGCTACAACCAAACGGCCGTGATTCATGATGCCGATGCTGGTGCACAGCCGGGCCGCTTCGGCCAGCTGGTGCGTGTTCATGAAGATGGTGATGCCAAAATCACGGTTGAGCTGGGTGATGAGGCGGCCAATGTCGCGCTGCCCTTCGGGGTCCAGACCAGAGGCGGGTTCATCTAAAAATAGCACCTCTGGCTGGTGCAGCAGCGCCTGGGCGATGCCTACCCGCTGCCGCATTCCTTTGGAAAAATCACCGACGCGCCGGTCGCGCCATTCCGGGTGGCCCAGCAGATCGAGAATTTGTGTGATGCGGTCGTCTACGTACTTCACTTCTGATAATTCCGCCAGAAAGCGCAAATTCTCGGCCACGGTGAGGTCGTTATAGAGGCGCACGTTTTCCGGCACGTAGCCAATCAGCTGGCGCACCGCACGATTGTCTTTCACAATATCAAAATCGAAGATGCTGGCGCTGCCGGAGGTGGGCAGCAGCAGGGTGGTTAGCAGGCTGACGGTGGTTGTTTTGCCCGCGCCGTTGTGGCCCAAAAACCCAAAAATTTCGCCTTGGGGGACGGTGAGATTGAGTTGGGAAACGGCCGTATTCTCCCCATAACGGCGGGTTAATTCGTATGTTTCTATTGCTGGTGACGTCATTGTAAAGTCTCCTTACATTCAGTTGTGTTGACAATCACCATTAAACGGCCGTAAGGTAAATTGAAGTTTAAGCGGTGGCTAAAAGCATTCTTAAACTGTTTTCATCGTTCTCTTAATCACGGTGGTTAAAGTGGGCAGCATCAATAAATCTGTGCTGCGGCACGACATTTAACCAACGGAGGTTACAAATTATGAAAATCAAAAAATGGACTATTGGTGTTTTGGTGATGGTTGGCCTTTTAGTCGGCAGCCTGGGAGCCGGGGCTTTCTTGTCCGGGCGACCGGGCAAGGCCGCCGCCGCGCCAGCCGCACAAACGGCCGATCCCTGTGCCAATGACGATGACGGCATGGAAGCGCCGGAAACAGAAGATGTGGACGATGTGCAAGAAGAGGTGCAGTGCGGTCCGCAGGATGAAAACGAAGCGGATGAAGCCGGTGAATCAGACGTGGAAGACGGCGCGGAAGATGCGGTGGCTGATACTGGAGATGAAACGGCTCCGGCCGGTCTGGCGGTCACGGCCGTTCAGGCCCAAACCATCGCCGAAGAGGCCAATCCCGGTGCGGCTGCATTGGCTGTTGAGTATGACCGTGAAAACGGCCAGGACATTTGGGAAGTAGAATTGGACAATGGCCAGGATGTGAAAGTGGATGCTGGCAGCGGCCAGATTTTGCTGACCGAAGCACGAGATTAAGTAAAAGAAGGGAGGCCGACGGGCTTCCCTTCTTTGTTAGCAAGTTTGAGGATGCACGGTTTACGGCCGTTGCATCCTTTTTTTGTTTACAGCAGGGGAGCGACGATTGATTCCAGTTCCTGTTCCGAAATCATGCCCACCTGGATGTGACGCACGACGCCGTCGCGGTCGATGATGAGAGTGGTGGGGAAGCTGCGAATTTGGTATTGGTTAACCACAGAACCGGCGGGATCGAGCAGAACGGGGAAAGTAAAACCGCTGGCTTCGATAAACGGCCGTACCAACGACTCGCTCTCTTTCGCATTCACAGCCAGCACGACCAGCCCTTCTTCTTGATGCCGTTCATAAAAAGCATTGATGCCGGGCATTTCGGCCTTACAGGGCGGGCACCATGTAGCCCAGAAATTGACAATGACCACGTCACCGGAATAATCTGCCAGAGCGACTTCGCCGCCGGAGAGGACTGGCGACGTAAAGTTGGGCGCTGATTTTCCTTGCTCTGGCACTTCTGGCGCCGAGGCGACAGGTTGGCTGCCACCTGATTGAAGCGCCATCCAGAGCAATAACATAACGCCTACGATAAATAGGGCGATGCCAACGAATGTAAAGCGCTGCGAACGTTGTTTTTGCTGCTGTTTTTTTCTTGCATGATGCATACTGCTCATAATTCACCTCTTGGTTTGTGCCCCATTTTAATTGCGGGGCACTGGCGTTTTTGTTTCTTTTCTGGGACGTTTCGTGAAACGCCCACTCGACTATAATTAAAATTCGCCAGACTTCAATAATTAGATGCAGCGCCCGGGCAAAGGTAACAAATAGAGCCTATCCTGCTTATTTCCTAAAGACACGGGGGAAAAAGTGGGTTAGGCTTGAGTTGCATGCCTTATTCATCTATAATGCAATTACACTCTCGGATTTTGTGTGTCATTTCCCATCAAAAATTAGGGGGGCGAAGCTGATTTTTGTCTCGAGATAACCAGAAAATTTGAGAATATGATAGTTCCATAGACTGTTGATGTGGCGAAGCAGGCAACAATACAATGGACACACAATTTGCTGATCTTGAGCCAGACGAACTGTTCGCAGAAATGGGGCGCTCTTATTTTGCGAAGGCTGATGATGCGATATTTGTCGTGAATCGTGCGGGGCAGGTGGTGGAAGCGAATGCCGCTGGCTGCAAGCTGACCGGCTATGGGCGGGAGGCGCTGTTGGCGTTCTCCCTATCGGACCTGTTTTTTATACCGGCGCCGGCGGAACGGCCGTTTTGCTACAACGACTTGAGTCCGGGAAAAACTGTTCCTGGTATCCTGCGGGATGGTAACGGCCGTTCCCTTCCCGTAGACATAGAAACCCGCCATTTGGCTGAAAGTCATTTGTTCCTGATTTTGCGTTTCTCTCAAACTCACCCTCAAATTGACCAAAACCTGTTTCAGTCACTTTCCAAAAATCCGGTAATGGGTTTCTGGATTTTAGACGAGGCCGGCTGTTTTCTGGAGGTCAACGAGGGTTACCTGCGCCGTTCCGGTTACTCGCGCCAGGCGCTGCTGGCTATGTCCATTGGTGATGTGACCGTATCGGGGATGCCGGGCGAGACGGCGGCTGATTTACAAACGGTCATGAAGCAGGGTTATGGTTCGTGGGAAACCCGGCATCGCAAAAAGAGCGGCGAAATTTGGCCGGTAGAAATTAGCATCACGTATGCCAACGGCCGTTTCTTCAATTTTGCCCAGGATATTACCGAACGTAAACATTTAGAAGATGAACTGCGCCGCAAAGGCAGCGCTTTGGAAAAATCGCTCAACGGTTTCGATATCATCAGCAGTGAGGGCAAATTCCTCTATGCCAACCAGGCCTACCTGACCATGTGGGGGTACGATTCGCTAGATGAAATCCTGGGCACTTCTCCGGCCGGTCACTGCGCCGACCCCGCCATCCCGGAAAAAATCATCCGTAACCTGGAAGAAAAGGGAGAATACACATTAGAATTTACCGCGCTGCGTAAAGACGGCTCTACCTTCAAGGTGATCATGGCCGCCCCAAAAGTCGTAGATGATCAAGGTGTGGTTACCTATTCCGGTACTTCCATTGACATTACCGAGCGGGAACAGGCCCGGCTGGCCTTGCTGGCGGAACATACCCGTTTGCGCCAACTGCTGGACACCATTCCCGATATGGTCTGGCTTAAAGACCCCAACGGCGCTTATTTAGGCTGTAATCCGCCGTTTGAACGGTTGATGGGCGTCAAAGAGGCCGAACTATTGGGCAAAACGGATTACGAATTCTTCGACCAGGAAACGGCCGAATTCTTCCGCCGCCATGATCGCAATGCTGCCCTGGCCGGCAAACCAACCCGCAACGAAGAATGGCTCACGTTGGCCGATGACGGCCGTCGCCTGCTGGTGGAAACGATCAAAACCCCCTTGCTGGATGAGAACGGACAGCTTGTAGGTGTGCTGGGCATTGCCCGCGACATCACCGAACGCAAACAGGTGCAGGCCGCACTGCAAGAAAGCCAGGAACAATACCAACGCCTCTTCGATACGATGCAGCGCGGCGTGGTTTACCAGGGCGCCGATGGCATCATTCTCTCTATGAACCCGGCCGCCGAGCGTATCCTGGGCAAGACGAAAGCAGAATTCCTGGGCGAAACTTCGGAGAGTGTGGAGCATGACACCCTCACTGAAGACGGACTGCCATTTCCCGGCCTGGAGCACCCATCGATGGTTGCCCTGCGTACTGGCCAGCCGGTTTATGATGTGCCCATGCAGGTTTACAACCCCCGCGAGCAGCAGTACCGTTTGATTTCGATAACGGCCGTGCCTCTTTTCCGCGATGACGAGACTGAACCTTACCAGGTCTACACCGTCTTCGATGACATCACCGAACGCCGCAAAGCCGAAAAAGCCCTGCGTCAATCTGAAGAACGGTTGCGGGTGGCTATCAAAAACTCCAATTTTATCCCGGCCCAGTTTGACAAAGAACTGCGCTACCGCTGGATTTACAATCCCCACCCCGACTTTGACCTCTTGCAGGTCATTGGCAAGCGTGACGACGAGCTAGATGATTCAGAAGGGTCAAAGCAGTTAATAGCACTCAAACAGCAGGTTATGGACAGTGGTATTGGTTTGCGGCAAGAGGTTGATTTTCTGCGCAGTGATGGCCTGCACGTTTACGATTTTACCATTGAGCCATTGTATGATGACAACGGCGCTGTTATTGGCGGTACCACGGCCGCTTTTGACGTCACCAGGCGCAAACAGGCTGAGCAAGCGCTTTATTTGATGTCGGACACGCAAAAACAAATTGCCATCCTCGATGATTTGGAAACCATCTACCGTCTGGTGGGCGAGAATGTCCTGAAATTGATTGGCGACGGTTATATCGTTACCAGCATGTTGGATGAAGAGGCGCAGGGGATGCGGATTGTGGGTATGTTTGGCTTTGGCCGCGTGTACCAAAACTTGGTCCAGCGCTTCAACATAGACCCGACCAAAATGATTTACCCCGTGGCCGAGATGACCGATGAGGAGCTGCGTATTTACCGGAGCGGCTACCTTGAAGCGTTTGAGGAAGGTATATACGGCCTGCTTACCCGAAAAGTACCCCGGCGCATTTGTAAAATAGTCGAAAAGCAGCTCAAAGTCACAGGCACCTACACAATGGGTTTTGTCTGGCACGATAAACATTACGGCGGCATTTCCATTATGGCTAAACAGGACATCTCGCCTTTCAAAGAGATGATTGAAGCCATCATGAACCAGGCGGCCATTGCCATTAACCGTATCAAATCGGAGCAGGCGCTGCGGGAAAGTGAAGAAAGATTACGCCTGTTTATTGACCATGCGCCGGCCTCGTTGGCCATGTTTGACCGCGAGATGCGCTATCTGGCCGCCAGCCGGCGCTGGCTGGCCGATTTTGGCTTTGACGATCGGGATGTTATCGGCCGCTGCCACTATGACGTGTTCCCCGAAATTACAGAACGTTGGAAAGCCATCCATCGCCGGGGATTGGCCGGTGAAGTGCTCCGGGATGATGAAGATGAATTTATACGGATAGATGGGTCGGTGCAGTGGCTGCGCTGGGAGGTACGGCCGTGGACCACAGCCAATGGCCAGATTGGCGGCATCGTTATTTTCTCCGAGGACATCACCGAGAGTAAAGAGGCGGCAGCAGCCTTGCAGGAAATGGCTGGAAACATGGCCAAAGCAGAAGCCGTGGCCAAAATTGGCAGTTGGAAATGGGATTTGAATACGCAAAAAGTCGCCTGGTCGGCCGAAATGTACAGCCTTTTTGGCGTGGATATTGAAAATTTTGACGGCGACATTAATAAAGTGATCAGTACGCGGATTCATCCCGATGACATCGAAGTTGTTAACCGCTCCAATCAATCTGTATTGGAACACTTGAACCCACAGCCGTTGGAATACCGAATTGTCTTGCCCGACGGCAGCCAGCGGATTGTCTGGGCCGAAGGCCAGATAACCTATGATCAGTCAGGGAATCCGGCTAATTTAGTCGGGTACGTACAGGATATAACCGAACGCAAACAGGCTGAAAGAGCGCTGAACGAATCGCAAGCGGTTTTGGCTGGGGCTGAAGCTGTGGCCAACATGGGCAGTTGGAAATGGGATATTGTTACCCAAAAAGCGTCCTGGTCGGAAGGGGTGTTCAAGGTTTTGGCCGTTGACCTGGCGATATTTGATGGCAATCTCATGGGGTTGATAGATTCGCTCATCAATCCTGATGACAAGGAATCCGCTTATCAGGCGGCGCAAGCCATGTTTATTGATTATAAGCCGTGTGCCATTGAATGCCGTATTGTGCCGCCCAATGATACAGAGCGGATGATTTGGGTTGAGGGACGGATAACCCATGACCAAAATGGCCGGCCAACGGCCGTTGTCGGTTACATCCAGGATATTACCGAGCGCCGACAGGCGGAGCGGGCCTTGCGGGAAAGTGAGGAACGGTATCACAGCACGCTGGAAAATATGCTGGAAGGGTGCCAGATCATTGGTTTTGATTGGCGTTATTTGTATCTGAACTCCAGCGCGGCGTGGCACGGCCGTATCCCCAAAGAGGAACTAATCGGCAAGACAATGATGGAAGTCTATCCGGGCATTGAAAACACGAAACTGTTCACCATCATGCGCCACTGCATGGAAGAGCGCAAGCCACACCGTCTGGATAACAAATTCTATTATGAAGACGGCTCCTATGCCTGGTTCGATTTGAGCGTCCAGCCGGTGCCGGAAGGGTTGTTTATCCTCTCCATTGACATTACGGAAAACAAACGAGCCGAGGTTACCCTGCGCGAAATGGCTGAAAACATGGCCGCCGCCCAGCAAATGACCCATTCCGGTAGTTGGGAAATTCGGTTAACGCCTGACCTGGAGTTTATCGATCCGCAAATCTGGTCGGATGAATGCTACCGTATTTTTGGCACTGAACCCGGCTCAATTCAGATGACCAAAGAGTTCTTTTATGATCATGTACATCCCGATGATCGAGAAATGGCTTTCCAGGCGCTGCAGCAAGCTGTTCAGACGGGCGGGGAGTCCATTTATGAATATCGTTTGATTCGGCTTGATGGTTCTGTTCGGACCATCCGTGACCGGGTTAAAGCGGTGGTGAACGAGCAGACAGGCCGGCCGGTCAAGGTGATGGGCATTGTTCAGGATGTGACCGAAAGCAGGCAGGCCGAGGCGACGATTGAACAGTTGAACCGGCAAATGGAGCTGATTTTGAATTCGGCCGGGGAGGGGATATACGGGGCGGATGTGAACGGCCGTATCGCCTTTGTTAATCCGGCAATGGCCCAAATGACCGGTTGGGAACCGGACGAACTTCTGGGCCAAAATGCCCACAACGTCTTCCACCACACCCGCGCCGACGGCACAGCGTATCCTGCTGACGAATGCGCCATTTACATAGCCATGTTAGAAGGCCGCGAATATCATGCCGATGAAGACCTTTATTGGCGCAAAGACGGCACATCGCTGGATGTGGAATATATCAGCACCCCCATCCGTGAAGCTGACCAAATTATTGGCATGGTCATGGTGGTGAAAGACATCACAGAACGGAAACGCGCGGCCGAACGCCAGGGCATGTTAGAGGAACAACTGCGCCAGGCCCAGAAAATGGAAAGCATCGGCCGGCTGGCCGGCGGCGTGGCCCATGATTTCAACAATCAGTTAACCATCATCAAGCTCTACAGCGATTTAATACGCAGCGCAATGGCCAAAGATGACCCCTTGCTGTCCAAACTGGAGCAAATCCGCCAGGCCAGTGATCATGCAGCCGGTCTAACCGGGCAGTTGTTGGCCTTTAGCCGCAAGCAAATCTTGCAGCCAGTAACCCTCAATCTGAATCAAAAAGTGGCACAACTGCAAAAGATGTTGTCTCGCCTCATCGGTGAAGACATCCTCTTATCGACCAACCTGGCGCCTGATTTATGGTCGGTAACAGCCGATCCGGGGCAAATCGAACAAATTATTATGAATCTGATTGTCAATGCCCGTGACGCAATGCCTACCGGCGGCATGGTGACGATTGAAACCGCTAATCGTGTCGTTGACGAGGTGATGAACGAGGCTCATTTTGATATACCACCAGGCCCTTGTGTCATGCTGGCCATTACCGATACCGGGCATGGTATGGACGAGGCTACGCGCAGGCAAATTTTTGAGCCATTTTTTACTACCAAACCGGCCGGTCGGGGAACCGGTTTAGGGCTGGCCACTGTTTACGGTATTGTCAAACAGAGCGGCGGCGCAATTTTCGTCTACAGTGAACCCGGTCAAGGCAGCACGTTCAAAATTTATTTACCGGCAGGCAGCACCGTTGTACAAGAGGAATTTGCCGATCAAGAGGAAGTTGATTTACCGCTGGGTGATGAAACGATTTTGTTGGTTGAGGATGATGAGACCCTGCGTGAATTGGTGCGCGACACGTTGGAAGAATTTGGCTATACCGTATTGGAATCGGTTGATGTTGGCGAGGCGCTTACCCTGGCGGAGCAAAACTTGTCCCGGATTGATTTGCTGCTGACAGATGTGGTTATGCCGCAGATGAGCGGCCGGGAATTGGCAGATCAGATTGTGGCTCAACGATCCGAAATCAAAGTGGTTTTCATGTCCGGGTATATGGATGATGCGGTGGTGCGGCACGGATTACTGGCGGCCAAAGTGAATTTCCTGCCCAAACCATTTACGCGCAGTGAACTCACTTCAAAGGTGCGTGCGGTTTTGGACAAATCATGATTTAGACCCGGTTGTAGGCGAGGAAGAGTTGGCCCAGACCGTCCAGCCCGGCCGGGTCGAAGGTGAGGCTGTGGAGTTGGAAGTTTACGGCCGTACCCAACACCCCACCTTCCACAACGCTGGCAAAAGGGGAGCCGCCTAAAATACGGCTGGCATGCGTCAGATACAGGCGATCCAGCACGCCGCCAGTCAGGAGCATGTGCAAAATCCGGGGGCCGGCCGCTGAATAAACTGTCTGGTAGCCCAATTCGCCCATCTTATGCACCATCTGCTGGCCGTCCACTGCCTCTTCGCCGACGATGAAAACCTGCCCGGCCTGGGCCTCGATTTCGGCGACGCGCTTTGGATCGGGATTGGCGCTGGTGAAGATGATGGCGTGACGGCCGTTGCTGGTCAATACGTCGGGGATGGGGAAATCCAGGCTGCCGCTGATGATGGCAATATCTGGCTGCGGCTTCAAGTCCTGTTCTTCACGCCAGCGGCGCAAATCGGCAAAACGGGGGTCGTCGGTTTGCAGGATTTCCTGAGCGCGCCCATCGGCCCAATCGCGCAGGTAACGGCCGCTGCTGATGATCAAATCGGCCTGTGCTGCTAACTCCTGAAACAGCCGCCAGTCACGCTCGTTGACGATAGCTTTTGGCACTGTCAAGCCCTGGCCGCTGGGGTGGGGAATGGCGATACGGCCGTCCAGGCTGACGACGAAGTTGGCGTAGACGAATGGCTGTTTTTCCTGCCGAATGTTGTGATCAAGGTAGAGGTTGGGTAACGGCCGTTTCTCCCCGGCCTCAGGATAAAGTGGTATCACGAAATCATCCATAAAAAATACTCCCAATTTTGTAAGGCGCATGTCCGAACCAGAATCATACGTGTCTGAGCAGAAATTGTCACCCTCTTTGGCAGGTTTGTTGGTGGTATCTGGGAGCGCGGGCATCTTGCCCGCCAGTGCAGGCGAGACGCCTGCGCTCCATCAACAAAACATCCGCGCATCCAGATTCGTCGGACAAGTTGAAGTTTTACATACAAAAACGTATTATTTTGTTAACGGCACTACAACCATGATCAACAATTGGGTGGAGCCGGTGCTTTTTGTTGGTGGAAAAATCTGATTTCAAAAAGAGGGGAAAAATGACAAAATACGATCTTGAATCTGTGAATTTACCCAAGTTATCGGGAACCGGGCTGCGTTTGTTTGCCAATGCATTGGAAAATGGCGCGGCGCGGGCGGTGATGCTGGGCAATCTGTTGCAAAGCGGCGGGATTTTGAAGCTGCGCGAGATGCGGATTGATGAGCCGCCAACGATGCAGCCGATTAAGTTTGTGGCCGAGACGGCGCAATCTTCCTTTGACATCAACACCATCGCCTTGCCTGAAAGCGCCGCTGCGCCCTTTACGACCATCCAGGATTACGCTGCCGCTTACCGGGCGGGTACAACTACGCCGGAAGCAGTGGCCGAGAAGATTTTAACGGCCGTTGCCGCCAGCGATAAAAGTGACAAACCGTTACGTGCCTTCATCGCCCAAAACCGGGATGACATCATGGCCCAGGCACGAGCCGCCACAGAGCGCATCAAGGCCGGTGCACCGCTTAGCCTGCTGGATGGCGTGCCGGTGGCGGTCAAAGATGAGGTGGATCAGGTGCCTTACCCGACGACGGTAGGCACGGCGTTTTGGGGTAAATCGCCAGCGGTTGAAGATGCGACGGTGGTGGCCCGGCTGCGAGCGGCCGGCGCGCTGCTCATCGGCAAGGCCAATATGTACGAAATCGGCATCAATCCCGAAGGCTTTAACGCCCATTACGGCATGGCTCGTAATCCATACAACCTGGATCATGACCCCGGCGGCAGTTCCAGCGGCCCGGCAGCGGCGACAGCCGCCGGTTTTTGCCCGGTGTCGATTGGCGCGGATGGCGGCGGTTCGATTCGCATCCCGGCGGCGCACTGCGGGTTGGTGGGGCTGAAGGCGACATACGGCCGTATCTCCGAACACGGCGCGGCTCCGCTCACCTGGACAATGGGTCATCTTGGCCCTATCGGGGCGACTGTGGCTGATGTGGCCTTGACCTATGCGGCCATCGCCGGGCCGGATGAACACGATCCGGTGACGCAGCACCAGCCGCCGGTTGTGCTGGACGGTTGGGACAACGCCGATTTGAGCGGGCTACGGCTGGGCGTTTACCGCGACTGGTTCAATCATGCTACACCGGATATTGTCGCCGCCGGTAACGCCATGCTGGAGAAGTTGCGGGCTGCGGGGGCGGCGATTCACGAGATTGAGATTCCGGGGCTGGATGCGATGCGCATTGCTCATGCAGTGACGATTTTGTCGGAGATGGCGGCCAGCACGGACAACATCAAGGCCAATCCCAAGGATTTTGGTGCGCCGGTGCGGGTGAGCCTGGTGTTGGGCCGAGCCTTTACGGCGCGCGATTATGTGCAGGCGCAGCGTATTCGCACGCGGGCGCTGGCGGCGTTTGAGCAGGTGTATGAACAGGTTGACGTGATATTGTCGCCGGCAACGGCCGTTACCTCTCCCAAAATCCCTGATGGCGGATTGGCCGCCGGTTGGTCGAACCTGAGCGTGGTGACGGAATTGATGCGCTTTGTCGTTCCCGGCAACTTTGTAGGTCTGCCGGCCATCTCTTTCCCGATGGGATATACCGCCGATGGTCTGCCCATCGGCATGCAGGCGATGGGGCGGCATTGGGAGGAGCATCTGCTGCTGCGGGTGGCGTATGCAGCGGAACAGGTGGTGGAACGGCGGAAACCGTTATTACATTACCAAATTTTAGAATAGATGATTGAAGACGGAGCGCGGTCTGCCAGACCGCATTGGGCGAGCAAGCTGCTCGCGCTCCCATTATCAGAGGAGAAACATGGTGGAAAAAATACGTTGGGGTTTACTTTCGACAGCAAATATTAACCGGCGGGTGATTCCGGCGATTCGAATGTCGGCGCGAGGGGAGTTAACGGCCGTAGCCAGCCGCAGCCAGGCAAAATCAGATGCTTACGCCGCCCAGTGGGAGATTCCACAAGCGTTTGGCAGCTATGAGGCGATGCTGGAATCGGATGCGGTGGACGCAGTGTATATTGGCCTGCCCAATCGTCTGCACGCCGAATGGAGCATCAAGGCGATGCGGGCGGGTAAGCATGTGCTGTGTGAGAAGCCGTTTGCCCTGACGCTGGCCGAAGTGGACGAGATGACGGCCGTTTCCCAACAAACCGGCATGAAACTGGCCGAAGCATTCATGTACCGCCACCATCCCCAAACCAAGATTGTGGGCGAGTGGGTGCGGAACGGCCGCCTCGGCGACATCGTGCTGGTGCGCAGCCATTTCAGCTTCAAGCTGGAGAATTTGGCCAATGTGCGCATGATTCCCGAATTGGGCGGCGGTTCGTTGTGGGACGTGGGTGTTTACCCGCTGAGTCTGGCCCAATTTGTCATGGGCGGCGCGCCGCAGCAGGTGTGGGGGCGGCAGTGGGTTGGCGCTTCATCGGGTGTGGATGAATCGTTTGCGGGGCAGATGGATTATGGTAACGGCCGTGTTGCCCAAATCAGTTCTGGTTTCCGCACGCCCTTCCATACCTGGGCTGAAATTATCGGTACCAATGGCCGATTGACGTTAAATCGGCCGTTCATAGGATTAGATGAACGCCGTCAGCTTCTATTCTATCACCCGGACGATACGATTGAAGAGGTTCGGGTGCCGCAGCAAGAATTATATTTGGGCGAAATAGAAGATATGCATGCAGCGATTTTCGATGATCAGCCCAACTACCTGACTCTGGCTGAAACCCGGAATCACATCCGCACAGTTTTGGCGCTTTATGAGTCGGCGCAAACGGGGCGGGTGGTTCATTTAGCGTAACTACTGTTCCCAGAGGTTTACCAGCAATTGGCTGTTTCCCGCAGTTTCAACCTTTGGGAGGGTTCATAGTTACCATTTAACCTGATACCTGTTTGTTATCATCATCTTCTTTCAGAACGAAGGATTACCATGAAATCTCAGCCGAATTCATTCAATGAGACCACCGACCTGAGGCAGCAACTAGTTTTTTTGCAGCAGGAAAACTCGGCACTTTTACAGCAGGTTGAGCAATTCAAACTAAGATTGGCCCGGCAGCAAGAAGAAGGGCGGGCGATCGAGGATGCTTTGCGCAAACAGCGAGACATCAGCTTGCTCTTGAGTTCTACCAGCGACTTGAAGGAAGTCCTGCGTGGGTTGCTGTCGGTGATTTTTCAGATTGAAGGTGTTGATGCCGGGGGCGTTTATCTGATTGATGAGGCGACGGGTAATTTGTTGCTCGTTGTCCATGCCGGGCTGCCGGATGATTTTGCCACGGCAACTTGTTGTTTCCCCGCAGATTCGCCGCAAGCGATTTTAGTCAAGCAGGGTAAATCGGTTTATAGTCATCATGACCTTATTGCTCCGGTGATGGATGATGTCCGGCAGCAAGCCAGGCTGCGGGCGCTGGCGGTTCTGCCGGTCAAGTTTGAAGGGAAAGTTGTGGCTGTTTTTAACCTGGCGTCCCGCACGCAAGATGAGTTCAATTTGGAAATGCGGGAGACAATCGAGACGTTGATTGCGCCGATGGGTGGCGTGGTGGCGCGGGTCAGGGCGGAAACGGCGCTGCAAGCCAGCCAACAAGATTGGGAGCATTTGTTTCAGACATTGGAGGATTTTTTGTTTGTGGTGGATAGAAACGGCCGTATCCTGCACATAAACCCCGCCGCCGCCCGCCGCCTGGATTACACCCTGGACGAACTGCGCGGCCAATCCCTTACCCGGGTTCACCCGCCAGACCGGGAAGCAGAAGTGTCGAAAATTTTCCAGCAGATGCTGGCTGGTGAAACGGCCGTATGTTCGGTTCCGTTACTGTCTAAACAAGGGCAAATTATCCCGGTCGAAACAAAAGTGTTTTACGGAACATGGCGCGGCGAGGCAGCCATTTTTGGCGTTTCGCGGGATATGACCGTGCATGAACAAATGCATCAGATATTGCAAACGGCCCATGATCAGTTGGAAACGCAGGTACAGGAACGAACAGCCAGCCTTGAACTGGCCAATACCCGGCTAAAAGCGGAGGTTTTGGAGCGCCAACGGGCCGAATCCGCCTTGAAGGAGAGCCAGGCGCGGTTATCGGCTTTCTTCAACCAATCGTTGGATGGCTGCTTTTTCATGATGCTGGACGAGCCGGTTTACTGGAACGATACGGCCGATAAGGAAGCGTTATTGGATTATGCCTTTTCCCATCAGCACATTACGGCCGTGAATGATGCCATGTTAGCCCAATATGGTATAGAGCGGTCGGAATTCATTGGGGCGGCGCCGGAAGATTTTTTCGCCCACGATCTGGCGTATGGCAGGGCTATTTGGCGTGAGTTTTGGGATAACGGCCGTATCCGTCTGGAAACGAACGAACGCAAAGCGGACGGAACCCCCATGTGGGTCGAAGGAGAATACGTTTGTTTGTATGATGAGTACGGCCGTATCATCGGCCATTTTGGTATCCAGCGCGAAATTACCAGCCGCAAGCAAGCCGCGACCGAACTGGAAGATTCTAAAAAAATGCTGCGCCTGGTTTTGGACAACATTCCCCAGGCTGTTTTCTGGAAAGATCGTCAATCAGTTTATCAGGGCGGCAACCAGGCCTTTGCCGATGATGCTAACTTTGCGGATCCTGAGATGTTGATTGGATTAACCGATTTTGATATGCCTTGGGCCAAAGATCAGGCCCGGTTCTATAGGGAAATCGACCAACAGGTCATGGGAAATGACACACCGCAGTATAACATTGAGGAATCTCAGACTCATGCCGATGGTGAACTAATCTGGGTCAGAACGAACAAAATTCCGCTGCATAACAACGAAGGTAATGTGGTCGGTATTCTGGGCATGTATGAGGATATTACCGGACTGAAACAGGCTGAAGAATCCCTGCGGCGCAGTGAAGAGATGTACCGGCATATCGTCGATACGGCCGAAGAAGGTATCTGGTTGCTGGATGAAAATGGCTTCACGACATTTGTAAATAACAAGATGGCCGAAATGCTGCAATACGATCCCAAAGACATGCTGGGCCAACATCTATTCGATTTTATGGATGAACCCGGACGCACACTTGCCGCAAGAAATTTGCAGCGCCGCCAGCAAGGTGTGCGGGAACAACATGATTTCCGGTTCTTGCGGAAAGATGGTTCAGAACTTTGGACAATTATTTCGACCAGCCCAATTTTAGATGATGACGGCCGTTACGCGGGCGCGTTAGGCATGTTAACCGACATTACCGAACGCCAACGAGTCCAAAAAGAACTGGAAGGTTATACCCGACGGTTGGAAATGCTGCGCAACGTAGAGCATGCCATCCTGGAAGCCCGGTCAACAGAAGCCATTGCAATGGAACTGCTCCATCGTCTGCAAGGAACTTTGCCATTTTCCCGGGGCAGTGTCGTGCTGATTGATTGGGAAACGGAAATCCTGCGGGTATTAGCCAGTTTGTCTCTGATTGATACCCAAATTACAAAAGGAATGCAGCGCCCACTGGCTGACTTTGGTTTTAACGATGAGATCAAATCAGGCCAACCTTTTTATCAGTCTGATTTGACAGAATTGAAACGCCCGCCAGCCGTCGTTCAGAAACTTATGGATGAAGGGGTGCGGTGTATCATGGCGGTGCCCTTCGTTTTGCAAGGCATCGTCACCGGGGTGTTTTATCTGGGAGCCAACGAGCCACATTCATTTACAGCGGAACATATGGAAATTGCTCGTGAACTCTCCTATTCACTGGCTGTTGCCATTCAGCAGGCTCAATTTGTGGAACAAATCCAGCAGCAGGCACAAGAATTAGAACGGCGGGTGGCCAACCGTACCAGAGATTTGCAAGAAGCGAATGAGCGTCTGAAGGATTTGGACCGGCTTAAATCCAAGTTTGTCTCCGATATTACCCATGAATTACGGACGCCAGTGACCAATATGCTTTTATATCTGGATTTGATGCGCTTAGGGAAGCCGGAGCGTCAGGAGCATTACCAGGGTATTTTGCAAGAGCAGGCCCAACGATTGCGGCAGCTAGTTGAAGATTCTATGGACCTCTCCCGGCTGGATTTATCTTCTGGTGATGTTAAGTTTTTGCCGCTCGATTTGAATACCATTGTGGCCCAGGCCGTATCGGTTTTTGAAAAGAAAGCTGAAGAAAAAGGTCTGGGACTGACTTTTACACCTCAAGAAAACTTGCCGAATGTGCCGGTGGATGGCGGCCAAATCAGCCGGATATTGGGGAATTTGCTCAAAAATGCCGTTTACTTCACACCAACCGGCCAGATTCAAGTGGTGACGTTGACAGATGATACGGCCGAATTTGCCGGTATTCGGGTACAAGATACAGGCATTGGCTTTACCGAAGAAGATAAAAAGCATTGTTTTGTTCCTTTTTACCGGGGCGAACGGGTGGGGCAGCTCAATATACCCGGCAATGGACTGGGATTAGCGTTGGTAAAGCAAATTGTGGAACTGCATAACGGCCGTATCCAAATTGAAAGCGTCATCGATCAAGGCAGCACTATAACCGTATGGCTGCCGCTAAATCGGCCTGGTCTTTAACCATAGATGGTAAGGAGACAATACGCGCCGAGGCGTACCATGATGAATGAAAACCATCTTCCCGGAAACTGACCCTCAAAAGCAAGCTTCCGGGAAGATTTTTACAGAGAAGGGTTTATGCAAATTGCTCAGGTAAATGTTCCCGCCGATCTTATTCATTTTGGTGTCGGCCAGCCCGGTTTTGATTTGCTGCCGCTGGATTTGCTACGCCGCGCCGCAGCCCACCGGCTGGGGCAGGATGAACCGGCTTTGCTGCAATACGGTTTGGAGACGGGCAGCGGCTATTTCCGGCAGGCGCTGGCTGGATTTTTGAGTCAGGGATATGGTACGGCCGTTTCTCCCGACCATCTCTTTACCACCAACGGCATTTCCCAGGCGCTTGACATGCTCTGCACCCTGCTCACCCGGCCCGGCGACACCATTTTTGTTGAAGACCCCACCTACTTCCTGGCGCTGGACATCTTCCGCGACCATCATTTGCGCATCATCAGCCTGCCCGTTGATGACGATGGTTTGATTGTTGAGGCATTGGAAGAAAAGCTCCAAGCAGAAAAGCCGGTTTTCGTATACACGATTCCCACCTTTCAAAATCCATCCAGCGTGACGCTGTCGCTGTCACGGCGGCAGCGGCTGGTCGAATTGAGCCAAACTCACGGTTTTTATGTCCTGGCCGATGAGGTGTACCAATTATTAGATTATACGGCCGTTCCCCCTCAACGACTTTTCCACGTCAGCGACAGGAGCCGCGTTATCTCCCTCGGTTCCTTCTCCAAAATCCTGGCTCCCGGCCTGCGCCTGGGTTGGATTGAAGCCGCACCAGCCCTGCTGGAACAACTGACCGCCAGCGGCCTGCTGCAAAGTGGCGGCGGCCTCAATCCATTTACGGCCGAAATCGTGCGCAGTTTACTGGAGCAAGGCTGGCAGACCGAATTTCTGACCCGCCTCAAAGCTGTTTACCGGTCGCGGGCGGCGGCATTAAGCCGGGCGCTGCATCATTATTTGCCCGATGCTGAGTTTGCTGAACCGGATGGCGGCTTTTTCATCTGGGTGAAGCTGCCCCAGGTGGCGGACACGGCCGTATTGTTGGAACAGTTACGGCCGTATCACGTCGCCTACCATCCCGGCCTTAAATTCTCGGCCCAACAGGGGCTGCGCCAATTCCTGCGTCTCAGCTTTGCCTTTTACGACGAGGCCGCGCTGGAAGAAGGCGTCCGCCGCCTGCAAGTTGGATTAGCGGCACTGGTTTGAAGCTGCTCTAAAGTGCCAGACAAGGGGCAGAACAGCTATCGTAATCAAACGTCTGCCGCCCCTTGCCTGGCACTTGTACCCAACCCTATCTTTATGTTATCTTATGGGGGATGCATTCAGTTTGAGAACGGCCGTAAGCTATGACACCTGAACAAAGAGCCAGACAACAAATCGACGAACTCCTCCAATTTGCCGGTTGGGACGTGCAGGACCGCGAGGCCGCGTTGCTTGGCTTATCCGTGTTATGATTGTCATGGAGAACTCCTTTGGCTTGCGGTTTCGTGGAAAAAACCAGTTTGCCTCAAGAGTTCTCTTTTTGCACATATTTATTGCCTTAGCTTGATACCTATGGGCAGGCACAGGGCACTGCCCCTACCGTGAATCACTGCGAAAATGCACCATCAATCGCGCATAATCAAAGGTAAATAGACCGGAAACACCTGCTCACTGACGACCAGGGACACAGTAACCGCCTGGGGTGAATTGGTGGCATTGCCGCTGACTTGCAATTGCATCGTGTGGGTTCCCAGAGGCATTCCCTGCGGGTCAACCGTCACCGTGACCGTATCCGACTCGCCGCCGCCAATGCTGCCGGAACTGGCCGATACTGCCACCCAGCCGACGGCTGGCTGTTCGGCGATGCTCCAGTTCAACGGCTCGGTGCCGCCGTTGCTGATTTGCAGCGTGATTTGCTGCGGCGTCGTGCTGCCTGTCTCGCGCAGCACCGTTATCGTGTCGGGCGCAAGGCCGATGATGGGTTCGACAACGGTAACGTTGAGCATAATCGTGTCGCTGGCGCTCCGCACTTCACCGGTTCCATTTTTGATTTCGGCGTAAACGGTTTTGGCGCCATTGCCGCTGCTAAGTGTCCAATTTACGTTGGCGGCGTAAGGCTGCCAGGCTGACCAGGTGCCATTTTCATTGCGGAAACGCATTTCCACCGCCCAGCCGCTGCCATACATGTACAGGGAAACCTGCGGCGTGGTTGCCTCATATGCTTCGCGGTTGATGACGACGGGATAAACTGTGTTACGCCGGCCAAAGTTCTGCACCCAATAGCGGTAATAGGGGCCATTACTAAAGTTATCGGCCGTGCAGTCGCCATTACTGTCGCCGCGAATGTTGCCCTGGTCGCTGCTTTGGTAGGTGTAGCCCACGCCTATCTCGCGGAAATCAGTGGAAAGGATGTTGGCCCGGTGGCCGGAACTGTTCATCCAACCGGTCATGACGGCGGCGGGGTCGCTGTAATAGGCAGCAATGTTTTCGCCGGCATAATTCCAGATGTAACCGGCGGCCTCCATGCGATCCCAGGGCAATGTCTTGGTGTCCGGGTCACAGTGGGCAAAAAAGTCACGGTTGGCCATGTTGTCGGAATGGGTCTGCGAGGAAGTATGCAGTAAATCAACGGCTTTCAGCGGCGGCAGTTGGCCGTTGTTCCAGCGTTCCTGATTCACCAGTTCGACGACCTGCCCGACGTAAGTAGGGGCAGCGAAGAGTGAATCCGGGGACGGGGTTCCCGGTGTGGTGATTTGTTCTAAGGGAGCTTGTGTGGGGGCAACGGCCGTTACCCCTGCCACACTCACCAACAGCATCAACCCAACAAGACAAATAAATGGAAGCTTGCCCTTCATTGCGTCCTCCTGATCACGACTTACGAAATGAAATCAATTCCATGCCGGTTTGGTATCGGTACAGGCAACTCTTAACTGTCATGCCCGCGAAGGCGGGTATCCAGATGATGGATTCCCGCCTTCGCGGATGCGAGGGAACGACCTGTACAGTTACAGACGATTTAAGATGATAAGGGGGATTTTGCGGGTTGTCTTTTTCCTGTATTCATCAAAGACAGGGTATATTGCTGCCATCTTATCATAAAGTTCCGTACGTTCTGGCTCTTCCGCAGCCGTCGCCAGGGCCGGAAATTGCTCGGCCCCGACTTCCACGTTGACTTGGGGATTGGCGATGAGATTATGATACCAGTCCGGGTGGGTGGGGGCGCCCCCTTTGGAGGCGATGATTACGTACCTGTTGCCATCGGCCATGCAGGCTACCGGATTGATACGTGGCAGCCCACTTTTTGCGCCGGTTGTATGCAAAAGCAGCAATTTCATATTAGCAAAATGACCGCCGACCTTGCCCTCATTGGCCCGAAATTCTTCAATAACTTGTTTGTTCCAATCGCTCATGATTTCTCCCAAAAACACCAATCTGATTATTCCTGCCCCGACAAAATCATCAACTGTTCCAAATCGCTTTGTAAAGCGTCGATTTCTGCGCCATAAGTGGCCCAGTCACCGGCCCGCTGCGCTGCTTCCGCCGCTGTAAAATGGTCATTGGCCGATTGAACCAGTTCGTCAATCGTGGCATTAACAACCACCGGGGTTTCCGTCGTTGTGTCTGTTGTCGTTGTCTCGTCCGGTGTGGTATCCGTGTCCACCACAATCTGCGACGGCGCGGCATCCAGCAGCGCTGCCAGCGCTTCATCCAGCGTGGTACGCATGGCGATGCGCGTGTCGCTGGCGACGATGACCCGCTTCAATTCCGGCAAAGCGCTGGTATCCGATTGCAGATAAATCGGCTCCACGTATAGGAAGCTCTCGTTGATGGGAATGACCAGCAAATTGCCGCGAATGATGCGCGAGCCGCGCTGGTTCCACAGCGAAAACTGCTGCGAAATCTCCGGTTCCTGGTCGATACGTCCTTCAACCTGAATTGGCCCGAAAATCAGTTCCTGCTTGGGCAGTTCGTAAACGATAAGTTGGCCATAATTGGGCAAATCGTTGCGCGCCGCAGCCCAGGCAATCATGTTTGATTTTTCGGCCGGGGTGAACGGCTGGATGAGCAGATATTCCGGTTCGCCGGTTCCGGGCAGGGGCATGGTGACGTAGTACGGTTCGATGGGCTGCGGCTGCTGCTCCACGTCAAATAACTCGTTGGGAATCGCCCACTTGTCTTCCTGATTGTAGAAAACGCGCACATCTTCCATGTGGTATTTCAGGTACTGCTGCATCTGGATGTTGAACAGCCCTTCCGGGTAGCGGATGTGAGCCTGTAACCCTTCCGGCATCTCGTCCAGCGTCTTAAAGAGGCCGGGGAAGGCGCGGGCATAGGTCTGGATGATGGGGTCGTTGGGGTCGGTGATGTAGTAGGTGACCGTGCCGTCGTAGGCGTCGACGGTGATTTTGGCCGAGTTGCGGATGTAGTTGATGTTGCCGATGGGTTCGGCGTAGGGGAATTGGTCGCTGTAGGTGTAAGCATCAAGCATCCAGATGAGACGGCCGTTCCAGACCACAATGTACGGGTCACTGTCCAATTCCAGGAAGGGGGTGATTTGCTGCACCCGCTGCGTAATCTGGCGGTAAAACTGAACCCGCGTGCCCGAATCGATTTCATCACTCAGTAACACATTAGTCTCGCCCAGGCGGATGGCAAAGGCCAGCCGCTTGAGGCTGTTGTTGAGCGGTACGCCGCCCAGCCCTTCATAACTGGTGTACACATTTTCGTCGCCGCTGGGATAGTTAAACTCTTCCCGCCCGCTGCTGACGAAAACGGCATCGGTGGTCATCTCGCCGTAATAAATTTCGGGGCGGGTTACTTCCAGGTCAATGCTCACTTTGGGCGGCAAATCCTTGATGAAGAACTCCGGCTGGCCATCAGTGGTGACCCGGTTGACCGGATTCATGACCAACCCGTAGCCGTGCGTGAATTCCAGGTTGCGGTTGACCCAGGAGGAGAAGGGCAGGTCGGCTTTGTTGAGTTCGCGGGCAGCCAGCATGACCTGGCGTTGTTCACCGTCGATTTGGTAGCGGTCAATGTCTACTTCGCCGAACTGGTAGTAGGTGCGCAGCGCTTGCAGCTGCTGGTATGTGGCTTGGAGCGGCCGGTAATCCCACAAACGCACGTTTTTGAGTAACGCTTCGTTTTGAGCCAGGTCGGCTGCGCTGAGGTCGTCGCCCACGGTAAACGGCCGTGTCTCCACCTTGTCCAATCCAAACGCCAGCCGGGTGTACTCGATATTGTAGGCAATATACGGCCGTTCCCGCTCAATTTCATTCGGTTCCACGGCGTAACGCTGCAAGAGGCCGGGATACAGCCCGCCCAACAACAGCGTGGCCGCCAGCCACAAGCCGCCCATAACCAGCGCCGGCCGTAATTCCGCCCGGAAAATATTGTAAGCCATCGCCAGTGCTGCCAATCCAATAAACAAAATCTGTGCCCGCAGCGCCCACAATGAGGCGTTCATGTCGGTGTAACTGGCCCCAAAGGCCACGCCGCGCGGTGAATAAAGTAAATTGTAGATGTCCAGCCAGTAGCCCAAGGCCCACACGGTTAGCAGCAGCGTAACCAGCACCGCCACGTGCTGCCGCAGTACCGGCTGCTGGAACGGCCGCCAGCGGCCCCGCTGGATGTCAGGCAGGAAATTGATGGCATAAATTGCAGCCACGCCAATCAGTGTCATAACCAGCAGCGACATGAACCAGCCTTGTAAAAATTCGTAAACGGGCAGGTTGAATAGGTAAAAACTGATGTCCTTGTTGAAGATGGGATCGGCCGTACCAAAGGGAACCTGGTAGAAATAACGCAAATAATCGCGCCAATGGGCCGAACCGGAACCGGCAAAACCAAAAGCCAGGAACAATCCCATGCCGTTAATCAACCATTTCAGGCCGGCAAATTGCAGGAAGTTGGGATTAAACGGCGGCGTACCTTTAATTGCTCGCCGCCGGGCCAGATGCCAATTCCCCAGCAGCATCGCCGCCGCCAAAACGAAGGCGATGATAAAGCTGACGACCTGCACGACCCACTGTTTGAACCAGACGCTCTGGTAGTTTAGTTCGCTAAACCAGAGCCAGTTGGTGTAAGTATCAACAATCCAACTCAGGCTTAACAGCAAAATGATGATGATGGCGAAAATCCAAAAGGTACGATTTTGAAAGAGGGAACGGCCGTTGCCACCGCGCGGCGGGAAGGGGGGACGGCCGCCGTTGCCGCCATTACCACCATTACCGCCGTTGTCATCCCCGCCACGGCCCCAATTGCTATCTTCAAACGCCCGGCGAAAAGCTTCCGGTATATCGTCAAAACGGTCACGACTCATGAAATTCTCCTAAAAGCAGAGGGCGGCAAATAGAACCCGCCACTTACATACTTGCAAACTTACCGTTTGCATACTTGGCTCCATTATCCCACATTTTGTCATTTAGGACGTAAGAGAAACCTAAAATCAGGTGGCCGCGAGCATGCTTATCAAAAGGTGACGACCGGATTAAGGCAATATTTTTTGGATGAACCGCAGTAACCATAAGGGTCTGCGGATTCGCTGCCAGGATTTTAGGGCTGTCACCATGCCGGTGTCTGTTTTTTGTCCATAGCGCCGCCTGATGAATAAGGTGTTGAGCGTCTCGATATGGGGGCGAATCCTTTCAATAAGTGGTTGCAAGCGCGGTTTATTCGCGTAGCGATTAATAGATGCCAGGAAAACGGCCGTAAACTCATCGGGCGTTTGGCTGGGGTATAGAGGAATATCCAGTTTGGCGGCATGGTGTTGGAGACGGCCGTAGGCCCAAATGACACTATCCCGTCCAGCCAACTGCTTTTGCCAGCGCTGCCACAACCAACAGCCAATGCCAAATGCCATTGCCAATAAAATCCAGCGCCAGCCGCGCCAAAGCTGCAGCCAAACCGGCTCTTGTGGGGCGGGGGGAGGAATGGCTGGCGGCGGATTGGTTGGTTCGGGGTTGGGTACGGCCGTAGACAACAGAATATTGTCTTGCGGGCTGGGAAAGGCGGCCGTCGGCTCAAACTCAATCCAGCCGTACTCCGGAAAGTAGACCTCTGCCCACGAGTGGCCGTTGATTTCGTAGATGGTTTGCATACCATTGGCGTCGGCGGGCTGGACCAGATAGCCAGTTGCAATGCGGGCCGGTAATCCCAGGCTGCGGGCCATGACCGCCATCGTTGAGGCATAATAATCACAGTAACCCTTTTGCAAATCAAACAAGAAGAAATCAACCGGGTCCGTGCCTTTAGGTGGCAGTTCCACGTCAAGGGAGTAGGGATATTGCCGCAAAAAAAGCTCAAGTGCGTGGGCCTGATCGTAGGCTGTGGGTTGACTGCCGCCCACTTCTTCGGCCAATTCCTGGACGCGCTGAGGTAGGGAGTCGGGCAGCTGCGTATAGCGAGCCAGTATGACCGGTGGAATTTGAGCATTGAATGTTTCACCGATACCGGTTTGACGTAGTTGCTCAGGTGTTGCAGCCGAGATTTGCGACAGCAGATAATACTGCTCGGTTTCTCCTGAGACGCGCTGCACACGAGAAAGGTCAGTTAGCCCGCGCCAGGAAACCGTGACCGCCTGATCGAACTGCCGGGGAAAACCCAGGCTGTAACGGGCGATGCGGTCATCCAGTACCCAATGGACGGTTTGTTGAATTTCAAGTTGGGCAGCGTCCGGCGGTAATTCAATGGGGGTGTTGGCTGCCAGTTCTTCTTGCCGTTCTTCAGACAAAGCCCATCCCTGACCGGTGTAGACGTTGTAACTCAGGGCGCGCCAATGGTGGCCGGACAGTGCAGTTTGGGGCAAGTCGTTGGGCAGGGTGACAACGGCCGTCATCACAACTGTTTCTGATAGTTCCGGCGGATTGCCTAACAAGTAGGCGCGGGGTAACAGGCCGCTGCCACCGGCTCCATCCGGGGCGGGTACAGGGCGGCGCGGCTGGCGTACACCGGCAAATAGCCGTTCCAGCGTTTGTTCGGCTTGTTGAACAGCCGGTTGATTTTGGAAGGCAAGGGCCAATTTATTCATATTCAAGCCGGGCAAGGCGGCGGAAAGGGCGAACAAGATCAGACCAATGGCCCCGGCGTGAACGTAGAAGTCAAGACGAATCTGATCGGAATAATCGACGTGATTTTGAGTCCAGGTGCGTTCCAACGAGTTCAAATGGTTTAGGGCTATTAACCCGGCCGATAAACCCACAAACAGGATAAGCCAAAGCAAATTGGCCTGTCCAAAGTAGCCATTGGCTGCCAGAGCGATTCCCATTAGCAGCATGGCCGGCAGTGCTTTCTGCTGCCGGTAAATGTTCCAACTGGTGATTGCGGTTAAAAACCAGGCCGCTATTCCCAGGCCAAAAGCAAACATGATTGTTTCCTTGCTGCTGCCGCCGTTAATGACTGCCCTAAACCAGCTTGCCATCCGATCGAACAGGAGCGCGCTGTTTTGCCGCAGATATTGGCTGAATGGCTGCCAACCGGCGAACCAGCGCCACAGCGGCGGGACGAGTTTGCCAAGCCAGAGGGTTGGGAGTAGAAGTCCGTAAAGGGTGATGAATGACCAGGCTGCCAGAGGGCGCAGCGGCCGTTGCGCCAGCACTATCCCCATCATCAAACCCCAAAAAGCAGCGGGGATGACAACGGCTGTTTCCGGAACCCACTCGACTTCGATAACGGCCGTAACCAGACAGGCGATTACTGCTGCCAGGAGAAAGAAAAGCAGCCACCCGCCCACGGGACGATAGCGATTCCAAAACCAGATTATAATTTTCACAGGCATAATACTGAACTGTTGTTAATTTCCCGGAAGAGTAAAGATGGTCCCCCTCTTGGGTGTTGCCGGGTAAAATAACCCAATTAACACCAAACAGGAGAGGGGTCAATGAATCAATTAGCCAATGTTGGCGATTTTTGTCCAAATGAAGCCTGCCCGGATTATGGTAAGCTTCAGAAAAAACAGTCAAAACAGAACATTAAAAAACATGGTTTCACGGCAACCGGCATACAGCGCTTCCAATGCCGGACTTGTGGTCAGACATTTACGGCTACGAAAGGAACGCCCTTCTACCGGCGGCGGACAGATTCCGAAGAAATCTTGGAAACCCTGGCCTTCCTAGCCGAAGGTGTTCGGATCAGCACTCTGGCTCGCGTTCAAGGCCATAAAGAAGACACCATTCTGGCGTGGCTCAAAGATGCAGCAACTCATGTCGCTGAAATCGAATCCGTTTTGTTGGCCAACTACCAACTGGAACGGGGTCAACTGGATGCGATGTGGAGTTACGTGGCGCACAAAGGTGAAAAAAAGGCTATCCCGAGACAGAAGAACAAGGGCAGTTCTGGCGAGCGACCATGATTGACAGTGATACCCGGCTCCGCGTCGCCAGCGGCATTGCCAAGACCGAAACGGAAGCGTCGCAGATTGTATTCACAATGCTCAAGCAGCGGGGTCATCCTGACAAGCCGCCACCGACTATCTCCGATGGTTGGGGCGGCATCCGGGAAGCGATGGTTGAAGTGTACGGTCAAGTGCCGCCCTATTCAGGGCGTGGTCGCCCACCAACGCTTAAGCAGCCAGGCGAGGATTGGCAATATCTGCAAATGGTCAAGCAACGGGAAAACGGTCGGGTCATAGGGACTGAATTACGGGTCATTTACGGTGATGAAACGGAAGTGCTGGCCTTGTTAGGCAAGAGCACCAGTTATATTGAGCGCTCCAACTTAACCAGTCGTCATTTCAACAGCCGCTTAACCCGGAAAACATTGGCCTTTTCCAAAACCATCGCGATGCATCAGGCGGCAGCAACGCTGGAAGATGCCTACTACAATCTGGTACGGCCACACAAAACACTGCGTCAGGAGGTCGTTGCCCAAGGCCGCCGTTGGTTACCGCGAACACCGGCCATGGCCTCTGCTTTGACTGAGCATATTTGGACTGTTAAAGAACTATTTTCAAACATCCCAGTCCCCATCGTTAACAACACTTAACGGGGAGACTATCTAAATTTTAGGTTCATTAATTCACTGTCACCATTGGCGAAATAAACAACGTTGTCCACCACTGCCAGGTCAAGATGCTTGGCGCTAGAATATCGCATTTGGTCAATGAAGTAGCCAACTTCGACTAATATTGGTGGTTGGGAAATGTCAAATACACGCAAAATACTTTGTTTACTTAGCTTGTTTGAAGGCTTAACTGAACCGACAAATAAGAAATTGCCAGACACTTCGACAGTTAGAGTTTCGCCAATAGCGTCATCATAAGTTGCAGATATGACAGGATGAGTAGGGTCGGTGATATTGACCACAAGCAGACCAGACTCTCCAACGAGAAAGGCATAATCCTGGTATAGGTCCAGATCCCAGAACATAGCGTATGAAGGGGGGGGAATAGATAAAGCACCTATTTCTTGTAGATGTGTGGGATCGGAAATGTCTATGATATTGAGTCCGGTGGCGGCATTCACAACGTAGGCAGTTTGTCCACGTATCACAATCTCTTGTAACAAGCCGGGAACATTAATACTATCTATTGCTTGTGGATTAGCTGGATTGGTAATATCTACAGCAATAAATTTCCCACCCCAAAGTGTTAAGTAAAGTATGCCATCATGTATAGTTGTTGCTGTCACGCCCCCTTTTGCCTCGTAGACACCCACCTCGGAGGGGATAGTTTTGTTGGTGATATCTAGTATGTGTACGTTGTCTGAGCATACGTTGATGCCGATGCAATATTCATTCTTACTCATTGCGAAAACAGCATAGTTTTCATTGATGAACAGGTTGGTAATTGTTGTTTCTGTTTCGAAAGTGCTGAGTACATTAGGCACAATGCCGGAAATGTCCACAATTTGTAATTGGGGATATGGACTGCAAGTTGCATAGCAGTCGCCCGGAATTGCATAAGCATAATCACCAAATACATCAAAGGTTACTGGTTTGGATAAAGGTCGATAATAACCAACATTTTGGGGGTGTTTAGGATCGGAAATATCAATAAGCTGGAGACTACCCAAACATCTCGCATAGATATAACCATTTGCCACTGTTAAATCGGAGCAATAGTCAATTTGACTGACTTCAAAAGGGTTTTGGAGGTCTGAAATATCCACTACGCTTATGGTATATGGCCACATATGCATATAGGCATATTGACCACTAACAACTACGCCCGACATGTTGTAACGGGAAGGGTGAATAAACGATCCCGCCTTGATAGGGTGTAAAGGCTCAGATATGTCAATAATCAGCAAACCTGTGTAGGTAGTGATGTAGGCATAATCTCCGTTAATGTATGGTTGAGAGATCTGCGCATTTTCTCCTGCATCGTAATAACCCATCTCAATTGGTGTTGTCGGGTTAGAAATATCAAGAATTTGTAGGATGGACTTGTCAACTAAATAAGCATAATTGCCTTTGATGGAAATGTCACGGGCATAACCAGTGGGTGAATAATGGCCGATTTCTGTTGGTCGTTCAGGATCAGCAAGGTCGATAATCACTAATTCCCCATTGACTATGACGTAAGCGGTCTCATTCGCAATAGCCATAGCTGTGGGGTGATTAGGAAATTCAAACGAACCAAGCAACGTGGGTATGTCTGGATGGGCGATGTCAATGACGTTGAAGCTGCCGCCACAAGGCTCTTGATCGCACCATACACCAAAATGGGCAATCGTGTAAGCTAGTGAATCTTGTACGACAATCTCATTAATGCTGTAGTTTAAGTGAAGGTATCCAACCGGAATCGGACTGTTTGCGTCGGATACATCAAATACGATCAGATCTCCGGCAAAGGAGGCATAAACATAACTTCCCTGTATAGTCATGTTGCTAATCTCGCCACTGGAATAGCCTGTCAATTCCACATTCCATGATGTGTCGTAGTTATTTAGATTTATGATTGTTGATTCAGGCGAAAACGTACTAGTTGGTGCGGGGGGAGTTGCTGTTATAGATGGAGTGGCTGTTTGCAAGTTGGGTAAGGCGTTAACAGGGATTGTGGGAGGAGCGGGTAAGGTGTTAGATGGAGAAGGAGTAATTGCCTTTCCTTGAACAGGAGCTGATATGGTGGTAGGGGGAACAATGATATCTTCTTGACATGATACTGTGATTAAGAAGGTTAATAGAAATATCCAGCGTAGGTTCATAATATTCACTCATACGGGGTATTAACAGCTATTGCCCGACCGGTTGGCGTAATCTTGAACTCCCAATAGCCGCGCCGTTCTTGTTCTTGAATCGGCTGGCCGACGTCGCCCTGACAGATGATTTGGGCCTGGAAGCCAAGCTGACGCACCGCCTGTCGCAAGCCTTCGCTGCTGCCTGTGCCGCCAAACGAAGGCCGATCTAGCAAGGTGATATGGCTTTGTATACCGCGCTGTTTTAGCGTGATAAGTTCCGGAATCCAGTCAGCCTGGTCGGTAGGGGTGATGATGATGGCGGCCGCGCCGCGCCGGGCGATATGGCCTAAATCGGCGAGGGTTTGGGCTAATCTGTTTTGCCCGTCGGCATTGACCAGGGCCAGGGCGCGCAGGATTTTCCACTGCTGCCCCTGCCCTTGTCCGGCGGGTACGATTTGCGGTGTCTGACCATAGGTGGCCAGTCCGACAGCCCGGTTTTGGTTTAATGCTTGCGCGGCCAGAGATGCCGCCAGCAGCACGGCGTGTTCTTCGGTGCTGCTGGGGCCGCTGCCCAGTTGTACGGCCGTTGCCATATCCAACAATATCCAAATATCTCCGGCCGCATCCAGATCGAATTCGCGGACAAATAATTCGTCCCGATGGGCGCTGGTAGGCCAATGGATCCAGCGCATGGGATCGTTGGGATGATAATCGCGCACGGTGGACGCGTTGACAGTTGCCTGCCATGATTTTTGCCGGGCGCGCACCCGGCCGCTGCTTTGTCCGGCGGGCAGGGGGATGGATAGATTGCCGTGAATGGGGGGATGAATGATGATTTCTTCGTTGGCCGGATAATTTCGGGTGACGGTGAAGATGCCAAAGGGGTCGCCGCTGCGGATGGCCCAGGGTCCCAGGTGAAATTGGCCGCGCTGCTGGCAAACGGCCGTTTCCTTCCACTGATCTTTGTTATTGCTGCTGACGCTGCGCACAACATCTGGCCGGTAGCCGGGCACGTTGGAAAAATCGAGGATTTCCACCCAAAGAGCAGGCAGCAAACTATCATTCATCAGCGTAAACTGCTCATGCAGTTGATCGCCTACTGATACCCAGCGGAACTGCAAGCGACGCTGGGCAGAAAGCCCTTTGGCCAGCAGTCTGACCCATATGTAGGCGATGATAAACAGCCCGCCAAAGCTAATGAGCAGCATGTTCCAGATACGATTGGGCAGGAGGATGGCGGCCAGGAGCAGCGGGAGGAACCACAGTAATGTCAGTCGGCTGCCGCCCAGGTGAAGTTGGATGTGGGGTTTGGAAACGGCCGTGTTCGTGTCCATCATATTTGGATTTTGCCAGAATTATGTCCGGCGGCAAGTTGAGTGACTGGGAAACAAAAAAGCCCTCAGATTGGGCATGACCAACCTGAGGGCTGTAGTAAAGGAGGTGTTGAACGATAAAAGATCAGGTGGCCGGTTCTTTCGCACCCCATTCATGGCGCACAACCATTCGGAAAATATCCGATTCGGTGATGATGCCGGCCAATTGACCGGCATCGTTGAGTACCGGTAATCCGCTGACTTTGTTGGCCAGCATGATGTCGGCAGCTTCGCCGATGGTGCTGTTTTCAGACACTGTTACTGGGTTGCTGGTCATGATGTCGGCGATTTTCAGGTTTGCCAGCAGATAATTCAGCTCCCAAATGCTGAGTGAGGTGGCCTGAGATGGCTGGGCGCCACGAATATCACCACGCGTAACGATGCCTACTAAACGGCCGTTTTTATCGACGACAGGCAGGCGTCGAATGTTATTGTCGGTCATAAGGCGATGGGCTTTGGGTAAACAACAGGTATCTACGTCAATGGTAATAACCTCTTTGCTCATCCAATCTTTAACCAATTCCTGGCTCATTGTAATGTCTCCTAAGTGTTATGTAAGCGGCTAACAATAAATAGTCTAATGTGGAAAGCCGCTTACTCAAAGCCTGTTCGCCAATTCTCTAACTTTTTTGCGAACGGGCACTATGTGCTGCTGGTTCACTTTTGCAGCACATAAATAGCATAATTATGGATGAGTATCAGGCTCTAGTAACAAATGTCACCGGTTCATCATGACAGAAGCCATCATTTTGGCTGTGGAGAAGCAGAGCCAGTTTGTGGGTTGCAATGCTGCGAAACAGGTTGAGGGTTAGATGTTGGTTCTTGGTGAGGACGGCCGTTTCCAATAAACGATCCGCCTCATCCAAATGATGTTGTACGGTATAAATCAACGATGACATACTTTTGGTCACCATGGGTGAGTGGGCCATTTTTAAGGCGGTTTCAGCCCAATAATCTGCCTGTTCAAGATGATATTGGACTGATTGGACGATATCTTCTTTCATTTCCAGACCAAAGGTGCGGATAAGATACAGCAGTGTTATAGCCGGAAAAAAGATATAAATAATGAGATATAGCCATTTGCCTAACTCAAGATTGATTAGATTCATGAAATAAATCCTCGATAGTCTTAAAATAAATCTGCTATAATTCATTACCGAAGTCGCAGGCCACAGTAAAAAGTCACGGTTAAATCATTAAAATCTGCTTAGTGATCATTCCTATTGTGACCAAAATCATATTGTGATTGCCTGTAGGACAGGTTACTCTATGACAGAGTTTGGTTTTTTATGTGAAAAATCTTTTCACCTTGAATCCAGAAAGTTCATAAAAAATTTGACGTATGAAAAGTAGTATTTCTTCCCAATCCGCTGCTTCTCTGGACCGTTTTGAAAAAATAATTGGCGCTATGTCAGAGGTGCTGATTATTGTTGATAAGCAGCAAAATATTCAGCAGGTAAACGCGGCAGCTTGCAGGCTTTTTGGCTACGGTGCCGATGAAATGGTAGGACGGCCGTTTTCTATGCTGCTGCCCGATTCAGAGCAGCGCGGGGACGATGTTTTTGCATTGTTTGTGGATGATGAGCCGGTAAGGGGGGTGGCAGTGATTTGTCGGGCCGGTAACGGCCGTATCATTTCTGCCGTTTTGTCCGGTACAACAATTCATGACCAGGCAGGTAATGTTCAAGAATACATTTTGCTGCTCCAGGATGTGACCGTCCGGAATCGCATGATTGAAGCGCTGGCGGAAAGCGAAGAAAGGCTGCGCTCAACACTTTCTTCTATTAGCGACCTGATTTTTGTGCTGAACAAGGACAACGTCTTCGTTGAGTATTACACAACAGGTGTCAGTAAATCGCATTTTTTGCCTTTCAGTGATGTAATTGGCCGGTCGATTTTTGAGGTGTTCCCGGAACGTGTTGCCCGGCAAATGGAATCGGTCGTTGCAAAGGTGGCCGCCAGGCAATCAGTCCAAAGCTTTGACTATTCACTGGATGAGGGTGAGCAGCAGTATTGGTTTAATGTCAGGCTGGCTGTGCGGCGGAATGATGCTGGTGAATATGCGGGGGTTACGGCCGTTGTCCGCGACATCACTTCGCGAAAACAATTTGAGCAGGAATTACGCCAGGCCAAAGAGTCAGCCGAAGCAGCCGATCATGCCAAATCTAATTTTCTGGCCAACATGAGCCACGAGATACGAACACCGCTCAATGGCATCCTCAGTGTGACGCAGTTGTTAGCAGGCACCGATCTTGACAGCGAGCAGCAGGATTTGGTCAGCACAATTCGGATTAGCGGCGACACGTTGTACAATGTTGTCAGCCAGATCCTTGATTTTTCTAAAATCGAGTCAGAACAGTTTGAGCTTGAGGAAGCCCCTTTTGATTTGCAAAAATGTATTGAAGAATCGATGGATCTGCTGGCTCCCAAGACTCTGGCTAAAGGGATAACTCTGGGCTTTGTGGTGGATGGGCAGATTCCCAAAGCGTTGTTGGGAGATGTGACCCGGCTGCGCCAGATTTTGGTGAACTTGTTGGATAATGCGGTTAAATTTACCGATGATGGCGAAATTGTCCTGACTTTGCAAAGCCGGCCGCTGCCCGGTGGCGGGCACGAAATTCACGTGTCTGTTCGCGATACTGGCATTGGCATATCCGCCGAACAAATCGAGCGGTTGTTTTTATCGTTTAGTCAGGCCGATAATTCAACAACACGGCGTTATGGCGGTACGGGTTTGGGTTTGGTGATTTGTAAGCGCCTTGTTTTGTCGATGGGTGGGCGGATTTGGCTGGAAGGTGGAGTGGGTACAGGAACCACTTTTCATTTCACGGCTCAGTTAAGAGATATCCCGGATCAATCGCCCCACTATATTTTGGGTTCTCAGCCACAATGGGCGCAAAAGCGGCTGCTGCTGGTTGATGGTAATCGTGCTTCGTTGGCTTTATTGGTTCACCAATTGGAATTATGGGGCATGAAACGGCCGTATACGGCCGTTTCCCCTCCCCAAGCTTTATCACTCATCCAGCAAAAAGATGATATAGACCTTGTCGTTATCGATGCCGATTTACCAGATTCCACCGGATTGGTTGAGGCACTGCACAGGCGCCACTCGACCACAAAAGTGCCAGTTGTCTGGCTTTCGACCTCTCGCCGGCCTGAGTTTTCCGGCCAGGCTTCTGCTTTTTTGCCCAAACCCATCAAACCTTCACTGTTGTTCCAGATGCTTTCGGATAATTTTGTCGTCGGCGAACCGCAAAAATCGCCTCCCAAAGTACCAACCCAATTGCTCCGCCCGATGGGGGATGAAATGCCGCTGCGCATTCTTGTGGCCGAGGATAATCGCATCAATCAGAAGATCATCCAACAGATTTTAGGTAAATTGGGGTATCAAATTGATTTGGTCAGTAATGGCGTTGAAGCTGTGGTGGCCGTGAATCAACAGGCTTATGATGTTGTTTTTATGGACATTCAAATGCCGGAGATGGATGGATTAGAAGCGACAAAACAAATTCGGCAGCAAGTTTCAGCGTTGTCACAGCCCCAAATTGTTGCCCTGACAGCTAATGCGTTAGTAGGTGACCGTGAGCGTTATCTGGCCAGTGGTATGGATGAATATATCAGCAAGCCGGTTCAGATTGAAGAATTAACGGCTATTTTGCAAAGGGTGTTTGACCAGGTGAAAAAGAACGGCCGTTCACCCAATCGCGAATAAACAAAGCCAGTTAATAGGAAGGATGCAGCCGTTTAGCCAGCTCGCTTAATTGGTCAAAACTGATAGGCTTAATTAAGACCAGATTGGCGTCGGAGGAAAGGATTTCTGCCAGGAGCGGATCGGCCGTTGCCAAAATAACGCGGACCTTCTTCAATTTCTCGTTTCCTCGGATAAATTTCAGAATTTTTTCACCAGATACGTGGGGTAGATGAAGGTCTAGCACGATTAAAGCCGGATCAACCTGGGGAAGATAATTGATAGCTTGCTCGCCGTTGGAAATAATTTCCGGGGAATAACCAGCAGTCTTAACGGCCGCTGCAAAAATTGTAGCCGTATGGTCATGGTCTTCAATAATAATTGCTAATGGGTCGCTCATGTGCGATTCTCCTCATTGGGCATAATGATGGGCAGCGTGACCGTCAGGAGCGTTCCTTGTCCTAATTCACTTTTAACGGTGACACGGCCGTTCATCAAATTAACCAACTGTTTAACAATAGATAATCCTAAACCCGAGCCTTCATGAACCCGCGTTATCGTTCCATCCACCTGTCTAAAAGGCTCAAAAATATATCCCTGAGCTTCTTTGGGAATGCCTAGCCCAGTATCCTGAACAGCCAATGCCCACTCATCTTCATTAACCCGGTGAACAGAAATCGTAACCACCCCTTTATCGGTAAACTTGACAGCATTGCCAACCAGATTCATCAAAACCTGTTGCAGCCGCACGGGATCACCAACCAGCGTAACCGGTAAATCAGGATCGCTTTTAGTGATAAGTTCAAGACCTTTTTCCTCAGCCAATATACTCAATCTGTCTGCCACATCTAGCAGAAGCTCGCCAGGTTCAAAAACACGGTTGTTCAACTTCAACTTGCCAGCCTCAAGCTGCGCCTGGTCCAAAAGCTCAGATACATGTTTGGTTAAATCTTGATTGGTTTCAATGATTTTATTAATGGTTGAATGCTGTTGTTCATTGATAGGGCCGTAAAACCCCACGCGCAGCATCTCGGCAAACCCTAAAATTGCACCCAACGGCGTTCGCAGCTCATGGCTCACATTTGCCAAAAGCTGAGACTTTAAGCGGCTGGCTTCTAACGCCCGGTCACGGGCTACTTCCAATTCAGCATTCGCCTTCTCACGCGCCTCAATTTCCTGTTCCAGTTGAATATTGGTTTCACGCAGTTCGGCCGTCCGGTCGGCCACCCGCTGATCCAACTCTCGATTGATGTGTCGCAATTCCTGTACAGCACGTTCCATACTTCGCGAAGAGAGCCAGCTTACAAATGCAACCGCAAAATAAGCAATACTACCTATGTAATTTGGTTCAAATGATTCAAAATAGGTGATAGCTAGGCTTACAACGCTAATGGTACCAGCCACATGGAAGCTGGAAGCCGGGGGGAGAATAACACTGGCCATAAAAATTGGGATAGCCAATGTGATCATATTCCGGCCCCAAACGGATTCGTAAGGTGTATCGCTGAAGAAAAGAATAGCGATCAAAATCAGGAGAAAAAAAGCTCCGGCAATTTTCTCTGACCAATAACGATTAGCTGCATAAATGATTAATACACTGGCAATAATCACCGCACTGGTGGCGTAGGTAACCCTGGTTTCTTGCGATTGTAACTGGCCAGTTAATTGACCACCTGCTGTTGCTAAAATCGCGGCGAAAGCAATAAGTATGATTCCTACCAGTAAAATATTCAGCAGCCGAGCCCTGCGCCGGGCATCGGGTGCAGCCATAGGTACGTCAAGGAATTGATTAAGCCATTCAGGGGTTGATAGATTCACTTGGTTGCCGGATTTAGTTAAACTTTATAAGCCCATAAAAATGGCTCTTTGGGAATTCACGGAGTCTTGTCATGTAGGGGCGGGTCTTGTGCCCGCCCTGCTCTGGGCGACCACAAGGGTACGCCCCTACACCCCACGAAATCCTGAAGACCCATAAAAATCATTTATACATAAGTGTACCGGGAGATTATACTAAGTGAAATATGACAAAGTAACTAACTGTCACTGAAATTCACGCCATTTTTGCTGGATATCAATGCCATTTGAGAAGAAAGAATCAAAGCGCTAAGAATAGCAGAGCGAATTACTAAGTTGGGTGAATACAAACACTTACCAATCCATAAAGGCGGATATGGTGGGTCCATATGATTGACCAACCAATACACACCCCGTTCAATAACACCAAATGGAATGGTCCCATAATTTTGCCTCCATATAGATAATGCTTGAAGGCAGTAAGCGGTTTCTTCTGCAGTAGGTGTGTAGTATCCCCAAGAGCCATTAGAATTTTGGGTTGAGATTATCCAGGAGACAGCATCTTTTACAAGCGCATTATCATAACCGGCATTGGCGATGATGGCATGGGCTGTGGGGTAGTAAGGCGATGCATGCCATTTATCGATCCAATATCCTTTTGGGGTACGTTTCTGCCGTAAAAAATTATTAATTTTTCGAATGGGCGTATCTTGAATACTGAATCCAGCTTCTCTTAAAGCCCCTAGTACATGGATGTTCGCACTAATTGATGGGTTGGCCTCGATCTCAAAACATCGGAAGTATTCATCTTCTTCATACCCCAGGATGGCATCAAGGTCCAATGAACGGCCGAAACGCGATAATACTTCAAATGCGACACCGGTCTCATCGCTGTCTTTTGCCAGGTAATTTGCATTATAGCCAACACCCTTGCCCGGCTTCCAGGCCTTTTCCAACGAGTCGAGTTGTGTTTGGCATATGGCAATCAAACCTTCATCAAGAACATTAGTTATTGATAGGTTCCATAAAACCCAAGCCTGTTCAAAAACATCAAACGGGACAACATTCGCAAATCCCCCATTCCTGGAAATGGTTTTCAGATATTGAAGTCCTCTTTGGTTATGGGGTGAAACATACCGGACGAAGTGTGCTGTAGCGGACGGGCTATAGCCAACAGAGCCATTTGGTTCTTGTAGATTGTTCACATCAAGAACATGGAGTCCATCTGTTCCGGCGATTTCAGATGAAAAAGCGAGTGTAACTAAGCGACTAATTTTGCGCCCGGGCGAATTTGCCAATTTGTGGGTACGTATATGCACCATGTTGTTCAATTTTGCGGTACCGCCTTGGGGGAGAATTCCAAGGGCTTTTGCTTCGGCCATTAAGGTGGGGAGGAGCATTTCAAAAGCAATTGTTTCACCGGCGGGATCTAAATCCAATTTAGTAGCATACTCTCTTAGAGTTGGTATGGCTTTTTCTATTCTAGACCAATCTTGCGATTCACCGGTTGTGCTTAAGGCAATGATTGCCGACAAGGTGCAAATTACACGATCGTGGTAATAAAGTGGTTCAGACGCTCCCCAACTGCCATCTTCCAATTGGTTGGAGCGTAACCATTCTAAAGCCTCTTCGCCTATTGGTTCGCCTATTTCTGCCAGGCGGGCAACCCAGGCGGTGTCATAAGCGGATGGTGATATTTGTATGCCTGCCCCCATTTCTTGCAGCAGCTGTTTGATCAGGCTGTTTAGACTGGTGTTTATATATGTTGAGCGGTACTTTGTTCTGGTTTTAACTAACATCGAAAGCTCCTTATGGCCAGATTACTTGGGGTTTGGGATGCCAAAAACCCGCATCATCTTTTTGACCTACCCCCAGGGTGTTGCCTGAGTTTGCCTGATAAAATGTTTGCAGCTGAGCCCATTTTTCAGGGTTCAGTTTTGCATAATCGATTTTTTCTTTACGACGGGCGAACAGGTGGTCGTAAAGGATGCTGCGTAATTGTTCTTCGGATAGATAGGGTGAGGGGGAGATGGAGTAGTATAAATCTTCCCGGCCAGAACTTATTAAAGGCATGTCGAAAGCGCGCAATTTTGCCGAGCTAATGAAGATGCTGACCGGCTGGACTTCTTCCCCATAGTACAGGGTGATTAGTTCTTGTTTGGTGGGGGAACGGCCGTATCTCTCATAATAGTCGATACTTAGGGCAATGGTTGTTTCGGTGGCGTCGTGGGCGCATACACCCCAAAACAGGCGGTGCTGGTTGTTGTCCATGGTTTTGGTGGTGAGCGCTTCAAATTGTGCCGGGAGATAATTGTAAGTGGTGTTGGCGAAACATTGTTCATAATCGCCATAAAAACGCACCCGAACCTGATGGGAATCGTAAAAGTCGAGGAATTGGGCCTGGGCTGTTAGTTGGGACAACGCTGTGGCGGCCATTTGTACGTAACTGTCGCCGCGAGCCATGAGATAAGGGCTAAGGGCCGGCATGAGCAATGTGTGGATGCCATGATCAAAGAACATTTTGGCGATTTCGATGTAGCGCCTGGTGATGGCGGTTAGATAGGCGGTGGCGAAATCCTGGTCGGGGGCGGCGTGTTCGAGCATGAACCAGCGCCGGGTTCCGTTGAGGGCAAAAACACAAACTTTTGGCCCTTCTGCCTGCACTAATTGGGCAATCTCTTGCCTCGTCAAGCCTTGAAAGGTGGAATAGTCCATGAGTACTACCTTTTGGAATCAAAGAGGGTATTATAAAGATGGAAGCGCTTGTCGCATGTGGTACATAAGTACTATTGTTTGCACCGGGGTTGGTGGTAGGAGTGATTTGATTCTGGTGGTAGTTTATGAATAATGACGAAGTTGTGAATTTTATAGGGCAATTGACGGCCGTTCCCTGGCCGTTTCTCAGTATCCTCTCTTACCCTCATCCATTTACGGCCGGGGGTGTCATTTTGGTGGTCGAAGATGACTGTTCCGATTTGCTGGCGTTAATTGGCGAAGCGCACCGGCTGCTGCCGCCAGAAATGTCGCTGCACTGCGTGCGGCGGCGGGAGATGTTTCAATTATCGCTGCCCGGTATTTTTGCGCCGCCGTTTGTGGTGAATGAACGGCCGTTTCTCCCCCACTGGCTGCAACACAAAGGCCGGCTCTGGTGGGGCAAGGATATGCGTCATCTGGTGCAGCCCACAGTGGAGCCGCGCCGGATGCTGGCCGGACATCTGGAGGGCTGCCGCGATTCGCTGCGCCGTTACGGTATCCTGCCAGCCCTGCTGCGGCAGAAGTATGCCAATTTGTTGACGCTGTTGGAACAAGAAATGGTGCGGGTGATGGGAACGGCCGTGCTCCTTCACAACCGTTGGGACATTGACGTGACGACCCTGCCATCATTATTCGTCCACCTTTTCCCCGAAGAAAAAGCCAATCCCCTGTGGCCGCAGCTTCAAGCCCAGCGGTCGCGCCTGGTCGCCGAACCGCAGGCAGCCGCTTACCACGCCGTCTGGCTCTTTGAAACCTTCATCCGCCGCCTGGAGGCTTACACATGACCGAATTAACGCTGGCCGATTATGAACAGGCCATTGACGGCTTTGCCGCTCGATTGGCCGAATTAGGTGATGACGTGCTGTCGGTGTTCCTCTTTGGCTCGATGGCGCGCGGCGAGGCGGTGGCCGGGTACAGTGATTTGGATTTCTGGATTTTTTTGGATACGACCGTATTCGACGACGAAACCCGCTTCACAACCACCTTACACACCATCATCAACGCCCATCACCAAATGGGGCAGCGCGGCATCCCCGTCAGCAACGCCGGTTGTTACGCCAGCCAGGCCAACATCGAGCGCCTGCCGGCGATGCTCCTGCCCAATTTGCTCTCAGAGGCCGCCAGCCGGGTAATTTGGGGGCAAGACATCCGCCCGCAGATGCAAACGACGCCGGAAAGCCGTCACTATAATGGTGTGTCAACCTTTTTTGAGATGCGGCGGCAGTTTTACCATCCATTGTCCAAGTATTTAAGTCAAGATTCTTTAACCACAGAAGCCCGGTGGGAAATATACGCCGGTTTGCAATATATCAAATATTTGCCGGAAGCAGTCTGCGCCGCGCTGGATTTGTGGCCCGGCGAGCACAGGGCTATCGCTGAATTAACCGCGCTTTGGCCAGAGGAGGATTGGGGGTTGGTGGCCAGGGTGAAATCGTTTTGCGCCCAATCCGGCCCGGCGGCCGATGTGGCGCAACTGCTGGCCAATTTGCGCGCCACATTGCAGTTTATTGAGCGGCTTAACGATAAAATATGTCTTCTCAAAAAGTAGGGGCGCACCCTTGTGGTCGCCCGCGCGGGCAGGCACAAGGCACTGCCCCTACCGCGGATTATTAAGATGAATCTTAAACGACTTGCCCCTGCACTGTTTATCGTCTTCGCCAACTTGATTGGGGCGACGATTATCCTGCCCATCCTGCCCTTGTTTGCCGTTGACCAGCTTGGCGGCACGCCGTTCCAGGCTGTGTTGCTGGATACGGCTTATTATGGCGCTAAATTTGTCGCCGCTCCTTTCCTGGGACGCTGGTCGGATCGGTACGGCCGTCGCCCCATCCTCATCCTCAGCCAATTGGGTACAGTTTTATCCTTCGGTTTGTTCATCCTGGCTTTACCGCTGGGCCGGGTTTTGGATGGTGTGGGCTTGTCGTTGGGATTGGGCGGCGGGCTGGTCATGTTGTACGTTGCCCGCTTGCTCGACGGCGCTACCGGCGGCAACAGCATCATCGCCCAGGCTTACGTCTCTGACATCACCAGCGACGAAGATCGCACCCAGGCGTTGGGCTTGCTGGCGGCGGCGTTGGGCGTCGGGTTCATTTTTGGCCCGGCCGTTGGTGGGATTTTAGCGGCGCGTTGGGGCGTGTTGGCTCCTTTTTACGGCGGCGCAATCATTGCCGCCGCCGCTCTGCTGCTGACCATTGTCATGCTGCCTGAATCGCTGCCGGTTGACAAGCGCAGCCGTGGCGGGAAACAGCGCCAGCAGCATTCTGTTGGGCGGCAGGCGTTGGCCAATCCGTCGTTCCTCCTGATTCTGGCCATCGGTTTCATCGCTACCTTATGTTTTGCGGCCATCTCGCCTACGTTTGCGCTGTACGCCGACCGGGTCTTGTTCACCGAAATCGGCAACGCCGCACTCATCTCACGCAACGTGGGCCTGATGTTCACCCTGATGGGGCTGACGGCTGCTGTCACCCAGGGGCTGCTCATCAAGCCCCTGGTCAAACGGCTGGGCGAACGCCGATTGGTCGTTCTCGGCCAGTTTGCACTGCTGGCTTCCAGTCTGCTGATTCCTCTTACAGCTAATCCGGCTTTGTTTGTTACCGGGCTAATCCCCTTTGTGTTTGGCTACGGCTTGACCGACCCGACGCTTCAGGCGTTGATCACCCGCCTGGGACAGGACGATGTCCGCGGCCAACTGCTAGGCACTTACCAATCCGGCTTGAGCCTGGCCTACATTTTGGGGCCAATTTGGGCCGGGTTTGTGTTTGAGCGGATTGCGCCCCAGGCGGTGTGGTGGGGAACGGCCGTGCTCTTTTTCCCTGCCTTCCTCCTCAGTTTGGTTTTAGTTCGCCAATCGTCCCGTAAATTGGTCACCGGTACCGATTAAAAAAACAGCCGTAGGGGCAGGACGACTGGGATAGGTCTATGCCTTAACGAACGGCGTTGTCTCCCGGTCGTCTTGCCCGAATGCATACCCAAATGCACGACCACAACAGGGTGAGACGGCTTGAACCAAGTGCCAGTCACGGGGCGCAAGATTTTGGATAAACCACGGCCGTTCGCCCCGTGACTGGCACTTTTACCGCGAAAATGGGTTGGGATTGCCCGGCGGGGTGGAGATTGGTATGATTTGGCTAGGACGATCCAGGTAACAAGCAGCGGGAGACTGAACCTATGATACCAATTCCACCCGAAATTCAGACGACGATAGCCAGCGCCGTGTCCTGGCTGTGGGGCGAGTACGGGGCCAAAGCGGTTGAAAAGGCAACCGGTAAAGTTCGCGACGAGGCCAAATGGCGTTGGAGCATCGATAAATATTACACCAGCCTGTACGAAAAAGTGGGCTTTGTGCGCATTTTGGGGCGGATGGAAGCCGAGCCGTTGGAGAACGTCTTCACCCACGTCAACGTGATGGAAAAGCTGCTGGCCGAGCAGCGTTACGATATTGCCCGGCTGAAAGCAGAATTTGCGCCGCGCGATTTTAGCTGGCATGAACGGGTCAAACGCATCAGCGGCGAGGAAGCGGTGGCCGAATATCCCAAACTGTATATTTTGGGCAAGCCGGGCGCGGGTAAAACGACCTTTCTCAAACACACGGCGCTGCGGGCCATCAAACATGAAATCAAGAAAATCCCTATTTTTGTGACCTTGAAGGAACTGTCCGATTCCGGGCAGGAGATTTTGGAATTCATCATCCACCAGTTCCAGGTGCATCGTTTTCCCGACCCGGAGGAATTTGTGGTGGATTTGCTCAAAGATGGCAACGGGATTGTCTTGTTTGATGGGTTGGACGAGGTGAATTTGGCTGACGACAAACGGGCAACGCTGATCAGCCAGTTGAATGATTTTGTTTACCAGTACGGCGACTGCCCCATTTTGCTGACCTGCCGCGTGGCGGCGACCGATTACTCCTTTACCCAGTTTGACTACGTGGAGATGGCCGATTTTGATGAAGGGCAAATGGGGCACTACATAGACCGCTGGTTTGTCGGTAACGAGACCAAGCGGATGGGCTGCCGCAAAGCGCTGTTAGAAGATGAGCAAAACAAAGCGGTGCGGGAATTGGCCCAGGTGCCGCTGCTATTGGCGCTGTTATGCCTGGTGTATGAGGAGCGCAATGAAATCCCGCCCAACCGGGATGAGATTTATGAGGAAGCGACCCGCGCTTTGCTTTCCAAATGGGATGCCAGCCGCAATATCAGCCGGGACACGGTGTACAAAGAGTTGTCGTTGAAGCGGAAGCAGAAGATGCTGGCCTAGATTGCCGCCCAGACTTTTGAGAAGGGCGAATATTTCCTGGCCGAAAAAGAAGTGGCGCGGTTAATTGAAGAATATTTGCAGGGCGTGCCGGGATTGGAAGAACCGGATGGAGAGCTGGCCTTAAAGGCAATGGAAGCGCAGCACGGTATTTTTGTAGAGCGGGCGCGGCAGATTCATTCCTTTTCCCATTTGACGCTGCAAGAATACTTCGCTGCGTTGTACGTGGTGGAGAATGAGAACCGGGGTTCGGTGGAGCGGTTGATGCTGTTTGTGGCCGATGACCGCTGGCGGGAACTATTTTTGTTGACGGCGGGGATGCTGGCTGATGCGACGGAATTTTTTGAATTGTTTTTACAAGCGGTAAACCAGATGGTGGCTGAAGATGAACAACTGTTGGCCCGCCTAGTATGGGTTGAAGAGAAAGGCGCGCGGACTCAACTGCCTTATAAACCGGCAGCCTCGCGTGCCTTTCTCTTCTATTACGCTCTTGACCACGACCGTACTCTCCCCCTTGTTGACCATCTCCTTATCCGCAAAAGTACCTTCAGATTAACTCGCAACCACGACGGCACTTTCACTATTACCTCTATTCCCATCCCTAGCCTCGACCTCGCTCGTGCCCTTGATCTCGCCCTCACCTCTGCTCTTGATCTCAAACGCGTCCTAGCCAATGCCGGCATCACCGCCCGCGCTATTCAAATTGCTGAAAGGCTAGGTTTAAAAGAAATGCAAGCTGAATTACAGAAACTGGTCGTGCCTGAAGCAGATATGGTTGATTCACCGGAAGGATGGCAAGCATTTACCAGTAAATGGGGCGAAATTCTAGATAAATACCGGGATGATTGGGATCCGCACCGAAAAGTGCAGCTTGATGAAAAGGAAATAGAACTTTTTACGCAATTATCGAAGGAACAAGTAGACAAATTGACGCGCTACTTCGATGCTAACCTGCTTTTAGTGCGCTGCCTGGAAGTGGCCTACGTACCCAACCGCCAAGCTATTGAAGACCGGATTTTGCTGCCGCCGTCGTAAACCCTGATTAATAGGGCCGGGGCCTGGGAGGCCCCCATAGGTATCAAGCTAAGGCAATAAATATGTGCAAAAAGAGAACTCTTGAGGCAAACTGGTTTTTTCCACGAAACCGCAAGCCAAAGGAGTTCTCCATGACAATCATAACACGGATAAGCCAAGCAATGCAGCATGTCCTTACCCATACCGCCACAGAAGCAGCCCAAAAAACTGGATTCACCCAGCGGCAAGTGAAGGTGACAGGAGCCAATTTCTGCCAAACGTTAGTCTTTGGCTGGTTACAAGAGCCAGAAGCAACGCTTGAATCCTTGTGCCAAACTGGCGTGACAGTTGGGTTAGAGATTACGCCGCAGGGTCTTGACCAACGCTTCACCAAAACAGCAAGCGATTGCTTGTACCAGGTTTTGCAGGCAGCGTTAACCGAAACGATCCAGGCAAAAGCAGTCGCTATTCCCGTTCTACAACGCTTCAATGGCGTATATATTGAAGATAGCAGCAGCATCACCTTGCCAGAAGAGTTGGCCCCGGTTTGGTCAGGGTGTGGCGGCAGCGGGTCTGCGAGCAATGGCGCTGTCAAGCTGCAAGTCCGCTGGGATGTGTTACATGGGGAAATTGATGGGCCGCACCTTGTTGATGGGCGCACCCATGACCGCGTTGCGTCTACCTTGAACCGGCCGCTTCCTGAGAGGAGTTTGCTTATTCGTGACTTGGGGTATTGGAAGCTAGAGGCGTTAGAAACAATGGATAGGACAGGTTGTTGTTGGCTTTCACGCGCCCAAGCGCAAACTGGGTTTGTTGATAGTTCTGGACAGTCATGGTCACAAGCGGCATTTGTACGACAGCAAACAAATGGCTCATTTGACATCCCTATCGAGTTAGGGTTGAAAAAACGTCTCCCAGCCCGGTTTGTAGGTTTTCGGGTACCGGCTGAAGTTGCTCGGGAACGGCGACGCAAACTTAAAGCTGCTTCTAAACGTAAAGGCCAAACCGTTTCCTCAGCACGACTAGTTTTATGTGATTGGACTTTATTTGTCACCAATGTGCCTGTTGACCGTCTCACACCGGCAGAAATTCTTGTCCTGGCTCGCTTGCGTTGGCAGATCGAGCTGCTTTTCAAACTTTGGAAATCACACGGGCGCATTGATAAATCTCGCTCTGAAAAACCGTGGCGTATCTTGTGTGAACTGTACGCTAAGCTGATTGGCATGATCATCCAACATTGGTCTTTTTTGATGGCCAATTGGCAATTCCCTGACCGCAGTTTCGTCAAGGCCTCCGCAACCGTGCGTCGCCATGCTATCAATCTGGCCTTGGCAATCTGTGATTTATCGCGTTTAGCGGAATCGTTGACTATGTTACGGTCTTGTTTATCACATGGCGTACGCATTAACAAAAGTGCTAAATCGCCTCATACTTTTCAACTTTTATTAGCTTTAGCTGAGCTTTATGCTTAACTTGATATACATGGGCCGGGGCCTGGGAGGCCCCTCTACAATTACGTGCGCGTAGAGGGGCCTCCCAGGCCCCGGCTTTCATATTTTAGCGACGCCTGCCTACAAGCATTACACTGCGGCAGGTTCGGCCTCGACGATTTCCATCACGTCAAAAGTCAGTTGGCCATTAACCGCATCAATGACGACGTGATCGCCGTCTTGCAGTTCGGCCTGGATGACTTTTATCGCCAGCGGATCGACGATCTGGCGTTGAAGGACACGTTTTAACGGCCGTGCCCCATACACCGGATCATATCCTTCCTCAATCAGCAAATCGGTCGCTTCCGGCGTCAGCGTAATCGTGATGTGGCGCTTGGCCAGCAAGTCGCGCACGTGATTGAGCTGAATCTGAGCGATCTCCCGCAGGTGCTGCTTCTCCAACCGGTGGAAGATGACGACTTCATCAACCCGGTTCAGGAATTCGGGCCGGAAATGATTCCGTAACGCTTCGCGCACCCGCTGGCGCATCTCGGCCTCATCGCTGACGTCCATGATGAATTGGGAACCGATGTTGCTGGTCATGACGATGACCGTGTTGCGGAAATCGACGGTACGACCCTGGCCATCGGTTAAACGGCCGTCATCCAACACCTGCAAAAAGACGTTAAACACTTCCGGGTGGGCCTTCTCGATTTCATCAAACAGGACGACTGAGTACGGCCGTCGCCGCACCGCTTCCGTCAACTGGCCGCCCTCGTCATAACCGACGTAGCCAGGCGGCGCGCCGATGAGCCGGGCCACAGTGTGCCGTTCCTGGTACTCGCTCATGTCGATGCGCACCATGTTGCGCTCGTCGTCAAACAGGAACTCGGCCAGGGCGCGGGCTAACTCCGTCTTGCCCACGCCGGTCGGCCCCAGGAAGATGAAGGAGCCGATGGGCCGGTTGGCGTCTTGCAGACCGGCCCGGCTGCGGCGCACGGCGGCGGCCACAGCGCCAATCGCCTCATCCTGCCCCACGACGCGCAAATGCAGGCGGTCTTCCATGTGGACCAGCTTCTCCATCTCGCCTTCCAGCAGTTTGGTAGCCGGGATGCCCGTCCATTTGGCGACGATGTGGGCGATGTCTTCGGCATCGACTTCCTCTTTGAGCATGGCCCCGTCCTGCTGCATCACGGTGAGCTGCCCTTCGGCCTGTTTGAGCGATTGTTCCAGGGTGTGGAGACGGCCGTATTGTAATTCCGCCGCCTTCTGGTAATCCATGTTGCGTTGGGCTTGCTCAATCTCCACGTTGGTCTGGTCAATTTGGGCCTTGATGTCGCGGATGCGCTGGATGGCTTCCTTTTCGGCCTGCCAATGGGCGGCCAGATCGGTGCTGTGTTCCTTCAGATTGGCCAGTTCTTCTTCCAGCTTGTGCAGCCGTTCCTTGCTGGCTTTGTCCCTTTCCTTCTTCAGCGCTTCCCGCTCGATTTCCAACTGCATGATGTCGCGGTCAACGGCATCCAGTTCGGCCGGTTTGC
>JACKCC010000017.1 GCA_020634245.1 Ardenticatenaceae bacterium | reverse complement strand
TTTGAAGCAGTTGGTGGCTGATGAAGCCCAGCGAGATTATTACGCGCCGGGCGGCCTGGAGGGCAAGCTCATCCTCGACCCGATGATGGGCGGCGGGACGACATTGCACGAGGCGATTCGCCTGGGGGCCAATGTGCTGGGCGCGGATTTAGACCCGATACCGGTTTTGCAAGCGCGGGCGTCACTGTCGACAATCAAGTTGATGGATTTGGAGCAGGCCTACCGGCGTTTTTTTCGCACACTGCAAACAGAATTGGCCGATTATTTCACGACGAGTTGTCCTATTTGCCAGAGAGAAACGGCCGTACGCTTCACTCTCCATGCCCTACGCCGCCACTGCGACTGCGGCCCGGCCTTGTTTGTCGATTCGTTGGTCTTGCGTCAGGAAACCGATGGCACAACGATCCGGCTGTGCCCGGCCTGTCATGCCGTTTTGACCGGCGATGAACCGTGCGTCTGCGGTGGTCAGTCGGCCAAACCATCATTGTACAACAAGCAGCGGAAAGCCTGCCCTGACTGCGGCCAACGGTATAAGGAAGAGGTGGCGACCCCGTTTTATGCGCGTTATGAGCCGCTGGTTATCGTCGGGCGCTGCCGGGAACATGGCTCGTTTTTCAAAAATTTGGCTGAGGCTGATGAAGCGGTTTGGCAGGCGGCGGAGGAGCAACGGCCGTTCCTCTTCCCCAATCGCGCCGACTTCAACATTGAACCGGGGCGGAAATCGCGCCAACTGATTTTGCGCGGCATTGACAACTACCTTGATCTGTTTTCCAGTCGCCAGCTCATTTATTTGCGACGAGCCATTGATTTGTTACCCCAATTTGAGCCGCTGATTCGGTTGAATCTGGGCCTGCTGGTCTCGACGTCGCTGGAATTTAACGCCATGCTTTCCGGCTACAAAGGCAAAAACAAACGGCGGGCCGGGGCTATCCGGCATGTGTTTTCCCATCATGCTTACTCGTTTCCGTACACGGCCGTTGAAAACAATCCGGTCTATCCGCGCAAATCGTCGGGGACCTTGCAGCGATTGTTTGAGGCCAACGTGCGGAACGGCCGTCTCTGGGCTGCCGCCCCCCGCGAACGGGATTTGAACCACAAAAAGCCCACCTTCATCGAAATCGAAGGGGAGGTAGACGCCGGGATTGAGGTGGGCGATTTGGCCCAAATGGCCGGTGAAACGCGCTGCTTCTGGCTGCGGCAGGGGTCATCAACCCGGCTCGATTTGCCCGACGACTGCGTCGATGCCATTGTCACCGACCCGCCTTATTTTGACAGCGTGCAGTACAGCGACCTGGCCGCCTTCTTCCGTGTCTGGCTGCGCCAACTGCTGCCTGATGCCGCCGACTGGGATTACGACATACGTCAGTCGGCCGTTGACCCGCACAAAAACGACCGCCAGAGCCGCTACACGGAAATCATCAGCGGCATTTTTGCGGAGTGTCACCGGGTGTTGAAGAAGGAGAACGGCCGTTTCGTCTTCACCTTTCACCACTGGAACCCCAAAGGCTGGGCGGCGTTGACGATTGCTTTGAAGCGGGCCGGGTTTGTCCTGGTCAACCGCTACGTCGTCCTTTCGGAAAGCCCGATTTCGGTACACGTCAGCAATATGAAGGCGCTGCGGCATGATGCGATTCTGGTCCTCAGTCCTCATCACTCAGCCCTCAGTCCAGTGTGGGAACGGCCGTCCACGATCAACACCGACGACAGCCGCCAATTCACCCACGACTGCGCCACCCTGCTCGGCTGGCTGCTGGCCAGCGACCTACCTGATGCCGAAATCAGCCGCTTGTGGCGGCAGGGGTTGACGTGATTGCCTAATTGTTCTTGGGAGTGACATTGAGTAACCGATGATACATATAAAATTTTATCCCCGATGGCAGGTATATGTGATATTTCTTGCAGTTTGGCTGTTGGGCGCAAGTTATGTGCTGGGTTTTTGGAATTACTTGAATCCCCCAGGCGAGTGGAAAACGATAACAAATGATCTTTATCTTTTTTCTGTTGATTACCCAACAAAATGGTCGGCTCGAACATATGACGAATACGGCTTCAAGGGAGAAGATGAAATTAAATTGCGAATATATCGTTCCTGGACTGGCTATTTTGAGATAGGTATCCGCCAAAAAGATGCTGTCAATCCAAGCATGAATGATGTGGTGAAATGGGGAGCAGATTGGATAAAAAGCATCAATCGCAACATGCCCAGGTCACACAGTGTTTATCAAGAATTGAGTTTTGAAGGGGATTACATCAATGGAAATCAAGTGTTTGTGCGTCGTTACGGCAATGGAGAAATAACGAATGAGGATGTGTACATCGCTCGTGAGAGTGACATGATAATTATCACCCTCCAGGCAGAGACCGATACATTTGATCAATATCTGGAAGATTTTTACCGCATCGTAGAAAGTTTCCAAACTGTGGAATGAGGTACGTTTTTCTTTTTGCCGTTTTAATTGGTTTCCTATTCCTATTACTCGTTTGGAAGCCCATCAAAGTACCAGGCACAGGGCGGAATGGCCCGGTTTGAGTGAGATTTGCCGCCCTGTGCCTTGTACTTTCGGGACATCATCATGTTAATAGAAACTGTTTTGAGCTTTGTTATTGGCCTTGTCGTTTTTGTCGTGTTTTACAAAAACCTGAGCCGTATCCAACGGATCAGAAAAAACATGGAACCTTATCTCGGCCGGGTTCTGTCTAATGCAGTGATTGGTTTCTTTGCCTTTGCCATTACCGGGGCGCTGGCCAGCATCGTTTGGATGCTAGTTGGGTTGGAAGCTGTTGATTCAACCGGCAGCCTGGTGGGCGTGATAAAGGAAGTCGCTGCTGCCGCACTTGTGAGCGGCATAGCCGGCTTGCTCCTGATTGCTGTTGTGGCTGCGATTACAAAGAGGGATTTTTAGGCCCATCAAAAGTGCCCGACACAGGACGGAACGGCCTGGTTTGAGTGAGATTTGCCGCCCTGTGCCTGACACTACATGACGGTTGACAAGCGAGGACTTCTCTTTTACGCTGTTAGCATGACAGTCAGTAATCATTCATTAGGCAGCCATTTAGGAACAGTGATCAAATAACTTAAGCATTCATTTTCCCGGAAACTTTGAAGTTTCCGGGAAAATTGTCCAACGAGTTTCCTGGAGGTAGAGACATGAAAGCATTCAGCAAAATCGGGTTTCACACGAGCGTTGGCGGTAATCCAACCGGGATTGGCGATCATCTAAAACGCCTGGATGCGGCTGGCGTGCCTTTCTTCATCAAAGCCGCCGATTCGATGACCGGCCTGTTTGATGCCCAGGTTTTGATGCGCAAGAGTTCCGTGCCGCATACGGCCGTGTTCCGACGCAGTATCCGTTACAATGGCTGCAAACCCATCGACAACCCCGACGTGCCCGATTACAACCTGTCGCCTGAGGAAGCAGCCGCTAAACATTGGGCCTGGCATAAAGCCGGTCTGCCGCCGGAACTGGATAAAAAATTGGTCTGGATCGAAACCATCAACGAGGTGCGCAAAGAAGTCGAGTGGGGCGATTGGTTGGGCAATTTCGCTTACCATACCGCGCAGATCATGATGGCCGACGGCTACCGGTTTGCCGCCTTCGGTTTTTCTTCCGGCACGCCAGAAAAGGCGTCGTGGGAGACCGATGGGATGCTGCGTTATCTAGAATTATGCCAGGCGCATCCCGATAAAGCGGCCGTGGCTTTACACGAATATTGCTTCAAGGTTGACGACATCTGGTTCATGCGCGGCGACCACATCGGCCGATTTGAGCAGTTGTATGCCGTGTGTGATAAACACAAAATCAAACGGCCCCATGTCCTCATCACCGAATGGGGTTGGACGTATGATAATCTGCCGGACGTACCCCAGGCGATGCAGGATATTGCCGAAGTGGCCGAATATTACGCCCGCTTCCCCGAAATTTTAGGCGCAGCCATCTGGTATTTAGGGCCTGGTTTTGGTGGTATTGCCAATAAAGCCCAACGATTGATCAAACCGGTGACCGATTACAACATCAAAGCCCGGTTTGACGTGCCTGATCCTGAAGAGGAGGTGGAGCCGGTTTTCCCCACGCCCATTGTTGGCCCGCTGCCGGTTGATGCGCCAGACCCGGTTCCCAACGGCCGTTTCATCAACGACGTTACTATTCCCGATGACACTCACGTCACTGCCGGTAAGCCATTCACCAAAACCTGGCTGGTCGAAAATAATGGTCAGGTGGCCTGGAATGGCGGATACAAACTTGTTCACACTGATGGTGAGGCGATGGGCGACTTTGACAAGTCACCGGCGGAACGGCCGTTACCCGCCGCCGCGCCCGGTCAACAGATCAACATCACCATCGAATTCACTGCCCCCAACACGCCGGGAACCTATTTTAGTGACTGGCGCTTCCAGGCCCCCGACGGCCACTCGTTTGGCGACATCATCTACACCCGCATCATTGCCGATGCGCCGCCGCCCGACCCGACCGGTGTCTGTGACGGCCGTTGGGTGGCTGACGTGACCGTTCCCGACGACATGAAAATCGAGGCCGGGACCGATTTCCTCAAAACGTGGCGGGTGCGCAACAGCGGAACCCGCGCCTGGGGCGCCGGCTTTACGCTGGAATTTGCCGGCGGCACGCCAATGAATTTCCAGTCCACTTATCCGCTGCCCGCTGCCAAACCAGGCACTGAAGTTGAAATCTCCGTGCCCATGCGCGCTCCTCTCGTTACTGGCACGCACTATTCCGATTTCCGCATGAAGGATGAGAGGGGCAATTTCTTTGGCGAGATTTTGTATGCGCGGATTCAGGTGCCGTTAACGGCCGTAGCTACCCTCACGCCGCCGCTGTCGCAGCGCGATCCGCTGTGGGTTGATACGCGGCTGGGTCACGCCGGTTCGCCCAAAACCATCGGCCAGTGGGGCTGTATGTTAACCTGCTTCACGATGGTGGCCAATACCTTTGGCCGCAGCATCACGCCCGCACAATTAAACCACGCAATGGTTAGCAGCGGCGGCTTCCTCAACGGCTACCTGACCAAATGGAACGCGCTGAGTGATGTTTACAAAGATATTATTTATGATGGCAAATTTGCCGGTAATACGACGCCCGATTTATTATCTCGTATTGACAGCAGTCTGGCCGCTGGCCGCCCGGTGACGATTCAGGTCGATTTTACCAGCAACACGCCCTACACCGACAATGACCAGCATTGGGTGCTTATTGTGGCTAAAGATGGTGATGATTATTGCATTAACGATCCCTGGCTGCTGCCTGGTCAAGAGGCGTCACTAAAAGCGCGGTACGGCCGTGCCGGACGCCCCCTGCGTGATGCGATTATGGCGGCTATTTTTTATCGTTCGGCAACGGCCGTGCAGCCCAAACCGGTTGCGCCACCCGATCATGCTCCTGGTTTCCCGGTTGTTGCTCCTGCCCGCTTGCAAACCGGCATGAACGTCAATCCCGACGCGCCGCACAGCAACCCCTACGACAACGACGACCTGAAGGGTTTGGATTGGGTGCGCTTCGTCTTCAAGCTGGATGCCCGCGTTAATGTGGCCGAACGGGGTAATCTTGATAAAGCGTTCGCCCAATACGATCCCATCGTGCGTGAATACAACAAAATGGGTGTCAAAACCCTCTTCGTCATCAACCAGGAGACAATTTGGGGCAGCACGCCCTGGAAACACAATACCGGCTGGCGTAGTTACGCCGCCGATTTGGCTGAAACGGCCGGTCAAATTGCTGGCCATTACCGCCGCTATGGCGACAAAGTGGGTTACGAAATCTGGAATGAAGGGGATATACCCGACAATCCATCCTCTGTTTTCATCCCGGCCGATAAATTTGCCATCATCTTGCAGGCTGTCGCCGCTGCGATCCGCAGCCAATCGCTGGAATCACCGTTAGTCTTTGGCGGTCTGGCCACCGGGCCGGAAAAAAGCATTGCCTATTTACAAATGGTCAAAGCAGCCATCAACGGTCCCTGGCCGGTAGACGCCATCGGCATCCATCCCTACACGCGCTGGGCCACCCGCGCCCCATTTGATTGGGGGCAGCATTACGGCACGTTAGGTGACGCTTTTGCCCAGTACAAAGCTGCCTTCCCAGATATGCCCTTCTGGATTACCGAGTTGGGTGTGGCTGCCGACAATGAAATCGGACCGCAATTTTACGCAGCTATCGGCGATTATCTGGAGGATGTTTACAGTACGGTGGGTGACCGGTATGCGGCGCAGGTTCCGGTCGTCATCTGGTTTGCCTGGACGGATTGGATGCGCAACGCCGGTATTTTAGACAAGAATGGCAACCGCAAGCCGCAGGTGTATGCCGCTTTCCGTGCCGTCCGCAACCGAGAGTTAAAGGCGTAATTTAGTTGGCTAATGCCAGGCATGTGGCGGCAAAAACTGTGGCTGCAATCGTCATTTGCCCCGTGCCTGGCACTGCGAGACAATCCGGCTACAAGACTGCCTGACTAACTTGACATAGTATACAGTCGTGCTAAACTGGCCTTGAGATGCTGAGGCTAATCAAACGAATGGGCCGGTGGTTGTGGTTGAATCTGGTCGTCCGCTGGTGGCGTTTTACCGGACGGATGGGTTTGGCGATCCGCAACTTGCTGACCTGGACCGTATGGCGTCCATTCCTCTGGATTTTTGCCCCCTTCCGATTTTTGTGGCGACAGATGAAGAAGGTTTTGCGGCCGATTTGGCGCTTTATGGGTCGGTTAGGACTGGCGTTACGGCGGTTGTTGACGCTGTTCATTTGGCGGCCGCTGGCCTGGTTGTATCGGGTACTGGTACGGCCGTTCCTCAGCCTTATCACCGGTTTTATCCGTAAACGCTGGCAGGCCACCGAACCCCGGCGGCAGCGACTTAATCGCCGTTGGGCATCGTACTGGAACGTGCGCCGTGCCCGCTGGCGTGTCTTTTGGCGGCGGCCCAGACCCCCGAAAACGGCCGTTACCGCCCCGCGAATCCCTGACCCCTATGCCCGCCGTATGCGCTGGATTACCGCATTGGCCAGCGTGGGCATCGTGTTGGTGGTTAGCTTCGCTACCCTGCAAGAACAGCAGCCGGATCAGGTTGCTGCCGGGGTAGTACAGACGCGTATCATCGAGGTAACTTCCACGCCTGGACCGGTCACCCCCACGCCGCGCCCAACGATCCCGGTGCAGTTAACGCCCTGGGCGACGCCAGACCCGACCGGCAGCGGCGGCAGCCTGGCCTTTGTGCAGGACGTGAACGGTAACAGCGACATTTACATTTTGCCGGTGGGGCAGGCTGAACCAGTACGCCTGACCAGCCATCCTGCTGTGGATCGTGATCCGGTCTGGAGTCCGGACGGTCAGGAACTGGCTTTCAGTTCACATCGCGATGGCAATTGGGAGTTGTACGTTTACAATTTCCCAGCTGGCCGCCTGCGCCGGGTTACCCATGATCTGGCGTTTGATAGTTCGCCTTCCTGGTCGCCGGACGGCCAATGGCTGGTGTATGAATCGTACCAGGCGCAAAATTTTGACATTTATATTGTTAAAGCCGACGGCAGCGACGGCCCGTACCGGCTGACTGAGGACCCGGCGTTGGATTTTGCTCCGGTTTGGTCACCGCAGGGGCGGCACATCGCTTTTGTCAGTTGGCGCGGTGGCGGTCCGGATATCTTCATGCTGTCGTTGGATGCGGTGTCGGATGAAACGGCCGTTAACCTGACCCGTTCGCCCGATATTTACGAATCGCATCCGGTGTTTGCGCCTAACGGCCGTTTCCTGGCCTACAGCGATGATCGCGCTGATTTTCCATTGTTGTATGCCCTGCCGCTGCGCGATGGCGTTAATCCATCTGGTCCGGCAGTCAGCCTGGGCGATCAGGGGCGCGATCCGGCCTGGTCGCCGGACAGCCAGTCGCTGGTTTTTGTCTACAGCCGGAACGGGCAGGATTATTTGTTCACCGGCAGCCCGGAAAGCTGGGGAGTTTCGCCGCAAGTGTTTGTGGGCAACGGCCGTCTTTCCCAGCCGAGTTGGTTTGCCGTCAGCCTGACACCGGAGATGGTAGCTGCTGTGCGCCAGGTTGAACCGGCTGACGATCAGCCGCTTTTCATTGAAGCTGTCGCCAAAGTAGCCGACAGTGCTGAAAAGGAAGCCTCCCAACTACTGTATGAGCTGCCCGTCAACGCGCCGTCGCCTTATTTGAGCGATCAGGTGGACCAATCCTTCACAACTTTGCGCCAGCGAGTCATGGCCGAAGCCGGCTGGGACTTTTTGGCCCAACTGGACAATATGTTTGAACCTATCGACGCCCGGCCGCTGCCCGGCCAATCGGCCCAATCGTGGAACAAGGCGGGGCGCGCTTTTGATTTTTACTACCGTGAGGCGTTAGCTTTTGAGCCACGAGTGGAGGTGGTACGCGAAAATGTGGGGACAGAAACGTACTGGCGCGTTTTCATCAAAACCGAAGCGCAGGATGGCAGCCAGGGCGAACCACTGCGCTCCCTCCCGTGGGATTTCCAGGCTCGCTACGGTGACGAACCTCGTTTTTACGACGAGGGCGGCAAAGTGAAAGACAGTATTCCCCCCGGCTACTACGTCGATTTTACGGCATTGGCCACCGATTATGGCTGGCAGCGTGTCCCGGCCACCTCCAATTGGCGGGCTTATTTCCCGGCTATCAATTTCTGGCATTTCGAAAATCGGCAGGATTTAACCTGGGAAGAGGCGATGCTGGAATTGTATACGGTTGGGGAGTTTGCGGCCGTATTCGGTAATCCGTAATCCGTGAAACGTAATCTCCTCTACTCTCTTGCTCCCATGCTCCTTTTCTTTTTGCTCCTGGTAGGCTGCACTCCCACCGATGCTGCCCCGCCGACACTTTTGCCCGTTGCTGCCGCGCCCGATTTGCTGACAGCGACGCCAACGACGCTGGAGCCGGTGCTGCGCGATGGCGGAACGGGCGGCGTAATTCTGTTTGGCGCGACGGCGACTCTTCTGCCGCCTACACCGGAGGGCAGCGGTATCAAACCGGGGCAGGCGCAGCAGAATTTTGTGCGCGATGCCGGCCCTTCAGTTCCGGCCGAATTGCGCCCGCCGCCCTATGATGTGCCGCTTTCGATCAATCCCGACGACCATTATTGGCTGCAACGGCCGTTGCCTTCCAACCGCCGCACCTACGATTTGGAATGGTATCCTTTTGGCAACGACGTTCTCGTCCCTGAGCTGGCTCCCTACCGCATCCACCACGGCATCGATTTTCCCAATCCCACTGGCACGACCATTGTCGCTGCTGCCAGCGGCACGGTGATTTATGCCGGACCGCTCCCCAGCCCGCGCAACGGCGTTAATTATTACGGCAACACCGTCGTCATCCAGCATGATTGGCAGTGGCAGGGACTGGATGTGTTCACGCTGTACGCGCACACGCTGGAGTTGTTTGTGCAGGCCGGCGACCATGTAGAGCAGGGTCAGTTGATTGCCGGGGTTGGCCGTTCCGGTGAAGTGACTGATTCCCATTTGCATTTTGAAGTACGCCTGGGGACGAATAATTACAACGATGCCCGCAATCCGGCGTTGTGGTTGGCTCCGTACGAGGGCTGGGGCACGCTGGCCGGGCGTTTGGTCGATCGGCGAGGCGAATTGATTCCCGGCGCGTCGGTGGTGCTGACGCCGGTCAACGTGGATGCGCCGGTGCGCAAACAGTTGACTTATGATTTGGTGGTCAAATCGGACCCGGTGTGGCGGGAGAATTTTGTGGTTGGTGACTTGCCGGCCGGGGATTATATTTTGGACGTGACGGTCACCGGTTTGTTTGATCTGGTTACTTACCGGCGCGAAGTGACAATTAAGCCGGGGCAGACCAGTTTTGAGGTGATAGCTACCGAGTTTGAGTTTATTCCCACGCCCACGCCAGAGCCAACGATGACGCCGGAAACGGCCGTTATCACCACCACTTTGCCCATTTCACCGACATTGGAGGGGGATGACTGAAGATTGATGATTAATGATTATGGTGTTTCCGCACCAATCATCAATCATCAATCATCAATTTTTTTGATGAACGCAGTTGAAGTCCATCATTTGAGCAAACAGTTTGATAAGCCGGAAGGTTGGGGGAAATTGGCGCGGCTGACACCGGTAACGGCCGTGTCCGATCTCTCCCTCACCGTCCCTGAAGGGCAATTGTTTGGCCTGTTGGGACCTAACGGCGCGGGCAAGACGACGCTGGTCAAGATGCTGTGCACTCTTATTTTGCCCAGCAGCGGGACGGCCGCCATCGCCGGAAACGATCTGGTCGATACTGCTGCAATCCGGGCGGCGGTTGGACTGGTGGTTTCTGATGATCGCAGCTTTTACTGGCGGCTGTCGGCGCGGCGTAACCTGGCTTTTTTTGCAGCGATGCATGGGCTGTACGGCCGTGCCGCCACCGAACGAATCGATCAAGTATTAGTCGATGTAGATTTGCTGGACGTGGCTGACCGTCGTTTTGGCCAATTTTCCAGCGGTATGAAACAGCGGCTGGCCATTGCCCGCAGTTTGCTGCACCGGCCTCGCCTCCTCTTTTTGGATGAACCCAGCCGCAGCCTGGACCCCACGGCCACGCAGCGGCTGCACCAGCTAATTCGCCGCCTGATGTCTGAGCAGGCGATGACCGTTTTTCTCATTACCCACGATTTAGCTGAGGCGGAGACACTGTGTCATCGGGTGGCATTTATGCACAAAGGGCGAATTCAGGCCAGCGGTTCACCGGCCGAACTGCGCCGCCATTTTCGGGCGATGCGTTACAGCTTGTACGTTGATCCACTGCCGGAGAAGGTGCTGGCGATTTTAGCCAACGTTCCCGATTTGGTTTGCCGGTCTGGAGGGGCGGACCATTGGATTGAACTGCGGGCGATGGCGGGAGATGGGGTGTTAACGGCCGTATTTGACACCCTGCACCAACACAATATCGCCATCCATCATGTAGAAAACACGCCGCCTAGCCTGGAAGAGATATTCCACCACTTTACAAAGGATGAAGGCTGAATGATGAAGGCGGAAGGTAGAAGGCAGAAGGCAGAAGGCAGAAGGCAGAAGAGCACCCCTGCGACCGCAGGCCACCCACCTCTTCACCCCTTCACCCTTTCACCCCTTCGCCTTCTGGGTGCGTTTCTCGTCCGCGATTTCTTCACCGAAACCAGTTACCGCTTTGCTTTCATCGGCGGGATTGTTGGTATTTTGTTCCGTACCTTCATTTTCTATTTTTTGTCCCAGTTCATCGGCGAAGCTGCCGCACCATTGTTAACCAATTACAACGGCGATTATTTTTCATTTGTGCTTATTGGTCTGGCGTTGGGTGGTTATTTTGGCCTGGGACTGGGTGGTTTTGCCCGCGCTTTGCGTGAAGCGCAAACAACGGGGACATTGGAAGCACTGATGATGACGCCAGTACCCGTATCATGGATTATCGTCGGTTCGGCATCCTGGAGCTATGCCTACATGACCTTTCGTGTTCTGGTTTATTTGCTCACCGGCGTTTTGTTCCTGGGTGTCAATTTGAGCGGCGCGAATGTGGCGGCGGCTTTGCTGATTTTACTGCTGGGAATTATTGCTTTTGCCAGTATTGGCATTATGGCCGCCAGTATTATTATGGTTATCAAAAGGGGCGATCCGGTAACAGCGCTCCTGGGTAATTTGGCCAACCTGGTTGGCGGTGTTTATTACCCGGTGGAAGTTATGCCGGGTTGGCTGCAGCCGTTGGCCAAACTGCTGCCTATCAGTTACGCCCTGCACGGCATGCGACTGGCGCTGCTTACCGGAGCAGGTTGGAACGAATTGCTGCCAGACATATTGACATTGTGTTTGTTTTGTGTCATTCTATTCCCGCTGTCGATTTTTAGTTTTCGTTATGCTGTGGAACGTGCCCGTTTAGATGGCAGCCTGGCACAATATTGATCAGCATATTTTATAGATTTTTCAAGGCGCAGTGGCCGTGGCAATTCTTTTCCAAGACCCGGTTTCACTGCGTTTTGTGATCTGCAAGTTATTTGAGGTGAATGAATATGTCCCGCTTACCGCGGTTGCCACGCTCTTCGCGCAGCTTAACAGAAATCTTAATTGGTCCTCCTTTGGAAACGGCCGCTGCCGCGCACCAGTCGATTAGTAAAAAAGTTGGTCTGGCCGTTTTTGCTTCGGATGCGTTGTCTTCGACGGCTTATGCCACGCAGGAAATTTTGCTCATTTTGGCGCTGGCCGGTGCCGGTGCGTTTTCGCTTTCCATTCCGATTGCGTTGGCCATTGCGGTTCTGCTGTTGGTATTGACGGTCTCTTACCGGCAGACGATTCATGCTTACCCCAGTGGCGGTGGAGCCTACATTGTTTCTCGTGATAATTTGGGTGAAACGGCCGCACAGGTGGCAGCGGCAGCTTTGCTAACCGATTATATTTTGACAGTGGCCGTAAGTATTTCGTCTGGTGTGGATCAGATCGTATCGGCCGTTCCTGCGCTGCTGGCCTGGCGTATCGAATTGGCTGTTGTGATGGTTCTGATAATGGCGGTTATTAATTTGCGCGGGGTAAAGGAGTCGGGGCGGATTTTTGCTGTGCCGACCTATATTTTCCTGGGCAGTATGGCCCTGACCCTGATTGTTGGGTTTGTGCGCTGGGCGACCGGTGAGTTGAATGTATTGGTTGATGCGCCACCATTGATGGAAACGGCCGTTGCCCCACTCACCGCTTTTCTCGTCTTACGGGCTTTTTCCTCCGGCTGTACCGCTTTAACCGGGGTGGAAGCCATCTCCAATGGTATCCCGGCTTTTGAAGAACCGCGCAGCCGCAACGCAGCGACGACGTTGACCTGGATGAGCATTATTCTAGGTTCGATTTTCATCAGCATCACTTTCCTGGCCCACCATATTGGGGCGACGCCATCGGAAACAGAGACGGTCATCTCGCAGTTGGGCCGCGCGGTGTGGGGGCGCGGTTGGGGGCAAGTCGGGTTGCTGGCCGCGACGACCCTCATCCTCATTATGGCCGCCAATACCAGCTTTGCCGATTTCCCGCGATTGGCAGCTTTAGCGGCAACCGACGGTTTTTTGCCGCGGCAATTGGCTTATCGCGGTTCGCGCCTAGTTTTCTCCTGGGGTATTAGTTTCCTGGCCGGGATGGCTATCTTTTTGCTGATTATTTTGCGAGCCAATACGTCGCGCCTGATTCCTCTGTACGCCATCGGTGTATTCCTCAGCTTCACACTGTCGCAGTCAGGTATGGTTTTGCGCTGGTTGAAAGTGGGCCAGTTGAAGCCCGGTGAAACCGGCCATTCGGCTCATGGCACCACCCTGTCGGCGGACTCGCAGTGGCGGACGAAGATGATAGTGAATGGGATTGGTGGGCTGTTAACGGCCGTTGTCATGATCGTATTTGCAGTTACCAAATTCCGCGACGGCGCCTGGTTTGTTGTCATTTTGATTCCGGCATTGGTCATGGTTTTCCTCTCCATACATCGCCATTACCAACGGGTGGCCAGCCAGCTCAGTTTGGGTGATGTAGTAATTGCGCCCCATGCCAGCAACGTTAAAACAATCCTGCTGGTAGACGACGTTCATGCCGGTACATTACGCCTGGTTAATTTTGCTTTGTCGATGGGACAGCCCTGGGAGGCGGTTCACGTGGCCATTGATCCGGAGAAAACTGAACGTCTAAAACAAAAGTGGGCAGCACGAATTGGCCAGGGCGAATTAAGAATATTGCCTTCGCCATACCGCTCAATTGCCGGGCCGCTGCGTGATTATTTGCTTTCGCTCCGCGAAGAAGACCCGCGCCTCTTTATTCACCTGCTTCTAGGGCAGTTAGCCATGCCGCGTTTTTGGGAGCAGCTGCTGCATCGTAATACCAATTTGTTGTTAGACTTGGTTTTGCGGGACATCGATCGGGTGATTGTGACCAGTATTCCATACCAAATTAGCCTGCGCGATCAGTATCTAGCCCGTTTACATCAGGAAAGCAAGGCAGGCGAGATGACGGACAATAATTAGTTGGAAAGTTGGCCGTGTAACCTCTTGAATATCAAGGGCAATCATGGCAAAATAGGGATTATTGTATCGACATAATCATTCCCTACCGATGGAGGGGAACAACTATGACACATAATCTGGAAGCTATCCGACAGTTAATTAATGAGGCGTTTGATGCCGAAGAAGTTTCGCAGTTGGCTTATGATCGATTTTATGCTGTTTATTCTGAATTTACGGCCGCTACTTCAAAAAGCAGAATGATCGATGCCGTAATCACCTATGCCAAGAAAAACGGCCGTATCCCGGACCTGCTTGATTATATCCAGGAAAACAGCCCGTATTATTACCGGGAGTATGCGGATAAAATATAAAATTTAATAGCACTAAAAATAAAAAAGGCACGGCGTTTACAGTAAACACCGTGCCTTTTTGTATTGCCTATTTACTTACGTTAAGCCAATTCAGCTTCCAGTTTTTCAGCCATGCCGGGGGCGTCATCCGTTGGTTTTAGGTAAGTTCCGCCAACCGAGATGTGTTGGTAGCCATTTTCCACCAGCGTACGGAAATCAGGCATCATGCGACGGCCGTCAATAACCAGGTACGGTGGTTTGACCTCTTGTTGAATGGTGTGCGAAAGGCCGCGAAACTCTTCCCAGTCCGTTGAGATATACAGTGCGTCACTGCCATTAATTGCCTCTTTCGCCGAATTGAAATATTTAATGCGGTTGAAGAGGTGGTTTTTCTCCGGATTGAACCAGTAACTTTTGGCTGCTTCATTGGCCAATGGATCATAAGCACGGATTTCTTTCACACCACGGGCCAACAGTGTTTCCACTACTTTCAATGCGGCCGAATCACGCATATCATTGGTGCGCTTTTTGAAAGCCAGCCCTAACAGAGCAACGCTTTTCTGATTGAAATTGAAGCCGGCTTCATATTCAGCCCGATCAATCAAGTACACCTTTTGGTATTCGTTGATGTTGTAAACGGCTTGCAGCAAATCCGATGGTTGTCCGGCCTGGTTAAGCTGGTAAATGAGCGATTGAATATCCTTGCCAAAGCATGAGCCACCGGCGCCATTGCTCACGTAAGACCCCCAGGTGCTGATGCGGCTGTCTGAAGTTACGCCGATTTTCAGGTCTTCCATACGGAGGTTGGGATGCGTTTCCCCCAGGCGGGCGCCTACACCATTCCAGAAGGAAATGTAGGTGAGCAGGAGTGTATTACCAACATATTTGATGGCTTCGGCCGTTTCCGGGGTTGTCTCCAGATAGCGAATGCGAACATGATTCACGAATTGGGCATAAATGCGGCGCAGAATAGAAAAATCAGCTTCATGATCGCAGCCGACGACAACGCGATCCGGGCTGCGCGAACCGTCTATGGCGTTTCCCTGGGCTAGGAATTCAGGATTAGAAGCGACGCCGAAATTTTCAACGCCGTGTTCTTTCATAATGCTTTCCAAAAGGCGGGCGGTACCAATGGGAACGGTGCTTTTGTTGACCAAAACGACTCGTTTTTTGTTTTGGCGTTTGGCCAGTAAATCACCCAGGTGGTGGGCAGCGCTCAGGTAATAGCTCAGGTCAGAAGAGCCGTCGCGGTTGGGCGGGGTGTTGAGGCAGAGGAAGAAAACATCAGTTCCATCGGCAATTTCAGTGATGTCGGTGGTGAAAAATAGATATTTGTCTTTGTTTTCGGCAATGACCGGGTACAGTCCCGGCTCGTTAACGTACCGTTCAATTTCTTCGCGATCGCCTGTTTTGTAGGCATTGATTCGTTTTTCATCAATATCATAAGCGTATACTTCGTGACCGTATTCGGATAATACGGCGGCGTGGGGCAGGCCCACAAATCCTGTTCCAATAACCACTACTTTCATTGTTAAATACTCCTTGAAATATTAGGCGCGGAAAAACGCAAGTTTTCTACTGAGATTTTTTAACTGCTCCGCAAAATTGTCAAAATTGGGTACGGCCGTTCACAGAAAGAAATTCGTGTGTGACCTGTGGATTTTGATTCTTGTTAATATAACACTTAATACCTTAACTTTAACACCTTACAATGGTACTTACATGGATGATTGGGCTACGTTTTACCTGTTTTTCATTGGCTGAGTATCAATTGAGCTGCCCGGCGGCCGATTTCTACGGCAAAGTTTGTACCTCGATCCCATGGGTAAACCTGGCTCATACTGGCAAAGTATAAACCGGGTAGGGGTGTTTGTAAATCGGGGATATGCTGCGAATGGTTGAGAAATGGCACGGGTTGAGCGTATTGTTCGCGGAAGAGCCAATGTTTGCGTACCCAATCCGTTTTGAAGTCAGGATTGAATCGGTGCAGGACATTGATGAACTGCTCGGCCAGCGCATCCGGTTCCATTTGCAAATGCGGATGATCGGGCGTGACGTAGTCACCGCAGTAGATGATGTGATCGCCACCATAATGGCTTTTGTCGATGTAGTTGGTGTGTTCCACCAGAGCCAGGAAGGGGATGTCGTTTTGGCTTTTGTCGGGCGAATTGGCGGGGACGTTGAGCCAGTAGGTGAGATGGTCGGGGAGTAACGGCCGTTTCAACGCCAACGTCAACACCACCGCGCCCATACTCTTCAAATTCAACAGTTCACCCAGATAGCCGGCAGGCAGGGTGGGCGCCATTTTGGTCAGCAGACCGGGTGAAGTGGTGACGAGGCAGGCGTCGAATGTCTCTGTTTTGCCGTTGGCGGTAATCTGTAACCCGTTATTCGTAATCTGTTCTATATTTTCTACTGGCGTATTGAGATGGAGTTGGCCACCCTTTTGGGTGACAACGGCCGTTAACCGGTCCACAAATGCCTGAAAACCACCTTCAAAATAGCCCAGTTTGGGCGTACGCACGTGCAGCCGTGCCCACATCCAGGCCATATTGACCTGATCGTAATAGGGGCCGAACTTGCCGATGAGCATCGGTCGCCAGGTGAGATTGTAGATTTTTCGGCCGTACCATTTTCGCAGCCAGGAATCGGCCGTGACCTGCTCCAGCTTACGCCACGGTTTGGTGAAGCGCAGATAAGCGCTGACCAGTCCAAAACGGGCCACGTCCAGCAAATTGAAGCCGGGGAACGTAATCCAGCGCCAGGGCGAGTCGAATGGCACAATTTTACCCTCGTAAATCATCGAAGTGGTTGGCCGCGGGAAAAATAATTTGTCCCGCATCCCGATTTCTTCCACCAGCCCGATAATCGCTTTGTCGGTGGCGAAGAGATGGTGATAAAATTTTTCCAGCGGCCATTCCCAATTTTCGTCGCGGAAACCGGCCGCCAACCCGCCGGTTTGTCCATTGGCTTCGTATAGAACAACTTCGTGACCGGCAGCTAACAAATCATAGGCGGCCGAAAGACCGGCAATCCCGGCCCCAACGATGGCAACTTTCATCCTGTTTTCTCCCCGGCGACGGCCACCGCCCGGCCAAAATCAGACCAGCCCAATCCTTCACGCAGCATGTAAAAAGCGCCTAATGCGGTGACGGGCAGCCACAAGGCGGCGTGCAGCACCAATGTGTAGGCCGAAGCGACGTTAACCGGGATGTCGTACAATGTCAGTACGGCAATACCCGGCCCGTCGAAGGTGCCGATGTAGCCCGGCGCGGAGGGCAGGGTGGTGGCCAGGTTAACGATGCCGTTCATCAACATCAGCGCGAAAAAGCTCACCTGGAAATCAAAGGCGTGCATGACAAACCAATATTTGACCGTTTCCAGCAGCCAAATGACGATGGAACTCAGAAAAATCATGAAGACGTAACGAAAACTGCGTAAGGATTCCAGGCCAACCATAAAACGGGCGGCGAAATCCATAACTGGCTGACGGAAGCGCTGGGGCAGGAAACGGCCGCTCAACCAATCGGCGATGACCAAAATGCGTTGGGGAACGGCCGCTACCACAAAAAAGACAATCAGTGCGCCAAAGAAGGCAATGCTGGCCAGTACAACCACCGAGCGAATACTCTCGCTGGGAATCGGGGCCAGGGGCAGGGCGGCGAAGACGAAAATCAGCATGACCAGGCCATCAAAAACACGCTCGACGATGACCGTAGCCAGACTGGCACTCATAGAAATGTCTTCGCGCTGGCGCAGGACGTAGGAACGCAGCACTTCGCCGGCGCGGAAGGGGTAGATGTTGTTGCCCATGTAGCCAATGACGACGACCGGGAAGAGGCGGCGCAGCGGCACGTGTTTGAGGGGGCGGAGCATGTAATCCCAGCGCCAGGTGCGCGCCCACACTGCTAAAAAGTAGACGGCCACACTGGGAATGAGCCACCAATAATTAGCCGCCCGTATATCGGCCCAGACTTTACTCAGATCCAGGCCGCGTAAGGCCCACCAAAGAAAAACGGCGCTGATGATCACGCCGATCCAGAATCGCCAACGTTTCAAAGAGAGTCCTTTTGCGTGTCAAGTGTCATGTGTCAAGAAACGTAATACCTGACACTGATTTATACACATTGGATGATGAATAGCCGCAATTGTACCATGCCCATGCGATGTGTCAGATAGAATTTTTGTACGGTATACTTTGAATCATTTGATAGTGGTTTGAGGTTTTGAATGATGGATTGGCAAACATTGCAGGCAGATTGTGTCGATTTCACGCAGCGGCTCATCCAGACGCCGAGTATGCCTTACGAGGAAGCGGCGCTGGCCGAGTTGGTGCTGGCTGAAATGCGGCGGCTGGGTTTTGACGAGGTTTGGCAAGATGGGATTGGGAATGTGAACGGCCGTATCCACGGCCAGGATCGTAGCTTACCGGCACTCGTACTCAACAGCCACCTGGATCATGTCGATCCCGGCGACCCGGCGTTGTGGTCGTCGCCTCCTTTCGCCGGTGAGATTGTAGACGGCCGTATCGTAGGGCGGGGTGCTTGTGATATCAAGGGGCCGTTGGCGGTGCAGGTTTACAGTATGGCGGCGTTGGTTCGGATGGGGATACGGCCGTTACGCGATGTCGTCTTTTCCGGTGTCGTGCAGGAGGAAATTGGCGGAACGGGGGCTTTGTATTGGATAGAACATCTTGATTATCCCGTTGCATTAGTTATTTTGGGCGAGCCGTCGAATAACGAACTGGCGTTGGGACACCGGGGGATTGTGCAAATGTGGCTGCAATTTAACGGCCGTTCCGTCCACGCCAGCGCGCCTCAAAAAGGGCAAAATCCCAACTACGCCTTGTCCGCTTTTCTTCAGAAATTGCTGGGTGTTCAAAGTGAATTGTCGCGTCATCCATATCTGGGATCAACGACCGTGTCGCCAACTATTGTAGAAGTAGACACTCGAAGTCCCAACGTCACCCCTGCCTGGACGCGGGTTTTGCTGGATTTCCGCACGGCCAGCGAAAGCACCAACAGTTTGCAAGCCTTTGTTCATCGGTTGGCGGGCGATTGGCCGCACGGTATCGTCAATGCCTGGACAAACGAGCCGTTTCCGGCTTCTGATGAGGTGGTTTATGGTTTTTATACGCCGCCGGAAAGTGATGTGGTGCAGCGGGCGAGAACGGCCGTTACCCAGGGCATGGGTCGTGAGTCGGCATTATCCTACTACCAATTTGCTACAGACGGCCGTCACTTTGTTCCCTATGACATTCCCATCATCGGCTTTTCCCCGGCCGAAGAAGAGCAGGCTCACATTGCCGACGAAAGCATTTCCATCGCTAAAATAGCCGAAAGCCTCCGTGGTTATGTGCAGTTGCTGCGCGATTTCTAGAATCTGGTGATCAAGGGACAGGCATCTGTTCAGTGCAAGCGGTAACAGTCACTAAAAAACAGCCTGGATTTTGGCAGTATCTCTAGGAAAACGTGACCGTCACCCGAATGCTTACAAAAATAATAAAACAGAGGCCTCACGGCCTCTGTTTTGTATGGGGGGTGACCAATGGGTTTCAGTGATAAAAGTGAGGTGCTCGTCTGCTGTTTTTCTTGCGTCGAATATGACCGACACCTTTTTGACGATTGCGGTAGACTGTCAGGATGAGTCCCGGTTCATCGCGGCTGACAACAATGGTTGTGCCTTCTAATCGTGAAAAACGATTATCCGATTGCAGTTCGTCGGGAATGTCGCGTGAGCGCAGATAGATGAAAATCGCACCAGCTTTGTGAAAACGCTGGCCGCACATCAGGACAATCTGAACATCTTCCCAGGACAGGTTTCGCTGGGCCATGCGTTGTTCGGCATGGCCGGTGAATTGGAAATTACTCCAATGAGGAATGTAGTACGGGGTGATTTCCCGGTGATTCATGGCATGACTCCTTTACAAGTTGGCGCTAAAAAAGGAGCGAGTTAAATGAATTATCAGACGGGTGACAGCGTTGGCAGCGACGGGATAATTAACTGGATAATAACAGTGCGTTCCTCTTTGCGCGCTGTGAACGGCCTTGATACTTGCCAAAACCGTAAATTTTTGCCATTGTGCTCCTGTGTTGAGGTCTGGTTACCTTCATAAGCTCAGGTAACGACCACTGTAGGCAAAAATTTTTTACAATTGATTGTCATTATAACGATCTCACGACGAAATGCTATAGCCTTTTTGGGTAAATTGAGAATATTTTCGCGAGGTGAAGCCATTAACCCAAATGGGTTATGTCTGGTCAAAATCGGCCCTGGGCCGAAATTGTTGGAGGTGGAATTGGGCTACGATAATCTCGGTCGTTGACACCGTCCGGTAGGTATCAACTTAACGTGGTAAACTTTGTCTATTATGGAACAAATTGCCCTAATTGCTACTGCTACCTTTGGCCTGGAAACATTGGTTAAACAAGAATTGAATGCGCTGGGCTTTGCCGATTTGCGCGTGTCGGAAGGCAAGGTTGAGTTTGACGCAGGGTTGGCCGACATTCCCCGCACGAATTTATGGCTGCGCTGTGCCGACCGAGTGCTGTTGAAGATGGGGGAATTCACGGCCGTTACCTTCGATGACCTTTTCGAACAAACCAAAGCCTTGCCCTGGGAAGATTGGATCGCGCGGGACGGCCGTTTCACCGTCAATGCCAAAACCCACAAATCGGAGCTGAAAAGCGCCCGCTCTTGCCAATCCATCGTCAAAAAAGCGGTCGTCGAGCGGTTAAGCGCTGCCTATGGCATCGATCACTTCGTTGAGACGGGGCCGGATTTCACTATCCAGGTGGCCTTGCATAAAGACATGGCTCAACTGACCATCGACACCAGCGGTCCCGGCCTGCACAAGCGCGGCTACCGCGCCGAGGCTGGTGAAGCACCGCTTAAAGAGCCGCTGGCTGCGGCCCTGGTGACGCTCAGTTTTTGGAACAAAGAACGCTTGCTCATTGACCCTATGTGCGGTTCGGGCACGATTTTGATTGAAGCGGCAATGATGGCCCAAAATATGGCTCCCGGCCTTAACCGTACCTTCGCCTCGGATGAATGGCCCATCATCCCGGCCCATTATTGGCAGGAGGCACGGCAGACAGCGGCAACGGCCGTGCAGCCCATCCCCGATTTGCAGTTACAAGGCTATGACATTGATCCGGCGGTCATCGAAATTGCCAGAAGCAATGCCCAAAAAGCTGGCGTGGCTGATGCCATCACCTTTGCTGTAAAGGATGTCAAAGATTTGTGGATCGACCAGCAGTACGGGATTGTGGTTTCTAATCCGCCCTATGGCATACGTCTGGCCGAGTACCAGCAAATCAACCAGATTTACATGGCTCTGAACAAGATTTTTCGCAAGAAAAAAGGTTGGTCTATTTATATTTTGACGGCTGATGACAAATTTCCCCGCTATTTCAAACGGGCGCGTCCTGACCGGGTGCGCAAATTATACAACGGCACAATCAAGGTTAATTATTATCAATATTACGGAGAGAAGCCGCCGTAAAGCTTGAGGAAGGAGTAAGAGCTAGAGGGGTCGTCTTTTCCTCTAGCTCTTGCTCTCACTCTAGCCGCCTGCAAGCAAACGCCAGATTTGGGCCACAAAGAAGGTGATGATAAAACCCATAGCAACTGGCAGTAGAGCGGCAACGGCCGTCCACTTTTTGCTGCCTGTTTCCTTGTAAATGGTGTAAATTGTCGTGCTGCATGGGTTGTGGATGAGCGAGAAGAGCATGAGGTTGACGGCCGTTAACAACGTCCAGCCGCCCGCCTTAAACAAAGCCAGCGTATCGGCATTAGAACCAGCATTAAATATCACGCCCGCGCCGGCACCGGCATTAACACCCGTCACCAGTACGGTCAGCATCAGGATAGTAGGAATGACAATTTCATTGGCCGGGATGGCGACGATATAGGCGACTAAAATGATGCCATTCAGTCCTACCAGCAGCCCCAATGGATTCAGAAAATTGATCATATATTGGGCGATGCTGGTGCCGCCAATCGTCACGTTGGCGATGAGCCAGATGACGGCTCCGGCGGGCATGGCAAACGTCACCGCCCGCCATAAAACGATCAACGTCCGGTCAATGACCGAGGTGTAAATCGTCTGCCAGATGCGCGGCGGCCGGTAAGGAGGCAGTTCCAGGCTGAACGTGGACACCTCACCTTTGAGCAGCGTACGCGAAAGACCCCAGGAGACCAGGAAGGTAAACATCACACCCAGCAAGGCAATGCTCACTACGGCCAGCGCCGAAATCAGGCCGCCCAGGTAGGCGGGGACCAGCCCGCCGATGAAGATGGTGGCGATGAGGATTTGGGTGGGCCAACGGCCGTTACACAAAGCAAAATTGTTCGTAATAATCGCAATCAGCCGTTCCCGCGGGCTGTCAATCACCCGTGTAGCCACAATGCCTGCCGCATTGCAGCCAAAGCCCATCATCATGCTCAGCGCCTGCTTACCGTGCGCCCCTGACTTTTTGAAAGCATTGTCCAGGTTAAAAGCTACCCGCGGCAGATAACCAAAATCCTCCAGCAGCGTAAACAGCGGGAAGAAAATCGCCATTGGCGGCAGCATCACACTGACGACCCAGGCCGTAGCCAGATACATGCCGTCAATCAACAGGCCGCTGAGCCACCAGGGCATATTGATCACCGCCGCCCCTTGTTTAAGCAGCGGGTGAATCGTGTCCAGCAAAATGGAAGACAGCCAACTCGATGGAATATTGGCCCCGGAAATGGTCAGCCAAAAAACAATCGTAAACAGCAATATCATCAGTGGGAAGCCAAAAATGCGGCTTGTCACCAGTTTGTCGATGGTCCGGTCCAGGTCGAATCGCGGCTTTTCGTCGGGCCGGGTGACCGCCCGGTCGGCAATGCGGGCGGCGTCGGTGTAGATGTCTTCCATCAGATGTTCATGGAACTCACGGCCAATTTGCCAACGTAGGGAATCGGCCGTTTCCAAAATGTTTTTTCCGCTCACTGGGTTTGTGGTCATGATGCTACCTCCAACTGCAAGGATGGTGCTTGTTGATCCGGCTGCAAAGGGATGTGGGCGTCCAAATCGCCCAATTCACCACTGCGAATGGCGTCCACAATGCGTTGATCGCCATCTAGCAGGCGCAGGGCTACCCAGCGTGCGTTGGGCAGATTGGGAAAGGCTGCTTCCAACTGCGGCACCAATTGTTCCAGCGCTCGTTTAATGGCTGGCGCCTCGTTTTTAATGCGGTGTGGCTTGCAAATATATTGGCCGGTTGCCACTTCATGGATGGCTTTGAGCAGTTCGGGCAGTCCTTCGCCTTGCCGCGCTGCCGTCGGTACGACCGGCACGCCCAAATCGCGGGCCAAACGCCGATCATCCACCTGCAAACCATGTCGCCGTGCCTCATCGACCAGATTCAGGCAGATAACAGCCCGATCTGTGATTTCCAGCACTTGCAGCGCCAGGTTCAAATTACGTTCCAACCGGGTGGCGTCTACCACGATGACTGTCACGTCTGGCTGGCCGAACAGGATGAAATCGCGGGCTACCTCTTCATCCAGACTGGTGGACAGCAGGGAGTATGTTCCCGGTAGGTCGACAATTTTGTACCGATTGTCGCCGTAGCTAAAGCCGCCCTCGGCGCGGGTAACTGTTTTGCCAGGCCAGTTGCCGGTGTGCTGCCGCAGGCCGGTGAGGGCGTTAAACACGGTACTTTTGCCAGTGTTGGGGTTGCCGGCCAGGGCCACAACATAATCCCAGTCGGTCATGTTGACGCCTAAGCGCAGCAGGTTGCCGGCATGGTGCGCCGGGCAGGTAGCGCAGGTGTCTGATTGCAGATTGATGATTTTCGATTGACGATTTTCGTTTGGTGATAGATCGGTGTTTATTTGTGTCATGCTGCTGCCTCGATTCTTTTAACTTTGATAAGGTTGGCCTGTTCCTGGCGCAGGGCGATGAGCGCGCCGCGAATGATGTAAGCGGTTGGGTCACCGCCGGGACTGCGCATTTCAGCTTTTATTTTTGTGCCGGGCAGGATGCCCAGGTCCATAAAACGGCGGCGTTCCGGGCCGCGGCAGGCACGGGTAATGCCGACAACTTCGGCTGATTGGCCAGGCTTTAAACAGGTGAGCCGTTCGCAGTCATCGACCTCTTCTATATCTTCCTCCGGCAGGGGGACGACGGAGATGTTTTCGGCCACGATGGGGGCGATGATGTGCTCGTCGCCATTGGTCCAGAAGCGGACTCTCTCCGGCACAGATTCGGTGATGCGGACGACCATGCCGGGGTGCAGTCCTTCAGCGGCCAATTGCGCATAGACAACCTCTGGTTCATCTTCCAGGTGGACGATGAGGCCGGGGGTGTCCATCGGCAGGCTGCTGAGGGGTTGGCCGCCATGGGTCACTAATTCGCCGTCGGCAGTGGGGATGGGATCGCCGTGGGGATCGTGGGTGGGATTGCCTAACTGCAAGGCCAGAGCATCAGCCTGAGCAGGCGTGAGTTGGTGTTCGGCCATTTCGGCTTGACCATGCCATTCGGCTTCGCGCAGGCCGGTTTCTTCGGCCAGGTAGCGCTCCCACAGGCGGTGGGCGCGAATGATGTGCAGGGCTGAATCACGCCCCTGGGGCGTAAGATGAATCTCGCCTTTTCCAGTTTGCAGTAGACCATTGCTTTGCATGGCGGCTACCAGGGTGGCGGCGTCGTTCTGGCTGATGTGCAGGGCACCAGCAATGCTTTCCATGGTTGGGCGGCGGCCTTTCATTTCAAATTTGTGAATATGTTTGAGAGCGTCTTCGCTGCGGACGCGCTCGTTCAAACGTCCGGTTTCGCGCCAGCGGGCTACCAGTCCACGTTCCGGCCAGAATAAAATGGCCAAAATGATGATAATGAGTACGGCCGTTCCCAAGGCAATAAGCGGGTCAACCATAATAATTCTCCTAAAATTTAGATATACCTAAAATAAAATTTAAGTTATGCATAATAATAGGACGGACTTGCCGACATGTCAAGTCTTGTCAGCGTTCAGGTGACAGTCACTTTTTTCCAGAGGTAATGACAAATTTCAAGTTGTTTTTAAGTGACTGTTACCTCGGGGACTGAACGAATACGAAGTTTTTTCACTTGACATTGAACTTGACTTGAAGGTGTAGACTATGGGCATGAATGAAAATAAACCATCAGACGAACAAGTTTTTCATATTAAGGGTCTGGATTGTGCGAGCTGCGCTTTGACGGTGGAAAAAGGGGTGGCCCGGTTGGAAAACATTGACCTGGCTTCATTGAATTTTAGCACTGAAACCTTGCGGGTGAGGGGGGACGTGGCTCCGGAAATGGTTGTCGCCCGTGTTCGGGAACTGGGGTACGATGTGGCGAGGCCGGAAGCCGCTGTCCGTAATGCGTCATCTGTTATCCATCATGCGTCATCAGAGCCGGTTTATTTTTGGCGGTTTATGTGGGAGAGATGGGATACGCGGCTGGCGTTATTGGGAGCGCTGCTGGTTTTGCCGGGCTTGCTGTTTAATGAGCTGCTGCCCATGTTGGGGCTGGAAAGCGTTTTTTTGGATGTGACTTCAGTGGGAGCAATGGTGGTGGCTGGCTGGCCGATTGTTTTGAGTGCCTGGCGGTCGGTGCGGATTAATCGCGATATTAATATCAATGTTTTGATGACGATTGCGGCGGTGGGGGCCGTGGCAATTGGCGCGTACACTGAGGCCGGACTGGTCATGGTGCTGTTTGCTATGGGGGAGGCGCTGGAAGGGTTTGCCGGAACCAAGGCGCGCGAATCCATTCGCAGCCTGATGGCAGTTGCGCCTAACGAGGCCACAGTTTTGCGATATTGCATCGACTGTGCCGGTCATTTGGGGCAGGATGGTTACGCGGGCGGCCCCTGTCCTTTTTGCGGGCTGGAAGAGCAGCGTGTGCCGGTAGCGGATTTACAGGTGGGAGAGACAATTGTGGTGAAACCGGGGGAGAAGATTGCGATGGACGGCCGTATCCTTTCCGGTTCATCTTTTGTCAATCAAGCACCCATCACCGGGGAAAGTAAATTAGCGCCTAAAACGGTAGGTGATGCTGTTTTTGCCAGCAGTATCAACGGCGAAGGCGCGCTAGAAATCGAAGTGACCCATCTGGCGGCAGACAATACCATTAGCCGCCTGATTCAAATGGTGGCCGAAGCCCAGGAAAGGCGTGCGCCGGCGCAGCGTTTTGTCGATCAATTTGCTCGTATTTACACGCCGGCGGTAGTGGTTTTGGCGATTTTGGTAGCTGTTTTGCCGCCGCTTGTTTGGGGCGCATCATTTCGGGAATGGTTGTACCGGGCGTTGGCGCTTCTGGTTGTGGCCTGCCCCTGTGCTCTGGTCATCAGTACGCCAGTCAGTATTATCAGCGCTATCAGTAATGGCGCACGGAACGGCGTCTTGTTCAAAGGCGGGGCTTACCTGGAGATTTTAAGCCGAGTGAGGGCGGTGGCTTTTGATAAAACGGGAACGCTGACCGAAGGGAAGCCATCGGTGGTTGGCCTCAAATCGGTTCGTTGTGAAGGGGGGACGGATTGCGAATCGTGTAATGATTTTTTGGCGTTGACCAGTGCGGTGGAACAGCGCAGTACGCATCCGTTGGCTGAGGCGGTGGTGGAGGAGTCGAGCCGGAGAGGGGTATACGGCCGTTATCCGGCAGCGGAAAATGTGCAGGCGATGATGGGCAGTGGGGTGACGGGACGGGTGAACGGCCGTGAAATTTTCATCAGCAGTCACAGCTATTTTGATCAAAATATCCCGCACGACATCCATTGCTCAGCGGTTGCCGCAGCCGATGCCGCCGGTTATACGACGATGTTGGTACAGGATGGCGATACCTATGCCGGTTACATTGCGGTGGCCGACCAGGTTCGTCCCAGCAGCAGGGCGGCTGTGGCCCGATTGCGCTCGCTGGGACTGGCTCCGCTGGTGATGTTGACCGGTGATAATCAGGTGGCAGCCGAAAAAATTGCGGCGGTAGTTGGCGTAACGGATATGCGTGCTAACTGCTTGCCGGAAGATAAGGTAACGGCCGTTACCCATCTGCGTCAGCAGTATGAACACGTGGCCATGGTTGGCGATGGCATTAATGATGCTCCAGCTCTGGCGACGGCCAGCGTGGGCATTGCTATTGGCAAGACGGCGCAGGCAATGGAGACGGCGGACATCGTTTTGATGGGGGATGATTTGCGGCAGCTTCCTTTTGCGGTTGGGCTTAGCCGGGCGGCGATGCGTACAATTTGGGTCAATGTGGGATTGAGTATTGGTATTAAGCTGGCGTTTTTGGCGCTGATTTTGGCGGGATTGGGCAGTATGTGGCTGGCGGTTTTTGCCGACGTGGGGGTGTCTCTGTTGGTGACGTTGAATGGGATGCGACTGCGGAAACGGCCGTTACCCAACCTTCATTCTTTGTCCTGAGGATTGGATGAGCTTTTGTGTGGTTCAGATTTAATCATTTAACAAAACGGCCGTTTTTGATAAGATAAGGCCGATTTTAGCCAAAGGAAAATTTTGCGCCGAGGAAAAAGCATGGGCTTTTTGAAAAAGCTGTTTCAACCAACCCCAAAAGAACCAATTATCGTTGTTTCTGGACTGCCGCGCTCCGGCACCAGCATGATGATGAAAATGCTGGAAGCTGGCGGTGTTCCGCCGCTCACCGACAAAATCCGTGAAGCGGACAAAGATAATCCCAAAGGCTATTACGAATTTGAGCGGGTAAAACAACTTGACAAAGGTGATACTGTATGGCTGGCCGATACGAAAGGTAAAGTAGTTAAGATCATCTCCGCTTTACTCAAACATTTGCCGGCCGATTATCAGTACCGTATCATCTTTATGCGCCGCAATATGTCTGAAATTCTGGCTTCACAGCGCAAAATGCTCGTTCGACGCGGTGAAAATGCCGATGATATGGATGATGCCAAAATGGCGGCGCTGTTTGAAAAGCATTTGCAGGGCACTATCCATTGGATTGACAGCCAGTCCAATGTTTCGGTTTTGTATGTTCATTACAGTGATATGCTGGCCGATCCTGTTCCCCAAATAAAGCGGGTCAATGCGTTTTTAGGCAGCCGCCTCAACGAAACGGCTATGGCTGAAGTCGTCGATCCGGCTTTGTATCGCAACCGGGCGGAGGAGCCGTCTGCCGGGTAGCCATCTTGTCCTGGTTACACTTTCCCATTTTGTTGTCGGTCAAGAAAACGTATTATTTTAGAAGATTGGAGTCACGTTTCGATAAGGAAACGTGATTCTTTGCGAATAATTACAAATTTAGAAGTTGGGCTTGTGATTTTCATTTTCCTTGCATCCTGACCTTGATTGATTGCCCAAAGCGAAATTATTGATTTAAAGGAGTTTTTTGATGGCGCACGTTGAGCAGCACACGATGGAATTGGATAAGGTTTATGAGTCTGGGGCAGAGGAATGGACCTGCCCAGTTTGCGGGCGACGCTTTATTGTTCAGTGGCCACCGGCTTATAAGAAAATTATTTTGGAGCCGGGGGATGAGTATGCTTTCCACAATGGGGGCAAGGGCAGCGTTTTTACGGGAGCGCCTGAGGTGCGAGATACACAAGTGACTGAACCGCCGCTGGCTCCGATCTGGCTTGAAGCGATTGCAACTTTAGATTTTGGCGATTAGTTATCGTTTTTCGATTGATATTTATTTGGGAAACGGCCGTATACGTACGGCCGTTTTTTCATGTGACCCATAAAAAAGGAACTTCCAAAAAGCCTAAAGTGCCGGGCGATTCCAACGCCCGCACGATTACTTGCAGCCGGTATACCCCCTGTAACAATTGATTTTTGGGCAAATTAACGATTTGTTGAGCCTGATCTACCAGGATTGGCTGGCGTTTATTTTCGCTTAGCAGCTTGGTCTCACCGGTCGATTTGTTGGTGACATAAGCCTCGGCAGAAACGTAGGGAATACTACCATTGTGAGCATTGCCTTCCTCGACTAATTCGAAAATGATTCGTAAGTCAAATGGTGTTTCACTGTGGATAGGTTGGGTAAACATGCGGCCAGTTCCATCCAGTTTTGTTGGATGTTCTTCATTGATTGGTTGGATGAATTCCAGGCCTTGTATGGAAATTGCGGTTTGTGGAATTGGTTTAGGTGCTACGGGCTGCCGCTTGTGAACCTTATCTGGTGTATTTTTTTGTGTATCCGATACTAATTCCAGTGCATCGGTTTCAATCCATTGGCCTGCTTTTTTAACAGCCAAACCTTGCCATTTATCACCCCGACCACCACCATCATATCCGCCTTCCATATGGTGTACCTGGGTTTGAAATTCTTGGCCTTTCTGGTTGAAGCGTTCTTGAAACTCTACCACATACGTGGCAAAGGCAGTCCATTCACCTTTTTTTTCGGGTATATCTACCGGTGAAGAATCCGCAGCCGTTAATTCTTTAGCTTTTTTCTGCCACCTCTTTACTTGGGACACAGACACGCGTTGGTGTATGTCCTTTCCCTTGATACAGTCCCTGATATCTTCAGGTGAAGCCGTAACCAGTTGTTTTAACGTTTGGATACCTAACCCTTCCCTAATATACTGCTGGCGCGTAGGAGAAATTCCACTGATATCTGCCAGGTTGTGAGATTCTTGCTTGGTTGTATCCATGATTTTCTTCCTCTTGTTTGTTTCAAAAAATAAAAGATTAAAATGGTCGCTGGCCTCGTTGTGGACAGAGCCTCTCGGCCATCCATAGGTGAAGCCAACGACCAAAGTGAATCTTGGTTGCGTTTAGACAGGTTGATAGCAGCACGTGCATCTTATCTAAATTCCCAAGAGCTAGACGAAAAACTCAGTCTTCCAAAGGATGTACGGCAATGATGAGACCCTCTGCGAATCCAAGGATTCCCTTCCACTGGGGGATCGTTATCATTGCTGAAACATCGTAGATCCCACTTCTATCAATGCGGACACTCGTCTGGGCCGAATAGTCGAACTGATTGGGAACAAGCTTATCTGTTGCGACACCAAGAAGCCTTTCAGGTAGATCGGGTGTCCTTCCCATCCCTTCTACATAGAATTCGACTCTGTATTCTGTGATACTCCCTGGTTTTGAGTTATTGCACATATTTTCCCATTGCTGACCCGATCCCTTGAAATCCAGTGCTAGAGTGAAGGTTTCATTCTTGTCAATGATTTCAGCGACATTGCCAAGAACTACTTGAGATTCTTTCGCAACTTTCAAATTGGTAACATCGAAATCCAGGATTCCGGCGAGCTGTGGTTGACCCTTTTTCGTAATAGACATAACAAGCCTCCTATTCGCTTTAATTTCCACACGCTTTTTGTGTGGCTACTCATTTAACAGTTCTCGAGAATTGGTTACAATGCTATCCGGCATTTTGTAGCAAACAGAATAGCTTTGAAATATCATTTTTGATTCATTTTTTGTTCAAATTTCGAAGGTGTCAGAATTGAAGATGGTTTTGTTGGATTTTTTGATGTAATTCATTAGTTTCCGGTGCGGGATTGGCATCTAATTCCTCCAGTAATGCTTCGATGCAGTATTGATATTGGCGTAGAGCCAGATGACGTTGACCTTGACGGCAGTAGGCAAGCATTAATCGCCGATGCGTATCTTCTCGGCAGTTGTCGGTTTGCAGTAGTTTTTGCCCGTAGGCAATACTGATCGCCCAATTTTGTTGTTGATAATGGTAACGGCTCAGCCGGTTCAAGATATCCAGGTAAGCATTTTGATACTCCAGGCGCTTTAAAGTTGGCCATTCTTCATAGACGTCTTCACTCAAAAAATCGCCTTCGTATAGAGCGTCGGCAGCTTCATATTCATGTACTGCTTTGAGATTTTCTTTGCTTAGCTCAAAACGGTGCCCATTGTGATAGTGCCGGTCGAATGCTTCGCTGTCCAGCCAGATGGTCAAGTCCGGGTTTAGCCCATAGCAGCCATTGGTGCTGAGTATGTAAGGATAGTCGTGATTTGGGTTTTGGAGCGCTTGCCGCAGCAGGTAGATGGCTTGGTACAGGTTGCGCCGGGCAGAGTCTGGCTCATCGGTTTGCCAAAATAAATCCATCAGAATTTCAATAGGAATGGGGCGATTCCTGTTGACGACCATGTATTTGAAGATGGCCTTGGCGTTGTTGCCGTTCCAGTTGTCGATGCGATTTTCATTGATGTAAACGCGAAAAGTGCCCATGCAGTAGACGGTGAGTGTTGGACTGGTGGGTGACATTGGAGGATTAACGGCCGTTCCCCCTCCCTCATCCTTTTCCTCCTTCACATTAACTTTGCTTGGCTTTGATTCGAGACGAGTCCGCAAGCGCTGCCACCAGGTACGGCCGTTTCCCTCCTCATCTTCAGGCATTTCTGACTGTATTGGCAGGTTTGAATCAATCAGCCCGACAGGCTGCTCGACAAGGTTCAGGAGTTGAGTGAGGTGCTGTTGCAATTCCTGCTCACGTCGAATTGCATCCGTGTAAGCTACTCGGTACCGCTCTGTTTCCGCGCGCATATTCTGGCAAATGAGGCAAATTTGTTGTGCCGCTGCCAGAATTTGGTTGAACTGTGGATTGCTTTTTTGTTCTGAAGCATATAGATTGTTTAGATGTTGTGATAGTTTTTCAAACTGTCCATCCTTTAGAAGTTCGCCGATGACTTGCCCGCCAACTCGTTTATCCCCGGATACGTTTTCTTTAAATGCCTCCGTCTGATTAAAGTTTGTTCCCATCGCCAACTCCTGGGAATGCGAAACGGCCGTTCTTTTTGCGAAAACGGCCCCTAAAGCTCAAATTGCTGCCGGCGTTTTGGGTTGAGCGAAGTTGTCCTTGTAACGAAAAAGCTGTTGATTTGATATGGCGGTGAGCTTAATTGGATTGTTGTGTGGAGGATTTGATGCTGCCCACAATTCATTATAGCATATCTATTAAGCGCCAGGAGATAGTCAAATTTGCGGTTTTTATTTGCTGATAGTCTCCCCGTTAAGTGTTGTTAACGATGGGGACTGGGATGTTTGAAAATAGTTCTTTAACAGTCCAAATATGCTCAGTCAAAGCAGAGGCCATGGCCGGTGTTCGCGGTAACCAACGGCGGCCTTGGGCAACGACCTCCTGACGCAGTGTTTTGTGTGGCCGTACCAGATTGTAGTAGGCATCTTCCAGCGTTGCTGCCGCCTGATGCATCGCGATGGTTTTGGAAAAGGCCAATGTTTTCCGGGTTAAGCGGCTGTTGAAATGACGACTGGTTAAGTTGGAGCGCTCAATATAACTGGTGCTCTTGCCTAACAAGGCCAGCACTTCCGTTTCATCACCGTAAATGACCCGTAATTCAGTCCCTATGACCCGACCGTTTTCCCGTTGCTTGACCATTTGCAGATATTGCCAATCCTCGCCTGGCTGCTTAAGCGTTGGTGGGCGACCACGCCCTGAATAGGGCGGCACTTGACCGTACACTTCAACCATCGCTTCCCGGATGCCGCCCCAACCATCGGAGATAGTCGGTGGCGGCTTGTCAGGATGACCCCGCTGCTTGAGCATTGTGAATACAATCTGCGACGCTTCCGTTTCGGTCTTGGCAATGCCGCTGGCGACGCGGAGCCGGGTATCACTGTCAATCATGGTCGCTCGCCAGAACTGCCCTTGTTCTTCTGTCTCGGGATAGCCTTTTTTTCACCTTTGTGCGCCACGTAACTCCACATCGCATCCAGTTGACCCCGTTCCAGTTGGTAGTTGGCCAACAAAACGGATTCGATTTCAGCGACATGAGTTGCTGCATCTTTGAGCCACGCCAGAATGGTGTCTTCTTTATGGCCTTGAACGCGAGCCAGAGTGCTGATCCGAACACCTTCGGCTAGGAAGGCCAGGGTTTCCAAGATTTCTTCGGAATCTGTCCGCCGCCGGTAGAAGGGCGTTCCTTTCGTAGCCGTAAATGTCTGACCACAAGTCCGGCATTGGAAGCGCTGTATGCCGGTTGCCGTGAAACCATGTTTTTTAATGTTCTGTTTTGACTGTTTTTTCTGAAGCTTACCATAATCCGGGCAGGCTTCATTTGGACAAAAATCGCCAACATTGGCTAATTGATTCATTGACCCCTCTCCTGTTTGGTGTTAATTGGGTTATTTTACCCGGCAACACCCAAGAGGGGGACCATCTATTTGCTGACCAACATAAATTTCAAATTAAAATATCCTGTCACTGATTGCTAAATACTGTAGATCGGGTAAAATTTTAACCGTGGTTAAATTTAGTTTGGTCGCATTGTTAAAATTGATATTAATTACAGCGAAATTTGTCTGAGGGGCGGAAAATCCAGGCTATTAACGTATAATTGCATAGAGAAAAGTAGGTCAACTTGAGGAATAGTGATGTTTGTTGGCTCAGGGAATAGCAATATTGCTCATAGGATTTTTTATGGATACAAACAAAATTTTAAGACATGAACACGAACATGATGATTTGAGTTGTCTTGAAGTCATTAATGAAACGGTGCGCGACAAAGACGGCATTGTAAACGTTTGCGTTGACACAAATCAAGAAACAGTTTCTTTTGATTACAATCCGGAAAAGGTTTCTGAGTTGGATATTGTGGCCGCGGCCCAGCGAGTTGCACCAACCCTGCATCATCGGTGGAGCACTTGCACCATGCGTTTGGAGCATCAAGGTGGGCGCGCTTGCGAGTCTTGTGCCATGTCGTTGGAGCGGCAAATCAAGGAAATGCCAGGAATTCGCCGGGCAACAGCCAGTTACATGGGCGGCGTTTTGAGTGTGACTTATGATCATGATGTGACTACTCCCCAGGCCATTGCCCACCAGGTTGAGAAGTTAGGGGCGTCTGTGGAACCATCGGCCAGTGAAGTAACGGCCGTGCCCGAACTTCCCCCGTCTCGTTTTGCCTGGTTCATCAATAATCTGGAAGCCATTTTTACCGTCATTACTTTGATTGCCATGGTGGCCGGTTTTATCGCCGAGCGCATGGAAGCCGCGCCCATCGTTATAACCGTTTTGTACACAATTGCTTATGTCACCGGGGGCACATTTGGCCTTAAGGGGGGTCTGGAATCACTGCGTGCCCGGACCATCGACGTCGATTTGCTCATGATTTTGGCCGCTTTGGGCGCAGCGATTGTTGGCCAGCCATTCGAAGGCGTCATGCTGCTTTTCCTGTTCTCGCTTTCCAATGTTTTGCAAGATTTTGCCATGGATCGCACCCGCAACGCCATCAAAGCTTTGATGAAACTGCGGCCTAATCAGGCCAATGTCAAACGCGGCGATCAAATCGTTACGCTACCTATCGAAAAAATCAATATCAGTGATCGCATTGTGGTTAAGCCGGGCGAACGAATCGCTTTAGATGGCGTGGTTTTGGTCGGGGATAGCAGTGTTGACCAATCGTCTCTTACCGGTGAATCCATGCCGGTAGCCAAAAGCGAAGGTGATACCGTTTTTGCCGGTACGATTAACAAAAACGGTAGCCTGGAAATTGGTGTTACCCGGTTAGCCAAGGATTCGACCATTGCCAAGCTCATTAAAATGGTCGAAGAAGCGCAAAGTGAAAAGGCCGAAACGCAGCGGTTTATTGACACGGCCGAACAATATTATGCTTTGGGCGTCATCGTTTTGACGGCGCTGGTGGCGGCTGTGCCGCAAATTTTTGGCTGGGAACCGTTTACTACTTCTTTCTACCGGGCGATGACAGTAATGGTAGCTGCGTCACCCTGTGCGCTGGTTATCAGCACACCGGCGACGGTATTGTCGGCTATTGGAAATGGGGCACGGCGCGGTATTTTGTTCAAGGGCGGCGTTTATGTAGAAAATGCGGCTACAATCAAGGTGGTTACCTTTGACAAAACAGGCACACTGACTATTGGCGATCCGCAGGTAACGGACATCATTCCATTGGAAAATTCAACGGAAAAATCTCTATTGACCGAAGATGCGCTCTTATGCCTGGCTGCGGCCATCGAAGCTAAATCGGAGCATCCGCTGGCGCAGGCCGTTGTTAAAATGGCGGAGAAACGTGGGATAACGGTTCCCGAAGCGATTGAATTTCAGGCGACGACCGGTCAAGGTGTGCGGGGAACGGTAGACGGTTTGAATTTGCGTATTGGTAATTTGCGTTATTTTGCCGAACATCACGCGATTGGTCTGGAAACGGCCGTTACCACTGTCAATCGTCTGCAAAATGAAGGCAAAACCAGCGTCGTCGTTGCTCAAATGATTGAAGGAGCAGCTTACATCCTGGGCGTCCTGGCCTTTGCTGATGTTGTCCGCGAAGACGCCGCTCAGGTTATACGTGACCTGAAAGCAGTTGGTGTCGAGCGTGTGGTCATGCTTACGGGTGACAATGACGTCGTAGCCCAGGCTATTGCCCGGCAGGTGGGCGTGGACGAAGTGTATGCCGACTTGCTGCCGGAAGATAAAGTGCGTGTCGTCAAACAAGTGCGGGACACCTACGGTCCGGTGGCGATGGTGGGTGACGGCGTAAACGATGCGCCAGCACTGGCAACGGCCACCATTGGCATCGCCATGGGCGCGGCCGGAACCGATGTGGCTCTGGAGACGGCCGATATCGTCTTGATGTCTGATGATTTGAAGAATATCCCTTACGTCATTGGTCTCAGCCGCAAAACGCGCCGTACGCTGGCTGTTAACCTGGGATTTGCCCTGTTTATGATCGTCTTGATGCTGGTTACAATTTTTGCCACCAACCTGACATTGCCCCTGGCCGTCATCGGTCATGAAGGTGGAACAGTGCTGGTTTCACTCAATGGGATGCGCCTGCTGGCTTATAAGCCAGCATAGCTATTGATCTTACTTTTTAGTGGGGTAAGTTCAGTTAACCTAGCCCCGCGTCCCTGGCCCGAATAGCCGCCTGCGCCCGGTCGGCCACTTGCAGCTTGCTGAAGATATTGGAAACGTGATTGCGCACCGTCTTCACGCTGATGGTCAGCGTTTTAGCAATAGCCGCATTCGATTCCCCTTGGGCAATCAAGGTCAAAATTTCCCTCTCCCGGTCGGTCAGGTCGGAAAAGTCATCGGACGGGATAACGGCACGACTAGTGGCAAAAAAGTTCATCATCCGCCCGGCAATGCTGGGGCTAAAAATGGCCTCGCCGCTGCTCACGGCATGAATAGCCCGCAGCATTTCGTCGTGCTTGGCTCCTTTGAGCACATACCCTCGCGCCCCGGCGCGCATGGCAGCAAAGACGGACTGGTCATCCTCAAACATGGTCACCATGAGCACGCCGATTTGTGAATTGGCCGCGACGATTTGCCGCGCGGCCTCAATGCCATCACCATCAGGCATTTGGATGTCCATCAGAATAACGTGGGGCTGCGTCTCGGCCGCCAGCCGCACCGCTTCGGCCCCGCTGGCCGCTTCGCCCACAACTTCCATATCCGGCGCGGCCATGAGCAGGGCACGAAGGCCGTCGCGGAAAAGTTGATGGTCATCAACAATCAAGACGCGAATGATGTCGTCCATGAGGGTTCCTTTATGGTTTCACGGTGGTGTACTTATCGTATCTGGCCCGATAACCGTACAATTTGCCGATGGGAGCCAGCAGGCCAAAGAGGATGCGTTGGACAAAATAGGACGGCTTGACGGCACGGAATTCATTGGCATATTCGTGCAAGATAACGGCCAAATGCAAAAATGGAGGGCGGCCATTGGCATCTGTCTGGCCATCGGCATCCAGCCCCCACATCGTTTCAAAAAAAGCCTGCGTTTTGAGCGCCGGCCGCACCTGCCACAGCAAAGCGCCTTCCTCATCGCTGATGTTGTGCATCCAGTGCGGAGTGTTGGGAGGCACGACAAATGTGTCGCCTGCCGCGTAGGTTTTCTCGATACCGCCGATGTGGGTGCGGAAAATGCCGCGCAGCACCTGGAAATGCTCTTCTTGATAGGGATGGTAATGAAGCGGCGGCTGTGGTGAATGAGGGAGATAGGTTGCTTCCATTTCCAGCAGTTCGCCATTTGTTTCCTGACTCGTTCTGTGAATCGTAAGGCGGCTGCCGTCACTGCTTTGGAATTCGTTGGGTACTTTACGCATTTGATCTCCCGTTTGGCCCAGGGGGAGAATGGCCGTTACCGTTGTCCCTTGCCCTGGTTTCCCTTCAATTGTACACGAGCCGCCCAGTTCGGCAGCCCGTTCGCGCATGGCATTGAGACCCACTCCAGCCTGCACTTCCTTGCCCAGGCCCTGCCCGTCGTCTTGAATGGTGAGGTGGAGACGGCCGTTACCTACCCACAGCTTTAGCGTACAGTGCGCCGCCTGGGCGTGGCGCACCACATTTGTCAACCCTTCGCGACCAATGTGGTAGGCCGCCACCTCTACGGCAGCGGGAAGCGGCGGCAGGGGGTCTGGTGCCGCCACACGGACAGTCAAGGTGCTGTTTTCGCACGTCTCGGCATGGACCTGTAAAGCGCCGGTCAATCCCCATTGGTCCAACGCCGGCGGCCGCAAATCGTAAACGATGCGACGGACATCGGCCAGCGTGTTTTCGATGTCCGTTTCCATTTCGGCCAACAGTTTGTCGGTCATTTCCGGCCGACTGGCCAGCAGCGCCCGCGCCGAGCCGATTTTGAGCATCTGCGCGGCCAGTGACGGCCCCAGCCCGTCGTGTAGGTCGCGGCGCAGGCGGCGGCGTTCCTCCTCGCGGCTGGTGATAATTTGTTGGCGGGCATGTTGCAGGTCGGCGGTGAGTTGGAGGGCGTGTACGGCCGTTCCCGCCTGCCGGGCTACATTTTGCAGCAGCCTGTTTTCGGTCGGCGTAAAGCTTTCTACCGGCGAACGGGGCGCAGCCAGCAGGGAACCGATGGGTGTTCCCTGGTAAATGAGCGGGAAGGTCTGAGCGGCGGTTGGCTTGCCAAAGGTAGCAATGGCCTCGCCTTGCTGGTTGGTCAGAGCCACAAACGGCAGTTTTAATGTTTGGGCAATGGTTTCTACCAGCGTGGGCAATACCAGCTCTGGAGCCAGCGCATCTTCCAACCGCTGGCCCAGCCGCGCCAACACCTCCAGCGGCTCATCACGGTGACCGTAGAGCAGCCGGTTGACGCTGTGCTGCAAGCGGTCGCGCAGCGGCTGGAAGAGCACGGCCACCAATCCGGTGGCGATGAAGGCGACCAGCCAATTGGCCTGTGTTTGGAACAGGGCTGCCATGCCGCTGACGGCCAGAGCATAGAGACCAATGGTAACGGCCGTTAACACCCCATACACCAGCGTGCGATTAATAAGGATGTCAATATCCCACAACCGGTGACGCATCACCGCAATGGACAAGGAAACGGGCACAATGTTTAGCGCCAGAAACCAGCCCAGCACACTAATCGATCCCCACCAGGGCACAGATGCCCCGGCTGGCAAGTTGGCCAGATAAAAATAGGGCAGGGTCGAGATGAATATGTAACTCAGCCACAGCGCAAATCCGTAAACAACCCACTTCATTTGCTGCCGTTCAGTCACCGACGAAACGCGGCGGTAACGGATGACCTGCGCCACAAAGCCAGTGACAACGAAGCCAATCAGCCCCACCGCCAGCAGCGTGATGAGGAATGGCCTGGATGCAGGGGAATCAAAATTGGGGAGCAGAAAGAGGCCCAGGCTCCAGGGAAGGGTGAGGGGCAGCAGCCAGCGGGACCAGGACGGCACGAAACGGCCGTTGGGGAACAACGCCAGCAGCAGCACGGTAAGCACGGCCAGCAGCAGCCCTTGCAGCCGCAGCGCCAGCATATCATCACCCAACCAATAGGTGCTCCAGTTTTCCAATGGGCCAGACATGACGACGGCGTAGAGCAGCAGGTAGAAGGAGAGCGCGGCGGCGACCGTCTCGGTGAAGCGGCGGCGGAAAAAGACGGCCGCCAGTCCCAGCGAAAGCAGCGCCGAGGCCAACGATGCCAGCCCGGAGAAAATGGCCAACACGGCCGTCACCCGATTCTGGTCTTCGGCGGCAATGTGAGCCAGCTCCCCGCCAAAGGTTTGGGCGTAGCCGGGCAGCGAAGTGACGAAAATGGCCACCACTACCGCCGCCAGCACAAACCAGGCTGCACGCACCGCCTGTAACCAGCCGCCAGCGAGTGTGGGCACGGCCGTAACCGCTGTACTCATGTCGTTGTCAATGATTGGCTGTGATTGTTCTGCCATGCTGCTATTCTATCCCAATTTTGGTGAATACCGGCTGCCGGGCGATCACAGTCGTGCCAATACCACAAAAATGGCTGCGTACACGGTATTGAGCGCCGCAACCAACTCACCCACCCTGCCCGTTGCGCGACAGCTTCAGCCAATCGGCCACACCATGCAAATCGGGACACGCTTCTCGCGACGCCGCTATCATGCCTGCCTTCGCCGCGCTGATGTCGTTGGCGGCCAGGTAATCGGCCAGCCAGCGCCACATTACCACCATCTCTGGCCCGGCCATTTTGTTGAACATGGCCACTGGCAAACCCAAACCGAACGGTTTTTTGCCGGTGGTGGCTTTGAAAATCTCCCGGCACTCCCGCATACTGGCCACATCGCTGATTAAATTGATGTCACGCCCAATCCACTGCTGCGGGTTGTCAAATACGTTGGCAATCGTCGGGCCGATATCGGTAACGGCCGTCCACGGCAGCGGCGTCTCCCAGCCCACAATTTTGGGCATCACGCCCCAGGCCGCCAGCGGCGGAAAGAACGCCTTGTCGGTCATCAATTCCATAAACGGGCCAGGGCGCACCACAGTCACCGGCAGGCCTAATTCATCGCGCATGTGCTTTTCCACAACGATTTTGCAGTCAAAATGGGGCACACCGCTGTTCGCTTCGCCCACCCCGGCCGAACCAAACACCAGATGCGTCACGCCCGCCGCTTTGGCCACGTCGGCCACCAGTTTACCCTGGCGGATTTCGCCAGCCACGCCGCTGGTGGTCCAGTTTTGCACGCTGAAGACACGCGTCATCCCATCAAAGGCTGCTTCCAGCGAGGCGCGGTCATCCATATCAGCCTGCACGATGTCAGCGCCTGCGCCTTCTCGCTCTGTGGGCTGCGCGACACGGCGCGCACCTGCCAGCCGCGCGCCAGCAATGCGCGGGCCGCCGCGCCGCCCATGTTACCCGTTGCCCCAAAAATCAAAACAGATTTGTTGTTCATCAATCACCTCATTCAGATTAAGATCATCGTGCGCCAGATGCGGCCCAGGTTGAAGGGCAGCTTCTGCCAGTTGTCGCCGTAATCGGCCGAGTGCCAGACGTCGCCAAAGGTTAGCCCGGCATAGAGATGGCCAGGGGCGGCCGGGTCTGTGACCAGGGCGATGGGCATCTGCGGCAGCGGATGTGGCTGCCAACCGATCGGCTGCCAATCGGCGCCACCGGCCGCGCGGTACAGGTAGGCTTCGGCTTGTTGGCCGTAGGATTTGGCCGGACTGGGACCAACGGCCGTATACCAGATTTCCGGCTGTGCGGGGTCAGCGGCGCAGGCCACGCCGTACCGTTTGGCTAATCCGGCATTGACTTTGCGCCAGGAACGGCCGTTCTCCCGCCCCACCGCCGCGCCGCCACCACCCGCTTCGTACACCCAATCGCCATTGGAGTGGTGGAACTTCATGTCGTGACAGTCGCGCAGCGTGCCCTTAACGTGATTTGACCAGGTTTGCCCGCCATCCTCGCTGCGTACCACGGCTCCAAACTCAATACCGGCCAAAATTACGTCTGGGTCAACAGGTGAAATGGTGATCGCCTGCACATAAGCCCGCCAATCAGGTGGTTCGGCCGGGGAAAACCAGAAACGGCGGCCGCGAATCCGGCGAAATGCAGGCAGTTCGGCCCAGCTTTGCCCGCCATCGCGGGAGACAAACATCTGCGCCGGTTTGGTTCCGGCGTAGATGACGTCGGGATTGTGCGGACTGACGACTACTGCTTTCACGATTTGCCCGGTCAACCCCGCCGCCGTCCACGTTTGCCCGCCATCAGCGGAACGAAAGACTCCGCTGCCGTTGGTGCCGGTATACACGATTTGCCTGTTTGGGGGATCGCAAGCCAGACAGCTTGCTTGTTGCTCTGCTAATCGCGTTTGCACCAACCAGTTCCCATCATGATCGCATCTGGCGCGGACCAAATTTTGATTATCGACTGCGAGTAAGGTTTTATCGCGGATCATGCCGGTCACTTCCCGTTTGCGGGCAAGGATTGCAGATAGAGGAAAATGGTTGTCAGATCGTCGTCGGTCATACGGCCGTAATCTTCCCAGGGCATGAATTCCGGGCTTAACTGGCGGCCATCCAGGGTTGTCCCCGTCCGCATTGCAGTGATAAAGTCAACGGTCGGCCAATCCGCCAGATTGCCGCCAGGAGTCAAATCCGGTCCGGGAGGCGCGCCCGGTTCAGACGACTGCCCGCCGGAGAGTGCCGCGCCGTGGCAGCTGCGGCAGTCACTCACGTTGACCAGGTATTGGCCATAAGCGGCATCTACCTGGGGCGGCGGCGCGGCCGGACGAGAAGCGGCGTGGTCGATATGTTCGGCGGCCAAAACGTCCAGCAGCCCCGCGCCGACAAGTATCCGTCCCATCAATTTCAAGTTTTTCTCGCCTAAATCATTGTCGATGGGCACGGCATTTTTGAGGTAGGCGATAATCGCGGCTAAATCTTCATCGCTGTAATACCAGAAAGCACCGGCGGGCATGATCATCAATGGTTTACCCTCATTGTCGATGCCATGCCGGATGGCGCGGACTAGGTCGGTTTCGCTGTAAACGGCGCCAATGCCCCCGGTCCCGGTTGTCAGGTTGGAGGCAGGAATGCTGCCCAGCCCCGGATCGTCGAAGAATGGCGTACCGGCCAGATTGTCGCCGTGACAGCCGGCGCAGCTTATTGAGTAGAGATATTGGCCGCGCTGGAGTACGGCAGTATCGCTTCCCACGGCTACTGATTCTGGTTGTATGTTGTACTGCTTGTTTAACTTATTACTGCCGATGATTGATAAGATGATAACGGCCAGTAGGAATAGCCCTGCAAGAGTTCCCAGGATTAAGCCCGCCCGTTTCAATGTGTTTTTCATGTGTCTCGCACCTCAATAAATTGGATGCAAACACTGTACACAAGGACATATCATTTTGTCATGAGACAGATGCCTAAATTGACAGGGAAGTTGGCGGGATATTATCCCGATCCGGGTGGGATATTGTCATGAGCGGTGGAGCTAACTTTGGGGAGATTGTTCAAGGGCCAAAAACAAACGGGCGAAAATGAAGGCATTCGGTCCGGTAACGCGCAGCAGATAGCCTTCTTCATTGTCGCTGAGTTCGGGGATAGTTTGGGAGTGAACCTGACAGTTGGCTTCCAGTTGAGCCAGTTCGAGGAGGGATTGGTATACGGCCGTGTCCCGATTGACGACCAAAATAAAATAAACATCTTTTTCCTGCCAGATATGAATGTGCAGCCCTTGCAGCCGCTCCAGAATCGCTTTCCCGGCTTCAGTGCTTAACACGCAGCCGGTATAAGCTACCAGCCAATCAAGAACACCTTTTGCCGCCGGTTGGGTGATAGGATTGGCACAGATGCGCTCGACCATTGCCGCAAAATGATCGCTGGTGCCGTGCTGCTGGTATAAATCTTGCAGGAATAGTTGTAGTTCATGCTGCAAGGTGAGCAGTTCGGTGACTTGTTTATCCAGAGCCAGGTAGCGGGATTCGGCCGTTTCTATGAGGGCGGCATCGCTTAAATTTCCCTGGTCGTAGCCTTCCAGCAGAGTACGGATGTCGGCGAGTGAAAAGCCCAGCCTTTGGGCGCGTTGGATGAGATACAGGCGCTGGATAGCTTCTGGTTTATAGAGACGATAGCCGGAATCGGTACGGCCGTTCGCCACTAACAATCCCTCATCTTCATAATAACGCAGTGCCGAAGTGCGAACCCCTGCCTTTTTTGCCAACTCGCCAATAGTCAACATGAGCCTAATTATTGGTATCTGTAAACTTGCCCTGCGAATAAAAATCGCGCGACAACCATAACGGATAACTGCGCTTCAGCCATTTTAATTTGTTCATGACTTCGCCTTGAATTAATTCCCGCAGTTTATCCTGCTGCACTTCCCCAAACGATGGCCCCTTGGCATGCATACCATAGTGCAATGGATAGCCCAAAAATGACAAAAAATCACGGGTCTGATGCTCGAAAATCTCAATCTGACGCGATGTCAACTTGGTTTCCCACCGATTGACAACACTGGCATCGGGCCGGTTGCCAACCAGTTTATGTTGGCGGGTGGTGTAACTCGGCGGATTAAAACCAGTAGCGTGCAGCATAGCTGGCTCATACTCAATGCCTAAAAATTGGCTGATCGACCGCATGGTTGGTTCCGGTTCCAAAACCAGGTCTTCATATTTAACCTGCATAATTATTTCTGGTCCCAGGGCCTTTTCCGCGGCCAGACCAAAAGACATCATCCGCATCCACCAGCGAGAGGTTTTCATGATGCTGTTGGGGCCCCAATCCAAAGGCATGATGGAAGCAGCAACAGCTCGCCCATCGCGAACAATGTGGATGAAGCGCGCATTAGGGAACAATTGCAGTAAAGAATGGGCATAACTGATATTTTCCGGTGTATGGTCTACCCATTTTGAAGCCTGGGACCTTTCCTGCTGTTGGGCATATTGGTCGATAATCCAGTTTAGCAGACGGGCCAGTACAGGTTCGTCGGAATCGTCATTGAATAATTCGATGGGTGGCAGTTCCAGTTCCCAGATTTTGAAGCGCCAATGTCGCTGGATCAAAGTCATTAGTGCGGACGGATTGGCATTTACTTTACCTTTTTCCAGGGCACGTAAAACGTCCATTTTGAAATGGGACTCTGGCGAACAGATCATATCGCTGTGAGCACCAATCATGGCTCCCAACAGTGTTGTCCCGCTGCGGCTGCAGCCGCCGATGAAAATTTGTTGTTTGATGGCCACTATAGAAATTCTTCCTTTTGCCAGGTGACTGGATTTTATCTCATTTTCCCTTTGAGCGACTTTCAGCCAGAGATGCGGCGATTTTGATGAGTGTTTCTCCATCAATCAGGGTTAGCGGCTTGAACTGCGCCCATTCGCGGGCGGCATCGGAAATATCGGCCGTTGTGACTAGAAAGGCGTGGGCTGCTTGTTCGTGAATGAGTGTGCCATAAAGTTCGCGCACAATTTTGGGACCAACTGTGTTGTGGTATCGTTTGCATTGAACGATGGCTTGTTTCCCGTCTGCTCTGGTCAGTTCCAGGTCAACACCTAAATCCCCCTTGCTGCCTCGCAGTTTGACACGGTATCCTTTTTGCCGGAAGAGCTGGCCGACATATTTTTCGAAGTCACCAGGGCTTAGGACCTGTAAATTGGTAATTTCTGTGATGATGGCGGGTTGGTACGGCCGTTTTCGCCGCCACCACAACAACATCCACAGAAAACCCAAGGTGAAAGCCCCGGCTGCCTCCATCAAGTTTAATAGCTCGGTAGCCGCATCGGGTAGATTGGTCAGCCAGGTTGGCTGCCACCAGGCGTGGTAAATCATCCAAAGGGCAAATAGGGTGGTTAGTCCGGCAATGATGATCCAACCCTGAATAACGGCCGTTTTCGGCGCAGGTTTGGTCCTTTGGAGTGATTGTATAATACGGCGCGGGTGACTGAATTGACTTTCGATACGAATAATCATGATTTGAATGGTTGGGCGGCTTTTTGGGGAAAGCTGTGTCGTTGTAAAAGCAGTCCCAAGGTCAGGCCCATGCAAAGCAGAGGGACGGCAATCGCAAAGGGCGCGCGCGGGCTGATAGCCTGAAACACAAACCCGGCCCAAATTGGCCCAAAGATGAGTGCCAGGCTGCGTGATGATTGATAGAGACCCAGTAAACGGCCGTGTGTTCGCGCATCCCCAAATCGTGTAATTAACGATTGCAGGCTGGGCTGATTAATCCCATTGCCCAAGGCCACCGGGATGGCAAACAATCCGATCAGGAACGGCATGGATAGGATAGCAAATCCCCCAAAAGCAATCATCAGGCTGACCTGACCCAGAAGAATTAACCGGCGTTCACCAAATCGCCGCACCAGCGGTTTGATGAGGGCGGCCTGGGTAATAACCGTAAAAACACCGATGATGGTTAAAAACAAACCGACGTTTCGGGCCACCGTTGAGCTGCTTTCCTGTGGGAATACAACACGTTCGGCGTAAAGAGCAAATGTGCTTTGCAAGGCAGCAAAGGCCAGGGTTGTCACGAATGTGATCAAAAACAAGAGAAAGACCGTCCGGTTTTGCAGATATTGGCGCAGCGGCAGTTCTTCCTGCTGTGTTTGTTTGGTGGAGCGTTCTTCTGGCGGTAGCGATTCTTTAAGCATCACTGTTGTCAGCAAAACGCTGCCGCTGGTGATGATGGCGGCACCGATGAAAGGTGTGACCAGGCTGATGCCGGACAAGAAACCGCCAAATGCCGGGCCAAAGATAAAACCCATCCCAAATGCGGCGCTGATTGTGCCCAGTGCCTGTGCTCGTGTCTCTTCACTGCTGATGTCGGTGATGTAGGCCTGGGCAGTGGTGATGTTGCCGCCAGTTATGCCATCGAGCAGCCGGGCCAGATAGAGGATGAAAAGTCCGCCGCTAATGCCGATGCTAAAGCCTGTTCCATCAATCACGCGGCCCAGTGGCGCGGCCAGGGAAAACATGACAAATGACAAAACGGTGCCAATCTGGCTAAGGATGAGGATGGGGCGACGGCCGTATCGATCCGACAACCGTCCCAACCAGGGTGCAGCGATAAATTGGGCTGCAAAGAAAACGGCCGCTAAAGTCGTCGCTTGCAGCGCCGTTGCCCCAAATTGTCCTTCAGCCACCAGGGGCAGAATCGGTAATATAACGCCCGATCCCAAGATATTGGTGAAGACAATGACAAATATGGGAATGATGCGGCGGCGATCCATAAAAAGAAACCTGTAATGTGATATGGCCGTTATCGACCCTAAAAATTGCCCGCTGATTGTAGACCGTCTATGATGAAATCCAAAATAAGCGTGAACGTTAAGTAGATTTCACTTGAAATGTAATTGAACATGTTGACAAAGAAGCCACAAACTATCATACTGAAAGCACGTTCAGGTGTTACAGTTAAATAATTCAAATTGGAGATTAGAAGATGTCTGAAGCAGTTGTAAAGGAAATTTTTGATAAGGCAGTCGAAGATGAAACGTTCCGCCACCTACTATTCACCGACCCTAAAAAAGCTTTGGCCGGTTATGATTTAACGGCCGTAGAGCGCAAAATGCTCGAAGGTTTGGATGAAAATAATTTCGATCAGTTTGCCGGTGGATTGGGAGATCGTACAACGAAAGGAATTTGGACGCCTGGCATATAATGGTCTTGCGCTAGTGTGTTCCAATTAAGAAATTGAACAAGCCTATGTGTTTAGCAAAGGCTTGTTTTTCGTATAGACTAATCAGAGATTTTGAGTTGATATCTTAATTCATTGGCTTTGTTTTGTATTTCGCCTCCTCGTTTTCTTTGATCCGGGTTAACATCATGCACAAAAATCGAGGCAACACGTTCAAAGCAATAAACTTTGTCTAATAAACGGGCGCGTTTTTCTGCTGTTTTTACACAACTTTCCAAGTATTGTTGCCTATCATGAAGGTTTTCTTCTAATTGGGCAAGCAAGAAGAAAATTAGGGGCAAGTAATCTGGGCAGCCGTCATTATCAACTGTTTTAACGGCGGCCAATAGTTGTTCTTTCGCCGCAGTGATATCCCCAGAATGTAAATTACTCTGGGCTAGATAATAAAGTACAGCTGGGCGCCACCAGGTGATTTTTTTTTCATCGATGAGTGTTAAAGCTTTCTCAAAATACTGCCTGGATTGTATGATTTGGTTAGTATGTAATGCAACGTTCCCTTTTCCAATAAGGAGTCGTGCTCTGCCCTCGGCAAATTTTTCTTTATTGATTAGTTTCTCTGCTTTTTGGAAACAGCTATTTGCCTGCGACCAATTTCCAATCATGCTGTAATGTTCGTAGCCCATTACCAAGAATAACTCGGATAAAGCCTGTTCATCATCCATGAGCATGAATAGATTGATAGCTTGTTCAAAATCCTGCTGTGCTTCCACATAACGACCAAGATACGTTAATATTTCTGCCCTGTTTCCAACGAATCGCGCAAAAAAATTGCGACTTGTCTCGCGCACCAATTTGATAGATTCGTTTAGCGTCTCTAAAGCTTCTTCCGCCGATCCCAATTGATGTTGGACGAGAGCAATATTGTTCAAAGATGAGGCCAAGTTTATGGGTTTGCTGACATTTCGAGACAAATTGACGCTTTGTTGCATTGATTTCAAAGCCAACTGGAGGTCTTTTTGTTGGTAATAAACAAATGCAATAGCTTCTAGAACTCTGGCCAACTTTTGATTATCTTGAATGGCAAGACATAACTTTTCTGCTTGATTTAAGTGAAGTTGTGCCTCTGAGGACTTACCCAAGGCGCTGTAGCTCATACCCAACCAAAGGTAAGCCGATGCATGTTCCTTGGTTAGGTATTTAAAGTCTGAAATATTGATGATTTCGTTGGCGGCATTGATCGCCATGTCGTAGTATCCTTGTCGATACCGAATATCTGCCAGTAGATCGTAGGCATGGACTGTTTGTGAAAGGCTTTCATTTTTCAATGCTAAATACAGCCCTGCTTCAATATCTTTAATAGCTGTTGCAAAATCGCCAAGTAAGCGCATGGCGTGTCCACGAGACAAATATAGCTCAACGGCCGTTTCCCACCTTTCGTCTTCCCCCAACACCTGCAAATGGGACTCGGCCAGTGTGTAAAGCTCTACGGCTTCCTGATTAGCGAATATATCGCGGGCGCTGTCGGCGGCAGCCAGGGCGTAACGCAGTCCATTTTCATGGTCATCGGCCCGGCTGTAATGGTAAGCCAGGACGGGATACAGCGGTTTCAGGTTGTCCCGGTACCGCTTGACTAACCAATCGGCTACGGCCGCATGCAGCGTTTGCCGGCGGGCAAAGGGCAGGCTTTCGTAAGCCACTTCGTGTGTCATGGCGTGCTGGAAGAGATATGACCATTCCGGGTCGGCGGTCATGAGCTGGGTTATTTCTTCCACAGCCAGATCGTTAAGCAGCGATGTGGCCACGTCACGCGGCGTGTCTGGCGAAAGAGAAACCAGCGGATCAAGATTGAATTGGCGGCCAATGACCGAGGCGATTTGCAACAAGTCGCGGCTGGCCACCGGCAGCCGGTCGATGCGCGCCAGCAGCAAGCCATGAATCGTATCGGGGATTTGCATGCGGGTGAGCAGAGTTTCGTTGACCTGGACACGGCCGTTTACCTGCAAAACGCCCAGCCCCATCATCACATTCACTGCCTCTTCTAAAAACAGCGGATTGACCGGGCTTTCCAATCCTTCCCGGCTGCGCAGCCCCAGGTGCTGCTCGACTGCCGGTGGTAGTTCGGTGGTGCCGATAAGCTGCTGGAGCATTTGACGGCCGTATTTTGACGGCAAATCGGACAAAACAATCGGCAGACAGGTCGCCTGATTCAACGTTTCCATCGTCAGTTCGGCGATAGGCCGGAACGACAACCCCATAAAAATCGGCCAATCTTCCAGATGCGGCGTCAATTCATCAATCAGGGCCAGCGTGGATTGGTCGGCCCAATGCAGCCCTTCCAGAATGAAAAACAGGGGCTGCTGCTGCGCGGCGGTCTGGAATGCCTGCCGCACCATGCGGAAAAAGCGCGCTTGCCTGACTTCGGCTGTCAGTTCCCCCAACTTGGCGGCTTGGGGCAGCGGCAATCCCAGAATATCGCGCCACAAACCAATGTCGTCACCGCAGTCGGGAACGAGGGAGGTCATGCGGTTGGTCACGGCCGTAACCTGCGCCGCTGTGTCCATTCCTGTAGACAGTCCCAAAAAATCCTGCCAGATGCTAATCCAGGGGCCGTAGGGGATTTCACTGGTGTGCTGCTGGCCTTCCCCGGCGTAAGCTGCGCCCCCCGATTCCAGCCAATGTTTTAAGCCCACAGCCAGCAGGCTTGTTTTGCCCACGCCGGTAGAGCCATATACGGCCACTACGCCGCCAACACCACGCAGAGCCGTATCCATCCCCCCCAGCAGCAAGTCGATTTCCTGTTCCCGCCCGACTAACGGCCGTTTCCAGCGATTAAAAAATACTTGCAGTTGCGCTTGGCCGCCCTGGTCGCCGCGCGGCTGATAGGGGGTGATTTCTGCCTGTTTGCCCTTTAAGTAGACAGGCGGAAGTGTGTCGAAATCAATCGATTCCCGTACCCGATCGGCGGTGGTTTTGTCAGTTAAAACCTGGCCATCTTGACAGATTTGCGTCAGCCGGGCCGATAAATTGACGACATCGCCGACAACAGTGTACTCGCGGCGGCGGGACGCACCCACAGGACAGGCAAATACCTTGCCGGCAGCCAGACCGATGCGCTGTTGAGTCACGTAGGCCGGTCGTTCGCGCTGTAGGGCCAGTGCGCAGCGGATGGCCTGATCCGGCGCGTCCGGGGCAACTGGTGCGCCAAAAATAATGTGAAGCTGATTACCTTTATCGCCGGTTAACACGCGGTTAAGGCGGGCATTGCCGCTGTTGAAACGAGTCACAACCTGGCCGGCCCACTCGAAGTAAGCTTGCAGCAGTCCACTGTCAATCTGCTCCGGTTCGTCAAAATCGAACTGGACGAAGATGCTGGTGACTGGCCGGTGTTCGGCCATTTCGCTCAATCCGGAGATGGTTCGTTTATAAATGACAGGAGGAATGAAAGGAGTAACGGCCGTTACCATCCGCTGCAAATCCACAGCGTCACACGAGTTCCAGTCTATGATGGGGTGGGAGGGCGGCCATAACTGAACGGCCGTTACCGGATTGAATGGTTCCGGTGCAGGTAGTCTGGCCCGTTCTAATAACGCCTGGCTGGCGATGATTTGCCCGGCTTTGGCGTGTTTTTCAGCGGCGGCGGCCTGGTCAACGGCCGTGCCCGCCAAAACAAATTCCATCGTTTGTGCCGGGTCACCGACGACTGTTTCGCGGCAGAGGCCGTAACCCAGCCCAATCTTCATCGTCAAATCGAAAAACGGCCGTTTTCCCGGTGGGCGATTGGTGACAACCCGGTTAAAACTGGTCAGCATCAACTGCTGCATCATGTAGGCGCAAGCCAGCGCACGCTGGGCCGCCTGACCATCATCATCGGGAAAGTAGACCAACATAGCGTCGCCGTGGAAATGGCTCACTGCGCCACCCATTTCGTCGATGACGTCAATCATGCCGGTAAAAGTAAGCAGCAGCACGCGGTTTAGCTCCTCCGCGCCACGCGGTCCATCGGAAGCCAATTCTTCGGACATGGCCGTAAAACCGGAAATGTCGGAGAAGAGGGTGGCTGCGTTTAGGGTTTGCGTTTCCCCGGGTGTGGGTATTCCCGCGCGCATAATTTGCCGGATCAACGTGGCCGGAATATAAGCGGCTAAATCGCAAACCAGTTCGCGGGTGATGGCGGCTTTGCTGTCTGACATTATTCGTCGTCCCAATGGGGGAAGAAACGGCCGTTCAACATCCCAATCAACTTTTCAGCCTCATCCTGAGGCAAAGACTGACCAAAATAGATGTGTTGGTGGCCGCAATCAAACACCGGGCAGTTGAGTTTTTCGCTGACATAAAACCGGCTGACATGCTGCATATCATAGGCATCGGTGATGCCAAAGATGGATACCGGGCGGCGAATGATCAACTGTGATGGGTTAATGAACAGGATTTCGCGGTTGGCGGCGACGTACTGCCACCGATTGCTCAAAATCCGGCCAAACCACAGCCAAACCAGCAGCCAGAGGATGAGCATGACCGAAAAGACAAACGTGAACCGTTCACCGGCCCCGATGACATCGCGCACCAGGTAAATGCTCATACCTATGAGCGTGACCAACCAGACGACCAGGGCCAGTGAGAAAAGGCCAAAGAGCAGCCACGGCCGTTTTAATGGCCAGCTAATTTTCAGGCGTTCCGGATTTTCTTCCAGTTGGATGGTATTAAATTCAAATGTCATGATTACTGCTTTTTGAATGTGTTGTTCACCGTCTATTTTAACTCACCATGAATATTTGAACATCCATCGGCGTATGCAAAACCCTGGTGGTTCGCCCCATCACCGAAAATCGTTATACTCACGGACTGTTATTATATGAGATTTTTGAACTGGGTTTATTTAATCATTTTGCTGCCGGTTTTGTTGGGCTGCCGTTCGACCGAATCAGTGGTGACTGGGACGCCTGTTTCCTCGGCAACGCCGACGCTGCCGATTGGTGTTTCTCTGGTGACACGGGCTGTGCCGACAACGGCCGTTATCCAGACCACGCCCTCGCCTATGCCCACCGCTACGGCCACGCCCACCGCTACACCCATCATTTACACTATTGTGGAGGGGGATACGCTGTTAGGAATTGCCATCCAAAATCAGACGACCACCGAAGAAATCGAGGCGATGAATCCTGACGTTCAGCCGGCCTTGCTGCAAATCGGGCAGACATTGGTGCTGCCGCCGCCGGCGACTCCTCAATTTCAAGGTGTGGCCAGCACGGCCGTTCCCATCCAGATTATAATTCGCCACGTAAAAGCCTACCAGACACCGGTGGGGAGCTTGTGGCTGTTGGGCGAGGTGGTCAATCTGGGCGATTTACCGGCGGGCAACGTGCAGGTTTCGATTGGGCTGCTGGATGTGGCAGGCGCGGAATTGGGCACGGCCGTTGCCTGGGCAGCGGTTCCGGTCATTATGCCCGGCCAATCGGCCCCCTTTGGCATTTTACTGAACCAGCCACCGGCCAATTTTGTTCATCCTTCAGTTAGCGTCGTGGGCGGCGAGACGGTGCTGGATTTGGGGACGCAGGTTGTAGATTTATTGGTGGGAGAAACGGCCGTTACCATCGCCGACGATCGCGTGCAAGTGGACGGAACGGTTCAAAACAGCGGGCAATCCACAGTACAATCCGTGGTTGTCACAGCCACTTTTTATGATGACCTGGGGGATGTTACCGGTTTCCAGCAGCAGAATTTGGATGGCAATCTGGCACCGGGTGAGACCGTATCTTTTAATTTGACGGCCGCATCACCTGGTGGACCAACCGCAAACCTGACTCTCACTGCCTACGCTCAAATTGTCAGTGAGTAATCGAAGAATATTGGAGAATTCATGTTCCGTTACCGCCTGATTCGCATCGCCATGAATATTGCCCGGCTTATTTTGTTAATCCACTTCAAAGTGAGCGGCCGGGAAAATATTCCTTCACAGGGACCGTACATCGTCGTCCTCAACCATACCAGCGTTGTGGATACGCCGGTGCTGCTCATCAATTTTCCACTGCAAAAATGGCGGTTTTTCGCCGTCAACAAATGGCGCACCCATCCAATCTACGGCCCCATTATGGCCTGGCTGGGGGCGATTTACATTGAACGAGACACTGTTGACCGCAGTCAACTGCGGGCGGCACTGGACGCTCTAGAGGCGGGAACAGTATTTGGGCTGGCTCCGGAAGGCTCGCGCAGTTTTACGGGGCAAATGATGGCTGCCAAGGATGGCGCTGCCTATCTGGCATCGCGGACAAGGGTGCCCATTTTGCCAGTTGGCCTGGTGAATAATGATGTTTTGTTCGCCAATGTGAAGCGGCTGAAGCCGACGACGATTGAATTGCATATAGGACGGCCGTTTAACCTGCCCGATTTGGGGCGACGAGTTCGCGGTACGGATTTACCGGCGTTTACGCATTATATTATGGTGCATATTGCAGCGCAGCTGCCAGAACGCTATCATGGCTACTATGCTGACAGTCCGGCATTGGCCGCGCTGCTCCGTAGTGAAGATGCCTGGCCATACTGTGCTGAATTTTAACTTGGAGATACCCTGCCCTGTGTTATAATCTTCAGTCGGTTTTTGAAAAGCGAAAACGGCCGTTCCCACCCAGGACTGAGACGCAACGAAACAGGCTGCTCAGTCCTTCATTTTGCAGCGGCCCATTTAGTTAATTATGAAACTTTCTGTCATCATTTGCTGCTATAACGAGCAGGCAACCATCAAACAGGTCATTGAAAAAACGAAGGCAGTTGATTTGGGTCCCGGTTGGGATCGTGAGATTTTGGTCGTCGATAATTTTTCCATCGATGGCACGCGTCAAATCTTGCAGCAACTCAACGACCCGGAAATTCACGTCATCTTTCATGACCGCAATCTGGGCAAAGGGACTTCCATCCGCACCGGCATCGCCAACATGACCGGCGATTACTTTTTCATTCAGGATGCCGACAGCGAGTACGACCCGTTTGAGCAGCGCAAATTTACCGATAAAGCCAGGGCAACAAAAGCCCCGGCCATTTTTGGCTCCCGTATCCTGGATGGCGAAATCAAATCGCAGTATTGGCGGACATTGATGGGTAATCGTTTTTTGACCTGGATGCATAATTTCCTGTTTGGTCACCACATTACCGATGTCGCCACTGCTTCTAAAATGGTGCGGGCCGATGTGGCTCACTCGCTAAATTTAGTGGGAACCAGTTTTGATCTGGACTTTGAACTGCCGAATAAAATTGCGTTGGCCGGGCATGATATTGTAGAGATTCCGATTAATTACGACCCCCGCACATACGCTGAAGGCAAAAAAATTGGTTGGAAAGATGCCATTGAAGCTGTCTTGATTATGCTGCGTAACCGGCTGGGATTTTCGCCTGTATTCAAGAAAGAGTTGCAAAGCAGTAGAGTAGCAGAGTAACTTTGCAACTATGCAACTATGAACGAGTAACTTCTATGAAAATTGTTATCACCGGTTCTATCGCTTTTGATTATTTGATGTCTTTCCCCGGCCGATTTGCTGAAATGCTGCTGGCCGATCAGTTGCAACATGTCAGCCTCAGTTTCTTGGTCGATTCATTGAAGCGGCAGCGGGGCGGTACGGCGCCGAATATTGCGTATACGATGGCTTTGTTAAACGGCCGTCCCCACATCATGGCCACCGCCGGGCAGGATTTTGCCGAATATCGGGCCTGGCTCGAAGCGCAAGGCGTCGATACATCGGCCATCGTTGCCATCGAAGACGAATTTACCGCTTCCTTTTTTGTCAACACCGATCTGGACCAAAACCAGATTGCCAGTTTTTACACGGGGGCAATGGCCCGTGCCCGCGATCTGACTTTTGCCAAATTTGCGCCCGATGCCGATTTGGCCATCATTTCGCCTAACGATCCGGATGCCATGCGCAATTATGTTGCGGAATGCAAACAGTTGAATATTCCTTACATCTATGATTCCAGCCAGCAAACAATTCGTTTGAGCGGTGAGGATTTATATGCCGGGCTGGATGGCTGCTTCTTGCTGTCTGTCAACGATTACGAATTCAATTTAATTCAGGATCGTACCGGTCTGAATGAAGACCAGATTTTGCAGAAAGTTGGCGGTTTGCTGGTTACCAAAGGCAGTTCCGGCTCTCGTCTGGTCATGGATGGCCAGGAATACCACATTCCGGTTGTGCCACCGCACAAAGTGGTGGAGCCGACCGGAGCCGGTGATGCTTTTCGCGCCGGGTTGATGCGTGGGATGCAGCTCGGTTTGCCCTGGGATGTGGCCGGCCGGATGGGGGCATTGGCCGCGACTTATGTTTTAGAGCAGCTGGGGACACAAAATCATCACTATACCCCGGCTGAATTTATTGCCCGTTATCGGGAAAATTTTGATGATCACGGCGCGCTCGACGCGTTACTTGCATAATAGATCACGATTGAAGGAGATTATTCATGGAATTTGATATTAAGAACCCTGACCTGGCCCCTGGCGGCCGTCATCGGATTGATTGGGCTGAACAGGAAATGGCTGTCCTGCGTGGGATTCGCGAGCAATTTGGCAAGGAACGGCCGTTTGCAGGCATTCGCATTGCCGGAACCATGCACGTCACCACCGAAACCGCCAACTTAATGATTACCTTGCAGCAGGGTGGGGCTGATGTAATGTTATCGGCCAGCAATCCGCTGAGCACCCAGGATGACGTCGCCGCTGCTCTGGTGACGCATTACGAAATCCCGGTTTTTGCCATTAAAGGCGAAGACAACGCCACTTATCACCAGCACATCAATGCCGTGTTGGATCATAAACCGCACATTGTCATGGACGATGGTGCTGACCTGGTCAGCACGCTGCATAAATCGCGCCGTGATGCGATTGGCAACATCATTGGGGGCACGGAAGAGACAACAACCGGTCTGGTCCGCCTGCGGGCAATGGCTGCCGACGGCGCACTGGAATTCCCGATGATGGCCGTCAACGATGCTATGACCAAACATCTCTTTGATAATCGCTACGGTACCGGCCAGTCCACAATGGACGGCATTGTCCGGGCGACCAATTTGTTGATTGCCGGGCGCGTGGTTGTTGTGGCCGGTTATGGTTGGTGCAGCCGGGGTATTGCCATGCGCGCCAAAGGGTTGGGCGCTAACGTCGTCGTTACCGAAATTGATCATTTGAAGGCATTGGAAGCGGTAATGGATGGCTTCCGGGTCATGCCGATGGCCGAAGCGGCTCCAATTGGCGACATTTTTGTCAGTGCCACTGGTGATATTCACGTACTGGATCAGCATCACTTTGAGTCGATGAAAGACGGCGCAATTTTGGCCAATTCTGGCCACTTTGATGTGGAAATCAACAAAGTGGCCTTGCGTGAATTATCAACTGGCGAACCGAAACGGGTACGGCCGTTTGTCGAACAGTTTACCATGAAAGACGGCCGTCGCCTGCACCTGCTGGGTGAAGGGCGTCTCATTAACCTGGCCGCCGCCGAAGGACATCCGGCCGCCGTGATGGACATGAGCTTTGCCGGTCAGGCCATGGCAGCCAAATATTTGTTGGATAATAAAGGCAAACTGGCCAATAAAGTTCACACTGTACCCGAAGAAGTCGATCAATACATCGCCCAAATCAAATTGGAATCAATGGGCATTCACATTGATACGCTGACTGACGAACAGGTCAAGTACCTGAATTCCTGGGAAGAAGGTACTTGATCCTGAACGGGTGAGCGGGTGAAAGGGTGAACGGGTGAGTCACCCCTTCACCCCTTCACCCCTGCGTCCGAAGGTCGCCCACCGCCTCATGAACACCCCTCTCGACCAACTAGTCCAAAACCGCACCGGTCTGGTGAAATTTGCCCGGATTTACTCCAACGTTGTCAGTCCGCCGGTGATGTTTGCCATTTTGGGCCTGGCTATTCCGTTGAAGACCTTGTCGTTTTGGCCTGGTTTTGTTTGGGCGGCCGTGTATGGACTGCTCGTTTCGCTGGCCCCGATTTTGGTGGTGTTGTATCTGCTCAAGATTGGCTACATCAGCGAACTGCACATGAGCAATACGAAAGAGCGGCATTTGCCTTATGCAACGGCCGTTGCTTTTGCCCTCATTGCTTTGGGTATTGTCTCCTGGTTTGATGGGCCGGAACTGCTGCGCTGTTTGCTCATCTTCAACGTGGTTGAACTGGCGGCATTGGGAATCATCAACATTTGGTGGTTAATTAGCATTCATGTCACTGGTGTGGTGGCTACCTGGATCATCGTTGGACTGGTTTTTGGTTGGACTGCCAGCCTCATCGTTGTTCCCTTTGTTCTTTCGGTAGCTTGGGTGCGCCTTTACCTGAAACGGCACACACCCTGGCAAGTCATTGCTGGCGGCGCGCTGGGTATTCTATCGGTGTTGAGTTTGCGGCTGATTGGCTGTTTTGGTTGAGGTATGAAAGTTGAAATGTGGCAAAATGGCAGAGTTAAAAAGCGTCTTGCTACTCTGATACTTTGCAACTCTGCACCTTTTTTCTGATGAAACCACTGTTTGAACAAGATCGCGTGTTGGTTCGTTTGCAGCAGCGCGTGCAGGGTGACCGGCACATTGCTGCTTGTTTTCTGGCTGGCTCGTTTGGCCGGCGGGCTGAAGATGCATATTCGGACATGGATGTGGCCCTGGTTTTTGCAGACGAGTTAAAGCTGGAACGGGCCTGGTCGGAGCGGCGGGAGTTTGTGCGCTCAGTGGTTCCTTTTGTAGGGGTAAAGTCGTTTGATGCGGTGCATGTACGGCCGTATTTCCACATCGCCCTCTACAGCAACGGCGCCAAAGTCGATTATCGTTACGAAACGAAAGAGGCGCTCCAGCCCAGCTATTGGGATCGAGACATCCGTATTCTCAAAGACGATGGCGGTTGGTTGGAAGCGTTCCGGGTTCAGGCGATGCAGGCTCCCTTGGTTCAATCTCGCCTGACTGCTGATGAATTAACGGCGCTGGATGAACGGTTTTGGGTGATGTTCATGGACGTTTACCGGCTGCTGCGGCGCGGTGACGCCGATAAACCGTTTACCATTTACCTGGAACTGCTCCATTTTACGCTGCCACCGCTGCTGCGCGCGCTGCCGCCGGAGGAACCCTCTCGGCAGCAGTTGCTGCACGCCGCTTTTTCCAGTGATACGAGGCAGACAATCAGGCAGTTGGTTAGTTTGTTGGATGCTTATCTGGCGGCGCGTACGGCCGTTATCCGCCGTTTTGATTTGGATTTTGAGGTGGATGGGCGGTTTGAAACGGCCGTTAAACAACTTCTCCATCATTCATAATTCTACGTTTATCCGGCAAAAGCCGCTTCAGTAACGCCAGCGCGTTTCCCCCCATCACCATCCTGATTTCCGCATCACTAAAACCGCTTTGTGACAAAGCCTCAACCAGGTAAGGCATCCCGCTGGCATCAATAGGTGCGGTGATAGCTCCGTCAAAATCTGTGCCGATGGCAATGTGCTCTATGCCAACCAAATCAACCCCGTAGCGAATGGCTTTCACAATAGATACCAGCGTGTCGCCCCCCGTAGTTTCCGGGAAAAAGGCCATGCCCATCAGCCCGCCAGTGGCGGCGATGGCGCGGGCATGATCATCAGATAGATTGCGCGGGCTGTCGTGAACACCCTGGAAACCGGTGTGGGAAACAATGAGCGGCTTTTGACTAATGGCCAGGACATCGTCAATCAAACGCGGTGCGGCGTGGGCCAGATCGAGGATCATCCCGCCTTCTTGAATGCGCCGGATGAGTTCACGACCAAAAGGCGTCAGCCCGCCCTGTTCCAGGCCATGCGCTGAGCCGCCGGCGTCGTTGTCGAAGAAATGGGTTAGCCCGATAATGCGAAATCCGGCGTCATAGAGCATGTCCAGATTGGTCAGCTTGCCTTCCAGGGCATGTATACCCTCAAGAGCCAGCAGCCCGCCAACCATATCCGGTTGATTTTGACGGTCATTTAGTAATTGCTGTAAGTCAGCGGTGGATTGGATGAGACGAAAACGGCCGTTGCTCATCCCCTCCAACTCCTTCACCCGTTCCGCCATGAACAGAGCGCGCTGCAACAAACTGCCCCAGGTGCGGCGCGGCCAGCCCTGGCCAAACGCCAGTAGAGTCAATAAATCGGGTTGATTGGTCGAATTTTGCTCAAAATTGATTCCCAGTGGGATTTTTGTGGCGGCGGCAAATACCTGCACCACCACGTTACCTTCAATGAGGCGCGGTAAATCAATATGGCCGTGTTGATTGTGTTTGAGCCAGTCGCGCCGCCAGAGCGGTGGGTCGGCGTGCAAATCGACGACGGGGATCGGCTGCCGCAAAACCGGCTTTGGTCCAGCCGGTGGATTGACGACACGGTTCAGCAGTTTTTGGACAGCGAAGGGGATGAAATGAAACAGGAGTACGGCCGTACCCCCCAATACGGCCGTTACCCACAAATACAGCCTAACGATACGGCCAAAATAAGTACGCATGGGTTCCAATCCGGGCGACGGTAAAACAACCTTGTTCACTGCTTATACCCCAAACCTCGGCTTCAAAAGTGACCGTCAACAAATCGGGCAGACCCCCAAAAACAGCGCTTACAGCCCCCTCGTGCGAATTGGGCGGATTGTACGCTCGCCATTTCGATTTTATCGTTTCTATGATTTCATCCAGGCTGCCCTGTTGGGCGCGTTCGACGGCCCGCTGCTGCTGCACCAACGTTTCTATCGGCATAATGGGTAAATTTTCCAACCACATGCGCAAATGAGGCGACTGCGTAGCAAAATTGGCAAAACTGTTTTTTTGCAAGGCCTGTTTTGCCTGTTCAATAGCTTGTTGTTTCAATGGCTCCTCCCAGGTTAACCGACATCATTTTGCCAAAACAAAAACGACGCCCACAAATCCGGCTCCCGAATGGACCGACAAACCCGCTGTTAACTCTGTCATCATAATTTCGGATGGGCAGGTGAGGCCAGCCCTTAGCTGCTGTTCAAATTCCCTGGCATCGTCCGGGCAGTCAACGTGAACGACGGCCATTTGTTCGATGGCACGGCCGTTTGCTGTTTCCTGCGCCAATTCAATCGTTCGTGCCCAGGCCCGTTTGCGGGTACGTATCCGCTCCAGCATGTCCAACTTGCCTTCCTGGATGGTCAGAATCGGTTTGATGTTGAGCATTGAGGCCATGCCCGCTGTTAAATGACCGACACGGCCGCTCATCCGCAAATATTTCAGCGTGGCCAGTGCGCCATACAAATGCGTTCGTTGGCCAACATCCATCGCGCGGGCAATGATTTCTTCCTTGCCTGCGCCGCTGGCGGCGGCTTTGGCTGCTTCCAAGACCATAAAGCCCTGAGCCATTGTCAAACTTCGTGTATCCACTACTTCAATATCACGGCCGGGCAGTAAATCTTTAGCGTTAACGGCCGCACCCATCGTAGCGCTCACCTCACCGCTGACACAAAAACAGATAATCGAGTCGGCCCCATTAGCAAACGCCGCCTGGTAGGCTTTGGCAAACTGGCCCGGCGAAGGGGCCGACGTGGTGGGCAGGCGGCCTTCCCGGTTGATGCGGGCAAAAAGTTGGGCATCGTCAATATCAACCCCGGTTTCTAACTCCTCATCGCCAAAAAGGACGTTGATGGGAACCTGGCGGATGCCGTATTTTTCGGCCACAACGGCCGGCAAACTGGCATCGGTATCGGTAATAATGGCAATAGATGACATCTTCTCTTCCTCTCCTGATTGTGGGTTTGTATGAATGCGTTTACTTTACCTCGCCCGCCCGCTTTCCGGCAAATTTAGAATTTGGGCAGCGGTGGACCGTCCTCGCCGAATTGCGCCAATTCTTGCAGCAGATTTTTCAGGCTGTACTGCGGTTCATAGCCCAACCATTTCTGGGTCAGAGATATGTCCAGCTTTTTGGGGCGTAGTGCCGGATCCAGCCCGTATTGGATGGCCAGATCATAATAGTCGGCAAAATATTTTCTGAACGTTGTGCCCGGGCCGTCCTGGTCCCAGTTTGCCAGATCGTCGTCTTGATAATCGTACGCGCCATCGATGGTCAATACCGGCATTTCGGCCAATGACTGCTGCTTGAGCCGGTTGACGGCCAGCAAGACAGCCTGGGTGACATCGTTGATATGTACTGCGCCGGGCCAAAACCATTTGGCCCACTCCACAAATGTGTTATAGGCCAAGCGGTTCCAGTGGGGGATGAAGGCGCGTGGGCGCAGGACGATAATGTCCAGATTGTGACGGCGTTTGTAATTACTGGCGATTTGTTCAGCCAGAATTTTGCTTTGGCCGTAAATGCTGTCTTCGTCGCGCACGCTGGTGCTGGAGATGTGAACGATCTTCGAGATGCCGGTGCGTACGGCCGTTTCAAACACATTAAATGTTCCGGTAACGTTCAAATCCCAAAACTCAAACGCATCTTTTGCCTGGGTGACTTCGTGGATGCCGTGCCAGGCGGCAATGTGGACGATTAAATCGACGCCATCCAGGCTGTTTTGCAGCAGGTCGCGGTCGAGAATTGAACCGGGAATGTAAATCCCTCGTTGGCTTTGCGGCGGGCGAATGTCCAGGCAAGTGGGCGTATCGCCTTGCAAGTCGAGCTCCCTGGCCAGTAAAAGCCCTAAATCGCCAGCGCCGCCGGTCAATAAAATTCGCATAGTGAATAACCCCGGTGTAGTTATAAAACGGGCAGGGTCAAATAATCATCGGGGACAAACAGGCTGCCTTCGGTTGTGCCTTGCGGGGCGATTTGGCGGAGACGGCCGTTTAACTCTGCACTCGTTATGTTACCTGCCAACGCCTGCCGGAAAGCCTCGGTGATTTGGCTGACCTGCACGGCCGTTTCATGGACAAATTCCAGCCGGTAATGAGCAATTCCCGCTTCCAACCAGGCAGGCAGGTGGGCGGCTCCGGTCTGGGCTTCCGCACCAAATACGGTATTTCGACAGCCGACGTCGGCCATCACGGGATGGGAACGGCCGTGTACGTCGCGCAGCGCCACTTTATACCGTTCGCAGGGCCGGCCGCAATCTTTGTAACTGGTTCCGCTGGACAGAAAGCGGCAAAAGACGCAGTGCTCGGTGTGGAAAACGGGCAAATGGTGATAGGCAATCGCCTCCAGCCGCACCGGGCCGGTTCCCGCTGCCAGGGTGGTAATTTGGGCGGCGTTCAAATCGTGCGTTGGTGCTAATCGGGCCAATCCCATCTGGAAGAAGGTGTGGGCGCTGAGGGCATTGGCTGCGTTGAGGCTGAAATCGCCATGCAGCGGCTGGGCGGTCTGGCCTTGCAGCGCTTGCAGCAGCCCGGTGGAGCGCACTAAAATCGGGCAGTCCAGCCGCAGCAGGAAGTTGACGATGCGCTGCTCATTGGGTTTGAGGATGCGCGGGCTGGCGACGCGGGCTTCCAACCCGGCGGCTTGCACCTGCTCCACCGCCGGACGGAGGCCGTATAAATCCAGGTAATCCAGGGTAATGCTGGCCGGACGCAAGGCAACGGCCGTTTCCAACTGCTCCGGCGTGCGGACGAGGAGATGAAGGAGCGGCGGCTGGTGGCTGGCGGTTGGTGGCTGGTAGCTGGATTGGCTGCGGGCGGCATTCAGGATGGCGGTTGGGTCGTTAAGGGTGACGGTGGGTGGGGCGCTCCGCAAGGTTTGCAGTTTTTCGACGGCTTCGCGGCGCAGATGGTTGAGGAGGGAGGATGGGGCGAAGGGACGGCCGTTTACATCCAATTCCAACTGGGCCAATTCGTATGGCGAACTGCCCAAACGCCCCAACTGGTCGCGGGCAAATTCAAGCGAGAGCGCCTGATTGCGGGCGGCAGGCAGTGGCTCCGGCGACTCAACAGTGACAGAAATGTGGGGCTGCTCGTCGAGGGTCCAGACCAGTTTGAGTGGCTGCCCTTCGTGCGCGGTGGCCTGGATGGATAACGGCCGTTTCATCACCGGCTGGCTGGCTTGCGTAAATGGTTTGACAGCTTTGGCCAAATCCGGGTCATGCGTCCGCCATGCCCAGTCGCCGGCCTTAATTCGGCTGAAATCGATTTGTCCGTTACCGAATCGCAGTTCCAGTGAGCCTTTTGAGCCTGGTGTTACCTGATAGACAAAACCGCCTTCTTCCGATTCGGCCGGGCTGCGCCAGTTGGCGGCGTCAAAGACCAGGCCATCGCCCGGCTTGAGGGGGGCAATCGCAATTGCCGGTTCGGGTTTGATGAGGACGCTGTCGGCCAAAACCCGGCTGACGACGCCGACTTTGACGCCGCGATGATTGGGGGAACGGCCGTTGACCACGGCTTGATGGTTCGTTCCCGTCATAAAATGGGGGCCGAATCCGCGCGAATAGACTTGCTGTAGTTGCAATTCTTCGTTTGGTGTGACGGTAAGCGCCTGCCCGACCCACGCTTCATCGACGGCCTGGCGGTATGCTTTGGTCGTCAGGGCGGCGTAATCGGCGTCTTTGTAGCGCCCTTCGATTTTGAGCGCGGCCACGCCCAGTGTGACGATTTCCGGCATCTGGTGAAGGGCATAAAGATCGCCGGGGGAGAGGAGATAGCGGGAATCGTGCAACGGCCGTAACTCATCATCCACAATCATCCGGTAGGGCAGGCGGCAGGCCTGGGCGCACTGGCCGCGGTTGGCGCTGCGGCCGCCCCACGCCTCCGAAGAAAAACATTGGCCGGAATAGGAAACGCACAACGCGCCGTGAACAAACATCTCCAGTTCCACACTGGTTTGGGCGCGGATGGCCCGAATGTCGTCGAACGATAGTTCCCGCGCCAGGACCACCCGGCTGACGCCGAACTGCTGCGCCAGATTAATCCCTTGGGCGCTGGTCAGGCTCATTTGCGTGCTGCCGTGAATTTCCAGCTCCGGGGCGATTTGGCGGGCTAGTTGGGCGATGGCCACGTCCTGGACGATGATGCTGTCGGCTCCGGCGGCGGCGATGTCGGCCAGGGCGCGCACCGCTTCATCCAGTTCATGATCAAAAACAAGCGTGTTGAAGGTGACGTAGCCTTTGACGCCGCGCCGGTGCAGCGTTCGCATCACTTCCGGCAGCTCGTTCAGCGTAAAACCAACTTTGGCGCGGGCGGTGAAATGGGTCAGGCCAAAGTAAACGGCGTCAGCCCCGGCCTCGATAGCGGCCTGAAGCTGCGGCCAGTAACCGGCCGGACTCATGATTTCAGGTTTGGGATAAACGATCATGTATTTATAGGGCGGCCGCGGTTTTCATGCCAATCCATGAGTTTCCAAACAGCTGCGATGAGCCAGACAATAGCGAAGATGATAAAAGGCGTGTAAAGCATCTGCGGCAGATTCAAGCCTGTCCAAACTTCCTTGACCGCCAGAACCAACGGCCAAAAGATGAGCGCTGGAAAAATGATCCAGCCGAATAAATAGGTCAGGGCAACTTCGCGCCAGACTATCGGTTCGCGGCCTAATTCTACGTAGGAAAAGCCGGTTCCTTTATGTGGTAGAAATCGTATGCGTGAGCGACCCAGCGGCAAAATGGGCAGGAAGAGAAAGGTGAACCAACGTGTTGTTGTTGTTTCGTTGTTTTCATCCATGGGGGCAATGCCCAGGAATGTCAGGCCAATACCATTTAAGCGCATCATATTATAACGCTCCAGGGAAAGCTGTTGGAAATTTCGCGTAGTCAATCAGAGCAAAAAGCAAACAAACTTAAGAAACGGCCGTTGCCTCATCTTGCTGCTTAAACACGTCGCGGGCGAACAGAAAGGCGATGGCCGCAAACAGAACCACCGATACCCAGCCCATGAAATTGAGCAGCCCGGTCACGGAATAAAGCAGCAAGATGATGGTAATTAAGCTCCATTCCAATGCCCCTTTGGTGCTGACGACGCGGGCTGCTTGGGAACTGGGAATATCCCGCAATGTCAGCAATAGGGCGGCACTGGCCAGATCAGATGCGCCCAGCAATTGGGCCATCAATGTGCCCGACTCATCCAACGAGATGCCGTAAAGCGCAACCACGATGCCCGGCAGCAAAAGAAAGCCAAACCCAAATACAAGGTGAATCCCACCGACTATTGAATAAAGTTGTTTGCGAGTCATTATGAACCTCCTCAATTTCTTCTCGTCATTTGCTTATTGACATATAACACCATTGTAATCGCAAAAGCCCACTAGCGCACTGGGCACTGGGCTTCGGGTTTATTGTGCCAAGTACGGGGCGGTAAGTTTCGTTGTTGAGATTTCACCCTGCCATCACGCCAGGTCTGGAATATCCGAACGTGACAGAAGCAGCTTGATACTGCGTGCCTGACCAGGTATTCGTTCGATCAAGCCCTGTTTTTCCAGTTCCAGCACCATTTTGTGGACGGTGGGCGGTGTTACTCCGAAATAGTTTTGCATGTCACGCTCGGCGGGGGCACGGCCGTTCAGCTTGGTGTAGTAGTAAATATAAGCCAGATATTGGCCTTGCTTTGGTGTAAATCGCTTGACCGGCATCGGTCCATACGTAGGCAGTTTAGGAAATCTGATCGTTAAATCCTGATAATTTTCCACAAAATGAAATGACTTTGCTATCTTGTCTACAACATCAATTTGCCGTGCTTTTTTGATAGTGAACTCAGCAACAATTACCTTATCACAGTCTTCTGGTACGGCCGTATAGACACTGTTTCTGTCATTTGTTTGCGAGAGCGCCGCTGCCCGCATCGCTTTAAAGTGGGCAGAAGTTGGTTCTACATCTAGCGCTATTTCAACTTGGACATACATAGCTTACTTTGCTTCTCCCATTCGTTTTCGTATCTTAGCCGGCCACTGGGATGGGTCTTCCGAGGGGTAGACGGGCAGTTCCGGGCCATTTTGTGCTAGCAGTTCCGAGTAACGGCAGTTGAGAATTTGTTTGGCAGTGGCCAAACCGGAAGTTGTTGCCCCGGCGACGCCATGTCCGGCGGGAGTGTTGGCCCCGCTCAGCCATAAACCTTTAAATTCCGTTTTGTTGTTAAACGCCCAGGGGCCGACCTGGAAGCGCCCTTTGTCGATGCCGTACAGGTTTCCCTGCGTGGCGTTGAGGTAATATTCGTTGCTCAGCGGCGTGCCTAACTCTTTGAAAACGACGTGCTGGCTGAAATCGGGAACCCGCGCATCAATTGCGGCTAGCATTCTCCCGGTCAGCCGCTCCTTGAGTTGTTGGTACTCCCAATCCCGATCGCCGGGCGGCTGGTCGGCCCAGCGGCGGAAGGGTTCGTAGCCAGTGAAGGTGAACGCTTCCAGCGTGTGATGGCCGCTGTGCATTTTGGAAGGGTCTTTGAGTGTTGTCACCGTCAGGAAGATGGCGTTTGGTTGGTTGGTTTGCAGGATGGCATCACTCAAGCCATCCTGGTAAATGCGTTCCAGGTCGTTGTGGCCGTAAAACCAGTAATTGCCTGAATCCAGTCCGGCAGCGCGCAGGTCCATGTCCACCGCCATGAAAAGGCTCAAAGCCGACGTCGAATAGCGCACCCGATCCAGTTTGCGAATCAAACGGCGGCTGAGATGCTCGCGGCCAATCATCTTGTCAAACGTGGCTGCCGGATCGGCGTTGCTGACCACGTGGCGGGCGCTGATTTCCGTGCCATCGGCCAGGCGGACGCCGCGAACGCGCTGGCCATCGAGCAAAATACGCTCCACGCGAGTCGAGAGGCGCAGTTCGCCACCGGCTCGTTTGAGGGCACGGGCAAAGGCGCGAGGAATGGCAAACGCGCCGCCCAGCGGATAATAACCGCCGTCAAAATAATGATGGGTGATGCCGGCATGAACCGCAGCCGAGACCATCGAGGGCGGCAGGCCGTGGTCGCCGGATTGGGCGGCCAAAATCGCCCGCAGGGTCGGGTCGCTGACGAAATGGTTGATGAGGTCCGCGCCGGAGCGGGTGGCCCAGCGCAGAGCATGGCGCGCCCGATAAGGCAGCGTTAACGCATCGCCCACGCCGCGCACGCGGGAAAGCAGCCGGAGTTCATCCATGATTGCCTGGGCGGTGTTAAGGTAGCCGTCGATGCCTTTGGTCTCATGGGGGAAGCGGGTTTTGAGCCGTTCGGCGAAGTTTTCGCGCCCTTTGGGAATGTCGAACTGCTCATCGCCGATGAAAACGTGGTCAAAGCCGTCGGGATTGAGTTCGCAAAAGGCCAGGTCGGCGGAGACGCCCAACCCTTCGTAGATGCGGCGCATCTGGCCGTCCGGCCCAATGCCACCGATGTAGTGGACGCCGGGGCTAAATTTGTAGCCTTCGAGGGTGAAGGAGTGGGTCCAGCCGCCGGGGACGTAGTGCTGCTCTAAAATGAGCACTTTTTGACCAGCCTGGGCCAGGGGCACGGCCGTTGCCATCCCACCCGCACCGGAACCAATCACAATCACGTCATAATCAGCCATATTGCCTCTTGAAAAACCGCAAAGGACGCGAAGAGCGCTAAGATATTATGTAATGATGCTTTGCGATCTCTGTGTCCTTTGCGGTAAAAAATCAGGTTTCGATCGTAATGACCTGATCTCGCGCCGGACCGACGGAGATGTATTTGATGGGCACGTTGACCTGTTCGGCGATGAAGTTGATGTAGCTTTGGGCATTGACCGGCAAATCTTCAAAGCGGCGGATGCCGGTGACATCTTCTTGCCAGCCGGGGAGGGTTTCGTAAACGGCCGTACAACGCCCCAGCGCATCCAAATCCGATGGAACGTAATCAATTCGGCTCTCATCCAGTTCATAACTCACACAAACCGGAACTTCTTCCAGTCCGCTGAGAACGTCCAGCTTAGTGATGGCCAGTTCGGTCAGGCTGTTGAGCCGGTGGGCGTGGCGCAGCATAACCAAATCCAGCCAGCCGACGCGGCGCGGCCGCCCGGTCGTCGTGCCGAACTCATCCCAGGGATTGTCGCCGGTTCCGCGCAGGCGGGCCGCTTCGCTGCCGCTGAGTTCGCAAGGGAATGGGCCGTTGCCGACGCGGCTGGTGAACGCTTTAGCCACGCCAATGACGCGATCGACCATTTTGGGACCGACGCCCAGGCCGGTTAGCGCACCGGGTGCGGTGGGGTGCGAACTGGTGACAAACGGGTACGTGCCATGATCGATATCCAAAAACGTCCCTTGTGCGCCTTCGGCGAGAACGGATCGGCCGTTTTTCAGATAATCGTGTACCAGTACCATGTCGTCTACTAAATGCGCCTGTAACAATTTCGCGTAGCCAATATACTGGTCTACAATTTCAACAACATCAAGTAGCTCCATTCCGTAGACTTTGCTGAGTAGTTTGTTTTTGGTGGCGATGTGCTTTTTGATAGCAACGGCCGTTGCCTCCAAATCGGAAAACAAACCGGCACGTAAACCGATGCGGCTGGCCTTGTCGGTGTAGGCCGGACCAATGCCGCGCAATGTTGTGCCAATCGCCCCTTTGCCTTTTTGTGTTTCCAAAGCTTTATCTAAAGCGATATGGGCTGGGGTGATCAAATGGGCTTTTTTGCTGATTTTGAGTCGGTGTGGGCCAACATCAACCCCTCGTTCAGCCAGCGCCGCCATTTCACGCAACAAAACGGCTGGATTCAAAACGACGCCGCCGCCAATGAGACATATTGGTTTGGAATGGACGATTCCAGAGGGGATAAGGTGCAGTTTGAAAATTTCCCCACTAACGGTGACGGTATGACCGGCATTATCACCGCCACTGTAACGGCCCACTAAATCAGCTTCAGCTGCCATTAAATCTGTATAGCGGCCTTTTCCTTCGTCGCCCCACTGAGCGCCGACAATGATATTAAATGACATAACATCCTCCTCGAAAGGTTGAAAACGGAGGGTTGAAGGTTAAAAGTGTCGCTCACCCACCGCTATAAAGTGCCAGGCACTCTGTTTGAAACTTTTTTAATAATGGACGTTGACGAGCGTACCGATGGTTGTGAAATTATAGATCCACTTGGCGTCGCCGGTTTCCAGGTTGACGCAGCCGTGGCTCATAGGGTAACCAAAATTGCTGTGCCAATAGGTGCCATGCAGAGCATAATCTTGATAAAAATACATGACGTAGGGCACGCCGGGCAGATAATAATCATATCCCAGGCGTGAACCATCCATTGTCTGGCTTTCATAGCGCAGATAGATACGGAATTGACCGGTTACGGTTGGCCAGGCGGGCAGGCCACTAGAGATGAGGGTGCTCATCACAGCGAAGTCCCCTTCGTAAGCGGTCAGAGTTTGGGTGCTTAAATTAACGTCGATCCAATGCTCGTTTGTGCTGACACCAAACGGCCGTTTCGCCGGCTGCGTGTTATCGGCGCTGATGAAAGTGGGAACGGGTGTGGCGGTAGGAGTGGGGGTGTTGGTGGGGGTCGGGGTTAGTGTCCAGGTAGCGCGCGGCTCACCAGCTTTGCCGCTGAGGGGAGCTTTGGGCTGGATGGGGTTGCGGGTGGGGAGCGGCGTGGCTGTAGCGGATACGACCGTTACTTCCAGCGGCTCTTCTGTTCCGGCAGACTCCGGCAGATCCCGGTCAACCTGAGCCAAAACAGCCTCACCGGTCGCGGTGGGGACGGAGTCGCTTTCAGCCGTCTGGTAGGAAACTGTGTTCCAGGCCCACAGGCCGGCCCAGCCCAGCAAAATAAGGGAAATGGCGATACCGAGGTAGGAAACGGCCGTACGCCAGCGGCTGGTAGCCGGTGGCTGGGTGATTGTGATCGGCTGTTCTGCTGATAAACTGGCCTGCTTTTCTGCCCACGCCAGCACTTTCTTCACCAGTAAGTCATCCGGTTGCAGGCGGGCAGCCCGGCGTGAATAATCGAGACTGGCCTGTGGTGTAGGGGCAACACGTGCCAGCCCCAGCCAGGCGATGTGGTCGCTTGTATCTTGTTTGACGGCTTGCAGCAATAAAGCACGGGCTTCCCGCTTATTCCCAGCCTTGACAGCTTCCCCCGCCCGTTGGATGAGCTGCGCGTTCGTGCTGTTCATGGGCGTTCTCCGTTCTGTTATGATTGCTCCAGGAAGCAGGTGACCCCGTTGACCAGTCCGATGACGACAGGGTCGCTTTCAATCGTCAATCGTTTGCGGTCCAGGTACATAAAGCCAACTTCAATGATGATTGCCGGTGTTCCCGGACTAATTTCGCGGAAAGCGTGGTAATTGGCCATATCGGCCGTAATTGTATTGGCGTGATAAGGCAACTGCGTGGCTGTGCCGTACGCATTTTCCATGCATATCGACAACTTGCTGGAGTCGGTAAAGCTGGAACCGGAAATTTTGAACCCTGTGGCCAGTTCATTGATGGGTTCACAAGAATCGGCATGAATGGAAATAAGTGCGGCAGCGCTGTATCCGGTCAATCTGGCATCAAATTCATCCAATATTTCTGTACGTATCCCATTGCTCTGCAAATTGACGGCCAGTTTTTCGGCCAGTGCAGCATTGATTGACGCTTCGGTTAATCCATCGGCGCAAACGGCACCGCTGTCAAACCCTTTGTGGCCGGCAATAATGCCTATCCGGCGCGGGCCTGTGCTTTGAGCCAGCCGCTGCTCAACCGGTTTGGCCGGAACGTTTTTGACCAACGGGGCTGATAACTGCGTGCCAGAAACAACTGAGGCAATTACCTCGGCATCACCACCGGATGGATTGAAATACCAGTAAACGGCCAACATCCCGGCAAAAGCTAAAAAGAGGTAAATGAGTAAGGGGATATTGCGGCGAATGAATCTTTGCCAGAAAGGGGAGTTGTTTTGCCAGGGAGAATCATTACGCTGCGGTTGCATTATGTCTATATTTTACATGAGTTGTCAATAAAAGGAAGTCGGATTATGTTGAATCAAGTCTACATTCTGCGTACAATTTCTTTTGGATTACTGCATCTAGTTAATGAATCGTTGACTTGGTGCATTTGGGTCGGGAAACGACCGTATTACACATCCAATTTACTTAATTTTAAGCAAAGGTTTATAATAATCCAACACTAATTTGATATAAATAATAAATTGGATGTAACTATTAAGCCACACGAGGGCTGATTTTGTCGAAGCCCGTTATTCTCCAAGTTGCCTTCGACAAAATCTCAGGCGACGGTCATAGTAGTTACAATTAGTAGATAATGTAATAGTTTCCAATTTAGGAGCAAAAGAAACCATATGGATGAACAACCCAATGAAAATCGCCCAAATGTTCCGACATGGGTTTGGATTTTAGGCGTATTTGCCCTGATCCTGGGCTTGCAATTGTGGCTGAGCGGACGTTTTAGCGGCCCCGAACAAATAAGCCTGCCCGATGCAATGGATCGCATTAAATCTGGTCAAGTAGAGCAAATATCTCTTTCCGGCAGCCGTCTGCGCTTAACAATGAATGATGGCTCCGAACTATCAACAACGATTGATCCCAGCAGCAGCCTCGAAGAAAGCTTGAGCTATTTTGGCGTCAGCCAGGAGGTCTTGGCAGAAAACGGGGTCGAACTGATTGTTAACGATCAATCGGGCTGGAACACATTCATCAGCATTTTCCTGGGCGTCGGACCAGTTTTATTACTTATCTGGATCTTCAGCCGGGGTTTTCGGCAGATGCAGGGCGGCGGTGGCAATAGCATTTTCGGTTTCGGTCGCAGCAAGGCCAAAAACCTGAATGATGCCGACCGGCCAACGGTAACGTTTGATGATGTTGCCGGTGTAGAAGAGGGAAAACAGGAGCTTGAAGAAGTCGTTCAATTCTTGCGCGAACCGGAGAAATTTGTTCAAGTTGGCGCGCGCATTCCCAAGGGCGTCCTTATGGTAGGACCGCCCGGAACAGGTAAAACACTACTGGCGCGTGCTGTGGCTGGCGAAGCGGGCGTGCCTTTTTTCCATATTTCCGGTTCGGAATTTGTGGAGATGTTTGTCGGTGTTGGCGCCAGCCGGGTACGGGATTTGTTTGACAAAGCCAAGCAAGCAGCTCCTTCCATCGTGTTTGTTGATGAAATTGATGCTGTTGGCCGACAACGCGGTGCCGGACTGGGCGGCGGTCATGACGAACGCGAACAAACCCTGAACCAGATTCTGGTGGAAATGGATGGGTTTGATAACGAGACAAACGTCATCGTGATGGCGGCTACTAATCGGGCCGATATTCTTGATCCGGCGCTGCTGCGTCCTGGACGGTTTGACCGTAAAGTTTTTGTCGATTTGCCCGATGTGAAGGGGCGTGAGGCGATTTTAGCGGTTCATGCGCGCGGCAAGCCGGTATCTTCCGAGGTCTCTTTTGCCGACATTGCCCGCTTGACGGCTGGTTTTTCCGGGGCCGACCTGGAGAATTTGCTGAATGAGGCGGCCATTTATGCGGCCCGGCGTAACCAACGGACGATTGGTCTTTTGGAGTTCCAGGATGCCTTTGATCGCATTGTGATGGGGCCGGAGCGCAAAAGCCGTGTGATGAGCGAGGAAGATCGGGAAACGGTTGCTTATCACGAAGCGGGCCATGCTGTTGTGAGTTTTAATCTATTGAACACAGATCCGGTGCAAAAGATTACGATTGTGCCGCGTGGCCGCGCCGGCGGATACGTGATGCCACTGCCTGAGGATAGGTTTGTACACAGCCGCGAATATTTTAACGACCAAATTACGATGGCTTTGGGTGGCCGGGCATCGGAAGAGGTTTTCTTTGGCCGCATTACGACTGGCGCATCCAGCGATTTGCAACAGGCGACGCGAATGGCCCGTGCAATGATCATGCAGTACGGTATGTCGGATTCGCTGGGTTTGCCAACTTATGGTGATAGTCATAATAACCCGTTCCTGGGCCGTGAGTGGGGATATGGCATGGGCGGGCGCGATTATAGTGAAGAAGCTGCCCGCGCAATTGATGAAGAGGTGAAACGTATTTTACACGATAATTATGAGCGCGCTTTGAATATCATTCGAGAAAATCGCGACAAAATGGTGACGTTAGCACAAAAGCTGATGGAAGTGGAAACTTTGGATCGGGCGATGTTTGAAGAACTGATGAATGCGGCTGCAAACACGGCCGTTTCTCTACCCAATGCAAGTGTAAACGCCTAACCAAAGCCGGATTTTGTTTTTGTTGTTAAAATAAGCTCTCTTGCTGGCACTGTGCTAGCGAGAGAGCTTTTTGTTGGTTTGCACCTTCTGAGGTGAACCATGAATCCATCTTTTCGGAAGCTTACTTTTGTGTGGAGCTGCTATTGGGGTATCTTCCGGGAAGATAATTTACGCAGGAAAGTGGTATGGCTGATGTCGTGGAATTGAGACTGGATGGACCGGTGTTGACGGTGGCACTTAATCGACCGGAGCAGCACAATGCGCTGACGCCGGAATTGATTGACCGGCTTACGGCCGTTTTCCATCATTTCACCATCCGCCAGGAAGTTCGTGTGATTGTTCTGACGGGTAACGGCCGTTCCTTTTGCGCTGGAGCCGATCTTAACTATATGCGGGCTGCGGCTGATTTCGATTTTGAAGCCAATGCCGCCGACGGGAAAGCTATATTTGACCTGGTGCAGGCCGTCAATGAGTGCCCCAAACCGGTAATTGGCCGGGTGAATGGGGCAGCAATTGGCGGCGGTGTGGGTCTGGTGAGTGCCTGCGATATTGTCGTGGCCGTGAAGCGAGCTACATTTGCCTTAAGTGAAGTCCGGTTGGGCATTGTTCCGGCGGTTATTTCACCGTTTGTGCTGGCCAAGATTGGAATGGGCAACGGCCGTGAACTGTTTCTCACTGGTGAACGATTTGACGCCTACAAAGCACAGCAAATCGGGCTGGTGCAGCATGTGGCGGCGGAGGATGATTTGGATACGGCCGTTGCCGAACGCATCCAGCAATTACTTCAGGCGGCTCCGGGGGCGCAGGCGGCGGCCAAAGAGTTAATCCGCACCGTTGCCCATCGACCGCCTAGCGATGTGCGCGACTTCACAGCCAATTTAATCGCCCAACGCCGTGCCAGCGATGAAGGGCGGGAAGGCATGAGCGCTTTTCTTGAAAAACGAGAGCCTGATTGGAGATAGTGATTATGTTTAACCGCAGAGAACGCGGAGGGCGCAAAGGAAAAATAAACGAGAAATCTCTGCGTTCTCTGCGCGCTCCGCGGTTGAAACTAAAATTGGCCAGTCAACACAGATTGGAGACAGAACTATATGGGAGAAATTGATACGATTCAAGGCATCAATAGCCCGCGAACGCGCCGCAGTTTGGCTGATGATTTGCGGCAGTTGGACATAAAGCCTGGCATGACTGTCCTGGTTCACTCATCCCTCAAATCAATTGGCTGGGTGAACGGCGGGCCAGTGACCGTAATCCAGGCGCTGCAAGATGTACTAACCTCGGCGGGAACGTTGGTCATGCCGTCTCATTCAGGCGATTTGTCCGATCCGGCTCATTGGCAAAATCCACCCATTCCGCAGGATTGGCACGAGTTAGTGCGGCAAACGATGCCGGCTTTTGAACCGGCTTTGACGCCGACGCGCGGCATGGGTCGCATTGCCGAACTGTTCCGCACCTGGCCAGATGTGCAGCGCAGCAGTCATCCGCAGGTATCGTTTGCCGCTTGGGGGCAGCAGGCAAGATTCGTTACTGACAATCATGGCCTATCCAACTCTCTGGGAGAAAAATCGCCTCTGGCCCGCGTGTACGATTTGGCTGGGTATGTGCTGCTGCTGGGTGTGGGCTATGACAGCAATACCTCCTTCCATCTGGCCGAATATCGCGCCAACAGGAACCAACCATTTAAGACTGGCGCACCGGTGCTGCGGAACGGCCGTTCCCACTGGACTCCATACGACGACATCGAATTTAATGATGACCTGTTCCCGCAAATTGGGGCGGAGATGGAAGCTCAAACCGATATAGTCACAATTGGTCAAGCCGGTTCGGCCGCTTGCCGTTTTTATCCGCAAAAACCAGGCGTAGATTTTGCCGTTAACTGGCTAACTAACTACCATCCACCAACTACCAGCAGCCAATCACGTGTTTAAGAAAATTCTCGTTGCCAACCGGGGCGAAATTGCCCGCCGTATTTTGTTGGCCTGCCGCGAACTGGGCGTGCGGGCTATTGCCATTTACTCTGAAGCCGACAAGGATGCGCCCTGGGTGCGTCTGGCCGATGAAAGTTACCCGCTGCCGGGGGTAACGGCCGTTGACACCTACCTCAATCAAGCGACCATCTTCCAAATTGCCCGCACTTGTGGCGCTGAAGCCATTCATCCTGGCTATGGCTTTTTGAGCGAAAACGCCAGCTTTGCCCAGGCCTGCGCCGACAACGGGCTGGTTTTTGTTGGCCCCGGCCCGGAAGCGATGCGCTTGATGGGCAGCAAAGCGGCGGCGCGCCAACTGGCGCAGTCGGCCGGCGTGCCGGTAGCGTCAGGATTGGATGGGGCCGGAAAGACGGATGCCGAACTGGCGGCCGCTGCGGCCGAAATCGGCTACCCGGTGCTCATCAAAGCCAGTGCCGGCGGCGGCGGCAAAGGGATGCGTGTGGTCCGGTCGGCAAATGAAATGGAAGGTGCGCTGCAAGCGGCCCGGCGTGAAGCTCGCTCTGCTTTTGGCGACGAGCACGTTATTTTGGAAAAATATTTCACTGAAATTCACCACGTTGAAATTCAAATTTTAGCCGACCAACATGGTAATGTGCTGCATTTGTTCGAGCGGGAATGTTCGGTGCAGCGCCGTCATCAAAAGATCATTGAGGAAAGTCCAGCCCCGGTGATTCAGGATGATGAATTGCGGCAGCGGATGGCGGAAGCGGCCGTTTCCCTGGCCCAAGCCGCCAATTACGTCAATGCCGGAACGGTCGAGTTTATCGTTGATCAGTCCGGTGGATTTTATTTCCTGGAAATGAATACCCGGCTCCAGGTCGAGCATCCAATAACGGAACTGGTCACGGGCCTAGATTTGGCAACCTGGCAAATCCGAATTGCCAACAACGAAAAGCTGCCGTACACTCAGGATGCCCTTTTGCAGCGCGGCCATGCCATTGAGTGCCGCATTTATGCCGAAGACCCGGCCAACCAGTTTTTGCCTTCGATTGGTCAAATCAGTTATTACCAGCCCCCATTTGGCCCCAGCGTGCGCGTGGATGATGGTATCGAATCGGGGTCCCAGGTGACGCCGTACTACGACCCGATGTTGGCTAAGGTGATTACCTGGGGGATTACCCGGCAGGAAGCAGTTGCCCGGATGGTACGGGCGCTTCGCGACACGATTGTCCTGGGTGTGACGACCAACATTCCTTACTTGTTGGCTATTTTGCAAGAAGCGGATTTTTTGGACGGCCGTACCAGCACAAATTATCTGGCCGAGCATTTTGCCGGATGGCAGCCGCAGGTCAATATGAGCGAAAGTGACTGGTTGGCTCTGGCGGCGCTGGAGGCATTGCAGAACGGCCGTCGTCAGAGCAGGGTAGGGGATGGGGGTACGGCCGTTGCCCAACCCGATCCCTGGAATCAGTCAGTATCCTGGCGCAATGTGCAAACAAAATAATCTTTTCCCACGATAACACACCGATCAGTGAACGGTACTCGTTCTTCTGTTTACCGGACATCTTGCCTGAGCTATAATCGTGTCACCGACTAAAACGCGCCATTGAGCGCAGTATACATTGACAAGAGGAAGGAACAGCTATGCCAAAAGCATTAATAACCGGCGTGACCGGACAAGACGGCTCCTATCTGGCCGATTTTTTGTTGTTGAAAGGTTACGACGTTATTGGAATGGTGCGCCGTACCAGCACCATTAACTTTCATCGGATCGCCCATATTCAGAACAAAATCACATTGATCCCTGGCGATCTACTTGACCAGGTTTCCATGATTCATATTCTGGAAGAGTACAAACCCGATGAAGTTTACAATTTAGCCGCCCAATCATTCGTTCAGACTTCCTGGAACCAGCCTGTGTTTACGGGTGAAGTGACTGCTTTAGGCGTTACCCGTCTGTTGGATGCTATTCGCACTGTTTCCCCCAAGTCTCGTTTTTATCAGGCTAGTTCCAGCGAAATGTTTGGGAAGGTTGTGGAAGTCCCGCAAAAAGAATCAACGCCGTTTTACCCTCGCAGCCCTTACGGTGTGGCCAAGGTCTATGGCCATTGGATTACTATCAATTATCGTGAAAGCTATGATTTGCACGCAACCTCGGGTATTTTGTTTAACCACGAGTCACCCCGGCGCGGTCTGGAATTTGTGACTCGCAAAATCACCCACCACGTGGCCAAAATTAAGCTGGGTCTGGGGAATGAGCTTCGCCTGGGCAACCTTGACGCCCGCCGCGATTGGGGATTTGCCGGTGATTACGTGAAAGCAATGTGGCTGATGCTGCAACAAGAAAAACCGGCCGATTATGTTGTCGCTACCGGCGAGACACATTCGGTAGAGGAATTCCTGAATGAGGCGTTTGGCTGCGTCAATCTGGATTGGCATGATTACGTAGTTCAAGACCCGCGTTTCATGCGCCCGGCTGAAGTTGATTTGCTGGTTGGTGATCCGACAAAAGCTGGTCGAGAATTAGGTTGGGAACCTGTCGTTACATTCCCGGAATTGGTCAAAATGATGGTAGACGCCGATTTGAAACTGTTGAAGGATGGTGAAACACCTCTATAAAATCCAAAAGCATGAAGGTAAAAGCTGCTGCCTTCGACAAGCTCAGGCAATGGGGAAACAGTAAGGTTATTAAAGGATGAATTCATGTCAACGATAAAGTTTGGGACAGATGGCTGGCGCGGCCGTATCGCTGCCGATTATACGTTTGATAATCTGCGGCGGGTTTCCCAGGCGTTTGCGACCTATTTGAAGCAAGAAGGCCTGGCTGAAAAAGGTGTGGTCATCGGCCATGATATGCGTTTTCAGGCGGAAGATTTTGCGGCGACAGCAGCCGAAGTATTGGCTGCCAATGGCATTCACGTTTGGTTAACAGCCGGTGCAACTCCGACCCCGGCCGTTTCTTTTTCTGTTGCCCACAAGCACGCTGGTGGTGGGATTAACATCACTGCCAGCCACAACCCGCCCCAGGACTGCGGCTTCAAGGTGCGGGACCCCAATGGTGGCGCAATTGATCCCCAGGGTTTGAAGAAGATTGAAGCGGTTCTACCGGAGGCGGGCACGGCCGTACCCACCCTCAAACTCGACGATGCCATGAGCGACGGGCTGGTCACCAAATTCGACGCTGCCCCGGCGTACACCGAACTGCTTCACAAACTCATTGATGTGGAACCGATTAAACAGGCCGGATTCAACGTTTTGTATGATCCCATGTGGGGCAACGGGGCCGGCTGGTTTTCCAAACTGCTGGCCGGCGGTAAAACGACTGTCCACGAAGTACACAACGAGCGCAATCCCATTTTCCCGCACATGACGCGCCCCGAACCGATTCCCCCCAACGTGGATCACGGGCTGGCTTTTGTCCAAAAGCTGGGCGCTGACGTGGCGATCATCAATGATGGTGATGCGGATCGGGTGGGCTTTGGGGATGAAAACGGCCGTTTCATCGACCAACTGCGCGTTTATGGGATGCTGGGCTACTATTTCCTGGAAGTGCTGGGGCGACGCGGCCCCATCGTCAAGACGATTTCCACCACCAAAATGCTCAACAAATTAGGGCAGATGTATGACGTACCGGTGTACGAAACCGGCGTTGGTTTCAAATATATTGCCCCCAAAATGATGGAAGTCGATGCCATGATCGGCGGCGAAGAGAGCGGTGGTTACGCTTTCAAGGGGCACGTACCCGAACGCGACGGCATCCTGGCCGGTCTGTTTTTATTGGATATGATGGTTAAGACTGGCAAGAAACCATCGCAAATGCTGGAGACGCTCTTTGAAAAAGTCGGACCGCATTTTTATGACCGCATCGATTCCACCTTCGATGCAGCGCGCAAGCCGGAAATTTTGGCCAACGTCGATCAGGCGCGCCCGGCAGCCATTGGTGGCCTCAAAGTGACCGATATTGTGACTATTGATGGCCACCAGTTCATCATGGAAGATGGCGGCTGGCTGCTGATCCGTTTCAGCGGTACCGAACCCATCATCCGCGTTTACTGTGAAACAACGCACGAAGACCGTGTGCAAGATATTTTGCAGGATGGGATGAAAATTGCCGGATTAAAATAGGCATTTAGAAATCTGATTTTTTTGAAAAACCGGATTTCTTCTCTCAAAATGGAAAACCAAAAAGCGTTCCAAGATTATTATCCTGATGATGTAGCCCATTGTTATGGTTGCGGCCGTTTAAATACACACGGCCATCAAATCAAAAGTTATTGGGATGGCGATGAGACGGTAGCGACTTTTGTACCCAAGCCGTACCATACGGCCGTTCCCGGTTACGTCTACGGCGGCTTAATTGCTTCTTTAATCGACTGCCACAGCACAGGAACGGCCGCTGCCGCCGCTTACCGCGCTGAAGACCGGGCAATGGACACCCAACCAGCACTGCGTTTCCTGACCGCATCGCTGCACGTGGATTATTTGAAGCCGACACCTATTGACGGACCGCTGGAACTGCGGGCACAAATTAAAGAAGTCAAAGGACGCAAGGTCATCGTGGCCACTACTTTGTCATCTAAAGGCGAAGTGTGTGCGCGCGGCGAAGTGGTCGCCGTGCAGGTTCCGGAAGAACTCATGGCCCAACTGCGTGCTGGCCAGGAGGGGTGAATCAAATTTTATCCAATATCAAATCAGAAACATTGAGAAGACATTTATGCTAATTGATACCCACTGCCATTTGGATTTTGAACGATTTAACGAAGACCGGCATGCGGTAATTGAACGGGCCTTACATGCTGGTATACAGCGGATGATAGTTCCGGGAATCGATTTGAAAAACTGTACGGCCGTACTCAAACTAACGGAACAGTACGACAACGTTTACGCCGCCGTTGGTGTTCATCCCAATTCGACGGCGAACTGGCAGGATGATTGGATTGATGAGTTGCGACAGTTGGCCACGCATGAAAAGGTAGTGGCGATTGGCGAGATCGGCCTTGACAATTATTGGGACAAATCGCCACAAGCTACGCAGCGGTGGGCGCTAAGACCGCAACTTAAATTGGCCGCTGAATTGAACTTACCGGTCATTATTCATAATCGGGAAGCAAATGAAGACATCATTCGCGTTCTGGCCGAATCACCTCTGGCCGGGCATGAAGGCGCGGGCGTTTTGCATTCATTTTCGGGCGATTGGGGTACAGCCAGCGCGGCACTGCAAATGGGATTTTACCTTGGTTTTACCGGCCCGCTGACTTACAAAAAGTCGGCTGAACTGCGCTGGATTGCAGGTAAGGTTCCTGATGAACGTATTTTGGTTGAAACGGATGCCCCATTTTTGACACCAGAACCATATCGTGGCCAGCGTAATGAGCCGGCCTATGTGGTTCAGGTGGCAGCACAATTGGCTGAAATCAAAAATGTGTCAACGGCCGTTATCGCCCAACAAACCACCGAAAATGCGATGCGGCTGTTTTGGCAGCGTGAAAAACAGGCAGCATGACATCTCCCGACCTGTCCATCATCATTGTAAGCTGGAACGTGCGCGAACTGCTGCGCGCCTGTTTACACTCCATCGACCGCCAGCGGTATGGGTTGGCACTGGAAGTGATTGTAGTCGATGGTGCATCGTCTGATGACAGCCCAGCAATGGTGCGTGAGACATTCCCCTGGGTCAAATTGATTGCCTGTAACGAAAACATCGGTTTCCCACGAGGCAATAATATAGGTCTGGCTGAGGCTAACGGCCGTTACCTGCTCCTCCTCAATCCCGATACCGAAATTAAACAAAATGCCTTGCCAGTCATGATTGATTATCTGGCCAATCACGCAGACGTCGGATTGGTTGGTCCGCAGCTCCTCAACAGCGATGGTACCATTCAATCTTCACGCCGCCGCTTTCCAACATTGGCCACTGCCCTGTTCGAGAGCACCTGGCTGGAACCGTTTGCCCCGCGCCGAATTTTGCGTCATTATTACGCACAGGATTTGCCCGACGACGAAATCTCTGAGGTGGATTGGGTTACAGGGGCGTGTATGCTCACCCGCCGCGAAATTTTTAATACCATTGGCGGATTGGATGAAGCCTATTTTATGTACTCAGAAGAGTTAGATTGGTGCCATCGCATTAAAGATGCCGGATGGCGCATTGTTTATGATCCATCGGCGCAGGTGCTGCATCATGTGGGCAAGAGCAGCGAGCAGGCGGTAACGGCGCGGCACATCAATTTTCAGCGGGCAAAGCTGCGCTATTTTCGTAAATTTCATGGCGGAACGGCCGTTGCCGTTCTTCGGACCGTATTACTGTTCAATTACATTGGGCAGTTGATTGTCGAAGGGTTGAAAGGCATTGTAGGGCATAAACGGCCGTTGCGCTGGCAGCGGGTTCAGGCTTATTGGCAGGTGATTCGTACCGGTTTGCGGCCGGCCGGCTATTAACTAAGGCGAGCAAGCTGCTCGCGTTCCCATTTATGAAGGAGGCGGGATGAAAAAAAAGAGCGTGCAAATAGAAATTCCGTTGTCGATTTACGAGCTGTTGCAAGATATTGCTCAATCTTCCGGCTGGTCGTTTGAGGATGTTATCTTGCAAACAATTAAATCTGGCCTGCCGCCATCGTTGGGCAAAGTGCCGGTCGATTTTCATGAAGGGCTGCTGGCCCTAAACAGCCTGGGCGACCGTGATTTGCTGCGCGTTGTTGAGGGAGAACTCCCTAAAAACTTGCCTCAAGGCCCTGATTCGGCCGATTTTAAGCTGCTGCGGCAAACATACGCCCTGCGCCTGCTCAAATGGCGCGGCCATCCCATTCCTTCCCCTTATGAAACGTTGGTCAGTTGATAATTGGCGAGCCTGTCAACCGTCAGCCGGGCTTCGAAAAGCTCAGCCCTCGACAAGGTCAGCCGACGAGCGTAAACCTCAACGAAGTTTATAGATGCGCATTGGTCTGGTAACCGGTGAATTTCCACCCATGGAAGGGGGCGTTGGTGCGTTCACGCAGGAATTGGCCAAAGCACTGGCCAATATCGGGCACGAAATTCACATCATTACCGACCGGCGGGCACGGCCGTTTACCGGCGAGAAACGTGTTCGTGATTTACTAGAGCCAATCCAGCTTGACTTTGCCAATTTGCATCCCATCGTCCGTCATTGGCGCTGGTCGTCGGTCGCTTCCATTGTGGATGTGGTCCTGCGCTACGAATTGGATGTGGTCAACATCCAGTACCAGGCAGCCGCCTACGACATGCGCAGTCCGGCAGTTAATTTGCTGCCCTGGCGGCTAAAAGGTGTGGTGAAAACGGCCGTTACGTTCCATGATTTACGCGTACCCTATTTGTTCCCAAAGGCGGGGCGACTGCGGGAAACGGCCGTGCAGTTCATGGCCCGTCAGGCCCACGGCGTTGTCGTCACCAATCTGGCCGATTACCAGCAGCTGACGGCCAGCATCCAATCTCCAGTTCGCCAGATTCCCATCGGCAGCAATATCATCACTTACACGCCGACCCAGGCTGAAATCAACCAGGTTCGCCGCGATTTTGGGCTGGCCGATTCAGATCGGCTGCTGGGCTATTTTGGCTTTTTGAACGAGAGCAAAGGAGCCGACACGCTGCTGCAAGCGCTGGCCAGACTTGATGAGCGCCATCATCTCGTTTTTATCGGCGGCCAAACGGGCAGCAGCGATCCGGACAACAACCAGATTTTTTTGGCTAGTTTACAGCAGCTCGTTGCCGATCTGGGATTGCAAGATCGGGTACATTGGACCGGTTTTGTGCCCGACCAACAGGTTTCAGTTTATTTGCACGCTGCTGATGTAATGGTGATGCCTTACCGCGATGGTGTCTCCCTGCGGCGAGGAACGTTAATGGCGGTTTTGGCACACGGCCGTTCCCTCATCACGACGACGCCAACAATCCCCACGCCGGAACTGGCGCACGGTAAAAATGTGTGGCTGGTTCCAGTCGATGAACCAACCTCATTGGCCGAAGCCGTGCAAACCATTTTGGACGATGATTCGCTGCGCCGCCAGTTAGGGAAAGGGGCGATTAAAGTGGCCGGTTTGTTTAGCTGGGAGAAAATTGCGGCGGAAACGGCCGTGTTTTTCGAATTTCTGCTAGCAAATAAATAATGTTGGATAGTTGGCCGGTTGGTTCGTCAACCAACTGGCCAACTACGTCATAGGCCGGTAACGGCGCAGCAGCAGGCTGGGCATGGCCACGCCCCCGGCAATACCGCCCACAATTAAAACTGTTTTGAGACTGTTAACGGCCGTGACCGTCAACAAATCACCCGTAACGCCACCTGTAGCCGTTGTCAAATTGAGCAGATCGATCATCGTGCGGAAGGCCAGCGCCCCCGGCACCAATGGAATCACACCAGGAATAACAAAAATAATTGCTGGCGCGTGCCAGCGCCGTCCAAACGGAACACCCAAAAAGCCAACTGCCGCCGCCCCCATCAAAGTTGCCGCTTCAATACCTAAATAGCCGGAATTTGTCAGCAAAGTGCGCACCGCATAGGCCACAGAACCGCTCAAGGCACAGGCAAAAAGGGTGCGTTTGGGCACATTGAACAGAATAGCAAATCCCAGGGCGGCCACGCCAGCCCAAATAATATTTTGTAGCAAATCCCATCCGTTCATAAGCCTGTTATTCCCGTTACCTGCATGGCCAGGATAAGTCCCAGGGCAATGGCCAGAATAATCAGCACGCCGGTGACGGCCTGTGCCAGTCCTACCACAATATGCCCCTTGATAAGGTCCTCCACGGAGTTGATGAACGGTACACCCGGCACCAGCATTAAAACGGAAGCGGCCAAAGCAATCTCTAGATGGCTGCTCAAATGAATTAAATTGGCAATACCCACAAATAATCCGGCGGCAAATGCTGTCGCGATCACAACCAGGTATTTGTTAAAACTGCGCTGGGCCAATTCCTGGCGGACAAGGGTAGCACCGATGGCAGCCAGCCAGGTCACGCCAAAGACGGCCCAGTCGCCGCCAAACAACCGACTAAATGCAGCACAAGCCAGACCCACCATTACCGCTGTTACCCACCGATTGTAATGGCGCGGCAGGCTGCTAATCCGCTTCAATTCTTCCCGCACTTTGAAGCGATCATATTTACCCTCTTCCACACGGTGAACCAGATGGGAAACGGCCGTAACAGTCGTCATGTTTACGCCGTCGCGCGAGGTCCGCCTAATTTTGGTGCGGAATTCGCCTTTGCTGCTGTGCGAAACCACCAGGGCATTGTGAGAAACCAGCACGTCACCCCAGTCGCAGCCCAAACCGGTTCCCAACAGGCGTACGGTCTCTTCGACGCGCTGGCTTTCGGCCCCGTTTTGGATGAGCAGCTGCCCGGCTCGTAAGGCCAAGTCTACAATATCGGCCAATGCCTTGCGGTCTAACGGCCGTTTTTCAATACTTTTTTCTTTTACTTCGTTTTCCACTACGAACGATCACTCCTTACCATACTATCCACAAACACAACAACCTTTTTGTTGCGGTGAATCAAGATTATAGGTTGATCAGTGAGCTGGGAAGATGATTGAGTAAAAGGCGGACACAAGGTCAATGCACCCGCTAATTGTCAAACGCTATGTGCCGGTAACGTAAGAGCGAATCAGAGTCGTTTTCTGAATGGCTTTAACAGCAAAATCACCTAAGGCCGCGGGTAGAAGCGTGAAGCGTACGGCCGTTAAGTCCACGCCATTTATCGTAACTCCGCCCTCAATCACGCCCCAAATCTCCAGGGTTGTGCCGTCGCAACGGCCGTTATACACTGCATCAGCCGCCATCTCTACCCGTTCGGTGACAAAGTAACGGTTGCGACACAGCTCGTACCGGCTCACGCCATCGGCCTGGTGAACCAGGGTTGGCTGGGCTAATTCGGGTTCCACCTGGTCAAAATTGATGACATCAAGCGCTTTGTCGATGTGTAACGGCCGTGCCTTCCCATCAGCGTCCACACGATGCCAATCATATACCCGGTAGGTCGTGTTCGAGTTTTGCTGGATTTCGGCAATGATCAAACCACCCATAATGGCATGGAGCGAACCGGCGGGCACGCAAACGACGTCCCCAGCTTTGACCGGAACCTGATGCAAGTACTGTTCCAAATTGCCATTCAAAATGGCCTGGCGGAAATTAGCCGGTGTCGTGCCCGGTTTGACACCAAAAATAATGGCTGCGTCCGGTTCGGCGTGCAGCACTATCCACATTTCTGTCTTGCCTAATTCGTTGCCTTCGTGGGCCAGTGCGTAATCATCGTTGGGGTGAACCTGCACCGAAAGCGGCTGATTGGCATCCAGCAGTTTGATGAGCAGCGGGAATTTGTTTCGTTCCTGCGCCCAGGCGTTGTTGGTTCCGATGAGGTCCAATCCCAGCGTTTGGTGCACGGCCGTTAGCGACTGCCCGGCAAAATAACCATTAGTGACAACGGCCGTGCCATCTTCATGAGCGGCAATCTCCCAACTTTCGGCCGTTTTCTCCGGCGGCAGTGTGCGGCCCAGCTTTTCCAGGTTGCGTCCGCCCCAAATGTAATCTTTCAGAACCGGCTCAAATAAAAGTGGGTAAAGTGGCTCAGTCATGGTCTTTTTTCAAATAAACGACGCCCAATGGCGGCAACGTCAAATAAATCGAATGGGGCTGATCCTGCCAGGGTGCCGGTTCGGTAATGAGGGGTTGGTTGTTGTTGACATTGCTGCCGCCGTAAACGGCCGTATCACTGTTTAGCACCTCCACATATGCACCGGCTTCAGGTACACCCAACCGATAATTGTGGCGCGGCACCGGCGTGAAGTTGCAAGCTACAACCACATGGTCCCGTTTATCAGCCGTTTGCCGCAAAAAAACCAGGAGACTGCGCTGGCTGTCACGGAAATCAAGCCAGGTAAACCCCTCCCAGGAGTTGTCTTCTTCGTACAGAGCTGGCGTGTTTTGGTAAAAGTGATTCAAATCACGCATAAACGATTGCAGCCCCCGGTGTTTTTCGCTTTCGTCCAGCAAATTCCAATCCAGGCTGCGCGCCTCGCTCCATTCGCGCCACTGACCAATTTCGCCACCCATGAACAGTAATTTTTTGCCGGGATGTGCCCATTGGTAACCGTAAAGCAGCCGTAAATTGGCAAACTTTTGCCAGACGTCGCCAGGCATTTTGTCCAGCATACTATGTTTTAGATGAACAACTTCATCGTGGGAGAGGGGGAGGAGGAATTTTTCGCTGAAGGCGTACAGTAGGGAGAACGTTAATTCGCCTTGATGATAAGCACGATGAACCGGGTCTTCTTTCATGTAACGCAGCGTGTCGTGCATCCAGCCCATGTTCCATTTCAAATCAAATCCCAGGCCGTTACTGCTGGTAGGGGCTGTGACACCGCCCCAAGACGTCGATTCTTCGGCAACGGTCAGCACATCGGGGAATACTTCATGCACTCGATCGTTGAAATCGCGCAGGAACTCGATTGCCTCTATATTTTCCCGGCCGCCGTACTGATTGGGCAGCCACTCGCCCTCTTCTCGTGAAAAATCGAGATACAGCATGGAAGCAACCGCGTCGACGCGGAGGCCATCGATGTGATATTTATCAATCCAGAACAGGGCATTGCTGATTAAAAACTGGCGGACTTCGTTACGGCCGTAATTGAAAATCAACGTTCCCCAGTCTGGATGCGCTCCTTTTCGAGGGTCGGCGTGTTCGTATAGATGTGTACCGTCGAAAAAGCCCAACCCGTGCTCGTCGGTGGGGAAGTGGGCCGGCACCCAGTCCAGAATGACGCCGATATTGGCTTGATGGCAGGCATCGATAAAAGCCATAAAGTCGTCGGGGGTACCAAACCGGCTGGTAGGAGCGAAATAACCGGTTACCTGATAGCCCCAAGACCCATCGAATGGATGCTCGGCGATGGGTAACAATTCGATGTGGCTGTAGCCCATCTCTTTGACGTAAGGGATGAGCTGTTCGGCTAATTCACGATAAGTGAGCCATTCCCAGCCGTTTTTGAGTTTCCAAGAGCCAAGATGAACTTCATAAATGGAGATGGGTGCGTCAAGGGCGTTGCGCGCGGCGCGGCCACGGGTTATCCAGTCGGTGTCGCACCAGTGGTAGCGATCGATGTCCCAAACGATAGAGGCAGTATTGGGGCGCATTTCGCTGAAAAAGCCAACCGGATCGGTTTTCTTGACCGTGTAGCCCTGATAGTTGGTTTTGATTTCGTATTTGTAGAGTGTGCCCTGACCTAAATCGGGAATGAAGATTTCCCAGATGCCGGTGCCTGGATGAAAACGCATGGGATGACGACGGCCGTCCCACTGGTTAAATTCACCAACGACCGAGACCCGCAAAGCGCTGGGCGCCCACACTGCAAAAAAGACACCGGAACGGCCGTTTGCGTCGCGGGTGTGTGCCCCCAATTGTTCGTAGCTGTGCAAGTGCGTGCCTTCAGCGAGCAAATATTTGTCAAAATCACCGAGCAAGCTGGGATAAGCATAAGTATCTTCGTATAGGAGTCCATTGCCGGCATGTGTCATGATCTCAAGCTGATAGGTAAAGGACATTGAAGCGCCGGGCACAACAACCTGAAAAAAGCCGTCATCATGAGCGCGGGTCATTGGCATTGATTGACTGCCATCAACGGGTACAACGGATACGGCCGTAGCGAATGGTTGAAATGTGCGAATGACAAGTCCGCCTTCAATTTCATGCGGGCCAAGAATGCCGAACGGATCGCCGTGGTAGCCACCAACAATCGCCAAAATTTCTTCCTGTGCTGTTACTTCGTTCATAGTAGTTAGCCTCCACTTCTATTTTAGAACGTTTTAACAAATTAGCCTAAATACTCTTTATTGCAAGCTATGACAGTTTATATATTGCATTCGCTTGACATAATAGCACTAATTTGGTAATATATAGATACTGATATGTTAAGTATATCAGTATCTATAATTATTCAAACGATTTACATACATGACCGAGCAATCAGCAAACACATCTATCATTTCACAACGAACAAGCAGCATCATTCCTGGTGACGGCAGCAGCCTGGCGCAAATCTCGCAGATGGCTGACCAGGCCGCCGCCAATTATATTTTTGCCGATTATCGGCAGCGTCGTTCCGAACAAACTTTGCGCACGCACGCCGCCGCGCTGCAACTCTGGGCTACCTACCTTGTGGCAATTAACGCGTTAGAAACTGTAAGCAACAATGCTGTGGCGTGGCTGTTCACGAATTTTGATGAAGCCCAATTGCAAGTTTTTGACGAATATACGAAAAATCAGGACGTAGCCGTTGAAGTGGCGGCAGTGGCATTGTTCGGTCAGAATGAACCGTCAGCCTGGCAAGGTGTATCCTGGGGATTGGTTGAAGGATTTGTAAGATGGATGCTCACTCAAGGTTACAGTATCAGCAGTGTCAATAATCGCTTAGCTTCTATTCGGGTTTATGCGCGACTGGCAGCTAAAGCCGGTGTGATTCCCCCTGCCGAACATGCGCTCATTCGTGAGGTGCGGGGTTATGGGCAAACAGAAGGTAAGCGAGTTGATGAGAAACGACCGTCCACGCGCATCGGCTACAAAAAAGAAGAATCGATTGTCTTGACGATACAGCAAGCCCGGAAACTTAAAAACAGCCATCCCCCTACCCCTCAAGGCATCCGCGACCGCTTGCTAATCAGTCTGCTGCTAGATTTGGGCCTGCGGGCCAGCGAGGCGGCCAGCCTGAAAGTGGCTGATTTTATTGAATCGGGTGTCGTCACCGTCTACCGACAGAAAACGGACACAACCGACCGGATGGTTTTGACGCCTGACATCCAACGGGCCTTAGCAGACTATGAGCCACACATGCGACAAGGCGGTATCTTGTTGCGAGGCAGTCGAAAAGGTGGAAAATTGACTGATGATGTCATGTCCGTACGGGCAATTGGCAGCCGGATTAAGATTTTGGGGCGTGACATCCTGGGTATTTGGGAGTTAAGCCCACATGACCTGCGCCATACCTGGGCAACGCAAGCGGCCAAACATAGTAATCCTTTCGTTTTACGGGATGCTGGTGGTTGGACAAATATGCAAACGCCCAGCCGCTATGTTGAGCGCGCCAAGACGGTCAACGAAGGGATTGTGCTGGATTATTAAGGATAGTTGATGGAATCGGGTACTAAAAATATGGCAAAAAAGCTCCGCTGGAAGGAAACAGCGTATATTGTTGCGCCATTTTTCTTGCTGGTTGCTTGCCTTGCTTTTATTAATTTTGTACCTGGGCGGTTAACGGCCGTTTCCACTCCATCGCCCCAACCAGAAAATTCAATTGTGGTGGAAACGGCCGTTTCTTCTGCCACAGCCATCCCGCCAACATCTACAATTCCACCCACTCCCACCCTTATTCCAACCGCGACTTTGCCACCAGATGCGGAAATTCTACTGCTTGGCCCTCCATCTGGCAGCAGTTTCCGCCAGAATGATACGATTTCCTTTTATGCCAACTGGCCTTTGCCATTAATTGAGCCGCAGCAGTTGGCCGCCTATGTTCAGTTGGATGATCAACCGGTCATCTCGCTGGGAGAACTGGCCGAACCCAATACCGGTCTGTGTTACCGATGGCAGCTAAATATGTCCGAAATAACGGATACGGCCGTGACCCTCTCCTGGTGGGTTCAACTCCAACCAGACAGCAATTCCCCTCCCCTGTTAACCAGCCCTACCCGTCAAGTGACCCTTCTGCCCTGACGATTGTCTAATCTTCACACATAATTCACCGGTCATTTACGAAGAACGTATAGCGTTTGTAATATTTTTTGTAATATACTATCAGTACCTTAGTACCAGGTATGTGTTTGGGCAAGTCAATAGATATTGTACAGGTAACTTACATGGGATATTCGGAAATCAAAAAAGAGAAATTTACGCGCCTTCCCATTATTTTCTTCACAGTCATAACACCACTCTTTTTCATCTTTTCATTTGGCACGGTATTTGCTTCTAGTCCAACGGCTAACGATGACTCGTACAGCACGGCGGAAGACACTGCGCTTATTGTTGCTTCCATCGGTGTTTTGGCCAATGATCATGATGCGAGTGGTGGGATCGCGCTCTTGGAGACCGCGCCGCTTACCGGAACGTTGGATTTAGCGGCTTCTGGTGCATTCACGTATACGCCGCTGCTTAATTTCAGCGGAATTATTACGTTCGGCTATTACATTTCCATAACGGGCGAGATTTCCGATGTGGGAAATGTGACGATTACGGTAACGGCCGTTAACGATCCCCCGCTGGCAACAAATGACCACGCAACCACTTTAGAGGATACTGCCGTCATCATTCCTGTTCTGGCCAATGACAGCGACGTGGATGGCAGCCTGGTTCCGGGCACGGTGACCATCATTACCGGGCCGGTCAATGGCATGACGGGTGTAAACCTGACCAGCGGAGCTGTCACCTACACGCCTACGCTTAATTTCAACGGGAATGACAGTTTCACTTACCGGGTTTTTGACAATGGCATTCCCACCCCTGCCCTATCGGTTACGGCGACGGTTTATTTAACGATAACGGCCGTAAACGATACCCCGACAGCGCTCAACGACAGTGGATCTACCAATGAAGATACCCCCCTGAACGTGAGCCAGCCCGGTGTTTTGGGCAATGATAACGACGTTGACATCGGAGATACATTATCCGTGACGGCCTTCCAGGCGACCAGCAGCAAAGGAGCGGCCGTTACCGTCAATGCCAATGGCAGCTACAGTTACAATCCGACAAATGCGGCTGCGCTAAACGCGCTGGCTGTGGCCGAAACGACCATTGATACGTTCACTTACACCATCAGCGACAGCGGCACTTTGACAGATACAGCCACTGTCAGCATTACGGTTACCGGTGTGAATGATCCGCCAACGGCCGTTAACGACACCGCTTCTACAAACGAAGACAACATACTCAACGTGTCGGCGCCTGGGGTTTTGGCCGGGGATTCTGATCTTGATACCAGCGATACAATACATGCGACCAGTACAACCACGACCAGCAGCCTGGGTGCGGCCGTAACGATCAATAGCGACGGCTCATACAGCTACAATCCCCAAAATGCACCGGCCTTACAAGCCCTGGCCGGCGGTGGTTCTATACAAGACACATTCAATTACACCATTACCGACGGGCACGGCGGCAACGACGGCGCAATTGTTACCGTCACTGTAAGCGGCTCCAATGATGCTCCGGTTTTGGATAATTCCGGCAGCATGGTTTTGGCCAACATTAACGAAGATGAAACCAACAGCAGCGGCACAGCAGTCGGAGCCATCATTGCCTCTGCCGGCGGCAACCGTATCACTGATGCCGATACCGGGGCGGTTGAAGGCATCGCCGTGATGGGAGCTACCAACATCAATGGCTCATGGCAGTATTCACTTGACGGCAGCAATTGGAATCTCTTTGGTGCGGTATCCAATTTTAACGCCGTCCTGCTGGATACGTCAGAATTTATCCGCTTTGTACCTAATGCCAATTACAATGGCTCGGCGGGAACCATCAGCTTCCGTGCGTGGGATCAGACAACCGGTGCCAGCGGTGATATCCATATCAACGTGAATACCAATGGCACAACAACACCTTACAGTACAGGCACCGAAACGGCAACGTTGACCGTATTGGCTGTCAACGATGCGCCTGTGTTGGATGACAGTGGCGATTTGTTTTTGACGAGCATTGGTGAAGACAACATAACGAATCCTGGCGATTCGGTGGCGGCGATTGTGGCCAGCGCCGGCGGCGATCGGATCACTGATGTGGATGCCAACAGCGAGGAAGGTATTGCCGTCATTGGTGTTGATAATTTACATGGGGTCTGGCAGTATTCAATCAATGGCGGGTTGAATTGGTCTGGCTTTAGCGTTTCGTCTACCAGTGCAACGCTGTTAGGTTCTCAGTCTCGCATTCGTTTTGTACCGCAGCTTAACTACTCTGGCACTGCCGGAAACATTACGTTCCGAGCCTGGGATTTGACCACGGGTGGTATCGGCAACATCAACGTCAACATTTCTCAAACCGGGGGCACAACTGCCTATAGTACAGATACGGAAACGGCCGCTTTATATGTTTACAGTATCAATGATCCACCAATCCTGGACCTGAATGGTCCAGGCGGTGGCTCATCATATGGTTTTAGCTCGGCTTTTACTGAAGATGGCGGGGCTGTTAGAATTGTGGATACAGATCTGCTTATTACTGATGTTGATAACCTCGTTTTGGCATCTGCCCGGGCTGTGTTAACGAATCCGTTAGATGGCATGGCCGAATCTTTGAGTGTGAATACGGGGGTGACGGGGATAACGGCCGTTTACAGCACCACCACCAGCATCCTTTCCATTACCGGTCCGGCCCCGCTGACCGATTTCCAAACCGTTTTGCGCACGCTTTCCTATAACAACACGTCCCAAAACCCGAATACTGCTGGTAGAGTTATCGAAGTTAGAGTAAACGACGGCACCGATAACAGCAATTTGACCGAAAGTTTTGTATCTATCACGCCCGTTAATGATGCGCCTATTCTCGTCAATAACATCACGCTGCCGGTTAATGAAGGCGGTGACGCGACTATTTCTGTCGCTCGTTTGTTTGTTGATGATGTGGACAACACAAGTTCACAAATCATCTACACGGTCATCACACCACCGGCACATGGCGATTTGCTCTTGTCTAACGTGCCATTGATAACCAACAACACGTTTACGCAGGCCGATATTAACAACAGCCTCGTCGATTACAGCCACGACGCGAGCGAATTGCCCAGCGACAGTTTTACATTTACAGTTTCCGACAGCAGTGGCGGCACGATTGGGGTGACCACTTTCAATATTTCAGTGAATCCGGACAATGATTCACCTGTGTTGGCTGTCAATACCGGACTTACTTTAGACGAGCAGGCGACCAGTACCATTACAAGTTTGCGTTTGAGCGTTACTGATGTGGACAATACGGCCGTTCAGCTAACCTACCGTTTGGAAGTCTTGCCCCTTCATGGTAATTTGCTGTTCAACGGCACACCGCTTGCCTTAAACGCCACGTTTACCCAGGCTGATATTAACAACAACAAACTCGCTTACGCCCACGATGGCAGCGAGACCATAAGCGACAGCTTCACATTTGCGGTTGAAGACGGCAGTGGCGGCACTATTGACAGTACACTGTTTGCCATCACAATCAACCCAGTAAACGACGCTCCTTCTATCGATTTGAATGGCGCTACTACCGGCACCAATTTTGCCGCTGATTTCACCGAAGACGGCGGCGCAGTAGCCATTGTTGACAGCGCATCGCTCGTATTTGACGCCGACAACAACAATTTATTGACGGCTACGGCCGTTTTGTCTACGCATCCCGATGGCACGGCCGAATCTCTTTCAGTCAACACCAGCGGTACGAGCATATCGGCCAGTTACAACCCCGCTACAGGCGTTTTAACATTGGTCGGGATAGACACAGTCAGTCATTATCAGACTGTACTGCGGTCTCTTAAATACAACAACACTTCGCAGGATCCCACAGCATCATACCGTACCGTGACCGCAACCGTAAACGATGGCGCACTGAGCAGCAATGTGGCCACCAGCACCATCACCATCCATCCGGTAAACGATCTCCCCGTTTTGCTCATCAACGCCGGATTGACGGTTGATTATGGCCAAACGGGTGTTATCAACAACACTTTGCTTAGAATTACCGATTTGGATAACTCAACTTCGGAATTGGTCTATACGATTAAAATATTGCCGGTCAACGGTCAGCTCAAGCGGAACGGGGTCCCATTAACTGTCAACAGCACCCTCACCCAGGCCGACATTAACAACGGGCTGCTCTCCTACGCCCACGACAAGACGAATACGGAGAGTGACAGCTTCCAGTTTACGGCCGTTGACGGCGACGGTGGCAGCATCAGCCAGAAAACATTCGCGATTGTGATTAACCCGCAGCCGATTGTTTATCTGCCGGCTATTTTCAATAATTACGTATACGGCGAACCTAACAATTCAGCTTGTGAAGCATTTGCGATTTCCATCAACACCTCTTACCGATTTTTGCCCGACGATAAGGAGGATTGGTACAAATTCACGCTTGCTGCCCAATCCAGTATTTCTGTTCAAATCAGTAATTATTTGCCTGTGGATGGACAGATGCTCGTCTATTCCGACTCTAATTGTGCAGATCCGCCCCTGCTTGCCCAGGTGGCGGATATCACCCCCAGCGGCATCGCCAATATAGGTGTGCTGGAAGCGGGCACTTACTATGTACGAATCTACACGGCCGTTATCCCCGCCAATTCCCCACCCTACACGCTTAGAGTCAGCAAGCCGTAAAGAAAAGAGCGGGGCCTATGTTCAGGCCCCGCTCTTTTCTTGCAGACCGTTCCCACCAACAATCAACAAAAAACAGACAACGAAAAACGGCCGTTTCCCCCTCTAGCTCTAGCTCCTTCCTCTAGCCTACAAATTCAAAATGTGCCGGGCAATAACCAGCCGCTGAATCTCGCTGGTCCCTTCCCCAATGGTCATCAAACGCGTATCACGATAAATACGCTCGACCTCGAATTCGCTGCTGTAGCCGTAGCCCCCATGAATCTGAATGGCATTGCGGCACACCCGTTCGCTGACCTCGGTGGCAAATAGTTTGGCCATGGCTGCCTGTTTGGTGAACCGCGCTCCCGTTTGTTTAAGCCAGGCCGCCCAGTACACCATCAAACGCGCCGCCTCAATTTCGGTGGCGGCGTCGGCCAGCATCCACTGGATCGCTTGATGATGGGCGATGGTCTGACCAAAGGTTTCCCGTTCCTGGGCATATTTGAGCGCCGCTTCATACGCCGCCTGAGCCAATCCAACCGCCAAAGCGCCAATGCTGATACGGCCGTGATCCAACGTCTCCAATGTCTGCCGCAAACCATACCCTTCCGTCCCCAGCAAATTACTCAACGGAACCCGCACCTCATCGAACGTGACGGCATGGGTCGGCGACCCTTTCAGCCCCATCTTCTTTTCAGCGGGGGCAATGGTGACGCCCGGCGTGCCGGTAGGTACCAGAATGTGACTGAGGTTGCGACTGCCGCCCGCTTTGTCGGTGCGTACCAAGACGACCATCAAATCGGAAATAGAGGCGTTGGTCATCCACATTTTGCTGCCATCAATCACCCAGGAATCGCCTTCTTTAACGGCCGTTGTCCGCACCCCACCCTGAATATCCGAACCGGCCCCCGGCTCGGTCAGCGAAAGGCAGGCCAATTTCCCTTTACCGGTGGCCAACCGGGGCAGCCATTCCTGTTTTTGCACTTCTGAACCGTAACGAACGATAGGGCCGAGCGCCAGTCCGTTGTGGGCCGAAACGGCCAACGCCGTCGAGCCACAGCCCCAGCCCAATTCTTCCACGGCAATGGCGGCGCTGATCGAGTCCACGGCCGCGCCGCCATACATTTCCGGCACTTCCAACCCTAACAAACCAATGGGTCCCATCTTGTGAACGGCCGTCCAGTTAAATTCGCCCGTTTCATCCGTGTGGCGGGCCATCGGTTTCACTTCTTTAGCCACAAATTCATGGACAAAATGGCGAAATTCCCGCTGTTCCTCACTCAATTGAAAATCCATCACACTTCCTCCATTTCTTATCCGCAGATTACGCAGATGGCGCAGATTTTGTCGTTTCGCTGTCGCTCCACGTCGTTCCACTTAGGGCTTAATCTGCGAAATCTGGGCAATCTGTGGATTAATTCTTGTCCACACCGGCCGCCGCCAGCGTGAGCAGCAGAAGCTGCTGCATACCCTGGGCCAGACGGGTCACATCGATAAATTCATCCAGCCGGTGGGCATTGCCCGATTCAGTCAGACCAATGCAAACGGCCGTTATCCCCTCACTCAACGGAATATTGGCGTCGGTACTGCCGGCAATAAAATTGATATGCTGGCAGCCGACAAAGCGGAGCGCGTCTTCGGCCAACTGCACCAGCGGATGGCTGCGCGGAATGCTGCCCGCCGGCCGGCTGCCGATTTGGGTCATCGTCACCGCGCAGCCGCCACAGCCTGACAATCGGTTTTGCGCATTTTGGACAATGGTGGATACGGCCGTTACCAATTCCTCTAACATCACCGGATGTTCTGAACGCAAATCCAAAAGCATACTGGCTGAGGCCGCAATTGTGTTTATCGTCGTACCGCCTTCAATGACGCCCACGTTATAGGTCGTTTTAGGCGATGGGGGGACAGACAGCCGGTCAATGGCCGTAATGAGGCGGGCTAATTCGTGAATGGCATTCTTTTGGCCAAAATTGCCCCAGGAATGACCGCCTGCTGTGGTCACGTCAATCCGAAAACGGCACACGCCGATGGCTTGATGTGAAATCTGGCCATACAGTCCGCCTTCGATAACGATATAAACTGCATTTTGACCAAACCGGTCGACAACCGCCCGCATGCCCCGCAAATTCCCCAGACCTTCTTCACCGACATTGGCCACAAACCACAAGTCAGCGGCGGTGGCCAGATTGTGACCAATGATTGTTTGCGCCAGATGAAGCAGACCGGCCACACCGGTTGAATTATCGCCCAGTCCCGGCCCATACATAGTCTGGCCGTTATAACGAACGGTTAAATCAGTACTGGCTGGGAAAACGGTGTCGCTGTGGGCGGAAATGATAACCGGCGGTTTTGTTGGCTTGTAGGAAGGGTAACGGCCGTACACATTCCCCAACGCATCCTGCACCACATCAGTCAATCCAATGGCCCGAAATTGCGATTCAATGAAAACCGCCCGCTCCGCTTCGGCAAAAGTGGGAGCCGGGATTTGCTGGATGGCAACGGCCGTTTTGACAATTTGCTCTGTTTGCACCGCCAAATTGTCGAGCGCCACTTGAACCTGCGCTTTTTGGGCAATACGCTCAATCTGATTCATTTAACAAGCTCATACGTCATGCGTCATACGTCATACGTCATGCATAATACTATTTCTGACGCATGACGTATGACGCATTAAACTCACAACACCCGGATTAACAGAATGCCAATCAAACTCACGATCAGCCCCAAATGCAAAAATAGATTGCTGTCTACAATCCAGCCGCTGCCTGGGCCGGGTACAATCTGCAAAATCAAATTTAAAACAATCAGCCCCAAGCCAATCAGCGGCAGCAGACCGCGCCGCTTTTCTAAAAAATCACCCAGCCAATCCAGAAAACGATTCATCTATGCATCCTTTGCATTCATTTTCCCGGAAACTTTGGAGTTTCCGGGAAAGTTGTCCAACTTATTTAGTTGACATTCCTGTCTTAGTTGCGATAAGGCTCAAAATAGGGGATGAGACGGGCGGGCAAACGGCCGTACAAAACAAACCCCTCCGGCCCATGTTCCTCACCATCCACCTGGCCGCGCTCATGAAACAGCGATAACAAATCACCGCGATTGTACGGCAGTAGCACATGAATAGGCTGCAAAGAGCCAACCATCGCTGCCTCAAGAGCCACCTTCAGCTCCTCGATACCCTGGCCAGTCTGGGCAGAAACCACCACTGCCGGCCCAGTTATGTCCAGCGCATGAAGGGGATCGACACCATCGGGCAGCAAGTCAATCTTGTTCAAAGCCATTACACACGGCAAATGATCAACCTCCAGTTCGGCCAGCGTGTCCTCGACTGCCTCGATTTGCGCTGCGGCTTGTGGATGGGTCACATCGACCACGTGCAGCAAGATGTTGGCGTCAATGATTTCTTCCAGCGTGGCCCGAAATGCTGCCACAATTTCTGTTGGCAATTTTTGAATGAAGCCGACCGTATCTGTAAACAGCATCTCGCGCCCGCCCGGCATCTCGACTTTGCGCGTGGTGGGGTCCAGCGTGGCAAACAGCATATCGGCCGAAAGCACGTTCGAACCGCTGATTTGATTGAGCAGTGTGGATTTGCCAGCATTGGTGTACCCCACGATGGCGACCACTTGAAGCTCGGTTTGCTGGCGTTTGGCCCGGTAGCGCTCCCGATGGGCGCGTACCGCATCCAACTGCTTCTTAATCGCCGAAATGCGGCGGCCGATTTCGCGCCGGTCGGTTTCCAACTGGGTTTCGCCGGGGCCGCGCAGCCCGACACCGCCCGATGATCCGCCAGCCCGCCCGCCGGCCTGCCGTGCCAGATGAGTCCACATACGTGTCAGGCGAGGCACGCGGTATTCCAACTGGGCCAGTTCGACCTGTAATTTACCTTCACGGGTTTGCGCGTGCAGGGCAAAAATGTCCAAAATCAGCGCTGTCCGATCGATGACTTTAACGTCTTCGCCAAACTCTTTTTCTAGTTCGCGCTGTTGGCGCGGCAGCAGCTCATCATCGAAGATGATCACGCCAGCTTTCAGGTCTTCGACCAATATTTTGATTTCCTCAACCTTGCCAGGGCCGATAAAGGTGGCCGGATGGGGCTGCTCGAAACGCTGGATGGTTTGACCGACGACATCCAGTCCGGCGGTGTCGGCCAGGCGCGCTAATTCTTCCAGGCTTTCTTCTACCGGCAGTAACGGCCGTGCCGATTTCAACTCTGCTCCCACCAAAAATGCGCGTTCACGCGGGGTCGTTGTAACAAATAATTTTTCGGAAATAACTGCCTCCGTTTTTCTTCGAAAGGGCGGTCGGCGAACCTATCGAACCTCTCCCTAATCCAACAAACCGATTACAAGCAATGACCGGGGATGCTCGACAGAAAATTCATAGCCAATTACCTGTTCTGCACCGGCGGCCAGCCCTAGCTGCCACTCCAGGATGTTCAGTTCTGATTTTTCCGCCGGTTCTGGCTGCACCCGTTCCAATTTTATCTTGATTTGCTCATGCCGCGAGACAGGAATCTGATCTTGCAGTTCGATTTTGACCGCCATTGGGAGCAAGTTTTTGATTTTGATTTCATAACCATACCGCAGTTGGCGATTATCGCGCAGTAAACGCTTGTCTACATCGCGTTTGATCATTTCGCGCTCAACCGTGATGCGCTCTTCAACACCCAAAAGTAGTTCGATTTCGCCGTTGGCTGGCGTGTACTCAATTTTGCTGCTGCCGATGAATTCATCACCCACAAACAGGTTAACCGAACCGGCCAACAGCGGGCTAGGACCAGAATTAGTCAGTTTGGCCCGTCGGTAGACCGCATCGGTGTGTTTGGGGATGGCCAGGTAATCCAATTCGGGTGGAAGGGAAAATTGATTAAGCGTTGTTTTGTGCGGTGCCCCATCGCTGGGGATGCTGCTTTTACCAAAGACGGCAAAGGAAACGGCCGTGCCCCCATCCTGAACCGCCGCCACGGCCACTTCAGCTTCAATAACCGGTGCCGCCATCGCCGGAGCCGGTGCAGGCGGTTCGGCATCAGCAAAATCAGCCGCCGCGGCCCGCAGCGACGCGGCTCTTTGCATCTTGGGCTGCGGCGGCTGGAATTCATCTACAAACCAGGGTTTTAGCTCAGGCAGCCGCTGATTCAATGCCGGTCGCGCTGTGGATACGACCAAATCAATGTCTTGCCAATCCTGCCCCGTATTTTGCGTGATTTGCGCCAGATAGCCTACGGCCACCTCGCCGTCGTTCGTCAGACGCACGTCGTACAGTGGCTGCCATCCGGCATTACGCACCAGACAGGTCAACTCCGGCGCAAAATCGCCAGCCGTCAACGCTTCAATTTCGATTTGTGCCTGATAACGCTGCCGGGGCCGTGCCGAGTTGACCTCTTTCAATTCCCTCTGTAATTTGTCCAGACGGCGCTTCAACTCCCGCTGCTCGGCCTCCAATTGGCGTACAGCTGCCCGCATGGTGCTGTCCTGTTCTTGCAAAAATTGCGTCAGCTGCAATTGATCATCAATCGTCGATTTGCCACGCGAAAGGCCTTTGGCAAATTCGGCCGTAGCCTTTCGCAGTCCGTCCAGATATTGAGCATGGGCCAGCCAACCGGCTTTGTCATCTTCCAATTGGCGCAGTTTATCGCTCATCGACTCGATTTCTTGTTCCAATTGTCGTACGCGTTCGGCTGGTGTTTCTTCGTAATGGTGGCGGCGCACGTCAACACTCAACAACCGGACCTGAGCGCTGCCTGCACCACTAACTCGCACAGTTTCGGGTTCCAGCACTAATGGCAAATCATCGATGATTAGTTGATGGCTCCCGGTCTCTGCGCTGCAAAGACCACTGTAAGTCATTTTGGCGCGATCGGGATAAACGGTAACGGCCGTAACCTTACTCTCTACTTTGATTTCCACACTATCCCTCCGGTAACTGCGGCTTTTTCAGCCAGATTGGCAGCTCAATATGAAACACACTGCCAGGACAAGTTTCCTCATTACAACCCGTACTTTCCGCCCAAATACGGCCGCCATGCGCCTCTACAATACCGCGCACAATAGGCAGTCCCAATCCTGGCCCGCCGCCCTTGTAATTGGTCTTGCTCGACGAATGCAGTGTCACATCAGCCGTGCTTGTAAAACGACCAAAAATCGTTTCCAGATTCTCTTTATCGATTCCGATGCCGGTGTCGGTAACTTGAATATTGACGTACCCCGCAACATCACCGGCCGCAGCTTCCAACAGGGTTGTATGCCCCGTAATCGTCACTCGACCGCCATCCGGCGTGTATTTCAGCCCATTGGTTATCACTTTAGCAAAAGCTTTGGCCAGCTTTTCCGGATCACCAAAAGTACGCGTCTCGCCCACAAACGGCATGACAATAAACGCGACCTGCCGCTCTTTGAAGTATTTGTTCAGATTGTCTGAAACCATCAACGTCAAGTGCTGTAAATCAACTTCTTGATAATTCAGATCAATAGATTGTAAATCAATGAGAGAAATATCAATTAGATCGGTGATGATGAGTTTCATGCGTTGGATGCCATTTTCCAAACCATCGACAAAAATACGCATTCGGCTGTCCGGCTCAGTCTCAAAACGCAGCATGTTGGCGTACCCTTCAACAATAGTTAGCGGCGTCCGCAATTCATGAGCAGAAATGGCGATAAAATTTGATTTACTTTGTTCAAATCGTTCAATTTCCCGTTTTAGATCGGCCATATGCTGCAAACTGGCTGAATGGTCAACGTCGCTGGCCAAACGAGACGCTTCAATCAAAGCAAAAGTGTAAATGCTGTCCATTTCCAGCAAAAAATCGATCACATCACGTGCCGGGAATGCTCTGGGTAGTCTGAGGCTAATTTCCTGTTTGAGTACGCGCAAAATCGTCAACCAATCAAATGCTGCCGGAGCATCATGCCCGATAGTTGTCAACGCCCAAAATTGGATGGTTGACAACTGTGATTCACGCGCCACGCCAATATTGTCGGCCAATAAATTTATGAAGTTAAGCACATCTTCCTGGTCTGGCAGTAGTGTGGGTGCGCGCTGAAGCGTAGCCGTGCAAAGACTTTCTGCCTCAGAGTGCAGCCATCGTTGTAATGGGCCGTTCAAGATTGAATTTCCCCCATTTCAGCAGCCTGCCGAATGTAGTGTATACTGTTTTCGCGGGTGAAACGGCGCATCTGTTGCAATGCCCGCCGACTGTACCACTGATAGCGCTCGGCTTTACCCAGGCGCTGTTCCGGCGGCGGGAACAGGCCGAAATTGGCTTTCATTGGCTGGAAGTGTTTGGCTTCAGCATGGGTGACGTAATGGCACAGCGCGCCCAGCATCGTCGTGGGCGGCAAAATCACCGGATGCTGCCCCAACAAAAATCGCGCCGCATTGATACCAGCCAGCAAGCCAGAGGCAGCGTTGCCCATGTAGCCTTCCACGCCGATGATTTGCCCGGCAAAAAACAGGTCGCTGCGGCGGCGGAACTGCATGGTTGGCTGCAACATTTGTGGCGAATTGATGTAGGTGTTGCGATGCATCATGCCGTAACGCATGAATTCGGCGTTTTCCAGGCCGGGAATCAGGCGCAAAACACGCTTCTGATCGCCCCATTTGAGATTGGTTTGGAAGCCGACTATGTTGTACAGGGTTCCCACCAGGTTGTCTTGACGAAGCTGAACGATGGCATACGGCCGTTTCCCACTCCTCGGATCAATCAAACCAACCGGACGCATTGGGCCAAAGGCCAGCGCCTCTTTTCCTCGCCCGGCCATCACCTCAATGGGCATGCAGCCTTCAAAAAAGTGGGGGTCTTCCTGCTCAAACTGGCGCAGGTCGATGGTTTCCGCGGCCAGCAGCGCTTCGTAGAAACGCTCGTACTCTTCCCGTGTCATCGGGCAGTTGATGTAATCGCCCTCTTCCAGTTCGCCGTTGTCGTAGCGCGACTGGCGGAAAGCGATGTTCATGTCGATGGTTTCATGGTTGACGATAGGCGACAGGGCGTCGTAAAAGTAAAGATATTCCTGCCCGGTCAGTTGGCTGATACTGGCGGTTAAGGCCGGTGAGGTTAAGGGGCCGGTGGCGATAATACAGGGAGTGTTGGGCACGGCCGTTACCTCTTCCCGCACCAGTTCAATATTGGGATGCGACTCAATCTTCGCCGTCACACAGTCGGCAAACAAATCCCGATCCACCGCCAATGTAGAACCGGCCGGCACAGCCGCTTGCTCGGCACAAGCCAAAATCATCGATCCCAATCCGCGCATTTCTGCTTTAAGCAAACCAGGCGCTTTGTTGGGCAGCATCGATCCCATCGAATTGCTGCACACCAGTTCGGCCAGGTTATTGGTGACGTGCGCTGGCGTTGCCCGCTGTGGCCGCATTTCAAAGAGTCGTACACAAACGCCCAATTCGGCAGCCTGCCAGGCTGCTTCTGTTCCGGCCAGACCGCCGCCAATGACCAGCAATTCTTGCATCATGCGCTAATTCTAACACATGCATCCGTAAATGCGGGGGAAATACCGTTGGTTTTTAGTGAAAATCGTGTCTGAGTTTATTGACACCGCTTTCAAATACCACGTATGATGTCAAACAGAGCGCAACCAACACAGTGGGCGATTTGCCCAGGGAGCAAGTTTCATGGCTGGAATTTTACAGACAATTGGTTTACGCAAGCAGTATCAGATGGGTGAAGTGGCCGTCGAGGCACTACGCGGCGTTGATTTTACTGTCGAAAAGGGGGAATTTATTGCCATCATGGGGCCTTCTGGCTCTGGCAAATCGACGCTGCTGCACATGCTGGGCGGGTTGGACAACCCCAGCGACGGCGAGATTGTGCTGGGGGGACGTCGATTGGCGCAGCTCAATGATGATGACATCACGATTGTCCGGCGGCGGCAAATTGGATTTATCTTTCAATTTTTCAATTTGCTGCCCACCCTGTCGGCGGCGGAGAATGTGGCATTGCCTTTGCTGATTGACGGCCGTTCCCTTGATGAATACCGTCTGCGCATTGACGAACTACTGACCCTGGTTGGCCTGGGCGACCGGCAAGACCACAAACCGGATCAGCTCTCTGGCGGGCAGCAGCAGCGCGTGGCCATCGCCCGCGCCCTGGTCACCGACCCCGTCATCGTCCTGGCCGACGAACCCACAGGCAATCTGGACAGCGAATCGGGCGAAGAAATCCTGCGCCTGCTGCGCCGCGCCTGTGATGAGAAGCAGCAAACCATTATTATGGTCACCCATGACCCCAAAGCCGCCGAATATGCCGACAGGATTGTCGTGCTAAAAGATGGGATGGTCGTTATATGACCAAAGATTTGAACAGAGGACGTTGACAGGCAAACGCCCTTCTGAACGTGCGGGGGACAAAAATGAATACCAAAATCAGTACAACGCTTTGCACAAGGCTTCCTTTACTCCTTGCGACTGTTGGCATAACCATGTTCTTGGCGACAGCCGCTTGTTCCACCAACAAACCGCCTGATGTCCAGGCATCGCCGCTGCCCCCTACGGCCGTTACCGCCGATGACACAACCTACCTGCCCATCGTCACCCGTTCCAGCAACACTATCCCTGACGGTCTCATCCAACCGGACGATCTGGTCTACCTGGGCGCGTTTCGCCTGCCCGCTGATGCGCCCGATGACATTGGCTGGCAATGGAGCAACTGGTCGGCCGCCCTGACCCATTATCCTGACGGCGACCCCGGCGGAGCCAGCGACGGTTTTCCCGGATCGCTTTTCGGCGTCGGCCACGACTGGAATCAATACGTATCCGAAATCAGCATTCCCATGCCGGTTAACTCACCAGCAAAAAATTTGGAAGAACTGAACACGGCCGTTACCCTGCAGCCCTTCGCCAACATTCGCGGCAGCATTTACCCGGCCGATATGGAACTGCCCCGCGTGGGACTGGCTTACATGCCCGCGCAAGGCAGCCAAGCCACAGGCAAACTTTACTTCGCCTGGGCGCCCCACCTGGACGACAGCGCCACCAATCCCTCGCACGGCTGGAGCGAACTCACGTTAGACAATCCCCAAAGCCAGGGTAGTTGGCGCATTGGCGACTATTGGAACTACGTCACTGGCGATTATCTGTTCGACATCCCCCAAAACTGGGCCGATGCCAACACGTCCGGCATGTCCCTGGCAACCGGGCGAATGCGCGATGGCGGGCAAGGCGCACAAGGCCCTTCCCTCTTCGCCATCGCTCCCTGGCAAAGCGGCAATCCGCCTCCAGCGGGCAGCACACTTCCGGCAACCCCCCTGCTGCTGTACCAGGATGTCACCGTAGAAAATGGCGTCACGCTAGACAATTACCACCACTCAGATGAATGGAATGGCGCGGCCTGGCTTACTGCAGGCGACAAAGCAGCGGTCATCTTTGTGGGCACAAAAGGCCAGGGCGACTGCTGGTACGGCAATCCCGACGGCCCCTGTCTCGATTGTGAAGAACGCGGCTGGTGGAGTACCTCTTTCGTTGGGCAGATTCTTTTCTACAACCCGGCCGATTTAACGGCCGTTGCCCAAGGCAATATGGAAAGTTGGGAACCCCAGCCCTATGCAGTTATGACAATTGATGATTATCTGTATCACATCAACGATACCCAGCAAAAACATCATGTCGCCACAGCCGCTTTTGACCGGCAAAACGGATTGCTGTATGTCATGGAACCGCTGGCAGACGAGGATCGATCTATTATCCATGCTTGGAAGGTAAATTAGCGAATAGACCACACAGGAAATCGTATGCACTCTACAAAAGGGCTGATTTGGCGTAACCTGACAGCCCACCCTTTACGCACCGTTTTGACGACGCTGGCCATCACCCTGGGGGTGGCGATGGTGTTGGCGGCGGCGATTGTGGGCACGGCCGTTAACAGCAGTTCCACTTCCCTCGAAGCCGCCGACTCACCCATTGACCTGGAATTGGTGGCCAGGGATGGGGGTCGTTTTGATACGGCCGTTCTCGCCCCACTCCAATCCCATTCCCACGTTGCCCAAATCGCCCCCGCACTCGAGCTGACAGCCACCAGCCCCGACCTGACCGGTAATACCCTCACCGTGCGCGGCGTTGCGCCGGACAGCTACCAGGCCTTGCATCGGCCAGAACTGGCCGGGGGAACATTCCTGGGAGAATCAGACAGCATCGTCTTGCCGGTTTCACTGGCGCTGGCCAATGGGTTGTACGTGGGTGACGAAATCAGATTGCAAGTTGGGGAAAACACGGCCGTTTTCACCCTCGCCGGCCGATTAACCGCCCAAACCGATCTGGCCGATGTAGGTCAGGCACAAATTGCCTTCATCCCGTTGGCCGCCGCTCAGGAATTGGCTGCAAAACCCAATCAGATTGATTACGCGGCCATCAGCCTGAAATCGGGCGTAGACGCAGCCCAGGCCAAAGTTGAGCTGGCCACATTGTTAAGCCCCGACCTGGCCCTGGTCCAAACCGCACAGGCCGGCGGCAGCGAATTTAATGTCCTCATTTTGCAAGGCGCATTGGCCATCGTCGGCATGATTATTTTGGCCGCCGCCGCGTTCGTCATCATGAACGCCTTCGCCATGTCCGTCACCGCCCGCAGCCAGGAAATTGGCGCACTTCGTGCGCTGGGCATGACCCGCCGCCAAATCATGCGGCAAGTTTTAGCCGAAGCAGGCGCGTTGGGCGCGGGCGGGGTGCTGCTGGGTGTTCCCGGTGGCATCGGTCTGGCCTGGCTGGTGATGACGCTACGCCAATCATTAGGTGGGAACGAGTTGACAATCCCTATCTGGGGCATCGTTTTGAGTATTGCGCTTGGGCTGTTAACCACGCTGTTGGGCGCATTACAGCCAGCCTGGAAAGCCAGCCGGATTTCACCGTTGGCCGCCATGCGCCGCCAATCTACCGATGACGAGCAGGGTCATTGGTACATCCACCACGGTGGTCGGATAGGTGTCATTGGCTTGATCGCCTTACTCGTTGGCGCAGCGGGAACCGCCTTCATCTGGCAGCCCGATTTCATTGCGGCCACGGCGCTCCTCGGCGGGGCTGTTCTGGGGCTAATCATCGTCACCATCCTGCTCCTATCGGCTGCGCTTACCACAACTGCCCAGTGGACACGGCCGTTTCTCACCCGCCAATTTGGCACCGCCGGACGCCTGGCCGCCGACAATCTCACGCGCAATAAATTCCGCACCGCGCTCACCGCCGCCGCTCTGACCATTGGCTTCATTGCCATCATCGGCAGCAACGCCATCTTGACCGCCAGCCTGAAAAGTGGATTGGAAGGGTATGGCTCGCTCTTCAACGAAGATGGGGCCATCATTCCCGACATTCCCGCCCTGATGGCTTCCGGCGAACTCTCTCTGGAAAACAGCCTGACCTTCATAACGACCGCCGCCAATTTACCGCCGGAACTGGTAACGGCCGTCACCCAACTCGATGGCATCCAAACCGTGCGCTATGGCTTTACGGCCGTTCCCAACGAATTAGCCACCTTAGCCGGTGCGCCCGGCGTTTTCATTGATCCCGACATCTTCATTCCGCTGGGCAATTTCGACTTTTTCGAGGGCGATCCTGACAGCGCCCTGGCAATGATGCACGACGGCCCGGCCGTCCTCCTCATCCCCATTACCGCCGAGCGATTAGGCGTGGGCGTGGGCGATACCATTCCCGTCCAAACGCCCCAGGGCGAGGTCGTTTTTACCGTCGCCGGGATAGGCGGCACCAGCACCAACTTCACCGTCTTCAACTATGCCGACGGCGAGGCTTATTTTGGTTTGACCGGCCCATCCTGGCTGGGACTGAGTGTGCGCGACGGGTACGATGTGAATACTGAACTGACCCACGTCATCGATTTAGTCGCCGCGTATGACAAGCTCACGGTGTTCAACATGCGCGATGCCGGCGTCGGCGGTCTGGTTGATTTGGTTGACGAAGTGCAAAATTTGCTCAACGCCCTGCTTCTGCTGGTCATCATTGTGGCCGCGTTGGGCGTGGTCAACACAATGGTCATCAACATCAGTGAGCGGGGCCGCGAAATTGGGCTGCTGCGGGCAGTGGGCGCAACCCGCCGCCAGGTCCGCCAATCAGTCATGATTGAGGCGGCCCTTTTAGGCATCATTGCCGCCGTTATTGCCACGTTGTTCGCCTTGACCGAGCTGGGTCTGTTCACCCTCGTTTTCACGCCAAACGCCACAGAATCGGTCGGAATTCGCGCCAACTGGGACACAGCGCGGATTTCGCTGCTGCCTGCCCTGCGCGTTTTGGGACTGGCAACCTTGTTTTCTTTTATTTTTGGGCCGTTGGTAGCCGGATTAGCAGCATATTTTCCGGCGCGGCAAGCAGCAGCAGTCAATGTAGTAGAAGCGACTCGCAGTGAGCGCATTTCATTGACACATGTGGCAGACGGCCGCATCGAATCCCATCGTCGTAAGGGGTATTGGGGTTTGGGCTTCTTATTGACTACGCGAAATATAAATCACCATCGCTTGCGCGCCATTTTCAGCGCTTTCGCCGTCAGCCTTGGCGTGGCCATGACCATCACCGCCGATTACGTCAGTTCGGCTCTGCTGGAAACACTGTCCAACGCGGGTGAAGGCAGCATGCAAATCACCCACGGCTTTATCGTTGAACAATTTGACACGACTATCGGCATGGTTGGTTACGTGCTGATGGGCGCGGCGGCTTTCCTCATCTTCAACGCCTTCGCCATGTCCATCACTGAGCGGCAGCAGCAAATCGGCGCATTGCGCGCCTTGGGCATGACCCGCAGCCAAATTATGCGGCTGGTGCTGCTAGAAGCGCTGCTCATCGGCGGCGGCGGCACGTTAGCCGGGCTGATCATTGGCCCGCTCATGGGCCAGGGTGTTGTCTCGTTTATGCAGCGGTTTGGCAGTGAGTTTTTGGCTTTTGGCGATGGAACGGTTTCGTGGGGAACGGCCGTACTCGCCAGCATCATCGGTTTGGGTGTCACCCTCCTCTCCGCCTGGATTCCCGCCCGCCGCGCCACCCGGGTTTCACCCTTAACTGCGATGCGGCAATCCAGCAGCCAACCACTAACTGCCAGCAGCCAGCAGCCAGCAGCCAACCGCCAATCTCTAATCTCTTGTCTCCTCATCACCGCCCTCTTTGCCTACCTGATCATTGCTCCACCCGGCGAATGGATTGAAACGCCCTGGAGCGAAGCGCTCGCGATTGGACTGGTGCTGGTTTGGTTGGTTTGTTTAGGGCTGCTGCTGCCACTGTTGATCCGGTTAGCGGGAACGGCCGTACGCCGCGGGGAGCGCGGGCAGCTTGCCCGCCTTATCGGCGACAACATCCAGCGCAGCCGGGGCCGGGTCATCCTCACCATTTTAACGCTGGCCGTCGGCCTGGGCACCATTACTGGCCTCACCGGCTTTATGACCTACGCCTTCGACGACTTGATGGGAGCCAGCATCCGCCGCATCGCCGAAAAGGGAACTTGGGCCGTCTTTCCCTTTGATTTGGAGAGCGGGATTGCAGGGCTGGCTGAGTTAGATGATATTGCCCTGCCACCAGAAGCGATAACGGCCGTACAAAATACAGCTGGCGATCGCGCCAGCATCGTCCCTGTGCGCTTTTCTGTCGTTCCCGAACTCTCCTTCTTTGGTGACTCCTACTTCACCTACGTCGCCAACCCCGAAGTGGTACGCAGCAATCCCTACTTCTTCAGCTTCAACGAAGGGAATTGGGAAACAGCCATGCCTATCATGCAATCTGGCTGTGGGGCGCTTGTCGCCCCCCTCATCGCCAACCGGCAAAACGTGGACATTGGCGATACGCTGACCATCACCACACAAAATGGGCCGATGGAATGCACCATTGCCGGGATTGGCGCGGGCTATGTCAATGCGTCCATCGTCGGCGACATTGTGGGTGATGAATTAGGGGCAACGGATCCGATTGGCCTGTCAATTACGCCCCAAAAAGATGCCAACACCGCCACACTGGAAGCGGATTTGCAGCAAACCATTGACGCCATCCCCGGCGTTTATCTCACCCGCATGTCCGATTTTGCCCAAACGCAAACCGAAGCGTTAAGCCTATTCACCGTCGCTTTGAACGGGATGTTGCTCCTAGCCGTCGTCGCTGCCGCGCTGGGCATCGTCAACACCACCGTTATGAGCATCCACGAGCGGCGCCAGGAGTTGGGCCTGCTGCGTGCCGTCGGTGGCACGCGGCGGCAAATCCGTCAGGTCGTAATGGGTGAAAACGCGCTCATCGGCCTGGTGGGGGCGATTTTTGGTGTCGTGGCCGGGATGGGCAGCGTCGTCATCCTCGTCACTACGCTGGGCGGCAGTTCCTGGGGCGTCACCGATTTGGATTTGTGGCCGGCAGCCGGACGTGCCCTGAAACCGACCCTCAGCAACGGTATTGTGGGCATTCTGGCCGCGCCGCTGATTAGTGCCTGGGTGGCCCGCTGGCCGATTCGTTCGCTGCTGCGCGGTTCGGCCATCGCCACACTAAACCCGGAACAGCAAGTGGAGCTAGACGAGCGAAAACCACGCCGTGACCCGGCCCGCCATCTGTACATCCTGGCCTGGCGCAATTTGCAGGAGCAGCGGCTACGTGCCATTTTCAGCGCAACGGCCGTTGCGCTGGGCGTAGCCATGATCATCGCCGCCAAAGTGACCAGTTCGGGCATTTTGGACAGTTTGGATGAGGGTGCGGGCCTCATGACCTTTTTCATTGAAACGATGGATGTCATCTTCTTGATCATTGGGCTGGTCATATTGGCAGCGGCTGGATTCCTCATTTTTAATGCCTTCGCCATGACGGTAGCCCAACGCCGTCAACAAATCGGCATCCTGCGTTCGCTGGGAATGACGCGGCGGCAAGTCTTGCGCCAGATTCAGGCCGAAGCACTGATTGTTGGTGCGGCCGGGACATTGCTGGGGCTGATCCTGGGGCCAATGCTGGGCAATCTGACGCTAACCGCGTTCCGACAGTTGGGCGTGGCGATGGGGCGCGGCAATGCTACATTGGGCAGCTATGTCCTGGGCATGGTGATGGGACTGGGCATCACGCTGCTTTCGGTGTGGGTTCCGGCGCGGCAGGCGACCCGTGTTTCGCCGTTAACAGCGCTGCGACAAGAGATGACAACGGCCGTTTCCCACACATCCCGCTGGCTCACAATCGTAGGGGGCATCCTGGCCGCCGCCTTGTGGGGCTACCTGGCTATTGCCCCGCCCGGCGCATGGAGCGGCCGTTACCCGCCTCTGGATTTTGTCATGTTTGGCATTTTGACAATCCCCTGGCTGCTTGGCGTGGCGCTGCTGCTGCCGGCTTTAATTGGCGATGTGGGACGTTTGATGAAAAGGGTGATGGGAAACGGCCGTACCGCCGCAATCCGCCTCATCGCCGAAAACTTTACCCGCGACCGCCGCCGTGTAACACTGACCATCCTCACCTTTGCCGTCGGGTTAACGATGATTAACGGGTTGAACGGGCTGCTGGCTTTTAGCAATAACGTGCTGCTGGTGCGCAGCGCGGCCGGTTCATTGGCGCAAACAACCTGGTACGTCTACCCGTTCGACCGCCAAAGCGGCATTGCTCAACTGGATGAAATGAACAGCGCCAACGGACTGGCCGATGACGTCATGGCCGATTTTTACGCGCTGGCCAACGGTCGGGCCGAGGTAACCGAGAATTATGCAGTGACAATTCCTGAAATCAGTGCGCCCGTACCCGGTTTTTTCTCTACGATGAATGATTTGCGCGAACTGACCCGGCCCGGTTTATATCATTTTGTGGAGGGGGACTGGGAAACGGCCGTGCCCATCATGGAAGCGGGCTGTGGACTGCTGTTACCACCGGCTGTCGCCAATCGGCACGAGGTGGGTGTGGGCGATACCCTCACCTTGCCCGGCAAAGACGGGCCGGTAGATTGTACTGTCGCCGGGATTGGCAGCGGCGGCAATCTGCCCGTGTCGCGCATCAGCATGGCCGCTAAAGACCTGTTCGACGTGGGTAACCCGACGGCGTTGACCATCTGGCCGCGGCCGGGAACCGACGAAACAGACTTTCGCGCCGAACTGGAGGCACTGGCCGACAAACACGGCGACGCCGCCTGGATTACCGACACGGAAGAGGAATTGAACGCCATTCTGGACACCAGCGACCAGTTGGAAACGATGACCTACGCCATGCTGGCCCTGGCTGTCGTGGCGGCGGCGCTGGGCATGGTCAACACAACGGTCATGAGCATCACCGAGCGGCGGCACGAATTGGGACTGCTGCGGGCGGTGGGGATGACACGGCGGCAAGCGGTGACTATCGTCACTGGCGAAGCAGCGCTGATGGGTTTGATTGGCGGGTTAGTGGGCCTGGCAGCCGGATTAGGATTGGCTTTCATCTTTGGCCTGAGCTACGGTGGCATCTCTTTTGGATTAGTGGATTTGCCCTTGTGGGAAGCGGTTTGGGAAATCGCGCCTACGGCCGTTAATTCCGGGATTGCCGGCATGATCATCGCGCCATTGGTGGCGGCTGCGGCTGCCTACTGGCCGTCGCGTTCGGTACTGCGGGGCACGGCGATGGAGACGCTGAACACCAGCTACCAGCCTGATGTGCGGCGGGAAGTTTCAGGTCTGTTCAGCCGGGGCAGCATTCGGACACGGTTTGTACTGGGCACGGCCATTCTCATGCTCCTCGTTCTGATAGGACTCACAGCTACCGTGGTGCGCCACGCCCGCAACAAACTGGAAGAAACGACCATCGACACCGTAACAACGATGATCGAATTCAGCGCCAGTATGGTCCAATTCAATCTACCGCCCGACGCCCAAACGTTGACGCTGGAAGATTTGCAATCGGGCAATTTAGATGCCGAAACCCTGCTCCAGTTCCGCTCGTTAATTGATGAGATGAACGCTTTTGGGCTAACAGAATTCGTCGTCACCGACCAGGATAACATCGTCTTGTTTGGTTTCGACATGGGGCAGATTGGGGAGGTGCTGGAACCGTTGGCGGATGAGGAGAGAACGGTTACGGCCGTTACCCAAACCGACACCGGCCAGCGCCAAATCCGGGCAGCAGCACCCATCCGCAATGCCAATGGCAATTTGCTGGGCAGCGTCCGTCTGCAAATGGAGTTGGGCGAAATCAGGGACTTTTTGCGCGATTTAAACCGGGCGATTTTGCTGGTGGGCGGGCTGATTTTGGCCCTGGGATTGGCGCTGGCTTTTTGGGCAACAACGCCGCTGGTGCGAACGACGCGCCAATTGGCAGCCGGAGCCGCGCAAGTTAGACAGGGACGATTTTCCAAAATCGCCCTACCAAAACGACTGAATGTGTCACTGCGCTGGCAGTTAACGGCCGTTATGATCATTCTCCTCATTTTGCTAGTGGGGGCGCTGGAACAGGTTGTTCTACCCATCGAACGGCGCAAGGTAGAAGAAGTGACGCGAGGCACGCTCATTGCCGGAGCCGAATGGGCGGCGCAGCTTTTGGCGTCGGGCATCGCCGACCAACAGCTTAATCTCTCCGATATTTCCGACCTGACCGACCTGTTCCGCCTGATGCAGGGCGCTAATCTGGGACAGGTCCAGGATTTGAGTGAACAATTACAGAACGAGGCGGTGGCGTACACGGCCGTTGCCAACGAAGACGGCGCCATCCAACTTTCCAACCAATTCGATCTAATCGGCAGCGAAATCCCCCTGCCCGCCCAAACACAGTTCGAAGAAACCGAATGGCAGGGCGCTCCCATCTGGCAGGTGACGACACCGCTGCGCGATGAGGAAAGCGGCTCCATCAATGGAGCATTGCAAATGGGCGTTCTTACCGCGCCTATTGATGATTTTCTGGCCGAAAGCCGGACATTATTCCAATTGGCCGGCGTTATCGCCGTTCTGGCCGGGGTGATTCTGGCCCAGGCCATTGGCGGGGCTGTTGCTGCGCCGGTGCAGCGCCTGGCCGCCGACACTCGCCGCGTCGGGCAGGGCGATTTATCAGTGCAGTTCAAAGTCAAAAGCCGGGACGAGTTGACCCAGTTGACCGGCGCTTACAACGAAATGGTCGCCGGGCTGCGCGAACGGGAATGGCTGCGCGATATGTTCGGCCGTTTCGTGAGTCAGGAGGTCGCCGAAGCGATTCGCACCGGGCAGGTGAAGCTGGAAGGCGAAAACCGGGTTGTCAGTGTTCTCTTCTGCGACATTCGCGGCTTCACGGCTCGTTCGGAAAAAGCGACACCGGCCGAAATCGTGGCTCTGCTCAACGAATATTTACCGGTGGTCGTCAACGCCGCCCAGCAGCATGACGGCACGGTTAACAAGTTTGGCGGCGACAGCACGCTGATTATTTACGGCGCGCCCAAACATCTCCAGGAAAGCGCCTATCACGCCGTACAGACGGCGCTAGCCATGCGGCAAAATCTGGCCGCGCTGAATGAACGGCTGGCCGCACGCGGTGAAGAACCGATCCGCATTGGCGTAGGCATCAGCACAGGGATGGTGTTAGCCGGGGCCGTCGGGCCGCCGGAGCGGCAAGAGTACACGGTCATCGGCGATACGGTCAATCTGGCGTCACGGATTGAGGCGCTGAATAAGGAATATCCGCAGCACGGCATTCTCATCAGCGGCCAGACGTATGAAGCGCTGGGCAGCCGCCGCGATGCGTTTACCTTTACCGATTTGGGCGAGGTGCAGATTCGGGGGAAGGCAACGGCCGTACACATTTGGGCGGTAGAGTAGGCAGTGCCAGGCACGGGGTAAACCATCCTGGTCGTGGAGTAAGGCAGTGCCAGTCACGGGGCGAACCATTTTGGTCATTCAAAGGCCGCCGCCCCGTGCCTGGCACTTGAGGTATAGGCGCTGGGCAGCCGCCGCGATGCGTTTACCTTTACCGATTTAGGCGAGGTGCAGATTCGGGGGAAGGCAACGGCCGTACACGTGTGGGCAGTTGAGTAGGCAGTGCCAGGCACTTGACGAATGAGACGCTGGGCAGCCGCCGCAATGCGTTTGCTTTTACCGACACGGCCGTTCCCCCTTCCCAAATATCCACCAACATCCTATACTTACCGTCATCCAACTTTATCCATTCTCTGACTTGGGAGAAGGCCAGCATGTCAACCCTTTTCAAACAATACCTCAACACCATCGAAACTGCGCTTAAAGCGGGCAATGCCACAGGACCTTTCCAAACTCATAAATAATTGTAAAGGGCGAAATTGATCTTGGCATTGGCCATACGCAACATGGTTGGCAGATTTGTGAAGCCAAGCTTGCCAGCTAACCCGACAATGAAGTTGTTAATTGTAGCCACTACGCTGGCTTGTGGTGTTCCTGACATCCTGGTTGCATCTTCCTTGAGCGTGACATCGCGACGGTAATGTAACCCATTTTCAATGCCCCAGTGATGGCGTGTCCACGCTAACAAACAGGACGCATCGGCACGTTCCTGGGGAACGCTAGTAATGCCATAAACAACTTCGTAGGTACATTTGCCAGTGGAGAGTTTTGTCACTTTTCTCTCCAGCTTGAAAACCTGACGCAATCCAGGCCAGTTGATAAAGCGGGTGTCATCGCTCATTACCGTGATAGTTCGCTGCTCCAAACGACCATGCGTTTTATTTGTCGCTTGGGCAATACCTTGGGGCAGCGGTGGCGTGTGCCATCCTTTCTCTTTGCGCGGCGGCACAAAGAATTGCTCGACATCCCCTAGCAAACGGGGCTGGTTGCTTTTGACAAACCAAAGATAATCGCCACCCTGAGCCATAATCTGCACCGACAACTTCCGTTGAGCGAACATAGCATCTCCAGAGACAACCCGCCCTCTCAAGTCGAGTTGGTGCAGCAATTTGGGCGCAGCCTTGATTTCGTTTTCCTTTGCCTTCTTATCAACCTCTACTTGAGCCAAAACAATCCCTTCTTCCGGCAAGTAGGCGGCCAATAGATGAACGCCCTGTGTTTTTCCCGCAGGAATTGTGCCGCGCAAAGTCTTGCCATCCATCGTAATGAGGACGCTTTGCTGTCCGCCATAGTTCAGATGCAAGAATTGGCGGAATATCCGATGCAATTCATCCGCTGATATGACTTCATCCAGAACGCGTCGGATCGTGTTCAAGGATGGGGCCGTAAATCGTGTCGTTGGCAATACCGCAACCAAAAGCGAGCGGCGTAAGCGAATCCAAGCGGTAATGCCAGTCGGCGTATGCTCACCGGATAATCGGGCTAACAAGATGGCTGACAATAAAAATGGCAATGGGTATAGTTTCCCCTGCGCTTTTCGCGTGTCTGGGATCTGTTGGAACAATTCAAAAAGGCCACCCAGGTCAAAAACGACGTTTTCTAATTGTTCGTTTGTAAATGTGATATGCTTCGTAATGAACCTCTTTTGTTTACTTGGTGGTCTTGGAAAATCTCAAGTGTAACAAAATGAGGTTCTTCTAGTTATTTTCTTATGAGTTTGGAAAAGTCCTGGGCAATGCCACCGAACACACCCACCGCCCCACCCTCAAAACTTTACTGGAAGCAATCGAGCCACAAATCACAGCCACCAACGAACCCAAACAAATCGCCTGCGGCGCGCCCGACTATATCGTCACGCGCAGCGGCTTCACCGTCGGCTACATCGAAGCCAAAGACGTGGGCAAAGCGCTCAACGATATCGAGCGCAGCGAACAGTTAAAGCGCTACCGCCGCGCCCTGGGCAACCTCATCCTCACCGATTACCTGGAATTCCGCTGGTACGTGGATGGCGAACTGCGGCAGGAAGCCCGCCTGGCCCGCCCCCAAGCGGGCGGCAAGCTGAAAACGGAAAAAGAGGGTAGCGAAGCAGTGGCCACATTATTGCAAAACTTCCTGGCCCACGAAACCGAAGCCGTCAACACGCCCAAAGAACTGGCCGAGCGCATGGCCCGGCTGACCCACATCATCCGCGACATCATCATTACCGCCTTTGAGACGGGGCAGGAATCGAACTTGCTGCAAGGCTGGCGCGAAGCGTTTGCCCAGGTGCTCATCGCCGACATGGGCCAGCCGGAACGCACGGCCGATTTTGCCGACATGGTGGCCCAGACGCTGGCCTACGGCCTCTTTTCGGCCCGGTTGATGGACACGACGCCGGAAACGTTCAGCCGCCATGAGGCGCAAAACCTGATTCCCAAATCCAACCCCTTTTTGCGCCGCTTTTTCGCCCGGATGACCAGCATCGAACTGGACGATGAGCCGTTTGCCCCCTTTGTCAATGATCTGGTTAACCTGCTGGCCCATACCAACATGGACAAGGTCCTGGCTGATTTTGGCAAGCGGACGCGGCAGGAAGACCCGATTGTTCATTTTTACGAGACGTTTCTGGCTGCCTATGATCCCAAACTGCGCGAGGCGCGGGGCGTTTATTACACGCCGGAGCCGGTGGTCAGTTACATCGTGCGCTCGGTGGATCATTTGCTGAAGACGCGCTTTGACTGCCCGCAGGGATTGGCCGACAGCAGTAAAACCACCATCCCCAATTATGACCCCGGCCTGAAGGTGAAGGGCAAGAAGCAGACGCGTAAGACGACCGAAAGCCACAAGGTGCTGGTGCTGGACCCGGCGACGGGGACGGGGACGTTTTTATATGCCGTCATTGACCATATCCGGCAGCAGTTTATGGAACAGGGGAACGCCGGGATGTGGCCCGGCTATGTGAAGCATCATTTACTGCCCCGCCTGTTTGGCTTTGAACTGTTGATGGCTTCGTATGCGGTGGCCCATTTTAAGCTCAGCTTGCAGTTGGCCGGGCGTGATTTGCCGGAGGCCATTGCCGGCCAATGGGCTTACATTCCCGATGATGATGAGCGGCTGGGGGTCTATTTGACCAATACGCTGGAGGAAGCGCATGAGATGACCGGGCTGCCCCTGTTTACGCAGTGGGTGGCCGACGAGACCAATGCCGCCAATGAGGTCAAGCGCTTCCTGCCGGTGTTGGTGGTGCTGGGCAACCCGCCCTATTCGGGGCACAGCGCCAACAAGGGGGCCTGGATTGATGGCCTGCTGAAAGGCCAACTGCCCGACGGCAGCAAAACGGCCAGTTATTATGAGGTAGACGGCCAACCGTTGGGCGAACGCAACCCCAAATGGTTGCAAGACGATTACGTGAAGTTTATCCGTTTTGGCCAGTGGCGGATTGAGCAGAGCGGGCAGGGGGTTTTGGCTTTTATCAGCAACAATGGCTACCTGGATAATCCCACCTTTCGCGGGATGCGGCAGTCACTGCTGGAGACGTTCAGCGAGATTTATATTTTAGACCTGCATGGCAACGCCAAGAAGAAGGAAACGGCCCCCGATGGCAGCGCCGACCAGAATGTGTTTGACATTATGCAAGGGGTGGCGATTGGTATTTTTGTTAAGCAGCCGGGCAAGACCGGCCCGGCCCAAATTTATCACGCCGATTTATGGGGGACGCGGGCTAACAAGTACGAACAACTTCTTGCAAAAGATATGATCGTAACCGATTGGGAGCAGTTAGAACCACAACCGCCTTTTTATCTATTTGTTCCCCAGAATGTGGATTTGTTGGATGAGTATAAACAGGGATGGAAAATTACAGATGTTCTCCCTGCAAATTCAGTTGGAATAGTGACCGCTCGCGACCGTCTTTCCATTCATTGGACAGAACAAGATATATGGGAAACCGTTCAAGATTTTGCCCAATTGCCAGTCGAGGAAGCGCGCACTAAATACAACCTTGGAAAAGACGCAAATGATTGGAAGGTGCACCTTGCTCAAGCGGATTTGCAATCCACTGGGCCAGAAATGGAACGAATAGCGGCTATTTTATATCGCCCCTTTGATATTCGTCAGACCTACTACACGGGACAATCGCGTGGATTTCACTGTAGACCCCGGTCAGAAGTAATGCCCCATATGTTACCGAAGAAAAACTTGGGGATTATCACAACACGTCAAACACGCGATCAGTGGGATTCGCTTGTCACACGAAACATTTGCGGTCATAAATCTTGCGCTTCTTACGATATCAACTTCCTATTTCCTCTCTATCTCTACCCTACAGACGACACGCGCAAACAAACGTCCCTGTTTGACATCTCCCCCTGGCCGCCAGACGCGGCCAACGGCGGGCGCACGCCTAACCTCAACCCGGCCTTCGTCGCCGAAATGGAGCAAAAGCTGGGGCTGACGTTTCAACCTTTCCAGACCTCCGAGGTTTCCAAAACCTCGGAGGTCTACCTGGACGTCTTTACGCCCGAAGACATCTTCCACTACATCTACGCCATCTTCCACAGCCCCACCTACCGCCAGCGCTACGCCGAATTCCTGAAGATCGATTTCCCCCGCGTCCCCATCACCACCAACGCAGCCCTGTTCCGCACCCTGTGTGAATTGGGGCAAAAACTGGTCGGCCTGCATCTGCTGGAAGCGCCAGCCGTCAGCCAGCACATCACCACCTATCCCATCCCCGGCGACAATACCGTCGCCAAAGGGTACCCCCAATACACGCCGCCCAAAGGAGAGCAGGCGGGGCGGGTTTACATCAACAAGGCCCAGTACTTTGCCGGTATCGCCCCTGATTTATGGGAGTTCCGTATCGGCGGCTATCAGGTGCTGGACAAATGGCTTAAAGACCGGCGCGGCCGGGCGCTGACGTATGACGACCTGACGCATTATCAGGCCACCATCGTCGCCTTGCAGCAAACGATGGCGCTCATGGAACAAATTGATGCCGCTATTCTTGAGTGGCCCATTGCGTAGGGGCGCGGCCTTGTGCCCGCCCCCGGTTGTGCCCGTACAGTGGGATGAATTGTAGGGGCGTGGCCTTGTGCCCGCCCTGGATGCGCCCACCCAAGAAAAGGGCGACCACGAGGGTCGCCCGTACAAAATGAGAGGTAAAAACAAATGGCCTACGATCCCCATAAACATCATCGATGTTCCATTCGGCTAAATGGATACGATTACAGTCAGGCGGGCGCATACTTCGTCACCATTTGTGTGAATGATGGGCAATGTCGATTTGGTGAAATTAAGGATGGAGTAATGCACCCTTCGCCCGCAGGCGAAATGGTAATTGCTTGCTGGTATGCGCTGCCAGAACGATTTCCCACGATTGATTTAGACGTATTTGGTTTAATGCCGAATCATTCCCATGGCATCATCTTGATTACAAAAACAGGATTGAATGCCAACGACAATCCGATTGTTTTAGGCAATATCGTGGGCGCGTTCAAATCAATCAGCACGAATCTGTATATTGACGGGATCAATACGCAAGGATGGGAACCCTTTCATAAACGGTTGTGGCAGCGAGATTTTTACGACCATGTTATTCGGAACGAACGGGCATTGCATGCGATCCGTGAGTATATCATCAACAATCCTGCCAATTGGCAGGAAGATAAATTACATCCCGATGCCGCACCAAACGCATTTAATAAAAAATGGCAACGGCCGTCGTAGGGGCGCGGCCTTGTGCCCGCCCCCGATTGCGCCCACCCAACACATGGGCAACCGCAAAATGGATGGATTGTAGGGGCGCGGCCTTGTGCCCGCCCCCGATTGCGTCCACCCAACACATGGGCAACCGCAAAATGGATGGATTGTAGGGGCGCGGCCTTGTGCCCGCCCCCGATTGCGTCCACCCAACACATGGGCAACCGCAAAATGGATGGATTGTAGGGGCGCGGCCTTGTGCCCGCCCTGGATGCGCCCAAACACCACATGGGCAACCGCAAATTGGGCGACCACAAGGGTCGCCCGTACAGTGGGATGGGTGAAAATGGTGGCGAAACGGCCGTTCCCCCGTTATAATTCCAGCCAATAATCATTCAAAACCCGGTAGGAATTGTTCAGGAGTTCGCAGCAGTGGTTCCGAAGCGGGTAGCAGTCGTTCAGGGGCAGGTAGCAATCATTCAGTAACTAGTAGCAATCATTCAGACGCTAGTAGCAGCCGTTCCGAAGCAGGTAGCAGCCATTCAGAAGCGGGTAGCAACGATTTAGGAGCAAGTAGCAGTCATTCAGGAGCAGATAGCAACGATTCAGGAGCAAGTAGCAGTCATTCAGGAGCGGGTAGCAATGATTCAGGAGCCGGTAGCAATGATCCAGCCGCGTTTTTCAACCGAATTCCATTGAATTCGGATAATTTTTGCCCAAATAGATGCCGATCCATTTAAGCAGTTAATTTGGGCAGCAAGCAACCCAATGGGAGGTTTAACATGTCAAGACCCAAACAAAGTATGGCCCAACGTTTAATGGCGGCGCAGGTCGCCATCGACAACAGTTTGAACAATCCGGCCATCCTCAATGCCGTCACCGCCTTCGGCTACGATGCCGCCCGCCTGCAAGCCGGCCGCGATCTGTACGACGAGGTGATGGCGCTAACCGCCACCCAGGAAGTGGAATATGGCGAACAGTATGAGGCAACGGCCGTCGTCAACACCGCCTGGGAAACGGCCGATCTGGCCTACAAAAAAGCGCTCAAAATCAGCCGCGTCGTCTTTAGGGGCAACCAAAAGGCGCGTAACGCCCTGGGCTTAAGCGGCAGCCGCAAGAAAACATTGAGCGGCTGGATCAAACAGGCGACAACCTTTTATACCAATCTGCTAAACACGCCCGATCTCATCGCCGCCATGACGCCCTACAGCTACGACCAGACCAAACTGGAAGCGGAAGCCGCGCTGGTGCAGGCAGTGGTCGCCGCCAACGCCGCCCAGGATAAGGAACGGGGCGAAGCGCAGGAAGCGACCCAGATGCGCGATGTCAAAATGGACGAGCTGGACCAATGGGTGGCCGATTACAAAGCCGTTGCCCAGGTGGCCTTGAGTGATTCGCCGCAGATGTTAGAGCAGTTAGGCTGGGTCGTGCCCTCCTAATCCTAAATGGTTTATTCGGTGGAGGCGGTTCGCGAACCGCCTCTATATTGTGAGGAATCGTATGAAAACCCCATTTGATTGGATAGCTGCCGAAAAACAAAAACCTGTTTTCATCTTTATGGCCGCCTTGACCGTTGTCGTGATGGTTTGTTTGCAAATCATCGGCGGGCCGCTGGTGACCGATGCCGCGCCAAGTGGCATTGTCTCCTACGAATTTGCCGGTGATATGCCCACCGCCCGCGCCATTCTGGATTCGTGGGGAGCCAGGGGGCAGGTCTTTGCCGGTTTGAGTTTGGGACTGGATTTTCTCTTTTTGTTTGCCTACGCGGGCAGTATTGGCCTGGGCTGTGTGTTGGCGGCGCGGGCGCTGTCGCCACAGGACGGGCTGGTTTACCGGTTGGGTATCTGGCTGGCCTGGGGGCTGCTGCTCGCCGCCTTTCTCGATTACCTGGAAAATTATGCTCTGATTCGGGTTTTGCTGGGGTCTGAATTGACGCTGTGGCCAACAGTGGCGCGCTGGTGCGCCATACCCAAGTTTGCGCTGGTGGGTGTCGGGCTGTTGTTTGTTATTGTGGGCGGGATTGCCAGCCTGTTGGGCCGGCGCAGGGGATAAAACAAGAATGGTTCAACCGCTCAAGATTGAACCATTTTAAAAATCGCTTTAGTACCGATAACTTCCTGACAATACGGTGCCATCGGGGATGGACACGGCCGTCCCCCCCACATTCACCAACTCCACCACACCCCGGCACACGACGTTCGCGCCAAAAACAAAATCGCCCTTAATAGAAAGTTTCTCACAATCCAGCAGCGAGGGCGGGCCATAAGGAAAACGCACATCCAAATCGTTGACAAATTTATAGTGGGCCGCATTCAGTTCGACCGTTAAGGAATCAACTGTGCGCGCCGGATTGGGAATGACATGGTCATCGCCGGTCAGCAGGTAGGCATCGGAGCGCACGGCCAGCAAATCGTCGGTCTTTTTGACAGGGGCAAAGCGGGCACGAGGTACGCGCAGCGCCGCCGCCCCGGCAAATACGGCAATCGCCGACCCCATTGCCGTTTCCAACTGGTACACTTTAGGCGACGCCGGATCGCGCGGATCGACTGTCTTACTGTTGCGGATCATGGGCAGGCGCAGCATGTTGTCCTGCTCGTCCAGCACCTTCTGCAAAGCCAGCAGGTTAATCCACAAATTGTTGGTGTTGAAATATTTGTGGCGGGTGATGTCCTGAAAAGCCGCTTCGTCGGCGGCCGGGCATTGGGCGGATTCACGCAAAATCAATTGGCCATCAGGTCGCTGCGCCAAATGCCCCCCTTTTTTGTCCATTTCAGTACGGTCGGCCACTTCCATCATGAAGGGGAAGTTTTTTTCGGCGAAATAACCGAGGATACGGCCGTCCAGCACCGCGCCTAAATTATCAGAATTAGAAACAAACACGTATTCGTAACCGGCATTGAGCAGCGCCGCCAGCGTGCCGCTGGTGACCAACGCCGCGTAAATATCCCCATGACCCGGCGGACACCACGCTAACTGCGGATCGGCCGGCCATTCTGCCGGGGATAAATTGGCTTGCAGGACTTTGGGTTCTTTGTGCTGCACAAAACTAAGCGGCAGCTTGTTGGCCAGATGGTCGTACTTTTGCAGTAATGCCAGCGAATCAGCTTCGGTTACAAAGCTGTTCATCAGAATGAGCGGCGCGCCGGTCTGTTTGGATTGGCGGGCGATGACATCGAGGAAGGTCAGGTCGCCTTTAATGGGCAGCAAAGATTTGGCTTTTTCCAGTCCCATGCCGGTCCCCAGGCCGCCATTGAGTTTGATAACGGCCGTTTTCCTTTTCGCCGCTTCCCCGACTGCCACCAATGAATCGGGCAGCAGATCTGAATCAGGCAGAGAAGCAACCGGCTCGATGTCAGCTTCAGGGATGAGGCCAGTCTCGCCATTCACGAGCAGTTCGTAATAATAGGCAAACGTGTCAATGAAAACAGGGGGCAGTCCCTCGGCCTGCATCCGTTCAGCAAAAGGGATAAATTTCAATGAGTGGGTTGTGGGCGATGAAATCATAACAAATCCTGTACGTGTTGAGATGTAAACTCAGTATCATCTCTAATCCTAACAGGTTGGCTTAACACTTTCTACAGGAAATTGCAGCTATACCCGCCGAGCTTGTCGAAATCCTTGCTCCTGATTACTAGACATTATCGGCATTAACATTGTGTCAAAAAATCCATCCGCAGATTTCGCAGATTACACAGATTTTGACAGGCTATTAATCTGCGAAATCGGTGAAATCGTGGAAAAATTCTTATTCCCGATATTGTTTACTGCTTGCCAAAGAATCTTTGAGGCGGGCCAGAATACGGCGGGCATCCTGGTCATTGGGATTGGCCTTGATGGCACGGCCAAACCAGTGAATGGCCTCTTCCAATTCTCCCCGATCGCGGTAAATCAAACCGAGATTGTAGGCGACGTGCGGCGCAATGGGATTAATGTCCAGCGCTTTTTTGAAGGCAGCAATCGCTTTAAGATGCTCTTCATCCCGCGCCAGGATGGGATTGCCCAGGTAAGCCGCCCCTAAATTCGTCCAAATCATGGCATGATCCGGCTCCTGCTGGCTGATTGGCTCCAAAATTTCAACTGCTTTCTTGAATTTTTTATTGAGGATGTATGCGCCGCTGAGGTTAACGGCCGTATCCACATGCGTCTTGTCAAGTTGATATGCCCGTTCCAGGAGCTGCATGGCCCGTTCCGTGTTGCCCCGATGGAGCATCTCTGTTCCCCGGCGAAAGAGGGCTTCAAATCGTTTTTGTGTTTGTGGGTCTTGTTCCATAAATTACCTCGTCATGCGTCATGAAGTCATGCGTCACGCATGACACATGACTTCATGATTAATTCCTTCGCCCCGGCCTGAGGACAAGCAAACTTGCCAGCCCAAAACCGCCGGTCAATAAAAGCAGCCAAAACCCGTTATTGCGCCAAAACTGAGCCAACGGTGAACGGGGCTGCTGCTGGCGCAGCCAATCCTGGTTCAGATCGGTCAAGGACTCTTGCAAGACGTGGCTAACGCCGGATTCACAGTCCAGACCGTCGGCGTAAGCGGCCGTTAAATCACGCAGCGCCTGTGAGCCATAGCGCCCCTGGAGGTAACGAATAAACGAGACGCTTTGGGAGTAGGCCAGTAAAGTGCGCTGTTCTACAGCCGGAAAAGTCTGACACAACTCGGCAAACGGGATGGTTGTCTGGTCGCTAACGGCCGTTGCCAACACCGTCTCATAGCCTGGATTAGTCGAACTCTCCACAAACGTCGCCAGTCCTTCGCCAAACCAGGCCGGGATGCTTTTGTAGTTTGAACCGGCAGCTTGATACAACAGGAAATGGGTCAGTTCGTGGGGGATGCTCTGGCGCAAATCGGCGGCGGCGGTGCGGCTGTTAACGGCCGTCACCAAAATCACGCCCAGTTCCGGATGGGCATGCGCGCCAACCCAATCCCGCCCCGTCAGGCGCAGCGCCGCCCGCAAATCGGCCGACGACGGATAAATATAAATGTTCAGGGCAGCGGCTTCATCTGCCGGAACAATTCGCGTCAAACGGGGCCACACTTCAGCTACAATGTCCAGGCCCAACTGCCCTAAACCGGCATCGTCGCCTGTCCAATGAACGACAATACCATCCTGATCGGCTGTACGCCATTCAAATTGGTTATCCTCATAAATGACCGACTGCTGCGCCAACGTCGTTTCACTGCTGCCTGATTGCAGCACCCACCAATAAGTGACAGTTGTAAAGGGTGCTAGCTGCACCTGCGACAAATCCAGCACATAGGTGGCCTCGATTTCGCGCGCGGGCGAAACACCAATGACAACCGACAGCGTGTTAGGCAGTTCCGGCGCACTAACAAACAAAGTGGCTTGATCGACGATGGTAGGCGATACGGCCGTTACCGCAAACGTCATCGACTGGCCGAAAGCATACTCAACCGAAGCCGTTGAAACCGTCTCATCAGATTGAGCGTTTGCCTGGCCGGCCACGAAAAACAAAATGACCAGCAGCTCTAAAATCCGCCAGTCTCTAATCCTCATCCACATCCAGCCAATCAAAATCAACGTCTCCGCTGAGCAGAGCCATTTCCTCCAAAACTTCTTCAATGGTTTCGTGCAAATCTTCAAAGTCAGAATCATCCAACAAGCCTTGAAGCAGTTCCGTCGGACGATCGCCGCCAATTTGACCCAATGCCTCTACCGCCGCTAACGCCACGACCAAATCTTCGTCCATCAACAGATTGGCCAGCGCATCAACCACATCACTGCCGCCAATCGCCCCGGCAGCCCGTGCCGCTTCAGCCCGCATGTTTTCGGAAGGGCTTTGCATTTCGCCAATGATGGTAGGCAGCCAGCGCGGATCTGCACTGCTGCCCATCGCAAAAACGGCGCTTAACTGCATGTCTGAATCGGCACTGTCATATGCTTCTTCTATTAAACTGGCCACGCGGGGATGATTGGCCGCGCCCATAGCTTCCAAAGCCGAGCGTTTCACGGCAACGGCCGTTTCCGGTTTGCCATATTCTGCCAGCAGCGCTTCCACAATGGTCGGCGATAAGTGGACAGGAATTTGATTCCACTCTGCCAGTAAAACGTAATGGGCCAGCGCCGCCGCCGCCGCCGCCCGAACTTCCTCATCGACATCATTCTGCATCAAGCGAATGATGGGGCGAATCAGCATCACATTCGTCGCATCCCAGAGGCCATCCAGCGAGGCTATCCGTACCGGCGCAAACGGGTCGTTGATGGTTTTGGCAAAAACGGGCAAAAAATCAACAACATAATTTTCTTCACTAATGTCAGCCAGATGGCGAACGATCACCCGCCGCCGCTCATCGGCTACGGCCGTCCACCCCGCCCAAAAACCGGCTGCATCCGCCTCTGACATATCCGACAACCGGTATAACAGCTCCAAAGGCAGCGGATCGGCTGTAAACAATTGCTCTAAAACAGACAAAAACGGGATTTGTTTTTCTTCCTTCATAACTCCTCAAATCAGCAAAAAGACCTGACAAAATCATATTCTATCAGGTCATCGGTTATCAATTGAAAAACGAAGCACTCTGTAACGCGGGCTGAGCCTGTCGAAATTGGTGGCTGAGCCTGTCGAAGCCCAATATTTGCCAACCTTTAACAAGCTCAGGCTTCGTCCGAATTATTAAAAAGGCACTATCGGATTGACAAGGTCTTGCACAACCAGAAGCACCATCAAGCCTAACAAAACAAGCATACCAATAACATGCACCATACCTTCCCGCTCCGGTTCAATGCGGCGGCCGCGCACAGCTTCGATCAATACGAATAAAATGCGCCCCCCATCCAATGCCGGAATGGGCAGTAAATTCGTCAAACCCAGGGCAACATTGATAAAGGCAATCATGTTCAAAACCGGGAACAAATCACGCGTCGAAGCAGTGGCTTCCACCGATTGGCCGGCAATCTGGCTGATACCCACAATGCTTAACGGCCGTGCCTCACTGGGACTCAACTCACCCCGAATCAACATTCCCGGCACACTTAAAAACAAATGTACGTAATCACCAATATACGTCCCGGCACTAACGGCCGCCTCAAACGGGTTGCGTGTAATACGCTCGCCGCCGCCGGACAACGCCAGACTAACGCCAATTGGCCCTTCTGTAGACGGATCATATTCGCCAGATTCGCGTGGAATCACCGTCAACTGGATTTCCTGGCCATCGCGTAAAACAAGCATTTCCACCGGTTGGCCGCCTTTAGCATACATCGGATCGGCAATAACACGGGAACTGTCGGCTTTCACGCCGTCAACTTCCAGGACAACATCTCCAGTTATTAACCCGGCCGTTTGGGCCGGAGAATCGGGTTTCACATCGGAAATGGCAACTGCCGGCGCGCCGGTAAGGCCAACGATCCAAAAGATCACGAAAGCCATGATCATGTTGGCCCCGGCTCCGGCCGACAATACAAAAAATCGTGCCCGTTTGGAAGCGCCGGCCAATCCCCCTTCAACATTGGGATCATCTTCTCCAGCCGGGCGCACAAAACCGCCCAACGGTATCCAGTTAAGCGAATAAATTGTTCCGTTCTTCTCGGCGATTTTTAAGGCACGGGGCGGTAGACCAAAACCAAACTCCTCCACGCGAATATTGGACTGGCGCGCCGCCAGGAAATGACCGAGTTCATGTACTAATACGATGGGGGTCAAGACAATAAAAAAGCCCCCGATTGACCATAATACTGACATATTTTTTCCTTAACAAACAAATGAAATGCTTGTTTGTAGTTTTACCAAATGGTTTGGCAATTACATTATACGCCTGCGTCCAATTTAATAGCAACCAGGCTGGCGATGATCTAACCCCTTATTAACAGTTGGATTTGATGCGGGTTAATGCCTATGCGAATGTTCTCGCCAAGAGCTGATAAAGGAACGGCCGTTTCCATTTCGAACTTAAGCGCAACATTTGACGGCGGGAAAACCACCGTTGCAATCTGGAAGCGGCCACGAAAGGAAATGTCTTGCAAACGGCCGTCAATTACATTCTCCCCAACCCCACTGCCCGACACAACCAGACTGGCCGCCTCAGGCCGGATGAGAAGCATGCACCGCTGCCTTGCGGAAACCGCCGCTAGATTCTCTCGTGTTGCTAAACTCGCTACGCGAAATTCGCCGACGGCAGTACGAACCAACAACGGCGCGGTACTGGCAATTTCGGCATCGAGCAAATTATCCATACCTAGAAAGCGGGCTACAAACGGCGTCGCCGGCTGCCGGTATAAGTCGGTTGGCGAGCCGTCTTGCTCGATACGGCCGTTGTTCATCACCACCACTCGGTCGGCGATGGCAAAGGCTTCGGCCTGGTCGTGGGTAACGTACACGGCCGTAATCCCCTCCGGCCGCCCAACGACTCCACCCGCTTGCTTCAAAATCCCCCGCAAATCGAGCATGAGCCGCTCGCGCAAGGCACGATCCAAAGCGCCCAACGGCTCGTCCAACAGAAGCAGGCGCGGCGCAGGGGCCAGTGAACGGGCCAGGGCCACCCGCTGCTGCTCACCGCCGGACAGTTCGTGAATCGGCCGCTGGCCAAAACCGGCCAGATCGACCAACGACAACACCTGCTGCACACGCTCTTCGATAGACGGCCGTTCCCAACCCAGCATCTTCAAGCCAAAAGCCACGTTGTCGAACACATTTTTATGGGGAAACAGGGCATAATCCTGGAAGACCATGCCAAAACCGCGTTGGTGAACGGGAATTTGGGTCAGATCGGAATCGTGGAGGTGGATACGGCCGTTATCGGCCTGCTCCAACCCGGCGATGATACGCAGCAGGGTCGTCTTGCCGCAGCCGCTGGGGCCTAATAAAACCACCACTTCCCCGGCATCTATCGCCAGCGAAATACCACGCAGCACCGGCTGGCCGTCAAACTGCTTGGTGATTTCCTCTAAAGTCAGCATCAACTGTACGGTTTATCGCCACTGTTCACAACTTCCGGTGGCTGCGGCAAACGGCCTACAGCCACCGCCGGAACAGGCTTCGCCGTTTTCTGCGGCCACGAAAGGAGTACAACCCCGCTAATCACCAGGATGGCTCCCAAAATTTGCCCGCCGTCTAATCGCTGACCAAAGGCCAGGTAGGCCACAATGGCCGCAAAAGGCACTTCCATCGTGGCGACGATGACGGCCACACTGGATTGCAACCGGTTCAAACCAGTCGTGTAAAAGGCGTAACCAACAATTGTAGGCACCAGAATCAGTCCGAAAAAGGCGGCACCAGCACCAAGGCTAAGGGTGTGCGGCAGCGGACGGCCAATTTGAAAAGGCAGTAGAGCCAGCGTTCCAAACAAAAAAGTATAAAAAAGGATCGTCCACGTGTTGTAATCACTGGATAATTTTTTGCCGAAGAGACTGATACTGCTGAAGGAAACGGCCGTGCCCAGCCCAATCAAAAATCCCTTCATCGTAATCTGCGAACCGGCCTGCCAGTCAAGTTGGGAAACCAAAATTGTGCCGACAAACGCCAGAATCACCGCCATCACTTTGCGCCGCGTTAGCGGCTCCCGCCACACCAGCCAGGAAACAACGGCCACAAAAAAGGGCGCGTTGTACTGCAAAACCGTGGCCACAGCCATGCCATTGACGACAACCGACATATTCCAGGTGACGTGCAGCAAGCCCATCCCCAACCCGCCGATGGCTGCCAGCCAGGGCAAGTCGCGCCGCTTAACTCGCAGCAAAGACGGCTTTAACAGGCGAATGCCCGCAAACAAAAACGCGCCGGTGAACACCTCGCGCCAAAAGGCCAGTCCCCAGGCCGAAAAATCGCTGCCGGCCACCACATAGTTGATAAACAAACCGGATGTCGACCAACAAGCCGCAGCCAGGACAATCAGCGTTAAGCCCCCCCCCGATGATTTCTTCACGCTATCCATTACAGAGGCAGCCACGTACCCATCCCTTTTTCTACAGCCCGTTGGTATATCAGCGGCGCGACGGCCATATCGTCCATCGCCAGCCCCAAATTGGCCGTCATCGTACGCTCGGCAACCGTTTCCCGGCCAGACTTTTGCCCGGTGACCAGTTCGCCCAAGTCACCGTGAATAGCCGGAATCTGCTGGAAGTAGCCCGCGGATTGGTAATGGCGCAGTTGGGGCACATCGTCGGTGCAGAATTTGGCCGCTTCCATCATGGCGTCGGGATGCCAGTAGGAATCGAAATCGACCAGGGAAGCAAACGCGCCTTCATCCAGCCAGCCAGCCTTGATGGTCTGGTGCGGGTGCTTCAAAATGGGACCAGCGGTAACTACCAAATCGCAGCCGCTGACGGCTTCGCGCGGCGTGGAAACGACGGCGACATCCAGGCCAATCTGTTCGTTCATTTCGGCGGCAAATTCTTGGCGACGGCTGCATCCACATCATAGTTTAATACTTTTTAAAGGAAAGGCCACATTGAACGCTTCAATGTGGCCGCGCCTGCAATACCAGGATAAACAAGAGGGACGATCTGCCAACATTTAGCGCCAACGACCGACGCCGCCGCCGTCCGCATCGCCGTAATCCAGACACAATCCATCACCGCTAATGGTATGCCGGTATCCACATCGTTACCAAATGAGTGAGACCGGTAATGTAGGGCAGACCCCGTTTTTGATTTTGCAATTGCCATTCCATTTGACCCCGGCGGATTTCAAACCAGCGGCGGGCATGAAGTGGCATGGATGAAGTTGTCGCCACCGCCGGGATGAACGCCGGGTTTCGGCGGCATTTCGACACGGCCGTGGCCTTTTTCGCCAAACGCCGCTTCGACCGCATCAATGATTTCAGCCATCGACAAACCCACAAAGGATTTCCCCGGCCTGCGATAAAGGGCTGATTGTTTCCCATGATTTACCTCCAGAAAATGTTGGTTGGTTAGTTGGTTTGTTAGCCAGTGCAGAAAGCCATCCACCCAACTATCCAACTACTCCCAACTGCCGCTTCTTACGAGCAGTCAAAATACCTTCCGCTGAATACAAAAGCAGCGCCAGCCAAATAAGGCCGAAACCGACCATTTGTGTCCGTGAAAAGGGCTCGTGATAGACAAACACGCCGATTAAAAATTGCAGGGTCGGGGCGATGTATTGCAGTAGACCCAGTGTGATCAATGTCACCTGCCGCGCGCCAATGGCAAAGAACCAGAGGGGCACGGCCGTTATCACCCCCGCAAAAGCCAGCATCAAGGAAGTCGTCCAGCCGGAATGGCCAAACGCCGCCTGCCCGGTGACTTGTAAATAAATGAGGTAAGCCAGAGCCGGGATGAACATCACGGCCGTTTCCAATCCCAATCCCTCCAAAGCTTCCAACGGGGCCGTTTTGCGCAGCAAACCATACGTGCCAAAAGAAAAAGCCAGCGTCAAGGCAATCCAGGGCAGCGAACCATACAAAATCGTCAGGTATAAAACACCAACTGCCGCCAGGGAAACGGCCGTCCACTGCCCGGCACGCATTCGTTCCCCAGGAAAATTCAACAATTTCAGCAGCATTATCTACCAATGGATTAACAAATAACCTAGGCCTGTCTCAATGAAACTGGCCGATAATTCCCCAAATATAAACAATAAAAACTAGTTCAAAGACAAACAGTTCCAGTGGCTGCGCGAAAGCAATCTGGTTTCGTTGCGCAGTGCCGGTTTCAACTAACCCACCGCCGTTTAGGCTAAACCATAATGACAAAACCCAACGACTAGACCATCCAGGCCAAATTCCAACGCCGGCACACCATGCAGCAATTTCCAATAATGGAAAGTCCACATCGTAAGTCAGCCACAAATGAGCCTTTTATTTCGCATCCGGTAAGCATAATAGGACAAGGATAGATTGCCAAAATGGATTGCAGATTACAGAATCCTGTCCTGAAGCAGCCGAAGGATTGCTGGCCACATTCCCAGCTCCATCCATCTGTGAAATCTGCGTAATCTGTGACTAAAATTCCCCGACGTCGGCGTGCAGCGTGGAAGCCGCTGTTGGGCCGGACGATGAAACTGGTCGCCCCAAACTCGCCCATGCTGATAGTAAAGGCAAAAACGGCGGCAACCAGCATTGCCCGGCCGACAATCGGCAAATCCACCTCGCGCCAGACGCGTAACGGACTGGCCCCAAAGACGGCCGCCGCTTCCCGCAAACTGGGCTTGATGCCCTGCATCACCGGCAGCAAACTGCGGACAACAAAGGGAAAAGCGACCAGGGTGTGGGCAATGAGAACCAGCAGCGGCGAGGTACGCAGCCAGTCAAAAGTGACAACGTAGCCAAAGCCTAACGTCACGGCCGATGCCCCCAGCGGCAGCATAAACAAGGGGTCGAGCCAGTTACGCCAGTGAAAAGCCTGCCCTGAGCGGCGGCCTCCGGTCGCAATCCAAAGAGGCCGTGCCAGCAAACTGGCCGTCAACACGCCAAAAAACCCGGCGGTCAACACGGTTAACACTGCATAGCCAATGGAGTTGCGAACGGCCGTTAACGGCGGCACAAACACAACACTCCCCCGCTTCAACTCCGGCAGCGCCTGGTAATAAGCCAGCGTCAACTGGCCATCGCCGCCCACAAACGAACGCCAGACCAGCGCCAGCAGCGGTCCCAACAAAAAAACAAACAAACCAACAAACAAACCACTAACCAACACCTTTTCCTGCCACCTTACCGCCCGGCGCAAATTGGCCTGCTGGGGACGGAAATCGAGGGAAACGGCCGTACGCTGCTGCCACCTTGCATAAATCGACATGAGGCCAAAAGTGAACAGGATTTGCAGCAAGGAAAGCGCCGCAGCCACGTCCGGCTTGAGGAAGGTGACGTACTGGCGGTAAATTTCGGTTTCGATAGTGCTGAAGGCCGGCCCGCCCAAAATCAAAATCACCCCAAAGCTGGTGAAGGTGAACAGGTAGATGAGGAGGGCGGCGGAGATGAGGGACGGCCGTAACAATGGCAGCGTCACCTCGATAAACGCCCGGCGCGGTGACGCCCCCAACACCCGCGCCGCCTCCACCACCCTGGGATTCAGGTTAGCCCAAAAGCCGCCCACCAGCCGGATCACAACCGTCACGTTATAAAAAACGTGGGCGATAAGGATGATGGTTAGTGTTTGTTCCAGGTGGAGGGAGATTGATGATTGATAATTGATGATTGAGGACAACGTTTGTAGTGCCCGATTTATCGGGCCATTCGCCCCCAGCAAAGCACGAAAAGCAGCCGCCACCACAACGGTTGGCATAACAAAAGGAATGGTGGTCAGTGAACGGAGCAGGGTTTTGCCGCGAAAGTCGTAGCGGGCGAACAGGTAGGCAGCGGGCAGCCCCACTAGCAGCGTCAGCCCGGTGGACAGCGCCGCCTGCCAGATCGTGAACCAGATGACCTTGAGGTAGGTCGCCCGGCTAAACAGTTCGGCCAGCGCCGCCCCGGTCAAACTTAACCGGAAGATGTTGCCCAGCGGGTAAAAGAAAAACAGGAAGAGGAAAATAATGGGGAGGGAAACAACTATCCAACCCAGCCAACGAACCCACTTTCCTCTCATAACCATGATTCTCGCTTGGAGACCTGGCAGGTTTTTTGCCAAGCCATACTCGCCTACCATTTGACGAATTCGCAAATCCTTACTTGACCAGTTTGTTCGTAAAACCTGTCAGGTCTTGGCCGAAATTTTTCGCGATCGCGCCAAGCGCGAAACAATGCTGGGGGACACCCCCAGACCCCCGCAGAGGGATCAGAGTTTCAGAGGCCATCGGGTTCAGAGATCAGAGATGAACAGGGACACCACCACCCGCACACCCCCGTAGAAGTACCAGGGGTCCGGGAAGTCCCAGCTGCGGGCGGCAGCCGGCAGCCAGTTATCTCCTAAATACCAACTGCCGCCTTTTAAGACCTTGGTACTTTTATCAAAATCGCTGCTCGTCCATTCCCAAACATTGCCACTCATATCCACACAGCTAAACGGGCTATCGCCTTGTGGTGAATATTTGCCAACCGGCGTTGTGCCTCCTTCGTTTCCGCCAAAGTTGCATAACTCGCGGGTCGGCTGTTCATTTCCCCAGGGGTATTCGCGGCCATCTGATCCCCGTGCCGCTTTTTCCCATTCTTCTTCCGTCGGCAGTTGCAAACCTGCCCATTCACAAAACGCCTGCGCATCGTGCCAGCTTACCAACACAACCGGATGGTCGGCTTTACCGGCCGGATAAGTACGTTTTATCTTGTCCCAGTTGTATGGTTTGGCCCAATCCGCATTCACAAAAGGCACATTCTGCTTTGGATTTGCGTCCAGGAAACGTTTATAAACCGCATTCGTCACCGGCGTCTTGCCTATCCAGAATTCCGGCAGGCGCTTTTTCTCCTTTTTGTCGCCATACAAAAACTCCCCCGCCGGTACACGCACAAATTTCAACCCCGTCTTTTCGTGAATGAAGCTGTTCTGCTCAGCTGTGGCCGGTCTCCCGACCGTGCCACTCTCTACCTTGTCACTTTCTGGCTCGGTCTCAGACCGGCCTAAGCCAGACACATCAAATGTCGGAGCGGCAAGATCATACCCCCATTCCGAACGTCGTTCGACAGGCAGTGCCTTCATAAGCACAACCAATCCGTTTTTGTACCCACTGCGGAACGGGATGCGCTGGTAGGCCCGCCACAAGGCCGGAATCCGGCACGCCTCCACCTGCAAGGGAATGAAGCGCATTTCGCCGTCATGCTCCATCTCCACGGCCACATCCGTTTCGTGGCGCACCCAACGCGATTGAACGGCATGGGGCGTCAGCAGCAGGACAAAAATACCGCTCTCATCCAGCCCCCGGCTAATGGCCGAGGCCCACTTTTCACCGGGGCGGATGCTATCCGGGGCAATCCAAATGGACCAGCCTTCGGCTTCCAGATCGTGGGCCAGCCGTTGGGCCAGTTCAGCATCCTCGTGGGCATGGCTGATGAAAATCTGGCGCGGATTGCGCGGTTTGGTCGCCACGTCAGGCAGTGCTTCGACTTTGGCCGAAAAATAGTCCGCAAATGGTTGGGGGCGTTCTTGTTGCAAATTGGCCAGCAGGTTCGTTTCCAGGTCACGCCGCTGGCAGTAGCCAATCAGCAGTTCTACTTTGTGGTTGAATTCCATTCCCCGCGTGTACTTCACTTCCGGGAAATAATCGAAGCAAAAGGTCTCCAACTCAGAGTCGTTGAAAGTGGTGGTGATAAATTGGCGGAGTTGGGCGTTCGTTGGCTTCATGGCCTCTAAATTATGCCTGATTGGGCTGGTCTGGCAACCTTTTTCTCCTGTCATGCTGAACGAAGTGAAGCATCCCAAGCACCTTCAAGTGTAAGATGGTTGGGATCCTTCGCTGCGCTCAGGATGACAGAATAGAGTGACGCAGTTTGGCAACAGCGAGTCCGAGCAGAAGTAGCGCCAGGATAGTGAACAAACCGCCAATCAGGTAGATGGTAGGCGCGTAGATGAATTCGATGGTTTGCTGGCCGGCGGGGACGCAGATGGCGCGTACGGCCGTATACGCCTCCATTATCTCCACTTCCTCACCACCCACCGTTGCCCGCCAGCCAGGATAATCGGTCTCGCTCAAGACCAGGAGCGCCGGTTGAGGGCTGTCGGTGGTGATACGCCAGTAACCGTCCCGCTTTTCGATGATTTGGGCCGTGCCAGTGGCCGGCGTGTCTGGTAGGTCGCAGGCTGGCGGCTCGGTCAGGATGACCGTCGTCGCCGGATCGAAATCGGGCTGGTGAACGCGGGCGATGGTCTGGGCGTCATCGGCGATAACTTCCACCTGGCTAACCAGCCGGGCGATGGGAATAACACGGCCCCGCTGGTAAACCCAGACGTTGTCGGTGTGGTCGAGGAGGGTTAACGGCCGTTCCCCATCCCCATACTGCTCTAAAGGTCCGCCAGCAACAACGTAACCCGCGCCTAAAATGTCATAAGCCGTCGAGCGCGGGTCGGGAATCGATTCGGTGAAGGCGACGTTGGCCCCTACTTCCAGCGCATTGTAACCAAAGACGCTGTCCAGCCCCACCTGCCCAGCCCCGTTCTGCTCGAAAATGGAGACGCCCCAGGGCAGTACCCGCGCCTCCGTCTCGCCGATGATAGTTTTAGCGTCCGGCCACATGGGCGCAGCGGCCATGGACTCTAGGCGCACCAGCTTAAAACCAAAGAGCCATAAATCGGCCAGGAGCAAAATCACCAACGCTGCGCCCGTCCAGCGGCGTGACGAATCGTCAGTGAAATAGCGCCACAGCAAGCCGCCACCAATTAAAACCAGGAGCAGCGCCAGTCCCCAACCGCCCAATTGATGCCACAACCGACCGCTGGTGTCGGTGGGATGCTGGGCGGCAAAGACAGCGCCGGTTGCGGCTAAGGCAGCGATGAGGGCGACGGCCGTTCCCCCCACCAACCAGCGCAACAATCGGCCCAATTCCTCCCGCGCCGGTTCCCGTTCCCAAACGGCCACACCCTCAGCCAAAAGCGCCGCAGCAGCAAAGGTAAACAGAAACGCCGCCCGGCCTGGCGCGCGGGTCAGGCGGAAAGGCGGCAGGAATTTATAAGCCAGCGGGAACAGAAAACCGTAACTGCCAAAGGCCAACAGCAGCCCCACCACACCCACAATCAGATAAAACCAGGTCCGGCGCGATGGTTTACGCAGGGCCAGAGCCAATCCCAGCAGCGCCAGCATCCCGGCGTAGTAGGTCAGCTCTTCAAAATTGGGCACCGACCAGTAACCGGCGCGGGTCGGCTCGCCAAAATAGTCGGGGATGAGCAGAGTGATAAGATGCGCCGGGGGGAAGGAGTAGGCCGAGGCAAATTCCAGCGACGGAGCCGATGCCCGCGATGATTCCAGACTAAATTGGATCAGCGGCGCAGTTTGAATCCCGCTCAAAGCCAGGCCAGCAATTCCAGCCAGGATGGTCTGACGAGCAACCAATCGCCACTGCCCGGTCTGCACTGCCAGATACAGGACAAATGCCAGCCAGATGAGGCTAACGTACAACAGCGAAGTCGTATGCCCGGCCAAAATCGCCAATCCGAAGGGTAATCCAGCAATGATGCCGGCCCAGAAACGGCCGTTCCGCACCGACCACGCTGTCAGCCACAACAGCCAGGGCAGCCAGCTGTGCACCGCCAGCAGCCCGATATGACCAGCAAAAATCCGCGCCGTCATAAAACCGCTGAAAGCAAAGGTTAACCCGGCCAGCAGTGCGCCCAATCGGCTGCCGCTCTGGTCGCGGGCGAACAAATACATCCCCAATCCGGCCAGCCAGATATGCAGCGCCACGTACCAGCTAATTCCGGCCGCCACCGGCAGCAAAATCGCCAACCAGGTCGGCGGGTAAAACAGGGCCACCTGCGGATTACTCAGAAAGGGATAACCGGCAAACTGGCTGGCGTCCCACAAGGGGAGACGGCCGTTCCACACCGCATCACGAGCAAAGCTCAACCAGGGATAAAACAATCCGCGCACATCCAACCCGCCAATCGCCTGGCCGGCCGCGGGCCACAACACGCGGCTCATAAACAGCAGTGTGAAAAAAGCAAATAGGAGGGCAGTGGAAACGGCCGTATGTCGTCTAAACCAGTCGAGTTTCATAAGTCAATCGAATGATCAATCGTCAATTGTCAACTGCCAATGGTTTCACACGCCGGTAGCGCCGGCGTATCTGCCAGACACGCCACACCGCTTCGATTTTGATGGGCACATCCATTTTGCTCTGGCCGATGCGCCGGTCTTCAAAATAGATGGGCAGTTCCAGCACACGCAAGCCCAGTTTGTGGCACAAATAAGCAATTTCGACCTGGAAAACGTAACCGTTGCTGATAACGGCCGTCCAATCAATCGCTTCCAATGTCCGGCGGCGAAACGCTTTGAATCCGGCCGTGGCATCCTTGACCGGAACACCCAAAATCAGCCGCGTGTACACCTGGTTAGCCCACCAGGAAAGCAAAAAGCGCCACCACGACCAACGCTCATCGGTGCTGCCTCCGGCCACAAATCGGGATCCAACAACAGCATCGTACTTCTCAAGTTGGCGCACCATTTCCGGCAAATAGTCAGGCGAATGGGAAAAATCAGCGTCCATTTGCACGATGACGTCAGCGCCCATTTCCAGCGCCACCTGGAATCCCTGAGCGTAGGCGCTGCCCAATCCCATTTTGCCAGAGCGATGTATCACAGTCATGTGGTCGGAGTATTGGGCGCATAATCCATCGGCCACCTGCCCTGTACCATCGGGCGAATTGTCATCGACTATGATGAGATGCATATCAGCAAACGGCAGCCCAAACAGTGCCGTCGTCATTTGAGGTAAATTGTCAGCTTCATTATAAGTGGGAATGACGATTATCAGCTTCACGATCAGTCCTGGAATATGCATGAGACCCTAAGGGTTTCCCATTAATCGGGGTTGACTTACAAAAGAAAAACCCTTAGGGTCATTTATCGTTAAATTGGATTGGTTACTCTCAAGACTGATTGTACACGACGCCAGCCGACATAGAAAGACAAATTTGGCGTACTTATGTCACAATGGCTGGTATTGGGGAACCGGATCACTGGCAGTCAGGGCAACGGCCGTACAACTCCAACAAATGACTCTGTACCTGGAACCGATAGCGGCTGCAAATTAACTGCTCAATCTCGCCCAGCACACAATCATCAAACTCAATCACGCGATGGCAAACCGAACAGACCAAATGATGGTGATGGCCTCCATCCATTAAAATGTAATGCGCCGCCCCGGTTCCTTGATAGACCGGACGAATTAACCCCAGTTCACTCAACAATTCCAGCGTGCGGTAAACCGTCATGCGGCCCACGCCTGGCGCTTTCTCATGAACCAGCACCGCTAAATCGTCCGCCGTCACATGACCACCACTGGCAGCCAGCTCTTGCACAATTACCTGCCGTGCCGATGTCAAGCGGTAACCCTTTTCTTGTAAAGCATTCTGTAGATATGAAACCGTCTGATCACCCATAGGCTATTCCTATCTTTTTTGCCAGGCAATACCGCGTCCCGGTGCAAAAACAAAAACAAAACCAAAAATCAACGTTGCTACCAACACAATGGCCGGCCCCGATGCAATATCAAAATAATAAGAAGCGTACAATCCAGAAACACTAGAAAACGTGCCAATGACAGCCGCGATCGCCATCATAGGTGGCAAACGACGGGTCAACAATGATGCCGAAGCTGCCGGTGTGACTAACATAGCCATCATCAAGGCAATGCCAACCACTTGCAGCGACACGACAATCGTCACCGCAATCAAAACCAGCAGCAAATAACGCAAAAAGTTGGCCGGCAGGCGCAGTGTCGTCGCCAGCACCGGATCAAAGGAAATGACCAGAAATTCTTTATAAAAAAGGAAGATGGCCAGCAATACAATCAAACCTAAAATGATTGAGAGCCACAAATCAGACACAGAAACGCCCAACAAATTACCAAACAAAAAGTGGGCCAGATCCACTGTATAAGTATTGGAAGCCGACAGCAACGCCACGCCTAAAGCAAACGCACCGGCAAAAATGACGCCGATCGCCGTATCTTCTTTCACCATGCCTTGGCCGCTCAACGCGCCAATACCCAGCGCAGTCAACAGCCCCATGACCAGAGCGCCAACGGCCAGCGGCCAGCCGAACAAAAACGCAACCACAACACCAGGCAGGATCGTATGGGCCAAGGCATCGCCAAAGAAAGCCATACCCCGCAAGATAACGTAAGTGCCCAGTACAGAGCCGACAATGCCTACAACCACGGCCGCTATCAACGCCCGCAGGATAAAACTATATTGGAGTGGTTCAATAAACCAGTTAATCATAATTTAAGTGTGCAAGTGTACAAGTATGCGAGTGGCGAGTGTACGAGTACAGATTTGTTTACCCCTACACCCCTGCACCTTTTCACCCTTCACCCCCTCTCCTCATGGTTGCAACATTCGTCGGTAAGCAAAAAATCTTTATCATCCATGACGTGCATGTGGCCGCCGTAGGCCTGGAGTAAGTTTTCGGGTTGGAGAACGGCCGTTGCCCCACCAAACGCCACAATTCGCTTATTCAGCAACATCATCCGGTCAAAACGCTCCGCCGCCAAGTTCAAATCATGTGTCGCCACCAAAACCGTTACGCCATCCGGCCGTAAAGAATCCAGCGTCTCAAAAATTGCTTCTTGATTAGGCACATCCAGCCCGGACAACGGCTCATCCATCAGCAGAAGTTCCGCCTCCTGCGCCAGAGCGCGGGCAATAAAAATACGCTGCTGCTGCCCGCCGGACAACTCGCCAATCTGTTTTTTTGCCAAATGACGCGCATTCACCCGTTCCAGGCTGGCTTTGACCAGGTCCCAATCGCGGCGGTGCGGCCAGCGGAACAATCCGATTTGCCCTACCCGGCCCATCATCACCACGTCTTCAACCGTTACCGGGAAAGTCCAGTCGATCTGACTGCGCTGGGGCACATAGGCAATACAAATATGACCACCTGGCCCCTGGCCATAGATGTTAACTTCACCTTGACCGGGCTTTAGTGCACCCACAATCAATTTGAACAACGTACTTTTGCCGGCACCATTAGGGCCGACCACGGCAATCCGTTCGCCGGCCCCCACCTGAAAGGTAACATCCTGAAGGGCGTACTGGCTGCTGCGCGAAGAGGTAACTCCATTCGCGCCTTCCGCATAAGCCACAGATACATTTTTAAGTTCTAACGTGGGTTCAGTCATCTGATGTTTGACCCCACGTGTCGTAATCTTAGAAACAAGTGCACTCATATTGATACTTTATATCTCTTTCAAGACAAGCCGTCAAAGACCCGCTTTTTCAAAAGCCCAACCCTCGATGAATGGGAGACTGCTGATTAGTTCGATTGCAAACCGGCAGTAATCGCATCAACATTGGTACGCATAAACCCCAGGTAAGTATCTGCACCACTACCAACGGGACCCAACGAACCGGTGTACAACGGCAAAACCGTTACCGAATCACAAAAACTCAACTCATCGGCCACAACTTGAGCCAATTGATCACTCACCATGGTCTCGGTGAAAATAGTACAAACCTGATGATCTTTCATAACGGCTACCAGGTCTGTCAAATCACTGGCTGATGGTTCGGACAATGTGCTCAATCCGGGGATGACTGTACCAACAATTTGGAAATTGTAAGCACGGGCAAAGTAGCCAAACGCCCCATGATTTGTGACCAAAAATCTTTTTTCCGGCGGAATCGTAGCCGCCTTTTCTTCAACGTATGTTTCCAATTCGGATAATTGGGTCAAATAGCCTGCCGCGTTTTCGGCATAAATCTGGCCGTTATCGGGATCAAGTTCCGTCAAAATTTTCTCAATGTTCTTAACCCATTGTTCCACATTTTTAACATCAAACCAGACGTGCGGATCAGCCCCGCCGTGGGCATGGTCCTCATTCGCACCAGGTTCCCCACCAAATGGCAAAGGCACAATATTCGCCGAGACGGGAACGATGGGAACAGACCCGCCAATGTTTGCCAAAGCTCTTACCAGCGCTTCTTCCAAATCCCAGCCATTGACAAAGATAACGTTAGCATCGGCTACGGCCGTTAACTCACGCGCACCCGGTTGATAACTATGCGGGTCCTGCCCTGCTGCCATCAACACTGTCAGATCAACGGCCGTTCCCCCAACTTGAGCCGCCACATTGCCAATAATCGAAGTCGTCGCTACTACTCGCAGCTTGCCGCCCTGCAAATCGACCGGCTCCACAACTGGCAGTTCCAACTCACTCGCCGTATGCGCATCTGCCAGTTCTGCGGACGGCGTGGTTTGCGCCAAACTACCACAACCCATCAATAATCCGCCAACCAATACAGTCAAAAACAAATAATTGCGCCATTGAGCCCATTTCATGATTAAAAAACCCCTTATTGATATTTTATATCATTGATATTTTGTATCATTATATCCTTCAGACAACATTCGTCAAGAGGTTAACCGGCTGCAATCGAGCAATCAAATTGGGATACGGCCGTCCCGGTTGTATAAAAAAGCGCTCCCATAACACATCAAATCATGGCTAATGTAAAATGGACTTCCACCTTTCCGGCTAAAAGCAGGTATAATCAGCTTCATGAGCAAATTCACAGAGCGGTTAGGTGCGATGCCCATTTTGCTGTTGGGAAGCGGTTTGTTTGTCATTGGCCTAATGACCGGGCAGCACATTATCAACAACTGGTGGCCGTTCGACGTTTCACGGCTGGATTTGGTACGGGCTACTGCCCTGGACCGTGCTGATTCGGCGGCTCTGCTGGAAGCCGCCAATGTGGATATTATTTTGGCTTTTCTGGCAGTAATTCTGGTGGCCATCACCGGACTGGCCCTGCCGCTGGCGTTTATCCTCAACCGGCGTTTTTTGCGCAATAAGTCCGCATTTGGTATTGGCACGCCCTCCTTCATGGTAACCCTGCGTCAAGCTATGTGGGTGGGGACATGGGCGGCTTTTTGTACCTGGCTGCAAATGAACCGCCTGCTGAGTGTTGCTCTGGCAGCTTTGGTGGCTGTTGTATTGATTTTGTTTGAATTGATGCTAAATATTCGTACTAAAGCCGCCGATTTATAAAAACCACACATGAGGCTTTTGGGTGATCCGGGAAGAGAAACAAAGTTTATTACGTAACCTGCCAAGTATTGACCAATTGTTGCAACTGCTGCCCACACAGCAGTTATTGGTAGTTTACGGCCGTTCTCTCACCATTGAAGCCCTCCGTCACACCCTTGACCGGGCGCGACAAACAATCCTGAAAGGCAGCGATACAACCCGGCTTGTCACTGATGAGGATTTTATCGAATCAGCGCAAGCTTGGCTGGAAGCGATACTGGCCCCAACCATTCGGCCCGTGATTAATGCGACCGGCGTCATCGTCCACACCAATCTGGGACGCGCCCCATTAAGCCAGGCGGCTGTGGCCGCGGTCCAGGCGGTTAGTGCCGGCTACTCGACTTTGGAATTTGATTTGGACAGCGGCAAGCGCGGTTCCCGTTCAGTTCATGCCGAGAATCTGATTACAAAAATCACGGGTGCGGAAGCGGCAACGGCCGTTAACAACAACGCGGCAGCCGTGCTCCTCATGCTCATGACCCTCTGCCAGGGGCGTGAAGTCATCATCAGCCGGGGGCAACTGGTAGAAATTGGCGGCGGTTTCCGCGTGCCTGACGTTATGGCCCAATCCGGAGCCAGATTGGTGGAGGTGGGCACAACCAATCGCACCCACCTGCGCGATTACGAAGCAGCCATCAATGAAAACACAGCCGCCATTCTGGTCGCCCACCATTCCAATTACAAAATTATCGGCTTCACCACTGAACCATCCCTGACCGAACTGGCCGAACTGGCCCACCGGTACAATATTCTGATGTTATACGACCAGGGCAGCGGCGCACTGCTGGACACTGCGCCATACGGTCTGGAGCCAGAGCCAACCGTCCTGGACGGGTTGGCCGATGGCTGCGACATTGTGTGTTTTAGCGGCGATAAGCTTTTAGGTGGCCCACAAGCCGGAATTTTATGCGGCCGTGCTGATTTAATCGCTCAAATCAAGCGCTATCCGCTGGCCCGCGCCGTGCGCGCCGACAAAATGGCACTGGCCGCTTTATCGGCCACACTGGCCCATTACGCGACAGACCAAGCGCTGACCCACATTCCCGTCTGGCGCATGATTGCTTATCCATTGACCGAAATTGAAGAGGAAGCGAACCGGTGGGCCGCCCGGCTGCGAACATCGGGGATTGATGCGGCGGTGGTGGACGGCCGTTCTACCGTGGGCGGCGGTAGTTTACCCGGAACCAGCCTGCCCACCCGGCTGCTGGCCGTCAAACATTCCGATATTGAACAATTGGCAGTAGATTTACGCAACCATGAACCACCGGTTATCGGCCGTATCCAGGACGATTTACTTTTACTCGACCCGCGCACCGTCTTGCCAGAGCAGGCCGAGACGTTGTTGAAAGCATTAGAAATCTATTGCGCAAAACGTGAAACATGAATAACCATTCTCGAATTCTGGCCATTGAAACATCCTGTGATGAAACATCGGCAGCGATAGTCGAAAATGGCACAACCATTTTAAGCAATATTATCGCCAGCCAAATTGATCTGCATGCCCAATTTGGCGGCGTTTTCCCGGAAGTGGCTTCGCGCCGCCATATCGAAGTCATTCAGCCCGTGGTAGCCCAGGCGCTGGAAGAAGCCCACATGGGTCTGGACGATTTGGACTGCATTGCCGTAACGCAAGGGCCGGGATTGGTCGGCTCGCTGCTGGTCGGCGTAAATATGGCCAAAGGGCTGGCGTTAGGGCGCGGCAAGCCGCTGTTGGGAATTAACCATATTGAAGGCCATATTTACTCGCTGTGGCTAACGGAAGCCGCACCGGGAATCAAGTTCCCCGTCCTGACGCTGGTGGTCAGCGGCGGCCACACGGAGCTATATTTGATGGTGGATCACGGCCGTTACCAACACTTGGGCGGCACGCTGGATGACGCTGCCGGAGAGGCTTTCGATAAGGTGGGCCGGCTGCTGGGCTTGCCCTTTCCCGGTGGTCCGGCTATCGACAAAGCGGCTAAATCGGGTAATCCGCAGGCTTTCAGCTTTCCTCGCGCTGTCATGGATGATGGGTTCAATTTCAGTTTTAGCGGGTTGAAAACGGCCGTTATGCGGCAAGTACAAAAGTTTAGGCCAGAACGGCTGCCGGTGAACGATCTGGCAGCCAGTTTTCAGGCAGCAGTGGTAGATTCTCTGGTCACAAAAACTGAACGAGCGGCAATGGCTTATGGGGTAACGGCCGTGCACCTGGCTGGCGGTGTTTCAGCCAATAGCGCCCTGCGACAGGCCATGAAAGAACGCCTGAACATCCCGGTCCGTTATCCGCCGCCTGTCCTGTGCACCGACAATGCCGCCATGATTGGGGCCGCCGCCCATTGGCAGTTTGTAAACGGCCGTCGCCACCCATATAATCTGGATGTCATACCCAGCCTGGAATTAACACAATAACTAGTCAGAAAAATGCTTTATCGGTAAACTTAAACTCGGTTTGAAGGATTCCCGCTCTTTTTCACATTTATTAGACATAACAACGCCGACTTACTTAATTATACACATAAAACTCGTTATTTATGCCCTTGCCACAGACTGATATGAACGCGACCAACCAAATTGGAGCATCACAGCGGCTAGAAACCATATACGCTGTTAACAACAAGCTCAAACAAGTTGAAGCTGAAGGCTTGCATCTCAATCACATCCTGCCCCAAATACTCGACATTGCCGTCAAACAGCTAAACGCCAAAGATGGTAGCATCATTGTTGTTGATCAGGAAATGCAGATTGAACATGCCTGGCTGGCTGACAAAAAATCCACTGCCTACCTCGACGATATTATGAACAACGGTCTGGCCGGATGGGTTATTCGCAATCAACAGCCGGCAATAATCGACGATACTCACAATGACCCTCGCTGGCTTCCCAAACCAACCCACTTTGCAACCGAAGAAGGGTGGTCTGTCATATGCGTTCCGTTCATCATCCGCAGCCGCGCTGTAGGGGCTATCACCATCCACAAAGCCCAGACCTATCAGTTTAATAACGAGGATTTAGAACTTTTAACCATCATTTCCAACCAAGCCTCAGCCACCATCGAAAACGCACGCCTATACGAAAGGTCACAGCGGCAATTACAAATTTCAGCCCTTCTTAACGAAGCCAGCCGGGTCATTAATTCATCATTGGACATCAATCAAATCATGCAGTCCTTATTGTCACAGATGAATGAGTTTTTGCATGCCCAGGCCCTGTCTATTGCCCTGGTGGACAAACAAACCAACGAACTGGTCTACCAAGTAGCCGAAGGAATAGGCAGCGAAAAAATCATTGGTCTGCGGCTGCCATCCAACCAGGGACTTTCTGGCTGGGTCATGGAAAATGCTAAGCCTGCCTGCGTGAATGATACCAGCCAGGACCCGCGATTCCACACCTCCGGCGACAAACGCACCGGCTATATAACACAGGCGATGATTTGTGCGCCAGTTCAATTCAAAAATGAAGTGCTGGGAACGATTCAGGCTATTAATCCTGTACAGGGCAAGTTTACTCAGGACGATCTCGCATTGCTCATCAATTTGGCCAATATTGCCAGCAGTGCTGTTGCCCATGCCCAGCAGTATGCCCGTATTCAAGCGGCAGAAGCACGATACACACGCCTATTCCAAGACAGTATCAGCCCAATTGTATTAACCGATTTGGAAGGCAATATAGTGGAGGCCAACCGCCAGGCATCCCAATTTATGGGATACGACCGGGAAGTCCTGCGGCAGATGAATATTAAACAGCTTCATCCCGACAACACGGAATGGCCGCCCTTTGGCAGTATCCAATCCGATACACTGACTGTTTTGACCAATAAGGTTGTGACTAAAATTCGGGAACTTATTTACGTAGAGGTATATGCCAAGCGGACTTTGTCTGATAATACCGAATTTTTGCAGTGGATTTACCGTGACATTTCTAAACAAATTGAATTGGAAGTGATGCGTGATGATATGACAGCCATGCTTTTCCATGATTTGCAAAGTCCTTTGGGGAATGTCATCACCAGTTTGGAACTGCTGCAAATGGAAATCCCGCCAGAAAGTGACGATACGCTGCAAATGATGTTGGATATTGCCATGCGCAGCAGCAGACGCTTGCAAACTCTGATTCGTTCTTTGCTGGACATCAATCAACTCGAAGCCGGGCATCCTGTGAGCAACCGGGCAATGACGGATATTTACAAGCTGGTTGATGAGGTTTATGAAACGGAACGGCCGCATTTTGAGAAACGAGATATTGAGTTTGTGCGCGAAATGGATACGGACCTGCCGCTTATTTTTGTTGATGAGGATATGATCCGGCGAGTGCTGATTAATCTGGTTGATAATGCGATCAAGTATGGGTATGACAGTGACGCGATTACGCTGGTGGTCACGGCCGTTCCCGAAAGTGACCACATCTTCTTTTCAGTACGTGACCAGGGGCCGGGTATTCCCCCTCAATACCGCCAAACCATCTTTGACAAATTCGAGCGCATACAACGAGAATCCGAATCAAAAGGGCTGGGGCTGGGGCTGGCATTTTGCCGGTTAGCAGTGGAAGCGCACAATGGCCGTATCTGGGTTGGCGATGCGCCGGGCGGCGGCGCTGCGTTCAATTTCAACCTACCCCTTGTTGATCCGGAAGCGTAATAACGGCCGTTTTCGAGCCTTCAGCCAGCCGGCTAATCAACCGGTCAGCCAGTTAGTTGGCTAACCAACTGGCAAGCTAAAAAACCACAGCCCAATTATCATGAATCATCGACTATATTATCAAGATGCTTACACCACAGAATTTACGGCCGTTATCACCGACCGAATAATTGAAAACGGCCGTTTTGCAGTCACGCTGGACCAAACCTATTTTTACCCTACGTCCGGCGGCCAACCTTTTGACAAGGGAACGCTTGACGGCCGTTCCGTGATTGATGTCACAGTACGAGAGGAAGATGGTGCTGTTTTACACTGGCTGGATGGTGCGATGCCAGAAAATAATGCGGTAACGGCCGTGATCGATTGGCCGCGCCGTTTTGACCACATGCAGCAGCACACCGGCCAGCACATACTATCCCAGGCATTTATCCGTATCGCCGAAGCATATACAATCGGGTTTCATTTGAGTGACGACACCGTGACGATTGATTTGAATGTGAACAAACTGTCGGCCGAACAATTGAACCAGGTTGAACAGTTGGCCAATGACATTGTCTGGCAGAACCGTCCTGTCCACATCCAACTTGTTACACGCGCCGAAGCAGAAAAAATGCCTATCCGCAAAATCCCGCCCACGCCAACCAACGAAATCCGCCTGATCGGTATTGAAGATTTTGATTTGACGGCCTGTGGCGGCACGCACGTTTTGCGCACGGGCAGCGTTGGTTTGATCAAAATTGTCAAAGTGGAACGGCGCGGCGAGACGACGCGCATTGAATTCCGCTGTGGTGGGCGAGCTGTAAGTGATTACGGCCGAAAAAATGACACGATTCAAGAGCTGATGACGGCACTGACAACAGGCCAGGAATCACTGGTAACGGCCGTTTCTAGCCTCCAGGATGAAAATAAAAACAGCCAGCGCACTATTAAAAAACTTCAATCAAATTTGCTCGAATATCAGGCAGCACAAATGATCCACGCCGGGCAAAAAACAGGCGAGTTCATTCTCATCAGCCAGGTTTTTGATGAAAATGAAGGTATCAATTTGCGTCATTTAGGCCAGCATCTGACCCAGCAGTCAGGAGTTGTGGCGCTTTTAGCCACCACCGGTACAAAATCACAGCTGCTCTTTTGTCGTTCCGACAATGCCCCTGGCGATATGAATACGTTACTCAAGGAAGCCCTCAATCAAATAGATGGTCGTGGCGGCGGATCAGCTGTAATGGCTCAAGGGGGCGGGCCGGGGGTGGAAAACGGCCGTTTATCCCAAATTCTGGCCCATATCCAACAAATTATCCAAACAAAATAGCTTTACAAGCCTGTCCCCTGAGCTTGTCGAAGCGAATCAGTCTTCGACAGGCTCAGACCACGACAGACTTTCAAAAATCCAGTTGGGCACATGGTCACGATGTTGTACAATATTGCTTGAAGGACATCATTTGACTGTAATCTACAACTTGACCAATGGTGAAATCTGATGCCTGTCAACCTTGCGCCCGCAAAAAACAGGCTCAGGATTCAGAATTTAGGGAAGAAGAAAAATGACATCGCGTAACAGCTCGAAAGCACTTCAAACTGTGCCCTTTTTTGCCAACTTGAGTCAAATCGACGCCGAAAACCTGGCCGAACGGCTGGTTATTCGCCATTTTAGCCCTGGCCAGATCATCTTTCATCATGGTGATCCGGGCGGCCTGTTATACATCATCATTCGTGGCAAAGTAAAAATTGCCCATTCCACCCCGGAAGGTCAAGAAGCATTACTGGCCATTTTGGGCGAAGATGATTTTTTTGGCGAATTAGCCCTGCTGGACGATTCCCCCCGCTCGGCCACAGCCGAAGCTATCCAGTCAACCGAGACATTAACCCTGCACCGAGATGATTTCATCAATTTCATCAGTAACAACCCCAAATTCTCTTTGCACGTCTTAAAAACATTGTCGCGCCACATTCGCCGTCTCAACAGCCAGTTGAGTGATGTATTCTTTCTTGATTTGCCGGCCCGGCTGGCACGTACATTACTGATTCTGGCCGAACAACACGGCCGTGTCACCACCGAAGGCATCGTCATCGACCTGGCTCTCACCCAAACCGACCTGGCCGAAATGACCGGAGCTACCCGTGTTAGCATCAACAAGGCTATCGGGCGCTTCCGACGCGAACAGTGGGTAAACACAAAAGGCCGTAAATTCATCATTTTGAACGAAGCGGCACTACAGCACCTGATCCAGATTTCTGGCGGAGCACTTTCCTGATCTCAGGCCGTTTCCACGGCTCTTATCAAGGCGGGTTTTGTGCCGTCATTTCTCTTGCTTGCCTCAGCCATTCCAATTGGCACTTTTTGATGCCTCGTCTAAAATCTACTCTCGTCACGCCACATCGGAAAGGTCTGCTGCGGATTTTCAGCTTTTCGGGTGTATAAAATTGGGAGAACAGAGCAACAAGCAGGCAAAGATACTTTATGACACAGGACGATCAGCCAATCGACATCGCCCCAACCAGCAGCGATAGTGCGCCAACTCAGCCGGTTAGACCCGTTCAGGAGGACAAGGCCAGGATACGGCCGTTTCCCCACGATCTGGTCAGCTTCATTCTTATCTTGCTTGTCCTGCTTCTGGGGGCCTACTTTCGCTTCTCCGGCCTGAATTGGGACCACGGCACCCACCTGCACCCCGACGAGCGCTTTTTAACCGGCGTCACCACCCAAATCCAAACCACATCCAATCCGTTAACCTACCTGAGTTCATCGGAATCGCCGCTAAACCCGTACAATGTGGGGCAAACTTTCTACGTCTATGGCAACTTCCCCATGACGGTTACCCGGTACGTGGCCGAATGGGCTAACAGTGTTTGCACGGCCGTTACCGGCGAGACACCTAACCCAGATTCCCTCTGCGCCAATAACTTCACGGCTTACGATGGAGTCCACTTGCTGGGCCGTTTTCTGTCAGGGTTACTCGATCTCATCTCCGTATTCTTCCTCTTTTTGATTGGACGGCGTTTGTACGACTGGCGGGTTGGTGTGCTGGCAGCTTTGCTCCTGGCAGCGGCCGTCATGCCCATCCAGCAGTCCCATTTCTACACGATGGACAACTGGGCCGCCGCCTTGACGACAATTGCTGTGTATACGGCCGTACGCGCCGCCGGATTTGGTGATGAGCAAAATCGTTGGCATTTACGCTGGTGGGTCTTATTTGGCATCGCCCTGGGATTAGCTGTTGCCTCCCGTATCAACGTCGCACCATTGGCCGTCATTGCCCCGGTCGCCGCCGTCATCTGGCTGGCCCGGCGCGGTTACCAATTTCAGGATTTCGTAAATTTCAATAACTGGCGCAATCCAGCCGTCCAGCAAGCCCTCATCGGCCTGGTCATCGCTGCTTTAGTCTCCTTGCTCACCTTTCGCCTGGCCCAGCCCTACGCCTTCGCCGACGCCGCCATCGCCCGGCAGGACGTACTCGACCAAACCGGCCAGGAACCGGGCGCGTTAAGCATCGCCCTGCGTTCCTTCATCGGCTTCAATCCACAGTGGCTGGCCAACATGGACGAAATCCAGCGGCTGCAAACACCCGATGCCTCTTTCCCGCCAGCCGTGCAGTGGGCCGACCGCGAACCAATCTTATTCCCGCTGACCAATATGATTTTGTACGGCATGGGGCTGACCGCCGGACTCGCTGCCTGGGCCGGCCTTTTGTGGGCACTGTGGCGTATCGTCCACGCCCGTCCTGACTGGATGGCCCATGCCATCCCCGTTGTCTGGAGCGGCCTCTATTTCCTGTTCATGGGCACACGCTGGGTCAAATCGGTGCGTTATTTTCTGCCCATTTACCCCACGCTGCTGCTGCTGGCTGCCTGGCTGCTGGTCGAATTATGGCAGCGAGCGTCTCAAGCCAAAACCCGCACCGCGTTAAAACGAGTCGGCGTCATCGGCTTGATGGCACTAACCATCATTCCCAGCCTATTGTGGGCCAATGCCTTCATCAAAACGTACACGGAGCCGTTCACCCGGCTGGCCGCCTCGGACTGGATTTATGAGAACATTCCCAGCGGCGTGACGGTTTTATATGAAGTGGACGGCCGTTCCCAAACCCTCAACGTCCCCCTCAAAAGCTTCGATTTTTACGAAGGCAGTCCGCTCAATCTGGGCTTTTCATTACCGCAAGATGGTGTGATTACCGGCATCCGTCTCAACTATCTGACCACCATCAACGGCCAGCCCGGCCAAAGCACACTGCAAGTCCAGCTTAACGGAGCTGATTTCGTACCTGGCACGTTTGATTTGGATGGTACACGCCGGGCAGCGGCGATTGAGTTGCCGGGAACGGCCGTAACCGCCAATCAACCCAACCAACTCACCATCGAACTCGACCCTGGCAGCCCGCCTGTCCATGCCGATACCAGCCTGCTGGTCAACGAATCGTGGGATGATTTGCTGCCGGTGAACAGTAACGGCCGTTCCGCCTACGGCAGCTACTACACCGAAGTCAGCGGCGGCCAGCGTCCCCTCCCCGCTACCGACAGCGAAATCAAACGGCAAGAAATGATTCAGTGGCTCGACGAAGCCGACTACATCCCCATCAGCAGCCAGCGCGCCATCTGGAGCGTGCCGCGCATCCCCCTCAGCTTCCCCATGACCACACGCTACTACGAAGCCCTTTTCAGCGGCGAACTCGGCTACGAACTGGTCGCCCAATTCCACGCCAATTTCCAGATTGGCCCTCTCTACATCAGCGACACAACCGGCCAAATCGGCTGGCAAGAGCCGCCCGAAGTCGGCTGGCCGCCGCCGGGCAAACTGGCCGCCGAAGAAGCATTCAGTGTTTATGACCATCCGCCAGTCTGGATTTTCGCCAAAACCGACCGCTACAGCCACGAAAATACGATGCGCATCCTCAATCAAGTCGATTTGAGCCAGGTGGTCAACATGACCCCCGGCGAAGCCAGCAAAATGCCCAACGGATTGATGATGTCAGTTAAAGAGCAAGCCATCCAACAAGCCAACGGCACTTTCGACCAGATTTTTAACCCCGATGGCATACTGTCACAGCATCCGGCTCTGGCCGCTATCGTCTGGTGGCTGGCCGTCATATTACTGGGCTGGCTGGCCTTTCCGCTAACCTTCACCATCTTTCGTGGCCTGCCTGATCGTGGTTATGCGTTGTCGCGGATTTTCTCTCTGCTCCTTGTTTCCTACTTTGGCTGGCTGATGGCCAGCGCCCAATGGCTGCCCAACACACGGGGGACACTGTTGTTGGGGGTTTTGTTGGTCGGGTTGGTTAGTTTGTTGATTTATTTGCGCCGCAGCCGAGAAATTGCTGACTTTATCCGGCAAAATCTGGCCTACATCGGTATCATCGAACTGCTAGGCATGGTCCTATTCCTGCTCATGATCGGCATTCGCCTGGGCAACCCCGACGTGTGGGACGTGATTTGGGGCGGTGAGAAACCGATGGACATGTCTTATTTTACGGCCGTTCTCAAATCCACCTACTTCCCACCCTACGATCCCTGGTTTGCCGGTGGCTACATCAATTACTACTACTACGGCTTCGTCTACGTCGGCGTGCTGACCAAACTGCTGGGCATCATTCCCGCCATCGCCTACAACCTCATCCTGCCCATGCTCTTCAGCTTCACCGGCGTGGGCGTGTTTTCGATTGCTTATAATTTAGTAGAGACTAGAGATTGGAGGCTGGAGACTAAGCAACCCAATCTCCAATCTCCAATCTCCAGTCTCCAGTCTCTCAACAAAAAAGCCATCACCGCCGGTCTCATCTCTACCGCCCTGGCCGTTTTGCTGGGCAATCTGGCCGAAGTAGGCGTGATTTTGACGTCCTGGCAGCGGGCTGGAGCCGAGTTCCACACCGGTTTAGGCGGTCTGAATGGACTGCTGCAAACGTTGGACGGCGCAGTCAAACTGCTCAGCGGCCAGCCTTCGCCGCTTTACACCGGTGATTGGTTCTGGACTGCTTCCCGCGCCATCAACATCAATCCCGGCGAAGTCGGTCCGATTACCGAATTCCCTTTCTTCACCTTCCTCTACGGCGACCTGCACGCCCACATGATCAGCCTGCCACTGGCGATTTTGGCGTTGGGCTGGGCGGTGTCGCTTGCCCTGACGTGTCGGGAGGGTGCTGGGTGAATCACCCGTTCACCCCAGCACCCTTTCACCCTTTCATTGGTCGGAGACCGCCCTCTGGTTCACTGGCGGGCTGGTCGTTGCGGTCCTGCGGCGTCCAACACCTGGGATTGGCCGACGTATCTGGCAGGATTGTGTTGGCGATTCTGTTTTATGGCTGGCGGCGGTACTTGGCCGTTTTCGCTTATCATGAAGTTGACAGAAAATTCAAACGGCCGTGTTCGTCGGTCTGTTCTATCTCACCTTCCTACCCTTACGACCTCAACTGGCGCTGGCCTACAATTCCATCAAACCTGGCCCGCTTCATAATTCCACGTGAGCAATTATCTGGCCATCTATGGCCTGTTCCTTCTTCTTCGTGATGACTCCATCTGGCTCAGCGAGTTCCGCGACTGGACGCAATATCATTACGGCGTTACAAGATTTGCGGCAGACTGAATCTATCGCCGCGCCGCTAATTGGGTGCTGGTCGTCGTTTACGTGATTCTACTGCTGGTACTGGTGGCCAAAGGCTATCTCATCGCTCCATTGTCTTGATGTTGGTCATCATCGCTGCACGTTGGGCCGTGAGAACTGTCGCCCTGTAGCCGCTGATCATCCTCATCCTCATTTCTTCGGCACTGTTCCTGACCCTGTTTGTGGAGATTTTCGTCCTGGACGGCGACGTGGGCCGGATGAATACGGTGTTTAAGTTTTACATGCAGGTGTGGGTGATTTTGAGCATTGTGGGTGGGGTAACGGCCGTGTGGGCCTGGCCTTCCATCCAACAAAAGAAAACGCTCAGCATGGCAATCATCCTTGGACCGTTTCGTCTCGCCGCCCTCTACCCCATCCTGGCCACCAAAGCCAAATGGGACGTCCGCATGAGCAAAGACGCACCGCACACGCTCAATGGCATGGCCTTCATGCCCTACGTTGAGTACGGCGACAACGGCCAAACTGTGCCTCTCAACTACGACTACGACGCTATCCAGTGGGGTGTATCGTACCAAAGCACGGCCATTGCCGAAGCTTCCGCCAGCGACAATCCTGGTCGCCCATTGGCAACCGGATAGCCGCATGCACACCGGCCTGCCGGCCATCGTCGGCTGGGACCGGCACGAACGGCAGCGGGCCGTCGCGCCCGGCACATCGGTCAGCGCGTACCGCATTAATGACGTCGTAACCAGCTCTATAACACCACCGACATTGACGATGCGCTGACCATCCTGATAATGTTATTGGCATCTATGTCGGTCAACTGAATGTTTTATTACGCGCCCCAGGGCTCGTCAAATTTGACCTGATGGTTGACGTCGGGTATCTGGAAGAAGTGTATCGCAATGATGGCACAAGTATTTATAGAGTCGTGAAACGTGATGAGTGAAACGTGAATTTTGACTATGTCTTTTGCTGACCTTTTTTCTGCTTTTCGTTGGTGGGCTGCCTTGATGATTATCGGGGCGGCGGCCACGCCTTTGACGCTGCTGCTGTTCCGCCGCCTGCCGGATAGAGGCTATGCCTTTGCCAAACTGGTCGGGCTGCTCATCGTCAGCTATTTATTCTGGATGCTGGGCAGTCTGGGCTTGCTGGGCAACAATCTGGGTGGGATTTTGCTGGCGTTTTTGGTGCTGGTGGGATTGTCCATTTGGGCAGTTAGGAGACTAGAGACTACGAGACTGGAGACTAGAGACTACGAGACTAATCTCCAGTCTCCAGTCTCCAGTCTCCAAATCTGGTTGCGCCAAAACCGCTCTCAAATTATCATCACCGAACTGCTATTTGCCGTTTTGTTTGCTGTTTGGGTGTGGGTGCGGGCGCAAAATCCTGCGATTGCGGCAACGGAAAAGCCGATGGAGTTTGCTTTTCTCAATGGCATTGGCCGCAGTGATGCCTTTCCGCCGGTTGACCCCTGGCTGTCTGGTTTTGCGATTAGCTATTATTATTTTGGTTACGTGATGGTGTCGGTGTTGGCGCGGGTAACGGCCGTTTCCGAACCCATCGCCTTCAATCTAGCCATCGCCTGGCTGGTCGCCGCCACTGGAACCGCCGCCTTCGGCCTCGTCTACAACCTGGTCATGGGATTGGGAATGAACCGCAAAGACGCAAAGGGCGCAGAGAATGAAGAACTGGAGGGATTGGAGGAAGACATCACCCCTTCACCCCTGCTCCCTTTCACCCCTGCTCCCCGCTCCCTTGCCCTCCTCCTCGGCCTCATCGCCGCTATCGCCTTGCCCATCGCCGGTAATTGGGAGATTGGGCTAGAAGTTTTACACGCCAGCGGGGCCGGTTCCGACCAGTTCTGGCAGTGGCTGGACGTGCGCGATCTGGAAGCTCCGGCAATTATCGCCGAGCCACCGCGCTATGAATCGACTGCCTGGTGGTGGTGGCGCTCGTCACGGGTGATTCACGAATATCATCTAAACGGCCGTGCCGAAGACGGCCTGGAACCCATTGCCGAATTCCCCGGCTTCAGCTTCCTCCTGGGTGATATGCACCCTCACGTCCTGGCCCTGCCCTTCGCTTTTTTGAGCCTGGCGGTGGCGTATCTTTGGTATTTAATCGCAGGGGAGCAGGGGAGCGGCGACCAAAGGTCGCTTGGAGCAGGAGAGCAAGAATCTTCACCGCGTCACCTTGTCACCTTGTCACCCCTTCACCTCTTCACCCCTGCCCCCCTGCTCCTCTTCACCACCCTCCTCCTCGGCGGCCTGGCCTTCCTCAACACCTGGGACGTGCTAATACATTTGTTTGTCGTCGTCGGGGCGTATGTACTGGGGCGCTGGCAGACTGAGGGTTGGAAAAACGCATTCATCGGACAGGCATTCCGCATCGCTGTAGGATTGGTGGCCGCTTTGTTCGTTATGTATTTACCATTTTTCCTCGGTTTCAAGTCGCAGGCGGGGGCGCCATACATCCTGCCGATGTTGATGCGGCCGACGCGGCTGACTCACTTTTTGATTATTTTCTGCATGCCGTTGTTTAGCATTACGATTTTGGTCGTGGTGCTGGCCGTGCGGCAGCGGTTCCGATTTTGGCGGGCGGGGATGGCTACGGCCGTATCCCTCCTCCTCGCTCTCTTCCTGCTCATGCTGCTGCTGGGCTGGATTGTCGCCGCCAGCGCCGAAGGGTCCGGGCAGGTCGTCGCGCTGGCTAATGATTTGGGTCTGGCCTTACCCGCTCACCCAGAAAGTGGCTTGGCGTTTGGTTGGGGGTTAACGGCCGTGTTCACCCTCCTCCCGGCCATCCTCAAAGCCCGCCTGGCCTACCCCGCAATGACAATCTTCCTGCTCACCCTCTTGGCCTTAGTCGTCATGATCTGGACTTACTGGAGCCACACAGCAACAAAGCGACGCGGTGACATCACTCCTTCACTCCTTCACCCCTTCTCCCGTTCACCCCTTCCCTTTTTACTGCTCCTCGTCGCTTCCGCCATCCTCCTCACCCTGGGGCCGGAATTCGTCTATCTGCGTGATAATTTTGGCCAGCGATTGAACACGATATTCAAATTTTACTATCAGGCCTGGGTGATGTTTGGCGTCGCCGGGCTGGTGGGGCTGGCTTATCTGTGGCACACAGTCAAAGCCGCCGGTGTGTTGGCCAGCATCGGTTATGGACTGGCGCTGCTGGTAGCCCTGCTGTTCCCGTTTTATGGCATCCAATCCCGCGCAGCCGAGTATCGCGGCGCGGTAACGGCCGAATCACGCCAACCGGCCACGCTTAACGGGCTGGCCCAGGTAGAGCGGTTCAAACCGGACGAGTACGAAGCGATTATGTGGCTGCGGGAAAATGTTGAAGGTACGCCCACGATTGTGGAGGCGGTGGGGGGGCAGTATACGGAGTACGGCCGTTTCGCTGCCAACACTGGCATTCCCACCATTTTAGGCTGGGCCGGGCACGAATACCAATGGCGCGGCGACACCCCCGAACCCGGCCAGCGCGAACCGGCCGTGCGCGAAATTTACACCGGCAGCGATTGGGATTACACCGTCGAACTGCTCAACCAATACGATGTCGAATACATCATCATCGGCAGCCTGGAACTGAGTACCTACGGCCCGCAAATCATTGACAAATTCGCCGGTCTGGACATCGCTTTTAGCAACAACGGTGTTGTGGTCTATCATTGGGAACCTGAGTAAAACTGGAGGCTAGAGATTGGAGACTGCGTTAAAGAGCGAACGAATCAATATTTTTAGCCGATTAACAGTCGCCGATGGACTGACGGCTTTGCTGGCTGTAGGCGCGGCCATCATGCGCTTCGTGGATTTGGGCAAACTGCCCCTTTCCCCGGCGGAGGCGGCTGAGGCTTGGTCGGTATGGCAGTTCTGGCAGCCCGGTGGTGCCGGTGCTTCCGCCAGTCCCGCTTATTTTAGTCTGACCAGCCTGCTCCTGCCCCTGCTTGGCGACAGCGACACGGTGATGCGGCTGGTTCCGGCACTGGTTGGGCTGGGAATTGTGTTCCTGCCCTGGTTGCTGCGGCGGCAGTTGGGTACGGTTGGGACGTTAACGGCCGTTACCCTCCTCACTATCTCCCCCATCCAGGCCATCGTCAGCCGCACTGCTGGCGGCGATACGCTGGCGCTGTTGGCTATCCTGTTCATGTTGGTGGCTATGCTGCGCTACGATGAAAGCAAATCGTCCCGCTGGTTCATAGCTTTGTTTGCCGGATTGGCCCTGGGTTTGATCAGTTCACCTTTGTTTTATGGCGGACTGGCGATCCTGTTAATGGCTACGCGAAGCGGCTGGCGAAGACGGCTGGCAGACATTGACGGGAAATTGGGACGGCGAACGGCCGTTACCACTCTTGCCCTCTTCTTCGCCCTCAGCACCCTGGTTTTGTGGCATTTGCCGGGACTGGGAGCAGCAGCGATGCTGCCAGCTACCTGGATCATGCAGTTCGACCTCAATCCGGCACAGATGTTCGAGCCGGTGCTGGCCTTCATTCGCTACGAGCCATTTTTGACGCTGATGGGGGTAACGGCCGTATTCTGGGCCATCCGCAGCGACAATTCCTTGGCCAAACAATTGGCCAGGTGGATGGGTTTGGTCTTTGTTCTGCTGCTGCTCCAGCCGGGGCAGATGAACAACGCCGCTCTACTGACATTACCCATCGTTTTGCTCGTCAGTTTGATGGCCGACCGCCTGCTGCAAACGCCACTTGACCGTATAGGACAGGCCTGGACTGGCGGCGCGCTGCTCCTGGGCGGATTATTCTTTGTCAATCTGGCCCGATTTAGCCGGGTTGTTACACTATCGCCACAGGAATTTAGCAGCGTCTGGATCATGCTGATGGCCGTTACTGCCGGTCTGATGACGATTTATTTTTTAAGTACGTGGGAAGGCACGGCCGCTTCGACAGGCTCAACGGCCGTGCTTCAGGGTGCTTTCCTCGCATTGCTGGCCTTTTCGGCCTTCTACCAGTGGGGGACAGGCTGGTGGCTCAGCCACGAAGCGGCCAACGACCCCCGCGAACGTTGGGTGACACAGGCCACCGACAACGAGATACGCCTGCTGGTCACGACGCTGCAAGACGTTTCCTGGCAGGCTAACAATGCCAACTACGGACTGGACATTTTCAGCAGTGTCGATTCGCCGACCTTGCGCTGGTATCTGCGTCATTTCCAAAAGGTGCAATTTGGCAATTCGCTGCCGGTGAGCGCCCAAAATCAGGTCATCATCAGCCCGTACAATGCCGAACTATCTCTGGGCAGCGATTACGCCGGAGCCGATTTTGGCATTTTACGCGATGGCCTGCTGCCAAGCGAGTTCCCCAGTCCAACGCCATCGCTGGACATCTTGCGTTGGTGGCTGTTCCATGAATCATCACTTGCCACGAACGAAGAGCGGGTTATCCTATGGTGGCGAACTGATTTGAGTAAAGAGGGATGAAGACTGAGGGATGAGTGATGAGGTTTGAGCAAGGTGCTCAGTCCTCAGTAATCATCCTTCATCACTAATCTTATGAGTGAGCATGTTTTAGATTGGTCGGAAACGGCCGTGCCCCGTTATGCTGACGCCGCGATTCAGGCGTTGATTGGACGCTGCCTGAACGGCGACGAATCAGCCTACGGCGCGCTTTACGACCAGTTTGCCAGCACCATTTACAGGCTCACTTACAGCATGTTGCAGCACAAGGAAGATGCCGAAGAGGTGCTGCAAGACAGTTTCGAGTATGCCTTCCGCAAATTAGACCAGTATGATCCGCGTAAATCAGCCTTTAAGACCTGGCTGTACCGCATCGCCATCAGTCGCTGCCGCAACAAACGCCGCCGCAAATGGCTGCCTTCCATCTCTCTCCACCAAATGATTGGCCAGGAAATCAATGATGAGCAGACGCCAACCCCGGATGAGGTTCTGGCTCTGAATGATGAGCAACAAAGGGTCTGGCGGGCGCTGGCCGAGTTAACGCCCAAATTAAGAGAAACGGCCGTACTCCGTTACTACGGCAGCCTATCCTACAACGAAATCGGCGACATCCTGGGCATTCCAGCCAAGACGGCCGAATCCAGGATGCGTCTGGCCCATAAAGCCTTACGCGAGCTTTTAGAAAATGAGTTCAATGAGAACGACGTCAATAATGAATGATGAAAGGCGAATGACGAGTGACGAATTACGTATTACGTATTACGACTGTGTATAACTCAATTATGAAACAACAACACGTTCACCGGCAAATTCCTGATTACGTTTTGGGATTACTGCCTCAAAAGGAGCAGCAGCAAGTTGACCAGCACACGCAAGTCTGTACCAACTGCCGCCTGGCGCTGCGCCGCGAGCAGGAATTGGGCCAACTGGTTCACAGCACCCTGACTACAGCTACGCAGCCACCGGCTAATTTACGCCGATTTATGCCGGCCATTCCCCACAAATCGCACATATTTTGGGATTTTTCGTTTGGCTGGCAACGGCCGTTACTCCCCTTGACACTGGTTTTGTTCCTGCTGGTAGGCAGCCTGAGCTTCTACCTGCGTGAACAGCGTGGTTTGTGGCTGAACCCGACGCCCACGGCACTGGCCATCACAGCCACGCTGACCGATTCACCGACGGCGACCATCACCAAAACCCGCGTCGAACAAACGGTAAATTTGCAGACAACGGCCGTTCCCATCACCAGCCACGTCCAACCCGAAATAACAGCTACGCCGGCGCCCAACCCCACGCCTATCGCCGCCCTCAACCTGCCGCGTGACACATGAAACGTAATACGTCATGCATCATGCGTGACACTTGACACTTAACACTTACTTATGACTGATTTAACGACCACACCAGAATCCAAAACCGACTTTCTTTCTCGACCTTTACTAAGCACAATTAGCCTGGATTGGGAAAAAGCTATCTACATCACCTTCATTGTCCTGGCCATTTTGACCCGTTTCTGGGGGCTTGGCGACCGGGTAATGAGCCACGATGAGAGCCTGCACACCCAGTTTAGCTACCAATATTTCATTGGCGACGGCTACCAGCACACCCCGTTAATGCATGGGCCGTTCTTGTTTCATGCAACGGCCGTATCCTACTGGCTATTTGGCGATAGCGATTTCTCCGCCCGCGTCCCCGTTGCCATCCTGGGAATCATTCTGGTAGCCATACCCTACCTGCTGCGCCACTGGCTGGGCCGAATTGGGGCCTTGTTTGCCAGCTTTATATTTCTCATTTCACCTTACATCACTTACTACTCCCGCTACATTCGTCACGACATCTATGTCATTACCTGGGCGCTCATCATCTTCATTTCCAGTTGGTTTTACCTGCGTCACCGAGAAGAAAAATACTTATGGTGGTTTGCCGGTGGTCTGGCCCTCATGTTTTCCACCAAAGAAGTATCGTTCATTTACGTGGCCATCTTTGGCAGCTTCTTGATCTTACGACTGCTCGCCCACATCGTGGTAGATGATTGGTTCGGAAAAGTGATCGGCAATTTGCGTACCGCCATCATCATCGTTGCCTTAGGTGTCTTAATCACCGGAGGCAGCTTCATCACTCAGCAAATCATGGCTGAAGAAGAAGCCCAGATCGCCACCCCGGAAACCGGTGAAGGCTTCGCCGCCAATCCCAGTGAAGAGCTGCCAGCCACGCCTACTGCCGCAGCCAACAACCACGTCGCCCTCCGCTGGCTGGAAATTGGCGGCATCGTCATATTAGGTGCAGGTTTGTTCCTGGCATTGAAAGAGATGCGGCCGTACATCGATCAACATCCCGAATTTGACCTGATCATCCTTTACACGACCCTGGTTTTGCCACTGGTATCTCCCCTACTGACTACCATTGCCGGTTGGAATCCACGCGACTACACCGTCAACACCTGCATGTTAGAAGGCCAGGAGGCGATGAGCAGCCTCCAACTTCTCATTGCCCGAATGAGTAACAGCGTCTGCTGGTCATCATTTATGAAATCAGGCATGGTGCATTCTGGAATTTTCCTGATCATCACTCTGATCGCCAGTATTTTGGTCGGGTTGTGGTGGAACCGGCGGCGCTGGCTGGTAACGGCCGTCATTTTCCATAGCATTTTTGCCTTCCTGTATACATCCATTTTCACCAATCCTGGCGGCTGGGCCAGCGGCATGATCGGTTCATTGGGTTACTGGCTGGAACAACAAGGGGTCCAACGCGGCAGCCAGCCCACATTTTACTACCTGTTTGTTGTTCCTTTTTACGAATTCTTACCGGTTATTTTTTCGCTGTTGGCAATCCGGCTGTGGCTGGCCAAAGAAAAAATCAACAAAATTGTCGGCTACTGGGTCACACTGGTTTTGCTTTCCTTGTTGGCATTCAGCCTGAGCAATTGGCTTTACAACCGTTCGGTGCTTTTGCTGGGCGGCGAAACAACGAAACTACCCGGTCTCCTGGCCGGCGGTTTATTCCTGGGAGCCGGGATTTTGTTCTGGTTCTTTGTACGCAGCGGCCAACTACGAAATGAATATGAAATTGAAGGCGGGCTGCTCAAACTGGTCAATCTGTCGGCAATGGTCGAATTTGTGCCCTCGCTTATCTGGTGGCTGCTGCTAACCTGGGTGGCCTACAGCTATGCCGGGGAAAAGATGCCTTGGCTCAGCACCCATTTTGTCATCCCGATGGCCTTTTTGGTAGGCTGGTACATGAATGAGCGGCTGAAAGAGCTGGATGCGTCGGCGCTGCTATCGCGGCAGTCCTGGCAGTGGTTGGGGTTAACGATAGCTCTGATCGTAGTCGTTCTGCTGGCTTTGGGGCCAATTTTGTTGGGCCAAATTCAGTTGGGCAATCAGGAAGTGAGTAATTTGAAGGGAATCGGCCGTTTCCTGGGCGGTTTGCTGGTTGCCGGCGGGCTGTACTATCTATGGCGGCTCGTCCGGCAAAAAGTAGATGAGTCGGTGCGCCAGCCGATTGTGATGCTGGGTTTCTTCAGCTTATTGAGCCTGTTGACTATCCGGTTCACGTACATGGCCAGCTTCCCCAATGCCGATTACACCAACGAATTTGCCGTGTACGCGCACGGCGCACCGGCGACAAAAGATACTGTGTTGCAGCAGTTAGAAACGCTTTCCCTACGAATGTATGGTGACAAAAGCATTAAGGTCGCCTTTGACAATGACGTTTCCTGGCCATTTACCTGGTACTTGCGCGATTACCCCAACCGGGTTTACTTTGGCGAAAGCCCCAGCCACAGCCTGACCGAATCGCCGGTCATCCTGGTCGGCAGTTTAAATTGGGGCAAAGTGGAGCCGTACCTGGGCAATAATTACCAGCAGTGGACGTATACTTTTCTCTGGTGGCCGATGGAGGAATATCGCAAGATTTCCTGGAACGCGATTTTTGGCGATCCCAATCAATCTATCCGGCGCGGCCTGGGCAATCGTGACGTACGGCAAGGACTGTGGGACATCTTCTTTTATCGTGACTACACCAAGTACGGTGAAGTATTTGGAGGAACGTACACGGCCGGTGAATGGCCGCTGCGCCACGAACTGCGCATGTATATCCGCAAAGACGTACTGGCCGATTTATGGGATTATGGCATCGGCGCGGCTGCCGCTGTGGGACTGGAAGACCCATATGCCGAAAAAGAATTAGCCTTGTCGCCGGTTTTGGCGCTGAACGAAAGCGGCGTGGCCGGAACCGGCCCCAGCCAGCTAAATGCCCCGCGTAATGTAGATGTGGCCGATGACGGCCGTATCTACGTCCTCGACTCTGGCAACCACCGCATCCAGGTGTTTGATGCTGGCGGCCAATACCTGAACAGTTGGGGCAGCCAGGGCAGCGAACCGGGCCAGTTCAACGAGCCGTGGGGTCTGGCCGTTGACGATCAATTCGTCTACGTGGCCGATACCTGGAATCATCGCATCCAGAAATTCACGCTGGACGGCGAATTTGTGACCCTGTTTGGCCGCAGCGGTGCGCCCAGCGATGAGCCGGACACCAACGGACTGGGCCTGTTTTTTGGCCCGCGTGACATCATTTTACTGCCTGACAACCGGCTGCTAATTTCGGATACGGGGAATCATCGGCTGCAAATTGCTGACCGCAATGGCAACTTTTTGAACGTGGTGGGTAATTTTGGCAATTTGCTGGGACAGTTCAATGAGCCGGTCGGTTTAGGCACCGGCAGTGATGGATTCATCTATCTGGCAGACACGTGGAACGGCCGTATCCAGCAGTTTAGTCCGGAATTATTCGCCGTCAACGAGTGGCCGGTGGACGCTTGGGCCGGACAGAGCATTAACAACAAGCCGTATACGGCCGTGGACAGCGCCGGCCGCATCTATGTCACCGATCCCGAAGGCTACCGCGTCCTCATCTTTAATAACCTGGGCGAGTACCTGGGCCGCTTTGGCAATTATGGGACAGACATGAACAGCTTTAGCCTGCCTAACGGTATTGCCATTGACAATCAGGACAATATCTACATTGCCGACGCCGGCAGCAACCGTATTCTCAAGTTTGCCCCGGCATTTGGCGCAGCGGCAGCGGTTGATGAGGCAGGGGATGAAGGAGATACGGCCGTTTCCGACGAAGTCGATGCTCCCGAAATAGTTGAACCATCAATAACACCATGACAAATGTCATAAAATTTGGGTGACGTTTGTTACATGACTTAAGTACCAAAATCTAGTTTACTGTTGAAAGCATTTTCGGGGGTCGGGGCCGTCGGGGGAGCCTAATTTAATAAAAACAAAAAAGCCACAAATTGTGGCTTTTTTTTATTTCACCCCCTGCATTGCATTCAGCGGCAAAAATGCCATAATGATACCCATTCCAACCATCAGGAGAGTCTAATATGGATTTTACAGGAAAAGTTGTGTTAGTTACCGGCGGCTCACGTGGGATTGGCCGCGCCATCGCCCAACAGTTTGCCAAACGGGGCGCACGCGTCGCCGTTCATTATCACAGCAATCGGGCAGCAGTCGAAGCTACAATGGCCAGTCTGCCGGGCGGTTCGCATCTCATCGTCCAGGCCGACATGAAAGACGCTGCCGGAATTGAAGCAATGGTCAACCAGGTGACGGCCGAAATGGGGCAGTTGGACATTCTGGTCAACAACGCTGGCATTTACGAGGAGCATCCAGCAGCCGAAACCAGTTATGCCGACTGGCAGGCCAGCTGGCAGCGCGTGATTGAGACGAATCTGATTGGCGCAGCTAATGCCAGTTATTGTGCGGCGCGAGTGATGATGAAACAGGGGTATGGAAGAATCGTCAACGTTTCCTCGCGCGGTGCATTCCGGGGCGAACCGCTGGGACCGGCCTACGGAGCCAGTAAAGCGGGGATGAATGCTATGGGCCAATCATTGGCCAAATACCTGGCCCCCTTCAATATTTTCGTGGGCACAGTAGCCCCTGGCTTTGTCGAAACCGACATGGCTGCCGGCCATCTGGCTGGGCCGGAAGGCGACGGCATCCGCAGCCAAAGCCCGCTGGGGCGCGTGGCCAAACCGGAAGAAGTGGCCTACGCCGTCCTCTTCCTGGCCTCCGCCGGAGCCGAATTTATGACCGGCGCAATCATTGATGTTAATGGTGCATCCTATTTGCGAACATGAGACATAATAACCAAAATTTGAAAAGGTCAGGAGCCTTTTCTATACTATCATCAATATGGTTTTTAGTCGTTTTTGGGGGATTATCCAGCCAATTAGCCTGATAAAGCCCCAAAATTCTTCTTATCCTGCACATTTTGCAGGAATTAACCCATATATAGCGGTTTATCCACCATTTTCTGCCGGATATGACGAAATTCCGGGTATTATCCGGCAGGCGTGCAGGTTAATAATAGTTGCACGAAACATATGTTCTGATTTTGCATTAAAAGCAACCATTTTCCTTGCTTTTTCCAGTGGTAGTTGTGTAAATGTTAAAAACTTCATCCCCATTGAAAATCAACGTTGAAACAGAAAAACCGGCCTATGAATTGGCCGACGTTTTCCGTCTGTTTGGGGATGAATACCGGCAACAATATCATGTTTCGCACCAACAACGCCTGGTCATGCGCGATGTTGTCCAATGCCGCACCGCCGCGTTGGGCGGCCATGTGGACGAGTGCGATGCTTGCGGCGGACTGCGTATTTCCTACAATTCCTGTCGCAACCGTCACTGCCCCAAATGCGGCGCGTCAGCCAAGATGGAATGGCTGGAAAAGCAAAAAGCGCATCTGTTACCCATCCACTACTTCCATGTTGTCTTCACCATTGACCACCTTTTCAATCCATTGGCGCGTGTGAATCAGAAACAGATATACAATCTGCTTTTCGCCAGCGCGTCCCAAACGTTGAAAGCCTTCGGTCAGCGCTATCTGGGCGGCGAAATCGGCTTCACAGCCATCCTTCACACCTGGGGGCAAACGCTCACAGAACATCTCCATTTGCATTGCATCGTTCCTGGCGGCGCATTGAGCAGCGATGGCAAACGGTGGCGGGCAACGGCCCCTGATTTCTTATTCCCCATCACTGAGTTGTCGGTGCAATTCCGTGATGCGTTTTGCGCGGGTGTGAAGAAGCTATTTGACGACCAGCAATTGACCTTTGCCGGTCAATGCGCCGATTTGGCAGACGCAGCGGTATTTGAGGGAATGATAGCCGAATCTCAGGCCAAGAAGTGGCAGGTCTATGCCAAACCTCCATTCAGCGATGCGGCGCAGACATTGGATTACCTGGGGCGGTATGTGAACCGGATTGCGATCAGCAACGGGCGCATTCTGGGGATTGAAGACGGCGCTGTGCGCTTCAGCTACCGGGATTACAAAGCGGATGGCGAACGGAAAGAGATGCGGCTGCCGGGTGTCGAGTTCATCCGCCGCTTTTTGCAGCACGCGCTGCCCAAACGCTTTGTGCGCGTGCGGCACTATGGGTTGCTAGCTCCGCGTTATCGCAAACAGAAACTGGCTCGCTGCCGCGCTTTGCTGGGCGCGTACCATGAAACAACAACGGCTCCGGCCACAACCGAGGCGTTATTGACTGAGATGCTGGGACATGACCCGGCGCAATGTCCGTTGTGCGGAGTGGGCAAGATGCAGTTGTATGAGGAGTTGCAGGCCCACCCGACGCGGCGCAAATGGCAGTTGGTTGTTCAATGAATGACGAATCAAGGGATAATTGGGTCAATTGGCGGCAAAAAGCGGCAAAATCGGGCAAAAATAGGGTATACTGGGGCCAGGTTCAGGCGTGAGCATGATGGAGGCAATGAAAAGTGGCGGTATTGGGGCAGCGGGTTGGGATGAAACAAACCGGCTAAATGATGTAATAGAAACCCCATAGCCAACGCTACATCTGGTTTCGCGCAACAAAACTTGCACCAGACGCAGCCACGCCGTAAATGATAGCGTGTTTTTGCTCAGAGTCATGCTCGCTTTACTGGCTGCGCTGGTGAAGCAAGCGTTCAAGCGTTCAAGCGTTCAAGCGTTAAACTTACGGAGATTCCATGACCAATCCGCAAAAACTGATCCCTCTTTTTGAACGTACCCATTGGATTATCAAGCAGCAAACGAAAGACCTTTCCCATGCCGATTCGCTGTTGCAACTGCCGTTCCGGGCGAATACGATGAATTGGGTACTGGGACACGTGCTGCACGGCCGTAATCTGATCCTCCACAGCCTCAACCTGCCGCCCGCTCTGGATGAAACCCGCGCCAGCCGCTACGATAGAGAGTCGGAGCCGATGACCGACGCCGACGAAGCCGTGCCGCTGGCAACCCTGCTGGCGGCGCTTGCCGATTCGCAAACACGCATCGTTGCCGCGCTTAATGAGACCAGCGAAGCCGATTTAGCGGTCATCTACAACGAAAAACGGCAAACAACCGTGGGCGATTGGATCGAATTCCAGCATTGGCATGAAACCTATCACGTAGGTCAACTGGAAATCCTGCGCCAACTGGCCGGCACCGACGACAAAATCATCTAAAAACAACATCCGGGCCGCCACAAGGACGGCCCGGATGCCATGCTTACCCGGTTACCAATACAATTAATTTACCAATACATCACGGGCAAGCACCCAGTGTATCGCCGTGATCCAGGTGCGCCTGGACGGCAGACTGGTCAACTGTGATGGTGTGGGCGTTTTTCGAATTGGGCTTGTGGCAAATCGTCACTTGATGACCACCGGCATCGGATGGCGGCGGCTCTGGCGTAATTGCCGGTTGAAGTGTGCTGAAAATGATGATGTCAAGGATGACCAGCCGGCCATCTTCGCCCACACAGGCGTAGAGGGTGATAACGCTGCCCGGCTGGATTGGGCCGTCCAGTTCGACATCACCGCCTAATTGGAAGACAGGCCAGTTATCGATGGTGAGTTGGTCATCGCTGAAGCTGCGGACAACGGCCGTTACGCTAAAGCAGCCCATATCATCACCGGCACTGTTCACCAGAACGATGGATACGACCTGCCAACTGCCATCGGGCAGAATGGTGATAGTCCCTTTGACCAGATCGCCAACCATGATGTTGGGGGTAACGGCCGTTTCCTCCGTCACCGGCAGCGCAATCCCACTCACCACCCAGGGGGCGGTGCTGCCCACCGTGCCATAAAACTCAAACGTCAGATGGTCTTCCTCATCCAGCAGTTTGATTTCATCGGCCACCCAGGTGCCATCGGGCAGGATGTGGCCTTCTACCTTGACCAGATCGCCCACAACAATACCATCTTCAATCTCCGTCCAATCGCCGATTGCAAACGAAATACCGGCTACCGACCAGGGATCGATGCTGTCCACTTTCCCAGCAATCTCAAATCGGCTCTCCTCGGCCTCTACCAGCTTGATTTCGTCAGCCAGCCAGACATCGCCTGCGCCGATCCAGCCTTCGACTCTGACCACATCGCCAACCGCGACCTCGCCTTTGATTTCAGTGTCGGCATTGGTAGCGATGGTGATGCCGGAAATCAGCCAGGTATCGCCGCTGATGCCCTGCACAACCCCGGTAAACTCAAAAGGCAGCCCGGCGTCAACCACCACGAGGCGGATGCTTTTGGCCAGTAAACGGCCGTTTGCCTGAATCAAACCATCCACCTGCACCACATCGCCTACGGAAATGCCGGTTTCAATGTCAGTGGCACCATCAATGGCAATAGTTTGCCCGGCAACTGTCCATTCGGCGCTGTCGATGGCATCCACCTGTCCCACAATCGTAAATCGATCGGCCAGCGATGGCCGCAGCAAAGTAATACGGTCGGCCAAACGTGCGCCGTCGGGCAGCAGGCGGCCTTCCACTCGCACCCAATCGCCGACTTGCGGACTGCCGACAACGATCGTCTGGTCATCCGTCTGGAAAATTTGGCCACCGACAACCCATTCGTCGCCAATCTGGCTGACTTCGCCCTCGCCAATGACCAGGAAAGTGGGATCGGTTGGTGGTTCTTCTCCGGCGATGGTGCTGATTTGGCCGGGCGTGACAGAAACAGTGCGATCCGCACCGGTCACGTCCACGCGGCCTTCGCTGACGGTGTAACTGGCGCGGGAATCGGCCGTAACCTGAACCCGAAATACGGTGCCGCGAGCAATGCCGCTGCCGTACGGCGACTTGACTTCGTAGCGGGAACCGTTGTCGCTGCGGAATTGGACGTGATGCTCGCTCTCGCCTGACCATTGGGTCATGACAACGGTGCGGAAGCCGTTGGCCGGGAGTTGGGCCGCGATTGTGTCCAGTGACAGTTCGCTGTTGGGGCCGATTTGGGCCTGGCTGCCATCAAAAAAGGTCAGGCTGGCGCGAGAAAGCGATCCGGTGCGCAGCCGTTGTTCAGCAGCAAGGCTCATGGGCTGGGTAACGGCCGTCCATTCCCCATCATCATCCAGTACCTCCACAAAGCCATGAATGTCATCGAGTACGGCCGTATCCGGGCTTTGCACCAGCGGGATGAAAACCGCGTCCCCCGATTCAACAGTAGGCACAATCTCAGCCATATCCGGCGCAGCAGTAGATTCTGACACACTGGCGGGAATGGCCGCCTCGGCAACGGCCGTTTCGCTTTCTGCTGCGGTGCCGGCTATTTCTGGTGATACGGCAGTCTGGTCAGATGCAAACGGGCTAAAACCAACAACGATAAGGATGAGCAAGGTGGTGACAACGGCCGTTACCAGACCCCGCCGCTGAATCATCGTCTGCGCCCGCCACCAGGCAAGCAAGCGCGCCCCAAATCCCGGCCGATCCACAGCGGGCGCATTGTCTTGTTGCACCAGTCGCTGCAGGGCGGCACGTTGAGATACGGCCGTTTCTTCGTCCAAAACAGGCATCGCTTGCGGTAAATCAGCCGCCAGGGTCAACAACGCCGCCTCGTCCTCCGGCAGTCCGGCCAGGCAGGCAGCCAGCGGCTCGCCAGCTTCTAAGCGCGCCAATCGTTCTTGTAAGCGTTCTTCTAATTCGTTCATACCATTACACCTTTTCTAAAAAAGCACGGAGGGCGGTCAATCCACGATGCTGCAATGATTTGACGGCCGGAACCGTCTTGTCCAGCGTCTGGGCCGTTTCGGCCAGCGACAGGCCGGCAATGAAGCGCAAAATGACAACTTCCTGTTGGGCCGAATCGATGCGGGCCAGCGCCGCGCGGATGCGCTCTTGCGTAAGCTGTTGATCGACGATTACACCGGGCGGGTCGCTTTCGCTGTCGCTGTTTTCAATGGCGTCCAATGCGGAGTCGATACGGCCGTTTTCCAAGCGATGGTGATCGATAATCAAATGACGGGCAATCCGATACAACCAGGCGCGAAAGGGAACGGCCGTTGGTGTAAAATCCGGCAATCCGGTGACCATACGTGTGAAAATCTCACCGGTTAAATCTTCGGCCAACAACCGGTCGCCCACACGGGAGCAAACGTAGCGGAAAATAGGCTGATGGTGCGCGTCGTACAAGGCACCAACAGCATCAACGTCACCTTTCTGCGCCCGGACAACTAAATTCAAATCATCTACGAATTCCAAAAAACATGTCCTTTGTTGTGAAGTGTTGTTGGCGGAGAAAAACAGGAAAGGAAAAATAACCCGTTAATCTCCGCCTGTTGTGTGACAATGTCACTCAAACAACCTTCACTTAAGATAACGAAAAAGTATGGAAAAGGATTCAAATTCGTGCAACTGTCAAATTCGTGCAACTGGTTGACGGCCGTTACTGCCCCAGTTAGACTTCTCGCGGTCATAACGTCATACGTCATTCGTCATCAGTGATGCATGGCAAAATGGCGCATGACAAAATGACAACGTGACGCAGGAAACAAAGGATCAATCATGACACAGGCACGAATCTTTCAAATCAATGCTTCTGACGGCGGTGTGCCGAAACGGCCGTTGCGCCAGGCTGAAATCAACGAATTGGGATTAACCGTCGATAAACAAATCCATACCAAAGTTCACGGCGGGCCGGAGCGGGCCGTCTGCCTCTACTCGCTGGAGCGGATTTTGGCACTGCAAGCCGAAGGCCATCCCATTTATCCCGGCTCTGTCGGCGAAAATATTACTATCAGCGGGCTGGATTGGGATGCCGTCGTGCCCGGCGCGCGGCTGCGATTGGGTGACGTGCTCATCGAAATTACCAGCTTCGCCTCCCCTTGTGACCTGATCGAAGAGTCGTTTGCCGACCGGGATTCACAGCGCATTTCACATAAAAAATATCCCGGTTGGGCGCGGGCTTACTCACGCGTGCAGCAGCCGGGAATCGTCAAAATCGGCGATGAAGTGACGCTGGAATCTCCCGATGAGTAACCCGCCAATCAGCACGCCCAAACCGACGGCAGCACTGCAAAACGGGCCGCTGATTGTGGCCCTGCTGGTGGTGGACAGTATGCACTATATTTTTGCCCGCCTGCTGCTGCCCCATTTACCGGCGACCACGTCGTCGTTTTACACGCTGCTGGTGGGAACGGTGGAAACGGCCGTATTCCTGGCCCTGCGCCGCCAAATCAAATGGCAGGTTTTACGCGATCATCTCTGGTTTTTCCTGATTGTCGGTTTCCTGGTGGCAGCAGCCACAGCGATTAGTTTTGCTGCGGTAGCCTACATCGACCCCGGTTCGGCGGCGCTCATTGCCCAAACGTATACGATTTTTTCGTTGGGGCTGGGGCTGTTTTGGCTGCGGGAACGGTTACGGCCGTTGCAATGGATTGGCGCAGCGTTGGCTGTTGTCGGCGTTTTTGTCATCAGTTTCCAGCCAGGGTCGGCCGCCGACTTGCTGCGGTTGGGTGCGGTGTTGGTCCTGGTGTCCAATCTTTTTTATGCGCTGCATACGGCCGTTGTCAAACGTTACGGCGACGACATGGATTTTGGCAACTTCTTCCTGTTCCGCGTGGCCAGCACCGGGCTGTTCTTGCTGCTGTTTGCACTGGGCCGGGGCGAAATGAGCTGGCCGGATACGTCATTGTGGCTGCTTTTGCTGCTGGTTGGTACGGTCAATATCACCCTGGGCCGAATTTTATACTACCTGGCGCTGCGCCGGTTGAAGATGAGCATCCACACCATTTTGCTCACGCTCAGCCCGGCGCTGACGATTTTGTGGTCGTTGGCGTTGTTTGGGGAACGGCCGTCGCTGCAAGGTTTCATCGGCGGGGCAGTCATCGTCTCCGGCGTGCTATTGGTCACGCTCAATCAAAGCAGAAAACAATTTTGACATGACTTCGAATATCAAACTATGCTGTGTAAATTTCTACGCAGCGTTTTACTTTTCACAGATCGGCTATATGTAGGGTTTGATTTAGAAGTTTTCATTTCGGTTTAATAGATAACAATTCGTCAGTAACCTCGGCGAATTTTCGACAGGTAGCCTCAGTTAATCCATGTATCTCACCCATATGGACAACTTTATTACGTGAATTAAATAATTTGTGCAAATCAGATTTTATTTCCTTGAACCGTTTTTTGTCATAATCATCAAGAATGGAAGGGAAGAATTTATTAAGGTATTGGCTTATGTTGGCCTCCTCAATAAAGGTTAATAGTGTAGGATTTAACTCCTGAGACAACTTTTTTAGAAAAGAAAATCGCATATATGTTTCACAAGCTACTGCCAAATCCACGACCGCACGATAAAGATCGCCAGACATTAGATGCACCTTGCCATCATGTTTGAGATCATGATAAATTGGAGAATCTATTCCTTGCGACAAAACACTTTCGATTTCGTTCCACTCTTCGAGAGTAATTGCCTTAACACTACGAATGTGACCAATGCCAGGACCAATCCAAATGGTCTTTTCAGAAGCAATATCCTCTAGACGAGTACTCCAACCAGTTCGGTTGTCCTGCCATTCATACCTCCCAAAGATGCTAAGGTTAGTTTTCCAGCGGACTACTCTTATCCAATAATCAAAAGCCTTTTCAGCTATCTCTCCATAACGAAATGCAATTCTATTCAAATTCTCTTGTTCATCATCTGAAAATAGTTCGCGCGCATTGGGGTTTGTAGTCAACACCTCTGAACGAATCTGGATTCTTGTTGCCCGTCTAACAGTTACATCAACTTTTAGGACATTATAATCAATTGGTCCTTTGTTAACAGTTCGCAGAGATCCAACAGAAATGACTTCGTCATAACCCTTCCCTCGATCAAGTTTTCCTAAATCAGGAAGTTTGATCTGGATTTTGTAGTTTTCGTAAGAAAATGTATGTTGTTTGCCAAGCAAGTCTGGTTGAATGACAAAATTACGTGTTATAAACCGATCCCAAGACCTAATTTCTATTTCTGTCTTAGTCATTTTGTGCCTTTATGTATCAGAACTATTTATCATGAGAAAGCAGAGAAGCTCATCCCCAGCGTGGTCTTTAACGCAGATCCCCGCCACGTCGCTACCATTTCTTACCAGCCAGCTACCCATTCATGCCTCCCGCTTTTTTTTGCCAATTTTGAGTGTGCTCAGGATGTTTGTCAAGTGGCTTCGCCCAACATCGTTATAAATAACAACGTTGTCCAACACTTGCGACACGACCACAAGAATAGCAAAACAGAAACGGCCGCGTCAATTGGCAAATGCCATAGTCAAAAGCAAGCAGGGAAACGGCCGTTACCCAAACAAAAAGCCCGGCAACCATTTTCGATTGCCGGGCCAGTATCTCTAGCCATCAAGCCGGAATAGAATAATCGCAATAGCCATCCCCATTACTATCTCTATAGTGATGACAGCGCCCCGGATAAGGGTCATAGGTCAGGCCCTTGGGACAAGAGACGGTTTGCACTGTGGTCGTGGATGACGTAGAGGGCAGAACCGTTAAGGGTATGCTTTCAGATTGTTCGATCACGGCCGTGTCAATCGTTGTATCAACAGCGCCCGTATTCATCGCCACATCTTCATCAGCCCAAAGTGTTTTATAGCCAACCACCGCCGCACCGGCTGCCAATGCACCTACTCCGGCCAGGCGCAAGAATTCGCGCCGGTTAACCGGTTGAGTGTACGTTGTAGGCATAGAAACGGCCGTTTTCCGCTGCGGCTGAACGCTAAACGTCTTCCTTGTCATATGCACCAGCCATTTCCAATGCAAAACAAAATGCGCCAACACACCGGCCACCATCAACAAGCTGCCCCACGTGTGAATCTGGTTCCACGCCTGATAGGTAACCCCTGCCGCCGTCGTCCCGGTAATCGGAAACAAAAACACAATACCGCTGACCGCACTCAATACAAAAGCAATACCAATCACCACATCAATCCAATAATTCAATTTTGTTTTATTCATAACACACCTCTCAAACAAATTAGTAACTGCCAGCAAGCGGCACTGGGTCTGTACTATGGGATTTGACTTTTAAGTAACTTTTCGTCGTCGTCCCAAATCATGGTTACTCCTGATGAGAGCCCGAAATACGCTAGAAAACGGATCACAAAATACGCGATTTTCGACCAATCCCATACAACGGACCCAGTGCCCAGCAAGCATAACCTGTACTTTTTTAGAAAAAGTTAAGACATCATTCGGAATCCATAAAGGAACTTGAGCATTCGTTGGCAAAAAGCAAAAAAGGAATATGATCGCGCATTTCTAGCTCAAACACGGAGATCAACGACATGCATCCATGGGCAAAATTCGCACAAATGAACATCACCCAGCGCGGTATTCTGACCACATTGGTATTATGGTTCCTGATGAATGCCGGTTTTTTTCTGCTGATTCCCCTCCTCTCCATTCACTTTGTCGACGAATTGGGCTGGGCAGCCGCTTTTATCGGGCTGGTTCTGGCACTGCGCCAATTTTTGCAGCAAAGTCTGACTGTCTTTGGCGGCGCGTTGGCCGACAAACTCAGCCCCAAAGGCTTGATTATGGGCGGTATTTTGATCCGCACGATCAGTTTTGTTGTGATGGGGTTTGCGACAACGCATACGGCCGTTCTCCTGGCCGGTATCATGGCAGCGCTGGGCGGCGCACTGTTTGATGCCCCATCCAAAGCAGTTGTTGCCGCACTGGCCCCCGAAGAAAAACTGAACGATCTGTATGCTAAAGTGGGTATCCTGCAAAATGTAGCCCGTACCGTCGGGCCTTTGCTCGGTGGCCTGCTTATCCAATTCGATTTTCAAGCCGTCGGTTTGGCTGCGGCCGGTTTCTTCTTAGCCGCCTTCTTTGTTGCCTGGGTGGGACTACCTGAAGTGGCCGTTTCCACCGAAAAGCAAGATATTGCCACCGGCTTACAAATTGCCATGCGCGACCGGGCATTCGTTCTTTACACACTGTTGATGATGGGCTACTGGTTCATGTGGGTGCAGTTGTCGATTGCGCTGCCGCTGGAGGCGAAAGCCCTGAGCGGCAGTAACAGCAGTGTAGCCTTTTTATTTACAATGAACGCAGTGATTGCCATCGTCCTGCAAATGCCGGTGCTGCGCCTGGCGCAACGATTTTTACTGCCTCTGCCGATGTTGATCCTGGGGACTTTTTCGATGGCTGTCGGTTTGGGCAGCGTGGCCTGGGCAGCAACCAGTTGGCAGCTTTACCAATCGGTCTTTTTCTTCGCATTGGGAACGGTGTTGGTGATGCCCAATGACCAGACTGTGGCCGCAACAATGGCTAATCCTGCGGCACGAGGTGCATATTTTGGTTTTAATTCGCTGGCTATGGCTGTTGGTGGGGGTGTCGGTCAAATAGCGGGGGGAACGGCCGTTGACCTGGCAGCAACACTCAACCTTCCGGCACTACCCTGGTTCATTTCTGCCGCAGCCGGCATGATCGCCGTTGTAGGACTGCTACGCTTCTACAACCACAATCGCTGCCGGGTCACCCCGCGCGGTTTACTGGCTGACTGTGGTGATTAAGAGGTCATGGCTCCATTATTTCCGTGTGCATACCCATCAGTTCGCCCGTCTGAGCCGAAATTTTATATGCCACTACTTTGACTAATTCATCTTCCGGCATGTGCATCATCAAATTACTGGCATTGGCAACGCCGGTAATGGTGACGACCCATATTCTGGCGCTGCCTTCAATATCGGCCGAAAAACCAATAGCCTCTCCGGGCAAAAGCTCAACCGTGCACCGCTCAGGCTCATTTTGACAGGTCTTTTGAGACCAAGGTTTTTCCCAGGCAACAAATCGATCCCAATAAAGCGCGCGTTCAACGGCTTCTTCGGCTGTCAGTTCACGGCCTACCGGCAGCGTTGGATAGGGCGTCAAGGCCATTTCTTCCGTAATTGCCGCTGGCCGCAGAATTGAATTTGTCGTTTTTCTAATTACCAGGAATACAACCAACAAACCGATTAGAATAAACTCAAAACTTAATGCATAACGCAGCTTCATTCAACATTGTCCTCCTGCACAAGAACAACCAAAATACGTCACATGATTCTCATTATTTTACCATACGCCGATGCCGGAAATTGCACTTGCTAGACCCATCCAGCCACATTACACTTAGCAGGAATTTTTGATTAGTTTAGGACATTGTATGAAAAAGTTGGTTTTGTTTGCGAGTTTATTGTTTCTGTTGGCTGCCTGCACCGCTACCGGTGATCCGGCCATAACGGTAGAGAATTATTTGCAAGCCAAAGTAGCCGGCAATGCCGACACAGTGCGTGCACTGCTCTGCTCGGCCAAAGAGGCGGATTTGGAGGCCGAATTGCGAACTTTTTCCATTGCTGAAGGCGTGGAAATTAAGGAAATGGCTTGTCAGCAGGTGGAAGAGAGCGATGTTGTGCAGTGCAACGGCCGTATCGTTGCTCTCTATGGCACGGAAGAAAACGTCTTCCCGCTGGTCTCCTACCACGTTGTTGAGGAAGATGGCGAGTGGAAATACTGCGGTGAAGCGGGGAATTAAAGGTAGAAGGCAGAAATCAGAAAGCAGAGGGAAGAAGGATGAAGCGGTTGCTTTCGCGGGAGAATATGCTGGCGCTGGGGCTTTGTCTACTGGTAATTTTGCTGATTATTGTCACCAGTGACAGCGCACCGCAGTGGATATATCAGGGATTTTGAAACGTGATGCGTGATGCGTGAAACGTGATTGAGTACGATGATGCGAACATTGAGCTATTTTTTGAGTGTGGTTGTTTTTTTTGTTTTAGTTGGTTGTAGTGATGGCAATGAGGCAATTTTGACCAAGGCAACGGCCGTCCCCCCCACCAACACCGCCCTCCCCACACCCATTCCCACCATTGCCGTAACAAATACGGCCGTGCCGACTCCCATCCCCCCCACAACCCAACCAACCATCGAAGCAACACACGAACCAACCAACCAACCAACTCCCCAACCAACCAACTCTCCCACTCCCACGCCCGAACCCACCCTCAACGGCATTCCTTATTCCCAAATCATCATCCTGCCTGATAAAACAATACAACATATGAAAGAAGTGTACGCACAAGGCCAGGAAATGGGACGCGACCCGCACAGCTTCTCCAAATTGGGTGACAGCATCATCGCCAACGCCGACTTTTTGACCCGCTTTGACTTGCCCGGCACCTACATTTTGGGGCCATACGACTATCTCCAGCCGGTCATCGACAACTTCCCCGGCTCATGGGAACGGTTCGGCGTGGCCATTCGCATCGGCCTGCGCGCCTGGGGCGTGTTTGACCCGGCCTGGGCCAACAAAGATTGGTGCGAACCCAACGAAGTACTCATTGACTGCGAAATCCGGCTCAACAACCCGGCCATCCTCATCATTCATCTGGGTTCTAACGATTTAGACGCCAATTTCGATCAGTTCCTGCGCAAAACCGTCGAGCGCACGCTGGAACTGGGTGTCATCCCCATCCTACTGACCAAAGCCGACCGCTATGAAGGCGACGACAATCGCAACAACAACACTATCCGCCAGGTAGCCGTCGATTATGCCGTGCCGCTGATCGATTTCGATGTGGTGGCCGCCACCCTCCCCAATCGCGGCATCAAAGAAGGCGACAACGTCCATCTCAGCGGTCCGCTCTCCCACGATTACAACCTGCCCGAAGTGTACGAAAAGGGGCACACCGTCCACAATCTCACCGTTTTGTTGATGATGGATCGGATTTGGAAGGAAGTGATGAGTGACGGGTGATGAGTCAATCACTTGCCACTTGCCACTTACCACTTACCACTCATGAGTTTACTGACGCTGCTGATTTTTGGGGGAACGGCCGTACTCTACACCACCCTCCTCCCGGCCAAATGGCGCGAATGGGCCTTACTTGCGGCCAGCATCATCGTGTTGTACTGGCTCCAGCCCTTCAACCCCATCCGCTTCAGCGGCTACATTCTGCCCACCCTCACCATCGGTCTTGTTGTGATGGGCTGGTGGGTCACACAAAATCAACCTCCCGGAGGTTCAGAACCTCCGGGAGGTTTAGCACAAAGGTTGAAAAAAGAAGACCGAACCACCCTGTTCGTCATTGCCGGACTGGTTCTGGCCATATCCTTCCTGCGCTTTCTGCCCCAAGAGCTGCGCCCCATCGCCAACCGCCCGCCGAGTCCGGTTTGGGTGACAGCGGGATTGGTGGGATTGGGAACGGCCGTTACCCTCGTAGCGCGATTTGGTAAATCGCGTCAGAACGATTTGGCAAATCGTTCTACAAAAATAGCAATTTTGTTGATCATTGGTTTGTTTGCCATCCTCAAAACCGAGGTACTGGCCACGGCCGTTGCCCACCTCTGGCGCAATCTCACCAACCAAGACACCAGCCTGGCCAGCGCCGCCGATTTGACATGGCTGGGCTTCTCCTACGTCGCTTTCCGGCTGCTGCACACCCTACGCGACCGGCAGACCGGCCAACTACCGGCTATGACCCTGCGCGAATACGCCACCTACGTCCTTTTCTTTCCGGCCATCACCGCCGGGCCGATTGACCGGGCCGAACGCTTCGTGACCGACTTGCGCGCCCTGTCACAAATGGTCGGCCTGGATGCCGCTCGCTTCGCCGATGGCCTGACGCGCATCGGCATTGGCCTGTTCAAAAAATTCGTCATCGCCGACAGCCTGGCACTGGGCATGTCGCTTGATGGTGTGGATGTGACCCTCGTCCAATCGCCAGGACGCTTATGGCTGCTGCTGTACGGCTACGCCTTCCGGCTCTTCTTCGATTTCAGCGGCTACAGCGACATCGCCATCGGCCTGGGCCTGCTGTTTGGCGTGCGGCTGCCGGAGAATTTTAGACGGCCGTACCGCCAAACCTCCCTCACCGCCTTCTGGCAAAGCTGGCACATCACCCTCAGCGATTGGGCCAGATTTTACGTCTTTACGCCGCTGTCGCGGAAACTGCTGCGCCGCAAACCGCGCCCGTCGCCCACGCTCATCGTCCTCTCCGCCCAATTAGCCACGATGGTCACGATTGGCTTATGGCACGGCGTCGGCGGCAACTTTTTGATTTGGGGGCTGTGGCATGGCGCGGGTCTCTTCATCCACAAGCAATGGAGTGATCGGACGCGCAAATGGTATCGTGGATTAGCTGAAAAACCGGCACAAAAATGGGCGTGGACGCCTGCACTGAGCAAGGTCGCAGTGGCCGTTTCCTGGTTCCTCACCTTCCATTACGTCGTCATCGGCTGGGTCTGGTTCGTTTTGCCCGATCCGGCGCTGGCGGCGCAAACGATCCTGAAATTATTCGGTGGAGGCTAAACAATGGACGACAAAAACATCGAGGCGACCATTCAACAGCTTGAAGAACAACTCCTCCAGCCCGACGTGCGCCGGTCTGCACAGTTGTTGGACGATTTGCTGGCCGATGACTTTATCGAACACGGTAGTTCGGGTCGGGCTTACGACAAGGGGCAGATTTTAGAAAGTCTCACTAACGAAAATCCAGTGCCGCGCACCCTGACCAATTTCAAAACGACAACTTTGGCGCCGGGCGTCATCCTGGCCACCTATCATTCCACGTATTGGGAACCGGGCGCAGCGCCAGCCCATTCCCGACGCTGCTCCATCTGGAAGCTGGTGAACGGCCGTTGGCAAATGATATTCCACCAGGGTACACCAACCGGAGAAAGTCTATAGAAATGGACCGATTCGACTCGCCATCCTGGTCATTTATCGGGCGCGTTGCGGGCAAGGCAGCGCTGCTTTTCATCCTGTTTAACGTCATTTTTGCCGACCTGAATCCAATGGAAGCGTTGGGTCGACTCTCGCTCTACAACTGGCTGCTGCCAGGACGGGCCCGGCTGCCCTACGGCGAGCAAATCGAGCAGTCCTACAACCTCAGCCTTAACAACATCCCGGCCATGTTCGCCAGCCACACCATCAGCCAGCCCAAAGCCGCCGACGAATTCCGCATCATCATCCTGGGCGACTCCGGCACCTGGGGCTGGTTCCTCCAAAATGATGAAACCTTGTCGGCTCATCTGAACGCCACCAATCTCACGCATCACGCATCACGCATTACGTTTTACAACCTCGGCTACCCCATCATGTCCCTCACCAAAGATTTGCTGATTTTGGATGAAACGATGGGCTACGAACCGGATTTGATCATCTGGCCGGTGACGCTGGAGTCGTTTCCACGGGAGAAGCAGTTGGTCTCGCCGATTGTGCAAAATAATAGGGAGCGGATACGGCCGTTCATCACCCAACACACCCTCAATCTCAACCCCAACGACAAACAATTCATCGAACCAAACTGGTGGGATCGCACCATCATCGGCCAGCGACGCAACCTGGCCAACCTGCTGCGGCTGCAAACCACCGGCTTCGCCTGGGCCACCACGAGCCTCGACCAGGCCATTCCCGCCAACATCCCGCTGCGAAAAACCGATTTGGAGGCCGACACGAGTTGGCAGGGCTTTACCGAAAACACGCCCTTCACCAAAGACGATCTCGCTTTCGATGTTCTGACAGCCGGAATGACTCGCGCCGGGGATGTACCTGTTTTACTCATCAACGAGCCCATGTTCATCAGCGACGGTCAAAACAGCGACCTGCGGTATAATTCGTTTTATCCCATCTGGGCGTATGATTTGTACCGGGAGATGTTGCTGGAAACGGCCGTTACCCACAACTGGCACTACCTTGATTTATGGGATCAAATTTCACCTGCTGAATTTACCGACACGCCGGTGCATTTAACGGCCGTTGGCACAAAAACGATGGCTGAACAGATAACAACTGAAATAGTGAAGATGAATTTTGGCAACTAACAACCAGCAGCTAGCTGCCAGCAACCAATAATTATGGACGAAAAAACTATCCGACAAAAAATCCGCACCTTTATTACCCGCGAACTGATCCGGGATGGAGAGTATGATCTGGCCGACGACGAAGGCATCATCACCGGCGGGCTGATGGATTCCTTCGCCCTGGCCGAATTTGGCGTATTCGTCGAAGATGAATTCAACGTCTACATCCCCGACGCCGACCTGACCGTCGCTAAAATGGACACGCTGGACCAGATGGTGGCAAGGATTTTGCAAGATTTGAACGAGTAAAACGAAAAGCGTAAAACGTAACAATCCACGCTTTACGTTTTTCGTTTTAATTGCCTCATGCTCACCCCAACAACCCGCCCCAACTTCCACACCATCCTCGACGCCGTCACCCTGCAAGATGGCGGGGATGAACCGGCGATTGTGTACGTGGCCACCGATGCGCCGACGATTACCATCAGCCGGCGGGAATTTGGCGAACGAGTCAGGGAAACGGCCGTTGCCCTCCACCACCTCGGCATCAAACCCCGCGACCTCGTCATCATCGCCCACACCCAAAACCTGGAAAGCATCTACGCCTTTTGGGGAACTATGCTGGCCGGGGCCATCCCGTCCATGTTCCCCACCCTCACCGAAAAACTCGACCCGGCTATCTACATGCAAAACATGGCCGAACTGGTCAGCTTCTCCAATGTCCGCGCCATCCTCACAACAGATGAATTCGCGCCGCAGTTGGCAGAACGAGTGCAGTGTGCGGTAATCGGTGAACAGTTATCGGCGATCGGTGAACGGTCACCAGCCACCAGCCACCAGCCACCAGCCACCAATCCTGATGAAATCGCCTTCCTCCAGCACTCCTCCGGCACCACCGGCCTGCAAAAAGGAGTGGCGCTGTCGCACCGGGCGGTGCTGAACCAGCTTGCCAGCTACAGCAACGCCATCGGCCTCAACGAGCAGGACGTCATCGTGAGTTGGCTGCCGCTGTATCACGACATGGGGCTGATTGCCGGCTTTTTGCTGCCGCTGGTGCAGGGCGTGCCGCTGGTGCTGATGTCGCCCTTCGATTGGGCCAAACATCCGGCGCTGCTGTTCCGGGCCATCGCCGAGCAGCAGGGAACACTGTGCTGGCTGCCCAACTTCGCCTACAATCACTGCGCCCGGCGCATCCGCCAGCGGGATGCGGAACAGTTTTCGTTGGCGAGTATGCGCCTGTTCATCAACTGCTCGGAACCGGTGCGCCACGACAGCCACCAGCTATTTCTGGAACGATTTGCCGATTGGGGCGTCACGCCGGAGAAGCTGGGTGTGAGCTATGCA
>JACKCC010000016.1 GCA_020634245.1 Ardenticatenaceae bacterium | reverse complement strand
TCCTCCAATTTCCTCTTGTTGACCAAGTTGGTGGGGAACGGCCGTTTCCAACAACATCACGGTCAGCCAGTCAAACGCCAATCCAAACCCGGCCAATGTTACGCGTAACACGGCCAGATAAAAAACGGTGTGTTATGCGTAACATTATAGAACCTGTGTCCCAATTGTCAATACTTATACCGCCAAAATCCCCCCTGATATTTACCCAATTTGCCCAAACCATATTGACAATGTTCAGACATATGTTACAATGTTATCCATAACATGTTACGCATATCATGTTGTTGAAGAAGAGGAGAAAATGCCCACAATCCGTGACGTAGCTAAACGAGCCGGTGTTGCCACAATGACAGTTTCCCGCGTCATCAACAACTCCGGTTACGTCAGCGAGGCCACACGCACCAAAGTCGAAACGGCTATCGCTGAACTAGGCTACGTCCCCAACATGCTCGGCCCCAGCCTGCGCTTCAACCAAACCAACACATTAGCCCTCGTTCTCACCGATATTACCAATCCGTTTTGGACTACGGTCGCGCGTGGCGTGGAAGATGCCGCCCAGGAAAAAGAATACAGCGTCATCCTCTGCAACACTGACGAATCCATCCAAAAACAAGACCAATACCTGACCATGCTGCTGAAGCGGCGGATTGATGGGATATTATTCGTCCCGGCTGGCAACAAAGCCGAACCTATCCGTTTAATCCAAAAGCAAAAAATCAGCGTCGTCGTTTTGGACCGAAGCATACCCAATGTTGATGTAGATATTGTGCGTGGCGACTCATTTGGTGGCGCTTACCAATTAGCCAGGCATTTGATAGAACTGGGACACAAACACATTGCCATCTTGTCCGGCCCCAAAAATATTTCCACATCAGTCGAACGGGTCGCCGGTTTTCGCCAGGCAATGGAAGAAGCAAATCTGACCCATAATTTAGAAAACGTGTACTGGGGATCGTTTAGTCAAACATTAGGCTGTGCCATGGCTGAAAAGGCACTGCAAACCTCGCCACGCCCCACTGCATTTTTGGCAGTTAACAATTTTATTGCCAACGGCGCTTTACACACTTTTTCTCTGGCCGGATTACGTGTCCCCGAAGATGTTTCACTGGTTTCTTTTGACGATATTCCCACCATCATCAACCCGGTCCCGTTTCTAACTGTAGCGATTCAACCGGCATATGAAATGGGTTACCAGGCAACACAATTGTTGTTAGCACGCCTTACCAATGAAGGGCCAGAAGGTTGTCAAGAAATCATCTTACCGACTAAAATAGCGATCAGGAAATCTAGTGCGCCGCCAATTTCACCCACAAATTCATCTAACTAACTGGCGGATAATAGTCAAATTTAAGGAAAAGTTTGTGAAGACGGGCGAAAAATACCGAGGATCTTTGAACAAACATGGGGAAGCTTTACAACTCCTGATAGACTATTCCTCAACAATTGCCCACATGACTCTTCATGAAAAGGAGAATTTGTTTATGGTTTGAATGTAAAAAAATAGTGACTTCATTAATAGTTGAGAGGAAATTGCAACCAGCATCTTGAACCCATTTCCAGATCTCAACGTTCAAATTCCAAATGAGAGTAAAAGAGGAGATTTTTAATAATGAAAACCAAGTTGTCCCTAATTTTGTTGAGCATTTTGATTGCTGCGATGGTCTTGACCTCCTGCGGGGGCAGTGAAGAAGCCGCCGAAGCGCCAGCCGATTCAAGCGTGCCCTACATCGCCGTTGTTTCCAAAGGGTTTCAGCATCAATTCTGGCAGGCAGTAAAAGCAGGCGCTGAAAAAGCGGCCGCCGATTACAATGTCACTATTACCTTCGAAGGCCCGGAAACGGAAGCCATGGTCGACAAGCAGGTAGAAATGGTGCAGGCTGCTTTAGATAAAAACCCGGCAGCATTGTGTCTGGCTGCGCTCGATACACAGGCTCTGCTCCCGCAGTTGGAAAAGGCTCAAGCGTCTGGCATCCCGGTTATTGGTTTTGACTCTGGTGTGGACAGTGATATTCCGCTTTCAACGGCCGCTACCGACAACATCGCTGCTGCGGCTATGGCCGCCGACAAAATGGCTGAACTGATTGGTGGTTCCGGTCAGGTTGCCGTTATTGTTCATGACCAGACCAGCCGGACCGGCATTGACCGCCGCGATGGTTTTGTGAACCAGATTGAAGCCAAGTACCCGGACATCGAGATCGTTGACATTCAGTATGGTGGTGGCGATCATCTCAAATCCACAGACCTGGCTAAAGCGATCATCCAGGCACACCCGGATCTGAAAGGCTTCTTTGGCGCGAACGAAGGCTCGATCATTGGCGTGTTGAATGCTGTCGCCGAAATGGGCAAAGAAGGCCAGATTGTTGTGATCGGTTATGACTCCGGTCAACAGCAGATGGATGCTATCCGTGCTGGTACAGAAGCCGGCGCTATCACTCAGGACCCAATCGGTATTGGTTACAAGTGTGTGGAAGCGGCCGTTAAGGCGCTGAACGGTGAAACATTACCCAAAACAATCGACACCGGTTTCCACTGGTATGATGCCAGCAACATTGACGACGATACCATTGCGCCTCTGTTGTATAAATAGTCTCTAACTTCCAAGACCTGTCAGGCTGAACCGCCTGACAGGTCTTTTTTTGAATTGTTTTTAAGAACCAACTTCCCGAAAGTTTGCCTGTGGGCGAACTTGTTTTGGTAAAACTTCCGGGAAGTTGATTGTGAAGGGAAGAGCAAATGGACGAAATCCTGGTCTCCATGAAAGGGATAGACAAAAGTTTTCCGGGCGTTCGGGCACTAGACCATTGCCAATTTGAACTGCGCGCCGGAGAAGTTCACGCGCTGGTTGGGGAGAATGGCGCCGGCAAATCGACATTAATGAAGGTGCTGTCAGGCATCTATGCCAAAGATGCCGGTCAGATTTTATTTAAGGGGGAGGAAGTCGAAATCCTCAATCCTAGAGCGGCGCAAAATTTAGGTATCAGCATTATTCATCAAGAACTGAATCTGATGCCGCACCTCACACTGGCGCAAAATATTTTTATTGGCCGCGAACCGCGCCGCAATATGAAGTTTTTGCTCGATGAGGCAGCCTTGAATCAGCAAACGGCCGAATTGTTTGCCTCAATGCACTTGAAGCTAGATCCGAAAACGCGTGCCTCCAATTTGACGATTGCCAAGCAGCAGATGGTTGAAATCGCCAAGGCATTATCCTTCAATTCAGAAGTGTTGATTATGGATGAGCCAACGGCCGCTTTGACTGAAACCGAGATTGAGGATCTCTTCACATTCATACGAAAACTACGGGCTGAGGGAGTTGGCATTATTTATATTTCCCACCGTTTAGAGGAACTGAAGCAAATTTCAGACCGGGTAACAGTCATGCGGGATGGCCATTATATTAACACCGTACAAACGGCCGAGGCGCCAACAGATCAAATCATCAGCATGATGGTAGGCCGGACAATTTATGAAGCCTCGCCGGAACTACCGGAAAACCCCAGCAAAGAAGTTGTCCTGGAAGTTAAAAACCTGAATCGCGGTAAAGTGCTGCAAGATATTAATTTCCACTTGAAGAAGGGGGAAATTCTGGGCTTTGCCGGCCTGATGGGTGCGGGCCGCACCGAGGTGGCACGGGCTATTTTTGGCGCTGACCCTGTCGATTCGGGTGAAATTTATGTCCAAGGAGAACAAGTCGAAATCAGCACACCGCAGCAGGCGGTTTGGAACGGCATTGGCTACCTGTCGGAAGACCGCAAACGGTATGGTTTGGCGTTGGGATTAGAGGTAAAAGAGAATGTTGCCATGGCTGCGTTGGGCAAGTTTTTAGGGGTTTTAGGCTGGGTAAACAAATCCCTGATTCGTTCAACAGCCAAGCATTACATCGATGACCTGGCGATAAAAACTCCCAGTGCCGAACAGAAGGTCAAGAACCTTTCTGGTGGCAATCAGCAAAAGGTTGTTATTGGCAAGTGGCTGACGGCCGACACCGATATTTTGATTTTTGATGAGCCGACGCGCGGGATTGACGTAGGGGCTAAAAGTGAAATTTACAAGCTGCTGAATGATCTGGCAAAGCAAGGAAAGTCTATCATCATGATTTCCTCGGAACTGCCGGAGGTTTTGCGTATGAGCCACCGCGTCGTTGTGATGTGTGAAGGCCGAATTACAGGTGAGCTGCCTATCGCTGAAGCCACTCAAGAAAAAATTATGACTTTAGCTACGGCACGTAAGGCTATAGTTAATGATATTACGGCATCTCCTGCCGCTGCATAGGTGTGACACGATGGAACAAACCAAATCTTTTCAGTTAAAAACTATATTCAATTCTGACGCCTCACAAAAAATTCTGGCTTTTGCCGGGTTAATTGTGATGTTTGTGGTGTTTTCGCTGGCATCGCCGAACTTTTTCCAGTTTAGTAATATTGTGGGGATTTTGCTGGCAACGGCCGTAAACGGAGTCCTGGCCCTTGGTGTCACCTTCGTCATCATCACCGCCGGTATCGACCTCTCTGTTGGTACCGTGATGACCTTGTCCGCCGTCATGACCGGTGTCTTCATCACCAACCTGGGCTTACCCATCATCGTTGGCGTGCTGGGCGGCCTATTAACCGGCGGTTTTGCCGGTTGGATTAATGGCACTGTCATCTCCAAAATGAAAATCCCGCCCTTTGTGTCCACGCTGGGCATGTTATACATTGCCAAAGGGCTGGCCCTGGTCATTTCTGGCTTGAAACCCATCTATTTCAGCGATACACCGGCTTTCAGCCAGATTGCTATGGGCGACATTTTGGGCATTCCCTACGCCGTATTGATTTTCTTTGGCGCAGCCATCATCGCCAACATCATCCTGACCAAAACCATTCTGGGGCGCTACACCTTCGCATTGGGCAGCAACGAAGAAGCCACCCGTCTTTCCGGCGTCAACGTCGATAAATGGAAGACTGCCATCTATGCCCTGGCCGGTCTCTTTTCCGGTCTGGCCGGCGTTCTCATTGCCGCCCGTTTGAATTCAGCCCAACCGGCGTTAGGCGCTGGCTACGAATTGGACGCAATTGCCGCCGTTGTCATCGGCGGCACATCCCTCAGCGGCGGTGAGGGCACCATTTTAGGTACGGTCATCGGCGCATTCATTATCAGCGTCTTAACAAATGGCTTGCGCATTTTGTCAGTACCCCAGGAGTGGCAAATCGTTGTTACCGGCTGTATTTTGATTATCGCCGTCTATGGTGACATTTTGCGCCGTCGTCAAAGCTAACCACGATCAAAAGGCTTGAATATGTCCAAAAAGGTGTTTGTCAGCGGTTGTTACGATCTGCTGCACAGCGGCCATATTGCTTTTTTTGAGGAAGCATCCCAATATGGCGACCTGCACGTTGCTTTAGGATCTGACAAAACAGTGTACGAGTTAAAAGGAAGAGCACCGGTTAATACAGAAAACGAGCGTCTTTACATGGTTCAATCGGTGAAGTGTGTTAAAGACGCTTTTGTTTCTCAAGGATCGGGGATGCTTGACTTTCTGCCTGAGTTTGAGGCCATCCAGCCAGACATCTTCATCGTTAACGAAGATGGCCACACGCCTGACAAACAGAAACTCTGTGAAGATTACGGCGTCGAGTACGTCATCCTCAAGCGTGAACCACACGCAGGGTTAACCGCCCGCTCGACCACCGCACTGCGCACAATCAACCAGATGCCGTTCCGCATCGATCTGGCCGGGGGCTGGCTGGATCAGCCGTTTGTGTCACGCCATTATCCCGGCGCAGTCATCACTATTTCGATTGAGCCGACGCTGCAATTTAACGACCGCAGCGGCATGGCTTCCAGTACACGGCGGGCGGCTATCGACATGTGGGGGCCGCGTCTGCCGGTAGGCAGCACGGAAAAGCTGGCCAAAATGCTGTTTTGTTACGACAACCCGCCGGGCACAGAAGAGATTTCCGGTTCGCAGGATGCCATCGGTATTGTTTTCCCCGGTCTGGCGAAGGCCAACTACGATGGCGAATACTGGCCAACGAGTATCGAACGGCTGCAAGATGATTTGGCGCTGCAATTTGTGGAAAACGCGCTTTATCTGGTCACGTTGGGGCCGCGCCACGCTGATTATGATGTGCTGGCCAACACGTATATCAACCTGGAACGGGCCAAAGCGCTGGCCGATCCCACAGAAGCCTGCTGGGAAGCGATTCAAGCGCGGGATGTTATCGGATTCGGCCGTTCCATCCGCGAATCGTTCGAAGCCCAAATCGCCATGTTCCCCAACATGATGAATGAATCGGTGGCCCGGCTCATCGATAAATACAAAGATATTGCCCTGGGCTGGAAGTTATCCGGTGCAGGCGGCGGCGGCTACCTGATTTTAGTGGCCGACAAACCCATTGCGAATGCGGTGCGTGTTGTGGCGCGCCGTGAACATGGTTAAAAAAGTTGGTTAGTTGGTTAGTTGGTTAGTTAATTAGTTGGTTGGTCGTGGTCAATGAGCAAACCAACAAACTATCAAACTAACAAACCAGCCAACAACCACCAAACTAACAAAAGAGGTCTTAAAATTATTATGAAAACAGCACTTGTCTGTGGCGCTGGTGGGTTCATCGGCGGCCATCTGGTTCAAAAGTTGAAAGATGAAGAATATTGGGTGCGCGGTGTTGACATTAAGCAGCATGAGTATCGGGAAACGGCCGCTGACGAATTTCTGCAGCTCGATTTACGTGAAGAAGCCAATTGCATCCAGGCGTTGACACTGGGCGACGGCACCTTTGACGAGGTGTACCAGTTGGCCGCCGACATGGGCGGGATGGGCTTCATCCACTCCGCCGAATGCGAAATCATGCACAACAGCGTCCTGATCAACATCCACATGACCCATCACGCCGCCAGATTGGGCGTGCCCCGCTACTTCTTCTCCTCGTCGGTCTGCGTTTACCGCGACATGCAGCCCGGCGAACCGGAGATGACCGAAGCCGAAGCGATTCCGGCCAACCCCGACAATGAGTATGGCTGGGAGAAACTATACTCCGAACGCATGGCCCAGGCTTACGAGCGCAACCAGGGCATGACGGTACGCATCGCCCGCTTCCAGAACTGCTACGGCCCTTACGGTACCTGGACCGGCGGCCGCGAAAAAGCACCGGCGGCCATTTGCCGCAAGGTAGCCGAAGCGGAAGATGGGGGCACGGTTGAGGTATGGGGTGACGGCACGGCCGTTCGATCTTACACCTATGTCGCCGATATGGTCGATGGCATTTACCGGCTCATGCACTCCGATTTGCAGGGTGCGGTCAACATCGGCTGCCCCGAATACGTCACCGTCGATGAACTGGTGCGAACCGTTGCCGAAGTCGCCGGCAAGACAATCAACATCAAGCATATCGATGGCCCGGTTGGCGTGCAGTCACGCAATTTCAGCAACGAACGCATTTATTCCACCGGCTGGCAAGCCAAATATTTCCTAAAAGATGGCATTGCCCAAAATTACCCCTGGATTGAAGAACAGGTTAAGAAAGCTAGAGGGGAGAGCTAGAGCTAGAGGAGGAACCTGCATTTTCCTCCAGCTCTAGCCTCTAGCTCCAGCTTCTAAAGGAGCTTTTGCGATGGAAATAAATCCACCTAAAAATCGACTGATTGGCGATCCGCCCAAGATTGGGATACGGCCGGCGATTGACGGCCGTTACCACGGTGTGCGCGAATCCTTAGAAGAAACCACCATGGGCATGGCCCAAAACGTAGCCGCTTTCTTGAGCGCCAACCTGCGCCATGCCAACGGCCTGCCCGTCGAATGTGTTGTGGCCGACACCTGCATTGGCGGCGTGGCCGAAGCAGCCCAGGCGGCAGCCAAATTCGCCCGCGAAGGTGTCGGCGTCTCCATCACCGTCACCCCGGCCTGGTGTTACGGCTCGGAAACGATGGACATGGACCCGCTCATTCCCAAAGCGGTTTGGGGCTTCAATGGCACCGAACGGCCCGGCGCGGTTTATCTGGCGGCGGTGATGGCCGCCCACGCCCAGAAAGGTTTACCGGCGTTCAGCATATACGGCCGTGACGTCCAGGACACCGGCGACAGCACCATCCCCGAAGACGTGCAGGAAAAACTGCTGCGCTTCGCCCGCGCCGGACTGGCCGTCGCCACGATGCGCGGCCAATCCTACCTGGCGATGGGCGGCGTCTCCATGGGCATCGCCGGTTCCATCGTCGATCAGCCCTTCTTCGAGCAGTACCTGGGCATGCGCGTCGAAACCATCGACATGACCGAATTCACCCGGCGCATGGAACAGGCCATTTACGATCCCGACGAGTACGAAAAGGCACTGGCCTGGGTCAAAGCCAACTGCCCCGAAGGCCAGGATTACAACGACGACGCCCACAAACGCAGCCGCCAACAGCAGGACGCCGACTGGGAAATGTCGGTCAAAATGGCCCTGATTGGCCGGGATTTGATGAATGGCAATCCGCGCCTGGCCGAACTGGGCTTCAAAGAAGAAGCCAACGGCCACAACGCCATCGCCGGCGGCTTCCAGGGGCAGCGCCAATGGACCGATGCCTTCGCCAACGGCGACTTTATGGAAGCGATTTTGACCACTTCCTTCGACTGGAACGGCATCCGCCAGCCCTATACTGTCGCCACCGAAAACGACGCGCTCAACGGCGTCAGCATGTTGTTCGGCCACCTGCTCACCGGCTCGGCCCAAATTTTCGCCGACGTACGCACTTACTGGAGTCCGGAAGCAGTTAAACGGGTGACGGGGTATGAATTGGAAGGCAAAGCGGCTGATGGCATTCTCCATCTCATCAACTCTGGCCCGGCAGCGCTGGATGGCACCGGCCAACAAGAGCAAGATGGTCAGCCGGTGATGAAGCCGTGGTGGGACATCACGCCCGAAGATGCCCAAGCCTGTCTGGAGGCCACAACCTGGCACGCCGGGATGACCGAATACTTCCGCGGCGGCGGCTGGTCGACCAAATTCCGTACCCGCGGCGGCATGCCCATGACGATGTGCCGCCTCAATCTAGTCAAAGGATTTGGTCCGGCGCTGCAAATTGCCGAAGGCTGGAGCGTCGATTTGCCCGATGAGGTACACGAAGTTTTGGACGAACGCACCAATCCCACCTGGCCGACCACCTGGTTTGTGCCACGCACCGACGGTAGCGGCCCGTTCCGCGACGTGTACACGGTCATGAGCAACTGGGGCGCCAATCACGGCGCGATCTCCTACGGCCACATCGGCGCCGACTTGATCAGCCTGGCCGCCATGCTGCGCATCCCGGTCTACATGCACAACGTACCCGAAGAGAAGTTATTCCGCCCCCATACCTGGGCCGCCTTCGGCGCGATGGAACCGCAGGGGGCTGATTTTCGCGCCTGCGCCAACTTTGGGCCGTTGTATGGATAAAGAAACTATCCACAGATTACGCAGATTTCACAGATTAAGAACGAATAATCTGCGTAATCTGTGGATTTATTAACTGGAAGGTAGCTATGTTAAAAGGAATCTCCCCCCTATTCAGCCCGGAACTGCTGGCTGTGTTGTACCAGATGGGACACGGCGATGAGATTGTGCTGGCCGATGCCCATTTCCCCGGCGACACGATGAATGATCTGGTGATTCGGGCCGATGGCTTGAAGATCGACGATTTGCTGGACGCCATTTTGCCCTTGTTTGTCCTGGATGAATACGTCAATGATCCGTTGGTGATGATGGCCTGCGTGCCCGGCGACGAACCGGATACGGCCGTTGAAGCCGATTATCAGGCCGCCATTGACCGCCATGCGCCGGATGCGCCGCCCATCACCTTTGTAGAGCGCTTTGCTTTTTATGATCGCGCACAAGAGGCGTTTGCAGTGGTGATGACCGGCGAAACACGCAAATATGGCAATATCATTTTGAAGAAAGGTGTAACGCCACTATTGTGAAGCATGAACCGTGATGCGTCAAACAGGATGTGCTTTGTGACACAAGTCCTGTTTGTGACACGCATCACGGTTCGTTTTTTGGTTCACGACAATTCCCGAAACCTTGGCACAGCCCCAATCCATCATTTAGCAATAATATTCCCACAACTATAAATCACAACTTACTGTTATTTATGTAGTGACATTTGTCACAATTTTGGGGTGCCAAATGTAACTTATCAGCCAATAATTGGTCATGCTACAATGATAGACAAGGCAAACAAACGTCGTTACTTCACTTGCAAGTTCGTCAAATAATCCTCACATAAGTCACTCATTACACATCCATCAGCAGTTTGCTTAATTTTTTTCGGTCTTTGCATTTTTTAACATTATGTTGGAGGGTGCAGTGTCAGTGAAAAAAATCACGTACGGCCGTAAACATTTTTCGTTTACAAAGGGTGTACCGACTCTGGAGAGCATGTCTATCACTGAAAAGTCCCTTAAAGGAGAAGATGAAACTCAATTTACAGAACGATTAATGAAGCTATACAGCGATCAACAAGGCACAATTGAAATTCTCTTCAAAGGTGGTCAACCTGACTATGCGATCATCACGTTTACACTCGGGGATGCGATTATGTAAACATTTTTGATATTGAGTTTTTTTAATGAGGATGCACTGACATTCTCAACAATTCAACTGAATACTTCTGGCCTGATGCAAGCTCTGTGCGGCCATCCTTTTTTTTAGGATGGGCCGCGTTTTTATTTCAAAAGGAAGGATTGTGTGTCTACTCATCAGTCGCAGGTTCCAGTTCACAAACGGCCGTTGCACGTCCAGGAAAGGCCGCCTCTAGTCGCCCCTGGCGATCTACAATTTGTATTGGCTGTCAGTTTCATCGTGGGATTACACGCTCTGCCCGCGTCTGTGCGCCCCCGCTTTTTGATGCAGCTAAGCCGGATGCTGGGTGTTGCCTGGTATCGCAGCAGCATGCGCGATGTTCACCGCGTTCGTCATCACCTTCAAACCATTTTCCCTAATCGCTGGCCAAACGCCACTGTGGAACAAATTATCCGCCAACAACTATCCCTGACTGTATGGAATTTTATGACGCTGAACTTGATCCCGACTCTTTCTCAGGAACAATCAGCCCATTTGCTGCCCGTTGCCGGAACGCATCATTTGGAGGAAGCCCGCACACAAGACAAAGCAGTATTGCTGCTAGGGGCACATATCGGTCCTTACGCCTACCCGATTGCCGCTGTGCTCCAATCTCAAGGATACAAAATACACGAAGTCGGGCATGCGCGGCCCCGGCAGGGCAGCAGTTGGCTTTACCGCAAGTTGTATTGGCCGCGCATTCAAAAAACTTGCCAGCACATGAAAGTGATTGATCCGCTTAAAGGCACACAAAATAATCTGCTAGATGTGATCTATAACAAGGAAGTTTTGTTTTTACTGCCTGACCAGCTTTTCATTTTACCGCCCGATGTGACGCGCCCACCACAGCTTGTGCCCATTGATTATTTGGGCTACAGCGTCAATCTGGAGACGGGCGGGCTGCGTTTTTGCAAGCGGTTGGAAACGGCCGTATTCACTGCCTTGCCTGAATTCGTAGACGGCCGTTACCACATCACCATTGAGCCATTCTCTCTGCCCACCACCGGACTAAAACCAGAGGACCTGGCCACCGATTTGCAGCAGTTCATGGATAAAGTGGCTCACATTATTGAAACACAGCCGTTTTTATGGCGCGATTTACGCCGTTCCGATTTGCTAGAAAGGTTATACCCATGAACGATCGTCTTCCTCGCCTGACACTGCGGGCTAACTTTTCGTGGGCATTTGTCGGCAGCATTGTTTATGCAGCGGCTCAATGGGGCATGCTCGTCGTTTTGACAAAACTAGGATCGCCGGAGATGGTGGGCGTTTTCGCCATTGGTCTGGCTGTGGGTACGCCCATCATGGCTTTTGCTACCCTCAAAACGCGGCTGGTACAGGCAACGGATGCCAAACAAACATACCAGTTTGGTCATTATTTGGGGCTAAGGCTGATGACAACGGCCGTTGCCTTTGTCATCATCGTCGGCATCGTCCTCGTCGTTGATTATGAACCTGCTGTCGCCTGGGTGATTTTGGTTTTAGGATTACAAAAAGCAGCCGAATCACTCAGTGACGTCCTCTACGGGCTGTTTCAGCAGCGCGAACGCATGGACATGATGGCCATATCGCGGGTCATCAAAGGCCCGTTATCCCTGATTGCACTGGGCCTGGGCGTTTATCTAACCGGCTCCCTTCATTATGGCGTTTTGGGCATGACCCTGGTCTGGCTGATCTTGCTGTTCGCGTACGATTTCGTGAGCTGTGCCCGCCTCTTGCGCGGCGATAACTGGCGGGAGACCATCAAAGCGGTGCTGCCACGATGGGATTTGCGTCCATTGGCCCAACTCGCCTGGTTGGCTCTGCCGCTGGGCATTGTGGTGCTGTTAGAATCGCTGGCAACCAATATCCCCCGCTATTTCATCGAGCGGCAGTTGGGCGTTTACCTGCTGGGTATTTTTGCGGCAATGGCCTACCTCAAACGAGCAGGGCAGACGTTCATCATCGCCTGGGGACTTTCGGCAGCGCCCCGGCTGGCCCAACACTACAGCAATGGCGATGTCCGGTCGTTCCGGCGCTTGCTGAACCGCCTGGTTTTGATGGGCGTCGTTTTGGGCGCTGGCGGTGTAGTGGTGGCATCTTTGTGGGGACGGCCGTTACTAACCCTCCTCTACAACTCTGAATACGCCGCCTACCAAACTATTTTTGTCATTCTTATTCTGGCGGCCGGGGTTGATTATGTAGCCACCTTCATCGACTACGGCATGACTGCGGCCCGCCAATTCCGGCAGCAAATGATCCTCTTTATCAGCCTGGTAGCCGGCGAAACCTTGATTTGCTACCTGCTCATTCCGCGCGGAGCGTTATTGGGCGCAGCAACGGCCGTTTTGAGTGCGGCCTTTATTCGCTTGGTGGGTGGCTGGTTGATCATCCGGCGGGCCATTGCTGCCTGTCCCCACCCTGCGGAAATAGTGGAACCGGCCCTGGTTTAGGACAAAGGAAGTTGTTATGGATGTAACAGTAGCCATCGATCATCGATTCCGCCAAACACCAGACGGCAAATTCTGGTCAATGACCTCGTTTGCTTACTCGTTTTGGGAACGCTATTTGTCCGTTTTTGATGGAGTCCGCATTCTGGCCCGAACTCAGCCGGTCGATAAACCGGCCGCAAATTGGAGCCGCGCCGATGGGCCTGGCGTGCATTTTACCCCTGTGCCATATTATCACGGCCCACTGCAATATCTTCAGCGCTATCCGCTCGTCAAAAAAACCATCAAGCAGGCTGTGAACGAATCTGAAGCGATCATTTTGCGCATTCAGGGGCAAATCGGATCATGTGCACGGCCGTATCTGCGGCAAACCGGCCATCCCTACGGCGTCGAAGTAGTAGGGGACCCATATGATGCCTTTGCGCCGGGGTATGTCACACATCCGTTACGGCCGTTTCTGCAATGGTGGCTGCCGCGCCGGATGCGCGAACAATGTGCCAGGGCCGCCGCCGCCGCCTATGTCACCGAATTCGCTTTACAACAGCGCTACCCGCCGGCTCCCGGCGCTTTCACCACCCACTATTCCAGCATCGTCCTGCAAGACGAAGCATTTGCCGCACAGCCTAAACAGGCCGCACTCAATCAAAAAAGGTTCAACCTGATTACCATCGGTACATTGGATAACCTGTCCAAAGGAGCCGACACTATGCTGGAAACCCTGGTAATTTGCGTCGGTAACGGCCTGGATTTGACCTGGACTCAGGTGGGCGGCGGTACTTACCAGCCCATGCTGGAACAACGCGCGGCCGAACTCAACATCGCCGACCGGGTCCATTTCTGCGGCTGGGTAACGGCCGGTTCCGGTGTGTGGGCCGAACTGGACAAAGCCGATTTGTTTATTTTACCTTCGCGCCAGGAAGGCTTGTCGCGGGCCACGATTGAAGCGATGGCCAGAGGACTGCCCTGCATTGCCACAACCGTCGGCGGTTCAGCCGAATTGCTGCCGGGACGCTGGCTGGTTGCCCCCAACAACCCGGTCGGACTGGCTCGAAAAATCGGCTCGATGGTTGCTGATCCCAGGCAAATGCAGCAAGAGGCAGCCCGCAACCTGGCCCAGGCCCGCAATTACAGCCAGCGCGTTTTGCGGCAGCGCTGGACGGCTTTGTACCAACATTTGCGTGATGAAACGGCCGTTTGGCTGGCCGCCAACGGGCATTCAGCCAACAAGTTAAAGGTGGCCTGATGCAGCTTGCCGTCCGCCTGCCCCGTAGTAAAACTCGCCACGCCACTGCGTACTGGCTGACGGTGGCGGTGATCTGCCTGATGCCCGTGCAATGGTTTTTGCTGCCGTTCAACCTGGCCCTGGCCGACCTGGCACTGCTGCTGTTACTGCTGCTCACGCTGGTTCAGGCTGCCGCCGGCCGGCGCGTTATCTGGCTGCCGCTGTTAGGTCCGGCTTTGCTCATTTTAACGGCCAGCGCTTTGGGAACGGCCGTAGGCTTTGGCCGTATGGAAAGCGTTATCGCCATTATGCAGGAAATCTACATTTATCTCTGGTTTATTGCACTGGTCAGCCAGGTGCAAAGTTTCACCGGTGAAGAACAAGACCGACTGCTCAGAATCTGGGCAATTGTGGCCTGTCTTGAAGCGGTTACGACGATGCTGGGAATGTGGCAGATTGGCCCAGCGCTGTTTTACACCAAACCGGCACGGGACACGGCCGTTACCACCGAAATCACCCGAGCAGTAGGACTGCACGCCAACTCCAATGCAGCGGCCGTTTACCTTTCGGTCAGCTTTTTTGCCGCATTGGCTACCCGTTGGCCGCGCCGCCGCCGCTATTTCGCCGCCGCCTGGATTTACGCCGGAATGATTGGAACCGGTTCAAACGGGGCGCTGCTCTCCACACTAGTGGGAGTGGCCGCTTTCATTGCCCTGCGTACCTTTTTCCACAACAAAGCCCGGTTTAACCTGTGGGCAGCGCTCATTATGCTGACTCTGGGCGTGAGCATCCTCCTGCTGATGGCCTTTTCCTTCCTTTCCGTCAACCCGCAAAGCCGGATTGACAGCAGCGACCAAATCCTGTTCTACACCATTGGCCGGTTCTCCCGCTCCTTGACCAGCCGGATGACCATCATCGATTGGGCCTGGCGCATTTACAAAATCAATCCGCTGGGCGTTGGTCCTAACGGATTTGCCACCCTGCAAGGCAGTCTGCACAATGATTATGTCGCTTTTTGGTTTGAACGAGGGCTGCTGGGCTTAATCGGCTGGGTATGGCTGATTTGGGCCTCCTTCCAGACAGCACTGCAAACCGCATCGCAGGCGTTGGAGACGTGGCGCGGCCGGGCAGTTCTAATCTTGGGATGTGGCCTGCTGGCCTGCGCCCTGAACGCTTTCTCGCATGAGATTTCCCACATGCGCCAATTGTGGCTGTTGATTGTCTTTTTATTTGCGCTCAGCGTACAAAAACCGGAGGGATGAATGGGCGTCAAAGTCGTACACGTCATTAATAACGATATCGGGCTGCGGATACACGGCCGTCACTACTTCCAATACTTACAGCAGCAAGGCTACGACATCAACGTCGTTTGTGGATTGGGCAGCTACGTCAAAGGCGACATGGTCACTCCAGACAGCATCCCGGTAAAAGCCATTCCCTTTCCGCCCCGCTACACCCCGGTGGCCGATTTGAAAACATTGCAGCAGTTGGCGCGCCACTTTCGACAGCAGCGTTACGACATCGTACACACGCACACTGTTAAACCGGGCTTGCTGGGCCGTATTGCGGCCAGGATGGTCGGAGTGCCCATTATCATTCACACCGTACATGGCTTTCACAACTGGGATGACATGACCCGGTTTGAACAATGGTTTTTCCGGCAGATTGAGCGGTTTGCCGCCCATTTTTGCGATCTGCTGCTGTCGCAAAATCGTGAAGACATCGGCGTAGCCATTCGTGACCGGATATGTCCATCATCGAAAATCCACTACCTGGGCAACGGCATCGACATCGAGTTTTTTCATCCCGACAATGTATCTGACGACCAGGTGACACAACTGCGGCAAGCATTGGGTGTCCTGCCTGGGGAGTGCCTGGTGGGAATGATCGGGCGGCTGGTGCGACTAAAAGGCTATTACGATTACATGGCTGCTGCCCGCCTACTCCACGAAGCCGGTGCGCCTGTTAAATTCCTAACCATCGGCTTCGCCGTGCCCGACAAACGGGACGCCCTGTTACCGGAAGCCTTAATCAACCAATACAACCTGTCGGGTGTGATGACTCATTTAGGGCCGCGCCAGGATGTGCGCGAGTTGATGGCGGCTATGGATACCGTTGTTCTGGCATCGTATGCCGAGGGTATTCCCCGGGTTCTGATGGAAGCGGCGGCGATGGGTAAGGCGGCTGTGGGCACGGCCGTTCGCGGAACCAAAGAAGTCATCGTCGATAAACAAACCGGTGTCCTGGTGCCGCCGCGCCAACCGGGCGCATTGGCCGATGGCATTCAATATGTTTTGGCCGACAAAGAACGTGCCCAGGCAATGGGCCGCGCTGCCCGCCAGCAGGCCGAAACCTGTTTCGACGAACGTTTTTTCTTCTGGCGCACCGACCAGGAGTACCGACAGTTAATCCGGCAAAAGCTATCACCGAATCGTTTGCGCACACTGCAAGAGCTGCCTGTGGAAATGAGTATATTGGAGCCGGTGTAACAACCGATGCAAGGAATAAGCCAATGAACCGCTGTCAAAAATGCGTATTACCGGAACAAACGCCCAATATCACTTTTGATGATAGCGGCGTTTGCAATTACTGCCATACCTACCGGCCGGTATCGTATCAGGGCGAAGATGCTTTTATCGCCCGGCTGGAGCCATTTCGTAACGGTGCCAGGCCATATGATTGTCTAGTTCCTATCAGCGGCGGCCGCGACAGCAGCTATGTACTGCTAAAACTGGTAAAAGATTACAAGATGCGCGTTTTGGCTGTGAATTACGAAAATCCGTTTACCGTGCCCCAGGCACGGACCAACATTAAAAATGCCTGCCAGACTTTGGGGGTGGAGGTCGTTCATTTCTGCAATGGGGACAAAAACCATCGCATTACATTTCGCCAATCAGTCGAAGCGTGGCTGCAACGGCCGTCTCCCGGCCTGATTCCCATCGTTTGTATTGGCTGTAAACCAGCCTGGTGGCACATTTATGGCGTTGCCCGCCGCCACCATATTCCCCTGATCGTCAGTGGCGGCAATCCATACGAAGTCATTTCCTACAAACGGGAATTGGTGGGAATCTCGCGGGATGAAGCCGCCAACAAGGCATTCTACAAATATGTTTACGCCATCAGAACGATGCTGCAAAATCGGGCTTACTTCAAGCCGCGGCTGCTGTTGACGATGGCCAGCAGTTATCTGCTGGGCAACCCCAATTCTCTGGGGCTGAAACTGGTGGGGCGCAACATCACCTGGCTGGAATTGTTCAATTTCGTTCCCTGGAACGAAACGACCATTTTGAACCGGATCCGCCAGGAATTGGGCTGGGATTACCCGCAAAACCTGCCATCGAGCTGGCGGTTTGACTGCCGGGTCAAGCATATGGTTGACCTGATGTATCTGGCCACACTGCAATTGACCGACAAGGAAGATTTTTATGCCAAACTGGTGCGCGAAGGGCGGATGGACCGGGCAACGGCCGTACAGCGGCTGACCTTAGAAAACAAACCCCAGATTGAAGAAATCGGCATCTTGCTGGACCAAGCCGGCATTCGTGACACGGCGCTGGTAGATGCGTTGTTTGCGCAAACGGCCGTTTCGCAGGCGGCAATGGAGACTGTAGGATGAACGGCCGTTCCCTCTTCCTGCTTCTTCTCCTGCTCCTCATCGTTGGCTGCCAGGAAACGGCCGTTGGCAAAGATTTGGATGCCGGGGAAACGGCCGTGCCCCTGCCCACACGCCCCACCAGCACTCCACAACCTGCTCCTGAGCCGCTGCCCTACGGCCTCGTCTATCCCGCCGCCCAAAGCAGTTGGACCGAGGCCGACCGGGCCGCACTGCGCCGCCAACTCACCGCCTTGCACGACATGGGCATCAACACCGTCATCCAAACTTTCTCCAGCGGGCTGGCCGGAACCGGGCAGGAAGGCGACTGGCTGATTTTTCTCGACGAAGCAGAACGGGCCGAAATCAAAGTCATCGCTCGCCTATGGCCGTTGACCGAAGAGGCCGGTGAACCCTTCGATCTGGAACCGGCGGCCGCTTTTTTGGCCGTAACCGGCGACCACCCGGCGCTGCTGGCTTACCTGGGGCTGCACGAGCCGCTGGAGCGGTTTAACAGCGACCGAATGCGCCAGTTCTACACCAGCATAAAAGAGATCGCGCCCGATTTGCCGGTGGCCCACTACATGGGCAGCATGGCCTTGTTCGATGGCAGTTTACGTTTTCCCGGCCGGCGTTTCACCGAAGGCATCTGCGATATTTGCATTGTCTGGTGCACACCGGCCCAAACGCGTGATGGTGAACCGTATTTTGACGAAACGGCCGTTATCCAAACCGTTCGTGACAACCGCCGACTCATCGATGAACGCGCCCCCGATTCGCAGCTCTGGTTCCTGGGGCAGACCTACGCCCTGGCAGATCATCGTGATCAACTGCGTATGCCCACCCCGGACGAGATGGCGCAAATATTCGATTTAGCCATAGACGAAGGCGTCGATGGATTTTTATGGTATCCGTGGCTCCACGGCAGCTATGACGCAGTTCTCAGCAGCCCGGAAATGGAGGCACAACAGCAGGCAGTCTCACAAATTATCCAATCCTACCTGGCTAAGCCATGACCTGTATGCTGCAAATTAAAGATGAAACATGTAAAGGTAGTTTTAAGTATTCTGTTAACCGCATTCGCAACCACATTGATGATGGGATGGATGGCATCAGTAACGGCCGTCCCCCTTACAACCGCCGCCCCCAGTATCCTGGTTGATCATTACACCGTGGACGCTGCCCAAATCCCGCAAGAATGGCTGGATGCGGTCCGCAATCTGGACACATTTTTCGCTCACAAATCGGTCGGCGACAACATTTTGGACGGGATGGCTGATTTGCAATCTCAGAATCCTACGCGCTACACCATTGCCATTGCGGTAGACGGGCCGGATTGGTATGCCACCCACAGCGGCATTTTGCACCAATCCTTGGGCACCAACGGGCTGCCAGAAACCAAAATCGACGGCTTTGATGATTTTATCCGGGGCGGCTACCACGCAGCCGACACAGCGATGATGAAGTTTTGCCCCGGCGACACCATCCCCTTTGGCACCATGCCGGCCTACGACATTTGGATCGGCTATCGCGACATGATGGCCGCTCTGGAGCAGGATTACCCGGATGTGGTTTTCGTCTGGTGGACCATGCCCCTTTCTATTGCATCCGATGACCGCGGCAACGATGAGAAGGAAATTTTTAACGGCCAGGTGCGGGATTATTGCGACGTTCATGGCTGCGTATTATTCGACATCGCCGACATCGAAAGTCACGATCCCGACGGAAATCCGGTCATCAGCCCGGCCGGTTATGAAGCAATGTGGGCCGGATATGCTTCGGACGGAGCGCACTTGAATGAGGTGGGCCGGCAACGGGTGGCCAGCGCGTATTGGTGGCTGATGGCCCGGATTGCCGGTTGGGATTCACCAGCCGGTTTTCGCCTGGAAGTCACACCTGACACGGCCGTTACCGCAGCGGGCGGCACGGCCGTTTACCATGTCACCGTGCTGGGCAGCGGCGGGTTCACCGAATCGGTTGAGTTGGAAGTGGAGCATTTGGCTTTGGAAACGGCCGTGTTCTGGAGCCACAACCCGATTACGCCCGGCCAGACGAGTACGATGACGTTTGCGGTGGCTACGGCCGTGCCCATCGGCGACTACAGTTTCAACATCGTAGGCACAGCCGGGGCCTTGAGTGATGTCGCTGAACTGACCCTGCAAGTGCGCCGGCTTACATACTTGCCTGTTATTTTTCGTTAGTCCAAGGAACAGCCACATGTCCCAAAAACAGAAACTGCTTATCATTTCCGGTGTCGTTCCCCTGCTGCTGGTTGGTGCAGGAACCGTGCTGCTCTGGCCACAAATTAACCGCACAGCCACGCGCCTGCGCACGTATCTGTCCATGCCCGTGTATGATGAACCCATCACGGTTAACGGTGATTACAGCAATATCATCTTTCTGCACCATTCAACGGGTCGAAATTTGATGGAAGAGGGCGGGGTACGGCCGTTACTCAGCGACATGGGCTACCAATTTTGGGACCACGACTATAACCACATTGGCCTCACCCGGCCCGACGGCAGCCTGACCAACGCCCACTACCGCATTCCCGGCATGCTGGGGCGCGGCAACACCGACGTAGACGGCCTGGCCCGCCTCTTTGCCCAACCCGTCACGGATCCGCCAAACAATGCTCTCAGCCGTTTGCTGCAGCACGAAGTCATCATCATCAAATCATGCTTTCCCAACAGCGCTGTTAAGAGTACGGCCGTGCAGCAGCAGTTCCAAGATTGGTATCGGCAAATGCGCGACACAATGGACCAGCATCCAGACCACATATTCATCATCATGACTTCACCGCCGCTGCACCCGCTGGCCACCACGCCCGAAGAAGCTGCCCGCGCCCGCGCCATCGCCAATTGGCTCACCTCAGGTGATTTTCTGGCTGGTCATGACAACGTTTTTGTTTTCGATTTTTTTGATTTATTAGCCGATCCGGCGGCCAACACATTACGCACGGAATATCAAATGACAATTACCGAAGCACAGTCACACCCCAACCAACTGGCAAACGAAACAATTGGCCCACTGTTTGCCGCCTTTATCGATACCGCTATACAGACATACCGCAATCAATAACCATTCTCTGTATTGGCGAAGGGGTCCCTGTAATGGAGGTTAAAACAAATAAAACCATTTTTATATTTTGCAGCGTACTTTTTTGCTTGATGATGTGGACGACTATGATAGTTCGATCTCAATCCGATAATGCAACGGCCGTTACCGCCGATGCCCTACCTTACGAACCAGACCATTACGGATTAGTTTACCTCTACCCCCACTCCGACTGGGGGCCGGACAAACGCGCCGAAATGGACGCCGCATTGGCCAACGCTCGTTCCTGGGGCGTCACAACTATCCTGCAAACTTTTTCCACCTCATTGGTCAACACGCCGCAAGCTGAAAACTGGCTAATTTTCCTTGATGCGGCCGAGGCAGCCGGCATTGACATTGTGGCCTACCTGTGGCCGCGCACGACCTACCCCGTCATTGATGGTCCGTTTTACTACGATGACCTCAAGAGTTTTCTGGATGTCGTCGGCGATCATCCAGCATTGATCGGGTATGTCGGCTTGCATGAACCGTTGGAACCGCAAATGGGTATCAGCGCCGAAGAACTTCGCGGGTTTTACACAGAAATGAAGAGCTATGCACCCGACTTACTACTGGCCCATTTTATGGGGAACATGGCCTATGTCGAAGAGCACCGCACAGATGGCTGGATGTTCAGCGACGGGATGTGTGACATCTGCCTCATCTGGTACTACCCATTTGAAACGATTGGGGGCGAAGATGTTTACCAGGAGGAAATGGTAACGGCCGTTATCCAAGACAATCTCACACTAACAGCCGAGCGGGATATAGATGCCCAACTGTGGTTCCTGGGCCAATCATTCGCTGCACCTGGCGAATATCCCCGGCAGCTGCGCATGCCCACAGCCGCCGAAATGGAAGCTGTGTATTTGCGGGCTATGGAAAATCCGCTGGATGGCTTCCTGTGGTATCCCTGGAGCCACACCGAAGTTTATGACCAGGTTCTATGCGACCCTGGCAATGAAGAACAACAAGCAATGGTGGATGAAATCGGCACGACATACGCACACCTAAAAAGAATATATTTTCCGGTGGTGAAAAATGATAATTGAACGTGTACCTGTAAGAACTGTATTTTTGCCATTCAACCGTCCCGACATCACCGAAACCGAAGTTGACGAAGTTGTTGACACATTATATTCCGGCTGGCTGACGACCGGCCCCAAGACCAAAGCATTTGAATCGCAATTTGCCGACTTTGTCGGCTCACGTCATGCCCTGGCTGTAAATTCCTGCACGGCCGCTTTGCATACAGTGCTGGCTGCGGCCGGCATCGGCCCTGGTGATGAAGTGATCGTGCCCACAATGACATTTGCCGCTACCGCCAACGTCATCATTCACCAACGAGCCACCCCCGTCTTTGTAGATGTACAGCCAGACACGTTGAATATTGATCCAACGGCCGTTGCCAGAGCTATTACCCCGCGCACCAGAGCCATCATCCCCGTCCATCTTTATGGTCATCCCTGCGATATGGCTGCGCTTCAGGTATTGGCCCAAACCTACGAACTTCTCATCATCGAAGATGCGGCCCATGCCGTAGGCGCATATTGGCACAACAAGCCCATCGGCAGTATTGGCCATGCTACCGCCTTTAGCTTTTATGCCACCAAAAACCTGGTAACAGCCGAAGGCGGTATGATTACAACTAACAACTCAGAACTAGACTTTGCCATGCGCCGCTGGGTTTTACATGGCATCAGCCGTGACGCCTGGGACCGATATACGCAGCAGGGTTCCTGGTATTATGAAATCATTCTGCCGGGCTTTAAATACAACATGACCGACATCCAGGCTGCGCTGGGGCTGCACCAGTTGGCTCGCCTGGAGCGAATGCAGTCCCGGCGGCAGCAAATTGCCAACCGTTACCAGGCCGGGTTTACCGGGTTAACGGCCGTTGAACTCCCCACTTGCCGTTCCGATGTCGTCCACGCCTGGCATTTATATCCCATCCGGCTGCGGCTGGAGCAGCTAACGATTGATCGCGCCGCTTTTATTGAAGCCTTGCGCGGAGAAGGGATTGGCAGCTCGGTTCATTTTATTCCCTTGCACCGCCATCCCTACTATCGGGAACAGTTTGATTTGCATCCGGCCATGTTCCCGGTGGCCGATGAGGCTTACGAGCGCTTGATCTCTTTGCCGCTTTACACGCGAATGAGCGACGCTGATGTGGATGATGTGATTGAAGCCGTACGTTGTCTGGTCCAACGGTACGGCCGTTAAGCAATGAATTCCACGAATTTTAGATTTACATGACCATCGAAGGGGGCAATATGTTTGATTTACGCAGCCTGATATTGGTTATTCGTCAGCACATCTGGCTGATTGTGACAGTCACCGTGTTGGGAGCCGTACTCGCCCTTTGGGGCATGGTTAAGATTGAGCGTTTCCCGCGTTACAGCGCAACGGCCGTTGTCGCCATCGGCGGTGACGCTTATTACAACACCCAAGATGCCGGCTATCTGGAATTGGCCGGCGCTATGGTGGAAAACTACCGCCGGCTGGCCAGCCTGGAAATTATTACCGGTGCAGTTGTCCAAGCTTTGCAGCTGCCGGAATCGGCCCACGATCTCACCAAATTACTGGATGTGACTCCCGTCGCCGATACTAATTTGCTGTCGATCAAGGCGTTTTATACTGACCAGTACGCAGCGGCGGCCATCGCCAATGAAGTGGCCCGCCAACTGCGGGCTTTGGCACCACCTCAGGAGCGTAATTTTGTATTGATCGTGGAAACGGCCGTTCCTGCCAAACTGCCCGACATAACGGCCGTGATCCCCGTCATGATGAGCGCGCTGGCCGCCCTGTCTGCTGTGGTCGGTACCGTTCTGCTCATCAGCTACATCCGGCAGCCCATCTTGAGCGAAAGCGATCTGACCACACGCCTATCCCTGCCCGTCTGGGCAACGATCAATCTGAGCCGGAACAATCCTGTCGATTGGTGGCTGCTCAAAGCGGCCTGTGAAAAACGCTGGCAGGCCAAACAACCAGAACTAGCCGACAACTTTCATCTTCGCATCTTCATCACGACGCCTACAGCCACACCGTCACAGGCAGTGGCCGCCCGCTGGCTGGCCGAGACCTGGCAAACGGACGGTGCAGAAGCGGTGGTAGTTGAATTATCAGACAAAGATGCCGGGAAACGGCCGTTACTGCCCACCATGTTAGCCACCACCGAGACCACCTGGCAGAAAAACATCCAGTATCCCGCTGTCATTTTTTACGCCTCGCCGGTTACAGATCCCATTTCAGCGACGTTCCTGGCTCAGCGGGCCGACATCATTTTGCTTCTGGTTCCGCTGCGGCAGACACGGTGGGCGCAAGTGCAGTCTTTTCTGGCTTTGTTTAGCAGCCTGGACGCTGGGGTCGATGGGCTGGTGCTGGTCAGCGGTCAGACAGCCCGACAGACAGCCATTTGGTCGGGCGTTGCTGGTTGGGTGAGGCGGCTGTGGCAGAGTAACGGCCGTTTCCAGCATCCCATTGACGAACAAAAAGTAGCCAAAACAGGAGAAGCCTCATGAACATCGTTGATTTGCGAAAAACGGATGCCGATTGGCAAAACGACATTCTAGCGCGGTACCCGTTCCAGCCGTATTGGTGGGTGCGCCAGGTCACCCGGCAAAGCCAGCAAAACCTGATGCGGCGGCAGTTGGAGAAGATAGCGGCCGATGAAACGGCCGTCGTCCTCGGCGCATACAATCACCAACCCGAACTGGCCGGATTCGCCGCCATGGCTCCGCTGGCCTGGGATACCGAACACTTTGGCTTAAACGTATGGCGCGTCTCGCATTTGGGCGTATGGGCCAAACCACAGCAGCGCGAAACGGCCTGTGCCTTGGCCCAAAAACTAATCCGAGAGGCCCGGCAGCGAGAAGCGGCCACCCTGCACATCTGGGCCAGCCTCAACGATATCAACGCCATCCATGCGCTGGAAGAGGTCGGGTTCCGCACGATGGAAGCCCAGGTTTTCTGGCTGTTCGATTTACAGCGCCAACCCATTCCTGAACAAATCACTACAGCCACGTTCCGCCCCCACCAGGCAGCAGATGTAGAAACCTTGGTGGCTCTGGCCCGGCAGGTCTATACGCCCATTCCCAACCGTTTTCACGCCGACCCCCATTTGCCCAAGGCTGCCTGTGACGAATTGTATGCCAAATGGCTGCGCAACTCGTGCAGTGGCGAAGTCGCCGATTATATTTCGGTCATCGAGGTTGACGGGAAAGTGGTCGGATACGGCACGCTGCGCTTTTTGGATGACCAGGACGGGTTGTGCAATGTGCGCATGGGTCAGTTTATGCTGGGGGCCATTGACCCCGCCTTCCGGCAAAAGGGTCTGCACGACGATTTGCTGCGCTCCATGTTGGTCTGGTTAAAGGAGCAGCAAACCGATGTCGCCTTTGTCGGCACACAAACCAATAACGCAGCCGCCCAATCAGGTATGGCCCGTATGGGCTGGCGGCCTGTTTCCGGCGGCCTATCGCTGCATGTCTGGCTGGCATGAGGGGCAAAAGAGACTGAAACATGAAACAAGAAGTTCGTTTCACGTTCAAAATTGTCAAGCGTGTTGTGGATGTTGTTTTTTCGCTGGCGGCTTTGATTTTCCTGCTGCCGGTTTTGATTCTGATTGGCGTCTGGGTCAAGCTGGACAGTCCAGGGCCAGTTTTGTATATCAGTGAGCGGATGGGAAAGGCGGGACGGCCGTTCCCTCTCTTCAAATTCCGCACTATGTATCATCACAGCCAGCCGGTGCGCGCCGCCAACGGGGCATATTTGGTGCTTGAGGATGACCCGCGCGTGACACGAATCGGGCGCGTGCTGCGCGTGGGGCTGGATGAGCTGCCACAGTTGGTGAACGTGCTGCTAGGCCAGATTAGCCTGATTGGCCCGCGCGCCGATCCACCAGAGGCGGCTGCTTATTACACGTCTCAAGAGCAAAAAAGATTGACTATTCAACCGGGAATTACCGGCCTGGCCCAGGTAAACGGCCGTACCAAAATCAGCCTGGCCCAACGCCGCCTTTACGATCTGGCCTACGTCGAGCATGCGTCGCCATCACTGGACGCCTGTATTTTTTTGTTAACACTGTTTGAACTACTGCCTTTTCTGGCACACGGGGGGAGCCGTGCTCAAAATTATTTGATTCGAACGAGTCAACGGCTTGCTGCCCTGGTTTAAGAAGACCATGGGCGGCACGGGGAGGATAAGATGAATATTCATTTGGAATCACTGAACATACAGCGGCAGTATGCCCGCCGGATTCTGCTGGACTGTATCATGATTCCGGCGGCATTTTATCTGGCGATCCTGGTGCAACACAATGGCAGTTATGACACGAACCAATTGGTTCTGCTGGCAAAATATCTCATACCGATGACGGCCGTACACATCACCATCAATGCCATTTCCGGTATTTACCGCCGTTTGTGGGCCTTCGCCGATTTGCGCGATGCCTGGCACGTCCTGCGCGCTTCGGCCATCAGCACCTTGCTGCTTTGGGGCGGCAATTTTCTCTTCGCCTGGTTCCCCGGTTTAGGCAGTGGGGTCATCATCATTGCCGGCCTGCTCAACGCCTTTTTCTCCACTGGCTTCAAGTACCGACGGGTTCTGCTGCCAGCGTCACACAAGGAATTCTTGCACTCCATTCAAGCCGCGCACAAAAATGACTGCGCTGAAAACGCTTTGATCGTAGGTACCAACACCATCGCCCGCCAGATTGCATCCCAATTCGCTTACAACAACAAGCCGGCCAAAATCAATATTTTGGGATTTGTAAATGATGACCCAGAAAAAAATGGCATGACCATTAATGGCATCACGGTGTTAGGGACCCTGGCGCAAATCCCCGAACTGGTCAAAACGTATGCAATTGACGTCATCATCATTGCCGTCGAAGAAATGAACCATGATGAATTGTGGCACCTCATTTCTATCTGCCAGGAAACACCGGCCCAAATCAAGGTTTTGCCAACCGTCACCGATCTGATGAGCCGGCAGTATGAAGACCCGCTTACTTTGCGGGACCTGCATGTGGAAGATTTGTTGCAGCGACGGCCGTTACAAGTCGACTCCCAGCTTTGCCGTGATCTCATTCACGATAAAGTCGTTCTGGTCACCGGGGCGGCGGGGTCCATCGGCTCAGAATTGTGCTACCAGCTTTGTCGCTACGAACCGGCGCTACTGCTGCTGCTCGACAACAACGAAACCGGCCTGTTTGAGCTAAATTTGGACCTGAACCGCAAAAGCCGGATACCAGTGCTGCTGCTCCTGGCCGACATTACCGACCGGCCCAAAATCGAGACCATCTTCCATATCTACCGGCCCCATCTGGTATTCCATGCCGCCGCTTACAAACACGTCCCCCTTGTGGAAATAAATCCCGATCAATCTCTGCGCGTCAACATCAAAGGGACAATGATCGTGAGCGAAATGGCCCACACCTACGGCGCACAGCGCTTTGTGTTTATCTCCACCGACAAAGCGGTAAAACCCAAAAGCGTCATGGGAGCCAGCAAATACGCCTGCGAAATCTGGTTGAGGGCGCTGGATAAGCAGAGCGGCACAATCTTTTCCATCGTTCGCTTTGGCAATGTCATTGGCAGCCGGGGCAGTGTGCTGCCCATCTTTGCCCGGCAAATTGAACAAGGCGGACCGGTTACTATCACTCACAAAGAGATGAAACGCTTTTTTATGAGCATTCCGGAAGCCGTCAATCTGGTGCTGCAAGCGGCAGCCTTTGGCCAGGGCGGTGAAGTTTTTATGCTGGATATGGGGGATGAAGTGCGTATTCAAGACCTGGCAGAGCGCATGATCCGCCTGAAGGGTTTGCGCGTTCACAAAGACATCCCCATCGAATATATTGGCGTGCGCCCCGGTGAAAAACTACATGAAATATTGAGCTATGACGAGGAGGAACGGCTGCCAACCCATCATCCACGCATTTATCAATTGCAGACAAACGGCACACTGCCGCCTCTGGATTTGTTTCAAACAGCGGTGGGCAAACTGGAACTTTTTCCAGGGAAACCAGAAGGCGCGAATCAACTGCATGAGGGCATTTTTTGTTTGGCAACGCAGGCATTCGACCAATTGGTACCGCCAACCCGACAACCATACACGGCCGTTCCCAATTTACCCGATCCATTCTCAAAAACACCAGAAAGTACATTTGCCTGGAGGAGTCAAAACTTATGAAAATCGAAGACAAAATCAAACAATATGTAGCTGAAAATATTTTGTTTAGTGACGATGGTTACCCATTCCCAGACGACGCTTCATTCATGGACGAAGGGGTTATCGACTCGTTAGGAGTATTGGAACTGGCCCTTTTTGTTGAAGAAAATTTCGGATTCGTGGTGAGCCGGAACGATTTGACGCCAACCAATTTTGGTTCAGTGACCGAACTGGCGGCCTTTATCCGGCAGCACACGGCCGTTCCCGCCTGACCCAGGAGGCACACCATGCTCGTACAGGATTTTCTGCACCAAAGCGCCGAACGTTACCCGGACAAAACTGCCCTGGTTTGTGGTCGCCAGCGGCTAACCTACGGCGAGATGGACCAGCTGGCCAATCAATTGGCCAATGCCTTTCTGACCCAGGGCATAACGCGGGGCGATCGGGTAGCTGTTTATTTGCCTAATTCGATAGAAACGGCCGTTGCCATTTTTGCCATCTTAAAAGCCGGAGGCACGTTTGTCGTCATCAACCAATCGACCAAAAGGGACAAGCTAACCTACATCTTGGAAAATTGCCGCGCCTGGGGGCTGCTGCTGGAGAGTCGCCAGGCGAACCTGGCAGACTGGTTGAAAACCTGCCTGCCCGCCTTAAGTTTGTGCGTATTGTGCGGGAAACGGCCGTCCCACCTTCCCGCCGGATTCTTGTATTTTGATGACATAACTGCCAGGTATTCGGAGGAACGGCCGTGCAGCCACATCATCGACCGCGATCTGGCCTGCCTCATTTACACCTCCGGCAGCACCGGCGATCCCAAAGGCGTCATGAGCGACCACAGTAACGTCGTCTTCGCCGCCCAATCCATCATCAGCTACCTGGAAAACCGGCCCGACGACATCGTCATCGACGTCCTGCCCTTGTCATTCGATTACGGCCTGTACCAACTGCTGATGACCTTTTGCTTTGGCGGCACGCTCATTCTGGAAAAAGGATTCGCCTTTCCAGCCGCCATCATGCAGCGCATTGAAGCCGAGCGGGTCACCGGCTTTCCCGGCGTCCCCACCCTCTTTGCCATCCTGCTGCAAATGGATTTGGACGCTTACGATCTATCCAGCCTGCGCTATATGACCAACACAGCGGCCGCCCTGCCCGTCAGCCACATTCAAGCATTACAGCAAAAATTCCCCGGCGTCACCCTCTACTCCATGTACGGTCTCACCGAAACCAAGCGCACCCTGTACCTGCCCCCGGCAGAGTTGGCCCGGCGACCCGGCTCAGTAGGCATTGCCATTCCCGGCACAGAGGTCTGGTGTGAAGATGAAAACGGCCGTCGCCTCCCCCCCGGCGAGATTGGCGAGCTGGTTGTGCGCGGCCGGCATGTGATGCGCGGCTATTGGGCTGCCCCGGAAGCCACCGCCCAACGCTACCGGCCTGGCCCGCTGCCCGGCGAAAAGGTCTGCTACACTGGCGATCTCTTCCGCATGGATGACGAGGGTTTTTTTTATTTCGTCGGCCGCAAAGACGACATCATCAAATGTCGCGGCGAGAAGGTTGCGCCCAAAGAGGTGGAGAATGTGTTATATGCGCTGCCGGGCGTGGTGGAAACGGCCGTGATCGGCATCCCCGATCCCATCTTGGGCCAGGCCATCCAGGCCTTCATTGTCCACGAAGGCAACAACCTCACCGAATCCCAGGTCATGGCCCACTGCCGCGCCAACCTCGAAGACTTCATGGTGCCCCAAATCATCACCTTCTGCGACACACTCCCCAAAACATCCTCCGGCAAAATCAAAAAAACAGGATTAGGTAGCCCACAAAAAATGCCTGAAAGGAGTCTCCCATGACATTCCATAAAAACATCATCGACATCGACCCCGCCGCCGAAACCAATCGATTAGTAAAAGCACTGCGCCAGACCGTGCAAAAAGATTTGAAACGGCGCGGCGGCGTCATCGGCATCAGCGGCGGCGTTGATTCATCCGTCGTGCTGGCCTTGACTGTTCGAGCATTTGGTCCCCAGCGCGTCACCGCCATTACCCTGCCGGAGAAAGACTCAGAACCGGAAAGCCTTGACCTGGCTAACTGTGTTGCCCAACATTACGGCATAACCCTCATCACAGAAAATATAACCGCAGCCTTACAAGGGTTCGGCTGTTACCGCCGACGAGATGAAGCCATCCGCCGCGTTTTTCCAGAGTACGACGCTGCCGCCGGTTACAAAGCCAAAATTGTTCTGCCGCAAAATCTACTAGAAGAAGATTCGCTCAATCTCTTCTCATTAACCATCGTCACCCCCAATGGCCAAGAATTAAACGAACATTTGCCACTGAAAGAATATTTGCAGATCGTTGCTGCTTCTAACTTCAAACAGCGCACGCGCATGGCCATGCTCTACTACCACGCCGAACTGCGTAACTACGCCGTCATTGGTACCGCCAACAAAAACGAACACGACCAGGGGTTTTTCGTTAAATTTGGCGATGGCGGCGTCGATGTACGCCCCATCGGCCATTTGTTGAAAACACAAATCTATCAATTGGCCGCATACCTCGACGTACCAGAAGTAATTCGGCAGCGGCCCCCCACTTCAGACACCTACAGTGCTCACCAATCTCAGGAAGAATTCTTTTTCCGTATCCCCTTCAATACAATGGATTTACTTTGGTATGCACAAGAGCAGAACGTACCAATAACACAAGTTGCCGAGGCAATGAATTTAACGGCGGAGCAAGTACAACGAGTCTTTCATGATTTTTCTCAAAAAAGAGCTGCCACGGCTTATTTGCGTACCTCTCCCATCAATCTAGCTTAATGGCACCGACGTCTTGATGAACGGTTTTTGGACTCGGGTGACCATCTACAAAATAAATAGTCTAACTCATAAATCTTGTTAGCAGCATTAAACACGTAAGATTTTCCTTAAGTCCGCCATGATAATCTCTTTATGGACAGTGTGTTTTATTTTCGTTCGTCTGACGAGGATTAGTTGTGGTTAAAGAAGTTTTCTTTGCACTGGCTTATTGTAATTTATATTCATAGTTCTGGTTGCAAGTACTTCATTGCCCCTACCGCAACACTTGTTTTGCTGGGAGAAGGAGCCATCCCCACAAATTCTAAGCATCAGGGGTTTGTTTTTAAGTAAATCAGGGTGTGTTTAGCTTAATTAGTCTTGGAGTATCGGAATTCGATGGAACGTCTAAAACACGTAATCCTTTATTTGTTAATAGCGCTGGTTTTCTTTTTCAATATTGAAAGATTAGATTTTAACCGGGAAAGCATTGTGAATATTCACTCGTTTGTTTACGTGCTGGCAGTCCTGGCTGTCTTTTCAACTATTGTCCTGCCTGTTTTTATGCGCTTTTCGGCCTCTCAAAATGTTGTTTTCTGGTTGGGAATTTATGTCGGTCTCCATTTAATTTTGTTTAAGGGGCAAGCTCTTGTCAGCGATATTTATATTACTGTAACAGAGGTTGGCATGCTGATTGTGTTAACTTCGCTTTCTTACCAGGTTGCCAATGGACTGAAAGAGTTCCGACAAGCGGTTGAAAGTATGGCCATGACTCAATTGCGAGGAACCTCGTTACTTTTGGACCAGGCTGGCGACTATATACGGAAAGAAATGCGTCGAAGCCGCCAATACAAAAGAACGTTAAGTGTTATTGTGGCCACGCCCAATTTCCAATCGATAAAAGAGCCGCTGCCACCTCTTGTGCAAGAGGTGCAAAAAACAATTGCGAACCATTTTGCCCGCGCAAAGCTGGCAAAAATGATTGGTGAAGAAGTACAGATTGTCAATACGGTGTTGGAAGATAGGGAAAACGATCGGTTTATTATTGTTTGCCCTGAAGTGGATCAAGCTGACGCTTCTCTTCTAGCTGAAAAAGTATGTACTGTTATTAAACGTAATTTAGGGGTTGAAGTACGCTGTGGGACCGCTTCGTTCCCTGACATGGCGCTTACATTTGAAGAATTGATTTCTCAGGCAGAAAAATTGGAGAGGTCTTACGTTTCTCCTTTTTTTTCTCATGAACATGGGGTGATGGTTCACGCTAAAGATTAGTCGTTACTAATCGGACGGTTGGTTTTATTTGTCGGTTCAGGATTGTGATGTGTTGGAATGCATTGTATTTGTAATTATAAGGAGTAACGGCCGTGACAATTATACATAACTCAGAGTCTCCCACCTTACAGACATATGATTCATCTGTTTCATTGCCTAAACACAAAGCTGCCTTCTACCCTGAAAACCCTATCTCTCCTGAAATGCGTGAATGGTGGGAAAAATTCGACCCCCAAAAAAGACGCCTATCTGTCAAATCCTATCTGGCGGCAAAGCGGGCCCTGGATCTTTTTATTGTCATATTGGCTCTGCCTATTTTGGGAATGCTGCTTGGTCTTTTTGCGGTGCTCATCAAATTAGAGTCGCCGGATGGTCCTGTTATGTTTAAGCAGAAGCGCACAGGCAAGGGCGGGCGTCGGTTTGCCATGTATAAATTCCGCACCATGGTACCTAACGCCGAGGAACTAAAGAAGGAACTTGCTTCACTGAACGAGTTGGAGTGGCCGGATTTCAAGATAAAAAATGATCCTCGTGTGACACGAGTTGGCCGTTTTTTGCGGAAGACCAGCCTGGATGAGCTGCCCCAAATCTTGAATATTCTGCGGGGTGACATGAGCCTCGTAGGGCCGCGACCGACTTCTTTTGACGCTCAAACTTATGAATTGTGGCATACCGAACGCCTGGATGTTACGCCTGGATTAACCGGGTTATGGCAAATTATTGGCCGAGGCTCCATGGAGTTTGATGATCGGGTACGGCTGGATATTGCTTATATTGAGCGGCGCTGCCTTTCACTTGATTTGACGATTTTGGTACTGACGTTAACGGCCGTTATCCAACAACGTGGAGCCCATTAATGGCCCAAAAAATTGCCTACATTATGTCCCGGTTTCCCCACCTGCCGGAGACCTTCATCCTGCGCGAAATGGATGAACTGGTCCGGCAGGGCCTGAACATTGCCCTTTACCCCCTTATCCGCCAACAACAAGAAACGGTTCATGAAGAAGCAATGTTGTGGCTGCCCCGAGCACGGCCGTTACCCCTATTCTCGTGGCAAACCCTAACGGCAAATTTGCGGGCATTGTTCAAACAACCGGGGATTTACCTCAATTTATGGCGGCACACCTTGCTGGAATCCTGGCGCGATCCTTACATGCTGGTGCGTTTACTCATCCTGCTGCCCAAATCCGTTTACGCGGCACAAGCCATGCAAAAAGAAAGCATTGAACATATCCACGCCCATTATGCTACTTTTCCGGCCTTTGCTGCCTGGATTATCCATCAGTTAAACGGCATAAGTTACAGCGTCACGGTTCATGCGCACGACATTTTCGTACGCCGCACGATGCTTAAACGCAAACTCGGTGAAGCCAGCTTCATAGCCGCCATTTCTGAGTATAACAAGCAATATTTGAAAGACATCGTTGGTGATAAGATTGCCCGTAAGGTACACATCATACACTGCGGCATCGAACCACGAACCTACGAACCGTCGCTGCTCGATAGAAAACCTGGCTATCCTTTAGAAATCATTCATATCGGCAGTCTGCAACCTTATAAAGGACAGCGCTTTCTGATAGAAGCCTGTCGGCAATTATTGGAACGCGGCATACCCTTCCGCTGCCGCATCATTGGCGGCGGCGAAGAACATGCTAATTTAACAAGAATGATCGAAGCGATGGGGCTTGAGTCGGTTGTTGAATTGATGGGCAGCAAAACTCAACAAGAAATTGCCCATCTTTTACCGACGGCGCATTGCTACGTGCAGCCTAGTGTTATCACTCCTTCTGGTAAAATGGAAGGCATCCCGGTTGCTTTGATGGAGGCAATGGCTTCCCGGCTGCCGGTAATTGCAACGTCGATTTCCGGTATTCCGGAACTGGTTCGACATGGCGAAACAGGCTATCTGGTGCCACCCGCAGACGCGTTGGCGCTTGCCGATGTGCTGGCAGCAGTTTATGAAAATCCGGAAAAGGCGGCCAGCCTGGCAGAGAACGGCCGTTCCCAGGTACTGCAAGCATTTGATTTACAAACAAATGTCACGCAATTAGCTAATTTATTTACGGCCGTACACAATCTCAATGAAAAACAAACTGTCTTTACAGAGCCGCAAACAGGCCTAAGACAGACTACGATCTAGCAGAAAAGGAAATGGATTACTGACCATCTTCAGGGAAAAATTATGAGTGAAATACAGACATTAATACAAATTGGACGGCGCAATTGGTGGATCGTTGCCTTAACCGCCGGAGCAGCCCTGCTCATCTCTATCATTCTCTCTTCATTGACAACGCCCACCTATATGACTAGCGCCCGGTTTATTGTCAGCCCCAACCGGGAACTGGAAGATCGCGACATTATCAACAGCCTGGAAGCATTAGACAAACGGTCTGTCGTTGTGACTTACGCCGAAGTGCTGCGGAGCAACCGAATTCTTGGGTCTGCGCGTCAGGAATTGAATGTGGCGGCTGTTGATTTGGCCGATTATTCGTTAACGGCCGTTGTCCTGCCAGAAGCCAACGTGCTGGAACTCACCATCACCGGCCCCGACCCGGCTCTCACCGCCAATCTGGCTAACGTTGTGGGTGAAAAAGCCATCGAATATATGAGCAGTCTCTACCCTATCCACCTATTCGCCTTTCTGGATAAAGCACCGGTACCGCAACGGCCGTTTGAACCGCAGCCGGTACAAAATGCAATCCTCTCCGTAGCCCTGGGTCTGGGTCTGGGCGGGTTACTAGTCGTACTGCGCGAACGGCTGCTGCGGCCAACGGCCGTCATTGCCACTCAAGAAACAGATACACAAAAAAACAACCCTACTGAATTAAAGGCTGAATCAACCCCAAACCATAACCAAGCCGCAGCTCCCAACGGGTCTGTTCATGATTTCGAAATTACAGCACCTCAAACAAAATAAAAACGACATAACCCTCATATTATTAGCCGTTGCCTCTGTAGGATTGGCCAGCATAGTCAGCTTAGCTGTCAATCTGGTCAACAATCCTATAATCGTCATATTGGGTATCGTCGGACTAGCGGGTTTCACTGCCATAGCCACCCGTTTAGAATTTGGGCTGTTCATTCTGATCTTCATCACCTACACCCGGTTATCCGACGTTTTAGTTCATGAACACTCTCTGCCATCCATCGCCCAGCCCTTATCACTGCTGCTCCTGGTCATCATCGTCGGACGCTGGGCATTCCTCAATGAAAAACCACTCCGCCAGATCGAAATACCATTAGTTCTGCTGGGCGCCTATGGATTAGTCGGTTTTGCAGCCATGCTCTACGCTCAAGACACAAGCCGGGTACAGGATGCGCTGGCAACCTATATAAAAGATGTCATCATCACCGTCCTGATCATCATCCTGCTGCGCCGGACATCAACCTTTCGCGCTGTTATATGGACATTACTGCTGGCCGGAATTTTCATGGGCAGCATAACCGCCTACCAACAGCTTACAGGCACCTACGAAAACATCTATTGGGGATTTGGCCTGGCAAAAATACAAAATATAGTAGGCAAAAGCAATGATTACCGCATTGCCGGCCCCATCGGCGACCCCAATTTTTACGGTCAGATTTTGCTCGTCATCATTCCATTGGCCCTGGAAAGACTATGGCATGAAAACCGGCTGGTTCTGCGCATCCTGGCCGGGTGGGCATTGGCCGTCTGCCTGCTTTCTGCTATTTTCACCTTTTCACGCGGCGCATTTTTAGGATTAATCGTTATCGCAGCATTATCAGTTTGGCATTATCGAATCCGTTTTGTTCCTTTATTGATAACCATTCTCTTAGGCAGCGTACTGCTTCAATTTGTGCCTGAACAATATTCCGAAAGAGTGCAGACGATGACCAATCTTATACCAGGAATAAGCCAGGAAGATGCCCGACATGACAGTTCTTTTCGCGGCCGTTTGAGCGAAACTCAGGCTGGCTGGCGTATGTTCACAGATCACCCCTTATTGGGTGTTGGCCTGAACAATTATGCTGTTCATTATCAGACTTATTCGCGCCAGATTGGTATTGATTCTCGCCTGGAGGATCGGGCTGCCCATAATTTATATCTTGAAATAGCAGCCGAAACAGGTTTATTAGGATTGTTTGTCTTTGGCACACTTCTGGCCTTTACCTTTTATGGTCTTACTAAGGCGTACAGCACGCTGAATCAAGCGGGACAATGGCATGAAGCAAATATGCTGCGCGCTTTTACAATCGGCCTGATTGGTTACCTGATAGCGGCTTTCTTTTTACACGCAGCTTATCCACGATACATGTGGCTCTTGTTAGGTATTGGAATGGCCATATCACAAACGTTAAACAGCACAACAGATATGGCCGAACAGAATGTATTAGCGGTAAAAATGGGTTTTTAAGAGGTGTGCATTGCAATCGGCAAGCAGTGAAAAAAGCCTGACCAAGGCTACCATCCAGGGCACTATTTGGGCCTATGCCGCAACATACAGCGGTAAATTTCTGGTATTTATCAGCACTATGGTGCTGGCACGCCTGTTATCCGAAGAAGATTTTGGCGTTGCCGGCTACGCGTTGGTTGCAATTGGTTTTTTGGAGGTTGTGCAGGGTCTGGGGATTACTGCAGCTTTGATTTATTATCATGATGATGCGGAGCGTAAGGACACCGGGTTCTGGCTTATTTTAGGCTTTGGGGTGATTCTTTTTGGCATCACCTGGCTTGTATCTCCTCTGGCGGGCTGGTTTTTCCGTGATGCTCGAGCGGTTGAGGTTACCCGTATTTTGGGTCTGACCTTTCCGCTTTCAGCTTTAGGCGATGTGCATAATGCTCTACTGCGAAAAGAACTGGCTTTCGGCCGTAAATTTGTCCCTGAATTGGTACGTTCTTTAGGTAAAGGTATTGTTTCGATTGCCCTGGCGCTGACGGGTTTTGGCTATTGGAGTCTGATCATCGGTCAGTTGGTGGGAACGGCCGTATCCATTATCGCTTTTTGGCGCGTGATGCCCTGGCGGCCCCGGTTCCGGTTTAACATCTCAATGGCTCCTGGACTGCTTAAATATGGTTCAGGCATCATTGCCATTGACGCCATGGGGATGCTTTTACTCAACGTCGATTATTTACTCATTGGCCGCTTTATGACTGCGGCAGCCCTGGGCCTTTACACTATGGCTTTCAGACTGCCCGAATTGTTAATCAAACAATTTAGTGGAACGGTGGCTCAGGTCGTTTTTCCTGCGTACGCTAAAATGCGCGATGATACGGCCGTACTCAGCCGAGGCTTTTTACAAACCATGCGTTACGTCAGCTTAATCACCGTTCCTTTGGGGCTGGGGCTGGCTTTGACGGCACGGCCGTTTGTTTTGGTCTTCTACTCGGCCAAATGGGAAGCCGCTGCCCCCGTTATGGTGGCGATCGCCATTTACACCCTGCTCCGCTCCCTGACTTTTAACGCCGGCGATATTTACAAAGCGCAAGGCCGGCCTGGCTTGCTGACCAAATTTTCCATAATACAAGCTGTTTTTTTGATTCCCGGCATATACTGGGCAGTAACCGTACCGGCTTCTGTTGAAATAGTAGGCTGGGTGCAAACGGCCGTTGCCTTCCTGGGAACCACCTTAAATTTTATCGTTGCCGGAAGAATATTAAATACACCCTTTCGCAAAATGGCCCACGCTTTACAGCCTGCGGCCATGGGCGGCATCGCTTTAATCATCGCCGTCATGGGTACACGCTACTTCACCGCACAAACAACCCCATTAATACAGTTAATCGCCTCCGTTTTTAGCGGAGCAATAGCCTACATTGGTGCTTTATTACTTTTACAGCGCGAAGTCGTTCTTACTGCCGGGCGGACCTTGCGTACTGCCCTGGCCCGGAGATAGCTATGCGAATCGCCCACATCATTGATTCATTAGGCTGGGGCGGCGCCCAAAAATTACTCGTTACATTTGCCGAAGCAGCCCGTCAACATGACATCGCATTAACCATTATCACCCTGGACAATGACTACAAAGACGCGCCATTTACCTCTGAATTAGAAAACTTAGACGTTCGTATTGTCACCTTTCATGCCCAACGCCTTCTCGATTTACCACGATTTATTAAATTGACACGATTCCTGGCCCAGGAAAAGTTTGACATCGTCCATACCCACCTGAATTATGCCAACATTTTGGGAACCCTGGCCTGCACGATCACAAAAACATCCACCGTCGCCACCTTACATAATGTCAGGGAAGGTATTGAATCCAAACTGCGCAAAAAGTTAGAATTATGGATCGTAAAAAAGCTGTCCGGCAAAATTATTGTTGTCGGCGAACAAGTGGCCAAAGCCCGGCAGCCACAGTTTCCCGGAAAAATTTTGCACGTTGTACCCAATGCCGTTGAATCCATTCCCCCATTACCCAAAACGGAAAGGCAGGCTTTACGCACAGAACTGACAGGAAATACTGCCCGCCCATTATTAATTTCGGTCGGTCGGCTTACCCCGCAAAAAGGAGTCGATGATTTATTGACCGCTTTTGCCCAGGTTTGCCGTAAACATCCGCAAGCAGCACTAATTATCGCCGGTGCGGGATCAATCTTTGATGATTTGAACACACAAATCAAGTCGCTGGGATTGGAAAACAATGCCTGGCTGCTGGGAAGCCGTACTGATGTTCCTCGCTTGTTAGGAGCCAGTGATCTGTTTGTCAGCGCCTCCCATTGGGAAGGGCTGCCGGTTGCCATGCTGGAAGCGATGTCTGCCGGTTTGCCAGTGGCGGCTACCGGCGTTGGCGACGTTCCGGTAGTAGTAACGTCGTGTTCTGGTGTAGTTGTTCCGCCGCACAAGCCGGAGCAGCTGGCGCAGGCCATTAGCGACCTTTTGGATAAACCAGAGCAATTGGCTGTTATGGGTTCGGCGGCGCGTGAACGGGTTAACCTGCATTACAGCCCGTCAGTATGGCTCAACAGATTATTGGCGCTCTATGACGAAGTTTTATCGCCCGGAATTACAGCTCTGATGGAGATCTGATGGGTTCTTACTCTGCCAGCAAAACAATACGTGTCGCTATGCTTATCCAGGCATATTATCCACATGTGGGTGGCGCAGAACGGCAGTTGGCCGCACTGGCCCCGCTGCTGCAAGAACGAGGCGTGGATATTCATATTCTGACCCGCCGTTACTCTGGTTTGCGTTCATTTGAGATGATAGACGGTGTTCCTGTTTACCGCCTGCCAATTCCCGGCCCCAAGCCTGTTGCCTCTCTTGCTTTTACACTGTCGGCTTTGCCGCTGCTGTATCGCCTGAAACCGGATTTGATTCATGCGCATGAGTTGTTGTCACCAACGACAACGGCCGTTTTAGCAAAACGTATCTTTGGCATGCCGGTGGCGGCAAAAGTGCTGCGCGGCGGGAAGCTGGGTGACATTGCCAAGTTGAACCAAAGGCGATCCGGCCGGCAGCGGCTGGCGGCTATGCGCCGTCATGTCGATGCTTTTATTACGATCAGCCGGGAGATCGACGGGGAACTGGCCAATCTGAACATACCACAGGAGAAACGGCCGTTCATCCCCAATGGCGTTGATATTCATCATTTTGCGCCTATTCCTGCACAAGAAAAGCAAATTTTACGCCAAAATTTTGGACTGCCGGACGGTCCGTTAACGGTCTTCACCGGCCGTCTTGCCAAAGAAAAACAAATTGATCAACTCATTGCCATCTGGCCCAGAGTAAGGATCGCCCATCCTCAGGCATCACTGCTGCTGCTGGGAACCGGCGATCAAGAGGCAGAGCTAAAGCGGCAGGCCGGGGACGGCATTATTTTCTATGGTGCCGTTGATGATGTGGCCCCATTTTTGCAGTGCGCCGACCTGTTTGTTTTGCCCTCAGCAACTGAAGGTCTTTCCAACGCACTTTTGGAGGCAATGGCCGCCGGTCTACCGGTGATTACCAGTAATGTTGGCGGTGCGCCGGATTTAATCTCTCACGGTCATAATGGCTTATTAATTTCGCCAGATAATTCGGCTGACTGGGCTGAATGCATCATAGATTTGCTCAATGAGCAAAGAAAACGAGAAGGTTTAGGACAGCAAGCCCGTCAAAAAATGGTGAGCGAGTATGCTTTATCGAGCGTTGCAGACAGGCTGCGTGGTTTGTATGAACGTTTGTTGACCGCGCCAGACCCGCTGCTACAACCAGAATGGTAACGTTTGATGGTGATTTTATTTTGGTTATCCATTGGAATTATTTTGTACGTTTACGCTGGTTATCCGCTGCTGGTAACCTTGTTGGCGCGGTTGCGCTCGCGAGAACGGCCGTTACCCCCATACACCCCCACTCTTACCCTCTTAATCGCCGCCTATAACGAAGAAGCTGTCATCGCCGCCAAACTGGAAAACAGCCTGACTCTGGATTATCCGGCAAATTTGCGGCAAATTCTGGTGACTGCCGACGGATCATCTGATGCAACGCCGGACATCGTGCGACAGTTCGCTTCCCAGGGTGTAGAGTTGAACTACACGCCGCAGCGGCAGGGGAAAATGGCAGCCATCAATCGTGCTATGCCGCTGGTACGGGGCGAAATTGTCGTTTTTTCCGATGCCAATAATTTGTATGACACGCAAGCCTTACGAGAATTGGTGAAGCCGTTTGCGGAAACGGCCGTTGCCGCAGTCAGCGGCGCCAAAACAATCGTCAAAGATGGCAGCAGCCTGGGCCATTCTGAAGGACTTTACTGGCGGTATGAATCCTTCATCAAAAAACAAGAAACCCGGCTGGGTAATTGCACGGGTGTCGCCGGTGAAATCCTGGCCTTGCGACGCAGCCTGTTCGAAACCCCGCCCGACAACATCATTAACGACGATTTCTACATGGCTATGCGCCTGATTAAACGTGGGTATCGGGTTGTGTATGCACCAAAGGCCCGCTCGTATGAATACGTTTCGGCATCAGCCGAAGATGAAGTGATACGCCGTTCCCGTATTGTGGCCGGTCGGTATCAGGCGATGGGATTGGTAAGACAGCTACTGCCCTGGAAACGGCCGTTAGCCGCCTGGCAGATGATTTCCCACAAATTTTTGCGCCCATTGGTCCCCCTGGCAATGATCATGGCAATCCTGACCAACATACTTATCGTTAGCCAAAACCGGCCAGAAATCTACACCATACTCCTGGGTATTCAAATCTTTTTTTACCTGTTAGCCGCCTTGGGACAATGGTGGAAACGGGGCGGCCTAATCGGTAAACTGTTATATTTGCCCACATTTTTAGTGGGCAGCAACTGGGCAGCCCTGGTCGGCCTGGCTCGTTTCCTAACCAAGCGCCAGACAACCTTGTGGCAGCGAGCCAAGCGCCGTCCACAAGACACGTCGCTGGCTCAAGCCATGACCGAGGAAAAACGTCAGCTATGATGAAATCCAATCCCATCCGTGTCATCGGCGTTACCATGGGCGATGTGGTCAATATGCCGGCTGCCAGTGTGAAGTATGGATATTTGTTTACGGCCGTTGCCCAACACCTTTCCCTCATCCAAACAATTGACGCCAATTTAACCGGATGGAATCGTTGGCTGAATGCACTGCTCACCTTTCATCCCCAACGGTACCATTGGCAGCAGCGCTTCTACAAAAACATCTTAGCATTCCATCGACGCTCCCAGGCTGTCTCCAACCAAATTTCCCAGCTAAAACAGCAAGCCGATGTCGTCTTGCAGGTCGGCGTCATGTTCGACGCCTGTTGGCCGCCAAACCAGCTTCCAAGCGTCATTTACACTGACTATACTTCGTATCTTTCTGCACAAAAGCCAACCGTCGGGCGTTCACCGCTGTCACCCAAACAACGGCAAACCTGGTTCAACCTGGAACGACAGGCTTATCAACGAGCAGCCCACATTTGCACTCGCAGCCAAATGGCCTGCCACTCCATCATTGAACATTATGGCATTCCCTCCAACAAAATAACCGTTGTCGGCGGCGGGGTTAATTTCCCATCTCTACCTGTTTTGGAGCCTCGCCAAACGGATGGCCCGCCAACAGCCCTCTTCATCGGCAATGATTTTTACCGTAAAGGCGGCGATTTGGTACTGGCCGCGTTTGCCCAGGTGCGCAAGCAAATTCCAGATGCCCAACTCCTGTTTTTAACACGAGACCCGATTCCGCTGGACCTGTTACAGGAAGGCGTATACTGTTGTCCATCATCCTGGAGCCGGGACAAGATTATAAATTTGTTCCATCAAGCTGATCTTTTTGTGCTGCCATCGCGCCTGGAAACATGGGGAGATGTTCTACTGGAAGCTATGGCTTTTGGCCTGCCCTGTATTGGCGTTGCTGATGATGCAATGACTGAAATTATCGAGCATGAGCAAACCGGGCTGTTGGTGCAGCCAGAAAATATTGATGAGCTAGCCAGGGCCATAATGCAATTAATGTCTGATCCAACGATAAGGAAACAATATGGTTCGGCTGCCCGCCGGCGCGTAGAAATGCATTTCACCTGGGATCATGTGGCCGAACGACTGGCAGAAATTTTGGGACCGGTTGTTAACGCTGCCAAGAGGGAGATTTCCTGATGCGTAAGCGGTATTTGCTCCTGCTATTTCTTGCCATGTTAGGGCTTAACTGCGCTTGGAATAGCGGAACGGCCGTACTGCCGCAGGAAACATTCTATTACGTCGCCGTCAACGGCAGCGACACAACTGGAAACGGCTCCGAAGCAAGACCCTGGGCAACTATCAGCCATGCTTTGGACAGCGTCCCCGATGGAACCACTATTTTAGTCCAGCCAGGCACCTACTTTGGCCAGGTAGATCTGCGGGGGACATTCATCATGGGCGTCACCGTGCGTTCGGCCGTGCCCTATCAGGCCCGCCTGCGTCACGACCATATCGTTGTTACCTGCTTCTATGGGCAGGGGATTACCCTGGAAGGGTTTGATATTGCCCACAGCGGCCCCGGAGCTGAGCCTTACGTGATACAAATTCAGGATTTACGCGGCGATGTTTCCGGAGACGAAGATGCTGTCAGCCGGATCGTTTTCCGCAACAATGTATTACATGACAGTTATAACGATGACATCGTCAAATTGAATAATGGCGCCCGGCAGGTGACGTTTTCCGGTAACATATTTTATAACCAGGGCGGACCGGGGCTTGACAGTCATATCGACATTAACAGCGTTACCGATGTCATTATTCAGGATAATATTTTCTTTAACGATTTTGCTGGCAGCGGCCGTGTCAACAACAACGACATGGGCAGCTATATCGTCATCAAAGACAGCAATGGCGATCATGACGCCAATTTAGGAAGCCATAATATTATTGTCCGCCGCAATATCTTGCTGAATTGGGAAGGAGACATCAGCAACTCTTTCATCGCGGTAGGCGAGGATTCTGTTTCCTATTTTCAAGCCAGCGATGTTCGTATCGAAAACAATTTGATGCTAGGCAACTCGCCTAATCCAATGCGGGCAGTCCTGGTGGTACGAGGCATCCGCAATCTGGTCTTTCGCCACAACACTATTGTGGGCGACCTGCCATCCAAAGCTTTCGCCATGCGCCTGGATACGCAGAATAAGAATCCCAACAACCAGCAGATCGACTTTTACAACAATATCTGGTCGGATCCCACCGGAACGATGGGTGCGAATCTGGCTGAAGAAAATGATTTTTCTGATACGCCGCCCCGTGAGACGGATTCTTATACCCTGTTGAACAATTTGTATTGGAATGGGGGCAACTCGCTTCCCCTGGATGACCGGGAATTGGTAAATTATCTAGATGACCCCCAGCGATTGGTTGATAATCCCTTATTGGCGGCTGTAGGGACTGTGCTGCTGCCACGATGGGAGCCGGAAAACGGCCGTTTCGCTGACGGCTCAACCACTATTCGAGAAGCATTTATCAATCTGGTGCAAACCTATGCTGTCCCCGATCCATGTAGTGCAACCATTGATACGGCCGATCCGGCATACGCACCCGTTGACGACATTTTAGGCAATATGCGGGAATTGGATCAACTACCCGATATCGGAGCCTACGAACTGATTTTGCCTAAATTAGAGTGTAGTTCTTAACTTTGATGAGCCAATCATGAACCCCAACCTGTTTTCTACCCTGCTAAATGCGCCACGGCCACTGCCCTGGGTAACGCTACTTGGCCTTGACGGCAGCGGGAAATCCACTGTTTTAGAAACATTGGAAGAACAGCTTCAACCGCTTGCCATTACTGTCATACACCGGCGGCCGGGCGTTGTCTATCGTACCGGCCAATCGGAAGGGGGAGCAGCCGGGATCACGCATTATGGGAAACCCGCGCACGGCCCAATCAAATCAGTCTTGAAGCTGCTGGCAATGGTTCTGGATTGGCATATTGGCTACTGGCGCACCATTCGACCGGCGCGCCGCCGTGGCGAACTGGTGATTACAGATCGTCATGCCTTGCTGGATTTGATTGCCGATCCACTGCGTTACCGTTATGGCGGACCGGTGGGCCTGGTTTACTGGGCAATCCGGCTGGCACCCAGACCACAAAATGTCTTTTTGCTGGATGCCCCAATTGCTGTTCTTCAGGCACGCAAACAGGAATTATCGGTAAAAAAAGCTGAGGAATTGAGAGCGGCTTATTTACAACTGCTGCAAAAATTGCCTAACGGCCGTGTCATCGACGCCTCTCAGCCTATTGATCAGGTGATGAAGGACATTGTCTCTCATCTGGTGTTACAAACGGAGTAGTATCATGGGGAAAAGCAAGCCGAATTTTTATGTATTCTTATTTGTTCTAGCTGTATTATTTTCCAGTCTGGCTCTGGCAGGCGCGGCAAATGGTAAGAGCACTGTTACGCCCCCGGCAACGGCCGTATTCACGACCAACATCATCCAGACCCAGCCCAATCAACCTGCCCTACGTTTAGAAATGCCATCGTCGGCTGCCGTTGGCGAAACCATCGTCGGCCGGCTGTTTGCTGATAACGTGACCGACCTAGCCGGTTTTCAAGCAGCGATTGGCTACGAAAAAGGCAGCATCGGCTTTTTACGCGCATCTGTTGGCCAAGGCATGAGCGCCAACAAGGCCGCCGTTTTCCCGGTCGGCCCGGTCCGACGGGACAGCGCGGTTGTTTTTGGCGCAGCCTCCTGCCCGGCTGACGGCTGTGATTCGCCGCTCAATCAAGTCGATTTGGAAACCATAAAAGGGGTATCGGGAACGGCCGTAGAACTGGCTGCTTTTTCTTTCATTGTGCAAAAAGCCGGTCCACAAACCCTCACTCTGGATGAGGTTATGCTGGTAGATTCAGCAGGTCACCCAATTTTAGCCACTACACCCACGCTGCAAGCAGCACAGACCCGCATCCCCACTCTATCCGACCTGGATGTGACACACAGCCGATTTATCAACGACGCCGATGCAACCCTGATCATGACAGAATGGGCCGATTTACAAGAAGATGGTCTTTGTATCAATGATTACACCGCAGCTTATGATGTAGATGGCTCCGGCTGTCTGACAGTCGCCGATATTCAGACTGTATTGGCGCATTGGGGACAGTTGAATGATATTGATATTCAATCAACTCCGTCAAATATTTCGGGGATAACGGCCGTTAACGCCACCTTTACCGTCAATGACGATAGTGATATGTCGGATGCCAATGTGGGTGATGGGATATGTCTGACAGCAAACGGCCGTTGCACCCTGCGCGCAGCATTAGACGAAGCCAACTTCAGCACAGGAGCCGACACCATAGAATTTAACATCAGAAACGACCAGGGGGTCTGCCCCAACCTGGTCACACTTACACCAGCTTCATCCTTAACTCTGGAAGACGACGAAATAACCATCGACGGTTACACCCAATGCGGCGCGGCCGAAAACACAAACAATATTAACGGCAACGCTGTCATCAAAATTGAAATCCAGGGAGATGGTACAAGCTGGGGTCTTTACGGCTTACTCGTCCTATCCGACTACAACTTAATACGCGGTCTGGCGCTGTATGACTGGCACCAGCAAATTCGGGTCATTGGTGATCATAACCGGATTGAAGGCAATTTCGTGGGCACCAATGCCGCCAACACCCATACAGCCCAGGGCGCCCCATATGAAGGGGATGGCGTTCGTTTTGCATACAGTGATTACAACACATTTGGCGGCACCTTGCCCGCACAACGCAACATCGTCTCCGGCAACGATCAAGACGGTATCAACGTCGAAAACGATTCACATGACAATTTGATATTAGGTAATTATGTCGGATTAAAGCAAGATGGTTCTACCCCGCTGCGGAATGTCGCCGACGGGGTTGATGTGGCCGAAGGTGCGTACAACAACCGCATTGGCGGTCTGCTGCCCGGTGAACGCAATGTCGTCGGCGGCAATTTGCGTGACGGCATCGAAATTTCCCATGGGATCGGCAATCAAAACAACCTTTTTGTCGGGAATTTCATTGGTCTTAATGCTGCGGGAACGGCCGTAGCCGGCAACGGTCACATGGGCGTCACCTTTGAAGACGAAATAAACCTCAACCAGGTCTACCGCAATATCATTGTCGGCAATGGCGCCAACGGGGTACGCTTCTATGCTGCCCAAAACAACGAAGTATACGACAATTTCATCGGCGTTTATCCAACCGGCCTGGGCTGGGCCGATCCTGTTCCCGTTCCTTCAGCCATTAACGAAGCCAATTTAGCAACATTGCCCAACGGTACAAACCCCGGTCTGAATTTAGGCATCAGCGGCGTTTACATCACCGCCGGCAGCCAGGGCAACCAGATTCGCACCAACATCATCGCCTTTCATCCCGAATATGGCATCTACGCCGATATTCGGGAACCATATGACGTCATCATCGACCATACCCCGTGCGCTGTCATCCACAATACATTTAGCCGTAACAAAATTTATGAGAATGCCAGCCAGGGGATTCGTCTCAAATCAGACACATGTTTTGGCACAACCTATTATCCCAACGACCAGATTCCGTACCCTGTCATTACTCAGGCTGCCCCCAATCAAATTTCGGGAACCGCCTGTGCTAATTGCCTTGTCGAGCTTTTCATCTCCGACAAAACATTGGTCAACAATCCCACAGGGGATAATAACGGTGAAGGGAAAATCTTCATTGCCGATGGCATAGCCGATGCCTCCGGTCACTTTTCAATTGCTGTAAGTGGTTTGAACGTTGGGCAGTTGGTTACGGGCACTTCTACCGACCAGACAGGTAATACATCGGAATTTGCCCGCAACACTGAAATCCACGAACCAACAGCAACGCCGACCAATACAGCAACGCCGACCAACACGGCTACAGCTACGGCAACGTCGACGCCCACCAATACTCCCACAAACACAGCAACGGCCACAGCGACAGCCACAGCTACTTCAACGGCCACAGCCACGGCGACGGCGACCGCAACGGCCACGACGACCAATACCCCAACGGCGACGGCAACGCCTCTGATTTTAGATCACTTTATTTATCTCCCAATTACTTTGGCCAATAATTGATGGAATGCCGGGGAGCATCGGTTATGAACACTGTAAAAACACCAAACGCACGTGCAGACAATACAAAAGCAGCGCCCGTACATTTTGTCAGCACGATTAATTACCTGAACAGCCCTGCGTTTGCCGCCCGCGCTCGTTTGATTAAAAGGCCGTCTCCAGGCCAACTTAGAGACGCACTTTCAATTATCTGGCGTGTGCTGCAAGCTGCCAGGCACGAAGACATTATGCTGCTGGCCAGTTCCTGGGGTCACATACACCCCGATCTTTTATCGGCGGCTATCATGGGATTAATGCCGCGTCAAATGCGGCCCAGGATTCTCATGTTAGGCTGTATGTGGGAGCCAAACACAGGTTTTCGGGGAGCCATCGAACGACGAGTTATAAAAATGGCCAACCGGGCTGTTGACCGATTCCTGGTTCAATCCTCTGAAGAATTGACGATTTTCCCGCAAATCTGGCAAATCTCACCTGAGAAAGTCCGTTTTTGCCCTTTTTTTTATGAGCTGAGTGATGCGGAGATAAATGCCGAAGTAGATGTTCCTGTTGGGCAATATGTTTTTGCCGGGGGTAATTCCCATCGTGATTACGAACCTTTGGTGGAAGCGGCACGGGCCTTGCCCGATTTACAGTTCATTCTGGCTACCCGTTTGCTGAACGGCCGTACCAACCTTCCCACCAACATACAAGCCGGACCTGTTTCACACAACGAATACATGGGACTTCTCCGTAATTCGGCGGCCAACATCGTCGCCATTCAACCAGGACTGCGCCGGGCCGCCGGGCAGCGCACCTATCTCAACTCCATGTGGCTGCGAAAACCGACTCTGGTTACCGATACACTGGGCGTTCATGACCATATCCGTCACATGGAAACTGGCCTGATTGTCGATGGCTCATCACAAGGGTACGTGGATGCGTTAAACTGGGTACTCAATCCCCATAACCGGGAAGCCGTACAACGCCTGGAACACCAGGCGCACCAGGCCGTTCAGGAAAACTTCACACTGGAAACACACGTCAATCGTTTGCTTTATTTGATTGATGATATGATCTGCGAAACGTATGACAAAGCCGACAACATCAGTCAATAGACAATCTTTTTTGAATTCAGATAGCAGTATGAACGAACTCCCCAAACCCGGAGTCATCATTAAATTGAATTTGGGAGCCACCCAACCAAAGATGGCGGCTTGATCGAGTTTTGATCGAATAATTTGCGGAGGTAGAAAGTGATTTTCGTCATTCTGGGAATGCACAAATCAGGCACGACCCTTGTTAGCCAAATGCTGCACCAATCGGGCATTAATATGGGCGAATTTGCCACCGACCTGAGTTATGACAACGGCAACACGTATGAACGACGGGCAACGCAAGCGTTGAACCGGGAAATTTTGCATGGCCTTCTGATTCCCCCGCTAAATTATTTGCTGAAACGGCCGTTTCGCAGCGCTTATGATCCGGCCGGTTACCCGCAAAACAGGGACTCTGTCGCCCTGGTTCGGCACCGCGCCCTGCGCCGCCGCCTGATACACCGGGAACCATCAAAAATGCAGGCACTGATCAACCAGTATGAAAACACCTATACCGATTGGGGCTTTAAGGACCCTCGCACCTGCCTGACATATCCCGCCTGGCAGCAGCAACTGCCGCCACACCAGGTAATCGTTGTCTACCGCCACTACGATGAACTCTTGAGGCGCTACCAGGTTTCGGAACGCAATCTACCCCTATTGTTTCGGGTGCTGCATGGATGGACTTTGTACAACATGGCCGTTCTAAAAATAATCAAGGATACGGCCGTCCCCGCAATCACACTCAGCTACGAAAAGTTGATGCAGGAAGATGAAGAACTTCGACGGCTAAGTGCCTTTGTCGGGCGAACATTGGTCGACACACGAGACCACACCCTGTATCGTAATCGTACGCATTGCCCAGACGATTTGCCATCAGCCATACAATGGTTGCTCCCCCTCCTCCCAGCCGATCCACGGGAAATTTATCAACAGTTGGACGACCAAAGAGACAGCGAATGTCAATCAATACCCCGCTGTTAAGCCGGCAACGGCCAACAAAATCACCCTTTCAAACCCATTACCTCTCATTCGGTTTTGGGGAATTAACGGCAGCCGGTGCGCAAAATAGGCATATAAGTATGGTAATTCAGCGCACTTAAAGATGAAATGGAATTGGGGTAAGATACGGCCGTATCATATTCCCCAAAAGACCCGGTACGTTGATTATTTTGCCGCCCCGTAGGCCAGGGCATAAACTGTGAACTATAAGCGCCGGGCAAATCCCAGGCATACAAGACATACGCCCGGCTGGCTACCAAAATCTCCACATCACAATCGCCATCTAAATCGGCCAGTGTTGGCGCAGCACGAACACCCCGTTTATCGGAACCGCCTTCCGCAGTAAGCGGCAGTGGAAATCCCGGCAAAAGCTGGCCTGAACCATTAACAGCCAGAATGCCCGCATAATTATCAGCACTGCCATCCGGGCTGTAGGTACCAAAAACAATATCCAGCCGGCCATCACTATTGATATCTCCAACCACCGGTTCACTGGCAAATAAAGTTCTTCCCTGAGAAAAATTGTACTGCCACATCAAGCTGCCACTGTAGGTATAAACTCGCAGCGTGCCATCCATGAGCGTAACAATAACCTCCAACCGGCCATCATTATTGACATCGGCCAGGGCTGGAGCCTGCGCCGGGCTGTAGCTCTCGGAAACAGGCGCCCCTCCAACAGGAGGAACTGTCCACCCGGGTTTTCTTTGGCCATTGGGTTGCAGCACAAGAACGGCCGAATTCGTAATATCATGATTCTGCTTCGGATCCCGCACTTTGCCGGCAATAACAATATCCATCACGCCATCCCCATCCAGGTCAGCCATAGCCGGGGCATTACGCGTAAATTCAATATATAAATCCTCGCCCCACGTCGTTTCCGCCGGATTAAGATATGTTTGCGCCGGCCAATTGGATAATGGCTGACCGTTGGCATCATACGCATGAACATACAACTGGTCTCGGCCTACGACAACCTCAGCCAGGTCACTTCCGGTTAAATTAGCCGCCCCCACAAACCCCCAAATACCAGCCCGGCGATACCAGGTTGGGTAACCAGACACTAAAGAACCATCACCGTTCCAGACGTACAGATTGGGTGTTTCTTCATCAAAACTGCCGCCATCAGAGGCATTATTGCTAGTTCCGGCAATGACCTCCAGGCGGCCATCGCCGGCCACATTAGCCAAAGCTACCGAATAAACTTCACCAATATCGTTGCCATATTGAACGTTCCAATCCATTTCCTTCGGCCAACCTGGCAGGAGCGTACCATTTGCCCGCCAGACAAACACCTTACCGCGCTGTCCGGGCAAGTTACTTATCCCTCGCGTACCGGCTACAATCTCCAGCATTCCATCGCCATTCACGTCGCCAATTGCCAGTGGGCCATTGATGCGGGGTGTTCCCCCACAACTACCGGCTGTTTTGAGCGGGAAGCCAGGCAGTACACGGCCCTGCACATCCCAGGCCCAAACACAACCATTCCCATCGGCGGTGAGAACTTCTTTCATCCCGTCTCGATTGATGTCTATTACGGATGGAGATGCAAACTCGATTGTACTGGTAGCATCTTTTACAGGAAATCCGGTTTGATATGGTATGGCCTGGGCAACGGCCGTACTATCAGCCACCAGCCAGGCTCCGGGAAGTATTAACAAAACAACAGCAATCAATAATGCCAGATTTCTTAAACTCTTATATCCCATAACCATTCTCCTTGTTCACGAAACAAGTTACGTGAACAACCAGCATACAAAGGCTCATTGGTGAGGGCAGCTTGTCAAACACCTTCCGGGAAGAAAACAACTTCCGGCCAGAATTCAATCAAGGTTCTCTATGCGATGCAGACAGTAATGGGGGGAAATAAAAATAGAGTGCATATTCCAATCAAGCCCTCATTCTATGCAAGGCAATTCAAAAATAAAGATGACCTTTTTCCTATTGTCTAAGACCCACAACGTGGCCGTTTCTGCCAAAACCCTGACAAGTCCAGAGTAAAATGTAAAAATGTGGTGGAAGAATGGCTCAAAATTCCCCGCAATTTATAAGAAAATGATCGCCAATTATCATTAACCTACCTTTAATCTTGGAGATGAATCTTTGCTCAGTTCCCCCAAACAGGAAAGGCGCAAAACGATGACAAGTGAAAGTTTTTTGAAACCGGTACTTCTGATCGGCCAGGAATATCAGGTACAAAAGCCAAATCTTAAGGCGTCACCATTACCATTTTATAGAGTTCGTTTTTTAATGTGTGTGGAAATCGGTTTTCTCAAAGAGCAGGTTGTTTCCTGGACGCACTACTGACCAGAAATCCCATTTCTTTATTTGTATGCTTTTTCCAATTCACTGAAACTCTCAGCATTATCCAGAGTGGGATTCCTATGGAAATTTTGTGGAATTACTCGGAGGTATTATGGGGCAAATCCCGTTTGAAAATCTGGCGGTTTGGGGCGGCCAGCCCGCTTTCAACCATCCGTTACACGTCGGACGGCCCAATTTGGGCAGCAGAGCGCAATTTGCGGCTTACATTGATGCCATTTGGGAACGCCGCTGGCTGACAAATAACGGGCCATTGGTACAGGAACTAGAGGCGGCTTTGGCCGATTTTTTGGGCGTAAAACATCTTATTCTGGTGAACAATGGCACGATTGCTTTGGAAATTGCTGCCAGAGCAGCCGATGTTACGGGTGAAGTGATTATGCCCAGTATGACGTTCCCGGCTACGCCCCACGCGTTCCAATGGCAGGGTATTAAGCCGATTTTTGGCGACATCACCCCTTACCCGCACAATTTAGACCCAGACAAAGTGGAAGCGCTGATTACGCCGCGAACAACGGCCGTTGTCGGTGTTCATTTGTGGGGCATTCCCTGCAACATTGAAAAGCTGGAAGCCATTGCCCGGCGTCACCACCTGCGGCTGCTGTTTGACGCAGCCCACGCGTTTGGTTGTAGTTATAACGGCCGTGCCATCGGCAATTTTGGCGATGCCGAAATCTTTAGTTTCCATGCTACCAAATTCTTCAACTCGCTGGAAGGTGGCGCTATCGCCACCAACGATGACCAATTGGCTGCCAAAGCCGCAGCCATGCGTAATTTTGGCTTTACCGGGACCGACCATGTCGGGTTTGTAGGGATCAACGGCAAAATGGATGAAACGGCCGCTGCCATGGGACTGGTTTCACTGGCCAGCCTGGATCATTTTATCGACGTCAACCGGCGCAATTATCACACGTATCAGCAAGAGCTTGCCGATCTTCCCGGCATTCGTTTGCTGCCATTTGATGAATCGCAGCGGAATAATTTCCAGTATATTGTGGCTGAAATTAATGAATCGGAGGCTGGTTTATCGCGGGATGAAATGATGCGTGTATTGCAAGCGGAAAACGTACTGGTGCGGCGCTATTTTTATCCCGGCTGCCATCGCGGCGAGCCGTATGCCTCCACGCCGGGCCATACGCCGCTGCCGCTGCCCGTCACCGAGAAAGTTGTAGATCAGGCATTGGGATTTCCTACGGGAACGGCCGTTTCCCCCGCCGATATTCAGCAAATTTGCCAAATCATACGATTGTTGGTTAATATGACACCGCAACAACGCCAGCGTCTCAGCCAAATCGTATAAACTATTTCAGGCTTTGGAACAGAACTTTGTGAATCCCAAGAAAATTGCCTTCATAAAAGAAGGGGGCTTTTCCCTTATCAACGATCGTGTGTACGAGATGCTGCGACGCGAGTTTCCCGATTATAACATCGAGGTTTTTGACCTTCTCCAAATAGCACGTCAGCAGAATCATTTTGTCTACCTGAACACGCTGCACGCCATCAAGGAATACGGCCGTTCTCTCATTTTGGGCAAAATCAATTACAAACGCAGTTTTCGCAGAACAGGCTACATTTTCCGCCAGTTCAAGGCCCTCGTGATCAAACATATACAGCCAGAAAAGTTTACTTTTTCCCTCCAAACCAGCTCTTACTACGACGGCTCTGTTCCCGGACTGCCTCACTTTGTTTACACCGACCATACCATCAAAGCCAATCTCACTTACCCCGACTTCACGGAATTTGACCTGCATCAGCAATATTCACCGGTTAGATTGTTATTGGAACCCCAAGTTTACCAGCATGCCAGCCACATTTTTACGATGAGCAGTCACGTAACCGATACGTTAGTACGGGATTATGGCTGTTCGCCGGATAAAGTAAGCTGTGTCTACTGCGGCCCCAATGTACCGGAACGGCCGTCAATCCATTATCCCCCCGACCGCTACACCTCTGGCCGCATTTTATTCATGGGTTTTGACTGGCCACGTAAAGGCGGGCCGCAGGTTTTGGATGCCTACCGGCAAATTGCTCCACATTTCCCTCAGGCCAGCCTGACCATTGTCGGCAGTGTTCAACAAACCGATTTACCCCGCGTAACGGCCGTTGCCCGCGTCCCGCTGAACGAGATAAGCAATTATTTTGCCCAATCGGCTATCTTTTGTATGCCCACCCGCCGGGAGCCGTTTGGCACCGCCTTCCTCGATGCTGCCTACCATAAACTACCCGTCATCTCATCACGACTGGGTGCGTTACCCGATTACATCACCGACGGCGTAAACGGCTATTTAGTCCACCCCAATGATGTGGCCGGTCTGGCATCAGCCCTGAAGCAGTTGCTGGCCGATCCAGAGCTATGCCGACAAATGGGCGAAGCCAACTACGAAATTGTCAGCAGCCGCTACACCTGGGAAAATACCGGCCGCCTCATCCGCGAACAAATCCAAAAACAACTTAACCTCTAAACAAATCGGACTGCTCGTCTGATTCAGTCATACACCAGTCAATCAAACGGCGAACAAAATCGGCCATGGGGTAGCGTTTGCTGTCGTACTTCCATCGTGGTACTTCAATTTCCTTTGCGCCAGGCCGGTGGGGAAACTGCGGCCCCTCGATTTTGAGCAGCGCCGATTCAGCGCCCGGTTCCGGGATGCGGTAGTGAACGATGAACTGTTTGTTACTGGCGAAGATGTGCAGCCAGCGTTCATCGACTGTTTCCACCAGCCCACCTTCCTCCGGCACATGCCGGTCTTTGTCCTGGACATACCAGAGGTATTGGCGGCCTTTGTAGTTGACTTTGCGCATCCCTTTTTTGCTAACGGCCATTGTTCTCTCCCGGGCCGTTGTGACGGCCGTACCATATCGCCTGCATATCTTCCGACGTTTCCAACAGTTCGTCCAATTGACCTTGAGCCGCGATACGGCCGTTCCGCATGACAACAATCTGGTCTGCCTGCCGCAAAGCCATTCTGCGATGGGAAACGACAATAAAGGCAGAATTCTGCCCTCTGCCTTCTGATTTCTGCCTTCCCAAAAGCCTCTCCCACAACAGCCCCTCCGTCTCCACATCCAACGCACTGGACAGATCGTCGAAAACCAGCAGTTCGGCATTACGCACCAACATGCGGGCCGCCGCCGCCCGCTGCACCTGCCCGCCGGACAGGCGCACGCCGCGCGGCCCGACCAGCGTATCCAGCCCGTTTTCCAGTCGGGCGATGTCGGGCGTGAGTACGGCCGTTTCCACAGCCTCTATCAAATCTACCTCATCTTCTGGCAAACCCAGCAATATATTGCCGCGCAGAGGTTCGCTGAACAGGCGCGGCACCTGCGGCGTATAGGCCGAGCGCGGCGGCACAAAAAACGCCGCCGGTTCGGTCACCAACGCCCCGTTCCAACGAATTTCGCCCGATTGAGCCGGCAGCAGCCCCAGCAGCACCCGCAGCAATGTTGTCTTACCCGACCCAATCCGCCCGGTGACGACGGTAAACGAGCCGCGCGGGATGGTCAGGTTGATGTCGAAAATGCCGGTTGGTGGTTGGTGGTTGGTTGCTGGCGGCTGGTCGTTGCCTGTTGCCTGTTTTCCGTTTTTTGTTGACTGTTGATGGTGGTAAGACAGGCCACTAATTTCCAACAATTCAAGCTGGTGAACGGCCGTTTTTACTTGCCACTCGCCACTCGTCACTTTTTCTCGATACGCTTTCTCATAAATCGGCCCATGCTCAATCAAGCTTTCCGGCGGCGCATCCGGCTGCATCGCCTGCGCCCGATCCAGCACCACCCGCTGCTGGGCAATTTCCGAGATGTAGCTGCCCACGTTGGCTGGCAGGCGGGCCACAAAGAACAGATAGGAGCTGAACAACGCAAAATCGCCCACTGTAAACGTCCCATTAGCCATCGCCGCGCCGGACAACATGACCATAACCGCCACGGCCACATCGCCCATATTGTCGGCCACGGTGAAAGCCATCGCGTAAAAAATGGCGTGGCGAACATTGGATTTTCTCCGCCGCTCGTTCAGGATTTGGAAGTAGTGCATCGCGGCCGTTTCGGCATCGGCCACTTTCATCGCTTGAATCGCGCCGAATAGCTCGCCCAAAAAGCCGGTGACGGCGCTGTCGCTGTCGCGGCTTTGCTTGTGGTAACGCAGGAACCGCTCCCAGGCAAACCGGTTGAGGAAGAACACACCGATGAGGGGCAAGATGGCAACGGCCGTTATTCCCGCATCAATCCGCACCATCACCACCAGCGCCAACAGGGCAAACGCCACCTGCCCCACTAACTCTGGAATCCAGGTCGGGAAATCGCCAAAATCAGCCAGATCATGATCCAGCCGGTCAAGCGCGTCACCAATAGGGATGGGCAGCGGGACGGCCCCCGGCTTGCGCAAAATGTTTTGCACCACGTTCTTGCGCAGCAGTGCTTGCCCGGCCAGCCGCACCTTGGCTGCTGCAATGTTACCGCCCAGATCGGCCGCCATCCGCGTGAACTCAAAAGCGACAAGCAGCGCCAAAATCGTCGCCAGATTTAAGCCTACGGTTTCAGCGCCGGTCAGCCGGTCAAAAAACAACTTTTGCAGCCAACCAGGCACCGCCCACATGGAAAACGCATAAATCGCTGCCGTCACACTGAACCAGAAAAAGCCGGGCCGGTAGCGGATAAGCGCCCATGTTCCGCGCCAGACAGATAGTTGACGATTGACGATTGACGATTGACGATTGATCATGCCAGCACCTCCTCCAAGCCGGTTTGCAGCAGACGGGCAAAGCGGCTGTCAGGATTAGCCGCCAGTCCGATACGCGGGCCATGTTCGACGAGGTTCCCATTCTCCAAAATCAGGATGTCATCGGCCCGCTGCACGGTTGCCAGCCGGTGGGCAATGATGATGCCGGTTCGATTTTGCAATAGCCGGTCAATGGCCTGCTCCAACAACTGTTCCGTCGCCGGGTCCAGCCGGGACGACGCCTCATCCAGGACAACCAGCTGCGGATCGCGCAAAAAGACGCGCGTGAATGCCAGCAGCTGTGCCTCGCCTGCCGACAGCCCTTTGCCGCCCGATTTGAGCATTGTATCCAGCCCGTCGGGCAGTTCGCGGAACCAGGTTCCCAGCCCCAATGTTTCCAGCGCAGCAATAATTTGATCATCACTGACCTGAGTCTCGTGCGGATCATAGTTGCGGAATAACGTCAAATTGTCGCGGATTGTGGCCTCAAACAACTGCACCTCCTGCGTCACCATTCCTACGTGCCGCCGCAAATCAGACAGGGCCACGTCACGCACATCCACGCCGTCCAGGCGGATAACGCCGGCATCCACATCGTACAGCCGGAAGAGCAGCCGGGTCAGCGTCGTCTTGCCGCTGCCGGTGCGCCCCAACACGCCCAAAATTTTGCCGGCCTCCAGTTCGAAATCAATTTTGCGAAGGACAGTTTGATTGGTAATCGGTGATCGGTGATCAGTAATCGGATTACCGTTTACCGATAACTGATTACCATCCTTGTAGGCAAAAGAAACCCCATCAAAGCGGACGGCCGATGCTGTGACGGGCAGGGCGGAAACGGCCGTTTCCCCCACCTGCGCCGCATACTGAAAAAACTCATTAATCCGGCCAATGCTGGCGATAGCCCGCTGTAATCCTTCCAATTGGCGGCGGATATATTTGAGCGGACTCTCCAGCAGACCAACGTAGAACACCATCAAGTAAACCGTGCCAATGGTCATCTGGCCGCGCTGGTAAGCCGTTCCGGCCACGCCCAGCGTCGCTGCCAGGGTGAAAATGTAAAGCATGTGGCTGCTGGTAAAGCTGAACCCGCCCAACCAATCGGCCCGCAGGCGAACGGCCGTTATCCGGGCCATGATGGGGTAAAACCGATTCATCACATACGCTTCACCGCCGTTGGCGCGGATATCTTCCGCGCCCGCCAGCCGTTCGCCCAGAAAACCGGCCATGTCGGCATAACTCTGGCGAATTTCGCCTTGCACCCGCACCATCGGCGGCTGAATGAGGCGCTGAACGCCCAAAACCAGACCAGCATAAGCCAATCCAATCAGGCCAAACGGCCACGATTCAAGAAAGATGAGGAGCAGAACGCCCAGCAGGAGCAGTCCGTTGCCCAGCACCTGCACCACCAGCGAGGAAAAGTACTCGGCCAGATTGCTGACGTCACCGTCGATACGTTCGATGAGTTCGCCAGGGGTGTGCAGCTTGTGGAATCCCATGTCCAGCCGCAGACAGTGGGCGGCCAAATCGCCCCGCAGCCGGTTGGTAGCCGCCCAGCCTAAATCTTCGCTAAGATAGGTGTTGGTCAAGGCGATGGCTTTCTGGCCGATGGTGAGGAGGAAGAAGAGAACGGCCGTGCCCAGCAAAACCCGGCTTGAACTGCCCTGTTGCGCCTGATCGAGAAAGGTACGCACCACCTGCGGCGACCACAACTGCAAGCCAATACTGCCCAACAAAAGCAGGCTCAGCAGCGCCACCCACCCTTTGAACGGAGCCAGATAACGCCACAACAACAGCGTCGCCTGGCGGAAATTCGATTGCTTCATTGGTACATCCTTCAGTTAAAGTATGGAGCTAGAGGGACTCATTCTTCCTATAGCTCTAGCTTTCGCTCCCCATGTAAGGCAGCCAGAGGTCGTCGGTAAGGGTTTGCGGATCAGCCGTCACGCCAAAGCGGTTGAAGTAATCGCAAACCCGCGTCACGTCGCGCAAAAGCAGTTCGTAGGCGTGCGGATTGTGCCGCGCCTCCACCATTTGCGGGAAGTCGATGATCGTAAGTTCGCCTTCCCAGTATAAAATGTTGTAGGCCGACAAATCACCATGAATATGGTGGCAGTCCAGCATCAAGGCCACATTTCCCATTACGCGCTGAAAAAGCGGTTCTGCTTCACTGCTGTTCAGTGTCACTTCGCTTAACGTGGGCGCGGAACCATATTCATCGCCGATGAATTCCATGAGGATGGTGTTACCGGCATGGGCCAGCGGCTGCGGCACGTCGGCTCCGGCGTCATACAATTTCTTTTGCACGCTGTACTCGTTGTTAATCCACCACATGATGTCGACATGCTTGCCGAAATTGGTCTTCTTGCGCAGGGCCAGCTTAACACGGCGGCCTTTCATCTGCTTGCCTTCTTCGTCGCGCAGCTGCCGCCCGGCCTTGTAGATGGCGTCGTTTTTGAGATGGCGCAGCATACGCGGCCGGTACAGTTTGGCCGCCACCAGATCGAAACCGGTATGGGGATTAGCGGTGCAGGTATAGACATTGGCTTCCTTGCCGCCCTTTATCAGACGGGTCACATCGGTGATGAGGGCGTCGTGGTAAAACGGGGCGACCGAATCGATGACCCACTGCCGCTCGTGGTGCATCGGATCCAGGGCCGCAGCGTAGGAAGGAACCCAGCTTTCCTGACTGTCGTCCATTTGGCGTATTTCGTCCATTTTTTGATCGTTGGCCATGATTTTGGGGGAACGGCCGTCACCCTTCTGCTTCTTCTTCGTTTTGGGCTGCTGCCGGTGGGCGTTACGGCCGTGATCTTCATATTCGTAATCGGAATAAAGTTCGTGAAAATCGTACTTACTCATTTTTGAAAACTCGTTTTGTTTCCTTCGTAGGGGCGACCACAAGGGTCGCCCAGGGCAGGCACAAGACCTGCCCCGGCAAAATTTGCGAATCGGGGAAAATAAAAAGCCACGAATCAGCGTTGTGATTCGTGGCTTCTTGAAGTTAGGTGGAAGGGTGTAGAAACAAAAAACCACAGGCTAGGACACCTGTGGCCGGAAAGAATCGTCAAAAAACGAGTTTAACTACCGGATCGCAGATGGACCCACACAACGCTGATTGAATTCAGCCGCAACAGGTCGTGAGATTTTTGCCATGTGCGAGTACCTCCTCGTAGTCTTAAAATAATTTATGTTGACAGTCTATCAGCAAAGTCAGAGGGGATTGGTCAAGACCTTTTTTGCGGGGATTAGAGGATTTGAGGATTAACGTAGTCTTCAAATACCCCCTAAGAATCCCTTTCTGGAACCTGACCAGGAAACAACGCGGGTATCAAATCGGGTGCATATTGTTCGGCCATCTCGCTGCTGAGGCTGCCGCTGCGGCACATTTCGCCGTAAAGCTGGCCGCTTTTGCGCAGCTTGCGTTCTTGCGTTTCCGGGTCCAACTCGATCAGGCCAAAACGCTGCGTCCAGCCGCGATCCCATTCGAAGTTATCGACCAAACTCCAGTGGTAGTAACCCATTACCGGGTAGCAGAAGCTGATAGCCCGCCAGATTTCGCGCAGATGGGTGATGAGATAGGACGGCCGTAACCGATCGGTGGCATCAGGCAGACCATTTTCGGTGATGTAGATCGGTTTGTCGTACTTGAGGACAGATTTGATGACCCGGAACAAGCCTTCGGGATAAACTTCGCCGTAATTGCCATCGCTGACGACTGCTTCCGGTCCCCACTCCTCTTCCCACAGTTTGCCGCGCGGCGGGAATTTGAGGTAGAAGCGGGTGTAATAGTTGATGCCGATGAAGTCGAAGGAACCGGCCAAGCCATCTACTTTGCCGTGACCGAATGGCCAACGGAAACGGCCGTCTACCAGCGTATCCCAAATCGCCTCATTGTAAAACCAGGATGCTTTCCTGGCCCACCAGCCGTTTAACATACCGCCGGGAGCCGGTTCGAGCACGGCCGTATTCTTGGCAATGCCCACTTCAGCCTGCGGATACTGCTCCTTGATAATGTGGTAAGCGGCGGCATGGCAGCGCAGCATATTGCCGACGGCTTCCAGCGCTGCTCCGTACCCTTTACGCTGCGGGGCCGGAAATACGCCGTCCAGGTAACGCAAGACGGCGTACACCATTGGCTCATTAATCGTCACCCATTTGGGAATGAGGTCGCCCAGCGCATCAACGACTTTGGCCGTGTAGCGTTTGAAATAGTCGAGGACCAACGAGGAATTGAAGTCGCCTTTTTCGGCCAGCCAGATGGGATTGCTAAAGTGGTGCAGCGTGACCATCGGCTCGATGCCCCGGTCGTGCATCGCTTGCAGGATTTGGCGGTAGCGATCCAGTGCCGCCTGATCAAAGACGCTGGGTTCCGGCTCAATGCGGCTCCATTCCAGCGACAGACGGTGGGCGTTATTGCCCATTTCGGCGGCCAAATCCAGGTCGGCTTCGGCATTTTGCCACCAATCGGAAGCCAAGCCGGATTTGTGACCTTCTAAAATGTTGCTGCCGCTGTGTTCCCACTGCCACCAGTCGCTGTTGGTGTTGTTGCCTTCGACCTGGTATGCGGCCGTTGCCGTTCCCCAACGAAAATCTGCTGGAAAAGTCATCACTGCTTTGGCCACTGGATGCTCCTTTGAGCTAGAGTGTAGAGCTAGAGATATGAGGAAGATGTCCCTTTATCTCTACACTCTAGCTCTAGCTTTTTCGTTATTATCACATGGGGTTTAAGGCGCGCCAAATTAGATTATAATGGTGACAGCTTCTGGCTTATGTTAAAATAACTCCAGGAAGGAAGTAACGGCCGTGACCGATAAATACGACTTTTTAGCACAATTACCCTTGTTTGACGCCCTCACCGATGCTGAGTTGGCGGCGCTGGATGCCATTACCGAAGAGTTTGAGTTCGATAAGGGCGCTGTCATCGCCTACCAGCGGGATATGGCCGACAGTTTGTACATCGTTAAAAGCGGCCGGTTGTATGCCCAGGCCGTAGATGACCGGGGCATTGTGCGCGATACACCAGAGACACGGCCGTACCTACCCGGTCAATGGTTTGGCGACTCCTGGCTGTTTGTCCCCGGAGCTCATCCGGCTACTGTTAAAGCGACCAGTAACGGCCGTCTCCTCATCATCCGAGGCAGCGATTTCCTGCCATTTTTGGAAAAACATCCCGATGTGCTGGAAGCGCTGGAGCCGGAACACGATGACACCGACGGTCACATCGGCGGGTTGAGCGAAGAAGCATGGGCCGAAGCGCAAAAAAGCCGGATGAAAGCCAACAAACGCAGCACTGCCGTCAGTTTGCTGCCGGAAGAACTGGTTGAATTATACCTGCGCCGCAGTCATTGGTATTTGCTGCTGCGCATCTTGCTGCCGGCCATTGGGCTGCTGGCAGTTCCTTTGTGGCTGTTTACCCTGTTAAGTGCACAGCCGGCCGAATCATTCTGGCAAGGGCTGCCCCGGCTGGGCCTGCCGCTGTTATTCGTCCTGATTTTTGGGGTGTGGCTGGCGTTTCAACTGCTGGATTGGTCTAATGATTATTTTGTCATTACCAGTAAACATCTTATCCACCGCGAATTCAGCCTGCGCACCTTCCGCACAACCGTCACCAAGATTCCCATTGACCAGATTCAAAGTGTGGCGGTAGACCGCCCAACGTTTATTGCCAACCTGTTCGATTTTGGCACGGCACGCGTGACCACAGCCGCCCAAAAAAGCGCGATTTACTTTGATAACATTGATGATCCACGCCAGGTTGAAGAGGTGTTGAACCGGCTGCGCCAGCGGGTACAGGCTTTAGACGCGGCCCTGGCTCAAACCACGATGCGCCGTTCGGTAGAAAGCCATTTTCACGTACCGCCGGGATATGATATGGTGGCTGAAGAGAAAAGTGATGACGCCGTGGCAACGGCCGTACCCCCAACCTCATCCCTCTCTACCTTCTGGCGCAATTTCAAACGCCGCTACCAGGGCCGGGTCGAGGATGGCAATACCGTCACCTACCGCAAACATCTCTTCATCCTGCTCAAAGCCATCCTCTGGCCCACTGTTTCCTTGCTGGGATTCTTGATCCTCAACTGGATTTTGCTAACTTATTCCCAGTTTACCCTGCAAAACCTGTTGATCATTGACGTGATTGCACTCCTGGGATTGTTGGCCTGGCTAACCTGGCAAGTGGAAGACTGGCGTAACGACACCTTCCAGGTGACCGATCGGTACGTTATTGATATTGACCGGAAGCCATTTGGCTTTGGTGAAAGCCGCAAACAGGCCGAACTAAGTAACGTGCAAAACATCAATTCAGATCGTCCCAATTTTTGGGCTACGCTTTTCAACTTTGGCAACGTCGTCATTGATACGGCCGGCGCGCAAGCCGACATCGTCTTTGAGACCGTTTCCAATCCCAACCAGGTGCAAAGCGATATTTTCAAACGGCGCGACCAGTACCGGCGGCAGCAAGCGATTAAACAAGGTGACCAGCGGCGCAAGGAATATGCTGTCCTGCTGGACGTGTACAAACAAGCTGAAGAGCAGGGGCGTATCCCCCGCCGCACTCCAATCGAAGAATTTGATGAAGGATAAGTTAAAGGTAGAAGGCAGAAATCAGAAGGCAGAATCATTTTGCCCTCTGCCTTCAAATTTCTGCCTTTGGTAAAGCCATGAGTAAATTAGAAATTGTAACCCTACCAGCACCCGTCTTGCGCCAAAAGACGCGTCCTGTGACCGATTTTGGGCCGGAGCTGCAAGAATTGATTGATAATATGATTGACACGATGCGCGATGCGCGCGGCGTGGGATTGGCGGCCCCGCAAATCGGCCGTTCGCTGCGTCTGGCCGTCATTGAAGATTTACCCAAAGAGGACGAGGAAGGCAACGAAATTCCTGATTCGCGGGATTTGTACGTTATTGTCAATCCAGAAATTGTTTGGGAATCGCGGACCGTGGTAGATGGCATTGAAGGCTGTCTTTCTATTCCCGGCTACCTGGGGGAAGTGGAGCGGGCCGAGTCGATTCGGGTGCGCGGACAAGACCGGCATGGCAACAAAATCCGTCTGCGTCTCAAGGATTGGACGGCGCGTATCTTCCAGCATGAAATCGACCATCTGAACGGCGTGTTGTACATTGATAAATTGACCGGCGAGGAGAATTTCTGGACGGAAGAGGCGTATTACAAGCGTTTTGAAGATGATGGAGAAGAGCCGGCAGAAACGGCCGTAGCATAATCATAAGTCATTTTGTCATGCGTCATGACGCGTAACGTGATGACGTAAGAAAGTCTATGTCAAAATTAACCCTGCAAGATGTTGAAAAAATCGCCCACCTGGCCCGGCTCCAGTTGACCGAGGCCGAGAAGCAGCAGTATTTGGAACAGTTAACGGCCGTGCTCGATTACGCCGCCGTCCTCAATGAACTCGATTTAGAGGGCGTGCCCCCCAGTCCCCACGCCGTCGCCCAGCAAAACGTCATGCGCGACGACGTGATTGAGCCGTCCCTGCCCATCGAGGACACCCTCCACAATGCCCCCCAACAAGCAGACAATCAGTTTCTCATCCAATCTGTTTTGGATGATTAAGCGTTTTTTATCATTGATAGGTGGCGTGTCGTTCCCAAATACGCATGGGCAGCTTTTTAGGTGAATAATTGAACCAATATTACAACTTCAAAAACATTCTTGCTTTACTCACCGAAGGTTTCTCGACTAGCGAATTAAAAAACCTTTGCTTCACTGAGCCAGTGTTAAAACCAGTGTACGATGAGTGGTCAGATAGCGTTAACAAGGTTGATTTGGCCCGAAATATCTTGGATTTTGCCCATCAAAGACTGGCCATTGAAATTGTTTTAGATTGGGCCAAAGAGAATAACCCTGGCCGATACGAGACACACAAACCCTATCTGGCAAATCAAGTTTCCAAGAATGCACCTCTTGCGTTGTTTGCCCCCGATAACGATTTAGGGCATGGTATTTCTTTAGGCGGTACTTACCGGGGAATTCCATTACAAATTTCCGCTACAGCCTGGGCGGAATATGGAAGCGGTTTGGTCAGAAGTGGATGGTTGTTCGTGCCGCAGCTTACTGAAAGCCACGCAGTGGCATTCTTTAAGCTTCATTTATCCAGTAATGGGCAAGGGTACATTCATCTCGTTGACGTTGCGAATCCTGTTCACAACATTTGGATAACTACCAGAACCGGTTTTAGACAAGAAAAAGAGTTCCATTTCCTGGGCTATCCAACAGATGTTTGGGAATTTTCCTGGAAACACTAGATCGGAACACCCTTTAACTTTGACCAATTTCTGTTTATCGCCATGAACCTCAGTGTGACGAGGAAACGAAAGTTGTTTTTTTATAGCATGTCTGCAATCGTTATTTTGGCTCTTTCACCTTTGGTGTGGCGGAAAGGGGTGCAGTGGGTGTACGGCCGTTCCATCTACACCACCTCCGACGCCCCAACCGACCGGGTGGCTATCGTGTTTGGGGCGGCGGTGTATGGCAGCGGCCGTTTAAGCCCTGTTTTGCGCGATCGGATGGATACGGCCGTGACCCTCTACCTCGATGGCAAAGTGGAGAAAATCCTGGTCAGCGGCGACAACAGTACTGACGATTACGACGAACCGAGTGCGATGATGGACTACGCCATCCAGCACGGCGTCAGCCCTGATGACGTCCAGCCCGATTACGCCGGGCGGCGCACCTACGACACCTGCTACCGGGCGCGCGAGATTTTCCAACTGGACTCGGCCATTTTGGTGACGCAGGAATTCCATTTGCCCCGCGCCCTGTTCACCTGCCAGCGGCTAGGAATTGAGGCGGTAGGCGTGGCGGCCGATTTACGGCCGTACCGCGCGGCTCGTTTTTATGAAGTGAGAGAGACATTGGCAACGGCCGTGGCCCTGTGGGACACTATCCGGCAGTTGCCCGCCCCGGTGTTGGGTGATCCCATACCGATTAACTGACTACTTGCTTGACCGGAGATGTATTAGCAAAAATTTTGGAATTAGGCAAAACGTTAAAAATAATATGCCATCACCATCTACTTCACAATTGCCCAAACCTAAAAGTTGGGATGAATTCGAAGATATTGTTGCGGATTTAATTCGTAAGCTCTGGAAGGATCCACACATCTCCCGTAACGGTCGGTCCGGTCAATCACAAAACGGTGTGGATATTTTTGGTCAGCCAAAACATATTAATGGTGGGTACGCTGGAATTCAGTGTAAGCTTACAGACAAATTAACTATCGGTACGATCAAACAAGAGGTCAAGTTAGCCACTACTTTCCGACCTCTTCTTGAATTGTATGTAATTGCTACCACAATGTTTCGTGATGAATCACTTCAAGAAGCTATCCGGTTAGAAGAGTGGCCCTTTCAAATAAGGTTAATGTTTTGGGAAGATATTAGCCTAGGTGTTTCGGGCTTTAGAGACTTGCTTGAAAAGCACTACCCAGGCTGGACGCAATTTACACCAACAGAAGAATTGGTTAGCCATCTACTGTTGACATCCCAACCCCAAGATTATAGATATGATGATGCAACAGGGATTCTATTTAATAAAAAAGATCTTGATCTTCAGATAATGATGGATCGCTCAAGCAAAAGCGATCGTGGATTCCATGAATCCTGGGTAATTAAATTCCCTGATCCAACAGCCTACCGTCAAGAAGTTTATATCCAATATCGTGGCACACGTATTATGACATTGTACTTCGCCTGTGTTGACGGTGGACGATATTACATTCCACTTCCCAAAAGCGTGTACGATTTGCGAATAACGTCTTTTCAGTATCATATTGGGCGAATAGTTAATCACCCTATTCCTGGATATAACTTCGATACAGGATTGAAATATTCTGGAATATCAGTAACCAAATTTGAGGGCGATTGATAGATACTGCCGAAATTTACGGACCTTTGATTGTATTATGAACTTAACTGAACTTACCTTAACCGAACTCCGCACAGTCCTACAGAATGGCGAAACCAGCAGCGTTGCTGCCACACAGGCGATGCTGGATCGCATCGTCGCGCAAGACAACGACATCAAAAGCTACCTGACCATCACCGACGAGCTGGCGCTGGAGCAGGCGGCGGCAGCCGACAAACGCATCGCCAACGGTGACGAGTCGCCGCTGTTGGGTGTGCCCATTGCCGTCAAAGACATCATCGCCACCAAAGGCGTACCCACCACCGCCGGCAGCAAAATCCTGGAAGGCTTCATCCCGCCCTACGACGCCTTTGTCGTCGAAAAACTAAAGGAAGCCGGGGCCGTCATCCTGGGCAAAACCAACACCGACGAGTTCGCCATGGGGTCATCCACGGAAAACTCCGGCTATTTCACGACCCACAATCCCTGGGATTTGGAACGGGTTCCCGGCGGCAGCAGCGGCGGCAGCGCGGCGGCGGTAGCCGCCAACATGGCTTACGCTGCTCTGGGCACCGATACCGGCGGCAGCGTGCGCCAGCCAGCTTCGTTTTGCGGCGTCGTGGGATTAAGGCCGACCTACGGCCGTATGTCCCGCTGGGGTGTCGTCGCCTTCGCCTCGTCGCTGGATCAGGTAGGCACATTTGGCCGCACGGTGGCCGACTGCACCGCCCTTTTCCAGGCCACCACCGGCTACGACAAGCGTGACAGCACCTCTTTAGATGTCCCCGTCGAGGATTTCACGGCGGCGCTGACCGGCGACATCAAGGGGTTGAAGGTGGGCGTGCCCAAGGAATATTTTATCGAGGGGATGGATGGGGAAGTGGAAACGGCCGTACGCACCGCCATCGCCAAACTGGAAGAACTGGGGGCCGAAATCCGCGAAATCAGCCTGCCCCATACCGAGTATGCCCTGCCCGTCTACTACCTCATCGCCCCGGCCGAGGCCAGCGCCAACCTGGCCCGCTACGACGGCATCCGCTATGGCCCACGCATCGAAGGCGCCGACATGATCGACTCGGTCAAACAAACGCGCGCCCTGTTCGGCCCGGAACCGAAGCGGCGCATCATGCTGGGGACGTATGCCTTGAGCGCGGGCTATTATGATGAGTATTACGGCCGTGCCCTCAAAGTGCGCACCCTCATTAAAAACGACTTCCAGACCGCCTTCGAGCAAGTCGACGTCATCGCCTGTCCCACCAGCCCCACCACCGCCTTCAAAATCGGCGAGCGCGTCGACGACCCGCTGAGCATGTACCTGGCCGACATCTTCACCCTGTCACTTAATCTCAGCGCCAGCTGCGGCCTCTCCGTCCCCTGTGGATTCGACAGCAAAGGCTTGCCCATTGGACTACAATTGATTGGCAACACTTTACAAGAAGCAATGATTCTCAATGCTGCCTATGCTTATGAAAAATCAACGAATTGGAATCTAAACCTGTAAAGTATGATGGGAGCAACAATGACTTTTGACCAAGAAATGACAATTTTACTTATAGGAGCAGGTATTGGCCTTTTTAGTAGCTTGGTTGCAACAATAGTAAACCACCTCCTGCAAAAAAGAGTGAATGATGCACAAAAGAAAGAAAAAGTATTGCATTTATTTGGGGAATTAGCAGCGAAAAGAATTGGTCAGGGACATATCGAGTGGGAAGAATTTTTAAATGACTCGAAATCACTAAAAGAAAAGATTGTAAAATCCATAGATTCCTCAGATGATGCCGATCTATTAATTGGGCTAATTCAAGGAATTATCGACGACGAAAAAGTATCTGAGTCCGTCAAAAAATAAGATGTATTCGGAGGGTTGACTAATGTCCCAAAAGTCGCTTTTGAGTAATAAGTTCTTCCTTGCTGTGAAGAAAAGTTTGATCAAAAATCAGAAATTTGAAGAAGGGGAGTTTACTTTCACTCAAGAAAAATGTACTAATACCAATTACCGCGCTGCATTAATGTCAGCAGCAGAATCGTCTATTAAGTATGGCGTTGAACTAGGGGTAAATTATATTTTCCATACCGATTTTTATTTAAGTGTGAAAGTGTTTCCAGATGAATATCAAGTAACTCGTTGCCCAGGTTCTGTGATCAGAACTGAGGAACAAATATTTAAAAATCAGGGCGAATTTTTGCGCTGTGTTGAAAAATGGGTAGATGATTTATGGGAAGAAATCACAAATACCACTTTGTCAATTTCTGAGGAAAAATCATTTGAAGAAATGCTTGAACAATTTGGAGAAATGCCAGATGTTCCTTTTTCAGAAGAAGATACGGTATCTCTTCACCAAAAACTCGATGAATTAGAAGCTCTCCTGAAGGGGCAGGTCGAGGAGACTATAAAAGATTCCAAAGAACTTAAGAAAAAAATAGCTCAGTTAGAATCCGATATAAACTTTCTTAAAAAAGCTACAAGCGGGTTAACTCAGAAAAACTGGTTTGGGTCAGCCGCGGCTAAGCTAAGTAAATGGCGGAACCAAACAGAAACAGATTCATTGTTAGAAAAAGAAAATATCGTCAAAAAGTATTTGTTACCAGAAAAAAACACCAGTTTTTCTGTAGAGGAAAGTAAAACGGAGTAATCATTGTGAAAGTAATTATCCCTTTGGCAGGTTGGGGTAAGCGAATGCGGCCGCACACGTGGAGCCGGGCGAAGCCGCTGTTGAATGTAGCGGGCAATACGATTGTGGGGCATTTGCTTAATTTGATGAGCGAAATCACGACAGAAGAAGTGATTTTTGTCGTTGGCTACAAAGGCGACGAGATTGAAACCTGGATTCGGCACAATTACCCGCATCTGGACGCCCATTTTGTCGTGCAGGAGGAGGCGTTGGGTCAGGCGCACGCCATCTGGATGTGCCGCGATTATCTGGATGACGGCGAGGTGTTGGTGGCGTTTGGCGATGGCATCGTTAATGCCGAATACGCCCAAATCCCGGAACCGGACACCGACAGCGTGATTTTGGTGCAGGAGATGGAAGACCCGCGCACCTTTGGCGTGGTCGTGACGGATGAAAATGATGTGGTGACCGATTTCATCGAGAAGCCGGCCACGATGGAGCATAATCAGGTGATTGCCGGGATTTATTGGTTTAGGAACGGCCGTCTCCTCCACCACGCCATCCAAACCATCATCGACGAAAATCGCCAGACCCAAGGCGAATACTATCTCGTCGATGCCTACAAGGTGATGCTGGAACAAGGCGCAACTATCAAAGCCAAACCAACCATCTTCTGGCTGGACGCCGGCAAACCGGATTACATGCTGGAGGCTAACAAGCGGCTGCTAGGGCTGGGCTACGGCAGCGAAGACGCCATCGACCGCAGCTACGGCGAAGATTTTACCGTTCTGCCGCCGGTGTTCATTCATGAGAGCGCCACCGTCACCAACAGCGTCATCGGCCCCTATGTCAGCGTCGCCGCCGGGGCTGCAATAAAAGATGCCGTTGTCCGCAACAGCATCATCGACGCCGGCGCCGTCATCACCGGCTGCATCCTCGACGGCGCGCTCATCGGCGAAAATGCCAAAATCTCCGGCAAAGGGAAAGCTTTGTTTGTCGGTGATAATTCAATTGTTGATCTAGGTTAATGATTAAAGGATTGAAGATTAAAGATTGGATGCCTAAGGTCGTCTTTAATCATTAATCATCAATCCTTATTCTTCAAGGAGAACTCATGCGCAACTTTATTTCCAACCGCGTCGCTCAAACCCCGCCATCAGGGATTCGTAAGTTTTTCGACATCGCCGCCACGATGAAAGACGTTATTTCATTGGGCATTGGCGAGCCTGATTTTGTCACGCCCGATCCGATTTTAGAGGCTGGCCGCGCCTCGCTGGCCCGCGGCGAGACAGCCTACACCTCCAACAGCGGCACGATTGAGCTGCGGCGAGCATTGAGCAAACATCTTAACAAGCTGTACGGAGTCCAGTACGATCCGGAGACGGAGATCATCATCACCGTGGGCGTGAGTGAGGCGCTGTATCTGGCGATAACGGCCGTTCTCAATCCCGGTGACGAAGTCATCATTCCCGAACCCTGCTTCGTCTCCTACGCGCCCGAAGTCAGCTTTGCCGGCGGCGTACCGGTGATGGTGCCCACTTACGTCGAGAACCAGTTTGAAGTGACGGCCGAGGATATTGAAACGGCCGTTACCCCTCAAACCAAAGCCATCTTCCTCGGTTACCCCAACAACCCCACCGGCGCGGTGATGAGCCGGGCACGCATGAAACAGATTGCGGCCGTGGCCGAAGAACACGACCTGCTCATCATTTCCGACGAGATTTACGACCAATTGGTCTACGGCGTCGAGCACACCTGCGTCCCCAGCCTGCCGGGGATGCGCGACCGCACCATTCTGCTGGGCGGCTTCAGTAAAGATTACGCCATGACCGGCTGGCGCATCGGCTACGCCTGCGCTAATCCCGATTTGCTGGGGGCGATGCGCAAAGTCCACCAGTACACCATCATGTCCGCGCCAACGACGGCGCAAGCGGCGGCCATTGTCGCCCTGGAGCAGGGCGCGGAACACGTAGCCAAAATGCGCAACGAGTATGACCGCCGCCGCCGTCTGTTGGTCGATGGGTTCAACACGTTGGCGCTGGACTGCTTCGAGCCGAAAGGCGCTTTTTACGCCTTCCCGGCCGTCGCCGCCAGCGGGATGGACAGCGATAAATTCGCCTGGACACTGTTGGAGGAAGAGGAAGTGGCCGTCGTCCCCGGCGATGCCTTTGGCCAGAGCGGGGCCGGTTTTGTCCGCGCCTGCTATGCCACATCGTATGAGAAAATCGAAGAAGCGCTCAACCGGTTGGAACGGTTTATGAAGCGGCACGGGTGAAGATGGTATAATGTTAGTAGCTCGAAGCTCTTTGGGAGCGCGGGCAGCTTGCCCGCCCCTTGCGGACAAGGCTGTCCGCGATCCATTTCGATATACTTAATGTAGGAAACGGCCGTACAGTCTGAGAAGGATAAACTCATGAACGACAAAAAAATCTTGGAGCGCATTGAAATGAATCCCAAGGTCATGGTCGGGAAGCCGGTTATCAAAGGAACACGAATCCCGGTGGAACTGCTTGTGCGTATGGTTGCTCAGGGCATTCCTGATGCGGAGATTTTGGCTGAATACCCTCGCCTTGAGTTGGCCGACATCCGGGCTGCGTTATCATATGCAGCTATGGTTGTGGCTCAAGAAGACGTGTTTCCTTTGCTCCCCCTGGCCGCCTGATAATGCGTTTCATCGTTGACGAATCGACCGGTTACAGTATCGCTCGCTATTTGCAAACACAAGGGCATGACGTCCTCATTGTCGCCGAAGCAATGCCCGAAGCTGACGACGTGGCCATTTTGCAGCGTGCTTTTGCCGAGGAACGCATTGTGGTCACCAACGACAAAGATTTTGGCGAATTGATTTTTCGCCGTCGAGAACCACATCATGGCGTCGTTTTACTTCGGCTGCAAGATGAAAGCGGTGAAAACCGATTGCAAGTTATGAAGGCGCTGATGGAACAATATAGCGAACAACTTCCGGAACGGTTTGCTGTGGTGACAGAGAAAAATGTACGCTTCCGGCCTAAAAATGCTTGAGAACGGCCGTTAATCTCGAAAGAAAAATACAAATTACGAACTATGACACAATACGAACCTGTTATCGGCCTGGAAATTCATGCTGAATTGATGACCAACTCCAAGATGTTTTGCAGCTGCAAAGTGGTGGACAGCGTGACCGCGCCGCCGAACACGGCCGTTTGCCCCGTCTGTCTCGGTATGCCCGGCATGTTACCGGTCATTAACCGCAAAGCCGTTGAGTATGCCCTGCGTGTGGCCCTGGCTCTCAACTGCCAGATTCAAGCCCACAACATCTTCGCTCGCAAAAACTACTTCTACCCTGACCTGCCCAAAGCGTACCAGATCAGCCAGTACGAACTGCCGCTGGGTGTCAATGGCTGGCTGGATGTCGAACTGGAAGACGGTACGAGCAAACGCATCGGCATCCGCCGCGTCCACATGGAAGAGGACACCGGCAAATTGACTCATCTTGAAGGTGGCGGCTCACTGGTAGACTACAACCGCTCCGGCGTCCCCCTGCTGGAAATCGTTTCCGAGCCGGACATCCGCTCTGGCGAAGAGGCGCGGGCTTATGCGATGAAAATCCGCCAGATTTTGCGCTACCTGGGCGTCAATGCCGGCGATTTGGAAAAGGGCGTCTTCCGCGTCGAGCCGAATATCAGTATTCGACCAATGGGCAGCACCGAATTTGGCACGCGCACCGAGCTAAAAAACCTCAACAGCTTCAAATCGCTGGCCGACGGCACGGCTTTTGAACTGGCGCGGCAGGCGGAAGTCCTGGACGGCGGCGGCCAGGTGGTGCAGGAAACACGGGGCTGGCACGACACGAAGCGCATCACTTTCAGCCAGCGGGTGAAGGAAGAGGCCGAGGATTACCGCTACTTCCCGGAGCCGGATTTGCCGCCGCTGCACATCAGCGACGCCTGGGTGGCGCAGGTGCGAGCCAGTCTGCCGGAACTGCCCGACGCCAAAGTAGCCCGTTACCAGACGGATTACGGGCTTTCGGAATATGATGCGCGGGTATTGACGGAGGAGCAGGCGGTGGCTAACTGGTTTGAAGCGGTCCCGCCGACGGCCCCGCCCAAAACGATTGCTAACTGGATCATCAATGACCTATTCCGGCTGATGAACGAACACAAGCAGGCCATCGACGACATCCAGGTGACGCCGGTTATGCTGGGCGAACTGCTGGAGCTGGTGCAGAAGCAGACGATTAACAATAGTACGGCCGTTGACGTGCTAAATGAAATGTTTGTCAGCGGTCAGATGGCGAAAACCATCGTCGAAGCCAAAGGATTGGCCCAAATTTCCGACGAATCAGCCCTGGCCGGTCTCATCGAGCAGGTGCTAGACGAGAACCCCGATTCCGTCGCCCAATACCTGGCGGGCAAAGACAAACTGCGCGGCTGGTTCGTCGGCCAGGTGATGAAAGCCTCGCGCGGCAAAGCCAATCCCGGCCTGGTCAACAAGGTGCTGGTACAAGCTTTGGAGAAACGGCGTTAGCTACTCAACCTAAGCCGGATAGAAAAATTATACAAGGGAGCTTACCGAACTATGGATTTTAACGCTTGGATGAAACAAAAATGGTATATCGTCATTATTTTATTTCTCGCCAGCAATTTTGTTGCAGCACTTTTTGTCCCCAGGCCGTTTGGAGGGGCTGCGGGGATCGTGCTAACATTATTGGTAAGTTATCTTATCTATAACACTCAAGATAACCGGATTTAATAGGGCTATCTTAAACCAAGCCCGTTTTCCTGACCCCGATGTGGCACGATTAAAAATTAGCTTTTTGGGCAAGGAAGAACCAAGAACAAAAAAACCCGCTGATCCTGGCGGGTTTTTCATTTTCAATTATCAATTTCTGATTTCTGCCCTCATCCTTTGGCCAACTGCGCTTCCTTTTCCTGGGCGACGCGCCGACCTTCGGCCACATCTACACGCGAGAGTAAGTAACCGCCGATAAAAAACAGCACAATGATGCTCAAAATACCGGGGCGGCTGCTGTCGAACAGGGCGACGGAGATGATGAAGAAAATGGGGCTGATGAAGGAGGCAAATTTCTCCATGATGCTGAACAAGCCAAAGAATTCGCCGCTCATCGAGGGCGGGGACATGCTGGCGTACAGGCTGCGGCTCAACGCCTGGCTGCCGCCCTGGACGATGGCTACCATCCAGGCCAGGAACCAGAACTCAATCACCGCGTTGAGGAAGTAACCCCAAACGGCGATGATACTGTAAGCGACCAGGGCCAGCATGATGCTGCGCTTGGTATCAAATTTCTCGGCCAGACTGGCAAAGAAACGCGGTCCCAGGAAGTAGGCAAACAGGCCGCCGATAAGTTGCAAGGCCAAAATCAAACCGACGATGGCGCCCAGATTACTGCTGCGCAGCGGCGGCCGTACTTCGATTCGAGCCAGGGATATGAGCGTACCGCTGCTGTCGGGATTAGCCTGGCCGGTGTTGACCAGACTAAGGATGTGTTCGCCCTCTTCAGCAGCGCGGAATTCCTCGGTGACGCCGTAGCGGATGGTGGGGGAGTAGGCGTCGATGACGACCGGCTGCTGCTCGTCGTCCAGGACAGTCATGCCGTCCATTTCGACCAGCCATTGGCCGTGGTCGGGGCCGTTGCTGATGGTGAGTTCCACAACCTGGCCGTTGAAAGCGAAGTTTAATCGTCCATCGGGCACGGCCGTTACCGCATACACCACATCATATTGCGTTGGATCGCACCAGAACGCATACCAGTTACAGGTTTCGCCGCGCATTGCACCGGTGACGGTATTATTTTGCCAAGTGCCCTGGAAATCCATTGCGCCTGCTTCTTCGACAGTGTGGACGCCCTGGCCAACGGCCGTTGCTGTTGCCGCAAAATCCGGTGAAGGCGTACCGGTAATATTGCGTGGCAATAATTGCATCCCGGCCACACCAACAATGGGCAGTAAAACAATGTTAAACAAGACAAAGGCCAGATACATCGACTGCCGTTTGTCACTTTTGCTGGGCAAATTGCCAAACACCAGACTGAACGGAATCCCCACAAACTGCACCAACAGCAGCGCCAGAATCAATTCCGTCGTCTCAAAGCCCAACTCCGCGCCGTAAATCACGGCAATGCCAATGATGATGCCGATGCCATCATTGTAGATGAGGAAAGCAATCAGGTAACGGAACAACTCCCGGAACTGGCGCAAATCTTTGAAGGTGTTTTTAATCCGGCCAAAACTGACGCTAATCAAACTCTCGCCCGGCTCCAACTGTTTTGTGGCCGCGCGGGGTTCAGGCACGCGGCGGAAAATCGGGATGGAGAAAACTGCCCACCAGACAGCCACACTGAGGAAGGAAAGGCGCGCGCCCAATGTACCGGGAATCATCTGAATCATGGCGATGTTGATGGCCAGCAGAATGCCGCCGCCCAGATAACCCATGGCGTAGCCCTTGCTGGAAACCCGATCCTGGTCTTCTTCTTTGGCCACGTGGGGCAGGAGCGCATCATAAAACACGTTAGCCGCGCCAAAACCGATACGGCCGATAATGAAAAAGATGGAAGCCAGCAGCCAATCGCCAGTGTCGGCCAAAACCAGCAGGCCGGTTCCGATAACGCCCAATCCGACGAAAATAGCCAGGAATTTCTTTTTGCCGCGCATGATATCGGAAACGGTGCCCAGAATCGGCGACAAAAAGGCCACGATAAACAAAGAAATGCTCAGACCAACGCTCCAGTATTGGGTCGCTTTGGCCTCGCTGGCCAGGGTGGCCCCGGCAACGGCGCTGTAGTAGGCGGGCAAAACGGCGGCTAAAATCGTCGTAGCAAATGCGGAATTGGCCCAGTCGTACATCGTCCAGGCGTTGATGCGGCGTTTGTATTCGCGTTCGTCTATTTCGGGTGATATATGTGCGGCCTGTGCAGTCATCGTTTTTTCTTTCTCCTGATTGGGCAGATAATTGGGGGAATACCCTTTGTCAAGCCAAAGACCATCCTGAAGCTAAATTATGCCTGCTGCCGGCTAATTCGGCAATGAAACTTGAGATGAATGGTACCTGGATGTTCCCAAGACCCCTAAGCCGGGTCCCATTCCCATCGGGATGGCAATTCTACCAATCCATAAAGCTCTTCAGTACCGCCGGGAATAATACGGAATGAAAAAGCCCGATCAAGATTATCGTACTGAAAGTTAGTAACCCCATCGTGAATACCAGCCGTTAACTGATAATCGGCCGGTAAAAGGGGTAATCGTTCAATGTGATAACGAATCTTGCCCGCACCATCGAGAAGGCCAGTATGCAGCCCGCTGATCAAATTGCTGGGGCTGGCTACGTGAACCCCATCATCACGGAAAATTGAGAGGCCAAATTCAGGGTCATCAATTGGTTTATGGGTCTGATAAATAACCTCGATAATCATCGAGTCGCCGGTTTTGAAGGCAGTCTGCTCTTCCTCATGCTGGTTGAGAAAGCGAACGGCCGTTATCTCTGCATCGCCACTCCCAGTACGTTTTACATGCTGCGACACGGCCTGATCAGTTAACGATTTGTTTGCCGTACCAAATGAATATGCCATATATTGCCGGGCGACCTCCATGGTTGGACCTATCGCCCGCGGGATACCTTTATCCAGCCAAATGAGCCGGGTACATAATTTGCGTATCAGGCTCAAGTTGTGACTGACAATAATGATCGTCGTTCCTTTTTTCATCATGTCCAGAATACGGTCGATACATTTTGCCTGAAATTGCTGATCACCAACCGCCAAAATCTCATCTACAATGAGAATATCCGGGTCTACGTGAATCGCTACGCTGAACCCCAGCCTCATAAACATGCCCGACGAATAATGTTTGACCGGCATGTTGATGAAATCGCCCAATTCTGAGAATTCGACAATATCCTGATAACGCTCTTGTATCTCTTCCTTGCTTAACCCCAGGACAGAAGCGTTAAGGAAAATGTTTTCCCGGCCAGTAAGATCGGTGTGGAAACCGGCACCTAATTCCAGAAGAGCACTGGTACGGCCGTCAATCATGATCCGCCCGCTGTTAGGACGCAAAATGCGGGCAATTAACTTCAGCAGTGTACTTTTACCACTGCCATTACGACCAACAATACCTATTACCTCACCAGGTAACACTTCAAAACTCACATCTCGCACCGCCCATAAATCCTGACTACGCTGCGCCCGGCGGCGGCGCGAAAAGAAGGTAATAATCATCTCCAAAACAGATTGGGGTGTTTCTGATGTGAAAAAGAATCGTTTTCCGACGCTTTCAAAACGAATAATGGGCTCAATACTCATACAAAATATGCCTCTTTAATCTAAACAAGGGCCATTTTAGCGCAAATAAAGTCTGCCACCAACCAGGCGTTCACATTCTCCAACCATGTAAGAAAAGACCGGTTCTCTTGAACCAATAGAATTCAATTGCCCTGAATGGGGGAATTGAGTGGTATTGACAGGTTAGCAACCATGAATTACAGTTCTGACGAAACAAGGGTATTTATAGAAGTTGATAGATGAGGTGCTATGTCTACAAAAGACAATAAAAATGCGGGTGATTATGACTGGTTAAGCGCCAAATCGCAGATACAAGAGCGGCCATTCAGTTCAGAAACGGCCGTGATCGGCCGTTTAATAGCCCGCGTTCGCGAAATGTGGAACAACATCTCTACAAAATGGTACGTTAGACCATTACTACAACAACAAAACGAATTCAATCACCTGATTGTCAATGCCATCCATGAACATGATGATTGGCTGATTGCCCTGGACCAAGAACAAACAGATCTCACCCACAATACAGCAGAACTCACAACCCAGCTCATTCAAATGAACCGCCTCTTACATTCAATAGATGAACGATTATCCCGTTTGGAAGCCAGCCAGTAGCAGATTCTGCCAAATCCACAATGCCTGTTTGTTAAAAACGAACATTTCCTATGACAATAGGGGACATCACGTTAAACGCCATCCATTGCGGCCCAATTGTCCTGTGCGAAAATAACCATTGTAAAGGTGAATTATGTCAAATATGAAACAAGTTTTACGTAAGTCGGCCCTTGTCGGGGTGCTGCTGATAGCAATGGCAGCCATTACCGTCACAAACTTTCCCGTCAGTGGTGAGCAGCTCAATACCAATGATCATCTCTTCGAATTAGATGCAGCAGCACCGAACTGCCGCTTTGGGACAGTCCCACTAGACACAGACCAAGCTACCAAACTATCACAGATTGGGGCCGGCTGGTATTTAAATTTTTCTACAACTGCGTATGTTACTGCCCCATCAAATATTGAATATGTGCCAGTTATTCGACTGGATCAGCTCAAAAATGGTGATATCTATTTGAACTCTTATACGGTCTCACCACCGCTTACGGATGCCGGGTTAGGAACGAGAATTGCTGCTTATCCGGGTGCAACCTGGATTGTTGGTAACGAACCAGATCGTGGACCGTCGGCAGGCAGCAGCGCCCAAGATGATATGCAGCCTGAAATGTATGCCCGCGCATATCATGACGTTTATCAATTCATCAAAGCCCGGGATCCCAGTGCAAAAGTGGCGATTGCCGGTCTGGTTGAAATCACACCCGGCCGTTTGCAATATCTAGACAAAGTGTGGGCAGCTTATAAAGCCGCTTATGGCACGGGAATGCCGGTCGATGTCTGGAATATGCATTTGTATATAATGCCTGAAGTAACACCCCTGGGTGTGCCCAATGATATTGCTAACGTGGCCGTAGGCACGGATCCGGCACTGGGCATGAGGGAGTCAACCGGGCGATCAGAGGCGTACCTTTGCGGCAATGTGAACAACGACGTCTATTGTTTTGCCGATCATGACAATCTTTCCTTTTTCCAACGCCAGATCAAGGATCTGCGCACCTGGATGAAGAATCATGGTCAACAAAACAAACCGTTGATTATTTCAGAATATTCGATTTTGTATGGTTATGAAGCGCCCGGTGGCGTGTGTGAATATCTCCAGGACGAGTTTGGCCAATGTTTTACGCCAGTACGCGTCAGCAACTATTTGCACAATACATTTGATTTGATTGATGGGCCGGCCATGATGGTCGATACCAGTTTAGGGTATCCACAAGACAACTACCGTCTTGTGCAACAGGCTATGTGGTTTAGTATTTATTACAATGGCGCCGGCAAATCAAGCAGTTTATATGAAGAAGACTTGTCAGCAATGACTTTGATGGGACAGGCATTTCAATCAGAAATCGCCGAACGCAATCTGCTGCCCAACCTCATTCCCTGGAATGCGGCCAATGTGCCCGGCTTTATTATTGCTCCATCAACAACGTCCACTGTGACGATTTCGGTTGATGTTTATAATAATGGTGACACGGCCGTTACCACGCCCACCACTGTCACTTTTTACAGCGATCAAAATTTGACAACCGAGATTGCCACGGCCGTTGTGCCTAACCTGAACGGCTGTGCTCGCGGACCCGTTTCGGTCAGCGTAAACTGGAGTAATCTGCCAGAAGGTGTTCATTATTATTGGGTCAAGGTGGACAGCGGGGCCGGATTGGCTGAAGAATCGGAAAGCGATAATATAATATCCGGACTCGTTATCATTAACCCAGACCAAACCTATTTACCGACTGCGTTGAGATAGGATAATGGTCAATTCCCCCAACCCAAAAATCAGGTGTATTTCTGGAATTGGCTAGAGGCTTTTTCGGGACAAATTGGATCATTTAGTTTCCTAAAAAGCCTAAACAATGTTACTTTAATAAACAGAATCACTCCGGTCGGGCAAAAAGCGGGAGAATTACCTGTCAGAATAGGTTCTCCCGTTTTTGCCTGATTTAAATAACGCAGTAATGCGGGGTCCGAACTGATTGGTTTCATGAAAAAAAACGATTATATCCTGCTGGCGCTGGCGCTAGTTGCGTTTCTTTTGTTTCAGGGCATCCTTATCTATCGCGTCAGTGTCACCGATTATGATGAGGCTGTTTTTTTAGATGTCGCCCGCAATATCCATCGTGTTGGCCTTCCTTTACGCTCGATAGGTCCCAATGGATTATTGTATTTCATCCATACCCCACTTTATCTCTATCTGGTTTCCGGTTCCGTTACCGTATTAGGTGACAATCCAACGTTGGTACGTTTGGTAAACACATTCCTGGGGGCAGGTAGTATTGTATTGGTTTATTTAGCGGTGCGGCAGCGGCGAACGGCCGTTGCCAGTTTTGTGGCCGCATCACTACTGGCGCTTAATACATTCGTCGCCATCTACGCCTACTTTTTGACGATGGAAGTGCCTATGATGTTCTGCATTCTCCTGGCCGTCTATTGGTTGGCCAGAGATGAAGTCCGACCATCCTGGAGTAATTGGCTGTGGGTGGGGGCCGCAGTGGCAACGGCCGTTTTGCTAAAAGAACTGGCATTGTTTTTTGTAACGGCCGTTGCACTTTATGCGCTCATCACAGGGCGGAATTGGCAGGAACGGATTCAAAATGCCTTGCTAGGAACTCTGCCAACCATTATCGGACTGGGGTTTTGGGGATACTGGGGATTCAGCTTAAATGCTACACAGTTCCAAAATGGGATAATGAATTGGGTCAATTTCGCCTCAGGATCTACGCATTCAGCTGACGGCCGTACCGCAACCCTGTTGGGGGCATGGCTACAGCAATTGGGGGGAGACCTGTTGGGGTGGGGAACTACGTTTCTGTTTTTTATAAGCCTGGCGGCTTTTGGGTTATGGTTTCGACGTAAGCTGCCCCGAATCGTTCTGCTGCTTTTCTTGTATCTTGGGCTGGCATTTGGGGCTTCATTACTTATCAGCTTGAAAGAACTTCGCCATGTCATTGCACTTGTGCCGGCGGTCTCCATGATCATTGCCTACTTGATTGATTGGCAAACTGTCTGGGAATGGACTAAGCAGAATCGAATCCGTTGGGCAATGGCAGCGATAATTGTTCTTTTGCTGGCTTGGAGCGTTTCCCCATTAAAAATTGCGCCGCGTGACCAATGGCGTAACGTATTTGGATGGTGGGAACCCTTATTCCTCAATCGAATTTTAACCAGCCAGCTTTACTTTTATCCGGTTCGGGATGCCGGACTGTACCTGGCTGAACATACACCACCCGACACAGTCATCGCGGTTATTCATGAAGGACCCGTGATGGGCTATTACGCGGATCGGAATCATTATTTTCTTTATACGATGCCTCACGACCGGACTATGGAAATTCTGGCCAACACACAATATTTGGTTGTCGATCATGTTGTGTTTAGTTTTCAAACCGATGAAGAAATTGCCGCTGTCATGGCTTATATTGACGAAAACTTTGAACTTGAACAGATATTCGAAGACCAATTTCGCCAAATCAAGATTTATCACCGGCGGATAACTAGCTGATGACTGCATGGATAGTCATATTACTTATTTCTGGAACCGCTTTTCTACAAGGCTGGCTGATTTTGCGGCAGTTTTTCACAGAGCAACGGCCGTTTACCGGCACACACCTGGAAGCCGGTTTTGCCAGCCTTACTCTAGGGCTGTTAACAATGGGGTGGCTGGCTTTCGTGCTGGCCGAACTGGGCTGGTTTTCTATTTTAACCCTGGCGCTGCTGTGGGCCGGACTCTCTTTTTTGTTGGCGCTGCGGCTGTATCGTCATGGTTTTAGCGGGCGGTTGGCTATATCGCCAACACAGGTAAAGCGGCTTTTTGCTTCCCTGCCAGATTGGGTTGAATGGCTGGCATTGGGTTTATGGCTGGTAGCGGCCGTTTACCTTTTCGGCCGGCCTCATCAATTCATCATTGGTGGAGCCGACGCTGGCGTTTATGTTAATTTGAGCGCCGAGATTGCCGAAAACGGCCGTATCACCATCCAGGATGATTTTCTTGCCAGCATACCCGCTAACCTGTATCCGGCGCTCCTGCGTTCACAAAAAAACGACATCGCGCCTTATTACATCCTGCCCGCTTTTTTCGTGACAGGCAAACCCGCCGGGGAAATTACACCCCAGTTTTATCATCTATATCCGGTATGGCAGGCGGTTGCCTATGGTCTGGGAAACCCCAACAGCGGCATCCAGGCCGCATTGTTGATGCCAGGCTTATGGGCGTTGTTGGGCGCTTTAACTCTCTATTTGACCGTACGCCGGATGGCCGGCTGGGAAACAGGCTTACTGGCTCTGGCCGGATTAAGTTTGAATGCCCTCCAAATCTGGTTTGCCCGCTACCCGACCACCGAAACAATGACTCAATTTTTGCTCTGGGCCGGTTTTTGGAGCCTGGGCATCTGGCTAAAAAGCCCCAAAGACCGATTCTGGGGATTGCTGGCTGGTCTGGCGCTGGGCCAATCCTTCCTGGTACGCATTGATATGCTCTTCGTCCTGCCGGTTTTGGGCTTACTGGGCATCTGGCTGTGGGTACACGATGGCTGGAAACGCGAATACAACTGGTTTTTCCTACCCTTGCTGCTTCTTGTCCTCCATTCGCTCCTGCATGCACTGTGGCAAAGCCGACCTTATTTTTTCGATTTATTCGGTTTCGCTTTACGTTTACTGCGTAATAATTGGATTATTCCAATAGGCGCGGGCATCGCCAGTATCGCGCTGCTGCTGGGTCTGGCTCGTTTCCGTACCCATCTGATGCGGATGGCCCGTTTCCAGCGGCAGTTTCTTATTATCCTGGTTGTGGGTTTTGTGGTTTGGGGCTTATATAACTGGTTGGCACGGCCGTATCTGCACGAGGCCGTTTTCTGGAATGACCCTTACAGCCAAACAGCTATTCCGCAATTCAACCATGAAAATCTGCTTCGGCTCGGCTGGTATCTGTCGCCAATCGGCATCGGGTTAGGGATAGTCGGCATCGGGTTGTTGATCTGGCACGTGAATCGGGAAACGGCCGTAATGCTCAGCATCAGCCTCCTCATTAGCCTCATCTACATAACCAACATCCACGCCAACCCGCACCAAATCTACGCCATGCGCCGTTACGTCCCGGCCGTCATGCCCCTATTCATTGTAGGAGGGGCCTACCTCCTGGGCTGGCTGCTGGCCCGTCAAAAAATCTGGTTGTCAGGACTTTCTCTGGCCTTAGCCCTGGTCTGGTTGGGCGGATTTGGCTGGCTGGCTCGCGGTTTTATTAGCCAGGTAGATTACCAGGGTATTCTGCCCCAGCTAGACCAATTAACTGACCAGCTAGCACCAGATTCCATCTTGATTTTCAACGATTCATCTCCCATCGGCCAGGGAGACATCATCGGTACACCGCTGCGCTTCCTGAAAGGATATGACGTCCTTACCCTGCGCGATCCAGAAGCATTAGACCAGGAAGCCTTTGATGAACTACTACTACAGTGGCAGGCACAGGGTCACCGCATCTATTGGATCACCGTTCAAGGCGGGTATAATTGGCCCATCCCTGGTTGGACACAAGAAGTAATCGGCTCTTACGACATCCAGACTTCTGTTTTGGAAGGAAATTATTATCAGCGCCCAACGGCAGTTACGGCCGTACAATGGCAAGGGCAAATAACGGAATTAACAATAGAGTGAACATGGTAAACCACAAAAAGAATGGCAAACAGGCTATAAATTTCGTGGTTTCCTGAAGAAATAAGGGCAATATGCATGTTTTTTATTGGAACACTTTCTGCCAATGACCCCATGCACGCCACACCACACAAAACATGAAATCACGTTTGCAGCTCGCTTACTTCAGTCCGCTTCTGCCCGTACACAGCGGCGTTGCCGACTACAGCAGTGAACTGCTCCCGGAACTGGCCCAACATGCCGATATAACCCTATTTACAGAAAACCCGCAAAAAATTGCTAACCACCTTACCCAAGAGTTTTCAATCCGGCCAATCCAAGATTATCCAGAAACACGCTGGCAGTACGACATGCCTTTGTATCAAATAGGCAACAGCAGCCATCACGAAGCAATCTATCAAATGTTCTTACGTTATCCCGGAATCGTTACCCTGCACGATTATTCACTCCATCACTTCATCTCTCATCGTACATCGGGGCAAGGTCATTTTGCCGGTTACGTCCGCGAACTGGGCTATGAACTCGGCACATCAGGTATTGAGCAGGCCCGGCAGATTCGAGCCGGAGAGCAGTCCCATCCTTTATTTAAAATTCCCCTGAACGGCCGTCTTTTGGATTTAAGCCTGGGACTTATCGTTCACAGCCAGTATGCTAAAAATCTAGTTTCATCAAAAAAAAGCCGTTTGCATGTTGCCGTTATTCCTCAATTAATTGCTGTCCATGCTGACAAGTCACGACGCTCCCAACTACCCTGGCCGGATGACGCGATCATCTTTGCCAGCGTCGGGCAGATCACAGCCGAAAAACAAGTTGATTTTGCTTTGCGTGCCTTCCAAAAAGTGCGCCAAATTATCCCAAATGCCTACTACTTGATTGTCGGGGAGCAAACTGGCAAAATGGATATTTCAAATACCATCAATTCGCTGGGCCTCTCAGAATGGGTCACGCTAACCGGACACATTGATAATGGGCAGGAATTTGTGGATTGGATTTATTCCGCCGACATCATTATCAATTTGCGCTACCCGACAATTGGCGAAACGTCCAGAACTGCTTTGTGCGCTTTGGCTCTGGAACGGCCGCTTGTCGTATTTGACCACGGTTGGTATAGTGAACTACCTGACTCCGCCTGTGTCAAAATCGCACCGCTTGATGAGGCAGGGTTGGCCGCTGCGATGCTAAACCTGGCTCAAGGAGTTGAAAAGCGGCAGGGGCTAGGGCGAGCCGGCCGTCAATATATTGAACAAAATTGTCGTCCTGCTCTGGCCGCCAAGGCTTATGCAGCTTTTATTGAACAACAAATAGCATATATTTGTCGAACGGCGTCACGATAATTTTCCCTTATGAGGATAGACAATGGGTGAACAAGAAGAACCGGAAATCATTAATATCGAAGATATTATGCAGGAAATCCGCCAGCAAATATTGGCCAAACAAACCACCCTGGCAAAACAGGGCGGGCAGTTTCCTGTTAGCGGCGAGCGATTTTCACCCGAGTTTTATGAACATCTTTTCCAGGCTGCGCTGGCCTATGATCAGACCCAGGTAAAAATACATGTCACGCCCCACAAAACCCCCATCATCGGGCCAATTATTCAGTGGGTGCGTTATAAGTTGCACGAGCTCGTTTTGTTTTATGTCAATAAATCGGCTGTTCAACAAATGCTTGTCAATGAGCACCTGCTACAAGCGATCAGTATCATGAGCCAGGAATTAGAACGAGAAACGAGGAAAAATGAATAAACTAACCAATAAAATCCGGCAAAAATTAGGCCGTTCAAAAAACTTTAACCGGGCCACAGAAAAAGATGTATATTACTGTTATCGTCTCTTATTAAACCGCGAACCGGATGATGCCGGCTGGCGTTACTGGCAGGATTTGGTAAATAACCATCATATTTCGTTACAAACCCTATGTGATGGATTTCTGAATGCCCATGAGTTCAGAAATTTAGTTGAGGAACGTAATAAGCCTCAGTTAATCGATCTGCCCACATTTAAGATGTATGTGCGTTTGAATGATCATTTTATAGGGGCAACTATTGCTCAAACAAAAGAATATGAGCCTTATGTGATTAATGAGTTGAAGCAATGGTTGAAACCAGGTGATACTTTTGTGGATGTAGGCGCAAATATTGGTTATTTTACGCTTTTTGCCGCGGCAAGAGTCGGCGAAAAGGGTCGAGTGATCTCTTTTGAACCCCGGCCGGATAATTGTCAATTGCTCAAAAAAAGTATCGCTGAAAACGGGTTTGACAATATTTCTATTTATCAAAATGCTGTAGCCGAAAAAGCGCAAACTCTTATCTTTTCTGGCGGCGGGGCTGACAGTAACGGCCGTATCATTAATGAAAACGAACCAATGGCCAAAGAACACCAACTACCCGTTGTCGAAGCCATAACTCTGGATGAAACATTAGCTGCAGAACCACAAATCAACATCATCAAGCTAGACATTGAAGGCGCGGAACCTCGTGCCTGGCTAGGCATGCAACAGATAGTTGAAAAACACCACCCTATCCTTTTTATGGAGTTCTCACCCAGTTTTATTCAACAAACCAGCCAAACAGATCCCGCAGCATTCATGGATTCAATGCAAAAACAGTATGCCGTATATATTCTGGAGCGGTCTGGGAAAAGAAGCAGCCAGCCATTGAATACTTCAGAACTGATTCAAGCACAAGCTGATTCCGGTCTGGAACACCTGGATATCGTCGCTGTTCCTCGCACATAATGAAACTGGCATTTGTCACACCCTGGTACGGGCCTGATATACCCGGCGGAGCCGAAGCCGAAACCCGCAAAACGGCCAGCCAGCTGCATCAAGCCGGTTATGATGTCGAAATCCTTACAACTTGCATTCGTGACTTCCATGCTGATTGGGCGACAAACTACCACAAACCGGGATTTTCTGTTGAAGATGAGTTGGTTGTACGCCGCTTTCGTGTTGAAAAAAGGGATCAGCAAACATTTGATCAAATCAACTTTAAGCTCATGCAGGGGCATTTCATATCTTTGGCCGAGGAAGAGATATTTAACAATGAGATGATTCACTGCCCGGATTTGTATGCTTTTATCAGCGAACATCAGGAAGCTTATATATTTTTCTTTATCCCATACATGTTTACGACAACTTATGTCGGCGCTCAAATCTGCCCGGAACGCAGCATTATGATTCCTTGCCTGCACGATGAAGCCTACGCCCGGCTAAATATTCACAAGCAGGTATTTCCCTCTATTCGAGCCTTGTTACTGCACGTTCAAGCCGAAAAAGAGCTGGCTGACACGCTCTATCCCGATTCCGGCAAGCAAATTCGGGCTGTAATTGGTGAAGGTGTCAACACTGATTGGCAGGGTAACGGCAATCGGTTTCGCGAAAAGTATCGTTTGGATAATACCCCATTTGTCCTTTATGCCGGCCGGCGTGATGCCGGGAAAAACACGCCGCAGCTCATTCACTACTGGCAGCATTACCTACAAGCTGCACCCCATACTGAAAAACTGGTGCTTATTGGCCCCGGCGAAATATCGATCCCGGCAGATGCTCAAGATAATATCCTTGACCTGGGTTTTATAAGTATGCAGGACAAGTATGATGCTTATGCGGCAGCCACATTGTTATGCCAGCCATCATTGAATGAAAGTTTTTCTCTGGTCATCATGGAAAGCTGGCTGGCGGGAACGCCGGTTTTGGTTCACGCGGACTGCGCGGTTACGCGCAGTCATGTTCGGGAAAGCAATGGCGGTTTGTATTTTGGGAATTATGCTGAATTTTCCGCGACGCTTGATTATTTTTTTGCTAATCCGAAAAAAGCGTTGCAGATGGGGCAGCAGGGCCGGGCTTATGTGCTGGCTAATTTTCAATGGCCGACTATTGTGGCCAAATATGATCACATTATTAAAACAATAATGGCCGACTTGTAAGGATGTAAGGATGGATGCGAAAAAAGAGAAGGAATGGCTGGAAATTCATGATGATGAAGTAACGGCCGTATCCCTCATCACTGAAATCGAATCACGCGTAGCAGAGCGGCGGAAACAACACGGCCGTATCCACCCCCAATTTCCAACCTTTGGCCAGACAGCCACTCTGCCAAAGTCACCCTCTTCCCTTAATGTATCGGCGTTATACCATCACTTGAAGCAGTTAAATGAACTGGAAGGGCCGCCGGTAACGGCCGTACTCAGCCCTTCACCCGCAACACAGATGCCTGTTATCGGCCGTTTATGGCAGCTCATCCGGCAGCAAGCCCACAACCTGGTTTTGTTCTACGTGAATCGGGCCAACACCTATAACTATCAAACACACAGCCAACTCATTAATGCTTTAAATGAACTGGTACGATTAACGCAAAAACAGCAAGAAGAGATCGACCGGCTAAAAACAGAAATAGAAACCTTACAAAACAAGGATTGACCACCCAATACCGGTCAAAATCATCATCAGAACATTTATGGGCAAACCAAAAACACTCCACCAATTTCTAACCGGAGCCACCCAGGGCGACGCTATCACCGACCATGCTTTTGTCATTCGTCGCTGGCTCAGAGAAATGGGCTTTGACTCAGACATTTATGCCCTACATATTCATCCGGGCGTAAAGAATGAAGTTCGTCCAATGGCGGCTTATCACCCTGGTAAACGGGAACCGTGGGTCATTTATCATCACAGCGTCGGCTCAGAAGTGGTGGAATATTTGCAGAGTCAGGCGCTGCGTCTCATTTTAATCCATCATAACGTAACGCCGCCTCAATTTTTTGCCAGAATTGATCCAGCCTGGGTCGAACGGGCACGCCAAGGAGAACGTCAGTTAACGATATTGCGCACGCAAACAGACCTGGCCCTGGCCGATTCAGAATTTAATGCGTTAGATTTGCAGGCAGCAGGGTATAGGGAAACGGCCGTTCTGCCCATCACCCTGCCCCAAGAGCAATACAACCTGCCCCTCAACCAGCAGTTAGCCGCAGAAATGCAGCAAAATGGTCCAAACCTGCTCTTCGTTAGCCGGCTTGCAGCCAATAAACGCCAGGAAGATTTGGTCAAGCTGCTCTATTATTACCACCACATTCAACCGAATGCCCGGCTCATCCTCGTCGGTGACCGCTGGACCATCCAATACGACAAATGGGTAGAATCCCTGGCCGCTGATTTGGGTCTGGCCGATCACGTCATCTTAACCGGCAAAGTCTCTCAGCAGGAGATGGTTACGTACTACCAAACGGCCGACTTGTACGTTTCCATGAGTGAACATGAAGGGTTTGGCAAACCCCTCATCGAAAGTATGTATTTAGGGCTGCCCATCCTGGCCTTTGCCAGCACCGCCGTTCCCTATACGATGGGGCAGACTGGCGTCATGTTCTATCAAAAAGATTATGAGCAATTGGCCGAACTGGTAGATATTCTGATTACAGACCTGCCATTGCGCCAACGCATCATCACCCGGCAAAAGCAGCGCGTCCAGGCATTTTTGGAACCGCAAGTACGGATGCTTTTCCAGAGCTATTTGGCCCAATTATTTCATGACTAAACCACGTATTGCCATTGTTGTTCAACGGTACGGCGCAGAAGTGAATGGCGGCGCAGAAGCTGCCGCCCGCAGCATCGCCGAACACCTGACTTCTGTCGTTGATGTTCACGTCATCACTACCTGCGCGGTTAATTATACGACCTGGGAAAATGTTTATTCACCGGGAGAAAGTTACCTGAACAATGTACACATCCACCGCTTTCTGGTTGATAAAGCCCGGAATTGGACTCAGTCGCAGAAGTGGACGGGCCGTTTTTTACTGCGTGACCGCACGCTGGATGAAGAAATTGATTGGATTCGGAACGAAGGGCCATTTTCCACGCCGTTAATCCAGTTCATCAAACAGTCTGAGTCTCGTTTTGATGTTTTTATTTTTTTTACTTATTTGTACGCTACAACGTTTTTTGGCCTGCCTTTGGTCGCCGAAAAATCGGTTTTGGTGACGGCCGCACACGATGAACCCTTTTTATACATGGAAGCCTACCGCTCGCTGTTACAGATGCCCCGCCAGATCATTTATCTTACACAGGCTGAACAGGAACTGGTGACACGGGTAGCTGGTAACGGCCGTATCCCATCCGACGTCATTGCCCTTGGGCTGGAAGCGCCAACTGACATTTCGCCGGAACGCTTCCGCGAAAAATATGGCATTCAGGGCGACTTTTTACTTTACAGTGGGCGTATCAGCGAAGCCAAAAATATCCCGGAACTGCTCGATTATTTCTTGCGTTACCGGGCCTCCCGTTCCGAGCCGCTCAAACTGGTTTTGATGGGGCAGGCTCATATCCCCCTGCCCACGCATCCCGACATTATTCCCTTAGGTTTTGTTTCCGAACAGGACAAATTTGACGGCTTGAGCGCGGCAACTGTTTTTGTCCTGCCCTCCCTGTTTGAGAGTTTGTCGATTATTATTTTGGAAGCATGGTTGATGGAAACGCCGGTGCTGGTAAACGGCCGTTGCCAGGTCACAAAACAACAATGTCGCTACAGCAATGGCGGCCTTCATTACACATCTTACGACGAATTTGAGGCCCTCTTATCCACCCTGTTACGAACACCCCAACTGCGGCAGCATCTGGGTAAACAGGGTCAACAATTCGTCCACCAACATTACAACTGGGAAACCACCCTCGCAAAATACCAGGCCCTGTTTACAAAAATGCTGGCCTGATACATCTTTATTCACCAGACCAGGTACACGTTTCAACACTGTCCGTAACATCAACAAAGTCATACAAGTGTGGCCATTCGGAATAAAAAGTCCGGTCTGCCAGCGTCCCCAGATCGGTTCCAAAATATTTATCCATTACCACTCGAAATGTGTTAACAGGTGAAATCGTGGGATACAACTGACTATAATCTCCATCAGGAAAGTAAAAGCTGTTAAAAATTGTATACCGTTCTTTCAAGCAACTGTCTTCTGGCGTCGACTCAAAACGCAGCCACGGTCCATGATCTCCAAACATAATGATAATGGGCGGCGATTCTGAATTTTCCATTATTTGTTCAATCGTTTCTTGTGCCAATGTACTAATGTAATTCACCTGCCCGCTGTAGGCTGATGTATATTCATCTACCGGCAAATCCTCGTGTTTTAGCGGATCGCCGGGAATATTTAACGCTTCACCATCAGGGCCAAAAACAAACGGCGGGTGCGGCGACATAATATGAGCAAATACAAATTTCGGGCCGGCTTCTTGGGGCATTTTGCCTAATTGGTCAAACGCATACAATACGCGTGCGCGGTGCATTTCGTAAACAGACAGATCGCCAAACTGACGGTTAAACAACGGGCCTAACGGGGTGTTCATTAATAATAATTTCTCAAATTCATTTACCCCGCCTGCATCAAACCGCAAATATTCGTCTGCATTAGGTAAAGTGCTCTCTTCGTAACCAGAAGAAATCGAAATGATGCGATAACCATCTTGTTGTAACGCATTAACAACTCTGTTCTGTTTGACCAAATTCTCCAATGGTACGGTGTTTACCGAATCAGGCCCTAGTTGTGCCGCCACGTCATCTAAATAGCCACCATTGAGCATGGATGACAAAACAAATAATGTCCTTGTGTAATTGGTGATGCTTTGATGCGCTACGTAAAATCCTTTACCCTCCAGAAAGTTGATGAATTCCTGATTGTCATAATTGTATAATTCTTGCAAGGTATCACTCCGGCCATATGCATCAAGGAGAATGTAATAAATATCTGGTGGTGGAACGGCCGTTGCTTCACCGGATGGTATTGTTATTGGAACAAAATGCGGTGTGGTATCCTCCGCAGTATCACCACTATCGCCAGCCAACGAAATATCGCTTCCATTCACGACAAAATATGACACCGTCTTAAATACAGGCACAGCAACCATAACCAGCGCCATAATATTCAAATACACAGTTGCTTCATGCGATTGTTTTAATCGCCAGGCAAACCACACGCCGCTCCCAAGCAAAATAAGCCAGAGAGCAGGCAGGTAGTATTTTTGCCCACTTGTAAACCAGACAGGCATTACATTCAAAGCCCAGCGATAGATATGGCCATACGATTGGAAAAAAATCAGGAAAAGAGAAACTAAAAAAGCAGCCTTATGCCAATTTTTACTCAGTATACGGGCCGCTAAAAAAATTAATAATGCAAAAATTTCAACTGCTATTAATGAACGCACCATACGTACAGGCGCCATTTTGCCCAGATTAGCGGCTAATAACGCCAAAACCGGGTAAGCAGCGAAAATAAACGGATGCCAAATCCAATGACGATTCATTTGCAAGTTTTCCTTCGTGGACAAGTTTAAGACGAAGTGATTTTATTCGGGCCTTCTCTCCAGCAAATACAAAATGCGCTCTGAATTATGTATTGGTTCGATCTCATGAACCACAAAATATTGCCCAAAGGCCTGCTCAAACCCCTCTTGTGTGTAATTAGGGAAAATGTCTTGACGAGAGGCAAGTAGTTTCTGTACCTGTGAATCACTTTTAGGCACAAATTCAATAATCAACCAGCGGCCTATCTCGCTAAAGAAATAAGCCAACTGCGGCAATGGAACGTTGTTAGCTATGGCTAAATGATGAATTAAGGCTAACGCAAATATCCCATCAGCCGAAGAACGGCGCAGCAAGGATTGTCGCTCTTGATGATGCCAGCCAATAGCAGGGCTGGGATTAGTCAGATCCATCACCAATGGCAGCATGTGGGTTTCCCCTTTTGCCACAGATTCGATGTAGTTGCGCTCTACGGCACTGGGATCGATATCAAAAGCAATGGTCCGAATACCCCGTTTACTGGCCAAACGGCTGTAAGGTCCTGTATTGGCCCCCAGGTCCCAAACTGTTTGGGGTTTTATTTTATCGAGGAACTGCGCTATGAGCTGTGTTTTGTGCTTACCGGCAGCATCGGTGTAATTGGTAGCATCATAATAATCCGCCCACTCTGTGCCTCCCGGCTTCCAATGCAATTTATGAACGGTTGATTTGAGGCTTTCTATGATGCCAATAAAGGAAGTGCGTGACATCTTGCGGCCAGACCGGGCATCAATGGCCTGGTCTGCGTACCGTTTTTGAGCGGACGCATGTATATGTATGTGCATGGCCAAGGAAGGTAAAAAACGGGTGCGGAAGGGCAGCAAACTACTGGCCATGTCCAGCGGCACGCCATCAATGTACGTTTGCAATAGCTTCTGCAAGCGCACATCCCGGTAAGACATTAAAGCCAGAGGTGCCAAAAAATGCTGGCAAAATTGTCGATATGCTACCCAGGGTTCGCCCTCACGATAAGTTTCAAACGACAGCGTATCAATTAAGATAGGACGGCCGTTATAAAACTGAACGTTATAAGCCGACGCATCCTTCAGAGACATGCCAAAATCCAATGCCCGCCGCTCAATTGCCAAAGTCAGCAAAGCCGCATCTTTTAATTGGCTAAAACTCCACTCATACGGATAAGAAATAAAAGGGATTGGTTTAGGTCGAATAACCCGATAAGCAATATCAGGTTCAGCGGGAGCTAAGTCAACTTCATCATGAGGTATCAGCAGCCTTTCACTTACTAAAGCATCATAAAGGCCCGACCCCATCATCTTATCATAATCACTCTGGTAGATGTGATTGATTTGACGGTAAAGTATATTATTTTGTCTAAAAAGAAATCCGCTTGGATCACGAAACGATGCCGGCACACGCCCAGTTCTACTCATCATCTGAAACCGTATTTGATTGCTCAGGTTCCTGAGAACCCTCCATTTGATCTTGGTTTCCTTTGCTGAAAAAAGAACGGATTTTCGTCCAATACGCTTTAAGAACAACAAGCGCTCCCACAACCCCGCCTATCAACAACTGAACCAAGAAACTGCCTGTCCCTGGGTCCAGATAAGCCAAAACAAGCTTGTACCCAGACAACAATGGCGTCTCAAATACCATAAACAACCCCATATATAAAAATGCGATCATGTCACCTTCTCCGCAAAAAGATTTTCGCATTAACTACATTAAACGGAATGAAGCACCCCAACCCGTTGAGGAATTTGAACCGCCGTATATAGAAAATGGCGCAATAATTTTACCGATTTTCAGAGCGGGGTACAACCGTTATGTTTTTCCATTAATTTTAGGCGCAAGTGAATGCACATTTAGCATGTCTACATCAGTATTTACATTTATCCTGAAATCCGTGTCCGCGCCCTTTGGGGAGCAAAAACATAGATAGTGCGAGCTTTCCATAAGCGATTTTCAAACACAAAGAGCTTCAAAACATCAAAAAGATTTGCCTGAAATGGCCTAATTCATATCACATTCATATATGCCATCTATAATCATTCACCGCACCCTGTTTTCCTATTGAATTTATCTATCTTGTAGCATAATCTAGTGATCATAGATTGTTGAAGTATTCACAATACACTGCAATACACCTATGCTTCAAACACATAATGGGAGTATTACATGCTATCAAAACAAACAATAAGCAAGATATTTTTAATTATAAGCATAGTGGGGACTCTAGCTTTCGTTATAGCCTTTGATGTACCAACCACCTGGGGCGCAGATACTTCTGCAATAGCTCCCAAATGGTCTCTATCTCTAACTTCTAGATGCTCTTTCCCGGCTGACTGCGAAACCAGTTCGCCGGTTCTGGCCGATATTACCGGGGATGGGATTTTGGACATTGTTGTTGCCACTAGCAACGGACATGTCATAGCCATCAGAAACAATGGTCAGCTACTCTGGAATAAAGATATGGCGGCAGCCTTCGGTATGGCTGCAAATACTCAACAGATCAATTCCTCTCCAGCCGTCGCTGATATTGATAATGACGGCCGTGTAGAAATTGTCGTCGGAACCGGTTCTAAAAGTCAAAGTTATTGCACCCAGGGGGGAGTCATCGCCTTAGACCACAATGGCAATATTGAATCAGGGAGTTGGCCCTTCTTTTCCCATGATGATGTTATTCCACCAATAGGTTGTACGGATACTATTTTCTCAACGCCGGCTCTGGGTGATTTAGACAAAGACGGTGATATGGAAATTGTTGTAGGCGGCTTTGACAAGCGTATTTACGTTTTACACCATAACGGCACATTGGACAGTAACTTCCCCATCGACAGCGAACATATTAACCGCTTTCCATCCTGGGCAGATTTGAAAGGGAAGCTGGCCGACACAATATGGGGATCCCCTTCCCTGGCCGACATCAACAATGATGGTTATTTGGATATTATTTTGGGAACCGATGAAGGTAATTTTGGCAGCTCTTTTCCCGGCGGCGATCCTTCCTGGTCTTGCCCCTATGCTTTGCCCAGCTATTGGACCACGGATTATTGCGGCGGTGCTTTATACGTGATTGATCGGTTTGGCAACCTTTTACCAGGCTTCCCTAAGCGCATTTACGAAACCATTCAATCATCACCGGCCGTATACGATATTAACCAAGACGGGAAGTCAGAAATTTTCGTGGGTGCCGGCACATTTTACTACACGCTTAGCCCCAGCAATCCAACGACAAACTTCCGTATATATGGCTGGGATAGTCAAGGAAATGATTTACCCGGATGGGAAGGAGGCAAAGTGACGGGCGGTTCAACGCCAGCCTCAGTTGCAGTTGGTGATATAGCCGGTGACTCCCGGAAGGAAGTTATTGCTCTGGGAATGGACAAAAAGTTATATGCCTGGTATGCCAATGGCAATCCTGTTTTTAACCCTGTGACACCTCTGAATGAGCAAGGAAATGGCAATACATTTAATGTCGGTTTCAGCCCTATCCTGGGAGATTATGATGGGGATGGGAAGATGGAGATATTTGTCTATACGGGATGGGCAATCTCGGTTATAGACGGTAATGGACAACAGTTAACTGCTACTACTTACCCATCGAGTGCGCCTCTTTATTATGCTAATTCGCTGATACAAAACAACCCGGCTGTTGGTGATATTGACAATGATGGCAAGTTGGAACTCATCGCCCAAAACAGCACCTTATATGCCTGGGACTTGCCCAATGCCGGCAGCAAAGCCGATTGGCCTATGTTCCGCCAAAACGCGGAACGCACCGGTTATCAGGCTTTACCTATGCTGCATATCGCACCATCTTCCTTGGTTACCCTGCATGAAACCAGCAATTGGGATGATGTCGAGTTTACTGTTGTTCTGGCTGGCAGTGGTGATGAAACGATTAATTGGACGGCCAATGAAGATCATCCGGACATCAATTTATCATCAACCAGCGGTGTGCTAGTAGATACAACAACTCTGACCATTACCGTTGACCGCAGTGGTTTAGTTCCTGGTGTAAATTCGTTGGGAAGCGTCCTGGTTACAGGAACGATTAATGGCCAAAACGTGGTGAACAGCCCGGCAACCGTACCGGTTACGATTTATCTGGTGGATCAAGTCCACTCAGCGTATTTGCCCAGCATCAGCCGATAATATTTCGCTTTGCCTGGTATTATGCTATAACAGGCCTGAAGCGCCAAAGGTGCTTCAGGCTTTTTTTATTTGCAGCAGGTTTTCTTTTGTGAATGTTTTATTTGTTACGCCAGCCTATCCCCCTTTCCCCGGTGGAGGGGAGCGATATGTTCGATCGTTGGCGCTTGCATTGGTTGAACAAGGGCATCGGGTCACGGCCGTTACCAGCCACGCGCAAACCGAACCTGACTTCTGGCAAGGAACACCCGGCAAACAGACGGTAAATGAACGACTGGATGGTGTCTCTGTCGTGCGCTGCCCGTTACGGCCGTTTCCCGGCGGCCGCAATGGACTCTTAGTCTGGCGGAAAGGCATGGTTTTGCTGTCCATGCTACCCGGTGATCACACGAAAATCCTGACGAAAACGGCCCGGTTTATTCCCCCATTTTCCCAGTTAGAGAAAACGTTAACCGGCCTGCCGGATCAATTCGACCTGGTGCATGCGTTTAATCTCTCCTGGGAACACGCGGCAACGGCTGGCTGGCAGTTTGCCCGGCATAATCAGATGCCCTTTGTGGTCACCCCCTTTATTCACCTGGGAACGGGAAACGATCGGGTTGTCCGCAATTCGACGATGGACCATCAACTCCATTTAATGCAGAATGCCGACCGTGTGCTGGTTTTAACGGCCGTAGAAGAAAAAGGACTGGCCGAACTGGGCATACCACAACCAAAATTGGACGTAATTGGCGGCGGTTTGGACCCGCTTCCCGCTCTGCCGGATGTAGACAAACTGTTGGAACGGCTCGGCGTGCAACGGCCGTTTGTCATCTGCGTCGGCCGAGCCAGCTATGAGAAAGGCACGCTCCATGCAGCCCAGGCCGTTCTGGCGCTGCGCCAGCAGGGCAGCCCGATCAGTCTGGTGCAGGTAGGGCAAATATCGCCAGAATTCAACCGCTTCCTGTCCCGTTTGGATGATGAATCGCGTCAAGCGATACGGCCGTTAGGCATCCTCAACGAGAGCGACAAACACGGACTGATAAGTGAAGCCAGCATCTTATTACTGCCTTCTCGAACCGATTCCTTTGGCATCGTCCTGCTGGAAGCCTGGGCACATGGTAAACCAGTTATTGGCGCGCGGGCTGGCGGCATTCCCGGCGTTGTTGATGATGAGCAAAACGGATTGTTGGTCAATTTCGGCGACGTTGCCGGGCTTTCTGCTGCGATTGAGAAACTGCTGACGAATCCCCAGCTCAATCAACAAATGGGCCAACATGGCCGGCAGAAAGTCACAGCCACGTACGCCTGGGACAAAGTGGCCGCCCGTGTTGTTGAAAACTATCGCGCCATTTTGACTGTGCCACAATAAGAACACCATATACACCATTTCAACGAGGACTGATTTGCGAATTTTACACGTTGTACATCAATATCTTCCCGAAAAAGTAGGCGGGACCGAACTCTACACCCGTACATTGGCCCGACATCAAGTTTCGGAAGGCCACGATGTCTCGGTTTTTTATGCTTCCCAGCAGACCAATGACCAGGATCCTTTGGGTTTTAGAGAGGAAGATGGCCTGCACATCTACGGTGTCTCTCGCGGCCAGCGTACGCCGGCTCAAGTTTTGAAGGATACATTTTTTAACGGCCGTTTAGAAGACGCATTTACGGCCGTTCTCATCCGGGAACAACCCGATCTCATCCATATCCAACACCTGATGGGGCTGCCTATTGGACTTGTCGAGCACATCAATCAAGCTGGTATTCCTTACCTGATCACCTTGCATGACTACTGGTATCTGTGCGCCAATGCCCAGCTTCTCACTAATTACAACAATACCATCTGCCCAGGCCCAGATTTATGGCTAAATTGTGCCCGCTGCGCCCTGGCCCGCGCCGGTTACAACAATGCCGTTCCGCTTACCCCATTTATTGCACCCATTTTTAGCTATCGGGAAAAACGATTGCGCCGCATTTTGCAAGGCGCACAGATTCTCATCACCCCCACCCAATTCACAGCCGATATTTACCAGAAAATGGGGCTGCCGGCCGCCAAAATTCAGGTCGTCCCACACGGTATCGATGTTCCAGAAAAGCGGCCGGCGCACACCCGCACGGACAGCGATTTGCATATTGCCTACATTGGCGGGCTGTCATGGCAAAAAGGGGTTCACATTTTGATTGACGCCGTAAACCAACTGCCTGCGGCCGGGATCAAATTATCCATCATCGGCGACACGACCGCCTTCCCGGAATACGTGGCCCGGTTAAAACAGCAGGCAAAACATCCGGGTATTTCATTTAACGGCCGTATGCCCTCTTCCCAACTATGGGCCACCCTGGCACAGATTGATTTGGTGGTTGTTCCTTCCCTCTGGTATGAAACAGCATCACTCATCATCCAGGAGGCGTTTGCCGCCGGTGTGCCTGTCGCTGCTTCCCACATTGGCGCGTTACACGAAAGGCTGGAGGATGAGGTTGACGGCCGTTTCTTCCCCGCCGGCAATTCAATCGCCCTACGTGATATATTGGCCACATTCCTCAACAACAGAGTTGAACTGGAAAAACTACGCACCGGCATAAAACCCGTCCGCACCATGAGAGAACACTTGCAAGACATCAATTTTATCTACACACAAATCAGGCAGTAAGCTATAATGGGGAATGGTGTTGATGGATATCCCATTCAATCCGCATAAAGTTATGGCTCCGGAAACAAAACCTATCTCGCAAGACTATTATTTTTACGATGCCTCTGCTGGCACCGGCAGTTTGTTGACCCGGCTAAAAACCCTGGCCGAATTTCGCTACTTATTGGGCAATCTGGTCATCCGCGATATCAAAGCACGCTACAAGAATTCTGTTCTCGGCATCCTGTGGAGCATGTTAAATCCGTTGGGCCTCATGATTGTCTTTACGGCCGTTTTTAGCGTGATGGGCCGGGGACAAGACTATCGTCAATATCCGGTTTTCGTTTTAGTTGGCATCGTACCCTGGAATTTTTTCAGCGGTTCTCTATCCACCGGGGCAGTAACAGTCATTTCCAATTCATCACTGGTTAAAAAAGTTTACTTTCCCCGTGAGTTGCTGCCCATCGCCAGCTTGTTGTCCAATCTGGTAAATTTTTTGTTTACTTTCCTGGTCCTCATCATCTTCATCTACGCTTTTGGCATTGGGCTGACGGTGCATGCGTTATGGGTTCCGGTAATTTTAGCCACCCAATTGATTTTTACGCTGGGAATCACCCTGTTTTTGAGCAGTGTTTCTGTTTTCTTCCGGGATATTTTGATGATTTTGGATGTTGGTCTTACGGCATGGTTTTTTATGACGCCTATCATCTATCCCTTTGAGTTTTTTAGTGAATCCAGTTCGGTTTTGGGCATAACGTTTAATCCGGCCCAAATCATGCGCTGGCTGAATCCAATGGCATCTATTATTGACAGTTATCGAACTGTTTTGTGGGGAACCCAAGGCAGTACCGGTCCGGTCAGCATGGATCCGATATTTTTATTACGCACATTTTTAACGGCCGTTCTCGTTCTCATCATCGGCTATGCCATGTTCATTCGCACCGAACATTTATTTGGCGAAAAATTATAATTCGTATTGGTATTTTCAACGTGAATTCATCCCGATCTTTTTTACGAACCGTATTTATTGTTGTCCTCTTGCTAATCGTCATTAGCGCCGGTATCCTGTTCTGGCAAAATTCAGCGGCGACCAGTGCGCAAAGCAACCTGCCAACACGCGCTTTGTCAGCGGCCGTTCCTACCCATACCCCAGAACCGCCAACGGTATCACCAACCCTGGCCCAGACTTATACCCCCGGCCCCAGCCCGACTATCGGCAATACGGCAACATTGGCTGCGCCGGCCACTCATACGCCAAGTCCAACCGTTACACCCACCAGCCGCCCGCAAATTGTGCCCACGCTGGATGCGACTTTGGCTATTCCCACTCTGCTGCCCGACGTGCCCACACCGGAAACACCTATTCCAACGGCCGTTCCCACCTTTGAAATCCCATCTAAAACCACCAATATTTTACTGCTGGGCAACGACACGCCCGCTGGCGAGGAATCGCGTACCGATACCATCATCATTGTAGCTATCAACCGCGACGGCCCGACTGCTTCGATCCTTTCCATCCCCCGCGACCTGTATGTGTATATTCCCGGCAGCATAATGAATCGAATTAATACGGCCGTTACCCGTGGCGACGAAAAAAATTATCCGGGCGGCGGCGTTGCCCTGCTCGAACAAACCATCCTCTACAACCTCGGCATTCCCATCCACTATTACGCCCGTGTTGACTTTGCCGCCTTTCAAGAGATCGTAGACGCCATCGGCGGCGTAGATATTGCCGCCAGCTGCCGCTTGCAGGATTGGCGTCTCAAATCACCCGAACTAGACATCAATGATGAGGACAGCTGGGAACAATTTGCCCTTGAACCAGGCATTTACCATATGGATGGCGACCTGGCCCTTTGGTATGCCCGTTCCCGCCGCACAACCAGCGATTTCGACCGGGGACGCCGCCAGCAGCAAATATTGCGAGCCATGCTTAACCAGGGTCTCGACCTTGACCTGCTGCCTCAAGTTCCCACTTTGTGGAACACTTATAAAGACCGGGTCGAAACCGATATAGACATCGGGCTTATCTTACAGTTGGCTGCCCTGGCCCCCAAAATCCGTGAAAACGGCATCCAAAACTTATACCTCGGCGGCAAAGTAGAATCCTGGGTTGTGCCATCAAGCGGTGCACAGGTCCTGCTGCCCATATGGGAAGGCGATGACATGATGAAAGAAACCATCGCCCGCCTGTTCCAACCGCCGGCCCTCAACCGCGCCAACCGCGCGCCCATCTATGTAGAAATCATAAACGCTACCGATAATCCTGATATGGCCCTTTTAGCCGCTGACAACCTGGCTACCCATGGTTTTGTACCCGTTATCAGTCCAGACAGCCCACAAAAAAATGCCCAAACGCAAATCAGTTATTATGGCGCTAACTTCAAAGGCTCTTACGATTGGTTATTAAGCTGGATATTCAATGCCTATCGCTCCACTATTCAACTGGTCACCGATGAGCCGGATTATCCCTATGATTACCGCGTTGTTCTGGGCGACAATTACAATCCCTGCCGACCGGAATTATATGCGCCAACACCCCAATAAATAACGGGGGACTAACAATAGGCGGCCGTGGAAACACGGCCGTTTCCTCCTGATTCGTAACCCTATCCCGCAAACCCATCTTCATCATTTGCCATCTTTCCGGAAACACCCCCATCCAAACCCATCTACCGTGCGTATATTAACATTGGCAGAATATCACGCCCGGCTTTTTCGATTCCGATTAAAATCAAGACACGATAACAAATGCGGGCAACCTGAAAATATCTAGCAAGCTGTTCTGTTGTGGGTGTTCCTGACACTTTTATTTTATGGTATCAAGCAAACGAATCGCATCGAAATTCCCCGACTTGGCATTTTGGAGCAGTTTTTTTCTGCTTAACGGACTTCTTTTTTTACCCATTTACCTGTTTTTTCAGGAAGATACGGCATTCTGGCCCTGGAAGGATGGCAGCTTCATGGCATTCTTTTTACAGCGTGAGAATCTCGATATTTTCCGCGTGAATGGGGAACTGCTATTGCTGGTTATACTGCGTATCTGGATTAAGCCGCTTCATCGCCGTTGGTTCTTATTTTTGGCATTTTCCCTGTACCTGACGGAACTGATTTATGCCATTTATGAAGGGTTTATCCGCTCTTATTATTTGCTGGAACCCGTTTTTTATAACGATTTTTTCTTGTTTGCCGATGGGGGCAGCTTTTTATTTCATAGTATGACCTTCTCCGTGACAACTTATCTGACAGGCGGTCTGTTGCTGACAGTGCTGGTCGGATCGTTGTTCTGGCTGAATCGGCTTCTTTTTTGGGATATTCCCACCGGGCAGTTATCGAAGGCTTCCCGGCTGGCAGTGACCGGGCTGGGAATTGCAGCGTTAATTTCGGTGGCAGCAGTGAAAGGTGAGGTTGGGGGATTGGAAACGGCCGTTTCCAGCATCACCGTCAAAATCAACCAGAACATCCAGCTTTCCAAAGTCGCCAAGGCCGAAGCCGACCAGTTTGACAGCCAATATCTTGCCCAGTACTATCAATTCATTCGTCAGGACCTGCGCGAAAAACCGGATGTTTACCTCATCTTCCTTGAATCTTATGGCAGTGTACTCTATAAACGCGGCGACTTCTACCAAACTTATGTCAAGCTGCTGGGCGAATTACAAAGCAAATTAGCTGATGACGACTGGGCAACTGCTTCTACCCGAAGCCTTTCGCCAACCTGGGGCGGCGGCTCCTGGCTTTCTTACACCAGCACATTAACCGGTTTGCGCTTAGATTCCCATGCCCAATATCTGGCCATGTTCAATCGCTACGTTCATGAGCCGTTCCCGCTAATAACCAACTATTTACGTTCGCAAGGGTACGGCAGCTATTGGCTCTCCCCCAATTCCGACGTGTTAAACGACATCGAATGGCAGCGCTACAAAAGTTTTTATGGCGTAGATGAATGGCTGCGCTACCCCGATTTGAATTATCATGGTCCGCTTTTCGGTTGGGGACCATCGCCACCGGATCAATATTCGCTCAACTACTCTTACGAACACATCAACAACACATCCAGTGAACCGCACGTCTTCTTCTTCATCACCCAGAATTCGCACTATCCCTGGACTCCCCTGCCGGAAGTAGTTCCGGCCTGGCAAACACTAAACGATGCGCCGCCGGTTACACCGCCGCCCACCCAGCGCCAGCCCATCGAAATCATGCGCCAGGAATATCTGGCATCAATCGAATATGAGTTGAATATGGTCGTCGATTTTATTGTCAAAGAGGCGGATGAAGATGATATTTTTGTTCTCATCGGCGACCACCAACCGGCCCGCGTTGCCCGCTATGCCGATGGCTGGGATACGCCGGTGCACATCATCAGCCAGGATGAAAAACTGGTCAATGCGTTTGCCGATTATGGGTTTGTTCCCGGTTTGTACACTCGCTCTCGGGAGCCAACCATCCATCACGAAGGTTTTTATTCGCTGTTTATGCGCCTATTTTTAGAGCAGTACGGCCAAAACCCGGACAATTTACCGGCTTATTGGCCTGATGGCGTTCCCTTGAGTTAATTTCATTTTCACCCAGAAGGAGTAATGATGAATAAAAAATATCTGTTTTTCAGTTTGGTCGTTTTGTTAAGTTTGATTTTAACGGCTTGTGGCGGCACGGCCGTTGCCCCCGCGCCAGAACCCACAACCGAACCGGCGCCGATTCAAGAAGAAGCGCCCGCCAAAACAACTGCCGGAGGAACGCGCACATTTGTCGTTGATCCATCCGCTTCCCAGGCATCTTACACCGTCAACGAAGAATTTTTCGTTGATGCTTTGCGCAAACTGGGTATTGAAGCCGGGAAAAGAGTCGTAGTAGGCACAACGCCGGGTGTGACTGGCGAAATTCAATTGAATTTTGACAGCCCGGATTTAATGCAGTCGGCCCAATTCACGGTGGACATGTCGGGCTTGAAAACTGATCAAGATCGGCGCGATGAATGGTTGGGCGACAATGCCATTGAATACAATGCTTTCCCAAAAGCTACATTTACGGCCACCTCTGTCTCCGGTTTACCGGAGACGATCAATGAAGGCGAAGATGTGAATTTTCAGCTAACTGGTGACCTGACAGTGCGTGATGTGACCAAAAGCGTAACGTTTGACGTAACGGCCGTACTCACCGGCGACACCCTCCAAGGCACAGCCACCCTGCCGCTGAACATGACCGACTTTGGCATCACCCCGCCCGATTTCGCCAACACACTTACAGTGGGCGATGCCTTCACCATTCAAATAGACTTGACTGCCCGCGAAAGTTAGCATCTGCAAATCAAGCCTACATCCAGTAAAATCATTATCGTTATTATCAGAAACAATCACCACAGGGCAGTTTGTGGTGATTGTTTTCGTTCAAATTGCAGGTAACCGATATGAAAACAAGCCAGTCAGCCGCTTATTCTGACGTGGACGCGATTTTGCAACAGCTTCTGGTCGAAGCACAGGCAGTTTTAGGAGAGCAGTTCGTCGGTTTGTACCTGACCGGTTCGCTGGCCGCCGGTGATTTTAATCCCAGCCGCAGCGACATCGATTTTGTCGTCGTCACGGCTAATGAGCTTGATGAAGAAACGGTAACTGCTTTGGCCGCAATGCACACCAAATTGAGAAACAACAGTTCGGTTTGGACAACGCGGCTTGATGGTGATTACGTCCCCCAAACTGCCCTGCGTCGTTACGATCCTGCACTGGCACGCTATCCGCATCTGGGCGATGATGGCCATTTCGCCGTGGAGCAGCGGGGCGGCGGCGCTATCATTCAATACCATACTCTGCGCGAAAATGGAATTGTGATAGCCGGGCCACCTATACGGCCGTTAATCGATCCCATCTCACCAGACGAACTAAGACAGGCAACACTCGAAATTTTGCACAATTGGTGGCAGCCTCTTTTACCTGAACCGACTATATTGGTCGGCAGCGATTACCAGGCTTACGCCGTGCTGACCATGTGCCGGATATTGTACACGCTCCAGTTTGGCGTAATTGTTTCCAAACCGGCAGCAGCAAAATGGGCGATGGGAGTGGTAGACGGCCGTTTCTCCTCCCTCATTCAACAAGCCGACGCCTGGCAAAATGGCATGCCATTTGACAAATTGGACGAAACGGTGGATTTTATCCGCTATACATTGGCAGCAGCGAGTTGACAGTCACTTCTCAAGTGACTGTCAACTGAAGAGAAAATAACATGGAACAAGCGATTCGTGAACGATACAACGATAACATTTTGCAGGAAGCACAGCGGCGCTACGGCATCTTGCCGGAAAACTGCCGGGAATTAGGCGGTTTTGAGAGTTTTATGTACGAATTTAGTCGAGGTGACAGCGCCTACATCCTGCGCATCGGCCACAGCAAGCGGCGCACTGTGGAACTGATTCAAGGTGAAGTGGATTGGATCAACTATTTGGCGGCGGGCGGCGCGGGCGTGGCCAGAGCCGTCCTGTCCAATCAGGGCAATCTGGTAGAACCAATTGACGACGGGCACGACGGCCGTTTCCTGGCCACCGCCTTCGTCAAAGCACCGGGCGGCAATCCCTGGCAGATGCAGAAGTGGGACGAGACTTTGTTTGAACGGTACGGCCGTCTCCTGGGCCGCATCCATCGTTTAAGCCAAGCGTATGAACTGCCCAATCCTAAGTGGAAACGGCCGTCCTGGGACGATCCCATCATGCGCGTCGAAAACTGGCTGCCGCCGGAAGAAAAGCTGGCTCAGGAAAAATTCCTGGCCACCATTCAATATTTGCAATCTCTGCCCCAAAACAAAGAGGGTTACGGCCTCATCCACCAGGACGCCCACGGCGGCAACTTCTTCGTTGATGACGATTACAACATCACTCTGTTCGACTTCGACGACTGCGCCTACGGCCATTACGTTTACGACATCGCCATGGCCCTGTTTTACGCCGTCACCAATCGGCCCGATGCCGAAGAGTTCGGCCCGCACTTTTTTGAGCATTTTATGCGCGGCTACCACCAGGAGAATCAACTCGATTCCCGCTGGATCGCCGAAATCCCCCATTTCCTCAAACTGCGTGAATTCGACCTCTACGCCGTCATTTTTCGCAGTTTTGACGTCAACAATCTGGATGAGCATCCCTGGGTGGCCACGTTTATGAACGGCCGTAAACAGCGTCTTGAGAACAATGTCCCCTACCTGGCAATGGATTTTGCCACTTTAAGCCAATAAACGGGAGCGCGGTCTGCCAGACCGCAAAGGGCGAGCAAGCTGCTCACGTTCCCATTTTTGGAGAAGGATTCCATGCGCATTGCAATTTTGTCAGATATTCACGGCAACACAATCGCTCTCGATGCGGTGCTGGCCGATGTTGAACGGCAGGGCGGCGTCGATGGCTGCTGGATTCTGGGCGATTTTGTCGCTTTGGGTCACGATCCAATCGGTGTCCTGGAACGCATCAGCCTCCTGCCAGGACTGGTTTGCACGCGGGGCAATACGGATCGTTACCTGGCGACAGAGGAACGGCCGTTTCCCGCCATCGGTGACGCCCAATCCGATCCCAGCCTGGTGACCCGCATCGTAGAAATGAACGCCAGCTTTGCCTGGACACAGGGCGCGGTTACTGCTGCCGGCTGGATGGATTGGCTGGCCAATCTACCGCTAGAATTCCGCACGTCGCTGCCCGATGGCACCCGCTTTTTGGGCGTGCATGCCGCGCCGGGCCGGGACGATGACCCTGGCCTGTACCCGACGACGACCGAAGCCGACATTGATGCCGCTTTGAAAAGCTCCGATGCCGATCTGATTTGCGTCGGTCATACGCATGAGGCGATGGATGTATGGGTAAACGGCCGTCACCTCATCAATCTGGGCAGCGTCAGCAATCCCAAAGCGCCCGATTTGCGCGCCAGTTATGTCTTGCTAACTGCGAACAACCATGGATACAAGGCCCAACATCATTATGTCGAGTACGATCGGCAAGCGGTGCTGACCGCGTTGGAAACTATACGTCATCCAGGCCGGGTTTTCCTCAGCCAGTTTATGCGGGGAGAAATTCAATCCCAAAAGTAATTATGTCAATAACACAACCATTCATCACCACCTTAAAAGGACGGCCGTTTGCAGCTTCAGCCATCGCCCTGCAAGCCGTCATCGTCAACGACCAGGAGCAAATCCTGCTGCTCAACAGCCCGATCCGCAATCAGGGCTGGCAAACCGTCAGCGGCGGGTTGGAAGCGGGCGAGACGCTTTTAGAGGGCGTGCGGCGCGAAGTGGCTGAGGAAGTGGGGCCAGATGTGCGGGTACGGCCGTTAGGCGTCGTCCATGCCCAAACCTTTCACTACGACGACAATGTCCAATTCATGGTCGGTATTTACTACCTGCTAGCATACGAAGGCGGTAAAATCGTGCCTGGCGATGATATGGCCGGGAGCACCTGTCGCTGGTGGAGCCTTGAAGAACTTGAAGATAAAAGCCAGCATTGGCACCCCACCGTCATCCCCTGGATGCTGCACCGGGCTATCGACCTGTACCGTTTGTGGCAAGATGACCCGGAACGGCCGTTACAACCAAAACTATAATCATCTTGAAGGCAATATCTGTTTCATACGTCATTAAGACTCGTGACGCATGATGTATGACGTATGACCAATTTTCGATCATTTTTATGAGCATTCCACTTCGCATCCAACTTCCCAACCAACTTCAAGGCGGCCCCGTTAACGCCTACCTTTTCCCCAAACCGGAACCGGTGCTGGTCGATACCGGCGCGAAAGTTGATTGGCCGCTGCTGCAAGAAGGGCTGGCCGCCCACGGCTTCAGCGTCGGCGATTTGTCGCGGGTGATCATCAGCCACGCCCACGTCGATCATTTTGAATCGGCCAGCCTCATTGCCGCCGAAAGTGATGCCCAAATCTGGGTCTCTGACGTGGCTTATGATTGGATAGCCCGGCCACAAGAATTATGGCCGCAGCGTATCGCTTTTTACCGCGACGTTTTTTTGCCGCAAACGGCCGTTCCGCCCCAAATGGTCGAAATCATCCTCACCTACATGCAAACAACTGCATCTACCTGTAACCCGGTTCCCGCCGACCGCATCGTCACCTTTCCGGCCAACGGCAAAATTCCCATCGGCGGGATGAGCTGGCAGGTTTTCCATACGCCAGGCCACGCCAGCCATCAGACCATCTTCTACCAGCCGCAGACGCGCCGTCTTCTGGCTTCGGACATGCTCTTGCAGCGCACGCCCACGCCGGTCGTCGAGTGCCCACCTGATGGCATCCAGCGTATTCCCGCCCTGCCTCAATTCCTCGATTCGCTGGCTCTGGTCGAAAATCTGGACGTGGACGTCGTGTTTCCGGGACATGGCGAACCGTTCCGCGATCACCGTGAACTCATCCAGCAGCAGCGTTCGCGGATTATGCAGCGCAAAGCAGAATGTTTGGATTGGGTACGGCAGGGATGTGACACGGCCGTATCCATCGCCCAACAGATGTATGCCAACCGCCCGGCTACCATCATGTTCGCCGGCCTGTGGATGGTCATCGGCTACCTTGACCTGCTCCTGGCCGAAGAAAAAATTACAGTACGAGAAATTAACGGTGTACACCATTTTTTAGCGAGAGACATTCCCTCTAGCTCTCCCCTCTCGCTCTAGCCTCTATGAAACCACTTTCCTCCCTCAAAATCCTCGATCTCACCACCCTGGTTCCCGGTCCATTGGCCACAATGATGCTGGCCGACATGGGTGCCAATGTCGTGCGCATCGAAGCGCCCCATCGCCCCGACGCCGTGCGCTTTCTGCCGCCGTTCGACGGCGACATCTCCGCCTGGCACGCCATTTTGAACCGCAACAAACGATCCATCGCCCTGGATTTGAAACAGCCAGAAGCCATCGAAATCGTTAAACGCCTCGTACAAACCTACGACATCGTCGTCGAGCAGTTCCGCCCCGGCGTGATGGATCGACTGGGCATTGGCTATGAAGCGCTCAAGGCGGTTAATCCGCGCCTGATTTACTGCGCCATCACCGGCTACGGCCAGACCGGCCCGTACAAAGATCGCGCCGGTCACGACAATAATTTTGTCGCCCTCTCCGGCGCGATGAGCTACAGCGGCCGCCGCGACCAGGGACCACCGCCTTTGGGCTTTCAACTGGCTGATTTAGGCGGTTCGATGGGAGCCATTACGGGTATCCTGGCCGCGGTCATCCAACGTACCGCAACAGGCGAAGGCCAGATGGTTGACATCAGCATGTTTGACATGGCGGTGGCCTGGCAGGCTCACCTGGCCAGCAATTACCTGGCCGGCGGCGAGGTTCCAGCACGGGAGCAAATGCTGCTCAATGGGGCCGGTATTTATGATTATTATGAAACTAGCGACGGCCGTTTCCTCGCCGTCGCCAGCCTGGAACCCAAATTCTGGCAGGGCTTTTGCCAGGCCATCCAGCGGCCCGATTTGATTGAGCCGGGGATGAGCATGGAAACGGCCGTTCTCCAACAAGTCAAAACCGACATCCGGGTTGTGATTGCCGGGAAAACGTGGGAAGAGTGGACGGCCGTATTCGCCAACCTGGACGTTTGTGTTGAGCCGGTGCTGACCATCCCGGAAATGGTCGAACATCCGCATACCCAGGCGCGCGGCCTCATCGTCAACGTGCCCAGGCCGAACGGCATGAGCCAACGGCAGGTGGGCAGCCCCATCCGGTTTTCGGCGAGCGAGGCGGAATATAGGGGGGTGGGAACGGCCGTTGGCGCGCACACAGAAGAAGTTTTGCTGCAAATTGGCTATAATCAAAAAGAATTCGACACATTACAAGAAGCAAAAACGTTTGGCTAATATCATTTTTTATCCGTGTTCATCCGTGCAAATCCGTGTCCTAAAAAGGAGAAGGAGCCAATGAACTTTCAGCCATTTAACCAACCACCACCCGAATTGGGCAACCAATACGATGACGACCGGGTGCTCAAATCGTACCTGAATCGCATCCTGCCGCCGCAAGTGCTGGCCGAAGTCGAGCCGTCGCTGCGGGAAATGGGCGCGCTGGCCGGCGGCGAACTGTACCAGATGCAGTTGGCCGATCGGTTGAATGAGCCGGTGCTGACTCAATGGGATGCCTGGGGCAACCGCATTGACCATATCGAGGTGACGCCGCTGTGGAAACGGACCGAACGGCTGGCGGCCGAGTTTGGGCTGGTGGCGGCCGGGTATGAGGGGACATACGGCCGTTTCTCCCGCATCCACCAATTCGCCCTGGCCTACCTCTTCCACCCTTCCAGCGACGTCTACACCTGCCCGCTGGCGATGACCGACGGCGCGGCCAGCACCTTGCGCCGCTCCAGCAACCAGGCGCTCATCGACCGCGCCCTGCCCCATCTCACCAGCCGCGACCCGGCCCAGTTCTGGACCAGCGGCCAATGGATGACCGAATCCACCGGCGGCTCAGACGTGGGCACGTCGGAAACGGTGGCGGTGCAGGATGAGGACGGGACGTGGCGGTTGTACGGCCGTAAATGGTTCACCTCAGCCACCACCGCCCAAATGGCCCTGACCCTGGCCCGCCCGCAGGGCAATGATCCCGGCGGCAAAGGGCTGGCCCTCTTTTACGTCGAACTGCGTGACGAAAACGGGAAACTGCAAAACATCACCATCCACCGGCTCAAGGACAAGCTGGGCACGCGCAAAGTGCCCACAGCCGAACTGACCCTCGACGGCGCACCGGCTATCCCGGTCATGGAACTGGCCAACGGCGTGCGCAACATCATCCCCATGCTGCATTTGACCCGTACCTGGAACAGCGTAACGGCCGTCGCCTTCATGCGGCGTGGATTGGCGCTGGCGCGGGATTTCAGCCGCAAACGGCACGCGTTCGGCGCGGCGCTGGCCCAAAAACCGCTGCACCTGGACACGCTGGCCGGGCTGCAAGCCGAAATGGAAGCCGCCTTCCACCTCAGCTTCTACCTGGTTGATTTGATCGGCCGCGAAGAAACAGGCCAGCTCAGTCCCGAACAAGTCGATTTATTGCGCCTGCACACCTCGCTGGCCAAGCTGACCACCGGGCGGCAGGCGGTTCACGTGGCCACGGAAGTCGTTGAGGCGTTTGGCGGCGCGGGCTACGTCGAGGACACCGGTCTGCCCCTGCTGTTGCGCGACAGCCAGGTGCTGCCCATCTGGGAAGGCACGACCAACGTGCTTTCGCTGGATGTGCTGCGGGCGGTGCTGAAGGATGAGAGCCTGGAGGCGTTAAAAGCGAAGGTGGCCCGCTGCGCGGCGGCGGCACGGGCCGAGTCTTTGGTAGAATTGGGTGGTGTGGCGGTAACGGCCGTCGCCAGCGCCGAACAATGGCTCCAGCAAACCCTGCCCCACGGCCAGCCCGCCCTGGAAGCTGGCGCCCGCCGCTTCGGCCTGACGCTGGGACGAGCATTGGCGCTGGCTTTGCTGGTCGAGCACGCCCAATGGTCGCTGGACCACGGGCAGGATGGCCGGGCGCTGGCCGCCGCCCGCCGTTTCGCCCAATCGAGCGTTAATCTGCTGGCCGAAATGAATCGGACCGAGGCGATGGCACTGGCCAATGATGAACCCTTGAAAAGTGAATAGCGAGTGGCAAGTGGCAGGTACTGTTTCTGTGACCGTCACTCGCTGCCCGCCACCCATACCTACAAAATCCAAAAGCACTTTAATTACTATGCTCAAAAATAAAAACAAATTTGCCCTCATTTTTTTCGTCTTCATTGTCGTTTCGCTGCTTATTTTGCCGGGGATGCTGGGAACAATCGTGGCCGCGATGTTCATTTTGGCCACGCTGGTGTTGTATGCCATCCCTGATTGGGATGCCCGTCCGGAAAAGCGCCGCCAGTTCACGCCAGAGAACAAGCAGTTACTCCGCAACGCGCTGCTGGGCATTGGCCTGGGCCTGACCGGCTCCGTTTTGCTCATTTTTGTACCCCGGCCCTGGTCGTGGTTTGTTATCGGTGCGGTCGCTGTGGCTGTGGTGGTTTACACAACAAGGATGGTCCGATGAATGCAGCGATGAATGAACAGGTTTGTCTCATTACCGGCGGCAATACCGGGATTGGATTGGCGACAGCAATCGGATTGGCCCAACTTGGAGTACATATCGTCATTGTCAGCCGGGACCGGAATAGGGGGGAAACGGCCGTTACCCAAATCAAACAAGCCGCCAACAACACACACGTCGATTTACTCGTTGCCGACCTCTCATCCCAGGCCCAAATCCGCCGATTGGCTGATGAATTCCTGGAGCGGAACAACCGGCTAGATGTTCTCGTCAACAACGCTGGCGTAATCCCTCAAACGCGCCAGGTCACGGAGGACGGGTACGAATTACAGTTTGCGGTCAATCACCTGGCCTACTTTTTGCTCACCAACCTGCTGCTGGATTTAATCAAAGCCAGCGCGCCAGCCCGCATCGTCAACGTCTCGTCCCAAGTCCACGCCTGGGCCACGATAGATTTTGACGATTTACAGAATGAACGCCGTTACAATCCCACCGGCGTTTACGGCCAGACTAAATTGATGAATGTGTTGTTCACCTACGAACTGGCACGGCGGCTCGAGGGAACGGCCGTTACCGCTAACTGCCTGCACCCCGGTGTCATTTCTACCAATTTGAATGCCGCTTACATGGGGCGCAGTCAGGATATGGCTTCAATGAGCCAGCTCATGGACGGTGCACAAACCTCGATTTATCTGGCGTCATCGCCGGAAGTTGAAGGTGTAACTGGAAAATATTTCAGCCACCAGCGCACCCAGCGCAGTGCCGACCTCAGCTACGATGAAAGCGTTGCCGCTAAATTGTGGCAAATCAGCGCCCGCATGACCGGATTGGCTGTTTGATGGCTCACGATGCTGCTGCCCGGTGGAACGGCCGTTACACGAAGGATGGTTCTCATTGGCAAAATCGCCGCCCCCGCCAACTGCTCGTTGAATTTGCCCACCTGCTGCCGGAAAGCGGTCTGGCTTTAGATGCCGCCGCCGGTGTAGCTTTACATGGTTTGTTTCTAGCCGAGCGCGGGCTGCACGTCATTGCCCTGGATATTTCAGAGGTGGGGCTGCGGCTGGCGCGGGAGTCGGCGATAAAACGAGGGGTGTGGTTGGAAACGGCCGTATGCGATCTCGCTCATCCCTGGCTACCGGCCAATTATTTCGACGTCATCGTCAACTTTCGTTTTTTGGAACGGGCCACATTTCCCATGTACCGGCAGGCACTTAAACAGGGCGGGCTGCTCTTTTTTGAGACCTTCGTCAAAATCGACCCCCAAAAAGAATATCCCGAACATTACCTGGACCCCGGCGAACTGCAAACAGCATTCGCCGATTTCGACATCATCCATTATGGACGAGCTGAAATCCTGGATGATCAATCGCGGCCGATTAAGGCCAGTGAGCAGTTGGTGGCCCGCAAACGATAAACCGTTCAGGGAGTCAGCGGCAGTTCTAGTTCGATTTCGTCACGCAGGGGAATGCCATCCAGTCCGGTGTGGGGGATTTGCGGTTTGAGCTGGCGCGATTGTTCCAGGGCGTTGGCGTGAACGGCCGTTATCCTGAACCCGCGCTTTTGATAAAAACCCAAAGCCGGTAAGTTGTCATTTGTCGTAATCAACCACAGACGATGACAGCCGGCGGCAACGGCAGCTTTCTTTACAGCATCAATTAAAGCCGATCCAACGCCAATTTCTTCCACTTCACTGTCCAGCGTCACCAATTCACACGCCGCATCAACAATATGGTAAGTGGCTAATCCAATCACGCGTTCATGATGGCAAGCAAAAAAGCCTGGCAGTGCCGCGGCATCATGCAGCTTGCCGCGCGAAACAACCATCTGGCTCCCCCACCGGCGCTCTAAAAAGTTTATAATCCGCTGTGGATCAATTTCATCAACAGAGCGGATGTCAAATGTTTCCATATATTCTCTACAATTTGGCGGCATCACAGCCGTTTGCTAACATTGTCTCATGTCATTTCCACGCCTATCCCCCGCTTTGGTGAAAACCATTTTACGCCGTTTTGACGTTGTGGCGACCCTTCCCACTTTATCCTTGCTTGAGACATTGGTCAATGCTTACATCCGTACTGTACCCTGGGAGACCGTTTTTCGCATTGTCAAACGGGCCAGAACAGCAGAAACGGCCGTTTGCCCGCGCTGGCCGGAAGAATTCTGGACCGACAACCTGGAGCGGGGCGGCGGCGGCACCTGCTTCGAGAGCAACTACGCCTTTTTCAGCCTGCTGCAAGCGTTGGGCTACGAAGGCTACCTGACCATCAACAACATGGGCGATTCGATTGGCTGTCACACAGCCATTATCATCCTGATAAATGGTCAAAAATGGCTGGTCGATGCCGGATTCCCGCTTTACGCACCACTGCCGGTCAGCCCGTATGGTACCATGCACCGGACAACCCAATTCATGAAATATACTGTCCGACCCGACGGCCCTGATGTTTATCAAATCGAGCAGCACCCCCACCCTAATCGCAATGCATTCACCTTGATTGATCGGCCCGTCCCAGATGAAACATATCTGGCAGCCACAACAACTGATTATGGTCCCGATGGTCTCTTTCTGGATCGCATCGTCATTAACAAGGTGGTGGCAGACCAGACCTGGCGATTTAACACGGGCGAACAGCCGTGGCAGCTGCTCCGATTTGTCAACGGTATGCGGACTGGTTTTATGCTGGATGGTGATGCGGCAACGGCCGTTGCCCAGCATTTCGCTATTGACAAATCAGTCGTTCAAGCCGCATTTCAGGCGTTGTCACTATAAATTAAGCCGCAACCGAAACGGCTCGCAGCGCCACGCCAAACAAAAACAACGTCGTAAAACCCAGCACCCACTGCGACTGCACCGAATCATCCCCTTTAAGCCAGACAAAATAAACGAAAGGCATAAACACCAGCGCAAACGCACCGTACAAAATGTGCATCGTCGGCCGCCCTAAACCAGGCAGAAAACCGCCGGCCCACAAAACAACGCCCAATACTGCCTGAACAGCAAACAAAACTTCACCGATGACCATTGCGCCCAGATAACTGCCATCAACACCGCGTTTGCGGACGGCATTAAACAAGCCCCACAACCCTAATGCCAGAAAAAACAGCCAGATCGTATTGGATAAGGTCGCATGAACGACACGTACAATTCCCATTATTGCTCCTCTTTGTCTGTCGATTCTGAAAATCGACACACGCTTTTCATCTATGTGTGCGAAAGTGTAGCCAGCGCCCACCGCATTGTCAAAGATTTTCCCTTGGGTCGGTTATTAGCTACAATCATGCTTATGAACAATGACGCCAACAATATGGACTTACAAGCGTATGATCAAGCCATCGATTATTTGTATGGTCTGATTAATTTTGAGATGCGGCGGCATGATCGCTATATGGCCAGTAAGCTGGATGCCTCCCGCCCACACCGGTTGATGGAATTTTTGGGCAACCCGCACCGGGAATTCCCATCGATTCACATCGCCGGGACCAAGGGCAAAGGATCGGTAGCTGCCATATGTGCTGCCAGCTTGCAGGCCGCCGGGTATCGCGTCGGGCTGTACACCTCGCCCCACGTGCAGGAGTTTCGGGAACGGATTCGCATTTTGACACCGGATGATCCGGACGGCCGTATCCCCCCCGCCGATTTTGTGCGCTTGATGGATCGGTTAAAAACGGCCGTTGCCGCCGTCGAAGACATCACCTGGTTTGAAGTCGTCACCGCCATCGCTTTTCTCCACTTTGCCCAACAGAAAGTGGATGTGGCTGTTGTCGAAGTGGGTCTGGGCGGGCGGCTGGATGCCACCAATGTCGTCACACCGCTCGTTTCCGTCATCACCCGCCTCAGCTTTGACCATACCGATTTGCTGGGTAACACCCTGTCCCAAATTGCCTGGGAAAAGGGCGGTATCATCAAGCCCGGCATCCCTGTCGTCACTGCACCGCAGCAGCTAGAAGCGCAAAACAAATTGGTAGAAATCGCCGTTGAGCGGGAATCACCCATCAGCATCGTTGGCCAAAATTGGAAATTTGAAGGCAGAAAGCAGGAATTAGTCATCACGCGTTCCCCTTCTGACTTTTGCCCTCATCCTTCTGCCTTTCCCCTGGCTTTGGTTGGCGACCATCAGGTGGAAAATGGTGCGGTAGCCGTGGCGGCGTTGGCAACTGTACAGCCTCAATTGCCCAACCTCACTCTGGATGCGGTTCGGACGGGATTGGCAACGGTGCAGTGGAACGGCCGTCTCCAAACCCTGCACGAATCACCCGCCACGCCCACCATCCTGCTCGACTGCGCTCATAACGTCGATTCCGCCATCCGGCTGCGCCACGCCCTCACCCACGACTACCAATACGAAAAACTGTGGCTCATCTTCGGGGCCAGCGCCGGTAAAGACGTAGCCGGTATGTTGACCGAACTCTTACCTTTAGCTGCTGGCGCCGTGGCCACCATCTCCACCCACCCCCGTGCCGATGCCCCCGAAGACATCGTTCGTTTAGCCGCTCAAGCCGGCTATACCATGACTGCCAACCCCGATTTAACCCAGGCCGTCAGCCAGACCTGGCAAAAAGCCGGTCCGCACGACTTGATTTGCGTCACCGGCTCCATCTTCGTGGTTGGCGATTTGCTGAATCAATGGGAAAATTTACAATCCATTTTACTATTTCCAGGCATTGCTGATAACAAAACGGCCGTATCAGAGTAACAGACCCAAATCCCGTCAAATAACTATGACACACCAAAACGAATTCGATTTAACGCAATATCCAGATTTTATAGACGCCTTACCCGGACTAGACCCTGAAATCTTCGAACTGAAAAACCATCTCGACGAAGATGGCTACATCAGCGGCCCATTTCTGCCCCTACGCGACATCGTCCTCTTTCCACAAATGGTTATGCCCCTCTTCGTTGGCCGGGAACGTTCATTGGCCGCCATTCAAGCCGCCATGAACAACAATGAAAACCTCATCGTCTCCGCCCAACGCGACAGCAATGTGTTGACTCCAGGCCCCGAAGACATCTTCCCCATTGGCACCGAAATCACCATTGGCAAAGCGCTGCGCATGCCCGATGATACCAACAGTGTATTGGGACAAGGCCGCCACCGGGTAGAAATAATCGAATTCACCCAATGGGACCCCTACATTCGGGTACGGGCCAAAATCATTTATGAGCCAACAGAGTGGGAACGCAACACCGAGGCGCTGATGCGTGCCGTAACAACCTTGTTTGAAAAAGTCGTCAATCTAGATCGCAACATGCCCGAAGACGCCTACACCTTCGCCATCAACATCGATGAGCCGGGCTGGTTGGCCGATTTTATCGCCTCGACCTTGAGTTTGCCCCTGGAAACCCGGCAGGACATGCTGGAAACCATCGATCCGACTGTCCGCTTGCAAAAAATGAGTATTGCCCTGGCCAAAGAACTGGACGTGCTAGAACTGGAAGACCAGATTCACAACCAGGTACAACAGGAGGTCGAACGCTCCCAGCGCGAACATTTCCTACGCGAACAAATGCGGGTTATTCAGGGCGAATTGGGTGAAGGCGATATCTTTACTCAGGAACTGCACGAACTGCGAGATGCCGTCGCCAACAAGAAATTACCGGATGATGTGCAGGCCAAAGTAGAAAAGGAAATTGCCCGCCTTTCAGCCATGCCGCCTATGTCACCCGAAGTAGGTATCATTCGCACCTACATCGATTGGATCATCGATTTACCCTGGTTAGAAAAATCCGTTGACAATCTGGACGTTATTCACGCCTCCCAGGTGTTGGAAGATGATCATTTTGGTCTGGAAAAAGTAAAAGATCGCATTTTGGAATATATCGCCGTCAAGAAAATTGCGCCCGACACGATGCGCAGCCCTATCCTTTGCTTTGTAGGGCCGCCAGGAACAGGCAAAACGTCAATCGGCCGTTCCATTGCCCGCGCGCTGGGCCGGGAATTCGTGCGCATCAGCCTGGGCGGCGTACGCGATGAAGCTGAAATTCGCGGCCACCGCCGCACCTACATTGGCGCACTGCCTGGCCGCATCATCCAGGCCATGCGCCGGGCGGGAACAGCCAATCCGCTCTTTATGCTGGATGAAATTGACAAGTTGGGCCAGGATTTTCGCGGCGATCCGGCGGCAGCACTTTTGGAAGTGCTGGACCCGGAACAAAACAATTCTTTTGCCGACCATTATTTGGATTTGGATTTCGATCTATCCCAAGTGATGTTTATCACCACCGCCAACATGCTGGATACCATTCCACCGGCCTTGCAGGATCGGATGGAGGTTATCGAGTTCTCCGGTTATCTTGAAGAGGAAAAACTGGAAATCAGCCGCCGGTTCTTAATCCCCAAACAGCTTGAACAGCATGGGCTAAAAGACGTGGGTTTACAGTTTGAAACGGATGCGATGCGCGCCATCATTCATCAATACACCCATGAGGCTGGGGTACGCAATTTGGAACGGGAAGTGGCGAATGTTTGTCGTAAAGTAGCCCGATCGGTGGCTGAAAAAAAGCGGTTTACCAAACGCATTACGGCCCGCCATGTGGAAGAACTGCTAGGACCACCTCGATTCATGCAGGAAATGTTGCAAGAGCAGGATGAAGTGGGCGTGGCTACGGGCGCAGCCTGGACTATGGCTGGCGGCGATATTTTATTTATCGAGGTCAATCTAATGCCTGGTAAGGGCAATTTAACGCTGACCGGCCAGTTGGGTGACATCATGCAGGAAAGCGCCCAGGCAGCTTTAAGTTACATCCGCAGTCAATCGGCCGCCTTAAAAATTGATGACGAGATGTTTGAAAAACTGGATATTCACATTCACATACCGGAAGGCGCTGTACCCAAAGATGGTCCGTCGGCCGGGGTGACGATGGCCACGGCGCTGGTATCGGCGTTTACCAACCGGCCTATCCGCCGCGATGTGGCGATGACGGGTGAAATTACGCTGCGCGGTCGGGTGCTGCCAGTTGGTGGCGTTCGGGAAAAGGTTCTGGCTGCCCGGCGAGCCGGTATTAAAACGTTTGTTTTGCCTAAAAAGAATGAAAGTGATTTAAATGAAGTCCCCAAAAAGCTGCGCGAAGATGTACAATTCGTGTTGATTGAGCGGGCGGCACAGGCGCTGGAAACGGCGCTGCTGCCACCACCGCCTAAACAACGGCGTAGTAAAACGGCTCCATTACCCATGTCACCACCAGCAGGAGCGCCGCCGGCTTAAAAAGGAAAAAGGATGAAGGTAGAAGATAGAATTCAACCGATTGCGACGTTTTCAATTGTGGCGTATGACCCAGGTCGTCAGGAGTGGGGCGTGGCGGTGCAGTCGAAGTTTTTGGCAGCAGCGGCTGTTGTTTCCTGGGCTGAGGCTGGCGCTGGTGCGGTGGCGACGCAGTCGTATGCCAACCTGGCTTATGGGCCGGATGGGTTGTACATGATGAAGCGGGGTATGTCGGCTGAGGAAACGATTGCCAGTTTGATAGAGCCGGATGAGCAACGGGAGACGCGGCAGATTGGGGTTGTGGACAGAAACGGCCGTGCCGCCGCCTATACCGGTTCTGAATGTCATGCCTGGGCCGGGCATTTCGTCGGCGACGGCTTTACCTGCCAGGGTAATATCCTGGTTGCAGGTACAGTAGAGGCGATGGCCGCTGAATTTGAGCGTGTGCGCGGCGGTGAAGGCGAGCTGGCCGATTGGCTGGTGGCCGCCTTAGCGGCCGGACAAGCCGCTGGCGGTGACAAACGAGGCCGGCAGGCAGCCGGTGTGCTCGTCGTACGCGAAAACGGCGGCTATGGCGGCCAGACCGATCGTTACCTGGACTTGCGCGTCGATGATGATCCGGAACCAATCCGTAAGCTGGGGCAATTGGTGGAAATGCATCACCTGTTCTTTGGCAAAGTGGATTCTGAGAATGTTGTGCCGTTAGACGAAGTGGCCGCCGATTTGCAAGCGATGTTACGGCGCACCGGTCACTATCAAGGTAAACAAACTGGCCAATTCGACGATGCAACACGCAAGGCGTTGTGGGCGCTGGTCGGTGAAGAGAATTTGGAAGAGCGATGGAACGGCACTGGCGACGTGATTGACCGGGTGGCGCTGTCGTTCTTGCTGGATAGATTTGGATAGGAAGGATAAACCGCAAAGGACGCGGAGAACGCAAAGAAACTTAAAAAGGGAGTCTTTGCGCCCGCTGCGTCCTTTGCGGTGAATAAATTATGATTGAAGTGGAATGGGCCGGACAGGTCGCTTATGACGCAGCCTGGGAATGGCAAAAATTATTGGTGGCTGAACGGACAGAATCACCCGATTTGGCTGATAAATTATTATTACTGGAACATCCCCATACCTACACGTTGGGGCGGCGCGGCAAAATAGAAAATTTACTATGGGATGAAGCGACACTGACCGAAAAGGGTGTGTCGGTCCACCGGGTAGACCGGGGTGGCGACATTACATATCACGGGCCGGGCCAATTGGTAGGCTACCCGATTTTTAATCTAGCACATTTGGGCCGGTATGGGTTGTCGCGTATCAAGGCTTATGTACGTGATATTGAAGAGGTGTTGATTCAGGCACTCGTGCCTTTTGGCATTGAAGGCCAGCGGTTTAATGGCTTTACCGGCGTCTGGGTCGATACGCCGGATGGATTAGAAAAAATTGCGGCGATTGGCGTTTACATCAACAATCGCGGTATTACCAGTCATGGGTTTGCCCTGAATGTAGCCACGGATTTGTCTTATTTTTCGGGAATTATACCGTGCGGAATAACAGATCATGGGGTGACGAGTATGGAGAAGGTGTTAAGATATTCAATCCCTACCACCGATCTCATTCCCCACATCACCACCGCCTTTGAACAAGTGTTTAACGTAAAGTTAGAGGATAGAGCGAGAGCTAGAGGATAATCATGCCAACCATCAAACTAGACGACATCAAAAACGAAGCCCCCCGGCCCCAACGGCGGCCGGATTGGATTAAAGTCAGCCCGCCCAAGGGTGAAACCTACCGCAACTTGAAGCGGCTCATGCGAACCAAAGAACTACACACCGTCTGCGAAGAAGCCCACTGCCCCAACATGGGTGAATGCTGGGGCGCAGGCACAGCCACTTTCCTGATTATGGGCGACATTTGTACCCGAAGCTGTGGTTTTTGTGACGTGAAGACGGGACGGCCGTTACCCCTCGATTGGGAAGAGCCAGAACGGGTCGCTCAAGCCGTCAAGTCAATGAACCTGCGCCACGTCGTCATCACCTCCGTCAACCGCGACGAGCGCAAAGATGGCGGCGCGCCCATCTTTGCCCAGGTCATTACCCGCATCCGCGAGGTGCAGCCTGGCTGTTCCATCGAAGTGTTGATTCCCGACTTCAAAGGCAGTGAAGAAGCGCTCAAAACCGTCATGGATGCCCGGCCAGAAATACTCAACCACAATGTAGAGACAGTCAAACGGCTGTTTCGCAAAGTGCAGCCGCAAGACCATTACGAATGGGCGCAGGCCACGCTGACCAATGCCAAGCGAATGGAACCGGATGTGCTGACCAAGAGCGGCATTATGGTCGGCCTGGGCGAAGAATGGGACGAAATTCTGGAAACCATGCAGGATTTAGTCGATTGGGGCGTGGACATCCTGACCATCGGCCAATATTTGCAGCCCAGCAACAAGCACCTGCCCATGGAGCGCTATTACACGATGGCTGAGTTTGCCGAACTGAAGCGGCTGGGGCTGGAAATGGGCTTCCAGTGGGTGGAGAGCGCCCCACTGGTGCGCAGCAGCTACCACGCCGACAAGCAGGCGCGGGCGTTGTCGCCGATGTGGAACAAGCCGGATTAAATGTAGTACTAGATACGGTTATTAACAAAACGTCAGGACAATAGGTGGAATGGGAAACAATCTAACAGGAGTGGGGAACTTGCTGCTAATTCTTGCGGTACTTGTTTTGCCACCTTACCTTTATCATAAATTTAGAGCAAAAAAATTCGATCCATATGCAAACAAAAGAGGTCTGTCATTTGCAGGAGAAAAATTCAGCATTCCCTTGGACAATGTGGGCCAATTTTTTATAACCGGAAATCGGGACGTGTTTCAGAGATGGTATCGAAACGTAATTTACGGGAGCGGGGTGGAACACAATACTTTATATTTGAGTATAGTTACCGGCCTCGCCATAAACCCAGAAGATATGGTTTTGTATCAAAGCCGCAGATGATCATGCTTTGCATTAACCCAGCACTAGATCTCCCGCATTTTGCACTCCTTCCCAGACATACTTTTATCTGGAATCATCCTGTTTTTGGCGATAACTTTCTTGAAATCAAGGAAGACAAACAATTTAGTTCGTTATATTTGCTGCAAGGTGAGGCTGAAAACGCTGTCTGTGATTTGTTTGATGAGCGAGTTCGGGCGCATTTCGTAAATCTGGTTAACAAAAGCTGCGAGGGAAAGGGAGAGCAGTTTCTCTATTATTACGATGGGCATCAGTTTGATCCATCAAGGTTGGATGCCTTTATTGAGGAAGCGTTTGCGGCTTTTGAACTGTTTCGCAGCAAGAAATACACTTCTGTATCTTAACCAAATGCATCGGCGTGTGACTTTGTCATCCGGTATTCGATAGCCGCTTGATTTCCAGGCTGTTATAAAGCGTTTTTACCGGTCTGCCCTAATCCCGCATCGAGGGCCATCAGCATGAGTTTGGCCCGGTCGGTGGTCTGGACTTTGAGCAGGACGTTGGAGATATAGTTGCTGATGGTTTTGGGACTCAGGCTCAGGCTGTCAGCGATTTCGGAATTGGTTTTACCTTGAGCAATCAGTTCCAGAATTTCGCGTTCACGGGTGGTCAGTTCGTCGAAGAGGCCAGGGGGGACAACGGCCGTTTCCACCACCAGCGGCGTATGCAAATACCCCAACACCTTTTGCGCAATACCGGGGCTAAAAATTGCGCCGCCGCTGGCAACGGTGCGAATGGCCCGCAAGAGTTCATCCTGCTCGGTGTTTTTGAGCAGGTAGCCGCGCGCGCCGGCCCGAATAGCCGGGAAGACCGACGTATCATCTTCAAAAACGGTCAGGATGAGGATGCCGATGTGCGGGCTGGCCCGGTGGATGCGGCGGGTGGCTTCAATCCCGTTGATACCGGGCATCCGCAAATCCATCAAAATGACGTCGAGCTGGAGCGTTTCGGCCAGTTCAACCGCCTTTTCGCCATCCCGCGCTTCGCCGACAATTTCCAGGTCGGGTTGGGCGGCCAGCAGATTTTGCAGGCCGCTGCGGGTGATGGTCTGGTCGTCAACAATGAGTAAGCGAATGGTGTCCATAGCAAATTTTATCCTGTTTGATGCGGCAGGGGCAGGCAAACCGTCACGCGCATCCCGCCTTCGGCCGACGGCTGAATGGTGCAAACGCCGCCCACCTCGGCCGCCCGCGCCTGCATAGAAAGGTGGCCCAATCCGCGGCGGTCTTGCACCGCCATGCCCTGCCCATCGTCCTTGATTTCCAGGTGAAGGGTGCAAGTTGTTAACAAAGTGGCGTCTTCTACTAACCGCAGGCTGATCACGGCCGTACCCGCCCGCGCATGTTTTTCGATATTGGTCAGGGCTTCGAGGGTGATGTAGTAAACGGCCGTTTCCACCGCCGCCGGCAAAGATGGCAATGTTTCCGGCACATTCAGGCGCACGGCAAACGATTGGGTGGCCTCGACCCGTTCCCGCAGCGCGCCCACCAGCCCCAAAAATTCCAATTCAGGCGGGTGCAGTTGGTGGGCCAGTTGCCGCACTTCGGTGATGGTCTGGTTCAAATGCCGGTTGATGGCTGCTAAATGGGCCGAAAGCGCCGCCGGTTCATTGGCCAACAGTCGGTCGGCCTGTTCTACCTGGCGTATCAGCCCGGCCAACTGGTGCCCAATGCCGTCATGCAAATCGCTGCCCAACTGCCGCCGCGTTTCCTCGCGGGCGGTGACAATCCGCAGGCGTGCCTGCTCCAGTTCCCGCGCCAACCGGGTGGCATGAGCCGTCGGGCTGATGTGCCCGGCCAGATTAGTCAGCAGCCGGATGTCGGCCGGAGTTAACGATTCGCGGGGCGAGCGGGCTGTAACGATCAGTTCGCCAATTGTTTCCCCGGCGTAAACCAGGGGAAAGGTGCTGGGCTGGTTCTGGTAAGATCCGAATTCGGCGGCGGTTTGGAAACGGCCGTCGGCTTGCAAAGCAATCGCCGCGTAATGCAGTTTCAGCGCTCGCGCCACTGTCTCCACCGTTACCGTCAACGCTGCCGCCGGGTCCAACGCCGCTTCCAACTGCTGGCCAAGCCGGGTTAACAATTGGTATGGTTCGTCCCGCTGGCCGTAAAACAAACGGTTGATCTGCTGCTCGATATAATTTTTGAATGGTGTAAACAGCACAGCTACCAGCCCAGTCGCGGCCAGTGAAAGGAGAAAATTGGCTTCTTCCGTCTGGAACAGGTAGCCCAAATAGCCCACGACAAGGGCATACAAACCAATCACACTGGCGATCATGATCCCGTAAACCAGGGTCTTGCGGATGATGACGTCAATGTTCCATAACTTGTAGCGCAAAATGGCCAGTGTGATGGCAATAGGCACACAGGCAGCTACTACGGTCAAGGTGGCGGTGCGCAGCAGGGAGTACCACATGCCTTGCCCGGTCAGGGCGTTGACCGCCGGATTGACATAAATGATGGTGAGCAGTAGTTTGTAGACCAGGTTCAGCACAATCGCCCATAAAACCCATTTAGTCTGCTGGCGCTGCACGGCCGTTCCCACTACCCGATAGCGATAAACCTGACTGTGTACACCCACCAGAAACAACAGGGAACTGATGATGGATAAATATGGGGCCGGTGGTCGAGTGGGATGCGGCTGAAAAAATCCGGCGTAGATGGTAAACAGACCGGCAGCCACCCCAACCCAACGCATTTGGCGGGGGACAAAACGGCCGTCTGGAAACAAGAACACCAAAAACATCAACAGGCCAAAAGAGACGGTCGCCAGGCCATAAGCCAGCCGGTCGCCCCAGGCGCCCCACTGCTCCAACACAAACGGTAAATCAGACGTGCCAACGCCAAAGAGCACCAGGCTCAGCGCAAACAGCAGGGCAAAGGTGTCGTCGCCGCAGCGCACCAGAACAAAAAGACCCAGGCCGATGTAGAAAACGGCCGTTACCAGCACAAATCCCAGCCGCCACAGCAAATACGTCTCCACAGTCCAACCGAGACTGGCTAAGGCGTCCAGGGCGGCAGCCGTCGTCCAATCTCCGTTGGGCAAAATGCGGGGCGGTAACTGCCGGGCATAGGCCGGAAACTGCCACAAAGCCCACACGCAAAAGAACAGGCAGGCGGCAATCACCACCATGACAATAACTCGCAAACGTTTAACCTGAACCGCCGGCTTCAAAGACATTGATTGGTCCAAAACTTGATTTTCCTGATTATTGATGCTGCCTCATTTCCGATTGGGGTGGTGCGTTTTGGGCATAAAGTAAAAACGGGCCATGTTCATCCTGGCCTTCTCTTTCAAAAACCATCCCGATTTTCTCGGCCACCTTGATAGAGGCCCGGTTTTCGCTGTCAATCAGGCAAGCCAAACGCGGCAGTTTCAGAACTTGAAAGCCGTAATCCTTAACAGCCTGGGCAGCCTCTGTGCCCAATCCTTGCCCCCAATAGGCTTTGTCTAACAAGTAAGCCACCTCGACCTCGAAACGGCCGTTAATCGTCCACGGCAGCAGTCCACATCGGCCAATAAATTGATTCGTCTCCTTGTGTATCGTCGCCCAGAGGCCCAATTCAGGATGTTGGGGATGACCGTTAAGAAACCATTCCAATTCTTCTTTGGTCTCTTCGTAGCTCAACGTCCCTTCGGGAAAATACCGCCTCACATCCGAATCGCTGTACAGCGCAAAGAGCTGGTCCAGATCGTCTGGTTCCAGGTGCCGCAAAAGAAGTCGTCTGGTTTCCAAAATTTTCATATGTAATTGTGTTTAGATTGGTTCAATCTTGGAGATTGAACCAATCTCCGCCAAGTTGTTGCAGTTTACTATGTTAATGGATGACGACGGATAGGTAAACAGCCAATTTTTTAACGCTGGATAAATGGTAAGAACACCCGCAGCAGCGCTGTACCTTTGGTCACCAGGCCGCCGCCCCAAAGGCCGCTGCCCAATTCGTATGATCCGGCCGCATGATTGGTGATGGCCGCCTGACCGATGACCGCATTTGTCTGGTAGCTGCCGGCAACGGCCGTTCCCCCTGACCCGACAACCGTTGCCACCAATTCATACGTCGCCGCTGGTTGCGCCGCCATTGGCTGCCAAACAGCCAGCACCACTAACAATAAAAACAAACCAATCACACTAATTTTCAAATACTTTGTCATGGGAAATCCCCTTATGGTATGCCAATGACGACTGGCCCACTAATACTTTCAAGCGTCATCTGGCGTGAAATAATCAAGCTTTCTGGATAATTACCCGTAAAAAACAACACCCGGCCAGCGTGTGGCACCGCACTAATTCCTTCTAAAACCGTATTGAACGGGTGCAGCACACCGCCATTTTCCAAACCAGTGTTATTGCGGTCCACATAGGTACGTGACAGATCATAAATCTCCCAACCCATATCCTTGAGCATTCCCAAGGCCACAACACCCGGATGTTGAATCGCCACACCAGACGACATGCTGGGCGTCATCAACCCATTGGCGAGATCCGGATCCCCGACTTCTTCACGCAAATGGACATAGCTGCTGCCAAGTACCCACGTTCCTGGAGCCTGAAGCCGGGGAGCAGTCCCCCCATTAGCTGCTATGGCGTTAGAGCCACTAAAAACCAACGCGTCTCCTGTCAGCGCGCTACCCACTGCTGTCGTGTTGTTGGGAAGGTCAAGGAGCTTTGTGCCATCTGTCCTCTCCACAAAATGATCATAAATCATAGGCGTAGCCTCGTAACAGCCAACATTCATCGTACCATTACATTCCATCAGGCCAGCGCCGTTATCCCAGTTCGCCGTTCCTGCAAACCCCAGCCCATGACCAATTTCATGCAGTGCCACTGTCACCAGGTCAATTTTGCCAGCGGGGACAACGCCATCTGTCTCCGTATACCAGTCGGTGCGGTTGGCATTGATGCGGCATTGCATATCAGGCGCGCTCCCGTTTCGATCTTGATTGCTCAGTTGGTTTGCCAATGGCAGCGGATAAAGCAAGTTTGACAGCGGTGCGCCAGCAAAGTCGGCATATTCCCCCGATGCGCCGCAGCTTGCTAACAAGCCAGCCCCTGTTGCCGGCAAACTTGGGTCATTGGTCCAACAAATATCAATCTGGATAGGGATTGGCCCATTGAGCAAGGTTGACCAAATGGCGGCGGCTCGGTTAACGGCCGTTTGGGCCCACTCCGGCATTGTCGTTATTTGTACCTCACAGCGACCCGTCCCCGTCGGATTAAACACCACTCCCATCGTTTGTGTTGTTATCGCCAGCACATCATTTGTCGTTGACACATCTTCATCGGTCACAACAGGTCTCGTAATTCCGCCATCTTTTTCCCCTTCTTGCCCCAAGGCGGGTGATGCCCACAGTAAGAACGGCAATACCAAAAGAATCATAATTATCTGTTTTGTCATGGTTGCACCTACTGCAAATTAACCAACACCAATACCAGACCAGTGCCGCTGTCCAGCGCCGTCATCGCTTTGCCTAGGACGGCCCCTTGCGCCAGGTCCAGGTCCGTCGCCTTCATCACGTGCCCAGGCGTATCCGAAGTGGTGAGCATGTCGCCGGGCTGAATGGGGCCATTGCTGACGTCGGCCAGGACGTAAACACGTCCGGCAATGGCGACGACCGTATCACCTTCCAGGACGCCTTCCTGGTGCAGCGTCAGGCCCGGCTGCACATCACCCGCGCCGCTGACCACGCCAGCTACTTTGCGGTCGTAGGCGCTGCTGCTGGACATGAGATGGCCCGGATTGTCGGGATCGATGACCATGACGGTGCCGGGAACGGCCGTTTCTCCCCCACTTACCGCAAACCGTTCCGCCAGATCGCTGCCACCGGTAATCTCCACTACTTTGCTGCGTAATCGGCCATCAAAATCACCGGCAAGCCCATTGGTGCTGCGCCCATAAACGCCGGTCTGGTTTTCGCTGATGCCCACCACGCCATACCAGGCCGTGCTTTGACCATAGACGCCCGCGCCGTTGGCGGATTTGCCATAAACGCCGAAGCCCCCGTTGGTATTCACGCCATAGACACCGCCGCTGTATTGACCATTGCTGAGGCCATAGACGCCGCTGGCATTGGCGCTTTGCCCCCAAACCCCGGCCCACGACGTACTAACGCCATAGACGCCGGTATTTTGGTTGCTTTCACCCCACACCCCCACGCCGCCAGAGACGTTGGCCGCGCCCTTGACACCGATGCTGTCGCTCTGGGTGGCATAGCCAACGACGCCCACACCGCCGACGCCATTAGCCCGCCCCCATACGCCAGCGGCACCTGTGCTGCCTGCCACATCAGTTTCCCCATACACGCCAATCCAATTGTCGCTGAAACCGGCTACACCGCTGCCGTTAGAGCTGGCGCCGTAGACGCCATAGCCGCCGCTGCCATTGTTCAAACCGACCAGCCCAGCCCGATATTGAGCATTGGCGATGCCGCGCAGCCCGTTATCGGTCTGGCTTTCGACGGTGAGACCAGGGCGTAAGCCGAGGGCGTAGGGCACGGCCGTTAACGATTCCCGTCCCATGCTGGTGAAATTGGCGTCGCCGGGACACTGCACGGCCGTTTCCAACCAGCGTTCCTGCCCCTGAAACTGGTCACCAAAATCCAGTTCGACGGCAAACAATCCTTCGGTTACTGGCACGTTAGGCAAATTGACGGTTCCCTTTTTCGTACCAGCGACAGCCGCATCCCACAAGTCGAAGCGAAAAGCGCAGCTTCCCGTGTACGGCGTGCCGCCGCGCTTTAACCGCCCTTGATAGCTAAAACTGGTGGACACGGCCGTTTCCACCGCAGCAACACTCGAAGTATCGGCCCGCACCGGTGATTTCACCAGCAAAATTCCCCCGAATACAAGACAACCAATGACCGCTAAAACGGCCGCTAACCGACGAAACTTTATCATCACGATACCTCCGTTGGGTTAGGTGAAAACGGGGAAGTTCTTTGAATTAAGAAAATAACGATTCTCCCGTTTTCCCTGAGTAAACCACAAGGGATTGACGAGTTTTTCATCAAAATGTTTTTTGTGGTTTACCTGAATGTAGGTTCATTCTAAGTGGTCAGTGGTCGGGCACATAGAGGCTTTTTCCCGGAAATGTTGGGAAAAAGTCTGGAAGAAACATCATTGCCTCGGTAATGGCTTTATCCAGAAGCTAATTGAAGATGAAGCTGATACGGGGGGGAAACGGCCGTTTCCTCCTCCCCCTCTTAACAATATCTAAACAACCTCCAAACGAAACCCTAAAAACATTCATTTACACTACGTTAACTAACTGTTAACACAGGAAAAGCATGATGAATGATCTAAGTCACACAATCCGCAAGTTCAACCGCTTTGAACTCAAATACCTGCTCACCTTGCAGCAAGCCGAGCAGTTCAAGACCGGCCTGCGCCGCTATCTGGTACCCGACGAGCATGGAAACAATAACGGCCGTTACGCCCTCACCAGCCTCTACTACGATTCACCGGGACTGCGCTGCTACTGGGAAAAAGAAAACGGCATCAAATTCCGCCGCAAGCTGCGCCTGCGCCGCTACGAAACTGGCGAAATCCTCACCGAGGAGACGCCAATTTTCCTGGAAATCAAACAGCGCATCGACCGTGTAACGCAAAAGCGGCGGGCCGTCCTACCCTACGGCGAGGCACTGCGGCTGTGCAACGATCGCCAGTTGCCCGACTACGCCCCCGAAGACAAAGCGGTCATCGAAGAGATTTTCGTCTTTTTGTGGCAATACAACCTGCGGCCAATGAGCATCATCCGTTACGACCGGCAGGCTTTCATGGGCACGGAGTATGACATCGGGCTGCGCGTCACCTTTGACACGGGTCTGTCTTTCCAGACCCACCCGCTGCATTTGCATGAACGGCCGTCCAGCCTGCCTATGCTCGCGCCCAACCTGACGGTGATGGAAATTAAAGTCAATGAACGTATCCCTTCCTGGCTGACGGACATGATAGCTGCCCATAACTTGCAGCTCATCCGCGTCAGCAAATATTGCCGCAGCATCGAAGCCGCCCAAAACATGCCCATTGTACCCTGGCAGCAGCCGCTGGCCGAAAGCGCTCAGGATGTCCTTTCCTCATCCTTCTCCATCTTCAGCAAACTGCGGCAAAAAATAGGGGTCGAGAAACAAAAATAATAAAACCGGAGCGCGGTCTGCTAGACCGCACTGGGCGAGCAAGCTGCTCGCGCTCCCATTTTCAGTAGGAGATTTATCATGGAAATTTTTGGCGTTACTGATCTGACCAGTGAATTCACGGTCATAGATGTCGTTTTGGTTCTGCTGCTCAGCTTTGCATTGAGCGCCTTCATCGGCTGGATTTACAAAATCACCCATCGCGGCACCTCGTACATGCAAAGCTTTGTCTTCACGTTGGTGCTCAACGGTATGGTTGTAGCTCTGGTGATGCTGATTGTCGGCTCAAATATCGCCCGCGCTTTTTCGCTGGTAGGTGCCTTATCCATCATCCGCTTCCGCAATGCAGTAAAGGAAACACGGGACGTGGGCTTTATCCTTTTCACGATGGCCATCGGCATGGCTGTTGGCACGCGGTTTTACCTGTTGGCCATTATCGGTGCTGTCGTCATCAGCCTGGTAATTTTGTTGATGGTGCGCTTCGATTGGTACGCGCGGGAAATGTCCAGCCAGATTTTGCGCATCCAGGTGCCCGCAGGCACACCATTTGACACGCTGTTTGACAGGATTTTGGTCAAATATACCAATTCTTCTGAACTGATCAGCGCCGACTCTGTCCAGGGCGGTCTGTTAATTGAACTGACATACAGTATTGGCTTGAAACATTCTAACCAGGTACAGGAATTCTTGAGCGAGATTCAAAAGCTGAGCGGCAACAACAAAGTGACGCTTATCGCCGGGTACAACGGCACGGATCTATAAATTACAAAAGGTGACAGTCACTTCAAATGTCCTCAAGATTTTGGGCATTGCTGGGAAAGTGACTGTCACCTGAACGAACAGAGGAGCAAAATCATGAGCCTTAAATTCAAACGCAACTTACCAATTATTATGTTGTTGGTTGGCATTGTAGCTTTTTTGACGCTGGTAATGGGTAATTTACCTATCGCAGCCTTCTAACCGGATGAAGATGTGGATTCAAAATCGTTTCCCTGTGGTTGCTGCCAGCCTGCTGTTGGCCATGAGCCTGGCGGCCTGTTCCGCCCAGCCCGATGAGATCATTACGGTATCTGATATGGAAGAAACGGCCGTTCACTCCGCAGATTGGACGACAGAATCACACAGTAACGAGGTTGAACCAAATTACGATGTCGCCTTCCCGGATGACCGCGTCAACCAGCTCACCATTGCGCCGGAAGATTGAAAAACCGTGCAGGCAAACATAACTGAGCTGTTGGGATGCTTACGGCTCTATGAGTTACAACTACTATCTCTATCACGATCCCGATTCCGGCCAGCTTAAATGGATTTCGCAGAACCACAACATGACAATGTCGGCCGGCATGGGTGGTGGTGGAAGACGTGGACCAGACGGCAGCGGCGTCTCGTTAGACAAGGAAGATATTGACAATACCTGGCCGCCGATTCGCTACCTGCTCGACGATCCGGTCTACTACGAGAAATATGTGGATTGTCTGGCAGAAACGGTGGCGGGCTAACTGATCATGCTTACCAACAAACGGATGCAGTCGAAGAATTTTAATCTTCGATTGGCCGCTAAAGAGAAATGGTCCACCAAATGGACCAAAAGGATAATGACCATGTCTATGGAATTGCATCAAACTGGTGTAGAAGCAAATCAGCAGGATGCGATGAACGAGGCAGACGATTTGCTTGTCGAGAAAGTATGGCATGACCTGGATGAACAACTCCCCCGCGAACAAGTTGGCCGTGTCGTCGCCGAAATCGCACATGGGTATCAAAATGCGAAGGTGAAGACATTCTTACCCATTTTGATTCACCGGGAAGCGCTAGAACAATTACAAAGATGGCTTGAAACGCGCTCGTTAGTAGACGGCCGTTTACCAGATAACCAACAGCGACATGCTGTTAACCATTCATAAACAAAAGGATTAATCACAATGAAGAAATTCACAACATTATTTTTACTAATACTCGCTTTTACGCTGGCGGCATGTTCCGGCAGTGCAATTACCTCTTTGAGCGTTGTTGATGACGTTCAAACGGCGGCGGTATCTGAGGTAGTAGCGGATACGGCCGTTACCACCACACAAACGATTACAGCAACGGCCGTGCCCGTCACCGTAAAATACGACAGCGAAGACCTGGAAACCAGCACCACTGCGACAACAACCATCACCCTGTCCGGCAATGTCATTGCTGTTGCGGGAGAAGGTACGGTTGTAAACGGCAGCAGCGTCACCATCACCGCCGCCGGCACGTATGACATCAGCGGCACGTTAACAAACGGCCAGATCATCGTAGAAACGGCCGATGAAGACCCGGTGGTGCTCATCCTCAACGGCGTAAACATCACTTACGCCACCAGCGCCCCCATCTTCGTCAGTAATGCCGAAAAGGTCGTCATCACCCTGGCCGAAGGCACAGAAAATGTCGTCACCGATGGCGATATGTACCAATTTCCGGATGCCGAAACGGACGAGCCAAATGCGGCAATTTTCAGCCATGATGACCTGACCATCAACGGCAGCGGGTCATTAACCGTCAACGCCAACTACAATAACGGCATCACCAGCAAAGATGACCTGAAGATCACCGGCGGCAGCATCACCGTCAACGCCGTGAACGACGCCATCAAAGGCCGGGATTCGATTGCTGTGACCGACGCCAACATCACCATCACCGCCGACGGCGACGGGATGCAGTCCAACAATGACGAGGACGCCGAAAAGGGTTACGTCGCCATTGAGAGCGGCACGATCAACATCACCGCCGGATCGGATGGCATTCAGGCCGAAACCAGCTTGCTGGTCAGCGGCGGCAACATCACAATTGCCTCTAGTGGCAAAGGGTTGAAGGCCAACGTGGATATCACCATCGCTGGTGGAACCATCGCCATTGATGCGAGCGATGATGCCCTCAATTCCAATAACAGCATCACCATTAACGGCGGCGACATTGTTGTGGCCAGCGGTGATGATGGTGTTCACGCCGATGTTTCTTTTGTGATGAATGACGGCAATCTGACCATCAGTCAATCGTATGAGGGCATCGAAAGCGGCATCATTATCATCAATGGCGGCACCATTCACCTGAATGCCAGCGATGACGGCATCAATGTTTCCAGCGGCGAAGGCGGCGGCGGGCGGCCCGGTCAAACTGTTTCCGGCGATTATTATCTGGAGATCAATGGCGGTTATGTTTTCGTAGATGCTGGCGGCGACGGTCTTGACTCGAACGGGTTAGGCACGCTAAACGGCGGCGTTGTTATCGTCAATGGCCCCATCATGAACATGAACGGGACGCTGGATGTGGACGGCATGCTGACGATCAACGGCGGTTTTCTGGTTGGTGTGGGCAGCGCCGGGATGGCGCAGGCTCCCAGCACAGCCTCAACCCAATATTCAGTGCTGCAAATGATGCCAGCGACGCAATCGGCCGGCAGTATCGTTCACATCGAATCTGAAGCTGGCCAGGAAATTGTGACCTTTGTCCCGACGAAATCGTATGAGATGATTGTTGTCTCATCACCTGAACTAGAAAATGGCACGACCTATCTGGTTTACACCGGCGGCAGCGCAACCGGAACTGTAACGGATGGACTTTACACGGATGGCACGTATTCGGCCGGAACCCAGGTTGCCAGCTTTACGATTTCCAGCATCGTCACCGGCCAGGGCACCGGCATGGGTGGTCCTGGTGGGGGTGGGCGTCCCGGACGGCCGTAACAGCAAAGACCACCTCTAATTAACATAAAGCTTGTGCATTCCCGGTTGGAATGCACAAGCTTTTTTAATGGAATTCGATTCGCCACAGCTACTGCCAGTTTTCGATAACGTCCTTGATGCTGCTCACAAAATAATCGGCGGAGGCCCCATCTAAAATGCGGTGGTCAAAGGTGAAGCTGAGGAAGGCTAACGGCCGTATCGCAATCGCATCTTTCACCATCTTCACTCATTTCTCGATCTTGCAGCGCCCAGGGTTAACGTTCACTGCAACAGATAGAAGCAAGCCACTCCAGGACAGTTGTTAATCGCCTTTTTTCCTGCTCTTTGCATCCCTCTATCTACGAATTGAGGGCAACAAGACTGAGCCTTTGTCTAACAACTCCCGTATTGAGGTTAGTTTCCACAAGATTGCCCCAGTTATTACCAATAAGCCGGCCGTCCAGAAAAACGCCACCACCGGATGCACCCAGTTGAATGACATGATCTACCCGCACCAATGGTACGCCGTTTTCTTGATAAACACTTTTTACCTTTGTCCAAACGACCCGCGTCAGCCCATGTCTATCCCAATCTATTTGAGCCACCTCTGTGCCGGGAACTAACTGTATTGTGCTTAGGTTGGCTGCCCGTGCTGAACCAACGCCAGCCTGAGTAAAAAAGCCTTCGCCGGCGGCAACGCCAAAATCAATCACAACGGTTTCTCCCGTTTCGGCTATGATGGCAAAGGAATCCAGCGGTGCATGGTCTAATATGATTGTTCCGTCTAACCGGTACACGGAAACGCCGGTGAATTCACCATTGGCATATTGGTTGTATAACATCACCTGTGACAGGGGAATGCCGAAGTGATTGTGGGTGATGAGGTAACGGCCGTCGACAACCGTCGCATGGCTGATCCCACCGTTAATCCGCGCGACGTCGTACCCCGTCTCCACTTCAACCCAGCCATGTAGGACAATGCGCACCGTTGCGTTTAAAATAACCTGCTCTACCTCATGACAATGCTGGTTGTTCCAGGGCAACGGCCGTCTACATGAATGACTCTTGGGGGCAAATCCTATCAGCAAAACAAATCCCATCATCGTCAAAAAGAAAGCCGCTTTTTTCATTTTCGCCCACCTCGCCTGACAGTTTCCTGTAGTGTGGCAACCGGGTGTTGACGAACGATGAATCAGGGCGTTAGCAAACCGTTGACATTCCGTTGACAATGGTACAATTAAGGTATGGCTGATTTGTCATTGGCATTATTGGGGACATTTACGGCCGTATACAACGAACAACCTTTAACCCAATTCCGCACCAAAGCCGTGCAGGCTCTTCTCATCTATCTGGTTTGCCAGCCAGAGGCACATTCGCGCGAATCCTTAATGGCTCTGCTGTGGCCGGATATGCTGCCAAAATCGGCACAGGGCAGCTTGCGCCATGCCCTCTACCATCTGCGGCAGATGATTCCGACAGTTACCGGTGAAAATGGCGATGTTCCCTTTGTGCTGGCAAATCGGCAGACGATACAGGCAAATCCCAACGGCCGTTTCCACCTAGACATCACTCAATTTGCAGCACTGACGAATTCGCTGGACGTGGGAGATTGGGAAACGGCCGTCACCCTTTACCGTGGCGATTTCCTTAGTGACTTTTATCTGCCTGACAGCCCTGAGTTTGAGACCTGGGCACAATGCCGCCGCACCGCTTTGCATCGCCGATTCCTGGCCACACTGGCGCAGTTGACCAACCACCACCTTGCCGGACAGAACTTTGAGCAGGCAAAACGATATGCCCGGCAGCAGTTAGCCACTGATCATTTGCGTGAGGAAGCACACCGGCAGTTGATGATGGCATTGGCGCACAGCGGCCGCCGCACAGATGCTCTCACCCATTACCGGGCTTTGCGCCGGCTGCTGCAAGATGAATTGGGCATCGTCCCATCCAGCGCAACGGAAGCGCTGGTTGAGGCCATTTGCAGCGATAGGTTAGGGGGAGAAATAGAAGGTGGAAGGTCCATAACAAAGAGTGAGCAGGCGCTTCCAATACCCCATAATTTGCCGCTGCAAGCCACGCCGTTTATCGGCCGTCAAGCTGAACTGGCTGCGCTCGATGAGTTATTAGCCGATCCGCAGACGCGGCTGGTTACGATTTTAGGTGCGGGAGGGATGGGCAAAACCCGCCTTTCTTTAGCGGTGGCTGAACGCCAGTTTGCCCGCCAACGGTTCGCACAAGGTGTGTTTTTTGTGCCGCTGGTGGGCTTAGGCGAAAGTGATCGTATCGTGTCGGCCATCGCTGAAGTGATGCAGATTCGGCTGGAGAAGGGTGAGGACCAATTGCTAAGCTATTTGCGGACCAGGCAGATATTGCTGGTATTGGATAATTTCGAGCATCTGTTGGATGGTAGTGATTTGGTTAGCCGGTTGTTGCAGGCTGCGCCGCAGTTGCAGATTTTGGTCACGTCGCGGGAACGATTGCGCTTGCAGGGGGAACAGGTTTATCCTATTCAGGGGTTAATGGTGGACGACACGGCCGTTACGGACGATGCCCGCGCCTTATTTCTGCAATCCGCTTGCCGTCTGCGCCCCGATTTTGCAGCAACAACCATAAACATGCCTGTCCTCAACCACATCTGCCGCCTGGTAGAAGGTATGCCGTTGGCATTGGAGTTGGCCGCCGCCTGGATTGATTTGCTCACCCCGGCCGAGATTGCCGCCGAAATCCAGCGCAATTTGAAATTCCTGGAAAGTGATTTGCAGGATACGCCTGCGCGCCACCGCAATATGCAGGCTATATTTGACACCTCCTGGCAGCGGCTTTCACCTGCTGAACAACAGCTGTTGGTACAGCTGACGATTTTTAAGGGCAGTTTTACGCGAGAAGCGATGACGGCCGTGACCAATGCTTCGTTGCGTGATCTGGAGGTTTTGGCCGATAAATCACTATTGACATTTGATGCAGCGAACGGCCGTTACCACATTCACGAACTCCTGCGGCAGTATGCGGCATCTCAGCGAGGAGAAAATGATGCGCTGCGCGATCGCCACTGTGCTCATTATTGTTGCTGGATGGCTGCCCAGGTTAAGGGATTAAGCGACCCGGAACAAATGGCCATTGCCCGCGAGGTTCAGGCCGATATGCCTAACATACGGGCGGCACTCTTCCATGCTTTGCAGAAAGAACAATTAGCAGACCTGGATGCGGTTCTACCTGCACTCGGTGAATATTATCGTGTTAGTGGTCAGTTCCAGGAAGGTATCTCTCTATTTCGACAAATTTATGATGTTTTAGCTCGCGAACCGGATCGGGCTTTTGCGGCTCTGTTCTGGAGTTCAATCTGGTTAACAAATCTTCACGGAGGCATTTTTCAGGTTACATCGGCTGAAAAATCTCTACAGCAAGCAAAAGCGTGGCTGGAAACATCCAATTTCCTTCAGCGAGATACACGGACAGAACGGGCGATGGTGCACCATCATGAGGGCTACCAGCTTTTCCAAAAAGACCCGGTGACAGCCGTGCAGCAATTTCGCCAGAGCCAGACTTTGCTGGACCAGCTGGATCGCCGGGTCTGGTCAGTCCGCAATCTGATTGGCCTCTCACGCGCGATACGCAACACCGGCGATTTGAAGCTGGCGCGGGAGGTGGCAGCGCAAAGTCTGTTATTGGCCCAGGCATTGGGGGGACCTTTGCTCCAAATTGAAGCGCGGCTTCTGTTGGGCCAACTGATCAGCTTTCTTGGCAACCATGTTGAGGCGGAAGCGCAACTAGAGGCGGGTATTACCTTACTACGACGAATAAAACATCCCCAATTGCTGGGATTGGGTTTAACTTATTTGGGGTATGCACAACTAATTAACGGCCGTTTTGAGATCGCATTGCAAACAGGCCAGGAGTGTCAGCGCGTTAGTGAAGAATCGGGAGATCTTACGACGCAAATACAAGCGCATTTAATGCAGGCTCAGAGCTGCCTGCATTTGGGGAGATATGGCCAGGCCACAGGCATAGCGCAGAAGGCACTTGGTTTACGTCAATCCGAACCAGTATTTATCGATCGGCATGGGACGCTAACTCGATTGTTCGGTCTGCTGACGCTGGTTAGGGGAGATGCATCTGAGGCTCATGCCCAATTCCAGATCTGTCATGATCTGTTTAGTCTTTGTCTGGCTGCCACATCAAAAGCGGATCTGGACACCGCGCAGCAATTGCTAGTACAGGGAGTCCGGGAAGCAGTCGAGCAAAAAGATGCCGACGATTTGGCCATGTTTTTCATGCTCGCTGCCTATCTGCAAGCATTGATAGGGGAATGGGAACAGGCCATTACGCTGTATACGCTGGCGCAGCGGAACCCCTTTGTGTCAAACTCGCGCTGGTTTGCTGATGTGGTGGGGAAACGGGTAACGGCCGTTGCCCAAAACCTTTCCCCCGAAGCCATTATCGCTGCTCAAGCCCGCGGCAGAGCATTGGATATGTGGGAAACGGCCGAATCCATTCTCAATTCGTTTGCGAACGACCAATAGGAACTGTCATCCAGAGCGACATGCAGACGGAGAATAACTAACTGATGTTACGCAGTAGCAGCTTGAACCAGTGAAACCGGCTGAAGCTGCTGCAGTTCATGAAAAGCCTGTTGCAAGGCGGATAAATACAACTGGTTTTTCAACTGATAATGATTTTTCTTTGTTCGGACCTTTAACAACTCCATTTTGACAAACGACCACAGCGCCGCCACGAAATGATTCGTTTGCGTTGTTTCGGTACGGGTTGGCGATTGAGTTAGCGCCATATTTTGCTTGAGTGACCGGTGATACTCTTCTACTCTCCACCGTCTTTGGTAGATTGTAATGATTTGGTCAGCACTCAGGGTCAAGTCACTGGTTACCAGATAACGCACGCCGGTTGAGCCATCTCCGTTTGTGAAAACCTGGCGTAATAGCTGTAAGGGGAATGGGACCCCTTCCAGATAGATGATACGGGTCGTGCCTTCTGGTAGGTTCATGTCTTCAATCCGCTGATACTGGCCATTGGCTTTATCTGCCTCGGACAAAGCCACCTTGCGATTGCCCTTGAGCCCCATGATGAACTCTTTCTCCAGGTCCAACTTCACAAATCGCATGTTTTCGGCCGAGGCAAACCACACGTCATTGAGCACATACCGGAACGGGATGCGATTAGCTACAGCCGTCTGCAGCATGCGACGATAGTGTTCATTCTTGGTCACGGCACTTTTGCGCTTTTCTTTGCCTGTTTTCTTGTCAAGATAGGTCTCTGTCTTGGCCACTAACACGAAGGACACTGGCAAAGCGATTCCTTGGGCTTCATACAAGGTTGTAATGAAGTTGATACCTTTGACAGTTTTGTCTTTGGCGTGGTCATAGTGCCAACAGATGATCTCATTCTCATCTGTGTATGGCTTTTCCACAATGGAATCGTCGACAATCATGACACCATCTTCTCGTTCGATTTGCCGTACCTGTGGTTTGACCAGTTTCCACCATGTCTTCGCCGTCAATTTTTCACTGGCGAGCATGCGAGTGACTTGGTCATGGCTGATTTCACCTTCAAGTAATCTAGCCAGTCCGGTAGCTGTCGTTTGTCCAAATGAGCTTAACAAATAGTCTGAATACAGGTCGAGGATATTGTAGTTCATAGGCTGATTCTCCAAGACCTGGATTTTATAATTATGTTAACCTTCGCGCTATCTGCGCGTAACATGAGTAACTAACGCAATCACTGCCAGTATTCGATGATTTCTTTGATTGTAGCGACAAAATAATCGGCCGAGGCCCCATCTAAAATGCGGTGGTCGAAGGTGAAGCTGACAAAGGCTAACGGCCGTATCGCAATCGCATCATTCACTACCCTGACCCGCTTCTCAATCTTGCCCACACCCAGGATACCGCACTGCGGTTGATTGATAATCGGCGTGGCGAACAGGCTGCCTGACACCCCGTGATTGGTGATCGAAAAAGTGCCGCCCTGAACTTCGTCCGGCTTGAGCTGTTTATTTCGGGCACGATTGGCTAAATCGTTGACAGTGCGGGCCAATCCCAGCAAATTCAACGAATCGGCGTTTTTGATAACCGGCACAATCAGGCCGTCGTCGATGGCCGTGGCCATGCCGATATTGATGCTGCGGTGCAGGCGGATACCGTTCTCCTCCCAACTGCTGTTGGCCAGCGGATGCTGCTTGAGCGCCTGCACGGTCGCGGCGACAAGATACGCGGTAAATGTGAGATTGGCTCCATCTTTGGCAAATTGGCTCTTATGGGCGGCGCGGTGGGCGGCAACGGCCGTAAAGTCAAACTCAAACACCGTCGTTACGTGCGGGCTGGTCTGCTTACTGCGCACCATATGCTCGGCAATCGCCCGGCGCATGGTGGTAAGAGGAAGGAGGTCGCCAGAAGGCAAGGAAGCAGGCTTGTCCTGAGCGAAGTCGAAGGAGGAGCGGGGGGGCAGGGGAGCAGGGGAGATTGGTTCTGGTTGACGGATGACGGCTGACGGATGATGAGTGACTTCCTCCACATACGTCAGGATGTCGTTTTTGGTGATACGGCCGTCGCGCCCCGTGCCGGTTACCAAATTCAAATCCACGTCGTGTTCTTCGGCAATACGGCCAACGACGGGGCTGATACGACCTTTGTAAGATGAGCGGGTGATGGGGTGATGGGGTGATGGGGTGATGGTTGGTTGGTTAGGTGGGGTTGGGGAAACGGCCGTGCCATTCTGCTTGCCATCAGCCGAAATCTCTTCACCGGGCTGACCGATAACCGCCAAAACTGTACCGACGGGAACCGTCTCCCCTTCAGCAACCAGAATTTCCAGCAGTGTGCCCGCTTCTTCGGCCGTCGCTTCCGTCGTCACCTTGTCCGTTTCAATTTCCAGCACCGCTTCGTATTGATCAACCTGTTCCCCCTCCGCTTTCAGCCAGCGGGCAACAGTTCCCTCAATCACACCTTCACCCATTTCGGGCATAATCAAATTTGTGGCCATGAACACTCCTGAAATCAGTGGGCAGAAGGCGGAAAGCAGAATCTCTTATTCTGCCCTCTGCCTTCATCCTTCTGCCTTTATTTATAAAACATTGGATACCGCGCCGGGTCTACCTCGTTCATCAACTCGTAAACGGTATCAAACAGATCCACAGCATTCGGTTTGGAAAAATAATTGCCATCGGAGCCGAACGAGGGACGGTGCGGTTTGGCGGCCAGCGTGCGCGGTTCTGAATCCAGCCAATGGTAGCCGCCCTGCTTCTCGATGACTTCGCGCATCATATAGGCGGTGGCCCCGCCGGGCACATCCTCATCCAGGAAGACGATGCGGCTGGTTTTTTGCAGAGATTGCAAGATACGGCCGTCTACATCAAACGGCAGCAGCGAGCGCACATCAATCACCTCCACGTCAATCGCCACCTGCTCCAGCCACTCGGCCGCTTCCAAAGCCAACCGGCAGTTAGCTCCGTAAGTAACGATGGTCACGTCACGGCCTGCACGCAGCACTTCCGGCACGCCCACCGGCAGCGTGATGTCACCGATGTTGTCCGGCAGTTTTTCTTTGAGCCGGTAACCGCTCAACACCTCGACGATGAGGCCAGGTTCTTCCGATTTCAGCAGCGTGTTGTAAAAACCGGCCGCCTGAACCATGTTACGTGGCACCAACACATTCAATCCATGCAGCAGGCTGACGATGCCGCCCATCGGCGAGCCGGAATGCCAGACACCTTCTAACCGGTGGCCGCGCGTACGCACGATGACCGGCGCTTTTTGGCCGCCTTTGGTACGCCAATGAACGGTGGCCAAATCATCGGACATGATTTGCAGAGCATAAAGGATGTAGTCCAGGTATTGAATCTCGGCGATAGGGCGCAGGCCGCGCAAAGCCATGCCGATGGCCTGCCCGATGATTGTCGTCTCGCGGATACCGGTGTCACTGACACGCAGTGAGCCGTATTTAGCTTGCAAGCCGGAAAAACATTGATTGACGCCGCCCAGTTGACCCACGTCTTCGCCGAAAGAAATGACACGCGGGTCGCGGGCCAGGGTTAAATCAAAGAAGTGGTTAAGCACTTCGTAGCCGCTGACGATAGGTGATTCGTCGGAATAAACGGGGGCGATTTCGGCCACACCCCGCGCCGATTGGCCGGTTTCGTTGTACAGATGGGAACCTACCCGTTCGTTATTGAGCGTGATTTGGGCATCCTTCCAGGCGATTAACTGCTGCCGGGCCGGGCTGTCGGTGTGGCGGGCGGCAATGAGGGCTTCGTGTACGGCCGTTAAAATATCCCGCCGCAAAGGCGTTTGTTTGGCAGCCAAACCCTGCCGCACCTGGGCCAGCGCCACCTGCTGCGGCGCGTCGGCCGCCGTCTCCAGCGTCTGAATCATCCCCACCACTTCCTGCCGCTCCTGATGCATCGGCAGCGTAAACGCCTTCCACGCCTTCGTGCGGAAATTTTCCGCCAGATTCTTAGCGTTGCGCTCGATCTGGTCCAATTCTCCGGCCGGGGCGATGCGCTGCTCAATAATCCATTCTCGCATCTTGGTAATACAATCGTAGGCTTCCTCCCAATCCAATCGCTCCTGCGATTTGTACCGCTCGTGGCTGCCCGACGTCGAATGGCCTTGCGGCTGCGTCATTTCGGTCACGTGCACAATGGCCGGAAGATGTTCCTCCCGCGTAATTTTGGCCGCCTGAGCATACGTTTCGATAAGGGCCGGATAATCCCATCCCTTGACCGTGTACAGATTAAACCCCTCCGAACTGCCCGGTTTGCGCTCAAACCCACTGAGCATCTCCGACAGATTTTGCTTGGCGATCTGATATTCGTTAGGCACGGAAATGCCATAACCATCATCCCAAATGGAGATAATGACCGGCGCTTTGAGGACGCCGACGGCATTGACTGCCTCCCAAAACATCCCTTCGGCCGTGCTGGCATTGCCAATCATGCCCCAGGCAATCTCATCGCCGTTATGTGAGAACTGGGTCAAATGCTTGAGCTCGTCCAGTTCGCGGTAAAGGCGGGAGGCATAGCCTAATCCCACCAATCGCGGCATTTGCGAACCGGTGGGCGAGATGTCCGGCGAGGAGTTGAACATCTGGGTCAAATCTTTCCAACTGCCATCGGGATTGAGGCTGCGGGTGGCGAAGTGGGCATTCATCTGCCGCCCGGCCGAACTGGGATCGTGCTGCACGTCGGTATGGGCATACAACTGGGCAAACAACTGCTGGATGGTCGTCGCACCAATAGCCAGCATAAAGGTCTGGTCGCGGTAATAGCCGGAGCGGAAATCACCATGTTTGAATGCCTTGGCCATAGCGATTTGAGGCAGCTCCTTGCCGTCACCGAAAATACCGAACTTGGCTTTACCGCTCAACACCTCGCGCCGGCCAATCAAACTGGCCTGGCGGCTCTGCACGGCTAAACTGAAATCGCGTAAAATTTCGGCCGTACTCAAGTAAATTTGTTCCGTTAGTTTTTGCGGAGTTTGTTTTTCTGCGTCAATCAAAATCGTACCTCAATTTTAAGGACGCGGATTAACGCCGATAACGCGGCTGTAGGAAGAAGCTGGCGCATCTGCGAAATCTGCGGTTCAGGATAAGTGGTAAAATCTTGGGGGCGCGGGCAGCTTGCCCGCCCAATGCAGGCAAGACGCGGTTCGATTGAGCCACCGAACATCCTGCGCTCCAACATCATCTTGTAACACAAAATAGCGTTTTCAGCTACGCTTGCTTAGCTTAAATTCAGGTTGTCGGGCTTCCGTCAGGGCCTAATATTTGAGATTGGAGATTAGAGACTGGAGAACAGCAACGACTGCAACCAGTCTCTAATCTCCAATCTCCCATCTCTATTTGATAGGATCGACGCTGAAGTTATCAAACTGGACGTGTGCGCCGCCCGCCCCCAGTGTACGTACCATCAAACCGATGTCACCTTTGCTGAAGGTGTCGTCGGTCACACGGCCCACTTCCTGATCATTGACATAGAAGATGAGGTTGGCGCTTTCGGCTTCAACTTTGAGTGTATTCGTATTGTTGTACCCGATAGTCACAGCCCGGCTCTCAAACCAGGAATTACTCACAATCGGCGTAATCTCGTCATCGCCGCCGTTCAGATAACGGCCGATCCACACATACCCATCCCCGCTGATCTCAAACAGGTAAAAATCATCCGTCTCATCATTCACGCGGAACAGCATCCCATAACCATTGTCCAGCGGCCCATCGATTTGTGTCGCCTCAACTTCGTAAACGCCATCGCCAAATTCCTTACCGGCCGTGGTCCAGATGAGCATATCATCAGCTTTCACCAGCAAGTCAAACACGCCGTTCTGCACGTCACCTTCCACATCGTTGTCGCTGCCGGTGCGCCAATCGCCGGGCGAATCGAATGTTTCCAGATATGGCTGCTGGCTGGCACAGGCTGTCACCATCAGCACCAGACTCAATATAACAATCGTCAAAAATAACTTCCGCTTCATCAACATTGCCAACCCCTTTCAAGAATCTCTGTTCGTTGTGTCCTATTTTCACAAAAAAAAAGGGCGGGTCAAAAAACCCACCCTATATTGTTCTCGGAAAATGGGGAAGAACGGCCGTTTCCGATCACGGATAACGGATGACGGCTCACATCGCATCCACGATAAGCTGAGCCACATCCTTGACCTGCATCGCCTCGCCGTGTTCGCGGTTGGCGTCGTGCATCATCGTGCCGCAGAAGGGGCAGCCGACGGCCAGTGTGTCCGCGCCGGTCTTCTGCGCTTCGGCAAAACGATTCAGGCTGACTGCTTCCGTGCCATGCTCTTCTTCCTTCCACATTTGTGCGCCGCCCGCGCCACAGCAGAACGAATCAGTGCCGCTGCGTCCCATTTCCAACAGGGTGAAGCCAGCTTTGGCCAGCGCATCCCGCGGCGCATCGACGATGCCGTTGTGCCGGCCAAGATAACACGGGTCGTGGAAGGTGACTTTCTCTAGTTTCTTGCCGTTCAACTTTAACTTGCCCTTGCCCACCAAATCGGCAATCAACTGCGTGTGATGGAAAACATCGTAATGGCCGCCTAGTTCGCCGTACTCTTTGCCGATGGTCGTGAAACAGTGCGGGCAGCTCGTCACGATGCGCTTTTTGTCGGCGCCGGCAGCGTTGAGTGTTTCGATATTGCCCAGCGCCATCTCGTAATACAAATACTCGTTGCCAGCGCGGCGGGCCGAATCGCCGGTACACATCTCGGCGTCGCCCAACACGGCAAAGTTGAGGCCCGCTTCATGCAAAATCGTGGCCACAGCACGGGTTGTTTCCTGCGATTCGGGGTTGAATGCGCCGGCACAGCCAACCCAAAGCAAATAGTCGTAATCGGGGTTTTCCTCGACGGTGGGAACCGGGAAGTCCAGCGGTTTGGTCCATTCCATCCGGCTTTCGGTGGACTGCCAGGGATTACCGGTGCGTTCCATGCCCACAAACGCGCCTTTTAGCTCGTCAGGGAAGGCGCTGGCCATCAATACCTGGTCGCGGCGGATGTGCATGATGTCGATCATCGGTTCGTTGCCTACCGGGCAAATATCGACGCACGCACCGCAGGTGGTGCAGGCCCAGACCGCACTTTCACTGATGGCAAAATCGAGCAGCGGCGTATCGGCCGCGGCGCCATTGGCGAACCCATTCATGTTGTCGCGCAGGTAGTAGCGTTTGTTGACTTCCAGCGCCGCCGGGGACAACTCTTTACCGGTGTTGTAGGCCGGGCAAACCTGCTGGCAGCGGTTGCACATGATGCAGGCGAAGGCATCGGTGATGCTGGTCTGATCTAAATCGAACAATGTGGCTGCGCCAAACTGCTCGATAGATTCGTCTTCAAAATCGAGGGTTTGCATCTGGCCCAGGTAGGTGCGTTCGGGACGGGTCATGAAGTTGAACGGCCCCATGAAGAGATGGGCATGTTTGGTGTAGGGGAAGTAAGGCAGGAAGAAGAGAATCAAGCCCAGTGCCAGCCACCAACTGGCGTGAAACCCGAAATTGAGGGCGAATGGAGATGCGCCCGCCCAAACATTGGCCAGCAAGTTGGCAAAGGGCTGCCACGGGTCGCTGCCGTGTTGGGCGATGGCGAAGGATGCCCCGGTAAAACGAAAGCCGACGTGGAAGAGGATGAACATGCCTACGACCAGCGAATCCTGCCAGACACCACCTTTGCGCGCCTTGGGGTCCAGTTTGACGTTTTCTCGCACGGAAAGCACGGGATCGTTGGCGGCAAAACGACGTATGAGGAAGTAGGCCACGCCTATTATCACTAAAACACTAAAAATATCGGCCAATAACCGATAAATTCCGCCAATTGTCGTGCCTTCCAAAAAGTAAAAACCGGGAATCAGTCCTTCCAATACGTCGATCAAGTTGACCAGGCCGTAAAAAATGAAGCCGTAGGCAACACCGTAATGGAATAAGGAGGAAATTTTGCGGTGGCGGAAAATTCGGCCCTGGGTGGCCAAAGCCATCAGCCCTTCCCAGGCCCGTTTACCGAAATTATCGAATCGCAGCTTACCCTGCCCACGCAGGATAATTTTGAACATGTTGCCAAAGGTGTTGTAAGTGGCAGTAAGGGAAATGACTACCAGAAGGGTGAACAGGATTTTTTCAGTGGGTGATAACATGGCTACCTCGTGTTAAAACGTGAAAAGTGATACGTGATATGTCATGCGTCAGGCATCATGCGTCACTTGACGCAGCGCATCATAATGATAGAACGGAACGGACAAAAGCGCAAAATCTGCCTGGCTTTTTCCACTTGGCTGGCCTAAAGGTATAATCAGGTAGCTATGTGGAAGAAATTGTTGTTAGTTGGTTCGTTGGTTGGTTTGTTGGCGGCGTTGTGGCCGTATGCCGGGTCGTTGTATGATTTGACGGGCGAGGAGGAATGGGATGGACAGTTGGCGGGGGTGGTGCATTGGTTGAACACGGCCGTTCGCCCCCAACCTCATCTTGCTCCCAACACCATCACCGAGTACGCTGGCGTTTCCCCCTTTGGCATGAGCACCTTTTTGCAGCAGGAAGTGGAACCGGAAAAGCGGGAGCGCAGCCTGCAACTCATCAGTCAGGCCGGATTCCGCTTCATCCGGCAGGAATTCACCTGGGAAGACATTGAAATTCATGGCAAAGGGGATTTTGTGGACCGGCGTAATGATCCCGCTGGCGTCGATGCCTGGGCCAAATATGACAATATCGTTGATTTAGCCGAAAAATATGATATTGAGATTATTGCCCGGCTGAGTAACCCGCCCTCGTGGACGCGGGCGCTGCCGGATGAGGAAGCGGGTACGCTGGCCCCACCGGATGATTTTGCTGATTTTGCTGATTTTGCAACGGCCGTCGCCACACGCTACGACGGCCGTATCACCTACTTCCAACTCTGGAACGAACCTAATGGCAATGATGAATGGGGGTTGGGAAACGTAGACCCGGAAGCGTACACCGAACTACTCTGCACCGGCTACCGCGCCATCAAGGCCGTGAATCCTGATGCGGTGGTTCTGGCCGGGGCGCTGACGCCGACGATTGCCATGAACGGCCGTAACATGAACGACCTCATCTTCCTCCAGCGCATGTACAACGCCGGGGCCGCCGACTGTTTTGACGTGATGTCGGCCCAGGGGTATGGCCTGTGGTCAGGCGCAACGGATCAGCGGCTGCGGCCAACGGTCATCAACTATCCGCATCATTTGTTCATCCGCGACGTGATGGTGCGCAATGGCGACGCCGACAAGCCGATTTGGATCAGCGAAATGGGTTGGAACACTGCGCCGGAGGACATTCCGGCCAATTTTGGCCGGGTGACGGAAGCGCAGCAGGCGAAATACGGCGTGGGAGCCTACCAACGGGCGCAGGTCGAGTGGCCCTGGATTGGGGTGGTCAATTACTGGTTTTTCAAGCGCCCGGCCGATTGGGAAAAGGATCAGTCCTGGTATTATTTCCGGCTGCTGGAGCCTGATTTTACGCCATTGCCGGCGTTTGAGGCGCTGGCGGATTATGCAGCGAGCGAGCAATTCGTTGAACAGATGCCAGGATGGGTTTTTGGGTGGAATCGGGTACGGCCGTATCTCTTCATCATCAGCAGCGCCATCCTGTTTTTTGGCGGCCTGCGGTTTTTAGCTCCGTCAACGATTGAGGATTAAAGATTGAAGATTGGATGGCGGCAGCGATTGGCTTTGCTGGTAATTTTATGGCTGGCCACTGGATTGCGCTTTTACCGGCTGGAGGCCCAATCGTTCTGGAACGACGAAGGCAACAGCGCCCGGTTGAGCGAGCGCTCCATCCCGGCCATCATCGAAGGCACGGCCAGCGACATCCATCCGCCGCTTTACTACCTCATCCTGCACGGTTGGCGCAAACTGGTCGGCGACAGCGAGTTTGGCCTGCGATCCTTTTCTGCTTTCGCTGGTGTGTTAACTGTTGCCGTTACGATTGCCCTGGGAAAAGAATTTAGGACGCGGATGAACGCGAATAAACGCAGGTTTTTGTTCTTATCCGCGTCATCCGTATTTATCCGCGTCCCATTATTAGCCGGGTTGTTAACGGCCGTTTCTCCCCCCCTTATCTACTACAGCCAAGAAACCCGCATGTACAGCCTGCTGGTGCTTTTAGCCGTCCTCGCTACCTGGTTGTTATTACGCTGGCAGTCGTGTGTTATGCGTCATACGTCATGCGTCAAATGGCTGATTGGTTATGGGCTTTGCGCCGTAACCGGTCTATATACTCAATACTTTTTTGCCGCTGTCCTCATCACTCATAACTTGCTCGTATTGCTCTGGTTGATCAATAAACGCAAAGAAACAGGGGTGTGGAAAAGCTTATCTCCCCTGCTCCCCTGCTCCCCTACTCCCTTGCTCCACTGGTTTGCTATCATGCTCGCCGCTGCCCTCGCCTATCTGCCATGGCTACCTATCTTCCTCAATCAGACGGGCGGCCGGCCCGGCATGCGCGAGTCGGCGCTGACATTTCTGTTGGAGATGGGGCGCTGGCTGGCATTGGGAAGCACGATTGAGGCGGGCACGGCCGTTCTCCCCCTCATCGCCGCAGCAGTATTAATGATTTATGGATTGATGATTAGCCGAAATTGGACAATTGTTCTTGGCCTGCTCATCCCCACCCTCTTCATGTTCACCGCCGGCGCCACCCAACCGCAATATTTCAAATTCATGACGGTGGCCGTGCCATTTTTCTGTTTGTTGATCGCCGCTGCTTTTAATCGCAGAGGGCGCGGAGAACGCAGAGGGTCATTTTTATTCTCCGCGTTCTCTGCGGTTTTTTTCCTGCTTCTTTTGGTGGGCAACGGCCGTTCCCTGCAAAACCTCTACTTCAACCCCAGCTACGCCCGCGCCGATTACCGAGGAATGGCGGCTCGCATCGAAGCCGAAAACCATCCCAACGCCGGGATCATCCTCGACGCGCCCAACCAGTGGGAAGTGTTCACCTACTACCACCGCGATGGTGCGCCCGTGTATCCCATCCCCACCGGACGGCCGTTACCCGACAAAATCAACGCCGAACTGACCGAAATCGCCGCCCGGCACGACCGGCTGTACGTCATCTTTTGGGGGGAAGCGCAGCGCGATCCGGAGCTGCTGGTGGAGCGCTGGCTGGATGAACACGCCTTCAAAGCCACCGACGAATGGATTGGCGACGTCCGTTTTGTGACTTATGCTGTGCCATCCGAACCGGCAGCGGAGATGGCAACGGCCGTACACCTGCCCTTCGGTGACGCCATCACACTAAAAGGCTACACACTGGCCAGCGACCAACTGGCTCCCGGTGACATTGTGCAAATTACACTGTTTTGGGAAACGGCCGTGCCCCTGGACACGCGCTACAAAGTGTTCCTGCACCTGGTAGACGCCAACGGCCAATTGGTCGCCCAGCGCGACAGCGAACCCGGCGGCGGTCTCAACCCGACTACCCGGTGGCCGCCTGGCGAAACCATCATCGACAATCACGGCATCCTCATCCCCGCCGATTTGCCGCCAGGAACCTATTCATTATTGTTGGGGCTGTACGACCTGACCGACCCTGCCCAGCGCCTGCCCATTCAGGCAGAAACCGGCATTGTTGATGCCTTTTCTGTGGCCAGGATTTCTGTCAGTAATTGAGCCGGTTTCACGCCATTCTTGAGCTTTCTTTTGAAAGATACGGCCCGGTTAAAGTCAGATTTATTGAGCAAGTGCGGGTCCAGGGCGGCGATGAAGTTCTTGTATACCTGCTGAATTTGCCAGATGATGCCATCCGGCCCCAGCGACCACCATTCCTGCGGCGTAAAGTAGGCGCTAACCTCAGCGTCGGAACCGGAACGGCCGTACCACTGAATCAAGTGCAAATTATCCGACTGCGCCAGCCACAAAGCCAGGTCAATCAACGCCGGTTCACCAGTCAAGCGGGCCTTATTGTAAGCCTGAATCATGAGCTGGTACACTGCCTTTTGCGCCTCATTACCCAGAAAAAATTCCAGGCCGCCGCTGCCGGCCCAGGTGCTGGCAAACGCCGGTAAAGGCAAATCATGACTGTGCCCGCCATACCGCTCAATCGCTTCACTGGGCGTAAGGAACGACAATCCGGCACAATGTACTTCACCCGGCAGCGCCTGTAAAAAGCCAAAAATGCCGCTGTCGGGATGATGATGTTCGCCAAACGTCTCAAAATCCCAACCCAACACGACCACTTCGCCCGGCGTTTCGGCCAGCCATTGGGCGTAGCGATCGGCCATCAACGGCCAGCCTTTCCAGTTCCGGTCGGAAAAGCGGTAGCCCACATCATCACTGAGCTGGTAATGGCGCGGCAGCAGCTTTAGATTACCGCTGCCATGATGATATGGATGCGTGGATTCGCGCCATTCCATCACCCAGGGACGGCCGTCAATAAAACCACCCTTAAATCCGGCCATGTCCAGGGCGTGATAAATCGTATCCGACATCATCAATTCAGTCGTGTCGGCCACCATAGGACGCACGCCAAAAATCTGCTCCAATTGATTAGCCGCGTAACGCATCCGCTCCATGAAGTGGGGAATGTCCCACAGCAGCAAAAAGCTGTGCGTTGGTTCCACAGCTACCAATTCCACGTTCTCATGGCTGACCAACCGGCGAAAACGATCCAGCAGTTCCGGATCCCATTGTTGAGCCTGCCGGATGAAGGACAGCGAAAAGCCAACAGCCAGCTTGAGTCCCCGCTCGACCAACAGTTGAAATCTTTCAGTGGCCGGATAGTAGCAGGCGGCGGCCACTTTACGGAAATATTTTTCGTTGAGCGGCTCATCAAACAAAGCGTCAGCCAGCGCCTGGGACGACGAACCGGGGGGCAGCGGTTGGGCTGGCAGCCGTAAGCGGCGCGGCTGATGAACGACGGTGTAAATGACGACGTCCTGCACTTTTGACTGGCCAGACGGCTGGCAGGGAACATTGAAGCCCGGCAGCGCCCCGGTGGATTGAGCCACAAATTGCACCTTATCCAACAAAACATCTGTGACACGCTCCCAGGTGAAAGCAGCGGCCTGCCGGTGGGCCGCCTGGCGCATGGCCGCCGCACGATCGGGATCGGTCTTGAGTACCTGCACCTGGGTGACGATTTCTTCCGGGGAGTCGGTGTCCATGACCATGGCCGCCTCGCTGTTCAGACTGTATTCCTCGCCGGTCGCCCCGGTGAAAACGAGGCCGCTGGTGGCCATCGCTTCCAGCCCCACCAACCCGAATGGCTCGTGCCCACTGTTGGCCAGGACAGCGTCGGCGGCAGCATAGAACGGCCGTAACAACTCCTGAGTCATAAAAAAGCGCAAATTGTAAACATCAGCCAGTGGCACATCGGCTAACACAGCTAACAAGTCACTCCATTGCAAAGGCTGTTCCTTGCCGTTGTTCGGCGCATGTACATCCACCACCGAAAGACCCAACTGCCGGGCACGATCCAGTGCTTCCCAGCCATGCGCTTCGACACCGCCGCGCAGCGGGAAAACGACGCTGTGACCCTGCGCCTTGAGCTGCGCCGCCGCTTCGATAGCCATTAACCAGCGCTTGGCCAGGTCAAACCGGCCCACCTTGAACAGCATCACCGTAGCCGGATCGGGGGCCAGGGTTTGGCGCAAGGCCTGTACCTTTTCGTCATCTACCGGCTCCAGCAAATCGGCCGGGATGCCGTTGGGAATGACCAGCGGATTCAGTCCGTTGTTCCACATTAGATGTTTCATGTAGCGGCTGACGGTGGTGAGTTGGGCAGCCTGGTTCAGGCGCGGCCAGTTCACCCGGTGGAAGGACATGGTGTTGTTGGCGTTCCAAAACAAGACGGCATGCTGGCGCAGATTGGCTTCTGTGAGCTGATCGTGGAGATGGATGAGGGCTTCGGCGGTGTGCCATTCTTCAGCCAGGATGATGGGTAAACGGCCGTTCTCCACCGCCGGCCGCACAATTTCGTTTAACACAAAATGGGGGACTGAATGGTTGAAATCCCACAGCTTTTCTTCCTCGGCTGCATAAACACCAGCCGGGTGATGGGCGCTGATCCATTGACACCAACGATGTAAGGTGAAACGGCCGTTCAGCCGTGTTTCCAGCCCCGGTGCAGCCGGATCCCCGACAAATAACAGATGCGTTTCAAACCCTCGTTTAGCTAAAGTCTCCCCCAGATGGGTCACACGAACGCCCAATCCCCCGGCTTGCGAATAGCGATCCGGCCCCTCAAATGACAAAATACAAAAAACTGCCAGGTTGGGTGAAAGCAACATGAGCAAACCTCCTCTACCGCTCCATTGGTGCGCCTGGCTTGCAGTTAGGACAGGGAATATAGCAAATTGATGATTAAGCCAGTGGGATGACTGATACGATGACTGCGCTTTGAATACAACTTTGCGCTTAGCCGATAAAACAAAGGAACATAGAAGCCATGTTCCCGTTAGGGTTCCGATAAATCTTGCGTTGAACTACGAGGGCTAATTGCTTTCAGTATAACAGAAGAAGGCGAAGCGCAAGCAGATCAAATTCCAGGGTAGTACTTTTTTCCTATGCAGCCTGAGACTCGTATGAGATTATTCATCCACAAACAAGAAACGAGAGCCTGACAGTGATGGTCAAAAATAATGCCTAATTCTGGCAGAATCGGGAGTCAGGCGCATGAAATCCCTATCTTTGGGGCAATGCCATGTCAGGCGCTTGAAAATATCATGGGGTTTTCTGCGCAACCGGTAAGAACAAGGTCGCGGGATCAGTGCTGAAGCGTAAGGGTTCTGCTCCCTGATCCTGGCGGGGGTCCACTACGCCTGTTCCAGGATTGAACAGCGTATAACCTTCCACTTTGACGCCTTTGGGGAGGGAGAGACTGGCAAAATAGGTAAAATCAGTAAAGTTGGTGATGATCGGTGCCGGCGTCGCCCAACTGGGTGGCGGGGCTGACGCAATGGAATCGCTGGCCAAGCGCAAAAAACTGGTGGCTCCGACATTAATATTGAGCGAATAAACCAGGACGCCATTGTAACTAAATCCACGCAAAGCAACGATGTGGGCAACGGTATCGGTGTTGTAAAGGAATAACACAGTTGCCGTGGCATCATTATCGGTTGGAACAAAATACACCTGGGTTTCACCGGGTACAGGGGTAGGCAGCACGTTAACTGCATCCGCCCCCATCCCCGCAGCGAGATCGGCGGGGGGCAGCTCATCGTTCACTACACTGAATGAAGGGGGTGGAGTCGGGGTGCTGGTACTTAAAAGACCGGCGGTGTTCGGACTGGCCGCCAGGTGATCGCCATTCGACAATAAGGCCAGGGAATTCCCACTTGGGGCCATAAAGACAAACATCAACATCAGAACCACCCCGGCAATCATGCCAATGAAAAGCAGTCTCGTTTTTTTCATGTTTTCTCCTTGCCAAATATGCCCTGGTTGGAGATAGGTAAAGCGGCCCCAAATCGTTATACTACGATAGCATTACCTCAGCGACTAGGACGTTGGCGCGCCCCCCGGTAATGTTTGATTTCTTTATATCACTTGCCTGTGACAGCAACAAGATTCTGAGAAAACATTCAGAAACAAGCTCTCTAAAACACTTAAGGTAATAACGGACGGTTCTCAAGTAGTTTAGTCTCAATGCCTATAACGCCTGCTCCAAAATATGCATAAGTTCCGCTTCACTCAGTTGAATGGGGTTCCCTTTCATACTGCTGGCGTTTTTTGATTGGTTGACGACTGTTGGCAAATCGTTGGCAGTGAGGCCATAGGTGGCCAATCCCGGGATTTGCAGGTCGGCACACAACGATTGGATCCATTGCACGCCATCCTGAACTGTAGCTGCGGGATCGCCGGTCAGAATGCGGGCAATTTCGGTGTACCGTTGCAGCGCCGGGTTTTCGGGCTGCCGCGATTGCAAAGCCCGCACATTGGCTTCTATCGTGTAAGGCAACAGCCGGGCACAAACGGCCCCATGCGGCGCTGAGAACATTCCTCCTATCGGGCCAGCAAACCCGTGAACCGCCCCCAGTTTGGCGTTAGCCAGGGCTAATCCGCCCAATAGGCTGGCCAGGGCCATATCGTTGCGGGCATTGGTGTCACGGCCGTTTTCATAAGCGCGGCGTAATGATTGGCCGGCTCGTTGGAACCCTTCCCGGCACAGGGCATCGGTTAAGGGGTTGGCCAGATGGCTGACGAATGGTTCGATTAGCTGGGTGAGGGCGTCGAGGCCGGTAACGGCCGTTACCCCTGGTGGCATAGAATAGGTCAATTCAGGATCGACAATGGCCACGTCGGGCAGCATGAGCGGGCTGCGTAAACTCACTTTCACCCGCTGCTCAGGAACGGTAAGGACGGCATTCCGCGTGACTTCAGCGCCGGTTCCGGCCGTTGTGGGCACGGCAATGGCAGGCGCTGGCGCATTTTGTAAAGGCTGCCCTTTGCCCACCACTTCGAGATAATCCAGTGGTTGGCCATCGTTGGTCAGCAAGGCCGCAATTGCTTTGGCGCCGTCGATGACGCTGCCGCCGCCAATGCCAATGACAAAATCGCAGGCCCGGTCACGAGCCAGGGTGACGCCTTCCAGGACGATTGGAGTGGACGGTTCATCGGTAATGGCAAATTGGGTGACGGTGAAGCCGTTGTTTTGTAATGCCTGAACCGCAAATTCGGCCCGGCTGCTGTTTTGGCCTGTGATGAGGAACGGCCGTTTACCAAACCCCTGAGCATACTCGGCAATCTGGCGGCTGGTTCCCGCCCCAAAAATAATGCGGTTGGCTGTGGCAAATTCAAATTTCATGGTGCGAATCCCATCCTTTTTGGGTGTGGTCACGAGTTGTTTGAACTTGATTTCACCGCAAAGGACGCCAAGAGCGCGAAGTTTTTTTCCTTTCATTCTTTGCGTTCTTCGCGTTCTTTGCGGTTCAACTAATTCTCGATTATTGCAGAATCCCATCCATTTTCATCGGGGAACACATTGTCATATTTGATGCTGTAGCGTGGCTCGGCCATCATATCGGCGACGGCATCACGCCAGACGGCATAGTGGGCCGTTTCCTTATGTTTCGCCGGGTCATCGGGCGTGCGATAGACCTCAACCAATACAAACTGGCAGGCATCATCTTTTTGTTGGATGACATCGAACCGGACGACTCCTGGCTCTTGAACGCTGTGCCGGGCATTTTCCAGAGAAGCCTGTTTGAACGCTCCGATCTGATCTGCTTTTACTTTGACAAATACGTGAACAATAAACATGGTTTGCTCCTCTTGACGTCATTCAGTAGGTACAGCCCGTCCAGACGGACGCCGGACGATTGACACCTATCCAATTGCAACAATTTCCGTGGAATTGTTAGGCTAACGTTTGCAAAATTGGCTGGGTGGTCTGATCCCATTTCTCCCTGAACCGTAACCGATCATAGCAAATCGCTCTGTGTACCAACAAGACGGAAACCCGATTTGAAGTCATGCGGGATTGGGATAACATCCATCAAATTTTCGAAATACTATTTAACTTTGTTTGAAGTTCTTTGCACGTCATCTTTATTAAATCTGTCTCGGTTATAAAAATCGTATGAACTCTGACACCAAAGCTTTTAGCCAGATCGTTTATTTCCCATAAATATCTGTCATTTCTCGAATTATTTAACTCATTTTCTTCTGTAACAAATAATATCACTCCAGCGATTGATTTTGTCACCTGCCCTTTTACTACTGCATAATTTTGAATCAAATGGCATACCTGGGTTGTTACTTTCCTAACTCGCTCTAAACTAAGATTTTTCGTGAAACTCTTGATTTCAAATAGAATGTCTTTCGTCTCAGTATTATTTGCTATTAAGACAGCATCATAAATTTCTTGTTTTGACCTATGTTGAACCAAAACTCGTTCATCACCATAACATGCTATCAATTTGTTTAAAAATATTTGCTCTACGTGTAAATATTTTTGTACTCGTGATTCAAAAGCTGGTATTGAACCTTCCAATACACTTGTATCAGGTTCAAAGGCATCTTCGATTTCTTTGATACCTTCCATTGCGATTTCTGCAGGAGTCAAAGATTCCATCTCTTGTTTTAACTTCGCTAGTTCTAGACCAGTTTTATCAACTTCAAATTCATCTCGTTGATCAATAAGCCGTTGCTTCCTTATCCAAAACCCTATTCCATAGCCTAGAGATGTAAATCCAAATACAGAAAGTAGGATTGAAATCCACCAAACATTACGAATAAACCACAAGGCAACCTTTTGTCTATGAATTAGTAAAGTTTGGGCTGTGACAGTTAAGTTTGCAATTTCCGAAACCGTGACAAAAATATCAAACGACTCTCGTAGAAAAAGCCATGGAACCACCAATGCCAGACCTATTAGCACAATACCTAGCGAAACTAAGAACTTGTATAAGTCGCTATATTCTAATTTGTTCATCTATCTGATAATCACAATCTTCAAATTAAGTAACCCAACGAAATAAGCATTTCATGCGGTGCAGTCAAAAACAGTGTTCAGAATCCCCAAAACAAGTCAAATGAGTTTATCGGCAAAGGCAGGGAGTGCGGCCGTTCCCCCTGTGTGCCAGAACAAGACCGACTGACCCCGCGTGAAAGCGCCCCAACGAATCAAATCAATCAGGCCGCCCATGGCCCGGCCGGTGTAAACCGGGTCCAGCAAAATGCCTTCCAGTTGGCCGACCATCTGGATCGCTTCCCGCTCCGTTTCGCCGACGATGGCGTAGCCGCCGCCCAGGTAATCGTCGTTGACGTCTACCCGGTGGGCGATGGCCAATTGACCTAATCCCAAATGAGCCGCAGTCGCTGTAGCCAACGCCGCCACCTGTGTTTGTACCACTTCGGCCGGATGGTCAACACTGATGCCCAGAATTTGGCCTTTGAAATCGTAAATTTCTGCGCCCAGGACGATGCCGGCCTGAGTGCCGCCGCTGCTGCTGGCAAAGACGATGAAATCGACGTTGAGGCGCTGCTCCTGAAGCTGTTCGGTCAGTTCCTCCATGGCCAGGACGTAGCTGGTAGCCCCCAATACATTGGAGCCGCCCAGGGGAATCTGGTACGGCTTACGGCCCATGCTTTGTAATTCGCTGCTGACTTGAGCCATGACTTCGTTGCACGGCCGTTCCCCCGCCCAGTAAAGATGCGCCCCCAGCAGTTTATCCAGCAAAATATTACCGGTAATGATTTCCGGCTCCTCGCCGCGCAGCACCAGCGTACAGCCCAGTCCATTGCTCGCCGCCGCCGCCGCCGTCTGGCGGCAGTGGTTGCTCTGCGGCGCGCCGGTCGTCACCAGATGGTCGCAGCCCTGCGACAGCGCCTCGGCCACCAGAAATTCCAGCTTGCGGGTCTTGTTGCCGCCGGTGGCTAGCCCTGTCTCATCATCCCGTTTGATGTACAGGTCAGGGCCACCCAAATGTTTGCTAAGCCGTTCCAACCGGTGAACCGGTGTGGGTAAATGCGCGATTTGAACTCGTTCCGGATACTTGGGTTTCATCATATTGCCTGCCTCTCTGGAGATCTGCGAGGTTTTACAAATGATTTACCCCTGTGCACCTTTGGTAGGAAACCTCGCAGGTCTTGGTAGTTACACGGATTATAACGTTTCTGTTGGTCGCCGTCAGCAAATGGGTTAGAAATTGCACGGTTTTTCAGTAGTCGGGCGTCAAGAGAGTTGAGCCGCGATTTTAGCATCAAACAAGCGCCGTGCTGCGGCCAGATTGGAATAACCCATTTTTTGCGTTAACCCAACCACAAAATTGTTAATAGCTGACATCGTTTTTGCCAACGCTGGTTGCGAAATGCGCGTTGCATCTTCTCGCAATGTGACATCTCGACGATAATGCAATCCATTTTCGATACCCCAATATTGTCGCGTCCACTGTAACATTTGCTTTGCCGATGTTATCTCTGGTGTACAGCTAGTGATACCATAGGCCAATTCGGTCGTTTCTCGGCCTGTTCGCAGATGGGTGGTCTCCCGCTCTAACTGGAAAACCTGATGAACACCGGGCCAGTCCAGAAACTGTTCTTCATCTACCATCAGTGTGAGTGTCCGCTTTTCCAGTCGCCCATGCCCTATCTCAGTTGTTTTAGCCACCGTCCGCGGCAATTCAGGCGGGTGCCAACCGGCACTCATCCGCGCTGGCTTGAAAAACTGTTTCACATCCTCCAGCAACGTGGGTTGGTTGTCCTTGAGAAACCAGATGTAATCACCGCCCCTCGACAACACATCGACGGAAAGCTTGCGTTGTGTCTGCATCGCATCGGCACAAATGACCTTGTTCTTGATGTTGATTCCCTCGAGTAGTTGGGGAGCGGCATTGATTTCGTTTTCTTTAGTCGCTACCGCTACTTGTTTCAAAACCACACCTTCTTCTGGAAGATAGGCGGCTAACAAATGGACACCTTGACGGCTTCCTTTGGGGATAGTTCCGCGCATTGTCTTGCCATCAATTGTAATTAATCGGCTTTCTTGTCCGCCGTAGGCATCGTGTAGATAACGCCGAAACAGGGTCTCTAATTCATCAAGCGGAACCACATCTTGCAACACAGTACGAATTGTGTTCAAACACGGCATTCGTTTGTGTTTACGGCAAAATATCCTGACAAATGCATCGCAACGCAATCGAATCCACTGAGCTATTCCTGATGGCTTATCCTCGCCAGCGAGCTTCGCTAATATTATCATCGTCAAAATCGTGCCCAGTGGATATATTTTGCCGCGTCTATCTCGTGAATCGGTTAACTGATTCAACCGGGCTTCTAAGTCAGTAACGTTGAAAACGAGTCCATCTTTTGTATGGTGAGCCTCTAATATGATATGCTGCATTTGTACCTCTTTTGGTTTTGGGTTTGGTTGCACATCCCATCTTACCAAAATGAGGTACATTTGCTTATTTCTCTTCGACTACTGAAAAACCGTGTTAGAAATTGTTTGTGAGTGGCGAGTGGACGAGTTTGCGAGTGGCAAGTAGCAAGTTTGCAAGTGGCTTTGCCCTTTTATTTGCCCGGTTAATACATTTTGGGTCTTCAGGATTTCAGGGGGTAACATCATTTGTAGGGGCGTGGCCTTGTGCCCGCCCATAGGTATCAAGCTAAGGCAATAAATATGTGCAAAAAGAGAACTCTTGAGGCAAACTGGTTTTTTCCACGAAACCGCAAGCCAAAGGAGTTCTCCATGACAATCATAACACGGATAAGCCAAGCAATGCAGCATGTCCTTACCCATACCGCCACAGAAGCAGCCCAAAAAACTGGATTCACCCAGCGGCAAGTGAAGGTGACAGGAGCCAATTTCTGCCAAACGTTAGTCTTTGGCTGGTTACAAGAGCCAGAAGCAACGCTTGAATCCTTGTGCCAAACTGGCGTGACAGTTGGGTTAGAGATTACGCCGCAGGGTCTTGACCAACGCTTCACCAAAACAGCAAGCGATTGCTTGTACCAGGTTTTGCAGGCAGCGTTAACCGAAACGATCCAGGCAAAAGCAGTCGCTATTCCCGTTCTACAACGCTTCAATGGCGTATATATTGAAGATAGCAGCAGCATCACCTTGCCAGAAGAGTTGGCCCCGGTTTGGTCAGGGTGTGGCGGCAGCGGGTCTGCGAGCAATGGCGCTGTCAAGCTGCAAGTCCGCTGGGATGTGTTACATGGGGAAATTGATGGGCCGCACCTTGTTGATGGGCGCACCCATGACCGCGTTGCGTCTACCTTGAACCGGCCGCTTCCTGAGAGGAGTTTGCTTATTCGTGACTTGGGGTATTGGAAGCTAGAGGCGTTAGAAACAATGGATAGGACAGGTTGTTGTTGGCTTTCACGCGCCCAAGCGCAAACTGGGTTTGTTGATAGTTCTGGACAGTCATGGTCACAAGCGGCATTTGTACGACAGCAAACAAATGGCTCATTTGACATCCCTATCGAGTTAGGGTTGAAAAAACGTCTCCCAGCCCGGTTTGTAGGTTTTCGGGTACCGGCTGAAGTTGCTCGGGAACGGCGACGCAAACTTAAAGCTGCTTCTAAACGTAAAGGCCAAACCGTTTCCTCAGCACGACTAGTTTTATGTGATTGGACTTTATTTGTCACCAATGTGCCTGTTGACCGTCTCACACCGGCAGAAATTCTTGTCCTGGCTCGCTTGCGTTGGCAGATCGAGCTGCTTTTCAAACTTTGGAAATCACACGGGCGCATTGATAAATCTCGCTCTGAAAAACCGTGGCGTATCTTGTGTGAACTGTACGCTAAGCTGATTGGCATGATCATCCAACATTGGTCTTTTTTGATGGCCAATTGGCAATTCCCTGACCGCAGTTTCGTCAAGGCCTCCGCAACCGTGCGTCGCCATGCTATCAATCTGGCCTTGGCAATCTGTGATTTATCGCGTTTAGCGGAATCGTTGACTATGTTACGGTCTTGTTTATCACATGGCGTACGCATTAACAAAAGTGCTAAATCGCCTCATACTTTTCAACTTTTATTAGCTTTAGCTGAGCTTTATGCTTAACTTGATATACATGGGGCGTGGCCTTGTGCCCGCCCTTTGGGGCGACCACAAGGGTACGCCCCTACATTTACTACAACCCCGCGAAATCCCAAAGAGCCTACTTTTTTACCGGGCTTCACTGGTAAAATCGTGATCGTTGTCGTGATCGTTGTCGTAATCGAAAAAATCGATCACGACAACGAACGCCGATGACTGCTTGTCGATGTGAACGCTGTTATGCTACTTTACTGAAAGGAGCAGTTTAAGTTTACGCATCCACAATAGAATTATGATTGACACAAAGCAGAATTTCATCACAGACTCAAAAGAATCAGACTCGAATGACGCCACCGCTCCTGTAAAGGATGTTTTAACTGAGAGCCGGCTACATAAAATCATGCTTTTTTTTCACGTACCGGCCACCTGGCCCATATGGGCAATGGTCCTGGTTGGCGCCGCTTTTGTCTTCCTGGCCACGCTGCCCTGGTGGTGGTTGTGGGGAATCCCCATCGCCTTGGCTGTGGCCGGCATTCACACCTTGTTTTTAGGCGACGACGCCGCGCTGTTCTTCACGTTACCCCGCAAAAAAATCTCCTTTGGCCCCTGGCAGTCTCAAGCCATCGTACTGGCGGTGCCTCGCACTTTGGCCACGATGGGCGCGGTGCTGCTGGGCTGGTGGCTGGGCTGGCAGTGGACCATAGTCCTGGTAGTAGTTTTGCAGTTGGCCGGTTCGGTTGCCCTATTTTGGGGCACGGCCGTTGAACCGCTCCGCCCGCAATTAAGTGAAATCAGCATCGCTACCGATCGGCTACCGGTGGGAACAGCACCCATTCGTATGTTGCATATCAGCGATTTGCACGTTGAGCGGCTGACGCAGCGCGAAGAAACCGTGCTGCGGCTGGCGGAAAGACTGAAACCGGATATTATTTTAATCACCGGCGATTATGTCAATTTATCCTACAATCGCGACCCGGTGACACACACGCAGGTGCGGCAGCTTTTAAGCCAGATTAAAGCGCCTTACGGCGTCTATGCCACGCTGGGCAGTCCGCCGGTTGACTTACCTGAGAAAGTTGCGCCTCTTTTTGATAATCTGGCCATCCGGCTGATGCGGTTTGATTGGGAGACAGTTGATTTGGGGGACGGCCGTACCCTCACCCTCGTCGGTATGGACTGCACCCACCACTTACCCACCGACCGCGCCAAACTGGCTGAATTGATGACGGCCGTTCCCAACCACGCGCCGCAAATTTTCCTCTACCATTCGCCGGAACTGATGCCCGAAGCCAGCCAGTACGGCCTGGATTTGTACCTGTGCGGCCATACTCATGGCGGTCAGGTGCGTTTGCCTCTCATCGGGCCAATTTTGACCAGCTCCCAATTGGGGCGGCAGTACGTGATGGGATTGTATCGAAACGGCCGTACCCACCTCTACGTCAGCCGGGGCATCGGCCTGGAAGGACTCAGCGCCCCCCGCGTCCGCTTCCTTGCCCCCCCCGAAATGACGCTGATTACATTGAGAGCGAGAGGAGAGAGCTAGAGGAAATTGTTTTTCCTCTAGCTCTATCCTCTCGCTCTAGCTCTCAATATCCCGATCCAGCGCCTGGGCTACCCGCTTCATTTCCTGCACCAGTTGGGCGAACCGCTTCGGCTTCAACGACTGCGCGCCATCCGACAACGCTTCCGTAGGATGCGGATGAACCTCTATGATCAAGCCATCAGCCCCGGCGGCAACGCTGGCCTTGGCTGCTGCTGATACGTATTCCCATTTCCCCGTCGCGTGGCTGGGATCGGCAATCACCGGTAAATGGGACAAATGTTTGGCTACGGCAATGGCGTTGATGTCAAAGGTATTACGCGTGTACGTCTCAAACGTACGAATACCGCGCTCACAAAGCATGACACGGCCGTTACCGTGGCTCAAAATATATTCGGCCGACATCAACCACTCTTCAATCAGGCTGCTCATCCCCCGCTTTAGCAAAACCGGGTGCTGCGATTCACCCACCGCATGCAGCAGCGCATAATTCTGCATATTGCGCGCCCCAATCTGCAAAATATCGGCATATTCACAAACCAGCGGCACCATCGCCGGTTCCATCACCTCGGTAATGACGGGCATACCAGTCTGTTCACGCGCTTCCGCCAGATATTTCAGCCCTTCTTCGCCCAGCCCCTGGAAAGAATACGGCGAAGAACGCGGCTTAAAAGCACCGCCCCGCAAAATATGCGCCCCCGCCTCTTTAACGGCGTGCGCCGTCTCCAAAAGCTGGCTGCGGCTTTCCACCGAACAGGGGCCGGCCATGATGATCAGCCCTTTGCCGCCGACCTCGTGTTCGCCCAGCATGAAGGTGGTCTTTTCCGGCTTGAATTCGCGGCTGGCAATTTTGAACGGTTTGAGGACGGGCACAACCCGCTCCACGCCCGGCAGTCGCTCAGCCTGTTCACGGTTCAGGGGACGGCCGTCACCAATCACACCAATAATCGTCTGCTCGTCCCCTTCGGAGAGGTGAACCTTAAAACCAGCATCCTCGGCCCAGGCAATAACAGCCGATTTTTCGCGCATCGTCGCATGCGCCTTCATGATTACTATCATCATTCAGTAAACCTCGTCCCTCTATTGATTTTTTTCAATCCAGTGAACCAGTCCAATCAGGAACTTGCTGGTCAGCTTGTCTGTTTTCTCCAACAGGCGGGGTTCCTTACTGTTTTGGAACAATTTATCCAACTCATCTTCTTTACCGCCCAATTTGTGACCGATATGCTGCATAAACGCCACGGGATGCGGCGATATCTGGCTAACCAGCCGGCTTAGCATGAAGTTATAGGGGTTGTTGTTTTGGAAAATATGGCCGGGATGGAAACCAGATTGAGCTAGTCCAATGGCAATGACGCCCCGATTGTCCACAACGCTGGTGCCCCACAACAACGCCAGCCCCGCCGCCAGCGGCCGTCCAATGATGATTGGCTTGCTGGGCAGCATTTGCACCAAACTGTGAAAGTCCTGGCGTAAATCATCAGGAGTCAGTCGGTGGGTCACACTAGCATGCAGCAAATAACGCAGTGGATCAAGGCCGTACACCTCGTAGCCCTGGTCGGCCAGTTTGGTACACAGAATATCATCGCGGCGGCTAAAGTTACCGTAGCTGCCCAGGTAAAGGATGGTTGGCGGGGTCAAGTTGTCACCAGCCGCATGGTAATAATAACTTTCCATGACGGCGCCTACCCGCAGCGGCCACATGTTGACACGGCCGTAATCCGACTCCGGAAACCCTAAAAAACCAAAATTAATCCGGCCAAACCGCTCCTTGGCCCATTCCTGGATGGCATGGAGGTCCATATCGAAATCCACGTTACCGGGCAGTCCCTCGCTGTCACCTGTGCCGCGTAAATCAAATACCAGATGCGCAATCGTGCCATCAGAGCCATAGGACTGGACTTCTTGCCGGGCACAGGTGATGACGCTGGTTTTAGTCAACGGATATCGGGGAACCCAAACCCGCAAAACACGCAGGTCGCTGTCAGACGCGTTGGCCGGTTTGACCAGGATGCAATCCAGGTAAAGTTCGTCATCAGTTAAAATGCCAAAGGATTCTTCAACGTAAGGTAGGTTACTCATGTTACTTTTTATTTGGGTGGAGAGTACAGCAAGATAATCATCATAAAGTCATAAGTCATGCGTCATGGTGACGTATGACCATTTGCTCCATCATTCACCACCCGCTTCCCCACTATCATACGCATAATTGGGAATGAAGTCTATGATTTTGGCATAGGCTTCGCGCAAAGTTTGGGCGGAATCGAAATAACCGCTCAACATCTCCTGCAAAGTGACGGAAATCGTCAGGTCTTCGTAAAGCGCCGTGACCAGATCACCATGCCCTTGCGGCAGTCCCCAACGGTCGGCGGGCAGAACGGAATCGCGCAGTTGGTCGACGATGCTGTCGCCGTACAAATCACGCAGGCTGGGGCCGCCGGTTACCAGCGGCTGGCTGCCCCAGGCATCGATGAATTGGCGCGGCTGATCGACCGTACCCCAGCGCATGGGTATTTTGCGTTCCGATTCGACGGCCAGCCAGTTGGGGTAGGCTTCGTTAAACCAGTAGCGGGCAAAGGTGACGGCCGTTTCCCTATCCGCCCCATTCACAATCCCCAGATACGTAATCTCACTCAAATTGGCCGGCCGGGCCTGCGCCCCGCTGCCAGTAATCTGCGTGAGAATACCGCTGTTTTGAGCCAGAAATGCGGGATCGCTGCAATCCGGGCAGGTGGGCATAGCCGCCGCATCCAACCCGGCCAGGCGAGGCAAAATCGCCGGCGAACTCATGATCAAACCGGTACGGCCGTCCAGATAAGCATTGCGGGCGCTGGTATCGGTCTGTACACCAATGGGGCTGTAATTGTGAACAATGTTGTAGTAAAAATCGATAGCTTCCTGGCAGACCGGTTCCAAAATCAGCACTTCGCCTTTCTCATCAATCAACTGGCAGCCATTGGCCAGGGCAATTTGCTCGAATGCCTGGTGAGTAGTGGCCAGGTTGGACTCGGTGGGAATCACAAAACCAGAAATGAGGTCAACGGTGCTGGAAATGGTTTGGGCCATGGTCAGCATCGCGTCGTAATTGTCCGGCGGCTCCAGCCCCAATTCCTGTGCCCAATCGGTGCGATAAATAAGAAGCTGCGGGTAGCCATCGCTTGGAATGGCGGCCGCCTGGCCGTCCTGCGTTACCAAATCCAGCGCCGCCGGATTAAAGGTATCCCGGCCAATTTCGTCGATGATCTCGTTGGTTACGGCCGTATCCCAAATCCCGCGTTCGGCCCAGCCCATGGTGTATTCCACCGGATGGAGGACGATGTCGGGCAGTTCAAAGGTGTCGGAGAGAACGGCCGTTTCCATCAACTTGGGTAAAAGCTGCGGCCGTACCAGCATCAACTCCACGTCAATCTGGTACGTCCGGCTAAAATCAGCCACCATCTGGTTGAGCATTGCCTCGTGTGCCGCCGACGTCTCATTTACCCAAACGGTCAGCGATGGGTTGGGACCGACGGCTGGAGTTGTTTCCGGTTCAGACAGCGCGGCGCTGCCTTCGGGCGCGGCCAAAATGAGCGGTTCCGGCGTCGCCGTCGGCGGCAGTTGGGCCTGAGCCGTGGCCGTCGCCAATCGTGGCGGCGTGCCCAGCGCCTGGCAGCTTGTGGCAGCGAAAGCCAAGAGCAGCAGGATAAGGAGCAGAGGGGCAGGGGAGCAGGGGAGGACAAATTTTTGTTTTAGCAGTAACTTTTTCACCGTGTCACCCCTTCACCCCGTCACCCCTTCACCCAGTCGCCCCTTCACCCGTTCATGAATAACCCGCAGGCCGGTCAGTGTCAGCCAGGGATCGACGTGGTCGATGATGTCGGTATACTCGGCGATGAGATGGATCAGGCCGCCAGTTCCCAGAATGCGAATGGGGCGGTTGTGGTCAGGATGTTCGGCGCGCAGGCGGGCTACCAGCCCTTCACACAAACTGACGTAGCCAAACACCAGTCCCGACTGCATGGCGTGGATGGTGTTGCGGCCGATGGTTTGCGGCGGCGCCTCCAGAGCAACCTGCCCCAATTTAGCAGCCCGGCTGGCCAGAGCATCGGCCGTTAACTGTAAACCGGGGGCAATGACGCCGCCAACCAGTTCTCCAGCCGCCGTCACCACGTCAAATTTGGTCGCTGTGCCCATGTCCACGATGATGCTGGGGCCAGGATACAAATGGTAGGCAGCAGTGGCATTTATGATGCGATCCATCCCGACCTGAGAAGGCACATCCGTCGCCACGCGGATGCCCAAATCAAGGTTCAGCCCCACTTCCAGCGGGACAAGGCCCAGGTATTGGCGGCATGCAGCGTCCAGCGTGGCCGTCAGGCGGGGAACGACGCTGGAGAAGATCATGTGGGTAACGGCCGTGTCCAACCCCGCGCCGTACAATAACCCTTTCAAAATCAAACCATACTCATCGGCCGTCTTCTCCTGCACAGTTAGCAGCCGCCACTGCCGCCGCCAAGTCTGTCCCTCGCACACGCCTAAAGTTATGTTGGTGTTGCCAATATCAATCGCTAATAACATATTATCACCCAGAATAATGGATTGTATAAGGCGCAGGGATTGGTGACAAGGAAACGTTTGATGAAAATTCTAGATTGCATGTCCCCCTTGTGTTACACTGGCAGCGGCCAATTCGAGCGAAACACTCGATTTGTACGGAGTAAACCAAATGACAACCCAAATAAAAACCATCCTGACGGATGAACAGCAAGCCATGCTTGATGGCAAATTTGGCCTGGCCAAACAGATGGGCCTGCGGCTGGTTCTTGATTTAGCGGCCGCTGCCGGAGCTGACGAGTTGGTTCCTATCCAAAGCGCCCACCTTTCCGGTGTCTCCCCGCTGACCGGCGGGCTGGGACTGCGCCAATTTCTGGCCAAACTGACCAGTGATCCTGCTGCGCAGGTGGCCGTCCCCACGACTCTCAATTCGGCCGGCTGCGATGAAAATCAGTTTGAAGCGATGCATATCGTTGCCCCCGATTTTAAGGAACACAATCACGAAATCGTCGAGTTATACACGCGATTAGGCGTACGCCCGACCCAATCCTGCACGCCGTATGAATGGGAGGGCGTAGCCTGCGAAGGCATGGCCGCCTGGGCCGAATCCAATGCTATTGCATTTGGCAATTCCTACTGCGGCCTGCTCACTAACCGCGAATCAGGGCTGTCGGCGCTGGCCTCGGCGCTGACCGGCTTTACACCCCGCTATGGCTTGCTGGATGATGATGCCCGGCGGCCAAATTTGCTGGTGACGGTAACGGCCGTTCTCTCCGACCCCACCGACTTTTCCCTCCTCGGTGACTGGATTGGCAAGCAGCGCCAACCGGGCTGGAAACTGCCCTTTGGCCCCATCCCGCTCATCAAGGGGCTGCCGGATGAATTGAGTCACGAGCAGAAGAAGGCATTAACGGCCGCTGCCGCCAATTATGGCTGCCCGCTTTTATACATCGAAGGCTTAGGCGACATCCCCGCCGGCGATTTTCAAGGAGAATTATTGTTTGATACGGCGGCTTTGGCTGGAAGATATGCGGAATTGAGACCGGGAACGGCCGTTTCCCTCATTACCATCGGCTGTCCCCAGGCTTCCGTCGGCGAACTGCGCGCCACAGCCGAACTGCTGAAAGACAAAACATTACCTACCGATGCGCCGCCGCTATGGGTCTTCACCTCATCCCAAAACAAAGCCATCGCCGAAAAAACCGGCATCGCCGCCATCATCCGCCAGAGCGGCGCTCTGCTGCTAGAAAACACATGCCCTGAAGTTGTCCCCTACGACCCTACCTGGGTCAAACACGTCCTCACCAACTCCATGAAAGCCGAACACTACATCAAATCCGGCCTCAACGGCATCCCCACCTCGGTGATGACACTAGCGGACTGTGTGGCGGTGGCTGTAGGGGAATTAAAATTGGCAGGGGGGCAGGGGGACAGGGGGGCAGGGGTGAAAAAACACTCACCCGTTCATCCGCTCACCCGTTCACCCGTTCATTTTTCATCCGGTTTTTTCACTGCCACCGGCCACGGCCTGCCCAGCCAGAGCGATTTCACCATCACCGGAGAAGCGTTTGTCACCGACACGCCGATTACGCTGCTGGGCTTTGTCAACCGGGAAACCGGCGTCATCGAAGAGCCGGGTCATCCGGCCGATGGGCAAAGCATGGCTGGCAAAATTGCCATCTTCCCCAAAGGCAGCGGCTCCAGCGTGGCCCCTTACGTCTTGTTGGAACTGTTTTACCGGGGACAGGCACCGCTGGCCATCGTCAACACCGAAATCGACCAGCAAAGTGCGCCAGCCTGCTCGTTGGAAGATATCCCTTACGCCTATAATTTTGATACTGACATCATCAGGGGCATCAATCCCGGGGACAAGGTAGAATTAAAACGAACCGGCAGCGAGGTAACACTGCAAGTTCTGGAACGAAGAAACTGAGCAATTATACAGGTCGTTGCCTGAGCTTGTCGAAGGCAACCGGGCTTCGACAGGCTCAGCCATCGGTAAGGCTGGATAGTTACAAAACTAGTTATTATGGCAAGTGAATTTCTAAACTTTATTTTAGCTCTGGTCGTGATTATCGTGGCGGCCAAAGCCAGCGGCTACCTTAGCAGCCGTCTACACCAGCCGTCGGTTCTGGGTGAACTGCTGGCCGGTTTGATTCTTGGGCCAACGGTTTTGGATATGTTCCACGTCTGGCCAGTTTTTAGTCATGATGCCCATTTAGCAGAATCGATTACACTACTGGCCGAGATGGGCGTCTTGCTCTTGATGATGCTGGCCGGTCTGGAGTTACATCTACCTGAGCTGATCAAATCAGGCAAAGTGTCGGCGTTGGCGGGCACGCTGGGTGTGTTGATTCCATTGGGCTTGGGCTGGGGAACGGCCGTACTCTTCGACGCCTCAACTTCGGGTGCAATTTTCATCGGCCTGGCCCTGGCCGCCACCAGCGTCAGCATCTCCGCCCAAACCTTGCTGGAACTGCGCGTTTTGCGCAGCCGGGTGGGGCTGGCCTTGCTGGGAGCGGCCGTTTTCGACGACATCCTGGTTATTCTGGCTCTGTCCATCTCTTTGCTGCTGGTCGGCGGTGGTGATGGCGGCACGGCGACCATTGTCATCACGATTCTCAAAATGTTGGGGTATCTGGTGGGCGCTTCGGTCATCGGTTTCTGGCTCATTCCCCGCCTCATCCGTTGGGTAGACAAATTGCCCATCAGCCAGGGCACAGTAGCCGCCGTGCTGGTTATTTGCCTTTTGTATGCCTGGTCAGCCGAAGCGTTGGGCGGAATGGCGTCAATTACGGGAGCGTTTCTGGTTGGGTTATTCCTGGCCCAGGTATCATTTAAGGAGCGAATTGAAACGGCCGTGGCCACCCTGGCTTACGGCTTCTTCGTTCCCATCTTCTTTGTCAACATTGGCTTAGAAGTCAACCTGCGCGCCATCAGTGGCAGCGCCTGGTGGTTTGCCCTGCTGCTCACGGTCGTTGCCGTCATCAGCAAAATCATCGGCAGCGGTTTGGGCGCACGATTGAGTGGGTTCACCAATCGCGAGAGCCTTCAACTAGGCGTCGGCATGGTCTCCCGCGGCGAAGTTGGCCTCATTGTCGCTTCCTTCGCCCTCATCGAAGGCTTGATTTCATCTGAGAACTTTTCCATCGTCGTCTTCATGGTCATCATGGCTACGCTGCTCACACCACCCATGCTGCGCGCCGTATTTGCTGCTGACAAACCAGCACAATCAACCACCTAAGCAGGAGCCAGGTTTTCTATGAAGACAAAAAATCCACAGGTTACACCGATTCCGCAGATTTCCCTCTCTGCGTTCTCCGCGCCGCCGCGGTTAAATTAACAGGAGAAAGTTATGTACCACATGATTCTGCTCGTCGTCGACAATCCCGATCAATGCCCATCTGTCCTCGACGCCTGGGAAGAATTGGGCGTTGGCGGCATCACCATTTTAGACAGCACCGGCCTGGGACGCCTGCGAAAAGCCGGCATCCGCGATGATATTCCCCTCATGCCCAGTCTCTCCCACCTGCTTAAAGGCCGCGAAGAGCGTCATCGCACCATCTTCACCGTCGTCGAGGGTGAAGAATGGGTCGATCGTATTATCGGAAAAACCCAGGAAATTATGGGCGACCTCAACGAGGCCAACGTCGGCGTCCTGTTCGTCCTGCCGGTGTCTCGTGTTGTCGGACTGCAGGGCGGGCAATCACGTGCCCAAAAGGGGAAATAGGCCAGACAAATAGAAAACTCCCGTTGGCAGCGGGAGTTTTTTCGTCTAGGGGGATGTATTTTCCAATTATGTCCTATCAATGACAGTCAACGGTATTCCTTCTACCACCGGAACGCGTTCCTGGCGCGGTTGGTGATGCTTGCGTGTCGGTACTGGTGGACATTCCCAAGCATCAACGGCCGTTTCCCGGCGCAAATCCTTCAACTTAGGCAAAATACCACAGGCAAAACAGTTGTGACGGCAGTCCACCCGCGTCTCTTGCTCCTGGCTCATCAAATAATCTTGCGTCAGGAACTTCTTTGTCACGGCAATGTCGATGTGCTCCCAGGGGAAAATCTCGTCAATCGGGCGGCGGCGGTGAGTGTAGAAGGTCGGGGCTAGCCCCATTTCAGCCAACGCCTCATTCCAGGCATTCTCAGCGTAGTGCTCCATCCAGGCGTCAAACTTGGCCCCTTTACGCCAGGCCAATTCCACAACCTCGGCAATGCGCCGGTCACCCCGGCTCAAAATCCCTTCAAACACCGATTCCTTGGGATGATTCCAGCGCAGCCGCAGCCCAGGGCCGCGAATTCTATCCTTCAACCGTTCCAGCTTGGCATATAACTCGTCCATCTGGCCCATTGGTTCCCATTGGAACGGCGTATGCGGTTTGGGAATAAACGTACTAACGCCCACGTTGACGCTGGCTTTCTTGCCGTGATACTCGCGCCCTACAAACAGTACCTGCCGCGCCAGATCGATGATTGCTTCCACATCCTCCATCTCTTCCATCGGATGACCGATCATGAAATAAAGCTTGATGGTGCGCCAGTCGCGCTTGTAAATCTCCCGCGCCGTTTCCAGTAGTTCCTCGTGGGTAACGTATTTGTTAATTGTGCTGCGCATCTTTTCCGTGGCCGCTTCAGGAGCCAACGTAAAACCGCCCCGCTTGCTGTCGCCCAGGTTGTCCATTAGCTGCGTGGAAACGCTCTCAATGCGCAGCGACGGCAGCGAAATATTCAGTCCCAAATGGCCAAAGCGCTGGCCGATTTTCTCCGTTAGCTCGATGACGTTGGTGTAATCGCTGGACGAGAGGGAGAGCAGGGCAATTTCTTCGTAGCCGGTGCTTTCCAGGATTTTGTCCATTGCGGCCAGCACCTCTTCAACCGGCCGTTCCCGCACGGGGCGCGTAACCATTCCAGCGTGGCAGAAACGGCAGCCGCGCGTGCAGCCGCGCATGATTTCGATGGGGGCGCGGTTGTGGACAGTTTCGATGAAAGGAATGATGAAATCGGTAACAGGCGGCGGCATAACGGGCACAATGGTTTTAAGGACTTTGGGCGGCGCTTCCGCCATATTGGGCGTGATGGCTTTGATTGTGCCATCATCGTGGTAAGTCACGTCGTAAAAGCGGGGAACATAGCAGCCTTCAATTTGAGCGATGTAACGCAACTGCGTTTCCCGATCCAGGTGGCGGGCGGCGCGCATCACGCCGATGATCTTAAGGATGGCTTCCTCACCTTCACCGATGACAAAAACGTCAATGAAGGGAGCCATCGGCTCCGGGTTGTAGCATGCATGGCCACCGGCCACGACCAACGGATAACTGGCATCCCGATCCAGCGAGCGTACCGGCATACCGGCCAAATCGAGTAAGTTCAAGGTGTTGGTGAACAACTGCTCGTAGGGCAGGCTGATGCCCAGCAGGTCAAAGTCGCGGATGGTGTGTTTGGTCTCCAGCGAGAAAAGCGGTATTTCGCGCTGGCGCATGATGGCTTCCATGTCCGTCCAGGGGGAGTAGGCGCGTTCGGCCAGCAGGTTTTTGTGCTTGTTGATGATGTCGTAGAGGATCATCATGCCCAGGTTGGACATGCCAATGTCGTAAATGTCGGGAAAGGCCAAAGCAACTTTGAAGTCGATCTCGTCCCAGTTTTTGACTATCTGGTTGTACTCGCCGCCGGTGTAACGACCGGGTTTTGTTACCCGAGGCAAAATTCGTTCCAGCTTTAGTTCAATTTGTTCATGTGTAGACAGCATAAACTATCCTTGCCGTATTTTTATGATTAAGATGATAATAATGTGATTATAACAGACTTTATTAATTTCGGTTGAAGAGTATAACAGGGGTTAAATGGGGAAGCGAACATAGGGGTGCGCGGAACTTTTGTTGATGGAGCGCAGGCGTCTCGCCTGCACTGGCGGGCAAGATGCCCGCGCTCCCAAAGGACATCAACAAAAACTCCGGCCACCCCGAACATAGGACGTGCTTGCTGAGAAGGGTAAAATATGCTATTTTGTCTATTATATACAAACTGTACAGAATTTACATTTATGAGGAAATATTATGGAAAAGGTAACGGGTGTGACAGACGCCAGAAACTCGTTTCGGAAGATTATCAATGAAGTGCAATACCAGGGGGAAAAGTATATCGTTGAGCGGCATGGCCAACCGGCAGTAGCGATTGTTCCTGTTGGTATTTACGAACAGTGGAAACGAGAACAGGAAGAGCTATTTGAGCTAATCAAATCCTTCCAGGAATCAAGCGGTGATAATGATCCAGATGAAATCATGGCTCAAGTTCTAGCGGCACAGCAAGCAATTAGAGAACAATAATCGCCATGAAAGTTGTTCTTGATGCGAATGTTTTTATTAGCGCCCTGTTTACCCAACAAGGGAATGCCAAACAAATTTTAGATTATTGGCAGGGAAATAAGTTTGAACTGCTTGTTAGCCTGGATATCCTTGCTGAATGGAACCGGGTTTTGCATTACCCACATCTTGCGCAGATTCACCGGAAAAGTGAAACCGAAATTCAGCGCCTGCTAAAGCTTGTTCAAAAGCATACGACCCTGGTTAAACCAATTGAGAAATTGGCTGTTTCAGACGACGAATCAGACGATCGGTATATTGAGTGTGCCGTGGCCGGAGGAGCCGATTGCCTGGTAACCGGGGACAAGAAGCATTTGTTACCAATTGGCGAACATAAAGGTGTAAGAATTATTTCGCCGGCTACTTTTCTGACCTTATTCCAGTTTGATTTGTTGTGATTTTTGACACGGCCGTTCACAATAAAAGACAGCTCTCGACCAAATAATACAGTTAATAATGGGCGGGCAAGCTGCCCGCGCTCCCATTTGATCTACTTATTATTTGTAATTTCAGCCCGGCCGGTCATGCCGGGGCGCAGGTCGAGAGCGGCCGTTTCCGTCAAATCAATCATCACGGTGAAAACGGCCGCATCCCCCACCACCCCACCAGCCTGCGGCGCAATCCGCTGCACGACACCCTGGACAGGCTGGGAGGGGTACGTTTTAAGCGTGATTTCCACCGGATTACCCGGTTCTACCTGAGCCAGATCGCGTTCGCTGAGGTTGCTGGTGTGAAATTGCAAGTTGGCTGTGTCCAGCAGGGTAACGACGGGGGTGCCCGCGCCGACAAACGCGCCAACAGCAGCTTCCACGGTTAAAACAGTACCATCCCAAGGGGCAGTTAGCTGCGCTTCGGCCAAGGCGTCTTCAGCCTGTTCCAGCGCAATCTGGCTTTGCTGCAAGGATAGTTCGGCCTGCTCTACATTGAGGCGGGCGGCGGCGATGTCTTTCTCTTTGGGGCCAGTGGTGGCCTGTTCCAGGGCTTGCTGGGCACTGATAACACCGGCTTGGGCGGACACGGCCGTATCATTATTCAACCCCGCCAGCGCCAGGTTGTACTGGGCCTTGGCCACCTCCAGGTTCTCCTCGGCATATTGCAGACCGCGCGTCGCGCCATCCCGCTCCGCTTCTATCTTGTCGCGCAGCGGCACTCCGGTACAAGGAACAAACGTGCCATCCTGCCCCGGCAGGCAGGACGGATCAGTCATGAAGGTTTCCCATTCACGACCGGGATCAAAGGCCGTTTCGTACGCTTTTTGAGAATCGGCCAGATTACGTTCAGCCTGTTCCAGGTTGATGCGCGCCGACGTCAGGCCGTTGCCAGCCGAGGCGTCGGCAGTTTGGGCGTTTTCCAGCGCAGTTTGGGCGGCGGTCAGATTGGCTTCGGCCAGAGATACGGCCGTTCCATCCGGTTCCCAGTTCTCCAAATCATCCAGCGTCAGCCGGGCCTGGTTCAGGCTGATTTCGGCCTGCGCCACCTGTAATTCAGCATTGGTCACAGCTTCACGCAAGTTGGTGTCATCCAGCGTGGCGATGGGGTCGCCCTCGGCCACCTTGTCTCCGGGCTGGACGTGTAATTCCAGGAGACGGCCGTTGCTGTTAAACCCCAGCGCCAGCACCGGGTTAACCGCTACCAACTGGCCATCAGCCAGGACAGTCGTGCCATTTTGCGCCGGCCGTGTAGGGCGCGGCGTGGGCGTCGTGTCGCCTTCAACCGCCATCGCGGTCGCCGTCGCCGACATACCGGCCAAATCCGCCTGTCGGCAACCAATCAGAAGAAAAACCAGGAACAAAAGAGGGAAAAAACACTTTGTTTTCATAATTATTAGCCAGAGCAAGAGGCCAGAGCTAGAAATCGCCACCTGCTCTAGCTCTAACCTCCAACTTCCTTTTCACATCCGCAAAATCTCGACCGCCCGCTTTTTAACGATGCGGCGGGCGGAAAAAGTGGCCCCGACCATACTGGCCAGAACGACCATAATCACAATAAACGGCATCACCGTCGTATCGACCGTCCAGACAAAGGGCTGCTCCTGTAAAACGCGGTCGCCAATGAAAGAGACGTAGCCCATCGTCGCCCCGGCGGCAATACCGGCCAGGGCCGCGCCCAAAGTCATTGTAATTGATTCCAGGATGAGCATGCCCGTCAGTTCGCGGCGGCGCATGCCCATCGCCTTCATCATACCGATTTCGATGCGGCGGGCATAGATGGTGACGTAAATGACGGCAAAGACCCCGAAAACGGCCGTTGTAAACGAAATCACCGTCATGACCAGTAAGAAAATTTGCTGCGTCGCCTGGCTGCGCCGATTTTCTTCCAGCCGCACTGCGTACAACCGTGTCCACAAGTTGTAATCCAGACCAAAGCGCTTGCCGATTTCATCGGCGACGGCCTGCGGTTCGGCGTCGGGCGTCAGCGTAGCCAGCACCTCGGTGAAAATACCCTGATCGGTGGGCGGCAGGGGTTGGTCTAACGGCGTCACCAGTTCACGGAAACTGTCCACCGACAACAAAATCGTGCTGCCGGAACGGGCCGCCAGCCGGCTGCGGCCCATATTGCCAAACCCGGGCACTCGGCGGGCAATGCCTACTACTTGGGCATTGACCACGTGATCCAGCCCTTCACCACTCAATTTGATGGTACTGCCCAGACCGATGGCCAGATGTTCGGCCAACCCTTCGCTGATAATGACGGCGTTTGGCTCGGCCAGAATCCGGTCAAATGCCGCCTCGCCGCCACCGACCATTTCCAGCATGTCGGTGAAGATCACGTCGGGAAGACTGCCGTTTACCCCCACCACATTCGCCCCGGCCGATCGCAGCCCAACCGGATCGGTAACGCTGCTATTGTAACCGTAAGTTGTGCCTATCATTTTGTCAAGTCCGGGTACGGCCGTTAACTCATTGATTAAAAAGCTGGGCTTCAGCCAGTAATCGGACACCTGTTCCGGCAGCGCATCCCAGGGAGCAAACGCATTAATGCTGACCGGTGCGCCCTGATTGATGCGCACTGTCGTCTCGTAATTGGCGTTATTCATGGCTTGCTGCGTTGCCAAAAAACTGGGCAGTACGCCGCTAAATAAAACCAACAGCGAAATCAACGTGTTGCGCAGCGATCCGCGGCCTACGTTGCGCCGGGCAAAGTAGGTCAACCGGGGCATGATGCCGCGCAGCGCCAGCAGAACCAGCCGCTCAAAGGGCACAGTTGTGATGAAAAAGACCAATCCTGTACCCAAAACTAGCAGCCCCAAAGCCAGCAGCACAAAGGTCACTTGCAGCCCCGGCCCGCCAAAGGCATCCATCGCTTGAAAACCGGCAATGAGGACAAAAATGAGCAGCAGTACCAGACCGGTGCCAAATAAACGGCCGTTCGGACTCCGTTCCCGCAGCTTGGCCAAATCTTCCAACTGGATGTTGTCAGCCACGCCGGGGTTGATAGCGTGCATCACTTTCGTGTTAGCCGCAGCCTGGGCCGGTTTGATGCTGCTGATGATAAGCACGGCAAAGGCAGAAATGATGGCAGGGAGAACGGCCGTTATCGACAACTGCGGCGTCAACGGCGAGGTAATCCCTTCCTGCATCATCTGGCTTTGAATCAGCGGCACCACAATGTATTTGGTAATCAACTGCCCCAGCCCCACGCCCAGACTGACGCCAATCAAGCCAATCACCAACACCTCGGCGATGACGATGGCAAATAAATAATTACGCTGGCTGCCCAAAATGCGCAGGACGGCCATATCCCGCCGCTGCTCCTGCACATTGGTCATCACCAGCGTATAAACGAGCAAGCCTACCACGCCCAGCGCCGTCAAGCCATAAACGTTAATCAAAGCCTGGATAGCCAGAAACGCCTGCGCTGCCTGATCCAACGCTATCGCTTTTTCCAGCGAATAGGTGTAATCATCACCCAGAGCAACGCGCACATTGCTGGCTACGTCGCGCACACGCAGGGCAGCGATTTCGGCGTTGTTGGTCTCGTACAATCGCGGATCGACGCTGACCAGCAGCATCTGCGCCTGTCCCGGCAGCCCCAACCATTCCTGCACGTCGGCAATATCGACGATCAAGCCGGCACGGGTATCACCACCGGTCACGCCGTCCTGGCGCACGACGCTGCTGATGGTGAATCGCTGCACGGTGCGCCGTTCGCTAACGCCCACTGTACCCGGCTTGCCCTCTTCACGCGGCAAGGGAAAGCTGTAGGCGATGTCGATTATGTCACCCACGCCCAAATCGAAATTAAGCGCCGTGTCTTCGAGCACGGCCGCTCTACCATCGCCCAATTCGTAACTGCCTTCAACAACATCAATGAAGCCAACATCGTCGGTACCGGGATCAAGAGCAATGAGCCAGCCCTGACCAATGTCGCCAGCCACGTTTAATTCGACATCAGAACGGAAGCGGGGGTATACGGCCGTAACCCGATCATCAGCCGCCAACACCAACGGAGCTACTTCATCCACCTGAATGAACGGTTCCTGGCTGGTATCCACCCTGGTCAGGGCAATGTCATACCGCCCCACCGCGCTGGCAATCAAATCAATATTCGACCGGCGGACTGTTTCCACCGTGGCGCTCATCGCCACAATCAGTCCGGTACTGACCAGCAGCGCCAAAATCATCAAAATAGTGCGGACTTTGCGCCGCGAAAAATTCTTGAGAACGTATTTGAAAATCATAATGATTTATGATTGACGATTCACGATTATCAAAGTACCTCAATCGTCAATCGTTAATCTACAGTCGTCAATCCCCCAGGATTTTGCCATCCCGCAGCTCAATTACCCGCTGCGCGAACTCAGCCATGCGTGGGTCGTGGGTAACGAAGACGATTGTCATGCCTTCCTGGTTGAGCTGTTTGGCTAATTCCATAATGGCGTAGCCGGTTTCTGTATCCAGGTCACCGGTCATTTCGTCGGCAATGAGGATGGGGGGATCGTTGGCCAGGGCGCGGGCAATAGCTACCCGCTGCTGCTGTCCACCGGAGAGTTCGCTGGGATAATGGTGGGCACGATCGGCCAGCCCAACTCGTTCAAGCAAGGCTTGAGCCTGGTCTTTGCGTTCGCGACGGCCAGTTTTGGCCAGGACCATAGGCGCTTCCACATTTTCCTGCGCTGTAAAATTGGCCAGCAAGTTGTAGTTCTGGAACACAAAGCCCATTTTGGTCAAGCGCAGCTGAGCAAGTTGATTTTCATCAAGGGCAACCAGATTTTCGCCTTCGACGATGACGTGACCGCGGCTGGCATCGTCCAGACCGCCGATGATGTTGAGCAAGGTCGTTTTACCGGAACCACTGGGGCCCATTAAACAGACAAATTCGCCTTTTTGGATTTCGAGGGAAACACCCCGCAGGGCAGGAACGGCCTCCTTCCCCATCAAATATGATTTATGCACATCGTCAACGATGATGATTGGTTCAGGCATATATGACTCCAGTTTGCAGAATGATCAAACCAGTGGCTGATGATAACTGATTTGAGGCGAGACTGCATGACGGTTTTGTAACAGTTGCGTAACAGTTGTATAGGTTAACAACACCGGTACGGCCGTTTCTGTGACAGCACGCCCCCATTACGCGAAAACAAATCAATCAGTTGTAACGAAGCTAAACGATCAGCGGGGAATCAGGATTGGTGCAGAGGGAAAGGATAGTTTGGGCAACTGTGGCCGCATCGGCCGGTTCATCAGGTGTGACAGCGTGAACCCGAATGCCGTAGTTGGCGAATTCGCGAGCACACTCCCGCGTGAAGCCTACAACCCCTGCTTTGCTGGCCGCATAAGCCGCATGATTAACCAGTGGCTCAATCACCCCGGCTTTTGAGCCAACGTTGATGATGACTCCACCCCGCGCTTGATTTTCATCAGCCATCACCCGCCCCACAAGCTGGCTCATAAAAAATGTACCTTTGAGGTTTACGTCCATCACCCGTTGCCACTCAAACTCATCTGTTTTCAGGATAGAGGAACTGGGCTTAATGGCGGCGTTGTTGATGAGGATGTCTAATCGGCCCCATTCGCGCCGCGTCGAATCGACCAGGTGGGAACATTGAAACTTGTTAGAGATGTCGGCGACAATGGCCGCCGCTTCTCCACCCTCCGCTCGAATCGCCGCGGCTGTCCGCTCGGCCCGGTCGGGGTTGATATCGTTGATGGCCACTTTAGTGCCAGATGCCGCTAATAATTGGGCCACTGCCGCGCCGATACCCCGGCCAGCTCCGGTAACAATTGCCACCTGACCGGCTAACGGTAAATGGTTTGCGCTCTGATTCATGTCGTTAATTGATGAGGTAGGAGCGATGAACAGTGGACGGGGTTAATTGAAATTTGAAATAGCCGGCGCGGCTCATTGGCTGCAAAGAGAAAACGATAATCCCGGTTGTGGTTGGATTATAGGTTTCCAGTAGATGGAAAAAGGATTCATCAAAGCCCATTTGGTAAAAATAATGGGCGCTTTGATAGGTTCTAACACCCATGCGGACATCGTATCTATCATTTGATGCCGGGCAAAAATCCAACACCAGGGGGATGGCACCTTTGCCTGACTGCCGGTAGCCTTGAAATGCCATGGCTGATAAAACGATGTGTTTGGCATTAAATAGATCGTCGAATATTTTTTCTACAACCATGTGGGCAATTTTATGACCAGTTCTATTTTGGTCAAGTTTTTGTGGGCAAATTTGTGGCAGGAATGACAACGGCCGTTACCCTATCCATCCATTTTTTCGTTTGCTGCACCGAACGCAAATGGACAATTTGTAAATGGGCATGTTCCGGTCGGGCAAAGAAAACCGGATATTCACGCCGATGACGCGGGTGCGTTTGCGGCGCCCATAAAAAAAGAGACTCGCGGCTAAAAAACTGCTTGCGCCACGTCTCCCGGTTGCCGCTCCACAAGATTTCTTGTCTGGCCGTGCGTCGAATCGCCCGGCACAGCAGCCGCCATAAAACGACAACAAGCGGATAATCGAGCCAAATCACTGCTTCTGCCCGAGGCCAGATGATGTCGCGAACTTTGCGATAGTTGCCATCGATCACCCAGCGTTCTGTTGGCAGCGCCTCCCGTATCCGCTGTCGGAACGCATCGTCAGGAACTGGTATCCAATCAGGCCCCCAATGTAAGGAATCGATTTCGACATGGGTCAGCTCGAGTTTTTGAGCTAACTGCCTGGCCAGGGTTGTTTTACCGGAGCCGGTTGTGCCGATAACAACGATACGCTGTCCAATCTGAAACGGCATTTCTTGGCTTCTTGACATTGTACTGTTCACTCAGACAGTGCCGCCTGAAGTACTTCTTCAAACACGTCATAGGGCTGCGCGCCGGAAAAGGTACGGCCGTTCACGTCAAACGTCGGCTGGCTGTACACTCCCCATTGACGACGAATCTCGTCTAATTTTTGCACCTGGGACAGGGTATCCGGGTCATCATAACAGGCTTCAAACGTGGCCTGATCCACACCGGCGGCAACGGCCGTTTGCACGTAATAATCCCGGTCGGCATCCCACAAATCCTCCTGATTTTCAAACAAGCGCTCATGCACATCCCAAAATGCTTTAGCATCCTGCTGCCCCACGCATACAGCCGTAATCGTCGAATAAACGCTGGGCGAACCATGATTGAGAATTGGCCAAAAGACAGCTTTTACCTGGCCGGTTTCGATGAAATTGGCAGCGATCTCCGGTTCAGTTCCTAACACGTAGGAACGGCAGCTGCCTCAAAGAAAGTCCGAATAGTCAATCAGCGTCACCGGCGCGTTGGCCACGCCGCGATAAAAGGCGCCTTCCTGAGTACGGCCGTATTCCACCACAACGTCAACTGCGGCCATTGGAACTGGTTCTGCAGGCGGCAATTGGGTTGGTTCAGGCGGCACTGGCGTTTCCGTTGGCACGGGGAGCGAAGTTGAAGTAACGGCCGTTGGCTCAACCATTACCATTTCAACCGCCGCTGTCGGGGAAACGGCCGTTTCCGTCGGTGCGGTCATCGATTCTACGGCCGTTTCTGCCGTGCAAGCTACCAGCAAAAACAAGAAAAACACAGGGACAAATCGTTTCATATCCTTGATTATACAGAGCAAATGAATGGGGGAGCTTACAAAATGATTACGAAACGGCCGTTGGTTTTTGGCCTGTGTGAATGGCAATGGTGCCAAACATGAACAATTTGTACTGAATATTTGTAAAACCAGTCTGGCGCATGATTTCCACAACGGTGTCTGGGTCTTTGAACTGCTGGGTGCTGTCGGGCAGGTAGCGATAAGCCTCGGCTTCACCGCTGATGAGGCGGCCCAGCAGAGGAATGATAGTGTTGAGATGGATGAGAATGAACGGCCGTAACCAATTCCGTTTGGGCGGGCTGGATTCCAGTACCACCACACGGCCGCCCGGCTTCGTCACCCGCATCTGCTCGGCAAACGCACCGGGCACGTCAATCACGTTGCGCATCAAAAAGCCAGACGTGACCGCGTCGAAATAATTATCCGGGAAAGGCAGCGCCAGCGTATCCGAAACGACCCACTGAATGGCCTGCCGTTCCGGGTAGCGTTTGCCAACCTGCATCATCTCGATGGTGAAGTCCCCGCCAATGGCCTGGATGCCGGGCTGCTGCTTCAACCCTTCCAAAGCAATGTCGCCAGTGCCAGTGGCAATATCCAGGAGACGGCCGTTCTCCGGCAGCCGCGCCTGTTCAATAACATATTTGCGCCATTTCACGTCCTGACCGCCGGTCATCAACCGGTTCATCACATCATACCGCCCGGCAATGCGGGCAAACATATTCTGGACGTATTGGGCGCGTTCAGTTCCCTCTAAGTGAGCCATGCGTAAAACATGGCACCTGGCACATGACACCTGACACCAAGTTTACGTGTCACGTATCATGTATCATGTGTCATGAAGGAGTCTCCTCTTCAGTTTCTTCGTTCTCCGGGGACAGCAGCACCTCGCGGGCCTTGCTGGTACCGGTGGGCGGGCCGATGACGCCCTGCTCTTCCATCGCGTCAATCATGCGGGCAGCGCGAGTGTAACCAATGCGGAAGCGGCGCTGCAACAACGAAGTGGACGCTTTTTGCAACTGCCGCACCAGTGCAATGGCCTCTGGCATCAGCCCATCCTCGTCTTTTGTCTCATCAACCACTCGCTGCAATTCTTCCCACAAGGGTTGTTGGGAATTGGAGGTTAGGGGTTGGCCGCTGGTTGTTGGTTGTTGGTTGTTAGTTGTTGATTGTTGATTGTTAGCAATCGGCCGGGTTGGTGCATCTTCGGGCAAAGTTCGGCTGGTGGGTGGCGGTGGGGGTGATGGCTGGGTAACGGCCGTTTCTTCCACAATTTCGACAACATCCCGTTCAGGTACAGGCCGGGTAGGCGGTGGCAGCGTTGCCGAAGAGGGCGGCGCTTGTTGGGCCGGCGATTGCTGCACCGCCGGTGTTTCCCGCACCGCCACTGCTTCCGCCCGCGACATCTTACTCTCTTCCGCCGAAATCAGATTAAACCGCCGCGCCTGCTGCCAGTAAGCGATCAATTTACTCAATTCGCCATCACTGACAAAGCATCCCTGCAAGCGTACTGGCGCGGCCGCATCCGGGCTTTGGAAGAGCATATCCCCCTGCCCCAGCAGCCGCTCCGCACCGGTTGTATCCAAAATAACGCGGCTGTCAGTACTGGAAGCCACGGCAAAAGCAATGCGGGCCGGGAAGTTTGCCTTGATAATACCGGTTACGACATCTACTGACGGCCGTTGCGTAGCAATTACCATATGAATCCCCGTGGCCCGCGCCATCTGCGCCAGACGGGTAATGCCCCGCTCCGTTTCTTCCGGCGAAAGCATCATCAAATCAGCCAATTCATCAATGATGATCACGATAAACGGCAGTGAATCCGCTTTTTTACCCTGAACTTTCTTGTTGTAATCGTTGATATTACGCGCACCAATTTCGGCAAACGCCTTGTACCGGTTGTCCATTTCGCGCATTGCCCATTGCAGTGTGCCGATCACCCGGTCCATATCGACAACCACCGGCGCGGCTAAATGAGGAATGCCGTTGTAACCGGTCAGTTCAACACGTTTCGGATCAACCATGACCATTTTGAGCTGTTCAGGCGTATTTTGCAGCAGCATCCCGGCAATGATGCTGTTGACCATTACCGATTTACCGGAACCAGTTGTACCGGCAATCAACAAATGGGGCATTGCCGACAAATCGGCGGCAATGGCCTGTCCGGCCACATTCTGCCCCAGGCCAATCCGCAGCGGCGATTTAATTTTGCGAAATTCGGCCGATTCCATTACGTCACGCAGCGAAACCAGCGCCTTTTTGACGTTGGGCACTTCGATGCCGACGTATCCTTTGCCGGGAACCGGGGCTTGAATACGGATGGTTTGCGCCGCCAGGGCCAACGCCAGATCATCGGCCAGGCTGGCAATTTTGCCCACTTTGACTTTGGTGCGTTTGCCGCTGCGCATTTCGATGAACTGCGGTTCTACGCCAAATTGGGTGATCGATGGCCCTTGATTGATTTCGACCACCGTAACTGGCGCACCAAAACTTTCCAGTGTGTGTTCGATCACGTCAACCTGCTCCCGGATGGTAGCGCTGTTCAAATCCTGATCGGTGCCGGATTCGAGCAAGTCAGCAATGGCTGGGAGTTTCCAGTTTTGCCCTCGCGTCATATTTCCGAGGAAAACGGGGGTGGCGATGGTGGGCTGTTCCTGCGGCGGGGACGGCGTTTGCGGTTTTACGCTTTGGCGGCTGGCGCGGGCCGGCTTTGCGGCAGGCGGCTCCGGTTTGGCTGTGGTCTCAGGGGTAAGAGCGGGCAGCGGCGGTTGTACGGCACGTTGGGCATTGGAGGATACGGCCGTTTCCCGCACAGGCACATTTCTCGGTAATCTCCCCGGATTAATAGCAATGCTTCGATCGGCCGGCTCGGTTTGGTTAGTGGTCAATTGCGGTCGCCAACTGGCAACAGTTGTCAAGAATTGACCCAAATCAGACCGGGTGACGCCGGTCATCAAAATCGTGGCGATAATACCGACCACAACCAGCGTAAAAATCGCTCCCAGGTCGCCAATGGACTGTACCAGCACGTAGACAATCAAGCCGCCCACGTAACCGCCGCCGGTTTGGTTACGGGCAATCGCCCACACGTCAAAGTAGTTGTTGTCGCCCATTAAAATGACCAGCGTAGCCAACGCTTCGACGGTTAAAAAGAACAATCCAAATCCAACCAGGCGATAACCGGGCAGTTTTGGCTCTTGTTCCATGCCCCACAGCACCCAATACAAACCAAACGCGCCACTGATCACCGGGACAAGGAAGCCGCCCCAGCCAAATGTCTGCCACAATAAACTGGACAGGGCGCTGGTCAATTGGGCCTGGGTGGGTGATAACATGCTGAGAACGAGAACGGCCGTTACGAAAATAATCCCAATGCCCCCAATTAACGCCTTTTGCTGTAGATTCAGGCGGACGTTAACCTGGGGAGCTTTCCGCGAACTGCTGCGCGAACGGGATGATGATGAACGGCGTGAACCTGTTCCGCCCCGCGTCGATTTGGACGAGGATGACCGTTTGCTGGTACTCGTCTTGCGGCTGCTGGTACGCGCATCAGTCTTGCGGGTGTTGCTCGATTTTCTGCCTGTCGTTGTTTTCTTCTTAGCCATAGCTCAGATGTTCCTATGGGCATTATAACACGAAGGTGGCGAAGTTGCAGAGTGGCAAAGTTGCGGACTACTTTGCCACTCTACAACTTTTATACTTTGCCACTTTGCCACTCTGCACTATGATACGGCCATGCGACAAAACCAACGAAACAATATTCCTTATTTTCAATTTGAGAGTTTGCCGGATAACGGCCGTATCCAACACGCCATCTTCACCCGGCAAGGGGGCGTCAGTCCGGCCCCGTTTGAGTCACTCAATTTGAGTGTTTCTGTTCCTGACGAGAAGGCCCGAGTTTACGAGAACCGGCGGCGTGCGTATGGATTGTACGGCCGTGACACCGATACTGTTGTTCATGCCCACTTGATTCATGATACGGCCGTAGCCCGTGTCACCCAGGCCAACAACGGCACCTGGCTGCCCCACGTCGATGCCATCATCACCAACGAACCCGGCTGCGCCCTAACCATGAACTACGCCGACTGCACCCCCATCTTCCTCTACGATCCGGTTCATCAGGCCATCGGCCTGGGTCATGCCGGCTGGCAAGGCACAGTCAAAGATTTACCCGGCGCGATGGTCAAAGCCATGCAAACTGAATTCGGCAGTAAACCCGCCGATTTAATCGCTGGAATTGGCCCCAGCATCGGCCCTTGCTGTTATGAGGTAGGCGAGGTGGTGATAACGGCCGTCCACAACGCCTTCGACGACCCGGAAACCTTACTTCTCCAACCAGCAAACCAGCAAACCAACAACCAACAACCAGCCGCCAACAACCACCGCCCCCATTTCGACCTGCCCGAAGCCAACCGGCGCAACCTGGAAAATGCCGGCGTCCGCCACATCGAACTATCCGGCCTCTGCACTGCCTGCCGCACCGATCTATTCTTCTCTCACCGCGCCGAAAAAGGCAGAACCGGCCGTTTCGGTACCGTTTTCATTCTGGCATAACATGAAAAAAGCCGCTCTTTCGAGCGGCCTTGCTTACTACTATCTGCTAAAAGCTAACTGCTAATTCCGCTCATAACTCCATTGACTTGGTGGTGACCAGGGCAGTCGCCTGCGCTATGAACTCGGCCAGAGAAATCGCACCCCGATCCTCATTCTCCCGCGTGCGCACCGCAACTGTGTCATTTTCTACTTCGTTGTCACCAACGACCAGCATGTAGGGCACTTTTTGCAATTGGGCGTTACGAATCTTCTTATTCATCCGTTCATTACTGTCATCAACATCTACACGCAGTCCAGCATCCTGCAATTTCTTGGCAACTTCTTCCGCATAGGCCACGTGACGGTCGGTAATGGGAATCATCACGACTTGAACCGGGGCCAACCATAATGGGAAAGCACCGGCGTAATGCTCGATTAAGACCCCCATAAACCGCTCCATCGAACCTAACAGAGCACGATGAATCATATACGGCCGATGCGCCTCACCATCCTGGCCAATATACGTCATATCAAATCGTTCCGGCAGATTAAAATCGAACTGAATCGTACTCAACTGCCATTCGCGACCTAGCGCGTCAATCATTTTCAGGTCAATTTTAGGTCCATAAAACGCTGCGCCGCCTTCGTCGATGTCATAATCAAGCCCGGCACGCTCTAAAGCAGCCCGCAGCGCTTCCGTCGGTTCTTGCCAACGTTCCGCATCACCAGCCGATTTTTTCTCGTCCCGTGTGGACAGGTAGGCATGGAATTTATCCATGCCAAAGCTGCGCAGGATGTGTAGACAGAAGTTCAACGCTCGATCAATTTCTTCTGGCATCTGATCTTGACGACAGAACAGGTGGGCGTCATCCTGCGTAAAGCCGCGCACGCGCATCAAACCGTGCATCACACCACTGCGTTCGTAGCGGTATACTGTGCCCCATTCTGCAAAGCGCAGCGGCAAATCACGGTAGCTGTGCATCTTGTCTTTATAAATCATGATGTGGAACGGGCAGTTCATCGGCTTAAGGAAATACTCTTCTTCGTCGATCTGGATAGCCGAATACATATCATCTTTGTACCAGGTAAGATGGCCGCTGGTTTGCCATAATGTACTGCGCCCAATGTGGGGCGAATAAACCATATCGTAACCGTTGGCCAGGTGTTCGTTTTTGCAAAATTCTTCGGCCAAATGGCGCACCAAGCCGCCTTTGGGATGCCAAAGGATGAGACCGCCGCCGACTTCGGGCGTTGTACTGTATAAATCCAACTCTTTGCCCAATTTGCGATGGTCCCGTTTTTTGGCTTCTTCCAGTCGCTTCAAGTATTCATCTAATTCCAGACGATTATGCCAGGCTGTGCCGTAGATGCGCTGCAACTGGGCTTTGTTTTCATCACCACGCCAGTACGCCCCGCTGGAACGCAAGATTTTAACGGCGTTGGCCTTGACCTGTTTGGTAAAGCCAACGTGCGGCCCACGGCACAAGTCAACAAAGTTGCGGTGTTGGTAAATTCCTACTTCGCTGACCGGCTCGCTGATGGGATTACCCATTTCGTCCACTTTACCGGCGGCCAATTCGTCAATAAGTTCCAGCTTGTAGGGTTGGTCGGCAAAGAATTTTTTGGCCTCAGCTACGGTTTTGGTTGACTGTTCGAATTTGGCGTTTTGTTTGAGCAGTTCTTGCAGCTTGGCTTCGATTTTTCCCAAATCCTCCGGCAAGAAGGTCCTGGGTTTGCCGTTTTCGTCTTTGCCCAGGTCAAAATCGTAGTAGAAGCCGTCTTCGATGGGCGGGCCAATGGCCAGCTTGGCTTCGGGGAAGTATTCGAGGACGGCTTCGGCCATGACGTGCGCAGCCGAGTGGCGTATGCGGTACAGGTCGGATTGTTCATAAGGTATGTTATTTTCGGACATAATCATCTCCATTTTCAGTGCTGAGGTGAAAGTGATGAGGGATGAGTGGGTCACTCAATCCTCGTCGCTCAGCACTCATTGCTCAAACGTAAAAACGCCATCACCCGTATTGGGGCGATGGCGTTTGTTTCACAAACATAGGCGTCGCGGTTCCACCCAATTTAGCCCAGTTAGACCAGACTATCTCGTTGACGGCCGTTAACGGGGCCAACCGGATTTTCTTACCGTCTAAAAAGGAGGCAGACAGATAAGTCTGCCTCTAATCGGGCAGACAAAAAAGTCTGCCCTAACATTTCAGAAAATCACTCCCGGGGGGTTTTCGCTGCTGTCTTGTCGCCGCCGGCTTCCAGCCTATGGCCGGTGGTCTCTTTCGCAGGGTCAGCAGGTACTCGTCCCGATCACCGCTTTGAATGTATGATTGTGTGTTCATTATAAAACAGTGTGCATTCCTGTCAAGCAAACGCGGCCAAAATGACCAATCATTTAGCTCTGCAAGTAGGTTAAGACGACTTGCAGGTTGTCGGCAAACGGCCGTATCCCATCCACCACCAACCGCTCATCCAACCAGGGTTCGTAATAGCTGTGCACCCGTTCCACGTCGGCCCAGGTTAGTTCGTGCCAGCCGGGGATGTGGCGTTGACGGCCGTTCAACCGCTCCCGGTGTGCCACTTCATCTGAACAAACACACTCCACCACTCGCCACTGTGCACTAAATTCATAGGCCAGTTCCCGCCAATGGGCGCGAATCCGCTCAAAACTGGCCACGCTGTCCAAAATTGCCGATTGTCCCAGACTCAACTGGCGCCGGGCTAGAGTCGTCAACAAATCGTAACCGGCATAGCCCAATCGCTCCGTTGGCGTCAAACCGGCATCCAGTAAAACGGCCTCCAACCAATCTTTGGCAAAAACGGGGATACCTTGTTGCCGCGCTACCGCTTCGGCCAACATACTTTTCCCCGTTCCCGGCAGACCGGAAAAGACAATCAACTGCATTTTTGTCATTTGGCTGGCGGCTGAACTACCGAACTGCTGACTGCCTGGCAAGTCGAACTACCAAGTGCCTTACTAAGCCGCTGCGCATGCCAGGCTCGCTTCTCTGGCGGCATCAGCGCCCGTTCCGTTGTTACCGTCTCGTAAAAACGGTCGCCTTGATAACGGGGCGTGACGTGCAAATGGTAATGCCAGACATCCTGGCTGCCGGCCGGTTCGTTATGCTGCCGGGTGGAGACACCATCACAGCCATACACTTCCTTCATGGCGATGGCGATGATTTGCGCCGCTTCCTGAATATCGGCGGCCAAATGTGGCGGTAGATCGTAGATATTTTCGTAATGTTGGTTGGGGATGATGAGGACGTTGCCCGGATTGCGCGGCCATTGGTGGGAACTGACAACGGCCGTCACCTCTTCACTCTGGCAAACAATATCCGAATACACCGACTCGACACACGCGTTTTTAATGCCCTGCACCAACAGGCAAAAGGGACAATGGTAATCGTGGGCTGCATGATTGTGCATAAAATACCTCCACTGCCCACTGTAACACAATCTGCTGGATGAACATCGACGGAAACCCTGTGATTAGGAGACGGCCGTTACCAGCGGTGGTAACGGCCGTCTCCCCTTACAACCTACCGCGGTTCCCACTTGACCGCATCAAAAGCAATCAAACGGCTGACATACGGTTCATACGTCACATCCGACAAAGACACATAATCGTCACTGGTGCCACGAAAATAATACGTACCCAGCGAAACCCAACGATCCCCATTGGCCGACTGATCAACTGTGCGCAGCGTAAACCCATCTCGATGGGCCACCCAGTAACGGGCATTGGCCGTCGTCGTAAAACGATCTGGGATGTACACAAAGACTTCATACCGACCAGCAGCCAGCGCCGGATACCAGCGCCCCCAGTTGTAATTACTGCGTTCGTAATCATTGTTACGCGTCCAGGTGAGACGGCCGTTATACCCTTCCAGCTCTGTGCGCCAGGATGACGCCGCGCCACCCTTGACAAAACCGGTGCTGTTATCATCCACAATGACGACCCCGGCCGGCGGCTGCGTGCCGCCATCAACCTTATTCCAGGTCAATCGGGCCACCGCCAGACCGGCCTGCTCATAATAAGCCATCACTACCGATGTTTGACCGCTGACATAAATCGTCCCGCTGTAAGAGACAGCGGCCTGTTCACGCCATTGGTCAATCAACAGATGATCATTGACCCACAGCCGCACGCCGTCATCCGTGCTGGTGGTGAAGCGGTATGTTCCCGCTGCCAAATCCAGTTCCCGCGACCAGCGCACAGAAAAGTTGTCGGCCGGAATACCAGAAGCCGGTGAACCTGTTTTCCAATCAAAATTGATGTCGCCGTCATACCGTACCAGGGCGGGCGAGCCCGATAACGTCTGGTTGCTGTAATATTCACCACGCCACTGATTACTATTAATGGCAGCCGTTCCCCACGACACTTTGGCCACTGCCAGACCAGTATGCTCGTAATATTCAACCGTGATCAGGTGGTGGCCCGCGTTCAGGCTAATATCGGCCGTGTAAGTCTGCACGGCATGGTCATCCCAATGATTGATGAGGAGCTGGCTGTCCACATATACGCGGATACCATCATCACTGGTGGCAGTAAATCGATATGTACCGGCTGTCACATCAATATACCGCGTCCACCGGGCCGAAAAGTTATCGGCCGTAACACCACCACCGGGAGAACCACTGCTCCAATCCCAATTCAACTCGCTTTCGGTGCGGCTCAACACCGGCGAGCCAGACATGTCACGGTTATTCCAATACGAAACCTGCCAGACAGGGTCGGAATGCTGCGGATTGGCCGGATCAGTTTGCGCCCGTACACTGCCGGTTATCAGCAGGAGGGCAGCAAAAACGACAAGAAAATAGTATTTGCGAAACATGATAGGCCTCCTTACTTGCCAATGTTTTACTACCTAAATTATTGATCAACAGGCGGCGATTTGCTGAACGGCCGTATGCCTAACACCATACTTGGCCCATACAAATACGTTAAAAAAGCGTGAATTTAAACACCCAAATGCCACCTAAATGACAGACCATTCACCTTAACAAAACCCAGCAAACATTAATGGTTCCTTACCCCATACCGTGCTAGAATTGAAGATCGGCTGTAAACCAAATTGACTCATGAAAGCTGATACTATTCATACATCATAAGTCATGCGTCACGAAAGAGTTTTGACGCATGACTTATGACGAAGGAAATCCATGTCCCTCGATAAAATCGTCGTTCGCGGCGCGCGCGAACATAACCTCAAAAACATCGACGTCGAAATCCCCCGCGACAAACTCGTCGTTCTCACCGGCATCTCCGGCTCCGGCAAATCCTCCCTGGCCTTCGACACCATCTTCGCCGAAGGGCAGCGCCGCTACGTTGAATCCCTTTCCGCCTACGCCCGCCAGTTTTTAGGGCAAATGGAGAAGCCGGATGTAGACCAGATTGAGGGGCTGAGTCCGGCCGTTTCTATCGACCAGAAAGGGGTCAGCCACAACCCCCGCTCCACCGTGGGCACTGTGACCGAAATTTACGACTATCTGCGCCTGCTCTTTGCCCGCGTCGGCACGCCCCACTGCCCCGAATGCGGCCGTCCCGTCATGCCCCAATCGGCCGAACAAATCGTCGACAGCGTGCGCCAGATGCCCCAAAACAGTCGCATTCAGGTGCTGGCTCCCTTGATCAAAGACCGCAAAGGCCACCACCAGAGCGTCTTCGAGGACGTGCGTAAATCGGGCTTCGTCCGTGTTCGCGTCAACGGCGACGTGCGCCAGGTGGATGAAGAAATCGAGTTAGATCGCTACAAAAACCACACCATCGAAGCTGTCGTTGACCGGCTGATTATTCGGGATGATCCTGATGACCAGAGCGAGGATGCGCAAGCCGCCCGCAGCCGCCTGACCGACTCCATCGAAACAGCGCTCAAATTGGGCAACGGCGTCGTCATCATCAACGACGTTACCGACAGCGAAAATCCGGTAGACCAGCTTTATTCGGAGCATCTTTACTGCCCTTACGATGGCACCAGCATCCCCGAAATCGAGCCGCGCACCTTCAGCTTTAACAGCCCGCACGGCGCTTGCCCGACCTGCCAGGGCTTGGGTACAAAAAAGGCCATCGACCCCGATTTAGTCGTACCCAACAAGGACTTATCGCTGGCCGATGGGGCCATCGTCGCCTGGCCGACCGATGACAAAGCCGGCTATTACTGGCAGATGATCAAAGCCACAGCCGATCATTTTGACATTCCGCTCAAGGTTCCGGTCCACCGGCTAAACGAAGCCCAAATGCACATCCTGCTTTACGGCAGCGGTCAGGATCAGATCGTTGTGACCTACACCAGCCGGGAAGGGGACATCCGCCGGTATGTGACTAAGTTTGAAGGAGTAGTCAACAACCTGGAACGGCGCTACCTGGAATCCACGTCTGATTACGTGCGCACCAAGCTGGAAGACTACATGGTCAACCGGCCGTGCGTTGTCTGTGAGGGGACACGCTTGCAGCCGGTCGCCCTGGCGGTGACGATTGATGACTGTAACATCAGCCAGGTTACCAACAAGCCGGTTGTCAACATCCTGCCCTGGGCGCAGCGGCTGCAAGATGAAAAGGAATCAACCCTGACTCACCGCCAGCAAATGATCGCCAAACCCATCCTGAAAGAGATTAACGAACGGCTGATGTTCATGATCAACGTCGGCCTGGATTATTTGACCCTGGATCGTATGGCCGGCACGTTAAGCGGCGGCGAAGCCCAGCGCATCCGGCTGGCAACGCAAATTGGCAGCCAGTTGATGGGCGTACTCTACGTCCTGGACGAGCCGAGCATCGGCCTGCACCAGCGCGACAACGCCCGCCTGATCCGCACGCTGAAAGGAATGCGCGACCTGGGCAACACAGTGCTGGTCGTGGAGCACGACGAGGACACAATGCGTGAAGCGGACTGGATCGTAGACTTAGGGCCGGGCGCGGGCAAACTGGGCGGCTTGCTGGTGGCCGAAGGGCCACCGGACGTGGTAGCGGCCAATGAAAAATCGTTAACCGGGGCGTATTTGAGCGGCCGGATGCGCATTCCCTTGCCCAAGAAGCGGCGCAAAGGCAGCGGCGAGTTTTTACTGGTGCGCGGCGCGGCCGAAAACAATCTGAAGGGAATTGACATACAGATTCCGCTGGGCAAATTTGTCTGCATCACCGGTGTCAGCGGCAGCGGCAAAAGCTCATTCATGGTCGAGATTTTGAGCAAGCGGCTGCACCAATATTTTTACCGTTCACGCGATTTGCCGGGCAAACACAGCACGATTGAAGGGCTGGAAAATCTGGACAAAGTGATTGAGATTGATCAAAGCCCCATTGGTCGAACGCCGCGCTCCAATCCGGCGACGTACACAAATGTGTTTAATCCCATCCGCGATTTGTTTACCAGCCTGCCGGACAGCAAGATGCGCGGCTACAAGGCCGGCCGGTTCAGCTTTAACGTGAAGGGCGGCCGCTGCGAAGCGTGTCAGGGTCAGGGGCAAAACCGTATCGAGATGCAGTTTTTGCCGGATATTTACGTGCCCTGCGATATCTGCAAAGGGGCGCGCTACAACCGGGAAACGCTGCAAGTGATGTACAAGGGTCTCGACATTGCCGAGGTGTTGGACTTGAGCGTCGATGAGGCGCTGGAGTTTTTCGAAAATATTCCAACCATCAAGCGCAAGCTGCAAACACTGGCCGACGTGGGGTTGGGCTACATCCATCTGGGGCAGCCGGCGCCGACGTTGAGCGGCGGTGAGGCGCAGCGGGTGAAGCTGAGCCGGGAATTGTCGAAGATTGCCACCGGACGAACGATTTACATTTTGGATGAGCCGTCGGTGGGCTTGCATTCGCATGACGTGGCCAAGTTGATTGTGGCGCTGAACCGGCTGGTGGACAAGGGCAATACGGTGGTGATCATTGAGCATAACCTGGACATCATTAAGGTGGCCGACCACATCATTGATTTGGGGCCGGAGGGCGGCGACCGGGGCGGCGATATTGTGGCCGAGGGTACACCGGAGGCTGTGGCGCAGGTTGAGTCGTCGTATACGGGGCAGTATTTGAAGGGGTATTTGAACGGCCGTATCCCATAAGGTGACAGTCACTTGCATCACAATCCTGACTACACAACGAAAGTGACTGTCACCTGAAAAATAGACCGTTCGACTTGGGTGAGGAGGCTTATGCACTACGTCGAAATGGTGTGCGATTTGTCAAAGGTGGCAGTGGGGGAAACGGCCGTTCCCCCCGGCATAGCCATACGCCCTTTGAGTGAAGCCAGAGTGGAAGAAATCTATCACTGCTACGTGGCCGCCTTTTGCCACGGGGACGCCCAATATTTCTTTTGCCAGAACGAAACCGAAAAGCGGGAATTTTTCGATAAGCTAGGATTGGAAAAGGCAATTCACGAAGACGCCTCACTCATTCTGGTGCAGGGAACCCGGCTGGTGGGCTTAGCCTACGTCCTGCCGCACGGCGAAAAGAACTGCCACATTAGCTGCATGTGTGTCCATCCCGAATTTCAGGGACGTGGGTTAGGCAAGTTGATTTTGCAAACCATTCAAAAGCGGGCTACTGCCCAGGGAAACGAGACGATCACGCTGGGGACGGAAACAGGGATGCGGGCTTTTCAGCTTTACCGGAAGTATGGGTTTGAGATTGGGGGGAAGTCTATTCCCTAGACATAAGGTTATTTCAAGGAATACGCAACTCTGGACAGGTTAGGTGGTAAGGCTCACTGTCAACGTAGGTGTACCATTCATCAGCCGAAAGATTACGAGTTAGACGACTGCATGCTTCAGCAACGAGGTCACTGGCGTTCCAATACCACAATCCAACGGTTTCCCGGCGGCCGCGAAGTGCCAATTGTTTACCGTCTGGCCTAAAAATAACTTGTTCGATATTCTCTTCAAGTTTTACGCGATTTATTTCATGGCCGTGAAACAAACTCAACACCCGAACGACATTTGAGCCATCGGCAATAGCAATGACCTGGCCATCTGGACTAAGGGCAAAATCACCAAAACTGTGGGGGATGCTTAAAAGGGGACGTTCGTCTCCTATTTTCCATACTTCAATGAAGCCTTGTCGAAATTCATTGCGGCTACGAGCAATCAAATATTTCCCGTCTGAAGACAATTGAAGTTTGTCGGCCGGAAAGGTTGTGGCAATGTCAGTGACTAACTCATTGATTTGTCTATCCCAAATGTGAACAGTTTGTCCTTCACTAACAGCAAGGAAACGGCCGTTTTCCGACAAATCCATCGCCGTAAATTTACCATTGTTTGGGGGAAAATATTCCTTCAACACCTCACCTGAATCGACATGACAAACGCCAACCTGATCCGGCGTAAGTGTAAAAAGGTTCTCTCCATCAGGAGAAAAGGCTATATCTAGGGAACTTTCTTCTGGCAAACAGGTTGAAATGGCCTGACCGTTCAAGTCCCAGACTTCGGCTTTATCAGAGGCAGTGGCAAAGTAACGGCCGTCTGCGCTAAAAACCAAATTTTTCACCCAGGCTCCATGTGTCAAAGTTATAACCGTGTTCGTAGCCAGATGCTGAATAATTGTTCCCCCGCTTTCTCTCCAATCCGGAGCAGGATTGGGGAAGTTCCCGTTCCCCAGAACCAGATATTTGCCGTCAGGGGAATAGATAATAACATGAGGGCTATCAGGATAGGAGAATTCACCTGCTTGATAGTTGTCCAGTTCACGGCCGTTACTGGTATCCCAAAACCGTATATCACCACGAATGATACCACCGGTTACTAATATGGTTCCATCCGGTGAAAAAGCGATTGTTTGTAGGTCATCAGGGGTACGTCTATCGGCATCGACACGCATTGGGTAAAGAGTCTGTAATGGTTGAAAAGATTCCGATGACCAGAGGGAAATATTCCCCTGATGATTTACAGCTACCAGCTTTCCATCTGAGCTAAGTGCAATCTGTCGTAAGGGGCCAATATTATGTGACTGCGGGATATTGACAACAGTCTGGGAAATGAGTCGTCGTTCGAGAAAATTCCACACTTGATAAAAACCTCTCCTATCAATACCTGCAAGCAAGCCATCTTCCCCTGTAAAGCTAGCGCTGACGCCTAAACCGGGCAAACTCAATATTTCTTCGCCTGATTCCAAATCCCAAACTTGAGTGACGTCATACCCTTCATACCAATTCCCGTATTCTCCTGCATCTTCATATTCTTGTTTGGTAATGAGTAAATATCGGCTATCCGAGCTAAATTGAGTAGATTGCGTTCCACCCGTAAACGTTTCAAGAGGTACTGGCTGGTTCAGACTCAAATTCCATAAGATCGCACCATTAAATCCAACGACTGCTAAATATGTATTGTCAGGACTGAACACCAGTTTCTCAGGCCAATAATTCATCGGATTTGCGAATTTCGTTATTATGCGCTTGGTACTCACATCCCAAACGTGCACTTCATCTAAATTTGCGCCGGCTACAAGACTCCCATCTGCGTTAAAAGTAAGCACTTTGTAAGCTGCACTTATTCTCTCATCAACAGGTGTGATTTTTTCTTTTATTATTTCTTCACCTGATTGCAAATTTTGTACGGCAAAGAATTCCCACCAAGTTGAGACATCTTCGGAATCATCGGGAACAACAGTAGTTGAATAAGCAAGCAATTGATTATCAGGGCTAAAGGCGACAGAAGAACCAAAACGAGTAGGGGCCGAAAAGGCTGTTTCACCCCGACACATATCAATTATATCAAGTATGGGCCAATTCTCTACAGCCAAAAAACAACCGTCGCTGCTTAACCCGCGCCCTTCGCCCTTTATGGGCGTCGAGAAAAGTTGTTCGCCTGTCGATACGTCCCATAAAACCGCCTCTTTCCTCCATCCCCAGGCCAGCAAGGAACTGCCATCCTGACTGAACATTAATTCTGTGGCATCAGGATGCACTCCTTCCATATTCATTGCCAAATTAGATAATAATTCCAAACTGTTTGCCAATGCAGCAGTCGTTTCAATCGAGGCCGCGTGATTAACTGCTTCAACTGCCAGGAGTGTACTCAATTGCCAATCAGGGTAAGACCTTTCTCTCACTTGATATGACGAGAGCGCTAATTTATTGGCGAGGGCATTTTGCTGCTGTTCGTAGAGTTCTGATTCTACATTGGCTTGTTGTGTTTGGGATTCGGCCAATGTTTCTTCGAGAGTCGTAACGTTCGCTACGGCCGTTTCCGCCACAGCCGTCGTTTCGATTTGTTGTTCGTGCAGGGTAGTGGCCAGGGCAACGGCCGTTCCCGCCACCATCTCCCTCTCTGCCTCGGCCGTACCATACAAATTGGACCCGGTAACGGCCGTAGCCCGCGCATCTAAAACTTCTTGTTTCTGTTTTTCTTGTTGAACAAATACTGCAAAAGCAAAGATAAGGGAGACAATAACTACCCCAATTAAAAGTCCAACTGACGCCCGTTTCATTGAAATTTCCCCGCCTATTCGTGATGTTTTTTCGCATCACTGTTTTTTGCAATGATAAGGGAAGCCAGAATAACAATCAATATGTTGTAGACTCTTTGATTGTCTCTCGTTTAGAAAGCGTGGGGAACGAACTATTCTTACCACCTACAGCAAGGAAGCTCACCGTTCCGCCAGCGGATCCCCATCTTTTTCATCCAGCCGGGTCAGGTGGCGGGTCAGGGCCAGGGCCAGCAGAGCCATGCCCAGCAAGATCAGGGCGCTGACATAAGTGGCGTTCAAATCCCGCTCCAGCGCGCTGTAAATGAGCAGGGGCATCGTCTGGGTACGTCCCTGCAGATTGCCGGCAAAGAGGATCGTCGCGCCGAACTCGCCCAGGGCGCGCGCCCAACTCAGGACTAATCCAGCCGCCAGGGCACGAGCGCTTAACGGCCGTACCACATACCAAAACACCTGCCAGCCATCCGCACCATCAATCCGGGCCGCCTCTTCCAAATCACGCGGCAGAGCGGCAAAACGAGTCTGAGCGGCGCGGATGTAAAAAGGCGCGGCAACGAAGGTTTGGGCCAAAACCACCGCCAGCCAGGTGAAAGTAATCGAAATATTGGCCGCCGCCAACACACTCCCAACCAATCCGCGCCGGCCGAAAGCGGTCAGCAGCGCCAGACCGGCCACAACCGGCGGCATGACAATGGGGATTTCTACAAAAAGCGTCACTACCCGTTTCATTGGGAAATGGCGGCGGGCCAGGATGTAAGCTAATGGCGTACCCAATAGAACAATGAGGAATGCAGAAACGGCCGTTGTCTCCAAACTGAGGGTAACGGCCGTAAAAATAGAGCCCCTGTCCGCCGAAACATCGCCGCCCAGAGTAATGGTACGCCAGATCAGGGCGATAAAGGGCAAAATCAAAAACAAGGCCATCACTGTCGCCAGAACGACAGCGGTCACGGAGACGCCCCGATCTCGCTGCGTCTCCGACACTGCCTGACGGGGCAGCAGGCGTTCAGACCAAAAAGCCTTCATATATCGTTGTTGCATAGGTCAATTAGTAGTCGGTGGGTCAAAACTCCAACGAGCCAAAATATTTTGTCCCTCTTGACTGAGAATAAAATCGATAAATTTCTGGGCCAATTCCGGATGCGATGCGTCAGTGATAGGCGCAATCGGATAGGTGGCAATGACGTTTTGATCATCGGGAATCGTAATTTGCCGCACCTGATCGGCAATATCGGGCGTCACATCCGACGTGTAAACGATTCCGGCATCAGCTTCGCCCAGGGCAATTTTAGCCGAAACCTGGCGCACATTATCTTCTTCTGACACCAGATTGCTGTAAAACGCTGCCTGAAAATCGGCCGTCATGGCCGCTACAATTTCATCAGTATACTCACGAACCGGCACACCATCTACCGCTAAAACTAGCTTGATACCGGGCCTGGTTAAATCTTCCAGCGCCGTAATCCCGGCCGGATTGTCTGCCGGAACGATGACGGTTAGGCGATTGGAGACAAACGGCACATCTGTGCTCGCCTTAATCCGACCGGCATCAATGACGGCTTGCATTTGCGCCGGATTGGCCGAAGCATAAATGTCGGCCGCTGCGCCTTCGCTGAGTTGGGCTGCCAATTGGGATGAGCTGGCAAAATTAAGGACAATCTGAACACCCGGATTTTGTGCCTCAAAAGTCTCGGCTAACTCATTGAAGGCATCGGTCAGGGATGAGGCGGCAAAAACGATCAAGTCCTGGGTTTCAGCCGTGCTCTGTCTTGCCCCACAGCCCGCCAGCAAAAAAATAACAAAAAAAATAACAAACAAGAAAAACAGTTTAATTTTCATGTTTGGATGGCTCCTCACAATTATCTAGCCAGATCAGCATGGCTTGAATCTGGCCTAAACGAAATTGATGGACTAAACGGCCGTACTCATGACTGTCTCTTGTCTCGGCATCAACGATTTCCTGTTCAGCGGCCAGCCAGCGTTGGCATTGTTCGCGCTGGGCGACCAGCAAGCGAGCAGCCACATCGGCCCCCTCCCGCCGGGCAAAGTAAAGTTTGACCAGGAACTCCAGGCGCAGGGAACGGCCGTTTTCCACCGCACCTGCCACCCAGGACAAAAAAGCCGCCTCACCGACCGGCGTCAGACGAAACAATTTGCGGGGCGGTTTGTTCGCCTGCGGTTCCGTCGTCGTCGTCACATAACCGGCATCTTCCAGCTTGCCCAACAGCGCATAAAGCTGGCTCAATTTAATCTGCCAGACCGGCCCCAAACCATTGGGGGCCGACAATTCTTGATGAATGGCATACCCATGTTTAGGCTGCTGCCGCAAAAAGCCCAACAGCGCAGGTTCAATCGTTAAAGATAGTTGTTTCATATTTTCAAATCGAACGCAAGGAATTATTCAGAGTGATGGGAGAGCCAAAGGTTCACTAAAATCATGTAGCTGCCCGCACCCTATAATTATAACTTGAATATTCATATTTTGAATATATGCCGGAATTTTAACGGATAATGGATGGACGATCAAGGATCAACCGGTAAAAATAAACAGCGATTGGCGGACATTTAAGAAAGATTGACAGACGATGGTGGTAGACTTATATTGCCAACATGAAGGAGATTTGTGAAAATGGAAGCCGCACAAAAAGGTATCGATACCCTGGCGCCGGAAACTATTCGGCGCGCCCTCAACATTATCCGCGAAATCGACCGGATTCGGGACGAAATTACTGAGCCGGTAGCCATGTTAACGGCCGTCGTCGCCCTCCTCTCCCGCGAATTACAAACCGAACTGTGCCTGCTCATGCTGCGTAACCGGGAAACAACGGCCGTTGAACTCAAAGCCCTGCACAAACGCAACCAGATTTCCGACCGCCTCATCGAGCAAATCACCCGCCAACTGGCCGAGCGCGTGGTCCTGTTGGATGGCGTGACGGTCTGGCCTGGTCATGATTTATTTCCCGGCCAGGAAGCGTTGCACGAATTATGGTTAACGGCCGTACCCATCATCATGGGTGAAAACGAACGGTTGGGCGGGATGCTGCTGGCCCGGACACGGCCGTTTAGCAACGATGAAATCGCCTTGCTGAACATCGCCGAAGACCACATTGATTCGGCCGTCATCCAGGGCTATCACCACTACGACATGCAGCAGCGTCTGCGCGAACTGGAAGCCATCTATCAGATCGACCACATCCGCGACCAGGACTTACCCTTCGACGACATGCTCAACGCCGTCTTGCAGCGGTTGGGCAACATCATCGCCGCCGAAATCGGCTTCATCATGCTCTACGACCAGAGCGGACACAAGCTGGAAATGCGCGCCGCCACCCACCAGGATTTGTTCGAAATGTCACCCCATTACCGCCTCGTCAGCGAAATCGCCAACGACTCGCTGCGTCAGGGCACACTGGTTTGCCGCAACAGTTTAGACCAGCCGCTCCACTCCATCATGTGTCTGCCCCTCATTTTGAACGAGCGCGTCATCGGCGTTTTGGGCGTGGCCAACCGGCGGGGACAAACCGGATTCAGTCACGATGATCAGCGCCTGCTTAGCGCCATCGGCAGCCAGATGGATACGGCCATCTTCGAGAGCCTGGAACAGCGCCATCTGCGCCAGGTGCTGGGCCGCTCCGTCGATCCGCGCATCATGGAACAGCTTCTGGCTCAAACCGACACTGGTTTCCTGGAAGGGCAGCGGCGCATCCTCACCGTCCTCTACGCCGACGTGCGCGGTTCCACCAGTCTGGCCGAAAATACCGAACCAGAGCAGTTAGTCCAGTTCATCAACCGCTACCTGGGAGCAATGACCGAGGTTATCCTGGCTCATGAAGGCACGCTGGACAAATTTGTTGGCGACGAGGTGATGGCCCTCTTTGGCGCGCCGGTTGAGCAGCCCGATCATGCCATCCGCGCCATCCGTGCCGGGCTGGCCATGCAGGCGGCGCATGGACAACTTGTACGCGATTGGGTGGCTCAAGGCGGGCAGGAAGCGCCCATCGGCATTGGCATTGCCACCGGCGAACTGATTGTAGGCGAAATGGGTTCCGTCCATCGTACTGATTACACAGTCATCGGCCGGGCAGCAAATCTAGGCGCGCGGATTTGCGGCGCGGCCCAGGGCGGGCAGGTGCTCATCAGCCCGGCGACATACCAACTGGCGGCTGAGCAAGTCGTGGCGCAGCCGATTCATGGGATGCAGTTCAAGGGTATGGCCGGGCCGATGACAGTCTATCACGTCACTGGCCTGGTCGAATAGCAACCAGCAATTCCTTGGCCGCCAGACCCAACAATGTGGCATCAATACCAACGGTGATGAGCGTGTAGCCCTGAGCGATGTACGGGGCGACGGCCGTTGCCGACATGCCAAAAATCCCCAACCGCATCCCGGCCGCCAGACAGGCATCCGTCACTCGCTGAATCGCCGCCACCACGTCGGGATGCGTCACCTGCCCCATCAGCCCCAGGCTGGCCGACAAATCGTAAGGGCCAATCAGCACTGCATCCACACCGGGAACATGGATGATGGCCTCGATGTTTTCTACGGCTTTGATATGCTCAGCTTGGACGATAACGGCCGTTTCTTCATTCGCCCGCCCCACATAATCGCCAAAACCCAATCCGTATCGATGGGCGCGCCCCACGCCCACGCCGCGTGTACCCTCCGGCGCGTATTTGGCCCGCCTTACCACCTGCGCTGCCTGCTCTGCCGAATTAACCTGGGGCACGATGATTCCCGCCGCGCCGATGTCCAGCGCCTTTTTGACGGCCACCTCACTGTCGTCAGCCAGCCGCACGATACAGGGTGTTTGCCATGCCCCCTGCATGATGCGCTGCATCTCCCGCGTATTCAGCGCCGCATGTTCGGCATCTAAAAAGAGCCAGTCAAAGCCTACTGTAGCCAGAATTTCAGCAACTTCCGGCGCGGGCAAGGTGACCATCGTGCCCACTAACAATTCTCCAGCCAGCAGCCGCTGGCGAAATGGCTGATTCATGATTCTTTCCTTTGTTTCAGTCGTTTACTCATCTTATTGCCCAGCAATGATAAACAAAAACGCATGATTGGCGAAATGGGATGAGTTGGGGAGAATAGACGCCTATGAACGAACAAACTTCTCTGGTTACCGGCGGCAGCGGCTTTTTGGGGCAGGCCCTGGTTGCGGCTTTGCGGCGGCGGGGAATTCCGGTCATTTCTTTTGATTTGGCGCCGCATCCGGACACGGCCGTTCCCTCCATCGTTGGTGACTTGCGTAATCCGGCCGACGTAACCCAGGCATGTCAGGGCGTCAACACCGTCTTTCACACCGCGTCCCACGTCGGCTGGACGCTGGCCGAAAACCAGTTGGTCCACGCTGTCAACGTCACCGGCACGCAAAATTTGCTGCAAGCCTGCCAGATGACCGATGTGCGCCAATTCATCTATACCAGCTCCATTGATGCCGTGTTTGAAGGACGGCCAATTCGTCAGGGAGATGAATCGCTGCCCTACGCCCGCCGCCCATTGAACGCCTACAGCGCCACCAAAGCGGCCGCCGAGCAAATGGTGTTGGCCGCTAACAACCCGGACGGGCTGCTGACCTGCGCCCTGCGCACGGCCGGGATTTTTGGGCCGGGCGACAAACACCGGCTGCCCAATATCATCGGCAATGCCCGGCAAGGAAGAGCGATTCGGTTGGGAAACGGCCGTGCCCGTTTCAATCACGTCTACATCGACAATGTGGTTCATGCTCATTTACTGGCCGCCGAAGCGTTAACGGCCGATTCCCCCACAGCTGGTCAAGCCTACTTCATCACCGATGACGCTCCGACCAACTTCTACGACTTCATGGAGCCATTTTTGCAAGGATTGGGCTACGACATTCCCATCCAATCGATTCCCTACGGGCTGGCTTATGCCCTGGCCATCGTGCTGGAAACCTTACAGCGGCTGCATGTTCCCCTACCGCCAACGCTGCTGTCCCTAACCCGCTACACCGTCGCTTCCACTTGCATTGATTTTCATTTCACCCATGCCAAAGCCAGCCGCGATTTTGGCTACCAACCCCTCGTCTCCCGACCGGAAGCCATCGCCGCCACGCTAAACTGGCTGCGGCAAACGGGATACGAAAAGCAATAGAGGAACCCATCATGGCCTGGATTAAAGTGATTCGAGAAGCAGAAGCGACTGGCCGGCTCAAAGAACTGTACGACAAGTACGCCGAGCCATCGGGCGAAGTGGACAATATCCTCAAAATTCACAGTTTGAACGTCAAATCGCTGCAAACCCATTTTGAACTGTACGCCCATTTGATGCACGGCCGTTCCGATCTCAGCCGCATCCAGCGCGAAATGATTGCCGTCGTCGCTTCAGCTGCCAACCGCTGCCACTACTGAATCAAGCATCACGGAGCCGGGCTGCTCCGCCTGACGAATGATGAAACACTGGTTGAACAATTAAAAAGCGATTGGCGGCAGGCTGCACTCAATGAAGCCGACCGGACAATGCTGGCCTACGTAGAAAAACTGACTTTGACGCCCTGGGAAATGGTCGAAACGGATGTGCAGGCGCTGCGGCAGGCCGGATTTGGTGATGCCGCTATTTTAGACATCAATCAGGTGACGAGCTATTATGCTTATGTCAACCGTCTGGCCGATGGATTGGGCGTGGATTTAGAAGGGTTTTGGGAAGAGGAATGAGGGTGGAAACGGCCGTTATCTTCAAATATAATAAAAAATAGTGTATTCTAAAGTGGTCGTGATTATTGAGAAAGTTGCTTGTGTACAGGAGGTCTGTCATGGCACGCAAAAAGAAACTAATTTCCATTCGGAAACCAAAAGTGAAAGTAACAAAAAAAGGATTGAAAGTAACAAAACCTTCTGCCCGAATAGGAGGGAAAGCGGGCCTTAATGTTAGTTCTAAAGGTGTAAGCGCTAGTGTCCGCACAGGCAAAGGTAGTGTCAATGTAAACAAGGAGGGAGTAAAGGGTCGGGTCGGCGGCCGTACCGGGGTGAATTTTAATCAAGAGGGAGCGAATGTAACCAGACGAAAACCTAGAAAACGTTGGTGGCAATTCTGGAAATAAAATCAAATATAATCAAAGCGGTCATGTTCAACACGAGTTGAATATGACCGCTTTCACTTCTCTTATCACCTTCAAACATTTAATATTCTTCTGGCAGAAGGATGGTTGTGGCGCTACAGACGTGTTCGGTGATAATCTATATACGGACGTTGCCCGTTTCATAAGAGATAGTTCGTTTATTTGCCAGTTTCCCTGACAAATAAATATAGCTACATGCGTGAATCATTGAAAATGGCACAAAACCTAGTCCTAAGCCAAGAGCTGACCATCACCTATTAAAAGGTTGACAAAGATTGATTTTGGATGCTAAAATGTCGTTATCGCGACTTTTTTTGCTATTTTTTTTAACAGAAGGCTATCAAGAAGAGGTTTGAGGTAATCCGAAGCAAGATTCACTAGCAGGCCAATCATAATGACCTCTAGCCACCAACTAATTGTTTGAATATCTTTCAGGAAATCTTGCATCGGACAATCTCATTATGAATTTGTAACTTTATCATATCATATTTGTCAATAGAACATTTTAACTTTTTATCGATACACCCTCTTCCCTGGATAATTAATAAGTTGCGCGAGAAAAACTTCGGTTTCTACTATATAAAAGTTATTCGCTTTTATTCACGGCCGTTCCCCACCCCAAACCTTACGCAATTTTAAGAAAACCCCATCCCAATGGACAGGTGCTATAATTACTGGTAAAAATACAATCATATCCCCTCGTTAATTTACATTACTCAAGTATAAGAAGGAGTGACAAATGAAACTTTTAACCAGCAAGATTAAAGACCTGTTCCCGGCCCAGAACATCGTCAGCGCCCACTGCGACGGCCCTTGCGGCGTTTACGACCCTGCCTCGGCCCGCATCGCCGCTGAAGCTGTACTTTCCATGACCAAGAAAATCCTGGCCCTCGACCCCAGCGACGGCAGCCACGCTACTGCCAACAGCCTGTCCCGCTACATCGCCATCAAAGAAGAGCAGGCCCATATCGCCAAAACTGAACTGCTCGTCCTCTGGACCGACTATTTCAAACCAGTCCATCTGGAACAATTCCCCGACCTGCACGACACCTTCTGGAAAGCAGCTAAATTATGCTCTTCTGTGAAAGTGGAAGTCAGCCTGGAACATGCCCAGGAATTAATGGAAGCCATCAACAAGATTCACACCATGTTCTGGGCCACCAAAGGGCGCGACGTTACCTATTACACGGCCAGCTAAACGGTAAACAGTTATCGGATTACTAACATGCAAGAAAGCAACTTGAGAGAGTTGTTCTTGTGGCTCATCAGGCTCCGGCGGCGCTATCGCGTTACCGGAGCCTCTATGTTTCCGCTGATGGAAGCTGGCGATGAGGTACTGGTTGATCCGCGTGCTTACCGGCAGCAGCAGCCCCAAATCGGCGATGTGGTTGTAGCCCAGCATCCGGTGCAGGCCAATTTGCAAATTATCAAGCGGGTGGCGGAAGTGATGGGAGACGGCCGTTTCCACCTCAAAGGTGACAACACCGCCGAAAGCAGCGACAGCCTCGTCCCGCCTAACCTCATCCTGGGCCGCGTCACCAGCAAGTTTGGGTAACAGGTGAGTATGCGAGTGACAAGTGGCAAGTTTGCAGGTGGCAAGTACGCAAGTTTCCATCACCCTATCACCCCTGCTCCCCTACTCTCCTGCTCCCTTGCTCCCCTGCAAAAGGACTAACCCATGACCCTCAACTGGCAACCACCCGACAACTGGCTCCGCATCACGACCATTGACGCCCATACGGCCGGTGAACCGCTGCGCGTCATCACCAGCGGCTATCCCGACCTGCCCGGCGAGACGATTCTGGCCAAACGGCGTTACGCGCTGGAACATTACGACCATTTGCGTACGGCGCTGATGTGGGAGCCGCGCGGCCACGCCGACATGTATGGCTGCATCCTCACCGAACCGGAACGGCCGTCCAGCGACCTGGGCGTCCTCTTCCTGCACAACGAAGGGTACAGCACCATGTGCGGCCACGGCATCATCGGCCTGGCCAAAGTGGGGCTGGATACGGGACTCATCGACAAACCGGGCGACCATCCGGTCATCAAGATGGATACTCCGGCCGGATTAGTGACAGCATATGCCGAGAGAGTGAACGGCCGTGTCACCCAGGTCAGCTTCCACAACGTTCCCTCCTTCGTCTACGCCCTGGACCAGACCGTCGATGTGCCCGGCATCGGCCCGGTGCGCTACGACATCGCCTTCGGCGGCGCGTTCTACGCCTTTTGCCATGCCGAAGAACTGGGCGTCGGGCTGACCAGCGCTGATTTCCGCCAGCTTATCGATGTGGGGATGCGTGTGAAAACGGCCGTTATGACCAACCATCCCATCCGCCACCCCTTCGCCGACGATTTGAGCTTCCTTTACGGCACAATCATCGTTGGCGCGGCCCATGACCCGGCCCACCACAGCCGCAACGTCTGCATCTTTGCCGACGGCGAAGTGGACCGCTGCCCCACCGGAACCGGTGTCAGCGCCCGCGCTGCCCTGCACTACGCCCGCGGCGAACTGGCGCTCAACGAACCATTTATCGTCGAAAGCATCCTGGGAACGACTTTCACCGGTCAGGTTGTCGAAACAACCGAATTTGGGCCGTACAAAGCCATCATTCCCCAGGTGACCGGAACCGCCCATATCGTTGGCCGTAACGAACTGCTCATCGATCCTGAAGACCCGCTGCAAAACGGTTTCATTTTGCGTTGATAGGCTGAAGTGACAGTCACTTTTGCTTACAGCCTCTGCATTCAGTAGACGATTAAAGTGACTGTCACTTCCTGGCAGAGAACTTTTTATTCCTTCAATCATTCAACGATTTGAGCCATTGTTGACAAAGCAGTTTAGTCTGGCTAGAATGTGCCTACTGGCCCCGGAGCCGATCCATCAGCCAGTAGAATTTATCGATAAACTGCCAGGTGGCTAAAATCCACCCAACAGTCTAATCGTAGTTTTTTATCAAACAATTGGTGACTCTAAGTTTCCAGAGAAAGGAGATTTCCCATGACTCATATCGTGACCAGATTATGCTTACGTGACACAGCTTGCGTAGAAGTTTGCCCCGTTGAATGTATGGTTTTGGGCAAACCAGAAGCTGAATGGCCCTGGCTCTACATCGATCCGGACACCTGCATCGACTGTGGCGCTTGCGTCCCGGAATGCCCGTACGAAGCCATCTTCCCCGAAGAAGAAGTACCCTTTGATTACGAAGCCCCGGCTGGTGTCTGGATTGCCAACACCAAAGAACTTTTGCCCGACGGCGCTCCGTTTGAAGGCGAAATCGACGGCCATCAGGTGAAACTGCTGAACGCCAAGCAATTGGCTGGCGGCGAAGTCCTGGATTTGACCGAAGATATTCCGGCTAACTACGATTTCTTCGCCGATGGTCCTGGCTACGACGCTTTGGATTAGTTGACGATTAAGAATCACGTCCTCCTTTTTTAAGGGGCGTAAAATACCGAATTGGTGAACACGAAGGTTGTGTTTACTGATTCGGTATTTTTTTGTGTTGTACAATAATGGTGGCGGGATGATGTTGAAGATACAACGGCCGTTTTACAACCAAATACTGGCTCATCTCCGGACCGAATATCCGTTGGAAGCGTGTGGTATCCTGGCCGGTAAAGCGGGCGAGATCGTCTGCGCCTACGCCATCGAAAACAAGCTGCACAGCCCGACGGCTTACGAAATGGAGCCGCAGCAGCAGTTGGCGGCCATGCTGGAGATCGAAGACAACGGGTGGGAGATGACGGCCGTTTACCATTCCCATCCACAAGGCCCGGAAACACCCTCGGCGACTGACATCGTCAAAGCCTACTACCCGGATGTGATACAGGTGATTGTTTCCTTGCAGCAGCCAGAACAGCCAACCATGCGGGCTTTTTGGATTAGGAACGGCCGTGTCACTGAAACAGAAATTGTGGTGCAACCATAACGGCCGTTTCGTGTTGTAATGAGTGCTTACTAAAAGAAAGAGAAAAAGGACAAAAACAGAGAAATATCATGATGTATATTTTATACTTTCTCATCGCCGGTTTAATCGGTTACCTGTGCGGCTCAATCCCCTTCGGTTTTCTATACGTAAAACTCGTTAAGAAAGCCGACTTGCGGGAAATCGGCAGCGGCCGTACCGGTGGTACCAACTCTCTGCGTGCTGCCGGCTTGCCTGTAGGCGTGGCCACCGGCCTCAGCGATGTCTTCAAAGGTATGCTGGGCATCTGGCTGACCAAACTCGCCCTAAGCAACCTGGTAACCGAGGCTTGGCTCCCCTGGCTGCTCATCACCGCCGGTATCATGTCCGTCGTCGGTCACAACTGGTCCGTTTTCATCAAATTCAAAGGCGGCGCTGGCACCGGCCCCAACATTGGCTGGGCCACTGCCATCTGGTGGCCAATGTTTCCCATTGGGCTTGTCGTGATGATTGGGCTGCTGTTGGGAGTGGGCATGGCCTCGGTAGCTTCATTGGCGATGGCCGTCATCGTTCCGATTGTTTTTGTTATCCTGTACCTGATGGGTTATGCTGCGTTCGATGTCACCCCCGCCTATTGGGTTGGCGGACTGATCGCCGCCACCGTCATCATTTGGGCCTTGCGCCCCAACATCAAACGCATCATCAATGGCACCGAACGTGTCGTTGGCCCCCGCGCCCGCCGCAAAAACGCGCAGCAAACCGGCTAAAAAGTCATTATTTCATGCGTCATGCGTCATCATTACTGTTGACGCATGACTACTATTTACCCCCCACTCTTCGTCAAAACTTCATAATGCAGCAAACCCAGGGCATCAATGCGTACGTTGTCTACTTTGGGCAAGCCAATGGCATAACGGATTTCCTGCGTCAAATCGAGCGTAGGTAAGTCAGTCGCCCACAACAACTGGATTTGCCGCTCATCTTCTGTCCGAACCACTTCGTCTAACTCAGTATTGGCTTCTTCGACCAGTTTCGTCATGACTGCGCTTTCGTAATTGGAACAAAAACCCGTATCAGTGTTTTGCACAAAGAAGTCGGTCCAACTGGTCACGTCCAGATAATTGACCGGCTGCCCCGGTGACGGCCAGCCAATCAAATAGAAGGGATTATCGCATTGGGAAATCTGGCCGCGCAAAACCTCCCAGGATGTACCTTGTAATGTCACCTGGAAAACGCCTGTTTCTTCAAGCTGGATTTTAATGGCTGTGGCGTAAGTTTCTTCGATAGGGGAGTAACGGCCGTCATTAACAAAAGTCAGCGTAACCAGCAGCGGCTTAGTGGTGCTATAACCCGCTTGCAGCAGCAAAGCCACCGCCTGCGCCAAATCGCGCTGCGGAAAGGTGGCCACATGCCCCGGCACAGCGTCCGGAACCGGACTGTAAAGCGGCAAACGGAGACCATCAAATAAAGCCGCCAACGCCTCCCGATCCAGAGCCAACGCTGCTGCCTGGCGCACCCGGGCATTGTCCCAGGGTTTCGTATCATGATTAAACATCAGATAACTCTTAAAAATGGCTGGGCCTTGCCAATCGACATAATCAGCTTCGCCATCACTGTTTTGGTCAACAGCCGCCAGCGTTTGATAATCGGCGAAGGGCAGACCGGTCCAGGCTAGATCAACGGACTGGAATTCAGTCAATGAACGCAGCAGCGAGGGCACGTCGGTATAAAAACGAACCTGAATGTTTTCAAAAGCCGGAGCGGGTAAACCGGGCCATTCCGGGTTAGCTTTAAGCCGGATGCGCTCGCCAACTTCCCAAGAAACGATGGTGTACGGGCCAATGCCGCCGCAGGTACTCAAGGGATCGGCCGTATCGTTGTAACAGGCGCTGCTGACGGGGTAATAAGGCGGCGTTGCCAGGAGGCTGGGAAAATAGGCCGCCGGTTCCTGCAAAACGATTTTTACGGTATAGGGATCGACAACCTGGACAGCATCTTCATCGGCAAAATTATCGTCGTTGCTGTCTTTGAGATAGCTATTTACCAAAAAGCTGCCCAGCCGGGCCGAACGGCTGATGGCCCACTGCACATCTTCGGCGGTAAACTCGCTGCCATCGGGGAAGCTTAGGTTGCGGCGCAGGGGGATGGTGTATTCCAGTTTGTCTTCGCTCACAATGGGCATATTGGCCGCCAGCAAGGGCACGAGTTGATTGCTGCTGTTGTAACCGTACAACCCGCTCATGGTGTTGTTTTTGATTTCCCAACCAATTAAATCGGGATCGCTGGCCGGGTCCATATCGGAAAATTGGCCGACCATGCCGATGACCAATTCACCGGCCGGTGTACCGACGCGGGATTCGCCGGCATCAATGCTGCCGCTGGGAACGATCCAGGCAGTGGTCAGCCGCTCGATGGTCTGATCATCCTGGGCCTGGAGGATGGCCTGATTGAGCCGGTCGAGCAAGGCGGGATTGCTGGTCGGAACGGCGATGCCGTAAGATTTTTGACTGATCCAGGCGTCGCGGCCAGTACCGCCCAGGATTTTTAGCTGTTCGGGATAAGCGGTGGTGTAGTGTTCGGCCGTAAAATTATCGACGATGACCGCGTTAACCGACTCGTCGATGAGGGCCTGGAGAGCTTGCACGGCCGTATCATACTCAAACACGTCGGCGTCACTCAAAGCCAGAATCTGCCGGGCCGTCTCCTCGCTGCTGCTGTTAGCCGGTACGCCCACCGCCATACCCGCTTGAAAATCGGCATAACTTTGCACGTCCTGCTCATCGGCCAGAACAACCATCACCTGACCTATTTCCAGATATGGAACGGTATAGGCAATGCCCGGCTCCGGCTCGTCGGGAATGACCAGGCTGGACATAACGATATCGTAGTCGTGACTGGCCGGGGAGATGAGGTTTTCCAGGACGCCTTCGTGCGGCGTTACCAGAAATTCATAATCAAAATCGGCGATGGCGGCGATGCGGGCCATCAAATCATTGTCAAAGCCGATGACGTTGCCTAACGGATCGAAATCGGCGAAGTAGCCGTTGGGCGCGTCGGTAGCAATGACGATGAAATCAGTGCCCCGGCTGCTGTTCAGGGTGGGGATGGCCGGGCTGGTGGGTGTGGGGGGCACGGCCGTTACCGCTGTTTCCGGTTCGGCATCCTGGCAGCCAGCCGCTAATGCCAGAAAGGCGAGAATAATCCAAATGAATCGAATGGTATGCTTCATATGAAATCCTTTATGATTCGCAAGAAGCAAGTATAGCAACTGGGTTTGCGGGGGCAAGCAGCCAGGGGAGACGGCTCCCGAAACGCTCATTTGGATTGTTTTTCTTTGTTGGGGAAGGGGAACGGCCGTAAAATAACCACATGACCCGGACACAAGGCAACTCGGTAGGGCCTGTACTGAGCTTGCTGAAGTGACACCGGCTACAGCCTGCGAGAGAAGACCGCGCTGGAACAGGGAGGTGGCTTGATGCTTAGGAAAAGAAATTTAATCGTTTTTACACTTGTAGTTTTATCACTTCTGTGCGGTGCTGTTACTTGGGTGTTAGATTCCCCAACTATTGATGATTTTTTCTTTCTGCACGACCGTGACACAGAGTCTGGTCTGGCAGGTGCCTTTACATTAGCACTTAAATTGAATCATCCATCTGCTTACGAAATGATAAACGTAGACTTGACACCGAGACTTGATGAATGGATGAACACGCACACACCTGTCAAATGTATTCGTGGATTGCATGAAGCGTGGGCCTCGGCAGGGAGGAACCAAGGATTAAAAGTTCGGTATGGTTGCTTTATCCAAAATAACAATGCAGAGGTTTGGTACTGGATTAAAGTCGACGACATTATTATTGACAGTGAAACCATGAAAATAACCGATTGGGGAGAAGTAACGTCAGAAATCATTAAATAATCCTGCTCCGGCGAGGTTCCCACGCGCTTGGGTCGGGGTATCCTCACCATGCTTCACTTGGGCGTCACGCTTTTGGTATGGGAACGGCCGTTCCCCTAACGATGAAGTGTGAATGATGAATGCTGAGAAACGGCCGTCCTCGTTGAGTGTCAGTGAGAACGGCCGTACCGGAGCAGGTAGTGTTGGAGGAGAAACAGCCAAATGCGGATCGCAAATCAACGGGTTGGTTGCCAAACAACGGGTGGCGGCCACTGTTCACCGCTAATTTCCACGGCCGTTATCTGATACACTCTCAACGCCTCTCCCGACGCGCAGTCCCCGGCCGCATCGCAGCTTAACGTGCCGGTTAAACCGGGGAAATCCGTCGTCGCTCGGATGGCCTGGCGCAGCGCTTGCCGGCCAATCAACGTCGTGCCGTCGCTGCCCTGCTGCGATGACGATTCAATCGCATTCAGGAGAATGTTGGCGGCATCGTAAGCGTGGGCATGGAATTGGCCCGTCGGCATCTGGCCAAACGTGACGTCCCATTGAGCCAGAAACACGTCATAATCGGCCCCGGTAACGGCCGTACCCGTCACATACATGCCCACAACGGCCGTGCCCGCCGCCAACGGAAAATCGGGCAAAAGCAAATTCTCCGATCCAAGCAGACTGATGTCAGCCAGTGCCGGTTTACCCACCAGCCCATTAGCCACAAAAATCGCTTCCGGCTCAAAGAGCGCCAGGTAAATCACATCAGGCGGATTAAACGCCAGGCCAGTTAACGTTTCCTCCAGATCAGGCTGGCTGACGGCGATTTGTGTTTCCAGCATAATGCTGCCGCCCTGTGCCCGCCAGGCGTCAGCAAAGGCCTGGGCCAGGGCCAATGTGTAATCGCTGCCTTCGTGAAGGATAACGGCCGTTCTACCCCCCAACACATGGTAGGCAAATTCAGCCCCAATCTGGCCTTGCAGCCGGTTACTGTGGGCCGTACGCGCGTAACCGTCTTGCCAGGGATGGGATACGGCCGTTAACCGGGGCGCTGTGTTCGAGGGCGAAATCATCACCAAACCGGCCTCGGCAATCGTCGGCATGACCGCCTCAGCCACATCGGAGCAGGTTGTGCCAATCACGCCCACAATCGTCGGATCGGCCACCAGGTCACCCGCAGCAGTCTGCCCGGTATTGATGTTGCAAGCCGTATCCCACCCCGCCAGTTCGATTTGGTGACCCATGACACCATTTTCCCGGTTATCAATAGCCAGTTCAATGCCGCCTTTGCTGTCCTGGCCCAGGGTAACGGCCGTACCCGATTCGGCCAGCAAATAACCAATTCTGATTGGTTCATTCGGCCGCACTTCCACACAGCCCAATGCATCCTGGCAAACCAATTTAGAGCCGGTACAGCCCACTGCCAGCCCGCTAACCAACAAACTAACGAACAAGCCAATCCATCGCCCAATCTTCATAAATCACCTAGAAAACATAAAGCGTAAAACGATCTTGCCGCTTTACGCTTTATGTTGGTAAACCGCAGGAAGTTTTTGAATGAAAAAAGAGACCATTCCCCTGCGGTTTACTCAGGGGAAACAGGAGAATGGCCTTTACAGAATTCCGATTACTTTCCTGCTTTCACCTTTTACGTTTTCTTTTGAAAAAACGCCAGATTTGCGTTATTCGATCCCCAGGTACGCTTTCTGTACAGTCGGATCTTTTTGCAGCTCTTTCGCCGTATTGCTCAACACAATCTCGCCTGTCTGCAAAACGTAACCCCGGTGGGCCACTTGCAGTGCCATATGCGCATTTTGCTCCACCAACAGGATAGTCGTGCCTTCCTTGTTGATTTTAACGATGGTATCAAAAATCGTTTCTACCAACACCGGAGCCAGCCCCATCGAAGGTTCATCCATTAACAACAGACTGGGCCGAGACATCATGGCCCGCGCCGTTGCCAGCATTTGCTGCTCACCACCGCTCAATGTACCGGCCACCTGTGTCTGCCGTTCCCGCAAACGCGGGAAAAGCGTATACATTTGCTCCAAATCTTCGACAATACCGTCTTTGTCTGTCCGATGGAATGCGCCCATTTTCAGATTTTCGGCCACTGTCAGCCGGGCAAAAACACCACGGCCTTCCGGAACCATCGCGATGCCTTTGGATACCAGTTGATGTGCCTTGTACTGGGTCAAATCTTCATTATCCAGAGTTACACCACCGGTACGCGGCTTGAGCAGGCCGCTAATGGTGCGCAAAGTGGTTGTTTTTCCAGCGCCATTCCCGCCAATAAGAGAAACGATTTCGCCTTTCTCAACCGTCAGGGAAATGCCTTTCAGGGCATGAATATTGCCGTAGTAGGCATGTACGTCGTTAACTTCAAGTAAAGCCATGCTCATTTCTCCTTCAATCAGGCTTCAATTTCGATGGTCGCGCTGGCGGCCGCACCCCGCCCCAGATACGCTTCGATAACGGTGGGGTTACGCTGAATATCGGCCGGCGATCCTTCGGCGATTTTGGAGCCATAATCGAGCACGGTGATATGCTCTGATATACCCATGACCACCCGCATGTCATGTTCGATTAAGAGGATGGTAATGCCCAATTCATCGCGCAAACGGCGGATGAATTCGGTGGTTTCGGCAGTTTCGCGCGGATTCATACCGGCGGTCGGCTCATCAAGCAGCAAGAGCTGGGGCTTCCCGGCTAGGGCACGGGCAATTTCCAACCGCCGCTGATCGCCATAAGGCAGATTTCGCGCCAATTCATCCCCTTTGCCTTTTAAGCCAACAAATTCCAACAGGCGGCGGGCTTCTTCCAGCGCATCTTCTTCTTCCTTAACTTGCTGGGGCAGCCGGAACAGGGCGCTGATCCAACTGGTGTTGAGCTGCGGTTCCATGCCTACCAGGATGTTTTCGATGGTTGTCATTTGGGCGAACAGGCGGATGTTTTGGTAGGTACGGGAGATGCCCATACGGGTGATGTTGTCGGTGGAACGGCCAACGGTAGAACGGCCGTTAAACAAAATCTCGCCCTCATCGGCCTTGTAAAAACCGGTAATACAGTTAAAGAACGTCGTTTTGCCTGCCCCATTGGGGCCGATGATGCTGACGATAGAACCTTTGGGAATAGAGAACGTGAGGTCGTTAACGGCCGTTAAGCCGCCAAACCGTTTCGTAACATTCGTTGCTTCCAAGATAGCCATATCCATCACCTCCCTGCCTCGGCAGCTTGTTCCAGTTCTTCTTCCGCATGGAGTTCCCTCCGCGTGATGGGTGACGGCCACAGCCCTTCTGGACGAGCAATCATCATCGCAATGAGCAAAACCCCGTACAGCAGCAGCCGGTATTCGGCAAATTCACGCAGCAGTTCCGGTAAACCAACCAAAACCAACGCCCCAACCACCACGCCGGGCAAGCTGCCCATCCCGCCCACAATAATCAGGCTCAACACGTTAATCGAAATGAGCAGGTTAAAGCTGTGCGGGAAAATCGAGCTGAGGCGGGCGGCAAAAATAGCGCCCGACAAACCGGAAAAACCAGCCCCAATGCCGAACGCCAACAGTTTGGTCGTGACCAGGCGAATACCCATCGCTTCGGCCACGTCTTCATCTTCACGTAACGCCATCCACTGCCGTCCCAGCCTGGCATCACGCAGACGAGACGAAACCAGGATGGCCAATCCGACTCCGGCCAGGATCAGATAATAAAAATGCTGCGGCTGCACCATCGTAAAACCAAATATTTCCGGCTTGGCAATCTGCAAAACGCCTTGCGCCCCGCCAATGTAAGGTTTTAACAAGTCTGATGTGGCTAAAACACGGATGATTTCACCAAAACCCAGGGTAACAATGGCCAGGTAATCGCCGCGCATCCGCAAAACCGGAATACCCAACGTCATCCCGGCCGCTACGGCAACCAGAATGGCAATCGGCAAAGCCAACCAGAAAGACATATGGGCAATACCCAAATCACCCTGCGATGTCAAGATACCGACAACGTAAGCGCCAATAGCAAAAAAGGCCACGTACCCCAGGTCAAGCAAGCCGGCAAAACCGACGACGATGTTTAACCCTAAACCCATAAGGATAAACAAACCCACGTTATCAACCACTTCTGTCAGATAGGTCCCTAAGATGAGGGGCATGATGAGCAACAAAACAAGACCACCAATCGTCAAACCCTGCCGGGTTCGCTTTATCTGCTCATCCGACATAGCTGCCTGGCGAGATTGATAGCGTTCTCGCCCTCCGGCCTCCCACCAAATGGTGAAAACGACAGCCAAAACGAAAACAACAATGGCAACCGGAAGGGTGACTCCCTTGGTGCCAAACAAAACTCGTATCAAGCTGCGTCCCAGAATTGGCCGAAGAATGTTGAGAAGGACTTCGGATAACATGCCAACTCCCAACATCCAGCCCACCCCATTGATCAGGGGTTTGCGAATTTTTTCTGGCAGTACGTGAACGGCCGCACCCACTGTACCCAGAACTGCCATCACCACCGCCAGGACAATGCCGCCGGCAACAGGACTGCTGCCCAGGGTAAGGATGCGGATCAATTCGGGTGATACGTTAACAAATGAATTTCGAATGGTTGGCCAGACAAGGGTGAGGAGAATGAGAAGGACGAGAGGTACGGCCGTTAACACCCCAGCCAACGTTCCAAACCCAATAGACGATACTTTCGCCTCATCATGCTCATTCTTGGTCACCAAATAACCGGCAATAAACGGCGCACTAAACAAAACCAGCTGCCCCAGCGTAAAAACACCAGTAATCAGATCCCGCTGGTCGAAACCTTCCACCATACCAACAGCGCTGATTCCCAAAATAATAATTCCGGCTAACAGCCCCGCCCGAACGGCATTGCGTAATTCCAATTGCGTCATCATCCACCTCTCACGCTTTCTTCTCAGCAAGCCGTTCGCCAATAATACCCTGCGGACGGAAAATCAACACCAGTACCAACATCGTAAAAGCGATCACATCTTTTAGCTGATGTGCGCCAGGAATACCCAAACCTTCCAGGAATAAAGGCGGCCCAACTGCTTCAATCAGGCCCAAAAACAGCCCGCCAAGCGCTGCCCCTGGAATGCTGCCAATACCGCCCAGAACAGCGGCCGTAAACGCCTTAATTCCGGGCACAAAACCCATAAAGAAATCCACCTGTCTAAAGACAAGTCCGTAGAGAATCCCAGCCGCGCCGGCCATGGCTGCCCCCGTCGCAAACGTTATCGAGATCGTTCGATCGACATCAATACCCATCAGTGCGGCAATATCTTTATCTTCAGCAACAGCTCGGATTGCTATACCCGTTTTGGTTCGCATGATGAACAAATAAAGACCAACCAGCATAACTACAGACGCGATCATAACCACCGCTCGCGTCTTGAGAATGTCAATACCCACAACCGACCACTGCCCCTTAAAAATCTCTATTTCCGGGAACGGAACCAGTGCGGAACCAAACAAACCACGGAAAAAATATTGCCAGAAAAAGGAAGCACCAATCGCCGTAATCAGAGGAACCAGACGAGGCGCCCGGCGTAACGGCCGATAAGCAATCCGCTCTGTCAAAAGAGCAATGCCAACCGATGTCAGCATCGAAACGGTAAAAATGGCCAACAATCCGATAAATGGATGCTTATCCAGGTAACCGGTTGCGCTCAAAGGAGTGGCTATCAAGACGGTAGACGTCATCGTGCCTGACATGAAAAATTCCCCGTGAGCGAAATTAATCATAAACAGTACGCCATAAACCAGCGTGTATCCCAGCGCAATCAAGGCAAACAGACTACCTTGAGATAGTCCAGCTACCAGAAAATCGATCCAATCACTGGTTGTATAAGCATTGCCTTGACCAAAAAAGACCTTGGCCACCGTCCCCCAAACCACAATTACGATGATCGACGTCCTGAACAACCACAGAAACACGCCAATGTAATCAATGTCCTTGAATCGTTGCGACATATTCATAGCTCCGACGTAACCGACAGGCAGATACACGGCCTATCGATTCAACTTGTCATCAAGAATCCTATATACACGTACAGAATAGGCCCCGGCAGGAACCGGAGCCTATTCTGCAAAACAACCTACCTAGCTAATTCTTGTAGGACAGGTCAAGTTTTATTCGGGCCACACTTTTACAAAATCGGTACCCTGGACCTGGCTGACAGAGATCTTGGGGTCAGCGCAGTCACCAAACTCATCACAAGTAATGGTGCCGGTAATACCCTGCATGCCAGATGTGGCATACAAAGCATCGCGCAGCGCTTGACGACCAATCAACAGCGTGCCATCGTCACCAACCTGGGCCACCTTTTCGACGGCATCCAGAATCATATTGGTGGCGTCAAAAGCGTGGGCATGGAAGGGAGCAGTTGGGGCTGTGCCATAATTTTCTTGATATGCAGTCAGGAAACTATCGTAGAGTGCATTGCCAAAACTCAGGTCAGGGCCAGAAACATACATGCCCTCAGCCGCATCGCCGGCCGCCTCCAAGAAGGATGGGGATTGCACACCGTCAGCCGCAGCCAGGACAACACCTTCCAAACCGGGCACATCTTTGGCCTGCTTGGTGATCAGTGAACCCAAAGGAATGAAGACCGGGTAGTAGATGAATTCTGGCGGTCCTGCAGCAGCAATCGAGGTTAGTGGAGCGGTGACTTCTGTAGCATCGGCAGCGATTGCTTCGAAGGCTACTATTTCGCCACCCAAAGCCTGGAACGCTTCGCTGAATACGCTGGCCAAGCCTTCGGTATAGGGGTCACCGTCGTGAATGGCGGCTGCTTTACGAATGCCAAGATTATTGTAGGCAAATTCAGCCATCGCCGAACCCTGAATGGTGTCATTGTGCGCTGTACGCAAGTAACCAGCCTGGTGCTGTTCCGGATCGGTTAATGCCGGGGAGGTATTTGAGGGCGAAACCATTGAATAACCGGCATCGGAAATGATTTTAGCGGCCGGAACACCAGCACCGGAGCAGCTCGTACCGATCATGGCAACGATTTGTGGGTTGGAGACGATCTTCTGAGCTGAGGTCTGACCACCTTCTGCATTACAACCGTCATCTTCGGGCTGTAGCTCAACTTTGTGGCCCAACACATCGCCGCGGAAGTCGATGGCTATTTCTACACCGTGCTGGGAGTCGAGGCCTAGTTCAGTGTTGGGGCCGGAAATGACCAGGGATGATGCCAACAAAATGGGATCATCGGGGCCAACTTCGACACAACCCAATGGATCGGTGCACTCAAGTGCCTGACCACCACAAGCTGTAAGAGCCAATACTGCCAACAAAGCAAACAAAACAAGGTAAATTGTACGTTTCATTTGGTTCTCCTCCTCAAGAGATTTGAAATAATGATGTTTTTTGGGTTTCTGTGTTACAGGCGCTGTTAAACGCCAACTTAGTGGGATAAGTTATTGGGGGGATATTAATTTATTTTTTTGCCGCTCACCTCCTCTTCCGTTTGTTTTTATGGATGTGTGCGAAAATAATCTTGTTAAGAGATTAAAATTCTATTAGATTCTTATCAATTGTCAAACTGAACATATAACGGCCGTGCACTCAACAAAAAATTCGAGCCGCAAAATTCAATTCATTGCCGTTGACGTCTCGATAAACTCGCCTGTGGTCATAAAAATAACCCGTTCAGCAATATTGGTCGCTCGATCCCCAATACGCTCCAAATTGTGACCTACCCACAGCAAAAAAGTTGCCCGGCGGATATAGGCATCATCCTGCATTTCTTCCAATGTTTCTTGAAAAAGCTTATTGTACTGCCGGTCAATCTTGTCATCCCGACCAATCATGACCTTAGCCGCAGCGGCATCCTTGTTAATAAAGGCATCGACACTTTCCCGCAGCATCTGGCGGGCACGTCTGGCCATCTTAGGCAGCTTGTGCAGCGTATCAATCTCGTCTTCGCTTTCCAGGCGGGCTACCAGGCGGGCAATACCCGCTGCATGGTCACCGATACGCTCTAATTCCACCGCCAGATGAATCACCGCAATCACAACACGCAAATCACTGGCCATTGGCTGCTGGGTCGCCAGGATTCGCAGGCTAGCCTCTTCGACATCATAACGCAGTTGATTGACCTGGTGATCACTGCTGATGACTTTTTGCGCCAATACGACATCACGCTGACCTAACGCCAACATAGCCTGCTCAATGGCTGTATCTACCAGGCTAGTCATTTGCAGAATATTGGTGCGCAAATCATTTAAGTCCTTATCCAGGATTGAGCGGTTATGTAACGTCATTGTGACACCTCAACTTTGTTTGAGCTGATTGAATAAATCCATAGTATCTTCACGGCTTGCGTTTTGGATTGGATCGCCGTGACCACAGGCAATAACTGTTGGCTCCAATTCCAAAAGGCGAAGAGCCGAGCTTTTGGCGGCCGCTAAATCGGCCGTAATGCGCTCCGGAGAGGATTGTAAACTGCCGGTATTGGTGTTTAAGGCATCGCCAGTGAACAAAACGCCTCGCTGGGGGCTGAAAAAAGAATGGTGGTCCATTGTGTGACCAGGCGTTGCCAGAACTTGTAAACCATCCAAAATGAGCAGCACATCTCCTTCGTTGACAATTTCGATTACATCAGCAGATACAGATCGGTACCGAACCAAAAGGGATGAAATTGTCTGCACGAACCAGGGCAGATGTTTGGGTGATTTACCGCTTTGCAAGAACACGGCCGTTTCCTTCCCCGCATACACCTTCGCCCCCGTTTCAGCCTGAATAACGCCTAAACTACCGGCATGGTCCAGATCGGAATGGGTCATGACGATGCGGATTAGCTCCGATCTCTGCCGGCCAATTTCTTCAATCGTTTCCCAGACCAATTTTTCACTGCGCGGCATGCCGGTATCAACCAATGTCAGGCCGTCTTCTTCGGCAATCAGGTACAGATTGACATAGCCAGCCGCAATTCGATACACATTAGGGGCTATCAAATCACTCATCGTTCGCCTGCTCCTCGACTAAATTGGCCGCCTGAGCGTCAAAAGCCGCTCTAAGGGCATCATAATCAGCCTGCGGCAGCGGCTCCCGTTTTTTCTGACGCAAGAATCCTTTTACCTTGGTGGCGTGCATCGCCGGGATATTGGATTCGTCCACATCCAAATCCTTCACCCCCTTGGTTGTGAACACAATCATCGCACCAATGGGCACTTCCTCAATGCTAGGCACGTTTTTGCGAATAAAGTTGGCCAAAGCCTGAACCATCGCCTCTACTTCCCGGCTGGGATTACCCAACCCTTCCTGGCCAAAGATTTTGCGCATGCCTACCCCGCGCTGCTTCCATTTGTCGCCATGTGCACTGATCTGTCCGCCCTGGTATTTGAGATTGAAGACGATAATGCCCTCCGGTGTCAGCAGCACATGGGGAGCGGGGAGAAGGAAGTGATACATACGGCCGTTTCTAGCCACCTTCTTCACCGCATCATCCAACACCTGATCCGGCCGCGGCTGGCGCAAGTAACGATGCGTCAGATAAATACCAATCTGTGACAACAGCCAACCTACACCCAACGCAACCAATTGATACAACACCAAATTCGAAAAGCTTTCCAAATTAGTAAAAGCCAAAATAAAACCAATAATCAACGCCCCTAGCCCAACAAAATTAACAATCTTTGCTGTCCGCCCCATCCGGGCAATCCGTTCTTCGTCTCGAAAAATAACCATCTTCCACCATATTTAGTACATTATGTCATGCGTCATGCGTCATGTTTTTTATTGACCCATGACGCATGAAACACCGTCAACTCGACGAGTCACCAAGCCCCGCATTACTCTCAAATTTACCTAAAACCAGACAGGCATTCTGGCCGCCCAGCCCAAACGAATTGGACATCGCCACATTCAAATCGGCCGGGCGCGGCACATTGGGCACATAATCCAGATCACAATCCGGGTCCGGCGTCTCATAATTCCAGGTAGGCGGGATGATACCCGTTTGCAGCGCCATTGCCGAAAAAATTGCCTCAATCGCCCCAGCCCCACCCATCGCATGGCCCAAGACCGATTTACTGCTGCTGATGGGTAGTTCATAAGCATATTCGCCAAACAATTTTTTCACGGCGAACGTTTCGGCAGCGTCATTAACCGGCGTGGCCGTACCATGCGCGTTAATGTAATCGATCTTATTCGTTTCCAGACCGGCATCTTCAATAGCCCAACGCATAGCCCGCACCGCCCCGGCCATCTCCGGGTCAGGGGCGGCGACGTGAAATGCATCGGAGGCCGAAGCATGGCCCAAAACTTCAGCATAAATCCGCGCACCGCGCGCCAATGCTTGATCCAGGCGCTCCAAAATCACAACACCGGCCCCTTCGCTGAGGACAAATCCATCCCGATCTTTGTCGAAAGGGCGGCTGGCCCGCTCTGGGGTGTCGTTGTAACCAGTGGAAAGCGCCCGCATCGCACCAAAACCGGCAATTGCCGCTTCATGGATCAATCCTTCCGATCCGCCAGTAATCATCACATCGGCACGGCCGTGCCGGATATATTCCAGCGCCTCACCAATGGCCTGCGTACCCGTCGCGCAGGCAGCCACCACAGTACTGATGGGGCCAAGCGTTCCGGCGGCCAGGCTGACATGATGGCTGGGCATGTTAGAGAGGAAGCCGGTCATGGCGAACGGGCTGACCCGGCCAAATCCCTTTTCGCGCAGGATGGTCACATTTTGATCGGCCACGTCAAAGCCGCCAGCCCCCGTACCAACCAAAACGCCGGTGCGCTCCGGATTGGGAACCGGTTCCGGCAGCCCGGCATCGGCCAGGGCCATCCGGGCGGCGGCCACGGCGTACTGCGAGACCAGCGACATACGCCGCGCCTCCTTGAAATCCATGTGGTCTTTGGCTTTGAAATCTTTGACTTCGCCGGCGATACGGATGGGGAAATCATACCGGTTCACGTCGAAGCGGGTAATAGGGCCAATCCCGGAACGGCCGTGCAGCAAACTATCCCAGCTCTCGGCCGCCGTATGCCCCAACGGACTCATCACCCCCATGCCGGTAATGACAACACGAGGCCGTCCCCGTGCGTCTAACATGTTTTCCATACCGTACCTTCGTATCGGTAATCGGTATTCAGTAATCGGTAATCGGTCGAATCGGTTACAGATTACGGATTACAGATTACGCCTTTAGTCCTGTTTGTATCGCTTCGACGACTTGCTTTTCCACAATGCGGCGGGCCTGGCCAATGGCTTGTTTGATGGCGTAGGCGTTGGAACGGCCGTGCGCCACAATCACCACGCCATTCACGCCTAGCAGGGGCGCGCCGCCCACTTCGTCGGGATCCAACCGGCTCTTGACCCGGCCAAACGCCGGTTTGGCCAGCAGACCGCCCAGCGTCGTCAGCGGGCTGGCCTTGATTTCCGTTTTGATCAAACCGTTCATGTAGCTAGCAATAGCTTCGGCCGTTTTGATGATGATGTTGCCGGTAAAACCATCGGTCACGCCCACATCAGCCCCGCCTTTGACGAACTCTTTCGGCTCGATGTTGCCCACGTAGTTCAGGCCGCTGGCCTGCATGAGAGGGATTGTTTCCTTGATGAGCGAGTTACCCTTACCTTCTTCCTCGCCATTGGAGATGAGGGCCACGCGCGGATTCTGCACGCCCAGCACACGCTCCACGTACAGGCTGCCCATCAGCCCAAACTGGAGCAGATACTCCGGTTTGCAGTCGGCATTGGCCCCGTTGTCGATGAGTAACGGCCGTTCCTCAATCGGGAAAATCACCCCCAGCGCCGGCCGTTTGACGCCGGGAATACGCCCCAATCCCACCTGGCGCAGCATGGCCACCGCTAGCGCGCCACCCGTGTTACCGGCCGTCACAAAGGCATCGGCCTCACCATTTTTGACCAGGCTCATCCCCACGTGCATCGACGAATCCGGCTTGCCCTTGACGATATCCGAGGGCTTGTCGGTCATCACGATTTGCTGACCGGCATGAACAACTTCAATCGACAAACCGGCCGTGTCCTGTTTAGCCAATTCAGCCTCAATTTGGGCCTGGTCGCCGACCAGGATCATCGTGTCGCCAAATTTGCGCGCCGCCAGCACCGCTCCGGCCACATCTGGCCCTGGATTGTCATCGCTTCCCATCGCATCAACGACGATTCTCATAGGTTTCTCTCGCTTCCTAAAAATGCAGTTCCGTGAAGGATGGATTCTATCGGTGGGCCGGTTTTAAGTCAACTTTGAGAACGGGACCCAAATGGGCCAAAATGTTGACAAATTCGGCTGAATCGATTATCATATCGACAATTATCTATATGAAAAATCTTGACCATATGGACTCTGTAACCTTTGCCAAAGCGATGGCCGACGACACCCGGCAAAAAATCATGAACTTGCTCTGCTGCCAATGGCTGTGCGTCGGTGATGTGGTGGAGAAGCTGGGTGACGTAACGCAGCCGACCGTTTCCCATCATCTGGCCATCCTGCGCGAAGCCGGATTAGTCCATACACGGCGGGAAGGCAAGCAAATTTTCTATTCGCTTAATCAGGCTGCGGTGGCGATTTGCTGCGGCATGTTGATGCAGAATTTTGCGCCAGAAAAGCTGGAGATTGGTGATTAGTGACCGGAGACTCTTTTTAATCTCTAGTCTCCAATTGCCAGCCTCTTTTTTTAATCAAACGCATAGATGAATATCAATATGAGGTGACCTAATGTCTAATTTATCCCCCGACAAAATTCATGAAGAAGTGAAGGCGAAGTACGGCCGTATCGCCGACGAGTTCAAAGTAGAGGTAAGCGCCTCCTGTTGCCGCGACTCGGTAGACAACGACTGCTGCGGAGCCGACAATGATCAGGCTGTGGAAATGTTTGCCAACCTGTACCAGGCCGACACCAACTGGCTGCCCGATGAAGTCACCGGCATGTCCCTGGGCTGTGGCGACCCCATCACCCTGGCCAATCTAGCTGAAGGACTGACTGTGCTCGATCTCGGTTCCGGCGGCGGCATTGACTGCTTCATGGCGGCGCGGCAGGTTGGCCCCGCCGGTCACGTTATTGGCGTGGACATGACCGAGGCGATGATCGCCAAGGCCAATCGCAACAAAGCCAAAGTTGGCCTGGACAACGTCGAGTTTCGCCTAGGCCAGATCGAGGATATGCCGGTGGAGGCGAACTCGGTGGACGTGATTATTTCCAATTGTGTGATTAATTTGGCGCCGGATAAAACGGCCGTTTTCCGCGAAGCGTTCCGGGTGCTCAAACCAGGCGGGCGGCTGGCCGTCTCCGACATTGTCACTCAGGGCCACTTCACGCCGCAGGAACGAGCCAACATGGCCTCATGGACCGGCTGCATTGCCGGTGCGGAGGACGTCGGCGATTATGTGTCTGCTATGCGTGCTGCTGGTTTCACCAACATTTCGGTACGCGACAAGGCGGCGCCGGAGGTGGAATTGGCTAATTCGCTTAGTCTGGATGTTGGGGTGCGGGTGTTTAGTGCAAGGGTAACGGCCGTTAAACCCAAGGCTGAAGGATGAGGGCTGAAGGCTGAAGTAGAAAAAGGGGCGATGTGGCTCAGTTTTGCAGCCACATCGTCCCTTTTTTTACGATTTACAATTTACGATTTAGAAGGGAATATCATCCTCTTCCTGGGCCACACCGCCAAAATCATCGCCGCCTGAAGGCTCGTAACCACCTTCCTCCCGGCTGCTCAAGAAGCGAACCGTATCCGCTTTTACTTCAAAGGAAGCTCGAACTGTGCCGTCCTGCGCTGTCCACAAACGCGGGCCGCCTGTGTTCCGATCAGGCGTAATCTGGCCTTCAACAAGCACTTTGCGGCCTTTGCTCAGATATTCATTGGCCGTTTCTGCCTGTCGGCCCCAAACACTGACGCGAAACCAGGTGGTTTCATCGACGGGTTGGCCGGTAGCCCGGTCAGTCCAACGGCGGCTTGTCGCAACACTGAAACTGGTAACGGCCGTGCCATCAGGCATATAGCGCATCTCCGGATCACGACCTAAATTGCCAACAATAATAATTTTTTGATACATACCCTTCTCCTTATGAAAAAGTCCTACAAATGGCACATTTTGTAAAAAGCTGTCAGTTTGGAACAGCTAACCAATAGTACCACGTTCTAACCAATAAACAATATTTTTCAATCAGGATACATACCCAAATTGAACTGGTTAAATACCCCTAAACTATAGCACAAAAGTTCTGATTTCGCCAGTTCTTGACAATGGGTTTTCAAAGAACGAGCTGACAAAAATCTAAAAAAACGTTTTCAAAACTGTTTCATTTATGTC
>JACKCC010000015.1 GCA_020634245.1 Ardenticatenaceae bacterium | reverse complement strand
GAAACAGGTTGATCGCCGGGCACGAAATCTCAAATATTTGCTGCTGGCGGTTATTTTGTGGGCAAGCATAACGGCTGCTTACCCCCCACTCCATTTCCTCTGCCCCGTCCGCGCCCTGTTTAGCTTCCGGCTAACAACAGGGCTGTTGTGGAGCGTCCTGATCACTTTTATCGTCACCTCCATGCTGGTGGAACGCTTTTGGTGCAAATATCTTTGTCCATTGGGCGCGGCGCTGGCCGTTTTCAACAAAATCGCTCCTTTGCGCCTCAAGGTAGATAACAGCCGCTGTGTGGACTGCGGCCGCTGTGATACGGAATGCCCGATGGACATCGAAGATGCCCACGCCAACAGCCGTGATCTGGAATGTATTCAATGCCTGAAATGCCTGGAAACCTGTGCCATCAAGGAAACGGTGACGCTGGAACTGCTTTAGCCACTACCAATGAGATTGCGCTAAAGCAATGTCAGCCAAGAGACGACTATGCTATACTCTGCCCATGAGAGCCAAAAAAGACCCGTTACACTCGTTTGCCAACCTGCCGCCGGAGATTGAATCGGAGCTGCGCAATCATTTGCGTGTCTTTTCGTTTGCCGCCGGTGATTCAGTTTTTGTCCAGGGCGCGTCGCCTAAAGCAGTTTATCTGGTGGCCAGCGGCAATGTGAAGATGGTGCGGGTCACGCCGGAAGGATACGAAAGTGTTCTCTGTATGCGTGGTGCGGGCGATTATTTTTGTCCGGTACCGCTGTTGGATAAAGGAAGTCATTTGGGCACGGCCGTTGCCACCACCGATATCACCCTTTTTTCCATTGACCAGGACATCTTCCACGATTTATGCCAACGCAGCCCGGAACTACTGGCCGTCGTCCAGGGCGACTGCCTCTCCGAAGTACGCCGTCTGCTCAACCGGCTGGAAACCTTCGCCTTCCGTAATATCAAGGAACGGCTGGCAATGGCTCTGCTCAACGAGTTGCGCCATCAAGATAACGGCCGTTCTCCCGATGAACTGCGGCTGACCCAGCAAGATTTAGCCGGTCTGGTTGGCGCCTCCCGCGAAAGCGTCTCCCGCATCCTCAAAGAGTTTGAGCGCAAAGGGATCGTCCAGTTAGGACGCGGCCGTATCATCCTGCAAGACCGTAACCGCTTACGCCAGATTGCTGAGAAATAGTCAGGTAGTCGAGTAGTCCGGTAGTCAGGTAGTCAGGTAGTCCGACTACTCGACTACCCGACCATTTGACTACAAGACTAAAATCTCCTTGTGTGACGGTTGTCACATAACAACTCCCCAGTTTATGTCACAATTCACGTTATTGGCGCTTGGGGGCGTCCAAATGGGAGCCGCCCCTTACAAACAAAACAAGGAGAAAAATGATGAACTGGTTTGATAGAATTGTCCTGCTGGCCACTGGATTGGCGGCTATTTATTTGATCTGGCGGTTTTACGGCCGTTACCAACAAAAGAAAGCCCTCCACGACATTTACTACCTGGAAGGCTTCCTCGTCCTCCTGGTCTCCGGACTGCTCCTCATCTTCCTCGGCTGGGACATTTTGGCCTCGCCCTACGTCCTCACCGTGGCCACCCTCATCCCGCTGGGCATTTCCATGGGGCTGATGAATCAATTCATGCCCGGCATCAAGAAATATTACGCCTGGTTTGCCCTGATCGGTTTTCTGGCCATCGCCGTCACCAGCATTGGCGGCATGGGCCTCAAAAGCGTGGCCGTCCCCCTCTTCCACGGCGTTGCCGGTATGATTATCTTCCTCCTGCCTATCAAATTGAGCATGGACAACAAAGTGCCGGCCGGATTCTGGTGGGTGGGCATCGGCGGCATGTTGATCGGCATTGGCGGCATTGCCCTGGCCTTTGTCGTCACCGGCAGCCAACTGCTGTTCTTCAGCCAGGAAGTCATCTTGATGATTCTGGCCCCTATTTTGCTGCTCATGACCCTGGCCTACACCTGGGGCTTCAACAAAGAAGTTCAAGCCGGCTAAACAAAATACAAACCGCAAAGTGCGCAAAGAACGCAAAGATTAAAAATCTTCTTGGCGTTCTTCGCGCACTTTGCGGTGAAAATCCCCTCAACTCAACCGCGATTTGACTTTTAACAAAGACTCGCGGCCAGCGATATGCTACCTTTTTCACAAAGGGAGCGTAACCGGGAAGATTACGCCGCACCCGCGCAATTGGGAGAAAAATTTATGCAAGCATTGAAGAGTCGTTTTAACTATCTTTTTCGTTCAACCAGAGGGCTAGCCCTGGTGGCGATTTCGGTGGTGGCGTTGATAACGGCCGTATGGGGCACCCTCTCCGGGCCAATGGTCGAATGGGGCGTGCGCGACATCACCGTCAACCTGCTGGGCATGAAAATGGTCCAGGCCGACCGCGAAGGCCGCATCATCATGCTCTACCACACCATCGCCATGACCGTCGTCGCCATCGAAGTCTATTTCATGACCGAAATCCTGCCCATGAAACGGCATGAGCAGGTCTTCATCAATGCGACGATTACGGTGGGTTATTTAACGGCCGTTATCTTTGGCTTATTCTTCGGCTATTTCGGCCAAAACTTCGCCTTTCATGGCCTGTTCCTAGTTGGGCAGTCGCTGGTCTTCTTCTCCGGCATACTGCTCGCCGCCGCCCTGTGGCCCTGGCGCAAAGAGTACCGACTGCCCCCCGATTCCCCCTACGCCCACACCAAAAGCGGCATCGATTTACTGCGCGCCGCCTTCTTCACAATGGCCGTGGCTACATTGGTTTCGGCCATGTGGGGCGCCGTCACCGGCTCCTTCTGGGCTAACGGCCACGAGACCTTTTTAGGTGAAGACTTAATCCGCATGCCCCATAAATCGCTGCTGCAAAAAGCGATCATCGGCCACTTGCACATCATGGTTACACTGGTCGCCGTCGGCATCACCCTGATTGTGGGCAAATGGCTGGATTTCAAAGGCAAACTGCAAAAATGGGCCATGTACCTGATGATTTTTGGCACAATTGTGACCACCTTTGGCGCTTTGTCCGTTGTCTGGCTGGAATGGGCGCACACTACCATTTACGTCGGCTCGACCTTCATCATGCTCTCGGCACTGCTCTACGTCATCTACTCCTGGGACAAATTGATCAAGGATCGCATTGCCGAACAAGGCATCGTCAGGCCTAATTTCTTCCAAAAGCTGGCCGCACTGGTGCACGACCCGCTTAAATTTGGTTCCGGCTGGCAGATGGTGTTCATGAACTTCACCGTCAGCGGCGTGGGCATCTTCATGGCTGTCAAACTGGATGAGATTTTCCGCGTCTGGCCGCACCGGGAGGAGCGCATTACGCTAACCGGCCATTGGCACATCCTCTCCGGGCTAATTGCCACCATCATTCTCTTCTATTTCATTGATTTGTCCGGCGTAAAGGGCAAAGCGCGGAAATGGTATGGCTGGGTCATCATTATCGGCTCCGATATCGCCTTTGCCTCGGCCACCGTTTTCTCGATGAAACGGCTTTTTGTGACGGAAATCGAACAGCAGCCGCTGGTCAATACGACAATGCTGCTCATCGATTTAGGGTTGGGCGGCATCCTCGTCTTTCTGGCTTTGTTCCTGGGCTGGCGGCTGAAAGATCTGTTCGTGAAGGACGGGACTTGGCACAAAGAGTACACCGCCGAAATTAAAGCCAATGCCGAAGCTGATTTAGCGGAACAAAAACGCAAGATAGAAGAGTTAACGGCCGTACTCCAGGAGGCATCCAAATGAAACGCATAACAGTACTCCTACTCCTGACAAGCTTAATCGCCACCGCCTGCTCCGCCGCCGCGACCGCTGGCGCCATCACCCCCGACTACATCAAGACCGGCGTGGATGCCGCTGCCTGGGCCACCATCCCGGCCGGTGAATTCCCTTACGGCCAGCACGACCACATAACTCCAGTTGACTACGATTATCAAATGATGATCACCAACGTCACCGTCGCGCAGTACGCCGATTTCCTGAATGAAGCGATTGCCTCCGGCGATGTCACAGTGGGCGAGTTTGAAATCGAGGCTGGTGAAGCGGTTTGGATCGAAGAGGGGGCCGGCGGTTACTACGGCGGTGATCCCTTTGACGGCTACAAACACGAAGAAGAAATCAAGGCCGGCGATCATCTTTACGTGCCATTTACCGACGGTCTGCGGATGACTTACGATGGCCAATCTTTCAGCGCCATCCCCGCCTACGCCAATCATCCCATGACGATGGTGACCTGGTTTGGGGCCAACGCCTACTGTGAGTACTACGATTGGCGGCTGCCCGGCGAAATCGAATGGGAAAAAGCGGCGCGCGGCACGGAAATCGTCAACGGCCGTGGCCTACCCTTCCCCTGGGGCGAAGAAATTCACGGCAATAACGCCAACTACTATTCCTCGGCCGACCTGTTCGAGAAGATGTATGGCAAGCTGGGCAACACCACGCCGGTCGGTTTCTACAACGGACAAACCTACGATGGCTACGAAACCCGCGATTCAGCCAGTCCCTACGGTTTGTATGACATGGCCGGCAACGTCTGGCAGTGGATGGGCGACGATTACCCCGATCAGCATTACCGCCACATGCGCGGCGGCAGTTTTTACACCTACGAAGTCGATCTGCGGGTGTGGAAGTACAACAGCGCCGGGCCGCAGCATTACAGCGCCGAGGTGGGGTTCCGCTGCGCGAGAGACCAGTAAGCGGTATTCGGTAATCAGTGACCCGTAATCCCAGAGCATTGGAGAAGAAAAAATGACGGCTTCACCGGCAAAAACCAACCAACAAACAAACCAGCCAACAAACAAACTAATCAACAAGTTCCGTCTCTATTGGCCATTGATAAAAAGTTTGCAAACGGGCTTGCTGCTCGTTACCGGCCTGGCTGGGTTTATGAGTACGCGCTGCCCGTTCACCAACTGGCAAACGGTACTGGCCTTGACCGGCAGCCTGTTCCTGGCGGTCAGTGGCAGTACGGTGCTGAATATGTGGTATGACCGGGATATTGATGGGCAAATGGGACGGACGAAGCAACGGCCGTTACCCGCCGGCCTCATCCCCCCCAACGAAGCACTCCGGCTGGGGCTGGTTCTCTCCCTGTTGGGCGTCGCCTGGGCCGTGGCGCTGGACGCGCTTTACGGCCTCATCGTCTTCGCCGGGCTGTTCTTCGATGTCGTTGTTTACACCATCTGGCTTAAGCGGCGCACGCCCTGGAGCATCGTCTGGGGCGGTATTTCCGGCGGGATGCCGGTGCTGGCCGGACGGGCGCTGGGAACCGGCCAGATCGAATGGGTGGGCATTGTTTTATCGCTGGCAGTTCTGTTCTGGATTCCCACCCACATCCTGACGTTTAGTTTGCGCTACGAAGATGATTACCGGCGGGCGGGTGTGCCAACGTTTCCGGCCGTGTACGGCCGTCACGCCACCCACATCATCATCGCCTTATCCAGCATTTTGGCCGCCGTGATGATGGGAATGGCCGCTTACGGCATTGGACTCACCTGGGGTTATCTGCGCCTGATGGCCGTCCTGTCCACCGGTCTGCTGCTGCTGGCCGTCAGCAGCGCCACCAAACCGTGCGAACGGACCAACTTCGGCCTGTTCAAATATGCGTCGTTGTACATGCTCAGCGCCATGCTGCTGCTGATGTTTGTTGTTTGATGATGATTTTCCCGGAAACTCTGAGTTTCCGGGAAAGTGAAAAACCATGAAAAAAATCACCGTTCTCGACCGTATTCTACTCCTCATCACCGGGCTGCTGGCTGCCTACCAAATCGTCATCGGCATCGAAGGTTCGGTCACGATGGCCATGTGGGCCTACACCATTGCCTTTGGCGTCCTGCTGGTGGCGGGGCTGCTGCTCATCATCATGGGCTTTGACATCCTGGACAGCCCGCTGGTCGTCATCGTCTCCACCATCATCCCGTTAAGCCTGTCGCTGGGATTGGTTTGGGAATTTCTGCCCGGCTGGCGGACATCTTACCTGATTTTTGCGGTTATTGGTTTCCTGGCGGTCACGATTACCCGCTATGCGACACCTGGGAAAACCGCCAGTTTTACATTGATGCCAGTACACGGTATCGCCGGGCTGCTGATTTTTGGCCTGCCTGTTTCGTTGGCGCTGCGCGGTGCGGCTCCGGTCGGTTTTGCGCTGGTAGGCATCGGCGGAGCGTTGATTGGCGTGGGCGGACTGCTGTTGGCTTTCCTCAAAGCGGGCAAACCCATCCTGCCCCGCAAAACCATTCTGACGGTTTTGCCCGGTCTGTTATTGCTCATGACGGCCGCTTTTGTGGCCGGTTTTGCTTTGTTGTAATCAGGAGGAACTATGTTTGGCAAATTTTTACGGATTGTAGGTATTGTTTTGTTGGGGTTAACGGCCGTTATCACCCTTCTCAGCGGCGTCGGTACAACCTGTGTAGCTCTGGACGCCGCCCAATTCGGCATGGACAGCCTGGCGTCGTACCAATGGCTGTACATCTTCTACGTCGCTGCCGGTATCGTGATTGGCGCGTTAGGCATCTGGGCCACCGTCGGGCTGATTAAGAGCCAAAATGGCGCGTATCGCCTGAGCCTCATCGCCTTGATTTTGGGACTGTTGACCGGTGGCCTGCACATGGCCACCTCGCGCGCCCTGCGCGGCAGTTCCATGCCCACCGATTTCATCGTGTACGCCACCATTTTAACGCTCGTCGTCTTCCTGCTGTTCCGCACGCCGGGCATTTGGAACCGGCTCAATCTGACCAGCCAAGACGATGACGTGACTGGTATAGGGGCTGGCGTGGCCCTGATTGTTGGCGGCACGGCCGTTTTAACCGCACACTATTGGGCCAGCCTGGATCACATGATTGCCGGCATCAATCAAGCCGATGTCTGGCATCGGCAGTTTATGATTATCGGCTGGCTGGCAGTTGTGCCCGGAGTAGTACTCCTGGCAACTAACGTCCTGGAGATTTCCCTCCGATCCACGCTGCACCGGGCTTTCCATCCCAAATCATCTCTTTAGCTCATTTTTGTTGCGAGCAGAAGATTCTGCTCGCCCTCCCGCAAGTTTTCGCCAGCTTGCGGGAGGCTCCTTTTTGTTGATAATTACCCAATGTTTTCATTTTCAAAATTAAAACCGGCTGTCAGCAAAGAATGGTTATTTCTGGCCGCCGGACTCATGTGGACGGCCGTTGGCATTTTCCTGAACAGTCTGGCTTTCGGCTGGCTAAAACTGTTAGATTGGCGGCACGTTTTCCCGTTCGCTTTGGCCGGTTTGGCGTTGGCGATGGCCATTTACGCTTTTGGCTTTTCCGGTTTTGCCGACAAAAACATCCGGCGCATTCATAACATACCAGCACGCAAGGTTTGCTTGTTTGCCTTCCAGCAGTGGCACAGCTACCCGTTGGTCGCTTTTATGATCTCTTTGGGTATTTTCTTGCGCCACTATTCGCCTAATCCCAAACCCTGTCTGGCAGTCCTGTACATTGGGATTGGCGGCAGTTTATTTCTGGCCAGTTTTCATTATTACAAACAGATTGTTTCTGGCTGGAGCAACGGCCGTATCCCGCATCAGATTAACCAATCCTAATTTCCCTTGGGCGCCGCCCGATTCCTGCCTAAAATAGCAGCATGACAACACAAAAAATCCTCCTTTGTCTGGCTCACCCCGACGATGAAATATTGGGGCCGGGCGGCACGATCGCCCAATATGCCCAAAACGGCGCCTACGTGGAACTGGTTTGCGCCACCCGTGGCGAAGCCGGCGAAATCGCCGACCCGGCACTGGCCACGCCGGAAACATTGGCCGAAGTCCGCGAACAAGAGCTGCGCTGTGCCGCCGAAACACTGGGCATTCAGCAAGTTACTTTTCTGAACTACCGGGATTCCGGCATGGCCGGCACCGCAGACAATCAAAGACCCGATGCCTTCATCAATGCCCTGGCCGACGAAGTTGTAGCTCAATTAGTAGCCGTCATGCGCCGGGTACGGCCGCAGGTGGTCATCACCTTTGAGCCGTACGGCGGCTATGGCCACCCCGACCATATCGCCATCCACCATCACACGCACACTGCTTTTGAGAAGGCTGGGGATACATCATACAGAGGTGATTTGGGACGGCCGTATCACCCCCAGCGCCTTTTCTACCCCCTCGTCCGCTTCGCCTTCTTCCAGGCCATGAAAGAAAAAATGGAACAATATGGTCTGGAGACCGATTTCTTCACCAATCTGGAAGAACGGCGTGACAAAGGATGGCCTGATGACAAATTCAATGTTGTCATCGATATTTCCCGCACCATCAACCGCAAAATGACCGCCTTTGCCTGCCATCGCACTCAATTTGGCCCCGACAACCTCTTCCGCCGCCTGCCGGAAACCGAAATGGCCCAACTCCTGCAAAGCGAATATTTCGCCCTGGCCTGGCCTGAGTCAGCCAACAGTCTCCAACTGAACAACCTGTTCGACGGCCTCAGTTAAAAAAAGGGCTTACCCTTTCAGGCAAGCCCTCTCAATCACAAGCCAATCAACTGGTTTGCTTATCTAATCGGTTTCTTGGGTTTGTTGTGACCATTCACATAGGTGAAATCGTAGGTGTAGTCAGCATAGCCGGTAAACCCTTCCGGCGCATCAAACGTCACCAGCATCACAGCACTGTCGGCATTCTTCAATACCTTATTCAGCTCAAACCAGCCATCCTCGGTCATATCATCCAGCTTCATCGAAACCACTTTGTATTCGATCTTCTGATTTCCTTTGCCGTGATAGATGTAGCCGACAAATGTGACCGTAAAGTCATTGTTGATGGGCACAATTTCTGTAATGTCCTTAAATATAGACACGTCGGAACCATCAGAAATCAGGACATCATCAACATACACATTATCAATCCACCAACCGCCGTAATGGGTTGCCCAATCTGTGACCAGGCGGAAGGCTACCAAGATATCCTGACCGGCATAGGGACTCAAATCGTATGACAGCGTCACCCAATCATCCAGCCAACTGGTCAGGCCCGGTAAATTGGCGATAACCGTGGGATGGGCATTGGGATCATAGTCGTAGGTCGAATACCCTTCGTTATCCTCCAGACTCATCCAGGTATAGCCGCCGTCCACAGACACCTGCACGAAGGCAAAATCCCAATAATCTTCAAGATCGTAAATGGTGTCAAAGCTTAACGTGCCACCGCCAACCGTCTCAAAGATAGCCCAGTTGTCCAGCAGATCTCCGGTTCCACTGAAAAGAACGTCCCCATCAGAAGTCCAGGGCGAGGGGAAGACGGAATAATCGACACCATTGAAGGTCAATTTGCCCAATTTTTGCGGGTCGCCGTCAAGCCAGATGTAATCTGTACCCCAGGGTGGCGCACCGGGTGTGTCGTAGGCGTCAGGATTGGGAGCGTCGGGCGTGCCGATGTCAATGCCAACGTCAAGCAGTTCAAAACCATAACGATAGTTGCGCCGGGTGTTGTCGATCAATACGGCGACAGAAAAGTCATGGTAGATGTCCCCGAAACTTTTGCGAACGTTGAAGGCATCCAGGGTCGACTCAATCGAACTCACGCCATTATCCTGGTTCATGAATTCGTATTGGATGAATTCCTGACCATACTTTTCATACAGATACATTTGGAAGAGAAAAACCAGGCCGTAATCGGCAACAACTTCCCGACCGCCTTGATCTTCCCAGGCTGTCAGTGAGTTTTCAGGCAGGGCTTCAAATGTGCTGTAAGCGTCGTTGCCAACCACGTAACCGGTCAAGAATTCGGCAAACATGGAAAGGCCTTCGTTGATGAGTTCTACTTCGTCGGCGTCATAGTCATCATGCAGCAAGTGCTGGTATTCGTGGGCAAAGACGCCTTCATAGAGGTACGGCCGTGAACCATCAGGTCCTACGCGTTCTTCCCAGGCATACGAGTCAATGGACATGATGTTGCGATCAAAGTAGGCCTCAAACGTCGGCGAGTAAAAACCAGCAATATAGTTGGGATAGGTATAATCGTAGTAGCTGTCATCACGCACATTTGAGACCAATACCACCTGCCGACCAGTTTCGTTGTAATAATATCCTGGCGGAACGTAGCCCCAGTCCTCCAGCAGCGAATAGGTTCCATCATGAACATCCGGCATGCCATAGAAATCGGTTTCGACCGGATACATATTATTATCAAATTCACCCAACAAATAGGCCGCCTGTTCACAGGTTACCACCGGTGTGGGGCGTGGATCACCTGCCGGCCAACTCAAGTCAGCCTGTACCCAAAGTTCAGAACCATCTGTTTCGGCAACCAGGTAAAAAGTGGTGAAAAAGTATCTGCCCAAATAATTATCCAAAGATAACCACAACTTGGAATCCAGGACACACTCTGTGTACGGGGTGCTGGCTACAGCAGCCAGCGCCTCTGCTTCCAGTGCATCAATTTCGCCCTGGGAAAGAGCCGCAAGGCCGCCCTGAATACGATCTGGCGTAGCGTCCCACTCACGCAGTTCAGGGCCAACATCATAAATCTGGTAATCGGGCAGAGGTTGAGCCGCCTGGGCCGGGCCAGAAGCTATCATGAATAGTGAAACCATCGCCAAGGCAATGAAGATCACCACAAACCAATAGTTACGTTTCATTTTCGTCCTCCAACAAGAAAAAACAAGAAAGATGCGATGTTTCTCTCACAATAACGGGTCGAGTTTCGTCTTTGCACACCTCCTTTGAGCAGTTAAATGCCTCAGAGCATTTCAACTGTGAACTCAAATCAACAACAACGCTGGCAAATTTGCTGCCATCGGGTCGCTATTGGGTAAGGTTTTAATATTTTTAGTGCTACGTGTTGCTGTGGCTCCCATGCCTCTGCAATGACTGTATAAATATCAGCACTTGGTTAACATTATAACACAAGAATGGTTTATTTTGCAGTGACTAATTGCCTCATTACTCAAAAAATCAAACTGGGGGTTAAAAAGTATAGCAGTTGGTGAAGATGGGAAGGTTCCATTTCAAACGATGTAATGACTTTTCCTTCAACTGCATTTTCTATTGGGGTGACAGGTCACTATCTTTGCAGTTTTTACAAAATCCAGAAAATGGGACACGGATTAACGCAAATGAACATGGATTTAATTAACATAAATGGAAAAATCCGTACACATCCATGAAAATCCGCGTCCAAAGTCAAAAAGTACAGACATCGTGCAGGTGTCACGGAGGGGGAAAATCGTCTAAACGCACGGGCAAGCAGGAATTTTCGGGTAAAATCGGTGTGATGAATGCCACGGCCGTATCACGTATCACGTATCAGGTATCGCGTTTTGTCATGCTTTTTGTGGGCATATTGGCGGCTGCACGCATTTTGTATGAGTTATTTTTCCCACGATTGCTGTGGTTGGGACGGCCGTTCCCCACCATCACTCTATCCATCCTCACCACTCTGGCACTCACCTGGGCTTTCACCCGCTTGCCCCTACACCCCTTCACCCTTTCCCCCCTGCTCCTAAATCTCATCTACCTCTTCAATCCAACGGTCAACCTGGTGGAGAGTCGTTTGGTTTTTGCGGCTTCGGTTTGGGTAACGGCCGTAATATTCACCCATGCAAACGCGGACAAGACAGGCGGTAGCGAAGATGATTCTGCGAAGACAACGCATTTCCCATCTGTCTCGCCCCTGCGTGATATTTTGCTGCTGCTGGTGGCGCTGGTTCCGGTTTATGCTTTGACAATGCCGGCGACGGTTGGCCGGGCTGATACGTTTGAATTTCAGGTTGTCGCCCCGCAGTTGGGCATCGCCCATCCAACCGGCTACCCGCTTTACCTGCTGCTGGGAAAATTGTTCACACTGGTTCCGGTTGGGTCGGTAGCGTGGCGGTTGAATGTGGGCACGGCCGTATTCGCCCTTAGCACCGCTATTCTCCTCTACCTTACCGGGCGAAAACTGCTCAATCGCCCCCTGCCCGCCCTGCTGGGAGCCATCGCTCTGGGTATCTCTCCAACTTTCTGGAGCCAGGCCATCGAAGCTGAAGTATACAGCCTTCATGCGCTCATCATTGCGGCTGCACTGTATTTGATGCAAGTGGCGAGTGGCAAGTGGCCGATGGCAAGTAAACTATTCACCATTCGCCATTCACCCTTTACCATTCATTATTCATTATTTTTCTTGATCGGTCTCGGCCTCGCCAACCACTTGACCACCGTCTTTCTCATTCCACCGGCGATCCTGGCCATCTTCTTTGCTTTTCGGATTCATCACTCATCGTTCCGGCTTCAGCATTTGCTCAAAATGGCGCTGGCTTTTATTCTGCCTCTAGCCTTGTATGCCTACCTGCCCATCCGTTGGGCAGCGGTGAATGGAGAGGCAATGGGATACGGCCGTTTCCTGCAATGGGTCACCGGCGGCCGCTTCCAAGGAGCACTCCAATGGCGCGCCTGGCTGGCCGACCCCACCCGCTACGAAATCGTCGGCCGGCTTTTCCTGGAAAACTGGGGCTGGATTAACCTGGCCATTGCACTTATTGGCCTGATTTACCTGTTCGCCAAACAGTGGCGGATGACCCTTATCCTGCTCGTTACCTGGCTGGGCTACACCTTTTACAACCTTAACTACTACGTCCCCGACCTCTCCGTCTTCCTCATCCCGGCCCAAATTGTGATTGCCGTATGGTGGATGGCAGGGATAACGGCCGTATTGAAGGTTGATGACTGGTTAATAAAGATTAAAGATTGGCAAGCAGCTTTTAATCTCCAATCATTAATCATCACTCTTTTAATAATTCCGATTCTACTGCCAGCCGTCCAACATTGGCCCCAAATCGACCGTTCCCAAAACGATGGACTGACTGAATGGGGACAGGGCGTTCTGGCAATGCCGCTAGACGAAAACGCCGCCATCCTGGCCGACAGTGAGAAAATCGCGCCGCTTTACTACTTGCAGCAAGCCGAAGGCATTCGCCCCGACCTGGACATTCTGGTTCTGCCCGACGAAGCCACCTACCGCGCCGAACTTGGTTCCCGTATTGCCGCTGGACAAACCGTCTATCTAGCGCGGTTCTTACCCGGACTGGAAGGCATCTACCATTTGCGTTCGGTCGGGCCGTTGACCGAAGTCAGTACGGAGCCGTTGACTAAATTGCCGGACACGGCCGTTCCCACCCAACTCAATTTCGGCAGCATCCAGCTCATTAGCTACGAACTGGAACCTATGGCGGCGGTTGATGGGGGAAGTACGGCCGTTACCTTCTATTGGCAAACCAGCAACCAGCAACCAGCAACCAACAACCAACTCGTTTACATTCGTTGGGCAGGAAGAACTTCATTCACAAGCCAACACCCGGCCAACAACTACTATCCCACGCTGGCTTGGGACCCCGGCGAAATTGTGCCCGACTACCACCTGCTGGCACATCCACTCAGCAGCCAGGAACAGCAACTGGCCATTCAGGTGGCGCTGGCCCCGCCCTTCACCCCGGCGGGGGCGCTAGACTGGCAAACAGTGGCAGCAATGTCACTGCCGCCGACGGAAAAGATGGAATTGGAACGGCCGTATCGCGCCCAAATTGGTGAAACGGTATTGAGTGGGGCAAATTTCCCTTCCCAAATCCGGCCAAAGACCGATCTAACTGTACAGCTAACAGGATGGGGACAAGACACACATTACCTGAAACTACGCTTGCGTCCGATTACCGAACAAGATGATGAGAAACGGCCATTAGACTGGATTTTCCCCGTCGAATTAAACCCATTCATCCTCAACCTGCCCTTGAACACAGACCTGCCAACAGGCAAATATGAAGTTTTCGCCAGCTATCCCAAATTCCCATCTCGATGTGGCGAGGCTGGCGGAGAATGCATCATGCCGGCTTCCTATTGCGGTTGGCTGCAATCTCCTAGCGGTGGCTGCGTCCTTGGCGAAGTCGAAATCAGCGGCGTGCCTCTGCCCGATGGCGCGACCAACTTCGACGACAAAATCGCCCTGCTCAACATCGGCCTGTCCCAAACTGAACTCCAACCCGGTGGCCAATTCTCCGTCACCCTTGCCTGGCAAAGCCTGGCCTCTATCAGCGAAGATTACACCGTTTTCATCCAAATCCTCGACGCTAACGACCGTATCGTCGGACAAGTGGACGCCTGGCCGCTGCAAGGAACCCTGGCCACCAGCCAATGGACGCCCGGCCAGACCATCACCGACCCCTACCACATCTGGCTCGATGATGACCTGCCATCCGGCCAATATCGGCTCATCGTCGGCTGGTACCTGCTGGCCGATTTACGCCGTCTGCCCGTACTCGACGAAAATGGTCAACCCATCGACGACAAACTGCTTGTCCCCGGCCTGGTTGTACCTTAAAATGAGCAAAAGATGGACAAACTACAACGTTCACAAAGATGGCGCAAAATCCGGGCCAGTTGGCGCGATACATTGCTGCTGCTGCGCCAGTTTGGCTGGCCGCTGTTCTTCTTCATTTTAGCGCTGGTAGGCGGGGGACTGCTCTATTTTTTCTTGTCAGAATTTGCCGGTCATCCCGTCAGCACCCACGCCGAAACCATCTATTTGATGCTGTCGCTCACCTTTTTGCAGCCGCTGGGCGATTTTCCTAACGAATGGTATCTGCAAACCTTCTATTTTCTCATGCCCATTATCGGCATCAGCATACTGGCCCAGGGATTAGCCGATTTTGGGCTGCTGTTTTTCAATCGTCACGCCCGCAGCAAGGAGTGGGAAATGGCCGTTGCTTCAACCTTTAATAACCACATCGTCCTCATCGGATTAGGCCATCTTGGTTTCCGCGTCATGAAACATTTGCACGAACTGAACCAGGATGTTGTCGTCATCGAATTAAATCCCAATGCCGACCTTATTGCCGAAGCGCAAACGTTAGGTGTTCCCGTCATTCAAGATGACGGCGTCCGGCCAGAAGCATTGGCAGCTGCCGGCATCCAAAAAGCACGCGCCATTGTTCTTTGCACCCAAAACGACAGTATGAACCTGCAAATTGCCTTCAAAGCACGCCGCTTAAAACCCGGCATCCGCGTCGTGGCCCGAATTTTCGACGACGATTTTGCCTGGACTCTGCGCGAACAGTTCGGCTTCCAAACGATGAGCGCCACCGGTATGGCCGGGCCAACGTTTGCTGCTGCCGCCGCCGGTGTAGATATTACCCGCCCCATTACTGTAGAAGGCGAAACTTTCAGCCTGGTCCGGCTGGATATTGGTCAATCTTCACAATTAATCGGCCGTTCCATGGCGGAAATCGAGCAAAAATATGACGTCAGCGTCGTCTTGCTGCGTCACGATGGCCAATCTGATTTTCATCCAGCGGGCGACAGATGTTTGGCCGTTAATGATGTGCTGGGCGTTTTGGCCGGGCCGGCACAAATTAGCCGACTGGTGGAAGCGAATGAGCGGGTGAAGGGGTGATGGGGAGACACGGTGAATCAGGCACATGACCCTTGACACGTGACACACATCTCTCTTTAAGGTGATATTTTCTACTTTTTTGCATTGCCTCTTGCAATTCATTGAGTTTTGTTGTATTATTTCAACAATTAGTTTTGTTGTAATGTCCCGCATGGAGCAGTATCCCGTACTGGACTCGCACAAAATTCCATCATTTCTGCCGCAGCTCGTATTGCCACTGCACCAAATTGGAATAACAATCGTATTGGTTTTTCGTACATATGATAAATCAGGACAAACAACAAATTAACATAAAAGGCATTCGTGACGGCTTGTTGGTAACGCTGGGCAGTGCTGGTTTCCAGGATATGGCAGCGGCGCTTTTAGACGAGTTGCGCCAGAAACAAGCCTTTTTACAAGGCAGCCGGGTGATGATTGAGGCGGGACAACGGCCGTTAACCACCACCCAACTCGCCGAATTACAAGCATTATTTACACGACACGAACTGGAACTGTACGCCGTTCTGGCCGAGCGGGAAGAGACGCGGGTGGCCGCCCGTGAATTGGGTCTGGCCACCCGTCTCCCCGGCAGCAACACCGATTTGAACGGCAATGCCCTGCCCGCCCTGCAGCCGGCTAATAATGCGCGTGAAGCAGTACTCAACAGTCCGGGCGGTCTGTTGCTAAAGGAAACGCTGCGTTCCGGCCGTTCCGTTTATCATGAAGGACCGGTCGTCGTCATTGGCGACGTGAATCCGGGCGCGGAAGTGATTGCCGGCGGCGACGTGATTGTGTGGGGCCGGCTGCGTGGTTTGGTTCATGCAGGGGCGTTGGGTGATGAAACGGCCGTTATCTGTGCCCTGGCCCTCACCCCTACCCAACTGCGCATCGCCGACCAGATCGCCATTCCGCCCGACGACAACAGCGGTAAGCTGTCACCGGAACAGGCAATCATTCGCGATGGGCAAATCATCGCCATACCCTGGCAAGGGAAATAAGGTGTCCAGTGTCATGTAAACTTGATACGTGACACTTGGCACATGACACGCTCAAGGAGATTTCGATGAGTGGAAAAGTTATCACCGTAACCTCAGGCAAAGGCGGCGTGGGCAAGACGACACTCACGGCCAACATTGCCGCGGCGTTAGCTAAAATCGGCAAAAAAGTGGTCGCCATCGACGCTGACATTGGCCTGCGTAATCTCGATGTCGTCATGGGGTTGGAAAACCGCATTGTCTACGATTTAGTCGATGTGATTGAAGGGCGCTGCCGTCTGCGCCAGGCGATGATTAAGGACAAACGCCAGGCGGAACTGTACCTCATCCCGGCGGCCCAAACGCGCGACAAAATGGCCGTCAGTCCCACGGACATGATTCTGGTTTGTGACCAACTGCGGGATGAAATGGATTACATCATCATTGACTCGCCGGCCGGCATCGAACGTGGCTTCCGCAACGCCATCGCCCCGGCCGACCAGATTCTCATCGTCACCAACCCCGAAGTATCGGCCGTGCGCGACGCCGACCGGATTATCGGCCTTATCGAAGCTGAAGAAAAAGGACCGGGCAAACTCATCGTCAACCGGCTCAAACCGGCCATGGTTGCGCGCGGTGATATGCTTTCGGTAGCTGACATTTTGGATATTCTGGCGGTGGATTTGATTGGCGTCATTCCCGAAGACGAGTCGATTTTGGTTTCAACCAATCAAGGGCTGCCGGTAGCCATGACTGGCGTGAACGGAACCAGTGCTGGTCAAGCGTTTACCAATGTCGCCCGGCGCATTCTAGGTGAAGACGTGCCGTTTTTGGATTTGACACCCAAAAGCGGGTTTATGGATCGTGTTCGCAGCTGGGTGAACGGCCGTTAAGGAGGGGCAGATGAGCTGGTTTAGTCGATTATTCGGACAACAAGAAAAAAGCGGTTCCGTTGCCAAACAGCGGCTGCAAATGGTCTTGATTCATGATCGCAGCGAGGTTTCTCCTGGTCTGCTGGAACAAATTAAGGACGACATCATTAAGGTTATTGCTGAACGGCTAACCATCGACCCCGATAACGTGGAAGTCAACCTGACCCAAACGGCGCGTGAAAGTCGCCTGGTAGCTGAAATCCCATTGGTGTCGAGTAACGGCCGTCACAAATAAACGCTGAACGATGAATGCTGAATGAGGAATTCATCGTTCAGCATTCACCATTCCTCATTTTTCTTGCCCTTCTCCCCACATTTTCTAAAATTGAGCCTATGTTAGCGAGATTATCCGTATGGCGGTACTTTGACATTTGGTTAACGGCCGCCGTTTTGCTTTTAACCTCATACGGCATCCTCATGATTCGCAGCGCCGTCACCGGCGCGCCGGCCTTCGCCGGACTACCCACCCAGCAAATCATTTGGGCCATCGCCGGCCTCATCATTATGCTAACCGTCGCTGCCGTAGACTACCGCGTTTTAACCTCCTCTCACTGGTACATCTACGCCGGTCTGGTTGCCTTACTGGCCTTTGTGGTCGTCGCCGGTCAGATCAACAACGATGCTCGCCGCTGGATTCAAGTGACCTCTGGATTTCAAATTCAGCCCTCCGAATTCGGCCGTATCTTCATCACTATCACTTTCGGCCAATTTCTGGCCAATCGTCAAAAACGAATTCACCAATTTTCCAATACCATCGCTACCCTGATTTACATTGGCATCCCCATTGGCCTCATCTTCATCGAACCTGACTTGGGAATGTCAGTCCTTTACATCATCATCTGGTTCGCCATGATCTGGTTAGCCGGACTACCCATGTCCCATTTCATTACCCTGGCCGTTATAGGTGTCATGGCTGCTGTGATCGTTTATCCCAACTTGGCCGATTATCAAAAAGCCCGCATCACCACATTTGTCAACCCGGATGAAGCCAACCCGGAAGATATCTTCAACATCGATCAGGCTGAAATCAGCGTCGGCTCCGGTGGGTTGTGGGGCAAAGGATACATGCAAGGCACGCAAAGTCAGTTAGGCTTTTTGCGCGTACAGCATACTGACTTTATCTTCTCCATGATCACCGAAGAAATGGGACTCGTATTCGGCTCTCTAATTATCCTCAGCCTGATGGCTTTTATTCTCATGCGCATCCTGCGTGCCGCCTCCCTCAGTCCGGACCCGGCCGGCAAATACATCTGTACCGGAATAGCAACCGTTCTCTTCTTTCAGACCCTCGTTAGCGTTGGCATGAATGTGCGTCTCCTGCCCGTCACCGGTCTAACACTCCCCTTCGTCAGCTACGGCGGCAGTTCCCTCATCACATTGTTCCTGGCCATTGGCGTGGTACAATCCGTCCTTATGCGTCATCGCAAACAAGAATTTGGATAGGTAACATTTCAGCTTATCAGCCAGTCAGCCAACTGCTGAAATGCTGAGATGCTGAATTGCTGAGAGGCTAAAAAAATGACTGTACGAGTACGATTTGCCCCCAGTCCAACGGGGTATTTGCATATTGGCGGGGCACGAACAGCCCTGTTTAACTGGATGTTTGCCCGCAAACATGGCGGCAAGTTTATTTTGCGCATTGAAGATACGGATCAAGAGCGCACGGTGCCCGGCGCGATTGAAGCGATCATGGACGGGCTACGCTGGCTGGGACTGGATTGGGATGAAGGCCCCGACATCGGCGGCCCGTATGGCCCTTACATTCAAACAGAGCGGGCTGATTTGTACCGTACCTGGGCTAATTGGCTGGTTGACAATCACCATGCCTACAAGTGTTACTGCACGCCAGAAGAATTGACTGAGATGCGCGAAACCCAGATGAAGGAGAAGCGGCCGTTGGGGTATGACGGCCGTTGCCGCTACCTTACTCACGAACAGCGCGCCGAAAAAGAAGCCGCCGGCCTTAAACCCGTCATCCGCTTCAAAATGCCGCTCGACGGCGAAACCATCGTGCCCGATGTGGTGCGCGGTGACATCACCTACCAAAACAGCCAGATTTACGACGCAGTTCTGCTCAAATCAGATGGCTTGCCCACTTACCACCTGGCCAACGTCGTCGATGACCATTTCATGGCAATCAGCCACATCATGCGCGCCGACGAGTGGATTAACACAGCCCCGTTGCATATTCGGCTGTATGAAGCGTTTGGCTGGCAGCATCCGGTATACGCCCACCTATCGCTGGTGATGAACCCCAGCGGCAAAGGCAAATTGAGCAAGCGCAGCCAATCGTTCACCGACGATGGCCAGGAAGTATTAGTCAAAGTATCGGAATTTCAGGAAGCCGGACTCTTGCCCGAAGCAGTGGTTAATTTTCTGGCAAACGTGGGCTGGTCATTTGGCGATGATGTAGAAAAATTTACACTGGCCGAAGCACTGCCCCGCTTTGAACTAACAGGTATAAATCCGGCTCCATCCCGCCTGAACTACACCAAGCTAGACTGGCTGAACGGGCAGTATGTGCAGGAAATGGAGCCGATGGCACTGGCCAAAGCGGTCAAACCGTTTCTGGATGCGGCCGGACTGGAAGTGAACCCAGAGGCACTGCTGGCGGTGATGCCGCCGATGAGCAAGCGGCTGCGCCGTCTGACAGAAGCGGTTGATTTCCTGCGTTTCTTGTTTGATGATGTGCCGTTAGAGCTAGCTCCGGAACAGCTGGTCCACAAACAAATGCCATACGAAGCAGCATTAGACGCTTTCAAGCAAACATGCAGCCTGATAGCCACGATTGAGTCGTTTGACACGGAAACATTGGGTGCGGCACTCATGCAGTTGGGTGAACAAGTGACGACCAACGGCAAAGCCGGCCCATTCCTGGGCATCCTGCGTCTGGCCATTACCGGCCAACAGGTGTCACCGCCCGTATTCGAATCAATGGTTGCGCTGGGCCGCGAGCGCACATTAGCCCGGCTTTATGAGGTTCTGACGCTGTTTGCTAATTCGTAAGCTGTGTTCCGTAGATGGCTTTTTGACTGGAAAGAAAGTCGTCGATATACAGGTTACGGATTACCGATTACGGTTGCCCAAACCGTCGGTGCATGATAAAATGTCGTCCGTCCTTGAGGGATAGTTTAACGGTAAAACAGCGGACTCTGACTCCGTCGTTCCTGGTTCGAATCCAGGTCCCTCAGTCCAGAGTAAAAGAGGCTCATTCTTCAAAAATGAGCCTCTTTTTTGTTCCCTTGATGCTTATTCTGATGCTTATTTCTAAAATTTAAAGGATATAAATCTATTTCTTGGTTCTTTAACCGCGACGAGAGAGATATTTAATCAAGACTTGTTCCCATTTGAATTTGGGGAACTTCCTTTCGTCTCACCGATAGATACACCTTGGACATCAACAGATTGGGAGATGCGTCCGCTTCGGCCATGGTCAAGATTGGGTCGAGTGTTTCTCGTCCACACATTATTCTCTCTCCATTGCAGATGGTCAACAATCTTTGCCAGGTAAAGACCGGTCACCGTTTTGCGTTCGGCTGGGTTCATTTCCTCCTGCCAAGCACGAAAGGGGAATGGGGGTAATGTGGAAAGGTAGACATCCTTTTTGAGCACAAACTGCGTCGTGCTTCTATTCGGGGTAGTCCAGTGTGATTATCTCCAACCGCGCGGCGGGTAAACCGGAGTGAGGAGAATCTCACAAATTGATAAGATTGAATTGGCTAAACCGATGACCATAGCTGGCGACCTCTGTTCATACTTTTTTTACCCCTCGGCTCAGATAACAACCGCTTGAGGCTACGATGTTCACGACACCAGTTGTAAACCGTCATACCCCACCAACCCATTGCCTCTTTGGTTTCACCTTTGCTGGCAAAGGCCAGGGTTTTGCGCACCTGCGCCGCACTCATCAGCCGAGCTGTCCCATTGCGGCGTTCGATGGCCGATGTATTGGGGACATGGTATCCCAACCGCTCCAAAGCCAATTCAATTCGCTTTTTGCTGCCATGTGCATAGTGGATTTCCACTTCTTTGAGTCGATAGCCACTCTGGTGTTTGACGATTTGCACATGAGCCGCTGTTCGCGGAATGCGGAAACGGGCTTGGGGATGCGGGCCTCGTGTCCCTTGTCGCGGTGGATAGTAGGCCACACCAAATATCTCCTGAAACAAGGTGCGATAAGCTGCCAATCCATCGGTGAACAAAGCCACCACATGGCGATTGTGCAAGCGCGCCGCCCCATCTTCCAGCAAACGACGAATCAAGATTGCGTCTCGCGCTCCTTGGACGTGAGCCAAGATGAACTTGCTCTTTGGGTCCATCAATTCTGCTTCCCAGGCTGGTTGCGCCTTGCTGCCAGCAAACCCGTGCCGCTCATCGGCTTGCAGTTCGGTAACGGCGACATCTTGTACTTCTTGCTCATGGTATTGTTGCCCGTGTCTCCCCGTTTTCTGATTCAAGCGGCGCACGGTGCTGGCGTCCACCTTCACCAAGCGGGCGGTACCCTTGATGCTGCATCCGTCGGCCAGATGCTCGGCCACCGAAACAGCTTTTGCCTCTGGAATTTTACTATTCCACAAGGCCGTGTTTTTGCGTTCGCTGAATTCCTGCTGGCAGCAGCGACAACGCAAGTAACGAATGTTGTCCCGACCATGGATTTTTCTGATTATCAAATTGCTGCAACCTTTTTTGCCGTATAGGTCGCAGTCTGGGTTGACACATGCTAAACTTTCCAAAGGGGGTCTGGTTGTATTTTTTTCTTTCATGCGGTAATTCTACCGCTTACTCCAGACCTCCGTCTTATGGGTCGGTGATAATCTCACCTGACCACCGAATATTTGTAAGCACTTAAAGATTCCACACTCGATTTTACTTGATGGCGATAACGGAAAAGGTCCGCACCCAGCAGTTCTTCAGCTAATTGAAGATAGCCGAAATGCCTACACTCAAAAGATTGATATATTTGATGATGACATTGAGAGTTTTTTAGGGATCGATAAAGTCGAAAAGAAACGAAAGCATAGAAAACCTCAACACATAATGCTTCGTTATCACCAATCACAAGTAACAAAAGAACGGCTTGATGCTTTAATCGAAAAAGTAAATGTATTGATCTCTCCCGCTACTGGACGGTCTTCCTTTTAACCTACTATATGCTGGGGCCGCCTCTCAGCCCATAGGGATGCTCTCATCCCTCTTACAGCAGGCTGTAAATAAAAAGCGTGGCAGTTTCAATAAAACCGCCACGCTTTTTGGGTTTTTACCGCAGTTAGTGATTAATCAGCTAAAGTTGACAGGTCACCGAGTTCCTGGCCCAGCGCCTGCGCCTTCAACACGCGGCGCATAATCTTGCCGGAACGTGTCTTGGGCAGGCTGTCCACAAAATCAATCGTCGCCGGTTTGGCAATTGGCCCCATCTCGTGGCCTACATGATCGCGCAAAGCCATCTCCAGCTTCTCGCTGCCTTCAAAGCCCTGGCGCAGGATGCAGTACGCCTTGATGATGTTGCCTTTCAGTTCGTCGGGCACACCAATGCAGGCCGCTTCGGCAACGGCTTCATGGCTGACCAACGCACTTTCGATTTCGGCCGTGCCCAGCCGGTAACCGGATACTTTGATGACGTCGTCGATACGGCCGATCACCCAAATGTAGCCATCTTCATCCTTCTTGGCGCTGTCACCGGGCAAATACCAGCCCTGCTCCTGGAAACGGGTCCAATATTGCTGCACGTAGCGGTCGGGATCGCCCAAAATGGTACGTAACATGCCCGGCCAGGGATTCTTAATAACCAGGAATCCTTCCTCATTGGCCGCTACCGGTTCGCCATCTTCATCAACCACATCCAAATCAACACCGGGGAAGCCGCGTGTGCCCGAACCGGGTTTGAGCGGTACACAAGGCAGCGGCGTAATCATGAAATGACCGGTTTCCGTCTGCCACCAGGTATCCATGATGGGGCATTTTTCTTTGCCAATAACGCGGTGATACCATTTCCAGGCTTCGGGATTAATGGGTTCACCAACCGAACCAAGCAGGCGCAAACTGGAAAGATCATGGCGGTTGGGCCAGGATTCACCGAAACGCATGAGGCCGCGGATGGCCGTAGGCGCGGTGTAAAGAATGGTGATGCCGTATTTGGCCACCATCGACCACCAGCGGTCGGGGTAAGGATGGGTGGGGGCGCCCTCGTACATGAAGCTGGTCGCGCCCAAAATCAGTGGGGCATAGACAATGTAGCTGTGGCCGGTAACCCAACCGGGATCGGCGGCGCACCACCAGATGTCGTCGGCCTTAATGTCGAATACCCATTTCAGGGTTGTGGCCGTGCCCACCATGTAACCGCCGTGAGTGTGCAGGATGGCTTTGGGTTTGCCGGTTGTGCCCGATGTATAGAGGATGTAAAGCGGGTCTTCCGCATCCATCACTTCGGTGGGCGCTTTGGGATCGGCAATGGGTAAGGCCATGAGATCGTGATACCAATGGTCACGGCCGGATACCATTTCGACTTCCTGGCCGGTGCGTTTGACGGTGACGACGCTCTGGATGGTGCCGGCCCGTTCCAGAGCTTCGTTGGCGATTTGTTTGAGGGGGACGATGCTGCCACGCAGCCAGGCCCCATCGGCGGTGACGAGGACTTTGGAGGCGCTGTCCTCGATACGGCCGTGCAAAGCCTCGGTCGAAAAGCCGCCATAGACTACCGAATGCATCGCGCCGATTTTGGCGCAGGCCAGCATGGCGATCATCAGTTCGGGGATGCGGCCCATGTAAATCGTCACCCGGTCGCCTTTCTGCACACCCAGCGAGCGTAAAACACTGGCAAATTTACTCACCTCATAGTTGAGCTGCTGGTAGGTGTAAACACGGGTGTCGCCTTTTTCACCTTCGAACAGGAGCGCGGCTTTGTTGCGAACGGCCGTTCGCATGTGCCGATCCAATGCATTGTGGATAATGTTGACCTTGGCCCCGACAAACCATTTGTAAAAGGGGGCATTGCTCTCATCCAGAACAGTTTCCCAGGGCTGATACCATTCAAAATTCTCTGTGGCAATCTTTCCCCAAAATCCCGGCAAATCGGCCAGGGCTTCGGCGTGGACTTTTTCGTAGTCCTTGATATGCGCATTGGCAATCACTTCAGGGGCAGGAAAATAAACGTCTCCTACCATTTTCTTTTCATCAGCCATCAGTCACTCCTTTCAATTAAGTATAGGTGATTTAGTATTAACGATTTCTGGCTCCCCTGATAAGTATAATTGGGAATAGCTAAATCGTAAAACAATATTTTCCTTTTTGGCGCGGATTTGTTACATTAGCGGCAAAAAAGGAGTCATGATGTCACCTACGCACAAATTGGAAGCGGGACGGCCGTTTCAACTATCCGCCCTGCCTACCCAGGGTAAACAATTCCATCCCGACCGGGATCAGGCTGAAGCCGAATTCAAAGCCCTGCGCCGCGAATTCATCGAACTGCAAACCCGTCTGTACGCCGAAGGCAAGCAAAAACTGCTCATCGTCTTTCAGGCGATGGATGCTGGCGGCAAAGACGGCACCATCCGCAATGTCTTTCGCGGCGTCAATCCCCAGGGCGTGCGCGTCCATTCCTTCAAAGTGCCCAGCAAAGAAGAACTGGCCCACGATTTCCTGTGGCGCATTCATCAAGATGTGCCCGCACAAGGGATGATTGGCGTCTTCAACCGCTCACATTACGAAGATGTGCTGGTCGTGCGTGTCCACAACATCGTTCCCGAAACCGTCTGGCGGCCCCGCTACGAACAAATCAACAACTTCGAAAAACTACTGACCGATACCGGCACAACCATTCTCAAATTCTTCCTGCATATCTCGCCCGAAGAGCAAAAAGAACGATTCCAGGCCCGGCTGGACGATCCCAGCAAACATTGGAAATTCTCGGTGGAAGATTTGGAAAAGCGGAAATTCTGGGGCGATTACATGGCCGCCTACGAAGAGATGCTTCAGCAATGCACCACATCCTGGGCGCCCTGGTACGTCATCCCCGCCAATCAAAAAAGGTATCGCAACCTGACCATCACCCGCACCATCGTTGACACTCTCAAAGAGATGAATCCGCAGTACCCACCGGGTGAGGACTTGAGCGGTATCGTTATCGACTAAATCATTGCTGCCGCGAAAAAGTCATTCCAAGTAAAGAGAGGAATCCTTTCAAATTGGCAATTGTCCAAAGATTTCTCGGCAGACCTCGAAATGACAATAACATGACCCGATTTTAAGGCAAATCGGGTAACAGTTGACAAAATCGCTGCACATTCACGGAGAAGACGGCATTGAAACTAAAATTTGATTACCGCTACGTACTTTTATTGGCTATTCCAGTCGCTTTTCTGGCCGAGACCCTGCATTGGGGCAATATTGTGCAATTTTTAACGGCTGCTATCGGCATCGTTCCCCTGGCCGGTTTCATTGGCGAAGCCACAGAAGAACTGACAGTTCACACCGGCCCTAAAATCGGCGGCATGTTAAACGCAACGCTGGGTAATGCCGCCGAGTTGATCATCACCATTGTGGCCATCAAGGCCGGCGTTTTGGAACTGGTTATCGCCTCCATCACCGGCTCAATTTTGGGCAACTTGCTTCTGGTGACGGGACTAAGCATCCTGGTGGGCGGGCTGCGCAATGGCACACAAAAATTCAGCCAGCCGCAGGCTACCACCAATGCTACAACGATGATTCTGGCCGTGGTTGCGCTCATGATCCCGGCGATTTTTGGCCATTCCATTGACGTAACCCATCATCAAGCATTACAGCCATTTAGTCTGGGCGTAGCCATCGTGATGATAGTCATTTATGGGCTGGGAATTATTTACTCGTTTACGGCCAGGGAAGATGATACGCCGCTGGTACGGCCGTCAGCCCATGACACCCACGTCGCCGCCTGGTCGGTGCAAAAATCACTGATCGTTTTGGCCGTCGCCACCATCGCCATTGTATTCTTGAGTGAGCTGCTGGTCGGTTCGGTAGAACATGTCGTTGCCCAGCTAGGCTGGAGCGAATTCTTCGTCGGCATCATCATCGTCCCCCTGGTAGGAAACGCCGCCGAACATCTGGTTGCCGTGCAGGTCGCCTTGAAAAACCAGATGACATTAAGCCTGGAAATTGCTATTGGATCAAGCTTGCAAATTGCGCTGTTTGTCGCCCCGGTTTTAATGATTGTCGCTGCCTTGATGGGTGTGGAGTTGTCTTTCAATTTCAATCAATTCGAACTGGTGGCATTGGCTTCAGCCGGTGTGGTGGGCGTGTTTGTAATTAAAGATGGCAAATCGAACTGGCTGGAAGGAGCGCAATTACTGGCGTTGTACTTGATTTTGGGCGTGGCCTTTTTCTTCATTTAGGCTGATTAGGAAACCGCCGTTTGAGGATTTAGCGGCCAGTCGCTAGAATTAACTGTTTCAACCAATCATTTTAGACGGAGAAAAATCGTATATGGAATTGTTCACGACCGAAAATTTGATCGCTTTGCTCACGTTGACAGCGTTGGAAATTGTCTTAGGCATCGACAATGTCATTTTTGTGGCCATTTTAGCCGGGAAGTTACCCTCACATCAGCGAGACCTAGGCCGGAGATTAGGCATTGGCCTGGCTGTTGTCAGCCGGATTTTGCTGCTGTTGGCTATCAACTGGATTATGCGGCTGACGGAGCCGGTCGTCGCGCCATTTGGCAATGCATTAAGCGGCCGTGACCTCATTTTGTTGATTGGCGGTTTGTTCCTCATTGGCAAGAGCACGTTTGAAATCCATGAGAAGTTGGAGGCAGCGGAAGGTGATGAACACAGCGGCGCGGTTAAAGCAGTGACGCTGGCCTCGGTTATCACCCAGGTGGTAATAGTGGATATTGTTTTTTCGCTGGATTCGGTGATAACGGCCGTTGGCATTTCTGGCGTGTTGGCCGTGATGATTCCGGCCGTGGTGATTGCCGCAGCTATCATGTTATTCGCCTCTGGCGCGGTCGGCCGCTTTGTGGAAGAACACCCGACGATGAAGATGCTGGCACTCTCCTTCCTCATCTTGATTGGCTCAATCCTGGTGATTGAAGGCTGGAATGCGGAAGCGGCGCACGACCTGCATCTGAAGAATTACGCTTATTTTGCGATGGCGTTCTCGTTTGGTGTGGAACTGCTGAACATGCGGACGCGCAAAAAGGCTGAGAAACCGGTCAAATTACACAACCGGCCGTCGGTTTCCGAGGCGGAAGCAGCATCAACTGATTAATTTCAGGACATGGATTCTCGCTGATTTTAGAAAACAACAAAACGGCCGTTCCCCAGTTTTCGACAGTCTCAACCAGCGGGGAACGGCCGTTTTATTTGCCAGTTAACTACAAATCAGATTCGGATACGGCCGTTTCATCGGTCACTTGTTCATCCTCCCCCTCAGCCGCCTCAACCGGCTGGGGCCGCACATCTACTTTGTACGGATTTACCTGTTGATTGCCGCAAAACGGACACAAATTCCACTGTAACTCCATCAACGAATTGCAATCGGGACACGCTTTTTTGAGGCGGGTGTGGCAGTGCGGGCATAAAATCCAGTTGGCATCAGTCGTTCGCGAGCAGCCGGGACATGACGGCCGTTCCTCAATCTCTTGCAGCAGTGCTTCCTCAGCCAGCGCCCGCTCATACGCTTCGGCCAGCGTCTCTTGCGGTCGCAAAATCAGGTAGATGAGGATTCCGGCTATGGGGAGGATGGCCACGACAACGGCCGTTAACAAATGAGCAAACGGGTCACGGGTACGGGTACGCATATCGCGTACCGCCCAAATCACCAGGCTCAGCCACAAAGCCGCCAGCAGCGCCCCCACGACAGCGGCAAAAATAGTCAAATAAGAGACAATCGTTTCTGGAGTTGGAAGTGTCATACAGGCGGCAAGGTTATACCAAAAGATGGGTCTGGGCAACATGGAAAAGTTGCAAAGTTGCAAGTAACAAAGTGGCAAGTAGTCAGTCACCCTTTCACCCTTTCACCCTTTCACCCCTCTACCCCTGCCCCCTTGCTTCCAATTCTTTGGTACAATCTCAACCTGATGACTACCTTTGAACTCGTTGAGTACGAGCCATACTTGATACCAGAAGCAGCGCTGCCAACGGCCGTTGGTAAACAATTGTGGCAGGATCATGGCGAGAAGCTGGCCATTGAGTTCCCCTCGCCTAAAACCAACCAATCGTGGCGGCTGACGTCGTTGGGCTGGGCTGGCCACATTCCCCTTTCCGGCGGTTATCAAATCAGCATCCAACCCAAAATCGAACTGCGCAATTTGTGGCGGATGTGGGCTTACGCCTACAATTTGCGTAGCTTTCATTGGCTGGATGGACTGGCAAATGTTGAATCGCTGGCCGAGTTCTTTGAAGAACTGGCTCACGTTTTGGCAAAGAAGGTGCTGCATCGGGGGCGACAAGGGTTTTACCGAGCCTATCTGCCCCAAACGGAACGACTGCCCTTTGTGCGCGGGCAACTGCAATGGCGGCAAAATTGTCAGCAGTCCAACGATGCCGCGCTCATTTGCCGCCACGATATTCACACAGCCGATATTCCCGACAACCAGATTTTGGCCTACACGCTGGAGCGAATTGTACGCAGCCGCCGCTGTTCTGAAGTGGTGAACACGGCCGTTTCCCAGGCCTACCGACTCCTCCAATCCATCACTACCCCACAAACTTTCCAACCACAAGACTGCATCAATCGCACCTACACCCGCCTAAACGATGATTACCAGCCAATGCACGCCCTGTGCCGCTTCTTCCTGGAACACACCGGCCCTGGTCACGCATCCGGCAGCCATGAAATGCTGCCGTTCCTGGTCAACATGGCCCGCTTGTACGAATTATTTGTTGCCGAGTGGTTGAAGGCCAATTTGCCATCACCCTGGTTTGTCAAAGCGCAAGAGCGGGTCACCATCGGCGCGCAAGACGAGCTGCAATTTGACGTGGATTTGGTGCTGTATGATGGCAACGCCTGCACTGAGCAAAGCCGAAGTGGCCGTGCCCACACCGTCCTCGACACCAAATACAAAACCCCCGACAAACCGGCCAACGACGACATCAGCCAGATCGTCACCTATGCCAAAGCCAAAGGCTGCCGGGAGGCGGTTTTAATTTACCCGGTGCAGTTGGAACGGCCGTTAAACGTCACAATCGGCGACATCCACCTGCGCAGCCTCACATTTACCCTCGATGGCGACCTGGAACAAGCTGGACACCGCTTTCTTGATGCGTTGAACAATTTTCCCGGAAAATCCAAAGTTTCCGGGAAAACAGATTGATCATTGTTCATCAAAGTAAAATCGAATGCTGTAAGCCGCTCCAAATCCTGTATAATGTTCACATAATCTTGCGGAAAACGCCCTTTAATCTGCGTTCATCTACGTTTATCCGCGTCCTAAATTTTTCTTGGAGGCAGCATCGTGACCGATTCACATCCCATTGTTGGCTGGGAAAAAGAAAGCCCGGTTCCCGAAAATTACCAATTTAACGACTATCTAAACGTGCGCAACGGCCGTCTCTTCATGGAAGACCTCGACCTGTTCAACCTGTTCGTCGATGACGGTCCTGGTCAGGTATTTGAGCAATCCCTGCCCAGCCCACTGGAAATCGTCTACCTGCCTATCATCGGCTACCGCATCAAGCAGATGCAGCAGTTTTTTGCCGAGGTGATTGATGAAGTGGGGTATGACGGCCGTTTCTTCTACACCTACGCCTCCAAAGCCAACGCCGCTGAAGAAGTCATCCGCACCACCCTGAGCAGCGGCGCGCACCACGAAATGTCCTCCACCGTTGACGTGGACATCGCCCGCATTATGATCCGGCGCGGCCTGCTCACCCCCGACAAATACATCATCTGCAACGGCTTCAAACCCTCGGACGGCAGCTACGCTTCCAACATCCTCCAACTGCGGGCCATCCACGAAAAAATCGTGCCCGTCGTCGAAGATTTAAGCGAACTGCCCTCTCTCATCGAATCCGGTCTGAGCTTTGATGTGGGGCTGCGCCTCAAAACCTATGGTCACTACACGACATTGGAGGGAATTGAAGCGGCCAACTCCCGCTTTGGTTTGGCCATAGAAGATTTGTGGAAAGCGGCCGACTATATCGCTGCTGCACCCAATCTCAATCTGACATTGTTCCACGCCATGGTTGGCAGCCAGATTTTGAACGAGGCCGATTTCGTCGCCTGGCTCAAGCCGGGCATCGAAACCTACGCCAGGCTGCGGCAGCGCCATCCCAGCCTGCACATTTTCGATTTTGGCGGCGGGATGCCTGCCCCGATGACGCTCAATTTTGAGTTTGATTATCATCAATTCATCCGCCTGCTGCTGACGACGCTGCAAGAGGTATGCGGCCGTTACAACGTGCCCGTGCCCGACGTGATGGGGGAATTCGGCCGTTACACGACATCGGAACACGGGGCGCACCTATTCAAAATCATCGCCGCCAAAGACAACAACTCCAAGCTGCCCTGGTATATCATCGACGGCTCAATCATGAGTTCCTTCCCCGATAGTTGGGCGCTGCAAGAGCACTTTATCGTCCTGCCGCTCAATCACCTGGACAAACCGTTTCAACAGGTTCAGTTAGGCGGCATCACCTGCGACAGCGACGACGTTTACCCGCCCAAAACGAGCCATTCGCCACTCTACCTGCCGGTGGAAACCGACAATTTGCACATTGGATTTTTCAGCATTGGCGCCTACCAGGAAATGCTGGGCGGCGTCGGCGGCAGCAAGCACTGCGTCGTCCCTGAAGCGTATGAGTTGATTGTGGAATGGGGTGAGCACGGCCGTTACCTATTCCACCTTCTTACCGGCCAATCCGGCGCCGACGTCCTCAGCAACCTCGGCTACCAAATCGAACCGTGACTCGACTCAAGTGCCTGGCACGGGGTGAACGGCCTTGGTCATTAAACCCTTTTCTACCCCGTGCCAGGCACTTTAGAACAACCAATGTACGACCAAATCATCAACAACCTGCGCAACGCCTACAACCAATCGGCTGAACAGCGCGACCAGGGCACAAAATCAACATGGAAGCTGGAATCGCGCCAAGTATTTCTGGAGCAGTTGCAACGCGAAGGCAAAACCCATCTGTTGGAAATTGGCGCCGGACCAGGGGCAGATGGCGAATTTTTCCAGGACAACAACCTCACCGTCACCTGCACCGACTTATCACCGGAGATGGTACGGCTTTGCCGGGCCAAAGGACTGGACGCCCACGTCATGGATTTCCTGAACCTGGACTTCTCCGACGCCTATTTTGACGCCGTTTTCGCTCTCAACTGCCTGCTCCACGTACCCAAAACCGACCTGCCCCGCACCTTGCAGGCCATCCGGCGCGTCTTGAAGCCGGGCGGCTTGATGTACACGGCCGTTTACGGCGGCTTCGAGTTAGAAGAGGTTTGGCAGGACGACAGCCACAAGCCCAAACGCTTTTTCGCCTTTTACACCGACGAGCAGGTTCAGGCGGTTTTTGGGGAATTTTTCACGGTGGAACAGTTTACGGCCGTTGATAACAACACCGACAATGGGTTACACTCACAAATACTCATTCTACGCCGACCGTAAGTCAATTTTGTAAAATTGAACCACATGCAACAAACGGCCGTTCATTTACGTAAATACTGGTAAATATGGGTCATTATTCTTCAATATGTCAGGAATCACCCACATACAGGGTAAAATAATTATTAGTCAAAAAGAGTTAATCATGCGGCACAGCCGCCCAGCGAAGGACGAAATTTCATTATTCATCCTTCAACATTCATACTTTTCAGGAGAAACCCCATGAAAATGGATCGCACCCGCATCATATTCATCGCCATCATCGGCGTCGCCTTGCTTGCCGTTTGCGGCATTGGCGGCTACAACCTCATCAAGAACCAGTTTGAAGCAGATGTAACGCCGGTCGCCAGCGGCCCTACTCGCGTTCCCGGCAGCACACCCGTCGTCAATCTGGATTCGCCCGATCCCGTCTTTGCGCCCGATTACGACGCTGCCGACGGCCTGCCCACCTACATCTGCGGCGCCGACGCCTTCGGCAGCTACTTCACCTTGCAGCAAATGCAAATGGCCGGCACCGACGTCGCAAACGGCTTCCACCTGGGCATCGTTCCCTTCTTCCTCGATGAAGACCCGGCCTACGACGTCTCTGAAGAACAGCGCACCGCTCTGCTCAATTCCGGCCAATGGGACTGCTTGCTGACCACCCTCGACTCCGTCGCCCTGAGCAGCCCTGGTGTTGTTACAGCCATCGTCGATGAAAGCGCCGGAGCCGACCAGTTATGGGGCCGCAACATGGATTCGTTGGACCAACTGCAAGGCAAACGCATTGCCTTCTCGCGCGGCAGTGTAGGCGAATATTTCGTCTACTACACACTTAACATCAAACAGCTCAGCCCACGCTCCCAGGTAACGCTTGTCCCGCAGGACAGCGTCGCCGATGCGGTGGCCGCCTTCAACGCCGGGCAGGCCGACGTCGTTTCCGGCTGGGAACCAGATATTTATGATGCCGAACAAAGCGGCGGTGTCCCCCTGCTCAGCTCCAATCAGCTGCGTATCGTCGTTGATGTCATCGTTACCTCGCGCCCATCCATCAACAACAAGGCCGATTTGGTGCAGAGCTTCCACAATGCCTGGTTCGCCACCTTGAAAGCACAAATTGAGAATTTTGATACGGCCGCTTCCCAAATCGCCGCCTGGGGCCACAACGACTGGAGCTTCGTCTACCCGGAAACAGCCACCGACGACTTCAAAGCATGGCTGGAAAGCGTAGCTCAGGCCGATTTGGGCGATAATGCTTTTGTTATGCGCGATACGCGCCCCATCATCAATCGGCTGGAAATCGCCCGCCGCGTCTGGGCCGCTTCCGATGTCAGTGTTCCCGCCGATGATGTGACCGAACTGGTCAATCCCGGCTTCGTCATTCGCGCTGCCGAACAGGCCAGCTTGCAAGCCAACGGCAACCCGGTCAACGACACCTTCTCCATCTCGGCCCAGCTAGATTTGTCCGGCGTCTCCACCTCGGCTGCGGCAACGCTGGCCGTCCTGCCCTGCCGCACCTTCACCTTCCTGCCCGAATCGACGGAATTGACGCTGGAATCGCGCCGCATTTTGGATAACTGTGTTGTGCCCACGCTCTCACAAAGCGTCGGTCTGTTCCTGCGCGTGAAAGGCTCGTCAGCCTGGCCGGCCAATGACCCGCCCTGGACCGAAGCCGACATCCTGGAAGTGGCCGAAGGCCGCGCTCAATCGGTCGTCGATTACCTGGTATCGCAGGGCATCGACCCGGCCCGCTTCATTGTCGAAGCCACTTTGCCGCCGGAAGATCATTGGAACACCGATGATCCCAACATCCAGGCCGATGACCGGTTTGTGGAATTGACGCTGGTAACGGCCGGACGCTAAGGCTGAAGGCAGAAATCAGAAGGCAGAAGGTGAATCTTATGAAATTACGCAACTTTCGCGGCATCTTTGTGCTGCTTACTTTTCTTGGTCTGGTAACGATTGCTTGCGGGCTGTCGGGTGGTGATGGCGACAGCGGCCCGCCGCGCAATGCGGTAGTGATCAATGTGATGGCCAATACAAGTTTGACGCCGTGGTTGGAAACGGCCGTTGCCAACTTCAACGCTGCCAAAACCGAAAACGCCGCCGGTGATCCTGTTTACGTGCAGCTAACCAGCACTGAAGCGGGTCAGGCCGTAAGCGACCTGCCTGGCGGCAGCTACGACATGTGGATTCCCGATGAACAGGTTTGGGTCAATGTCTTGGCCGACCAGGGTGACAACGATTTTCAAGGTGACTGCGTCAGCGTGGCCCAAAGCCCGCTGGTCATCGGCATGTGGCGCGACGTGGCCGAAGCCCTAGGCTGGCCCGGCTTGCAGTTGGGCTGGCTGGACATGGGCAGCCTGGCCGCTGACCCCGCCGCCTGGGACTACTATAGTGGCGGCGATTTTGGCGAATCGTTCCGGCTGGGCCACACCCATCCCGGCCTGTCGGGGACAGGCACAAGTACGCTTTTGGCGCTGGTACAAGCTGCCCAATCGAAAACAAACGCCGTTTCCACCGCCGACATCGACCAGCCGATTGTACAGGCGTCGGTGGGCGCGTTTGAGGGCGGCGTGGCCTGGTTCAGCAACAGCAGCGACGCTTTGGGGGCGACGATGAGCAGCCGCGACATTTCTTACCTGAGCGCGGCGGTGATGTATGAAGCGACGGTCGTGCATTATGGTAACGGCCGTATCGTCCCTATTTATCCGCTGGAAGGCACGTTCATGGCCGATTTCCCGGCCTGCATCAGCCAATCGGGGGATGGTGAGGCGGCCAGGATTTTCCGTGATTATTTGTTGGGAGAGGAAGGGCAGGGAACGGCCGTGACCTACGGATTGCGCCCCGTCAACAACAATGTCAGCGTCGGCTTTCCGCTGGACAGCAGCAACGGCATTGATTTGGAACAGCCGGCCATCGTCTTCAACAATCCCAGTGTGGAAACCATCTACGCCGTGCAAGAGTTATGGCAGTCGGCGCGCAAGGATGTCAATCTAGTCATGCTGCTGGACACGTCGGGCAGTATGCGCGGCGACAAAATCGACAATATGAAGGCAGCGGCCGTGCAGTTCGTGGAAAACATGGGCGATGACGATTACATCAGCCTCATCGCTTTCTCCACCGAGCCGCAGCTCATCGTCAGCCATGTGCGGATTGGCGACACGCGGGCCAAAGTGATCAACGAAATCAGCAATTTGCGGGCCACCGGCGATACAACTCTGTTCGATGCTATCGGCGATGGCGCTCAACTGGCCAGCGAAACCACGCGCGTGGACACGGCCAATGCACTGGTCGTCCTGACCGACGGCGAAGACACGCGCAGCTACCGCTACCGCTTCGACCAGACGCTCATCGACGCCGTGCTCAACAGCCAGGCCACCGTCTTCACCATCGCCTACGGCAGCGACGCCGACGAAGGAACTCTGTCGGCCATCGCCAGCGAAGCCAACGGCAACTTCTACCTGGGCGACGAAGCCAGTATCGAAGCCATCTACGAAGAGATGTCGGCCGCCTTCGGTGGCAGCGCCGGTGTCGGACGGTAAATTCTGAACTGTCAAGAGCTTTATGGGATTAGGACCTTATAGTGGAGGAATGTACTATGACCGACCATATAGTTTACCAAATTCTTCGGGATCTAAATATTCACAATGAAAGTGATGTGGAATTTCGAGTTGCTAATCTCCCTCTTTCCGAAATCGACCAGCTTTTAAACAAAATGGATTCATGGTATCGGCTCCAACAAACCCAATTCCCGGTCACTAGTGCTGAAAACAGCAGCGTTTTTGATATATGGATTCCGACCACACCCGTGGAGGCTATTCATAGGCTATCCTCTAATTTGCTATTTGCAGAAACTGTATATCTAGCAGATCCTCTATATGATTATTTAGTGTTTTTATCACAAAGCAATCAAATGGGTAAAATATTTTCTGATTTGATGGCAGAACAAAATAAGCACATCTGTATTTCTTGTATAGGCAAAACAAATCAGCTTACAGAAGAAATTATTAGAGACAAATTAACAAAAATTATAACTTTTTACTTAAGGAGCGATCCTCTTGTAGATTCGGGATTAGTTATTCCATATGTTGACATTTCCCCAAAAAGTTGGCCAGCTTTTGATGCACCACTAGATAAGCTTCTTGCCAAACATGATAAAGACGTCCAAGAATTTTTATCTCTTGTAAAACGGAATCAGAAGCAAATTGAGAAACTTTCCATTGAAGCTGGACACTCCATTAATCCAGCCTCTTTACCTTATGTCCGTCTTAGTATAGAAACAATGCTTGATAAGACGCTAGGGGTTGTTGGAGTCAATGAAATCTTTAGCAATAGATTCGTACCTGCTCCTGGTATAGATTTTATGGGGCATATAAGCGGAGGCATTATTAAATCCTTATACGGATTCATAAAAAAGAAAGCAAGAATTGGTGTCGAGTTTATTCCTACCATCAATAATTCTTATCTCACCCTACCAACATTGGCTGGTGTGCCTCTACAGGAATTGCCTGAAATTTTATATAAGGAACGAGATTCTCTGGAGCAATTTAAAGAATTCTTAACTCTAAAGATTGCATCAATCTCTTCGCCCTATGGGACTATAGATTGGGAAAATGAAATTGAAGTCACCCGTTCAGATTTACGCCACAAATTAGTTGAATTAGAAAAAACACTATCCCACATAAAAAAAGAGCATCTTAGACGGCAATCAGCAAACATCTTTACCCTTTCTTTCTCCATAGGTTTAGCCTCATTGGCCCTATTGCAGCAAGCAATTAACCCAGCATCTATAATTCAAACTGTTGCCAGTGGAGCAGGCCTGACCAGCAGCATAAGCAGTATGATCGAATGCTGGCTAGATTATAGAAAAGATGTAGAAGAACAAAGGAGAAAAGATGTGTATTTCCTATGGCGATTACAAAACCACAACTAAATATTAATTCGCAACTATAAATCAAAAAATAATCGAGTTAGACGGAAAACATATCAGTTTCAAAAACGATTACATCCAACCAATATCTCGTTCCCAATAAAGCATCGAGTTTTAAAATATATGGATTATTATTGGTCGCAAGAAACATCCGCAAAATCTTATCGTTTCGCGTCAGAAGCCCATAATGGTCAGTTATTCCCCGGCACAAAGCTGCCCTACATCATGCATTTGAGCTTTGTGAGCATGGAAGTGATGGCAGCGCTGGCGCAGGAGCCAGAACGGGATGGCGATCTGGCGGTGCAGTGTGCGCTGCTGCATGATGTGATTGAGGATACTGAGGTTGGTTATGAGGATGTGCAGGCGGGGTTTGGCACGGCCGAAAAACAGTCCTGAATAATAAAAAACGATTGCAATTGATTGCACATTGCGCTATCATATCCCTGATGAACAAACGTCACCAGAAGACCCTTGAGGCCATTTTCAGCAGTCCGGTTCCAACTTCACTGGAATGGAAACGCATCGAAGCCCTTTTTGTTGCGCTCGACGCTATCGTGATTGAAGGCAGAGGGTCACGGGTACGCTTTGAGTTAAATGATGTCATCGCCACTTTCCACCGACCCCATCCACAAAAAGAAGCCAAGCCTTATCAAGTGCGCGATGCACAACGGTTTTTAGAGCAGGCAGGAATTGAACCATGAACACAATGACTTATAAAGGGTATGCCGCAAGAATTGAATACAGCGATGAAGATGAATGCTTTATTGGCCATATTGCCGGGATTCAAGATGTGGTCGGGTTTCACGGTGATTCAGTAGCCGAACTACGGGCAGCTTTTGAAGAGGCGGTTGACGATTATTTAGAAACCTGCGAAAAATTAAACCGTTCGCCACAAAAGCCTTACTCGGGTAATCTGATGCTGCGCATGACACCCGAACTCCATGCAGCTATCGCCACCGCAGCCGAAGTTAGCGGGAAAAGCATTAACCAATGGGCAGCCGAAACCTTCGCTAAAGCCGTGTAGAAAGGCATCCCGTTGAACTGGTCACAAGAAAGTTACACAAAAACATATCGTTTTGCGGCAAAAGCACATGATGAGCAGTTATTTCCAGGGACGGAACTGCCTTACATCATGCATTTGAGCTTTGTGAGTATGGAAGTGCTGGCAGCGCTGGCCCATGAACCGGAGCGGGATGGCGATCTGGCGGTGCAGTGTGCGCTGCTGCATGATGTGATTGAGGATACTGCGGTCGGTTATGAGGATGTAAAGGCTGGGTTTGGCACGGCCGTTGCCGACGGCGTCCTGGCGCTAACCAAAAATCCCGACCTCCCCAAAGACCAGCAAATGGCCGACAGCCTGCACCGCATCCGGCAGCAGCCCTCCGAAATCTGGCTCGTCAAACTGGCCGACCGCATCACTAATCTGGCCGAGCCGCCCCACTACTGGGACCGCGAGAAAAAAGTGCGCTACCAGGCCGAAGCCCGTCAAATCCACGCCGCCCTGCATGAAGCCAGTCCTTACCTCAGCCAGCGCCTGCTGGCCAAAATCGAAGCGTACGCCGCCTATTTTTAACGTTGTTGGGACACGGATTTGCGCGGAAAAACACAGATTCTTATCCGTGTTCAACTGTGTAAATCCATGTCCAACATCTGCAACTTTAACGGCCTCACAACAAGATCGCCACACTGACGCCAGTTATCAACATGAGCAGGAAGCCGGGCAAAAAGACACGACGCAGGCTGGGCGAGCCGCTGGAAAGCACGATGCTCCCCTTCACGACGGTGTTAGACATGGCGGCAAAGGTAATGGCGCGTGCGGCCGTTTCCAGCGTCAGCGCCCCCTGACCGCTCAACTCCGTCATCGACAACGTGATGGCATCCACATCGGCCAGGCCGGAGAGGATACTGGAGACATAAACACCGGTATCGCCAAAGTACATCTGCGCCGCCCGCGACACCAGCAAAATCACACCGTACAGAAGGCCAAAGGTAACCGCCGGTCCCAATTCAAAGGGATTGGTCACGCTGACTTCCTCATCATCATCGGCGTGCGGAGCAAAGTAAAGATAGACGCCGTAGGCCAGCCCGGCTACGCCTGCGGCCGTAATCGGCAGCCAGACCACGCGCAGCAAAGGTACGCTCAATGCACCGACGACAACCAACACGCGGGCAAACATCACCGTCCAGGCGATGGTGATGGCCAGGGCGAACGGTTTGGCTAACTGAGCGTTTTTCTGGCTGCGTTGGGAGAAGCTGAGGGTAACGGCCGTACTCGATACCAAACCGCCCAATAATCCCGTCAACCCCACGCCGCGCTGCGACCCCACCACCTTAACCAGCACATAACCGAGGAAGCTGATACCCGAAATCAACACCACCATCAGCCAGATTTTATATGGATTTAACACGTCAAATGGCGCCGGCCAAAAAGACTGATTGGGCAGTACCGGCAAAACGATAGCTGAAATAATGGCAAATTTCAGCGTGGCCAGGACATCCTCGCGGCTGATACGCTCGGCAAACCGATGCAGTTCCACCTTCAGCGAAAGCAGCGCCGTCACCACCACACCCAAAGCGACAGCCAGCGCCATCTCATCCCAAAAAGCCAGCGCCCCCACCAGCATAATCAAAATAGCTGCCACTTCCGTCGTGACGCCGGTTTCGCCCCGGCTGGCAGAAATAAAGTAAGAAATGCCCACCAATCCGCCCAAAATGGCCACAATTCCCACAAACCCCCAGGCCGAACCAAGCAGTTCCGCCACGTATGCGGCCGTACACCCGGCCAGCGACATCAACGTGAACGTGCGTACTCCGGCAAAGGTTTTTTGGTCCGGCTTATCTTCCTCATCATAGGAAAATTCGCGCTGCAAACCAACCAGCAGGCCGATGAATAAAGCAACGCCGAAACGGTAAAATAAGGTGTGATGGGGCATGGAATGCTCCTTGATAAGCTGTTTGTTTTTAGCAGATTGCTACTGGGGCTATTTTAGCATAAGTGATGGCCAATTTTTGCCGCCGAATTCAACCAGGATGTCGCGCAGCACGGCCGTTTCCAAATTCCCGCCCGACAGCACACAAACCACCGTTTTACCGGCCACATCCAGGCTGCCATTCAACAGCGGCGCAATGGCAATCGCACCTGATGCTTCCACCACCATCTGCTCCTGATCCAGCAGCGTAAAAATCGCCTGCCGCAGTTCCGCCTCACTGGCCAACACCACTTGATCCAGCTTGCCGCGCACCAGGGCAAAAGGCACCTGGCCAAAACCACCGGCCAGACCATCCGCTAACGTCGGTTCATGATCATACGGATCGTAAGCCACGCCATCGCGCAGGCTGAACAGCGCCGCCGGGCTGGCCTCCGGCTGCACGCCAACCACCTGGCAGGCTCGATTGAGCGCCCAGGCTACTGTGGCTATTCCGGCGACCATGCCGCCGCCGCCTACCGGCACCAGAATCATGTCGGTTTGCGGTAAATCAGTCAGGATTTCCAAACCAATCGTCGCCTGACCGGCCACCACGTCTACGTCATCATAAGCCGATACTTCGATGCCGCCGGTTTGGGCAGCAAAGGCAGCAGCAGCTTGATGAGCAGCATCGTACGTCGCGCCTTCCTGGTGCAATGCCACATCAAAGCGGCGCAGTTTGTCCAGCTTGGCACGGGGTGCGGTGGCCGGTACAAAAATGTCGGCACGCAAACCGCCCCAGGTTTGGGCGGCGTAGGCTACACCCAACGCATGGTTCCCGGCCGAAGCGGCAACAATACCCTGTGCTTTTTCCTCGTCGGTAAACCGGCCCAGTTTGTTCAGCGCACCACGAATTTTGAAGGAGCCGGTGGGCTGCTGGTTTTCCGGTTTGAGCCAGACATCTGCGCCGCTGACCCGGCTCAGGTAGTGACTGTAAATGAGCCGGGTGTGACGAGTGTACGGCCGTATCAACTGCCATGCCGCCAATACATTTCTCATATCTAACACTGCTGCCATTTCATCCTCCACAGGAAAATTCTTGAGTTTGTAGACGGTACATCAGAAACGGCCGTAAATCAAATCCGGCTGGCATTTCAAGCCCAATTTGAGACAATAGCGGAATGGATTTGAATCACACCCTTCCCGCTCCTTCACCGCAGGCTGCTTTTGCGGCCGGGTTCAAAGCCCAACTGCCGGTTTTGCTTGGCGTTGCGCCCTTTGCCATGATTTTTGGCGTAACGGCCGTTTCCCTGGATTTACCAGCCGTTCCCGCGATGGGCATGTCCCTCATCGTCTTTGCCGGGTGGGCTGGCGACTTGTTTATATACAAGCTTATCCACGGCGGTGCGCCGCTGCCGTCATTCTGACTTCCACCTTTTTTCATCAATGCGCTTTTTGATGTACAGCGCCTCCTTGCGCCTACTTGAAAGCGTCAGCGTACTGGGCTGGCTGGCCTACTGCTGACCGATCAGGCCTACGCCATCAGCCTCATGTTTCATTTCACCGAAACCCGGATGCGCGCGCCGCACAAACGGTTTTTCTGCTTTCTACATGGGCGCGGGCGTAACTCCTGGCGTCAACGTTAAGGTCAGTACGGCCGTTGGCATATTTCTAGGCACACAGGTTTCTGACCAGTTGGTCACTCGATTTTTGCTGTTCCATTGACGGCACCTGGCATATTTGCCCCACTCTCGCAAAGTTGGCCGGCCGCGCAGCGGGGACCAGCCGGGGTAACGGCCGTACTCGCCGCCGACCTGCCTTACAATATGGGCCTGATTATCGCTGCCCTCACCGGCATTTTCATTGGCTATCTGGCCGAATCCTGGCAAAAATAAAACAAGTCAGGTGACAGACACTTTCTGAAACGCCTTTTCCCAAAAAACCACTCAACAAGTGCCTGTCACCTCCAAAACGCAAATGTTCACAGCGAAGCAATATTTACCTTCCGAAAAACTACGCGAATTAAGCCGCGGCATTCGGGCCGAGCTGCCTATCACCCTGGGCGTCATCCCTTTTGGCATGATTTATGGCGTTTTGGCCATTGCCGCCGGGCTGCCGCCCGCCCAAGCCCAGGCCATGTCGTCCATCGTTTTTGCCGGATCGGCCCAATTCATTGCCGCCCAGCTCATCGGTTTGGGTACGCCAGCAGTCGTTTTGCTGCTGACCACCTTCGTCGTTAATTTGCGGCACATGCTGTACAGCGCCTCGCTGACGTCGCATGTCCGCCACCTCTCTGCACCCTGGCGCTGGCTGCTGGCCTACCTGCTCACCGATGAAGCCTATGCGGTGACAATTTTGCATTACGACGACAAGACGCGGCGAAGTGATTACCAACATTTCTTTTTTCTGGGCGCGGGTTTAACATTATGGACAACCTGGCAAGTGAGCACGGCCGTTGGCATTTTTCTCGGCGCGCAAGTCCCGGCCAGTTGGTCACTGGACTTCACCCTGGCCCTGACGTTCATTGGCCTGGTCGTACCCGTTTTAACCGACCGGCCGCACGCCGGAGCTGCCCTTTCCGCCGGATTGGTGGCCGTCGTTACCTATGCGCTGCCCTTCAAATTGGGCCTGATGGCTGCGGCACTCACCGGCATTGCCGTCGGCGTCTGGCTAGAAAATTCACCCCAACCCCAACAAGAGGTACTATGAATTTGTGGCTCGTCATCATCGGCATGGGCATTATCACGTATGGCATTCGCCTGTCGATGATCGTATTATTAGAAAAAGTAGAAATACCCACCAAGCTAAAACAAGCTTTGCGCTTCGTTCCGCCGGCCGTATTGTCGGCTATTATTTTTCCTGAATTGTTACAACCGGGAGGCCAGTTGGATGTATCATTAGGCAATGATCGGCTGCTGGCCGGTTTGTTAGCCATGATCGTGGCCTGGCGCACCAAAAATGTTTTGTGGACGATTGCCATCGGTATGGCTGCTCTTTGGCTCTTACAAATTTTGTGATTAAGGAAGTTCCTATGCAGGCATTTGAAATTGAACAATTGATTTTGCAGCAACAAAAAGAAAGCCGTCCTTATCTGGAATTTATCCGGCAAACGTCGATGAGTGTGGGCATATACCGGCTCAATGCCGGAGATGTTGACCGGCAAAAGCCACATGCTCAGGATGAGTTGTATTACATCATTCAGGGTAAAGGCGTTATCAATGTCGCCGGCGACGATCGTTCTGTTAATCCAGGCACGCTCGTGTTTGTGCCCGCCAAAGTTGAGCATTTTTTTCATTTCATTACTGAAGACCTTATTACCCTGGTCTTTTTCGCCCCAGCCGAAACCGGTCACTGATTTATCAGGTGGCAAGTCTGCAAGTAGGCAAGTTTGCAAGTACTTTCACCAGAAAAGGTCTGCCACATGCAAACCGGCAAACTTGTAAGCTCAAGGCACTGCAAAATGTCAGATTAACCCTTTTCCAGAACAAAATCGGTATCTGTGGTTAGATATCTTTACAGGAGTATTAAATGACAGATGTGAATGACAGACCCATTACACATGTACGCCGCCAGGATCGGGCGGTGACAGATGAAGCCTGGATTCGAGCTTTTTTGCACCGGGCGGCTGTGGGAACACTGGCCACAGTTTCCGAAGGACAGCCTTTTTTGAACAGCAACCTATTTGCTTATGATGAAGCGGCTCATGCCATTTACATGCACACGGCTCGTGTAGGACGCACCCGCAGCAATGTTGAGAATGATGGCCCAATCTGCTTTACAATTAGTGAAATGGGGCGGTTGCTGCCGGCAAAAGAGGCGCTGGAATTTAGTGTGGAGTATTCTGGTGTGATGGTTTTTGGCACGGCCGTACTCATCGACGATCCGGTTGAAGCGGAACACGGCCTGCAGCTGCTGCTGGACAAATACGCCCCGCATCTAAAACCGGGCCAGGATTACCGCCCCATTATGCCGGAAGAGTTGAAACGAACGGCCGTTTACCGCATCAACATCGACGCATGGAGCGGCAAGCAGAAAAAAGTAGCCGACGATTTTACTGGAGCGTACTGGTACGAAGACGTGGCGCGTGATGCGTGATGCGTGACACCTGACACTTGACCCATGACACCTGAAACCATCAACCATCTTTTCCCCATTCAGGAATATGAACGGGACGGTTTTCAAATCAGTACCGATCCGGCACGGCTGAATCTGGATGTGGTCCATGATTTTTTAGCCAACGAATCGTATTGGTCGCCAGGTGTGGCGCGGGAGAGAGTCGCTCGGCAAATGCAATATTCCCTTTGTTTTGGGCTGTACGCCGGGGCGCAGCAAGCCGGTTTCGCCCGCGTCATCTCCGATTTTACAACGTTTGCATATCTGGCGGATGTGTTTGTGTTACGGCCGTTTCGCGGGCAAGGGTTGGGCAAATGGCTGGTGCAAACCATCCTGTCCCATCCTGAACTGCAAGGGCTGCGCCGATTTTCACTGAACACCCGGGACGCTCATGGACTTTACCGGCAGTTCGGTTTCGAAAACCATCCCCACCCGGAAAATTATCTCATCATTCAACGCCCACATCCGCATCAGGGTCAATGAGCATGAAAACTCAAATCATATGAGGATATTTGATGGATTTCGTTATTGAATCTATGCGTGCCGATGACCAAAATGCGGTGCTGGCCATTTACCGGGAAGGGATTGAAACGGGGATGGCGACATTTGAAACGGCCGTACCCTCCTGGGAAAAATGGGATGCCGGCCATCTGGCTGCGAATCGGCTCGTTGCCCGGCAGGATGGGCAGGTCATTGGTTGGGCAGCGCTTAGCCCGGTTTCCAGCCGCTGTGTCTACCAGGGCGTAGCCGAAGTCAGTGTGTATATCGCCACCGCCGCCCGCAGCCAGGGCATCGGCAAAGCCCTGCTGCAAACATTGGTCGCCGCCTCTGAGCAAGATAATATCTGGACACTCCAGGCCAGCCTCTTCCCGGAAAACGAGGCCAGTCTGGCGCTGCACCTGGCCTGCGGCTTCCATGTAGTTGGCCGCCGCGAACGCATCGCCCAACTACACGGCGTCTGGCGGGACACATTGTTCCTGGAACGGCGGAGTCCGGTTATCATATAGGGGAAGGATAAAGCCATGAATAAAAAACCAAACGTAATCATTTTGATGGGCGTCATCGGCGTAGGCAAAATTGAAATCGGCGAGGAGCTGGCCGAAGAACTGGGCTGGGTTTTTTACAATGGCGCTGATTTCCATCCCCAGGCTAATATCGACAAAATCAACGAAGGCATTCCTCTTACTGATGAAGATCGTCAGCCGTGGCTGGAAACACTCAACAAGCTGATCCATAAACATATCCAACAAGGCCAGCATGCTGTTTTGGCCTGTTCCGCCTTAAAGCAATCATACCGGGATACGCTTTTAGTAGGCAATGAGAGCGCGGTCTTTGTCTATTTGAAGGGCAGCCCGACTCTCATTGGCGCCCGGCTGCGGCAGCGATTGGGCCAACTCGTGAAAGCCAATATTGTCGCCAGCCAGTATGAAGCGTTGGAGGAGCCGGAAGGGGTTTTAACCATCGAGGCCGACGAACCGCCTAAAACTATCATCAAGAGAATCCTCAAAGAATTTTCGCTGACCAAACCGCATGAATCCAATTCGTTTCCACCTGAGACAATGTGAACGGCCGTCCTGCCGTTTTCGGTTTCCGGTGACCAATGACCGCCAGACCGGGGAGTTATGCCCGCTCTGTGGCGCTCCGACTCAATGGGCGGCCGATTATGCACAGTGGCAACGGCCGTTACCCACCACCACCCCTAATGGCCCCATCGTTGAAGCTCTGCTGGACAACATCCGCAGCGTCTACAACGTCGGCTCCATTTTCCGCACCGCCGACGGGGCCGGGCTGCGCCATTTGCATTTGTGTGGCATTACGCCGCCGCCGGACCATCCCAAAACAGCCAAGACGGCGCTGGGCGCGGAATTGGCTGTCCCCTGGTCGCAGTACCGGAATGGATTGGATACGGCCGTAACCCTACAAAAACAAGGCTGCCAGCTATGGGCGGTTGAGGACAGCCTGCAAGCCGCCCCTTTATTTGCCGTACCAGAAGTGCCCGACGGGACGCCTGTCGTCCTGGTTGTAGGCAATGAACTGGCCGGTATTGATCCCGAAATCCTGGCCCGCTGCGATCGCATTTTGCGCATTCCCATGCAAGGGCAGAAAAAATCGCTCAATGTAGCCACAGCTTTTGGCATCGCTGCCTACGCCATCCGCTTTAACTTAAGCACGAACGGCCTAGGCAAAAATATCTAACCGCAAAGTACGCAAAGGTCGCAAAGAAAAACTAAAAAACTTTGCGGGCTTGGCGTCCTTTGCGGTAGAAATCAGAGAATGAAATATGGGTAGACAAACCTGGATGGGAGCCGTGGAAGAGTCGCCGCTGGGCCGGATTTGGACGGCCGTTTCCGATGCCGGTCTGGTAGCTGTTAGTCTGTGGGACGACCCGGAACAATTTACGGAACAAGTCGCCCGGTTGACTGGCTGCCCACCTGAATTAGAGTCGGAGCGGGTAACGGCCGTTACCGAACAAATTCAGCAATATCTCCACAAAGAGCGCACAAGTTTCGATTTAGCCATTGATTGGTCGGTGATGACACCTTTCCAGGCATCTGCTTTGCGCGTGGTGTATGGGATTGAATACGGCCGTACCCTTACCTACCGTGATGTCGCCCAACAAATCGGCAAACCGAAAGCGGTTCGCGCCGTCGGTCGCGCCAACGCCACCAACCCCATGCCGCTCGTCATCCCCTGCCATCGCGTCCTGGGCAGCGATGGCAAGCTGCACGGATTCGGTGCACCTGGCGGCCTGGCAACCAAAGCCTGGCTGCTGCGAATGGAAGAAAGCTGGCCTATCTAAATGTGGAATGCGGAATGATGAACGATGAATGGACTATGGTGACGTATGATGCATGACGCATGAAACGACATTCCCCCCGCGAATCTTCAAAAAGCCATGTTGTGCATTTCAGGCCGTGAACGCCATTTCCCCCACCGTGACGGCAAAAGGCAGCTTGTTTTCTTCCGGCACGGGCGGGCACGCCCGGCGCTGGTTGTAGGCACTGACCGGATTGTAGGCAAAGTTAAAATCCAGCAGCATTTCATCTGTGCCGACCCCTAAGTCGACTCCCTTAACGGTGTCGTAGAGGTAACGGCCGTTTCCATACGTACGCCGCCTATTGGTCACATCTCTAAACGGCAAAAACAGGCCGCCGCCGTAGCCTTCCACCCAAAACAGGCTCAATTGGGCCGGCTCACCATCAATTGCAAACAAAACCCGCGCGATGCGGGTATACGCAAATATTCCTTCGTTTGGCAGATCAATTTCGAAGGTTTCCCGTTTTACTTCATGATCAATGCGGCCCACAACCCGCCAGATTGGGTCGTAAGGGTAAAACGACAGGCCGGTAAACGCCGCCTTTTGCCCGGCATCCAGCGGAGATTGGGAATGGAAGCTGAACAAGTCGTCGCGTGCCGCCCGAAAATTACGCCAGGCCGTACCCGGATCGGCCGTGCTTTCTTCACGAACGCATGCATATATTTGAGCGATTGTTCGCCGCCAGTGGACTAAATTGAAGGGTTGAGCAGGAGTCGCCATTATTATGATACCCGTTTTTTGAACAACGAATCGAATGATTTTCATTTTACCATGATACGGCCGTTTTTTTGCACCATTTTCTGCCCATCTTCACCAACGACTCCGTTCGCCAACGCCGGTAAATACAAAAATCAGCGCAAAAAGCGTATAATGACATCGGATATGACCCAACAGGAGATTGATTTACAATGTCCAAATTTGCCCCTTTTTTGATACTGCTGATACTGCTTTTGGCTCTGGCAGCCGCTCTCAATCCGTCCATTTCCACAGCCAGCCCTGAAGCCGACACCGATATTTATCTGCCCATTGTCTTCAATCCAATCAGCGCGCCTACCCTGAAATGGCAAAAGGGCGGCTGCCAGACAACCTGGTGCCGCACCGGCTGGTACGCCTCCCCCGCCGTCGCTGATTTAGACGGCGACAGCAAACCAGAAGTAATTGGCGTCGATTATCGAGTGGTTGTCGTCAACGGTGAGACTGGCAGCGACCAATGGGTCGTGGCCAGTCCCGGCGGCTCCAACCGCAGTTGGCCAGGCGTCGTCGTCGCCGATGTAGACAACAATAGCAGCCTGGAAATTGTCTCGGCTTATGGCGATGGCTACCTTTCCGTACTAAATGCCAACGGAACTGCCTACAGCGGCTGGCCCAAGCAGGTAACCCCAGGCAATGAACTACGTAGTCTGGCGGTAGACGATGTGGACGGCAACAATGATTTGGAAATCCTGGTTTGCTCCACACGATCTGATGATCAATGGTTCCTGTTTAACCACACCGGCAGCAATTACCATCCCAATTGGCCGGTACATTACCCAGACGACCTGACAAATGGATTTGCTGCCGGCTGTTTTAACGAGAATGTGGGATTAGCTGATTTGGACAAAGACGGCCGTTCCGAAATGATTGGCCCCAACGACACCCATTACGTCGTCGGCTACAACGATGACGCCACGCCCATCTACGCCAACCCGATTTATGGCCTCAACAAACCGTGGGCGCGGGTCGGCTTCCATTTAAGCCACGAAGTCGATTTGCGCGGTTATGCCCAATGTGATCCGGGCGATCCTTTGGAACCACGCCCCAACTTCGCCGACAGCGCCCCGACCTTTGCCGACGTTAACCACGATGGCACACTGGAAATCATTATTATCGGCAACCAGTACGACTGCCGCACCAGTCCGTACACCAGTCTGTACCAACTGCCCTACATCCTCAACGTTGATCGCACACGCTGGTCTGGCAATGGCTACAACTGGACTGTCCTGCCCATCCCCGACAGCCACGCCGGACCGCTTTCGGAAAATTACAACGTCATCGAAACGGTACAGCCCAACCCGGTTGCTGCCGATTTGGATGGGGATGGCTTTCTGGAGATTTTGTATGCTTCGTATGATGGCCGTATCCATGCCTACTGGCTGGACAAAACAGAACACGGAACCTGGCCTTACGAAGTCACTCAGGCTGGCGAAGGTATCATCCGTTTTGCCTCAGAACCCATTGTCGTTGATCTGGACAACAACGGCAAAGCAGAAGTCATCTTCAACACCTGGACACAAATCGGCAGCAGTCGGGCCGGCGAATTGATCATCCTTAATTGGGACGGTTCACTGCTGCATCGCATCACGCTGCCCCGCAGCAGTCAATCGTGGGATGGCGCACTATCCGCGCCCACTATCGCCAACATCGACAACGATGCCGATTACGAAATCGTGGTAAGCACCGCCTACACCGGACTGGTTGCCTACGATTTACCCGGTACAGTCAACGCTCACATCCTCTGGGGAACCGGACGCGGCAGCTATTTGCGAACAGGTCAGGCACTGCCTTAGGAACAGCGATCAAATAACTGGAACATCCACCTTCCCGGAAACTTTGGAGTTTCCGGGAAAGTGGTCCAAACCTTATTGGTCAATGAGAATTTCACATGGCTTTTCAGAATTTATACGTTATTGTCCGGGCGATCGTATACTTAAATCAAGAGTTTAGAACTCGATAAATCATCAATTTTAGTCAGGAGTTTTACGAATCATGCGAATCATTATCAGTGGTGGGACCGGATTGATTGGCAGCAAATTGGTCAATGAACTGGCCGCCGATCACCATGACGTTTATGTGTTGAGCCGCAGCCCGGAAAAACATACGTTGCCCGCCGGTGTGACCGGGGTGAAGTGGGACGGCCGTACTCCCGAAGGCTGGGGGCATCTAGTCAATGAAACCGACGCAATTATCAATCTGGCCGGCGAAAGCATTGCCGGAACCGGCTTTTTACCCAGCCGCTGGACGCCAGAGCGTAAGCAGCGCATCCGCGACAGCCGGATACAGGCCGGTGAAGCCATCACAAAAGCTGTCGAAGCAGCCAGCAGCAAACCCGGCGTCCTCATCCAATCATCGGCCGTCGGCTATTACGGCTCTCGCGGCGATGAAGTCATAACCGAAGAGGCATTGCCGGACAGCGATTTTCTGGCCCAGGTCTGCCAGGATTGGGAACAGTCAACTCAGGCTGTTGAAAAAATGGGGGTGCGCCGGGCTATTATCCGTACCGGCGTTGTGTTGAGTATGAAAGGCGGCGCGCTGCCCATCACCGTTCTGCCGTTCCGCTTTTTTGCCGGTGGGCCATTGGGCAGCGGCCAACAGTGGTGGCCCTGGATTCACATTGACGATGAAATTCGTGCCGTCCATTTTTTGCTGGAGAATGAGGCGGCGTCTGGCGCATTCAATCTTAGCGCGCCTAATCCGCTGACCAACCGGGGTTTTGGCAAGGTGATTGGCCAGGTTTTGCAACGGCCGTTCCTCATACCCGCCCCCGCCTTTATCCTCAAACTGGCCCTGGGTGAAGTCGCCACCATTGTCCTGGATGGCCAGCGCGCTGTACCGGAAAAACTGGAATCGGCCGGTTTCAACTTCAATTTCCCAGATGCCCAATCCGCTTTATCTGACTTGCTGCGATGAAAACACCGTTCATCTGGCTTGGCTCCGGGCGGGCAAAAAAGTGGGGCGTGGCCGAAAAAGGGCAGCGCCTCGACGCGGCCGCCAAAGCCGGCCTGCCGGTTCCGGCGGGAGCTATTTTGCTCGACGAGTTGTTTCAACTGCTGTGGGATGAAGGAGTTGTTAAAGAGGAAAACGGCCGTATCACTGCCACCAGTCCTGAATGGTTATACGAAACGCTCTACCAGAGCGTCCGCTTTCCCCACCTGGATAAACCGGCCGCCCTCCGCGCAGCCAACGCCGCCACTGCTATGCCGCAGTTGGCTGTCGATTTCAGCCATCCGGTTTACTTATCGAACTCTTTATGCGAATTGTGGTCGCGATTAGATGGTCAGCGGCGGGATGTTTTGGTTATGGAAATGGTGGACGGAGATTGGAGGGGAACGGCCGTTACCACCTCTGCCTACCATCACGACACCATCACAATCCCTGATGAACCGCCCATCTCCCTGCCCCAATTAAAACGCTGGCAGCGCCCTGATTCCAGCCTCGCACCCCATTTGCAACGCTTGCAACTGCTGCTGCGCGGCGTGCGCCGCACATTTGGCCGGGGAGACTGGCATATTGATTGGCTAAACGACGGCCGTATCTGTTGGCTGCTCCAGATTCAGGCAGTTTAGTGAGCCAGGCTGCTGCCGCCAATGAACTCACGCAGAACCGAATCAGAGGGAACGGCCGTTTCATCTAACACTGGAATCACCGCTTCCAGCATTTGCCGTACACGGGCCGCCCGCGTATAAGCATCCTCACGCAGCGGATTTCCCTCATATTCCTGCTCCCACTCCTTGAACCGATCGTATAAACGCGCACGATACAGGGCCAATTCATAGGGCATGGCGCTGTTGATAATAAAATCGGCCGTGCCGTGATACGGAATAATATTGCGCATTTCGCTGGCCCGCACATAATGCCAATGCTCCAACGTCTGCTGCGGATTGTATGCCCGGTGGACCGAATCGCGCAGCATGCGCCGGATCAGGCGCAGATCCGTCCAACGAATGTAGTCGTTCGGCCCGCGCATTTGCAATAGCGGCTCTAGATACAACTTAAACTTCAACTCATCCGGCACGCCCTCCGTCATCGGTGGATAAAGGCCATGCAGGCTGTCAATCAACAAAATCTCGTTGGCCGCCAGTCTCATCCGCGTTTGCTCCGGAGAACGCTTACCTGTCTTAAAATCATAAAATGGGATTAGCACCTCTTCACCAGCGGCTAACTTTTGCAAATGTTCATTAATCAGCGGCAAATCCAACGCCTGCGGCGTCTCAAAATCGTAATCGCCAAATTCGTCCTTGGGATGCATCTCCAAATCGAAGAAATAATTATCCACATTGAGCGTCACAAACTTCAAGCCCTGACGTTGAAGGCGCTGTTCCAGCTTGATCGTCGTCGTCGTTTTACCTGATGATGACGGCCCGCTGACAAATACCATCCGCAAACTGTCGCGGCGTTTAGTGATCATGGATGCGGCCGTATCCACATCATCCTCATACGCCGCCTCCGCCTCATGCACAATTTGCGGGAATTCCCCATTAGCGATGCGCTCATTCAAACGCCAGATCGTGTGCAGGTCATATCGCGTCGCCCAATCCAGCACCCGCCAGATTTTTGCCCAGGGAATATTGTCCGATGGCCGGGCCGCCCGGTCTGCTTCTACCCGGCGGCGGCGGTTCCGCTCATCGCGGTAAAGGATGTAAGCCTTGGCCACCGCTGCATGACCATTCTCAATTAATACTTTTTCTACCGTATCCTGAATTTCCTCAATATTCGGAATGTGGTCTTCCGGTGTGTTGGCTTCCAGCATGGCCACAACCTGTTCAGTCAGCCAGCGAGCGCGCTCCCGGTCCCGACCACCAACGGCAACGGCCGCTCGATAAATGGCATTCACAATGCGATCCGGGTTAAAAGGAACGGTCGCACCACTTCGCTTAACGATGTGAGTAATCGGACTCATAACAAACCTCCGCACTTCAATTTAGGGATTTTCAGTGTACGCTAAATTGTCCGCTGTTGTCAAAAACATTCGCCAAAATATTAAAAATTATACAACCTCCCGGAGGTTGAGCTCGTTAAAGCCGGGTTTGCCTTCGACAGGCTCGGGCAACGACCTGGACAGTTACAACAAAAAAGCCTTGCCCGATAGGAACTGGCGCAAGGCTTTTTACGATTGTGTCAGGAAGATTTCTATTTATCTTCTTCAGAGGGAGCAGCATCTTGTGGTGATTTTTCAGCTGGAGAAAACTGTTCAGCCAATTTCCCCAACTCTTCACTCAACCATTGCAAACCCTGAACCAGACCATCACGCGTCTTTTTGCCAAGATCGCCTGATTCAAACTTAGTTTTGATTTCAACTGCTTCTTCTTTAACTTTTACGGCTGCCTGGCTTTCTTTGGCTTCCTTGATGGCCTTGTCTACTTCCGAAACAAAAGATTTAACACCGGTACGGATTTCTGTTTCAACGCGCTGCCGTTCTTCGCTGTTCCAGGCCGACTGCACGGTATCGACAAATTGTTTGCCTAAGTTTTTCAGCTCTTCACCAAAATCGCGCTGAGTTTCAGCCTTTGTGGCTTCTTCTTCAACCGGGATTTCAACCTTCAACCGTTCTTTGATCTCTTCCACACTAGGTACTTGTTCGTCATTCATGGTTTTGATTACTCCTTCATATTTCAATCATTCAGTTGCTCAGCATACAGACATCTTTACGCAGACCGTCAAAGAAGGTTGCAAAAACGATGTGACTTATCCCGCCTGTCGGGGTCTGGGCTGGTCAAAGACCGTTCCCTTCGACAAGCTTAGAGAACAGATCTGAATCGTTTGCCAACGATTCAAAACAACCGATTACCCTCCCACTTTTTTCAATGTCCAGGCATCAACAAAAAAGCCGTTATTGGCAAGGGCAAAACGGCCGCGCAGCCCAACGCCCAGCCGAATGGTTTGGGTTTCGGTAACAGTGAAAGTATGGGTAAAGGTGTTGCGCACCCCAAAAGTGGGGAAAAACCAGCCTGTACCGCTGCCAGTTACAATAAAGCGCACTTCACCAGAAACCGGATCGTCAGCCCAAATTTTTTGGTTGTTCTCATAACCCATGACCAAATCGGGGAATACGTTGATCTCAAAAACATAGGTTCCAGGTTCTAACGTAATGTCCCGCATCAGCCGTACGCTAATCGCGCCGGAACCTTTGAAGATTTTGACTGTGTGGGTTCCATCCCAAATGTAAAGCGGATGTTCGAATGCTGGCAAAAATTGGGTGGAAAGGACACGAGTTTCGGGCCTGACGTACACATCCCAGGAATTGCTGCCATATCCGGTGGGTCCTTCGTCCCATTCCAGAAACCAGCCGTTAGGTAGTTGGAGTTCAGGGATGCCATTTTGGTTGTAATGTCCTTCTTCAAAAGAGCCATTGGGTAAAATATTTCCTCCCAACACGGGGTTGGATGAGGCTGTGGGCAGTGCTGTAGGCGCAGTAGTGGCCGGTGGAGCGGTGGGCGGCACGGCCGTATTCGTGGGCACGACCGTATCAGTTGGGCGCAGCGTGTTTGTCGGCAGCGGGACCGGTGTGTCCGTGGGTGGACGGGGGGTGGCTGTAGCAACGGCCGTACTAGTTGGCGGCAGCGGCGTATCGGTCGGCGGGATCAGTTCCGGCGTCCATGTGGGAGGCATTTGGGCAATGATTTCAGCTGTAGCTGTGGCCGGTGGCACAGAGGCCACTACCGCCCGCGTCGGCACGGGTTCTGCCGATTGGCAAGAATTTAATAACACCGAACCAACGATTAAGACAAAGCTCGCTCGGTACCTTGCTGATTGAAGATTAAAAGTAAACAAAACATTTTCCTCCAAATGCGTATGAATAAAATTGTATGCGGACTGGCAGCCGTCGGCAACCAGCCTGCCCACCGTTTACTCTGTTCTGGGGTAACGGCCGTTCATTCATACGTATTGCCAAAATACGGCCGTTTCACCTATAATACTGAGCAACAACCCAATAAACCATCTACCGGGAGTAGTACGTGGCCCAAGTGCTGACAGAAAAGCCGGGGTCGGCAATCTACACTTTGCCAGACTGAAAACCCCCACAACCACTCGCCACCGAAGTCGCCCGGATTGATTGCCGAAGAAATTGGCGGCGGAAAACGTCGCTAAAAGTAGACCGGCACGGGTAAGCCCGTTACAGCGCAGCTCTAATGATGGTTGGAGCAAGAGTGCGCAGCAACTTTGTTACGTGCTGCGAAATGAGGTGGTACCGCGGAAGACAGCCCCCTTTCGTCCTCAAATTGGATGAATGGGGCGTTTTTGTATCTGTGTCACGTAGCAGTATCACGTTTCGCGTTTTATGGAGGTAAATCATGAGTCTTTCCAAACGGTACAACCCGCAAACGGCCGAACCCCGGCTGGAAGCCCGGTGGCAGGAACAGGGCGTTTATCATTTTGAACCAGATGGCGAAGGGTCAGTGTACAGCATCGACACGCCACCGCCAACCGTGTCCGGACACTTGCATTTAGGGCACGTGTACTCCTACAGCCAAACTGACTTTTTCGCCCGCTTTTGGCGGATGAACGGGAACCGCGTCTTTTATCCCATGGGCTTTGACGACAACGGCCTGCCCACGGAGCGGTTGGTAGAGCGGCGATTAGGTTTGCGCGCCAGCGACATCGGACGTGAAGCATTTATCGAACAATGCCTGGCCGTCAGCGAAGAAGCTGAAAAGGATTACCGCGAATTGTGGCAGCGGCTGGGGCTGTCGATTGATTGGCGGTACAGCTATCGCACGATTGACGAACATTCGCGGCGGCTGGCCCAATGGTCGTTCCTCGATTTGTACGAGAAAGGGCTGGCTTACCGGGAAAAAGCGCCGTCGATTTGGTGCCCGGAATGCCAGACAGCCATCGCCCAGGCCGAACTGGATGATTTGGAGCGGGAAACGACGTTTTACACGCTCGATTTCCGGCTGACGAATGGATCATCCTTACCGATTGCAACGACACGCCCCGAACTGCTGCCAGCCTGTGTGGCCGTGTTTGTTCATCCCGAAGACGGCCGTTTCACCCACCTCCTCAATGAAACCGCCACCGTACCCCATTTTGGCCAAACCGTGCCCATCCTGGCTGATCCCGGCGCGGACCCGCAAAAGGGAACCGGCGCAGTGATGTGCTGCACCTTTGGCGACCAGGCCGACGTGGAGTGGTGGCACACGCATCATTTACCGCTGGTGGAGGCGATTGGGCGCGACGGGAAACTGACCGAGGCAGCAGACGAATTTGCCGGTCTGCCAATGGCCGAAGCGCGGCAAGTGATTGTGGCAGCGCTGGCTGTGGACGGGCTGTTGTTGGGGGAAAGGCCGTCTGCCCAGTCGATTCGTATTCATGAGCGGTGTGATACGGCCGTGGAATACATCATCACCTGGCAGTGGTTCATCCGCCTGCTCGACGCCAAAGACGCGTTTCTGGAAGCCGGTGAGCAAATCAACTGGCAGCCGCCGCACATGAAAGCGCGCTACCAGCAGTGGGTGGAAAACCTCAATTGGGATTGGTGCATCACCCGCCAGCGCTACTTTGGCGTCACCTTCCCCATCTGGTACTGCAACGACTGCGGCGCAATCACGACGGCGGACCCAAACCAACTGCCCATCGATCCAACAAACCAACCACCCAACCAACCCTGCACCTGCGGTAACACCTCCTTTACACCAGAGCAAGACGTAATGGACACCTGGGCCACTTCCTCCCTCACGCCACAAATCGTGGGGCAGCTTTTGCAAGACGAGGCGCTGTACGAAACGGTATTCCCCTTCTCGCTGCGGCCGCAAGCCCACGAAATCATCCGCACCTGGGCTTTTTATACGATTGTGAAGTCGCATTATCACTTCGGCGCACTGCCCTGGGATGCGGTAGCGATTTCCGGCTGGGGGCTGGCCCCGGAAGGCACGGGCAAAATCAGCAAGAGCCGCGGTGGTGGGCCGGTGGCCCCGCTGGCGATGATTGAGCAGTATTCGGCAGACGCGGTGCGTTACTGGGCAGCCAGCACCGCTCTGGGCAAGGACGCCGTCATCGACGAGCAAAAAATCCAGGCTGGGGCCAAACTGGTAACCAAGTTGTGGAACGTGGCCCGGTTTAGCCAGCGGTTCCTGACTACTCAACTATCTGACTACCCGACTATTCGACCAACTCCCGCCGACCGCTGGATTTTGGCGCGGACACAGCTGTTGATCGCACGGGCAACACAGTTGTACGCCAATTATGACTATGCGACAGCAAAAAGCGAAATCGAAACCTTTTTCTGGCACGACCTGGCCGATAATTATTTGGAGATGGCCAAGATGCGGCTGTATGCCGGTGAAACGGCGGCAGATGGTGCGAAATTGGCACTGTATACGGCACTGCTGACGACGTTGAAGCTGCTGGCCCCTCTGCTGCCCTACGTGACGGAGCAGATTTACCAGGGCTTGTTTGCCGAAGCAGATGGCGCGGCCTCCATTCATCTCTCTCGCTGGCCGGTGGTGGACGAGCGTTGGGTGGATGACACGGCCGTTTCCCTGGGCGAGACTCTGCTGGAAATAGCAACGGCCGTACGTCGCTACAAAAGCGAACACAATCTGTCACTGGGCGCGGAATTACCAGCACTGCATCTGGCAACGACAGACGAGGAATTGGCTAATGCATTGGCTGACAGCCCGGCCGATCTCATCAGCATCAGCCGGGCACAAGCGGTTCATATCAATCAGCCGGTTGGAGATGGATGGGATGTGGTGGTGCGTAACGGCCGTTACACCCTGGCCCTAGAAAAGAGATAGGACACTGATAAACACGGATTGATACAGATTTTTTATCCATGTTCATCCGTGTAAATTAGTGCCCAATTTCTAAAACAAAACGTTCAATGGCTTCGGCAACGCCGGCCGCTTCGTTGGAGCCGACGACCACATCGGCGGCGGCTTTGATGGCTTGACTGGCGTTGCCCATAGCCACGCCCAGCCCAACTGAACGCAGCATATCCAGGTCATTTTCGCCGTCGCCAACGGCCATCACTGCCGCCGGATCGATGCCCATTTCGTTCAACAGCCAGCGCAGGCCGGTCCATTTGGTCACATTCAGCGGCAGGATTTCGATATATTCAGGAACAGCCTGAACGACGACGGCGCGATCACCCAAATGGCGTTCCAAATCGGCGCGGGTAACGTCGTTGTTGACTTCATCGCTGACCAGCAATTTGGTAATTTGCAGCGTGTCCAATTGGTGGCGCAAATCAGGGCTGAGAACAGGCAGAGGTTCGCGGTATTTGGTATGCAGCACATGGCGGTAATGGTCGTCCATGGTCGCATAGAGGCCATCGGCAGCATAAACGTTAACCGGTAAGTTCCGCGCGGCGGTAAAATCGAGAACGGCCGTTGTCACACCCTTATCCAAGGTTACCAGCCGTTTTACCGTTCCGCCGACATCGGTAATGACCATGCCCTGGCTGAACACACCGGGCGAAACCAACCCCAATGTTTCGATGAGTTCCTGGGCTGACCAGGGGGTTTTGCCGGTGGCCAGGACAACGGGAATACCTCTGGCCACGGCCTCACGGATGGGGGGAATGTTGTCGGGATGGATACGGCCGTTCTCCATCAACAGCGTCCCATCCAAATCCAAAGCGATTAGTTCAATTTTGCCATTCGATAACAAAGTTAGCTCCAATAATAATCCACAGATTTCACTGATTTCGCCGATTTTTTCTTTGCGCTCTTTGCATCCTTTGCGGTTACTTCAAACGTTCTAAAATTAGCCAGGTAAAGGGGTAATCATGCCGCTCATCGGCTGGACGTTCCTGGCGGTAAGTTTCGCGCCATTGCGCCGGATCAAATCCCGGAAAATAGGCGTCTCCCTCAAATTCAGCATCAATCAACGTCAAAAACAGGCGGTCGGCCTGAGGTAAAAGTTGGGCGTACAACTCCGCTCCGCCAATGACGACGACCTCAGCCACATCACCAGCCGCTGTCAGTGCCGCTTCGACGCTGTGAACGGCCGTTACCCCTTCTGCTTCAAAATCGTGGCGGCGAGTAAGAACGATGTTGTGCCGACCCGGCAGCGGCCGAAAGCGGATGGGGATGCTTTCAAACGTCTTGCGCCCCATAATGACCGGCTTGCCCATCGTCTGCTCCCGGAACCATTTCATATCGTCGGGGAGATGCCAGGGGATACGGCCGTTTACCCCAATCAGCCGGTTTTTATCCATCGCTGCGATGAGGCTTAGTCTCATAATCTTGTAGTCTCGTAGTCGTGTAATCTACACCGCAATCGGCGCTTTGATGGCCGGATGGCTCTGATAATTGACCAGTTCAAAATCCTCATAATGAAAATTGATGATGGAGGTCACATCAGGATTGATGTTCATCGTCGGTAGGGGCAGCGGTTGGCGGGAAAGCTGCAAATCCGTCTGCTCCAGGTGGTTGAGATACAGGTGGGCATCGCCAAAGGTGTGGACGAACTCACCCGGTTTGTAGCCCGTCACTTGAGCCACCATCAGCGTCAGCAGAGCGTAGGAGGCGATGTTGAAGGGCACGCCCAGGAACAAATCGGCGCTGCGCTGGTAAAGCTGGCAGGAAAGTTTGCCCTCGGCCACGTAAAACTGGAACATCGTGTGACAGGGCGGCAGCGCCATCTGGTCCACATCGGCCACGTTCCAGGCGCTAACGATATGGCGGCGTGAATCGGGATTGGTTTTGAGCCGGTCGATGAGCCGGGCAATCTGGTCAATCTGGCCGCCGTCGGGCGTAGGCCAGGAGCGCCACTGATAGCCGTACACCGGCCCCAAATTGCCGTTTTCATCAGCCCACTCGTCCCAAATGGTGACGCCGTTGTCGCGCAAATATTTGATGTTGCTGTCGCCTTGCAAAAACCAGAGCAGTTCGTGAATAATGGAACGGAAATGGAGCTTCTTGGTCGTTACCGCCGGGAAGCCATCACTTAAGTCGAAACGCATCTGATAGCCAAACACGCTCATTGTCCCGACGCCCGTCCGATCTTCTTTGCGCACGCCGTGTTGGCGCACGTGTTGCAGCAAATCCAGATATTGTTCCATTCTCTTGCCTCCGGAATTCACCGCAAAGGGCGCGAAGAGCGCAAAGTTTTGATTTTTCTTAGCGATCTTGGCGGTCTTTGCGGTTCAATGACTGGCGGAAGTATAGCACAGGTGACACGGCCGTTCCGTTAATATTGAGCAATTGTTTAGAAGGGAGTGAAACGGCCGTTCATCTGTGATACGATTGGCAAAATATTAGAAGGAAACAATATGAGCGACTTACCCCCCAAATTACAAGAAATTGTGGAAGACTTTAGCTTTTGTATTGGCCAGGAAAAGCTGGAGTATCTGCTGGAATTTGCCGAACGGCTGCCCGATTTGCCGCCCCATCTCGCCAGCCAACATGACAAAATGGACGAAGTACATGAATGTTTGTCGCCAGTGTTTATCTTTGCTGAGAAGGATAACGGCCGTGTCACCTACCACTTCGATATCCCCCGGGAAGCCCCCACTGTGCGCGGCTTTGCCACCATCCTCAAAGAGGGGCTTGATGGCCTTTCTCCCAACCAAATTATTGCCATTCCTAATGAATTTTACTTCCAAATGGGACTACAAGACGTTCTGACCGGCCAACGCCTCAACGGTATTGGCGCTATCCTGGCTCACATGAAAACCCTGGCAGCAGCAAACTAACCAATCAACAACTAACAGCCAACAACCGACAACCAACAAAAAAGGCGCACCCAACCCGGATGCGCCTACTTGGTTTACAAAATACGGAAAACGGATTACTTTTCTTCTTCCCGTTCCTTACGGGCCTGCTCGACAATTTGCTCTTGCAGATGGGTGGGGATACGGCCGTATTGCAAAAACTTCATGCTAAACACACCGCGCCCCTGCGTCATCGAACGCAAATCAGCAGCATAAGTCTGCATCTCGGCCAACGGCACTTCAGCGCGGACAATGCTCTTCGTACCTTCCTGGTCCATACCCAGCACCCGGCCGCGGCGGCTGTTCATGTCGCCCATGATGTCACCCATATAATCAGCCGGTACCGTCACCGACACTTCATAAATCGGCTCCAGCATCACCGGGCCGGCATTGAGCATCGCTTTCTTCAAGCCTTCACGCCCGGCCGTCTGGAACGCAATTTCTTTGGAATCAACCGGATGTTCTTTACCATCATAAACGACCGCTTTAAGGCCAACAATCGGATAACCGGCCATCGGGCCAGCTTCCAAAGCCTGACGGCAGCCTTTTTCCGTTGCCGCGACAAAGGGTGCCGAAATCGCGCCGCCGAAAATCTCAGAAGCAAATTCGAAATCAGCATCATCATCCAATGATTCGACACGGATAAATACACGAGCATATTGACCTGCGCCACCTGTTTGTTTCTTATGCGTATAATCCGCTTCACTCGTCTTGGTGATCGTTTCCCGGTAAGGCACTTTGGGTGTCGTTGTGGAGAAATTGACCCCAAACTTGGACTGCGCTTTCTTGACGGCAATATCCAAATGTGTCACACCCATACCCGACAAAATAGTCTCACGGGTCGCTTTTTCCGTATGCCAGGTTAGCGTCAAATCTTCGGCGGTCAAACGGTTTAATGATTGGCTCAATTTAGCCACATCGGATTGGGAAACCGGATGTACCGCTACGGAAGCAATGGGATTCGGCTGTTCAATAGGTGCGATTTTCAGGGCGCTGCCTTTGTCAGACAGGGTGTCATTGGTGGCGGCATCGCCCAACTTGGTAACCAGACCAATATCACCGCTGTGCAGTTTGCCAATAGGCAGCTGATCTTTACCGCGGGAAAGCTGCAACGAACCAACGCGGACTTCCTGCCCCTGGTTCACATCCCAAACCCGGCTGTCGGATTCCAGAATCCCGCCGAAGACGCGGATGTAACTGGTTTTGCCGTAGGTATCCTCACGGGTTTTGAAGACAAAGGCTGCTAATGGTGATTGATCGCTAACCGGGTGGGTAACGGCCGTACCCTTAGCATCTGTCGCCTCAAACTCGCCAGCTTCAGCCGGTGACGGGAACAAAAGCGAAATGAGATTCAGCGCCGCGCTGGTCCCCACACCAGATTCTCCGGCACAGTACAAAATTGGCGTGACCAAACCTTGTTTCATCGCTCCCTTCAGCCCAACGATGATTTCCTCACTGGAAAGGTCATCTTCCTCGAAATACTTCTCCATTAAGGCATCGTCACCTTCGGCCGCAGCTTCAACCAGTTCCATACGGGCCTCTTCAGCTGCATCAGCCATGTCAGCCGGAATATCAACCGGTTTGGCGTTTTCGCCCAGGTACGCTTTCATGTTAACGAGATCAATAACACCTTTGAAGGATTCGCCTTCGCCAACGGGTAATTGAACATTGACAAAGTTACCATCCAGGTTGGCACTGATACTTTCACGCACACGATTCACATTCACATTTTCGCGGTCCATCTTGTTGATGATCAAAACACGTGGTTTCTCACGATGACCGGCTGCCTGATATACAATTTCAGTGCCTACTTCCACGCCGGCTACGGCCTCGACAAAAACAAGCACGCCCTCGGTAACTTTCAAAGCGGCATTGACTTCACCGACAAAATCCATGTACCCCGGTGTATCGATGAAGTTGAACTTGTACCCATCCCATTCGATGGGAGCAATACTCAACGAAACGGAACTGTTACGGTCGATTTCTTCTTCTTCGAAATCCATCGCCGCCGTTCCGGCCTGGACACTGCCCATACGAGTGGTGACACCTGTCATAAAGAGCATGCGTTCGATGAAGGTGGTTTTACCTGCCCCATTATGAGATACGAGGGCAATATTACGAATCTGTCCGGTTGGATATTCTTTCATTGGTTCGGGAACCTCTCGGGATTAAATTTTGGCTGTCATTCTCTTGCAGTTAACACCCCCATTTCACGGCTCACTTTCAATCCAGCCTAATTGGCAGAAAAGCTCAGTTATTTTTAACTGTCGCATCAGGGGAGGTTCTGCTGATGAGTGTCCTATTTAGTATATATTTGTTTAGGAAACGTGTCTGATTTTATGCGAAAGGGGGCGAGTTGTCAAAGCGGGCGTAGTCTTACAACCAGTGCCAGGCACAGGGCAGAACGGCCTGGTTTGAGTATAGCCTGACGCCCTGTGCCTGGCACTACTCATGCTGGGGTTTTGGTGGAGTTTGACAACCATTGTCAGGCACTACCATGCCGAGATTTGCAACGGCCGTTCCCTCTTTGCGTAATGAGAGCAGGCAAACATAAACGACGGAGGTTTTCCATGTCTGAACCATCTGATAAAAAATTTGAGTACCAATACCGGCGGCGGCACAACTCTTTTTTCGGTCCTATTGTGCTGATTGCCATTGGCGTTTACTTCTTACTTTCCAATCTGGGCTACATTTCCGGCGGACTGAACTGGATGGCCGCATTGCAGCTATGGCCGCTGGCCTTGATTTTGTTGGGCATTAACGTGATTGTGCGGCAAGCGCCGGGGCCACTAGGTGGTTTTTTAAGTGCTCTGGTTGGACTGGCCGCCGTAGCCATCTTCGGTTACGTCCTCTTTTTCGGAGAAGATAACGCGCTGCTCAACCGCTTTGGCATTGAGCCGGTCAATCCGACTGAAGTAAAAACCGAACATATTGAACTGCCAGTTGCAGGGGTGGAAACGGCCGTTATCACCCTCGATTTGGGTATGCCTGCCGCCGACGTCTATGCGTTAAATGACAGCCGCAGCCTGATTGAGGGAGACGTTTCTTATCTGGGCGATCTGGTCTTTGATACCAACGTCTCGGATGGCCGGGCTGTTGTCCGCCTGGATGACGAATTCAATGGCAACTGGTTCTTGAATCCATCCAATTGGGCTAACTTTAACGAGATGGACCGTTGGCAAATCGGCTTGAATCCCAGTGTGGCAACAGACCTCACAGTGGACGTCGGAGCCGGTTCGGCCTCGCTGGACTTACGTGAGCTGACCCTGACCGACCTGGAAATTGACGGTGGTGCGGGCAGCACCGAAGTCTGGCTGCCCGGTGGTGATTACGACGCCATGCTGGATGTTTCCGCCGGTTCGACGAAATTGACTTTGCCGGGATACGGCCGTCAACAAATTGAAGTTGATGGCGGTGCGGGCAGTCTGATTCTCTATCTGCCGCCGGGTGTGGAAACACGGGTAGAGGTAGACGGCGGCGCAGGCAGTTTCTCGTTCGATCAAAGCCGGTTCCATCAAATCAGCGGTGATCAAAAAGATGAAGGCATCTGGGAAACGCCCGGCTATGAAGCTGGCCGCGACGGTCTGGAACTCATCATTGATGTTTCCGCCGGTAGTGTCCGCATTGAGGATGTACAGGGGCGGTAAAACAGATCCTTTTATAGGTGCCGCTCGCGCCCATTGAAGATCAGCTTACAGCAAGCTCGGGCGGCACAAGCTCTTTCCCCATAATCTGGTATGGTCTATTAACGCCAGGAAAAAAGATTTCTTGAAGTAAAACTTGCCAGCCTCGCTGGCGATATAATTGAAAAGCATTTGTTTCGGCCGCAATTGTAGCCAGGATTCCTTTGGCCTGCGGCAACCCACTTAGCAAATGGTCGTGTAACGCACTGCCAATTCCCCGCCCCTGTACCTGCGGCAATACCGCAATTTGCACCAGTCGAAAATAGTCAGAGAACCAGGCCATCACAAAATCGGAATGAGTTACTTTAGCAACTTCCTGGTAAAAAAACTGGTCTGACGTGCTGGCAAATCCATAAGCAAACCCAACGATTTCGTCAGTCCGATCTTCTAGAGCCGTAACCATTCGAAACCTGTCTCGCAGGACATGCTGCGGCAGGAAATGAGCAAAATCCGCCACTTCAGTCTCGTCTTTGTTGTACGGGGGTAAACTGAAAGCTTGCCGGTAAATATGCACCAGGTGATCCTGCTGTTCTTGAATTTGTTGGGATGTCCAGGATTTGATTATCGTACTCATGAAGTGTACGGCCGTTCAGCCAAATCTCGGTAGACCATTGTCCACAAAACGGCCGTATACGTATGCCAAATCATCAGCGGCACGGCCGTTCCCACACCCACCAGCCAGCCCAACCAACGACCCAACGCGGGAGCAACGGCCGTCACCCCGCCCAACGGCAGCGCCAGCCCGCTTATCCCCACATTCAAAATCGTCTGCATCCCCCACACCAGCGCCCAAACAACCAGAATCGCTCCCCACTGCCGTTTCATCACCTGCCAGGTCTGACGAATTGAAGCGCGGACTTTTTGCGGCTGAATGGCAGTTTCCCGAAACGCCAACGTACGTAAAACCGAGGTTAGCATCCCCAAGGGCAGAAGCAGACAGGTCAAAGGCAGTAAACAGGCCAGCCCGGCGACAATCCAGGTAACGGCCGTTTCCGTCGAACCGATCCGCATCATCTGCCAGGTGAAGGCCAGCATCAAACCGGTGGCTAAAAGCATCAACAGCAAAAGCAATAAAAACAGAGGGAAAAAGACAATCGCATCAATGGCGATGAAACGCCCCAACAGAGCCATTCCGCCGCCAACCGCCTGCCGCCAGAAGACAGAACGACCGGCTTCGGCCTCATTGACGGCCGTGATGATGGCTCCCTGCGCCGTCGCCCACACCAGCCAAAAAGCAAGCGAAAGGATGAAGAGTACGGCCGTTCCCCCCAACAGCCACGTCCAATATTGATTATTTCCTACAAAAGCATCAAGGGCGATCCCGGTTGGATCGCCCACAAATTGCATGAATTGAGGTAAGTAGGTGAAACGGAAAACGGCCGTTACCACACTCCCTAAAGCCAAAATCAGTCCAAACGGCCAAAGAAATTTATGCCGCCAGGTAAACTGCCAGGAAGAGACGAGTAAACGGCCGTAATCCATATGTGTGGCGGGTTTGCCAGTAACGGGTGAGCGAGTCAGTTTTTACCCGCCACCCACCTACTCGCTCACTCGCTAACAGCTTTCTTGTTTGTAAATTCCTGGTACGCCAGCGTAACGGCCGTTGACCGGAACGCCACCATAATCGAGTTAACGGCCGCACCTACCAGACCAATGCAGATACCACCGCCCGCCAGGAGCAAAATATTACCTGTGTCAAACGAACCACCGCTCATCATCAACGAAGCAAGTCCGGGGCCTAACGACACCAGCGCAAACGGAAGCAGCACAATAACCGTCGCCAATCCAAACACAATGCCCAGGACAATAAACAGCACAATCAGCAAAATAACATCACTGGTATTGGCCTTCAACACCTGCCAACCGTGACGGATGCTTTCGATCACACCCAAATCCTGCAAAACAGCACCCCGCTGGGCAAATGGGTAAATCGCTGTCACAAAAATAACCAGTGGCACAATCAGGCAACCAATACAGCCGATACACACCCAAAAGATGCCAATCCCGCCAAACATCGCCTCAATGTCTGCGTTACTGGCTCCATTAACGGCCGAACCAATCGCCGCCCCGGCCGTCGCCAGGCCAGCGATCCCTGCCAAAATGCCAAACAAGGTAAATGGACCATACATCACCACATTCACCCCAATCACCCGGCCCAATTTGCCAACGCCAGCCGCAAAGGCTTCGCTAAACGTCACCTTTTCGCCAGCTTCAATGCGGGCTACCGAACTAATCAGGCCGGCCTGCGCCACCAATCGCACCAGCCACAAAATGATGGATACGATAATGCCCAGGCAAACCAGACCAATTACCAACGCACCATACTGCGTCCAAAAACGCTGCAACTGATCCAGTATTTCAGCCGGTACGTCGTTGGGACCAAAATTGTAATTGAAATTGCCACGGCCGCCGCCGTTGCCATTGGTGCCGCCGCTGCCCAGCGCCGCTAAAAACCCTAGCACAAACAAGAACTTGTTGTTCCAAACAATATTCCAAGAACGTTTCAGTAAACTACCAAAATCCATGATTTCCTCCTTCAGGAAAATCGCCTATCGAACCGTTCAGGCTTTTGAAGTTTCCACTTCTGGTTGTAGTCTTGTATTGATGCAAAAACTTCAAAAGTCTCCAGAGGGGCTGAACGATTACCATTTATCAAAGCAAAAATATTATACCGACAATACGCCTGCTCCACCCAAAAGTTGCTCAATCATCCTTCCGCCTTTTGATTTCTGCCTTCTGCCTTTCCTCACTCCCACTCAATCGTTCCCGGCGGTTTGGACGTAATATCAAAAACAACCCGGTTTACACCGGCCACCTCATTGACAATACGGCGGCTGACGTGCGCCAGCAGGTCGTAAGGCAGACGCGCCCAGTCAGCGGTCATAAAATCTTCGGTGGTAACAGACCGCAGCGCCACTACTTCCTGATAGGTACGGCCGTCACCCATCACCCCCACACTCTTCACCGGCAGCAAAACAGCAAACGACTGCTGCGTACCCGATTTCAACATGTCCGCCCGGCGTAGTTCCTCCACAAAAATCGCATCCGCCAGACGCAGCCGCTCCAGCCGCTCCCAGGTAATCTCGCCCAAACAGCGGATCGCCAGCCCCGGCCCCGGAAATGGCTGCCGCCAGACAAGGCTGTCCGGCAAACCCAACTCTGCGCCCAACCGCCGCACTTCATCCTTAAACAACAATTTCAGCGGTTCCACTAATTCAAAATCCATATCATCAGGCAAACCGCCTACGTTGTGATGCGTCTTGATGACGTGGGCCTCTTTTTTATCCTTCCCGGCACTTTCAATCACATCGGGGTAAATCGTTCCCTGCGCTAAAAAATCAATTTGTCCCAGCTTATTGGCTTCCCGCTCAAAAATGCGGATGAATTTCTCGCCAATGATGCGCCGCTTAACCTCCGGGTCGGTCACGCCGTCCAATGCTTCCAGATATTCTTCGACGGCGTTAACCGCCACCAGTTTCATCCCCTGTTCCCGCTCGAATGTTTCAATCACTTGCAGCGCTTCCCCCTGGCGCAGCATACCGTGATCGACAAAAATACAGGTCAGTTGGTCGCCAATCGCCCGATGGATGAGCGCCCCGGCCACGGCCGAATCGACGCCGCCGCTCAAGCCGAGAACGACACGGCCGTTCCCCACCTGCTCTCGAATCGCCGCCACCTGCTCCTCAATAAAATTAGCCGGCGTCCAATTGTCTGCACAGCCACACACATCCCGCACAAAATTGTGCAAAAGGCGGCTGCCCTGAGGCGTATGTACTACCTCAGGATGAAACTGCACCGCGTAATACTGCCGCTTCATATCCGCCGCCGCCGCATAAAGTGAATTAGGCGTGTGCGCCAGCGGCAAAAAACCAGGCGGTAGCACTTCCACCTTGTCGCCATGACTCATCCACACCTGTTGAAATTCCCGATCATCGCCGCTTTCCAATCGCCAGCCGGTAAAAATTGGGTTCTCCGGCACATCAACCAACAACGTCGCCGGTCCATATTCGCGCCGCTGGCTGCCGGCAACCCGGCCACCTAATTTATAAGCCAGCAATTGCATACCATAACAAATGCCCAAAACTGGTAAACCGCTTCCAAGTACATAATCTGGCAGTGTCGGCGCATGGTCGTCGTAAACACTATTGGGGCCACCGCTCAGAATAAACCCATTTGGCTGCAGCGCCATGACCTCGGCGGCCGGTGTACGCCAGGAAACAAGCTGGCTGTACACATTGGCTTCACGCACCCGCCGGGCAATCAACTGCGAATATTGCGAACCATAATCAAGAATAACAATCGTGTCATGCTTCATAATTTATCAGGATAGATCGAAAACTAATTCCAGCAAAAGCCTATTTTTCCTCTGGCTCTCACTCTCACGCCAAAACTATCTTGCCATCGCTCATATCTGTGATCGTGGCGGCCGCGAAAACAGGTACATTCCAATGAGCCAGCGCTGTACGTCCACCTTCGAACGTCTTCTCCACAACGGCGGCAATCCCTACCAGGACTGCACCACTGTTTTGTACAATGCGAGCCAAAGCATCAATCGTACGGCCGCTGGCCAGAAAATCATCCACGATTAACACGCGGTCGGAAGCATGCAGGAATTCAGGTGAAATCATCAACATGACTTCGCCCCCTTTTGTGTGACTAGGCGCGGCATCAATATAGACAGGTTCCATCATGGTGATCGGCTTGTGTTTGCGGGCATAAACAACCGGAATATTCCCTAAGGCTTTGCCGGCCATGATTGCCGGTACAATACCGCTAACTTCAGCGGTAACGATGCGTGTTGGATTGGTATGGCTGAATTGACGGGCAATCTCGCTGCCAACAGCTTCCATCAACTCCGCATCAAGCTGGTGGTTCAAAAAACTGTCGATTTTGAGAATACCGCGTCCTAAATTTTGACCTTCGTTCAAAATTCGCGTTTTTAATGCTTCCATATCCGATTATCTCCTTCGAAAATAGGAGCGGGAGCAGTTTGCTTGCCCCTTGCGGTCTGGCAGACTGCGCTCCGTTTTCATTGTTGTTAACATTCTTTTATGAACCGGTACTTAATACTCGCTTTGAAAAGAGACCTCAGCTACCCCTGAATCGACTCTTCGTTATAATTATAGGCTTCAATAAGTACGTGTGAAAGGGTGATTATACAATTGAGATTTCTTTCACAAATTTCTTGACTACGATAGACAGCGATCTTATAATTCGGTAAGAGCGTTCAAAAAAAATTGAAAGTTGTGAACAAGGTGAATATTATGGTAAATAAATTAATAGACGAAGGGATGCAGGCGGTAGAGGAAAAGCTGCATACTATCGTTGATAGTGATGTGGAGGTCCTGAGGGATGCCAGCCAGCACATAATTTCGTCGGGCGGCAAACGGATCCGGCCCCGATTGGCATTGATGGCTTATTTGGCGGCCGGCGGGCAGGATTTTATGACGGCCGTACCCATGGCTGCCGCGTTGGAAATGGTACATACCGCCACCCTGGTTCACGACGACATTAACGACCACAGCCTGACCCGGCGGGGCAAGATCACCGTTCATGCCCGGTGGGGCCGCACCTTTGCACTGCTTGCCGGTGACTATCTCTTCACCAAAGTGTATGAATTGATGGCTCCCTATGGCAACACTTACAATGAAATCATGGCTGATGCCTGCATTAAGCTGGTGGAAGGGGAAACGCTCCAGGCCGCTGTAGCGAAGGCTGGCACGATGGATCGGGAAACTTACAAGACGATTATCGCCCGCAAAACGGCCAGTCTTTTTGAAGCTGGCGCCAATATGGGTGCACGTCTAGCCGGAGCGGATGATGAATTGATTGAGGCGCTAACCACCTACGCCTACAACCTGGGCCTGACGTTCCAAATCGTCGATGATATTTTGGACATTATTGGCGACCCGGAAAAGATGGGCAAACCGATTGGTACCGATTTAGTTCAAAATCGTGGGGTGATGGCGGCGCAAAATGGCGGAACGGCCGTTATCGAAGAAACAACCGTCGCCACGGCAGCCATCGATCCGTTCAAAGCGATGATGGAACAACTTCGGGATTCCGGCGCTGTGGAAGTGGCTCGTTTGCAGGCTGCAGAAACCGCCCGTCGGGCGCGGTTAGCGTTGGCCAACATTCCACCCTCACCCATGCGCAACGAATTGGAAAGTTTGATCGACTTGGTGCTCAATCGAGATAAGTAAGATACAACACACTGTAAGCAAAAAGCGGGTTTCTTCCAGGTAAAGAAACCCGCTTTTTTTCTTTTTGCTAAATTGTCGGGTCAATTAACGTGTGGGCACCCGTTCCTTAAGAGTGGCAGTCGCGCGGGAACGGCTTTCGTCAAAAGCGGGGAGTGCCATGACTAAGGTGCTCCCCTTTCCTTCGATACCCTCACTTTCAACCCAGATACGGCCGTTATGCGCTTCAACCACCAACTTACAATACGTCAACCCCAACCCGGTGCCTTGACGACGGCCGCGTAACGCCGCATTCTGCTGAAACTTCACAAACAATTTCGACTGCTGCTCAAGCGGAATTCCCGCGCCTGTATCCGAAACACCAACCCATACCGGATTGTCCTCGTCATCGGCCCATTTAGCCCATAGCATGATTTGCCCGCCATCGGGGGTAAATTTAACCGCATTGTCTACAAGATTAGACAACACCCGAACCATATGTTCCTTATCGGCCCAAATCATAGGCAAGCCGGGTTCCACATCAACCTCAATTGTCAAACCGGCATTAGTGGCAGCCGGTGCGAATTGTTTCTTCACATCAGTTAACCAGAGCAGCGCTGAAATCGGTTCCCGATTGAGCGGAATATCGCCATTTTCAAACTTGTACGAATCCAGCAGATTGTTTAGCAACTGAAGCATACGCTGGCCGCCTGTATTTGCTAAATCCAGCAAGCGCCCCACGTCCTCGGTACGCCCCATTTCCAGCCAGGCATCAATCGTCTGCAAACTGCCCAGTGTCACAGAAAGCGGTGAGCGTAAATCGTGGACGAGCATATGAATGGTTTCTTCCCGCGCTTTGGCCAGTTCAATCTCTTCGGTAATATCACGAAAAATTAACAGCCAGCCAGTGATATTGGCCGCATTATTCCGCACAGGAACCAGCGTACGCTCAACCTGACGGGTTACCGTTCCGGTCATGGTAATTCGGGTTGTTAGCCATTTTTCATCCCGGATTACAGCATCACAATCTTGCTGCCAGTCGGATAATTCATAACCAATTTTTCCCAGGAGATTAGAATCTCCATCACCATCAAACAAAGACCGGCCTATCAAATCGCCATCTGTCAAACCGGTAAATTCGGTGAAGATGCGATTTGTCGTAAGTACCGTTCCATCCAGGCTAACTAACAAAATTCCTTCATGAATGGTGCTCAAAATCGAGTTTAATTCTTGAACGCGACGGGTTAATTCGCTGTCGGTTTGGGCATAAAGCCAGGCATTGTGGATGACTACGGCTGCCTGAGTTGCAATTGTCATTAAAACATCTTGATGCCAGTCATCATATAAACTGGATTGTTCATACGATTGAACGGTGATCGCGCCAATGAGGTCATCTGCCAGCATGATAGGCACGCCTAACCAGCAGGCTGGTTCCCCAATAAGCAAGGTCAGATTAAGTGTCTGGGCGGTAGTCGAGACGTTTTTGGGAATGAGTAACGGCCGTTTCTCCCGCAAAACATATTCCACCAACCCATTGCCCCCCTGCCGCGCCGCAATTGATTTCCGCTGGCCGCCTTCCACAGCAAAGGGAAACGTCACCTCGTTTTTAACCGCGTCAAACAACGCAATATAAAACGTATGCGCCGGCATGAGGCGCGAAACTTGTGTGTGAATGGCCGCCAAAACAGATTCCAGTTCCAGACCAGCACTCATTGTCTGGCCGACTTTCTTCAAACTATCCAGTTCCATCACCCGGCGATTAAGATTCAGCCCAATTTCGTTCAAATAGCGGAACGCAAAAGCCAGGATAACCAGCCCCAACATCAAAAAAAGAAAATAATCCCACCCTAAATCCGAATAAATACGGGCGATTAGCGGAGCAAATGGCACTAAAACAGCCTCGTACAGAACCGGCCGAAGCATATTCCGCCAAAAATGTTGCACAACTTTTTTACCTTGCAACGCAAAAAAGAAAATCACAAACAGATAATTGATGAAGAAGTAGCCCACACCCCAAAAAAGGATGAAAACCGGATAACCCGTGCTACTTGACGGAAATAATTCGGTGAGTTTTGCAAAAACGAAGCTGCCAAACAAAATTCCGGCGGGCATCATGGTAGCGTTAACGGCCGTACGCGCCCAAATATCACCTTTCTTCGTGACCACATCAGAACCAGCACGGCTGGCCAAATAAAGCAAAAATAAGCCTTTAAGCCAGGCAGCCGCCCAAAACAGCCAGGCTGTTATCACCGGTCCCAAAACCATATAAGCAGCCCCGGCCACCAACGGCAAAAGCGACACCAGCACACCGGCCAGTCTAACCCCCTGGAACAAGGTAAAAACCGTTAAAATACCAAATAAAACAATGGCTAAACCATCGACGGCGGCTGGCCTAACAGTTGAAGTCGTCAAAAAAAATAGCAGCAAGAAAAAAATATGAATGGCTGCAAATAAAAACGGTCTTGGTTGGTCTTGCATCTTAAAAAATAGATTAATTAGTTTATCTCTCAAACGCAATGCGACCATATTCCCACCAATTTGGCATCTCGGTTCTGGGCGATGTATCATTTTCACCATGTTTCACGTCTGGTTAGCCAGACAAATAAGGAAATTCTATGAGCACACTAAATCCAAACATCCCTACACCGGAATTAGCCCGGTTGATGACAACGGCCGTTGCCCGCATGGCTGATTACCACCTGCAACTACTCACACCGCAACTTATCCTGCGCGTCTTTCTAGACGAAAAAGAGTGCGGTGCCTACCAAATATTGCAGCAGTTACAAAAACAGCGCGGCTTCGACTGGAACGACCTGGTACGACGGGTAGAAATGATGGCTCAAAGCAGTAAAGGCCGTAACGCCAACTTCTATTTTACCGATGACTTTGGCAAAGAAATCCCGCTGGACGAAGAAACCCTGGTCATCATTGACGAAGGGTTGACCATTGCCAAAACCCGTGAAGAACTAAAAGCAGGCAGCGGTCACGCCCTGGCGGCTATGGCCCAGCCCAACGTCACCACCTATGGTGTCTTGCAGCGCATTGGTGTCACCTCTGCCGCCGTTACTGCGCTGCTCAGTGAAATCGCTCAGGACGGCACACCCGTCATCCATGATTTTGTCACCGAAGCCCAAGGGGGCCATGCCGCCCCCGTTTACCAGCGCGAAAGTCTGCTGCGCGAACTCATCAGCCTGCTTTCATTGGCTCAAAAGCGGCACATCATCCTCGTCGGACCGGAAGGGGCTGGCAAGCGCACCCTGGCCTACAGCCTGGCCCAACTCCTGGCCGAAGGCAAGGGACCGGGCAATCTGCGCTCTCTCGTCCAAATCAACGAAACCGCCCTGCTGGAAAATCCACTGGCGGCCATGCGCGCCGGTTTGCGCCGGGCCAGCGGCGGCGTGCTGCTCGTCCCCAACGTCGAGCGCTTCTTTGCCGACAAATTGCGGGCTGTTTTCCCGGAACAAGTCAGCCTGGAACTGCACAAGGCATTTCTTAACGACGAGCAAGTTATCATCGGCACAACCACGCCAGGCATTTATGATCAGCTCAGTCAAAACCGTATCATCCGCCAAAACAGCCAGCGGCTGGATGTACCTGCGGCCACCAAAGACGAAACTATCGCCATGCTCAGTTTCCATCAGGAACGATTGAAGCAGGAATATGAAATCGAAATTACGCGGGAAGCGCTGGCTACGGCCGTTGCCCTGGCCGATCAATATATCAAAACCATCGCCCTGCCCGCCAGCGCTGTACAGTTGGCCAACCGGGCCAGTGCCCTGGTGCGCATGGTGACGCAGGAACATGTAGCCAATTTGCCGGAGGTGGCGCCGGACGGCCGTTTAGACAACGAAGATGTCATGTTTACCGCCAGCCAGATGACCAAAATTCCCATCACCAAGCTGAACGAGGATGAGCAGGGTAAGTACGCCAACATGGTCGAGCATCTGCACCAGCGCATCATCGGGCAGGAAGAGGCGATTTTAGCTGTCAGCCGCGCCGTCAAGACGGCCCGCGTCGGTCTGCGTGATGCCAAGCGTCCCATCGGTTCCTTCCTCTTCCTCGGTCCCAGCGGCGTGGGTAAATCGGAACTGGCCAAGGCGCTGGCCGAATTTATGTTTGGCACAGAAGACGCCATGCTGGTGCTGGATATGAGTGAGTATCAGGAGGAAGCCAGCGTCAACCGGCTCATCGGCGCGCCACCCGGCTATGTAGGTTATGAAGGCGGCGGCCAGTTGACGGATTTTGTGCGGGAACGGCCGTACACAGTTGTCCTGTTCGATGAAGTGGAAAAAGCCCACAACCGGGTTTTGGACGTACTGCTGCAAGTCATGGACGAAGGCCGCCTCACCGACAGCCAGGGCCGTCTGACCACCTTCAGCGAAACGGTCATCATTCTCACCAGCAACCTGGGCGCGCAGCACATGCTCGTTCCCATCATCGGCGAACGGGAACGCGAACTGGTGATGGAAGAAGTCCACCACTTCTTCCGGCCCGAATTTCTCAACCGGCTGGATGAAATTATCACCTTCCATCAACTCACCGGACCACAGTTGGCCAAGATTCTGGATTTGATGCTTAAAAAGGAACTCAAACTGGCGGCCAATCAAGGCATTGCGTTGGATGTTACCGCCGCAGCCAAAGAATGGCTGCTGGCGCAAAATGATCAACCAGAGTTCGGGGCACGGCCGTTGCGCCGCATCATCTCCCGCCACCTGCGTGAACCCCTCGCCGACTATTTACTTAGCCAGCCAACTGGTCAAAAAGCAGCCATCATCATTGATGCTGACCAATCAGGGCTAAATTTCAATCATAAAAATGGGGAAAAGGCATAAAAAATGAGATGCCCCGGTAGCGGGCGCTAGCGGGGACATCTCTGGGGGGGGAGCCACTTAAAGGATACCATAAAACAATTTTAAGGCAAGCCCCAAAATCTCATTTTCACGAATCATTTATCTTTCAGTTAGAAAACACCTGTTTCGCCTGATTCATACCAAACAAAATGTCACTAATTACCTACAAATGCCAATAAGCGCATATGCTATAATTAAGACCGATTAAAAAACACCTTCCAAAATTATGCTGGTGATACTATGAATCGCTCTGCTTCCATTTTACTTGTTGAAGATGACCAATCAATGCTCAATGGCATGTATGACCTGTTTCAAATGCCAGGTCTGTTAGAAAAAGTAGGCATTGATTACGCAGTAGATGTCAGGACAGCCAATAATGGGCAAGAAGCGCTAAACATCATGGCCGAGTATATGCCGGACCTGATTGTCTCTGACATTATGATGCCGGTGATGGATGGCTATGAGTTCCTCAACAAAGTACAGGAAAATCCACAATGGCTGCACATTCCGTTTATTTTCTTGACGGCCAAAGGAAACCGGGAAGAGATTTTAGACGGGCAGCTGCGCGGGGCCAATCTTTACATCACCAAGCCATTTGCCAGTATTGAACTCCTGGAGCTGATTCGCAGTCAACTCGAACGCTCTTTCCAACGACAATTCACCAATCAACAAAATATTGCCAATCTTAAAAAAGGCATTTTACAAATTCTCAATCATGAGTTTAGGACGCCGTTAACTTATGTGACAGCTTACTATGAAATGCTCTCGGATAGTGTGAACCGATTCCCGGATAATCATAATTTTCAGGAATATTTGCGCGGGATTCAAGCCGGGTGTGTGCGGTTAACCAAGCTGATTGAGGATTTTATTCTGGTGATTGAGCTGCGCACCGGAGAATATAAGTCGCGATACCAGCGCCGGGCTAAACTTATTATGACTATCAACTCGCTGGTGCAAACGGCCGTTCAAAAACAAGGGGAAGGCGCAGTACGAAAAGGCATCGAAATCGAGTATTCATTGTCACCTGACTTGCTGCCGGTTTATGGGGAGCCGCAAGGCTTACTGGCTATTTTTGAGCGATTATTAAATAATGCCATTAAATTTACGCCCGCCAATAAAAATGCCAGGATTTACATCACCACGGAAACCCAGGACAACGAGGTGCTGATTGCCTTCCGCGATGAAGGGATTGGTTTTCCCCAAGACATCCGCTATCAAATTTTTGATTTGTTTTTCCAGCACAATCGGGGCGTTATGGAACAACAAGGCGCTGGAACCGGGCTGACGGTCGCTAAAGGGTTAGCGGAATTGCACAACGGCCGTATTGAGGTCACCACACAAGAAGGCGTCGGCAGCACTTTTACCGTCGTACTGCCGGTCTTTTCCGGTTCGTTTGAAAAACCAGAATCTCAGCCGGAAAAGCCCCAAGCAACCATTTTGGCAGTCGAAGATGAAGCCAGTCTGCTGCTAGGATTGCAAGAACTGCTGGAAATTGCCAGTGAAAAGTATGCCTTGACCGTCTTGACGGCCCAAAACGGGCAGCATGGTCTTGAAGTGTTAAGCCAGCACAAACCAGATTTGATTATCTCCGATATTATGATGCCGGTGATGGATGGTTTCGAATTTCTGCAAAATGTACGGCAAAATCCAGACCTGATCCATATTCCTTTCATATTTTTAACGGCCAAGGGGGAACGTCAGGATCGTCATCGCGGGCTGAGTAAAGGGGCCGAAATTTATCTCACCAAGCCTTATGACAGTGATGAATTGTTACAGCATGTCACGTCTCAATTAGATCAATATTTCCAGTTACAAAGCATCCAAAAACAGAATTTCGATTCACTAAAGCGTGGTATTTTACAATTAATTACGCCTGATTTTCGGCTGCCGTTAACGGCCGTGCAAGAATACTCCGATATACTGGCCTCCGGGCTGGAAAATGTTCGCAGCGATGAAGATTTGAAGCGCTCCCTGCGCGGCATTCAAGAAGGCAGCATTCGTTTGACCAATCTGGTAGAAGACTTCATCTCCCTGGCCGAGCTAAAAACGGGCGAAACCGAAACAGCCTACGCTTTACGCGAACAACCCATTTACAACTTTGGTTATTTACTCTGCGAGATCAGCCAGAGCAGCCAGTACATCAATTCACATGAATATATTAAGATTCATTGTACCGTTCAGGAAAATTTGCCCCCCATCTATGGCGATGCTGAATCATTACGGGATGGAATCCGCCGTCTTTTGGAAGTCATTGTCAAATTACACACCGGAGAGGAATATCAAGAGCTAGAGTTTTCTGTGACACAAATTGACGATGAAATTTGCTGCAATCTTACACTCCCCACATCACTATCCGAAAATGAATTGCGGGGACTTGCAGCCATATTTGCCAACAACGACGATACAGAATTGGTAGAGGCAAAGGATTACACCCCCTCCCTGACGATTGCACGCAGCTATATTGTGTTGAATAACGGCCGTATCCAACTAACCGATGCCAAACAAATCTGCATCAAATTCCCGGTGTATACAGCCTCATAAAACCGATCAATCTTTTTCTATCGGCCGGATAATAGTGCCAGGCACAGGGCGACAAGCTCTACTCAAACCAGGTTGTTCTGCCCTGTGTCTGGCACTGATCATCAAAAAACTGCGCATCTCACGCACACGGTTTTTCAGTAGTCGGGCGTCAAGAGAGTTGAGCCGCGATTTTAGCATCAAACAAGCGCCGTGCTGCGGCCAGATTGGAATAACCCATTTTTTGCGTTAACCCAACCACAAAATTGTTAATAGCTGACATCGTTTTTGCCAACGCTGGTTGCGAAATGCGCGTTGCATCTTCTCGCAATGTGACATCTCGACGATAATGCAATCCATTTTCGATACCCCAATATTGTCGCGTCCACTGTAACATTTGCTTTGCCGATGTTATCTCTGGTGTACAGCTAGTGATACCATAGGCCAATTCGGTCGTTTCTCGGCCTGTTCGCAGATGGGTGGTCTCCCGCTCTAACTGGAAAACCTGATGAACACCGGGCCAGTCCAGAAACTGTTCTTCATCTACCATCAGTGTGAGTGTCCGCTTTTCCAGTCGCCCATGCCCTATCTCAGTTGTTTTAGCCACCGTCCGCGGCAATTCAGGCGGGTGCCAACCGGCACTCATCCGCGCTGGCTTGAAAAACTGTTTCACATCCTCCAGCAACGTGGGTTGGTTGTCCTTGAGAAACCAGATGTAATCACCGCCCCTCGACAACACATCGACGGAAAGCTTGCGTTGTGTCTGCATCGCATCGGCACAAATGACCTTGTTCTTGATGTTGATTCCCTCGAGTAGTTGGGGAGCGGCATTGATTTCGTTTTCTTTAGTCGCTACCGCTACTTGTTTCAAAACCACACCTTCTTCTGGAAGATAGGCGGCTAACAAATGGACACCTTGACGGCTTCCTTTGGGGATAGTTCCGCGCATTGTCTTGCCATCAATTGTAATTAATCGGCTTTCTTGTCCGCCGTAGGCATCGTGTAGATAACGCCGAAACAGGGTCTCTAATTCATCAAGCGGAACCACATCTTGCAACACAGTACGAATTGTGTTCAAACACGGCATTCGTTTGTGTTTACGGCAAAATATCCTGACAAATGCATCGCAACGCAATCGAATCCACTGAGCTATTCCTGATGGCTTATCCTCGCCAGCGAGCTTCGCTAATATTATCATCGTCAAAATCGTGCCCAGTGGATATATTTTGCCGCGTCTATCTCGTGAATCGGTTAACTGATTCAACCGGGCTTCTAAGTCAGTAACGTTGAAAACGAGTCCATCTTTTGTATGGTGAGCCTCTAATATGATATGCTGCATTTGTACCTCTTTTGGTTTTGGGTTTGGTTGCACATCCCATCTTACCAAAATGAGGTACATTTGCTTATTTCTCTTCGACTACTGAAAAACCGTGTCTCACGCATTGCCTACCAGAGACCGTTGTTTTACAATGGTAATCAGTTGGCAGCCATGTGGTTTTGCCTAATGAGTAAAACAAAAGCCGCTCTTTACCCGTATTAAACTCATGAAAACCCTTTTCTAATTTGTTATCCGCACAAACAGAGTAATCATAAGGAGACAGTTAATGGCATCACTATTGGAAAAAACACAGACCCTCATCCAGGCAAATCTACACGCCATGGTTGACAAAGCCCTCGAAAACAACTCCGTTGCTGTTATGAAGCAATACATCAGAGATGCCGAGAGCAATCTGGACGAGCTAGAAGATGCAGCCGCTACCGTCGGTGGTGAAGTAAAAACGATGGAGCGAAAATACACCGAATACAAGAAGAAAGCCGACCAGCTCGACAGGAACATTGACGCCCTGTTAATGCAAGGCAAAACCGATCTGGCCAGCGCCGCCCAAAACGAATTGAACAGCACGCGCCGCATGCAAGAACAATATCACGAACAGTGGATACGGCAGCAGCGCGAATATGAAGCGCTGCTCAATGCCCGCCTAAAACTCCAGGCCAAACTCAAGACCATCCGCCAGGAACAAAAAGAGATGGAATCGCTGCTGCGGTTGGCCAAATCTAAAGAAATCACTGTCAAAGCAATTAAAAGCATTGACGATCTGACCGGCGTTGGCGACGGCGATATTGCCCGCTTGAGCGAATCCATCCGCTCCCGATTGGATAAAGCCAGCGCCCAAAGTGAAATGTACGCCAGCAGTCTGGACAGCCAGATGGATGAGGTTTTGGGCAAATCTGAAATTGATCTGCAATTGGAAGAACGCAAACGCCGCCTGGGCCTGGCAGAGGCGCCCACGCCTTCGTACGAAGAAGAGGAGCAGGAAGAATCCGCTTCATCTTTGGACAATTAAACGGCCGTTAATATCAAAGCCCGATCCTGGTGGTGTCTGAGCTTGTCGAAGGCAAACGGTCTTCGACAAGCTCAGACACCGATTTACGATTAATTTTTCTCACTTGAATGGCCACAGAGGACGCCGCCCAACAACTAAAAGCCGGTATTACTGCCGCCAAAGCAGGCAACCGCGAAGAAGCCCTTCGGCTTTTGATGGCTGTGCTGCGAGCCGACGAAGAAAACGAAACGGCCTGGCTCTGGTTAAGCGGCGTGGTTGCCAGTAAAAAGGAACGCCGCATATGCCTGGAAAACGTCTTAACGCTCAATCCTGATAATCAAATCGCCCAGCGTGGACTGGCTAAACTTGGCCCTCCTTCCACGCCAGCCCCTACACCAGATTCAAATTCGGAAACAGAAGAAAAAGTGATGCGGCGGGAATATGTGCCATTTTCACCGGCGTCGGCCATTTTGTATCCCGAACGCCAGGTGCAGGAAGTGCGCTGGCACGAACCCAAAATACCGCAAAAAGCGAATCTGGCGGAAATTCGACAAACTTCTACGTATGACGATGTCTGGTCGCGCAACGTTGACATTTGTGCTTATTGCGCCGAAGAATTGGCCTTTGATGCCGTGCAGTGCCCAAAGTGTAAACGCAATATCAGCAGTAAACGATTTACATACGAAAATCCAAGCAGTAATTTACATGTGTATTGGGTGCTGCTAGTTGGATTGGGCCAACTTTTCCTCATCGAAGCGATTGTCAATGTGATTCTGGGTCCCAATTACATTATGGCCGGCGGCTATTTACTGCTGCTGCTGCTTTTCTGGGGATTGGCGGCTGGCGTTTATCTGCGCCAATTTTGGGCATACATGCTTTCGCTCATCGCTTTACTGCTGGTGCTGACCGCGTTTTTGCTCAATTCGGTGGTTACGGTGGATTACGCTGCTTTGGGCTTGGCAGCCCTGGACTCTTCGATTAAAACGTTTGTCGGTTCATTTATTAGCGGTTTGCTGCAATTTCTAACAACGTTTGAGGTGGTAACGGCCGTACTCGCACTTTTTTATGGCATTTTTAGGGCTGGTTCCGATTTTGAGCGGAAACAAACCCAACTCATTGCCAGTGCCACCAGCGGCCGGCGGACTGCTGCCGATTATCACAACATCGCCCGGCGTCTGGCGGAAAAAGGGCTTTGGGCTTCGGCCATTTTGCATTGGCAGCGGGCCGCCGCTCAAGAACCCGGTCAGGTGGCTTACCAAAAGCATCTGGGATTAGCTTACGCCCGGCTGGAATTTTATCAACGCAGCCGGGACGTGTTACAATCAGCATACGATATGTCAACCCATCCCCCAACCAAGGCGGAATTGGCAAAACATTTACAAAAAGTGGAAGAAAAATTGGCCGAGGTTTAAAAGTGTCAGGTGTCAAGTATCAGTTACATGGCACGTGACACCTGACACTTGAAACGGAACATCATGGCAAGCAAATCACGGGAATCACTGGAAAAACGCGTTCAAAAAGCAATCCTGCAAGAGTCCTTTCTCCGATGGGAAAGTGCTGTTGTAATTGCTATAACTTTGGTTCTTGCTGTCCTAACAGCTACACACACAATAACCATTCTTCCAATTCTGGCCTGGTTACTGGGCGGCGTGGGGGCCGAAGCATTACTCGTCTACAGCAGCCTGACCGACCCCGAATTTGGCCGGAAAGTTGTCGCCAGCCTGCTGCAACACGAATTCAAACCAGAAAAACTGCGGGACAAAAATCTGCAAATACAAATTAATCGGGCACTCGATTATCGCAGCCGTATCAATCAGGCTATTCGCAGCCAGGGCGATTCCCTGCTAAAAGATGAGTTAAGCCAGGCCGCCGGCCAGATTGATGAGTGGCTGGAAAATATTTACGATCTCGCCCAGCGAATTGACCGGTACCAAAAAGATCAGGAACTCTTGGGACGTGATTACGAACGAGCCAGAAGGCGGTCGGCTGAGTTGGCCAGTGAGTTAAAGAAGGAACAGGATACGGCCGTTAAAGACCAAATCCAGGCAACCCTCGAAGGTGTACAACAACAGCTAACCACGCTGGAAACATTAGAAAATACCATCCAACGCGCCCGGCTCCAGCTCGAAAACACCCTGACCCACCTGGGAACCATTTACTCCCAAACCATGCTGGTAGATGCCAAAGATATCGACAGCGGCCGTGCCCGGCGATTGCGGCAGGAAATCGTTGATGAAGTCACCGAACTCAACGATGTCTTGCTGGCTATGGACGATGTGCAAGCTGCCGACAACTTATCGATCAGCTAACAAAGAATTCCCATAAATGCCAGGCACAGGGCAGCAAGTATTACTTTAACCAGACCTGACAGCCTTGTGCCTGACACTGCGAACTTCTCTTTTTGTTGGGTCTTCAGGATTTCGTGGGGTGTAGGGGCGTACCCTTGTGGTCGCCCAGAGCAGGGCGGGCACAAGACCCGCCCCTACATGACAAGACCCCGTGAATTCCCAAAGAGCCTTTTTGTTTTTGTGTTCGCAGTGTTTGTCAAAACCAGCCCGCTCTGATAACATCTTAGGCTGCAAAATTTATGGAAATGGAGTGTGTACAGCTATGAAAGTGCTGTTAAAAGAAGACGTTGACAATCTCGGCTTTGCCGGTGAAGTTCATAAAGTTGCCCCTGGCTATGCCCGCAACTTCCTCATTCCTAAAGGAATGGCGATTAAAGCCGATCCCGGAGCAATGAAACAGGCTGAAGTCTGGCGGAGACGTGCGGAAACCCGTCGTGCCGAGTTAAAAGCTGAATTTGAAGCATTGTCAGCCAAGATTCAAGAGGTTACGTTAACCTTCAAGGCGCGAGCTGGCGAAACCGGCAAGCTTTATGGTTCCATCACAACGGCTCAAATTGCCGACGATCTCAACGAAAAGCTCGGCACCGAAATTGACCGGCGTAAAGTTGGCGTTGAGCCGCTGCGTATGTTGGGCAAACACAAAGTCGTCGTGCGCTTAAGTGGTGAATTCCAACCAGAATTCACCGTCATCATCGAAGATGAAGATACCATGGCCGCGGCCGCCCGCGCTTCTGCCGCTGCTGCTTCTGCTGAGACTGTTATCGAAGTAAAAGTCGAAGAGACAGAAGAAGCGACCGAGGAAATTGAGTAGTACAATAACTTTTGGTTGTCTGCAATCAGGCAGACAGCTAATTGTTATCTAATCAAAAATGGACGAGTTTGGTCATATTTTGCGTGAGGCCCGTGAAAATAAGGGTCTCACGCTGGCCGATGTTCAGGATAAAACCCGGATTAATGCCCGATTTTTAGCGGCGCTTGAGCAAGGCAACTATGACAGGCTGCCAACTCCGGTGCACGTGCGGGGGTTTTTGCGTAATTATGCTCGTTTTCTGGGACTAGACCCACAGCCGTTGGTAGAACGGTATGAATGGGTTATGGAACAGCAGACGGCCGCTCCTCCTAGTAATAGCCACATTGAAACGGCGGATCCTCTCATTCCGCCGCGCCAGGACCAACCGTTTTTCAATCCGGTTAACTACGAAGTCGATGACGGCCGTTCCCCCAATTCAGAACCGTTTTTGCGCCTGGTGATCGTCCTGGCCCTGGTTGCGGCGCTTGTTTTGGCTGGCAGCAATCTTGTACCAAAGCTGCTGAATAACAATAATAACGAAGCGCTGACTGAGGGCATTAACCAGGTTATTCAAGACATGGCTGACCAAATTGGGCCAACGGCGGAGGCAACGGCCGTACCCGAAGCCACAACCGACGCCGAAAATCCAATCGTATCCACCGGGCGTACCAACACCGAAGAAACGGCCGCGACTGCACCAGTTCCAACCCGCCCCATTTTGCCGGCAATGGACGTCATCAGGCTCAAGCTGGAAATCACTGAGCGTACCTGGATGGAAGTAACCATCGATGGCGATGTGGTCTTCAGCGGTATTGCCCGCGAAGGCGACCCGCCCTACGAATTTGAAGCCCAAGACGAAGTCATCGTCAACACCGGTAACGCCGTCGCCGTCGTTGTCACTATCAATGACATCCCCTGGGGCCGCATGGGCGAACGCGGCGAAAACAAAGAAGAAGTCTGGCGAACAACAAATTAAAGGCAGAAATCAGAAGGTAGAAGGATGAATTCCACTTTCTGCCTTCTGATTTCTACCCTCTGCCTTCTCTTCCATGAGTAAACAACAACAGAAAAAACAATTCTATATGCTCAGCCTGGGCTGCAGCAAAAATACGGTTGACTCAGAAAGCATGGCCCGACTGTTGGAAAAAGCCGGGTTCAACGGTACAACCGATCCGGATGACGCCAGCGTTATTATCGTCAACACCTGCGGCTTCATTGAGGCGGCCCGGCAGGAATCGATCGGTGCGCTGCAAGAACTGGTCGAAATCAAGCAGCCCAACCAACTGCTCATCGCCGCCGGCTGCATGGCCCAGCGCTACGGCAGCGAAGTCGTCGAGTGGGTTCCCGGCATCGATGGCGTGATTGGCACGCGCCGCTGGATGGACATCGTGCCCTTTGTACGCCAGCTACGCCGCCGCAAACATCCCCAACCACTCTACCACCTGCCCGACGAGGCGTTGACGGTGGGCAAAGATGAGCGTGGGGTTTTGCGAACGGCCGTACAAGGAACCAGCGCTTACCTCAAAATTGCCGATGGCTGTCGCCGGCCGTGTGCCTTCTGCGCCATCCCCCAAATCAAAGGCACTCACGTCAGCCGCCCGCCGGAAACCATCGTCGCCGAAGCGGTGCGCTTGCAAGCCGCTGGCATCCGCGAACTGGTCATCATCGCCCAGGACACCACCGATTACGGCCACGACTTGGGCCTGAAAAACGGTTTGAGCCAGCTTTTGCGCCAGATCACCCAGGCCGCCCCCGACATTCCCTGGATTCGGATCATGTACGCCTACCCCGGCTACGTCACCGACGAACTCATTGAGACCATCGCCACCACGCCCCAAATCGTCAACTACCTGGACATCCCCCTCCAGCACGGCCACCGGGAGACACTCAAACGGATGCGCCGCCCGGCTAACATCGACTGGGTTTACAGCACTGTGGAAAAACTGCGTACGGCCGTGCCCGACATCGCCATCCGCACCACCTTCATCGTCGGCTACCCCGGTGAAACGGACGAAGAGTTTGATGAGCTGAAGCAGTTCGTCAAAGATTTGCAGTTTGATCGCGTCGGCGCATTCACCTACTCCTATGAAGCCTCCACACCATCGGCTAACGTTTCCTGGCAGGTGCCAGAAGAAGTCAAGTTGGCACGGCAGGAAGAATTGATGGCATTGCAGCAGCCAATTTCGCTGGCGAAAAACCAGGCGCTGGTGGGGCATACCCTGCCTATTTTAGTGGAAGGATATGGTGATGGGGTGAGTATCGGCCGTTCCTACCGCGACGCCCCGGAAATTGATGGCTACGTCATCGTCCCCGGCGAACTCCCTCTGGGTGAAATCGTCCCCATCCGCATCGACGGCGCGATGAACTACGACCTGACCGGCTATCCCGAAATCAACAATCAAATCAGCCGCCCCAATTCCATCCCTATCAATCAATTAAAGTGAGCTAACTTACTGCAACTTTTTGGTACAATCAAGCTCATGGCGAAATTACGATTTGAACGAACAATTCTGCTGGTCACGCTGACCGCTCTGGGAATTACCTGGATTTTGTTTTCGCGGGATGAGGTATCACAGCCGCGCACCGTTGCGCTGACGGAAGCCCCCATCGTTGGCCATCTAGCCCCGGATTTTACGCTGGCTACACCGCAAGGCGAAACCGTCACTTTGACCAACTATGTCAATCGATATGGCGAGTCGGGACAGCCGGTGATTTTGAATTATTGGGCCAGTTGGTGCGGTCCCTGCCGGGTGGAAACGCCAGAATTACAAGATGCCAGTCTGAAATTCAAAAATCAGGTCGCTTTTATAGGCATCAATCAAGGAGAATCAGCGCAAATCGTTTCTGAATTCGCTTTGAGTTACGGCCTGACTTATCCGCTGCTGGTAGATGAGGATAGCACGGTCAACCGCGATTATGGCGTCAACAGCTTGCCAACAACCATTTTTATCGACCGGAAGGGCGTAGTACGCGAAGTGTTTATTGGCATTTTGAACCAGGCGGTGCTGGAAGACCGGATTAAGCGACTGTTGGAGGAGGGGTAGCCAATGATTCCTGCGATAAGCATAGGGCCGCTGGTATTGCCGACGGCGGGATTGGTTTATATTTTGGGGGCCTGGTTCAGTCTGTCGCTGGTAGAACGAACAGCGAAACATCTCAATCTAAACGCTGAAAAGGTGTACGGCGTGGCGGCGACGGCGCTGTTTGGCGGGCTGGTTGGGGCGCGGCTGACGTTTGTGGCCATTTATTGGCGGGCTTTTACCGATAATTTATTGGGCATTATCTGGCCGTTGAATACGGGTTACAACCTGTTTGGCGGTTTGGTGATTGGAGCGGCGGCGGCGTTTTTTTACGGCCGTTACCATCAACTCAAACCCGGCGAGACATTAGACGCCCTGGCCCCTGGCCTTTTTATGGTATTAATGGTCGTCAGTCTGGCCGACTTCTTGGCCGGGCCGGGCTTTGGCACATTGAGCCGCGTGCCCTGGGCCATCACCCAGTACAGCATGCGCCGCCATCCGGTACAGATTTACGAGATTCTGGTGGGAGCGACAGCCTTATTCGTCTGGTGGCGGCTGCGCGATCAACGATTGTTCAAGGGACAGCTTTTCCTCATGTCAGTCAGCATTTACAGCGGCGGCCGCCTGCTGGTGGATGCTTTTCGCGATAATGCCTGGGTGACTTCAGGGGGCTACCATATTGTGCAAATCATCTGCCTGATCATGATGATTGGCGGGTTGTACCTGGCAGCTAATCTCAGCGAAAAAGAAATTGAACGGCGGCGCGAAAACAAAACTAGTTGATTGTCACCAGTTGCGCTAAACTCTCCCCATGCGCTTCCGTCGTTCGACACTGATTATTTTACTGCTGTTGGCAGTTATCATTGTTTCCCTGATCTACGTCATTCGGGGTACACGGGCCGATTTTGGCCCGGCGACCGCCATTTGCCCCGGCCCGGACGGATACGGCTACACCTGCACCGGTGGAACCGGTTTCGCCTACATTGACGCCACCCAGGACACCGGCTTGTACGCCGATGATGGCGTGATCGCCCTGGAACTCCCTTTCCCGTTTACGTTTTACGGCACAACCTATACTGAAATTAACGCCAGCAGCAACGGCAATTTACAGTTCGGCAGCACCAATCCCCGCTACGGCAATACCTGTCTGGCCAATCAGCCTGTGGCCGAAATGGGGGAAATGATTGCCCCCTACTGGGATGATTTGAATTTGCTGGAATTTGGCTTTTTGGAAACGGAAACGGTAGGCGAAGAGCCGGAACGCATCTTCGTAGTTGAGTGGGATGACGTGCCTGTGTTTGGCGATAATCCCGACGACCGGGTAACGTTTGCCGTGCAGTTGTTTGAAAGCAGCAATGACATCGTTTTCCTTTATGAAGATGTCACCCGATTTGATGGGCACAACGGAGCCAGCGCCACCATCGGCCTGCAAAGCGCGGCCAACGGGCTGGCGCTGCAATTTAGCTGCAATCAGGCAGCTATTGCCGACGCTGGCCGTATCTATTTTCCATACCCGGAACGGCCGAATCCCGACGTTACCCCCCTGGAAACTGGAACGGCCGTTACCACCCCCACCACCCAACCCCTGGCTAAAGGCGTCACAGCCGATCTCATCGACGCTTTGAACCAATCGGGGGCGGATAGCCTGCCGCAGTTGGCCAACCAATGGCGTAGACAAACCCCGCACCGGGCAGCGGTTTGGAAATGGGCGGATGTGATGGGCAACGGCCGTTCCCAACTCATCATCCTCTGGTACGGCGGCGCGGACCAACCGGGTCTGGCCCAACTGGCCATTTTGGCCGCCGACAAAACGGGCCAGATGAGCCTGTTGTACAATGAGCATCTCTCGACGCGATCTGAACCGGTCGCCAAAATCAGCATCGCCGCCAGTGATGACCTGACGCAAGATGGCCTGCCCGACCTCCTGCTGCAAGACGATACCGGCCAACTCAGCGTCGTCACGACGGTAACGGGCAGTCTGTCTCGCCTGCCGGTCCCGGAGCGCTGCCAGGGTGGGCTGCTGGTGCAAAATGGCCAAATCATCCGTGATGGTTGTGCAACGGCAGGTCGCGTCATTGTGGGGTGGAACGGCCGTGAATTTGCCCAATAGCATCTCGGCTAAACAACTGATTAGCTGAAGCGCTGACTTGCCAAATAAGACTTGCAAAGCAGCGGCGAAAACGGTACTATGCACGCCAAAATTTAACCTGGAAGAGGAATCATGTTTGAAGTAAACGGCGTATACACAAACCGCATCGGAAAATACACCGTGGTGGCCATCAATTCACCCAAAATGGTTGTTCGCTACGAAGACGGTACCGAAGCAGAATTGAACATGCGTGTACAAAGCCGCATCTGGGAAAATATCGTTGCCGAACAACAAGAAAAAGATGCGAAAGAGGCCATCCGGCGCGCTCGATTGGGCACGGTCCATAACAAATTCTACATCAAAGTCATCAGCATCCCCGATGCCGATGAGTTAATGTTCCCTGGCTGGCATGAAAGAATGGTCATGGCACTAGGAGAAGACCCGCAAAGAATCCAATCCGGCGATCGGATTATTTACTATGCTCTGGAACCGCAAGTCTTCTTTGCCGTGGCTACTATTACCGGCGAAGCCAAAGAAGCCAATCCCAAAGATTATTTCTATACCATTGATCAGCCAATGGCCTTCTTTTTCCCCGTCGATATGGATGCCTTTGCCACCCTTCTGGAGCATGGCATGCGCGCTGATTCGGTTGAATTGGAGAGTTATCCTAAATTCAGAAATATGCGGCTTTCACCTGAAATGTTCCTGGAAATCAGCGAAGATGATTTTGAGCTGCTAGCCGAAACATTAACCGAAGTCAGCGAAGACGAAATTGACGAAGAAGACGAAGAGGAAGAGTTCGAAGAGGAAGAAGACGAATAAATGGCTGAAAAAGAATATATTCTTGTAAGCGTCGCCTGGCCGTACGCCAGTGCTGATATACACCAGGGCAATGTCACCGGCTCCTATTTGCCGGCCGACATTTATGCCCGTTTCCACCGGCTGAAGGGTAATCATGTTCTGATGGTGTCCGGTTCAGATACGCACGGCACGCCGGTCACCGTCAAAGCGGATGATGTAGGGCTGACGCCTATGGAAGTGGTTGATATTTATCACGGCCGTTTCCTCAACGTTTTCCTGGGATTGGGCTTGACCTACGACCTGTTCACCCACACCGACACCGAAAACCACCACAAAGTAACCCAGGATTTGTTCACCGCCCTGCTGAACAACGAGTACATGTACCGCAAAACCACGCCGCAGATGTACTCGCCAAAATCCGGCAAATTCCTGCCCGACCGCTACGTCGAAGGCACCTGTCCCAACTGCGGCTACACCCGCGCTCGCGGCGACCAGTGCGACAACTGCAATACCCTGTTCGAGAGCGCCAGCGAACTGATTAACCCGCGCAGCAAAACCGACGACAGCGCCCTGGAACTGCGCGACACCGAACATTACTTCCTCGACCTGCCAGCCATCGCCGAAGATGGGCTGGCCGAGTGGATTCAGAAAGACAAAGAGCATTGGCGGCCGCAGGTCATCAACTTCACCAAAAACCTGATCCTGGAAGAAGGCCTGATTGGCCGCGCCGTAACCCGCGACATGGAATGGGGCATTAAAGTGCCGGTGGAAGGCTGGGATGGCAAAGTGATCTACGTCTGGTTTGAAGCGGTCATCGGCTACCTGTCGGCAGCCATCGAGTGGGCTAAAAACCAGGGCCAGCCAGAAGCGTGGAAGAACTGGTGGTACAACCCCAAAGCGCGCACTGTTTATTTCATCGGCAAGGACAACATCCCCTTCCACGCCATCTTCTGGCCGGCGCAGTTGATGGGCGCTAAACGTTTGTACGAAGATGATCCCAACAAGCGGCTTAATCTGCCTTATGATGTGCCCGCCAATGAGTTCATGAACATGGAAGGCAAGAAGATCAGCGGCAGCATGAACTGGGGTGTGTGGATGGAGGATGCTCTCCAGCGGCATGACCCTGATCCGTTGCGCTATTATTTAACGGCCGTTATGCCCGAAACACGCGACTCAGACTGGAGTTGGCAGGGCTACGTAGACCGCAACAATACTGAACTGGTCAGTAACTGGGGCAACCTCGTTAACCGCGTCCTCAACATGACCAACCGCTACTTCAAAGGCGTCGTGCCCGATCCCGGCGAACTGACCCAGCAGGACAAAGCGCTGCTAAGTGCGATTGACGCCGGCCTGGACAGCGTCAGCGCCCTGTACGACGCCTGCAAATTCCGCGCTGCCGTTCAGGAAAACCTGCGCCTGTCCACACTGGTCAACCAATATTTGGAAGAAACCAGCCCCTGGACAACGGCTAAAACCGATTTGACGGCTACAGCCCGTTCACTGTACACAGCGCTGCAAGCGATCAACACCCTCAAAATTACCTGGGCGCCCATCTTGCCCTTCACCAGCCAGGCGCTGCATGAGATGTTGGGCGAGAAAGGCACGCTGTTCGGCGCACAAAAGGTGGAGACCTACCAGGAAAGCACGCGCAGCCACACCGCGCTGACTTATGACTCGGACAGTGCAGTTGGCACATGGACGCGGGGCGAAATCCCAATAGGCCGCCAACTGCCCAAGCCCAAACCGCTCTTCAAGAAGTTGGATGACAGCGTCGTGGCCGATGAGTTTGCCCGCTTAGGGCCAAAACCGGAGTAATCGTAGAAAGGTTCAATCTGGCCGATTGAACCTTTTTTTATTGCCCTGACATGGAAACAGAGGACTCTATAAATCCAACGAACTGTGCCATTTGCTCATCCTTAAAAGACAAGGAAGCCGCATTCCAAAAATATGGCTGGGAAGAAAACGATACGTTTTTGCCGGCCGCCTACTTCCAATTGCAGGAAGTGATTGACTTAAAACCTTATTCCAGCCGTAAGTTAAAGCTCCTGCAATGCCCGGCGTGCCGCACTTATTACCTCTACCACAGCGATTATGAGTATCTGGTCAACGGCAGTGAAGATGAGGAATATCTTGAGCGATTAACCTCGGAAGAAGCCACGCAATATTTGTAAAAAGTGGAGGTAAGATTGGGCACGGCCGTTTCCCCTATGTTATCTTTCCGCTCTTAATCAACATCATGGGAGGACATCATGAATTTGAAATACGAATTTACCCGGCTGCTGGTCACCAATTTCAAAGAATGTTTTCTATTCTATCGGGACGTTTTGGGATTCGAGGCAGGATTTGGCTCCGAGAACGACACTTACGCTGACTTTGTCTTAGGCGCTGTCAACATTTCTTTGTTCGACAAACAAGAGATGAGTGACACACTCGGAACAACCCACCTGCCAGCCCTGGTTAATGCCCAAGACAAAATCTGTCTCGTCTTTGCCGTGGAGGATGTGGATACAGCTTGCCAACAAATAAAAGAATGCGGAGGTCAATTGACCGCTGAGCCGACCGACCATCCTGATTGGGGCATCCGCACAGCGCATTTGCGCGACCCGGATGGGAATTTAATCGAGATAAATCAACCGCTTCGTTCGTAGCCAGTAATGAACCACCCTGATTAAAGCGGCCGTGCCCTTCGCGGTTTAAAGTAGTGCTGTGCCCAAAAACCATGATCGCTATCAAACTGCTGGAAAAGCTCGATAGGAACGAACTGAAACAGGTCATCACCGGCTACACCTCACCGGGCAAGTACGTCATCACCTACTCGGACTCGCCTACACAGACCAGTTTTAATCTGACGTTTCAAATGCTCGACAAGCCGCGCGTCGGCCATTATGATCACCTGGATGACGAAACGCTGGCCAGATACAGAGACGCTTTGCCACATGGCTTTTCGTTTGGGGCTTTTGATCAAGATAGCCTGGCAGGTGTCCTGTTAGCCGAGCCGCAGGCATGGAACAAAAGCCTGTGGGTGTGGGAGTTTCACGTCGGCGAAGCGATGCGCGGGCGCGGTATTGGGCGACAGTTGATGGAAACGGCCGTTCAAAAAGCCAGAGAAGCCGGTCTGCGTACGATTGTATGTGAAACACAGAACACCAATGCAACGGCCGTTAACGTTTACCGCCGCCTGGGATTCGCAGTCGAGGCAATCGACATCTCATACTACAGCAACGACGATTACCCGGATGGTGACGTGGCCGTCTTTATGAAACGACGGTTGTAAGGAGGCAAACCATGAGCGTTAAATACAATGTTGTTGAGCGGGGCAATCCATCCGATCCCAACGCACCGAAGAAATATTATCCGTCGGCCATCGCTGACGGCAGTGTAGATTTGCGCTACATCGCCAACCGGGCGGCGGACATTTCCACCGTCAGTATGCCCGACACCGTGGCTGTTATTGAGGCGCTGCTGCATATTATTCCCGATGAGCTTGGCAACGGCCGTGTCGTCCAGCTCGGCGATTTCGGTTCCTTCTGGATAAAGTTCAAGACCGAAGCCAGCGAAACAGCGCAGAGCGTGACCAGCCGCAGCGTGACCGGCGTCGTCCCCCGCTTTATTCCGGGCAAAGAATTCAAGCGCAATTTGCGTAATCTCACCTTTGAAAAGAAGTAACGAGTCTAGACTCGATTGCAAACGAGTCTAGACCAGATTAACAACGAGTCTAGACTCGTTTGTAAAATTGTCCTGACTTGTTTGATGAATGATGCTGTGTGGCACGGCCGTTGCCCCTGTGTTATCCTTTCGCTTGTGAGCAGCAAGTTGTCGTGAATACCTTTCTTCTGGTTAGGAGTCAAAGATGAACGAGCAAATCAAAAAACTAAATGGGGCCAACATGGATATTGATTTGGCGACGCCGATAGATGCCATTTCGTGGCCGCAAGACCCCTGTCCCTGGAATGAAGCCGAACAGACCAACGAGCATAAATGTGCCATCAAAAATGTATCTATTTGCCCCTACTTCTGCGGCGTGGCCTACATTGATACGCTCCTGTGCTGTTACCCGCACCCTAATCCGTTCCAAAGCGAAGGAAACGCTGCCAGTTGAATCTTGCAAAGATAGGCAGCTTGATGAATTGTTAGCGCCCGGATCCGAAAAGTGCCGGTGTTGTGCATGTATTAAGTCGGTGTATGAATAAGATTAGGAATAGAACATGTGCGCAAAATACTTTATAGTTTTCATCATAATAGCCGTAATACTTACCATCTTAAATTGGATTTTAGGCTCGTTGATTGTCCGCCACATGCTGCCAGCATGGGCGATGATTGTGGCAAACCCGCCGTTTGGCTATGTGTATGTTTGGACAGAATCACTTTGGCAGAAAGGAAATTATGTTCTTAACGGGGAAATAATTAATGAGGGAAAGATAAATGCATGGCAGTTGTGGGCCAGTCTAGCCCAGATGTTTTTGTACTTTGGCGTATGGCTAGGTTGGGATTGGCTTCGTCAGAAGTTAGCAAATAGCCGGGCATAGGAATTTATTTTACCCGCCGCTGCCCTTGTGCTATGTTTTTGCTTGAGGTCAAGATAAAAGTGTTGGATGCCGTTACAAGACTCACAGGTAATAGTGATGCCTGACTCAGTCAGCATTCCACTGCCCGAAGCGCCTGCAATCCCCGGATTACGCTTTCGTCATTTTGGCGGTAAAGCCGACTTGCCTGATATGGCCTCGGTTATCAACGCCAGCCTCGCCGCTGACGGGAGCAGTGAACGCATCACAACCGGGGGGCTGGCCAACATGTACGCCCATCCCGTTCATTGGGACCCGCAGCAAGACACCCTGCTGGCAGAAATAAACGGGCTGCTGATTGGCTGCGCCAATACAGAATGGCGCCAAGAAGATGATGGCGGCTGCCTGCACTCTATCAACCTGCACCTGGTAGAAAAATGGCGCGGCCTCGGCCTGGAACTGGCCATGCAGCATCACATGGAGCGCCGCGCACGAGCCGCCGCCGCTGCAATACCTGGTGCTGTGCGCCACTGGTTTGTCAGCCGGGCAGCGGAGACCTGGCCGGTTCGCGGCGAGATGCTGCGGTCTTTGGACTATGCTCCGGCGCGCCATTATTTTGAAATGCAGCGTCCCCTGGACGATGATCTGCCTGAGGTCGTCTTGCCCAGCGGGATTGTGTTTCGCCCCGTGCGGCCCAAACAGTTTCGGGCTATCTGGGAAGCCAGTGAAGAATGTTTCCGCGACCAACAAGACTATGTTGTTCCCAGTGAGGAGCAGTACCGCGCCTGGACAGCCGATCCGGACTTGGATCCCAGCATGTGGCTGGTGGCCTGGGCTGGGGATCAGGTGGCCGGGGCCGCGATTAACGTTATTCATCGCGGCGTTTGGGGCGAGACGGACGACTTATTTGTGCGCCGTCCCTGGCGCAGGCAAGGTCTGGGCCGCGCGCTGCTGGTCGGCAGTTTGCATCTGTTCAAGGCCCGCGGGCTGAGCAACGCCGGTCTGGGCGTTGACGCTGAGAATAGTTCTGGCGCGCTGGGTTTGTATGAGCGGGCGGGCTATCGGGTGTATCAGCGTGTCGTTGCCTATCGCAAACGGATGTGATTTGCGCTGGTTGGTGGTTGGCACGGCCGTTACCCCTGTGTTATGCTTTCGCAAAAGGGGCAGGTAAGCGTAGGGAACCAGACCCCCATTGGGCACATAGGTAGATACAAGCACAATGACATTTTGGCAAACATTCATCCAGGTAATCATCAATCCGCTCGCCGCATTTCAACAGTTCCGGGAAGATAACCAGGCCGCTCGAAAAGGGCTGCTGGCGCTGCTCCTGGTTCTGGGAGTCTATACCGTCATTCTGGTCATTTTCATCCTGCGCGATTACCCGGCGCTGGCCCCATCCATTCTGCCAATTGCTGCCGAGGATTTATACCGGTATCAGGTCTGGTATCAAGGTCCTCTATTCTTTGTGGCAACGCTCCTGTTGACGGGAATATTGACCCAACTGACCCGCGCCAATGGCCAGACAGAGCGCTTTGCCGTCGTTTTTGCCCGCGTGAGCTTTGCCACAACCGTGCCATTTGCGCTGACGACGATGATGGTCGAGTTGGTGATCGCCATCCTGGTATTAGCTGGTTTCTGCCAGCCACAAGCGGTTCTGGGCTGGTTGACAGGAGAAGGCGCATTGTTCGCCAACGCCTATCAGCTTGCGGGAATTTTATGGATCATTGGGCTGTTGGCCATCACCGCCCGGCTAAGTGTGGGGGTAAGGTGGTGGCTGGGCATTGTGTTGGGCGTAGTGCTGGCAGGCATTTATGGCGTGCCGATTGGGCTGTTCATCCGATAAGCGCCGCTGTATTGTGCTTTATGTGGTGGTGGGTGGGTGGTGTACGGCCAACTCGCCATTCAAAACTCCTCACAGGCAATTTTTGGAAGTAGAATTTAAGCCATGTCTGATTATAGAACGTTAAACGAAATTTCAGATGAATATTTCAGGCAGCACCCTGAAGAAATCAACGACTTCCTCACCGAGATATTTGATGATTACGCTCAAGATGGGGATTCCGTAGCCTTGCTTTCGTCTTTGCGGGTGGTGGCGCGGGCGAAAGGTGTGTCCAATATGGCCGCCGAAGTGGGCATGACCCGGCAAGGGTTGCAAAAAGCGCTTTCTGCTAAAGGCAACCCCCGCCTCGACAATATCAACGCCATTATGCGGGCGATGGGTTACCAGTTAATGCCTCATCCCCTGGGATAGCCGTTTCCCCTGTGTTATGCTTTTGTTTGCGGGTGATTGGGGGTGGTGAAAAATGGCTGTATCCCCTACACCACACAATATAATTTTAGGTGTCTTTTTATATTTACTTGAAAATGATGGTTATTCTAACCTGGAGGTAATAATGCCATTGGAATCGGTAGCTTCAATAATGACAATAGTTATAGCTGTAGCATCGTTAATATTTAGTATTAGCGTGGAGAAACGAAGTAACAAACGATTAGAATTACAGATTGAACGAGAAGAAAAAATAGCTCGTGCAAATATTCAACCCTTTATTTCGATTCTTCATTCAAAATATGATAATTCTCAGACTATAGCTTTACGGAATCATGGCATTGGTACCGCAATAATCACTGACATATCAATGGCTAAAAATGGGCAAAAAGCAAAAAAAAGAATAATTGAATTATATAAATTACCGAAGAATGTTGTTTGGAGGAAGTTTCGTACATTTAGGGGAGGTAGAATATTTTTATCAGCAGGAGGAGAAATCATCTTAGCAAAAATTACTTCTGAAGTACTCACGAAGGATAAAATATTTTCCCAAGAAGAAGCTAGCGAAATAATTCGATCTTTTCAAAGACAATCAGAAGGGATAACGATAGAAGTAACTTATGAAGATATGCTTGGCAATCGTCAAAAAGTACATAAAAGAGTTTTGCATGATTAAAGCACTATTTTTGATTTCCCACTCGCTGTGGCCGGTCTTCCAGACCGAGCCACCCTTAGTTGTTGTCAATTTTTAGGTATAATGATACGTGTATCAAAGAATGAGGATAAACCTTATGAATGAACAAAACAAATCATTAACCGAATTAGTCCAGGAATTACCACCAGACGTGATGGTCGAAGTGCGCGACTTCATTGAATTTCTGCTCAGCAAAAGACAAAGCGCGGTAGAATATACACTACGTCAGAATTGGGCCGGCGCTTTGCGCGAACATCGAGAGCAGTACACCTCTCTTGAATTACAAAAACAGGCGTTGACTTGGCGGGGTGATTAATGTATCTGGTTGATACCAATATCTGGCTGGAAAGGTTACTGGATCAGGAAAAGTCGGCAGAAGTTGGCATGTTTCTGGCCAAGATGCCTACCAATCAATTGATTATCAGCGATTTCTCTTTGCATTCTATCGGCGTCATTCTCGACCGTCTGGATAAACAAACAGTCTTTTCTGAATTTGTAGACGACGTACTGATTCGGGGCGGAGTGGCTTTGAGAGGCATTCCGCCAGAATCTATGCGCCGGTTAGTTGAGGTAACAGAATCATACAACCTTGATTTTGATGATGCTTACCAATACGTTGTTGCTGAACGTGCCCAGGCAACGATTGTCAGTTTCGATAAAGATTTCGAGCAAACCCCACAAGGACGTCAAACTCCTGAAAGAATTTAACCTATGACAACAGACGATAAAAAAGTAATTTATTCCATGATGCGGGTAGGCAAAGTCGTCCCGCCCAACAAACAAATCCTGCGCGACATCTCCCTCTCCTACTTCTACGGGGCCAAAATCGGCGTCCTGGGCCTCAATGGGGCCGGGAAGTCCACCCTGCTCAAGATTATGGCCGGGGTGGACCAGGATTTTTTGGGGGAAACGGCCGTTGCCCCCGGCTACTCCATCGGCTACCTGGAACAGGAACCCCAGCTCGACGACAGCAAAACCGTGCGCGACATCGTCGAAGAAGGCGCGCAAGAAACGGTTGACGCCCTGAGAGCGTTTGACGAAATCAACATGAAATTCGCCGAACCGATGACCGACGAGGAGATGAACGACCTCATCGACAAGCAGGGCAAACTGCAAGACAAGCTCGATCACATGGACGCCTGGAATTTGGACAGCCGCCTAGAACTGGCCATGGATGCTTTGCGCACGCCGCCCGGCGACACCTCAATCGCCACCCTCTCCGGTGGCGAACGGCGGCGCGTGGCCTTGTGCCGCCTGCTGCTCAAACAGCCCGACATCCTCCTCCTTGACGAGCCGACCAACCACCTCGACGCCGAATCGGTCGCCTGGCTGGAAAAACATTTGCGCGACTATGCTGGGACGGTCATCGCCGTCACCCACGACCGCTACTTCCTTGACAACGTCGCCGGCTGGATTTTGGAGCTGGATCAAGGCTACGGCATCCCCTGGAAAGGCAACTACTCCTCCTGGCTAGACCAAAAGCAGGAGCGGCTGCGGCAAGAAGAAAAGAGCCAATCGGCCCGCCAGCGCACCCTCCAGCGCGAACTGGACTGGATCAAGATGACGCCCAAAGCCAAGCAGACCAAATCCAAAGCGCGCATCAATGAATACAACAAGTTGATGGCCGAGGAAACGGTCAAACGGGCCGAAGAGCTGGAAATCTTCATCCCGCCGGGGCCGCGCCTGGGCGACATCGTCATCAAAGCCGAGGGCGTGCGCAAAGCCTACGGCGACAATCTGCTCTACGACAACCTGACCTTCGACATTCCGCCGGGCGCGATTGTGGGTGTGATTGGACCCAATGGGGCGGGTAAAACGACGCTCTTCCGCATGATTGTCGGCCAGGAACAGCCCGACGCCGGCACATTCACCGTCGGCCAAACTGTCGAACTGGCTTACGTCGACCAGAGCCGCGACACGCTCAACCCGGACAACACCGTCTGGCAGGAGATTTCCAACGGCGAAGATAATTTGCAGCTAGGCAACCGGCGCACCAACTCGCGGGCTTACGTGGCCCGCTTCAACTTTGCCGGCAGCGACCAGCAAAAGAAAGTCGGCCTGCTCTCCGGCGGCGAGCGCAACCGGGTTCACCTGGCCAAGATGCTCAAATCGGGGGCTAATCTACTCCTGCTGGACGAGCCGACCAACGACCTGGACGTGAACACGCTGCGGGCGCTGGAGGAAGGGCTGCTCAATTTTGGCGGATCGGCCGTTATCATTTCCCACGACCGCTGGTTCCTGGACCGGGTTGCCACTCACATCTTGGCCTTTGAAGGCGAGAGCCAGGCCCACTGGCACATCGGCAACTGGAGCGACTACGAAGAGGATCGCCGCCAGCGCCTGGGCAACATTGCGGATCGGCCGCACCGGATTACGTACCGTAAGCTGCGGCGGGATTAGGAAAAGTTGCAAAGCGGCAGAGTGGCAAGGCTGCAAGGTAACTTTGCCACTTTGCCGCTTTGCAACCCTGCAACGCTACTCATGATTCGTCCCTTCACCATTGACGATTACGACGCTGTGCTGGCACTGTGGCAGACCAGCGAAGGCGTCGGCTTGAGCGATGCCGATTCGCGGGAAAGCATCGCCGGGTATCTGGCGCGCAATCCCGGTCACAGCTTTGTCGCTGAAATTGATGGCGCGCTGGTTGGCGCGGTCTTGTGCGGCCATGACGGCCGTCGCGGCTACATTCACCATCTGGCCGTCCATCCCGATTATCGCCGCCAGGGAATCGGGCAAAATTTGGTCACATACTGCCTGGCTGCCCTACGTGAAGCGGGGATTCAGAAGTGTCATTTGTTTGTGTTTGGCGAAAATGGGAACGGCCGTGCCTTCTGGCAAGACATCGGCTGGACAGAACGGGTCGAACTGGTCTTAATGTCGAAAAGTACAAAGTAGCAAGGTTGCAAGGTGACTTTGCCACTCTGCCACCTTGCAACCTTGCTACTTTGCAACCCTGCAACTCTTAACTATGAAACCAAAGTTACCTTTACCCGAACCCTTACGCGGTGCCGAAATCGGCACGTTTGCTCACAACACCGTTACCGTCCGTATGCCCAACATCGCCCGGCGCACGCTGGCCGAGAATGATTTTCCGCCCGATGTGGTGGCCCGGATTGAGGCGTTGATTGATGAGATTGACAACGGCCGTATCCGCCCCCTGACTGACAAAAATGATTGGGATGAGTTTACGGCCGTTTACGAAGGTCAAGATTGGCTCACCCCACCCTGGTTCTTTGTCGAAACCTACTTCTACCGCCGTGTTTTGGAAGCCACCGGCTACTTTGGCGCTGGGGCGCTGGCTGGCGTCGATCCATTTGCCGTGCAAAAGCAGAAGGGATTGACCACCACGATGCCCGCCACCCGCGCCTTGGCCGCCCGGCTCGACGAATGGCTGGCGCAGGGCTGGCACGAATCAACCTTCGCCAATTTGCTGGCCATCGACTTGTGGGGCAATCAGGCTGACTTGAGCCTCTGGCCCACTGATGCCGGAGAAAAACCGGATCACACTGACCACGCCAGCCAGCAGGAACATTTGTTAAGTGATGACACAACGGCCGTTACCCACTACCTGACTACCCGACTATCGGACTATCCGACTACCCGACTAGACTTCCTCATCGACAACGCCGGTTTTGAACTCATCGGCGACCTGGCCCTGGCTGACTATATGTTGAGCAGCGGCGCGATTCAAACCGTGCGCTTTCACCTCAAAATCCACCCAACTTTTGTCTCCGATGCGACAATCGGCGATGTACAGGCCACGATTGCTTATTTGCAAGGGGATGAAGATGAGCCTGTGCATGAGTTTGGGGATAGATTGGCGGGGTTGGTGGGGAACGGCCGTTTCCAACTCCACACCCATCCCTTCTGGACTTCGCCCCTGGCCGGCTGGGAAATCCTCGCCGACTTACACACTGAATTAGCTGCCGCCACACTCATCATCAGCAAAGGCGACGCCAACTACCGCCGCCTGCTGGGCGATTTGCACTGGTCCTACACCACGCCCTTCTCTGATGTGGTTAGCTATCTGCCGACTCCCCTTGTCGCCCTGCGCACGCTCAAATCAGACGTGTTGATTGGTTTGCAGCCAGGCCAACAGGCCCAACTGGATCAAAAAGACCCCGACTGGCTGGTAAACGGCCGTTGGGGTCTCATTCAAGCGGTAATCGGTAATCCGATTACCGGTCACTGATTACTGATTACTATTCAAAGCCAATTTACTCGCTTCACGAAACGCCGCATCCTTGGCGGCAATTCCCAGCGCCTTCTGGGCCACGTCCCGGCGATCCTGCTTCAAATACAACAAGCCCAACGTGAAAAAGGCCGCCGGAATGCGCAAACCGCCTTGAATTGCTTTTTCGTAACAACTGACGGCGTCATCCACATTGCCGCGCGCCTCAAAATCCAGCCCCTGTCCAATCAGCGCATCCCGTTCCAACTTGCTAAGTCCGGCGCTCATGGGCACATCATCTTCCTCGCGGAACACTTCCGCCGCCAGTAAATCCTGGGCCGTTTGATGCGCTTTTTCCAATGGATTTAGCGGTTCCTGTTGAGTTTGTTGCGCCTGCTGCGCTTCTTGTTCAGCCGCAAATACCGACGCCATCTGGCGCACCATTTGCGTTACGCCGTCCTGAGAATCAGTGAAAAGCGGCGTTTCATCAACCGGTTCTTCCAATTCTTCCGGTTCAGCCAACGCCGCTTCCCCGCCCAAAATCAATTTAACGGCCATCAGTACGTCGTCGTTATCCGGGTCCAATCGCTGGGCGGCCTGACACATTTGCAACGCTTTACGGCCGTTACCCCGTTCCTGCAAAATACGGGCAATCGCCAAATATTCCCGCACCGCATCCTTAATCAGATTCTGGCGCTGGAAAATCATCGCCAGCCGCCGGTGCGCCGCCAGCAACCCCGGCTCCAAACGCACCGCCAGCTGCCACATATCAATCGCTTCCTCATACTTTTTCCGCTGAAGGAGCAGCTCACCGGCAGCCATATAAGTCCGCCCCGCTTCAGTCAGCAGCCCCATCCGCTCTTGCAAATCAGCCACTTTGCGTAAATAAGAGAGATCGCCGCCCGAATAGCGGGCCGCTAATTTGTAACAATCTAACGCTTTGTCAAGCTGTTTAAGGCCAAAACAAGCTTCGCCCAACCCTACATAAGGCATAGGCTGCTTAGGAAACTCACTGATGGCGGCGCGAAAAGCTCCCATCGCTTTAGACCAATTTTCGTCAGCGTTGTATTGGAATCCTTTTTCAAGCGCTTTTTCGTAAAGGGCGCGATTTTGAGCCACGAATCATCTCCATTGATTAAAAAGCATCCCCCATTTTTGTTTTCTCCCTAGCCATTAACGATATACCAGGAAGTAGTTGTCGGCAAGCATTTAGTACAGATTTCTCTATCATCCCAAACGACGCTCGATTCCCCTTCTTTTCAGATTCTAAAACAAAAAAGCGGCACCAGGATAACCTGATGCCGCTTGTCCAACTAATTTTTATGGCTCTTTGGGAATTCACGGGGTCTTGTCATGTAGGGGCGGGTCTTGTGCCCGCCCATGTATATCAAGTTAAGCATAAAGCTCAGCTAAAGCTAATAAAAGTTGAAAAGTATGAGGCGATTTAGCACTTTTGTTAATGCGTACGCCATGTGATAAACAAGACCGTAACATAGTCAACGATTCCGCTAAACGCGATAAATCACAGATTGCCAAGGCCAGATTGATAGCATGGCGACGCACGGTTGCGGAGGCCTTGACGAAACTGCGGTCAGGGAATTGCCAATTGGCCATCAAAAAAGACCAATGTTGGATGATCGCGCCATCAGCTTAGCGTACAGTTCCACCAAGTACGCTACGGTTTTCGTAAGTTATCAATGCGCCCGTGTGATTTCCAAAGTTTGAAAAGGCTGATCTGCCAACGCGCGAGCCAGGATAAAATTTCTGCCGCGTGAGACGGTCAACAGTATGGTGACAAATAAAGTCAATCACAAAACTAGTCGTGCTGAAACGGTTTGCCTTTACGTTTAGAAGCGCTTTAAGTTTGCGTCGCCGTTCCCGAGCAACTTCAGCTGGTACCCGAAAACCTACAAAACCGGGCTGGGAGACGTTTCAACCCTAACTCGATAGATGCCAAATGAGCTATTTTGCTGTCGTACAAATGCCGCTTGTGACCATGATCGTCAGAACCATCAACAACCTAGTTTGCGCTTACGTGAAAGCCAACAACAACCTGTCCTATCCATTGTTCTAACGCCTCTAGCTTCCAATACCCAAGTCACGAATAAGCAAACTCCTCTCAGGAAGCGGCCGGTTCAAGGTAGACGCAACGTTATCGCCGTGCCCATCAACAAAGGCCCATCAATTCCCATGTAACATCCCAGCGGACTTCAGCTTGACGCGCCATTGCTCGCAGACCTGCCGCCACACCTGAACCGGGGCCAACCTTCTAAGGTGATGCTGCTATCTTCAATATAGCCATTGGTTGTGAGAACGTGAATAGCGACTGCTTTTGCTGGATCGTTTCATAACGCCCTGCAAAACCTGGTACGTGCAATCGCTTGCTGTTTGGTGAAGCGTTGGTCAAGACCCTGCGGCGTAATCTCTCCAACTGTTACGCCAGTTTGACAAGGATTCGTTGTTTGGCTCTTAACCAGCCAAAGACCAATGTTTGGCAGAAATTGGCTCCTGTCACCTTCACTTGCCGCTGGGTGAATCCAGTTTTTTGGGCTGCTTCTGTGGCGGTATGGGTAAGGACATGCTGCATTGCTTGGCTTATCCGTGTTATGATTGTCATGGAGAACTCCTTTGGCTTGCGGTTTCGTGGAAAAAACCAGTTTGCCTCAAGAGTTCTCTTTTTGCACATATTTATTGCCTTAGCTTGATACCTATGGGGCGGGTCTTGTGCCCGCCCTGCTCTGGGCGACCACAAGGGTACGCCCCTACACCCCACGAAATCCTGAAGACCCATTTTTATCCTGCCAAAAGCAAAATTAAATCAGATGATCTCCAACTCCTTCAACTTCGCTTCCGGCACAACACCATTTTGCCAACCGCGCGCATCGTAATACTCGGCCAGCATCTCATTAATTTCACAAACCTGTCCTTCCGAACCAGGCATGGTGGACGGTTCTTCCGAGAAGCGTTTGGGCAGGTAGTCACTGCCTTCGCCAATACCGGCCAGGTTGTTGAAGTAACGTTCCAGGTTGTAAATGCGCTCACCGGTCACCAGCACATCGTCGGTTGTAAATTCCACACCGGTCATGGCCGCGTACTGGGCCGCATACTCATCTGTTCCCATTGCAAAGGCGCTGAACTTGCACAAATCCATGCTGTCGGAGAACGCGTGAATGTCCTGGAAGACTTTTACCAGTCCACCTTTGCCCTCCCAGGCCAACGGATCGGCACTGAGGGATTGGAAGGGCATAATGTTCAATTCGGCAGCCGGCGTGTAAGCCCGCAGGTGGCACGCGCCACGGTTGCTGGTTGCATACCCCAACCCCATCCCTTTCAAACCACGCGGATCGTAGGCCGGGATGGCCTGGCCCTTAACAGCCATGGCCAGTTCCGGATGACCAAACGTTTTAGCCGCCAGGGTCGTACCTTCCGCCAAAACATCACCAACTCCTTGCCGCAGAGCCAGCTTTTCAGTGATGGCTACCATGCCTGCGGTATCACCCCAGGCCAGCGTGCCATGACCATCGGTATACCCTTTTTCAGAGCATTCCATGAACATCGAATAGACGTTGCCCAATTCAATGGGATCCATGCCGTAATCGTTGCATAGATCGATCAACTTGGCCACGCTGGCGATGTCATCATTGCCACAGTTGGCTCCCAAAGCCCAGGCCGGTTCGTATTCAACGCTCTCCATGTGCAGTCCCTTGTATGGCCCTTCTTTGACCTCAACCTCTTTTTTACAGGCTACCGGGCAAGCATGGCAAGTGGGGTCATTAACCAGGATATTGTCATTGACGAATTCGCCGCTTATTTTTTCAGCTTTCTCGCCAAATGAGGTCACCTGGCTATTCATAGCCGGCAGCGCGCCCATGTTGCTGGTGATGTTCATGAGAACGTTGGTGCCGTAAACGGAGAGGCCGCCCTTACGCGGGCTGGTGATGTTGGCTTCGTCCATGATGACCGACAAGGCACGGGCATGAGCTTTCTTCCAGCCTTCTTTATCGGCCGGTTTGGGAAAATCTTTTTTGGCTTTGACAACGACCGCTTTCAGGTTTTTGCTGCCGCCCACAGCGCCGGTGCCGCCACGTCCGGCCGCCCGATCATCTTCGTTGATCCAACCGGCAAATCGAATTTTGTTTTCGCCAGCCTGGCCGATGGCCATAACGCTGAGGTCTTTTTCGCCGTATTTTTTCTGGAAATGTTTGACGGTATCGTGGACGCCCATGCCCCAAACTTCGGAAGCATCGCGCAATTCAACTTTGCCATCGGAAACATAGGCGTAAACCGGCTTGTCGGCTTTGCCTTTGAAAAGCAGGGCATCGAAACCGGCCCAGCGCAGGCGAGCGGCCGACCAGCCGCCCATATGGCTATCGGTGACGGTGCCGGTCAGGGGAGATTTGGTCACAACAGCGATACGGCCGCTCATGTTAGCGGCCGTTCCCGTCATTGGGCCATTCATGAAGCAAAGTAAGTTATCGGGCGAAAAAGGTTCCACCTGCGGACCATTTTCCAACATGAAACGCACACCTAAACCGCGTGCGCCAATGTATTTGCGCGCCCACTCTTCAGGGATTGGCTTGTACTCAACCTTACCGGTTGTCAAGTTAATATGAGCTGTATGATTTGCGTATCCACCTAATGCCATGTTTTGCCTCCTATGACAAGTAACAGTTATCCACGGTTAAATTTGTTGCTAAAACTATTCGGGAAAATGAAAACGTGTATTTTGGTTTTTTTCTCCTTTCGCTGCTCTCGCGTGGGCCTATCGACAAAATAGTCCCCGGATAACGACATTTTCATTATAGGCAGGCTGAGAAAACGATTCCAGATTAAGTTTTTTCTTAACATTAAGTTATAATGAAATCGTGGCAAATCAGATGAATTTCGACCGGTTACAGCAAATTGACTCTTTTGATGTCCTGGGCATGCTTGGCCATCCGCAGCGATTGGCCATTTTGCAGCATCTCATGGCGACTCCGGCAACCCTGTCACAATTGGCCCGATTGATGGGCACTTACCCAGCCCAAATTCGCCACCATTTGAAGCTGTTGGAAGATGCCGATCTGGTAGCGATGATGTCTACACGAATCGTGCGCGGCTTTGTAGAAAAATATTATCAGGCAACAGCGCGAGCTTATTATGTCAATCTCAACATTTTGCCGGAACAGCCTAAACGAAAAACGATTTTGGCGCTGGGCAGCCACGATTTAGCTCTGGAGTTATTAGCGGAACATTTGCGGGGGAACACGGCCGTACCCGATCTCATCGCCCTTCCCGTTGGCAGCCTGGATGGACTCATCGCCCTACGGCAGGGATTGTGCCAACTCAGTGGCTGCCACCTGCTGGACCCGGACAGCGGCGAATACAATCGCTCCTACGTGCGCCATCTCTTCCCCGGCGAAGAAATGACAATTTTGACCCTGGCCCATCGCCAGCAAGGACTGCTGCTGCTCAAAGGCAATCCTAAACAAATCCGCAGCCTGGCCGACGTTGCCCGCCCAGACATCCGGTTTGTGAACCGCAAACGAGGCACAGGAACCCGGCTGTGGCTGGATCAGACCATCGACCGGCTGGAAATTCCTAAAGAGCAGGTGCAGGGATACGAACAGGCAGTAAGTACCCATTTACAAGTCGCCCAGGCTGTTGCTGAGGGGAAAGTAGATACAGGCACGGCCGTTTTGGCCGCCGCCCAGCGGTTTGATTTGGACTTTGTGCCCTTGTTTGAAGAACGGTATGACCTGGTGCTGCCCACCCGATTCTGTGACGACCCGCTGCTAGACCCACTGCTGGATTATTTGCAAACGGCCGTATTCCGCCGCCAGATTGCCAGCTTGGATGGTTACGACTCTTCCCAAACCGGAAGCCAAATCCCCGTTTAGTATGGTAAAATCAATCACAGGAGTAGTCTCTGAATGATTGATTTAACCCGATTGGAAACCTTCATCTTTGCCGCCGAGCACCTCAGCTTTTCCGAGGCCGCCCGGCACCTGCACGTCACCCAGCCTACCATCAGCCACCACATCAAAGCGCTGGAAACCGATCTGAATGTCCAGCTTTTTGATCGCGCCGGAACTGCGCTTCAGTTAACAGAAGCAGGACGCCTGCTGCTGCCCTGGGCACGCAAACTGGTACGGCAAGCCATTGAACTAGAAGATTTGATGACTTCTACCCAGCAAGAAGTGGTCGGGCAGCTGCGCATCGCTTGCAGTACAACGGCCGGAAAATATGTGCTGCCTCAACTGGCCGCTCGATTTTGTCATCAATATCCCGGTATCCGCGTTAAAATTTTGGCCTGTACATCCGAACATGTCATTCCCAACATGCTGGAAGGAGAAGCGAATCTGGGTGTGGTGAGCAGTTATGATTACTGCCAGGGTGATTTTGAGTGCCAGGAGTTTTTCAGTGACGCGATTGCTTTGATAGTGCCCAAGGATCATGCGTTTGCGAAACGGCCGTACATCACTCCCGATGAAATCCTCAACCAACGCCTGCTCAGCCGCGAACCCACATCCGGCACCCGCCGTGTCCTCATGACCGAGTTAGCCAAACACGATATTTCCGTTGACGACCTCAACATTTTTCTGGAACTGGGCAATACCGAAGCCATCGTACGCACGGTACAGGCCGGATTTGGCATCGCTTTCGTCTCCAGCCTGGCCGCCGAATGTCCGATTGAACAGGGTCAATTAGTCGCCGTGCCCGTCGAAGGACTGGAACTTAAACGCAAAATCTACATGATCCGCCCCCGTCTGGAAGCCCCCAACCGCCCCCAGGAAGTCTTTTGGAGCTTCATCCATGACCCCGCCAACGCTGACTTAATTCATCTCCCCGAAACCGGTTAGCCGACAAACAAAAACCTTGCAAGACAGCAACCATACGCTTGCAAGGTTTTTGCTAAATCCCTCCTATTCACACAACGCATTCACTTTGGTCGAGAGACTGCGACAAAAATCACTTAACATCCTTTGGACTACGCTTGCAAACAGCCCACATGACGATGAAACCAATCAAAAAAACAAGAGCAACCCCGGCCACAATACCGGAAAAAGTCAACACATTCATCATATACCTCCAATGTAAATTACAATGATCAGGGGATTAAGGGAAAATTTGCCCCCAATCCCCATTTTTGTGTACTGACTAAAAGACTAACGAAAGGCCAGCACCCTGCGCATCCAGCAAGAACGACGGTGCGTTCAAAATTTCCACTCCTTCACGGACATTTTCCACGGCAATGCCCTTATTCTCCAGCGCCAATTCACACAAGATAATCCGGCCGCCCTCGGCTACAATGTCATTGTAAAGCTGTACCGGATCGGGCAAGCCTTTGAGATGCATATCACGGATCTTCTCCAGTTCCCCTTTGACCAGGGCGTTGGCCCCGCCAGGGCAGAAGAATACCGTTACCTCATTACCGATGGCGGCCCCTGAAGCACTCATAATCAACGTCGGCATCACGTGCGGCGCATCCGCATGATTGCAAACAACAACCATTTTGTTATTTCCATTTTCACTCATGACTAAATCTCCTGTCTTCGTTTTTTGTTTTTATCCGCAGATTTCACTGATTCCGCAGATTTTTGATTATTCAAATGTCATTTCGACCAAAGGGAGAAATCTTGTCTATCATCTCTGCAAGCCAAGATTCATTCTCGCTTCGCTCATCGAAATGACATGATGACACCTAATCAGTTCCCGCCGGAACCAAATCCGGCGCAATTTGTTCCTGTTCTACTCTTTCTTTGACCGTTTCCAGATAAATGGCCAATGGCCGGTAAATCATATGCGTCCATTTGCCCACGCCGACTTCCGTGTCCAACATAGCCACCATCGCCATCACATGAATGACATAAATGATATAGGTTGGCCAAGCCCAGCCTGCGTAGCGGAAAATGTGAACCAAAATGCCCGTTATTGCCCCCGTCAGCAAGAAGGTGGGAAATAGCCAATCGCTGGGATGAGAGAAGCGGTGCAGCTGCTCTTTTTTGCGCCGCCGGCCTACCAACATTTCAATGGAAGCATAGGCAAGGGCGACGGTGGCGTAGTAACCCAGCCAACGCTGCGGGTGGTAAATCGGGTAAATCTTGTCCGTCTGGAACCACCAGAGGAAGACAACAATGAGGGCCAGCATAATCACATAGCCGGACACCAGGAAGAGGTGTTTGCGCCAGCGCGTTTCGGCCTGGGCGTCATCGCAGTCACGCCACCGCTTTTGAGTAAAGTAGTGGGTGATGAAGGTTTTGAACTCCTGGGCATAAACCGACAAGGGAATCTGGCCGTATTTCTCAACCGTCGATTGCATCACCTGTTTGACCATGAACAAGCTGCTCGACAAAACGTGATAACCCAGGTAGGCAAAGTGCAGCAGGACGAAGGCCCACACCCACATGACCGGGGCAAAGGCATTGAGAACTACCCGGTCGGTGATGATGTTGTCAAAGCCGGTAACGGCGTGGTAGATGATGAGCAGCACCAGGGTTAGCAGGGACATGCGGATGATGGTAGAGAGCACGGCCGTTTCCTTCGTATACAATTTCGCCGCTCTACCCGTTCGATCATATTGCGCCGTCAGCCAACGCCGGGTAGCCATCATTGTCTCCGCCGGTTCCGCGCCTCGGGGACAGGTCGTCGTGCAGTCGCCGCAGTAATAGCAGAGCCAGGGGTCGGTACTTTGCAGCAGCCGATCCTTCAAACCCAGCTGCGTCAGCCGGATCATGTTACGCGGGAACGGATGGGCATCCGAAGTCAGCGGGCACATGGCCGTGCAGGTACCGCAGTTAAAACACGCCTCCGTGTTCACCGCGCCGTACTCCTTCAACTCCAGGAGCAAATTGGGATCAACGCGATTGCTCATGATTTAACCTCCTCCGCCCGTTGGTACAGATAATACTCGCCACACATGCCCGTCTCCGTGATCAAGTCATACTTTTTCATGGCTGTGATGTGCCACAAAATCTCGTGCGCCGGGATGCCGGTGTGCTCGGCCAATTCGGGAATCGTTTTAGGGCCGTCCCGCATCGGCTGGCAAATCTGGCGGCGAATGGCCTTCTGTTCTTTCAACAGCGCCTGAGTCCGCTCAACCGTTTCCTGATGTTCGGCTCGCAGGCGTTTGAGCAAAATAGCTCGACTCTTGGCATCTTCTTTGGTGCTCATACCGCCACCTCCATCATGGGCAAATTATCGCTGGCAATGGCATCCACCATCGCGTCATATTGATCCAGCGTCCAACCCTGCAAATCAATAGCCCGGTTAGGGCAGGCGCTGACGCAGGAGCCGCAGCCGGCACAGTTAGCCGGCGTGACGACGGCTCTGGTCACGCCATCCACCGTTTCCAGAGTGATGGCATCCTCGTAGGGACAAACGGCTACACATTCACCGCTGCCATTGCAGCGCGCCGGATCGACATGAGCCACAAACGGCTCCAGTTCCACCCGGCCCTGCCCCAGCAAGACGGCCACTTTCGCTGCCGCTGCTGATGCTGCCGCACAACTTTCCTGGATGTTCATCGGCCCTTGGGCGGTTCCAGCCAGGATAACCCCGGGCACGGCCGTTTCCACTGGCCGTAACTTGGGATGCACTTCCAACAGGAACCGGTCCGTTCCCGGTGCGATCTTCAGCAGCCGGATGATGTCGTCAACCGGATTGGGCATAATGCCCGTAACCAGCACCACCATGTCCACCGGAATTTCAATCTCCTCGCCCCAGGTCAGATAATCATGCACCGGAATCAGCAGCGCATGGCCGTTTTCCGACGATGGCCCTAACACACCGGGCAAATCGTCATCGTGGAAGCGGACAAAACGCACCATATTTTTCGAGGCCCGCGTGTAATATTCCTCGTGGCCCCGGCCGTAAGTGCGAATATCCTCATACAGGTCAAACACATGCATGTTCGGGAACCGTTCCCGCACTTCGTTGGCCGTATGCAGCGTCGCTGTGCAGCAGATGCGCGAGCAGTAATCGTTGATACGGCCGTCTGCCTGCGGTTCGTTGATGCCATCCAGTTGGCGGCTGCCCACACAGTGAATAAAAGCGAGCTTGCGGACAGTACGGCCGTTCCATTGCAGCGATTGGCCTTCTTCCGTCAGCGCCAGCAGGCGAATAAATTTAGGCAGCGTCACCACTTCTGGGAACACACCGTAGTTATACTCGCCAAAATGCGGCTCATACGGCTTAAATCCGGTCGCCACCACCACCGCGCCTACCGTCAATTCAAATTCACGCGGCTCGTTTTCCAGGTCGATTAAGCCGGTATCGCCATTCAAGTTTTTGAGGCATTCGCGACAGCCATTGCAATGTTCCCAGTCAATGGCTGGCGTAGCCGGATAACAGCCAGGATAAGCCTGGTAAATCGCTTTCCGTTGGGTCAAACCGTAGTTAAATTCGTCAGGAACCTCTACCGGGCAGTTAATGATGGCTCGTTGAACGGCCGTAAACCCTTTGCCGATGTCCCCATCGGCAATGCCGCGCGACTGCTGCCGGATAGTGGCCTTGTAATCGCCCACATAGCCCGACATGCCCACCAGTTCAGCCCGCGTATGAACGGTCACGTTGGGATGGACCGTCACTTTCTCGATGAGGTCGTGCAGCAAGTCCCGCGCTGCCTCTTCAGTGGGGAACACCGATTCCAGTTGCGCCATATGCCCGCCCAAAAACGGCGTCTTTTCGATGAGTACCACTTTGAGGCCCCGCCGGGCTAAATCCCAGGTTGACCGCAATCCGGCAATGCCGCCGCCGATAACCAGCGCCTGCTTCTCCGCCGACAAGCGAATTGGCTCCAACGATTCCAGCAGCCGGGCTTTGGCGATACCAGCGGCCATCAAGCGAACTGCCTTCTGTGTCGCCCCATCGGGATCATCTTTGTGAACCCAGCTGTTTTGCTCGCGGATGCCCACGTGATGGTACAAATACGGGTTCAAGCCGGCACGGGAAACCGTACCGCGGAAGGTCTGCTCGTGCAGTGAGGGCGAGCAAGCACCGATAACGATGCGGTTCAGCCCGTGCTCTTTGATGTCGGCTTCGACCATCGCCTGGCCGGCGTCGGAACACATGGACATATCGGTGCGGGAAACAAGGACGTTGGGCAGCTTACGCAAAGCAGAAGCGACTTGTTCGCAGCGGACCACGTCGCTAATGTTGCCGCCGCAGTGACAGGTATAGACGCCAATGCGGGCTTCTTCGTTTTTCTCAGACATGGGCCACCTCCAATTCGGCCGGTACTTTCCCAGAAACTTCGAGTTTCCGGGAAAGTAATCGCCCCGCCTCCAGGTATGCGGCCGTTTCCGCCGCCGCCGCACCCGCCATCACAATACTGTCCACGATGTCCATCGGGCCAGCCGCCGTACCGGTGACAAAAATGCCCGGCCGACGGGTGACGGTGGGCGTGATGTTGGGCAATGGCAGGTCGACAAAACCGTCACCAGCCACTGGAATGCCATAAATAGCCTGCGGGTCATATCCCGGTACCATCCCCACAGACAAAACAACCAGATCGTGCGGCCGTTCCACAACACGGGAATCTTCATCCATCAATTCCACACGCACGATGGGGTTCTGCCCATCATCTTCGGTGATTCGGGCCACTTTGCCCTTGACAAACTCGATGCCCATGGCCCGTGCATTTTGGTAAAACTGTTCGTACCCTTTGCCGAAGGTGCGGATGTCCATGTAGTAGATGGTGATGTCGGCCAGTGGCAGCGCACCGGACAACAGCATCGCCTGCTTGATGGCGTACATGCAGCAAACACGGGAACAATATTCAATTCCCAACGTCTGGTCACGCGACCCGGCACATTGGACATAGGCGATGGATTCTGGCTCTTTGCCGTCGGACGGCCGTAATACGTGGCCGTAGGGACCGGTGGGAGCCAGGAAACGCTCCATCGTCAACGCCTCAATGACGTTGCGTAGTTGGCCGGCGCCGTATTCTTTTTTGGCGTCGGTGGGCGTCAGTTCAAAGCCGGTGGCCAGAACGATGGCCTCGGCTTCGATGGTGAAATCTTGCGGCTGCTGGGTGAAATCGATGCAGCCCACGGGGCACACTTTTTCACATTTGCCGCAGAGTAAACAATTGTCAATATCGAGGACGGCTTTTTGGGGAACGGCCGTAGAAAACGGCACCCGAATCGCCCGATGCGCCCCCAAGTTTTGGTCAAAGGCACTGGGGATATCAATCGGACAGGCATACTCGCATTGGCGGCAACCGGTGCAATCCGCTTCATTGACGTAACGCGGCTTCTTGGTTACTTGAGCCACAAAGCCGCCGCCGTTCTCCTGAATCTCATTAATTTCACAGTACGTTAACAGCTCAATATTCTCGTGATGGGCTACGGCCGACATTTTAGGTGTGGTGATGCAGGAACAGCAGTCCAGCGTGGGAAAGACCTTGCTCAAAGCAATCATCTTGCCGCCGATGCTGGGCTGTCTTTCTACAAGCGCTACCCGGTAGCCTTGGTCGGCCAAATCCAGCGCCGACTGCATCCCGGCAATGCCGCCGCCCACAACGAGAGCGTTTACGTGTAGGTCTTGTCGTCTCATAGTCTTTAGTCCTCTAGTCGCCCGCCGCCGCGTGGGCCATTTCTGCCCGCACTGGGCCAATACCGCGCAGTAAGTCGTTCATCTGATTGACTTCTTTGAGGAACGGCTTGGTGCAGACTGTACAGATGGCTACCAGGCGCAGCCGCCGGGGATCAATGCCCCGTTCTTTCATCAACGGATAGGTACGGTTAACAATTTCGGCTGTGCGCTCCGCGCCGCCCTTGTATGGGCAGTCGGTACCGCTGTACATGACGAGAATGCCGTCCACACCCTTCTCGAAGGTACGCAAGTAAAAATCTTCGGCGAACATAGAGGGGCAAACAACGGGTAGAACGTAGGCGTTAGCCGGGTAATTGGTATGCAGTTGCCCCACCGAATCGGCCCCGGCATAGCCACCGGATAAAGTGGCCAGGATAAGGATTTTTGCGTCTCGGGTTTTCATATCGTCCCCTTCGGGAATAGGGAAGTTGCGAAGTGGCGGGGTGGCGAAGTAACTCTGCGACTTCGCCACTTCGCTACTTTGTTACTTCGCTCGCTTGATGAAGATGCGGTCGTAGCCGCCTTCAGCGGTCAGGTGGCCCAGGAATTCGTGGCCGACTTTTTGGCTCCACTTGGGAATGTCTTCTTTTGTACGGGCATCGCCAGACCAGATTTCCAAAACTTCGCCGATTTTAATGGCGCCGATACCTTTTTTGGCTTCCAGTAGGGGGCCTGGGCAGGCACTGCCACGGGCATCGACGACTTTAGCCGCTTGTAAAGTGTTCAAATCAACAGTTGCTGTTGTCATGGGATTCCTCCGAAAATCATTTGTTTTGATTATGTTTAGCTAATTGATTACGACGTGTTTCAATTAAGAGAGGGCATTTTGCCAGTGTGTCATGGTTGGCAATGCGGTAATAAACGGTCTGTCCATCGCGGCGGGATTGTAGAATGCCTTTGTCTTTCATGAGATGCAGGTGTTGGGAGGTGCTTTGCAGGGAGGCGTGAACGGCCGTTGCAATGTCACTCACCGATTTTTCCTGTTCAACCAACGTCCACAGGATGAGCACCCGGCGATAGTTGGCAAAAACCGCGCAGATGTCCGCTTGCTGTTGGGCTGTTTCAATCGTTTTCAGCTCCATACCTGTTTACCAAAACTTAATGGAGGGCTTAATTGCCGGCTCCCTTAATTACAACACGTCTTTACTATACGTGACGGCCGTTGCCCCAAACAGTGCCATACGTCATTCCTGCAATGAAAATTTTCTATCGCTGGTTATAAATAATTTCTATAGGTTGTTATTGGATTTACTTTTATGTAAATCACAAAAGGTATTTTGATAAAACCCAACCGTGAAATTGTGATTTACTCAGTTTTCACCTTGATGAGAATCGTTTATTGAAAACAAATCTGTTTCGTGTTAATCTGGCAAATATAGGGTTTTTGATCGTTTCATCTTCTTACGGCATCGTTCACTGAAAATAGGGCGAGACTATGCTTCCAACAGCTTATCCCATACGGCAAGACAGCTTGTACAAATATTGGCATTCCTTCATGACCAATGGGCATGTGCAAGCAATAGATGATCATCCATTGGACCTGGTTATCCTGGCATCTTGGCAACGCTGTGCCCCCCTTTTCGACCCCAATTTACGCGCCCGGCCCAAATCCTTAAATGAAACCGCTTTGTCAGCCATCCTTAAATCGCAAGCCGATTTGATGACGATAGCTATTCCCTACATGGAAGACGTGTACCAATTCATTGAAGGTTCGAACAATGCCATCATTTTGACAGACGGTACAACCTGCGCTCTTGAAGTTTTGGGCGATAAAGAAACGGTAAAAATTGTTGAAGATTATCGCATGGGAAGGGGCAGCTATTGGTCAGAAGCCTATGCCGGAACAAATGCGGTTGGTCTGGCGCTGATTACAGCCATGCCGACTCAAGTGGTTGGGGCTGAACATTATTTCAAGATATACCATCCCTTTGTATCGTCCGCTGCACCCATACATGATGCAAACGGCCGTATCGCTGGCATCATCGGCATCGTCGGCCCCGTAGAAAACGCATGCAGCCACACTTTGTCGCTGGCCATGGCCACAGCCCGGGCCATCACCAACCAGTTACAAACAAACCTCTACCTGGAAGAAGCCAATCTGCGCCTGACCGAATTAAACACCATACTGGAAGGCATAAGTGAAGGAGTGCTGGCCTGGAACCACGAGCTAAAAATCACTCATATCAACAGTAGAGCCAGCAACATTCTGCGATTACACCCCCAATCTATACTTGGACAATCAATCACCGACATCATCAACTTGCCGTCCATTTTGCTAGAAGCAATTGAGAAAAACAAAGAATTAGATGATGAAGAGGTTAATTTTGAACTGGATGGTCATTCGGCCAATGTCCTCATAAACTTGCGTACCGTACGCGAAGGCACACTTAATACCGGATTTATCGCTTTGTTACAGCCTATCGAACATGTCCGCAAGCTCGTTTATCAACAAGTTGGGGTTCAAGCTTCGTTAAGTTTCGATAACGTTTTATCACAATCAACAGAAATGCGATCCATTTTGCGGCAAGTGCGGATTGCCTCACGTGGCACAGCCCCCGTGCTGCTATTTGGAGAAGGTGGCGTTGGCAAAACCCATCTTGCCCGCACCATCCATGATGCCGGCCCTCGCGCCAACCACCCGTTCATGTCTATCAACTGCCGCACAATTCCCCGCGAGCTGCTAATCAGCGAATTTCTGGGCTACGATAAAGATGAGGTTCATGAAAGCCGCCCCAGCAAATTTGAACTCGCAGAGAGCGGCACCTTGCTGCTCGACCACATCGAAACCCTGTCGCTGGAAGTTCAGGCGGTGTTGGTCCAGGTAATCGAAACTGGTCATGTAATGCGGATTGGCAGCATTCGCCCCATTCCGGTCAATGTTCGCATTATTGCCACCACCTCGGATGACCTGGCCACATTAGTGGCCGATGGCAGCTTTAATTCCCACCTGTATTATCGTTTTGGAGTATTTAATATTGAAATCCCGCCGCTGCGCCAGCGAAAAGAAGATATTCCGGTTCTGGCCGAGCAGTTTTTGGCTCGATTGTCACCGAATAAATCTTCGGCGGTAACAATTGATGAAGACGCCATGCGAATTTTGTGCCGTTATCCCTGGCCGGGAAATGTGCGCGAGTTTGAAATGGTACTGGAAAGAGCCGTTCATCTTAGGCAGGATAATATCATTCGTTTGGTCGATTTGCCGGAACAGGTGCGTAACGGCCGTGTCGTCGTTTCCCACTCCCCCAAATCCGAACCGCTTCTTACCACCGCAGAAGCCGAAAGGGAAGCCATACTTCGGGCCGGTTGGGCTTGTGAGGGCCGAGTCAAAGAAATGGCCGGGCAGTTGGGAATCGGCCGTACCACGCTTTGGCGTAAAATGAAACGCCTCAACATCACGCCAGATACGTTCAAAAACTAACCCAAAGCCATTGTCAAATCAACCATGTTTCATAACGAAACATATTTACCCACAACAAAGTTTCACACTGAAACACAAATGGCGAGATTTTTGTACTTTGTAAGTTTTTTTGTAAGATAGGGTTGTTGTGTTTTGCAACTTGTACAAAATTGCAGCTTTTGAGTAGTGAATAATGTTCATATGGCTTCGCAATCATAATTTGTTGCATCTCCCCAAAAACAATGATGTACACACCTCCCCTCAGGTTGGCACTTCAACGATTGCAAGCAAGAATATCATTCCCACTTGTTTTTCATAAACGGCCGTTCATAAAAACGTGCCAAAGGAGGCAGATACAGGAGTAAACAATTCAAAACCCACTTTTGTCCAAAACATAAATCAAAACCATTTTCCATTCCAAAATGAAGAGTTAAAAAGGAGAAAAAAATGAAACAAAAAGGGTTAACTGGCGAATTGATGGCTGAAATATTCGGCACATTCGTCCTTATTCTGTTGGGTGATGGCGTTGTCGCTCAGGTCGGTTTAGCCGCACGGCTCGATTCTGCAGCCTACAACTGGAACACCATTGTATTTGGCTGGGGTTTCGCCGTACTCGTCGCCGTCTATGTGGCCGGTGGCGTGTCCGGCGCGCACATTAATCCTGCAGTCACCATTGCCCTCGCTGTCAAGCGTGGATTCCCCTGGTCAAAGGTAGGCCCTTACATCGTTGCTCAACTTGTTGGCGCTTTCCTTGGTGCTCTTGGCGTGTACCTTGTCTATCGTGAAGGCCTGGTAGCCGCCGGTATGCCCAACGTCTGGTCCACCGGCCCTGGTGCGCTGTACGCTGGTTCATTCTGGGGTGAAGCAGGCTCTTATGCCGCAGGTTCCACTGGCAGCTACTCTCTGTTAAATGCCAGCATCGCCGAATTCTTTGGCACGATGGTCCTGTTGTGGGGTGTCTTGGCCAGTGGTGATGAGAAAAATATGGGTCTCAAGCACAACATGGGGCCATTCCTTGTTGCTTTCACCGTTGTTGCTGTCGGCCTCTCACTTGGCGGCCCCAGCGGCTACTCCATTAACCCGGCTCGTGACCTCGGCCCCCGCATCTTCGGCCTTCTGGTCGGCACAAAGGGTCTATTTGACGGCATCTATTGGCTGGTTCCCCCGGTCCTCATCCCCGCCATCTCCGGCGCGATCGGCGTCTTCGTCTACGATTGGTTCATTTCGCCCTTCCTGGCCAATAAATAATCTTACGTAAAAAAACCAGTTGGCGATTTCATAATAAATTGAAATTGCCAACCTGTTTTTGCGTCAAGAAACAAAGGTGGAAAAATGAAAAAATTAATTAATGCGGTTGAAGATGTCGTCAAAGAACAGCTTGAAGGTCTGGCGACAGCTCATCCCGATGTGCTCAAAGTCAATTTCGAGCCATACTATGTCTATCGTGCGGATGCGCCGGTTCAGGGTAAAGTAGCACTAATCTCCGGTGGTGGCAGCGGCCACGAACCTATGCATGGCGGTTTCGTTGGCATGGGTATGCTTTCCGCAGCCTGTCCCGGTGAAGTGTTCACCTCCCCCACCCCGGATCAGATGTACGAAGCAGCCAAGGCAGTTGATGGCGGCGCTGGCGTCCTCTTCCTGGCCAAAAACTACACTGGTGACGTCCTCAACTTTGAAATGGCCGCCGAACTAGCTTATGCCGATGGCATCAAAGTGCAGTCCATCCTCATCGATGACGATGCTGCTGTAAAAGACAGTCTGTACACGGCCGGTCGTCGTGGTGTAGGCACAACTGTACTGGTTGAGAAAATTGCTGGCGCGGCTGCTGAGGCTGGCTATAACCTGAAACAATGTGCAGATTTGGCACGAAAAGTGAACCAATACGGCCGTTCCCTGGGTATGGCCATTACCTCCTGCACCGTTCCTGCCGCTGGCAAACCAACCTTCGAACTTGGTGACGACGAATACGAATTCGGCATCGGCATTCACGGCGAACCAGGCCGCGAACGACTCAAAATGCAAACCGCCGACGAAATCACCGAAAAAATGGCCCTCGCCATCATCGAAGACGGCGCATACACCCGCACCGTCCGCGAATGGGATAACGATAAAGGCGAATGGTACGACCTGGAACTGACCGATGAACCCTTCAAAGCTGGCGACAAAGTTATCGCCTTCGTCAACAGCATGGGTGGCACACCCGTTTCCGAGCTGTACGCCGTTTATCGCAAACTGACCCAGGTTTGCGAAGCCAAAGGCCTCACAATCGTTCGCAACCTCATCGGCCCCTACATCACCTCTCTGGAAATGCAAGGCATGTCCATAACATTGCTCAAGGTTGACGACGAAATCCTCAAATTCTGGGACGCGCCAGTAAAGACCCCTGGTCTGCGCTGGGGTGTGTAACACTTAAAAACAGTAATCAGTAGTGGCAGTCGCCCGATTGCCACCACTGATCACTGAGCATTAGGAAAAGGAGAAGGTCTTTCGACATGGTTACCAAAGACCAGATTGTAAAGTGGCTGGAAAAATCCGCCGCCGTTTTAGACAAAAATAAAGATTACCTCACCCAGCTCGATTCAGCGATCGGGGATGCTGACCATGGCACAAACATGGCCCGTGGCTTCAAAAAAGTCATGGAAAAATTACCCAGCGTAGCCGATAAAGACATAGGCAACATCCTCAAAACAACCGGTATGACACTGATTTCCAGCGTTGGCGGAGCCAGTGGCCCACTTTATGGCACATTCTTTATGCGCAGCGGCATGGCCATGGCCGCCAAAGAAGAACTCAGTGACGAAGATTTGCTTCAATTGCTAGAAGCCGGTGTTGAAGGCATCGTCCAACGCGGCCGAGCACAACTCGAAGACAAAACCATGATTGACGCTTGGTATCCTGCCCTTGATGCAATGCGTACCGCCATGAATAATGGCAGCAACACAGTAGAAGCTCTCCAAGCAAGCGTGGCGGGTGCCGAAAAAGGTATGAAAGCAACCATCCCGCTGCAAGCAAGAAAAGGACGAGCCAGCTATCTGGGCGAACGCAGCATCGGACACCAGGACCCAGGCGCAACTTCCTCTTACCTGATGCTCAATGCTTTATTAGAAACGGTTAAAGAGTAAAGAGGATAGTTTCTATCCTGTTATTTCCTAAAATTCAAGAAGGAGTAAAACATGGCTAAGTATGTAGCTGCAATCGATCAAGGTACAACCAGTACCCGTTGTATGATTTTTAACCATTCTGGCGAATCGGTTGGTATTCACCAAATGGAACATGAACAAATCTATCCCAAACCCGGATGGGTCGAACATGACCCGATGGAAATTTGGGCACGAACCCAAGATGTTGTTAAAGGCGCGATGAAAGCTGCCGGTATCACGGCGGCGGATCTGGCTGCCGTGGGTGTGACCAATCAGCGTGAAACAACCGTTGTCTGGGACAAAAACACCGGGAAGCCCTACTACAATGCCATTGTCTGGCAAGACACCCGCACTGACAAAATCATCAAGGATTTGGAAGGCGGCGTTGGCCAAAATCGGTTCCGTGACAAGGTCGGTCTGCCTCTGGCGACATACTTCTCCGGCCCGAAGGTCAAATGGATCCTCGACAACGTCGAAGGTGTTCGCGAAGCGGCAGAGAAAGGGGATGCGATTTTCGGTAATATCGACACCTGGGTTATCTGGAACATTACCGGCGGCCCCAAGGGCGGCGCCCATGTGACAGATGTCTCCAATGCCAGCCGGACAATGCTAATGAACCTGGATGGTCTTAACTGGTCCAAGAGCATCACTGAAGCCATGACCATTCCCATGGCCATGCTGCCCGAAATACGGCCGTCATCCGACGTTTATGGCTACACCACCGAAGATGGCCCATTTGGCGGCAAGATTCCGGTCTCCGGCGACCTGGGTGACCAGCAAGCAGCCACTGTGGGTCAAGCCTGCTTCAGCCCCGGCGAAGCCAAGAACACCTATGGCACCGGCTGCTTCATGATCTTGAACACCGGCGAGAAGATCGTTCCTTCCAAGAGTGGTTTGTTGACGACTCTGTGCTACAAGTTCGGTGACCAACCGGCCGTGTACGCCCTGGAAGGCTCCATCGCCATTACCGGTGCGCTGGTTCAGTGGCTGCGCGACAACCTGGACTTCTTTGATTTCTCACATCACATCGAAGATTACGCCAAGAAAGTCGAAGACAATGGCGGTATCTACTTCGTCCCGGCCTTCTCCGGCCTCTTCGCTCCCTACTGGCGTTCAGACGCCCGTGGCGCTATCGTCGGCCTCACCCGCTATGTAAACAAGGGCCACATCGCCCGTGCCGCTCTGGAAGCTACCGCATACCAGACCCGTGAAGTGTTGGATGCCATGAACGCCGACTCCGGTGTACCGTTGACTGCGCTGAAGGTTGACGGCGGTATGGTCTACAACAACACGCTTATGCAATTCCAGGCTGACGTGTTGGATGTGCCGGTGGTACGGCCGAAAGTGGCTGAAACAACAGCGCTGGGTGCGGCTTATGCTGCCGGTCTGGCTGTTGGCTTCTGGAAGAACACCGATGAAATGCGCGCCAACTGGGGTATGGACAAGACCTGGGAACCGACCGAAGGCAGCAATGCCAGCACTGAATTGTTTGCCCAATGGAAGAAGGCGGTCACCCGCACCTTCGACTGGGTCGAGTAAGTATATTCATTCTTGACAAGAAAAGTGACTGGTCTAATTCAATAAAAACAATAGGCCAGTTACCTTTCTGTGTTTAACAACCGGGGCATCCCGCTCATAGTTTTCTGTGACGGGATGCCCTTCTGTCTCAAAGGGAGTCTCTATGATGAGGCACATTGATACGGAAGTTTTAGTCATTGGTGGTGGAGCAACAGGGACTGGTGTTGCCTGGGACGCGGCGCTTCGCGGCTTCAAAACGGTTCTGGTGGAACGGCGCGATTTAACTCATGGCACTACGGGAAGGTTTCATGGATTGCTGCACAGTGGTGGTCGTTACGCTGTAAAAGACCCGCATGGCGCCGAAGAGTGTATTAAAGAAAACCAGATCCTCCGCAAAACGCATGCTCACTGCATTGAGGATACCAGCGGCTTTTTTGTTGCCTTGCCGGAAGATGGGGAAGAATTCCCGGAAAAATTCAAGCAGGGCTGTGCCAACGTAGGTATTCCTTGCGTTGAAATCTCGATTAAAGAGGCGCTCCGACGTGAACCGCTGCTAAACCCAACGGCCGTTCACGTTTTTGAAGTGCCTGATGGTAGTGCCGATAGTTTCTTAGCCGCGCACGCAACAGTCAATGCAGCTCGTCTGGCCGGCGCTCATATTCTCACCTATCACCAGGTCATTGCTTTGCTGGTAGAGGGGAGTGAAGGGCAGCAAAAAGTGGTCGGGGCAACCGTTCGTAATGAGATTACCGGTGAGGATTTTAATATTCATGCCGACATGGTCGTAAATGCGGCCGGGGCTTGGGCGGGCCACATCGCACAGTTGGCCGGCGTGGAAGTCCATATCATGCCCAGCAAAGGGGTGATGGTCGCTGTGAACCATCGGGTGGTGAATACGGTTGTCAATCGCTGCACGATGCCTTCGGATGGAGACATTATTGTGCCCAGCCACACAGTGGCGGTAATTGGCACGACTTCAGTCACCGTGGACGACCCGGATCATCTACGCTTACAAGCGTGGGAAGTAGAGCGCATGCTAAATATGGGGGACAAACTGGTTCCCGGCATTAGCAAGATGCGTGTTCTACGAGCCTGGGCAGGGGTACGGCCGTTATTCCAAGAAAAATATACCAGTGAAAAAGGACGAGACGTTACTCGTAAACTGACCCTGCTGGATCACAAAGAACGAGAAGGGATCGGCGGCTTTGTTACCATCACCGGCGGCAAATGGACAACATTCCGGTTGATGGCGGAAGCAACGATGGATACGGTGTGTGAACATTTGGGCGTGGAACGGCCGTGCACCACCGCCACCACCCCTGTCCCCGGAGCCGAACAAGGCCACTACTGGCTCGGCCACCGGCTGGAAGAAATCGAAAAACATCATTTGCAAGGCCAGATCGTCTGCGAATGCGAATTAGTCACTCGAAACATGATCGAAAACGCCGTCCGGCGCAACCCAACTTTGACCCTGGACGATCTGCGACGCGACGTGCGGTTGGGCAAAGGGCCGTGCCAGGGTGGTTTCTGCACTTACCGGGCCACCGGAATCTTGCACGAGATGGTTCAGGCTGGCGAACTCCGGCACGAAATGGAAGAAGACAGCAGCACAGCGCAATGGGATGCCGCTTTTCTGCAATCACCCGGCCACAATCTAAATGGCGGTGCGAAAAAAGCAGCAGAGCCTGACGGCAAGCCTTCGCCCTACTTTAACCCCAACCTCCTGCTGCGTGACTTCGTGCAAGAACGTTGGAAAGGGGTGACGCCCATTTTGTGGGGACGGCAGTTAAAGCAGGAACGATTGGATGAGCTGATATATCTGGCGCTAATGAACGTTGACCATCTGCCGGATACCGAATTAACCAGCCCGGTCACAGATTTTTACCTTTTCGATACCACACCGAAAGAAGGCGAGGAGGTGGCCAATGGCTGATTTACTCGTAATTGGAGCAGGGTTGAGTGGATTAACGGCCGCATACACCGCCGCCAAAGCCGGACTCCAGGTCAAAGTCATCGCCAAAGGGCTGGGTGCGCTGCACTGGAGCGCCGGAACTGTGGATGTTCTGGGCTATTTGCCAGGCGATAAGCGGCCCGTTCAACAACCTTTGGCCGCCATAAACGTCCTGCCAGATGGTCATCCTTATAAATTATCTGACACGTCGGCTGCCTTGGAGGCATTCCAGGCGTTGACACAAACATCAGGCTTGGGATACGGCCGTGCCGCCAACAACGAAAACTGGCTGCTGCCCTCACCGGTAGGCGCTGCCCGGCCAACATTTTTAGCACCACAGGCGCAGCAAGCGGGCAGCCTGCGCTCCGATGCGCCGATGGTCATCGTCGGTTTCCACGGCTTGCGCGATTTTTACCCGCAGCTCATCGCCGAAAATCTGACCAAACAAGGCCATCAGGCACGGGCTGAATTCCTACCGCTGGAACTACTCACCAGCCGTCACGACAGCAACACCATCCAACTGGCTATGGGTCTGGAAGATGCCAAACGACGCCAAAAACTAGGCCAGGCCCTAAAAAAACTGGTTAAATCAGGCGAACGTATCGGCTTACCGGCGGTTTTGGGATTAGACGACCACACCCAGGTTTGGTCTGAATTGCAATCACAAGCCGGTGCGCCGTTGTTTGAAATTCCGACCTTGCCCCCCAGCGTGCCCGGCACGCGCCTGTTCCGTGCCTTGCGCCACGAACTGGAACTAATCGGCGTCCGGGTTGAAGCCGGTATGGAAGTGACTGAGGCGCAAGCCAGCAGCGGCACACCAGCCAAAGTACAGTGGGTTGCCAGCGAGACAAGTGCCCGCCCGCTAAAGCATCGCTCTCAAGCTTACCTCCTGGCGACAGGCGGTATTTTGGGCGGCGGATTTAGCAGTAATGTAAACGGCCGTGTCTGGGAAACAATCTTCCAACTGCCGCTCACCGTACCGCAAAAACGCCCCGACTGGTTCCGCGCCAGCTTTTTGGACCCGCAAGGCCATCCTGTTTTTCAGGGCGGCGTCGCCGTCGGGCCAGATTTCCGGCCGATAGATGAAGCCGGGCAGCCCATTTTTGCCAACTTATACGCCGCCGGTGGTGTATTAGCACATTGTGATCCTATTTTGGAACGAAGCCTGGAAGGAACGGCCGTTGCCTCTGGCACTGCCGCCGCTCAGGCCGTCATCGAATCATTAAAAGTAACAGCGTAGGTATAGATTATGCACACGAAATCCTGGCACTCAGTTGGGCCAACACTGGACGAGTGTATCAAATGTAACATCTGCACCAGCTACTGCCCGGTAGCGGCCGTCACCGACCTGTTCCCCGGCCCCAAATATGCCGGGCCACAGGCCCAACGCTTCCGCGAAAATGGTCAGCCGCAAACACCGGACTACTCCGTCGACTACTGCTCCGGCTGCCGCGTTTGCAACGAGGTTTGCCCCAGTGGCGTCAAAATCGCCGAACTCAATGCCCGCGCCCGCGCCCAAATCGTGGCCGAAAAAGGGTTGCCTTTACGCAACCGGCTGCTAGGCCGCAACGAAACTCTGGGTAAAGTGGGGCAGATTGCGCCACGCCTGGCCAACTTTGGTTTACAAAATCCGGTCAGCCGCGTCTTGGCCGAAAAAGTCATGGGCATTGCCCGCGAAGCGCCTTTGCCCCATTTCAGTGTCGAGGGCACCTTTGGCGACTGGTTCAAAAACAGTCAGGCCCGGCGATTAAAATCAGAGAAGAAGGTCGTTTACTACCACGGCTGTGCCACCATGTACTACGAACCATTTGTCGGCAAAGCGGCCGTTGCTGTATTCGAACACAACGGCTACGAAGTCATTGTACCACCACAAAACTGCTGCGGCCTGCCTCTCCTTAGCAACGGCGAATTCGATGAAGCCGCCAAATACCACCGCAACAACGTCGACAAAATGCTGGTCTATGCCCAGGCCGGAATGGACATCATTGGCACAAGCACAAGCTGCACCCTGACGCTCAAAGAAGAAGCACCAGAACTATTGGACGCCCACGATGAAAACGCTACAACACTCAAAATGGCCACCTGGGACATTTTCGAATGGCTGCGAGAACGGCATGAAGCCGGTGAGCTAAAAACCGATTTTCAACAGCTAGAAATGGTGCTGCCCTACCATGCCCCATGCCAATACCGCGCCCATCGTATCGGCAAGCCGGCACTGGAAATCCTGAGCCTCATACCCGGCGTAGATGTGCGCGAAAGCCACGCCCGCTGCTGCGGCATTGCCGGGACCTACGGCTACAAAGCAGAAAAATATCAAATTGGTATGGATGTGGGCGCAGAGCTGTTTGAGTTTGTGCGCGAACAGGGCAGCGATGTTACCATGACTGCCTGCGATTCAGAAACATGTCGCTGGCAGATGGAACATGGCACCGATTTACCGTCACGCCATCCCATAGAATTTTTGGCTGCCGCCTACGGATTGTACGATCTGGAAAAACGACAGCTAACAAATGAATAAGCTACCTCCGGGTGAATTGGGGTGTTAACAAAGTAACCCCCAACCACCCGGAGAATTATTTACACGAAAACTTTATGGCTAATAAAAAGGTACCCAAGAAAAAGAAAGAAGCACGAGAAGAAAAAGAGCCTCAAAAAGTTCCGCCTATCACCAATGAACCCTGGATCGCCAAACGGACGGGTCTGCTTATCATCACTTTCATGAGTCTAGGCTTTACTATTTTTGTGAGCTGGCAGCTTTATCCTACGGAGGGATTCAAAGGGTTATTGTGGGGAGCTGGTATTGGCTTGAGCCTTTGGGTGGTCTTTTTATTGAGCCTGGGTTTTAACAAATTAGTCCGCCGGCAGTGAAAGTCCGTTTTCATGATTGATTGGGAATTAACCTGGTCGCCTTATGATGAACCGACCTATGCTGCGGTTCTGAGCGCACTGCGTCCAACAGATGTGGTATTGGATATTGGCGCGGGTGATCTGCGGCTGGCACGACGCATGGCAGCCATTGTACAGCGGGTTATTGCCTGGGAGATCCAGCCTGACGTGCTGAAGCGCGGCCTTGAATGGTCTTTACCCACCAATATTGCGGCAATATTGACTGATGCACGGCATGAGTTGGTTCCGCCGGGTGTTAATGTAGCTGTCTTGCTGATGCGCCACTGTACAACTTTTCGGTTTTATGCCGAAAAGTTGGCGGCCGCCGGCTGCCGTTGGCTGCTAACAAATGCGCGTTGGGGACTGGGTTTGGAGAAGGTGGATTTGCTGGCAGAACGTGTGCCGTATACGGCCGTTTCCCTGGGATGGTTTGCCTGCTGTTGTGGTCATACAGGATTCGTTCCCGGCCCGGCAGAAGAACTGACAGAAGAGGTAGAAAAACTTATCCACGAGGTTTATGATTGCCCAAAATGTGGCTAACAGTTAGTAGTCAATGGTTGGCAGACAGTCCAGTTAGCAGCCAACCAACTACCAACAACTAGCGACCAATCACCCAAAACCAATAACAGGTAACATCATGGTAAGCATTGTCATCGTTTCTCATAGTGCCAGCCTCGCCGAAGGGGTAAGCGAGTTAGCCAACCAGATGGTTCAGGGCCAGGTAGCACTGGCTACCGCCGGTGGAATTGACGATCCAGAACATCCCATCGGGACAGACCCCATGAAAGTTTTAGCCGCTATCGAATCAGTTTACAGTGACGATGGTGTGTTGATCATGATGGATTTGGGCAGTGCCTTGATGAGTGCGGAAACGGCGCTGGACTTTCTGGAACCGGAAAAACAAGCGAACATACGCCTGTGTGCTGCGCCGTTGGTGGAAGGTGTTATCGCCGCCGCCGTCCAGTCGATGGTTGGCGGCAGCCTGGACCAGGTTGCCACGGAAGCGATGGGCGCATTAAAAGCTAAAAATGAGCAGCTGGGGATGGAAGATGTGACGGCAACGGCCGTTTCCCCCACCCTGGACAACGCTGCCGAACAAATCCAACTCACCATCCCCAACAAACTGGGACTGCATGCCCGCCCGGCGGCCCGTTTTGTACAAACCGCCAACCGGTTCCAGGCCGACATCCAGGTCGAAAACAACGGCAAGACGGCTAATGCCAAAAGCATCAACCAGGTGGCCACGCTCAACGCCCGCCAAGGCGATACGATCACGATTCAGGCGGTTGGCCCGGACGCGACTGCGGCCTTGGCCGCATTCCAGGCGTTGGCCGCCGATAATTTTGGCGACCGTGATGAAGCCGATGCAGCCGAAGTGGAAACGGCCGTACCCGTCACCCCATCTCAAAAAGACGAATTAACCGGCATCCCCGCTTCGGCCGGCATCGCCATCGGTCCGGCCTACCAATACCGGCCCCGCCTGCAAGAAGTGGAAACGACGACGATTGCTGATCCGGCTGCTGAATGGGCGCGGTTGAAAACGGCCGTTGCCATCGCTAAAACAGAAATCCAACAGTTACACAAGCAAGCTGTCCAACAAGTGGGCGAAGCCGAAGCTGACATCTTTGAAGCACACCTGCTTTTTTTGCAAGACCCCGACTTGTTAGGTCAGGCTAGAAACGCTATTTTTGAGCAAAAAATCAACGCCGAGGCTGGCTGGCTGCAAGCTGCCGAAGCCACAGCCGATACCTTCCGCCACCTGGACAGCGCCTACATGCAGGCCCGTGCCGCCGACGTGCTGGATGTGGCCCATCGTGTTTTACGCCATTTGCTGGGCGTGGAAGCACCCAAGTTGAACATGATCCAACCCGCCATCCTCCTGGCCGCTGATTTAACGCCGTCGGATACAGCCCGGCTGGACCCGGACAAGGTGTTGGGACTGGCAGTGGAAATTGGCGGCGCGACCTCGCACAGCGCTATTTTGGCCCGCGCTATGGGCATCCCGGCCATTGTGGGCATAGGCCCGGCGCTGGCCGAGATTCCTGATGGTCAAACAATCGCCCTGGATGGGGGTAACGGCCGTCTCTGGACCAAACCCGGCAAAAAACAGCAAACCAGTCTGCAAGCCCAGCGCACAGTCTGGCTGGAACAGCAGCGCACGGCCAAAGAAGCCGGCAAAGAACCGGCGGTCACCAAAGACGGCCGTTCCATCGAGGTTGCGGCCAACATTGGTGGGCCGATGGATACGGCCGTGGCCCTGGATTATGGCGCGGAAGGCGTTGGCCTGTTCCGCACCGAATTTCTCTTCCTGGGCCGCGACACTGCCCCCAGCGAAGATGAACAATTTGAAGCGTACAAAAAAGCCGCCGAAGCGATGGGCCGCAAACCGCTCATCATCCGCACGCTGGACATCGGCGGCGACAAGCCCATCCCTTATATTTCACAGGAGCACGAAGACAATCCTTTCCTGGGCTGGCGCGGCATTCGCTTCTGCCTGGATCATCCCGAAATCTTCAAGCCCCAACTCCGGGCCATCCTGCGCGCCAGCTACAAAGCCAACATCAAGCTCATGTTCCCCATGGTAGGCACAGTCGATGAACTGCGCCGCGCCAAAGCGGTGCTGGTAGACTGCATGACGGAGCTTAAAGTCAAAAAGGTACCGTTCGACGAGAATTTGGAAGTGGGTGTGATGATTGAAGTGCCATCAGCGGTCGCTGTAGCTGACCAATTGGCCGTGGAAGCCCACTTCTTCAGCATCGGTACCAATGATTTGACCCAATACGTCATGGCTGCTGACCGGGGCAACGCCCGTGTCGCCAATCTGGCCGACGCCTTGCAGCCCGCCGTCCTGCGCATGATTAAGCAAACAGTTTCAGCTGCCCATGCCGGCGGCATTTGGGTGGGCATATGTGGCGAATTGGCCGGCAATGCGCTGGCCACACCGCTCCTGATTGGTTTGGGGTTGGATGAGTTGAGCATGAATGCGCCGTCGATTCCGGGTGTGAAAACGGCCATTCGCCGATACGCCATCGCTGAAACCCAGGAAATCGCCCGGTCGGTTTTGATGCTCGATTCGGCCACAGCGGTGCAAGAATACCTGCAAAACTTATAATCATCCCTCCCTTCCGGAAGACTTTCATTCCACTTTCCAGCCTCAAGAGTTTCCCGGAAGTTTTAACTCTCTCACCATGACGGAACCAATCCCTAATTGCCCTGAATGTGGTGCATCCTGGTACGATGGCATAACTTGCCAGGATGCCTTTCACCAAATGCTCTTTTGGGAAAACGAAAATCCGGCGAATGGAACCGTTCATCATTTGACTGTCATTTGCTATCACATTCAGCATCCCAGCCTATATTCACCAGAGGGCTTAAACTATGCGAAACAGCTTCTGGCTGCATTTTTGGTGGAGAAGTTATCGCCGGATGAAATTCGAAAACGCAGCCGTGCCCAGGTCGACTCCAGTCAACGCACATGGAGAATTAAGGGTACACCAGACCATCATAGCGACCATCCCCACTCCATCACCTGGACGATAACGGCCGTTGACGTGATTGCCAGTGGCAGCAAAAACTACTGCGCCAATGTAGAACGTTGGGCCAGATCAATTCACAAGGCGCTTGAAACTGCTCCTGAGCCATAAACTCCTGCCAGATCAGTCTAATTTAGAATTTTCACATTTTATGATAGAACACCTGTTTTATGGTAAAATACAGGCTGTCTCCGCTAAATTTCACGTTCAGGGAAAATGACTATGAGCATAAAAAAACTCGTTCTGATTGATGGCCACGCCCTGGCCTACCGCATGTTTTTCGCCCTGCCCCTACAAGCATTCACTACCAAAGAAGGCGAACCGACCAATGCCACCTACGGCTTCACCCGCACGCTGCTGGAATTGATTCTGGCCGACCAGCCACCACAGTATCTGGCGGTCAGTTTTGACGTGGGCAAGACGTTCCGCGACGATATTTTCACCGAATACAAAGGGACGCGGGAGAAGATGCCCGACGAACTGGCACTGCAAATCGAGCGCATTAAAGAAGTCGTAGCCGCGTTGAACATTCCCATTCTGGAATTGGAAGGGTACGAGGCCGACGATGTGCTGGGCACGGTAGCCCAGCAGGCCAGGCCACACGGCGTGCCGGTTCACATCATCACCGGCGACCGGGATTTATTGCAGCTTGTGGACGACAACACGCGGGTAGAACTGCCCTCGCGCAGCAGCCAGCCTGACGAAGTTTACGACGCGGCCGGTGTTGTGGAAAAGCTGGGCGTCCGGCCCGATCAGGTTGTGGATTACAAGGCGTTGGTCGGTGACTCCAGTGACAATATTCCCGGTGTGAAGGGCGTGGGCGAGAAAACGGCCGTTAAACTCCTGGCCGATTACGACACCCTGGATAACCTCTACGCCCACATCGACGAAGTGAAAGGGGCCATGGGCAAAAAGCTGGTTGAAGGCAAGGAAAGCGCCTATCTCAGCCAAAAACTGGCCCGTATCGTCACCGACGCGCCCATTGAACTGGATTTGGACGCATGCCTGACGCAGGACTTCGAGGCCGAGCCGGTCTTGGCGATGTTCCGGGATTTGGAGTTCCGTTCGTTGACAAATCTGCTGTTGGAGAAGGTGGAGGTGGATGATACGGCCGTTGCCCTCTCCCCCAGCCAGCCACCCACCGAAGTCATCACCGTCCAAACCCAAAAGCAGTTAGACGAATTAGTCAAGAAACTTAACAGCGCCAAAGCCATCAGCTTCGACGTGGAAACCACCAGCCTGGATGAAATGACCGCCCAACTCGTCGGCATTTGTCTGGCTGTGGAGCCGCCAACCAGCTACTATATCCCCGTCGGCCATTTGGCCAACGCCGCCCAGGCCACCAGCGGCCAGATGGCCCTCTTCGCCGGTGAACCAACCCTGGCCGACGGCCAACTGCCCCGGCAAAAAGTACTCGACGCCCTGCGTCCGGCGCTCACCAATCCGACCATTGCCAAAATCGCCCACAACGCCAAATACGATTACCGCGTCCTGGCCCATCACGGCCTGGAAGTCACGCCCATCGGCTTCGACACAATGATTGGCGAATGGCTCACCGACCCCTCCAGCAAACATTTGGGGTTGAAAGATTTGGCCTTCCACCGCCTGGGCATCGAAATGACCAACATCGAGGCCCTCATCGGCAAAGGCAAAAATCAGAAAACGTTTGCCGAAGTGCCCATTGAGGATGCGGCTCCCTACGGCGCCGCCGATGCCGACATGACCCTGCGCCTAGTCAAACCGCTGCGCAAAGAACTCAAAGAAAAAGGCCTGGAGCAATTGGTGGAAATTGAGATGGCGCTCATTTCGGTTTTGGCCTGTATGGAAGATGAGGGCGTAGGCGTAGACGTGACCTTCCTCAAACAAATGTCGCAGGATTTGGACGCCCGCCTTATCCAGCTTGAAGGCGAGATTCACGAAATCGCCGGGACGCCGTTTAACATCAATTCCACGCAGCAGTTGAGCGACATCCTGTTCAAAAAGTTGGGACTGCCCCACGAAGGGCTGAAGAAGATGAAAAGCGGCCATTATTCCACGGCCGCTAACGTTTTGGAAGATTTGAAAGCATCCGACAGCAGCGGCATCATCAACGCCATCCTGGAATACCGCGAACTGGGCAAGCTCAAAAGCACTTACGTCGATGCTTTGCCGCAGATGGTGAATGAGGAGGACGGCCGTATCCACACCAGCTTCAACCAGACCGGGGCCATTACCGGGCGGCTGGCCAGCAGCAACCCCAATTTACAAAACATTCCCATCCGCAGCGAAGTGGGGCAGCAAATCCGGCGCGGTTTTGTCGCCCGCCCCGGCTGGATTTTCCTGGCCGCCGACTATTCGCAGGTGGAACTGCGCGTCCTGGCCCACATCAGCCAGGATGAAGCCCTGCTCAACGCTTTCCGCCAGGATCAGGACATTCACCGGACAACGGCAGCGGCCGTCTACAGCATTCCCCTGGAAGAAGTGACCTACAACCAGCGCCGCTTCGCCAAAGCGGTCAACTTTGGCCTGATTTACGGCATGGGCGCCTTCCGGCTGGCCCGCGATTCGGAACTGACGCTGGCCGAGGCCGAGAATTATATCAAGGAATATTTCGCTCGCTTCCCCGGCATCCAGCGCTACCTGGATGAGACGAAACGAAAGGCCAAGAAAGATGGCTATGTGGAAACGCTGTTCGGCCGCCGCCGCTACTTCCCCATTTTTAAGATGGGTGGCGGCGGCCAAAACAAGCAATTTGAACTTCGTGCTGAACGGGAAGCGGTCAACCATCCCATTCAGGGAACGGCCGCTGACATCATCAAAATCGCCATGTTACGCCTGCACGAGGAACTGCTGGCCAACTACAAGGCGCGAATGATCCTGCAAGTCCACGACGAACTGCTCCTGGAAGTGCCGGAGAAGGAACTGGCCCAGGTCAAACCGCTGATGATCGACGTCATGTCCAACGCCTTCAAGCTGGACGTACCGCTCAAGGTGGACGCCAGTACTGGATATAACTGGTTGGAATTGAAGGGGTGACGCTATGATGAATATAATGGAAATTAACGGCTATCAAGCCATCGTCCAGTATGACCCGGAGATTGAAATGTTTCGCGGTGAATTCATCGACCTAAATGGTGGGGCTGACTTTTACGCCCAAGATATTGATAACTTGCACAAGGAAGGCGAGATTTCTTTGCAGGTTTTCCTGGATATGTGCCGTGAAGATGGCGTTGAACCATGCTGACATCATCAAGATCGCCATGTTACGCCTGCACGAGGAACTGCTGGCCCATTACAAAGCCCGGATGATCCTGCAAGTCCACGACGAACTGCTCCTGGAAGTGCCAGAGGCGGAACTGGCCCAGGTCAAACCGTTGATGATTGACGTCATGTCCAACGCCTTCAAGCCGGATGTGCCCCTCAAGGTTGACGCCAGTACGGGGTATAACTGGCTGGAATTGAAGGGGTAGATTCAAGAGATAGTTTTGAGGGTTTTTCGGCTGTGTTTTATATTGCATAAAGTCGGCATTTTGCCAAGATTCGGGTATTTATACCGACCTCAGTTCTGCATAAACACCTAATTTTCGTCTTTTGCTTACTCTTTGACAGTGATTTCACTCAGATAAATGGTTTATGCCAAATTATTGTATTGTTGGAACATGAAGAAAGAAACCTATATTGCCTCTGCAATCCGACATATCGCTCCTTCATATAATGGCGAGATTATTGCTGCAGCGCTTTTTGAACAGACAGTTTCGTTATGGAATATCTCAAACGGACTCCAAGTTTCAGAGTTCGAGACGATTCTAGACTTCGGGGGGTCAAGGCTTGCACTGTCGCATGTGGAGTGTGCTTGTCTAACCGCTGCTTACCATGTTCATGGACTCGCCTGCTATGGCACGCCAACAGGAGAATTACGCTGGCAACGCAAAGAACTTAAAAAGATACAGCAAATCGTGATCACACCAAATGGGAGAGATGCTTATTGTTGTTTTGAGGAAGGCCCGTGCCAAATCCTTGACGTCTCAACCGGCGAGACAACTGAACGTATCCGAGGGCTGAGATACGTCTGGCTCGACCCACAGAGTGCTTTTCAGTTACGTAAATCGAACAAATTGGCGGTTGTCGACTGGAACGGAAAACAAGCCTTCCAGATTAAACCGGACAGCTTTGCTGTCCTCGATGCAGTCTTTAGCAAAAAACAGTTGGCTCTTTCGGAGTCTGGTGCCAATGTTCGAATATTTGACCTAGCATCTGGTCGAGAGGTTGTGCGCCATGTTCAACCCAAGAATCATCATGTTTTAGAGCTTTCGTTCTCAGAATATGATTCCATGTTTTATGGTGTTCAATGGAATTACCATAACGGTGGACCGAAGTTACTTCTTCGCTTTAACCCGGAGTCGACCGAAACTGAGGTGGTCCGTGATCTGGGACGACCTGCTGTGGTCGCTTTCTGTCAGGGCGGAACGCATTTACTCACATCTGAGGGAGACGTAATTAATTGCCAAACAGGAGAAATGGTCATTAGACTCACGTTTCCCCAAAAAGAGTACCCGAAGGATTATTGTTCCCATGCTGTTCCGCCGTCTAGTGCTACGGCCGGTCTCCAGACCGAGTCGCCATGTGGCACGGTGTGACACTGGCCACAGCCAGAGAGGGTTGTTCAGAATCTCGCTCACCTACGACGAGCCGATCGGGACCGGCAAGACAACGGCACACATGGATATGGGTTACGGCCGTTTCTATTCGCTGTGGCCGTTTCTCAGTCCCGAAGGGCTGCTCTCCAGACGAAGCGCTATGTGGCACGGTGAGACACCGGCCACAACCAGAGGCGCATTAGCGCACCAAAGACAAGATACGCACCAACTATCAACCCAAAGGAGAAATAATGATGACTAAACATCGCATTTTCACAACAACCTTTGCCAGTGTTTATCCGCTGTATGTGCAAAAAGCGGAGCGCAAAACGCGTACGAAAGAAGAAGTTGACCAAATCATTTGCTGGTTGACCGGTTATGACCAGGCCGGATTACAGCAGCAAATCGAACAAGAAAACGATTTTGAAACCTTTTTTGCCCAAGCTCCCGCCCTTCATCCCAACAGCTCGCTTATCAAGGGCGTCGTGTGCGGCGTTCGCGTCGAAGATGTTGCGGATCCACTGATGCAAAAAATACGCTTTTTAGACAAGCTGATTGATGAACTGGCCAAAGGCAAGGCGATGGAGAAAATCCTGCGGTGATAACGCGTTTCGCCATACACAAGCTCGGTGCTCGCGCAGGAGACAGTTCAGAATCTCGCTTACCCACAACGAACTGACCCAGTTTGATATACTCAGTAGATCGAAATCAAACCTCCAAAGGGATATGAATAACCAAAGAAAACCCCAACCGCTGCTTAATCATTTCCCACAGCCAAAGACGCCAACGAGCTAATGGGAGTAAGTGATGCAAAACCGTGCGTGGACCGGGCTTAGGCGCAAACAAATAAGCCCATTTAACATATTGCCACAGGTTAAGCCAAAGAAATGCCAACGCCACCAGGAAGAAACGGAAGGTTGCTATCTTGCAAGTTGTGCGCGCTCGCACTGTATTCATCAGTCGGTAGCTGGTTTCGATGCCAAAACGGCGACGATATTCTTCAGCGATTTGGGCTGGTTGTCGTTTGAGCGCCCCGATCACGATGTAGGCGAAATGAAAAACACCCTTGCGTTTGTATTTGCCCTGGCTGTATTTGCAAACGATATACAGCGGCAGCGTTTCTTGGTCATAAATAGTACTCCGGCGTTCATAAGTAGTCGTGTAACTCTTCCGTCCCACCAACAAAGCCCGCGAACCGCCTTGTTTGCCGCGAACGACCAGAGGAAGAATTGTGGGAAACGATTGTTTTTTCAAATAGGCGACCATTCCATTATTGTCAAACCCCCTGTCCAAATACAATCGTTTGATACGCAATCCCAACTCTCGTCCGTGTGCCAACAGGCGTTCGACCACATCTTGCGCTTTTTCTCCCTGGCACATCAAGACGATAGCCAGGGTATATCGCTTGTTCTTCTTGACCACATACAAGGTGGCGAATACGTAGAAGTGGGTGGTGCCGCTTTTGGCGCGTCCCCGACGGACATAGGGGTCGTCTTCTGCATGCTGTCCGTGATAGGGAATTTCGGTCAGGTCAATTGCTGCAGGCAGTTTGCTTTTGAGCAACTTGCGTGGCAACTTGGCGGTCAGCAGTTTGTTGAGTTGCTTTTCTACATCTGGCAACTCTCCCATATTTTTCAGCATCGCTTTGACTTGTGTGCGTACTGTTGTCCCGCTAGGCGCTTCTTCCAGAAGTTGGCTGGCCATTTCAATGCTGATACGCTCGACAGAAGCAGCCACCAATACGTCCCAGATGTCTTGGGCGGTGTAATCCCGGTTTTTCATATCCAATTGGAAATGTTCTTGCAACGTGGCACTAACCAATTGATAAACATCTTGTGCCGTCAGTTGCTTGTTGTTACTATTCTGTTTAGCCACTTTGAGTCCTCCATTGTGAGAGATTGAAGGATTCATCGTGGCACTTTTTGTTAATTTTGTCTACTCATTTCGATCTACTGATACTGGCCAAAGGCATATTCTGACTTTTTTCAAAGGTGGCACGGTTGGAAAGCAGCCCTCCGGGGCCGAGATGCGGCCACAACCAATATAGGAATTCAGTTATGAGAAACATTGTTGTGCTTGAACATATCTCTCTTGATGGTGTCATACAAGCCCCAGGCGGGCCAGACGAAGATACCAGCGGCGGCTTTGTGCATGGCGGGTGGATAGCGCCCTTTTCCGACCCGATTCTGGGAACGGCGATAAGAAGGCAGATGAACCTGCCATTCGACTTATTGGTAGGGCGCACAACCTTTGAAATTTGGGAGCCATACTGGCCGCAGCATGCGGATGCATGGCCGAATGTCAACGCAGCAACCAAATACGTCGCCTCGAATACCAGGACTTCCAGCGAATGGCAGCCGTCCGTATTTCTAAGCGGAGATATTGCCGAAAAAGTCGCCAAAATCAAGCAGCAGCCAGGGCCGGATTTGCACGTTTGGGGAAGTGGTGATCTCCTTCAGACGCTTATCAAACATGATTTGGTTGATGTGTTCTGGCTGATGATTTATCCGATAACGTTGGGCAATGGCAAGCGGTTGTTTGCCGAGGGCATGATCCCGGCGGCGTTCAAGGTGACAGAAAGCGCGGTCACCGCGAATGGCGTCATTGTCGTGAATTACGAGCGTGCTGGCGTATTCACAACCGCAAGTTGATGAGCATAGCCAGCCAATAAAGCGTTAGCCATCACAATATCTCGCTCACCGACGACGAACAGACCGGAGTTGATATATATTTCTCATGAACCTCGAATTCAACGATAAAATTTGGTATTGGCGCGGCCCTGCCCCGTGGTACTTTGTAACCGTTCCGGCCGACCAGAGCCGCGAACTTAAGGAAATTTCCAATCTGGTGACGTATGGCTGGGGCGTTATTCCAGTTCAGGTGCGAATTGGTCATACCGAGTGGCAAACCTCCTTGTTCCCTAAGGACGGCCGTTACCTGGTGCCCATCAAGGCCAGTGTCCGCCAAGCAGAAAATCTGGCAGAAGGGGACAACGTCACGATACAGCTCGGTGTTTTATTATAAATACCATGTGGCTCGGTGGGACACCGGCCACAGCCTGAGGTGATAGCTATCGCTCATGAAGAAACAGAAAGCGTATTTTGAACTCAGCATAGACTCATTACGCATCCTGGGAAAATGGGCCGCCGATTGTGCGGAAAGAGCATTACCCATTTACGAAGCATTGCATCATGGTGATACGCGCCCGCGCGAGGCGATAGAGGGCATACGTCTTTTTGCCGCTGGCGGAAAAAGAACGGCCAAACTGCGTGTCCTGGCGATGGACGCCTATCGTGCCGCGCGCGAAACAAACGATCCGGCTGCTTCGGCCGCGGCGCAAGCGGCGAGCCTGGCTGCGGCTTCGGCTTATACCCATCCATTGATTGACGTCCAGCAAACAAAGCATATCGTGGGGCCGGCCGCCTATGCCGCCCTGGCGGTTGAAATCAAGAAAAACAACGATCCCCAATATGGTGATGACGAAGTGCGTTGGGCTGTTGATCATGTGCAAAAGGAAATATGCGAAATATTGCTAAATATGCCGGGCCGGGAAGAAGGAAAAAGCAGATTGGACAAAATCATGTATGATTTAGATATCGGACTACGAAATAAGAGCTTATTCTAAAACTAACCGCGGAGAACGCAGAGCGCGCGAAGATAAAGCCATCATTTCTCCAAGTTCTCCACGACTTTGCGGTTTTTCGGATAGATTTTAAGTACAAGGAGACAATTCATGGCAAAAAAAGCAGCAAAAGGTAAAGGCAATGGTAAACCCATTCCCAAAGTGGCAGTCAATCTGGAGTTATCGCCTGTGGAAGGTGAAGAACTACTCGACACATTGCAAGTTCGTTTTGAGAAAAACATGAACCGCCACGAGGGCCTTGAATGGGCCAAAATAGAAGCAAGGCTGGCCGCGCAGCCGAAAAAACTGGCATCAATTAACGCCATGGAAAGCAGCGGCGGCGAACCGGATGTGGTTGGTTATGATGAAAAGACAGGCGAATATATTTTTTATGATTGTGCCGCGGAAAGTCCTGACGGCCGTAGAAGCACCTGCTACGACGGAAAAGGGGAGGCCGAACGAGTAAAAAAGGGCATTCACCCCGGCGGCAACGCGGTTGACCTCGCCGCCGCCATGGGGATTGAGCTGTTAAATGAAGAACAATATCGCGCGCTGCAAAAGTTGGGCGAATTTGACACCAAGACCTCAAGCTGGGTACAAACACCGGCTGACATTAGAAAACTGGGCGGCGCTCTCTTTTGTGATCGCCGCTATGACACTGTCTTTGTGTATCACAACGGGGCGCAATCTTTCTATTCTGGCCGGGGATTCCGCGGCTCGCTGAGGGTCTAAAGGCATCACGATGCGCCGCACCATTCCCCAAGAGCGGCAGACCATACTGCACTAGTTGACTTGAGGTGTGATGGCCCAAACCGATTATAATTGATTGAAATGAATTGAAAGGGTAACGGCCGTTCCCCCTCCACGCTGGCATCAAAAAAGCAATCATGAGCGGACAAAATATCTTCTACAGCACACTATTATTTCTGGCGGCTGTAATTTCCATCGTAGTCGCAATCATTGTCTGGCGTCGCCGCTTTGCCCCCGGCGGTCTGGCACTGGTTGCGTTCATGCTGGGTATGGCCTGCTGGAGCGGCACTTACGCTTTGTACTGGGCCAATCTTTACCCGGCCGGACATTTCTGGCTGGATGCCACCTATGTCGGTGTCGTGGCCGTCGTCCCGGCCTTTTTCATATTTGTGCTGCGGTTTACCCATAACGATCATTGGCTCAGCCGCCCTCTGCTGGCTTTGCTAATCATTCAACCAATACTTACACTCATCATTCTTTGGACAGACCCCTGGCACGGCCTGTTCTTTGCCGGTCTGAGAGACATTACCGCCAGCACAATCTATACCGGCGGCCCCTGGTTTTGGGTAAATATCATCTACGCTTATAGCATCAATTTGCTTGGGGTACTGCTCCTAACCAAAAGTTTATTCGCCTCACAAGCTTTATATCGGCGCCAGATTGGACTGGTATTGTTAGCCACCCTCATCCCGTGGATCGTCAATATAGCGATCCTGGTCCGGCTAATCCCCCTGCCAGAACTGGATTTAACGCCGCTCGCCTTCACGCTAACGGGGATCATCCTGGCCTACAGTCTTTTTCAATACCGGTTTTTGGACGTCGTTCCAATAGCCCGCGACAAATTAATTGAAAATATGAAAGATGGCGTTTTGGTTGTCGATAACCAGGAACGCGTCGTTGATCATAATCTGGCTCTACAAAAATTGCTGGGTTTAAAAACGGCGTCACTTATTGGACAGAAAGCGGCTGAGTTATTTCCAATTTGGCCGCAGCTGCGGGTGAACCCTGAGGAAGAAGACAATATTCGACAAGAAATCGTCATGTCCGGTCCACCAGCGCAACATTTGAATGTCCAATTAATCCGGCTGCGCGATCGGCAGCAAAAAGAACAGGGAAAGTTGATCATTTTGCGGGATATTACGACGCGTAAACAACTGGAACAGGAGCGCGAAGCGTTGATTAGCACGCTCCAGGAAACGTTAGGCCAGGTAAAAACATTATCGGGGCTGCTGCCCATTTGCGCCAACTGTAAAAAAATCCGCGACGATACCGGTTATTGGCATGACGTGGCCGTCTACATCCGCGACCATTCCGAAGCCGAGTTCAGTCATGGCATTTGCCCGGACTGCATGAAAAGTTTGTATCCGGAATTGTCTGAAAAGCGTAAAAAATGAAAATCACCGGCAAGACAGAACAAGTCAGATCATTCCACCACAACCGATGTCGTGTGCAACGCCTTCAAGCTGGCCATGTTCCTTGGCAATCGTTTGTAAATCAGCTCGTAGCGGCGATATGACAACAAAAAGCAAGCCACACGCTGATAGTCAATTTAATGTCCCCATCCTGACGACTAAGCTTTATATTCCACCGGTGCGGGAAAATGTTGTGGAACGGCCGTTTCTCCTGCAAAAACTCCACAACGGCAGCCAACAACCCGGCGGCTTCACCCTTATCTCCGGGCCGGCCGGATTCGGCAAAACAACCCTGCTCAGCGAATTCGTCAGCCAACGGCAGCAGCGTGCCGCCTGGCTCTCTCTGGATGAAGGCGATAACGACCCGGCCCGCTTTTGGACCTATCTCATCAGCGCCTGCCAGACTGTCCTGGCCGACGTTGGCCAGACGGTGCTGGAATTATTAAGCACGGCCCAATCACTGCCTCACGAGACCATCCCCACCCTCCTGATCAACGATTTAGCTGCGCATAAATATGCCATCACGTTGATTCTCGACGACTATCACGAAATTCAGAACACGGTCGTTCACAACGGCCTGCTGTTCTTGCTAGAGCATCTGCCGCCCAATCTGCACATCATCATCGCCACGCGAATCGACCCGCCCTGGCCGCTGGGGCGCTTCCGTGCCCGCAACCAGCTCAACGAAATCCGCGCCCAGGATTTGCGCTTTAACACTGCTGAATCCGCCGAATTCCTGCACCGGACAATGGCCCTGAACTTGTCAGCCGAAAATGCGGCCGCCCTGGAAACCCGCACCGAAGGCTGGATCGCCGGTCTGCAATTGGCCGGTCTCTCACTGCAAGGGCGCAGTGATGTGACTGCTTTCATCGAAGCGTTTACCGGCAGCCACACCTATATCGCCGACTATTTGCTGGCCGAAATCCTGCAAAAGCAGACGGAGGAGATACAGTCATTTTTATTGCAGACCTCTATTTTGGAACGGATGAACGCGAGATTGTGTACGGCCGTTACCCAAAACCCCGCCAGCCCCACCCTCCTCGCCAACCTGCACCGGGCCAACATCTTCATCGTCCCGCTGGATGACGAAGGCCGCTGGTTCCGCTACCATCATCTGTTCGCCGACTTACTTCAGGCACGCCTGTCGCAAACGCTGCCAATAGATGCTATCTCCCGGCTGCACACCCAGGCGGCTGTCTGGTATGAGCAAAATGGATTGACCCGCGAAGCGATCAGGCATGCCCTGGCCGCACAAGATTTTGAGCACGTCGCCTCATTGGTGGAGCAGGAGGCTCGTGGTTTGATGTTTTCCGGTCAGGCAAACGCCTTAAGCAAATGGCTGGCGGCCTTGCCGGAGGCATCATTTCTGGCCCATCCCCGCCTGCGCGTTTACCGGCTGTGGCTTGATCTGATGCAGGAAAAGGCAGACCTCTCTCCCCAGGCATTACAAGAAAAGGAAACGCTGCTGCGCACCTTGCCACCGTCACCGGAAAATGAACAGTTGCAAATGGAATTGATGGCCGTGCTGTGGCGCTTCCTGGCCTTTGCCGGAAACACCAACCGAGCGATCCAACTGGCCGAAGAAGCCCTGGCGCGTCTATCGGAAAACGAGATGGCTCTACGCGCCCGCGCTTATTCGGCTCTGGCCGTTGCCCACTGGATGGAGGGCAGCGCTGCAAAAGCCAGGCAAGCGTATGATCACTGTATGCGTCTGACTAAAACCAGCGACAATACCAGCCTGGCTGCCCACGCCACGATGATGATGGCGATGAGCGAAATTGATTATGGACAACTGCACCAGGCTGCCAGAACCTACCAATCCATCATAGACAGGGTTGAACAAGCCGGTCAGAAGACGGTTTTTCCGGCAGGCCAGGGGTATGTCGGTCTGGCAGGTATCCATTTGGAATGGAACGAGTTAGAAACGGCCGTCACCTATCTGCAAAAAGGGATGACATTGTGCCGTCAGGGCGGGTTAGGACTGACTATCGGGCGCACAATCAAGGCTCGGCTGCATCAAGCACGAGGCGAATTCCAGGCAGCAATAGACGAGCTGGAACGGCTGGGAGAAACAGGCGTAGAACCTACGGGCACAGCCCGGCAAATTCTGCTTAGGCTGGCAATGAACGATTTGGATGAGGCGGCGCGCCTGGCAAAGCCCTGGCTAAACTTGCTCGGCGGCGAATCGCCCCCGCTCTACACACCTGTACTGGTTTGGGAAATTATCCAGGTTACACTGGCCCGCCTCTTGATGGCTCAGGGGGAACTGGATCAGGCATGGCAATTATTGGAAAGCGTAGAGGAAACGGCCGTGCCGGGGAACCGTATCAGCCGTTTGATTGAGGTTTCCTTACTCAAAGCATTGATTTTCCAAAAACGGAACCAGGGTCACGCCACGCCAGAAGCCCTCCCCTATCTGGAACATGCCCTGGAATTGGCTGAGCCGGAGGGTTTTATGATGCTGTTTTTGGAGGTAGGAGAGGTGATAGGGGGATTGTTAACGGCCGTTAACCATCACCCAACCGCCGCCAGCCAGGCAAAAAACTACGCCCGCAAGCTCCTCATCGCCTTCAACAAAGGACAACCAGCCGCCAGCCAATCAGATGTACTCATCGAACAGCTAACCCCGCGCGAAATGGAAGTCCTGGCCTTCCTCGCCCTCGGCGACTCCAACCAAACCATCGCCGAAAAACTCTTCATCACCGTGCGCACCGTCAAAAAACACATCACCGGCATTCTGGGCAAGCTGGGCGTCAGCAACCGCACCCAGGCCGCCGCCCGCGCCCGCGAACTGGGCCTCATCGCTTCCGACTAAAGCCCCCCATAAACCAATAAAACCGAGACATCATCCCTTGGTACACCCCCATCGTGTACCACAAATGGCGACTTTGGTACACAGACAAGCCGTGCCCAATCCTGTATTCTGAAAGCAACTCAACAAACGAACTAACTAACAAACCAACCAACAAATTTACAGGAGACCCAAATGAATACTGTCATTTCATCAAAAATTGTGTACGCAGGTATCGGATTTCTATTGACCTTGATTTCCGGTGTCGCACTAAGCAAAGCCGGCCGCCCACTTAACAGCGCCATCTTTACTGTCCACAAGCTGGTTGCCGTGGGCACCATCATCTTAATCGGTGTAAACATCCGCAATTTGTATCAATCCGTAAACATTCAAGCCCTGTATCCGGTTTTGATTACTGTCACCGGCCTGCTTTTCCTGGTCTTGGTGGTATCCGGGGCGCTGCTCAGCTTCGACAAACTGGTCATCCCGGCCACTCTGCGGATTCATCAAATTGGGCTGCTGCTGGCATTGGCTTTTTCTACACTCAGCATTTACCTGCTGGTCAGCAGCAAGTCGTAAAATTCGACGAGCGAAGCAAGGAGAAATCTTAGCGTTTGCGGGCAAAGATTTCTCCCTTCGGTCGAAATGACACCTACGCAGTTTAGGAGATTATTATGAAATACAAAAGCGTTCTTGTTACCCGACGCGGCGGCCTGGAAGCAGTGCGAATCGTGGAAAACGAATTACACTCGCCGCTGGCCGGGGAGGCGCGAATTCGAGTGCTGGCTACGCCGGTTTGCCAGGATGATGTGGCGATACGGTTGGGGAAACGGCCGTTTCTCAAAAAACCCCCCTTCACCCCTGGCTACACCTGCATTGGTACCGTCGAAGCTGTCGGTGAAAACGTCACCGAAGTGGCCGTCGGCGACCGCGTGGCGGCACTGACCCAATACGGCTGCCACGCCGAAATCATCTATTGGGATGCCGCCGAACTGGTTCATGTTCCGGAAACCCTTGACCCGGCCGAAGCAACGACTCTGATCCTGAATTACCTGGTCGCCTATCAAATCCTGCACCGCGTGGCACAGGTCAAACCCGGCGACAAGGCATTGATCATTGGGGCCAGCGGCGGCGGCGGCACGGCATTTCTCCAACTGGGCCAGCTAGCCGGACTCAAAATGTACGGTCTGGCTTCGGCCAGCAAACATGCCATCCTGACCGGCTATGGCGCAGCACCAATTGACTATCACCGGCAAGATTTTGTCGAGGTCATCCGGCAAACCGAACCCGGCGGCCTCGATTATGTTTTTAACGGAATGGGTGAAGAATATTTTGAGCGCAGCCTGTCGATACTGAAGCGCGGCGGCAAGCTGATTCATTATGGCGGCCCCCAGAGTTTTACCCGCTTTCTACTTCTGGTCGTCAAACTCATTTTTTACAACCTGCTGCCCAATGGCAAAACAATCATCGGCTACGGCACCCATCGCCTGGGCACTGACTTATTCAAAGAAGATTGGGCCAGATTGTTTGAACTGCTGGCGGCAGGCCAGATTAAACCCATCATTGCCAAAACGCTTCCTATCTTGGATGCGGTTACAGCTTATGAGATGCTGGAAAGCGGATCGGTCACAGGCAACATCGTTCTGCTGGCTCCAGAACTGCAACAAATATGAATACGCCTTACTTTTACGAAATTTGTATTGAAGGTCATCTGGCGGGTGGTTGGTCCGATTGGTTTGAAGGGCTGACCATCCAACACGATACCTGCCAAGTCACAACACTGCGTGGTTCATTCATCGATCAGGCAGCGCTTTTGGGTATCCTGAACAAGATTCACGCGCTGAATCTGACGCTTATTTCGATAAACAGGTCGGCCGTCCATTCTCAAGACGCGCTTTGAACAACTATTTGTCATTTACGGCCAAGGTGGTTAAAGTCGGTACTGGGGGCGCAATAGGTTAGATTGAGAGGTTGATGATGTTTCATAAAAAATATTCACCCTCAAGGAGAATTTTATTTTGGACAACCAGACAAAACCTAACACCATCGACGAATACATCGCCAATTTCCCTCAAGATGTTCAGGTGATTTTGCAAGAAATTCGGACTGTCATTCGTGCCGCAGCGCCAGAGGCAGAGGAAGCTATCAGCTATCAAATGCCAACCTTCAAGTTAAAAGGAAATCTGGTACATTTTGCCGCTTATAAGAACCATATCGGATTTTATCCTGTGCCATCGGGCATTGAGGCATTCAAGGAAGAGTTAGCTGCTTACAAAGGCGCAAAAGGTTCGGTGCAGTTTCCAATTGATCAACCGATGCCACTGGATTTGATCAGCCGAATCGTCAAATTTAGAGCAGCCGAAAACCTGGAAAAGGCAGCAGCCAAATCGAAGAAAAAGGGATAATTTACGCCGAATCCATCATCTTGTTGATTCCCAGGCGGAACACCCAGCCGCCATACGCACCAATAAAAGCAATAATAAGGGTCAGAATGGAGCCATAGTTATGGGTGAACAGAATCCCATACAATGGAATCCATGCTCCCACGGCCAGAGCAAACAGCCAGGGGCGTTTGTAACTAATAAAAGCAACTAATCCGCAAACGAATAGAATGGCAACGGCCGTAATCCCCGTATCATCCCACGTCGGGCGAGAATCCACATAAGTCACCAACAATCCCAAAACAGCAGCAACAGTCAAAAGTAATTTTTGCATAGGACTGATCCTTCCCATTTCAAATGTAGTTGAAATAACATGAACCGGGCCAAAACGCCTGATGGCATCCAGCTCCGCATTTTCCAGGCTCAAACCATCCCGCAGGCCACGCTCTACCGATTCGAGTAGGTGACTCTCAATTTCCGTTAGCGTTTCCACACTAAAGGAGCCGTTCCGGCGCAGTTCGCGTTCCAAATCGTGCAGATAAGATTCGATTAGATTCGTTTTCATTTCAAATGCCGACTGTTGCATTCACGGCCTGACGGAAAATTCGCCAATCTTGCTGCCGTTTGGCCAAGGCCTTTTGTCCGGCAGTCGTCAGTTCATAAACCCGCCGCCGGCGCGGCACGTCAGTTTGCCAATGGCTGTGGAGAAGCCCCCGCCTTTCCAGACGGTGCAAAGCCGGATAAATGGTGCCTTCAGGCAAATCAAAAAGGCCGTCGCTGCTCTGGCGCAGGGACTCAATCACCGCGTAGCCATGAGCTGGCCCTTCGGCCAATACAGCCAGCAAAAGTAAATCGAGATGTCCTTTTAATGCTTCACCAGTCATACCTAGCAATACTACACCTAGTTATGCTAGGCGTCAAGAAGAAAAATCAAAAGCTATTGTTTGTTTGAATTATGAGGCCAGAAGGAGTGAAACGGCCGTTTCTTCCTGCAAATCGGTAGTAATTTCGTCCCAAGTCAGAACTCAAACATACTAATTGTATTAAAATAAAGGCATAATAACCTATTCGAAAAACTCCTGGTTGATAGCCAAAAGGTTAAATTCCAATGGAAGATAAACACATAGAAAATCTGCCTTTAGGACAAGAAGTATCATGCCGAGCGCTTGACATCTATTTCAAAGCCCTGGAAAAAGAAAATTTGCCATATGAAACACTGACAGCAGGAATGACCTACCCGCTAGAATACATACGCAATAAAAACAATCGTATTGACTGGAATGAATTCTGCATTTTTCTAGAAAACAGCGCAAAAATATGGAACGATGAAGAGTTCACAACCATTTCCGAAAGCCTCCTGGACTCACCCTGGGTCAAGCCATTCGTCATTATTGCTCAATTCCTCTTTTCTCTCAAAGACATTTACCGGTTTGGTGCGAGACCCAATAATGGCGTTGTCTCTCAGCTTTATCGCGTAACTGATGGGATCGTTATTGATTTAGCGCCAAATCACATTGTAATTGAGTACACCATGCATTCCGGATATAAAACAAATCACCGGTTTGCCTTAATCGGACTGGGAATTCAAAAAGTTTTGCCCAAGATTCTAGGGCTACCTGTCGCAACTGCTTCAATAGAAGCAATAACAGAAACCAGCGTACGCTATAATTTCTGGTTTTCCAAATGGTCAGAAAGCGTTTTTACACGTATGCGAAAATGGATAACCTGGCCTTTTGTCATCCACGAAACAGTGGAAGAACTACAAGAGGCTTACAACTATTTACAAGAACAAAACATTAAACTCGAAAAGGAAATAGCCGTCCGCAAACAAACAGAAAAAGCGCTAGAAAGAGCGAAAAGCGAAGCCGAAGCCGCAAACCGGGCCAAAAGCGAATTTCTGGCTAATATGAGCCATGAAATTCGTACCCCCATGAATGGTATCATTGGGCTGACAGATTTGCTGCTCACCACAGACCTCAATCAAACCCAACAAGAATATTTGGAGATGACTAAAGCATCGGCCAACTCGCTTCTGGGTGTACTTAATGACATTCTTGATTTCTCAAAAATAGAAGCCCACCGGCTTATTCTTGATTTAACCCGGTTTAATCTCCGCGAAACCCTCGACAAAACGATTAAAGAACTGGGCATTCAAGCGCAAAAAAAGGGCTTAGAACTTACTCAATACGTTTCGCCCAACGTGCCGGACACGCTTATTGGTGATATTTCCCGGTTAAGACAAATTCTGGTCAATATCGTTTCCAACGCCATCAAATTTACGCCGCAGGGTGAAGTATCGGTTAACGTTTCCTTAAAGTCAGAAATCAAACAAGAAATTATGCTTCACTTTTCCGTAACCGATACCGGCATTGGCATACCCCATGACAAACAGCAAGTGATCTTCGATGCCTTCGCTCAGGCCGACGGCTCCACGACACGCCGTTTTGGCGGAACCGGATTAGGATTAGCCATCTCATCCCAGTTAGCGAGCATGATGAGCGGCAAAATCTGGGTTGAAAGCGAAGAAAATCAGGGAAGCACCTTCCATTTCACCGTTCTCCTGCGCAAATCACATGATATTTATCAAACACCCCCTCATGAATCAGTTGAGCTAGATAATTTGCCCGTATTAGTGGTAGATGATAATCAAACAAACCGGCATATTCTTAAAGAAATGCTGATTCAATGGAATATGAAACCCGAAGCCATCGATAGTGGACCTGCCGCTTTGAACTTAATGCAAGAGTATGCAGATTCGGGTAAGTATTTTCCACTCATTATCCTCGACGCCATGATGCCAGAAATGGACGGCTTTGCTTTAGTCAGGCAAATCAAACAAAACCCGGCGTTTACGCACTCGACTATCATGATGTTATCTTCGCTGGATCGGCCTGGTGACATCACTCTCTGTCATGAATTAGGGTTAGAATACTATTTAACCAAACCGGTCACTCAATCAGAATTGTTGAATGCCATTTTGGTTACTTTGAATAAAAAATCATCATTATTCGCCCAACCCAGGTTTTTACCCCAACACGCGCCTGAGCTGACCGCACGTCCTCTCCATATTCTTCTAGCAGAAGATACCGAAATCAATCAGCGGCTTGTGGTTGACATGTTAAAGCTGTGGGGATATACAACTGTCGTGGCTCAAGATGGTCAAGAAACCCTTGATATGCTGGAAAGAGAATCTTTTGACCTGATCTTGATGGACGTGGAAATGCCCGTAATGGATGGTGTAGAGGTCACTCGAAATATCCGGGAACGCGAAAAATCCACGAATAAGCATATCCCAATTATTGCCATGACGGCTCACGCTCTGACCGGTGACCGGGAACGATTTTTGGCAGCTGGTATGGATGCTTATATCTCCAAACCCATCCAAATTGACGAGGTTATAAGAACTATTCAAGAGGTGATGGTAGATTTTAACATTTCTACTACCCTTGCTGAATCTATTATGGATATTGAAACGGCGCTGCGCCAGATTGGTGGCGATAAGGAGCTGTTTCGGAATCTGGCAAAAATTTTTATTGATAATCTGCCAGAGCTACAAGCACAAATTGAGCAGGCAATAACCCAGGAAAACAGTGAAGCTCTCCGCCGGGCAGCACATAAGGTTAAAAGTTCGGTGGGGCCATTTAGTGCGAACAACGCTTATGAGGCGGCGTACAGGCTGGAAATGGTAGGTGAGCAAAGGAATCTCATACAGGCGGAATCTGCCTTTGACCAACTAACCCAAGAGTTGGCCCGCTTAAAACTAGCATTAATTGCGGCAGGAGAACAAGAATTATGAAAATTTTAATTGCCGAGGACGACCTGGTCTCACGTCATTTACTTTACACGAAATTGAGTCAGTGGGGATACGAAGTTATTGTTTCGCAAGATGGTGATGAAGCATGGCAGTTGCTACAACAAGAAGATGCGCCTCAGTTAGCCATACTAGATTGGATGATGCCAGGAATCGATGGCATCGATATCTGTCGCCGGGCACGTTCTAATTCCCAATTACAATCTGTGTATTTTATTTTGCTTACTACCCGAAATAACCCCCAGGATATTATCGAAGGGCTTCAGGCTGGGGCCGATGATTACGTCACCAAACCTTTTGAAAGCCAAGAACTTAAGGCTCGTGTACAGGCAGGAGCCAGAATTGTGCATCTGCAATCAGAGTTGACAGCACGAGTAAAAGAGCTTGAAAGCGCGCTGGCCAAGGTTAAGCAGTTGGAAGGGATTTTGCCGATTTGTTCTTACTGCAAGAAGATTCGTGATGATACAGACAATTGGCATCAACTTGAAAAATATGTTACTGAACATTCGGAAGCGGCATTTAGCCATAGTATTTGTCCGGATTGTTATGAAAAATATGTTCAAACCCAGTTGGACCAGTTAAGGTCACAATTTTAAGGGCGATTTGTTTAGGCGCTTATGAGTAGAGACAGAATTCCCAGTGACGAAACGGCCGTTTTCAGGTATCTTTTCAGCAAAAATAGAAAGGGAAGCTAGAGATGAAAGAACAACAATTGGGAGAAGCCGCTCCCCAACGCGGCAATAAAATCACTCGCTGGCTGGGCCGGGCAACATTAGCCCTGTTAGGCTGGCAAATTGTAGGCCAAGTCCCTAATCTGCCAAAATTTGTCGCCATCGGTGCGCCCCATACTTCCAATTGGGATTTCCCGCTGGGTATGCTGCTGTTCATTGCTTTGGGGCTGCGCGTCTCCTGGATGGGCAAAGATTCTTTCGTCAACGGCCCCGGCAAACGCATCTGGCATTGGATGGGGGGCATTCCCATCAACCGGCGGGCCGCCCATGGCGTTGTCGATCAGATGATTGATGCCTTCAAAAATCGGGACAAATTTGTTTTGGGTATCACGCCGGAAGGCACCCGATCCAAGGTTGAAAAATGGAAGACCGGTTTTTACCACATTGCCCAGGGAGCCAGCGTACCTATTTTCCCCATTGAGATTAATTTCAAAATAAAACAGTTCGTCCTGCATCCCGCATTTATGCCATCTGGTGAATTGGCCGTCGACTTGCCCATCTTGCAAGCCCTTTACGCCCAATCACAAGGCAAGCGGCCAGAACTGCAATAACTCAATTTTGCGTATCTTTTACGGCGAATATTTGTAACGTAGGGAAGTTGACAACGGCCGTTTCGCCAAAACTCTCCAGCCACAACCCAATCTGACCAGAATCCAGGTCTACCTCCCCTTGCCACAACAATTCCCGATTCAGGCGGATGATGATACGGCCGTCCACCACATTCAGCCAAATCTCATTCTCATCCGGGCGTACGTGCGGCCAGGGCTGAAAGGCGAAATGCTCAACGCTCAATGCTGACTGTTGCTCCCAGACGGCGGCGTAACCCAGGGGGGAAACGGCCGTTACCCAAAAATCTTCCTCATCACCAATCGCCAGGCCGTATAACAAATCTGATTCGCCGCTTTGGTAGCTAGTCATCAAACACAGGCTGTAATTGCCTTCAGGCGCCGCTGCCAACCAGATGATGTACTGAGAATTTGCGGCGATTGTTTGCGATGGAAGCGGCCGTTCCCATTGTAGTTTACCTATCGGTTTGGGATCGAACGTGCCGGCAGCGATGAGAATAATGAGGGTAACGGCCGTTCCCAACATTAATCCGGTCAACCAACGCAGCCAACGAAATTCCATTTCCACGCCGTGAGTTTACCAACTGACAAACCATTCCACCACTTGCCGCTCGCAAACTCGCATACTTGCCACTTCTCCCCTTGCCCACTACACTTCCAGCATGAGCAGCGAAATCATCTACAAATTCGAAAACAACATCGCCACCATTCGCGTCAACCGGCCTGAAGCCCGGAACGCGCTAAATTGGGCCGCACAAGAAGCATTCGCGGCAGCGGTAACGGCCGTGTCCCAAACCCCGGCCATCCGTGCCCTCATCATCACCGGAACCGGCCAACAAGCCTTCGTCGCTGGCGGCGACTTGAAAGAACTCAGTCAAAACCCCGACAGGGCCGCCGGAGAACGGTTAAACCGGATTATGAGCCAGGCGCTGGCCCAAATGGCCAAACTGCCCATGCCCGTCATCGCCGCCATCAACGGCGATGCCTTCGGTGGCGGCTGTGAAATAATAACCGCCTGCGATTTGCGAATGGCGGCCGCCCACGCCCAATTTTCATTTGCTCAAGTCAAAGTTGGCCTGACCACCGGCTGGGGGGGGACAAAACGCCTCGTTCACCTCATCGGTCAGAGCCGGGCGATGGACCTGCTGCTCACCGCACGCACCTTCGATGCCAAAGAGGCTTACCGTCTGGGATTCGTCCACCGCCTCGTACCACCCAACGACGATGTACATGCTGCTGCCCGCAGTTGGGCCACCCAACTGACCCAACTCCCTTACGACGCCCTGGCCGCCACCAAAGCACTCATTTTGAATAGCTACAACCATTCGCTACACGAAGAAAACAGCGAGAGAGAAGCTTTCCTCAAGTTGTGGGCACAACCCGACCATCTTGAAGCATTAGCCGCATTCAACGAAAAACGCAGCCCCATCTTTCTAACAACCAACAACCAGCAGCCAACTACTAACAACTAAAATCATATCATATGTACGACCAAATTGCCCATTATTACGACCTGACCCATGCCAACCTGACCGACGATATAGATTTTGTACTGGCTTTGGCCCAAAACGCACATGGCCCGATTTTAGAATTGGGCTGTGGCAGTGGGCGGCTGCTGCTGCCGCTGGCCCGTGCCGGGTATGATGTGAATGGTGTCGATAATTCGGCGGCAATGCTGGCTCGCGCCTGCACTGCTTTGCAAAATGAGCCGCCACAGGTACAAGGTCGTGTCACGTTACTGCAAGCTGACATGACGGCGGTAAATCTGGAAAACGGCCGTTTCGCTCTGGCCATCATCCCCTACAACACCTTCCTGCACCTGGATTCAGCGCAAAAAGCGGCTGCCTTAAAACGGATACGCCATGCATTGATGAGAAACGGCCGTCTCTTCATCGACCTCATCAACCCGTTCGCCATGGCCGCCACCCCCAACGACCACACCCTCAGCCTGGAGAACAGCTTCACCGATCCGCAAACCGGCGACACTGTCCTGCAAATGGCCAGCAATCATCTTGATGAATTGTCACAGCAATTACGTATTACCTGGATTTATGATGCATCGCCCCCCGATGGCGGCCCAATTCATCGCACCGTCACTGCGGCCGATTACTACTACCTCTTCCCCCACCAAATTGAACTACTGCTGCAAGAAGCCGGATTTCAATTGCTTACGTTGTTCGGAGATTACGATCAGTCTTCTTTCACTGAAGAAAGCGAGCGATTATTGGTAACGGCCGTCCTGGTTTAACCTTTAGCAGTTAGCGTCATCTTCCGCCATCTAAAGCGCCACTTTAATCTCTGGCTCCGGATTTGCACTGGCCAGACCTAATTTGACAAACAGTGCCGGGCCATAATAGCTCATCCACAGCGTCAACAACATGTAGCGCAAAATTCGCAGCGGCACCCCCAGCCAAAGCGGATCGGCCGGGAAGACAGCCCGCAACCCCAAATAAATAACAAGCGTCACCACCAATCCCAGAACATAGCGGACAGCACGCTGCCAAATTGGCCCGGCAACCAAAAATCGTGTACGGCTGGCTTCCAAATTCACGCCAATGCCAAATCCCAACAATGTACCGATAGCTGTAGCCATACCTTCCAGCCCGTTCAATTCGGCATCCGGGATGAATTTGGCCCAGGGAACGGCCGTGTTCGGGTCCCCAATAATCAATCGCGCAATCACATAGGCCACCGCCAGCCCCAACGGAATGATCACCGCCCAAAACAGCTTGCGGCCCAGAAATAATTTATCAAACCGGCCGCCGCTGTAACGCCGCCAGGCAAAATAACTAATCAAGATTATGAGACCAATGAGGAAACCGGCCACCACATCATGAACAAAATGGACGCCCAGGTATATGCGACTCAACCCCATGGCCACAATCATAAATACAGCCAGCCAGGTCAACCAGGCTCGTTTATACCAGACCGCCACCAGACCATAAATGACTGTTGTTAATTGAGTATGTCCGCTGGGAACGCCATACCCCTCACTTTGGCTTAATCCAACAGAAGGGTCTAACCAAAACGGCCGTGGCCCCCGAAACGCATGCTTGCCTAATACATTCACACCATCCGCCAAAAGAAAAAGATACACCAGATTCTTGCCCAGTCTTTTATCCAAACACCAATAAATCAGGGGCAAAATAACCAGGTAAAAGTTTTCCTCACCCATGGATGTAATGACCTTAAAAAATCCTTCAAGCTGAGGCAAAGTAGCTTGCAGCCACCGAGTTGCTTCCAAACCAAAAGTATAAATCGGTTCCATGATACTCTCCTCAAGCTCCAAGGCGATTTTTCAGGCAAATCGCTCCATCAAAATCAAATTGTAACGCCCCTTCTCCAAAATCGCCACCACTCCTGTGAAACAGCGAGAGCGAGAGATGGGGGTTTGTTCTTCTTCTTGCTCTGGCTTTTCATTAATGGTGCTGCACTTACGCTCACGCGGTCTCCTTACAATATGATGATAAAACAACATACCGATCATCACACTGTTGCACCCCTGTAAGGGCTGACTATAATTTGATCATAATATGCCATTAATCGACATAGACGGACCATGGAGGAAATAATGAGTGCTCGAATATTAGTAGTAGAAGACGAAGACCGCATTCGTGAATTTATCAATCGCGGCTTGACATACGAAGGTTACCGGGTTGACGCTGCCCCCGATGGACAAACCGGGTTGGATATGGCCCGTGAAAACCCGCCCGATCTGGTTCTTTTAGACATTATGCTGCCGGGCATTGACGGACTTGAGGTCTGCCGCCGGATTCGTTCCGTTAGCGATGTTCCCATTTTAATGCTGACGGCCAAAGAAACCATTGAAGATCGCGTCACCGGGCTGGATGCCGGTGCCGACGATTACCTGGTCAAGCCGTTCGCCTTTGATGAGCTGATGGCCCGCGTCCGCGCTTTGCTGCGCCGCTCGCAGCCGGTAAAACCGCAGGTCTACCGCTTTGCTGACCTGGAATTGGATACGGGCACGCGGCAGGGAACGCGCAACGGCCGTATCTTCGACCTGACCGCAAAAGAATACGAACTGCTGGAGCTGTTCATGCGCCACCCGCGCCAGGTTCTAACCCGTGAAGTCATCTTCGACCACGTATGGGACTATGATTTTGGTGGCGAAAGCAACATTATCGAAGTTTACGTACGCTACCTGCGCCAAAAAACCGAGATCGATGGCCAATCCCGCCTGATTCACACCGTCCGCGGTATCGGTTATGTTTTGCGCGAAGAGTAACGGTTACGGCCGTTACCCTTCCCATACCCGTTTAATCCTTTAAGGCCGTCTGGTGTCCATCCAAAACCGCCTGTTATTTATCTATACCATCATCTTTTCCGCTGCCTTCTTCCTGGTTGCGCTCATCGTCTATTGGCTGCCCCGTAACCAACTGCTAGCCGAAATCGATCAGAGCCTGGAAGCCCTGGCTGATGGTATCCGCCCGGAAAACACTATTCTAGCGCCAGGCGGCATCTTCCGGGTCTCCATCCCCGAAGACTTGATTACATTAGAAACCGCCTCAACCTTCATGCTCATCATCAACAATGATGGCAAAATCCTGGCACGTTCCCGCAACTTAACCGGCTACGATGAATTTTTAGACCCCAACGGTTTTAGCAATGAAAAACAGTTCAGTCTCGTCACCCACGGTAACGCGACTCTACGTGTCTTGTCCTCGCCGTTATATGTCGAAGAACAGGGCCAGCGAACAATTGTCGGCCATTTACAGGTGGCCCGCCTGCTGGACGTGTACGAAAGTTTCAACCGGCTCCTGGTTACTGCCTTGCTGATTGGATTTGGTGCGGCCGTTGCCTCCTTAATTCTCGCCGTTGGACTCACTCCCAGCCTTTTCCGCCCGCTAGATGATATTGCCACCGTCGCCCGGCAAATCACCAATGCCGATGACCTCAGCCGCCGGGTGCCCGATACCGGCCGTACCGATGAAATCGGCGATTTGGCCCGCGCTTTTAATCAAACATTAGAGCGTTTAGAGCGGCTGTTCCAGGCCCAGCAGCGGTTGATGGCTGATGTCTCCCACGAACTACGCACCCCGTTAACGGCCGTACGCGGCAACATCGATCTCATGCGGCGCATGGGCGAAGCCGATCCCGAATCCCTCACCATCATCCAGGAAGAAGTAGACCGCATGGCTCGGCTCGTTGGCGATCTCCTCCTGTTAGCCCGTGCCGATGCCGGCGGTCTGCCCCTGCAAATGCAGCCCATCGAACTGGACAACCTGTTCTTCGAGGTCTACCAAAAAGTCATCGTCCTCAGCAAAACCGTCACCGTTACCATCACCGATATTGACCAGGTGCGCATCATGGGCGATCCCGACCGGCTCAAGCAGCTCCTCATCAACTTAATCGGCAATTCCATCAAATACACACCGGACGGCGGCGAAGTACGGTTAAGCCTGTCAAAAACCGAGTTGTGGGCACGAATTATCATTAGCGACACAGGAATTGGCATTCCCGAAAAAGATTTGCCTCATATTTTCGACCGGTTTTATCGGGTAGATAAAGCTCGCAGCCGCGCCCAGGGTGGTTCAGGATTAGGCTTGTCCATCGCCAAATCCATTGTGGAAGCACACGGTGGCGAAATTTACGTCACCAGCGAATTTGGCAAGGGCACCACCTTTGCCGTTGCCCTGCCCGTTCTCAACGAGGAAAAACCATCCCAACAGCCCCTCGAAGATATGGAAAACACCCGCCCCGGCTTGCGGCTCCTCCGACGGCGTTAAAAAAGGAGGTGTTTAGCACCTCCTTTTCACCAATAGATCTTAACGGCTGCGGCGTGAAAGCAAATAAATACCGGCCCCGATAATCAATAGTGGCCAGAAAATGGCATTCACCCAGCCAGCCCAGCCAAATTGATTGAACAAAAAGTAAATCCCCAACAAAATCAGAATCAGCCCGACTGTGTTAGGGCGGCCAAATCGATCCAATCGTTTGGATACTGTCTCGCTCATCTCTCCGATATTATCGTGAATCACTTCCGAACCCAATTTGCCGGCGCCGGCTTCGCTGGGCATAATCACCCACATGATCAGATAAATTGGGAATCCAATTCCACTTGCAAATATTAAAATGACAAAAGCCAGGCGCACCAAAACAGAATCTACCTTTAAGTAAGCAGCCAGTCCGCCACAAACCCCGGCAATCATCCTGTCAGTTTCACTGCGTGTTAATTTTGTTTCAGGCATGATAAATACCTCCGCTGTTTGTTTATGTGCACCTATACGCGCCCGGTTTCTGAAAGTTGCAGGTCATTTTTCAAATGAGAATCGGCTTTGTTTTAGGCCAACAGGCTGGCTTTCACCCTCGTTTTTGCTATACTGCCATTTCGAGTAAGTAATCATAAAGAAATCTTGCTGATTCTTTATAATTTACTCTGGCAAAGTGGGGAATTTGCCTTTGTTTATCTGCAAAATTCCCCATTTCACCGAAATCAATGGTTCAAGATGATTAGTCTTGATTACAAAGGAGAGACATCGTCTCAATTTGGTAAATTTATCGATCGAATGGAAGCTGGGACTCTCCCGTCTGCTTAAACTGCCATTGCTTAATCATTTGATGAGATGGGCTATCCGCCTTATTATTCCCCGGCATCGAATTGGTGTGGTGGTGGTTGTGATGAATGAATCGGAACAAGTTTTGATGCTGCGCCATGTTTTTCATCCTTACACGCCCTGGGGTCTGCCTGGCGGCTGGCTTGACCGGCAGGAATCGCCAGAAACGGGTGTACTGCGGGAATTGAAGGAAGAAACGGGGTTAACGGCCGTTCTCCAAACCGTCCTCCTCGCCAGGCCACAGGAAAATCCAGCCCACATCGGTATCGCTTATCTGGCCCAATTACAGGATGGTACCCTTCAGCTCAACTCAGAAATCATTGAAGCAAGCTGGTTCCCGTTCGATAATCTACCCGGGCCGCTGCTGCCATTTCATCATGATGCGTTGCTAGCGGCAACGGCCGTACACCACCAAAAAACCCTTTCACCAACATGAACCGAAGCACCTCCCCAGGCTTAGGCCAATGGCTGACCGTCTCCCTGATGGTCGGCATCACCATCTTTCTACTGGTCAAACTGTACCAGTTTGCCGGATTCCGCCAATTTTATCCGGCCGGGCTAACCATTGCCGGTGTTGATGTCAGCGGTCTGACCCGGGATCAGGCCAGCGAACTCCTCACCAACCGCTACATCGAAGCCCCCATCACCATCTACCACGGTGAAGAAAAATTCGACGTCAGCCCGGCCCAGGCCAACTTCACCCTGGATAAAGAAACCATGCTCAGCGAAGCTGATTTTCAGCGCGTGCAGCAAGATTTCTGGGCCGGATTTTGGGGCTTTTTGTGGGGGCGTCCTATCGAAGTCGACCCCGTACCGCTGGCCGCCACCCACGATCGCGAAGCCTTGCGCGAACTGCTGCAAGAAATCGCCAATCTCAACGACAAACCGGCCCAGCCGCCGCAGCCCGTACCCTCAACCCTCAGCTTCCAATTTGGCGAAGCCGGCACGCGCACCAATATTCAGGCCAGCTTTGCCGACGTAGAAGCAGCCATGTACCGCCCCGTAGATCGGGAAGCTCACCTCATCGTTGAACCGCAAACGCCGGAAAGGCCGGAAATCAACCTGCTTACCCGCCTGCTAGTAAACCGGCTGCAAGATTACGACCAACAAACCGGCGGCACGTCGTCGGTTTTTATTTTGGAACTGGAAACCGGTCAGGAAGTCAATATTAACGCAGGTGTGGCCATGTCGGGCATGGATTTGATGAAAGTGCCGATTGTGTTGGAGTTGTACCGTGTCCTGGACGGCCGTCCCACATTATCGCAGCAAAAACTCATCTCCGACACACTGGTAGTCCAACCCGACAACATCAGCGCCAATGCCATCCTCAACATCATTGCCGGACAAGATGACCCGGAACTGGGTGCGTCATTGGTCACCGAATCGATGCAGAAATTGGGTCTGGTCAACACTTTTATGGTCAAACCCTACGACGATGACGGCGGTGCCGCTTTGCAAACACCGGCCAATTCAATCGAGGAACCAACGACACAGCCTACGCCGCAAATGCAAACGACGGCCGAAGATATGGGTACGCTGCTGTCGATGATTTATTACTGTGCCAGCGGCTCCGGCGGTGCGATTTCGGCTGCTTTCGAAGGGACAGTTACACAGTCGGAATGTGGCGAAATCCTCAACATCATGCAGCAGGACAAGATCGGCAGTTTGATTGAAGAGGGTGTGCCACCGACAACGGCCGTTGCCCACCGTCATGGCTGGATCAGCGACACCCACGGCGACGCCGCCATCATCTTCACACCCACCAGCGACTACGTCCTGGTCATTTTCCTCTACAAACCCGACTGGCTGGAATGGGAAGTCAGTTCGCCGCTGATAGCCGACATCTCCCGGCTCGTTTACAATTACTATAACTTCGACAATCCCTATCTGGCTGGCGCTCAAGCCAATTAATCATCATGCTCAAATCCATCCAACGATTCTTAACCATCACCATCCTGGTTTTAGGACTGCTTTACCTCGGCTACGAAGCCTTCCTCTACAGCTATGCTCGCGAACTGCTGCCCCAAAGCCTCACCGTTGCCGGACTGGACCTTTCCGGCATGTCACGCCCCGAAGCTGCCGAAGTGCTCAACGAGCATTACCTGACACCTCTCATCGTCTACTATCAAGATGAGCGAACCGAAGTTCCCATGGATGAAATTGGCTTCCAAATTGACGTGGAAGGGATGCTCGATAAAGCTGCGGCCGTAAAGGAAGGCGAAGATTACTGGCGCGGTTTCCTGGAATTCCTGCTGCAACGGTCAATAGAACCTACAACCATTGAACTACAGGCCGCTTATGATCAGGACGCGCTTATCCAAAAGCTGGAAACTATCGCCAGCTTTCTGGATAAACCGGCTAAAGCGCCTCAGCTTTTGGCCGCTTCCACCACATTCCGGGCCGGTGAAGCCGGTTATGTGATGAATCTGCAAGCCAGTCTGCCCAGCGTCGAAACCGCCCTGCTAGAACCGGATAATCGGGAAGCGCATCTGGTGATCGACGAGCAGGCCGAACCATCTTTCAGCATCGACAGCCTGCGGCAGAATATTGTGGGGCAGTTGGATGCGTTTAGCGGTATGGGCAGCGTATTTGTGATGGATTTGGAGACCGGCGAGGAAATGGGCATCAATGCTGATGTGGCCATGTCCGGCCTCAGTATCCTCAAAATTCTCATCTTTATGGAGACGTACCGCGTTCTGGACAACCCGCCGGATGAATATGTGACGCAACTTTTGGAAGACACGGCCGTTCACTCCAGCAATTATGGCGCTAACCTGCTGCTGCACGTCATCGCCGGAGAAAACAACACTTACAAGGGGGCTGACATCATCACCGAATCGGCCCACCGGCTGGGATTGGTGAATACATTTATGGCCGTACCTTATGACGCCACGGCCGTTTCCACCCGCCCCAGCACCTACACCACCCCGGCCAACTCCCGACCCGACCTGCCCACCCGGCCCGACAGCGCCATGCAGACCACCGCCGAAGAGATGGGCACCTTGCTTTCCATGATCTATTACTGCGCCAAAGGCGGCGGCACCCTGTTGGCCGTTTATCCCGACCAAATTACCCCCGATGAATGCCAGGCCATCATCGACTTGATGGTTCGCAACGAAGAAGGCAACTTAATCCGCTACGGCGTGCCGGAGAACGTGCCCGTTTCCCACAAACATGGCTGGGATTTTGTCACCCATGGTGACGCCGGAATCGTCCTCTCGCCGGAAGCCGATTACGTCATTGTCGAGTACGTCACCACACCTGATTCTGACTGGCTGCCTTATGAAATTGGTTTCCCTATTTTGCGTGAGATTTCACGGGCCACGTACAACTATTTCAACTTTGACCATCCCAATCTGGAAGACCCCGAAGTCCGCTCCCAGCGAGAAGCGGAAATTCGCGCTGCCGCCACAGCAACTGCCATCGCCGAATCGGCCGCAGCAGATGCCGCAGCCACCGCCGAAGTGCCCGCCACGCCCGAAGCCGCCATCGAACCGACCGTCGCTGTCACGGCGACGCCAACACCTTAAAAACCTGGAGCGCGGGCTGCCAGCCCGCATTGGCGAGCAAGTTGCTCGCGCTCCCATTCATGGAGGAAGTACAAATGGAATTCCGACGATTAGGCCGCACCGGCCTTAAAGTTTCAACAATTTGTTTAGGCACCATGCAGTTCGGTTGGACGGCCGATGAGCCAACCGGCCATGCCATCATGAACCGCGCCGTTGAACTGGGCTGCAATTTCATCGACACGGCCGATATTTACTCACGCTGGGCCGATGGCAACGACGGCGGCGTCAGCGAAACCATCATCGGCAACTGGCTGGCCAGCGGCGCCGTGCGGCGGCAAGATATTGTCCTGGCGACCAAAGTGCGCGGCGAAATGGGCAGCGGCCCCAACAACCAGGGACTTTCCCGCCAGCACATCCTGGATGCGGTGGAAGCCAGCCTGGACCGGCTGCAAACCGACGTGATTGATTTGTACCAGGTGCATTGGCCAGATGAAGAGACGCCGCTGGACGAGACACTGACGGCGCTGAATGATTTGGTACGGGCCGGGATGGTGCGCTACATCGGCTGCTCCAACTATCCGGCCTGGCTGCTGGCCAAATCGCTCTGGATCAGCGACGTGAAGAACCTGGTGCGCTTTGACAGCTTGCAGCCGCATTACAATCTGGTGCATCGCGCCGAGTTCGAGCGGGAGTTGCAGCCGCTGTGCCTGGATCAAGGCATCGGCGTGATTCCCTACAGCCCGCTGGCCGCCGGTTTTCTGACGGGCAAATATCGCCGGGAAACGGCCGTACCGGATTCGGCGCGGGCCGATGGCGTGCGGCGGCGATATATGAACGAGTGGGGATTTACGGCCGTTGACAAACTGGAAGAAATCGGCCAGTCCCACAACGCCACCATTGCCCAAACTGCGATTGCCTGGGTGTTGGCTAATCCAACCGTTACCTCGGCCATCATCGGCGCCAACAGCATCGCGCAGCTAGAAGACACGATGAAAGGGGCTGAAGTCAAACTGACTGACGAGGAAAAGAAAGCGCTGGATGGGGTGACGGCCTGGCAGTAAAGCAAAGTGGCAAGGTTGCATGTGGCCGGTCTGTACGCCATCATTGATTGGCCAATTCTGCCTCGACTTCTTCCAAATTTTTGCGAATTTGTTCAACGGAAGGGCTTTGCACGTATTCGGCCAGCTTTACAGCTTGCCTCAGTTCATCACAGGCGTTCTGCAAACGGCCTTCAGCTCGATGCAGCACGCCGAGCCACCATCGTGTCAAACTTTCGCCATCACGATCTCCAATGTCCTGACAAATTGGAAGGGCCTGGTTAAAATAACTCAGTGCTTTCTCCAAATCATTATTTGCATAATAAACAGTTCCGATGTTGTTCAGCGTCGTCGCCAGCCCCCCCCGGTCGCCCACTTCTTCCCTGATGGGCAGCGCCCGCTCGTAATACTCAAGCGCCTTGTCTGTCTGTCCCAGTTTTCGGTAGACAAGGCCGATGTTGTTCAGCGTCATGCGCTCAGCCCGCAGTCGCCCGCCTTCTTCCCTGATGGGCGGCGCCCGGCTCGCGTAATACTCAAGCGCCTTGTCTGTCTGTCCCAGTTTTCGGTAGACAAGGCCGATGTTGTTCAGCGTCGTCGCCAGCCCCGCCCGGTCGCCCACTTCTTCCCTGATGGGCAGCGCCCGCTCGTAATACTCAAGCGCCTGGCCTGTCTGTCCAAGTTTTCGGTAGACAAGGCCGATGTTGTTCAGCGTCGTCGCCAGCCCCGCCCGGTCGCCCACTTCTTCACTGATGGGGCGGCGCCTCCCGCTCGCGCAAATACTCAAGCGCCTTGTCTGTCTGTCCCAGTTTTCTGGTAGACAAGGCCGATGATGTTGTTCCAGCGTCATCGCCAGCCTGCCAGTCTTACTTCTTCCCTGATGGGCGGCGCCCGCTCGTAATACTCAAGCGCCTGGCCTGTCTGTCCAAGTTTTCGGTAGACAAGGCCGATGTTGTTCAGCGTCGTCGCCAGCCCCGCCCGGTCGCCCACTTCTTCCCTGATGGGCAGCGCCCGCTCGTAATACTCAAGCGCCTGGCCTGTCTGTCCAAGTTTTCGGTAGACAAGGCCGATGTTGTTCAGCGTCGTCGCCAGCCCCGCCCGGTCGCCCACTTCTTCACTGATGGGCAGCGCCCGCTCGTAATACTCCAGCGCCTGGCCCCAGCACTTTGGGCTGTCGTAGACAAGGCCGATGTTGTTCAGCGTCGTCATAGCCGCCCGGTCGCCCACTTCACTTCACTGATGGGCGGCGCCCGCTCGTAATACTCCAGCGCCTGGCCTGGGCTGTCATGGAGCACTGCCGATGTTGACCAGCGTCATCGCCAGCCCCCGCCCGGTCGCCCACTTCTTCACTGATGGGGCGCGCCGCTCGTAATACTCAGCGCCTGGCCCCGCGCCCCAGGCTGTCGTAGACACTGCCGATGGCTGTTCCAGCGTCGTCGCCAGCCCGCCGGTCGCCCACTTCTTCCATGATGAAGCGCCCGCTTTCATGTACTCCAGCGCCTGGCCCCAGCGCCCCAGGCTGTCGTAGACACTGCCGATGTTGTTCAGCAACGTACCCTGATCCTTTCAAGCTCTAATTTTGCGGCAACTTTCCAGGCGCGTTCGCCCCTAAGTCCGCTAATCGCGCCACAATCCCCTTCGATGCTGATGACGGTGAATGGCCCAAAACATATCGATCAACGCTTCACTATCGGGTGCATGCCGCCAGGCCCATTTAATCTGCCCATAGGCCCGTTCAATCCGCCGCCAGTCGCCCCGGTCTTCATTGGCCGCGGCCAGGTAGTAGGCCCGGTGGCGGGCCTGGGCGGCGTCGGGCATGCTCGTCCGGGCCGTGTCGGCCAGCGTCTGGTGCAGCGCCAGCCGTTCTTCCCCGGTTTCCCCGGCCCGTTCCAGCAGGTTGCGCGCCGCCAGCAGGGCCAGTATTCCCCCATCCCCTGCCGTCACCGCTTCCGCCGCCGCCCGGCTAAAGCTCTCCGGCTTGGGGGCAAAAGCGCCCATGGCGTAAAACGCGTCCGCCGCGCCATCCGGCAGCCCGGTCAGGCTCAATTGAATCGTCTCCGCCAGCGTCACCGCCGGGCCGCGCCCGCCCAGCCGCTGTTGGGCCAGCCGCAGCCGCTGCGCCGGGTCGGCCAGTTCGGCCAGCGCCGCCTGGCTCAAGTCGGGGAACAGGTGGCGTTCCGGCGCGCCCAGGTAACCGCCCAGCAGTTCCAGCGCCAGGGGCAGGCCGCCCACCGCCTGCGTCAGGGCCGCCGCCGCTGCCGGGTCGTGGGCGCACGCTTCCGGGGCCAGCTTTTGCAGCAGGGTAAAGGCCGGGTCTTGGGCCAGCACCGGCACACTGGTCATCCCGGCCGCCCCGGCAAAGGTCCGCGCCAGCCCTTTGTCGCGCGTGGTCAGTAAATAGCAGCAGTTTGGCCCGCCGCAGCGCAGCGCCTGGGCCGCCTCTAACTCCCAGGCATCGTCAATCACCAGCAGCAGACGGCGCTGGCCAATCAAATGCTGCACCGCCCGCTGCATATCGGCCAGTTCCACCGCTCCGGCCAGGTCAGCCCTCAAACTCTGCCCCCATTCAGTCAGCGCCAGCCGTGGGTCGCCCGCCGGCCCCAGCCCGGCCCACAACACACCGTCGCCAAAATGCTTCAAGACTTGGGGATGATAAGCCAGAGCAACAGCCAGCGTCGTCTTGCCCACGCCGGGCAGCCCCTCCGCCGACAGGGCCAGAGTCTGCCCATTGGTCAACTGCTTGACCAACGTATCCAGCAGCGCCTCGCGCCCCAAGAAATGACCGGGCAGGGGCGGCACACCCGCCCACAGCGGCGGCCGCTCTTCGGGCTGCAAGATAAAATCACCGGCAACGGCGTAAATATCGCCGCCGGCGACAACCTGTTGAATATGTGCCCGCCGCTCCCCCGCGCCCGCAGACGCAGGGTTCAGGCTTTTGGGTCCGGATTTTCGCTGCTGACCAGGATGTCTGTTTCGACTTCTGCTTTTTTCACCGACACGCCCCGCCCCGTTTTGTCCTCAGCCAGAACGCCTCCCTGGCGGCTTTTCACGTCTTCTACCACCACACCCGGCTGTCCCGGCGGGGCCGGTTCGGGGTCGCTGCTGGCATCCATGTCTAGTTTTCCTAACGGGGTGTCAATCGTGATGTGGCTGCGCCGCCGGTAGATGAAAAAGCCGCCGACGATTATCAGGGCAAACAACGCGACGACAAGAATGATAGCTGTATTTGTATCCATTCGATGCCTCCATTTTGCTGGAACTTAACAGTCAATGCTCCCATTATATACAATTTGTGGTCAATTGAAATCCACTTCCCGCTCCGGCTTTTGCGCAACCACCAGCGTCACATCATCAAATTGGGGCGCGTCGCCGACAAATTCTTGGATGGCAATGAGCACGGCCGCCGCATACAATCGGCTGCCTTCTTTCACCCCATCACCCATGCACCCTGTCACCCTTTCACCAAGCGACCTATGGTCGCCTACCCCTTCTTCCCCTCGCGGCGCAGTTGATTGGCTTGCACGGCAATGCCCACCGCAATGAGAATGACGAGCAGGAGGAGGGAGACGGCCGTTTCCATCACAAACGACTGCACAATCACCGTCGCCCCGGCAAACGACGAAATCGCAATCAGCGCCCAGTCAAACAGGATCGACACCAGAATCAGCCCCAACACACCGCCCACCAGAAACGGAACCAACACCGACCCCAAATCCAAATTCATCACCTGCACCAGATTCATGGCAATAACGCCGCCGCCAAAAAAACCGGCCGCGCTGACCGCCAATTTTTGCAGCGCCAGCGCCACCACCGCGCCAATGAAGCCAAAAACCAGGGCAAACAGCAAAATATTGACATCCGGCTGCCCTTCACCCAAAACCTGCGTCGCCAACTGAATGCCAAACACAAACCCCACACCGCCCACAAACAACCAAAACAACTGCCGCCCCAACACCAGCATCCCCAACCCCACAATAAGTCGTCCCAAAACAATCATTTTCCTCTCCTGACCTGCTCCTGAGTCGCTGCTACCTGCTCCTGAACCGTTGCTACTTGCTCCTGAGTCGCTGCTACCTGCTCCTGAATCGCTGCTACCCGCTCCTGAACCGCTGCTACTCGCTCCTGAACCGCTGCTACCTGCTCCTGAACCGCTGCTTCTTACTCCTGAATCGTTCCTACCTGTTCCTGAATGATTCCTACTTACTCCTGAATCGTTCCTACCCGTTCCTGAACCGTTCCTACCGGCTCCTGAATCGTTCCTACCGGCTCCTGAGCCGCTGCTACCCGTTCCTCAATTATTCCGGGTCTTCAGGATTTCGTGGGGTGTAGGGGCGTACCCTTGTGGTCGCCCAGAGCAGGGCGGGCACAAGACCCGCCCCATGTATATCAAGTTAAGCATAAAGCTCAGCTAAAGCTAATAAAAGTTGAAAAGTATGAGGCGATTTAGCACTTTTGTTAATGCGTACGCCATGTGATAAACAAGACCGTAACATAGTCAACGATTCCGCTAAACGCGATAAATCACAGATTGCCAAGGCCAGATTGATAGCATGGCGACGCACGGTTGCGGAGGCCTTGACGAAACTGCGGTCAGGGAATTGCCAATTGGCCATCAAAAAAGACCAATGTTGGATGATCATGCCAATCAGCTTAGCGTACAGTTCACACAAGATACGCCACGGTTTTTCAGAGCGAGATTTATCAATGCGCCCGTGTGATTTCCAAAGTTTGAAAAGCAGCTCGATCTGCCAACGCAAGCGAGCCAGGACAAGAATTTCTGCCGGTGTGAGACGGTCAACAGGCACATTGGTGACAAATAAAGTCCAATCACATAAAACTAGTCGTGCTGAGGAAACGGTTTGGCCTTTACGTTTAGAAGCAGCTTTAAGTTTGCGTCGCCGTTCCCGAGCAACTTCAGCCGGTACCCGAAAACCTACAAACCGGGCTGGGAGACGTTTTTTCAACCCTAACTCGATAGGGATGTCAAATGAGCCATTTGTTTGCTGTCGTACAAATGCCGCTTGTGACCATGACTGTCCAGAACTATCAACAAACCCAGTTTGCGCTTGGGCGCGTGAAAGCCAACAACAACCTGTCCTATCCATTGTTTCTAACGCCTCTAGCTTCCAATACCCCAAGTCACGAATAAGCAAACTCCTCTCAGGAAGCGGCCGGTTCAAGGTAGACGCAACGCGGTCATGGGTGCGCCCATCAACAAGGTGCGGCCCATCAATTTCCCCATGTAACACATCCCAGCGGACTTGCAGCTTGACAGCGCCATTGCTCGCAGACCCGCTGCCGCCACACCCTGACCAAACCGGGGCCAACTCTTCTGGCAAGGTGATGCTGCTGCTATCTTCAATATATACGCCATTGAAGCGTTGTAGAACGGGAATAGCGACTGCTTTTGCCTGGATCGTTTCGGTTAACGCTGCCTGCAAAACCTGGTACAAGCAATCGCTTGCTGTTTTGGTGAAGCGTTGGTCAAGACCCTGCGGCGTAATCTCTAACCCAACTGTCACGCCAGTTTGGCACAAGGATTCAAGCGTTGCTTCTGGCTCTTGTAACCAGCCAAAGACTAACGTTTGGCAGAAATTGGCTCCTGTCACCTTCACTTGCCGCTGGGTGAATCCAGTTTTTTGGGCTGCTTCTGTGGCGGTATGGGTAAGGACATGCTGCATTGCTTGGCTTATCCGTGTTATGATTGTCATGGAGAACTCCTTTGGCTTGCGGTTTCGTGGAAAAAACCAGTTTGCCTCAAGAGTTCTCTTTTTGCACATATTTATTGCCTTAGCTTGATACCTATGGGCGGGCACAAGACCCGCCCCTACATGACAAGACCCCGTGAATTCCCAAAGAGCCATTATTCCTTAACAGTACGCCACCATTTTCTCCCCTGCTCCCTTGCCCCCTTGCCCCCTTGCTCCATTACCCCCCTGCTCAATCCTCCAATCCCGCCAAATGCTCCCCCACACTGCCCGCTTCAGCCGTAATCTCATGGGCGTATTGACTGACCAATTCGCGGCGCAGCACCTTGCCAATAAAACTGCGCGGGAACTCCTTGACGAAAATAACCAGCTTCGGCACCTGGCTGGACGGCAAACGGCGCTGGCAAAAGGCGATGATCGCTTTGGCCGGAACCCGCGTCTTTTCCTTGAGGCTGACAAAAGCAATGGGCTGATTAGCGATGGCCACGACGACCACCTCGCGCACTTCGGGCAGCTCGTAAATGACCTCCTCCACGTCGCGGGGGAAAGCGGGCGCTTCATCATCGGCCGTCCACATATCCTGGCGGCGGCTGATGATTTGGAAATAACCGTCTTCATCCATGCGGGCGATGTCGTTGGTATGCAGCCAGCCTTTTTTGTCGATGACGGCACGGCTGGCGGTCTCGTCCTGCCAGTAGCCCTGCATGACTTGCGGGCCGCGCACAACCAGTTCGCCCACCTGCCCCGGCTTGAGCGGCGTGCCGCTTTTAAGGCTGATAATGCGCGCTTCGGTGCCGGGTAATGGCAGACCGATGGAACCAACTTTGTTACGGCCGTTAATCGGATTGGCGTGCGTCACCGGGCTGGCCTCACTCAGGCCGTACCCTTCCACCAGTTTGCCCTTCGTCAGCTTCTCAAACGCCTCCTTGACCTCGATGGGCAGCGGCGCGGCCCCGCTGATGCAGGCCCGGATCGACTGGACGTTGTACTTACGAACACCGCGAAACTCGTTGATAGCCACATACATCGCCGGGACACCGGGGAACAGCGTCGGCTTGTAACGCTTGATGTTTTGCAGCACCTCTTCCACGTTGAAAGTGGGCAGCAAAACCATGCTGGCCCCCAGGCTGATGGGCACATTCATCGCCGTCGTCATGCCGTAGACGTGGCTGAAAGGCACGACGCAGAGAAATACCTCCTCGCCATCGCGGGCGTCGGGCAGCCAGGCCCGGATTTGCATCGTATTGGCCACCAGATTGTGGTGGGAGAGCATGATCCCTTTTGGCTCGGCGGTGGTGCCGCTGGTGAATTGGATGACGGCCGTATCCTCCGCTTTGACGTTCACTTCCGGCGGCGTGGTCGCCTGCTGCCGCAGCAGTTTACGCCAGATAAAATCAGTCGATGGCAGCGGCTGGCGCAGTCGATGACCTTGTTTCTGCTCTTGCCGCAGCGAAAACAACCCCGCTTTCCACCAGGGCAAATATTCTTTGACATTGGCATAGATGACGTGGCGGATGCTGCTTTGGGCTTTGACGGCAACGGCCGTATCCTGAAACCGGGTCAGCGTAATCAACACCTCGGCCCCCGACCGCTGCGCCTCACGGACGATTTCTTCCTTCTCGGCCAATGGATTGCCCATCACCACGACCGCCCCCAATCGCAAAACGCCGTAAAAAGCGATGACCGCTTGCGGCACGTTGGGCAGGAGCAGCATGACTCGCGTCCCTTTGCCGCAGCCCAGCGCCCGCAGCGCGTTGGCCAAGCGGGCCGCCTGGGCGCTTAAATTGCGGTAAGTGAGGGTGCGTCCCTGGTAAATGAGCGCCGGACGGCGCGGAAAACGCCGCCAGGCCCGATCCAGCAGCCGGGTCAACGGCAGGCGGGGAATGTCAATCGTCGGCGGCACGTCGGATTCGTAGCTGGCCAGCCACGGCCGTTCCGCCAGCAAACCGCCCCGCCCATCCTCCGATTCGGCCGTGCGCCAGCGGGAATATCCGGCCGTCGTCGCTCCATCCTCGATGAAACGCTCGATGGCCCGGTTGACAGCGTCGCGCCGCTCCAGCATAACCATGTGGGCCGATACGCCCACGTTGATGACCTCGGAATCCTGAGGCACCAGTTCGCCGACGCGCTCGAATGCTTCTTGCGGCAAAACCCGATCCTTGTTGCCCATGATGACCATCGTCGGCATGCGCAGTTCGGGGAACATCTCCCAGCCGCGCCAGTGGCGCACGTTGTCCAGAAAGGTGCGGCGCAGGGAACGCATCGACGCGCCCACCGACTTTTCGGCCACCGGCTCTAAAAAGCGAATGACCGGCGGCGGCAGGCGGAAGAGCAGCTTGAAATAGCCGGGGATGTCGTACTCGCCGGCCCCGGCTATCAAAATAAGATGGCTGACGCGCTGCGGGTAGCGCCAGGCAAATTCGGTAGCGAAGGCGACGCCAAAGGAGTGGCCGACCATCACAAACGGCTGGCGCAGCTGCAAATGATCGAGCACGGCCGTTACATCGGCCAGCATCCGTTTCATGTCATAACCAGCGCGGGGGCGGGAGGAACGGCCGTGGCCGCGCAAATCAATGGCAATGACCCGGTTCTCGCGGCCAAACTGCTCCATCTGGTAGCGCCACTGCCTGGCCCGGCCGCCAAAGCCATGAATGAAGACGAGGGTGTGTAACGGCCGTTCCGGAGCCACGTCAATAAAACTGATCCGAACAGATGGCTCCACCTCCACCGATTCACGATACAATTCCAGGTCTAATTGCATGAGTTCCTCGCCACCAAATCAAGAGCAGAATCCCGTTTGAAAGCACCGATAACCAGGTGGTACAGGGCCAACAATTCCAGGGAAAACGGCAAATACCCGCCATACCCCAGCAAAGGCATCTCAAAAATATGCCAGAAGCCAACATACGGCACCCGGTAAATCCATTTGGGGTAGGAATAAAAATTCCACATTTCCCAAAAGAAACCGCATATCATCACGCCCAGCCACAAGGCGAATACGGGCCGCCAGTCGCCGATGGCCACATCAGAGGCCAATGAGCGATTTTTTAGCCAGACATTGACCGGCTCCAAAATAAAGTAGACTGAAATCCAGACGAAGGGGAAGAAATAATCGGGCCAGATGAGCAGCAGAGCCAGCATCAGCCAGCCGGTCAGGAAAAATCCCCACAAAACGCGGCGCGTCGGCCGAATAACGAAACCAGGACGGATACGCTGCAGCCAATCGAAGGAACCAATCCATTCGGCCGTACCAAAAACAGCGGGCATAACGGTAGAAAAACTCAGTGAGGCGTAGGCAAAAAAGGCCAGATCGGAGAAATATTGACGGCCGTCATAAAACCAGTTGCGCGTCCGCCAGTTGATGACTTCAAAAAGCCACCAGGAGGGCAGGGAAATTAAAAAAAGAGCCACATAAGCCCGCGGATTTCGCGTCAGCAGAGAATGACCCTTCCGTTGATAGACGAGGGCATCGACGGTCAGGCAGTAGCCCAACCATAGGGGGAAGAAAGCCCAATGAGTGCGCAGGCCGGGCAGGGACCAGTTCAAAATCCAAAAAACAACGACCAGTGCCAGCCCGATCCAGCCATGAACCGGCCAGTCATGCCGGGACGATTTTGATTCGGCCGTTAAGTTTCCCATATCGCATTACTCAAATTATTGGCGATAACAGTGCTGTCGGGATGCAGTCCCAAAATCCACTGCGCCAGATGGGCAATAGCCAGTTGGATGCCGCGCGTTGGCCGGGGAAAACCGACGTCGTGCAAACCAACGACCAGTTCGCCCGTCTGCCGCCGGAAAACCGACAGGCCGACGCGCTGCGTCAAAGGCTCCTCTCTGACGTAGGTTTCGACGAGCAGCTTCTGGTCGTAAAACGATTGGTACATCTCCAGCAGCTTGACGTGGGTCTCGCCATCGGACGTGTGCTGCGGCTCAAAGCGTTGGCCAATTTCGGCCAAACTTAATGGCGAACTCATGATGATATGGGGCATAGGCAGTTCCTCCGGGATCGGGAAGGGGTTGACGGCCGTTTCCGCATTGCGCCGCCACTTAAAATAATGACAGGTACGCCCCTCCTCCAGGGCGATCAGCTCATACTTGGTACGCAACCGCTCGTTATCCTCAGTGACAAATGTCGTTGGCAAACGGCTGGCGAAATAGGGCGTCCGCTCCAGCCGTTCGGTAATCCAGGGCGCGTAGTCGGGATGGTCAGTGGCAATGTCCAGCAGGCCGCCGGGAGACAGCCGCGTGGCCAGCAAATTCAGGAATTCATCGCTGATGAGACGGCGGTGGTAGTGGCGCTCTTTGCGCCAGGGGTCGGGGAAGTTGATAAAAACTTCACTGAGGCTGGCCGGGGCAAACAATGCCTGCAATACCAGCGGCGCGCCACCCTGAACGACGCGTACGTTGGTCAATCCGGTGTTACGGATTTTGCTCTCGCCCTTGCGCAGGGAAGGCAGCGAGATTTCCAGTCCTAACACATTGGCGTCGGGGCGCTGTCTGGCCCAATCGATGAGGAAATGACCACTGCCAAACCCTATTTCGACGAGGATGGGCGCGGTACGGCCGTACACTTCATCCCAGTTCACCGGCCAGGGAAGCAATGGGGCATGTAATAAAATCGACTGCATTCAGGAATTATAACGCAGGTCAGCTTTGTTGCATGGCGAAAATTCTCAAGCACGCCCCAACACCTATACGCAAGCTGTCTACATTTCGCTTTTTGCCACGCCCCGCGCAAACAACGCAAAGGGAACGAAACAAATCAAACCCATCGCAGCAACAACGAGGACATCTGTCAGCGCAAATGCCGCCTCGGTAAAAAATGGTTGCAAGAGAAGCAGCCCGATTAAACCGATGAACAACATACTGGCTGCGAACAGCAGCCCCAACCCGCCCACATATCCCCAGGGCTTTCGCCGCAAGAGCAACATCCCGCCAGCCATCCAAAGCGGCGAGATGAGAATGTCGGCAATGACAACGCCTTGTTCCGAAACTGGCAGTCCAGTCCGAGCAACAACCGCATCGGCAACCATGCTTACAGCCCGAAGGAAAAACAGCAGCCCAAACAAAAGCAAAATCCAGCCGGAAGTTTTGACCGGCACGGCGTCAGCCAGCCGCGCTGCTACAGGCTGAACATCGATACTTTTCAAAACGTCAAATATAGCCAGACCACTGCCCAGAACAATGACCAGATACAAGAGGGTGCTCCAACCAAATGGAAGCCCAACAACGTAGGCAATGTAGTTGTAAAGCCCGTACAGCATCGCCCCCGGCCAAAGAAGCAGCCCTAACAGCCGGCCGCGCCACGCCAGCCATATAGCAATCAGGATGATGGACAGGCCGATGATGAGGTTGATCACATCGTTGGTCAGATAAGATTGGCGCAGTTCGGCTGTGGGATAGAGATGGTCGGGATACAATAAACCAATGACGGAGGCAACGGCCGTTCCCCCCACCACAATCCAAGACACCCCATAAGCACGCCTGGAAATTTGCATTAGCATTCCTTTCCTCCTGAAATGGGAGCACGAACGTCCCGTTCGCCAAGAGCATCTATGGATGAGTTACAGAAGCAGGCGGGACGCCTGCGCTCCCATTACAATTGGTCTTCCAGCAGCCGCGTGGCCGTGTGCCGGGCCGAAACGAGCGCTGTCGGTACACCGGTTCCGGGATGGGTGCTGGCGCCAACAAAATACAAATTGTGATAATGGGCGTGCCGGTTGTGCGGCCGCATGTAACCCAACTGGGTTAACGTGTGACCCAATCCATGCGTCGCCCCTTTAACCAGATTATACCGCTTCTGCCAGGAAAGCGGCGTGTAATTGACCTCAAATTTCAAGTGCTCGGCCAGGTCGGTGATGCCCAGCGTGGACAGACGGGCGAACACGTCCTGTCGCGCCTGGTCGCGGATGGCTCGCCACTCCTGACCCCCATTGTCGTCCAGGTGGCCAACCGGCACGATGGCGATGATGCTGTCCTGCTCCGGTGGGGCCAGTGAAGGATCGAGCCGGGTCGGGACGTGGATGTACAGGCTGGGGTCTTGCGGCAGGGCTAAATCATTGATGATACTGTCAAAATTACCCCGATAATCATCAGCCAGGAAGAGGGTATGCGGCGCTAACGACGGGTAGGTTTTATCCACGCCCCAGAAGAAGCTGATGGTCGAGCAAGAATATTTCTTGCGATCCAGGCTTCCGGCCATGCCGTTGGGCGGCAGCAGGTTTTGGTAAACGTAGGGCAGATCGGCGTTGGCGACTACGGCGTCGGCGGGTAGGAAACGTCCGTCTTCCAACACCACCCCTTGCGCCACCTCACCGTTGATTTGGATTTGGGTAACGGCCGTGCCCATCTCAAACTCCACACCGGCTGCCTCGGCAATCGCCACCAGCGCTTCGACAATTTTGTACATGCCGCCTTTGGGATACCAGACCCCATGCGCCAGCTCCGAGTAGGGCATCAGCGAAAAAGTGGCCGGCGCTTCAAAGGGACTTAAACCCATGTACACGTCCTGAAAGGTAAACGCTGCTTTCAATCGAGGATCATCAAAGTAAATCGACATGTGATCGTAATGGCGGGCCAATGGTTTGATGCCCCACAACAGCGGCAGATTGCGCAGCGAAAAGAATTCAGTGGCCGAGCGGAAATCCCGGTTGACCAACTGCGTCATCGCCGTGTGGTAATGGCGATGCCCTTCATCCAGATAGCGCATCAATCCCTGGAAGCTGCCTGCTTCGAACTGCTCCAACTGTTCCTGCATCCGCTTCATGTCCGACGTGAGCGCCAGACGGCTGCCGTCGTCGAAATAAAGGTGATAAGTCGGGTCAACACGCTGCAAATCCAATAATTCACGCATTGAAGCACCCAGAGCAGCAAATTCCGCTTCGTAAACCAGAGGCATGACAAACAACGTCGGGCCAGAATCAAACTGGTGGCCTTCACGGCTGAAACGATCGCAGCGGCCGCCAGGACGGGCATTTTTCTCAACAACGGTGACATGCAGGCCGCGCTGCGCCAGGTGGGCAGCAGTAGCAATCCCGCCAATTCCCGCACCAATGACGATAACAGATTTAGTTTTTCCAGTATTCATCAAACAGTCTCCACATTCTTTAATGGAGCGCGGGCAGCCTGCCCGCTAGCTGCGGACAAGCTGTCCGCGCTCCAGTTAATTTCACAATGATGGTTCTGCCACAAACGGCATATGATTTCCCCCAGGTGCTCTAAACACCTGGGACAAAGCCGACCAGCCCATTTTCAATGCGGCACGGCCGTTTTTCCGTTCAGGGTAATCAGCGCGCAGCCGGTAATCGTCTTTTTCGATGGCATCCAGCACCACTTCAAAGCGGGCAATGTAAGCGTAACCGGCAATGCGGCAGCGCGGATTCTGGACGCGGGCCAAATAGTCGCGGCCGATTTGAAAATAGCTGCGGGCCAATTGAACCTGACTTTGCACCCACAAACGGTAAACGTCGCTGTTAACGTCAGAGGCTTCAATGCCATGCGCCGCCAAAAATTCCTGGGGAATATTGTAATAACCGCCATCGATGTCTTCGATGGTGTCGCGCAGCATGTGAGTGATGTGGGCGGCGGTGACCGCCAGATAGCGCGTTTCGTCTTGCGGCGCAGCACAGTTGTGGCCAATGAAGTGGTGCAGGGCTTCGGTAACGGCCGTGGCCAGCCAACGCGTATATTCAACCAGTTCCTTTTGGGTAATCGTTCGTCCGCGCCGCTCGGCATCAAAGACCATAACTGCCATCATATTGTCGATGTAAGCCCGCAGCCCGTCATTTTGCCCGCGATCATTCTGAATCAGATCAACAACCAACTGCTCTTCGGCCGTCAAATTGCCAAATCGTTCGCCGCGATAGGTGCGGTCGATGATCGTTCGCTGCCGCTCGACAAATGCCGCCCGCTCCGGCCGCGCCAGGTTTTCCTGATCAAGCTGGTCATCGACCCAGCGGAAATAGGCATAAGCGCGATAGGCATCGGCTGCTAACGGACGATCCACTAAAAACCGGATGGTGTAATAGGTTTGTTTGCTCGCCTGGCGCGTGATGGCTGCCGCCAAATTTGAAGTTGCAATGTTCTTTTCGGGATACAGCGTTTTCACCGGCTTTGAATATCCCGCCGGATGGGTGTCTGCCAATAAAAAATGTTCCAACATCAATTTTTACTCCGTTACTCGATTGCAATACGAAGGGTTCACAGTGGGGAAATAGTCGGGCAAAGCTGTGAATTCTTTCACAGATATATACGTTGATATATCAACTTTGTTTCACAATCACGGCCGTTTCCAATCCTTCCCTGAAAACAAAAATCCCCGGCAACTTTCTATCTAAAAGTTACCGGGGAAATTCCGCGAACAAACAATCTGTTTGTCTATTTTTTGTGTCGTTAAAAAATGCTACGAACCATTGGCTGTAGGATAACCCGCATCCTGCCAGGCGCCCAAACCGCCTTTGATTGCTTTTACATTGCTAAATCCCAGTTCCTGAAGCGTAGACGCCGCACGGGCGCTCGATTCTTCGTTCGGTCAAGTACAGTAGGTGTAAATGGCTACATCCTGGGGCAGTTCCGGGAAGCGGTGATTTATTTCTGAATCGGGAATGGAAATGGCATTGGCGGCGTGAAGGGTTTGGTAATCTTCCTGGGGGCGGACGTCAAGGAGAACGGCCGTTCCCGCATCAACATCCGTTTTCGCTTCCGCAGCTGAAATTCGGGCCACCTCAGGATAGGGAATACTCTCTTCAGCGGTATTTGCCGGAGGATTTGTCGTGATGGCCGGAGCCGGTTCAGGGTTGTAAAACAGGTAAAACGCTGCCCCGCCAACCAGCAACAACGCGCCGACCACCAATAAAATCATCGGCCATGACAATTTATTTTGCGACTGATTTGCCTGGGGAGAACGGCGGTCTTGTTTTCTAGATTGAGATGCGCCGCATTCCGTACAAAAACGCGCTCCCGATTCCAGTTCTGCGCCGCATTGGGCGCAATATTGATTTGCCATGAAAATCTCCTATCGCCAAAAACTCAGGCGATTTTAGCAAAGAGACGGACGAGAATCGAACCTCAGGCCATTCTTTATTGAACTGCTCATCCATTCTTGAGAAAACGGCCGTACTTCCGCAGGAACGGCCGTTTCCGTCTTGTTATTAAATTGGGCAAATAGAAAAAGAAGTGGTGGTAATTCGGTTATAATGTCCATGAGAGAATAGAAATTTTGCGGACCAAATAGCAATTCCCGCAGATCAAACCCTTCTGGTTGGCGCACTTGCGGGGAACTGGTTGACCTGTGGGGGTTTTGGAGCCGGGGAAACGGCCGTTTCCCCCACCACCCCCAAACAAGGAGCAAAGCATGTTTAGCAGCCCTCCAAAAAGCAAAATAATTGTGTTTTTAACTGCAATCCTATTCATTTTGACCGGTTGCCAAAACGTGGACCCGGAACCGGTAACAGCGACACCAGACTTACCGGCCTATGCTGCCGAGACACCGACAGTGGTCACGCCTTCCACGCCAGAACAGACCACAGCCTCTTTTTCTTTGGAAAAAAGCGATCAGGAATTCACATCTCGTGAAACCTATCAGATTGGATTGGGCGATCTGGACGGGGACGGCGATTTGGACGCCGTGTTTGCCAATCCCCAGCGAAACGTGGCTCAGGTCTGGCTGAATAATGGCGACGGCCGTTTCACCGACACTGGTCAAAAATTAACCCAATATGGGCACGGCGTTGGCTTAGCCGATTTTGATGCCGATGGTGACTTAGACGCTTTCATTGTTTGCCACCAATTCGTCGCGCCTAGCAAAGTATATTTGAATGACGGCGCGGCGCTGTTTGTCGACACAGGCCAGGATTTTGGCGATGCTAAGGACAGCGCAGCCGGCGTCAACCTGCTTGACATCAACGGAGACGGGCATATAGACGCGCATGTAGTCTACTTCTCTTTTGAGGGGCTGCCCGACAAGGTTTTCCTGAATGATGGCGCGGCTAATTTCACAGACAGCGGCCTGCTTCTGGAAGAAGACGCCATCACCTGGGGCGACCTGGATGGAGATGGGGACGTTGATTATTTCGGCAAACGCTGGGGAGAAGGTTATGTGGCGCAGTTGAATGATGGTAACGGCCGTTTCGGCAGCGCCTGGCAAATGGATGATGACCAATCCACCGTAGGCGACACAGCACTGGCCGATTTTGACAACGATGGCGATCTGGATGTATTGGTGACGAATGGTTTTCGGGATACAGGCAGCTTTCCCAGCCGTTTATTCTGGAACGATAGCACCGGCAGCTTTACCGACAGCGGCCAAAACCTGAACGAGACAATGGCTGCCGAGTTAGCCGTTGGCGATTTAGATAATGACGGCGACATAGACGCCTTTATCGCCAATATGGATCGGCCCAACGAAATCTGGCTTAATGATGGAAGTGGAAATCTCATTGATGCCGGGCTGCGCCTGGGTGCCAATACGGATATGAATGGCAAACCATCGCTGGGCGATCTGGATAGGGACGGTGATTTAGATGTGCTGGTAGGCCGGTTTCAGGGCGGTGCAGAAGTGTGGCTGAATACGGCCGTACCCCCTGTGCCAAAACCAATGCTGTTCAATTCGCCCACCATTGACGGTGTCCTTTCCCCCAACGAATGGGAAAATGCAGAAACTACATTCCTTTCTGACGGCAGCGAACTGCTGTTGATGCAGGACGGCGGCTATTTTTACCTGGGCATTCGCTCCATCACGCCAGAAATGATTGGGAGCAATGTTTTTGTTGCCAATGGCGAGCAGGTACGGATTTTGCATACGTCAGCGGCATTGGGCACGGCCGTTTACCAACAAAACGCCTCCTCCTGGCAGCAAACCCAAAATTTCGACTGGCAGTGCCGCGACACCGGTAGCAGCGAAACGGCCCAGGCCGAACGCGCTGCCCACTTGCAAGCAAACGGCTGGCTGGCCGCCAACTCCCGCATGGGGACGCCCAGCGAATTGGAATATCAAATCAAGCTGCCAGAGGCAACTTACCGCATCGCCGTCAGCGTCTTTCGCTCCTCAGCTCCCGACGAACGCATCATGTGGCCGCCTGACCTCACTGATGCCACTGCCCAACCCAACCCCGCCGGTTTGCCTGCAAAAATGGAATTTGCCTTGGACCAATGGGCGACTTTTCAAGAGGAGTGATCATTGATGATTTCCGTGCAGTTTATAAGTTCAAACAGCCTCATTAAAGGCTATTTCTTTCCGGCCAATGTCAATGCCCCCGCGTCTACAGTGATTTTCCTTCAGGGATTTCCCGGCATAGAAGGAGATGAGTTGATTTGCGAAGCATTGTCGCAAGCAGGCACCAACGTCCTCACCTTCAACTACCGCGGTACATTTCAAAGCGAAGGGTCTTTCTCATTTCCCAATGCCGTCGCCGATATTGGCGCGGCGCTCCGTTTTCTCCAGGCGCCGCACACTCAGGAAACCTACCGCATTGCTCCCGACGAGATCATCCTGGGCGGTTGGAGTTTTGGCGCTGCAATTGCCCCGGCAGGAGCGGCGCAAAACCCGGCTTTCAAACAGATGTTCATGATTTCGGGCCGAAACTTTGGCCTGGAAGCGCGTCAAATTGGAAGTGATCCAGCATATGCCCAACAAGTTGCGCAAAATCTGGCGTCTTTGCGCGCGCCGGAGGGGCCAGTCCATTTTCAGGATGATTTGATTCCTGGCCTGGTGACTTATCAAGATGCGCTGGATCATGAAAAATTGGCTCCCTGGCTGCATGACCGCCATGTTTTGTTAATCGGCGGCTGGGAAGATGAGATTACACCCATCGAAGCGCATACGATCCCTTTCTATCGGGCGTTGGTAAAGAGCGGTGCGGCTCATGTCAGGATTGAAGCAGTTCAAGACGATCATGAATTTGCCAGGAGTAAAGTACAGATTGTCCAGCTTATACTGGATTGGCTGCGGGAGGAAATGTAAAACGGAGTTGATATGGAGCCAATAAACGCAGTCACGCAAACGGAAATTGTTCAGAAGCTCGCGGAGAAATTACTGGCTTACTACGTTTTCCCCGATGTCGCTGCACAAATTTGCCGCCGTTTGCAAAAACATATGGAAGAGGGAGCCTACGCCGCTATCACTGCGGGCGAAGAGTTTGCTCAAACCCTGACGGAGCATTTGCGGTTCGTCAATCAGGATGAGCATTTGTGGGTACGCTGGTATCCTGACCCGCTGCCAGACGATGACGACTCGCTGCTCCAAAATGAAGAACGGGCGGCCGAGTTTCGGCAGCGGGCCAGATTGGAGAATTACGGCATTTACAAGGTGGAAAGGCTGCCGGGAAATATGGGGTATGTGGATATTCGTTATTTTTACCGGCCGTCGTGGGGGAGTGGGGACACGGCCGTATCCGCCATGAACTTTCTCGCCCACACCAATGCCCTCATCATTGACCTGCGTCAATGTCGCGGCGGCAACCCCAACATGGTCGCTCTCATCAGCAGCTACCTTTTTGCTGGCGAACCTGTCCATCTCAACAGCCTTTACTGGCGCGAAGAAGAGTTCACCCAGCAGTATTGGACATTGCCTTACGTGCCCGGTCAACGCTTTGCAGACAAGCCCGTTTACATTCTGACCAGTTCAAACACATTCTCCGCCGGAGAAGAATTTGCCTTCAACTTGCAAACCCGCCAACGAGCCACCCTGGTCGGGGAAACGACGAGCGGCGGCGCGCACCCTGGTTCGCCTTACCGCCTGCATCCCCATTTTGAGGTATTTATCCCAGTTGGCCGCGCCATCAATCCCATCACCCACGACAATTGGGAGGGGCGCGGCGTTGCCCCAGACGTTGCCGTCTCACAGGAGCAGGCCCTGAATACGGCCTATCGTTTAGCGCTGGAAGCGATCATGGAAAGCATCGGGCAGCCGACATCTACCCCGCTTAACAAGCTGTTGCAGGAAGCACAATTGGCCCTTGAAGAAGCACGTAGCGCAATGGAGGCTCAATGACCGAACAACGACATTGTGATTTTTGCGGTCGCCCGGAAGATGAACTGAAACGTTTTCCCAATCGTTCTTCCAAACTGGAGCTTGAAGCGGATGGCCTTTGGGTTTGCAGCGACTGCCAGCCCCGGCTGCAAAGTACGCCCATAAGTCAGTCGGATGAGTACCTTGATGAGGCGATTAAGGCGCTCATCGGTCAAAGCGTCGGCGCGATTTGCTACACATTGAATTTGCCCTATGAACCGCCCTACCAGGTCATCATAGATGCCGCGTCGCTGCTCGGGTACGACGAGGATTTCCGCTACATGAGCGCCTGGTTGTTTGTTACCCAATGGCTTGATGGCACAACGGTTTGGCAGGCGGAAGATGGGGAGCAACGGCCGTTGTCACCCAGATGGCGCGTCCATATCGACTAAGTTAGAGGAGGTCGAAAATGAAAAAACTAAGCGTTGTTGTTCTCGCAATTTTACTGCTGGTTACAGGCTGCTCAACAGCGCCGCCGCTTGCTTTGCCAGATACGCAAGCGCGCGATGAACTCGCCGCCGGCATCCTGCTCGATCCCGATTTCGTCCCTGGCAGCCCGGTGCATAATGGCTATTTCACCCCGCGTGAGGGCGCCAGTCCGGCTTTGCACAACTTTAGCGGCACGCTGCGCGTGGACGAGTTTGTGATGCAGGACAGTATCCCCGCCGGGACGCCGCGTTCAGAAAACGGCCGTTATTTTCCCGGTTTCGAGGCCGAATTTTTCACCTACGATAATTATTTGGTTCCAGCCAATCGGGAAATAATGTCCAGTACCGGCGACAAAAGCCGCTGGCGGATCATCCTGTCGCCGGGCAGGGTATGGTTAGAGCCGGGCGATGAGGGCTGGTCACGGGCGTCGTTCCCTTTTGTCATGACCAGCCGCACTTCCAACGACGCCCATAATGGTCTGGCGACGTTTTTGTATGATGACGGCCGTGTCTCGCAATTTTACTTTCAAATCACGCAAGAAACGGCCGCCTGGAACCGCAACGATTATTGGGGGCAAACCACGCCCATTTACACGCCCGGCCCTATCGCCGATGAAGCCGCGCAGTGCGATCAATTCGCCGCCGAATTGGCGGCGCAGGTCCCCATCCGCCCCTGGTCAGACTTGGAGTCTCAGGTGGATGGCGATCTGCTGGCAGCGTTTAACGGCGGGCTGGAGCCGGAGGACATCAGCGCCGCCGGGTTGATCATAGACGGCGTGATTTATTTGCAGCCGAGTGTGACCCGGCACGGCGAGTTTCCTTACCCTCGCGCCATGCGGCACGGTGTATTTTCGGTGACCAAGTCGATGGGTGCGGCCGTTGCCCTGCTGCGCCTGGCCCAAAAATATGGCGATGACGTGTTTGACCTGAAGATTGCTGACTATGTGGCGGTAACGGCCGTACACAATGGCTGGGAAGACGTCACCTTTGGCAACGCCTTGAGCATGGCCACCGGCATCGGCGATTCCAAACTGGATCGCACGTCCGGCAACGTCACCGACGACGAAGACCAGGAGAAGTTTTCCAATTGGATGGAGATGGATTCGGCCACCGAGAAGCTGGCGGGAGCTTTTGAATATGGCAATTATGATTGGGGACCGGGTGAGGTGGTGCGCTACAATTCCATCAACACCTTCGTCCTCGGCGCGGCGATGGACGCCTTTCTCAAGAGCAAAGAGGGACCGGACGCTGACATCTGGCAGATGGTGCTAGAGGAGGTGTATTGGCCTATCGGTATTTACCACGCGCCTATGATGCGGACCTATGAGCCGGACGGCCGTCCTGGTTTGCCCATCTTTGGCTACGGTCTGTTTCCCACAGTGGACGACACGGCCAAAATCACCCTGCTGCTGCATAATGGCGGCCGGTACGACGGTGAACAGTTGCTCAGTCCTACCAGACTGGCGGAGGCCCTTTACCAGACAGAAGAACAAGGCTTGCCGGTTAACCAGCGTAATCAATACGGCGAATCGCGTTATTTACTCTCGTTCTGGTCAATCGCTTACTGCACGGATGATGACACTTGTTTTCAGGCTCCCTACATGATGGGGTACGGTGGCAATTTAACGATGCTGCTGCCCAATGACGTTACCGCGTTTCGATATGCCGATGCGCATAATTATGATCCGGAGCCGTTAGCTGATTTGGGAACGGCCGTTCGTCCCATCCAGATAAAATGAGTAAGGTATCTTCCCTCCAAAAATAAAAGCCGCACTGAAACCAGTACGGCTTTTTTGTCGGGGCGGCGGGATTTGAACCCAGAACCAGACAACTCTATCAACCCTGGGTCAGGGGCTAAGCGGCAGCTCACCTTCATGCGATAACCTCCATCTGGACCAGGCAACAGTTGCACCCTTAAATCCACCAAATCCAAAAGTAGTCGCTTCTTTTCAAATTAGCCTTTAGGAAGCGTTGCCGCGATTTTGGTAGCCATTGCAATGATTTGATCCCGCAGCTCCGGTGTAAATTCCGTTTGATTCAACTTCATTTTCAGTCCGGTTCGTTCTTGCTCAAGACTGTCTTTGAGTTGAACCTTCTCCTTTACTTTTGACTGTAATGCCTTCGCTGCTACTTCATCACTCTCGTCACCGAAGGCTGATACAAGGCGAGCAATATCTTGAGTGGCTTTGTCCAACAAATCATCAATTACCGCCAGCCGCTTCTGAATTGGCTCTGTTTCAACTTGAGCCTTGTCCGCCATGTATTGCAGCCCTTCATCCAGAAGCTCTGGACTACTCAGCAAACTACTTAACCAGTTCCATGCTTGGGGGTCGTGCAGTCCCAGTGGGAAACTGAATTTTCACTGGCGAACGGTTTGCCTGCCTTCCCGGATTATTGAATACGTCGTCGTGCATGAACTTGTCCATTTGCATGAACCTAATCATGGTGAAGGCTTTTGGCAGCGTTTGCGCCGGGCGATGCCGGATTATCGGGAACGGGCGAGTTGGTTGGCAAAACAGGGAAGCAGTTATTAGTCGTACCAGGTTGTCATAGATGGAGAATGCCAATACGCTTATATTTGATGTGCATGGGTTTGAGGAGGGGTAACGGCCGTTGGCGTGACATCTTCACTTGATCATCATTTCTACCCCCTTTTTCTCTATTTCCGGAAGCCCGGTTCCAAAAAATGTTCAAAATCCCAGCACACCCGCACTTTTCTCGATGTTTTTTGAGTATTTAAGGTTCTCCATCATCTCTCTGGAATACAGCCTCTTATGGGCATTGGTGATGAAAAAATGTCCGAAAAGGTGCAATTTTTCATATTCATCCATTATGTCCACCCATTTGTGTACATCCATTGATGTTTGTCCTTTATGTGCTTTCTGATTTTGAGGTGATGGGGTAGGGAACGGCCGTTTCAAGTAACTGAAGTAATTCGCTGTGATGTTGCCCAACCCAATGTTAACCTCAAGTTAAAAGACAACATGGGAGGGCGACAGTGCAGATCCTGTGCCTGTTTTAAAATCACTTTTGCTATTGGCCAGGACGTTTCACTACCACATCAAGAATCGCATGGATTTCATAGGAATTTTAACTTTGATTTCCTTACCGAGTTCATTGACCGTTTGGCGAAGAGCTGTGCGCCATTACGTTCGGCCACGATAGAGAAATAAAGAAATGGAACGATTTTAAGAGGAAACCCATCCAAACGAGGTTTTTACAAGGTGTTGTCAAGATAAAATATTGACAGTAGGCACAAACTCCTTTATTATTTAAGTCAGTGAATTAAATAAATATTTCCCTCACACCCACCAATGGAAGAGCCTAATGCAAAAAGGGGATCGCGCTTTAATTAAGAAGATGAATCAGCAGTTGGTCTTACGACTGATACAAAGTCGCGGGCCAATTGCGCGTCGAGACATAGCGCGTATGTCAGGCCTCAGCCCTGCATCTGTAACCGGTATCACGGGGGAGATGATTGAGCTCGGTTTTGTAAAAGAGGCCGGAAAAATTGAAAATGAAGATCGGGCTGGCCGCCGTGCAATCAAATTACAATTGAATCCAGAAGCCGGTTATGCTGTGGGAGTCCTCCTAGCCAAATACAAATTCACATGTGTTCTTACAGATCTGGATGCCAATATCCTTCACAGTGATATGTATGAGCTTCCAGTGAATGAATCGCTAGATATACCATACGATCCAGAGGCCATCTCTCAGGCTATCAGCCATGCAATTGATAGCTTATTGAAACAGGCAAAGATCAAGACCGATCAACTGATGGGAATTGGCATTGGTATTAATGGTATAGTGGATTATGAAGCCGGTGTTTCTATATTTGCTCCTCATTATAATTGGCATAATGTTCCACTTGCTGCTTCCATTGCTGAATATTTTGGAATTCCCGTACATTTGGAGAACGATGCTCGCTCACTAACCATTGCCGAACAATTATTTGGGGTTGGTCGTGACGTTGATCATTTTGTAGCTGTCGCCGTGGGTTATGGTATCGGCGCGGGGATAGTGACCAATGGTCAAATATATCGCGGTGGATCTGGCGGAGCTGGTGAGTTTGGGCATATTGTTCTTCAAGAAGATGGACCACTTTGTTCATGTGGTAAATTTGGTTGCCTTGAATCGCTGGCCTCTGTTCCAGCTATATTTCGCCAGATAGAAGCAGCTATTGCATCTGGCGAGACAACCACTTTAGCTGATGTAAAACCTCTATCACTAAAGGCTGTGACAACGGCCGTTAAAGAGGGAGATGCGGTAGCCATACGCGTTGTAGCTGAAGCTGGGTGCTGGTTGGGTAAAGGAATGGCAACGTTGGTAAACATTCTTAACCCACAGTCATTTATCATTAATGGAGAAGCGGTCTGTCTGGGTAAACATTTTCTAGAGCCAATGGAAATAGCCATACGTAAGTTTGCTTTTGATGGTCTATCCGACTCTTTTCGTATCGTGACTGAACCGGGCGGCACTGAAGTGTGGGCGCAAGGTGTTGCTTCTGTAGTCCTTAATTCGCTTTTCGCTTCAAATGATTATGATCGACTTATGTAAATACATGTCCCGGGAGCCGTTAAAAGGGAGGTGTATATGATTAGACTTTACTGACTGTGTGTTTCATTAAATCTAAGCCTGGCAACACAGCAACAACGTGAAAATAAAAAGGAGATACTGGATATCTTGGCAGACGAAACAGTATCTCCCACTGGAAATGAACAAAACTCTTTGGACACCTAAGTGTAAGGGTTTTGCTCTCCATTTTTATAACACGAAACCGGTTTGTTTACCAAATCTCTAATATCTGTTGCTGGTGTGTGCTTTTATTCCGCGAACACTTGTTCGCACATAGGAAAAATAAGGAGAAAAATTACAAATGAACAACCGGTTCCAATTTAGGAAATTTATTATTCACCCCTTACCAGTCTTGATGCTTGCCTTGGTGTTTGTGTTGGTATTTACCGCAAATGCCTCGGCCAAACCGGAAAGCGCCGAAGTAGATCTGGATTTATGTCCGTGGATGGATACTTCGTTAAGTGCCGATGAGCGTGCCCGGTTGCTGTTGGATGCCAGTACACTGGAACAAAAGATGCGTTGGATAGTAGAACAACCTGCAAACAGCCCAACGCAAACTAGTTGGTCAGGTGGGGTCACCTACCCCGTGCAAGTGGACTGCGCGCCACTCATTCAATACACTGATGGACCATCCACGGTGGTTAGCAATGCAGGTGCCGGTGTCACGGTGTTCCCCGCCCAAATCGGGTTGGCTGCCACCTGGGATACGGCGCTGGCGCGCGCAAAAGGCGCCGCATACGCCTGGGAGGCATTCTATAAGCAGCGTAACGTGGTGTTAGCTCCTGGTGTAGCCAGTGGACGAACCCCTCTAGCCGGTCGCAACAACGAATACTTCGGCGAGGATCCGCTGCTCAGCGGTCTAATGGCTGCGGCGAATATCCAGGGCATTCAGGAAGACACGCCTCCAGATGTGGCCGTTGAAGCTGACCTGAAGCACTATGTGGCAAACGAGCAAGAGACCGACCGGACGAGCTCCTCTTCGAACGTGGACGAACGCACACTCATGCAAATATACATACTGCCCTGGGAGATCGCCCTTAAGGAAGGTGATCCTGGCAGTATCATGTGCGCCTACAACCAGGTCAATGGCGTTTACTCCTGCGAAAATGGGAATATCCTCAACGACATCCTCAAGGATTACATCGGCTTCGAGGGTTTTGTGATGTCCGACTTTGGCGCGGTCCACTCGACAAGCCCATCGCTTGTGAATGGCCTGGATCAGGAACTTAACCGCCCGCGGTACTTTACACCCGATCTTTTGAATGCTGCGCTCGCTGCCGGCGAGATCACCGAGGAGCAAATCGACGAGGCGGCTTTTCGAGTCGTGAGAGCCCATATCAAAAACGGCCTGTTCGACGTTCCGCGGCCCACGGAATCATTGGATAATGTCTCCACAGACGAGCACCGTGACGTGGCCCGCCGCGTGGTGGAAGAAGGTTCTGTCCTTCTCAAGAACGATAATATTCTGCCACTTTCTGGTTCGGGCAGTACCATTGCCGTCATTGGCCCGACAGCTTCGAATGAACCTACGGACGGCATCAGCGCCGCCAGCGTTTGCGGTCCCACCGCGCCAACTGGACCATGCACCCCGGTCGCGCCGCTAGATGCGATCACAGCCCGAGCTACCGCGGAAGGGAACACTGTAGTCTTTGACAATGGCAGCAACCTTCAATCAGCTGCTGCGGCGGCGGCTGGTGCAGATATCGCCATCGTCTTCGGTTATTATCGCGCCGGCGAGTTTAGCGATCTTGCCAACTTGTCGCTGGTGCCGCAAGCCAATACCAGTCTGTTTGCTTCCGCAATTGCAGGTGACACAAACATAAAGGTATATAGCACAAATAATATTCAGGTTGGCAGCACTATCTTCATAGACGAGGAAACCATTACCGCCACCGATATTGGCACAGCGGCAACCAACGCGGCTCTTGCCCTTGACGCCGTTGCTGGCGACACAAACATAAAAGTTTCAAGTGTGGGCGGCCTCGTCGTTGGTGACATGCTCTCCGTAGATACAGGTGCGAGCCTTGAGGTGGTCGAGGTTACCGAGGTCGGCACGGCGGGTGGCACTACCCTGCAAAGCGCCACATCCATCGGCGTCACAAGTATCACCGTTGCCAGCACATCCGGCTTCTCAGTTGGCAATATAATCACCGTCGACAGCGGGGATAATCTTGAGACCCGTACCATCACTATGATCGACAGCCGCCGGAGGAGCATCACTGTTGATGAAGCCCTCGAATTCGCACATGCTGCCGGCGTCCAGGTTTCTGGCAGCGGTATCACGTTTACTCCTGCGCTGAATCTTGACCACGCCCGGGGTGCAGCAATCCAGAGTCCAGGCTCAGGTATTACATTTGCCCCTGCACTGAATTTTGACCATGTGGAGGGCACGGCCGTTTTCTCATCCTATGGCGACGATCTGATCAGCACAGTGGCGGCTGCCAACCCGAACACGGTTGTTGTGTTACAGACCGGCGGACCGGTCCTCATGCCCTGGATCGACGAAGTAGAGGGCGTACTCGAAGTCTGGTGGGCAGGTGTCGAAATGGGCAACGCGATTACGAACCTATTGTGGGGTGACGTTAACCCTTCTGGCAAGCTGCCGCAGACTTTCCCGGTTTCAGAAGATGATATACCCACAGCCGGGTCAGAAGCACAGTATCCTGGAATCCGGGATGAATTCGGCATTCGCCAGGTTGACTACACCGAAGGCCTGGAGGTCGGCTACCGTTGGTATGATGCCCAGGGTATCGAGCCCTTGTTCTCTTTCGGCTATGGCCTTTCCTACACCACCTTTGAGTACTCGCATCTGCATGTGACCCCAGTACGTGTGCAGTCAGACAAGGAAATCACCGTTCACTTCCGCGTGACCAACACCGGTTCAGTGGCTGGTACTGAGATTGCCCAGGTTTACCTCAGTCTGCCGGCACAGGTGCCAGATGAACCCCCCAAGCGCCTGGTCGGTTGGGCCAGAGTTACCCTGGAGCCGGGTGAGCATGAGAACGTTACAATCGTAATTGACCCGACATCCTCGGCCCATCCGCTGTCCTATTGGAATACGGACATCGATGGTTGGGTGACCGCACCAGGTATCTACGAGGTGCATGTCGGCGGTTCGTCTTCAGCGAATGATCTGATGACGGATACGGTCCTAGTCTGGCATCGCCCAGGAAAGTAACCGTTTTAGCAACTTAATAGATTCGACCGTGTGCCGGGTGGCACGCCGGGCACACGGCCATCTAAATGGCAAAACAGCCTTTTGTGATCAATTGTATTTACACATAATTTTAAAGGAGAAGAAAAATGAAGAAACTAAGTTTACTGTTTATAGCCATTCTGGCGTTGGTTTTAGTGCTGTCAGCCTGTACCACACCAGCCGAACCTGAGGTAGTAGAGGTAACACGTGTTGTTACCGAAACCATTACCGAAGAAGTGACGCGCATTGTTGAGGGTGAAGTAATTACCGAACAGGTAGAAGTGACCCGCATCGTAGAAGTTCCTGCCGAAGAAGAAGCACCCGCTCCTATCACGCTGACCTATCTCGTTGATGATGGCGAGACCGACCAACTCTTAGTCCACACATTCGCCGATGCCTACATGGAACTACATCCCAACGTGACCATTGAGATTGAAAACCGGCCGCAAGGTGGTGATGGCGATAACGTGGTTAAAACGCGCCTGGCTACCGGCGAGATGACCGACGTCTTCTTCTACAACGCCGGCTCACTGCTCCAGGCCTTGAATCCGTCCGATACGCTGGTTGACCTTACCAACGAACCGTTTATGGCAAACGTTGACGACGCTTTCAAACAAACCGTGGCGCAGAACGGCAAAGTCTTTGGCGTGCCAAGTCAATCGTCAATGGGTGGCGGTATCCTCTATAACAAGAAGGTCTACGAAGACCTGGGGCTGAGCGTGCCCTTGACGTGGGACGAATTCGCCGCCAACAATGAGATCATCAAGGAAGCTGGCATTGCACCGGTCATTGCTACCTTTGGCGACACCTGGACTTCCCAGTTGTTCGTGCTGGCCGATTACTACAACGTTCAAGCCGCTAACCCGAACTTTGCCGAAGAATTTACGGCCAATGAGGCCAAGTACGCCACTACCCCGGCGGCGTTGGCTGGCTTTAAGTACGTACAGGAGGGCTATGACAAAGGATGGTACCAGCAGGACTTTGCGACAGCAACATTTAACCAAGGTCTGGAAATGCTGGCCAACGGCGAGGGCGCCCATTATCCGATGTTATCCTTTGCTCTGCCAACCATTGCGACGAACTGGCCCGACAAGGTCAATGACATCGGCTTCTTCGCCCAGCCAGGCCCGGATGCCTCGAGCAACGGCGCGACGATCTGGATGCTCTCGGCCAACTACATTCCACTCACCACGACTGGCGAAAAACTGGAAGTAGCCAAGGATTTTCTGGCGTTTACCGTATCACCTGAAGCCATCGCTGCACTCAACGAATATGCTCCGCCATCAGGCCCATACCTCGTGAAGGGAGCCGAGCTGCCTGACGACGTACTGCCTGCTGTCCTAGATATCAAGGCTTACATCGACTCCGGTAACTCTGCGCCAGCGCTGGAATTCCTCTCCCCCGTAAAAGGCCCCAACCTTGAACACCTTCTCGTTGCTGTTGGCACCGGCCAGATGACGGCCGAAGAAGCCGCTGCGGCTTACGATGAGGATGTTAAACAGCAGGCACAGCAGCTTGGTTTACCCGGTTGGTAATCAATTGGTTTAGACCCTTATAAACTCATATTCTACTGGGGCCTGGTAGTCGATACCAGGCCCCAGCAACTGAGAAACAACTACCTTTGCAAGTGAGGTTCTATGACAAGCAATGTACGGTCGCGGGCGGTTCTGCGAACCTACCCTAACTGGTTATATTTCCCGGCAGCAATTGTGTTCGGCTTATTCTTCCTTGTGCCGACGGCCATGGCGTTCTACTATAGCCTGACCCGCTGGACGCTGTTCGACGCGACCTTCATCGGACTAGACAACTATATCACCTTCTTGAATAACCCCTCGCTTAGTTCTGGGCTGAAGAACACTATCATCTATGCCATACTCACCAGCGGTCTCAAAGTCATCATCTCGCTGCCTTTGGCCATGTTGCTCACTTCAAATATTCGGTTCAAGGATTTTTATCGAAGCATCACCTTTTTTCCAGTTCTGGTCAGTACCGTCGCCGTCGGCATCACCTTCTCCATGCTCATGCAGCCATCAACAGGGCTAATCAACACAGCCCTTGGCTTTATCGGTTTGCCACAGCCAGATTGGTTGGGGAATCCCAGTCTGGCGCTGTATTCGGTAGTAATCGTTGATGTTTGGAAGGGACTTGGCATAGCCACTGTCATATTTATGGCCGGTATTTTATCGATTCCTGAAGAATATTTTGAAGCTGCCCGGCTGGAGGGGGGACTCTGGGTGAAATTTCGCCACGTCATTATTCCTATGGCCCGCAACTCCACCTTCACCGTTATCCTGCTGTCATTTATTGGTGGGCTACGGACCTTCGATGTAATTTGGACCATGACCCGCGGTGGTCCTGGCTTCGCCTCCGACGTACTCACTTCGGTGATTTACAAACAGTATCAGGCAGGCTTCTATGGGCTGTCAACCGCCGGCAACGTTGTTCTTTTCATTCTCGTCACTATCATTGTCTATCCGCTCATGAGCTACTTCAATCGCAAGGAGATTGAACTATGAGAGCGCGAAAAGTCATTACGAACGTCCTGAGGGACATTGCCATGTTCGTCACCTTTGGTGTCGTCTTTATTGTGCCGTTCATATTTATCCTGCTGAATGCGGCCAAGACACGCCAGGAAGCTGCTCTCTTGGAGTTCAGTTGGCCGAGCGAGTTTCAATTGTGGGAAAACCTTAGGGAAGTTATGGTTTTTGGCGACAACCGCATGGCCCTGGCTCTGTGGAACAGTACACTGCTGACCGTCGGTTCGGTTACGCTGATTGTTCTGTTTTCCGCGCTGGTTGCCTTTGTGATGCAGCGCCGCAGCGACCGGCTGGCCTCGGTGGTTGGTTCGTTCATGCTGGCGGGGCTGATTATCCCACCGGCCGTTGTGCCAACGGTCTTCTTCCTACAGTGGATTGGCCTTTACAAGACTCTCTTTGGCATGATCATGGTTGATGTCGCCTACACGATGCCCTTTGCCATCCTGATTTTCCGCACATTCATGAATAACATCCCTAGAGAGCTGGATGAATCAGCCATCATTGATGGGGCGTCGCCGATGCGTGTATTTTTCAACATCATTCTGCCCTTGTTGCGACCAGCCATTGTGACAGTGGTCGTCACCTCCTCTGTGACTATATTCAACGATTTTGTCGGGCCGCTCTACTTCCTCCCCGGCTCGGAAAACGTCACTGCGCCCCTAACATTATTCAGCTTCATCAGCCAGTTCAGTTCACAGTGGAACCTGCTCTTTGCCGATGTGGTGATAATGACTATTATACCCTTTATCGTGTTCCTATTCTTCCAGAAACAGCTTGTAGCGGGGATGATCGGTGGGGCAATCAAGGGTTAAGATCGCTGGTGCCGGATCATTACACGCGCATATAAAACAAACTGGGGCACTCAAGGAAGTGTCGATCATGCCTACAACAACTATTTCAAATTTAACGTGTGAATATCAAATCAATCCCCTGGGAATCGATGTACTTCAGCCTCAATTGAGCTGGCAGATGCAAAGCGACCAACGCGGGGTTTACCAGACAGCCTACCAAATCGTAGCGGCTTCCTCGGAAGCAAATCTAGCGAGCGGCCTTGAACCTTTATGGGACAGCGGAAAAGTCGAGTCGGATCAGTCCATTCAAGTAGCTTATGGTGGTCCGATGCTGGCCTCTAGCCAGCGTATCTATTGGAAAGTGTGGGTGTGGGATGAGGCAGACCAGAAACTTGAAAGTCCTCCAGCCTGGTGGGAAATGGGTCTGCTGTCCAGCAGCGACTGGCAGGCTGATTGGATTACACCGGACTGGGATGAAGATGTCAGCCGGCCACAGCCGTGCCCACTGTTGCGCCGCACTTTTGACGTGGCAACTGATCTTGTCTCGGCCCGTGTTTATGCCACCAGTCTAGGTCTCTATGAACTGCGATTGAATGGGCAGCGGGTTGGTGATGCCGTGCTGACTCCGGGCTGGACCAGCTACCAGCATCGTTTGCAATACCAGACGTACGATGTGACCGGTCTGATGCATCAGGGTGACAACGTTTTGGGTGCGATCCTGGGTGATGGCTGGTATCGAGGTTATATGGGCTTCACGGGCGAGCGCAATTTATATGGCGACCAGCTGGCATTGCTGGTGCAGCTCAAGTTGGTGTATGGTAACGGCCGTACCCAAATCATCAGCAGCGACGACCAGTGGCGGGCCACGCCCGGTCCCATCCAGACGTCCGATATATATAAGGGTGAGATCTTCGATGCCCGGCTGGAGAAACCGGGTTGGGATAATACCGGTTATGACGACAGCGACTGGCAGGGCGTGCGCCGGCTTGATCATCCTAAAGAAATGGTCGTGGCCCAGGTAGGGCCATTAGTTAGGCGGCATGAGGCGATACGGCCGTTACACATCCTACATTCGCCCAAAGGAGAGACCATTCTCGATTTTGGCCAGAATATGGTGGGCTGGGTCAAAATGCGGGCCTGCGGTCCAAAAGGCACGACCATTACGCTGCGGCACGCCGAGGTGCTGGACCAGCAGGGTAATCTTTACACCGAAAATCTGCGAATTGCCGATCAAATCGCCCGCTACACCTTGCAGGGCCTGCCGGATGCCGATGAACAGTTTGAGCCCCATTTCACCTTTTACGGTTTTCGTTTTGTGTCGGTAGAGGGGTTTCTGAGCGAACCAACACCCGACGATTTCACCGCTGTGGTGCTCCATTCGGACACGCCGCCAACCGGCACCTTTGAATGTTCCAATCCACTCATCAACCAGTTGCAGCATAACATTGTCTGGGGGCAGAAAGGCAACTTTGTCGATGTGCCCACCGATTGCCCGCAGCGCGATGAACGGCTGGGCTGGACCGGCGACGCGCAGGTTTTTATTCGCACGGCCTGCTTCAATATGGATGTCGCGGCCTTTTTTACCAAGTGGCTGCGCGATTTAAGCGCCGACCAACTGCCCAACGGCAGCGTGCCGTTTGTGGTGCCCGATGTTATTGCCAAAACTGGTTCTGGTGAATTGAGCGCGGCCGATGGCGGCGGCGCCGCCGCCTGGGGCGATGCCGCTATAATCTGTCCTTGGACGATTTACCGGTGTTACGGCGACAAGCGCTTGCTGGCCGAGCAGTATGAAAGCATGGCCGGTTGGGTAGATTATATGCGCAGCCGGGCCGACGAAGATTACATCTGGCGCAGCGATTTTCAATTTGGCGATTGGCTAGATTACCGGGGCGAAGACGATCGACTGCCCACGCCTGTCACCAATAATGAATTGATTGCTACGGCCTTTTATGCCTACAGCGCCCGTCTGCTGGCCGATGTCGCCCAGGTGTTGGGCAAAGTCGACGACGCGGCGTGTTACACAGATCTGGCCCATCAAGTGACCGCCGCCTTCAATAATGAATTTGTAACGCCGGCCGGCCGTATCGGTCCCAATACGCAAACGGCCTATGTGCTGGCCTTACACTTCGACCTGCTGCCGGAATCTGCCCGTCCCCTGGCGGCGGAACGGCTGGCGGCGGAGATAAGCCGGGGCGGTTACCATTTGACCACCGGCTTTGTGGGCACGCCCTATTTATGCCACGTGTTGAGCCGGTACGGCTATACGGATGTGGCTTACAAGCTGCTCAATCAGGAGGATTGTCCCTCATGGCTATATCCGGTGAAGCAGGGCGCGACGACGATTTGGGAGCGCTGGGATGGCATCAAACCGGATGGCAGTTTCCAGGATGCAGGGATGAATTCTTTCAACCATTATGCCTATGGGGCCGTCGGCGATTGGTTGTATCAGGTGGTGGCGGGGATTGATATTGATCCTGACGTGCCGGGGTACAAGCGGACTCTGATCCAGCCGCAGCCGGGTGGTGGTCTTACTTATGCCAAAGCCAGCCTTGATGCGATGTACGGCCGTATCAAATCGAAATGGACACTAGAAGACGATATGTTTCAATTAGAGGTGACCATTCCAGCTAACAGCGAAGCCGTTGTTCACTTGCCAGCTCAAGCCGCTGCGAATATTACCGAGCAAGGACAGCCTTTAGATCAAATAGAAGGAATTTCTGAAATTCAACAGGTCGGAGAAACGGTTGTCTTGTCAGTAAGTTCCGGTCAATATTGCTTTGCTGTCAGTAAAAACTAAGTTTGCTTACGAGATAGTTGTGCGAGCAACCTAACTCATTCAAGGCTATTGCGAGGTAGTTTTGCTATAGAGAATAATAAATAGATTGTCTGGTTTTGAGGTTAATACAGGAGTAGGGTCATGCAGAAACATCCGTTTGCATTTCCAACTTTGGAGATGTCAGAATGAAGGAAAATGATTGCTTACTCGAGAGAAATGATTGAGCAAGGCACTTTGGCAAAAAGACCAAAATTATACACGTGAGCGCGCGACCCCCATCAAATTCAAAATTCAAATTGGTTTGCAACGCCGTTATGATCCAGCACTGCTGCATACGAAAAAATTGCTCCAATCCAGTTTAGTTGGCGAGATTCGTGAAATTCGTTGTATTTTACGCGATCAGTCCCCCCCACCGGAAACATATAGCAGTCGTGGCCTCATCATTGACATGGGTATTCATGTTGCCGATGAAGCGATTTTCTTCCTTGATGAGTTCCCTCATGAAGTACGGGCCAGCGTTCACCAAACCGAAGCGCATAACAGTCCAATTGATGAGGGCGGTAACACGGCCATTGTGGCTTTCACTACGCCGTCAAATGTGCTGGGCCGACTGGATCTCAGCCGCACCCACTCCTCTGGATATAACAACGAGACCTACATTATTGGCACAAAGGGCACCATTCACACCGGCCGTCCTATTCCATATCATAAAGTTAATTCAGACCATCCATCCTGTTTTACCATTTGGCGCAACCGGTCGCCAGGGTAATCAGCCTCTAATTGCTCAATAAGCCTATCAGCCCAGTCTTCTGGATTATCGACTTCTGGTTCAACATCCTGCCAGTTGGTCATGCGCCACGCATCCATGTAATCCTCAGCATCTGTCGTGCCAGATCTTGTTGAAGCCGCGCTCATAGCAGCCATGAAGCGCCGAGATAACTGCCGTGAAACCTGTTTGTCGCCATCCTTTTTTACCCTTATCTGTGTCGGAATATCACGCCAGTAGATAATTTGATATTTCAGTGCCATGTAATCTTCTCCAATGTGCCAATTTTCAGCATCGATTTTAATCTTAGAAAATAGCTAGAGCAAGAGATAGAGAATTGTTCTTCTTCTCGCTTTGACTCCGGTTTTTCATTCAAAGTGATGGGCAAATGCCCATGACGCCTCCATTGGAAATGGGCTGTAAATACAGGAAAGGTACATCGTTCACCTTAACCAGATTTACGAAAACTCTTAACAATTTCCCAACATCGTTTTGATAGCATCCTAGCATCACATCCGCCGAAAAAAGGACGCAGATAAACGCGGATGACACAGATTTACTCTGGCAACTTTGCGTCTTTGTTTGAGCTTTTTTTAGTGAAGTCAGCATTGATTTTTTGGGAGCATAAAATGAAGAAAAAATTGAAAACTCAGATGAATGAAACAAATACAAGCTTAAAAAATTTTGCCTCCAAATGGAACTTGAGGCCCATAACATTCGTGTTTTTTTTACTGCTAGCCGTTTTCGTATGGACGGGATGTGCATCTTCTGATTCCAGCGAAACGGCCGTTAATGAGACCGCAACAATAGTCAGTGAAGTGAACGCTGCCAATACGGATTCTGGTGACACGGCCAGTGACGAGACGTCAGCCACCACCAATACAGAGGACAGCAATGTTCCTCCTGATATGGGCGAAGGCAGCCCTCCTGATGCCGGCGGTGCCGATGTTGACAAGACCGGAGCTTATGAACAGGATGGCGGCACGGTCAGTGAAAGCGGACAAACTTACGCCGCCACGGAGACGGATGAGTCCGCAGTCTATGTCTATGGAGGCGGAAGTTACACCTTGAGCGAGGCGACACTGACCAAGACAGGGGACACATCTGGCGAAAATACCAGCAATTTCTACGGCAATAATGCCATTGTTTTGGCGGAGGATGAAAGCACAATCACCCTTTCTAACTGTTCTCTAACGGCCGATGCCGCAGGCTCAAACGGCGCCTTTGCCTATGGCGAGGGATCGAGCATTATCCTGGATAACTGCACGATTTCCACCTCGGCTAACTCATCACGCGGTGTTGACGCCACCTATGGCGGCAGCGTCACCATTACCAACTCGGAGATTCAAACTCTAGGCGACCATAGTGCGGCCCTGGCTACCGACCGGTATGAGAATAATGATCCGCCCACCATCACTGCGGACAATGTGACCGCGACAACCGCTGGCGACGGATCGCCCGGCATTTACAGTACCGGTACATTTAACGTTTCTAACAGCACGACGGTTGCCACCGGATCAGAGGCAGCAGCGATTGAGGGATTCAATTCCATCACCTTGACGGACAGCGAAATTACCGGTTCCGCAAAATGGGGCGTTTTTATCTATCAAAGTATGTCCGGGGACTCCAGCGTTGGCGTGGGAACCTTTGATATGACCGGTGGTTCGCTAACCAACAACTCGTCTGGCCCAGTTTTCATGGTGCTCAACACCGAAGCCGTTATCAATCTGCAAGGTGTGGAGATTAGCACCGAAGGTGACGTGTTGATCCGGGCGACGGATGCTTCCGATGGTGATGACAATGTCAACAGCGATTGGGGCAATGCAGGCGGCGTTATTACTTTCACGGCGACAGATCAAGTGCTTAATGGGACTGTTTCGATCAATGAGCTTAGCTCGATTAATATGACCCTTTCAGGCACCAGCACATTTTTGGGTGCGGTCGAGATTGAAGAGGGTGGCGAAGTAAGTATCACGCTGGAGGACAGTGCCGTATGGACGGCCACAAGTGAATCTTATGTCACATCACTGAACGGCATTACGTTTTCGGGTAACACGCCAACAAATGTAGATGCGGGTTCCGGTGTGGTAATTTATTATGACAGCGCCACGGACGCCGTTGGCAATGCGTTAACCGGTAGTTATACGCTGGCAAGCGGTGGCACGTTGGTGCAGAACTAAGTCCATTTTTTCACGCAAAGGCGCGAAGACATCAAAGTGTTTTCGCGCCTTTGTGACCTCGTTTCAACCCAATCGTTTGATTGCCCGCCGCAATCTATGTAAGTTACTTCTTGGCAGAACTGGGCGTGAACATGGACAGCAAACCTTTGAAATAACGGCCGTTTAACAGCAACAACAACCCATCCACCTGCGACGGCGAAAGCGCCGCGCCAAAAGAGCGCAGCGGTGCTTCATTTATCGAGACCTCAACGATTTTGTTCACGATGGGGTCGTCTGTGTCCACAATCGTTTTGCCCGCCTCTTTTTTGGCGGCCTTGTAAAGCTGTCGGCCCAAAAAGGAATCCCGGAGATCGCCAATCGAAGTCGTCAGCGTATACGTTCCTTTGCGGGGCTGTTGGTTTGGCGGCACAGGGCGGCCAAGCAGCGCTGCAAAGTCAGCCTGGCTGAACGCGGTTTTGGCCGTTATGTCGTAATAGGCGGCCAGTTTTTCCTTGTTTACAGGCGAAACCACTCCTCGCCCATCCAGCGCCAGTGAAGCAGTGAGACGAATATCCTGTGAAGATGCACCAACCAAAATCTCAAATTCGCCCGCTTCCACCACCCAATTGCGGCCGGGAACGTCATAAAAAGCGAAGGCGCGGTGGTCTAGGGTCAGCGTGACTTCGGTTTCCTCTCTCGGTTCCAGTTCGATTTTGACAAATCCCTTGAGTTCCTTGTCCGGACGGAAAATCGTCGCCTCCACATCGCGCACATAAAGCTGGGCGATCTCTTTACCGGCCGTTTGGCCGCTGTTTTTGATTTTGAAGCTGATAATCGCCCCATCCTCAGCCGGTGTGATGGCCAGGTCGCTGTAGACGAACGCGGTGTAACTCAGGCCGTGTCCAAAGGGGAAAAGCGTCGCCACGTTGGCCGTGTCGTAATAGCGGTAGCCCACATAAACGCTCTCGCGGTACTCGACTGTCAACGGGCCGGCGGGGAAGGGCTGTGCGGGCGTGTCGGCCAAGCGAATTGGGAAGGTCTCGGCCAGTTTGCCGCTGGGATTGACCTGGCCCGTGAGAATGTCGGCGATTGCGCCCGCACCCGCCTGTCCACCGAGATACCCTTCCAGAATGGCGGGCACATCGTTGACCCAGGGCATTTCGACCGGCGCGCCGTTGCTCAACACAACGACCACGTTTTGCTGCGCTGCCGCGAGGCGTTGAATGAGGGCGTCGTGTCCGGCCGGCAGCTTCATGTGCTGCCGATCCAACGCCTCGATTTCATACATATTGGTCAGTCCGGCACAGATGACGATGACATCTGCGTCTTGTGCGGCGGTCAACGCCTCTTGGATGAGCGTTTCATCGGCGGCGTCGCCGGTTTCGGTGTAGCCGGGGGCATACGAAAGCGTCTCTTCGCCGACGAGTTTGGCGAGTTCGTCATAAAGATTATCGAGTCGAGTAGGGGTCATGAATGAACTGCCAGCCCCTTGATAGCGCGGCTGTTTGGCAAAACGGCCGATCAAAGCAATCTTCTTGTTGGCGGGCAGCGGCAAAATCCCGCCATCGTTCTTGAGCAGGACGGCCGCTTCCCCGGCAGTACGCCGCGCCAGGGCATGATGGGCGTCGGCGTCGTAGGCGTAATCGGCGGCGAGGATAGGCTCCCCTTTGCTGATCAAGGTGAGGATACGGGCAACGGCCGTATCCAGCACCGCTTCGTCCAGTTCGCCGGAGTTAACGGCCGTCACAATTTTATCAATGCTCGCTTCGGCCGGGCCGGGCATCTCCAAATCAACGCCCGCTTTTAAGGCCGCAATCCGGTCATTCATCGCCGACCAATCGGTGACGACCAGCCCTTCGTGTCCCCACTCTTCCTTCAAAATGTCGGTCATCAGGGTTTTGTTGTCGCTGGCATAGACGCCGTTGATGCGGTTGTAGGAACACATCACTGTCCAGGGTTGGGATTGTTTTACGGCCGTTTCAAACCCGGCCAGATAAATCTCGCGCAAGGCCCGCTCATCTACGACAGAATCGGCCGTCATGCGCCGCGTTTCCTGATTGTTGGCGGCATAATGTTTCAAGGATGTGCCCACGCCCTGGCTTTGCACCCCATTGATGTAGTTTTTGGCGATTTCGCCCGTCAGATACGGGTCTTCTGAAAAATACTCGAAATTACGGCCGCCCAACGGCGAGCGTTTGATATTCACCCCCGGCCCCAAAATCACGCTCACCTTCTCTTGGCGGCACTCCTCGCCCAACGCGACCCCCACCTGATGGATCAGGTCGCGGTTCCAGGTTGCGGCCAGCGCCGAAGCGGTGGGAAAGCAGGTCGCCGGAGCCGCTTCGCTCAGCCCCACTTGCGTGGGATCGCCAAGCTGTTTACGCAAACCGTGCGGCCCATCCGTGACCATAATCGAGGGCACGCCCAGCCGGTCAACAGGCCGCAAATACCAATAATTAAGCCCCGAACAGAACGCTGCTTTCTCCTCCAGGGTCAAATTGTGCAAGATGCTTTGAATATCGTTCATTTTAGAATTCCTTCATGACTACCTCTGGTGTCATTCCTGCCCAGGCAGGAATCCATACTTTGGTGGAGTGGATTCCCGCCTTCGCGGGAATGACAGGGTTGGTAGTTACATTTCTTCAACTAATCGTCGTGTTGAGGACCTCAAAAATCGTTTTTGCCAGGGCCTTGCTGCCCAGCTTATTGGGATGCACGCCATCTTGGAAGTATTCTGGATGGTCTTGCGTTGCGGAAAACATGTCGATTAGGGGAGCTTCAATTTGCTCGGCAACACGTTTGACGATGGGAACAATCTCGTTTTCGATGATGGTATCACGGATATCGAAAACAACTTCTTTTTTGCCTTTTCTGACAAAAGCAGCCGGGGGGACCATGAGATAGGTGGTTGGATTGCCCGGTAAGCTCTTGTAAATTTGGACAAATTCAGCAAGCTCTCGTTCGTATTCTTCAGCATTCCAGTTGTGCGGTTTTGAATCATTCGTGCCCAGCATGATCAGCACAATGGCCGGGTCGCTGTTTTGCGAGGCGGTAAACATGAGGGATTGACGATAGGGATAGTCGCCTGATTGCAGAAGGGTACGGCCGTTATGACCATAATTCAGCGCCAGATACTTTTCGCCAAACATTTCTTGCAAATAGGGCGCATATCCGGACTTATTCGGGTCCTTAAAAAAAAGACCGCCTCCCCCATGCGTAATACTATCCCCGATACAGGCCACTCTGACGCCATCGCGCCTGATTTTGGGGAGAGGGGGATGATCAAGCCAATGACGTAAATGCAGGAACGCGAGCCCCGCTGCGACAATGATGCCCGCCAGCACATATCCAATAACTGTTAGCCAGGCCATTGTTCACCTCCAATCATACGAGCGAGTATGCGAGTGGCGAGTAAACTCATCGTTGGTTTACTGTTGCCAGATGATCAAAATAGACATTGACCATATCTTTGAGAAGGGCAAGCTGCGTATTCAGGGAGACCCCTTGTTCCTCAGCCATCAAATCGCCACGGGCAGCCAATTTTTGCAAGAAACTCATGACGCAGTTGCCGATCATAGCAATTTGCTCAGGCGCAATATCAGTCGCTCCGTTTTGGATATTTAACATGCCTACGCCGACTTGCTCCTTGTACCAGGCTGCCAATTCTTCCGTGGGATAGCCTGCTCCGTAGAGTTGATCAAACATGCCCAAAAAACGATACGCATCCCGCAGCTCATAAAACTGATTGATTGCGGCGATCATCATTTTTCGGGCAAGTGCTAGATCGAAATTTGCTTCTCCCGCCGTGATAGAGCCGTATATTTGTTGCAACATCCTGGCGGCGATTTCAAAGGCAATGGGGTGCAGGTCTGGGAAGTAGCGATAGAGCGATACGCGGCTGAGGTCAGCTTCGGCGGCAATATCGCTCATGCTGGTTTGTTCCAGCCCTTTTTCCAGAAACAGTTTTTCGGCCGCATCCAATATATTGGCGCGTTGGTCATCTACTTGATGTGCGCCTTTTTGTCTGCTTGCTTCTAGTTTGGAGATTTTTCTGCTCATAGGGAGCCTCTCTCAATAGGCTGTGTAACAGTATGTTACACGCATAATGTAACATACCGTTACACGGAAGTCAACTATTTAGCTCTTCAGTTTTAATCAGAAAATGGATTTTACGTATTTTAGGGGGTAAGAACGAATTTGAAGGGTTTGGTTGGGGGAAACGGCCGTTTCCGACAATACAAGTCAGCAACAAATTTCGCGGCATTGAAATCAAGCAATATGATTATCGGAAATATGATCGTGTAGCGCAGAAATTGCGTCTAGTAGAACTAGGATTCTGAGAGAATTTGCCAAAGTATGGTAATTTGTTGATATACCATGAAGGACAGTGTGACGAGAAACCTGCCTTCTATTGGTAGATTTTTGCAACTCTGCTCTAAAGTCGGTGAAGGAATAGGTATTATATTCTAACTGAAAAAGCAAAGTTTGCGCTATGGCCCATTGTGAAAGCGAATAGTCATCAGCTTCACCAAGCACAGCTTCATAGACTCTTTTTATGTTACCACATCGTGCAGTTAGATTATGTGTAGTAACATAATCATTTAGGATACCCTCAATCAAAGGCAGTAAAGCTGGAACGGATAATGTATACAAGCCATTTATATGTGCAACGAGTGCATCATCAATTATGTGCGTTCGGGAAGTAAATTGGGGATGCTCACGCCAACTTTCGATCATCGCCTTGAGATTCTTGAAGTTCTCTCGATGATAAAATCCAATAATTGCATTGCTAATGTAACGACTTTTACCCTCTTCATACAACTCTACCACCCTATTTTTTAGTTGGGCATCCATAGATGGAGCAATGCTCCACTTTGCAGAGCTAAATGCATTTGCTAAATCTGTATTTTCTTCAACTAGCTTCGATAATGAGCGGAAGATATCGGCTAACGGAAGTAAATTCCCAGCGAGGTTTAGTGCAGAAAAGCCAACAGCTAAGTTTTTCGTAATCTCATTAAATTGATTAGTAATTTGACCTAATTGATTGTCAAAATAAGAGTGCCACTCCAATGATGTACCGACAATCTCATTGATTCTCGCTGAAATACTGAGAGCATCAGAGATGTGAGAATAATCTATAACTGGAACTTCTATCTTACTGAAGGCATTCAAGATATGAGAATAATCTATGGCTGGAACTTCTATCTTACTGAAGGCATTCAAGATATGAGAATAATCTATGGCTGGAACTTCCATCTTACTGAGGGCATTAGAGATGTGAAAATAATCTATAGCTGGAATTTCCATTTTAGGAATGTACAGGGATGTGTTCAAATGTTTAAGAAAGTTGAACTGTTCTACAAAATGATCATGCCATTTAACCGTGTCCATGATTTGTTGTTGTACCTGTTCTGTAAAAATGAAACTGCTCCGAATCTGCTCGCTTAATCGTTTGAAATCGGTCATAAATTATCATGATGCAATAAATTTGCTTGCCTAACGTTTTAAAAATCCGAACAATCATGTGAAAGCGCGGATTATTTTTGCCATTTGGAGGAATAGGTTGGGTTCTCTTTGGCGATTAAGAGGTTTTTTATGAACTTAACCTGAAAACGCAACTTCATCCCAGGCAGAGTATAGTTAAATTTTCCGGCCGGGCAACGAAAATTGAATAAGGTCAACAGCCCGTCGGTGTGGCTTCCCCAATATGGATGCGTTGACGCAGGCGCTGCAACAAACGGCCGTTCCCCCTACCCAAACAAAACCCCCAACAAACTCTTCACCGCCATCAACTGCACCCCCGTCAGAAAAAGCAGGGCGTAAATCAGACGGTTGAACCATTTGTCGGTGAAACGGCCGTTCAACCACACCCCCACCTTCACCCCCACATACGCCAACGGGGCCAGAACCAAAATCGTCGTCAAATTGCCCACCCGCAGCAGTCCCAGATAGCCGTAGGGGATGAGTTTGATCAGGTTAACGGCCGTAAAGAAAACCACTGACGTCCCCACAAACACCTGCCGCGACAGCTTGAGCGGCAGCAAATACATCGTCGCTGGTGGGCCGCCCGCGTTCGCCAGCGTGGAGGTAAATCCGGCTATCGTACTGAACAAGACGCCGATGGGGGTAGACGGCCGTTTCTCCCCCAACCGGTCAAAAATCTGCGTACGAAATAGTTCAAAAACCACAAACAACACCGACAACAGCCCAATCCCAAACTTCAACACGCTGTCGTTCTGGCTAAAAGCGTTGAAAAACAGCGCCCCCAGCGCAATCCCCGCTGCCGCCGCTGGAACCATCAGCCGAATCAGGCGGCGGTCAAAGTTGCGCCAATGATGGTAAACCGAAAACATGTCGGCGACGATGAGCAGCGGCAGCAGCAGCGCCGCCGCATCAGCGACGGGAATGGTCAGTGCCAGCAGCGGCGTGGCAACCAACCCTGTCCCGCCGCCAAACCCCGCTTTTGAGACTCCGATTAAAATGACCGCAAGAACGGCCGTTACCCAAAACAGCGTTGAATAAGCCGGTAAACTCATTACCCCAACGCCATCCCATCCACAAAGCGGTTGATAAACTCCATATTGGCATCGAGGTCAATTTGCTCCGCCTGCTGCGCCAAACGCACGCCCCGCGCAAATCCCTCCTCGGTGAGGAAAGTGGCCGCGCCCAGTCCCGCGCCGTTGGGGATATTTTCCACGATTTCCCGCGGCACCGGGGGAATCATCCCCAAAGCCAGCGCTGCGCCAATGTCTACCTGGCCGCCAAAAGAGCCGGTTAGAATGACCCGCTGCAAATGCTCTGGCTTCAAATCCAACTGCGCCATCAAGATGTCAATAGCGGCGCGAATCGCTCCCTTGGCCTTTTGTAGTTCGCGGATGTCGAATTGGGAGAGGTAGATGTCACCCTCTGGCGTGAGCGGAACCCGCCGCCCCGGACGGCCGTTTGGATTGGGTTGAGCATAGGGGGAATTGGGGTCGATACGGCCGTTCTCTTCAATCGCCGCCACCTGCCGCAAAACCTGAATCGCGCTCAACAGCCCCGATCCAGTCAGACCTACCGGCGGCTGGTTGCCAATCGTTTTCAGAACCAAATCATTCCCATCCAGCGCAATCTGCGTTACCGCACCATCCACCGCCCGCGAGCCGCAGGAGATGGCAACCCCTTCAAACGCTGGCCCGGCGGCCGTTGAAGCGGTCAAAATGCGCTTCCCATCCGTGACCATAATCTCGCCGTTTGTGCCTAAATCAATCGCCGCCATCGGCCCGGCGGCCTTGTCAAACTCAAAATAAGCCAGGCAAGCCAGCGCATCCGAACCGACAAAGCCGCCAATCAATGGCGGCAGAGCGACTTGCACGTCGTCGGCCACAATCCCGTCCAGCAAATCCGCCCCGCCTTGAATCGCTTCCAGTTGGCGCGGTTGGAAAGGCATCACCGCCAATCTGTCCACCGGCAGTTGGCTCAACAAATGGTGCATCGCCGGATTGCAGACTATTGTCATTTTTTTGACCCGCGCCAGAATCCGCGCCGACAATTTCAGGGAATCAATGGCCTGGTTGATGGAAGAAACGGCCAGCCGGTGCAGCCGCAGCGCATCGGCCTCGTCATTCATCGCCGCCGACAGCCGGGAGATGACATCCGCGCCGTAAACGGTTTGCTGGTTCAAACTCGCGCCCCCGGCACACACTTCGCCGTTATCCAACATCGTCAAAAAGGCAGCGGCCGTAGTCGAACCCAAATCAATTGCCAGACCTAACGGCACGTCGCGCTGCCGTTTGTAGCGGTCGCAGGCCTTAAAGTTCTTGTCGGAAAAGACGGCTACCGGCGCCAGCACCACTTGCGTGTCGCCAGCGATACGCGCCCGGCAGGCCAGCCGGTTGCCCACGGCCAATTCGCCCGGCGTCAGATGTTTGTGTTCGATTTCATCCGGCTCGGCCAACCCGTGCTCGTGCAAAATTTTGCATTTGCCGCAAGTGCCGCGCCCGGCGCAGGGTTGTTCTACCGGCAGTTCCAATTCAGCTAATACTTCGCCGATGACACGGCCGTTTTCCACCCGCGCCTGTTTTATCTCTTCACCAATAACAATCGTCAAATCGTGCATTAAAATTCCCTAAAAATCCATCCGTAAAAACTGGCTCTGCTGCAACGTACCTCCCGGCGGCACCACTAAAAATTCATCACTATCTTTCGGCAGTTGGGTCACGCCGGCCATCAGGCGCTGGACATATGCCTCCGAACCGGTCATTTCAGAGTAGGTCATCCCCCAACGCTCGCAAAATTTGGCCACTTCCAACGCCCGCGGGCGGTAAGCATCCAAATCTTCCTGATTATGGGCCACGAAGGTCAAATATTTGTAATGTTGATACTGCTGGTCGATGAGCCAAACGGCCGTTTCCTCATCATACTGCTCCAAATACTTTTCATACTCGCGCAATGGGTCGCTGCCCGATTCCAGCCAGCCTTTGGTTAGGTAATACGTGCCCGAATGTTCGGTAAACTCCTGGATATATTTCTCGTAAGAGCCAAGCAAAATGGCGATGCAATCATCCGTGCGCGGGATGAGCAGCGTATGCGCTCCGGCCTGGATGTTGTTCAGCCCATTGCCGCACAATCCATACCCCAACACAACCAAACTCGGTTCGGCGATAGCGCTAATCGTTGCCTGCACCGTTTTCTGCAAATTTTTGGGCACGGTGTGCAGGCCATAATCCAAAAAGGTGACATTCGCGGCCACGCCGTCCGGCAAATGCTTTTCAACCAGATGTTGAAACACCGCGCAAGCCACCACCACTACCGGCCGATTTTGCTTAGAACTCAATCCGTCACTCCTAAAAATGTCTCACGCAAAGGCGCAAAGATAAGATTTTTCCTCTTAGTAACCGTCTATAAACAACTTCCCTTTTTTACAGGGCAAAGCCCTCTGAAAAGGGAGGTAATATGTAGACGCTCACTAAGGACAAGCCACAAGTTGTAATCGTTCGTCAAGATTCTCGCTGTAAACGACAATCTCATTTCCCTGTTGGTTGAAATCGTCATCGGTCCGTAGCCATATATGAGCTACAGCATAGCAACGCTTAAAAGTCAATGTTATTAACGTTTCCCCAGACTGTGTACTTCCCTGACGAGCCGAGATGCTGTCGCCAATTAGAGGTGTTTGAAATGGTATGATGCCTTCAGGTGTTTCTACGAGTGATAGAAAGTTATACATTTGGTCTCGGTCTTCTACATTATGAAAGAGATAGACCCGAACCCCACCAACAGTCTCGCCATTTAGAGTCGTTATAGTTTGTTGATGTGCAATGTCAAAATTGAAGTAGTCATCTGGTTCAATAGGGGCGTTTGTGCTGATAGCAAGAACTTCCGGCAAATCTTCCGGCTGAATCATAGTAGGCTGAAGATCCACATTCTCGAATGAGACAGAGCGACAAGCAACAAGCAAAAGGAACACGATTATCTTGGACGTAATTCTAAAGATATAAGAGAACCGGATTGATTTCACAGCATACCTGGATGAATAGTTAGTAACCGTTTATAAGCAGCTCCCCTTTTTTACACAGGCGAAGCCCTCTAAAAAAGGGAGATAATATATAGACGCTCACTTAGCGTCTTTGCATGAGATTATATTACGCAATCGTCTTATTACCCTGATACTCACCATACCGGCGGCAGGCCCAATAGAAGGTCATCGTGTTGTCTAAAGAACGCGGATTGGGCTGGACGTTGTGGGATGCGCTGATGATGAACCCACCGTTCTCGCCATACACATCCAACTTATCGCGCACCTCAGCCACCACGTCGGCCGCCGAGCCAAAAGGAATCGTGGATTGCACGTTGATGCCGCCCCAGAAGGAAAGTTTGTCGCCAAATTCCCGCTTCAAGCGGCGGTCGTCCATTGTGGTCGGCTGAATTGGATTGAGGATGTCCAACCCCACATCAATCAAATCGGGAACGATAGGTTCAACGTGCCCATCCGTGTGAAAAGCGAAAATGATGTCGCTGCGAACCCGTCGCCATTCGCGGAAGAGATAGTCATAGCGCGGCTTGAGGTATTTGCGGAACAGTTCGGGCGAGATGAGCATGTTTTTCTGCCCGCCCACGTCGTCGCCGATGTACAGGATGTCCACGCCCAATTCGATGAGCTTCTTGCCTACTTTGAAGTGATATTTCACCAGTTCATCCATCAACTCGTTGACGAAATCCTCGTTGAGGTAGAGATCCATCATCAATTCGCTGATGCCGCGCAGCATTTGTGCCCCTTCAAAGACGGTGGTGGTGACGCCGCCCACAATGGCATGGGTTTGGCCGTATTTGGCAATGCTGGCTTTGTACTCGGAAAACTGCTTCTGGATGGTGGGCTGTTGGTCCGGGTCAGGGAATTCAAATGACGACCAATCATCGAGGTTGGCTAACGGCCGTTTCACAATTTCCGCATACTTGCCACCCTCTGGATTGGGGATGATTTTCGTGACCATGCCAAAATCGTCCATATACTCGTCTTCGGCAACCTGCGTGCAAAGCGTCTTATCGTAGATATTGACAATCCCCATCTCTTTGGTGCAAAGCATGTCATGCCCCAAAGCCACTTCCAGGGCAAACTTGTCAGCTGGGTCTACCCCTACAATTTTGCCTAACTCGGCGGCTATTTCCGGCGTGTAGCGGTTGGTGACCGGCACACGGTCGGCCGGTTTATGGTCCAACACGGTCAGTACTCGTTCCTTTGAATTCATGAAGCATTCCTCATTGGCCCACGCAAGAACGCGAAGTTCTTCCCCTTTGCGCCTTTGCATGAGCCATTTTCAAAACGACCAACAAGACAATAATGATTTCGCCGACATTGTGTACACACCGTGTTTTTGCAAAAGATTTTTGGGGCTTTCCGTGAAACGCGAAACGTGATACGTGACACCTCTTGGGTCACGCATCACGTTTCATGATTTATTCCGATGCGCCGTAATCCAGGCCATGCCAAACTCATCGTGCCCCATCAGCAAGTCGGCGGCCAAAATCGCTTCGCGCAATGCCTCTTCCAGCGGATTGGTAATAGCCGAAGTCAGCCCGTTGGAAATGAGCATGGCCAGAAAATTGGAATTGATTGCCCTGCGGTTGGGCATCCCAAACGAGACGTTGCTCGCGCCGCAAGTCGTATTCGACCCCAATTCAGTTTGAATGCGGCGCAATAAACTAAACGCCTGCTGTCCGGCCGTCTGCACCGCGCCAATGGGCATGATCAACGGATCAACCAGCACGTCCTCTTTGGGAATACCGTGATCCATCGCCCGCTGCACAATCTTCTTGGCGACGGCAAAACGCACGTCGGGGTCATGGGAAATGCCGCTTTCGTCATTGCAGATGGCGATAACGGCCGCACCATATTTCTTCACCAATGGCAGCACCGATTCCAGCCGCTCCTCTTCGCCGGTGACAGAGTTGACGAGGGCTTTTCCCTGGTACACTTCCAAGCCGCGCTGCAACGCTTCGACCATGGATGAATCAATGGAGATGGGCAAATCGGATACGGTCTGCACCAGTTGAATCATCTGCGCCAGCACTTCCGGCTCGTCTATCATCGGGATACCGGCGTTCACGTCCAGAATCTGCGCCCCCGCCTCGGTTTGGGCGACGGCGTCCCGTTCGACGCGGCTGAAGTCACCCGCTTCCAATTCTCTGGCCAGCAGTTTCCGCCCGGTCGGGTTGATGCGCTCACCGATGATGGTAAACGGCCGTTCCGTTCCAATCACCGTTTCTTTCGTCTTTGAACTAATAATCGTTTCCATATTGTTTGTTTCCTCTAGTTGCTGGTGGCTGGTGGCACAAGTTACTAACAAACCAGCAACCAACGACTAACCTCCTATTTCTTCACATCCGGGTTCGGCAGCATAAACTGCTCCCGAATCACCTGAATCAATTCGTGATAAGAAGCAATAAAACCGCGCAGCGTGCGCACCGTTGCCCCGTAGGTATCAAACTCCTCAACCGTCATGCCGTCCTCATCATACGCCTTGCGGAAATCGGGAATGCGGTCATACAGTTCTTGGATGATGGCCGGGTCCACCGGATCATCCATGCGTGGCTTCACTTCCACCTGGGATTTGTTGAACAGTTTTTGCCACTTCGAGGGAATCGTCAGCACCACATCGCCACCGATAAACTCCGACCAGTGCAGATGATGGCGATAGGCCGCCGCCAGCAGGCGCGTGCGGTAGCCGCGATCCTGGTAAATTTGGTACGCCTTCTTGAAAACGGCCACGCCTGCCCAGGGCATATACGATGGGTTGACGATGATGCCATCGCGCTTGGCCACAACCTGCATCCAATCATCGGTACGGCCAACCATGATCGTGCAAACCGGCGACATATCATCCACCGGCAGTCCTTCCGCTTCGCGCCGCTTCAAGCCGCGCTCAATCGCTTCACCGACGGCAATGGCCTGCGGCACGGTGAAGCTGACGGTGGCGTTGATGTTCACGCCGTGATAGGTCGCCTCTTCCATGCCGATGATGCCTTGCGTCGTGACCGGCATTTTGACCTGCATATTGGGGGCCAACGTGTGGTAATGAACCGCCTGCTCGACCATTTTGGCCGCATTGCGGTAATTGGCCGGGTTAGTCTGGATGGAGAGCCGCCCCTTCAGGCCGCCTTCCCGCTCAAAGACCGGCAGGAGCAGTTCTGCGCCTTTCACGCCAATCTCCTCGAACACCTTCCACATGACGTCTTCTTCCGTCCAGGTCGGGTTTTCGTTGATAAGTTGGTGGATACGGCCGTCCCACAAATCCCATTCCAGCCGCAGTACATCCAAAACAATCGTCGGATTGCTGGTTGCGCCTACCGCGCCATGCTCAATCGCATAATTCAGTTCGCTGACAGCGCAGGAATCATTCCAAACATCGGTCGCGGTGGTACTCACCGTCTCGTGTAGGGGGCTTTTGTAAGTTGTTTCTGACATATTTATATTCCTCATGCGTGAAACGTGAGGCGTGAAACGTGAAAAAAGGTTCATCACGTTTCACGTTTTACGTTTTACGTAATAAATTTCCTATAAAAAATACCGTTCTTTGGCGCGATTCTCTTCCCACTCTTCGCGGGCGGCCTGTACGGTATGCATTTCACTCACTTCGGCGACGGCCACGTCCCACCAGCTTTCGTAGCCGGGCACACCGACGTAGCGGTCGTTTTGCACGTAGATGACGGTGGTACGCTCAATGCCTTTAGCCGTTTCCAGCGCGGCCACAAATTCATCGTAGGTCTCGCATTCGATGACATGCGCGCCCAGGCTGCGGGCATTGGCCGCCAGGTCAACGGGCAGGGTTTGGATGGATTTGGCTTCATCACTCGGCAAGCCATCTTTCTCCGGGAAAGCATAGCGTGTGCCAAACCCCTGGCTGCCTACCGACCGGCTCAACGCGCCGATACTCTTGTAGCCGCGGTTGTCCATCAGCACAAGCGTCAGCTTGTACCCTTCCTGCACCGAGGTCACGATGTCGGCCGAGAGCATCAAATAGCTGCCATCACCCACCATCACGTACACCTCGCGGTCGGGGTCGGCCATTTTCACGCCCAGGCCGCCGGCAATTTCGTAGCCCATGCAGCTGTAGCCGTATTCCAGGTGGTACTGCTTGGGATGGCGGCTGCGCCACAGCTTGTGTAAATCGCCGGGCAGACTGCCTGCCGCGCAAACCATGACAGCTTCAGGATCGCCCAAATCATTGACTGCGCCAATCAACTCGCCCTGGCTGACCAGCGGCTGGTGTCGGATGTCGTAGATACGCTGCACTTCCGCTTCCCATTCGTCATGGAGAGCATTGGCGTTTGCTTCGTAAGCGGCGGCGACATGGTAATCGCCTAACGCTGTCGATAGTTCTTCCAATGTCGCTTTGGCGTCGCCGACGAGCGGTAGAGCGTAGTGTTTGTAAGCGTCGAATTCGGCCACGTTGATATTGACGAAACGCACGTCGGGATTTTGGAAGGCGGTTTTGCTGGCGGTGGTGAAATCGCTGTAGCGCGTGCCGATACCGATGACGACATCGGCCTCTTTCGCCAGGCGATTGGCGGCCAACGTCCCCGTCGCCCCCACCGCGCCCATGCACAGCGGGTGGTCGTAACGCAGGCTGCCCTTCCCGGCCATTGTCTCGCCCACAGGAATGCCGGTTTGTTCGACAAACTGGCGCAAGGTGTCGGTTGCTTCGCTGTAGATGGCGCCACCACCGGCGATGATGAGCGGTTTTTTTGCGCCCTGAATCCATTTTACGGCCGTTGCCAGACTACTTTGGTCGGGTCGGTTACGAGAGATGCGCCAGACGCGCTTGGCAAAAAACGCTTCCGGATAATTATACGCTTCGGTCTGCACGTCTTGGGGCATAGCCAGCGTCACCGCGCCGGTGTCAGCCGGGCTGGTGAGGACGCGCATCGCTTCCGGCAGCGCCGTCAAAATCTGGTCGGGCCGGTTGATGCGGTCCCAGTAGCGGCTGATGGGCTTGAAGGCATCGTTGACGGAGATGTCCTGGCTGTGCTCAGATTCTAACTGCTGTAAGACGGGAGCGACATTGCGCCGGGCAAAGATGTCGCCGGGCAGGAGCAGGACAGGCAGGCGGTTGATGGTCGCGCCGGCCGCTGCCGTAATCATGTTGGTGGCGCCGGGGCCGATGGAAGTGGTGCAAACCATTGTCTGCATCCGGTTGTTCATTTTGGCAAAGGCGGCGGCCGTATGCACCATCGCCTGTTCGTTTCGGGTCTGGTAGTAACGGAAGTCGGGGTTTTGCTGCAAGGCTTGCCCGATACCGGCCACGTTACCATGTCCAAAAATACCAAAGACACCAGCGAAGAACGGCCGTTCCTCCCCGTCCCGCTCTACATATTGATTCTTCAAAAAGGCGATGACCGCCTGGGCTGTTGTTAATCGTTTTGTTTTCATCATTTTCATCCTTTAAAAGTAAAAGGTTGCAAGTGGCAAATGGCCAGTTTCTTACCTGCAACCTGCCACTTGCGACTTGCCACCTTTCTAAAATCCACCTCTTCCCTTCACAAACTCCTCTACCTCGGCCATTGTTGGCGTAAAGTTGGCGCAGCCGTGTTTGGTGACCACAATCGCGCCACAGGCATTGCCTAATCTGGCCGATTTGTACCAGCCCCATCCCTTGACGTGGCCGTACAAGAAACCGGCGGCAAAGGCGTCGCCGGCGCCCAAAATGTTGAAGACCTCAACAGGATAACCGGGGGCATCGATTTGTTGGATACGGCCGTCACCCTCCTTCACATGCACACGCACACCCGCAGATCCCATTTTTTGCACCAACACCTTTGGCCCCATCGCCAGCAGGGCGGCAATCGCTTCCTCCACGTTGCCCGTCACTTTGGTGTCGGATACCTGCGAATGAGTCAGCTTCATTTGCTCCACATCCAGCAGCATGGCGGCATTCAACTCATCTTCCGTGCCAATGACAATGTCCACTTCCGGTAAAACGCTGCGCACCGCCACACCAAAGGCGCGAGGATCGTGCCACTGGTCGGGACGGAAGTCGATGTCCAGCACCACTTCAGTACCGTTGCGATGGGCTAATCTAGCGGCAAACATGGTAGCGCTGCGGCTAGGGTCTTTGCTGAGATTGGTTCCTGCAAATTGAAAGACACGGCTCTGCACGATGGGGGCGACCAACACGTCTTCGATGGTTATTTCCAAATCGGCGCAATTTTCACGGTAATAAACCAGGGGGAATTTGTCCGGCGGTTGGATGCCCAGGATGGCCGCGCTCGTGCGGTAGCCTGGCTTACGGACGCTGAACTCGGTTTCAATGCCTTCTTTGTTTAAGAAATTGAGGACGAAGTCACCGACGGGGTCATCGCCAACGGCCGTTAACAGAGCCGTTCGCAAACCCAACCGCTGCGCGCCCACGCAAATGTTGGTTGGCGAACCGCCCACGTAGGCGGCAAAACTCTGAATATCCACAAAGTCCGCACCCACTTCATTGGCATATAAATCCATCAAAGCACGGCCCATGTGCAGCGTATCGTAAATCTTTTCCATCATCTTCATCCAACAAAAATGTCACGCCAAAACACAAAGGCGCTAAGGAAAATAAGCTTTGTGTCTCAGCGCCTTTGCGTAAGCCTCAATACAATGGTAATCGGGAATCCACGCCCTGGTAAGCATCCTTGACCCAGGTGAAATTGGGATCATCTTGGTTGGCTAGGCTTTGCGCCGAACCGGCCAGCACATTGAGGTAATAGGTGGTGTAACCAGGCGCGCTGACCACCGGATGGTAGCCTTCGGGAACCAAAACGGCGCAGTTGTTTTCGGCTTTGACAAGCGCGTCAATCGGGTTGCCCGCCTGCTGCATGGGTGAATTGTCGTCGGTGTAGACACGCTGGTAGGCGTATCCTTCCGGCTTATCAATCTTGTAAAAGTAAACCTCTTCCAAATCCGCTTCAATCAAATTGCCGTCCGCATCTTCGATGTGGACGTCGTGCTTGTGCGGCGGGTAGCTGCTCCAGTTGCCGCTGGGCGTGTACACTTCCACCAGCACCAACCGATGCACCGGCGAACCGGGCGGCAGCAAGTCGTTAATTTGACGGCTAACGTTGTCGCCGCCGCGTACGGAAACGGGTACATCCTGCGGCTGAATCAGCCAGGGTTCATGGTCTTCGTCGGTGGAAACCCAGGTAACAGCAAATTCGCTGTCTTCAGCGGCGGTGATAGTGAACTCGGTATGCCGGGGTAGGTAAAGCGCCGTGGCCGCACTTGTCCACACATCCTTCCGGGAGATGCCCTTCCATTCACCACGATTCGACGAGATGGAAATGTCGCCGCTCAAAATGACGATGGCTAACTCGTTTTCGCCGCTGGCATATGACCAGGATTCCTGGGCGTTGAGCCGCCGCGCCTGAAAGAAAATGTAATCCCACCCCGCCTCTTCTGGGGTGACGGATAAAATCAAATCCGGATCGTCTGCATTTGCAGCCGGACAAACCAGGATATTTTCTGCTGTATATTTCATAAAATTCCTCTTCTCATTAGTATGCCTGATATGTCGCATACCAATGGTCGTCTACTTGTTCGGTTTGGTAACAGGTGTGCCAGGAACGGCCGTATTCCTCCACAATGGCACATAACGACTGCCAACGCCGGGTGGCCTCGCCTTGCAGAAATGCCTCTCGCGCCGCGCCCTGCATCTCCACCACTTCCCGCCACAGCGCTCGGCCAACCAAAAAGCCAGAACAGCCTTTCTGACAGGCCACCCGCAGCTGCTTCTGGAACGTTTCAAACGGATCGCCGCCGGACAACAGCGCCCAGGGAACCGGCGTCGCCTCATTCAACTCGGCACAAGCGTCCTGCCACACCGATTCATCCGACTCATACCGGCAATCCACCGGGAATTGCAGTTTGAGTATATCCGGGCGCAGCTTGCCCAGCCGTCGGGCGGTCTCCACCACAATCCGGCGACGCTCCTGGGCAAAAACGGCCGAATCCTTCGCCATCGCTGGGTCCAATGGATACACAATCGGCTCCAAAAACAGCGGAATGTCGTGGCGAGCACATTCGACCAGCAAATCCGCTACCAATGCTTCCTGCCGTTCCGTGGCTTCTCCAGCATGCGGATGGTAAAAAAGCAGCACCTTGACGCCAGCCGCACCCAGTCGTTTCGCCTGGGCAATGCCCCAATCGGGCAGCATCATGGTCTGGCGGCTGTACGGGTCGCCCAGATAACCTTGTGCTTCAATGGCCGAAATGAAGCCAACGTGCCCCGGCAGCGCGTGTTGGGCGATCGACTGTCCAGCGCTGTATACCGGGTCAAGGAGAACGGCCGTTGCCAATGGCGCAATGGCCCTGATCACCGACAGCTTAATGTCGGTCAGATGAGCAGCCGACACTGTATCTGGCTGTGCCTCGTTAATCATCACTCGCATCGCGTCCCGATGATCAACTGCCAGGATGGTAAACAGCCCGCCAACCGTAGAAGCTGTTTGTAATGCTCTGAATCGACCCAACGATAACTGATTCATGAAGTCTAGCGCGTCACGCAAAGGTACTAAGACGCAAAGGAAGAAAAACTTCGCATCTTAGCGCCTTTGCGTGAAATATAATTAGAATTGCCGCGACCACTCTTTCGGCCAGCGCTCAATCACCACTTTCGTCTGCGTGAAAAACTCAACTGCGTGCTTGGCCTGCCCATGCAGCGTGCCGAAGAAACTGTCCTTCCAACCGCTGAAGGGGAAGAAAGCCATCGGCGCGGCCACGCCAATGTTGATACCGATGTTGCCCGCCTGCGCTTCGTAGCGGAACTTGCGCGCCGCCGCGCCGCTGCTGGTGAACAAACAAGCCATGTTGCCATATTGGGCGCCGTTGACGATGGCAATTGCGTCGTCAATGGTATTGGCGTGCATCAAGCTCAGTACCGGCCCAAAGATTTCTGTCCCGGCGATTTCACTGCGCGGGTCTACATCTTGCAAGATGGTGGGACGCACCCAACTGCCGCTTTCAAAATTAGGGATGATGGCGTTACGGCCGTCTACCAACACACCTGCCCCTTGATCTGCCCCCTGCTGGATTAAGCTCTCAATCCGCGCCTGACTGCCTTTGTCAATCACCGTGCCCATCTGCACCGCTTCATCCAGGCCATAGCCCACCACGCGCTCCGAGGCCGCATCGGCGATGGCTTCCGTAAATGTGCGGCGGGCATCGCCCACCGTCACGGCAATGGAAGCCGCCAGGCAGCGCTGTCCGGCGCAGCCAAAAGCGGAATCGGCGACAATGCGCGTCGTCATATCAATGTCCGCATCCGGCAGCACAATCACCGGGTTCTTCGCCCCGCCTTGCGCCTGCACCCGCTTGCCATACTTCGCGCCCTGCGAGTAGATGTATTTCGCCACCGGCGTCGAACCGACAAAGCTGATGGCGCGAATGATGGGATTTTGCAAAATCTCATCCACTGCCACCTTGTTGCCATGCACCAGGTTCAACACACCCGGCGGCAAATCCAGGTACTCGTCGAACATCTCAAAAATGTACTGCATTGTCATCGGTACTTTTTCCGACGGTTTGACGATGTAGGTATTGCCGCAGGCCAGCGCGTAAGGTAAAAACCAGAAAGGAATCATACCGGGGAAGTTGAAGGGAACAACGGCTGCTGCCACACCGACCGGCTGACGGATCATCAACTCGTCAATGCCAGTGGCAATATCCTCGGAAATATCCCCCTGCATCAACATGGGAATACCACAGGCCACTTCTACGTTCTCAATGGCGCGGATCATCTCAGCCCGTGACTCGCCAATCGTCTTGCCGCACTCTTTGGTGATGGTTTGGGCGATTTCTTCAAAGTGTTCATCCAATACGGCTTTCATTTTGAACAGGTATTGCACGCGTTTAACAGCCGGTGTCCGCCGCCATGCTTTTTGCGCCTCGGCGGCGATTTCTGCGGCACGGGCCACGTCGGCTGCCGGAGATAGTGGTACCTGGCACATCACTTCATACGTTGCCGGATTGATTACGTCGAGATACTCTAACCCGCTCGATTCCACCCATTGGCCGTTAATGTAATTCTTTAGTTTTATCATCAAATTTCTCCGATTTAGCTAGAGATAGAGGTTAGAGCTGGAGGGATAAGAACTCTCCCTCTAGCTCTAGCTCTTTCCTCTCGCTTATATTCCTAAACTCTTCAAATATTCCCGGTTGCGGCCGGCGCTCTCTTTCGGGCTGCCCATGCCGGGGAGTACATCTTGCTCAACCACAATCCAGCCGTCGTAGTTGAGTTCGCGCAGTTTGGCTAAAACGGCCGTAAAATCCACATCCCCTTTGCCCAACTCGCAGAAAATGCCATGCTCCACCGACTGTACACCTGTCCAACCCTGCTGGCGCGATTCGGCGGCCACGTTGGGTTCATGGTCTTTGAAATGCACATGCCAGATGCGGTCGGCGTGGCGGGTCAATCCCTCAACAGGATCGCCGCCGCCGAAGCGGTAGTGGCCGGTGTCGAAGACCAGCCCTAAAATGTCGGGGTCGGTGCGCTCCAATAATTTAACAATTTCGGCCGGGGTTTCGACCCAGGTGCCGATGTGGTGATGGAAGACGGTACGCAGGCCGGTTTCTTTCATCACAGCACGGGCCAGCCGGTTGGCCCCGGCAGTAAAAACATCCCACTGTGCTTCGCTCATTTCGTGTTCCGGCTGGATGCGGCCGGCGTTTAACGTGCGCATGGGGTCGCCGTAGGGGTCGTTGCCAAGAACAATGAAATTATCCGGGCCGCCAACTTCAGCCAGCAGGCGAGCGGTACGCACAACCTCTGCTTCACTTTCGGCATGGCAAGATTCATCGTGCAAAAAGACACTTACCCACGAAGCCAACAGTTTCAGATTACGGGATTCCAATTCCTGACGCAGCTTATCTGGATCGGCGGGCATGAAACCCCAATCGCCCAACTCTGTGCCGACGTAGCCGGTCGCCTGCATTTCATCGAGAACCTGGACGTAGCCGCCCCGTTCTCCTTCAATGTTTTCGATTACGCCCCATGAACAAGGCGCATTGGCAACTTGTATCATCGTGGTTTCCTCAGATGACAATCACTTTGAAAGTGACTGTCATCTAAATTTACTCAATCCCCAACAGCGCCTTGACGACGCGTGGCGCGCTGCCAGCGTCGGCGGCAAAACCGTCGGCGCCGACTTTGTCGGCAAATTCCTGGGTGACGGGCGCGCCGCCGATGACGACTTTGACCTCGTCGCGAATTTCGGCGCGGAGAATGGCATCCATTGTTTTGCCAATGGAAGCCATCGTGGTTGTAAGCAGGGCGGACATGCCGACGACATCCGGTTTGTGTTCTTCGATGGCAGCGACGAATTTTTCGGGGGCGACATCGTTGCCTAAATCAATGATCTCGAATCCAGCCCCTTCCAACATCATGGCGACGAGGTTTTTTCCGATGTCGTGCAGGTCGCCAGCCACTGTGCCGATGACAACTTTGCCGATGGTTTCGACTTTTTCTTCGATGAGCAACGGCCGTAATATCTCCAACGCCCCCGACATCGCCCGAGCGGCAATCAACATCTCCGGCACGAACCGTTCGCCAATCTCAAATTGACGACCGACTTCGGTCATCGCCGGAATGCAAGCCTTGTGCAAAATATCGCCAGCAGCTACGCCTGCGTCAACGGCAATTTGGGTTTCAGCTTTGGCTTCTTTCATCTTTCCATTTAATACAGCATCATAAATCGTTTCTAAACTCATGGTTTTGCTCCTTTTAATAAGGTTTATCTTTAATTGATGTTACGCAAAGCCGCCAAGTCGCCAAGATTTTTCCCTTTGCGTCTTCGCGCCTTTGTGTGAGCTTCTTTTTACATATTCAACTTATTCCACTCGGCCACCGCGTCAAACATCGCCACGATATTTTCCGGCGGCACATCCGCCTGAATATTGTGGATTTGCTGGAAGACATAGCCGCCCTGAGGAACGAAGATATCTAAATTACGGAACACGTCCTCGCGCACCTCTTCCGGCGTCCCTTTGGGCAAGACATACTGGGTGTTGCAGCCGCCGCCCCAGAAAGTGATCTGGTCTTTGAACTGGCTTTTCAGCCGTTCCGGCTCCATTAATTTGCAGTTTGTCTGCACCGGATTGACCGCATCCAGACCGGCGTCAATCATGTCTGGCAGCAAGGCGTTGATGCTGCCGCAGGAGTGCATTTTGACTTTGATGTCCGGCTTTTTGGATTTCACCAGATCCCACATCATCTTATGACGGGGTTTGAAGAATTCGCGGAACATGGCCGGGGAAATTTGCGGCCCAGTCTGCATCCCGTAGTCATCGCTGGACAGGTAGACGTCGATGTACGGGCCAACAGCGTCCATGAACATGTTGATCCGTTTCAGGTGGATGCTGACCAACTTATCCAGCCAACGATGGATCAGGTCTGGTTCGGCGGCCAGGGCCATATACCAGTTGTCATTGCGGAAGAACATCTGGCCGACTTCAAAAATAGACCCGCCGTAAATGCCGACGATGGCGCGGTCGGTACTTTCGCGCAGCTTCTTGGCACCTTCGGCTAGATAGCGCATCCCTTCTTCGTTCCATTGATGGGGTCCGGGTGGGGAGACAACGGCCGTCCACATATTGTAAGCAAACAGTTCCTCCAACTGGTCAATCTTCTCGGCCGGGTCTTCGGCAAACGGGTAATACGTCTGGTCGAAGTAGACCATCCCCGGCTTTTGGATGGCAATCTCTGTTTTGCGATCCGGCCCGTGAATGACCCAATTGCCATCAGCATCTTTTTCAACATCTACCCATACAGGGATGAGACATTCCGTGCCGTCCGGCAGCACCCATTCTTTCCAATCGGCGTCGTCGTTGTTGAAGCCGCGCCCCAACTCGATGACATCCACATTGAATCGGTCCAGTACGTCATCGTCAATGATGGCTAACTGCTGCGGGATGTCGTAGACGCGGATTGGTTTTTTGGGCAGACCTAAATAATCGCGCAGTTTGGCATAGGCAATCGCCATGATGCTGCTGGAGTGGTACGACCCAAAATCAATCGGCACCTTATCCGGCTGCTGATAATTCATGGATGTTAATACTCGTTCTCGTGAGTTCATAAGATTTGTCTCCTTAAAGATTATGACTTTGTAGCCAAAATATCTTTCACTTGTCATTCCCGCGAAGGCGGGAATCCATACTTGTGCAAAAGTGGATTCCTGCCTTCGCAGGAATGACAGGGTTTTATAATGTCAGTTTAGCTGTAAACGCCGTGTTTCTTCACAGCGGAGATTAAGGCCTCAACATTCTCCATTGAGGTATCGGCCTGTATGATGACGCCTGACGAACACATATACCCGCCGCCGGCACCAAGAACTTCGATCTTGTCGGCCACATCGGCGCTGATCTCTTCCGGTGTTCCATTTGGCAAAAGGTCTTGCTGGTCGATGGCGCCAAAGAAAGAAAGCCTGTCGCCGAATTTTGCTTTCAACTCATGGGGAGCCATGCCGGGCACGTTAGGCTGAACCGGATTTAAGATGTCAACCCCAATTTCGATCAAATCCTCTATGATGGGAGACACCGCGCCATCGGTGTGGTAGATAATCAGGACATCGGGGTTGGCGGCCTTGAGTTCCCGGAACAGTTCGGCGTGGCGCGGCTTGAACAGATCGCGCCACATCTTGGGAGAAATCAACATGCCATTTTGCCCGCCAAAATCATCCCCGGTCCAAACAGCGTCCACGCCCAGCGCGGCCAGTTGTTTACCGATGCCGATGCTGAATTCTTTTACGCGGTCCAGCAGCACCGCAATGTACTCCTCCCCCAAAGCCATATCGAGCATGAATTTCTCCATACCAACCATGTGCCACGACATTTCATAGATGGTCAGTTCAAGATCACCGATGACGAAGTAATCGTCCTTGTACATCTCAATGTATTTTTTGGCGTCGTCGAAACGGCCGTCTGCATAAGGATCAGGGAAAGGATGATCGAGAACGTCCTGAATCGTCTCTGCATGGCGCAGGGGAGGCTCGATAGTCTGCATATAAAGCGGTCCCTGCTCCATCAACATGCCAAACTCGTTGATAATTTGGCCCGGGGCAGGTGTTGGATGGCTGTAACCACGCGGCAAGCTGCCGCCAACCACCACGCAATCGCTGCCCATGGCGGTCTTCAGTTCGTTGGCCGAAATCCGGTAGGTGATGTCCTCGTAATAAGAGGTTGTGTAGTGGACGGGAATATTGTATTTCTGGCTGAACTCTTCGGTTAACTGCCGACACAGGTCAAACTGGACCGGCACACAGTCTGGTGTTCGATCACGCCGCATAGCTGCCAATACCCGTTCTTTTGAGTTCATTATTTTATGCTCCTTTATTAAGCCACGCGAAGTGACGATGTGATGACTCCGCATTTCTTGGCGAAGGCTTGGGTGCATTGAGGGTTGCATATCATTCGCGTGCGATCCAGGTCTCTGAAAGAGCGAGAAATGCCGAACTGAGTTTCTCACCTTCGGGGACACGTACCTCGCCGATTAATGGCGTACCGTTAACAATGATCGCGCCATCGCGGCAGGGACAGATTACCGTTGTGACATCAAAACGCTCAGATCCACTGTGATTGTCGAAAGACTCCAGCGCCGCATCCAACACCTCTCGCCATTGCACCTCAATACTCCACTCGTGGGCGACACATGTGATACGGTGGAGACGCTGCCCATCGAACTGCTGCACAAAGCGGGCTTGCTGTGGCTCGGCATTCTCGAGACCACGACCTTTATAGCCAATAAAATATTGATTAAAGCGTGTCATCACCATCCGCCCCATTGCGGTATTGTCAACAAAGACCGCGATAGGGGGCAAATCGGGTATCCCAACCGCCAAGGGGTTGCACCACAACACCAGGGCAAAGCCTTCGCCATGTACCGAGTAGGTACAACGCCAGCAGCTAATACCCGCAACGGCTTCCTCTGTGCCGGGTTGGTACAGCGTGAGCATGTGGTTTTCGCCGGCGAATACGATCGGCCGTTTCCTTACTATTCCCATGCTAATGTTCCCTCTGCTTTTTCAAACCTCATCAATCCGCACCCGACGATTTTCGGCATCGCTGAGTTGGCAGGCGGCGATGACCATCTGCACATGCAGCGCGTCGGCAAACGTCGGCGATGGGTCGCTGTCTTCGATGATGTTCGTAATCCAGCCGCGGGCCATAAAATCATGCTCGCGGAACACATCTTTATAAGTGTTATGCACCGTATCGCGCCGCGCTTTGCCCCAAATCTCGTCAGGAATCGGCAGGGGTTTGACCATGCCTTCGCCTTGCCGCGCCCCTTGCACTTCCTGCTTCTTGTCCCAATCTACCTTCATATACAGTGTGCCACCGCTGCCGTGGAACTCCATCTCGTGATTTTGGCCGAAGGGGGTGTCTTCATAGGCTACAGACGAGGCCATAATCACCCCTTGCGCCCCGCTTTTGAACTGCAACAGGATGCTGCCGCCGTCGTCCGTCCGCTCATAATCGGAGCCGTCGGGGCGGGGATCGCGTTCAATAAATTGGCTCAACTGGCACATCACCGACTCGATCTCGCCGTAATACCACATCGCCAGATAGATGAAATGGGAACCGATGTCGCCAATTGGCCCCGCGCCGGCTATTTCCTGGTCAAAGCGCCACATGTATTGACCATCACGGCCGTATCCGGTGTAGTAGCGCAAGTTCAAATGATACGGCTGGCCAATGTAGCCCTCATCAATGAGTTCCTTGACATAGCGGGCGGTGGGCATAAAGCGGTAGGTGAAGGGAACCAGGCATTTGAGGCCGGTTTCTTCTGCTTTGGCGGTCATTTCATTGGCTTCGGCCGGGTTCAATGCCAGCGGCTTTTCGCACAGGACGTGCAGGCCGGCGTCCAGCGCCTTCATGGTCATGTCGTAATGGGTGTCGTTGGCGGTGGAGACGACCACGGCATCAATCAACCCGCTAGCATACATTTCTTCGTAGTCGGTGAAGGTGTGGGGGATGTTGTGTTCCTGGGCGAATACGGCCGTTCTCTCCGCATTCCGCCCACAAATCGCCACTACCTCCGCCTGGGGATGTTTGGCAAAGGCCGGCAAATACATCGTATCTGCCCAAAAGCCCGGCCCAATAATGCCCACACGCACATTTTTCTTTTCACTCATAACTTTCCTGTAGATGGTTGCCGGTTGCTAGTTGCTGGTGGCTAGTCATCCTTACCAGCAACCAGCAACTAGCAACTGACTACCAGAAACTCATATCACATTTCGCAACAATGCAACCGATTTCTCCACCCCCACAACCGGTGGCAAATTAAAATCTTCATGCTCAATGCTCAACACATCGTCATAGCCCGCCTGCCGCAGTTGGGAGACAAAATCACGCCACCACAGCTCGTCATGCCCGTAGCCCAGCGTCACGTAATTCCAGGCCCGTTCCGCAATATGCTCATTGGTTAATGTTTCCAACCGCGTGTTGAAGGCCGTATTTTGCGGATCAACGCGGGTATCTTTGGCATGGACGTGGTAGATGGCACCTTGCAGATGGCGAATCGCGTACAACGGGTCGCCGCCCATCCACAACGCATGGCTGGGATCAAAATTGATGCCCACGATTTCGCCGACCGCGTCGCGAAGTTTCAGCGCCGACACCGAGTTGTAAACCAGTTGGTGGGCGTGCTGCTCGATGCAGAGTTTTTCAATGCCGCTCTCCTGCGCTTCAACGACCAACTGTTTCCAGTACGGAATCGCCACTTCTTCCCATTGGTATTTGAGGATACCGGGCAGCTGCGGCGGCCAACAGACGGTTATCCAATTGGGGTGGGCATCGCCGGGGCCGCCGGGCAAGCCGGACATCATGACGATGCGGGTCACGCCCAGCATCTTGGCCAGCTTGAATGTTTTCCGCACCACGGCGTCATTGTTTTTACCCAATTCGCCGGGAGCCAACTGGTTGCCGGAGCAGTTCAAGGCGCTGATTTCCAGCCCGTGATCCTTCAACTTCGCCATGAAGTTATCCCGTGTAGCTTGGCTGTCCAACATCGCATCCAGGTTCAAATGCGGCGCAGACGACCAGCCGCCACAACCAAACTCTACTGTTTCAATGCCGAGGGAAGCGGCCGTTTCCACCATCTCATCAAAAGGTAGACTCCCCAAGCTATCTGTTACCATTCCGATTCTCATTTGTATTTTCTCCTAGTCGCTAGTTGCTGGTGGCTGGTTGCTGGTGGCTTGTACCAACAACCAGCCACCATACTTTATAATGTAAAATGATCCCGGAACCGTTCCATCGCCGTATAGGGATCTCCAGCGGGGAACGCTTCCAGACCAACAATGCCTTCATAACCAGCTTCGTGCAGAACGCGAGCTACACGGCGATAATGAATTTCACCAGTGCCCGGCTCATGCCGCCCCGGCACATCGGCCACATGAACGTAGCCTACATCGTCAATATATTCCCGAATCATCTCAATCAGATTGCCCTGCTCCACCTGCGCGTGGTAAATATCAAACACAATCTTGAGGTTGGGGCTGCCAACCTCGCGCACAAGCTGCACCGCCTGTTCCACACGGCCAATGCCGTAGCCCACATGGTCAATCACCGTGTTTAGATGCTCCAAACAAAGCGTCACATCATTCGCTTCGGCAATTTCGGCCACGCGCACCAGCGCTTTGTACGCCGTAATCCAGCGCGTAATCTCATCCGGGTGCGTGCGATGGATAATCTCACCCTTCGGTCCCAAAACACCGGCCAGCAAAATCAAATGCTTGCTGCCGATATACTTCGCCATTTCGACACTCTCAGCCACACCTTCGACCAACACATCCACGTCTTCGGGATGTAAAATACTGCCTGCAACAGTGGCCACCATGCTGCCGGGCCGCACGCCAGGATAATCGCGGAACACATCCATGTTCCGCCCTTTCCAACCGGCAAACTCTACGCGGAAACCAGCATCGGTAATCTTCTTCACCCGCTCCTCAAACGGAAGCTCAAGAAACACAGTGTCGGCACAAACTGATAATTCGTACATAGTCGCTGCTCCTTACTCTGCTTTGATGACTACTTTGACGGCTTCACCAGCGCGAGCAGCGTCAATACCTTGCTGCATGTCGGCCACGGGTAGGGTCAAAGTATTGAGCGGTGAAGGGTCAATAATGCCGCTTTCCAAAATTTGAATGGCGCGGGGGAAGGTGTAAGGGCTGACAAAGACGCCGATAACGCTCAGTTCGTTGCGCGTAATGTCATGCTGTTTGACGGCCGGAGTCGCATGTTCGATCATCCCGAAGAGGGCAATTTTGCCGCCGCGAGCGGCCAGCTTGACGGCATTGCCGAACTGGTTACCCACCGTGTCGGCCACGACTTCCGCGCCCATGCCGTTGGTGACATCCATGACCACTTCGCGCAAATCCTGCTCTTTGCCATTGACGACAACATCCATACCGACTGTTTTAGCTGCTTCCAACCGCACCGGAGCCAAATCGGAAATAATCACCCGCGCCCCGGCCGCTTTGAACATCATCCCGTGTAACAAACCAATGGGACCAGCACCGATGACAACGGCCGTTTCCACTGGCTGTATGCCAATCTTATCCGTTCCATTCACTACACAGGAGAGCGGTTCCGTCCAAACGGCCCGTTCAAACGGCAAATCCTCGGCCACGCGATGCAGGTAGCCCTGCGGGGCAGTGGTGTAGGCGGCAAAGCCGCCATCCTGATGCAAACCGAGCGTGGTCCAATTTTCGCAATGGTTCGGCAAGCCCGCCTTGCAGTAACGGCAAATGCCGCAGGTCATGTTGGGGTTTACAGCTACACGGTCGCCAACTTTGAAATCTTGTACGGCCGTACCCACCTCAACAATATGCCCCAAAAATTCATGCCCCAAAACCGCGCCCAGAGTCGCTTCAAAACCGGGCGGATCGGCCAGGATGTGCAAATCACTGCCGCAAACGCCGCAGCCTTCATTTTTAATCAGTACCCAATCGTCCCCCTTTACTTTTGGCACCGGAATCTCTTTAATATCCAGAATCCCCACGCCGCCAAATGTGCCCGCTAACATTGTTTTTGACATAAGAACCTCATTTAAGCGAGAGCGAGAGGAAGAGAGCGTCCCCTCTAGCTCTATCCTCTAGCTAATCTACTGCGGTATTAAACTCGCTGACATTAACCCACCGTTTTTCTTGCACAGAAAGGTCAATGGCATCCATTACTTTGTTTACGCCGTAAGCGAAACGGACATCGGGGTAAGCGGGTTGGTTGAGGGCAACGGCCGTAACCAAATCATGCGCCTCAATAATCTTCTGATCGTTGTAACCCAACCCGATCCCAGCCAGCCCAAAAAACGCCTTGTAGCCGGGATGATCCGGCCCGATGTAAACCGTCTTGTACCCCTTCTCGCGATCCGGGTCGGTATGGCGATACAACTTCAACTCATTCATCCGCTCTTGGGTGTAGAACAGGCTGCCCTTCGTTCCCTGAATCTCGTAACCTAATCCCAGCTTGCGTCCGGTGCCCACACGGCTGGTGCCAATTGCGCCCACAGCGCCATTGGCAAAACGCACCAGACATTCCGTGATGTCCTCATTTTCCACCTCGCGCATCGGGGCATCCCCTTCTGCTTTGGCCGCATAGCCGGAACCACCCACCGGAACCGCTCTTTCCTTAACAACCGTGGACATCATACCGCACACTTCAGTAATCTCGCCCACCAAAAAGTGGGCCAGCCCCAGCGTGTGCGAGCCGAGATCGCCCAAAGTGCCCGTGCCAGCCAGCTGGCGATCCAGCCGCCAGCTAAACGGTACATTGGGGTCAGCCAGAAAATCCTGATCGAACGTACCGCGAAACAGCGTAATCTCACCCAACTCGCCTTCTTCGATGAGCTGGCGAGCAAACGCCTGCGCCGGATTCTTGAAATAGTTGAAGCCGACAATGCTAATTACGCCCGCTTTCTCAACGGCTTCCACAATCTTGGCCGCATCAGCTGACGTGAGCGCCAGCGGTTTTTCACAATAAATGTGCTTGCCTGCCTCGGCGGCCGCAATGGCCATTTCGGCGTGCAAATGATTGGGCGTAGTAATATCCACAATATCTACATTGGGATCATGGATGATCTCGCGCCAATCGGTGGTATAGCGGGCAAAACCAAAATCGCTCGCCCAAACTTTCAAAGCTTCTTCGTCCAAATCGGCCACAATTTCCAGCACAGGCCGCGCCGGTTCATTACCAAAAACCAACGGCACATTCTTAAATGCCGTGGCATGGGCTTTTCCCATTCCCCCGGTTCCAATCAGACCAACACGCACTTCTTTCATAATTTGCATTCCTCTAATTTCGTGTACACTCTCTTTGACAGTCACCGCACAGGCGACTGTTAACGAGACATAACAGTTTGTCTAACCATCCAAGCTTGCCAAAAACGCCTCAAACTCCTCATCTTTGATGGGCACAACGTGCTTTGATTCAGGGTAAGCGCCACTAGTAATGTCGGCCTTCAACTCTGTGAAGGCGGCAATGCGCTCTTGCTGCAACCGGTCATACTCAGCTCTGAAGTTGCGGTAGGTTTTAGCATGGCGTGGTTTATGCTCTGGCGTGTAGCCCAACACATCTTCGGCAAACAGGTATTGGGCATCGGCCCAGGGGCCTGCACCCATGCCCAGCATGATCATGGTCGTGTTTTCGCTGATAACTTTGGCTACGCGGTCGGGCACAACTTCCAACTCTGCGCCAAAGGCCCCAATCGCTTCCAGTCGTTTCACATGATCGTAGACAGACTTGGCAGAAACGGCCGTTTTCCCCACCGCCTTAAACCCACCCGTCCAGGTACACTGCGAGGGAATCAGCCCCACGTGGGCCACAATCGGGATCGCGTTGTCACATAGCGCTTTCTGAATGTCCAGCGAGGCAGAGCAATAGAAGCAGTCGCCCCCCATCCCCATGAATTGAAAGGCAGCTCGCAGATAATCATCAGAATTCACCAAATTCCCCCCTCCCCAAGGGCCATAAGGTAAACCCACCTGAATAAAGCAATCCCCCGCCGCTTCGCGCATTTCCGGCGACATAAAACGGCCTTCGATAGACAGCATGTGGATACCCGCCGCAGCGGCCGCCGCAGCCTCTTCCAGCGTGGTCACATAAAGCATAGAGATTTTCTGACCGCGCGCCTTCATCGCCCGGATATCGGCCACCGTGGGACGGTTATGATACATACCCATGATTATTCCAACCCCTCTGGGGCCAAATCGCCAATCGAATTTTCTATTTCTTCCACATCGTGGGAACGGTCGCTTTTGCGGGTCTTCACCGGTGGCACAGGCGTGTCAAAATAATAATCAGGGTCTTCCTCCTGCTTAAACCACGTCTCGCGCATCTCTTTCCATGCGCCAACGAGCGTGCGCGGTTCCGGCATCTGATCGGCAATTTCATAGTACAGTTTTTTCAGGTTGTAACAGGGAATCCCGGCAAACATATGATGCTCGGCGTGCCAGTTCATGCGCCAGTACAAAAATTCTGCGATGGGATTGACCTTAACCGAGCGGGTGGCTTTGCGAAAATCATTATCATTCTCTTTGAGGCCCGTGTGCTGGGTCATCCCTAGTGCATAAACGCCCCAGTTGGCGATGAACGGCGACAGTGAAATGATAAATATGAACACCCAATAGCCCGTCAACAGCGAAGCCAGAATAACAGCCCCGTGGAACAACAACATGGATCGATTCCACCAAATGGCATCTTTACGCATTTCCGGCTGATCTTCGTGCAGTGCGCGCAGCCACTCATGGTGCGGCACTTTGATGTTGCCAAATAGCCCTAACGCGCCCAAAACCGTCACATAGATGGTTGAAATGAAGCCGCCTTTGCCAAAAGTGCGCCCCGGTTGGGTGAAGGTATTGATGGTGAACAACTGCACCAAAAAGAATGGGCCGACCAACGGCGAAATAGGCAGTAAATTTTCCCGATCCCCATCCGGATGCAAGGTATAACGGTGATGATACGTATGGCTGGCGGCGTAATCGTAATGATTCCACCAACCTATCATGCTAACAATGTACAGGAAGATTGTGTTGAGCTTTTTGGTTTTAAAAACGGTGCCATGTCCCAGCTCATGCGGGGCAATGCCCGTGAAGAAGCTGGCAACGGTGCCATGAAAAAAGAGGGCAACAAGGAAGACCAGCCACATGGATTGTGCCCAAAAATAATAAGTCAATGCGCCTGTTGCCATCCAAATCGCCAGGTGTCCGCCGGCCTGATACCAGCCCTGCAAATCACTGCGCCGATTGAGTTCTTGCAGCTTTTCCCGGTCGATTGCGGGGCGCACCCATTTAACTTTTAATTCCTTTCGTACTTTCGCCAGCGGCTCGTACACGACGCCAGGTTTTGCCATTTCAATAAATTCTCCTTACCTTTTTATATTATTATTCACTGTATCTTGCGGTAGGGGCGGGTCTTGTACCCGCCCCGCTTGTACCCGCTCCACAGGGCGACCACAAGGGTACGCCCCTACCATACTTTTTATGCGTATAGAGACGGCCGTACCAATTCCGGCACATCTTGGACTTTACCCGACTTAAACGATTCCACACAGGCATCGGCCACCACCATCGCGGCATAGCCATCCCAGGTTGTCGGGCCGGTGGGCACACCATCAATCACCGACTGCACCCACGCCTGCACTTCATAAATATAGGCTAGGTCAAAGCGCATCAGCCAATTATCATCAATGAACTTCCATTCTTTACCCGCCGTCATCATCGTGGGCCAGACAGCACGGGGTGTTCGTATGGATGCTTTGGTGCCTATCAATTCCACATCTACCTGATAACCAAAGGGTGCCTCGTGATATTCTTCCAGCACACCCAAACTTCCGTTTTTGAACGTGAGATGTGAAGATACAAACTTGCTGGTTTCCGGACGTTGTGGGTCAGACGGAACACTTTGCGAGAAAACTTGTGTGATTTCTTCTTGTAAAAGCCAGCGTGCAGAATGAATATCGTGTACAGATGAATTGATAATGATATCTTCTGCCGTCCGTGCCTGTGGTAAGGCATAGCCAGTATGGATACCACGGAAAAATATAATGTCACCTAACTCGCCCTTTTCAACCACATCTTTTACAGCCCGATGCTGCGGATCGTATTCACGCATGAAGGCCAACTGCATCAGTCGTTTGCCACCGGCCACTTCCGAATCAAGTACCTGTTTCGCTTCTTCCAGCGTCAACGCCAACGGTTTTTCGCAGAGCGTTGGTTTGCCGGCCGCAATGCAGGCCAGCGCCGCCGCCGCATGATATGGATCAGGCGAGGCGATGACCACTGCCTGCACTTCAGGATCATCCACCAGCGCCTGGGCATCTGTGTACACTGTACAGCCGCCAACGATAGCCGCCGCCGCTTCTGCCTGAGCGCGGTCAACATCCATGACGGCAACAACTTGTGCCGGGGTTTGATTATGTAAATTACGAACATGACGGCTGCCCATGCCGCCTGTGCCAATAACACCTACTTTTAGCATCTTGAGCTCCTTTGTAAATAGTTGGTTTGTTGGTTTGTTGGTTGGTTAGTTGTTTCTGATCCAACTAACCAACCAACTAACTAACAAACATTTTTATTGAGCTTCCTCTACTGGTGGAATAGGTTGCACACCACCACCTTGTACAGATTGATCAAAATCTACAATAGAACCGGTCATCATGCCGGACTCATCCGAAGCCAGGAAAGCAACGGCGCGGGCTACTTCTTCCGGCTTTAACAAACGGCCGAATGGCTGCTGCGCCTCTGCTTTCTCCAACCAATCATCACCCGCACCATGATATTTTTTCTGAATCACGTCCTCGCCGGGTGTGTCCATCCAGCCAATGTTCAACGTATTGATGCGGATGCGGTGACGCATGATGGCATAGGCGATGTTTTTGGTCATCGTTGCCAGCGCCCCTTTGGATGCCGCATAGGGCATAAGGACGGGAATGCTGCCATAAGCCGCCAGACTGCCGATGTTGACAATTGCGCCGGCAATGCCCTCGCGCTTCATAATTTTGATACTTTCCTGAATCAAAAGGAAGGGCGCGCGGACGTTGATGGCCATAATCCAATCCCATAGTTCCGGTGTGGTATCCCAAATCGTGCCGCGATCAGACACGCCGGCCGCATTGACCAGGATGTCCACCCGGCCAAATTTTTCGTCGGCCACTGCCACAATACGACGGCAATCCTCAACGTTGGCCAGATCGGCCTGCACAAAATGAACTTGACAGGCGTCGCTGTTGAGTGCGTTCTGCACAACCCGGCCGCGTCCGGCATTACGTCCGCAAAGGATGATGCCGGCCGCGCCGCGCTCAACAAATAGACGGGCAACAGCCCCACCCAGCCCCTGTGTGCTGCCGGTCACGATGGCATATTTGCCGGTTAATGAACTCAAATTTTCACGCATGATTTATCTTTTTCGGCCTCACTGCCCGCAGTTTAGGCCGTATGGCAAATTGTTGAAATATAACAGGTCGGACAGGTTGTTGTTGACGAATTAAAATCGGCAGCAACGGCCACACGGCTACGCCCCGTGTCGGCAATGGTTGATTTCACTTTAATTGTGAAAACGGCCGTGCCATCATTACATAAATTTAGCGGACACTCCACCAAAACAAGCACAAAGTAGGCAACTGTCAAAAACATGTGTAACCACGACACATTCCCTGCTGTGCTTGTTCAATAGGTGGCATTCGGCCGGATGCGGGCTTTCCAGTATCAACTATATATTGTTGTTCCCGGCGCCGGACAGCTCAGCCAGCTCGGCTTCCAGCTCCGCCATGGCCTCGCCGCCAGCCATCAGATCGGTGACTTCTCTCCGGGTGCGTTCACCCCTGTGGAAGTCGTCGGCCTTCTTGCCGTGGATGAGGATGGCAAAGTGATCCCCGACCGTCATGGCATGGCGGACGTTGTGGGTTACCAGTACCACAGCCAGACCTCGGTTCCTGGCCTGCATGATGAGCCGCAACACATGGGCTGATTCCTTCACGCCGAGGGCGGCGGTCGGCTCGTCGAGAACTAGCACCTTGGCGCCGAAGTGCACCGCCCGGGCGATGGCCGACACCTGCCGCTCACCACCCGACAGGCTACCGACCAGGCGGCCGCCGTCGGTGACCCGGGTGATGCCCATAGCTTGCATCTCCCTGACCACGATCTCGCCAGCCTTCTTGCGATCAAAAACCTTAAACGGGCCCCATCCCTTGGTCGGCTCGAGGCCGACGAAGAACGAGCGCTCCAGGGCCATAAGCGGGAACGTCCCACCGAACTGGTGTACTGTGGAGATCCCCAGGTCGGCGGCGTCACGCGGACTGTCGATCGTCCGCTCTTGACCCTCGATCCGAATGATGCCGGAGGTGGGCTGGTGGAAGCCGGCGAGCACCTTGATCAGGGTGGACTTACCGGCGCCATTATCGCCCAGGAGGCACAGCACCTCACCCTGATGGATATTCAAAGAAACGTCGTTCAGGGCGGCGTACCCGCCGAATATTTTGGATACGTTCTCGACAGTGATGTAGGGGGTTCGCTTCTCAGCCATTATCAGTCTCCTCTTCGCTTGTTATTGGCTTTACTTCCGTGCTCTTGGTTATGACAGTGTCCCCGGAAAGGGCGAGTCGCCGGAAGGTGTTATTGGATAGCACGGCGATCAACAGCAACAGGCCGAGGATCAACGACGACCAGTCGGAGTCCCATCCAGTGGAGTAAATACCCTGGGAGACGATGGCAAAGGTTATCGTACCGAAGATAACGCCGACGGGCGAGCCATAGCCGCCGGTGAGCAACACGCCGCCGACCACTACCGCGATGATTGAGTAAAACACGTAGGACTGGCCGGCCGAGACCTGCGCACTGCCAAATAGCGCAACCTGGGTGACGCCGAGGAGCGCCGAGCCAAAGCCGGAACCCATGAAGAGCCAGATAGTTACCCGATCAGTTGGGACACCGGCCGCTCGGGCGAAAGTTTCGTCGCCGCCGAGGGCAAATATCCAGTTACCGAACCTTGTCTGGTAGAGGATCCACGACACGACGATAGCCATGATCACCCATAGTACGATGGCATTTTCAAAGGTGAGGTAGAGGCGTCCGCCAAAGGTGCTCCGCACCGTCTCGCTTACTTCCACGGAGACGAGCACCGTGCTGGTCGTCAGACGCGTGAGACCGAAGACCAGACCCCGGAGACCAAACATCATGGCCAGCGTCACGATGAACGACGACAGCTTGGTCTTGGTGACAATCAGGCCATTGAGGTATCCGAAGAAAGTTCCCACGGCCAGGCCTGCCGGTAGTCCGATAAAGTCAGGGAGTTTGAAGTACCCGGTGAAAATGGCATAGGTCATGGCGCCAGCGGCCAGGATCGACCCGACCGAGAGGTCGAGGTGTCCGGCAACCATCACCAGGGAAACAGGAAGGGCAATCAGCCCGAGTTCGGCGGCCACGTTGAGCCAGCCGGCGGTCACCAGGGGGGTGACAAAGGTTGGCCAGCCGAAGTAACCGAAGAATAGGAAGACAAATAGTGTTCCAATGAAGGCTGCAAACTCTGGCCGTCGGATAAGTTTTTTCAGATCAGGCATTTTCGATCTCCATGAACGTCAGATGGGTGGGTCATGGCATGCCATGACCCACCTCTTCAAGCAATACAGATGATTTTAGCGCTGGCCAGATTCCACAGCGAGCTGGACCGTGGCTACATTGTCAGCTGTGATCAAAGCCGGGCCGGTCAGGATGATGTTGGTGGCCGGCAGGATAGCGTACTGGTCGTAGTACCAGGCATGTGATACTGCGTACCAACCCTGAAGCCAACCCTGCTGATCAACTGCTGCGGTTGCTTCACCGCTAGCAATACGGTCAAGGATGTTAGCTGAGACATCGAATGATCCCTGTCTTACATCGGTGTTACCCATAGAGGAAAGGGCTTCTGCTACAGCATCAGCATCGGCTGCGGAGCCGGTGGTGATGGCGTCAATGGTCGGGTCTTCTGCGATTTTAGCTTGAACAGCAGCAGAGATTGCCGCTGCATCACCGAAAGTTTCGGCAGGAAGGATAAGCTGATCGCCTACACCACCGGCGGCCGTCATACCTTCAATTGCGCCTTCACAGCGCTGCTGGTGGTTTACTGCACCTGGTTGTGTATTAACACAGATCAAGTTTGAGCCACCTTGTTCAGCTAAGTAACCACCGAGGGCTACGCCAGCTTTAAATTCATCGGTACCGAAGTAACCAAGAGCAGGAACGGTACCGTCCTCAAGTAGAGGAAGACCGGAGTTGTACATGAATACGTTGACGCCAGCGTCAACAGCAGCCTGGATAGCTGGGGCCTGAGCAGCGCCATCCCATACTGCAACTGCAAGAGCAGTACAACCCTGGGCTACAGCCTGTTCAGTCAATTTGACCATGTCGGGACCAATGTTGTCATAGTTAGGCAATACAATCCAAGTGTACTTGCTGCCAGCAGCTTCAACAGCTGCACCTGCGGCATCAGCACCGTTCTTTACAACAGCAAAGAAGGCATCAGCACCACCGATCATACAGATACTACGAGCACCAGCGCCGCCGGCTTCGCCGCCGTCTTGGGCAACCAAGTCTTCTTCAACCTGAGCGTCGGCAACTGCTTCTTCAGATGCGGCTTCTTCAACAGCGGCCGTATCCGATTCAGCAGGGGCTTCGGTATTACCGCCACATGCAGCCAACAACCCTAACAACAAGACAATGAGCATCAACCAACTTACTTTTTTGTGGAACATTATGTTCTTCTCCTTATATTCTTATAGGAAATATCAATGAAATTTTGCTTACGTTATATAGAGCGTCTTTTCGGTATTAATTCATTAAACCTCCTTTTAGTTTATGTAACCAAAAGCTAAAGCGCAGCAAAAATGAATTTCCCTTCTGCGCCCATGCTCTTATTACATCCACACCATCTTCTGTGATCGGGGCATTGGTTTTCACAGGTCGCTTTCCCAGCACGAGAACGATGGTGGTTTCGGCATATTGTTCAGAGGGGATATTCGCCCAATCGGATGAAAGGACATTGACTGATCCGCCTTCTGATCGCCACGGGGTATTTGCCGGCATTCCTTGCGCCTCGATGAATGCTTCCCGCAGTTCGGTATGCGCCTCACATTGAAATTCAACATGGTGCGCCCATTCGTGGACTAAAGCACCTTTGAGTTTTGACGCTCGCTCCGGAACCCGCACTGTTATGGTAGCGGTTCGGGGATCATACATAGCTCTATCGGGCATATCGTAATCCGCCTTTATAAGGACATCGCCAAAACAATCGCTTCTGGCTGCAAAGGCAGACATAAACTGCTCCCACGTCTCTTGAATCACGACAGCAAAATCTGGCGCCACAGAAGTATCAATGATCAGTCGCGGCGTGGTTTGATGCTCGTAATAGACATTGAAACACCAAATAGCCAAGAGCAGCAATAAAGATGACAATAACAGGCACAAGCGCTGGGTTCTTGCTTGCTGTCGATAGCCTTCTTGGTCTTCAATTCCGGCATTCATAGACGTTTGTGACCAGTAACGCTTGCTTCACTCCATGGCCTTGCTGAAATGAGCAAGTTGTTTGCCTTTCCTCAAGGTTTTCCCTTTTCACTTAGTGCAATCGGTTGCGCAACAGGTAAAAATTTTTTTGTATGCTGTTCCCAGTTTTTTAATTGTTGAAAATTGCATCTGAACAGCCTGGGAGGCGGTCAGTTATCAATTTCATCTCTCGCTCTAATTTGGTGAAGCTGTAGATTGGCGAATAACAAGTTCGCCACGTAATATAGAAACTTGGGTTTGAGCAGGTATTGGCTCCCCATTTAGGGCTTGTAACATCATCTCTGCGGCTTGCTGCCCCAGCTTGTATCTTGGCTGATGAAAAGTTGTAAGTGGAGGAGTAACATATGCGGCTAAATCAATGTTATCAAAGCCGGTTACAGAAACATCATCCGGTACGCATAGATTGGCTTGATTGATAGCCTGGATAGCCCCAATGGCCATCATATCATTGTAGCAGACAACGGCCGTTGGCAATTTTTCTAGAGCCAACAACTCGCGCATTGCCTGTGCGCCTCCTTGTGGGCGAGCGTTAACGCCATTTGAAATGTAATCTGCACAAACTTCAACCCCAGCCTCACGTAACGCTTCTTCGTAACCTTGTTGTCGCTTTTTATTTGTACGGCCAGCGCGAGGGCTACCCAAATAAGCAATGCGCTTGTGGCCTAAACCGATCACATGCTGCAAAATCTGGTTCATTGAGTAGATTTCGTCATTATAGACAGAACAGGTATCCGGCTCTAGTGTCTCTTGGTTATTGATCAAAACACTTGGTATGCCGTAATGATCCAACTGGCGCAATCTTTTCATATTGATATGAGATGAACTAATGATGATGCCATCAACGCGCCTTTCATTCATTGCACGTATCACTTCCTGTTCTCGTTCAGGAATACGTTGTGTTGCTGCTAGAAAAAGGCTGTAGCCATAAGAGTGAAGAGTGTCTTCAATCCCTTTCAGCACTTCAGTGAGATATGGATCCTCTATACGATGAACAATGACGCCGAGTACGCGTGAACGTTTGGTCTTTAAACCCCTGGCAACCGCACTGGGAACATACCCCATTTCCTTTGCCAGCGCCTGGATACGCCCTTTGGTGTTCTCGCCGATGCGTGGGTGGTCTTGCAGGGCACGAGACACAGTTGAGGGAGATACCCCTGCTTTTTCAGCAATGTCATAAATGGTTAATCTAGCCAAAACTTATCTTCCCAAGAAATATTTTTTTACAATGCGCAATCGGTTGCGCACACAATAACAAAATGTTAATAGTTTGTCAAGAAATTGACAAATTCCCTTCGCTTTTTTGTGAAAATAAACTAATTTATGGGTAAAAATTATGTAGGTTTGCAGTTATTGGGGTCGAACAATCGGTTGCGCAAGTGGCTAAAATTTTTGCTTTTTCTTTGTCAAATCCGGGCTGTTGTCTGTCTGACTATTAATTCGACAGGTAAAATACAGTTTTCCGGGATCTTCTCGGCTAATAAATCAAGCGCCATCTGCATCGCGATCTGCCCCATCCGGACCCGAGGTTGACGGATGGTTGTTAATGCTGGCCGTAAATAGGAAACTGTTTCGATATCGTCAAAGCCGACAATACTGAGGTGTTGGGGAATACTGATTTGTAGTTGCTCGCAGCCTTTCATCAAGCCCATAGTGGTTCGGTCATTGTAGCAAAAGATGGCCGTCGGTTTAGCTGTCAATATCTCGGCCAATCCCATCTGCCCCCGTTCATAATCATTGTCAGTATTTGGAAGGGAGATAAGCTCCGGAAGCACCGGAATTTGAGCCTGTTCAAGAGCCGTTTTGTAACCATTTAGCCGTTCAGTGTTAGACACCGGTCGATCAATCGCCCCAACATAACCGATCCGTTGGTGGCCTAATGCAATCAAATGGTTAACGGCGGCTATGGCTCCACCTAAACTATCAGTAGACACCGTGTGATGATAATTTCCGTATTCTTGGTGCTCAACCATAATAATTGGCCTGTCGAGCTGACTATAAGCTTTCCCTAGCTCTGAGGCAATCGTAATAATGGCATCAACTCGGCGCCGTTGAAAGGTTTCGATAACAGCCAATTCGCGCTGGGGATCGTTACGTGAGTTACTTAGGAAGACGTTATAACCCGCATCATACGCGACTCTCTCTATCCCATCTACAATGTTATGGGCCACGACCGGATCTGCCACTGTGGTTATGACGATTCCGATAGTCCAGGTCTTGTTGGTAATGAGGCTTTGCGCCACAGCACTAGGGATGTACCCCATGGATTTAGCTAATGTCTGGATCCGGGCTTTGGTTTCGGTACCAATTCGGGGATGGTCTTGAAGAGCGCGAGAAACCGTTGAAGGCGAAACACCGGCTACCTTTGCAATGTCGTAAATTGTTGATTTGGACATGATACCTCTTTTTAGGAAGTATAATGCAATTATATGCACGCCTCCAATATTTTATAGCGCAGCAAATAAGCAACCGAAATCAAGTGACTAGCAGCCATCGACGCCTGAAAAGGGATATAAGCCAATAAGTGAGTGGCGTAGGCGTAACTGTGATTTAGCCCGTTCGGCACAGGTGTGGTGATCACCTTGCTTTTTATCTTGTTGGAAAGCCTCGTTTTGGCTGATTGAGTTTAGTAACCCAATTCCAAATTTCAAAGTGTGAGAAGCGTTGAACAATTACTTGGTGGCAAATCTGTTTTTGCCTAAAAAAAAGAGCCATATCACAACGATATGACTCTTCTGTCGGGGTGACCGGACTTGAACCGATGACCTCGCCGTCCCGAACGGCGCGCGCTACCAAACTGCGCCACACCCCGAATTACAACTATTTTGTTTTTACAACAGCAAAATCGCGGAAAACACAATGGGCTTATTGTGTGTTGTGGTTCCACGACCTCACCGACCCGAACGGTGCGCGTTAGCCAAACTGCGCCACGCCCCGAACAGAGGAGAATTATAGTACAAGGCAGCAAGTTTGCAAATTTACATGTGAACAGGTGAACAGGCAGTGACTGAATCCAAGGTGGCAATTACTTTCCCGTTCATAAAACTGGAAACAACGTAAAAGTGACTGTCACCCATGCCCATCAGTTTGTGCACTCTCCGTAAACAGATCAGCAAATGTCCAACATCTACTCCACGCGGCATATTTCCTATCAGGCCTTTACCAAAGTAGGGTAACAAAAAAGGCTAACCTTCGTTAACATTGGTTTTTCCAAAAACTATGCGAACAAAGGAAAGCCAAGTGGACTATATCACACTCGAAGTAGAAAAGAACGAAGGACGATTGCTCAATATCGGGGGATTGTATGCGGTATTCGAACAGGTAAATGACAAACGACAAGAAAAAGGGAAGCGTTACACGATTGGTCTTCTGCTCATCGTGGTCATTCTGGCCAAGTTGTGCGGCGAAAACACCCCTTATGGCATAGCTGAATGGGCCAAGATGAGAGCAGAAGAATTGCAGAATCTGTTTGGTTATCACCGCTGTGTCTGTCCGAGCAACAAAACCATACAACGGCTGATGGATACATCGTTGGAAGACGAGAACTTGCAAATCACAATCCGGCGTTATTTGCATCGGACGTATGGTGGCCAGCAAAGCATCCTGGTCACTATCGATGGGAAAACGCTGCGAGGAACAATACCTAAAGGCAAAACGAGAGGGGTTCATTTGTTGGCTGCCTATTTACCAGAAGAAGGGGTTGTTTTGTTGCAGATCGAAGTCAGTCAAAAAGAGAATGAAATTGTGGCCGTGCCTACACTGCTGCAACAACTCGACCTGAAAGGGCGGGTTGTCAGTGGCGATGCCATGTTTACCCAACGGGAAATATCCGTTGCTGTCTTAGCTCAAGGAGGTGATTACCTCTGGTTTGTCAAGAACAATCAACCTACGTTGCATGAGGATATACAACGCTATTTTCAAGAAGTAGAACATGCGTCGGGCTGGCATATTCCGCCCTTGCCGCAAACCGTTGCTGAAGAAACCATCAAACAATCTGGACGCCTTGAAACGAGGCGACTGACAGCTATCCCTGACAAAGAGAACTATCTGCAATGGCCGGGGGGCAACACAGTATTCAAGCTGGAACGTCATGTCGTTCGGCCACAAAAAGGGGATGAGCGGTCTCAAGTCGTTTATGGTATCACCAGTTTGGTCTACACACCTTCACTAGCCAAGCAACTGCTAGCTTGGACACGAGGGCATTGGGGAATTGAAAACAAGTTGCACTACCGTCGAGATGTGACATTGCGTGAAGATGCCGCGCGTATGAAACAGTCGCATCAAGCCCAAGTTGTCGCCACACTCAACAACTTTGTGATTGCCCTGGCAACCTATCTTGGATTTTCTAATTTGGCATCAGCCCGACGTGTTTTCCAGGCAAAATTCGATGCGCTCATTTTTTCGGCTCTGTAGCTACTTTGGTAAAAGCCTGTATTTCCTATCTTTTTACTGTAACTTACTCCGTAATTGGTTATACTATTCTATATTGTGTGACTCGCCTTTTATGAGCAATGATTACCACATCCCCTAAAAGTCCGGCAGGAGACTCCCGATGGAAGATTTAACCGGTAAACAACTTGGCCCATATCAAATAGTCGCCCCGCTTGGCGAAGGAGGCATGGCGGCAGTTTTTAAGGCCTACCAACCCAGCATGGACCGCTACGTGGCTCTCAAAGTGCTGCCCCGCCATTTCGCCAACGATCCGGAATTTATCGGCCGTTTCTCTCAAGAAGCCAAAGTCATCGCCAATTTACAGCACCCCCACATCCTGCCTGTGCACGATTTCGGCGAGGCCGATGGCTACACTTACCTGGCCATGCGTTTCATCGAAGGGGGCACGCTGGGAGATTGGTTGAAAAACAATGGGCCGCTTTCACTGGAAAAAATCCGCAGCATCATTACTCAGGTTGGCGGCGCACTGGACTATGCCCATGCCCACGGCGTCATTCACCGCGACATTAAGCCAAGCAATATTTTGGTTGACGAATGGGGTAACTGTCTTCTGACCGACTTTGGTCTGGCAAAAATGGCTGAAAGCAGTTCCCACCTCACACAGACGGGCGGCATTTTAGGCACACCGGCCTACATGTCGCCGGAGCAGGGGCTGGGCAAGAAGATTGACAGCCGCAGTGACATTTATTCGCTGGGCGTGGTACTGTACCAGATGGCGATTGGCCGCCTGCCCTACCAGGCCGAAACGCCGATGGCGGTGGTCATCAAACATATCCACGACCCGCTGCCGCCACCCAGCAAATTCAAGCCGGATTTACCGGAAGCGCTGGAGCGGGTTATTCTTAAAGCTCTGGCCAAAAATCCTGATGACCGCTTTGCAACGGCCGTTGAGATGGTCAACGCTCTGCAAAACGCTACCGAACCTCCCACAATTACCAAAGCCGAAGCCGCGCTGGAACCGGTTATTGCGCCTGAACCTGAAATAGATTTGATGGAACTGGAAACGGCCGTTCCCGTGCCATCGCCTACCATCAGACCCAAACCACTACCGCCACTTGAGCCAACCGTCGTGGAACCGCCACCGGAATCGCCACTACCCGGACGCAAACGGAATTATTGGTTGATTGGCGGCGGATTGGTCGGCCTCGTAGCCATTATTTTGGTTGGCCTGCTCATTGCCAACTCACTGGGGCAAGATGAGGACACGCCAGATGTACCGGAACCCGCCGAAGTAACGGCCGTTACCGAAAACAACAATCCACCAGACCGGCAAAACGCCCAAACCATTGACGAATTATTCGTCGTTGTCGATGAAGCCTATGCTGCTGGCGATATTGACCGTGCCCTGGACGCCATTAACCAGGCCATCGAATTAGAACCCAATCAACCCGATTTATACTGCCAGCGGGGGTATACGCAGCGCGATATGGAAAATTACCCCGCCGCAGCCGAATCCTTTGAACAATGTCGCGTCATGGCCAAAGAGCAGCAAATCCATGACCTGCAAGCCGAAGCTTTAGGCCAGAGCACACTGACACAAGTCGAAATAGTGCTGAGACAAACAGACGACATACAAAAAGCATTGAGCATTGTTGACGATGCCTTGCAAAAACCGGATGCGCCTCCCTGGCTCATCTGTGAACGAGGTGAATTGAATACCTGGTACGATAATGAAGCGGCCGTTGCCGATTTTAAGGCGTGCAAAAATCAAAACCCCGACGATGACTACTGGCCCTGGCGCGCCGAATCAGTCATCAACATGATCCTCGGCTATATGGCCCTGGACGAAGAAGATTATAGAGCTGCCTTAGAACACTTTTCAAATTGGACGGACATCGCTCCCGACGAATACTGGGCACACTGTGCATTGGGCGACACCTATGCCGGGCTGAACGAATACGCGCCGGCCCTTGATCAATACGTACTTTGCCAGCAATTGGCCCAGGCACACGATGATGAGAGTGCGGCCAGAGAAGCACAAAGCGGTCAGTCTTACGTTCAAGCCAGAATGGCAATTGACGATGGCAATGTGGAGCAGGCATTAGAAAACTACAATCGAACTGTGGATTTGACACCCGATAATGCCAGCCTCTACTGCGAACGAGGCGAACTACACCAGGAGTTGGGCCACATCGATGAAGCACGCAACGACTTTGTTACCTGTTTGGAAATGTCTGGCGATGATCCGGATGGCCGTGCCTGGGCTGAAGACCTGCTGCGTTCGCTGGAACCCTCAAACTAAGGCCGCCAACCGTTGAACCAGGGTAATGAGGGTACGCACGGCCGTTTCAATTCCTGACTCATCCCCCACAAAAACCAACCGGCCATCGGTTGTAATGCTTTGCACCACCCGCAAACTGGAGCATAGCTCGATTTGCACCGCCGGTATGCCTAACTCCTCCACCGCAAACTTTGTCACCGTATGATTGTAGAGGCCGCCGGTAAAACGGGAGTGGTTGAGGACAAAATGGTCCCAGCGCAGCCGGTCAAACGTATGCACTTCCGCCTTTGTTGATGGGTGGAAGCTGTGCGCTTGCAAGGTTTGCAAGATGATTGGCTCATGATCAGGGCAGCTACGGCCGTTCATCGTCCCCAACGCCAAGCCAAACCGGTGCCGGTCCGACATCCCATGCAAATCAAGCACAAAGCGAATATCGTGCTGTTGCACAATCCGGCGTAAGAATTCTTTGTACGGCGCTTCTGACTCATGATTGGGGTCTTGATGGAATGCCGTGCGTGTGCAGACATGGGCCTTGAATATACATAAGCGTAGAGACGGGCCAGGGCTATTGATCCTTCTTCCGCCTGACACGCCCATTGCGCCAATGAGCCGTCGCGTGCGGCGCGAAGCATATCAAGCGCGTTGCTTGATTCATGCACAAAAGAAGTTTGCCGTTGGTCGGCAGATGTTGCGGTAACGGCAATTTCCAGCGCACTAACCGCCACCAGCAAACCTCACGAGTTAATTCACGCTTCATAGACAGGGATTGTAACAAAAGTTCTGTTATAATCCTTGAGACCTGAGAATATTCATGAGTTCGAACTTTCAATCGCGATCAACAATGTTAGATGGTACGACATGGGAACGGCGTACAAATGGCTATGCATCCTCGTCACCACGCTGGCGTCTACGGCACTTCCATACTGGACATCAGATCGGCCCCACATCATTTGGTACGCCTCTGCACGGCTTCTCCGGCCTGGGAATTCGCCCGGCGGCACGGTCGATGGCGAACTAAAGTCAATCGTGCCACCACCCTCCAGTATGCGGCGCAGTTTGACTTGATTCATCCCGAACTATTTCCGTGCTTTGGCCGAAACCGAGCATGCGCGCAAATTGATGCAGAGCGCCCGCCAGTTGAACGCCAGCCAATATTCACCTACGCCCCCTACTGAAGCCACGCGGCGCCAGCTAAAGGGAACCAGATTGCCGCTGGAGCTGAAACCGCGCCATCGTCTTCGCCAACTCCATGGGGTGCGCACCGATATGCAACTTCGTCGGCGCTGTTCACGCCTCACCGGGCGCACCTCGCCGTTAACGCATCTGACCAAGAAAACCGGCGCGGCCAGCTGTTAGCGCAATTATCCGACATCCGGGCTGATTGTACGCGAGGACGCGTATATCGGTTCTAAGGCTGCGCTTCATCGGCGAACGCGGCGGCTCCCGTCCAGTCATCCGAAGTGCCACGCCAGCCACCCACCGAAGACCGAAAGCTCAGCGTTGGGCGCAGCCTCAGCCTCGTCGGGTGCAGTGGCCCTGTTCATCGTGGTGGCGGCACCGGGCTGGCACCTTCGCCGAAGCGTTCCGGTCAGGAACCGGGCGAAATCATTTCCGGTCACCTTGGCCGGTTGCGGGCTACTGGGCGAAGTGGGCACGGTTCCCGATGGGAAGATTGACGTCGTTGCCCTGGGCGTGCCTTCTCCTAAGCCGGGTCGCCCAATTGATGCCTTTGTTGGAACAATTCCGCCCCATCCGACGTTAATTTTCCGTCGCCACCCACCGCTTGATTTTGAACCAGCTAGAACAACGAGGCTGGCTTGACCAACTGCAGGCAAATTAACGTCCGAGTTATCGTCATTGCGTCGTCGTTACCCATCGATAAGCCTCAAGCAGCGTGCTTGATGACAATTTCCCGGGCAAATACGCCCGTACTCACCGGGCAACGCATTGGCCTGCAAGCCGTTTTTAATGACCTGGAAGGTGTGTCCGGTCAGGGGCGACCTGGGACATATGGCCGGGATAAAGTTTGGGAGACTGGAGATTTGGCGGTCTCGATAAAATTAATGTTCAAGCACCCGTTTTCGGGTGGTGAAAGACATCACAACAGCGGCGTTGGTTTTGCGGAAGCATTGGTTTGTGGGGCGGATTGAACCGGAGACGGGCGAGTATCGACCGCCGTCCACCCCAATTCAGGGCGAGGTATGGCCGGCAAGGTGCTGGTTTTACCGATTGGGCGTGGTTCCAGCAGCGCCAGCAGCATCTTGCTGGAGGCGGTGCGCCAGGGCAAAGCGCCGGCGGCCATCGTCCTGGCGGAAACGGATGCGATTTTGGCCCTGGGTGCGGCCGTTGCCCGTGAGATGTACGATCAAGCGCCGCCAGTCATCGTGGTGGAAACGGCCGTGTACCAACAAATTCAGACTGGCCAAACGATTACCATTGACGAGAAAGGGGCAATCAGTCTCCAGTGACCAGCAGCCAACAGCCAATCGTTCGTTTAGAACAGGCCGATTGTCTGGCATTTTTAGCGGCGCTGTCAGATGCCAGCGTGGACGTCATTGTGACCGATCCGGCTTATTCAGGGATGAACGAGTGGCTGCAATTGGGCAACGGCCGTATCGTCGGTCAATACGCTGATAAAGGGACAGAAGACGGCAAGTGGTTTCAGGAATTCCAGGATAGTGAAGCGAATTACGGCCGTTTCCTCAGCCAATGCCAGCGCGTCCTCAACCCCAACACTGGCCACATCTACATCATGTTCGATTCCTACTCTCTGCTCAGCCTGGGGCCGCTGGTGCGCGACTATTTCGCCGTCAAAAACCTCATCACCTGGGACAAAGTCCACATCGGGATGGGCCACTACTTCCGGCGGCGGCACGAATACATCATCTTCGCCACCACCAGCAACAAACGCAAACTGCGACACCAAAGCTTCCCCGACGTCTGGCGCTTCAAGCGGCTGCACCGCGCCCCCTACGCCACGCAAAAGCCGGTCGAACTGTTCCAGGCGATGATTCACGCCAGCGCTGAACCAGGCTTCACCGTCTGCGACCCGTTCATGGGCAGCGGCTCCTCGGCCATCGCCGCCCTCAAAAACGACTGCCACTACCTGGGCAGCGACATCGCCGCCGACGCCGTCCAACTGGCCCAGGAGCGCGTCGCTGCCTATCAGCAAACCGGCCAGGATATCCTCCAGCTCAAACCGGCCAGCCTCCCCGACGAGAAAGTGTTTTGGGAATGAAGTAGTAGGCCGCTTTTATGTAAACGGCCGTTCCACCCCATACAACAGATAAAAAAACGTCTCCCGCATCAAAAAGCTAAACTGCGTCTGCCAACTGCGATAACGGGTCGTCGGCGTCGGCGAGGCGTAAGCTGTCATTCCCAAGTCTTCGGCCATCAACATAGCCCGCTTCATGTGCAGCGGGTCGCTGACAATGATGAACGTACTCAGTCCATTTTCGACAGCGACGGCCTGGGCGTTTACTAAATTTTCCCAGGTGATATAAGATTCGGTTTCCAGCAAAATGTCGGCTGCGGCCACACCCTGTTCGATAGCGTATTGTTGGGCGATGATGGATTCAGGGGAACGGCCGTCTCCATCCGAACCGCCGGTAAAAATAATCTTCTCCACGGATCCGGCTTCATACAAGTTAATGGCATGGTTGATGCGCTCCTGAAACACGGGTGACGGCCGTTCCCCCCACACTGCCGCCCCCAACACAATCGCTGCATCGGCCGCTGCGCCCTCATCATCCGGCGCATACCGATAAATGCCCGCCGCTGTAAAAACAAACAAGCCAACCAGCAGCAAAACAACAAAAGTCAACCATTTTCGCTTCATTACAATTTTTAAAAAGTAATGTGAATTGTCATTCCCGCGAAGGCGGGAATCCAAAAGGTGGATGCCTGCCTTCACAGGCATGACAAAATGAAAAAACATAGTCAATATGATGGCGCTTTAATCACCGGCAAGTACGGATTTACCATCCAGCAATCTCATTTCTTTTTGTTTTGCATAGCCCTTTCAAGCCTGCCAACCAGTTCCTCGCGGCTAAAAGGCGTCCGGACGTACTCTTGTATTACCGAATGATAATAAACTACATCGAGAATCTCGTAATTACCCCCCTCGACAATCGTCACGGTTGGTATTTTATCTTTTGCCAATCCGATCAGTGTTTCACTGCCATCCCCGGTTTCCGCAATTGCCCAATCAGCGGTCATCACAATTCCATCTAAGTGGCGGCTTTTTACCAGTTCTATAGATTCTTCCAGGGAAAATGCAGTCACAACCTGAAACCCGTTTTCCTGCAAAAACTCACCAACCAAGGCCGACCATTCTTTATTGGAAATAGCCACCAAAAGCAATGCCATTTTGTCACCCCTTCACCCTTTCACCCCCTCACCCCTGCAAGAGTTTGAGAACGGCCGTTACATTCAACACCGTCTTAGGCACAAACGACGACACCTCACAAAACTCCTGCTCCTTACTGCCGTCCTCGCTCCGCTCCGAGCAGTGGGCATTGGCTCCGGAAACCCCCAGGCCGTCCAGCGTGGGAATGGTATCCCAAAAATAATTGCCATCGCTCAGGCCACCACGTTCTTCTGGGATAACCCGTACACCTAATTCGGCCGCCGCCGCCTGCCAGACAGCCAGCAGGCCATCCGTCCCTTCATTGCGCGGCCAGGGCGCGGTTTTACGCGTGAGTTCCACTTCCAGCGTGCAGGCAAAACTGCCATCAGCGCTGCGTACCGAAACCATTTCCGGCAAAGCCATCATCGCCGCCACACCGGAATCGTAAACTTCGGTGTCAAACGCCCGCATCTCTAACTCGGCCACGGCCAGATGGGGCACGCGATTGGTCACCGTACCCCCCTGAATCGCCCCCACGTTAAACGTCAGCGCCCGCTCATAATCGACAAAGCCGTGGATGCGTTGGATGGCCTCGGCCAGTTGGACGATGGCGTTGGCGCCCTGCTCGTGGGCGCTGCCGGCATGGGCCGCCTTGCCCCGCGCCGTCACCCGGTAAATCGCCATACCTTTGCGGGCCACAACGACCCAGTTATCCCGCCCTTCCACCTTACCACTTTCGAAAATCAGGCCGGCCAGCGCATCCTCGCCCAGTCGTTCCTGGCAAAGCTGGCCAAAATCCTCGCCGTCGCGTTCTTCCGAAGCATCCAGCAAGACCATCCAGGTCACGTCGTCGTATACGTCGGGCACGATGGCCTGATAAGCGGCCAGCATCATGTAAATCAGAACCGTGCCGCCCTTGATGTCTTCCGTGCCGGGGCCGTAAATGCGGTCGCCTTCCTCCCGCCAATGAAAATCGTTGCGGATTTCTTCGTCGGGCGGGAAAACGGTATCCAAATGGGAGATCAGGCCGATTTTGCGGCTAGATTTGCCCGGCCGGGTCAGCACCAGGTGATGGCCAAATTCGGCATCAACGGAGGGGACAAAATCGGCCGTAAAACCCAGTGGGGCAAACAGTTCGGCCGTGAGCCGTCCCAGGGCGTCAACACCGGCCGGATTGGCGGTAAAACTGTTAATGGCCACCATTTGGCGCAGCATGTCCAGGTAGTCGGGTAAGTTTTGGGTCAAATATGCTTCAAATTGCGTGTGAAGAGGGGTAGTCATTCAATCTTCCTTTTTATCTTATACAGAGAATATCGAAAATAAGAATTGATCCACAGATCTCACCGATTTCGCAGATTAATAGCTCAAGCGAAGTGACAGAATCTGTGCAATCTGCGAAATCTGCGGATGTTTTTTAACATAATGTAAATTCCAACAATGTCTATTGCTAGAATTTTCGTTTCAAGAGGACATTGGTGGACCGGGCCTGAGCCAGCCTGGTGCCGTCATCGCGCAGCACGTCGGCGACAAAAGTCAATTCACGATCCTGCTGTCCGGCAAATGCGGCAACGACGGTGATTTGCTTGATTTTGTCGGAAATGGGGCGCAGGTATTGGACTTCCATTGATTTGGTAACATTCGGCTCGGCGACGATGAAGCTCAAGGGGCCGATGACGTTATCGATGGCCGCGGCAATCATGCCGCCCTGCATGTAGCCCATCGGGTTTTGGTAACGCGCCTGCACCGGGAAGCGTACGGTCAACGTCTTGGCCACTATATCGAGGTCGATAACCTCAGCCTGCATTTCGGTAAAAATGGGCGGCGGCAGCTTCAAATCGCCATGCGTCATCAACGCTTGAATGCGTTGGGCGAATTCCGGGGGGAAGGCAGACAATTCCATCTAACAATCCTGTTTGAGTGATTCAAATTAAAGTGGGGATTATAGAGGAAAGCTGCGGGATAGGAAAACGGCCGTTGCCATTTCAGCCTTCATGACAAACGTCAGCTTAAACCCATGATATTCGCTACTATATTGCACCCCATGGAGATGCCGCGGACCGATTTGCTGCGGGTGGTGGGCAATCAATTGGCCGTCCATCAAGCCCAGTTAGCAGCGTATGGGCAAATCCCCATCCCACCGCCAGAATCACGCCCGGATGACCGCTGGCTGGCTTTGCAGCACCTGACGCTGGATTTTGGACTGGCGCACGGCTAGGAAGTCATTGCGGCGCTGCCGGATGCGGTGGAGGATTTTCGGGCGCGGTTTGAGTTGTGAAAAAGTGTCAAGTGCCAGGTGTCAAGTGTCACGTGTTTAAGCTGAGCGTCGCAGGCTTTGCGGTAAGGTTCGCTGAATTAAAACAGCGCCGATGCCGATGACCAGGGCGCTGGTGCCGCCGACGACCAGACCAAACATCTCTTCCGTGCCAGGGATGCGGCTGGTGATTTCGGCGGTGGTGGCGGCGACCAGCCCCACGTAGGAGCCGTTGATAAAGGCGGCGTGGCGTTCCAGCCAGCGCCCTTTAGGCCGCCGGGTGAAGACGGGAATCATGCCGGCAATTAAGGTCAATAAACTGCCCAGCGCCATCCAGTGAAAGGGGCCGAAACGGCCGTACAACCGATAAATAAACAGTGCCGACACGTTGAGGGCCACCATGTTGGTCAAATAAACATGCCCCAGGATGCGGTGCCAACGGCCACCTTTGCGCATGAAAAGCACGGCCGTTCCCGCCGCCAATGCCACTAATCCAAATATGGTATGAATCCAGCCTAATGTACTCATGTGAAACCTCCGGTGTTCCAAACCTGACAGGTCTCAACCAGCTATTATGCTTGGCGAACTACCTGTTAAAGACCTGTCAGGTTTTTTGTGTGATGGTTGTAGGATAGCGCAACGGCCGTTCCCTGTGTCCCATCGTTCGGTGGAAAAATGAGAAGCGGATGGTGGATTGTGGAGTCAGCCGGTTAACGGCCGTGTATCAACCGATCGGTTGATAGGCGGGGAAATGGGAGGGGTAAACTCTCGCAGCAAAGGCGGTTTTGGGGGATGAACGGGATAAGTAGGATGTAAGAAGGATCTAAGAAGGATGAAGGTAGGTTGATAGAGAGAAAAATGGCTTGGAAACGGAACTTTTGGACGCGGATGGTGGATTGTGGAGTTGGCGGTTAACGGCCGTGTATCAACCGATCGGTTAATTTATGAAAATTTGGGCGAGGAAAGCAATCATAAAGTTATTGCAACACCTGCACTAATTGCGATTTAAATTCCTCCCATCATACTCAACAAGCTCAACGATTTCATTGGAAGCCTCCAGGACTTTTCCAAACTCATAAGAAAATAACTAGAAGAACCTCATTTTGTTACACTTGAGATTTTCCAAGACCACCAAGTAAACAAAAGAGGTTCATTACGAAGCATATCACATTTACAAACGAACAATTAGAAAACGTCGTTTTTGACCTGGGTGGCCTTTTTGAATTGTTCCAACAGATCCCAGACACGCGAAAAGCGCAGGGGAAACTATACCCATTGCCATTTTTATTGTCAGCCATCTTGTTAGCCCGATTATCCGGTGAGCATACGCCGACTGGCATTACCGCTTGGATTCGCTTACGCCGCTCGCTTTTGGTTGCGGTATTGCCAACGACACGATTTACGGCCCCATCCTTGAACACGATCCGACGCGTTCTGGATGAAGTCATATCAGCGGATGAATTGCATCGGATATTCCGCCAATTCTTGCATCTGAACTATGGCGGACAGCAAAGCGTCCTCATTACGATGGATGGCAAGACTTTGCGCGGCACAATTCCTGCGGGAAAAACACAGGGCGTTCATCTATTGGCCGCCTACTTGCCGGAAGAAGGGATTGTTTTGGCTCAAGTAGAGGTTGATAAGAAGGCAAAGGAAAACGAAATCAAGGCTGCGCCCAAATTGCTGCACCAACTCGACTTGAGAGGGCGGGTTGTCTCTGGAGATGCTATGTTCGCTCAACGGAAGTTGTCGGTGCAGATTATGGCTCAGGGTGGCGATTATCTTTGGTTTGTCAAAAGCAACCAGCCCCGTTTGCTAGGGGATGTCGAGCAATTCTTTGTGCCGCCGCGCAAAGAGAAAGGATGGCACACGCCACCGCTGCCCCAAGGTATTGCCCAAGCGACAAATAAAACGCATGGTCGTTTGGAGCAGCGAACTATCACGGTAATGAGCGATGACACCCGCTTTATCAACTGGCCTGGATTGCGTCAGGTTTTCAAGCTGGAGAGAAAAGTGACAAAACTCTCCACTGGCAAATGTACCTACGAAGTTGTTTATGGCATTACTAGCGTTCCCCAGGAACGTGCCGATGCGTCCTGTTTGTTAGCGTGGACACGCCATCACTGGGGCATTGAAAATGGGTTACATTACCGTCGCGATGTCACGCTCAAGGAAGATGCAACCAGGATGTCAGGAACACCACAAGCCAGCGTAGTGGCTACAATTAACAACTTCATTGTCGGGTTAGCTGGCAAGCTTGGCTTCACAAATCTGCCAACCATGTTGCGTATGGCCAATGCCAAGATCAATTTCGCCCTTTACAATTATTTATGAGTTTGGAAAGGTCCTGTGGAAGCCTCAGTTACTCTTGATACAAAATGCGCCCCTTGATCGCTATGAAGAAGGTAAAGGTATTTTTTTGCGCGAGTTACACCAACATAAGCAAGTCGCTTATCAAGGGCTTCTGGGGAATACTTCCGTTCGCCAAAACCAATTCTGTCAAAACCAGCTAAAATGACTGCCTCAAACTGCGCTCCCTTACTGCTGTGTAAGGTGGTTAATTGAATCCTTTTTCCAGATTTAGCAAAACGCGCAACATCCCAATTAGGTAAACGTCTCCCCGTTTGTACTACGTCACACAAATGGAAGAATTCTTTGGCATCATCTGGCCGAATCACTTCGTAGCTTTTAATAATAGGATCTAGTTTGAGGTTTTCTCTAAGCGACTCAAGCCATTCTCTCAAATTCATTGTTTCATCACGAAGATTCCAAAGGCCTTCAAACAAATATTTTTCCTGCCTAAAACGTTCTTCTAAAAGCGAATAACCTTGGTGATTTTCAAGCAACTCAATCCAGACAGGTAATAAATCAGTAAAATATGGCCTTGAACTAATGTGTTCTTTTGCACACCATTGTGCTAGTTGCTCAACCCACTCAACAAGCTTGACACGACGGTCATTGTAATCTGGATCTTTATCGAGCATATTCGCCCAATTTCTGCCATCAAGCATATAAGATATTTCGTTAAGTGAAGCAACACCATTACGAAAAGGATGTAGGATGGCTATCTGATCCAATTGCAAACCTTTATCTTGAGTCAATTCATTCAATAATTTTCTTATCAATTTTGATTGGAAAGATGGACGAGACATATGATAAGAAATGCATGTAGGTTGAATCGCATCTATTGAAGCATTAGCAAGATAGCCTCGTTCTTCTCCCAATACGACCTCCGACAAATCTATAATATCCTGAATAGAACGATAGTTTGTTTTCAAAGTAATCAAATCAGATCCACCATGCGCCTGAATGACTTTTGATAATTCATAAATTAGTTCTGGTTTACTACCTTGTAATTCTTCGTAAATGCATTGATCTGGATCGCCAATTGCCAACAACTGCATTTCAGTATTTTGGAGTAAGCACAACATCATTTGATGAAAGGGTTGACCCAGGTCTTGATATTCGTCTATGACCCACCATGGGAATCGGGCAGCCAGAGATTGCTGAACAAGCTTGTGCGATTGGATGGTTTTGAGTGCCTCAATCTCAAGATGCACAAAATCAACAGATGGATTCTCCTCACCCCACAAAAAATTCGAGTAATCTTCTGCCAATTGCGCCCAATTTAATTTAGGGAAAAGTTGTGAAATGGAGATGGAATTCTCAGGGAAATCCTTTCTGTTAGTATCCCAATAGAGTCGGCGGTAATTGCTTAGCTTTCTTGTTAAATCTTCCAACTTGTTCCTGTCTGGAGGATTAAGATTTTGTACTATCAATGCTTGCTTTGTCGCCCAAATCATTTCCTCCCAGCTTGCTATACGCAGTATATCTGGTACTCTCAACTGGTATAGCTTCTGAAATGGCAAAATGACTTCAGCAATACAAAAACTATGCACAGTGCCAACAAATATTCTTTCATCATCCAAGACTTGAAGAGTTTGTAAATCTTCCCGTAACTGATTTGCCAAGAAATTCGAGTAGGTTAAACAAGCGATACGGTGAGGCAGATTAACAATACTTGTATGCAATAACTTGGCGACTTTCGTTGTTAAAAGGTATGTCTTCCCAGAGCCTGGCCCTGCAATTACAACCCGGCTTACATCTTCATCAAAAACAATTTGTTGCTCGGTATCGGTTTGGAAATCTTGTACTCTTCGCCAATATTCAGACACAATTATTCCTCTTCATCATTAATGTCTGTATAAAGTTGAACGCTAACTGGCTTAGAAATCTGTGGCACTCGTAAAATAACGTGCTGAATTGCTTCCTGAATATAAATAGGTATGCGATCTACATCTAATCTATCCGCCAGCCGTTGCGCAAAACGTCCTTTTCCCTTGCCTGATGTTTCGATACGCTTAATAACCTTGGGAATCAAACCCTTGTCTAATTCTTTGCGCATATTTTCAACTTGTACATCCGAAGCGCCTAATTCTCGATAAACATCCAACAATTCTTGCATATAGCCTACGCTAACTAATTCATCCTCCAAAGTCCAATCGTTGACAAAAATGCCAATATTCGGGTGTTGCAATCCTTTCCGCAATTCATCCCAATTTCCTTGATCGTAATTATTTAGCAATTCAGGCAGAAGATCGTTTGTTTTTGCATCGTGTGGAGCAATTATTTCAACTATTTTCACACCACGTTCTAAGCCTTCATAATAAAAAATACCGCGATTTTCCAGAATATCTCGCAAACCATGAATATCAGATTCATTGAGTGATAGTTGTAATTCTTGTTTCTGATCGTCATCAAGCTGATCGCTATTCAAGAGTCCTTTCACTTTTCGACTTAATCCAACAAACCTGTCCCCATCCGTAATTACAGCCAATGGCAAGCTTAATCCTTCTGGACCAAAGAAGCGTATGTAAGGAGTGAAATCTGTACCGGATACATTGACAACACTGATACCTGCGCCATCCAATGTGTTATTGATAAACTTTGCATCTCGCATCTTTTTTGCAAATTCAGGGATCAGAAAACCCTCCGCATCTCCCTCTACCAAAATAACGCCTTTTGCGAAAACAGTCTCACCGCGATTTACATCTAGATATCTTGATAAATCACGTTTCACATCATCTGACAACGTGGTCAAATTAGCCGTGGATATCCCTTTTGTCTCGCCATCTTTTTTTGACAAAAGGACAAACCAATCCGGTTCGGCAATGCTAACAATGTTTGGAGAGTGTGTAGACAAAATGACTGGCAGATTGCTTTTCAAAAAATCCCGAAAAACTAAACGTTGTAAATGTGGGTGAAGATGTGCCTCTGGTTCGTCAATTGACAATATGGTGTATTGATACGGAGTATCTTCACCTCCTGATTCCCGCAATAACTCAATTTCAACCATAAGCAATGTCAGGTACAAAATATTTGCTAATCCTAAACTAGTGCGATCCAAAGACAAATCGTTCTCAACTAGAAAAGTTAAATATTTTTGAAGTTCATCTGGATTGGTAGGTAACATACCAATCTTTGGATCAAAGGCATGAACTCCTTCAATCATATTTACCAAACGGGTTTGTACTTTTTCTTGCAACTCACGGATGGGCTCGATTTTGCGGAGTTCATTTGTTGCTCTTTGTACCCGTTGGGCAACATCTTGAAATTTCGGTTGACTAGCTAAGTTCATGGTTTTTGTCAGCTTACGAAGAGGAGATCTTTGCCATGAATTCAAATCACCATCAATATCCCTCAGAGCTTTTACAACCCTGAGGTCAACACGTTCACGAAACTTAATCGCAATTTTTGTCTTTTCTAGATTTCCTCCACCGTACCAGACTGACTCATAATATTCTGGGCTTGTTGCAGAATCTAAATCATCTAAATATATGGTTTTGGGGCGGTACTGAAAGGAAATTTGGGCAACGGGAGGATTATCTTGACAAAAACAATCACCTTGTAAAACAGCTAAGAAGTCCTTATCTTGTTCTGAGGTGAAATCTTCAAAAAATACATCAACCTGAATGATCGTTCCGCGAAATTTTGGAACTGAGGCATTATTGTGAAAATCACTCTCACCAAGTTGAGGACGGAACGAACGATCTAAAACAAGGCGCAAAGCATCAATGAAATTAGTTTTACCTACGGCATTTTCCCCGAGTACCACAACTTTATCACTCAAAGGAACTTCTAAATCTTTGAAATTGCGGAAATTTTGGATTTTTATTTTCGAGATACGCATTTTGCTCCCCTAAAATTCATGGTAATGGGCCAGTCAAACATTACGTATCTTAATACAACTCACATGGTTTTGCATGTAAATGGCACGAGCAGAGCTAGCTTACAATTCCTGGGTTTCGAACAGGGCCACGGCCGTTACCAACATCACCACAATCAACACCACAGCAGCAGCCACTGCCCCGCCATTCGCCTGAATGGCCACATCCAATCCCAACTGGCTGGCCCAGGCCAGCAACCCCGACGGCATGAGCGGCCCCACGTAGGGCAGGCTCCCCGCCAGGAGCAGGAGCACCGCCCCTACCAGTCCGATTCCGGCCGCCGCGCCGGTGCTGTTGCCAATCGTACTGCCCAACAGGGTAACGGCTGTAAACAGCAGCAGCCACAACCACAGCAGCCCATTCCCCAGCAAAAACGGCCCCGTCTGAAACGGCTCAAACAGGATGCCCGTGTAATACAACGCCCCCAGCGCTGCCAACACAAAACCGCCCAAAAAGACCAGCGCCTGCGCCGTAAACTTGCTCAACAAAAAGGCCCAGCGCGGCAGCGGCTTGCTCAAAATCAGCGCCGCCGTGCCCCGCTCCTTTTCACCGGCCACCGCCCCCATCCCCAGCAAAATGGCCATCATAAAGCCAAACTGGGTCAGGTTTTTGATGTATTGGGCCAGCGAATCGGCCGTGGTTGGCGTGGGAATCAGGTCAGCAAACTGCTCCGCCCCTTCGACCATCGTCAGCATTTGCGGCGTGAATTTGGCCAGCAGCGGCGAGCCTAAGCCAAACAGCAAGAAGACCGCGCCAACGACGATGACCCGCTTCGTCCGCCACTGCTGCACCAGTTCTTTGTGCACGGCCGTGCCAAACAAGGCCACCTCATCCCGTAACGGCCGTACCCGATAGCTCTCGTCCCGCTGCCCCACCCCACTGCGCCACAAATAGACCACACCGGGCAGCAAAATCAGCGCAAACAGCCCTTCCAGCAGCCAGGGGTTACTGATAAATTGGGAGGCGTAAACGGCCGTCGTGTCAAACGCCGCATGATACAGTACGGCCGTCACAAAATAGAGCGGATTGCGCCGCTTAAACGCCTGCCACACCAGCACCGAACCCAGCACATGGAACGTCATCGCCAGCAATCGCTCCGCCAAAGGCACAAATGCCAGATGCGGCGCGCCCAAAAACCGCTCCATTTGCTGGGCCACCAACGGGATTTGCTCCGCCGGAATCCCCGCCGCCGCCAAATCCTGACCTTGCAGCGCCCACAACGACGTCACCGCCGCCGCCGTATTGACGCCAACCAGCAGCATCGCTTCAATGCCGCCGTGCCCCAGTCCCACCATCACGCTGTCGGCCCACTTTTCAGCCTTGCGCCAGCGAAACAGCAGCCAATAACCAACAGCCCGCGCTATCGATTCGCTCAGCCCGGCCGAAAAACCCAGCACCAGTGATGTCGCCAGCAGCCGCGGCGCATCCGGCCCGATGGGGCCAATCACGCCCAAATCGGTCAGCCAATTATTGAACGGCAGATGGTACACCTGCGAACCAACAAAGGTCAGCATCCCCACGCCAAACAGCGCCCAGCGCACCGGATAACGCCGCCGCCAGACCACCGCCGCCGTCACCGGCAGCAAAATCATCAAGGAAATGGAAATTGAGTAAAGGAAAATTATCATGGTTAAAAGTTGCAAAGTGGCAAAGTGGCAAAGTAAGCTAACGGCCAGCCGCTAACTGCTAATTGCCAAAAATACATCTTCCAGCGACGGCCGTATCCATTCATACTTGTTCAGCACAACGCCCTGCTGGACGAGAAGAGGGAGAAGTGATTGGCGGGCAACGGCCGTGTCCGTCACCACCAGCCGCAGACCACTATTTTCGACTAAAACGCCCGTCACCCAGGCTTCCGCCTGCAACCGGGCCGCCAGTTCATCTTGTCGATCGCGGCTTTCGTGGGCCAGCTCCAGGAAGATGGCATTGGTCGCGTAACGGGCCAGCAGTTCAGCCCGATCAGCCACCAACAGCAGTTCTCCCTCGTGGAGAATGGCGATTTGGTCGCAAACCCGGTCCACGTCGGCCAAAATATGGCTGGAAAAGAAAACCGTCACCTGCCCGCGCAGACCGTCCAGCAGTTCAATCACATCCCGCCGCCCCGCCGGGTCCATCCCAGCCATCGGCTCATCCAAAATGAGCACCGGCGGCCGGTGGATGAGCGCCTGGGCCAACCCCAGCCGCTGTTTCATCCCACCAGAAAAGCCATGAATCGGCCGCTTGGCCACATCGGCCAGCCCCACCAACTCTAGCAGCTCCTCAATCCGCTGCCCGCGCCCCTTACTGTCTATACGAAAGATACGCGCCGAGTAATCCAAATATTCGCGCGGCGTCATCCAGGTGTAAAAAGCCGGTTCCTGCGGCAAATAGCCAAACTGCTGCTTGGCCGTGCCATCGGTCTGCGTCGTGGCCAGGCCATTGACCCAGGCCGCGCCGGTTGTTGGTTGGGCCAACCCGGTAATCAGGCGGATGGTCGTCGTCTTGCCCGCCCCATTGCGCCCCAAAAAGCCAAAAATCACGCCTTCGGGCACGGTCAAGTCCAGCGGTTTCAACGCTTGCACCTCGCCGTACGTCCGGCTCAATTGTTCACAACGAATGGCTTCCATTTTTTCTTCCCAAAAATTGACAATTGCCAATTGACAATTGACAATTGTCAATTACTCTTCGCGTCCCACGACAAAGTACACAATCGGGCCAATGATGTTGACCACGATGATGACCACCGCCCACACCCACTTGGGGCCGCGGGTGGCCGTGCGGCGGCTCAAATCAATTAAGGCAAAAATCATCAGGCCTAGTTGAATGACAATCAGGGGCCAGATAAGTGGTAATAGTTCTCGTAATGTATCCATATTTTCCTCTTAAATGGGAGCGCGAGCAGCTTGCTCGCTCTTTGCGGTCTGGCAGACCGCGCTCCGTACAGGTTTTTAAGTAATCGGATGCGATACCAAAGCCACTTTGCGGCGGCGACGGCCGTTGCCCGCATTATGCTGCAAAAATGGCAAAATCGCCTGATTCAACGCCGCCTGAAACTGATCCATCTCGGCATCGTTGGCCCAAAAACTGACCTCGGTGTAACCCACCCGGTCGGCCAGAAAATCGGGCATCTCCCCGGCCTGTTCCAGATAATCGCCGAACCCTTGCAGCAAAGTCATGATGTAAGTGGTAAAAGTGCGAAGATGATCGTCAGCCGACATACCGGCCACGTCTTCGGCGCTGAGGTACGGCCGTTGCACCAGCCGGTACACTTTCTCCTGAATCCCATTTACCAGCCGTGTCTCCGCTACTTCAATCATTTCGCCATCCAGCAGCAGCCGCAAATGCCGGTAAATCGACGATTTAGGCACGTCGGGCAGCCGGTCGTCGATTTCTTGCGTCGTCAGGCTGTCGGCAGCGATGGTCTGCAAAATGCGAAACCGCACCGGATGCATAATCAAATCAGCTTTGGATAAACTCAAATTTCAGCCTCATATTATTGATTTTAATAACATTATCATTATTGATAATAATAATGTTATGCCGGCCTTTTGTCAAGCATTTCCCGTCACAATCTACCAGTAATCGACAGCTTTTTATACACTTTTTGACACCTACATAAGTACAGTCTTACAAAGCAACCGATATCTCTTGGAAACCACTGTCCAACGTATTTGCCTTCAAAAAGTTTCCGGGAAAACTCGAAAAACCTGTGTAACAGCGTAATCAGCGCAGCTATTTAGAGACTTTCTTTACTCAGAGGAATGAGAGAAAGGCAACGGCTCATAGTATCCCCTGGCCACCACCCAAAATTGTTGGATATTTTCCAGGCTGGCAAATCCGGGGAAATGGAGCCATTGGCTGTCACCTTGATGCAAAATTAGATAATTTTCATCGGCGGATTGCAGCGCTGGAAGTTCTTGCTGCAAGATATATCTCCGGCCATCTTCAGCAACAGCCATTACATAAACCTGATCCAGGTAAGAAGTTTCAGGTTCAATTTCGCGGATGAGTAAACGGCCGTCAAAATGCTGTAACGGCCGTTGCTGTGTTGTTTCGTTTTCTGGACCAACCAGGCCATAAATGATGGTTGTATCCAATGCCCAGGTCTTGCTGGCCTCGTTGTATGTGAAAACATAAGGGCAAGCCAACCCACCAAAGAACCCCTCCATCTGGTAATTCATCCGGCGGTCCAGATGATCATGGAATATCTCGTAAACGGCCGTAATTCGTTCCGTCAAATCCTCCGGCAGGCAGTCATTTCTCGCCGTTCCCCACCTGTCCGGCGACGACGCACCACTGGAATTGCATTGGAACAGCAGCGTTTGCCAGGCATAAATCGAAGTAGCCAACCTGTTTAGTTCCAAGCCCGCGACCACAGGAAAAGTAACGGTTATAGTTTGGGAGGTACTGACGCCCGTATTTAAACTTTCGAGTAAACCAGCCAGGTAGCGTTCATACGGCGGTTCGATTGGAGAGAGATCAAAAACCTGAGCTAATTGTTCGTTGGTTCCTAATAATTTGTCTATGGACTCGGCTGCTCCGCTCGCATCACCAGCCTCAAATAATAACTGCGACCGGAATAAATCGGCCATGTAAAACGGGGAAATTGGCATAAATTCCGTATCAAAGACCTCCGGCCAGGCAAACATACTTCCGGCAGCCGACGGTGGAAACGCCTCATCCAAAGTGGGAATTTGTGCCAGATATATCTTGGCAGCATCACTCCCCTCCTGACGGTAAGCCAGATTAGCCAATGCCAGCAGCCCTTCCCAGTTTTGACCATCAATTGCCAAGGCCGCCTGTAATGCCGCCTCGGCATCCTCCAAACGGCTGTCCAGGGCATAGATTTGCCCCAGGGTCACGCACAGTTCAGGAACATCAGGGAGGAGGATAACGGCCGTTTCCAACTCCCCTTCAATCGCTCCATAATCAGGCTGGCCAAAAGACCAATTATAAGCCAACATCGCCCGCATGATATAAGGGCCTGGCATAGAAGGATCAAGTTCGGTGATAGCATCCAATTCCTGTTTAATATCATCCGGTAAATACCCCCCTGCTGACCAGGCGAAGGCTAAAATATTGTAGCGGGCAACGGCTGATTCCGGCTGAAGTTCCTTAAAATCGTAAAAGTAGTACGCTGCTATATCGAACCCATCCGGCAAATATTCGCCGGATTCCCACGGCGCTGGCAAATCCACAGTCAAACAGGCTTTGATAGAATCAGGCACTTTTACAGCGCCCAATTGAGCCAATAAAATACCCAAATTATTATACGCTGGGGCAAATTCGGGGTCGGCGGTTATTGCCTGCGAATATTCACAGGCAATAGTATCTTTATCATCACTGCCCGCCGCCTCCATCTGCCGTCCCCGGAAAAAGTGCAGCAAAGCCGGGTTTTCAAAAACAACTGTTTCGGGCAAGTTGGCCATGGCTGCATCAAAGGCAGCATACCCTTTTTGGTATTCGTTGGCTTGATATTCCAATTGGCCTATGACAAACAAAGACAAAAACGTCACATTATCCGGCAAGACATCGTTAACGACGCGCAGCGCCAGTTCAGTGTCGCCCTCTTCTGCGCTGACCAGTGGCACGGCCGATGTTCGCAGTAAGGTGCGGCTTTGAGACATATCGCTGGTTAAATAAATGCGCACATTGATGCCTAAATCGTCATACCAGCCCCAAATGACGACTTTACTACCTGATGTCGCCGCTAATGTTTCCGCCTCATCCCGGCTGGTGATAGGCTGATCGACGACCTGGACATTAACACCCTGCAAATCGTATTCGTCCAGGGTATCCAGCAAATTTTCCTCAAGCAATGGGGCCACTTTTACAAATCGATTCGGCGGCGGTTCAAATTCAACAATTGTGACATCAGGCGGCGGGGCCGGCGTCGGTGTATTGGTGGGAGGCAGCGTGGCCGTTGGGGTAGATGGTTTTGTGGGAACGGCCGTTGCTGTTTTGGTTGCCGCCACAACCTCCTGGGTAGGAATTGCCGGTTCTGTCCCTTTGGGCCAGCTTATTACACCAATCAATACAGCCAGCAGAACAATAATCAAAACGGCCCCAATAACAAACTGCTGCGGTTCGCCCGGCCACCACATCGGTGTAACCGGAGCCAGTCTGCTCTCCGCAATTTCATCCGGCCAATCTGCCTCCGGCCGGGCCTGGCGGCAAGCCGTCAACAATTCGCCCAACCGCTGCCGGCGGCGCATAAACAAAATCAGTTCTCGTGATTTCGCCTCCGTACCTTTTCCGGACAACCCATCATAATTGACGTCCAGGTCAAAGCACAGGCTGCGCAACTCCTCTTCGTCAAAAAGATCAAAAATCAATCGGCGTAATTGGTTATAGGACGATAAAGATTGTGCCATGTTTGACATTATAGCATTCTTGATTTACTTCATGAGACATTTTCCCCAACTTGTTTTGACGAATTGCTTAATTTAGAAAACAACCTATCATGGATAATCAAAAGCTATTCTGTTTTGGAGGAAATTGGAATGCCGGGTGTCATTGCTGCCGGTGGACCGGAAACGGCCGCTGCCGGAATTGCTATATTGGAAAGGGGCGGTAATGCTGTCGATGCGGCCGTGGCTGCTGCCTTTGCCTCGTTTATCGCCGAAATTGGGGTCGTTCATCTGGGAGGCAGCGGCGTTGCTCATCTATACAATCCCAAATCGGGCAATTCGCTGGTTTACGACTTTTTCAGCAACATGCCCGGCCTGGGTGGTAATCCGCCGTCAAAGATGGATTTTGGCGAGGTATTGATTGATTTTGGCGAGACGACGCAAAGTTTCCATTTGGGGCGGGCATCGGTAGCTGTGCCCGGCAATATTTTGGGGTTGTGCCAGATGGCAGCCGATTACGGCCGTTTATTCCTGCCCACCCTGCTCGAACCGGCCATTCAATTGGCCCGCGACGGCCTGCACCTCACCGAGTTCCAGGCCAGCACCTGCCAGCTCCTTGAGCCGATTTATTGCAATACTGATGGTATGCGCGAAATTTTCCAGCGTAACGGCCGTATGATCCACTCTGGTGAAAAACTGCACATCCCCCATCTGGCTGCCACCCTCACCGATTTGGCGCAGGAAGGAGAACAGTTGGCCCGAAACGGCCGTCTCGCCCAGGCCATCGTCGCTGACCAGCAAGCCAACGGCGGTTTGCTCACCGCCACCGATTTGGAAACCTATCAAGTACGCAAAGTCCAATCCATCCGCCTGCCCTACCACGAATACGAAATCCTGCTGCCACCTCCCAGTTCCACCGGCGGCGTCCTCACTGCTTTCACCCTCAAACTGCTGTCCCGCTTCAATGTGGGTCAATATCGGCATGGCTCAACCGACCATTTGCGTCTGCTCTTTGAAATCATGGCCGCTACCAGCCGCGCCCGCCCCTTCTGGGACGTTTTGATAGATAGTAAACCAGCAGAAGAAGCCGTCAGCCTGTTTTTGGACGGCGATTTTGAGCAAGTTTTTTATGAGCAGGTTCAAGCCAGTCTGGCGAACAAACATGCTTCACTGGCAATGCCCGAACCTAAAGGCCCACCAGATACCAGCCATCTCAGCGTCATTGACGGCGATGGATTGGCTGTCAGTCTGACCAACACTGCCGGCGAATCGGCCGGCTATGTCGTGCCTGGCACCGGCTACATCCCCAACAACATGCTGGGCGAGGCCGATTTGCATCCCAACGGCTTCCACTCCCGCCCCGCCGGTCAGCGCATCCCCACAATGATGACGCCGACCATAGTCCTCAAGGATGGGCAGACGCGCCTGGTTGTGGGCAGCGGCGGCAGCATCCGCATTCGCAGCGCGATTTTGCAGGTGTTGAGCAATTTGCTCGATTTCGGCATGTCACTGAACGATGCTGTCAACACCGCCCGTGTGCATCTGGAAAATGGTGTATTGCAATGTGAAGCCGGTTACGATGCCGCTGCTGTGGGTGAATTGGAAATGATGGGCTATCCGGTCAATCGCTGGCAGAAACGCAGTATTTATTTTGGCGGCGCGCATAGTGTTTCCCGGACGGTAAACGGCCGTCTCGTGGCCGCCGGTGATAATCGACGAGGTGGTTCTGTAGCCACAACTCAATAAAATGGAGCGCAGGCGTCCCGCCGTCGCGCTGCTTAGGGCGAACGAGACGTTCGCGCTCCCCATTCAAAGGAGTCAAAAATGATCGAGAAAATGGAATTCGGCCGTACCGGCCATTTGAGCACCCGCACCCTGTTTGGCGCGGCCGCATTGGCCAGCGTCACCCAGGCCGAAGCCGACAAAACGCTGGAGGTGCTGCAAGCCTTTGGCATCAACCACATCGACACGGCCGCCAGCTACGGCGACGCCGAACTACGCATCGGCCCCTGGATGAAACAGCATCGGCAGGATTTTTTCCTGGCCACCAAAACGGAAAAACGCTCCTATCAAGGAGCCAAAGAAGAACTGCACCGCTCGCTGGAACGGCTGCGCGTCGATTCCGTCGATTTGTGGCAGATGCACATCCTGGTTGATCCCGACGAATGGGAGACAGCAATGGGACCGGGCGGCGCGCTGGAAGCGTTCATCGAGGCCCGCGAGCAGGGGCTGGTGCGCTTTTTGGGCGTTACTGGACACGGCACGACCATCGCCCAAATGCATCTGCGCAGCCTGGAACGGTTTGATTTTGATTCGGTACTGCTGCCCTACAATTACGCGATGATGCAAAATGAGCAGTACGCGGCCGATTTTGCGGCGCTGCTGGCCGTCTGCCAGGAGCGCAAGGTAGCGGTGCAAACCATCAAAGCGATCACCCGCGGTCCCTGGGGGGACAAACCGCCCACACGAGCCACCTGGTATGAGCCGTTGGAGAAGCAAGAGGAAATTGACACGGCCGTTCACTACGTCCTCAACAATCCCAGCTTTTTCCTCAACACGGTGGGCGACATCCACCTGCTGCCCAAAGTACTGGACGCCGCCAGCCGCTTCCGGCCACAAGAGCTAACGGCCGTCGAAAAAGAAGCCGCCCGTTTAGACACGGAACCGCTTTTTGTATGACAATTTTGCTAACAACAAGAACGCACTTTCCCGTTTTTACATATTACGGCCGTTAACCGCCACCACCTGATCAAAAAAGCCGGTCGAGGTAATAAACACCTCGCCGGCTTTATCATTTACACAACCCTGGCTCAGACAGTCCCTCTTATAGCATTGCATCCCCAGTTAAAGCGAGACCGAATACGAGCTATTTTTACCGGGCTGTGGGACTCTTGACTCAGAGCATTCAATTGCCTTTATCAAACGATTCGAGAAAGCATTATCATTTAACTGATACCAGTTACGCGCCCGTTCACCCATTCCCATTTTCTTTTGGATGGGCATATCAATAATTTCTGATACCACAGCTTCCAATGAGTGGAGATCAACAAAAAAACGTAATCCATACCCTTTCGGCTCAGATTTACTGTATTTAACCAAAACACCTCTCTCAATTGTTAAAAGCTCGTTCATAGGTGGAGCATTTGTTGTAACAACAAGCCCACCGCAACTCATTGCCTCAACAATACTGTGACCAAAACCTTCAGCTTCTGATGGGCAAAGATGAATTCGATACCTGTTTTGCATAGCCCGTAATTCATCATCAGATAGATAGCGAAGAATATGGTTGATATTATTCGCCTTTGTCCGCACAACTTCCTCACCATCATAAGTTGTGGGACTTTGAACAACAACAAGGGTCGGCCATTCAGGATGTTTCAGCCAAAGATCAATTAAACTCTTAGTTCCCTTGTAAGGATTTCGCCCGGCAATATGGATGAAATCCTCCTCATTTTTTGACTCAATTTGAGCCTGCATGCAATCATCTGATGTAAAACCTATATATGCCGTGCCACACCCTTTTTCTTGGTAAATCTTCTGCGTATATTTCGTTTTACACAACACCCGATCGATCACACCGAGATTTGAGACTGTTTCCTCATGCATCCATTCCGGATTAGGTACCAAAAAGTTTGCAGAAGCCAGGCCTAAAAATCGACTGTATACCCGCTCTAAAAAAATATTGACATGAAAAGGAAAGCCAACCAGTTTCTTTTGAAGGGTAAGCAGCCCATAGTTCCCCAAACGAGAAATTCGTGCTTGATGCCCTCTTGATTTAAATCCATTGAAGTAAACAACATATCCGGAACGCGAAAGTGAATCTGCAATTATAGATATGTCCCTTCCCAGTCCGCCGCCATTATCCCAGGCTACGATGTTAACCTTTTTCATTGCTCCGCCCCTGTAGAGATCAATCAATTAAACCGTTAAAAACGAGTAACCATACAACCTTTTCGTTGCCTTCGACAAGCTCAGACAACGACAAGGATAGTTACAAAAATTGTTTCCTTTTTTGTCTGTAGACCAGATTAGCCACTTTCCCTCTAAACATGCTTCCGTCTATAGCAAAGAAATTCATTCAAAACAGGAAGGCTGCATGACGAACTCCATTCGCCACCACAAAAATGACAACATCAGGAGAATTATGCTCTTCCCAACCAACTTGTCATAAACAATTACAATCGTTATAGGAGGCGGCTCTTGCCCACTGCCCATTAGTCTAATAATAAACGGTTACAATTTTTATTACGGCCGAAAAGAGAAAAATACCAGGCAGGCAAGGTTTCATTAAAGACGACATACAAAAAGAAAGCCCATGCTGTCGGGCATGAGCTTTCTTTAACTTACGACTTAAATTGACTTTGTCTACCCACTAAAACTACTCAAAAAGGTTAGATTTTGATCTCTCTCAATAAAGAGCGGCCAACGGGACTCGAACCCGTGATAATAGCTTGGAAGGCTACTGTGATACCACTTCACCATGGCCGCCTAAGTGGGCCTGCTAGGATTCGAACCTAGAACCCAGCGGTTATGAGCCGCTTGCTCTGCCGTTGAGCTACAGGCCCGAACCGGACTGTAAAAGACCGGCACCTATGCGGGTAATCGGAGCAGCTTTTGTGCTGCCTTACACCCTGCCGTGTAAAAATGTCAGGTACTTCTATGTCATGTATCAAGTTGTGTGACACTTGATACATGACACGTGACACTTCCTGTCGGGGCAGCCGGATTTGAACCGACGACCTCTCGGACCCAAACCGAGCGCTCTACCAAACTGAGCCATGCCCCGTGTTGTTAAGGATTGATAGTATACTGACACGCGGGTTAGGCGTCAACCATTTTGTAACATTGCAAATGGATGATGGGAGTGGATACGGCCGTTACCCTCACCCGCTCGTCTATCAAATGTCCTACCAGCCAGACTGGATGATTTTCCACAGCTACAATGGGCCAGTTTGCCCGCAGCCGGGCCGGGATTTTGCGGTCGATCATAATTTCCTTGAGCTTGTTGGATTGGCCGTTCATTCCTAATGGCTGCATTTTTTCGCCGGGCTGGCGCGGTCGGATGAATAACGGCCGTTCCGCCGCCACAAACGCCTGCCAGGGATCGGGATTCCGCATCACCTGGTTCCAATCTGGATTTTCGACGATTTGAGCCATCAGTATCCAGTCATCAGCCAGTTGGACTTGGCCGGGAGTGGGAAGAGAAACGGCCGTTTCCCCTATTACTTGCGGCAAATAATCTGGCACCGCTTCCAAACCGGCGGCAATTGTCAACTGGTCGTAGCCCACCGTCAGCAGCAGGCCGCCGGGCAGCGTTGCTTGCTGGCCCGTCGCACCCCTTTCTACTACCAGCCGCGCCTGTTCAATCGATTCAAAACCCACGTCGCGCAAATCGGACCGAAGCTGGCGCACTGCCTGGCGCAGTGAACTGCGGCGCAAACTCAGCGGCAGCGCCTGCCAGCCTGTTTTATCCAATGTCAGCCAATCAGGGCCGCTCTCCTTGCTGATTGCAACCCATTTTTCTTGAGTCAACTGCTCAATCAATGCATAATCAGCAGCAGTGACGGTGGCCAGATACTGCAAACGTTGGGCAATTTGCGGGTTATAGCTGGCCAAATGGGGCAGCAGTTCGTGGCGCAGCCGGTTGCGGAAGTAGGTGGTATCCTCGTTTGTCGGGTCGGTGACAGGATCAAGATTATGTTCCCGGCAGTATTGTTCGATTTCGGCGCGGCTGGTGGTGAGTAACGGCCGTACCAGCCACAAATCCTCCGCTCCCGGCAGCCGACTCACAGGCAGCATCCCCCGCAATCCAGCCAGCCCGGAGCCACGCAGCAAATGCATCAACACCGTCTCCGCCTGGTCATCGGCATGGTGGCCGACGGCGATAGCCTTGGCCCCCATCTGTCGCGCCATCTGGGCGAAGAAATTATAGCGCGCTTTGCGGCCCGCTTCTTCCAGAGACAATCCTTCAGCGCGGGCCAAACTGATAACGTCACATTTTTCAATGTGGCAGGGAATGTGAAGGGATACGGCCGTATCCTGCACAAATTCCGCCTCTTCCGCTGCCTCAGCCCGCCAGCCATGATTCAGGTGAACGACAACCAGACTTTTAGGTGGGAAAATCGCCGCCAGGGTATGCAGCAGAGCTAATGAATCCGGCCCACCGGATACAGCAATGAGAAGTTTAGAGAATGGAGGAAGAAACGGCCGTGCCGCCTTCCCCTCATTTTCTAACCAAATTTGTACCCGTTCTTGCAACATCATCCGTCACCCAATCCACACCATTCTCCCCATTGTACGCGGCTGTAAGCAAATAGGGTAGACCCAACATCACAAGACAAATAAAAAAGAAAAAACTCCTTGCTCAATAAGAACAAGGAGTTCACAAAACTGTAGGGCGGGTGGGATTCGAACCCACACGGAGTCGCCCCCGGCGGATTTTAAGTCCGCTGCGTCTGCCATTTCGCCACCGCCCCATAAAAATGTTTCGGCGAATTAATTCAACAACCCTATTTTACCCATGAACCAAAGAGCCAACAAGGGCAAAAACAACGAATCAATTACACCGGTTAACATTCACGTCAACGTTTGACTTGCCATTTTATACTATGTATAATGCAATCCGAATATCAACATAATGAAAACAACGTGTCAGCTTTTACCATCAATGTAAGCCGATTCTTAACAAAGAACATGTAGAGTAAAAGGATAAAAGCTGATAAAAATAAAATTCTAACCGCATAGCAGGACTAGCAATTATGGCCCTTAAAGGCAACCTGCGGGATTTTTCCACAACTCAACTGCTAAATCTCATCAGTCTGGCTCGTAAGACAGGTACACTCTCCATCCAAAACAGCGGGGAAGAAGCGCATATGTCCTTTCAAGAGGGCAAATTGATCTACGCCTACATGGGTGATGAAAGAGTCAACCATCTGGCACAAATACTACGCAAAGCCGGAAAACTCTCCAAAGAACAAGCCCACATTATAGAGACCAAAGTTCAAGGAAAAACCGATCGCCAGATTGGGTATTTGCTCATTCAAGCAGGGCATGTTACCCAAAGCGACATCATGCAAAGCGTTCGCCAGAACATCCTTAACATTGTTTACAAGCTATTTACCTGGACCGAAGGCCCATTCCAATTTGAGGCCAACAAGCTCCCCTCTCCCAATTACATCACCCTTCCCATTGACTTGGAAAGCGTCATCATGGAGGGTAGCCGCCGTCTAAAAGAATGGGAAATCTTGCAAGAAGAACTACCGGACCTGGAAAATTCATTACGATTTACAGAGCGCCCTGATGGCAAACTTCGCAATATAAATCTTACAGTTGAGGAATGGAAAGTTATTTCCCTAATAGATCCCCGTAACAGCATGCGCAAAATTGCCCAGGCTAACAACCTCAGCGACTTTGAAATTCGTCGAATCATTTATGGCATGTTGCAAGCCGGACTTGTTGAGCTGGTACAGTCGGCAAAGCCCCAGCCCCATTTAGCCGCAGTAGAATCAGGCACTCCTTCCACACGGAATGCCCGCCAGCAGCGGGCCACAACTTCCGAGACACCTGCCGCCCGACGGTCAGTTGTCGAGCGTTTAATCAATCGCATTCGCGGTTTGTAACACCATCTTCGGAGCCGAATCGTTTATAGCGGTACTTCTATTACTTCATATGGTTGTTTAATCCAATTCATTCATACCTCCAAAAGGGATTCATTATGCAAGCTGCCAAAATGGTTATCACTGGTCCGTTCTCCTCAGGAAAAACCGCCTTTATCGGCGCTGTTAGTGAAATTGATGTGGTTTCCACAGAAAGGAAAATCTCCAGCAGTGCAGAACAAATTAAAGAAACAACGACGGTAGCTATGGATTTCGGCCGTATCACTGTAGGCGACGACCTAGTTTTATACCTGTTTGGAACCCCCGGTCAACGCCGCTTTGATTTTATGTGGGACATTCTTTCACAAGGCATGCTTGGCTTTGTTGTGATGGTCGACAGCACCAAGCCAGAAACATTCCGTGAAGCAAAACGAATCCTGGAGACATTCGAAGGCTACGCCTCGACCCCCTATGTCGTTGCCGCCAACAAACAAGATATGGAAGATGCATGGGAACCAGAGGACTTGCGAATTATTTTGCGCCTTAAACCTGAAGTAAAAATTCTACCCTGCGTCGCAACAGACAAAGAAACGGTTAAAAACGTCTTACTGGAACTGCTTTATTCTATTTTGGAAGAGTTGGATAAAGAGGACTCGGCTTAGGCTAAAAAAACTGATTAACGCTTCGTTTACAGCACCTTTACCCGCTTTTCACGGTTGTAATTTGGGGCCAGTGCTACTATTTTAAGCAAACATTTATCCTGCTGAAGAACCCCAAATTTCGGTTGTTTTTATGTTTCGGTCACGCGCAAATTGGCCTTAACGAAAACGCTGAAACCAAACAAAACATTTATGGGAATCAGCACGTAAACAGGCAGCAGTGAGGCAAGCGTGAGTTCCATCGTCACAGAACAGGGAATTCTACATTATGAATCTATTGGGCGGGGTCAGCCCATTATACTTCTACATGGTTGGATAAATTCATGGGATGTTTGGCGCGATTTTATGATCTCCTTGACCGAGGAGAAGCGTTATCGTGTTTATGCGCTTGATTTTTGGGGGTTTGGGGATTCAGCCAAGGGTTCAAAAGCCAGCAGCAATACTTCGTTTCAAATTTCCAGCTATGTGGAAATGGTGCACCAGTTTATGGATGCACTGGGCATTCAAAGTGCGCCTGTGTTTGGTCATTCAATGGGGGGGACGGTTGCCCTGCAAATGGCGCTTACCTACCCGGAACGGGTTACTAAAGTAGCTGTTGTCGGTTCTCCGATTTTGGGTTCCTCATTAAATCCGTTTTTACGGTTGGCCGGATATGGCTCTATTGCCAAACTAATCTGGCGTTATCCCTTTATTTTGAACTCCCTTATGCGTATGCTGTTGGCGCGTGATTCGAAAAAAGTACGTCATATGATTTTTCGCGATGTGCAGCGTACAACGATTGAGTCGTTTTTCCGCAGTATAGGCGATTTGAGGGAAACAGATTTACGTAAGCAGTTGGCGGATTTGAATTTAGAGACGTTGGGAATTTATGGTGTGCATGACAATATTGTTTCGCCAACCAATGCGGCAATGATCCATGACGGGGTGAAAGTGGCCCAGGTTATGATGATGGAAAAGTCGCGCCATTTCCCGATGATTGATGAACCGGTTAAGTTTATGCAGGCATTGAATGAATTTTTAAGTAATGGTAAAGGTATTGAAGAACGGCGGCTCTAGTGAATATTATCAATCAAGAATCCACTGCGGCAAAAGACGAGACAGAATTTTATTACCCCAACAAAATGGGGCGTATTGTGTTGACGGCGATGGAAGAGATTATGGGCCGGCATGGCGTCAATGCTATCTTAAATCTGGCTCAACTGCATCACCTGGTTAACGATTACCCCCCTAATAATTTACAGTTGGGTTTTACTTTTACTGAATTTAGCACGATTCAACAGACGCTGGAGGATATGTATGGTATCCGCGGCGGAAGAGGACTGGCGTTAAGGGCCGGCCGGGAAACGTGGAAGTATGCGCTGAAGGAGTTTATGCCGGTCTTGGGTATTACGGACCTGGCGTTTCGCACGCTGCCGCTTGGGATTAAGATTAAAATTGGTCTGGATGTTTTTGCGGAAACGTTGAATAAGTTTACGGATCAACGGGTTCGATTGGGGGAGGATGAACGAGGTTATTTGTGGATTATTGAGCGGTGCCCGGTTTGTTGGCAGCGTACGGCCGTTTCCCCGACCTGTCATCTTGCTGTAGGATTGTTGGAGGAAAGTCTAAATTGGGTCAGTCGTGGACGTCGTTTTAAAGTGGAAGAGGTTTCTTGTATTGCAGCGGGTGATGAAACATGTACCATTGTAATATCTAAGAAACCGCTACCTTGAGTGATTAAAATCCTATGCGCCGTATTATCCTGAACGAAAAAGCTTATATCGCCCCGTTTAACGAGCCGGCACGAGATTTGCGGGTGCAGAATAAACCGCTGTGGCTGTGGCAGCGGGATATTTTGACACCTTATGTTACGGAAGAGCGGGAGTACGAGGATTGGAACAGTGCTCATCGCGCGGAAACAGAGGCAATTGAGTCGTTTGTTCATAAAGATAATTTATTTTTCAATAAGCTGTTAATTGATGCGTTTTTAAAGCGGGCGCGGGCCGGTGGCAAACCGGTTCGGCTGGCTTTTCGGGCGGATGATCCGGCGATTGCGACTCATGTACGGCCGTTAACTCACTCATTATTTGAACAAGGCGACCTATTGCTGGCCGATATGTGGTATTTACCCAAGGGAATCGCCCAGGACGTGGAAGCGGTTCCGCTGGTCATTGACACAGAAGCCCGCGAACGGGGTTACTATCATGTGCCACCCTACATGGCCACCGAATTTGGTGACCTGGTTTACCAGCTGCCCCGTTTGGCCTTCGTCCTCATCGAAAACTGGGTGCATTTATTTGTGGCCGACATCCTGTTCGGCACCTTTGCGCATGGCGCTAATGTCGAAGACAAAATCGACCAGGATTGGCGCTACAAATTAAAAATCCTGTTCAAATCCATTTATGAACAAAACCAAGTCCTGGCCAGCTCAGAACTGGTGAAAATCGGCAAAAATGTCAACATTGACCCTTCGGCCGTCATTCACGGGCCTACAACCATTGGCGACAATGTGAATATTGGCGCTGGTGCGGTGATAGACAACTGTATCATTGGTAACAACGTGACGGTCTCCCAGGGCTGCCAATTGATGCTGAGCGTCGTCAGTGATGGCTGTTTCTTACCATTTCGGGCAGCATTGTTTATGACTACCATGATGGAAAACACAATGGTTGCCCAAAATACCTGCCTACAGTTGTGTGTACTGGGACGAGACTCGTTTGTCGGTGCCGGAACAACATTCACCGATTTTAATGTGCTGGGCGGCCCGCTGCGCACGCTGGGACTAAACGACAAGGTCGAAGAAACCAATTTGTTGGTTCTGGGCGGCTGTGTCGGTCATCACTGCCGGTTGGCTTCAGGACTAATTATTTATCCGGCCCGAACGGTTGAATCAGATGTGGTTTTATTGGGCGAAAATCGCCGGGTCATTACCAAACAAGTGCGTTACGAAGACAGTGATCACCATCCTCATAAGAAGAAGTACCCATACCCGCGTTTGTATCCCCGCAAAGATGGTAGGTAACGGCCGTAAACAAAGGACAGATTTGCTATTGCTGATACCACCCAGTAAGTTAAACTCATATTTATGATGTCTGATTCGTTCGCATTTATTATTCATCCTATCGACCCCCAACGCGATGTCAGCCGAAAATATCCCCTGCTTGGGAAGTTGCCGGTTTGGCTGATTGATTTTTTATCGTTGTTTTTCCCGCCTGTTTATATTTCTGAAATTACCGGCATACAATCACAGAGTAACGGCCGTACCGCCCAGGGCTGGTTTATCGCCTGCCCCCTCACCCCAACCCGCATGATGTCCTTACCTCCCCAAGTTGTCTACCGTAAAGTCATCCAAACCGGCCGTTACGCCGAAAAGCTGGGAGCCAAAATCCTGGGACTGGGCGCCTTCACCTCTGTCGTTGGTGATGGCGGCATCACCATTGCCCAAAATCTGGATATTCCTGTCACCACAGGCGACAGCTACACCATCGCCATCGCCGTAAAAGCCATTCACAAAGCGGCCCAGGTCATGAACATCCCCCTCAATCAGGCAACCATAGCCGTCATCGGCGCAACCGGCGCCATCGGTTCCGTCAGCGCCGAAATGCTGGCTCCCGACGCCCGCAAAATGCTTTTAATTGGCCGCCGCCACGACAAACTTAATCAGGTTGCCGATAAAGTCCGCAGCGCCGGCTGCCGGCACGTAACCATTTCCGACAACATTCAAACCATCCAGGAAGCCCATCTCATTATCACCGTCACCAGCGCTCTGGATACCATCATTGAACCACAGCACCTGCGTCAAGGCGCAGTCGTGTGCGACGTAGCCCGCCCGCGGGATATTTCGCGCCAGGTAGCCGACAAACGCCCTGATGTTTTAGTTATCGAAGGCGGGATGGTTAAAGTTCCCGGCCCGGTCAATTTTGGCTTTGACTTCGGGTTCCCACCCCAAATGGCCTACGCCTGCATGGCCGAAACAATAGCTTTAACCCTGGAACAAAAATATGAATCATTCACGCTGGGCAAAGATATAAAATTGTCGCAAGTGCTAACAATTGATAAAATCGCTGACAAGCACGGCTTCAAACTCAGCGGTTTTCGAAGTTTTGAGCGAGCCATAACAGACAAAGAAATCAACAGAATCAAATCCATCGGTCAAAACAACCGATTGGTAGACAAAACCCAATTAGAGGCAGATGGTCAGACAGTTGTAGGTCCAGTACCACTGTAATTTTGTAAGGAACAGCCTATGAACAATGGCAAAATTCTTATAGTCGAAGACGATTTCGATATCTCGAATATGCTGCGCATCTTCTTCTCCGGTCAGGGGTACCAGGTAGATGTGGCTGCACGAGGCAATGACGCGCTTGAACAATGCCGCAAAAGCCTGCCTGATCTCGTTGTGCTGGACATTATGCTGCCCGATATGGATGGGTATGCCGTATGCAAATCAATGAGAACAACAACGCGAACCAGCCACATCCCCATCATATTCCTCACCCAAAAAGATGAGCGGAGTGACAAAATTGCCGGTCTGGAATTGGGCGCAGATGACTACATCACTAAACCGTTCGATATTGAAGAGTTAAAACTCCGGGTAGGCACAGCTATTCGCACCCACCAACGCTTAAACATGACGGACCCACGTACCGGCTTGCCCAGCGCTCGCCTCATTGAGGACCAACTGCGCAGCATTATGCGGGAAACCAACTGGACTCTGCTGTTAGTCGGCGTAGACCACCTCAACCCATTCACCGATGCTTATGGCTTTGTCGCCGGTGATGAGGTGATGCGCTTTACAGCCATGCTTTTGAATGAGGTTGTGGACGGCATGGGCACACTGGATGATTTTATTGGCCATGCTAGCAATGAAACGTTGGTCTTGATTACGGTATCCGATGATGTGGCCGCCATTGAAGGGGCGCTGCGCGAAAAGTTTGATGAGGGTATTTTGGCTCATTACAATTTTATGGACCGGGAACAGGGTGGTATTTCCATGCCCGATGGTTCGCTGGCTCCGCTTATGCGGCTTTCAATTGGCACGGTTTCCGGGAAGACACAGCGTTTTTCCGATATTCGCGAAATTACGGAAATGGCAGCAGAGTATCGCCGTATGGATCAGGGTAAATAATTTGACGGTTTATGAAACCGCCAAGTTTTGATTTTATTTTTTGTACTGGTGTTTGGCGCAGGGATTTGTATTGGATTGGTAATTTTTTAATGTTTGCGCTTAAGGAAACGGCCGTTACTCACTCCATTCTCTTAGTATCCCAGCCTCGCCGTTTCTACGAAACATCGATTTAATCACATGGAACAGGAATTGACCCCGGCTATAACCTGGACCTTTCTGGATCATCTCAATGAAGGTGTCATTATCCTGACGAATGATGGCGCGGTTCAATACTCCAACCCTGCCGCCCGTTCGCTCCTGGATTTAGGCAGTTCTACCTCTTCGCTGGCTGAGATTTACCAGGTTGTGGCCCCTTACGACACGTGGCATACGCTGCTCACGCCGCCAGCCAAAGTACGCTTGCAGGTGGGTAACGGCCGTGTCGTTGACATCCAGGCCAAGTCAATTCCCGGCGACTACGATCCGCCGCTTATCCAGCTTCTAATCAGTCCCGCAGCCTCGACGCACCAGGGAACGGCCGTTGACCATCTCACCGCCCTCACCCGCATCAACAAAGAACCCGACTTCGACAAAAAACTACAACTCATCGTTGATGGTCTACAAGCCACCGGCTGGAACCGCATCGTCCTCTCCTTGCGCGACAAAAACTTTCAGCCCACCAGGCTCATCATGGCCGGGTTTACTGCCGAAGAAAAACGATTCCTGCAAGACAATATGCTTCCGCCGGCAGCCTGGCGCAAACTATTCGCCACCCCCAATTTCGAACGCTTCCGCCGTGGTAACTGCTACTTCATTCCCGGCGATAACGAATGGATTCAGGAAATCATGGGCGAAGTGCTGCCTGATCTTACAGCCACCAGCACCCATGAAAACGCCTGGCATCCCAAAGATTTGCTCTTCGTCCCGCTTTACGACCAGCAGCAGCAAATTATTGGCATGATTGGCCTGGACCAACCCATTGACGGCCGTCGCCCCGGTCCACGAACCTTACAAATCATCGAACTTTACGCCCAATTTGGGGCATCGGTCATCGAAAACGGCCTATTAGTCCAACAAACCCTCGCCCGCAGCCATGAATTTCAAACTTTATTTGAGGCCAATCGCGCCATATCGGGCACACTGGATAAAAACACAGTCATCTCTTTGATGGGCAAGCACGTGCGCAAAGCCGTAGACGCCGATGGCTACACCATCTACCAATGGCACAGCGCCGCCAGACAATTAATTGTGCTGGAAGATTACGCCCATCTCAAAAGATTCAACGGCGATCAGCGCCCAACCTGGCCCCAGGGAACCAAAATCAGCCTGGATCACAACAGCCCTGTTTCTTTAGTAATCGCCCAACAAAAACCACTCATTGCGCCAGCCACGAATGAACACAGCTTGCAGCCAATGCCCCCGTGGATCAAGGCTGACGAAACCTTTACCAGCATCATCTTGCCAATCATTTTGTCCGAAGATATTTTTGGCGTAATTGTCATCGTTAATCGAAACACCGAAAAAGTTTATAGCGCACAAGATTTACAATTATTAACCGCGTTATCCAACCAGGCCAACACAGTACTGGAATCGGCCCTCCTGTTCGAAGACACCTACGAACGAGAACGTTTTTACAATGCACTGGGTCGCGTCAGCCTGGCCATCAACTACACACTCGACCAATCAACCTTGTTGGGCTTGATATGTGAAGAAAGTTTGCGGATTTTTGGAGTGGATGGTGCCTATTTGTGGCAGCGTGAAGGCAACCAATTCGTCGGTAACACGGCCAGCGGGCAGGAAAAACATTTATTCCCGGCCTCAATCGTTCCCATAACGGACAATAAAGCGTTCGTCAATCGGGTTTTCCATGAAGGTCAGGCTGTTTACATCAACAATGTAGCCGGCAATCATCAAGTCCATTTGCGGCTGCCCAGAAAGGAGACCATTCAAGCCGTACTTGGCATGCCGTTGGAACGGGACGGCGAAACAATTGGTGTAATGGTCCTGGTTGACAAAAATGATCCTGACCGATTCAGCGACAAGGATATTACCCAGGCTACCACTTTTAGTATTCAGGTGGCCATTGCACTGCAAAATGCCAAATTATTTGAAGAGCTGCGCCATTTTAATGAAGAACTTGATTTACGCGTTGCCGAACGCACCCAGGCTTTGAATGAAGAAAGTAATCGGGTAAAAATGCTGCTGCGCATTTCTTCCGATTTGGCAACCAGTCTGGACCAGGATCGGGTGTTAACGCAGGCACTGAGTCTGGTCAATGAAGTTGTAAACGCCACCCAGGGCGTGATCATGTTGATTGACCAGGAAACGGAGGACTTGGTGTTCCGTGCGGCGTTGGGTTTGGAACGGCCGTCACTCCCCCAAGAAGTACCCAGCGGCATCAAACAGAATCAAGGGTTGGCTGGCTGGATGATTCATAATCGCTCGGCCGTTATTGTCCATGACACGCTAGAAGACCCGCGCTGGATTGATCTGCCCAACAGCCGTTCCTACCGTTCGGTCCTTGGCGTGCCGCTCATAACCAATGAAGAAGTCATTGGCGTGATGATGCTCTTCCACACGGAAACGGCCGCATTCACCATGCAGCAGCTCGACCTGGTAGAAGCAGCCGCAATTCAGGTAGCCAACGCTATCAACAACGCCAATTTGTACGATTTAATCCGTGAACAAGCGGAACGGCTGGGCAGCATGCTCCGCGCCGAACAAATTGAAGCCGCCAAAAACCAGGCCATCCTGGAAAGTATTGCTGATGGCGTGCTGGTAGCGGATGAAAACGGCCGTATCATCCTGGCCAATTTGCCCGCCAGTTCCATTTTGGATATTCCCCGCGACCAATTGCAGGGTAAATCTATCAACGAACTGTTGGGATTGTACAGCCACGCCGGTGACACCTGGATCCGCACCATTCAGGATTGGGCCACCAATTCCGACCGGCTCAAACAATGGACCTATCTGGCCGATCAACTGACCATTGAAGACAAAGTTGTCAGCGTTCATTTGTCACCTGTGCTGGCCGGCAGCCAATATTTCGGCACGGTTTCCATCTTCCGTGACATCACCAAGGAAGTAGAAGTGGACAACCTCAAGAGCGAGTTTGTCTCCACCGTATCCCACGAGTTACGGACGCCGATGACCTCCATCAAGGGTTACGCTGACCTGATGTTGATGGGCGCTACTGGCAGCATGAGCGACGCCCAGCAGCGTTATCTGCAAGTTATCAAAAATAACGCCGACCGGCTGCATATGCTGGTCAATGATTTGCTGGATATTTCGCGCATTGAAACGAATAAGACGGTGCTGGATTTACGGCCGTTAGACGTTGCCCAAGTTGTAAATGAGGTATTGGAAGGGCATTTACACGGCCGTATCCAAAACCAGAAGAAAAAACTGGCCATCAAAACCAAGATGGCGCCTTCCCTGCCGTTGGTTCAAGCCGACCAGGCCAAGCTGACTCAGATTCTAACCAACCTGCTGGACAATGCCTTCAACTACACACCCGAAGACGGCGAGATTACCGTCAGCGCCTGGCCTGATGGCAGCTTCGTTAACGTCAGTGTTGCCGACACCGGAATCGGCATCTCCAAGAAAAATTTACACAAAATCTTCGAACGTTTCTTCCGTTCCGAAGACAGCGAAGTACAAAGCGTACCCGGCACCGGTCTGGGCCTGGCCATCGTGCGCAGTCTCATCCAGATGCATGGCGGCCGACTAAATGTAGAAAGCGAGTTAGGCAAAGGTAGTACCTTTTCATTTACTTTGCCCATTGTCATTCAAGACAGCGATCCTGCCTGAGCCTGAGGATACACAATGCACAAAATTCTTGTCGCCGAAGACGACCACGACATCCGCGAACTCATTGTTTTAACCTTACAATTCAGCGGTTTCGACGTTACCAGCGTCGAAAATGGGGCTGCCGCTGTTCAGGCAGCCAAAGACAATGGTGGAAAATTCGATCTAATTTTAATGGACGTCCGCATGCCCCATATGACCGGTTATGAAGCCTGCCGACGCCTTAAAGAGACGGAACTCACCAAAAACATTCCCGTTATCTTCCTCTCCGCTAAAGGGCAAGAAGGTGAGGTTCAAACCGGTCTTGACCTGGGTGCTGAACAGTACATTCTAAAACCATTTGCGCCGGATGACTTGATAAATACGGTTAGCTCGATTTTGAACAAGGATTAAAGTCAGGATTTTTTGTATGCTCGGATAATCAGTTATGAGTATCGCCACCGTCAATAACCAACTGATTCATTACGAGGCCTTAGGTCGCGGTCAGCCTTTGCTGTTTGTGCATGGCTGGCTAGGCTCATGGCGTTATTGGTGGCCATCTATGCAGGCACTTTCGGCCGGGCAGCGTTCATTCGCCATTGATTTGTGGGGATTCGGCGATTCCAGCAAATCATCCGAACTTTACAATTTATCATCCTACGTGTCTATGATCGACCAGTTTATCGACAAAATGGGTGTGGTTCAGCCCCTCACGCTGGTTGGTCATTCACTGGGTGCGGCCGTTGCCCTGCGCTATACTCAGAAAAACCCCGACATGGTCGCCAAACTGGTTGCCGTCTCCCTGCCCTTGCAAGGTGATTTTATCAATGCCCGGTTAGCCAACACCGCGCCAGATGTATTCACCAATAAAGTCATGGGCAAATCAAACAGTTTCTCAGAAATTGATTCAGAAATTCGCAAAACAGACCAGCAAGCGATGAATCTGTTGGCATCAGAGTTGGCTCGTATTGACTTTTTGGCCGAATTAGCCAATTGTCCCCGCCCGGTCTTGCTGGTTCACGGCGGCCAGGATCAGGTAGTGCAGATGCCGCCCAATCATTACGACCAACTGCAAAATCCCGACAAAAATCGGTTCTTTGTCTCATTAAACGATTGCAGCCACTTCCCCATGCTGCAAGAAAAGGCTAAATTCAACCGGCTATTACTGGACTTCATTCATGCCGATGACAATGTAACCGAACTGGCCCCCAAAGATTATTGGCAGCGTCGCGTACGTTAGCTCATTCCGGGCATGATATAGCATGCCTGCTTCAAATCACCCCAGTATAATACCAATTGATGACTAGCAAAGGAGGCCTTTATGCCTAAAATCCGGCTTAGATTGGTTCTGTTTTTCGTATTGGTTTTCATGTTGGTGGTAGTCGGCTGCCAGCCAGATCACTCTTCTAATGTTGTCCCTGTGGTCGTCACGGCCGTTCCCACCACTACCACCGCTGCCGTACCAACCTCGCCCCCTACCCCGACTCTAGCTCCACCTCCGGTCGTCGTTAACCAGACCGCAGAAACACAACCAACGGACACGCCGCCAACACCAACGGCCGTTCCCCTACCTGAAGGCATCATCGGCCCCACCAACTTCCCGGAAAATGTTAATCCCCTCACCGGCGAAACAGTTGACCCGTCGGTGCTGGCGCGACGGCCGTTAGCCATCAAAATCTCCAACGCCCCGGCTATCGTCCGCCCCCAGTCCGGCCTGAACAGCGCCGATCTGGTCTTTGAACATTACGCCGAGGGTGGATTGACCCGGTTTACGGCCGTATTCTACAGCCACGATGCCGATCCCGTCGGTTCCATCCGCAGCGGCCGCATCATCGACCTGGAAATCCCCAAAATGTACGACGCCGCCTTCGCCTACTCCGGCTCCTCCGGCCCGGTGCGGCTCATGCTCCGCGACAGCGAATTCTTTGACCGCATCATCTCGCCCGACTTTGGCCACGGCGGCTTTTTCCGCGTCGAAGACTCCAACAAGGCGTTTGAACACACGCTGTTCACCAGCACCTATAATTTGCGCTACATCCTCGACCAGCGCGGTCAAAACACGCCGCCCCAATTCCAAAACGGCATGGCTTTCAGCCAGGAGCCGCTCAATCCCGGCCAACCAGCCACTCAAATTGAGATTGGCTATGACGGGACGTATGTGACCTGGGCTTATGGGGCGGGTGACGGCCGTTACACCCGCTGGACCGACGGCGTAGCTCATCTCGATGCCAACACCGGCCAGCAGCTCAGCTTCAAAAACATCATCGTCCTGGCCACCCACCACGAAAACACCGACATCCTGGAAGACAACGTCGGCAGCGGCCACTACTCCATCCAGATTCAAATTTGGGGCGAGGGGCCAGTTTCAATATTCCGGGATGGGGTGCGGATTGACGGCCGTTGGCATCGCGACGATCCCCACGATATGCTCACCTTCACCGACCTGGACGGCAACATCCTGCCCCTGGCCATCGGCAACAGCTTCATCCAACTCGTCCCCCTTGGTTTCGAGAACTTAACAGTTTCACAATAATACTTGTGTTATGTCCCAACTGTCATGTATCATGTAAGCAATTCCGTTAAAAACCTGTCAAACCCCTTGACACTTGAAACGTGACACCTGACACCCAAAAATCGGAGGTTCCCATGAGCAATTTCAAATTCGAGGCCTGGCCCACAGAATTCCGCAGCATCAACCAATATTTTGGCGCTAATCCGCAAAACTACGCCCAATTTGGTTTGCCCGGCCACGAAGGGCTGGACATTATGGCTCCCACCGGCAGCAAAGTCTTTGCCGTCGCCCCTGGCCGTATCGGTATGGTCAACACCCGCGCCGATAACCACAACTACGGCATTCACGTCCG
>JACKCC010000014.1 GCA_020634245.1 Ardenticatenaceae bacterium | reverse complement strand
GTGCGCGACCAGGTGCGCGACTTGATTTCCAGGTAATAACCCTCCATCGCCGGCAGCGTCAGCTTGTCCAGATTGATGGCAAAATCTGTGCCCTGGTACAACACCCGCCAGCGGCGGCGGTCTTTATTGACTTCCACCTCGACTTTGGGAGCAAAATATTCACGGTAAAACCGCAGCGTGCGGTCAGCTTCAGCCAGGAAGCGGGAGCGGGAAAGCATGACCGCGTTGGGGAACGCCTGCCGCTCTTCCTCACCGATCAACGTTAACCGGGAACGGGACTGGTAAACCTCCCCTTTTTCGTTGACAAACTCGTCTTCGCGGTAGCGCAGGCGCGCCGCGTCGGGATCGTTGCGGTCGAACATGAAATATTGGTCGTACTGTTTGTAATAGGCGTATTTGACGATTTCCAGTTGGTCACCTTCCAATGCCGCCAGGACAGATGCATCGTCTTCAATAGGCACTTTCACCTGGACTTCGAAGCTTTCCTGCCGCTGGACGCCGGAGAGCAGGACCAGTTTGTTGTAGGGGCTGGCTTCCCGTTCCTGCACAAAGGCATCGATTTGGGCGGCAACCTGGGCGGCTTCGGCTTTGGCAGCGGCTTCGTCTACGGTGAGTAACTGGCGGTTTTGCATGAGCCAACGGCCGTTGCACATCACGTGAGCCACATCCGTACTTTTGGCCGCATAAATCAGCCGCGAATAAACCGCGTCCGCATGGTGATTAAAGTGTGGCTGATTGTGGATACCATCCATATCCACGATGGTGATGTCGGCCCGCTTACCCGGCTCCAGGCTGCCAGTAATGTCGGCCATGTGCATCGCCCTGGCCCCGCCAATTGTCACCGTTTCCAGCGCCTGCCGCGCCGGTAAAACCGTCGGGTCGCCGCTTTGTGTTTTGGCCAGCAGCGCCGCCAACCGCACCTCTTCAAACATATCCAGATCGTTGTTGCTCGCCGGGCCATCGGTGCCCACGCCCACATTCAGCCCCATCTCCAACATCTGCCCCACGGCAGCGATACCACTGGAAAGTTTGAGGTTACTGGTGGGACAGTGGGCCACGCCCGCACCCGATTTTTGCAAATCGTACATTTCGCCCCGATCCAGATGAACGCAGTGTGCGGCCAGCAGTTTGGTGTCCAGAATGCCGTTTTTCATATTCCAGGGCACGGCGGGCATATTATGCTGCGCCCGGCAGTTGTCCACTTCAAATTTGGTTTCACTGATGTGGGTATGGATAGGCACGTCAAAGGCGCGAGCCAGGTCGGCGCAGGCACGCAGCATTTCCGGTGTGCCAGTGTACCAGGCATGGGGAGCAACGGCCGGTTGGATGAGCGGATGACCGTTCCAGCGTTCGATGAAACGGCGGCAGTAAATCAGCGCATCCTCATACGTTTCGGCATCGGGGGCAGGGAAGATGAGGATGGTTTCGCCTAACAGAGCACGCATGCCGATAACGGCCGTTTCCTCCGCAATCGACTCCTCAAAATAATACATATCAGCAAAAGAGGTAATGCCCGACCGGATCATCTCGGCACAGGCCACGCGCGTGCCCAGCTTAACAAACTCCGGTGTCACAAACTCGCGCTCCAACGGCATCAGGTAACCCAGCCAGACATCCAGGCGCAAATCGTCGTTCAAGCCTCGCAGCAGCGTCATGGGAATGTGAGTGTGGGCATTCACCAGCCCTGGCATGATCACCTGTCCGGTGTTGTGCCCATCGTTTCCAAAGCCGAATAAGCCGCCACAATCTCCGCCACTGGCCCAACGGTTATAATGTTGTCACTCCCGCACAGCAACTGCGCCGTCCACATAAACAATATCATATTTTTTTCATTCATGGTGACAACTGTGCCACCAGTCAAAAGGAAATCTACTTCAGCCATGACAAAAGCCCTCTCAAATCAGCCATCGGCCTCGGCTCCAGCTTTATCTTCAGTTCTGTCATCAAGCATGCGCAGGAATCGGTATACGCGGCCGTATTGAGAGTGACTAAACTGAGTGACAGTCACTTTCCGTCAGTAAAGAAGGCTAAAAATGACCGTCACCTATGCCCATCAGTTTGTTCACTCGTGATATTGAGGTTCAATTGCTACAGCCCAAAGCTACTGCCAGCGACCAGGAAGTGACTTATGCGAATGCATATCATTGCCCAAAACGAGACGGCGGTGAACTTTCCACCGCCGAAATTGAACGGTTCATCCGCAATACATGGCCGATATTCCCTGAATACCAGGCAGCCGCTTTGATTGGCGGCCATTCACCTAAAAGGGATGAACCGGCGGGAGATAGCTCGATTTGATTCCTGGCGATACCCATTCGGGCGACCAGTTGGATTTACACGACGTGGCCCCTTCATCATCGATGCTGCCATCTATCGTGGGCGGTGCGGGGCGTGACAAAGTGACCTCTAGTTGCCCAGCCGTTGGCTGGTGCCTGCGGCGCCGGTGGGTAAGACAGTGGGCGCGGCCTGGGCTCCAGCGGTGGCGTAACACTGGACAAGATGGATTCGATTCGTGGCTGGTCGTCGCGCTGACGCTGCCACAGTTCAAAAAGCAGCTGCGCGAAATTGGCTGGCGCTGGCTGGGCAAATTCGGCCGATCTGGCTCCGGCCGACGCAAATTGTGGCGCCTGGAAGCGATGCATCCACGAGGGCTACTATGTCATTTATCGCCGCCTCGATCATGTCCAAAAAGCTGGCTGCCGCTGACGGCATCGTCCCTGATGTAAAGATGGGCAGCGGCGCGTTCATGCCACGCCGAAAAAGGCGCGCGAACTGGCCCGGATTATGCGGTGGACATCGGCACTGATGCCGGGCGCAAAACAGTAAGCTCATCCCGGACATGAACCAGCCGTTAGGGAAACGCAGGCAACGCGCTGAGGAAAGAGGCGATTGCCACGCTGTATGACAGCGGTCCGGCCGGTTTTTGACAACGCGAAATGGTAGCCGCCCAGATGGTCCTGTTGGCTGGCAAAGGAAACGCTGAGTCGGCTACAGCAATGGTGAATGAGATAGTAAAATCTGCCGTGCCTGGGGAAAAATTCCGCCAACTGGTGTAGCCCAGGGTGATGTCCGCCAGTCGAGATCCTTCCCGCGCCGCAAGCGCCACCTGGTTAACCAATTTTTGCCCCGCAATCGGGTTATATCGTCGCCATCGACACAGCTGCCATCGGCCAGCCAGCGTGCGGGTTGGGAGCCGCGGCTGGTCAAGAAGACAACTCGATTATGCTGTCGGGCTGGTATTGGCCTGGGCGACGCGCAAAGCTGGCCGCCGGGCAGTCGTTGGGTGAGATTCTGCTACGCCAATGATCCTGCCAAATCTGACCAGCCCGCAAGGGCAAGAGGCATACAGCCATCACCCGGTCAGACGAACCAGTAGAGCCATTACCACATTTTACGGGATCGTGAATAGTGGAGAACGAATGAAGATTGATTGGCGCTTAGGCGGCAGGGTAGGGGCGCGCCCACATTGGCGTGCTGAAAGAATTGGATCGTATGGGCGTGCAGCCGGATTTGATTACTGGCACGAGCATTGGCGGTCTCATCGGCGCGCTGGCCGCCGCCGGTTTGCAGCACGATGATCTGGCAGCTTTTTTCCAAAAGGTCAACCTGAGTCAAATGTACGGACTGCCGGGTAATGCCGCCGGTCTGAGCAGCGCGAATAAATTTGAAAAGCTGCTGGTTGATACCATCGGCCGTATCACTTTTGCCGATTTGCAGATTCCATTGGCGGTGGTGGCCACCGACCTGGTTAATCGGAAAATTGTGATTTTGGATGAGGGAGATGTGGTAACGGCCGTACTCGCCACCATCGCCTTCCCCATCATCTTCCCGCCAGTAGAGCGGGGAGGCATGCTATTGGTCGATGGCGGGCTGCTCAACAACCTGCCCTTTGACATCGCCCGCGCCCGCGGCGCGACGTTTGTTATCGCCGTTGATTTGAGCAATTCAGCCCCCTACGGTGCCCAGGCGGACCCGGTTCCGGCAGCCTCAGGCATTTTGGAGCGGGCGCTAGCTCTGACCCAGCGACAGCGCATCTGGCAGGTTTTAACCACTGTCACCGACATCGTCACTGTTCAGTCGTTAAATGCCCGCATGGCCATTGCCCCGCCCGACGTTTTGCTGCGGCCGGATATGAGCACGATTGGCATTTTCGATTTTCACCGGCTGGATGAAGGAATTGTGGTGGGGGAAACGGCCGTACAAGAAATGGAAGAGCACCAAAACCAAATTGGAGTGTAAACATGGAAATTAGGCATTGACATTGGTGGATCAGGCATTAAAGGCACATTATTGACACAGAACTGGCGACCTGCTACGAGCGTGCTGGCCACACACCGCATGGCCACGCCCGAAGCAGTCATTACAAAACAGCCAAAAATCGTTGACCATTTCGAGTACAACGGCCCGATTGGCGTGGCATCCCCTGGTGGTGATTGATGGCATCGTCAAATCAGCGGCCAACATTGACAATGGCTGATTGGTTATCCTGGTCAGCGGGGCTGGGCTGAAGCGACCGGTTAGTCCCGTCACGCTGCTCAACGATGCCGACGTAAGCCGCTATTGCCGAAATGAATTTCAGCGGGCACAATCATCCGGCGTGGTGATGGTGTTTACGCTGGGCAATGGAATTGGCAGCGCGATGTTTGTAACATTACCGTCTCTGTCCCCAACCCAACTGGGCCACGCCCTTGCGCAGCTGCGCCGAAGCATACGCCTCTGACCGCGCCTGTCAGACAAGGATTTGGATCAACAGCATGGGAAAATGGCCTAACGAATATCAATACATCGAAGCCCCTGTCACCGCAGCTGGTCATCATTGGCGGCGTCAGCAAAAACACGAGAAGTTCCTCAAATATATCGACATCAAGGCCGAAGTCGTTCCGGCAGAGCTGTTGAATCAGGCAGGGATTGTGGGCGCGGCATTAGCGGCGATTAGTGATAAATAGGCGCACCTTACCCGTTTTAAGTTTCTCCTTTCTGCTGACGCTTCTGTTATACCGGGAGGGCGTTGAAGTTGAGAAACAAACCGGGGCGCGATTGGCCTTTTACCCAAGGCCGACGTGCTGGATGTCTGGTGGCTTTTGCCAACGGGCGACGGCGGTATGATTGTGCTCGGCCTGGAGGAGAAAGGCCAACTGACGGAAAGCATCTGGGAAGAGGAAGTGGAAGGTGCTGCGCGAGGCGGCTTACAGTCGCCCGCGATTCCAGCCGCTGGCAGTCGGTGGAAAACGGGGCGCGATACGCTGGTCGGCATCAACGTGCCCCGCAGCCAGGAACTGCACACGATGTATGACGGCCGTGTCCTCATCCGCAGCGGTAATTGGAATCGCCGTTAACCGGCGACGAAGTCCGCAACTTCGGCCAACAGCAAAAACTCAGCTGAATTTGAAACTGACGTCGTCCCCGGTGCGCGCCTGTCTGATTTGGAGCCAGGAAATCATCCGCGATTACCTGACCGCCGGGAAGCATCAAGGCTAAAATCACCCACCGATGAACCGTTTTGAAACAGATAACGGATCGGGAAGGCAACCCGACAACGATTGGCATTTTATTGTTTGGTAAAACCTGCAGGCCTTTTTCCTGCAAAGCGGCATTGTGTTCGTCAAATTCATGGGCACGGAACCGCGCGGCGAGGATGGCGGTGGGATATTTTGCCGTCGCGACGAACTGTCGGCCCATTACCTCTGCATCATTGACCGGCCTGGAACGTCATCTACGAAGAGATGCGCGTGGGCGCTACGGCTCGGGAATAAGCTGGAGCGGGAAGAAGCGACCGAGTATCCCTGCTTGCCAGGTGTGAGGCGCTGTCAACGCCGTCGCTCACCGCGACTACCGTACTCAGCGGCCGCCGCATCGAAATCCGCATGTATTCGACCGATGGAAATCATCAGTCCCGGTGGCTTACCCGGCTGGCGCGACGCTGGATAACCTGGTGGAAGAGCAGTACCGCGCAATCCGCGTCTGGTGAATGGGCTGTACCAGTGGGCCACATTGAGAATTGGGGCTGGGCATTGATTTGATGATTGAGAAAGGCCCAATTCGGCCACCCCTTCGCCCACTTTCCGCGCCGTTGACCATGCTTTTATGGTGACATCTTTCTAATGCACGGGAGCGAACGGCCGTCTCAAATGGATCGCGCAGCATGAACGAGCGGCAGTGCTCGCGCCCTGACCCCGTCCGCAGAAAAAAATGGCAGTATCACCAATCGAGAATATCAGCAGCTTTGTTCGATGTCTCTGCCGAAACGATTCGCCCTGATCTGGTTGATTTAGTTGATCGGTTTGCTGCTCAAAATAGGGCCAAAAGGCGGCACTTATTACATTTTGAAATGAAAACTTGGCGTTGAACGCGCAAAATAACCTATATCGGGTGAGCTTGCCCGCACGCTTGATGATTTTCCAACTTGTCTCAAATTTATCCCAAATAATCGTTGGGGATAAAAGCTGGGAAAACAAAACCAAACAAAATCGCAGTTCAACGCATGACTCTGACACAGCAATTTCTGATTATTTCGCTTTTACCGCTCAGCTTTCTGGGGATGGTGGTTTATATCTGGCGCACCGGCTTGCTCCGGCGGGAACTGCTGCAATGGTGGACCATTGTTCTCATAGCGGCTGCTGTTTGGGGCAGCAGCATTTTGCGTTATTTTGGCGGTAAAACTTTTCCAATAAGCTTGAAATACACCTGGGGTATCGTGGGCAAATACGCGCTTGTTGTCACGGCCGTTGCCCTGCTGCTGACAACCCTTAACCGGCTGGCTGTTCCCAGGCAAAACGGCCGTTTCGCCTTTGGCTTGAGCGTCTTTCTAGGAGTCGCCGCCTTTTTCATGGATTACGAAATCTGGCCTTACCAACTGCCGCCGTTTACAGTCGCCGGGTCTACCATTCGCCTGTTCGACATTTCCATGGGCGTGTGGATAGCCGCCTGGCTGGTACCCGGCGTTGCCGCCTGGATATTAACCCGGCAAATTACCGCCAGCGCCCCCAACTCGCGCAGCCGCAACCAGGTTCAGTATTGGCTCATTGTCCTTATTCTTTTCATGATCGGTGCCGGATTAGCCTCGGTACAGCAAACCCGCCAACCAGTCTGGCAGGAAGCCGGCCTGCTCGTCATCATTTTGGCGGCCTTGATCGGCACAGTCAGCTTTGTCCACAGCCAACTGCCCGATTTACAAATAGCCGTCCGCCAACTGCTCAGCCGTTTGTCGGGCACACTGATCATTTTTGGCCTGACCTGGTGGGCGTTGACGGCGATTGTGCGCAGCGTTACCAATCTCCCCACCGACACCAGCCCTAATCTGATTTTGTTCCTGGCTTCCTTATTTTTTGCCGGATTTTTTACCGTTGTTTACCGATTGGTCAACGAGATAACCCGGCGTCTGTTTCTACCGGCGCACAGCCGCCGCGACAAATTGGCGACCAGTTACCAGGAGGCAGTAAACAATTTGCCGGAACCCGACCAATTAGCCGCGCTCATTTTAGATGTAGTGCGAGTTAATCTGGGAACGAACGATGCCTGGTTTTTGCAGGCCGAAGATGGGCCGGCCGGCCGATTGTCGTTACGGCCGTTAGCCAATCTCACAAATTACGCCGTCGAAACCAGTTCTTTTGATGGTGGCAGCCCCTTTGCCGTCCATTTACGCCGCAGCCAGACTCCCCTGGTACATTATGATATTGATTCATTGAACAACTTCGATAAACTGCTGCCGGAAGAAAGAGCATTACTGGATAACTGGAAACGTGTTTTATATATGCCGCTCCATGCCGGCGACAATCTGGTTGGCGTTTTGGCTCTGGGCAAGAAAACCTCCGGCGAATCTTATGACCGCAAAGATTTTGAGCAGATGCAAACCATTACCGATAAATTCAGCCCCCTGCTGGTTCAGGCTAAAAACCTGGCCCGATTGAGCCAGATTAACGACCACATTTTTGCCCAAAACCAGATTCTGATGCATGAAAAACAACATCTGCATGAATTAATGGAGATGTTTGCCCAGTTTAACAATATGGTATCGTCAGATTTGAAACGGCCGTTCAACACCATCAACCGCCAACTGCAAACCCTGCAAGAGAGCCTGGCCGACAGCAAATCAAACGCCAAAATGCTGGACGATTTCAGCCGGGAAATTCAGCAGCTTGATGCCAAAATCACCCGGCTCATTACCATTGCCAACCGGCTGCACAACCGCGGCAGTTTCCAAATCGAGACCGCTAATCTGGATCAGATCACTCAACAGGCAATCCACAACCTGCACACTATGGCCGAAGCCCGCCGGGTTGAAGTGAAATATGACCCGCCGACGGTTACGCCATCAGTTTTGGGCGACTCCCAACAATTGCAAGAAGCTATCCAGCATTTGTTACACAACGCCATCAAATACAACAAAATTGGCGGCGAAGTCACTTTACATTACGCCGTTGACGGGGACAAATTATGCCTGCGCATGCGCGATACCGGTGTCGGTATCCCTGAAGACCGGCTCAACAAAATCTGGCAGGGGTTTTCCTTCCCGCAAAACGGCAACGGCCGTAACGCCGGACTCGGCCTTACCCTGGCTCACCACATCATCACCGCGCACGGTGGTCATGTGGAAGCCAAAAGCAGCTACGGCTCCGGCAGCGTGTTTTCTGTTTATCTCCCCATCGCTTATAATACGTGATGCGTGATGCGTGATGCGTGAAACGTGAAGAGCACAATTCACGCATCACGTATTACGTTTTACGACTATGAGCTTCACCACGCCTTTAGCGCTTTTACTTCTGCTTTTCATCCCTTACCTCATTTGGTTAGGGCGGCCGTCGTGCTACGGCCGTTCCCGCTGGCGTGATTGGGCCAGTCTGGCCGTGCGCGTCCTCATCATTACCCTGCTGACCATGAGCCTGGCTGGAACCCAGATGGTGCGCGCCGCCGATGAACTGGCCGTCGTCTTTCTGGTAGATGCCTCCGACTCCATCCGGCCGGAGCAGACAGCCCAGGCAGAGGAATTTGTGCGCATGGCCGTAGAAACGATGGGGGTGAATGACGAAACGGCCGTGATCCTCTTTGGTTCTAATGCGCTGGTCGAACGTCCCATGTCCGGCCTGGCCGAACTGGCTCCTATCACCTCCGTGCCCCAACCGCTGCACACCGACCTGGCCGAAGCCATTCGATTGGGACTGGCCCTGTTTCCGGCCGGCAGCGCCCGGCGCATGGTCATCCTCAGCGATGGCGCAGCCACCCTGGGCGATACGGAGGCAGCGGCCAAACTAGCGGCCACCTCCGGCGTCGAAATCGACTACGTGCCGCTGACCCGCCCGCTCGGTTCCGCCGAAGTCCTGCTGACCAGCGTCGATGCCCCAACTCAAATTGCACAAGGGATTAATAAAACTGCTTGCTTCGACATAGCTGTAACGAGTTCCAGTGATTTACCAGCAATCATTCGTATACTTTCTGGCGGTCGAGTCATCTTTGAAGTAACCAAAAGTTTACAAGCTGGTCCTGGAAACAGTTTCCATGAATGTGTAAAAGGATTAATCTTCGAAGATTCTGGCTTTACACGATTTAATATTCAAGTTATTCCAGCCGAAGACACTTTTTATCAAAATAACGAACTGGCCGCCTTCACCGAAATCGTCGGCCCGCCGCGCATTTTGCTGGTGGCCAGCGGCGGCACAGCCGTCACCGATGGCACGGTTGCTGATGGCGGCACACCACAGCCCGACGAATCGCCACAGCTGCAACTGGCGTTGGAAGGGGCCGGCCTGCTGGTTGACCGCACCACGCCCGCCGAACTACCGGCCAGTCTGGCCGAATTGAGCAATTATGCCAGCGTCATCCTGGTCAACGTCAACGCCAAAAATCTGTCGCCGCGCAAGATGGAACTGCTGCAAAGCTACGTGCGCGATTTGGGCGGCGGGCTGGTGGCCATTGGCGGGCCGCAAAGCTACGGGATGGGTGGCTATTTCAAAACCCCCTTGGAAGAAACGCTGCCGGTGGAGATGCAGATCAAGGATCAGGAACGCTTCCCCTCGGTCAGCATCGTCATCGTCATTGACCGTTCCGGCAGCATGGGCATGGACGAAGGCGGACTGACCAAAATTCAACTGGCCGCCGAGGGGGCGGTGCGCGTCGTCGAACTTCTCAATGATTTCGACGAAATCACCGTCATTCCGGTAGATACGCAGCCGGACAACCCCATCGGACCGCTGTCGGCCAGTGAGCGGGAGACGGCTATCGGCCTTATCCGGCAGATTGGGGCGGGCGGCGGCGGCATTTACGTGCGCACCGGCCTGGAAGCGGCGGCGCAGGCGTTGGCCCAATCGCCCAATCAGGTCAAACATATCATCCTGCTGGCCGATGGGTCTGATTCGGAGCAAAAAGAGGGCGTGCCGGAATTGATTGACGGGCTGGTGACCGAAGGGGTGACGGTTTCGACGGTGAGCATCGGCAACGGTCCGGACACGCCCTGGCTGCAAGAGATGGCCCAACGAGGCAACGGCCGTTTCCACTTCACTGACCGCGCCGCCAATCTGCCCCAAATCTTCACCCAGGAAACGACATCCATCCAGCGCAGCTACCTGGTTGAAGAGCGCTTTTTCCCGTCCCTGGTCAGCAGCAGCCCGATTTTGGCGGGGATAACGGCCGTCCCCCCCCTCTACGGCTACGTCGGCACAACCATTAAAGACACGGCCCAACTCATCCTCAAAACGCACATGGACGATCCGCTGCTGGCCGCCTGGCAGTACGGCCTGGGCCGCGCCGTGGCCTGGACGTCGGACGCTACCGGCCGCTGGGGAATCGATTGGGTGCGCTGGGAGGGGTTCCCGGCATTTTGGGCGCAGGCCGTCAACTGGACGATTTCACAGGGGCGGGAAAGTAACGTGGAAACGGCCGTCACCTTCAGCGGCGAACAGGCCAAATTAACCGTTGATGCCCGCGACAGCAGCGGCGCTTTCCTCAACAATCTACAAACCGAAGCCAACGTTGTCGCCCCGGATGGCAGCGTCACTAATCTGGCCTTGCAGCAGGTGGCGCCGGGCCGCTACGAAGCCGAGTTTTCGCCGCAGACTGACGGCGCGTACTTCATTCGTGTCGCTGGTACCGGCGAAGGTGAAGATGTAACGATTGGGCAGACCAGTGGCTGGGTGCTGGGCTACTCGCCGGAGTACCGCCAGTTTGAGAGCAATCCGCAATTATTGGAATCGTTAGCTGAGTTGACGGGCGGGCAGGATTTGTCGGGGTTGGAAACGGCCGTGTTCTCTCACACCCTGCCCAGCGATGTCACCCGCCGTCCTATCTGGCCCTGGCTGACATTGGCGGCGGTAGTTTTACTACCCTTCGACATTGCCTTGCGCCGTTTGGTTATCACCCGCCGTGATTGGCAGCGGGCCTGGGCGACGACGTTTGGCCGCCTGTTCCCGGCCCCAGCCCCAATCCCGGCCCAATCGGAGCAGGTGGCGCGATTGTTCCAGGCCAAGCAGCGGGCGGGCACAAAGATAGAGGGAGATGAAAAGGAAACGGCCGTGCCGCCACCCATCCAGCGCCAGGACCAAACTACAACCACTCCACCAACATCGGCCCAAACAGATATAACATCGCGCACGCCACCCCCAACCAAACCGACTGCACCCGTCTCCGGATCACTGGCCTCCCGCCTTCTGGAAAAGAAACGGCGGCAGGGTCAGGACGAACAGTAACAAAACCGTTTTTCAAAAAGCAAAAATCCCGTGAATTCGCTCTTGGTGCAAAACCTGGGCAGTTCTGCCGTTCAATCACAATTTTTACGTATCTCCCCCAGAAAATCTTCGTTTCATCCTCTTGTTTTGTCCAATAACCAAACGTCCAAACATAAACGGAAAGACCATTCTCCTATTGAGTCACCACGGCTGTTCTTTGATACTAGGGATAAGAGTTACTGGCAAAGTAGCACAACCTTTAATGATCGTCACTGTTCAGAGCCGGTGGTGACCATGAAGTGCAAAGGGGATAAACCAATGAAGAAATTACTAGCTCTTACTTTATTCTTATTAGGCATACTGCTGGTTTTAACAGTGGTATTTACGTCGGCGAACGCTTCGGTCGATGTGATCGCCCTCATTATACAAGCGAATGACGTGGAAACGGCCGCTGCCCTGGTAGAGGATTATGGCGGCCAGGTTAACGAACAGTTTGCCATTATTGACGCGGTTTCAGCCGATGTACCGGTAACGGCCGTTGACGCCCTCTCAGCCGATGGTCGTACCGTCTCTGTTTTTACCGATTATGAAGCCGAAATGGCCGGGAGCCGCACCAGAAACCCCGTCGTTAATTTCCCGCAGGTAATGGGAGTTGATCAGGCTTGGGCAGAACATGTCAAAGGCCGGCGAATCACCGTTGCCGTTGTAGACACCGGCATCGCACCAATGAGTTGGAATGCGGGGCGAATCGTCGCCCGGTACGACGCTCTGGATGATGGCCCGCGCCAGAAAGACCCCAATGGTCACGGCACGATGATGGCCAGCCTTATCGGCAATTCAGAAAGAGATGAAAACGGATTCATGGGAATTGCTCCCCAGGCTAAATTTGTGGATGTTCGTGTTTTGAACAGCGACGGTTCTGGCAGCTACGCCGACATCATTGAAGGGCTAAACTGGGTTTTGGAAAACAAGGATGAATACGACATCCGCGTTGTCAATTTGTCATTGCTGGCCGCGGTCAACAGCCCGTATTGGGCAGACCCCATTAACCAGGCAGTCGAGGCCCTTTGGGATGCGGGTGTCGTCGTTGTGGTGGCCGCGGGCAACAGCGGCCCCGATCCCATGACCGTAGCTGTACCCGGCAATGATCCTTTTGTCATCACTGTCGGTGCATTTACCGACAATTTCACACCCGAAGATGAAAGTGATGATTACCTGGCCCCCTTCAGCGGCGCTGGCCCCACCGAAACCGGTTTTGTCAAACCGGATGTCATTGCCCCTGGCGCTCATATGATCGCAGCGGTCAGACAAAATTCAGAATGGGCACAAGAGCATCGCGATAACCGGGTAACCAGAGAATATTATGAAACAGCCGGTACTTCTTCAGCAGCGGCCGTTACATCTGGTGTAGTTGCACTCATGCTGCAAGAAAACCCGGACCTGACCCCCGGTGAAGTGAAATATGCGCTTATGGCAGCTGCTCGCCCCGCGGCTTATGGCGATCAATCTCTGACCTGGAGCATCTTCCAGCAAGGTGCAGGCCGTGTCTGGGCACCGGACGCAATCTTCGACCCGGCCGAAGGCAACGCCGACGGTAACATGATTCCGGGCGAAAAATATGTCGGCCCGGTTGTGTACCGCGATGGTGAATTTGTTCTGGTTGATGAAAATGGCGAGATCATTCCTGAAGCAACCGGTTACGTCTGGACAGGTGGTTACGTCTGGACCGGTGGGTATGTTTGGACAGGTGGCTACGTTTGGACAGGCGGTTATGTTTGGACAGGTGGCTACGTCTGGACCGGTGGCTATGTTTGGACTGGCTCAACCGATTGGCAACCTTTAACCGAAGATCAAGTATGGCAAAGTGGCTATGTCTGGACGGGTAGTGAAGAAGCCTGGCCTGGTGGTTATGTCTGGACGGGTGGCTATGTTTGGACCGGTGGTTATGTCTGGACAGGCGGTTACGTTTGGACAGGATTGGTTAATGATTTTGATTGATGACCTTGTTTAGCAAGAATTAAGAATAATCCCCATGATACATGCAGTTCAAGATCATGGGGATTTCTTGCTGCTTATCATGACACCTGTGCAACAAACCATTTTCTCAAGGAAGAGAAGCTTCATGGATTTAAGCAAAAAGGCGTTTGGGCCACGTAACATTTACCTGGCTATCATCAGCATTTTAGGGCTTATCCTGGTTGTGTGGGGCATTACTCAAGTGCCCACTTATGACCCGCTGCTTCTCTTCACCTTGTTGCTTTTGTTGGCTGTCGCCTCGCAAATTACCTCTACGTCCCTGGTTGGGGGCAGTGTCACGGTAGAGGTCAGTACGGCCGTTTCCCTGGCAGTTGTCTCTTTGTACGGAACAACGGCGGCGGCGCTTGTGGCGGCTTCAGCGGTAACGGCCGTTGCCCTACCCAGTTTACGCAAAAATTGGCCCGGCTGGAAAGGCGCTGCCGAACGAATCGGGTTCAATATCGGCATGAGCGCCATTGCCATCGTCGTAGCCGGTTTGATCTTCCAGGCTGCTAAAACAGCATTGGCCGGAATCCCTATCCTGGCCGCAACCATCCCCTGGCTTCTGGCCGCCATTTTTCACGACCAAGTAAACCTGTGGCTGCTAATTGGCCTTCTGCATTTACAAAACAAAATCCCGCCATTGGAAATCTGGTTGGAACACCGCTGGGCCATTCCCATCAACGTGCTGGTCATGAGCGTAGGCGGCGGTATTTTGGCTGTGGCCGTGCAGCAGTTCAATTTTTTAGGGATTGCCATCTTCTTCCTGCCGATTGTGCTGTCAGCCTATTCCTTCCGCCTCTACGTCAGCAAAACCAGGCTGCAAATGGAACATCTAGAAGAATTAGTCGCCCTGCGCACAAAAGATTTGGAAGAAACCAACAGAGAATTAGAGCAAGTCAGCAAAGATAAAGATGCCTTCCTGGCCGTGTTAACGCATGACATGCGTACACCGTTGACCAGCATTAAAGGCTACTCTTCCATTCTTCGTGACCGCGAACTGGCGCGGGACCAACAGGTACAAATTGCCAAAATCATCTTGCGCAGCGAAGAAAACCTGTTGGAAATCGTCAACAACATCCTGGACATTGAAAAATTGCAGTCGGGCAGCCCCATTTTGCTGGAACGTTCCAGCTTTGATCTCGCTTTGTTGATGCGGCGAACCACCGAATCAATTGCTGCCCTGGCCATGGAGAAAAACATCACGCTGCACCAGGAAGAAGTTCCCCAGCCCGTCATCATCACCGCCGACGAAAAGCAAATTGAGCGCGTTCTACTCAATTTAATTTCCAACGCCATCAAATATACGCCTGAGGGCGGTATCGTGAATATCGAGACGGGCATGAAAGGCCGCTATGCCTTTGTGAATGTCAAAGACAATGGTTACGGCATCCCCGAAGATGAACTCCCCCACATTTTTGACCGTTTCCGCCGGGTAAAAGGCCACCAATCAAAAGCGGTGGGCACGGGTCTGGGATTGGCTATCGTGAAAAGCCTGGTGGAAGCCCACGAAGGCGAAATCTCCGTTACCAGCAAAGTGGATGTGGGCAGCACATTCACAATAAAACTTCCCTTGTAGATTCTTCTTTTAATCTAACAATTTAGTGCCAGGCACAGGGCAGAACGGCCTGGTTTATGCGTGACCTGAAGCCCTGTGCCTAGCACTCTGCATAACTATCAACAAATCTTGCCACGAGAGATTACAAAAGTCTGGCAGACTTTTGTAATTCAGTTTGTCAACAAAGGTTCCAGACACCGACATTTAGTTCACCTCTTTGCGTTTTTCGTTTTTCATTCTATCCTGTATGGAAAGATTATTGACAATTTTTGAATTGGAGAAAATTGCTTGAAACTTTCTGCATCATCGCACGTAATGGTGGGTGAATTGTCAGGAGATTGAAGTGTTGAATGAAGAACAGGTCTGGCTGGAACAAGCCAGGCGAGGCGACCAAACAGCATTTGGCAAGCTCATTGAGGCCTATCAAAGGCCGGTTTATAACCTGGCTTACCGTATGCTGAATAATCCGGGTGAGGCAGAAGAGGCGGCCCAAGAGGCGTTTATTCGTGCCTATACCCGCCTGCATACGTATAACCCGGATCATAAGTTTAGTACGTGGATGCTGTCGATTACATCTAATTATTGTATTGATTTGATACGCAAACGACGCGCTTTACTGCTTTCTATTGATGAACCATTACCGCCTCACCCGGCGCTTATGTCGGACGGGCAGAAAGGACCGGAAGCACAGATGGAAATGAATGAACAACAAGAAATGGTTCAATCGCTGCTGCAAGAGCTGCCAGAGGATTACCGGCAGGCGGTTGTCTTGCGCTACTGGCATGAGATGTCTTATGAGGAAATTGCCGAAATGATGGATACAACAGTCAGCGCTATTAAGTCGCGGCTGTTTCGTGCCCGCCGCCAGTTGGCGGAAGTGAGCATGGCGAATGGGTTGACTCCGGCGGCGCTGACTTTGGAAACGGCCGTATAAACTAACCATGAGAGAGAAAAAGAGAGATTTTACGTATTGGAGCATATGATGGAACACGAAAACGCTTACATGCTAATGATGGACGCGCTCGATGGTGAGCTTGCAGATTTCCACCAGGAGATGCTGGAGGCTCACCTGCGCGCGTGTCCATCCTGTAACCGTGAGTGGCAAGCCCTGCTGGCAGTAGACCTGCTCTTCCGGCAGACGCCCGCCGTTGCACCGGCCGCTGATTTTGCTCAGCGTACGCTGGCCCGGCTGCCTAATTCACGCATGCGGGTCTGGACAATGAGCGCGCTATATACTCTGCTGCTGTTGGGCGGCACCTTGCCTATGTTGCTGGGCCTTTGGATTTACAACCGGCTTGGCTCCACCTTGAGCGAGCCAGCTTTATGGCGAACACTGTGGCAGTCGTTGAGCGGAATGTTCCAGGTAGCGATCACGGTGATCGGCGCTGGTTTGCGTGGGGCGGGTGAGTTTGTGGTACAGCAGCCGGCCATTGTCGGGTGGTTATTAGTGTTGGTAGGCGTGGTCTCCCTGTGGGGCGGGGTTTTCCAGCAGTTTGTTCTCCAACCACAACCGGCACAGAACCGGTTGTAACCGCTAGGAGATAGAACGATGAAACAAAAACGTATTTTAATATTAATGACGGTGCTGCTGTTACTGTTGATAAGTACCAGCGCTGTACTGGCTCAGTCCAACGGGACAGTTGTCGAAACTGATGAAACGATCCGTAATGACATTGCACTTTTTGGTGAAGACCTGACTGTCGAAGAGGGGGCTACGGTTAAAGGAAATGTCGCTTTATTTGGCGGCAATGCCACCATTTCTGGGACAGTTGACGGTGACATTGTGCTTTTTGGCGGGAATTTGACAGCAACGGGCACGGCCGTTATCGATGGTGAGTGTGCTTTACTGGGCGGCAGCCTGACCGATGACACAGAAATGGGTATCAACTGCACGGCCGCTTCCTTTGGCGAAAACTTTGCTCCTGTGTTTTCTGAACTTGCGGCCCAATTTGAACCACCGGCTCCGCCTGAAATACCCGATATTGAAATTCGCCCGCCCTCAGCAGCCCGCCAGTTCTTTGGCGGTGTAGCCGAAGCGGCTGGACAAACGCTGGTACTGGCACTGTTGGCCTTTGGTGTGGCGTCCTTGCTGCCCAATCATTTGAACCAGGCTGAATCCGCTGTCCGCCGGCAGCCGGTTACAAGTGGCGCAGTAGGCATGTTAACGGCCGTTGCCGTTCCCATACTCCTCGTCTTGTTGGTGGTCACTTCAGCAATTCTAGTGCTCGTCTGCATCGGCATCCTGGGCTTCCCTATCGTCTTCCTGTTAGCTGTAGGCTTTTTCGCCGCTATGCTTTTTGGCTGGATTACTATGGGCGATTTGGCGGGCCGCTGGCTGGCCGAAAAGATGAACTTGCAAAACCGCAGCCTGCCGGTAACGGCAGCTTTGGGTACAGCCGCACTCACCTTTGGCATCGGCTTGATTGGGGCAACGCCCTTCATGTTTGGTGAAGGCTTCTTGACTGTGATTATCGGCTCAATCGGACTGGGCGCAGCCACGCTAACCCGTATGGGAACACGGCCGTATCCCTTCCATGCCGGTTACAATCCGCGTGAAGAAGAACCGATTACCGAAAACCCGGATAAAATCAATTCTATTCTGGAAACTTTACCGGTTGAAGACGTGGATGATTTGAAACACAGCTAACTGACTGCCTACCTCTTCCCCCCTAACGCAAGAGGCGCGCCCGACTACCCGGCGCGCCTCTTTGCTTTTGATGGTTGGTCCTCAGATTTCACTGATATCACAGATTAAATCTGGGTTTTTTAAGCGGATTTGGCCTCTTTGCTTTCCCCTTTGGCGGCAATTTGACCGTAGAGATGACCGGTAACGGCCGTTAAATAAGGCCCGACAGCAATACCAAGAATGGGACCGCCGCACCAGCCAATGATAGGAATGGCGCTAAACACCCCGATGACGGTGCTGATCACAAAACTGGCTAAAAATGTCGCCAGGGCGGTGATGACGATGTCGCTGATGTTTTCACGAGCAATGGCCACAACTTCACCGAAGCGAAACATCGCGCCCAATTCGTTCGTCCGAATGTATTGAATCACAATAGCTGGGCTGAGGAAAAACAGCACAATCGCAAAAATCAGGCTGAGGCAAATGACCAGCCCCCAGGTTGCCAAAAACCCGGTAGCGACCACATCTTCATTGACATTACCATCGGCCAGACCGCCCAGCCCTACACTGGCAACAATAGCAATACACATAATGATCCAGAATGGCAGGGTATAAACAATCTGGCCCACTATTACCGACAAGCCATCTTTGAATAGTTGACCGAAATCGTCCCATTCCGGTAACGGCCGTTCCACACCATCCTTCACATTACGCGTAATCCCGACCAGATAACCAACCAGCAGCGGGATAGGGACAATCAAAAAAGAGGCTAGTGAAACCAGGGCTCCGATTCCAATTTTACCCATCCAACGTTCATCTTCAGTCACAAACGTAAATGCTTTAGCAACATCCATGCCAAAAACCTCCTGTTTTGCAATCATGAAAAAACAATTATTATCAGATTGTAGGCAGGCTCCCCTGGTTCGTCAACACAAACCGGCAAGAAAAAAGGCGTGTCTTTCACACGCCTTTTCCACATTTCCGAACAATCTACCGGTTATGCCCAGCCCTGCTTTTTGACAAAATCGGTTACAAAGGGGATGGTCACTTCTTGGCCTTGATAGGCCTGCCAACCCCAATAAACACCAACTGCCCAGATAATGATCGAGGGAGCACCCAGGCAGAAAAACAGTACCGAGCTTAAAATTGTACCACCAATCACGTTGACAATACCCCAGGCCAAAGCCTGCGCATTGTGTGCCTTAATAAACGGCCGATTCTTTTTATCTTCCATCAACATCAAAATGATGGGAACAATCGGCGTAAATACGTAAGCCAAAAAGGCCCACAACTTGTCATCATCCGTAATACCGTCCATGCCGCTCATTGGCTCTTCGGTAATCGGAACTTTTTCTTCAAATTCATTACCATCGGTCGGTTCAAATTCTTCAGTCACAGTTTGACCTCCTACAAATAAAAATAGTTAGCAGATTCACTTCATTGTAAGGGTGATACCCTTGATTCGTCAATGGTGAATTTGCAAACGGTAGGCGGAACTCTTATTGATAGTTGGTATAAATAGTGCCAGGCACTTCTCGTCAATAAAAAATCCGTACTCATTTGCAAACGGCCGTTCCTGGGATAGAATGCCGCCATGACAAGAATCGTTTTTATGGGTACGCCCGACTTTGCTGTGCCCGTATTGCAAAAATTAATCGCCACGCAGGAAATCGTGGGCGTCGTCACCCAGCCGGACCGGCCCGCCGGCCGGGGCAAGCAGATGCAGCCGCCACCAGTCAAAGAAACGGCCGTTGCCGCCAACATCCCCGTCTACCAACCCAAATCATTACGCAGCGAAGAAGCCGCCGCGCCGCTGCGCCAGTGGCAGCCGGACATGATCATCGTCGCCGCCTTTGGCCAGATTTTGCGGCCACACGTACTGGATTTGCCGCCGCTGGGCTGCCTCAACGTTCATGCCTCTCTGCTGCCCCGCTGGCGGGGCGCGTCACCCATCCAGCACGCCATCATGGCCGGCGACGCCCAAACTGGCGTAACGCTGATGCAAATGGATGTCGGGCTGGACACAGGGGCGATGTATGTCCAACAAGCCATCCCCATCCACCCTGACGAAACGGCTGCTTCCTTGCACGATCGATTGGCAGAACTGGGCGCGTCCATGCTGGATGAGTATCTGGATGATATTGTGAACGGCCGTATCACTGCCACAGCCCAAGATGACAGCCTCTCCACCTATGCCCCCATGATCAGCAAGGCCGATGGCCAGCTTGACTGGCACAAAACCAGCGCCGAACTGGATCGCCACATCCGGGCGATGACACCCTGGCCGGGTGCATTCACCTATTGGGAAGGGCAGTTATTGAAGGTGTTGGCGGCGGAACCGGTGTACGGCCGTCTCCCTTCGGGTGTGCCAGGCGAGGTGGTGAGGGTAGGAGACACAGCCGTTGTCCTCACTCAGGACGGCGGATTAGCCTTGAATCAGATACAATTGGCCGGCAAACGCGCCATGTCCAGCAGCGAATTCCTGCGCGGCCGGCCCGATTTCATCAACAGCAAGCTGGACCACAACTTAACCGGCGGCCGATAATTGGAGACGAAAACATGAAAATCCTCGTGTATGGAGCGGGAGCCGTAGGCGGTTATCTGGGGTCACAACTTTGTCTGGCCCACCACGACGTAACATTTGTAGACATGGAGGCAACGGCCCACGTTATCAACACCAACGGTCTGACCATCGTCCAGGGCGGCCAGAGCCGCGTCGCCCAGCCCAAAGCGGTCTCCTCTGTGGCGCAGGCTTTCATGGCCGGTGCCGATTATGATTTGATTCTCATGGGTGTAAAATCATACGATTTGAAAGCGGCGCTGGATCCGTTGGTTGCGTTCTGTCCCTCACCCAAAACAATTATCACCATTCAGAACGGAATTGGCGTGGAACGGCCGTATATCGACCAATACGGTGCCGAACACATCATCGCCGGTTCCTTCACCATCCCCATCAGCAAAGAAACTATCAATCGTCTCGTCGTCGAAAAAGAAGACCGTGGATTAGCCTTGGCCCCCACACAAAACGGTCAAAACATCAAACAATGGGTCAACTTTTTCAATCAGGCTGGCGTTCAGACCAGCGACATCAAAGATTACCAGTCGATGAAGTGGTCCAAAGCCATGCTCAACATCATCGGCAATGCCACGTCAGCCATTTTAAACCGCCCGCCGGAAACCGTCTACAAATCGGCTGCCATGTTCGATTTGGAAGTGCGCATGCTGCAAGAAACCCTGGCCGTCATGAAAAAACTGGGGCTGAAAGTCGTCGATTTGCCCGGTTCACCAGCCAAACGGCTGGCTGGCGCCGTCAATCGGGTCCCCAGAGCCTTGCTCAAACCCATCATGACCCGGCTGGTAGCCAGCGGACGCGGTGACAAAATGCCCTCCTTCCACATCGATCTGACCGCCAGTATAGGCAAAAGTGAAGTCATCTTCCACAACGGCGCGATTGCCAAAGCAGGTATGGACAACGGCATCGCCACGCCAGTCAACGCCGCCCTGACCGACGTCTTATGGAAGCTCACCCGCAACGAGTTGGATTGGCGCAAATTCGATGGGCAGCCTAAACGCTTGATGGCCGAAGTCCGCCGATTTGAGCAAAAAGTCTAAACTCTTCCGCCTTCTGCCTTCTAATTTCTACCCTTCCTCTTACTTCCCTTTCCACTGCGGCGGCCGTTTCATCATAAAACTTTGCGCCCCTTCCATGAAATCCTCGCTGTTGAAAAGCTGGCTTTGCGCCCAACCCTCTAGCTGCAAACCGCGATCCACGTCGGCCAGCCCGTCGATGACCCGCTTGGCCATGCCCACGGCCAGCGGCGCGGCCAGGCTGATTTCGGCGGCCAGTTCCTCCCCTTTGGCCAATAATTCGTCTGCCGGGACAACGGCGTTGACGATACCCGAACGTTCGGCATAAGTGGTGTCAAACTGCCGCCCGGTGAAGATGAGTTCTTTGGCCCGCGCCGGCCCCACCAGCCGGGTCAGGCGCGTCGTGCCGCCTACGTCGGGGATGAAGCCCAGGCGGGTTTCCGGAAGCCCCAGCAACGTCCCTTCGGCGGCGATGCGAATGTCGCAGGCCAGGGCCAGTTCCAGCGCCAGCCCCAGGCAGTGGCCGTGCAGCAGGGCAATAGTGGGCAGTTCTAACCGTTCCAGCCGGGTCAAAATGCCCTGGAATTCATCGGTGATGGATCGCATCCGGGTTTGCCAGTGCGGGCCGTATTCCTGGGCCAGCCCCAGCAGCGCACTGACGTCGATTCCGGCGGAAAAGGCTTTGCCCTCGCCGCGAATGAGGACGGCGCGAAGGTTGGGAGTTTTGTTGGCTTGGAAAACGGCCGTATCCACGCCCCTAAACAATTCCATATTAATCGCATTCCGCTTATCCGGGCGGTTCAACACAATCTCAAAAATCGGGCCGCGTTGTTCAGTGCGTACTAAATCAGTCATGGCAGTCTCCAGTCTCTAGCCTCGTACTCAGGCAGGTTGGGCAGCGGGAACGGCCGTTTGTTTCTTCACCTGCGTCATCGCCACCCAGGCCAGGGCCATAAACACCGTGCTGAACAGAAACAGCCAACGGTATTGGTCGCCCAACACATCGACAACAATGCCACCCAGTGTTGGTCCCAGCACCGCCGCCAACTGCGACGAGAAGTAGTATAGACCGGTATACGCGCCAATTTTGCGCTCGTCGCCATAATCGTAGACCAGCGGCAGGCTGTTTACGTTGACGCAGGCCCAGAATGCTCCGGTCAGTACCAGGGCCACGACAAACGTCACTGCGCCCTGAATGACGAAGTAGCTGAGCAAAAAAATGACTGTCAACCCCACCAGTCCGATGAGAATAATACCGCGACGGCCGTACCGCGTCCCCAACAACCCCGCCGGCAGCGCAAACAAGATGAAGGAAATCGTCACCGCTCCGGCGTAAATGGAGGCCGTGCCCGGCGAGATGCCCAATGTGAAGACGGCAAACGAGGATAGGCCTGATTCCAGCGCATTGAAGGCCATGAACCAGAGCAAAATGCCCAACAAAACAAACAAACCACTCTTGTCAGGACTGCCAAACAGCACTTTTAGATTGGCGATGACGTTGCCCGGCTTCTCGTCTTGGCCTGTTTCCGTTGTGATTTGGCGCGGCTCTTTGACTTTGTAGACGGCCGTTAACGAGGCCACAATCAACAAAATCGCCCCGCCGATGAAAGGCGCCGACCGTCCCATCGAGTTGAACAAAAAGCCGCCGCCGAAAAAGGCAATCAAGCCGCCGACACCGCCCATCAAATTAATGATGCCATTGGCCTTGCTGCGGTCGTGTGACGGGAACAAATCACCCAGCCAGGCCACCGTCGGCGAACGGAATAGTGCCATGCCAAAGTTGGTGATGAGGATGAACACGGCAATAGCCAACGCTGTCTGGGCAAAGGGGATGAGGACAAAGCCAACTACCGCGATGGGCAACCCCAACAAAATCCAGGGCTTGCGCCGGCCAAAACGGTTCCAGGTCTGGTCGCTTTTAGCCCCTACCCACGGCTGAACGAAGACATTGATGAGATTGTCCCAGGTCATAATGAACAGGGCCAGGGCCGGGGTCAGGCCAAAACCGATAACTTTGGGAATCTCACGTCCGGCTTCTAAAAGCTGCCGTTCAAATTCGGGATTACCGGCCTGTAAAAAGATGGGAATGAACTGGTTGAAAATGGGCCAGATGATGCTGATACCCAAGAAGCCAAAGCCAACGATAAAGGTTTTGGCATAATCAAAACGTTTCTGCTCAGATGCTGTCTCGCTCACAATTTCCTCCTGTGAATATCAAACCACAAATGTGCCTAAATCGTATTACGGAAATAGAAAAACGTAAAGAGAAAATGAACAGGAATTAGAAGATTAACGTATAAAAAACACCAAAACTCCTCAATCCTCGCCTCAATTGCTTATGAGTCAATGAGAAAAACGGCCGTTTCCCGCATTCCCCCATAAAATGTAAACCATCTCACCTATCTGGTTCAAAGAACATTCAATTTTTATGACCTCAACCACCCAATCTCAGAAAAATCGAATGCTAGACAGTTTGCAGCGGCGCTGGCTGGCAACGGCCGTTCTCTACTGCGCTGTCCTCGGCCTGGGTTACTCGCTGCTGGTCCCGGTCTGGCCCTATGCCGGACGCTGGGGGGCCATCGCCGGACTGGTCATGATTTACGGGCTGTGGGTACTGTGGAATGGTTTGTCACAAAATCACCGGGCCGGGGAAACGGCCGTGCTGTCCACGCTGGGCTGGGGTAACGGCCTGACCTTGATGCGCGGCCTGTTCATCAGCCTGATTGCCGGGTTCCTCTTCTCACCCTGGCCGCAAGGCGCGCTGGCCTGGCTGCCCATGCTGCTCTACACCACTGCTGACATCGCCGATTACCTGGACGGCTATCTGGCCCGCATCACCCATCACGCCACCGTGCTGGGGGCGCAGCTGGACATGGAATTCGACGGCCTGGGCATGTTGATCGTCAGCCTGTTGGCCGTCTGGTATGGCCAGCTTCCCTGGTGGTATCTCAGTTTGGGATTGGCCCGCTATCTGTTTGTCTTTGGCCTGTGGTGGCGCGAAAAACGCCATCTGCCGGTCTACGAGATGACGCCCAGCGTTCACCGGCGCATTTTTGCCGGGTTCCAGATGGGATTCATGAGCGCCATCCTGTGGCCCATCCTGCCGCCCGCCGGAACGACCATTGCCGGGACTATTTTTGCTGGGGCAACGGCCGTTTCCTTCCTGCGTGATTGGCTGGTGGCGATTGGCTGGCTTAATCCACACTCAAACCAATATCAGCAAATTCGCCGCCGGATTTACCGGCTGACGACTTACTGGCTGCCACCCTTTTTGCGAGTGGGATTGATGATAGGAACGGCCGTTATCCTGACCAATTTATCCCTTCGACCCGTTGCCTGGACTGATTTGTTTGTGAACTGGCATTTGCCTGTACCGGCTTTGCTGGCGACGGGGTGGATGATTGTATTGGTTTTAGCGGGAACGGCCGTCACCCTGGGCATCATGGGGCGGCTGTTGTCACTGCTGCTCGTCTTCCCGCTGGGCTTTGACATCATCACTCGCGGCGTAACACCGGCCAATGGGCTGGCGCTGGCATGTGTGATTGTATTGATGCTGCTGGGAACCGGCGCACTGTCGTTATGGCAGCCGGAAAAGCGGTTTATGGCGCGCCGGGCTGGAGAATAATGATATTTTTAACAGGGCACGGATGGCCATAGATAAACACAGATTTTGCGTTTAGAAAACGATCTGTGTTTATCCGTGTAAATCAGTGTTTTTATAATGCATGAAAAAACGGCCGTTTCTCCACCTTTTACCCTGGATTTTGGCTGTCGGCTTGATGGCATGGATTGCTCGTACCATCCCGCTGAACGAGACCTGGGCGGCGCTGCGCCAACTGCGCGGCTGGCAAATTGGCGGGCTGGTCCTGGCGAATTTGCTGGTTCTTCTAACTTTGAACGGCCGTTGGTGGCTGCTGCTGCGCGGTTTGGGCTACCAGCTGCCCTACCTGACTCTGACCGGCCACCGGCTGGCGGCGTTTGGTGTCAGCTATTTCACGCCAGGGCCGCAGTTTGGCGGCGAGCCGGTGCAGGTGATTCTAGTGGAGCGGCAGCACGGCGTACCTCGTTCGGCGGCGCTAACGGCCGTTTCCCTAGACAAAACGCTGGAATTGACGGTCAATTTTGCTTTTTTGCTGGCCGGGGTGTTCGTGATTTTGCAGGCCGGGGTGTTGGGTGACGGCGTAGCGCTGGAAACGGCCGTGCTCGCGCTTATTCTGCTGCTGGGTCTGCCGCTGTTCTTTTTGGCGGCAACCTGGCGCGGCTGGCAGCCGTTGACGCAGTTGTGGCACTGGGGCAGGCGGCTGCCGCTGCGCCGTTGGGGTGATCTTTATGACCGGCTGGGCCGGCTCATCCTCTCCAGTGAAGATCAGGCAGCCCGCTTTTGCCGGGAACGGCCGTTCACCCTCGTTTTGGCGCTCATTGTTTCCATCGTCAGTTGGCTGGCGATGGTGGCCGAGTATTGGCTGATGCTGACGTTTCTGGGCGGTCCGGTAACGGCCGTGACCACTATCATCCTGCTCACCGCCGCTCGCATCGCTTTTCTGCTGCCCGCACCGGGCGGCCTGGGCACATTGGAAGCCAGCCAACTGCTGGCATTTGCCGCCGTTGGGTTAAATCCAGCCATCGCCGTTAGTTTGAGCCTGCTCATCCGGGCACGCGATGTTTTGCTGGGCGGAGCCGGACTGTGGTGGGGCAGCCGACGGCTGCAGCGCGTGCAGCCAATTGTCGGGTAATCCACATCTTTCGTAGATGGGACGGGTTTTTATTTATCAAGTTGTATCGACCAGAGGAGGTCCACATGAAACAATTGTCAGGTAAACAGTGGGGTGTGGTGGGGTTGGCCGTGTTAACGGCCGTTATTCATCTGGTTTTAGGCATCGGCTCACCGGAACCGATGTTCAAGGTTTTGTTCGTCCTGAACGGGCTTGGCTACATCGTTCTGGTAGCGGCGCTTTACTTTTTACAGCCGTTTGCGAGTAACCGGTCATTGATTCGCTGGGCGCTGATGGGGTTTACGGCCGTTACCGTCATCCTCTATTTTGTTTTCAATGGCGCCGACGCCTTCAAGAGCGTTTTGGGCCTGGTAGATAAAGCGATTGAGGTGGTTCTTATCATCTTGTTGTGGATAGATAGATAGCGGCATAATTGATTGGGGGGATCATGAAAGCGTTTTTCCGGGCACTGGTTAGCAACATTATTTTTGCAGTCAAAATCATTCTGGGATTTTACGTTACTATCTGGCTGGTACGTTTACTGGAGAGTCCGGCCTGGCAAAGTACGGCCTCGCAAGCATCACTACAACTGCCGTTCATCAATAATTTGAAAACGGCCGTTGTCGTTGTGGGCGGCTTGTTTATGGCTACCTGGGGATTACGGTTTTTAGATCGTTCCTTTTTCAAAGGCCGGTTAAAAGCTCGTTATGGTATCAAACCACATGCTTCGTTGAACATACCAAGTTTTTTTACGGCGCATTTGGTACATGGCTACGATGAACATCTGTATAGCAACACGCGCTCCTTGCTGATTTTTACAGGTGTCGCGGTTTTGATTACGCCCGACTTTCAAACATATTTTCTGGCAACGGCCGTTATGGTTCTTATTCAGGGGTTTGGCGTCTGGATTTTCGGCCAACGAGGAACCAACCATATTGGAGCCAGTGGTATGCTGCTGGCCTATTTTAGTTTCAACATAACGTATGGTCTGGCTTATCCATCCTGGCGTAATGCGCTGGCTGTTTTGTTAATCATTTTCTTTGGACGGGGCATTTGGCGCACACTGCGCTATCCAGGTGAAAATACATCTGTAGCCATGCATTTGTGGGGATTTTTGAGCGGTATTCTGGCAGCCTTAATGCTAATAGAATTCGGCTACACTTAAAGAGAATCCAACTGATGAGAAAATAAGGCCAGCTTGTCAACCTCGATTTATTGTCACTGCAATTGCCTCAGCTAATAAGCTCAAATTAAGCGGCTTTCTCAACCAATCTATAATTCGGCCTTCATCTTTCAAATGCTGCAGGCCCTCTTCTTCGTGGCCAGTCATCAAAATAACGGGAACGGCCGTGCCATATAACGCCTCAGCCAGTTCAATCCCCCCCATCTCCGGCATATACACATCAGACAGAATCAAAGCAATCCCCGGGTGTCGTTCCAAATACGCCAGGGCTGTTTTGCCGTTAGCCACAGTCAAAATCCGATAATTTAAAATCTCCAGGCTGGTCAAAATCGCTTTTCTGGTATCCTGATCATCTTCGACCACCAGAATAACCTCGCCTTCTCCCAAAGGGATTGCCTCCTGTGGACCTTTGGCTCCTTCCATCAGAGCCGATGAAGTAGCTGGCAAGAAAATGGTGAAAGTTGTGCCACGCCCAACCTCACTATGAACATCAATGTGGCCCTCATGCTGTTTTACAATGCCATAAACCTGCGCCAATCCCAGGCCAGTGCCCTTCCCTGGTGGTTTTGTCGTAAAAAATGGCTCAAACAAATGAGGCAAAATCTCATCAGCAATGCCTGTGCCTTCGTCAGCCACGGTAAGAACGATCCAATTCCCTTCTGCCGGCTCCGATAAAAGGGATAAACTGTCAGGCAAGGTGCGTGAATTCGCAAGTTTGACATTCAAATTACCGCCATTGGGCATAGCATCCCGGGCATTTAGCGCCAAATTCATCACAACCTGCTCAATTCGCGTGCGATCGACATGGACCACATATTCACCAGGGGTAAAATCCAGGGATATTTGCATATTTTCGGGTAAAGTGCGCCTTAAGATATTGACCATTTCTTGCAACGTCAAAACCAAATCAGTTGCCCGCCGCTCCAAATTTGTCCGGCGCGTAAAATCTAAAATTTGCTGAATAAGTTGGTGGGCCTGCTGTACTTGATGGAGGATCATTTGGGCGCCAGCCACATCAGGTTCAGATAGTTGGCCGCGATAAAGCATGACCTCGGCATTAAGCGAGACAATAGACAGCATATTGTTAAAATCATGCGCCATCCCCGCCGCTAATTGACCAACGGCAGCTAACCTTTCTTGACGGACAATTTGTTTCTGCATGTCCTTTAGGTCACGCATTGCTTGCAGCAGCCGCTGATTGCTGGCTTGGAGAGCAGATTCGGTTTGCCGGCGATCTTCAATCTCTTGCTCAAGTTGAAGCATTTTATGCTCCAATTTTTGCACCAATCTTTCGCTGTACAGCTTGTAAATTTCTTCTTCGTTCAGGCTAGTAGAAGATGGTCGGGCTGCACCATTTTCCTGAAAGTCATGCAAGAGCTTGTTGATAACCGCTAATAATTTGTCAGGGTCTAATGGCTTTATCAAAAAGGCGTCAGCACCTAGGCTGAGGGCAAATGCTTCATCTTTGGGATCGGTATATGTGGCGGTATAGAAAACAAAGGGACGGCCGTATAACCGTTCATCGGCTTTCCATTGGCGACAAAGCTCAAAGCCATCCATTACAGGCATGAGAATATCGGTAATGATCATATCTGGTGGACTTTGCCTGGCTGTTTGTAAGGCTTCGGAGCCATGTTGTGCTGTGTCAACATCGTAACCATGTCCTGCGAACAAAATTTGCAGCATGTATATATTTTGCTCGTTATCGTCCACCACCAATATTTTTGTCATCATCCCTCCCAACAAAATCTTATTATGCCTGCATGAAATGCCCGCATTACACAAACGATTCAGTTCATCGTTGCCTGAGCCTGTCGAACCCCGGTTGCCTTCGACAGGCTCAGGCAGCGGCCTGTATCGTTACAAAAAAGATTCGATTTCGGTCATGAATGTGTCAGGGTTTATGGGCTTTTCAATGTAACCGGTACACCCGGCAGCTAATGTCTGTTCTTTATCACCGACCATCGCGTAAGAGGTGATAGCAACAATGGGGACTCCCGTTAATTTGGGGTTTTGCCGGAGGTTACGGGCTACGGCGTAACCGTCCATAACCGGCAGTTGAATGTCGAGCAGGATGAGATCGGGAACGAGTTTATCTGCCAATTCAATGCCGGTATGGCCATTTTGGGCCTCAAACACTTCATGACCATGCGCTTGTAAGATAAAGGATACCAGATAAAGGTTTTGTTCGTTGTCTTCAATGACGAGGATTTTATTTTTCATAGGTTTTATGATCTTAACGGCAAAGTGAATGTAAACGTACTGCCTTTCCCCCATTCGCTTTGTACAGAAATTTCTCCACCAAGGAGGTGGACCAGGCGCTGGCTTATGGAAAGCCCCAGTCCGGTACCTTCATGAACACGGGCCAAGCCGGTTTCAAGCTGGCGAAAGGGATGGAACAAGGTTTCTATGTCCTCAGCTTTGATCCCCATGCCGGTGTCGATCACTTCGGTCACCAGCCAGTTTTCCTGAATGTAACTGCGGATCTTTACGCGTCCGGCGTCGGTGAATTTTATACCATTGTTGACCAGGTTGATGAGGATTTGTTCGATGCGGCGCGCATCGCTCATGATTTCGTGGACGTTGGGGTTGATAACGGCCGTTAACGCCAAACCCTTCTTCTCCGCTTGCGGCATCAACAATTGCATCACTTTGGTGATAATTTGGGGGACGTTACAGGGTTCCTGAGCCACTTGCAGCTGCCCTGCCTCGATCTTGGATATATCCAACACATCGTTAATCAGATTTAGCAAGTGATGGGCGCTGGAACGAACCATGCCCATCTGCTTTTTCTGCTCCATATTTAACGGCCCGGCCAGCTCTTGTAGCATAATGCCGGTGAAGCCGATGATGGAGTTGAGCGGCGTCCGCAGTTCATGGGACATGGAAGCCAGAAAAGCCGATTTCAGCCGGTCGGCTTCCTGGGCGGCCCGATACAGTTGGGCGTTGTGAATGGCGATGGCAGCCTGCCCGGCCAGCATGACCGTCAGGTTCAAATCGTTGGGAGTAAAGGAGGTTTTGGCACGGCCGTTTACAATAGTCAACGTACCCACCGCTTCATTTTCCACCAGCAAAGGGGCGATTGCTACCGCTTTATCCGGACCCTGCCGGGCTTTACGCAGAGCCAATCCCGTATTGCGCTCATCAATGCCAATATCGTCTACCAGCGCCGGTTCTTTATTTTGCATAACCCAGCCGCTGATGCCCTGGCGGAACTCCTCAATCGTGTGGTCGGCCAATTGGCCGTCGGTATAGCCTTCACCAACAACGCGAAGAAGCAGTTCCCTGACCGGATCGATCAGGATGATCAAGCTTTTGTCAGCCCCCGTCAAATGCAAGGCCTGACGCACAATGGTTTGCAGCACGGTATCCAAATCCAACTGTGCCGAGATTTCTTTACCCACTTCGTACAGAACTTTTAATTCTGCGGCACGGTGGACTGTTTGCTCATACAACTGCACTTTGGTAATGGCAGTAGCAGCACGATGGGCAACGGCCGTTAAAAAGCTCAGGTCTTCCTCTTTATATTGGCGCGGCTCCGTATCTAACGCATAAAGAATCCCCACCGCCGCAGCGCCGTCCAGCAAAGGGACACCCGCATACGCTTGCAAGCCATAATCAGACAGCATAGGGTTCGCTTCAAAAGGATCATGACGAATGTCAGGTACGACAAAAGGCTGCTTCTGATCCATAATCCACTGCGAAGCCCCCTGGCGTCGCACCCGGCGCGATCCCGTTTGCGGCGGCTGTTCAGAGACAGAAGCAGCACTCATCGAAAACGACCCAGTCTGAGCATCCCAAAGAATGATGCTCGCACCGCCCGAAGCCGGCAGCAAGTCAGTCACAATATGCACAATGCGATCGAGCACTGTTTGCAGTTCATGCGGCTGATTGATGGACAATTCCACCTCGGCCAACGCCGCCTGCCGGCGATACTGCCATTCCAATTCGGCCGTTCGTTCCGAAACCCGCTCTTCTAACTCCTGAACGTGATAGCCAATTTGCTCGTACAAACGGGCATTGGTCAGTGCAATTCCTGCCTGTACCGCCAACGCTTCGGCCAATCGCTGATGCTCTTCCGTAAAATAGCCCGGTTCATTTTTTGTCAAGGAGTAAAGACCTAATGTCTGGCCCTGGGCAACAAGTGGAATACCTAACCAATTGCGAATCTCGGTGCTGGTCTCCCGGTATTCCCAATCGGAATGTTTACGAGTGTCATCTACCAGGATGCTCTGCCGGGTCACTAACAAACGCCGGATTAGCAGTGATGACTGAATCTTGAAGGGTGCCAAACGCGTTGCCCCGTCTCCATACTGTTTCTGATTCCGCTTTGCCAACACTTGCACATGATCCTCTTCGTGAATGTCGATCATGACTGTAGCGGTGTCATACGGAATGAGTTCGGCCAGGTAATCCAGAAGTAATCCTAAAACGGTAGACAAATTGAGTGATTCACTAAGGGCAACGTTGGCAGCCCGCAATGTTTCCGCCTGCTGCCGCGCCATTCGTTCAGCTTTGGAAAATTGTTCCAGGTTTCGCCTGGTTTGATGCAGTTCGGCGAAAACGGCCGTTAAAATCAACGATGACAGCGTACTCACAGCCAAAAATAGTTGAAGAGACAAGACGTTCTGGTAGATTGGCTGACTGGACACTACAAAAGGGCCACGACCCAGATTGGACATTTGAACGGAAACAATACCTACTATCAGGTAAACGGCCGTGGTCACGTGTGGCCGGAATCGCACCGCTGCCCAAATCAAAAAGGGAAACAACGCATATGGAATATTCAAAACAGATAGAACCGGATTGGATGCCTTACTAAAAATAAACCAAAGCAGCAAAAACAATCCGATGAACAACACTCCGGCTTCCACTAATTGCCGGGAGGCCATCTTGCGTCGTGGAAAAATCAACCAATGCCGCCAGGTAAAAATCACCGGCATAACCATCACAATACCCAACGCATCAGACGCCCACCACAACTGCCAATTCAACCAATATGCATTTGGAGAATTCAAAAAACAGAGACCCGCCGCCCCCAACGTAGCCCCCAAAATCGAACCGATAATCGCTCCCCATAAAGCCAGACCCAAAACTTCTTTTAACTTCGCAAAAGTTATCTGCTCCCCCAGAAATCGGCGTAGTAAATAGGCAGCCAGCAGCGCTTCCACCGCATTCGTCAGGCCAAAATACAGGCTGACGCCAACATTCGCCCGCCCTACCCAAACAACGTCAGCAATCAGTTGGCCTAAGATTGAAGTGAAAAATAGTCCGGGCCAGGCACGATGGTCACTTAACAACAAAGCCGCAACCAAAATACCAGCCGCTGGCCAAAAGATAGCCACTTCTTCCAAATTATCAGGATTAACGGAAAAGAGAAAGCCCAACCCCACCCCGCCAACATGAATAAGCAGGTAAAACAAGACACGCCAGACCGGATGCCCCCATACCGAAGACCACATTTTTTGAGTCTGGATAGCTTTCATAATCTTAATTTTATGTACACGGTTAAATAAATTCTCTAAACGAGGACTGAGCCTATCGAAGTCCGGGTTTCGACAGGCGCAGCCCCCCATTAAAATGTTAAGGTTTTAATTTAACAGTGTAATAAGCGCGATTTATTTCGTTATCGCTAAACAAACTGAGTTCTATTTGGGCACACGCCCTAAAAAATCAATCTGATGCGCAATGTAGACGAGATCCCCTCTCTCAATTTGCTGCTGCCGCTGTCGAATCCAATCGGCAAACTGGGCCGTACCCAGACCCGGATGACCGTTCAGCGCCTGCTGCATGGTGTGGATAATAAACTGCAAGAAGTACGCTTCATCGGCCGGGTAACCATCGGTTTCGGCAAACACAACCCAGTCGGAGCTGCCGGCAGCCAGGATTTCACCGCCAGCCTGCCGCAGTTGGTGGAACAAATGCCGCCCGCTGCGGCTGTCACCCGATAATTTGCCGTCAGTGATGCGCTCGTCCATTGTACGATGATACAACTGCTCGATTTGGTCGTCCAATATGGGATCAATCGTCGGCTGGAAAATCGTTGCCCCATCAAAGTTGATAGTGAAGTAGAAATGTCCACCTGGTTCAATCAGGGAAAAAAGCGGGGGCAGCGTCGCCGGAATGTCCATCAAATCGAGGAAAGCGTGGGCAATGAGCAAATCCCAGGTCTGTTTGCCCTGTTCGCGGCGGATGAAGTCGAAGAGATCGATGGTTTCCAAATGAACGTTCTTGTTCAGGTGTTGCAATCGTTGTCTGGCGGTGATGATGTTGTCGGGTTGGTTGTCAACGGCCGTATACACCGCCCCATCCAGCAACCCATTCTTGGCAAACCGCTCCACCATCGTGCCAATTCCGGCACCAATCTCCAAAATGCGTGCCCGCTCCGGCAGCGCCTCCGCCATCGCCCGCCAGACGTGCTGGTTCAAGGCCCGATCATCCACCGTTTTTTTGGCCGATAAATAACGAACAAACGAGTAATCAGTCTTCACTCTCTGATCTCCAATCTCTATGTATGAACTTTCGCGCTCCAGCCATACTGTCTGACCAGGTAGGGTGAGCCAGATATCGTTGGTGAGCCGCCAGGCTCATTTCGGCCAGTTTTTCCCGATTTTGATGTAAATTGAGGATGTGGCTGGTTAGTTGGTTGGTTTGTTGGTGATCGACCAGGAATCCGTTAACGCCGTCGGTAATGATTTCGTGGGCGGCGCCACCACGCCCGGCAATGGCCGGCAGGCCAAAACTCATCCCTTCCAGGTAAACGATGCCATACCCCTCGTAGCTGGAAGGGACGATGAGCAGATGGCTTTGTTCCATCCAGCGGAACAGCTCATCATCGGGCAGGGAACCGGTCAATGTCACGTTAGGAGACAGGTTTTCTTCTCGAATTTGGGCGTGGATGGATTGTGTGTAGAAGGGAGCAACGGCCGTATCCCCCACCACATCCAGCCGCCAACTTTCACGAGGCAGCCGGGCCAGCGCATCTAACAGAACATGCAGCCCCTTGCGTGGAATCACGTTACCCACAAACAAAATGCGCAGCGGCCCCGGCTCGTAGGCACGGGCACGGATAGCAGAGTCGCTCATCTCCGGCTGGAACTGGTCTCCGGCGGGGTAAGCAATGTGATACGGCCGTTTCCCCACCAATTCTTCTACCACCGCCCGCGTCGTCTCGCTGTTGAACAAAAAGCCATCCACGCTGTCCAAATACTGCCGCTCTACCAGCCGATACAGCCCGTTTTGCCACGCCGGGCGCATTTCACTGCACCGCAAATGATGGACGACACTGATGATGGGATACGGAACTTTTCCTTTCAACTGCCGATTTAGCCAAAATAATGATGGATGATTCAGCTCATCTTGCAGCAGCAAATCGAATCGAGCCTGGCTCAGTCGCTGGCGCAGTTCGGGAGAGAAGTTGTGAAGAAGGGCACGGCCGTACCCCAACCAGGGCAGCGAGACAATCTCCACCGTGTCCCCCATCTGCCGCAGATGGGCCACCAACTTACGATCATACAGGTAACCGCCGGAGATGGTTTCGATACGGCCGTAAATAATCAGCCCAATCCGCATCCGATCACCGTTAACCGTTTACCGCCAGCCGATAACTCGCCCAGGCAATCTCATTCTCCCACATCTGCACCGTGATCGCCCTCAAATTCGGCGCTTGAATCCGCTCCACCATCGTCTGGCAAAAAATCCGCGAAAAATGCTCAATACTGGGATTCAACCCGGCAAACTCCGGCAAATCATTCAACGTTTTATCCCGATAATAAGCCACCAGCGCCGCCAGATTAGCCTCAATATCCACAATATCTACCAGATAACCATGCTGATCTAGTTCCACACCTTCCAACTGCACTTCCACAAAATAATGGTGTGAATGCCACACATTTTCCGCGCCCCAGTCACCACCAATCAAAAAATGCTGCGCTACAAAATCCCGTTTCACGGCCACTTTGTACATAAACAAACACTCCCTTTTTTCCAGATTTATCCCCTAATCCCCCAATCCCCGCAACAAAAACAAAAAGCCCGGCTGAAAACCAACCGGGCCTCAACAAATTTACATTTTACCAGCTCATGTTACGCGCAGATAGCGCGAAGGTTAACATAATTATAAAATCCAGGTCTTGGAGAATCAGCCTATGAACTACAATATCCTCGACCTGTATTCAGACTATTTGTTAAGCTCATTTGGACAAACGACAGCTACCGGACTGGCTAGATTACTTGAAGGTGAAATCAGCCATGACCAAGTCACTCGCATGCTCGCCAGTGAAAAATTGACGGCGAAGACATGGTGGAAACTGGTCAAACCACAGGTACGGCAAATCGAACGAGAAGATGGTGTCATGATTGTCGACGATTCCATTGTGGAAAAGCCATACACAGATGAGAATGAGATCATCTGTTGGCACTATGACCACGCCAAAGACAAAACTGTCAAAGGTATCAACTTCATTACAACCTTGTATGAAGCCCAAGGAATCGCTTTGCCAGTGTCCTTCGTGTTAGTGGCCAAGACAGAGACCTATCTTGACAAGAAAACAGGCAAAGAAAAGCGCAAAAGTGCCGTGACCAAGAATGAACACTATCGTCGCATGCTGCAGACGGCTGTAGCTAATCGCATCCCGTTCCGGTATGTGCTCAATGACGTGTGGTTTGCCTCGGCCGAAAACATGCGATTTGTGAAGTTGGACCTGGAGAAAGAGTTCATCATGGGGCTCAAGGGCAATCGCAAGGTGGCTTTGTCCGAGGCAGATAAAGCCAATGGCCAGTATCAGCGGATTGAAGACATGAACCTACCAGAAGGCACGACCCGTATCATCTATCTGGAAGGGGTCCCATTCCCCTTACAGCTATTACGCCAGGTTTTCACAAACGGAGATGGCTCAACCGGCGTGCGTTATCTGGTAACCAGTGACTTGACCCTGAGTGCTGACCAAATCATTACAATCTACCAAAGACGGTGGAGAGTAGAAGAGTATCACCGGTCACTCAAACAAAATATGGCGCTAACTCAATCGCCAACCCGTACCGAAACAACGCAAACGAATCATTTCGTGGCGGCGCTGTGGTCGTTTGTCAAAATGGAGTTGTTAAAGGTCCGAACAAAGAAAAATCATTATCAGTTGAAAAACCAGTTGTATTTATCCGCCTTGCAACAGGCTTTTCATGAACTGCAGCAGCTTCAGCCGGTTTCACTGGTTCAAGCTGCTACTGCGTAACATCAGTTACCAGGCTATTTGCCGAGCAGATAAGCCATAATATCTGCCAGGTCCTGCGGATTCGTTGCCATACGCTCGATAAAGTTAGCCGGCATTGCGCTGGGTGGTCCAAGACACGGTCCGGTCGGGCAGTTCGGCGCAATAACAGCGTTAGGATGCAAAACCGATTCATAGACATACATTTCGGCCGTGTAACCTTCAACTCGCGTTGCCCCATCCACAGTAATATTGCTCAAATCAGGGCCAACCGCCGCCGCAACAGAACCATCCGGCACACCGTGGCAGCCAGAACAACCATACGTGACAAACAACCCTTCACCATTAGCCGCATCCCCATCCGGAAATTCAGCCAAAAACGCTTCGGCCGTTGCTGGCCAATCAAACGTGATAACCGGAGCGCTGCACAGTTCCTCACTCTCCCAATTCATCACAAAAGCCACCACATTCGCGATCTCATCATCACGCATCGGGCCGCCAAATTGGGCCGACCAGGTCGGCATAGCCGTTCCGGCCCGGCCCGCCGCAACCACAGACTGAATAAACGCATCTTTGGTACCAGCCCAATTCATCGCGTTCATACGTTGGGTACGATCAGCACTGTCACCACAAAGAAGCGGTGCATAATTCAGTGGCAAACCCCGGCAGCCAATTTGCTCGCCAGCTGTGTCATAACATAATTCTGCCTTGCCATCGACCCCGTGGCAGGTAGAGCAATTGTTTTTAAAAATTTTCGCACCAGATTCAATTGAGCGGCCTTGATAGGCATGCGTGAACTCCTGCAAACGTGCCGGCTCACGCAGCGCCGCAAAACCCATGATCATCATCGTCAGCATAAATGCGATAGTTCCGATTACAACTTTTACTTGCATTCACTCATTCCTTTTCCGTAGCGTAATAGCTGCCTGCTGCGGCCAGGCTTTTGCCCGTCCAGAGCAATTACAGTTGGTTAGCAGTTCTTATTAATAAAGCGGCACTCTTCTTCATAATTAGAATCCGCATGGCGATAAGAGACCCAACTGTCAGAATTAACCAGGAATTGGTCGGGATTTCCCGGATCGACTACTTCATAATAAAGCGTTAATTTGAGCAAATCAGGCTGGAATTGTTCGATTCGTAGTTCTGCATACGGATCAGGCATCACTGAGTCTTTAAAGAAATTACCATACTGTTTTTCGCCATTTTCCAGGGTGACAACTTTACACTCATCCCATTCAAGTGGCAGTTTAGAATTGCCAACCAAATGGCAGCTATGCTTATACATGGCCACCTGAAACTCTTCCAGTGCCTCGGTTAAATGTGGATTGCCAGCCACTTCCTGACCCGGTGTATACACGCCAGGAATCATATACTCATATGGCACGCCCAACAGTACGCTAGCTCCTTCCTGCGGCAAAATCTCCTGGCTCACTTCCTGCTCAGCTGAACTGGCAACACGGAATTCAGGGGTACCCATCCAGTTAGAAACCAGCATGAAGGCCATGAACAGAAAAGCTACACTCAGCCCTACACGACGGTCAGCATAACGACGGCTCTTGCCGACCTCAAAATAGGGCATGACAATGAAAGCCACCATCAACAAGGGGATAAAGCCAACTACCAGCGTTTTATCGGCTAGTTTGAGCCAACCCTGCGACCAGGAAAGGTACCAGGGCGCCACCACGTGCAGCGGCGTCACGATGGGGTCAGCATGGTGCTCTAACGGCGCATCCCAGAACCAGAGCGCGCCGGCTACCAGGAATAACGTCATCAAAGCCGACCACATGATTTCGCTAGTTAAAATATCGGGGATGAAGTAGGTGCGCTCATCTTTGGGTACGCGCTTGGCTGTGTCTTCGCCAATGGCTTCTCGCCCCGGAGGCAGTGACATACCATGCAGTACGACTTTGTAATAATGGACAAAGAAGAAGATGGCCAAAATCAGCGGCATCAACAGCACGTGGAATAAATACCAGCGCAGCAAGCCACCGGCCCCCAGCGAAGGAGCGCCCTGAAGAATCAGCAAAATATTGGAATTCACGGCCGCAGGCGCAGGCGCAGCTTCAGCCCCACTCAAGAACACCGTCAACGCCCAATAGGCTAACTGGTCCCAGGGCAGCAGATAGCCGCTAAAACTGAGAAGCAGGGTTAATACCAACAAGATCATGCCGGTAACCCAGGTGAATTGGCGCGGTTTTTTGTAGCTGCCGGTTATAAATGTGCGCAGCATGTGCAGCGCTACCACCAAAACCATCACTTCTGCACCCAAGCGATGCATGTTGCGAAAAAGTTGGCCCATCGGCACATTGGCCAGGATATTCCACATGTTGGAATAAGCAACCAGCGGACTGGGGGTGTAGAAAATCATCAGGATGATGCCGGTGATGGTTTCCCAAACAAACATGAAGGTGGACAGCCAACCCAGGCGAAAAGTCGGGTAGATGTGGGTGACTTCCGTGTGGTAGAAACTGGGCCGGATGTGCAGCCAGAAGCCATCGGCATGAGGGCGCAGGCGGGGATTGGGCCGGCGGGGTTCGTCGCCGCGCAGGGCGCTGCGGATGTCGGTGATATTCATACCAGCAGTGATGCGCTCGACGGCTTCGTCGGCTTTGGCAATAGCCGCCTGTTTGAACCCCATTTCTTTTACTTGATCGACAAAGGTGGTCATGAATCAACTCCTCATCCTTTTTGCGTTCTTTTTAGGGGCAGCTGCCAGTAAAGCTGCATATCAAAGTCTGAGATGGACCGGTTTTCTTAGAACCAGTATCAACTCGGAGAAAAGCAGTACCTGTTGGCAATACCACAGGCTGATAAAAATCATTGACCAGATCGGACTCGGCCAGCACTTGAGTCTGGTCTTCATTTAGAGCCTGGACTTTGAAACGATCCAGGGTGCGGGGAGCCGGGGATTCGATGCGACGGCCGTCCAACCGGTATTTGGAGCCATGGCAGGGGCATTCGAAGCGATTGTTGACTGGAATCCAGGAGTAGATACAGCCCAAGTGGGTGCAAACCTTGTATATGGCGGCCACACCTTGAATAGGCGCGGATTCGTCGGACGCCTGGTACATGCGCTCAGACCCGTTGGGATTGGTTGTATCGAGATTGACTAACCAGAAACGGCCGTCCGGCTTGTTCACCGGTTCGGCATTTACTTCAGGCAACTCGTCAATGGGAAGGGTAAACGTGCCGCCAAATTCACCTTCACGGAACTTGGGGATTAGAAACCAGACCAAAAGACCGGCACTTTCGGCAGCAAAAAGGGCAATAGACGCGCCCCAGATATAGTAAAGAAATTCGCGTCTGGTTACTCCGCCGCTGTCACCGGCACTAACTGCTGCATTTGCCATGTGGCTATTCTCCTGAATCCAATATGTTCTGTTTAACCTGCTTGAGGCGCTCGCCCCACACCGGAGGGGCGTGAAGAAGCATATAACAAAATGTGATTTTTGTCACATAAAGTCTATGACATTTGTCACTTTTTAATTATAGCAAAATGACACTCTGTAGCAAAAACAAAAGCGGTTCAAAAATAAACCGCTCCCAACAACTATATTTGTATGAGTACTAAATTGATGAGCTTGTACAAAGAAATGGGCGCTGAGGGACTCGAACCCCCGACCTCTTCGGTGTAAACGAAGCGCTCTAACCAGCTGAGCTAAGCGCCCATAAGGGAATAAAATTATATCGCCCTCCGGCAAATTTGCCAGTCTTTCGGAGACTGGCGATTGGAGACCGAAAAAATTTTAATCTTCAGTCTCTTCTAAATCCGTGGCAAGACGATATTTTGCTGTTTCTGGTATTTGCCATTGCGATCTGCATAAGATGTTTCGCAAATTTCATCGGCATGGAAGAAGAGTACCTGGGCAATGCCTTCGTTGGCGTATACGCGGGCCGGCAGCGGCGTTGTGTTGGAGATTTCCAGCGTGACAAATCCTTCCCACTCTGGCTCGAAAGGGGTGACGTTGACAATCAGCCCGCAGCGAGCATAGGTGGATTTGCCCAAGCAGACGGTAATGACGTCGCGCGGGATGCGAAAGTATTCGACAGTTTGAGCCAGAACAAAGGAGTTTGGTGGGATAACACACACGTCGCCAGTATAGTCAATGAACGAATTCGGATTGAAATGCTTGGGATCGACAATGGCGGAGTGAACATTGGTGAAAATTTTGAATTCATTGCTCACACGAATATCGTAACCATAAGACGAGAGGCCATAAGAAATGACACCCTCGCGTACCTGTCCATTTACAAAAGGCTCGATCATCCCTTTTTCTTGCGCCATCCGGCGAATCCAACTATCTGCTTTGACACCCATGAATTGTATATCCTTTTTTGTAGTTGATTTTTTCATTCGTCATGAAGTCATGCGTCATACATCTCACCTGACCTATGAGGCATGACTTCATGACAAGTCACATGACTTCCGGGGCGCTCATGCCCATGAGGTCGAGAACGCAGGCGAAGATCTGTTTGGCAGCACGGTAAAGACGAAGCCGGGCCAGCCGCAGTGGTTCCGGCACATCGCCATGTAAGACGCGGCTGACTTCATACAGCGGGTGAAAGGCGGCGGCCAGTTCGTAGGCGTAGAAGGAGATGTGGTGCGGCTCGTAGGTGGTGGCGATTTGTTCGAGCACGGCCGTTAACTCCAACGCCTTCCGCAAAAAATTCAACTCCGCCTCTTCGGTCAGCAAACTTAAATCCGCGTCCTTATCAGCATTGGGCGCGTAACCGGCTTCGGCCCACTTGCGGAAAATACCCGCACAGCGAACGTGGGCGTTTTGAATGTAGTAAACCGGGTTTTTATCCGAATGTTCCACCGCCAAATCCATATCAAACAGAATTTCGCTGTTGCCAGAGCGGGAAATCATAAAGTAACGAATCGGGTCTGCACCAACCTCATCAACCAATTCATCCAGGGTGACGAACATCCCGGCGCGCGTACTCATCTTGACCTGCTGTCCACCGCGATAGAGATTGACAATCTGGTGCAAGATGGTTTGCACAAAGCCGGGATCGTAGCCAAGAGCCTGGACGCCCATCAGCACTTGCGGCGCGGTAGCGTGGTGATCAGGACCGAAAATATCGACGACAATATCAAAGCCGCGCTGCTTTTTGTGGTAATGGTAAGCAATGTCGGGCATCCGGTAGGTAGGTTCGCCAGACTGCTTGACCAACACCCGGTCTTTGTCATCGCCGAATTCGGTGGTTTTGAACCATTGGGCATCGTCTTTTTCGTAAACGTAGCCGCGCTGCTGCAATGTTTCCAGCGCTTCCCAAACGCGCCCCGTTTCGTAGAGGCTCTGCTCGTTGTAGTAAACATCAAAGACGATGTTGATTCGCTTGAGCGTGTCTTTCTGGCTTTGGGCGATGATGTCTTTGGCATAGTTGCCAAAGTGTTCCACCGGCTCGTTAAGCAGAGAATCGCCAAATTTATCGACCAGTTCTTGTGCAATTTCAGTGATATAGTCCCCTTGATAATGTTCAGGACCTAGTTCAACGTCCTGGCCAAGCAGCTGCTGGTAACGGATTTTGGTTGTTTCTCCCAGCAGCGTGATCTGGCGGCCAGCGTCGTTGTAGTAATATTCCAGGGTGACATCGTAGCCAACGGCGCGCATGGCGCGGGCCAGGGTATCACCCATCACGCCGCCGCGAGTCCGGCCGATGTGGATGGGGCCGGTAGGATTGGCGCTGACGCATTCGATCTGGACTTTTTTGCCGTCGCCGATGTGGGAACGGCCGTATTCCATCCCCTCTGCCAATATCACTTCCACCTGCTGCTGGAGCCAGTCCGTAGACAAGCGAAAATTGATGAACCCAGGTGCGGCAACGGCCGTTTCACTCATAAAATCAGGCATGTCCAGGTAATCGACGATGATCTGGGCAATTTTCAGCGGAGCCATCCGGGCCAGGCGGGCCAGTTTCATCGCCATCGGCGTGGCATAATCGCCAAACGACAGCTCGCGCGGCCGTTCAATCGTCACTTCCGGGACATCAAAAACCGGCAGAGCGCCGGCTGCTTGTGCGTTTTCGATTGCCTTTGTCACAACAGAGGCAATTTCATGTTCAATTCTCATGCAAACTCATTCCTTTTCGAACGTCTGTGGCATTTTAACACGACCAGCACAGGGCAACAATAGCTTGTCAATATTTCAGCTTGTCAGCCAAGCCTGTTTTCATAAATCAAAAGATTCGATCACTGGCAAACCCAATTCCTGGCAAACCTGGTGTGTATCGGCCAGATGCTTTGCCGTCGGCCAGGCAGCTTCCAGGCACCAAAGCAGTTGATAGATGGGACGGCGCTGTTTATACAGCAAGTCAACCGGCCGCACGGCGTTGTAGGCCAGCCAAAACGATTCATTCGTCATGCCTGTCCAGAGGTCCAGGCGGGCCAAATCCGTTTCGCGGTGGCCTGCCCAGGCTTTGTCAAAATCGAGAATCGTCGCTAAATGCCACTGCCCCTGCCGATTTTCAAACAAAATGTTGTAACGATGGAGATCTTCATGGCACAAATTGGCTGTAGAAACGTCGGCGAATAAATCAGCATAGCGTACCAATACTGCCGAAAAATAATCGCGCAAGCGTTCCTTTTTGATAATCAGATTAGCCCTTCTTTGGAGTACGTCGAGGTAGGGACGGTCACCCTCAACCCGGCCATCAGCGGATAATTCGCCAAACGCCGGGAACGCAATGGTATGCAGTTGAGCCACAGCATTACCAATCTGGCAATAGGTATCAGATAACTGTGCTGCTTTCAGTTGAGGAAACACTGCATCCCATTCGGTTCCGGAAATGTGCGTTTTGATCAGGTAACGCCAGGGCCACTCTCGGTAAGAGGTGTCTACGGCGATGATTTCGGGCATGGAGATGATTGTGTGGGCGGCTACTAAGCGGTGGATAACGGCCGTACGCTCAAAGGGGTAATCGTAAGGCGCTTCTAGGCCGGCTAGCTTGACAACCAGTTCCAAAGCAGGTGAGCGCAACTGGACGAGCAGCACCAGGTAATCATGACGCTGATTACCGATTTTGCAATCAACGATTTCAACACCTGAACCGACCTTCTCTTTTAGCAACAATCGCAACAGGTTTAGGGTTTCTGCTAAATCCATCAACGTTGTGAGGCCACATGATCGTAAATCATGAGTGTTTCAGTGGCGGTTTTTTCCCAGGAGAATCTGGCCGCTTGTTTGGCCGCTTTTTCCTGCAATTCGACACGCAAATTGTCCTGCATAATGGTGGCGATGATGGCACCGGCCATGGCGCGGGCATCGTCGGGATCGACGGCGAAACCGGCATCCCCAATTACTTCAGGCAGGGAATCGGCCGTCGTTGTCACCACGGGCACACCGCAGGCCAGCGCTTCCAACACGTCCAGGCCGAAGCCTTCATGGCGGCTGGGGAAAACAAACGTCTCGGCGCTGCGGTACAAAATGGGCTTGTCTTCCTCATCGACAAAGCCAATCCAGCGGACGTATTTTTCGATGCGCAGGGCTTTGATGTAATCGTCGTAATCGGGGTAAATGTCGGAAACCCGGGTTGGTTTGCGGCCGGCCAGCAGGAGCGGGTAATCGGTTCCCAGCGCCTGCCCGACGTAGGAGTAAGCCAGCAGCAGCGTGTTGACGTTTTTGTGCAGCAGGTAGCCACCCAGGTACAGGACGTATAAATCGGGCAGGTCGTATTTGCGGCGTACGGCCGTTTCCATGAGGGAATTATCGGCTTTGGGATTGTATTCGGGACCGACGGCCAGGTAAACGGCCGTTACCCCCTTCTCCTCAATCCCCAAATGGTCAATAATATTCATCTTGCTGGCAAACGAATCAGTGATGACATGGCTGGCTCCGCGGGCGCTGGCTGTCACCAACGCGTTGTACAGCCGCGATTTCCAGCCGCGCCGGTATTCGGGAACCAGCAGCGTCGTCAGATCGTGAATCGTCACCACCAGCGGGATAGGCGATTGCAGCGGCGCGCCCCAGTAGGGCACATGGGCCACCGTCGCCCCCACTTCGGCGCAGGCACGGGGAAACTGGCGCTGTTCAAACCACACCTTGCCCAACTGTCCCGGCCGCACTGGCACCTTTTTGACGTGGACGCTGGGTGGCACTGCTTCTGGTTCCGGCTGCTCGGCCGTTTGCGGGTAAATCAGCGTGATTTCCAGGTCGGAGACGAGCCGGTTGAGGTAGTAGACGAGGTTGCGTGTGTATTGTCCACTGCCCACATAGGGTTGATTCCAAAAATAAGCGTTGATGGCTAGATGCATAAAAAAAGCCTCTCCAAATTTAGAGAGGCTATTGTAACCGGGCTGAAAATATCTGTCATGGAAGGGAGGCGGGGATTTGGAGATTAGGGGATTGTTTTTTGATTTTTATCCCCGAATCCCCGCAAAGTTATTGTTGGACGGTCCAATGGTAATCTTCGGGTTGGCGGATGAGGTACGGCCGTTCCTCGCCCTCCATCCGCAACTGCACCTGCAAAACCAGTTCGGCCGGATCTACCGGCAGCGATTGCAACTGCTCCGGCATGATGTATAGGGTCAAACCACCACCGCCTGCACCTGATTCCAGGGCCAATGTGCCGGAAATAACTTCATGCAATTGACCGTCAATTGGCGTGGACATAATGGCGTCCATCAAAACAGCCGGTACGCTGCGGATGCTGTAATCCACCGAAATGAAGAAGGGAATCGGTTCGGCGACGGTGATGGTGCTGCCCGGAGCCGGCATGACATCAGACACTTCCAGGTTGTCCTGCCCCTGGTAAATAGTGTCTGTGCTGGTCAGGTCGATGTTGTACGAATCAAACGTCTCCGTTGCCAGGAACACAAACTCACGGCCACGGGCATCGTCATGATCGACGAAGTATCCCATCTGGGCCATGAAAACCGGGGTATCCGTGCCGGTGATTTGTTCGATTTCGGCCGGGCTGCCGGTGAAAGTCAGGCTGATGGTGTGCTGATTAGGATCGAGGATGACCAAATCGCCGGTATCATCGACCGGGACACGGCCGTTCCCCCCCACCGACTGCCATTCAGGATGGGCATAAGCCAGTTTCAGGAACACATCCTGCCCGGTCTCGGATATCAGGTCGTGGCCCAACGTCACGTCAAACTCGATGGGGCTGGTAGATGACGGCCGTGCCTTCTGCGTAAAGTCTATCAGCCAGATTCGGTCGCTGCTGTCCGCCGGAGTAGCTTCGTCATTGAACGGGCCATTGCCAAAGTCCCAATTACCCAGGAAGACGGCCGTACCATTATCAAAAAGCTGGCTCTCGTCCACCGCCGTCACCGACAAACGTTCCCCGGTACGCACATCGTACAGTCCCATCACCAAATCGTACTGGCCGTCACCAATCGTCGCCGAATCCAGCAAACGCAGCGAGTAAATCTGGCGGATCGTTTCGCCCGCCGCCCAGTCTGATGTGAATTGAGAAGGGCTGTCGGCATTGCGCAGCGTTACGAGAAATGGATCTAATTGGGCGACAAGCTCACCTTGAGCATCCAGCAAATGGAAAAAGATCGTGTAATCCTGTTCCGGCTGCACCGCAACAAACCAATCCAGGGCCACACTCAGGCCATCTGGCATGGGGACGATTTCGGTGTTCGTCAGGACAAGTTCATCGCCAAATTGAGTGCCTTCCCTAACGGGATTGATAACGGCCGTTGGCGCAACAGTTGGTTCACTCGTCGCTGTTGGCTGCGGCTCGGTGGTTGGTCCAGGCCCAACCTGCCCCGGTCGGGAAAAGATACCCCAGAAGTAAGCGCCGATGATGATGACGACGGCCAGGAAAACGGCCGTTCCCGCAAACCGCCACAAGTTACCCACCGCTTGCCGGGAGAGAAACGGTCGTTCCTCTTGAGCCAGCAGTTGACGGCGCAGTTTCATCTTTTCTTCCTGGGCCAGTGCCGGGGTGTACGGTTTGGCTTCCGGCCTTTCCAGCGTTTGGATGAGGTCGGCAAATTCGGCAGTTAGCTGCGTTTCGCGATTTTTATCGTTCATAAGAGACCTCCCTGATGAGATCGATTGTTTGCAGTTGGCCTTCCAGCTTCTTCAAGGCCCGGTGCAGGCGCACATAAACGTTATCAACAGAACAATCCAGCACAGCGGCCACTTCTTCACTATCCAGCTCCTCAAAGTAGCGCAGTTGGATGATTTCGCGGTCTTTGGCCGCGAGCCGGGCCAGAGCCTGGTGTAGTTGGTGGAATTCTTGTTGACGCTGGACGGCCGTTTCTGTCGCCCTTTTTTCCGTCTGGCCAATGATGCGCCAGGGGGCCAGCCATTTGCGTTTGCGGTGCAGGGAGATTGCTTCGTTGCGAGCGATACGGTAGAGCCAGGCCAAAAAGCTGACACCACGCGGCTCGTACTCCTGGATGTGGTGTAAGGCTTTTTCGAAGGTAACGGCCGTCACCTCCTGCGCCAGCGCCTCATCCCCCATCTGCCGGTAAGCATAGCGAAACAGGCGATCGACGTATAAATCGTACAATCGGCCAAACGCCTGCGGGTCCTGTTGGGTCTGTAAAACAAGCGATTGATCGTTATCAAGCATATTCTTTTCCTTAAATTGTGATCGTGCCGGCCAATCTTGAATTGGTTTACACTTGATTAACGTATCAGGGAGGAAAATCTTTCACAATTGACGTTTTTTGTGGGTGGAGCAGCGAGAAATTCAAAAACAATGATACCGGTGACCACTCTTTTATTTTTATGGAACAACATGGTCTGGCTTATCAAGAAGCGTTACCCTTCAGTTCGGCTAACAATTTCTGAGACTCATTGGCAAACGGCGATTGGATTTCGTTAAAAACAGCCAAAGACTGGCTCAAATATTGGCGGGCCAGCATATGATTGCCTAATTCCTTATGTAATTCACCAAGATTATGCAAACAGCTCCCTACGCCTAACTTGTGTCCTATTTTACGTTTTACAACCAAAGCCTGTTCGTAAAACGTTTCGGCCGTTTCCATATGCCCGGATTCAAAATCGATGACGCCTAAATTTATAAGGACATCACCCATACATTCCAAATAGCCTATCTCACGTGAAAGCGCCAACGATTGTTGCAAGTATATTTTAGCCTGCTCTATTTGGTCTTGAACATGGTATAAGTTCCCCAGATTATTAAGCCATTTTGCAGTCATATACTCTGCGTTATCTAACGCTTTGACCAATAATAATGCCTGCTGATGGTAATCTATGGACAATTCGATTTGTCCCATGTGATAGTAAGCGTTTCCTAAGTTGCCCAAATCTTGTGACTCGCCTTTTCTATTGCCTGTTTCTTGCCTAATAAGCAACGCTTGCTGATGGAATTCTATTGCCCGATCCATTTGTCCCAAGTAATTGCAGGCAATCCCTAAATTGCTTAAATTCTGCGCTTCACCATTCCGATCGCCTATTTCCTGGGCTAAAGACAATGATTGCTCATTTATCAATATGGCCTGTTTGACCTGACCAAGGCGACAGAGTATCAGCCCTTTTCGAGCCAGAAAACGAACCTCGTTTTGTTTTTCTCCTGATTTGCGAGCGGCTGTCAGACCGATGCCGATAATCTTGATGATTTCCGTCCAATGACCTTGATCACCAAGATATTTATCAACGGATGTGGTCAAATTTTGCACTGTCGCCCATCGCCCACCTGACAGGCAATAGCTTAAAACCGGTACAAAATGTGTCCGTACTTCGTCTAGCCGGGTATAGCCTTCTTGTCCGTGTTTGGTTTGTTCGGTGGCTAATGAGGCATAGTATTCAGCCAATCTGACGGCCGTTTCCACGTTGGCTTGAAAGTGGTAACGGCCGTATGTATGCACCAGCGCGTGCGACACTTCATACCGGGTTCCCATTCGCAGCAGCACCCCATAAGCGACGAGTTGGTTCAACAGCGGACCAACTGTTATATCGGGCAAAGCCGCAGCAACTTCCTCGCGGCTAAAAGGGGCCAAGGCTAACAGACCAATGCTCCCCAAAATCTGTTCAGCTAAAGGTCCAACTTGCTCAAGACTGCGTTCAAGCAGCCAAGGAACACTCTCTTCTCGTCGTTGAATGCCATCCGGATTGAGTGCTTGCAGCGGCGTTGCTTCCAACCAGGCCAGATAGTCAGTGGCCGTTTCCCCAGTTACGTACAAATAACGCCCCACCAGCCGTACCGCTAACGGCAAATATCCAACTAATTCACATATACGCTCGGCGGCCGCTTCATGATCGATTTGTTGAGGACTCCAGGTACGCAGCAGATACAGTGCATCCTGTTTGGTTAACGGTGACAGGTCCTGAAATCGTCCTGGGGCATCTTGACGCCTGCGGCTTGTGATTATTACAGTAGTGGAACCAATAACCGTCAGTATGTCAGACAGGTTGATCGCCTCTTCAGTTCCATCCAGAACGAGTAGCGCTTTTTTCCGGCTAAGAAGCCGCGCTGCGGCTTCAGGAGAAAAGTCGCGGGCCTGAGGCTCATAGCTTTTGATGATGTGTTCAAATGCGCCGGCGGAGTCGGAACGGCCGTAAAAGCTGTAAAAGATGACGCCATCAGGAAAACGGACGTAAAGACGGCCATCATCAATTAACCGATACAATAATTCAGAAGCTAACGCCGTTTTGCCAATTCCCCCAGGCCCACAAAGGGCAACAACGCTTCCTGGTTGCAACCTTTCCGCCAGATCGGTTAATTCGGCTACGCGATTTGTAAAATTAACGGGACGTGGTGGCAGCAAGGCTATAAAACGGTCGCGTGCGCGCAACTCCTCGATCCATGGCTGTAAAAAAAGCATGTCCCCTTTCGCCTGAAAACCCTCTATCAATTCAACCACAGACGGATAACCGGCCGACTGTAGAAGGCGTGTGGCCGCATCAACATGCAAGCCTAAAACAGAGGCCACCAGGGCGATATCTTGCCAGCGATGGGGCTGCTTTACTCGCCCTTTGCGCCAGTTAATCAAGGTTTCCCTGGATAGCCCTGTCCGGCGGGCTAACGGCGCAGGCGTTTCACCAGTTATTTGCAAATATTCTTTGAATACATCGCCAAAGTGTTCAGCCATCTTTTACACTCTACACCATCATTTGACCCTTGAGTGGGGGCAGACAAAGATTGGATTTCCCACAAAAATGATTATCAGGTTTGTGCTGACGGCCGCACAAAGTTCTTTGTAAATCAATCAATTTATTGAGCCACGACTCTTGGGCATCTCATGAGGTGCAGGGGGTCATCCTTCTGCACGGCGCGCCATTCTCAACGAGTCACCAGCCTGTAAAGGAGAGTCGTGATGTATCAGAAAGTTCGTGTCAAGGTTCATGTTTTGTTGGCAACGGCCGTGTTGGTCATGTTCCTCCTATCGCCTGCGCAGTCAGCGGTCAATGGGAATGAGTGCCCACCAACGTCAGGACAGACGTGCGGCGGCTAATTAACGTGGGGATGGCAAGTCAACTGCTTGTCATCCCTATGCCTTCCATTTCCCGAATCAACTCGGTTTTATTTTTAGCAAAATCAGCCAGGCGTTCTTTGGCCCAGATATTGTCGGGAAATTGGACGGCCAGGGCCATCGCTTCATCAAAGTAACGCAGCGCTTCTGGATACCGTCTTTGCAGCTTGTATAGTTTGGCAAAATTGCCAATGGCATTCGCTAACATTAACTTGTTTCCGATTTGTCGGTAAAGATTGATGCTTTGCTGGTGATAACGCCCGGCGGCTGACCATTCTTGACGCTTACGTAATACACACCCCAGGTTATTGGCGACCAACGCTTTTAAGGGCAACAATCCTTTTTGCTGTCTTAGCATGAGTTCGGCCTGCCAAAACGCAGCTTCGGCTTCTTCAAGATTGTCCAGATCATAGAATAGACTGCCCTTATTAACTGATGTTACGCAGTAGCAGCTTGAACCAGTGAAACCGGCTGAAGCTGCTGCAGTTCATGAAAAGCCTGTTGCAAGGCGGATAAATACAACTGGTTTTTCAACTGATAATGATTTTTCTTTGTTCGGACCTTTAACAACTCCATTTTGACAAACGACCACAGCGCCGCCACGAAATGATTCGTTTGCGTTGTTTCGGTACGGGTTGGCGATTGAGTTAGCGCCATATTTTGCGATGACCGATCTTCTCTCACCGTCTTGGTAGATTGTAATGATGGTCGCACTCAGGGTCGCACTGGTTACCGGATAACGCACGCCGGTTGAGCCATTCCGTTTGTGAAAACCGTGTAGCTGTAAGGAATGGACTTCCAGATAGATGATCGGGACGCCTCTGGTAGTTCATGTCTTCAATCCGTGATACTGGCCGGCTTTATTCCTCGACAAAGCCACCATTGCCCTGAGCCCCATTGAACTTTCTCCATCCAACTTCACAATCCATGTTTTGCCGAGGCAAACCATCATTGAACAACTGAACGGATGCGTGTGCGTCTGCAATGCGACGATATTCATTCTGGTCGGCACTTTTCTTTTCTTGTCAAGATAGGTTCTTCTTGGACACAGAAGGACACTCAAAGCGATTCCTGGGCTTCACAAGTTGTATGAAGTTGATACCGACAGTTTGTCTTTGGCGTGGTCATGAACAGATATCCATTCCATCTGTATGCTTACAATGGATCGTCGACAATCATGACACCATCTTCTCGTTCGATTTGCCGTACCTGTGGTTTGACCAGTTTCCACCATGTCTTCGCCGTCAATTTTTCACTGGCGAGCATGCGAGTGACTTGGTCATGGCTGATTTCACCTTCAAGTAATCTAGCCAGTCCGGTAGCTGTCGTTTGTCCAAATGAGCTTAACAAATAGTCTGAATACAGGTCGAGGATATTGTAGTTCATAGGCTGATTCTCCAAGACCTGGATTTTATAATTATGTTAACCTTCGCGCTATCTGCGCGTAACATGAGTTATTAAGATTGACCCTGATTTTATCTTCATCTTCGGTTGTAGCCGCCAGCAGGTCAGCGATCTCCTGGTAAAGTTGAATGGCTGAGGCATATTGTTTTTTGGCCCGGTGCGTTTCCGCCAGCGCATCCATTGTTCGGGTGATGTCGGTAATTGAGGTGATTTCGCAGTTACGCATCAAATTTAATGCCTCCCGGAAGTGAGTTTCGGCCAAATCATATTGTCCTTGTTCCTGAGCAAGATGCCCCAGGCTCTGCATAGTTGTCGCTTTTAACCGGCATTGTGACTCGGTGAAGAGCGTTAAAGCTTTTACTCCCGCAGCTTGCGCATCGTCGTACCGGTGTTGGCGATGGAGGGTCTGGCACAAATTCATGTGAATTTCGGCGATGGCTTGATCATCTTGTAGGGTTTGGGCGCCTACTCTGGCTTGTTGGAAGGTGTTGACGGCCGTATCCAAATCCCACTGTATCCGCTGAAATTGCCCCAACTGCTTCAACAGCCGAAATTCCAGCCAATCGTCAGGGGTGGGCATGACGGCCAAACATTTTTCGACCAACGGCTGCCATTGAGGGACGCGCCCGCTGCCTTCCACCCAGAAGAAACATTGCAGGATGAGAACGGCCGTGTCCGGCCACGTCTCAGCCAACACCAGCCCCATCTCCACCACTTGCAGTACGTTGGGAAAGTCGGGGTCCAGGTTGCGGATGATGTCGTCGTTGATAACGGCTGTTTGCGCCTGCCAATAACGCAAGTTAGCCTGTAAACCACGTAGGAAACGCGGGCTGGGCGATGGTAAGCAGTTATCGGTCATCGGATTACTGTTCACGGATTACCGTTTACGGTGAATCTGGCCAATGGATGATTTCTGTGCGTAAAAACGACTCGGTCAGGCGATGGATGCCGTAACGACGTTCCCAGGCCGTGCCCCGCGCTTCCAGCAGAGAGCGGTTGACCAGTTCGGCAACGGCCGGCCAGAGTTGGTTGGGGGATAAATCGCTCATGGCCAGCATCTGTTCCGGCTTGACGCCGGTTCCGGCAGCCATTGGCATCATTTCCAGCAGTATCTGGGCATTTTCGCTTAAGCTGTGCCAGGCTTGCCAGTAAATGTGCCGATACATTGCTTCGATTTCGCTCGTTTGGGCAGCGGTGAGGTCGGCCAGGATTTGGGGCAGGGGGAGAACGGCCGTTAACCCCACCACCAGCTTAATCGCCAACGGATTGCCGCCCGTCACTGCGTAAATCTGGGCGATGAGCGCTTCCGGGGCCTGGGTCAGGTCAGGCAGGTTAATAAGTTTTGCTTGATGCCGGACAAGATCGGCCGCAGCCGCAGCGGATAGTTCGTCCAAAAATATATTGTGAACAGAAGCCGCGGCCGGCAAACGCACGCGCGTTGTTAGCAAAAACTTACTGGGAATGGCCAAATCTTGCAGCATTTCCAGCATAAAGGCTGTGTCAGCGGCCGATTCCAGGTTGTCAATCACCACCAGAGTCGGCATTGTTTTGAGCGCCTGGCGCAAACCGGTACTGCGGTTTTGGGGCGCAGCATGGGGGCATAACTTTTCGGCCAATCCAGTAAGTACCTGATCGGCCGTGAAGCCGGGATCGTGGTCGGGACCAACATCGTCGGGATTTACACGCAGCCAGACGATTTCCTGATAGGCAAATTGGGCAATGGCCTGGCGTACAGCGGCGTCGGCCAGGGAAGTTTTGCCAATGCCGCCGATGCCAACCAGGGCAATGACGCCCGGCCCATCGGGATCAAACAGGTATTGGCCTAGTTCATCCAGCCGTTCCCGGACGCCAAAAAGTTGGTCGTAGCTGGCGGGGAGGAGTTGGGCTTCCAGGGTGTGGGCTTGCTGCTGGCGCACGGCCGTTTCCTGTTCCCACAAAATTTGCGTCAAATGATGAATGGCGTCTCGTTGGCGGCGTTTGATCTGGTCTTCACTGAGATTCAGCCTGTTAGCGACGATCAAAACCGTTTCATCATCCATAAAACGCATACTCAGAATTTTGGCTTCGACCGGGTCTTGCTTTTGCAAGATTTGAATCCCCTCCAGCAAAACCTGATTGGTCGTCAGGCGATGAACGGTGGGACTATCGCTGGCCGCCCTGGCGCGTTCCTGCTGGACTATTTGCAAATTGGTCAACAAGTCAGCTCCGGCCAGGTCGCCCCAGGCGCGTAAGGCAGCGTGAACGGCCGTATGTAGTTGCTGTAGAGTCAATTGTTTGGTCATAAACCTGTGATAGTTGTGGTTTTCGTAATGGGAAACGATAGACAAACGCCTGTCCAATCGCAATTGCACGCCAATCATACACGAACTCGCACCATTTGCACGCCTTTGCGCACGAATTTGCGCCATATTCGCACGAATTTGCTCCGTATCAACACGTTTTAGCGTTTATCCTGAACACCATGTTCGTTCCACTCGAAATCATGCCCAGGGGTTGGTTATCGCGGCAAGCAAATTGGCTTGCCGCCTTTTTAAGAATAAGCGATGGAACGACGGCAGGACGAAATTTTATGGAAGGCTCTAAACTGGCCGCACCAGACGTGTTGATTTTGATTGCGTCTCATTTTGATGAAAAGGCAGTGGTTTATTGTTTGTCTGAACTGCGGCAGCAAGGATTGGCGGTGGCGCTGGTCAGCGTTACGTCAGGTATGGTGCAAAGTGTGCGCGGCCTAACGCTGCGTCCCGACAAATCGTTGGCCGAAACGGATGAACTTATAACCGCCAAGCGGCAGTTGCTGCTGCTGGCCGGCGGCGCGGCCTGCGCGGCGGCGGTTCTATCCGACCCACGCAGCCACCAGCTTATCCAGCGCATTCTACAAACGGATGGCTATGTGGCCGCTATGTCGCAGACGTATGCATTGGCGTTGGAGACTGGGCTGGATGTATCGGATCGGTTTTTACGGCAAGGGGGAATGGAAACGGCCGTGTTTGTGCGGCAACTCATCAACCACATTTCGACACATGTAACAACGGGTTAAGTCAGATTGAATAGTTCCTTTTATCCGCTCCTATATTCGATCCATTGTTACCCAATATCAAGGAGAAAAACATGCGAAAAATAACAACCATTCTTATCATCTTTGCTTTCGTTATCTTGGGAGTATGGTTCCTACAAAATAGTTTTACCCAGGCAGCGCAAGCTGCACCCTCAACGCCGCCTTCAGCAATGTCCACCAACTCATCGCCCAATGACTTGGCTTCCGTGGAATGGGAAAGCATTCAAGCGCAAATTCTCGCTGACACATCGGCTAATCCTCTTTGGGTGCAACAAATCAAACTAACTGCGAGCGATGGCGCAGCATTTGATTATTTTTACACAGTAGCAGTGTCAGAAGATACGGTCGTCGTTGGCGCATATGGTGACGATGACAACGGGGCTGATAGTGGTGCGGCCTATGTTTATTCCCGCAACGGGACGATATGGATCCAGCAGGCTAAGCTAACCGCGAGTGATGGTGCGGCAGATGACTGGTTCGGCCGTGCCGTGGCTGTCAGTGGCGATACGGTCGTGGTTGGGGCGGTTGGAGATGATGACAACGGCAGCAGTTCTGGCTCGGCCTATATCTTTGTCAAGCCGGTGGGCGGTTGGAACGATATGACCGAGACCGCCAAAATAACTGCTGCAGATGGCGCAACTGGCGACAATTTTGGTCTCTCCGTGGCTGTCAGTAGCGACACGGTTGTGGTCGGGGCATATCTGGATGATGATAATGGCGTTGATTCTGGCTCGGCCTATGTCTTTATCAAACCAGTGGGCGGTTGGAGTACTATGACCCAAACCGCCAAACTTACCTCTGCTGATGGCGCGGCAGGTGACGAGTTTGGCCGTGACTCCATAGCTATCAGCGGCGATACAGTTGTAGTAGGAGCAATTGGTGATGATGACAATGGTTCTGAATCTGGCTCGGCCTATGTCTTTGTTAAGCCATTGAGCGGCTGGAGCAATATGACCCAGACCGCCAAATTGACCGCGGATGATGGCGCACCAGAAGATTTCTTGGGCCGTGCCGTGAGTGTCAGCGACGACACGGTCGTAGTTGGAGCCTATGGTGATGATGATAATGGCGCTGGATCTGGCTCGGCCTACGTTTTTGTCAAGCCGGTCGGAGGTTGGAGTAATATGGCACAGACTGCCAAACTGACTGCCGATGATGGCGCAGCGGGTGACGAGTTTGGTCGCTACGCTGTAGGCATCAATGGTAACACGGTCGTGGTCGGGTCGTACCGTGATGATGACAACGGCTCTGATTCCGGCTCGGCTTATGTCTTTATTAAACCAGTGAGCGGTTGGAGTAATATGACCCAGACTGTTAAATTGACCGCGGCCGATGGCGCAGCGAGTGACTCGTTTGGTACTTCTGTGGCTATTAGTGGTGACACAATTGTAGTCGGGTCGTTTGGGGATAGTGACAATGGTCCTCTATCCGGCTCGGCTTACATCTTTTCTGCTAATCCTGAGTATAAAGTCTATCTACCAACCGTTATTAAACCATAATTTTCAGTAGCAGTAACGGCCGTTTCCTACCAATCAACGGAGGGTGTGCCAGGGAAACGGCCGTTTATTTCAAACAAAACGGAGAAAACATGAACAAATTCAATTTATCCAAAGTCGGCCTATTGGCCATGCTGACAAGTGTTGTCCTGGCGAGCTTGATGAGCCTGCCGATGACCGTTTGGGCTGAATCTGAGCCAAACGATTCCTTTGCGACAGCCGATCCAATTGGTATCGGGTTGTCCAATGCCGAAGTGAACGCCACGATCAACCCCCTCGACGACCTGGATTATTATAGCTTCACGGCTCAAGCCGGACGCACATATGTCATTGAAACCTACAACATACAGGGTTCAGGCAATAGTGCAACCGGGTTGTGGCTGTACGACAGTAGCCAAGCGCTCATTGTCTCGGATCATTATGGTAACAACGGGACAGGAAATGCTAATGCTCGTATCGTTTACACCTTTTCCACCACTGGTACTTATTATATTTTAGTAAAGGAACGACTGTATGGTAGCTGGACAGGTACGTATTCCTTGCGCATTTTACCGAAATACGATGAACCTGGGGCAGCATGGGATCTAACTAATGATAATGAGCCAAACGATGTGATGGCATTGGCCAATGAGATTGTAGTCGGATTAAATAATGCCCAAACGCACCAATTGTTCAACCATTCCAGTTACGTCACCAATGACTCAGATTATGATTACTATCGTTTTACCGTCGAAGCTGGGCGGACTTATGTGATTGAAACCTTCAACATTCAGGGAACGAGTGACAATGCAACCGGGTTGTGGTTGTACGATAGCAGCGGTACACTCATCACCTCCGATCATTACGGCGGCTCTGGAACAGGAGAATCTAATGCCCGCATAGTCTATACATTTTCAACGACAGGCACATATTTTGTCCTGGTGAAGGACCGTTTGTATGGAAACTGGACAGGGCCATATTCAATACGTATCTTGCCTAAATTTGATGAACCCGGAGCAGCCTGGGATGCAGCAAATGATAATGAGCCAAATGATGTGATGGCGTTGGCCAATGAGGTCAAGGTGGGTTTGAATAACGCCCAAACGCATCAATTATTTGATAATTCCGACCTGGTCACAAATGGCCCCGACTATGATTATTATCGTTTTACAGCTCAAGCTGGTCGGACCTACGTCATCGAAACGTATAATATTCAAGGGACAGGCAGCAATGCAACCGGCCTGTGGTTGTACGATAGCAGTGGGGCACTTATTACCAGTGATCATTACGGAAACAATGGTACAGGGAACGCTAATGCCCGAATTATTTATACTTTCTCAACAACGGGGACGTATTTCATTTTGGCAAAGGTTCGCCAATCTGGTAATTGGACAGGAACCTACTCTATCCGCATATTACCCAAATATAACGAACCCGGTGCAGCCTGGAACGCCGGCAATGATAATGAACCCAATGATGTTATGGCTTTGGCCAACAGCATTTCTCCCGGCGTTGAAAATGGGCAAACACACCAACTGTTTGATCATTCAAATTACGTGACCAACAACTCTGATTACGATTATTATCACTTTACGGCCGTTGCCGGTACAACCTACCTCATCCAGACCTACGGCATTCAGGCCACCAGCCGTGCCACAGGGTTATGGCTGTACAATGATTCCGGCACAGAATTAACAAATGATCGTTCTGGTGATTACAAGACTGGCACGGCCGAAATTGAATATACCTTCTCGACTTCTGGAGAATATTTTATTCTGGTCAAAGACGCCCAATCGACAAACTGGACGGGGCCTTATTCTGTCCGCGTTTGCCCAGGGTCGTGCAGTCAATTTGTGTATTTGCCGGCTATCATTCGGTAGGTAAAGTAGAGGGGAACGACCGTTTTTCACCGACGGCCGTTCCCCCTACCTCTTCTTCGGAAACAAAATCGTATCAATCAAAAGCTTGCCGATGTAGACAATAAAAGCAAAAACCGCCGTCGGCACCTGCCAATACAAAAACCATTCCGGCGTCCACACCGGCAGCGGCGCGACCGCCACGACAAAAGCGATGACCGCCGCCAAAATAAACCGTTCGAAGAATTTACGCCAATTACGTCTCATAGTCCTGTAGTCCGGTAGTCGCGTAGTCATGTTGTCGTTAGTCTAACTACTGGACTACACGACTATTAGACTATCCGGCTACTCAAATCTCAACGCATCGATGGGGTTGAGGGCGGCGGCGCGGGAAGCGGGGTAGATGCCAAAGAAGAGGCCAACGGCGACGGAGAAGCCTACGGCCAGGCTGATGGAACTGAGCGTTACGGTGGTATCGAGATCGGGGACGGCCAGGTGTACGGCCGTTGCCCCCAAAATCCCTACACCAATTCCCAACAATCCACCCAGCAGCGCCAGAACGACCGCTTCCGTCAAAAACTGGCCCAATACATCACGATACTTAGCTCCCACCGCCTTGCGCAGCCCAATCTCCCGCGTTCGCTCCGTCACCGACACCAGCATGATGTTCATAATGCCGATACCGCCTACCAGCAGCGAAATGCTGGCAATCGCCCCCAGGAACACCGTCAGCACACCGGTAACTGCGCCAAACGCTTCCAAAAAATCCTGCTGCGTTAAAATCTGGAAATCATCTTCATCACGGAAGTTGATGTCGTGTGACTGCCGCAGCGCGTTGGAAGCGTCAATGATCACGTCCTGCACGGACGCGTCATCCACCGCCTGAATCATAATTACATCCACCAGAAACTGGCCAGTGCGCTGGCTGCGATTATCAAACAGCCGTTCCTGGGCCGTCGTCAAAGGAACAATGGCAATATCGTCCTGGCTGCCGCCAATCCCGGCCGCCCCTTTGGTCTCCAAAATACCGATGATGCGGAAATTGATGCCATTGATTTTGACTTCGGCTTCCAGCGGATCGATGTCCGGCGCAAACAAAGCATCGACTGTTTCCTGGCCTAGGACGACAACGCGGGAACGGCCGTTATAATCCGTCTCATCAAAAAAGCGGCCTCGCGCCACGTCAAAATTCTGTACGACTGCAAAATCCGGCGTCGAAGCCCGCGCCAACACATTGTGAACTTCGCCACCCACCTGTAAATCCGCGCCGCGAATTAGCAGCGGAGCCACCTTGTCGGCTCCCGGAACCAGCGCTACATCCGCCAAAATTTGCGCGTCCCGCAGCGTTAACGACGATTCCGTCAACGAATCCTGTCCTGGCGGCCCCGGTTCTTCCACCGGCGGGATGATGAACACCAGATTCGTCCCTAATCCCAAAAACTGATCGGCCACGTAGCGCGTCACACCATCACCGATGGACAGCAGCGTAATCACCGCCGCCACCCCGATCATGATACCCAGCATCGTCAATGCCGCTCGCAACTTATTGGCCCGCAGCGCCCGCAGCGCAATTCGGATGTTTTCACTCAAGTTCATAATCGTATAGTCTGGTAGTCACGTAGTCCGGTAGTCGTGTAGTCGAGTGCCTTTTGACTATTCGACTACTTGACTACCAGACTATTTGACTACTCGTATCTCAACGCATCAATCGGATTCAGCCGGGCCGCACGGGAAGCAGGGAAAATGCCAAAAAACAGGCCTACGGCCGCCGAAAACACAATCGCCAAGGCCACCGAATCCCAGGCCAGCGTCGGCTGCAAACTGTCCGATAGATTGGAAATAATCAGCGACCCGGCGGCCCCCAATCCGAGGCCAATCACGCCGCCAACCAGAGCCATGACCATCGCCTCAATCAAAAACTGCCACAAAATATCCCGCTGTTTGGCCCCAACAGCTTTACGCAGGCCAATCTCCCGCGTTCGCTCCGTCACCGAGACCAGCATGATATTCATGATGCCAATGCCGCCCACCAACAACGAAATACCAGCAATAACACCCAGAAAAACCGTCAAAACGCTGGTGATCTGACTCAATGCGCCAATCAATTCTTCCTGGCTTAACACGGTAAAATCATCTTCATCTTCAAAGCTGATGTTGTGCATTTCGCGCAGCACCAGTGTCATCTCGGTGATAGCCGCGTCCTGCCGGGTTTCATCAACCAGTTCGGCCAGGATGTAATCGACGCGCAGTTGGCCGTCGGCGCGCCGGGCGGGAAACAGGCGGCGCTGCGCTGTGCTGATGGGCACGAAAATCACGTCGTCCTGATCATTAAAACCGGAGCCACCTTTCTCTTCCATCAAACCAATTACGCGGAAGTTGACATTATTGATGCGGAGTGTTTCACCGACAGGTGAACCGCCATCAGGAAACAGGTTTTCATAAGCAGTCTGACCCAGCACAGCAACACGTGCTGTTTGCTGAATATCTTGCTCCTGAAAGAAGCTGCCAGCAACAGGGTAAAACTGGCGGATATCGACATAGTCGGGGGTAGTGCCGGTGATGGTTGTGCGGGCATCGTGACGGCCGTTCACCACAATCGCCGGTCGTTCATAAATTGGTACAAGCCGCAAAACATCGGGCACACGCAATGGATCCGCCAGGGCGGCCACATCCTTGTCCGTCAGCCCCGCACCGCCGGAGCGCAGCGGCCCTTGCTGATCCGGCCCAACCTGCCCCGGAAAAACAAAGAGTAAGTTATTGCCCAGCCCCTCAAATTCCGACAAAACCACGCCTTCCACGCCGCGCCCTACCGAAACCAGCGTAATCACCGCCGCCACGCCGATGATAATGCCTAACATCGTCAGCAGCGCCCGCAGCTTATTGGCGACCAGCGCACCCAGCGCCATGCGAAAGTTTTCAGTCAAGTTCATGATTAGAAGAGGGCAGTGTCCGACGGCCGTTTACTTTCCCCGGCCACCAACGGCTTGTCAATGAATTCATCCCGCACAATTTTGCCGTCAGCCAGGGTAACAACCCGGCGCGTATGGCGGGCAATCCAGGGATCATGCGTCACAAAAATAATTGTGATCCCCTGCTCGTTATTCAACGCCTGGAAAAGCTGCATCACTTCCGTGCCTGATTTGCTATCCAGGTTGCCCGTCGGCTCGTCGGCAAGGATGATGGCCGGTTCATTAACCAGGGCGCGGGCGATGGCCACCCGCTGCTGCTGGCCGCCAGACAGTTCACTGGGCTTGTGGTCAATCCGGTCGCCCAGTCCCACCCGTTCCAACGCCGCTTTGGCTAACTGGTGGCGCTGGTTTTTGCCGGAATAAATCAGCGGCAGTTCTACCTGCTGCAAAGCTGGCGTGCGCGAGAGCAGGTTGAAATTTTGAAACACAAACCCAATTTTACGATTGCGGATGTCGGCCAGATCGTTGTCGCTCAAATGGCTAACATCCGTGCCGTCCAGCAGGTAGGTGCCGCTGCTGGGCTGATCTAACGCGCCCAGCATGTTCATCAACGTTGATTTGCCCGATCCGGACGGCCCCATGATGGAAACGAAGTCGCCTTCGTAAATGTCCAGGGAGACACCGTTGAGGGCACGTACCTGATGTTCGCCCATCTGGTATATCTTGGTCATGTCGCGGATGGTGATGACCGGTTTACGGCCGTTACTAGAATCTGTCATACCTTATGCCTCAGCAACTACCGACTAATTCCCAAAGAAGCTAAATGCTTCCCGTTCCGTCGTCACCACAACCACATCACCGGCCTGCAAACCGCTCAAAACCTCACTAAATTGTTCATTACGCAGGCCCGTCTCCACAACCACTTCCGCCGTAGTACCATCGGCCAGCTTTTGCAGTACATAGGCATTGCCCGTTTCCCGATCAAGACGCACTGCCCAGTTCGGCACAATCAAAACATTATCAATCTCTTGCACCACAATTGAGGCGTTGGCGCTCATACCCGGCCGCAGTGTCACCCCCTCATCGGCAACTATATTGATCGTTACCAGATACGTCACCACACCGCCGGCACTGGCTGAAGTGGGCGAAATTTCAGCAATTGTACCCGTCAATACGGCATCCTGTAGAGCATCCAACGTAACCTCCACATTTTGCCCTATGCTAATCTGATCAATATCAATTTCATCCACGTTAACATTGATGTGGAAGGCATCTTCATTCACGACACTGATGGCCGGCGCACCCGGCGAAGCTTGCTCGCCGGCATTAATCAGCACGTTGGCTACGGTTCCATCAATTGGAGCCACAATCATCGACTGTTCCAGTCGCAGTTGGGCAACGGCCAAATTTGTCTGGGCACTGGCAATTTGGGCATCCAGTATAGCCAGTTCATCATCGGTCGGCGGTTCCTGCATTCTGGCCAAAGCGGCCTGGGCACGGGACAGATTGGCTTCAGCCGCCGCCACATTGCCTTTAGCGGCCAACACATTGGCTTCAGCACTGGCAATTGCTGCATCCACAGCCTGAATATCGGCCGCACGAGGTGGCGCCTTCACATCAGCCAATTGGGCTTCAGCAGCATTAAGTGCAGCATAAGCGTTTTCCAAATTGGCTCGTGCCTGTTCTTCCGGTTCGCCTAATCCAGGACATTTCTCTTCTTTTTCACCGGTCGGCAGCGTAAACGAAAAGCATTCCAGGGTTCTATTATGGGCATCTTCGGCGTTTTTATATTGTAACTGAGCCGTTGCCACCTGAGATTCGGCTGCTGCAATCTGGCCCGCTGTTGCACCAGCCAATAATTGTGCTTTTTGCGCCTGGGCTTGCAAAACACCCGCTTCGGCTGCCGCTTGATTAGCCTGGGCAACTTCCAGTTGGGCCATCGCTGCATCAATATCCGCCTGGGCAGAAGCCATTGCTGCCGGGCTGAGTTCGTTATTTAGCCGCTGCTGGCGGGTTAATTCCTGGATGCGCAAGGCATCTTCAGCCTGTTGTACGCTTAGCTGCAATTCTTCTGTATCTAACGTCGCCAACACATCCCCAGCCTGGACGCTCTGTCCCCGCTCTGCATTTACCTGCCGGATTGTGCCTGTGCTGCGAAATGTCAAGGTGACTAATGCTTCTGGTTCGATGGAGCCTGTTGCGTTGACGGTGGCAGTGATACGGCCGTTCTCCACCGTCGCCTCTCGTAAAATCTCAACGGCCGTCTCTTGTGCCGTCAACTGCCGCTGCCGCACAAAGAAAAACCCGGCCGCCAGCAAAATCAAGACTACAACAACAATGATAATTGTTCGTCGCATATTATCACCTTTATTTTTCCGTAAAATCACACCTTTTTAGTAAACTAAATGAATTATAGGATAACCCTATTTGTTTGGGTATAAGAACTTCATCATTTTTGCCCAGCTTATATTTTATGTTAAAATGCTCACAGTTGTGAAATACCCCACTAACAAATAGGTAAGGACAAGATCGTGACGACAGAAATCCCAGACATCGTAATTGGAAGATTGCCGATCTACCTGCGAGAACTGCGACAATTGGCACGTGAAGAAAAACAGTTAACGACCTCCTCCCACGAACTGGGCCGTCGACTGGGCATCAGCTCTGCCCAAATCCGCAAAGACCTCTCCCATTTTGGCGAATTCGGCAAGCAAGGAACCGGCTACCACATTAAATACCTCATCGAACAGCTGCAACAAATCCTGCATTTAACTCAGGAATGGCCCGTCGCCTTAATTGGTGCCGGTTACCTGGGTCACGCCATTGCCCATTATAACGGCTTTCAACATCGCGGCTTTCGCATCGCCTGGGTTTTTGACAACGACCCGGCCAAAATCGGCGTCGAGATGAATGGTTTGACCGTCCAGTCAATCGATGAATTGGAAGAAACAATTCAGCAAAATCATACCAAAATCGCTATTATCGTTGTGCCTGCCAATGTTGCCCAAAAAATTACCGATCGATTGGTCACAGCCGGTGTCGAATCCATCCTGAGCTATGCGCCTATCAACCTGAAAGTTCCTAACCACGTTCACGTCAGTTACAGCGATCCCGTTGTCCAGATGCAACAAATGACCTACTATTTGCAACCGCCCAATTCCCGATAGAAAAGTTCAAAACCATTAACAAAAAAGCCTCTGCCAGATAAAGCAGAGGCTTTGGGCTTTCTCAATCTTTTTTTCTACAGATCAGGAATACTGCGTAGCAAGATGGGCAATTCTGCCAACGCTTTACCCGCGCCCAACGCAGTACAGGCCATTGGATTATCCGCCACATAAGCAGGCACACCTGTTTCCCTGGTAATCATGGCGTCGATTTCGCGCAGCAAAGCACCGCCACCGCTTAACGCCATCCCCCGGTCAATAATATCTGACGACAATTCCGGAGGCGTTTTCGCCAGTACGGCCCGAATCACGTTGACAATGGCCGATAACGGTTCGGCGATGGCTTCAGTTACTTCACTGGTTTGTATGGTGATCGTTTTGGGAAGTCCGGCAACTTGATCACGGCCCTGAACCTGCATTTCCAAGGGATCGGCCAGTTCCATCGCTGCACCAACTTTAATTTTGATGGCTTCAGCGGTTGGTTCGCCCACAACCAGATTGTATTTACGGCGGATGTAGGCAATGATGGCTTCATCAAGATGAACACCGCCAACGCGGACCGATTCGGCACAAACAATGCCGTTCATGGAGACAACGGCCGCTTCCGTCGAACCCCCGCCTAAATCAACAACCATGTTGCCCGTAGGCGTACCAATGGGCAGGCCAGCACCAATCGCCGCAGCCAACGGTTCCGGAATGAGATGGACTTCGCGGGCACCGGCGGCTAATGCAGCTTCCCGTACAGCCCGTCGTTCTACGCTGGTTACACCGTAAGGCACGCTGATCATTACAACCGGCTTGCGCAGCCGCAGCCGCCCAGTCACCTTGCTGATAAAGTATTCCAGCATGCCCTGGGTCACAAAGTAGTCGGCAATAACGCCATCCCGTAACGGCCGCATCACTTCGATACGTTCGGGGGTACGGCCGTACATTTCCTTTGCCGCCCGCCCAACCTCAACGATCGTCGTTTTATTCCCATCTTCACTAATGGCCACGACCGATGGCTCTTGCAGCACAACACCACGCCCCTGATCGTGCACCAACACATTCACAGTGCCTAAATCAATGGCGATATACGGCGTAAAAATAGCCACTAATCCTCATCCTCTGATCTACCTAATGTAGGCATGGCAGCTCTCCGGCGGCGGCGGCGGGCAACATCAATCCGAATTTGAGCCCGTTGCAAAGAAGCCCGAATCTGGGCATACCTTTCCGGGTCTTCAGGCACACCTTCGGCCATATATTTTTCGGCCCGCTCCCGTGCTTTCTGTGCCCGGTCAATATCAATTTCATCCGCCTGTTCCGCCGAATCGGCCAGCACAACCACCTTGTCCGGCTGTACTTCGGCAAAACCACCGCCAATGGCAAAATACTCTTCGCCGCCATCCTTATTGCGGACAACGACCTCGCCAAACCCTAACGTCGTCAACATCGACGAGTGATTCGGCAAAATGCCCATACGGCCTTCCGACCCCGGTAAACTGACATACTGCACTTCACCGCTATAAACAGATCGCTCTTGTGTCACAATATCGCAACGCATAACTAACCCCATGAGAGGTGTCATGTGTCATGTATCACGTGCCACAGACTACTTGACACTTGATACTTGACACTTGACACTCATTACGCCTCTGCCCGCAGGCGTGCCGCTTTCTCAACTGCGTGATCGATAGTGCCGACCATGTAGAAAGCCTGTTCCGGCAAATCATCATGTTTGCCGTCCAGAATTTCCCGGAACCCGCGCACGGTCTCAGCCGTGGGCACATATTGGCCGTTGAGGCCATGGAATTTCTCAGCCACAAACATCGGCTGGCCCAGGAAGCGCTCAATCTTACGGGCGCGAGCTACCAAAAGTTTGTCATCTTCACTCAATTCATCAATACCCAAAATGGCAATGATGTCTTGCAAATCATTATATTTCTGCAAAACTTGCTTAACCTCACTGGCCGTACGGTAATGTTCTTCGCCAACAATGTCCGGCTGGAGCGCACGGCTGGAGGAAGCCAGCGGATCCACGGCCGGGAAAAGGCCCTTGGCAAAGACACTACGGTCCAATGTAATAGTCGCATCCAGATGAGCAAAAGTCGCCACCGGAGCCGGGTCGGAGTAGTCATCGGCAGGCACGTAGATAGCCTGCATGGAGGTGATAGAACCTTTCCGAGTGGAGGTGATGCGTTCTTGCAAAGCGCCCATTTCAGCGGCCAATGTTGGCTGATAACCCACAGCACTGGGCATACGACCCAACAGCGCCGACATTTCCGAACCAGCCAGTACATAACGGAAAATATTATCGATGAACAACAGCACGTCACGCCCTTCATCACGGAAATATTCAGCCATAGAAAGACCGGTCAGAGCCACGCGCAAACGTACACCAGGTGGCTCGTTCATCTGGCCAAAGACCATGGCCACGGAATCCTGCACGCCATATTCCTGCATTTCGTAATACAAGTCGGTTCCTTCACGGGTGCGCTCACCCACACCGGCGAAGATAGATACGCCTTCGTGTTCCTGGGCCACAGAACGGATCAGTTCAGCGATGGTCACAGTTTTACCCACACCCGCACCGCCGTAAATACCGGTCTTACCCCCTTTAATAAAGGGAGTGATCAGATCAATGACTTTCATTCCCGTTTCAAAAGTCTCGATTTTGGTTGATTGATCGAGAAAGTCGGGCGCAGGCCGGTGGATAGGATAGTAAGTCTCAGATTTTGGCGTGGGACGGCCGTCTACTGCCTCGCCAATTACGTTAAAAATACGTCCCAGGGTCACCGGGCCAACCGGCACTTTAATCGGCGCACCAGTCGATTCCACAGACACACCACGAGCCAGACCATCCGTCGTGTCCATGGCCACCGTCTTAACCAGGCCGGCGCCTAAATGCTGCTGAACTTCCAACACGAGACGGCCGTTAGGCCGTTCAATTTCCAATGCTTCATAAATTTCCGGGACATCACCTTCCGGGAATTGTACGTCAACGACAACACCGCGAATGGCAACCACTTTACCTGTAGCCATAATTCCTCCAAATCAAATTATGAAAGCAAAAATCAGAAAGAAGAATTTACACATTATTCTGCTATCATCCCTCTGCCTTCTTCCTTTTTCTATCCAAGTGCTTCTGCGCCACCAACGATATCCAGAATTTCACTGGTGATTGTTGTTTGACGCGCTTTGTTTCGTTCCAAAGTCAAAATATCGATCAATTCCGCCGCATTATCAGTGGCGTTATTCATGGCCACCATACGAGCGCTGTGTTCACTGGCCTGCGCTTCCAGCATCGCCTGATAAAGCTGAAGCTGAGTAAAGCGGGGCACAACCGTATCCAGCAGCGCTGCCGGTTCCGGTTCATAACTGTAAACCCGCTCGGAAACGCCGCTTAAGTCAACGCTGCTGACATACTCGGCCACGGCCATACCCTCAAAATCCAGGGGTTTCAGCGGCAAAAGCTGCTTGACCCGAGGAATTCGCGTTACTAGATTAACAAAGTCGGTATAGGCGACAAAAACTTCATCGGCTTTCCCTTCCAGGTAATCGTTAGTGACAATTTTGGCAATCGCCATGATGTCTAAAATCGACAGGCTGTCGGGCATGTCATCAAAAGTCGCGATAACATTATAACCACGGCGTATCATCAAATCGCGCCCTTTGCGGCCGACGGTAATTACCTTGACCGGCACATTCATTGCCCGGATAAATGCTTCTGCCCGAGACACAATATTGCTATTGTAAGCTCCGGCCAGGCCGCGATCGCTGGTAATCAAGACCAGATAGGCTGTTTTGATTTCATCACGGACGGTCAAGAGCGGATGACCGGAAGAGCCAACACCCGGTTGGGAAGCCAGGTTGTTGAGAATTTCGAATGCTTTTCCGGCATATGCACGAGTGGCTTCTACCTGGCGCTGTGATTTGCTGGCTTTGGATGCGGAAACGGCCGCTAACGCCCCCGTTACCTGCGAGATATTGCCGATACTTTTGATTCGCTTATTGAGTTCGCGTTCTGTAGCCATAAATATGTGTCAAGTGTCAGGTGTCAAGTGTCACGTGATACATGGCACTTGATACTTGACACGCTTAATTCGACCAATTGGCGTTAAAATCGATAACCGCTTGCTTAATGGCCTCTTGAACCTCGTCGTTCCAGACCGTGCCGCCTTTCAACTGCTGTTCAACGTGCGGATAAGCCGTATCCATGTAGCGAACAAACTCGTGACTCCACTGGCCAATTTTGTCCACATCTACCTTATCCAAATAACCACGGCTGCCGGCGAAAATGAGATAAACCTGATGATGCAGCGGCCATGGGTTGTATTGCGGCTGCTTAAGTAGTTCCATCAATCGTTCACCACGAGATAATTGGCGCTGGGTAGCCGCATCCAAATCAGAGCCGAACTGGGCAAAGGCCGCCAATTCACGGAATTGCGATAGGTCCGATTTCAAACCGCCGGCTACTTTACTCATAGCCCGTTTCTGGGCTGAACTACCAACGCGGGATACAGATAGACCGGTGTTAATGGCCGGGCGCTGACCAGCATTGAACAAGTCGGTTTCCAGGAAAATCTGGCCGTCGGTGATGGAGATGACGTTGGTGGGAATGTAAGCCGACACGTCACCCAGCAGGGTTTCAATAATTGGCAGAGCTGTCAACGAACCACCGGTTCCCGGAACTTTAACGATTTCGTATTTTTTAGAATCGTCCATTGCCTCCAGATCGTGTTCGGCCGTTTCCCAGTCCAGGTTGCCAAAGTAGACCTTGCCGTTAACGCCTTTGGATTCGCGGGTCAATTCAGTGCCTTTTTCGACGATGATCAATTCATCGCGCAGCCGGACAGATCGTTCCAGCAGGGTGCTGTGCAGCGAGAAAATATCGCCGGGATACGCTTCGCGACCGGGCGGACGGCGCAGAATCAGGGACATCTGGCGGTAGGCCCAGGCATGTTTAGAGAGGTCGTCATAAATTACAAGGGCGTCACGGCCGTCTAGCATAAATGATTCGCCAATAGCCGTGCCGGCATAGGGTGCATAATATTGCAATGGGGCTGGATCAGAAGCACCAGCAACGACAACGACCGTGTAATCCATCGCACCGTATTTTTCCAAAGTAGCCACAACCTGGGCTACCTGGCCGATACGCTGACCAATCGCGACGTAAATGCAAATCAGATTACCGCCTTTTTGGTTAAGAATTGTATCCAGCGTTAAGGCAGTTTTACCAGTCTGGCGGTCGCCAATGATCAATTCGCGCTGGCCCCGGCCAATGGGGAACATGGCATCGATAGACATAACACCCGTTTGAACCGGCGTGTCTACACCTTTACGTTCAACTACACCAGGAGCAATACGCAGAATAGGCAGGGTTTTGTCTGTGTTGATGGGACCTTTGCCGTCCAACGGATTACCCAACGGATCGACAACACGGCCAATCAAGGCATCACCAACGGGGACAGAAGCGATACGGCCTGTAGCCCGCACTTCATCACCCATTTCAATGCTTTCGTACTCACCCATGACGACAACACCCACATTGTCAGGTTCCAGGTTAAGGGCAACACCAGCGACACCATTGCTGAATTCAACAATTTCGCTGGCTTTTACGTTGGCCAAACCATCGACTAGGGCGACACCGTCGGCGACGGAACGCACTGTTCCGACGCTTTGGGCTTCAACTGTGTGATCGAAGTCCTGAATCTGTTTCAGAAGTGAATCGGCTATGTTCTTAAAATCTGGGGCAAGGGTTGCCATGCACCAACCTCCTCGGAATTTTGGGATTTGTGATTGTCGATTTACGATCAGAATCCAAATTCGTTAATCATCAATCTAAAATCGTAAATTTTTAGTTACTTTGTTAGATTTTCTACTGTTGCCGCATCAAGTTTGGCGACAACGGCCGTTACCAATCTCACCGCATTATCGTAATCATCGCGGTGGATTATAGAGCTGTGACTATGAATGTGCCGGGCGGGAACACCAATGACCACGGTCGGCACACCGGTATTGTGCAAATGAATGGCGGCGCCATCGGTTGCGCCGCCGGGCATAACTGAAAATTGCAGCGGAATGTTGAGGGAAACGGCCGTTTCCACCACCAAATCACGCAATTTAATATTAGGAATCATCCGAGCATCAAACACCATTAACGATGGGCCGCCGCCCATCTTAACACTCGATTCATCTTCCTCAATACCGGGCACATCACCGGCAATATCCGACTCTAAAACAATAGCCACATCAGGATTGGCCGCCCGCACACTAGTGACCGCACCACGCGAGCCAACCTCTTCCATCACAGTTTGAACACCCACAATCGTATTGGCATGCGGCTCACTTTGAAAATATTTCAGAGCATCAATAACCAACGCACAACCAACACGATTATCAAACGCCTTCGACATATAAGTTTTAGGATTGGCCAATACAGCAAATTCGCTGTACGGCACAACCGGATCCCCTACGCGAACGCCAGCCTCAGCCACTTCTTCACGGGAAGAAGCACCAATGTCGATGTACATATCCTTTTTCACAACAACTTTGCTTCGTTCCTCTGCCGGAAGCAAATGGGGTGGCTTAGCGCCAATAACACCTGTGACATCCCCTTTATGCGTTTTAATGATAACGCGGTGTCCCAACAACACCTGATCCCACCAGCCGCCAAGCTGTTGAAATTTCAGGAAACCTTCTTTTGTGACATGGGCCACCATAAACCCGATTTCGTCCATGTGCCCGGCCAACATGACCGTTGGCCCATCCCCGAATTTAGTACAAACAACACTGCCTAATTTGTCCTGGCTGATTGTACCCAATGGCTCCATGTATTGGCGTAACAATGCGCGGATCTCTGTCTCGTAGCCGGGGACCCCGTGGGCCTCTGTTAGCGATTTCAGAAGTTGTTCAGTTTGATCCACAAATAATTCCTTAATTTGAAGCGTTGCTGTCAGGAGCACAAGGCAGGAGAAAATGCCCTGACACACTCCTAGCAGTGTAAATGATGTTACCCTACCTATGGTCTTTTGTCCAATTCTTCACGATCCGCTCAGTCTATAAAAACAGGGGGGTACGTCAGGCATTACAAGTCATTTATCACTGGCAGATGATAGCGCAGGACGGATGATATGTGACCTTATCCCATCGATTCGGCAGCAACCTGCCAAATTACTCGCAGGTAAGCACTGTCAAAGGTACCCGGTCAGATGGCAAGCGTTCGTTATTCTGTACAGCCGGCAGGCGATCACCGGTTGCGGCATTGTAAAGGCCTACGTAAAGGGTGTAGGGACCCGGGACAACATCGGCCGGGATGTCGAGTACAAAACTATCTTCAATGTATTCGCCCGGCTGCCATTGGGTTGTCAGGAGTCGCCCACCTTGCGGCCACCCATCAACCTGGGCGACCGCGACTTCATCAGTCGTAACCAGGTGATTGAAGGCGGCGTAAATGGCAGACGGCCGTTTCGCCGCATACCAGGCATAATCCACCTGGATCTGTTCGCCAGGACAGACTGAGCCATTGACCCGATACCCCCGTAATCCTACTTCATCCCCAAAATTGACCGACAACCGTTCCAGACCGGCGGGCAAGCGTCGCAGTGTGGGGCGTTCCTCAATGACAACTGGAAACAAGTTGACTGTTTCCTGTCCATCAGTAGTTGCCCAGAAACGGCCGTTACCATCTATCACCGACAGCGCCACCTGCGCCCGCCCTGGATTTATGTCCGGTGGTAAATCGAGGATATAAGGCATCGTCACCAGGCGACCAGGCGGCCAATTTGACGAAGTATAGTTTGGCGTCAGTGTCGTCGTTTGCGTCAGTATCGGAGTGTGACTAACACCCGGCAGCCACGGATCGGATACAATTTGCAGCCGCAGTTTCAGATCGGGCAAATCAGGCGGCTGCCCTTGCCAATGCAGCGTCAGTGGCAGTGGATACCCAGGCTGAAAATCGACACCACCCGGTTCAATACCAACCAGTTTCACACAAGTACCGCCACCAGACGCACAAATATCAATATTCGTTGCGCCGGCTATGTTTGATAACACGGCCGGGAGAGCCGGTTCAGTTACAGCAATTGACAATAAAGTAACTGTTTCTTCGTCTGATGTGCGCAGAGAAACATTCGTCGTTCTATCGACCAGCCGCAACTGGACCCGATAGGTTCCGGGTGGCGCACCCTGGGGGATAATCATGCCCCAGTAGACCTTAATAAGACCTTGTTCTTCCCCAACGTCCAACCGGAAATCGGCACTCTGCCATTGTCTACTCGACTCGTCGACCAGGGTTAACGCGGCTTCAATGCCATCGGGAAACGGCCGTAACCCCTGCCAGATTAACGTGAGCCGCAAAGCATCTCCGGCAGCTACCGGCAGCGGATCGTGAACAACCTGTTCCAGAACCAGGTCATCAGCAAAAGCCATATCCAACTGTTCTATAGGTGCATCAATTGGTAAAGCCGGTACAAAAAGCTGCAACTCATCTAGCCACCAGACAGGATGGGCGTGTTCCCGCAGCCACTGCCACACAAAATAATCAGGATCGGCAGCATCAACAGCCATTGGCACAACCCAGAGTCGTCCCGCCTGGGCCATTAAATTAGCCAACACCGGCTCAGCTTGTGCCGCGTCCAACACCGGTGGTACCCGTTTCGGCAGTACTGTAATCGGAGGTAGTTGACCAGGATTGTAATACTGGAAGGGGATAAGCTGCCAGGGGCCATAAAACAACGCTTGATCGCCGGGGCGCGCATTGGCCTGGACAGTCCGTAAAGCCTGACCATAGTGGGAACCATTGTTATTCAACACCAAACCCAGACCTATATCACTTAACATCCATACTGCCGGCAGCAGCAGCGCTAACGACAAACCAATTCCCCGGCCGCGACGTTTGGCGAACATGGCTGGCAGGGTGATTGTATGGGCAATCGTTAGCGCTGCTAATGGCAACAAGTAGATAAGGTAACGGGCTTGCGGTTCGCGAGGCAGCACATAAGTCAGGACAAAAGGTGTAACTAATGAAAGCAGCAGCCAAATTCCTCTATGAGCTTGTATTCGCCACGCCAGCGTAACCCCGCCAACGAGTAATACCAGCAAAACCCACATTTTCCACAGGGGCGTTCTAGTGAGTGGGCTGGCAGCTAATGCACTCAAAAACAACACAACATGATTGGTTGACGGCAGCGATAGATGGCTGAATTCGGCTAACACGTTGGCCAGGGTGTTCTGTAAGCCAGTTGCCAACAGCAGCCAGACGCCCCCGGCCAGCGCCGGGATACTGTGCATCGCCATCCAGACGGACAGCGGCCGCCAGCGGCGAACAGCCAGCAGTATTAGCGGTTGGGCAGCCACTAACAAAATGAGGTAATAATGGGTAAATAGAGACAGTCCGTTGACCAGCATTAAAGCCAACACGGCCGTCCAACACGGCCGTTTATCCGTACTGACCCAATCCCGCCACAACAGTCCCGCCGATAGAATTGACCACACGATAACCAGTGAGTACATACGCGCGTTACGGACGTAGAACACCATCGCAGGAGTAAAAGTAAGGAGAACGGCCGTTACCAGTCCCAATAACAAACCGGACTGCGCCGACCTTGCCACCAGTCGAGCCAGCCAGCCAATGAGCGCCAACGCAACTGTACCCATCAGCAATGAAAAATAGCGCAGCGCAAATTCGCCAGTTCCAGCCAGCGCCATCCAGCCGCGGATCAGCAAATAATAAACGGGCGGATGCTCGTGAGCGGCGCCAAGCAGATAATGTAAAATCTCCAGTGGGGGTCGATTAGCTACAAAGTATGTGGCCGACTCATCAAAAGAAAGCTCGCTCAGATTGAGGTTCCAAAGCCAAATCCCCCAGGCTGTTAATAAGACCAGGAGCCAACCACCCAATCGTCGGCGGACAAGAACAGAGTCGGTACTGTGCATAACGAAAAACTAGTATAGACTATGGTTATAAGCTGACAAATTATTCCTATCCTGATGACAGAGCGACTCGTTTCATGCCCGTTTAAGTTCAACCGTGCCCTGGTAATCATTCTCTTGGCTTATCTCTTGTTGGGAGTCAGCTATCTGCTGGTCACGCCGCCGTTAGAATCATCTGATGAATACAAACATTACCCGGTGGTCAAGTACATGCAAACGGAGCACTCGCTGGCTGTCCTGGATCCGGAAAACCCTGGCATGTGGCTGCAAGAAGGCGCACAACCGCCTCTCTATTATTTGTTGATGGCCGGGCTGACGTCCTGGATCAATACCAGCGACCTGCCTAAAGTTCATCATAAAAACCTGTACGCCTTCATTGGCAATCCCAACCAAATCCGCAATAAAAATCTTGTTATCCACGACCCGGCGCGGGAGCAATTTCCGTGGCAAGGCACAATTTTGGCTATCAACCTCATCCGGCCAGCTTCCATCGGATTGGGTCTGGGGACGATTTGGCTGACGATTTGGCCCACCAACATGCCCATCGCGGAACCCACCAGCCTTTACTTCCGTCCAGAATTCGAGCCAGGCCGCTACCAGTTACGTTGGCGACTGGCCAATGGCAGCCAGGTAATTGGCGGACGGCCGTTCTGGCGACCCTGGGCCGGTGACGCTAACGTTTTAGGCGAAATCAGAGTCAAGCCGTGACCGTTAATCACTACGCTACCCGATAACGTCTGGCCAATTCAGGTCGATTTTGGCCCCGACATTCAACTCAGTGGGTTTGTTTATGAGCAAACAGTATACACATTGGATGTGGTTCTTTATTGGCAGGCCAAAGCCGTGCCCGATATAAATTATTTTTCCTTTGTGCATCTGGTAGGCGAGATTGCTGCCCAACAGAGCTTCGTGCCCGTGGGTGGGCTGTGGCCCAGCCGCAGATGGCGCGTTGGCGAGGTGCTAACTGATACTTATACTTTCACTCTATCGCCTGATTTGCCGGTTGGCACGTACCCCTTGATTGCCGGTTTATTCGATCCGGAAACGGGGGAACGGTCGTTGGTCAGCCAAAATGGGCAACCCCAAGAACACAACCAATTCATTTTGGGTACAATCACCCTGCCATGAAAAATCGTCACTCGCGCCTGCTGCTAATTTTGCTCCTGTATTTAGCCATTGCTCTGGCCTACAGCATCGTGACCCCGCTGTTTGAAGCGCCTGACGAACATTGGCATTATTTCACCGCTCAATACATCGCCGATACCGGCCATCTCCCAGTCATTCCACTTGACGATAGCTACGACGAATGGCTCAGTCAGGAAGCAGCCCAACCGCCACTATACTACTTACTCGGTTCCCTGCTTATCACCCCCATTGACACGGCTGACGCCAGAGAGCAAATCCAGCTTAATCTTTTTGCCTGGATTGGTAACGCCACTGCTTTAGCCAACGTTAATCGGTTTATCCACACACCCTATGAAGCATGGCCCTGGCAGGGACTTGTCCTGGCCACCCATCTGCTGCGCGGCCTGTCGGTGTTGTTGGGATTGGGAACGCTGCTGTGTATTTATGGCAGCGGCCGTTTCTTTTGGCCAGAGCAGGAAAATCGAGCGCTATTAGCCACGGCCCTGGTGGCATTCCTGCCCCAGTTTGACTTCATTCACGGCGCGATTAGCAATGATACGTTGATCACCTTTCTCAGTTCGCTGGTGATCTGGCAACTGCTGCGGTTGTGGTTTACAGTCGTTACCCCACCCCGCCTTCTCCTGCTCGGTATTACCCTCGGTCTGGCCGCCCTCACCAAAAACGCCGGTGTCCTGTTGTTGGTTTACGCCCTAGGCGTTCTGGTCCTATTGGCGATTAGAGATTGGAAACCGGAGCCTAAAAACAGGCTTCAATCTTTAATCATTCATCTTTTTCTCGTCATTGCCCCGGTTTTGCTCATCGCCGGTTGGCTTTGGTGGCGCAACCGGCAATTGTATGGCGATTGGACAGCAACCAACCAGTTCATTCGCTTTGCTGGCGGCGATCGGGAATTCAGCTTGTGGCAGGTGCTGGCCGAATCAGATGGCCTCTGGCTATCCCTCATTGCTATTTTTGGCTGGTTTAACTTACGCGCGCCGGACTGGATTTACTGGGTTTGGAGCGGTATGGCTGTTCTGGCACTGCTGGGGGCAGTCACAAAAGCAAAATTAGCGAGACGAGAGATTAGTCTCCAATCTCTCGTCTCCAGTCTCCAAAAACCCTGGATGCCCGGATTCCTACTTGCCGGTTGGGTGCTGGCAGTTTATGGCGGATTGGTTACCTTCATGATGCAAACAGAAGCGGCTCAGGGACGGCTGCTATTCCCGGCGATTGTGCCGCTGGCTCTGGGACTGGCTTATGGCTTGAGCCGACTGCCCGTTCCCGGCGAGCGGCTGGCCTGGCTCTGGCCTGGATTAGGTTTAGCGACGACTCTATATGCCTTGTTTTTCGTAATTCGCCCGGCTTACGCTTCCCCGGAACCGGTAACGGCCGTACCCCCTTCCGCCCAGTTTGGCCCAGTCGCGTTCCAGGCCGAAGATGGCATTATCCAACTGGTCGGTGTGGAGATGGAACCCGGCCAAAGTACAGAACCATCCGGGAACCCAATCAAACTGGTTTTGTACTGGCAATCCATCACGCCGGTCAGCCAGGACTATGTCAGTTCGGTGCATTTGCTGGGACGGGAATTGGAATCGGTGGGATCGGTCAACCGCTTCCCGGCCGGGGGCATGATTCCCACCAGCCGCTGGCAGCCGGGGCAAATCTGGCGCGACGAGTATCATGTTTACGTCGGCAAGAACGCTATCGCTCCCAGTCAACTGCTCGTTTCAGTAAGTTTGTATGACGATGAAGCGGAACGGCCGTTACCGGCGACGTGGCCTGATGGTACGGCCGTTAACCCGCTGCTGGTTGGCGAACCGGCCCGTCTGGCAGCCGGTCAAACCCATCCCACAATGCCCCAAACAGAAACAAACATCCCCTTCGCCGAAGGCATTACCCTGGCCGGCTATGATTTGGTCCCAGGTGATCCGGAATCGTTGACACTATACTGGCAAGCCAACGAGACGCCCACCCAAGATTACACCGTCTTCGTCCAACTGCTCAATGAAAACGGCGAATGGCTGGCCGGGGCCGACGCGCCGCCGGTCAATAATTTTTATCCCACATTGCTGTGGCAAGAAGGGGACTGGATCGACGATTTGCACCGCCTGGTTTTGCCGCCAGATTTACCGCCCGGCATCTACACCATCCAGGTTGGCCTGTATGATCCGGTCAACGGGGCGCGTCTGGCCCGACAAGACGGCGGGGGTGATGCGGTTGATATTCCACTGGAAGTTAGCCGGTAAAAAAAACCAATAGATTATTTGCGTACAATCATTTTGTCCAACACCAGCGTGCTAATGTCGCTGTTGGTGAAGGTTTTCAGCGCATTGGCCGGTGTGTTGACGATGGGTTCGCCGCGCAGATTAAAGCTGGTGTTGACTAAAATAGGCACACCTGTAGCTTGCCCAAACTGGTGGATCACGTCGTAGTAACGCGGATTCCATTCGCGGCGTACGCTTTGCAGCCGCCCAGTGCCCAAGTGGTTGACAGCCGGTACCTGCTGACCTGGCCCCTCTTTGAACCGTTCGACGGTAAGCATAAAGCGGGGCATGTAATTGGTAGCTACATCGGTATCCTCAAAGTAGTCGGAAACAGCCTCTTCGGTGATGACGGGAGCAAATGGACGGAACGGTTCGCGGAATTTGATGACGGCATTGATGATTTCTTTCATCTCGGCGCGGCGCGGGTCGGCCATGATGCTGCGGCTGCCCAGCGCCCGCGGCCCCCACTCAAAACGCCCCTGGAACCAGGCAATGACTTTGCCTTGCAGCAAATCATCGACGACGCGCTCGGTGAGGGCGGTTTCGCTGGGGATGGTTTCATATTTGTAGCCGCTGGCGGAAACGGCCGTTGCTATCTCATCCTCGCCATATTCCGCACCCCAGTAATTATGCTCCTGCACAAACTGGCGTGGTTTACCCAGCAGCACGTGGTAAACATACAGGGCGGCACCCAGCGCCCCGCCGCTGTCCCCGGCCGCCGGCTGGATGAAGATATTCTCGAAGGGAGTCTCACGCAGGAAACGGCCGTTGGCTTTACTGTTCAACGCCACCCCACCGGCCAGACAAACGTTCTTCATCCCGGTTTGGGCATGCAGGGAGCGCAGCATCTTCAACATCACGTCTTCGGTCACATGCTGGATGCTGGCGGCCACGTCGGCGTAATATTGATTTTGTATGACCTGCGGATCGTTGGGATTGGATTCGGGATTGGTCTTGGTCGTGTAGAAATTATCACTGTGAACGCGCGGCGGGCCAAACAAGTCGATGAATTTCTGGTTGTAGGTGGCGCTGTGCGAGTAATGGTAGCTGAAATAATCCATGTCCATCCAAAAGCTGCCATCGTCGTACACCTTGAACAATTTTTCTATCTTGTCCAGGTAGTTTGGCTGGCCGTAAGGCGACATGCCCATGACTTTGTATTCGCCGTTGTTGACGCGAAAACCCAGGAAAGCGGTAAAAGCGGAATAGAGCAGCCCCAGGGAGTGGGGGAATCGCTGCTCTTCGCTCAGGGTAATACTGCTGGCGCTGCCATCGAAACGGCCGTATGCCGTACCTTTTGCTGTTGTCGTCCATTCACCAACGCCGTCTACCGTGAGAACGGCCGCTTCCTCAAACGGCGAAGCCAAAAACGCACTGGCCGCATGGGACATGTGATGGTCCACAAACAGAATTTTTTCCGGTGGCACGCCCACACCTTCCTGAATGTGTGTTTTGACCCACAATTTGTCGCCCAACCAGGCAATCATCGCCTCGCCAAAAACGCGCCAGGAGCGGGGAAAGGTCGAGAGATGCGTTTTCAAAATGCGCTCGAATTTGAGCAGCGGTTTTTCGTAAAAAACCACGTAATCCAGATCATTGGACGTAATCCCGGCTTGCTTCAGGCAAAATTCGATGGCCTGCTTAGGAAAACCGGAATCGTGTTTGAGGCGGCTGAACCGCTCTTCCTCGGCCGCAGCTACCAACTGGCCGTCGGCCAGCAGCGCCGCCGCCGAATCGTGATAAAAACAAGAGATTCCCAGAATGTACATACGCGTTTAGCCCTGTTCCTGGGCCGCCTCCAAAGTAGGTTCGATGACGTCTTTGGCCGACCAGCCTGATTGGGTGTACGGCCGTTTCATGTGCAATGGGTCGCTGAAAAAGCGCATGCCCAGGCCAAACAAGGTCACAAAAATAAAATAAAAATAGCCCATGAACAACCGTCCTTGAACACCGCCCATCCGGGTGGCGAAGGCGGTCCAGCGCTGCCACAGTTTGCGCCAGAATGGGGCTTCGGGGGTTACGGCCGTTTCTCGCGCATGAGCCGGTAATTCACTTTCGGGGATAATGGGGGCTTTTTGGGCGGTAGTTAGGCGTACGGCCGTAAACAAGCCGCCCACGGCAATTCCCACCAACAAACCAACCAACAATCCCCACAACCGCGAATCCAGCAGCCCGCGCAGCCAAAACGCGCCCCACCAAACCAACAGCAGCAGCAGCAAATCCCACACCGACGGCAGGACATGTCGTCCGCGTCCGGCAAGTGTTACGCCGGATGCATACCCAACCATCGTCAACAAAACCAGAACCACAGCACTCAAAATTCCCATCAGCTATCCTCAAGCGAGTAGAGAGTAATGAGGGATGAGGGATGAGTATCTCATCACTCACAACTCATCCCTCATCACTTTTTCGTTTAGAACAAGGTGTAAATAAATGGGGCGAAAGCTGGAGAAACGGTCGCCAAAATGAGCAGCAAACCGGCCACCAACAGCATAGCCACCAGTGGAATCAGCCACCACATTTTACGCTTCTTCAAAAAGCCAAACAGTTCACCGACCACACCTGCTCGCGATTTTGTTTTGTTTAACATGATCCACCTTTTCCAAAAAATCGACCGCTAAACCTTCATTCGTAAATAACTTTGGTGTTTCGGGAATTGCAATTCCCAAAACATGCCGTCTGAAATTAGGAAAGCAAAGAAAGAGAGCCTGCTAATTCCCTTCGGCAGCCTCAATATACCTTTGTATGGCATCGGCGACCAGATCATTGCCGACTTGATTCCAGTGGGGGTCGCCGTATTGGTAAACCTCCCCCAATTTGATGGTTTCTTCCCACAACATGGGAGTCAGGTTTAAAAATTCAATACCATTATCGGCCGTAAACTGCTCCAGGGCGACCATCTGGTCATCGTGATTGGCATTGAAGGTTTCGTAACTTAGATATTGCGGCTGCCATTGTAAACGGCCGTGATCCCCCCCACTCAACATCACCGTCACTGTGCGCGCCAAAATATTGTTCACATCTGTCTCATCCCAAATGCGCGACCAGACCACGTGCTCTTTGCTGGGAATGTAAACTACCAACAATCGCGTCCCCTGCGCTTTCGTCAGCCCATCCAATTCTTTGATAGCGCCCATAATTGCCGCGTACTCATCCGAATGCACAATCGTCTCGTAATCGGCACTGAGCGGCAGCAAATGAATGTCTTTCAACACCACGTCTATCGGCCCCACTTCCGTGCTGGCCACCACCGGATAACGGTAAACTGGCGGTTCGTCTGATTCTTGATTCGGCCGGGTTAACAAGTAGCGCGCCAGGTGGTAGGTCACCAGTTTGCGATACCAGGGCACGCCTTGCATATCGTATTCGCGCCAGCTTAAGCCGCTGGCCTGCTTATCCAAATACTGTTGGGCATTAATTAAGTCATTGCCTTCAAAATACATCAACAAGACCCAATCCGGGTGTTTATCCAGGCCAAACTGCTTTACAGCCTCCACTTCGTTCAACGTGGTCCAACTAGGCGCGCCCAGGGTAAGAATGCTGCGCCCGGTATTAGCCGCCAACCGTTCAATCCAGGTGGTTGGTACAGTGCGAATTGTAAATGAATCACCAGTGATGACGATGTCGTAATTGTCTTGCCATTCATCTTGCGCATTGGGAAACCCCATCTCATCTGTTTCCAACACAAACCAAAATGGTTCTGAACGGTCGCTGGGGCGGGTTTCTGGGCCAGCATCCCCCAGGTATGGATTGGCCGGATCCCAATATCCTTCCAATTTCAGGTTGGGTTTGTAATGGTAGGCCAGCCGCACGGGTTTGTCGTATTCGAAATAGGGTTGGCAGTAGTAATTGCCCAAGATGGAGTCGCTGGCACACACTTCCAAAGGGATAAGTTGATAAAAGTGGCGCAGCCCTAATTCCAGTACCAACCACACCCCCACTATCGTCAGCAACAAAGGGATTGCTGCATTCAAGACAGTGCCAAGCCGTTTATGTTTGCGGGCCTCACTCATGTGAAAACCATTAGCGTCAATCACATATTTATTGCCTGCGATGTCTCCTCTCAATAATTCACGGTAGGGGTAGTGCCTTGTGCCTGCCCACGTGGGCGACCACAAGGGTACGCCCTTACTTTTCCCTGTGATTGACTAAAATCAGCCTATTTTGAGTATTGGAAGGAAGTATAAAAAGAATAAAGGCGCTGTCAAGATTGCAAAAGTCACCGCAACGCGTACTCAAATCCTTTATATGACGTGGTTATTGGGGGTGGAGTCACGGCCGTATCTGCACAAAATCGGCTAATCGATCTCCGGTTAGGTAATTGTAGAGACCAGTTTCCAGGTAACGGCCGTTCTCCCCGTCTTCAAACCGATGCATCTGCACCAGCCAATCACCTGGCTGCCACTGCTCACTGGAAAAGCCAAGGCCGTCGGCAACGAGCGGCGTGGGAGCGTCGCCATACAAATGGCCAGCAATGGTTAATGGTTCTGTAGTTTCCGCCTGAACCTGCCAGATGGTCCACCATTCGGACTGTTTGGCTGTGTAACCCATCAAATTGGCCACAGGAATCGTGGCGATGGGAGAAGAGGAAACGGCCGTCCACCCATTCAAATCCGCCTGTCCGTCCCAATACCAGACCGCATAAGAAGGTTCCAACGCTGACGCATCATGCACATAAACCGGCTTCAAACTATCAGGAAACTGTTCGGCTATCGGCCAGCTTTCCTGCTGCGGCAAAATGTACCAACCCGGTGCGCCATCATCAGGAAACACCCAACTGCTGCGACAATCAAAGTAAACTGAGCGGAACTCACTCTGGCCAAGCAGTTGTACGACCGTTTCCCCATCCAACAATGGAGCCGGATTGGAACAAAAAGCGACCCATTCCCCTTGTGCCTGCGCCGGAACATCATAAACCAAGATGGAATAGCCTATATAATCGACCGGTTTCTGGCGGCGGAACCAGTCAAACATATCCCCCTCCAGCAATACCTGACCAACCAGGTGATTAACGCTGATGGCATACTGACCAGGCAACGGATTGGCACGGGCAAAATTCAAAGACTGTCCTGTCTCGCCGTCAAATAATGGCGCAATGTCAAGGCCCAAATAGGCGGGATCGGCCGCGCCAAAATAGCTAATTCTGATCGAATCTTCGTCCGAATTGTTGACATAATCGGCCAGAAATCGCAGGCTTTGCCCCCAATCAATATTCGAGTCGGCCAGATAATGATACCCTTGCCGCGGTCCGCCTATCGTTTCGTTGAAGTAGGCCAGGTAGTGGGGGGCCTGGTGGAGGCTGGCAATGGCATACCAGAGAAAGAGGGGGAGCAAGGGTGCAGGAGAGCGGGGGAGAAGGGGAGCAGCTGTGCTGGCTAACAAAATGGCAAAGGGCAAGACGGGCAGGATGTGTCGGTAGCCAATATTGAGACCGGTGAAACTGGCAAAGGCAAACAGAACAGCCGGCGGCAGCCAAAGCCAGGCGGTTTGCCGCCACTGCCTGCGCCGAATAATGAAATAAACGGCCGTTCCCGCCAAAATCAACGTCGGCAGCGGCGTTTTAATCAAAAAAGCAACAATGAAATAATACCACCAGCCATCACGCGACGTTTCGCCCAACAAGTACGCCCTGTAATTACTGCTCGTTTCAGCCTGCATCCCGGTGTCAACCTGTAATTCAAAAACGCTGTTGACATAGGAAGCCGCAGGGACTGGCACAGGGATACCAGGTAACGGCCGTAACTCAAACCCATACAACGCCCAAAACAACAGTCCGGCTAACGGCAAAATCGACAAGAAACGCAAACCGGGCCGCCACCAATTATCGCCGCGCCGCCAACCACTGTAACTGAGCAGGAAGAGAACAGGCAGAAGGAGGATAGCTGTTAATTTGCTCGCCAACGCCAGTCCCAGTGCAATACCGGCCAAAACCCAGCGCCTGCGGGACGGCCGTTTCCCATACCAATACCAGGCAAACACCGCCATCACATACGTCGCCGCCAGCGGCCCGTCCGTCGTCGCCAGCGAAAAATTGGCCAGCAAATTCGGCGAAAACGCAAACAGCAAAACGGCCGTAGACTGCCCAATCGATCCAGACAATGACCGCCCCCAACGGGCCAGCACCGCCCCCAGCAGCAGCCCCAGCCAAATTATCGGCAGCCGGGCCAGCAAAAAGATGCGGTCAATATTGGGCTGCGGTTCATGTTCCCACAAAAACTCCCGTGCCAGCACCGGCCGATCATCTTTTGCCCAGGATGGCAAAGTGGTGACATCGGGCAGTGTCGGTTCAGTAAAAAGAAGGGACCCGTTGAGCCAATGGGTCAGCGGCATATGCTTGGCCTGGAAGCGCAGATCCCCGGTTTGCCACAAAACCCGCCCTCGAAATACGTGCACGGATTCATCGACGGTGGGGGAGCTGGCAACGGCCGTAGCCACCGCCAGTGCAAAGAAGATGAGAAGACCGGCAACATAAAGGATAGTTGCCGAGTTGCGAAGCAGCCGGGTGGGCAGCCACTTTGCCACTTTGCCACTTTGCCACTCCGCCACTTCGTTACCTGGTGACAATCTCCACCCCATCTCGCCCGGCAAAAATAGCCATAGCCGTCAGCCCCAAAAACAAGCCGTGCTCCACAATACCTGGCCGATTGATTAACACCTGCGCCATCGCCGCCGGATCTGCCAGACCGCCATCAAAAAAACAATCAATAATGATATTTTTTTCGTCAGTGATGTAAGGCTGTCCATCTTTTTGGCGCCAAACGGGCCGCCCGCCCAACAACTCTAAAAACGTGATTACCGGCTGGCGGGCAAAGGGGATCACTTCGATGGGAATGGGTGCTTTTGTCGCCAATCGGGTCACATGTTTGCTGTCGTCGGCCACAATAATGAGCTGCTTGGAGACAATAGCCACGATTTTTTCACGCAGCAATGCCCCGCCCAACCCTTTCATCACATCCAAATCAGGAGTCACTTCATCGGCCCCGTCAATGGTCACGTCGATCACCGGATGATCGTCAAAAGTAGTCAGGGGGATGCCCCATTTCTGGGCATTGCGGGCGGTGGATTCCGAGGTGGGGATGGCCACAATATCGTGAAGTCGACCATCCTGCAACATCTGTCCAACGGCGTTAACGGCATGAACGGCCGTGCTGCCCGTCCCCAACCCAACAACCATCCCCGATTTTACAAACTCAACCGCCTTCTCAGCCGCCTGCCGCTTCAGATCATCAATAGAATTTGCCATTATTTTTCTTGCGCGTTCGTTTCCTGCCAGGTACGCAGCACTTCGGCAACACTCCAGGCCTGAGCAATGCAGCCGCGCGGCGTAAAGGGCGGATCGCCATCAAAAATTTCACCTAGACTGCCCACACCATGATCGGCCAGGTGATGCAGCAAAGGATAAAGGTAAGATTGGGCCTGCGCCGGGTCTTTGTAAACCCGAAGATGGGCGCTCACAAACGGGCCAATCAGCCATCCCCAAACCGTTCCTTGATGATACGCCCCGTCCCGCTCCAGTTGGTCGCCGCCATAATGGCCAATGTACGCAGCATCATCAGAGGAGAGGCTGCGCAAACCGTGGGCCGTTAACAAATGGCGGGCACAGGCATCCACCGCCGAACGCTGCTGCACTGGTGTCAGCGGGCTGTGCGGCAGGGAAATGGCCAGCAGTTGATTGGGACGCAAGCTCAAATCATTGCCATCCGGCCCATCAAGAATGTCATAGCAATACCCCATTTGGTGATTCCAAAAACGGCCGAATCCCATCCGCACACGATCGGCGAGGGCATCATACTGGCCCGACGGTTCGCTTAATTGGCGGGCAAACTCGGCCATAGTGCGCAAGGCGTTGTACCAGAGGGCGTTAATTTCCACCGGCTTGCCAATGCGATCCGTCACCACCCAATCGCCCACTTTGGCGTCCATCCAGGTTAACTGCACGCCCGCTTCACCAGCATAAATCAGGGCGTCGGTTTTGTCCATTTGGATGTTGTAGCGTGTGCCGCGCTCGTACCATTTGAGAATGTCTTTCAGCACCGGGAACAGTTCAACCAGTAATTGGCGGTCGCCAGTCGCCTGGTAGTAGGCACGAACGGCTTCCACGTACCAGAGGGTAGCATCAACCGTATTGTATTCCGGTTTCTCGCCCACATCGGGAAACCGGTTAGGAATCATACCCATATCGACAAATTGGGCGTAAGTGCGCAGGATACTGGCGGCAATAGCCGGCCGGCCGGTGGTCAAGGTCAATCCGGGTAAGGAGATCATCGTATCGCGGCCCCAGTCACTGAACCAATGATAGCCAGCGATGATGGAACGGCCGTTTGCATCCCTGGGTGTCGGCCGTTTCACCACAAACTGGTCAGCGGCCAAAATCAACTGCCGGATCGATGCCGGAGCCGCTGCCGCAAAATCACCGGCTTGCGCCAGCAGCGACTGCTCATAAGCCCGACGTTCCGAATAAGCTGCGTCGCCATCAAGATTTGGGCTGGCTTCCGTACTGGCCACCAGCGTCAGAGATTCCCCCGGCTGCAAGGTGTATCGGATTTGCGCTGCATAAATGTGGTCTTCCTCAACATCATTCTGCCCGCGATATTCCTCAACATTCAGAAAGAAATCTTCATACCAGTCAAATTGTGAATAAAAAGCCGCTTTATCACTCAGGAGATAAAACGGGACAGCTTCATCAAACATTTGCAGACACAGCCCATTATTTACCGGCTCAATATCGGGTTCCCAATCATTTACAATAGTTGTGTGATGATAGTCGCGGTAGTTTACAAAAGCGCGAGCCTCTAGTGTCAATGCGCCTGTGGCCCGAACCAGTCGATATTGAATATAAGTCGTATTGGCTCCCGGCTGCATCCAAATACGTTTTTCCAACAGGGCGTTGGCGATACCAAATGTCCAGACTGGTGTCGTACCTTCTAAATGAAAACGGTTTAGATGATGGTAACCATTCGGCTCCACATTCCCACTGGCCCACCAATTGGTATGAAGCGGGTAAAATTTGCCGCTGTTAGGGTAAATGCCGTCATACTCGGCCGTTTCGTCGATTTTAGTCAACAGTAATGTACGGCCCAACGGGGGCTGCAAAGCTGCCATCAACAAGCCATGATACCGCCGCGTCAACACACTGGCGATAGTGCCGGAAGCATATCCCCCCATACCATTGGTTACTAACCACTCTCTCTTTTCAGCGTTTGCCAGATTGCCGCAAACTTCACGTCCAAAATCAAGGTTCATATAACACGATTTCCTTTGGGAAAGCATTAGGCAAAAGCGAGATGGTCTTTGAAACTTCTGATGTTCGTTCTCCCACTTTTGGGCAGACAAGGAGCCGTGGGAAAAACTCCGCCTCTGCCAGAGGAAACTATAAATAATCGAAGCGCGGTTAAATTCGAAACTTTTTATAAGTCTCCTAATCTTACGCCAATGGTAGACTTTTTGGCAAAAAAATCAAAATGTCAGGAGGGGAATGGAGGTGTTTTTTAATGAAAATGCCTGTCGATTACATCGGATTTACAGATTGTCAGGATCGTATCTGCAAAAACACGTAATCGACAAGTAATTTTTACGAAAGGGGTGAACAGGAGTTATGCCGGAAAAGAGAATCAAGCCTCTCCTGGTGAAACGGCCAAGGAGAAGGTGAAGGTTGTTCCCTGTCCCTGTTGGCTGTTTAACCCGATGGTTTGACCATGTGCGGCCAGGGCCATTTTACAAAAAGCCAGACCTAACCCGCTGCCGCTCTCTATTTGGTTTCCAGTGACAAATTGCTCAAAAATCTGGGGTTGAACGGCCGTTGGGATGCCAGGGCCGTTGTCGATAACCGAAACAAGCAGGCCGGTTTCATTGGTCTGTTCGTTGGTTGTGGTAACGGCCGTTACCCGAATCACGCCGCCAACCGGTGTAAATTTAATGCTGTTATCCACCAGATTTTTGAGAACACGCTCAATCAATTCGGCGTCAGCCCAAACCAGAGGCAGCGAATCGGACACTTCATTGATTAACTGAAGATGTTTGTTGACTGCACGCGGCATTTGCGCCGTCAAAACATGCTCAACCATCTCATGCAACGGGAAAGCTGTTAACGCCAAAGGCAGTTCGCCACTTTCCAGGCGGCCAATTTCAAGGATTTTGTCTACTAGCTGTAACGTTTTGGCTGTACTGGCAAACGTCAAATCCAAAAGCTGCTGGGTTTCTGAAACGAGGTTTTCCGCCAGCGTGGTTTTGAGCATTTCCAAAGCAAATAAAGAGTTGCTGATAGGATCGCGCAAATCATGCACCATCGTGCGGGTCAGGTCGTCGCGCAGGTTTTCGCGCTGTTTCCGTTCGGTAATATCGCGCAGGATAAGCAGATTGCCGCGTCGTTCCTCCACCCCGTCGAAAAACGGAGAGATGGAAAGCTCATAGAAACGATTGGCGTCTTTGTAGCCCAGGGCAATATCCAGCGGTTTCGTCATGGCTTCGTTGATGTGGCGGGACAAGGCCGGCAGCGCCTGCTCAATATCTTTGCCAACCAGATCGACCAGGGATTTATGCGTGATGCGCCGCGCAGACGGGTTCATATCGATGATGCGGTTATGAACGTCAAGGACGATCATGCCGTCGTTCATGCTGTTGACGACCGCATCACGGGTGGCCGGCGCCATTAAATAACCGGGACTGCCAAAAGACGTCTGGTGATGGTAAGAACGGCCGTTTTGCACCACAAGGGGCTTTGTTTCTGGGGCGGCATGTTGTTGTCGTTGGTACCACCAGAGTATGGCAGTGAAAACGGCCGTTCCTAGCAGCAAAATGAGTGGGTTAATGTCGGGTGTTGTAAAAAACATGTGCTGTAACTGCCATCAAAATCCAAAAATTTGTATAAGGGTATTCTAAGATTTTACGTCAGGAAGTCTATGGTACAAGTGGCGTGGTAAAATGGTACCAACCCAAAATCAGAAAGATAGGAAGCCGTTTTATGCATAATCCGCCATCGCCACAGTATGTTACCGAAATCATCAAGCGCCTGCGCGCGGCCCATCCCGACGCCCACTGCGAACTGGATTACGAGACCCCGGTTCAGCTTTTAGTCGCCACCATCCTGTCAGCTCAATGTACCGACAAGCGGGTTAATGAAGTCACGCCAACATTGTTTACCCAATACCCGGAAGTAACCGATTTTGCCGCCGCCGATCGCGCCGAACTGGAAGAAGCCATTCGTTCTACCGGCTTTTTCCGGCAAAAAGCCCGCTACATCCAGGAATCGGCGCAATCCATCGTTCATAAACACGGCGGCCACGTACCGGATAACATGCCTGACCTGCTCCAACTCAGCGGCGTGGCGCGAAAAACGGCCAACGTTGTCCTGGGTGAAATTTATGGCATCGCCGATGGGATCACCGTCGATACCCATGTCAAACGATTGGCCAAACGGCTGGGTCTAACTGAGGCGACTGACCCGCAAAAAGTGGAGCGAGATTTAATGGCTATCATTCCGCCGGAAAGCTGGATTGCGATCTCCCATCTACTTATTTTTCATGGGCGGCGTGTTTGTGACGCCCGCAACCCTGATTGTCAACGATGCAACCTGAATGACATCTGCCCCTCATCACAAATCTGATACCAGGGGTGGAAACCTGAAACCACTAATTTTTGTTTAGGAGAATGAGATGTTGGCTGACCATATTCGTACTTTGTTTGCGTATAACGTGTGGGCCTGGAACCATGTCTTGGCCAGTTTGGAGCAATTGGATGAGGCTGTGTACAAGGCGAAACGGCCGTTATTCGACCAAACCAGCCTGCACGCGATGTTTGTTCACTGCCTCACCGCCGAATCCATCTGGCTTTCGCGCTGCCTGGGCCACAACCCCACATCCATGTTTGATCCCGATGCGTATAATGATGTAACGGCCGTGCAGCAGCATTGGACAGCGGTTCGCGACGATTGGGCCAACTTCCTGCGCGGATTAACGGATAAAGAGTTGACCCGCATTGTCGCCTACCAAAATACGCGCGGTGACAGCTTTTCACTGTCGTTAGCCGACATTTTGCAGCACGTCATCAATCACGCCACCGAGCACCGCAGCCAGATGACCCCGATTTTGTTCCAGTTGGGTGTACCTACGCCGCCGCTGGATTACATGCGATTTCGGTTACGACCGTAACCAGTTAACAGTCAATGAGATTCCTTGCCAAAAATAATCCGGCAAACGATCATATGAAATCAACCTACCAGGCAGCGACCAAAATCTGAGAAGCAGGAATAAAATCGCATGAAACAAGCAAAGATGGAACCCTTAACGTGTGCCCGAATACCAACCGATACCGGTGAATTTAAGTTATGCCTATTTAATAACAGCCCTGACGGCAAAGAACATCTGGCCTTGGTCATGGGCGACGTAACCGGACAAGATAACGTCCTGGTACGAGTCCATTCTGAATGTTTCACCGGCGACGTACTGGGTTCACGGCGCTGCGACTGCGGCGAACAACTCAACCGAGCTATGCAGCTCATCGCTCTTGAAGGACGCGGCATTATCCTTTATTTGCGGCAAGAAGGGCGCGGCATTGGCCTGCTGAGCAAACTGCGCGCCTACAACCTCCAGGATGAGGGGTACGACACCGTTGAGGCCAACTTGATGCTGGGTCACCAGGCCGATGAGCGGGATTACACAGCCGCCGCCCTCATGCTGCAATCATTGGGGGTACGCTCCCTGCGGCTCATCACCAATAATCCCACGAAAATTGAAAGTTTGCAGGCGCTGGCGGTAAACGTCGTAGATCGTGTTCCCTTGCAGCCGCAAATCACGGCCGATAACGCCAATTATCTGGTAACAAAGGTGCAGCGAATGCGCCACTTGCTTGAGTTGAACGGTTGGGCAAATGGCAATGGCCATCATGTCCAGGACTTGACAAGCAAAAACAATGTTCATCGGCAACGGCCGTTCATTACCCTCAGTTACGCCCAAAGCATGGATGGCTCTATCACCGCCCGGCGCGGCCAGCCTTTAGCCCTCAGCGGACCGGAATCGATGGCCATGACCCATCAACTGCGCGCCAACCACGATGCCATCCTGGTAGGTATTGGCACCGTGCTGGCCGATGATCCCAGCTTGACGGTGCGGCTGGTGAACGGCCGTAACCCCCAACCCGTCATTCTCGACAGCCAATTACGCTTCCCGCTAAACGCCAGACTGCTCAAAAATTCCCGCCGCCCCTGGATTGCCACCACCGTGCCCGTTAATTCGGCCCGACGCAAACAACTGGAAGCGACCGGCGCCCAGGTTCTGGCCATTGCGCCCAACAGCCAAGGCCAGGTCGATTTAAACCAGCTCATGACCGAACTTCATCAACGCGGCATCAAACGGCTGATGGTCGAAGGGGGTGCATCTGTGATTACCAGCTTCCTGGCCACCCGACTGGTCGACCGCATTGTACTGACCATTGCACCCGTGCTAGTTGGCGGCCTAAGTGCTGTCGGCGGCTTTGCTCAGTCAGGCAGTGTGCTATTTCCCCGTCTGAGCAATCCCCGGTACGAACAATTTGGGGAAGATTTGGTGCTTTCCGGCGACGTGCTGTGGGCGGAAGACAAGGCAGAAATCAGAAGGCAGAAGGCAGAAGTGGGATGAACCGGGCATCGTTGTTTTTTGTGGAGCCGCACAAAGTCGAGATTCGAGAAACAAATTTGCCGCCGCTTCAGGCCGGGCAGGTACTGGTGCAAACAGTTGCCTCGGCCATCAGTCCGGGGACGGAAATGCTGTTGTATCGCGGTCAGATGCCAATGGGTATGGCTGTGGATGAAACGATTGATGCTCTGGGCGGCGAGTTCCAATACCCGCTTAAATATGGTTATGCCGCTGTTGGCCGGGTAATGGCCGTAGGCAAAAACGTATCCGCCGATTGGGAAGGACGGCTGGTTTTTGCGTTTAACCCGCACGAAACGCATTTTGCGGCCAATCCTGACCATTTGCTGCCGGTTCCCAATGGGATACTGCCGGAAACGGCCGTATTTTTGCCCAATATGGAAACGGCCGTCTCCTTTCTCATGGATGGCCAGCCGATGATTGGCGAACAGGTGGCCGTGTTCGGCCAGGGAATCGTGGGGCTGCTGACTACGGCGCTTCTGGCGCACGCCCCCCTGGCCAGCCTGGTCACGCTGGATCGCTACGCCCTGCGTCGGGAATGGTCAAAACGATTGGGGGCGACAGCCGCTTTAGACCCGTCAACGGTTAATGCAGATGAGATTAAAATGGCGCTGCAAGGGGAACGGCCGTATCACGGGGCCGATCTGACGCTTGAATTATCGGGCAATCCACAAGCGCTGGAGCAGGCAATTGAGATAACGGGATATAACGGCCGGATCCTCGTTGGTTCCTGGTATGGTCAAAAACGGGCCGATCTCAATCTGGGGGGGCAGTTCCACCGCAGCCACATGCAAATTATCAGCAGTCAGGTGAGCCACATTGCGCCACGGTGGAACGGCCGTTGGAACAAATCGCGCCGCCTGCAAATGGCCTGGCAAATGTTAGCCCAAATTCAACCGGAGCAGCTCGTCACCCACCGCACCCCCATCGAGCAAGCCGCCCAAGCCTATCAACTGCTCTACCACTCACCGGGGACGGCCGTTCAAGTTTTACTGACTTACGATTAAAATTTGAGGATTGTGTCAATCTTCGGATTTCACGGAACTTACATCTCATACATCATATATCATGCGTCATCAGGGGTACATGACGCATGACGTATGAGCAGTGACCCAGACGAATTCCCCAAAAGTCTTTTTTATTTCCCTTTCACCGGCGTACCGCAGTTGCGACAAAAACGGTCACCCGCCTCCACTCTATCACCACAATTATGGCAAAAGCGGCTGCCGGCTGATTTTTGTTGGTTCGGTTTGGCTGGACGGGTGGGATTGGGCTTGCGCACGCGCGGTTTAGACTGATTGCCCAGGTACAAAAATGCCAGGGCGGCGATGACCAAAATACCGCCAGCGGCCCCGGCAACAACCGGCCAATTAATACCTTTTGTGGCATTGCTGCTGGTGGAAACCGGGCTGGATGGCTGCAAATCGATCGTTCCGCTGCCACTGTTTACCGAAAGCGCATCCGATGACATGGTGTAGTTAACATTTACTGTAAACGGCTGTCCGGCGGGGATAATTTGATTCGGCAGCAGGTAATAGGTAAATCCATCCGACGCGGTGGTTTGTTCGATGGGCGTTGGTTCGATAACCATGCCGGATGCCGCCCGCGGCTGCTGCACTTTGGCCTCAAGCTGGTTCACGCTCATGCTCGACGTCCAACTGAAGGTAAATGAGCGCTGGCTGCCGTTGGCTTCATACGGAATGTAATATTCCACACGAAAATCGAGATTGGGTGTGGTTAACACGAGCTGATTACCATTCTGTTCATGCTCGGCATTCATCAGCCCATTCGTGGCGTCCATATAAGCAACAGCGTTAACTTCCGCATTGTCCGGCAGCGGTAGGGTGACCGTTGCCGGCGTGGCCGTACCCGTCGGTAAGGTTCCGGTCATTAAAACCAGAACGGCCGTACGGTCATAATCGGGCCAAAAATCAATGACCAGCGAGTCGACGGCCGTTACCCCGCCTTGTGCCTGGCCGGAAAAATTGGGTACAAATAAAAGAACAAAAATCACTAATAAATAAGCTATCCGTTTCATAAGACCTAAATCATCCTTAATTGCAATGTAACCTTTAACATTTCATGCCCGACTCATGCCCGGCCGCGCAGCCGGATGCGGTTCGCCCGGCAGTAAGGACATTCTATATCAGTATAATCACGGCCACAGGTGCGGCAAGTTCGAACTTCTACCGGCCGATCATCATCTAAAGCACCCATCACCAATACAATTTCTTGACCTTCGTGGGCAGCCAGCCAATCTGTCAAATTGTGGCCGCCAATCTGCCAACAGCCGTTACTATCCTGGCTGACCATACCGTTCATCACGTCCAGTTTCATTTCATAAGCGGCTGAAGCCAATTTAAGGATCGCCGCTCTTCTTATGGCCGACATTGTCGAGTCCTTTCCTGCATTGGCAGGTGCTTGCTCAGAATCGAGCTGTCCCCTATTATACCGCATCGTTTAGTTGTGCATACGGAGGCATACTATGTTAGATGAAGTCGGTAAGCTGGCGCAAGATGTAACGATTTTGGCGGAAATGGCCGGGGAGATGGAGGAGTATCTGCGCAGTGACGTACTTTTTTGGCAGTTGATGAAGGGCGGCCTGCCCAAGTTGACGTTGGGTGGCTATCTGATGCGGCAGCACCGGCTGCTGGCTCTGCCTAAGCTTTTGACCGATGAGGAACAGGCGGTGGTGGATACGGCCGTTGCCCAATTCAACCGAGCTTTGGTGGAAAAAATCGTCCGCTTAGAACAAAAAGCACACCAGGAACTGGAAGCTCGCATCCGGCAGTGGGGCGAATATCTGAAAGATTTTCGTTGGGAACGCGGCGCAGCCGTGGCCGGCTACACTTCGGCCGTAGAAACCAGAGTAATGATGACGGCCGTAACCGACAAACTGCAAATGCCTCCTTACCAGCTCAATTCCCGCATCACCGATCAAATTGCCGTTCTGGACGGCAATTTACGTTCCCGCTGGCGCCCCGGCTCATTCCTGTGGCCGGAAGCCTGGCAGCCAGCTTATCCCCGCACCGATTATTGGTACTTGTACGGCGCAGCCAGGACGTAACCCACGCATTCATCCAAGTCCCTATGCCCACAATCGAGACCTTGACACTTTTTGCCGGCGTTGCCTTATTCTTTGCGGCCGTTCCCGGCCCCAATTTCATCTTTGTCCTGACAACCAGTTTGAGCCAGGGGCCGGGACGAGGCCAATTAGCGGTACTGGGCGTAGTCAGCGGCGCACTGATTCACATCAGCCTGGCCGTTTGGGGGCTGACGGTTCTGCTGCAAACCTCCCATCTTGTGTTTCGCGTCTTCCAGATAGCCGGGGCGCTTTTTTTAATCTACATTGGCCTGACAATGCTGCGACACTCCCGGCAGGGCATAATGGAACCCCGTTGGTCGCCGCAGCATACCTATCGCAATGGGTTTGTCACGACGCTGCTCAATCCCAAAGCGGCGATTTACTACTTTGCCTTTTTACCCCAGTTTATTGATCCCGGTTTGGGCCATATTCAATGGCAGTTTATTGTTTTAGGCGGCATCCAAATGACGGCGGCGTTCACGGTTTACACCATCGTAGCCCAGGTGGCCGGTGTGGCCCGGCGCTTTATTGTACGGTATCAGGGTTGGATACGGCCGTTATCCGGCATCGTCTACATTGGTCTGGGCATATGGGTAGCCCTGGCTAACGAGGGCATCTAAACCCCGTCACCGGGTACAATCGATCCCCCCAGACACATCATTTCACCCATAGGATGATTGTCATAGTGACAAGGCGCTATGGAGAATAAAGCCACTCTCTCCTTATAATGATGACGGCAATGGTTTTGCACGGTTGCCGCCGCTAAATAAGGATAAAGTAAATGGCAGCATCATCAACATCCGTATCTTCATCAACAACTGAAGAGTTAGCCCGGTTCCGTCTATGGCTGGCTGAAAAAATCGAGTCCTCATTACCCGACAAGGTTGTCCTGGAACGGGATAATCCCCAAAGCATCAAACTAATTAAAGACCGGTACGACCTGGCCAAACAACGCGCCCGCGTCCAAATTCCGCCAGAACAAGAACCGCAGTTCTTTTCCGATCTGCTGGACGAGATTCTGGGGTTTGGCCCACTAGAAAAAATCCTCAATGACGACGCCGTCACAGAAGTGATGGTCAACCGGGCTGACCTGATTTACATTGAAAAAAAAGGCAAATTGACGGAATCGGCCGTTCACTTTAATGACGACGCCCATGTAGAACGAGTCATTCGCAAGATCATTCAGCCATTGGGACGGGTTATTGACCAGGATTCACCCATGGTCGATGCCCGTTTGCCCGATGGCTCCCGTGTTAATGCCGTCATCTCGCCATGTGCCATTGACGGTCCTAATATCACCATCCGCAAATTCTCCAAAACGCCATTTACCTACCATGATCTGATTAATTTTGGCAGTATGAATCAAGAAATGGCGGAATTTCTGGAAGCGTGTGTTGTTTCCAAACTCAATATCATTGTTTCCGGCGGCACCGGATCGGGGAAGACGACACTACTGAATGTCCTCTCCGATTTTATTCCTGAAGGTGATCGTATTATCACCATTGAAGATGCCGCTGAACTCAGCATGAAACAGCGGCACGTCGTCCGGCTAGAGACAAAAAAGCCCACTAAATCAGGCGACAGCGAAGTGACGATCCGCGATCTGGTTATCAATTCATTGCGAATGCGCCCAGAACGGATTGTTGTGGGTGAATGTCGTGGCGGCGAAGCGCTGGACATGCTGCAAGCGATGAACACCGGCCATGACGGCAGCCTGACAACTATTCATGCCAACAATCCTCGTGACACGATTTCCCGCCTGGAAACGCTGGTGTTGATGGCCGGGATGGATTTGCCACTTTCGGTGGTACGGCAGCAAATTGTATCGGCCGTTAATTTAATCGTGCAGCAGGCTCGAATGCGCGATGGCAGCCGCAAAATCATCAATATTACCGAAATCACCGGCATGGAAGGGGAGATGGTGGTGATGCAGGATATTTTCAAGTTTGAAGAGCACGGGGAAGAAGAAGGGAAAGTGTTAGGTGAGTTTGTACCGGGCGGGGTACGGCCGTACTGCGAACAACGACTCCTCAATCACGGCTTCAAACTGCCGCCCACCATGTTTATGCAAAATTCCGGGCGACTGGCATCCTCTGGACGAGGTGGAGCATCCAACCGTCTGCGACGGTAACCATTCGAACAGTCGGAAGGCGTCGGCTATTACGCCTGAAGCGGCTGATCACAAAAGAGCGTATCCTGTTGGATTACGCTCTTTTTGTTTGGGCTTTACAGACTTCAAAAGTCTTGGCTACCTCTAGCAATTAAGTGCTTATTTCAAAGACTTTTGAAGTTATTTGCGTACGATTTCTTGTGGAAAGACGAGTGTGAAGATGCTGCCCTGTCCAGGGCCAGCGCTGGCCACGTCAATATGTCCGCCGTGGGCTTCGGTGATGGCGCGAACGATGGCCAGGCCTAGACCGGTGCTGCCATTCTCTCGACTGCGCGAGCTATCTGAACGATAGAAGCGATCAAAAACATGGGGCAAGTCTTCCGGTTTGATACCGATCCCGGAATCGGTTACGCGAATTTGTAATCCTACCTCTGTTTGCTGCACGGTGATGAGGATACGGCCGTTTTCAGGCGTATGGCGCAGCGCATTATCCAACAAATTATGCAGCACCTGGCGCATACGTGAGGCGTCCACCTCCAGGATAGGCATCGCGCCCAGCAGTTCCACATGTAAATCGATTTGTTTGGCAGCGGCGGCCGGTTTGAAAACGGCCGTCACATCTTTGACCAATTGGGCAATATCGGCGGCCTGTTTGTGCATAGGCAGCTGCTGCGCTTCCGCCTGGGCCAGTTCGTGCAGATCATTAATCAACGTTTGCAAATGATTGGTCTGATCGACCAACCGGGCAATTTCTTCCTTATCCAGTGGATAAACATCATCCAAAATAGCCTGCAAATTACCCTTAAGGACGTGTACCGGATGGCGCAACTCGTGAGCCACATCGGCCAGCAGATTTTGGCGCAGCGTTTCGGCCGTTTCCAACTGGCCGGCCATCTGGTTGAAAGATTGAGCTACAGCCTGGATTTCCTGGCTGCCCCGTACCGGAACGCGGTAGCTCAAATCCTTGGCGGCAACGGCCTGCGCTCCTTTTTCCAGGCGCTGCAATGGGGCGGCCAGTGTATGGCTCAGCCAGGCACCGGCCACAACGCCGATAATAGCTGCCGTAATAATGCCGCGCGTAAAAAGGGCCATCAATTCTTGTTGGACAAACACGCGAAAATTAGCAATTGTTTCCGGCGGCAGGGTCTCCAAAATACGCCGCACTTCCGCCGGCATTTCCGGCTGCGGCAAGGGAAGCAGTCCATTGCGTAAAACCAGTTGCAGCAGGAAGGGCAGAAAAACCATCATCAAAATGACACCGGTGATGATGAAGCTGAGACGGACCCATAAACGATTCATTGTTCCCCTCCCGCCAGCCGGTAGCCAACGCCGTAAATGGTTTGAACATAGGTTGGATTTTTAGGATCAGGTTCGATTTTGCGACGCAAGTTGCGAATGTGGCTGTCCAGTGTGCGGTCGATACCTTCGTAATCGGTGCCCAGTCCTTTGCGGATGAGTTCGCTGCGGGTGAAGACATAACCGGTCTGCTCCATGAGGGCGTGCAGCAGGTTGAATTCGGTGGGGGTGAGGTCGATGACACGGCCGTTCACCATCACCTCCCGCCGCCCCACATCCAGCGCCAACTCACCTGCTTGCAGCAAAGCAGGGTGGGCCGGTTCGTGACTGCGCAGCCGCGCCCGTACGCGAGCTACCACTTCCCGCGGATTGTATGGCTTGGTAACGTAATCATCGGCGCCCATTTCCAACCCCACGATTTTGTCGGTATCTTCCACACGGGCAGTGAGCATGATGATGGGAATATGGGCCAGATTGGCATCACTGCGCATCAAGCGGGTGATTTCCCAGCCGTCTTTGCCGGGCAGCATTAAATCCAGCAGGGCCAGGTCTGGTTTTTCGCGGCGCAGAGCGTGTACGGCCGTGTCCCCATCATAAGCCACCAGCACCTCAAAACCGGCCCGCTCCAGGTACGCCTGCATCAGGCGCACCACCTCTTTATCGTCATCCACCACCAAAATGCGTTGTTTCAACATAAACAAATTCTAACACCCTTCAGGTGACAGTCACTTCACGACATTTGATTTTGCTCGTAACCACCGACAAAAGTGACTGTCCCCTATCATTTTAACCGGCAAATCTGCAAAAGTTGTGCAGAGCGTCCGCAAATTCAGTCGAGCTTTGCCCTGGTTAGACACAAAAAAAGACCTCGCAGCCTTATAGCTGGCGAGGTCTTGATACAGCAGCAATTATCAATTAGTCGCGGCGCTTTTTCTTGTCGTCGTCCTTCAATACCGCGTTCAAGAACCAGCTTACGACACTAATCACCAGCGCTCCCCAGAACGCCGCCCAAAAACCTTCGACAGACAAATAAGACGTCAATGACGCCGTCAACCAGAGCAACAAGCCATTAATCACCAGGGTAAAGAGACCCAGCGTGACCAAAATAAACGGGAGGCTCAAGATTTTCAAGATGGGGCCGAGGATGGCATTGATAATACCAAAAATCAGGGCAACAATGAGGATGCCGCCAATCTGATCGGTTAATTGGATGCCGTTCACAAGCTGGGCCGCCGCATATAAAGCAACAGCGTTGACAACAAGTCTGATAAGTAGTTTCATTTTCATCTCCTTGGAAGCACTCTGACTTCCCAATTGCCATTAAATCTTGAATCATCAATTATTAATCTTATATTATACTCTCCTGTGAAAGGTGTCACATTGTCGCCTGCACCCCTAGATTTTGTTAAACTATTTAATCGTTGAATGTGCAACTAATTTCCCGTGGCCGGGTTACATGCAGTAGCACATTCCCCACTATAACCCACAGATTCGTTTCCAATCAATGCGGAGCGATTCCGGTTTGAGGCCGCTTGTGCCCTCAAATTGGCTTGTTCCTTTGACACAGTCCTCATCACGATATATTAGGAGAGTTACATGGACAAACAAACCATCTTAGATTGGTACCGGCAAATGGTGCTGATCCGCCGCTTTGAGCATCGCTGCTCCGAGCTTTACCAACTGGGCAAAATCGGCGGCTTTTTACATTTATACATCGGACAGGAAGCGGTTGCTGTAGGTACAATTAATGCCCGTAATGAAAATGACCACATTATCACCGCTTACCGTGATCACGGGCACGCGCTGACCGTCGGTTCCGACGTCAAAAAGGTCATGGCTGAGATGCTGGGCAAAAGCACCGGCGTCAGCAAGGGTAAGGGTGGCTCAATGCATTTGGCCGATGTGGAACGGCGTTACTGGGGCGGTCACGCCGTCGTTGGCGCGCATTTACCGATTGCTACCGGCATCGCCCTGGCCGAACAATACAATGAAACGGATGCGGCCGTTCTCTGCTATTTTGGTGACGGCGCAACCAACATCGGCTATTTCCACGAGGCGCTGAATCTGGCCGGGTTGTGGAAGCTGCCCGTCCTCTTCATTTGCGAGAATAACCAGTATGGGATGGGTACGGCCGTTAAACGCCACTCCTCCGCCACATCCATCATGCAAAAAGCCAGCGGCTACGACATCCCCGCTGCCCAGGTAGATGGCATGAATGTCTTCAAAGTTTATGAAGCCACCCAAAAAGCCCTGACCGCCATCCGCAACGGTGAAGGACCGCAGTTCCTGGAAATCATCACCTACCGTTTCGAAGGGCACAGCATGGGCGATCCCCTGCGCTACCGCACCAAAGAAGAGGTGGAAAAATGGCAGGAAGACGATCCCATTGGCATTCTGGAACGGCAAATTTTGAGCGAAAAAATCGCCGACAAAGACGATCTGGAAAAAATCGACAAAGCCGTCGAGAAAGAGCTGGATGAGGCCGTCCACTTTGCGGAAACATCCCCGCTGCCGGCACCGGAAGAACTGTTTACCGATATTTATGTTGAAAACTAGCTGTCAGCAGTTCAGCTAGTCAGCAAATCAGCTCCAAAGCTGAACATCTGACAAGCTGAAACGCTGAAATGCTATTAAGCTGGAGAACACAATGGCAAGAATCACAATGCGACAAGCAATCACCGATGCGCTGCGGGAAGAGATGTACCGGGATGAGCGCGTCTTTATCATGGGCGAAGAAGTTGGCGTTTGGGGCGGTACTTATGCGGTGACACGCGGTTTTTACGACGAGTTTGGCCCCAAGCGGGTACGCGACACGCCCATTTCGGAAATGGTTATCGGCGGCGCAGCCGTTGGTGCAGCAATGAATGGCCTGCGCCCGGTGGCCGAATTTATGACCATCAACTTTGCTTTCGTGGCTTTCGATCAAATCGTCAACCATGCCGCCAAGCTGCATTCGATGTTTGGCGGGCAAATGCGTGTGCCGCTGGTTTACCGCGCGCCGGGTGGCGGCGGCCGTCAGTTAGGGGCAACCCACAGCCATACCCCCGATGTCGTTTTCGCCCACTTTCCTGGGCTGAAGGTCGTCTCGCCGGCCACACCCTACGACGCCAAAGGGCTGCTGAAGGCGTCCATCCGCACCGATGATCCGGTGCTGTTCATTGAACACGCCACGCTGTACCAGGTGCGCGGCGAGGTGCCGGAAGGGGATTATGTGGTCCCTATCGGTGTTTCTGATGTGAAGCGGGAAGGCAGCGACGTGACGATTGTAGCTTATGCCCAAGGGTTACAAGTAGCCCTGGAAGCCGCCGACAAGCTGGCCAAAGAGGGAATTGAAGCGGAAGTGGTGGATTTGCGGACGTTACGGCCGTTAGACATGACCCCCGTCCTCAAATCCTTCCAGAAAACCTTCAAAGCCGTCATCGTCGAAGAGGGTCATCGTTCCTACGGCATCGGCGCTGAAATCGTCGCCCGCATTCAGGAAGAAGGATTCGATTATCTGGACGCCCCCATCAAACGTGTGGCTCAGGAAGAAGCCCCGCTGCCCTACTCGCGGGAACTGGAACAATCGGCCCTGATCAACGCGGACAAGGTCATCGCCGCTGTAAAGGAGATCGTGTAATGGCTGAATTTATTGTCATGCCCAAGCTGGGCTTCGACATGCGCGAAGCCGTATTGAACAGATGGCTCAAAAAGATCGGTGATTCCATTGAAAAAGGGGAAATCATCGCCGAAATTGAATCGGACAAAGCCACGCTGGAACTGGAGGCGCAGGCCAGCGGTATGCTGCTGCATTTGCTGGCCGAAGCCGGGGAGGTGATGCCCATTGGGGCCAATCTGGCTATTGTTGGCGACGAAGGTGAAGACATATCTGGGATGATGAACGGCGGTGCGGCTCCGGCAGCAAAAGCTAAGAAGGAAGAATTAGTGGAATCGAGTTCGGCTCCCGTAGCAGCACCACCGGCAACAACCACAACGCCTGCTCCCACCGACAACGCATTTCCCGGCGGCATCAAAGCAACCCCAGTCGCCCGCCGTATCGCCGAGGAAAAGGGGATTGATTTGCGATTGGTGAATGGGACAGGACCGGACGGCCGTATCCGCAAAGCCGACGTCGAAGCCTACCAACCGGCACCTGTTGTCACCGCTGCGCCGGCAGCATTCACACCCATCGTCGCCGGACCGGAGAGCACCGAAGTGGTAACCAGTAAACTGCGTCAAGCCATCGGGCGTCGCATGATTGAAAGCAAAACCACCGTACCGCACTTCTACGTCACCACCGAAATCGACATGGCTCCGGCGCTGGAACTGCGTAAACAGATCAACGCCGCCCTGCCCGAAGGCGAAAAGGTCACCGTCAACGATATGATCATTAAAGCAGCAGCGCTGACTTTGCGCGACTTCCCCAAACTCAATGCAAACTATAATGGCGCGACGCTCATCATGCACAACCGCATCAACATCGGCAGCGCAGTAGCCGTGGAAGGCGGCTTGCTTACCGTCGTCCAGAAAAACACCGACGTGACCCCACTGGCTCAAATCGCCCGCGACAACAAAGCGATGATTGGCCGGGCGCGAGACGGCAAAGTCAAACCCGAAGATGTAGAGGGCAGTACCTTCACCGTCAGCAACTTGGGCGCGTATGATGTCGAAAACTTTATCGCCATCATCAACCCGCCGGATGCAGCTATCCTGGCCGTTGGCTCGGCCCGCGAGGTGCCAGCGGTGGTAAATGGCCAGCTTGCCGTGGGGGTGCGCATGAAAGCTACCATTTCTGCCGACCATCGTGTGACTGATGGCGCGGAAGCCGCCCAGTTCATGCAAGCGTTTAAAACAATGTTAGAAACCCCTATGCGACTGCTGTTATAAAGTAGCGGAGTTGCAAAGCAGCAGAGTTGAAAAGTGACTTTGCTACTTTGCAACTCCGCAACCTCGTCACTCTGCCCCCTTTTTGCCAAAAATCTGTTATACTTGCAATTGGTGTTCACATAACGCCATCTATTTTGTTGGACAACAATCAATTCAGAAGAGGTGAATTCAATGGCCACAATCCTTGTCATTGATGACGACGAATTGGTTTCCCGGACATTGCAGCGTACTTTGAAGCTGTATGACTACCAGGTGATGGTAGCCAACAGCGGACCAGAGGGCTTGCAGTTAGCCCGGCGACACCGCCCCGATTTGTTCGTTCTAGATATTATGATGCCTGGCATGGATGGGTATCAAGTCTGTCGTCAAATCCGGGGAGACCCGCTTTTGGCCGATTTGCCCGTACTTTTTCTGACTGCCAAAGGCAAAGATGAGGACAAAATTGAAGGATTCCGGGCCGGCGCAGATGATTATTTGAGCAAACCATTCAACATGGAAGAACTGCAACTGCGTGTCAAGGCCATTTTGCGGCGTTCCCGGCCGGTTGAAGCCAGCGTTCCGGAGACCCCTACTGAGATTGTTGTTGGCAATGTCCGGCTTGATTGTCGAACCTTTGAGGTGACAACGCCGAATGGAACTGCATTGCTGACAAATGTGCAGTTCGATTTGCTTTATCATTTGCTGAGCAATGTTGATCAGGTGTTTAACAGCCAGCAGTTGCTGCAAGATGTGTGGGATTACCCGCGCGATACGGGCAGTCCAGAATTGGTGCGCGCACATATTAAAAATTTGCGCGAAAAAATCGAGCCTAAGCCCAGTAATCCGATTTATATTCGGACGATTCAAGGGCATGGCTATACTTTTTCATCAGCGGAAACCCGCAATTAGGATCTGTTTTGCCATATCAGGGTTGGCTGTCCGGGTTGTGCCGGCGGTCATCCCTGAATTTTAACTGCCAGGATCATGATTCAAGTTCCAGCTTCTCCTTCTGTTCCCGCAACGGCCGTTACCCATCTTTTAGTCGTCGATGATGAACCCGATATTGCCGAATCCCTGGCTGATTTCCTGACCAAAAAGGAAAACTACCAGGTTTCGCTGGCCAGTGATGGTCAAGAAGCGGTCAATTTCTTAAAAACCGCGTTGGAAACCGGTGTGGAAATTGATCTGGTGCTGCTGGATATGATGATGCCAGGCATGACAGGGCAGGAAGTGCTGGACTGGATTCGCCATCATCCTGATTTGCGTTATATGCGTGTGGTGGTGTTAACAGCCCATTCCAGCAGCAATGAGAAAGTAGCAGCGCTCTCTGCCGGCGCGGATGATTACATTACCAAGCCGTATTACCCGCAAGAACTGTTGGCGCGTGTTAAGACGATTTTGCGCACCCAGCAGTTAGAGAAGCAGTTACAGCGGCAGAGTGAGCAGTTGGCAGCTTTGAACCAGGTGGGGCAGCGGGTGGCAGCAACGCTGGAAACGCAGGAGGTATTTGCAACGGCCGTTGACGGCATCATCATTGTCCTCAACGTCACCTCGGCTGCTATCCTCACGGTGGAGGGCGGCCTGCTGCGCTACCAATATGTGCAAGGTCCCAACGGCAAGCTGCCGGTGCAATCATTTCCCCGCGTGGCCCCGGATGCCGGCCTGATCGGGAAGGCTTTTACCAATAAAAGCCCAATTATTTGCAACCAGCCGCAGGGTGACGGCCGTTTCCGGCCAGAATTAGACGCACCCCACCAGGAAGAGACAGCATCACTCTTTGTCATTCCCCTGGTGGTACGAACCCGACCCGTTGGCGTTCTCGTCGCTTACAATAAAATGGACGGCCCATTTTCCGATATTGATTTGGATTTATTTGCCTCGCTGGCCAGCTCCGTCAGCGAAGGGTTAGAAAATGCCTGGCTGTTTCAACGCAACCGGCTGCGGCAGCAGGAACTTTTGGAAGGACGCAATACTTTGCAAGCCCTTATCGACGGCATTCCCCATCCGATTTACACGATCAATGAAGAGTGGCAGCTTATTTCCATTAACAAAAGCAAAATTGATGAACTTCAACCCATAGATGACACGCTAACCGGGCAGACTTGCTACCATATTTTCTTTGGCCGCGATTTTCCCTGCGAACACTGCCAGGTGGGTGAAACATTGGCTCACAAACAGGCGCAGCACTGGTCGGTGCGCTGGAATGGCCCTGACCACTTGCCGCGAGAATGGGATGTGGATGCGTTTCCCATTCCTGGGGCGAAGGCGGCAGCCAAAGCGGTGATTTTGTGGCAGGACCGAACGGAAGAACGACGGCTGGAAAGTTCATTATTACAGGCCGGTAAATTAGCCGCCATTGGCCAATTGGCTGCCGGGGTGGCCCATGAGATCAATAATCCGTTAACGGCCGTTAACGCCAATGCCCAACTCCTCAAAATGGTGATTCCGGTCGAAGACGAAAACTACGAATCGGTTGATCTGATTTACCGGGCCGGCGAACGGGCAGCCAAAGTGGTACGCGGGCTGCTGGATTTTGCTCGCCAGGAACAGTATGATTTTAAGTCAACTGACATCAATGAAGCTATCGCCCAGGCACTCGATCTGGTGCAATATCAATTACAATCGGCCAACATTGACGTCTTTTTAGACCTGGCCGAAGATTTGCCGGAAGTCGTCGCCAGCGTGGAACATTTGAAAAGCGTCTGGCTCAATTTACTGGTAAATGCACGAGATGCGGTACAATCGTTACCCGATAATCGATTCATCGAGGTGACGACTCGCCTGAACCAAGAAGGGGATCGCGTCCAGGTTTTGGTGCGCGACAACGGCAAAGGCATGTCTCAGGCTGAATTAGGCCATATTTTTGAACCTTTTTATACGACCAAAGACCCCGGCAAGGGGACAGGTCTGGGATTGGCCACCTGCTATCGAATTGTGGAGCAGCACAACGGCGAGATCAATGTAGTCAGCGCTGTAAACGAAGGTACGACTTTTATTGTCCATTTACCCGTTGATAGATGAACCACACAAGCGTAGATTGATATGACAAACAACTCACTCCCGACTGAAGTAAATATTGGTGACATTCTGCGGCTGGCGCTGCCATTGGATACGGCCGTTATGGCCGGAGCCAAACAAACCCGTCACAATGTTCTCTGGGTCGTACTACTAACTGATTGGGATGAACTTCCCGATCAAGCCCGTGCCGGCGATTTGGTCTTGCTGCCCCCCATCGTACAAGGGCAGGCAACAACCGAGCAGATGCTAATAAAATTGCAATCCCTAGGCGAAATCGGCATCGCCGGATTGTTGGCTTTCCAGCCTTTGCCGGATGCATTTAGCCGTAAAGCAAACGAACTGGATGTACCGCTGCTGGTAACACCTACAGGAACCTCCATCCGCGAAACCCATCGCGCCATCGCTGCATTGCTGATTGATCGGCAGACGGCCACCAGTGAACGCGGCATGCAGCTTTACCGCAAACTATCGGAGATGTCGCGCGAAGGGCAAAGCCTGTCAGCGATGACCGACGTTATGGCCAACCTCACCGGCAAGATCGTCATCGTGCAAGATAAACGGCTGGAAATTCAGGCCCTGAGTTCACCGCGCAACACAGATATCGATTTGTCACAGCTTGCCGAAATACTAACCAAGCGGGACGAATTGCCTGCCTTGCTGCGCAATCGTAAAGCAGCGGCCAAAGCCCGGCAAAGTTACTGGCAGCAGCTCCTGCCCATAGAAAATATGGGCCGCCTTATCAGCCCGATCATTTCCGGCGACCGGGCGCGCGGTTACCTGTCCGTCGTTGGCCCGGCCGACGATCTGGATTTTTTGGATAGTTTGGCGGTTGAGCATGGCGCGGCCGCTTTTGCGCTGGAAATGGCCAAAGCAAAAGCCGTTAGCGAAGCCCGCAAGGCACTGCGTGGTGATTTTCTGGAAGGCGTTCTTTCGGGGTCTCTGCCCAAAAAAGAGATCGAGCGGCTGGCCGGACGGCTGGATCATGATACCAGCCTGCCTCATGCCATTATGACGTTTAGCTGGGCCGGGGCTGATACACCCTCGATGCGGCGGTTGGAAACGGCCGTAAACTGGGTCCTGGCCAATCACAACCGCTCCACCCTGGTTCATGTCTACGGCGATCAGCACGTATGCATCTTCCAGACCCTCAAACACAACGAAGATATGGAAGCCGCTCACAGTCTGGGCCGCCGCATTTACGAAGAAACAACCAACGAATTCCCCGACGCTCATCTCATCAGCGGCGCCAGCGGGCCAGCCATGCGGCTGTCCGATTGGCCGCGCGTTTATCAAGAAGCGCTGCAAGCCATGGAATTAGGTGAACGACTGAAATTAAATCACGTCGTCGATTTTCATGGGCTGGGTGTTTACCAACTACTGGGCCAACTCGAAGATATTGAAGTTGTTCGGCAGTTCACCCAACACGTCATTGGCCCCCTGGTGGAATATGATGCTCAGCATCGCAGCAGCCTGGTGCAAACTATTGATGCCTATTTTGACCATCATGGCAACATCAGCCAGACGGCCGAATCCCTGTTCATCCACCGCAACACTCTCCTGTACCGGCTAGAGCGTATCAAAGAGCTAACCGGGCAGGACCTCGAACAGGCCAACATGCGCCTGGCATTGCAGTTAGCTCTCAAATTATGGCAGCTACAGCCAGAGTCATGACATGGCGCAAGACGATGTTGTTATTATCGGCGGGGGGATTATTGGCGTTAGCACCGCCTACTTTTTAGCCCGATCTGGCGTTCCAGTTACCCTTATTGAAAAAGGTGAAATTGGCGCGGGCAGTTCCAGTGGAAACGCCGGCTTCATCTGCCCCGGTCACTCCACGCCGATTCCAGCGCCAGGCGTCCTCACCCAGGGGCTAAAATGGCTGCTGGATGCAGCCAGCCCGTTTTACATCAAACCGCGCCTGGACAAAGATCTTGTCTCTTGGCTGTGGCGGTTCCAGTCGTTTTGTAATCAGAAGTCGTTTGACACGGCCGTTCCCCTGCTACGCGATTGGCAGCGGGCCAGTCTGGCTTTGTTCCCTCAACTAATCGAGCAAGAAAAACTGGACTGCCACTTTGCCCAAAAGGGCAGCATGATTTTGTATAAGACAGAAAAAGGCTTTGCCGAAGGTCAGCATGAAGCCGCCATCTTGCAGCGGTTTGGGCTAGCGATGTCGGTGTTGAATGGAGATGAGGCGCGGGAATTGGAAACGGCCGTGCACCCCGACGTGATTGGCGGCATTTACAGCCCGGAAGACGCCCACATCGCGCCTGATTTGTTTGTACGTGGGCTGGCACAGGCGGCGCAAGCCTATGGTGCAACCATCCTCACCCAGACCGAAGTGATGGGGTTTGAGGTGGAAAACGGCCGTATCACCACCCTCAACACCACCAACGGCAGCAGAGAAATCAAAGAAGTTGTTTTGGCTGCCGGAGCCTGGTCAACGGCCGTAACCCGCGATCTCAACCTCCACATTCCCATGCAGCCCGCTAAAGGATACAGCATTACTGGCAGACAACCGGCGCCATCTCCGCAAATGCCGCTTTACCTGGGCGAAGCGCGCGTCGCCGTCACACCGATGGGGCCAAATTTGCGCCTGGCCGGTACGCTGGAACTGGCCGGGTTTGATTTTTCCATCAACCGGCGGCGGGTGCAGGCCATCCAAGACGCAGCCAATGCCTATCTTGTTTCCGCCAACATGCCGGAACCGGTGGAAATATGGAGCGGCATGCGCCCCTGTACGCCGGATGGACTGCCCTACGTCGGCCGCTCCCGCCAGTACGACAACCTGATTGCCGCCACCGGCCACGCCATGCTCGGCCTCTCCATGGGGCCGATTACGGGACAGGTGGCAGCGGAACTAGTGCTGGGGAAACGGCCGTCTCTCGACCCCGCTCCCTTCCATGTAGAAAGATTCAGCGCCTGAACAGCCGGGTCGCCAGTTAGCCAGTCGGCAAAAAGCTGAAATGCTGACAAGCTGAGATGCTAAACACTTGCTGTGTAACCAAAACGCGGCTATCTCATCTAATGGGAGTAGACAACTTCGACACAAAAAGGACTCCCATGAAATTATTTTCATTCTTCAAGAAAGATAAGGCCGCCCGCCGTGCAGCGATTATTGATGTCAGTGACGCTAATTTTGAACAACAAGTAATTCGCCGCTCCTACAAATCGCCGGTTCTGGTCGATTTTTGGGCTGAGTGGTGCATGCCCTGCCGCCAATTAGGGCCGGTGCTGGAAAAACTGGCTGAGGAACCAGATGGCGAATTCATCCTGGCCAAACTGAACACGGAAAATAATCGGCGTACGGCCGTTAAATACAGCATCCAAAGCATCCCCAACGTCAAAATGTTTCGCAACGGGCAGGTAGTGGATGAGTTCACCGGAGCCATGCCCATGGGTTTGGTGCGGCGTTTCATTGCTAAACAAATCAAAACTCCACCCCCACCACCAGCAATTAAGGGCAGCAACACACCCGCCCAACGCATAAAGCAAGCCGAACAACACTTGAAAAAAGGGCGTGGTTTTGAGGCGTTTATTCTCCTGGATAATTTTCCACCGGGCAATGAAGAGAATACTGCCAACACGCTTTTTCCGTTGGCCCGCTTTCTTTTTGACATGGAAGATGGCGATGGTCTGACCGGCCTGGAAGCGCTTGATCGTGCTTATCAGGCTGCCGCCAACGCTCTGCGACAGCGCAAGCCAGATCAGGCATTGGCCCAACTGCTGACGGCGTTGGGTGCCGGCGAAGACATCGATCAATCATACACGCTTCAGGTGATCGACAGCCTGTTTGCCCTGCTGGGTGAAAATCATCCGATTACAAAGCAATATCGGGAGCAGGTAACGGCCGTATCCCCCCCCGCCTGATCCCATTGACAATCTGATTCACAACCTCAATAATGAGGATATGGACGTTCCGTACCGGAAAGGAGATGGAACATGCGTAACCGTATTCTCATTATTGGTTTAGTTGTAACGGCCGTTCTAGCAATCTTCGTCTCCACCCAACAAGTTATGCTTTCCGCCATCGGCGTAACCGTTACACCCGAACACGATACCTATTTGCCTCTGGTCGAAAAAACAGACGCGACACCAACACCCACGCCAACACCCGGCCCCACACCCATTTATCCCGTCACACCCTGGATCGAACAATCAACCATCACCATTTCGTCTTATCAGTATGACCATCCCGATTGTCTGAGGCCAACCGATCCGGGTGATTTTGTTTATCCTTACCCGCGCATTAACCACGACTGCGTTTTCCAAAAACCAAAGATTGACCGCGTCTTCCAGGCCATTACACTGCAAAACCGTTACGTCTCGCTGACCGTTTTGCCAGAATTGGGTGGACGCCTGTACCAATGGCAGGACAAAATAACCGGCCGGCAGTTGCTCTACAACAACCCGGTGCTCAAACCGACGGCGTGGGGCTGGCGCGGCTGGTGGCTGGCCTCCGGCGGCATCGAATGGGCCTTCCCGACCGATGAGCATGGTTTAAATGAGTACCGCCCCTGGACGGCCAGCACGCAAACACTAACCGACACCGTTTTCATTACCGTCAGCGACATGGAAGACCAGACAGACATGGAAGTAGGCTTTACGATTTCACTGGACGCCGACCATGCTTACATGACGATTGAACCCTGGGTGCAAAATGACACGGCCGTTTCCCACACCTATCAATACTGGCTGAACGCGATGATCGCCCTGGACGACAACCACACCTCCAACCAGACTGAATTCATCGTGCCCGCCAGCCAGATCATCATCCACTCCGAAGGCGATCCCAATTTGCCGGGCGAACAATCGGTGATTAGCTGGCCGGTGTATAACGGCCGTAACCTGAGCTGGTACGACAACTGGAACGGCTGGATTGGCTTCTTTGCCCCGGAGGTAACCGACGGTTTCACTGGCATTTACGATCATAAATGGGATCAAGGCGTGGTGCGCACCTTCGATCCGGCGCTGGTTCCCGGCCACAAATTCTTCGGGCCAGATACTCTAAGTTCTAGTTTGTGGACAGACGACGATAGCAATTATGTGGAAATGTGGGGCAGCGGCGTCACGGCCGATTTCTGGACCTACACATCGCTAAACGCCGGCCAAACCATCACCTGGACGGAGAAATGGTATCCGGTGGCCGGAATCGGCGGCTTCCAAAAAGCCAACGAACAGGCAGCCGTACGGCTGACAGATACAGGGAGTGGGGCGGAGATTGGGGCAGCGGTAACGGCCGTTACAACAGGCACCATCACCCTCTACGTCAATAACAGCCCGGCCCAAACCTGGCCCGTCACTCTATCGCCCGGCCTGCCATTTTTGACAAATTGGGAACGGCCGTCCGGCCTGGATGGGACGTTGGGATTGCGGTTGGTAGATGAAATGGCCGTTTCCCTCATCGAAACCGGTCTTGTTCCGTGATGAAAACGGTCAAGATGAAAATTAATGCAATCGGCATACAAAAGTGTAGTGGAGAAAACAGCAACGGCCGTTCCCCCGACCCCCTTCACAAAGCGTCACTTGTACACTTTTTACAGGTAGCAATAATAACTTTTGTAGCAACTTGCCCGTAGATTTACAGCGTACGAATTTTTATACTAATAGAGACTTGTGCAGAAATGCGCGGTTCAGTGGGAAATAGTGGGAATCCAAAGAGGGTGATACCGTCAGGGATCATCCTCTTTGGGCATTTATAGGGGAGTACGCATTTTAACCACCTCAGTATTTACACCAACACAGGCTCCTCTGTACATTTTTGACAAGTTGCAACATCAACTTTTCTAGCAACTTACCCGTAGATTTACAGCGTACGAATTTTTATACTATTGGGGACTTGTGCAGAAATGCGCGGTTCAGTGGGAAATAGTGGGAATCCAAAGAGGGTGATACCGTCAGGGATCATCCTCTTTGGGCATTTATGGGAAATAACCAAATTGGTTTATTTTTCTCTTGCATAAAATTGTGCAAGTCGTACAATGTAAACACTGTATTCTTATGGCAATTTTGACCATAGACGACAGTTGCGCCAAACTCATATACTTGAGTCCATCGCGCCCATAAAGCGCCTGGAAAAAGTCAAATGATAATTAACAGTTTTGTCCTTATTATTAGCCTGATTAGCCTTCTTCTTGTTGTCTTAAACAAGAGGGAAATGCCTGTTGGGTAATGGACGAACTACAAGAGTAAGTCAACACATAACCGCCCAGCAGGGCGGTTTTTTTGTTTTCTGGAGCAGACTTATGAAAAAACATTATTCATCTCATCAATGTTATCAGACAATGGCCGCCAGCCGCTCTATGGCCGGTAGTCGTTTCCCCTACCCTGTTTTCGTAAAGCAGAAAACCACCTGGATGCGTTTTCTGCTTTTTTGTTTGTACGGACGCGGTGATACGGCCGTAGCAGCCCTACAGCCCATCCGCGTCACCCATAATCACCGATTCCACCCATACCGATAATAAAAAAGAGGAGAATCTTATGAGCGAGAAAAAGACCGGTGGTCAAATCATTTGGGAAAGCCTCATGCGTGAAGGCGTAGAGGTAGTCTTCGGTCTGCCGGGCGGGGCCATTCTCCCCGCCTACGACGACCTGGCCAAATACGAATATCCGATTCATCACGTCCTGGTAACCCACGAGCAAGGCGCGTCCCACATGGCCGATGGTTATGCGCGGGCTACAGGACGGGTTGGCGTTTGCGTCGCCACATCCGGCCCAGGCGCGACCAATCTCATCACCGGGCTGGCCACAGCCAACATGGACTCTGTCCCCGTGGTAGCCATTACCGGGCAGGTACCCACCAGCCTGTTAGGGCGCGACGGGTTCCAAGAAGCCGATGTCCAGGGCGTCAGCCTGCCGGTGACCAAACACAATTACCTCATCACCGACATCAAAGAACTACCCAGCGCCATTAAAGAAGCATTTTACATCGCCAGAACCGGCCGCCCTGGCCCTGTCCTGGTCGATATTTGCAAAGATGTTCTCCAGGCATCGATGGAATTCGAATATCCGGAAAGCATTAATTTACCCGGTTATAACCCCAATCAAAACGTACCGGCGACAGAATCCATCGCCCGCGCCGCCCGCCTGATCAACGAAGCCAAACAACCGGTCATCGTTGCTGGCCAGGGCGTTTCTATCGCCAAAGCAGAAAAAGAACTCCGCCAACTAGCCGAAAAAGCCAGTATCCCCGTTGCCACCAGTTTATTAGGCATCGGCGCATTTCCGGCAACACATCCGCTTTCACTCAGCTGGGGGGGTATGCACGGCGAGGCATATTGTAATTACGCCTTACAGGAATGCGACGTTATGTTCGCCATTGGCGCACGGCTGGACGACCGATTGACCGGTGCATTCACAACGTTTGCGCCCAAAGCCAAAATTATCCACGTTGACCTGGACCCGGCCGAAATGGGCAAAAACATCACCATTGACACACCAGTTGTAGGCGATGCGCTGTTGACACTACGCGAACTGCTGCCGCAGGTGGAACAGAACGAACATCCAGCCTGGTTGGCCCAAATCGCCGAGTGGAAACAGGAAACCGGCGACCGCGACATTTTGGCCCAGGAAACAGATGAATTGGTGGCCCCTTACATTATGCAGCAGCTCTGGCACGCTACCGACCAGGGAGACGCCACCGTCGTCAGTGATGTCGGCCAGCATCAGATGTGGGAAGCTCAATATTATCATCATACCAAACGGCGCAGCTTGCTGACTTCTGGCGGTTTGGGCACGATGGGGTATGGCCTGCCTTCGGCCATTGGCGCACAAATGGGTTTGCCGGATGAGCAAATCTGGGTTGTGGCCGGTGACGGCGGTTTCCAAATGACAATGGCCGAGCTTTCGACTGTCGTGCAGGAACGCCTGCCGATCAAAATCGCCATCATCAATAACGGTTATCTGGGGATGGTACGCCAATGGCAGGACGTGTTCTACAACAAACGCTACATGGGCACGCCGCTGTTTAACCCCGATTTTTGCAAGATTGCCGAAGCATATGGTATTCCTGCGCGGGCTGTGACTAAAAAAGAAGAGGTTTACGACGCCATTAGACAGGCTCAGGCTTATGAAGGCCCGTTCTTGCTGGACTTCCAGGTAGAAGAGTTCACCAACGTTTACCCCATGGTTGCGCCAGGAAAGAGTAATGCGGATATGATCCGACGGCCAATGCCGGCCGCCGGTAGCAGCGACTAAAGACGACAAGACGAGGAGACTAAAGATGACTAACAGACACACTATGATTGCCTGGATGGAAGATAAGCCAGGTGTTTTGAACCGGGTGGCCGGCCTGTTCCGCCGCCGCAATTTTAATATCGAGAGTCTGGCTGTAGGGCACAGTGAAACGCCGGGCATCAGCCGTATGACGTTTGTAGCTGAAGGCGATGCGCGGGAAATGCGCCAGGTTCAGACGCAGTTGTATAAGTTGATCAATGTAACGGCCGTACAAGACGTTACCGATGTCCCCACTGTTAACCGCGAACTAGCCCTGATCAAAGTAAATGCTAAAAACGGCAGCCGATCCGAAGTGATGCAGATTGTTGATATTTTCCGTGGCAGCATCGTCGATGTGGATATGGAGACATTGATCATCCAAATTGTCGGGCCAGAAGACCGGGTGGAATCACTCATCAATCTGTTATCCCAGTTTGGCATTGTGGAAATGGTGCGTACCGGGCGGGTAGCTATGGTACGTGGCAGTCATGACCGGGCAGCGAAACAGGAAACGGCCGTTGCCGGATACAAAAACGGAAACAATTAAAAATCATGCGTCATCATGATGTATGACGCATCACGTATGAGGAAAACAATGGCAAACATCTACTACGACAAAGACGCAGACATGAGCCTGCTCGATGGTAAAAAAATCGCTGTGCTGGGATACGGCAGCCAGGGGCACGCGCACTCACTCAATTTAGCCAATTCAGGGGCCGACGTGCGTGTGGGCCTGTACGAAGGCAGCAAATCCTGGGCCGCCGCCGAAGCCGCCGGACTGAAAGTGATGGAAACCGGTGCTGCTTGCGCCGAAGCTGACGTCATCATGATTCTACTGCCGGATACCAGCCAGGCGGCCGTTTATAAAGAGTCCATCGAACCCAACTTAAAGCCCGGCGACACAATTATGTTTGGGCATGGGTTCAACATTCGATTCGGCCAGATTGTGCCGCCCGACTTTGTGGACGTGAGCATGGTCGCCCCCAAATCGCCCGGCCACCGCGTGCGCGAACTGTACGTGGAAGGAACCGGCACGCCCTGTCTGGTTGCCGTTCACCAGGACGCCAGCGGCCATGCTAAAGAATTTGCCCTGGCGTATGCCAAAGCCATCGGGGGCACGAGAGCCGGCGTATTGGAAACAACTTTCTCTGAAGAGACGGAAACCGATCTCTTTGGCGAGCAAGCTGTCCTCTGCGGCGGTGTTACAGCTTTGGTTGAAGCGGGCTTTAACACGCTGGTTGAAGCGGGTTACCAGCCGGAAATCGCTTATTTTGAATGTATGCATGAGCTAAAGCTCATTGTTGACCTGATGTACCAGGGCGGGATGAGTTACATGCGCTACAGCATCAGCGATACGGCCGAACATGGCGATTACACCGCCGGCCCCAAAATCATCACCGATGAAACACGGGCTACAATGAAGCAGATGCTGCAAGACATCCGATCCGGCGCTTACGCCGAGGGATGGATTGATGAAAATGTGAACGGCCGTCCCTGGTTCAACAAACGCCGCCAGGAAGCCCGTAACAGTCAGATCGAACAAGTCGGCAAAAAGCTGCGGGCGATGATGCCCTGGCTGAATCCGAAGGAAGTTTAGCAGGGGTGCAAGGGAGCAGGGGGGCAAGGGTGAATAATTCTCCCCTGCTCCCCTGCTCCTCCGCTCCCCTGCACTGGAGAAAACAATGGACACTGGAAACACCGTCCTATTCTTCGACACCACCCTGCGCGATGGCGAGCAGTCGCCCGGCGCAACCCTCAACGTAGAAGAAAAACTGGAAATCGCCCGCCAGCTATCCCGATTGGGCGTAGACATTTGCGAAGCCGGCTTTCCCATCGCCTCCCAAGGCGACTTTGACGCCGTGCACCGTATCGCTGAAGAAATTGGGCCGATGACCGAAGGACGCAAAAGCGGCCAGCCAATGGTTATCGCCGGGCTGGCCCGCGCCAACGAAACCGACATCCAACGTGCCTACGACGCCGTCAAAGTGGCCCCGCGCCATCGCATTCACACCTTCCTGGCCACCAGCGACATCCATCTCAAGCACAAGCTCAAAATCGACCGCGAAGAGTGTATTGAGCAGACTATTAAAGCTGTCAGTTTTGCCAGAAGCCTGTGCGGCGACGTTGAATTTTCACCCGAAGATGCCGGCCGTTCCGACCCCGACTTTTTGGTCCAGGTGCTGACCGAAGCCATCAAAGCCGGAGCCACCACCCTCAACATCCCTGACACCGTCGGCTACACGACGCCGGAAGAATATGGCTGGCTCATCAAATATCTCATCGAAAAGACGCCAGGGGCCGACACCGTCATCTGGTCGACCCACTGCCACAACGATTTAGGGCTGGCGACGGCCAACACACTGGCCGGTGTTCAGTCCGGGGCGCGGCAGGTAGAAGTCACCATCAATGGTATCGGCGAAAGGGCCGGCAACACCTCGTTGGAAGAGGTGGCCATGACTTTGCAGACCCGGCCGACAACCTTTAATCTAGAGCATAACATCGACACCACCCAAATCACGCGCACCAGCCGCATGGTTAGCGCCTATACGGGCATGGTCGTTCAGCCGAATAAGGCTATTGTCGGGGCCAATGCCTTTGCCCACGAAGCAGGCATTCACCAGGATGGCATGCTCAAACATCATCAAACCTACGAAATTATGCGGCCGGAAACGGTTGGCTTGAATGCCTCGACGCTGGTGATGGGCAAACACAGCGGCCGCCACGCTTTCCGCGTCCGCTTGAAAGAAATGGGCTACGGCGATCTGGACAAAGAAGATTTGGATGCCGCCTTCAAGCGTTTCAAACATCTGGCTGACAAGAAAAAAGTCGTCACCGATGCCGATTTAGAAGCCATCATCGCCGACGAAGTGTACCAGCCGCCGGAAATTTGGAAGCTGAACAATATTCAGGTCTCATGCGGCGACCACTCCATGCCGACAGCGTCGGTCAGCCTGACCGGGCCGGATGGCGTGGAGTACCGGGATGCAGCTTTGGGTACAGGACCGGTAGACGCTGTTTACCAGGCTGTCAACCGCATCATCGGCACGTCCAACCGCTTGACCGAGTTTACGATTAACGCCGTCACCGAAGGCCTGGACGCTATCGCTGAAACGACGATCCGTATCCAGCCGGATGAAGGCGGCGGCGAATATGGCTTTAATCCGCAGACCAACCAGCCGTTTGCCCGTACATTCAGCGGCCATGGGGCCAGCACCGACATCGTGGTGGCCAGCGCCCGCGCTTATTTGAGTGCCTTGAACAAGATGCTGGCGGCGCGGGAAGAGAAGGCGAGTGTCGTGGAACAAAAAGCGATAGCTTAACAATTAACAGAAAACGTAATGCGTGATGCGTGATATTTATTATTCACGCATTACGCATCAAACGATAATTGGAAGATTACATGACCCAACCAAAGACAACTTTCGACAAAATCTGGGAGAGCCACGTTGTTGTAGATGAGCCGGGCAGTCCGGCGGTGCTGTACATTGATTTGCATCTGGTGCATGAGGTGACGTCGCCGCAGGCGTTTTCGGGGCTGCGCGAGAAGGGGTTGACGGTGAAACGGCCGTCCCAAACCATCGCCACTATGGACCACAGCATCCCCACGACGCCGCTGCACATCCCCATTAGCGACACCATTGCTGCCAAACAAATCGCTACCCTGGAGAAAAACTGCCAGGATTTTGGTATTCCGCTGCAGGGCATGAACAGCCCCAACCGGGGCATCGTCCACGTCATTGGGCCGGAACTGGGGCTGACCCAGCCGGGGATGACCATCGTTTGCGGCGACAGCCACACGGCGACGCATGGCGCGTTTGGCGCGCTGGCCTTTGGCATCGGCACCAGCGAAGTGGAGCACGTCCTGGCCACGCAAACCCTGCTACAAACGAAACCCAAGACATACCAGGTGCAAGTTGAAGGTGAACTGAAACCTGGCGTGTCGGCGAAAGACATCATCCTGGCTCTGTTGGCTAAAATCGGCGTAGGCGGTGGAACGGGCCACGTGTTTGAATACACAGGCCCCGCCATTCGCGCCCTCTCGATGGAAGAGCGGATGACGATCTGCAATATGAGCATCGAAGGCGGCGCGCGGGCTGGGCTGGTAGCGCCGGATGAGACGACGTTTGAATATATCAAGGGACGGCCGTTAGCCCCCCAAGGTGAAGATTGGGACAAAGCCGTCGCTTACTGGCGCACGCTGGCCTCCGACGAAGGCGCGACTTACGACAAAACCATCACGCTGGACGCCTCGGCGCTGGAACCAATGATCACCTACGGAACCAACCCCGGCCTGGGTCTGCCCATCACCGCCCCCATCCCCAACCCGGAGGACATCACCGATTTGAGCGAGCGCAACACGGTGAAGAAGGCACTGGCGTATATGGATTTGGAAGCGGGACGGCCGTTGCTGGGCCATCCCATCGACGTCGTCTTCATCGGCTCCTGCACCAACTCGCGCATCTCCGATTTGCGCCTGGCCGCCGGGCTGCTGAAAGGTAAAAAAGTGAAGGACGGCGTGCGCGTCATGGTCGTGCCCGGTTCGCAGGAAGTCAAAAAGCAGGCCGAAACTGAGGGTCTGGCCGATATTTTCAAAGCGGCCGGAGCCGAATGGCGCGAAGCCGGCTGCTCAATGTGCATCGCCATGAACGGCGACCAACTAGAACCCGGCCAGTACGCCATCAGCACCAGCAACCGCAACTTTGAAGGGCGGCAGGGCAAAGGCGGCCGTACCTTCCTGGCCAGCCCGTTAACGGCAGCGGCTTCGGCCATGACCGGCGTTGTCACTGACGTGAGAAGTTTGAATGGAGATTAGATGACTAGAGATTAGAGACTGGAGACTAATAATCTCTAGTCTCCAATCTCCAGTCTCCAAAACGTAACAATGAACCCATTTACAACCCTAACCAGCCACATGGTGGCTATTCCGACGGAAAATATTGATACCGACCAGATTATTCCGGCCCGCTTTTTGAAAACGATTAGCAAAGCCGGATTAGGCGTCAACTTGTTTGCCGACTGGCGTTACAATGAAAATGGCCAGCCGAAACCAGAGTTTCCGCTTAACCGGCCGGAATCGCAGGGGGCTAACGTTTTGTTGGCCGGCGATAATTTTGGCTGCGGTTCCAGCCGGGAGCACGCGCCCTGGTCGTTGATGGACTGGGGCTTCCGGGCTGTCATCAGCACCTCGTTTGCCGACATTTTTCGCAACAATGCGCTGAAAAACGGACTGCTGCCGGTCATCGTTGATGAGGATACCCACCGCCAGCTTCTGAGTCTGGTGGAGGAAGACCCGGCCACCCAGGTGGCGATTGATCTGGAGAAGCAGACGTTGACTTTGCCGGACGGCCGTTCCGTCACCTTCCCCATCGACAACTTCAGCAAGACCTGTATGCTGGAGGGCGTCGATCAACTTGGCTACTTACTTAAGCAGGTCGAGTCTGTCGCAGCGTATGAAGCGGCACACCCGGCCAGAGTACAAACAACTGGAGACTAGAGCTTAGAGATTGGAGATTGCTTTTAGTCTCTAATCTCCAGTCTCCAGTCTCATTTTGAGGCAAACATGACCCAAGTATATGTTTACGACACAACCCTTCGTGATGGCACACAGCGCGAAGGGATTTCTCTTTCTGTAGATGATAAGCTCAAAATCGCCCAGAAACTGGATGAGTTTGGCGTCCATTACATTGAAGGCGGCTGGCCCGGTTCTAATCCCAAGGATGTGGAATTTTTCCGGCGGGCGGCGACGATGGAATGGCAGCATGCCAAAATCTGCGCCTTTGGCAGCACGCGGCGCAAAGGTGTAACTCCCGAAGATGACGCCAATCTCAAGCTGTTGATTGACGCCGAAACGCCGGTGGTCACCCTGGTGGGCAAAAGCTGGGATTTACATGTGACCGATGTGCTGGAAGCGGGCATGGAAGAAAATCTGGCCATGATCGGCGAAAGCGTTGCCTACTGCAAGGCAAAGGGACGCGAAGTTGTGTACGACGCCGAGCATTTCTTCGATGGCTACAAGGCCAACCCGGAATATGCGATTGCGACCATCAAGTCAGCGGCCGTTAACGGGGCCGACTGCGTGGTTTTATGCGATACCAACGGCGGCTCGCTGCCCTGGGAAGTGGAAGAAATCGTGCGCGATGTGGCCCAACAGCTTGGCCCCAAGGTCAATCTGGGCATCCACACCCACGACGATGGCGAGTGCGCCGTGGCCAATACGCTGGCTGCCGTCCGCGCCGGAGCGACCCAGATTCAGGGCACGATTAACGGCTACGGCGAACGGGTGGCTAACGCCAACCTGTGCAGCGCCATTCCTGACGTCCAGCTTAAAATGGGCAAAACCTGCGTGCCGCCGGAAAATCTGGCAAGGTTGACCGAGCTTTCGCGCTACGTGGCCGAAGTGGCCAATCTGGACCACGACGACCATCTGCCGTTTGTTGGTGGCAGCGCCTTTGCCCACAAAGGCGGCATTCACGTAGCGGCCATGCTCAAGAATCCGCTCAGCTACCAGCACATCGAACCGGAACTGGTGGGCAATGTCCAGCGCAGCGTCGTCTCTGAACTATCGGGACGAGGCAATCTGGTGGACAAGGCCCGCGCTTTTGGCCTGGACCCGGACAGCCTGGATTTGCGCGAAGTGCTGACCCAAATCAAACAGTTGGAAGCGCAAGGTTTTACGTTTGAAGGGGCCGAAGCGTCGGTGGAGATGATGCTGCGCCGCACCCATCCGGCCTACGTGCCGCCGTTTGAATTGATTGATTTTTCGGTGAGTGTGCAGCAGCGGCGGCGGCGCGGTTTGTCGGCCGAAGCGATTGTCAAAGTGCGCGTTGGACCAAAAATGATGCACACCGTCGCCGAAGGTAATGGCCCGGTCAATGCGTTGGATATGGCCCTGCGAAAGGCGCTGTTGGACGTGTATCCACAGCTTTCCAGCCTGAAGCTGGCCGATTACAAGGTGCGTATTCTGGACGGTGAAAATGCAACGGCCGCTACCACGCGCGTATTGATTGATTCCGTTCAGGATAATCGAACCTGGAGCACGGTTGGGGCCAGCACCAACATCATCGAAGCCAGTTGGAAGGCGCTAGTGGACAGTATGGAGTACGCGCTGTTGCAGTAGAGCAGAGCGGCAAAGTTGCAAAGCGGCAATGTAAAGGAGTCACTTTGCAACTCTGCCACTTTGCCACTTTGATTCCTGACGGAGGAAGGTTTGTATGCACTCATCGGCGCAAAAGGTAGCGGATGCAGCCCATGAATTGGGGCTGAACGTGGAAATTGTGGAGTTTGCTCAGACAACGCGCACGGCGCAGGAAGCGGCCGACGCCATTGGCTGCGAGGTGGCTCAGATTGTGAAAAGCCTGCTTTTTACGGTGGATGGACAACCGATCATGGCGCTTATGTCGGGCGTGAATCAGTTGGATTTTGGTAAGCTGGCGGCCTTACGCAACACGAGTCGCAACCAGATAAAACGGCCGGACGCCGACGTTGTCAAGACAGCAACCGGCTTCAGCATTGGCGGCGTGCCGCCGTTTGGCCATGCGTCGTCACTGCCGGTTTACGTGGACGTGGATTTGCGCCAGTTTGACGTGGTGTGGGCGGCAGCAGGGACGCCGTTTGCCGTGTTTGCGATTACGCCGGACAGGTTGGTTAAAGCGAGTGGTGGAACGGCCGTAGATCTCAAAAAAGATTAAAACGGAATTTTTGGGACGCAGGTTTTCATGATTACGCAGATAAAAAATCCGCGTTCATCTGCGTTTATCCGCGTCCCGTTGAGGAGAAAATCATGGAAGCAAAAATTACATTATTGCCCGGTGATGGCATCGGGCCAGAGGTGGTGAATGAGGCGGTGAAGGTGTTAACGGCCGTTGCCGCACAACACACTCACACCTTCACCTTCACTGAAAAAATGGCCGGTGGCATCGCCATCGACGAGACCGGTGACCCACTGCCCGAAGATACGCTGGGCGCGTGCCTGGAAAGCGATGCCGTCCTGCTGGGCGCGGTCGGCGGGCCAAAATGGAGTGATCCCAAAGCGGCGGTGCGGCCGGAACAGGGCTTGCTCAAGCTGCGTAAATCGTTGGGCGTCTTCGCCAACATCCGGCCGGTAAAAGTGTTTGCGGCGCTGGCCGACGCCAGTCCACTGCGCCCGGAACGGGTGCAAAACGTGGACATCGTTTTCGTACGCGAACTGACCGGCGGCATTTACTTCGGCCAGCCACAGGGCCGGGAAATGGTCGATGGCCTGCGCTCCGGCCACGACACGATGCGCTACAACGAAATGGAAATCAAGCGCGTTGTCAACGTGGCTTTCAAGCTGGCACAGGGGCGGCGCGGTAAGGTCACATCGGTCGACAAGGCCAATGTGCTGGCCAGCTCCCGCGTCTGGCGCGAAGTCGCCCACGAAGTCGCCGCCGAGTACCCCGATATTGAATACGAAGATGTGCTGGTAGACGCGATGGCCATGTATCTGGTCAATCGGCCTGGCGATTTTGACGTGGTGGTGACCGGCAATATGTTTGGCGACATTCTGTCCGATGAAGCGTCAATGATTTCCGGTTCACTGGGAATGCTGCCCTCAGCAGCGCTGGGCGAGGGTATGCTGGGTTTGTACGAACCAATTCACGGCTCGGCCCCAGACATCGCCGGGAAGGGCATTGCCAATCCGTTGGCAACGATTTTGAGCACGGCGATGCTGCTCCGGTCCAGTTTGGGGTTGGAGGAGGAAGCGAGTAAGGTGGAAACGGCCGTGTCGCAAGTCCTGGCTGCCGGTTACCGCACTGCTGATCTGGCCCGTGGTGGGGAAACGGCCGTTAACACCCAGGAAATGGGCGACCTTGTTGTCAAAGCGCTGTAAAATAATCCCTTATTCGCCCGACACTCAAACAGGGATGAGAATGGAGCGCGGTCTGCCAGACCGCAAAAGGCGGACAAGCCGTCCGCGCTCCCATTTTTGAAGGAGCAGCCATGACAACAAATATATTTTCTCGTCCAGCGGCATCCGAAGCCGATTATTGGGCTGTTTATCGCCTGCTTGTGGATACAGTCCGTCCCCTGCCGTTAGGCTTAAATTGGGACGTGCGCCGCTGGGAAGGCCGGCGGTTCTATAATGAAAATCCAACCGGTAATCCCGACTGGGCTGAGGGCGTGCAATTGTGGGAAACGGAACAAAGCCAGGTCGTCGGTGCCGTCATTGCCGTCCATCCTGGCTGGGCCGATTTGCAGTTGCATCCCAACCACCACCATCTGGTATCAGAAATGTTGGATTGGGCGGAAGCAAACGCTGCTGGCCCTACCGATAGCGGTGATGGCTCACAGCTTCACATTGGCGCATTTGCCTACGACGGCGGGCGACAGGCGCTGCTGGCTCAGCGTGGTTATGAACAAATGACCTATGGTTGGGTGATTCGCCATCTACGTTTTGATACGTGTACCCTGGCTCAGCCCAACCTGGCCGATGGTTACACGCTGCGAACAACCAATCCCGAAAATGTGGCCGACAGCCAACGAATCGCTGACCTGCTCAATGCGGCCTTTGGGCGGGCATTCCATACCGCCGCCGAATACCAATGGTTCACGCGCAAAGCGCCTAGCTTCCGCCAATATCTAGACTTGGTGGCGGTCGCCCCGGATGGCACGTTTGCCGCTTATGTCGGTGTCCCCTTTGATGATGTCAATCAGCGCGGCATTTTTGAGCCGGTCTGCACCCATCCCGACCACCAGCGCAAAGGGCTGGCCAAAGCGTTGATGCAGGAGGCACTGCTGCGGCTGGAGCTGATGGGGGCCGTTGACGTGACGGTGGAAACGGGCGACAGGATTCCGGCCAATGCTCTTTACAACAGCCTGGGTTTTACCCAAACAGAAAAGGGTTATTATTGGCGCAAGCTGTTATAGTCAGTAAAAAGAGGGAAGATCAAACATCATGTTTGCTAAAATAATAACCATTCCGCCTCTCTTGCTGCTGTTGTTATTATGGTTGATTGCTGCGGTTCCGTTGATCTTTTCCTGGCGGTTGTGGCGGCGCGTCCCGGCCGCAGTCGAATCGCAGTCACGAATAAACCGGATTAAACGACAGATGCAAGGTAATTTCTGGTCGCTGCTGGTCGGTGCCGCTGGAGGATTGGCCGTTTTGCTTGTATTCATATTGACTGTTGCCAGTTACCGATTGTCATTGGACATGACACGACCTTACTCATATGAGGTTGATTTACCCGACACTACAACACTGTCCATTGAGGAAATCAGCATCGCCAGCAGCGACGACGTCATGCTGGCCGGTTGGTTTGTGCCACCGCAAAATGGGGCTGTGGTTATTTTGCTGCACGGCTTTGGCGGCAGCCGCGGCGAGATGATCTGGCACGCTGAAAAATTGGTTGAAGCCGGTTTTGGCGTCTTGTTATACGACGAACGGGCCACGGCCGAAAGCACAGGCGACTATCGTTCTTTTGGCTGGCAGGACACGGCCGACGTGACGGCGGCGCTGGATTATCTCAACCAGCGCTCTGACGTCAACCAGGACAAAATCGGTATGGCAGGCTGTTCGGCAGGCGGGCAAATTGCCCTGAGAAGCGCCGCCCAAACACCCGAAATCGCGGCAGTCTGGGCTGAGGGTGCTTCCATCGTCCGGGCGGCCGATTATGGCAGCGAAAACTACTGGCTCATCGACATCTTTATGCTTGTGACTCATATTTCCGACGGAATGACGGCCCGTCGGCTGGGAATTACCGCGCCGCCACCGCTGAGTGAAATCATCGGCAACATTGCGCCCCGTCCGATTATGCTGCTGGCCGGCGCAGAAAATGGCCTTGAGGTAGAGCGAATCAACCGTTATGCCAGCCTGGCCGGCAGCGATGCAGCGGTCTGGCAAGTGCCCGGCGGTTACCACTGCGATGGCTTTGAGGTGCAGCCGGATGAATACGCAGCCCGAATGGTTGACTTTTTCACCACAGCGCTGGACGTGACAGATGGTCGATAATGATGGCTAAAATAAGTTTGAATCCCGATTCGCTGTTTGACAGTCGCCAATATGGCTTTTCGCAGATTGTGGTGGCGCAGGGCAGCCGCACGGTTTATTGGTCAGGGCAGGTGGCCTGGGACGAAAACCAACTTATTGTCGGTGAGAATGATTTGCGGGCGCAGGTGTGGCAGAGCTTGCGGAATGTGGCAACGGCCGTTACCACCGCCGGCGGCACACTCAGCGACATCGTCACCTTACGCATCTACATTCGCCACGACTGGATGGACAAAACCGCACCGGTCAGTGAGGGGCTGAAGGCCTTTTTCCCCGGCGATCATCCGCCCGCCACAACCTGGATTGGGGTACAATCCCTGGCCCGGCCGGAGTTTTTGATTGAGATTGAGGGAACGGCCGTGCTGGATTGAACCACAACACAAATCATCATGAGTTAATTGAGGCGAGGATTAAGTGATTTGGGGATTGAGCTTGTGAAGGGAACGGCCGTGCTAGAATGAATTTCTAGTTAAGACTATTCTTGGGTTTTGTTATTGGAAAATATGCGTCCGATGATATTTTAATAACTCTTGATCAGGAATAAATTTGTCGGGTAAATTTATTTCCACATCGTCATATTTAAGCAAATAATCCTGAACGGCTGATTGTACGTTTTCTTTTACAATTGAAGATATCTTTACTCGATAATCCTCTGTGATGGTTAGCAGTCCTCGATCAAAAGCTCGGTCATGAAGAGCGTTTAGGCAAAGGCCATTTCGTGGATTCACTCTATTTTTAGGATCATTCGACCAAGGGACGATGTGACTTGCATTAAGTAATGATGTAATGTTCAATCCTGTGATACAGCATTCAAAATGGTATGCCGCTAATACTGTCGCTCTGAAAAAATTTTGGTTTACTCGAACTTTTACAATTGTTTCACGTTCCTTACCTGTTCTAGGTAGATGAATGTCATCTAAGACCACACTGTCTTCTATGTTTTTGTTATTAAGCCGCGCTCCAAGCGCTTCGCTTTCAAAACTTAGAGACTCCCAATCTTGATGGAATTCATCCCAAATTTCTTTTTCTTTTTTACTCCCATGAGTTGCTCCCGAGAGGCCTCGCGCCTGGATAGCAGGATCTAGCCTTGCAAAATTCGCTAATTTCCAAGAAACAGATGATGGGGTACGAGAAATTAAATTAGCTAACTCAATAATATTAGGGTTTCGATTATGAATTTGTCCAAATGGAGTTTTGCAATATAAATTAAAAGCAAGGATTAACTCGTCTCTTGACCAATTTCTGCGTGAAGCCATTTGAACCTCCGATTACTAAGGTAGGGAAGTTGTGTTTCAAAAACTTATTCTCAAAAGATTATCTTTTGACGATTTGACATTATTCAAATTTTGGATTTTAGCCCATAACAATAAACAGGCTAATGGCATCGGGTTGAGTCACAATGTTTTAATCAATGAACTCTTTCCGAGTTTACCTATAATTCTGGAAAACAAGCAGAACAAAGTCATGATTACGATAAATATTTATGGCCCCGGTCTAGCACCAGAATATAGCATTCAACGGAAGATCCAAAAGCGAGGCATAAACAACTATTGCATAAGTGGGGAGTTTATCGCTGATCCAGAGAATCATTCCGGGCGGTTTCATATTCTGGAACCAGGGGATCTCGTGATATTTGATTTCGTAGGCGATCTTGAACCAAATTCAGCAAGAGCAGTATTTGTCGCGAAGAAAAATGCAGAAGATGCTAAGTTACATGAAATATTAGAACCTCTTGTTATTGGTTCAAAAAGCATGATTTCTTTGCAGTCTAGAAAGCTTGAACGGTTAATTGCAAGTGCTCACCTGTCAGATGATCATCCTGCAAATTTCCTGATTCTTGAAGACAATCTTGAAGATGCTGCTTTAGGGGGGGGGCAAGGTATTAAAGCTTTAAGAAACGGCCCCTTCAAAGGTAAAGTCTCGCGACAGACTCTTCTACAAGCAAAAAAGACGGCTCAAAGAACTGGGAGATTAGGTGAAGAGCTGGTTTTCAGCTATTTGGAACTACAAAAAAGCTCCGGTCTACTAGACGATTTCCAGTGGGATGCGGATGAAAATGCTATTTCTCCTTACGATTTCTCAATTCAAGAACTTGATAAGTCCGTGACATTGGTAGAGGTAAAAACTACTAAAGGAAATTTTAGTAATCGCATCCACATCTCTTATAATGAACTCCTTCAAATGAAGGATTCATCCCAATACAATCTTTATCGGGTGTTTGACATTGTTGATGATTCTGCTCAATTGCGAATCGCATCAAACGTTAAATCATTTGCTGAAAATATAATTGAGTTGTTACAAAATTTGCCTTTTGGAACTCAAGTAGATGGAATTTCATTAAATCCGTCCGAAATAGCATTTAGCGAAGCTATGAGGATCTCTTTTCAAGAAAATGAAAAATAATGGCCGTTGAAAAGGCATTAAAAGTTATCAAAAAACAATTTCCCTTCTCCTGCATTCTTCCTTTCACAAAAGCAAACCCATTTTGAGGATTAAAAATGACCCAACTTAACAAATACAGTTCACGAATTACGCAGCCAAAGTCACAGGGGGCGTCGCAGGCGATGTTGTACGCTACCGGCTTGCAACCGGCCGACATGGATAAAGCCCAAATCGGCATTGCCAGCATGTGGTACGAGGGCAACTCCTGCAACATGCACCTGGACGACCTGGCCGCCAAAGTCAAAGAGGGCGTCGAGGCCGCCGGATTGGTGGGGATGCGCTTCAACACCATCGGCGTCAGCGACGGCATCAGCATGGGCACCGACGGCATGAGCTACTCGCTGCAATCGCGCGACCTCATCGCCGACTCCATCGAGACGGTAGTCAGCGCCCAATGGTACGACGCCGTCATCGCCTTGCCCGGCTGCGACAAAAACATGCCCGGCAGCATTATGGCCATGTCGCGCCTCAATCGGCCGTCGATTATGGTGTATGGGGGCACAATCCGCGCCGGCTGTACCGTCGATCATCCCAAACTGGATATCGTTTCCGCTTTCCAGAGCTACGGCGAATATCTGGCCGGCAATATCACTGAGGAAGAGCGGCAGGCGATTGTGCGCCATGCCTGCCCCGGCGCGGGGGCGTGCGGCGGTATGTACACGGCCAATACAATGGCCAGCGCCATCGAAGCGTTGGGGATGAGCCTGCCCTACAGTTCCTCCTATCCGGCCGATTCGCAGGAGAAACTGGATGAATGCGTGGCTGCGGGCGCAGCCATCCGCGAACTGCTGGCGCGCGACATCAAGCCCAGCGACATCATGACCCGTAAAGCGTTTGAAAATGCAATGACGGTGGTCATCGTCACCGGCGGCTCAACCAATGCCGTCCTGCACCTGATCGCCATGGCTCGCTCCGTCGGCCTGGATTTGACAATTGACGACTTCCAGGCTGTGTCCGATCGCGTGCCGTTTTTGGCCGATTTGAAGCCCAGCGGCCGTTTCGTCATGGAAGATTTGTACGCCGTCGGCGGCATCCCCGGCGTGATGAAATATTTGCTGGCCAACGGGATGCTGCATGGCGACTGCCTGACGGTAACAGGCAAGACCGTCGCCGAAAATCTGGCCGATCTGCCGGGCCTGGACGAAGGGCAGGAAGTGATTCATCCGCTGGACGATCCGATCAAGGAAACCGGCCACATCCAGATTTTGCGCGGCAACCTGGCCCCGGATGGGGCGGTGGCCAAAATCACGGGCAAGGAAGGGCTGGTTTTCACTGGCACGGCACGGGTTTACGATTCGGAAGAGGATATGTTGGCCGGATTGGAAGCGGGCCACATCCAGAAGGGCGACGTGATTGTGATCCGTTTTGAAGGGCCGAAAGGTGGCCCCGGTATGCCGGAAATGTTGACGCCAACCAGCGCCATCATGGGCGCGGGATTGGGTAAGGATGTGGCGTTGATGACCGACGGCCGTTTCTCCGGCGGCAGTCATGGTTTCATCGTCGGTCACATCTGCCCGGAAGCGCAAGAAGGCGGCCCCATCGCCCTGGTGCAAAACGGCGACCAGATCACCATCGACGCTGAAAACAACACCATCAGCGTAGCCATTTCCGATGAAGAGATGGCTGCCCGCCGCGCCGCCTGGGTGATGCCGCCCTACAAAGCGACGCGGGGGACGTTGTACAAGTACATCAAAAACGTCAAATCCGCCTCCGAAGGCTGTGTGACGGACGAGTAAACCTGTAGTCAAATTTGTTGATTATGGCCACAAGGTGCGCAGAGTTTTTCTCTGGGTTCTCTGTGGCTTATTTTTTTGGGGGGAAAACGGTATGGGTAGATGAATGAAGCGGAGCGCGGTCTGCCAGACCGCCAAAAGGCGAGCAAGCTGCGTGCGCTCCCAGTCTTGGAGGAGGAATGATGAGTAATTTTGTTGTTTTGGTGGTAACGGCCGTTATCGGTGGCATAGCGGTCGTCTTGCAAGCCCAGTTTATGGGCGTGATGGATCAGAGTTTGGGAACATTAGAAAGTGTCTTCATCACCTATGGCAGTGGCGGGATATTGGTGGGATTGACGATGCTGCTGCTGCGCGGCGGCAATCTGGCGGCGTGGCGTACATTGCCCTGGTACGCGCCGCTGGCCGGTGTCGCCGGCCTGATTATCGTGGGCAGCATCGGCTACGTGACCCCGCGATTGGGATTGGTGGCCACGTTCACGATTTTTGTCGCTGCTCAGTTCATCTTTGGCGCACTAATCGACCATTTTGGCCTGTTAGGGGCGGAAGTCCGTTCGATTGATTTGTCTACACTGGCCGGAATGGTGATTGTGCTGGTGGGAGTCTGGCTAATTGTTAAATAGATTTGTTCTCAAATAAGAAAAGAGACCCAGATAGGTGAAAACGGGAAAGTAATTTGAATTCGGAAAACAATGATTCTCCCGTTTTCCCTGAGTAAACCACAAAGAATTGGCAAGATTCTACTCAAAATACTTTTTGTGGTTTACCTAAACACTGATGAACGCTGATAATGTGTCATTTCGAGGTCTTCCGAGAAATCCTTCTCACGTTGAAAAGTGTTCGGGATTCCTCGGCGGACCTCGGAACGACAAGAGTCACGGGTTGTTTTTAGTACAGGAACATCGGCTTGCCGAGAACGTGGCGCACTTTGGGCCGATACGCCTTGGAATCGTATAACTCATCCACGTCGACTCGTTTGATACCGCTGGTGACAGTGCTCATGGGGATGTGGGTGTAAGTGCCATCGCGCAGGGCAACCATGCGGCCGCTGGCACCGGAGGTAATCAAATCCATGGCCATGTTGGCGAAATTGACGGCTACCATGAGATCGAGGGCGTCGGGCGCGCCGGAGCGCATCAGGTAGCCGATGCGCTGGTTGATGATGTTTTCACCGGTCAGCTTTTTGATAGCCTCGCCGGTGATCTCACCAATGCCGCCCAATTTGCGGTGGCCATAGGCGTCGGTCTCGCCAAATTCGACCACTTTGCCGCCAATCATGTGCGCGCCTTCGCTGATGGTAACCATGGCGTAGTTGCTGGGATTGGCCGCTTTGTCTTGCATGACCAGTTCGGCCAGTTTTTCCGGATCAAAGGGAACTTCGGAAATAAGGGCGCGATCCACGCCGGCCAGATAGGAACTGATGAGGCTGGTTTCGCCGCTGTTACGGCCGAACAGTTCTACGATGGCAATGCGTTCGTGGGATCCGGTGCTGGTGCGCAATTGGTTGATGAACTGGACGCTGCGGGTAACGGCCGTACTAAAACCAATGCAATAATCAGTGCCATATACGTCATTATCCATCGTCTTGGGGATGGCCACGACGGGGAACCCTTCGCTGTGCAGACGCTCGCCATAGCTCAACGTGTCATCGCCGCCAATCGGGATGAGGGTCTCAATGCCTAAAAACTCCAAATTTTTCAAGATGTGCGGCGTAAAGTCGCGCAAACTTGTATCAGCTTTTTCAGCATCCAGGTGATCGGGATCACGCAAAAAATCAGGGACATCCTTGGCCTTAACTTTGCTGGGCTGAGTCCGGCTGGTGTGCAAGAATGTCCCGCCGGTGCGGTCCACGGTACGCACTTTTTGTTTATCCAATTTGATAAAGTGCTTGTCAAACCCATCGGGATCGTCGCGGTTAAACTCCAGCAAACCGCCCCAACCGCGCCGTATGCCTACTACTTCGTGTCCTTCATCAATCGCCCGGTAAACAACCGCTTTGATGGATGGATTCAAGCCGGGAACATCACCGCCGCCTGTTAAAATTCCTATTCTCATCACTTTGCTCCTTTTCTGTTGATATTCACCATTGAGAGTGTAACGCCTAGATTGTGTCACTTCTCAAGTTAAGTTTACTGATTTTAGATGGGATCATACTGACTTATACACTAAGTTTCAAGGATAGGTAGTGGAGAGAGTATACAAATTGAAATTAATGTTTATTGGGCAAAATTCCCAACCAATAACCAGTTTCACGGCGAGGAGTGGGCAACGGCCGTTCCCCACCTTGCCGGAGGCTAAATTAAACTAACTCTAAACAGGCCTCACGCATTCAGTAAGCAACTGGCAAGCTTCCGGGAAGCTGCCCACGTGCGAAAACTGAAAACCCATTCCAATATTACTGCTTTTGTCGTCCCAAGGATAAAAACGCCTAAAATTGAAGGGTTCTACCATGAATGCTATCTAATAAAGTGAATCCGAAGGAAGGGAAGCATGGGCAAAGCGCCGCAAAAATGGCTATTCATCATTATCGGAGTGTGGACAACGGCCGTACTCCTGGCCGCCTGTAATTCAAACAAAGAAGTGGCGGCTACGGCCGTGCCCGGCGAGCCAACCCTCAACCCCACCCAGCAGGCCATCGCCGACATGCTCACCTACCAGGCTAAAAATCCCCGCCCCACCCGGACACCAGACCCCTGGATAAACATGTCCAAGACGGCCACAGCGGAAATCATGGCCAGGGCAACGGCCGTGCCGACCCTCAATGCCACCCAGGAAGCCATCGCCGCCATCCTTACTTATCAAGCCGAAAATCCCCGCCCGACTTCTACCCGTTGGGTTGGGGCGAACCTGGCCATGACCGCCCAGGCGCAGAATCGGCAAACGCCAACTCCCTCACCCACTATTGGCCCGACAGCCACGCCGACGCTGACACCCACACCTCCGCCGCGTACGGCCAACATCACCATCCCCGCCGCAGCCGCGCCGCAGCTAGACGGCCGTTTCTCTTCCGGCGAATGGGACAATGCCGCCCATCAAACCATCACAGTCAGCGAAAATGTCAAAATAAAAGTCTATGTCCAGCGCGACGCCACCAATCTGTACGCCGCCTTTGACGGCCTGAACCAGGGCAAAACAGCTTTGTTCCCCGAACTGCTGCTGGACACCGGTTTTGACAGCAATTTGACGTGGAATGAAAACGATTTCTGGTTCCACGTTTCTACCAATGTATGCCAGGGACGCGGCCCGGAGGCGTTGTGGCAGCAGTGTGGCGCACCCGACGGCTGGCAGGCGACCGATTTTTCGCAAAGCCTGTCCACGATTGAAATGAAAATCCCGTACGAACTGGTTGGCGTGCAGCCCGGAACCGATCAGCCCATCGCTATGAGCTGGGCAGTGATGCAGTTATCGGCCAGTGATGAGGAAGAGCGGGAATTTTGGCCAGCAACGGCCGTATTCGATCAACCGGCAACCTGGGCCAAAGGAACGGCCGTTGGTGGTTGGTAACATAGTTCATAGTGGCGGCTTTAACTGTCTTTCCCACTGAAGTGGAGAATACAAACAAAAAGGCAAAACCTTATGGAAGCGAACTAAAGAAGATATAATGACCGGCATGGCCCTTGACGCACCGGAGCGCTTACGTCGCCAGGAAATTGGAGCTGACATCGAAGCGCTGGTCTACACCTACTACGACGCGATTTACCGCCTGGCCCTGTCGATTTTGGCTGATGCCGACGAAGCCGAAGATGCCGCACAGGAAACGTTCATCGCTGCCGACCGGGCACTGGCCCAATATCGCGGCCAATCAAGCGTAAAAACTTGGCTTTTTGCCATCGCCATTAACCAATGCCGTCACATGCTGCGCCAGCGCCAACGGCGGCAAACCATCACCGATGCCTGGCGGCTGGCACGAATCCTGCTGCCCCGGCCCGCGCTTCCGGAAGAAACCATGACCCACACTGAAACCGGCGATTTACTGCGTCAAGCCGTCGCCGAACTAAAAGAAAAACATCGATTACCCATCATCCTGCGCTATGCTCATGACCTCACCGCCCCGGAAATCGCGCAGATTTTACAGATTAGTGAAGGCACCGTACATTCCCGGCTGCATTATGCGCGGCGGGAACTAAAACAAAAATTAGAGACTGGCAGTTAGTGGTTAGTAGTTAGCAACTGGCAGCTAGTAGTCAAGAACCGACTGTTAGCAGCCATTAACCAACAGCCAGCGACCAGTAACCAATGACTATTTCACATCGCCAGGCCAAACTGTATATCGACATGGCCCTGGACGGCACATTGTCCGAGGCGATGCAGGTGCGCCTGGATGAGCATTTGGCAGGCTGCACCGGCTGCCGGATTTACGCTCAGGAATGGATGTTGTTTGACGATGCCCTGACTCATTCGCTGGCTGGACTGGGCGCTTCGCCGCCGGTCCCGCCACAGCAAATCGCGCGGACGCTAACGGCCGTTGCCACCCGGCGGCAGCAGTGGCGTTTTTGGCAGCCATTTCAAGCAAGTGGCCGGGTTATGGTAAATGGATTGGTGCTGGTAGCATTCATTGTCGCCGTATTCTGGTTCTTGCGCCCGCCGGAAACGGCCGTTGATTCGCCCACGCCCTCAGCCACAGTCGAACCCGACATCGAAGCCGATACGATTGCCTCCTTGACCTCCGATTACGTCGTCGTCCATTTCGATTTTGGCGGCAGTGATGGACTGGAACTGGTTCACCCCGCCTGCGACGGCATGGCCTCACTGCCCCAACCCGACACACTGGCCCAGGTAGCCGCCAGCGGCGAAACACCCTACTGCGAACTCATCACCAGCAATACACTGCTGTTCAAACCAGGCGAATCACGCCAGGCGCTGCTCATCTACCGCAGCAGCATTGAAAACGAAGTCGAACTCAGCTTTACACCGCAAACTGTGACCGACTTGAACCGGCCCTTTGTTCAAGGCATCTGCCGTCAAGACGTGGTAACAACTGGTGAATCGTGTTACCGCACCACTGTTGGCGGCGGGTCTGTATGGGCCAGCTATATCGATTTGACTGCGCCGGAAACGGCCGTACTCGGCACCAGCATCGTCGTTTCCATCAACGTTCGCGCTCAGGAGTTAGCCATAAAACCATAATCCGTAGACCGTAATCCGATGACGGATGACGGCTCATAAATAACTAACATGCTTCAATTCATCAGCCGCCGCATCATATCCACCATTTTCATGTGCATTGCCATCGCCTACTTCGGCTTCCTGGGCATGCGCCTCATCGAGCGTACTGACGCCGATGAACCGGAATTCAGTGTGGCCGAGGCTTTCAGTCTGGCCGGGGAGGATGCGCTGCAATTGGCCGCCCTGCTGCGTCAGGGCACGCTGGGCATGACCGAAACAATTGCCGGCCCACGCCCGATCAGCGAAATCCTCTGGTTTTCTTACAAAAATAGCCTGGGACTGCTGCTCATTGCCTTGCTCAATGCCGGTATCATCGGCTTGTTGGTGGGGACGCTGGCGGCGTTGGGTAAACGCAAGTGGCGGACGTACGTACTGCTGCTCATCACCATCGTGGGCATCTCGGCCCCATCGTATTTGATTGCCCTGCTTTTACAGCAGGCGGGCATTTTGTACACGGTCAATTTTGGCCGCCGATTGGTCAGTATGGGCGGCTTTGCCTGGGATTTCCAGCACATGGCTATGCCGCTGCTGGTGCTGGCTGCCCGCCCGGTCGCCTATTTGACCCGCTCATCTTACATTTCGCTGGGCCGGATTATGGAGGAGGATTATATTCGCACTGCTCTGGCCAAAGGACTGACCCGGTCGCGGACAGTGTGGATTCATGCTTTTGGTAATCTGGCAATTCCATTGTTAACGGCCGTTGGTGTTTCTATCCGTTTTTCCTTGAGCGCCTTGCCACTGGTGGAATACATCTTTGCCTGGCCGGGCGTAGGCCAGCGTATCCTGGAAGCCATAAATGAACGCAATGCACTGCTAGTCGTCGTCATCGCCCTGGCCATCGGCCTGACCATCCAACTTATCAGCTTCTTGCTCGATTTTACCTACTACTTCGTCGATCCACGGGTGAGGGAACGCACATGAACATCAAAAACATCTTCGCCTACCTGCTTAATCCCCGCACCCGCATCCAAAAAACGCCAGCCAATGGCGGCAGCATTGCCGCACTTGATGATGGCAGCGAATGGTCACGGCCGCAATTCCTGAGTACCGGCTCGTTCATCCTCAATCTGCCGTTGGTTATCGGTTTGATTATCTTGTTGGGCCTCACTCTCATCATTCTATTTGGACCGCTGTGGGCCAGTTACGATCCCAACATCACCACCCAATCGGCCGTCCCCTATTACGATCCTGAGCTGCGCGAAATGATCAAGCCACCTTTCCCGCCGTCGTGGCAGCATCCTTTTGGCACGGACACCTGGGGCAACGATATATTAAGCCTGATCCTGTTTGGGGCGCGGGTAACGTTGATTGCCGGGGCGTACATAACGGCCGTTCGCGTGATCGTGGGCGCTTTCATCGGCAGTCTGGCCGGTTGGTTCGCCCACAGCCGCTTCGACCGCATCGCCATGAGCCTGATTTCGGCCGTGGCTTCTGTGCCGGCCTTGCTCAGCGCCATGATTTTGATTTTTGCTCTGGACATTCAAAACGGATTGTGGGTGTTCATCGTCGCCCTGTCCGTCTTTGGCTGGACCGAAGTAGCCCAGTACATCCGCAGCGAAATGATCGTTATCCGTGAAATGCCCTACATCGAAGGGGCGCATTCAGTCGGCCTGAACAATCTGCAGATCATCGTGCGCCACGCTCTGCCCAACGTCCTGTCCCAGATTTTGATCATGACCTTCCTAGAGATGGGCACCGTGTTAATTTTGCTGGCCGAATTAGGCTTTTTGGGCGTTTACATCGGCGGCGGCACCAATTATACGGCCGATATTTTCGATACCGGCGGCCCCAAATTGCTGAATGAAGTGCCGGAATGGGGCGCATTGGTCAGCATTGGCGCACCCTACCTGCGTTCTTACCCGTACATGATCCTGGCACCGGCGCTGGCCTTCTTCATGGCTGTGGCCGGGCTAAATGCGTTGGGTGAAGGGCTGCGGCAGGCGGTAGAACGATCGGCAGTCAGCACCAACTTTTTGCTGCGCAAAGAGATGGTCTTGGTGGCAGCAGCTTTCGTTGCCGCCACAGCGTTGGTGCTCAAATACACCGGCCCATCGCTTTCCTACAGCCAGGTAGCCGAGGCATTTGATGGGCAGGCAGCATACGATTATGCGACCGGCCTGAATCAAGGTGCTGAACCATCAAGCGGTGAAACTGCTGCTGCCTACATCGAGGAACAGTTCAAAGAGATTGGCTTGCAGCCGGGCTGGAAGGTGGGAATAAATTCTAACTACATTTACCGGACGGTGGAGACGGTGGTACGGCCGTTCACACCACCCCAACTCGCTCTTCTCAACGAAGATGGCACGGTGCAGCAATCCTTCCAGCATCAAGTCGATTTCGGCTACGTCATCGAGGAGCATGGCGGCAGCGGGCAGGCCAGCGCACCGCTGACTCTCCTGGCTTTCCAGCCGGGTCACATCTCACTGGCCGCCGACGGTTACGACCCGGCCCAATTCGAGGGGCTAGACGTGCGCGGCCGTATCGTAATGTTGGCAGCCGGCAATGCGCCAGAGTATGTGACGACGGAACTGCTGCGGCGCGGCGCGCAGGGCATTTTGTGGGTCACGGCCGTTCCCGAGGCCATCCGCTCGCAAATCCAGCTAACCGACCCGGCGCAAAGTTACCTGCGCAACCCGACACTGCCTATTTTTAAGGTGAGCACGGCCGTTGCCAACACCCTCCTCTCTTCCGAAAACAACACTATCAACCAACTTATCATCGATTCGGCGGCAGCCGACCAGAGCGGCGCAGGCTGGTTTGCCCACGATCTGTCAACACAGGTCAGCATGTCCGTGCAGTTGGACGCGCCACAGGAAGTGGAAATCCCGCATGTCATGGGTTTCCTGCCCGGCTACGATAACGATTTAGCTGACCAGTTGGTCATCGTTTTGGCTGCTTTTGATGGATTGGGCGGGGAAGTGGGGGATACGGCCGTGTCCACCGCCAACGATAGCCACGCCAGCCTGGGCATCATGATGGAAATGGCCCGCCTGTGGGAAGCGCAAAACCTCGATCCGCGCCGTTCGGTGCTGTTTATTGCCTGGGGCGGGGAGCAGTTGGACGAATCGGGCGCAGCCGCTTTTCTGGAAGACAACGACCATTTCCGCAAGCTGTCGGCACGGGTAAACACGCCGCCGCTAAAGCCGGTGCTGTTATTCCAGCTTGGCCCGCTAGGCGGAGCCGGTGATGCCGTCGTTCTGGAGCCGGATTCGGCTGCCAATTTGCAGCGGTTGTGGCAAGACGCCGCCAAAGTGACGGATTTACCGACAATGGTTGGCAATGCCTCCAATCCGGGACTCATCACGACGGCAATTCCGACGCTGGCCGTGTACGATGCCGGTGCGGAGCATCCCAACAGCGGGAAGCTGGCCAAAGTTGGCCAGACCCTCACCCTTTCCCTGATCGAAATTCTACGCCAGGTTAAATATTAGATCGAGTAGTGCCAGGCACCCCATATAAGTAGTCTCAATAACCAAAGCCGTTCACGGGGTGCCAGGCACTACGGCTGTCAATACGTTTTTTCCCTTTCACCTATAGCCAGTTTTCATTTATGATGCCAAGCTGTAGAATAGCCTGGAAAGTGTCAAAAATTTGCAAGGACTGAAAGACTTTGCAAGTTTAAGGATTGGGCATCATGAATTCAATTGATCTAGCAAATTTTATTGCCAACAATGGTATTGAAGCAGAGATTGTCCATTTGGAAGAAGTGACACTGACGGTGGCCGATGCGGCGGAAGTGATGGGCGTACTGCCGGAGCAAATCATCAAGACGGTCCTATTTCTGGCCGACGGCGAACCGGTGCTGGTCATCGCCAGCGGGCTGGCGCGCATCGCCTGGAAGCGGCTGGCCGATTATGTGGGCGTCTCGCGGCGACGGCTGAAAACGGGCAATCCCGAACAGGTGCAGGCCATCACCGGCTACGTCGTCGGTTCCGTGCCGCCCTTCGGCCACAAGGAAAAGCTGCGCACGATTGTCGAGCAGTCGGTGTACGATCAGGCGGTTGTCTATGGCGGCGGCGGTGAGATTGATGCCTTTATGCGGTTGGAAACGGCCGTTCTCCGGCAAATCGTCGGCGATGAAACCGGTGACTTTAGTGAATGAGATGAGCAAAAAATACCCTTTCAAAAACATCGCCTTTCAGGGCGGCGGTACCAAAACCTATGCCTATCATGGTGCGTTGATGGCACTGGAAGAGCATGGCGTTCTCAACCAGATTGAGCGTGTCGCGGGCACATCGGCCGGAGCGATGCTGGCGGCAGTCATCAGCTTTCGTTTGGACATGGCCGAGTCGATGGCAATTTATGCCGGTTTGGATTTCTCCAAGATACCGGGTACGGCCGTTACCCGGAATGATGAATCTTTAAGTGCTGTACGACGATTAGTAGAGCCGGGTTGGAATAAAGTGTTGGGCAACGTGGATGCCATTAACCGGCTCATCCGCAAATTTGGCTGGCATGATAATCATTACGCCAGTGAGTGGATAGAAGAGGTTATTGCCGACCACTGCGATGGTAACGGCCGTGCCACCTTCGCTGAATTCCGCAATCGAGGATTCCGTGATCTTCATGTTATCGCTACCAACATCACGACCCACGAGATGGTCGTCTTCTGCGCCGACAAAACACCCGACGTGGCCGTCGCCGATGCACTGCTTATGTCACAGACCATCCCCCTTTATTTCGAAGCACTGCAATTTAACGGCCGTGAATTCGGCAGCGGCGACTACTATGCCGACGGAGGCATCGTTAACAACTACCCCATCCACATCTTCGATGACCCGCGATTTGCCACCGGCAACCGGCTGTTCATTCACGGCACAAACTGGGAGACCCTGGGACTGCGCCTCTACACACCGGAGGAATGTCCCGATCGGCGGCCGCCGATTAACAACATCATCTCTTACATCGGGCATATGTTTGAGGCCCTGTTCGATGCTCAAGAAGTTGCCTTTTACAACAATCGCATCGACCAACCGCGCACCATTAACATCAGTAACTGCTGCGTTTCCACCCTGGATTTGAGCGTACGGCCGATACCAGGCAACGCCAAATATGATGAGTTATTTACGACAGGGTACGAAATGACCGAAGCTTATCTGGAAAACTATCAGCGCCCCTGGCTGAGCGTGGAAACCGGGCTGCTGCGTGAAATACGCCAGACCCTCCGGCGTTTTGCCATCTGGCGACGGTTTCGATCCGGTAAAACCACAAAAGCCTGATTCCTGACATCTTCATCGAAGGGTGAGCCTGCCGAAGCCTGGTTGCCTTCGGCAATTAATGGTTCGACAAGCCCACCGACCGACCTCAAATTACGGGTGATAGTTGAAAGTGATTTCCGGGTAATCGACTGTACTGCCGGTCAGCACGTCGCTTTTCTCACCCTTCAAATATTGGTTAAAAAAAGCCAGTGCATATTCATTCAGCATCGTGGCCATCTGTTTGCTGGGGATGTCGCTGGACAGACCTAACTGCGGCGTCAGCGGTGAAAACAAGGGCAAATCGGTGAAGTCGTAATGGGCAGCGCCAGCAACAATGAGCAGGTAGCTGTCGGCCAGACCTGCTTCGTAAATGGCCCGGGCGCGCGGGGAATTGTTGTCGTCCGATTCTGATTGCCAATGATCGGCTTGAATAAGCATTAACGGAACGGGCATGCCGTTCAACACCGCATTGGAAACCGGTTCGACCCAGGCATCGAGGCCTAATCCAGCCTGGCAGCGCGGGTCGGTCAGGCAGAATTCGGCCATCGCCCCGCCGCCAGTGGAATGGCCAAAAACGCCCACATGATTGAGATCGAGACGGCCGTTAAACCGATTCCCCGCTTCCTCTTGCCAAAACGCCATCTGATCCAGCACAAAGGCTATATCCTGCGCCCAAACACCCACCAGCGTATGCGAATTGCGCGGCGGCTCTGCCGGATCATCGGAAAAAATGCGCGGCTCGTAAAACGTGACACGGCCGTCGGGAAATACCGTAAAAATATTGGCATAGGTGTGGTCAATGGCCGCTACCACATAGCCATAACTCGCCAATTCCTGAATCATGGTCGTGTTCTGGTTGCGAAACCCGTTGAGACCGTGCGAAAAGATGATGACCGGATAAGCTGTATCTTCATTCGCTATTTCTGCATCCGTAAACGATTGTGAATAGGCCAGATTGAGATGATCCAGCAAGAAGGCAGGCATGTTCAGCCGTTGGGCAATGGCCGGGCCAGCCACTTCAATATCTTCCAGGTAAAGGGCCGGTTTGATTCCCGGTTCGGGCGGCTGGGCCGGGTACCAGACCTGGACCATCAATTCCCGTTTGTCATTGGGGTCGTCGGTGTAGATTTCATTGCGGTTGGTATCGGTGAGGTAGTAAACGGCCGTGCCCACCGCATACGGGCCGGTCGGCGCCAGCGGGCGGGGAACTGGCAGCAACACAGGCAGCGCCGTGGCAAAAGACAGCCAGATCATGCCGCCAATCCCAGCAACAACCGGCAGCTTGCGCCGAGTCAATGTCCACACAGCCAAACCCACAGCCAGGATGTAAGCCGGAACCATTTGCCAGCGGTAGCCTTCCAAAATAAAGTGATCGATAAGAAGCAAAATAACCACTATCGACAACCAATTCAGCCAGCGCGGATGAGTTCGGCGCAGCAAAGGCCAGCCCAGCAGCAGCAAACAGCTAACCAGGAGCAGAATTTCAACCAATCTCATTTGTTAACACCGATGACAGCGTAAACCAAAACGTACTGCCCTTCCCAATATCACTGTTGACGCCTACAGTCCCACCCAGCCGTTCCATAATGCGGCGAACAATCGACAATCCCAGGCCATGTCCTTTGGCGCGCACCTGGCTGAGCTTGGTAAATGGGGTGAACAATTCGGTTTGGTCAACGGCCGTTAACCCGCACCCATTATCCCGCACCCAAAAACAAAGAACCCCCTCCGGCTGTTCCGTCACCCCCAACTCCAACCGGGGCGGCGTACCCCCATACTTAATACCATTACTCAAATAGTTAAACCAGACCTCCTCAATCCATGGCGCATATCCCCTAGCCTGCGGCCATGATAATGGCAAAATAATTTCCGCATGGGAAGACTTAATCTCCTCAGCTAACCGCTGCTGAGCTTCGTCCAAAATCTGAACCATATCCAGCGTCTCAAACTCCACATCCATTTGGCGCACGCTGGACAAAACCAGCAGTTCACTCACAATATTGCTCATCTTTTGCGCCGTTCGGGTGATTTTGGACAAAATATTTTTATGCTGTTCGGGTGGATATTCATCATAATTCAGCAGCAGCATTTCACCAAAACCGGAAATAAGCCCCAGTGGACTCTGTAAATCATGTGCCACCGTATGCGCAAAAGCGTCCAGTTCCGCATTGGAAGCCTGCAAATCATCATTCAATCGGCGCAGCGCCACCATATCCTCAAACCGTGCCATCGCCAGCGTAATTGCCCGTTCCAACTCACGACTGTCCGGGGGTTTTAACAGGTAGGCATTCACACCGGCCTTGCTGGCCTTTTGCACCAACTCTGGCGTTTCGTAAGCTGAAAGGATAACTACTGGAGTTTGGCAACATTCTTGTATTTTCTGCGCCGCCGCAACGCCATCCATACCTGGCATTTGAATATCCATAATAACAACATCGGGTTTCAGTTCTGCGGTCAACTCCAGCGCCTGTACGCCCGACATGGCTAACCCGACAACAGCATAGCCAAGTTCAGACAGCATCCCCTGGATCATCTCGCCAACCAGATAATCATCTTCAGCAATTAGTATTTGAATCTCTTCATGGACATGCATGGTGCGACCTTTCTATGAATGCAGCAATTATCGCGTTCCCATTAGGTGATTATACAGAACGTTGCCTGAAGGCAGTCGAGCTTCGATAGGCTCAGTCCTCGACAAGGTTGTACAGTTAGCCCACTTGTGTATCTGCTTCAAATTGGATGGTAGCTGCTGCGCCAATACCGTTAGGACCGTTTTGTAGTATTAATTTGCCATTTAAACTGTGCTGCACAATATTCTGCAACAAATATAAGCCTACATTGTAACGCGGCTCTTCTGAGAGTAAAACATCTGCCGGATAACCAGGGCCATCATCACGAAATTTTAAGATAATGAATGAATTTTCGGAACTGATATCAACATTGAGAATCCCGCCATGACGTTGGGACAAGGTATATTTCATTGCATTGGTGGTAAGTTCATTGATAACCAGGGCCAAATAGTTGGCTTGGTCTGGCGTAACCCGAATGACTGATGGCGTGATTTCGATGTGCAATTGTTTGTCGGAGGGTAAAGCGCGCAAGGCGGCGTGAATGACCTGGTTGATCAAGGTTTCCAATGATATGGGTGTCCATTCGGCCTGGGAAAGTAAATTATGGACGGTTGACAATCCTTGAACACGGCTGATCAGGTCTTGCATAATGGATTGGTAGACAATTTTATCCTGTAAATCGGTGTGGCGGCGCTCGGCGTAAAGGATGCCGATGATGGCGGACAGGTTATTTTTGACGCGGTGGTTTACTTCGCGCAGTAAGATGGACCGGAGTTCGGCGTCATGTCGGGCCAGGCTGTACAGGCGGGCATTTTCGATAGCGAATGCGGCCGTTGCCGCCAAGGACTCCATCAAGGCTAAATCGGAAGCATTGAAACGGTCTGGTTCTGAATCCAGTGCCTGTAATGCGCCGATGATTCGGCCCTGTACGACCAAGGGAATTGTGATGAGTGAACGGGTGGTCAGGTCAAGAACCTTGTCGAGTCTGGTGTAATGCCGGGGGTCGGTCAGGGCATCGGATATGAGCTGGCTACGGCCGTTTTCCACCACCCAGCCGATAATACCTTCCCCTTTAGCCAGCCGCCAGCCGCGCACATCTTCATCTTGCGGGCCAGAATTCTGGTGACAAACAATGTCGCCAGTCTTCTCTTCTACCAGCCAAACCGAGCAGGCGACCACATCCAGCAAATGGCGCAGCTCCTCTAATACGGTAATAAACACCTGATCTTGATCCAGTGTAGAGATGAGGGCGTTGCTGGCTCGATTCAACAGAGTCAGTTCGGCCGTTCGCTCCTCAACCCGTTCTTCCAGCTCATCATGGGCTTCGCGCAGGGCTGTTTCGGCCAGTTGCAGTTCTGCTACTTTTTCTTCCTGTTGAGCATACAGTTCACGCAGCTGCCCGGTCATCTGATTAAAGGTGCGGGCCAGCAGGCCGACTTCGTCTTCGGTGGTGACGGGCGCAGATTGGGTAAGGTCCCCCTGGGCAATTTGTACGGCCGTTTCTGTAATCGCCAGAATCGGTTGGGCAATTTGTTTGGCCAATAAATACACCCCCACCGTCAAAACAATGGCCGAAGCGATACTCACCAGAGCAATCGTTGATGTCAGCCGGTCGGCCGCCGCAAACGCTTCATCCTGGTACATCTCCGTGATTAGCGCCACTCCCAGTTTGTCGATCCAGCGATACGCGCCAATAACGGGAATACCGGCATAGTTTTTATATAAACTGGCTCCAGATATGCCCTGAACGGCCGTGTCAATACCTGTTGTATGAACACCGCGCGGATACTCATCGCGGCCAAACCGTTCACCAGAAACGAATACATTATAGGCATCAACCAGATATGTTTCGCTCGTCTGGCCTGCTCCAATCTGTTCCATTACCAGGGCATCCATTTCCCCTAAATCCAGATGAACCGCAAGAACCCCCCAAACAGTGCCGTCTTCATCTTGCAGCGGCGTCGAAATGGTTAGCGTCGGCCGGCCTGTTATCGGCGAAGGGTAGACCTTGCGAATAAAAGTATCTTCTCTACCCTGGATAAAATAACTGTCTAAAACGCGGTATTCGCCTTGATGCGTTGGTTCAGTGGAGGCAATGATTTTCCCGCCGGTACCGGTCAAAACAATTATCTCGGCAAAGGCAGGTACATCTTTATGTAAAATTTTCAGGAAAGCGGTTAACTCTTCAAATGAAGATTGATAGGCATCAAGTGAATCTAACGATTCTTCTGTCTCCAACTGCAAAAGATAAAGTACAGGGGATTTTGACTCCAACAAGCGGGCAATCAAAAGGGTTTCCTGGCGCTGTGTATCCACCCAACGAACCAGATTTCTTTCTTTTAATTTGGCAACGGCCGTTAACTGATCAAAAACCGATTGTGTCAACGTGCGGCGTGCACGAACATAAGTCGTAACAGCAACAATACTGGTTGTCGCCAAAGACAAGATCAGAAAGTAGCCCACCAATCTGACCATCAAATTTTCTTTCCAGAATTTCATCGGTTTACCGCAAACAGGCTCTTTTACACCTCACCACTCAAAAATATCGCAAGTGGCACGTGGCAGATGCCTATAAACAGAAAAACTTACCACTCGCAGACTCACCACTTCATGGCTCAATCATTTGGTAACAACTGCGTTCTCCGTTGGCAATGTACCAAACGGCCACGCTTTTCACAGGATCGCCTGTTTCATCAAAGGTAATTGTACCGGTAATCCCCTGATAATCGATATGATACAACCCGTCCCGAATGGCTTCTGGGACAGTCGAAGCCTGATCCTGCATGGCTGCAAAGAGCAGTCCAACCGAATCGTAGGTTAACGCCATCAGCCCGTTGGGTTCACGGCCGTACAGCTTTTCAAACTGGTCAGAAAAAAGTCGGATGACCGGATTCGACTTATCACGGCAATAATGGCCGCTGAAAAAAGATTGTTCAAATGTCGGCAGACCAGAAAGACGCTCACCTTCCCAACTATCACCGCCTAAAATGACGGCATCAATGCCCATATCACGGGCCTGCTGACCTTGTAACAAGACATCATCGGTGTAATTGGGTAAAAACAAGCTGTCCGGGTTGCGAACTTTAATGCGTGCTAATTGTTCGCTAAAATCTTCAGCCTGATCCGTGGTGTACGTTTCTGCCGCCACAATTTGACCGCCCAATGCTTCAAATGCAGTTTGATAAGCAGCAGCCAGGCCTTGATTGTAGGCACTGGCAACATCGTACAACATAGCACTGCGGCGGCTGCCCAAATCCTCATAGGCAAAACGCGCCATCGCTAACCCTTGAAAATCGTCGACGAAACTAGCGCGGAAGACATACTGTTTATTCAAGGTCGTTTGCGGATTGGTGGATGTTGGGCTGATCATAGGAATATGCGCCGTTTCGGCTACCTCACCAACAGGGATGGCATTGCTGCTAAACATGGGACCGACGATGGCCACAACGCCTTCCTGATTGATAAGCTGCTGCGCTGCGGAAACGGCCGTTTCCGGCACGCCTTCATCATCAACCACAACCAAATCAATCAGGTAATGCGTTTTTCCGACCAACAGTCCGCCAGCCCCATTCACTTCATTTACGGCCATTTGGGCCGCATTCACCGCCGGCTGTCCCGTCGATTCACCATTTTCACCGCTCAACGGCACAATCAACCCGATTTTAATTTCCGGCGGAGTATTGGCACATCCTGCCAAACCCAAAAGGATCAACACCCCAACCCAACAAAGACGAATGCTATTCATAATACAAGGACTACCTTGCCGGCCACTTCACCGGCTTGAAGCTTGCGTAAAGCTTGAACGCCATCACTCAGAGGATAGGTAGAGTCGATAACGGGCTGGAGACGGCCGTTAAACACCAACCCCATCACCTGCTCATAATCACTCATCGGCCCCATAGTGCTGCCAATAATGCTCAGATGTTTACCAAACAGCAGCCGGTTATCGATCTCAAATTGCGGCCCGCTGGTATTGCCCACCGTCAGAAGCCGACCACCTTTTTTCAGCGACCGCAGCGATTGAAAATAGGTCGCCGCACCTACATTATCTACCACCACATCGACACCTTTCCTGTTGGTCGCCTTAAAGATCGCTTTTCCCCACTCCTCTTCATGGCGGTTGATAGTCACATCTGCGCCCAAATCGCGCGCCAGCACCAGTTTGGCGGCACTGGAACCCACTACATAAATCGGGCCGGCTCCGGCCAGCCGGGCGATTTGAATGGCCGCCGTATTCACGCCGCCGCCTGCGCCCACAATCAAGACCGATTCCCCGGCCTGCAACCGTCCTCGTGTGATGAGAGAATGCCAGGCGGTCACAAAGGCCAACGAGGCTGCTGCTGCCGTATCAAAGGGAACCGATTCGGGCAGGTGAAGTAGATTACGCGCGGGTACGGCCGTATACTCCGCGGCAAACCCATCCACATGCTCACCCATAATTGCAAACCGGTCACACATATTGTCCCGCCCTGATAGACAGTAAGCACAATGCCCGCAGCTCAACGTTGGATTCACCGCCACCCGGTCACCCACTGCAAACCCGGTCACATTCTGCCCAATGGCGGCCACGATACCGGCCCCATCACTGCCCATCACATGCGGCAGCTTCAAATTCAGGCCGGGCCAACCAGCCAGCACCCACAAATCCAGCCGATTGTAGGCCACCGCCTTCACTTGTAATAACACATCTTCCGGCCCGATTTCGGGACGTGGTACCGATTCATATCTGACCTGAGCCAGGTCACCATGCTGGTAAAAAACAATGGCTTTCATCAAAACCCCCTTTTTCTGAAATCACACATGTTTTTTGAATAATAGTGAACCGCATAGGAAATGACAATAGTTGTCTTGTCACACCTGGGGCGTTTTGGTATTGTCTGGTTTCATTTCTACAGTTGCAGGAAAGAACAAAAATGATCATGAAAACGGTTAAACAACGAGTTGCAGGCCAGATTTTTACGGCAAACGGCCGTTTCGCCCTCCTGCTCCATTCATCTACGCCAGAACCGGATGCTTCCCAATTGATCTATTTGCGTTTCGCCTTTGTCAGAATCGGCACCGAGGAACCTGTTTTCCCCGCTTTGCTGCTGGATGATTGGGGGGCTGAGATTAAATCATTGGACTTGTACAACTGGGTAGACGAGTTTGGTCCGCAGTTCCCACGGGCCGAACTATTCGGCTATGACGCCTATGGCCAGGAAACGCAGCTATTTTTGCGCGAGCTGGAGCAATACAGCAAATGGCCCTGTTTTGCCTATCCGACAGCCGACACACCTCTCAACGATGGTCTGCTGATTGAAGCCATTTTGCTACCCGATGAAGCTGCAACCGAGCCGGTGAAAATTAAACGGCCGTCGTGGGTAGAACGGCCGTTGCGCCGCGCCGCCGTACAGTGGTGGCAGGTCCCGACCAATCTGCAAACAGCCACCAGTATATTGACATAAGTCCCATAGCCGCGCCAACTGGCTTGTGCTAGAATTGCGGCAGCAAATTGATTGAAGCCACTTGTTTCGTCATGAAAAATTCTATCAGACACGTTACCTTCATATTGGCCCTTCTGGCCGCCATCGTGACCGCACCGCTAAAAACGGTGCTGGCTGCGCCTGCGCTGGCTCCGGCCAATCAAGCCAGTACACCTGACGACGTGCCTGATGTCCTTTCGCCCATCTGGGGGCCATCCATCCAGCGTTGGTCCTCGTACATTGCTGTACTGTCCGATTTTTACGGCCTCGACCCCGATTTCATCGCTGCCGTCATCGACGAAGAATCCAATGGCGACCCGCTGGCCGTCAGCCGGGTGGGTGCTGTCGGGCTGATGGGCATCATGCCCGCCGGCCCTGGCCTGGAATGGCGGCCGCCGGCCGACGAGCTGGAAAATCCCTCGACCAATTTGCGTTGGGGCGTGGCCATTTTAGCCGAAATCGTCCGCCAGTCGGGCGGCGATTTGTATGCCGCGTTAGCGGCCTATAGCGGCGGCTGGAGCCAGGTCGAACGCAGTGTACCCCGTGAGTATGCGGCCAGGGTACTGAATAGTTACGGCCGTGCTGTCGCCAAACGCAGCGGTATCTCGCCTGACATCGCTTCCCAATGGACATTGGCTGTAGAAATCCGGCAGGGGGATGTGCCCAATGATTCCCTGCTGGTTTTGGGCAACCAGCCCATTTCCGGCCTGCTGACTTATGGCGAGCACATCGTTTACAATTACATTGACCAATCGGGACGGGCTTATTTTGTCAAAGCGTATGCCGTGCCGGTGGCCCTGGTGATGCCAGTCGGTGATGACCGTACGGCCGTCACCACGGCCAACGACCTGGAAATGGAATTACAAGCCCGGCTCAATCAAACGGCCGTTAAAATTTCCGAAAGCAATCCCGGCATCATCGAGGCCTGTTTACCCAGTTTAAGCCGCCTGCGCGGCCGTGCCAGTACCCGCTGGTTTGCCCCATCTTACTGCCCCTCGTGGCATCGCTAAAATCAAAAAACAGGAGCAAAAGACTAAAGACTGGGTGATTTCCTGTCTCTAGTCCCCAGTCCCTAATCTCTAACTGAAGGAAAGACTCATGACCACAATTCACCCCACTACCGTCCGCCAAACCGTTCAGGCCCGCTTTGCCACTGGCCAGACGTTTGAAGGACCTATCGGCACCCCCATTGAAGCCTTTATTGAAGCTGCCGATTTGCCGGTAAACGGCCGTATCGTCGCCGCCATCATGAACGGGAAACTACGCGAACTGGCCACCCCCATGATGACCGATGCCGACCTGGAAGTAGAAACCACCGCCGATTCCGACGGCACGCGCATTTACCGCCGTTCTCTCAGCTTCTTGATGATCGCCGCCGCTGCCCAACTATTTCCAGGACGCATCATCACCATCCAGCATTCCATGCCCTTTGGCGGCTACTACTGCGAATTAGATGACCACAAACAGTTATCCGACGAAAACTTAAACCAACTGCGGCAGCGCATGCAAGAATTAGTCGCGGCCAAGCTGCCTATCAACCAGGTCAAAGTCCCGCTGGAAGAAGCGCTGCAAATCTTCCGGGACAGCGGCGACCTGGAAAAGGCCGAACTGTTCAGCAAGCGGCGCAAAGATTACCTCACCCTGTATGAACTCAACGGCGTGCGCGACTATTTCCACGGTTTTATGGTTCCCAACACCAGCTATCTGGACAAGTTCGATCTGCGCCATTACAACGATGGCTTCATTCTGCAATTTCCCCGCCGCCAACAGCCCAACTGCCTCCAGCCGTTTGAAGATGAACCAATTCTGGCCCGTGTCTTCCAGGAGTACGAAGAGTGGCTGCGCATCATCGGCGTTCCCAACATTGCTACGTTGAACCGGGCGATCAGAGACGGCCGTACCCAGGAAATCATCCTCGTCGCCGAGGCCCTGCACCAACGCCAACTCACCATCATCGCCAGCGAAATCGCCCGCCGCCCCCAGGTCAAAATCGTCATGATTTCCGGCCCCACGTCGGCCGGCAAAACCACATTCAGCAAACGGCTGGCAATTCAACTCATGGCCCAGGGTCTCTACCCGGTAGCCATCGGCATGGACAACTACTTTGTAGACCGGGACGAAACGCCACGGGATGAAAACGGCGATTACGATTTTGAAGCCCTGGAAGCCGTTGACGTCCCCTTGTTTCGCCAACATTTGAGCCGGCTTCTGGCTGGCGAAACCATCGTGCAGCCCATTTACAACTTTCACACCGGTTCCAGAGAATTAGGTGAGGAATTGCGCATTGGCCCCGACCACGTCATTTTGGTAGAAGGGATTCATGGCCTCAATCCGCGATTAGTGGAAGGGCTTCCCCCCGATTCCATTTACCGCATTTTCATTTCTGCGTTTACCCAACTCAACCTGGACAAACATAATCGCGTGCCCACCACCGACACGCGCATGCTGCGCCGCATTGTGCGCGACGCGGCCCATCGCGGCTACACCGCCGCCGACACCATCCGCCGCTGGCCCAGCGTCCGTCGCGGCGAAAAACGCTACATTTTCCCCAACCAAAACAACGCCGATGTCTTTTTCAATTCAGCATTGGTATACGAATTGTCAGTTCTAAAAAAGCTGGCACAGCCGCTGCTGCTGCAAGTGGAGCCGGGAACACCAGAACGAGTCGAGGCCAACCGGCTGCTGGCCTTTTTACAATGGTTCGATCCGCTGCCCAACGGCAGCATAGATTACATCGCCAGCGATTCCATATTGCGGGAATTCATCGGCGGTTCAATCCTGACCAATTTTGAACCCTGGCAGCGATGAGGCGTGACGATCGACGTATCATGTTTCACGGATTGACCCAGGCCGTAAAGTAACAGGCGTCAAAATCGTGCAGAATGACGCGCTCATAATTGGCTGCCGGGGCAATGAGTTTGAAGAAACCATCATCGACCAGCACCAGCCACTGCCCGTCACCTGACCAATCGAAAAAGGGAGCATTGGCCGGGTAACGAGGCGAACTGGTGCTGATGAGTTGAGTCTGATTGGCGGGTAGGTCGTGTAAACGGATTTGCCAGGTATCATCGGGCGGCGCGCTGAGTTCGGCAGCTACCAGCCACCGACCGTCGGGCGAAAAGGAAACAGGCGGGATGCCGTTGGGTGTAATCAAAGTGGGGTAGCCCAACGGCGGTTCGTCCAATTGCAGGCGTAACGTCAGCGTGCCAGCCGGTGATTTTGTCCAATCGTCGAATTGAAAGGTGAAGATGTTGTATTTCCCTTCAGCGCCTCGTATTTCCGGGCCAGCCAGAACCAGTAAACCCGGCCAGAGAGGGTGGGTAATGATGGTATTGATGGAGGGTGTACCAGTGGCAGGGTCGGTGAGTACGGCCGTTACCCTCTCCCCATCCAATACCACCTGCGGCTGGCCATCATCCAGCGTGGCCATCACCAGTTCCAATCCCGGCTGGTAGCGCGTGTAACCATACGTCGTTGCATCCAGCCAGAAGGGAGTGAACCCTGTGCCGAGAGATTGCCGCGGCTGCCCGGCTTCATCGCCCAGCCAAAGCTCCGAACCAATGACGATGAGTGTGGAACGGCCGTCTGGTGACCAGAGCGTGTAGCCGGACAAATCCGTCACAGCACAGCCAGCAGAATCACACTTCCCAAGGTCAAGCCAATGGTAAAGCGTCCGCATTTGTGTCGCCGTGTCAAATTCGTGCAACAAAAGATGCGGCGGCGACACCTGACCGCCCCAGCCAACCTGGGGAAAACGCCATTGGCGCGCCGGGTCGGTATCGTCGAAAAGAAGGCTTTCGATGCCATCGCGCCATAAGCGCAGCATCAAGCGGCTGGGATCGCTGCTGACCGGCAGGTCGCTAAGGATGAGGCCGTTGTCGTCAGGCAGGGGAGTGAGAAAGCGGAAGGCGCGCTCCGGAAGTTCCACATTCCAGGTATCACCGGTCAGGTTGTAACGGAACAGGTGAGGCATATTACCGCCGCCGGGAAAGCAAAGAGCCTGGATGTCCTGGTCGGGCAGGGGGACAGGCAGTGCCAGACTGTTTTGAAAGGCGGTGATGATACGGCGGGTGTAGCCCTGGTACAGCGTCTGGTAGCTGTTTTCATCCAGCGGCAGACCGGCCAGTGTGAAGGTAGGCAGGATGTGGTAACGGCCGTTAAACACTGGCGTCAACATATCGGGCAAATCAACCAGCGCAGCCGGGTCTGTTTCCAGGCGAACGTTCACACTGGCCGTACACGGTTTTTCAGTACAGATCACCGCCAATTCACCATCCAGGTCAGCGGCCAGCCGCTGTGCCCATTCTGCATCACGCGCCGGATAAAGCAGCGTCAGCCATTGGCCGTCATAGCGCATGGATTCACCCCAGAATTCGGCATCGGGCGGCGCTTGCAGCCAGCGCGAACCATCCAGTTGGTAATATTGGGTTTGCTGGAGACGGATGAGGGCGGTGGTTGAAGGGGTGGTAACGGCCGTATACCCTTGCTCATACGTCACCACCGCATCCTGCCAGTCGGGTGATAAATGTATAGCCATGCCTTCCGGTGTCGTTTGCACTGCCAGTCCCAGAGATTGGCGATCCAGCAAATCGCCTTGCAGGAACAAGGCCCGCTGCGCCTGCTGCCAATCAGCATCCTGCCCGGCAAGCAAATGAACAAACAGATCTAAATCATCAGCAGCCACAGCTTGCTGCCAGGTATGGTAGGCTGCGGCCACATCGGCCTCAATACGCTGTTCTTCCCGCGCAACTTGCCGTATCTGCCGCCCATAAACGAGCAGCCCGCCCACCACAAAAAGCACGAAAATGACCAGCGCCAGTCGTCTTGACCTGGCCATGCCGCCGGTCAATACATCTTCTTCCCACGATTGTTCGTCAGTCTGCCAGCGAAATAACGGTTTCATTTTGATTCGGCATCACATGCTACGCTGTATAATCTCGAATTCTTCAGGAAATTATAGCGCACGGATAATACAAGTAGACTACCCAACCCTGTTTTTGACCCAATTTAATAGCAAAACCAGATAAATATAAGAAAAAGTTTGCATAGTTTGCTGATTGACTTTTATAATATAGTGCTTTTCCCCTCATCAAGACGATCAACATCAAAAAGCAGGTAAATTACTCTGGAGGTTTCCACAATGAGTGACAAGAAGATTGGCCGCTACGAAATCAAAAGCGAGCTGGGGCGCGGCGGTATGGCTACCGTTTATCTGGCTTATGATCCGGTGCTGGAACGGGAGGTGGCTTTGAAATTACTGCCCAATTACTTTGCCCACGACCCGGAATTTTCGGCCAGATTTGAGCGCGAGGCTAAAACCGTCGCCGCCCTGGAGCATGGCAGTATCGTTTCCATGTACGATTATGGCGAGGATGGCGAATGGCCCTATTTTGTCATGCGGCTGATGAAGGGCGGTTCACTCAAGGATCGTATTGCGGAAGGGTCGATGAGCCTGAAAGAGGCGGCTCACATTGTGGAACGGGTAGCCAGCGCACTAGACAAAGCGCATAGTAAGGAAATCGTTCACCGCGATTTGAAGCCGGGCAATATCATGTTTGACGAGGATGGCGAAGCGTATTTGGGCGATTTTGGCATCGTTAAGCTGGCCGAAAGCTCGGAAAGTTATACGCGGACGGGCAACACGTTGGGCACGCCGGCCTATATGAGTCCCGAACAAGCTGATGGCAACCCGAATATTGACGGCCGTTCCGACATCTACTCGTTGGGCATCATCCTCTACGAAATGCTCACCGGCACGGCTCCCTACACTCACGAGAGCATGCCCCGCCTGCTCATCATGCAACTGACCACGCCTATTCCCAACGTACTGGATGCCCGAGCTGATTTACCGGCCGGTATCCAGGCCGTTATCGAAAAAGCGATGGCCAAGAATCGGGATGAACGGTATGCGACGGGCGGCGAAATGGTGGCGGCGATTCAAGCGGTGCTCAATGGGGGGGCAACGGCCGTTCCCACCAAAGCCGCCCCCGTTGTGGAAACTAAGCCAGAACCTATTCCCACGCGATCCACTCCGGTTATTGAGATGAAACCAGAGCCAAAGGCAGAAGTGGCAACGGCCGTATCCGAACCAATGTCCCCACCACCAGCCGCTATACCGGCCTCAACCAAACCAGCCGCTAAAAGCGGCGGGATTCCCAAATGGCTCTACGCCATGGTAGGCGTCGTCGTCATCGCCATCATCGGCATCTTCGCCCTATCCGGCGGCTCTAACCCAGGGGATGCGCCTGAACAGCCTGTTTCCGAAAGTCGTGGTGGGGAAACGGCCGTTGACGCGCCCGCCGCCCAAGATAGCAGCACCAATGATGCCAGCTTCAACTACTTTGACGATTCGGAGGGTTGGCCGGTTGATGGACTGATCCCCACTGACGACTTTAACATTGCCAACGGCCAGGCCACCTTTGTAACCCGCACCGAAGGATTTAGCTGGATATGCTACCAGGACGTTTTCGGCGATGGCACTTACGAAGTGGAGCTAACCATGCCGCAAGCCGAGGAACTCACTGCCGGTTTTGGCCTGCTGTTCATGGCTGATGATTTGAACGGCGACTGGTATGAATTCTACCTGGACAGTGATGGCAATGCTTCGGTGGCTTACTGTGCGGATTTTTGCTCCGATTTTGACATACTGCTGGATAGAGCACAGAGCCAGACGGTGAATACGGCCGTTGGCTCCACCAACAAGCTGACCGTCTCAGTAAACAATGGCTCGATGATATTTTATGTCAATGGCGATATGGTCGGCCAGGCACAAAACCAACAACTTACCAAAGGCAGTATCGGATTGATTTTGTACAATGACATTGACCAGGATTTGAAGGTTGGCTTCGACAACTTCACTTACACGCCTTAACAATTACTCTCTAGGAATTCTTGGGGTTTACGTCGTTTCATGCGTCATACATCATGCGTCACCAGGGAAACACCACACATGACGCATGACGTATGAGCAATAACCGCACAAAATCCTGAAAACCCACAATGTTTAGTCATATGACAGCACCCAACACAATCTGGACGGCCGAATTAGATCAAACCATCAGCCAGCCCTCGCTGGTCTTTAGTGATACCTTGCTGCTGGCTACCCAGCCATCAGGCCCGGTGGTCCAGCACAGCGGATTGCTGGCCCTGGATTTGGCCACCGGCCAAACGCGCTGGCAGCACGCTTTTGAATATGCCCTGGTTAGCGGGATGCAGGCTTACCATCTGATGGCCGAAGGACGGGAAATCGCCGTCGTGGCTACCAGCAGCAGTGACTTTTTGAACGGTCAGGGCGGTCTGTTGGCCTTTGACGAAGCCGGGACAATCTTTTGGCAGGGTGAGGTAGAAGAACAGCATTTTTCGGCCCCGGTCGTGAAAGATCGGCAGCTTTTTGTTGTGGCCGGCGGCAAAAATTTGCTCATCATCAGCCCGGAAACGGGGGGAGATGACCAGCATCGCATCCCCTTGTCCGCCGCCGCATCCCAGGCCGCGCCGGTCATCGCCGATGGTGTGGCTTACATTCCCTGCCGCAGCCCTGATTTGCTGGCCGTAGCTCTGGATGGCAACGAACGCTGGCATTTTCAGTTTCAGGGCAGCAAACGGGATTGGCTGGACCAAACGCCCATTGTGATCGGTGCGTTTGTATACGCGGTTAGCAGCCAGGGCAGTGTCTTTGCCCTGGAACGTGAGACAGGCCAGATGGTCTGGCAGGCGACGGTAGGGGCGCAACGGCCGTTAAGCGCGCCCACTCTTCATAACGACACCCTATACGTGGGTTTTGCTGAAGGTATGGCCGCGTTAGATCGGCGTAACGGCCGTATCCAATGGACATTCCCCACTTCTCGCCCAATTTCCGCCCAACCCCTCATCATCCACGATACCGTTTACTGCACCAGTGAAGATCATCATCTGTACGCCCTCGATCTGGTCAGCGGCGTAGAACGGTGGCGCTATGAACTACCCCGCCGCATCGAGACGCCGCCGGTTTTAGCCAAGTCGGCCCTGTTGGTGGTGGATCGAGGCGGAAATGGGGTGGCCTGGGAACGGCCGTTTGTACCAGAAACAACAAGCGACCCCGCAGCAGCAGACACAGCAGCCACAACGGCCGCAGCCAAAGTGGCCCCTGCCATTCTTGAACAAAAGGCCAAAGTGCATGAAGCGGCCGGTGAACCGCTGGCTGCCGCCGCTGTTTGGTATGAACTGGGTCAGTTAGAACGGGCCGCGCAGCAGTACGAATTAGGCGGTAGTTGGCTGGAAGCCGCCAAACTATGGCAGCAAATAGACCGCTATGGCAAACGGGCCGAAGCCTTTGAACAATATGCCCGCCAACTGCTGGGCAATGGCCAAATTGGTGACGAAGAAAAAGCATTGGCCTGGGAACAGGCCGCCCGCGCTTATGCCGAAACCGGTCAAAAAGAAGAGCGTCAGCGCTGCGAACAGGAAACCGCCCGTTTCCGCCGCCAACCTGTCTTGACTGTAGAGGTTGAGCCGGAAGGCCCGATGGAAATGGACGCCTGGGCCAGGGTCAATTACACCGTCCGCAACGAAGGTTTTGGCGTGGCCCGCGGGCTGCAAGTTTCCATCAAAGACGACCGTTTTGAAGGCCAGTCGGCCCGGACGCAAACGATTATCACCCTCCAGCCGGGCCGCGAATACCAGCATTGGCTGGATGTGTCGCCTAAAGCGCACGGCTCCAGCGTCCCCATGCAGCTTCTCATCGAGTACATAGACAAGAGCAACGGCGTCCACAAACTGGAACGTATCTTTTACCTGGAAGTGGCCGAAGGTGATGAACTGCCAGCGACCGCGCCGTTAACGCCGCCCTCCATCTCCACCGGCAGCCTGGAAATCCTGTCGACCATTAAAGCGCCGGACGGCCGTGACCTGTTTGCGCTGCGCAATCAAATTGTCCAATCGTTTAACAAGGATGAAATGATTGACGTGCTATTTCAGATGAATTTACGCGAGGATGATTTCGATGAGCGGCTCAGTTCGATGGTGCGGGAGTTGATGGTGTACGTGGTGCAGAACGGCCGTTTCGCCGAACTCCTTGCTATCTGCCAGGAACGCCGCCCGGCGTTGGAATGGTAGCCTTTCCTCCAAACAAATAGCGCCGCCGGTATTGGAAAATAGTCTTTCTTTTTGACACACAGCCTTTTGCGAGGTGGAACCTGTTTTGCCGGTGAAAAACTATCCTGTGTCAATACGCGGCGGCGCTGAATTGGGGCGCATGACGCTGGGGGAGCGCCATGCTTCAAGAGAAACCATTACTGTAGCAAAATATTATTAGGCAACTGGGCAGCCAGACTGAGGCTGGTTTGAGCCAGTGGGCTAATCACTTCACCTGTCTCACGTAACACTTGCCGTTCCAAAATTGTTCCCCACATATTCCCAACCAATTGGTGATTAAAAAGTAAACCGCCCCCAGAATTGCCTTCCACAACAAACTTGCCGTTCAAACTGGTCAATTTGAAAATAGCTTTTCCCTTGTAAGTCATTTCTTTTTTCACCAACATTGCCACAACACTGACTATACCGTTTTCGGGCTGGCGGTAAGCTAGATAGACAATATCGTTTTTACCAACGGATCGGCTGTCACCAGGGGAGACTGCCGTCAACCCACTCACCAATTCGTCCGCAGCATTCAAAACCATCGTACCGCCATCGCGGTAGCGGATCATTTGCTGAAAATCTGCCCCGCTCACTTCCAGCAGCAACTCGCCGACTACGTTGTGAAACTGTACTTTGGTCAGATTGGGCGTCAGCAGTGTCCAGTGGTCGTGGGTGATGATGAAAACGTCTGAACCGGAGCGGGCCAGCGTCCCCAATCCTTCGCCGACCACATATTGAATGGCCTGCTGGCCGTCCACCGTTACATATTGTGGATTGTCCGCGTCATCAGTTAGCGGCGCGAACAAAGTGATGCGAACCGTTGCGTCCAGGATTTGCTGTTGGGCCTCGGCGTCAATTGTGTCTGAGGAAGCCAGAACTGTTTTTTTGAAGTTGGTGAATCCCAAAGAGACTGTTAATAAAAGACCGGCTAAACTGATGAACAAAAATTTGCGTACCATTTCCCACCTCGCTGTGCCTTGCGGCACTGTGTTTTTTCTTGTTTGCAGTTTCGCGCTTATCCGTCATCGGCCTGTCTAGCTGGCATCAACAGATGGGCGTTTTGCGTCAACAATGTGTCAACAATTGAAAAGAGGCGGAAAAGACTGATTTTTCGATTTCAGCCTGACAATGATGGCTGTAGAAAAAACGGGTTTGATTTTTAAAATCAATCCGTTCCTTTCCCAAATCCGTTGTTGTTTAACGGCCGTTGACGCCTTCCCGTCACCAACCGTCAACAAATCAACCAAAATCGTCAACAAACGGCATTACTCGAGATTTTTGTGCTAGAATCAGGTCACGTGAACAGAATTCTCTCAACAACGAATCACGAAGCGCCTATTGCGTCATAATCAAAGGAATACGTTCACATTAACCATCGGAGCCATTTAGCAAGCTGGCCGCTAGCTTGAGGAGGCTAAACGGATGAGTGTTTTAACGCTTTCTCTATTCGGTCGTTTCCAGGCGACGCTGGATGACGACCTCCTGCATAGCTTTCGCACCGCCAAAGTGCAGGCCCTTCTTATTTATCTGGCCGCCGAACCAGCCACTCCCCATCGCCGAGAGTCGTTGATGACCATGCTCTGGCCGGGGATGCCGGAGCGGTCAGCGCGGCAGAATTTGCGCCAGATCATCTACAATTTGCGCAGCGCTGTGCCTGATTTGCCGCTGAAATCCGAAGCTGCCGCAGGCGATGGAGAAACGCTTGTGGTGAGCGAAGTCGAAGCAGCCGTTCCCCTCCTCCTCGCCAACCGCCAAACCATCCAACTCAATCCCCTGGCTGGCGTGGACAGCGATGTCATCCGTTTTGAAACGCTGACCCGAAGAGTTCAAACCCACGACCATTTGGACCTGTTTTTGTGTCATGAATGCCGCCAAAACTTGGAAACGGCCGTTTCCCTCTACACCGGCGATTTCCTGGCCGATTTTTACCTGGACGACAGCAACGAATTTGAAGAATGGGCTGAGATCAAGCGGCAGGGATACCGCCGCCAGGCGCTCGACGCCCTGGAAACCTTGACGGCCATCGCTACCCGCCAAACTGCCTACGCCGAGGCCCGCGCCTACGCCGAACAGCAGTTGGAAATCGACAATCTGCGCGAAAGCGCCTACCGGCAGTTGATGAAAGTCCTGGCTCTCAGCGGGCAGCGAGCCGAAGCGCTGGCCTTGTACGAAACCTGCCGCCGTCTGTTAGCCGAAGAGTTGGGGATGGCGCCAACAACCCGGACGACCGAAGTTTACGAGCAGATTCGGGCCGGCGATTTGAGTTTTGCTGCGCTGCCAGCGCAAGGCGTCCGCGGTTTTGAATTGAAGGAGAAAATCGGCGAGGGTGCCTATGGGGCTATCCATCGGGCCATCCAACCGGCGGTCGGGCGGGAAGTAGCCGTCAAGGTTATCCGCCGTAAATATGCCGACGACCCCGAATTCATCCGTCGCTTTGAGGCCGAAGCCCAAACCGTTGCCCGGCTGGAACATCCCTACATCGTGCCACTGTACAATTACTGGCGTGAACCGGCCGGGGCGTATCTGGTGATGCGTTTGCTGCGCGGCGGTAATTTGCTCACATCTTTGGAAAGCGGTCCCTGGGATTTGGAACCAACGCTCAAGATGCTGGATCAGATCACGTCGGCGCTGGCTGCGGCCCATCGTCAAGGAGTCATCCACCGCGACATCAAACCGGCCAATATCTTGTTTGACGATGCGGGCAACGCCTACCTCTCTGACTTTGGCATTGCCAAACAGATGAGGGGCGATTTGCAGTTAACGGCCGCTGGCGCAATCATGGGCACACCTGACTACATCTCGCCGGAGCAGCTGCGGGACGAGTCGGTCGGCCCACCCTCTGATTTGTACAGCCTGGGCGCGGTTTTGTATGAGACGTTGACGGGGGAACGGCCGTTTCCCAACGTCCCCATCGCCATGCTCCTGCACAAACAACTGGAAGAACCTTTCCCGCCGGTCAGCGCCAGCCGGCCCGATTTGCCGCCGCAAATCGATGCTGTCATCCAGCGGGCTACGGCCAAACAGCCCGCCGACCGCTATGGCGACGCCCTGGCTTTGGCGGAAGCGTTTCGCCAGGCGGTGCGCGGCCAGGATGGCCGGCAGCCGGTGGTAGTCGATACCTTTGTTGGTACGGCCGTTCCCGCCGACGTTGAAATCATCAATCCCTACAAAGGATTGCGCGCTTTCCAGGAAGCCGACGCCGCCAACTTTTACGGCCGTGAAGCGTTGGTTGAGCAGTTAGTCGCCCGGCTGGCCGAGAGCCGTTTTCTGGCCGTCGTCGGCCCCAGCGGCAGCGGCAAATCCAGCGTCGTCAAAGCGGGGCTGATTCCGGCGCTGCGTCAGGAAGCTCTGCCCGGTTCCGACAAATGGTTTGTGGCCGAGATGACTCCTGGCAGCCATCCGCTGGAAGAATTAGAACTGGCCCTGCTGCCCATCGCCGTCGATCCGCCGCCCAGCCTGGTGGAGCCAATGCAAAAGGATGTGCGCGGTCTGCTGCGCACCATCCGCCGCATCCTGCCCAATGAGGACGGGGCGCAGCTGCTGCTGGTCATCGACCAGTTTGAAGAACTATTTACGTTGGTTGACAATGAGGCCCGGCGAACCCATTTCCTGGATAGTCTTGTCGCCGCTTTGAACTCACCCCGCTGTCCCTTACGAGTGGTGGTGACGCTGCGGGCTGATTTTTACGATCGGCCGTTGCAGTATCAGCCTTTGGCCAACCTGTTCAAACAGCATACCGAACTCATCCTGCCGCTGGCGCTCGATGAATTAACCTGGGCCATTCAAGAGCCGGCCCGGCGCGTCGGCGTCGGCTTTGAAAAAGGTGTCGTCAATGCCATTCTGAGTGATATTCACGATCAGCCTGGCGCGTTACCTTTGCTGCAATATGCCCTGACCGAACTGTTTGAAGAGCGGCAGGATCACGCCATTACCCTGACGGCCTACCGATCCGTGGGCGGTGTGTTAGGAGCGCTGGGCCAGACGGCCGAGGAGTTATATACCAGTTTGGGCGAAGCCGGACAAGCCGCGGCGCGCCAATTGTTCCTGCGTCTGGTGACGCTAGGTGAAGGGGTGGAGGATACGCGGCGGCGGGTACGGCTGTCGGAACTCCAGACCCTAAGGGTTTCAGAAACCCTTAGGGTCTTGGATGAGGTTGTTGACCAGTACGGCCGTCACCGCCTCCTCACCTTTGACAACGATCCCATCACACGGGAACCAACGGTGGAAGTCGCGCACGAAGCCTTGCTGCGCGAATGGCAGCGTTTACGCCACTGGCTTGATGAAAGCCGGGGCGATGTCCGGTTGCAGCGTCTTCTGGCCGGAGCCGCTGCTGAGTGGCGCGCCGCCGAACAAGATGAAAGTTTTATCCTGCGCGGTTCACGGCTGGATCAGTTCGCTGGTTGGTCTGAACAGACGAACCTGGCTCTGACCGGAGATGAGCATACGTATTTGGCAGCCAGTTTGGAAGCGCGGCGCAAGCGAGAAACGGCCGAAGCAGCCCGACAGGAAAAAGAGCGAGCATTGGAGCAGCGCTCGTTACAACGCCTTCGAATTATTGTGGTCGTCCTGGTTGTGGCTTCGCTTGTGGGGGTGATTTTGACAACGGCCGTTTTCAACCAGAGCCAAACCGCCCGCCGTAACGAAACAGTTGCCTTGCAAAATGCGGCTACAGCGACGATTGCTCAAGGGCAAGCTTTGTTCCAGGCAGCGACGGCGGAATCGGCCGAAGGAAGGGCAGAAACGCAAGCCAATTTAGCAGCTACCAGAGCCGCTGAAGCTGCGGCATCGGCCATTGAAGCTCAGGATCAACGCACAATCGCCCTGGAACAGCAGAGCATTGCCGAACAGGAAGCCCGGTCTGCCCTGGAAGCTTACAGCCTAAGTCTGGCCGTCCACGCCCAACAGGCCTTAAAAGACCTGGACAGCGGCACGGCGCTGGTGTTGGCGCTGGAGGCGGCCAACATTGTGGACCCGCCGCCAGAGGTGATAGAGACCTTGAAGCAGGTGGCCTTTGCTCCCGGTGCGCGGCGGCAGTATACGATCACCGACGAAAACGGAGAACCCATACCTGTTTTTTCTGTTGCTGTCAGCCCTGACGGCCGTACCGCCCTGGCTGGTTTGCGAAACGGGAACATTATTTTCCTGGACATCGAAACAGGAGAAACCTTGCGCACCTTCACCGGTCATACAGAAAGGGTTCAAAAAGTTATTTTCAGCCCAGATGGCAAAACGGCGCTCTCTGGTGGCTGTGATGCAGAAGTGATTCTCTGGGAGATAGCTACTGGTAAGGAGCTTCAACGTTTTAGTGGGCACTCTGGTTGTGTTTATGCTTTGGATTTTAGCCCTGACGGCCGGCAGGCAGTTTCTGGCGGGATTAATTCTTATGATTATCAAATACCTGGCGATTTGTTCCTCTGGGATGTGGCGAGCGGGGAATTAATTCATCGCTTCGAAGGTGGACATTTGTACGGTATACGCGCTGCTGTCTTTAGTCCTGACGGAAGCACATTGCTTTCTGGTGAACACGCGGCTGGGGGATTGGGGTGGGAATATGGGGCGCCATTGCTTTTATGGGATGTAAAGAGCGGGGAAATTATCCAACGATTTGCCGCTCCCAATGAAGTCGTATATGCGATAGCTATCAACCCCAACAATGGCACCGCTCTTTCTACAGCCATTAATAAAATCTACCTGTGGGATTTACAAACCGGGGAAGAACTGCGCGTCTTCGAGGGCTTGGATACAACTGCATCGAGTGTTAGCTTCAGCCCGGATGGCCGCCAAGCGATGGCCAGCGATTCCGGGGGCGGGATATTTTTGTGGGATGTCGCTTCTGGAAATCTCCTCCATCGTTTTGCCCAAACTGATAATGCTGTGGCCGCATTTCTACCAAACGGCCGTACTGCTCTTTCCAGCTCTGCTGACGGCAGCCTGGTACTATGGGACCTCTTCAACGCCGCCGAGGTTCGACGTTTTGAAGGACATGAGGGCGGTATTAACGACGTGGCCTTCACCCCGGATGGAGAAAAAGCCCTTTCACTGGGAGGAAATGATACCCGGTTTAGTGTCCCCGGCGAAAACGATAACAGCCTGCGTCTGTGGGACGTGGCAACGGGCGAGCAGCTCCAGGTTTTTGAGGGACATTCCGATATGGGCCTTTCGATTGATATAAGCCCTGACGGTCGCCAGGCTCTTTCAGTTGCATTAGACAGTACTATGCGTCTTTGGGATCTGGAAAGTGGCACAGAAATTCGTCATTTTGAATTTCCGGACTTTATGACGGATGTCTCCTTTTCTTCGGATGGAAAGCGGGCACTAACAGTCGCCGATTCGCCAGCGATATTGTTGTGGGATCTGGAAACGGGCGAAATTCTTAAACATTTCTATGGCCAGACCGGGGGATTAAGTGTCGCCATTTTTAGCCCCGATGATAAAAAAGCGCTTTCTGGGAGTTTAGACGGGGATATCGTTTTGTGGGATGTGGCAAGCGGGGAACAACTCCGCCGATTTTGGAGAGAACATAATTTTGTACTGGATTTGGTGTTTAGTCCGGATGGCCGTTTGGTTGCTGAAGGGGACGGCGAACAGGTCGTTGTTTGGGACATAGAAACAAGAGAAATACTTCGCGTTTTTACGGATTGGACTTTTGACATTGTGAACCAAACTCAATAGAAATCGAGTCACATCAAGTACGTTTATAACTGAATAATCAAGCCAAACTCACTGATTTCATGGCGGTTTTGCCTCTTTCTGACTCTTGATAACCACTTTTCGGCGTGGGCGTGGTGGCAATTTCATCCCCTTGGGTCTGCCCGATGAAATAAATCGGGGTTTGGGCGGCTGTGCTGGTGTCCCAATCTGGCGAATAATTCGCCCAAAATCACGTTGTACCAGGGTCGGCGACAGCAAACGGTTTTTCATGGCGGGTAGATTGCGTTCCCACGGCTTGGGCAAACGGTTGGCAACATGACGCGCCATCCATAATTGGGCATAGGCCAGATGAACCAATTGCCACCATTTCTCTTCACGCACATCTTCCGGAGTTTGAAAACTGGCTAACAACATTTTCTGTTTACCAAGGCGGAAGAAGTGTTCCAGGTCATACCGTTGTCCATACGCTTCATAGATTTCTCTGGCATTCAATTCATGGCGGTATTCGCCAATGGCCAGCAACCACAACGGCTGTTTACAAGCCAGATTGCCTTTGTCATCATAGCGAATAACTTGCACCAAGGTAAATGGATAGCGGTACATGGGTATCCGCTGCGGCTTGTTCTTGCCCGGCATCAGTATATTGTGCCACGCCTTGATTTTAACCCGGTACACCTTGCCACGACGACTTCTCTCGCTGAAAGTCACGGCCTCATCTGGCTCATGCCAGGTATCTGGTTCTCGTAGTGCAAAGCGTGCGCCGTACTGTTGCCGACGACCAGCACCCGAACTGACCGCCTCTGACTCCGGCACAAATCGCTGGTAAAGAACCCGGTTTCCCCGCAAGCGTGTAATGCTGACCAAACGAGGGTGTTGTCGTTTGCTATAGAGACAAGCCGGCTTGCTGTAACTGCTATCGGCCACATCGACGCAAAAACTGTCGCCAAAAGGAAGTTTCGGGTCTGTCAGCAGCGCATTTATCTGTTCGCTGCCCACCAACTCCTTGTCTTCATTTGTGGTCACCCGCCGGACCATCAAGGGAACAATCCAGCTAGGCGACACGGCGGCTTCCGCTTCTGGTAACAACCCTGTGCTGGCATATTGATGACCAATCGTTATCGATTTGTTCCCTTTTATCGGATTCGGCTGATGAACGACCCCTCTATCAGCAAGGGTATAGGCAAACTGTCGTGACTGTGGCGTTACATCGCTTCCCAACAACCAGTAAGCCCGTTGCTGTGGCTGCAGCAGATAAGGAGTCACCAACCGGGCAAGCATCAGGTCATCCCATGTCATTTCGTTGATAGCCTTGAAGATAGTTGAATAGCTGCGCCGAAAACAAGGCGTCAAACTATATTCAACAACGGAGCGGGCATGAGGATTGCTGCAGATAGCATCCACTAATTCCATCAAAGTATCGGCTCGATTGTCAAAGTTCTGATAAAGTTGTTGTCGGAACTGCTTCAGTTCATTGGTGTGCGATGTGGTAATCATACACTATGAATGAAGCAGTTTCGTTATTTCGCAAATATATTTATGTCAAATCAATTGTCAAAAGTCCAATACGGAACACCAGGGTTTCATTGACATCAACATGGTCGATTTTGGCGCTGATGGGCGAACCATTGCTTCTTCGGACATATCAGGAGCGATTTACGTCTGGGATTTGCCGACCGGAGAGGTTCTGCACCGGTTTACGAGTCCGGAGGCGTTACCCGTTTACGTTGCTCTCAGCCCGGATGGCCGTTATCTTCTTTCAGGTTCGCAAGACCACACCCTTATTTTGTGGGATCTCCAGACGTACAGTCAGGAAGAATTAATGGATTGGATAACGGCCAACCGCGTCGTGCGTGAGCTGACCTGTGAAGAACGGGCGCAGTACGGAATCGAACCTCTTTGCCCAGAAACAAATGAAACGTTCCCTACTTCTGTAACAGCCACGAACGAGTTGGAAATCCCTCACCCAACGCGCAACGCCCAGGCAGGTGAGAATCGGGGTGAGATCGCGATGGGTGATTTTGACATCTGGTTATACCAGGGGCAGGCGGGCGAGACTTTAAATGTCCATCTCAATGCTGATAAACCAGCTACAGTTTCCACTCCGCTCGATGAACGGGCTGCTCTCGGCCAAATGGATACCCTCTTGTTTATCATCTCACCTGATGGCAATCTGTTAGCCATCAATGATGATTACGATCCAGGCGAAAATACAAATTCATCTGTTGAAGGGTTGATATTGCCAATTGACGGTATTTATCGGATCGAAGCACGGAGTTGGAGCGATTTAAGTGCTGGAGCATATACACTGACGATTGAGTCGGTTTTGCCGTAACTAACTATACTCAGCACGAGCATAATTACAGGCGGCTTATACCTGTTCGTCAGCATGACTGGCAGCATCTAAAAAGCGACCAAACGTTTCTAAATCGTTCTCTACAACCTGAAGGGTTTGAGGCAGGTGCTTTATCAATCGCTTCACTTTGGTTGTATCCAGTTCCCAAGTGTAAAGATTACGCACAACGTGCCGGAAGCCAAGATATTCTTCTAACTGTTTGGCCGTATCTTTTTGCAACACAGGCGGACGTACACCAGGGACATCCAGCGTCATCTGATCCAGCAGTTCACGATGCCAGGCCGGACCTTGGGGCAGCGTACCATCAACCTGCCGGGCAATCCATTCCAAAATCCGCTCTGTGCCACTATAAAAACCATGCAAACTGAGCGCCGCCGCATCTACATTGTAGGCGCCGCCCTCTGCATAAGCGGCCTGGGCTTTTTCGGCGGCGGCGTGGACATTCGTCCATTCAGTCATAAGCCGCTGGCGTAAAATGTGGTACGAAGTGATCACAAATGTACTCCGCTCTGAGAAATAGTTTGCCGCATTTGTATCGGACAATCATCTAAATCGATTAAATCCAGCTTGAATGTTGATGTGATGGCCATGGCTTGAGCGTAAGCACGGAAAAAGTGGGCTGGACTGACCCCGCTTACCGCCAAATCAATATCCGATTGTTCATCAAAAGGACCTTTTCCAACAAGAGAACCGAAAGCAATAATTTGATCAGCGCCATAGGCTGCCCGCAACATACCGGCAATCTGGCCAGCAACAGCCCAGGCTTGCTGCCGCCGCTTTTCCCATCCAGCTTGTTCATCAGCCCATCGTTGGCGAATATGGGGCATGTAGGCGCTGTATTGCTCACTCATGGGCTAATTGTAGCATAATTCCGCGGGACACGGCCGTAAAACCAATACCGACAGCTTTCATTTTTTAGCAAGAGGATGGTCGGCTCTATGATTTATCAGCTAAAGTTACGAGTCCCAGTCTTTTTAACAGTTCAAACTCGCGCACGATGAGTTCGGCGTCGCGAATGCCAATTTCCATTTCGATCCGGTCGATGATTTCCAGGACGGTGTGTCGGCCGTCGGCCCAATATTCGGCCAAGGTTTGGGCGGTGTAGGCTCCTTTGCGGCCTTTGCGGAATTGGTACAATGCCTCTTTTTCGGCAGCGCTCAATTCGGCCGTGGCTCCAATTCCCAGCCCTGGCCCGCGATAATTGCGTTTGGGAATGAGGGCGGCTGCTTTTTGTTCCCATTCGTTGAGGGAGTTGGTTGGTTGGTTAGTTGGTTGGTTGGTGGTGATAGCTTTGGCGCGGGCTTTAGCTTGGGTGACGAGGTCACGGGTTTCCTGGAGCACGGCCGTTAACGCAATTGGGAAGAGACGATGGAGGGTGTGTACGGCCGTTTCCTGCCTATCCAACAAATAATCCAATTTAGTAACCGGGTTTCCGTTCCAGGCTGTCTGCGCTACCTGTGCCACCTTGCCCTGGAAGCGGGCCAGCATCTCGTAAGCCAGCCAGGTCGCTTCCTTTTCGCCGGCCATAGCAATGAAATAGGCAAACGCCGCCGCCAGTGTGCCGGAGCGGTTCAGCGTCGCCGGGCTGACCTTTTCCAGCGTGTCCTGCGACGTGTGGTAAAACTTGTCCGGCCACTGGATGAACATCGGCATGGGCACGCCCACCGTCGGATCGGAGAAAATATAATGATCGGAACCGCCGGTAAAACCGGTGGTAGCGTAACGGAAATGCGCGTAGCCCTCCAAACCGCCGTAAGTTTCCACATCGTCGAACAACTCTTCGCGCAGCCGCTCGGCCAAATCGACGACAAACGAGGCAGCAGAATCGGGCGGCCGTTCCAAAACCATCACCGCGCCCGTTTGTTCCTGATCCGCGCCGACCATGTCCAGATTCAGCCCGGCGATCATGCCCGGAATGTCAGCTTCGTGGCGCGAGAGGTAAGCAAACGAACCGGTCATTTCCGGCATCCACAGGAAGCGGATGCTGCGCTGGGGCGGCGGGAGCTGGCCGATGTCGATCAGCCGCTTGAGGGTGCGGGCCGCTTCCAGATTGGCAGCGACCCCGCTGGCGTTGTCGTTGGCTGAGGGCTGGGGATGGCAGAGGTGACTGACGAGGATAACGCTTTCGTCTGGTTTTTCGCTGCCGGGGAGTACGGCCGTTACCACCTCAATCTCGCCATCATACAGTGCCGCCTGAATATCGGCCCGTACCTTGACCGGTCCTTTCTTGAGCAACCCGCGCAGCCACTGCCCCTGGCGCGGCGTCAGCACAAAGCCGAAACATTCCGTTTCGTGACCCGTCCACCAAAACGAGGTGTACTGCCGGGCATCAGCCAGATCCATCGGCAGGCGTACCGGGGGAGCCAACGCCATGCCGTCAAATAAAATACCCATCGCGCCGAATTTTTCTACGGCCAGTTGATGCACTCGATTGACGCTGGCCTTCGTCAGGACGATTTTGCCAGCCAAGTCCAGACCATCATAATCCGCCTCTTCCATGCCATCTTCCAACAGCACAACTTCTGCCTCCCCCTGGAACGGGATGCTGCGCTGGATGAGGGCGATCTTTTCCTCGCGGTAATCGGCCAGTTTGCCCGCTTCTTTTTCCGGCTCGATGAGGTGCAGCGTAGCACTGGTCGCCGACCATTCCTGGAAGGAGCGGGCGTTCCAGAATTTGGTCTGGTAGTTGGCCGGATAGGTTTCGATGTGGGCCTCCAGCCCTGCTTTTTTCAGTTCGTCGAGTACGTACTGGGCGGCAGCGCGGTGGCCGGGGCTGGCCTGGATGCGGTGATGGCGGATGATGGCGGCGACGTCTTCTTTAGCGGCCGTTCCCGAATACTCCTGACGAATGATGGCGAAATTTTTCTTGATCATAAAAGAAACCTCAGGCTAATCCGTATTTCTTTTCAAATTCGGTGATCCATGGGTGACGGTCGGATTGTTTAACGGCCGTTACCACATCCTGAAGGCTCATATTCAACACACTCGTTTGCCACGCTTCCGGCACAAACGAAAGCAAAAAAGGCCATAAGCCGCGCCGTCCCTGTGGCCCGTCACAATTAAAAGCCGGGCTGCGCGCATCGCTCAACAACACAAACAAGCCGTTGTGTTCCAGCGCAAAGAGTAAACAGCGGAAAAATTGATAGTGGTGGGTGAGGATACAAACTTTTTCGTCGCCCAACGGCCCATTGAGAAAACCGTATTTGTCCAGCAATTCCCAGTAACGGCGGCCGATATGGTGCAGGTAACAGAGGGAGAAGTCGTGGGCGGGGTTACGGCCGTCACAATCCCCCGACACAAAAACAGAACATCCGCCAAACTCCGTTTCCGTAAACTTGCTCTCAATAAAAATGCGCGGCTGGCCTTGCTCATCCGTCAAAACCAGATCAATCGAAGTTGGCTGCCCATAATCTTCATGGAAAACCACCCTGTCTTCATATTCAAAGTGAGCCGTAGTCTGTTCCGTCAGCCATTCCTTTTGGGGCGAATTGACAAGCGGCTGTAAAAGGCTTAAATCATCTTCCACGATGAGCGGGCCAATGAGATTGAACAGTAATGCCTGACTGCTTAACCCATGATGAATGTACTTGTGCAGCGGAAACCCTTTCCCCTGCGCCGACCGTTCAAGCTGTATTTGCCAGATATAGTCGGCAGATAGTCTCCCCGTTAAGTGTTGTTAACGATGGGGACTGGGATGTTTGAAAATAGTTCTTTAACAGTCCAAATATGCTCAGTCAAAGCAGAGGCCATGGCCGGTGTTCGCGGTAACCAACGGCGGCCTTGGGCAACGACCTCCTGACGCAGTGTTTTGTGTGGCCGTACCAGATTGTAGTAGGCATCTTCCAGCGTTGCTGCCGCCTGATGCATCGCGATGGTTTTGGAAAAGGCCAATGTTTTCCGGGTTAAGCGGCTGTTGAAATGACGACTGGTTAAGTTGGAGCGCTCAATATAACTGGTGCTCTTGCCTAACAAGGCCAGCACTTCCGTTTCATCACCGTAAATGACCCGTAATTCAGTCCCTATGACCCGACCGTTTTCCCGTTGCTTGACCATTTGCAGATATTGCCAATCCTCGCCTGGCTGCTTAAGCGTTGGTGGGCGACCACGCCCTGAATAGGGCGGCACTTGACCGTACACTTCAACCATCGCTTCCCGGATGCCGCCCCAACCATCGGAGATAGTCGGTGGCGGCTTGTCAGGATGACCCCGCTGCTTGAGCATTGTGAATACAATCTGCGACGCTTCCGTTTCGGTCTTGGCAATGCCGCTGGCGACGCGGAGCCGGGTATCACTGTCAATCATGGTCGCTCGCCAGAACTGCCCTTGTTCTTCTGTCTCGGGATAGCCTTTTTTTCACCTTTGTGCGCCACGTAACTCCACATCGCATCCAGTTGACCCCGTTCCAGTTGGTAGTTGGCCAACAAAACGGATTCGATTTCAGCGACATGAGTTGCTGCATCTTTGAGCCACGCCAGAATGGTGTCTTCTTTATGGCCTTGAACGCGAGCCAGAGTGCTGATCCGAACACCTTCGGCTAGGAAGGCCAGGGTTTCCAAGATTTCTTCGGAATCTGTCCGCCGCCGGTAGAAGGGCGTTCCTTTCGTAGCCGTAAATGTCTGACCACAAGTCCGGCATTGGAAGCGCTGTATGCCGGTTGCCGTGAAACCATGTTTTTTAATGTTCTGTTTTGACTGTTTTTTCTGAAGCTTACCATAATCCGGGCAGGCTTCATTTGGACAAAAATCGCCAACATTGGCTAATTGATTCATTGACCCCTCTCCTGTTTGGTGTTAATTGGGTTATTTTACCCGGCAACACCCAAGAGGGGGACCATCAGTCGGCAACCTCGGACACAATGATATTGGCCGGCCATTTGTCCCGATGGGCCAGAATGTACGGCAATTTTCTCAAAGTGGGGAAATGGCGTTCAGCAAACCAGGCGGTGGTCGCTTTTCGCAGTTCGGCCTGAAAATGCCGGTGACGCGGATACGGCCAGGCCAATGCTTTTTGCCGACTGTTTAATTCTTTCATCTTGTCTCCCCCATGTTTCTTGTGACCGTTATGAATTATCTTTGCCCAATCTCACCATTTCAATATCGCCCAATGCCCGACGCAAATCGGCGCTGGATAGGATAATAGTTGTACCGCGCACGCCGGAACCCAGTGACACTTCCTCCGGCACAAAAACACTCTCGTCAGCCAGGATACGCAGCGGCATGGGCAGGCCAAACGGGGCAACCGCGCCTCGCTCATACCCGGTAATGCGGCGCACTTCTTCTTCGCTGGCGGTCGTCAGCCGCTTTTCGCCCAGGTAATGGCGCAGCGTCTTCCAATCAATCTGCTGCGGCCCAGCCATCAACACCATCACAAACTCGTCGGCCGACAGGCGGAAGAGGATGGAGCGAATGATTTGCTCAGGCTGCTGGCCACGTTCGGCCGCCGCCTGATCCAGTGAGCGAACCTGCCCCAGATGCCGAAATTCGCGGTGGGGGATGTTCATCTGGGCCAGCGCCTGGCTGACGGGCGTGGGATTGTCCATTGAGTAAAGGATTGGAGATTAGAGACTGGAGACTAATTCAATCTCCAGTCTCCAATCATCAAGGCAAAACTTCTTTCAGTGCACTCAACAACAGCAGCACATTCTCTGGGCGACTGTTAAAGCCCATGAGTCCGACGCGCCAGATTTGACCGGCCAACGGGCCAAATCCACCGGCGATTTCGATGTTGTACTCGCGCAGCAGGCGTCCGGCGACCGCTTTGGCATCGACGCCAGCGGGGACGCGCACGGTGGTCAGGCTGGGCAGGCGGTATTCGTGCGGCACGTGGCAGTCAATACCCATCTTGGCCAGCCCTTCCCAGAACAATTCGGCGTTGGCCTGATGGCGCGCCCAGCGGGCTTCCAGCCCTTCCTCGGCGACCAGGCGCAGCGCTTCCCGCAAGGCGTAGTTCATGTTGATAGGCGCGGTGTGGTGATAGGTACGCTCGCTGCCCCAATATTTGCTCAGCATGGACATGTCCAGATACCAGTTGGCGACTTTGGTCTGGCGATTGTTAAGCTTTTCCACGGCGCGCGGGCCGAGGGTAAGCGGGGCGATACCGGGCGGGCAGCTCAAGCATTTCTGGCTGCCGCTGTAAGCCACATCGACGCCCCATTCGTCCAGCATGAGGGGCACACCGCCCAGGCTGGTGACGCTGTCGATGAGCAGCAGGCAGTCGAATTCGCGGCACAAATCGGCCACGCCTTCCAATGGCTGGCGAGCGCCGGTGGAGGTTTCGGCGTGAACCAGGGCCAGAATGGCCGGACGGTGCTGCTCTAATCCGGCGCGAAGGTCGTCGAGGCTAAACACGTCACCCCAGGGCTTTTCGATCTGGCGCACGTCGCCGCCGTAACGGCCGGCCATATCGACCAGACGCAGGCCAAAGTAGCCGTTGACGCCGACGAGGACGACGTCGCCCGGCTCAACGGTGTTGGCGACGCTGGCTTCCATCGCCGCGCTGCCGGTGCCGCTGACGGGGATGGTGAACGGGTTGTCGGTCTGCCAGGCGTAGCGCAGCAGTTCCTGGTTTTCATTCATGAGTTCGATGAATTTTGGGTCAAGGTGGCCGACCTGGCGCATGCTAAGGGCTTGCAGGACGCGCGGGTGGGCGTTGGAGGGGCCGGGGCCAAGCAGGAGGCGCGGCGGGACGTCGAGCTGGCTGGCCTGGATGCGGTGAGCATCATTTATGGGATATGATTGGGTCATGGGGATTTTCTCCTCGGATGAATTGTCAATTGTAAATTGTCAATTGCCAATGGTTAATGAAAAAGTTTATTGCCATTGAGTGTTGGATTTGATGAAATATACGCTTGGTAGGCTAAAATATCAAGGATTGGAGGTGATAATGTTGCAATCTAATTTGTTACGCGGCGAACGGGTGGGGTTAACGGCCGTTACCCCCACCGATCTCCCCGTTTTAACCAAATGGTGGAGCGACGCTGATTTCTTGCGTCTGTACGATTCCGTCCCCGCCTATCCCAAGACGGAAGCCCAGTTGGCCAAACGCATCGAGGAAGGGCAGAAGGGGGATACGACGTTTTTGTTTGGGATACGGCCGTTATCCACCAACGATCTCCTCGGCCTGCTGGAACTGGATGGGGTGATGTGGTCGCACGGCACGAGCTTCGTCAGCATTGCTATTGGGGAGGCGGAAAATAGAGGGAAGGGATACGGCCGTGAAGCGATGCAGCTTGCCCTCGAATTTGCTTTCCGAGAACTCAACCTGCACCGCGTTTGCCTGACCGTCTTCAGCTACAACCTGGCAGCTATCAATTTATACGAATCCCTGGGCTTCATCCGCGAAGGGATCTACCGGGAACATCTCCAGCGTGACGGCCAGCGACATGACATGATTCTCTACGGCCAGCTTCACGATGAATGGCTACAAATAGTCGATGGCTGACCGGCTGAAAGTCGATAGCTGCAATGGTACAAAAGTCGGGTGAAAAGCCATCTGGCACAGTGAACATGACGTAAAAAATTCCACAACGCCCTATTCTGTCATGCTATCATGTTATCAAGCAATTATCAGGACAAAAAGCGGGCTTTCAACCTTTCATCATTCATCATTCTGCCTTCATCCTTTTTATTGCCGACAGGTCAACCATGACAAACATTGATCCGATCTCATTACTACATAACGCATTTCCTGAACTGAATGAGGAAGACATTGCCACTTTGAATCAGGCGGCCGACAGCCAATGTTATGCTGCCGGAACAGACATTTTGCTGGAAGGGGAAACTGGAACCATCCTGTTCGTTTTAGGCTCCGGTCAGGCTGATATTCTTGTTCACGCCAACGACCATGAAATTTTAATCGACAGCGTTGGCCCCAACAGCTACTTCGGCGAAATGGCCTTTTTGGGCGAGACAACCCGCACCGCCACTATCCGGGCGACAACGGACTGCCACGTTTTGGCCATCGATGAAAAAGATTTCATGCCCATTGCCCGTGCTAACCCCAACTTACTGCGTAACCTGCTGCGTCAGATTGTCGGCCATTTGCGGCGCAACGATCAAGCGGTAATCAGTGAACTCAATGCCAAGAATAGAGATTTGGAGCAGGCCTATGCTGATTTAGCCGAACAAGAAGAGCTGCGCACCAAATTTATCGCCACGCTTTCCCATGAAATTCGCACGCCGCTCACTTCGGTTCGCGGCTTTTTGGGGCTTATTACGCAAGGGGCGCTTCAAGGGGATTCGCTGCGGGTGGCTATCGAATCGATTTCGCGTAATGTGGAGCGCATGGTCGGCTTGACAAATGATTTACTGCTCATGTATGAGATGCATCCCACGTCGATGGAATTTAGTTATGTCGATTTAGCCGACGTGTTAATCGAGGCTCTGAACGATGCCCGCACTGCCTTAAATGGTAATCCAACCGGTGTCAAATTGGATATTGCCCCCAACTTGCCCCAACTTTATGCCGACCGGCGAGCACTTACGTTGGCCGTGCGGGCACTAACGGAAAATGCGTTCAAATTCAATCCGGAACAGCTGCCCATCTCAATTCGCGCCGCGACGAATGGCAATAATGAAATCACCATCACGGTTCAGGATAAAGGCATAGGCATCCCGCCAGCCGACCAGTCGCGTATTTTTGAACCGTTTGTGCGCCTGGAAAAGGAAGGTAGTCAATATTTGTTCCCCGGTCTAGGTGTCGGGCTTACTATTGCCCGGTTTGTTGTGGAACGGCATAACGGCCGTATCGACGTCTCCAGTACCCCCGGTCAAGGCAGCACCTTCACGATTCACCTGCCACAAACATCCTGATTTTGCCCCCAAAGAACACCAATTGTCCCCATTTTAACGCCCTTTTGTCTCTCAATTGACGATATACTGTATTTCGTATAAACTAGTTAACAGTAGTCTTAGGAACCTGTTTTAACTAATGACACGATTAGTTCGATATACACAATCCTACCTTGTTTATTCCCCCTGCATAAGGTATATTTTTTGCGCTTTGCAGGAAAATCCCCCTGCTAACACAACAGAATGGTTATCCTCAACCGTTCCATCTATTGGAAGAGAGAGTTTAATTTGAGCGGAGTACTATGACCCATTTACTCGATGTCCGTGATCTTGTTACCAAATTTTATACGGAACAAGGCGTTGTCAACGCCGTTAATGGTATTTCATATACCTTAGATGAAGGGGAATCCATCGCAATTGTAGGTGAAAGTGGTTCTGGTAAATCGGTCGGTGTTCTGTCTATCATGGGGCTTATCCCCAGCCCGCCGGGGCGGGTCGATAGTGGGCAGGCATTGTTTAACGACCGTGACATGCTCCACATGAGCAACGAAGAACTACGCCATATTCGGGGGCGGGAAATGGCCATGGTTTTTCAAGACCCCATGACATCCCTAAACCCGGTATTGACCGTTGGGTATCAGTTAACAGAATCCCTAAAACTTCACCTGGGTATGGATGAGTCTCAAGCCAAAAAACGGGCCGCAGAAATGCTCGATCTGGTTGGCATCCCTAACCCGGAAGACAGATTATCCGATTATCCTCATCAATTCTCCGGCGGTCAGCGGCAGCGCGTTATGATCGCCATGGCTTTGTCCTGTAATCCATCCCTCCTCATTGCCGACGAGCCAACCACAGCATTGGATGTAACGATCCAGGCCCAGATTGTGGAATTGGTAAAGCAGCTCCAGGAAAAACTGGGAATGGCCATCATCTGGATTACCCATGATCTGGCCCTGGTAGCCGGCATGGTAGACAAGGTGGCCGTGATGTATGCCGGATATATCGTGGAACAGGCAGCAGTGCATGATTTGTATAAACGGCCGTTACACCCCTACACCCTTGGCCTCCTACATTCCATGCCCAAACTAGACGCCAAAGACCAGCAGCGTTTAGCCTCCATCGAAGGCCTCCCCCCCGACCTGCGGCAAAACTTCAAACATTGTCCTTTTGCCCCTCGCTGCCCTTACGCAATAGACAAATGCAAACAAGAAAATCCACCATTGATGCCCACCGGCCCCAATCGCATATCCGCCTGTTGGCGGTGGGAAGACCTCCGTGAAGAAACCGGTTTTGGAGTGAACGCATGAGCCAAGAAAACGGAAAAGAAGTATTCGTTGAAGTTCGCAACCTCAAAAAACATTTTCCAATCCTCCGCGGCGTTTTTCGCCGTCAGGTAGGGGCCGTCAAAGCCGTTGACGGTGTTTCCTTCAACATCTATAAAGGCGAAACCCTGGGACTGGTTGGCGAAAGCGGCTGTGGCAAATCCACAACCGGGCGCAGCATTTTACAGCTCTTAAAACCCACAGACGGCCAGGTTATTTTCAATGGCCAGGAATTAACCAAACTGGGTCAAAACGAACTACGTAAAGCCCGTCGTCATATGCAAATGATTTTCCAGGACCCATATGCCTCCCTGAATCCCCGCATGACCGTCGGCAACATCATTGGTGAGCCATTAGAAATCCACAACATAGGTGATGCCAACAGCCGCAAAGAACGGGTCAAAGAACTGCTGAAAATCGTCGGTTTGAACCCCTATTTCATCAACCGCTATCCTCATGAATTTTCTGGTGGGCAGCGGCAGCGTATTGGGGTAGCTCGCGCTTTAGCTACAAACCCCGATTTCATCGTTGCCGACGAGCCAATTTCCGCTCTGGATGTTTCTATCCAAGCCCAAGTCGTCAACTTGTTGGATGATCTGAAAGAAGAACTAGGGCTGACTTACCTTTTCATTGCTCATGACTTGTCCATGATCCGTTACATCAGCGATCGCGTCGCTGTCATGTATTTAGGCAAGGTCGTTGAACTTAGCGAGAAAAATGAAGTATTCGATCACGCCCTGCATCCATACACACAAGCTTTACTTTCGGCCATTCCAATTCCGGATCCCGAAAAAGAAGCCAAGCGCAAACGTTTGATTTTGGAAGGCGGCGTTCCCAGTCCGGCTAACCCACCTTCAGGATGCCGATTCCACCCTCGTTGTTCATATGCAACGGATATTTGTCATGAAGTTGACCCTGAATTCCGTAACATGGGATCAGAGAGTAAGTCACATTGGGTTGCCTGCCATCATGCAGAGCAGTTCATTAAATGAAAACGGGGAAGGTTTCTAGGAATAAACCATTCTCCCGTTTTCTCAAAGTAAACCACAAGCAACTGGCTCAACTTTCATCGAAATACTTTTTGTGGTTTACCAACAGAAAGCTAAAATGTTTTTGGAAATGAAGGAGGTGAGGCCTGTCTATTAACGAAACTAGATTGTAGAGTTAACGGTTTACGCTTATTTAATTTTCTCAAAAATCCATTAATTTGGAGGAGGTTTAGAAAAAATGTTAAAGAAGAGAAGTTTATTGTTTGTGGCCCTCATGGTCGTCGCCCTCCTGGTAGTTGCTTGCCAACCCGAGGTCGTAACCGAGACCGTTGAGGTCCCTGTGGAAGTAACTCGTGTTGTTACCGAAACCGTCGTGGAAGAAGGCCAGACAGTTGAGGTAACCCGTGAAGTCGTCGTGGAAGTACCCGCCGAAGTACCTGCTGAAGAGCCAGCAATGGCCGAACCAGTAACTCTGTATGGCGCCTCCACAACCGATATTCCTTCCTTGGACCCGCAGATTGCTGAAGATACGGTTTCCATTAGCTACATTGAGAACCTGTTTGTCGCTCTGACCAACTACGATCTCGAAACCACCGAAATCGTACCCGAAGCGGCCACCAGCTGGGACATCAGTGAAGATGGTCTAGTTTACACATTCAACCTGCGCACCGACATCCCCTGGGTAAAGCACAATCCTGTTACTGGCGAGACAGTCCAGGTAGAACGTCCGCTCTACGATGACGCTGGCGAAATGACCGGTACAGAACCTGCTTTCGTTACGGCTGCTGATTTCGTCTATGGCATCAAGCGCGCTTGCGACCCCAACACCGGCGGTTACTACAGCAGCGTTATTGCCCCGCAGATCGTTGGCTGCTCTGCTGTCTTGAATGCTGAAGATCCGGCAAACATTCCGCAAGAATTGTGGGATGGTATTGGTGTGAGCGCCCCCGATCCGGCCACCCTGGTTATCAACCTGGAATTCCCGGCCAGCTACTTCCTCTCCATGACCCCGATGTGGACATTGAATGCTGTACCACAGTGGACGATTGAAGACCTTGGCGACAGCTGGATTGAAGCCGGCAATATTGTTACCAGCGGCCGTTACGTCCTCAACGAATGGGTCCACAACGTCCGTCGCATTGTCCTCCGCAACCCCCTCATGCCGGCTGACATGTATGGCAGTGGTAACATCGAAAAGATCGTCACCAATGTTGTTCCCGACACCAGCACACAGTATGCACTTTGGCTCAACAACGAAGTTGAAACCACTGGCATCCCCGAACCCGAACTGGAAGCCCATCTGTCCCAATATGGCGATGAAACCATCCAGATCGCTGACCTGGCCGTGTTCTACATTGCTTTCCGTATGACCAAACCACCGTTTGATGATGTCCGCGTCCGCCGTGCCTTCGGCGCCGCATTCGACAGCGCGACCTATATCCAAACCGTACGTCAAGGCCAGGGCTTGCCCATGAAACACTTCGCACCTCCTGGTATCTTCGGCGCTCCGCCCATCAACGAAGTTGGTGTTGGTTTCGATCCGGAATTTGCGGCAGCCCAATTGGCTGAAGCCGGTTATCCCAACTGCGAAGGCTTCCCCACCGTAACTTTGCTCGGTTACAGCGGTGCGAGCACCCTCAGCTGGATTGAATTCGCCCAGGCTAACTGGTCCGAAAACCTTGGCTGCTCCCCCGACTTGATCCAGATTGAACAACAACCGTTCAGCGAACTGTTGACCGCGACTGCGGCCGACACCCCCGATGAAGAAGCGCCACACATGTGGACACTCGGTTGGGGCCCCGACTACGCGGATGAAAACAACTGGGTTGGTGACGTGCTCTGGTGTGAAACCGACAATCGTTCCAAGCGTACCTGCAACGAAATTGACGACATGATCGTTGAAGCACGTCTGGAAACCGATCCGGCTGCACGTATTGAAATGTACGCTGCAATCGAAGAAGCCTTCTTTGGCCCTGAGGGTGAATACCCGTTCTTCCCCATCTTCTTGCGCATTGCTTACTCTGGTCTGCACAGCTGGTACTCCTATACCCCGGCTCTGTTCGGTGGTGATCAATGGTACAATTACTCAATTGATCAGGCAGCCCAATTGGCAGCTCGGGGCCAGTAATTACGCTCTGATTTAGCCTCTTTGGGGGAGCAGTTTATTAAACTGCTCCCCCATTTTCTCATTATTTTTTCCATAATTGAGGAGTCACGCTTCTAACATATTCAGTGATTGGTATATGTCGGTCAAATAAAGACAGCATAAAACAGCTTTGAGATTATTTGATAGGTATACACTTGTTACTGAATAAAATATTTTGAGAAGACATCTACCGATTGGGAGGTTGTTATGATTACTTACATTATTCGTCGGATATTAATCTCTATTCCGGTGATTTTTTTAATCGTACTGGTTACCTTTTTGCTGGTGCAGGCAATGCCCGGTGGCCCATTTGACACCGTGGGAACCAAAGCCATGCCGGAATATATGCGGCGCATTATGGAAGAACGATACGGCCTCAATCAGCCTGTATCCGTGCAATTCTTTAACTACTTTGGCAATCTATTAAAAGGCGATTTAGGCCCTATGCTGCGGCTGCGCAGCCAGGATGTCAATGACATTGTGGCTGAAACCTTCCCTGTCTCGTTTCAGTTAGGTGCTATGTCTCTGATGCTTGGCTTTGGCATTGGCATTCCGGCAGGTATTTTAGCCGCGTTAAAACATAATACTATCATTGATTATTCAGCTACATTTATCGCTGTTGTGTCGGCATCTATTCCTAATCTTGTCTTGGGGCCTGTTCTGATCCTCGTGTTTGGGGTCTGGTTGGATTGGTTCCCAATAGCCTTTTGGGGAGCTGAACCACCTTTTGTCTTGGGATTTCTACCGAAATTAACGGTTAATTTTTGGACTCATGCCGTATTGCCCGTTTTCGCTTTGGGTACTGCTTATGCCGCCGGCATTGCTCGTCTAACCCGTGCTGGCTTGTTAGAAACCTTGGATTCCGATTATATTCGCACGGCACGGGCCAAAGGCCTGCGCGAACGGACTATTATCGCTATCCATGCGTTAAAGAATTCGCTTATCCCGGTTGTTACCATTGTTGGCCCATTATTGGCCGGTGCGGTAACGGGTGCTTTCATTACAGAGACTATTTTCGCCTTAAATGGAATGGGGCGGCGTTTTGTAGAAAGTATCAATCAGCGAGAATATTTCTTGCAAACCAGCTTGACTTTGATTTTTGGTATTTTGTTAATCGCAGGCAACCTTTTAGTGGACATTTTATATGCCTGGTTGGATCCGCGTATTCGTTATGATTAAGCGCTAACACTTTGAAGCAGTGTGCTTTTGCGGGTTTTACGATAAACAACGAACACGATTTAGTTTAAAAATTAAGCACTTGAGACGATTTTTGTTGGGAAGTGAATTATGATTGCAGAATTGGAATTGGAACAGGTAGTAGAAGAAACAAAAGGACGAAGCCCTGGTCAAGATGCCTGGCGCGAATTTCGTCGCAATAAAATTGCCGTTGCCGGAGCCATATTCATTATTGCTATTGTGGTTATTGCTTTAGCGGCACCTATTTTTACCCCCTACCATTACGCTTTTCAGAATAATCTTAATAATCGAGCCAAACCAATGGAGGGATATATTGTTACAACGGATAAATTGCCTGAATGTCATTGGGCAAACACGCCGTTGGAATGGGGTTGTACCCTATTTGTGTTTGGTTCGGATTCGTTGGGACGAGATATTTGGAGCCGTGTTGTTTATGGTGCTCGTGTATCTCTGGCGGTAGCCATTGTGGCATCGACTGTTTCGTTAAGTATTGGTATCGTGTATGGTACGCTTTCTGGCTATGCCGGTGGAGTGGTTGATAATATCATGATGCGTATCGTGGACTTTATGTATGCCATTCCTTTGCTGCCCATTATCATTTTGATGACGGTCTATTTTAAGGCGTTGGCTCGAGCAAATGTTACTACCGGGTTTTCCGGTTTTCTGATTCAGCTTGATCGTTCAGCCGGCGGATTGTTGTTTGTGTTTATCGCATTGGGGGCATTGAACTGGATTGGTATGGCGCGATTGGCGCGTGGTCAGGTGCTTTCTTATAAACAAAAAGAGTTTGTTGAGGCAGCGACTGCAATGGGTGCCACAAATTCCCGTATCATTTTCAAGCATTTGTTACCCAATATCATTGGTCCGCTGCTGATTGCTGAAAGTTTAGCGATTCCTGGCTACATTTTTACGGAAGCGGCGCTCAGTTTTATTGGTCTGGGTGTAAATCCTCCTACGCCGAGTTGGGGAGCTATGATTAATGAGGGTTATGCCGGTATACGCTCGAATCCACATTTGGTGTTGGTTCCGGGTATGGCCCTGGTTTTTACGACGCTGGCGTTTAATTTTATGGGAGATGGCTTGCGTGACGCCTTTGATCCCCGGATGCGCGGGAAGCATTGAGTTTGTTGCTTGAAGTAGTTACAAGTCTGGCCAAGAAATTGTGCTGACTGGACTGCTCAAGCCCGTAATTATCATTCCTATAACGAACTAATTTTGGAGTGAAGAGGAAATACAAGTGTAATGAAGGGACGTAGAGCATTAATTTTGATGGTTGGGTTGTTGATTCTGACCAGTCTGGCATGCAGTCAGGCAGGAGAGATTTTGTCACCGGCAGAAGCAACAGCGCGGGCAGTGGAAGCAATACCTGTTTTTACGACGGGTAGTTCATCTGTGGAAGGGGGGGTATTTGAAGCTGGTGACACGGCCGTTCTCACTGGTCGCAGCTTTTTAGTCAACTTGTATGATAACCCCGGTGGTAAAGTTTCGGCCGGCCAGGAAAGAGGCGCGGAAGTGACCGTTTTGGAAGCTTCGACTGAAGGCGATGAAGTTTGGTACAAGATTGAAGCGGGTACGGGAGAAGGTTGGGTACCGGCAACCAGTCTTGAAGCACCTGAAGGTGAAGCAGCAGCAACGATTGAAGGACCACAACCGGGTGATGGCGTTTATTTACAAGGCAGAAGTTTCCTGGTGAATTTTCTAGATGTCCCGAACGGGAAAATTATTGCCGGCCAGGAACGCGGAATGGCTGTCACAATTTTGCAAGTTGCCGAAGTTGATGGCACTGTGTGGTACCAGATTGATGCGCCGGCCGGACAGGGTTGGGTACCGGCGGAGAATATTACTACCGAAGCACCCTAAAAAGGATACAGGGTTTTACCCGGCAACGGGTTTTTACTGAATCCTACAGCTTAATATGTTTTTTAACGCAGGGAGGCGTGGATTCAAATCGGCGCTTCCCTGTTTTTATTTCGATAGTTTTGGGAATTAAGTGATGGCTTTTTTGCTTGATTTTGATCAAATGCGTCTGTTGAAGACCATTTTGAAGAAAGGGACAGGGTTAACTGTTTCCCTTTTGTTATTTATGCTGTCGGCTTGCTCAAGCGGGCCAGCACGAGAATGGCTTAATGCGCCAGGCTGGAGTCATGGGCTGCCTCTGCAAGAGACTCGAATTGGTGATCCGGTGGCAATGACTTTGGATGATGCTGGGGGAATGTATTTGCTGTTTGTCACGGCCGTTAACAACGAACTTTCACCCAAAATCATGGCATTGAACCGGCAAGCCGAACTGATGTGGGAACAAATTTTGCCCGTGACCTTATCGCAACCCGACAAGCCTGTTCTTCTTTGGCATGGGCAGTTGTTGAATCTGTTTTGGATGGCCAGCAACCACCTTTTTCAGGCGCAAGTAGATACAAGCGGTCATATTTTGCAGGAACCGCACCAACTTTCTGGAGAAGAGGCTGTAGACACGTTTGATGTAGCCTTAAGCCCGAATAAAGAGATTACTGTCTGGTATGCCGGGCCACGACATGATCCGGGCATTTATTTTCTGCCAACCGGCAATTTAGCGGGAGAAGCGGTTTTGGTGGATGCGGAAGGAATACGGCCGTCTATCCAATACGACAGCGCCGGTAATTTACATACATCCTGGGTACACTACCCGCCCGGTTACAGTGATACGACCTATTTTTATGCTGTTTATGCCGATGGTGTGTTTGAAGCGGGTCGGGAAACGGCCGTTTACCAGCCCGCCCTCAAACTCACAGACATCATGACCGGCCCCTGGCTGGCCCTGGATAACCAAAAAGTATACCTTGTCTGGAACATCTCTGTCCGAACCGGTCCCGAAGCAGGCAAAATCCTCACCGAATTTCTTACCTTCCCGCCCGGCCAGCCCGAACAGGTTTCCGGAAGGCAGGCAATTATCGTACCGGGCATCGCTGAAATTACTTATGACTATGAACCGGATGGAGGACTTGCCGCCGGGAAGCGTGTTTGGCCGATTGACGTGTATCCGACGACAACGGCCGTTACCGACCCCGCTATCCTCACCACCAATCAACCAGTCCTTGAACTAGCCATCGCCTTTGACGCCATCATCCAATACGAATTTCGTAAAGAACGGGGCCAGGTTGGCGTCATCTATTTACAAGATGGGCAGGTAAACGGCTACCAACTGCTCAGCTTTACGCCCAACGCATCCGTCATGCCCACAATCATCAACGATTCTGCTGGCAATCTCTACCTGACCTGGTTAGAACGGGCCGAGTCTGGCGGATTCCAAATTTATTTCGCCAGCACAGCCCTCGATTTGATAGAAGCCCTGTCCGGCATCACCACCGGCGATTTCTCACGCATTACCCGTGAAACTGGATTCGGCTTGCTTTCGGGGGCTGTCTTGTCCCCCATTTTGGTCGCGTTATGGTCGCTGCTGCCTATGATCGTGCTGTATGCCACGTCCATTTTGCGGCGGGGCCAGCCAGGCAAACGGATCATGGCCGGTACTGTCATCAGTCTATTGTTGGCCATAGCCGCTTATTGGCTCGTCAAATTAGCCACAATTCCTGGCATTCGCAGCTATGTGCCCTTTTCGGCCTGGATTCCGGGAATTGCCACCTGGCTGCAACTGCCTCTACAGATTATCGTTCCCATTTCCACGACACTGATTGGGCTGGCTACAGCCTGGTATTTTACGTACCGTCGAAATTCAGAGTCAATCATGAATTTCTTGTTTATTTTTACGGCCGTTGACGGTTTACTCACAATGGCTGTTTACGGTTTCCAGTTTTATAACGTCATCTAATCGCTGCCTGAACTTGTCGAAGGCAGCCGGGTTTCGACAAACTCAGCCCACGATCCACAACAGGTCAGGCAATTAATTATTGATTACCTGACCTGTTTTTATTGCCCCATCTCCCCTACCAACCCCACACATTTTACAAACCCTTTACAAACCCATTGCAACTTTCAGCAAACCCACCTGTATGATCCTATAAGTAATGGACAGGACCCGCCGGGGCAATCTTCTGACAATCGCTTGCCTACCCAAACGCCTCAACCCGGCGGGTCACAATCACAAAGGAAGATAAACCCATGGCCGACGTTTATACCGTAACGTTTAGTTTGATTGGTATTTTGTTAAGTCTTCCGGCACTGCTGGTGGCAATCAATCTGCTCATGCCCAATATGACACGACGAGCACAACTGCGCCTGGAACAGACGCCAGGGCGGTGCTTTGTGTTGGGTGTGCCAATGACGGCAACCTGGGCGCTTTTTGCGGTGATTGTGGGGCAGATGCCGGGTGTGGGACAGGCAACGGCCGTTATCGCCACAATCTTGTTCATGGGACTGGGCACAATTGGCGGGGCCGGATTAGCGCGTTTGCTGGGCGAACGCATCCGTCCGCTGGCTAAACCCAACTCCGAACTGACCAACCTGGTGCGCGGCGCAGTCGTTTACGAACTGGCGGCGCTGGTGCCTATCGTGGGCTGGTTCCTGTTCATTCCGCTGGCGGGTATCATGGCCGTGGGCGCGACTAGTTTCGCCCTGATGAACTGGCTGCCTAAGCCAATCGGACAGCAAAACAACCAATCAGCGAATCAGTCCTCTGAAATGCTGACTGGCTGACTGGCTGACAAGCTTAACAGCCTTTTATGGCTCTGGTGGAGCGGAAATAAAGACCCAGTAATGTTGGTAGGTGCTGCCCGGTACGTAAGCATAGCCAATACCATAGTTAGTCTGGGCAGCCCAAAAGGGATCTTCCGCCAGTACATGGGCACGATGCCCGGCCGAATTCAGCCAACCGGTCCAGGCTGCGGACGCTGTTGTATAACCGGCGGCAATGGATTCGATATTATTGGCATCATTGGCCGCACCATACCATGTTGGCAAAACGTACCCTGCCTGCCGCACCAGATAGTTAGGTCCGTATCCATCCGGGTTGGTATGGCTAAAATAATTGCGGGTGCCCATATCCAAAGCCCGCTCCCGCGCCACCTGAGCCAGAATGGGGTCACAGTTCATGAACGGCCGTCCCTGGTCCGGGTGTTGGATAGCAAAATTGGCAATCTCCAGTTCCTGCGGATTGAGATCACAAGTATTAGGACGCAGCACAATCGGCAGATAAACAGTCGCCGTCAAGGCAGAACCGGCTTGAAGGCTCTCCGGTTCCACCCATAAGGAACCCGGTTCAAGCAGTTCGCCTGGCGCCGCGCCAACCACCGGCCATATGAGTGAATCGTCCTGGGCAACAGCAATGTTACTGGCGATGAGAATGACTAAAACAATGAGCAAACCTGAAACAATAGCAATTTTTTGATACGGACTGGGTTTCATTTTCATACCTTTGTCTGAGCAAACAACTAACAAAATTATCGCTGCTGCCTCGATCAATTTCCAGAGTACGCTGGGTCTACTCGACATTGGACAATCAGGTGAATTATGGCTTTTTCAAGACGCGATTTCTTAAAACTGGGTGGTGTAACGGCCGTTACCCTATCCACCGCCGCGTGCAGCACAGCCGGCCGCCAGTTGGCCCTGCGTGAAATACCGGAATCGTTGGAAACGGCCGTATTCACATCACCCAATCTCCTCTGGCGGCTGCTGAACCGGGCCGGCTATGGGCCGCGCCCCGGCGATTATCAGCGAGCATCTGAAATAGGTTTCGCCGCCTACCTGGAACAACAGTTGAACCCAGAGGCGATTGAGGATACGGCCGTTGAACTCATGGCCCGTAATCTTACCCTGTACTCAATGGACATCGGCCAACTGTTAGCTCAGGATGAAACCGATGCGGCTCGTGAACTAATCAGCGTAGCCGTCACCCGGCCGCTGTATTCGCAAAAGCAATTGTACGAGTCGATGGTCGAGTTCTGGTCGGATCATTTCAACATTTACCTGCGCAAAACTGAAATGATGCCTTTCCTCAAAATCATCGATGACCGGGACCACATCAGGCCCCATGTACTGGGCAAATTCCGCGATTTACTGGGCGCATCGGTTCACAGTCCGGCGATGCTGGTCTACCTGGACAACGTGCGCAATCAAAAGGATGCACCCAACGAAAATTACGCTCGCGAATTGATGGAATTGCATACTCTGGGTGTGAATGGCGGCTATGACCAGCACGATGTGCAAGAATTAGCCCGAATTTTGACCGGCTGGACGGTGCGCCGCCGTGGACTGCGTCAAGGTGCGGTTTTTTTTGATGAAGCGGCCCACGATTTTGGCGAAAAGCAATTATTGGGCCAAACCTTCCCCGCCGGGCGCGGTCAGGAAGAGATTGAGGCAGCACTGGATTTGCTGGCCGCCCATCCCAGCACGGCCGTTTTCATTGCTGCCAAACTCGTCCGCCGCTTTGTCGTCGACGAGCCGCCAGCCAGCCTGGTTGAACAGGTTGCTCGAACATTTGGCGAAACAGAGGGTAACATCAAGGCCACGCTGCGCACGCTCTTTTTGAGTGATGAATTTGCCAGCGCGCCACCCAAGTTGAAACGGCCGTTCACTTTCATGATTTCGGCACTGCGAGCATTAAATACAAATTTACGACCGAATCGAGGGAACGGCAGTTGGCTGGAATGGTTGGGGCAGCCGCCTTTGCGTTGGGCCACGCCCGATGGCTACCCGGACACGGCCGATGCCTGGGCCTCCAATCTGCTGCCGCGCTGGAACTTTGCTTTGTCGCTGGTGCATGGTCAGGTGCCGGGTGCGAACCCGGCCTGGAATCGTCTGGTAGAAGCGGGAAATGTGACGGATGCGGCCAGCGGGTTGGATTTGTTAGCCGGATTGTTGTGGGGACGGCCGTTGCCCCCAGAAACCCAATCTTTATTCACCAATTACATCGGCCCCGGCCAACTCAACGACAGTAAAACGCAGCTGCGCCTCAAAGATGCAGCCGCGCTGCTCATTGCCAGCCCCGCTTTTCAATGGACGTAGGTCGTAATCCGTAATCCGTGAATCGTAAACCGAAACGGATGACGGGATACGGCTCACGGATTACGGTGATAAGGAAAAACATATGAACAACCAAACCTACTGTGATGAATACGCCCAAATCAGCCGCCGGGGATTTTTGGCGGGTAGTTTGAACGCCGCCGCTGGTCTGCTGTTCGGTAACCAGATTGCTGCTTTGCCGGCCTGGATGCCGCGTCTGCATCTGGCCGACCCGCACGTTGGCCCGCGCGGCGACACGCTGGTCTGCATCTTCCTGCGCGGCGGGGCCGATGGGCTGAACATCGTCGTACCTCACGGCGACGAGCAATACTACGCCCGCCGCCCGACCATCAACATCCCCCGGCCCGATGACAACCACGCCGACAGCCGCGTAGTCGACTTGGATGGTTTCTTTGGCCTGCATCCGGCGCTGGAGCCGCTGGCCGAGATTTACCAAGCAGGCGATATGGCCTTTATTCATGCCACCGGTTCACCCGATGAGAGCCGCTCCCATTTTGAGGCGATAGATTTGATGGAACGGGGTGCGGCAGCCAACGATTACACTGGCTGGCTGGCACGCCATCTGGCCACGTTAGACACCGGCAACGACTCGGCGCTGCGGGCCATTGGCGTGGGCGACATCCTGCCTGCTTCATTGACCGGCGCGGTTTCAGCCACAGCACTGCAATCCATTGCCGATTACCATTTGCAAGGCCACGACGAGCGTGTGGGCGAGATGCAGGCTATCCTGCAAGTGCTGTACAATCAGGATGAGACGTTGCTAACTGGGATAGCGCAGCAAACTTTCGCCGCCATAGAGCAGTTGAGTCGTATTGATACCGACTCTTATCAGCCGAACGGCCGTTCCTACCCGGAACAGGATTTCGGCCGTTCGATGCAGATGGTGGCCCAACTCATCAAAGCCGAAGTGGGTATGGAAGTGGCCTGCGTCGATTTGGGCGGTTGGGATACGCATGTTGCCCAGGGCAGCACTGATGGCCTCATGGCCCGCAACCTCGCTGAATTGGGGCAGGGTTTAGCGGCATTTTATGAGGATTTAGGACCGCTGACTGAACAGGTGACCGTAGTTGTCATGTCTGAATTTGGCCGGCGGGCGCAGGAAAATGGCGGGCTGGGCACGGATCATGGTCATGGCAACATGATGATGCTCATGGGCGGCGGCATTCATGGCGGGCAGGTGCTGGCCGGCTGGCCCGGTTTGCACGATGAACAGCTCGTCGGCCCCGGCGATTTGGCCATCACTACCGATTATCGGGACGTACTGGGCACTGTTTTACGCCACCGGCTCAATAATCCCCAACTGGCCGACGTATTCCCCGGCTACATAGTGAATGATGTCGGGTTGGCGGTGCCCGCCAATTAATTGGCCGGTTGGATTTGGATAAGCAGCGCCGAGTCCATCGAATTCATGAGGGAAACGGCCGTACCATCCTTCACCAGCATAATCCTGATGAGATTGCCGTTAAGATCCTCGAATCTTTCCTGCTCGGTAAATCCGGCGGCTTGCAGTTGGCCGATGTAGCTTGCTGCCGGGTCTTCCGTGGCAAACTGGCAGCTGATCGTATATTGATTGGCGTTGATGTTCAGAACGCTGGTGAGTTGACATGAATCGGGTGGCGGAACCGAAGTGTCGGCAGGCCATTGCAAAGGAACGGCAGTTGGTGGGCTGTGGGTTGGCCACGCCGTCGGAGCCGGGGCGGAAAAGCCGGTGGTGTAGATGTCGTAAACTGCCGTGCCGCCGCCCGCTTCCAGGTGCATATGATACGCATCTTTCGTAATGTCTACTGCGTCGAACTCACCCCGCGCCAGCTTTTCTTCCGAATTGTCGGGGAATCCTTCCTGTACATAGACCATGTACTCAAGCTGGAATCCCATTTGCTCCAATTTGTCCAAATACCGTTTGATCTGTTTCTCCGTCACCGACTCGTAAAAAATCCTGATATGCGGCGATCCGGTCATTACCGTACGAATGCTGCCTTCCAGCGGCGGAATGTCGTCGGGAATGTAGTCCGGCCATTGTGCGTCCACATCTAAGCCGCTTGGTGCAGATTCGTTGCTGGTAACGGCCGTGTCCACAGAATCATTCCCACCGCCACAACTTATGAGCAAAAAAATCACAACAAAGATGAATAACAAAAATCTGGATTTGACTCCCATTGGATCACCCCGCTTCTCGACAACAGGTCGAGATGATAAAAAACAACCTGTATCATTCAATTTGAATATTATGCGAGACAAAAACATCTGAGTCAATCGGTACATCTCCCAGTGCCGGACATAGAGCAGAACCATCTGGACAGCGCAAAACTTGACCCCCTGTGCCAGGCACTCCTCCATACATTAGAACACAGCATGAGAAAATTGGCGCATCTGGCCGAGAATGGTTATACTGCCCGGCTTTTGTTTACTGCCAAAACCCATTTTGGAGAAACATCAGTATTATACTTTTCGGGCTGAGAGTGCGACTTGGCTCAACTGAGTCAAGGAGACTTCATCTTGAAATTTGAACATTTTTCGCTTGATCCGCGCCTGGAGGCCGGCATCAAGGCTGTTGGTTACACCGAACCAACCCCTATCCAACAACAAGCCATCCCCGTCGTCCTGCAAGGGCGTGACGTTTTAGGTCTGGCCCAAACCGGAACCGGCAAAACGGCTGCTTTCGCCTTGCCCATTTTGCAGCGATTAACCAGAGGTCCGCTGCGGCGCACCCGTGCTCTCATCGTGGCCCCCACACGGGAACTGGCTGAACAAATCCATGAATCCATTGGCGAACTGGGACAAAAGACCAAAGTGCGCAGCACCACCGTTTATGGCGGTGTAGGCAAAGGGCCGCAAATCACTGCCTTAAAGCAGGGCGTGGAAATCGTCGTGGCCTGCCCCGGCCGGCTGCTGGATTTAATCGGCGAAGGTGCCGTTGATCTTTCACACATTGAAGTGCTGGTTTTGGACGAGGCCGATCGCATGTGCGACATGGGCTTTTTGCCCGATATTCGCCGAATTCTCAAACATTTGCCGGAAAAACGACAGACGCTTTTCTTTTCGGCAACGATGCCCGACGATATCCGCGAGTTGGCCGACAACATTCTCAACAACCCGGTGACGGTGCAAATCGGCATGATTGCGCCAGCGAAAACAGTGGCTCATGCGCTATATCCCGTGCCCCAAAACCTGAAAACCGATATGGTCATAACGATGCTGGATCAAATGGCCATCGGTCGGGCACTGATTTTTACCCGGACTAAGTATCGGGCACGCAGTCTGGCCCGTAAACTGGAAAAGCAGAAATATCGGGTGGCCGCGCTGCAGGGCAATATGTCACAAAATCAGCGGCAGAAAGCGATTAATGGCTTCCGCGATGGCCAGGTAGATATTTTGGTGGCGACGGATATTGCCGCGCGGGGTATTGATGTGCCGGAAATCTCGCATGTGATTAATTTTGACATGCCAGATACGGTGGACGCCTACACGCACCGGATCGGCCGTACCGGTCGGGCGGAGGAGTCGGGGATGGCCTTTACCTTTACCACGCCGGATGATGAAGCAATGGTGCGCGGTGTGGAAAAGGTGCTGGGTAAACCGATTGAGCGCCGCCGCCTGGATGGGTTTGATTACGGCGAGTTTGTGCCCGATATGCAGATACGGCCGTTACCCCACATCCCACACCCCAACAAGAAAAACCACAACCGCAATCGTAGCCGGCGTAATAACACCCAGCGATCACCAGCCCTCCCTGCCCCTGGCCAGGCCCATTACAAAAACAAAAGATAGGCCATTTTGCTGATCCAATCTATTTTTATGGGAAAATAGGAGCGCATCGTTACTGGAACGGTGCGCTCTTTTGCCTTGCCGGTTGACCTTTGTGTATAATGTGGTCATGTGGCAACCAAACATAAAGTCACGAGACGAGCAAAATTTATGAAAAGAATTTATACTATCGTTGCAAGTTTGTTACTGATTGGTTTGTTGGGGGTAGCATGCAATGGGCAGGAAAAACCAGCGACAGTATCGGAGGCGGCCGTTACCCTGCCCACAACCGCCCCGACGGCCGTCATCAATCCTACCCCGCCTACGCCCACCGCAATCCCACCTACGCCAACTCCCACCGAACCGATGGCGGCTCTGGTCAACGACCGGCCCGTCTTCCTGGCCAGGTATCAGCAGGAGTTAGCCCGCTACGAGCAGGCTCAGGCTGAAATGGCCAGTACGCCCGGCGCTGATGGTACCGATTACCGGGCTTTGGTGCTGGATACCTTGATTGAGAAAGAATTGATTGCCCAGGCCGCTGCTCAACGGGGCATTATCGTAACTGATGAGGCGGTAACGGCGAAACTGGCCGAACTGGAAAATTCTACCGGTGAATCAGGCAATTTTGATGCCTGGCTTTCGGCTAATTTATATACGCGGGAGCAGTTCAAAGAAGCACTGGCCGAGGAAATGTTGACGGAAGCGGTCGTGGCTGATGTAACCGCATCTGTGCCAACGACAGCAGAACAGGTCAAAGCGCGCTACTTGCAAGTCAACGACCTGGCTCTGGCCGAAAGCCTCTTGCAGCAAATCCTGTCCGGCGCCGATTTTGGCACATTGGCCAACCAATATTCACTGGATCGCATTACGGCTGAAAATGGGGGCGATTTGGGGGACTATTTTCCGCGGGGATCTCTGCTAATACCGATTGTAGAAGAAGCTGCTTTTGCCCTACAAATAGGCGAAGTGAGCCAGGTCATCACCGATACCGGGGCGGATGGTGTGCCTACCTATTATTTGGTGCAAACATTGGAACGGGATGGAGAACGGCCGTTAACCGCCAATATGCGCTATACTATGTTACAACAAGCCTTTGAAATGTGGCTGAATGATTTGTGGCAGTCGGCCAACATTACCCGGCTGATTGAATCGTAAAAAAGTGAGGGGTAACGTGAACAGAAAACAACGTCGTGGCTGCGGTACAATTTTTCAAAATGTCATTGCAATTCTGTTTCTTTTGGTCGCCTTATTGGTGGTGGCCGGGTTTGTCGCCGTTTTCTTCATGCCCGATTTGCTGGAAATAACGCCATTGGCCGGTCTGGTGCGAACAGAAAACACAACAAATACGGAAGGCGCGCCGACAGCCGCTGTTGCCGCTGTCGTGCCATCTTTAACGCCGACCAACACGCCCAATGCCTTATTGCCCACCTGGACGCCCCGTTCCGAAGAGCCAACGCCCGAACCTCTGCCGACCAATACGCGCCGCCCCACCGCCGAGCCATCTATCACGCCAACGATTCCCACTAAAACGCCGACGCCTACGGCAACCAACACGCCAACCAGCACACCAACTGAAACGCCTATCGGTCCAACCCCCACATCAAGCCCGACCAAATCAGCTTTCCTGTTTACAAAATCGGATACCAGCCCGTTTTATTTGCAAAATTTTGCCAATAATGCCGGCTGCGACTGGATGGGCATTGCCGGCGAGGTGCTGGATTTAAACCGCAATCCGGTGGATGCGGGTAGTTACCGGGTACACGTGTGGGGCAGCGGAATTGATGCCCGCCTGATCGTAGGGACGGCTCCGGCTTACAGTCCATCGGGCTGGGAACAGTTCTTGTTCGATTCGCCGGTGATTCGGGATTACAATGTGCAGCTAGAGTCAAGCAATGGCACGGCCGTTTCCCAGGTCTACAGTGTGCAATCCCGCGCCAGCTGCAATCAAAACCTGGTGCGCTTTGATTTTGTGCAAAATCATTAAACAGTAGTTGGTGGCTGGCGGCTGGTTTTTACTGGACGCGCTGTATTAAAAGCGAATACGTTCCGGCTTCTTCAAAAAAGCTCTTAACCACCAGACTCCACTGGCCATCGGCGGGGATGATAAAGCCGCTGATGGTTTCACTTTGTCCGGCTGGTTCATCATCAACTTCAATAACGGTGTTCCCCTGCGGGTCTTGCAAAATTAGCACCATATCTTCCGAATCGCTGCCTGGCGTCAGGGTAAAATTCAGCGCATCGGCTTCGTCAGCGGTAAATAGCCAAAGTGCCATTTGCTGTGGAGCCAATGTGCCGTCGACCGGCTCATCGTAGCTGAGTCGGCCGGCAAATTCAGGTACAGTCGCAGGCGTGGCCGACAACTCAATCTCGTAACTGCCAGCTTCACCAAAAAATTCGCGCACCAAAATAAGGTACTGCCCTTCCTGCGGCAGCGTAAACTCGAGAGTTTCCGTATCCCCGGCCGCAAATTCATCTCTGGCCGTCAACCGCTCAATGGCCGGATCAAATAGCCATACTTCCAGATCTAAAATGTCGGTTAACGGCCGTACTACAATCCGCACCTCATCACCCAGCCGACCCTGGAAAAACCAGGCATGAGCCTCATTGCTGTTGAGCATTTCGCTTTTTCTGTCGCCATACAACAAATCGCCCGCGTCATAAAAGTTTTGGGTCGCTTCGCCGCCTTCATCCAGAGAAAGAGCATAGCGGCCGCCGTTATCGGCAAAACTACTCACACGGATGGCATAACTGCCGGTGACAGGCAGCTCAAAACCGGAAACAACTTCAGGATCGCCGCTAAAGCCTTCGTCAAGGGCTACCAGACGGCTGCCATCAGGGCCAAACATATTGAGAATCGCGTCCATCTGGCTGTCGCGCGGGCTAAGGACAATGCTGATCAGGCTGCCAGCAGCTCCTTCAAAGGTCCACACGTGCTGGGCATTAACCGGCAGTTCGCTTTCAATGGCCTGGCCAGGCCGGATGACGCCGGCGTTGGTATATTGCGGCTCATCTTCAATGGTCAGACTTAATTTATAATGCCCGGCTAAACCAAAGAAATCACTCACTTCCACGACGTAACGGCCGTTTTCCATGAGATAAATATCGGCGGCAACCTCGGTATCACCGGCATAGCCACTGTCAATCTGGGCAATCGTTTGACCAAAAGGACTGATAAGCGTTAAGGTCAAATCCAAAATATCGTCTTCAGGTTCCAGGCTCAACGTGACATAACTGGCCGATTCAACAGTGAACGTCCAGACGTTTTTGACTCCTTCCGTCAACTCGCCGCTAAGGACACGGCCGTCAATCAAACTGCCCATGACGTCGGCGTCCCCACCGCTTAATGTGTAACCCGTCTGCACATCATGAATAATGATCGAAGCCGCCATCTGATCGAAAATTTCGCCATATCGATTAACTTCCCACTGGTCGGCCAGAGCACTAAAAAGGAACAGCGTGGCGGTACGGCCGTCCTGGGCACTGCTGTCAGAATCAGACAAATAGAGCAAAAGCCGGGTACGCAGTCCCTCGCCACCGCTGTCCAGAAAACCAAGGGGATCACCACTAATATCGATAGACGCGCCCACAACGACGTCGCTGCCAACATCGGCTTTTACCAATTGCGCCTCGGTAAGGAGGGTAACGGCCGTACCCTGGTCGGCCATAAGCTGCGTCAGCGCTGTTACCGGATCGCTGGCTGGCAGAGTCTGGTTGCTGATAAGACCGGCAGCAAACGCGCCTTCATTCAATTCTTTCCCGGCCAACAAACTGCGTCCCGTGCGCTGCGAATCGGCCAACAGCAAAACCGTAAGACCCAATGGGCTTGTCGCCGCCGCCGTGTCAATCGAATCTGTTAAGCTCACCCAACTCAACGGGACGCTAAATTCCAGGCCACTCGATTTACTGCCCACGCGTTCCCAATCCGGGATGAGGCTGCTGGTGGGCTGCGGCGTAGGACGCGGCGGCGGCGGCGGCACGTCAGTGGTTCGCGGCGTAGGAGTAACTGTTGCTTTAGGAGTCGTGGCCGTAGCCACCGGGGTGGTGTTACTAAGCTGGACTTCGTCTGTGCCATCCGGCAGCAGCTCGTCTTCCGGGATTGTTCGGCAGCCAGAAACCGTTAAAAGGAGTACACCTATGACAATCGACGACAAAATGCGATTTGGCATCATAATTTGCCGGCAAAAACGTAGCTTTCGCCAGCACCGGTCTCCTCTGACCTACGGCTCAGGCACTCGCCAATCATCGCCAATGATGACGAGAACATCAAAGTCGCCTTCCGGTTTGCTGCCCTGGCTGGTATTAAGCGGGGGCACATTCATGAGCTGAGTAATATAGCGGGTAGTGCTGGGATGATCACCGTAATCAATGATTTGTGTTGTGCGATAGGCGGCCGAATCCGCGTTACCGATTTCGCTGATATTGAGGCCATACTTTTGTAAATATTCTTGTGTTGCGCCGGCCAGACCGAACACGGCCGTACCATTGTACAAAGCAACACGGGCATTTTCTTCGCGCATCAACGCCGGCAAATCGGCAATTACTGGGGTCGGAATGGCCGGTGGGGTGAATATTTCATTGCGGAGGTCGCGAATCGCATCACGGTTGGGGACAAGCACCTCCCGGCCGTCGGGTGTCGTTTCATTGTAAACATAATTGTAGTCGATAACGGCCGTTTGAATACTATCCGCCGGAATCTCCTGCATCAGCAAAGCCAATTGCAATCCCTCATCCAGCGTCAGATTCGTGCGCACATTATCTTGCAGCGTTTGCCACAACCGGGGCGATTGAGCGATCAATTGGGGCAGCATATCCAGCTGCAAAACCTGATCCCGTACCGCCAAAATGACTGCTTGCTGCCGTCCCGCCCGATCTACGTCACCGCCAAACGTAGCCCGCGTCCGGGCATATTTCAAAGCCTGCGTGCCATCCAATCGATGTGTTCCGACATCAATAGAAAAAGGATCATACCCATAGCAGCGATCCGGGTAAGTGGGATCGTCGATCGCTTCCGGTACATCAATCGTAATGCCGCCAATCAAATCCACGACCTCAATGAAGGCATCAAAATTCACTGTGACATAGTAATTGAGCGGAATACCCAATAGTGCGGAAACAGTTTCCATGGCCAACGCCGGGCCGCCGCCGGGATATTCATACAACTCGCCAAAATAATGGGCCTGATTGATGCGATCCAGGCCAACTTCAGGTATTTCTACCCACAAATCACGCGGCAAAGACAACATGGAAGCCGATAATCCCACCGGATCAATGGTCAATATCATCATGGTGTCCGTATGGGCCGGCCCTTTCTCCTCACAACGTTGATCAATGCCCAGTAATAGAATGGAAATACGCTCAGTACCACTCCAGGGTTTGAGGGCATCGGTTGAGAGCAGCGGGGCCGACTCAGAGGCTGGATTATTGCCATTTTCATTAACGGTAACGGCCGCACCAGGAACCTGCTCGGCCACCGGTTCAAAATCAGGGCTGCTGATTTCCAATGTAGAGGACATACCTCGCACTGTACGGAAAAGCCAAATTGAGCTCCCTACCAAGACCAGCAAGCCTACTACACTTACCAATATAAGTGCCCAAAGCGGTAAACGAATACCGGAGCGAGCACGACGCTTCTTTGAACTGGATGTCATTTGTATATTACCTGAACTGTTATTGCAAACGGCATTATAACATAAATTGGCAATGTGCCAGATTTATACGAACGGTGAAACGGGAGACCAAAACTGGTTAAACATTAATCGCTTGTTGCTTTGACGCTATAGATGGGCTGAATTATAATGCCGCATCCCGATGCGCCGCATCTTAATGCACTGCATCTTCAACAATTTGAGAGTTTATGGAAGAAGAAAAAAAATCATTACCCTCTGATTTATACACAGAGGAATATTTTCTAACGGCCTGCGAAGGCTATGACGTGTTTATCGAATCAGAGGGCCAGCATCTGTCGCGTCGGCTGCATGATGCGTTTGCTATGGCTGAAGTGCAGCCAGGGATGCGCTTGCTGGACGTGGGCTGCGGCCGGGGCGAGATTTTACGCCACTGCATGCAGTTAGGTATCGAAGCGTATGGCATTGATTACGCAGAAGCGGCGACGGCCATGACGCGCGAGGTAATTGCCTCGCAGCAAGCTGCCGGGGTGAAGGCCGGTGTTTGCCGTTCCGATGCTAAAAAGCTGCCCTTTCCCACAGGATATTTTGACCGGGTATTGATGTTTGATGTGGTAGAGCATTTGTATCCTTGGGAACTGCATCAGGCGATGCTGGAGGTACGGCGGGTGTTAAAGGATAACGGCCGTTTCATCATCCACACCGCCCCCAACCGCTGGTACGACAAATACGCCTACCCCTGGGTGCGCCGTTTCCGTACGTTGCTAGGCCAGGGCGATAAATACCCGGTCGATCCACGGGCTATTACGCCGGTAAATCAACACGTTCACGTTAACGAACAGGATATGCGCAGCATGACTCGCGCGCTTAAAGATGCCGGCTTCAAAAGCAAGGTCTGGCTCGATTCACCGCCGCAAAATCGGCAGGAGAACGCCATTATGGCCGGACTGCATTATTTGGCCTTTGAAGTGCCGCCTTTCCGCTGGTTCTTTGAGCGGGAAGTGTTTGCGGTGGCTGAAAAACAGTGATGAGGTGCGAGGACTGAGTAAAAACCTCATCCCTCAGTCCTCATCCCTCATCACTTCATCATCTCATGAAGAAGATTATTCCTGTTCTCCTCATCTTCCTCATCGCCCTTGCCCTTCGCACGAACAGATTAACAGAAATCCCACCCGGCTTGACCCATGACGAGGCCAATCACGGCCGGGAAGCGATTGGTATTTTAGACGGCGACCTGCGCTTTTATTTCCCGGCGAATTATGGCAGCGAACCAGTATACAGCTACACGGCCGCTTCCTTTATGCTGCTTCTGGGCGAAAATTTACTAGCCCTGCGGCTGGTCAATGTTCTTTTTGGTTTGGGAGCGATGGTTGTGGCTTATCTTTGGGCGGCACGAGTTTTTGATCGGCGGATGGCGTTGTTGGCGATGGGGGTAACGGCCGTATCCTTTTGGCCCGTCGCTAGCAGCCGTGAAGCCTTACGCGCCGGGATGCTGCCCCTCTTCATGGCGTTAGCCGTTTGGTTTTTCTGGCGAATCTTCTCAGATGGCGCCGCTAAACAACAATGGCGGGCGGCCATCGCTTTTGCCATCAGCGTTGCCATCACCCTGCACATTTACCTGGCGGCGCGGGTAGCATGGCTAATCTTTCCTGTTTTTCTGGGTTACCTGGCGCTGCTGCATCGAGACAAGTTCAGGATGTCGTGGCGTCCGGTACTGATGGGACTGCTGCTGGCCGGACTGCTGGTCATCCCCATGTTCGTCTATTTACAAAACCATCCGGAAGCGCAAACGCGGCTGTCGATGCTGGACGGGACGCTGCAAAGACTGCTGGCCGGTGATTTCTCGCCAATGCTGCACAGCGCCGGGGAAGCGCTGCTGGCGTTGGTCTGGCCGGGGTATGGCGACCAGTTCCTGGCTTACAACATTCCGGGGCGGCCGGTGTTTGATGGGGTAACGGCCGTATTCTTCATCATCGGCTTGCTCGTTTCGCTGTGGCGCTGGCGGCGGCCCAACTACGCTTTCCTGCTCCTCTGGTTCGGCATCGGCATCATCCCCTCGCTGCTGACCGGGGCGACGGCCAACACGACCCGCAACCTGGCTGCGCTGCCGGCGGTGATGCTGCTGCCTGCGGTGGGATTTACGGCCGTAATGGAAAGATTGAAGATTGAAAGATTAAAGATTATAGATTTGGGCATGCCTGCCATCTTTAATCTTCAATCATTAATCATCATTATCTGGCTGGTTTTTGCCGGGTTTACCACCGCCCGCGACTACTTTGGGCGCTGGGGCGAGTCGCCAGACGTGCGCGGGGCCTACCAGCACACGCTGGTGGAAGAGATGGTCTTTTTGGAAGCGAATTCTATCGAACAACCAATAATCATTTCTTCCGTTTATCCTGGCCCGGCCCATGATCCCTCGATCAGTCTGGTCTTGTCACCGGAAATCAGCGGCTCGGCCCGCTGGGTGGACGCCCGGTATGCACTGCTGTTTCCAAGTGATGGCGACGGCCCCTTCGACACACTCAGGGCAAGCCATATCCTCATTCCTGCTTCCACCCCCATCCATCCGGCATTGGCGCAATTTGTTAATGAGGTAACGGCCGTTACCCTTCGCCCCGATGATCTCGACCCAGGATTTGGCCTGTACACGTTGAATAGTACGCCGTTGAACCAGTGGCGCGGGCAGGAGCCGGTAAACTTTGATAACGCCGTCATCCTGCGCGCTGCGCACTGGTTGTCACCCACGGCCCGACCGGGTGATGTTGTCGAATTAGTGACGATTTGGGAAGTAGTCGATCCGGCGCGGGTTGGCCCAGCCGTTCTGCCGTTTTACACAACCGATGTGACCCTGTTCACCCAGGTTCTGACCGAAGATGGCCAAGTATTGACCCAGCGAGACTCCCTGGAAGCGCCATCCTGGGACTGGCAGGCCGGTGACGTCATTGTGCAAGTCCATCCACTGACTGTGCCCGATGGGACGGCTCCGGGCAGTTATCGCACCATCGTGGGCTTGTACGATAAACTTTCTGGCGAACGACGGCCCGTCGTTACTGCCGATGATTCCATTTTGGCAACGTTTGCTGAGGGTCCGGCGCTGCAAATTACCGTTCCCTAAATCCGGGCATGCCGGACTTTACGTTTTCGATTTTCCGCTTTATCATTCCCCGCATGAGTGACAAACGACCGGCTGATGATTTAACTGTTGAGGAGTTGCAGCAGCTTCTGTACCGCAAGAAGCGGGCACAGCGCCGCCAGCGCTTGCAGCGACTAGAGGAGTCGGGCCGGGTCGTCGTGGTGGATGGACTTAATCCGCCTAACCCTGAACCGCCGCCGCTCGTTCGCCCGCAGGTAACGCCAACGGGAGCAATGCGTGAACTGGTGCTGGAAACGGCCGTCTCCGAAGAAACAGCCACCGACGATGAAGCGGAACGGCCGTCTCTGCAATGGCGCTGGATAGCAAACAAATTCCTGCTTCTCGTCGAAATTGCCGCCGTCCTGGGACTGGTTATCATTTTGGGCAGTTTGTGGACAACGCGACAGGAACTGAACCAGGAACTCGCCCAATCCCAGCGGGAAGAGAGCCAGGCATTGGCTTTGCCCACGCCCACAGCAACGCCCGTCATCGACGTCGTCGTTTTGCCCAGCGGTCACAAGCCTCCGGTGAACGGCCGTCCCCCCGAACAAGGCGAGGCCGGAGACATCCCAGCCCATTTGCTGCCGGCCATCAATGCCTACGTACCGCCGCCGGTTCCCACGCCCAGCATAGAGCAAGCCCGCCGCATCCAGATTACGGCTATTGGCGTAGACAGCCCCATCTTTCAGGGAGACGATTGGGAACAACTCAAAAAAGGGGTCGGTCAGCACATCGGGTCAACACTGCCAGGTACGGCCGGCAATCTGGTTTTGTCGGCACACAACGATATTTATGGCGAAATTTTTCGGCATTTGGACAAATTATCCCCTGGTGATGAAATAGTCGTCTCTACCGAACGACAGAGTTATACTTACGTGGTTCGCAAAATTCAGGTGGTTGACCCAACCGATGTTTGGGTCATGGCCCCGACAGAGTATGCCAGCGCCACATTGATTTCTTGTTATCCCTACCAGGTCAACAACAAGCGAATTGTGATATTTGCCGATTTGGCATCATCGTGAGAATTAGTTTTTAGAGCAGGGTTAATTTCAGTTCATCCAGACTCTTGCTAGGAGAAATGTTATGGCTAGAAAAGTACGGCGTGTACGCCCCACCCAGAGTGGAACAAAAGCAGCAGATACAGCTAAAGAAAAAGCGACAGCAAAACCAAAGTTAAGCCCAGAAGAACAATTCCGGCAAGAATATGCCTACGTCTTGAAAGATTTACGGCAAGTCTTGATTTTGGCTATCGCTATGTTTGCGCTGCTTATCGTGCTCAATGTGGTTTTGCGTTAGATTTGTACAAAAGTATTTGTTGTTGGTTTGACAATCTATTTTGATTCGCAGTGGGGAACTGACGGCCGTTTCCCACTTTTTTCTCTTGTCACCCTGCTGCCTTACCCTATAATTTAATCGTATGGATGCATCCCAAAACCGCCCTCGTTCCGTAACTCTAACGATTTGGGGGGTTTTCTTATTAGGAGGATGGAATGGTGGGCGATTTTTTGTCACCGGCCTGAACTATCAATTGTTAGCCACATTTTCCACAACACCAACTCCCCTTTTTCGCCTGGTGATGGCGTTGTTTTGGCTGCTGTTGTTGTGGGGTGCGGCGCTGGCTTTGTGGCAGAAACGGCCGTTTACCCGCCGCGTCATCCCCTCTATCTTAACGATTTACATGGTTTACGAATTGAGCGTTTTGTTCATATTCGCCCAGTCTGGCCCGGCCCGAAGCGGCTGGTTGATTAACCTGTTGTTTTATTTGAGCTTGATTGGGTTTAGCTACTGGGCGTTAAACAGAACGGCCGTTAAACCCTATTTCAAAAATTAGTGATTAGAGACTGGCATATCGAGTAATTTCCTCCGCATTCTCCGCGAACTCCGCGATTAGATAAGTCTTCAGTCTCTAATCACTAGTATCCAATCTTGACAAGGGAGAGATACCGACTCATGGACCCCAAAATCGAAAAACTGCGCCAGATGCGGGCCCAATCCCAAATGGGGGGCGGGGCAGACCGTGTAGAAAAACATCGAGCGAAAGGCAAAATGACTGCCCATGAGCGGCTTGAACTGCTTCTGGACAAAGGCTCTTTCCGCGAACTTGATCCCTTTGCCGTCCACCGCGAACGTAACTTCAACATGCAGAAGCAGCGCATCCTGGGTGATAGTGTGGTGACGGGCTGGGGGACGATTAACGGCCGTCTCGTCTACGTCTTCAGCCAGGATTTCACCGTATTTGGCGGCAGTCTGGGCGAAGTCCACGCCGAAAAAATCGTCAAAATCATGGACATGGCCATGCGCAACGGCGCACCGGTCATCGGCCTCAACGATTCCGGCGGCGCGCGCATCCAGGAAGGCGTCGTCAGCCTGGGCGGTTATGCCGACATTTTCCTGCGCAACACCCTGGCCTCCGGCGTCGTACCCCAAATCAGCGCCATCATGGGGCCATGCGCCGGCGGCGCAGTCTACTCCCCGGCCCTCACCGACTTCATTTTCATGGTCAAAGAAAGTAGCCACATGTTCATCACCGGCCCCGATGTTGTCAAAACCGTCACCGGCGAAGATGTGACCTTCGAGCAGTTGGGGGGGGCCAAAACCCATACCGAAGTCAGCGGCGTAGCCCACATGGCCGCCGATTCTGAGGCCGATGTCCTCTTCCTCATCCGCGAGATGATGGAATACCTGCCTTCCAACAACATGGAAGACCCGCCCTTCAAGCCCAGCAAAGATGACAATTTACGCACCGAGGCGGCACTGGACACCCTCGTCCCCGACAATCCCAACAAACCCTATGACATCAAAGACGCCATCCATCTCATAGTGGATGACGGCGTTTTTTACGAGATTCAGGAAGATTACGCCGCCAATATCGTCATTGGCTTTGCCCGATTAGGCGGTTACAGCGTCGGCATCGTCGCCAACCAGCCAATGGTCCTGGCCGGTGTTTTAGACATTAAAGCCAGCGAAAAAGCGGGCCGCTTTGTCCGTTTCTGCGACGCCTTCAACATTCCGCTCATCGTTTTTGAGGACGTGCCCGGTTTTTTGCCTGGCGTTGATCAAGAATATGGCGGTATCATCCGTAATGGGGCCAAGCTGCTTTACGCCTTCTGCGAAGCGACCGTGCCCAAAATCACCATCGTTACCCGCAAAGCTTACGGCGGCGCCTACTGCGTCATGAACAGCAAGCACATCCGCTCCGACCTGAATCTGGCCTGGCCTACAGCAGAAATCGCTGTCATGGGGCCGGACGGTGCGGTCAACATCATCTTCCGCCGCGAACTGGCTGAAGCTGATGATCCCGATCAACGGCGGGCCGAACTGGTGGAAGAGTACAAAAACAACTTTGCCAATCCCTACGCCGCTGCCCGGCGCGGCTACATCGATGACGTCATCGAACCCAGCCAGACTAGGCCGCGTCTCATCAACGCCCTCAACATGCTGCAAAACAAGCGGGACCAAAATCCGCCGAAAAAGCACGGAAACATTCCATTGTAAAGGTGGAAATCAGAAGGCAAAAGGATGAAGGCTGAAAAGCTGATTAGCTGAAAGCTGAAGGCTAATTATGACACGAACTGACGGACTTTTAACCAAAAAATTTGACAAGCTGCTCATTGCTAACCGGGGCGAGATTGCGATGCGCATTTTGCGGGCAGCGCATGAGCTGGGGATTGAGACGGTAGCTGTTTATTCCGATGCCGATCGTAATGCGCCGCACGTGCGTTATGCCCACGAGGCATACCACATTGGATCCTCTCCGGCGCGCGACAGTTATCTGGTCATTGATAAGATTCTGGACGTAGCTAAAAAGTCGGGGGCGGAGGCCGTTCATCCCGGTTACGGTTTTTTAGCTGAACGGGCCGAGTTTGCCCAGGCGTGTGTCGATGCCGGGATTGTGTTTGTAGGGCCGCCGGCCGCTGCTATCCGCACGATGGGTGACAAACAAACGGCCCGCGAAACGGTCACGGCGGCTGGCGTGCCGGTTGTACCCGGCGCACCGGTCGGTACGGACGAAGAATTGATTGCCGCCGGCAATGAGATTGGCTTCCCGCTGTTGGTGAAGGCGTCGGCGGGCGGCGGTGGCAAGGGGATGCGGCCGGTATACGAGGCTAAGGATTTGCCGGACGCCATTGCGGCGGCGCGCCGGGAAGCGCAGGCGGCGTTTGGGGATGGGACGGTTTATTTGGAGAAGATGATCGTTGACGGCCGTCACATCGAAATCCAGTTATTAGCCGATAGTCACGGGAACACCCTGTATCTGGGCGAACGCGAATGCTCCTTGCAGCGCCGCCATCAAAAACTCATCGAAGAATCACCTTCGTTTGTGGTGGATGAAGATTTGCGCCGCCGCATGGGAGAGGTGGCCGTCGCCGCCGCCAAAGCGGTTGATTATGTCAATGCTGGGACGATTGAGTTCCTGGTTGATAAAGAGAAAAACTTCTACTTTTTGGAGATGAACACCCGCTTGCAAGTCGAGCATCCGGTGACGGAGTTGGTGACCGGCGTGGACATCGTGCAGGAAATGCTGCGTATTGCCCGCGGGCGCAAGCTGCGTATCACCCAGGATGACGTGCAAATGAAGGGCTGGGCCATCGAGTGCCGCATCAATGCCGAAGATCCGTACAACAATTACCTGCCCTCGACGGGGACGATTACGACCAGCCGCCTGCCCACCGGGCCGGGCGTGCGTGTCGATACCGGCGTTTTCCCCGGCTATGAGGTCACGCCGTATTACGATTCGATGATCAGCAAACTGATTTGCTACGGCGAGACACGCGGTGAAGCGGTGCTGCGGATGCGCCGGGCACTGACTGAATACCGCATCATGGGTGTAAAGACAAATATTCCTTTCCACCAGCATATGATGGACAGCCACCGCTTCTTAACCGGCCAGTTTGACACGAAATTTGTTGAAGAGCGGTTTAGTATGAATGATCGGGAAGCGACAGATCATTTAGAGGCGGCGATTCTGGCGACATTGGTTGCTCATCGGCAGGGACAGCAGGCAAGCCAAATTATGGCTCCGGGCGAACGGGATACGAGCAATTGGAAATATTTGGGCCGCTGGGAACGATTAAGAAGATAGCTGGAGGATTGAGCTAGAGCTAGAGCAAGTTTTCCTCTCGCTCTAACCTCTAGCTCTAGCTAAATTATGAAATACATTGCCACGGTAAACGAGCAGGAAATTGAGATTGAAGTGGGCCAGGATCGGGAAATCACGGTTAATGGCGAACGGTATGATATTGATTTTCACCAACTGCCGGATGGTGGACTGGTGTCGCTGCTGCTGAATAATTTGTCTTACGAGGCGGTTGTGGAGGCGCGGGAGGATGTATGGGATGTTCTGCTGCGCGGCGAACTGTATTCGGTAACAGTGCAGGATGAGCGGGCGTATCGGTTGGCCAAGGCAAGGGGGGCAGATACGACCGTACACGGTGAAGCCGTCATCAAATCACCCATGCCCGGTATCATCATCGCTGCGCCAGCAGCAGAAGGCAGCTACGTTCACAAAGGCGATAAAATCATCATTCTGGAATCGATGAAAATGGAAAATGAACTGCGCTCGCCGCGCGACGGCATCGTAACACGGGTGCAGGTGAAGCCGGGTGATGGTGTGGAAAAAGGTCAGGTATTGGCCGTGATTAGCGATGGCGCAGCCAAGGATTAAGACATGGAACGACCCGATTTAAGTCAAGTATCGCCGGAAGTGTTGGCTTACATTGAGGCGCTGGAAGCCCAATTGGTCGCCGGTCAGGCACGAACGGCGGCTGCCACACCATCGATAGAGCCAAGTGAACCACCGACGACGATTAATATCATAACCATCAGCCAGGAAGGGATGATTAAACGGACGCCGCGCCATTTGTACGGCCGTCAACGGCGCGGTGGCATGGGTGTATTTGATCTGGAAACGGCCGAATCCGATGCCCCGGCACTGCTGGCTGTGGCCGACGAGAGCGAAACCCTGCTGCTGTTTTCCAATTACGGCCGTGCCTTCCGCCTGCCGCTGGGAAAACTGAATGAAGCGCCGGTACGGGCCAAAGGGCAGGCGCTGGCCGACCTGCTGCCCTTCCAGGTGCATGAACGGATTGTGGCGGCACTGCCCGCCAATCGGGACAAATATGTGGCTTTGGTCAGCGAACGGGGCTGGGTGCGCCGCGTGCGCGACGGCTACTTGGGCGCAAACATGCTCCAGGGAATGAGTTTTCACAACGTCAAAGAAGGCGGCTATCTGGTCGGTGCTTGCTGGACACCGGGCGATAGCGATTTGTTCATCGCCACTAAACAAGGCAAGGCGATCCGCTTTATGGAGAGTCAGGTACCCACGCGGGGCGTATTGGGACTGCGGACGCAGGTGGATGATGTGGTGGTGGCGGTTACGGCCGTTTCCAATTCAAGCGGCGTTTTCCTGATTGGCGATGACGGCAAAGGGACTATTCGCCAGATGGCCGGCTTTGCTGCCAACAAAGCGCCGGGAGCGGGTGGCAAGGTGGCCATGAAAACGGACAATCTCATCGGGGCGCTGGCCGTCACTGAAAACGACGACATCTTGCTTATCTCCCGGCAAGGCAAAATCATTCGTTTTCAGGCCGAGGAAGTGCCGCCGAAAGAGGGCGTGGTCCAGGGTGTGAATTGCATGGCGTTAAGAGCGGATGAGGTAACGGCCGTTACCCTTGCCCCAATCAGCGAATCATGAACGAGCCATTTGAATCGGGGGAGGAATATTACGACCGGGAATTTACCGGGCTGGAATGGGCGCGGGGCAAGTTAAAAGCGGTCACTTTCGACAACTGCATCTTCAAAGCGTGTCTCTTCAGCGAAACCCAGTTCCAGCGCTGCACTTTTCGCGACTGCGAGTTCCAAGATTGTGATCTGAGCCTGATTGACGTCGAATATTGCGCGGTACAGCGTACCAAATTCCAGGGTTGCAAACTGGCAGGTGTCAACTGGGCCAAAGTCGAGCGCATCCAATGGCCAGCCTTCCACGACTGCAATCTCAGCTACAACACCTTCATGGGACTGGATTTAGAGCGGGCGGTTATCACCGGCTGCGTGGCTAAAGAGGCTTATTTTGACGAGTGCAATTTGACTGACGCCAACTGCACCGGGACTGATTTTAGTAACGGCCGTTTCTTCCACACCAATCTCACCCGCGTCGATTTTACCGATGCCCGCAATTATTTCATCGCGCCTCACCTGAACACGCTCAAGAAAACGAAGTTCGCCATGCCCGAAGCCCTTGCGCTGCTGCATGGCCTGGATATCATTCTAGACGACAACACATAACCGCAAAGAGCGCAGAGAGCGCAAAGATTTTTAAGCTCTTTTTCATTGGTACCCTTCGCGTTCTTTGCAGTTCAAATCAAAAAAGGACAAAAAATGTTAGCCAAAGCCCAAGCCATCGCCGATGAACTAATCCGTTTACGCCGAGAAATCCACCAACACCCGGAACTTGGGTTCCAAGAGTTTCGCACCGCCGCCCTGGTGACCGACACGCTGGCCGAATTGGGGATTAAAGCGCAAACCGGAATCGGCCGTACCGGTGTGGTGGCCCAAATCGGCACCGGCGACGGCCCGACAATTGCCATCCGGGCCGACATGGATGCGCTGCCCATCAACGAAAAAAACGACGTGCCGTACAAATCTCAGAATGATGGCGTCATGCATGCCTGCGGCCACGATGCCCACACCGCGATTTTGTTAGGCGCGGCCCACCTGCTCAAACAAAGCCTGGCCGAAGATAACTGGCAGGGTAATGTGCGCTTCTTGTTTCAACCATCCGAAGAAGCGTTTGATGGCAATGGAATCAGTGGCGGAACCGCTATGATCGAGGATGGTGCTTTGGCTGACGTCGATGCCGTCATTGCGCTGCACGTTTGGTCTGATTATCCATCCGGTGTTTTCTTCTTCGAGGATGGATTCAGTCTGGCAGCGGTAGATCAGTTCAAGGCCTGGGTGCGCGGTGAAGGCGGACATGGGGCGTATCCGCATACCGGCAGTGACCCATTGTTTATGCTGGGGCCAATTTTGAACGCGATTTATGCTATTCCTTCGCGTTGGATTAATCCGCTGCGTCCAGCAGTTGTCAGCTTAGGACAGGTCAGCGGCGGAACGGTTTCCAACGTCATCCCCAAGGAAGTATACCTCCAGGGGACAATTCGCTCCCATCAGGAAGAAATACGGCAGCAGTTATGGTCGGAATTGGAACGGGCGTTGAAGTTGAGCGAGACGTTGGGCGGCAGTTATGAATTGGAAATTATCAAAGGCTACCCATCGCTATTTAATAATGAGACTGTCAACAACTGGATGCGGGAGGTGGCGCGGGAGGTGGTCGGGGAAACGGCCGTAGCCGATGGCGAATTTGGCATGGGGGCCGAAGATTTTGCCTACATGGCTCAAAAAGCAAAAGGAGCAATGGTTATGTTGGGCGCGGCTGCACCCGACGGCATCACCCGCCACCACCACACGGAGACCTTTGACATTGACGAGCGTGTGCTGCCCTTAGGCGCAGCCCTGTTGGCCGAAACAGCCCGCCGTTTTGTAACCGGACAGTTGGATTAAATTCATTAGCTATAATTGCTATCTGAGAGCGGTCGGCGCGACTGCTGGGCTTCGACAGGCTCAGCCTACGACAAAGTTGGATAACTGCTTCGGTGAAAGGAACGGCCGTTCTATAGAAATCTTCCCCTGTTTTCGTGTATAATGCCTTCATCTACATAATGTAGGGTGGGTGAAGGCAAAACAATCTCGTGCATAGACGCCTCTCTTCCTCAAAGACGAGTTTGCTAATAGATGCAGCCCTCCCATTCGCCACACAATTTAGGAGGTTTACTATGTCACTGAAAGTCCCTGTATCTAAAGCATCCAATGGCAAGGTATCGCCACGCTTCAAGCGGCGAATTGGTTCGTTTTTCCGACCCAGGGCCGGGATTTTGTTAGCCTTGCTCATTTGTGCGCTCGTTTTCAGGGCTGGCAGCGTCAACTCTAGCAGCGGGGCTATCCCTACATTTTCCATCCAAAGTGTTGCCGTTGATAAGACCGTCACGATCGTGACCCAAAACTTCCCTGCCGGACAGGACTTTGTTGTCACGATGGGATACATAGGCACATTGGGCATTAATGGCTATTTGGTAGGAACAACCAACTCCGGTGCCGGCGGATCGTTTACCACCACCTACACCATTCCAGCCCAGCTTCATGGCCAATACCAAATTGCCATTCGCCTGCAGAGCGCCCAGGGATATTACAGCTACAATTGGTTTTACAACGACACAACTGGCTCCTACAGCCCTGGGGTGGTTGGTTACACAGGCATTCCCACCTTTGACATCAGTTCGGTCAAGGCCGATGAATCGGTAACGATTGTGACCAAAAATTTCCCAGCCAATCAAACCTTTACGGTAACAATGGGTGCAATGGGGACATTGGGTATCGGTGGCGAAGTTGTAGGAACGATCGAATCGGGCACCGGTGGCGCGTTGACAAAAACGTTTGCGATTCCGGACAAGTTTAAGGGTGCTTATCAAATTTCAATCCGCGCACAGACGGCTCATGCTAATCCGTATTACGCTTATAACTGGTTCTATAACAACACAACTCCATCGTCATCGTCATCCTCGTCAACCACAACGACGACAACGACAACAACAACGGCCGTTTATTCAGGAATCCCCGCTATCCACATTTGCACCGTCGAACGGGATAAATCGGTGATGTTCCGCACGACCAATTTCCCAGCCAACCAGACGTTTACCGTGCGCATGGGGCCAATGTGGACAGCCGGTATCGGTGGAACTGTTGTGGGCACATTTGATTCCGGTGCGGGCGGTTCCTTTGACAAAACATTTGCCATCCCGGCGAATTTGGCCGGCTCGTACCGTATTTCGATTCGCATGGATACGGCACATGCCAATCCATACTACAGTTATAACTGGTTCTATAACAATACTGCTTCTGTCTGCAATTAGGGAAAAGCGGGAATGTCGTTTGAATTAATGAACCAAAGATTCTCCCGCTTTCCCTGAGTAAACCACAGAAACAAAGCATATTTTTGTTAAAACACGTTCTGTGGTTTACCTAACCAATTTTGTCGGCTAGCGGCTCCTCCTTGTGCCTCCCGCGAGTCTTGGGCTTGCGGGAGGCTTTTTAGGTTACCGTGTGGGCAGTCTGGCTGTAAGACTGGTATTGTTTTTGGGTGACGATGGTGCGAAGATGGGTAACGGCCGTCCACAAATCTTCATACGTCGTATACAGCGGCGTAATCCCCAACCGAATATTGTCTGGGCGGCGAAAATCGGGCAGGATGTGCTGGTCAATGAGCGCCAGATTGATGCGCCACCCTTCTTCATGACCCAGCGAAATGTGCGAACCGCGCTGTTCGGAATCAGACGGTGAATTCAAGCGGAAGCCGATGGGAGCCAACAATTGCCGCCACAAATCAATCAAATATTCGCTCTGCTGCACTGATTTAGCCCGGATGTTGTCCATCCCGGCTTCCAGCAATAAATCCACCCCCGCCTCAATAGCCGCCAGAGAAAGGATAGGCGGAGTGCCGCTGAGGAAGCGGCGCAGGTCCGGCTCTGGCGCATAATCCAACCCAAAATCGAATGGTCTGTGCTGACCCATCCAGCCGGCAATGGGATTATTGAGCTTATCTTGCCAATTGCGGCGCACGTACAAGAAAGCCGGTGCGCCCGGCCCGCCGTTGAGATATTTGTAAGTGCAGCCCACGGCCAAATCAACATTGGCTTCGTTTAGATTGATGAACACGCTGCCAGCCGAGTGACTCAAATCCCAGAGCATGATGGCTCCTGACTGGTGGGCAAGTTGGGTAACGGCCGTCATGTCATACACAAAACTGCTCTTAAACGTCGTATGCGAGAGAACGACCAGTGCCGTATCCCCATCAATTGCCTCGGCCAGCGCTGCCACCGGGCCGTGAATGCCATCAGACGAGGCGACAACCTGCACATAGCTGCCTGCCCGCAGCCGGGAGATGCTTTGCAGTACGTACAGATCGGACGGGAAATTCAAGTCATCGGTGATGATTTTATGGCGCTCCGGCTGAGCTTCCAACGCGGCCAGAGCTAGTTTGAACAGATTGACCGATGTGGAATCGGCTACGACAACTTCGTCGGGCTGCGCGCCCAATAAGCGGGCGATTTTGCCGCCGATGCGCTCCGGCAACGTGAACCAGCCCTCATTCCAACTGCGGATAAGGCGGCGGCCCCAGGCATCGTCAATGGTTTGCTGCATGAGATGACGTGTCGCCAACGGCAGCCGACCCAGCGAGTTGCCATCCAGGTAAATCAGGTCTGAATCGTCGGTCACAAAGCGGCGGCGAAAAGGGATCAGTTCGTCTTGCTGATCAAGGTGTTGAGCATAAGAAAGGTCAAGGGGAAATGTGCTTTTCATACTGCTTATTGTAACAGCGAGGATCAGCCAGGGAAATTCTAAATCCTGCCTCAACAACTTTGACGGGACGGCCGTTAAACGGTATAGTCGGCATCTACCAACTTGAGTTTTGACTATTATTTGACCATCTAAACCAACTCAGTTTGGATGGTTTTTTTGTGCCGGATAGTCAGCCTCATTATGTTTTGAAATTAACCGATAAGGATGGTATGAAATGAGTACAGAATCTTTGACCGTAGCTGATAATATGGTTGTCAGCATGGATTACACCTTAACATTGGATAACGGCGAAGTTATCGACAGCTCGGAGGGAGGCGAACCTCTGGAATTTTTACACGGCCGTGGCCAAATCATTCCTGGTCTGGAAAAAGAACTTTATGGTATGCAGGTTGGCGACGCCAAAAAAGTAACCGTCTCCCCAGCCGAAGGCTATGGCGAATCAGATGATGACGCTTATCAGGAATACCCACTGGACGTTTTTCCAGACGATATGGAATTAACCGAAGGTATGGGGCTGCATATGCGTGATACAGAATCGGGCCAAATCATCGAAGCCTACATCTACGAAATTCGTCCCGATGGGGTTGTTCTTGATTTTAATCATCCTCTGGCCGGCGAAACCCTTTATTTTGACGTAAAAATTGCCGGTGTACGCCATGCGACCAGTGAAGAACTGTCCCATGGCCACGCCCATGGCGCAGGACACTCACACTAGAAATCTTTAGGTGACCGTCATTTTGGAAATGACGGTCACCTGACTATTGTAATCGGAACTGCGTGGGGGGAGCCGGCAAAATTGCCATCGTTACCCACCAAGATTAAACGAATTACATAATCGCCGGGCGATAAAGCGTCGGCATGAAGCTGTTCCAGAACGTCGTTCACAACAGGCTGGCTGTGTGTAGTGCCAAAAGTGGTCCATTCGGTGGGGGAACGGCCGTATCCAATCTCCAGCTTATAATATTGCACCTGCGCCGGATCGAATTGGGCCGTCCCCGTAACCTCTACCAATCCACTCACCTGCTGCCCAGCCATCGGCGACGTAATGCGATAGCTGCTGCCAACTGGTGGCGGTACTTCACCACCTTCTCCTGTTCCTGTGCTGCCGCTGCTGCCGGCCGCAAAAGAAGTCGTCGTCCCCAATGGACACACAGAAGGCGGGGCCATGCGGTAACTCGTTCCCTGCACCCAGAGCCTCGCCCGCACCTCATCCGGGTAAAAGGGCGGAATAGGTAAATAAAGGCGCGCGCCAGCGCCCTCCGGCGGACTGGACATATTCAACACGCATTCTGTCGGCCGAGGCGGTTCCGCGCCATCAAACAAAGCTGGCTGCGAAATCCGCTGCGCATCCTCAGCCAACAGCGGTTGCGTAACCAGAGTCCAGGCACCGGGGTTGGCTCCCGCATTAATGTTATAGGGAACACGAGAAAAACCATGCAGCGGCGCATTCGCCAGGAACAAATCCGTCCGCGTCGCCGTACATTGACTACCCCCCGTTCCCTGCGGTAAGCAGACCAGGCGCGCTTCAATAGTGGGCGGTTGCGTAAATTCGGCCGGTGGAAAACCGCCGTTAATCATTAGGCTGCTTTTCATCGCCTCATCCGCGTAAATACTTTCCATGATGCGCCGCCATAAGGGGGCGGCCGCCTGCAAACCAGACGAATTACGCATAGGGTGGCCGTCAGAATTGCCCATCCATACCCCTATAACAACACCGGGCGTATAACCAATCGTCCAATTGTCACGGTAATCATTAGTCGTGCCCGTCTTGGCCGCCGCCGGAAAAGGCAAATCCAGCGGATTGTTGACACCCATCGCCGGAACACGCGCCTTATCATCATCCAAAATGTTGGTGATGATGTAAGCAATGCCCGGATTAATGGCATTGGCCGGTACAACCCGATCTTGCTGCAAATCATAAATGACATTGCCGCGGCTGTCGGTAATTTTGAGGATGCTGGTGAGGCGCGGTTTTTGGCCGCCGTTGGCCAGGGTCGCATAGGCGTGCGTCATTTCCAGCAAAGGTACTTCGCCGCCGCCCAGGGTAAGAGCCAGGCCGTAAAAGCCTGGCGGCTCTTGCAAGGATTCGACGCCCAGCTTGCGGGCCGTAGCAATAAAGGTGGAGACACCAATATCACGAATCAGTTGAATAGGCGGGATGTTGTAACTGTTGGCCAGCGCATCGCGAAGAAGTAGAGGACCGTGGTAACGGCCGTCATAATTCACCGGCTTCATCGTCTCCCCATCCCCCAAATCCAACACGATGGGCACGTCCCAGAGTACGTCGGCCGTCGTCCAGCCTCGTTCCATCGCCGCCGCGTAGGTGATGGGTTTAATGCTGCTGCCCGGCTGGCGCGGCTGGAGAGCCACATTTACCTGGCCGTCAATCGAGTCGTCAAAATAATTCAGACTGCCCACCATCGCTAAAATTTCGCCTGTGCCTGGTTTGAGGATAACGACCGAAGCGTTACTGACGTCGTGTTCGACGGCGCGGGCCGCAACCTGGTCACGCGCGGCCTGTTCAGCCATCTTGTGAATGTTCAAATCGAGACTGGTCGTCACCTGCCAGCCGCCGCGCACCAAAGCATCGGGACCGTAACGCCGTTCCAATTCCTGCTGGGCATAGAGGATGAAATGGGGCGCTTCCAGAACTACATCGGCAACTTCATCAGCGACAGTGATGAGCGGCTGCAAATGAAGGGGTGTTCCCTTGGCTACCTCTGCCTCGATGTAATCGACGTAGCCTTCATCCACCATCAAATCCAGGATAAATTCCTGCCGTTCTTTGGCCCCTTCGAAATTGGTATATGGATCCCAATCGAATGGGGCCTGGGGCAGTCCGGCTAGAAAAGCGGCTTCAGCCAGGTTGAGGTCCAACGCCGATTTGCCGAAATAGGTTTGAGCCGCAGCTTCAATGCCGTAAGCCAGGTTGCCGTAGTAGATTTCATTCAGGTACATCTGAATAATCTCTTGTTTGCTGCGCTGCTGGGTCATGATAAAGGCCAGGAAGATTTCGCGGATTTTACGCTGGTAGCTGGCGGTAACGCGCTCTTCGTAGGTGAAGACGATATGGCGCACCAACTGCTGGGTAATAGTGCTGGCTCCCACAGGCCGGCCGCCCTGATTGCGATAGTTGCTAACGACAGCCGCACCAATCGCCGCCGGATCAAAGCCGGGATTGGTCCAGAAAGTATCGTCTTCTACGGCAACGGCCGTATCAATCACTACCTGCGGTATTTCCGAATAAGCCAGCCAGCGCCGCTTTTCAGTGGTGTGCAGTTCAAAAAGGAGTGTGCCGTTGCGGTCGTAAAAGCGGGGCGTACCGCCCAATCCGGTTCCCCGGTAAGTGGCAATCTGGTCAATGGCCCCGGACAGTTCGTTGCTGAGATAAATGTAGCTGCCCAGAAATGCCAGAATGGCCAAAATCAGGCCAATAAGACCTAGTTGGACAAAAAAGAGGAGGATACGGACGCAGCCGTGAGGCTTTTTGTCCTTTTTTTCGGATTTTTGCGGTGGCGAGGACTGGTGTTGGCGCAGATATTTGAATTCGTAATCGCCCATACCTGGATGTTAACCGGCAAAAAGGCGGACGGCAAATATACACGCAACGAGTTTGCGAGTTGGATTATTTTTCCCGGTCGCGCAGAAGGAAGAAAACGGCCACGCCAATAACGGCGACTAAAAACGCGCCAAGTAATAAAGCCCGGATCAAAACCAGACTCATCTTAACTCCAATTGCCTTCGTCACGCATTGCCACGTAAACGGCCGTTGCAAAATTCGCAATCAGCAGACCAACGCCCAAAACCAATGTCATTAAACCAATGATGTACATGTATTACCTCCAGTTTCTCCAGTGCAACTATACTTGAACGTCTCCTGCTCAATTAGACGGACATCTGCCGTCATCTATACGCTTGCGGTACGGGAAAGTCGCTCGTCACTCATTCTTCATCCGGCATTCGATACGGAATGATAGATGCCTGGCGTTACGGCCGTATCCAATCATATAACAAGTTCGTAAGCCAGCGACTGAACCGATACAATTGGACCGGTATGATCGTTTTTGATTTGAAGCTGGCATTGTTTGTTGTGCTGGTTTTGCTGGCGGTGATTGGCTGGCTGGCAGTTACGGCCGTTCACCACCGCCGCACCATCTTTCCCCTGCAAACCAAAGCGGGCGGCCCCGCCCTGGATTCCGCCCCCGTTGGCCTGGTGCTGCTAGACAGGAAAACGGCTGTTGCCTACGCCAACACCCCCGCCCAACGCCTGCTCAACGACGAGGTGCTCGCCGAACTGCTGCGTGATGCCCGATCTTTGGTCAATGGGAAACGGCCGTCCAGCCATTATCGCGTCTTCAACCTGCCCGGCGACCGGGCTGTAAGCTGGTGGATTTATGCGCTGGAACAGGGCAGTCTGGTGCTGCTCACCGACCTGAGCCAGCAGCGCCAGGCGGAACGCACGTCACAGCTTTTTCTGAACAGTTTGTCCCATGAACTGCGCACGCCGTTAACGGCCGTACTGGCTCACTTGGAAGTCCTGCGCGCTCCTGATTTACCGGGCAGCGTTCGCGACAACTCGCTCCGGCTCATCCATCAGGAAACCAACCGCATCGCCCGGCTGGTGCAATCGCTGCTCGATCTGAGCCGGTTAGAGACCACGGCCGAATTGGAACGCCGCCCCACCGACCTGCTGCTCCTGGCCGAAGAAGCCATCGCCGACGTCATTCTGAAGGCCGAAGCGTGCCAGATCACCATCAGCCTGCAAGCCAACACCGGGCTGTCTCGCGTCCTGGCCGATCCCGACAAGCTCAAGCAGGTCTTTTTGAATGTGCTGGACAATGGGGTGAAATACGGCCGTTCCGGGGACAAAATCGAAGTCAGCCTGCACAAAGTGCCGGCAGGCATCGCCGTCATCATCCGCGATACGGGGCCGGGCATCCCCGCCGAACATCTGCCCCACATCGGCCAGCGTCTCTACCGCGTCCGCACCGACGTCGAAGGCAGCGGTTTGGGGCTGGCCCTGGTCGGCGAAATCTTGCGGCGTCACCAATCGGAACTAATGATTGAAAGTAAGGCAGAGGGAAATGAAACAGGCACGGCCGTTTCCTTTACCCTGCCAGAGGTAGCAAAGTAACAAAGGGGCAAAGTTGCATAGTTGCATAGTGACAGAACACTTTGCCCCTTTGCTGCTCTGCCACTTTTATCATGACCCTTAAACGCCAACATCTCGTCCTAATCGGATTCCTGCTCATTCTGATCACCGGCTACTGGCTCCTGCCCATTTCCGGCAACGTTTTCATCATGCTCGATGAAGAGCCGACGGAATGGCCGCGCGTCCGGTTCGAGCCGGAACCGCCACGCCCCGGCGAGTCGGCCACCGTTATCCTGGCCGATACCGTGCCCTGGGTTCACGTCAAGCTGTTGGTCGATGGCCACCAGGAAGGCCGATTCTTGCGTTATGAACCCAATCCGCTGGGCGGCGAATGGTTCTGGTCGTTCACCGTGCCTGAAGGCGGCAGTTACCAGCTCAATTTCTACCACGATTGCGATCAGGGTTGTGTCGATTGGGCCAGCAAGGTGGTGAGCACGGCCGTTAACACCAACCGTTTCCCCGCCACCCAAATCCCTACCAAACTGGGCGTCGTTTTCCCCAACCCGGCACGCGATTGGCATAATCACAGCGGCTGGGTTGTCGAACTGACCTACGCTCAACTGGACGCCGCTGCCTACTGGGGTCTTGACGATCTGGCGGCGCGAGTGCAGCAGTCAGTTGCTGCTGGCCATCACGTCCTCATCCGCGTCGATTACGCTCAAACTCAAAGCATTCCCCATGACGAAGCCGCATTAGCCGATTATCTCGCTTACGTGCGGCGCATCGCTCGTGATGACCGGCTGAATGGCACGTACGCCATCATCATTAGCAGCAGTTACAATGTCACCCTAAACAGCCGGCAAGGTGAAATTACGCCAGATTGGTATGCGCGGGTCTTCAACGGCTACGGCACGGCCGTTACCAATCAAGACAATGTTCTGGCTGTTATCCGCGCCGAAAACCCGGCGCTGCGGGTACTGGTCGGCCCGGTACAGCCCTGGGCACTGGATATGGATGGGGCACGGCCGTTCACCATCGACGCCCCCTGGCTCAACTACTTCCACACGCTGGTTGCTGCGCTGGATAAAGCGGCGCAAGAACGGGCCGCTGCCGGGATTGCCCAGGCCGCGCCGGACGGCTTTGCTGTCGATGCCCCCGGCAATCCTGATTCGCCCAAACTTGGGGAGGGGGAACGGCCGTTAGAACCAGGGCTCGATTTGCTCAGCCAACAGTGGCACGGTGCGCAAATCGGCTTCCGCGTATACCGGGATTGGCTGGCCATCATCAACAGTGCGCCCACCACACAAGGCAAGCCGGTCTACATCACCGCCAGCAACACCTACGGTGCCGATCACGTCGGGCCGCCGGCTGACAATTACCCCGCCGGCTGGCTGACCACCGCCCTCAACGAAGTGAATCAACAACCACAAATCTATGCCTTCTGCTGGTTCGTTGACCAATTCGACTACGACCAGCAGTGGCAGGCCTTCAGCCTCTCCAGTCCGCAGGGAGCGATGGCCGATGCCGCCCGTGAATTTGATGCGCTGTTAACAGGGGCAGAGTAGCAAAGTTGCAGAGTGGCAAAGTTGCAAGGTACTTTGCTACCCTGCAACTTTGCCGCTTTGGGCGGGAACCATTTCCCCCCATCCATCGTCTTATCACCATGAACGCCCAACCTGATTTTGGAGGATTGACGATGAAACGCTTGACTATTGTGAAACAATTAACGATTGCCCTGATTTTGATGTTGTTAGTAGCCTTACTCACTGCTTGTGGTGCTTCGGGACCAGAAACGGCTGAAGAAGCCGGCGGCGGTGAAAACCCCGTTTCCGCCACTGGCAGCGAACGCGCTGGTGACGAGCCACCTGCGCCCCCGGTTGACGGCAGTAAGGTAGAAGCCACCCGTGTGACCACCGAGACTGTTGTTGAAATGGAAGAATCCTTTGCCGGCGAAGCCGACACAGCTTTAGCCGCAGCTCCTATGGCTACAGCCGCGCCGGCCGCTGAAATGAGCGATCGGGCCGAAGCTGCCACCGGCACCGGTCTGACCCTCGATCAAAACAGCCGTCTTACCGCCGGTGAAGTAGACGACAACGCCCAATGGGACGATTACCTGCTCTTTTTACGTGATTACAGCGGCGCTTATGTGGAGCGTGTGGATGTCAGCGGGCGCCATCAAATTTGGGTGCAGGACAGCCAGGAGCAGCCCATCGTTGGTCAGGAAGTTACTATCACCGCTAACGACCAGACAGTGGCAACCTTGCGTACACATAGTGACGGCCGTGTCTACTTCTTCCCTCGTGCCTACCCCATCCAGGCTGATGAATACCAGGTCGAGGTGGCAGGACAATCATTCACCATCCCCGCCAATAGTTCGCAGCGGGAATGGTTTGTGACGGTTGAAAATAGCGGGGACGGGGGGAATGCCGTTAACCTAGATGTCCTTTTCCTCATCGACGCCACCGGCAGCATGTCCGACGAAATCAACCAGCTTAAGGAAAATATCCGCGCCATCTCCGCCCAAATCGATGCCTTGCCCAGCCAGCCCAACGTACGTTTTGGCATGGTTACCTACCGTGATCGGGGCGATGCCTATCTGACCGACGTGACCGATTTCACGCCCAACGTTGACGAATTTGCCGCCGATCTGGCCCAGGTCTATGCTGATGGTGGCGGCGACTATCCCGAAGATTTGAACCAGGCCTTGTCGGAAGCCATCCACCAGCCGGAATGGCGCGTCACCAACACCGTCAGCCTCATCTTCCTGGTGGCCGATGCCCCACCGCATCTCGATTATGGCCAGCAAAACCATTACGCCGCCGAGATGTTCCAGGCCGCCCAACGCGGTATCAAAATCTACCCCATCGCCAGCAGCGGCCTTGATTCGCAAGGCGAATACATCTTCCGCCAACTGGCCCAGGCCACCGGCGGCCGTTTCATCTTCCTCACCTACGGCGCCGAAGGCCCCGGCAGCACTGGCACTGAAACGGAATTCAATGTCTCCGATTACACAGTTTCCTCACTGGATGCCCTGGTCGTCAAAATCGTGGAAGAAGAACTGGCCTACTTGCAATGATTTTCCCGGAAACTCCAAGTTTCCGGGAAAACAAACAGCACACAAAACGGGAGACTGGTTTACGGCCAATCTCCCGTTTTTCTAGACTAAAGCAAGCTTGCTAATGACGGTAGTTCGGAAATAGGGCACCTCCTTGTCCAGCAAAACGAAACGGCCATTTTGCTTGGGGAACGCTATATCCTGATAAGGGCTGACGATTTAAAAAATATAGAAACCTTCGTCAGCTGAGAGAAGCGGTAAGAAGACAAATCCCTTGCTACCTGCTCCTAAAAATCGCGAAAATTAAAAAAGCTAGCGTATGCTGGCGCCTGCGTGAGTAAATGTAATCTACTGATTGATAACTGGGGTAATCCCTGAATTACACACCAAGTTTATCTTATTTACTCGAATCGTTTGGCTCACGGCAGTTCACCTTTTTGATACGGTAGCTTTATACTTACATCCTAGCAGATTTTGCCGCCAATTGGAAGATGACAAAAGTCACAATTTGCTGTTTTGATGGGAAAATGTAGGGTTACGGCCGTTCATACAACTCAACCAGCACCCCCCCCGTTCCCTTGGGATGGACAAACGCAATTTTCGTGCCGTGCCGGTCAATGGTTGGTTCTTCATTGATCAGCGGGATGTCAAACGATTTGAGGCGGGCCAGCGTGGCCGCAATGTCATCCACCTCAAAGCAGATGTGGTGGATGCCGGGGCCGCGCTTTTCCAGGTAGCGGGCGACGCCGCTTACCTCATCAATCGGGCGCAGCAGTTCAACGTTACTTTCCCCCACCGGCAAAAAAGCAACGTCTACTGCCTGTTCCGGCACTTCTTCCACGCGATCCATTTCTAATCCCAATGCATCTACCCAAAAACGATTAGCTTCAGTCAAATCAGGCACAACCACAGCAATATGAGCAATTTTCTTAATCATCTCAATTCCATTTACCATGACGCATGACGTCGTTTTACATTTCGAACCCCGGCTTATACTCGCCCCACACCTCCCGCAGCGTATGGCAAATCTCGCCCAGGGTCATATCATTTTCAACACAAGTGATAAAAAGGGGCATGAGGTTTTCGTCGGATTGGGCGGCGGTGGCTAGTTGAGAGCGGAGTTGGGCGACACGGCCATTATCCCGCCTCGCCCGTAATTCTGCCAAACGCTGCCGTTGGGCTGCTTCAATAGCCGGGTCCAGTTTCAACGTATCAATGCGCAGTTCTTCAGTTTGCGTAAACTGGTTAACGCCAACCACAATTTCCCGCTGGGCATCCAAATCCTGCTGGAAACGGTAAGCCGCTTCCTGGATTTCCTGCTGCACATAACCCGACTCAATCGCCGTCAACATGCCGCCCATCTCGCTGATGGCATCCAGATACTGTGTGGCCCGCTCTTCCAACTCGTCGGTTAACCGCTCAATGTGGTACGAGCCGGCCAATGGATCAATTGTGTCGGCCACGCCGCTTTCATGGGCGATGATTTGCTGGGTGCGTAACGCAATTTGGGCCGCTTCTTCAGTGGGCAGGGCCAGCGCCTCATCACGGCTGTTGGTGTGCAGGCTTTGCGTACCGCCCAGAACGGCGGCCATCGCTTGCAACGCCACGCGCACGACGTTGTTTTCCGGCTGCTGGGCGGTGAGGGTGCTGCCCGCCGTCTGGGTGTGGAAGCGCAGTTTCCAACTGTTGGGGTCTTTAGCGGCAAACCAGTAGCGCATTATTTTGGCCCACAGGCGGCGAGCGGCGCGGAATTTGGCGATCTCTTCCAGAAAATTGTTGTGGGAATTGAAGAAAAAGGAGATTTGCTGGGCGAATTGATCCACATCCAGCCCGGCGTCGATGGCCGCCTGGACGTAGGTGACGCCGTTGGCCAGGGTGAAAGCGATTTCCTGCACGGCCGTACTCCCTGCCTCCCGAATATGATAGCCCGATACCGAAATCGTATTCCAGCGCGGAATCTCGCGGCTGCAAAAATCAAATACATCGGTGATGAGACGCATCGACGGCTTGGGCGGGAAAATGTACGTGCCGCGGGCGATGTACTCTTTGAGAATATCATTTTGAATTGTGCCCCGCAGCTTATTCATGGGCACACCCTGTCGTTTGGCCACAGCAATCACCATTGCCAGCAAAATGGCCGCCGGGGCGTTGATGGTCATGCTGATGCTGACTTTGTCCAGCGGAATGCCATCGAGCAAAACGGCCATATCCTCCAGGCTAGGGATGCTGACACCGACTTTACCGACTTCACCCAGCGCCATCGGGTCATCGCTGTCGTAGCCAATCTGAGTAGGCAGGTCGAAGGCAACGGACAGGCCGGTCTGCCCCTGTTCCAGCAGGAATTTGTAACGCGCATTGGATTCAACGGCCGTGCCAAACCCGGCATACTGGCGCATCGTCCAAAAACGGCCGCGATACATCGTCGGCTGAACGCCCCGTGTAAACGGGAACTGGCCGGGGAAACCCAACTTTTCATCATAAGCCGGATCGGGCATGGCTGGCATGTACAGCCGATCAATCGGAATTCCGGAGCGGGTTTCAAATTGTTCGCGCCGCTCCGGAAAACGGTCGGTGATAGGTTTAACGGTGTTTTCTTCCCACGCTTTTTTGTTATCGCTTTGTGTTGAGTCCATATATTTTAAACCTGATTGATGATATCTTGCAGCCAGTCCGCCTCGGCTTGTTGAACGCCGGTGGGAGCATGGGCCGGCAGACTGGCTAATGCCGCTTGTGCGGTTATTTTTGCCTGATCCTTGTCACCTTCGGCCAGCAAAACGGCTGCTTCGGCCCGCAAATGCTGTGGCTGATTGGTCAGTTTCTGCCGGATTTGGTCCAGCCCGCGGCGGGCCTGAACGGCATCGTGCAGGCAGCGTGCGCTTAAATATGCTTTTTCCCAGACGAGGCGTACCTGGGTCCCCGGCAGCCAGGTGGGGCGAATGGCGATGGCTTCTTCTAACCAGCGATTGGCATCGGCGATACGGCCGTTATCCAGCGCCCATTGATAAGCCAGCAGCCGTGCATTTTGCCCATCTTGCGTATGGTCAAACCCTTGCAGCGCCTGGCGGATTAAGGATTCGTCCCAATCACGGGGCCGTTGACCGCGCTGATCCGCGCCGTCCAAAGCTGCCAGCGCGCACCAGCGTTCCGCTTCTGGGCCACGGCGCAGCAGGCTGATAAGGCGTCCGCCATCGGCCGGCTGGCCGCTATAAGTCGAGCCGGGTTTTAGCGCCGACAGGAAGTAGATTGCGCCCAAAATAGCCAGCAACGCAGCGCTTTCTGCTGCCCAGGTTATATTGTTGATAAAAGAAACATCAGCCCGCCAATGAAAGAAGAGCCATCCGGCCAACAGCGCTTGAACCAGACTGGCCAGCGGTCCGCCCAGAATAAAAATGAGCAGGCGGCGCGATAAATCGCGGTTGTCGTAGGGAATACTGCTGGTCAGTCCGTTAAAGAAGGCCGAGCCTCTCTGCCAGCCAAGGCTGAGCCGTCCATTTTCTCGGCTGAGGCGCAGCGGGCCAATAATGAGCAGGTGAAAGCGCAGCCCGACCAATTTACCGGCCAGCAAATGGCCCAGTTCATGGATGGTGGTGGTGAGGAGAAGGGAAAGGAGAACGGCCGTTACCAGCCGCCAAAAACTACCCAACAGCCCCACATCCCGCGTCCGCAAAAGATGAAACTGGAACGAATAACTGCGACTTTGGGCCAGCAGCCAAAACAGCAGCCCATAAATCGCCCCATTCAGCAGCAGCGACCACAGTTTAACCGGCCAGGTCGGCCGGGGAAGCGTAGGGTGACGGAGCAGTTTGGAATCCGCTTTCATCGTATAAATCGTTAATCGGCAAACAATTGGCTTGCTTTTAGCAAAGAGGGGCACACACGTGCCCCTCAAAAACAATTATACTCGGTATAGGGAATTGCTTACAGCAAGTCGGCAACCGTTTCCTTTTCATCACGCAGTTCAGCCAGCGTGGCGGCGATCTTCTCTTTAGCAAAGTCGCTCCATTTCAGTCCCTGCACGATGGAGTAACCACCTTTGCCGTCACTGCGAATGGGAAGGGAGAAGATCAGCCCCTCATCGATGCCGTAGCTGCCATCAGAGGGTACAGCACAGGAAAACCAATGACCTTCCGGCGTTGCCTTTTCCATATTTTTAACGTGATCCAGAGCCGCATTGGCAGCCGAAGCGGCCGAGGATGCGCCCCGTGCAGCGATAATCGCCGCACCGCGTTTCTGCACAATCGAAATAAATTCGCCGCGCAGCCAATCGTGGTCGGTGATAACTTCTGTTAACGGCTTGCCGTTGATTTTAGCATTCTCGAAATCCGGGTACTGGGTAGCACTGTGGTTGCCCCAAATGGTAACGTTGCTGACGTCGTTGACGGTAACGCCAGCTTTTGCAGCCAATTGTGAATAAGCCCGGTTCTGGTCCAGGTGAGTCATGGCGGCAAAACGCTCTTTGGGCAGGCCTTTGGCGTTACTCATAGCAATCAATGCATTGGTGTTGGCCGGGTTGCCGACGACGATAACACGCACGTCAGGGGCAGCCTTGGCAGCAAGGGCTTTGCCCTGACCGGTGAAGATGGGGCCGTTTTCACGGATCAGGTCGCCACGTTCCATGCCTTTGGTACGGGGTTTGGCGCCTACCAGTATAGCCCAATTTACACCGTCAAAAGCGACTTCGGGATCATCGGTGACAACGATGTTCTCCAACAGCGGGAAAGCGCAGTCGTTTAGTTCCATGACGACACCTTCCAGCGCTTTTAACGCAGGCGTGATTTCCAGCAAGTGCAGAGAAATTTTGGTATTGAGACCAAAGACTTCGCCGGATGCCAGGCGGAACAGCATGGCGTAGCCGATATTGCCCGCTGCACCGGTTACAGCGACTTTTACAGATTTTCTTTCCATGATAAATCTCCTATGATGCTTGAGAATTCGGCCGTTCATAGGCTAATTGTGTGGTTGAACTGGTCGAATTAGTTTGGGAAACAGATTTGTTAACAGGGTGTCTGACGTTCTGGCAGCACCCATGTTTATTATCAGCCTATTGGCTTATTCTGGCAACCGATTCTGTTTACATAGTGCCAGGCACAGGGCTTCAGGTCTTGCTTGAACTAGGCCATTCTGCCCTGGGCCTGGCACTTCCGTTAATAAAAACTCCGTAAGGTCTTTCGTGTTTTGTTCTGGTTTCTATACAGCTTCGTCGAAGGCCGAGTCTGTCGAAGCCCGGTTACCTTCAACGATCTCAGGCAACAACCAGTATAGTCACTTATTCTGTATCGGGAACTATCCAGTTATTAACCCAATCGGCGGCGCGGGGCATACCACTGGCAAAGGCAGCTTTTCTAATGGCGTCCAGATCAACAGGTACGCGCCGCAGTTCGATGTTGACGACGCCGTTGGTCCAGTTGAGTATGGCGTATTCAGCCCAGGGCAGCAAGCGGGGTTCGCCGGTAAAGGGCATTTGCTCAAAGGGCATGCCCACGCTGCCAACGTTGACAATAGTCTGGCCGCGATGCTGACGCAGCATTTGGACGTGGGTATGGCCACAAGCCATGACGGCCGCTTTATGACCGGTCAGCATTTTGTCTAATTCGTCGGGCGGGGTTGTGGCCAGGATATTGTCGATGTTTGATTTTGGGGAACCGTGGAAGCAAAGCAGGCTGGAACCGTTTTCCAGGGGAACCTCCAGCAGCGGCCGAAATGTACGCAGGTAATCGAAGTCAGAAGGGCGCAGTTGTTGGGCACACCAGTTAATGGTGTCGGCAAACCAATCGAGGTTCATGTAAGTGCGACTTAAATCGGGTTTGAGGAGAAAGGTGTCGTGGTTGCCCAGAACAACTTTGAGATCAAGGGAGAGCAGGCGATCCATGACCTGACGGGGTTGAGGCCCAAGCGTGGCTACATCTCCCAGGCAGATGATTTGATCGATGGATTCGGGTTCCAGGGCAGCTAATACGGTCTCGAAGGAAATGAGATTGCCGTGAATGTCAGAAATCAGGGCGATACGCATGTCGCCAGTCCTTCTTGATACGATAATGTGGTTGAATATTTGCCACAAATCGTATTATGGTTGTTGTCGTTGTCGCACCACTTCATACAGTAATAATGCGGTTGCTACTGATAGATTTAGGCTGTCGGCGATACCGTGCATGGGTATTATGACTTGCTCATCAGCAGCATTGATCCATTCGTTGCTCAGGCCGTGTGCTTCGCTGCCCATGACAATGGCGACGGGTGCGGTCAGGTTAACGGCCGTATACCGGGTAGCAGATGCCGGAGTCGTAGCAATGATTTTTATTCCGCGCTGTCGCAGCCAATGAATCACACTGGCATTACTGCCACTCGCTACAGGAACAGAAAATATTGTGCCTAGACTGGCTCTTACTACATTTGGATTATACAAATCGGTGCTGTCAACTGCACCATGAGCAAGTATAACACCTTCTACGCCAGCGGCATCTGCGGTACGCAAAATGGCCCCTAGATTGCCCGGTTTTTCGACGCCTTCGATGATGGTTAAAAATGCAGGCTGCCCCGAATGCAGCAAGGCATCCAGTGTGCGTTCCCAATAGGGGATGACCAGCAAGAGGCCACCGCTGTCTTCCCGATAGGCCATTTTGGCAAACACTTCGGGTGTTACCTCGTTGAGTAGGGTTTGGGGGAGTTGATGGAGACGGGTAACGGCCGTTTCCGCTTCCTCATCGGCTATTAATTCAGGGCAGATAAACGCTTCCTGGGGCACAATACCCTGCTGTAACGCCCGCAGCACCTCACGCGTGCCTTCCACAACGGTCAATTGCTGCGCGTCACGCTGCCGCCGTTGGCGCAGCTTAACCACATTTTTGACCCGCGGGTTTTGCAAACTGGTAATGAGCACGAACTTGAGCCTTTTGATTCTGGTGTGATGTAAAAACTGCAATCAATCAGAACGCACAACAGGTAGTCAGGGCAGCAGATTATTCGTCAGCATAATAAAACCCGGCTGCATCACCTGATTGGTAATAGCGTCTTGATAATTCCGGGCAAAGAACTGCAACATATGCTGGAAAACAACATCATAAAATGGGCGCAGTTCATCTTCTTTACCCTGTTTGTCTTCATGAATACGAATTTCCTTCCCTTGAGGCCCCAACTTGACAACAAAATGCGGCCCATCTTTTTTGATGAAGAAACTCATCAAAAATGGAATGGGATGCGACCCGCCGGGTTCTTCAACTCTTAGTTCAACCCCAAAGTGCCAAAACGATTCATCATCCATGCGCATAGCACCAGCCAAAGCATAAAAGCGGTTATTGGGATTAATCTCTTCACCCAGCGGAATGTAAGTGATTTCCTGGTTGTGCGGCCACTCAAAGTAATCGATAATGCCATCAACCAGACTGCGGGCAAATTCGCGGCATTCGCCCTCGTATTCCAAAAAACGCCGGCGGGCTTGCTGGTAAGCACGACATACTTCATCAAACTTGGTCATACGCCCTCTCTTTATCGTCAGAGTTGATTAATGACACTTTATTCGATTTCGATCAGTTTGGCAAGCCAGGATCGTCGCTTTTGCGGATTGGTTTTACAGGTTAAGCAACGGCCGTCCCCGGTGAAAATCTGTCGCTTCCTGGTATGCGTTGGCAACGGCCAAAATCGTGGCCTCATCGTACAAATTCCCGGTGAAAGTGATGCTGCCATTGGGAACGCCAGCCGCCGACAGGCTGTTGGGAACGACAACTGCCGGATGACCGGTCAAATTGGTGAGCAGCAAATTATCGCCGCCAAAGGAAGGGGCCACGTACAGATCAATCACAGCCATTAAATCAGCCATCTCGCGCATGACCAGAGTGCGGATGCGGTTGGCCTGGATGTACTCGACGGCCGTAATCAACCGCGACTGCCGGAAAACATTAGGCCAGGCATCCTGCGACTGTCGCACCAGTAAATCGTCGCGGTTGCTGCGGGTTAATTCGTCGAAAGCAGCGGCGGCTTCCGCTTGCAAGATGAAGCCCATCGCTTCAACGGGATAATTGGGTAGTTCTATGGGGATGACGTCGGCGCCCATCTGTTGTAGTATGTCCAGTGTGGCTTTGTCGGCGGCCATGTTGTCTCGTTTTTCGTCAAAGGCGCTTTGAATATAACCGATGCGCAGCCCGGTTATGTCAATTTGTGGGGACCAGGTAAAGGATTGGGTAACGGCCGTTACATCCACCCCATCCGCCCCATGAATCGCAGCAAAAACCAGAGCACAGTCCTCCACCGAGCGGCACAGGGGGCCGATTTTGTCCATGCTCCAACTCAAGGCCATCGCCCCGGCCCGGCTGACCCGGCCAAACGTGGGCCGCAACCCGGTAATGCCGCAGCGATTGGCCGGTGAGATGATGGAGCCATATGTCTCCGTACCAATAGCGAAGCCCACCAATCCCGCTGCCGTGGTTGCCGCCGATCCAGCGGAGGAACCGCTGGAACCTTGGGCCGTATTCCAGGGATTTTTGGTCTGACCGCCAAACCAGACGTCACCCCAGGCCAGTGCGCCCATGGTCAGCTTGGCTACCAGCACCGCCCCGGCTTCATCCAATCGTTGAACGACGACCGCATCTTCGTCGATGGCCTGATCCTGGTATGGCGCAGCGCCCCAGGTGGTGGGGTAGCCTTTGACAGCCAACAAATCTTTCGCGCCCCAGGGGATGCCGTGTAATGGGCCACGGTAACGGCCGTCCGCCATCTCCTCGTCGGCCTGTTTAGCCTGGGCCAGGGCACGCTCCTCGGTCAGGGTAACGACGCATTGCAACTGCGGATCATATCGCTTAAGCCGAGCCAGGTACATCTCGGTCAACTCGACCGATGTGACCTGCCGGGTTTGCAGCAGGCGAGCCAGGTAGGTCACGGGCCAAAACGCGACATCTTCGAGGGAGAACGGCCGTTGCGGTACCGGTATGTGGTCGAGGGAAATAGGGGAATTGGGAACTGGCGACTTGGTACCTGGGACTTGGGGGACGAATTGCAAGGCGGGCGGAACGTTGTTCGGCAACGGAACTTCGCGTAGTTTTGCGTAATCATCCCGGCGCTCAATGACGCCTTTCAGCATCAATTCTCGTTCGCTGTCGGTAAACGTCAGGCCGGCCAGCTTTTCTGCCTGACTTAAAGTTTCAGATGTGATTTCGGATAGGTCACTCATAGTTTTTCTCGTTCTCTGACTTAAGATAGCTGCCAGGCTTCTGGTGCCGTTTCGCCATAGGCTATTTGCTTTGCCCCTAGAAATTGGGCCAGTTCTTCGATAGATTGCCGAATGGTATCCCGCACGACTTTGGTTTGCGGCGCGTCCGGTTCGGCGTGGATGGCATGGACATGCAGCGTTTTCGTTTTGCGGTCGATTTGCGGATCAACCCGGCCAATTAACTGCTCGCCGTGCAAAATGGGCATGACGTAGTAGCCGTACTGCCGTTTGGCTTTGGGCGTGTAAATTTCGCTGCGATAGTAAAAATTAAACAGCAGTTCGGTGCGATCCCGGTCGCAAATGAGGTTGTCAAAGGGGGAAAGCAAGGTGGTGCGTGGCTGCCAGTCGCCGTTTTCCAACTGTTCCAGCAGCGGCAGGGTGTCATCGTGGATGTACCAGTCACCGGGCAGGTTGTGGATGTGGATGGGGTGGATACGGCCGTCTCGCTTTAATGTCTCCAATACATCCCTCAACCCCGGATACCGCCCGCGAATGAAATGATTTTCGATGTGTACGGCCGTGCCCATACCCAGCGCCCGCAGCGATTTCTGCGCCGCTTCGGTCACCACCTGCTCCTGCGACCAGGGTTCGTGATCCATCCACTCTGGCAAATGATGTTCGGCCAACGCCCACTGTTTCTTCAGGCCAAACCCCTCACCAAAGCGGCGCGCCACCATGATTTCGCCCTGCATCCACATAAATTGCAGCATCATGGTCATGTTGCGATTATCGTTCCAGCCGCTGGATGGCCAGGGTTCAACTATACGGTTTTCCATTTCCGTGTGCAGCAGTGGTCCGCGCTGGGACAACTCTTCCAGGATGTATTGATGAAATGATTTGTTCTTTTTCATCCAGCGCCGGTACCGCTTTTCCCACTCAGCCTCACCGGTTACGTAGTTAACCATCCGCAGTTGATGGAGCGGGAAATCATTGGTCAATACAATAGAAGCAGCGTGCGCCCAATATTCAAAGAGGTGTTTATCATCCCAAAGCAAGGTTTCCAGACCGGCGACGTTATATGCACCTAACCGACTCCACAGCACCAGCAGCGGGCTGCGGGCAACGACGTTGATGGGGTCGATTTGCAAGCAGCCTAAATTTTGAATGGTTGAAAGGATAGTTTCAGATGTAGACGAGGCTTGAGGCCCACTTAACTGCTGGCTGGCCACAGCTACCCGGCGGGCCAGGTTTGGGGAAATGGTACGATTCGTCATAAATTCCTCAAATTATCTGACCCAACCGGGCCGAAAAACTGGTTGTAAATATTAAGCGCCGTTATTTTGTTGACGCAAATTTTCTACCACACGATAAGGTACCAGTGGAATTTCGTCGAACCAAATGCCGGTGGCATCGTGTACGGCCGCTACCACTGCCGGCGCCAACGGTAAGAAAGGCATCTCCGCCATACCTCGTGCGCCCCAGGGGCCAACAGGATCGGGGGTTTCCACGATGACTGAATCTACCTGGGTGGGGATGTCCTTGATGCCGGGGATGAGGTATTGGCTGAAGTACGGGTTTTGGATACGGCCGTTCTTCGACTGCAAATTCTCCATCACCGCATACCCGTGCGCTTGAATCACCGCCCCCTCAATTTGGCCCACAACCAGTTGAGGATTGATCGCCTTGCCTACGTCATCGGCACACACTACCCGATCCACCCGGATATGCCCCGTTTCGATGTCCACCGTCACATCCACCGCCTCGGCGACATAGCCATAGGCGAAATTGGGCATACACACACCAGTCTCCGGATCGTACGGCTGGGTTTTGGGCGGGATATAATGCGATTTACCAATGGCCGGCCGTTCCTCATTTTGCCACGCTTCCTGCGCCAATACGGCCGCTTCCCGGATTGAGTTACCGGCCATAAACGTCATCCGTGAAGCCGACACCGAGCCGGAATTATTACTGGTCGCCGTGTCCGACATATCCAGTTCCACCAGGTCAACGTCCACGCCAACAGCCGCCGCCGCCATCTGTTTGAGTGCCGTATGCGTCCCCTGGCCCACTTCCGATGCAGCATGGCGCAGAATGACTTTCTCAATTTCTGCTTTGCCATACAACTCAATAATCGCATCGCAACTTTCCGGCGCACCAAAGGAAAAGCCGATATTCTTGAACGAGCAGGCAAAACCCCGCCCGTGCCGCAGCGATTTAGAATCAGAGACTAGAGACTGAAGACTATTAAATTCTCCCTTGCCCCCCTGCTCCAAGCGACCTTTGGTCGCCGCTCCCCAACCCGCTTCCGCCGCACAGCGCTCCACCACCTCCGCCAGACTGATGCCTTTAGGTACCGGCGTTTGCACGGTCATCAGACTGTTTTCGCGCAGGACATTTTTGAGGCGCAGTTCCACCGGGTCCATGCCCAGCGCTTCGGCCAGTTTGTTCATCTGATTTTCGGCGGCGAACGCGCCTTGCGGCCCGCCGAAGCCGCGGAATGCGCCGCCAGGCACGTTGTTTGTAGTCACGGCGTAGCTGTCCACGTGGGCGTTGGGAATTTCGTAGGGGCCGGTGACCATCAGGTTAGCATTGCCTAATACTTTGTTGCTGGTGTAGACGTAGGCCCCGCTGTCGAGGATGAGCTCGGCGGAAACGGCCGTAATCTTCCCATCCTTCGTCGCCCCCCACTTCGTCTTAATGTAAGCCGGATGCCGTTTGTGATGGCCAATAATCGACTCTTCTCGCGTCCAAATGATGCGTACCGGCCGATCAATGCCCTGTTCATGTAGCCGCATAGCCGCCAGCCCCAACACAATTTGCAGCGACATATCCTCGCGGCCGCCAAACGCGCCGCCAATCGCTGGATAAATGACCCGCACCCGTTCTTCCGGCAGTCCAAGTGCATGGGCAATTTGTTCCCGGTCTTCATGTGTCCATTGGCCGCCGATTTGCACCGTTACCCGGCCTTCCTCATCGATGTAACCCACACCTGCTTCCGGCTGCAAATAGGCATGTTCCTGATAGGGCAGCGTGTACTGGCCTTCCACGACCACATCCGCTGCTGCCCAGCCAGCATCCATATCGCCCTTGCGGATTTTGTAATGCTGGACGATATTGCTGGTGAAAAAGCTGTTGAGGATGATTTCGTCCTTCATCGCCTCGTGGACGTCGGAAACGATGGGCAGCGGCTCCCATTCGATTTTGATGCGATCGCGGGCCTGCGCCGCCGCCAATTCCGTTTCGGCGATAATGACGGCCACGTGATCCCCTTCCCAACGACTGATATCGCCGTCCTTTTTGTTGCTGCCCAGCCCTGCCAGCACCGGCTGATCGCGGAAACCGAGACCATATTCGTTAACCGGCACATCTTTGGCCGTAAAAATGGCCACTACGCCAGGCACAGCTTCAGCTTCGCTAATGTCCATAGACAGCATGCGGGCGTGGGGTTGGTGGCTAAACAAGACTTTGCCGTGCAGCAGGTTCTCCGGCGTGATGTCGCCGGGATAAAGTGCCTGGCCGGTCACTTTGGCCAGTGCATCGACACGGGTAATTGAGCGTGATTCGTAGGTTTTTAAGTTAGTCGCGTCCATAATCGTACGGGTCCTTGGTTCGTGATTTAAGCGTGGGATCGCCGGTGCGCCGCCGTCCTTCAGGATTGGCCACCATAAAGCCAATAAACAGGAAGAACTGCATGAAGACGACCACAACAAACATCAACACTATCGTGATAACAATGGTCGGGATCGAGCGCGGAATACCAACACCATAAATCATGTTGTAGGTGAGATAACCGGCATCAATAATGAATTTAACGACAAAATAAGCGACAACAAAAGAAATCAGGAGCCAGATAAACTGGATGATAGTTTTTCCAGTTTTCCCTTTACGTCGCTCTAATTCCTCTTCTCGTTTTTGATCAAGGCGCATGTTTGTCCTCCATAGCGAACGACAGGATTACTGTTTTACTTTACCGTTCGCTGCTTTCTCCACCGCTTCAATAATTTTGTAATAGCCGGTGCAGCGGCACAAATTACCGGTAAAAGCTTGTTCGATGTGAGCCTGATCGGGCTGCGGATATTCTTCCAGCAGCAATGCGCCGGACATGAGGAAACCGGGAGTGCAGTAACCACACTGGACGGCGCCTGTCTCGATGAAGGTTTGCTGCAATGGATGAAGTTGGTTGTTGGTTGTTGGTTGTTGGTAGTTTGGTAAGCCTTCGATGGTGACAATTTCCGCACCGTGAGCACGAGGAGCAGGCACAAGGCAGGCCATTACCGCCATGCCATCCAGGTAAACGGTGCAAGCACCGCATTCGCCTTCGGCGCAGCCTTCTTTGACGCCGGTCATCAGTCCTTCTTCACGCAGCCAACGCAGTAAGGTTTTGTGGTTGCCGCCTACGGCCGTTACCCGTTTCCCGTTCACTGTTGCTGTAATTGGCGTCTCCAAATCGTGGCTGGCTTCAAATTCCGGGCCGGTGGGGTAAACGCCATTGGTACTGCCCCAGAGCATCACCGGGTCTTGCGGCCAACTGGCCCGTTCCTGCCTGGCGGCCAATGTCGCCAGACCACGTTTAGTCATTACGCGGATCATTTCCCGGCGGTAGCTGGCCGGACCACGTACATCGTCGATGGGTGCGGCCGTTTCTGCTGCCAGACGGGCGGCCTCAGCGATGGTTTCGTCGGTCAGTTTTTTGCTGGTCAGGTAGGCTTCGGCCCTGGGTGTGGAGATGATGGTGGGAGCAACGCTACCCTGGGCAATGGACACGGCCGTTACCGTTTCCCCATCCGCCGCAAAATCAAGCACAATGGCCAGGTGTGCCACCGAAATCGCCTGCGCCCGCCGCAGCCCTAGCTTGACGAATGTACCCCGCGCCGTCGCCGCCATCGGTGGAATACTGATGTCAGTCATCATCTCGTCCGGTTCCATGACCGTGCGGCGCACGCCGGTGTAAAACTGGCGCAGCGGCACGGTGCGCTGGCCGCGTACCGAGACCAGGGTCACACTGGCATTCAGCGCCCACAGCGGCGAAATCGTGTCGTTGGCCGGGCTGCCGGTGATGAGATTGCCGGCCACTGTGCCCCGGTTGCGAATCTGCGGCGAGGCCAATTCCCAACAAGACTGGGCCAAGGGAAAGGCGTGCTGCACAACCAAATCGGAGGCGATGACCTGGTTATGAGTCACCAGCGGTCCCAAATGGATTGTGCCGTCGCTGTTCTGTGTGATTTGATTCAAGCCAGGAATACGGGTCACGTCGATGAGCATGTGGACGCCGGGGCGTCCGCCACGCTCTAATTCCAACAAGATGTCTGTGCCGCCGGCAACGAGTCGGGCGGAACGGCCGTGTTCGGCCAGCAGCGTCAGCACCTTATCGACAGTAGTGGGTGTTTCGTATTGGGAAATAATTTGTGTTGTCATAATCCTCTAGTAAAAAGTTGCAAAGTGGCAGGGGGCAAAGTCGCACTGTTTCAGCTTTCTACCTTCTGCTTTCTGCCTTCTTCCATCATTCTTTCGCCGGTTCCGCCCCGATACAACATGATGATTTCCGCCAGGATGCTGACGGCGATCTCTTTAGGCGTTTCGGCGCTTAATTCCAAACCGAGCGGCGAGTGAAAGCGGGCTAAATCGGCTTCACTGATTCCGTCGGCCAACAATAACTTTTTCGTTTCCGCCCAACGGCGGCGGCTGCCCATCACCCCGATGTAGGGTGCCGGTGTTCTCGCTAACAGGGGCAAAATCTGCCGATCCAGGGTGACGTTGCGCGTCACCAGGGTGATAAACGTGCTGCGGGTGATAGTTTGAGCGGTTAACGCATCTTCGATACTGCCGGGTAGGTAAACATCGGCATGGGGAATATGTTCGGGTGCGGCCAACTCTTCCCGGTCATCGGTGACGATGACGCGGAAACCCAGCCAGTGACCCAAATCGGCCAGCGCCTGCCCCACGTGGCCGCAGCCAATGACAAACAGGGTGGCCGGGGGCAAAAATGGTTCCAGATAAAGCTCGATTTCGCCACCGCAGACGCCGGGATCGCCTTTTGCCGGGTCAACAAAAGCGTAAGGAATGGTACGGGAATGGCCATCGTCCAATGCCAATTGCGCTTCATCAATCACTCGTGATTCAACTTCGCCGCCGCCAATGGTTCCGGTGAAACGGCCGTTTTCATATACCAACATTTTCGTTCCCACATGGCGGGGAACTGAGCCGCGCGCTTTGGTAATGGTGGCCAGGACCACTGGAGTCCCTGCTTCCTGAGCTGTTAACAACTCTTTGATGATACGGTGGTTGTCATTGTTCATGGCTTATTGTGCCGCCACACACCAACCGGCTACCCAGCCATCCGGGCGGCCGTCAGGCAATTGGACATAGTAAAAACGCAGTTGGGATTGGCTGTTATCGCTGACTGATTGAATGGTTTGCAGATTGCTGGAGAGAATGGTGACGGCCGTGCCCGCCGGAAACAATCGATCATGATTTTCCACTAAAGGACCGGCCAGTCCTCCCAGAACATACTGATTACCAGCCGCGTCCGCCCCACACTGCCCATACCCCGAACAAGTTTCATTACAGCTCATAATCGCCTGCGTTTGCGGCGGCAGTTCGATGTCGCTCCCCAGCGTCGGGCCGCGATTGATCAGGCTGCAAGCAGACATGACAATCATGGCTAAAGTCAACCAGGTCAAAAAAAGTCTGCGTCGCCCAATGAACTGCTTGTTCGTGTACATCAAAAATTGTTTTCTCCAACCATTCAAAATCAAAGATTTTGAATGGCCCTTACTACCCCAAGTTTACCAAAATAGCGCCGATTTGTGAATGAGGGCCGACCAACTTCCCGGAAGCTCACCGGCGGACCATGAAACGAGTCCGGCTAAATCAGCAACAACCGAATTCAGCTTCCGGGAAGTTTTACGATAGCCTTTTTAATCAGTCGATGCGCCAACCCAGAGCATCCACGTCAACCCCTTCCAGCATTTGGGGAGGGATATCGGCCAACGTCATCGCCGATTCAGCCGCGATGGTGCCATCGGGCAAGACCACTTCACCTACGGCCTGCCCCAGCCGCCCGCGCAGCTTGACGATACGGCCGATAATTCTCAGCGGTGTATGGGTCGGAACCGGATGGCGGTATTTCACTTCCAGCTTCACCGACATCATGAAATGATGATGGTCGCCAATCATGGACACCCGGCCCACAACCTCATCCAGCATGGCCGCTACAATCCCGCCATGCACGACGCCGGGGTAGCTCTGGTAGTCTTCTGTCACCGTGTACTCGGAAATAACTTCGTTTTCGCCGTTGTCGTAAAATGTCATGTACAGGCCGTGCGGATTTTTGCGTCCGCAGATGAAGCAGTGATCGGAGTTAGGTTGTTTGTTCAGCACAATGAAAACCACCTTTTTTTGTGTTGTTCGCGCCAATTATACTGCCAAACGTAAAAAGTGGCGGGTGGCGAGCAGCAAGTACCATTTCTGGACTCGCAAACTTGCTACTCGCCACTCGCAGCTAATTTTGTTTCAGGCTAGTTTGGCAGCGGCGTTAAAAGTTGGTTTGAGGGCGGGGTAAAGTTGGCGGTAAAGGGGGTAGATTTGGTCATAAACGGCCGTATCTCCACTCACTTTCGTCCGCCCAGTCACATGAATCAACTGCTCACAAGCCGCTTCCACCGACTCAAACACGCCTGTGCCCACTGCTGCCAAAATCGCCGCACCATAGGCCGCCCCCTCAGCCGTGTTAATCGTCACAATTTCCGCTTGCAGCACGTCGGCCAGAATTTGCCGCCAGAGCGCGCTCTTTGTGCCGCCGCCGGACGCCCGTATCTGGGTAATGGGCGGCAAACCGGCATTTTTCATCAGCTCAAAACTGTCACGCAGCCCGAAGGCCACACCCTCGATGACGGCGCGGGCCATATGGGCTTGCGTGTGACGCACGGTCAACCCAACAAACGCGCCGCGGGCCAGCGGGTCGGGATGCGGCGTGCGTTCGCCGGTGAGGTAAGGCAGGAAGAGCAGCCCTTCGCTGCCAGGCGGCACGGCCGCTGCCGGAGCCAGCAAATCATCGTAACTGGTATCAGGGGCCAGTGTGTCGTGGAACCAGCGCAAGCTGCCCGCCGCCGACAGCATGACGCCCATCAGGTGCCATTTGCCCGGCGCGGCGTGGCAGAAAGCATGTAAACGGCCGTTCTCTTCCACAATCGGTTCATCACTGCTGGCAAACACCACGCCCGACGTACCCAAACTCAGCGCCACAATACCATCAACGACGGCTCCAGTGCCCACAGCGTTGGCTGCCTGGTCGCCGCCGCCGCCCACGACGGGAATACCGGCGGGCAGTCCGGTGGTTTCGGCGGCAGCGGTGTTGAGGGTTCCGGTAACGGCCGTGCCTTCAAACGTCTTCGGCAGCCAATCAGGATTAATTTCCAGTGCTTCCAACAGTTCCACCGACCAATCCCGTCGGCGCACATCGAATAACTGCGTGCCTGCGCCGCCGGCTTTGTCCGTGGCGTAGCCGCCGGTCAGCTTGAAACGCACGTAATCTTTGGGCAGTAAAATTTGATCGATTTGGGCGTAAATCTCCGGTTCGTTGTTCTTGACCCACAAAATCTTGGGCGCGGTAAAGCCGGTCAAGGCATCATTACCAGTGATGTCAATGAGGCGCTGTTTGCCCACTTTGGTCCGCATTTCATCACATTCAGCCCCAGTGCGCTGGTCGTTCCACAAAATCGCCGGACGCAAAACATCGCCGTTTTTGTCCAGCAGCACCAGGCCGTGCATCTGCCCGGTAAGACCGATGCCTTTAACGGCCGTTGCCGCGACACCGCTTTCGGCCAACACCTGTTGAATACTGGAAACCGTCGCATCCCACCACAATTCCGGTCGCTGTTCGCTCCACAGCGGCTGCGGTGTTTCGTAGTTGTAAGAAGAGGAAGCTGCGCCTACAACTGCACCATCAGCGGTCATAAGCAGCGCTTTGGTGGCTGTTGTTGAACTGTCAATACCGATGAAGTAGGTCATGATTTTTCTCCAATCCCCTAATCCACGCTCATATGTTTAACTGCGCGATGAGGTCAGCAACGGCCGTTTCCTCAGCCATCAAACTGACATTGGGAAAAACACGCCACACTTCACGGTGCGTAACCGATGCCCCGGGTTCCAGGATGACGCGCGGTCCCAACGTTTCTAGTTCCAGGATGATGTCGTTACAGTAACATTCGCTGGAACTGCCAAAATCATAATAATCATAACCCGCTTGATAAGCGGCTTGTTTAACGAACAGCGTATCATTAACCCGATAGGCCAACCATCCGCTGGAATTGGCCCAGCCCAGCTTAAAACTTTCGTTTTGCATCGTGGCATGAACGAAAATGAAGCGATTTCCCCAAACAAGATGGGGCGAATTGATGCGGGCGTAAGGCCAGATGGCCAGGCGGCGGTTGGGCAGCAGGCTGGTGTCATCAGTCGGCTGGGGCAGGATGGCGAAGCCGCCCGGTTTGAATTGGGTGATGGCCCAGGGCGCTAATTTCACCGGCCACAGGCCGCAGTTGGTCAGAGTGTGGTCGATGATAACCTGTGCCGAATTATCAGGCAGGGTGATGGCCATTTGTTTTTGTATGCCGGTGTCTGGCTCAACATCCTGCGTGGTTTGGATGCCATTGGGAATAGGGGTGATGGGAACGGCCGTGTCATCGGGCACATAGGTTCGTTCCGGGTCCTCCGGCGCGTGCCACAGCCGATGGCCGCCACGAAACCAATAAACCTGGCCGCTGGGCGTGGTGTGGGTCACGTTGGGCAGCACCGCCAGCAAATTATCGCCGCCCGCCGCCTGTAGGCCAATGATACGCGGTCCGACATCATGTGTTACCCATATCGCTAAAGAGTCGTTTTCCAGTTTGATACATTCATAATCGGCATAAAATTCATTCGTTTGCTTCATAATCCGTTCCTTTTAAGCAGATCTGATCAAACAAGAGTTTATGCTAAAACGAAACCAATCCCAACAAACATCTGCCAATCGGTTTAGCGAACACCCAGCAGCAGCTCCACCACCAACTGATCCAGTCGTTCATACGGCTGGCCGCGCCGCCCTAATGCTGGCCGGTCAAAAGTATACGCCTTAAGAGCCGCCGCTTTTTCAGCCAAGTAAGCACCTTTGAAGCCATCCATACTGCCATCATCAGCCGTGATTTCGGCCAGTAGTGCCTGAATTTCACTGTCGGCATTAAACTGTTCGGCCTTCTCCTTCAGAATGAGATAGGTGCGCATACAGCCGCGGGCAAACGCCTTCACGTCTTCATAATCGGCCGTGCGATACGCGTGAGCATCAAAGTGGCGGCTGCCGTCGTAGCCCACATCTTCCAAGAATTTAACCAGGAAGAACGCGCTCTTGAGATTGACCGCGCCAAATCGGAAATCCTGATCGTAACGGCCGATACCCTGGTCGTTCAAATCAATGTGGAACAATTTACCCCGATCCCATGCCTGGGCCACGTGATGCAGGAAATTCAACCCGGCCATCGTCTCGTGGGCCACTTCGGGATTGACGCCAACCATTTCCGGGTGGTCCAACGTTTCGATGAAGCCCAGCATCGCCCCGGTAGTAGAGAGGTAAATGTCGCCGCGCGGCTCGTTGGGCTTGGCTTCCAGGGCAAACTTCAGCCCGCTGCCATCGGCTGCGCCGTAGCCATTGTCGAGGACGTATTCGGAAAGGAAGTTGAGCGCCTCGCGGAACCACTTTCCGGCCTCCAGCGGATTCTTGCCGGCGTCGGTTTCGGTTCCTTCGCGTCCGCCCCAGAAGACATAGATTTTAGCGCCCAATTCCACGCCCAGGTCAATGGCGTGCATTGTTTTGTGCAGGGCGTAAGCGCGGACTTTGGGATCGTTGCTGGTAAAGGCCCCATCACGGAAAGCGGGATCGCTGAACAAGTTGGTGGTGGCCATCGGCACAACAATTCCGGTGTCGGCCAGTGCCTTTTTGAAATCACTGACAATTTTATCCCGCTGGGACGGTGTGGCATCGATGGGAACGAGGTCGTTATCGTGAAAGTTAACGCCCCATGCGCCTACTTCGGCGAGCAAATGCACGATTTCTACTGGTGAAAGGGCGGGACGCACCGGTTCGCCAAATGGATCGCGGCCTATATTGCCCACAGTCCACAAACCAAAGGTAAATTTATGTTCGGGTTTCGGGGTGTAATTAGCCATTAAAATTCTCCTAAAAAATCTGTGCTACTTGGTGTCTTATTTTACATTACCTGGAATTTAGCCACCACAGGCGTTGGCGCACCCAAATCCTGGCCGCGCTGACCGGGTGAGCAGCCGCCCATCTCAAGACGGAACTCACCGGGTTCCAGGGTTAGTTGGCCATAGTCGTTGAAGAAGGACATCATCTCTGGCGTGAGTGTGAATTCCAGGGCGCGGGATTCGCCCGGTTCCAGCGTTACTCGCTCGAAGCCGATCAGCTTGTGCCGGGGAACTATCGTCGAGGCTTCCAGATCGCTCAAATAGAATTGAGTCACTTCGGCGGCTGCGCGTTGGCCACTATTTTTGACGGTTACTTTCAGCGGTAGGCTTTCTCCAAGTTTAACGACATCGCTTCCCAATTCCAGGTTGGCATACTCGAATTGGCTGTAGCTTAAGCCAAACCCGAATGGGTAGAGGGGTTCTTCGGTCATGTAACGGTAGGTACGGCCGTTCATCCCATAATCCTCAAACGGCGGCAGTTGATCCAGCGACTTGGGGAAAGTGAGCGGCAATTTGCCACTGGGCGAGACATCGCCAAAGAGTACGTCAGCCACAGCCTTGCCGCCTTCCATGCCCGGATACCAGACAAAAAGAATGGCCTCGACCAGGTCTTTCACTTCGCCGAGGGCAATTGGGCTTCCGCCAGTCACCACCAGCACGATTTTAGCGCCATGACTGGCCAGTGTTTTGATGTATGCCACCTGACTGGCTTGAAGAGCAATATCCTCGCGGTCACCGTTAATAGGGGTAAGCAAACTTTCGCCCTCTTCCCCTTCTAGCATGGAATTATTGCCGACACAGGCGATTGTGATATCTGCGGATTGTGCCATGAGTGGCGCCCAGGTTCGACTGACCTCATTGGGATGTTTGAACTGCGCGCCGGGATGATATTCCATCCCCATACCTTCAGGCACGCGCCCGGTGATGCCTTCGAGCATGGTACTCATTTCGTTGTTGAAGCCGTAGTAATTACCCAACAGCACTTCCAAACTGGTGGCAGAGGGGCCGGTGAGGAAGATTTTTTTAGTTTCGGGTTTGATTGGTAGGATATTATTTTTGTTCTTTAGCAGTACCACCGATTCAGTTGCAGTTTGGTAGGCCAGTCGGCGGTGTTCCGGGCAAGCAACCACGTCTATTGAGATTGATGTGTACGGGACATCTTCCGGCGGGTCGAACATTCCTAGTTTGAAGCGCGTCTCCAAGGTGCGTTCCAGGGCGCGATCCACATCGGTTTCGCAGATAAGGCCGCGCTCGATCGCCGCAGGAATTTCATCGAAAATGTGATCACAACCCAAATCACAACCTTTTTGCAGGGCCAGGGCCGCTGATTCGGCCGCGTCGGCGGTGATTTTGTGGCTGAGGTGGAAATCAGCGAGAGCGCCGCAGTCAGAAACGACGTGACCCTGGAAATTCCATTCACCGCGCAATATCTTGCCCAGCAGCAGTTGGCTGGCACAGCAGGGTTCGCCCAGGGTGCGGTTGTAAGCGCCCATAACCGCTTCGACCTGGGCATCGACCACTAATTTTTTGAAGGCCGGCAGGTAGGAATCGTAGAGTTCGCGGGTGGTGCAGATGGCGTTGAAATGGTGGCGCTCTTTTTCCGGGCCAGAGTGGACGACGTAATGTTTGGCGCAGGCTGCGGCTTTTAAGTATCGGGGATGATCGCCTTGCAGGCCGGTCACGAAGGCGGCGGCCATCTCCCCGGAAAAGAAGGGGTCTTCGCCCCAGGTTTCCTGGCCGCGCCCCCAACGGGGATCGCGAAACAGGTTGACGTTGGGCGACCAGAAGGTCAGCCCCTGGTATTGTTGGGTATAACCGCTGCGTTTCAACGCGGCGTGGTATTTAGCGCGGGCTTCGTCCCCAATGGCTGAGCCAACCCGCCGGATCAGGTCACGATCCCAGGTGGCGGCCATGCCGATGGCTTGGGGGAAAACGGTGGCACGGCCGTTACGCCCCACCCCATGCAGCGCCTCACTCCAATAATTGTAAGCTGGGATGTTCAAACGGGGTACAGCTTTGGCCGGATGGCTCATCAGGCCCACCTTTTCATCCAGGGTCAGACGGGCGATCAAATCTTTCGCCCGCTCAGAAATCGGGAGAGAGGTATCCAGGTATTCTGGTTGGTTGGAATTTGTAATCAAGGTCATCGATAATCCTCAAAGTAGCAATTCATACATAATATACGCAAACCAATCGAAATTAGCATGATTGGCACTTGCCTGGCCGTTGCGGCTCAACCTTTAATGGCCCCCGCCGTGAGACCAGAAACAATTTGTCTCTCTGCAAACAAATAAAAGATAAGGGTCGGGATAGAAGCCAAAACGACAAACGCTGAGACCAGGGCCAGATCCTGTCCATATTGCCCCTGAAACTGCATGGTCCCTAACGGCAAAGTCCAGAGTTTGTCACTGTTCAAAATAATCAGCGGAGTAAGCAAATCGTTCCAACTAAAAATCATCGTCAGCGCCGCCACTGCCGCGAGAGCCGGTTTTGCCAGTGGAAGCAGGATACGCCAGAAGAAATCAAAACTGTTGCAGCCATCAATGTACGCAGCATCCTGTAGTTCGGCGGGAACGGCCGTAAAGAAACCGCGCAAAATCAGGATGTTACCAGATAAACTAAACGCAGTCTGCACCAAGATCACCCCCAGAAGACTATCGATCAAAGGTATGCCCATTTCAGTTATTTGACGCAGTACAAAATAGACAGGCAAAATCGCAACAGTTATAGGAAACATCAGCCCCATGGTGAAGAAGTTGAAAATCAAATCTCTCCCACGAAACGCCATACGTGCAAAAACGAAGGCAGCCAGACCACAAACGAAAACCACACCAGCCGTCGTTGCCAACATCACAATCACACTGTTCACGAGCATACGCCAGAACACGGGTGTACTCAAAATCCCAATAAGGTTATCCCAATGCGGCGGATTAGGGATTGTGTAAGGGTGTGAATACATTTCGCCGGTCGTTTTGAGACTGCCAAAGATCAGGATCACGAGCGGTGTAAAGATAACCACCACAACGATGATAAGAATCAAATATTGCAAAAACCTTTTCAGGAAATCTTGCATCCGACGCGGGATTGGATAAACGAATGACATGGGGAGATCCTTTCTAAAGACCGGTCAGGTAATCAGGTTGGCGCGTCAGGTGCTGGTAAATCAGGGAAAAGATCAAGCATATGATAAACATATAAATCGCCACGGCCGATCCATATCCCAGTTGGAAACGTACAAAGCCGAAACGATACATGTATGTCGCCAGCGTTTCGCTGGCATTAATTGGCCCCCCTTTGGTCATAATCCAAATAAGGATGAACTGTTGAACACAGCCCAGCACGGATAGATAAACAGAAGTACGGATCGTGCTGCTCAGCAAAGGCAGCGTAATAAAGAAGAAATTCTGAAAGCTGTTTGCGCCATCGATGCGCGCCGCTTCTTCAAGTTCCGCAGGTATATTTTGCAGCCCCGCTAAATACAACAGCATATGGAAGCCAAAGAATTTCCACGTCAGCGCAAAGAAAATGGACAGCAAAACCAGATTGGGATCGCTCAACCAGCCAATAGGTTTGCCGCCCAAAATGAAGACCACAATCGAATTAAGCAGGCCGCGATCCGGGTCGGGATTGTAGAGCAGCATGAACATGATGGCCACATTGACTTCGGCAAGAACGTAGGGCATGAAAAAAATGGTGCGGAAAAGGCCGCGCCCCGGCAGGTCATGTCCTACCAACATCGCCAACGCCAACGCTAAGGGCAGTTGTAATCCCAATGAGAATATGATGATCAGGAATACATTCCTGAGCGCTTTGAGAAACACCTGATCCGTAAGGATGTCTTTGAAATTCTGCAACCCGACGAAATCTACCGCCGGCCCCAAACCGTTCCAATCGAACATGCTGAAATAAATCGAGCGAAAAATGGGGTAGATGACAAAAAGCAGGAAAAGAATAAGAGCCGGCAGCAGAAACAGGGCAATGAGCACGCTGTCTTGGAGACCGCGGGATGCCCCTGATACCCGTCTTGATTTCAGGATGTCTGGAATGGCAGGAAGATGTTGCATATAACGATTCCTATATCAGGGCTTCGTGGCGCGTTTACTGGTGCGATAATTTTAGTATGACACCACGAAGCCCATTTCAATTACGAACGTAGGTAGTTCGTCAGAAAAACCACCTACGTCGCCTTGCAAGGCTACTGCATTTCTTGCGCAACAGAATCTTCGACTGCCTGTGCTACTTGCTCAGGTGTCATTGTGCCAGCGAAAAGACCCTGCACCGAGTCGTTGAGGACGGATCCCGTGGCCGGGGGCAGGAACTGATCGTAGTACAGTTGGAAGTACTGCGCCGCAGCGAAAAGCTGCTGAACCTGGAGCATGTTTGGATCGGTTAGACCTGCCTCGGCGCCGTTAACCACCGGGATACCTGTTCCATGTGCGGCGATGATCGTCTGGTTCTCCACGTTGGTCAGGTACTTGACAAAGTCAACAGCTTCCGGCTCGGCATTCTTACCAATGGCAAAGCCATTGCCACCACCGACGACATCCGACGCCTCACCAGCACCTCCTTCGACAGCCGGGAAGCCGAACAGACCCAGGTTGACAACACCCTTTTGGTCGGCACTGTTGGCCGCCTCTACAGAGGGCGCCCACTGCCCCGACAGTTCCATGGCTGCCTTGCCGTTGCCGAAGGTTGCCTGCATTTCATCATGAGTCGCGCCCAGGAAGCCTTCCTGAAATGGTTCAAGGGCGATCAATTCCTGAAGTTTTGCGCCAGCTTCAACGAAGCAAGGATCGGTAAAGGAACCTGTACGCGCCATGGCCGCTTCAAATTTTGCCTGTCCGCAAAGACGCGTGGCCAGATAGTTCCAGAAGTGCATACCAGGCCATTTGTCACCCTCACCAATAGAGATTGGGGTGATGCCAGTGGCCTTGAGTTTATTCACAGCATCGAGGAATTCTGTCCAGGTGGTGGGAGGCGTGTCAATACCAGCTTGCTGGAAGAGGTCTTTGTTGTACCAGAAACCAACCATGCCCATATCCCACGGCACGCCGTAATTCTTGCCCTGGTAGCTGTAAACACCCAAAGCACCAGGGGCAAAGCTGTCGCGCCATGCAGCATCGGCATTCAAATCGGCAGTGATGTCCTTTAGCAGTCCGGCATCAACCTGTTGATTGAAAGTACCGCCGCCCCAGCTTTGGAAGATGTCCGGGGGATCGCTAGATTGCATCACGGTTGTGAGTTTGGTTTTGAAGGCTTCATTTTCCAATACCGTGATCTCGATGGTTACATTGGGATGGGCAGCCATGTAGTCATCGGCCATCTTCTGCCAGTCCGCCAGAGCGGGGTCTTTGGTCGAGATATGCCACCAAGTCACAACAACCTGTTCAGCAGCGGGATCTGCGGCAGCAGGTTCCTCAGCCGCTGGTTGTTCGGAAGCCACAGGTTCCTCCGTGCTGCCGCCACAGCCTACCAGCAGCATACTGGTAATTAACAGCAAGTATAGGATTACCAAAATTTTCTTGTGCATTTTCTTCTCCTTGTAGAGATGTCTAGGATCGGTTAAACTGCTTTCGTGTGGAGTTTTGCTCCGCAAATCTTTGTTGCGAGGTTTCCTTTCGTCGGATCAGGGCTAAAGTGAAGCCTCGCATTGTTCATTTGTGTTGTCGGTTATCAATCACCTCCTTCCTATAACGTTTCCGGTAACGTTACCGGAAACAGAAAAAAATATTGCGATGTCTTCATCTTATGCTGATAATGCTCGCGCAGAATCACGAATGACGAGCTGGGTGGGCATTTTGTAGATATATTCCTCCAGAGGACGGTTTTGAATAAGCGTAATTAACATTTGTGTGGCGATATACCCCATTTCAGCCAGAAACTGATCCACAGTTGTAAGTCCCATGAATCTAGCTTCAGAAATGTTATCAAATCCGACAACGGACAAATCCTCCGGGATACGAAGTCCCAGTTCATCAGCCGCCTGGTACACACCGATAGCAGTTTGATCATTGGCGGCAAAGATAGCTGTCGGCGGTTGAGGCAAAGCGAGCAGTTCTTTGGCACAGTCGCAGCCCGAAACACTTGTAAAGTCGCCAGTTTTGATCAAGGATGGGTCTAATTCGATTCCCGCCTGCTGAAGCGCATCTTCGTATCCTTTGAGGCGGCGTTTGGCGCTTTCCAATTCAGGTCGTCCGCTGATAAAGCCAATTCGTCGATGTCCGAGGCTGATGAGATAGGCCATGGCATCCAGAGCACCCTGGTGGTTTGTCGCGTGAATGGCCGGATAATTAGGATTGGGCATGTGGGGATCAACGGCAACAATTGGGGCATCGGTACGAAACTCAGCAGCAGCAGAGGCAACGACGAGCACGCCATCTGTGATCGACTTGTTCAAGAGGGAAACGTAATGTTGTTCATGCAAGGCGGCCGCATTTTTTTTGACGTCGCCGGTTGTGTAAAGCAGGAGATCATAGTTTGATTCGGCGATTGCCCGGTTGATGCCTTTCATGACTTCGATAGAGTAGGGGAAGCCAATGTCGGGGACGACTAATCCGATCAAATGTTTTTTGCGGCTGCGCATACTTCTGGCGGCCAAACTGGACGTGTAGCCCATTTCTCCGATAACTGCTTTTACTTTTTCATAGGTTTCAGGGGCAACATCATCTTTGTCGTTTAGCACACGTGATACGGTTGAGACGGAAACGCCAGCTTCTTTGGCGACGTCCAGGATAGTAACTGAGCCTTTCGGGGATTTCATGACTAATTCGCCTCTTCCGATAACGGTTCCGGTAACGTTGCCGGAACCGTTATCATGATGCCATAAGTTATGGCACTTTGTCAAGCAAGAATCAGGGGCATTTTGGCAGCAAAAAACGGCCGTTCCCCACAATCAAATCTAAGTTGGATGGCGAGTTGGGTAGTTACAGTGTCGCCGGAGAAAGAGTTTACGGCCGTGTAAGGTCATGTCGGTTTAAATGCGCTGTCGAGTTTCTTCCGAAATCGGCCGCGTTCCATTAATAGCATAAGATACGGTGCTGAGGGCGACAAACATATTGTAATCTATGATCCGGTTCGCAGGCGCAGCGAATTGCCCACGACCAGCAAACTACTGGCCGCCATCGCCGCCGCCGCAATCACCGGGCTGATGATGCCCAATGCCGCCAGCGGAACCGCCAGTAAATTGTAGGCAAATGCCCAACTCAAATTTTCCAGAATGATGCGCCGCGTTTGCCGGGAACAGGTCAGCAGCCAGGGAATCAGGGTAAGGTCGGGGCGCATGAGGATGATGTCTGACGTTTCACCGGCCACGTCAGCGCCCGAGGCCATGGCGATGCTCAAGCTCGCCTGAGCCAGCGCCGGGGCGTCGTTAACGCCATCGCCCACCATGCCTGCCTTTTCGCCCTGCGCCTGCCAGCTTTGCAGCCGCGCCGCTTTGTCGGCCGGGGTGCAGCTTCCTTCAAATTCCGCCAGCCCCAACTCGGCAGCGATGGCCCGTGTCGTCAGTGGATTGTCGCCGGAGAGCATAACGGGTTGAACCTGACCGTCCTGTAACTGGCGCAGCGCTCGTTTAGCCGTCGGATTAGGCTCGTCGCGCAGGGCGATAAACCCGGCGGCATTGTTATTCCAGCCAACCCAGACGACGGTTTCACCACGCCCGGTGTAGACGGCGGCCTGTTCCGCCAGTGTATTGTGCCCGTTTAACCCCAGGAAACGGCCGTTTCCCACCATCACTCGCTGTCCATCCATCACCGAAACACGGGCGCTGACACCCAATCCGCGCAGCGTTTGAAATTCATCGGCCAATGGAGGATTTTGGGTACAGGCCGTGACGATGGCCTGGGCGATGGGATGAGCCGAGTACTGTTCCACGGCCGCTGCCAGGCAGAGTAGTTCTGCCTCAGAAACGGTCGTTTCCGGCAAAATCTGCACCGCCGTCACCGCCATTTTCCCCTGAGTCAGCGTTCCCGTTTTGTCAAAAGCGATGCGGCTGATGGCCGCTGCCGTTTCCAGCGCCGCCGGATTGCGTACCAAAATACCGGCCTGCGTCGCCCGCCCCAACGCCACCGTCAGCGCCAGCGGCGTCGCCAGCCCCAGCGCACAGGGACAGGCGACCACTAACACAGCAACGGCCGTCAACAGCGCCCGTGACAGCGGATACCCGGCGGTCAGCCAGCCAACGGCCGTCAGCAAGGCTGCTCCCAAAATACCAAAGGCAAAATAGGCTGATGCCTTGTCAGCCAACCGCTGAAGGGGTGGTTTGGCCGACAGCGTTTGTTCTACCAGTTGCATAATCTGCGCCAGCCGGGCAGAAGCCGGTGGCTGTGTCACCTGGGCCGTCAGCGCCGCATCAACTGCCACCGTTCCGGCAAAGATGGCATCGCCCGGCCCTTTGTTGACCGGTATGGATTCACCGGTGAGCAGCGCTTCGTTAACGGCCGTTTCCCCGGTGATAATGTTGCCGTCGGCCGGAATGCGTTCGCCCGGTTTAATCAAAATCAAATCACCCGTGGCCAGATCGGCAGCCTTTACCGGCTGCCAGGCATCGTTCGTTCGCCGCCATGCTTTGTCCGGCTGTAAACTCAGCAGCTTGCGAATATCTTTCCGCGCCTGCGAACCGCCCAGCGTTTCCAAAAAACGGCCGATCATGACAAACGTCGTAATCATCGCCACCGAATCGAAATACGCTTCGCCGCTGCCGGTGAGGGTAACGTAAACGCTGTAGCTGTAGGCCGACAGCGTGCCCAATGCCACTAGCGTGTCCATCGTCGCCGTGCGCGCCCGCAGCGCCCGCCACGCCCCTCGTAAAAACGAACTGCCGCCGATGAACAGCAGCGGCGTCGCCAGCGCCCAGACCAGGTATTGAAGATGGCGCACGGCGGGCGTGTCGTACTGATGTGCAGCATAAAGATGGTAAAGCTGCGCCAGATACAACACCATGATTTGCATGCCAAAGGCAGCGGCCGTGACTGTTTGCAGCCAGGTGCGTTCCTGACGTTTTTCGACCTGCTTGTCGGCGGCATCGCTCAACAGGCGCGGCCGGTAGCCTAATCCCGACAACTTTTGCATCAGATCGGCCGGTTCAACCTGTGCCGGATCATATGAAATTCGGCCTCGTTCAGCGGCAAAGCTGACGTCTACCTGTTTGATGCCCGGCTGGTGGCGCAACACCTGTTCGGCGGCAACCGCGCAGCCGGCACACCACATGCCGCCCAACGCAAAGTAAGCCGTCTCGCCCGGATTGAGGATCAGGTCGGTGATGGCCGGTGGTTTGGGGCTAGGATGGAAAGCCAACACCTCGTCCAGCATCTTGTTGTCGAAGGCGACCTGGTACACGCGGGCGCAGCCCTGGCAGCAGAACCGTTTTTCTTCTCCGGCAAAGGTTTCGATGATTGGCGCGCCGTCAATGTTCAGGCCGCACAGCGCGCATTGTTCCGGATGGTTTACCACAGCACGATGCCCCCCAAATGTTGGTGAGAAATCACGTGTAATGCTGCCAGCCCGCGCAGGGCTAACTGGACGCCGACGATCATAATGGCAATCCCAGCAACACGGGTCATTGTCTGGCGCAGCCGGACGCTCAAAGCGCCGGCGCCCATGCCCACCACAAACAGTGCCGGGATAGTGCCCACACCAAACAGAAACATGCCCAACGCGCCGGGCAGTGGGCCGCCGGCAGCGGCCGTTACTAGCAGGGCGCTGTAGACGAGGCCGCAGGGCAGCAGTCCGTTGAGCGCCCCCAGCAGGATGACGCCGCCGACACCGCCACGCTTAAGCAGGCGGGACATCGCCTGACTGATCCAACGGCCGTTACTCTCCAACTTACCCCAGGGCAGCCACCCCAGATAACCGGCGCCGAGAAGGAGTACGGCCGTTCCCAACACCAGACTCACCACACCGGCCGCGCTGGTAAGCTGCCCGCTCAAGCCCAGCAGCGAACCAATGGCGCCGACCAGTGCGCCCAAAACGGCATAAACCACCAGGCGCGATGTGTGGTAGATCAGGTGAAACGGCAGCGGATTTTGGCCGCGTTTCTTTAGCTGCAAACCGACCATCATCACCAATGGGCCGCACATTCCCAGGCAGTGCCCCAGGCTGCCCAGGAATCCGGTAACCAGCAAGGTGGTCAGTAAGCTCGTATTTGCATTCATGAACGGCTCCCCAGGCGATTTACTCGATGGTTAAATCGAAGGTGAATTCGGCGCTGCCACCGGGATAAGTGACGTCGGCCTGAATTTGCCAGTCACCGGCCATCGTAAAAGTGACTTCGGCGTCATACGATCCGCTGCCGTCGTCTGTGGCCTGGGCGTTATTGGGCGGCATGGCCATGCCGGGCATAGTCAGGTCGAAGGCGACACTGGCCCCGGTGATAGGTTGGCTATCGGCGTCCTTGATCGTCAGACTGAGGATGGTGGGGTTCATGACGGTGGGGGTGTCTGGCAAGAGGGTTAATACGGCCGTTACGTCCCCATCGGTTTGCGTGATTGGCATCTGGGTTGGTTGGGGTTTGCTGCAGTTGGTTAGAAATATGGCAATACTTACTAGCAAGACAAACAGTTTTGCTCTTTTCATATTGTATGGTTCCCCCTACCCCCCCCGAAGGCAATAACCTTCGGGTGGGCGTCAAGGCTTGCCTCAGGCCACGTCTTCGTAAATATGCACCGTTAAATGCTGCAATGAGATGTGTGGTTCAAATTCCATCAGCACCTTGTCTTCGGCCAGGGCCGAATGACGATGCTTTTCCAGGTCTTCCCACGTTTCCCAGGCCGTTTCCACAACGAGGTGGATTGAGTCCTGATAGTCCAGGGAATACATGGCCCGGACCGTGACAAAGCCTGGCGCTTCCGGTAACAGCGTGCGCAGATAACCGGCCGTCCGTTCCAGCGCAGCGCCAATTTCTAATTGGCTCATTTGCTCCAGCTTGATATCGAAGCCGACTTGATAAATGTAAGCCATCTTGCCCTCCCTTATTTTGGCGTCCAGTACAGCAGCAGGTAAATCAGCCACCACAGCAGGATACCGGGCAGCAGCAGTTTCACTACCGGCGGCAGACCGCCGCCCGCTTCTTCGATCTCTTTGGCAAAGCTGTCAATGTAACCGTCGGGATGAATTTCTTCGTGTTCGGCCGTTTCATCTTCGGCGGCGCGATGGCCACTGCTGCCCGGCAGCGTTTTGGAACGATGGGGCAGCGCCAGCATGATGGCAAACAAGAGCAGCGCCAATGTCCCACCAATCACGCCTACTATTTCCGGCCAAAGTTGCATGGCATTATCAGTCATGATGTTCCTCCATTTTTATCGGGCCAGGGAGCTGGCTCGCGGTCTTCTAACATAGTATATTTAGCAGACTCTACGTCGTGGAACTGGCCATTTTTCCAGCCCCAAATGAGCAGAGCCAGCCCGATGGTGGCGACCAGAATCATCCAGCCGACGAGTACCCATAAACCTAATGGCATCATCATCCACCTCCTGACTGCGGATTGAGCATACTTTCTACATAGGTGCTGACGTCCCAGATGTCGGCTTCGGACAGGAAGCTCTGGAAGGCAGGCATGATGCTGTCGGGAACGCCTTCTAATGTGCGCCAGAATATGTAGTCGAAGGGTAAATCTTGCGGATAAGCGGCCGGTGCGCCGCTGGCTAAATTGACCGCGCCGGGTCCGTCGCCCTGGCCCTGATCGCCGTGGCAGGTGGCGCAGTTGCTTTGATAAATGTCAGCCCCGTGCGTGGTAGAAATGACGTTGCCTGCGCCCAGCCAGTTGTCCTGGCTCAGAGTAATGACGTTGCTGGCGATGGTTTGGTCGTACAGGCTGCCGAGGGTGGGACGGCCGTCAACAAACGCATCTTGAATGTACTTGATCACGTCCCAACGCTGCTCCGCCGGCAAGAACTCGCCCCAGGTGGGCATGGCCGAGTTTTGGACACCCAGGCTAACGCGGGCGAAGTAATCGCCATCCGTCATGCCGCGCATGTTGAGGTCGGTAAAATTGGCCGGGGAAACGTCCAGGTACTGCCCGTTCCAGCCATCGCCCTGGCCGCTCAGGCCATGACATTGGGCGCAGGTGGTCAGGTAAAGCTGCTTGCCTCGTTCAAAAGATGGGGTCATCATCGCCGATTCAGTTAGATTGCCTTCGATAACGGCCGTTTCTGAAACCGTTTCCGGCATGGTTTGGGTCAGGTAAATGTCGGGGTAAACCTGGTCGGCGGTGAGAGACAGCCGTGCCTCTGTTTGCGTAAAGTTGACGCGGATATAATGCACCAGCTTCCAGCGGTCTTCCTCCGAATACTGTGACTTCCAGGCCGGCATCGCACTCCAGGGCAGCCCTTCGCTGATGCGCCAGAAATAATCGGAATCTGTGTAGCTGGGATTATCCAGCGTGCCATAGCTGCCATCGCCAAAATCAGGCGGCGGCGGCTGCAAGCCATCGGCATACGGGCCATCGCCGCGTCCGGCGTCACCGTGACATACCATACATTCGCGGATAAAAATAGCCTTGCCTTCCTCCAGCGTTTCCACCGTCAGCGGTACCGGGTTTGTCAAATTGGCATATGCGCCGCTGGGGTCGCCTTCGTCAGGGTCGCGCATGATTGGATGGGCAAAAACCTGTTGAATGTAGCGAATGACCTGCCAGCATTGCTCTTCCGTCAGGCTCGTTTTCCAGGTCGGCATCAGCGTGCCTGGCACCCCTTCGGAGACGTGCCAGAACCATTGGTCATCGGGCATACTGCGGTATGGTTCCTGTTTGAAGTTGGCCGGTGTTACCGACATTGTGCCCCCGTAACTGCCCAGTCCATTCCCAGCGCAGCCGTGACAGGTGAGGCAGTTTTCAACATAGATTTCTTTACCCGCTTGCAAGTCAGCCGCTTCCCAGTTGGCCCAACCTTGTGATTGGTCGGGCGGTACCGGCGTTGCTGCCGGATAATCAATGGGGTCGGTTTGACCGGCATAGGCCAGCGGCGGCAAAATCATGCGCTCCTGCGCCACGCGGTCGCCCAGCGCGAAGAGGTAAGCAGCAATGGCTTGCAAATCTTCTTCGGGCAGGAATTCAAAGCTGGGCATAATCGAAAGCGGTGAATATTGGCGCGGGTTTTGCAAGTGGGCGATTTCCCACGCTTCGCTGCGTTTGCGGCCCAAGTAGGATAAATCCGGCCCGGTGCGTTCGGAACCGAGGATCATCGGGTTGTCAAAGATGTAATTACCACCCTGTGAAACCGGCCCCATGGCCGTATCTTCTTCACGCACATACTGAGTGTGGCAGTAGTTACAGCCATTGGAATAAAACAACTCACGTCCGCGCTCTTCTTCTGTGGTGTAGTTATGGGCGATGACGGTTTGTTCCGGTTTCCAGATCAGGCTAGGAATAAAGACGGCGGCCAGGACAACAGCAAAGAAGACGATGACGCCGCCGATCACGATGGTTTTGAATGTCATTTTCATGATTTTGGCTCCTTAATCGGTGGCTGTGGCAACGGCCGTTTTTACAGGCAGTGTCGGTTGTGTGGCGGGGACGCGTTGAATGACCGTGACCAGAATATTGTAGGTGAAAATAATAAAACTAATGACGAGCAGCGTGCCGCCCATGGCCCGTAAAGCCATATACGGCCGTAACCCCGGCAGTACACTCCATACCGGCAGCCCCTGGTGTAACCAAGCCGTTCCCTGCACCAATCCTGTCAGCAAAAAGCCGCCAAAGAAAAAAGTAAACCCAATCGCGTACAAACTGTACTGCACATTAGCCAGCTTGCGGCTGTAGACGCGGCAATCGTAAATACGCGGAATGATGTAATACATGCCGCCCATAATCACCGACGCTGAGAAAAATAGCAGCGCCAGGTGGGCGTGGCCCGGCACGTACTGCGTAAAGTGGGTCAACAGGTTAATGCCGCGCAGCGCCTGGTGTGACCCCTGGTAAGAAACCAGGATATAAGCCGCCCAACCGGTAATGGCAAAGCGCAGGGGAATACTGGAAAAGAAACGATTCCAGTTGCCGCGCATCGTCAGGTAGATGTTCATCATGAATGCGCCAACCGGCAAAATCATGCCGATGCTGTCGGCAACGGCGATGGTTTTCAGCCAGTAAGGGATAGGCGCCCACAACAAATGATGAGCGCCGACGCCGGTGTAGAAGAAAGCGATGCCCCAAAAGGCAATCAACGAGAGGACGTGGCTGTAAAGCGGGGTGCGCGTTTCTCTTGGCACAATGTAGTAGATGACCGGCAGCAAGCCCGTTGTGAACCACAATCCCAACACATTGTGACCGTAAAACCAATTGAAAATGGTGTCGTTAATGCCGGTCAGCGCCCCGGTGGGTGGATTCCACATGACGTTACCGATAAAGTAGAGCAGCGGCATCCAGATCAGCGAACCGCTGATGTACCACAGGGAAACATACAGTTTGGATTCAACACGGTGGGCGATGGTCATGTAGACGTTGATCATGTTTAGGAGCAGAACAACCATCACTCCTACGTCTACGACCCAGATAAACTCGGCGTATTCCCGGCTTTGGGTGTGAGCAGTCAAAATGGCAACAATGCCCACCGCCAGAGCCGCATTCCACAAAACCATGCTGAGATTGCCTAGCGGCTCACTCCACAGCTTGCGGCCGGTTAATCGCGGCACGATGTACAACCAGAGACCCATCATGCCGCCGGAGAGCCAGGCAAACATCACCGTATTGGTATGCGCCTGACGCAGGCGGCTAAAGACGAGCCAGGGGACTCCCCGAAACAGGTCGGGAAAAACGAATTGCAGGGCCAGAATTAATCCCATGCTGACGCCAATAACGAGCCAAATGGCGGCGCTGAGCATGAAATAGGCGCTGGCGCTGTCTTCTTTTTTGAACACAAGTCACCTCCGTAATTTTGTTCAAGTAATAGCGGACCCAGGGTTTTAGCCGGTTCTGAACATCCGGCTGAAACCACGACTCCGTTATATGGTAAGGTGATGAGACGACTGGAAAGTTAGATTAATAATAGATTAGTGCAAGATTAATGGGAGATTAGCGCATGTACCCCCGTAGATGGTCCCCCTCTTGGGTGTTGCCGGGTAAAATAACCCAATTAACACCAAACAGGAGAGGGGTCAATGAATCAATTAGCCAATGTTGGCGATTTTTGTCCAAATGAAGCCTGCCCGGATTATGGTAAGCTTCAGAAAAAACAGTCAAAACAGAACATTAAAAAACATGGTTTCACGGCAACCGGCATACAGCGCTTCCAATGCCGGACTTGTGGTCAGACATTTACGGCTACGAAAGGAACGCCCTTCTACCGGCGGCGGACAGATTCCGAAGAAATCTTGGAAACCCTGGCCTTCCTAGCCGAAGGTGTTCGGATCAGCACTCTGGCTCGCGTTCAAGGCCATAAAGAAGACACCATTCTGGCGTGGCTCAAAGATGCAGCAACTCATGTCGCTGAAATCGAATCCGTTTTGTTGGCCAACTACCAACTGGAACGGGGTCAACTGGATGCGATGTGGAGTTACGTGGCGCACAAAGGTGAAAAAAAGGCTATCCCGAGACAGAAGAACAAGGGCAGTTCTGGCGAGCGACCATGATTGACAGTGATACCCGGCTCCGCGTCGCCAGCGGCATTGCCAAGACCGAAACGGAAGCGTCGCAGATTGTATTCACAATGCTCAAGCAGCGGGGTCATCCTGACAAGCCGCCACCGACTATCTCCGATGGTTGGGGCGGCATCCGGGAAGCGATGGTTGAAGTGTACGGTCAAGTGCCGCCCTATTCAGGGCGTGGTCGCCCACCAACGCTTAAGCAGCCAGGCGAGGATTGGCAATATCTGCAAATGGTCAAGCAACGGGAAAACGGTCGGGTCATAGGGACTGAATTACGGGTCATTTACGGTGATGAAACGGAAGTGCTGGCCTTGTTAGGCAAGAGCACCAGTTATATTGAGCGCTCCAACTTAACCAGTCGTCATTTCAACAGCCGCTTAACCCGGAAAACATTGGCCTTTTCCAAAACCATCGCGATGCATCAGGCGGCAGCAACGCTGGAAGATGCCTACTACAATCTGGTACGGCCACACAAAACACTGCGTCAGGAGGTCGTTGCCCAAGGCCGCCGTTGGTTACCGCGAACACCGGCCATGGCCTCTGCTTTGACTGAGCATATTTGGACTGTTAAAGAACTATTTTCAAACATCCCAGTCCCCATCGTTAACAACACTTAACGGGGAGACTATCCCCCCGTAAGTCAATAATTAAGATGACTTAGTTGGCTTATAACAAAAAGCCTAGTTTTGAGGTGCGGTCTACGTCATTTGGCGTAGGCTCAGGGGGTGATATGGAGGGTGGTTTGGGCTTGGTGGCGCTTGTTTAGTATTTGCCCAACGAGGGTATGAACGGCCGTACTCTCTGTGTTGAGTTGTGTGGCGATATAGCAAAACGGCCGTTCCCACCCCGGGAACGGCCGTTCACCATCCAAATCTTAATGGGCAAATCAGCTACTATACCCGTCCGCAAAAATATCAATCATCAACTTAGCGTCGCCCAGCGGGTACAGGATGGGGCAGGTGCAGCCATTATCCACATACTCGCGTACCTTGGCCTTGACCTCTTCCGGCGAACCGGCGGCGGTACACATCTGCACCACATCGTCGGGCACAATGTGCATAGCGGCTTCGATTTGTTCGTCGGTAGCCGGCCAGGTAAGCACCTGGTGAATCTCATCCAGCAGTTCCTGGCTGACACCGCTGGCCTTCATCAAGTGCGGCTGCTGGCCCAAATATTGGGTAATCATCTTGCGCGCGCCGTCCAGTGCCCGTTTGCGGTCGTGGTCAACCGAGCAAATCATCAACTGCGGCCGGTCGATGTCGTCAATGGTACGGCCCGATCGTTTTGCGCCGCGTTCCAAAGCGTCAATCGCTTCCAGGTTGTATTTGGGGGCAACCAGATAGTTCATGCAAGCTCCGTCGGCAATTTCACCGGTCATTTCCATCATTTTCATGCCGGTAGCGCCGATATAGATGGGGACGTTGCGCGGGGTTTTACGGCCGTGTACCACATCTAACTGAATCCCGTCCACATGGTGAAACTCGCCCATAAAAGTCACATTTTCCATGTTAAGCAGACGGCGAAGCACTTCAACCGTTTCACGCATGGCTGACAACGGTTTGCGCCGGTTAATGCCCACCTTGCTGGCCAACGGATCCCACCAGGCGCCAATGCCGCAGATGATGCGGTCTTGCGCCAGATCATCCAGCGTGAGAAAGGTGGCGGCCAGCAGGCCGATGTTGCGCGTCCAGTTGTTGGTAACGCCGCTGGCGACTTTGATCCGTTTGGTTGTGGCGGCAAAGGCGGCCATAGGCACGATGGCATCGCGCACCAGGCGGCTTTCGGCCTGCCAGACGGCTTCAAAGCCTTTTTCTTCGGCATACTGAACCAGTTCGATGCCTTCCTGCAGGGAGTGGGCATCTTGCAAATAGAGGGCTACGCGGTCTTTTGACATGGGAAACTCCTTTTTAATGTTAAATGGTGAATGATGAATGATGAATTGTTAATTGATATTTGTGCCAGTCGGCTTCTGTGTCCAAATCGAATTGAAGATGGCAATTATCAATGATGCTGATCGTGCGGCTACGTTGTTGGGCTTCTTGCAGATGCTGCTGAAAACTGTCTGTCCCGTAGTGAAAACTGAAGCTGTTAGGGGGACTGATGAGTAAAGCATTCGTGCCCAGGCCTTTATCATCCGAACAAATAACGATGTTCGGATTGTTCTTTTTCTCCGCTACCATTATAGCCACATCTTGCTTTTCGATAAAAGGCAAATCGGCGGGCAGGATGAGCACGGCCGTTGCCCCTTCATCAGCGGCAAATTGAACGGCCTGGGTAACGGCGGGGTTGAGACCGTGTACGGCCGTTTCTACCAACACCATCGCCCCATGCACCCGAGCCGTCGCCAACACCTGTTCATCACTGCTGATTACCAAAACCTGATCGACCACCTCAGACTCGTTCAGTACCGTCAGCGTATGAATCAAAAAGTGATGGATCAGTTCCGCTCGTTCTTCAGCCGATAGAATGTGCGCCAGCCGCCGTTTGCTTTCATGCAGTGATTTTACCGGCACAATGGCCCAGACTGAATGCTGAATGCTGAATGCTGAATGCTGATCGGACACTGCTTACTCGCTGCCGGCTAACTGCATGGCAAAAGTCAGCACGTCTTGTGCCAGACGGGCCCGGTCAACCGGGCTGTGCATCCAGGTATCGGTGCAAAGTTGGGCTGCGGACAGACCCTCTAGCGAACCAGCATCCTGCCCATCAAACACAAAGCCGTCAATCAGATCGCCATAATACTGGGCGACAGCACGGGCGGTGACCGGCAGGTCCATCTCGGCCATCATTTTGGCCGCTGGCCCCTTTACCGCCTGCCCGCCGATGATAGGTGTGACAGCGACAACAGTCTGCGGGATATCCTCCAGCATGGCACGGATGGGGTAAACGTTCAAAATCGGCGCAACACTGACAAAGGGATTCGAGGGTGCTATCAGGACAAGATCGGCATTTTCCAACGCTTTGAGCACGGCGGGAGTAGCCCGCACGTCTTCGGGCAGGACAACTTGCTTAACCGGTGGCTGCCAGCGCTCTTTGACAAACCAGGCCTGAAAAGGCAGCGTGCCATCGTCGGTTTCGATGAGAGTGGGAGCAGGCCAGTCGCTCATGGGCAGCACATCGGGTTGGATGTTGAATTGGCGGCAAAGGTGGCGGGTAACGGCCGTTAACGTTTCCCCATCCTTGAGCATCTGCGTCCGCACCAGATGAGTCGCCAAATCCACGTCACCCAAACTAAACCAGTCCGGGCCGGCCAACTGCTTAACCGCCTCCATTGTCCGCCACGATTCCCCGGCACGCCCCCAGCCCGTTCCCGGATTGGCCACACCGCCCAGCGTATACATCACCGTATCCAAATCAGGACAAATCGTCAGCCCTAAATGCTCAAAATCATCCCCCGTATTGACAATAATAGTTAAATTTTGCGGCGGCACAATCTGCGCCAGTCCATCGGCCAATTTGGCCCCGCCTACGCCGCCAGCCAGACAAACAATTTTGTGAGAAGAAAAATCAAGTTTGTTCATAAGGCAGAAATCAGAGGGCAGAAAGCAGAAAATGAACTAATTCTGCCCTCTGCCTTTTGCCTTCATCCTTTGTTGAATACGTATTTCGCTGCCGCTTCGGCCATGATGGCTACGCCGTTGATCATCGCTCGCTCATCAAAATCAAAGCGGGGATGGTGATGCGGGTAAGAAAATTGCCCTTCATTACCCGCACCGATAAAGAAGTAGCAGCCGGGAATCTCTTCCAGCACGTAACCCATGTCTTCCGAGGCCATCGTGCGGTGTTCTACGATCCGGTCCTCGCCCATAATGTCAACGGCCGCTTCGCGGACAACGGCCGTTGGTTCCGGCGCATTGACCACAGCCGACACAATCGCAATCGTTTCCATCGTGGCCGTGCAGCTAAAGGCGGTAGCCATATTCTTGGCCATTTCCAGGATGCGCCGGTATGCCTGGCGGTGCAGCTCCTCGTTGTAGCTACGCACCGTCCCCTTCAAAATGGCTTTATCGGGAATGACATTGAAGGTTGTACCGGCATCAAATTGGCCAATGGAGACGACGACGCTGTCCTGCGGATTCACGTTGCGGCTGACGATGCTTTGCAGAGCGGTCACGATCTGCGCCGCAGCCAAAATCGGGTCAATGGCCAGATGGGGCGCCGCGCCATGTCCACCTCTGCCCTGCACCGTAATTGTGAAGACGCTGGACGAAGACATGGTCGGCCCTTCTGTTACGCGCACGTTGCCGTAAGGTTCCGGCGTCCATAAGTGCATGGCCAGCGCAACATCAGGTTTAGGGTTTTCCAAAACGCCGCCGGCAATCATGGCAAATGCGCCACCCAGCCCTTCCTCGGCCGGTTGGAACATAAATTTAAGTGTCCCAGCCATCTGGTCTTGATATTGGGTCATGATTTTGGCGATGGTCAGGCCCATCGTTGTGTGGCCGTCATGACCGCAAGCGTGCATCACGCCCGGATTTGTTGAGGCGTAGTCGGCATCGTTTTCTTCCAGAATGGGCAGGGCGTCCATGTCGAAACGCATCAGAATGGTGGGGCCGGGTTTAGAGCCTTCTAACAGACCAACAACGCCAGTCTGGCCAATTCCTGTTTGAACTTCCAGTCCCAGATCGGTCAGTTTTTCAGCTACAATCCGCGATGTACGGGTCTCTTGAAAACCAAGTTCAGGATGGCGATGAAAATCGCGCCGCATGGCGACCATTTCATCAAAAAGGTTTGCTGCTTTTTGTTTAAAATTAGGTAATACCATATCTACCTGCCGCTTTGTTGATCAATAGCATGGGATTATACCAGAGTTAAGCCACAAGTTTGATCTTTTTGTAATTGTATCTGAAATGTGGGGTTATTTGCGGTAAACGGCCGTAAACAATCCTAAACTGGCGGAAATTCAGCGATCAACGGACAGGAAACTAGCGGGGGGAATTAACGCTGTCATGCTGAACGAAATGAAAATGTCTCGTTCAGCATGATGTGGCTGTAAATTTAGCGGTTGCGGCTGCGGGCCTGCATGCCAACGGGAGAAGGGCTGCGGCGGACTGATGGAATAGGAGGGCCTTGACGAACGGGAGATGGAGTGACAGGACGGATGGGCGTGGGAACGGGAACCGGCCGTTCCCGCAGTGGCATTCCTTGAGGCCGCAGGGAAGGAGCCGGTTTTTTCACCGTTTGCGAGACAAAAATGTAATCGCCGGCCACAGAAAACGCCCCGATAAACAAAATACGCGTCAGCCAGACCAGCGCGGCCACAAAAACAGGGACAATTTGCAAAAGCTGCTGGCGGCTCATCACCTCATTGCCAAACTCATGGGTTAGCAGGGTGAGGGATACTGCCCACCAGGTCATCAACGCATTCATGGTAGCCCCCAACAGCCAGGCTCCCATCAAATACCAGACAGCTTTGGGTTCTTCGCTGCCCCGCTCCGGCGTGAACAGCCGGGCTAACCCGGCAAAATCAATGGCGCAAAAAGCAACAGCCAGAATCGTTGCCCAGCGCAGATTCAAAAAAGTCACATCACCCAGTAAGTTACGCAAGGCGTAGCGGGTGGTATCGAAGTTGAACATTTCAAACGCGACTAAAGCGATGATAAGCAAAAAGCCGATAACGGCCGTTTTCGGGAAATTCAGGCCAATCGTCCGGTTGGCCTGAGTGCTAAATTGGGTTGATTGATCCATGATCCTTTCTCCTCTCGACCAAACTACACACCAGACCTTTTTACAAAATTTGGGCATTCCCCTCGGTCCGAAAGAAGGAGGGGGAGCTGGCAAGGGTCGCACTTGCCAGCTCCTTTGGGAAGAGGGTAGAGGGGTGTTGCTTGATTGTGAGATTAGCACATATGTTCTAAATTGTCAACAAATTGGGTGAAATTAGCACAAACAGATAGAGGCTGTTATTCAAACAATCTTGCTTCAGGGGTAGCTGATCAGCGGCAGATAGAGGTGGGTTCCGATAACAGCAAACATGACATGGTGAACGGCCGTATTGTCCACATAGACACCCCGTACCACATCCGTGCCCGCCGTGTAACCGGCAAACGAGTTGGCCCCTACCCCGCGCGCGTAAAGCGGGACCAGGCTGTTACTATGATTGGCACTGTTCCAGGCCCAGTAAACCGTCTCCCCGGCATCGATTTCGTCATTGCCATTTGTATCCTGCCAACTGGCACGGCGGCCGGTGCTGGTAATGACTTTTTCCAGTGCCAACGTACTGCTGTCAACTGTGCCCAGCGGCTCGTCGGAGAAAATGCCCGGCCCGGCGGTGAGATAGCCAGTTTCATGGTCGCCGGTGACAATGACCAGCGTGTTCTCCCAACTGCTACCATTATCTGGGGCATTAACCCAATCAATCACAGCTTGAACAGCGTCGTTAAAGCCAATAAGCTCGCCAATCATCTGGTCCATGTTGTTAGCATGACCGGCCCAATCCACCGCCCCGCCTTCGACCATGAGGACAAAACCGTGCGGCGAACGGCTGAGAACGGTCAGCGCGGCCGTCGTCATTTGGGCCAGTGTGGGGTTTTCCGGGTTGTGGCCGGAACCATCGGCCAGGCGATATTCCAGATTGCCACCGCTGCCGCCAAATAGTCCGGCCAGGCGAGTGGTGGTGGGTAGATTAGCCGCGGCCAGCAACCGTTCCCCGCCATCAAGACTGCCAGCGATTCGTTCGGCAAAAATGTACGTGCCGGGCCGCCCATTTTCAGCAAACAGTTTGTCACGAATGGCGCTGTTAACGTAATTGTTGGTGCTCCAGCCGGGATGACCGCCGCCGATGATGACGTCTGGCGGCGGCAGGGTTGGGCCGTGGCCGCCGCTGTAAGCAGGACTGTCAGTAGTTGTGCCGGTAGTGTTGGGATCGCCCCACAAGCCTTCATCGGCGATGGCATAGCCGTTGCTGCGGAAATCGTTGTGGCCTATCCAGGCACCAGGGGTAGCATGGGAAAGCTGCACCGTGCTGACAGATCCGACCGCCCAGCCCAGAGTGCGAGCTTGTTCGCTGATGGCCGTAAGGCGTTGGGTGGCCGGTTCGTTGGTGGCGACACGGCCGTTACTCGTTTTAACGCCCGTATACATGGCCGTAGCGGCGGCGGCACTGTCAGTGGCACCAGTCAAAACATAATCAAAATCTGTCCAGGCCAGGACCGAATCATAGCTGCCACCGGCAGGAAAGGTACTCATCCAGGTTTGGGGCCAGGATTGGTAGGCGGGTGTGCTGCCGCTGTAAGCAATGGCAGCGGCGATCTGGTTCGTGCCCCAGCCATCGGCAATCATTAAAATCACGTACCGGGCAGCCGTTGGCGTTAAATCAAGATACCACAAACCAGCGCCGCTGCCCCGGCTGCCGACAATGAGCCAGTTTCGGGCTGGCCAGTAGGCGATGGTGACGAGATCGAGATTGGTGCTGGCTGCCGTTTCCCAGGTATCAAGATCGGCGCTGCGCAGGATACGGCCGTCAGCGGCGACAACGTAGAGATTACCGGTATTGTCGGTCGTGGCGTAGTTGTAGGCCCAGTCGGTGACGGAAAAGGGCAAGGTGTGGGTAACGGCCGTGCCCGCAGCGTCCACCGTGTATAAAGCGGCCCGATCATCGCGCAGCACCAACAAATTACCCTGAAAAGCGGTTAGACGGGGGCGGCATAGGGTCGATAAACCGGCCAGGCGATTCCAGTTTTGCCCGCCATCGGCGCTGACTGCCAAACCGCAAGGGCCGTCGTCCGTGGTGTCATTCCAGGTAACGTAAAGTTTGTTATGCAGGCCAATGATGTCGTAAGTGCGATTATCACCGATTCCGCTGATGGAACCGGCTATTTTTGTCCAGGTTTGAGCCTGCGTCGTGCTGCGGAAGACGCCACCGCCATCACCACCATCCGGGGAAAAGCTAACGGCCGTGTACGATGACCCATCGTCCGCATCAACCCACAATCCCCAACCATGAATCACGTCGGGTAAGTTGCGGAATTTGGTGAAGGCGGCGCTGGCCGGGGTGTAGACGTAGGTATTGCCTAATGTCCAATCGTCATCACAGCAAGGATCAACGCCGGGGATGAACAACGTGCCATTCAGATTGGTCATGCCGATGAAGCCTTGTTCGGTTAGCGTGGAAACGGCCGTAATCGTCACCCCATCTGACTGCGCGAGAAGTGAACCATCCATGTCGGCCGGGCGGCCTGCACCAAAACCGATGTACAGTGTGTCGCTGATGGGGGTGAGGGCGTAAGCGCCAAAGTAGGCAGGATCATGAGGAAAACCGGTTTGCTGCTCGAACCATTGGCTGTAGCTGGGCAAATCGGTGAGGGGCAGCAACGTACCGCTGCCGGCAGCGGTACGGACCGATTGGGTGAGTGGGATTAGGAGAAGCGTGGCCAGGAAAACGGCCGTTATGAGGTAAAAAATGCGGCGCATTGGCTCATTATAACATCGGGCTGCGTTTCATTGACCAATACTCATTGGCCATTATAATCGCTGTATGGAATTACTCAGCCCGGACATGCCAATCGCCGAATTGTGCCGCCAGATGCTGGCCGCACAGTTGGCAATCATCCAAACACATTTACCCGTTTTGCAGCAGATGCCGGAGATTACGCCTGCACTGAGCGCGGACGCTACGTCCGTCGTCGAAGTGGCCGTACACGAATCCCGCAAAGCGATCCGGCGTACGTATACGGCCGTGCGCATTTTCCACCCCTATTTTGAACCTGGTTTGCTGGATTGCTATCGTAAACGGCTGCGCAAGTTGATGAAACGGCTGGCGCCCTGCCGGGACACGGCCGTTTTCCTGGACAAATTGCAGCTTTTTGCTGCCGAATCAGGTGCTGGGCTGGCTGAATTGATTGTCTATTGGCAGGGGCAGTTAACGGCCGTGGACGATAGTCTTCAGCAGTTTGTGAATCGGAAAAAATGGGCCGCCTTTTGGCCGGAGTATGCTGAATTTACCGGTACAGCCGGGCGCGGCGTGCTGGCCCAACCCGAATTTACGCCGGTCAAGGCCGGTCATTTGATTCCGGGATTGTTGTACGAGCGGGTGGCGGGGGTGCGCGCGTTTGATGATTACGGCCGTTCCCCCCATACTGCCGCCGACATCCACCAAATGCACCAGATTCGCATCCAGTGCAAAGAGCTGCGCTACGCTTTCGAGTTTTTCAGCCCGCTGCTGGGGCCAGAAATCGAGCCGGTGATTGTGGTTTTGGAGCAGTTGCAGGATAATTTGGGGGCGCTGAATGATGCCCGCGTTGCTTTGGAGATGTTGGCCAATGTGACGGGGATGGAAACGGCCGTTGCCCGCTATCGTCAAGCAAAAGAGGCCGAAATCGAGCGACTGCTGGCCGAATTTCCGCCCCTGTGGGAAGCGTTGAATGGAGCCGAGTGGCGGCGCAATCTGGCGCTGGCCCTGGCGGTTTTATGAGATTAGGGACTGGTTAGTCTCCAATCGTCAGGAGAAAATGATGGGATTCCTCAAAAAATTATTTGGTGGCGAGAAAGGTAACAAACCCTACGTCGATGAACGCGGTATTTATTTTTATGCCCAATGCAACAAATGCGGCAGCCTGGTGCGGGTGCGCGCCGACAAGCAGTACGATTTACAACAGGTCGATGGCGGCTACGCCTGGCACAAGACTATCGTGGACAGCAAATGTTTCCAGCGGATGCAGGCCGTCGTTAATTTGGACGGCAGTTATCGGGTAACGAATCAGGAGTTGAGCAACGGCCGTTTCCTCACCAAAGAGGAATATGACGCCCTCAGCCAACCCACAGCCGACGAAACGCGCGGGTTTGGGTAAAGGGGCAAAGTTGCAGAGTGGCGAAGTGGCAGAATAACGCCTTTCACTGCGTCGCTCCGTTCCATTACTGCCAACCATCATCTGAATTGAAATGAGGTATTGAGAGGAACTGCCGTTTCCCCTATACTTTGTTTGCACTATATTTTGATGATTGAATGGAGGTGTTATGACCGCGAAAGTATTCCTCAGTGTAGGCAGCACTGCCAACGATACCCAGGAAAAATTTGTTCAGTTGATGGAAGAGTTTTTGGAAGGTAAAGGTCTGACGCCGCAAACCGTTGGTCGTTCTTATTTTTCCAGTAAGCAGCCGCTGGTGGCCATTGACGAACTTTTGCAGGAATGCGTTGGCACGGTCATCATTGCCTACGAACGCACGCACCTGGAAACGGCCGTTGAAAAGCGTGGCAGCCCTAAAGAAAAAGCCCTCGACGGACTCAATTTGCCCACTGTATGGAACCAGATCGAAGCGACGATGGCTTACACCCTGGGCCACCCACTGCTCGTTTTGGTAGAAAAAGGGCTGAAAACCGAAGGGCTACTGGAACAGGGCTACGATTGGTTTGTCCAAGAAATTGCCCTGGATCAAACCGTCTTTGAAGACCGCATGTTCCAGGGCGTCTTTGCCGATTGGAAGAAGCGCATCGCGCAGTACCAACAAGAACAAAAGCGCCGTGTGACCACAGGCGAGACCGAACAGCAGGCTGCCCCAGTTCTGGAAGGGCCGCGAGATGACGCCGCTGCCCAAAGACGTTACTTAACCCGCTTGCGCAAACAATTAGCCGACCATTTCAGCGATGAAGAATTACACGCCCTGTGCTTTGATTTAGGCATTGATTACGCCAATCTGCCTGGCGACAGCAAATTCATCAAAGCTCTGGAACTGGTCGCCGACCTGAACCGCAAAAATCGCCTGACCGAACTGGTTGAAGCGGCCAGTGACATGCGGCCCGGTTTAAGTTGGGAGTAAAAAATGGCACAAGAAATGGAATCGAATCAAGGTGCAACATCGTTAAGTGAAGAAGCGCGGCAGTTGGTAGCCGCCAACCAGCGCGGCGTGCTGGGGACGCTGCTGCCCAAGGATGGTTATCCCTATGCTTCAATGGTGGAATATGCGCCGCTGCCCAATGGCGATGTGATCCTGTTCCTCAGCCAACTGGCCGAACATCAAAAATATTTAACGGCCGATTCCCGTGTTTCCCTGCTCATTGCGCCGGATATCATGGCCGAAAATGCGCTGGCCCAACCCCGCGTCAGTCTGGTAGGCCGGGCCGAATTGGCCGAAGATCGGCAGGCGATGGCCGAAATTTATTTGCAGTACCATCCGGGCGCGCGCCAATACATCAATTTTGGCGATTTCCAATTTTATCGGCTGCGGGTGGAAAAAGTGCGCTATATTGCCGGGTTCGGCCGGATGGGCTGGATACCGGACGGCCGTTACCATAAGGATTAAGTTTTTACCGCGAAGGACGCAAAGATCGCAAAGGAAAACCCCTTAAAAATCTTTGCGCTCCCCGCGTCCTTTGCGGTTAGTTTCATTCAGCCGCACAATATTTTATGAGCCAACCAAAAAGAATTTTGCTCGTCGATGATGAGGCGTCGATAACCAGCGCCCTGTCGCTGCTTTTTGCGCGGTCGGGGTATGAAGTGATGGTGGCTGATAACGGCCGTGCCGCCTTGCAGCGCCTCAACGACAATCCCGATTTGGTTGTGCTGGATATCATGATGCCGGGTATGGATGGCTTTGAAGTGGCGCGGCGCATCCGGGAACGGCCGTCCTACATCCCCATCCTCATGCTCACTGCCAGAGACACCTCGCTGGACAAAGTAACCGGACTGGAATTGGGGGCCGATGCCTACCTGACCAAGCCGTTTGAACCAAGCGAACTGCTGGCCCAGGTGCGGGCTTTGTTCCGCCTGCTGGCCAAGGGGGTGCAGGTTGTTGATAAGGAACGGCCGTTACTTTGCGGGCCGTTAACCTTGTGGACAGCGCAGCACCGGGTAGAACTGAACGGCCAGGAAATTGAACTAACGCCCAAAGAATTCGCCTTGCTGGAGTTGTTCATGCGCCGTCCCGGCACTGTGTTTGGCCGGGAAACGCTGCTGCGTGAAGTGTGGGGCTATGAATATTTGGGCGATTCGCGCACGGTGGACGTGCACATCCAACGCCTACGGGCCAAAATCGAGACTGACAGCAGCCAGCCCCAGTTTTTGCACACGGTTCGCGGCTTTGGTTACCGCCTCGTCGCAGCTGATTGATTAGTTGATGGGAGAATGGGGGGGAACGGCCGTGTCCCACACCATCCCTATCCGTGATAAGGAAAATATCATGCTTCTAAATCCCAAAACCCAAACCTATGATTATCTCGATCCCGCCTCCAAAGAATTGATGCTTAAAACCATCGCCTTCTTCGAGAACAAAGGCAAACAAAAACTCAAAGCCGACGATCACGAGCGCGTCTGGAATTATGACTTCGTCGAGTTTGTCAAAAATGAGAAAGCATTTGCGACGCTGATGACGCCCGCCGGATACGGAGCCGCCGATTCCCGCTGGGACACCTTCCGCATCTGCGCCTTCAACGAAATCCTCGGCTTCTACGGCCTCGCCTACTGGTACACCTGGCAAGTCTCCATGCTCGGTCTCGGCCCCATCTGGATGAGCGGTAACGAAGCCGTCAAACACAAGACCGCCCAACTGCTGCAAGACGGCGCCGTCTTCGCCTTTGGCCTGTCCGAAAAAGAGCATGGCGCCGATCTTTATTCCAGCGAAATGACGCTAACCCCTGAAGGACACAACAAATACATTGCCGATGGCTCCAAATATTACATCGGCAACGCCAATGAAGCGGCGCTCGTTTCCACATTTGGCAAAATGAGTGACAGCGGCGATTATGTCTTTTTTGTTGTCGATTCCAAACATGAGAATTTCGACTGCGTGCAAAACGTCTGCAATTCGCAAAACTACGTTGCCGAGTACGCCCTGCATGACTACCCCATCACCGAAGCCGACATCCTCTCGCGGGGGCGAGACGCCTGGGACGCCTCGCTCAACACCATCAACGTCTGCAAATACAACCTGGGCTGGGCCTCGATTGGGATGTGTACCCACGCCTATTACGAATCCATCACCCACGCTGCCCACCGCCGCCTGTTCGACCACACCGTCACCGATTTTCCCCACATCAAACAGTTGTTCACCGATGCTTACACCCGCCTCGTGGCCATGAAGCTGTTCGCCCTGCGCGCCGCCGACTACATGCGCTCCGCCTCGGCCAACGACCGCCGCTATCTGCTCTACAATCCGCTGGTCAAAATGAAAGTTACCACTCAGGGCGAAGAAGTCATCAATCTGCTGTGGGATGTGATTGCTGCCAAAGGGTTTGAGAAGGATATGTTCTTCGAGATGGCGGCGCGGGACATCCGGGCGCTGCCCAAGCTGGAAGGCACGGTGCATGTCAACATGGCCCTCGTCGTCAAATTCATGCCCAATTACTTCTTCTTCCCGGCCGAATTCCCGGAAATCCCGCAGCGCAGCGACCCGGCCAACGACGCTTTCCTGTTCAATCAAGGGCTGACCAAAGGGTTGGGCAAAATCCAGTTCCACGATTACGCCCTGGCCTACGACAGCGTGGACTTGCCCAACGTCCACGTCTTCAAAGAACAAATCGCCCTGTTCAAGCAGATGCTGTTCACCGCCCGCCCCACCGAGGAGCAAATCCAGGATATTGATTTCCTGCTCAATCTGGGCGAACTGTTCTCGCTGGTTGCCTACGGCCAGCTCATCATCGAAAACGCCAAAATTTATGGCGTGGACGACGACATCCTGGATCAGATTTTCGACTTCATGGTGCGCGATTTCTCAAAGTTTGCACTTCAGGTCTACTCCAAAACCAGCAGTACCGAGCAGCAGATGGCGCTGTGTTTGCAGATGATCAAGAAACCGGCCGTTAATGTTGAGCGGTTTGAGCGGGTGTGGATGAATGATGCGTATGCGTTAAAGGATGCGTATGAGATGAACCTTTAGAAACGAGGGTAGATTGGATTCAAAGCTTGTTACAATTTGATTAGTCTGGACGCCAACAGTAAATCAAAGATCAGGTCAGTATGAACAGAGTTCCGATACGCCGCAACCGGGGTATAACAAAAGCAGAACGATACCTTAAAAAACTCTGCGACCGCACGTTTCTCTCACTCTGGAGCTATCCAGGTATTTATCGGAATCAAGGAAGTGATGGGAAAGGACATGGAAAGGAGATTTGTGATCTTCTTGTGGTATTTGATGAGCACATCATCATTTTTTCAGATAAAGATTGCGAATTCCCCAATACTGGCGACCTAGAGCTTGATTGGCAGCGATGGTATCGACGTGCTGTTGAAAAATCAGCCAAGCAGGTTTGGGGAGCAGAAAGATGGATAAAGTCGCATCCCGACAGAATATTTTTGGATCGTTCTTGCAAGCAAGAATTTCCAATCGAACTACCAGACCATGGATCTGCAAAGTATCATCGGATAGTTGTTGCTCATGACGCTTCTGAGCGCTGTAAAGCAGAACTTGGAGGGAGCGGTAGCTTAATGATCATGCCAAACATAGTTGGCAAAGACCATTTTGCTAAATTTGAGAACGGTGGTACCCCTTTTAGTATCGGGCAAATTGATCCTACAAGGGGGTATATGCATGTTTTAGACGATACTTCCCTCGATATATTGCTGAACACCCTTGACACCATTTCCGATTTTGTTAGTTATCTGACAAAGAAAGAACAATTTATTGAGAGCGGTCAACTCGTTGCGGCAGCTGGTGAAGACGACCTTTTAGCCTACTATCTAAAACATCTTAATGGAGGGGTGGATTTAACATAAATATATTTGCATAAAGTGTGACTCCGATTGAGACTATTTTGTGTCAATAAACCAATCTCAAAAGGAGTCATGCACATGATAACGGAAGAAACAACGCTAGGCCAAGAAACTGTAGCTAAATTGATGCAATGTGACCCAGTAGTGAGCCAATATAGCGCCTTTTTTCGACCAACTACAGTGGTGGCATGTAAAGGAACGAAATGAGGCTGCCCGCGCTTGGCCCGGTACGCCGCCACACCCAGAGAAAGCATATGTCAAAGCGTTGCTCATCAAAATCAACGAAAAGTTCGAGTATACGACAGAATTACGCAAGTTTTTGGTTCATCATCCCTTACTCGTCTTGACAATTGGCTTCCGACCTGAATGGGATGAAACCCAAGCGTATGGATTTGATATTGAAAGGACAGTACCGACAGCACGCTGGTTACGAGAGAAACAGCGGCGAATAAGTAACGAGATGCTACAGAACTTATTACGAGGAACAGTCAAAGATTTGCAGGTTGAGATACCTGATATGGCCAAAACCGCCGCCATTGATACGAAACACATTTATGCTTGGGTGCGCGAAAACAACCTGCGCGATACTGTCAGCAACCGATATGACCCAGAAAAACAACTGCGCGGTGACCGGGATTGCAAACTGGGCGTAAAACGGCAGCGCAATCAAGATGAGGGCAAGGAAAAGGAAGAAAAGGAGTACCTTTGGGGCTACGGAACAGGTGTGATGGCCGCGACTGACCCCCTGTATGGAGATGTGGTTTTGGCTGAATATACCCAACCTTTCAACGAAGCCGATATCACCTATTATCCACCGTTATATGAAAGGATGACCCGAAACCTCGGTTTCATTCCAGACAACTTCACGGCCGATGCGGCCTTTGATGCCTGGTATGTCTATCAACCCTTTGCCGAACACGGTGGTATGGCGGCCATTCCGCTTAATCTGCGTGGTTTTCCAAAACCCAAACTTGGCCCCAACGGTCATCACCTTTGTCCGCACGGTTCAGAAATGACACCATCTTACACTTATTATGACCGCCATCGGCGTCATCAGGTGCAGATTTTGCGTTGCCCACTGTTACATCCAAAACCTACGGAAAAGAGCTGTGACCATGCCCAGTTCATCAAAGGCATAGGGTGTGAAAAGCGTATCAACCACGAATTGGGTGGACGTTTACGAGTTGCTTTGGATCGTCATTCAGATGAATACAAAGCAATTTACAAACAACGGACATCAACTGAGCGGATCAATAGTCAGGCGAAGGCTTTTGGTATCGAACGACCGAAAGTACGTAACATTGATTCTGTTCGTAATTTGAATACGTTGATTTATACTGTTATTAATGTACATGCACTTCAGAGGGTCAAAGAACTTAATCAGAGATTATGTTAAATCCGACCCTCCTTAATGAAGACGGTGAACATGATTTTGTGTTTCCATCTGATATAAGTGGAGTATTTATAGACGAGGGCTTTTGGGAAAACTTTACTCAAAGACCTGAACGCAAAGCACAGATTGCCGCTAATCGTATCAGCTATAGTTGGGATGCGTTAATTGAAACTTTCAATAAGCATATTCTCGATAATACTCTATATCGTTCTTCCCATCCGGATATTGATTCATCAGAGAAAATCATGCGTTTTCTTGCACGTGAGTCACGAACTCGGAGGCGGTTACTAGCAAACTCGTTACATGAGCTTATTGGAAAGACACCGCTCGATCAACGTGCAACGCGCATTATGACACCCTCAAAAGAGGGCGATCCTTTTTACGTGTTCCTACTTCTTCCTCACCTTGAAGGTATTGCTTACGAGGAGTATCGTGAAGGGCGTGGTAGATTTCTAGAAGCCTGTTGTATGGTGACTAAACTCAAGTTTCCTCATGCAAATGATATTGTCGGCATTGCAACTGAAACTGGCTTGAACGAACATCGTTCGGAGGATGCCATATATTTGGATGCATCAATCTGGGGGCCTGCACAGCAGGCAGAGGCTCAGAGTCTTCAAAATGATCTTGGCCTTTTAACCGAAACTAAAATGTTTCACGATACAATATATGAATACCCCGATTTAAGTCACAGAAAATCTAATCAAAGAAGAAACACGAAAAAGATACCTCGAAACAGCCTTTGTCCCTGCGGAAGCGGGAAGAAATATAAAAAATGCTGTGGTTTTCCTGGGAATTAGGGTTCCCCGTTTGCTGTGGCCGACCTTCGACTGTTCCATCTGAGTTCTTGTCAATACCAAGCCAGCCCCGGCAATCTGAAAGATCCCTATGAAATGAATGGTTAAGTCTTTGGGGACAGAGGCGAATTGACACGGCCGTTCCCTCTTTCTACTCACTCAACAGGCAACATAAGAAACGGCCGTTCCCCATCCACCAACAAATTCTGACACGGCCCCGACGCACAAGAATCAGGGTCATAAACACCCAGCCGAATCTGGGCCGGTTGGGAATCCCCTGCTGCTAATTCGTGAAACTGCACCAAAATATCGCCCGGCTGCCAATGGCTGGCCGGCGCATCCAGGCTGTCGTGCTGGCTAACGATATTACCAGCGCCATCCAGCAAATGAGCGAAGAAGCGGCGTGGAGCAGTGGGTGGGTTTAGTACCTGCCAGAAAGAAACAAGGCAGAAATCAGAAGGCAGAAGGCAGAAGGCAGAATTGGTGCCTAGAAGCTGCAATTCGCCACCAAAATTGGCGTCCATCGGGTATTGCGGGGCGGGAAAGGTAAATGGTAAATGGTAAATGGTAAATTCGCTGCGCGTTTCCACTGCCGCACCCCAAGCGACTAATTGGTTTTCTAACGCTGGGACAAAGGTGCGGATGTTGGGACGGGTGATGCGAATGGTGTCTGCACCACCAGGCAGGATGAGCGTGTTAATGGACGCAGTCATCGAATCGGAGCCGAAGTAGCGCAAATCGAGGTCATCCCGCTGCAAAGCCAACTGCATCGTCGGCGGATCCATCGTGTCCGGCGACCAGCCGCCAATGGCGACCGGGCTGGTGTTGGGTGAGTTGTTGAGGTAGGTTCCCGTTTCCGTCAACGCCGCCTGCCAGACAAATTTCACTTCCTCATTTTGTGGCCATACCCGGTACAGCCAGTTCGCCGTCCGCCCCAAATAAAAAACCAGCAAGATTGTCAAGAGGAGTTTTCCACGAATTTTGCTCCTTTCTGTGGATAACTTCGGGAAAACTGTGGATAACTGCCCTAAAATGTGAATAACTGCTATGAGAAATAACGGCAAAACCGGCAGTAAATTGATGATACGGATGCTGCTGGGGGCATCCACCGTGACGATGCTGGGCGCGGCCGAAGCCAGCAACCAGAGCAGCAGAAAGGCGTAACGGCCGTCATGCCAGCGCCACACACTCACCCCCAATCCTAGATAAAACAAGATGGCGAAAATCGGTTCAAACACCGGCTGGCCGGCCACATTCTGCCGCCACAACGGGTCGCCGCGCCAACCAAACATGCCCAGGATTTTGAAGCTGTTTTCCAGCATGGGCCGCAAATTGCCCGATTTCAACGCTTGCAGCGGCGCGTCAATTTCGCTGATGCGGAACTCGGCTACCGGGTTGGTTTGCAGGTAAATGACGAGGGGGAGGGAAACGGCCGTCATCATCACCACAAACAACAGTACCCCTGGCCACCGCTTTTTCAGTTCTGTCCGATGAAACAGTGCCAAATAACCGATGTACAACCCGTAAAAAATCGGTACGGCGCGGGCGGCCATGTAGGTGTAGAGACTCAGACCGGCAAAAAGTCCTGAAAGGGTGAAGAGGTGAAGGGGTGATCGGGTGATTCTGCCTTCCGCCCTCTGCCTTCCGCCTTTCCCCTCCCACGCTTGCCACCAAAAATAGGCCGACAAGCCGGACATGACTGGCAGCATGATGGCGCGGAGGCCGAGGCGGCTGTAGAAAATGGGCCAAAAGAGGACGGCCAGCAGTCCGGCAGAAAAGAGGGCCTCATCTTTCCCAAAAAGTTTTCTTGCTAATGCGTAGCTGACGGCGACCAGCAAAATGCCGGACAAGGATGCGGGCAGGCGCAAGGCCAGGGCGTTATCGCCAATCAGCCCGACTGTCGCCGCTTGCAGGTAGTGAAAACCGGCTTCGTGGCCGTAGGCGGCCGTGTAGTAGACAGCATAGTTGTTTTCGTCGAGGATGGAGCGGTCGATAAGCCAGTTGGCGACTTCGTCGTGTTCCAGGCCCAGGGTGGTGAGATTATGAAAACGGAGTACGGCCGTTACCAGCAAAATCAACAGAATCAGCAGACGATTACGCATCATGTAAAAATTTCAGCCGGGCCACGATGGGCGACGGCAAAATGGAGCGTAAAATGTGGCGTTCTTCCTCGCCGAAGACGCGCAGGAACCAAAGACCCGCCGGGTAAGCAGCCAGGCCCAGCATTAATCCCACGACGATGTGGATTTGATTACCCAGGATTGTGACGATGACCATGACGGCGGTGACGAGTAACGGCCGTACCAACAATCCGCCCCAATCCAGCCCTGGCATCTTCTTGCGCAGGAAATAGGCAAACAACACCATCAGCACCAGCTCCGACAAAATCGTTGTCACCGAAGCAGCGACATAGCTGAACGCCCGAATCGTCAATAAATTGGCGATGATGTTGAAGGCTACGGCAGCGGCAAACGCCCGCGGCTGCATCCGTTCCAGTCCCAGCGCAATCAACACGTAATTGGTCACGCTGTTAAGCCAGCCAAAAGGAATCGACCAGATGACGATTTGCAGCGCAATGGCTCCGTGCGGCAAAAATTCGGCGCCGCCCAGAATTTGCACCAGCGGCGTCGCCCAAAAAGTGATGACGACGGCAATGGGCAGCGCCAGCAGCAGCATGAGCTTGAGCGACAGCCGGTACATGCGCCGCGCTGCATCCATTGAGCGCTGAATTTCACGGGAAATAACTGGAAATAAGGCCAGGGTGAAGAACGAGGGCACGATTTGCAGCGCATTAAACCATTTGTAGGCGCTGTTGTACCAGCCGACGACCTCCTGCCCGTTGTCCAGCATATTGCGCAGCAGGACCACATCAATGGAAATGAAGACGGTTTGCAGCAGGTGGATGAGCATGAGCGGATAGCCGCCGCGCACCATTTGCCGCTGCAAGGCCCAATCGACGCGCCAGGGGCCGGGCAAATCAAAGCTGCGGAAGGCGAGGATGGTTAAAACGGTCAGGGTGATGACATTGGTGAGGATGGAAACGGCCGCTAAGCCCACAAAGCTAAAGCCCCACAACAGCGCCAGCACACCAAAACCCACTTTCAGAATCGTCGTCGCCGTGGTCATCGCCGCCGGCACTTCCGCCTTTTCGTGGACGTAAAACAGGCCGGTCACGCCTTGGGCCATCCCGGAAAAGACCATGCCGATCATGATAAAGAGGATGGCTGTCACTTCGGCGCCGGTAGGCGGATTGCTGCCTTGCGCCGTAAACCAGACCCATACCAAAATCGGCAGCGCGCCGACAAAGCCGGTTCCCAATCGCAAAACAGAGGTGTTGAGCAAGTAGCTGCTGGCCCGGCTGCGCTCTTGCGACACATCCCGGGTGAGCAGGATGTTGAGACCAAAGTTGGAAATGATGTCGAAAAAGCCGGCGGTGGCGATGGCATAACCAAAGCTGCCGGCTTCCACCGGCCCCAAAAAGCGCAAATAGAAGGCGGCAAAGGCGAAATCGACGAATTTGTTGACGATGTTGAGGATGACGGGGACGAGGCTGTTCTTGGCCAGGCTACGCGTGGTGGTCATCTCGGCATCGGTTTTGACGACGCGCCGCCAGCCCCAAATGCCCAGCGCAAACAGCAGAATCACGCCGCCCATCGCGCTGGCCAATGCGCCCAGTTGGAAACTGGCCGGGCTGTAGCGGAAGCGTACCGTCCAATGGCCCGGCTCCAGCAACACGCCCCGGAAGTTGCCGTTGACGCGGGTGATTTCGACCTCTTGTTCGTCGGCTTCGGTGCCGTTGTACGGCCGTACCCAAGCCTTCCACCCCGGAAAATAACTGTCGTTCAAAATCAGCCATGATGGTTCGGCTACTTTAGCCGACGCAACAACTTGTATATTTTTGTATTCGTCTATTGAGACTGGAGATTGGAGACCGGAGACTGGTGGCTGAAGATTCGTCTCTAATCTCCAATCTCCAGTCTCTGCTACCACAAATTGACGCGGATCGTATTTGGTCATTGCGGCGAGTGGGTCATCGGTAACGGCCGTACTCGTCAGCGGCAGCGTATAAGCACGAGGTGCAACGGCTAGATTCTCGTAAACGCGCAGACTTTCGCCTTCCCAAGCCAGTTTTAACTTGGGTAAATCAATCGTCTCGGCGGTGATGATATATTTCACGCCCAGCACGTCCAGCAGCGGCGAGTTGAGCGATTCCCAGTTTACAATAGGCTGGACGCGGTTGAACTGAAGTTCATTCTGCGGTTCAATTGCTGCCATGTAGTCGGTGTACTGCTTGGGAATGATGGAATCGTAGCCGCGAACGTCCTGAATATCGAAGAGCCAGCCGGAATTGGCGTTGAATGGTTTATCTCCATGTGGGGCAAAGCTGGTGATACGCCAGTAGCCGGGCTGTTCTTGCAACCACTCAACAAGTTCCGGCTTGTAATCGAGAAGGGCAGGATCGACCGCGGCGTTAAAACCCACATTGGCCAGGTAGAGATCAAGGATGATGAGCGCCACTGCAAGAAATTCTAACCGCAAAGACGCAAAGGGCGCAGAGTTTTTTTCTTTGCGTTCTTCGCGTCCTTTGCGGTTAAATTGACTTAGCCACAACACGATTCCCGTTCCAACCAGCATCACGCCCAGGATGAGCAACTGCCGGAATTCGTAGCTGTAAAAGGCGCGGGCGTTGGGGAAGGCGGATGCGGCTCCGGCCAGTCCCAGGAAAAGGCGATTGATGATGGGTTCGATACGGCCGTACACCAGCCGCGACACAAACAAACCAACAAACCAACAAATCCCACCAGCAAAAGACACAATGATTAAAAGATTTAAGATTGAAGATTGAAGATTGCGCGACGAATCTTTAATCTTCAATCTTAAATCATCAAATCCAAATCCTGCCAGCGCCGCCACACACAACGATAGCGGAAACACCCAGCGGAATGGCGTATGCAATTGATTGGCAAACGGCAGTCCATAAAACACCAGCGCATACAGCGGCGTGCCAAAAATAAAAGCCAGCGAAAGCAAACTCAACAGCGTAAAAAACCAGGTTTGCGAGTTGCGAGTTGCGAGTTGCGGGTCATGTTTCTTACTTGCCACTCGCCACCTGCCACCTGCCACTCCTAAAACCGCTAAAAACAGCGGCAAAATTCCCAAATAAATGCCGCCTTCGACGTAATTTTTTAGTCCCCACTCACTGTTTGTCTTTGTCGAACCATCATAGGCTGTTTGGAAAGGCATGGTTTCGCCGGACAGCACATCCACATAATCGTGATGGGCTGGATTGCCGAAGAAATTAGGCAGCGCCAGTGTCAAAATGCGGCGCGGCTTAAACGCCCACTCCTGCACCTCGGCAAAACTGGCCGAATCCTGGCGGAAATTAGCCTGGCCTACTTCCACGAATGGAATCAACTGCACCGAGCCAAGCAGCAAGCCCAACAAGACCATCGCCAGAAGCCAGCCAGCCGCCGTAGCGCGATTTGGTAAATCGCGTATCGAATTATCAATTCGATATACAGAGGATGTTAATCGCCAGAGGGCGTAGAGGGCCATGATCAACAGCGTGTAGTAGGTAATTTCGATATGCCCGGCCAGAATTTGGATGCCCAATGCAATGGCGCCCAGGGTAACCCAAAGGATGACTAGAGACTGGGGACTAGAGACTGGAGGCTGTTGCCGGTTTTCAGTCTCTAATCTCCAATCTCTAGTCTCCGAAAGTATTTTTTCAATACAGGCCAGCAGCAAGGGCAGCCAGGCTGCCGCGCCGATGATCATGGGAAAGACGGCGGCACTGGCTAACATGAAGCCGCTGCCCTGGTAGACCAATCCAGCTATGAAGGCACTAGAACGGCGCAGGGAGAGGGTACGGCCGTACACATACATCAGCACCCCCTGCCAGCCACAACTGACTCACCGTGCACCAACCATACGCCTTGGCAATGGGCAAAATCAAGAACAGCCAGCTAAACGGATAAAGCATTGAATGCTGCCCCGTCGCCAGAAACGGCGAACCGGCAAACAGATATGGTTGCCACAGCGGAATCTCACCAGCCTTAACACTCTCCACAAAAAAGCGTTTCCAGGCATAATTTTCGATAACCAAATCCGTCAGCAAACTATTTTGCGGCGTTGCCACACCTAATTGTTCTGCCGAACTAGCCCACGGCTGCCATTGGAACAGATTGTCAACCGGAATCATCGTTTTGCCGCCCAGCGTCACCGGCGCATATAACAAAAGCGGCAGCAGCAAAAAGCCGACCACAATCAAGAACTCTCGTTTCCAAGATTCCAAACGTTCCATTGCCATCAAAAAATAACAAAAAAACAGGGCTATTCCTAGCCCTGAACTATTCAATCATCAGATGATATATCGACGAATGACCCGTAATCAACCACATTCGTCCCTGTTTCCGTTAAAACTGAGCCTGCAAAGCCGCAAAAAGAGACTCTAAATCTGTAAACTCATGTTCCTGCGCCGATAAATGAGCCACCCGCACAGACAGCCGTTCCGACTCTGGCAAAGTATGCAGGCGCGGCCGTTCCAACGCCGGATAAAAATATTGAATGGCCGGCTGCAAACGCACCAGACATCGTTCGGCAATTTGTTTATTCTGTTCAGATGTGGTCAAAATGATGAAATCACCGGCATTTGTATGGCCAACAAAAGTATTTTCGTCACCGCCTTCTTTAACCGCATTAGTGACCATGAGAGTCACCGCACGGGAAACGTCATCAGCGGCCACAAACCCATATTTGTCACGGAACTTTTCCAGACCGCGAATCCCGGCCAATACCACACCCCAATCCGATTGCCGGGCCAAGCCTTCCAGGCGTTCCTGAACCAGTTCACCATCCGGCAGACCAGTAACCGGGTTCAACAACGTATTTAACCTGGCTCTGCGCAAAGCATTACGAATCCGCAGACGCAGTTCCTGAATATCAAACGGCTTGGTAATATAGTCAACCGCTCCCAATTCAAGACCGGCCAATTTATCTTCCCGATCCCGTTTTTCAGTTAGAAAAATTACCGGTGTATTTTTAGTCTGGCGCATCTGGCGCAAACGGCGACAAACTTCATACCCATCAATGTCCGGTAAACGAATATCTAATACGGCTATGTCTGGCGGGTTATCTTTAATCGCAGCGACGGCTTCTTCACCGCGGATTGCGCTATCAACCGTATAACCTTGCACCCGGAAATAAGCTGTGAGCATTTCGGAAAGGTCAACGTCATCTTCCACAATGAAGATTTTCTTTTCTTTTATTTCATCCTTCACGTGATTTTCCCTTGAATTGGGCAGATGCATTCCCTAGATTAAGCCAACAAAATGAAAGAAGAATCCGAATGGAGCAGCAAGCCTGGGCAGTTACTTGATTGGCTCTTTATCTATTTTGAAGACACAAGAGGTCGCTCCCGTGGCAATACACTCTATTTCTTCAACCCGGAATTCAAGCCCGCCGCTGACCCAGCGCAAAGCTTCTTGCAGGATTCCTACCGCAATAAAGCATATTGGTCGGTCAGACTCGCGCCCCCAACACATTGAGCAACGGTCAATATAGTATAAAAAATGATCATCCATTTCTTCGACACGGCTGGTTTGATCACTGAACTGGGTGAAGATGCGGGCGACAGCCGGGACGCCTATCTTCAATTTTGTGGAAAGTGGGAGCACTTTGAAGGCCAAATCGCCTACACCGGCTAAAGCACCAAATTGTCGCAGGCCTTGAGAGAACATGGCGCGTCCTCCGCGTAGGGCAAGTCCGCGCCCGCCACGCGGCCCATATATTTCATCCAGGCCTTTGTTGAGGTTGGAAATGTAGGCAAAATCGAAGCCGCGTTCCAAGTTGTCTGGCGGCGGGCTTTCGATGAGGTGACGCATTTCTGTTAAGTTGAGCAGGGCGTTCAAGCCGTTGCGTCCCATGACTTCTTCCATGGAATCGAGAAGAATGCGGGCCATTCTATTTGGGTAGTAGTAACCACTTTCAGGGACTAAGTCTCTCACGTGATCCTCCAACGAAGTGTAGGTGCCGCACTTTTTTAGCTGTTGCTGGTGCCGGCTGAACTTTAGAATCAAGAAATCAAATTTATTTTGCTTGATCTTTCTTGCTTTTTATATGTACAGAGTAGCATAAGTATATCAAGGGGCGGAAATTTCAACAAAAATAATGAGGGGGACGGCAGTAACGGCTGTTTTCCCACCACATTTCCGCCAATTGTTTTACGATTACCGGAAAGCATTCTACAATTTTCCTTATGTCTTATCTTAATCATGCATTAACTGGCAAACGCGTCCTGGTGACCGGGGCGACGGGTTTTATTGGCGGGCGGCTGGCCCAGCGGCTGGCCTTAGAAGAAGAGGCGGTGGTTACCGGTACCGGTCGCCAATTGGATAAAGTGCCATTTCTGACTGAAGTCGGGGTGAACCTGATACCGGCCGATTTGCAGGATACGGCCGTTATGCGCCAACTGATGGCCGGCCAGGAAATCGTATTCCACTGCGCCGCTTTGCGGGCCAAGCATCAAGCTAAAGATACCGTCGCCGAGCAAATCAACAGCACGGCCATCGAGGCGCTCATGTGGCTGGCGGACGAAACCGGGGTGCGGCGCTTTATTCACGTCAGTTCGATGAATGCTTATGGGCCGCCGCAGCGGCCGGTGGTGGACGAAACGCATCCTCTCAACACAAATCAGCGGGATACGTACGGCCGTACCAAAGCACTTGGTGAAGTTGTCGCCCGGAAAGCAGCAGATGGTCTCGATTTGGAATTGGTCATCGTTCGGCCGGGAATGGTGTACGGCCCGCGTTCCGATGGCTGGTCAATACGCATGGTGGAAGTGTTGCGAAAAGGGCTGCCGGTCATTTATGGCGGCGGGCAGGGCAATACGTATCAGGTTTATATTGATAACTTGATTGATGGCATGTTGTTAACGGCCGTACGCCCCCAAGCCGCCGGCGAAGCTTTCAACTTTGTCGATCCGCCAGTCACCTGGCAGACATTCTTCAATTATTATGCGGCCATGTGCAGCGAAAAACCACGCGCCATTCCCATGTGGGCCGCTCGCATCCTGGCCTGGGCCAATGAAATGGCCAATCTGGGGCTGCCGCTAACGCGCGAACGGCTGGAATATTACATCCAGTCGCCCACATTCCCCCTTACCAAAGCGGAAAACTTGTTGGGCTACCGGCCGCGTGTAGATATTGATGAAGGGATGCGGCTAACCGAAATTTGGCTGCGAGAATCAGGCTATTTAACTGGGTAGTGTGTTGGTTAGTTGTTGGTTGTTATGATGGTTTGGCTGTGGATTTTAGTTGGATTCATTCTATTGGGCGGGCTGCTGTACTGGCTGCTGGTGACAACCGAAGGCGTCTTTTTGGGGCGGCGTATGGTGGTCTGGCTGTACGATATCACCGCCCACAAGTATGACAATATCAAGGAATTTGATGATGATGCCGAGCGCTTTTTTGTGATACGGCCGTTACGCCACCACCTGCGTCGCACCCCCAACCCCCTTATCCTCGACGTCGCCACCGGTACCGGACGTGTCCCTCATTATTTGCTGGATGAGGCTGATTTTCACGGCCGTATCGTCGGACTCGATCCGGCCCGAAAAATGCTTGATCGGGCAGTGGGAAAACTACACAGTTATCGAGGTCGGGTCATGTTGGTACAGCAAACGGCCGTTCCTCTGCCCTTCGCCGATGCCACCTTTGACGCCGTTACCTGCCTGGAATCCCTCGAATTTTTTCCTTCGGACAAGGCCGCACTGCAAGAAATGGTACGTGTCCTCAAGCCAGGCGGCATGCTCTTCGTTACCCGGCGGCAGGGCAGCGATGCCCGCCTGTTCCTTAACCGTTACCGCAGCCAGAGCGTGTTTGAAAATTATTTGACCCAATTGGGACTGACCGGCGTCAACAGTCAGCCCTGGCAGTTTGATTATGACCAGGTGTTTGGCATAAAAGCAGAAATTGGAAGGCAGAAGGCAGGAAGCTAAGGAGCCGAAATGCTGTTATTGACTGTCACAAATGGGATGGGGACGGTGTTTAAGAGGGTGAATTGACAAAAGCAACACCCGGCGCAAAGCCTGAATCGGAGAACATTGAAGGGAATTCAATGACAACGTTGAGCGACAACCTGCTGCTGGAACGCATCGGTCAGGGCGACACCGCATCTTTTGAGTCTGTCTTTCACCAGCATTATGACCGGGTATACGGATTATTGTTTCGATTGGTTGGCAGCCGCAGCGAAGCGGAAGATTTGACGCAAGAAGTTTTTTTGAAATTGTATAACCACGCTTACCGCAAGCGGCTGTTTGGCCGGGGGCGCGAACACAATATCGGCGCCTGGCTGTACCGGGTGGCGACCAACACTGGCTACAATGCGATTCGCAGCCGGCAGCGGTTGTGGCAGCGTAATACCGCCCTGGTCCCTGATCCGCAAGGCAGCCCGGCGGCCGAAAAGGAAGTAGAACTGCGGGAGAAGGAAACGGCCGTACGCCGCGCCCTCGCCCGTTTGCAACCCCGGCAAGTCCAACTGCTGCTCATGCGGCAAATGGATTTCAGCTACGCTGACTGCGCCGCCGCCGTTGGCGTAGCGCCCGGTTCAGTGGGCACGCTGCTGACCCGCGCCGCCCAGGCATTTCGCCAGGCATATGAGGAAGAGGAAGGGAATAATCAATAATTAATGATTAATTATTCCTCCCCGGAGGATTTGATGATGAATCAAGAGAAAGAGATTCAAGAGACACTCAGACAGCTTTCGGTTTTGGAGCCACAGGCAGGCGACGCGCCACGACCGGCAGCGCAGGCGCTGGCACGGGTGAAACTGGCTGTGGCCGCGCAGAAAGAGGAGCGGTTTATGAACCGGGTTGGTCGATGGATGACGAACCCCAATCGACGATTGGCAACGGCCGTTGCCCTCTTCCTCGTTGTGTTTATGACTGCCTTCAGTTTCCCCGCCGTGCGCGCCGCCGCCAGCGATTTTCTAGGCCTGTTCCGCGTGCAAAAATTTGCCGCCATCTCCGTCTCGCCGGAACAAATCGCCCTCTTGCAGCAGGTTGCTGAAGAAGGATTGATGCCCGGCCAGGTGGAAATTATCCAGGAGCCAGGCGAACTGCATCCGGTTGATTCCGTAGCGGCGGCCCAGGCGGAAACGGGCATGGCCGTCGTCCGTACGCTGGCCGGACAGGGTGATCCGGCCGAGATTTGGGTGGCTGAGGGGGGTAACGGCCGTCTCCTCGTCGATCTGGCCGGGGCGCGCAAAATCGTCGAAGCCGCCGGCGCCGATCCGTCGCTGCTGCCCGACAGCCTGGATGGCGCACAGGTAGACGTGACGGTTTTTGCCGGTGTCCAACAGCAGTGGGTCAATGGCATTATGCTCATGCAAACGGCCAGCCCGGAAGTCGATTATCCTGATGACGTCAACCCCACCGTCCTGGGCGAAGCGCTGCTGCAAATGCTCGGCCTGAACGCCGCTGAAGCGCAGCGCCTGGCGCAAAACATCGACTGGACCAGCACGCTGCTGCTGCCCATCCCGCAAGACTTTGCTTCATTTAACGAGGTGACGGTAGAAGGTGTCAGCGGGCTGGCGTTGAACAGCGTCAACGGCGAAGGCAGCGCCCTGTTCTGGCAAAAGGATGGTGTGGTCTACCTGCTGCTTGGCCCCGGTTTGATGGCGGACGATCTTGTTTCGTTGGCAGGAACATTAGAGTAATGGTCAATCTTCAATCTTCATGACAAATTCGCTGGCCATCGACGCACGAGGATTGCGTAAAGAATTTGGGGCCAAAACGGCCGTTGCCGACCTCACCCTGCAAGTGCAACAAGGTGAAATTTTCGGTTTCCTGGGGCCAAATGGGGCGGGGAAAACCACATCGATCAAGATGATGCTGGGATTGACTGCGCCTACCGCCGGGAAAGCGACGCTGCTGGGACAGCCGCTGGGCGACCGGCAAACTCGGGCCAGGATCGGTTTTTTGCCGGAGCATTTTCGTTTTCATGAATGGCTGACAGCGGCGGAGTTTTTGGATTTGCACGGCCGTTTATTTGGCATGAGCAAGGCGCAGCGAACGGCCGTTATCCCCGATTTGTTGGCGCTGGTGGGGCTGGCCGACCGGGCCGGAACCCGGCTGCAAGCCTTCTCCAAAGGAATGTTACAGCGCATCGGGCTGGCCCAGGCGCTGCTCAACGATCCGCAACTGGTTTTTCTGGACGAGCCGACATCCGGCCTGGACCCATTGGGCCGCCGCCTGGTACGCGACATCATCAACGGCCTGCGCGCCGAGGGCACAACTGTTTTCCTCAACTCCCACCTGCTCAGCGAAGTGGAGCAAACCTGCGACCGGGTCGCCTTTATCCGCGACGGCCTCATTTTGCAGACGGCGTCGCTGGCCGAATTCACCGCCGAAGGCATTCAGGTAACGCTGCGGGTCGGCAACACGTCACCGCAGCTGCTGGCCGATCTGGCGCAATTTGGTAATGGCGTAACAGAGGGAGTGAACGGCCGTATTCATCTCACCCTGCCTCACGAAAACAAGATACCCGAACTGGCCAACTGGCTCATCAACAACGGCTGCAACCTGTACGAACTCAGCCCGCAGCACCTTTCCCTGGAAGACCGCTTCCTGCAAATCGTCGGCGAAGGGGTAATGGGATGACGCGGTGCAAAGGTGCAGGGGGGCAGGGGTGCAGAGGTGAATGGGTGACAAAGTTGTAACCAACTAACCAACCAACTAACTAACCAACTACTCGACCACTCGACTACCTGACTACCCGACTACTCGACTATGAACACACTAATCATTGCCCAGCTAACTATTCGTGAAACCCAGCGCCGCCGCATTTTGTGGCTGACACTGCTGCTGGCCCTGGGATTCTTGGTCGTGTTTGGCCTGGGATTTCATTATGTCTATCTGGATGCCAGCAAAAGTTTCCGTGATGAGGCCCAACGCGATTTATTTGTGAGTGTGTTGATGACAGCCGGTTTGTACGCCATCAATTTCCTCATCATCGTTATCGCTGTGCTGATTTCGGTAACGGCCGTTTCCGGCGAAATCGACAGCCACACCATCGAAGCCATCCTCACCAAACCCATCCGGCGCTGGGAACTCATCATGGGCAAATGGCTGGGGTATGCGGCCCTGCTCTTTGTCTATACCGTCCTGCTGACCGGCGGCATTATGTTGTACGTCTATTTGCGTGCCGGTTTCACCGCCCAAAATCTGGCCGCCGGCATGGGGCTGATGGTCCTGCAAGGCTGGGTCATCCTCACGCTGACCATTGCCGGCGGCACGCGCCTTTCTACGCTGGCCAATGGCGTCATGGCCTTCATGATGTACGGCATTGCCTTCATCGGCGGCTGGGTGGAACAAATTGGGGCACTGCTGCGGAATGAAACGGCCGTCAATATTGGCATCGTCACCAGCCTGATCATGCCCGGCGAAATCTTGTGGAAAAAAGCCCTTGCGCTTTTTAACCCTGGCCTGACCGGCAGCCCGTTCAATATCGGCCCATTTGCCATTGCTTCCCAGCCCAGCAACTTAATGCTCGCCTACGCCGTTGTTTACTTGTTGGTCCTGTTGGCTCTCACATTAGTCAGTTTTTCCCACCGCGATTTGTAGCCAAAAACTTGTCAGAAAAGCAATGTCTGTAGTGCCGGGTACAGGGCCGAACAGCCTGATCCAAGCGAGACCGTATGTCCTGTGCCTGACACTTCTCATCAACAAAAACTCCGACCTTTCGAGGTAAATAGATCGCTTGCTAGACCTACCGGGTCATGCTATAATCCCCTTAGTTAGACTTATCGGATACGTTCTGCGAAAAGTGGGCCTCCCCCACTTTTTTGTTTTCTATAATAAACAAATATGCGGAGTTGCTTGAATGAAGAGCGAATTTATTTTAGCTTTTAACGAAATCTGTGAACAGCGTGGATTGCCCAAAGAAGATGTCTTTGAGGCGCTCAAAACGGCCTTGGCATCAGCCTACCGCCGGGATATGAATGTCAGCAATACCCAACAGGTCATTGCCGAGATCGATTCCCGCACCGGTGACCCCACGATTTATGCCGAAAAGGAAATTGTGGACAGCATTTTCGACAGCCGGACCGAGGTGCTGTTGAAGGACGCCCGCCGTTTGGGCCACCCCAGCACCGATCTAAATAGCCTGAAATTGGGCGATTTGGTGTTGGTAGACAGCACCACAGCCAGCTTTGGCCGCATCGCCGCCCAAACAGCCAAGCAGGTACTCTTACAGCGCGTGCGTGAAGCGGAACGGGAGCAACTGTTTGAAGATTTCTCTGGACGTGAAGGCGAGTTGGTAAATGGCACGGTGCAAAGCATCAGCGGCCAACATATTACGATTGGCCTGGGACGCACTGAGGCGATTTTGCCCAAGAGCCAACAAGTTCGCGGCGAGCGCTACCGGGCACACGACAAAATCCGCGTTTATGTATTGGAAGTACGCCGCACCAGCCGCGGTCCACAGATTTTTGTCAGCCGAAATCATCGCAACCTGCTGCGCCGCCTGTTGGAGCTGGAAGTACCGGAAATTTACAACGGCCAGGTAGAAATCAAAAGTATTGCCCGCGAAGCTGGCCAGCGTTCCAAAGTGGCGGTGATGGCTTTGCAGCCTGGCGTCGACCCGGTGGGCGCTTGCGTCGGTATGCGCGGTGTTCGTATTCAAAGCATTGTCCGCGAGTTAAATGACGAAAAGATTGACGTCATTGAATGGAATCCTGATCAGGAAACGTTTATTGCCAAGGCGCTCAGTCCGGCGCGGGTTTCGCATGTGTTTTTGGATGACCACCCGGATGAAGGGAAAACGGCCGTTGTCGTCGTTCCCGATGATCAATTGTCGCTGGCGATTGGCCGGGAAGGGCAAAATGCCCGGTTGGCCGCCAAACTCACCGGCTGGCGCATTGACATCAAGAGCCTGACCGAATCAGCGGCTGAATCATTGGATCGCCTCGACGATCCCGCCGTTGCCCCGGCAGTACGCAAGGATGCTCAGTTCCTGGAGCAGGTTCGTTCAATTTTGGCCAAGAAAGCTGCCGGACGGCCGATTACGTCGGAAGATTACTTTACGCTGGATCGGCTGGTGAATGCGGTTGAAGGCAAAATTATTGCTGCCCGTTCGGCGAAACACGAAGAAGTACGCCAAAAGCGGACTGAAGCACGTAAACAAGTTCCGGCTATTGCCTGGGAACTGCCATTGGACGAGCTGGATTTACCGGGCCGTATCCACAATTTGCTGCTTGATAATGAAGTGGAAACGGTTGGGCACGTTTTGATGAATCTGGCTGCTGGTGACGAGATTTTCTTGAATTATCGCGGATTTGGCGAGAAAGCATTGGATACGCTGAAGGAATATGTCGCTAACTACAAACTGCCGGAAGAAGAAACGGCCGTTGAAGTTGAAGCTGAAGCAGAAATTCCAGCCGCCGACCTGGTAGAGGCCGAGGAATTGGAAGCACCTGCGGAAGAACCGGCTGAATTGGTTGAAGAGCCGGCAGCCGAAGTGGAAATTGAAGTATCAGAGCCTGAACCGGAACCAGAACTGGCTGTGGAAGAAGAGACGGAAGCTGAAGAGCCAGAAGAGGTCTTATCGGCGATTGATGACTTGTCACGGCCGTTAATCGAGATCGAGAAAAAGCCTGAACCAGAAAAAGAACCCAAGAAAAAACCGGCGGTCGTTATTGCGCGCCCCAGCCGGGAAGAAGAACGTCTACAACAAGAATTGGAGAAACAGCAGCCACGCCGCAAAGGTAAAAGCCTGGTCTTCGACGAAGATATGGGCGAGGTTGTCGTCAAACGCAAGCGCAAGCGTGGTCGTGGCCGCCCGGAATGGGAAGATTTTGAGGGCAGCGATTTCGATTTAGACGACTTCTAAACTTAACAAGTGATGGCACTTAACAAGTGATGGCATTTAACAAATGATGGTCAAAGGGAAAAAACAACCACGGCGGCCGAAACATGTGCCGCAGCGTTCCTGTATTGTTTGCCGCCGCAAGGTTGACAAGCGACAGTTGACCCGGATTGTGCGAACGGCCGATGCCGGCGTTGTTGTTGACCCGACTGGCAAACGAAACGGGCGCGGCGCTTACGTTTGCGATCAGCCGGACTGTTGGGAAAAGCTGACAACAAACGCAAATTGGTTGAATCAAACCCTGAAAACCGAAGTGACAACAGCTGAATTAGCCGCCATAGCAGCATTGCAACCGGCACAAAATGATGTGGGGGCAGCGTAAAACGAATTGTTTGGCGTTGCAAGGAAGTAAGTGTATGAGTAATACGAAAACGTTAATTGAAGTACCAGATTTTATCACGGTGCGCGACCTGGCAGCGGTGATGCATGTAAGTCCCATCAATGTGATCAAAGAGTTGATGAGCAATGGCATCATGGCCAATATCAACCAGGAAATTGATTTCGATACGGCGGCTATTGTGGCTGGCGAAATGGGCTTTGACGTGGTGTCAACGGCCGTTGCCATCGCCCAAGAAGAAGCCATTGAAAGTGAAATTTCCCGGCCCGCCTGGCGGAAAGTACTGGCCTCGGAAGACACCAGGAATCTTGTTGCTCGTCCGCCAGTGATCACCATGCTCGGTCACGTTGATCATGGCAAAACCTCCCTGTTGGACGTCATTCGCCAGACCAATGTCCAGGCCGGTGAAGCCGGTGGTATTACCCAGCACATTGGGGCCTACCAGGTGGCCCACAATGGCGATTTGATCACGTTTCTGGATACGCCAGGCCATGCCGCATTTACCGCCATGCGTGCCCGAGGCGCTCAAGCCACAGACATTGCTATCCTGGTGGTGGCGGCCGATGATGGGGTGATGCCCCAAACCCGTGAAGCCATTGATCATGCCAAAGCGGCCAACGTGCCGATTATTGTGGCGATGAACAAAATTGACCTGCCCTCAGCTAATCCGGCCCGCGTCATGCAGCAGCTGAGTGAAAACGGTCTGATTCCCGATGAGTGGGACGGCGACACCATGGTGATTCAGGTTTCGGCCAAGGAAAAGCTGGGCATCGACGATTTGCTGGAAGCGATTCTGTTGGTGGCCGAAGATATTGCGCCTAAAGCTAATCCATCAGCCTCGCCCACCGGCACAGTGTTGGAAGCGCGCATGGAAAAGGGCAAAGGTGTCATGGTGACGCTGCTGGTGCAAAACGGAACCCTGAAACAAGGTGATACGCTGCTGGTGGGTGAAGATTACGGCCGTATCAAAGCCATGTTTGATTATCGGGGTAAACGTCTCAAGCAAGCCAGTCCTTCGACCCCGGTGTCTGCCTCCGGGCTAAGCGGTATCCCCGAAGCCGGGTCACAGTTTGAAGTTGTCGAAAGCGAGAAAGCCGCCCGTAAAATCATCGCCGATCGGCAGGAAGCCAACCGTACCCAACCAATTGGCCGTTCCGGCGCAATTAGCCTGGATGACTTTTTCAGCCGGTTACAGGAAGGCGAAACCAAAACCCTGAATCTTGTTGTAAAGGCCGATGTGCAAGGCTCACTCGAACCTATCACCAATTCATTAAACAAGCTTAGTAATGACGAAGTGGAACTTGAAATCCTGTTGGCCGCTACCGGCAACATCACCGAAAGTGACGTGATGCTGGCTTCTGCTTCCGAAGCGATTATTTTGGGCTTCAATGTGGAAGCGGACCCGATTGCGCGGGCAACCGCCAACAGCGAACAAGTCGAGATTAACTATTACAACATCATTTACAAGCTTATTGAAGATGTTGACAAAGCCATGAAAGGCTTGTTGGCCCCTGTTTATGAAGATGTTGTAATCGGCCGTGCCGAAGTGCGTCAGGTGTTTCGGATCAAAGGAGCAGGCAATATTGCCGGCTGCTACATGCGTACCGGTGAAGCGCGGCGTAATGCCAAGGCTCGCATCATTCGCGGAACCACCCTGCTCTACACTGGCCCTGTTTCCAGCTTAAAACATTTGTCCGAGAACGTGCGTGAGGTAAAGGCGGGCTTTGAATTTGGTGTCAATATCAGTGGTTGGGACGATTACTACCCTGGTGACTTCATTGAATTCTTTGTTTCCCAGCGGGTTGAGCAATAGAGTATGAGCAAGATTCGTCAACAGCGTACGGCCGATCAGATCCATTTAATTTTGAGCGAGCTTATGCTGCGCCACATGAACGATCCCCGATTGCTGGATTTAACGATCACAGAAGTAACCATTGATCGTGAACTAAAATATGCTGATGTCTACGTTCAGGCACTGGGTGATGATGCACGGCAAGCTGATGTGATGGCCGCGCTGGAAAATGCGGCCGGCTTTTTCCGGCACGAACTGGCCTTACGAATGCGGCTGCGGTCAACGCCGCAGCTTCATTTTCATTGGGATCCGCGTCTGGCTCACGTGGAAGAGATTGACAAAATTTTGGGCACGCTGGATATTCCGCCAGCAGAAGACGATGAGGAAAGCTAGAGGAAAGAGCAAGAGCGAGAGGATTTTCAATTCTTGCTCTTTCCTCTAGCTGTTTAAGGTTGTATCTGTGTTAGAAGCTATTCAACGAAGCATACAGAATGCAAAACAAATTTTGGTTGTAACACATGTGGGGCCAGATGGAGATGCGCTTGGTTCGTTAACGGCCGTAGCCACCGCCCTCGATCAATGGAGCAAAACGTTCACATTAGTCTGTGATAATCCCCTGCCCCGCCGGTTCGATTTTTTGCCGTTTAGTGATCAGATTCAGCAGCATCCGGACACGGCCGTTACCTATGACCTGCTCATTGCTGTCGATTGTGGTGACGAACTGCGTATGGGTCAGGCATTTGCCGATTTGTCAGGGGAACGGCCGTTCATCATCAACATCGATCACCATATCACCAACACCCAATTTGGTGACATCAACTTCATCGATGCCGCAGCAACCTCCACAGCGGAAGTGTTGTACCGCATCTTCCGTGGCTACGACCTTGAACTGACAGCGGCAATGGCCTCCAGCTTGCTGACCGGCATCGTCACCGATACATTAGGGTTCCGCACCAACAACGTTACCTCCCAAACGATGAAAATCGCCAGCGAATTGATGGATGTCGGTGCTGATTTGGGCGCAATCATGACGCAGACAATGACCGTCAAGCCCTTATCTACCATTCAATTATGGCAGGTTGGCCTGAACAAAATGAAGATCGATAACGGCCTCATCTGGACCAGCATCAGCAATGAAGAACGGGAAGCGGTGGGTCACAACAGCACCAGCACCACCGGACTGGTCAATCTAATGGCAGATATTGAACAGGCTGCTATTGGGATTGTTCTGCTGGAAGTAGATGATGGCACAGTGCGCATTGGTTTTCGCTGCCGCCCGCCCTACAATGTATCCGAGGTGGCGCTGAATTTAGGTGGCGGCGGACACGCTTTGGCCGCTGGCTGTACATTGCCTGGGCCGCTGGCCAAAGCCGAATCGATGGTCATTGCCCTGACCAAAGAGTCACTCCGTCAGCAAGAGGCCATCCTCAAAAATGAGTACTAACGGTAACCGGTTGATGATTAAAAGATTAATGATTAGCACACTCTATTAATTTATGAATCATTAGTCTTCAACCCTTATCCCCTCAATTATGTCAACCACCGAAGGCGTTCTTATTATTGATAAACCGGCTGGTTTGACCTCCCATGATGTCGTTAATCAAATACGACGGCTAACCGGCATCCGGCGCGTTGGTCACGCCGGCACGCTCGATCCTCTGGCAACGGGTGTGCTTTTGCTGTGCCTGGGCCGTACAACCCGGTTGGTGGAATATCTGGTCGGGCATGACAAAGAATATGAAGTTACCATCCGATTAGGGCAAACGACAAATACGTATGATGCTGAGGGTGAAGTAGTGACGGAACGGCCGTTTACCCACCTCACACGTACTCAAATCGAACAAGCACTGGCCCAATTTCACGGTCCCATTTTGCAAAAACCGCCCATCTATTCGGCTATCAAGAAGGATGGCCGGCCGCTGTACAAATTGGCCCGCGCTGGCACAGAAGTTGATGTGCCTGCCCGCACCGTAACCATTTATGCACTGGAAATCCGCGACATTGCCCTGCCGGAGATTCGCCTGCGGGTTCACTGCTCATCGGGAACCTACGTTCGCTCGCTGGCCTACGATTTGGGCGAAGCGTTGGGCTGCGGCGGACACGTCACCGCCTTGCGCCGTACCGGTGTCGGCAATTTTGTAGCCGCCCATGCCATACCATTGGCTGAATTGACAGTGGATAACTGGCAAGAACATTTATTGGCCGGGGATACGGCCGTTGCCCATTTACCCCGCCTCAATTTAACCGACGACCAGGCCGCCGCATTGCAAAACGGCCAGCATCCGCTGCGTCAGAGCACGCAGCCGCAAGCCCTCCTGCTGCGCGCCTACGACGAGGCCAATCAGTTTGTTGGCATTGTCACGGCACATGAGGAATACTTACAAGCGCGAAAAATATTTTTATAAGGTTGCGAAGTTGCAAAGCACTTCGCCATTTCGCCACTCTGCAACTTTGATCCATGACTCAGTCAATCATCCGTGTACACAACCTGGCCGAAGTCAATGATCGCCAACCCACCTTTGTCGCCATAGGCTCCTTCGATGGTGTTCATCGCGGTCACCAACTGCTCCTGCAAAACATGGTCGAAGCCGCTAAAAAAGAGGGAGCGCGAACGGCCGTTCTCACCTTCTTTCCCCATCCCAAACGCGTTCTGCAAAATCTGACCGGTCCCTACTACCTGACCACCCTGGAAGATCGTGTCACCCTGCTGGCCGAACAAGGTGTCGATCTGGTCGTTACCCTGCCCTTTGATGAGGAAGTTCGCCATACCCGTGCCGCCGATTTTGTCAATCAAATGCAGCGCTATTTGAATATGCGCCAGTTATGGGGCGGCAATTTTGCCTTTGGTTACAAACGCGAAGGAGATGTGCCCTTTTTGCGCCGCCTGGGGCAAGAAAAAGGATTCTCTGTCCAATTGGTGAAGGAAATGGTTCAGTTGGGTGATGGATTAGTCAGCAGCAGTCGGGTACGGGCTGGCCTGGCCAGCGGGGATGTGGAAGATGTGGCCGGGTGTCTGGCACGGCCGTATCACATACGCGGTGTCGTCGTCATGGGCGACCAACGCGGCCGGACCATCGGTTTTCCCACGGCCAACCTGGATATATGGGATGAACAGCTCTTACCAGAAAACGGAGTCTACGCCACTTATGCCTGGGTTGGCGAACAGCGATTCATTGCCGCTACTAACGTCGGCGTCCGCCCCACCATTAACGGCGGCAATGTTACTGTCGAAGCGCATTTACTTGATTTTACTGGGAATTTATACGGCCAGGAACTCAAACTGGAATTCATTCACCATATCCGCCCTGAGATGAAATTCGCCAGTTTGGACGTCCTCAAAGCCCAAATCCGGGCCGATGTACAAACGATCCGCCAACAGATCACCTGACAACAATAGCAGTCAGACCCCCCTCAAACCATGACTCCAAAACGCGAGTTTCGGAGTCATCGATTTTACTAATCATTTAGTCCCTTTCCATCAAGAATTTGTGGTATATATTTTTCAACCCGTGACGTTCGCGTTTTGGCTTGTTTAGGCTGAGAAAAATAAAGAAGGTAGCCTCTCTGCCGTCCCGGTGTCAAGGCTTCAAAAGCAACTTTCAAGGCAGGGTCTTCATCTAATTTGATTTGAAACTCTTCAGGCATGTTGAACTCTGAAGTTTCTTTAAGCGTTACTTCCAGACCAGATTTTTCCACTTCAATGGCTTCCTGAATGTACGCTTTTAAGATGTGCGCCATCTCTTCAATCTCATCCGCATTGGTGAACCGAATCTGGCGCGCCGCCTGTACATTCTCCGTTTGTTGGATGAGAATGCCCATGGCATCTTTCAATAAGGCACCTTTCATAAACAGCAGCGCACAATATTCTTTGAAGCCATGCATTAAAACGATGTTGCTGTCCTCAAACGTGTAACAAGGAACGCCCCACTTCAATTCTTCGGTCAGTCCGCAGTCAAGAACGATCGTTCTCAAAGTCTCAAATTCTTTCTGCCACTTTTCAGCTTTATTGAAAAAAAAGTCCACCTTGGGGTTCATTCGCTTACCGCCTGCTTCACGAGTTTGATAATTTTTGCTTCTTCAACGGCCGTTAAAGCCTTCAGTGCAAAAGCGGTCGGCCACATGTCGCCATCGTCGAGGTTCGCTGCATCGCTAAAGCCAAGCGTCGAGTACCGTGATTTAAACTTCTCCGCACTTTGAAAGAAGCAAACAACCTTGTCGTCTTTGGCATATGCGGGCATCCCGTACCAGGTTTTAGGCGAGAGGATTGGCGCGCTGGCTTTAATAATCTCATGCAGCCGTGTGGCCATAACGCGTTCCGGCTCCGACATCTCGGCGATCTTCGCCAGCAAGTCGTTTTCCCCGTCCGCCTTGCTCTTCTTCGCGCGTGTTTCTGCCTTCAGCTCTTTGGCGCGCTCCTTCATTGCAGCTCGTTCCTCGGCTGTGAATCCCGTATCCTTCTTTGAACTCATAGAAACCTCCTCTTAGTGATTGATTATTGTCAAAACCAAATAGCCCCCAAGATAAACGATCGTCGAATTTTAGAACGTTTATTCTAGTCAGTCAAGGCAAAAATGTCTGAATCCCGGTTGCACACTGTTCTTTTTGATGCCGACGAGAGATTACAAAAGTCTGGCAGACTTTACCTATTCCAGACCGGAATAAAAAGTTTGAACCTTTGACCAGCGGTCTAGTCACCTGACACAAATCAGGTGAAATAAGGCACATCTCTTATTGAGATAGGCCGTTGTTTATCAAGCACCTTTCCAACATATCATGCCCAATATGATAAATGCTCAGGTCACGCCGGTCTGCTCGGTCAACAAGATGGCAGTCGCCACGCTTATTGACAGATGAACCCGGACGAAGCCCAACAATTTTTTTCAAAACTAAATCTGAGTGCAAAACAAAGGATGGAACAAAAACAGCTGCCTTTATTTGATGACAGCTTCTTTACATGATAGAACACATGCGCTAGAATGTAAAAGGTTATGTTAAATTGAAGGAGCGGTATGGCAACCACTAAAATAGAATGGGCTGAATCAACGTGGAACCCCATTACTGGCTGTACAAAAATCAGCCCAGGCTGCAAAAATTGTTATGCAGAACGAATGGCTTTACGTTTGCAGGCTATGGGGCAGGCCAATTATGCTAATGGATTTGAGTTGACTTTGCACGAACACATGCTGGAACGGCCGTTGCAATGGAAAAAACCACAGCTCATCTTTGTCAACTCCATGAGCGATCTCTTCCACAAAGATGTTCCCGCAGAATACATTCACCGGGTTTTTGACGTCATGGCCCGCGCTTCCTGGCACAATTTCCAGGTCTTAACAAAACGCGCCGAACGGCTGGCTGAGCTAAGCGCAGAAATTGATTGGCCCGACAATGTATGGATGGGGGTCAGCGTAGAATCTCAAAAATACACCTATCGTATTGACCACTTAAGGCAAACTGGCGCAAAAATTAAATTCCTCTCGCTAGAACCGCTTCTTGGTCCCTTACAACAACTCAATTTGGAAGGCATTGATTGGGCTATTGTTGGCGGCGAATCAGGCCCACGCGCACGGCCAATCAAGAGAGAATGGGTCATCGGTATTCGCGATCAGTGCCTATCTGCAAATGTTCCTTTCTTCTTCAAGCAGTGGGGAGGAACCAATAAGAAAAAATCGGGCCGGTCGCTTGACGGCCGTACCTGGGATCAATTGCCAGTTACAGATTTCACTCAGTCAGCCTTTGCATAAGCAGGAACGCAACGGCCGTTCCCATTCCCCGTATAGTGAACAGTATTGACCCAATTAGCGGCTGCCTGCGGGCAGCGAAAGGAGATTATTGCGATGTTTAAGCGTTCAGGGTGGATGGCTCTTATTTTAGTCGCTGCTTTGTTCGTTTTGACGGGCACCGTATACGCCCAAAAAAGCTACAGCGCCGACCGGTTCGACGTAGACGTTACTGTCCAAAATGACGGGTCACTCCTGGTGACAGAAACCGTCGTCTTTGACTTTGTTGGCGGACCGTTTACCTACGTCTTCCGCGAACTGCCCAACGACCATACCGATGGGATTACGAATATTATTGGCAGTGTGGACGGCGACGACGGTTTCCGTCGCACCCTCTCCCAGGGCGACCAAACCGGCCAGCTAGAAATCAGCGGGGGAAGCCCCATCCGCGTCACCTGGCATTTGGAACCGACCAGCAACACGACGCGGACGTTCGTCCTCAGCTACCACGTTCTGGGCGTCGTCCGTCAGGCGGAAGGCAGCGATTTGCTCCTGTGGCAGGCCTTGCCGGATGAGTATGAATACACCATTGCCCACAGCACCACCACAATCAATTACCCGGCCGGATTAGAACTGGTCGGCCAACCAGAGGTCCAGGCCGGACAGCCCACCGTCAGCCGTGACGGGAATCAGGTTCGCTTCACCAGCCAGAATCTACAGCCGAACAGCCCTTTGGTTGTCGGGCTGCGCTTCCCGGCCGGCAGCATTTTAACTGCGCCGCCCGAATGGCAGGCCCGGCAGGAAACCCAATCGGCCCAGACGCCCATTTGGATCGGCGTGAGCGCGGCCATCCTGGCCGCCGGACTTACCGTCCTTTTCACCCGGATAATGCGTTATCGGCCACGCGCCACCACGCGCCCCGGCGTCGTTTATGAGCCGCCCAGCAAACTGGCTCCGGGCATTGCCGGAACGTTACTCACTTATGACGCCAATCCCACCTGGGCCAACGCTCTGGGCACGCTCTTTAGCCTGGCCGAGCAGGGCGTCCTGGAAATCGACGAGTCGCCGGAGCAAAAGTGGTACCGCAAACACGATTTCCTCATCCGGCTCCTGGAAGAACCGGCCCAGCCGCTGCCCCACGAAGAGGCGCTGCTTGACTTGTTGTTCACGACGAAAAAAGGGCCGGCGAAAACGGTCAAATTCTCCGATTTGAGCGATGTAGTCACTTCTCGCCGTTGGAAAACATTCACAGAAACTGGGCGCATGGAATTGAAGCTGGCCGATTGGTTCAGCCCGGAGCGTAACCGTGCCCGGAAAAGCATAGTCTTTTCTGGCATCTTACTGTTGGCCGTCGGTTTTGCAGCCATGATTCTACTGGGAGTGACAGGCAGTTTGGGCTTGGCTCCGTTGGCCGTTGGCGGTAGTTTGGGGTTGTTGGGAATCATAACGGCTATAGCCTCCACCGCCATCTCCCCCTTAACCGATGAAGCCGCCACCCGTAAAGCGGAATGGGAACAGTTTGCCGACTATCTGAAAGAAGTTACAAAGGGCAAAGCGGCCGTAGACAATCCTAACCTGTTCTTCAAATACCTGCCCTACGCTGCTGCCTTTGGCCTGTTGCCCCAGTGGACCCGATACTTTGAAAAGGAAGGCTGGACAGAAGTGCCGCCTTACTTCCACGCCCTGCCCAACAGCGACCCGGCGCAAAGCATGGCCGCCTTCGGCGCGATGTCGGCCGCTTCTTCTACGGCGGGCGGTGCGGCCGCCGGGGCTGCCGGCGCAGGTGCGGCCGGTGGCGGCGCCAGCGGCGCGGGATAAGAGAATACATCAGGCGTCATTAAGTCATGCGTCATACGTCACCTCACGTATGACGCATGACGCATGACTTATGATTTATGAAATCTTCCGCCAGATGCGCACCATAAACACAAAGTTGATGACAACAAACAGCGCCAACACGCCCAGGGCGATGAACACGTAGTTCAGGCGGGGATCGGGAACGGCGTTGGCTGCTGTTTCTGCGGCCGGGGGAACGGCCGTTGCCCTGACCGCCGCAATCTCTTCCACCGGCTGCGACTCGGCGGGAACCGGTGTGGCAATCGAACTTGAACTGCTAACTGCCGTTGCCGCCGGAGCCTCACTTACCGGAAGCGGCGCACCTGATGGGTTACCCAAATAAGCAGCCAGCGCTGCATGGAAAACCAGCGCCGAATTCCAGTAAATTGTGTGTTCATTGATCGACCAGGCGCCATTGCTGTCCACATATTTTTTGCCGGCGAAATTAGAGAAAAGCAGCGGATTGGTGTACTCGTTCGGGCCGCCGGCCAAGACGCCTTTGGGCACATCGGGAACACCATCCCGGCTCCACTGCTGTGAATGGGGATGACGCAAGCTGTCTAATCCATAACCGGAAACGTAGCTAAAGCGCAGTGGATTGGTTCCCAGCAGGTAGTCGAGAGCATTTTGGGAAATGTGAACGGCCGTGTCCGTACTCAAACCCAGCGCCTGCGCCCCCACCAACATCACCAATGGCGTCGTCAGCGTCACGTAATTGCTGCCCCAATAATAATCCTCATCTAACAAAGTCAAATTCCAGGCCGAATTTTGCCAGCGCTGGGCCATGCGCGCCGACCAATCGGAAAACAGCGGCTCAAAAAAAGCCATCGCTTCCGGGTTGGGATTGTCGCTGGAAGCATAACAGAGCCAGCCAATCATCCCCATCATGCCCACGCCATAGCCGTTGTCCGTGTCCGAATCAAACAGGGTCGGCACATCCTGGTAAACAGATTGGATGTAGGCGTCATAAGCTGCGTCGCCGGTCAGCCGATACAGCGCGGCCGCCGCCCAAAACCGGTCATCCCGATCATCGTTGTCGGCATAGGGGCCGGGAACCGATTCGACAACGTTGGGATTGGCCTCCAGGTAAGCCCAACCGGATTCGGCTGCTGTTTGCAAAACGGCAGCGTAGCCGGGATCAACGTTGGCATACACCAGTGCCGCATGGGCCAGGGCGGCCACAGCACTGCCAGTGGTACTGGTGGGACGCACATTTTGATTGCCGCCATCCACATCTTCGATGTAACGTGTTTCTGTAGCGGCGGGAATGACAACATCTTCGGTGGGCTGTACCATGTGGTAAAAGCCGCCCGATTCCGGGTCCTGCATTTTGAGTATCCAGTCCAGTTCCCAACGCACCTCATCCAGCAAATCGGAAACGCCGTTGCCGCTTTCGGGAATATTCAATTGGTCATCGGGGAATTGGGCGGGGAATAGCTCGTAAGCCCAGAGCAGATCGGATACGGCCGTAGCCCCAGCATTCACATATTTGCCATAATCACCGGCATCGTACCAGCCGCCCGACACATTGCGCGGTGACAGCTCACCCGAACGAAACTCAGCCTGAGCATCCTGGGGATGACCAACGCCCCGTGCAAACTGTCCCGCATACCGCGCATCCAGCGCGATGCCGGAACGCTGCAAATAAAAATAGCGCATCGCATCGACCAAAAGATTATCGTAAGATAAAGGCCCGATTACAAATGATGGTGAATCGGCCATCTGAAATGCATCTACGGCCAGGTAATACTCACCGGGCGTCGTCAAATCGCTAAAATCGGCCACCAAAATCCGCTCACCGGATACAATCCCGTCAAATTCGGATCGCAGTTGCAAGGTACCCTCAAATGCCACGGCATTACCCGGTAATTGGCGCACTTCAAAAGTCGTGCCCTCCGAAGCCGTCAGTTCCTCCGGGAATCCGGTCACCAGAGCCTGCTTGCGGGCATCGGACAAATACCCTAACTGATTGATTTTTATGGCTGGATGTCCCGGCTCAACGGCCGTTGAGGTAAAACGTATGTCGTTCAACCAAAATTTGACCGGCGACCCATTTACCCCGGCAAAATGAACGGTGCGTAATTGGTTGAGATTGAGACTGCCCGCATCAGCCAGAAAGTCCGTCAGTGGAATCTGGACGGACTGCCATTGATCCGAGATTGTCATCATCTCCGACATGGTTACCCTAGTCGACTCGGCCTCCTCCGGGTCGCGTTCGTAATCGACGGAAATAAGAGACACCTGGAAATCTTCGCCGCCAACATCTCCCTTGACGTTAAACTCCAATGCGCCGTCGGGATAATAGGGCGCGATGCTGTATGTTTCCCAATCTTGTCCGGCCAGGATGAATCCCCACCAGCCATTTTCTCCGGTCACATTGACCCGATAAGATGGCAAGTTGTTATGCTGCTGACCGGCATCTATGGGCACGGCCGGATTAAAGCCATCATCAACCGTTTCAATTTCCATCCCATTGCCCGACCCGGCCCATTGGCCGTAGCTTTGATCGGCAAAAACGTGGATGTCGGGCAGCTTGCGGTAATTTTCTGGTGGACTGTCGGTTGATTGGGCCGAAACCTGACCAAAAATGCTCAAGGTGATAAGTAAAATCGCAAAGCCAATTGGTTGTTTTTTCATATTCGTTCCCCATTTGCATAATTCGCACGGTATTTATTGTATGTGGTATTCTGAATTTAGGACTTACGTTTATGTGTTGTTAAGCTGAGAAGAATTGTTGGGCAAAACGGCCGTTTCCGCTATATTTGCACCCCAAACGAGATTATGTTGACTTGAAAGGAGTGACGATGACAATTTTACTGCCATTGGTAACGGCCGTACTGGCCATCGGCGGCGAGTACCAGCCCAAACGCACTCTGGTATACATTTTCAAGCCACTCACTACGCTGCTCATCATCTGGATGGCGCTTACCGGGCCAACTGCCGCCCCGTTGCTCTACAAATGGCTCATTATCATCGGCCTGGTCTTTTGCCTGGGCGGTGACATCTTTTTGATGCTGCCCGCAAAATATTTCATCGCCGGGCTGGTCAGCTTTCTGATCGGACACCTCGTATACATTGTCGCCTTTGTCAGCGACAGTGGGTTCCACCCGGCTCCGATCTGGCTCATTTTACTGGCCGCCTATGGCTTCATCTTTTACCGCATCCTGGCTCCGGGACTGGCCAAAATGCGTGTACCGGTCATCGCCTACATCCTGACCATTTTGACCATGGCCTGGCAGGCCTGGGGACGCTGGTCGGCGCTGCCCGCCGCCGGAACGCTGCTGGCGGCGGTGGGGGCAGCCCTGTTTGTCGCGTCCGACTCTTTTCTGGCCTACGACCGCTTTCGCCAAAAATTCGCAATGGCGCGTGTTGTAGTGTTGAGCACCTATTGGGCGGCACAGTGGCTGATTGCTTATTCGGTAATTTATTCGTGATCCGTAACCCGATGGAACATGAATGACACATGACGCATCTACTCCAATGAGTCCGGAAACCTCAAATATAAAATATGGCCCGCTATGGGTCATCGCGGCTGCCGTGCTGTGGGGGACGACAGGAACAGCTCAGGCATTTGCCCCGGTCGGAACAGACTCGCTGGCCATTGGCGCAGTGCGGCTGGCGATTGGCGGTCTGGCTCTGCTCGGTTTGGCTGCGGCCCGTAAATCACTGCGCCGGGGACAGGAATGGCCTAAACTGGCAACTTTTGTCGCCGCCCTGGGCATGGCCGCGTACCAGCCGTTCTTTTTTGCCGGGGTAGCCCGCACCGGTGTGGCCGTAGGCACGGTGGTCACGATTGGCAGTGGGCCGGTGTGGGCCGGTCTACTGGGAATGTTAGTGCGCGGGGAACGGCCGTCACCCCGCTGGTTGACGGCGACCATCATTTCCATCCTGGGCTGTTTTTTGCTGGTCACGGCCGGCAGCGCCATCCACGTGGACGCCGTAGGGGTAGTCCTGGCTTTGGGAGCGGGTCTGGCTTACGCGGCTTACGCCGTCGCCAGCAAAAGCGTACTGGAAAAACAATCGCCGGATGCGGCAACGGCCGTTATCTTCACTTTGGGCGCGCTTTTCCTGTCGCCGCTGTTATTCACCACCGATTTGACTTGGCTGGCCCAGCCGCGCGGCCTGGCCGTGGCCTTGCACCTGGGGCTGTTGGCGACGGCGGCGGCCTATGCCTTGTTTTCGCGGGGGTTGAAGCGGGTTCCGGTGGCAACGGCCGTCACCCTCTCCCTGGCCGAACCGCTGACTGCCGGATTGCTGGGCGTCTTCCTGCTGGGCGAACAATTGACGGGAGTGGCCTTGTTGGGCGTGGGGCTGATTTTCGGCGGCTTAATAATCCTGATTGCCACCCAGCCAGCCCCGGCCCAAAACCTATCGTTAGGAGAAATTTAATGGACCTGGCCACATTGCAAACGTATTTATTGGCGAAAAAGGGAACGACGGAGGAACGGCCGTTTGGCCCGGAAGCGCTCGTCTACAAAGTGATGGGCAAGATGTTTGCCCTCGTCGCCTGGGAAGCCGATCCCCTCACCATCAGCCTTAAATGCAACCCTGATGAAGCCTTGTTTTTGCGCGACATTTACCCGGCCGTTCGTCCCGGCTACCACCTGAACAAAAGACACTGGAACACTGTCACCCTGGATGGCTCGGTCCCTCAAAAAGAGTTCTTGCGTATGATTGACGATTCCTACAATCTGGTCGTCAAGGGGTTAACTAAAGCTCAGCGCCAGGCGTTGGAGAACAACTAACTGTCAACAGCCAACAGTCGACAAAAATCCACTCGCTTACTCGCCACCTTGCAACGGCATAATCGTCTCTTCATTGGCCACAACAATTTCCGCTGTCAGGCTGCCGTGCGAGAGTTCGGTTAGCGCTTCCTGGAAACCGGGGAATTTTTCGACCACAAATTGAATGGTCAAAGTGATGTCGGCAGCGAAGGTTTCATCAAGGATACGGCCGTTCCAATCCGCCACCAACAATTTCACCCGCTCAAACAAAGTGTAAGGCAGCGCCAGCATCACCGTATGCGTCGGCACCTTCTCGGCACGGGGCAGTACGTCCAGCACCGCTTTGACCGCATCACCATAGGCCCGCACCAGGCCGCCGGTTCCCAACTTCGTGCCGCCGAAGTAGCGCGTCACCACCACAGCCACGTCGCCCAGGCCGCTGCCTTGCAGCACGGCCAGCGCTGGCCGCCCGGCTGTGCCCGATGGTTCGCCATCGTCGTTGCAGTGGGCAGTCACCGATGGGCCAAAACCGACGACAAACGCAGGCACATTATGCGAGGCGTCGCTGAATTCCTGCTTAATGCGCTTGATGAATTCTTTGGCCTCATCGACGCTGAAAACCGGGGCAGCAGTAGCGATAAAGCGCGAATTTTTGACTTCGATTTCGGCTCGCGTTTCGGTGGCGGGGATGGGATAACGATTACTCATGATGGAATTGTAACGGCCGTTGCCCGCCCGGCAACCGTTTCGTGGTAAGATTAGTCAAACATAGCGGGGATTAGGAGATTTCAAGATTTTTTCCCCTAATCCCCGCGACACGGAGAAAATTATTGAATTCTCAAATCCCTTTCATTGATTTTGGCGGGAATGGGCCGCTGCTGCATTTTGCCCATGCCAACGCCTACCCGCCTGGCTGCTACCGCCAGTTCATCGAAGATTTGACGCCTCATTTTCGGGTGCTGGCTATTGAGCAACGGCCGTTATGGCCCAACAGCAATCCCGCAGAATTAACCAGTTGGGAACTGCTGGCCGATGATTTGATTCGCTTTTTCGAGCAAGAAGGGCTGGAAAACGTCATTGGTGTCGGCCATTCGCTGGGTGGGGTGGCAACGATGTACGCGGCAGTGAAACGGCCGTCTCTCTTCCGCCAACTCATCCTCATCGAACCCGTCTTTCTGCCGCCGGAACTGCTAAAAATGGCCGCCGCCAATCCTGACGGCGCGTACAAACTGCCATTGGTGCGCGTCGCCCAAAACCGGCGAAATCGCTGGGCTGGCCGCCAGGAAGCCTTCGACCGCTTCCGGGACAAATCCGTCTTCCGCCGTTTTTCCGACGATGCGTTGTGGGATTATGTCAACCATGCTACGCGCACCGATGGTTCGGGAGAATTTGTTTTGAGCTTCCCCCGTGAATGGGAAGCCCGCGTTTACGCCCATCCGCCGCTGCACGTGTGGGAACATTTGCCGCAAGTGACGCAGCCCACGTTGGCCCTCCGCGCCGCTGAATCAGACACAATCATGCCCGCCGCCTGGCAGTTGTGGCAGGCGTTACAGCCGGCGGCCACCTTTATCGAGATTCCTGATACGGGGCATATGTTGACGATGGAACGGCCGTCGCTCATCGCCCAAACCATCCTCAAACATTTGCAGGCAGGATAAGGTTAATGAGCTTCCTGCGACCCACCCGTAACAAACTGATTTTCCTGATTGAGTGGCTGCTGTTTTTCCTCATCACCGCCCTGCAAGGCGGCATTAGCAGCCGCCAGCAGGCACTGGTGGTTGCCTATCCGCTGCTGTTTTTTTACCTGGTCGCCGCCCTGCTGGAATCCCTCAGCCGCAAAATCAAACAAATCGCTCGCGGTGGGTGGCTGCTGGCCCTGGCTGCCGGGCTGGCGCTGCTGGATCAGGCCATCAAATTATGGGTGACGGCGACGATTCCGTTTAGAACGGCCGTGCCCCTCATCACCGGCTGGCTCAATCTGGCCCACAACTGCAACTTTCATGGTTCGTGGATCCTCAGCCAGTTCAACCGGCCAATGACCAGCCTCATCCCATTAGGCATCATGGCCTTCCTGTTGTTGATTTTTTCCTGGTTTGGCTACCGTTACTACATTGCTCATCAGCGGTCCAGCCTGTGGGCTGACGTGGCCTTCCTGGGCTTTTTTGCCGGGCTGGGCAGTTGGCTGGTGGAAATGCCCCTGCGCGGCCACATCGTTGATTTCATCTGCCTGCCCCATGTCGTTTCCGCCGACTTCAAAGACATCTACTTGACCATTGGCATTGCCGCCATTTTTGTGGAAACATTAGACAACCCCGGCCTTTCCCGCCCCTGGCAGGGCTGGACGCAGGAAAGGGCCAATTTCCGGCAGTTATTACGTGATTTTTTCGCCTTTTCCCGGCAAGAAATGAAAACGGCCTGGGGCAAGCGGAGTAAAAAATCGGATGCTGGTTCATGAAGTCATGCATCATACGTCATTAGTGACGCATGACTTCATGACTTGTGACGACAACAAGGATTTATATGGAAAGTTTGCAGACAATCACAATTATCCTGGGCAGCATCGTTGCTTTTGCCCTGTTTTGGATGGCCATCGTCTGGTTGGTTGCCCAGCTTAGCGGCTGGAGCAAGCTGGCCGATGTTTACCCGTCACGTATTCCTTTCAACGAATCCTGCTGGTCGCTGCAAAGCGCCCGCTTCCGCTGGAGTTCCAACTACAGCGGTATCCTGCGCGTGTGCGCCGACAGCCAGGCGCTGCATTTATCGGTTTTTGTCATGTTCCGCCCTGGCAATCCGCCATTATCCATCCCCTGGGAAGACATCACTGCCCAATCGCGTCCGTTCAGTGTTGAACTGCGCTTTTACCGGGCTGAGGGCGTGCCGATGTACATCTCGCGCCAGTTGGCGGGCCGGTTAGAACAGGCTTCTGATGGGAGATTCAAGGTTGAAGCAGGTTAGACATCACTATCAGGTCATCGCCGATTATGACTCACCCTATACCGAACCTTTTTTCCTCAAAAAAGGTGAAACAGTGCAAATCGGCCGCCGCGACGATGAGTGGCCGGGCTGGGTTTGGTGTACGAATGCGGCCGGTGAGAGTCGTTGGGTTCCAGAAGCGTATTTGGGCGGCGACGGCCGTATCCTCCACGACTACGAATCAACAGAATTGACGGTGAAAGTGGGGGATGTGGTCCCGGCCGTACACCAAGAAAGCGGCTGGCTCTGGTGTACCAACCAATCCGGTCAAAACGGCTGGGTTCCGCTCAAGGTTTTGCAGCCGCTTCAATCCGACAGGTAGCCTTCCGCCGTAGCAGCGGTCACAATTGACTGGATCAACTGCCAGATCGCCTCTGAGCCGTCGGCGACGTGGGCCATGCGCGGCAAAATCTGCTCATTGCTGATGCCATTCTCCCGCCAGGATTTTCCCCGCGTTTCGTAATTGAGCAGCAGGGGCATAACCCGGTCAATGGCATTGGCAAAGCGGGCTTCCGGCGTCTCACGGGCTTCAAATTCATCCCATAATTGGTGCAGTTCGACGGCCTGGTCGGCCGGCAGCAAGCCGAAGATGCGCTCGGCAGCTTTTTGCTCCCGCTCGGCCTTATCGGCCGTTCCGGCATCGTCGAAAAAGTAGGTGTCTCCGGCGTCAATCTCCACGATGTCGTGGATGATGACCATTTTCATGACCTGGGCCGTGTCTACCGGTTCGTTAGCGTGTTCGGCCAGGGTCAGGGCCATCAGGGCTAACTGCCAACTGTGTTCGGCCGAATTTTCGCGCCGCGCCGCGCCGCTGACGTAGGTGCGGCGGACAACGTTTTTCAGTTTGTCGACTTCCAGGATGAACTGGATTTGTTGGGCCAATCGTTGGTTAGGAATTGCATAACTCATGGGGCGGACTCTATCCAACAATTTTGTTTCGTGCTACCCTGTTTTTGGGGCGCTCTGACAGCTTCAATCGGCAACAGGTATCAGGGCTGAGAAATTTCACACCCACAAATATAGTGGCTCATGTTTAGTACAAGTGATCGGGTAAAATAGCCAATATGGACTTTCCAATTGTTGACCTAATGGACCGCGCTTCCTGCGAGGCATGGATAGAAACATATTTTCATCCTGATGGCCTGAAATGTCCCCATTGCGGGGCGTCATTGGAGCAAGGTCGCTGGTTTCGCCGTACCCAAAAGAGCGACCTCGATGTGTACCGTTGTCAGGAATGCAAAGGCATCTACAACTTGTACAGCAATACGGTCTTTGAAGGCCGTTATTTTCGCCCAGAGCAAACGGTCTTGTTTATCCGAGGCGTTTGTCAGGGGAAACCGACGGCACAGTTGGCCCGGGAATTGCGTATCAGCCGCACAACAGCGACGGAAGTACGACATCAGTTGCAAGCCAACGCCGAAATAGAACAACCAGAAACCCCACTGGAAGATGAAGAAGTAGAAACCGACGAGATGTTCCAAAATGCGGGGGAAAAAAGGTGAATGGCATGGTGACCCAGATGACCCGCCCCGTCGTCGCGCCAACAAACGGCGCGGCCGAGGCACATACACCAATGACCGGCCGCCGGTTTGTGCAGTCATTGGTCGCCAATCACGGCAAGTGCGTATCCGCGTGGTGCCCAACACCCAAGGGGTCACATTGTGTCCTTTTGTCGAGAAGTTTACCAAAGCTGATGCTACCTTATACACAGACGAGTATGACAGTTACAATCGGCTCAAACGTATCCGTTACACCGTCTGTCATAGTCAAAACGAATGGGCGCGAGATGATGATGGTGATGGAATCCGTGAGGTTCATGTGAATTCTAATGAAGGCGGTTGGACAGGATTACGCAATTTCTTGCGGCCTTTTCGCGGGGTCCACAAAAAGCACCTGCCCGGCTACGTTGCCATTCATGAATTTGCCGTCAATCAGAAATGTGTATCTCCCAAATTCATCGCTTCTATCGTTCGTTTGCACTAGTTCTAAACATGAGCCAATATAGTTACGACTAGCAAATGGTCAATTGTTAAAACCGGATGAGTTTTTTCCTACGCTATCCCAACGGCACTGGGTCTGTTCTATGGGATTTGATTTCACGGTAACTTTTTCGCCATCACGCAATGGTATGGTTACTCGTGAAAATCGCCCAAATCGAGCTGGAAAAAACGCCGCAAAATGAGTGATTTACGGCCAATCCCATTCAACGGACCCAGTGCCATCCCAACACTGGCTTGACAACTTTAGGGGGGGGAGGGTATATAAATTACATCCTGCACGTTTAATGTCCTCAGCCAAAAACAACGTTGCCAAGATTGCCGGAGAAAATAAATTGAGGGAGTATAATGAAAAACACTCGCATTCTAATTGTTGAAGCGCATCCAGTTTCACGGGAGGAGATCAATTCAATATTACAAACAGACCCGGATTTCGAAGTGGTAGGAACCGCTTTTTACACTCAAGAAGCTCTAGCGATGAACCATGAATTTCAGCCCGATATTGTGCTGCTGGACTTGAAAACACTGGGAGCACAATCTGCCGAATTAATCTCTATGTTGTACCAGGATATCCCCCAGATAAAAGTACTGACGATGAGCGATCATTGGGATGACGCTTGTGTGCATGACCTGGCTGCTGTGGGTGTGCTGGGCTTCGTAGATAAAACTGAACTGCCCGAAAAAATAGTAAATGCCATTCATGCAGTTGCTGATGGCAACATCTGGTTTAGCCAGGCGGCACTGGAACAGCTAATTGACAAGGGTAACGAGGCGGTTCCGGTAGAAGATTTCGGATTGACCGATCGCGAGCTAGATGTGATACGCCTGACAGCAGTTGGTAAAACCAACCGGGAAATTGCCCTGGTATTGGAAATTAGTGTAAAAACCATAGAAAAATGCCTGACAATAATATATGAAAAACTGGGCGTGAGATCACGAGTGGAAACGGCCGTTTGGGCAGTGCGCAGCGGCTTGGTGTAGGAATTTCCCTACACCAAATAGGTAAAGCCCTAATTGACGCGTAAATTCTAATCATTTATCTTGGAGAACGTGATGTCACAACTTTCTTAAATGCCACCACAACCTTCAAACCAGCCATTAAATCGACTTAATCAAGTGATTGATTCAAGGGAGATAAAATGAAACAGAAGCTTATGTTTATCATGATTGTCTTGGGTCTTCTCGTTGGCACTGTCACTATGCTTCAACCCGTAAAACCAGTCCATGCTTATGTGACAACAGCGTACGATGTCAAGTTAGCCTTTTGGGATCCGTGGTATGAACCGCACTATGGTGCTTTCTTTGCTGGAAGCAATGGCTTCTCGCAATACTACACAGGGCTTAATCATCATCCCAATTACAGCTCATTTAATTGGTGGGGTTCATCATTGAATGTTCTCTTAC
>JACKCC010000013.1 GCA_020634245.1 Ardenticatenaceae bacterium | reverse complement strand
CCGCAAGGTGTTTTTACGGTTTTGGCGGTTGCCATGGGAGCGGCTTATGGGCTAAGCCGGACAAGGCATTACCGGTGGGGTATTTGGATCAGTCTGTTCTTTTTAGCTGCTTTTAGTATCTTTCCGGTGTTTTTTGTTCCAGAAAGGAACGCCAGTCAGCTTGCCCAGAATGCCATGTGGGTTATTTTGCCATTGATCCTGGCCAGTATGGTTTTAACGATTAGGAGTACAGTCGTTTTAGCAGTAATGGCTCTGGTTCTTATTTTATTGCTGCCTGTCATCGATCCGGCCATTCGGGTGGCTGATATTATACCTGTTTTTGGTTTTATTTTGACCTGGGTTGCGGCGCATCTGACATTTTTAAGCCATATTCGTTTGTTGGAAAAGGACCGGCAAACTGAGTTGAGGCAGAAAGCTGAAGAGTTGACTGAAGTGAATAAGGCGCTAAACATCCAAATTGCGGAAAGGAAGCTGGCGGAGGATAAGATTGAAGCGTCTTTGCATGAAAAGGAGGTGCTGCTTAAGGAAATTCACCATCGGGTTAAGAATAATTTGCAGGTCATTTCTAGCTTGCTGAATTTGCAGTCGAGTTCAGTGGCGGATAAAGAAAACCTTTCGGTATTTCAAGATAGTCAAAACCGTATTCGTTCGATGGCTTTGATCCATCAGAAGTTATATCAATCGAGTGATTTAGCAAGAGTTGATTTTGATGATTATATCCGTGAGTTGACGGCGCATTTAGCTCAATCTTACCGGTTTGCCACGCCGGCAGAAATTTATTTTGATCTGGAGCCGATTTTATTGGAAATTGATACGGCCGTGTCCTGCGGCCTCATCATCAATGAACTGGTTTCCAATATCTTCAAACACGCCTTCCCACCAGACAAAAACGGTAAAATTTTCATCAAATTCCGCCAAACTTCTCATAGAAATTTGATCCTGATGGTGGGGGATAACGGAGTTGGTATGCCAGAAGAAATTGATTGCCACAATACAATGACGCTCGGTTTGCAGCTGGTTAACATGCTGGTTGACCAATTGTCAGGCGATTTTCATGTGGAGCGCACTCCGGGTACGACGTTTATTATTACCTTTCCTGTGCCTGAGTATAAATTATGATTTGGCAATTTAACCCTTATGCGATTCCGGTACTTTTAGGCGCTTTTGTGTCGGTTTTAACGGCCGTGTTCGTTTGGCGGCGCGGTGGTTCGCAGGTCATCATTAGCCTGGTGATTCTGCTGTCGGCCGTTGAATGGCTGTCGGCTTATGCACTGGAGTTATTGTTGGTGAGCCTGAAAGCAAAAATCTTTTGGAACCAGATGCAGTATATTGGCGGCACGATACTTGCTTCTGGGATGCTGGTTCTGGCCTTGCAGTCGATGGGCAAGAAAAGGTGGTTGACGTGGCGTAATCTTTTCTGGGTGAATTTGATCCCGATTATCGGCCTGCTGTTTATTTTTACGAACAAATTTCACAGCCTGGTCTGGCCAGAGCATTTTTTAATCACTGAAGATGGGTATATCTGGCTTGATCACCCGCATGGGATTGTGTATTGGATTTATGTTGCCTATATACAACTTTTAATTTTGGTGACGATATTGTTGATGGTTTGGACTGTTTTTCAGTCACAGCCCTATTATCGGCGGCAGGCATCGATGATTTTGCTGGGGTTGTTGATACCCTTCACGGTGAGTCTGGTTGAGTTTGCCGGGGTTAAGATTTTACGGCCGTTAAACTTGATCCAAATGTCGTATGTCCTGGCTATCATTCCCATCATCTGGGGGTTGATGCGGCTGCAAATTGGGGATCTGATACCAGTAGCCAGGGCCGCTGTTTTTGATGGCATTGATGATTGTGTAATTGTTCTGGACAGGCTGTATCGGATCATTGATGCGAATGCTTCGGCACGGGCATTATTTCAAAGCCGTTACAAAGATGTCATCAGCAAATCAATCAACGATGTATGGCCTACCGGCAGTTTTACCCAGGAATTGGGTTTTCCGGATGTGTCCTTAATGCGCCTGGACGTTAATCGGCCGGAACCGGATGCCCCATTTCGAGAGATTGGCAAAGAGATTGTATTGGGTGATGAAGACCATCTGCGGACTTATGACATGCGAATCTCACCCCTTACCGATTGGCAGGGAGACGTTATGTCACACGTGATTGTTATGCGTGATGTAACGGAACGGGTGCATACTGAAAGAGTATTGCAAAAGATCAATGAGCAGTTAACTTACGAGCTGGGAGAACGCCGCCGAGCAGAGAGCAAAATTAAAGAATCGCTTACAGAAAAAGAAATTCTACTCAAAGAGATTCATCACCGGGTTAAAAACAATTTGCAGGTCGTTTCCAGCATGTTGAGTTTACAATCCAGCTACGCGACCGATAAGGAGTCACTTTCTATTTTCCAGGACAGCCAGAACCGGGTGCGGTCAATGGCGCTGATTCATGAGAAGTTGTATCAATCAGGAAATCTGGCACAAATTGATTTCCACGATTATGTGCTAAATCTGATTGAATATTTGACCCGATCGTATCAAGCTTCGGGTGTCGAAATTAAAGTTGCCGGGCGGCCGATATTTTTTGAAGTGGACACGGCCGTATCCTGTGGCCTCATCCTGAACGAACTGGTTTCCAACGCATTCAAACACGCCTTCCCCGGTAATCGTCCTGGCCGGATCGACATAACATTGCAGCAGGAATCTCCGACGAGAGTATGTTTAGAAGTTGCCGACAATGGTGTGGGACTGCCTCCTGATCTGGATATCCAGACGTCGCCTTCTCTTGGATTACAATTGGTTAACACACTGGTAAATCAATTAGATGGTACAATTCAAGTAGAGCAATCGAATGGGGTTCAGTTCCTCATAACCTGCCCAATTAAAGCGAGCGCGTTATCATGAATGTGCATTGGTCGCCTAACTTATTCATTCTAAGTGCGGCAGCGCTCCTTTCCTACCTTTCCGCCGGGTATGTCTGGTATCGGTTCCATCATAAATCAACTGCCCGAATGGGGGCAGTGCTCATTTTGGCCACAGGCTGGTGGATAATGGGCAGTGTTTTGGAAATTTCCAGTGTCCATGCTTCCAGCAGAATATTTTGGGATAAAGCGCAATTTATCGCAATTGTGGTGATTCCTTCAGGGTGGTTAACGTATGCGCTGCGTTATGCAGGCAAAATAGGGAAACTGACCCTGAGGCGTTTTGTATTACTATGGGCTGTTCCTTCACTTACCCTGTTTCTGGTCTTTACCAATGAATACCACAGGTTAATTTGGTCAAGTTACCAACTTGTGCGCGTTGATGGTTTACTCGTCAGATATGCGACGTATGGACCGGCGTATTGGCTGTTTATGATCTTTGCCAACATCGTCATTCTGATTGGTATTGCCTATATGATGCGGCTGCTGCTATCTTCCGGGCATCTTTATCGCTGGCAGGCAGGCGTGTTGATGATCATTGTTGTTTTGCCCTGGATTGCCAATATAGTCAGCAACCTGTTGCATTGGCGGCCTATACCGGGGTTGGATTTGACACCTGTGGCTCTGGCCATTACTGTATCTACAGCGGGTTGGATTTTGTACCGTGTTCAGGTATGGGACGTCAGCCCAGTTGCCAAACATATGATTATCGATCAAATGGGGGATGGTGTGTTGGTTTTAGATGCTCAACACTGCATTATTGATGTGAACCCGGTTATGATCGATTTGCTGCAAAAGCATAAGTCAGATGTGTTCGGTCGTCCAATCCAACAGTTTTGGCCAAATTGGCCACAGCCATTTTTTGATTCACAGGGGGCCACTGGTCTGCAAATGGAGTGGGTTTTAGGGGAGACGAATCCGCGGACGTTTGATATTCGTATGTCGCTGCTATTTGACGGCCGTAAACAATTGGCGAGTCGAATCTTTGTTCTGCGTGATATAGGGGAACGAAAACAGATGGAGCAGCGGCTGCAAGCGTCACTCTATGAAAAAGACGTGCTGCTAAAAGAGATTCATCACCGGGTGAAGAATAATTTGCAAGTTATTTCCAGTTTATTGAATTTGCAGGCATCGCAAACCACTGAGCCGGCGGTTTTACAGGCTTTGTTGGAAGGACAGGATCGGGTGCGATCCATGTCCTTGATTCATGAGATTTTGTACCGGTCGGACAATTTGGCTCAAATTGATTTTGGGATGTATGTCCGCGAATTGGCGTCGCAGCTGCACCAGACTTACAGCCTGGATGACGGTCAAATAGATATGGATGTGCAAGTGGAGACGGTGCTTTTGCCATTGGATACGGCCGTTCCCTGCGGCCTCATCCTCAATGAATTGGTCTCCAATGCGCTCAAACATGCGTTTAGCGACGGCCGTTCCGGTCAAATTATCATCCAACTGCAAACGGGAAACGGCCGTGGCTGCCATTTAACCGTTACCGACAACGGCATGGGGTTTCCCCCCCAGCTTGACTATCGCCAAGCCACAACATTAGGACTAAAATTAATCAACAGCCTGATCGATCAATTAGATGGCAGTCTGACTGTAACAACAAGCCATCAAGGTACATCGATCACCGTAACATTCACAGATAAAACATCAACAGACGCATCATGACAACACCCGCCCAAATCCTCATTGTAGAAGACGAAAGTATTGTCGCCCTGGACATTCAAAACCGGTTAAGACGACTTGGTTACACCGTACCCGTATTTGTGGCCAGTGGTGCAGAAGCCATCACCAAAACAGCCGAATTCCGGCCCGATTTAATATTGATGGATATTAAACTGAAGGGCGAAATGGACGGTGTAGAAACGGCACGACAAATTAAAGACCAGTTTGGCATATCTTCCATTTACCTGACCGCATTTGCTGACGAAGCCACGCTGAATCGGGCCAGAGATACCGAGCCTCTGGGTTATCTGGTCAAACCGTTTGAAGAACGCGAGCTTTTGGCCACCATTCGCATGGCCATTTACCGTCTTCAAGTCGAGCGCCAATTGCGAGACAGCGAACAAAAATTCCGCAGCATCATTGAACAAGCGATGGATGGTATATTTTTAGTAGATATCGACGGCAAGGTTATTGAGTGGAATCTAGCTCAGGCCAATATTACTGGAATTACACAAGAAAATGCGGTCGGGCGCCCGGCCTGGGATATTTGGAACGATTTATTGCCCGATGAACAAAAAAAACGACTGCCGGCCACATATTTGCAAAAGCGCATTCAAACAACCATGGCCACAGGCCAACTGGCTGATCATTGGCGTGTTGCCGAAACCGAAATTCAGCGCCCCGATGGCGATCGCCGCATCTTGCAGTCCCGCTTGTTTCTGATTGACCACGATAAGGGATACATGGCCGGCAGCGTCAGCCGGGACATAACCGAGAGTAAGCAGTTGGAAGCAGCCATGCACCAGGCGCAAAAAATTGAAAGCCTGGGCATACTGGCCGGAGGGGCTGCCCACGATTTTAATAATTTGCTGGTTGTTATGTTGGGTCAAACCTCTCTGGCTTTGGCCAAGCTGCCGCCGAATCATCCCGCTGTGCCCCATATAAAGAAAGCGGTCAAAGCGGCTGAAAACGCTTCTGTTTTAACGCAGCAGATGTTGGCGATTTCGGGGCAGGGGCAGTTTGAAAGACGAAGGATCAATTTAAATAAGTTAATTGAAGAAGAGTTAGACTTGTTAAAGGCTGTGGTGCCATCCCATATTACCCTGACTCTGGAACTGGTTCCCGCGCTGCTAACTATTGAAGCGGATCGAAGCCAGTTGCAGCAAATTCTTACTAATTTGGTGCTTAATGCGGCTGAAGCCATTGGTGAAAAGGGGGGGGAGATTAGAATTGGCACGGCCGTTCAACAAATAACCAATGACGAAATACAAATCCGCCACCGGGCAGGCACCCCGCTGCGTGACGGAGCTTATGTCCTGATGACGGTTGCCGACACCGGGCCGGGTATGTCCCCTGAAGCAGTTGACAAAATATTCGACCCGTTTTTTTCAACGAAAAAATTGGGCAGGGGGTTGGGATTATCGGCCGTGGCTGGCATTGTGCGCGGCCATCAAGGTACCATTTGGGTGGACAGTAACCCCGGTGCGGGTACAATATTTTCTTTGTTGTTTCCTGGAGGCAATGAAACCATGGATCCGCATGATGCAGAAGGCAATGAAGGCATCGACGAAGATTCAATAGCTAATTTAGCACCTTCATCTGCCAGGTGTGTTCTTGTCATTGATGACCAGGAAACCGTTTGTGAAGCCGTGACCGATATTCTGGAATTAGAAGATATTCCTGTACTGACGGCGTTTGGCGGGCAAGAGGGCATTGAAATTTATCGCCAACGTCAGGCCGAGATTGGCTTGATCCTGCTAGATTTATCTATGCCGGGCATGAATGGCCATGAAACTTATAAGAGATTGCTCGAAATTGACCCTCATGCGCCGGTAGTTCTTTCGTCGGGCTATGATGAAAAAGAGGTTCTGAAGCAGTTTGATGAAAAAGGATTGGTGGGATTCCTTAAGAAGCCTTATAATCTAAAAGTGTTGATTGAAACAGTAAAACAGCACATGGGATTGTAGTCTTCAATCTGACCTCCCGTTGCTGCCACGGAGGTTTTGATGAAAAAATCAAGCTGGCTCGCTGTCTTAATTTCAGTTATTTTAACGTTGACGGTTGTTACGGCCGTTTCCGCCCTTGCATACAAAGTCCAATGGGGCGATACCCTCAACAAAATCGCAGCCCGATTTGGCGTGAGCGTTCAAGCCATTGTCTCGGCCAACAATATCAGCAACCCCAATCTCATCTACGCCGACCAAATCCTGCAAATACCTGATGGCAATGCCACACCGGTGCCCCAAACGCCATCACCCACAACGCCGGTGCCAACTGGCGGTACTTACACCGTAAAAACCGGTGATACCCTTTCGGCCATCGCCCGCCGTTTTGGAACCACCATTGCCGCCATTGCCCAGGCCAACAACATCAGCAACGTCAACCTGATTTATGTGGGACAGGTGTTAACCATTCCCGGTGGCGGCAGCAGTCCGGCACCGGTCACGCCGCAGCCCAATCCTAATCCAAATCAAACCTTTGGCCTGGGCGCGCAAAGTAACAACCTGGCCAACAAAGCCAAAATGAGCCAATCGGGAATGACCTGGGTCAAAATCCAGTATAAATGGCAGCCGGGCGACGCTCCTGGCGATCTGAACGGCATTATCCAGGACGCCCATCAGAACAACTTCAAAATTCTGGTAAGTATTACCGGCGCGACATCCTATCCAGCTGCCAACAGCATCGACTTTAGCGCCTACACCAATTTTGTAGCCGCTGTTGCCGCGCTTGGTCCCGATGCTATTGAAATCTGGAACGAAATGAATATTGATTTCGAATGGCCGGCTGGGCAAATCAATCCCAGTACGTACGTCAACAGTATGTTGGCCCCGGCTTACAACGCCATCAAAGCGGCTAATCCGGGCGTCATGGTCGTCAGTGGCGCGTTAGCGCCCACCGGTTTTGACAACACGCAAAATGCCTGGGCAGATGATCGATATTTGTCTGGAATGCGGGCTGCTGGTGCTGCCAGCTACGCCGACTGCATTGGTGTCCACCATAATGCCGGAGCTACTTCCCCGACGGTAAGCTCCGGTCATCCGGCCGGCACCCACTATAGTTGGTACTTCCAGCCGATGCTTAATTTGTATTACAATACATTTGGCGGGGTACGGCCGCTTTGCTTTACCGAAGTGGGCTATTTGTCGTCTGAAGGTTTTGACAGTTTGCCGGCTAATTTTGGCTGGGCCAGTGGAACGTCGGTGGCGGAACAGGCACAGTGGGTGGCTGAAGCGGCGCAGCTAGCGGCCAACAGCGGCAAGGTGCGCCTGTTTATCATTTACAATCTGGATTTTCAAAATTATACGGATACCGACCCCCAGGCCGGTTATGCGATTATCCGGCGTGATGGTAGCTGCCCGGCCTGTGATCGGCTGCATGCTTTGTTTCCGTAGATGAGGTGTGCAGAAGTTTTGTCGATAGCTCATCATGTGCATAGTGCCAGGCACGGGGCGTCAGGCCTTGCTCGAACCAGGCTATTCTGCCCTGTGTCTGGCACTGCTCATCGATAAAAACTTTGGCTATCCTTACCGCAACGGAATATTGTCACACATCGGGCCATCCCTTATAATGTCTATAGTGTTGGCACAACCAACCCATTCATAACAATCATCCAACATCTTAACTTAACAATCGGGTGAGCTGAGACGCAAAACAGGGCGTCTCTTCAGGATTCAAGTTGGAGGCAGAATAATGAAAATTCGGCAAATCCTGTCCCGCAAGGGCGTCAACGTCATTACAGTTCACCCCGAACAGTTTATACGAGAAGCCATCGCGTTGTTAGTGAAGCATCAAATTGGTGCGCTGGTCGTCGTCGATGAGAATCGAAAGCCCGTAGGCATTCTGTCTGAGCGGGACATCATCCGTCGGGCGGCCCAGAATGAAGCGCTTTTTTCGGAGAAAGTTGCCGATATAATGACAAAAGCCATTATCACCGGCATTCCCCAGGATGATACCTCTTCCGTAGCGGCGACCATGACACAAAAGCGATTTCGTCACCTGCCGATAGTTGAAGATGGTGATTTAGTGGGAATCATTTCTATCGGCGACATTTTGAAAGCCGAACGTGATCAATATCGTGGTGAAATTGATACACTAGAGACACGAATCATGGCCGGCGAAGCATAAAAGCGGCCATTGAAAAACAACCGGGTACCGGTGCAGGGGGAGCATTATTGTTGAAAATCAACCGGCACATTCCCAAAATGAATCGCAAACGCCAACCTGTGGCTGGCGTTGATCTGTGCCGCTTATTTATTAAAAACTGTACAAGTCATTCAAAGGAGCTGCTGATGTCGAAAATAGGAACAGAATCAAATCCGCTGCGTGTCGCCATTATTGGTGCAGGACCAACCGGGTTTTATACGGCCGAACACCTTTTCCGGCGAAAAGACCTGGTTGTCGAAGTCGATATGTTTGAACGGCTGCCTACACCTTATGGCCTGGTCCGGTATGGTGTTGCCCCCGATCATCAAAAAATCAAATCGGTGACCAAGGTGTATGACAAAACCGCTCAAAAGCCTGGGTTCCGCTTTTTTGGCAACGTGGAATTGGGCAAACACGTCACCGTAGCTGATTTGCGCCAATATTATCACCAGATTGTGTACACTACCGGCGCCCAAACTGACCGTCAATTAGGTGTTCCTGGCGAGGAGTTGAAGGGGAGTTACCCGGCAACCGAGTTTGTGGCCTGGTACAATGGCCATCCCGATTATCGTGACTATGAGGTAGATTTGTCGCAAGAGAGTGCGGCCGTTGTCGGTATTGGCAACGTAGCGATGGATGTGGCCCGCATTTTGGCTCGCACCCCGGAGGAGTTGGCCAAAACCGATATTGCCGATTATGCGCTGGAAGCATTGCGCCAGAGCAAGATTAAAGACATTTACATCCTGGGACGGCGCGGCCCGGCTCAAGCCAAGTTTACGACGCCGGAAATCAAAGAATTGGGCGAAATGGAGGATGCCGAAGTTGTCGCCCTGCCGGAAGAGGCTGAACTGGATGAGATCAGCCAGGCGGAGTTGGCAAACGCGGATCGCGGTACGGTGAGTACAGTGGAGGTCATCCAGTCGTATGCCGGTAAGGAATTGCAAGGTAAGTCACGCCGGGTACACGTGCGTTTCCTGGTTTCGCCGGTGGAATTGATTGGCGATGAGAATGGCCAGATTGTTAAGATGCGCCTGGTCAAGAATGAATTGTACAAGACGGAATCGGGCAGTTCCCGGCCGCGGGCGACGGATCAATTTGAGGAAATACCGGTCGGGCTGGTATTTCGTTCTGTCGGCTACCTGGGTGTGGCTCTGCCGGATGTGCCATTTTATGATAAATGGGGCGTGATCCTGAACCAGGAAGGCCGTGTGATGAATCCGGAAACCAAAGAACCGGTGCTGGGCGAGTATACAGGCGGCTGGATTAAGCGCGGCCCGTCCGGGGTGATTGGCACGAATAAGCCGGATGCTTTGGAAACGGTGACGCACATGCTGGATGATTTGGCGGAAGGCAAAGTCCTGGAACCGATTCCATCAGCGGCTGAGGCTGTGCTGGCTTTGATTCAGGAGCGGCAGCCGGATTACTTTACTTATGAAGATTGGTTGTCCTTGAATGAGCTGGAAGAAGCCAGAGGTGCGGAGAACGGCCGTCCACGGGTCAAGTTTACCAGTGTTGAAGAGATGAAAGCGGCTCTGGGCAAAAGCCAGGTTCCGGCGGTTGAAAGTTAATCGTGGTTGTTGAGATTTATACGGACGGCGGGGCTGACCCGAACCCGGGTATCGGGGGGTGGGCAGCCCTGCTGCTGTCTGGTGGGCATGAGAAGGTGCTGACCGGTCATCAGGCAGATACGACGAATAACCGGATGGAGTTGACAGCGGCGATTGAGGCGTTACGGGCTTTGAAACGGCCGTGTCAAGTCCAATTCTATACCGATTCCGAATACTTGCGCCGGGGCATTACCGAATGGATTGAAAAATGGGCCGAAAAGGAGTGGCAGCACAAGCCTGGCCAGCCGGTGGCCAACGCCGATTTATGGCGGGCACTTTGGCCATTGGTAAAACGCCACGACATTAACTGGCACTGGGTCAAAGGACACGCCGGCAATCAATACAATGAGCGGGTTGACGCTCTGGCCCGCCAGGCCCGGCTGGAAATTACACCCGATGCCCAGATTTCGGATGACGTGCCCCGTTTGTACGTGCGGGCTTCGTGTAAAGGGAATCCCGGTCCCGGTGGTTGGGGGGCGGTTTTGGAGCAGGGGAGTGAAACGGAGCAGGTCAGCGGGTCGGCGTTTGATACTACGAATAATCGGATGGAGTTAACGGCCGTAATCGAAGGCCTGTTACTATTACCCAGCGGCAGCAGCGTGCAAATCTTCACCACATCCGACTATTTATATCAGGGTATCACCAACTGGATACCCGGTTGGCGGCGGCGCGCCTGGCAGAAAAAAGATGGCAATCCTGTAGCCAACGCTGATTTATGGCAGGCGCTCGATCAATTAGGACAGCAGTATGCCATCCGGTGGATAAACGCAAAAGGACAGGAAAAACCTGCCCTTGAAGAAGCCGGGAAACTGGCAGTCAATGCCATTAACATGGCTTAATGATGAAGAATCGGGAGAGTTCAATCCTCAAACGTCATCCCTGACGCATGATGTATGACGCAAAACGACTACTCTGCTTCACGAATAAACTTGCAAGTAGCGTGCAAAAAAGCAAAATTACCAACCGACGGCATTAGCTCCATCACCTCAATAATTTCAAACACATTGTCGTCAAATGTGACCTCATCACCCACTTCGGGCTTCTTGTCCACATTAATAATTGCCCCCGTGTGTTTGCCGCCCAAAACCACATAGCTTACTTTGTAAAAAATAGTGTCATTGTCTTCACTCATTGTTAAATTCCTCGTGTGGCTATCAGGCGATAGTTAGATTACGATGTCGTAATTTGAAAGCAATATCAATGGCCAGATTGCGCATGACGATAAAGCCAATGTGGTAGTTGGCATTGCATAAATCGAAAAACTTTTGACTTTCAATCAAATAAAGAGTAGCGCCATTCTTGGTAGCCCGAACTGACGCCGAACGGTGACCCTGGTCAATCAAGGCCATTTCTCCGATAACCTGGCCTTTCCCCAAAACGACAAGGCTGTGCCTTTCTTCGCCGCTTTGAACATACACATCGACAGAGCCATTGGCAACAATGTACATTTCTGTACCCGTTGTGTCCTGCTCCAGGATTAATTCGCCCGAGGTAGCCTGCTTTTGCACACAGATTTCGGCTATTTGCTCCAGCTCCGCATCGTTCAGATTGGAGAACATCTGTACACGTTTCAATAAGTTGGGAATAGACATTGTTATCTCCTGAAAACCGGTCCATATGAAAAGAATCGGTTTGGTAAAAAGTTGACTTTTGCGGTTGAATTGGTACAATGCCGCAGTCGTGAGTTGTGGTTTATAACTTACCCGCCGAAGTGGCGAAACCGGCAGACGCGCTACGTTCAGGGCGTAGTGAGCATTACGCTCGTGTGGGTTCGAATCCCACCTTCGGCATCAGATTTACTTAGCCCGGGCATCCCGGGCTTTTTTCTTGCCTGTTTGATTCAATTGGAAATCGTGCCAATCTGTATGCTTCTGCCACACTGATTTTTTCTACAGTTCATTGTGACAAAAGTTCAGGCAGTCGTCAACTATTTGCTGCGTGACTTTTGTATTTTGCGTTGGACGGCCGGCTGCTTGTGCTTGCCGGTTTTTGTCATACTGTGCTGCCTCACTGCCCAAACTGTAATGTTCTTTGTCTGCCTGATTCGTGTTTGAGAATTTGGCTACAAAATGTATAATGACCGGGCTGAATTTTTAGTGATGTACGTCTTTGATTCCCCAACCAAAGTTAAATGTTCCGTTCACTGTTGGTGGGAAAAATGGGGGAGTCGCAGATTGTTTAAATAATGTTGAGGATGTCAATATGCCAATTTTTTTGATCGCCGTTGTAGCCATAATCGTAATAATTGTTGCCGGGATTGTTCTGGCAAAAGGAACGGCCGTTTTCGACCGGACTGTTCAGCAAAATCGGACAGAAATGGAAAAAGCCAGCATGAGTAATGGATATAACATGGCCTTGACGATGGGCTATAAAATTCCCGTCTCTGCTGATTATGAAGCGCAGATGCAGGAAGCGCGTAAACTGGCCGCCAAGCAAGCTGCTGCCGCGCCGCGCGGGGCCAACAACGGCATTGGCCGGTTGGGTGAGGCGAATGAGTTAAAAACAGCCTGGAAAGGTGTGGACAGTGACCCGGTAACGGCCGTTAAAATTGCGGCGTTCCATGGTTGGGATGGGCTGCGCACCGGTTTTGTCGTCGCGCCGCCAGCGGCCGCTGCTCCGGCAGCTTCGGCGGCTGCTGCCCCGGCCGCCGAGGCCGAAATTGAGTTGGTTCCTGGCAAAGATTACCCTATTATCGAAGTGACTGACGATATGTCGCCAGCGGATATTCGCAAGGCGCGTATTGCCAACGCCAAGGCCAAGTCAGCAGCTATGAAAGCGGCTAAAACCGCCGGTACGGTTACGTCTGCTCCAGCGGCAGCACCGGCAATGGCGCCCGCTCCGGTGGCAGTTAATGTCCCGGAACCAGAATTAATCGAGATTACCGACGATATGTCGCCGGATGAGGTTCGCAAGGCACGCATTGCCAATTCTAAGGCGCAGTCAGCTTATAAAAAGGCGCTGAAGGCCGCTGGGGTTGATCCCAGCGCTGCGGCGGCTCCAGCGCCAGCCGCGTCAGCCGCTGCTGCACCGGCTCCAGCTGCGGCCCCTGCCGCTGGAGCGGTTAATTTACCGCCCAAACCTGAATTAATTGAGATTACCGATGATATGGATCCATCTGCGGTACGCCAGGCGCGTATTGCTAATTCCAAGGCTGTATCGGCTTACAAAAAAGCCTTAAAAGCGGCGGGGATTGATCCTTCGACGGCTGAAATTTGATGGCTCAACTATGAAATGTGTGCAAACTTGCCTAGACGTGACAGTCACTTCAAAAGTGACTGTCACATTGACGCACACTCTTTACCCATGAGCCAATTTGATTTTGTGATTGTTTGATTTGGTGAACGGCCGTTTCTTACTAGTGGAAACGGCCGTTTCTCTTTACCCACTCGACCTGTCATTTTGCGCCTGGGAGAAGCGCCCGCCCAGAGCATTGAGTTTGTCACCTACCGAAATAGCGATATTGCGCATCACTTTCATGCCGATGCGCGGGTAGCGGTTAATCAGGTCTTCAAAATCTTTTTGTTTGAGGACGACGAGCCGCACATTACTGGCAGCAACGGCCGTTGCATTGTACGGTTTATTGGCTACCAGCGAAATCTCCCCCAGGAAATCGCCCGCTTCCACGTGACCAATGAGGATGTGATCAGGATTGTAGATGTCCATACGGCCGTTCATGATCATGTAAAACACATCTCCGCGCTCTTTCGCCCGCAAAATCACGTCACCCACACCGCGCTCGACAACCCGGCATAGTCCGGCAATTTTCGTCAATTCCCCTTCCTCCAGTCCATCAAAAATAGCCATATGGCGCGTCGTCTCGTTCACCGAGATGCCCAGCCGTTTCTCTTCAAATCCATGACGTACCAGGTCAAAAATGATCCGGCTGTCCTCGGTTAGCTGCGCCTTGTCGATGTCCAGGGGCACATACAGCTTGGCCATCTTGATGGTGTCCAGCCGCTCCACTTCGTGAAACACGAACGAGGGGCAGTAGGCGACGGGCACAAAGCCCAGGTTGCTCAGCGTGCGCTGGATGTTGGGCCAGTAAGCGCTGACGGTGATTTCGATGTATTCGGCCTTGTATTTATTACGTGCCCATTTATCCAATTCTTTAAGCAAAAAACCGGCCACATCGTCGCGTAAATCAATCAGTTCAAGGACTTTGATGCTGCGACCGACTTCATCCAATGTGAAACCAATAGCACCGACGATACGGCCGTCATCTTTAGCCACCAAATACCGCGAATTGCGCGACTCCAGCATGAACAGGCCATAGCTCAACTGCAAATTGCCAAACACTTGGCGGCGCGACAAGCGCCCCCGCTCAATGCGCAGCAGCGAGGGCAGACTGGATTCCTTCAGTTCTTCCACAGCAAAATCTGTGCCAATAGGGTAATCGTCGGCATCTTCGACAGCAATTAAGTCAGGTTTGAAGCCGGTATTTTCCAGCGCCTGCTGCCCCAGCAAAAATGCTTCCGGGATGACACGCGGATTGTTGCGGCGCAGTTCGCGGGCCGGCCGCATGACCTTGCCCATCATCATCAAACTCTCGCGCTGCTGGAGCAAGACTTTTTGCGGCAAAAAACCGATGGGACGCAGGTTGAATTTCTCTGAAATGCGCTGGGCGAATGGATGGGCCGTGCGGCATTCGGTCAGGCCAAAGTGCAGCCGCCGCTCGGCAAAATCAAGGCGGGCCTGCATCAGCGCCATGCCAACGCCCTGTCCCCGACAGTCAGGATCAACAGCCAACCGGCCAAACTCGCCGCATAAATCGGAATACGCGCCCACTTCAAAGTAAACGGAAGCAGTTCCCACAACCTGGCCCTCCAGTTCGGCCAGCAGGAAGAGGTAACTGTCCTGGTAGATACTGCGTTTGAGCCATTCGTCGTTATAAAACTCTTTGTAGGGGTAATCTTCGCCATAGCTGCGATAAAACAGGTTGCGGACGGCTGCTAAATCGGCTTCAGTGACGCTGCGAACGTTGATGGTCATGAAGGTATTTCCTCGTTATTGGCGGGGATTAGTGATTCACTAATCCCCGCTATGTTTACGGGATTCATAGGGAGCTGTGTTATTGTCGAAACTTATGCTTGAAATTTTGGTCATTATAACAAACTATGGCCCAATGGTTCAGCTTTTTTGAAACAGAACAATGTCACGAGTTGGGGCCTGGTAGGCCCCTTTATGACACCGTAGGCTGGCCACCCTGGCCTGCCGATGAATTTGATGACAACTTGTTCATGTATCCCTTATGTTTTGGGAATCGCCTCGCCTACTGGGCTATGTTAAAATCGGCGGGATTGGTTGAAAGTGAGTCATGGCAAGAGCATTAGTTGATATTCGTATTTTGCAGCGGGAGTATTTGCTGGCCATTAGCCGGGCGTTAACGGCCGAATTAGACCTGCACGATCTCCTGCGCGTCATTCTCAAGGCGTCGGTGGAGTTTGTGTCCGGCCGGGCCGGGTTGATTGCGTTGGCGGAACCGGGAACTAGGCGTCTGCGGGTAGCGGCTGTTTACGGCATCCCGCCCGATTTAGTCGATCATTTTGCGCCGCTGCTGCAAGAACTGCCCCGTCAGGACGGAGAGGGCGAGGAAGAAGATGCGGCTCAGGAATTAGGCCGCCGGCTGCGTGAGGTGATGGGTAAAGCCAATTTGGGGTTAACCCAGGCGATCCGCCTGCCGTTGGTCAGCCGCGGCGAAGTCATCGGGTTAATTTATGTGTTCCAATCGGGTAATTATTATTTTGTCGAGGATGCGCGGTCTCTGCTGCGCAGTTTTGCCGAGCAGGCGGCTATTGCCGTGCGCAATGCCCAGCTTTACCAGCAAATCAACAATGAAAAGCAGCGCCTCGACGCGATTTTGGAACAAAGCGCCGACGGTGTTATGATCCTTGACCCGTCTTTAGAAATTCAGGTTTTTAACAAAGCATTGAGCCATATGACCGGCTGGTGGGCCGAGGAGGCGATTGGCCAGCATCATGACGATGTCATTCAGTGGCGCTCTTTGAAAACGAAAGCGGATTTGAATGATGCGATTGCCGACGGCTGGCCTTTGCCGGGCGCGGCCCACATTTACGTGGAAGGGGATTTGCAACGGCCGAAACAGGCCAATCACCTGGAAGCGGATGGTGAGCGGGTCAGTCTGGGTATTACGTATGCGCCGTTGGTGGATGAGAACGGCCGTATGATCAACATCATCGCCAACGTGCGTGACCTGACCCGTTACCGCGAGGAAGAGGCGCTGCAAAAAACCTTCATTTCCGTCATCAGCCACGAGTTGAAGACGCCGGTTTCTATCATCAAAGGGTATGCCGGTACACTGCGCCGTCAGGATGCCAACTGGTCGCCGGAAGTGGTGCGGGATTCGCTGCTGGTCATCGAAGAAGAAGCCGATAACCTGACGGATTTGATTGACAATTTGCTGGAAACATCCCGTCTGCAAGCGGGTACATTCCATCTGGAAATCAGCGAAGAGGTGATGCTGCCCTGGCTGGCCGATAAGGTGGTGCGCAAGTTTGCCAATCAGGCCGAAAAGCATACATTTTGGACTGATTTTCCGTCTGATTTTATGCCGGTTACCGGTGATGAACGCCGTTTGACCCAGGTTTTGAACAATCTGGTGAGCAATGCGATTAAATATTCGCCGGATGGCGGTTTGATCAAAGTGTGGGGTGAAGTTCATCCCCAGCACGTAACGGTTTCGGTATCCGACGAAGGGATTGGCATCCCGGATCATGAAAAACCGCGTATTTTTCAAAAGTTTTCCCGGCTGGATAATGCTCTGAGTCGCAAGACGGAGGGGACCGGACTGGGTTTGTATTTGACGAAAGCCATAATTGAAGCGCATAACGGCCGTATTTGGTTCAGTAATAACAGTGATGGGCCAGGCACGACCTTTACCTTCTCGCTGCCGCGAGACGATGAAAGACAACAAGATTAGGAGATTCAATGTACACACAAGTAACTTGCCCGAACTGTCACACGCCATACAGGGCCGAAATTCACCAGGTCATCGATTCCGATGAAACGCCAGAACTGAAACAGCGCTTGCTGACCGGACAGCTCAATGTCGCTGTTTGTCCCAGCTGTGGCGCGGGCGGCCAAATGATGACCCCCATGCTGTTCCATGACGCCGAACATGAGATGTTTGTCATCTTCATGCCGCAGGAACTGAATATGGGGCAAATGGAGCGGGAGCAGCTCATCGGTCAGATGGCGCGGCAGGTGATGGATAGTATGCCGCCGGAAAGACGGCGGGCTTACATGCTTCAGCCGCAAACCGTCCTTACCATGCAGAGTTTTATGGAGAAAGTGCTGGAAACGGAAGGTGTGACCAAGGAAATGATCCAGCGGCAGCAAAAGCAGTTGGAACTGCTGCAAACCCTGGCTAAAGCGGATAAAGATGTGGCTGACCATCTGCTCAAACAGCATATGGGCGAAATTGACGAGACGTTTTTTGCTATGCTCCAGCAGTACATCGATACGGCGGCACAGATGCAGGATAACAAGCAGTTGATTACCCTGACGAATTTACGAGCGCGGCTGATGACGGAAACCAAAGTTGGCCGGGAGATGGAACGGCAGCAGATTGCCCTGCATGGCTTGAACCGGGAAGCCAAGGCGCAAAATAGTCTCTCCCCGGATTTGTTGCTCAAGCATCTGCTGAAATATCCTGATGATGAAAAGATTCAGATGGTTTTGGTTCAGGCCGGGCAGCAGGCGTTGAATTATCATTTTTTCCAACATTTGACGGAAGAGATTGAAGCGAAGGAGAAGGCGGGGGAGAGTACGGCCGTTGCCCAACTCAAAGCCATGCGCGAGCGTCTGCTGGAAATCTACGACGAGATGCAGGCCCAATCCAAGCGGCTGCTGGGTGAAGCGGAAAAAACGCTGCAAGCGATTTTGACGGCCGACGATAAAGCGGCCGCCATCCGGTCGTGCATGAATGAGATTGACGATGCCTTTATGTATCTCTTGTCGGTGCGCATTGCCCAGGCGGATCAGGACAAGCGCAATGATGAGTTAAGAGCGCTAAACGAAGTCCACGAGTTGATCTTGAAGGAAGCTGAAAGCCAGTATCCACCGGAGATTTTACTGCTCAATGATTTGATGGAGGCTACCACACCGGAGGAGCAGGAAAAGGTTTTGGATGAACACCGCGATCTGCTTTCGGCAGAGCTGGTTGGGGTCGTGGATACGGTGATGAAGCAGTTTGAAAGCGCGGGGCAGGATGATGTGAACGGCCGTTTACGCAACATCAAATCCATGATTGAAGCCAGGATTTAAGATATGACGTAGTCATATACAGTTACCACTGAAGTTGTTTTTATATTATGGAAGACAATAGTCATCTCCAAAATCTCTTGCAGCAACTCTTAGCTAAAGATTGGAAAACTCGTCAACTCGCAGTTAAAGAACTGGGCGAATTGGGTGATTGTGAAGCGCTTCCACATCTCGTAAAACGTCTCGACGATAGGAGTATGAGGGTACGACACTCAGCAATTTCAGCACTTGCGAAGCTAAACGACCCATCAATAATTCAACCGTTGCTTCACGTTTTTCTCAATACTACAGACACGGTTTTGTTTTCAGTGGCAGCTTATGGTTTGGGCAAAATAAAGGCAGAAGTGGCAATTGAACCTTTCCGACGGAAGTTTAGTGACCGCCACATCAATTCCTCAGTAATGTTTGCCTTTCTTGAGTTTGGCGAAAGAATTCACGAACTATTGCAGTCAATGCTTAAGAATGGGAATAGTAATGAAAAGCGTAATTCCGCCGATGCTATACGCCAATGGTGGCATCAAAACTTATATAGAGATTGGATAAGGCAAACCGCGGTTCCATTAATGATAAATAATCTTAATGATCCCGACGATTACACACGGGGATATACTGCTGTTGTTTTGAGCGATATGCGCGAACCAAGTGCTTTTGACAGAATTCTTGAGTTAGCCAAAGACACGAGCGATTATGTCCGATGGTGTTTTGCTGGAATGATAGTTAAATACGAAGACCGCCGAGCAATACCTGCTCTTGAGTGGATTCGTGATAATGATAAGGCTTGGCAAATAGTAAGAGGCCAAGAAGAAAGTTATAGACAGAATAACGCCGATATTGCAAAACAATCTATCGCACGACTTCGTGGTGAAAAAAACTGGTGGGCATAAGACGACCCAACACTGTTTCTTGCTTGTCCCAATTGGTTGTCCAAGCGATAAAACAAAACGTTAATGGGGTTCGTTATCCAGTTGGAAGCCGTGACCACGTACGGTGACGATGTAATTGTAATCGTCCAACTCGGCCAGGCGGTCACGCAGGCGGCGTACCAGGGCGTCAATGGCTTGCTCGGAAACGCCCAGACCATCCGTTCCGGGCCAGACCGTTTCCACGATTTCGTCCCGGCTGCACACCGCGCCATCGGCGTCATAAAGCAACTCCAACAGACGGAATTGGGCCAGTGAGAGTGGGGGATCTAATTTATCATCATTGACCATGACCGCGCGTTGGGCCACGTCAATTTGTAAATTGCCTGTCTTGGTGGGCGGGTCAAACGTGAGTGGCAAAGTGGCATCGGTGCCGACAAAGACCAGTTTTACTGCAAGAGCAATTTGGATTTCGTCGCCATCTTGCAGTGGCGCGGTTCCCTGGATTTGCGAGCCATTGAGGTGCGTGCCATTTTTGCTACCCAGGTCTTCCAGGATATAACGGCCGTTCTCATGCCTGATTTTCACGTGATAACGCGACACCTGCCGCTCCGGCAGTACCAATTCACAATCTCCTCCCCGTCCAATCGTGAACACATCACTATCAATCGTCCACCGCTGGCCAACAAGCTGTCCTTCACGTGCAATCAAGACCGGTTTCTCATTCATGGTTTTGTTTTCTCACCTGTTAATCGGAAGACCCTGAGGGTTTTGCATCAAAAGTGATTCGTTTCTCATGGAAAAACCCTTAGGGTCTGTATAATTATCATAGATTATAATAGAGTTTAGTGGAAATGATCCAATGATACTATCAAACCAGGACGAACCTATTTTACGCGAACGTTATCGAGTCACCAACATTGTTGGGCAAGGCGGCATGGGCAGCATCTACCGCGCCGAAGATTTGCGCCTGCCGGGGCGCCTGTGCGCCATCAAAGAAGTCCGCCCTGATCCTGATCAACCCGCCGATTTACAAGCCCAATCCCACGCCCAATTTTTACAAGAAGCCAGCATCCTGGCCCAGCTCGATCACCCCAATTTACCCAAGGTTTCCGATTTCTTTTCCGACAATGGTTATGAATACCTGGTCATGGATTATGTGAGCGGCAAAGATTTGAAGCAGCTTTTGGATGAAAACGACGGGCCGTTTGATGAGCAAACCGTCCTGTCCTGGGCGGCCCAAATCATGGATGCGCTGGCTTATCTGCACCGGCAGGATCCGCCGGTTTTACATCGCGACATCAAACCGGCCAATATCAAGCTCACGCCGGACAACCGCATCAAGCTGGTCGATTTTGGCCTGGTTAAACTAATGGCCCCCGATGAAATGCGTACGATCACGGTTGTTCAGGGGCGGGGGACAGCCCTGTATACCCCGTTGGAACAATATGGCGGCGACAGCGGCCACACCGATGTTCGTACCGATATTTATGCCCTCGGAGCTACTTTTTATCATTTGCTGACCAATGTGCCGCCGCCAGATGCCAAGGCGCGCTTTTTGAATCCACGGGTTTTACAGCCGACCGCTAAAGTGAATAGGCAGGTTTCAACTCATGTGTCAGCAGCAATTGAATGGGCGATGGAGATGCATCCCGATGAACGGCCGTTATCCATCGAACAATTCCAGCAAGCCCTGGCCGGCAAAATTTCCAGCCGTACCAACGGCAACAATCATACAATAGGTGAAACCATCGGACAGGCCATTAGAGCCAACTTACCGGTTATCCTCATCTCGGTTGGTCTTTTTATTTTGGCCATTGCCCTGACCATTTTCTAGCCGAGTCATGCCTGCCTGCCCCAAATGCGCCCAAACCCAGCAGCAAATAAAAGATGGCTTCACGCCTGCTGGCAGCCAGCGGTATCGCTGCAAATCATGCGGCTGCCGGTATACGCCAGAAGCAAAAGATTGGGGATATACAGAGGAAACGCGGTTGGTTGCCTTACGTCTTCACTTAGAAGGGTACAGCCTGCGGGCCATCAGCCGTTCCCTGAACGTCAATCATCAAAGCGTTGCCAACTGGATCAATGATTTCACCACCTATTTGCCGGCCAATTACGAAGATTTAATCGACATGGCCCGCATCGACGGCCTTATCGATTGACAGTTGACCAGCGACAACACCACGCAATTAGACATTTCGTTGACAGGTTCAATCGCTGGCGATATAGTACGCATTGACTATATCAGAATTTTTAGAAGCAAAGTTTTACTAGCTTTGCGACTGATTCAAGGAGTTCTTACATGGCAAGTGTAACCTTTCGTAATGTTGTCAAACGATTCGGCGACGTCGAAGTTATCAAGGATATGAATCTGGACATCAAAGACAAAGAATTTGTGGTTTTTGTCGGTCCATCAGGTTGCGGCAAATCCACCAATCTGCGTATGTTGGCCGGTCTTGAAGAAATCACCGCGGGTGAAATCCTGATTGGTGACCGGGTAGTGAATGACGTGCCCCCGAAAGATCGCGACATCGCCATGGTTTTCCAATCATACGCCTTGTACCCGCACATGAGCGTATACGACAACATGGCTTTTGGTTTGAAACTGCGCAAAACCCCCAAAGAGGAAATTGATCGCCGCGTGAAAGAAGCTGCCCAAATTCTGGGCCTGGAAAATCTGCTGGATCGGAAGCCGAAGGCTTTGTCCGGCGGTCAGCGGCAGCGCGTGGCGGTGGGCCGCGCTATCGTTCGTGAACCGGCCGTCTTCCTCATGGATGAGCCGCTTTCCAACCTGGATGCGAAACTGCGCGTGACCGCTCGTGCTGAAATTAGCAAGCTGCACAAGCGGCTGGAAACTACCTTCATCTACGTGACTCATGACCAGGTGGAAGCGATGACGATGGGTGATCGGATTGCTGTTTTGCACGACGGTATTTTGCAGCAGATCGACACGCCGCGTAACCTGTACAATGTGCCCGACAATGTGTTCGTCGCCGGCTTCATTGGCAGCCCCAGCATGAACTTCTTCGATGGGACATTGGTTAAAGAAGAGGGCAAACTGTTCGTTGATACTGGTGACTTCCGTGTTGAGGTTCCGGCCGACCGCAAGGCTGCTTTTGAAGGTCATGTCGGCAAGGAAATCATCTTTGGTATTCGCCCCGAACATGTCCATGCGCCAGAGTATGCCCCACCGGCCATTATTCCGGCCAAAATTGAGGCGTCAATCGAGATTATCGAGTTGCTGGGCCATGAACTGAATATCATTTTCAATTCGGGCAAGAATACGTTTGTGGGTACAGTTGATACGCGTTTGCAGGCTAACATCGGCAACAAGATTCCGTTGGTGTTTGACATGAATAATATGCACATGTTTGATAAGCAAACGGAGAAGGCGATCCGTTAAGCTTTAGCCGATTGCTTAAATTAGCAAGTGAAAGTGAAGACCCTGAGGGTGGGCGACCAAAGGTTGCACGAAACTCTCAGGGTCTTTTTTTGACTAATTGCTTTGGCTGGTTACACTTGGCTTATGCCTGATGCAAACTACAAGATTGGTGAAACTTTTGCTGTTCAATTTGCCTGGAAGCTGCCTAATGCTGATTATGTGCGGGCGGTTTTTAAGGCGGAAGTGTTGGATTTAGTGCCGGAAGCGGATAAGTACATGGTTCGGCTTTTGGCGTTAGCGGCGGGACGGCAGGAGGATAGCAACGGCCGTATCCTTCCCCAAGAGCAATTCTCCAAAGATTACTGGGAGTTGGTGGGGCGGCTGGTGGGGCGGCGCATCGCCATTGCCTACGAAGCCGATGACACCCACGCCATCTACATGCGGCTGGCTACCCTAACCGGCGAGCATGACTTTTTCTATCGTTACCCGGACTGATAAAGGCAGAAGGCAGAAGTGAGATGACGATATTTTCTGCCTTCTGATTTCTGCCTTCTTACTTTGTTTGCTGCTGGATGGTTTGGACGGCGGCGTAGGCGGCTTCGGTGCTTTGTTTGACTGTTTGCAGGCGGCTGAGCTGATCATGCCAGAAGCCGGAACCGGCGCTGGCGGCCAGGCCGGTGAGTACAACACCGGCCGATAAATCGTACATGGTAATATGTAATTTTGTGCCCAGCCATGCGAAAAAGGCGGCATTTTGGGGCACAAGCACCATGGACAGGAACGAGGCGTTTTGCGGGAACAAGTCGCGCAGCAGGTCGGCAGAGTCAATTTGCAGTAGATAAGCCAGCACGATACCGACTACGACCGATGTCAGGCGCAGCTGCTGGGCGCGCGAGTCAGCCTCCTGCTTGTCGCGCCGCTCAATTTCCAGTAGTTTGCCCGCGGCCTCTCCGGGGTGCTGGATGGTGGGATCGAGTTTGCGATTTTCCCGGTTGGGCAGCCAGGAGAGCCAGCTTAATTGGCGCAGCCGATTAACAATCCCCCAAATCCATCTACGCCAGTGGCTGGCCAGTTCGTCCCGCTGCCGTTCGACTTCGCGCAGCAGCTTGTTCAAGGTTTCCAGATAGACGTCGGCATGGCGACTGGTCTGGATGTTTTGCAGGAAGTTTTCCAACTGGCGGGTAATTTTGGCTTCGGTTTCCTGACTGAAACCGGAGTTGTGAATCATGGGTATGAGCTGGACGTAGATGATGTTGTGGGCGGTTTCGTAGGAGACTTCTTGCAGTTCACTGATTTGGGTTTGGGTCCAGGAGGTTACGGCCGTTGCCAATTCCCCGTTCAGCAAAATCATGCACTGCTGGTAAAACGCTTCCGGCGTCATGTTAATGGCTTGTGCGGCCAGTTTGTTGATCAAATCATCCACTTTTTCGCGCACCACATTAGTGATTGCTTGCCCCAGAGCTGAATCCGCTTGAATCTTGTCCAGCGAACTTTTGATTTGCTGTTTGATGATGCCGGCGGCGGTAGCAATTAATTTGTCGGAGGGATCGGCATCGCCCAAAGCAATTTCCAGGGCGGCGCTGAACTTTTCCTCTTTCAGGTCGGCGATAACCTGCTCTGCTTTGAAAACCGGGGCCAGGATTTCTTTCATATTGGCCCACTGCATTTCCAGATTGGCTTTGGCTTCTGCCCCTAATCCCAGCGTTTCCAGTGTACCAGGCAGCACTTTTTCATACTCTTCCAACGTTTTTTGGGCGGTTGGCTTGCTTTTAAAACCCATCGCCAATTTGAACACATCAACGACAATTTCGGTGCCGATGGCCATGGTGAACATGGTGACGATGTAAAGGCCCAGGGAGGCGAAGATTCTACTCAATCCTTCGGGCAGGCTGCTGGAACTGCTGCCATTTTCTTGGGGTTGGGGGGCGGACTGGGTGGTTGTGAGTGCATCGGTTTGCTGGACGGTGGTGGTGGTGGCAACAGCCGTTTCGACACCACTTAGAACAGGCGTTTCCGGAGCCGCCACCGCCGGTGTAATCACGGCCAGTCCGACAACAAGCAGTAACAAAACCACAATCGAAATGAGTTTGGGTGACATCTTTACCTCCTGAAAATAATCCACAGATTACACGAATTTTGCAGATAGAATCATCTGGGTAATCTGCGAAATCTGTGGATTTTCATTTAACTAAAAACACGCCGCCAGAGGTTGCTTTGCAAAATATTATCCGGATCGCAGCGCTGCTTGAGCGCTTTGAATTGGTCGACGGCGTCCTGGCCAAGGTAGGCAACGGCCGTTTCCGGATGCAGCGTACTATCCTTGGCAAAATAAAACCGCCCGCCTGCCTTCAATACAATCTCATCCATTTCCTGCGCCAGCTTAACCATGCGTGGCCGGTTGCGATTGGTAATTTTGAAATCCATCGCCATGCTAAATCCGTCCAGTCCATGCGTTAGCAAGAACGGGTCGGGGCGATGCCGTTTCATGACGGTTAAGTAGTTGGGCAGACGGCGCTTCTGGCACAGCGTTAAAATATCGGCAAATGCTTTTTCGGCCGTGTCTACCGGAATGAATGGCTGATACTGGATCAACCCGCCGGGACCAAAGGGTTTTCGCCAATCAAAATAGTCGAGCAAAAAGTGAAAAGCGGCATGGGATTGTAAAGCCATATGAGGCCCTTTCAGCCAGGCGGCGCGGAACTTGCCAATATTGACAAAGCGCATCCCGAAATTATTCCAGAACGGCCGTTGGAACATCCAAATGCTGCTTTTAGGAACGATGCCCAGGATATTTTCGGGCAGATACTGGTTATCAAGCCGTAATGTTTGCGTCGGGTTGGGGTCTTCACCGGGCAGCAAATAGTCGGCGCGATGCATTTCGGCACGGCCCAATTGCTTGCCTTTGGTGAACGCGTCGAGCCAGCCAACCTGATAATCGGCTTCTTTTTGATTTTGCTCTAGATAATCCATTGCATGATACAGATCTGGTTCGGTCCATCCCTGAACACGAAGCAGGCCGGAATAGACACGTTTCATCTGCATAGTGATGGCCGTGAAAACGCCTAGCATACCGGCGCCGCCAATTGCCGCATGAAAGATGTCACTGTTTTCGTCGCGGCTGCATGTGATGATTTGACCCGATGGCAGCATCAGGTCAAATTCGAGGATATTGTCGCCAAAAGTGCCTATTTTGTAAGCATTTTTGCCATGCACGTTCATGCCGGCGCCGCCACCGATGGTGATTTTCATCGTGCCGGTGGCTACGGGAATCCACCAGCCATCTTCGAGGACATAATTCCACATTTGCTGCAAAGTAACGCCTGGTTCAACGCGGATACGGCCGTTTCCCGGGTTCCACTCTAAAATGCGGGTCATGCGGCGCAAGTCGAGCAGGATGTTTTCGGCATTCATGGCCGGGTCGCCGTAGCTGTTGCCGCCGCCGCGTATGCCCACAGTACGGCCGTGTTCCCGTGCCAATCGAAACACATCTTGTAATTGTTCAATGGTTGTCGGCCGGTAGACGTGGCTCAAGCTGTGGCAGGCCCCACCCCAGCCCGAAACGCGCTCCAATCGTTCATCAGGCAGGGGAGCAGGTTTTTGCTGCGGTTTTCTGCCCGGTCTTTTTTTTGTTTTGGTTGCTAAATTGTCAGTCATAATTTAAGTATGGCAGTGTCTTGTGCCCGCCCAACTGGGCGATCACAAGGGTTTGCCCCTGCGAAGAAGATTGCTCAAAAACTCATCCGGCGGAAAATAAAGGAGGGAATGTGGCGGATAATAAGCGCCACCAATCCCCAACGGGCCGGTGCGTAAACGGTTTGTCGTTTTTTGGTAACGGCCGTATGAATAGCCTCAGCCGCTTTTTCCGGTGAGATAACCCAGAATGTTTTGGCGGCATTTTCCAACAATTGCGTATCGACAAAGCCAAATTTGATGGTTGTGACGGTCACCCCATGCCGCGAGAGGCGATTACGCAGTGCCTCCAGATAAGTGCTGAGACCGGCCTTACTGCTGTTGTAGACCGGCGCACCCACCCGCCCCCGGTCGCCGGCAATGGAACTGACAGCCAGGATATGGCCCGATTTAGCCCGTTCAAAGCGGATAGCCGCCTGGTTGAGCCAGGAGACGGCTCCCAATAAATTAACGCGAATCATCGCCGCATCTTTCTCGAAGTTGTACTCGTCCAGGGCGACAACGGGCTGGACACCGGCGATGTAGGCCACCAGGTCTACGCCGCCCAAATCGTGGGCGATTTGTTGGAAAAGGGCCGAAACCTGGTCGTAATTGGTGACATCGTGGACGTAGGTGTGGATACGGCCGTTGCTCCCCTCCGCTGTTTTCTGTAATCCTTCTTCATCTGGGGCCAGCGCCGCCACAATGTAGTCGTGTTCGGCCAATCGTTGTGCTAATGCGGCTCCAATCCCTGACGAAGCGCCAATGACAATGGCGCGTTTACCTGGTTCTAAAGGTCGTGTTGCAATTGTTTCAGTAGACATAATCGTTTTTCTAATTGTGTTGTATGGTAAATGTTCATACGTCATAAATCATGCGTCAAATTTCCTGACAATGTATGACACAATGACATATGACGTTTCGTATTTTATCACAAAGGGGAGGCGCTAGATACCCGACTCCAGTACATCATCCTCATGACCGCTGTACGTTAAAACGGCTTCCATTGCGCCGTGGGCCTCCAGAGCCAGTTGGCGGGCATCGTCGTCGGGGGAAGGATAGACGGTTTTGAGGGTAAACAGGTGGGCAAACAGCGGGCCGGGCCGCGAGGCCAGCCGCCAGAGCGAGGTGAACAGCGGCTCATCTCCCCAAAAGGCAATAGCTAGTGGTTCGTATAGGAAGACGCACGGAATGAAGGGGACGCTGCCCTGAACGGCAATCTCGAACGCACCGTAACGGAAGGGATGGAGTGTTTCCGCTGGTTCAAAAATGCCGCCTTCAGGGAAAATGACAACGGGCGGGTAATGGTCCAGAGCGGTGATGGACTGGCGGGCCTGCTCCCGTGAGGTTTTGTCTTGGCGATTGACGAAGACGGTGTCAACGGCCGTAGCAATCCAACCAATAAACGGCCACTGCTTCACTTCGGCTTTGGCCAGGAAACGCGTGGGCAAAATGGCCGCCAGAAGGATGATGTCGAGCAATGAGTTGTGGTTTGGGAAGATAAAGCCGTGATGCTGCCGGATTTTCTCCGCTTCGGCGCAGGTGACGTGAACATTGAACAGGCGGATGAAGAAACGAGCGAAATAAGTGATGGGCCAGGCAGCCAGGCGCACGCCCTTAACGCGTTTGGGCAGCCAGGCCAAGCTCAAGATAATGACAGTCGTGATCATGAGGGCAATGGCGATGACTGTGATTCGCCCGATGCCGCGCATAAAGCTCATTGTTGTTGGCTGTCGCTTATTGGCTGTTGGTTACTGGTCGTTGGAAAGAGAACGGCCGTCATCGCTTCATGCGCTGTTAGTGACATTTGCACAGGGTCGTCGTCTGGTTGGGGGGTAACGGCCGTCATCGGTGTCAATTGTGCTTTGATTTGCTTATCGTGGGCCGCCAGCCGCAGCGCCGCTTTGATGATCGATTCGCCGCGATGCCAGATGGCGATCTCCGGCTGATCGTATTCAATGGCACAGGTTAAAAATGGCGTCTGGCCGCGAATGACAATCTCAAACGCGCCGTAACGGAAAGGCAAAAGATGGTCGCCCGGATTACGCTTACCTTCCGGGAACAGGACCACCGGCGGAAAAGTTTCTACTTTTGCCAGTTTGGTCCGGGCCTCAGCGCGGGAATCTTTATCATCCCGCTTGACAAAGACACAGCCGATTGATTTGGCCACCTGGCCAATCACCGGCATGCTCCGCACCTCATCTTTGGCTAAAAACCGCAGCGGCGCGATGGAAACAAGGACCAGGACGTCCAGATAAGTCATGTGATTGGGAAAAATGAAGCCGTGATGCTGACGCAGCCGATCGGGATCGGCGCAGTCCACGCGTACGTTCAAAATGAATAGCAATGTGCGCACAATGGTCAACAGGAGCCACATGGAGATGTGGTAGCCCTTGATGGTAAGGGGCAGCCAGGAACTAATGACGAGTAGAGTTCCACCAAACCCAATGGTCAACCCACATAAACTAAGGCGATAATAGCCAAGAAGCCACTTGATCATAATTTCCACCTGCGGATGATTGAATGGATATTTGAGAACTAAAACACGAGAATGCGGTTGAGGTTGTGGCTTTGCCAATTCGTTTTGAAAAAAATGGGCAATGCCGATGTCATTCCGAACGAAGAGAGGAATCCTGACCAACTGCCAAGCATATGGGGATTTCTCGGCAGACTTCGCTTACCAAAGGTAAATCGGATTGCTGTAAATCCAGCCGCGCTCTTTACCTTCGTAGAGCAGGCTGCATTCGGCCCGGTAAGCACCTTCATCAATGGGGATGTGGGTCAGGTTGGTTTCGTTTTTGATTTCGGCGACGACGTTACCATGTCGGATGAGGCGGATATTGGCTCGTGTTGGGCAGAGGACTTGAAGGGTGGCTCCGGCATCAAGCTGGATTTTGTCGCCGACAAAGCCTTTGTTAATGCCCTGCCCGGAGAAGCGGAATCCTTTGGTAGAATGGGCCATATCATAACCAACCCAGGAACGGCCGTTACCAATTGCCTCTAATATCAACTTCTTATCGTGTTCCAGTTTCCCGTTCAGCGGCTTGGTGAGCAAAATATGGGTGTTGACGGCACGGAACAGGAATTCGTAGGGGAAGACGACGCGGTGGAACGGTCCCAGGCTGAGAGGGGTTCCGTGAGCGTCACTGTTGCCAACGGCCGTTACCCGTTTTCCTTGCACCAGCAGTTCATCCCACAGGGCCAACGTTCGCGGCTCCGGAGCCATGAGATAGCGCTCCGGGTGGGCCGTCAGGTACAAACCGACGAGCTTGGCCAGTAGCGAACTTTGTATAGGCAGCTTGCGCAAGATGCGTTTGACCTCGTTGGCAAACGAGGACATGTAATTCCATATTTCCAGCCCGGTGAAACCATCGATTTCCCAATCGTGCCAGCCCAAATCCCCAATGCCCAGCAGCGGTTCTGGCGGCTCTTCATGCGGGTGGGCCAGGAAGCCATAACCGCCGGCAGCGAGTGTCTGGTCGATGAGTTCTTGCGGATTGGCAGCGAACGAGGCTAATTCGTGCTCGGCCCCGTAGGCGAGAAAATGGCTGGCTTGCGGCTGGCGGCGCGGGTTATGTACTTCTTCACCAGAAAGGAGGAGGACACGGCCGTTGCTGTTTTCATAATATCCTTCAACCCCATCTACCCAAATGTTGTGGTCAGTGACAATGATAAAATCAAGCCCGGCCTTGATAGCATCTTCAGCAATGTCGGCATGCCACTTTTCCCCATCTGAATAAGGGGTATGCATGTGCATGTTACCCATGAGTTCAAACAATTCGGCCAAAATTATCCCCTTCCTGAAATGATTGTGGATTGCAATACTATCATTTTCAGCAGAGTTATCCAAGTCCAAGAAGCATTATCTTAGGGGAAAAGAAAACGTACCCGGGGACAGTTACTTATCATCCTATACTGTCAATTCAAGGGACGAGGGTTTTGCACCTAATAATGACGGTCACGTTATTCGTGACACCAACCACGTTTAGTGTAGCACAGGTGGCGAAAAATGTGGTAGCCTTAAAACTCCGGCCACGTTTTTCCTGCCCCCTGCTTCATGAAACATGGCCCCAACCACGTTTTTCGTAATCGGCTTTTTTTACCCGTCACGTTTTAGTAAATGCGGGAATGCTCCCCAGGTATACTGGTTTTGCTACGAATCAGTCACCTTTTAAGGAGAACATTCCCATGTTGTATCATACAAACAATACCCCGTTTTGGTCATATTTTCGTTCAGGGCACATTCCGCTGCCTGCATACCTACCTCGGCTTGTACTTGCCGACCAATTTCAACCTCGCTATGTGCGGCGATGCCCAGTCACCCAAAGAGCAATTGCGCAACTGCGCTTGCTTGAATGGGAACAACTGCCGGCAACGCTGGCTGACCGTAAACAAGGAGAGCGTCTTGTGCCTTTGGCCGCTTACATTGGTTCCTACCTGGTGCGGTTAGAGCAGCAGCTTCCGACTTTTGGCGCCCTCCGCCGATTTTTGGCTGACCACCCTGGTCTTATCTGGGCGCTTGGTTTTCCGGCGACGGGCCATGGTGGTAGACACCACCCTTTTGACCCCGAACAAAGCTTGCCCGCTCAGGCACACTTCACCAGAAAGATGGGAGCGCTGCCCAATGACCTCTTGCAAGAATTCATTGACGGTCAGGTTGCCTGGCTGCACCATCGTCTTGGCGTTGACTTTGGTCAGACTGTCAGCATTGACACAAAGCACATTCTGGCCTGGGTCAAGGAAAACAATCCCAAAACCTTTATTAAAGAAGGGCGCTTCGATAAAACAGCGCAGCCTGCTGGCGACCCCGACTGCAAACTGGGCTGTAAGCGGAAGCGAAACCAGGTCACCCCGACCAAGGAAGGCCAGTCGGTTAGTGAGAAGGTGAGCGTCGGTGAGTATTACTGGGGCTATGCTTCCGGTGTGGTTGCGACCAAACTGCCTGATATTGGCGAGTTTGTCCTGGCCGAGTTGACCCAAACCTTCGACTTCGGTGATTCCACTTACTTTTTGCCGCTTATGGCTCAAGTGGAGCAGCGTCTTGGGACTCGGCCTTGCTTTGGCACTGCCGATGCCGCTTTTGATGCCTGGTACGTCTACGATTATTTCCACAACCTCGAACATGATGGCTTTGCCGCTGTGCCCCTCCGCCAGATGAAGCAGGGCCATCGTCTTTTTGATTCCGCTGGTTTGCCCTTATGTGCAGCAGACCTGGCCATGCCCTGCCAAAGTACCTTTACGAATCGTACCTCGCTGGTTCAGCACCAACGCGGCCGTTTCGCCTGCCCTCTACTACATCCCGAACCAACTGGCGACACCTGTCCGATTGATCATCCCAATTGGTCAGACGGCGGCTGCAAACTGGTCATGGCCACCGCTCCTGGTGCTCGGATTCGTTACCAACTCGACCGGGAAAGTGACCGCTATCAGGCTGTTTACCAGCAGCGCACGGCCGTTGAGCGTATCTTTTCTCAAGCGGTGGCTCTGGGCATTGAACGACCCAAGCTGCGCAACCAACTGGCGATTGCGAATCAGAACACCCTGATCTATATCCTCATCAATCTTCGCGCCATGCAGCGTCTGGGAGACAAATCTGACTAGAACCGCTGCTGATCTTTTGTTAGTTTCAATCCTCTATTGACTGATTTACAAACGACTGATTTTGTAGCAAAAACACCATTTTTGTTTTGAGCTTGTTTCAATGGGGGGAGCCTATTTCCAGAGAGAATTTGCAAAACGTGGTCACTATTATCTCCCGTTTTTAATAGCAAAACCCTCAAGGGACAGATATTGCTTAATCATCCGCCAAGAGAGCGCAGCGAAACCCAACGGTGGAACCCGAACTGGTAGACAGGGATTCGCCGCGTCTTGCTGACCGAACGTCATACTGGTGTACATAAAACGAGCTTCCCCGAACAACATGTGATTCCCCTTCAATCGGACCGGTAGGATTACTTCCAGGAGAATCGGCGTAATAATCGGCTGCATAATAATCAGACACCATCTCCCAAACGTTGCCACTCATGTCTAACGCACCATAGGGACTCTGACCTTCTGGGTAAGAGCCGACAGGCATTGTGTGCCGCAGCGTACACTCGGCGCCGTCGTAATTCGTTAATTCGCAGGTGGGAGCGTCATCGCCCCAAGGGTACAAGCTACCTTCTGTTCCCCGTGCCGCCTTTTCCCATTCAGCTTCCGTTGGCAAGCGTCGTCCAGCCCACTCACAATATGCCTGTGCCCCGTGCCATGTTACATTTATCACCGGATGGTTTTCATATCCGGCCTGGGGCTGCCACAACCCGTCTGCCTGGACAATTTTCGGATCTGTTACGCGCAAATTCAGCCAGGTTTTGCCATCAACTTGTTGATTACCGGCTTCGTTGAGAAAGGCGGCAAACATGGCATTGGTCACCTCGGTCTGGTCGATCCATAAGGCGTCTAGATAGACCTGATGCTGCGGGAATTCATCGGGTTTGGCCAAGTAGTCATCCTTATTGCTACCCATAATAAAGTCCCCGGCTGGCACATAGAGCATCACCATCCCATCTTTAGCTGATGTCATCGTTGTTCCAGATTGCATTCCGGTTTGACGACAAGAAGGGAGTACGAAAATCAATAGAATAACATATGCACAAGCCTGTACTAACCTGCCAATTTTTGATATTGACTTATGGAATGAAGTTTGTCCCGATTTCGTTGTAAAATGCGCTGGCAGATCAGGTTTCATTTTGCGCCTCCTCATTCGATTCCTGCGAGTGTTTCATAGCTTTACGATTAATTATCTCCCATCTCTTGATTTGTTCCAATCCTTCAATGACAGGCTGCTAAAGGGGTATTAGCTTACCAGGGTAAGCTAATTGGGTTCCAGTCTGGGACACGGCCGTTTCCGCCTCGCTCCCTTTTACCAAAACCGGATTGGTGTGATTGAAATGGGTTAGCACTAACTGGCCCGGCCAATCGGCAAAAAAGGCCAGCGTGTCCATAATGAGCGGGTGGGCAACCGGGGGACGGCCGTTTAATTCATCCAAACTGTAGAACGAAGCATCGACAACGGCCGTGTCCACCCCAGCCAGTACCGATTTCGCTTCCGGCCAGGCCTGCCAATCGTCAATATCCGGCAGGTAGAGCAGCGTTTGCTGTGGCCCTTGCAGCTTAAAAGCAAACGTGCCGACTTGTAATTCATCGCGGTGCGGTACGGGAATGGGCGTGATGGTCAGGTTGGGAGCGAGGGGGATGGATTGGTGGGGGGTGAACGGCCGTATATCCAGATTGGCTACCATTGGCGACCACAGCCGCGTTTCTTGCAGCAGCGCCGCCAATTCCGCCGACGCATACACCGGCAGCCCGCTGACAGCCATCGCTTCCGGCCCAAACTGGGGCAAGCCCCCGATGTGACCCAGGTGAGCGTGAGTCAGGAAAATGGCGTCGGGCGGATTGAAGCGATACGGCCGTTCCCCATGCGGCCTCAGATAATCAGCCAGCAGCTCTAATTGGTGTTTAATATCGGGCGTAGCGTCGATGAGAGTGACGTTTGTGTTCGCGCCGCGTGTGTCCACCACCGCCAGACAAGCCGCATAGCCAACTCTTCCAGAACTGCAATTAGGACAGCGGCAGCCAATATGCGGCAGACCGGCATCTTGCATTTCCCCCAAAACAACCGCAAAAATATCCCTATCCGTGTTCATCCGCGTTTATCCGTGTCCCGTTGTATGTTCTTAAAAAGCAGGGGCGTACCCTTGTGGTCGCCCTGGTGGGCCGGCACAAGGCACTGCCCCTACCACGAATTATTGAGACGATACGTCCCATTCAAATAAAAACGGCTCATTCTCCAAGAGAAGAGCCGTTCAAATTCGTTTGTATTATTTTGAAACTATCAGGCAGGTTGGACAACAACAGCCGGGCGGAATTTGTAACCGTAGACAATCATTCCTTCCTCGCCGTCGCTGCGCAGCTTGCGCGTTACCATTTCTACGGGCATGCCGATATGTACATCTTCTTTATCAACATCGGTCAATTGGGCGGTGACGATGGGGCCTTCATTCAGCTTGACCAGCGCAATCGTATACGGCGCGGTATGTTCAAAACCGGCCGGTGCATCATAAATCGTGGTGTAGGAAAAAACTTCGCCAGTCCCGGTAAAGGTAAACAGCTCTTTAGCCGGAGCTTCGCATTCCAGGCAAACATCACGCGGCGGGAAAAGTTTAACGCCGCAAGAATCGCATGTTTCGCCTACCAATTTGTACCGTTGTTCTTGTAAACGCCAATGACGTGATACTTCCATTTTAAGTCCTTAGTCCTTTAGTTGTTAGTCTTGTAGTTCCTAATCAACTGCATTTGCAAGCCACTAATAGTCTCAGCTTACACCATGAGTTATTATGCACAACTATCCTTTCATAACCTGTCAAGCAGTTAAAAGATACTGTCAAAAACTGTCAAAAGAGGGGAAAAAGGGGCAAAGTTGCAGAGTGGCAAGATAAAAAAGTCACCTGGCCACTTTGTAACCCTGCAACTTTGCTACTCTGCTGCTCTGAGAACATGCGTCACGGCCGTTGCCCCTGTCGCCCCTAAATTTTGAGCCATCCCGATTTTGGCATTTTCAACCTGATTAGCACCGGCTTCACCGCGCAGTTGACGGGCCACTTCCACGATCTGGTACATGCCGGTTGCGCCCAGCGGGTTGCCCCGCGCTTTCAGGCCACCAAACGTGCTGATAGGGATACGGCCGTTCCGCCCAATCTCCCCATCCCTGGCCAACTGCCAACCCTGACCGCGCGCGGCAAACCCGGCCGCTTCCAACGACAGCGCGGCCATAATCGTGAAAGAGTCGTGCAGTTCAAACAGGTCAATTTGTTCCGGCGTCACGCCTGCTTTAGCCATCGCCTTATGCGCGCTTAGTTCCGCCGCCTTGAGCCAGGTCACGTTCCTGCGGTCATGCAGCCCAATCGAATCCGTTGCCAGCGCCGAACCGGCAATACGGATCGGCTGCGGCACCATGTCCAGCGCCCGCTCGTGGCGGGTGACGATGACCGCCGCCGCGCCGTCGCCCATCGGAGCCGCATCAAACAGCGATACCGGATCGGCCACCAGCGGCGCCAAAGCGAACTTCTCGGCGCGCAGCCGGTTGCGGTACATCGCCAGCGGATTATCGGCTCCATTGGCGTGGGCGTTGACGCTGAACCCGGCAAAATCGGCTACTTGCAGATTGTTTTCGTACATGTAGCGCCGCATCAACAGCGCCCCGGCCCCGGCCAGCGTCAATCCTTGCATCGCCTCGTAGTCGGCGTCCAGGCCGGTTGCCACCGCCGCCTCGACCGGCGAGCCGGTCTGGTCGGTCATCTTTTCCACACCGATGGCCAGCGCTGTTTCCACCAGGCCGCTTTCCACAGCCAGCACCGCCTGGCGCAGCGCCGCCCCGCCAGAAGCGTCAGCCGCTTCCACGGTCACTGCTTCCGTGCCGCGCAGGCCAGCAAAATCGGCTACCAGCGCCCCCAGGTGATTCTGGTGGCTCAACGCCCCGGCCAGCATATTGCCGACGTAAATGGCGTCAATTTTCGTCGTGTGGGCATCGTCCATCGCCGCTTCAATGGCATACCAGGCCAGGTGGCGGATGGAAGTTTCCCACATCTCTTTTACTTCAGTTTGTCCAATTCCAATGATAGATACGTTGGTCATAAGTCATTCCAACGTAAAACGTAATGCGTAAAACGTAATGCGTTATTTATACGTTTTACGTTTTACGCTTTACGACATTTTCAATTTATCCCGGAAGCGGCTGTACGTCGCATAGTCAATCTCGGTTCGGCGGCTGATGTAGGTTTCGGTCTTGGTCGCCCGGTCGCGGGCGTCTTCGATTTTGTCGGTGACGCGGATGTCGAAGGCGTCGGAACCGGCCCCGGAGCCGTAGCTGACCATCAGGATACGGTCGCCCGGTTGGGCAATGTCCAGGATGGCGGTCAGGCCAATCATCGTCGATCCGGAGTAGGTGTTGCCGATGCGGGGACTTAGCAAACCGGGCGCAATTTGCTCCGGTTTGAAGCCCAGCATTTTGGCTACTCGTTCCGGGAATTTGGCGTTGGGTTGGTGGAAGACGGCCCAATCGTAGTCAGTGGCCGTCGCTTCCACCGCTTCCATTAGCGCTTCGGCCGCGCCCATGACGTGCTTGAAGTAGGCCGGTTCGCCGGTGAAGCGGTCGCCATGGGAGGGATAGTTGGCGTGGGCACGCCGCCAGAAGTCAGGCGTGTCGGTGACAAAGGAGTAGGAACCGTTGATGGTGGCTACTGATTCGTCGGCTAAGCCGATGAGGATGGCGGCGCCACCGGCAGCGGCCGTATACTCTAACGCATCGCCGGGACGACCCTGGGCCGTATCCATGCCGATGCTGAGGGCATATTTGGCCATCCCGGAACCGACGAAGGCAATGGCCGCCTGCATCGCTTCGGTGCCCGCTTTGCAGGCAAATTCCCAGTCGGCGGCCTGCGTGTTGGGGACGGCCCCAATCGCTTCGGCGACGATGGTGCTGCTGGGCTTGACGGCGTAAGGATGGCTTTCGCTGCCCACCCAGACGGCGCGAATCTGGCGCGGGTCAATTTGCCCGCGATCCAGGGCATTGCGCGCCGCTTCGATGGACATGGTGACGACGTCTTCATCCAGGCCGTTGACCGCTTTTTCCTGGATGGGCACGCCGCCCACGCCGCCGGTCCACATTTTACTGATTTCTTTAGCCGGGATGCGGTAGCGAGGCACGTAAGCGCCGTATCCGACGATGCCCACATCCAGGTTGGGTTTCATGAGTCCTTGTTTGGGGGAGTAATTGTTCATTTTTGGTTACTGGTTGCTGGTGGTTGGTTGCTGGTAACTAGCGACCAGCAGCCAGCGACTAGCTACCAAGCAGCTCCTTTGCTCGATTAACGTTGATATTCTTTTCGGCGACCAGTTGGTCGGCGATTTGTTGGATTTGGTCGCTGCTGGCGCCGGCGGCCATAGCCACCTGCCGGGCATGGAGGGCCATGTGGCCTTTTTGGATGCCGACGGTGGAGAGGGCTTTGATGGCAGCCAGGTTTTGGGCCAGGCCGACGGCAGCCATCACCTGGGCCAGTTCGGGGGCCGATTTCACGCCCAGGATTTTCATGGCCACTCTGGCAGTGGGATGGACTTTGGTTGCCCCGCCGACCATGCCGACGGCCATGGGCAGGGTGATTGCGCCGTACAGGTCGCCGTTTTCGTCTACGTGCCAGTCGGTGAGGGAGGTGTAACGGCCGTTCCTACTCGCATAGGTATGTGCCCCGGCCTCAATCGCCCGCCAGTCGTTGCCCGTGGCGATGACCACCGCATCAATGCCATTCATGATGCCTTTGTTGTGTGTCGCCGCCCGGTAGGGATCGACGATGGCGAAGGCGTTGGCTTCCTCGATGCGCCGCGCCGCTTCCGTGCCGGACATGCCGGGCACGGCCAGTTGGTCAGCGGGGATGGTGCAGCGGGCGGTGGCCAGCCGTTGGTCGGCTAAATTGGAGAGGATGCGCAGGCTGGTACGGCCGTTTGTCAGTTCAGCAATGCGCGGCGCCAGTCGTTCCAGAGCCGTGTTGATGGCGTTAGCCCCCATCGCGTCGCGGGTGTCGAAGTGCAGGTGGACGATGAGCATCGGGCCGACCGGCGTGTCCGGGAAGACGCGGGGAATGATGTCCCGCGCGCCGCCGCCAAATTTGAGGATGATCGGGTCGCTGGTGTCGGCGATGGCCATGAGGTCGGCTTTGTGGGTTTCGATGGCGGACACAGCGGCGTCCATATCGGGCACGTCCAGCACCTGAATCTGGCCAATCATCACCGGTTCCGTCGCCTCTGTGTGGAAGCCGCCCCCGGCGCGGATGAGTTTGGCCGCGTGGCTGATGGCCGCCAGAACGCTCGGTTCTTCCACGGCCATGGGGATGAGGTAGTCACGGCCGTTGATCTGAAAGTTCGCGGCAATGCCCAGTGGCAGTTCAAATGTGCCCAGGGCATTTTCAATCATCATATCAGCCTGGTCGGCCTTCAGGCCGCGATCCACCAGGATCGCTTTTTCGTCGCCGGTTAGATTGGCCCATTCAGCGATGGTTTCGACCCGTTCGGCCAATGATAGTTTGTAGAATCCCGGTAGTCGTGAGGAGCGTTCGCTCAAAGTTCACCTTCCTTCATGATTTGCTTTACGCTATGGCCGGTCTCCTGACCGTGCCATGGGCGGTACGGTGGGACACCCGCCGCAGCAAGACGGTTTCAAATCTTTTTGTCAATTTCCGTTGGCTACAACACGTATTTATAAGATTGGTTTTCTGTCAAAAACTATCGGGAAGGAGATGGGTGCGGATTATGAGACGGTTTTAAGGAATTAGTAGAAGCTGGAAGAGATGTCATGCCGAGGTCCGCCGAGGCATCCCTCTAGCGTACTCATCACAGGCCATTGGGATTCTTCGCTGCGCTCAGAATGACAAGTTGTGCGTTTCATTTTGCGGGTGTTTTATGCTACCATTTGCCTGGATGTGATAGTCACTTCCAAAGTGACTGTCACATTGAAGCGAAACCTTTGTTCCTGCCTGACAATGAGAGACGAATGATGAGCCAATTACTGCAACTTTTAACCACCCATTTCAATCGGGATGAACTGAAAACGCTTTGCCACGAGTTGGGGGTCAATTTTGATGAGCTGCCGGAAGGGGGCATCAGCGGGCAGGCGCGCGAGTTGATTCATTTGCTGCGGCGGCAAGAGCGGCTGGCCGATTTGATTGAATGGGGGCGGCGGCTGCGCCCGAAGGCCGCGTGGCCAACGGCGGCTGAAGCGACAGCGGATTATGAACCGATTGCGGCGGAGCCGGAACTGCGCCCTTACCTGGAATTGATATTACGGCGCAGCAGCCGCCTGCCCTTGGTACCGCTGGACCCGCAGGGGCGGGAGAGCGCCCATCTGTCGCTGCGGCAGGTGTTCATCAATTTGAACGGCGATTTTGCCTACCAGGTGCGCCGCGACGAAACAAACACGGCTTACAAAGAGCATCTGTTTTTCAACGCGATTTTGGCCCACATCCACGCCAACCAGCAGCTTATTTTGCTGGGCGATCCCGGTTCCGGGAAATCGACGCTGCTGCGTTACCTGGCCCACATTTTGGCGCAGCATTGGCTGGAACCGGGCGGAAATTGGCTGGAAAATTTGGCCTGGCCAGTGGGCGTTAAGCAGTTCCAGGCGGAGGAGAGCGAGATTGTCTACAGCCGGGAATCCCATTTGGAGAAGCATTTTGAGGCGGATGAACTGCAAGAACAGCAGTGGGTGCTGACGCCGCCGGTGCCCATTTACATTGAACTGCGCGAGTTTGCCCGTTCCCAGTTTGACCCGGATTCGCCGCTGGCATTGTGGGACTATGCCGGGGGGCAGTTGGAACGGGATGGGCTGGCCAGTGCGTTACCGGCGCTGCAACGTTTGCTAGAACAGGGGCGCATCATCTTTTTGCTGGATGGGGTGGATGAGGTGCCGGTGCCAGAGCGGGGGCGCATCTGGCGGGCAGTGGCCAATTTGGCGAATGGGGTGGGCGGCAGCAGCCGTTGGGTGACGACTTGCCGGGTGCTGTCGTTTACGGCGGCGGAAGCGCCGGCGGGCGTGCCGGTGAAGACGCTGCGCGCTTTGGACGAGGCGCAAATCGAGGCGTTTATCGGCCGTTGGTATGGGGCGTTGGCCGGATTGGGCGAAATGAATCAGGAGAAGGCTGATAATATGGCGGCCAGTTTGCAGACGGCGGCGCAGCGGCCGCAGCTGCAGCCGTTGGCCGAAAACCCGATGCTGCTGACGATTATGGCCATTGTGCAGACGTTTTACGGGACGCTGCCGGATGAGCGGGCCAAGCTGTACCAGGCTTGCGTGGAGGCGCTGCTGCTGCGCTGGCAGCGGCACAAGGAGCAGGACGCCCAAAGTGAACTGCCCAGCGAATTGGCGGAACTGGCCATCAGCCAGGAGGATTTGGAGCGGCTGTTGTGGGAGATTGCGTGGCAGGCGCACAAGGAAAATATTGATGGGGATGAGGGGGCCGATATTGCGGAGACGGATTTAATGGCGATTGCCCGGCAGCATTTGGGCAGTTGGGCCAAAGCGGAGCAGTTTTTGGCTTACACGGAGCGGCGGGCGCATTTGTTGGTGGGGAAAGGGGGCGTGACCGACCGGGTGTATACGTTCCCGCACCGGACGTTCCAGGAGTACTTGGCGGCCTGTTACCTGACGCCGGGGTTGAAGCTGCGTAAATTGGGACCGGAGTTGGCGGCGCAGGGGGATACGTGGCGCGAGGTGTTGAATCTGGCGGCCGGGGTGTTGGTACACAACAAGAATAACCGGGAAATGGTGATCCTGGCGATGGAGCGGATTTTGCCAAAGCGTACCCCGGCGGCGGATGATGAAGCGGGCTGGTACCGGGTGTGGCGGGCGGCGGAGATGGGGTTGATTGTGGGGCGGGAGAATCTGGCCGACAATGAGGTGGCGGAGGAGCTGCTGCCGGAATTGCAAACCCAGTTGGCGGCGCTGCTAGAAACGGGGGCGCTGACGCCGGTGCAGCGGGCCGAGGCGGGGGCGGCGCTGGGCTGGCTGGGCGACCCGCGGGCTGGTGTTTGTACATTGGAACCGGTGCTGATTGCGATTGAGGATGGCCTGACGTTTGGCATGGGCAAGAATTATGAGCCGGTGACGATTCCTGCGCCGTACCAGATTGCCCAATACCCGGTCACCCATGCTCAATTTCGGTTTTTTGTGGCTGATGGCGGTTATACGGACAAGTGGCGGCACTGTTGGACAAAGGATGGCTGGCGTTACAAAGAACGTGATGGCTGGACTGAGCCGCGTTACTGGAATGACCCGCAGTTTAATTCGCCCAACCAGCCGGTGGTGGGGATTAGCTGGTACGAAGCGGCGGCTTATGCCCACTGGCTGGCCGAAAAGACGGGCAAAAATTATCGCCTGCCCACCGAAGCGGAATGGGAACGGGCGGCACGGCATACCGATAACCGCATTTATCCCTGGGGGAATGATTGGCGGGACGGGATTGTAAACTCCACAGAAGCAGGCATTGGCCGCCCCACGGCGGTGGGCGGCTTCCCCGCTGGGGCTGCCGAAGGGGGCATCCAGGATATGAGCGGGAATGTGTGGGAATGGTGCCAGGACAAAGTTGAGTGGGGACACCGCTTGAAAGGAGGCTCTTTTTGGCAGGACAAAGACAGTGTCTCGGCTGCCGCCCGCCTCAGGAACCTCCCGGACCTCAGGCACTTCCTCGCCAGGGGTGTGCGGGTGGTGGTGTCCCCGTTTATCTCTGGCCTCTGACGCCTCTGATCTCTGAATCTCTGATCATCCGCGCCTGCGGCGCGGATCGCCAAAAATTTTGGCGGTTGTCTTGTTGCGGGAATGGGATTTCCCGCAACATGGGTTGATGATGGTAGGGGCGCGGCAATCGGCCAGAATGGGGGGGGTAAAACGAATGGTTTGGTCACCGATTGCCGCGCCCGTGGGGAACGGCCGTTTGTTTTTCGTTGGGTGGTGGTGGTTGGAAGGGCGGGCGAGGCGGTTGGAGGGGAACGGCCGTCCGTTTTTCGGTAAATCATGGCCAACCGCCTCGCCCCTACGATGAGGGATATGTCCAGTAGGGGCAGGTCTTGTGCCCGCCCAATTTTGGGCGACCACAAGGGTCGCCCCTGCAATTTATTGTTTGTGGGCGTAAATGGTCATCGTGCCTTCGCCCATGAGGACATCTTGCAGGGTGTAGTTGGCCGGTAGATTGCCCATTGCTTCATTGAGGGTGCTGTTGAGGGTGGCCTGGGAAGCGGAAAGCAGGGCAGTAGGGACGTTGATGCTGCCCAGACTGGCGCTGACGACTTCAAATTGCAGGATGCCGTTGGCGACGTAGGGGCGGAAGGTGGCGGTTAGTTGGGCAGTGATGGGGGTGGCGATGCTGCCGGTTAAGACGATGTTGCCGCCGGTAAAAGTAACCATCGTGCCCTGTAAAGGCTGTTCCTGACCGGCTTGTTCGGCGGCGGCCTGCTTCATCTGGATGGCTTCGTTCATTTCGGCATCGGTAACGGTGATGGTGATGTTGCCGTTGGCGTCGGGCTGGGCGTTGCTGAATTTCTGGCGCAGGCTGCTGTTTTCGGGCAGTTCAATGTTGGTGTTGGCCAGGGAGGTGGCGGCGGCAACGGCCGTGGCTTCCAAACTTTGCACCTGTTCACTGCTGGCAACTTGCTGGGCGACGATAACGGCCGTTGCGGCGGCTTCGGCCGCTTTGGTGGCGGCGTCGGCAGCCTGACCGGCCAGTTCATCTACCTTAGGTACGCTGATGCCGCCACAGGCCAGCGCCGGTAAAATAAATAAAGTCATGAGTATGATTAAAGTCAGTTTGTTGTGTTTCATCGTTATCTCCTATTCGTCATGCGTCATTTTGTCATTCGTCATGTTATCATGCGTACAATTTGACGCCTGACGCATGACGAATGATAAACATATGCTTGACCCACGATCTATCCTCGTGTAGCATTCAGGGAAATCATGAATCTATTGATTTCATGTGTTCGAGCGTCATTATAAGTGATTACAGGCAGAGATTGATCGAAAAATCTGTGAATTTTTGAAAACCACACCTATCAGGTGACAGTCACTTCAAAAATGACTGTTGCCTAAGAAGTTCCCACAAAACCAACTTTGATGAAATCATCTACATTTACCGGTATCCTGCTGACGTTTGTGATGTTGTTATTGGTGGCGGTGGCTGCCTTTTTTTTCCTCTTTGCGCGGCAGCGAGAACTGGTGAATCAGACGTCTGCGTTAACGGCCGTATCTGACACCTTGCGCCAGGATTTAGCCGAAACAGGGTTGGCATTGACGGCAGCGGAGGGCACGCGGGAGGCAACGGGGGCCGCTCTGGCTACAGCCCAGGCCAATGAGATGACTCTGGCAGGGGAACTGGTGAAAAGTGATGAGGAAACGGCCGTTCTCCAATCCAACAACGAAACCCTGACCAATCAACTGGCCGATGCCACCGCCGGTCTGGCCGAACTGCAAATCGAAAACGAGACGCTGAAAGCCCAATTTCCCTTCATCAAAATCGTAAAACCGGAAGCAAACGACGTTTTGCCGCCAGATGAGCCGGTTGACGTGCTGGTGGTGGTGTATGATCCGGCGGGGATAACGGCCGTCAACCTGACCCTCGATGGCCAACCAACGACGGATCTGGATGGCCAGGACGAACCGGTTTTTGTCCATCAGCAAAGCTGGCGGCCCACGGGAACCGGCGAGCATACGATCAGTGTCATGGCTATCAACACGGCGGGCAAAGCCGCTGAACCACAAGAAATTACATTCCAGTTGATCAACATTGATGCGTTAAATGCGCAGATTCGGCAAGACATAGAAACGGCCGTCATCGACCTTTCTGGCCTGTCACCGCTGGCGCCCATTGAGCCGACTTTGTTAACCCGCGAGCAGTTAGGCGTCCGTCTCGATGCTGATTTTGCCGAGGTTGCCAGCCCAGAAGCGGTGCGGCGTGACGTTTTGACGTTGAGCGCTTTTGATTTTGTCGCCGCTGATTATGATTTGTCCGGGGCGTTGGTTGACCTCTACAGCCAGGGCGTGCTGGGTTTTTATGACGCCGAAACGGCTGAATTTGTCGTGGTCAGCGACGATGAAGTCTTAGGATTCAACGAGCAGTTAACTCATGCTCATGAATTTGTCCATGCCCTGCAAGATCAGAACTATGATCTGGAGCGGCTTAACGACGTCAATCTGGATTCGGATGCGGCCGTTGCTTTCCGCGCCCTGGTAGAAGGGCATGCTTCGTTGATTGAAGGGCTGTACCTGGCGAGCAGCGACATCCCTCCCGAAGCCGTGGCGGATATTGTGCAGGAAGCGCAAGCCGGCAGCCAGCAGTTGTCTGATTTTCCCGCTTTTTTGGTCAACGATATTTCTTTTCCCTACACCGCCGGGTTTGATTTTGTTCTGGCGCTTTACCAACAGGGTGGATTGGCGGCCATTGACGATGCCTGGAATAATTTGCCCCAATCGACGGAACAAATCTTGCATCCGGAACAGTATTTGGCCGGTGATACGCCCCAAATTGTGGCTCTGCCGCCGCTTACAACTACGTTGGGGGCAGGCTGGGAACAGCTGGATGAAGATACGTTTGGCGAGTTTTATTTGCGGCAGTATTTGAGCCAGCAGTTAGATGCGAATAGTGTTGAATTGGCGGCATCCGGCTGGGATGGGGATCGTTATGCAGTCTACTGGAATGAATCGGATGATGCGTTGGTGATGGTGCTGCGCCTGGCCTGGGATTCGGATCAGGATAAGGCGGAGTTTGCTGCTATTTTTCCCCAGTATCCGGCTTATTTGTTTGCAGCAACAGACGAGACGCGTTTGTCGGGTTTGCAATGTGTGGCCGGTGCGGCCGATGTCATTTGTTTGGGGCAGGTTGGCAGTGATTCGTTGGTGGTGCGTGCGCCGGATTCGGAAACGGCCGTGCGCATTTTTGAACAGTTTCGTGAGGTGTAACCAGTGACGTTGACCGGCAGTGTGGGCATGGGACTGGTTTGGGGATGGCTGCTGGTTCTTATCTGGCGTGATGTGCCGGGGAAACGGCCGTTACGCCATTTTCTGGCCAGCCTGTTGGCAACTGTGTTAATAACGGCGCTGTTCATCTGGCTGACAGACTGGATTCATTGGCTGGTTTTTGCGGGAACGGCCGTGTTCGCCTTCATGCTGCATCTGGCCTGGCGTACCCGTTTACGTAACGAAGCTGAACGTATCTGATTCAGCTATTTCATCATTAACCCATATTTGGAGGAACAAAATTATGCCTGAAGTACAAACTGCATCCGCGATTCAATTGTGGGGGGCCGGTGGTTTTGGCTTTGTTATCGGTTGGTTCGTTTACTACGTCAACCGCTACCGCAAAGGCGACGTCCAATTCAGCGACATTACCACCCTCATTGGCATTTTGGGCGGCGGAGCCATCCTGGCCCTGTTCGACGCCCAAACCGATTTGTTTGGCGCCTACGGCATCGGTTTATTTGCCGGGTTCTTTGGCTACTTCCTCTTTTTGACGTTGTGGGTCAGCCTTTCCAAAAACTTCACGGTCGATTGGTTTCTGGACGGCCGTCGCAAAAAGCCCACCAGCGGCTTCGAAATTCCTGGTGAGATCCGGCAGACGACATCGGCGATGGCTATCTCCAATGAAGAAAACAGCGGGTTTAACGACTGATGGACTGGCTGGACGAAGTCAAACGCATACTCAAACGCATCGCCGAAGACGAAACCTTCCGCGATGCGTTCTTCCGCGATCCGGAAGCGGCCCTGGCCGACGAGGAATTATCCGACCGCGCCCGTCGTTATTTGACCGGCCGGGTCAACGAAGCCAACTTTGCTGACGAATTTGACCGATTTTTCCCTCAAGAGGCGATGATTGATCGCGGCAGTAAGCCCTCCGAGGACTCAACGACCAAAGGAATCGATGACGCCGCGCCGCCGGAGCGCATTGTCAGCACCGGCTTTGCAGACGAAACACAGCCTGCTCAGCCCCTCTCTGCTGCCGACCCGTTAACCCCGGATACCGGCTACCTGTTCTGGTTTGAAGTGGGGGAACGAGTGGAAGGCAGCATCGAAACGGCCGATGTCGAACTGCCCATCGACCAACTGCCGCCGGAAGCGCGCCTGCACGTGGCCCTGTTTAGTTTTGCGGGCGAATTAATCCTGATACCGGGCGCGGATGTGGGCCAAATCAAAATCCAGCCCGACGGGACGGTTCAGGTGACGCAGCCGGTGGTTCAGCCGGCCGCTTTGCTGGGTGATGAACTGCTGACCCGCCGCCTCTTTTTCCCGGTGCGCACGGCCACAAAAACTGGCCCACAGCGGATGCGCTGCAATATTTACTACCAGCAAACGCTGGTGCAGTCCCGCCTGGTGACGGTGGAAGTAGAAGCGGCTGTTATCCCGTCGGTTACCCAGTCTGCCGCAGCTTTGCGTTCGGAAGTGGATTATACGCTTTCCAGGACATTGAACGGCCGTCAACTGGAAGGCATGGGTCACAATTTATTGAGCGTTATGCTGAACGACAATGGCAACGGCACGCACGGCTTCCGCTTCTTTGGCGAAAAGGAATTTAAGAACGACGCCGCTATGGGCGAAGGGGAACTGGCCGATTTGATTGCTTCGGCACGCGGCGCGCTGCGCAAGGCGGCCTGGGGCGACGAAAACGAATACAATGGCCAGCCTTATCGTTATTTCGGTCCGTTCAATCAGGATCGATTGACAGATGATTTGGTCCGTTTTGCTATTCGCGGCTACCGGTTTTACGACGCGCTTATCAACAAACTGGCCGGTGACGCCGATAAAGCGTGGGATCTGGCCGACATGATGGTCAAACCGGGGCAGGTGCAAATTGCTACCAAAGAATCGGCCAATATGCTGGTTCCGGCAGCGATGTTTTACGATTATCCGCTGGATGACGGCCTGCCCAATTCCGATTATTCGTTATGCCCTGGTTTTTTGGCGGCGCTCAAGCAAAACGCGCCGCTGGAAGAAACGGATTGTTTCCAGGGCAATTGCCCATCGCATGGCCAGACAAATGTGGTTTGTCCCAGCGGTTTTTGGGGTTACCGGCATAGTTTGGGCCTGCCCATTTCTGTTTCCACCGGCCCGGATGCGCCAACGACGATTCCCTTGCAAGGCAATGCCAAAATCGCCGTGAATGTGTCTACGGACCCCAATTTCAAGCAACGGCCGTTACACGAGCAAAACTTGAAGAAAATGGGGCTGGGCTGGGAATACGCCGACGATCGCGATAAGACGGTCGCCTTGATGAAAAAGACCGAGTCGCAGGTTGTTTATTTTTACTGCCACGGCGGACTGAGCGGGACAACGCCTTTTTTGAGTGTGGGGCTGCCATCGGGGCCGCGCCTGACACGGGCTAATTTACGCAGTGAACGGATTCGCTGGCAAAAGATACGGCCGTTAGTCTTTATCAACGGCTGCCACACCACCGCCCTGACGCCGGAACACGCCATTGATTTTGTTTCTGGGTTTGTGGAAGTTTCCCATGCCGCCGGGGTCATTGGCACCGAAATTACCATTTACGAGCCGATTGCCGTCGCGTTTGCCGAGACTTGCCTGTACCGCTTTATGATTAAGCGGGAAACAATCGGCGAAGCAGTGCGCGGGGCGCGCTTAAAGATGCTGCAAGACGGGAATCCGTTAGGCCTGGTTTATATCCCTTACGTGATGGCGGGGTTAAAACTGACCGGCTAAGACAATTTGAAGGTTTGCCGTGAAACGTGATTTGGCTCTTAAGGAATTCGTGGGGTTTGCGCCGTTTCATGCGTCACCAGGGTAACATTACGCATGACGTATTATGACGAATGACATATGAGCAGTGACCCCGCGAAATCCTGAAGAATCAGAAATTGTTTATTCCGCTATTTTGGATTCAACGCGCTTCCAGATTACTTCAGCCATCCGGTTCATGACCGTAGTGAGGGGGGATTGGGCGGACGTGGAAACGAGCGGTGTCGATTGGACCATCGCTTTGTACTGGTAGGGATCGTAGGCGACTTTGAAGGGGATACGGCCGTTTACCCCCCGCTCAATGGCCGCTTCCGGTAACTGCGCATTTTCCGTCACTTGATTGAGGATGAATGATTTTTGCTTGATTTTGATGCCGGCATTGGCCAGGACGCGTTCGGTCTGAACGGCCGTACGCACCGAAATAACATCCGGGGTTACCACATGCAGTCCGACATCGGCCGTTTCCAACGTAGCCCATACGGCCGGACTTAAACAAGCCGGTAAATCCACCACCGTAAAAACTATATTTTCCCGTAAAGTCTTGAGAATTTCCCTTGCTAATTCAGTTGAGGGTTCGGTTGGTGATTGGGGCAGTTTGGGGGCCGTTAAAACCCGAAGTCCCGTTGGGTGGAGCGCCAAATTTTCTTTGAGGATTGGCCATGTCAACGACTCATCCGTCGGCAAATTGCCCCAGTCGCCCTGAGGTTTCAGATTAAGATGGTAAACGGTTTGGCCCACAGATGGCGAAAAATCAACCAGACAAACTTCCTGGCTGCTTGCTTTGCGCAGTGCCACCGCCAGATTTGAAGCCAATGTAGTTTTGCCAACCCCGCCACGCAGGGAAAACAAAGCCAAAACCATACCCTGAACAGGTGCTTTCTCGCCGTGGGCGGCGGCTTTTTGGGTGAGGAGTTTGTCTACTTGTTCAATTAGCTCCTGCGATGTGACCGGTTTGCTGAGGTAACCATTTGCGCCGCTGCGCAGGGCAGTTTCGCGGTCAATGTCCTGTGAACGGGCGGTAAGAACCAAGATGGGCAAATTTTCCAATTCTTTGGTGGCGCGTATTTGTCGTGTTAAATCGTGCCCGCTCATATTGGGCATCATCACATCAACAACAAGCAGATCTGGCCTGTTGGCTTTTAGTTTTGCCAAACCTTCCTCTGGTTTGTTGATGAGTGTAATGCTGTGGCCGCCTCGTTCCAGCATGAGGCCTACCATGTGTAATAATTGCTGATCGTCGTCAATTACATAAATTTTGGCCAAGTTACCGCCTCCTTTCAACAAACCAAACAGGAAATGAGGTCACACCTGTTTTTTTATCAAGGGAGAGTGAACAAAGTTGACAAAAATATCTGAGAATAGAATCGATTATCCAGGTGATGGTTGTATGGTTGTCTTACGAATCAGGTAAACTACAAAAAATATTTTAACAGAAATTCGTGATTTTTCCGGCAGCCACTCAGGAGATGCGGGGGGAATAATTGTATTTGGGGGAAATTTGCCCGCTTGTGCCTGGGAGTTGGCTTTAACTCTCGTTGTACGCCAGACAAAATAGACCAATACGATCTTTACTTACCATAATTAAATCGCCGCTGTAGGCAATTTCAGGATAAAGTGAAGCCGATGCCTTTGCCGCAAACACCAATAAATAGTTACCGGTTGATTTTACCATAATATCGCGAGGTGTGGCTTTTCCTTCATGGATGATTTCGCCGGCAATTTCAAAAGAGGGAACGGTTAAAAAAGCGGAAACGGGGCGGCCACGGGTAAAAATGGAACGGCCGTGTTGTGTGCCTACCGGAATGCCTACTCGTCGATCTTGCAGCACAATAAAATTAATGTTGTCTTTACGGAATTCGGCGACGTTGTAACTGGTGACAATTTCCCCTGGCTGGTTGATGCGTGAAATGTACGCATCCTTGATTTCCAAAAAACTGGAATTGGGATTGGCCAGTTCGGCATGAATGCCGCCGACGCCGACGGTTGTCTGGCCGGTTACACGATAAGAATCTGTGAATAAATCCAGATTGATGGGGGTCCCTTTTCCAAGTGTCATGATCGACTGTCCTTCCGATTTACGCTATCCGGTGCAGTTTTGTAGCAGAACATAATGAGTTATTATGCCTGTTTTTTCCGTAAAACTGCCCAATAAAATCAATTATGTCAGCAGCCGCGCGCGGCGGAATTTGTTCCATTCATCCATATTCCAGGCCCGACCGGGTTCTTCATTGCTGCGTATGAATGCTTGATCTATGGGTGTGTTAGAGTAGTCTCCGTTTGTTATTAGTTGAGACAATAATTCTTCGAATAGGTCACTAAGTGTTTGTACCCGGATCATGTATCCGTCATTTTCCAAATTGGGTGCGGTAACGGCCGTTAACACCCGCATTTCAAATTCACGTGGCAGCCAGGCCAGATTGAGCAGGGTTTGCATTTCCCGATTGCGCCAGGGCCGCCATTGCCGGTTGTAGGCAAATAATGCCTGTACCAGATAATGATACGCTGCTCCCAACCGGTCGTGGGCAACGACTGGCCCCAGCGTTTGCCAGATTTGCTGTGGAACGTCGTTGTTCAAATGTTGGTCCAGCCAGATGATCGACTCATCTAATCGAGCCAGGCGTAAATCGTCGGGGTAGGCTGTGCGTTGGATAATGAGATTTTTAACAGCACTATCGGGATCATAAACGATCCAGCCCATGCTGAGTTCCGCTTTGCGGCCTTCGGGCCAAACAAAGTCGGGGTTGGCCCACTGCTGCCAATTCAAGCGGGCAAAATCAAGGGGAATGCCTTTGTGCTGTTCGTTGAAAATGCTATAAAAGGTGTCTTCATCGGGCTGCCAGATGGCTTCGGCGGGAACAATGTAGTAATCAAACGGATCAAAAAAGATAATGGCATCAATATCAGATTGTGGGGTCATGTGACCGGTGGCCATACTACCGATAGCAACAACCCCTTTTACGGCCGTTTCCCCTATCAACACATCTTCAATGAACTGCTGTAACTGCTTCCGTTTCTCTTCTGTTGCTGGTGTCATATCCCCACAATTCAAAAACCCAACAATTCATTCTATTGGCTGCGGCGTGTTGTGTGCATAAGGTTAGGTTCAAACACAACCGGACGCCGGTATGATACAGTATTACTTTGGGCTTCCTCAGCAAAACGATTAAGCAAATGATCTATTTTCTGTAAAAAACTGGCATCATATTCCATATGGCCACAAATATCACAACTATAGGCCGGGGCATTGGGAATAACCATGATTTTCCCATGATACCAATGGATATAAGGCGAATAAGCTAATTCATAATGACCAATATGACAATATTCACATGACATAATTCTAAATAATTCCTGATAAGATGAGACCTGCTTAATTTAATTGCAAGTCGTAATGCGGAATGGTCGTCCATTCATCGGGCGGCCAATAAACCAGTAAAGCTTTACCAATAATGTTTTCTTCGGGCAAAAAAGACCATGAGTGTGAGTCGCTCGAATTGTTTCGATTATCTCCCAGTACAAAATAGCTTCCAGCCGGCACATCCCAGGTGCCAGTGTAATTGGGAGGGGCGGCAATATAAGGTTCATCCAATACTACATCGTTTACCTTAACTTGTTGATTACGGATTTCGACATGGTCCCCAGGTATGCCAATGATACGTTTGATCAGATTCAGATCATTATTGGGGTGTTTGAAGACAACAATGTCGCCATGCTGCGGTTCGTCCAGATAGTAGCTGACATTATTGATGATGAGATATTCACCGTCATACAGTGTTGGGTTCATGCTGCTGCCATCAATGCGGTAACGGCCGATTAAGCTGTTGACGATAAAGAATATGAAAAATGTCAGCAGTAATGTTTCGACGATTTCGCGGATGATTGCTTCGGTTGGCTGCCGGATTTCATTGGGGGCGGCTGCTTCGGCGATTCCAGAACTTAATTGTGAATCCGACTCCATCAGAGTCATGAGTTATGATTCTCCCAGAGATTATCGTTATGTTCAGATTATAGACGAGCCAGATAGGCTGTGCAAACGGGCATAAAGTCCCAACCGGGCTGGATTCAATAGGAATTTGTTGCCAGTAGGGGGAACGGCCGTTACACTCCCATGTATATCAAGTTAAGCATAAAGCTCAGCTAAAGCTAATAAAAGTTGAAAAGTATGAGGCGATTTAGCACTTTTGTTAATGCGTACGCCATGTGATAAACAAGACCGTAACATAGTCAACGATTCCGCTAAACGCGATAAATCACAGATTGCCAAGGCCAGATTGATAGCATGGCGACGCACGGTTGCGGAGGCCTTGACGAAACTGCGGTCAGGGAATTGCCAATTGGCCATCAAAAAAGACCAATGTTGGATGATCATGCCAATCAGCTTAGCGTACAGTTCACACAAGATACGCCACGGTTTTTCAGAGCGAGATTTATCAATGCGCCCGTGTGATTTCCAAAGTTTGAAAAGCAGCTCGATCTGCCAACGCAAGCGAGCCAGGACAAGAATTTCTGCCGGTGTGAGACGGTCAACAGGCACATTGGTGACAAATAAAGTCCAATCACATAAAACTAGTCGTGCTGAGGAAACGGTTTGGCCTTTACGTTTAGAAGCAGCTTTAAGTTTGCGTCGCCGTTCCCGAGCAACTTCAGCCGGTACCCGAAAACCTACAAACCGGGCTGGGAGACGTTTTTTCAACCCTAACTCGATAGGGATGTCAAATGAGCCATTTGTTTGCTGTCGTACAAATGCCGCTTGTGACCATGACTGTCCAGAACTATCAACAAACCCAGTTTGCGCTTGGGCGCGTGAAAGCCAACAACAACCTGTCCTATCCATTGTTTCTAACGCCTCTAGCTTCCAATACCCCAAGTCACGAATAAGCAAACTCCTCTCAGGAAGCGGCCGGTTCAAGGTAGACGCAACGCGGTCATGGGTGCGCCCATCAACAAGGTGCGGCCCATCAATTTCCCCATGTAACACATCCCAGCGGACTTGCAGCTTGACAGCGCCATTGCTCGCAGACCCGCTGCCGCCACACCCTGACCAAACCGGGGCCAACTCTTCTGGCAAGGTGATGCTGCTGCTATCTTCAATATATACGCCATTGAAGCGTTGTAGAACGGGAATAGCGACTGCTTTTGCCTGGATCGTTTCGGTTAACGCTGCCTGCAAAACCTGGTACAAGCAATCGCTTGCTGTTTTGGTGAAGCGTTGGTCAAGACCCTGCGGCGTAATCTCTAACCCAACTGTCACGCCAGTTTGGCACAAGGATTCAAGCGTTGCTTCTGGCTCTTGTAACCAGCCAAAGACTAACGTTTGGCAGAAATTGGCTCCTGTCACCTTCACTTGCCGCTGGGTGAATCCAGTTTTTTGGGCTGCTTCTGTGGCGGTATGGGTAAGGACATGCTGCATTGCTTGGCTTATCCGTGTTATGATTGTCATGGAGAACTCCTTTGGCTTGCGGTTTCGTGGAAAAAACCAGTTTGCCTCAAGAGTTCTCTTTTTGCACATATTTATTGCCTTAGCTTGATACCTATGGGGGAACGGCCGTTACACTCCCCATCACCCATGTCCAAACTCCATCATTATTTCCTGGAACCGATGAATACACTCACCCATTTGATGGGTGCTGTGGCATCATTGGCCGGCACATTGATCCTGGGTTATTTAACCCGGCAGCAGCCCGGCAAATTCGTCACCATGCTGGTTTATGGCCTTAGTATGACCATCTTGTACGTCTCCAGCAGCCTGCTGCATGGTATCAAAACGGATGATGCAAAGCGGATGTGGTTGAATCGGCTGGATCATATAGCTATTTTTTTGCTAATTGCCGGTACGTACACACCCATCGCTTACAATCTATTCCCGGCCAGGGTGAGTTGGCCGGCGCTGGTATTCATCTGGGTGGCGGTGATAATGGGTGCACTGTACAAGCTGTTTAGTCCCCGGATTCATGGCTGGGTGAATGCCTCTATCTACGTGTTTTTGGGATGGGGGAGCGCCGTGCCGCTGCTGCTTTCGACGAATTTGCTGGCCATCAGCCCGCCCGGTGGATTGGCGCTTTTACTGTTTGGCGGACTTATCTACACGATGGGATTTTTCATCTACTACTTTCGCTGGCCTGATCCCTGGCCCGATTTCTTTGGCCACCATGAAATCTGGCACATTTTTGTCATGGGTGGCAGCCTGTGCCATTTTCTGTTCATCCTGTTTTTCGTTGTGCCCTAATTGACTTTTGAATTCACCGCAAAGTGCACGGAAAGACGCGGAGGTTTTTTTTCTGTGTTCTTCGCGGTTGGAGAAGTTTTGTCAGTTAATCGGGTGTGCCTTGATGGATAAGCTGTGAGCGGACTTTTGACCAGCGGAAGTCGGCGATTTTGTCTTGCTGGCCGAAGAAATATTCTTCCAGGTACGGCTCAATTTCCAATCGCCAGATTGTTTCCAAATGGGTATTGAGTTGAGGATGCAGGAAGAATGTAGGGCCGATGTGGTAATGGGGGTCGCCGATTTGGGCGTTTAACCGGCGCAGCAATATGATGAGCGGCGCGGGATCGAAGCCGGTGTTTTGATGGTAGTGGCGCAGTACGTCTTCGTTGGGAGCCAAAAGGATGAAGGCGAAGCGGCGGCGCAGGGCATGATCGACGAGGGCAATGGAACGATCGGCGGTGTTCATCGTGCCCAACAGTCGTACGTTGGGCGGCAGGCTGAAATGGCCGCCACCGACTAATGGAATTTCCCGGTCGCGGTATTCGAGCAGGTACATCAATTCGCCGAAGACGGCGGCCAGGTTGGCCCGGTTGATTTCATCGATGATGAGGACACAACGGCCGTTTCGCCCCCGCGCCTGTTCACAAAACTGCATCAACCGGCCAGGAACCATCTCGTAATGAACTGTGCCACTGCGGGTAAACGGCCGTATCCCCTGCACAAAATCCTCATACGCATAAGCCGGATGAAATTGAATCAACTCCATAAAGCCGTCGCTGCCGCCAATGAGATGGCGGGCCATCTTTTCCGCCAGAAACGTTTTACCGGTACCCGGCGGACCGTAAAAAATGGCCTGTCCCTTGCGCTCAATCGCGTCTGCCCAGTTTTGCAGGTCGGATTGGGCAAAGCCGGTTTCGGCGGCGCATTGCGCCAGAGAGTAGACGGGATTTTCAGCCGTTGCGGCAAAGAGGGGTGCCGTTTCTCTGATTCGTGCTGCTGCGGATGTGAGGACATAATCTACCGATTCCGTAATCGGTTCGGTAGGCGGCACATCCAGGTCAACCTGGCCTTTATCGTCCAGGCGGCCGACGCGGCCTTTGCTTTCGCGGTAGCAAACCCAGAGTAAACTTTGAACATCGACCATATCGCGCACGCCATAAATGCGCAGTTGCCGGAAGAGTTGGCCGGCTTTTTCGCGAATGATGTGGTAGGTAACGGCCGTTGGCGGAGAAGTCACGACCAAGGGTTCACCCATAAACTTGAGAAACCACTCTGTCGTATGTGGTTTGACAAATAGTTCGGTTTCAGGATGGGCGATGAACAAAAGGTAGGTGGGCAGCGGCCATTTATTGGGTAAATGATGAGCCGCGCAGTAATCGGAGAATGTTTGCAGGCGGTCGGGGCTGGGCCGGTCGCCGTGCAGCAGGTTGCGGATGTGGGTGCAGAAGGTAGGTTTGTCGAGGGCGGGGTGGGTGAGAACGGCCGTGTCCCCCGACGAAGGCACCCGCCGCCACAACAAATTATTATCCTGGCTTAGTTTGACCAGCCGCTCCAGGAACGTGTCGTAATCGGCAGCAGCAATCAGTCGGTCTAATTCGACCTGGTTTAACCAGGCGTGCGCTTTCTTGACCGTCTCCTGCTTGTAGACAACTTCATCATCAACAAAACCAGGATGTTCAAAATCGGCCCAGTCTGGATACCGACATTGTATCAGGGTGACTAAATCGGTAACTGTCCGCTCCAACTTCACATCTCCTACAGTATTTACGAACACTTTGTTCGCAGGTTTATGCTGCTTATCATACTGTTATTGTACAATGCGTATTCATTCTGTAAACAGCAGAAGTGTCTCGAAATGCCCGGGGTTTTTGTTGGCGAGGGCCAGGCACAGGGCGACAAGTTTCATTCTGGCTAGACCTCTTGCCCTGTGCCTGGCACTTTTAGCTCAGATTGGCGCAGTTCAATTGTCGTAATAAGGGAAATAGATGCGGACCGTTGTACCGTTGCCCGGTTCGCTCTCAATCTCAATCTGACCCTCATGTAATTTGACGATTTCTTGAACGATGGCCAGGCCTAAACCGGTTCCGGGAATGTTGGATTGGCCAGTGTTTTTACCCCGATAAAATCGTTCAAATAAATGTTTTTGGTCTTCCTCATCAATGCCGATGCCTGTATCTTTGACTTCCAGACAAATGGATGAACGATCTGCCACGCCAGAGGTGCTGACGTGAATGTTCCCGGATGGGGTGTAATTGATGGCATTGGTTACCAGATTGGTGATGACTTGGGAGAGTTGGTTCGGTTCGCCGGCCACCAACGGCAAATCGGCTTGTAGTTCGGTGGTTAGTTTCAGGCTCGATAATTCGGCATGAGGCTGGTGGGCGGCCACGATGGGTTGGATGATTTGATTGAGTTGAACGGGAACCATTTCTATTTTTGCGTGCCCTAAATCCAGCCGTGAGAGGCTTAGTGTATCTTCGATTAGACCGGTCAAGCGGCCGGATTGTTTGCGGATGACTTCCATGTAGTACGGTTGCTTATCGGGCTGCCCCTGCTCAAGCAGGTCGAGATAAAGGTTAATATTGGTGATGGGTGTTCGCAGTTCGTGGGAGACATCGGAAATAAATTTGGTTTTGAGACGATCTAATTCCTGGAGTTGTTCGTTGGCCAGGGACAGGTCATGGGTACGGTCGGCAATGCGTTGTTCCAGGGTTTCCAGCAGCAGGGCGCGATCCAGGGCGCTGCCGGCTATTTCGGCGATGGTGGTGAGGAGCTTGATTTCGTCTTGGGTGAACGGCCGTCTCTCCGCCACCCCTACATGCAAGACACCAATAATTCGGGTTTGAGTATGAAGCGGTAAGAAAATGCTGCCTTTAACCTCTTGCAAGAAAATGGCTTCGGCCGGCAAAAAATTGCTCATAGGATCAACAAAAATATCTTCTGTGGTATACACTTCCCCACTGTTGATGATGTTAACCATGATGCCTTTATCGATTTGATAATGCTGGCCGATATAATTCTCATCATAAGGGAAACAGCCGCGGTACTCATAATCGCCGCTGTCTTGATTAATAATGACACCCTGGCCGCGGATGCCGTTGACAGCGTTGATGGAAATCTTTAATACCGCCGCCAGTACGTCATCCACTGTTTTTAAGTGACGTAAGGCAGTGGTGACATGGTTGATACTTTCCATTTCCTCAGCCCAGCGCTGCGTATCCTGGTAAAGTATGGCGTTTTGCAGCGCAACGGCCGTTTGCCCGGCCAGAAGTCCCGTTAACCGTAAATGCTCCTCGGTAAAAAAGTCAGCCTGCATCTTATCCACGGAAAAAAAGCCGAAAACCCTATTCCCCACGATGAGCGGCATCCCCAACCAGCTCTTGACATAGGCGGGATCACATATAGACTGCCAGTTAGTTTGCTCTTGAGTTTCAGATATTAACAAGCCTTGGCGTGATTGAAGAATTGTGTTGAATGTCCAGACTGAAGCCGTGTTAAAGGGATACTCTTTTATTCTTGCAAAATCGGTCCGGTTTTCATAACCGCGGTGGGCTTTAATTTCAAGCTGGCCGTCTTGTTTCAGTTGGAAGACGATAGCACTGTCATAGGGGACAAGCTGGCCCAAAAAATCCAGCAAAATGGCCAGGATAGCGTCAAGGCTTAAATTTTGGGTAAGCGCCACATTGGCCGAACGCAATATTTCGGCCACCTTTCTTTGTTCTTGTTCCCCGGTATAAAGGCGGGCATTTTCGATGGCGACGGCTGCCTGGTTGGCAAAGGCCAGTGCTAATTCAGCCTCATTGGGACCATAACGGCCTTTTTGCCGGCTGTCTATTGTCAGATGACCAATGACTGTATCACGGACAATCAGCGGTATTCCCAGCCACCCTTGTGTGTAATTGGTCTTTTCCCATCCCCGAAAAGCGGGTTCTTTCCGGGCATTTTCCAGGTAGATGGGACTTTTTTCATTTAGTATTTTGGTTAATAACTCGTTTTGGGCCGGAAATAGTTGGCCAATTGCACTATCGTTGTCGGGCAGTCCGCGGCAGGCGACGATGCGTGCATAGGGTCCCTGGAACATGAAGATGGTGGCGCTGTCATAAGCGATGACTTTTTCCAACTGTTGCAGAATTAGATTGAGCAGGTGATTTAAGTCGAGGGTGGAAGTGAGTACGGCCGTTGCTTCCCGCAATGTTTCCGCTTCCTGGCGTCGTGATTGTTCAGAGGTGAGTAAATGAATTTTTTTAATGGCAGTGGCCAACTGTCCGGCTATCGTTGCTAAAAGCTGTTCATCCTGGAGCGTGAACATGTCATAATCATAACTTTCCGCATTAATAACACCGATAATTCTGTCATCGGCTCGTAACGGCACACATAATTCCGAGCGCGTTTGAGGAATAATTTGCCGGTAATTCGGACATTGTGATACATCGCCAACCCGCAGCGCTTTGCCGGTTGCCGCAACTTTGCCAACAATACCTTGATTCAATGGAATAACAGGCTGCGCCTCAAGCTGAATTTGCCGGTAATAAGAGGGGTGTGATTGCAACATGCCGGTCTGTTCATCCAGCAAGTAAACGCCAAAATTGTCGGGATAAAATTTTGTTCGGGCAATTTCTGTGACGCGGGAGATCAGTTCATTGACATTGTTTGATTCAGCGCCGACAGTAGCGATGTCATTCAAGACGGCCAATTCTTCGATTTGCCGTTTCATAGCAATATCGAATTTGAATTTGGCGATAGCCAAAGCAATTTGGGTAGCAGCCTGTTCGGCCTGGTCGATCTCATTTGTACTGAACGAATGGGGCCGGTTGAACAGCAGCAGGGCTGCGCCTAATTTTTCATTGGCGGCAATAAAGGGCAGCGCCAGGGCAGATTTGACTGTGGGAAACAGATTGGCCAGCCGCTGGCTGATGAATGGTGTGTTGAAGGTGTCTTCAATGGGCAGTGCACGGCCTAATTGTAAGACGGATTGGGTAAAGGTTGTTTCACCCGGTTCAATTCTGATGGAATGATAGGTGTCTTTGAAAAAACCGGATGCAGCGCCAGGGGAAGTGTGCTGGTCGGTATCTTCCCACAAGGTAATGTGGCAGGCGTCGGCCTTGACCAACTCGCCCATTTTATCGGCAACGATTTGTAAAAGGTCGGGCAGGTTGGCCACACGAACCGAGGCCTGGGTGATGTCGTTTAGTATTTGTAGATAGATTTCTCGCTGACGAAGTGTTTCTGTTTGAGCTTCTGTTTTTTTGTGCAGGGCTTGCAGGTTTTCTTTGGCCTGTTGTTCTTTGGTAATGTCGCGCAGGGTGATGACACGGCCGTTCACCTGACCATCGTAGTTGTGCATGGTTGATAAACGCCAATCAAAATAACGCTTTTGCTGGCCGCTCCCAGTCGAAAATATCGTTTGTGCATTAGCTGCATCTCGGAATATGTCCAAGGGCTTCGCTGCATCCGGGAATAGTTCGGATAACGGCCGTGCCGCGCCATCCCCTGCCAGAAGTTTTTTCGCTGCCGGGTTCAATGTTACAATCACATCCTCTGTGTTCAACACAAGAACGCCATCCGGCAAATTATCAAATAATGTCGATTGGATCAATGGTAGCACTTGCAGCAAACGGAACCGGTGAAACCCCCAATACATAGCCGATCCGGCCAGAATAAATGTGAAAGGCGTTGGATCCAAAGGCTTGACCGGATTAACGCCGGTCACAAACATGAGATTGCCGGTCAAAGGAAGCAGAGCGCCAAAGAGAAGTGTGACAATTTGACCGGGGGCAGGTGTCAACAACTTGGCCAGTGTTCGAATCAGTAAAAACGTTCCCGATAAAATCAGCAAATACGAATAAATAACAAATACCCAATTCCAAATACCAAACTCAAAAGTCAAAATCCGATTGTTACCATCCACATAAATAGATTTCCAGACAAGAAGATGAAATTCATTTGTCCAACAAAGGAGGATTGTAATCGTCGGAATAATTGACAATAAAATTAAAACCCGCCGGGTTAAATATTTTTGGCGATGGGTATATTGCAAAATGAAAATTAACCAGATAACAGGAGCAGCGCTCGTACCCCAATACCCCATCTTTAACCAGAAAACCTTCGATTCTATCGATAAACTGTCAATGATAAATGCATAAGCAATTGACCACACGATTGTGGCAAACATAAAAAGCGAAAATGGAATGGGATTAGCCAGATTACGGTCTCGCCAGGCAAGATAAATCAAAATACACGAAATGATCGAACCGGCAAATAATAGAATCGAAAATATAGAGAAAGACATGGTTGTTTAATCGACTTTTATCCAATGAATTTTATAAACAAATAGCATTGTAACATGGTCTTTTTTTGTCTATGTATTTAATTGGGTGGGATATTGGTGCTATAAGAAAACGCCCCTCTAATTCAACATTAGAGGGGCGTCATGTGTTTTGGGATTAGAGGAGATGATTACCGCGTTTGCAAAAAAGCAACCAACTCGGCCAGAGGTACTTGCTGGCGATCCTCTTCACTCCGCTTCTTGACCTCCACATTACCTTGTGCCAGACTGCGTGCGCCCACCGTTACCCGCCAGGGGATGCCAATCAAATCGGCATCATTAAACTTAACACCAGGACTTACATCGCGGTCGTCATACAAAACCTCAAACCCGGCTTGCTGTAAGACAGCATAAAGCGTTTCTGCTGTTTGGTAAACTTCATGTCCCTTGCCAATATGCATTAAATGAATTTGGAAAGGAGCTACGCTTTCTGGCCAAATGATTCCGTAATCATCATGGTGCTTTTCAACAATGGTGGCCATCAATCGATCCAGACCAATGCCATACGAACCCATGTAGATAAGCTGTGACTGGCCATTTTCATCCAGATAGGTGGCATTGGTGGCTTTGCTGTAGCGGGTACCCAGTTTGAAACAGTGCCCTGCCTCGATGGCTCGCCGCGCTTCGATGCGGCCGCCGCACAGGGCACATTGATGGCCTGTGTCGGCCTGAGCAATATCGGCCATCTGACTGATAGCGAAATCGCGCGGGTAATTGGCTCCGGTAAAGTGGTAGCCGTCTTCATTGGCTCCGACTACATAATTACCACCGGCTTCGATGGAGGTGTCGGCAATGACGAATACGCCGGGTGAAGCCACATCTTTGGCGATTGTTAATCCAACAGGGGAGGCATAGCCCGGTGACGCTCCCGCAGCATTGATTTCTTCATCGGTTGCCGGACGCAGCAAACCGCCGCCCAATGCATTGATGAGTTTGACTTCGTTGATTTCCAGGTCGCCACGAACCAGGACGAAGATGAAACGGCCGTTTCCTTCTAAGCTGCCTGCCGGAGTCCACCAATAAAAGACTGCCTTGCCCGTCTGATTGGTGGGTACACCGATGAAATTGGCCACGTCGGCAATCGTCTTGCAGTCAGGCGTGGCTACTTTGACCAGCTCATCTAGTTGGGCCGGTTTTTCACCTTCGCGCACAAAAACGGCCGCTTCCACGTTGGCCGCATAATCACAATTATTACAGGCGATAAACGTATCCTCGCCCGAATCATGAGGTACGACGAACTCGTGTGAGCTTTTACCGCCCATAGCCCCCACGTCGGCATTAATAGCCCGTGCTGGCGTGCCGCAGCGCTCAAAAATATTGTGATACGCTTGCAGCATCGAGGGGTAATACTTATCCAAAGCCTCTTCACTGGTGTCCAGCGTATAGGCATCCTTCATGATGAATTCGCGCAGGCGCATCAAGCCGCCGCGGGCACGCGGTTCATTACGAAACTTTTTGCTGATGTGGTACACCATGCGCGGCAAATCGCGGTAGCTTTCAATCTCGCGCAGGGCTAAATCCACCACAATTTCTTCGTGGGTGGCCGAAAGAGCGTATTCCCGGTTGCTGCTGGTTTTGAATTTGAACAGCACGTCTACTGTATCCCAGCGGCCTGTGGCTTGCCATAACGCGGCCGGATGTAGATTAGGCATCCACATTTCCTGGCCGCCGATAGCGTCCATTTCTTCCGAGAGGATGTTCCAGATTTTACGGATTACCCGGTAGCCGAATGGCATAAAGGTGTATACGCCGGCTCCTGCCGGGCGGATGAAGTTGCCCCGAATCAGGAGTTGATGACTAATCATCTCAGCATCGGCCGGTGCATCACGTAATGTTTTGCCAAATGAATTTGAAAGTCGCATAGTTTTGTCTCGCAGTCTGTTAGTCTTGCAGTCTTGTAGTCCGACTATTTAACTACCGGGCTATCAGACTACTTGACTATTTGGTCGAATTTAATCGAGAAAGTATAACAGGCAGGAAAATAGGCGTCAAAATGGTAGTGAACGGCCGTTCCCCTTAAAAAATTGGTGAATTTCCAGCCAAATGCTTGCCAACCGGACAAGATTGTTTTAATATCGGTTTTCGTCACGTTGTGGCAATTTGTCAGTTTCTGGGTTTTTTCTGACCACATTGCTATAAAAACCTGGGTAAAAATTTAATAGTAAGGAAGGATAAAAATGGCATTTAGTTTTAAAAATTCCAAGGGTCGTACTTATTTTTTGCACAAGCGTGAGACAACGTTGAAGAACGGCCGTACCCAGACCATCTATTTCTTCGCCAAAGAGGTAAAAGATGGTTCATTAGATGCAGTTCCCGCAGGTTACGTTGTTTCTGAGAGCAAAAACGGTTTGCCTGTCCTGAAAAAAGGATAATATCAGAAAAGCTGCAAGTACAGCCCTGGCACATGTGCCAGGGCTTTTTTGTTATGGGTCGGTTTTGACTGAATAGTAAATTTAAGATATAGTTTTAGTTGATTTTGTTGCTTTGAATTTTGATGACTAGTGTGCACCGTCCGGGCATAAAAGGTCTGGGCGGTTTTTTTTGTCTAAAAATCAGGCAATGTTGTAAATTTTTGTAACACAAGGTAGGTTTTTTGAAATGAGTGAAATGGAAACAGGAACCGTCAAATGGTTCAGTGACAAAAAAGGCTTTGGCTTTATCTCCCGTGATAACGGCGGCGATGTCTTTGTCCATTATTCCGCTATTGCGGCTGATGGGTATCGCAGCCTGGAAGAAGGGCAGCGCGTTCAGTTTACGGTAGAAGAAGGCCCCAAAGGCCCGGCTGCGGCTACCGTTGCCAAGTTGTAAGATTTAACAAATAAATCGCCTGAGAACATATCTCTGTTTGATGAGGCGATTCAATTAGCAACGGCCGTTGCCGATGACAAGATTAAGGCAACTTTTTTCTTGCCATTCAATAACAGGCGTGATATAGTTTGCTTTCTAGCCCGCTGTTGCGGGCTTCTTTATGCTAAAAAGATGCGAATGTTTACAACATTCGCTTGTTGGAGAGTTGGCCATGTCTGATTTACTATTAAAAGCTTTTGATAAAGAAGATAACGAAACCCTGCCGCAGCTTCGCGTAGGCGATAACGTGACAGTTCATTTGCGCATTAATGTGGGCGACCGCAACGAACGTATTCAGTTGGTACGTGGCGTCGTTATTCGTTTGCGCAACAGTGGCAATAACCGCAATTTTACGGTACGCCGTATCGCTTCCAACGGGGTTGGTGTGGAACGTACCTTTTTGCTGCGTTCGCCGCGCATTGACAAGATTGAAGTGCATCGTCATGGCCATGTGCGCCGTGCTCAACTCTATTACTTGCGCGAACGTACCGGCAAATCGGCCCGCCTGCGGGAAAAGCGTATCTATTAATTCGCCGGAATGTCGGTGGCAATGATGTGTTGTCGTTGCTGATGAATTGAGTTTATTTTTGGGTGAAAGTTTTCAAGCTTTCACCCTTTTTGTTTATCAAGCGTAAGCGGTCAGGTGATAGTCACTTTTCCCCAGAGGGGATGGGAAAATTCAAGTTGTATTTAAGTGACTGTTACCTTTGGAATTGAACAACTATCAAGGCAGTTAACGTTGGAGAATTTTATGTTTTCGTTCGCGCAGTCAGTTTCAGGGAAACGGCCGTTAATCGGACTCACCACCTATCGCAAAATGGCCGACCAGTTCCCGCCTATCGAAATCATCGGGTTAATGCCCTCCTACATTGAATCCATTGTGGCCGCCGGTGGGCTGCCGGTGCTGATTCCTTTGGGATTGGGTGATGGGGAACTGACTGAGATATTGACCAGAGTCGATGGTGTCTTGTTGCCCGGTGGCGGCGACATCGAACCATCGGTTTATGGGGCCGGTGCGCACGAAACCATGTATGGCATCGATTCAGATCGGGATCGGGTGGAAATTGTGGTCGCACGTCAGGCGGTGAAGATGCAGAAACCGCTGCTGGCTATTTGCCGCGGGCACCAGGTGTTAAATGTGGCTCTGGGCGGCACACTTTGGGAAGATGTGCAGACATTTATGCCCCACGCCATTCGGCACGATAATTATCGTAAGCTTCCGCGCAATTACATTGCCCATTCGGTAACGGCCGTTCCCGATTCCCAAATTGCCGCCTTGATGGGTAAAACCGAGATCAACGTTAACAGCTTGCATCACCAGGGTGTGCGGGATTTAGCGCCAGAACTGCGGGCAACGGCCGTTGCTCCCGACGGTCTGGTTGAAGGCATCGAAATACCCGGTCACCCCTTCGCCGTCAGCGTCCAATGGCACCCGGAAAACCTCATTCACGACGATCCAACTATGTTATCTTTGTTCAAAGGTTTGGTAGAAGCGGCCATGGTGAATGCCCAATAACCAATCATCAATACTTCGACTGCGCTCAGTACAAGTCGTCAATCGTCCCGTTGCTGTTTTTGATTCCGGCGTAGGCGGACTTTCTGTCCTGCGCCATCTGCGGGCTGAACTGTCCCACGAACCAATTCTTTACCTGGCCGACCAGGCCAACGTGCCTTACGGTTCCCGTTCATTAACCCAGATTCGTGCTTTTAGCGAAGCAATCACCCACTATTTATTGCAGCTTGGGGCAAAAATCATCGTCGTTGCCTGTAACACCGCTTCCGGAGCGGCCCTGACCCATTTGCGCCAGACCTTTCCCGGCGTGCTTTTTGTGGGCATGGAACCGGCTGTTAAACCGGCGGCGCGGCAAACGAAAAGCGGCAAAGTCGGCGTGCTGGCCACGGCGGGCACGTTTGAGAGCCAGCGCTATGAGGCTTTGATGGCCCGCTTTGGCCAGGGCGTAGACGTGTTTGAGAATCCGTGCCTGGGGTTGGTAGACTTGATTGAGGCTGGCAATATTGATGGGCCGGAAACGGAAACGATGCTGCGGGCCTGTGTTGTGCCGATGGTGTCTCAGGGGGTGGATACATTGGTTTTGGGCTGCACGCATTATCCATTTGTACGGCCGTTACTGGAAAAAATCGCCGGCCCTGCTGTGACCATTATCGATCCCGCGCCCGCTGTCGTGCGGCAGACGATTCGGCTGCTGCGCGAAAATGAGTTGTTAGCAGAGGATACGGCCGTTCACCCCGTCACTGCCATCACCACTGGCCCGCCAGCCCGGCTGGAACAGTTTGCCAATCAGATGCTGTCATTTCCGATTGTGGTAAAAACGGCCGTGTGGCACGACGGCCAACTGAAGTGATTCAGAGGTTGCGGGTCTGCGAGTTTGCGAGTTCATGTGCTTGTTGTATGTAGGTACTCGCCCACGCGCTACCCGCTTACTCGCCACTCGCCTACCACATAAAGTATAATCATTAGGCAATGAGACGACGGAATCCAGCCCGGTGGCGGGCGATTGAGGCCCGATTGGGCCGGGAAATGACGATTTGGCTGGCGACGGTGCGCCATGACGGCCGTCCCCACCTCGTTCCCGTCTGGTTCATCTGGCTGGACGAACGGATTTATCTGGCAACCGGCTCCGACACCCAAAAATACACCAACATGTACCACAACCAAAACGTCGCCCTCTCCCTGCCCGACACGGCCAGTGTGGTCATCATCGAAGGAGAAGCCCATGTCGCCGACCGGAACACGGTTGACCGGCTGGCCGATTATTTTTACCACAAATATGAATGGGATTTTCGCTATGATGAAACGGCCGTGTGGCGGCTCATCGAAATCACACCCGCCAAAATCATGGCCTGGGGTGACGGTTACGAAGCCGAAGGCACACGCATTTTGTGAACAAAAAATGAAAACCGGGCAACCTGACCAGTTTCTAACGAGAATCCAATTCAAATAAAGTATCTTCTTCCCTGTGAGATGAATATTTTCCCGGAAACTCGAAGTTTCCGGGAAAATTTATAGAAAGATTGCTTGACTGAAAAGCGAAAACCACAAAACCAAAAAAACTCTGCGTTCTCTGCGCCTCTGCGGTTAAATTTTCAGCCAACCAACGATTACAAGGAAATAACACATGCGATTTGACCGATTCACCGAGCGCGCCCAGGATGCTGCCGCCCGTGCATACGAAATTGTCCAACGTTACCGGCACACCCAGGTAGACACCGAGCACCTGTTTTTGGCCCTTTTGGAACAAAAAGATGGAGCCGTTCCCCAATTATTAAACGAACTTAGCGTCGATGTAGCCGCCATGCAAAACCGCCTCGACGAAGAACTGCGCGCCAGCCCCAAAGTGGCTGTCTATGGCGGCGGCGTTGGCCAGATTTTCTACACCCCGCGCATCCGCACGGTTCTGGAACTGGCCCAGGGTGAAGCCAACCGGCTCAAAGATGAGTTCATTTCTACCGAACATATCTTCTTAGCCATTATGAGCGAGCGTAACACCGCCTCGGCCCGCATTTTGCAGGAGTTTGGCGTTACTCGCGAGCGCGTCCTGAACGGCATTGAAGATTTGCGCGGCGGCAAAAAAGTTACCGACCGGCAGGCCGAAAATCGCTACCGCACCCTGGAAAAATACAGCCGTGACCTGACCAAACTGGGCCGCGAAGGCAAATTGGACCCGGTTATCGGCCGGGATGATGAGATTTTGCGTGTGGTTCAGGTGCTCAGCCGCCGTACCAAAAACAATCCTGTTCTGATTGGTGAAGCCGGTGTAGGCAAGACCGCCATCGTAGAAGGGCTGGCCCAGAAAATCATCACCAGTGATGTGCCAGAGAATCTGCTCAATAAAAAAGTCGTTTCCCTCGATTTGGGGGCGATGATTGCCGGCAGCCGTTTCCGTGGTGAATTTGAGGAACGTCTCAAGGCGGCAATGAACGAAATCGAGCAGGCCCAAGGCGAAATCATCCTTTTCATTGATGAACTACACACCGTGGTTGGCGCCGGGTCGGCGCAGGGGGCGATGGATGCCAGCAATATGCTCAAACCGGCCCTGGCGCGCGGCGAACTGCAATGTGTGGGAGCCACGACGATGGATGAGTACCGCCAATACATTGAAAAAGACAGTGCCCTGGAGCGCCGGTTTGCTCCTGTATTTGTGGATGAGCCAGATGTGGAAGAGACGATTGAAATGCTGCGCGGTCTGCGTGACCGTTATGAAGCCCATCACAAAGTGACGTATTCGGATGATGCGTTGGTAGCAGCGGCCAAACTTTCCCACCGTTATGTGACCGATAGACAACTGCCGGATAAGGCGATTGATTTGATGGATGAAGCGGCAGCTAAACTGCGGGTAGCGCTGCATACGCTGCCGCCTAATCTCAAGGAATTGAAGAAAGAATTGGACCAGCACATCCTGGAAGAAGAGGAAGCCCACACAGTGCGCGATTATGAGCGGGCGGCCATCAAACGGGCAGAACGGCTGCGGCTGGAAAGTGAATTTGCCGAAGCGCGCCATGTCTGGCAGGCAGAAAATATGCTGGACGAAGTTGTCGATGACGATGATATAGCCGAAGTGGTGGCTTCGTGGACCGGTATTCCGGTGACGCAGATGATGGAGACCGAGGCCGAGAAGCTGCTGCAAATGGAAGAACGGCTTCATGAGCGGATTATCGGTCAAAACCGGGCGATTGAGGCGCTGTCAGATGCGATCCGGCGCAGCCGTTCCGGGTTGAGTGACCCGCGCCGCCCGATTGGTTCATTTATTTTCCTGGGCAGCTCTGGCGTAGGCAAGACGGAGCTGGCCAAGGCGCTGGCTGAGTTTTTGTTTGATGATGAGGATGCGCTGATTCGGGTGGATATGAGTGAATACCGCGAACAGCATACGGTCAGCCGCTTGTTTGGTGCGCCTCCCGGCTATGTGGGTTATGACCAGGGCGGCCAGTTGACGGAGCAGGTGCGGCGACGGCCGTACTCCGTCGTCCTCTTTGATGAAATCGAAAAAGCTCACCCGGATGTGTGGAATGCCTTGTTGCAGCTGCTGGATGACGGCCGTTTAACCGATGGTCAAGGGCGTGTGGTCAACTTCCGCAACACGGTCATCGTCATGACCAGCAACGTTGGCACTTCCTTTGTCAAAAAATCGGGCGCGCTGGGTTTTGCCAGCATTCGCGATGCCGACGAGCAGGCCGAACACCAGCGGATTTCGGATGAATTGAAGAAGACCTTCCGGCCCGAATTCATCAATCGTATTGACGAAATCATCATCTTTGAGCCGTTGAGTGAAGACGATGTGGTAAAAATCGTGCTGCTGCAAATGAAAGAGGTGCAGGAGCGGTTGTCTGAACACGGCGGCCTGACCATCGAACTGACGGAAGCGGCTCAGAAGTGGCTGGCGTCCCAGGGTTATGACAAAGATTTCGGGGCACGGCCGTTAAAACGAGCCTTGCAGCGCTTTGTGGAAAGCCCGCTTTCGGTGCGCTTGCTGAAGGGTGAGTTCAAGGCCGGGGACCGCATCCGCATTGATGAAGCCGGCGGTGAATTGACGTTCACCCGGCTGGAAAGTGCCCCGCCGATCCCGGTTGTTGAAGAATCGGAAACGGCCGATACTTTTTAGGTTGAGGTTGATTAATCGAAAAAGCCCTCCTGGGGAAACCGGGAGGGCTTTTTTGTCATACGTCATTGGCTTATGCGTCATCAGTCATGCGTGACGCATCATTTTCCCACAGGTCGTTGACGTATGACGAATGACGTTATAACGCATGAATGCTCATTTTTTCAAGAGCGCACGGGCGACCTGGGCGACAGTTTGCTGGCTTTGCCGGGCGTAAGCTTGCAGCGCCTGGTACGCCTCGGCTTCGCTCATGCCGGTTTCCATCAATTTGCCTTTGGCCCGGTCGATGAGTTTGCGTTCGGCAAGCGCGGTTTCCAGATCAGCAGTGCGTTGGGCCAGCGCCTGGCTTTCTTCAAACCGCTTGCGGGCAATGGCGATGGCGGCGCTGAGTTCGGCCGGTTTGACCGGTTTGACCAGGTAGCCGTGAATCGGCAAATCGGTGGCTTTGTCGATTAAATCTTGTTCGCTGAAGGCGGTGAGGAGCAGGATGGGCAGGGGGTGGCTGCGGCTGATGGTTTGGGCGGCTTGCAGGCCATCGGTGTAGGGCATTTTGATGTCCAAAATGGCCAAATCGGGCTGCTGGGTTTGGGCCATGCCGATGGCTTCACGGCCGTTCACGGCCGTTACCACCTCGTGTCCCATCTCTTGCAGCATCTTCTTCAAGCCTAGGCGGATGATCGATTCGTCGTCAGCGATCAAAATGCGCATCACTCCATCTCCTGTTCAACAGTGCGGGGAATACGAATGCTGACTTCTGTTCCCTGAGTAAGACGGTTGAATTTGATACGGCCGTGTAAATCCTCTTTGACCAGCGTATCCACTATCTCCAGCCCCAAACTGTGCGGCAGTTCGTCCGGCAGGCCGGTTCCGTCATCTTTTACCAGGATGATCAACTCGTCGGGCGAGCGGCCCAGCGAGATTTCTACCCGGCCTGTGGCACGCCCTTTGAAGGCGTGTTCCAGGGCATTTTGGGCCAGCTCATTGACCACCAGCGCCAGCGAGGTGGCCGCCCGGCTGGGCAGAGTTAGCGCTTCGCCGTGGACAGTGAGCCGGATGTCCTGCGCCGGGGCGGTCATCGTTTCGGCCGTCATCTGGATGATGCGTTCCAGCACGTCTTTAACGTCCACCAGCCGAAAGCCGCGCTCGGACAGGACTTCGTGGACGGCGGAAATGGTGTGGATGCGGTGGATGTTGGTCTCCAGCACCTGGCGGGTGTTGAGCCGCTCGGCGTCGGGGATTTGCATTTGCATGAGCATGGCCACGGTTTGCAGGTTGTTTTTGATGCGGTGGTGCATTTCGCGGATAACGGCCGTATTCGTCACCAGCCGCGCATTTTCGATGGCCAGGGCGGTCTGATTGGCCAGGGTGAGGAAGAGGGCCTGCTGTTCTTCGCTGAATTGGTGGGGTACGGCCGTGTAGCAGTTCAACACGCCAATCACCCGGTCGCGGACGCTCAACGGCACGGACAGCAGCGAGACCAACCCTTCACTGCGAGCCATCTCCTGCCCCACATAGCGCGGATCGCTGCGCACGTCGGCCACGTAAATTGGTTGGCCAGTTTGGGCGACCAGTCCGATGACGCCTTGATTGATGGGCAAGGGCGGGCGGTTTTGGTAAACGGCCGTTGTCCGCTGCGCTGAGCGCAGTTCCAGGTGGGTTTCTGTCTCGTCCAACAAAAAAATCGAACAAACGGCCGCATCCATTGTTTGCGCCGCCATCTCCGTCACCACGTCCAAAATGTCATCCAGGTACTGTGGCGACGTGACCACTTCACTCACCTGAGCCAGCGCCCGCATCTCTTCGATTTGCCGCTTCTGCTTATCCAAAAGCTGGACTTTTACCAGCGCCCCGGCCGCCAATTCACCAATCAAGGCAATGACTTCGATTTCTTCCGATGTGAAGGTGTGGGGCTGGATGGTCTGCACGTTCAGTGCGCCGATGGGTGTCGAATCCAGCAGCAGGGGAACGGCTAGAAGGGAATGAAAGGCGCTTTCTTCGGCCTCGTCAATGAGTTTGAAATGGGGATCGTGCTGGGCGTCCTGGGCGTAAACCGGCTCGTTGCGCTGGACGGCGTAGCCGGTCATCCCTTCGCCCACTTTGAGCGTCGCCCGGCCCAGCGCCCGCCGGGCCAGGCCGGTGGAAGCGCGCAGCCGCAGCCGCTCGCCGTCCGGGTCGAGCAGGTAGATGGTGCAGGAATCGACGTGCATCACCTCGGTCGTCTTGCGGGCGATGAGGTCGAGGCTGGAATCCAGGTCGCCGGTGGTGCTGAGGGCGTGGGCGATTTCGCGCAGGGCGGTTAATGCCTGCGGCCGAGTTGATTGGGAGCGGTGGGTTAAGGCCATGCCAATTATTGTGGCATATTTTTGGTTGAAGGGAAAGAGCTAGAGGGTAGAGCGAGAGATAGAGGGGGAACGGCCGTTTCTCGCTATCTATTTTTTGTTGATTGTTTAAAAACGCCAAACCATTTGACAAACATCCCAGACGCCCTCAAAATTGACGAAAAAGCGGGAGGCATGATGGAATTGGTAAATTGGCAAGAAACGAAAGCGGCGCGGCGGGCACGCCGGCCGCAGCGCCTTGACGAAGACCGCGCCGAAGCGGGGGGTGGCTGCTATTGGAGTTACTGGCCCTGTCGGTGTTGTGGTTACAATTGTCGTGGCAACTGGTTATAGTTTATTTACCGGTGAGGTAGCCTCAGTTATCATAGAAGGCGGGGGATTCAATCAAGAAACCAGAAATCTTCAGCCATTGGAAAGTATACCATGATAGTAGGTGTTTTGTTCTTTGGACTAGCCGGCTTGGGCCTTATTTATATTGGTGTCTTAACATTAAATGGAACCTACAAGAAATGGTATTTGGGGCCGCGAATATTCCCCCCTCAAGCCATTGTATATGGAGCAATTCCTTTTGGCGCTGCTTGTGTTGAACTATCTATAATATTGATGCTTACCTCGTTGCTTGGCCCTGATATTGCAGGAATAATAATGGCGTTCCCCATTGTGTCAATATAGGGTGGGACACTTCATACTCAGAATTTAGTGTAGAATTTGAGGGCGAAGAGGAACATCATGACACAAAAGAATGGAGAGAAACTCAACAAAAATGGCATAGGTGCCGACAACCGGCCTGATCCAGAGGTACTGCCCCGGACGCCCAAAGCAGAAAGACGCACCTTCACGGCCGCCTACAAACTGTGGGTTCTGGAAGAAGCTGAAAAGTGCCGGGAGCAACCGGGAGGTATTGGCAGATTGTTGCGCCGGGAAGGGTTGTATTCATCCCACCTGACCACCTGGCGACGGCAGCAAGAAGCCGGACAACTGGCGGGGTTGGCACCTCGGAAACGAGGGCCGAAAAGCAATTCTGAAGCCGAAGAGATGCGCCGGCTACGCCGGGAAAATGCCCGACTGAGCCGACAGGTGGAAAAAGCGGAACTGATTATCGAGGCGCAAAAAAAACTCTCCGAGATACTGGGGATTACCCTGGAACAGGAAACCGGAGACGAATCGTGAGAGAGAATGTGACCGAATTGGCTGAACAGACCAGCACGCAGGAGGCATGTCGCCACCTGGCCTATCCCCGTAGCAGCTACTACCGGCAGCAGCAGGAAAAGCCAGTTCGGGAATCGAAGGCAGTAACCCCATCACCACGAGCGCTGCCACCGGCGGAACGGGAAGCGGTGCGGGCCATGCTCAACAGTGAGCGCTTTGTGGACAGCTCGCCGCGCCAGGTGTATGGCACACTGCTGGATGAGGGGGAATATCTCTGCTCGGCGAGCACGATGTATCGTATCCTGCGGCAAAACGCTGAGGTACACGAACGGCGTAACCAGAAACGGCATCCAGTCTACAAGAAACCAGAACTGGTGGCCATGACTCCTAATCAGGTGTGGTCGTGGGACATCACCAAGCTGCGGGGGCCTGTGCCCCACGTCTACTATTACATGTACACCATTCTTGACATCTTCAGCCGCTATGTGGTCGGTTACCTGATCGCTCAGCGGGAACTGGCATCATTGGCCAAACAGTTGGTGGCCGACAGCTGCACCAAACAGGGGATTGAACCAGAACAGTTGGTTCTCCATGCTGACCGGGGCAGTTCCATGACTAGCAAGACGTTGGCCCTGCTGCTGGCCGACCTGGGGGTGGGCAAGAGCCATTCCCGACCTTACACCTCCGATGACAATCCTTTTTCTGAGGCGCAGTTCAAAACGATGAAATACCGTCCGGATTATCCTGACCGGTTTGGCTCTCTACACCATGCCCGCACCTGGGCGCGGCCGTTCTTCCATTGGTACAACCATGAGCACCGGCATACCAGCCTGGGCCTGATGACCCCGGCCACGGTTCATTATGGACAGGCTGCTGAATTGAGGGTCAAGCGTCAAGCGGTGTTAACGGCCGCTTTTGAGAAGTATCCAGAACGCTTTGTGCAGGGTCAGCCCGTTGCCCCGAAGTTGCCAACGGCCGTCTGGATTAATCCCCCTCTGGAGAGGGATGGTCAGTCGTCGTAGAGGCTGTGGGTAAGGGGGTAACTCGCAGCGCAGCGGAGAGTTATCCCCTTATCCATCAGCCCGGTGAGCGAGAGATTGCTCACTAATTTATCGGTTTTCGTGTCTCAAAACTATTGACACATTCCGTTCATAGTTGGTCCTACTATGTTAATAGCACTTGTTATAGCAATCTGGCATCCAAAATGGATTCAACCCTCTTGGGTTCGTTGGCTGGAAGAAAACTATAGTCACAAAATGTTTGGCCTCATCGCCGCAGCACGTCGAGATCCCGAAGCGTGGGAGAAACATGTTGCTACCCAAGCAGGGCTGGAAGAGTGGGCTAGAGAAGTAGCAGGTGAACCAATGTCCAAGCCCGGGCGGTGAGACGCAAAACTTGAACTACGAAGTTTACGACAGGCACGAAGGGCACGAAAACCTTTCGTGCCTGTTGGTGTTATTTCCTCTTCGTGGTTTAAAACCCTGCCTCGTCTAACCGGCGCACTGCCCGACCTGGCGTTGGTTGTCGTTGGCAACAACGGAAAAAGTGAGGAGTGGATGGGGGAGAACGGCCGTTCCCCATCAGCTAAAGAAAAGAGCGAGAGCTAGAGGGGGAAACGGCCGTATTTCGTTGTCTGTTTTTTGTTGATTGTTGGCAACGGCCCCAGCTAGAGGAAAGAGCGAGAGATAGAGGGGGAACGGCCGTTGCCTGACCCTCAATAAATGCCCCCTCATTGCTGCTGAATAAGTGCTTCCTATTGATAAATCATTGCTTCATAAGGATATATTATCCCTACATGGTGCCGAATGATTCCTACGCGGTGATGAATAAGTGCTACTTATTGATGAATCGTTCCTACGTGGTGATGGATAAGTGTTTCCTATTGATGAACGATTCTTCCATAAGGATATATTATCCCTACGCGGTGCGGAACGATTCCTGCGCAGTGCGGAATGATTCCTACACGGTGATGGATAAGTGCTGCTTATTGATGGGCGATTTTCTGGCCTGATGGGGGGCGGGGGAACGGCCGTTTCCCGTCATCCTAATTGACAAACACCCCGAACGCACTCAAAATTGACGAAGGCAGGGACGGTGGTTACAGCATATAAATAGAGAGCATGCTAAAGCAGGACAGGAGAACAAAATAGAAAGATGCCCAGAACTTTAGAATCAAACATGACATTCAGATTAGAGCTATTCGTAGATGACCTGGCAGCGTCGATGGATTTTTACAATCGGGTACTTGGATTTGCGTTAGGCAAACAACAGGCAGGTAATTATGTACCGATGACCAATGGCGATGTCTATCTTTCACTGAATCTTCGGGCTAACTTGCCGGACGATCATCCCATCCAGGCTGTTGTCGGCGAGCGTTTGGGGCGGGGAATTGAACTAGTCTTGGAAGTGAATGATATTGAAGCAATGTATTGGCACGTGCAATCTGCAAACTGGCCGATGTCTGGTGAATTACAACATCGACCCTGGGGCCTAACCGACTTTCGAGTATTAGACCCCAATGGATATTATTGGCGTATTACAACAAGAAGAAAAGATGACCATTAATCCTCCTCCCTGCGTTAAGACCGTCGCTCAACCCAAAGGGATGCGCTCTGGCTCGTATGATTATTGAGAAAAAGCGTGAAACGTGAAGCAATCGCTGGCAGCTTCACGTTTCACTTCACGCATCACAAATTATTTGATAAACAGCATCTCCTGATACGTCGGCAGCGGCCACAAATCATCGGCGACCATGCCTTCCAGCGCATCGGCGTGTTCACGGATGGCGGTCATCGCCGGTAATACCTCGTCGCGCATGTGGACGGCCTCTTCTGCCAGGTCATCCGAGCCGTGCCCCATCAGCTTGCCGAGCTTATCCAGACCGCCGCGCAGCTCTTTGATGCACGACGAAACCTGGGTCAGCGTTTCCATGTCACATTCCAGCCCGGCCGTCTTGAGATTGGCGCAGTTGGTTGCCAGTTCGCTTTGATAACGCGTCGCCGCCGGCAGAATCATCGTCCGGCCCATCTTCAGCATCAGGTTGGCTTCGACCTGGATGGCCATCACATATTGTTCAAACTGCACATCCATCCGGCTGAGGACTTCCCGTTTGCTGAGAACGTGATATTTTCCAAACAGGTCAATAATTTCCGGTCGGCCAAACACTGGCAGGGCATCGGCGGCCGTCCGTAAATTGGGCAGTCCCCGTTCGAATTCGGCCTCTTTATGCCACGCTTCGGAATAACCATCGCCATTGAAGATGATACGGCCGTGTTCCTCAATAATCTCTTTCAACACCGCCTGAACGGCCGAATCAAAATCACCATCGGCCGCTTCCAACTTCGTGGCAATGTAGTCCAGCGACTCGGCCACAATCGTGTTCAGCGCCATCAGCGGCGAAGCAATCGACTGGTTCGAGCCAACCGCCCGGAACTCAAACTTGTTGCCCGTAAAAGCCACCGGGCTGGTGCGGTTGCGGTCGCCCGAATGACGCGGCAGCGGCGGCAGCGTATCGACACCAATTTCCAGGAACCCTTGCTGCTTGGAAGAGGTCGGTTTGCCCGTTTTGATTTGCTCAAAAACATCCGTCAACTGGTCGCCCAGGAAAATGGAAATGATAGCCGGCGGCGCTTCATTGGCCCCCAGGCGATGATCGTTTCCGGCATGGGCAATCACAGCCCGCAGCAGTGGCGCATAAATATCAACAGCTCTGATAACGGCCGCGGCAAAGACCAGGAAGCGCGAATTCTCATGCGGCGTATCGCCCGGTTCCAGCAAATTACCCAGCGTGGCATTGCCAAACGAGAAATTGACGTGCTTACCAGAACCATTGATACCGGCAAACGGTTTTTCATGCGTCAGGCAGGCCAGATTATACCGCGCCGCCACCCGCTTCAAGGTCAGCATCACGAGCTGCTGATGGTCAGTGGCCACGTTGGCGTTTTCGTAAACCGGGGCCATTTCGTACTGGCTGGGAGCCACTTCGTTGTGGCGGGTCTTTACCGGCACACCCAGCTTGTACAGCTCATGCTCCGTTTCCAGCATACAGGCCAGCACCCGCTCCGGAATTGCACCAAAATAATGGTCGTCAAACTGCTGGCCCTTAGGCGGTTTCGCGCCAAAAAGCGTCCGTCCGGCGGTTAACAAGTCAGGCCGCGCCAGATAAAAATTCTGGTCAATCAGAAAATACTCTTGTTCAGGGCCAGCAGTTGCCGTCACAATGGCCCCGTCATCATGGCCAAACAGCTTCAAAATACGCTGTGCCTGCTCATTCAGCGCCTTCATCGAGCGCAGAACCGGTGTTTTCTTGTCCAGAGCCTCACCCGTCCAGGAGACGAAAGCGGTGGGGATGCACAACGTCGTCCCGTTGGGATTTTCCAGGATGTAGGCCGGGCTGGTCACGTCCCAGGCGGTGTAGCCGCGTGCCTCAAACGTGGGACGGATGCCGCCAGTGGGGAAACTGGAGCCATCCGGTTCACCCTGGATGAGCTGCTCGCCGCTGAATTCAGCAATGGCGCTGCCATCTCCGTTAGGGGAGAGGAAGCTGTCGTGTTTTTCGGCCGTTGCCCCGGTTAATGGATAAAAGACGTGGGCGTAATGGGTTGCCCCTTTTTCAATCGCCCAATCCTTCATCGCATTGGCTACGGCATCGGCCGTAGATGTATCCAGCTTTTTGCCTTCCTTGATGGTTTTCATCAAGGATTTGTACACTGCTTTGGGCAGCCGCTCCTGCATGACCTTGGTGGTAAACACATTGACAGCAAATAATTCACTGGCCGGCGTTTCCACAAAACTCAACGGCTTGTTTATGGGGGCATAATTGACGACATTGGATATTGCTTTTAATCTTGATTCGTTTCCACTCATTTTTTATAAGCTCCTAGATATGATATAGTATTCCTTGGCTTGGGTGGGCTCATATCTGCTCAAGTCAGGCCCGACTCGTTCCGCACAAACGAGCCGGGCCGTTTAGTTCTTGCTTAATCCGTTGGCGACGGCAAGACGCCAGGGAAAGAGACCGGTTTTTTGCTCCCATTCTCAATGAATTCAGGATACGATCCAATGCCGTGATATTCCAGGTCAATGCCTTCTTCTTCTACTGTTGTGGCAACCCGCAGGCCAATTGTCTTTTTGATGGCGTAGAACATCAGGAAGGCCAGGGGTAGTGTCCACGCCGTCGCGGCCAGCAGCCCCAGCGCTTGAATGCCTAACTGGGTGAATCCGCCGCCGTGCAGCAGACCCAGGCCATCAACGCCCCAGATACCCACAGCCAGGACGCCGAACATCCCATTCAAGCCGTGGACGGGGAAGGCGCCGACCGGGTCGTCAATCTTCACTTTTTCCATCAAATCGACGCCGTAGTAGGTAATAACGCCGGCAATGACGCCAATCATCAGCGCACCCTGGGGTGTTACAAAGGCACAGGGTGCAGTGATAGCTACCAGGCCGCCTAGCGCGCCGTTGAAGGCCATGCTGACGTCCCATTTCCGGGTGTGGATGAAGGACAAGAACATGGCGGTAATTGCGCCGGTGGTGGCGGCAAAGTCGGTGGTGACGACGATGAGCGAGATGGCTGAGGGTTCAGCGTTGAGCTGGCTGCCGGGATTGAAGCCAAACCAGCCCAGCCAAAGGACGAAAACACCCATTGCTGCCAGCGGAATGTTATGGCCGCGAATAGTGTGGCCGAATTTCTTATCTTTGCGTTTGCCCAGCATAATCGTACCGGCTAAACCGACGTACGCACCGACTAGGTGAACAACGGAAGAACCAGCAAAATCAAGATAACCTAATTGAGCCAGCCAGCCGCCGCCCCAGACCCAGTGGCCGAAAACGGGATAAATAATCAAGCCGGTCAGGAAACTATAGGCCAGATCGGCTTTGAAGTCGGTGCGCTCGGCCATCAGCCCGGAGGCGATGGTGGAGGCAGCGGCGCAGAAGGCGAACTGAAAGAAGAAAAAGGCCAGGGTGGGGATGGTCAGTCCAGGGTAGATTTCGGGTATGCCATTCAAAAAGAACCATTCGGTGCCGAAGAAGGCGTTGCCGGTGCTGAACATGATGCCGAAACCGGCGATAATGAAGCCGACGGTGGTCATGGTGGTGTCCATGAGGTTTTCGGCCATGATGTTGACGACGTTTTTGGAGCGAACGAAGCCGGATTCCAAAAAGCCGAACCCGGCCTGCATGAAGAAGACCAGGAAGGCAGCAATGAGTACCCATACGGTATCCACTGCGCTAACGGCCGTTTCACTTTCCTGAGCAAAAACACCTTTGTTAAAGGCGATGAGTAAGAAGAGTACGGCCGTTACGTTAAATATACGCCGAATATTGCGACTATTTCGTTGTATCATCTCTTTTCCTCCGAATTGATAGCTGAGGCGTGTTCTGACCATATCGGCGCCAATCTGACCAAAACACAAAAAACGCCTTCCCCGCTCATTGATTAATGAGTGAGAAAGGCGTCGTGGCCTCAAAAATTATTTTATTGTCGCACAACGTTTACTATCTTAACGCCAAATAGGGGAATTCGTCAACAAACAAACTGTAAAATGGATTCCAGAATATATTGTGCAATGTGACTAATTTCATCAAAACGCCAAACGCTTTATACTAAAACTGAATATGGTGTTGCCCACACACCATATTTTTGTATACCTCAAACTGAACCATCCATTTGCGCACAATTGATTGTACGTTGACATGCCATGCTTGCCCGGTTAAGGAGAAGAGGAGATGGATCAGCACATATTGAGGAATACACTAAAGGAAACTGCCGAACGCGGCCTGTATGTACCGCAGTTTGAGCACGACGCCTGCGGCACGGGTTTTGTTGTTGATGTAAAGGGACGGCCGTCCCACGACATTGTGCAGCAAGCCCTGGAAGTATTGGTTAACTTGTCTCATCGCGGGGCCAGCGGCAGCGAACCCAACACCGGCGACGGGGCGGGTATTCTCATTCAAATGCCCCACCGTTTTTTGCAAAAGGTTTGCGGCGAGCAAGGCATCCAACTGCCGGAACCGGGCCAGTATGGCGCGGGCATCATTTTCTTCCCCCAGGATCGACAGCAGCGACAACAATGCCAGCAGCAATTTGAAAAGATTGTTACTGAAGAAGGGCAGACGTTATTGGGGTGGCGGGCCGTACCTACAAACGATTCACAATTAGGACAAACAGCGAAAGACAGCGAACCATTCATGAGCCAGGTGTTCATCGGCCGGCGCATGGGCGGCGATGATTTGGCGTTTGAGCGCAAGCTGTATCTAATTCGCAAGCGGGCGGAGAAGGAAATCCGGCGGGAAACGTGCCGGTTTTATGCCGCCAGCCTTTCCTACAAGACAATCATCTACAAAGGTATGCTGCTGTCGGAGCAACTGCCCGATTATTTCCTCGATTTGAGCGACCCGGACATGGAATCGGCCATTGGGCTGGTGCATTCGCGGTTCAGCACGAACACGTTCCCCAGTTGGGAGCGGGCGCATCCCTACCGCTATGTGATGCATAACGGCGAAATCAACACGATTCGCGGCAATGTCAACTGGATGCGGGCGCGGGAATCGACGATGGAATCGGCTGCGTTTGGCAAGGATTTGGCCAAGCTGCTGCCGGTGATTGACGAGGATGGCAGTGACACGGCGATGTTTGACAATGCGTTGGAGTTTTTGGTGCTGAACGGCCGTTCCCTGCCCCACGCCATGATGATGATGATCCCCGAACCGTGGGCCAAACACGAATTTATGGCTCCGGAAAAGCGAGCTTTCTACGCTTTTCACAGCTGCCTGATGGAGCCGTGGGACGGCCCGGCGGCGATGGGTTTCACCGACGGGGTAGTCGTGGGCGCGACGCTGGATCGGAATGGGTTACGGCCGTCCCGCTACACTGTCACCAAAGACGACCGGGTGATTCTGGCCTCGGAAACGGGTGTGCTGGACATCCCGCCGGAGAATGTAGCCTACAAAGGGCGGCTCCAGCCGGGCCGGATGCTGCTCATCGATACTCGCCAGGGGCGCATCATCAGCGACGACGAAATTAAAGCGCAAATTGCCGGCGAGTACCGCTATCGTGATTGGTATGAAAACAACATGATTTCGTTGGCGGATTTGCCGGGTGATGGTACGGATGAGGTTTATCCACAACCAGGGCGACCACAAGGGTCGCCCCTGCCGGATTTGACCCAGCGCCAGGAAGCCTTCGGCTACACTTTTGAAGATTTGCGCCTCATCATGGCCCCGATGATCGAAAACGGCGTGGAGGCGACTGGCTCAATGGGCAACGACGCGCCACCGGCGGTGCTCTCGGACCGACCCCAGCTTTTGTACAATTATTTCAAGCAGTTGTTTGCTCAGGTGACCAACCCGCCGATTGATGCGATCCGGGAAGATCTGGTCATGGATACGCAAATCCGGCTGGGTTCGGAAGGGAATTTGCTGGAACTGTATCCAGAAAACGGCCGTACCATTATGCTGCCCCATCCCATCCTCACCGACGCCGACCTGGCCAAACTGCGCCGCGTCGAGATGGAAGGGTTCCAGGCGCGCACACTGCCAATGCTCTACGACGTCTTTGAAGGCAGCATCGGCCTCAAGCGGGCACTGCAAAGTCTATATGAAGAAGTTGATCAGGCCATCGTTGAAGGGATCAACCTGATCATTTTGTCCGACCGGGAGATTGAGCGGCGCAAGGCGGCCATTCCGGCGCTGCTGGCCTGTTCCGGCTTGCACCACCACCTGGTGCGGCGCGGTACGCGGGCGCAGGTGGAAATCATTTTGGAGACCGGCGAAGCGCGCGAAGTGCATCATTTTGCCGTCCTCATCGGCTACGGCGCGGATGCCATCAACCCGTACCTGGCTTATGAAACCATCGGCGACATTTTGGATAAGGAGTTGGTGACCGGCATCGATTATCCGGCGGCGGTGAAGCATTACGTCAAAGCGGCGGTTAAGGGCGTGGTCAAAATCATTTCCAAAATGGGCATTTCCACCGTTCAAAGCTACCACAGCGCCCAGATTTTCGAGGCGTTGGGGCTGGCCCGCTCGGTAGTGGATGAATATTTCCCCGGCACGCCGTCGCGCATTGAGGGGGCGTCGCTGGAGACGCTGGCCGAGGAGGTGCGGCAGCGGCACGATAAGGCTTTCCCGAAACGGCCGTCTAACGGCATTGCTCTCCCCCCCGGCGGTCAGTACCAGTGGCGGCAGGATGGCGAAGCCCATTTGTTTAATCCCCAGACGATTCATTTATTGCAAACGGCCGTGCGCGAGAATGATTATGCCAAGTTCAAGGAATTTGCAACGGCCGTTAACGACCAAAACCGGCAGTTGTACACCCTGCGCGGCTTGCTGGAATTCAAAACATTGCCTGAACCCATTCCGCTGGACGAAGTGGAATCCGTTGAATCCATCTGCCGCCGCTTCAAAACCGGCGCCATGAGCTACGGCTCCATCAGCGCCGAGGCGCACGAAGCGCTGGCCAAAGCTATGAACCAGATTGGCGGCAAAAGCAACACTGGCGAAGGCGGCGAAGACCGGCTCCGGTTCCTAGATGACCGCAATAGCAAGATTAAGCAGGTCGCCAGTGGCCGTTTCGGTGTCACCAGCGAATATCTGGTCAACGCTGAGGAAATCCAGATAAAGATGGCTCAGGGGGCCAAACCGGGCGAAGGCGGGCAGCTTCCCGGCAAAAAAGTGTACCCCTGGATCGCCAAAGTGCGCCTTTCCACGCCGGGCGTCGGCCTGATTTCACCGCCGCCGCATCACGATATTTACTCGATTGAAGATTTAGCCCAGCTCATCTTTGACCTGAAAAACGCCAACCCCCGGGCCAGAATCAACGTCAAACTGGTTTCTGAGGTTGGGGTAGGTACGGTGGCGGCTGGCGTTGCCAAAGGGCACGCTGACGTTGTTTTGATTAGCGGTTACGATGGCGGCACGGGCGCGTCGCCCCAATCGAGCATCAAACATGCCGGCCTGCCCTGGGAGTTGGGGCTGGCGGAGACGCATCAAACGCTGGTACTCAACAATTTGCGCAGCCGCATCGTTGTGGAGACCGACGGTCAGCTCAAAACGGGGCGGGATGTGGTGGTGGCGGCGCTGTTGGGCGCAGAGGAATTTGGCTTTGCCACCGCGCCGCTGGTGGCGCTGGGCTGCATCATGATGCGCGTCTGCCAGAAGAATACCTGCCCGGTGGGCATCGCCACGCAAAACCCGGAACTGCGCGAACGGTTTATGGGTGATCCACAGCAGGTGGTCAATTTTATGCATTTTGTGGCCCAGGAGATGCGCGAGTTGATGGCGCAGTTGGGGTTCCGCACGGTGAATGAAATGATTGGCCGGACGGATAAGCTGGAAAAGCGTCAGGTTATCACCCACTGGAAGGCGCAGGGTCTGGATTTGTCGCCGATTTTGTACCGGCCAGAAGTTGGTGAGGGTATCGGCCGTTACCACCAGGTTGCGCAGCAGCACGGGCTGGAAGATGCATTGGATAATGAGTTGATTGAATTGTGCCGTCCGGTGTTGGAAAGCTGTGAGGGAGCAGGGGAGCAAGGGAGCAAGGGAGAAATTCGCACCCCTGCACCCCTGCTCCCCCGCACCTTTGCATCGGTGCGGGCGACGCTGCCCATCCGCAATACCAATCGGGCGGTGGGCACGATGCTGGGCAGTGAAGTGACGCGGCGCACCGGCGGTGAAGGTTTGCCGGAAGATACGATTCACTTGCATTTTCAGGGTTCGGCCGGGCAGAGTTTTGGCGCGTTTGTGCCGCGCGGTCTGACGCTGGAACTGGAAGGCGATGCCAACGATTATTTTGGCAAGGGCTTGTCGGGCGGCAAAATCACCGTTTATCCGCCGGCGGAAGCGGATTTTCTGCCGGAGAAGAACATTATTATTGGCAATGTGGCCTTTTACGGGGCGACGAGCGGTGAGGCGTACGTGCGCGGCGTGGCCGGTGAGCGTTTTTGTGTGCGGAACAGTGGGGCAACGGCCGTTGTCGAAGGCGTCGGTGATCATGGTTGTGAATACATGACCGGCGGGCGTGTCGTCGTCCTGGGCCTGACCGGGCGTAACTTTGCCGCCGGGATGTCGGGCGGTGTGGCCTATGTGCTGGACAACGACGGCGATTTTGACCGGCGCTGCAATCGCTCGATGGTCGACATGAGTTATCTGGATCGGGCATCGGAGAAAGAAATCGAAGAAGTGCGCCAGATGATTATCCGGCACGTTTTTTACACCAGCAGCGAGTACGCCCAGGACATTCTGGACCGCTGGGATGAGATGCTGCCGCGTTTCATCAAGGTCATGCCGCGCGATTACGAGCGCATGTTGAACAAATTCGCCGAGATGGAAGCGGGGGGTTTGACGGGTGATGAGGCTATCATGGCGGCGTTTGAGGCGAATGCGAATGATTTAGCGCGAGTGACAGGGAATTAACCGCAAAGAGCGCAAAGAACGCGAAGATATTCTGATTAAATCTTTGCGATCTTCGCGTGCTTTGCGGTTGGAGAAGAAGAGATGGCGAAACCAACTGGCTTTTTGGAATATCAACGCGAGACACCGGGGGAACGGCCGTTAACCGAACGCATCAAAGATTGGCAGCCGATTCATCTGCATCTGCCGGAAACGAAATTAAAGACGCAGGCGGCGCGCTGCATGGATTGCGGCATTCCCTTCTGCCACACCGGCCACATCATCAATGGTATGACGTCGGGCTGTCCCATCAACAATTTGATTCCCGAATGGAATGATTTGGTGTACCAGGGGCTGTGGCGCGAGGCCTACGACCGGCTGAGTAAAACCAACAATTTCCCCGAATTTACCGGTTCGGTCTGCCCCGCGCCGTGCGAAGCGGCCTGTACATTGGGTATTTCGGATCCGGTGGTGACGATTAAGAGCCTGGAGTACGCCATCATCGATAAAGCGTTTGCCGAAGGCTGGGTGACGCCCGATGTTCCGGCGCGGCGTACCGGCAAAAAAGTGGCCGTCATTGGCTCTGGCCCGGCCGGGCTGGCCTGCGCCGATCAGTTGAACAAGGTTGGTCATAACGTAACCGTGTTTGAACGCGCCGACCGGATTGGCGGCTTGCTGACGTATGGTATTCCCAACATGAAGCTGGACAAACAAATCGTCCGGCGGCGGGTTGACGTGATGGCTGCCGCCGGAATTACCTTCCGCACCGGCGTCGAAGCCGGTCAGGATATTTCGGCTTATGATCTGAAGTGGGATTTTGATGCAGTGGTGTTGGCGACCGGAGCCAGCCAGCCGCGTGATTTGGTGGTGGACGGCCGTCACTTATCTGGTATTCATTTTGCTGTTCCCTACTTGGAGAAGATGACAAAGCAAGTGTTGGCAGATGACGCATCACGCATTACGCATCACGCATCACTTTCTGCTGCCGGCAAAGACGTTATCGTCATCGGCGGCGGCGATACGGGGACGGACTGTGTGGCCTCGGCGCTGCGGCAGGGTTGCCGCAGTTTGGTGCAGTTTGAGATTATGCCGGAGCCGCCGTTAAAGCGTCCCTCGGACAACCCATGGCCGCAGTGGCCCAAAGTCTACAAGATGGATTACGGGCAGGAAGAAGCGGCGGCGGTGTACGGCCGTGATCCCCGTGAATATGCCATCCTGACCAAAAAATTTGAAGGGGATGAACAGGGTAATCTGAAAGTCGTCCACACGGTTGAGGTGGAGTGGAAGGTGGTGGGGGAGAACGGCCGTTCAAGGCGCGTCCCAGTGGAAATCCCCGGCACGGAAAAAGTGTGGCCAGCACAGTTGGTTTTGCTGGCATTGGGTTTCCTGGGGCCGGAGAATCCGCTGCTGGAGCAGTTCGGCGTAAAAACGGCCAATAACCAGCAACTAGCAACCAGGAGCCAACCACCAACCTATCAAACCAACGTCGATGGCGTTTTTATGGCCGGTGATGCCCGACGGGGGCAAAGTCTGGTCGTTTGGGCGATCAACGAAGGACGGGGCGCGGCCCGCGAAGTCGATCGTTGGCTGATGGGCGAGACGGATTTACCTTAAAAGTTACAAGGTCGCAAGACAGCAAAGTGGAAAAAACTACTACTATGCAACCTTGTAACTCTGCTACTTTGCTCTTTCACCTCTTGTTGTGAATCTAAAACGTTTCTGCTAAGATTACGTCAAGCAGTACAAGCTAAACATAATGGAAATGGGCGCTTGATCGAACCATCATTTGGAGAGCGATTAGATGAGCGATAGAGAAAACAGCCGGCGAGCCAAAATGCTCGGTGTATTAATCCAGGATGCGCGGGAGTTTTCGGGTCGGACAGCGGATGAGTGTGCTGAAGTTGTGGGAATAACACCAGAACAATTCGAGCAGGCTGAAAAAGGTGGATATGATATTTCCTTGCCGGAACTGGAAGCGCTGGCCATTTTCCTGGGTGTGCCCATGGGGCATTTCTGGGGTAGTGAAACGCTTGAATCTGAACCGGAACCCAATTATGGCCAGATGATCACGCTGCGTCATCGTGTTGTTGGTGTTATTTTGCGCCAACTGCGCCTGAAATCGCAAAAAACACATCAAGAATTGGCCGATGCTTTGGGTGTCGATGTGGCTACCATTCAATCTTACGAGTCAGGCCGCACGTCTGTCCCTTATCTTCATTTGGAACAATTATGCCGGACAATGGGAGCCGGTGTCGATCAATTTATGGAAAATCATGGGCCGCTGGGCCGCCATGAAGCTGCCTACCGGTTACGCAAACAATTTAATCAGATGTCGCCGGAGATGCAGGCATTTTTGATTAATCCGGTGAACATCCGCTATCTGGAAACGGCCAAAAAATTGAGTGAAATGGATGTGGCCAAGCTGCGGCAGGTGGCGGAAAATATTTTGGATATTACGTTCTGATGCGTAATGCGTAATGCGTGAAACGTGGTAAATTGTTAGGCAGCTTGAGAGCTGCCTTTTTCTTTTGGAAAGTGTGGCGGGTCGCGAGTGGCGAGTCTTGAGAAAATACTTGCTACCTGCCACCCGCTGCTCGCTACATCGGGGTAAGTATGATGAATGAAAATCCGCAGCAGTTGAAAGAGCAGGGACAGGCAGCGTTCCAGCGCGGGGCGTATGATGAGGCGCTGGCGTTGTTTGAGCAGGCGGCGGCGGGGTTTGCCGCGCAGGATGATGCGGTTGGTCAGGGGGAAATGGTGAACAATATGGGCGTGATTTATCGGGTGAAGCGGGAGTGGGACACGGCCGTTACCACCCTCGCCCAGGCCCAAACCCTCTTCCAGCAAGCCGGGGACGTCAACCGGCAGGCCCAAACCCTGGGCAACCTGGGTGATTTATACGCGGCTCGTAAAAAACGGGATAACGCCGCCCGCTGTTACAGCCAGGCGGCGGCCCTGTTTGCCCAAACCGGGGATGGCGACAAGCAAAGCCAGGTATTGCGCGCCCTTAGTTTACTGCGGCTGCGCCAGGGCCATTGGTTGGAAGCGATGATGCGGATGGAGGAGAGTTTAACGACTGCACCACGCTTGGGCCTGGGGAAATGGCTGCTGCGTGTTTTACTGCGGTTTGCGTTGGGGTTGATGGGGGGGCGTTAACCGCTTGCGTTACTGGCAGGGGGGATTTGGCGGGAAAAACTACCAGACGCCGAATCCGCTGTTGGGGCTGAATCCCCGAAAGTGTGGGCAAAGCCTGCACTTGTCCAGTGCACGCGGTGTTAGGCGGGTTTCTTTTTCAATGGATCGCCAATCTTCCAAAAAATTATTCCTACAATTACGCCTGCTATAGCCAGCCCAATCCCGAATTCGGTGGTGAAGTAGAAAGTCTTTCCTGTATTGAGTGTCAGAGGATCTAACATAGCTTGAATGATAAAGTTATGCCCGCCATGCAGCAGCACCGCTGTCCACAAACTAGTGCTTTTCAAGCGCAACCATGTATAAGCAAAGTTGATGCCCATTACCATCGTTGCAAAGCACAACCAACCAAACCAAATTGGGGTATTTGAATGATAGTCGCTAAAAAGAATTATCGGAGTATGCCAGAGTATCCAGATAACGCCTGAATATAGCGAAACACGAATCCAATCTAAATCCTTTGCCATTTCTGGCACCAAAAAACCACGCCAGCCAATCTCTTCTCCCAGTGCAGTAATACCAGTTCCTAAGGTAGCAAGAACTAGCAGCCTAATCACACCTTGAACTGTAACCATGCTGGATAGAGTCATTAAGTCCAACTGACCCAATCCCGAAATCCATATCAAGCCATATACTATGCCCGCATATCCAAATGGCAAGAAATAACTCAATAGTTGCCAGCGTGTCTTCCCCCAATGCCACCCTAAGCCCTTAATGGATTTGTAACAAATGAGACTGGTAAGGATTGCCGCCAAACCAGGACACCACATAATGCCTAAGGTTAATAGACCTTGAGTGCCCATTCCCATCCCAATGATCGGAATATAAAGGATGGCACTTAAGGCTAGCGTTATTCCAAGGAACATTAGTATGGGTTTGCGTGTAAGAGTCTTCATTGTGTCATTCTCTCAATATGTGAATTTTGCAGATTGAAACGCCTAACGCTTGAACGCTTGAACGCTTGCTTCACCAGCGCAGCCAGTAAAGCGAGCATGACTCTGAGCAAAAACACGCTATTATTTACGGTGTGGCTGCGTCTGGTGCAAGTTTTGTTGCGCGAAACCAGATGTAGCGTTGGCTATGGGGTTTCTATTACATCATTTAGCCGGTTTGTTTCATCCCAACCCGCTGCCCCAATACCGCCACTTTTCATTGCCTCCATCATGCTCACGCCTGAACCTGGCCCCAGTATACCCTATTTTCGCCCGATTTTGCCGCTTTTTGCCGCCAATTGACCCAATTATCCCTTGATTCGTCATTCATTGAACAACCAACTGCCATTTGCGCCGCGTCGGGTGGGCCTGCAACTCCTCATACAACTGCATCTTGCCCACTCCGCACAACGGACATTGCGCCGGGTCATGTCCCAGCATCTCAGTCAATAACGTCTCGGTTGTGGCCGGAGCCGTTGTTGTTTCATGGTACGCGCCCAGCAAAGCGCGGCAGCGAGCCAGTTTCTGTTTGCGATAACGCGGAGCTAGCAACCCATAGTGCCGCACGCGCACAAAGCGTTTGGGCAGCGCGTGCTGCAAAAAGCGGCGGATGAACTCGACACCCGGCAGCCGCATCTCTTTCCGTTCGCCATCCGCTTTGTAATCCCGGTAGCTGAAGCGCACAGCGCCGTTTTCAATCCCCAGAATGCGCCCGTTGCTGATCGCAATCCGGTTCACATACCGCCCCAGGTAATCCAATGTCTGCGCCGCATCGCTGAATGGAGGTTTGGCATAGACCTGCCACTTCTTGGCCTGAGATTCGGCTATCATTCCCTCAAATACCGCTGCGTCTGCCAAATCGGCGCATTGACCGGCAAAGGTCAATTGCTGGTCGTCAAATAGCTTCTTCACACCCGCGCAAAACGCATCACGGAATTGCACCGACAACTCAGTGATGGGGAATAAGAAATCAGGGGCCGTTGCCCGCCACCGTTTGCCATCGCTGCTCAATGCGCCGCCAGGAACGATGCAATGCAAATGGAGATGTTCTGTGAGCGTTTGCCCCCAGGTGTGAAGGATGGCTGTGAAGCCGATTTCGCCGCCCAGATAGCGCTGACCGAAGGCTTTCAACGTTTGGGACGCGCTGGCGAAAAGCAGATTGTATATCTGTTTCTGATTCACACGCGCCAATGGATTGAAAAGGTGGTCAATGGTGAAGACAACATGGAAGTAGTGGATGGGTAACAGATGCGCTTTTTGCTTTTCCAGCCATTCCATCTTGGCTGACGCGCCGCATTTGGGGCAGTGACGGTTGCGACAGGAATTGTAGGAAATACGCAGTCCGCCGCAAGCATCGCACTCGTCCACATGGCCGCCCAACGCGGCGGTGCGGCATTGGACAACATCGCGCATGACCAGGCGTTGTTGGTGCGAAACATGATATTGTTGCCGGTATTCATCCCCAAACAGACGGAAAACGTCGGCCAATTCATAGGCCGGTTTTTCTGTTTCAACGTTGATTTTCAATGGGGATGAAGTTTTTAACATTTACACAACTACCACTGGAAAAAGCAAGGAAAATGGTTGCTTTTAATGCAAAATCAGAACATATGTTTCGTGCAACTATTATTAACCTGCACACCTGCCGGATAATACCCGGAATTTCGTCATATCCGGCAGAAAATGCTGGATAATCCCCCAAATTGGGTATAATAGCTGCAAAATGTGCAGGATATGATGAATTTTGGGGTTTTATTCGGCTCATTCGCTGGATAAACCTCCCCTTGGGGATATTTTCCGACTTTAACAACAATTAAGGGTTAGTATAAGATTTTATATGGTGTTTGGCAATATTTTTTGCAAGCTGGTGTTACTGCCATGTCTCTACTGGAAAGAATAGTGACATCGGTCAAAAGCCCGCCATTTTCACTTAAACAACTTCTTCAAAATGGCTCCAACGCCGAACCAGACTAAAGCCGATGAACGGCCCCAGCCAGCCGCAGGGCATGACCAGTAAAGCCAACCATCCCAGCGGCCCGCTTAGCAGAAAATCCATTGGGCTGACCAACACCGTATTGGGATCAAGCCCGGCCGAAAGCGCTAATTGGATGAAGAATGACTGGCTTAAAATCAGCACCAGCGCTGTAACAGCGGCAACAACCAGTACGTGACCCCATTGGCGTAAACGCCAGATACCCAGGGCCAAAATCATCATTATCGACCAGAAAATCATATAAAAAGTGGGCATGTCTACCTCCATCCAGCTTGCTGCCAGTTCTCGCAATTTATTTCCGTGTGTGTTATGAATGACGCTGTTACTGCTGAGAAAGTTCCCGTAGACAGTGGTAAAATCAATTTGCAAGTCAGGAGAAGGATAATCGTTCAGTCCCAGAGGTGACAGTCACTTGAAAACGACTTGAAATTTGTCATTACCTCTGGGAAAAAGTGACTGTCACCTGAACGCTTATGGAGAAGGACGGCCACATGCAAGATAACACGGCTCCGGCAGTGACTTCGTTGCCACGAAAAACAAAATTCATTTATGGGCTGGGCGATTGGGGGGCTTCGGCGGCGACGACAGCGCGTAATGCGTTTTGGTTTGTGTTTTTAACCAATGTAGTGGGGATTGGGCCAGGGCTGGCCGGGACGGTAGTGTTGGTGGGCAAGATTTGGGACAGTATCAATGATCCGCTGGTGGGGATGGTGAGTGACCGCTTGCAGACCAGGTGGGGGCGGCGACGGCCGTTTCTCCTCTTTGGCGCTGTTCCCTTTGGCCTGACCTTCTTTTTCCTGTTTTACGTCCCGCCGTTTCACAGCCGGTTGGCGCTGGCGGTTTATTTCGGGTTCATGTTTTTGTTATTTGATACGATTTACACCATCGTCAACGTGCCTTACTCGGCGCTGACGCCGGAACTCAGTGAAGATTACGACGAGCGCAGTAATCTGGCCGGCTGGCGGATGGGTATTTCTATTTTTGCGGCATTGGTGACCGGCGGCACGTTTAAGCTGCTGGCAGAGCATGTATTTGCCGTCTGGTTTGGCGGCGGCACGGCGGGCATCCGCACCGGATATGCGCTGGCAGCAGCCATCTGGGGTGTGACGATGACCATCCCGTTGCTGATTTTGTTCAAACATATTCAAGAACCGGAACGGCCGCCGGATGAAGACCCGATACGGCCGTTACAAACCTTCCGCGAGGTGTTTAGTAATCGGCCGTTTCGATTAGGGGCGATTATTTACCTGCTCAGTTTTGCTACGGTGGACGTTATCCTGGTTGTGTTTGTTCGTTTTTTAGTTGATTACGTCAGGGTCAAGCCCGGATTCGATAATTTGTTACTGGCCGTCGTGTTGGGCATTGCTTTCCTGTCTATGCCGTTGGTCGTGCAGTTGATGCGCCGTTTTGGTAAACGCAATACCTATATCGGCAGCATGGCGCTCATGGCTGTTGTCCTGCTCATCATCAGCCAGGTGCCGCCGGGCGGGCAAAATTTGATGCTGGCGGCGGCTGTGTTTGCCGGGATGGGATTTGGCGCGGCGCAGGCTGTCCCCTGGGCCATTGTGGCTGATGTGGTTGAGGCAGATGAATTGGCAAGCGGCAAGCGGCGCGAAGGCATTTATGCCGGTTACCTCGTCTTTTTCCGTAAATTGGCTTCGGCTGTAGCTATTTTTATTGTGGGGCAGGTGTTGGCGCTGACCGGATTTATCAGCAGTACCACCGGCAGTGCGTATATCGCCCAGCCGGAAAGTGCTTTGTGGGCTTTGCGCATTTTTGTGGGCGTCATTCCGGCGATTATGCTGGTTTTTTCGGTCATCGTGGCCTGGCAGTATCCGTTGGATAAAGAGAGTTACCAGGAAATCCAGCGCCAGTTGGCCCGGCAGCGGGTTTCCCGGTCGGCCCATGAATGATTGTCTGATGAGATTCTTTGGCGGCATAACGGCCGTTCCTTAAAATAAGGTCAGGCATAAGAATCAAACCACAGATTGCATAGATTTCGCAGATTAAACATAAGCGAAGTGGCAAAATCTGTGTTATCTGCGTCATCTGTGGATCATCCACCCCGACGTGAAAAGGAGAATACGATGTTAGCTGTTGGTGATATGGCTCCTGATTTTGAGCTGATTTCTGATGAAAACAAGCCGGTGAAGTTATCAGACTTTCGCGGGCAAAAGGTGATTTTGTTCTTTTACCCCAAGGCAGCGACGCCGGGCTGTACGACGCAGGCTTGCGGCTTTCGTGATAATTACCCGGTGATCGAGAGTAACGGGGCGACGGTACTGGGCATCAGTCCTGATATGCCTGAAGACCTGGCCAAATGGCGCGCTAAAGAGGGGTTCCCCTATGCGCTGCTTTCCGATCCGGAGCACGAAGTGGCGGATGCGTATGCGGTATGGGGCGAAAAAAAGATGTACGGCCGTGCCTACATGGGCATTATTCGCAGTCATTTTGTCATTGGTGAGGATGGCAAAGTCGCCGATGTGCAGTTCAAGGTCAGCCCGACGGATAGTGTGGCGCGGGCGGTGAAGTTTGTAGAGGGATGATTAATGATTGAGGATTGGTGATTGGTTTGTCTTCAATCATCAATCCTCAGTCTTCAGTCATTTCAGTGGAACGCGATTATCCGGCATGGGGTAGCCATCGGGGGCAACGGCCGTTAACCGGGGAAACTCGCTGCCCAAATTTTCATACCAGCCGATCCAAATCGCGGCCTCATCGGGCAGCGATGACCAGTCCAGCCGGATGGTGTCGGCGATGATTTCGCCAGGCTGCCACTGGCTGGTAGGGTAGCTATCACCCATCGCATAGCCATCGACCTGGGCCAGCATATTGCCAGTGGCGGGGTCGGTGACATGGAGGAAGCGGGTATAGTTAGTGTTGGTTTTTGCCATTGATTGCCAATAAAGTGTCAGGCCATCGGGCTGTTTTTGCCAGCCGCTCAGTTGGATAAGGGGCGTGGTGTTGGTGGTGAATACGGCCGTTTCCCCTATCAACGCATCTGGTAGTTCAAACAGTGGTTTTTGTGCTTGGAAAATTAGCGTACCATCCAATTCACCCAGGCGGCGCGTCAAGACATTTTTGCCTGTTTCCACGTCGTACAAAATGGCAACGAGAGCATACGGCGTGTTTTCCAGCGTGGGAATGGGCATGGTAAGCCAATCATTGACCCATTCGCCGACTGGCCAGCCGCTGCTGGGCAGGAACCCATAGCCCGGCTGACCATCAAACTGGCTGACAACCACGCCATTCCCATCCAGCAAGCGCAGCGAAACGTTGAAATTTTGGCTGAGTGGCTGTCTCGTCCACCAGACCAACTGCATATCCAACACTCCATCGCTTGGTATCACCTGATCGGCAACTACGTCCAGATTTGAGTCGGATGACGGATGACGGATGACGGATGACGGGATGATGCGTAACGGCCGTAAATACAAATCGCCCCGTGCTTGGCCGGATGGGGCGAGGGTACGGCCGTTATCCAGTGTCAGGCGCGGCACATACAGGCCCGGCGGTGCGTTGGCCGGAATCACCAGTTGGTAACGGACTGAACCGGCGCTGACAGTTTGCGTTTGTTCCCCTAACGACAGCGCTTCCGGTTGACGGTATTGGGCCGGGGTCGCCAGGGACAAGGAAGCTTGAGAAGGCGCATCCGTTCCCCAATCTAACGTAATCACCAGCGTTTCCCCGGCGGCGATGGCTTCCTGGCTGAATGTGTAACCATTCAAAACTGCGCCATTGCTAAATTGGATGGTTTCATCGTGGTGCAGGTATGCCATCTGGTCAAAGTCCCAGGTTAAATCGTCGGCTGGCCGCATCGATTCTGGCCACAGGTGCAGCCCAAGGGCCAATAAGATGATGAAAAGACCGGCCGCTAAAAACCGGCGGCTGATCTTAAATCTCCATTTTCCGACCAACAATCCAATTGTCAGTAAAAGTGCTGCCAGCGACACTAATTCAGCCGCCAGCCGCACCAGCGTGCGGGTCAGGTGCAGGGTGATGGTGTGGCTCCCGGCGGAGACGTCTAGCATGATCAGGCCGGAACCGGGTGACGGCCGTATCGCAGCGGCTTCTCCATCTATTTCACCCACCCAGCCCGGCCAGAACAGCGTGGGGAAGATGAGGGTCGAAGGTACGGCCGTTGTTACCTCCCAGGTTTGTTTGCTGGTTTGCTGGTTGGTCTGTTGGCTGGTGATGAGTTCGCCGGAAAGGGTAAGCACGACATTGCGCTCCCCATTGTTGAGCCAGGCGCTGGTGTAGGGGCGCGGCTGGACGGTGTGCGGCAAATATTCGGCGCTGATGGTCGTGCCGATGTTGCCGGTAAACCATTCGTATTGGGCCAGCTTTTCGGCGGTGATGTCGGCATCGGTCAGGATGAGATGGTCGGTTTTTAGCTGGCCTAAACCGGCGATGAGGAGGAGTACGGCCGTTACCGGTACTACGATCTTGCGCCAGGACAGCAGCGTCAACCCGCCCGCCGCCAATGCCCCGGCAAATGCCTGCACCGACAGGAACCGCCAAGGGAATTGGGTGAACGGCAGCAGCGGCAGGTGGTCCCACAATAGCCGGGAAAGCGGGGTTATCATGAAGGTGGCGATGAGAAAGGACGCGGTGATGAAGAGGAGCAGGGGGGCAGGGGGGCAGGGGAGCAGGGGAGACTTTTCTGCGTTAATCTGCGAAATCCGCGTCCAATTTTTGTTAAAAATCAGGATGATGAGTCCGGCAACGGCCGTTACCGTCCACACCAGCCCCATTGCAAAAGCCGTGCCGCCATCCGGGTTGTAGTCAAAGAAAAAGCTGCCCTGCACCAAATCCAGCCCGCGGAAATGATTGCTAAAATGAAAATATCCTTCCGTTACCGGGCCAAGTTGAGCCAAACCTTGCTCGGCCAGCGCTGGGACGAAGAACCAGGCGGACAGTGCGAACGCCAGCAGCAAAGCCATAATCGATGGGAAAAGAGATTGTAGTCCGGCGGCTAGAGATTGGCGTATGATGTGATGCGCAGCTCGTGATACGTGATACTTGAAACGCGGCACTTCCAACCCGTGCAGTAAAATGTAGAGCAGCAAAAATGGCGAGAAAATCAGCGCTGAAATGTTATGGCTCAAAATCAATCCGGCATAGGCCAGCCCTAACCAGGCAATAGACGCCTTATCGCTCCTGCACCCCTGCACCCTTGCACCCTTGCAAGAATCTGCCGCCAAAATTACCAACGGGTAAAACGCCATCGCCCAAAACTCGGCCAGGGAGTCGCCGCGAACGTAAACGTTGACCATGTGGAAGGGAGCGATGGTGTAGGCCGCTGCTGCCAGCAGGCCGGCCCAATCGCTTTTGAACCAGTGCCGGGCCAGGGCAAACATCCCTGTCGCCGCCACCAAAAATCCGGCTAACTGAGAAAGCTGGATGGCGCGCACATAGCTGAATCCCACGAAGCGGAACAGCAGCGTGATGTAGATGGAGAGCGGCGCGTAGTAGTTGAAGAAGGGATAGCCGTAGCCGTAATTGGCATCAGGCATCCAGCGGACGGGGAAGTGGCCAGAGAGTACGGCCGTTTCCATCTGCTGTAATCGCTGTAAAAGAAAAGGGCTGTCCCCCCCACCTCGTGTATTCAGCAGGCCTGGTTCAGCCAATAACGGCCAGGCGGCCACGAAAGCAATGACTAACGTGACCGCCTGGAATTTGTAATGTGTAACGTAAAACGTAAAACGTAAAACCGCATTATGGAGCCGTTTGCTCATCAGATGGCCTGACGTATTACGTATGACGTTTTACGCTTTATTTTGCTTGCTGCCGCAGTACCAGGTAGATGAGCACGCCCAGCATAATCACGGCCAGCAGCATAACTACCAGACCGCTAATCGCCAGTACACTCATGCCACCACCGCTATCTTCTGCCGGAGCCGGCTGAGCGGTGGGAACCGCATCGGCTGGTGTCGGTTCCGGATTGTTGGCGACGGCTTGTCCATCGGATGAACCGGCCGGACGCAGGCGGCTGCCAAATTCCACGCCAAAGCTGCTGCTGCCGCTGATGTCTAACGTCGTGTTGGCCGCTGTCGTCATTTCCAGGCGGGCAGGCACAATTTGGGCAATTTGATAAGAACCGGCGGCCAATCCTTCCAAACAGACCGGATCAGAACTGCCTGTTGAAATGACCTGCCCGATAACCTGTCCATTGCTGGCCACTGTAAACGTGACTCCGGCCATGTTTCCTTCTTCAGGATCGTTCACGCCATTGGCGTTGTTATCGGCAAAGGCGTTGAGGCAGAGTGTTGCCCCTGTTGGTGTGGGCGTTGGGGTGTCGGTCGGGATAGGCGTATCGGTAGGAATGGGTGTATTAGTGGCTGTGGGCAGCACAGGCGTGTTGGTGGCTGGTGGCGGTGGCGGGGATGTGGGCGGCGGCAGCGGTGTGTTGGTCGCTGGCGGCGCAGTTTCCACCAGGGAGGCATCATCATAGTAGGTATTGAGGAATTTGTAGCATTGATTGACGCCTTTGACCGCCCAGTCGGCGGCAACGAACACGGTCATTTTGTCACCGGTGGCCGTTGCTTCGACGGCGAACTGCTGCCAGGTGTCGTGGGGGGAGCCGGTGCCGCTCCAAACGACGTCACCATCGTTCCACAAGCCGCTGCCGTTGGGGTCGATGCCGGCGCGCATGTTCATGTTCAAGCCGGTGTAGGAAGGGTCGCTGGAAGCCATCGAACCGTAGCCACGGCCGTAAAATGTGAAGCGGTAAGTTGTACCGGGTACGACGCTGACAGTTTGCCATACGCCGCCGGCCCAGGTATCCCAGTTGTTGCCGACATATTGTGAAGCGCCGCCGCCATGAACGAAGTCAGTGGCCATGCCCCAGCGCGGGCTTTTATGGTAGCCTTCTTCACAAGCACCAAAGGTGCTGCTGACCCGGTCCCAGCGTACCCAGCCATTGGCTGAACCGTCAGCGTTGTAGGGAGCTTCAAAGCCGGGGTTGGTGAGTAAGTTGGTTTGCAGCAGTAGAGCCGCAGCGGCCGGCATGGCCGGTACAGCTATGAGAATGGCTAGAAACAAGATTAGTAATTTTGTTACAGGTGTTCGTTTCATTTTTTCAACCTTCAAAATATTTTGCCGCAGGCCGGATGAAGCTTTGTAATCCGGCGCTGTCAATTATGAGCTTTTCAATCGAAAGATTATCCAAACGATTGCCAGCAGCAAGATTACCACAAGCGCCGCTCCAATGAAAATGATTGGCGAACGGCCGTTCCCATCATCGGTCGTTCGTGGGGCAGGCGTAGCGGGAGCGGCGGCTTGGATAACAGTGGCAATGGGGGTAACGGCCGTGTAACTGCCAAATGCCAGCTCCACCACATTACCCGGTGCTAACGAAATCGTCCAATCACCCTGCGTGGTTAAGGTTTCGCCCTGGGCAATGGAGCGTGTGATATTATAATCACCGGGCGGCAAATTCTCAAGGCAATGCGGTTCGGAGATGCCATCGGTAACGTAATTGGCTACAACGGCTTGTGTGGTGAAAATTGTGAAAGCCACGGCCGCTTTGAACGGCTCTCCAGCATTGTGCTTACCGTCCCGATTTAAGTCGGTGAAAGCTTTGAGGCAGATGGCGGTGGGAGGTGGGGGAACGGCCGTTGCCGTGGGCGGCGGCGGCGGTCGGGTGGCTGTGGGTGATGGCGGCGGGAGTGGTTCGGTCGGCGTCGCTGCCGGTTCGGCCCGGCCAATCAACAGTTGGTCACCCGGTGCAATAATGCTGTTTTCGGTCAAATTGTTCAGTGCCAACAAATCGGCCAGCGGAATCCCGGCGCGGGCGGCAATGGCCCACAACGAATCATTGGGCTGGACGATGACGAAAATATTACCCTCCGCGTCGGGTGTCGGCGTCGGAAAATCCTGGGCCTTTACCAGCGGGCAGTTTGATAATAGCAGTGCCATCAGGAAAAGGAATAATGAATCGTGAATGATGAATTTTGAATAATTACTCATCAATATTCAATTCCCAACTATCGCCGGTAACATCACCGGCGGCTGATAATAGAGGCAATCGCACACCTGTTTGGGCATCGTACAGGCCAATGATGATTTGATGACGGGTTGGATTGTATGCTCCGGTTAACGGAATGTGATGAATTTCTCGCACTTGTTGGCCGGACTGCCACCAGGCGGCCGGCCAGATTTCACCGCCGATGGGGGAATCATCCTGTCCAATCAGTCCTTTTATATCGGTGACATGGATGAAAACCTTTGGCAGTGGAGTGGTCGTTTTATTCATTTGCCAGATTAATTCTACAACCAACTCGTTCTTTTGTGACGGTATGGCGCTGGCTTGTTGTAAGAAATATTGGTTGTCAAAATTGGCCGCTGGCGGCGCTGGCCGGAGTGGCGGCTGGACGGCGTAACGCACGTACAAGGGGTACGGTTCTGGCTCCAAATCGCCGCGAGCCAGGCTGCCGCGTTCAACGGTGATGAGGGCGTTGGCCGGCAGCAATGCCGGGACAAAATCGAGCGGGCCGTAAGGCCAGGCGTAAATGGTGAACGGCGGCGCGGTTGGAGGCAGGCCGGATTCGGCCTGGAAAAGATTGACGCGGTTTTCGTTTACCAGGAAGGAGAGAGAAGGCCAGCCTGACCAGAAACGTTCATCAACGAACACGGCCGTTCCCACCAGTTCGTCGTTAATTTGCCGGGCTAAATCGGCAGCGGCCGTTTCAAATAAGTAGGCTGTGTCCGGGGAATTGGCATAAGCCGCGTAATCACGCACCGTCATCGCCAGACTGCCGGCGGCCAGCAAAATCACCGCTGCCTGCCGCCACAACTGCGGCAGCCGTTTCCACTGCCAAAGCTGCGCCAATCCGATGGCCGGCAGGATGATGACGTCGGGCAGCAGACCGGAAGCGCGCAAAAAATGGGGCGCATCGGCGGCTAAAATGGTTGGTCCCAGCATGGTTCCCGTCCACAACAGCAGCGCCATTGCCACCGGCCGCCGCCAGTTTTTCGCACACCAACCCAATCCAGCCAGGAAAGGTACGGCCATGAACCAGTCAAACACAGGCCGACCGGCAGGATTGTGACGCAAAATCGTGTCGCCGTGCCAGAGGAACATGCCCAACGACTGCCCAATTTGCTGTCCCAGGGTTAGCCAGAAGTGACCGTGGTTAACGGCCGTGTTCAAAATCGAAACCTGCCCGGTGCGCCCTAGCAGGATGTCTGGCTGCTGCATGATGAGGATGGCGAAAGGAGCGAGAGCAACGGCCGTACCCAGGCCAAACCAGATCGCGCCCGGCCATAAGCGCCGCCACTGGCCGCGCCAGATTAGAAAAATAGCCAGCGCCAGCAGCAAAACCGGCGTAAACCGGACGGCCAGATAGGTGTAGTAAGCACTGCCGTAAACCAGTCCGGCCAGCAGCCACAACCAGCTTTTCTGCCGCCGATAGGCCAGCGTCCCCAGCCAAAATGTGGCTGCCAGGAACGGGGCCAGCAAAATCGGCCGCAGCCCAATCCGGCTCAGATGAACCGGCCACAAGGTAACGGCCCAGGTGAACGCGGCAAGGATGGCGGGGATACGGCCGTACCAGACCTGCGCTAATTTGTAGACCAACAAGGTCGTCAACGTGCCGGCGACGGCGGCTCCCAGCCGCACAGCCAAGGCCGAGCGGCCCAACGATCCTACAAACAGGGCAGTCAGATAGATGTAGGCGGGTTCACGGCCGTTGTTGGCCGTGAAAAACAGCGCATGATGGCCATCCAGCACATTTAACGCATCCAGGCCGTTAAAAGCCTCATCCCGGTACAAACCAGGGGGCAGTGTGCCCAACTGCCAGAAGCGCAAAATGGCAGCCAAAATGACCACCATGAACAAAGCCCACCCCCAGTGGGATGGGCCAAATTGTCTTTCTTGGACGAATTCCCCGTCCGGTCGTCTAGTTGTCAAAGCGGGGCAAGTATAGCAAAATAGGTCGAGTGGGCAAACGCACCCGCCAACTCGCAAACTTGCTGACTCACAAATTTATTTTAACTCATGCGCGTATTAATGCTTTCAAAGGCCTGTTTGGTTGGGGCCTACCAGACAAAATTAGAAGAAATTGCCCGGTTCGACGATGTGGAATTGTTGGTCATTGTGCCGCCGGTTTGGTTGGATCCGGCCGGGCCGGTAAAGCTGGAACGCAGCCATATTGAAGGTTATCGTTTGTTAGCCGACCCCATTCGCTTCAACGGCCAATTCCATTTGCACTACTATCCGCGTTTTAAGCGGCGGTTGGCCGAATTTCAGCCGGACATCGTCCATATTGATGAGGAGCCGTACAATCTGGCTACCTGGTTGGCGATGCGGCAGGCCCAAGCGGTTGGCGTGAAAACGTTGTTTTTTACCTGGCAAAACCTCAACCGGCGCTATCCATTTCCGTTTAGTGCGTTGGAAAAGCAGGTGTTGAACGGCATCGATGCGGCGATTATGGGCAATCAGGAAGCGGTGGCGGTGTGGCAGGCGAAGGGCTATGCCGGGCCATACAAAGTCATTCCCCAGTTTGGGGTTGATCCTGACGTGTACCGGCCGCCGGAACGACGTGATCCGGGGCGTAGTTTTGTGATTGGTTCGGCTAACCGGCGGCTGGTGCCGGGCAAAGGTGTGGATGTGCTGCTGCGTGCTGCGGCCCAACTGCCGGGTGTCTGGCAGCTTCGTATTGCCGGTGAAGGGCCGGAACGGCCGTTTTTGCAGAATCTGGTTCACGAACTTAAAATCGCCAACCGAGTCCAGTTTGATGGTCCTGTTCCCTCTGGCCAGATGGCGGCGTATTTGCAGCAAATGGACGTGCTGGTTTTGAGTTCGTGCACGCAACCCAATTGGAAAGAGCAGTTTGGCCGGGTGTTGGTCGAAGCGATGGCATGTGAAACGGCCGTTATCGGTTCGGACAGCGGTGAAATCCCCCACGTCATTGGCGAGGCCGGGCTGGTCTTCCCGGAAGATGACACGGCCGCTTTACAGGCACATTTGCTGCGCTTGATGCAGTCGCCGGAACTGCGCGATGAATTGGGGCGGAACGGCCGTGCTCGTGTCCTGGATCTTTATACCCAATCCCGCATCGCCGCCCAAACGGTGGCCGTTTATCGGGACATGATGGGGGAATAAGGGTATACTTACAAATAGATTCATGAGCAATGTAGGATGAAAACTAGGCTCTTTGAGTTTTTGTGGGGTAATTATTGACTAGTTTGCTGGTTCATTAACCAACTGGCAAACCAGCCAACCAACGTTTAATCTCACAACTTGCCAGAGAGCTAAAAACCATAAAATTGGTTTCCGTGATGGATGTGTAATGGACGATACTGTGTCACCCGCTGGCGGCCAACCCTCGGAAAAACCCAAGTCACATAAGGCTACGCGTCTGGTTGGCCTGCTGCTGATCATCGTGGCAGTTTTGCTAGGCTGGTTTTTGTTGGTGGGTTATCTGGGCTGGCAAAGCGGTCAGACAGCAATGATTGAGGAACGGGAAGCTGAACTGACGGCGCAAATTAGCCGGCAGATTGATCTGGCCCGTGAGAATATTGGACAGGGCAGCTACAATCTGGCTTTGCGCCGGTTGGAGTATGTGTTGGAGCTTGATCCTGAAAACAGCGATGCCCTTAGTTTGCGCAAACAGGCGCAGGCGGCGTTGGATAGTTTGAACACGCCGCAGCCGACAACGGCCGTTACTGCTACTTCCACACCATTGCCCGAACCTTCGCCTACACCGGGTCTAATTAGCAACCCCGAAACGGAATTGCAGCGCATTCGCCGCCTTTCTGCCAATCAAAACTGGGAAGACGCCATTACTGCCCTGGTTTCCTTCCAGCGCCAGTTCCCCGACGTGGAACGCCAGGAGACCGACGCCTTGCTTTATGATGCTTATGTCAACTATGGCTTGTCTCTGTTAGAGGGGGAAAATGTTGAGTTGGGGCTGTACTATCTGGATCAGGCGGCCAAACTGGGCGATTTATCGCAAGAAGTGTTAGATTACCGGTTGTGGGCAGAATTGTATCTGCAAGGCATCGCGTTTTACGATGTCAATTGGGATGTGGCTACCTATTATTTCCGCGAATTATGCCTGGCTGCTCCATTTTACCAGTCGGCATGTGAATTGTTGCAGGAGTCTCTGGAGAGTTTTGCTGATCAGTATGCGGTGGCGCTAGATTGGTGTCCGGCCCAGGCATTGTATCAAGAGGCTTTATCACACGGCCGTTCCCAACCACTGGTAGAGAAATTAAACACTGCCGCCGAAGCCTGCCTGCTGGCCACGCCGACGCCGTTAGCGCCCATAACCGACACACTGCCAATCAGTGATACAGTACCATCGTTAGGGTCGCCGTTTGTCATTCCGCTGACACCGACGGTGGTAAGAGATAATTAACGATTCGAGAATAAGAACCAATCCATAGATTACGTAGATGACTCAGAATTTGCCGCTCCACTTATCTTCAATTTACGAAATTTGCGGATTGATTTTTTAACATAATTTATGGCTGAACCGGGTGAATCTTTAAGCGAACGTGAATTGGATGTGCTGCGTGCTGTCACAGAAGGCGCAACCAATAAAGAAGTGGCCACGATGTTGACGATCAGTCTCAACACGGTCAAAGTTCACCTGCGCAATATTTTCATCAAGCTGGGTGTTTCTACCCGCACCGAGGCGGTTACAGCGGCTATTCAGATGGGGCTGGTCGCACTGCCGGGGGCAGAACCAATTGAATCGGTAGAAACGGACGCGTCGGATGAGGCGGATGGTATTACAGATGATGCGCCGGACACGGCCGTATCACCCCGCCCCCGCTTCACCCTTAACCGGACCGAGATTGCCCTGGCTCTGACCGTTTTGGCGGTTGTTATGCTGGTCATCTTGTTTGGCTGGCAGAACCTGTCGGCCCCGGATGTGGTTACGCCAGAGCCGTTTGTCGAAGAAATGATTGGCGAAACACGCTGGTTTCGTAATCGGTCCATGCCGGTAGAAACGGCCGGTATGGCGGCCGCAGCAGTTGGGCTTGAGGTGTACGAGATTGGCGGCGAGACGGCCGTTGGTGTAACCAATGCTGTAGCTGCCTACAATACCATCGATCATGTTTGGACAGCAAAAGCAGCCAAACCAACGGCCGTTGCCGATGTGACTGCTGCCGTTTTGTTTGGCGAAATTTATGTGCCGGGGGGACGATTGGCCGATGGTTCGGTAACGGCCGTTGTCGAAGCCTACAGCCCGGCCAACGATGCCTGGCGGCCTATCGCTTCGCTGCCGCAGCCGCTATCCGGCGCTCTGACTTTAAGCGATGGTGGCTTTTTGTACCTGTTTGGCGGCTGGGACGGGGCGCAGTACCTGGATACAGCATACGTCTATGATCCGGGAGCCGACAACTGGCGGCCTCTGGTGTCCATGACGCATCCCCGGGCCTTTGCCGCCGGTGAATTCGTGACTGGCCGGTTGTACGTCGTTGGCGGCACCACCGGTACACCCTTAAACGTTTGCGAATATTATGATCCGGTTTCCGAAACCTGGTCAGACTGTCCCGATATGCTTTCGCCGCGTGCCGGCGCCGGCGCGGCCGCCCTGCTCAACCGACTGTATATTTTGGGCGGCGGCTCCGATGAGATAGGCGATGCAGCCTACAGTGAGGTATACGATCCGGTAGCCCAGACGTGGCAGGTGGTTAACAATCCCCTGCCGGATGAAAATGCGGCCTGGACGAATTTAGGCGTCGCCCGTATTGAAACACGTATTTATGCTTTGGGGGGACACCGCGGCAGCACATTATCGGCCGATACCCTGGTTTACTCCCCGTTTGTTTACCAGACTTTCATTCCTGCAGCTTCGGCTGGCCAATAGCCACCTACTATTCATTAACCTGTCAATCAATTTGGTAAAGCCGCGCGTTGCCTTGTTTGCCCACTGCTTGAACGAATCCAGCATGGCGCAGCGTGTAAGTCGTTTTTTGCGCCAAATTGGTGGAACAGTTCCAGGCCGCCGCCAGATTTTGATTGGTAAACGGCTGGGGTAAATTACCAGGCAGGAGCGCCAGCCAGTCTTCGGCAGATTGGAAGCTTTGTTGGTTAACCACGTCCAGCAGCCGGTGATCGTAAACGCTCCACCGTTTGCGCCGCCAACTGCCCTGACCATCGTCGCGCCAGATTTCTTCTTGCTGCGTCACCAGGACGGTGACGGTTAGATTGGGATGGGGTAGGAGATGGGGAATCCGCACCAATTCGGCAAAAACGTCGATGATCTGGCCACGTTTGGGCGATTTGCGGCGGCTGATGGGCTGGCCGTCGGCTGTCTGGCGCACAATCCATTTTTCCGCAGCAATGGGATGGACGAGCTGGATGGGATGGTGGGGAAGCAGCTGAGCCAGTTTGCGCTTCATCGCGCCCAGGTGCTTTGTTTGAATTTCGATGAGTCGGTTGCCGCGCACGATGTCGATGACAAAGCCATCAACGCGGACTTCTGGTTGGTCACCGGGTTGCGCCAGCCATTCTTTTAGGGCTGCGTGTAATGATTTTTCGGCCAGTGTGCCGATGTGGGGTGAGGGTTTGGGGTGTTGGTTATCGTTCACCAGGTCATTATGCGGGTGTTGGGGTAATGGTGCAACTTACTGAGTCATCACAAGAATTTCATGGGTCGTTCATGGCGAACATATGTTCTTTTTGTTATGATGATGGGCATGTTAGAAACCGAGTCTTTTGGCCTGGCGCAGGCTCGTCTGCGTCATCATTTGGAAATGCAGAGCATGATTATTGAGGAGACGGTGAGCCGGTACAGCCGGCTGCCGCTGCGGGTGTCGGGCGGGAATGTGCGGGCCAATCGGATTTGGTATGAACTGCCTTTGGCGGTGGATCCGCTGCCTACACGGGCGATTGAGGTTGATTTGCAGGAGAAGCTGGGGGTGGCGGCGCAGGTTTCTTTGCGGGCGGGGCGTTTACAGGTTGCGGTGGAACGGCCGTCTCCTCCCGTCGATTTGTTAACCTTGATGCAGCAGTACAAAATTCCGGCTAATGGGGCGTTAACGGCCGTTTTGGGGCTGGACAACGCGGGGATGCCGGTGCTGTTGGACTTGACACGCGCTGGACACGTTTTGATCGCTGGTGGAGCGCACAGCGGCAAGACAGCTCTGTTGCAAACGATTGCTGTTTCTCTTGCCCTGGCTAATCCCTCATCCCGCTTGCAGTTTTTGGCGATCCAGGCGGATGAGCAGGGCGGGCTGCGGATGCTGGACAGCTTGCCCGGTGGATTTTTGCCGCGTCCGGTTGTCACATCACCGGTAACGGCCGTGCCCGCTTTGCAAACATTGGCCCGTCATTTAGAGAACCGACCGGTTCCAACCAGCGGCCAATCGGTTCGAGGGCCGCATCTGGTGATTTTGCTGGAACGGATCGAGCGTTTGTTGACGGCTGGATTCAGCTTGATGGAGCCGCTGGTTCGGCTGTTGGGTGCGAACGGATCTATTTCCTTGTTAGTCAGTACGCAGCAGCCGGAGAATGAACTGCTGCGTTATTGTGGCGATCGGTGGGGGGCGCGTCTGGTGGGGCGGGTGGCCGATGCTCGTCAGGCAGAAGCAGCGACGGATTTGCCATTTTCGCGGGCAGAGCATCTGCTGGGAGACGGTGCGTTTTTGATGCTGCGCCGGGGGGAGACGATGCCTCGTTATTTTCAAGCAGCGTATGCTGACCGGTATGATTTGAGCTTTTTGGCCCGGAAGCGAGGTTAGAGGTCATACTCGCTGAATACGGCAAATTGGAGCATATTGACGAGGCGTTCCTTGATGGAAACGGCCGTGTCCTCCAACGTCATCCGCACATGATGGCGAACCTCATCCCCGTTTGACACAAAAACACGTGGCACACGAGCCGCATTGACATATTTTGTGCTATCTTTTTCCACCAGCCACAGTCTTTGCTGGCCGCTTTTTGTGTGATGGTGTAAGTGCCCGGCAATGACGGCCAGCACCTGTTTTCCTTGTTCTTTGGCGTAAGCGATGGCCTGTTCCAGGTCGGGGTCGCCAAAATCGCCGCCGGCCGGGTTGAAATCGCGCCCCCAGATGTCGGTAGGCGCGTGGCCGAGGCCGGTAGGCCCATTGTGGGCCAGGAAGATGAGCCGGTTAGATTGGGTCTGGTCGACGCACTGCCGCAGCCGCTCGGCTGATTCATCCAGGTTGGCGATGCCGTAACGATTTTGCAGGTAAGGTTGGAAGCTGAAGGTGGGGCCGCCCATGGAGAACGGCCGTGCCGCCACCACGTCAAAATCCAGCCCGGCTATCTGGAAATGATGGGTGCTGTAACCGGCAAAAACAGTTTGATCCAACGCGGCTTCTAAAGCTTGCACCCGCCATTTTTGTCCCCAGCCACTGATTTGTGCCAGCCGGGGTTTTTGCCAGATTTCGCCCGCCAGTTGCAAGATAGTGGTGCAGTCGTGGTTGCCGGGAATGAAAACGGCCGGTTTTTGAATGCGGGCGATTTGCCGGGCGATCATTAAGCCAACACGGGGCGTGTAATTGGATAAATCGCCGACGAACAATATCAAATCATAATCAGACTGGTTGAAATAAAAGGCGTCCACCTCACTAAAATGGAGGTGGATGTCGCCTACAATGGCAATGTTGACCATAAACTCGATTATCGCCAGAATCGACCTTGATGCAAAGCGAGTTTATTCCTTGTTTACAACGGGCAAGAAATTGTGACACTCCTGGCCAATTAAGGCATAGCCGTTGGTCAGGAATGGGTTATCGCGCATGGCTTGCCACAAAACAGGTGTTTCGCCGCGTTGTTGGGCCAGATAACGTCCCCAGCCTAACGCTTGCAGTGTTAGATTCCACGAACCCTTCAACTCGTTCCAGACCAATTCGTCCGCGCTGCAACTGGTTGCATCAGCCGGGAACATCAGGCTCTCGATGTTGTTGAGCGGGGAGAACGGCCCTTCATCAATCAGCCAGACCCACATACTGATGGCTGCCGTCGAGGTAAGAGGCGCGGCCATCGCCGAATAATGGGGCACAGCTACCGGCGCGCCCAACAAGGATACCCCGTCGCTGGGTGCGGAGAATTGGCCACCTATGCCAAATGGCTGGTAAATCTGGCCTTTGGCAACGGCCGATGGCGTCGGTACTTCGCCTGCTGATAAGCCGAACAAACCTTTTTGGCAAACACATGATGTTGGATAATTTTCACAAAAATAGTGGACCTGGTTATCAACTGCCTCACGCCGGTAGTCAAGCCAATCGGCGCCCCAATAATCGTTGGGACAGGGTGGCGGATAAAAGAGCCAGGCCATCTCGTCAATGAAGCCGGAGCCGTTGGCCGTTGGCGGCAGCGGATAAGCTAACGGTGGAATTTCGGCCGTTGCCGCGGCGTAAACCAGATCGATTAGCCAGCTTTCGCCGCCGAATACGTCCCAGGATGAAGTGAGTCGTGTACCGTCTTCGGTGTAGCCATGGGAAATACCATTGACGAGCTTCAAATCCGCCCAATCAATCGCGTTTAGCATTTGCTCGGTACCGCCGGTGTCCAGCCCCAACGCCTGTTGGGCTTCCAGCAACCCCACGACAGCGATGGCTGTGTCTACGGATGAGTATTCGGTATTGGCGACGATGGTAATGGCGTATGACGGTGTGATTTCGACGAAGTGGGGCCAGAGGCCGTTGTAGCGGGGCACGTCCAGCAGCAGGGTGTCGCTGATCCGGTTGACAATTGTAATGGCGTCGTTGGTGTTGATGATGCCGAGTTGGTGGGCAACGGCCGTTGCCGCTGCCAGACCGCCCGTCGCTTGAATTGCTTCAAATTCCCCGCTGGCATAATTGGAGCGGTCGCGCACCAGACCGGTAGCCGGCTCAAAATTGTTCAACAGCATCCCATAGCTCCAGACAAAACCGGCCAGCGCCACGTCACTGATGGGGTTGGTTGCTGTGAGGGTAATCTCGTTAATGACCACGTAATCACCGGCCGTTGCCGGTTCCAGGACGAAATTGAGGTTGGTTGTGTCGGTGATGGCTGACAGCGGGTAGCTCAGCACCTGCGTGCCACCACTGAGGCTGGTTGTTTGTGACCAGTTCAAGCTGGCGTCGTTCTTCAACTCAATGCGCAGCGTGGCGTTGGGAGTACTTTCGGCAATTTTCACGTTGAGATCGGTAATTTGGCTCTGATATTCTTCCTGAATTTGGGCCGGTAGAACGGCCGAAAAATCAATCGGCGCTTTTTCCCGGTCGGGATGGTTGAGGCTAAACCACATCCCGCCCCAGGTATCAGATTGGATGGTAATTCTGACCTGACCAATGCCATAAGCCAGGAGTACATTGTTTAATGCGCCACGGTCGCCGCCTAACCGATTGTAATAGTACACTGGATCACCTTGAAGGGGTTGGGGCAAAAAATCGTCTACGATAACGTCAACTTCAGGGGGAAGGATGGCATTTGTTGTGTTAGCGACGTTGCTATTTTCAGCGAATGCTGCATGTTGGGATCTGACCAGCATATTTAACAAGAGTAATGTGAAACCCAAACCGAGCAGGGTAACGGCCGTAATCTGCTTAACCTTCATCACCAATTCTCCTTCTGTTGAATTTGAAAATAAAGTTGGAAAGTGGCTGTGGTGTAAGAACGCGTTAACAAACCGCATTCGCTAACTGGAACGACGAACTCTTATCAGATACTATACTCAATTTGAGTTGTGATGGGGAAGTTACAATTGACACGTCTGAACGACGATGTTTGTCAGGTATTTGAATGATCTTAGCGTAGTTTATTCTTCTTCGTCACGGCCGTTTTCCCCCACAGCTTCCTCAAACGATTCAGCATAAAACCAGGTGACGAGGCGCTTTTCAGCCCAGGGGGTGAGATTGATCATGAGGTGGACGCCGGGGCGGCTCTTCATGGCGTCTTCAAACGCTTTTCTAGATTCAAAATAGAGTTCGTAACCCAGGTAAAAGCGGGATTCACCGGCTGGCTGCCCCATAATCCGGCTGACTTCGCTTTTGAGCAGACCTGGCAGCAGCTCGGCCAACGGCAGATGGGTGCTGGAGAAAAAGTTATCGACAGCATCCAGGTCATCGACTTTGCGGTAGAGAGTGGTGAATTTATACATAGAGCGAGCGGGCAAGTGGCGGGTGGCAGGTAGCAATTTATTCGCTACCTGCCACCTGCCGCTTGCTACTTCCAGAGCGCTTTCAACTCGGTCTTAAGCTGGGCGCGCTGGCCGGTGTAGTCAGCTTCGTTAATTTGGCCTTTTTCGTAGGCGTCGTCCAGGTCGGCGATGGCTTGCATGAGGTGCGTGGCCTCGCCTTCTTCTACTGCTTCGTCTTCGTAATCATCGTCATCGTAGGCGTAATCATCGTCGTACGATGGGGCAGTTTGCCAGTTGCGGTAAACGAAGACGGCCGCCGCGATAACGAGGAGTAACACGCCGCCGCCAATGAGCAGTTCGTTGGTGCTGTTGCGCGGGGCGATGTTGCTGCCGGCGGTGCTGGTTATTTGTGTTGGCTCGCCGGAAAGCGTTAGTGACAGGTCGCTGCCAGCGGCCAGACCTGTGTGGAGGTAGCTAAGGAACGACGTGGTTCCCATGTCGCTAGTTCCCTGGAATTCCCAGCCGCTGCTGGTAACGCTGACGCCGGCGTCGGGCAGGATGACGTTGGCCCGGCTGGTGGCATATGGCAAACTATGACTGAGAGTCATACCATCTTTATAGGGCAGCAAGTAGCTGATGATGAGGTTAAGACCGCCGGTCCCGGGTTGTAAAGGCAGGGTGTCCGCCCAGCCATCGTTGGTTTCGATGACTTCGGTGGCCGGAATGGTGGAATCGAGGGAGCCGAGGGTGCGCTCGAAGATGGGGCTTTGCGCGCCGTCGGGCAGGGAGAAGCGAATGGTTCCCAAATCAGGATTGCCGGATTCGCCAACGAACACGGCCGTTCCCGCATTATTGATCACGTACAACTCACTCACTTGCAGCATGTCTTCACTTTGGAATTCCATGATCAAATGGACTTGATCATAAGTGATGATACTGGGATCGCTGGTAACTTCATAGACCGTGATGGGCAGGTCAAGCGGCGTATTGGCGTCGGTGATTTGACCGGCGTTGCTGCTGAAACCTAGTTCGTTGTAACGATAACCGGCCAGGAATACCCAATCGGGTTGAATTTCGGGCAGGTCGAATTGGAAACGGCCGTCCAATCCCACTGTTGTTGTCATGTTCAGCGTTTGTTCAAAACTAGTCGTAAAAGCGCGCAGCAGCGCTTCGCCGCCGCCCACGATTTCGCCGGTTGTGCCATTGTTAATGACCCCGGTGATGACCGCGCCTTCGATGGCGGCCGGAGGTTCGGGCGGCGGGGCGTACTGGTAGCTGAAGGTACGGCCGTAATCCACAACCGAGACCAATTCAGCTTCGCTCAAATCATAAGTATGTTCAGCAATTGTGTCGCCGGACAGGTCGGCCAGAACCGTGTCGTTGCTGCGGCTGAACCAATAGTCAAGGCGGGTCAGGTCTAAACCAGGCGCATCAGAAGCGACATCAGGGCCGTCGCCCTGACCGGCTTCGCCATGACAGGCCAGGCAGTTTGCTTCGTATACAGCTTGTCCCATGCCGATCGAATCGGCCGGGGTGCCAAAGCTGTAAACGGCTGCTACCAAATCCCAGCGGCTGGCGTCATCCAGCGGGTTGCTGCTAGCCGGGCCGAAGGGGGGCATGCCTGATTCCAGAATGCCGTTGGTGATGGTATCAAACAGGTCGCCGGGCACGGCCGTTTCCCGGAATGCCGGGTCATTCAAATGGGCTGGAGCCACCAGCAGCTGGGCTGACATTTCGCCATCGCCGCCACCGGCCGCACCGTGGCAGTTGGCACAGCGGTTGGCAAAAATTGTCAGGCCATTGGCCGCATCGGGCGGCGCAAGCGGCAGTGACGGCTCCTGCGCTGACAGGTTTATGCTGCTAAACAACAGCAGCACTAAAACGAGAACAAAAATGAAGACGGCCCAGAAACGGCCGTCTAATAACTTCGTGCGAGGATGATTTATCATTGTGTTTTCAACTTTTAGCGAACAGCTTGTTTTGTACGCAGTTTGTGTCCGCAAGACACACAGAATTTGTCACCGGGATCAAAAGGTGTGCCACACTGTGGGCAAAATCCGCTGCCTGAGGCTGCCGCCGGTTGGGGACGGGGGGCGGTTTTTACTTTTGGGGCCTGACGCATCCGGGCGATGGCCGCTTCAATATCGTCATCAACATCGCCTGAGCCATCGACACCATTAACTGCCGGAGCGATTGCTGGCGTAGCAGTGCCGTCCAGTTCCTCTATCTGTTTCAAAATGGCGGCGGCACTGCTCATCAACTGCGTGCGCTGATGCTGATGGATTTCATCGGGCATTTTGCCGGTATCGTGATCAAAATCGAGTTCACGAATTTGGGCTAATATTGCCTCTTTTTCGGCCAACAATAGTTGGCGTTGTGATAATCGTACCTGTTCTTCACGGGAGGCTTGCAGTAACGGCCGTGCCAAAACCAGCCCGACCAGAACCGCCAGCGCGACTCCCAACAATATAGAACCAATCGTCATGTATTAAAAATGTAAAACAGCGAACTGGTTGCTGGTAATTGGCAGTTGGTGGCTGGAATTCAGAACCAACAACTGAATACTAACAACCAATGACCGTTTTACCCTCCTTTTGCCAGTAATTGTTCGATAGTACCGTTTAAAGTCGCCGACTGAATCGGGCCAATTTGGACGTAGTGTACCTGTCCCGAAGGATCGATGATGAATGTCTCCGGGACGCCGGTTATCTCATAATCACTGGAAATTCTGTCGCCATAATCTAATGCATTAGGATAAGAAATGTTGAATTCTTTCAGGTATTCAATCGATTTTGGCTCCACATCCACATGGGCTACGCCTAGAAAGACAACGCCCCTATCCCGATATTTTTGCCAGCTAGCCTCGAATGCATCGGCTTCTACCCGGCATTCCACACACCAGGAAGCCCAGAAATTCAAGACGACTATTTTTCCCTTAAAGTCGTCCAGGCTGGCGGTTTGGCGTCCTTCCCATTGGTACCCATCCAGAAATTGAACGTTAAAATCCGGGGCCATTTGGCCGGCTTCGGGTCGTGTTTTGTTGGTTTGGACCAGGCCCCATCCCAAAAACCCCAGTAAACCGATAACAAAAATCCAAAGGATCAAATTACTCCAGCGGAAAGGTTTTGTTATGGATTCTGAAGTTGTTGGCTGTACAGTTGTATCACTCATAGTTTACCTGCCAGTCGCCGCTATGCAAGCAGACGTTATTTTTGTTGTAGTTCTTTCTCAATTTGGGTGATGTAGTCGTCTGGAGCAGCAGGTTCGGAAACGGCCGTACTCTCCACCGTTTCACTTTGTCCCGCCGACGCCCGTAAGTGACGCATGTAACTGCCAAAAAAGACCAGTCCCACCGGAACCATGATCAAAGGCACCAGCCAGATGAGCAGGCTGAAGCCTTCACGGGGTGGTTCGGCCAGCACCCGGTCGCCATACAAATTGGAAAAATAATCAAATACATCTTGCTCGCTTTTACCCTCTTCCAGCATTTCGCGGATGATTTGCCGCCAATCGGCGCAAGCCTGCGTCTGGCAGACATCCAGCGGCGTGCTTTCGCAAACCGGGCAGTAAACGACACGCGCGATTTTGTTCACGTCATCATCGGTTACCACACGTTTGACGGTACCGCTGTCGCTCCCACCATCCTGAGCCATTACCGGAATGACAAAAGCCAGGATAACGAGCAAAATGATGGTGTAAAATGTAATGTTTGAGTTGTGCTGCGAAAAACGTTTCATAATCCGCACCCCCGCCTAATCCGCTGCTCCAACGGCTACACGCCGCGAACGGCTGACAACAGCTACCTTTTGTTTATCCGGCCAGGCCGCAATCAACGTGCCAAGGACGAAGATGATACCGCCGGCCCATATCCAGTTGACAAGCGGGTTCAGGAAAATACGGAAGGTGGCCTGATTGGCCGAAGTCGGTTCCCAATTAACCAGAATGACGTAGAAATCTTCGGCGATTGTGCCGCGGATGTCGGGGATGGTCATGGGCTGGCCGGTACGGGTATACAATTCGGTGCGCGGAGTGAGGGTTTTGACGAAACGGCCGTTATCAAACACATCCACATTGGCCTCCGTGATCAACAAATCATCCGGGCCAGGATAACGCGTTACCTCATTAAACACCATCTCGTACCGCCCAATCGAGACAGACTCACCACTGTCAAGTCTGATTTGCGTCTCTTCTTGGTACACTTCCACACCGATGATCCCGATAGCCATCACCAGCACACCCATGTGAATCCAGTAGCCGCCATAGCGCCGCCGGTTGCGTGCTAACAGATTAGAAAACGCTATCGGCAGCGATTCTCCCCGTTTCATACGGGCACTGGTTCCCTTCCAAAACTCAACCAGCGTCAAAATAGTGGAAAAGACCACTGCCCAAAAGCCAAGTAATGCTGCCCAATTACGAATATTGAAAACAATCAGTACTACGACTGTAACCGTTGCCGCAACGATCGGCCACAAAATCGCCTTTCCCAACCGCTTCAGGCTGCTGCGATACCACATCGTCAATGGCGCAACACCCATCAGCAAAACCAACAGCAGGAAAAGCGGACCCAAAGCCTGTTCATAAACCGGCGGACCGACAAAGCCTTTTTCACCGGTTACCAATTCAGACAAAATGGGGTAATTGGTCAGGAAAAAGACCACCGCCAAAATCGCCAGAATCAGGAAATTATTATATAGAAAAGCCGCTTCCCGCGACAGCAGCGAGTTCAGCCGGTTCTTCGTCGCCAGCATATCGCGCCGTTTGTTCACCCAATAGACGGAAAAAACAAACATAAAGGCAATAAAACCGAAGAATAGCGGCCCAATGGCCGACTGCGCAAAAGAATGTACCGACGAAATCACACCGCTGCGAACGATAAACGTGCCATACACTACCAGCGAGTAAGTCAGTATAACCAGGAACATATTCCACATCTTGAACATATTCCGTTTTTCCTGAATCATTACCGAATGTAGGAAAGCCGTTCCGGCCAGCCAGGGCATCAGCGACGCATTTTCCACCGGGTCCCAACCCCAGTAGCCGCCCCAGCCTAGCACATCATAAGCCCAACGGCCGCCTAAAACCAGTCCCATGCTCAAGAAAAGCCAGGCCACCAGAGTCCAACGTCGGGTAGTTTTAATCCAACTGTCATCTACTTTGCCGGCCATCAAAGCGGCGATGGCAAAGGTGTAAGGGATGACAAAACCGGTGAAGCCCAGGTACAGCATGGGTGGATGGATAATCATCCCCGGATGGCGCAGCAAGGGGTTAAGACCGTTGCCGTCTGCCGGAACCATAGCCAGACGGGTAAACGGGTTCTCAACAAAGGCGGAAATACCCAGAAAGAAAATCTGGGTCAGGCTGATAACGATGAGTGCATACGGCATCAGCTCTTTTTGTTCACGCCATTTGCGGAACATGGCTGCGGCCGTAAACGTGGCCAGTAGTAAATTCCAAAACAGCAATGAGCCAGCCTGCCCACCCCACAGCGAGGTGAATTTTAAGTAAGTTGGCATTTCAATGCTGCTAACACGCCAGACATACTCCACTGAAAAATCATTACGTACAATTGAGGTGACGAGTAAGGCGGCGGATAAAAACACCAGGGGGAGAACGGCAATGGTTGCATTGCGGGCACTCATCACCCAGCGTTCATCATCGTGACTTTTGCCATACCATGCGGCAACGGCCGCATAAATCGCTGTCACGAAGGCAAGTAAAAGGGAAATATAACCTAAGTCAGGAATCATAATTTATCCAATGTAGCTGCTGGTTGTTGGCCGCTAACCGCTGTATAAATCACCGGCAGCGACCAGTAACCAGCTACTGGCAACTATTCAGTCGTCATCGGGACGCTATCAGGATGGTTGGCCGGATCCATTTCTTCATAACGAGTGGGGCATTTGAGCATCAAGCCGCCTTGATTGGCATAAAAAGTACCTGTCTCGTCAGCATGACCTTCAATCAGGGCTTGTGCCTTATCTTGTAACAGGTCAGGTTTTGGTTCATTGAGAGCAACGATGTGCAGCCGCTGTCCGGGATTTTCAATGTCGTCCACGACATCAAACTCCAAACGGCTGTTTTGCGCATCGATTTGGGTAAATTGAATCGAATCCCCAACGACAACGCCGGCGATGCGTAAATCACGGCCAATTAGCCGACTTTGTTCGGCGTAGAATTCGTCAACCGTTTTGTAAAGCTGGGTATTGCCGCTCATGGCATTTATAACCAGAAAACCGATGGCGGCCAGTAAGAGCACACCACCAACGATGAACTTTAATCGGTTGCTTTTGGATTTGACGAGAAGGTCTTCACCTTCATTTGTCCAGGTTGTGTCAGCCATATTATTTCACCTCTAATCTAACTATTTTCGTAACTATTAAGCCGTTCGAGGACTGAGCTTGTCGAAGCCCGGCTGCTTTCGACAGGCTCAGGCAGCAGCCTTAGTCGTTACTTGTTCTCTACTCTTCTTCTTCCCAGTCTATTTGGCTTTCATCGGCCAGGATAGCCTGAGCTTTATCAACAAATTCTTCGGGGACGGCTACGTAGCCGGTTCCCAATATGCCTACGGTTAAACCTAATGCCCGTCCAGCACCTTCCTGCCAGGCACGGGCAGGAATACCTTCTGCTTGTAGACGGCCGGCCATGATGGTGGCAGGCATGATGCCGCCGGTACGGGCCACAACTTCCCAGTGAATTTCTTCACGGTTACCACGAGGGGTTTCCCGACTCGTACTGTCCATATTGTTGTCGTTTATGGGAAGAGATTGGGCAGGGTTATTCATGATTTTCTTATGCTTTCTTGACGATTATCCTTAAATGTTTGGATATTTTCCGATCTGTCTCGAAGTAGATTATACTGGGTATCGGATTAAATTTTGTATTGTTTGTCGAAGTTCAAAGGTAATATTAAGGTGTTTGTCATCTGGCATCCGATTGGAGAATCTGGATGAGCCATAAATAAAGAAAACGAGCCGTTAAGGCTCGTCCCGTAAGTTATGATTGACAAGCCTAGTATAAAGGCTTGGGTAAATTTGTCCATGTCATAGGTCATACTTATGATGTGATAGAAGTCATGGGTTTTGTGTGGGTTGGTTTAGAGGCATATGATGGAAGGTGTTTTAGCGATTTTAGATCAATTGGACAGCAGCCGTGAACGTGTATTGACGGCGATTGAGATGCTGCCGGATGAGGCGCTGGTGGAAGCTGGGGCGGTCGGTAAGTATTCGGTGGCGGACTTGTTGGCGCTGCAAGCGGCCTGGGAGGCTGAGTTGGTGACGGGGTTGATGCGATTGAATCAGCGGAAGAAACCGGAGCAACTTTTGGCGGCGCTGGCCAGGCCGGATGTGTATGATGCCGAGCGGTATACGGAATTTGCAGGGCGGGATTTGGATTTGATTTTTGATGATTTGCAGCAGGTGCGGATGCAGTTGGAAACGTGGCTGGAGGAGTTTTCGGAGCGGGATTTAATGGGGCGAAACCGGTATGAATGGTTTGGCGGGAAGTCGTTGAAGCAGGTGATTTTAGGGGTTTGTACGGAGCAGGAAGCGGCTTATGTGGCCGACCTGGAGCGGTTTTCCCAGCAGTGGCTGGATGAACATGAAGATGAAGAGGATGTGGAACCAGACCATTTTATCCCGTTAACGGCCGTACTCCCGGAGGTAGATGATGACGAACAGCCAGATTGAACCGATGGTGCTTCAGGCGGTACGGGAAACGGCCGTACTGGTGGATCGCAGCAATTTAGGCGTGCTGCTCATCAGCGGCGCGACCCGATTGGACTTGATTCATCGCATGTCCACACAGGCGGTGAATGGGTTGCAGCGCGGCGAAGGTGCGGCTACAGTATTGACGACTGATATTGGCCGGATCATTGACCGGTTGATTTTATACACGACAAACAGCATGGTTTATGCTCTGACCGGCGAAAACAACAGTGATAACATCGCCCGCTACCTGATGCGTTTTGTCTTTTTTAATGATGATTTTCATTTGAAGGATGTGAGCGGAGAAACGGCCGTGTTCGCTGTTTATGGGCCGCGAGCCGGGGAGAAATTGATTCAAGCCGGTTTTGATGCGGCCAATCTGCTGCTGCACCATTGGCGGCAGGCGGAAATTGCCGGTTGTACCGCTTATGTTCACCGAACGGACCCGGTTGCTGGTGATGGTTATTTTGTCATTGGTCAGGAGGCGGATCGGGCCGTGTTATGGCCCCATTTGCTGACGACCGGCCTGGCTGCGGCGGATGAAGCAGCATTTGACTTTTTGCGGATTGAGGCGGGGCTGCCCCGGTACGGCCGTGAACTCACCAACGAGTACATTCCGCTGGAAGCCGATTTGTGGAATGATGTTTCTTTTAAGAAAGGTTGTTATACGGGTCAGGAAGTCATCGCCCGCATGGAGAGCCGGGGCAAATTGGCTAAAAAACTGGTCAAATTGCAGCCCGCTGAACCCGTTAATGCCGGGGATCAGTTGACGGCCAACGGCAAAAATGCTGGCGTGATTACATCTGTGGCCGTGGGGCCTGATGGCCCAATCGCGTTGGGGTATGTGAAAACGGCCGTGTTGGAGGAGGAGACGCCCTTGTTTGTGGGGGAAACGGTCGTGCGGATTCGATAGAACGACGCAGATCAACTACCCGATTCAGTTAAAAATTGGCCGGAACGTGCAAGCCTAATCAGACCAGGATTGATTTTGGGACGGGACTGCCATTTGATTTTGAGATGCCCATTCAATCCCGTGCGGCTATTTCAGATAAGACATAGGTCAAAGAGTTATCGTTCCTAATGAAACTTGATTGTTTCATGGCTAATTCAGTATACTGTTCAGAATTGAACGAGAGAATTGTGTAATGGTACAGGTAAAAGGAGGGGGGTATGATGGGCGATTTCCGTAAAGTAAAAGTAGAAGAAAGGCAGCCTGAAAACGAAATTTCAGAAAAAGCCAATGCTCAGCGTTTGTCACAGCCCTATAAGCTAACAATTGATGAGCAAGAACAAATTCTTGTTCAGGCTGGAATAATCATCTTCGTGTGGAAAGCCGGACAAAATTGGCCTGTTGAGTACGTCTCCTCCAATATCACCCAATTTGGATATACACCAGAAGATTTTTATCAAAAACGAATCCTGTTTGCCCAAATTATTCACCCGGATGATCTGGAACGCATTACAGCAGAGGTGGCGCGATACAGCGAAGCGGCATACTCCAAATTCGATCAAAACTATCGCATTATGACTGCTGATGGGAAAGTCAGGTGGGTGAAAGATCATACGCTTGTCAGGCGCGATCATAATGGCGTCATAACCCATTATCAAGGTATCGTATCTGATGTAACTGAGTCTAAACAAACGGAAAAAGCACTGATTGAAAGTGAAATGCGTTACCGGCAGATGTTTGAAGCGCACCCAACGATCAGATGGCTTGTTGACCCTGAAACCCAGCAGTTAGTCGATGTTAATCCGGCTGCCGCCCAATTTTATGGCTATTCACGCGAAAAAATGCGGCAAATGCGGGTTACCGATTTGAATGTGTTATCGCCAGATGAGATAAAGGCCAGAATGAGTTTGGCGCAGTCAAAAAAGCGCAGTTATTTTGAAGTGCCCCACCGCCTGGCATCGGGCGAAATACGATTGGTCGAGATTTATGCTGTTCCTATTAATATTGGCCCACGGCAGCTTTTGTATGCTGTTATCCATGATATAACCGAACGAAAAAAGGCTGAAGAGGCTTTGCGGCAATCCAACCGGCAGTTAGCACTCCTTAATCAGGCTGTAGCGGATTTGAATTCTACGTTAGAACTGGATCGCGTTTTGGCTAATATTTTGGATGAAGTTCGGTTTTTGTTGGGAGTGGTAGCCTGTTCGATCTGGTTGATTGAGCCGGAAACCAACGAGCTTGTTTGCCGGCAGGCGACGGAGCCGCACAGTCAGGTTGTGCGCGGCTGGCGCTTGCCGCCGGGTGAAGGGGTAGCAGGCTGGGTGGTTAGTAACGGCCGTAGCCTGAATATTGCCAACGCGGTAGAGGATGAGCGTTATTACAATGGGGTCGATAAAAGAACAGGCATGATTACCCGGTCACTCCTGTGTGTGCCCTTAAGCCATCAGCAGCGGGTTATTGGTGTCATTGAAGTAATGGATACTGAAGCGGGGCGGTTTAATAAAACAGAGATGTCTTTGATCGAAAGTTTGGCCGGAACTGCTTCAGCCGCCATTGAAAATGCGCGTTTGCATCAGCAGTTGGTGAACCATGCGGCCGAATTGGAGGCGCATGTTGCCCAGCGAACCCAGGAATTGGTGGCTGCCAACCAGCAGCTAAAAGAATTGGATCGGCTCAAGACGAAACTGATTGAGGATATTTCTCACGAGCTGCGTACCCCGGTAGCCAATTTAAGCCTTTATTTTGATTTGTTGGAGCGGGGTAAACCGGAGAAACGGGAACAATATATGGGTGTCCTCCGAATCAAAATGCAGCAGCTTATTCGATTAACCGAGGATGTGTTGCATGTGTTTCGTCTCGATTTATTCAAGGAGGGCGTTGTTTTTCAAGCCCTGGATTTGAACCAGATTGTAGCTGAAAGGGTTTCGGCCTGCCGTTTTCAGGTTGAGGAGGCGGGGCTGCAATTGGTGGTGGCGTTGGCGCAACGGCCGTTACCCATCCTGGCTGAAAAAAGGCAAATCGAGCAGGTAATTACCAATCTGCTGCTTAACGCCATCAACTACACACCGGCCGGTTCTGTTCAGGTTGGAACCGCAGTAAACCAGTCGCAAAACGAGGTCTGTTTGTGGGTACAGGATACCGGGCAGGGTATTCTGCCTGATGATATTCCGTATATTTTTGACCGGTTTTATCGCGGCCATAATGTGGCCCAGCAAAATAAACCCGGCACCGGATTAGGATTATCGGTTGTGCAAGATGTGGTGATTTTGCATAACGGCCGTATCGAAGTGGACAGCGAACCGGAGCGAGGGAGCACTTTCCGAATCTGGCTGCCGTTGGTAGCCGAAAACTAGAAGGCATAGGCATAATCATCAGCCGTGCTTGTCCGAAAAGGTGTCAAAATCAGCCCTGTCCGGTAAGATTCCTGAGATTTTAGGGAGCTTCAAACAGCATTCCTGTATTTTTGAACATTGAAAGGACTGAAAAATCACCATGTTGTCAGGAATTGATTATTTGCTCGTTGGCTTGGCGGCGTTGGCAGCAGGCGCGGTTAATGCCCTGGCCGGCGGCGGCACGCTCATTACGTTTCCCATGTTAACGGCCGTTGGCCTTCCCGCCGTCGCCGCCAATGTAACCAATACCGTCGCCCTTTCCCCTGGTTACCTGGGGGCAACTCTGGCCCAGGCCAAAGATTTGCGCGACCAGCGCAAGCGGATGTGGCTGCTGCTGCCGGCCAGCGCCCTGGGGGGCATCACCGGCGGCATTCTCTTGTTAAATACCGGCGAGCGCCTGTTCCGCGATTTGGTGCCTTACCTCATCATTTTGGCGTCCGTCTTGTTGGCAGTTCAAGACCCGGTACGGGCCTGGTTGGTACGGCGGGCTGAGGAAATGGGAACGGCCGTTAACTCCGACAAAAGTGCCGTCTTACCCGCATTTTTAGCGGCGATTTACGGCGGCTACTTTGGCGCGGGACTCAGCGTTATCGTTCTGGCAGCCCTGGGTTTGACCCTGGATGATTCTTTGACCCGGCTCAATGCGCTTAAACAGGCCATCGCCTTCAGCGTCAATGTGACGGCTGCCATCTTTTTTCTCTTTTCCGGTAAAGTCGTCTGGTCGGCGGCATTGGTGATGGCGGTGGGGGCGCTGGTTGGCGGGACGCTGGGCGGACGCCTGGCCGGCCGCATCAAACCGGCTTCTTTGCGCAAGGTTGTTGTCACCATCGGGTTTGCCGTCGCCATTATTTACTTGATTCGATAAACCCGGCTGCGTGCAGCATGGATTGTTATTTTCTGTCTCTCATATTAAGGAGTCGAAAACAATGCGTATCGTCATGGATTCAGTGGGGGATGTTCCCGCTAATTTGGTCGAAGAGTTGGAAATTTGCGTGATTCCAGTCAATATCACTTTTGGTGAAGAGGCGTTTTTATCTGGCGTAACGATGGATCACGCGGCATTTTACGAGAAAACCAAACAGGTAACGGCCGATAATTTTCCCAAAACAGCCCAGCCCACGCCGTACCAATTTTTGGAATGTTACCAACAGCTCATCGCCGCCAGTGAGACCGATATTTTGACCATCGTCGTCAGCACCAAAATGGCGGGAACAATCCAGTCTGCCCGGTTGGCAGCGGAAGAGTTGGCCGGTCAGGCTAATTTTTACCGTTTTGATTCGTTAGGCGGCTCGGCGGCGCAGGGCTTTTTAGCGATTGAAGCGGCGCGAATGGGACGAGCAGGGGCTGGTATCGAAGCCATCCTGGCCCGACTGGAGCAAATGCGAGACCAGACGGTGAGTGTGTTTACAATTGACAGCCTGGAATATGCGGCCAAAGGCGGCCGGGTCAGTTCGGCCAAGTCGATGATGGCTTCCATGTTGAGCATTAAGCCGGTGATGAAGCTGGAAGATGGGGCAATTGTGGAGGCTGGCCGGGTACGGACGCGCAAGAAGGCGATCGGTCATATTGTGGAGGTGGTTAAGGAGCAGGTGGGGGACACGGCCGTTAACCTGGCCGTGATTCACGCCGGATCGCCCGATGATGCTGGCAAACTGTGGGAACTGGCAACGGCGCAATTAAATCCCAACGAAGTCGTCATGGTCGATATGTCGATTGCAGTGGCCATTAACCTGGGGCCGGGTGCGCTGGGGCTGGTAGCTGTGCCGATCTAACCGCAGAGAACGAAGAGATCGCAGAGGGAAAACAAAAGAGAAATCTCTGTGTGCTCAACGCTCTCTGCGGATTGTTTTTTATTGGTGGCATTCGGGGCTGGCCGAGCAGATTTGTGGATCAGTGCTGCATTGGTAGTTTAACGCCCGACCCAGATAGGGGGAGGGGTCGATGCTGTTGTTGAAGTCGAGTTCGTTGGTGTAACGGCCGTTGCCATCATCCCGGATAATCGAAAAATGCAAATGAACCCATACCTGGCGGTCTGAATCGCCGTTGTAATTGCCCGTATATCCCAGCAGCGTCCCCTGTTTGACAAACAACTCCCGTGTTCCCGCCGGGAACACAGCCTCAATAAAATCATTCCCGTCCTGATCGGCCATATGAGTGTAATACAGCCAGATTTGAGTGCCGGGATTCAGGGGGTCATCTGGTACGCGTTGAATCAGCGTGCTTTTCCAGCCATCTTCACGGGTAATGTAGCCATCGTAAGCGGCATAAACGGCCGTTACTCCCGGCTCTGTGTTGCTAAAAATGTCAATGCCTTGATGCGGATGCCAACGGGAATACGGGCTGCGCGGATCGGCGTAAAGCAGGCCAATGAAACCGTCGGCAGGCAGGATGAAGGGTGCGCCGGGGCAGGCTTCGCGCTGGACGGTGATGAGCGCTTCCCGGTCAGCCAGGCTGCCCTGGCTCCAGGTAACTAAATCCCGATAGCGTGAGTTGCTTACCCAGCGCCGCACTATCCAGGCCGTTGCCAAAAGAATAGCAATGATGAGAATCAAGATTGATATTCGCCGCATCTGTTCTGCTCCAAAAACTGGCCTGAATTATAGCGAATTGGCGTGGTACGGCCGTAAACCTCGAATTGCCTCAAAAAAAATGTTACCCAAGAAAGGGTCGTTGAATCATAAAAAGTGTTACCTTCGCAACCATGATGGATGCGAAAATGAGTCAACACAGTAAACGAGAGTTAGTCCAGCGTCTGCAACCGAGATACCTCAAAGCAGACCGCAAAGAGAAAACAAAGATTTTGGATGAGTTTGTGGCTGTAACCGGCCTACACCGCAAGGCAGCGATCCGCCGCCTGCGCCAACAAAATCAGCCAAAGCGAGAGCGTCGTGGTCGGCAGAAAATCTATACAGGCAGCGTGGTGAGCGCCCTGACCCAAATCTGGCGCATTTGTGGCGGTATCTGCGGCAAGCGGCTCCAGCCTATCTTGGCCGATATGGTCACTTCCCTGGAGCGACATCAGGAACTCGCGCTGGATCAGGAAACCAAGAGGCTGGTCTTGGCGGTTAGTCCGGCCACCATTGACCGATTGTTACAGCCGTTCAAGACCAGCCAGCAGCGGGGTCAAAGTACGACGAAGCCTGGGGGGCTGCTCAAACACCAAATCCCGGTACGCACCTTTGCAGACTGGGATGACACTCAAGCCGGATTTGTCGAGATAGACCTGGTGGCTCACTGTGGTGAAAGTACAGCCGGACAGTTTCTATGCTCCTTCACCGCCACCGATGTGGCCACTGGCTGGACGGAGTGTTTCAGCTTACGGCACCGCTCACAAATCGCTGTGACTGAGGCGCTAGACCAGCTACGACAACGTTTACCTTTTCCACTTTTGGGCATTGATTCTGACAATGACAGTGTCTTTATCAATGACCTGATTCTGAACGATTGCCAAATGCACAAGATTACCTTCACCCGTTGTCGCCCTTACAAGAAAAACGACCAATGTTTTGTTGAACAGAAAAACTGGTCAATTGTGCGCCACACCATTGGCTATCAACGGTTTGAATCCCAGGCGGCTCACCAATTGCTGGGTGACATCTATGCTGAGTTACATCTCTACACCAATCTATTTCAGCCAACCTTCAAGTTGGTGAGCAAAAAGCGTACCGGCGCGAAGGTGTACAAGAAGTATGAAACGCCCAAGACGCCCTTGCAACGGGTATTGGACATGAAGCTGCTTTCGCCTGAAAATAGTGACCTGTGGCAGGCGACATATCGGGACACCAATCCGGCTCAATGCCGCCGCAATATTGATGAGAAAGTGAAGCAATTAGTGCGATTGGGAAAGTAACATGCTTTTTGAGGCAACGACTACCCCTTCGGTAACATTTTCTATTGAGGCAACGCGAACCTCTCATTTTCCTGCAAGAAATCAACCCCATAAAATATGGTTCATGGTTAAAAAGTGTGCAGCAATGTGACAGTCACTTCCAAAGAGGGTCGGATTTAACATAATCTCTGATTAAGTTCTTTGACCCTCTGAAGTGCATGTACATTAATAACAGTATAAATCAACGTATTCAAATTACGAACAGAATCAATGTTACGTACTTTCGGTCGTTCGATACCAAAAGCCTTCGCCTGACTATTGATCCGCTCAGTTGATGTCCGTTGTTTGTAAATTGCTTTGTATTCATCTGAATGACGATCCAAAGCAACTCGTAAACGTCCACCCAATTCGTGGTTGATACGCTTTTCACACCCTATGCCTTTGATGAACTGGGCATGGTCACAGCTCTTTTCCGTAGGTTTTGGATGTAACAGTGGGCAACGCAAAATCTGCACCTGATGACGCCGATGGCGGTCATAATAAGTGTAAGATGGTGTCATTTCTGAACCGTGCGGACAAAGGTGATGACCGTTGGGGCCAAGTTTGGGTTTTGGAAAACCACGCAGATTAAGCGGAATGGCCGCCATACCACCGTGTTCGGCAAAGGGTTGATAGACATACCAGGCATCAAAGGCCGCATCGGCCGTGAAGTTGTCTGGAATGAAACCGAGGTTTCGGGTCATCCTTTCATATAACGGTGGATAATAGGTGATATCGGCTTCGTTGAAAGGTTGGGTATATTCAGCCAAAACCACATCTCCATACAGGGGGTCAGTCGCGGCCATCACACCTGTTCCGTAGCCCCAAAGGTACTCCTTTTCTTCCTTTTCCTTGCCCTCATCTTGATTGCGCTGCCGTTTTACGCCCAGTTTGCAATCCCGGTCACCGCGCAGTTGTTTTTCTGGGTCATATCGGTTGCTGACAGTATCGCGCAGGTTGTTTTCGCGCACCCAAGCATAAATGTGTTTCGTATCAATGGCGGCGGTTTTGGCCATATCAGGTATCTCAACCTGCAAATCTTTGACTGTTCCTCGTAATAAGTTCTGTAGCATCTCGTTACTTATTCGCCGCTGTTTCTCTCGTAACCAGCGTGCTGTCGGTACTGTCCTTTCAATATCAAATCCATACGCTTGGGTTTCATCCCATTCAGGTCGGAAGCCAATTGTCAAGACGAGTAAGGGATGATGAACCAAAAACTTGCGTAATTCTGTCGTATACTCGAACTTTTCGTTGATTTTGATGAGCAACGCTTTGACATATGCTTTCTCTGGGTGTGGCGGCGTACCGGGCCAAGCGCGGGCAGCCTCATTTCGTTCCTTTACATGCCACCACTGTAGTTGGTCGAAAAAAGGCGCTATATTGGCTCACTACTGGGTCACATTGCATCAATTTAGCTACAGTTTCTTGGCCTAGCGTTGTTTCTTCCGTTATCATGTGCATGACTCCTTTTGAGATTGGTTTATTGACACAAAATAGTCTCAATCGGAGTCACACTTTATGCAAATATATTTATGTTAAATCCACCCCTCTTCCAAAGTGACTGTCACATTTATGGGCGAGCTAAACAAAAAAGACCTGGATGAGGTATAAATCACATCCAGGTCTTTTTACGTTTTCGTCAAACGCCGGGACTATTCGCCCAGCGTCAATTGAACCATTTCGCCGGTAACAATTTCTACCGAGTCAAATGTCATGGCCGGAACCGTGCCGACCAGGACTTCGTACGTGCCGATGGGCAGCGTTTGTGGCGGACCACCGACACGGCCGTTTACCACCACCTCTCCGGCTTCATTGCGGACCACGTAGGGAACCAGCAGCAGTTCACCCAACACTTCAGCTAGACGGCCAGGATCGGTGACATCAACGTATTGACCCCCGCCAATCTCCACCCAGCGCTCGAATTCGGCTTTTAGCGCATCATCGGCAATGGCCAGCCCGACGATGTTGACCTGAACGCCAATACCGGCATCGCGCAGCTTCTGAATTTGGGCCGCCGGATCGCCGCCGCAGGTCTCTTCGCCATCAGTGAGGAGGACAACGATGCGTTCCAAATCGCCGGCGTCGGCCAGGTCAAGGGCGACGCGAGCCAGAGAGTCGGCGATGGGCGTGTTGGCATCGACCTGCGGTTCCACGTCAGCCAGGAAGGCGTCCATCGCTGCCCGATCCAGCGGTTGGTAAGGGATCATCAAATCGGTGCGGCAGGCGTAATTACCTTCGATGTTGCCGAAAACGCGCACGGCAATCGGTGTGCTATCGGGCAGGACGTTGTCGGTGATGTTTTGCAGCGCGGCGCGGGCGGTCTCGAAGCGGGTGTCGCTGCCTAGCAGTTCCATCATGCTTCCGGAGGCATCCAGAATGATTTCGACAGCCGGGTAACCGGCCGGCGCTAAGCCTAATTGACCATCTGCGGCGCCGCCGGCAAACAAAAGTTGCAATTGGCCGGTTGGCTCGCCGACGGTCAGGCTTTGGCTGGCGGCCAGTTGGTTGGCTTCAGCTTCGGAGAGGTCGAGGTAACGGCCGTTGACCGTGTAACTTCCGGTGGGCAAAGTGGTGGTGTAGGACCAGTTGCCGTCGTCATCGGCCGTGACGATGTCGATCACTTCACCGTTGATGATGATTTGAATTTGCTTGCCGGGAACGGCCGTGCCGTGCAAAACCAGTTCGCCACTGTCCGTACCGGCATCAACCACGTCGGCGGTGTCAATAACCACCGGTTGGCTGACAGCCAGATTGGGAACAACCAGATCAACCACGTTGGCCGTGCCTAATTCGACATCATCGGCTGAAACCATCCTGGCTTGCAGGTCATACGTGCCCGATTCCAGGGCAAAATCGCCATCAAATGACCAGTTGCCGTCGGCGTCCACGTCCACCGTGCCCAAATCCAGATTGCCCAGAGCCAGCCGTACCCGGGTGGATGGTTCGCCAGTTCCTGACAGATGGAGGGTTGATTGGGACAATCCGGTCGCATCAAGCGCATATTCGTCCAACTCGGGGGCATTGACGGTTAGTTCGGTGGTGGCCGCCTCCACCAGAAGCCGCTGGACGCCAGAGTCGCCGATGGCGGTCCCGTCAGGGCCGGTTCCGAAGGCTTGCAGGTCGTTGACGTAGCGGGAGATGGGAGCGGTTGTTGTCCATTGGCCATTGGGATCGACAACGGCCGTTCCCACTGAAACGCCATTGTTAAGCAGGTCAACAGTGCTGCCCGGTGTGCCCGTGCCGCTAAATGGGACGGCGGCAATATTAACTTCGCCAGACGGCAGGGTCAGGGTTGGGGCAGTATAAGCCATTGGTTCGGCGACGTTGAGGGCAAGTCCGGCCGAGCGGCCGCGCTCTACGCCGTCCGGGTCCAGGGCCAGGGCGACGAAATCGTACTGACCGGCCGCCAGATCGGTGTCTAGTGACCAGTTCCCATCGGCGTTGACAGTGGTTGTGCCCAGGGAACGGCCGTTCATTTGCACGTCGATTGCGCTGTTGGGGGAGCCACGGCCGTTCAGCGTAACCGTGCCGGAAGCAATAGAGCCGGCCGGGCCGCTTAATGTGGGCGCCTGGATGTTGTCAAACTGGCGGGTAAACCCCCACAGCCCCAGCAGCAGCGCGGCCAGCAAAACCAGCACCAATCCCTTAAAGAAATTGTAACGGCGCAGCGCAGCGGCATCGACGAAATTATCGTTTAAACATGGATTTTCCATATTACATTCCTCAAATTTACAATGGTCACGAGTTCATTGAATCAAATTTCACCGCAAAGGACGCAAAGGGCGCGAAGTTTTTCTCTTTAATACTTTGCGTTCTTGGCGCTCTTTGCGGTTCAATCAATTCTTGACCATTACGTACATTCCTCAAATCAAAGACAATTATTTGCCCTGAACCTTCGACCAATCGAGCGTATCCTGCAACGTTTGGAACGCATCCCAATCGCCTTTGTCGGCCAGGCGAGCCTGTTCTGGCCAGGATTCGTGCAGTTTGCCGGTGGACATTTGGAAGCGGGAACCGGCGCGGCGCAAAATCTCGGTGATGCGATCGGGCGGTACGGAGGCCAACTGGGCAAATAGGTAAACCCCGTTCTCGTTGAGCACCTGCTCGATTTTTGGCCCGATGCCCCAGATTTTCTTCAAATCGTCGCGCAGGCCGACCAGATCGAAACGCTGCTGCTGGTAGGCAAACAAATCATCCCAGTCGCCGGAACCGGCCAGACGGGATTGTTCGACCCAGGAGCCGTGAATAGCGGCATTGTCCATTTCCGGGTAATACTCGCCGGATAATTCAATAGCGTCGTTGACTTCATCGACTTTGGTGGCCGCTAACTGGTTGTAGGTGTAAATACCGCGATTAGCCAGCAGGTTACTGGCGGCGGTGTTCATGCCCCAGACCATGCTCAATCCTTGCGCCCCTTTGTACTCGGCACCCAGATTGCTGCGCATTTCGACCAGGCTGGCGTTGGAAACAGTGAGTTTTTGTTCCAAATCAGTTACTTGCAGCCGCAGGCCGTCGATTTCGGCGTCTTTGGCGGCGAGGCTGGCATCGAGTTCGGCGCTGCGAGTTTCCAGTTCGGCCTCGCCTGAGAAGCGGTCTTTGAGGTTGGCGAAGAAGCCGCTTAAGGTCAGTCCGCCGCCGGCGAACAGGGAACCCAACCCCAGTCCTTTGACTTTGGTGTCTAAATCGCCCAGGTCAGTGTGAAGTCGGCCCAACTCCACGTTTTTGGCGTCGAGTTCGGTTTCTAATTTGCCCAATTGTCCGGTTTTAGCGTCCAGTTCAACGCGCAGGTCGCCAATTTGGGCGTTGCGAGCGGCCAGATCGGTTTCCAGGGAAGCTAATTGGGCTTTTAATTCCCCAACCTGGTCGCCGGAAACATTGACCTGGGCTTGCATATCATTGATTTGCGAGTCGCGGGCGGCGACATCAGCATGGAGGCCGGAGAAACGATTTTTGATTTGATGCCAGAAGCTGCCCAGGGCCAGGCCGGCGCCGCTGAAGATGGAACCGAAGCCGAGTTCTTGGGCTTCCACGTCGATGCCGCCCAATTCGGTACGGATCGTTTCCAGTTCGTTGTCGCGGGCGGTTAAATCGGCTTCGAGTTGGTGGATACGGCCGTTCAACCCATCTATTTCTCCGGCGCGGGCATCTAAATCGGCGGTCAGGGTGGCGATACGGCCGTCCCGTGCGGCGAGATCGGCTTCCAGTTGGCCCAGCCGGGTTTTGTTTTCATCGAGCGATGCCTGCAATGAGCGGTTGTCGTTTTGGGCCTGTTCCAAAGAGGCGCGGATGCTCAAAGCGTCATCGTCCGGGCACAGGCGGCGTTTGCGCCAGTAAAAAATATCAATCAGTAATTCAATCAGCCAGCCGAGGAGCAGGCCGATAATCAAGGCAATCCAAGGGTTCATTCAATCCTCCACTTTTGTTTGTAAAAATTTGTTGATAAAACGAGATAAGAAGACACACACCTTATCTCAAATTTTTCGTACCAGCTCAATAATTCGCTGTAGGGGCAGTGCTTTGTGCCTGCCCACGTGGGCGACCACAAGGGTACGCCCCTACTTTTTGAGAAGATACAAATTTTCCTAATTTAATTACACGTCGGGCAGCGTTGAAAATAGTTGACGAGGGCGTAGACGATGGCCAACCCTGAACTGACGTGCATGAGGCCCAGGGCGACGAAGGTGCCGGTGTCGTGGGCCATCGCGTAGGGTAGGAGCAGGGAAAGCAGGGCTAAAATTCCGGCCAGCCACATGAAGAGGTTGAGGGGATTTTTCATGAATCGGGCCAACAGCCAGAGACCGATACCGGCGGCAACGGCCGTTACCAAACTGGCCACGATTACCATTCCTGATCCAACAGTTCCCGGCTGCTGGGTCAGGTAAGAGACGCCCCGGCTGGCTCCCACAAAATAAATAATCAAATTGAGAACCAGGGCCAGCACAGCGGCCAAAATGGTCCCCTTTACAACATCATTGCGCATAGATCCTCCTGAAAAATACGTCAATTAAACATGTTTGTGAAAAAATGGAAAGGTAATTCACTTCTTCCATTAGACGCCGGTTTGCCAAACTAGTCACAGTCCAATAGCAATAATTGCACGGACTAATCTAGAGAGCGCCCCAAACAAATAATATTGAATTGTTGAGAGTTTTTGAGGGTTTCCCAATGTGTAATAATTCCTCATTTCCCGCAACGAACCATAGCATAAACGAGGCGAAAAATCCAAAACTGACAGGAGAAAAGATTTGATTGACCTGGGTGCCTATCGGCTTTATGATTAGATTTTTAGATGACAGGGTGACAAGGTATGGATACGATTATTTTTTGGATTGCAGGCGGGGTGATAACGGCCGTTATCGTCCTCATAGTTTGGCGTCAAATAACGACGGCCCGGCGCAGTTGGCGGCCACCGCAGACCTCAGAGATACCCATCTCGCATTATCATGAAGCGAATTTGCCGTCACTCCCCGATATTAACAGCAGCTCGGCGGTCGATGAACCGGCGGCCGACGAGGGAAATGAACCGGTGGCGGCTGACGGGCCGGCGGCAATGACACTTGGCGAACCCGGTACGCGTGACGTGGCCGAGGCGCAGCAGGAGACGCTGCGAATGGATGTGGCTGTACCGCCCAAAGTTGAAGTGGGGCGGGCTTTCGATATGGCTGTGGCCCTGCGTCAGGCAAATGCGCCCCAGCTGGCCGAAGAAGATTTGACGAAAGTGGCTTCCGGTCCGGTAGCGGTAGTGTGGGAAGAGGCGGCCGAGCAGGTGGTGGTACGCATTCAGGTTACGGCACCGGATTGTGAGATCGACGAGCCAGAACAAACAATCACGTTGACGCGCGGTCAGGATGAGCCGCCGGTTTATTTTTTGCTAACGCCGCAGCGGAACGGCCGTATCAGCATACAGGTGAAGGTTTACCAGGAGGCGCTGTTGTTGGGCAACGCTCGCATCAAAACGGAAGCCGCCGAGGAGGCTGGCCAGGTGGAGATGGTCGTGACCAGTTACCCGCTGTCGTTAACGGCCAATGACCGCCGTTTACTGTGGCAAAACTTAACCGACGCCTTTGATTTAGGTGAACTGCATGATTTGATTTTTCTCTTGGGACTGGATAAAGATAATTTCCCGCAAGAAAAGGACGAATTGATCGTGGATTTGATTCAAACTTGTTTGCGGCAGGGATTGGTGCCGGATTTGTTGACGATGGGGGCAGAGAAACGGCCGTTTCTCACCTGGAAATTAGACACCATCCCCGGCTGAACCTACGCTTCCAAAAAGAAAAAAACCTCCGACAGCGGCGTCTCTTCCAAAATCAAACGGACAAATTCAGCCTCGCTTTTTGTCCATTTGATCAGGCGAATTTGACCATTGTCCAATTCAATGCCCGTAATATCACCATCTTCAAAACGGCAGCAGCCAGTATTAAAATAACTGGGTCGCGTTTTAATTGTATCCGTACATGGCGGGTATTTCAGCTCGCGTCGTTTGATTTCATCTTTTAATTGGACAATTTCTTCTTCAGTTGCGGCCGATGGTTCATCAAGGTTTTTTTGGCGTAAGGTATAAAGCTGATTCAGTAATTTCTCCAGATGTGTCTGGGAACTCCAAATGGGCCGGTGTGTGTGCCCGACGATGAGGATTGTGTTTCGCCGGGTCTGCGTCCAGCGGTACATTTTTGTATCATGTTCAGCCCGCAAGCAGGCATCTTTGGCAGGCGTTGTTTTTCCAATGCCGGTTAAAATCTGAAATTCCCGGTAAAGGGGCAGCCAAATGCGCGAAAACCAGGCCAGCTTGTCACTGTCCAAAGTTCCTTGATGGCCATGTGTCAGGAAAAGCTCGCCGGTTAATCCATCGGCGCTTGTATATTCAAATAGGATGCCGTCTTGGACTTGAATGCCAGGGAAAAAGGGATCGAGGTGTTTTTTGACTTGCGTGGGGTAGCGCCACAGGTCATCGTGATTGCCATAAACACGGATATAGCGCTCCTCTTTGTAAAAGCGGGTTTCGCTTAACAAGACATTTTTATAGGCGGCCAAGACATTTTGTGCTTTTTCTTCCCATAGTTCTTCGGCATCGCCTAAAATGATTAATGTGTAGCCTTCGTCTAAATAGTGGTCAAGCGCGGCCAGATAAGTTTGCTCACACGGCAAAAAATCATCGGCTTCGTTGCGTGCTCCCTTGTGGTGGTCGGAGAAAATGATGTAACGATCGGAAGGAAGTAGAGGGTGCTTGTCTTGTTGGTTAAGTTTTTGAATCAGTTCGCTGAAAGCCCGGTTGATTGCCTTTTGTGTGGTAGGCATAGCTCATCTCCATGTATAAAGAATGATTATGTGATCGGTGCTGAGAACCGGTGGGCAGATTATGGTTGTCGTAAGCAAGTTTTGCCTGTTTCTCCGGGTTCTTGGTAGGGTTGTTATTATAAAAACAGTGTAGCGAGTGTGGCGCTTAAAATCAATATTGTGATAATACGTACAATGAGCGGTTAGTGTTTAGCTATTAGCACTTCAGCATGTCAGATGACGCGCTGACTGGCAAAGGGTATAACTTTTGTGTTAGATGATGGAATCTAACAGGTTGACGATGCATAAACGAATTTCACCGCATGCTCAAGCTGTCTGGCAGGCTTTGTTGGTCACCTTTCTTTGGTCGACCAGTTGGGTGCTAATTAAGCTGGGGTTGCAAGATATTCCGCCGGTAACGTTTGCCGGGCTACGTTATTTTCTGGCTTTCCTGGCGTTGATTCCGTTTTACCGGCGGCGGCAAAATGCTACGCCGCTGCGGGCGCTTTCGCGGCGTGACTGGCTGAATTTGATTGGGTTGGGCTTGCTTTATTACACGATTACGCAGGGTTCGCAGTTTATGGGGCTGGCTTATTTGCCGGCGATTACGTTTAGTTTGCTGTTGAATTCAACGGCCGTTGTTGTCACCATTCTAGGTATTCCTTTACTGCGCGAAATCCCAACCTGGCTGCAATGGGGCGGAATGCTGGTTTTTGTGGCCGGGGCGCTGGTTTTCTTTTATCCACTGGTGATTCCGGCCGGGCAGGGGATTGGCTATGTGATTGCGGCCGTGCATATTTTGGCCACATCGCTTTCCAGCATTGCCGGGCGAGGCGTCAATCGGGGGCAGCGCATACATCCACTGACGGTGACGATGGTGAGCATGGGGGTCGGCTCGGTGGTGATGTTGGCGGCCGGGCTGCTGCTGGAACCGTGGCCGCAGTTGACCCTGACCAGTTGGGCGATTGTGGTCTGGTTGGCGGTGGTGAATACGGCCGTTGCCTTCACCATTTGGAACCACACCCTGCGCACGTTATCGGCTATGGAATCGAGTATTATTAACAACACGATGCTGATCCAGATTACGGTGCTGGCCTGGCTGTTCCTGGGCGAAACACTGACCGGGGTAAAGATTATAGGCCTGGTGCTGGCCGCTTTGGGTGCGCTGTTGGTGCAGGTGCGGTTTGGCAAGGGGAGACAGCCGTTGGATAGTTAACGGCCGTACTGCCGCATCACCGCTACCACCTCATCCACCGGCAGGGCGTAGCGCGTGTTGCCATCCCGCCCGACAACGGTGTGGGCCATGAACAGGCTGTTGTAGATGGCTTCCTCTACTGCTTCAATCACGGCCAGGGCCAGGCTGCTCATAATGGGTTGTTCGTCGAGAAACGGCCGTTCCACGACTAATGTTTTGGGCTGGTCTGGCAGCCGGTAGGCAGTGCTGAATGCAATCACAAAATCGCCGCTGCCACCATGACAGGTGCTGCCCGTGCGCGCCAGGCCAAACGCGGCCCGGCGGCATAATCGGCCCAGTTGACGGCCGTTCAGCGGGGCATTGGTTGCCAGTACAATCATAATCGAACCATCTTCGGCTCGTTTTGCTTGCTGCGGCGGCTGAATGTGCTGCCCTACCGGAACGCCGGCAATCGTTAATTCTTCCGGGCTGCCATAGTTGCTTTGCACCAGTGCGCCAATGGTGAAGCTGCCATTTTGGACTGGCAAAACCCGGCTGGCTGTGCCGATACCCCCTTTCCAGCCAAAGCAGCTGGTTCCTGTACCGGCCCCGACGACACCTTCTGACACGGGGCCGGTGGTAGCTTGGGAAACGGCCGTGCGCACCTCATTTTCGCCAATTGGCCGGGCTTGAATATCACTCAAAAACCCATCACTCGTTTCTCCGACAACCGGATTTACACTGGCATATCCTTTACGTCCGGTTTCGGCAAAACCAACCCCAATGTGCGGATTTTGTTCGATGGCCAGACTGATCAAGGCATCGGCTACGCGCGGCACATTGAGCGTTCCCGTTAAAGCGATAGGCGTTTCCAGGCGGCCCAATTCCCGCACCTGTTCAAATCCCGTCACCTTGCCGAATCCATTAATAGTATGGACGGCGGCCGGTACTTTTTCAGCATACAAATTGTCTTGATGGGGCAAAACGACGGTAACGCCGGTGCGAAATGGGCCACGTCCCGGCTGCCAGGTTCCGTTGCCGGTGATGAGTGTTTCATGGCCTACAGCAACGCCGGGTACATCGGTGATGGCGTTTAATGGGCCTCTTGGTAGGCGATTGTGATAGATTTCCAATTCTTGAATACGGGGCATGTTATGCCTTCCTTACCATATAAATTTTTCGAATCAGTACTAATTTCCTATCGGAGTTTGAAGTTTGTAACGTATCTTGTAACAGTGAGCCAATATTCTACCCTTAAACAGGTTTTTGTGTTTTTTAGAGGTTGCAATGTATCAAATCAAAACAAAGAAAATTTCTTGTCCCAACTGCAATCAACTCATCACACCTGATGAACGACATTGCCCTCACTGTCATGCGGATTTGGCGATAGCGGCCGTTATTGCTGAACGAGTTATGACCACTTCTCCACTGTTCCCGATGCAGCGGCCAACCACGCCGGAGATGTTGGTGCCGCGCCTCGGCGAGCATTTGGTCGAACAAGGCCGCATTACACCCACACAACTGGAACACGCCCTGCATATTCAAAAAAAGATGGCCCAATCTAATGAGCAGGTGCTGGTTGGCGAGTTGTTAGTTGACCTGGGTTATATTAGCCGCAAGCATTTGGATGAGGCAATCACGCAGCATGTTTTGCAATTGCAGGCTGCCCTGGCCCACAGCAATCAACGGTTGGAAGAACAGGTTCAGCAGCGGACTTCACAACTGCAAAATGCGTTGGTCAAGCTTTCGGAACTGAATCAGCTTAAGTTGAATTTTATTTCTAATGTATCGCATGAACTGCGGATGCCGATGCAGTTTTTGATTGGCTATTTGGATTTGTTTTCTAATGGCAGTTTGGGGCCGGTGACTAAGGAGCAGGCGTCGGCTTTAAATTCCTTGCAGGGGGCGAGCCAGCAGCTAAAGGGGTTGATTGAGAATTTGTTGCAGTTTTCTTCTGCTGCTGCCGGGGATTTGCCATTGGATATGTCGCCCTTGACGTTGGATTTGCCGGTGAAAACGGCCGTTTCCGTTTCCCGCCCCAAAGCACAGGCCAGAGCCATTGATTTAAAGAAACTCGTATCGGCACAACTACCCAAAGTAATCGCCGATAACGAAAAAATCACCTGGGTTGTCGAACAACTTTTGGATAATGCTATCAAGTTCACTCCTGCCGGTGGTCGAGTCAAAATTGAGACCGCCCCGGTTCAGCAAAAGGTAGTGGTTAAAGTTACCGACACCGGCATTGGTATCCCCGATGATCGGATAGACGAAATATTTGAACCATTCCATCAGCTTGATGGATCCAGCACCCGCCATTATGGCGGTACCGGCCTGGGGCTGGCGTTGGCTCGCAGCATTATCGATGCTCACGGTTCCAAAATTCAAGTTGAATCTTATATTGGTCAAGGTTCATCTTTTTCATTCGCTTTACCAGCTGTTTCCAACTAATGAATCAGCCAGATCGTTTCTTACATAATGCGTATTGAAGGCCACAAGAAAGCCAAAGGAGATTACATGGACGAAAAGAAGTGTGGAGAAAGAAGCATGAGGTGGCAAAAAACGGCTGCTTTCCTGTTAGTGATTGCTTTGCTGATACCGTTGCTGGTTACAGTAGCAGGCCCATTGTTATCTGGTGGTTATAATTTGACCCCGAATAACAGTGAAAGCTGGAGTCGTGTTGAATTCTATGAAGACAACAGCTTACCTGTAATAGGCGCAACATTCTTTGACAGCATAGCTGTTAACTGGGGTAGCCGTATCGTTATACCCAATATAGAAAAGCTTGATGACACGGAAATTGAAGAAATTGCCGTCAACTGGGGCAGCCGCACCATTGTACCTTTAAGTATTACGTCATAAAAGCGTCATTTGTTTTAGTAAATATTCAATGTCTTGTTTTTTGAATTAAGAGGAAGAAGGGGAAGTAAGGAAGTCTGGCTGGTGAATTTGTCATCAGCCAGACTATCTGTTATGCTGGCTGGCAGGGTTGTAAAAACGCAGGTAAAGTGATTGATGGAAACGGAAAGTTACCCCGTTTTTCTGAATAAACCATAAAGACAAAAACCTTTTCGTGGTTTACGTCTAAACAGTTTTTCATGGGATAAAATCAGGAGTATAGTTAGCAACCTTGAGAAACTTTGTTGAAAGTGATGCAGGAGGCAGCGTATGATTTGTTATTCCTTGGCGAATTTACGGAACGGTAGTGTTAATTGGGGCGGTGAATGACCGGAATATGATTAATTAACTATTGAGACATTTTTACCCCGATCTAAAATGTAAGCTTGAGCAGCACGGCGAATGTTGTTCTAGCTTACTTTTTTTTGGAGCAAAAACGATGCCACGAAAAGCATGGGTTTATATTGGGCTTATTTATATTGCCGGTTTATCTACAACTATCTGGGCTGTAGTGAAAACTGATTTTTCAATCACGTCTCAATGGTTGATGTTGTTAGGCCTGGTAATATTTGCTACTTCCGCCCAGCTCATTAAAGCAGAAGCGCCTGATCACCAACTTTATCACACCACGCTCGTGTTTCAGTTTGCCGGGGTTATTTTACTGGAGCCTTTTTTCTATGCGCTGTTAGTTATCATACCGCACCTGATTGAATGGATTCGGGAGCGGATGATAGATAGTGCTCATCTACGCGATTGGTATTTGCAACCATTTAATATTTGTGTCCATATTATTTCGGGTGTGGCTGCTTATTTGGTTTACACGATATTGTCCGAGCCTTTCTTGCTTTTTGGAACGTCATTTTTGCCTGTTAATGTCATTACTGCTGCTGTGGTTTATGTCTTTTTTAATCATATCTTGACGGGCTTAGCCTTACATTTTGCCAGAGGGGTTCCTTTTCATGAATCGGGTATCTTAGAACTGGGCAATTTGTTGACAGATTTGGTTATGCTGTTGATGGGGTTTACGATTGCCAAGTTTTGGGAGATTGATTTTTGGCTGATCTGGATTGCGATGGCTCCTTTGCTGCTGATTTATCGCGCGTTGACGATACCTAACCTTGAGCGGCAGGCTCAGATGGACCCTAAGACCGGTGTCTGGAATGCCGGTTATTTTACGAAGAACTTGCAGGAAGAGTTGATGCGGGCGCAGGGTTTGAATCGGCCGTTAACGATTGTAATGGCTGATTTGGATTTGCTGCGGAATATTAATAATACGTATGGCCATTTGGCCGGCGATGTTGTTTTGCAGGGTGTGGCCAGGCTTCTGCAAGAGTTGGCTGAGCCGTATGATACGGTGGCTCGTTTTGGCGGGGAGGAGTTTGCTATTTTGATGCCGGAAACGACGGCCGAGGAGGCGTTTTTACGTGTTGAGGCGATGCGTATTGCGATTGCTGAATCGGAGTTTGACGTGGCTACTCATGAGGCGCCGCTTAAGGCGACGATGAGTTTTGGTATTGCGGCTAAGCACGGCGATGATCAGTCGGCAACGAAATTGGTTCATTGTGCGGATATTGCGGTTTATCAATCAAAGCAGAACGGCCGTAACCAGACTTATGTCTACAATTACAAACGAGATGCGAACTTGATCATTCCTACGGCCGTTACGGACATCATCCCCACCACCTCGTTAAATGACAATCCTCCTGGCACAGATGAGAACCTGGTTCCGCTTCAACCGGCAATTCATATCCCACATACGATTACGCCAGAGCCGATAGTGCCTGAGAAAACGGCCGTTCGCACATCATCTCGCCTGAAAATCAACGCCTATATCATTTCAGTGACAATTTTAGCAGTCGTACTGGCGATTCCCCTTGATTACAATTGGTCATCCATGAACTGGTGGGGCCTGCTAGCATTTGCTGTCCTCATCTTTTTTGTTGAACTCCTGTCAATTGAAATTTATGTTAGAGATGTAACGGTATCCACATCGGCCGCCCCTTATTTGGCCGGGGTGCTGTTATTTGGTCCCGGAGCGGCCGTTCTGTTAGCTCCGATTATCGCCGGTATCGTTTACTTAAAACAAAAAACAAGCTTCGATCGGCTGATTTTTAACGCCAGCAATCATGTGATTAGCGGGCTGCTTTGTGCCTGGCCTCTCTCTTTTATCAATACCCCTGTTCTCAATTGGCCTATTTGGGTCCAGATTGTCGTTAGTGTTGTGGCTGCTATTCTTATCTACCTGTCAACAACCTGGCTGTTGGCCGGTGCCGTCAGCCTCTATGGTAATATGCCGGTTTTTGCTGTTTGGAAGGAACGGTTCAAGTGGTTATTTCCCTATTATGTGGCTTTGGGCTTTGTAACGTACGCTTTTGTATTTAGTTTTGATACGGTCGATTTTCTGGGTATTTTCATCGTTTTGATTCCCTTGTTAATGCTGCGTTTCAGCCAAAAACAATACATTGGGCATACGGAAGGCCTGGTGAACCAGCTGCGCATTACCAACAATGAACTACGCAATCAGGCCGAAGAAATTACTCTGTTAAATGAAGAATTGCTGTTAACACTGGCCCGTTCTATTGATTTGCGCGATCCCTACGTAATGGAGCATTCTAAAAATGTAGCGCGTTATGCTGTTTTAACGGCCGAGGAGCTTGGATTAGCGCCAGATCGGATTGAACATATCCGCAAAGCCGGTTTACTGCATGATATTGGCAAATTGGGTATTCCAGAGACTATTTTGTTCAAACCATCTGGTTTAAGCGACGAAGAGTACGAGATCATCAAAGAGCATGTGAATATTGGTGCTGATTTGATTTATGGCTGCCATTCCTTGCGTGTGTTGATCCCATTCGTCAAGTATCATCACGAACGATATGACGGCCGGGGCTACCCGGTCGGTCTGGCCGGAAAGAAAATTCCGCTGGAAGCGCGGATTTTGAATATTGCCGATGCGGTGGAAGCGATGGCTTCAGATCGCCCTTACAAAAAGGCAATGCCGCCGACGGAAATTTTGGCAGAAGTGAAGCGGTGTGCCGGTACGCAGTTTGACCCGCAAGTGGTGGCTGCTTTTTGCAATGTTGTGGAAAAGCAGGGATGTTCAGTCATTGTGAATTCGGCGCGTGATGTGGCTGCGCGCGGGCAGTTACAGTTTGTTTCTTCAGAGCAATGGCCGCAGTTTGGCCGGGTTGGCTTCTCGAATTAAAGCGCGGGCTAAAATGGTTGTGGGATCGATGACTTGCATAGTCTCGATTCTGTTTTCGGTGATGGCCAGGGGGAGTTCGGTGCAGCCGAGGATAATGGCTTCGGCTCCTTGTTGTTGTAAATGGTGAATGCTTTGCAGCAGCCAATTTCGTGATTGGGGTGTCGCTTTGCCACAGGCTTTTATGCCGTGTTGGGGATGGTAAATGGCGGGTTGCACGGCCGTTTTCTGTACTACCTCATCCGGTACCAACACCTCAAACCCAATGGTTTCCAATAAATCAGGATAAATCCGAACCCGGTATGTGCCGGTGGTGGAAAGAACGCCGATGCGCTTGATGCCGGGGTGATGTTGGTGGATGTATTGGGCTGTTTCGTAGACCATATTCAGGAATGTGAGGCGGCTTCCAGCGGCTTTTAATTGGGCCAGTACGACATCAAAGATGACGGGAGCATGGGCGGTGTTGCAGGGGATGGCGGCCACGGCCGTTCCGGCGCGTTCCAGGAGTTGTAATTGTTGGAAGATGGCCTGGGCAGGGTTAACGGCCGTTTCCCCCAACAAAAAAGCCGTCCGATCGGTCAGTTGATTGGGTTGGGACAGATTAATAATGGTCAAATGTTCCTGATCCTGAGTGGCATCTGTTTGATTCAAAATTTTGGTCTGCAAATCCAGCCCGGCAAACGGCCCGGCTCCACCGACAATCCCGATGATTTTTTCTGCTTCCATTTTGCACCTCGGATGGATCATAAGTCATTTTGTCAAGCGTCACACTCCCAATGACGCATGACTGTCAAAATCCCTTCACATCATAACTGGGTAAAGTCCGCCTGCCAAATTCCACTTAAAAGTTGAGAGCGGGTAGAATTGAGGTATGGATCAAAAGAAAGAAGTGCGGCGGCAGGCTTTGCAGCGCCAAATTGCCCGATTGCAACGCGGTCAAACCGCGATGAAACAGCGAAACGACTGGCTGGTTCGCTGGCGGCTCATAGCTTTTTTAGCCGGATTATTGGTTAGCGCGGCGATGCTGCTTTCGTATGGGGTGGGATGGTGGCTGCCGGTTAGTTTGGGGGCTTTGTTGCCGTTTGCGGCGCTGGTTTATGTGCATCATCGGCATGAAAAGGCGCTGCGTCGTTGGGAGATTTGGCTGGCTGTTAAACAAAATCATCTGGCGCGCATGAATCTAGATTGGGCCAATATCCCGCCAGCCTTGCCGGTTCCGCCCCGTTTCGATCATCCTTTTGCGCTGGATTTAGATTTGGTAGGTGAGCGGTCACTACATCGGGTGATGGACACGGCCGTTTCCCTGGAAGGCAGTCAGCGGCTGCGCGACTGGCTCCTAATCACCATGCCGGAACTAGCGTCGCTTCAAAAACGACAAACGCTGGTGGGCGAGCTGGCCTCCAAGCCCTTATTTCGTGACAAACTGCGTCTGAATGCCACGCTGGTGGCGCAAAAATCGGATGAAAAATGGCCGGGTCAGCGGCTGCTGGACTGGTTAGCTGCACAAAAGCAGGATGGGCGCAGGCTGCGTTCGGTCTTGCTGATATTATTCCCCCTGGCATTGGTCAATGGCGGGCTTCTGCTGCTTTACCTGACAGGGCAACTGCCGCCTGTGTGGATAGCAGGCTGGCTCCTTTACGCTATCATGTCAGCTTTGCAACTGCGCCAGATCGGGCAAGTTTTTCAGGAGGCGTTCTTTTTGCAGGATGGCCTGGAGCAGTTACGGGCGGTGTTTGACTTTCTGGAGGGGTATCGTTACGGCCGTTCCCCCTATCTTAAAACGTTATGTGAACCATTCTGGCGGGAAGGGAAACGGCCGTCACAGCAGTTAAAACAAATCGGCCATATTGTGTCTGCCATCAGCCTGCAAAAAAACCCCTTCGTCTGGTTTATGATCAACGCCCTGCTGCCCTGGGATTTGTACTTTGTCTACCGGCTTCAGCAGCAGAAAAAAGAACTGTTCCAGGCGCTGCCTGTCTGGCTCGACATTTGGGCTGAATTGGAAGCGCTCAATAGTCTGGCCAATTTCGCTTATCTGAATCCTGGATTTATCCTGCCGCAGGTAGCCGCGGAGTCGCCTGTTTTGTTCCAGGCCGAGATGCTGGGGCATCCGCTCATCTCCGATAACGTGCGGGTCTGTAATGATTTCGGCCTGTTGCAGTTGGGGGCTGTTGATATTATTACAGGCTCCAATATGGCCGGGAAAAGTTCGTTTTTACGTACGGTAGGCATTAATTTAAGCCTGGCCTTTGCCGGTGGGCCGGTGTGCGCGGCCTCGTTGCAAACAACGTTGTTTCGCCTATACACTTCCATGCGGATCGCTGATTCGGTGACCGATGGCTTTTCGTATTTTTATGCCGAAGTGCAGCGTTTGAAGGCGCTGCTGGATGCTTTGCAGCAGGAACCGGCACTGCCGCTTTTCTTTTTGATTGATGAGATATTCCGCGGCACGAACAATCGAGAGCGGCTGATTGGCAGCCGGGCGTATGTGGCGGCACTGGCGGGCGGCAACGGGGTAGGTATTATTGCCACGCACGACCTGGATTTGGTGACGCTGGCAGAGAGCCTGCCGGATGTGACTAATTACCATTTTCGGGATGATGTGCGTAACGGCCGTATGGTGTTTGACTATACCCTTCATCCGGGACCATGTCCTACGACCAATGCCCTCAAAATCATGCAGTTGGCCCAACTGCCTGTTGATCCTTAAAAGCCGCTGCTTGTGATGAATTTTTTCGCCCTGGTTGAAAGTGAAATCTCACAAACCTCACCCAAATCATCTTTAGTGTAAGCAAGTTTTAACTTTAATTGTAAGAAACCGTAGATAAAATAATCAGAATATGGTACTCTGGTACTGAGTGTGTGCAGCCACTGTAGTACCAAAACCAATGAAAATGTGTGAAAACGCTCCTGATAAAAAATCGATTGACTCGGTTAATTAAAAATTTATCATGAATAGCGTTAGGCAGGTAAACCTCGTGAAATTCATCAACGCAATCCAATTGGTGAATGCGGGTGGGAGAGCTGAAATTCAAGGGATACCTTTCTGGATCTGAATCGCACGACATCGAACGTTGGTTATGTCTTTCAGACAATAGCTGAACATACATCATAAAAACGGGAAATCATTGTTGATTAGTCATTGCCCCCTTAAGGAGAAATATGTTTAAGCGGTTCCATAAACATAGCCTGATTTTATGCCTGCTTTTATTTACGCAGCTGCTTATGGTTTCAGTAAGCAAGGCCCAGGGGACAGATCGAAATCCTGTACCGGTTCGGATAAATGATGAATTTAGTTTAATTCCAACTACCGCTGCCCGCATGGGCACGCCCCCCAGCATCCCAGGTAAAACTTTATTTGGTTTGGCAGTTGCAACCTCCAGCGAAAGTATTGTTGATGTCGTTGATATTAACACCCGGCGCGATGCCGGTTCTCAACTGATTGCCGGTCTGCAAACGAGTGCTATTAGTGAGTTAACGATTGATGAAACGCGTCTGGTTCCGGGGGACAAAACGACTTTGGCTTTGCGCCAGGACCCTACAGGGGACGATCCGTTTGATAATTTGAATGATGGGACTACGTTTTTTACGACGATCTTTGTGCCATCTGATTCGGTGCGTCTTGTAGCTGAGGTGGCGGAGACCACGGCCGTTACCGTTCAATTATTCGTTGGTCAGGGGCTGGTACCCAGTGCCGATTCCTTGGTTTGTGATGGCGGTGCAGCAGCTTATTGCAATATTGCCTCACCGGCTAAAGGGGAGTGGTGGATTTTGGTGCAGAACCGGGCGGAAACGGCCGTGTCACCCGACTCAATAACTCTATCCCAGGCCGTTGTCACCTGGCAGGAATCCTTGTGCAGCTATTGGGATGATGATTGTTTGGAGGCACTGCAAACCTGTCTGGCTAACGGGTCATTTGATTCCTGCTGGCTGGCATTGGTTGACTGTTTCCCTGAGGGGATGAATGCTGAGGCTCTGGCTGAACTGAAAGCATGCCTGTTTGCGGGCGGAAATGACGACTGCCTGGATGAATGGAGTGATTGTTTCCCGGATTGGTCAGCATTAGATACCGTTCTGAATCATATTTCTGTAAATGGCGTCAATCATGATCCTGACGATGATGATTGTGATGAGGCACATGAGTACGATAATCATCACGAAGACGACCATTTTACTCATCATGAACGCTGTCAATGGACTTATACCTGGACCAAAAATATGTGGGTGGAAGGGCCAGTTTCGGTAGGCGAAATGGAGCCGTTTGATTTGCGTGTTTTCTGGGATGAACCGGACATCACGGCTGGCGACATCTGGTATGGCGCGTTTGAAATGGGTAGTGACCCGTCTCATTCTGGTGATCTTGGCACGTTTTCTGTGGATTTGAACCGGTTTGAGGATGATGTGGTCAAGCAAGTAAGTGCGGCAACGGCCGTGCCCGGCGATCTCCTTACCTATACCATCTCCATTCAGCCCAACATAACCCATGAAGAACTTACCTACACCATCACCGATACCATTCCAGCAGGCATGACCTACGTGCCCGGTTCAGCTTCGGCCACAGGCGGCGAGGTTTCCGTTACCGGTAACGTTATAACCTGGACAGGTCCAACCAGCGTGCCTGGCTTTACCTATCGCATCGATACCAGCGCCACGAACCCGGCTTGTACCGTCTTCTCTGCGGCCGCCGATGGCGTGGCTGACAGCTATCTTGACCTGGCGGCTATCGGCATTTACCCTGACCCGACAATCTTTGGTGATTCGGTCTGGTATCAGGCTGAATTTACCGGCGGCGAATTTCATTTGTTTGGTTTGCCGCAGGGGAGTTTCCTTAATTTTACTGACGATGGGTTTTTGTTCCTCAGTGGTTCTGGGCCAGGAACAACCCCGCAAATTCATCAACCTATCCCCGACCCCAATGACCCCAATAATTTGCTGGCTGTGTTGTGGCGGGATATGGAAATCGTTTACGATGGCACGCGCGGTGCGACCCTGGTCAGACTGGCCGACAGTCAAAATCAGATGGTAGGCGCAATCATTGAGTTTGATGGGATGCAGGATCGCAGCAGTGCAGCCACATTTGATTTTGAAGCTGTGGCCTTTTTTAACGCCGATCCAAACCGGTACGAGTATATTTTTGCCTACAACAATTTAACGCAGCCGGTTGCGTTGGGGACAATTGGCCTGGAGAATGCGACCGGCACGCTTGGTGTTCAATATGGTTATGATGATCTGGCCTTGACAGACGGGATGGCGATTTGTTTTGATCAGGTAGGGAGTGGGGAAACGGCCGTTTCCATCAGCTATCAAGCCCGTGTAGACGACAATGCCTTCGGTAAGCTCTCCAATCAAGCTGTTCATAACACCGACAATCTAGGCAGCAAAGAAGCCATTGCCAGCGTGGATGTTAACGTATATGGCGACAGCCTTTTCCTCAGCGGCAGTTCCGGTGGTCTGGCCGGCAAAGTGGCTTATGCTGATGAAGACATCTTGCGTTATAACCTGAATACTGGCGAATGGTCACTGTTTTTAGATGGCTCGGATGTTGGTTTGAAGGCCACGGATGTGGATGCCCTGCATGTCTTGGATGACGGTTCAATTTTGCTCAGCCTGTCCAATCGGCTGAAAATTCCCGGCTTTGGCAAGGTGGATGATTCCGACATCATCCGGTTTGTCCCCGCATCATTGGGCGAGGATAGCGCCGGTACGTTTGAGATGTATTTTGACGGTTCTGACTATGGTTTAAGTCGTTCCAGTGAAGATGTGGATGCGATTGGGTTTGCTGTAGACGGCCGTTTAGTTGTTGGCACCACCGGTTCATTCAAAGTCCCCACTAACCAGACATTAGCCCAGTGTTGGCACGGTTTAGATGCTGCTGCCAACTATTTCGATTCTCGTTCCCGCTGCGGCCAACTCAGGGGAGGAGATGAAGACTTGATTGTACTGGACGCAAATGGGTATGGCTGGGATATATATTTCGACGGTTCAGATGTGTTGGGCCGCCGAATTGGTCTGGGCGATACCTGGATTGATCCAATTTCGGGCGATGTCTATTTATCGCTAAACGGCGAGCTGAACATTGGCGCGCTTGGTATCACGCCTGAGGATATATTTGTGTGCCAACCCGATTCATTGGGTAGCGATACAGCCTGCACGTTTGAGAATCAATTATTCTTCGACGGCGCCAAATCTGGTTTGGGCGGCGCACGGATTGATGGATTTTCGGTTAGCGACTGATTCGCGGCGAATAAAATGATTGTAACGGGAGGGTCTCCAGCGAGACCCTCTTTTTTTGTCTTTCGATTTGCTCTAAATCTGTATAGACGGTTTAATTTACCATCTTGGACACTGGTATTCTCTGGTAGGGGTGTTTCGCAAAATGCCCTTACTTGTAATTTGCCGGTTCCCGTATTACATCAATTCTCCCATTGGTGAGAAGAAGGATTCGGTTGAATGGTTGTTGAGTCGAAAAAACACCCGATGGTCCGGCTGTTACAATATGCCCGTCAATTCAGAAATTCGATTGTCATTGCCTCGGTCTATTCTATCCTGAACAAGGTTTTCGATCTGGCGCCACCGGCGCTGATTGGTGCGGCCGTTGACGTAGTTGTCGCCCAGCAAGATTCGTTCATTGCCCGGTTGGGTATTCGTGACGTGGGCGCGCAGTTGTGGGCGTTGGCGGTGGCAACGGTGATCATTTGGGGGTTTGAGTCGCTGTTTCAGTATCTCTACTCGCTCAAATGGCGTTATCTGGCTCAGGATTTGCAGCATGAACTGCGCCTGGATGCTTACGCGCACGTGCAAGATTTGGAGTTGGCCTATTTTGAGGATCGCAGCACCGGTGGTTTGATGGCTATTTTGAATGATGACATCAATCAATTGGAACGTTTCTTTGACGTAGGAGCCAATGACATCTGGCAGGTAACGACGACGGTTCTGGTCATCGGGGCGATTTTTGTGGCCCTGGCGCCGACGGTGTCGTGGATGGCGCTGCTGCCAATGCCGTTTGTGATTTGGGGGTCGGTGCGCTTCCAGAAGCGGCTGGCGCCCCGTTACGCCGCCGTCCGTGAACAGGTAAGTATGTTGAGCAGCCAACTGGCCAATAACCTGGGTGGTATTGCTACGATTAAGAGTTTTACGGCCGAGGCGCATGAGAACGGCCGTATTCGTCATGAGAGCCAGATTTACAAAGAACGTAACCAGTCAGCTATTGTCGTTAGTTCGGCTTTCGTACCGCTGATTCGTATGATCATTGTGATTGCCTTCACGACGATTTTGGTTTTTGGCGGCCAATTGGCCATTCGCGGATCGTTGAATATAGGTGCGTACAGCGTGCTGGTGTTTTTGACGCAGCGGCTGCTGTGGCCGTTGACCAATTTGGGCAACACGCTGGATTTGTACCAGCGGGCAATGGCTTCCACAACGCGCGTGCTGGATGTGCTGGATACACAGCCGCAAATTTTGGATGGCTTGCAAACGCTGCCGGTGCAGTCGGTGCGCGGCGAGGTGACATTTGAAGATGTATCTTTTGAGTACCAGTCTACGATTACAGGCAATCAGGCGGCTGAGCTTGCCGAAGCCCGCCCGCCTCAACCGGTCATCCATAACCTCTCCTTCCGCGTACCGGCCGGGGACACGGCCGCTTTTGTGGGCGCAACTGGGGCTGGCAAAAGCACGGTCGTCAAATTGATATTGCGCTTTTATGATGTGCAGAACGGCCGTGTCTGTCTGGATGGTCACGACATTCGCGCTCTTAAAATGGACGATTTACGCCGGTCGATTGGCTTTGTCAGCCAGGATGTCTTCCTGTTTCACGGCACCGTACGTGAAAACATCACCTACGGTTCGTTTGACTCTACGATGGATGAAATCATCGAAGCGGCCAAAATTGCCGAGGCGCACGATTTCATCATGGAATTGCCCGATGGTTATGACACCATCGTTGGCGAGCGTGGTCAGAAATTGTCCGGCGGCCAGCGGCAGCGCATTTCCATTGCCCGCGCCGTGCTAAAAGATCCGCCGGTGCTGATTCTGGATGAGGCAACGTCGGCCGTGGATAACGAAACTGAAGCAGCTATCCAGCGTTCGATGGAGCGTATCACCGTGGGGCGAACGACAATTGTGATTGCCCATCGTCTTTCGACTGTGCGCAATGCCGACCGGATTTTTGTTCTGGACAAAGGCCGGTTGAGTGAGCAGGGGCGGCATGAAGCGTTGGTGGCCAGCGGCGGCATTTACGCTGCGCTATGGCGGGTGCAGACGGGCGAGCGGGTAGCAGGATGACTGATTTATCCATCATCATCGTGAACTATAATACCAAACAACTGTTGGATGACTGTTTGCGTTCCCTTGTTGAAGCTGATAAACCGCTGGGCGGGATAGAAGTCATCGTCGTCGATAATGCCTCTTCGGACGGCAGCCAGGCGATGGTGGCCGAGAAATACCCGGATGTGACGCTCATTGCCAGCGAAACCAATTTGGGCTTTTCAGCGGGCAACAATCGGGGAACGGCCGTTGCCCAAGGCCGCTACTTCCTCTTTCTCAACTCCGATACCAGGGTAAGTCAGGAATCGTTGCTCCAGCCGGTGCGCTATCTCCAGGAACACGCCGACGTAGGAGCCGTCACCGTCCATCTGGTTTACCCGAACGGCCAACGCGACCCCGACAACCATCGTGGTTTTCCCACGCCTTGGGCCTCGCTGTGCCATTTTTCTGGCTTAGGTCGTCTATTTCCCGACAATCCCCGCTTCAATCAATACTTCCAGGCTTATCGCGACTTTAGCCAGACCCATGAAATTGATGTTATTGCCGGTTCCTTTATGATGATGCCTGCTGCGCTGTTTCAACAGCTTGGCGGCTGGGATGAAACCTACTTTTTTTATGGCGAAGATATTGATTTTTGCTATCGGATTCATCAGGCCGGTTACAAAATCATCTATTACCCGCATGTGGAAGTGCTGCATTATAAAGGGGCCAGTTCCGGCTTGCGCAAAGAATCGGCCCACATCGCTAAACCACCCAAGGAAACGCGTGTTCGTGTAGCCAGGGAGTCGGTGCGGGCGATGAAATTGTTTTACCAAAAGTTTTACCAGCAAAAATATCCCCGCTGGGTCACTGCCCTGGTGCTGTCCGGTATTCAACTGCGCGGCTGGTTCCGGGTGCTCAAACATCGTTTGACGTGAGTTGTCAGGCGCACGCGTCATTTGTCATGCGTCATTGTAGATAGTTCTATTTCCTCATTGGCTTTTTAGGCTTCATTTTTTAAGGTTTGTGTATGAAAAATTATCGTTCTTTCGAAACATCTGTTCGGGCTGCCGGATGGTTGGTCGGCAGCTTTTTGTTGGTAGCTTTGTTGTTATCCGTTTTATTGGGCGCGATGCAGGTCGAGGCGGAGGGGGCGGGGGAAACGGCCGTTTCCGATTTTGGTTATGGTTTTAACATGGCCGCCTGGGATTTAGACCGCTTGCAAAATATGGGTTTTAACTGGATGAAAGTCTTCAATGGCCCCGGTTCGCGCCTGCCGGTTAATGTGCTGCTGCGCGTCGAAGCCAATGCCAGTCATATGAGCAACGTCACCGGTTTCGGCGACTCCATTGCTGCCCTGGCCCAATCGCAAAAAGGATTTGTCGAGGCTTACGAAATCGGCAACGAACCGAATCTGGATGCCAGTTATGGCTGGGGCGCGGCTCCCGTGGCGGCTGATTATGTGACTCTGCTGTGTGAGGCGTACGGCCGTATCAAAGCCATCGATCCCAACGTCCGCGTTGTTTCGGCTGGGCTGGCTCCTACCGGCCGCGTTACCGGTGATTGGGAAGGTCATTCCGGTCACAATGGTTTGTATCAAGATGAACGAGAGTTCTTGAAAGAATTGATTACCGCCGGCGGCGGTAACTGCCTTGATGGTGTTGGTTATCATCCTTATGGTTTCAGCGCCGACTTCGATGCCGAGCCGGATGTGAATTTGGGTGAAAGCACCACCAACTGCACCAATGGTTTCTGTTTCCGTGGTGTGGAAAAGATTTATGAAATCATGCAGGCCAACGGCCTGGGCGACAAGACAGTGTGGGCGACTGAATTCGGCTGGATTGTTGAACCGCCATCCGAGTGTCTGGCCGATCCCAGTTGGTACGGCCGTCTCTGGCAAATCGTCACCGAGCAAAAACAGGCCGACAACCTGGTCGGGGCATTCCAGTATGCCACTACCAACTGGCCGTGGATGGAAACGATGATCATTTTCAATCTCAATTTCAATCAGGCCGGTTATCCCACCTGTGAACAGATGCGCTACTATGCCGTGCAGGGCCGCCCGGCGGAAGCGGCGCTCAGCGCCATGCCTAAAGTAACCTCGCAGCCCATCGGCGAGTTGTTAGTTAGCAGTTCGATCATCGGAACAATGATCACGCCGGAGCAGCAGCCGTTTGTGCAGGAAGTAGGCGTACCCATCGAAAATGTGGGCACGGCCGTATTCACTTACACCGTTGCCGCCAATCCTGACACGCTGACACCCGGTCTGATTAACAGCAGCGGAGCCGTCCAACCGGGAGAAACGGCCGTTTTCACCGTCACCCTCAACAGCAGCGGCCAGCCCGTTGGTACGTATGGTGCTGATTTGGTGGTAACGGCCGTGCCCACCACTACCCTCGGCGTTTCAGTCACAATCCCCGTCAAACTGTTCATCGTTGACCAGATTTATTCGACTTACTTGCCTCTGGTGCTAAAGCAATAAGGAACGCGAATTCAATAAGTTGCGCATGTAGATTGGTTCAATTTCCGAAGATTGAACCAATCTTCCTTGAGGTATTTCATACTCGTTCCTGATGACAGACTTCTCGTATTTACAAAACCTGTCAGGTCTCGTTGATTTCAGATAAACTACCAGCATGAATTGGCAGGAGACGATCCACGAGAAATTAGCCCGGCTGCGGGCTGAACTGGCCCGGGTGCAAGACCAGCTTATCGACGCCGAGACCGAACTGGCCGACCAAATGGCCGACATTCGTGCCTTTGAAGCTGAGTTTGAGGCGCGGGTGGGCGTTCTCATGACCCAGTTGGCCAATCTGGAAGCCGAGGTCAACGATTATCTGGATCGCATCAAACAGCGGCGCAATGAATCGATTTTTGGCAGCCAGTACCGCTCGGCCGACGAGCAGTACCGCCGCACTTGGCAGCAGCCACCCCAACCGGCCACGCCACCACCACTGCCGCCGCCCAGCGCCGATGAGCAGGCGCAGCTCAAGAAGTTATACCGCAAGCTGGCCCGCCGCTTTCACCCCGATCTGGCCGTCAACGAAGCCGACCGCCTGTACCGCACGGAAAGGATGAGCGGCATCAACGACGCCTACGCCGCCCGCAGCCTGACAGAATTATTGGTATTTGCTGCCGAAATGGAGACAGCGAGGGCTGAGCCTGCCGAAGCCCAACCCGGCCAAACTGAATCCGACATGGTGCAGGCCCTGGAAAAAGAAATTCGCCGCTGCCAGCGCCGCATCCGCGAAATTGACCTGGAGATGCAGAATGTGCACAATCACTCTAGTGTGGAACTGGCCTTGGAACGGAAAATGGCGCAGCGAAACGGCCGTGACCTTTTAGCCGAAATTGTTGCCGACCTCGAACGCAAAATCGCCCGTAAAACCGTCGAACGTGATATGATCAAATCCCAATTTGACGAACTTAATCGCGGCAAAGAAATACCAAGACGTGATACTTGATACAACAACAGGAGCAATAAAAACATGACAAAAATCACCTTCATTGGCGCGGGCAGCACCGTATTTGCCAAAAACCTTCTCGGTGACATCTTCAGCTACCCGGAATTGGCCAACGCCATCATCAGCCTGCACGACATCGACGAAACACGGCTGCGCACCACCGAAATCGTAGCCCACAAAATCGCCCAGGCGCTGGGCGTCAAACCAATCATCGAAGCGACGACTGACCGGCGCAAAGCCCTGGAAGGTTCTGATTATGCCCTGGGCATGTTCCAGATTGCCGGTTACAAGCCGGGAACCGTCATCGACTTTGAAATCCCCAAAAAATATGGCCTGCGCCAGACTATTGCCGATACGCTGGGCATTGGCGGCATCATGCGCGGCTTGCGTACCATCCCGGTTATGCTGGATATGTGCTGGGATATGGAAGAAGTCTGCCCCGACGTCACTTTTCTCAACTACGTCAACCCGATGGCGATGAATACCTGGGCGGTTTATGAAGCGACACCCATCAAAGTGGTGGGGCTGTGCCACAGCGTTCAAGGCACGGCCGAACAACTGGCCAAGGATATTAACGTCCCCGTTGAGGAAATCAACTATATCAGTGCTGGTATCAATCACATGGCCTTTTACCTGCGGTTTGAACGTAAAGGGCCCAATGGCATGGAAGATTTGTACCCGCTGATCCGGCAGGTGGTGGCCGACGGCCGTATTCCCGACTGGAACCGGGTGCGTTACGAGATGTTGACCCGGCTGGGCTACTTTGTCACCGAATCTAGCGAACATTTTGCCGAATATGTCCCCTGGTTCATCAAGCGCGACCGGCCTGATTTAATCAAACAGTACAACATTCCTCTGGACGAATACATCGACCGCTGCGAGAATCAAATAGCTGCCTGGGAACAGATGCGTGCAATCTTGGAAAATGAAGATGTCCCATTGTACGTGGAGCGCAGCCTGGAATATGGCGCGACCATCATTCACAGCCTGGAAACAGGCCAGCCGTCGGTTATTTACGGCAATGTGCGCAATGATGGTTTGATTGACAATCTGCCGGACGGCTGCTGTGTGGAAGTGCCTTGCCTGGTGGATAAAAATGGTATCCAGCCGACCCAAATCGGCGAACTGCCGCCCCAGTTAGCGGCCGTTATGCAAACCAATATCAACGTGCAGGCGTTGACGGTGGAGGCGGCGTTGACCGGCGACCGGGAGCATATTTATCATGCGGCGATGATGGATCCGCATACGGCGGCCGAGTTGGACCTGGAACAAATCTGGTCTTTAGTTGATGATTTGATTGCAGATCATGGGGACTGGCTGCCAGATTTTAATTGATTTTTTAGCTGGAGCGCAGACGTTTCGTCTGCACAGGCGGGCAAGCTGCCCGCGCTCCCATGAATTTAGGAGTAACGTTATGAGTGAGCCGAATCAGGCAAAGTTGGAGCAGTTGAAAAGTGCGCTGCATTATCTGGTGAGTTTGTTGGAGGAGGGTTCGCTGGTGGAGCGGTATGACCGGGCTACCCGCGAGGAAATTGCTGATGTGATTCGGCTTTTGGTGGATAAGGTGGATGATTTGCCGCTGAGCGTGCCGGATAATTTGGTGCAGGCAACGGCCGTTCGCGCCATTATTGGGGCTTCAGAAAAGAGCAATCTGGCTGAACTGGCTGACCGGCGGGCCAAATTGGAACGCCACCAGCGGGAAGTGGAAGCATCGGCCAGCATCCAGGGCCATATACTGGGCGAGTGGGAACAGGTGAAAGGCTCGGAGATGGAAGTGCAGGCGACCTGCCAGGTTTGCGGCGGGTTTGTCTATGTTAGTGACGCCAGCGTCTACAATTTGCTGCTGGATGACTGCCAGCGGATGTGAGTTTGATAGATAGTTTGTTGGTTGGATAGTTTGTTGGTTTGCTGGTTTGTTTGTGAACCAACTATCCAACCAGCCAACCAACCATCCATTATCATGTTTGAAACAAAAACGACCTGGGAAGACAGCGGCCACGATTGTAATCACTGCGGCGGCGAGGTGTTGAAACGGACAGAAGGAATGCCGGATGGGACAACGGCCGTTTCCTTGCAATGTCGTGAGTGCGGCTGCCAGTGGTCATTGGATGGGGCGTGGCTGACGGTGGGAAACGGCCGTGCCTGCCGCGCCGCCTATCGTGAAAGCACAGGCGAACCGGGCCAGCTTTCGCGCCGACTGTTGACCATTTTAGGCGTAGCTTTGCTTTTGGTTTTGGCTCGTTACGGTGGGATTGGCCTGCTGCGTTATCTTATTCCGCTGGCCATTTTAGGCGGCGTGGCCTGGACGATTCACAAGGTGGGGCGGGAGTATCATTTGTGGTGACATGGTGGCATAGCCGGTGGGGGCGGTGGCTGCTGCTGTTGTTGTGGATGGGAGCTATCTTCCTTTTATCCGACCAGCCCAAGGCAGATATTCCTTCATTTGGTATTTGGGATTTACTGGTGAAAAAGGGAGCGCACTTCCTGGCTTATGCACTGCTGGCGATACTGGCCTGGCGTGTATTTGATGGGCGGAAACGGCCGTATCTCTATGCCATCGTGTTCACAATCCTCTATGCCATTAGCGACGAATACCACCAGACCTTCGTTCCCGGCCGCAATGGCCAACTGGTTGATGTGGTGATTGATAGTTTGGGCGGGGCGGCGGCGCTGTTTAGCCTACGAAAGAATTGGTTTCACTTATTTGATTTTCTGAGCCAATCAAATCAGTCGCAATGACCTCGATAGGGCCGAACAGTTCTGGCTGGCTGGCCGTCAATTCGCGCCGTTTGATTAGTTCCAGTACCGCCAGCAAAGTGATGGCTACCTCTACTCGTTCCGCTTTGGCCGGCAGCAGGTCGTGGAATTGGGAACGGCCGTACTGCTTCAACCGTTTGCGCAGCAGGCTGATTTGCCCCTCAATCGTCACCCGGCGCGGGCGGGCAATGGCCACACTGTCCGTTTTGGTTTCGCCGCGAGCCAGGGCTTCCTGAACGGCCGTTATCAACGTATCCAGCGTGATGCCGGTCATATCCAGTTCCCCATCCAGCTTCGGCGGCGGAGCGACCCGCAAATAAGTTCGCAGCCCGGCTTCTTCCCGTGCCTGGAACCAGACCGCCGCTTGTTTGAACCGTTTGTATGCCTTTAGTTGGCGGATGAGTGCTTCAGCCGGGTCCTCCTCCTCTTCGTCCCCGGCAAAAACGATGGTTTGCGGCAGCAGGGCACGGCTCTTGATTTGCACCAGACGGGCGGCTACCACCAGAAAATCAATTAAATTTTCAATCCGGTTTTCTTTGAGCTGCTCAATCTGGGCCAGGTACTGCTCGGTAACTTTAACCAGCGAGATAGTGGTAATGTCAAATTCCTGCCGCTCAATAAGATGCAGCAGCAAGTCGAGCGGGCCGGAAAAAACGGGCAGGGAAATCTGGTACGCGCCGGGCATGGTTTAGAAAAAAATAAAGTAAAAGACAGCAATCACACTGACGGCCAGTAAAATACCAACGGTCAAAAACATCAATGTCCGTTCTTCTTGCTGCCGTTTTTGCCGGCGGCGGTACAGTTCGGCCTGCCGCTCTCGTTCGATGGCCTTCATCTCTTCCATCCGTTTTTGCGAAGCCGCTTCTTCCACTTTTTTGAAGTCGGCAGCTTCGCTCATTTGTCGCTGTAATCGTTCCACAGTGGCTTTGCTGGAATGGCTGTACATCAATTCGAAAATATCGAGGGGCGCGCCACATTTGGTGCAGGTTTCGTCGCCGCCCCAGTTGGCGGTGTGGCATTGGCGGCAGACTCGATTGATACTTTCGCCGCACTGCTGGCAAACGGCCGTTTTCGCTTCATGGTAATGGTAACAGTTCGGGCAGGTATGATTGCGCAGGGCAAAATCACGGTTACAAGACGGGCAGTGAATCGATTCGCCATGATCGTGAATGTCGATTGGCTGCTGGCAGCTGGGGCAGGCAATCAACAAGACCGATTTGGTTTCGTAGGCTCGTGCCGGGGGGCGTGGCGTTGCTGCCGGCAGTTCTGGGGCAACCTGGGTGGCAACTTTAGCGGGATTATCTGACGGGTCGCTGCTGGTCACCATCGTGGGCGGTTCCGCCTGGCGGCTGGCTCGTGTGGCTGCAAACAACATTTCCGACACTTCGATGACAGATGACGGCCGTTTCGCCGGTTCGCGGGCCATCGTTTTTTCCAGCAGTAAATCATATTCCAGCGGCAGGTCGTTTCGTAAATCGGCCAATCGAGGCGCTTGCTCAGTCATCTGTTTGACCATCACCATCATGGGCGTGTCGGCTTCAAACGGTCGGCGACCGGTGACCATTTCGTAAGTTAACACCCCCAGCGCATAAATGTCGGAACGGCCGTCAACCGGCTGGCCTTCAATCTGTTCAGGACTCATATACCCTGGCGTTCCCATCGTGTTGCCACCCGTTAGCGTCGAAGAGCGCTCCGTCATCCGGGCAATACCAAAATCGGAAAGATAAGCCAGATCATACTGGTCAAACAACACATTACCCGGCTTTAGGTCTCGGTGTATAACGCCTCGTTTATGCGCTTCTGCCAAGGCTGAACTGAGCCGCTGCACAATCTGGGCCACTTTGGGCAGTGGCAGAGGGCCAGATTCCAACCGGTTGGTCAGCGTGCCGCCGCTCATCAGCCGCATCACCAGATATGGCTGGCCATCCTGATCGCCAAAGTCATGTACCGGCACGATGAACGGATGCTCCAACGCGGCAATCATCTTAGCTTCCCGGTCAAAACGCTGTCGGAATTGGGGATCGGGCAGCAATTCATGAGACAGGATTTTGATAGCTACTTCCCGCTCAAAGCGCGGGTCAATGGCCCGGTAAACAACAGCCATCCCGCCCTGCCCTAATAAAGATTGGACAAGATAACGGCCGATTTTCTGCGGCATGGGTCTTTCGAGTATAGAATCGTCGTTCATAGCGAATTCTCAGCACATTTTTTGGGTGGATGAATCGCTTCAAGTATACCTGAAAAAGATGGTTAATGGTTAGTGGCAAATGGTTTAAGGGGGCGCGTAGTTTTTATTGATCCCGCAAGAGATTACAAAAGTCTGCCAGACTTTTGTAATCTGGTTTGTCACAATCGTCAATCGTTAATCAGTTTGCTGCCCGGGGCGTCATGACGCAGTAGACGAAGCCGTTCATCTGCACCAAATCGGTCGTTTCATAGCGCTGGCCGATAACGTTAAGCACTTCCGGCGGGTAAAACTGGGCGCGCAGGACGACGGTGTCAAACGCCTGCTCGTCCAGCATGGCCAACATTTCCGTTAAATCGACCGCGCCGTTGTTGTACAAATTGAGCAGTTGTGTCGGATTGGTGACTACATCCCGGCCCAGGTAAAAGTTAAATCCGGCATCCTCGGCGAAAGCCGGCGACCTGCCCCGCGCAATCAATTCGGTGATGGCGATGCCCGCTGCCGTGTCGACCTGGTTCGGCGGGCGGCCCAGCAGCGATACCCCGGCCGAATCGACGTAGGGAATCGGCTCTGGTTCGCGCGGCGCGGAACAGGAGGTTTGCGGCGCAATCATCACTTCGGTGGGCTGGCCCAAGGCGTTGGCGATGGCGGCCAGTGTGGGCGTGTGCGTGGGCATATGGAATAGTTTGCCCGCCTGCCACAAAAATAGAACCGGAATGACAATTTGTAAAGCGAATTGCCAATTCGCTTTACGGTTTTCGGCCCAATCCAGCAGCCGGTTGAAGGCTAATCCGGTCAAGATGAGGCTGGCGGCAACGGCCGTGGCAAAATAACTCTCGCCCGCACCCCATTTACCGGCGGTGACACTGTTCAGCGCCGCCGCTACAAACCAGATCGAATAAATCGACAGCCGCTCAAAATATAACTGGTAAATGGCAAATCCGGCGGCGACGAGGATAAACAGCGTATGCAGCCGGAACCACTGTCGGAATAAGCCCTCAAATTGGCCGGGTACAAACGGGTTGACGTTGGCTGTGACTGTATTCAGAAACCAGAAGCCGTCGGTGGCTGTGTTAATCCACCAGAAGATGAGGCCGGTAACGGCCGCAAATGGCACCGCCCACAATACGGCTCGTTTTGGTTGGCGCAGGAACAGAAAGATGAAAACGGCGGCGACGGTAGCATAAGCCAACTGTTTTGTGTAACCGGCCATTAGCAGCAAAACCATCACAACCAACAGTGCCTTGTTATTCCGCTTGCCCGTTTCTTCTTCCCGGTCAATGGTGCGGGCCAGCCAGACAACGGCCAGCGTTTCGAACATGACCATGAACATATGCTGCCGGAACAGCGGCCCCACATGGTAGACGTAGTTGGAGGCCAGGAAGCCGAGGCCGACAATCAGGGAGAGCCACGGCCGTTTCCCTAAAATAAACCGCAGAGACGCGGAGAGCGTAGAGATGTTTTCTTTGCGTTCTTCGCGTCTTTGCGGTTTATTATTTTCTCTTTGAACAGCATAGGTGATGGCAACGGCCGTTATCAGCGTCCCCAGAAATGACACCAGCCGCCCCGTCCAATACTTCGGCCCAAACAGCCAGACCAGCGGCACGGTGAAAACGTGAAACAGCGGCGGGTAGTTGGACGAGTAGAACGGATAAACATTATTGTCCCGGTACGGCCACTCGCCCTGGCTGAACAGAACCGTATCCATCAATTCAAAGCCTTCACCCTGGTCATAATCAAACGGAAACTGGAACAAATGCCCGGCGTAAATGAGGTAAACGATGAAATACCCGACAAACGCCAGCAGCGCCAATCCAATTAAAACGCGCGGCAAAACAGTTTGCCACTTTGCCACCTTGCCACCTTGCCACTTTGCCCTCATGCCGGATTATCTCCGAATGGCAGCAGGGTAACGCCGACCAAAATGACAACACCCGCGCCGATGAGCGCCAGCCGCTGTGCCGGGCCGATGCCTTGAAACTGACCCGCGCCGGCCAAATCCATCAGAAATGTACCGGCAATGGCCAACACGCCCAAAGCAATAAAAACGAATCCTAATTGTCTCTTTGTCATGAGCAGAAGGTGACAGTCACTTTGGAAGTGACTGTCACCTATAGAATCTCCGTCTTTTGGTTTTGCAGCGTCCACAGCCGAAAATACAAACCTTGCTGCTCGATGAGCTGCTGATGCTGGCCGCGTTCAACGACACGGCCGTTCTCTAACACCACAATCTCATCCATCCGCTCCAGCCCACTAAGCTGGTGAGTGATGAGCAGCAGGCTGCGGTTGGCGCTAACGGCCGTTATTGTATCCAGAATTTGCTGTGCTGTCAGTGTATCCAGATTGGCCGTCGGTTCATCCAGCAGCAGAATGGGTGCGTTACGCAGTAAAGCACGGGCGATAGCCAGCCGCTGCCGCTGCCCGCCGCTGAGCTGACGGCCGAGTTCACCCACGGCCGTTTCATACCCATCAGGCAAACCGGCGATGAAATCATGAATCTGGGCCTGCTGCGCTGCCGTTTCGATGGCCGACTGGTCGGCTTGCGAATTGGCCAGCCGTAAATTGTCGCGCACCGAGCCGTTGAACAAATACGTATTCTGGCCGATGACGCCAAAACAGCGGCGCACGTCGGTGGATTGGTAGCTGGTCAGGGAACGGCCGTCCAGCACAATCTCGCCCTTTTCCACCTGCCAAAAGCGCAGGAGCAGGTTGAGCAGCGTCGTTTTGCCCGCGCCGCTGGGGCCGACGACAGCCAGTCGTTTACCCGGCGGCAGGTCGAAGCTGACATCTTCCAGCACCGGCGGGCCGTCGTCGTAGGCAAAAGAGAGATGGCGCACGGTCAGTGCCGGTGATGATGGCGGCGGCGCGGGTTGAACTGGTTCGCTGACGGCCGGTGGTACGGTCACGATTTCCAGCAGGCGCGCCATCGCTTGCCGGCTGCCGGTAAGCTGCTGCGCTGCCTGGGGCAGAGGTTGTGTGGCTTCAAACGCTGCCAATGCCGCCAGCGCCAGCCCGGCCAGATGCACGCCGTCAATTTGTCCCCGGACGACTAACGGCACAGTCATCGCCAAAACTGCGGTCATCCCGCCGTTGCTGAGCAGGGTGCTCAATCCGGCATGCAGGCCGCTGATGACCGCCATCCGGTTTTGAGCGGTGGTGAGTCGGCGGCTGATTTGTTCGATGCGGGCCTGGAAACGGCCGTTCTGCCCCAACGCCGTCAAATCAGCCAGGCCCTGCACCATTTCTACTAGGCGAATATGCAAATCGGATCGGTGAGTGATGATAGCTTTGCCTGGCTGCTGGCTGAGTTTGAGGCTGAGCAGCGGCAGTCCTACACCGGCCAGCGCCAGGAAGAAAAGCAGGGTGAGAGCGAGCGTGGGGTCGTAAACGGCCGTCCACACGCCCATCCCAATCGCAATGACCAGAGACACCAGCGGTGGCGCGACCACGCGCACAAAAAAATCTTCCAGCGTCTCGATATCGGCGACGATGCGGGCCAGCAAATCGCCGCTGCGGAACTGCTGCAAACGGGCTGGAGCCAGCGGTTCCAGTGCTTCGTAAAACCAGACGCGCAGCCGGGCCAGCAGGCGGAAGGTGACGCCGTGGGAAACCAGCCGTTCTAAATAGCGGAAGACGCCGCGCGACAGGCCGAAGAAGCGTACGCCGACGATGGCCACGCTTAGTTCGGCGATGGAGGGCTGCAAGGCGGCGGCCGAAATCAGGTAAGCCGACGTGCCCAACAGGCTGATGCTGCTGCCAATCGTCAGTGCCCCCAGTAAAACGGCCAGGGCGATGCGGGATTGGTACGGCCGTAATAAACTCAGCAGGTGGCGGATTGGTTGTTGGCTGCTGGCGGCTGGTGGCGAGTGGCGAGTGGCGAGTAACGAGTGCGGAGCAGGGAGTGGGGAGTGACGGCTCACGGATAACGGTTTACGGATGACGGATGACGTTTCCCGTATCTCCATCACCCGCCCTTTCTCCAACACCACAACTTTATCAGCCTGGGTGACGGTTTGCTGGCGGTGGGCGATGATGAGGGCGGAACGGCCGTTTAATAAAGCCTCTGTCGCTGTTTGTACATCCGCTTCCGTTTGCGAGTCCAAATGGGCTGTCGGCTCATCCAGAATGAGGAATGGCGCATCCAGCAAGAAAGCGCGGGCCAGTGCCAGCCGCTGTGCCTGTCCGCCGCTCAAGCGCGCCCCTTGTTCACCGATGAGCGTGTCATAGCCTTGCGGCAAAGCAGTGATGAAATCATGTGCTTGCGCCGCCTTAGCTGCGGCAATCACCTTGTCGTCATTAGCTTCTGGCCGTCCCAGCCGGATGTTTTCGGCGACGGTATCGTAAAACAAATAAGGATTCTGCGGCACCCAGGCGATTTGACTCCGCCAACTGTCCTTTTCTGGACACGGATAAACACGGATCGACACAGATTTTTCTGCTTTATCTGCGTGAATCTGTGGATTATTTTCTTTGGTTACAACAATCTTGCCGTCATCCGGCGCGATAAATCCCAACAGCAAACTGGCAATCGTACTCTTGCCCGCACCACTTGGGCCTACCAGCGCCACCTTCTCCCCTGGCCCAATGCTAAAACTCACACCATGCAGCGCCGGACGACGGCCATCCTGGTAAGCATAGCTGACGTTTTGCAGTTCAATCTTAGCATTATGGAGAGACTGGAGATTAGAGACTGGACATTGGAAAGCGTCAGTCTCTAATCTCCAGTCTCTAGTCTCCCAGCCTCTAAATATTTGTTCCGCTGCTGCCTTGCCATTCATCCCGGCGTGAAAACGCTGCCCCAGCAGGCGCAGCGGCAGGTAAAACTCCGGGGCCAGAATGAGGACGAACAGGGCATCGGCAAAAGCCATCGTGCCGTGCAGCAGGCGCAGGCCAATGGCCACAGCGACGATGGCCACACTCAGCGTCGAGAGCAGTTCCAACGTTAGTGCCGAGAGGAAGGCAATGCGCAGGACTCCCATTGTCGCTTCCTGGTGGCGTTCGGTAATATGGGCAATGTTTTGCGCCTGCTGGCGGCTTTGACCCAGGATTTTGAGTGTGGTCAACCCTTGTAAAACGTCGAGGAAGTGGGCGCTCATCAGGCTGAGGGAGCGCCACTGCCGCTGAGTCAGGTTGTCGGCAAAGCGGCCAATCAGAATCATAAACAGAGGAATGAGCGGCGCGGTAATGATGAGGATGAGCGCCGACGGCCAATCGGCGGGCAGGACGAAGGCGAAAATGGCCAGTGGGATGAGGCTGGCGCTGAATAACTGCGGCAAATATTGGCTGAAATACGCTTCCAGAGAATCAATACCAGTGGTAAGTACGGCCGTTACCTCCCCCGTTCGTTCATCATCCAATTTGGCTGGCCCTGACTCCGCCAGATGAGCCAGCAGCCGCCTTCGCAAATCATGCATCAAACCGTTGGCCAGCCGGTGTGCGGCCGTTTCGCCCCCGGCATCCAGCAGCGCGCGGGCCAGGATAGCACTGACCAGCGCCAGGAGCAGGCTGGTAACGTCAGTCATGCCTTGCAGAAAAACCCCATCCACAATCCGGCTCAAAAAGAACGCCTGGGCAATCGTTGCTGCTCCGCTCAGGGCGCTGAAAACAACAGTTAAACCAAGCAGACGTCGATTCGACAGGGCGGCTCGCCACAAGTTTGCGTCAAACATAAGGGAGTTTTAGCCGTGAAAGCAGGATGATGCAAATACATCGCCGCTCATTTGAATGAATGTGACAGTCACTTTTGAAGTGACTGTCACATTGCGGTAACCTGCCTCAACTTGTTGTCAAATTATCAGCCAGAGATAATAACCAATTGACAGCGTCAAAAATAAATTTTACACTGTAAAAAAATTATTTGACACTGTCATTATTTATTTTGACACTGTGAAATAGTCAATCTATCAGCGAGATGATGACAGTTACTCAGTGAGAAAAAACAAATATCTCACTGAGATGGAGGATAAAATGGCCGGAATTTTGCAGGCAGTACGACGATATGGACCTAAACTGCGCCGCTACCGGACGGCGCAGCTTGATGATGTGGTGGAATGGATGGCAGCGCGCACCGGCCTGAACCGGGGCGAAGTGCTGCTAATGTTGTCTGAACTGCACGAGGCCATTCTGTTTTTTAACCAGCAGGGGCAGTCGGTGAAGCTGCCCGACATCGGCACATTTTCTGGCGGAATCGACCGTACAGGGAGCTTGCGGCTGAATTTTCGGGCGGACGCAGCGCTAAAGCGGGCGTTTGGCTGGCAGCACGAATATGACGGCGAGATTTTGAATAAGAGTCGCATTGGCTGGACAGATGCACAGTACAGGGAATTGTGGGATGCGGAGAATCCGGATGATCCGTTGGTGATATAAGGGTTTGGAGTCTGGCGAATTTCAAATTTCAGTCAAGTAGTAGGGGCGTTTCGCGAAATGCTCCTGCCAAAGAAGAAACTAAAAAACGCCAATGTCCAGTAAGGAAGATCACAGGCCAATCGGATAATTTTATCGGCGGATACGCGGTTTGAAACCGGCCACCGCGAGTATATAACGAGCAAACCCTTAATCCCGAATGGCAAACTCAGCCCACAGCGGATAATGGTCCGAAATACGCCAGGATAATTCAAGTTTGGTGAGATTGAGTGATTTCAGAGCTGTTTGGGTAAAATCAAAACTGCCGCCGCGTAAATATTTGAGTGATAGTGCCGGGACGCCGCTGGCTTCTGTGAACCAGGCAACCTGATCGTAAAATTTCGGTTTATCCGGGTCGCTGAAGATTGTTCGGGGTACCCGATTCATATCATCGGGCGTGAAAAGGCCGGTGGACATGAAGGCATCATAAAGGGCATCTCCCTGACGATCGATATTAAAATCACCCAGGGCAATTAAATTATGATCCCAGGCATTAATATCTTTGGCCCAGTCGGACAGCCATTCGGCAATCGCCTTTAACTCTGGAATGCGCTCTACGGCTTGTTTGCCATATAACACGTGCAGGGTTACCAAAATGAAAGTCTTTCCTTCTGATAGAAAACTCACGGCATAGGGTGTCCGGGCAAATTGTTTGTCCAGAGCATCCGGCCCAATTTGGCCTAGCTGCTCAAGGGGTACAACGAGTTCACTGGCCAGGCCGGATAGACTTATTCTTCGTTTATCAAACAAAAAGGCTAATCGTTCACCGTTGCCCGGCGAGCCTTTGGTTACGTCGGTCAGGATTAAGCTCCAGTTTGGCCCTAAATACTTAAGCATATGGCGCAGGGCTTTAATATTGGCGCGTACTTCCTGGATGGCGATGACGTCGAAACGGGAAACAATTTCGGCGATGCAGAGCAGGGCATGTAAGTCACGCTTGGGGCTGTCGTCTGGCTCGGCCTGCCATTTTTCAGTCAGGTCGCCAAAGGCGCGGATGTTCCAGGTGGCAATAATCAGGTTTCGGTCCAGTGATTTGGCGGGAATGGTGTTGTCAAGAGCATCGCGGAGTTGAACCAGTTCGGCTTGAATCTCATCAGGGGGCGTTTCGGTAATTTTAGGCATCACACACCTCTACTTTTTCTATCTATTCAGAATAGTTAGTGCCAGAAGCAGCACATTGGTAATGATTATTATAATCGAAACTGTCAATGCGTTGTTTACAGATTGCTCAAATAGAGATTGGATTGGCTCAGGGGTCAAAAGTGTGCGTCAATGTGACAGTCACTTCAAAAGTGACTGTCACATCCAGGTAAGTTTGCATACATTTCATAGTTGAGCCTTCGGGTTTTATAAGGTTTTGTGTGAAACGTGACAAGGAGGTTTGTCACGTTTCACAAGTTGTAAACTTATAATTGTGGCTCTTTGGGATCTCATGGGGTCTTGTATTTGTCATGCTGAACGAAGTGAAGCATCCCAGAGGTGTTGGGATTCTTCGCTCCGCTCAGAATGACAAAACCCCACAAGATCCGAAAGACCCATAATTGTCTACTTATAAAAAATAACGGCCGTACACAACAAACACACACAACAAAAAGAAAACAACAACGCCACCTATCATTTGCTTCTCGCCTCTTTTATAACGGGTATTAACCGCTCCCAGCATAATGATGGCCAGTCCGGCGGCTGCCAACGGTGTTAGCCAGGGCAGGATGCCGGTCAGCCAGGGTAGAATAAGGCCAATCCCGCCCAACACTTCAAAGACCCCCAGCATTTTAATAAAATTGGCTGAGTAATCTGAGCCATACCCCCCCATCGGAGTTTGAGTAAACGCCTCCTGCGACATCATGAGTTTCTGACTGCCGGCATACAGAAAAAGCAGCGCCAATAAAACCTGAACAATCCACAACACAATATTCATTTTTCCATCTCCTTGGGGCAATTGGTTTTACGCTCAGGCTGGCCGCGATATTACAAAATCACTGGGCGTAATATGGGATAAGTGGAGAACGGAAAGTGTTTTTAAAACGAAGCATGGGTCTTCAGGATTTCGTGGGGTGTAGGGGCGTACCCTTGTGGTCGCCCAGAGCCGGGCGGGCACAAGACCCGCCCCTACATGACAAGACCCCGTGAATTCCCAAAGAGCCCGAAGCATTTCTCATTCCTTCCATTCTCCTTATAAGTAAATCCCGTTGCAGCTACCACTTTTTAAGCAACTTTCCGGGATTTACTTAATATTTCCAGTAGTAACCCTGGTATGCGGTATGCGTTGCGGGAATGGGCCTGTTTGTAAGGGAAAAGTTGAATTATTGACGCACTTTCAACTCTGGTTGTCAGGGGTTTGGGGCACGGCCGTTACCAATGCATCATACTGCTGGGCCACAGCCGCAAAGTAGGCGGCAAAATCTAACCAATGGGCAGCCATCGTTTGGCGGGTAGTTTGCACCACTTCATCTTCCCGGCCGCGCCGCAGCCAGCGAAAGATAGTGCGCAAAACGTGAGAGACATTATCCAGGATTTGCGCGGCTAACTGGACCAGCGGACTGGTAGCATGGGTTTTGAGGATGATATGCATGGCCTGGAGGGCGGGCACGGCCGTTTCCACACTATCTAAATCCCCCCGCTGCACCATATGGTCAAGCAAAAAGGCGCGGTGCCAGTAAAAGTTTAACTGATCGGTAGCCTCTTTCACAGTGAGAAAATAGAGCAGCTTGCGTGACAGCCGCTTGAGGAAAAGCAGGAACAGCTTGAAGGGAGCCATGAGACAGCCCTGCCACCAGGCGTCGGGGTCGCGGTTGATTTCTTGGATGACGGCGGGGGAAAGGGAACGGCCCCCATCCCCGCGAAGGCGGGCAATCGTCCGCGCCATCCGCCGCCGGAAAAACCATTCAAACGCCACATCCAGCAGGGGAATGGGGATGAGCAGTGACAATCCGGCAAACGTCGCGTCGGCATAAATTTGCCAGTCGAATTGAGTGGTAGGTGGTGAGGTATCGGTTTGCATTGTCTTCTATTTTACACCTTCGTAAGTGACAGTCACTTCCAAAGTGACTGTCACTTATGAGTGACTGTCACCTAAAAATCAATTATAATTCCAACAACCAACAACCAGTTACTAAAAACAAGGGATTGCCATGCCCGTACTCAACCTTAAACCCACTCACAAACCGGTCCAGGACTATTACAAAGCGCTGCGCCAGACCACCAAACAGATGAGCTTGCTGCACGAAGGCGCAGTTGCCCCCCATTTTGCCAACTTGCTGCGCGCCTGCGCCTCCCGCGTCGGCTGGACACTGCAAGAACAGTTCCAGATTCCCCGCAAAGGGCAGCGTCCCCTGCGCGCCGACGGCGTTCTGCTGGACAGCTACAAACTGCGTCACGGCGTTTGGGAAGCCAAAGACAGCAGCGACGACCTGGCTGCCGAAGTCAAAAAGAAGTTCGCCCAGGGCTACCCGCAGGACAACATCCTCTTTCAAGCGCCGGATCGAGCCATTTTGGTGCAAGACGGCCGTATCCTCATCGACACCGGCCTCACCGACCCCGCCAAACTGGTCGATGTTCTGCAAGAATTCTTCGCCTACCAGCCGCCCGAATTCGAGCAGTGGGACCGCGCCGTCGCCGAATTCAAAGACCGCGTCCCCGAACTGGCCCAAAGTTTACTGGCCCTCATCGAAACCGAACGTAAAGAAAACAAACGCTTCCGCGACGCATTAGCCACCTTCAAAGAGCTGATGCGCGAGGCCATCAATCCCAACATCTCCGACCAGGCTGTAGAAGAAATGCTCATCCAGCACTTGCTCACCGAGCGCATCTTCCGCAAAGTATTCAACAACCCCGACTTCGCCCAGCGCAACATCATCGCCCGCGAAATCGAAAAAGTCATCGACGCCCTCACCAGCCGCCATTTCAGCCGCCACGACTTCCTCAAAAACCTGGACCGCTTCTACGGGGCCATCGAAACCACCGCCGCCACCATCGACGAGTTCAGCGAAAAGCAGGATTTCCTCAACACCGTCTACGAAAACTTCTTCCAGGGGTTCAGCGTCAAAGTGGCCGACACCCACGGCATTGTCTACACGCCCCAGCCCATCGTTGACTTCATGGTGCGCTCGGTAGACGACATCCTCAAGCGCGAATTCGGCAAAGCCGACGGCCTGGCCAGCGATGGCGTGGCCATTCTCGACCCCTTTGTGGGCACGGGCAACTTCATCCTGCGCGTCATGCGCCAGATGCCCAAGAGTAAACTGCCCCACAAATACGCCGGGGAACTCTTTTGCAACGAGGTCATGCTCCTGCCCTACTACATCGCCAGCATGAACATCGAGCACGAATATTATGAGCTGACCGGCCGTTATCAGCCCTTTGAAGGCATCTCCCTGGTCGATACCTTTGAACTGGCCGAAGGGCGGCAGATGCCCCTCTTTGCCCCGGAAAACACCCAGCGCGTCCAGCGCCAGAAGAACACGCCCATCTTCGTCATCATTGGTAACCCGCCGTATAACGCCTGGCAAGTGAACGAAAACGACAACAATAAAAACCGCAAATACCCTGTGCTTGATCAGCGCGTTGCAGAAACCTATTCTCAAGACTCTATGGCAACAAACAAAAGCGCACTTTCTGATGTTTACGTTAAAGCGTTCAGATGGGCAACAGATCGAATAGGCGAAGAAGGAATTATCACGCTCATTACAAACAATAGCTTTATTGAGGATACACCTTTTGATGGAATGCGGCAGCACCTTGCTGAAGATTTCAACCGAGTTTATGTACTCGATTTAAAAGGAAATATTCGTCGAGATTCGATGAGAGATGGAATTCCTTTAGGAGAACAACATACGGTTTTTGGATTGGCGGCAATGGTGGGCATCTCAATTACTTTCTTGATAAAAGATGCGAGCAAAAAGAACTAAAGTCTTTTATTATTCGATGTTGACTTTCGGGCAAATCGAATTCAGAAGTTTGAACTTGTAGAACAGGCTAGATAACTTTGAAAATTTGGATTGGCAGGAGCATTGATACCTGATACGAAAAACGTTGGCTAACAGAAGAATTCCAAACGATTTTGATCGGTTTCCTTCCTATGGTTCAAATCAAAAGGCTGGTAAGGATGAAGAAAGCGATATTTCTATATTTAGTCGCTGGTAGCTCAAACGAACCGAGATGTGGAAACTACGATCGGCTACTCTATCCGAAACATATAGAAACTGCTGATGAAGCATACAATATTGAAGTTGACGATGGCAAATCGAGTAATCGGATTAAAAAACTCGACGACTACCTGATCTACGATTGATACAAAATAATGGAGCAGGTAGCTTAAAAGTTCGAAGCAAATCGAGCTCTTTCTCATCTGATAAAGTTCGTCAATCGCTCACCTCCATTTTACAACATTTCTTTCGATGTGCACATAGATGAGCTTTTGTCTTTCAATGCGACAATGAGGCGGAAGATGAAAATCTCATTTGTAATCACAAATCATTCACAGATACCTTTTCTAGCTCAATTAACAAATACCATCCCTAGTCTGGATGTTGGAGGGCGTGCGTCCAATTGGCTCTTCACAACTACGGGCTTACAAAGCAAAAGGTAATCACCTCCGGTGACTGTCACTATTTCTCCGCCACCCGCCACCATCTCGTGGGCACGGAATTCACATTTCCCTGCGCATTCTTGAACTGAGTTATCGGGGAATCAAGAATCAAATGGGACATCTTCCACTACATCTACGCCCTGCTCCACCACCCCGACTACCGCGAAACCTACGCCGCCAACCTGCGCCGCGAACTGCCCATCCTGTCCACGTTACTTTGGCCTTCGTCAGATCAGGCGGCCGAACATCACGTTCAGTCTACGAAGACCAGCCCCCTACAGCACGAAGAAAACCCTGACGAACCACTAAACTACCGCGTCGAAAAAATGCGCCTCAGCAAAGACAAAACCAGCCTCAAGTACAACGACTTCCTCACCCTGCACGGCATCCCGCCCCAGGTCTTCGACTACAAGCTGGGCAACCGCTCCGCCCTCGATTGGATCATCGACCAATACCAAATCAAAACCGACAAACGCAGCGGCATCACCAACGACCCCAACAACCTCGACGACGAAACCTATATCTTACGCCTCATCAAACAGGTCATTTCGGTGAGTTTAGAAACTGTTAACATTGTAGAGAACCTACGGCCGTTGGAGATTTTAGATGACCAAAGGTGACAGTCACTTTCAAAGAGGGGTGGATTTAACATAAATATATTTGCATAAAGTGTGACTCCGATTGAGACTATTTTGTGTCAATAAACCAATCTCAAAAGGAGTCATGCACATGATAACGGAAGAAACAACGCTAGGCCAAGAAACTGTAGCTAAATTGATGCAATGTGACCCAGTAGTGAGCCAATATAGCGCCTTTTTTCGACCAACTACAGTGGTGGCATGTAAAGGAACGAAATGATGCCCGCTGGCCAGTACGCCCCAGAAAGATATTCAGTTGCTCATCCAAAATCACGAAAAGTTCAGTATACGACAGTTACGCAAGTTTTGGTTCATCATCCTTACTCGTCTTGAATTGGCTTTGACCTAATGGATGAAAGCGTATGGATTTGATATTGAAAGACGTACCGACAGCCACGTCTGGTTAGAAAACAGGCGAATAAGACAAGATGCTACAGAACTTACGAGGAACACTCAAGATTTGCAGGTTGACGATACCTGATATGGCCAAAACCGCCGCCATTGATACGAAACACTTATGCTTGGGAAACAACCTGCGCGATACTGTCAACCGATATGACCCGAAAAACAACTGCGCGTGACTCGAGCAAACTGGGCGTAAACCGGCCTAATCAAGATGAGACAGAAAGGAAGAAAAAGGAGTACTTGCTACGGAACAGGTGTGATGCGGACGCCCTTTGGAGATGCAGTTTTGGCTGAATATACCACCCTTTCAACGAAGCCATATCATATCCACCGTTATGAAGGATGACCGAAACCTCGGTTTATTCCAACAACTTCTGCCGATGCCCTTTGATGCCTGAGTATGTCTATCAGCCCTTTCCAACACGGTGGTATGGCGCCATTCCGCTTAATCTGCGTGTTTAAACAACTAACGGTCATCACCTTTGTCCCACGGTTCAGAAAGCACCTCTTACTATGACCGTCGCGTCAGTGAATTTTGCGTTGCCCACTGATCAAAACCTCGGAAAAGAGCTGTAACGCAGCAGTTCATCAAGGCATGGGTGAAAAGCGTATCAACCACGAATTGGGTGGACGTTTACGAGTTGCTTTGGATCGTCATTCAGATGAATACAAAGCAATTTACAAACAACGGACATCAACTGAGCGGATCAATAGTCAGGCGAAGGCTTTTGGTATCGAACGACCGAAAGTACGTAACATTGATTCTGTTCGTAATTTGAATACGTTGATTTATACTGTTATTAATGTACATGCACTTCAGAGGGTCAAAGAACTTAATCAGAGATTATGTTAAATCCGACCCTCTTTCAAAGTGACTGTCACCTGGAAACTCCAGGAGTTAACCATGCCCCACGCACGTAAAGACAAGATTAGCTGGCAGCCCGGCCATTACTACCACTTATACAATCGCGGCGCACACAAACTGTCCATCTTCCGCGAAGAAGCCAATTACCTGTTTGTCCTGGAGAAAATTAAAAAATATTTGCTGGAACTCAATCTGAGCCTCATTGTCTACTGCCTGCTGCCCAACCATTACCACTTTCTGGTACAGCAGCTTGGCCAACACGATGCCGGACAACTACCACAACTCGTCTTTAACAGCTACGGCAAAGCCTATAACAAGCGTTACGATCACAGTGGAACCTTATTTGAGGGGCGCTATAAAGCCAAACGCGTTGACAGCGATCAATACTTACGTCATTTGTGCCGTTACATTCATGCCAATCCGGTCAAAGATGGCCTGGTTGAGCATTTAGAAGAATGGCCGTATTCCAATTATCTGGAATGGGTGGGGCTGCGGCAGGGGACGCTGGTAGACCGCCAATTTATCGCCGAAATGTTTCCCATTGCATCTGATTATGAGGCGTTCGTTCGTGATTATCTGCTAACCCGGCAGTTGCCGGACGAGTTGGATTATTTACGTTAAGGTGACAGTCACTTTCAAAGTGACTGTCACCTCCTGGGAGGGTTTGCTCATGGAGGATAAACTTCAAAGAGGGTTAAGGCAGTTAGCTGAGGCCGGTCATGATAAAGATAAGCTGGGCATGTCGCTTATCTCATTGCATGGCGCGCTGGAGGAATATTTCCGCAGCCAATTGGCAGCCGAGATAATCGCTGATGAAAACGAACAGGGGCGGAGAAGAACGGATTGGCAGGATTTGCTAAATCTGTGGCAAAGACATCGCAGTCTGTCTTATCGTGACCGTGAATTGATTTTTGCCAAGAATGGTAAACGAAATGCTATAGCTCACGGTGATTCTTTTGAGATTAGTCGAAGTGAAATGGAGCAGTATGCTCAGTTTGTTCAGGATTTTATGGGCATACGGGCAACTTCTCGACCTGCCCATAAGCCTCCAGTCCAGCCAGTCCCACGGGTAAAGCCGTCACCACCGCCGCCAAGTCAACCACGTCCAATATACCAGCCTATATCAACGCAACCCAGACTTAGTGCAAAGTGGTCTTGTCGGCGCCGATTGGCGATCCTGTCGGTTATCATGTTGTTGCTTTCTTGTTGGCCCCTGATTTCCCTTTACAATATTTTTGAACCTGTTTTTCAAGAGGTCTCGACGAGAACGCCAGGGAATGTGACGAGAATCATTTCAACTGTTGCAGCGGAAGAAGAAAAAGCGGTTGAGGTGGAAACGGCCGTAACTGCTACCCCAACTTTTAACACCAAAACAGCATCGGGCAATACAAGAATTCAAACATTGGGTACGTCTAACGTACGTTCTGGCCCTGATATGGATTCCCCAGTCGTAGGATACACTTACCATGAAGAAGAATACGATGTGCTGGAGACGAATTCTGATGAAACCTGGTACAAAATCCGTTTGGCCGATGGGACGGAAGGCTGGATAGGTTCCAGCCGGGTGAAAGTTTTGCCGCGTTAGGTGACAGTCACTTTCAAAGTGACTGTCACCTAAGGGTGTTGACTCAATACTCCAATTTCGACTGGTCCGTCAGGCGGTGGCGGAAGACCCAGTACGTCCAGCCTTGATAAATGAGGACAATAGGCACAACCGTCAGGGCGATGATCGTCATTACCTTCAGCGTGTAGGGGCTGGAGGAAGCGTTGTAGATGGTCAGGCTCAATGTTTCGCCCAGGCTGGAGACCATGACGCGGGGGAACAAGACCAGGAAGATGGTGGCAACAGAGAAGATGATGGTAACGGCCGTCATGCCAAACGCCCAGCCCTCCTTCTTCTGCCGCAAGAAATAACCCGCCGCCACAATCGCCGCCCCGGCTACCACCGGAATTGCTCCCGGATTAACGCCCAAGCGGGCATACCCCTGCGGCGTAAAGTACGTCCAGATAAAGTAAGCGCCGGGCACAATGACCGCCGGCAGCCAGAGCCGGTTGGCGATCTGGCGGCTGCTCTCCATCAAGTCGCCCGACGTTTTCAGGCTCAGGAATATCGCCCCGTGCAGTGTAAACAGAATCACCGAACTGATACCGCCTAACAGCGCGTACGGATTGAGCAAGTTCCAGAAGCCGCCGACGTAAGTCATCGAGCCGTCAATAGGCACGCCGCGCATCAGATTGGCAAAGGCGACGCCCAACAGCAGTGCGGGCAGCAAGCTGCCGACGAAAATGCACCAGTCCCACACCTGCCGCCAGCGGGGATCATCGTCCTTGCTGCGGAATTCAAAGGCTACGCCGCGCACAATCAGCGCCAGCAGCAGCAAAAACAGAGCCAGGTAAAAACCGCTGAAGAAGGTGGCATACCAGTGGGGGAAGGCGGCAAAGGTCGCGCCGCCGGCCGTGAGCAGCCAGACTTCGTTGCCGTCCCAGTGCGGCCCAATGGTGTTGATGATGAGACGGCGTTTTTTGTCGTCTTTGCCCAGGAAGGGGAGCAAAATGCCCACGCCAAAGTCGAAGCCTTCCAAAACGAAGAATCCGGCGTACAAAACAGCAATTAAAAGGAACCAAAGTATGTTTAAATCCATTTGAGTAGTCTCCGTAAAGTGCTTGGGTGGCTTTTAGGTGACAGTCACTTCTAAAGTGACTGTCACCTCTGCCACCTGTTTAGCCTAATCACCTACGATGGAAACGGCCGTGTTCCCACCCGCATCCATCGGAACCAGACCCACCGCTTCCGGCTGGCGGGCAAACTTTTGCAGCAAATAAATATCGGCCGCCATCAAAATGCCGTAAATCACCGTAAACGTAATCAGCGTAAACAAAACTGCCCCGGCGGCAACATTAGGCGAGACCGCATCTTCAATTTTCATCAGCCCAAACACAATCCAGGGCGCGCGGCCCACTTCCGTTAGAATCCAGCCGGTAGAGGTAGCCAGGTAGGGCAAGGGCAGGAACCAGATAAACGCCTTCATGAAGCGCGGTTTCTTTTCCGTCTCTTCACCCATGGTCAGCAGCAACGCGTAGCCCACCGCTGCCAGCATGAGGAAGCCCGCGCCGACCATGATGCGGAAGCTCCAATAGCTGATGGCTACCGGTGGCACGTAATTCCCCGGCCCATAGGTCAGCTCATATTCGCCTTGCAAATTATTAATCCCTTTAACTTCACCATTTAATTGATTGTAAGCCAGCAAACTCAGTAACCGTGGCAGGCGGATAGCGAAAACATCCTTGCGTTCCCGTTCATTGCCCACAGTAAAGAGGGACATCGCCGCGGGACTTTCTGACTCCCACAATGCTTCGGCGGCGGCCATTTTCATCGGCTGGGTTTCCACCATATGCTGCGCTTGACTGTGCCCGGTCATGACGACGCCCACCGTGGACAAGATGCCAATCACGGCGGCAATCTGGAAGGAACGGCTGAACATGGCGTTTTGTTTGCCCGGTCGCAGCAGATGATAGGTGCTGATCCCCAGGATGAAGAAGGCGGCGGTGGTCAGCCCGCTGGTCAATACATGCGGGAACTGGGTCCAGATGTTGGGGTTAAGAATCACGGCGAAGAAATCAGTCATTTCGGCACGGCCGTTATTCATCACAAACCCCACCGGCTGCTGCATAAACGAATTGGCAATCAAAATCCACAGCGCCGAGAGATTAGAGGAAATAGCAACCAGCCACATCGCCCCGGCATGCTGCTTCTTGCTCAACTTATCCCAGCCAAAAATCCACAAGCCCAGGAACGTCGATTCCATGAAAAAGGCGACCAGCGCTTCAATGGCCAGCGGCGCGCCAAAAATATCGCCGACAAAGCGGGAATATTCTGACCAGTTCATACCAAACTGGAACTCCTGCACAATGCCGGTCACGACGCCCAATGCGAAGTTGATGATGAATAATTTGCCCCAGAACTTGGTCATATTTTTGTAAACCGGGTTATTCGTACGCACATAAAGTGTTTCCATTACGGCCACAACGATTGACAAGCCCAGGGTGAGGGGGACAAAAAAGAAATGGTACACCGTCGTAACGGCGAATTGAAGACGTGCCAACAGCATAACGTCCATTAAAAAACCTCCATTTTTGCGGCTGAATTTGCCGCCTGTATAGCAATCCATTGTAACAAATAACAGCGTGCTGCAAAGACCTTTTTGTGATTATCTGTGAATTAACGAGATATTGTGTGATTTTAGCGGCAGAAACAGGATTTTGCACAACTTGTCTTTTGTTGATAGAATACGTTTAGTACGTACTAAACAATAAGGATGCAGGTGTTTTAATGAGTTCAGAATTAGTCAGGGCGCGAGACAATTTTATTCAAGGCATGAGCCGTATCAGCCATTTCTGGGGTTTCCCCAAGGCAATGGGAGCGATATTTGGCGCGGTTTACCTGTCGCCGCAGCCGGTTTCGCTGGATGATTTGGTGGCAAAAGTGGGCGTCACCAAAGGGGCGGTCAGTACCAACATCCGCAGTCTGGAACGGCTGGGCATGGTTCACAAACAAATTCAGGTGGGTGACCGCAAGGATTATTACGTGGCTGAGACCGATTTCTGGAAGATCGTGCGCGGCGTGCTGCGTGAGCGGGAGAAAACCGAGTTTGATCAGGCACTGCGCACGGTGGGCGACAGTCTGGCGATGGTGGAACAGGCGGACACGGAAGAGGCGGAACTGGCCGGATTTTATAAAGAGCGTATGGGCGCGCTGCAAAGCTTTTTTAACAGATTGGACAAGTTAGTAGCCGCACTGATGGCTTTGGAAGATTTGCGCCAGGGCACAATGCAGCGGTTGTTCAGTAGTTCGGACGATAAAACATCATAGCTTGGAGCGCAGGCGTCCCGCCTGTCACCTCCTCCGCTTATGGCAATCGGGACGTTGCGAACGAAACGTTGCGAACGAGACGTTGCGAACGAAATGTTCGCGCTCCCACTTTTGGAGCGTCATGGAAACAAAAGAAATTCACGTTGTGACGGGGGCCTTTGGCTATTCGGGCAAGTATATTGCCCGCCATTTGTTAGATGCGGGGCACGAAGTGCGGACGCTTACGAATTCACTGTATAAACCGAATCCGTTTGGTGATGCGGTGCAAGCGTTCCCCTTCCACTTTGATCAACCCGATAAACTAACCGAATCATTACGCGGCGCGAAGGTTTTGTACAACACTTTTTGGGTGCGCTTTAATTACGGTACATTATTGCTTAGTCTGCCGTAACCAACACCTCACCCTTCAACGTGCCGCCAAAGAGCCGGTGTGGAGCGCATCGTCCACGTCAGCATTACCAATCCGGCGCTGGATTCTGGCACCTGAATATTTCTCCGGCAAAGCGAATTGAAGCGGCGCTGCACCCAGGCGTTTACGCTATTTGCGCTGACGGTTTTGTTCGGCAAAGAGGACATTTTGATTAACAACATTGCCTGGATACCGCGGTTTCCGCATGGGGGTGTTTGGTAATTGTTGTTACCGGCTCCAGCCCATTTATGTCGATGATCTGGCTCAATTGGCTGTCGAACAGGGCCAATCGCGGGAAAATGTCATCATTGACGCCACGGGCCGAGACGTTTACTTATCGAGTTGCGGGGATGATTGGGGAGGTGGTGGGGGAAGAAATCTGCCGTTGCTTTCATTCCAATTCTGGTTAGGTATGGGGTTGGCTGGCTGGTTGGCGTTATTACGACGTTCTCATCACCTGTCCTGAAATCGAAGGTTTGATGGGCCGACTTTACTTTTTACGTGGACTCACCCCGCTGTGGGCTGTATTCAAACTTACTGAGGGCGCCAACACGCCGCCGAGTTAGGCCACCAATATGCCAGCGAGTTAGGCCGACGGCGGTGAAGCATAAAACATAGTGGTCATGCACCATACGTCATAAACGGTTTGACGCATGACGCACGACGCATGAAAATCCTTACTCCGTTATAGGCCACGCCAGCGCCGCCACTTCATCCAGGCTGGTTTGATAACCATTATTGTGGAATTCCGCCTGCTGTGCTTGAAACTGCCTGCCGGGCAGGAGCCAGCATTGTTCCAGCTTTCTTTTTCCACGGCTGAATGCGCGCGCCAATCTTCGCGCGAAACCGCGCGCCGCCCGCCCCTGACAAGGAACAGCGATCGATCGGGCAACTCTTAAAAGCCGCCAGCGCCCCCATATCTTCCAGCAGGTAAGCCAGCGCCCACTTGTCTCCCAGTTCATGGCTGATGGCCAGACTTTCCTTATACATCTCGCAGGCCGTTTCATATTCGCCCAGTGCGCGGACGACATTGCCCAAATTGTTAAGCGAATTGGCAATATATGATTTATCACCCACTTCACGCTGCAAACTTAACGCTTCTTCCAGCCAGGCGCGGGCTTCATCATGGTTTTTTTGGTCCAGGGCCACGTTGCCCAAATTATTAAGTGAGACAGCGATGGCCCGCTTATCACCCAGTTCACGGCGGATTTCCAGGCTTTCTTCGTTGAGGAAGCGGGCGGCGGCATAGTTGCCCTGGTAACGGGCCACAATGGCCAGATTGCTCAAAAGGCTGGCGACTTGTGGTTTTTCGTCCAGGCTGCGGCGGATGGCCAGACTGCGTTCGTAGCGGTCGCGGGCCGTGGCGTAATCTCCCTGTTGGGCGGCCAATGAGCCGGAATAATGGAGTGCCTGCCCCACGCCGGCTTCATTGCCCAACGCTTCAAATTCCAGGCGGGCCTGTTCCAGCCAGATGAGGGCCTGATCGAACTGCCCTTGTTTACGATACAATTCGCCGATGGTGGTTTGACATTTGGCCTGGGACTGGCGGTTGTTGAGTTGTACGGCCGTTGCCAAAGCCGCCTCATACCGTTCAAATGCTTCATCCCAACGCCCCACCAACTCTAAAACCTGACCCAGCTTGAGCTGTACTTCCGCTTGCTCCTGTACCGAAAGCAGCGGCAAAACCCGTTCATAATAATCCATCGCTGCGCCATTGGCGTAGTTGGCCTGGGCTGCTTCTCCGGCTTTTAGCAAATAAAACCGCTTCTTGGCCGTGTTTTCACTTCGTTCGTAATGATGCGCCAGCAAATCGACATATTGATTCAATGAATCGGAATAAATATCTTCGATGTATTGGCCAATGACCTCATGCAGCATCGCTCGTGTAGCGTAGGGCAAACTTTCATAAGCCACTTCTTGTGTCACAATATTTTTGAACAGGTAAATGAGTTCCGGTTCCGGCGTGTCCAGCGGCGTCAGGTCTAATTGGCTCAGGATTTCCAGGTCTACTTTGATTTGCTGTTCATTGCCTAACTGCGGATAAGCGCCCCACAACATCACCGCGCGGAATAAACGGCCGATAACACTGGCCACCTTGATCGTACTCTTCTGGCTCTCCGTTAACTGGTCAATACGGCTCAAAATCAGGCTGTGCAAACTGGTCGGCAAATCCAGCTTTTGCAGCGCCTGGGCGTCATGCGGGTCAATCCCCCGGTCATGCAAATAGTTGAGCAGTTCCTCAATATAAAATGGATTCCCCTCGGCCCGGCTGGTGATACGCTCAACCAGTTCGGCCGGAATCGACTCGGTTTTCTCAAAAAATTGGGCCAGCTTTAAGTTGATGAGCTGCGCTGCTTCTTCTGCGGTAAATTCGATCAGGCTGATTTCGGTAGCGTGGGGCTGCCGGGTAATTCCTAACGCAGTGGCATCCTCTTTGCCGGCCAGACGGGCAGCCATCACCAGTAAAACCGGACGATCGGCAATAGCATGGGCCACCGCTTCCGCCAAATCTTGCGACAGCGGATCGAGCCAATGGCAGTCATCCAGAACGAAAAGCGTCGGCTGTTCCTGACTGCGGGTGCGCAGGCAGTCGATTAACAGCGATTCCAGCGACACTTTACGCAGCTTGGCATCAAAAGAACGAGTCAAATCATTGTCTGGTATGGGGAGGTTAAGCACCGTTCCCAACAGTGGCAGACGCGGAACCAATGTGGCGTCAATTTGTTCCAGCTGGCAGTTAAAATCTTGAATTTGCGTTTCCAGGAATCAGGGTCAAACGAAAGCCAAAGAAACTCCTGCTGCCAGATGCGCCAGACCAGGTAACTGGTGTGAGTCCCATACGATTGGCACCACACCGCCCAAGCAGACAAACTGTTTGGTCATGGCTTTATGAATGATTTCGGTGATGAGTCATGATTTGCCTCATACCTGCTTCACCAGTGATGGCCAGGATTTGTCCAGAACCTTGTTGAATTTTTGGCAAAAAGCTTGATGAATGGTTTCCAATTCTGCTTAAGGCCAAACAATAGGCAAGGCGTACTGTGGTCTCGTGACGGATGGACTGCCAGTTTTTGCCATTTTCACATCAAACCGCCAACGGTTGTGATTTGCTCCTTGACGGTGAGCGGGGAAGCGGATTCCAGGGCAAAAGAATCAGATGCGCTGCGCTGAACGGCGGTAGCATCGCCGTGGATTTCCGCCTGGTTGAGCCGTGGCTCAGACAAGCGGGTCGCCAAAGCCGAATTCCCGTCGCCCAACACACCGTAAGTCCGCTGCATCGTGCCGCCGTAAGCGCCGGTGCGTACCGTCCTGGCTGATGCCGACTTTGATCTTGATAAAGGGGTGCTCGGGGGTACTGCGCAGTTCCAGAGCGGCCGAGATGGCGCGGACAGGCTTCATCTTCATGAGCTAAAGCAGCCAAAGGCGCATATAACGAGTTGCCTTTGTCACCGATGGTGAGCCGGTTAAATTGCTTTTCGAAGCGAGCCAGAATTTCCCTGAACACTGCGCACAAACTGGTCGAGTTTTGTCCACCCGGATCGGCGTCGCACTCAAGGCCGCAGCTGGAACCGTAGGAAAAGGCCATTTACGGACGTAGTTCAGCCAGGAATTTCGTCATGTCCCATGTGCGCAGCCGATCGTAAACGGCCGGCAGTTTGTACGTCATGCCACGAATGAGCCAGGGGGAAGATTTAGGCTATGACGGCAAGTTAATTCGTAGCCTGATCATCGAACAGAAATTTTTGTTATGCCAGGTTGAGATTAGCTTCGCCATTCAGACGAGCAGCAGCAGCGGCATCGTCGAGAATGATTTCTTTTGGGCCTGGTGTTCAGCTGTTGCCACGATTCCAGGGTAGCTCCGGCAAGGACATCAATGAGTTGGATGGCAGGCTGCGCCGACGAGGGAAGCGGCGGGCTGACCAACGGCTACTTTCGCCGTTTTACTGCCAATTCTACTGCGCCGCCAGATGGGGTGGACATTACGTAAACCGACCCATCGCCCGCTGCATTTCTGAGCGCAGGTCACCCGCAAACATCATCACCGTCAAACCAGCAGGTAATCGCATCGCCGCTAAAACCGATCACACTGCCGCCAAAACGGTGCAGTTCTGTGATTAAGGCATCGTAGACACTGTTCAGTGACGGTTGTTCCTTCCGCACCCCGCTGTGGGCCGAGTTCTTGCAGCAGTCGTTCGGTGAGGGCGCAAAACCAGAAACATCGGCAAATAAGGCCGCGCCGCTGGTATCACTGGGCAGTGTTTCGCCTCGCAAAATGGCCTGCCGTCGATCCATGGGAATATAAGCACTGGGTCGTTCCATTGATTGTCCTTCTTCTTGCCTTTGTCCCATGATATGGTATGCCTGATTGCTTGAAAGTTAATTGCGTGACAAATTTACGTGTAAATTTCGTAAAGCGGGCGAGTCAAGCTGCTTGACCCGCCCCGATGTGCACTTCACAGAGCCATAAATGTGCTAGACGGTATGCTATCGTTGGATAGCAAAACCGTCAATAAATCGGTACTCGAATCCATAATTGGACCCATCCCAGAACAGGCTGATGGTACAGGCAGTCGCCGCACCTAAAGAACTGGGCTGGCAGACAAAGATATCGTCTCCGGTAACGCTGCTGCCTCCGACGGCGGAGTTGGCCGTTGCCGTGAAGTATATGTCGCCATTATCGGCATCAATCCAGGTACCCATGATATCTCCCCGCCAGCCGCGCAGGTCAACATCAGAACCATCAAAGTATAAATCCCAGATGCCGTTGGTCTGCCAGCCGAAGGAGCCGTTGTTGAAAACAATGAGGTCTTGGGCTTTGGCATTGACCTGTTCGGCGTGAACCGGGCCGTTGGTGCTGATGACTAAACGGCCGTCCGCCGTAAAGCCAATCGCGTCCACATTTTCGGTCACTTTTAGTCAGTCCATCGGAACCACATCCAGGAACATTTCTTCAGTCGCTGGGCCGTGTTATGCCCAGTGAGGTGGGGGGACGAATTTGACGATGTCAGAATTGTCCATCAGCCTGCCAAACCGGTCAGCCAGGCTGGGAAGCGCAGGTGCTGAGTAAAATGTCGCCGCCGTCCAGGATGTGGAAGGTATCGACGTCGTTAGTACAGGCCGACATCGGAGCCGTCGAAGGCCAGGGACCACCGCCACGCCGCTGTCGTAGGCCAGGATATATTCGCTGCGGTGCTGACGCCGCCAATGCTGGAATGAGGGTGCGAAGTAGTAGACGGGCGCGCGCGGTTGGCGATGGTGACTGTGGCGCCGCTGCTGTTGTTTCTCGTGTCGGGATTTGGCTGTTGCTGCGCTTGACGCTGGCGGTGTTGCAGTTTCGGTAATTGCCGTTACCCCTTACTCACAATTTCCGCCGTCCTACCGCTGGCCAGATCACCCAGGTCACAGGACACCGTTTTGGCTGCTGACCGTAGCTTCCCACAAAGCTGCCGTCACGGAATCACCCAGTTGTCCGGGATCACATCGTTGATAGTGACTCGCCTGCGCCGTATCCGGCCCATTGTTGTTGACCTCACCAGCGCAAAGCCTATCGCTTTATCGACTTCCAGCGTGTCGGTCGACCTGGTTTTGCTGATGGCCAGGTCGGCCGCTGGATTGACAGTCAAAGAGGGCAGCGTCTGTTGCCGGTAAGAAGCGGCTATTCGAGGTTCAGCGTCTGGTTGGGCAGGGATGATACCGCTGAAGTGTAAGCACTTCAATCTCATAAGTATCGGCCGGTGGCGTGATGCTCAGGAGGCATTTGGCTGCTGTAGTCGGTGATGACCGATTGGGCCTGGCGCTGCTGCCGGTGATGATGAAGATGATGGTTTTTTCGCTTAACGCCGTCCCGCCGCATCGGTCAAAACTGCCAGCCAAAAATCGGCCGTTGCCATGCAAAAATCGTCGAACTGGCCGGTTCCAGGGTCAGTTGGTCGCCTGCCGGGTGATGGTAGAACGGATTGGCGGCTGAGGATGATTGGTAAATCTGGCCGTACCGGCAAAAGCCACCCGCAGCAGATCGCGTCGCCGGGCAGACCCAGCAGTGCCAGCGATATGGTGGCGATGCTGTTGGCGTCGGTAACGGCCAGCCACGCGATCCCAGTTTGAAGAAAGTCAGGAATTGGTTGGCCAGCGTGTGCCGCCGCTGGTCAACCGGGCCTGGGCAGTGATGGTGGAGCCATACGCGCCGGATGTGGGCGGGTTCGCCCAGGGTTAGTTCGGTGGGTGCGGACGGTGGTGGGGTAACGCTGCCGTTGCTGTCAAAAACGCCCCCCAGATTCGTCGATGCACTGACCAAACCCACACCGTTGACTGCCTGAACGATAACCGATATCCATCCTCCGGCGCGGTGCCATTGAGCGGCAGTGCGCCTTGCCAACGGGTAGAATCATCGGGGTGCTGCGCCAAATCCAGCGACTGCCACTGCCCCGCATACGGGCCGTTGAGCGCCGTAAACGTCACCCACACTTCCTGAATCCCCGCTGCCGGATCGCCTACCACGCGGGCGAAGAAGCGCATGTCGCCGCCCTGTACATCAGTGGCCACGTTGGCAATGGAAGGAGCCGCCGAAAGTGCCGGATTGCTGCCGGAAACGGCCGACTGTGCCGTGTAATTGCTGTAATACAGCCGGAAATCGACATTATTGAACTGGCGCAGCGTGCCTGTCAACGAGCCGGGACTATCTGACCGGTACTGGGCCGGTGAAACCGACAGCCGTGTCACGCCGCCGCTGTTGGCCAGGGCGTCAAAGTAGTTGACCCGCCAGAACTGCACCGGATAAAAGACGCTGGACAAAAAGGGCGGATGAACGCCGCGAATTTCTGTCGTGGCTGCGCCAGTCAGCGGCAGGATATTGGGTAAATCGGTGAAGCTGCCGCCGCGGAAACCCACGCCGCGCAGGACTGTGCCCGGCATGCTCACGTTGCGCCGTTCCAGCGGCAGCACCGGCTCGGCCGGATTGGTGAACACGCCATTGGAACCGCGCAGGTAGGTGGCCGTTACCGTGCCGTTTGTCCCGCTGCCATCGATGATGTCCAGTTCAGTCTGTTCGGTTGTCAAAGATGGCGTGATGGTTACGTCCGCGTATTGCAGTCCCAGCGTCAGGCCGGGGTTGGTGGCGAAGCCGGTCGTGCCGGTCACGATGGAGCCATCACCGACCGGTGTGCCCCGTCCAGCGGGCATGTCAATCTGGAGAAAGGGCAGGCCGAAGAGTGTCGATTCCAGCAGTGCTTTCTCGTGGATGGGGCGCATTTGCGGCGTTTCCGCCAGATAGACTTGTTTGGCCGCTACCAGCGCCTGCCCGATGGAAACCGGGCCGGTTCCCAACCGCAGCTGGCGGCTGAATTCCAGGTAAAGCCGTTCGCTGTACTCGATGAAATCGGTGTCGCCGTACTGGTAGCCGGTGCCGGCGATGAGTGTGGCCTGCTTTTGGGCAAAGGCCTGCGCCCAATCCGGTTCACTGGTGACGCCGGGGATACCGTGTGCGTTGACGATGTTGTAGCCGGAATGGCAGCCGGCGCTAAAGATCAGAGCGTTGGTCAAATCCACCGATGAAGCGGCGACTTCCGAGGCCAGCAGGCGGGTGTTGTAGTCAGCGGCCAAAGCGCTGCTGGCGCTGAAATGGCCGGCCAGATAGGTGATGTCGTGACGGCTGCCCAGCAAAACAGTCCGTAAATCATCGGCCGTCCACGCCGCCGGGTCTTGCGGCGAGAGGTCGCGGGGGGTGATGAGGGTAACGGCCGTGTTGCCAATTCCTGCTTCCAATTCGGCTGTCACTGCGTTGGCCGCATCTTCCAGAAAGTCGTAGCCGGTTACCAGGGCTGAGGCAGGCGTGGGAACGACGCCGCTGGTTGTGCCAGTCAGGTAAGCGTCAATCATGCCCATCACTTCGCCGGGCGTTTCTACCAGCCGCCCTACTGCCAGATTGGGGATGGGCAGGCTGTTGACCCCGCTGGAAATCTCGCGGCCAGCGCCATAGCGATCCTGGCTGAGGAAGTAGCCCAGTTTCAGGCTGGCCTGGGACGCGGTGTTGTCGCGTACTGGCGGCACGTAGTTGCGCTCGTTGGCCAGCAAGGCTTGGTCGGGATGGCGGAAGAACGGGATCACGTCGTCGCTGCCGATGATGACAACATATTGCAGCGGGTTGAGGCTGCGGTAGCCATCGACAATATCCTTGATGGCGTAGGCCACAAGGTTTTTGGCGAAGGGGCAGGTGGGATGGGTATCGGCCTGGGCATTAGCGGCGGCCACGCGGGCGTCACTGCTAACATCAACCACGACGCCATTGACTTCGGGGCGGGCGGCCAGTTGATTTAGTTTGGCCAACACATCGGCCTGGGCCTGCGTGTCGGTTGTCAGCCGGGCCAGGTCGGCCAGGATGATGGTGTTGTAGTTATTGGCGGCGGGCACGATGCTGAACGCCGGCAGGGTGGTGGAGACGCCGCTGCACGTGCCGGTGGTCATGACTACTGCCAAATGGAAAGGAGATTCTGTATTAAAGGCGCCGTTACGGCCGCGCACCCGAATATAGAAATCGCCGCTGCTTTCCCAGGTGTTGAGGGAGATGCCTTCGCTGGCCGTGCCGTTGAAAGCGGAGACGCCGATCAAGCTGCGCGTTTGGGCGCTGGAGAAGGCATCGGGGCTAAACGCGTCGGGCGAGAAAGCATCGGGACTGAAGGCATCGGGACTGAAAGCGTCTGGCGAGAAGGCGTCAGGGCTGAAGGCATCGGGGCTGAACGCGTCGGGCGAGAAAGCATCAGGACTGAAGGCATCGGGACTGAAAGCGTCGGGCGAGAAAGCATCAGGACTGAAGGCGTCCGGGCTGAATGCATCGGGTGAAAAAGCATCAGGGCTGAACGCATCGGGGCTGAAAGCGTCTGGTGAAAAGGCATCGGGGCTGAACGCATCCGGGGCGAATTCGGCTGTTAGTTCCAGCAGGTCGTCATTGTTGTCGGCCGCCAGCATTTCGTTGAAGGTGGCGGCGATGTCTTTGTAAACGGTCAGATCATAGTTTTCCGGCAGTCCGGTGAGGGTGACAACAAGCTGGCTGCCCGGCTGTACCTGGATTTTGAACCAGCGGGATTGATCTTGTTTGTCGATAAACTGATCGTAGCTGCCGGTCAGTACTTCCGGCGAAATCTCGTCAGGAGTGAGGGGAAGGTTGAGGGCACGCGGCCAGGAATCGTTGCCGGGGCCAACTTCGGCGCACTGGGAAAACTCGGAGGTGCTGCCGTCGGCGTCGGTGGCGGTGGCGGTGATGAAGGCGGTGGGCGCTTCCTGTCCTTCATTGTACAGAGTTTCATTGAAGCTGGCGTTGCCGTTGTCGTTGGTGGTGACGAAGATGGAGCCGAGGAACTGCTGGCCTTCGCCGAAGCCGGACGGATCGCAAGCGGCGCTGCTGAAAAATTCCAGGGTGGAGCTGCTGTTGGATTGGCCATGGTAGATGCCGGTAACGGCCGTTCCATAGCCATCGGGCACAGCGCGAATGATAATCGGGAAATTGGTCAGGCCGTCCGCATCCGGGACATCATTGGTGGTCACGCCATCGCCGCCCAGGTCAATCCCCAGTCCGCCGTTGTTATAGATGCTGTTGGCAGTGAAGGTGTTGCCGCTGCCATCGGCGACGCTGATGCCTGCGCCGCTAAAATCATGAATGGCCAAGCCTTCAATCGTGCTGCCACCGCCGGTCAAAAGCAGCCCATCAGCCAGGCCGTCTACTGCTTCGCCGCTTAACTCGATGAAGGTCGATCCCTGGTAATTGCTAATCGTGACCGCATCGGTGATGGCCGGCAGCGCTGAATAGGGCGCAATCGTGGTCCAATAAGTTTGGGGAATGTCGAAGCGGATGGTGTCGCTGCCTTCGCTGCTGTTGGCGGCCAGAATTGCTTCGCGCAGGGAGCAGTGGGTCAGCGAACAGAGGCCGTCGTCGCTGTCGTCGGCGGTGTTGACGGTGAAGACGGGGCCGGTTTGGGCGATGTCGCTGGCTTCAAATGCGCCGATGTCGCAGCCGGCCATTTGGGGCCGGGTCACGCCACGCTGGTCGATTTCCGGGCAGGTGTCAGGATTGGCGGCGTCGAGGGCCGGGCTGTTTTCTTGCAGGGCATGGGTTGGGGTGCTGCCGCCGTTGTTGGCCAGGGGTGCGAGTACGGCCGTAAACACATCTCCCGGCGCTACAGTTAAATCGGTTGCGGTGGTGGTGCAGCCAGTTCCATTGCCCACCAAATTAAAACCGTTGGAAACCAGCGGCCAGCCAAAGAGGGAGCGGCAGTCGGGGGAGGAGGAAACGGCCGTGTTCCCGGCGATGATGCTGTTTTCATAATAAACATAGCCATAATTGTCGATGCCGCCCGATTCGCTCAGAGCATGGTTGTTGGCAATGGTGACGTTGAGCAGGCTGATGGAAGCGGTGTTGTTGTACAAACCGCCGCCGTCATCGGCTGCTGTGTTGCCGCTGATGGTGCTGTTGCTGATGTCCAGCGAGGATTCCGCGCCGACGTTTTTGATGCCGCCGCCAAATTTATTCGTCGCGAACTGGCCGGTTCCGACGATGTTGTTGGCAATGGTGGATTGGCTGATGCTGCCGTAGCCATTATCGCTGTTGTAGAGACCGCCGCCGCCAGTAACGGCCGTGTTGCCGTCAATCGTGCTGCGTTCAATGGTCAGGGAGCCGCCTCGATTGGCGATGCCGCCGCCCTGACCGCTGCTGGCATTGCTGCTGATGGCGCTGTCCAACAGCGTTAGCGAGGAGTAGTAACTGTCGACGTAAATGCCGCCGCCGTCGCCGCCGGCGCTGTTATGGACCACTGTGCTGTTTTCCAACCGCAGTTCACCGGTGTTGAGGTAAATGCCGCCGCCTTTGCCAGGGTCATATTGAGTGGGAACGGCCGTGTTGTTACTCACCTCGCTGTCAACCAGAGTCAAATTGGCTTCAGTGACGACAATGCCGCCGCCGCTGCCCTGGCCGTAACCGCCGCTGACAGTCGTTTTGGACAGGGTTGTATTTGCTGAAACGTAAAAAGCGCGATTTTCCAGTCCGCTGGCATCAATAATGGTTGAACCGGCCCCTGTGCCAACAATACTCAATTCATCCCAAACAGAAAGCGGGCCGCCTACTTCGCCATCCCAGAAATATAAAGAATAGGTGCCTGAATCAAGAAAAATGGTATCCGCTCCATCACCAGCGGCGCAGTCACCCTGGGTATAGTCGGTATCATTGTTGGCATTTGTGATGGCTTCACGAAGCGTGCAGTAGCCATCACCTGGCACAACCATATCATCAAAGCTGTTGACAGTAATGCCAATGGCAGCCGCAGATGAGGCCATAAGCAAGACCAGCAGCAAAGCGACCAAAAGGAGAAGAATTCGAGTTTTCCCCCAGCTTTTGAACAGGCGCTGTGGTTGTATAAACGATGCTTGAGCTGACAGATTGAGATTTTTCATTTTACCTTCCACTCCAAATCTTGAGGTTTGCTAACCGGCAGGTTAACAACATTTTTACCAATACTTTTTGTTTTCAGTTACTGGTGGACAGGTACTGCTCGTCCAGGTTTCTTTTGCCTGGCTTGATTTGTTTGAGGCTCCCGATCACGCAGTCAGGCCTTGAAATAGATAGATACTGCGATATTTTTTGGGTTTGATATGCTGGCTTGATAAACCATGTACCCAATCATTAAAGTAACAGGTTCACCTTACACATAATATTAAGCCCAATTGAATCTGTTTTGGGTGACCAATCCGTGAATTTTGGGGTGACGGAGCGTGAATGAGTTAGCAAAAGGTGATATCCAGGGAGTGAAATAGTTGTTTAGGAGGCCGAATTGTTTGTTATTCAGGCACTTTGACTAAAATTCGTCTTTACAACAACGACGAATTTGGTATAATTTGCGCCTCATTTAGAGAAACTGTCAAGGAAATGCCGCTGTTAACAGCGGTATTTCCCTTATTAAAGGGCTAGTAATGACTAATACATTCAAACCGCATTTACTGACAACAGAAGGATTGCAGAGATTGACAGAGGAACTGGAACATCTGCAAACTGTTGGTCGTGAAGAAGTTGCCGAACGACTGCACCGGGCGCATGAAGATGGCCAAGATGCTGATTTTGTAGACAACGCTGAACTGGAAGCGGCGCGTAACGCCCAGTCGTTTCTGGAAGGCCGTATTCAGGAACTGGAAGGCATCCTCAAAAACTACCAGATTATTGATGATAATGGCGAACCACACGATAAAGTACGGGTTGGCGATTATGTGACCGTATCCGAAGAAGGTGTGGATGAAGATGAACGGTATCATCTGGTTGGCGCGGCCGAAGCGAATCCGGTAGAGGGGCGTATTTCCAATGAAAGCCCGTTGGGTAAGGCGCTGCTTGGCTCTAAGGTGGGCGAAGTTGTGCGTTTTAATGCGCCCAGCGGTATTATTGAGTTTCGGGTGGTTAAGATTGAGTAATCTTTAACCAGAGTGATGAAAAAATCTAACGGCCCGTGCTCAGCACGGGCTTTTTTTTGAATGATAAAGTGTTGATTTTAGGAGAAAAACGCGGACGTTATGGGGTTTAGGGATTGATTCTTTTATCCTCTAATCTCCTAATCCCCGCATCAAAGAGGAAATTATGGCTTGGGAACCTTCACCATTAGAAGCGCAGCGATTGGACAAACTGGCTCGTTTGCAAGAAGCCGGGATTGAACCGTTTCCCCTGCGGATTGAGCGGACGCATACGACGACGGCTGCTATCGCGGCTTTTGAAGCGGCGGCTGAAGATGAAACGATCACAGCGACGATCTGCGGCCGGGTGATGAGTATGCGGGATATGGGGAAGACGGTGTTTGCCCACATTGAGGATGGACACGGCCGTATCCAACTTTTTCTCCGCTGTGAAGAAATCGGGGAAGAAACGCATCAGATTTTTCGCAAACTGATCGATTTGGGTGACTTTGTCCAGGCAACCGGCGTTTTGTTCCGCACGCGTGCGGGTGAAATCAGCCTGAAAGCGAGTGAGTGGAAGCTGTTGAGCAAAGCTGTCAGCCCGCTGCCGGTGGTGAAAGAGCAGGAAGTAGATGGCGAAATCGTGCGCTACAGCGCCTTTGCCGATGTGGAAGAGCGTTACCGTCAGCGTTATGCCGATTTGGCTGTCAATCCAGACGTGCGTGAGGTATTCCGCACGCGTACCAAACTGGTGACGGCGCTGCGCCGTTTCTTTGATGACAATGATTTCATGGAGGTAGAGACGCCAATTTTGCAGCCTTTGTATGGCGGGGCTGCGGCACGGCCGTTTACCACCCATCACAACCAGCTTAAACAAGATTTATACTTGCGCATCTCTTTTGAACTGTACTTGAAAAGGCTGTTGGTGGGCGGTATTGAACGCGTCTACGAAATCGGCCGTGATTTCCGCAACGAGGGCGTGAGCTACAAACACAACCCCGAATTCACCCAACTTGAGTTTTACGCGGCGTACTGGGACTACAACGACGTGGCCAACTTCACCGAGCGTATGATTGCCTACGCGGCACAAGAGGTGCTGGGCACGACGACTATTACTTACCAGGGTCATCAGGTAAATCTCGCTCCGCCCTGGCAGCGGATGACGCTGCGCGACAGCATCAAAATGTTCGCCGAGATTGATTACATGGAGTATCCCGACGCGGCCAGTTTGTCTCAGGCGGTACGCAAAATCGGCGGCAACACCCCCGAAGGCGCATCATGGGGCCAGTTGATTGACGGGCTGCTGGGCGATTACGTCGAGCCGCGACTGATCCAGCCAACCTTCATCACCCAGTATCCGCGTGACATTTCTCCCCTGGCCAAAGGGATTCCCGGCGATCCGCTGCACGTGGAGCGGTTTGAGTTTTTCATCGCCGGGCTGGAGATGGGCAATGCTTTCACCGAATTGAATGATCCCCTCGATCAGCGGCAGCGGTTTGAGGATTTACAGCAGTTGTACAGCAAAGATGACGATGAACTGAATCCGATTGACGAGGATTATCTGCGGGCGATGCGTTACGGGATGCCGCCCAATGGCGGTTTCGGCACTGGCGTAGACCGGCTGACGATGTTGTTTACAGATAAGTCAACGATTCGGGAAGTCCTGTTGTTTCCGCATTTACGAGAGCGGGAGTAAAGGTCATACGTCATGAAGTCATGTGTCATCAAGACATCATGACGCATGACAAAATGACTTTATGACACCAGTTCTGGCACAAATTTCAAATATTCTTCCGTGGCTTGTGACAAATCGCTGTAGTAGCCGCGGTAATCTTCCGGCAGCAGGCGGGCGATTTGGAACATGATTTCATCGGCCATTTGCTGCCGGATTTCTTTGGTGACGCGTTGATTGCCGGGATCGAGGGTGAACGGCCGTCCGGCCTGCAAATTGAATTCCGTCCGCCGCAGCCGTTTGGCGTTTTGCCAGAACTGCTCATGCCCCCAGTAAGCGACAGGCAGGATGGGCGCGCCGCTTTTGAGGGCCATGATGACGATGCCGGGATGACCTTGCCGTAAACGGCCGTCTCCCGTCCGAGTCCCCTCTGGCGCAACTGTCAAAATCCATCCCTTTTCCAACACCGCTAATCCGGCGCGAACGGCCGTCATATCGGCCTCGCCGCGATGCAGCGGAATGCCGCCCCACAAAGTAAACAGCCAGCGCAAAAATGGTTTCTCCCAATTCTCCGCCTTAACGAAGCCGGTGACAGGGCGGGGCATGAGATGGGTGTACATCGCCGGCACTTCCATGAAGTTGACGTGATTGGCGGCCAGCAGCAGCGGTCCTTTATCGGGAAATTTGTGCCATTGGGAATCGTCGACCCGGCACATAATGCGCACGAGTCGTTTGAAGGTGAAGTTGACGACGTGAAATGTGATGCTCATGCGGCGATCTTATCCGCCGGGCAGATAACGTCAAGTTGGTTGGGCAGCAGTTCAATTGTCAACTGGTTGCCGTCGGTGCAAAGGGTTTCACCGTCGGCGTGGGCGGGCAGGATGCCGGACACGGCCGTTACCACCAGCTTATCCGTCTGCCCAAATTTAATTTCCGATTGGCTGAACTGCGATCCTTTGAAAAAGTGGGGGATGAGCGTGAAAATGCGCCGCCGGCTGACTCCTTCGGCGATGCATAAATCGAACAGGCCGTCGTCGTTGCGGGATTGGGGTGACATCATAAAGGCGCCGCCCTGCCGCCGGCCATTCATAACCGACAGCATTAGCGTAGGCATGGTAATAACCTGGCCGTCATAAGCGATTTCTAACTTGGGCGCATTGTAGTAGAGGAAGATGGTTTTGAGGGCGGCTACCAGATAGGAGGGGAAGCCGGTCAGCCAGGTCATTTTGACCGCTTCAAAGCCAACGACTGCGTCAAAGCCAATACCTAGACTATTGCCGAAGTAACGGCCGTCCGGGAACAGCCCGCCTTTCACATGCCCGATATCAATCCGCCGTTTGTAACCTTGGGCCAGAACACGGCAGCCATCTTCCAGTCCATCGGGCATACCGATGCCATAGACAAAATCGTTGCCCCGCCCGGCGGGCAGCATACCCATGGCCGTCCGGTCCGCGCCGGCCAGTTTGGCCAGCATCAGCCCGTTAACGACTTCGTTGGCCGTGCCGTCGCCGCCAACGCCGACGACGACGCCAAATCCGTCCTGGGCGGCTTGTTGGGCGAGTTCGATGGCGTGTAACGGCCGTTCCGTCCGCACCAACTCAAAGTCCACGCCATGCGTTTGCAGACACTGCTCCAACTGGGGGATGATCCGCGCCCCATTACCGCGCCCGGAGGTAGGATTGACGATGATTTTGTATTTGTCTGTCACAGTTTACCCTCTTTTTAAGCGAGGATTTAGGGATTTGGGGATGAAATTAAAAATCCCTGAATCCTCTAATCTCTGCATTCTTTTAAGTCGCTATCATCTAAAACTCTGTTATAATCAAATCGTTACGCCGGTAGCAGAAAAGGACGCCTCGTCCCCACCCGGCTTACCAAAACTGCGGGATTCCAAGCCCGCCTGATTCTAACAGAAAATCCACAGATTGCGCCGAACTTGTCCTGAGCTTGTCGAAGGATGACGCAGATTTATTCTTTGCGTCTGCCGCGTTTTGCTGTGGCCAGGAGAATTTTATGACAGTATTAGCTCAGAAGAAACAGATTGAAATTAGCCGGGGGGTGGCAACGGCCGTGCCCCGCATTGCCGTGATTGTGGTCGCCGCCTACATTGGGGCGCAAATGCTGGCCGACATCACCAGTCTAAAAATCGGTGTTGTTGCCGGATTTGCCGTTGACATGGGGACCTTCATTTATCCCATCACATTTACCTTGCGTGATGTCGTGCACAAACTGTTGGGCAAACACAACGCCCAGACCCTGATCATCATGGCCGGGATTATTAACCTGTTCATGGCGGCTTATTTGTCCTGGGCTTCCGGTGTGCCCAGCGACCCATCCTGGGGATTGGGGGCCGAATTCAGCGCTATTTTGGGGCCGTTGTGGCGTATTGTCATTGCCTCAATTCTAGCCGAAGTGGCCAGCGAGTTAATCGACACTGAGGTCTACCATTGGTTTGTGACCAAAATCACCCGCAAATACCAATGGGCGCGGGTATTGATTAGTAACAGCGTCAGCGTGCCGGTGGATAATTTGATTTTTGCTGTAGGTGCGTTTGGCGCGCTTCCCTTCCTGCAAAACCACTTCTTGACTCTGCCCTGGTCAACCGTGTGGCAGATTTTCACCTTGAATTTGATTATCAAGTATGGTGTCACGTTGGTCAGTTTGCCGTTCATTTATATTTCGCCTGATGGTGAGTGGGCAGAAGGCGCATAATCGGTTATACTGCCCGCCGTTATCCATAAAGGATTCCATTTTTTAGCAAAATATTTTGATTCCAAGATGTCTTGTCTATGTTGACTTTGTTGGTGACAAGACATTTTTGTTGCAACGGCCGGACTTCTACTTTAGGGATGAGTCTGCTGTTAGCAGGAAATGGGGGTATGGCCCGTGAGGGCTGTGCCGCGCTGTGGACTCATTAAGAATAGGCTCGTTTGATGTGACAGTCACTTTCAAAGTGACTATCACATTTGAAGTGGGCCGCCATAAGTAGGAGATTATGACAACTGAATTTACCCAATTAAACCTGCATCCGCAGTTGGTGCAGGCTGTAACTGAACTTGGCTATGCCGAACCGACTCCCATCCAATCGGCGATGATTCCGCTGATGCTGGCCGGGCATGACGTGTTGGGCCAGGCGCAAACGGGCACAGGCAAGACGGCTGCGTTTGCGCTGCCTATTTTGCATACTATCGAACCAGGCCGGGGCGATGTCCAGGCGCTGGTTGTTGCACCCACCCGGGAACTGGCTTTGCAGGTGTCACGGGCGATTTATGAATACGGCCGTTACCGGCAAATTCACGTTCTCTCTATCTACGGCGGGCAGGCATACGGCCGTCAAATCAACCGGCTCAAAAGGGGCGTGGACGTCGTTGTAGGTACGCCGGGGCGGCTGCTCGACCTCATCAAACAAAAAGCACTTGACTTGAGCCAGGTGCAAACCGTCGTTTTGGACGAAGCCGACGAAATGCTGAGCATGGGCTTCATCGAAGACATCGAGGCTATCCTCAACGAAACTCCGGCTGAACGACAAACAGCCCTTTTTTCGGCCACACTGCCCGCAGAAATCCGGCGGCTGGCTGACAAATATTTACGCGATCCGCAAGCCATCACCATCCAAAATAAGCAGTTGACCGTAGCCGCCATCGAGCAGCGGTATTACCTGGTCAATGCTGATGATAAACTGGCCGCGTTGACGCGCTTGTTTGAAATGGAAGAGATGAGTTCGACTTTGATTTTTGCCCGTACCCGGCTGGGAACAGGCGAACTGGCCAACGAACTGACGGTTCGCGGCTTTCCGGCCGAGGCGTTGAACGGCGATTTGAGCCAGGATGCCCGTGAGCAGGTGATGAGCCGCTTCCGGCAGGGGCAAATTCAGGTTTTGGTGGCGACAGACGTGGCTGCGCGCGGCCTGGACATCGATGATATTTCCCATGTGTTTAATTATGACCTGCCACAAGACCCGGAGATTTATGTGCACCGGATCGGCCGTACCGGGCGGGCGGGGCGAACGGGTATTGCTATTTCGCTGGCCACCCCGCAGGAGCAGCGCCGATTGCAGCGAATCGAGCATTACACGCGGCAGAAGATTACCAAAGTCGTGCTGCCTACGGTGGAAGATATTTTGGCGCGGCGGGAAGCACAATTGATGGAGCGGATGATTGTCTGGTTGAAGCGGGATCGGGCACGGCGGGAGCGCGAAATAGTGACCGAACTGGCCGAAACCGGATACGAACTGGCCGATATTGCTGCCGCCGCGTTAAAATTAGCCCGTGCCGAGGAAAAACAACGGCCGATTCCGCGCATTGGTGAAGTGATTGAGCGGGAATTCCAGCCCAGAAATGAACGGCGAGGGAATCGGAATGGGAACGGCCGTAATGGAAAGGGTAACGGCAGCAGCCGTTTTCAATCCAAAAAATCACACGAAAGCGGGATGGTGCGTTTGCAGCTTAACGTCGGCAAAGAGCAAGGCGTGCGGCCTAACGATGTTGTCGGCACGATTGCCTTTCATGCCGATATTCCCGGCCGCAGCCTTGGCGCTATCCGCATCCAACCGGCGCATACCTGGGTGGATGTGCCGGAACAATTTGTCGCCCAGGTACTGGAGAAATCGGGCAGCTACCAGATTCACCGGCAAACGATTGAGGTAGAACGAGCGTAGTTCTCCTCACAGTCAAAAGAGATTTGAAAACAGGGTTTCCCTAGAGCTGGGTGACCCTGTTTTTTATCGGGGTGGTTTGTAAATTGCTCTTACAAAAGGGTATTGACAGAAGCCATGAATCTGCGTAGTCTTGACATCGAGGTCTTCGAAAATGAGCAGTAAACAAACGCCAAAACTCACTGATCCTACCGGCCGTGCCCATGACTTGACAGGTGATATGGTGAAGATCGGCCGGGCGGTGGAGAATGAGATCGTGGTTAGCAGCAAGCGCATTTCGCGGGAGCATGCCTGTGTGCGCCGCGAGGGGTGGCGGGTCATTCTGGAGGATTTGGGCAGTACTAACGGCACGTTCCTGAATGGCCAACGCCTTACGGAACCGGCCCAACTGCGCGATGGTGACCATATCAAAGTTGGCGACGTGGAGTTTGTTTTTCATGATCCGGATGTGACGTATCAAGATACGGTGCTGCCGGAGCTGGAGATGGATATTCCTGCCGGTTTGGTGCGGGTGAACCGACAGTTGGTGGAACTGGCTCCCAAGGAGTTTGAGCTGCTGGCTTACTTGTTTTCGCGGCCGGGATTGGTTTGCTCCAAGGATGAAATTGGCACGGCCGTATGGCCCGAATATCGTGACGGCGTTTACGATTACCAGATCGAAAACCTGGTCAGCCGCCTGCGCACCAAACTGGAGCCGGATTCGGCTAATCCGCAGCTTCTCCTCACCGTGCGCGGGCGGGGCTATAAATTAGTTGTGTAGAAGTCAGTTGGTTAGTTGGATGGTTGGTCAATTGGATGGTTGGTTAGTAAAAGACACGCCAACCAACAAACTATCCAACCAACCATTTCCGATAGCTAGTTGTTAGCTAACGGTTAGGCAGCCCAGAACCCCTTTTCGCTATCATTAATTCATCGCAAATAGGTGACAGGCACTTTGGAAGAGCCTGTCACCTTAAGATCGGAGGTGAATGATGAAACAAGATGTGATTCAAAACGGGGTTCAACAAGTGAGCCGCCCGCGGCGGCTGTCCTGGTCGGATCTGGGCGGAGCAACGTTGTTGTTTATTGGGCTGACGTTTATTGTTGCGAATTTGTTGGGTGCTGGTCGCTTGGAGAATTGGTGGGGCTTGTTTATTTTGCTGCCCGGTTTGTTGTTTGTGGGGCTGGGCTGGCAGGCTCAACTTCAACAGGCTCAGTTGGCGGGGAACGGCCGTTTCCCCTTCATCGCTCGTTTTAGCATGGGTGTGGGGCTGGTGGTGCTGATGGTCGCCATTCTGTTCCTGCTCAACCTGAATTGGGGTACGTGGTGGCCGTTGATGATTGTGATGCCGGGCGTGGCTTTGTGGCTGGTAGGTGGTGCAGATGGTAAGGTGGGGGTAACGGCCGTGCTGCGCTTCCTCCGTTGGATTGGCTTGACCATGATTTTGCTGGGGTTCACCTTCCTGGCCGACCAGTTGGCATTCATTAGTTTGCCCGCGCTGTTTGGTGATTTTCATTGGTGGGGTATCTTCATCCTCATCCCCGGCGTTGGCGCATTTGTCGAGGCATTGCGTGTCATCCGGCGGGCGACGTGGACAGCTACCGCAATGCTCATTGTTGGCGTCTGGATTCTCAGTACCGGCGTGATGCAATTACTTGATCCAAACTGGATTTCGTGGGAAGGTATGGTCGGCATCGGTTTAATCGGCACAGGCTTGATGAGCCGCGTATGGCTCATGTTTCAGCCGGTGACTGAATGAAAAAATGATGAGGCTGGAAACCAGGGACTGGAGACTAGAGATTGGAGACTATTCGATTTCTAGTCTCCAATCCCCAGTCTCCTAAATTAAGAGGGAACTGTGGCGCGGACATCGTTGGAAGGGCAAACATTAGGCAAATATCGCGTATTGGAACCGTTGGGCAGCGGCGGCATGGCCCGCGTTTATCGCGGTTATCATCCCCAACTGGATCGTTATGTGGCCATCAAAGTGCTGCGCTCGGATTTGGTCGAGGACGAAACGTTTTTAACCCGCTTCCGTCACGAGGCGCAAGCGGTGGCCGCGCTGCGCCATCCCAACATCATCCAGGTTCATGACTTTGACGTGGCCGATGACATTTACTTCATGGTTATGGAACTGCTGGATGGGGACACACTGCACACCCGTCTTAACGATTACCGCGTGCGCGATGAGCAAATGCCCTGGGGTGAGATGGTGCGCATCCTGCTAGACGTGCTGGATGGGCTGGCCTACGCCCATCAGGAAGGGATGGTCCACCGTGACATCAAACCGGCCAATATCTTGCTAACGCGGCGCGGGCAGGCGGTGCTGGCTGATTTTGGCATTGCCCAGATTGTGGGTGGTACGCGGCACACGGTTTCCGGGGCGCTGCTGGGTACGCTCAATTACATGGCTCCGGAGCAGGGATTGGAAGGCGTCAGCGATGTGCGCAGTGATTTGTATTCGCTGGGCGTCGTTTTTTATGAGATGATGACCCGCCGCCCGCCGTTTGATGCTGATACACCGCTGGCGATTTTGCTTAAGCACGTCAATGACCCGCTGCCTTTGCCGCGCGAACTGAACCCCAACATTCCCGTCTTGCTGGAACGGATTGTGTTGAAGGCGTTGGCGAAGGATCGAAACGGCCGTTTCCAATCCGCCGCCGCTATGGCCGCAGCCCTCAAAAAAGCCGCCGCCGAAGCCAAAATCGACCTGCCCCCACGTATTTCGCTGCCGCTTTCCTTTACCACCGACGATGCCCCGGCCGAATCGGTGGCCGTGTATTCCGGTACAGCCCGGGCCAAACTGGCCGATGTGGAATTTGCGGCGCAAGATACGGCCGCTACCCGTTTTGAAGATATGGCTGCTGATTTGACTGCCTTGAAAGCACAGGAACCGCCGGTTTCCCGTGTGACCGCTAATCCTGCTGCGCTGGAAAAGCCCGGCAAGCAATCTTTATGGCGCACCATGATGAACGGGGCGGGGGTGGTGCTTTTGTTTAACATGGTGGTGGTCATAGTTTCTGGCCGCGCCGGTCCCGGCTGGTTTTTCGAACAAGGCTGGCCAACGGAACTGCTGCTTGTAGCTTTGTTTTTTTGCCAGCTCATGATCCATCGGCGCAGCATCTGGTTGTTTATTCCTGCCGGGCTGCTGTTCGGCGAAGGTGTTTTGATGAGTTACTACTCTGTTTCAGGCAACTGGAATGATTGGGCGTTTCTGTGGCCGCTGCAAATTTTCATCATTATGGCCGTGCTTTGGTACACGATTAACCGGGCTGCGCCGTCGCCACAGGCGAAGGAATTAGCAGTTTCTTTGGGCCGCCGCTACCGCCGCCTGTCGATTATTGGTATTGCCATTGTCTCCTTTTTTGCCCTGGTTATCAGATGATAGCTGATGGTTAGCTAACGGTTAGGCAGGGGAACGGCCGTTCCACTACACTCCAATTATCGATCACGTAAACCATTTTCCCGGAAGCTTTTACGGTTCAGCTTCTATGACAGGCAGCTTCCGGGAAGATTATGCAAGGAGTGAAATCATGGAAAAGCGAACGACAAATTTTAGTGGGATGTTCTTAATTGTTTTGGGCGGTCTGGCCCTGCTGCACACGACCATCTTGCCGCTGCTGGGTTGGGAATACGGATTATGGCGTTTCTGGCCCCTTTCCGTCAGTGCCGTTGGTCTGACTTTCGTCGCTGTGCCTTTCATGTTTATGGAGCGGCGCGGTTTGAAAGCGTTGTTTATTCCTGGCTTCCCCATTTTGACGGTTAGCATGATGTTACTATGGGGCAGCATCTTCAATGCCTGGGGGATTTGGGATTACTTTTGGCCGATGGTGATTTTGGGATTGGCCCTTGGGTTTGCGGCAACGGCCGTATTCATGCGCAGCATCTGGTTTATGATTCCGGCCATCATCATTGGCGTCAACGGCCTCATCTTCCAGTTTTGCGCCATTACCGGGCTGTGGGATTTGTGGGCGATTTTGTGGACGATGGAACCATTGTCGGTGGGCCTGGCCCTCATGGTCGCCAGCGCTGGCAAACGCCCCAAATTGATGAAAGCCGGCCTGATTGTGAGCACGATTGCCGCTGTTTTCTTCAGCTTCATGAGCTTCGTCTTGTCTGGTTGGGTAAGTATTGTCGGGGCCGTACTGTTGATTGTGGCCGGGGCTGGTTTGCTGGTTCGAGGACGTGAACCCATCATGTTGAAAGAAAAATCACCGGATGAAAAACTGGCCGAATCTATCTTGTAAGCGGTAGAGTTACTGTGGACAAAAAAGCGGACGAAAATTAATTTTCTGTCCGCTTTTTACTTTGAATGTAAAGTGTTTCGGATTTTTTCCAGTTTGGCGGCCACCAGTCGCATACTGTCGATGCGTTGTTCTCGATCTTTGATCAGCATTTGTTCGATTAATGTAACGAGTTCGTGGGGAGTGTCTGGCCGATACTGAACGAGATCGGGAATGGGGTCGTTCAAAATGGCCATGAGTGTTGCCGCCATTTGCCCGCCGGTAAATGGCGGACGTCCGGCCAATAACTCATATAACAAAATGCCAAAAGCCCAAATATCACTGCGCGCATCCAACTCTTCACCGCGAAACACTTCGGGACTCAGATAGGCGATTGTGCCTATGATTTCGCCGGTGCGGGTGATGCGGGTTTCCCGTTGTTCCAAGCGGGCGATGCCAAAGTCGATCAAGCGGGTTGTGCCATCAGCCGCGAGCAGAACATTGGCCGGTTTGATGTCCCGGTGCAGGATGTTTAAGTGGTGGGCGCGGGTAAGTGCGTCAGCGATTTCCAGGCCAATATCCAGTACGCGCAGCAGTGGCAGTGGCGATTCATTATCGAGTAGTTGCTGTAAGTCGCCCCCGGAGATGTGTTCCATGATGATAACTGGGTGTTCTTTGTCTTCGACCATTGCCAATATTTTGACGATATTGGGATGATTTAATTGGCGCAATGCTTCACCTTCGCGGAAAAAACGGGTCACTGTTTCCGGGGAGTAGGCAACGAGTTCCGACTTAAGCCGTTTGATGGCGACTATTTTCCCGGTGCTCAAGTCTTGTCCGCGATACAAAGTACCCATGCCACCCATTGCAAAGGGTTCTTCCTGAACAAAGCGGTTCTGTAGAATGGTTGAGCCCGGGGATGTTGGGGTGGGAACGGCCGTGTCCGCAAAAAGCAAATTCTCAGTCGTAATTCCTACCATTCCTGTGCCCATGTCTCTGTCATACAGGATTGCTTCTAGTTGGCTGCCCACGAGACGGATGCTGGGAATGCGTTTGGATACATCCTTTTGCAGCATGAGTTGGATGAGATGGGCCAGGGATGGTGGTAAATCAGGGCGGAGACGAGAAGGATCGGGGACAGGTTGGGTTAATATACCCTGGATCGTTTCCTTATCATTGGGGCTGTCAAATGGCAGTTGTCCCGTCAGCATTTCGTACAAAACGACGCCAAACGACCAGATGTCAGTTCTTTCGTCTATTTCTTTTCCCTGGCAGGTTTCCGGGCTGGCGTAATAGACTGTTCCTACAAAGCCGCCTTGTTTTACGGTATTGGGCATGGTCTTGGTGTAAGCAATGCCAAATCCGGTTAATTTAGGGGTTCCCTCCTCCGTCAACAGGATAGTTGAAGGTTTCAAATCACGATGAATGATGCCTAAACGGTGGACGCGGGTTAAGGCGTCGCATAAATCAAGTCCTATTTGGACGGTTTGTTTGATGGCTAGCTGTCCTTGTTGATCAAGCAGACTTTGAATGGTTCCGCCCTTTACAAATTCTGAAATTGCGTAAAAATTCTCTTGCTCCTGCACCACGTCCAGGAACGTTTCGATATTGGGGTGATTGAGTTGTTTCAGTAACTCCGTTTCGCGGAGAAACATTTGCGCGATTTCAGGGCGGCCGGTGGCGAATTCTGGCTTGAGAATGCGGATGGCTACATGCTTGCCCGTATGCGTATCTGTTCCCCGGTAAAAGCGGGCAATCTGATCCTGCCCTATCAGGTCTTTTTCGAGGTCATTGATTTTGTAGCGGTCCGCGATGTATAAGTTTTTCAGCATGGTTCCCACCTTTAAGAATTGAATGACCTTCAATTCATTGTAGCATATTTGCAGTGGGAAACGGCCGTATTCTATTTACCCTGAACGTACTGATTCAACCGCTCCACGTACCGTTCCAGGCTCATATAATCGACGATGCGTTTACGGCCGTTTCTGCCCATCCTGGCCGCCTCTTCCGGGTTATCCAGCAGTTTAACGATGACTTCGCGCAGCGCCGCTGCATTTTCTGGCGGAACGTACAGCCCGGTTTCCCCTTCAACGACCACATCCGTCTGGCCCGGTGTGGCCGAGCAAATAACCGCTTTCTCCAGAGCCATTGCTTCCAGCAGCGCCGTGACTCCGGCTTGAAATTCTACATTAAACAAAGGCATGACCATAAAGGCGCTTATCGCATACAAATCGCGTAGTTCAAACTGGGTGAAGCGGCGCACCAGGACGTTGTCAGGAATTTCCTGATCGGCCGTTGTGTCGGAGCGTTTAGACCAGGGGCTGCCGGCGGCAATGACCACCTGAACGTCCAGCCCCTTCACTGCTTCCATTAGCGTGGGATAATCGCGGAATTCCAGCCCAACAGAGCAGATGATGGGGCGCTGGCCAGGGTCGAAGGGCAGTAAATCTTGGGTTTGTCCGGCCTGGTCAGGCGCAAAAAAGTTGGCATCAACCATGAACGGGGTGAAGATGACCCGGTCGCCGGGCACTTTCCAGCGGTCTTCGATAAACTCTTTTTGCCGGGTAGCGTAGACTAGGAAGAGGTCGATGTGGCTTTGTAATTTCAGCCAATCGATCAAAATCATCTTTTTGCCCACCGATAAAATGTGAACAATCATTAAGTGGCGCGGATGAGCGCCCAATCCCAAGAATTTCAGAAAGACAGCCAGCGGCAAGCCAATTTGTTCGCCATCGGTGAAGATGACGCGGTATTTTTTGCGCAGGATGAAGCAGGCCCAGGCCAGCATTAATTTTGGCCCACCAATTTTTTCCATGAGCTTGCCGATGAAGCCGGTTTGGCGGCGCGCTTCGGCGAAGTCAATCAGGTCGGCGTTGAAGGTGCGGGCCATGGCGATGTAGTCGGTTAACGGCCGTTCCCCCCGTTCAATTTGTCCTTCAATATCTGCCGGGATCGTGCCCGAAACAGTCAATAAAACGTCATTCATGCGAATTCCTTTTGCTTGGGTTGGATGAATAATTGGCGGATGGCTGGTAGAGCGACCAGAGTAATGCCGCCCAGCTCAACAATCCAGTTGGGTTGAATGCCGCCTATACGCCGGTACAGGAAAGCATCGACGGCATGCAGCGAAACGGCACGAACCAGGGCAAATCCGGCCAGAAAAACGATGCCCAACAGCGCCAGACTTTGCCAGCGGGACGCCGGTTTGGCCTTGCGTGCCAGCCAAAAGAACAGCCCGCCAAATAATAGAGCGGCAATGACGATGAGGGTCAATTGAACGGGCTGGCGGGAGAAGTACCATTGTTCCTGCCAGGCTGCCCCGCGCATCAGTTTAGTCAGAATGCCGGTCAAATCTTGTTGTTTGTTGATGCCCAGGAGCAGCATGCCCAGGGCCAGGCCGCCCCAAAAGCCGCGTTTGATGGGTGTTCGTACAGCAGCGATGAGGCAAAGTACGGCCGTTACCCCGTAAGTAATTACGGTCAGCCACCACATTGTTGTTACTGGAATTTCAGTCATAAAATTTGCAAATCCAATAGTTTGTTTTTACCAGCACTCATTATGGCTGACGATTCTTTACAAGCAACTTAATATGCAAAAATAAAAAGACCCTGAGAGCTTCTGTAACTCTCAGGGTCTAATGTCGTTATTCGCTCAGTTGAAAGGTTTACGACAACTGCAAGGTGGTGACGAAGGGCAGGGCGTTGAGCATAGGCACACCCAGGGGCAGGAAGAGGATGGTGGCGCACAAAACCCAGGCCAGCGCTGCCCAGATCAAGCTGAACCACCAGCCAATCAAGATGAAGTAGATGGCGCGGATGAAGAAGTTAGGCTGGCTGGCGGGCAGGAATCGGGAACGGCCGTTTTCCAAATCAACCACATACGCACCGGGGCGGGCCTTCAGGGTCAGCACCTGGGGCACCCGATCAATCATCCATAAGCCCAATGGCAGGAAGATGATAGAGACATTTAGCGCCCAGGCGACTAAAATCCAGACGCCGGTGATTTCCCAGCCCAGGACGAAGAACCAGATAACGCGCAGCAGGAAAGGAATTTCCTGTACCGGTTTTACTTTTGTGACAGTTGCTGTTGACATGTTTACCTCATTTTCGTATACAGTTTACAAAACACTGTACGCGAATGGGGCGGTATGGTTGCGGAAGATGGAGACCGCTAATTAGTAATCCAATTACCGGTTGCCGTTTACCAGCTCCATTACTTCCGGCAAAATTGGGCCGGGGTAACAGGGAGAGCCGTTTAATTCGGTCACGGGCAGCCATTTTAGAACGTAGACGTTATTGGTTGTTTGCTTGGCCAAGATTTCCGGATCAAGCAGGGCTGGCTGCCCGGTATAACCGGAGACCAGGAAGACGAATTCCATTTGCTGGAAACGGCCGTCATCCCAGGGACGGGTGTACAGCAGCGGCCCCAACTCCACGTCCAGGCTCAATTCTTCACGCGCTTCGCGGATGGCGGCCTGGGCCAGGGACTCGCCCGGTTCCACGCCGCCGCCGGGAATGACGTAGTAGGAACGGCCGTTACGCTGCCGGTCAATCAGCAAAATCTTCTCATCACGAACAATGACTAAAGTAACTCTAAATCGCATAGGAATGTGTGTTGGAAATTAGTAAAATCGCGCTGCCGGCTCCCGCCCGGCCGCAAATAACTTGATAAGCACGACCCCGGCAATAAAGCCGCCGATGTGGGCCGCATAAGCCACGCCGTCACTGCTGCCGCTGAGCGTGCCTAATCCGCCAACCAACTGCAGCACAAACCAGAGGCCCACAGCGATAAAAGCGTTCACCTGCGTGACAATGCGCATGACCAGAACCGTAATCCGCCGCCGCGGGAACAGCACCAGGTAGCCGCCCAGCACCCCGGCAATCGCTCCCGATGCGCCCAGGCTGGGAATTTGCAAGTTGTCACCGACAAGGACGGAAGCGAAAACGTGGGCCAGCGAGGCCAGCAGGCCGGCGGTCAGGTAGAAAATCAGGTAACGGCCGTGTCCCAACCGATCCTCCAGATTATCACCAAAAATCCACAGGTAGAGCATATTACCGCCCAGATGCGCCCAGCCGCCGTGCATAAACATCGCCGTGAACAGGGTGATATAGACCGAAATTGGCGTTGGCTGCAAACCGGGCAGAACAAACTGCTGGCCGCTGGCCGGGTCCTGGACGACCTGATCGGCCGTAACCACATCCTGGCCAGAGACGATTTCGGCCGGAACGGTGGCAAAAGCGTAGGTGAAATTTTGGTTGCTGCCCGCCCCCTGGAACAGCACAAAGACCAGAATGTTGATGGCAATGAGGATGTAATTCACATAGGGCGTGATTGTGCGGTCGCGGTTGTCATCACCAATGGGTATCATAGTCGGGTTCTCCTGGGCAGCAGCCAAAATCAAACATCACCCCATTCATAACACGAACACCCCAAACAAGCCAATTTTTTAACCGCAAAAGGCGCGGAAAACGTAAAGAACAAAATCTGCGAAATCTGTGGATTATTACTTCGCCAACAGCCGGTCTACCTTCGATTTCACCGCCAGCATCACCAGATCACTGTTCGACATTTTGCCCCGCGCTTTGCCCAACTGGATGTGCGTCATCGCTGTGTTGGCCGGGATGGGGGGCGGCGTTTCCTTTCGCTTTAACACAATCGCCTCACTGGGACAGGTGGTCACGCACAAGCCGCAGCCGATACAGCGCGCCTCATTCACTACCGGCACCCCATCATCATATACATCCAGCGCTTCCATCTGGCAGCGCGTCTCGCAGACACCGCAGCTAATGCACAACTCGGCATCCACTTTGGCAAAAAAGGCCGATGCCAACACACTGGACGGCTGGGGATGCTGCTTCAAATTGCGCAAAACGCCGCAGCAGTCGCCGCAGCAGCAGCAAATAAAGCCGGCCCGCTTGGAGTTGCCCGGCTGCAACACCAGCCCGGCGGCGTTAGCCTGCCGCAAAATGGAGAGCGCCTCGGTTTGATCAATCTCGCGGCCTAATCCATTGCGCTGGTAGTAGGCCGCGCCGGAGCCAAAGGAGAGGCAGGTTTCCAGTGGTTTGCCGCAGCCTTCGCCCACTAACTGCTTTTCCTGGCGGCAAATGCATGGTGCAACGACGATCAGTTTCTGGTCGCGGATGATTTCCTCGGCCTGCTCGTAGGGCATGATTTCCATTTGGGCGTCGATGCTCTCGCCGACGGGAATGGTGCGTAACTGCGGCGTTTTTTCCCAGACTTGCAGCAGATGAGGCGCGTATTCCTCAAAATCATGGACCAGTTCCGGTGTCAAGCGGCCGACCTGGAATTCCCAGATGCCGACCACAAAGGGCGCGGCCTGGTACTGCGGCGCACCGCCGGATCGGGAATGTTTGGCGTAGATGAGTCCTTTTTGCTCCATTTCGGCCAGGCGTTGGGCCACTTCGGCCAGCGGCAGCCCGGCCCGGCGGGCCACAACCCGCGCTTCTTCCGGCAGCAGGGTCAGGTGGATGGCCAGCGCTGCTTCCTCCGGCGTGAACAGGCGGCGCAGGATACGCAGTTCTACGCCCGACTCGGTCGCCGGGTATCCGGCGGGTAAATCGTCCAAATGCTGTGCCAGACGGCGGTAAATTTCCTCGTTCATGGGAACCTCCGGGTGAATGATGAAGGATGAAGGTGGAATGATGAATTTGTCCCCCCATCGTAGCAACTGGCGAGCTGGCTCACAAGTGACGATTGTCACGTAAATGTGTAGACCTTCGAGGTTTCGAAAACCTCGAAGGTCTTGGGAACGGCCGTTTCCCTCCCCATCCCATTCCGCCGCATTCTTACAGCCTTACGCGAACAGCGGTAACACACGTGGGTGGCGCGGTGGGGACATTGGCTACAGCGATAAGCGGAGCCTGTTTCGGGAATTGGATTTCCCGAAACTTTTCATCGTGCATGTATCGAGAGTTTCAATTCCCGATACATGATTTCAAAGAAACTCTCGTTTGTATAATTATCCAACTTGGTAATATTTCCTGTACAACGGAACTTACGAACGCAAACGGTTTATTTGTTGGTATAATGAGATAGCTAGAATTCAATTCAGCCTGGAGACACTAAGATGGAAGCGAGAGAAACCACTCTGGATCAAATTTTATCAGGTACTCAGCAATACATTATTCCAGTTTTTCAAAGAGATTATGAATGGGGAAAGGATCGGTGGACTACCCTTTGGGATGATATTATTTCCATATTCGATGAATATGAAAATAATTTGACCCATTTCATTGGCCCTATTGTTGTAATTTCAAAAGCATTACCTTATGAGTATCCAATTCATTTAGTTGTTGACGGCCAACAACGGCTAATTACAACTTTCGTCATTCTATCAGCCATGAGGGAAAGGGCGAGATCATTAGGTCTTGTAACACTGGCGGATTCGATCTATAGGAATTCTTTGGCTTTTTATCATACCGATGGGAATTATGTTCATAAGATTAAACCTAGAATTAGAGATCGAGATACTTTATCTAACATTATAAGTAATAATATACGAAGCCTTGACATTAATTCACTTGTAACCCAGGCATACAATTATTTTTCCAAAGAGATTGAAAATCTTTCGCCTCTGCAACAGAGTCTTTTTTCAGATGATACGCCCGATAAAATTCTAACAAGACTTTACCAAACAATCATACATCGGTTACTTACAGTAACTATCACTCTTGGAAATCGTGATAATCCATCTAATATCTTTGAAAGTCTAAATTTCAAATACGAAACGCTTGCTGATTCTGATTTAATAAGGAACTACATTTTTATGCAAATGCCACTATCTGAACAAGATAACTTCAATAATACCGTATGGGGTTCCTTTGAAGAAATGTTTAATCAGATAGGACTTGAAGATAAGAAAACGAAAGAACATATAACAAACTTCTTTTACCGTTACCTCATATCAAGGAAAACTTATTTCCCACGGAAAAGCCTTTATCCTGAATTTACTAAGTATATTGATGAAAAGTTAGAAGAAGATGGTGACATTATACAGTTAGTTAATGAACTGAAGCAATTTGCTCGATATTATATTGAGATTACTCATAAGGGAAGCGCAGTTCAAGAATTGGAATCAGCATTTGAGAGATTTCGTAACCTTGAAGTGGAAACTGCTATCCCTTTGGTTTTATGTATTTTCGAGCTATATGACAATGAGAACATCAGTATTTCAACATTTCAAAATATGTTGCGGTTAATTGAAAGTTTCATATTGAGGCGTTCAATTTTGCGTCAAAGAACCCGTGGGTATGGTCTGGATTTTGCTCTTGCAAAGGAAAATATCGAGAGTCTCGACACCTTAATTAACTATTTTATAAGCAAAGGGTGGCCAGAGGATGATGAAGTTAAAGATAAATTATCTGAATTTCCGATTTATCATCATGAAAAGAATAAATGTTTGTTAATTCTCCAAGAAATAGAACGATCTTTTGGACACAAGGAAAAAGTCCAACTTGCAGATACAACAATTGAACACGTTCTACCTCAAAATCTAAACTTTCATTGGCGACATATGTTGGGTTCTGACATTGCTGATGAGGTTCATAGTAAATATTTGCATACACTGGGTAACTTGACCCTAACAGGCTATAACTCTGAATTAGGTGATAGACCATATGAGGATAAACGAGAGTATTTTTCTCGCAGCAATCTATCATTAAATAGATATTTTTCTTCAAAAGAAAAGTGGACAAAAGAAGAGATATTGGAAAGAGGTAAATACTTATCTGACATCTTTGTTCAAATTTGGATAAGGCCTCAAACCAACAAGCATAGCCTAAAGGAAAAACCAAAGAAAAAGAGAGTTAATACAGAAGTTAAGCCGACAAAACGCCTAATATAAGCATAGAATATTTGTATGGCCATGCCAGCATTACAGGCGTTTTCTCATAAAGTAGCGCTGGTGCCCAGGCGGAAAATCGGGTAGTTCGCCAAACACTTCATAGCCGTGTTGTTTGTAAAAGTCGGGCACTTGAAAGCTGAACGTGTCCAAATAGGCGTTTGTAGCGCCGCGCTGCCGGGCTTCCTCTTCGGCCAGCGTCAGCAGGCGGTGGCCATAGCCGCGCCCGCGCAGTTCCTCTTGAATCCACAACAAATCCACGTACAGCCACTCCCAATACGTCGCCCCAATAATGCCGCCAAGCACTTCCTGGTTTGGCCCGTGAATGACGAAACAGAGGTTTTGATACCGGTCATCTCCGGCTTGCTGGGTGTTGTACTGGCGTATCCCCTTCCCGATGATTCCCCATTCCGGCTCTTCCACAGCGACAATTTTGTATTCCATGATATGTTCCCCGGAGGTGACAGTCACTTCCCAAGTGACTGTCACCTGAAATCGCCTGTTCGTGTTGTGGCCGGTATCGCCACCGCGCCATTGTCCGGCTTGGTGGGAAAGGTATTGATGTAGGGGCAGTGCCTTGTGCCTGCCTTGGGCGACCACAAGGGTGCGCCCCTACGATACCGGCCATAGCGGCCAGCTAAGGCTAAAAGCTAAATGCTAACCGCTAACCGCTTAAAGCTAAATATGAATCGCCTGCCCTTCCACCGCGTGGGCCGCTTCCATGAGCGCTTCGCTGAGCGTGGGGTGGGCGTGGACGTTGCGGGCGATTTCCTCGGCCGTCAGTTCAGCGTTGTGGGCCAGCGTCAGCTCCGGCAGCAGTTCGGTCACGTCGGGGCCGACCATGTGCGCGCCCAAAATCTCGCCGTACTTGGCATCGGCGATGATTTTGATGAAGCCGTCCCGTTCGCCCAGCCCCAGTGCCTTGCCGTTGGCCTGGAAGGGGAACTGGCCGACATTGATTTCGTAGCCCGCTTCTTTGGCCTGGGCCTCGGTGTAGCCAAAGCTGGCGACCTGGGGCACGCAGTAGGTGGCGCGGGGCATCATGCGGAAATCGAGGGGTGTGGTGTCGTGCCCGGCAATCGTTTCAGCGGCGACCATGCCCATGGCCGAGGCGATGTGGGCCAGCCGGTAGTCGGTGGCGACGTCGCCGATGGCGTAGATGTTGGGCACGTTAGTGCGCATCTGCGCGTCGATGGCGATGTTACCGCGCCCGGTCAGTTCGACCCCAGCCGCTTCCAGGCCAATCCCTTCGATGTTGGGCATGAAGTTGATGGCCACCATCGCTTTGTCGGCTTCCATGGCGGTGCCGTCGGCCAGGCTGACTTTGACGCCGTTGTCGGTTTTTTCCAGGGCGGAAACGGCCGTACCCGTGAAAAACTTGACGCCCATCTTCTTGTACGCCTTCTCCACCACGTCGCTGACTTCCGGCTCTTCATTGGGCAGCAGGTGGGGCAGCATCTCCAAAATAGTGATGTCGACGCCGTAATTGGCCCACATGTAGGCAAATTCCATCCCAATCACACCGCCGCCGATGATAATCAGGCTTTTGGGCAGGTTATCGGACAAAATCGCCTCTTTGTAGGAGATGATGCGGTCGCCGTCGAAGGCTACACCGGGGAACGGCCGTGGCCGGGCGCCGGTAGCAATAATGATGTTGCGGGCGGTCAAATCGGCCTCGCCCCCATCGTTGAGATTGACGTGAATCGATTCGCGCCCGGTGAGCTGGCCAACGCCATCATACACGTCGATGTTGTTTTTCTTCATCAGGAAGCCGACGCCTTTGACCAGCCGGCCGGACACCTGGCGGCTGCGTTTGAAGGCCACACCGTAATCCAGCGCCAGATTGTCGAAGCTAAAGCCGAATTCCTTGGCCCGATGCTGCAAGGTGTGAGCCAGTTCAGCGTTTTTGAGCAGGGCCTTGGAGGGGATGCAGCCAATGTTGAGGCAGACGCCGCCCATGTATTCGCGTTCGATGATGGCTGTTTTTAAGCCCAATTGTGCAGCGCGGATGGCGGCGACGTAACCGCCCGGTCCGGCCCCCAGGACAATAAGATCGTAGTTAGACATGGTAATCTCCGTTCATTGAAAGGGTGAAAGGGTGACAAGATGAAGGGGTGAAAGGGAGCAGGGGAGCAGGGGTGAACTTTCTCACTTGTCACTCGCATACTCGCCACTTGCATACTTGCCACTCGCCACTCCGATTATATAAAAAACCGGCCTAATTAACACCTTCATCCTAAAGAAGTTATAATGGCACTCATGTCTGGTTTTCCGCTTTGGACGTTATGGGGTATAGGTCTGTCGGCCCTGGGCGCGTTGTTGGCCACGATTTTGGCCTATGTTGCCCAATCGCCTCAATTGATTGCCCGGCCGTTGTTCCGGCGGCTGCGGCTGGGTGCGCGGGCGCGGACGTTTACGGGGTATGCGCTGGCGTCGCTGCTGCTGGCGGCTGGCTTTTTCCTGGCCGGTGTGCCGATTGAACCAGAGGGAGTGGCAGAAGCTACGGCCGTTGCCGCCTTCACCCCTTCCCCCAATTTTGCCACGCCGACTATCCTTGAAGAAGAAACGGCCGTGCCCACCCTCGTCACCCGCACCGGCCAATCGGGCGCATTTTCTGGCCCGCCGCCTGCTGCCAATGAGGATGGGGAAACGGCCGTGCCGGTCACTACCACACCTGAATCGGGCAATGAACAGCCTACGGCGACCTCCGCGCCACTGCCCGCCGGGATCACAGCCACACCTACGGCGCGCATCCTGCCCAGCAGCACGCCTACGCCAACGCCGACTAATACGCCAACGCCGACGGTGACGCCGACGCCTATCGAGGGCGAAACGGCAACGCTTAACATTGGCACCAGCACCTTATGGCTGCGCCGTTCACCGGGTGGTCAGACACTGGTCCTGGTGCGCGGCGATGAAACCATCATCTTGCTGCCCGGCCATGCCAATCAAGCCGGCATTCTCTGGCAGCAGATTATGACAGTTGATGGCACGGTAGGGTGGGTGCAGGAAGAGTTTGTATCCAGGGAAGAAGGCTGAGGGCAGAAAACCAGTCACCAGCAACCAGCCACTAACTACCAGCTAAATATTTTTCCAGGGCTTCGATGGTTGCCGGGAGTGTGTGGGGATCGGTGGCCTGGGCAACGGCCGTACCCGGATCCTTCAATCCATGTCCAGTGAGAATGCAAACGGCCGTTTTGTTCGTCGGGTCAATCGCGCCCATTTCGATTTGCTGTTTGAGGGCAGCGATGCCGGTGGCTGAGGCCGGTTCGACGAATACGCCTTCTGTTTTTGCAAGCAGATTCCAACTGGCCAGGATGTCGTCGTCGGTAACGGCCGTGATGATGCCCCCCGATTCATCCAACGCCTCCAACGCCTGCCGCCAGCGGGCCGGATTGCCAATGCGGATGGCTGTGGCAATGGTCTCCGGCTTTTCCACCACTTTGCCGGTGACGATGGGCGCCGAACCGGCGGCTTGCCCGCCCAAGATGCGTGGTCGGCCCTTGTCGTATTGCTTGTAGCCCATCCAGTAGGCGCTGATGTTGCCGGCATTACCAACCGGTAAACAGTGCCAATCGGGGGAACGGCCGTCTAACTGGTCAATAATCTCAAATGCGCCCGTCTTCTGCCCTTCCAACCGCCAGGGATTGACCGAATTAACCAGCGCAATCGGCTGCCGCTCCACAATTTCGCGCACCATATCCAGCCCATCATCAAACGAGCCGTCAATGCTGATGACCTCGGCCCCGTAAGCCAGCGAGGCCGCCAATTTACCCAGCGCAATCTTGCCTTCGGGAACTAATACCAGGCAACGCAACCCGGCGCGCGCGGCGTAGGCGGCGGCGCTGGCGGCCGTATTGCCTGTACTGGCGCAAATCACCGTCTTGGCTCCTTCATGGACGGCCTGGGTGATGGCCGCCGTCATACCTCGGTCTTTGAACGAGCCGGTGGGGTTCAGCCCTTCGTACTTCAAATAAAGCTGGAGGTTGGCTTTGGGGGCGATGATTTCGGCCAGCCGGTCGGCTTTAATCAATGGGGTGTTGCCTTCATTTAGGCTGATGATTTGCACATCCTCATCAAACGGGAGGTAGCTGCGATATTTTTGAATGACGCCATTCCAACGCATAATCTTCCTAATCCTTTTTGAACGCCTGCCTGGATTTCGAAGACAGGTCTTGAAAGTATACAAAAAAGCCACAGAGTTCACAGAGAACAGGGAGTTTTTTCTCCATGCTCTTTATGAACGCTGTGGCTTGAAATTTTATCGAACAGGTTTCTAATTGCCGGGAATAACCAACGTCTGGCCTACGTAAATGACGTAAGGTGATTGGATGTTATTCTTTTCAGCAATCGCTGTCCAGGGCACACCATAGCGCAGGGAGATGAGGAATAATGTTTCTCCAGCCTGTACTTGGTGGGTGAAATCAGGTGTTGGGCCGGGGGTGCTGACCGGGATTTTCAGGACATCACCTGCTTTGATCTGGTTGGGGTTCACGATGCCGTTGGCTTCAGCGATTTGTACCCAGCTAATGCCGTAGGCCAGCCCAATGCGGAAGAGGTTATCGCCCGCTTTGACGGTGTAGGTTGTTTCCGTCATGGGGGAAGGCGTTACCGTGGGATTAGTAGTGCCGCCGCTGGTTCCATCAGCCGCCAATTTGAGCACCTGACCCACTTTGATCATGTTGGGGTTGGTTAGGCCGTTGTATTCGGCCAGTTTGACCCAGGAGATACCGTATTTGAGGCCAATCCGGTACAAATTTTCTCCAGCCTGTACGGTATGGGTAGCCGGCGTGCCAGTGGTGGCAGCGGTCGTGGTTTCGGCGGCTGTCTCTTCTGTTGTTTCGGCTGTGGTTTCAGCGGCTGTTTCTTCGGAGGGTGCGGCCGTATCGGTTTCAGCGGTTGTTTCTGCGGCTGCCGGTTCGGGTGTGGCCGTAGGTTCTTCGTCAACGCGTGGCGTGTCACCTTCTGCTGCGGCTTCGGCTGGTTCAGGTGATGCATCAGCGACAGTTTCAGCGCCGGTTTCTGTCGGCTCTCCGCCGCCCGTATTGGCGTCTGGGGTGGCTTCGGTTGTGGTTTCGCCGGTGTCGGTTCCGGGAATCGGCCGTTCACATGCGGTTAGGACCAGGGCCAGGATTAAGATTAGGGCTGTTATCTGAAATAATCTTCGCCGAATTAACATGATTCTCTACCTCCATAATGCGGGCTTTCTTGTTGCTGCGACCATGCCCATCATTGACATAAACATTTCTGTACTATAGCATGGTTTTTGCTTTACGTAAAGTGATTTATTGCCTTTCGTTGTCAGGGTTGTTTGGGACGAGCAGAGGATGATCTTTATGTGCCTGGCACTGACTAGCAGGCCATATTTACATAAGCGTGATTGTCGTTTATACTAACACCATGTCAGGGCAAAATGCACATGGTGCAGAACAAAAAATTATCCCACTCGGTGTGGTTTTGGTGGTTGTTGGGCTTATCTTGTTGGTCACTGTGTTGGCCATATGGATTGTTGCGCCGGTTTATATGCCCCAATCGCTTTATGATTTGGTGGGTGATTATTTGCCGAAAACGGCCGTTTCCAACCCCCTTGCCTTCTTGCCCACACCCGCAGCCGTAGCGGCCGTACCCGAACCAATCCTGCTGCTGCCAGAAACGCCATCTGAGGAAGAGGCTGAAGCAGAGGTGCTGCCATCTTATTTTGTTTCTGTTGCGGAAGCGGCCCAGCGTGAACCAGGCGCTGGCGAACCTGTACGACTGGTGATTCCAACCATCGATTTAGATGCGCCGGTTGGTGTTGTTTCGATGGAAAAAATTACGGATGGCGATCAAACCTATTACCAATGGCCGGTTCCCAATGAATTTATGGCCGGCTGGCATGACAACAGTGCCCGGCTGGGTGAAGTTGGCAATACGGTTTTGAATGGACATCACAACATTTACGGTGAGGTCTTTCGCGATTTGATTGATTTGGAAGAAGGAGATGAAATCATCCTGTATGATCAGGACCGATCGTATTCCTATGAGGTAACGGATAAAGAGATTTTAGCAGAGCGCGGCCAGCCCATGGAAGTTCGTATCGAAAATGCGCAGTGGATTGCCCCAACAGATGATGAACGGATCACTTTGATTACTTGTTGGCCTTATACCGATAATTCGCATCGGCTGGTAGTAGTGGCTAAACGGGTTCAAGATAGTGGGTAGTCGTACAGGGCGTTGCCTGAGCTTGCCGATGGCAAGAGAACTTCGGCAGCGGCTCGGCAGGCTTACTGACACCCTCAACCCCTGGTGGAACTGTATTGTTAATTTGGCAAAATATTCTTATTCACGACAAATTTGGAGGTTTGCAAATGAAAAAAGGATTATCAATCACATTGTTTATTGTTTTAGTTCTGGCGCTCGCCTTTAGTGTAGCCCAGGCACAAGACAATCGTGGCACCATCCAGGGTGTTGTTTACCAGGATGTCAATGGCGATGGGAAATGTGTGAACACCGGGGTTGAAGGAGAAGGGCCGGCAGAAAATATTAACGTCGAGTTTGTCAGCAGCGACGAAAAAACCATCATCACTCTTTATACAGATATGTACGGCAAATATGGATTGTTTGCTGCCGGTCATAGTTATTGGCGTATCACTGCCAAACCGAATGCCGATTGGGTAGTCACCTCACAAAACCCGCTGTATGCGCCGCTGGATGATGATAACCGGGTCGTGACCGACGTGAATTTCTGCGTTCAAAAAGCCAACGCTGTAACGACATTTGGGAGTGCGGCCGTTATTTTGCCGCAGTCTGGCGCGGCTCACAGCAATTTGATGACAATTGTTTCTGTGTTGGGAGTGGCTTTGGTCTTGGTAGGATTGGTTTTGGAATGGCGGCGCCGTCAAGCCTAGCTGTTCCAAAAGTAGATTAAACTATGACAGCAGACGGTCGGTTTGTGAACGGCCGTTTGCTGTCATGGAATTAACAAGACTTTGCCAATATTTTTCCGGCTTTGAATGTATTGGTGGGCAGCGGGCGCATCTTCAAACTTGAATGTTTTATCAATGTGTGGCCGGAACAGCGCTTCATCATACCAGGCTACAATCTGCCGCATCCAATCCTGCATCATATCGGCGTGTTCCCACATATGCCCTAAATTAGCGCCAATGATCGCTTTGTTGTCATTCATGAGCTTGAATGGGGTGTAAAACGGTAGCCAAACCAGCATTCTTAGCAGTCCTAACAGCGACCGTTTCGTGCCGGTTGCTGTGCTGCTGATACCAAAATGAACCAACCGCCCGGTTGGTGACAGACTGCGGTAATTCTTAGGCCAAACTTTTCCTCCAATTGGATCTAAAATTAACTGGACACCCTGCCCGCCGGTTATGTCCTGGACAACTTGCTCAAAATCCCGATTGCGGTAATCAATAGGATGGCGCAGGCCGCGTCCTATGAGGAACTGATGTTTTTCCGGCGAGGCTGTGCCTAATGTTTCGGCTCCAATGATGTTGCAAATATCCAGCGCCGCCAGTCCAACTCCGCCACCGGCATTGTGGATCAGGACTTTATCGCCTGGCTTAAGGGATCCCATGACGATCAGCATCATGTATGCGGTCATGTAATTGACAGGCAAAGCCGCAGCATCGGTGACAGGCATCCAGTCTAGGCGTTTGAAGGCTTGTTTGTAGGGAGCGCAGACCACATCGCTGTAACCGCCGAACCGGGTGGCGGCAAAAACGTTGTCGCCGTCTTTGAAATTGGGGACGCCTTGCCCCACCATGTCTATGACGCCGGCAACTTCATAGCCGGGAACATAAGGGATGGATGGCGCGTCGGGGTAGGTGCCCATGCGGCCCATGATGTCGGCAAAATTAACGCCGCTGGCCTGGACGCGGATGCGGATTTCACCGTTATGGGGAATAGGGTCGGGAGCTGTTTGGGTTTTTAGTACGTCGGGGGTGCCAGCTTTGCTAATCCAGATTTGTTTCATGGCAGGAGTATACCAAAGAGATGGGACGCGCCAACGCGTCTTGTCCAATTTGGGTTGACGGCCGTTCCCCCCACCGTTATAATGCAAACCAATCGATACAGGAAACGGCCGTGACGGAGAAAAGTACGGCAGCAGCGAATGTTAAGCGAGTTGGCGGCAGATGCGAGCCAATCATTCAGCAGCTCGAATTCCACTCTTGAGCCGTTCAGCGAAATAAGTTGAACCGGGTACGCCCGTTACAGCGACAATGAGGTTGGCAATCTTGCGATTGCTGACGAACCCAGGTGGCACCACGAGGCCCCTCGTCCTGGTAAATGGACGAGGGGCTTTTTATTTTGAATGTAGAAGGATGAATGATGAAGGCAGAATGGTACATCATACGATTAGGCAATTGGAAAGTAACATTTACTTCTCTACCTGACTCCGCGGCTGCCTGCCGCGACCACCAGACTATCTGACTGCTCGACTATTTGACTACTTGACTATTCGACTAATGAGAAGGAGACAACATGTTAGACCTGAACTTAATTCGACAAAAACCGGAATGGGTTAAAGAGCAAATTGCCAAACTCAACGATACCGCTCCGATTGATGAAATTTTGGCGGCCGACGACCGCCGCCGTGAAATCTTGCAGGAAGTGGAAGAACTGCGCCGCCAGCGCAACGAAAGCTCAAAGCAAATCGGCCGTTGGATGGGCAGCCTCAAAAAGCTGGAAGCCGATCTAAAACGGGCCGAAGCCGGGCAGGATGGCCAGACCGTTGAAGAACTAAGTGCTCAAGTCAATACCATGCAGGCCAACGCCGACCAGGCCAAAGAAGAAACCCGCATCATTGGCGACCGCATCACCGAACTGGATGAGGAACTGCGCCAGGTAGATGCCGAACTCAACGAAAAGATGTTGTGGGTTCCCAATATCCCCCACGAGAGCGTGCCCGTTGGTCCCGATGACAGCCACAACATCAACCATCCGCCGCAGGGCGCGCCGGCTCCCCAATTTGATTTTGAACCGAAACCACACTGGGATTTGGGACCGGAGTTGGACATCATCGACTTTGAACGCGGCGTTAAACTCAGTGGCAGCCGTTTTTACATCCTGAAGGGTTGGGGGGCGCGGTTGCAGCGGGCGCTCATCCAGTTTTTCCTGGACTTCCATACGACGAAGCACGGTTACACCGAAATGTATCCGCCGTTTATGGTGCGCAGTGCCATGTTTGAAGGTGCGGCGCAACTGCCTAAATTCCGAGAGAACATTTACCGGGATGCCGAAGAAGATTTCATGTGGCTGGGCACGGCCGAAATCGCCCTGACCAATGTCCACCGCGACGAAATCCTGGAAGAGGCGGACCTGCCCATCAAATACGTGGCCTATACGCCTTGCTTCCGCCGCGAGAAGATGAGCGCCGGACGGGACGTGCGCGGCATCAAGCGGGGCCACCAGTTTGACAAGGTGGAGATGTACCGCTTCACCACGCCGGATACCAGCTACCAGGCGCTGGACGAGATGGTCCAAGATGCGATGGACATCTGCGAAGCGTTAGGGCTGCATTACCGCAAGGTAGAGATGGTCACCGGCGACCTCGGCTTTGCTGCGTCGAAAAAGTACGATCTGGAAGCGTGGGCGGCCGGCTGCCAGGAATGGCTGGAAATTAGCTCGCTCAGCAACTGCGAGGCGTTCCAGGCGCGGCGGGCTAACGTGAAGTATCGGCCAACGGATGGCGGACGCACCCAGTTTGCCCACACGCTCAACGGCAGCGGGCTGGCTCTGCCCCGCGTGATGATTGCAATTATCGAAAATAATCAGCAGGCGGATGGGAGTGTGGTGGTGCCGGAGGTGTTACGGCCGTACATGGGCGTTGACGTTATCCGTTGAGAAACAGCACACGAATAACTTGAGCATCCATTTTCCCGGAAACTCCACAGTTTCCGGGAAAATCGCCCTGCTTTTGATGAAGCAGCGTTAGAAATTTTCGTGACGGCCGTTGCCGTTCCCATTCCTCTCTTTCTTTCCCAAAACCTCGGCATACATTTGCAGCATCCGGTCGGCGATGATGGGCCAGGCATACTGCCGGGCATGTTCGCGGGCCTGGCGGCTGAGCTGGGCGCGGCAGTTCTCATCCATGAGCAGCGTGTGAATGCGTTCGGCCAGCGCTTCCGGGTCGCGGGTGGGAACGTGGAAGCCGTTCACGCCATCTTTAATTAAAAAAGCCAGTCCGCCCACTTCCGACGCGATGACGGGTGTGCCCATAGCCATCGCTTCCAGGGCGACCATGCCAAAACTTTCGTAATGCGAAGGCATGATGACCATTTCGGCGGCGGCGTAATAATTGGGCAATACATTCTGGTCTTTGGCCCCCAAAAAGGTCACCAGATTGTGGATGTCCAATTCCTGGCGCATCGCTTGCAGCCGTTTCATCTCGTCGTCAGGGTCATCGGCCCAGGGATCGCCGCCGATGATGGCGACGCAAACCCCTTTGACGGCTTCCGGGCGGCATTTCTGGATGAGCGCCATCGCTCGCAGCAGCGTGTCGATACCTTTGAGCGGTTCGATGCGGCCGGCAAAGACGATGTTCTTGTCCTGGATTGGGATGCCTACTGCTTCTTTGGCTACGTCGCCCGGAATGGGGTGGAACCGCTCCAAATCGACGCCGGGCGGGATGGTGATAACTTTGCTCATGTCGGCCCGGTACAGCCATTGGAATTGGGCTTCTTCGGCGGGGGTGGCGGCGATGAGACGGTCGGCGATGTCCATGACGTGTTTTTCGCCGTCGATGCGAGATTGGGGCGCACGCTGGCTGGGGTCGTCGGTGATGCGGTTTTTCATGTGGCCCAGGGTGTGGAACATGTGGACGATGGGAATATGCCAGGCATCGCGCAGCTTTTCGGCCAAGAGGCCGGAGAGCCAGTAATGGCTGTGGATGACGTCGTATTCGATGCCGGCGTTACGGGCGAAGGTGAGGACACCCTGGACGAATTCGTCGAGGTAGTCGCCGACTTGGGCGACGGGGATTGGTTTTTGCGGTCCGGCGACAATGTGGATGACACGGCCGTTTTCTCCCAAATCATGCACCACCTGGGGAACACAGTCATCTTGTGAGCGGGTGAAGACATCGACCTGGATACCGCGGCGGCTCAATTCCAGGCTGTAATCGCGCACGTAAACATTCATGCCGCCGGTTTTTTTGCCGCCCAGCATGGCCAGCGGGCAGGTATGCACGCTGAGCATGGCGATGCGGCGGATGGGTGAGTGGGGTGTTTGGGTCATGGATGGGTGGTTTTCATGCGTCATTTTATCATTCATCATGAATTATTGACGTCATGACGAATGACTTTATTACCTCATGACGCTTCAGGCGCAATCGTTACTTTGTAAATTTCCGTATCTTTAGCCCTGAAACGATATTTGTACGTTTCGTTGCCACGCAGGAAGTCGAAATGGGAACGGCCGTTGGCAATGGCATGTTCAATCGCTTTGGCTGTCAGTACCACGCCCAGGCTCAAAGCACCAAACGCAGATGGGTCCAGGCCGGAATTATAAACCCAGGTGCGGCTTTTGTAGTCGAAATTGAACAACGTTGCCGCTTTTTGCCCGTCAACTTCGGCAAACATAAGCTGAAGTGTGCCATTGGCCAGCGCCGCCTGAGCCGCATCGTGAAAAACGGCGCGGCGGCCGTTGGTCAGCCAGTCGCGCTTTTCGAAGGTGCTTTTTTGCAGCAGTTCCAGGAAGGCGTCGACTTCCCCGGTCAAATCATCATCTGGGTTGACGATGTGGATGTTGACGTCGGCAGCGTCGGCGCGGCGTAACTTGCGATTGAGTTCACGCCGCTGTTTGCTGTCCAACTCGTCCAGATAGGCGTCAAACGTAGCTGGCAGTTGGATAACCGGGCAAACTTCGCTGATGACTTCGGTGGCAGTAAGGTCGTGTTTTTGGGCCAATTGGGCCAAAATTTCCCGGCTGGGCGAGGCGGCAGGAATGTTGCATAGTTCCAGCAAATTCCAGTCTGGGAACTGCGGGCTGCACAACAGATCGAATACGGCCGTCCACGACGCTTCCGCATTTGCCGGCGCACAAATCAAATCGAGATAATCGGTTTCTTCAACACAGCCATTGAAATGGACGATACCATCGGCGGTGACGTACAGGCAGGCTATAGCCGCCAGCTCACCGGTTGACTGGCGAACGGCGATGGTTTGTAAAGTGGTGTCGACGGGTTGTAAATGCGTCCACCAGGCTTGCTGGTAAGCCAGGGTTTGGAAGGGCGTATCGGTCATGCCCTGTCTGGCCAGAGCGTCCCATTCAGAGGCCAGTTCGGTGAATACGGCCGTTCCGCTGATTAATGTTGTTTGCATCACGATCGGGTTTCCTTTTATTCAGGTAACTTGTTGACGACGTATTATAACTGATTTAGGCTGAGAGTAAGGGTTTGCTGGCTGACTTTTTAGAATTAAACAAGGTACTGCCTGAGCTTGTCGTAGGCAGCAAGGCTTCAGCAGGCTTAGCCACCAGTGGGCTTCGACGCAAATGTCAGGGCGTAGTCGCTGGCATACTCGCAAACCCGCCCCTCGCAAACTTGCAGTTTATCGCGCTATGATTTGGTGAATTGTTTGGTGGGCAGCAGGATGTGGAAGGTGCTGCCGGGCGGGTTTGTCGAGTCGCGCCGTTCGCTTTCTACCCAGATACGGCCGTTGTGCGCTTCAACGATCCCTTTGGCAATGGCCAGTCCCAGACCCAGGCCGCCGCCCTGGAAGGCGTACTTGCTGGTGGAATGGTGTTCGATAGCCCCTAACGAATAGAATTGATCAAAGATGTGCCGTTGTTCCTCCACAGGAACGCCGATGCCGGTATCCTTGATGATTAAATCGACGGCATCGTTGACTTCCCGGCCCACGATGTAAATATGGCCTTTATCGGGTGTGTATTTGATAGCGTTTTGCAGGACATGGGTAACGGCCGTTTTAATCAACTTGCCATCCCCTTCAATCAGCGGCAGCTGCTTCAGGTTGCCAACATGCAAATTAAGCCGCCGGTTCAAACAAACTTCCCGGAATTGCGCCTCTAAATCTTCGACAATATGCTCGAAACGCACGGGACCAACCGACAAATCCAGTTTGCCAGAAGCAATGCGCGAAACATTGATAATTTCACCAATCACTTCCTGCATTCGATTGGCGCCGGCTGTTAGCCCGGAAGCAATATGCGCCAAATTTTCAGCAGGAACCATCTCGTCGGCACGAGCCAGATTTTCTTCTAACAAATGGGCATACCCATGAACCAGAGTCAGCGGCGTGCGTAGTTCATGAGAAACAAGCAGAATAAAATCGCTTTTTAAGCTGTCCAATTCGCGCAGGCGCTGGTTCACCTTTTCCAATTCGCGGATTTTTCCTTCCAATCGTTCTACAATGTTTTGGGCATGGCGTTTAAGATGTTCGGCACGATCTTCATCTGGCAGCGGCTCTTCTCGCCCTGCCAGAAAGGCTTCTACCTCGCGCGGAAAAGTAGAAACGTCGATCGGTTTGGTCATAAAGCCGGTGCAGCCGGCAGCCAGTGCCAATTCACGGCTGCCCGGACTGGTGTTGGCGGTAAGCGCTACAATGGGTGTGTTGGCAAAGTTAGGCAAACTGCGCAGGCGCGTTGTAATCTCCCGGCCATCCATGTTGGGCAAATTGATATCCATGAGGATGAGTTCGGGTTCGCTTTCACGGGCTATGGTAATGCCTTGCAGACCATCATCGGCCAAAAAGACTGTGTAACCGCGGCTGTTCAGAACACGCTCAACCAGTTGTCGGCTGGCGAAATCATCCTCAATGTATAGAATTTTAGCTTTCTTGTCTTTCGTCATTACCATGCAAGTATCGGGCTGGATTCGAGATTTTGCTGCTTTGTCCAGATTATAGTTGGTTTGGACATGGTTGTGCGTTTTGGTGAATTTTAATCCTTTTGTATTTTACCGATAACTGGACGGCTTTCAATAGCAGGTTGCTCCTACCTTTTTCCTAATCCGGGTGAATTTTGGGTGAAGAAGAGAAATACCAGGGTGTTACACCTGTTTGACTGTCAATGATTGGGTTTGGATTTCGTCGTTGCCAGTTGATAATTCGGGTTGTTTGAAGGGCAGTAAGATGTGGAAGATGCTGCCTTTTCCAGGCTGGCTTTCTAACCAGATACGGCCGTTATGCATTTGTACCAGCCATTGCGTAATCGGCAGCCCCAACCCGGTTCCCCCGGCCACACGCGCATCCCGGTTTTCAATCTGTTCAAACGGCCGGAATAATTTTTGGTAATCTTGTTGGTGAATACCAATGCCTGTATCTTCCACCGCAATGTGCAGGTATCCATCTTGCCGCCGCATTTGCAGCCGAATGTGTCCCTCATTAGTAAATTTGGCCGCATTAGAAAGTAAATTATTCAAAATTTGCCGCAGTCGCACCGGATCAGCTTCCAATACAGGTAAATTAGATTCAATATCAGCGATCAGGATGACACGACCCCCATCGATCAGGCTGCGCGCATTTTTTAATGCTTTTTGGGCGGTTATTTCAGCGTCGATTTGTTCCATCGTCACCGTCATACGGCCGGCTTCGATTTTGGCCATATCCAATATTTCATTGATCAGGGCCAGCAGCATTTGGCCGTTTTCATAGATAGCCGTCACGTCGTCTTTTTGTTCGGTGGTCAGCGGCCCATCTATTCCTTTCAAAATGACTTTGGAGAATCCGATGATAGAGTTGAGCGGGGTTCGTAATTCGTGGGATACATTGGCCAAAAACTGATTTTTCAGGTTGTCGAGCTGGCGGAGCTGTGCATTGCTGGCCTGAATTTCTTCAAATAGCCGGGCATTGGCAATTGCCAGATTGGTTTGGGTGGCAATGCTGCGCAGAAGCTGCACATCGGTCTCGGAGTAGCGGTTTTTCTCATATGATTGCAGGCAGATGAAACCTGTGGGCTGGTTGTCATCCAAAAGTGGAATCCACATGGAGGATTGGGGTGTTTGGGCCAGGTTCGGGATGAGCGGTTTTTGCATAATAGGATGGCCGGCATCGGCGACGAGGTGACGCTGGCTGTACAGCAAGCGGTGCAGCGGGCTGCCTGGAATAACGGTGCCGGAATCGATGAGAACCGGATAGCCTTCCTGCATGCACAGGATCGGTTCGTAATGGCCAATGTTGCTTTGGTAGCGGACAAGGATGAAGATGGTGTTATCAAGCAAGCGGCCGATTTGGTCGTAAATGGTTTGAGCCAGGGTGGTGAGGTCAAGGATACCACTTATGCCGGATTGGATTTGATTAAGGGTGATCAGCTCCTGAGCGCGGCTGAGTGCTTCGTCGAGTAAATTCAGGTTCTCGATTTGTGTGGTCAGGTGATCGACGACGGTTTGGGCGAAGATGGTGTTGGCCTGGGTGAACGGCCGTGTCCCATGATGGGATTCAATCGTCAAAAAGCCCAACAATTCCTGCTGGCTGGTAGCCGGAATAATTAAAGTTGCCTTGGCGCCCAGTTGATAAACGTATTTTTGCAGACAATCCGACGGCATTTCCTGGCGCTCATCAATGAGAAGCGGTTTCATCTCCCGGCTAAGGCGCGCGAAAATTTTGTCATCTTTGATAGAAAACAAAGCCTGGTAAGCCAACTCGGTCGGTTTATGTTCGGCAATGATTTTCCCCGTGCCATTTTGCGGATCGTACAAAATAAAACGGCACTGGCTGGCGCCTGTGTATTGGGCGACCCGATTGACCGTTATTTGTAAAGCGTCGTCACGTGTCAGAACTTGACTGAGCGATTGGCCGACCTGATACAAGGTTTTGGCCTGCCGGAGCAGTTGTTGATTGGACAAAATCACAGCCGATTGGTCCACAATGGTGAGCAGCGAGTTTAGTTCGCCTGTGGTAAAGGGCTGCCCGCCGCCGCGCTGCAAGGCCAGCGTGGCCAGCCATTCTCCCTCGATGGAGATGGAAATGAGGGCCATGGCGTGCAATTGATGCACATTGGCCAGGTGGCGGGTAACAGGATTGAGTCCCGGATTTTTTTGGCAGTTGTTGACGAGGGTCAATTTTTCGGATGAAGGGTCGCCAAACAGCAGCGGATCGCGCAGAAATTGTTCACGCCAATTGAAATCAGTTTCAGTGCGGCTCCAAAATGAGGGGATGACGAAAAATCCGTGAGCGCCGGGGGCGTGACTGATGGTGTAGGCCGCGTCGGTCAATCCGCTGTCGCGCACAAATTCGACCAGTGCGTTGTAAACGGCAACGGCCGTTGTCGCACTGTTGATTTTTCGGCTGGTATCGTACAGGAGATTGGTCTCGTTGAGATTGTCTTGCAGCCGGGCGAATAAGCTGGCATTGACAATGGCTACGGCCAATTGGTCGGCCAATGTTTGCAGCACATCAATTGTTTCCTGAGCAAAAACGCCGATTTTGTCGCTTTGAATGGTCAATGCGCCAGTGATGATACCCCGCGTGCGCAGCGGTACGGCCAGTTCAGCCTGGGTGTCGGGCAGGAGCGGGTTGCGGTGAAATTCCGGGGCCAGGTCAACATCTTGCGCCACGTGGGCACGCCCGCTGCCGATGGCTGTGCTGATCATGGACGTGCCATCCAGCGGCAGTCGGTGCCCGTTTTGGACAAGCATTTGACCGGCTTCGCCGGTACCGGCCAGGAGTACGGCCGTATCGCCCGATTCGTCTACCAAAAACAGACCGACGTAATAAAAATCAAAACTGGCCCGGATCAATTCCACCACTTCCTGGGTAAGCTGCGCCCGGTCTAGAATGGTCGTCGCGGCGCGGGACACTTCTGCTGCCAGACTGAGTTGGTTGGAAAAGGCGTGTGCAGTTTGCAGCAGCTGCGCATTGTTTAGCGCATTGCTCATTTCGCGGATGATGGCCTGAGCAAATTCGGTGTCGACCGGCGTGATGCTGGTATTTTCTGGCAGCTTGAGCCGGCCAAAGGGTCGGTCGCCAACGGGGATGATGACGGACTGATCATCGACAAAATCAGCCGGTTTGGCGATGCGGCGTTCGATTTGCAGGTTGTTTTGGGCGTAGCGGGCCTGTAAGGCGGCCGTTTTACTGCGCCAGATGGTGTCGAGGTAACGGCCGTGTAAAATTCCCAGTTCCCTTGCACGCTGCCCGGTTTCGCGCAATAAGAGCAAATTACGCCACAGCGCAGTTAAGTTCTGGGCAAATGTCCGAATCAAAATGGAAAAAGCATGAAAGCTATAGTCGGCTACACTTTCGCTGTTGGTGACCATGCCGCTCAAATGGTCGTCATCCAGCCGCAAAATAATGGCCATGGTCATCAGATCGGCCGTGTCGGAAATGGGGGTACGTTGGATGAGTTCCCCCTCTCCGTTCATGGCCTGGTTTAACAAGCTGGCGATGGGGGGAACGGCCGTAAGGTGGACTGGGATGTTTACGGCCGTAGTCGTGCGGACGATCCAGTCCCTGTCTAGTGGTTGGTAATCGTAAATCGTCACATCGGCCAGATTTAGGGCCTGGCGGATGCCATCGGCAGCTTTAATCAGCAGGTCGGTCTCGTTGGTGATGGCCACCAGCCGGGCATTCAATTGCAATACCTCATTGAGGCTTTTGTTTTGCTGCTCCTGGGCCAGATGCAGCCGCCGCTGCTGTTCCATTTGATTATGCAATGCCTGCTGCAAGGCCAACTGAGAGCGTTCCCGGCGTTTTTGTTGCGCATTTTCCCGGTGAATGGCCAGATTTTCCAGAAATTGCAGTTGGAACTGGTTTAACCGTTGGCGTTCAGCCGAATCCAGCCAATCGGCTTGGTTTAAGGCGCGCAGCATGGCGGCGGCCGTTGTCATGGACAGACCTTGTTCGGCCAACTGTAATGTAGTCGAGAGGATTTCTGCTTCTTCTTCACGGCCGTTCAGGGCGGCTAATGCCAGTTGGCATATCTGACTGGCGATACGTTCACCACTGCGGGGCGATGTCAGAATGCCGCCGTTATCGAGGGCGTGGTGAGCGAAAACGGCACCAACTTGCTTTTCCCACGCCTGAATTTGGTCTTGATTGTATGGCATCAGGCGTCCCCCCTGGTTAAAAACGCGGCATAAAATGAGATGCCCATGCCTTCCTGGTCGGCTTCATTCAAATAGGCATCCGGTAAACCCAGGAATTGGGTGAGGGGAACGACTTCCCGCGGCTGCCAGGGTTCGCTGAGGGCAAGGGCTTTGTCAAGCGGGTAAATGTACATTGGGCAGCGAAATTCCTGGCTGAGAGCGAGGAGTTGTTCGTACTTTTTCGATTGGGCTTGCTGGCTGCGTGTTTGAATGACCTGGAAGATTTGCGAGCCGAACGGCGCCCACCGATAAAGTTCCTGGTACAAGCGGCCGATTTCGGACTGGTTCAGGGTAAGGGGCAGCATGTTTAGCCCGATGGCTGTTTTTTCTTGCCGGTCAATGGTGCGGCGAACGGCGGGGTTTTGTAAGAGGTGTTGAATCTGGCCGAAATCACCGTAAATGTAGTCGATGTTGACGAATTCGGCGAAGAGGCTTTGCCCATAACTGACAGCTACCGGGTTGGTGTCGCTGTAAATAATGCGGGCTTTGGGAACAGCGATGTGCAGATGATTTTCGGTGGGCATACCTGAACCGAGGTCGAGGAATTGTTTGAATCCGTTTTTGTACAGGGTGAAGGCGGCTTCCTGGATGAAGGCGCGGCGCAGACGGATCCATTTGGGCAGGGAGGGGATGAGTTGAATGATTTTTTGGGCGGCGACGCGGTCGGCCTTGAAGTTGAAGGTGCCATCCAGCAGGTAGTCGAAGATGCGGGCTTTGTTGGGCACGGCCGTATCCAGATAAAATTCCGCTTCCGAGGTCAAAACTATCTCATTCATGGTCTGTTTGCTGCCCTAAAATCAGTTCGACCGGCTGGCCGTTGTACAAATCGGAGAGAGATTGCAGGCCGATGCGCACGATTTCATCTACGTCGGTTGAGCGGTACATCCGGCTGCTAATCTGGTTTAAATTTTGCTGTTGGCGTGCCCGTTCTTCGGTGTGGGCCAGCAGCTGTGAGTTTTCGATGGCAATGGCCAGGTGATCGGCCATGGTTTGCAGGGTGCTGATCAGTTCAGGTTCGAAGGCATTGGGCATGCTGCTGTGGATGGTGAGTGCGCCGTTGGTTTGGCCGCGTACCCGTAAGGGAATGGCTATTTCTGACTGGGTGAGAGGCAAATGGAGGTTGGCCTGCCATTCTTCATCCTGGGCAACGTCCTGGCTGATGTAAACTTGCCCGTTGGCGGTGGCTTTGCCGATGAGGGAACGGCCGTTTACCGTCAGTTGGTGGTTTTCTTTGATTTGAATGCTGCCAGATTCGCCGGTTCCGGCCTTGAGGACGGCCTGGTTTGTCTGGTGATCGACTAAATACAGCCCGACGTAATACAGGGCAAAGCGTTCTTGAATCAGGTTGACGGCTTGCTGGATGAGGCTGTCCAGGTCGAGAATGCTGGTGGTGGCGGCGGCAATTTCGGCGGCGGCTTGCAGTTGGATACGCTGCCGGGATTGGATGAGAAGGGCGTTTTGGATGGTTTCAAATTGGATCAGGTTGTGGATAGCGATGGCCATGGATCCGGCAACGGCCGTTAACAATTTCACTGCCCGATCACTAAAAGGGCGATCGTTTTCCACCGCCAGCACCCCAATCAGCTTGTTGGCTACGATCATAGGCAGCCCCAGCCAGGTTCCGGCCATGCCTCCTACGATTCGTGAACGCAGCTTGGTGTGCATCTCATTCACGCCTTCGGTGATGTGCAAGACTTCACGGGTGCGGGCGACATAACCGCTGAACCCTTCGTCGATTGAAATGGGTGGAATGGCGGATAAATCGACTTCACGGCCGTATTCAAACCCATAAATCCAGTGCAGTCTGTCGCCTTCTGGGGTCAGCAGGGATATTGACATGCCAACCGAATCGACCAGGTCCATAATTTCGCGCCGGGCGCCGTTAAAGATGTCGTCTAATGTGGGGGCCAGGGAGAGCAAGTTGCTCAACCGGTACAGGGTGCTGAGTTCAGCGATGCGTTCTTGCGTTTCGGCTGCCGGAGGCGAGGTTTGTGGATTCGATTGTCGGCGGGGGATCAGCTTGGCAACGGCCGTTGCTGCTATATGCCCAAATCCCATACTTCCTCCCCGCTGAGGATTTGGCGCACCTGTTCGGGAAACAGATCGGCGTCGAGCGGCTTGGATAAAAAGCCATCAAATCCGGCTTCTCGGGCTTTTTGCATTTCATCTGTGCTACTGTGAGCCGTAACAGCTACCACTTTTGTTTCTTTCAAATGGGGGTCTTGCCGAATTTGTTTCAGCGCTTCATAGCCATCCTCGTGCGGCAGCCGCAAATCCATGAGAATCAAATTGACGCGGGGCATGGTGTTGGCAAAATCCACAACACCCCAACCGGTGGTTTTCCACTCGCACTTTTGAATACCCATAAAAGCCAGCAGTCGGGCGATAAGGACAAAGTTGGAGACGTTATCTTCAACGACCAAAATATGAGCGTCCTTGGGATCAATGACGTTGCTTTTCGTCTTTGAGCTGTTCATGAATGATTCTCGCTTTTCTCACAAATGAAATCGTCCAGGTTAAATAAGTTCTGTACTTTACCAATAATAATGGTTAAAAAGCTGTTTTGCCGTAAAGGAGGCGCAAATATCCATTTAAGTTTACGCAAAATTGGGGTGCTGAGCCGGATTAGGTGCTGCGATGATTATTAACTGTTTCTTGACCTTGTTTTACCGGTGAAATTTCTATGTTCATTGTTGTGGATGAAACTTAATACTTACCTTTCGACGATTGGACAAAGGTATTAGTTTTTGTGTTGGTGTCTGTCATTAGAGGCTGCTTACTCGTGGTTATAGCGCGATTGCTACGGCCGTTCCTTTCTGCTAAAATCGCCAAAGTTGAGTCTCTATAAACAAGGGAATATTATGCAGCACAGCGTGACTTCAATTCTTTCTCTAACCGATATATTTGACACCTTAACCCCCATACAACTGGAACTCATCGCTTCAATTTGCGTATTTGAAGAATATGCCAAAGGGCACATACTGCTCCGCGAAAACGAAGAGTCCGATGAGCTTTACGTCATTGGCAGCGGAGGTGTCGAAATATTGATAAACCCTGGCGTAGTAGGTGATACCAAAGATTTAGCAATGAAAGCTATCACTTTAACCGAACTGCGTCAGGGACAGGTTTTTGGAGAAGTCGCCTTAGTTGATCAGGGATTACGCTCGGCTACCGTTAGAGTTAGCCAGAATGGAACCCAACTCCTGCGTATTGCCCGTGAACGCCTCATGCTGCTTTGTGATACCTATCCCGAACTGGGTTATCGTATTATGAAGAACCTGGCTGCTGACTTAGCCTTCAAAATACGCAATACCGATTTAACCATTCGACAGTATCAACTGCTGCTGTCCAAAACAAACAGTGCCGGGATTTAGAGAAACCACACAAACAGCAGTGTCAATGATTTGAGATAAGATATGGGGCATTAGGGGGCGTGAGTTTCCTGAACGATTTATCAAGCTTACTCATTGTACAACAATTGAACCACTTCGAAGCAGGAACAATAAAATGAAAGTTGAAATTGTCAGCATTAGCACCAAGCTGTTAATGGGTGACATTCTGGATACAAACACGGCTTATGTTTCGCGCAGTTTACGTAAGATAAACGCCCAGCTTACTTGCAAAGTGATTGTGGGCGATGATCTGGAAATGATTGCTGATGCGATGCGTGTGGCCTTGCGCCGCTCCGATGTTGTCCTAACCATTGGTGGTTTGGACAGCAGTGTGGATAATTTCACACGGCTGGCGGCGGCTCAGGCGGCAAATCGTCCATTAATTGCACAATCACCCGGCATTGATGGTGCACATGTCTTGGGCGAATCTCCTGCCACCGGATTCCTGTTGGAAACGGAAGATGGCACGTTGATTTGCCTGCCTGAAAAAAGACGTGAACTTGGCTATTTGTTGGAAACGGAGGCAATTCCGTATTTGCGCCGGCAAAGATTGGCCCTGAGTCCACAGGACTGGGTCATTTTGCGGACAGTTGGCATTATGGAGAGCAGTCTGAAACAAAAGTTGTCGGATATTGTTCAAGATGCCCGCCATCGCGTTACGTATGATTCGTTTGCCGGCCAGACGAATGTGCAGCTGTGGGTACAGGCTGATACTGAAGAGCAAATTCAACAAGAGTTGGAGCAGATGAAGCAGGTTGTTCTGGCGCGCCTGGGAGATCATGTTTATGGTGAGGCGGAAGACCGGTTAGAGGAAGTGGTTTTACATGCTTTGGCGAAAAACGGCCGTAAACTGGCTCTGGCTGAATGTTACACCAATCAAACCCTGGCCAATATACTCGCTGAAGTTGAAGTTCCGCCCGGTACCTTGCACCTTTTAGCACTGGAAACAGGAGCAGAATTGGCTGCTGCCGTTGCAATGGATGATCTGAAACCTGATGATGATTTGACCCGTTGGTGCCGAATTGCGGCCGAACGTTTGCTGGAACGAGACGGGGTTGATTTAGGACTTCTTGTGTATAAAAATATTTCGCAAGGCGGCGTGCAGCTCTTAGTGACGCTGGCATCGCAGTTAGGGGTGTCGGTTACACAGCGGTCTTTTGGCGGCCATCCTGATAACATCGACCAATGGGCGGCCACTCTGGGGCTGGCTCATTTGCGCCGCTGGCTTTTGGCTCACAAGTAGTAATGGAGGCAGTAAAATGCATATCGGGATGGTAACGGCATGTTATAAACCGGTTGTCAATGGGGTCACCCGCATGATCGAGCTTTATAAACAACGTCTAGAAGCGTTGGGTCATGAGGTGTTCATTTTTACATTGGGTGATCCTGATCCGGCCGGGGATGAACCGGGCGTCGTTCGTTCGCCAGGTATTCCGGTGGCGGATGGGTATTATGTGGGGGGGCGTTATACGCGGGAGGCGCAGGAGCTGTTGGGCCAGATGGATATCATCCACTGTCATCATCTGTTTATGAGCGTGGAGATGGCGCATCGTTACGCCCGGTCGCCCATTGTTTACACCAACCATACCCGTTACGATTTGTACACCGGCAGTTATATGCCTTTGCCGCAGCCGGCTGCCGATGCGTTGATGCGTCAGATTTGGCCGGAATTTACCGATTTTGCCGATGTGGTGATTACGCCATCGGAAAGTGTGCGCCGGGTGATGCTTGATTTTGGTGTGCGCCGGCCGATTGAGGTGATTGAGAATGGGGTAGATTTACGGCCGTTTCGCAATCCATCCAATCCTATGAACAAACAGGCACTGGGAATTCCCGAATCGGCCACCTTGTTTACCTATGTGGGCCGGTTGTCGCCGGAGAAAGATTTAGATTTGCTGCTGCGCCAATTTGCCATTGCTCGTGATATTGTCCCGGACATCCATTTGATGATCATTGGCAAAGGCCCGTCGGCCGAAGAACTGGTTATTCAATCCCGCCAGTTGGGTATCGAGAACCAGGTTCATTTTATGGGGATTGTTGAGTATAGTCGGTTGGGGAATTATCTGGCCGCCGCCGATATTTTTACAACAGCTTCTACATCGGAAGTTCATCCATTGACAGTCATTGAGGCAATGGCCGCCGGTTTGCCGGTAGTGGCGGTGGCTTCACCGGGCATCAGTGATACGGTGCAATCGGGACGTTCTGGTTATTTGACCAATCAGCCAGAGGGTGGCCTGGCCGCAGCGATGGTGGGATTGGCGGTTGATAAAAAGCGGCGCTGGCAGATGGGATTATTGGCACAGCAGATCAGCGAGCGTTTTGACATCGTTCATACGGTGTCTAAAACGATAGAATTGTATGAGCGTTTGCGCGCTGCCCGGCCGGATTTGATGCGCAAGAAGAAACACGGCCGTTGGATACGCAATCGGGAAACCCTTGAGCCGTTAGTCGAGCAGTTGGCTCGCTTGCTGCGACCGGCGGAAAAATTGGGAACCGGTCCGCTGCGGCGTTTTCTGGTCGATTCGATAGGGGAGGAGGATCGTGTTGACTGATTTGGAAAACGGCCGTTCCTACCCCGACACAAACCATCGCAAAAAACTAGGCCAGTGGGGCGAAAGCGTGGCTGCCCATCATTTGGAGGCGCAGGGTTACGAAATTGTGGAACGCAACTGGCGCTGCCGCGAAGGCGAGATTGACCTCGTGGCCCGAATTGGCCAGGAACTGGTATTTGTGGAAGTGAAAACGCGCCGGGGGCGCAGCCGGGGAACGCCGGAAGAGGGGCTAACACCTCATAAATCGCGCCAACTGCTGGCCTTGGGAGAAATTTACACGGCCGTTCACGACCTCGATGTCGATTGGCGCATTGATTTGGTGGCAGTGGAACTAGACAGCCAGGGCAAACTGCTGCGCTGTGAACATATTCCCAATGCGGTGCTGGGCTGGTGATAGGAAAGGCTGAAGGCAGAGGGATGAAGGCAGAAAGGCCTTTACTGGTGATTGTGGGGGCAACGGCCGTTGGCAAGACAGACTTGTCATTGCAGTTGGCGCGGCAGTTTGATGGGGAGATTGTGTCGGCCGATTCCCGCCTCTTTTACCGGGGGATGGACATCGGCACGGCCAAACCCTCAGCCGCGGAACAGGCCAGTGTGCCCCACCATCTAATTGACATTTGCGACCCCGATGAAACGTTGACGCTGGCCGAGTACCAGCGGCTGGCTTACGCGGCAATTGAGAGGATTCAGGGAAACGGCCGTTTACCCATTGTAGTCGGCGGCACCGGCCAGTACGTGCGGGCCGTAGTTGAGGGCTGGGGTATTCCTGAAGTAGCGCCTCATCCGGCGCTGCGCGAGGCGTTGGCGGCGTTGGGCGGCGACGAACTGGCCCGCTGGCTGCGTCATCTCGACCCGGCAGCCGCCGAGAAGTTGGACCCGCGCAACGTGCGCCGCGTCATCCGCGCTTTGGAGGTGACGCTGCTCAGGGGCCGGCCTATCTCGGAATTGCAACGCAAAAATCCGCCGCCGTACCGCATTGCCCAGATTGGTCTGCATCGTGACCGGGCGTCGTTGTACCAACGGATTGATGAACGGGTGGGCCTGATGATGGTGAATGGACTGCTGGCTGAGGTGGAGAAACTGCGGGATGAGGGCTACGGCCGTCAACTTCCTTCCATGAGCGGTTTGGGCTATCGTCAATTGTGGGCCTATTTGGCAGGGGAAATGTCGCTGGCAGATGCGGTGGAGCGCATCAAATTCGAGACGCACCGCTTTGCCCGGCAGCAAGCCACCTGGTTCCGGCAAGATGATCCGGCGATTAATTGGTTTGAGCCAGGTGAGGCTGGGGAAAAAGAAACGGCCTCTCCTGAGCAAGTCGAAGAGGCCGCGATTTTGTTTGTTCGCCAATGGCTGGCCAAAAGTTAGGGCTGGCCGATTACCAGTTCATATCCATTCCGCTTAACACGTCTTCCAAAGCCAGCCACAATTCTTCTGAAATTTCGGTGTCCTTAACATTTCCACCCAGGGTCACCCCATCATTCAGAACAATTTCTCGTTCCAACGGTTCGTGTTGTTTCAAAACGCGCCGTTCGCAATATATGCAGCACCACTCTTCCGCGCCAGTCGGATAAATTCGATCTAATCGCATCAAATGTTCTGTTTCGTGTGCCTGATTCATCTTTTTCTCCTAGTCAACAATGCCCAGAAATAAATTCATATGGTAATCATACGGAGGCGGCTGAGAATGGTCACTAGGACGATTCGGCTAATTCAAGACTTGAAAACAGTATTTTGGTAATGCACAGCGTGAATAACAAGTGAAATTTATAAAAACTGCAAAGACAGGGAGGATGCAGAGGAATATTTAAGGGGGTTCTTTAAGGTAAAAAACTCTGTTTTGTGGTTTGCCTTTTTTAGACTTTTGGATTTTGTGACAGCCATTGGCGCAGCATGGCCCATTGGCGCAGCATGGCTGCTTTGTTGGTTCGGCCCATCTTCTCATAGGCATCGCATTCGTAAACCAGATCGAGGACGGGAATTTGCCGATTTTGACTGTTAATAAATTGCCGGTGCTGCTGTAAATTGGGCGGTGGTTGCCAACGGCCGTTTCCCAACTGCTTTTCCACATCCCCCATAATTTCCACCTTGATGCTGTTCAATTCCAATGCACCGAAGTGGGAGCGGATGGCTTTGGCGGTGGAAAAAGTAACGGGGCGGGTAACGTGATCGGCAAAAATGCGCTCGATTTCATACGCGCCAGCGACGTCTGTTTGCAAGTCAATATCGTGGACAGCAACAGGTACACCCTGTAACGTCATGCCCAGGCTGCCGGTGACGACCCAGAGAACGGCCGTTTCCACCAACCGGTCATGGATTTGCAACAATGTGTTAAGGAAGGTTGGATCGATGTCTTGCGTCATGACGGTGAGGGTTGTAATGGGTAAATCAGAAATAGATTTTCCAAAACAAGGCGCGTATTGGCGTTACGTTCTAGCTGCCAGAGGGCCAGATTGGTTTGTTTGAGGCTGGCGAGGGCTTGCTCGGCCGTCCAGGTTTGGGCCAGTTGAGCTAATTGCGACTCCTGATCGATGTTGGTCAACACGATGCCATCGCGGGTAGGGCCTTGAGCTAATATCGTCAAATCGCGCCACCAACTGAGCCAGGTTTGCAAGATGGTCGGTAATTGCTCCGGTTTACGTGACAATTTATCGGCCAGGTCAAAGCGGGCGACGCGGCTGCCGTTAAGCGCTTCATCCAGCCAGGCCAGGTGCTGCTCACGGTTTTCCAGGATGGTGGGATCTTGTGCGGCTTGCACTGCCCAGCCTAAACGGCCGTCACTCAAATGAGCCAGTAAGTGAGCCTTGTCATCAGGGACGTGCCAGCGGATGGTGAGGGATTGTTCGATGGTGTCGGTGGGCAACGGCCGTAACCCAATCGTCCGGCAGCGCGAGCTAATCGTCGGCAGTAGCGTGTCCGCATCCGTCGCCGTCAGCAGCAGAATCACCTTATTCGGCGGCTCCTCCAGCGTCTTCAGAAACGCATTGGCCGCCCCAATCGTCGCCGCATCAAACCGGGTCAAAATCGCCACTTTATACCGTGCTTCGTAAGTCGAGAGATTCAAATCCTGCTGTAACTCCCGAATCGCTTCGATTTTGAGCGTCGGTTTGCCCCGCCCGCTGACCTCCGGCTCCACCAGCCGCACATCCGGGTGGCGGTCCTCGGCAATAAGCTTGCAGGCGCGGCATTTACCGCATGGGATTTGGTTGTTGGTTGTTGGTTGCTGGTCGCTGGTAGAAGACTTGCCACTTGCCACTTGCGGCTTGCCGCCCGCTTCGCAGTTCAGCGCCTGAGCAAATGTCCGCGCCATCGTCGTTTTGCCAATGTGTTCTGGCCCGGTAATGAGGTAGGCATGACCGACGCGATCATGCTCGATCGCTTTGGCTAAAAGCTCTACAGCCCAATCGTGGCCGATGATGGTGTTCCAATTGGTTGGCATAGGGGGATTATAATGCGTCATACGTCATGCGTCATTTTTTGATCACGTCATGACGTATGACAAAATGACGTTATGAAATATCGCATGACAAAATGACGCATGAGGGACTATAATTTGGCGCATGAATTCCCTGACTATTTCCGGTACTGAACTCAAAGTGGATGATGTGGTGGAGGTGGCCAAGCGGCATTTGCCAGTCAAATTGGACCCGGCGGCTTTGCCCAAAATCGAGCGGTCGCGGGCGGCGGTGGATCAATTTGTGGCCGAGGGTCGGGTGGTGTATGGCATTACCACCGGATTCGGCCGTTTCAAGGACAAAATCATCACCGCCGATCAGGTCAAGCAGTTGCAAATCAATCTGGTGCGCAGCCATGCCGTGGGTGTGGGGCCGGAGCTGCCGGAGCAGGTAGTGCGAGCGATGCTCCTGGTACGAGCCAATACGTTGGCGCTGGGTCATTCCGGTGTGCGTCCAGCGGTTATCCAACTGCTGATTGATATGCTCAATGCTGGTGTCCATCCTTGCATCCCATCGCAAGGTTCACTGGGGGCTAGTGGCGACCTGGCTCCGTTGGCGCATATGACGCTGGTGTTGATTGGGGAAGGTGAGGCGATGTTTAAAGGGGAGAGGATGAACGGCCGTTCCGCCCTCAACCGTGTCAACCTCCAACCCATTGAACTGCAAGCCAAAGAGGGACTGGCCCTGCTCAATGGCACAACCTTCATGGTCGGCATGGGCGCTTTACTGGTGCGGCGGGCGATCAATCTGCTGTTAACGGCCGATACCGCCGCCTGCCTCAGCTTGGAAGCCCTGCATGGCACCGACCGGGCCTTCGACGCCCGCGTTCACGCCGTGCGACCCCATCCGCGCCAGATTGATGACGCCGCCTTTTTACGCAACATCGTCGCTGGCAGTGAGCTTTTGCGCGGCCGTGATTCGCTCAATGTACAAGACCCGTACACGCTGCGCTGCGTGCCCCAGGTGCATGGCGCGGCCCGCGACGCCATCGCCTACGGCCAATGGGTGATCAACATCGAACTCAACGCCGTCAACGACAATCCGCTCATCTTTGTTGATGAGGTGACGGGTGAAACCGATGTCATCTCGGCCGGTAATTTTCATGGCGAGCCGATTGCCCTGGCGATGGATTATGCCGCTCTGGCGCTGACCGAGTTGGGCAACATGAGCGAGCGGCGCACGGCCCGACTGGTCGATGCTGACAGCAACGGCGGCGTCCTGCCCATGTTTTTGACGCGGCATGGCGGCCTGGAAAGCGGCTTCATGATGGCCCAATACACGGCCGCTGCACTGGCCTCAGAGAACAAGGTGTTGGCCCATCCGGCCAGCGCCGACACGATTCCCAGCAGTGCTAATGTGGAAGATCACGTGAGTATGGGGGCTACGGCCGTTCGTCAAGCGTGGCAAATTCTGGAACACGTAGAAACGATTGTGGCCATCGAACTGCTCTGCGCCGCTCAGGGCATTGATTTCCGGCGGCGAAACGGGGAGCAAATGGGGTGGGGCACTGAGGTGGCTTACAACCTCATCCGCCAACACGTTCCCTTTTTAGATGAGGATACCATCCTGGCCCCGCACATCGAATCCGTCCGCCAATTGGTGGCCGACGGCACGATTAAACGGGCGGTGGAAGAAAGATTGGAGACTGGGGAATAGGGATTAGGGGCTGGCATGGCCCCATTCCCCAATCCCCATTCTCCCCAAATTGGAGAAATGAGATGCGAGAGGTTGTGATTGTAGAAGCTTTGCGGACGCCGATTGGACGGCATGGCGGCGCGTTATCGCCGGTGCGGCCGGATGATATGGCCGCGTTAGTTATCAAGGAAGTGGTGGAACGGACGGGGATTGATCCTAACGAGATTGAAGAGGTGTACATGGGCTGCGCCAATCAGGCTGGTGAGGATAACCGCAATGTGGCCCGAATGGCGACGTTATTGGCCGGACTGCCGGATCATGTAGCGGCCGTTACCTTCAATCGGTTGTGCGCCAGTGGTCTGAACGCCGTCAATCAGGCGGCGCGGGCCATTGCCTTGGGCGAAGGCGATATTTTCATCGCCGGCGGCGTGGAGAGCATGAGCCGCGCCCCGTACTCCTTCCCCAAAAATTCCCGCGCCTGGGGGCCGCCCGGCAACATCACCGGTTACGACACAACGCTGGGCTGGCGCTATCCCAATCCCAAAATGGAAGCAATTTTCCCGCTGGAAGCGATGGGCGAAACGGCCGAAAATATCTACGAGCAAAGCTGCGCCGGTGACATCCGGGGCGGCGAAATCACGCGGGAAATGCAGGATGCCTTTGCCTTTGACAGCCAGCGTAGGGCGTGCGAGGCCATCAACAACGGCCACTTTAAGCGTGAAATCGTGCCCGTGCCCATCCCGCAGCGCAAAGGCGATCCCGTCATGGTTGATACCGATGAACATCCGCGCATTACCTGGGACGGCGATAAGTACGTCCTGGATACCAGCCCGGAACTGCTGGCCAAACTACGCCCAGTGTTCCGCAAGGGCGGCACGGTCACAGCCGGTAACGCCAGCGGCCTGAATGATGGTGCGGCGGCGCTGGTGCTGATGACAGCCGAAAAAGCGCATTCGTTGGGCTTGCAGCCGCTGGCTCGCTGGCTGGCTTCCGGCGCGGCTGGCGTCGATCCGCGGGTGATGGGGCTGGGACCGGTGGGGGCGACGCGCAAGGCGCTCAAACGGGCCAATTTATCGCTGGATCAGATTGATTTGATTGAACTGAATGAGGCGTTTGCTGTGCAGTCGCTGGCGGTGATGCACGAGTTGGGGATGAATCCTGACATCGTCAACGCGAATGGCGGGGCGATTGCCCTGGGTCATCCGCTGGGCTGTTCCGGAGCGCGCATTTTGACGACGCTGCTGCATGAGATGCAGCGGCGCAAGGCGTTGGGCCAGAAGATGCGGTACGGTCTGGCGACGCTATGTGTGGGCGTGGGCCAGGGTGAAGCGACGGTGATTGAGTTGATGTGAGTTGATGTGAGTTGATTGTAGTCCGTGATCCGTAGTCCGTGTTCCGTTTTGCGGAGATGCGAAACTCTCGGATTACGGTATACGGATTACCGGATACGGTGTAGCAAATCTATAAAAAGGAGGTGGAGCCAAAATGAAGGTTAAGACGAATGTTAAAGCTGGCGGCGGATTCTGGACTGACTAAGGACTGAATCTGGTATGCTGTCGCCGGTTTCCAAACCGGGCGACTCTGGGTTGTTGTTCATCAAATTTATGGAAGGAGGTAAACCAGATGAAGGTCAAGACGAATGTCAAAGCCGGTGGTTATGGTTCCTGGGCTGGCTAATTTTATTGGTGTAACGATTGTTGTGTTTACGGCCGTTACGCTTCCAATTTGTTAGTTTAACGGCCGTAACCCATTCCCCGCTGCATTTATTCCCCATTTGCCCGAACCAAACGGGAGTTCATCCAGCCATGCGCGAACAATCTTGCGCTTGTGATGCCCAATTACGGCGAAAAGTTCACGGCTTTGTTCACCTAAAGTTTTGGCCTCAGCCATTTCATTTTGTGACTGGGCGACTCTGGCCAGTCCAAACCAGGCTTCGGCCGTCAATTCGGCAAAATCAGACTGCTGGCTGATGGTTAGTAATTCAGTAAATGCCTGTTTGGCCGGTTGCCAATTTTGCGTAGCCAGATTAAATTCACCCCATTCGGCCAGGGTTTTGCCCAAAAACCATTTGTCATTGTAGCTGCGCGCCAAAATCAGCGCCTTCTCGAAATGGGACTGAGATAACTGATTTTGCTTCTGCTGCCCGGCGATGAAACCGAAGTAAGTCAGCACCTCGATTTCGATGTCCTGCCGCCGGGTTTCGATGGAAAAGAGCAGCGCTTCTTGCAGGTTGACGACAGCTTCGCCTAATTGACTCAGGTGGGCATTGATGCTGCCCATTCGCGCCAGGATGAATCCGGTAACGGCCGTGTCGCCCAATTCTCTAGCCATTTCCAATCCGGCCTGCAAAATCCACTTCGCTTTTTCATAATCGCCTTCACGAGCCACAATCAGCGCCGCCCGATGGCTGGATAAAATGATTTGTACCAGTGGATATTTGATTTCCTCGGCGATTTTTTCGCTTTCTTGTAGATATTCTTGTGCCTGTTGATAATTGCCCAGCGAAAAAGCAGTCATGCACAAGTTCATGAGATGTACGCTCATCACCGGTAAATTTTGATGTTTGCGCTGCAAGGCCAACCCTTCCAGAAATAACTTTTCGGCCTGGTAATAATCGTTGGCATGATTGATTGCGATTCCGGCTAAATAGTTGTAAAGGAATAATTGTAAATCGAAGTAATCATTTTTGCACGCCAGAACCAGGCTTTTTTCCCAGTAAGTATGGGCTTCATCGTAATCCCCGTGGGCATAATAGAAAATGCCAGCTTCTTTGAGCACCTGGGCGATGGTCAGATCGTCTTCGCTGGCGTAGGCGATTTTGACGGCTTCTTCAAAATGGGTTTGCGCTTGGTGCCAGATGCGCCCTTTTTCGATGTGTCCCTGGGCGCATTTGATCAGGGCCAGATTCTTTGTGTCGGCGAGGCTGGAAGCTGTTTGTTCGGCCCGGTTAAGTAATTGGCGGGCCAGTTGGCGCTGCCCGCTTATGGCCAGGAAATCGGCCAGATCAATGGTGAGTGTAATACCGGCGACGACCAAATTTTGCCGGAAGGCGACTTCCAAAGCGGTCAGGATATTGCCCAGTTCTTGCTCGATGGCCCGGAAATTGCCCTGGTTTTGGGTAACGTATTGACTGAAATAGGCGATCATGCGCTCGTAAACGGCCGTATCTTTCATCTGTACCTGGGCATATTCGCGCAGCAAAGGGTGAAGCCGGTAACGCTGATTTTTGCCGGCCTGCACCAGAGAAAGATTGTATAGCTGGTTGAGGTAGGCTTTGGTGGATGCGATTGGGGTGTGGGTAACGGCCGTGACCGCATCAGCCGCAAAATCTTCCCCGCCAAATACGCCCAGCGCCGCAAAAAACGCCTGCTCCTCCAGCGTCAACGCTGCATAACTGGAATTAAACGAAGCCCGAACACTCTGTTCTTCATGTGCCAGCGCATCCAGCCCGGCCTTTTCGGCCTGAAGCTGCGCCAGATACCCCTCCGCTGTCGTGTGCGGTTCCAACGCAATCCGGCCGGCAACGATAGATAGTGCCAACGGCAAGTGGCCCAGTAAATCAGCTATCGCGATCAGCGTTTTTTTTTCGGCTGCGGCCGCCTCGTCCCCTAAAATTCGTGAAAACAAAGCCTGACTCGATTCATCGGCCGCTTCAAACGGCTCCAGATGAATTTGCGGGCAGCCACGGGCAATGCGAAGATTGGTTTGTCGTGTTGTAACTAGCACGGCACAAGGGCCGGTTGGCGGCAGCAAATACTCCGCCTGGCTGCTGCGATCCACATTGTCAATCACTAACAGCGCCTTTTTGAATGCCAAAATGCCGCGCACCGCCTGGCTGCGGCTGTGCAAATCACTGTATTGGCTTACATCATGGCCGAAACTGTCGGCAATCAGCTTGAGCAGCGACATCGTATCACTGGTATCGGCTCGTGCCCACAAAATCCCATCCGTAAAATAATCACGCACTTCATATGCCAGATGCGTAGCCAGCGTTGTTTTACCCACACCGGCCATGCCGCTGAGAATGTAAATGGTGGGGTGATGATTTTTGAGCAGGTGTTTTTTGAGCGCGGCTAATTCCTTATCCCGGCCAACGAAATAAGGCAAATCGGGCATGGCCTGGAAAATCTGACGGCCTTCCTGATTGGCGCTGGTGGTCAAAAATTGTGACAACAAATCCTTTTCTTCGGCTGATTCCGATTTAAGCCACAATTCGGAAATAGGAGGATGGTTGGCCGATTGGAGGAGCTTGTCTGCTTGTTCAGCGCTTAGGCGCATGGCCGCTGCGGCCTGGATCAATTGGTGCCATTGGCGTGGACGACTGACTGCGCCTTTCATCCAGTTGCGCACCGTACCGCGGGGGATGTCGGCGCGCTGGGCTAACTGGCGTTCACTCCAGCCCACTTCATCTAAATAACGGCCCAGAACGTCAGACAATGAAAGTTGGTCTGGCGATTCTTTGGGGTTTTGGCTCATTGATACTCCGAACTGATCCATTTTGCGGGCAGACAATAGGAAATATGTCAGATATTATACCCACATTGCAGTACTTTTGTACTGTTTAACAAAAAAAGAAGCACTTAGCAACGCGGCTACAGCCTTTAGTATTCTACTCAACGTTCAGGGCTACTTAACATCATGGGGTGCTTTTAGTATTGGGTAGTCAACATTTGTTGGGAAACGAAGCAGTATCTCGTTTCATCTATAACATCTTGGAGGATGGATACGATGAAGGTTAAAACAAACGTTAAGGCCGGTTCCGTTAACTGGGGTTAATCATCTATTGTGTGTCTGTGTTGATGATGGTTGTCGTGGGGCAACAAAATGTTGTGACAGCCAATCATCAGCCTGAGAATACTGGTTTTGTTTTTGCAAGAATTTTTGGAGGAAAATCATGAAGGTTAAGACCAACGTCAAAGCCGGTTCCGTAAACTGGGGCTAATCAAGCAATTTTCTGTGCGGCAGCTCTGGCCGCACAAGGGTGTGTGTAAAGTCACACACAAAGCCTGGCAGGTTTGCAAAGCAAATGCGTTGTAAAGCCTGCCAGGTTTGTTTTGTTGTCTGAATGGCGTTATGATCATGAAAGTTGCAAGTGGTAAAGTGGCAAAGGAGGAAAATCGTTTTGACTTCGTAACTATGCAACTGTGCAACTTTTTAACCTTGTGATTTTTGTTTTGGGAGGTTTGGTGTCCGCATCATTTTCCCGGTCAATTCGTACGATGCAGCTGGCGACTTCTGGCCGGTCAATCGTGGCGCTGTTGGTTGTGGCCGCGTTTTTGACGGCCTGGATGACCTGGTTGGGGGTGGCGCAGGTGGCGGTGTATGTGGTGGCGGACACGGCCGTTCTCACATCCAATACCCATGCCACCGCTCAATTTACGCCTGATGCGCTGCCCCAGATGAAAGCCGGCCAACCGGCCTTGCTGCGGCTGGATGGTTTTGACGAGCCGGTTCCGGCTGTAGTGACTGAGGTGGATCAGACGTTGGTAGACGGCCGTTTCACCGTCCAATTCCAACTCCAGCCAAACGCTAACTCAAAAGTGCCCTTACAAGCTGGGCTGAACGGCCGTGTCGAAGTCGAAGTCGAACAAGTAACCCCCTTTACCCTGCTCCTCCGCACCGCAAAATAGTGATGTGACAGTCACTTCCCAAGTGACTGTCACCTGAGAAACTTTGTGACCGAAGCTAATTTCCCCAAGCGCCGCTTTTTAGCTCCCGAAGTTGTCCAGACCTCGGCCATGGACTGTGGTCCGGCGGCATTGAAGAGCTTGTTGGAAGGATTTGGCGTGTCGGCCAGTTACGGCCGTTTACGCGAAGCCTGCCAGACCGACGTAGACGGCACCTCCATCGACACCCTGGAAATTTTAGCCAACCAACTGGGTCTGGACGCTGAGCAAATCATGCTGCCGCTGGATCATTTGCTGCTGGACGAAGCGGCGGCCCTGCCGGCCATCGTCGTGGTGCGTTTGCCTAACGGCTTCACTCATTTCGTCGTCACCTGGCGGGTACACGGCCGTCGGCTGGTGCAAATCATGGATCCGGCCACCGGGCGGCGCTGGACCAGTGTGCAGCAGTTCTTGGACACGGTTTACCAACATACTTTCCCTGTTCCGGCTGGCGCCTGGCGCGAATGGGCCGCCAGTGACGAATTCCTGATGCCGCTGCGCCGCCGTATCGAAAACATTGGCGCCAATTCCCAATTATTCATTGCGGCGGCGCTGGTCGATGACAGTTGGCAGGGCCTGGCTGTGCTGGATGCGGCCGTTCGATTGGTGACGGCGCTCATTCAATCCGGCGGCATGCGGGCTGGCGTTGCGACCCAATCGCTGCTGCAATCCTTCATCGATAAGACCCAGGCCGCCGGAAGTTTGAGCGATAGCCCAATTCCAGCGGCGTATTGGTCGGTGCGGCCGGTGGAAGAGGCCGAAGACGAAGAAATGGCACTCTATTTGCGCGGCGCAGTGCTGGTGCGGGTCAAGGGATTGCACCCGGTGGCTGAACAAGCGCCGCCGCTCTCGCCAGAACTGGCTGCGGCGCTAACCGAGAAACCGATCCGGCCCGAACAGCAGTTGTGGCAGTTGTTCAAATCTGATGGTTTGCTGCGGCCGGCGCTGCTCCTGCCGGCCATCTTTTTGGCCGCATTGGGTGTCATTTTGGAAGCGATCCTGTTCCGCGGCCTGATTGATTTGGGGCAGTCGTTGGGATTGGCTTCGCAGCGCGGCGGGGTGATGACGGCCGTTACCCTTTTCCTCGTTGGTCTACTCCTGCTGCAAATGCGTATCACCGCTCACGCCCTGCGCCTGGGCCGCCAACTCGACATGCGTCTGCGTATCGCCTTTTTGGAAAAAGTACCCCGGCTGCTGGACCAATATTTCCACAGCCGTCCCATCTCCGACATGGCCCAGCGCAGCCACGTCATTTACAAAATGCGCGATTTGCCCAATCTGACTACCGCCTTTTTGCGCAACGTCTTCACCCTGATTTTGACGGTGGTTGGCATCATCTGGCTCAGCCCGGAGACGGCTGGGCTGGCCGTACTGGCCGGAGCGGCGGCGTTGGGCTTCCCGGTTTTCATCTTGCCCTACATGAACGAGCGCGATTTGCGTATGCAAACCCACGTGGGCAGTTTGAGCCGTTTCTTTCTCGATTCGCTGCTGGGGCTGGTTCCCATCCGGGCACATGGGGCCGAGCGGGCGGTACGACGCGAGCATGAGGGCTTGCTAGTGGAGTGGGGGCGGGCGGCGTTGAGCCTGTTTAAGGCTGTCGTGGCCGCTGATTTTGGCCAGGCGGCACTGGGTTTTGCCTCAGCCGCCATTATTATTTTCACCCATCTCAACCGGGGCGGTGACGTGGCCAGCATTTTGCTGCTAACCTACTGGGTGCTCAGTTTGCCGACGATGGGGCAGGAAATTGGCCTGATTTTGCGCCGCTACCCGACCTATCGTAATGTGGTTTTGCGCCTTATGGAGCCGCTGGGCGCACCGGAGGAAGCAGCAGCTAACAACCAACAGGCAACAGTTAACAGCCAACAATCCAACCAGCTAACTAACCAACCACCTGGCATTCGCATAGCCATGAAAGGCATCAGTGTCGTGGCGGCTGGCAACACAATTTTGCAGGATGTTGATCTGGTTGTTGAGCCGGGCGACCATGTGGCTATTGTGGGTTCGTCGGGTGCGGGCAAGTCGAGTTTGGTCGGGCTGCTGCTGGGCTGGCATCGGGCTGCTAGTGGCCAATTTCGGGTTGATGAACGGCCGTTAAACGCTGACGGGTTGACGGAACTGCGGCAAACAACAGCCTGGGTCGATCCGGCCATCCAGTTGTGGAATCGTTCGTTCATCGATAATTTGTATTATGGCCGCGAATCGCGGGAAGCCGGGTCGCTGCCGCAGGTGTTGGAGCAGGCCGATTTGCTGAATGTGCTGCGTAAGCTGCCCGATGGCTTGCAGACGCCGCTGGGTGAGGCTGGCGGGCTGGTTTCTGGCGGCGAGGGACAGCGGGTGCGCCTGGGCCGAGCCATGCTGCGGCCGGATATCCGGCTGGTGGTTTTGGATGAGCCGTTCCGAGGTCTGGGGCGAGAGCAGCGGCGGGAGATGCTGCGGCGGGCGCGCCGTTTGTGGCGCGCGGCGACGCTGTTGTGCATCACCCATGATGTGAGTGAGACGCTGGATTTTGCGCGGGTGATTGTGCTGGAGAACGGCCGTATCATCGAAGACGGCATTCCAGCGGCGCTGGCGGCGGACCCCGATTCCCGCTACCGGGCGATGCTGGATGCCGAAGAACAGGTGCGGCAAATGCTCTGGTCGGATGCTGGCTGGCGGCGGCTGCGGTTGGTGAACGGCCGTATCACCGAGGAAACGTCATGAAAAGCGTAATCATCCACAGATTTCACAGATTACGCAGATTTTCTCTGTGCTCTTTGCGCCTCTGCGGTTCAATCAGGAGTTGGCATGACTGATTTGCTTTCGCTGACCTGGCCGCAGGCCCGATTGGGCGAGGCGCTCGTGGCATTGGCCCAGGCAGCCAAATTGTCGCCGTGCCAGGTGGCGGCGCCTGTCCCGCCGGCCGGATTGGTGGGTGATGAGATAGGGCGCTGGTTGGAAACGGCCGTGTCCCACCTGGGCCTGGAAGCGGAACCAACGCGCATCGCTTACGGCGAGTTGACTGGCTTTCTGCGCACCGCCGGGCCAGCCATCTTCCAAATTGCGGCGGAGGATGGCGTACGCTATTTGGCTTTGCTGCGGGTGCGGGGGGAAACGGCCGTTCTCCTGGGGCCAGAACGGCAGACACATAAAGTCCTGCTGGAAGCGGTGCGGGCGGCGCTAGCTGCGGCGGTGGAGGGGCCGGTTTTGCCTCAGGTTGAGGTGTTGTTGGCGGAAATGGGAAACGGCCGTCAACGGGATAAAGCGCGCCAATTCCTGCTGCGCGAACAGTTAGCTGCCGCACCCATCGATGGTTGTTGGCTGCTCGATTTGTCGCCGGGCAGCCCGTTCTGGCCCCAATTGCGCCGCGTTGGATTTTTGCGCCAATCGCTGACCTTTACCGGCGCTTATTTCGTGCAGCATTTCCTATTTTTGTTCTCCTGGTGGGTGATTGGCCGGGCGGTGTTCCAGGGGCGGATTGAGATGGGCTGGCTGGCGGCCTGGGCGCTGATTTTGTTCAGTTTGCTGCCGCTGCGGGCGCTCAGCGTCTGGCTGCAAGGGTTGATCGCCGTTAATCTGGGTGGGCTGCTGCAAAGACGCCTCTTGTTGGGCGCGACGCGCCTTCATCCTGACGAAATTCGGCATGAAGGGGTGGGGCAGTTGATGGGGCGCGTTTTTGAGAGTGAAGCGATTGAGACGGTGTCGTTGAACGGCGGGATTCGGGGGCTGACTGCTATTATCGAAATTATAATGGCCGGTTGGGTGCTGGCTGTGGGGGCAGGCGGCATCGGGCATGCTTTGCTGCTGCTGCTGTGGATCGGCATTATCAGCGGCATTCTGGTCGTTTTCTACAAGCGGCGCTATCGCTGGACGGTGTTGCGGCGCGGATTGACTCACTATCTGGTGGAAGTAATGGTTGGCCATCGCACCCGGCTGGCTCAATCGCTGCGCCGTTTCTGGCATCGCGGCGAGGATGATGATCTGGCCGAGTATGTCAAGGTGCTGGACAGCGTGGATCGGGTGGGCATCATTTTGGAAGTGTTTATATCTCATGGTTGGCTGGTTGTGGGTTTGTTGGGCTTGGTTCCGGCATTTGTGGCCGGCAGCAGTCCGGCGGCGCTGGCTATCAGCCTGGGCGGGGTGTTGAGTGCCGAGTCGGCCTTCCGCAAGTTTGCGCTGGGACTGGTCAATCAATTGATGGCCGGGATGATTGCCTGGGATCAGATTAAGCCGTTGTTTGTGGCGGCGGCGCGGCCGGAAGTGGTGGGGGATGTGAATACGGCCGTTTCCACCACACCGCCGTCCGGACAGCTTCTTGGCGTTCATGGTGTCAGCTTTCGCTATAACGTTCAGGGCGACCAGGTGCTGGACCAGTGCAGCTTGCATGTGCAGGCCGGCGACCACATTTTGCTGGAAGGGTCGTCGGGCGGCGGTAAATCGACGTTAGCGGCGGTATTGACCGGTTTACGCCAGCCGGACAGCGGTTTGGTTTTGTGGCAAGGGCTGGATCGGATGACGCTGGGCAGCGCCGGTTGGCGGCGGCGCGTCGTTTTTGCCCCTCAATTCCACGAAAATCACGTCCTGGGCACCACATTCATGTTTAATTTGCTCATGGGGCGGCGTTGGCCGCCGCGCCGGGAAGACGTGGTACTGGCCCAGGAATTATGTGCCGAGTTGGGCTTGAGTGACGTGCTGGCCCGGATGCCGGCGGGAATGCTGCAAACGGTGGGCGAGACGGGTTGGCAGCTTTCGCATGGCGAGAAGAGCCGATTGTACATTGCCCGCGCTATTTTACAGGGCGTGGATTTCCTGATTTTGGATGAGAGTTTTGCCGCACTGGACCCGCACAGTTTGCAGCGGGCGATGGCCTGTGTGCGGGAGCGGGCGCCGACGCTGCTGGTAATTGCCCATCCATAAAAGGAACAAGACCTTGAGGGTTTTGAAACCCCCAAGGTCTTGGCGAACGGGTCACGCATTGGGGAAGAGGTGTTAGCGTAACGGCCGTTCAAATGTCGGAGCTCCTCCAGGAACAATGACTGAAACTCTTTTTTGTGAGTAAGCGCCTACCCATGCCTCCAAAAATCTGTGTTAACAAATTGGGAGTGTCCGCCTTCCCCTTGTAATGAGTTGATTGTCTGAATTAATTTGTCTGGCGAGACAGGTTTGGTCATTGAGGCATGGCATGTAGCCTTCAAGCTGGTATTGTCATCATCATCGGACACATCATCACAGGTGAGGGCGATGAGAGGGATTTGACGGGTTTCTGGTAGATGGCGCAGCACTTTTGCTGTGCGGAAACTATCCAGACCGGTTAATTCCCCTTCCAGAATAATTACATCAGGCTGTTTGTTGTAGGCCATGTGCAGCCCTTTGGAACCATCGGGTGCAGCAATGACGGTGGCTTCTGGAAATGTGGATGAAACCACGTTAACCAATGCTTCTCGCGTTAAATTGTTGCTGTCAATAACCAGTACGGATTTCATTTTTACCTGTAAATTATTGGGTAATGGGTTCGCTAAGTTCAATTGCTGCTTTCAAATAACGAACCAGATCGTTCCAATCGGTGAACCCTTTGCGTTCGCCTGTGCGCGTATCCTGGGTTGTCAACCGGATTTTATGCTCATCGTGTCCCTCTTCCTCCCACATGCGAATCATATAAGCATGGTAATGTGGATTGTCGAGTTCTGGACGATGTCTTGGATTTTCGTTTATAATCGTTTTGGATGTAGACATTGGGAAATAGAACCTCTTTAATGAGTATGATTGCTAACTCATTGAACAAAACGTAATAAATGTATAAGGGGATATTAACAACCGACCGTTAAAGTATCGTTAAAGCTGATATTTCCCATAGTAACGGCAAGAGAGGGGCAACCACATCGTGGTGTTAAAACTAACTTTATTGGGAAAACCCGGAATTGAATATAAGGGTGAGAATGTTAACGGCCGTTTCCCGGCTAAAGCACGCACCCTGTTATATTACCTCGCCAGCCGGCCCCAAATCCATAACCGGGATCAACTGGCCGAATGGATGTGGGAGGGAACGGCCGATCCGCGTGGCAGTTTGCGTGTAGCTCTTAACGCCATTCGCCAGCAATTGGGGAAAGGGATATTTGTCCCCGCACGCCAAACTGTGTCCATCAACCCCGATTATGAATACATACTGGATGTTGAGGATTTCGATAACTATCTCCGATTAGCCGGGAAAGTTATTGGTGCCGCCGAGCGTGCCCATTTGCGGGATGCAGTGGCGCTGTACCGGGGCGATTTTTTGCAGGATGTTGCTATTGATGCCCGTTATCTCGAAGATGAATGGTTGAAGCCGGAGCGGGCCCGGTTGCAGCAGATGGCTGTGGATGCTTACGGACGCCTGGTCAAGATTTGCCGGGAGCAAGGGGATTATGAAGCCGGCATCAATTTTGCCCAGACCCTGCTGCAAATAGAACCAGGGCTGGAAAGCGCCCATCGGAACCTGATCCACTTTTACGATCTGACCGGCCGCCGCTCCTTGGCTATCAAACAGTTTGACATTTTGGAAGATGCTCTGGCTGAACAATTTGGCGTTTCACCGTCGGATGAGACTTTTGCCCTGTACCGACAAATTATCGATCCGCAGCCGGTTAAAATTTCTGAGCCGTTGGCTAAGCCGGAGAAACCGGAGAGACCAGTTCCCTTCCTGGCCCCCAAGCTGGTGCCTTTCTTTGCCGGGCGGGATGCCGAACTGGTTGATTTGTATGAACGGTTACAGCTTCAAGGTAAACGGCGCTTGTTGGGCCTGGTGGGGCCGCCGGGTGTGGGCAAGACGGCGCTGGCAATTGAGTTGGCCCACCGGCTGCGGCAGACCTTCCCCGATGGCGTTTTGTGGATGGATGCCGACAAGGATGACCCGATGTCGGTGGCTGAACGCTGGGCCAATGCCTACGGCTACGATTTCAGCCGTATTCCTGATTTGAACGAGCGCACGGCCGTTCTCCGTGACCTCCTCGCCGAAAAACAAGCCTTGATCGTTTGTGATGACGTGACCAATGCGGCCAAAACACGGCCGTTCCTGCCCGAAAATTGCTGCTGCACCATCCTGCTGACCAGCCGCAGCGAAACGATCATTCACAGATTGGGGGCCGAGTTGGTGGATGTGAATGTGCTGTCGGGGGCAAACGGCCGTTCCCTCCTGGCCAGTATCATCACCGAAGAACGCGTTGCCGAAGATGAAGAAGCTGCCGCCGCAATTTTGACCTTGCTGGAAGGGCTGCCCCTGGCCATCGCCATCGCCGGGCAGTGGCTGGCCATGCGCCGCCGCCGCCCCTTGGCTTCCTTTGCCCGGCAGTTGGGCGAGGAATCGGCCCGCATCGGCCTGGCCGACAGCGACCGGGCCATCCGCACCTCTTTTGCCGTGAGTTGGAACGGATTGACTCAGGTGCAGCAGCAGGTTTTTGCCCTGGCCGCCGTCTTTGCCGGGCGCAGTTTTGCCGTTAAAGCCGCCGCCGCCATTGCCGAAATGGATTTTTACGAGGTGTTGGAGCGGCTGGATGATTTGGCTTCCCTCTCCTTGTTGAACGATGTCGGCGACGAACGGTACCGGCAGCATGCCCTGCTGGCCGACTTTGCCAGCGAGCAGTTAGGCGATGATGATGACCCCTACCGGCGGATGATCACTTATTTTAAAACCTTTGCCGCCGACCACAACGAAGATTACGCCGCATTGGAACTGGAATGGGAGAATTTGTCGGCCAGTATTGAACAGGCACATCGATTATCAATGTGGCTGAATGTTATTGCCTTAACCGACTTGTTGCGATCGGCTTGGTTTACACGGGGCCGTTATAATGAAGCGCGTTTGGCCTTTCCCTTGGTTGAAAAAGCAGCTGTTGCATTGGAGGACAATGCCGCAATCGCTGTTTGTTTGCTGAATTGGGGTTGTGCTTGCAACGAACAAAGTGACTATGATGAAGCCGCCCAATTATTGGCTCGCAGCTTGGAGGTATTTGAAGATATTAAGTGTCCACCTGGCGTTGCTGACGCGAAGTTTGGATTGGCACGGATTGCTTTGGAGCAGATGAATCTGGATGAAGCTGACTCTTTATTGGTCGATGTGTATCAACTGCGAACGGAATTAGACGATCAAAAAGGAGTTGCGGCTGCATTGTACCGGCAGGCGCGTGCCGCGTATCGCCGTGATGACCGGGATTCGGCTTTGCAATTATTGCAGGAAGCTTTATCAATTCATCAACGGATCGGCGACCAAGCTGGCAGCATGCCAGTACTCCGATTGCTTGCTAATGTATCCACGAATGCAAATGATTCTCATTTGCGCGATTACAAACTTGCACAAGAATGTTATCGTAAGGTGCTGAATTTCTCCGAAGAGTTGGGCGATCAAAACGAACGTGCCCTTGCTTTGCGGGGGTTATCAAGAGTTTGCTTAGTGGATGGCAATTTTCAGGCTGCATTAAATTATGCTCAAGAAAGTTTAGGAATTCTGCAAAAGATTGGAGATAGAAAAACGGAAGTCCTGACTTTGCGTCAGATTAGTAAGGTGAAAGCGGCAATGGGAGACTATAAAGCAGCTTTACAATTAGCAGAAAAATGTCTCCGTGTAAGCCGAGACTTTAATGACGGGTTATTATTGGGCTATATTCAGTTTGAAATGGGGGGATGGTATGTCGAATTGAATGAAATTAATTCAGCGCGTAAATTTTATGAAGATTCCTTATTAACCGGCGAGAAAATAAGAAACCCGTTTTTGATAGAACAATCACGAACTAAATTGGCATATTTAGATGGAAGCAAGGAGTAAAACTCTAGGAATTAAAGTTTACTCCTCGCTGTTTATTTGATCTTATGGTTTATCAGGGTCTTCTTCTGGGCCGCTGACATTCCATCCTTCACTGGCAAGTGCTGTAACCCATCCACTAGAAGGAAGTGGGTAACGGCCAGGATTTTTTAGCTCATCGATCCAGGTTTTGGTTTCTCCTTTACGCCTTTTATTAACCAGTTCGCCATTTTCGTTTACCACGCCAACCTCATCACCTTCTTCTTTCAATTCGGGCACGGTTACGTTTGGTAGATGGTCTACCCAAATGGCAAACTTTTTATAAAGGCTGTTCAGTGTCTCGCCTTCGGCCAAGTCTTGCGACCAGAATGTTTGTGGCTGAATCCCGCGCTCATCTTGCAGATAAGCGAGTATTTGCAGGGCAAACGCTTCTAGTTTGGTTTGAGCCTCTTTCAAACTTACTGCACCAAATTCGCCAAAGGGCACGAAGCTTTCCGGGTTGTTGCGGGCAGCCAGTTTGCGCTTCCACTTTTTCTTTAGCACTTTGGCGGCATTGTGGAAGCCTAGTTTGGCCAGTACCTTCACGTAGGCAAAGGGGCGAATCGCTTCTACCGGATGTTCGCCATCGTCGCTCATAAAGTTTTCCAGATCGTTGTCGAATAGGATGTCTTGAAAATCGAGGCCAATTACGGGGCCGGCGATAAGACAACCATAAACATCGGCAAAGATTTCTTCACGCCAATTGTGCAGCCAGTTTGGTTGAATGGGGAGGGTGGCGCGCAATTGTGCAGCCAGACCAGGGCTATGTCGGTAGATGTGGTGGCCGATTTCGTGGGGGGTGGCGAGATAGTCGTGGGGAACAGCGGCCGCCGTGTAGGGCACTGCCACCAGTGCCAGCGGTGCGTAGGGAATCGTGCGCACGTAGGCTGACTTGTTGAAATAGGTGATGACGGTGGACTCTTTGAGCAGACCATTGTCTACGGCCAGGTTGAGCGCTAACTGGGCTAGTTGGTCGGCTTTGTGCAGCGTTTCCTGCATCTTTTTGGTGCCGTCGCGGCGCTGCTGGGCGGCCTGATCAATCACGCTGACGTCGTAGCCGACCTGGTCCAACGTCGTGCGCAGGACGTATTCGGCCGGATATTGGGCTGATAGCCATAGATTTCCGTCACGAAACCCATCACGGAAAAACTGAAACTGGCTGTCGCCAAACGCTTGTAAGCAGGCGGCGAGGGCCTTAAATGTGGGAGCGGGTAAATCGTCGATGAGATTGGCCAGGATGTCCTGGTAAGCTTCCCAACGATCATCCCAAACTGGTAAACTGGAACTGTTCATAGTGCCTCCTTCTGGCTGTGTATAGAATTGGTAAGTTGTGCGTTTCCGGGCTGGGGTGTGGGTAACGGCCGTTGTGGATTCACTGTAGCCAAGACAAACGATTCACCCATTTCAGGGATGTGTCTGTTTTGTTTTTAACTGTTAATGCTTTTAGCGGTCAAGCTGGAATGATGGCTCAATGAGAAACGCTCAATTGCCCATATGTTACCGGTTTAACAGAAGGAAGGACGTAAATGAGGGGTGAAAAGAGGATGAATAAAACGTAATTGAAGGATAACTGGTAAATTGAAATGTTTGGGAGCGCGGGCATCTTGCCCGCCTCTTGCGGACAAGACGTCCACGCTCCGTTTCGATCTACTTTGAAATTGGTGGCAATCTTTTAACCAGAGAACAACACGTCAAGGAACAGCCCGACATCATCCTTGCTTTCCAACATTCTCAGGTTAAACACTTCAGTGTAGCCGCAGTTATGGCAGGACACAAAGGCATAGCGGTATGGCTGAATATCCATGAAACGGGAAAAGCCAGTACCTGACATAGACAGCCGCTCCACGTGTGCGCCCTGTTTTTTACAATGTTGGCAAACGAACTCTTTCGCTAAAAAATCTTCGATTTTTGACATTTTTATCTCCGTTTAGTGGTCCTATCACTCACTGATTGTTTATTCCAGAAGGTAGTTTATAAACCTTTTACGCGAAAAGGCACCACTGGTTGCAAGAATGTATCTGCATTTGTTGTGTGTGAGGGAAAACGGCCGTTTCCACTATTGACAATTAGCCCCTGAAACTTGACAATTAACCGTCATGAACAAACCAAATCCGCAAGACTTACTACACTTTGCCCTGGATGCGGTCTGGCAGGCCGGACGCATCACGCTGGGTCATTTTCAAACAGGTGTCCGCGCCGACCGTAAAGCCGACAACACACCGGTGACGATTGCCGACCGCCAGGCGGAGCAAAAAATCCGTGAGTTGATTACAAAATATTGGCCGGAACATGGCATTCATGGGGAAGAATTTGGCAAAGCCCCCGCCAATTCGCCGTACACCTGGATTATCGATCCCATTGACGGGACGAAATCGTTTATCAGCGGCGTGCCGTTGTACAGTAATTTGCTGGCGCTGATGGATGGCGACAAGGCACTGCTAGGCGTTATCAATTTACCGGCGCTGAATGAAACAGTATATGCGGTGCGGGGCGGTGGCTGTTTTGGGAACGGCCGTCACGTTCACGTCTCATCCATTGATAAACTGGAAAATGCGGTGGCCCTGTGCAGTGAAATGGAGTCGATGGAGCGATACGGCCGTTTACCGGCCTGGCAGCGCATCGTCAACAACACCTATTTGCAGCGCACCTGGGGCGACGGCTACGGCTACGCTCTTGTCGCTACTGGCCGTGCCGAAATCATGGTTGATCCGGTACAGGCTCCTTGGGACGTTGCCCCACTGCAAGTCATCCTTGAGGAAGCTGGGGGCACATTTACCGACTGGCGGGGCAATCATACCATCCATAGCGGCGAAGGTATTGCCACCAACGGCCTGCTGCTCGACCAGGTTTTAGCCTTGGTTAATGAGTAAAAATTAAAGATTGACGATTCATCCTTCATTCCTCTGCCTTCTGCCTGATCCCCCAGGTTGTATTCCCTCCTGCCTTAATTTATAATCCAATCATGAATTTATTTGTTGTTTGTCAAAAACATCGCGCTTTCGCTCAAGGAGATTTCCCACATGCTGCCTGAAATTAACGTAGATAAAATGGTCGATTTTCTCGTTGGCCTGCTTAACACACCCAGCCCGACCGGCGATACAGACAAAGCAATTCAATATGTCCACGAAGCCTTTGCCGGTTTGTCACTGGATTTGACCGTTTCCCCGAAAGGATTCCTGGTGGGAACGTGGAAAGGAGAGGCTTCCACCGCCCCCCGTGCTTTGACGGCTCACGTTGATACGTTGGGGGCTATGGTGCGGGAGATTAAAAAGAACGGCCGTTTAACCATGACCCAACTCGGCGGTTGGATTTGGTCCTCGGTCGAGGGTGAAGGGGTGACAATTTTTGCCAGCAACGGCCGTACTTACCGTGGCACCATCCTGCCCGACGCCGCCTCCATCCACGCCCACCCCCGCAAAGACAGCGCCGCCGCCCGCGATGATACCAACATGGAAGTCCGCATCGACGGCCGTACCAGCAGCGAAAAAGAAACCCGCGAACTGGGCATCCGCGTCGGCGACATCATCGCCTTCGACCCGCGCGTAGAACTCTCTGACAGCGGCTTCATCCGCTCCCGCCATTTGGACGACAAAGCTTGCGTGGCCACCATCTACGGTGCAGTGGCCGCCTTGGCCGCTGCTGGCCTCAAGCCCAAACAAACCACCACCATTCACATCAGCAACTACGAAGAAGTCGGCCACGGCGCAGCCACCGGCTTCCCCGCCGATTTGACCGATTTACTCACCGTTGATATGGCCGTCGTCGCCCCCAAGCAGGAATCCGACGAATACAGCGTCACCATCTGCGCCAAAGATTCCGGCGGTCCCTACCACCTGGGCTTCCGCCGTGAACTGGAAGCGCTGGCTGAAGCCAACGGCCTGCGCCACGTCACCGATATTTACCCCTACTACGGCTCCGATGGCGAAGCGTTCTGGCGTGCTGGCGGCAACGTCCGCGTCGGCCTCATCGGCCCCGGCGTTGATGCCTCACACCATTACGAACGCACCCATCGTGACGCCCTGGAAAACACAGCCAAACTCATCGCCGCCTATCTATTAAGCTAAGCCAGGTGACTGGCACTTCAAGCAAGCTATGCTTGCCAGTGACTGTCACCTCGTGAAGAGAAGAGAAGATATGAAAACAAAAACGACTATTTTTACCTTAATCTTACTCCTGTTCATTGCCGCTGGCTGCGGCGGTACTGAGCCAGAACCAACAGCAACACCCCTGCCGCCGACCGACGCTCCGCCCAGTGAACCTGTCACCGGCACCGCCAACGTGGAAAGCATCCAAATCTTGATGCTGGAATCCTTCCCGGTGCAGGTCAACGCCCGGATGCGCGGCGTCTTGCCCGATGGCTGCACCACCATCGACCAGATCACCACCGACAAATCGGGCAATGATTTCACCATCACCATGACCACCTTCCGTCCGGCCGATGCCGTCTGCACCGAGGCCACTGTGCCTTTTGATGAAGTTGTAGCGCTGGATGTATTGGGATTGGATGCCGGAACGTACAACGTGACTGCCAACGGCGTCAGCGGTTCTTTTACGCTGGATGTGGACAATCGCATCCAGGAAGAGCCAGAACCAACAGCTACTCCGAAACCGGTCGATCCCAATTCGGCCAGCATCAGCGGCATTGTCTGGCATGATTTGTGCGCCGTGGCTGCCGGAGCCGAAGAAGGCCAACTCATCCCGTCAGAGGGCTGCATTGCCACGGCCGATGGGACATCCTTCCAGGCCAATGGATTGGTTGAAGACAGCGAACCGGGTTTGCCAGATGTCGTCATCAATCTGGGTGAAGGCGAATGTCCGGCCGAAGGATTGGCGACTGCCACGACGGACGACGTTGGCAATTTTGCCTTCACCGACCTGCCTGCCGGTGTCTACTGTGTCTCCATCGACGCCTTGAGTGCACCTAACGATGCCATCTTGCTGCCCGGCGGCTGGACATTGCCGCAATCGGGCGAAGCGCTGGCGACGATCACAGTGGAGCCAGGCGAAGCAGTCAGCGGTGTCAACTTTGGCTGGGACTTCGAGTTCCTGCCTGTGGCCGAAGTCGATCAGGCCACCTGCACCCGCAGCATTGGCTTTGAAGAAGATTTGACTGTTCCCGATGACACGGTGTTTACTCCTGGCGAGGAATTTGTCAAAAGCTGGCGGCTGCGCAATACCGGCACCTGCCCCTGGATTGAAGGGTACAGTCTCGTCTTTGTTAATGGCGACCAAATGGGGTCGCCAGAAACCCAGCCGCTGCCCAAAATCGTCGCTCCCGGCCAAACGGTTGACGTCTCTGTCAGCCTGACTGCGCCGGAAGCGGTAGGCGAATATTTGGGCCGTTGGCAAATCAGCGATGCCAACGGCGACTTGTTCGGCGTGGGCGGCTTCATCGAGGAAACGATTTACACGCGCATTGTTGTGGCCATTGCTGGGCCAACACCGGAGCCGAATTCGGCGGTGATTGGCGGCGTCATTTGGGAAGATATTTGTTTCATCCAGAATGACGGCACGCCCTCGCGCGGCTGCGTGGAGACGGAGGCGGGCAGTGGTTTCTACATCGCCGACGGCACACTGAACTTCAACGAAGGCCGCCTGAGTGACATCGAGGTCAGCCTGAGCGCTGGGGCCTGCCCGGAAAGTGGCGTAGTTCCGGCGTCGAGTGTGATTGCCACGGCCGTTACCGGATCCGACGGCGTTTACCGCTTCGAAGGACTGGATGAAGGGCTGTACTGTGTCTCGGTGGATGCCTTTAGCGATAACAACGTCAATCTGCTCATTCCTGGCGACTGGACCTGGCCTTTCCGCGGTGTCGGCATGGTCGGTATCAATCTGGATGCCGGTGAGGAATTCTTGGACGTGGATTTTGGCTGGCAGTTTAAGTAAAGGCAGAAGGCAGAAGGCTGAAAGTTGAAATTTGAACGGCCGTTTCCGGGTGGGTGGTCAGGTGAGATTATCACCGACCCATAAGACGGAGGTCTGGAGTAAGCGGTAGAATTACCGCATGAAAGAAAAAAATACAACCAGACCCCCTTTGGAAAGTTTAGCATGTGTCAACCCAGACTGCGACCTATACGGCAAAAAAGGTTGCAGCAATTTGATAATCAGAAAAATCCATGGTCGGGACAACATTCGTTACTTGCGTTGTCGCTGCTGCCAGCAGGAATTCAGCGAACGCAAAAACACGGCCTTGTGGAATAGTAAAATTCCAGAGGCAAAAGCTGTTTCGGTGGCCGAGCATCTGGCCGACGGATGCAGCATCAAGGGTACCGCCCGCTTGGTGAAGGTGGACGCCAGCACCGTGCGCCGCTTGAATCAGAAAACGGGGAGACACGGGCAACAATACCATGAGCAAGAAGTACAAGATGTCGCCGTTACCGAACTGCAAGCCGATGAGCGGCACGGGTTTGCTGGCAGCAAGGCGCAACCAGCCTGGGAAGCAGAATTGATGGACCCAAAGAGCAAGTTCATCTTGGCTCACGTCCAAGGAGCGCGAGACGCAATCTTGATTCGTCGTTTGCTGGAAGATGGGGCGGCGCGCTTGCACAATCGCCATGTGGTGGCTTTGTTCACCGATGGATTGGCAGCTTATCGCACCTTGTTTCAGGAGATATTTGGTGTGGCCTACTATCCACCGCGACAAGGGACACGAGGCCCGCATCCCCAAGCCCGTTTCCGCATTCCGCGAACAGCGGCTCATGTGCAAATCGTCAAACACCAGAGTGGCTATCGACTCAAAGAAGTGGAAATCCACTATGCACATGGCAGCAAAAAGCGAATTGAATTGGCTTTGGAGCGGTTGGGATACCATGTCCCCAATACATCGGCCATCGAACGCCGCAATGGGACAGCTCGGCTGATGAGTGCGGCGCAGGTGCGCAAAACCCTGGCCTTTGCCAGCAAAGGTGAAACCAAAGAGGCAATGGGTTGGTGGGGTATGACGGTTTACAACTGGTGTCGTGAACATCGTAGCCTCAAGCGGTTGTTATCTGAGCCGAGGGGTAAAAAAAGTATGAACAGAGGTCGCCAGCTATGGTCATCGGTTTAGCCAATTCAATCTTATCAATTTGTGAGATTCTCCTCACTCCGGTTTACCCGCCGCGCGGTTGGAGATAATCACACTGGACTACCTTCCGGGTGGGAACGGCCGTTTTTATTCTTTATTTTGGATGGGGGAATACATGTTCAGAATCAAAGCAACTTTTCTTTGGTGCAAAATTGTTTTTTTATTCGCACTTTTGCTCATTTTCTCTGGTTGTCATTCAAATACTGTTTTCCCCGTTGAAGTACCAGAACTACCAACTTCCACTACATCAATTTCGATTCAAGAAACATTGCCGCCAAAATCAACTATGACACCTACAAGTTCATCCACGCCCTTATCCACTCAAACACCATCGAATACACCTACCAGCTTACATCCACCAACGTCAAGAAACTCTGCCACGGAAACCCCGACTCTAATCCCCTTACCAAATTTCGAAATCGTTTACACCAGAAACGTTGATCAAAACGATTTTTATCAAGGTACAGAGCTTTGGCTTTTTATAACAGAAACACAAGAGAGTAAATTACTTTATACGACGGAACCCGATTCAATAACCGGTTTCCCCAAATGGCATCCATTCAACAATCAAGTTTACTTTTCCGTAATGCGCAAAGATTTATCTTGGTCTTTATGGTGCTACGATTTGGACCTCAGTCAAGCTTTTCAAGTCACAGATTGGACTTCAAGTACCCTCCGAGGAATCGTTCTTGATTGGTCTTCAAATGGACAGTGGGTACGACTTTACACAGGAAGCTTTAGCATGGGCGAAAATGAAGATTATCTCCTGATGAATGTTGAAACCGGTGATTTTGTCTCCATTCCACTTCTAGACAAAAATAGTTTTGCTTGGTCCCCCTTGGAACCTGAGCTTGTTGCTTACTTCGCCCCAAAATTAAGTCGAGAACATATTTTTATCAGTCGGCTTCCATCATTAGAAACAGTTCAAACAATTCCTTTAGATCATATTCCTAACGGCGCGAGTACTGTATATAGCCCACACATCGCCTGGCAGCCCAAAACGAATGATTTGTATGTGATCATGCAAGAAACCTCTTTCACCTCCGCTTTGTACCAATACGATGCGCGTGATGAAATAACAAATAGTCATTGGCTGAAGTTACAGTCAATTGATTTCGCCGATATAGATGACTTTCAATGGTCACCTAGTGGTAACTGGTTAACGACAACAAGTAACATTGGTAATTTTATATGGGGGTTTTATTCGGAAACACTATCTGAACGAGTTTTAATATATTCAGGAAAGGGTGTCCGAATAAACAATTGGCAAACGCAACCAACTGAACAGATTGTTGCTATTGATGTTGGTAGGGTGTTGTTACTCGATCCTTCACTGCCACTCAGACAAAATCAGCGGATGGTATTTGACTATTATTCATTGTATGAAGATGTTTTTCGACTAGACATCGATGTTCGCATTCATTAGAAAACCGCTGGTTTCTCACCCTTGACTCTCCCCAAAAATTCTGCCATACTAACACTAACTGGTCAGACCACTTACCAATTACGAAGGAACCACCATGAACAACTGGTCCGCGCCGCAGCGACCCAACGATTACGCCGAACAAAGCCTCGTCACCGCCATCCTGGAGGGCACATTTGCGCTGGGCCATACCTTGCCGGGCGAACGCGCCCTGGCTGCTGAACTGGGCGTCACCCGCCCCACCCTGCGCGAAGCGCTGCAGCGGCTGGCCCGCGACGGCTGGCTGACGGTGCAGCAGGGCAAATCGACCGTCGTCAACAATTTTTGGCAGGACGGCGGACTGAACGTGTTGAGCGCGTTGGTGCAGCACAGCGACCATCTGCCGCCCAATTTTGTGGCCAATCTGCTGGAAGTTCGATTGCACCTGGCCCCGGCCTATACGCGAGCGGCGGTAGAGCGGGCGGGTGATGAGGTGGCAGCGTTTATTCAAGGCAGCGGGCTTCGACAGGCTCAGCCCACGAATCCTACAGCGGCCGCCTACGCCAGCTTCGATTGGCAGTTACACCGGTTGCTGACCACAAAATCCGGCAATCCCATTTACACGCTCATTTTGAACGGGTTCGCCAACTTTTACGAAGAAATCGCCCAACTTTACTTCGCCACCAACGAAGCGCGCCAGCTATCCTGCCAATTCTACGAAGACCTGACCCAGGTGGCCGCCAACCACGACGCCGCCACGGCCGAACACCTGGCGCGGACGGTGATGGAGGCGAGTATTCGGTTGTGGCAGGAAACAAAAAGCGCAGGGGAGTAGAGGGTCTGAGGGGCAGAGGCGAGTTCATTCACCTCTGCACCCCTTCACCCTTTCACCTCTGCAAGGAGGAATCATGCGCCGCTGGAACGGATGGGGAGACGATACAGTTGATTATCCGCTGCCGGAGAGTGCGGCGGCGATTTTGAATGAATGGGTAGGGCCGGGCACGCCGCTCCAGGACGCCCGATTGGAAGATGTGCTGGCCGCTGTGCCCGATTCGCGTTTGCCACAGCATCCACTGATTACAACAGAACCAATCCAGCGGCTGCGCCACGCCCGGGGGCAGAGTTTTCCCGATTGGCTGGCGGTAAGGTACGGCCGTATCCCCACCTACCCCGACGGCATCGCCCACGTCACTAACGATGACGAAGTACGCCAGATCATCCAGTTTGCCCGATCCGTTGGCGCGCGGTTGATTCCCTATGGCGGCGGCACCAGCGTCGTCGGCCACATCAACCCGCCGGAGGGTGAAGCGCCCGTCCTCACCGTCAATTTGGGGCGGCTCAATCGGCTGCGCCGCTTTGACGAGACCAGCCATCTGGCCACCTTTGGCGCAGGCATCCAGGGGCCGGATTTGGAAGCCAAACTGCGGGCGCGGGGTTTCACCCTGGGCCATTTCCCCCAGTCGTTTGAACTGTCCACTCTGGGCGGCTGGGTGGCTACCCGTTCCAGTGGGCAGCAGTCGTTGGGCTACGGCCGTATCGAAGACCTGTTCGCCGGTGGACACGTGGAATCACCGGCCGGGGCGCTGGAAATGCTGCCCCATCCCGCTTCCGCCGCCGGGCCGGATTTGCGCCAGATGATTTTGGGCAGCGAAGGTCGGCTGGGCATCCTCACCGAGGCCACCGTGCGCGTCACGCAGCTGCCGGAGCGGGAAGATTTTCACGCTGTCTTTTTCCCCGATTTTGCAGCAGGTATGGTCGCCGTCCGACAAATCGTCCAATCAAAACTGCCGCTGTCGCTGCTGCGCATGAGTACATCTGTTGAGACAGCAACGACATTGGCCCTGGCCGGTCACGAGGTGCTCATTGGCACGCTGGAACGGCTGCTGTCTCTGCGCGGCATCGACGAGGGGAAATGTATGCTGCTGCTGGGCTTTACCGGCAGCGACGCCCTGGTCAAAATGGCCCGCAAAGCGGCGCTGGCCATCACCGGCGAGCAGGGCGGCGTCCACGTAGGGCGCACCTTTGGCAGCCAATGGCACAAGGGGCGCTTCCATACACCCTACCTGCGCAACACGCTGTGGTCGTTGGGGTATGGGGTGGATACATTGGAAACGGCCGTATCCTGGCAATCCGTTCCCGCAGCCCTCGACGCCATCGAAGCCGCCCTGCGCCCCGGACTGGCCGATTGGGATGAAAAAGTCCACGTCTTCACCCATCTCTCCCACGTTTATCCGACCGGGGCCAGCATCTACACCACCTACCTCTTCCGGTTGGCGGCCGATCCTGACGAAACCTTTGCCCGCTGGCAAACGCTGAAAACGGCCGCATCCCAGGCCATCGTCCAGCACGGCGGCACCATCAGCCACCAGCACGGCGTCGGCGCCGATCATGCTCCCTACCTGCCCGCCGAAAAGGGCGAACTAGGCATGGCGGCCCTGGCCGATTTGAGCCGTAGGTTTGATCCGGTGGGCATCATGAATCCGGGCAAGCTGTTAGATGATGCGTAATGCGTGATTCGTGAATTTTACGCATCACGTATCACGAATCACGGAGGCACTTATGTGGACACAAAACTGGCGGACAAAAATTTGGCAAAATCTTGACCAGGATTGGGACATCGTCATTGTCGGTGGCGGGATTACCGGGGCGGGGATTTTGCGCGAGGCCGTGCGGCTGGGACTGCGCGTGTTGCTGGTTGAGCAGCGCGATTTTGCCTGGGGGACGTCCAGCCGGTCGTCCAAATTGGTACACGGCGGCTTTCGTTATCTCAAAGAAGGCAAACTGGGTCTGACGATGGCCTCGGTGCAGGAGCGGGAGCAGCTTTTGGCCGAAGGGCCGGGGCTGATTGATCCGTTGGGCTTTTTGCTGGCCACCTACGAAGGCGACAAGATGGGGCGAATGGTTTACGAAGCCGGTCTGACGGTCTACGATTTGCTGGCCTTGCAATGGAGCCACGAATATTACAGCCCGGCCGATTTCCGCATGATGGCCCCCCATTTGACCGGCAGCGGTTTGAAAGGCGGCTTCCGCTACGGTGACGCGTTGACGGATGATGCCCGGTTGACTTTGCGGGTGATTCGGGAAGCGGTGGCCGATGGGGGCACGGCCGTTAACTACGTCAAAGCCATAAAACTCTTGCAAGATGAGACGGGCCAGGTCACCGGCATCCGGCTGCAAGACCACGAGACGACCCAGACGAAAGACGTTCCGGCTCGCCTGGTTATCAACGCCACCGGAGCCTGGGCCGATAAGCTGCGGGGGCAGGTGGGCGGGGAGGAGAAGATACGGCCGTTACGCGGCAGTCATCTCATTTTTCCCAGTTGGCGTTTACCGGTTGCTCAGGCGGTCAGTTTTTTGCATCCGCTGGACCAACGCCCGGTTTTCATCTTCCCTTGGGAAGGCATCACCCTCATTGGCACGACCGACGCCGACCACAAAACTGCGCTGGATGAAGAACCGGGCATCACTCCCGACGAGGTGGCCTATTTGATGGCCGCTATTGAATCCCAATTCCCATCGTTGGGGATTACGCTGGCGGACGTGACGGCCAGCTTCGCCGGGGTGCGGCCGGTCATCGGCAGCGGCAAAGCCGATCCGTCGGAGGAATCGCGCGATCACGTCGTCTGGGAAGAAAATGGACTGCTGACCGTCACCGGCGGTAAACTGACCACGTTCCGGCTCATCGCCCTGGATGTGCTTAAAGCAGCCCGCCATCATTTTCCCGATTTGCCCGAATTGGATGATAAGCAGCCGGTTTTGAAGCAGGTAACTTCTGAACTGCCGGGGCAGTTGGACAAATTCACCCAGCGCCGTCTGCTGGGCCGTTATGGACAAGATGCCGCCACGCTGTTGGCTGCGGCCCAACCGGATGAGCTGTCGCCCATCGCCGACACGCCCTACTTGTGGGCCGAACTGCGCTGGGCAGCGCGGGCCGAAGGTGTGATTCACCTGGATGATTTGCTGCTGCGGCGGGTGCGGCTGGGCTTGCTGCTGCCAGAAGGGGGGGCGGGCTATCTGGCGCGTATTCGGACCATCTGCCAACCGGAATTGGGCTGGGATAATGCTAAATGGGAAGCAGAAGCAGCCGCTTACCAGGCATTGTGGCTGCGCAGTTACAGTTTGCCGGAAGATGTGCCGGATTGGCGGGTGATGTTGGCCCAGAGGGAAGAGTTAGAGCCAATGCCACCTCGATTTCCTGCCAAACCCGTGATCCTGCCAGGCGTTTTGACCCTCATGGCGCTTGTTTTAGCCTTGCTGTGGTGGCGCAGGCGGAAGGATACATATTCCTGCAGGGGTTTTCAAAGGTCCATCACCAAACTTCCTGGAAGCTGAATTTGGTGATTTTGAGCCGGGCTGCACTGGTTCAATAGACGATTTACCAGCTTCTGGGAAGTTGTACTGGCGCGAAAACTGAAAATCCGCGTATTCCTAAAAAATTGTTGCCAGTTTCCCTCCAAATTGTTATAAAAGATTGGCCATTCATTTGAATGGCGTTTCGGTCAAACAATTCAGTTTAGTTTGGAGGAGCTATGTTCAAGCGTTTCTTTTGGTTATTGGTTACGGCCGTAATCCCCACCTTGCTTTTATCCCTTTTCACGACTTTGCCCAATCTTACCGCCGCTGGAAATGTATCTACTGTTCTGATTGATGCCGTTCTTTACGATGGTCTGGAATTAAGTGATCATGATGAAGCGGTGCGCCTGTGGAATGTCAGCGCCGCAGCGGTAGACATTGGCGGATGGCGGGTGAATGATTACATTACCCACACGATAGCTGCTTTTCCACCGGGAACAACGCTGCTCGCTGATCAAACCATCTGGGTTGCCTGGAATGGTACATCGTTTACCCGCCAATTTGGTTTTCCGCCTGATTTTGAAGCGACCGACAGCAGCCCAGCCATCCCAAACCTGTCGAGTACGACTTGGCCCGGCTTTTCTAATACCGGGGATGAAGTATATCTTCAAAACGGAACCGGAGACGTTGTGGATGCGCTTGTCTACGAAGGGGGAGTGGTCACCAGTCAATGGGGTAGCGAGTGGAGCAGTACGGCCGTTTACCCCTACAGCGGCGGTGGTGCATTCGCTCAAGAGGGCCAAATCCTCTACCGGCGGCGCAGCCAGTTTACCGGGTTGCCGGTTCCCGATACCAACACGGCTGCTGACTGGGCGCAGGGAACCGATGATGTGATTAACGGCCGAAAAACCATGTACCCTGGCTGGAATTTGGACGAATTTTTCATGACGGCGCAGGTGACGGAAACGGCCGTACTCACCGTAGCCATCGCTCCCGACAACGCTTACCAGGCTATCGTCAACGAGATTAATCGGGCGCAGATTAGTCTGGATATTGAAACCCATACCTTTGAAAATCTGGCCATCATGGATGCCCTGATCCAGGCAGCCAATCGGAACGTGGCTATCAACATCCTGCTGGAAGGCGGCCCGCCCGGCGGTGTGCCCGACCAGGAAAAATACATTTGTCAGGAATTGGAAGCCGTTGGCGCCCATTGCTGGCTGATGATTAACGACAGCGACAACAAAATTTATGACCGCTACGATTACATCCACGCCAAATTCATCCTCATCGACAGCCAAACCGAGGACGCCAAAGTGATCGTCAGTAGCGAAAATCTCAGTCCCAACAGCCTGCCCGACGATGACAAGAGTGACGGCTCCTGGGGACGGCGCGGCGTCGTCCTCATTACCGATGCGCCCGGTGTCGTCAGCCACATCCAACAGATTTTTAACCTTGATTTAGACCCAACGAATCACGTGGACATCACCAGCACCGTTGGTGCGCCGCCCATCGGTTTCATCCCCAACCCGGAAACCGGCGGCATCACCTACACCGTGCGTTATCCCGATCCGGCAGCTTTTTCGGGCGAATTTGCCTTCGAAATAGTCCAGTCGCCGGAAAATAGCCTGCGCGATCAGGATGGTTTGTTGGGATTGGTTGGTCAGGCCGGGGTGGGGGATATGGTTTTGGTGCAGCAGTTGGATGAACGGCCGTATTGGGGTGCAACCTCCTCTAATCCTACCAACGACCCTAATCCGCGGCTGGAAGCCTACATCGCGGCTGCCCGGCGCGGCGCGAAAGTCCGGCTGCTGTTGGATGAATACTTTGATGACGGGGATGCAGCCAGCAACACGGCCACCTGCGCCTACGTCAAAGCCATCGCCCAAAACGAAGGGCTGGACCTGGACTGTGCGTTGGGCAATCCGGCCGGGCTGGGCATTCACAACAAGATGGTGCTGGTGGAAGTGAACGGCCGTGGCACCATCCACATTGGCAGCATCAACGGCACCGAAACCTCCAACAAGGCCAACCGGGAACTGGCGCTGCAAGTCCAGTCCGACGGCGCGTATGCGCTTTTGGCCGATATGTTCAACCGGGATTGGCCTTACCGCGTTTACCTGCCCCTAATCTTGAACAACTATATCGGGCCGGCGGGCCATTTGCTCATCAGTGAGGTGTTATATGATTCGCCCGGCACGGACGACGCCGAGTTCATCGAACTGGTCAATCCGACTGCTGCCAATGTCGATTTGAGCGGTTTTAGCGTGGGGGATGCTGTTAATCCCACCGATTTTGAAGATGTACGCCGTTTCCCGCCGGGTACGACACTGGTTCCTCGTACCGCCCTGGTTATTGCCACGACTGCCACCGGCTTCTTTGCCGAATTTGGTAAGAACCCGGATTTTGAGATTTTGGAAACGAGTACGGCCGTTCCCAATCTCATCGACGATCCCGCCTGGGGCAGCACGAATACGTATTTGCAATTGGGCAATTCGGGGGATGAAGTAATTTTGCGTAACGCCAGCAATCAGGTCATTGACGTGGTGACGTATGGCAGCGGCAGCTACCCCGGCGTAACGGCTTGTCCGTTAATCACCATCATGAATGCCAGCCTGGAGCGGAATCCATTCTGGCGCGATACCGACAACTGCACGGCCGATTTCTTCGAAAATGCGTTCCCATCTCCGGGGACACTGGTTGAATAATTTGTCAAAGGCCAAAACCGCACCGGCCGATTGTTTAGCCAGTGCGGTTTTGGATTAAATGTCTAATGTGTTACGGGAGGCCACTCGCTGTGACCACCGTCTTTGCCGGTTGATAGATTTGGAGATGGTCCATTGGGTTTACGGCCGTCACGTCCATCACCATCACGCGCCTCACCATATGACCGGATGCCAGATTGGAAAGAAGTCATCATAGGCGGCATGTACATAGTGACACCGTTTTGGCCCAGTGCATGCACTTGTTTCAGAACCACCAAACGTTCCATATCCGCATCGGAGAACTTGCTTACTGCCTGGTGCAGCCGTTCCAATGCCTCTGCTTCACTGTAAGCATGGACGATTCTTTCATGCGCCGCCTGGTAGGTTGCTTCTACTTTGGCCGGTAGTTCAACCCCGGTTACCATCACTCGAAAAACCTGGATGCCGAATGGATGTAAACGTTCTACCAGCAGTTGGCGAATCCTTCGCTCCAGACGGCTTCGGTTGCCGTGATTGGTTAAATCAGCAACCGGCAGTTCACTAATGACTCGTGCAGCGCAGTTGTTGCCGTGCGAACGAACCATTTTTTCACTGAAATCGGGCAATGTCCGCGCCATTGTTGACCGTAAATCGAGTTTGATCTGTGAAGGCACAATTTTGTATGTTGCCGACCAATCTACATTGGCCGTAATACCACCTTCTGTTTGGGTGTTCAGGCATTTTCCACCGACCATTTTGGCCTGAGTGGATATTTTTCCGCCAATCCGTTCCCACGGCAAGATCCAATGACGTCCCGGTGGCAAGTATCCTGCAAATGCCTTCGTTTCCCGATTGTATTTTGTCCATACTTCCATTTCTGGAACCCGTACCCATATTTGTAGCATGTTACCCTCTCTTTGCTACTGATTATGCGTCAGCATAATCAGCCGCGACCATAAACCCCCTATCATTTAGCCTTAATATTCGTGCGTCTCGGCCTTAATTTATAACCTCCATTTTTTGATTTAACGATATTACGAATATCTTTTTATCGTTATAGCGACATTTTAGCACAAGAGTGGTTGCCGTGTCAACAAAAAGATTGAAAGAATACAAAAGTCTGGAAGACTTTTGTATTCTGGTGTGTTCGGTTGGATGTGGGAATGGTTTTTGTCAATCGCGCAGGATGTAGCCTTCGCCTCTGGCAGAGAGAATGTAACGCGGTCGCTGGGGGTCTTGTTCGATTTTTTTGCGCAGACGGTTGATTCCTTTTTCTACTACAGCTTCTGTTTTGCCTGATCCCCAAACATTATTTAGCAGCTCCTGAGTGGTGCAGACCTGATTCATTCGCTGGCTCAAGTAAATTAGCAGCCGGTTTTCCAATCGGGTCAGATCGACGATTTGTCCCTCGATTTTGACTTGTCGCTTGTCGGGAAAATGGTTGAAGAACGGGGTGGTTGGGGTCACAGTCTGGCCTAAGCCTGCCGAGGGCGCCGTCTCCCCACCATTAACAACTGCTCCTGCAACGGCTTCGATCTCCTGCCGCACCCAATAGCCAAATGCTTCACTGAACAGGGTTGGCTGTTCGCCGCGCATCTCAACCAGACCCAATTTGATTAGATGATTGAGCAAAATGGTATAAGAAACGGGCTGATTGGCGGCGATTTGATGCAGCAAGGCAGTTTCTTCGGTAGAGCACCGCTGGAGCAGCCGCAGACTTAACCAGCGCACGCGATCATCCAGACGGACATCCCCGGTCACTTTTGATGCAGTATTTTCGATGCCTTCGCGCCGCGCAGTCAGCAAATAACCGCAGGCAATCTTGAGTAAATCGGGATGGCGGCCGGCTTCGGTTAGCAAAAAGGCCACGTCGCCATCGGAAAAGGGAACCTGCTCAATCTCAGCCGCCTGACGGCATAACGATTCCGCTTCGGTTCGATCCAGCAGCCCCAACTGAAAATTGTGAAACAAATTGGCGAACGGCGACACATCGGCCGGCCCGGTTAGCGGATCGGTGAGTTTAACCAGGGAGTCGGTGCTGGAAATGACGAAGGCCAGGGAACGGCCGTACCGTGTCGCCAACGCCCGCAGCCAATCCAGATCCCGTTTGCCAATACCCTGTTCATGCACTAAAAAATCAAAATCATCAATTAAAACCACCAACCGCTCTAAACCGGCTTCTTCCAGCAACGTTTCCAGACAGTCATCCAGGGCGTCAAACAAGTCGTCCACGTTGTCGGTAGGGATGGTCATCTCCGGCAGCAAACCGGCCTTAACCTGGGCTTTGCACAGTTTTTTGGCCAATAGCCGCCAAAAACTTAACGAATCATGTTGGGGGAGTTCAGCCAGCCGCAGCCAGAGGTATAGTCCATTTTCCCCAGGTGGCAGCCCGATTTGCCGTTCGTACACCTGGTACAGCAAGGAAGTTTTGCCGCTGCGCGGCTCGCCCACCAGATTGCAATTTTGCGGTATTTGGCGGCTCAATTTATCAGCTATCCATTCGATTTCAGCCTGCCGCCCCACAAATTCTGTTGATTTCAGCGCCGGTTCCCGGCTTAAAAAGGCTGTTTTTACCATGTCATCTCCCGAATCATGTGGGCCACGGAGTGATTGCTCCGCAGCCATGATTCACACACCGTGACCTTAATGCGATAAAGATCATCAATCATGTCCAGCGTGCCAATCTTCACCAGATTTTGCAGCGCCCGCCAGACCTGGCCCTCGTCCAGCACGCTGGCCAACATGCGCCCAATTTGCGTTTCTGAAACCAGGCGGTTGGCGTCGATGGCGTTGGCGGTAACGGCCGTTAACACCAATTTATGCCGCTGCTGTTCCGCCAAATCAAAACCGATCCCGTTGCCCCACAAATGGCTGAAAAAATGTTCCCCCTGGTACGGCAGCCAATCGGTGATGGCATCATGTAAATGCTGCGTGTTGATTGAAGAGCGCTGGTCCCGGTCGGCTCGCGCCAGCAGTTCGCCGCACAACCACTGCAAATAATAGGGATGGCCGGCAGTCAGTTCAACCAAATCGTTAACGGCCGCTTCATCATACTGTATCCGGTGCGCCGGCTGGACGATTAACTGCCGGGCGGCGGCATCATCCAGGCAGTCGATCTCCTGATACCGGGCCAGTTCCAGCAAAAAGGCCGCTTCTGGCTGGTGCAGCAGCGTGTCCAGCACGCCGCCGCCGCAGAAAATCATACTCAATCCCTGCCGGTGCTGAATCATGCTGCGGAAATAGCGGTTGATGTCGGCCAGCGTCACCTGCTCGTCATACAATTCCGACAAAAGCTGGAATTCGTCCAGGATCAGGACGATATGTTTGTTGCGTAATTCCGGCACGTTTTCCAAAAAGCCGCGAAAATAGCCCAGCGGGTCCCGCTTCATCCGGGCTAGCGTGGGGGCCTGGGCGGTGGAAAATGCGGGCAGTTCTTTGACGATGGCTTTGACAATGTCGCGCAAAAACATGGTGGTGGAACGGCCGCTCAACTTTTGCATATCCACAAACGCCAACACGTAATCTTCGCTGCTCATCACGTGCTGCTGGAATTGCAACAGCATCGACGTTTTACCAATGCGGCGCGGCCCCCATAGCAGCACTGCTTCACCCGGCTGCACATCCCGTAAATTATTGACTAAATCGCGTAGTTCGTTGTTACGGCCGTAAAACCCCTCTCCACTGACCGGCCGCAGCGTGTACGGATTGGGCGCCAATCGCCGCGCCAAAACCGAATCCTCAATGATTTGCGAGGGATGGCTGGGCACGCTCACTGCCACCTTGCGTACCGATGACACCTGCCGCAGCCGGGCAATCAAATGATCGCGCTGCACAATTGGCATTCCGCCCAGCCCAAATTTGACCTGCGCCGAACCATCAGGCATACGGTCAGCGTGGAAGCTGTTCATGCCCAAACCGGTTTCTTTTACCACAGCGCTGACGTCATGTACCAGGCCTGGCCTGTCCAGAGCCATAATCTGGAACTCATTCCAGTGTTGTTCTTCATCCAGATTGGTCCATTCGGCGGCCAGCAGCGGCATCAACCGTTGGGCTATATGGCAGTCCGCCCGGTGAACAGTTACTTCATTGCGCCTGGTTGCATACCCCACAATCGGGTCCGGTGGCAGCGGATTACAGCAAGATGCCAGTCGATGGGGCATATCGGCGCGGGCCAGCGAGACGATTGTGGCCTGCATGGATGGCGTTGTACCATCTTTCATAGCCGCCTGCATTTTGTCGGCAATCGCTGCTGCTTTGCGCTTGCCGACACCAATCGCCAGGAGGAGTTCCTGCCGATTTTCAAATCCTTCACTGCGGGCTACGCGTTCTAACTGCCGGGCAGCGCTGGGCGAAGTAAGTAAAATACCTAACTGGCGCAGTTTAGTCTCCAGGATGGCCCAGCCAGCTTCGGACATTTCTCCGGGTTTTTCCGCCTTGAACCAGCGCCGGATGTGATTGCGCGCTTTACTGGTTTTGGTGCTTTCCAACCATTCTGGGGATGGTCCGACACTGGCGCTGCTGGTCATGATTTTGACGACATCCCCGCTTTCCAATGGTTGGGTGAGGGAGGCCATACGGCCGTTTACCATTGCTCCTGTACATTGATGCCCCAGACCGGGATGGATGGCATAGGCAAAGTCGATGGGGGTGGCTTTTTCCGTCAGCATCACCACATCGCCATCAGGGGTCAGTGCATACATTTTTCCCGGCGGCGGATCGCGCCACTTGGGAAATGAAGGCAAATATTCTTCTGTTACGCCTTTCCATTGAGCTGTCCACCCGAATTCGGCAACCAGGTCCATCTGCTGCTGGCGAATGGTGATTAACAATTCCTCACCGGACGCATAACGGACGTGTGTGTGTAGTCCTCGGTAGCCATTGGGCTTGGGCGCGGCAATGTGGTCGCGGATTTGGTCGGTTTGCGGCGGCCATAGGCTGTGGACGATGCCCAGGGCCAGGTAGCAGGCGGGAATATCTTCGGTGATAACGGAAATGGGGTTGGAGAGATGGAGGGGAAGGCGTTTTCGTTGGGCGGTTTCCACCAGATACAAATTGTAAAAGCTGCGCATCCGGCTGGTTACTGATGCTTTTACACCGGTCTCATTCAGGGCCTGCTGGATTTGCTGGACAATGGGCGCAACGGCCTGGCGGCGGCCGGCCAGCGGGTAGGCGTCAACCATCTGCCGGTACTTTTCCGGCTGCAAGACGCTGAACGCACCATCTTCTAAATCCCGCTTGGCCGCCCTCATGCCCAGCCGCTCGGCAAAGGGGACAAAGATGTTCATGGTTCCGGCGGCAAAGGCTACCTGGCGTTCCGGTACGTGTACGCGGGTAGATTGGGTGTTGTGCAGCCGGTCGGCAATTTTGACGATAACGGCCAGGGGGGAACGACTGAGCGCGGAGGCTACCCAGGGAATCCGTTCAACATTGTAGGCGGCACTGTCTAATCGTTCTTCGGATTCAACATCGGGGTAGATGTGCCCCAATCGGCCTAACCGGGATACTTCGTGGACGATGTCGGCAACGGCCGTGCCAAAAGTATCCTCAATCATGCCTATCGTCACACCTGAAGCATAGTTCTCTTTCAGCACGTCGTGCAGCAAACCGGCGGCCAATACATCTACCGGTGCGCGCCAACCAGCCAGAATTTGGGCAACGGCTACAGCGTGTTCAATATATGGGATACCTTCCAGGCGCATACGGCCGGTATGGGCCACACCGGCCATGGCTAAAGCCCGCCGGACAGTTTCCTGTTCGGATTCCGGTAAATAGGCGCAGCTGGCCAATAGGATTTGTTGTGAGGAAAGGACGTGAGGGGCGTTCATCGGGTAAAAATTCACCTCTCGTTGTACGGCCGTAAACAGTAGATTTCGTTCGGCGTTAACGACATTATACAGATTTGCTGTCGTTTTGTCCATATGGCGATATTCCCGCAGCCAGTACCAGGCACAGGGCAGAACGGCCTGGTTCAAACGAAACCTGACGCCCTGTGCCTGGTACTTCTCATCTGGTAAAATAGCGCCGATGACGATTGAACCCACCTTCATGGTAAAAGATGTACCCGTTTATGGCGATGTCATCCTGTCACCAATGGCTGGATTTTCTGACGTGCCCTATCGGGCCTTGTGCCGCGCCTATGGATCGGCGATGAACTACACCGAATTTGTCCCGGCTGAAGCGCTGTTGGGCCGGCGCAACCCCATGTGGCGGCGGCTTGATTTTAAGAAGGGGCAGGAAATGCCGATGGTTTTTCAGATTTTTGGCAACGATGCCCAAAAAATCCTGCGGGCGGCGCAGCGGATTGAAGCGTTGGGACCGGACATCATCGATATCAACATGGGCTGCTCGACGCGTAAGGTGAGTGGGCGCGGCGCGGGCGTGGGGATGATGCTCCAGCCGGATTTGGTCGCGGAGACGTTCAACTTATTGACAAAGCATTTATCAGTGCCGGTGACGGGTAAAATTCGGCTGGGTTGGGATGATGCGCAGCGCAACTATTTGGCGATTGCCCGCATCATGGAAGAGAATGGAGCGGCGTTGATTGCTTTGCACGGCCGTACCAAAGAACAAAAATACAATTTTGGAGCCGACTGGGACGCCATCGCTGCCTTAAAGCAGGCGGTCAACGTGCCGGTCGTCGGCAACGGCGACGTGCGCACCCCGGCCGACATCGAAGCGATGAAAGCCCACACCGGCTGCGATGCGGTCATGGTGGGCCGGGCCGCTGTGGGTAATCCCTGGATTTTTTCCCGCCAGGAACGGGCGCGGCTTACCTTCAGCGAAATCGCGGTGACGATCCGGCTGCATTTGCAGGAAATGGTCGATTATTATGGCAATCCGCACGGGCTGATTTTGTTCCGCAAGCATTTGCGGCGCTATTTTTCCGGTTATTCGGCGAAACCGTTTTTGCAAAAGTTATTAGTCACAGAAGATTTGGCCGTTTTTGAGGATTTGTTGCAGCAAACAGAAGTGTTTCTGGCTGACGCTGAGACACTACCTATGGTCTCATAAATCCCAGCGCCCGGCGTCTCTGTCGTTCTCCCTAGTTTTGCTGTCGCAGCCAGAAGAAGCCAAAGCCCATTGCCCCGCCCAACAAAGTCGTAAGCAAACCAGCCCAGCTGCCATAGGGAATGAGCACGGCCGTTCCCGGCAATCCCAGCGCATAATAATTGTAAAGCAGTAAACTGCCGGCCAATCCCCAAAACAGGCCGCTGACCTGTTGGGTGGGTGTCATCTGCCAGCGGCGGCCGGCCGATGTTCCCACCGCTCCGACGACACCCAATCCGGTCAGCATGGCCAACAGCATCTGGAAATCCGAAAGGCCAATCTGCACGGCCGGTTCATCGGGCACGACGGGCAGAGGCGTGGGGGTGATGGTGGGCGGCGGCAAAGGTGTGTCAGTTGGTTCGGGCGTATCGGTGGTGGTGGCTGTGGGTTCCGGCGTGGCGGTGACGGTAGGCGTAGGAACGATGATGGCCACCTGGGCCGCTCCTTCGATGGCGATGTCTACTTGCTGGGAAACGGTGGCTTCACCGGAAACGGCCGTAATCCGAAACTGCCCTGGCCCGGTGCGCGCTTCCAGCACGTAATCCAGCCGGGCAATACCGGAAACCGTCGGCCGTTCGGCAATGATGCTGACCAGCCGTTGAATCCGGTCTTCCTGGATGAACTGCACCAGCGTGCCGTCGGGGACCGGGTTGCCGTTGCGGTCACGGATGACGCCTGTTTGCAGATGGAGCGTGTCGCCGATTTCTTGCTCCAGCGGTTCTTCACTGGGTGGCGATTGGATGTCGCCGTCGTCGTCAATGTATAGCTCAATCACCTGGCCGGGATCGGGCTGGGTTTGGCTGAAAAGCAGGTAGCCGATGCCGGTAATATCTACCGGCGAAGCGCCGCTTAACGGCGATTCCTGGAACAAGGCGCGCACCGAAGCATCAATGAAGGGGGGCGTTTTGCTGTAAACGCCGAAATAAGCGGTCAGCTTGCTGATGTCAGTGGTGTCGAGCTGGTAGGGCGTGTTGTAGGCGAAAGCCAGCACCCGCGTGTTGCGGACTATGTCGGGGCGTTGGGATAGGAAATTTTTTAACGCCTGGGATTCTGGTGCGCCATCCAGCATGGCAAATATGATCCAGTCGGTCTGGCGCAGGGCTTCCTGTACCTGGTATCCGGGCGGTGGTGTGGGGGAGGGTACGGCCGTTTCCGTCACATCGCCATCTTCAAAAGGCGGCGTGAGGATTCCTTCGGCCGTGAGTGTGGCGCTGACAACCGGTGTAGGCAGCAAGATAGGCTCTGCTCCCGCATCCAAAAAATCTTGCAAATCGGCAAAGGTAAAACTCTGAATCTGGTCGGCCTGGATCTGGTTGCTGCCCTGTGGCCCGTATAAAGCCAGAATGCGCTCGGCCAGTGCCGTCTCGCTGATGTAGGACTGCGGCGGGCAGTAGCTGCACTGCTGTGTCTGGCGCAAATCGGTGAAAATGGTGATTTTGTCGTCGCCGCCGGGCGGGCTGGCCATCCGCTCTACCAATTCGGCCTGGCTGGGCGAAATCAGCGTGATGGCATCCTGGGCCAGCACAAACAAGTCGATATTGTCCTGGTTGAGGGCTGTGTCAAGATTTTCTGGATCGATGATGACATTATTCAGGGAAAAATCATCGCCATACAGCTTTAGTTTTAACTGGAGGATGCGCAGAACTGCCTCGTCCACGCGCTGTTGGAATGATTGGTCGGTAATGTATTTTTCGCGGAACCAGATGATGGTATCGCGGATGTTGGCCAGTTGGTCGCTGTAGGGGGCGTCGCCAATGGCAAATTGGGAGAGATAGAGTAAATCATTGCCGGCCAGGAGCGCGTCTTTGGCGACACGGCGGTGGGGAAATTCCTGTTCGGTGTCGTCGTAGAATCGTTTGACAGCGCGGACGCCGAGGGAATCGGAGACAATGATGCCGCCGTTTTGCCGCCAGGGACTGAATTCGGGCAGGGTCATCAAGGTATTGAGGGCCTGCGGGTCGAAGCTGACCGGGTTGGTGGTGGCCCGGATGTTGCCTTGGAAGCCTTGATAACGGATGTGGGTGACCAGGAGGGCGTCGGTGGTAACGGCCGTTTCTCCCCCAGTTTCATTCGTCACCGCAAAAAACGGGGCCAGCTCGATTTGTTTGAGCTGCTCCAGCGATTTGCGGACGGTGGGCACTTCCTGATCCACCGGGCGGTCGCTGCTGCCGTTGCCGGGGAAATGTTTGGCAACCACAGCCAGCCGGCCGCTGCTGCCGTCGTGAATACCGGCAATGTAAGCCTGGCCCATCAAGCCTACCCAATATGGGTCGCCGCCAAACGTGCGCACGCCCAGGTCGCTGGGAATGCCTGCCGTGGGCGTTTCCAGCACGTCCAGCGATGGGCCAAGCAGCATGTTGACGCCAATGGCTGACAGCTCCCGGCCCACAATCTCGCCGACGTTTTGGGCGTACTGCGGTTCCCAGGTTGCGCCGATGGCCATGTTGCTGGGAACAGGCGTCAGACCGTTGAAGATGGCGCTGTTGGGCGAACTATCCCCTTCGTAATTGGTGACGATGAGCAGGGGAATGCTGGCCCGGCTAGGCGGCGGTGTGGCCGATGCGCTGGGTTCGACTGGCGGCTCACTACCGTCGTCAGCGATGGCTTCCGGCCCAATCAGGGCCAACTGCTGCAAGGTGTTGGTGAGTTCGACGATTTGTTGGGGGGTGACTGCCGGATCGCCGTAGCCGGTGATGTTGTCGTTTTCGGGCAAGAGAATAACGCCGCCCACCCGGTAATTGAGGATGAGGTCAGTGATGGCGCTTTCGGGAACGGCCGTGTCCCCTTCAAACGTCACCAAAAACAACTGGCCAATCCGTTCGTCGATGTTCATGCTGTCGAGCAGGGCCTGGGCAGAGTCGGTGGTTTCCGGGTTATCGTCCGTTTGGGCGGAAACGGCCGTTGGACGATTACCGGACATCAACAACAAAAACAGGAACACGACAGCAAGGCTAGTTCGCCGGAACAAATACATCATACACACATCATCAACAGGCAAAAATTAGCTGCCAGTTGAGGTTAAATTCATCTTGATCCAATAAATTTTGCGCGAGACTTAGGATGAGGCAATGCGGCGTTTTTCATCGGTCAAATTAAGTTTCGCTTACAAGATTATACCGTAGATTGCTTCACAGAACACCTGTGTTAAAATCAAAATTGTTGTGGTGAAGGCGATTGGAGACTGGAGATTGGAGATGAATCACGCTTCATTCTTCAGTCTCCAATTTTTTCGTTTTCAGCAGTATCTTCTCAAAAAGTAGGGGCGCACCCTTGTGGTCGCCCGCGTGGGCAGGCACAAGGCACTGCCCCTACCGCGAATTATTGAGATGATACAGATCGAACAATTCGAGAGTGCGGACAGCCTGTCCGCACTCCAGTTTACGAGCGAAAAACAAGTTATGAGCGATAGATTGCGGAACCTATTGGCAGTATTTTTATTGATAACATTGGCTATCAGCGCCTTTGTAGCCGGTTATTTCATGAACGATTTTGTCGAACTGCGTTCGGGAGGCACGCTGGTCCGCGATCAAAGCGATTTCGACCTGTTTTGGGAGGCGTGGGGACGTGTTCAAGGTACATTTATCGGCGAGATTCCTTCTTCCAAAGCAATGACTTATGGCGCAATTCGCGGCGCAATTGCCTTGCTGAATGATCCGTATACCGTTTTTGTTGAACCGGTGGCCCGGCAGCAGGAAATTCAATCCTTGCAGGGCACATTTGGCGGTATTGGCGCATTCTTATCTCGGCCGGAAGAGGGCGGCGACATTTTGTTGGAACCGATGCCCGGCAATCCGGCCGAGGCGGCGGGCGTCCGTTCGCAAGATGTTTTGCTGGCGGTTGATGGCGCGCCAATCACTCCGGAAATGACCGTGAGTGAAGTGGCCGACCTGATCAAGGGCGATATTGGCACAGTGGTGGTGCTGACGGTGCGCCATGCCGATGAGACGGAACCGGTGGATATTTCGATTACGCGTGACCGAATTTTGGATCCGTCGGTGAGTTCGCGCTTGTTGGCTGAGGATGAAACGATTGGCTACATCCGTCTGACCCGCTTTAGCGCCGAAAGCAGCACCGAAGTAAAGGATGCAATTACCAGTCTGCTGGACCAGGGCGCGCAGAGCCTGATTTTGGATATGCGGCATAATGGCGGCGGTTTGTTGGATGCGGCCGTTGACATAGCCGACCATTTTTTGACCGATGGCCCGATTTTGTACCAGCAGAGCAAGGATGAAGGGGAACGGGTTTACTCGGCTACGGCCGAAACGATTGCGCCGGACATTCCGCTGGTGGTGCTGGTGGATGGCGGGACGGCCAGCGCAGCCGAGATTGTGGCCGGCGCTTTGCAGGATCGAGGCCGGGCGATCATGATTGGCAGCAGCCCCACGTTTGGTAAGGGGTCGGTGCAGTTGGTGTTTGATTTGAGTGATGGCTCGTCGGTGCATGTAACTTCGGCGCGCTGGTATACGCCGGATCATCATCAAATTGATCAGCAGGGCTTGACGCCGGAAATTATAGTGGAAGTGACGCAGGAAGCGATTGACAATGGCATTGATCAGGTTTTGCTGCGGGCGGTAGAGGAATTGCAGAATGGAAACAAATGATCGCAAAAGTAAACGCAGCAGCCGTGCATTCTGGATTGTTTTGATTGGGTTAACGGCCGTTGCCATTAGCATTCTCACCGGGATGGCCGGTTATGCGCTGGGACTGTCGGCCGGTTCGGCTGAGGTTGTGACCGAACAGGTGCCGGTTGAAGTTCAGGTTGAGGTGACGCGGGAGGTGTTAGTAACGCCGGAAATCCCGCCGCAAGTTCCCACCGCGCCGCCAGTGCTGCCTGACGCGGGCGGAAATGGGGAAACGGCATCTGCCGCCTCTGATGTTTTTGATTCTGCCTTATTTGACGAAGTATGGACTCGCATCAAACAAGATTTTGACGGGGCTATGCCCGATGATCAGGATTTGATATACGGCGCTATCGAAGGGTCACTAGGGGCGTTGGATGACCGGTTTACCTCTTTTATTCGGCCGGAAGTGGCCGCCCGGTTGAGCGAAGATATGGAAGGCGCTGTATCTGGCATTGGCGCATTTGTTAATGAAAACGAAGAGGGCTTTTTTGAAATCGTGGCCCCTATTGATGGACAGCCGGCAATGACTGCTGGTTTGCTCCCTGGTGACATCGTCGTTGCCGTGGATGGGGAATCGGTTACTGGCCTGAGCTTTAACGAAGTGATTTTGCTGGTGCGCGGCCCCAGCGGTACCGATGTCCATCTGACCATTAGCCGCGCGGATGAGCCGAAACTACTGGAATTTACGATTACGCGGGCCACATTTGACGTGCCGGTTGTTGAATCGGACATGTTGGATGGCGATATTGCCTACGTGCGGCTGCTGGATTTTAGCCGCAATGCGGACGTGAAACTGCTGGCTGCGCTGGATGAACTGCTGGCGCAAAATCCGCGGGGACTTATTCTGGATTTGCGTAATAATCCTGGCGGTTTTCTCGACCAATCTATCTCAATCGGCGACATCTTTTTGCCGCAGGGCGTGGTGGTTTATGAACGTAATCGCAGCGGTTTGGATCAGACGTTCCGCGCGGACAACGGCGACATTGCCGAGACGATCCCGCTGGTCGTTTTGGTGAATGAAGCCAGCGCCAGTGCGGCCGAAATTGTGGCCGGGGCGATTCAGGATAACGGCCGTGGCACACTCATCGGCGCGACAACATTTGGCAAAGGGTCGGTGCAGACAGTGCATACGCTGTCTGATGGCTCCGAACTGCGGGTGACGATTGCCCGCTGGTACACGCCGGACAATCACAATATCGACGAAGCAGGCATTACGCCGGATATTGAAGTAGAATCCCCGTTGATCATTGGCGAAGACGACGATCCGCAAATCCAGCGGGCGGTGGAGTTTTTGCAAACGGGACAATAAAAAAAGAGACCCTAAGGGTTTTCAAAACCCTTAGGGTCTGTGACGATAGAACGATGCAGACGAAAGCAGGCATAAAAATTGTTTCTAACAACAAACGGGCAACGTTTGATTTTCACATTTTGGACCGCTTTGAGGCCGGTTTGGTGTTGACGGGAACCGAGATTAAGTCGGCGCGGGCCGGGCGGGTCAGCCTGCGCCGCAGTTACGTGCAGGCGCGAGGCGATGAGTTGTGGCTGTTGGAAGCGCACATCGCCCAGTACGAACATGGCAACCGGGAAAATCACGAACCGACCCGGCCGCGTAAACTGCTGCTGCACCGGCGGGAAATCAACAAGATTATTGATGAGTTGAATCAAAAGAAGTTGACTGTTGTGCCGACGAAGATGTATTTGAAAGACGGCCGTGCCAAAGTGGAAATTGCTCTGGCTCGCGGTAAACAAAAGCACGACAAGCGGGCTGATCTGGCTAAGAAGGATGACGAACGGCGGATTGAGCGGGCGTTGCGGGAGAAGTATCGGTAACAGGCAACAATCAACAGACAATGAAAAACGGCCGTTTCCCCCTCTATCTCTAGCTCTTTCCTCTAGCTGATGGATACGGCCGTTTCAGCAGCCGGAACAAACTTGGCAAAACAAAATTATACAGTTATCAATATTCCTTCTCGCCGGGCAACTTCAATAATCGTACTGGCGTCATCTGTTTTCCATCGCTCTAATCCGACGGGAATCGGTTCAATACGATTATCCGTGTAGGCAGCAGTTCGCCACAGAAGATTAATGTCTTCCCGATCAAGCTCATCATCAAAAAGGGAAGATACGACCAGCAAATCAATGTCGCTCCATTGACGGTCGTTCCCTCGCGCATACGAGCCAAACAATACGCCATATTGAACAGGAACGCCGAGTCGCAGGAGTTCATTTAAGTATTTTTTTACGGAAGTTACAATTGTGTCATCAGCCATTTGAACATTTCTGTAGTTACTTGTTGAATCTTTTTCGTTTGCTCTTGAGATGGCGGTTCTTCCCACATTTCAGGATAACGACCTTCCAGATTATAGGGATTCATTTCGGCTAAGAACGCTATTTGCTCATTTTCGAAAGGAATACCGGATAATGCAGCTAACCGAACCAGATTATGTAGTCGTGGCGCAATATCTTTTGTGTGGCGGCAGACGTGCGCTTTGAGCATCTTTTCCAGAGCTAAATGCAAAAAGAAAAGCCCATGACGCACTTTGCCCGATGTGATGAGCTGATTGGCTACTTCTAAATCTTCTTCTGCTCCATCTCGCCAATGCGAAATGTGTTTATCAATGTTGACCATTGGAATCTTGTTTTTCCATAAAATTGCTCTACATTGATTGTAGCATACAATCCGGTTGATTGGCTAAGCCCTTTGTTGTGGGGGAAATGTGGTAGTAACGGCCGTTTCAACAACCGAAACAAACTCAACAAACCAGCATCAACAACAAGACTTGCACGGCAAAGACGGCCGTGCCAAAGTGGAAATTGCCCTGGCTCGTGGTAAACAAAAACAGGATAAGCGGGCCGACTTGGCGAAGAAGGACGACCAACGGCGGATGGAGCGGGCGCTGCGGGAGAAGTATCGGTAACGGGGGACGGGGAACGGGGTGGACGGCCTGAGTGCCTGCACTATGTTCACGATTCTGAAGGTTATTGGCTATATCAATCTTTATGCTTCGTCGGAAGCCAATTCATAACCCCGCGAACAAACGAATCTGCACTAAGTCCCAAAAAAATACCAAAAACAGTAACAACCAGCATCCCTTGGACTAGCAGGGGTAATCCCATCAATAACGATGATAGGGTTAATCGGATTGTAGATTTGGTAACAGACCACCTCCACACATTCTCACTTTGCCTGTTCGGGATATTCTCCTTCTCCTGTAAAAGATTTGTCGGTATCGTAGTATCTGGTTTGTTTCGGAAACGACGCGCCAGCAATATTTCAAAAAACAGTATGCTTCCCAAAACTGAAATGCCTGTCAAAATCCACAACCGCCGACATTCCCCAATTGAAAAGCTGTGGCAATATTGATTGAGTGAGTCTAGCAAAAGAGATCCACAAAACAGGGAGATTATCAATCCTCCCAACGTTATTGCAAGCCTGCGTTTACGTCGACTGATTTCCACTATTTAATCTCCTTGTTGTGGTCAGTGGATCTACTTCTCAGACGGCCGTTTCAACAATCGGAACATACTCAGCAAAAAAACCAGCGTCAGCAGCAAGATTTGCACGGCTAATCCGGCGGTGCTTTTTTGCGATTGGCTGCTGATCATTTTAGGAGCTGGGAACGCTTTGGGGGCTGGTGTGGCATTGGCACCATCGCCGCTTTCGCCGATAACGGCGACATCTGTGCCTGAGCCAGTAAGCGTCAGCAAATAGCCGACAACCGTGTCGATTTGCTCCGGGGCCAGCCGGGTGCTGTAGTCGCGGGGCATGATATTGGCGATGCAGGGGCCGTTGGGGCAATCCCCCACAATGTAAGCATTGGGATCGACGATCGATTGGTGGATGTACGCCTCGGCCGACATGCCTTCCATGCGAGTTTGTGCCGTCGTGCCGATAGTTGACAAATCGGGGCCAACCTTGTGCCCTTCACCCATTGAACCGATTTGATGGCAAGCGCCGCAGCCGGCGTTGAGAATAATGTCTTCCGGCGTGTCCCCTTCGATGGGGCGCGGCGTAGGCGTGGGGGCGGGCGTGGCCGTTGGTTCTGGCGGAACTGTAGGTGTGGCCTGGGCGGTGGCTTCAGCGACTTCCTCGGCTGTTGGCTGGGTCAATTCACCGGCCGTTTCGATGCGCAAAATCGCTTCGCAGGGCGAAAAATCGGGATCGGGATCGGGCATACACCACCAGGGGCCACCTTTTTTGGTGTGCAGCAGGGGCACGTACCAGAAGACGACGTTGCCGCCGGAGACCGGATCGCCATCCAGCCATTGGCGCGGCGGAATGAAGGTGTCGCCGGGGCCGGTGACGATGGGGCCATCCCCTTCGCCTTCTTTCTCTTGCAGGATGAAGAAGCGGCTCTCGTCCAGGCCCAGCGGGTCGGTGCGCTGCATGTGCCAGCGGTAGCTGACGTTGCCATCAAAGGTGGCCAGTTTTTCGCCATCGGGTGAGAGGTCATCGACGAAGGGGTAGATTTCCAGTTCGCTGGTCACTTCCACCCATTGGTTTTCCTGCCACAGCCAGACGCTGTCATTGTTGGGGCCGTTCAGGTCAAGATCGATGCGCCAGAAGGGGCGGTAAATGGAGAGGTCGTCGCAGCCGGGGCCGTGGGAGACGAAGCGGGGTTCAAAGCTGCCATCGGCGTAGAAGCGGATGACTTCTTCGTAGCGGTAGCAGCAGATGCAGTTGGGCCAGTAGGTGAATTCGGTGAACAACTGGCGCACTTCGAAGGCATCGCCCAAATCGTTGACCTGGGTGCCGCCAAAGGGAGGCACAGAAGCGGCAAAGCCGACTTCATCACGGTAGCCGCCGGGCCAACTGGGATACCAGGCTTCAATCTGGCCGATTTTGATGCTGGAGAAGATGGTTGTGCCGTTGTAAGTGGCATCGCGGAAGTTCATGCCGTCGTTGGCGGTCATTTCCCAGCAGACGTTCCAGCCGTACTGCTCGGCACAGCCGTTGGTGTAGGGTTGGCCGGGCGGCAGGGCAGCGGCGGCGCTGCGGTTGGCCCGGCCGCGAGTGTAGAAAGTGCGGGCAACGATTTCCTGTTCCATGTTGACGAAGACGTGGTAGATACGGCCGTCACCCGCCGGACTATGAAATGATAAATCGACACACCAGTTTTCGCGGCAGTCGTCGTCGTACAGCCAGCCGGACATGGGCACCATTGCCGGATCAACTTCGCCGATGTCGCCCAGGGTGGCCTGGACTTCGGGGTCGGCGGCGGCGATGGCCATGGCTTTATCGACGATGTAGGTGCTGCCGCTGGGACGGGCGTTGGCGTCCAGCCAGCCGCCGACGACTTCGTTGGTTTCCAGGTTAATGATGCCGTTGATCGTGCCGCCGTCGGTGTAGTTGTAGTAGGTGACGTGGGCGCAGTTGTCCTGGGCGCAGCCGTATTTCTGCCAGGGGCGGGCCTCGCCCAGACTGAGGGGCACGGCGTTGACGAATTGGTAATCTTTGTCGGTGAGGAGGGAGGATAGGGGGGGGGATACGGCCGTTTCCCGCCCAATCGTCGCCGCATCAAAGGGATAATCGGCCATCAGGTTCATGTTTAGCATGGCCTTGTTTTTGGCGGCGGCGACGGCCACGCTGCCGGAATCCGGGGCAGCAACGTACCAGATGGCGCTGGCGGCCAGCAGCACCAGATTGACGACGATGAGTCGAATCATTATTTGTCGCGGGCGGCTCAAATTCTTCACGGGATCACGTCTCCTTACTTGCGGCATGGGGCCATGGGCGGATTATAAATGAAAAGATGCCAGGTGACACAGACCTGCGAGGTCTTCGAAGACCTCGCAGGTCTTGGAACTTGCCCCATTGTTGTTTGAGGCATACAATCAGAGCAAATGTTCTAATGTCCGTAACCCGAAGTCCGTAAACCGTGTTCCGACGGATTTTCCAGAGGTGGAACCTTCGGATTACCGAATACGGATTAGCGGATACGGGTATTTGCTATTCGGAGGTGCAAAATGAGTGAACCGAGAAATCCGATTATTCCACCGCGAGCGGTGCCGGAAAATGATGCCGGTTATCTGGAGAAAATCACCCAGGCGGTGTTCCAGGCCGGTTTTAGCTGGGATGTCATCCGCCAGAAGTGGCCCAATTTTCAGGCGGCGTTTGCCGGGTTTGACGTGGACAAAGTAGCCGCCTTTAACGAAATGGATTTGGAGCGGCTGGTGGAGGATAAGGGGATTGTGAGAAACGGCCGTAAAATCGAAGCCACCATCCATAATGCCAAAATCTGCCGGGAGTTGATAGCCGAATACGGCTCTTTTCCTGCCTACCTGCGCAGTATGGATGGGATGGATTATTGGGATCGCGCCAAAAAATTCATTAAACAGTTCAAATTTATGGGTGATATGGGTGCGTATTTCTTTTTCTGGTCAGTGGGCGAGGATGTGCCGGCTTACGAAGAGTGGATGGCACGGAAAAAATGACGTGTGATGCATGATTTCATGACGTTATTGAAGATTAACAATATAGTGCTGGTATTGGCGTAGGGGCAGTGCCTTGTGCCTGCCCAGGACGACCACAAGGGTACGCCCTTACAATACCAATATTTATTTTTCAATTTGCAAATACGTTATGCGGCAACGGGCGGAGGAATGAGACTTTGTTTTTCAATGACTCAGAATTAAATCAAGATGCGTGGACGGTTAGCGAGTTGACGCGCTATATTCGGGAGTTGTTTGAGATTGATTTTCGGCTTCAGGACGTTGAGGTCAGCGGCGAAATCTCTAATTTCACGCAGGCGCGGTCGGGACATTTGTATTTTACGCTCAAGGATGAAGGGGCGCAGTTGAAGTGCGTCATGTGGCGCTCGGATGCCGAACGGCTGCGTTTCCGGCCGGATGATGGCGATGCGGTGGTGGCTAACGGCCGTATCTCCGTTTACGAGGCTTCGGGCGTTTACCAGCTTTATGCTGACCGGCTGGAACCGGCCGGTCGGGGCGACCTGGCTCAGGCGTTTGAACTGCTCAAACAGCGGCTGGCCGGCGAGGGGCTGTTTGACGCCGAACACAAAAAGCCGATTCCCCGCTTTCCTAAAAAAATCGGCATCGTTACCTCGGCCGATGCGGCGGCGCTGCGCGATATTTTGAACGTCCTGCGGCGGCGTTACCCGCTGGTCCAGGTGCTCATCGCGCCGACGCTGGTGCAGGGCGCTGAAGCGCCATCGCAAATTGTCCGGGCGCTGCAATGGTTGGACGGCCGTACCGACATTGACACGATCATCATCGCCCGCGGCGGCGGTTCGATGGAAGATTTGTGGGCCTTCAACGACGAGATGGTCGCCCGCGCCATCTTTGCCGCGCAGCATCCGATCATCAGCGGCGTCGGCCACGAAGTCGATTTCACCATTACCGATTTTGTGGCCGACGTGCGCGCGCCTACGCCCTCGGCGGCGGCGGAATTGGCCGTGCCCGATATTTCTGAATGGCAGCCGATTTTGCGTGGTTTGAAGGCCCAGTTGGCGGCTGACATGCGTGATAACCTTCAGCAAAAGCGATGGCAGGTGCAGACGCTGGCCCGGAATTTGCGTCATCTCAGCCCGCGGGCCAGTCTGGATAACCAACGGCAGCGGGTGGATGGATTGTACGGCCGTCTCCACACGGCCATCCATCGCAGCGTAGACCGGGCGCAAAACCGATTAGCCGTCGCCCAGGCAGGATTGGTTGCCTACAGTCCGCTGGCGACGTTGTCACGGGGATATGCGATTGTAAGGGATGGGAACGGCCGTATCATCCGTTCCGTCCAAACCGTAAAAAGCGGCGATCCGCTCTCCGTCCAGGTCAGCGATGGCCAATTTGATGTGAAGGTAGACAAAAAAGATTGATGATTAGAGCGCCACAGCAATCATCAATCATCTTTAGGAACGATTTGTGAGTCTGAAAATGAAACTCCTCTTTGCCGGGGCGAAGGTGTACTGGCATATTTTCCAGCCAATTAACTTTGGCGCGCAGGTCATGCTTGTCCGCGATGGGCAGGTGGTGCTGGTGCGGCATACTTACAAAATGGGCTGGTCCTTTCCCGGCGGCGGGGTAAAGCGGAAAGAAAGTGTGGAAACGGCCGTGCGCCGCGAAGCCATGGAAGAAGTGGGCGGTACACTGGGCGAAGTCAAACTGATCGGCATCTACGATAATCTACGCGGCCCGACCAGCGACCACATCACCCTGTTTTTGTGCCACGATTTTGAGCTAAATGGCAAATCGGATGACGAGATTGCCGAAGTGAAATTTTTCCCACTAGATCAACTGCCAGAAGACATCGGCCGGGGAACCCGCCGCCGCATCGAGGAATATTTAAGCGGTGAGTCAAGGCCGGCATTTGGCGAGTGGTGAGCGTCATACGTCATTGTGTCATTCGTCATTTGACGCATGATGCATGACTTGATGACGCAGGAGAAATGATAATGACTGATGAAACCCAAGACTTAACTTTTGAAACTGCGCTGGCTGAACTGGAGCAAATCGTTTCCCGGTTGGAAGCGGGCGAACTGACACTGGAAGAATCGCTGGCGCTCTTTGAGCGCGGGCAGCAGTTGGCCGACTACTGCAATAATTTGCTGGACAACGCCAGTCTGCGCGTCGAGCAGTTAACGGCCGATGGCGAAATTGTGGATGTTTCAGACATGGCGTGATGCGTGATAACGGGTGTGATTTGTACATCACCAGGGTAAGTTATTTTATTGGAGCAAAATGACCCAAATTATTATTACCCGCAAGATTTTTGACGAAGCGATTGCGTTGCTGGATGAAGCCGGACTGGATTACTGGCACAACGAAGATGATACGCCGTTAAGTTTACCGGAAATGCAGGTGCGGGTGGCAGAAGCGGAGTCGATCATTTCTCTGCTGACTGACCGGATTGATGCTCAGGTAATGAATGCTGCACCTCATCTTAAAATCATCGCTAACGTGGCTGTCGGCTACGACAACATTGACGTGGCCGCGGCGACCGAGCGGGGCATCATCGTCACCAATACACCCGGCGCGATGACGGAATGTACGGCCGATCTTGCTTTTGTCCTCATTTTAGCCACGGCCCGCCACATTGTCGCCGCTGATGCTTTCATGCGCGCCGGAAAATTTGAGGGCTGGGAATTGTTCCAGCCGCATCTGGGGGTAGAGTTGGTGGGGAAGACGTTGGGGATTGTGGGAATGGGGCGGATTGGCACGGCCGTTGCCCGCCGCGCCGCCCTTGGTTTCCAGATGAACGTCCTCTACACCGCCAGCAGTCCCAAACCAGAAGCCGAGCAAGCGTTTGGTGTGAAGCATGTCAGTTTCTCCGATTTGCTGCGCCAGAGTGATTTTATATCCGTCCACACGCCGCTGACACCGCAAACCCGCCATCTATTTACAATTGACGAATTTCGCCAGATGAAACCGTCGGCTATCTTCATCAACACAGCACGCGGCCCCATCGTCAAGGAAGCCGATCTGGTGCAGGCGTTGGCGCAGGGTTTGATTGCCGGCGCCGGCCTGGACGTGTATGAAGAAGAACCAATCGCCCATCCCGGCCTGGCTGAACGGCCGAATGTGGTCATGGTTCCTCACATCGGCAGCGCGACGACGGAAACGCGGCGGCGGATGGCGGTGATGGCGGCGCAGAATGTGGTAAGTGTGTTGAGTGGGAAACGGCCGTTGAATCCTGTAAACCGTTTATAAAACCATCGCCTTACTTTTTGTGTTTGATAAAAAGAGGTAAACCATGAATCCGGTAACGATTTCATCCAGATACCAGGTCGTTATTCCTCGGGCAATACGAGAACAGTTCGATCTAAAGCCTGGGAAGAAAATCATGTTCATCCCTTATCATGAAACATTACGCGTCGTTATTGTGCCACCCATCGAGCTAGCACAAGGGATGTTTGAGGGCATCACCACTGATCCACAGCGAGATAAGACAGATCGGGAACTATGAACGCCGTAGATTCTTCAGGCTGGCTGTCGCATTTTGCAAACGACAATGAACGCAAGATGTGGATTTTAAGGATATTGCTGGAGTAAAGTACATTGCAAAATATCCGCAGTAATCGAATGAAGCCGAGTGAATTTTTTGAGGGGGAATAATGCGAAATTTACTCATCCTTTTGGCCATTATTTTAATAAGTGCCTGCATCAAAGAAAAGGAAAATAACTTCGCTCCGGTTTTGTCTACAATTAAGGCCGAGGTTGCCACTCCCTTTCTTGTTCCAACCAGTATTCCCACCTCAACCATTCCCCCAGCGATTGCATCCTCACCCACACTGACTGAAGTTATGCAAAATCCCCTTACGACTCGCCACCCAACACTTGAAGAGTTGCAAGCGTATTTGATTACAACTTCCGTAGATGTTTTTTACCCGAGTGATCCAATTGGTGACCAATCTGATGTTATTGCTTGGTACTTTGAGCAGGTAAATTTTGAGCAAGCAAATTTATCTGAAACAACTGATATTTTTTATCAAGATGTAAATGGCGATGGTGAAGTGGATTTGATTTTATCTGATTTGCATCCATCTTGGTGGGGTCAAGGGATCATGGCAATTTTCCTGTGGGTGAGGGATCATTATATCAAACCATTTGTAGTCATGGGTTATGCCAAATACTTTCCTTATCAACGAGTTTCTTTTGAAGATTGGACAGGGGACAATATACCTGAAGTAATCTTTGATTTTAAGGGTGATTTTGGCGGTACAGGTTACTTTAAAGATACATGGATGCGTTACGTGATTCATTGTCAAGAATCATGTAGTGTGGTTTGGAATGAAATTGTAGCCCAAACTCGAAGATTTAATGCGATTGGATTAACATCCACGATTATTGTACGAACTTCGAACGATGACAATAAACCTGAAATAAGAATTACAACGGAATCATTTAACGCGCCTGAAATAGGCCCTGGATTTGAAGATGATCCGTTTGCCGATTTACGTGTATACACTTCTACATTGCAAGTATATACCTGGAACGGGGATATTTTCGAACAATCTGATGAGCAAGTATTATCATTGCCGGAAACTATCGTATCTAAGGCTGTTTTGAACTCAACAGATGGTCCAAATGTAGCTACTCTAAATGCTGATTTGACCCTTACTACAGACCTGAACAGTGAAGATTTCTATCGTCCAAGCTATGATTGTGCTTTGTATGTCAATGGTATGATTTTAGGTGAACCATTTAATTGTTACCGTGATTTTTCAACAGTCGAGTGGGTAGATTTGACGGGCGATGGTCAAAAAGAAGTGGTTGTAATTGCGCAAGTTTTTGACACACAACGACTTCTTGCTTATCAATGGGATGCTGGCGTAGCGATGCAAATTGCTGACATTTCTGGCGACATCATTCGGTCTGATCTGTATGGTGTACGCCTCGAAGATGTTGATGGTGACGGCCAATTGGAAATTATGGCTGGTGTTCTTGATTATCAAACAGACCGGTCAACATGTAAGACTTATGGAGAGCCATTTTTTGTGTCGGGAACAGAAGTGGTTTGTTACCATGAATTGGCCTTTGATGATCTCCTCTATAGTTGGGACGGCAATCAATTTACCCTGGATGAAGACAATAATTAAACCGGACAAGAAATGCTAACGAAAAAATTGACACAAATTTGGATTATCCCTCTTGCTTTGTTGTTGCTCATGGCACTGCTCGTCTGGCGGGCGCCAGTGGAGCGGTCGTTGGGGCAGGGGATTAAGATCGTTTACGTCCATGTGGGGCTGATTTGGGCGGGGATGCTGGGTTTTGTGGTGAATGGGCTGCTGGGACTGGTTACGGCCGTCACCAACAACAAAAAGCTGGCCGACTGGCTGCACATTATCGGGCTGGTGTCGCTGGTGGTGTTTGTGGTCAGTGTTATCGTCAGTTTAGTGGCCGAGCAGGTAAATTGGGGAGCCGTTTTCTGGCAGGAGCCGCGCAATACGGCCGTTTTCTCGGTAACGGCCGTAGCCATCATCGTCCTGGTGCTCAACAGTTGGCTCCCCTGGCGGCGCGTGCAGGGGTTACTGGCTGCCGGACTGGCCGTTTTTGCCATCCTCACACTGCCCGCCGCACCGATGGTCATGCACCCAGAAAACCCGGCCCGCACGTCGTCTTCAATGGGCATCCAGTACGCTTTTTACGGCGTTTTTCTATTGGCGGTGATGATTAGCATCTGGGCTGTGTGGTATTGGCGGCCGAAAAATTAATAGTTACCGCTAATTGTTAACAGCCAATAACCAATTGTCAGCTATTTTCAGACGGTATTTGGACTTTGGGTCACAGATACCAGGCAAACCTTGTATCAATCCAACTTGCGTTTATACTTTTGGCTGACAAACAAAATTTTGTACGTAACCCGATCTGCGTTTATACTTTGGGCCGGTAAAGAAAATGACAGGGTAATTATGATTTTGAGAAAGTTTTTGCAAACCAATTTTACCTGAGGCAGGCACGTAGGCGTCGGTCGACGCCTTTGGCTAAGCCGCGTTGGCTGCTTCCGGTTCACCTTGCGTTCCTAGCCCCCTTCTGGATGCCATTTGCGACCGCTGTCAGCTAATGTTGGCAGCGGTTTTTTGTTGCCTGCCTCCAACCTCAAGGAGGCAGAATGGAAATCCATTCCCTACGATTACACCCGCATCAAGATTTGAAAGTTGAGCTGGACAACTGGGCAGCAGCGCACGCTGTGGAAGCGGCTTGCGTTTTGACCTGCGTCGGCAGCCTGCGCCGTGCCGTGCTGCGTTATGCCAATCAGCCCGAAGGCACAGAACTGGACGACAAGTTTGAGATTGTAGCCCTCACCGGCACGCTCTCCCAGTATGGGTCGCATTATCACATTGCGCTGTCGGATGGCAACGGCCGTACCATCGGAGGCCATCTGCTCGAAGGCTGTCACATCTACACCACAGCCGAAATTGTCCTAGGTGTACTACCCGGCGTGCGCTTCCTGCGCCTGCCCGATGCTGCCACCGGCTACGACGAGCTGTATATCGCTGCATCTGAAACCAATTAATCGTTTACCCGGCGCACTTTGCGCCTAAAAATTTTCATTAACAGGAGAAAAAAGATGAATTTCAAAGACCGTTTACAACAGGATTTTTCCACGATGACGCTGGTACTCATACCGGTGGCGATTGCGCTGAACATCGTCGTGGGGCAATTTGTGAGCACACTCAATTTGCCAATCTTCCTCGATTCCATTGGTACGGTGCTGATTGCCCTGCTGGCGGGACCGTGGGTAGGCGCGCTCACCGGGCTGTTGACCAACCTCATCTGGGGGCTGATTAGTGACCCGGTGGCGGCGGCGTTTGCGCCAGTTGCCCTGGTGATTGGTCTGGTCGCCGGGCTGCTGGCCCGCGCCGGGCTGTTCCGCCAATGGTGGCAGGCCATTATCAGCGGGGCGATTATTGCCGTTGCTCTGTCGTTTGTGGCCGTACCGATTCGTGTTTACATGTTTGGCGGCGTCACTGGCAGCGGCGCAGATTTTGTGACGGCTTACCTCTTAGCTGTGGGGCGTGATTTGTTTAGCTCGGTGATCATCACCGTCATAACGTCGAATTTGCTGGATAAAATCGTTACGGCCGTTCTCGCCTGGGCCATCGTCAAAGCATTGTCCAAACGATTTGTGGCCCGTTTCCCACGCGCAACGGCCGTTGTCGGTGATTAGAAAGATTCGGTTATAGATTGGATCATTTTTGTGAAGGAAATGGTCCAATCTCACTGGATGTTGTAATGACCCTTTATCTGTCTACCGACGGGCCGCTGCACCGGGTGCATCCATTGACGAAGTTGACGCTGCTGCTGGTTGTGCTGGCTGCGGCGCTGCTCGTGCCCGGTTACTGGCTTCCAATAGCATTGTTTCTGGTGGTGCTGCTCCTGGCAGTGTGGGGTGGTGTGGGACGTGTTTGGTTGGGGCGTAACGGCCGTGTCCTCCTGCCGCTCATCATCATGCTGTTTGTGATCCACGGCTTTTTCAATCCCAATGGGCAGACGCCGCTGTTCACCGTTTGGCGATTTACGCTGACACGGGAAGGCGTTGCCTATGCTTTTTTGCTCAGCAGTCGCTTGGCGGCTATCGTTGGGGTGGCATTGCTGCTGCTGCTGACAACCCATCCAGGCGACTTACTGACGGCGCTGACGCAGCGGGGATTGTCCCCGGCATTGGCCTACATCATCAGCAGCACGCTTTACATTTTGCCGCAGATGCAGGCGAAGGCCAAAGCGATCATGCAGGCGCAGCAGGCGCGTGGGCTGGAGACGGAGGGGGCGTTGTGGCGGCGGGCGCGGGCGCTGCTGCCGTTGCTGGCCCCGCTGGTGCTTGGCGCGTTGGTGGATAGTGAAGAACGGGCAATTGCTTTGGAAGCGCGGGCCTTCCGCGTGCGCGGCCCCAAGAGTGTGCTGCATATCTTACCCGATTCGCCTGGCCAGCGCGGGCTGCGAATGGGGCTGTGGTTAAGTGTGGTTTTGTTAATTGGATGGCGATTATGGCGCTTGTTCGCATCACTGAGCTGACGTACCGGTATCCGCAAACGGCCGTTCCTGCCTTGCAAGGCATTAATCTTGTTGTGGAACCGGGCGAGTTTGTGGCGGTCATCGGGGCCAACGATGTTGGCAAATCGACGCTCTGTTATGCGCTGACCGGCTACGTCCCCCACTTTTTTCATGGGCAGATGAGCGGCAGCGTGCAGTTGGACGGGATAGAAACACGGGAACGGCCGTTAGCCAAACTGGTAACACAGGCCGGTCTCGTCTTCCAAAACCCGGCCACGCAGATGTCGGGTGTGCGCGATACGGTCGTGGGTGAAGTGGGCTTTGGCCTGGAAAACCTGGGCATTCCTCGCGCCGAGATGCAAACCCGAATTGACGAAGCATTGGCCACCACCGGCACATCTGATCTGGCCGACCGCCATCCGCAAACACTTTCCGGAGGACAGCAGCAGCGGGTAGCACTGGCGGCGATGCTGGCCATGCGACCGCGCCTGCTGGTGTTAGACGAACCGACGGCACAGCTCGATCCGATGGGCAGCCGGGAATTGTTTGCCGCGCTGCAACGGCTCAGCCGCAGTGGATTAACTTTGGTTATGGCGACGCACAAATTGGAATGGGCTGCTGCTTACGCCGACCGGATACTGCTGCTGCACGAAGGCAAATTGGCCTTGCAAGGCACGCCGCAGGCGGTGCTGACTCGGCCGGAACTGGCCGAGTGGGGCATTGCCCCGCTGCCATTTACGGAGGCGGCCCGGCTGGCGCGCCATGATGGGATGTGGAGAGAGGAACGGCCGTTGCCCATCACCCTCGCTGCTGCTATTGCCGGATTCTTGGCACAAAAAAGAAAGTAGAGCTGTTTTATGGAGATTTTGATTGACCAGATTCAGTACCGCTACCCCAATGGCGTCAATGCCCTGGCTGACGTGTCGCTGCGGGTGGCGGCTGGGGAGCAGGTGGCCATCGTGGGCCAAAACGGCTCCGGCAAAACGACGATGGCCAAGCATCTGAATGGGTTGTTACGGCCGTCGCGTGGCCGGGTCACAATTGGCGATTGGGCAACCGACGATCACAGCGTGGCACAGATGGCACGGCGTGTTGGCTACCTGTTCCAACATCCCGATGAGCAGTTGTTCCAACGTACGGTGGCCGCCGAAGTGGCCTTTGGCCCGCGCAATCTGGGCTTTGCGCCGCAGCAGGTGGAAACCCTGGTGGCTGAAGCGTTGGCCAGTCTGGAGTTAACGGCCGTTGCCCAGGAAAATCCGTATGATCTGAGCCTGGCCTGGCGTAAGCGAGTGGCACTGGCCGCCGTACTGGCGATGGACACGCCGATTCTCGTGTTGGATGAGCCGACGACGGGACAAGATGCTCGTTTCCAGGTATTGTTGGCGCAGTTGCTGGCCGATTGGCGGCAGTGCGGCAAAACGGTCATCGCCATCAGCCATGATATGGAATTTGTGGCCGCACATTTTGCGCGGCTGGTGGTGATGCACGCGGGCCAGGTGCTGCGCGATGGGTTGACGGCGGAAGTGGTGGGGGAAACGGCAGTACTCCAACAAACTCACGTCGAACCCCCGGCGATCACCCGGCTGGCCCAGGGACTCACGCTGCCGCAAACTGTCTGGACCATTCCTGATTTCTTGGAAGTGTGGCGTGGAAACGGCCGTAACCGAAAAAGTTGATGAACAGTAGATTTTTTGATCGTGGTACACCACCACAAATGAAAACCTGTGTAATCTGTGGATTATTTTCAAAGGAGAATGAGCTATGAATTTTTTATATCTGAGTTCCGACAAAATGGGCGAAGGTGATCCCGAATTAGGGCGCAAGCTGCTGATCATCTTTTTGGAGAAACTGGCGGCATCGGACGTACAGATTGATGTCGTTGGCTGTGTTAACAACGGCATCTTTCTGACAACAACGCCTGACGGCCCGGTGCTGGAGAGTTTGCGCAAGCTGGAAGCCAAAGGAGCACGCATCGCTACCTGCGGCACCTGCCTGGATCATCACAATCGGAGCCATTTGCTGCAAATTGGCGAAATCGGCGGCATGGATGGTACGGTGCAGCTCATGGCTACGGCCGATCGGGTGATACGGCCGTAAAAGATTTAGACCCTAAGGGTTTCTGCAAACCCTTAGGGTCTGATTTTGTTGAAAAATAGTAGCGGCCGTTTCCATTTCATGATAGAATTTAACTTCGAATTAGAACAGGTGTTCGTATAGAGGTTAGATGAAATGGAACCGGAACAAATTATCATTCGTGGGGCCCAACAGCATAATCTCAAACACATTGATGTTACCATTCCGCGCCACAAACTGGTCGTTTTGACCGGCGTCAGCGGCAGCGGCAAATCATCGCTGGCCTTCGATACCATCTTTGCCGAAGGCCAGCGCCGTTACGTCGAAAGTTTATCTTCCTATGCCCGCCAGTTTTTAGGGCAGATGGAAAAGCCCAAAGTCGATGCCATCATCGGTCTCAGCCCGGCCATCGCCATCGAGCAGAAAGCTGTCAGCAAAAATCCGCGATCAACGGTAGGCACAGTGACCGAGGTGATGGATTATTTGCGGGTGCTGTATGCGCGCATTGGCACGCCCCACTGTCCGGAATGCGGCCGTCCTGTCCAGCCGCAAACCGCGCCGCAAATCGCTGGCCAACTGGCGGCGCTGCCGGCCGGAATCCGCTTCCAATTGCTGGCTCCCATTGCCCGTAACCGCAAAGGGACCCACGCCGATGCGCTGCGCCAGGCCAAACAGGATGGTTTCATCCGGGCGCGGGTTAACGGTGAACTGGTCGATTTGAGCGCCGGGCTGCCTAAACTGGACAAGAAGAAAAAGCATCATGTGGAACTGGTGGTAGACCGGCTGGCCGTGCCGGAAGCGCTGGATGCTGCTTTCCAGACTCGTTTGATTGATTCGGTGGAGACGGCATTGCGCACCGGGGACGGGTTGTTGATTGTCGATTTAGGGGAGGAGGAACGGCCGTACAGCGAGCACAATGCCTGCCCCCACTGCGAAATCAGTTTTCCTGAACTGTCGCCGCAGTTATTTAGCTTCAACTCGCCGCTGGGTATGTGCCCCGACTGTCACGGCATCGGTACGCAGATGCAGGTGGACCCTGACCTCATCATCGAAGACCCGGCGCTGTCGATTATGGATGGGGCGCTGCGCTGGTACGGCAACGTGCGCAAGAAGAAAAACAAGTGGACGACGAGTCAACTCAAGGCCATCGCCGAGCATTACGGCGTCGATTTGGAGATGCCCTGGCAGGAGCTGCCGGAACGTTTCCGCCAGGCGATGTTTTACGGCTCCGGCGACGAGGTGATTCATTTCAAGTATGGCATCGAGCGGGATGATACGTCCTGGTCGGGCGAGGTAAGCCGGCCAATGAAGGGCATCATTCACAACGTCAACCGCCTCTTCCACCAGACCAAATCGGAGTTTACGCGCCGCTGGTATGCCAGTTTTATGAGTCAACGGCCGTGTCCTACCTGTGCCGGAACCCGCCTGCGCCCCGAAGCCCGCGGCGTCACCGTCGGCGGCCAGACCATCACCGAAGTAGGGGCGATGGCGATTGATGAGGCGTATGAGTGGGTGGTTTCTTTGTCAAATGCAGGGGTGAAGGGGGGCAGTGGTGAAGGGGTGAATTCTCCCTCGCTCCCCAGCGCTAAGCGACTTTTGGTCGCCGTTCCCCTGCTGAGTCTAAATGGCAATTCCAGGCCGGGACTCACCGACGAACAATTCGAAATCGCCGAAGAAGTCCTCAAGGAAATCCGCGACCGGCTGCAATTTATGCTTAACGTGGGGCTGCATTATTTGACGTTGGATCGGGCTGCGCCGACGCTTTCCGGCGGCGAGGGGCAGCGCATCCGGCTGGCCAGCCAGATTGGCTGCGGCCTGGTGGGCGTACTTTACATTTTGGATGAACCGTCGATTGGGCTGCATGCCCGCGATAATCGCGCCTTGCTAGACACGCTGCACCAACTGCGTGACATGGGTAATACGGTTCTGGTGGTGGAGCACGACGAAGAAACGATGCGCGAATCGGACTGGTTGATTGATTTGGGGCCGGGTGCCGGCGTCCTGGGCGGCCAGATCATCGCCGCCGGGCCGCCGGATGTGGTGGCGGCCGACCCCGATTCGTTGACCGGGCAGTATTTGAGCGGAGTGAAACAGGTGACAGCGCCGAACGGCCGTTCCCGCCGCCAGCCGCAAAATGGGTCACTGAGGGTGGTCGGGGCGCGCCTGCATAATCTCAAAAACGTCACTGCCGAATTCCCACTGGGGACGATGATTTGCGTCACCGGAGTCAGCGGCAGCGGCAAGAGCAGCCTGGTGGCCGAGACGCTGCACCCGGCGCTGGCCCGCACGCTGCACAATGCCCAGGAGCCGCCCGGCCCGCACGACCGCATCGAAGGGCTGGCCCATCTGGACAAGGTGATCAATATCACCCAGGACCCCATTGGCCGCACGCCGCGCTCCAATCCGGCGACATACGTCAAGGTATTTGACGAGATTCGCAAGTTGTTTGCCAGCACGCCGCAGGCCAAAGCGCGTGGTTACAAATCAGGCCGGTTTAGTTTTAATGTGAAGGGCGGGCGCTGTGAGGCGTGCGGCGGCTACGGCCAGCGCAAGGTGGAGATGCATTTTCTGGCTGATGTGTGGGTGACGTGCCGGGAGTGTAACGGCCGTCGCTTCAACCGCGAAACGCTCACCGTCACCTACAAAGGCAAAAACATCGCCGACGTGCTGGACATGGACGTGCAGGAAGCACTGGAAATTTTTGCCAACCATCCCAAGATCGCCCGGATGCTGCAAACGCTGCACGACGTGGGGCTGGACTACATCAAGCTGGGGCAAAGCGCCCTGACTCTCAGCGGCGGCGAGGCCCAGCGCATCAAGCTGGCCAAAGAGTTGAGCCGGGTAGCCACCGGTCGCACCGTCTACATTCTCGATGAGCCGACGACCGGCCTGCATTTTGCCGACATCCAGCGGCTGTTGGATGTGCTGCACCGGCTGGTGGATGCCGGCAACACGGTTATCGTGATTGAGCATAACCTGGATGTGATCAAAACGGCCGATTACATCATTGACCTGGGGCCGGAAGGCGGTGACAATGGCGGATATATTATTGCCCAGGGGCCGCCAGAGGTAGTGGCGCAGGTCGATGACAGTTATACCGGCCAATTTTTGCGCCAGGTTTTGGTTGCTTAAAATTGTGGCCCCGAAGGGTTTATTTGCAGATTGAAAAATGGGTCTTCAGGATTTCAGGGGGGAATACCATTTGTAGGGGCGTACCCTTGTGGTCGCCCCAGTGGGCGGGTACAAGACCACGCCTCTACATTTACCACGACCCCATGAATTCCCAGAGAACCTGAAAAATTAATGCCGGTATCGTAGGGGCGCGCCCTTGTGGTCGCCCAGGACAGGCACAAGGCACTGCCTCTACACCAATACCAGCGGTATTTTGTTAATCCACAATGAAGCCCTTCGGGTTTTAAGCAGGAGACCCTCTCGCGGTGTAACGAGAAATGTTGTAGAATGATTGTTATCAAAAATTGATGGCGATCACGTCTGTGCTTGTTCGTTATTCATCTTTTTCCACTAACAATCCCAACTTGCAGCCCATATAAGCCTGACGGTTATCGATCGGCCTGAATGGTAGGATGGATAATCATGAAACTAAAGAAGCGCCTGGCGCAGTTCCTCATTGGCATGTTGATGCCGTTGGCGGTGCTGGCCGGGTTGTATGAATATGTTTTGGGGGAACAACGGCCGTACAAATCCCTCAATATTGTGCTGCCGGGCCGGGACTGCCTGGCAGACCCGTCGCATGATTCGGAAGCGGCGCGGAAAACGCCCTGGTCGCGTTATTTGTACAACGATACTTATGGCTGGTTTGACACATCCCATTTTAATACGGGGCATCCGGCGCAGGTGATCAGTGATGTGGTAACGGCCGTACAGCAAAACGGCCGTGTCATCACCATCAGCCAGGGGGTGCGCGACAATTTGACCGGCTACAGCGCCAGTTATTGGGTGTCGGGCGAGGTGGATGAAGCAGAGATAACGGCCGTTGCCTGGAGCATCTACGTCGATTGGAGCACCCGGTTTGAGCAGTGGCAGGGAGAAGTGCCGCGCAGCCTCGCTGGTCCCTTTACCCCCTTTTCCATTGAAGATTTGCCCAGCCAATATTTAGGTTTCTTTGCCGCGGCTCACCGGCTGACCTATGAGCAGGTCTTTGCCTGCTACCTGGGCGGCATTGAAATTGCCACCGATGACCCGCCCCATTTTGGTTTTGAAGACGACCCGGCCGACCCCAATTCACTGCCCGATTTGCTGCGTTTGCGCAACGAAACCTTTATGCCTCTGGTGGAAACGGAAGCGGGTTGGGAGCATTTGCCCTGGCCGCCGGCCATGTTTATGGCAACGGCCGTTAGTAAGCCGGATACCTGGTTCTTCATCGCCGACGAGACCTGGTATTTTGATCGGTGAAATATACTCGCTGCGGGTATAAAAAAAGGCTCTGAAAACAGCAGTTGTTTCCAGAGCCTTGCGGTTTAACGCTGGGGGCTAATTGCTTACTATGATGGGCAAAAAGGTTTTTTCGGGGTCAACAACAATGGTGACGGTAGCGGTCGCGCTGTTGGCATATCCATCGACGATGGTGTACGTAAAGTTGTCCGCGCCTCTGTAGTCGGTGTTTGGCGTGTAGATAAACTTGTCATCTACCGTCCAATTGACAACACCGTGTGAGGCTGTGCCCACATTGGTAATCGTTAATTCGGCCGGGAAAACGTCGCTATCGTTCAGCAATGGATCAACCGTTACGGCCGTGTTGAGCGGCGTGCCCGCGCCATCGTTTCTGGCAGCGGGGTCAGTATAAGAATCAATGGCCAGATCAACATTGATGCGAGGAATATCTTTAACCGATCCTGCTGGTAAAGTTGGTGATAAATATGGCCGGGTGTCGTCAACTAACGTGCCTGTATTTTTGAAAGCTGCCAGAACCTGGTCGATGGTTGCCGTGGGAACGGCCGATTTGAAGACCGCCCAGGCTCCAGTGACGTGTGGCGTGGCCATCGAAGTGCCATCCCACGTGCCTAAATGTTCACCAGGGATTGAGGATGTGATGCTGGATCCGGGCGCAAACAGGTCCATGATGGAGGCAACATTGGAAAAAGATGAAACAACATCATTATCCTGGGTTGAGCCGACGCTGATAGCAGAAGAGATACAGGCCGGAGCGGATATTCCGGTTCTGGAGCTGCTGTTGCCAGTGGCAACGATTGTGGCAATGCCCACAGAGCGTAAATTATCAATCGCTGCTTTCCGGTATGGCTCATCGTTATCGCAAGCCGAGGCGGAAGAATAAAGTGTTGCACCGCCCAGGCTCATGTTAACAGCCGCAATGTTGAAATCATTGCGCAAATCGTAAACCCGTTCCAGCCCGCTAATTTGATCGGAAGTGTAGGTCAAGGCACAGGTTTGAGATGGATCTGAATAAGGATAACAAATTGTACCTACAAAGTAGGAGAAAACCTGAATAGCAATAATCTGGGCATTTTTGGCTACGCCAATGTTAACACCACCATTATTACCGGCAGCAATACCGGCCACATGTGTGCCATGGGCGCACTCACCAACAGCACTACCAGTAACTTGGGCAGTACAATCAACGCCCGCGCCGGTTCCAATCTGGAAGTCCGCACCGCTGGGGCAAACCGAGGTAGAGCCATAAGGCGCGTACGTTGTGGAGAAGCAAGCTTCGGAAACAACCCGGCCGCCCTGGAAGAAACTGTGAGTTTTGTCCACGCCGGTATCCAGAATGGCAACTGTCTGACCGGTCCCGGTGTAGCCAGCAGTCCAGGCATTGTCCGCGCCGATGACCGGTATGCTGCTGGCCAGGGTGGGGGCAGACAGTTTATCTTCTTGAATCTGGCTGACTTCGGGCAAACTAATCAGTTTGTTCAAAGCGGCGACATCAACCGAAACAGCCATGGCGGGGATATATTTGAAAGTGACGTCCAACTGGCTGTTGTAACCGGCAATCTGCTGCCAGACCTGGTTTTGGGCGATTTGAATGGCTTGCTGCTGGCGATCCACAGCTTGTGTGCTGGCCAGTTGGCCTTCCGGCGTAAAGGGAACATTCAAACCAACAATCACACGGACGGTGCCGTTAGCTTCGGCTTTGCTGATGAGGGCTTGCAGCGCGGCATCCGGTTCGTTAGGTACAGCCTGGGCTGCGGGGGCGGCGGCCAGACTAATGATGATGACCAGGATAGCAACGAAGAGGCTGATTTTACTCCAGGCGGGTAGAAGACGGTCAGATTTCTCTTTTGGGGTCATAATGAAATGTGTCTCCAGAACTTGTTGTTGATTATGTAAATCATAAAAAGTATTTTGATAAAACCAAAACGTGAGATTGTGATTTACTCAGGGAAAACGGGAGAACCATCGTTCTCTTTTCCCGTTTTCACCTAATACCCAAAAATAATAAAACGGAAACAGTGACTTTGGTATAGTGTAAACGTCATGATGAGGATTTCCTCATATATTTTTGGGCCACTCGCGGCTGATGTTTTGCTTCATTTTTTCCTGGTAGGCGGCTTCCAGGTCGATGCCGGCGTAGTTGGCCAGTTTAAGGGTGTAGGCCAGGAGGTCGGCCAGTTCGCCCCGCAGGCTGGGGCGGTGCTGGTTGAGGGCTTCCTGGCGGGCTTCGGGGGTGGTACGGCCGTCACCCTTCAACCGCTCTATCGTCCGCCATACGTTCACCAGTTCGCTGGCAATTTCCCCCATTTCTTCAGTGAGCAGGATGTAGTTGAAAAAAGGATCGGGATCGAACTGTTTGCTGCTGTCCAGTTGGCGATGGAACTGCTGGTAAGCGTTGAGATGACCTTCTTGCAACAGGGCTAACTGGGATTGGGCGGTTTTATCCACCGGCAGCGAATTCCGGGCCAGTGTCTCCTCGATGAGATTGATGACGTAATCCAGGTCGGCTTTGTTAGCCAGAAAGTCGAGATGGGTGGTGTCAATGGTCAGGACGTGAGTGTCTTCCAGATTGGAGAGCCACGCTTTGTAAGCGGCGGCAACTTCCTGGATGTAGGCCGGATCCATGTTGCGTTCGTAAGGGCGGTCGCGCAGCATGATGCGGCGCATGGTCACGTCGTGCTCGGCATCCAGGTAGACGATCAGGTCGGGTTTGGGGATTTTTTCACCCAGGGCGGCGTGGACACGGCCGTACATTGCCAGCTCGTCGTCCTTCAAATTCAGCCAGGCAAACAGCTCATCTTTGGCAAACGTGTAATCGGTTACCAGCGTACCCCGCCGCAGCGCCTCCGGTACGGCCTGATGCTGCTGGTGGTAGCGGCTGAGCAGGAAGAAGATCTGCGTTTGGAAGGCGTGGCGCTCCCGATCCTGGTAAAAATCGGCCAGGAATGGGTTTTCTTCAAACACTTCCAGTAAAACGGTGGCGTTGAAATGAGGCTGCAATAAACGGGCTAACGTTGTCTTACCGACACCAATAACGCCTTCAATCGCAATGTATTTGTTGGGCATCAATAATCCTTTTAATAGAGTCGCGTGAAACGTGATGCGTGATAAGATTTCACGCATCACGTTTCACGTCAATAATTGTAAACAAAGTCCCGTCAGCAATCCCACCGACATGCCTCCGATCACATCACTCATGTAATGGCGGGAGAGAGCGACGCGAGCCAGGGAAACGAGAACAGCCCAAATCAGCCACAGCGGAGCCAGGATTGGGTTGGAAAAGGCCAGGGTGACGGCAACGGCCGTTGCCCGCGCAGCATGACCGGATGGGAATGAATATTTGTCAGTGGCAAATGCTTTTTTTTCTTTGGGGCGCTGGCGGCGGAAGATACCTTTGAGGATGCCTACGAGTACGGCCGTTACCAACACTACCAGCAGCAAATCCCACCCCAACTGTTTTTTTTGCCAAAAAAGAACGGCGATAGCCGCCAGCCAGAAAACACTATCCCCGGTACGGGCGAAAATCCAGGCCAGCGTGTGCCGGAAACGGCCGTTTCGACCTCGTTCAGGGCTGGCATTTGCCCACTGCGCCAATCGACCGGAAAACTGTTTGTCATGGATGGAAAGTTGTTCCCGGTTCATAACTGAAGTTCATGCGTCATTTTGTTTTCTGACGGATGACATATGACCCAATGACGTATGACACTTTATCCTTCCAGCCGCTTCAGTTCGGCCCGCAGCAGATCGATTTGGTGCGGCTTATCTCCATCCATCCCCATTTCGGCATAAGGGTTCAACAGCACTCTGGATGGCATTCCGGTCAGGCGTTCAGCCAACTGCTCAATGTCGGCGATAGAAAGTTGGCGGGTCAACAGTTTAAGCAAGACCATAATGCCTACCTCCCGCGCGATTTGCCAGGCATGTTTGCGGGCATTGGATAATGCTTCCCAAAGTGCTCGATTATTAAGCAGTATATCGGGCTGGATGATGCCCAAATCGCCTCCGGCCACTTCCACGCCCTTCAATTTGGTGAAAGTGCGTTTCGAGCCAGGAAAACGAGCTTCCATCGTTTCTTTTGTGACAAAGCTGTAATAGACACCCTGGTCAAACGGCCGGCACATCTCGATCAGGGCATCGACGAGTTCGCCGGTTAGCAGTGGAATGTCGGCCGAGGAAAGCATGACCGCCTGGGTGTCTGGTTTATGCTGCATAATCCAGTCAACGCCAGCGATCGCGTTGTTGATCAGATTGCCCTGTCCTGGCAGATGGTGCACCGGCCGTAGAAACGTTTGTCCCATATCGCTGCCCAGCCCAATAACGACGATCTCATCAATCTGGCGGGCGGATTGCAGGGCATTGACGACTCGTTCCAGCATGGTACGGCCGTTCATCTCCAACAGCGCTTTCGGTTTACCTTGTGTATATTCGTACAGTAAATCTTCTTCCTGGGGGACGCCCCCGGCAACTACGATACAGTCCATGTTTTAACTCCTGAGGGAGGTGCAAGGGGGCAGGGTAGGTAAAGATTGGCCACGCCACCACGCTATGACTTTGCTACTTGCCACCTTGCTACTCGCATACTTGCCACAACGTCTAAATCAACCAGCCGTGTTTTTTGCCAGGGCGTTGATGTCCTGACGATCAACTGACGTGAATTTTACCGCTTTTACTCGTTAATGGAAATCGGCAAAAACAGCTTGTAGGATGGCAAAATTAATGTTTTGATATTTATTCCAGATGCGAAAGTCATTTCATCACTTTTAACGCCGTAATCAGAATTTTCGATAAAAACCGTGAAAGGTAATGTATCAACTTTGACTTTCATTTCTAAATCCCAAATGTCATTGGCGGCAAGGCTATCAACCTGCCATTGGACAATGTTGCCGTCGAATGTATAAGGTGGCGTTGCGGTGATAAACGTAGTATTGGCAGGGATGGTGTCGGTCAGAATGACATTGTTGGTTGGGTTGATGGAGCTAAAATTATAAGCAGCTAGATAATAGGTAATAGTCCGGTCAAATACAGTAGCAGTTTTGGTTATGAAAAGATGGTTGCTGAAATCGTTGATCTTCTGGTAGGCTGCCAGTGCATCGATACGGCCGTAGCCAAACGTATGATTGGGCACGGCCGTACTCGTATCGCCGCCGCAGCCTTCCGTTGTCGTCAGGGGAACGGCCGTATCCTCAATCAACTGCTCAATGGCATCAACCTGGCCGGTTAACGCCGGTTCCGCTGCCAAAATCAGCGCTGCCAAGCCGGCCACATGCGGCCCGGCCATGCTCGTGCCGCTGGACACCCCATACGTGTTATAGCGGGTCGTCGAACGAATGTATTGCCCTGGTGCGGAAATGTCCGGCTTGAACCGATTGCTGCCGTCCACCGTCACTGGCCCGCGGCTGCTGAAGCTGGCGATGGCGTCGTTGCTGGCCGTTGCCGCCACCGTAAACGAGGCATCATAAATGGCCGCTGGTGTATTGATACTGCTACAGACTGGACCGTCGATACTGTAACCGTCGTTGCCGGCTGAATGGACGGTAACGATGCCTGCTGCTCGCACATTTTCCACCACTGTCAGCAGGACATTGGGGTCGGTGCAGCCTTCGGATGGCGGGCAGGCCCATGAATTATTGATAACGTGGGGCGCTTGGGCTGGATTAGGATTTTGGCCGGTCAAATTGGTGGGAGCGATGAACCATTGGTAGCATTCGGCGTAGGTGGCCGGCGTGCCCACGCCCACATTCATGTTACGGCAGCCAATCCAGCGCGCGCCGGGAGCCATACCCACCGCGTTAGTGGCTCCTGCCGGCCAGTTGGGATCGGTCGGCGGCAAATCGTTGCCGACCATCGTGCCCATCGTGTGCGTGCCGTGGCCGTAGTCATCGCAGGGTTCGGCCGAATCGGGGCCGCAGACCCCGCCCCCGCTGTGAATAGCGTCGTGCCAGTTGTAATTGTGGTCGGCGCTGCCTCCGTCCCAGCCGCGATACTGGTTGATGAGGCCCACGTGGTCCCAGTCGTAGCCGGTGTCCTGCCCGCCGATGACGATGCCCTGCCCGGTGATACCTGCCGCCCATAAATCGGGGGCATTTACCAGATTGATGTTCCACTCAATGTTTTGCACTGCCTGAATCGCGGCGGCAGTGTCCAGCGGGGCGGTTTCGGCCATCTTGACGGCCGGATTAGCGTACAAATGGGCGACTTCGGGGCGCTGGGCCAGCATTTGGATGGCTGCCGCATCGCCCTGCACCCAAATCATGTTGGCGATCCAAAAGGATTGGTACGGGATCCCGGCGGCTTTGAGGCTGTTGAGAATGACGGGCTGGGTGCGTTGGGCAACGGCCGTCAATTGTTCCATCACATACTGGCCTTTCGCTTCTTTCGTGGGTAAGGCCGCTGCCCCGCTCAGATCGGCCTGCTGGGTGAGATAAACGAGAAATTCGGTAGGCTGGTTAGATGTGCTTGTTTCCAGCACCCACGGGTCTACTTTTTGCGTCCAATCGGGGGCGGAACGGCCGTGCCCTGGCCAACCAGTTAACAAAACCAGCCCCACCAACAAGATTGCCAGCCACCATTTACCACCGGCCAGCCGCCAATTACCAACTACCCGCATCACGTCCCCCAATCCCGCAAATAGCGGAAATCATGCCCCACCGTTCGACTGCTGATTTTGGGAATGATGGGCAGCTCCCGCTTGTACTGTGCCCGCCGGATCAATTGCAATACTCGTTCTACCATTTCCCGGCTAAACCCTTCAGCGACTAAATCAGCCGGGGAGAAACGCTCATCGACCAGTAAGTAGAGCAGTTTGTCCACTTCGGTATAGGAGAAGCCCAGGTCGTCCTCATCGGTTTGCCCCGGAATCAAGTCAGCCGTGGGCGCTTTGTCGATGATGGGAGCTGGCACGCCCATCGCTCGCGCTAACTGTCGCACCTGTGTCTTGTACAGGTCGCCAATCGGGTTCACCGCCGAGGCCAGGTCACCAAAAATCGTGCCATAGCCCAGCAGCAGCTCTGTCTTGTTGCTGGTGCCGATGACCAGCCCATTCCAACTCATCGAGCGGTCGTAAATGACCGTCATCCGGGCGCGGGCCATGACGTTGCCCAGCCGGTGCGGTGTCATATCAGGTGTGGCTGCCGCCAACGAATCGACTATGCCGGTGATTTCCACTGTTTCGCTGGCGATGTTCAAATCTTCGATGACGAGGCCGGCGTGTTCTAGGCTTTCGGCCGACGAGCTTTTGTAAGGCAGGCGCAGCGCCAAAACGTTCTCTGCCCCCAGCGCTTTGACGGCCAGGTAGCAGGACAGTGCCGAATCAATGCCGCCGGACAGCCCCAGCACGGCCTTGCTGAAACCGGCCTTGGTGATTTCGTTGACCAAAAATTGGGTCAGCACCAGTTGGGCTACTTCGGGATCTATGTGGAGTTTATCGTTCATGGGTTATCCTTTTGAAAGTGGCGGAGTTACAGAGTGGCAAAGTCATAAATCTTCACCCTTTCACCTCTTCACCTTTTCACTGCGCCGCCATTACACCAGCCCATCACCAGGTCGGGCAGGCGTACCTGGGCCAAGGCCTGCTCTGCCGGGAGCTTTTCGTTTTGTATGAGGCGGTTCATTTCGTCGAAGAAGTAATTGCCCAAAGGTTGGCCGGTGAGCATTTGGTAGCGGAACACGGCCGTTACCTTACCCCCCACCTCTTGCAATCCCACAGCCTCAAATTCAGCCATCAATTGCTTTAGATTGTACTCGATCATACGGTATTGGACGTGCCATTCCTGCTGGAGTTGGGTGGCGATGACATATTTGGCCGTTGGCGTGCCGTCGATGGGCATACCCAGCGCGCCGGTGTTGACCAGCCAGGAATTGGACCAGGGGCGGTAAAGCGGAACGTGAGTATGACCGCAGAAGAGAGTAGTGTCATCCAGTCCGTTCATCCGTTCGGCGATGGCTGTGTCGTCGTGATGAGGCATGAATCCCCGGTATTGGGTTAGTGGAGAAGCATGGACAAATGTGGCGCGGGCACGGCCGTTGCCCTCAATCTCGTATCGCAAGGGCAAATTAGCGATAAAATCTATCTGGTCGGGCCGGAGCTGTTCCCGCGCCCAACGCATCCCGGCCCAAATGGGTGACGTGCGCCAGGCGTCATCCTCAAAACAGCCCAGCAGATACAATTCGTGATTGCCTTGCAGTACCGGGCAGTTCAAGTCGCGGATGATGTCGATACACTGGCCGGGGTGCGGCCCCACGTTGGCAATGTCGCCCAGGCAAATGATCTGGTCAACGCCGACTCGTTTGATGTCGGCCAGCACTGCTTCCAGGGCGATCTGGTTGCCGTGTATGTCGGAGATGATGGCTAGTTTCATAAACCAATTATTGTAGGGGGGACGGCGCGGAATAGCCTCGAAAGAAACAAACGGCCTAATCTCCGCGCCGTCTCGCCCAATGTTACGCCAATAAGGGCAAGACGATCGGGAGCCAGCACCATTCGCTTGCCCAACAGCCTTCCCCGGTCGTCCTGCCCCTACCTAAATTTCACGTCGTACGGCAGCAGCAGCAGCGGCTTACCGCTCAATTCGCGCAGCCGTTCGCCGGAGAGCCAGCGGCTCCACTCGGCCAGGGCTTCGTTAGGGACGGCTTCTTCATCATTGTTATAAGATTGCGGCGGCCGGTAGCCATCCCCTTTAGGATACAGGTTGACGGCCGGAATGCCGTCATTGGGGCCGGTCGGCAGTCCGGCCAGTTCGGCAGCCTGGCGGATGGCGTCGACAAAATCGCCGTGGCTGTCTACCAGTTTGTGTTCCAACGCCTGCCGCCCGGTCCACACCCGGCCTTCGCAGATGGGATCGAGATCGTCGTAGGGCAGGGCACGGCCGTTGGCCACCACCTGCTTAAACGATTGATACGTCTCCACCACACCGCGCCATAACGTCTCCCGTTCGTCTTTAGTGAGTGGGCCGTCATCACTGTACAGGTCAGCCCGCTCGCCGCGCTTGATGCTGACCCGCTTGACGCTCAGCTTGTCGTATAACGCCTGCGTGTTGGGCCGCATCATAATCACGCCAATGGAGCCGGTGATGGTTGCCGGTTGGCACATGATGTACTTGGCCAGCGCGCTGACATAATAGCCGCCCGATGCGGCCGTATTGCCCATGTAGACCAGTACCGGCTTTTTTTGCTGGATACGCTGGATTTCCCGCGCAATCAGTTCCGAGGCCAGCGCCGAACCGCCGCCGCTGTCCACATGCAGGATGAGGGCGGCCATTTCGTCAATCTTTTCGGCGCGGCGCAGCAAGTTGACCAGCGTGGTCTCGCCCGCCGTCGCCCCGTCCATGAACGGCAGGGGAATAAGCGGCGGCTGGCGGCTAGGCCCCATGGTGATCAACCCTTCCAGGCTGATGACGCCGATGAATTTGTCCGGCCATTTGCGCGCCTTCTCCAGCAGCATAGGCTGCGCCTTGCCCCAGGTCAGCAGTTTGGCTTTTTTCTTTTCCTCTTGAACCACAGGCGGCTCGTCAGCCTCTTCCCCGAATGATGCTCCCTCTAGCTCTCGCTCTTGTTCTAGCTTTTCCGCCAACTCATCCTCATATGCCACATCATCAATCAAACCCAGATCGTGGGCTTGCCCGGCCGTATACGGCGCGCCATCAATCAATGCCCGAATCTCCTCCACCGGCTTGCCCCGTCCCTCGGCTATGGCCTGCGTCAGCAAATCAAACGTATCATCCAGCAGCCATTCCATTTGAGCCTGCTGCTCCGGTGTCATATCGGCTTCGCCCAGCATGTTGTAGGCCGTCTTGAACGGCGAAATCTGAATCACTTCGGCGGCGACGCCAACGCGGGCCAGTGTCTCTTTGAGGAAGATCGCTTCCGAGTGCAGCCCCAGCACCTCAAACTGCGCCCCCGGCGGGGCCATGATGCGGTCGGCGGCGGCAGCCACAAAATAATGGGCCATATCCAGATAAGGTGTGTAGACGATGACTTCTTTGCCGGCCGCTTGCAGCCGCTGGATGGAACGGCGCAGGTTTTGCAGCGTGGCCAGCCCGGTGTTGATGCCGCGAAAGATGAACAGCACGCCCTTGACGTTGGCGGCGTCGCCGATGGCTTGCAGCCGGTGATTCAGCACTTCCAGCGGCAGGGGCGGCGTGGGCAGCGGCAGTTGGCGCTGGAGGAAGCTGCGCGGCGGGTCAGCCCGTTCCGGCAGCGGCCCGCCAATGGGCAGGATGATGTAATCCAGTTCGGCTCGCTGTAACTGGCGTATCTGGTTGCGCACGCTTACGGTGAAGCGGTGGGTGTTGTAGCTGAGGTCCTGCCACAGTTGGCGGAGTTCTCGTTTCAGGTCGGTGAAGAAATCCATGTGTCCTCTAAGACCTGCGAGGTTTCAAAAACCTCGCAGGTCTTTTTGCGATGATGCGCGTAATGATAACTGAACATGAGTGGGGGGCAAGGGAGCAGGGGTGCAGGGGAGCAAGGGGGCAAGGGAGATGGGGTCAGTTGGCCAGCCGTCATTATGAGGCGTTGGTTGAAGAATCCCGTAAAGCCGGGTGGTGGGGATGCTTCAAAGTACGGTGTAGTTTAGTCCAAAGAATAGCGTACATTACTGCAAAGAATGGCGTATATTACTACAAAGAACAATGTACCTTACTACAAAGAACGGTGTACTTTATTACAAAGAACAGTGTTCTTTGGTTTAATGCAGGCTGTTGTTTGGGGTGAAGTACGACGTGATTTGATTGCCGGGCAGCGCCCTTTTCCTTACGACAGGCCCGGTTGGAGGGGCGAGGCAATCGGCCAGGGCGTTGGGCAAAACGTACGGCCTTGTCACCGATTGCCTTGCCCGCCCGTTATCGGCCAGGATGGTGGGCGGCGCAAGGCGGGCGAGGCGGTTGGATGGGGTGATAATTTGTCATTATGAAGATCGTGGCCAACCGCCTCGCGCCCTCCGGTTGGCCTGTTGGGTGGGGCGACCTGACAGGTTTTGTGAACGGCCTGGTCGAGGCTGGCCGTTCGGATGCGCTTGGCCGTGGTGGGGAACGGCCTGACGAAAAACCTGTCAGGTCTCTTGTTCGGCGAGCAAGGTGGCGGCTTCGGCGGGGGTGATGCCCAGGATGGCGGCCAACTGTCGGAGGACGGCCGACTTGTCGAAGGTGGAGTCTGCCTGGGCCTCCTTCCATACCCGTGCAAGTGCTTGATTTGCATGCAACACTCGCGTCAGACTATGGGTAGTGATTCCAGTTTCATGTTCATCGTTTAAATTCAGATTAAAGACCAAATCCTGGAATAGATATTTAAATGCTTCAGGCCAGTTTTTTTGTTTCCCTGCGACTATGCCCAACTGGAGATAGGTGTGGGCTTGGTTGTAACGGTCCTTGACTTCAATATAGATTTGCAGCGCCTGTTGGTAATATCGTTCGGCTGTTTCCCATTGCTGCTGTTCCTGGGACACCATTCCTAATTGGTGGTAGGTTTTGGCTTGACTGTAGCGATCTTTAAATTCGATGAAGATTTGCAGCGCCTGCTGATAATGGTCAATCGCCACCATCCACTGCTGCTGTGCCACAGTCATTAGGCCCAAGTTGTGGTAAGCAATCCCCTGATTGCGACCGTCATTATAAGCAATGTATATTCTTAATTCCTGCTCAAAACATGTTTTAGCATTCTTAAAATCATGGTCGATCATTGCCAAGAAACCTAGATGTTGATAGGTCTTTGCTGAATTATGGAGATCATTGAATTTGATAAAGAGTTGTAGTGCTTGTTGGTAACGACTCCTGGCTATGGTCAACTGTTGTTGTTCTTCGGCCACCCGACCTAACTGATGTTGGGCGGTAGCTTGGCGTCTGTCATTGAATTTGGCAAAGAGTGATAGTGCCTGTTGATAATGGCGTTCGGCCGTTTCCCACTGGCGTTGTTCTTGGGCCACTCGGCCTAGTTGGTAGTAGGTAGTTGCTTCCCACATCTTTCGTCGTATTTCTGGACTTTCTTCAACTTGTTGGATTAACTTTAAGGTTTTTTGGAAAATTTGCTCCGCTTCCTTATATAGGTTCAAACTCAATTTCAGAGCGCCGAGATTAGCATAAGCCATAATGAAATTACTGCCCATTTCTCCTTTTATGGCCTTCTTGGGATATTTGCTTTTTTGTGCAAGAATCATTTCACAAATCGCTTGTTCTTCGGAGAAAGCATTTTTAGTACGCAAATAGCTGGCAAGACTATTATAAATATTCCCAAAAGATGCTTTGTAAGTAAGAGTTAATTTAAGTGCCCGCATCAGATTTTCGTATTCTTGCCCAATCAATATTTGTCCTAATCGACACTCTTGTGGCTTTATTGATTGAATTAGTTTGCCTAAGTAACTACCTACCCCATCGTAATAGGCATAGAACGCGGTATCAACTGCTTCACGAAACTGGCTTATTAGGGCATTAGTTACAGAACTGTCTTTCTCTGAGGGAAAGTGATGTATACGGAGCCGCTGCCGCAAAAAGTAGGGCAGTATCGGCTGCAAGCGCAGGTAGCCGCCGCCTATTTCGTGGGGCGTCAGCAGCCCCCAGTTCATCGCCTCTTGCAGCACCTCGTTCCAGCGCGCAAAGGGCAGGTTGGCCAGGGCCGCCTGTTCTTTCAGTTGGGCGGTGTACTGGGGCAGCCAGTTGGCATTGATGACGCCGGTGAAGGGGGCCAGGCAGCCCAGCAGCGCCTGCGCCTCCGGCGACAGGTTGCTGTGGCTGTACTCCACGCAGCGCAGGATGCTTTTGGTTTTGTCTTGCCAAAGAGGGCGACCACGAGGGTCGCCCGTACGGGGGGCGAGGGGGTCGATGGCGGCGTCGCCGCCGGTGAAGGCGGCCAGGACGGCGCCGGGCGTCTGCCGGGCCAGGTTGGCCAGGACCACTTCCAGCGCCAGCGGGTAGCCGTCCAGCAGCTTCAGCAGGTGGCGCAAATCGTCCCGGTGTTCGGAGTTGCTGCGGTAGTGGGCCACGCCGTAGCGGTTGAGGATGCGCTCGGTCAGGGCCGTGGCCGCTTCCGGATCCAGCCCCGGCAGTTCGTAGGTCAGCATTTTCCCGGAAACGCCGAGTTTCCGGGAAAGTGGTTCGACCAGCCACTCCTCTTTGCCCCGCGATCCCAGCAAAACCAGCGTCCGGTCGCCGGCCAGCCGGGCCAGGAACTCACGCAGCTTGGCCTGCTCGGCGGCGTCCAGCGTATGCTGAATGGAGAGCGCCGCTCCGGTAATCGATTCCAGGTTGTCCAACACCAGCAGATGGCGCTGGCTCCGCAGCTTTTCGGCCAGCTTCTCCGCCCTTCCTGCGTCGCCAAATGCTTCATTCTGAAATTCACGGACAAATGCCTCGCCGTACACCTGCCGCGCCGCCGCATCGATGATTTGGGCGGCGCTGTACGCCTTTTCGTCGTAGCCAAAGTAGATGACGCGATTTACCAGCCGCGTCGTCTGCCACCATTCCATCAGGTGGCGCAGCAGGGTGGTTTTGCCGGCCCCGCCCATCCCCTGGATTAATAGGATATTGGCTGCTTCGTTGATGGCCGACAGGCTGTCGGCGCTCCCAGGGGCGCTCCCGAGGAGGCGGTTTTCGATTTCCAGGATGTCCACGTCGCGGCCGACGAAGCCGTATTCCGGTTGGGGGGCCTGATAGCGGGCGGCCAGCCGCTGGTAATGGGCGGCTTCGGCCTCCGGCGTGGCGAAATCGGTCAGGGGCAGTTGGACGGCGTAGTTCTGGTAGACCACCGGCAGCAGCCAATCTTCCAGCTTGATGGTCTGGTCGAAGGCGGCGCGGCGTTCCTTGCGGTTGTACAGCTCCAGCCGGGCGCGGCGCACTGCCTGGGACAGGTCGGCCTGGGCCAGAAGCTGCTGGTAGAGCGTGGTCATCAACAATTTGGCGGCGCTGACGGTGACGGAGTAGCCCATAGCCAGCACCCACTGCACGCCGGCGGCCATGAGGCGGCTGCCCAGGCTGGTCTCGGCGTCGCCCACCTGTTTGCCGCTCTGGCAGGCGTTGAGGATGGCGATGGGGATGCGGTGGCTGGCCAGCAAATCGGCAATCGTGTCGTCGATGACCAGATCGTGCATCCCTTCTTTGGCGCCGTTGAAGGAGAGGAACGCTTTCACGCCGTCGAATTCGGCAACTTCCGCCTGGCCGTAGCCGCGGTACAAATGGCGGCTGGTTGTTGCTGCCGGTTCCAGCTTGTTGTACTGCTGGTAGCTGAGCAGGCTGCCATGCACATCGAAATGGATGATGTGGTAGTAGCCGTCACCGCGCCGCGGGTCATCGCGGGTCTGCTCCAGATGTTTGACCAGCGCTTCATAGGTGCCGGGGCGCACCAGGTCAATCTGGGCGCGAATCTGGCTGGTTTGCAGCGCTTCCACCAGCGGCCGGGAGATGGTGCGGTAGGCGACGTCGCGCCGGCCGCCGGGCCGGGCGGTGACCAGCAAAATGTTGAGCGTGGGCGCGGCCTGGGGGCGAATCTGGACGTTAGGCGGGTTGTCGTTGGGGCGCAGGAAACTGCTCTCAACAGCAAAGGGACGGCCCACCTCCGGGTCTTTCAGTGCTTCCCAATGCAGGGCGTGGAAGGCTGGTGTGCCCCTTACCTCGAATGCCAGCTTGCCGATGCCGCCTTCGTATTCCAGCGCCATCTTGTAGCGGATCAGTGTCTCGCCGTGGAAGAGCTGCTGGAACAGGTTCTCGCCGTAAGCGGTGACGCTGACCGCCGCCTGCCCGGCTTTAACTTCGCCGGTGAAAGGGAAGCGCAGCCACTCCTCGAAGTACCAGCCTAACTGTTTTTCTTCTTCGGGGCTGAATGGGTCTTGCACGGTGACGGGGTAACGTGGGCCGCCGTCGAATTGGACAGCGGCGGCGAAGCCGTTGTCGGTTGGGCCGGTTTCGGTGATGGTGATTTTCATAGGTCTCCCTCTGGCCGCCTGGGGGCCGCCTGGGGCTGAAGCCGCCAGGCTAAAGAACGATGCCCCGTGAACAGGGCTGGTGGCGGTGGCTAATCTTTGCTTTTGACAACGATGAGTTTGGTTCCGTCTTTCTGGGGCAGGACGAGGATTTCCGGTTCTTTTTTGAGCGGGTATTTGTGGCGGATGAGGTCGAGGATGAGGCTGGTGAGGACGCCGGAACTGATGGTAACGGCCGTTTGCAAAATCAATTCGGCCAACTCCGGGCTGAAAGTACCTCGCGTCGTTTTGCTTTTGGCGACACGGCCTGCCGCCAGAGTTTCCGGGCTGGCGTTCCAGGCAGCGATAAAATCGTCTTCTTTTATTTCGAGAGTGGGATCGATAGCGATCTGGAATTTTTGTAACATCAGGTTCCTCCAATTGAATAAAACGACCTACGTCATGTCATTGTAAACCGGTTAAATGGGCAAGGCAAGTGGTGTTTATCACCGGAATTATGGGCTTCTCATTTTTTCGCTTCGGTAGAACATTTGTGATAAAATTGGCTGGTTGAAAATGAGACAGACTAAGGAAAAAACAGCACCTTTGCCCAGCGTTTGGGCGACGATCGCTGCTGGATTTGATGTCACTGCCAAGCACTTCTGGTTAATACTTATTCCCGTCCTGTTAGACAGTTTTCTTTGGTTAGGACCGCGTTTGAGTATTCGCCTGTTGATTGAACAGATGGCTGATTTCTGGCAGCAGCAGTCTACGGCCGTAACCGGCCTGAATGTTGATGCGCTGCTGTCGTTAGCGCCGCGTACCAATCTGTTTACCAGTCTGAGTGTGCCGGTTGTGGGTGTACCGGCGCTGATGGTAGGCTTGACGCCGGAAAAAACGCCGCTGTCGACGACGTTGATTGAACTGGACAGCGCTGTTTTGGTACTGGCGTTGTTTGTGTTGTTCAGCGTGTTGGGATTGCTGTTAACGGCCGTCTACATGACATTAACTGCCTCCGTTGTCCGGCAGACACCGGTGCGGCAGGCGTTGGGCACACTGTTGATCAATTGGTTAAGGTTGGTGGGATTGATTGTGACCCTGCTTATCTTTGCCATGATGGTTTACATTCCGGTGGTGATTGTGGGCGTTCTGGCGGCGCTGATCAGTCAAGGATTGGCTTCATTGGTGCTGCTGGCCGGGCCGCTGTTGATTTTGTGGGTGGCAGTGTACATGATTTTTGCGCCGCATGGTATTTTTGTCAACGGCCGTCCCCTGGGCCGTGCCATGATTGAAAGTTTGCAAATGATGCGCAGTTTTATGTTATCGGCCATGACCTTGCTGCTTTTCGTTATTCTCATAGGTCGCGGCGTGGATATGCTGCTGCTTTATGCCGATGATGGTTCCTGGCTGACTGGGTTTGGCATTTTAGGACATGCTTTTGTCAATACGGCTTTGCTGGCGGCCACCTTTATCTTTTACCGTGACCGCTACAATGTGTTGTTTGGTGTGAAACGGCCGTTATTTGCCGAACCCGGTTCAGTTGGCGAAAACGGGAATGTACTTTGAATCATCAACTACAACATGAATTGAAAAAATCTTAGACTTGCGCGGTTTCCTAAACCGCACAGGTTTGAAATTCGCACTCACGAGGGTTTGCTAGATGTCGAAAAAAGCTGAAACGAACACAAAATACGATGAAACCAGTATTCAAGTTCTTAAAGGGCTGGAGGCTGTCCGTCGCCGGCCGGGTATGTACGTTGGGGGTACCGATACCAAAGCCCTGCATCATCTGGTTTACGAAATTGTCGATAATTCCATTGATGAAGCGCTGGCCGGACGCTGTGATCGAATCGAAGTCATTATGTACCCGGATAATAGTGTCAGTGTCAGTGATAATGGCGTAGGTATTCCGGTAGCCAAACACCCTACGGAAAAGGTGTCGGCATTGGAATTGGTTCATACAACTCTCCATGCTGGCGGTAAATTTGATGATGCGGCTTACAAAGTTTCGGGTGGTTTGCACGGGGTTGGTGCAGCGGCCGTTAACGCCCTTTCGGAATGGATGGAAGTGACAGTTTGCCGTGATAACGGGGTTTATTTTCAGCGTTATGAACGAGGTCTTCCCCAGGAGCCGGTGAAGAAGCTGCGCCCCATGAAAAGTAATGAATCGACCGGTACGACAACTCGTTTCCGATATGACGAACTGATTTTCAAAGAAGAGGTGGAATACCGCTTTGAAACGCTGGCGAATCGTTTCCGCGAAATGGCTTTTGTAACCAGCGGCGTCTTCCTTTCTCTGCGCGATGAACGTGTTTCGCCAGTGCGCGAAATGAATTTCTATTTTGAAGGTGGGGTCAAATCGTTTGTGCGTTACCTGAACCGCAACCGCAAGGTGCTGCATGATCCGGTGTACGTGCAAAAAGAGGTCGATAATATGGAAGTGGAAGTCGCCTTGCAATATACGGAAGGGGTTGCGATTTCCGAGTTTGCATTTGCCAATACCATCCATACGCCCGATGGCGGCACGCATTTGACCGGTGTGCGTACGGCCGTTACCCGTGTTATCAACTCCTTTGCCCGCAAGAATAATTTCCTCAAAGAAAAAGATACGAATTTCTCCAGCGATGACACACGGGAAGGGATAACGGCCGTTGTCAGCGTCAAACACCCCGATCCACAGTTCGAAAGTCAGACCAAAGTGAAACTGATGAATGCCGAAGTGGCCGGCGTCGTTTCCTCGGTTACGGCGGAAGCGTTTTCGGCTTATCTGGATGAAAATCCCCGGGAGGCCAAGCGCATCATCGACCGCTGTCTGACGTCTTCACGGGCGCGTGATGCAGCCCGCAAGGCCCGCGAACTGGTCATGCGCAAGAGTGCGCTGGAAAGCCTTACTTTACCCGGCAAGCTGGCTGACTGCTCGGAGCGGGACCCGGCCAAATGTGAAGTGTACATTGTTGAGGGTGACTCGGCTGGCGGTACGGCCAAGCAAGGCCGCGACCGGCATTTCCAGGCGATTCTGCCGCTGCGCGGTAAGATTTTGAATACGGAGCGGGCGCGGCTGGACAAAATCCTGACCAATAATGAGGTCAAGGCGATGATTTCGGCGTTGGGGACGGGGATTGGCGAGTCGTTTGATTTGGAGAATTTGCGTTACGGCCGTGTCATTATCATGACCGACGCCGACGTGGATGGCAGCCATATCCGCACGCTGCTGCTGACCTTCTTCTTCCGCTACATGCCGCAGCTTATTGAAAACGGCCATCTTTTTATTGCCCAGCCGCCGCTGTACGCTGTTAAGCAGGGCAAAGATTTGCATTACACCTACACTGAGGCGCAAAATGCTGCTTTGCTCAAAGAATTGGATGGCAAAAAGTTTAGTTTGCAGCGCTACAAGGGCTTGGGTGAAATGAATGCCCAGCAGTTGTGGGAAACAACGATGAACCCTGTCGAACGCACACTGCTCCAGGTAACGATTGAGGATGCGGTGATGGCCGACCGGACGTTTGATATGCTGATGGGCAGCGAGGTACCGCCGCGCCGCCGTTTTATCACCACACACGCCAGTGAGGTGCGCAACCTGGACGTGTAAAATTCGAACTAACTGACCATTTTTAAGAGCCTGACAGGTCAACTGTCAGGCTCTTTTTTGTTGGGTGGGCAGAATGTAGGGCGCTGCAGGTTTCATTCATGGTGGTGGGTGCTGCCAGTGATTATCTGGTCAGAAAAGGCAGCAATTATTCACAACGAATCATGGACAATTACCGGGCATGGTAATTTGGTCATGGTTGATTGACTTGCCTGATCGTGCTTCTTATACTGAACATTTAAGACCATTGAAAGTGTTCATTAGGGAGCCTCAAAACCCCCAAAATTGGCTTAATTTATACTTGCCTGGAGACAAACAATGAAGCAAAAGAAATACTGGCTGTTTTTAAGTGCGTTAGTACTGATCGTTTTAGTGAGTTCAACGGCCGTTTTCGGCCAGGATGGTGATAATGAACCGGCACCCATGTCGGACGTCGATACGTTGCAAGGCATTGACGCCCCTATGGACCAGGTATTAATTGACGATTTTATCGTTGATGGGAGTATTTGTGTTGGCTTTGATTGTGTAAACAATGAAAGTTTTGGCTATGATACGGTTCGTCTTAAAGAAAACAATCTTCGCATTCGCTTTTATGATACCAGTAATTCAGGTAGTTTCCCCAGCAACGATTGGCAGTTGGTGGCCAATGATAGTACCAACGGCGGGTTAAATTATTTTGCAATTGAGGATGCCACTGCCGGTCGTATCCCCTTCCGTATCTTGGCCGGTGCGCCGGCAAATTCGCTCTACCTCAATGCCCAGGGCAATGTAGGTTTGGGTACGGCCGCACCGGTTACAGAATTACATTTGTATGATGACGATACCCCCACCATCCGCCTCGAACAAAATGGCACCAGCGGTTGGACTCCGCAAACCTGGGATATTGCTGGCAATGAAAGTTACTTCTTCATTCGGGATGTCACCAGCGGCGTGCGCCTGCCGGTCAAAATTCAGAAAGGAGCGCCCGACAGCAGCCTGTATCTGGCAGCTGATGGTTCGGTTATTTTGGGCCAAGGATTAGGGCCGGGCGGAGCCAACAACTTTTACCTGGATGCAAATGGCAACCTGACCATTCCGGGAACGCTGACGACGGGTGGCGGAACTGTTTCAGCACCCATCGGGCAAACCGATGACTTACAGGTCCAAATTGAGGCTCAGCAATCAGAAATTGACAGTTTGCGCCAGGAAAATGCGGATCTGTCAGCCCGGCTAGCCGAATTAGAACTTCTCGTGCAATCGTTAGCTGAAGCGGCTAATCAGTAATGAAGTATGAATTGGAAAGGAAATTCACATGCCGACATTAGCACGAAAGTTTGCACCGAAAGGGCTTCGACTGGCCGGGTTGGGTGTACTCATCTTTTTATTTATCCTGGCATTGACGATTGTCCCTGACGCGAAAGGTGCTTTTTCATGGCCGTTCCAATCCCTGATTTCGTTTAGGGGTATTTCCCAGGCTGCGAACACGGCCGTTCCTGAAAACATCATCTTCACCGCCGAATTTTTACCAGCTATCATTGGTCCGGGCAGTGTCAGCACCCTGCGATTTGTAATCACCAACGCCGATCAGACCGGTACTGTCTCGGACCTGGCGTTTAGCAATGTTCTGCCAGCCGGGGTGACGATTGCGTTGCCGGCCAACGCCCAGGCCACCTGCGACAGCCTGATTGACGCGCCGGATGGCGGTTCGACAATCGGCTTCGGTGGCGCGCGGTTGGGCTTCAATCAATCTTGCACGATCACAGTCGATGTAACCAGCAGTACACCCGGTACCCACAGGGATATGTCCGGAGACTTGACTTCAAACGCAGGAAACAGCGGTCCGACTGAGGCCGATTTAGATGTTGTCACCGGCCGGCCCGGGTTTAGCCAGAGCTTTTCGCCGGATAGTGTCAGCTACGGCGGCCGCAGCACAGTGACATTTACGATTGATAATACAGCAAATGCCAGCTCTGCAAGCAATTTATCTTTCACTGATAACTTGCCTCTGGGGATGGTGGTTGCCGATCCGGCTAATGCAGTAACAACGTGTACGAACGGTGTGATAACGGCCGTTCCCGGAACGGCCGTTATTGGCTACACTTATAGTGTTTATGGGGGTGTTTCCGTACCCGCCGGGTCAAGCTGTATCGTCACTGTTGACGTCATGGGAAATGCGGCAGGCCAGCTAAATAATGTAACCGGTGAACTCACATCCTTAAGTAATATGACACTATCAAGCGGCAAAGCCAGCGCCGCGCTGAACGTCACGGCCGATCATATGTCATTGGTGGAATCTTTTATCGATGACCCGGCTGCTCCTGGTTCAAACACAACTGTAGAATTCACCATTCACAACCTCGACCGAACCCGGGCGGCGGAAAACATCGTTTTTACCAATGATGTAAACGCGACGCTGTCTGGTTTGGTAGCCATTCCCCCACTCCCGTCAAATCCTTGCGGTTCCGGTTCCGCGTTAACGGGAACCGGTTTTCTTACGCTGGCGGGCGGCAGTTTGCCGGCGGAGGGTAGTTGTACGTTTACTGTTACACTGCAAATACCGGGCACGGCCGTGCCGGGAACCTATCCCAATACCACCAGTTCGATCACGGCCGATATTGATGGCCATACCGTGACGGGCAGCCCGGCCGCAGAAAATCTCTATGTGGCCGAACTGCCTTCTTTGACCATGACGTTTCTGGATACACCGGTTAGCGACGGCAGTGTTACCTCTGTCGAATTTACGATTACCAATAATAACAGCAGTTTCGCTGCGACGAATATCGCCTTTACCAATAATCTGGATGCGTTTATTTCCGGTATAACCGGAGCGAGTTTGCCGTCTAGTGGCTTTTGCGGTCTGGGTTCGAATTTAATCATCTTCCCGGCTTCAACCGGACAAAGCCTTATAATGACAAACGGATCACTGGCGGCCGGGGCTTCTTGTACGTTCATCGCCGACTTGCTGATTCCAGTCGGTACGCCTCCAGGAATTTACACCAACCAAACAGACAGGATTACGGCCGTACTCGATGGCCAATCTGTTACGGCA
>JACKCC010000012.1 GCA_020634245.1 Ardenticatenaceae bacterium | reverse complement strand
CCGCCGGACTGAGCGGGGCAAAATGCGCCGTCGAACCATCATTTAGGATGACATTCATCTCCAAAACGTGATCGGCCGTCATCCCGTACAAAATGGAGTGCGCGCCAGTCGAGTTGTTGGAGACAATACCGCCCATTGCTGCCCGGTTACTGCTGGCCGGATCGGGGCCAAATTGCAGATTGTACGGCCGTAAGTACAAATTCAACTCATCCAGGACAATCCCCGGCTGCACCCGCACCCAATGTTCTGCCTGGTTCAGTTCCAGTACCTGATCCAGATGGCGGGTGAAATCCATGACCAGCGCTTCGTTGGTGGCCTGCCCGGCCAGACTGCTGCCGGCCGTGCGCGGCAACAGCGGGACTTGATATTGAGCCGCCAATTCCACAGCGGCGTGGATGTCTTCGATGGTTTGGGGAATGAGGACGCCGTAGGGTTTGACCTGGTAGATGCTGGCGTCAGTGCTGTACAGGATGCGGCTGTACTCGTCAGTGCGCAGGTCGCCGCGCACGTTTTTCTGTAATTCGCCTAAAAAGTCGGTCAGTTTGGGATTCCGGGTGTTCATCTTTACCTCCGGTAAAAAGCAGGAAAGGATAAATCAAAAGGGAACCGGATTTTAACCGGATTTCAACCGGTTGGCGATTTGTGTTGGCAAGGTGAGAAACAAAAAGAAACCGCCTCTCTGAAAAGAAGGCGGTTTCTTTCGTCAGGATGCCATATGGCCGTTATTCTACAGTTATTTGTTGGTACACTTCGACGGTGTTGCCATCAAGATCGGAGACGATGAAGCCAACGAGATAGGGGCCGGCGGCCGCATCCAGTTCTTCCCAGGTAAACATTTGGTCGCCGAAGGTCAGTGTACCGCCTTCCTGGTAAGCCGTTTGAGTGACACGGCCGTTGCCATCCAAATCCAGCCACTTCTCTAAAACGGTAAACGAATCACCCGATTGCGGAATGATTTCACGCGGTGCGCCGGTTCCGTCTTCCCCGGTAAAGCCAAATACCTGCCGCAAAATGCCATCCTGGAACAGCAGCCGGGCGTGGCGCGTGTCGCCGCTGTCACCGTAGGTGTAGATGCCGTCGGTTGTGTAAGTGGCGTCTTCATAGGTTGCGCCATACGTTTGCGGCGTCAGCAATGCCGTTACCCGGTTCGTGCCATCGCTCAAGGCGTAAACGATGGGTTCCCACTCGAACTCCACTGTAAAATCGCCTGTGCCCCAATCGGGATAATACACGCCGTCGATTTCGCGGGTGTCGGCGCTTTCCAGGTAATCGCTGTCGGCCAGCAGGACAGAATTGGCCGCCTGATCGTAATAACCGACAGAGAGGTAGATGTAGCCCACGTTCTCCCCGCTGACGTCAGTGCTTAGCAGCACGGTTTCGCCCAGAGCAACGCTGTTGGTCGAGGCAGTGACCGGCGAGGCCGTGACGCCGCCGCCACCGGGCGCATTGATGCTGCGATTGGGGATCACGGCTGTGGCTGCGGCCGGTTCAAAGCTGCGCCCCGTGTAGTGGTAGGCCAGAAAATCGTCCCACAAGGAGGTTTCGGCAAAGCGGCTGGCGATGGCCGTGTATGATTCCGGCCCGGTGAGAGGGTTGCCGTAAAGCTGCGAATTGGGGAAATAGATGGAGACGCCGGTTGCGCCCGGTTTGCCCGGCCCATGCTTTTCGGCAATGACGGTCTGGTTCAGCGCCGCCAAAACCTGGTTCGCCGCTTCGCCGACGCTGCTGCTGCCGCTTTGCTGCCGCAGCAGGGCGCTGAAATGGCCCAAGTCGATGTAGGAAGGTGGAATGTCGCTGCCAAAGACGCTGGTGAAGTTTTGGGCGTAGGTGCGGGCCTGGGCAACGGCCCGCTGGTCGCCGGACTGCATGGTGTAGGCCAGGTTGTTGACGCTGTTCATTAAATTGGGCAGAGCTGCCAGGTCAACGGCCGTTAACGTCACATTCTTTTCCAGCTGCTGGGCTAACTGGGCGGCCGACATAACGGCCGTGCTGCCACCACCAAACAAGCTGAACAGGCCGCCTACCGGTGAACCCTGCCGCAAGAACTCCGCCCGTGCCGCGTCATCCACAATACGCTGGTCATCCTGAATATAGCTGTCCACAATCAGGCGGCCCAAATCAGCACCGGTCATGTCCGGGTTACGCACCAGTTCGCTCAGGAAGCCGGTATAAGCCCAGCCCAACGCCGGTTCCACTTCTTGCGAGGCAACGGCATAGCGGGCATGAGGCGCCAGGGCGCTAAAAACTTCCAAATGCCCCATCAAACAGGCGTCCATCCCGATCAATTCAAACTGTTCAATGCCTGTGTTGGACTGAATTTCGCTCAGTGCCGCATCAATTTCCATCAAATACAGTTCATCACCCAGGCGCGAGGCCAGTGGAATGCTGGAATCGCCGCGGCCACCGGGAGCGGGATCGCTCCAGCCGCCGGGCCAGCCCATGCCGTGGTCAGACATGATCAAAACGTACTTGTCGGCCGGAAATGTCTCATAAGCCCAGGTTACAAAATCGACCAGACTGTTGCCATCCGACATATTGACTTCACCCAAATCGACGACTTCTTGCGAACCGAGCCGGCCTAAATCATTGTTTTGGGTGATGTAGTAGCGCCGCGTTCCTGTCCAGTCGCCGTCGCCTGTGTAGGCACCGGCAAAGCGATCAACCTGAGCGACAATCTGAACACGGTCATCCGAACCAACGCGCTCGGCTTCATTCAAATCGAGGTAAATGTCCTGCTCCAGGATTTTGTCATCGGCATCCTGGTAGAGCATAACCAGCCAGGTCTGGCCTTCGGTGGAAGCGGGCGGCGGAATAAACTCAGCCGCCGGCAAAGTAGGCTGAGGAGCCTGTTCTTCAGCGGAAAAATCATCGGCCGGTTCGGAAACTGGCGGGCTAAATGATGTGGTATCGCCCGAATTGCTGCCGCCGCCAAGTAAATTCATGGCTAAATAGAGGCACAACCCGACGATGACCAAAACGACGATGACGGCTGGTGGCAGCTTGAGTCCGCCGCCGGGCAGCCCGCTACCTCCAACTGGAGGGCGCGATGTGGGGCGGGATGGCGGCCGGGAGCCGCCACCGGTGCTGCGCGGCGGTTCGCTGCCCGATTTACGCCGCTGGGGCGCTTCGGCCCGGTCGCGGCTGCCAGGAGCCTGGTCGCTGCGCCGCCGCCGCTGGGTTTGTACGGTGCGTTTGCCATCATCGCCCTGGGCGAAAAGGATGTTTGTACTGAATGATTTCTGGCTGCTGACGAGTGCGGGCACGGCCGTTAACTGCCAATTCTCAATTGAATTTTGTAAAACCTTCTTTAACATGGGCATTCCTTCAAATACTATCCAACGGAAAAATCTGCCTGAACAATTCCAGCCAATGGACTGTGCAGGGTTTATCTGTTTGTAATACCGGTAAGGGTCATAATTTGACATTCCATCCTGCCTTGAGTTTGCGAGTATGCAGGTTTACAAGTGGCAGATCTTCTCTGGAGCAAGTACTTGCAGACTGGCCACTCAACAGAAATGTCACTTTATTCCCTTAATGAGTATAGATACCATTTTGTCTGTTTAGTCACCAACAGGCAGTGAGTTCAATCAATGGCCAGGATTCGGCCACAGTTGGCACAATATACTTTTTTGCCTTCGCGGGCATCTTTTTCCTTTTGGGCGGAGACGTTGAGGCGGCAGCCGGTGCAGAGGCTGTTTTTGATTTTGACGACGGCGATTCCTTTTGCTTTACGGCTGATAGCGTCGTATTCGGCTAATGATTCGGTAGTGATCGTGGTCAAGCGTGCTTTTCGCTGGCCTATCAGTTCATGTACGCGTAGTGCCAATTCGTTTTGTTCGTTTTTCAATGAGCCTTGCGACTGCTCCCATTCGCCCTGGATGATTTGATGTGTTCGCTCTGCCGCTGCTTTTTCTGTTTCAGTATCTTCGATCGAAATCATCGTTTCCAGGATTTCATCTTCCATAGCAGCGCGTTGGCGGCCTAATGATTCAATGGAATTTTGCAAATCGGTGAGTTCTTTGGGGTTTTTAACGTTACCGGAGTAAAGGCGCTGTTCGGCGCTTTTGGCTTTGTTTTTGAGGGTTTGTAATTCCTGTTCGAGATTTTGCCGCTTTGTTCGCCAATTTTGGAGGGTGGTAACGGCCGTTTCCAACCTTCCCCTCGCCACTAACAATTCCTCCGTTTCTTTTTGCGCTCGTAAAACCTCGCCCAAACGCTGCTTCTTCTCGCGGATTTCGGTATCGATTTGCTGCAATAAGTAAAGCTGCTGAACCTGACTCATCACTTGCTCCTTATTGAATAACGCACGTTGCCAAAATTGTAGCACGTAGCCAGGACAAGCGCGAAAGGAAACGGAAGAACGGCTCCCTCGCCCTTTGGGAGAGGGCTGAGGAGAGGGAAAAATCAGTACTGCAAGACGATTGATCCGCCCCAATTGGGGTTTATAATTTTAGTAGATTCGGAACTAGACATCCGATTCCTCGCAGAAATCGGATGTCTTCTTATCCTAAAACGCCTCATAATGGGCGTTCAATTATAGGAGGAGCCTGATGTCCCTTCAAAAACCCCTATTTTCCCTGATTCAAATCATCATCCTGCTAACTCTTTTGCTTGTAAGCGGTTGCCAGAACACAGAGGCAGTCCCGACAACTGTGCCGTCAGCCGGGGAAACGGCCGTACCCGCAGAACCATCATCGACAACAGCACCCGCCGCCACGCCAACCACTGCCCCCCTGCCGGAACTGACCTTTGCCGTTCAGGCAACGGCGCCCATCCCGGCCAATGGCGAAGCCGTGACCAACGAGGCTGGCGTGACCGTTCAAATCGGGCCGGACGTGTTGGCTGAAGGCGTGACCGCCGAACTAAGCACCTGGGAAATCGACCCCAGTTGGCGGCAGGCGCTGGAACAGGCTTACGCGATTGACGCGCCTTTCGTCTCGCTGGCTGTGGCCGACGTGAATGACAGCCAGGGGCGGGCCGTTTTGCGCCTGCCGGCTGCCAGTGCCGATTCCCGGCTGGTAGCCATCATCGACAATACGTATCTGGCAATTTTGGACACGCTGCCGCAAGATGGTTTTTTGGAAACGGCCGTACGCCTCGGCCCGACCAACAGTGACGCAATGGAACAGGTCGGATCACTTACGCCCGGCGGCAGTTTGCAGTATACGGTTCTTACCCCGCTGGCGACTGCATCCGTCAAAAGTCATTTGAGCAAGCCGGCAATGGCTAACGGCCGTTCCTGTGGCATCGACATGGATCCCAACTTTGGGCGGATCACCCACTGCCGGAAAAGCGGCGATGGCAAAGTGCAGGTCACGTTCCTCTGGGGCATCGACTTTAGCGATGACGATGGCGATCAGTTGGCCGACGCTATCGCTGCCGCCATGACCCGCTATGGTGATGAATTAGGGTTCACTGCGGCCAAACTCATCCCCCAATCGCCCATGCAGGTCGTCGTTGAAACTCGTTCCGGCGACCCGCGTTACAAATCGCTCAACGGCGTCATCTACCTGCCGGTAGACGCGGCTAAAGGGATGGTTGGCGGCGATACCTACGATACGCTGCACGAAATGGCCCATTGGATTCAGGACGAAGAGTACAACATGGCCTGGGCTTACTGGTCGGGCGGCAAAACGTGGTGGCTGGAAACGGCCGCAGAAAATATGGTCATGCTGCACGATCCGGCCTACATCCCGCAAAACCTCACCGCCTACGGCCCTGTCACAGCGGGCAATCAGTTGGCGCTGCAGATGTCGCCGTACCAGTGGCCGGGCGATTTGTACGTCCAGGCGCAGTTGGTCAAGCTGAACATGTGTGATGATACGGCCGTATGCCCCCTCAGCGAAAAGTCCTTCATCGCCGCCATTAACGCCGGAACCTATCCCTACGATGACGCTGGCGCTCAGGGCAAATTGAGCGCCAACCTGGACGCCTACGCCCAATATCTGCTGGGCGCTGCACCGGGCAGTGGCAATACGGCCATGCCGTTGGGCGATCCGGTCGCCAGCGGCGGTGGTTACGGTGAATTCGTCGAAATCCGCCAGACCACCAAGTCAGATTACGACCTCGTTTTCCCCGCCGAATCGGCCCAGATGAAGAAAGGCAGCGACGCCCTGGGCGAGACAATCCAGGTTTCAGCGGCGCTGCAAAAGGATGGCGTGTATCCGTTAAAAGTCTCCAGCGGGTTTGACGGCCGTAACCCCGGCTTGCCCGTCAAATTAACCATCCAGCCAGGCGCGCCTTTTTGGTATCGGGTAGGCAATGATGCGCCCCAATTCAACGATGGCAGCCAGGAACTGGTTTTGCAGCCCATCCATTTGACGATGGGGCTGCCCGGGGTGCGGCTGGTGGCGCTGGGCAAAGCGGATGGCGAGACCTTTCAGGCCACCGTTAGCCAGATTGATTTGCAGGGAACTTGGCTCATCCTCCCCGGCGAACCGGTCAGCGACAACATTGTTTGCCAGGATGCTTCGGCGGCCTCCGAGAGCGAATCGGTGACGATCCATGCCAGCAAGGAGCTGCCCATCAGCCTGCCCACGATTATCGGTGTTATGGGTGATTTTCGGCCCGATGCGGCCGGTAATGGGTTGACCTGGGAATGGAATGACGGTCGTATCCCTGGCGACGCAGCTGCGGAAATCCATTCGCTGTTACAATTTTCCGGCGCAGCCCTGCCCACGGTGGACAAAGTACAGGTACAGATGGAAACGGAATGGCAGCGGGCCACTAGTCAGGCTTCCGCTCAGCCGCAGTGGCCACCGCTTATTTTAGGATTGGCGATGGTTGTGCCGGGCATGTGGAGCTGGCGAAAGGGCAAAAAACCTTACGCTATCCTCCCCCTGTTTCTAGCCGTCTTCCTCCTGGTGGGCTGTTTCGGCTTTGGCCTGGACATGTGGGGCACAGTCAAAACCGACATGCAGTTAACCGAATTGGAATACCTGGGTGGGGAAACAATCCCTACGGTCGGGTTGGACTCTTTGCCTACGGATACGCCATTGTGGAAGCTGCACGGCACGGCCGTTTACGACGTCAGTTTTTATTATGCCGCGACTGAAGAAAGCCAGGATGCGGCCGTTGCCACCTGCACCGGCACCGCCACCTACAACGTCGAAGTCCAAATCTTCAAAGACATTGTTTTGAACCTGGATCAGTAAGAGATTGGAGACCGGAGATTAGAGACTGTCTAACTTCCAGTCTCTAACCTCCGGCCTCCCCCAATCCCCTCTCGCTCTATCTCTCGCTCTGGCTTATAATCACCCCATGCTTGATAAACTATTAGAATTGGGCGAGCAGCCCTATTCGGCCGATGACGCCGAGTGGGATGCTTTTGTCGCTGCCCATCCGCAGGGCAGCATTTTGCAAACGACCAACTGGGCGCGGCTCAAAAACCGCTTCAACTGGTCAGCGCAGCGCGTCTGGCTGAAACAGGATGGCAAATTAGTCGCCGGGGCGCAGATTTTGTTTCGCTCGGCAGCACTGGGACTGCTCAAAATCGGCTATATCCCGCATGGGCCGCTGGTTGATTGGCAGGATGAAGAGCAAGTGGCCGTACTGTTCAATCAGATCGATATGGCCTGCTACGAAAACCGGGCCGGGCTGGTGAAGATGGAGCCGCTGTTATGGCAGGATGAGATGCCGCCGGAGCAGTGGGCGGCCTTTTGCCAGCGGCAAGAAACGATGATGCTGACTGATACGGACACCATCCAGCCGCCACGGACGATGATTTCGGATTTACGGCCGTCACTCGACGACATCCTGGCCAACATGAAATCCAAAACCCGCTACAACATCCGTCTGGCCGCCAAAAAAGAGGTGACGGTACGCCAGGGTACGGCCGTTGACCTGCCCCTCTTCAACCAATTAATGACGATTACCGGGCAGCGTGACGGCTTTGGCGTTCATGTTCCGGTCTACTACAAGGCATTCTGGGAAATTTTTGCCCCTGAGCAGGCGGCGATGTTTATTGCGGAATTTGAGGAACGGCCGTTAGCCGCCATCATTGTCTCTGCTGTAGGCAACAAAGCCGTTTACCTGTATGGTGCATCCAGCAACGAGGAACGGCAGCGTATGCCCACCTATGCCGTCCAATGGGCGGCCATCCAATGGGCTAAAGAACGCGGCTGTACCGAATACGACTTGTGGGGTATCCCTGACGCGCCCGAAGATGAATTGGAAGCCAATTTCACCGAACGCAGCGACGACTTGTGGGGTGTCTACCGCTTCAAGCGCGGCTTTGGCGGCCAAAGCAAACGCACCGTTGGTGCAGTGGATCGCATCTACAACAAGCGCGTCCACAAGCTATACCAATGGCGGCGCAGCCGATAATAAATTGCCAATTGGCAATTAGCAATTGACAATTTTTATGTCTGAATATCCCTTTACCCTCATCACTGATTCGGCCGTCTGGGAAACCGCCCTCTCCCAACTTCCCAACGCCCACGCCCTGCAAAGCTGGACGTGGGGCGAATTCAAGTCGCGCTGGGGTTGGTCGGCGGCGCGATACGTGTTGGGAATTGACGGTAAGCCATTGGCTGCCTTCCAAATCCTCAAACGCAAATTACCTCGCCTGCTATTTTCCATTCTCTACGTCCCCAAAGGGCCGGCCCTCGATTACAACGATGCTGCGCTGCGCCGTGTCGTTTTGGCCGAGTTGGAGGCCATCGCTGCGCGCGAAAGAGCCATTTTCATCAAGATTGATCCCGAAGTGGTCAAAAGCTGGGGGCTGGAACCGGAACGGCCGTCACCCATTGGCTCTAAATTCATTACAGAACTCAACCAGCGGGGCTGGCGCTTTTCGGCCGAACAAATCCAGTTCCGCAACACCGTCGAAATGGCCGCCCAGCGCCCCGAAGAGGAACTGTTGGCGGCGATGAAACCCAAAACGCGCTACAACATTCGCCTGGCCGGGCGCAAAGGCATCGTCGTCCGCCCCGGCACGGCCGTTGATTGGACCGTGATTGGCGAGATGTACCGGGAAACGGCAGCAAGAGACGGATTTGCCATCCGTCCGCTCGACTATTATCTGGATATCTGGCGGGCGTTTTACGACGCTGGCATAGCCCAGCCGCTCATTGCCGAATACGAGGGCGATCCAGTAGCTGCCGTCGTCCTGGTGCGTTATGGCAGTCGCGTCATCTACATGTACGGCGCATCGACTGACAAAGAGCGCAACCGGATGCCCAACTATTTACTGCAATGGGAAGCCATCCGCTGGGCGCAGGCCCAAAGCGCGGAAATCTACGATTTCTGGGGTGCGCCCGACGAATTCGTCGAGACCGACCGGATGTGGGGCGTCTGGCGTTTTAAGGATGGCTTCAACGGCCAGGTCGTCCGTCATATTGGCGCGTGGGATTTTGTGATACGGCCGTTCTGGTACTGGCTTTACACTGTAGCTCTACCTAAATATCTCGACTTTTTACGATCACGAAGTCATACGTCATAAAGTCATGCGTCAAATATCACAATGACGTATGACAAAATGACGTATGAAAATCCATCAGGAGTAAAACCCATGACTCGAACTATCGTCGTCCTCGAAGGCGACCAAACCGGACAAGAACTATTAGAAGAAGCGCTGCGCGTTCTGGCACCCAACGTCATCCGCTTCGATCTGGACTTTTTACGCTTTGACCTGAGGCTGGAAAACCGGCGCAAGACCCAAAATCAGGTCGTTTACGACGCCGGTAAAGCGATCCGGCAGCACCGGCTGGGATTAAAAGCGGCCACCATCACCCCAGAAGCCCAGGGCGACGTGGGCAGCCCCAACGCCATTTTGCGCGAAGAAATCGATGCCGAAGTTATCCTGCGTACCGGGCGGCGTATCCCCGGCGTGCGCCCCATTGGTGGCGTTTACTCGCCCATCAGCGTGGTGCGCATGGCGCGTGATGATGCCTATGGAGCCAAGGAATGGCGCGAAGGCGAGGCCGGCAGCCCCAATGAGATGGCTTTCCGCACCGAAAAAGTGTCGCGCCGCGTTTGCCGGGCTGTAGCTGATTACGCCTTTTATCATGCCCGCAACACCGGCGCCAAAGTGTTTGGCGGCTCTAAATACACCGTCAGTCCCACTTATGAAGGGATGTTCAAGGAAGAAATGGATGCTTCAGCGCAGCGTCATCCTGACGTTCGTTACGAACCACAGCTGATTGACGCCACATTTGCCTTGCTCCTGGCTACCAGCGGCGAGCCGCTGGTCATCCCAAGCCTCAATCGGGACGGTGATTTGTTGTCTGACATGGTGCTGCAAATGTTTGGTTCCATTGCCGGATCGGAATCGATGGTCATTTCAGTGGATGAGGCCGGTGACGTGGACTGCGTAATGGCCGAAGCGCCACACGGTACAGCCCCGGCGCTGGAAGGGCGCAATGTAGCCAACCCGATGGCCATGATTTTGGCGGCGGCCGGTCTGCTGGGCCATATGAAGGAAAGCGAAGCCAAACGAGCCAGCCGGTCCATTTACGAAGCCACACTAGAAGCAGTTTATGATGGGATACGAACCTCTGATTTGGGCGGACAAACGTATACGGATGCGTTTACTAATGAGGTGATTCGGCGGGTGAAGAGCAAAATTGAGGTGTGGTCGGCGCTGGCCTAAATGTAAAATTTGAATTTCCCCGGAAACTATAATCTGGCAGTTTCCGGGGAAATTTTGAATAAATAATTCCTCATCAAATCCCAAGCTTTGCTACTTGAATACGGCCGTTAATCCATTATACTAATTCATATATCCCCAACACTAAACAGGGCGGCTGTTCCCGCCACAACTTGCAATTCAATACCATGAACACATCCCGGACCGGTTCCGGCGATGGATTGTGCATATTCAGACAAAGAGCGAGAAGAAGAACAAGCCTCTAGCTCTGGCTCTAGCTGCTCTTGAAGGAGTGAATAAGATGGCTGAACATCTCAACTTATATCAACAGGCGCGTTATTACGATGTCATTTTTGATCGTGATGTAAGCAAGGAAGTCGATTTTATTTTTGCGCTTTACCGGCAGCATAACGGCCGTGAATTGACCAGTATGCTCGACATCGCCTGCGGCCCCGGCTACCATGCCCGCGCATTTGCCAGCAGAGGGGCGCGGGCGGTGGGGCTGGACCTGCGGCCAGAGATGATCGATTTTGCCCATGAAAAGGACGTGGCCGCCGGTGTCTCCATCACGCTGCTCCCGGCTGATATGCGCGACTTTGAGTTGGATACGGCCGTTGACGTGGCCCTGGCTGCCTTCGATGGGTTAGACGCTCTCCTCAGCAATGAAGACCTCATCCGCCATTTTCGCGCAGTTGCCCGCAATCTGACCCCCGGCGGCCTTTACATCGTCGATCTGACCCATCCCCGCGACTGCTCCTACGAACATTATGGAGCCTTTCATTACTCCGGTGAACGAGACGGTGTCAAAGTAAATATTGATTGGGCGACCAATAATCCCCATTATGACCTGATAACCAGCATTGCCTACGTGGAACTGCAAATGCACATCCAGGATCATGGACAGGAATACCTGGTGCAGGATGCAGCCCGTGAGCGGCTGCTGCTGCCGCAAGAAATTCATTTGCTGGCCGAGCTTTCCGGCGGCTTAAAGGTCGTGGGGTGGCACGGTGACTTTGATCTCAATCAGCCGCTGGACAATTCAGCCGCTTCGCGGCGCATGATAGCTGTTTTGCAGAGAAGGGAAAGCATTATTTTGGCGTAGCGTGCTGCCTTCGACAGGCTCAACCAACGGGTACGGCCGTTACTGAGCCTGCCAATATTATTGCTTTTGCTGCCGATTGCTGCCGTCGACAACCAGTAGCTGCTCAACAACCTGCTGCATATTTTCGCGATAGGCAACGATGGCTGCCCGACCTTCATCTGTCAAACGAATGAGGGTGCGCGGGATATTCTCAACGAACTCCTTTTGAATTTCGATGTAGCCAACTTCGGCCAATTTACCCAGATGCGTCGAAAGATTACCGCGCGTAAGCCCTGTTTGCGTTAGTAAAAATGTAAAGTCGGCACTGTCGATGACAGCCAGCAAGGCCAGAATCATCAAACGAGCCGGGGCATGGATAGAACGATCAATATCGGCGATGCGCTGCAGATCTTCGTTGCCCGGTTCGTTAGAAGACATCATTACCATCCTCACCAGCAACCGGATACTGCCGCAAAAACTGGACTAAAAGCCCTAATCCAATCAAAAATGTCAGTGCACCCCAAATCAGGACATAAGTTGGCGGTTCCAACCCCAGTTCAATGCCGCTAATCAGCACTAATTCGGCCAGACCTGCCTGAAGATAGAACCGTTTAATGCCGCTTAGCGCACCGCCGACAACAAAAGCCGCCGCGACAAACGAGCCTAAGATCAGCATATGATATTTTTGGAGCAGCGCTGTGGCATCAGTCGAGAGATTATCGCTGCGTAAAAAAATAGCCATACCCAGAAAAAAAGCCAGGGCTGTTAATCCAACGAGGATGCTCATAATCAATTTGATAGAGTAGGTGCGTTCCCTGTCGAATTTGACATAACCCAACCGGGGAACGGTAATCCGTTTTTTGAGTGGGGCATATAAGATGAATGGGATCCACGACAATGCGATGAAGGCGCTGTTATCCGTAGCCATGTTGACACCAAACCCTGCAATACCCAATCCAATTAATGCATCAATCAGGCCATCCTGGTGGTAAGCCAGATACGCCTTTTGCCGTAGGTCCTTAAATTTTATATCTTGTGCCATTTCTTACCTCTTTTTCAGATAAGTATTATTTGTAAATTAGTTTGAAAAACAAACTAGTATTAAAATAATACAGTATTTTTGATGAAGCTGTCAAGAGGTTGGTCAAAAATAGAAAAAGTTCAGTTTTCTGTTAAGGCGGCTTTGCCACTTTCCCTAGAGGTAGTAGGTGATACCGAGGGCGTCCATAACGGCAACGGCCGTTGGCGCGACAAACAACGCCGGTAATAAATTCGCCGCCCGGATTTGCTTCAACTCCAGCAGCCGCAGCCCAATCGACAGCAGCACCACCCCGCCAGTAGCCGTCAGTTCGGCAATCATCGGTTCGGTGAAAACGTTGGCCCCAAAACTGGCCAGCAGCGAAATCCCGCCCTGGAACCCCAAAATCACAATAATCGAAGCCAGGACGCCCGGCCCCAACGTGGTGGCAAAAGCCAGCGCCGCAAACCCGTCCATCATCGCTTTAACGATGAGCTTGGTGGCATCGCCGGTCAAACCGTCTTCAATAGCCCCCTGAATGGTCAATGGGCCGACACAAAAAACGAGGCTGGCAGTCACAAAACCTTCCACGAATCGGGAAGCTGCGCCGCCATCACCACCCTTCACCAGTCGGTCGCGCAGCCATTCGCCGAACCGTTCCAGTTTGGCCTCCAACTGAATCGCCTCGCCCAGCAAGCCGCCAACAAGCAGGCTGCCCAGCACAATCAGCGCGTTGCCTGTGGCAAAGGCGCTGTTCATCCCGATGAACAGCGTAAATAAGCCTAGGGCGGCAAAAATCGTTTCCTGCATCCGCGCCGGAAACCGACTGCCTAAAAATGTGCCCAGCGTGCCGCCGATGAAAACAGTGATGGCATTAACGATTGTTCCAATCATGATTGGCTCCAATGTAAAGATTTTTAACGCTCAAGTATAACGGCAAATCAAAAAGGATTGCCTACGAATTGGCCCCCATCGATCACAAACGTTGCTCCGGTGGTGAAACTGGAAGCAGCGGAGGCCAGATACAAAGCAATGCCCGTCAATTCTTCCGGTTCGGCCATGCGCTTTTGCGGAATCGCCCGGATAACGGCATCATGAATTTGCGGGCTGTCCCAAATGGCCTGGCTGAATTTCGTTTTGACGAATCCCGGTGCGATGGCGTTGACCTGGATGTTGTCGGCGGCCAGTTCAGCGGCCAGGACTTCAGTGAGCATGAGGACGGCCGCTTTGCTAACGCAGTAGACGCCCATTCCCGGCTGCGGCGCTTTACCGGCGATGGAGGCCATGTTGATGATTTTGCCGCTGCCGCGTGTTTTCATACTGGCGGCACACGCTTTGGCCACACGAAAGTAGCCTTTGACGTTGACGTCCAGGATTTTGTCCCAATGGCTCTCTGCGGCGGTGAGAATGGGGCCGAAGTGGGGATTGGTCGCGGCATTGTTGACGGCGATGTCAATCCCGCCATAGGTGGCTGTGGCCTGATCAACCAGCGCCTGCACCGCTTCTTCGCTGCCGGTGTGGGCGGCGATGGCCAATGCCTCACCGCCAGCAGCGCGGATTTGTTCGGCGGCCGCGTCCAGATCGGCCTGTTTGCGACTGACAAGGATGACTTTGGCTCCGGCGGCAGCGTAGGCCTGGGCGACGGCCAGACCAATGCCGCGTGACGCGCCGGTGATGAGGGCAACTTTGCCGGTTAGATCGAATGGGGTCATGGGTTCTCCATTTGTGATGAATGATTGTGCGGGAAACGGCCGTTTCCCATCTCACCTATTTATAATCCTACCCGCCTAAACAAACAAAAAACAGCCTCCTGAAACCTCAGAAGGCTGCTTGCTAAAAGCTAAAGGCCAACTGCTCAATTACGGCCCGGCAAAATCCAAAGTCGAATCGTAGCGCTCAAAAATAACGTAGGGATCGGAGGTGTGGACATACACCCAAAGCTTGTTGGGCGCTTCTTCCGACCAGTTGTAAATCCATTCGGCATCGCGCGGTGGCATGTTGACACAACCGTGGCTGTGTTTGTAACCAAAACGATCGTGCCAGTACGCGCCATGCAAAGCAATCTCGTTTTTCATGTCGAAGTACATGGTGTGGGGCACGTCCTCGACGAAGTAGTAGTCAACTTTGCCTTCCGCGCCGGCCATTTTGGTCGTCGTGAAGCGCTGCTCAACCTGGAAAAGCCCCTCGTAGGTGGGCCAACGATTGAGTCCGCTGGAAACCAGCCCGGCATACACTAACCGGTCGCCTTCGTAAGCGGTGAAGCTTTGTTCGTACAGGTCTACTTCGACCCAATAATCATTAGGGCCAATACCATCCGGGCGCGGGGTGACGTCGATAACGCTGACGTAGGTTTGTCGCATCCATCGGCCGCGGCCGATGTTGTACCAAATCCAGCCATCATTGGCGACGACGGCATCGTACACTTCGAAGAAGGTGTAGCGGGGCAGTTTGGGCAGGCTTTCGTCTACTTCGTCGCCCGGATTCAGGCTGTACCAGTAATCGACGATCATCCAGCCAAACGGCCGTTCCGGCTGTCGATTGGCAACCATGCCGGTGAATTCTGAATCCTGTACAACGCGTAAATCATCAGAACGGACGTACTCACCGGGGTTGATGATGTACCATAGTTCACCAGCATCGTTGCGCACAGCACCCTGTAAGGTAACGAATAGAAAGCCATCGCCTACGTTGCGGACAATCGGTTCGTCACGGTCAGGACCGGCGTGAACGTTGATCAAATCGTTAAGCCGGGCGTATTCCACATCGGGCAAAAAGCTGTTGAGGAAGGGCTGAGGCTGCTCGAATGTGGGTGGCGGCGGATTGGCATCGCAAATGAAGCCAAGATCATCATGATAGTAGCAGTCAACGGCCGCTGCCGGTTTAGTAAATAAAAATAATGCGCCGGCTAACAAACCGATAATGCTGCTATAGCGGGCAAATCGTGCCATATGCTGCTAAAACTCCTCGAAGTTTTCTACAAAAGTAGATGCATTTTATCAGATTGGACGGCCGTTTGCACTACGGCCGTTACACATTTCTCATACCCTACACACCAAAACCGGCTGGAGAATGTAAGATTTTCGTCAAACACGTATACTTAAGCGGTGAATTTTGTAAAGTGCCAGCCACGGGGCAAACAGTCTTTGTCTGCCCAGGATTATGTGCCGCGTGACTGGCACTTCAGTTGATAGGAGGTTATATGCCAGCACTGTTTTTGCTGCTTTATCGATTGGGCAAATCTATCTGGAATGGGTTAAAAGAGCCGGAATTTCGGGGATTGTTTACACTGACCGTTATTGTCATTTTTTCCGGGGCCTGGTTTTACCATGTGCGTGAGGGCTGGTCATGGTTGGATTCTTTTTATTTCACCGTGGTTACTCTGACGACGGTCGGTTATGGTGACCTTTCACCGCAAACGGCGCTGGGCAAGATATTCACAATGATTTACATTTTGGCAGGATTGAGCATTATCTCCAGCTTCATTGTATTATTGGCCGAACATCAGCAAGCCAATCGGAGCGGGTTACGAGACAAGTTATCTCGTGGCTTTTCCACAACAAAACAGGATGTGTCTGAATCTGACCAATGAGCAGAATAGTAGAACTCAAAGCACATGATCCGGAATGGCTGCGGCAGTTTGAGTCGGAAGCGGAACGGTTAACGGCCGTATTCCAGCCCAATCTCGTCGCCATTCATCACGTCGGCAGTACGGCCGTACCCGGCATCAAAGCCAAACCCATCATTGACATCCTGGTTGTCGTCCACAACATTGAATGGGTGGACACGATGAACGAGGCAATGAACCAGCTTGGCTACATTGCTAAAGGCGAAAATGGGATAGACGGCCGTCGCTACTTCCGCAAAGGCAGCAACATCCACCATACCCATCACATTCACACCTACCAGAACGGCCACCCCGAAATCATTCGCCACCTTAACTTCCGCGATTATCTCATCGCCCACCCCGATGTGGCCCAGGCCTACAGCCGGTTAAAAGAAGATTTGGCCAGCAAATACAAGGCCGACCCGCCCCTTTACACCGATAGCAAAACCGATTTTATCCGTGACGTGAATGAAAAAGCGATCGTCTGGCACAGCCATCAATCCATTGAGACCGAGCGGTTAGTTTTGCTGCCACTGACCATGGCTCAGCTGCAAACCAGCCTGGGTGATCCGGCCCAGTTGGCCCAAGAACTGGGCGTTTCTCTGGCTGATGATCTATTTGCCGGCGCGGTCCGGCAGCCGATTGAGAAGAAACTGGAAATCATGACCGGTTTAGCCGCAGCCGACCATCCCTGGGCAACTTACTGGCTGATCATCCCCAAAGAAATGGCAGTAGGCGCGGGGCTGGCCGGTTTCAAGGGGTATCCCAACAAAAAAGGGGAAGTAGAGATTGGTTATGGTATGCAGCCTGCCTTTCAAAATAAGGGGTACATGACCGAAGCGGTGGCGGCGCTGCTGGATTGGGCGTTGGCCCGGCCAGAATGCACGGCCGTTACCGCTGAAACCGAGAGCAATAACCAACCCTCCATCCGGGTGCTGCAAAAAGTGGGGATGCGGCTGATGGGAGAGGGAAACGGCCGTTTACAGTGGCGCAAGGAATAATTAGAACAAGCAGCCTGCTTGTTTAGCAGCCGCTGGCTCAAGAAAACGGACTGCTCACCGGGCGCGCCGGCAAACTGGGTGATGAAGATCGCGACACGCCGCCAATGGCCACAGCGCCGAAGACCTTTTGTGTATTTTCACTGCCGCAGCCAGGACAATCCTGCTGTTCACTGGCCTGCGACATACGCAGTTTTTTCTCAAACCCCTGCCCGCAGTCGCGGCAGGCGAATTGGTACATAGGCATAGTTCAAATCTCCGATGTAATAATTTTGGACGATTATTTTTGATGCAGATGACGCGGAAAGGTTACAAAATCCCTCATTCCATTGGATTTTGTGGGTTTACGTTTTGGCAGGGGCGGGATGACCGGGCCAGACTTTTGCTGTTATCAACAACCTTGTCCCCCGGTCATCTCGCCCGGCCCGTACCGGGCGAGACGGCGCGGAGATAAGGCCATTTGTTTGTGGCCAGGCCATACCGCGCCGTCCCACCCCTACAAATCACAAAATTCGTGAGAATTAGCAAATTTCTTGCTTGGGCGGGGGTATTAGTCGATTCAATTTTTCCGCTGACGAAAATATTTGATTTTGGCAAACCAAAAAGCGTACAATGTCAAATATCCGTTAATTTCAGTGTGGGGTTTCCCAGTGTGCCTGCCAATACAAACCGGAAACGCATTTGCTGAGTTGTTCAGTAGAGGAGCTAACCATGTCATTCCAATTACGTGAATTGAAAGAGGGTGATTTACCGGAAGTAGCGACACTCACTAATGAAGTATCGCTATTTCCGACGACGTTGTCGGATTTAATAGATTGGTACAATCGCCAGCCAGAAGGCCACATTCGGCGGTTGTGGGTGGCCGTGGACAGTAACAGGCAAATTGTTGGCTATAGTAAACTGTTTCGCTCTTCTTGGGATGAGGCAGGATTGTTCAACTTTGATATTACCGTTAAACCAGAGCGGCAAGGACAAGGATTGGGTAGCCGATTGTATGATGATGCATTTGCAACCATTTCCACATTCAATGTCAAAAAACTGAAAGCTTTCGTACGTGATGACCGGCCAGACTGTCTACACTTTGCCCAGAATCGCGGATTTACTATCCAGCGGCATTCTTTTGGCTCGACGATTGATTTAGCTGAGTTTGATGAACGGCCGTTTACTGGGCTGGTGGAATCATTAGAAGCTGGCGGTATTCATTTCGCTTCCTTGGCCGATATGGGTGATACAGAAGATGCACGGCGGACATTACATGCCGCGCTTACAGTTATTACACGTGATGTTCCAGGAGAAGATCGAGTCTTCTCCAGTTTTGAAGAGTTCAACGAGTGGATCAAAGATGGCTTTTGGCCCGCCCCCTCAGAACAAATCATGGCAATTGATGGCGATAAGTGTGTGGGTGTGGCAATCCTCCTCCGGAATAACGAAAATAATTCTCTGGGCAACTTTCTTACTGGAGTTTTACCTGCCTACCGGGGTCACAAAGTCGCCCAGGCACTCAAGTTAGTGGCCATCCGCTATGGCAAAACGATTGGCGCGAACTATATCTACACCACTAACGATTCGGTAAACGCGCCTATGCTGGCTATCAATCGCAAATTGGGCTACAAGCCTCAGCCTGGCGGTTACTTGCTTTATAAACAGTTGTGAGAGGGACTGGAGATTAGAGATTGGAGACTAATCTCCAGTCTCCAGTTTTAGATACGGACGATGTTGGGCAAAATCACGGGGCGGGATTGGGTTTCTCGGTAGAAGAAGTTTTGCAGCGTATTGCGCACGGTTTCTTTGGGGTCGTTTTGGCGACCCTTACGCTGGAGCTGCCGCTTGAGTTCCTTGCGGGCCAGCTCAATCAAATCGCTGGATTCCTGCATGTGGACAAAGCCGCGGCTGATGATTTGCGGTTCACCGGCCAGCTTGGAACGGCCGTTTACCGGCACATACACCACAATAAACCCATCCTGCGACAGCCGCTGCCGGTCGCGCATCACTGTTTCGCCGATGGCTCCGACGAGACGGCCGTCCACGTACACATCCTCCGCCGGAATCGATTCGTCCAGCCAGGCTCGCTCGCCGTCGCTGGCCCAAATCGCGCCGTTTTGCAGGATGAAGGTGTGGTCGGCGGCCAAACCGGTGTCGGCGGCTATGCGGGCGTGCAAATGTTGATGGCGCGATTCGCCATGCACCGGGATGAAGTAGCGCGGTTTGACCGTTTCCAGCATCAGCCGCATCTCGTCGCGGCTGCCGTGGCCGGAAACGTGCACCGTCGCCAGCGGCCCGTAAATAACATTGGCCCCGCGATCGAACAACTTGTTCAACATCCGGCCCACGTCTTCCTCGTTGCCGGGAATTGTGCCGCCGGAAATGATGATGGTGTCGCCTTGATGGATGTCAATCTGCTTGTGTTCGCCCTTAGCCATCCGGTTGAGCGCCGAGCGCGGTTCGCCCTGCGAGCCGGTGGAAAGGATGATAAGCTTGTCGTCAGCAATGCGGGCGTTGATGTCCACCAATACCTTGTCGGCGACTTTCATGTAGCCCAATTCGCGGGCCAGGGCGACGTTTTCTTGCAGACTGCGGCCGGTGAGGGCCACTTTACGGCCGTGTTTCACCGCCAAATCCATAATCGCCTGCAAACGGGCCAGCACCGAGGAGAAGGTAGCGATGATGATACGGCCGTTCGCCTGGGCAAACAGTTCATCTAATGTGTCGGCCACCACCTGCTCGGTGGGGGTGCGGCCGGGACGGTCAGCGTTGGTGCTGTCGGCCAATAGAGCCAGGACGCCCTTTTGCGTCAGGTGCTTGAGCCGCTTCAGGTCTGTTGTGCGGCCGCCGGCAGGCGTCTCATCCAGCTTGTAATCGCCAGTGTGAACGACGGTTCCGGCCGGTGTATCGATCACCAATCCCACTGAACCGGGGATAGAATGAGCTACCGGGAACAAGTGTACCCGAAACGGTCCCATATGAATCGTTTCTTTATCGCCAACGGTTTGCAGTTGGGCGTTTTGTAACACGTTTGCTTCCGCCATCTGCCGTTCGGCCATGCCCAAAGTCAGGGGCGTGCCGTAAATCGTGGTCTGGACGTGCTTCATCAGGTAGGGAAGTCCGCCGATGTGGTCCATGTGCCCATGGGTGAGCACGATGCCGCGTAATGTTTCCTGATTCTCGATCACGTAGTCAAAGTTGGGCAGAACCAGGTCAATGCCATACATGTCGTTTTCGGGGAACATGACCCCGCAGTCAACGATGATTTGGTTACGGCCGTATTCCAACACTGTCATGTTTTTGCCAATTTCCCCCAGGCCGCCCAAGGGAATGATTCGTAGATGTTTACTCATAAAATTTGTGAATTCGTATTCTTTCCTTACATACCAATTAAACTTGTTAAATATTTGTCGTTTAATTTTTAAATTTCAATTTCGGGTTACACGCACTTAACCAACTCCCGGCATACAATAATGCCCGGATTGGGCTTTTCTGCTGGTGACTTTTTTAGACTACTTCGGCTGGATTTGGAAATAGAGGGTCAAGCAGTTTGAAAAATGTAACAGTGACACTATACGGCAAAGTGGTTGACTTGTCAATCGTTTTAACAGATCGTTTACACAAGCAGGCGGCAAGTGGCAAATGGCAGGTCAACTACTTACCACCTGCCTCAATTTCTCACGAATTCTGCGCCCACTGCATCGTGTACAGGTTGTAATAGCGGCCTTTTTGCGCCAGCAGTTCGGTGTGGGTGCCTTGTTCGACGATACGGCCGTTATCCAGCACCACAATCTGATCGGCATTGACAATGGTGCTCAGCCGGTGGGCGATGACAAAACTGGTGCGCCCCTCCATCAGCCGGTCCAGCGCCTGCTGGATGATCTTCTCCGTCGTCGTGTCCACGCTGCTGGTGGCTTCGTCCAGGATGAGGATGCGCGGATTGGCTAACAGAGCGCGGGCAAAGGAGACGATTTGCCGCTGGCCCACGCTGAGATTGACCCCGTTTTCGCCCACTTCCGTTTGGTAGCCGTCGGGCATTTTGCTGATGAAATCGTGCGCGCCCACTGCTGTGGCCGCAGCAATGATTTCCGCTTCCACTGCTTCCAGCTTGCCGTAGCGAATGTTGTCGGCAATGGTGCCGGAGAAGAGGAAGGTGTCCTGCAAGACGATGCCCAACTGGGAGCGCAGGCTGGCTCGTGTCACTTCGCGCACGTCGTAGCCGTCAATCATCAGCGCACCGTCGTTGATGTCGAAGAAGCGGGCGATGAGGCGGATGATGGTGCTTTTGCCGGCGCCAGTCTCGCCGACGAAGGCGATGCGTTGCCCTGGTTCGGCTTGCAAGCTGATGCCTTTGAGGACTTCTTCCCCATCGTTGTAAGCGAAGGTGACGTTGTTGAACTGGACACGGCCGTTAATCGGCGGCAGTGTTTTCGCATCGGGGGCATCTTGCAAATCAGGCACACGATCCAGCAAATCAAAAATGCGCTCGCTGGCCGCCATCGTCGCCTGAAACGTGTTGTACCGCTGCGCCATTTCCCGAATCGGCTCAAAAAAGCGGTCCACATACAGGACAAAAGCGACCAGCGTACCCGCCGTCAGCGCATCGCCGATGACCAGCCAGCCGCCCACGCCAACAACCAGCGCCGTGGCCAGTGACCCCATAAAATCGACGCCGGGGAAAAAGATGGCCGACAATCGTGTGGCGTCTACGTTGGCATCGAAGTAAGAATGGTTGAGATCGTTGAAGTGCTGAAAATTGCGCTCTTCGCGGACAAAACTTTTGGTGACGCGGATGCCGCCAATCGATTCATTGAGGTAGCCGTTGATGAGCGAAAGCCGCTGCCGGGTCGCCCGGTACGCTTCGCGTACACGCTTCTGCCAATAATTGGTCAGCACCAGCATCAGCGGGATAACGGCAAAGCTGACCAACGCCAGCCGCCAGTTGAGCAGCAGCATCGCCACCACAATGCCCAGCAGGGTAAATGTTGAGCGGAACAGGCCAGTGATCGACCAGGTGATGAAATCTTGCAAAACGCCCACGTCGCTGATGAGGCGGCTCATCAAGCGGCCGACGCTGTAGTTGTTGTGGAAGTTCAACGACAGCGTGTGCAAATGGCGAAACAACTGGCTGCGGATGTCGGCGACAACTTTGGTGCCCACGTAGGCCATTAGGGCGATGCGCTGCCGGTTGGTGATCCATTCGCCCACAGCGGCAACGATGAACAGGATCGTCCAAAGCCGCAAGGTGGCGAAATTGTTGGCGCGAATGCCCTGGTCGATGGCTTTGCCGACGATGAGCGGGCCGGATACGCCTAACAAGGAACTGACGATCATGTAAACGATGGCCGCCCACAGCAGGCGTTTGTATGGGCTCAAGTATTGCAGCAGGCGGCGGACTAAACGGCCGTCATACGCCTTGCCCAATAATTCATCCTCATCGTTGAGCAGGGCGGCAATCCTGCGTTCCCGCTCTTCCCGCTCGTCCACTTCTTGTGATTCGATTCCGAAACGGCCGTCTCGGCCGCGCCTGGTTATGGTTGACATAATTTCTCTCGATGAAGCTGTCAGTGATTAGCTTTTAGCTGTTGGCTAATCGCTAATCGCTAACGTCTAATCGCTCCTGCAACGCCACAAACTCCTCCTGATCGCGCAGTTGCAAATCGTAAATCTGGCGATACAGGCCATCTTGCGCCAGGAGGCTGTCATGCGTGCCACGCTCGACAATCTGACCTTTGTCCAGCACCAGGATGTAATCCGCATTTTTCAGCGTTAGCAGCCGCTGGGCGATGATGAATGTTGTCCGCCCTTCCATGAGGATGTCCAGGGCTTCCTTTATGAGATGCTCGGTTTCTGTGTCCACGCTGCTGGTAGAATCATCCAAAATAAGGATGCGCGGGTCGGTGAGCAGGGCACGGGCAATGGCAATGCGCTGCTTCTGGCCGCCGCTCAAGGTAACACCACGCTCGCCGACGCGGGTTTCGTACCCCTCAGGGAAACCTACTGTGAACTCGTGGACACGGGCGGCTTTGGCGGCGGCGATGATTTCGTCCATGGTGGCCTGGGAACGGCCGTAAGCAATATTCTCGGCAATCGTCTGGCTAAACAGGAACGGGTCTTGCAGGACAATGCCGATGTGCTGCCGCAAACTCTTGACCTGCAAATCACGCACATCGTGTCCATCGACCAGCACCCGGCCCTCGGTTGCTTCGTAAAAGCGGGGAATCAGATTGGTGATAGTCGATTTGCCCGAACCGGTGGGGCCAATCAGGGCGATGCGCTGGCCCGGTTTGGCGTAAAATGTTACGTCATGCAAAATTTGCAGACCCTCCCGGTAAGCAAAGCCCACCTTTTCAAATACTACCTCACCATGTGCTTCATCCAGCGGGACTGCGCCTGGTTTATCCTGTACCTCATTGGGCGTGTCGATGATTTCAAAAACGCGAGTGGCGCTCGCCCCGGCAGTGGCCATCAAATTAACCAGAAACCCCAGCCGCTGCACCGGCCCGTTGAGCATCAGCACGTAGGAAATCAGAGCGAACAGCGTGCCGACGGTAATTTTGCCGCTTAAAGCCTGCGGTCCGCCAAACCAGAGCAGCAAAAAGATGCTGCTGGCGACCAAAAAGGTAAACAGCGGCCAGTTGTTGGCCCAGGTTTTGATGACCGTGTAGCGGCGGTCAAACCATTCATCATTGCCTTCGTCGAATTTGGCCAGCTCATACGGTTCGCGGGCAAAAGCCTTGACGACACCGATGCCGGTCATGCTCTCCTGCATGATGTCGGAGAGGACGCCCATTTGCTCCTGGATGCGCTTGAACATAGGCCGGACGATGTTGCCAAAGCGCAAGGTAGCAAAGATGAGCAGCGGCACCGGAATCAGTCCCAGCAGAGCCAGGGGCAGCGATTCGAGCAGCATGGCCACAATCACGCCCAGCAAAAGCAGGACGGCGGAAATGAGGTCCATCAGACCGATGCCGACGAAGCGCTCGGTTTCGGAGATGTCGCTGGTGGCCCGGCTCATCAAATCGCCGGTGTGACTGCGATCGTGAAAAGCAAAGGGCAAGTGCTGGACGCTGTCATAAAAGTGATTGCGCAGGTCGTAAGCAACGCGATGGGTCAGCCATTCACCGTAGTAGCGCTGGCCAAATCCGGCCAGACCGCGTACCAGGGCAATGCCCAAAATGATGCCGCCAGCAGCGAACAAAGCCGATGCTTTTCCCGCCGCCAGGCCGTTGTCGATGGCGTCTTTGATGACTTGGGGGACGAATAGGTTGAGCAGGGCAGCGAAGAGTACGGCCGTGTATGCCAAAATGACCTGCCGCCAGTATGGTTTCAAGTAGCTCAGGAGCCGCTGGTAAACGGATGGTTGTTTTTGCACACATCACCTCATCAAATTCACAAAATACAACGATTCCCCAACACTCATTATTAACTCCCCCAAACGGCCGTGCCAGCCGTCTTACCCACGTTTACAGGATGATTACCAGCCGTACCGCCGCGAGTTAGCTTTTGCGCGAATCAACGAGTCTATGGTAAATGACCGATTTTGTCCAACCCAATTTGAGGAGCCATCGGTGCCAGGTACAGGGCTTCAGATTCCACATAAGCTAGATTGTTCCGCCCTGTGCCTGGCACTTGTCAATAAAGCTGCCGCGCAATGGAACGACCAAACATGACCAGCCAAACCAGATAAACGAGGAGGAAGAGCCGCTCTTGTAAACCGGCCCAGCCCACCCAAAGTGCCGCCGGGAGCAGAACGAGCAATCCCAGCAGCGCTGCGCCAATCACGAGAGAAAGCCAGACGAAACGGCCGCCAACTACCTGTTTTTGGTAAACGGCCGTTATCCACGGCGTCAAAGCGGCAAACAACAGCAGCGCCACGCCAAAGAGGTTGTGGGTCATCCCCATCGGCGACGCACCGGCAATGGGGCAGCCGGGATCACAGTGGAACAGCCCCACCCCGATGAGACTGATACCGGTGAGTGTGAGGAGAACGGCCGTGGCCACTCCCAGTACATCCCCCCGGAAAACCGGGTAAACGGCCGTGACAAAGACCAGCATGAGAACCCCGGCCAGTCCAAACCCGGCATAATTGATCAAGCCGGGCAACACCGCATCTGGCGTACCTAACGCACTGACCGCATCAAAAACTGGCGAATAATTTGGCTGTAGCGCCCCTGCCACCAGAATCACAACCGGGAAAACAAAAGCCAGCCCCAAAGCCAGGGCAGCAATCTGTTTACGCCACTTACCCACTGCCAACACCCTGTTTGCCTAACATATCAGGTTAACGCAGCTTAATACCAACGTTTGTGCTGCGTAAAAACCCCATCCTGTTTCACAAAACAAACGTCGGCCTGGCCCAAAGCGCCATCAAAAGGACGGTGCTTCAGATCGGCAAAATCATACACAACGTATCCCTGTGCATCCATGAAGTTGACGATGTCAAGGAAAACGGGGCGATCCGAATGGGTCTTGAAAAATGAAACTTCAAGAATAAACATCTCTGTCTGTCCAAAGCAGGATTGTGCGCCGTGCAGCACTTCCATCTCAAAACCCTGGACGTCAATTTTGATCAAGTCCGGCAACGGCATTTCGCCCCGCTCAATTAACGAATCGATGGCTATTACCGGGACTCGCCGCTGATTATCGGCTGTCATTTCCTGGCCCGGTAAAAAGGAAGAACCGGCAAAATCACCCCAGGTGGTTAAAACCAATTCCCCATCCGCTGCGCCCGCTCCGGCCCAAAACCATCTGGCACCGGGAACGGCCGTGCAAAACCGATCTAAAAATGGCTTCATTTCAATTTGTGGCTCGATCAAATAAAAGGCAGCGTCACGAAAAACGGAATGGGCCAGATGACTCCAGGCCCCATAATTGGCTCCTACGTCCAGGATGGTTTTAGGGTGAAGGCCGCGCTGCTGCAATTGGGCCAGAAACGGCCGTACGCCTCGTGTCGAACGATCCATACGGCTGATGCGGAGCAGAGTATATCCCCAATGACCAACAGCCGGGTACTGGACAAACATCTTGTTCACCCGCTCGCGCAGCTGCTTACGCATGTTTTCTTTCTTGCTCAATGGTCACTTATTCCCGTTGAAAAATTTGTTGGTTGGTGGGTTACGGCCGTTTCTCTTTAGCTGCCTCTGCCAACTCCATCTTTTTAAGACGATATAATGTTTCCTGAGTTAATTGGCGGTGTTTGCCGGCAATATCAGCCTGAATGCCAAAAATCAACGTAATGACCCCCACCAAAATCAAGCCAGAACCGATGGTTATGGATTGAATGTGCCCTGTTGGATTTTGTCGCGTGTAATAGAAGTAGAAGAACCGCAGCCAGGCCCCAAGCCCAACCAGCAAAAAGGGTGCAGCGATGTAACTAAACGTGCGCAGCGGCTCGTAAAAGGCATAAAGACGCATGATCGTGCTGGCCTGGGCTTTAATAAAATGCCACATATTGCGCTGTAGGCGGGACGGCCGTGTCGGGGCATTGGTTTCGATAGGCACACTTTTGATAGACAGACCCAGCTTGCCGGCCTGAATGATCGTCTCCAATGTGTAGCTATAACGGGAGAGGATGTTGAGTCGCAGCGCTGCCTCCCGTGAATAAGCCCGGAAACCACTGGCGGCATCGGGTACGGCCGTGCCGCTGACCGTGCGTACCATCCAACTGCCCAATTTTTGCAGCCCCTTTTTCACCGGCGAAAAATGGGCAATGCCATCCACTTGCCGGTTGCCAATTACAATATCCACGCCATCGTGCAAAACCGGTTGAATCAAATCAGCAATAAAGCGGCCCGGATATTGATTGTCGGCATCAGTATTAACAATAATGTCTGCCCCCATCCGCAAGCAGGCGTCTAATCCTGTTTGAAATGCCTGAGCCAGCCCGCGGTTCTGCGGGTGGCAAATAATGTGATCGACGCCCAGGGATTTGGCAACGGCCACTGTATCATCACGGCTGCCGTCGTCAATGATTAGCGTTTCCAGGCAGTCGATGCCGGGAATACTGGTAGGCAGCCCGGCCAGCGTATCTGGCAGCGTTTGCGCCTCGTTATAGCAGGGAATTTGAATAATTAGCTTCACACTGCAAATTGTAAGGGGCATGAGAACCAGAAGCAAGTTTGCATAGGCCGGTCATCATTGTGGTACAATTAAGATACAGCCAATAGGTATGAATCACGAATTTACGCAGAGAGGATAGTATGTCTGGACATTCTAAATGGTCAACCATCAAACATAAAAAGGCAGCGGCCGATGCCAAGCGGGGTAAAGTATTTACCCGTCTGGCCAAGGAAATCACAGTTGCTGCCCGTGAAGGGGGTGGCGATCCCGCTTTTAACAATCGTCTGGCGTTGGCTATTGATAAGGCCAAAGCCCAAAACATGCCTAAAGATAATATTGATCGGGCAGTGAAGCGGGGCACGGGAGAACTGGAGGGCGAAGAGTTTTATGAAGCCGTCTATGAGGCTTATGGGCCTCATGGTATTGGTATTCTGGTGGAAGTGGAAACGGATAACCGCAACCGTTCCATTGCCGATGTGCGCCACATTGTAAGTAAGTATGGCGGCAACATGGCCGAAGCCGGCTCGGTTTCCTGGCAGTTTACGCGCAAAGGATATATCAGCATCGCCGAAGAGGTGGACCAGGATGAGTTGTTCCTAGTAGCGGCCGATGCCGGCGCTGACGACGTTCAGTTTGGCGAAATGACGGAAATTTACACGGAACTGGAAAACCTGCGTGCTGTGCGCCAGGCGCTTGTGGATGCCGGTATTGACATCGAGGAAACCAGCATCATTTATGATCCCAACAACCCCGTCGAGTTAGGCAAATCGGAAGCGATGCAGGTGATGAACCTGATTGAAAAGCTGGAAGATGCCGATGACGTGCAAAGCGTCTACTCGACCCTGGACATCACTGATGAAGTGATCGCCGAAATGGAAGGGGCGTAAAGAAAAGTATGAAGGCAGAAGGATGAATTCTGCCTTCTGATTTCAGGTTTTTGCCTTTGTGATGCGCATTTTGGGATTGGATCCGGGCACGGCGACGACCGGGTATGGTATTGTGGATGTGGAAGACGGCCGTTTCACGGCCGTTTCTTATGGCGTCATCACCACATCCCCTAAAGACGATGCCCCAGCCCGGCTGCAAACCATCTATCAGGAACTCAACCAACTGATTGCCGAATACCGGCCGGATACGGCCGGTGTCGAAGAAGTCTTTTTTGGCCGTAACATCACGACGGCGATCAGCGTGGGCCAGGCGCGCGGTGTGCTTTTGCTGGCTTTGGCCAATGCCGGCCTGCCCATTGGCGAGTATTCACCGCCCAAAATCAAGGATGCGGTCACCGGTTACGGCAAAGCCGATAAGGCCCAAGTGCAGCTCATGGTGCGCAACCTGCTCGGTCTGGAAGAAACGCCCCGCCCCGACGACGCCGCCGACGGCCTGGCAGTAGCGATTACCCATTACCAATATCAGCGATTTGAGTCGTTGTATGATTGAGGCTCACGCGTCATGCGTCATTCGTCAGGAGTACTGATGACGCATGATGTATGATGTATGATTATGATTGCCAGCTTACACGGAACAGTTCAGCGAATCGGTAAAAACGACCTTGTCATTGGCGTGGGTGGCGTGGGGTTGCGCGTATTTGTGCCGCGCACAGTACTGGAAGATGTGGGCGGGGTTGGACGCAGTATCAATCTGCACACTCATCTCATCGTCCGCGAACAGGATTTGTCGCTGTATGGTTTTGAATCGCAGGATGATTTGGAGTTGTTTACGCTGCTTTTGGATGTAAATGGGGTCGGTCCCAAAGTGGCGTTGGCCATTCTATCGACCCTTAGCCCGGAAATGTTGAAGAGCGCCATCATGCAGGAGGAGGCGGTCATCTTGCAGCGGGTTCCGGGTATCGGCAAAAAAACAGCCGAACGCATTATGTTCCACCTGCGCGACAAACTCGATTTCAAAGCTGGAGCGGCTTCGGTTCCGCTGGTCAGCGATGTGGATGCGGATGTGATCGATTTCTTAACCGGGTTGGGTTTCAGTATTGTCGAGGCGCAGGCTGCCCTGCAAAAGCTCCCCCGCGAGGCCAAAACGGTGGATGAACGAGTCCAGTTGGCACTGCAACAACTGGATTCGCGCTGATTTGATTCTCTACGAAAAAGCCCCGAAATCTAAATCCCAAATACGAATAACGCGATCTTCTTCGCCAAGGGTGGCCAGGACTGGCTGGCTGGGATGGAAGGCTAACCCGGAGAAGGCATAGGAAGAATGCGGCTCATCGAGGATAACGGCCGTTTCCCACTCTTCTGTTCGCCACAACCGCATTGTCCCATCGGCTGATTTGGAGGCCAGGAATTGACCGTTAGCGGAAAAGGAAACGGCCGTTACCGATTCCTTATGCCCTTTCAAATTTCCGCCCGGCTCCCAGTTCGCTGTATCCCACAATTGAATCTGGCCGCTGTGGTCGGCTGAAACCAGGATACGGCCATTGGGCGACAAAGCCAGCGACAAAACCTCATCCCGATGTCCGGTTAATGTTTTCACCAGCTGATCATTTGCCCAGTCCCAGACTTTAATCAAGCCGTCGCCTGCGCCGGAAATAGCGAAACGGCCGTCAATCGTCAACGCCAGCGCAGCAATGCGGCCTTTATGACCGGTCAGCGTAGTCAGCACGGCGTCTGTCGCCAAATTCCACACCTTTATCGTTTGGTCATACGCGCCGGAAAGGGCAAACTGGCTGTCAAGCGTTGCGGCCACAGCGTAAATATAATCGGCATGGCCACGCAGCGTGCGCGGACGGGTTTCTTCGGTCACATCCCACACTTTCAGGCTGTTTTTGGATGCGGAAAGGAGGTGATGGCCGTCTGGCGTGATGGCGACCGTAAACACCGAGCCGGTATAGCCGTATAGTTCACGCAGTTCTTTTCCGTTTTCAGTGTCCCAAAGACGTACGGTCTGGTCGTAAGATGCTGAAGCCAGGGTACGGCCGTCCGGCGACCAGGCCAGCCGGGTAATCGCTTTATTGTTAGCCTTTAGCGTATGCCGAAGTGTAAATCCAACAGGTCTTTCTTCTTTTTCCATCGGTTATTTCCACAGCAGCCAGAGCAAAACGGCCGTTCCTCCCCCCACAAGTGAAGCCCATAAATTAACCAAATCGTTGTTCAGCCATGACCAGCCGCGTAGCGGGCGGGTCTGATTACCGCATTTGTGAAGTTTGCGTTCGGTGTCTTTTTGACACACATCGCAATAATAGATTTGCTGGACGGTTGCGCCCAACAAGCTGTCAAACAAGGAGCCTAACAGGCCGCCCAGCGCACCCAGTACAGCCATGAGCCAGATGGCATAATCGGGTTCGAGTATGCCGGCTGTCAGCCCGATAAGCAGACCGCCGCCCATCGACACGGCCGTACCCAATGGTGATATCCCGCCCGACGTGCCTACATCAACGATACGGCCGTTGGTAATCAAACGGGGTGGTTTTCGGCTGAGCGTCCCCAACTCCGTGGCCCAGGTATCGGCCGTTACCGTAGCCATTACCCCGACAAACAGCGGAAACCAGCCTGCCCACGGAAAGATGGCGCTCAAAATGGCCAGCACAGCGCCCAGGCCGCCATTAGCTGCCACCTGGCCGCTGTCCCGCCGGTGCCCCTTGTCAAACTTCTCGGCCGCAGCCCGCTTTTCAGTTTCCTTGAAGTGGGAAAGCAGGCTGGATGAGATGAAAAAGAGGGCCAAAAGGACGCCCCATTGCCAACCGCCCAGACCAAAAATTAGCGTACCAACGATTAAGGCTCCGGCCGCGCCGGAGTAAGAGAGGGAACCGCGCCACAGGGCGAGGCCGGCGATAAGGCTGCTAAGCAAAACTGCGTAAACGAGATTGGTTATCATAGGCTGTCGTAAGAAATGCCAGGGAAATTCTCAACAAAGTTTATGGCTAACATTTTAATTTAAAAAGGGAAATACGGCACCCCATATGGCCAGTTGAACGAGAACGGCCGTTCCCCACAACAAATAAGCCGGCAGTTTTTGGCTTTGCTGGTAGAAAAACCAACCGCCAGTGCCGTTAACAAGCCAAACGGTCAGGCCAATAAGTGGTAAAAGGAACAAGCGGTTTGGCGCTGCCAGCCGGTCCACCTGGCCCAATTGATTGAAATGGAGCGGAACCTGAGCTGGTAGATGATTGTAAACGGCCGTTAAATATCCAAACAAGGCCAAATTCAGCAAGCCCGATGCGGCCAACAGCAGATGCGCTGGCCACTCATTCCAAAATGACCAGCTCAGAAATCCCAAATGGGATTCCGGCAGATCAACCGGCTCAGCCATTTCGGCTGTGCGCAGGGCTTCCAGGCAATTCTTGAAATTCTCTAAATCGACCGGCGAGATGGCGTAAACGGCCGTTTCCGTCTTCAGCAGCAGTTGTTCTGCGGCTGGGCGAGTGGCGAATACAACCGCCACTTGCCCGTCAATTTGTCCCCGGCCAATCATCAGCCCCGGCCAGCGCAGGCCACGAAATTGGGTAATCTTGCCGCCGGGTTGCAGCGATTCAATCGCTGCCAGGGGAATAACTTGCCGCAGGCTGCCCCACTCAATCAGCAAAGCATTTTCAACCACATGATAGCGCGTTGTGCTCAGGCTGGAGGTCCAATATGCCACGACAGCCAGCAGCGGCAGCGATGCCAGCAGCAGCACGCCCAAAAGAAAAGACAATAGTGTAATTGGCCCGCGTATCAACAACATGAACAGGACAACGTCCAGCAAAATAAACCCCACCATACATGAAAAGCCAAATATTGTGCCAGGGGAAGTTGAAGGTTGCGATTCTAACATAGTCTGGTTACAAGTTTACCAGAGGCCAGGAGCGCTGTGTAGGAAAAACGAATGTAAATAGTCATTTACTTTTTATATACTTGAGATACAATTTGTATGTTAACAATGCCTCTTGGTTGCGCCGAATAAGGCCAGAATCAAGGGGCTTTTTGTTTTCCATTACCAGTCGTCAAAAGTTAGCACAGGACAAACGTGACACATGACACATGATACTTGTCACTTGACACCGTGATCCACTTTTTAGGACACTGGTAATATCCCAAATTTTCCACGAATAATGGAGTAAATTAAAAATGACTGAAAACCTAAACCCATTTGCAATCGCACAAGCTCAGTTAGATGAAGCCGCTAAAGTATTGCAACTAGACCCTGATATGCACGCTTTTTTGCGGCGGCCAATGCGTGAATTCCATTTTAGCATTCCGGTGCGAATGGATGACGGCAGCACAAAAACCTTCCAGGGTTTTCGCGTGCAATACAATGACGCCCGTGGCCCGGCGAAGGGCGGTATCCGCTTTCACCCCGATGAAACCATCGACACTGTACGCGCACTGGCGGCCTGGATGACCTGGAAAACGGCCGTTGCCGACATCCCGTTAGGCGGCGCAAAAGGTGGCATTATATGCGATCCGCGCAAATTATCTCAAGGTGAACTGGAGCGGCTCAGCCGCGGTTATATGCGCAACATTGCCCGCTACGTTGGTTTAACTCAGGATGTGCCTGCCCCCGATGTAAATACCAATCCGCAAATCATGGCCTGGATGCTTGATGAATACGAGGTGTTAATGGGCCACCGTGAACCGGGTGTTATCACCGGCAAACCGCTCGAATTGGGCGGTTCGGCCGGGCGCGGTCCGGCGACAGCCCTGGGCGGCATGTTTACCATCCGCGAGGCGGCCAAATTGCGGGGCATTGATCTAAGCAAAGCCACCGCAGCGATTCAAGGCTTTGGCAACGTCGGCTCCTTTGCCCACAAACTGATTACCGAGATGTTTGGTACGAAAGTTGTTGCTGTCAGCGATGAATTTGGCGGCATTTACAACAAAAATGGCCTGGATTACAATGTCGTCCTGGAACATTTAAATAGTACCGGCAAAGTGATCGACTGCCCCGGCACGGAACCCATCAGCAACAAGGATTTGCTGGAGCTGGAAGTCGATATTTTGATTCCGGCGGCTATTGAAAATCAGTTAACCAGCCAAAATGCCGACAATATAAAATGCCAGATCGTTGCTGAACTGGCCAATGGCCCAACTACGCCCGAAGCCGATGATGTGCTTAACAGCAAGGGAATTTACATCATCCCCGATTTCCTCTGCAACGGTGGTGGTGTGACTGTTTCTTACTTTGAAATGGTGCAGAATGGCTACCAGTATTATTGGGACGAAGAGATGGTCAATCAACGGCTGGATCATAAAATGACTAGTGCCTTCCATGCCGTGGATAAAATGGCTAAGGCTAAAAAAGTGGACACGCGTGTGGCGGCGTATCTGGTTGCGGTAAATCGGGTAGCTGAGGCGGTTCGCTTACGCGGCTGGGTCTAAAATTTGGTTTGACCGAAGCGCTTTATAACTTTAGAAAGGGTGGATGCGGTTGCATCTGCCCTTTTTTATGTTGAGAGAAGTTTACTTTTTCCCAGAAAATGTTACTATATATCAATAAGTTTGATTAAAAATTTGCAGTGCCGTTGTGACCTTTTCCACTTTTTGTTGTCAAGATGGGTGGTGATAAACGCCTAATTACAATGTGGAAGTCGTATAGGTATCACAAAAATGGGTAATGGTTCCGAACAAGACCATCAAACAATAGACGAAAAAGCGATTACGACTTGTTTGCTGCAAGGGGCGAATCGTGTTTTGGTGGAAACACGGCGTTGTAAGTCGGTTTTGGCGTATTTGCTGCAGGAAACGGCCGTGCACCTGGATGTTGAAGGTTGCTTGCTGTGGCTGTTCGAAGAAGAACTCACCGATACACTGGTCTGCAAAGCGGCTTATCCTGACCCTCTGGCCAATTTACACCACTACCCGCTGCTGCCGTTGGGAATCGGTGTGGTGGGGCAGGTGGCTCAGACCGGCGAGGCACAGTTGGCTGCTGACGAATTTGCCGATCAGTTTTTGGCATTGGATATTCAAGCCATAACCGCCATCCCCATCCATTCGCTGCTGGCTGTGTCCATCCCTGATGAGAAATCCCCGATGGGGGCGCTGCTAGTGCTGAATAAAAAGGATGGATTTGCCTCCGAGGATATTCAGACAGCAGAAGCCGTCGCTGCCGCTTTTGGCATTGCCATCAATAACGCCCAACTGGTGGAATCGCTGCACAAACAAACCATTGATTTAGAAGAACGTAACGAAGACCTGGATGCGTTTGCCCATTCTGTCGCCCACGATTTGCAAAATCCCCTCTCACGCATTGTTGGCTTTGCCGAACTGCTCAAGTTCAAGTACGAAGATTTAAGCACCAAGGACCGGCAATACGTGGCCGATTCCCTGCGCACCGATGCGACCAAAATGAGCAGCATCATTCAAGAACTACTGTTGCTGGCCAGTGTACGCAAAACAGAAATTCCCATTAAACCGCTGTCTATGCAAGAGGTAGTCAACCACGCCCTGGCGCGAATATCCCATCTGGTTAAACAGTATAACGCCGAGTTGATTTTGCCGGAGCAGTGGCACAATGCCATGGGATATGGCCCCTGGGTAGAAGAAGTTTGGGAAAATTATGTGAGCAATGCCCTGAAGTATGGCGGGCAGCCGCCTCGTGTGGAACTGGGCAGTACGCCGCTACGCAATGGCACGGTTCGCTTTTGGGTGAAGGATAACGGCCAGGGTTTTTCGGTGGAAGAGCAATCCCAATTGTTTGTCCCTTTTTCCAAACTGGAGAAGAAGAGTCAGAACGGTAATGGCAAAAGCTCTGGGCTGGGGCTTTCTATTGTACGCCGGATTATCGAAAAGCTGGGCGGGCGGGTGAATGCCACCAGTATTGAAGGCCAGGGCAGCGTGTTTAGTTTTACGCTGCCCGGCACTGAGGAGAAGTGGGAAGAATAGAGACTGGGGGTGAATTTTGTCTCCAGTCTCTCAGGAATTGACCGCTGAGGGCGCGGAGAACGTGGAGTTTTTGTTCTTTTTTCTCCGTGTTCTCTGTGCCCTCCGCGGTTTATTTTTACGGCCGTTTCCCCACCAATTTGCCAGCTACGAACACAACCACTACCAAAGCAGCACCCAGTACACCGATTAAGATACCCCAATTGAAGAATGGGGTGTTGGTGGTTGGCTGGTTGGTTGGTTGGCTAGCTGGTTGGTTCGTTGGATTGGGGATAGCGGGCACGGCCGTTTCCTTAACCGTTGTCATCGTATTTCCCGAATCGTTGGCAGGAGCCAGTTCGGGCAGGGTGATGGTTGTGTCACCTGCGCCGGGCACAATTTGGTAGACTTGGTCTTCGTAGACGACCAGTACCTGTTCGCCAATGGCCAGATATTGACCGAGATCGGGCACGGCCGTTAGCAAATCAAAGTACGCGTCCGAGGCAAACCCAACTTCTTGGGCCGTCTGCGTATCGGCGTTAAATGCCGTGTCCATCCAGACGCCATCACGCATCACAAACGTTTTACTGCCCACAAGCTGAATCATTTCGTTGACAGCCACCGGTTCGGCAGCGGCCGTTCCTCCGGTTACTTGCGGCGCGGGCATGGCGGTCGGCAGAGCCATTGGCGCTTCGGCGGCAGCCATATCGGCTGAAGCAGCGGCTTCGGCAACGACCTCTTCGGCAGCAGGCATTTCTATCATCCGTTCGCCTTCTTCAACAACGCCGTTGGCAATGCCCTGCCGTCCGGTCTGGCTAAAGATGTCATCTTCCTCGATGAGGTAGCTGGTGTAGGGGGTAATGATGCCGTAGCGGATGCTCAAATTGACGACGCTCTGCACCAGTTCCGGGTCTTCGCCGCGCAGCCGGATTTCGGTCAGCAGGTGGCCGATGGCCCGCGTCGCCCACAGGCGGGGGATGAAGTCGTCGCCGCCGCTGTTACGGAAGTTGTTATCGCGGTAGGTGAAGGTTTGAGTACGGCCGTTCACTTCACCACTCAACGTAATCGTCGCCGGGCCGCCATCGCGGTAGCGGCCGGTCAAGACAAGCTGCGTCCCGGCAAACAGGTCAGGCAGTTCTTGCGGGTACATTTGTTCCACTTGAATGCCGTCGAAATCCAGACTGATGTTGGCCAGAACCGGTGTGCTGACTTTGGCGTAGAAGCTACTCACTTCCTCTTCGATGCTCTCGAACGGCCGTACATAGCTGCTCGTGCCCCGGTGATTTTGCGTCAGGCTGTCCAGCAGGATGGGGTCAACGTCGTTGCCCACGCCAAAGGCAAAGATGCGCACGTTGCGCGGCGTGGCCTGCTTGACAGCGTCCAGGAGCATGGGCGTATCGGTGATGCCTTCCGTCGCTAACCCGTCGGTGAGGAAGATGATGGTCGTCGGCCGTTCGATGTCGGCTTGAGCCACCGCTTCCAGCAGCGCCTGGCTGATATTGGTGCCGCCAATCGCTTCCAGGCTGTTGATGAATTCGTGGCTGCCCGGTTCGTCAGCAGGGACCAGGCCGGAGGCAAAACTGCGGGTGCCGGTGCTGAAGCTGACGATGTTGAAGCGGTCGGCCAGATTGAGATGCTCGACGACGTAGAGCGCTGCTTCTTTGGCCTGAGCCATCTTTTCGCCTTCCATGCTGCCGGAGGTATCGACGACCAAGAGCACATCTTTGGCGACCACTTCATCGACCTGGACGCTGGGCGCGACCAGGAGCAGGAAAAAGCCATCCTGCCCGGCTTCGCGGTAGCTGAGCAGATTCAGACCAATCTCTTCCGGCGAGACGGTGTAGTACAGTTCAAAATCTTTGTCGGCGGTGACGTTGGCGTCTTCGTAACCGGCTACGGCGCGATAATCTCCATCGCGGCTGATGGCCACGGGGTGGCTGGGCGAATAGATGGCCCGGATTTCCTCGTTGGAACGCACTTCGACGCGGATACTTTGCTCATCCAGCGGCGTGTTGGTGTAAAGATCGGTGGATTGGGGATAGACGTAGTGGATGAGGCCGTTGTCGGCGGGCAGGATTTGCGTGTATTCGATTTCGATGCGCCGTTCGCTGCGCGGCGGAATGGGGAAGACGTTGGCCTGGATGGCCTGCGTGCCCACGTATTCCAGCAGCGCCGGATCGCGCAGTTGGCGCACGATTTCATCGTAGATTTGCCGCGCTTCGGCCTGCTCCAGGATTTTGGCCTCGATGGGTTGGCCGTCGACCCACATGGTTAGCTGGGAAACGGCCGCTCCCTCCGGCAGGGGAAACAAATACGTCCCTTCCAGCATCCAGTCGTTGTCGTTGACGAAAAACTGGTCGATGTGGGTTGTCGCCACCTGGTCTTCGATGGTGACATTGACGCGCTGGTAGTCGATTTTTAGCCCTTCAACGCGCCAGATGGGTGGCTCGATGGGTAAGGGCGGCATTGGCTGGGGGGGATCGATGGGATCGGGATCGGTTTGGGCGGAAACGGCCGTGCCGCCCCCCAACCAACCCACAAACAAACCAACAAACAAAATCAGGTAAGCAAGTCGCTTCTTCATGGCTGCGTCCTCCGTAAAAGGTGTCATTATTGGGTAAGACGCTGCCCGTGAGTGAAAAGTTCCCGGTTAAAGCCCGACAGGTCTGTTTGCCAACCTGTTTTGGGTAAACCATAAAGACAAAGTAATAGCTAATTTTTCATCAAAATAGTTTTTGTAATTTATACAGTACTGGGATCTCAGACCTTGGGTTTTGTAGTTACTGTATTCCTATCTGATATTGGTGTGCGGGGTACTTGGCAATGGCTGCGGCCATTTCTTCCAGCCGTACCGGTTTGCTGAGATAATCGTCCATACCAGCCTCCAGAAATCGCTCGCGATCCCCTTTAAGTGCATTGGCCGTCAGGGCAATTATGTATGGCTGTTGTGTCCGGGACGTATCTTGCCGAATGAGTTTGGTTGTGGCAATACCATCCAATTCCGGCATTTGTACATCCATGAAGATGATGTCATATGATTGCTGCTGTAATGCAGCTAACACCTCGTATCCATTTCCGGCAACACCGGCATTGTAGCCAAGTTTCTTCAACATGCGTAAGGCTACTTTTTGGTTAATGGTGTTGTCTTCAGCTAATAAGATGCGCAAATTGGCCTGAAGGGTTTCAATAGGTGTCGTGTCTACGGCCGTTTTCGGCAGCATACTCTTACCATCTTCCCCCATCAACGCTTGTTCCAACGCATTTAACAAGTTGTTCGGTTTGATGGGCTTGGCAATTTGCGACACAAACAAGGATTTAACTGCGGGGTCTATTAACTGCCCAATGGAACTGAGCAAAATGAGGGGGAACGGCCGTAATTCCGGCATGGTCTTCATCGCTTGAGCCAATGTCGCGCCATCCATCTGCGGCATTTGCATATCCAATATACCCAAATCAAAGGTTTGGCCCTGAGCCAATAAATTCAAGGCTTCATCTCCTGAATCCACAATATGCGATTCAGCTTGCCAACGATACAAATAATGTTTCATGATCAGCCGATTCACATTATTGTCATCCACAACTAGAATGCGTTTCCCCGCCAGCGTACGGGGAGAAACGGCCGTTTCGGGCGCCACCAAAACATCTGGCTCCCATACACGAACCTTAATCGTAAAGCTAAAAGTAGACCCTTTGCCAGGTTCACTCTCCACCCACATGCGCCCGCCCATTGCCTCAGCCAGCCGCTTACAGATAACCAGTCCCAAACCGGTCCCGCCGTATTGGCGCGTTACCGACGAATCAACCTGGCTAAACGATTGGAACAGTCGATCCATCCGCTCCGGCGCAATACCAATACCGGTATCCAGCACAGAAAAACGGAGTTGCCACATGTCATCAGGCATCTCTTCTTGCGTGACAGAAAGAAAAACCTCCCCTTCGTTAGTAAATTTGATTGCGTTACCCAGTAAATTAACCAAAATCTGACGAAGTCGGGTAACATCTCCGACCAGCACATCTGACACATTATCGTCGATAAGATAAGCCAACTCCAATCCTTTCTTGCCCGCTTTAGCAGCGTTAAGGTCCAGGGCACCTTCTACACATTCAGGCAAATTAAAGGGGACATTTTCCAGTTCCAACTTACCTGCTTCAATTTTGGAGAAATCAAGAATATTATTGATGATGTCTAAAAGTCCATCACTGCTGGTACGAATCGTTTCTACAAAATCTTGCTGCTCAGGATCAAGTTGAGTATCCAGCAACAGGCCAGTCATGCCAATGACGGCATTCATCGGGGTACGGATTTCATGACTCATATTAGCCAAGAATTCACTTTTGGCATTGTTAGCAATTTCAGCCGCCTTTTTCGCTTTTTCCGATTCATCATAAAGGCGCTGGCTAACCTCTGCACTGGCAGCCAGCTCTTGGGTTCGGGCATGAACCTTCATTTCCAGATTCTGGCTTAAGATTTGCAGCTTCTGGTTGCTTTGCCGAACCGTAAGCAGCGCGTTCTGCAAGTTACTAACAAGCAGGTAAATCATGACACCGGCTAAAATCAGAACAAAGGTGTAATCAGTCATGATTTGTGAAGAAGGGTCTGCCGCAGTGACTGCCCGTAGACCGGCTGATTCTACATAGACAAAGCTCCAGCCAGAGGCGATGGTCAGCCCGATAACGACAAGAGCCAACCGCCAGCCAGAAAGCAGGCTGGCCACCAGGATGACAATCATGTAACCCCAAAAGGAAGAGTCTTTAACGCCATCAGCCGTCCAAGTAAGAGTCGTCACTGTCAACCAGGCTGCGGATACCAGAGCGTTGAGGCCGAACTGTAGGTAGCGGAACCGCGTTAACACATAGATACCGACCGTGACGATGATAGCCCCCGCTAGAATCACCGCATTATTTGACGTCATTTCGGCAGCACCTGTAGCGAGGCGGGCAATCCAAAGAAACGATAGCAAAATAATGAGCGCAATGAGAATAACGTTGAGAAGATGTGCTTTCCTGTTCGTATCTTCATCTTCATAAACAGGCGGCGCTAACAGTTGTTTTATTGTATCAAACATCAGGTTTCCTTGATGAGTCCGGCCAGCCTGCTGCGCTGAAACTGAATACAAATCTGTTTTGTTTCCAAGACACCTTCTGGCAAAATAAATCGGCTCCAACAGCGGATGGAAGAATTAAGCATGGATAAAAATAGTATTGTTGGGACATCGCTCAATTGCTGCCACTAACCCTTTCTGCAACGCAGGATAGGCAGCTCCCATAATCGAGTTACTGGACATGAAGGTTGACCAGTCTCTCCCCCCTATTCTAAGATGTTGTATTTTCTTTTAGAATGGTACTTTGGGCGTACCTGTCTACGTGTGATTCTTGCTGCCTACAGCCAACCATGTCCCCCTAATCATCGAGATCATACCGCCGTTTTACCGCTAAGGCGCAAAGGGCGCAGGGCTTTTTCTCCACGTCCTCCGCGCCTTGGCGGTTTTATTATTTTTGAATGTATCCTTGAACCACCAGCAGTTCAGCGTTCAAAATGGATCCGCTGGCCGCGCCGCGCAGTGTGTTATGGGTGATGGCCATGAAGCGCAGGTCGAGGACGCCGCATTCCCGTACCTTGCCCACTGTCCAGGCCAGCCCGTTACCGGAATCACGATCCAGTCGGGGTTGTGGGCGATCGACTTCGTGGCGGTAGATTAACGGCCGTTCCGGTGAAGATGGCAGCTCAGCACAGACAGCCGGGGCCTGCCAGTTTTCCAGCGCGGCAATCGCCTCTTCCACGCTGACTTTTTGCCCCAATTGGGCCGAGACACTGGCCAGGTGGCCGTCAAAAACGGGCACGCGGTTAGCCTGGGCGCTGGTGCGAATGTCTGCCAACTGCATGACGCCATCGACCACGTCTCCTAGCAGCTTCTTCGGCTCATTTTCCAGCTTGACATCCTCGCCGCCGATGTGGGGCACGATGTTGTCCAAAATGTCCATCGACGAAACGCCAGGATATCCGGCCCCGGAAATGGCCTGCATCGTCGTGATCAGCGCCGCTTCCAGACCGAACGCTTCCTGCCAGACCTTCAGCGGCAAAATAATGCTGGTTGTCGAGCAGTTGGGGCTGGCGACGATGAAGCCTGACCAACCGTTGTTAGCCTGTTGCGTCGGGATCAGGCCGGTGTGGTCGGGGTTGACTTCGGGGATGAGCAGGGGCACGTCCGGCGTCATCCGGAACGATGAAGCATTGGTGACGACGGCATAACCGGCAGCGGCGAATTTGGGTTCCCACTCCTTAGCCTCGCTTGTGGGCAGTGCCGAAAAGACGACCGGCGGCGTGCCGCCAATCACTAAATTCGGCTCGGTTGGCTGGACGATGAGATCGCCGATGCCATCGGGTACGTCACCGTTGATTTTCCAATTGACGCCTTCGCGGTACGGCCGTCCCACCGTGCGATCTGAACCTGTTACTACCACTACTTCAAACCAGGGATGATCGGCCAACAATTGCACAAACCGCTGGCCAACTGTTCCTGTTGCACCCAATACACCAACAGGGATTTTGTTACTCATAATAATTACCTCCAAAGATAGCTGTTAGCTATTAGCTTAGGAGCTAATGGCTAATCACTCATAAAAAAACGCCGTCACCCCACATTGGGGCGACGGCGTATAAGCGTCACGATTCCACCCAACTTTGGCTTTTAGCTGTTAGCGGTTATCTTTTAGTTTTTCGAACTAATAGCTAACTGTTAATGGCTAATTGCCCTCGTTACGGCCGTTAACGGAGCCAACCGGACTTCCCTACCTGACACATGACACTTGATCACGTGACACATTCAAAAAGCCACTCCCGGGGGGTTTTCACCGCTGTCTTTGCCAGGGCCGCTCTCAGCTTACCAACGTCCCTTCTCTTGTGACAGACCCAGCCGTTACTCGTCCCGGTCATCGTGTTAGGCGACAACTAGCCTCAAATCTTGCTGCCGCTATGAAATTTTGGGGGATTATAGAGAAACAATGACGCCTGTCAAGTCTCATTTTTAAGCCGCTGAATGACTTCTGGCAGTAAATCGGCCAGTTCGCCTGCCAGAAGACCGGTATCGCCAGGGTATAATTCGGCGGCAGCAGCATGCAGATAACCGCCGACAACGGCCGCTTCATACGGTTCCAATCCCTGCGCCAACAAGCCGACAATTACGCCAGAGAGCACGTCGCCACTGCCGGCCGCGCCCAATGCTGGATTAGCAAAGGGCAAGATGTGGGTACGGCCGTTCGGCTCCGCCACCACCGTGTAAGCCCCCTTCAATAAGACAATATGGCCCCATTGAGCCGCCTGCTCTTGAGCCAACTCCACCCGATCCCGCCCCTTCAACTCGGCCAGTGGGATACCCATCAACCGAGACATCTCGCCGGGGTGAGGCGTGAGAATGGTGCGCGGCGGCAGTTGGGCGGCCCAGTCGGGCAGTTGCGCCAGCAAGTTTAGCCCATCAGCATCAACAACCAGCGGCGGTAAATTTTCTGCTGTTAGCAAAGCGGTCATGAACTCACGGGCATCATCTAATCCTGGCCCAACCAGCATCGCTTTAGCCGAGACGTTCTCCTGCAAAAAGGAGAGACTGGCGGCGCTGAACACCTCGGTGTCAGGCACAGGCGGATAGGTGGCTTCGGGCAGATTACCGGCTACCGTTGCCCGGATTTTCTGCGGCACGGCCAGGGCGACGAGGCCGGTGCCCACGCGGTAAGCGGCCCGGCCGGCCAGCATGGGCGCACCCCAGTAATGGCCCGATCCGGCGGCGATGAGTGCTGTGCCAAAGGTTCCCTTGTGTCCGTCTGTGGGGCGTTGGGGGAGATGTTGTCGGGTGTAAACGGCCGTTGCCAACTCCACATTCACGGCCGCCACCTCGGGCAAATCAGTGGCAATCGCAATATCGGCCACCACCAATTCCCCGCAGGCTGCCGCACCCGGGAAAATAAAATGCCCCCGTTTGGGTCCAGCAAACGTCACAGTTAACTCGGCCGGCATCGCTAAATCGTCCAGCGCCCCCGTGTCGCAGTTCAACCCGCTGGGGCAGTCCACAGCCACGACAGGAAGCGCAGAGGAGCGGTGGAGTGGCGGAGCGGCAGAGAAGGGCCTGGCAGGAGATACAAGCTCTTCTCCGCTCCTCTGCTCCTCTGCTCTCTTGCCGGCAACAGCCATCTTCACCTGCTTCATCAATTCCGCCAATCGCCCACCAATAGGCCGAACTACGCCAGTTCCTAGCAGCGAATCAATGATTAAATCGGTGTCGTTAAGCCGGGCACGCAAGATGCGATAATCCGGATCGAAGTCTGCCTCGGCAATAAAAAGCCGCTTTTCTTGAACTTGGGCAAAGTTGTGATCTTTTTCGAGGTCGCGTAGTTTGTAGAGATAAAAAGCGACATCGGCTCCAGCCTGAGCCAGATAACGACCGGCCACCAGTCCATCACCGCCGTTGTTGCCCGGTCCGACCAGCACCAGGATACTTTTCTCTTCAACCGGATAGCGCTGGATGATGGCCTCGGCGACACTGCGTCCGGCCGTTTCCATCATCTGGTTGTAGCTGTTACCGGCGGTATCGCTGGCCTTTTCGGCGGCGACCATTTCGGCAACGGTAAAAATTTTGATGGTCATATTTCCCTCCATCAGTTAAAAACCCTTAGGGTTGGTGACCAAAGATCGCCTGGCGACCAACGGCTGCCAACCCTAAGGGTTTAAAGGACACCCCAGGAGGGACTCGAACCCCCAACCTACGGATTAGAAGTCCGGCGCTCTATCCTTTGAGCTACTGGGGCTTATAAAGGCGCAATTCTAATCGGCAATGGGGCTGGCGTCAATCGTGGAACGGCCGTTTCTGGACAACATAACTTGATGGAGACGGCCACTGTGGATCATCGCTTCCAAACTATCCAGGTCTGGCAAAATCTCGTTCGTTGTAAAACGAATGGCCCAGTGATGGACATGCGGCGTAACGGCGACAATATAAGCGCCTGCCTGATACGCTTCCCACATCTCCATAGCTGTGCCCATGCTTACCTGGGGCAGGTAAGCGATGAGCAAATCGGCTTCGGCCGCTTTTTTGGTCATCGTCAAAAAAGTATGGCGCGCCTGTTCCGTGTCATAATCGACACTGCCTGGGTTTAAGGCAAATGGATCGGTAATGATAACATCGGGTATGGCCAATTGTAGAGCCTGTGTGATACGGTTGCGGTAGCCCTGACTGACAATTTGGTTATCCAATCGTTCGGCTTGCATAACCCCGGCGATAAATACGTGCATAAATGCTCTCCTAGAATGATGACTGGCGCATAAAAAATTCCTAATCGCCAGCCCATGCTTTTGATGAGAATAAAAAACGGATGATGCCAGCCATCACCCGTTGTTTAAAAACTTGGAAGTGCTGCTGTTACACAGATTTTTATTCAAAAACAGGTCTTATACCCTGATAGATGCGCGGCCCGCCTAAAGTTTTTAGCACAATATCTACAGGGCGTTCTAACACGTCAGCCAGCTCTTGAGCGGACATCGGTTCATTAGCATTGGCCAGCAGCGTACAAAAAGCGGCATCAACCATCGACGTGGTGCGTAGAAAATCTTTTGGCATTTGCCGGAAATAGGCCTGAACGATGTACTGGAAGCCATCAACCTGGCGTACTTGCCCGGTTTGCATGTCAACCAAATCGATTAATTCGCGCTCCAGATCCATGCTGGTTTCATCTTCTTCGATAGGCAGGCGCGAGTAAAGATAGGTTTTGATATCCAGATCAGACTTTTCCCACCACTCAAAGTCAACGTAAAATTTGGTGTCGGGTGTTGTCTGTGTGCGGAGTGTCGCTTTTAGTTTCGGACGCGGATTAGACAAATTAACTCCTTTTATCGAATAACCGCTAACTTCCTTTTTGCCAACGAGCTTGATCAAACTGCCAGTAATGGTCACCCACTGATTGGAATGCGGGATGGCGAACTAATTCGGCAAAAAGCGGTCCTGGTGGAGTACGACGCAGCATATTGATCGCGCTGTAGATGGTTTTGGCGTGTACTGTGTTTTGCGGATTAGCTTCGGCTAATTCCGGGAATAATTCAGCGATGAGTGAGGCAATGGAGCGTTGATGGCTCTCAGCCCGCCGCCGCAGCGCATCAATGGCGGTAACAACATCGGTGCCGACAATCATGAGATCATCAAAGCCGCAGCCTACTGAACGGCGCATCAGGTCGAATTTTATGCGATTTTCAACGGCCGTTGCCAAACGCACCCATTCCCGCTGTGCCCGCCGCCGATCATATCCCAGATAAATAACACCGGGTTCTGGGCCGGCCTTCATGTGGATAAACCCGCCGATGGGAATACCATTTTCTTCATACCAGTCGCCCAGGCCATAAACGTAGCGATGTTCCTTGACGACCCAGCCCTCAATTTCTTCCTGGGTGGTTTCATCGATGAATACGACGCGCTGTCGCGGCGAGGTACTGCTTGGGAAAAAGGGTATGGTACGACTGCTCAGCGGCATGGTTCCCGACAAGCGATGGGGATAGAGAAGGGTGAAAACGGCCGTTTGCGGTGTAGATTCAGCTTTACTTACCGGCAGATCAGACCATTCATCATCCAGTTCGCGCACTAACAGCAACAGTTGATGGCTTAACAACGCTTTATCGTAGGGAATCGGAGTGTATTGCAGCCGCTCCGGGATTTTTTGTACCTCATCGGGTTCCAGCCGCCGCAAGAACCAGGCAATCTTGCCCCGTGGCGCAACTTCATCAAAGCGAGCATCGTGTTGCAGCCCATAGTTGAGGGAGAAAGCCTGCACCGCTTTATCCAGGCTGGAATCCATATCCAGGTGCGGCAAAATCTCATCAACGGTCAATGGGCCTCCGCCGCTCATTTCCAGTATAGCTTCGCTCAAGTGCAAATGGCCGATGTTGATTTCAGCCATCAGCCCTTTGATGAACCATTGTTGACCGATACGAACGAAGTTTTCGCTTTTTCCCAGGGACTGGGCGATTTTTTGGGTCACGGCCGTTTCATAGCGCGCGTACAATTCTTTCAAGTCAACCGTTAACGCATCGGCAGAAATCGCTGCATCCTGATTTAAGGGATGTTCAATATCGAGTTGGCTGGCAAATTCCAACGATTTCCCGTTGATATTGGCCGCTACCACAGAAAATGTGCCGAATTGAGGGTTATAGCCTTCACGAACGGCCGATATCGTACCATTGGCATATCCCAGCACCGGGAAAACCAACTCGTCACCGACTGCATAACTGTTCTTTGGCTGATAAATCATTCGCCCGGCCAACTGACGAGCAACTTTGTTTTGTTCTTCAGCCACCCGGTACGCAATAACGACCCGGGCAATTTGAGCCGCAGTTTGTGGTTTTTCCACTTCCAGAAAGTGGTTATAAATCTGTTCTATGTCAGAATCCGTAAGGGTGAAGTTTTCTTCCCAATATTCCGGTTTCTGAGTTGGCGATTGAATCATTCGTCTCCTTAAGACAAGTGAATTATTAACTTTATTATCAAATGAAACATTAAAAATTATACCAGCAGTAAGGTAGCCTTGCCAATTTCACGCTGTGGTCACACTGTTTACCGCATCTTCTGCACAGAGCCAGGGTTATAAAACTTGCTGGCAAGCCTGGATACTGGGCTTCCTGGCATCCATAACCCGAAGCCTGGATACGGCTTTTCCGGCGGATTTTCCAGAGGTGGAGCCTGTGGACTACCGAATACGAATTGCCGGATATGGGTACTAGCTTTGGAGGATTTATGAATCAGACAAAACGACGCGTCGTCGTCACAGGCCTGGGAACGTTGAACCCGTTGGGCAACGACGTAACCACTACCTGGCAAAAAATTGCCGCTGGGCAAAGCGGCATCGGCCCAATTACTCAATTCGATGCCAACGATTACAAAACCCAATTTGCCGGTGAGGTGAAGGAGTACGATCCGGTAGCGTTGTACGGCCGTAAAGATGCCCGCCGCATGTCCCGTCTAACCCAGTTTGCCCTAACTGCTACCGAACAGGCCCTGGCCGATGCCAAACTGGTCGTTGGCAGCAGTAACAATGACGATATTGGCGTCATCATCGGCAGCGGAATGGGCAGCCTCGACCCGGTCATTGACAACCTGAACGTGTTAAACGAGAAGGGACACCGGCGAGTCAGTCCATTCTTTGTCCCTATGATGTTGGCCGATACGCCGGCGGCTACCATTTCCATTGCCTATGGACTGCGCGGCATCAACATGTCCATTGCCACCGCCTGCGCGACCGGCAACAACGTCATTGGCGAAGCGGCCAAAGTTATCCAACGCGGTGCGGCCGACGTGATGATTGCCGGTGGTTCCGAAGCGTGTATTTTGCCGCTGGTGTTTGCCGGGTTCAGCGTCATGGGGGCGCTGTCCACCCGCAACGATGACCCGCAAAGGGCTTCCCGCCCTTTTGATCAGGATCGGGATGGCTTCGTGACCAGTGAGGGTACGGCCGTGCTCATCCTGGAAGAGCGGGAACATGCGCTAGCGCGCGGGGCGCATATTTATGGCGAAATTCTCGGCTACGGAACCAGCGCCGACGCCTATCACATCTCCATGCCGGCCGAAAACGGCGAAGGAGCAGTATTGGCCATGCAAATGGCTCTGGACGATGCCAGATTAGCACCAACCGATATCGACTACATCAATGCCCATGGCACCAGCACCGAACTAAATGACAAAGGGGAAACGGCCGCTATCAAAACCGTCCTGGGTGAGCACGCCTACAATGTGCCCGTCAGTTCCACCAAATCGATGCATGGCCATTTGCTGGGTGCGGCCGGCGTTTTGGAAGCGCTGATTTGCCTCAAAAGCATGGAACATGGGCTGCTGCCCCCCACTATCAACTACGAAACCCCCGATCCTCGCTGCGACCTTGATTACGTTCCCAATACCGCCCGCCCGGCCAATATCAAGACAATCATGTCCAACGGCTTCGGCCTGGGCGGCCACAACGCGACGATTGTTCTGGGAAAGCGAGAGGATTGAGCGAGAGCTAGAAGACTTATTTTTCTCCAGCTCTGACCTCTCGTTCTAGCTTTACAGTTCGCCAACACGGCGTAGTTTGCGTTCCAAGTCGCGTTCCGTGTCTTTCATACCCCCATTGACGTGCGGGTATGTGAGCCAGGCCAGCAAAAAGCCAAATATGGCTCCGGTGAGTGTACGCAGGAAGGGTGTGCTTTCACGCAGGGAGAATATACTCTGAATCGTGGCCATAAGTCCAGTGGGGGCTGAACCATCCAGCGGCATTGACCAATAGCTAAACAACTGGCTGAATCCATCCAGGCCAATTGGCCCCATTCCTATAATCAGAAAGATCCAGAATGGCAGTGGTTTGATGTTGAAGCGGCGGCGCAGCAATCCATACAGCAGCCCAAAAACCAGAACAAACCCGTAAATCGCCATATCACGTTCGCACAAGGCCATTTTGTAACCCATTTGCTCGTTTCCGATGAAAGCGCGGGCGGCATAGGTAAATTGCACCCAATTGTCAGGGCTGACGTCGGCAAATTCGGGCAGGCTGCCCATGTAGGATTCGAAGGGCTGCAAATCGGTTCCGGCCAGGGTACGGGGATAGGCAGGTTGTTCGCCAAACAAGAAGTAGGAGCGGGAAGCCATCTGGTGGCACATGGGTTTGTAGATGGTGTAAATGACGCGGGCAGGCAGTTCAACCCCGGCGTGCATGAGGATGGGGGCCATGATGGGTAGACCAACGTAAAGGCCAATAAAGACGTTGAAGGCAGCCAGCCAGTGTTTGCTGAAGCTATAGATGAATTTGTCGAGGCGAATGACCAGTGTGCGCTGCCAGCCGGTGGCGGGTTGTTTGGAGGGAGAGGTGTTCATAAGTTTTTTGATAGCGGCAGAGTTGCAAAGTGTGTTTTACCTGTCACTTTGCTATTTTGCTCGTTTTTGCCAAATAGTCCTCGATTTGTTCTTCGGTCATTAAGCCCTGGTGTACGGCCGTTACCATCCCATCTTCATCCACAAAAATAGAAGTCGGATAGTTGAGTACGCCATACAGCCGGGACACGTCGCCGGTTTCGTCCAACAGCGGCGTGAACGTTAAGTCTAGCTCATCATAGAAAAAATCACGAACGGTTACGGCCGTTTCTTCGTAATTGATGGCCAAAATCACCAGCCTGTCAGCCTGATGGCGTTCGTAAACAGCTTGCAAATCGGGCATCTCCATCCGGCAGGGCGGACACCAGGTCGCCCAAAAGTTGAGGATGACCGGCTGACCACGGAAATCATTTAATTCAAACGGCTGGCCGTTTGCATCATTTAACACAAAATTGCGGGCCGTTTTGCCAATTTCCGGCGGAACCCTAAGTTCAACGTTGCTTTGCGAGGTATCGAAAGCCGGGATTTGGGGCAGTACTATGCTTTTTGAACCCCACAAGCGGCTGCCGAAAAAAAGTAAAAGGAGCGCCAGCCCAATCAGGATGACGCCCCCTATGACGGCCAAAGGATGACGGCCGTTGCCTTTTTCCATCATGACTTTAATTAAACAAATTGATAAGCCACGTTTCCTGGTGAGCCAGCCACTCGGCCAGTCCTGGCGGGATAATGTTATTAAACAGAGCCAGTTTACCCTCCAGCATCAAAATGCCCATCAAAATAAAGAGCGCTCCGCTAACCAATTGCGTGGTGTGAAGGTGTACGGTCGTTTTCTTGTCTTCTGAACTGGTGAAGACCCACAAAACCGCGCCTAAAATGGTGATAGCGAGGAGGCCGTATTCATGTACGGCCGTAAACGACTGTCCGGCCATAAAGTCATAATTGCGAAACACATATTCAGCCAGCGCCACCAAAATACGCCAGATGGCCAGCGCCCAAACCAGTGCCACCACAATCATGTGCGTATCCCAATCCCAGCCTTTGCCTTTGAGGATACGCCAGAACAGGCTCTTGCGGCTCATCCGGCCAAAGAAGGTAGAGACGATGAGCAGTGGCAGTCCCAAACCCAGCGTGTAAATGAACAACAGCATCATTCCCCGCCAGACCGATGTTGTCTGTGCGGCCAATGTCATCACTGACCCCAAAATCGGGCCAACGCAGCTTGACCAGCCCACAGCAAACGTCAAACCAAACAGGTAAGAGCCGCGCACATTGGCTGAATGAGTCTGCTGGCTGGCTTTTTCCATACCGCCAAATCCTTTACCTAAAAAGCTCATCACGCCAAAAACGACGACAACCGCACCACCAACCAACAAAATCAACTGCTGGGTTTGCAGCAAAAAGCGACCGAGAGCAAATCCGACTGCGCCAAACAGGCTAAACGTGGTTCCCAGGCCAAGCATGAAGGCCATCGTGTTGGAAGCAATTTGGGAACGGCCGCTTTGAAAAGCGAAAGCAAAATAAGCGGTCAAAACGGGCAGGGTACATGGAGAAACGAAGCTCAACAGCCCGCCGGCAAAGGACAAAAACGCCAGCACGACAAACGGCTGCGAACTAATGCCTACAGAAAATTCATCCGGGCTGGGCTTGAGAAGCGAACCTAAAATCAAAAAGGCAACGACCAGACCCACGGCCACAAGCACCAGCCGTCGTCCGGTAGAAAATTTACGTTCCGATGCAGGAACCGATGTTATATCCGACATAAACACGTCTCCTAAACGACTCAATGCGCTGCCAGATTAGATGCGAAACGGCCGTTAAATGTTACAAGTTATACTCGCTGTGGCCGATTTCTAACCGCGCCACCTCCGGCGAAAATGCCAGATTGTGTCCATTGTGGGTATAGGTGGGATGAACGGCCGTAATCTTACTCGCACTCAACGCATTGACCCATTAAGGCATAACACAGCTCAGTTATTTCGCTGCTTCTTCTTCATCATCCCGCAGCAGCTTTTGCAGCAAATCAATATCTTTTTGCAAATTGCGCTGCCGCACCGCCAGACTGACAACGTAAGCTGTGCCAATCAGCCACATCACCACGTAGCCTAAGACCAGGTAGTTGTTAAATTGCATCGGATTGCCGATTTGAGTTTGCAGCAGTATAGATAGTAAAGCGCTCATCATCTTTCTCCTTGCAAACGAGCTACAACCCGCATTTTGAGAACGGCCGTTTCATCCATCAACCGCTGTAACCGAATCCGGTTAGCCAGCCAGGCCGCATACAGGAAAGAAAAGGCAATGACGCTGGCATTTAAGCTCAAAATCATCCGCGTTGATTCTAGCCCAGCCTCAAAATCTTGCAGCCCTTCCGCTGCCCCTTGCGCCGATTCGGCCGTGCCGCCCACCACCACCGGGTGTATATCCCGCAAAATCCGAATGCTCAAATAAGACATGATAATGGTTACAAATGCAAAAATCACATAAATCGCCGCAAATCGTGCCCGCTTTTCTTCATCTTCAATCGCGCCGCGCAGCATAAAATAAGCCGCATACGTCAACCAGGCCACCGTAATCAGCGTCAGGCGCGGACTCCACAGCCACCATGTATTCCAGGCCGGCTTACCCCACACCGAACCGGCCACCGTAGCCATCGTCAAAAAGACCAGTCCAATTTCCACCGAGGCCAAAGCCACGGTATCCCATTTTAGGGCTGGACGGCGCAAATAAATTACGCCCGACACCAGTGCTACAAAAAAGGCCACCGCGCCCACCCAGGCCGAACCGACATGAAAATAGAAAATGCGCTGCACATTGCCCATCGTTCGTTCCGTTGGCGCATAAAAGAAAACAATCACCAACGCAATAGCAATAGCTACAAAAGCAGCCCAATTCAGAATGCGTACATTACGATTCAAACGAGTTAGTTCCATATCCTTTTCCTCAAAATCAGTATTTATCACCTTGAAACTATGCAACTTTGCCTACTTTTCTTATGATTCCACCACATAATGATATGTCAAAAAACCGGCCGTGAGCATGAGTAAATCATAAATAAGCACCAGCGACAGTGGACTTTGCACTTCGCTCAGCACCGGCAGTTGGGGAAACATGTATGCCGAAACAGTCATCGCTGCCGGCAAAACCAGGGGCAGCGACAGTGGCAGCAGCAGCACTGGCAGCAGCACTTCCCGCGTTCGGGTTTGGATCGTCATTGATGTAACCAACACCCCGGCAGCCATGTACCCAATCGTACCTAAAAACAAGACCAGCAGCACCATTGGCCGCCAAAATGGTTTATCAAAAAAAACAATGAACATGAAAACCATGATTGCTTCCAGCGCTAGCACGAACAGTGTGGTGCTAATGACCTTGCCCAGATAAATTGCGCCGCGAGGCACAGGAGCCATTAGAATTGCTTCCATTGTCTGGTTTTCGCGTTCAATGGCCAATGTTCGGTTAAGACCCAACGTTCCCGCCAGCAAAATCGTTGCCCACAGCAGACCGGTCGCCACATCGCGCGCCGCCGCCAGATTAGCCTCCAACGCAAAGTTGAACATAATCACAGTGACCAGTGAAAACATGGCCATGACGCTAATGATTTGCCGGGTGTGCTTCTCGATTTGCAAATCCTTCCACACGATAGCCCATACGGAAGAGAAGAATGGTGAATGGTGAATATTGAATGTTGAACGCTCGTTTTCTTGGCTCATTTGGTTGTTGATTGTTGGTTGTTACGGCGGGTATGTTCGGTGTACAGCTCCAGAAATTCAGACGCTGTGACCTGCCCGCGCTCAACTTTGGCAGCAATTTTACCCCGGTTAAGGATGACGGTACGGTCACACAAGTTGAGTCCATGAGTCAGATCATGGGTGATCATGAGGATGGTACGGCCGTTATCCACTTCCCTCCTCAATAAATCATCCAGCAGCCGGGCCGCATCCTGATCCAGACCCGTATACGGTTCATCTAGCAGCAGCACGTCTGGTTCATGCAGCGTAGCGCGAGCAATTGTCAACCGCTGCACCATTCCCCGCGAAAAGGTACTGACGGCATCTCGCTGGCGCGCCGCCAGCCCAACTTCTTTCAATGCCCGATCCACCCGGTCTTGGAGATGATCCAGCCGGTACAATTTGGCAAAGAAAGTCAGATTTTCAGCGGCCGTTAAATCACCATACAAAAGTGCCTGATGTGAAACCAGCCCGATATGCCGCCGTACCCGGTCAGCATGCGTTGGTAGCAGCCAACCACCAACTTTGACTTGGCCGCTAGTTGGCTTTTGCAGCGTAGCCACAATGCGCAGCAGTGTTGTCTTGCCGGCCCCATTTGAACCAACCAGAGTTACAAACTCACCTTGGCGGACATGCAAGTCAACCCCGCGCAAAACGGGATTCAACCCATAATTTTTAATCAAACCCTTAATTTGAATCATTTCGCCAATTGTAGACATTAACTTTTAGGTGACAAATCCTCTTCACCACTGATCATTTATCCAGGCTGAATAGTACTGGAGTAAGGGGCTGTTTGGCGTCACTTTGGTGACAAATTTCACTAAAATCACACTTATGTAAACTATCACTTGCTTGAGATTTTGATTTGTTTTATAATCCATCTGGCTTTAGGGAAGAGGAAGTATAATATTGGCTGATAATTTGTCTGTTATTTTGACGGAAACAATTACACCCTGGTTGCTGGGAACGCTCATTTTATTGGCGACCTTGACTTTGGCAATCACAATTAAGTCATGGCGTGAAATGAAGCGTTCTCCTTACTTTTTTATGCGGCGCCAGGCCGAAAAACGCTTGCAAACCTATGCGTCGGCAAGCTTTTTTTTGGCTATTTTTGCTGCCGCCGTCGCTTTTTATTCCTGGCAGCCTCCGACAGATAGCATTAACCGTGTAGCCCTTCTAACAAACGCCAAACCCCCAAAAGAAGAAATTATTCAAATATTCGAAGATGCACAACCAGTTGCCCGGTTAGAAACGGCCGATATTGAAGAGCTTGTTGCGGCTAATACCCCTCAGGTTGTAGAAACGGCCATCCGTTCAGTTGAGCCTACGCTGCCGAATGAATACAATCAGGTAGAACCGCTCGTTGCACTGAAAGATAACACAACGCTTGGAACGATTGATTTCTCAACGGAAATCAGTGACCAGTACGAAGCCCTCAATTCGCGCAAACTTTTCGCCGAAGGATTTTATACGTTGTACGCCACATTTTCCTATGAGGAAATGGCGGATGGTATGGCCTGGTCCTGGTTGTGGCGGCACAATGGTGAAGTTGTAGAAGGGGCGAATGAGTTGTGGCAATATGGCGACGATGGTCCCGGTTATATATACTTCAACCCGGATGAAGGGTTCCAATTTGGTGATTATTCTTTGGAAGTGTGGGTGAACGGGGAATTGTTGGCTCAATCAACCGCCACGATGAACAGTGCTGCGGCTGCTGCTGGCAACTAATTTTGTAATTTGAATCATCAATCGGATTATGAAAGCCCGGTATTGACCGGGTTTTTTGTTGTCTGCTGCCATTGCTGCCTGAACTTGTCGAAGGCAACCGGGCTTCGCTTCGACTTTTTAACAATGAACAGACAGTTAAGAGTATTATCCACCAGCCTTCGACAAGTTCAAGCTTCGTTGGCTAGCGCCTCAAGAAGCGACGGCCGTATCCCCAAAACTGTTGAATCTCAGCCACTTGCAGCACCCAACAGGACAGCACATACACGATACCGCCGGCCAACCCACCCAACACTATTTGCCCCAAGGCGCTGCTTTTCGACAGCCAGGCTAAAATAGCCCAGATCATACCGCTCATCAGCAGTGTCGCCAGCCCCATTCGCCACAAACCATCGAGCAGGGAACGGCCGTTCAACCGCCCCATTTTCCGCCGCAGCAGCAACAGCAAAGCCGCTACTTCGACAAAATTAGACAAACTGAATCCTAATGCCAACCCGCCTAATGGATGCCAGCCAAAACTCGGAAAAACCGACCGGATGAGCCAGGGGCTTAAAGCCACCATAGCCAGGATTTGTGCACCTCCAGCCAACACCGGCGTCATTGTGTCGCCCAGGGCATAAAAAGCGCGGGCAATCACCTCCAGCGACACCAGTGCCACCAGCCCGATGGCATAAAACAGCAATGCCCAGGCCACAAGTTCGGCATTTTGGGCTTCGAACCGACCGCGCTGGAACAATACGGTGATTAACGGCCGTCCCAACAGCATCAACAGCGCCGCCGCCGGTAACGCTAAAAACAGCAACAGTCGCAGCGAATCAGAAATGATCCGGCGCATTTCGTCCCAGGCTGATTGCGCCGCCAGCGTAGACATGGTGGGAAAAGCGGCAATGCCCAGGGCCTGCCCCAGCATTCCCTGCGGCATGAGCATGATCGCCAGCGCATATCGGGCGGCGGCGACACTCTCCAACGTAATGAGGCCGCTCAAAAATAAGGTGATGAAGCTGTTGATCTGGCTGAAAGACAGTCCCAATACGCGAGGTGACATTAATTTCAAGACACGTCTAACACCGGGATCGCGTAGAGTGAATACGGCCGTGTACCGTGCCTCCTTCAACTTCAACCCAGGCAGTTGGATCAGTAAATGTCCCAATGCACCGACCACTGTACCAATAGCCATGCCGGTAGCTGTTCCTAAAACAGTATGCGCTCCAATAACTGCCCCACTAATGATGCCCAAATTGTAAATAATGGGCGCCAAAGCCGGTAACAAAAAGTGCTGCCGGGCCTGCAATGCACCCATGATCACACCACTGGCTCCAAAAATAATCGACGATAACAGCATGATCCGCATCAGCCGGACGGTTAAAGGCAAAAAGGCCGGTTCTTTCACGGCCTTAGGCAAAAAGAGGGTGATAAGCTGAGGAGCGAAAATCATCACAATGATGGCTAGAACAGTAACCGCCAGCGTAATCAGGTTGATAACTGCTGAAAACAGATGCCAACCACCTTCATCATCGTTACGGACAAAATAAGCGGTGAACGTGGGAATAAACGCCGAGCCAATCGCCCCCCCGGCAACAATATAAAAAATGGCTTCTGGGAAGGTATTAGCCGCAGTGAAAGCACTGGCTTCCAGCTCTAAACCCAGATAAGCCGTAATAACCATTGTACGTACCAGGCCCAACAGACGGCTGACTAGCGTTGCTGCGCCGACAATGCCAGCAGCCTGGATTACTTGTGTTTTGGCTTGATTGGGTACATTTGTGTTCTCAACGGCCGTGTCCACATCGCTTGGTGTCTTTGTCATGAGCCGGGATTATACGCCAAAAACAAAAACAGGCTGGCTTATTGAAAGCCAGCCCGATCATTTTTGTTGAGAGCCAGGAACGCCGAAACCTGACTCTCGTTAAAAGGAGGAGAAGAAGAAGAGATTTTTTACCCTTCGACTAGCATTTTATAAGAAATACCTGTCTAAGTCAGTACGCCGAGCCTACGTCGAACCTACGCAAAATATACGCAAGTGATTTATTTCACAATTTGGCATGCTTAATTACTGCCTGCGTCTGTCGAAGTCTGGCTACCTTCTACGGACGCAGCCGGCTATCCGGCAAGCAAAATTACCTTTTGCCCGTTGGCTGCGGCTCATTTACAATCCAACCCATGATTCGAATGGGCCGTCATTACAGCATATTATTCATGCTAATGGCTTTACTTGTGGCCGCGTCTCTGCGGCTGACATCGTTGGCTGAAGTGCCGCCGGGCGTCCATTACGATGAAGCCGCTAACGGTGTGTTGGCGGCCGAAATTGGCCTGCACGGCGACCGTCCAATTTTTATTTCCAGTTATACCGGCAAGGAAGTGCTTTTTTTCTATCTGGCCGGTGGACTGATGCGGCTGTTGGGTGCTTCAGTGCTTACGCTGCGCCTGACGGCGGCGTTTGTGGGGCTGCTGACCGTGGCGGCGACTTACTGGTTAGGGCAAGAGTTGAAGCAAAAACGGGCAGTGGCACTTTTGGCAGCGGCGCTATTGGCAACCAGTTTCTGGCAGCTTGTGTTCAGTCATTTGGGATTCCGGGCCATCACACAGCCGTTGCTGCAAGCGCTGACCGTGGCGGCACTGCTGCGGGGTATCCGTTTGAACGACTGGCGCTGGTTGGCGGCGGCGGGTGTTTTTCTGGGATTGACTGGGTACACGTATTTGGCAGCCCGGTTGTTTCCGGTACTGCTATTGTTGGCATTATTGCCTGTCATTTTAAATCGTGCGATGTTGCGGCGGCGGTGGGGACAGATGTTTTTGGCGTTGCTTGCAGCCCTTTTGGTGCTGGCCCCGCTGCTCGTTTACTTTGTAAATCATCCTGATGCTTTTTGGGTACGGATTGGACAGGTTGCGCCGGGCAGCGGGCAAAATCTTGGCTTGATTGAGAGTTATCTCAAATCTTTGGGGATGTTTTTTCTGGAAGGTGACCCGTATGTGCGTCTGAATTTGCCGCAACGGCCGTTATTCAACTGGCTGTGGGGTGGGCTGTTGGTGGTGGGCTGGGTGGTGGTGCTGCTGCGCTGGCGGCAGTTGAAAACCGACTGGCAGCACGCAGCAGCGCTTTTGCTGTTGTTAGCGCCGTTTGTGATGATTTTGCCTACGGCACTGGCTGTTGGCGAAATTATTCCCAGCAACTTGCGAGCCATTGGGTTGGCTCCATTCATTTTTTTCTTGCCGGCAGTAGGCTTGCAGCGGCTGGCGGATGATTTGGATAGGCGGATTCAGGGCCTGCCGGCCGAATGGTTGGTGCTGGCTGTAGGATTAACGTGGCTTTCTGTGGGTGGATTGCAGACAGAAAAGGCGTATTTTCAGGAGTGGGCGACCCGGACGGATCTGTTTTATGCAACGGATGGGGATTTAACGGCCGTTGCCCCCTTCCTCGATTCCCTGGATACTACAAACAAGACGATTTACGTCGCAGCACCTCATTATCAGCATCCGACACTAGCCTTTTTGAGCCAAAAATATGGGCGAATTAAGTGGCTGCCGCAAAGTCAGGCGCTGGTTTTCCCCGCCGAGGGTGCGGCTGTCTACATTTTCCCGCACAGCAGCCCATTGCCGGACTGGGCCGAACCGTACATGGATACGGCCGTTCTGCTGGATAGCCCGTTGGACAGCAGTGGCGAACCCATCTTTACAGCCTACGAGCGAACGACTACGGCCGATTTATCCACGCCCGATTCGTTAAATATCAATTTTGGCGGGGCCATTACCCTGTTGGGCTATTCGCTGGAGCCGGGATACGTGAACGAAACGATACCGCTGCGGCTGGTGTGGCGCGTAGATGGTCCGCCGCCGGGCGATTTTACGCCATTTGTCCATTTGGAAGATGCCTGGGGCTACCGTTGGAACCAGGTGGAGACATTCGCCTATCCGTCCACCCAGTGGCAGGCGGGCGAAATGATCGTGCAGCAGGTTAACGTGCCGGTTCCGCCGGGCACGCCGCCGGGCGCGGCTTACCACTTGCGGGTCGGCCAGTTTAATCAGGCCACAGGGGAGCGGCTGCCGCGCCTGGATGCAGACGGCCGTTACGCCGGGGACAGTTTTGTGATTGCGGATACGGCCGTGATTGCCAGTTCGCCACCGCAGCGACTGCCACAGCCGCCATTTGTCATTGATGAACCGGTGCGTGAAGGGCTGCGTCTGCTAGGTTATGGGCGCGGCGGATACACGGCCGCTACCAGTGAAACCATTGGCGTGGCATTGTGGTGGTTGGCCGGGCTGCCTCAGGCTCCGTTGGAGACACGCCTGGAATTGCAGCCAGCTGCCGGCCCCGGACGTATCCTGACGACCACCCAGCCGGTACACGATACCCTTCCGTTTGACATCTGGCCGACGCCGATTTTTTTGATTGATCATGTAGACGGCCGTATTCCTGATGACGTGACGCCAGGCACGTACCGCCTGGATTTGCGCCTTTTTGATAGAGACGGTGGGATGGTGTACACGGCCAATTTGGGGACGTTGACGATTGAAAAGAGCCAGCGCCTTTTTGAAGCGCCGCCAGTGCAAAACAAGCTCGATGTTTTATTCGGCAATGAAATCAGCTTGCTAGGCTATGATTTAGCGGTCAGCGGCGAGAATCAATATGATTTGACGCTGGTCTGGCAGGCGGCCCAGGTTCCGGCGGATGATTACACGGTGTTTGTTCATTTACTGGACCAGAATGGCGTTTGCTGTCTGTGGCAGGCGGACGCTATGCCGCAGCAAAATCAATATCCGACGAACCGCTGGCTGGCTGATGAAGTGGTTGTGGATACCTATCAGATCATTGTGCCTGACAAGACACCGCCGGGTGAATACGGGGTGGAAGTGGGATTGTATTTGGCGGGGAACGGCCGTCGCTTGCAAGCCAGTTCGCCCCAATCCGCAGCCAGCGATGCTATTGTATTCCTGCTAAAAGTTAGCCAATAAGCCAGCTTGCTGTAGACAAGGCACAATGCTATAATTTTAACCAGTTTGGGCGTGTAGCTCAGTTGGTTAGAGCGCACGGTTCACATCCGTGAGGTCCTGGGTTCAAGTCCCCGCACGCCCACTTTTTAACCCCTTTTGCATTTGCAAAAGGGGTTTTTTCTACAGCGGCAAAATCGACTAGACAAAGTGAATGAGGTAAGCTGGTAAAAACTTGAGGGAGGCTAACCCAATGGCGCGAAAACGCCCCGACCACAACTAACTTGTCTAGAAGTGCTAGTAGTCCATCAAATAAACTTTGACGATTGACAAAAAAGAGGCATTCTTCTCGAAAACAAAAACAGCCACCTGCGTGTGCGCCCCAGTTAGGGCAGACACGTGGGTCTGCCCCTATTTAAGACGGCCTATTCATACCGCAGCGCCGTCACCACATCCATCCGCGCCGCCTGGCGCGCCGGAATAATAGCCGCCAGCGCACCAAAGAAAATGCCGGCAGCAATCGCCAGGATCACCCCTTGTGCCGGGAATACGTAATCGGCCTGGAATCCCAGCAAGGAGAATGCACCTACCGCCATGCGCCCCATATACAACCCGGCCAGCAACCCAAACGAAGTACCAATCGCCGACAGAATGATGGCTTCCGCCAGGATGATGGTGCGGATTTGTTTGCGGGTGGAACCCACCGCGCGCAACATCCCAATCTCACGGGTGCGTTCGATGACGCCAATCGCCAATGTATTGACCATCGCAATCAACGAAGGGATGGACAGGAAGACAACCATCGCATACATGCCGATAAAGATCGAGTTGAACAGCCCCATATTCTGGTCAAGATATTCCCGTCCGGCGACGAGTTTGAATTGTGGGTAAGGTTTAATCACTTCTTGAAATGCGGTTTCAACGGCCGTTTTATCTGCCCCAGGTTTCAAGTTAATCTGGTAGAAAATATCCTCTGTCCGGCCAAAATCGGCAGCGATATTTGCCTGCGAAATATAAGCCGTCGTCGTCTTGGCATTGAGATAATCTGAGGCAATACCGGCCACCGTATAGGTCTGTTCACCGGTAGGGGTCAGCAAATTGACCTTGTCACCTATTTTTATACCGGCGCCGCTGGCCAAAATGCCATTGACGATGACGGAACGGCCGTTTTTCATTTGTGGAAAAGCGCTGGCCGCATCACCCTGGCTGAAAGTCAGGCCGCTGGTCTTGAGATACGCCGTTGGCTCAATGCCCAGAACACCCACAGCCACACCGTTGATCTCCGAATTAGCAAAACGCATTGTACTCACAACGTCCACGCCGTTGATCGCCCGCAGCTCATCGGCTAACTGCGGCGCTGCCCCCGTATCCGAACCCCACAGTGAAACCGTCGGGGGGATGAGCAGGTAATCGCTGCCCAGGCTTTTTTCCATCATCGTTGTAAAGCTGATAGAGATGCTGGAAAGCACACTGGCGGCCATGATCAGGATGGCCAGCGAGATCATTGTTGTAGAGGCCGTGATGGCTGCGCGCGATGGCTGGCGGCTCAGGTTGCTTTCAGCCAGTTGCGCCGTTCCGCCGCGGGCAAAAACAGCCGAAGCAAGATTGCCGAACAGCCGCGCAATCGGCGTGACCAGTGCCGGACCAACGGTGATAAGACCAATCACCAGGAACATCGCGCCCAACCCCAGCAAACCGGCGTTGCCTGAAACCAGGGCCAGCACTGCCAAGACAATCATAACCACACCAGCCCAAAAGCTGCGGCCAGCCATACGCCGGATCGAAAAGTCGCCCACATCTGGCCGCAGCGCTTCCAGGGGTGTTACCCGGCTGGCGGCACGTGCTGGCAGCCAGCCGGCCACCAGCGTAATGCCTATTCCTAGAACAACAGCCACGATCACCAATCCCGGCGTCACTTCCGGCGACTTGATTTGCACGTTGAGAAACTGGCGCATGATGCCCGAAAGCCCTTGCAATGACACCCAGGCAAAACCATAACCCAATACAATCCCGACGAAGGTGCCGATAACGCCCTGGATCATGCCTTCGAACAAAATGAGCCAGGTGATGGTGCGGCGGCTGGCGCCTACGGCGCGCAACATGCCAATGTCATGCCGCCGTTCGGCGACGATAGTGCGGAACGTGTTGAAGATGATAAAGCCGCCCATCAGCAGCCCTAACACCCCCAGGAAGGTGAGGATGCTTTGCGCCGCGCCTATATTTTGCAGGATTTCCGACCCGGCTTGCAGGACGCCGATGGCGTAATTTGCTCCCAGTGCAGTGGTGATATTCGTTTCGATTTCGGTGCGGCGGGCCTGGTCGAGGCTGTCGAAATTGGCTTCGATGAGGTTGATCTGTCCGGGCATATCGAGCAGCTTTTGCGCTTCGGTGAGTGTGACGAACACTTCTTCGTCACCGGGCAGCAGTCGTTTAGGGGTAATACCCACGATGGTCAATTCGACCGTGCCGACGGTGGTGGGCAGGCTCAGTTTGCCGCCCAGTTTTAGACCGGCATCGTCAGCCAGGGATTGGGCGATAACTGCCGCTGCTTCGTCGCCTGCTTCAAGGAAACGCCCTTCGATGATGTTAAACGCACTGACGGAGCGGATGTCATCGGGTACGCCGCCCACCAGGGTGACGGATGTGACCCGGTCGGGGGTGGCAGGGTCATGGTCGACGTAATCGGCAGGCAGGCTGATAGACCGTTCGAGGGTTCCGGCGGCCACCGTCACGCCATCTACACCCCGGACTGTTGCCACAATACTTTCGGGGAAAGCGCCGTTGGTTTTGCTGGTGATGCTGATGTCTACCTGTCCTTCCATAGCCATAGCGTTGGCGGTAAAGGAATGGATGAAGGCGGGCAGGATAGAATTCATGCCGAAGATAAGCAGAATGCCGAAGACAATGGCCAGCGTGGTTAATACGGTTCGTAATCTGCGCCCGGCCAGGTAGCGCAGGGCAAGGGTTAATTGGAAGTTCATCGTTGTTTCTCCAGTAATCAGTCCACAGATTTTTACAGTTGGGGCGATCCTTGTGGTCGCACGAATTCTTGTGGTTGCCCAGGGCAGGCACAAGGGACTGCTCCTACATCAATGTCGCTAGCCGCCGAGTTCGCGCACTTTGTTGGCGATGCTTGTTTGATCGTTTTGGCCATCTCTACTGGCCAGGGGCGTTTCGTCAACCACTTTGCCGTCTTTAAGGAAGATGATGCGGTCAGAATAGGCGGCGATACGGGGATCGTGCGTGACCATGATGACGGTACGTCCGTATTGCCGCGATACGTCTTGCAGCAGATTGGCGATTTCGTCACCGGAGCGGGTATCCAGGTTGCCGGTTGGCTCGTCGGCCAGGATGATGGCCGGGTCGGCGACCAGGGCGCGGGCGATGGCCACCCGCTGCTGCTGACCGCCGGAGAGTTGGTCGGGGCGGTGTGTCAGGCGGTCGCCCAGCCCGAAGCGCTCCAGCCATTCGGCAGCTTTAGCTTTGGCATCGGCCGGCTTGATGCCATCGAGGGTGACGGGCAGGGCGGCATTTTCTACTGCGCTCAATACCGGGATCAGGTTGAAAAACTGGAAGATGAAGCCGATTTTGCGGCGGCGCAGTTCGGTCAACCGGTCGTCGGACATGTCGGCAATAGAAACGTCTTCGATCAGCACTTTGCCTTCTGAAGGGCGATCCAGCCCGCCGAGCAGGTGCAGCAGGGTAGACTTACCGCAGCCGCTTGGCCCCATGACGGCGACAAATTCACCGGACTCGATTTTGATGTTGAGATGGTTGAGGGCGGTAACGGCCGTTGCCCCGGTGCCGTATACTTTCGTTAATTGTTCGGTTTTGACAATGCTCATGTTGTTCTCCAGTTTTCAATAATTTATGTCGGGCGTTGCCTGAAGGCAGCCGGCGAGCCTGCCGAGCCGCTGCCGAAGGCAAACTGCTTCGGGCTTCGACAGGCTCAGCCCTCGATAAGATGGTTCATAGTTCATTCTTCGGCGGGCGGCCACGCGGCCGTTCAGCCGGTTCGGGAATAGGCTGCCGGCTTATCTCATCCAGCCGCCCTTCGACCATTTCCAGCCAGCGCAAATCGGCTTCCAAATGCATCACCGCCTGATCTAGCAGCAGGATGTAGGCCAGTTCGGTTTTAGGGTCCGTCTGGCTCCGCTGCGTGGTGATAGCGTGCAGTTCTTTGTAAAGACCGGCGCGCTGAATGTAAATCAATTTGTGAGGATCGCCATCCTCTACTGCGATACTAAGCATCAGTTTCAGAAAAAACTCATCACGGCGGCGGTCGCTGAGAATAGGTTTGCTGAACCAATCCAGCAGTTCCGCCCGCCCCGCTTCGGTGACAGCATAAATATGTTTTTCCGGTCCACCTTCCTGCTCGACGCCGTCCTCAACGACGAACCCCAGTTTTTCCAGGCGGTCCAACGTCGTGTAGACCTGGGCCGGTTTGATGTCCCAGTTTTGTTCGCCGCCGACCATCGCTTCGAAGGCATCGTGCAGTTCGTAGCCATGGCGGGGACGGTGAGCCAGTAATCCTAAAATGGCGTTCCGTACAGACATAAATTTAACTATTAACCTAGTTTCTAGTTTTGCTTCGATAAATTATTAACCATGTTATTAGTTTTGTCAAGAGGATTTGGCGATGATTAGACTTGAAAGGTTGGTGGCCCAAAGTCGCAAAAACTTTTAGGGTCTAATATAATTTCCTATGTCTCGTTTGAACCGAAAGGATGCGCTATGATTGCACAACAATTCTTCACCAAGTGGAGCCAGATGAAACAAAAGGAAACGGCCGTCCCCCTGCATCAATTGGAGCTTTAACCTGGCTATTCCATGTCACCAGCACCTTCCACACCTCCCCGTTTGTCCCTGTGGCATTATCTCGTCATTTTTAGTCTGTTTTTCATTTCAGGCTGGCTGTTTTTGACCTGGTTTCAAGGCATCTTCCCGGACAATTATTGGCCATTGGGAGTGGACGTTTATCCGCGTTGGTCAGGAACCCGTGCCTTTTGGCAAGGAGCGTCACCCTATTCTGCCGCGGTGGATTCGGTGACACAGCGATTTGTTTATGGGCGGCTGGCTTTTCCTGGCGAAGACACATTCGGTTATTACTACCCGGCTTATGCCAGCGTGGTTTTGGCCCCGCTGGCGTTGCTGCCAGCGGCTACAGCCGCCGTCCTCTGGCCGGCGTTGATGTGGGCAGTGTTGGGGGTAACGGCCGTAGCCACTATTGAGCTACTGCCCAACCGCCCCAAACCGCTGACCTGGGCCGCGTTGCTGTTGTCCATTTTCCTTTTCCGCCCGGCGCTGTTAACCATTTTCAATGGGCAATATGGCTTGTTTATTGTAGCCATGTGGGGTTTATCCTGGCTGTTAATCCGGCAGGAAAGAGATGGTTGGGCTGGACTTTTATTGGCATTGGCGACTATCAAACCATCGCTGGGTGTTGTGCCGGCTTTACTGTTAATGCTGTGGGCGCTGATGCGCAAACGAAAGAAGCTGGTTATCAGCTTTGTGACCACGATGTGTATGTTATTGGCCATTTCATTCATCCAGATTGGCTGGTGGCTGCCTGATTTTTTGGCTGAACTAAGCGAATACAACCGTGATTTAGGTCATTGGAAACCGGCTGATGTACTCACCTTACCGGGGATTATTTGGCTGATTGAAGCAGTTGCTCTCACGTTTTTAGGCTTTCGGCAGGCTTTGGTGGCTAAAAGAGATTTTCCGGCCATGCTATTTTGGGGTGGGCTGTTTTTGAATATGGTTTTAACGCCCCATACGGCGGAATATGATCTGGTGGTGGTGCTTCTGCCACTGATAGGGCATATTCCTGAATTTTCGAAAGTGCGTTGGGGGAGAGGCGGCTTGATACTGCTGCTATGGTTGTATTGGTTGGCCTGGTTGATTTGGTGGAAGGTGCTTGGCTATCCCTCGGAGTTGTGGCTGCGCGCAGCGTGGATGTTCTATCCGCAGGTTATTTTGGCGGTGTTGTTGGGTACGGCCGTGTCCCAGTATAATTCGCCTCCCGTTCCCGTTCGTGATTAAATATTCACTACATCCAAATGAAATTTGTAGGGCAAGTTTGAAAACCTGCCTTACATTTACATAGGAGATTTGTGTGCTTATCGGCTTATTAAAAACGATGCGGCCGCGCCAATGGCCGAAGAATGGGTTTGTCTTTATCGCACTGCTGTTTGACCGGCAACTGCTCATCCCGGCCAGCTTTTTACATACACTGGCTGCCTTTGTCCTGCTGTGCCTCATGTCCAGCGCCGTCTACATCATGAACGACCTGGCTGACATTGAAAGTGATCGGCAGCACCCCAAGAAGAAGTTACGGCCGTTGCCCTCTGGCCAGTTGAGTGTGGGTGTGGCCAAAGTTGCCGCCGTCATCTTTGCCCTGGGCAGTCTGGTTGCCGGATTCGTCCTGGCCATTGACTTTGGCCTGATTTTGTTAGGCTACCTGATGATGCAGATTGCCTATACCTTCTGGCTTAAACACGTCGTCCTGCTGGATGTGTTCATCATTACCACCGGCTTTGTCCTGCGCATCGCCGCCGGGGTAACGGTCATCGACGTGCAGCGGTTTTCCCCCTGGCTTTACGTTTTTGGTGGTTTTCTGGCCTTGTTCATGGCCCTGGGCAAGCGCCGCCATGAGTTGACACTGCTGGGCGAAAATGCCCACAGTCACCGGGCTATCCTCAATGAATACAATCTTGACCTGATTGACCGCATGTTGGGTGTGGTCATGACCAGCGCGGTCGTCTCCTACAGCCTTTACACCTTCCTGGCCGAAGGGCTGCCCGACAATCACGTCATGATGCTGACGATTCCGTTTGTGCTGTACGCCATTTTCCGCTACCTGTATCTGATTCACATCCGCAACGAGGGCGGCGCGCCGGAAGAAATTCTGCTGCGCGACCGGCCGCTGCAAGTGACGCTGGGACTATTTGGCGTAGTGGTTTTCATTGCCCTGTACATTCTAGCTTGATCTATCAGACGACACGACTAATGACAACGGCTTCGGCTCCCGGCAAGATTATTTTATTTGGCGAACATGCAGTGGTGTACGGCCGTCCCGCCATTGCCGCGCCAGTTTCGCAGGTAAGGGCAACGGCCGTTGCCCAGCCCAATCCCGATTCCGGCGTGCGCATCATCGCCCCTGACCTGAGCGCCGATTTTTTGCTGGCCGACGCTGCCGAAGACGACGCCCTGGCCGTCACACTGCGCCAGATTGAGACCGCCGCAAAATTGTCCCAACTGCCTGACCTCATCATCACCGTATCTAGCCAGATTCCCATCGCCAGCGGGCTGGGCAGCGGCGCAGCCATCGCCGCTGCTGTCATCCGGGCTGTGGCCGGACAGTTAGGGCTGGCTCATTTGGCGACGGATGAGTGGGTCTCCAACCTGACCTACGAAGTGGAAAAAATCCATCATGGCACGCCCAGCGGTATCGACAACACGGTGGTCGCTTACGAAAAGCCGGTTTATTTTGTCCGCCGGCAGCCAACGAATTTGATTGAGACATTTGCGGTAAAACGGCCGTTACGCCTGCTCGTGGCCGACACTGGGATACGCAGCTCTACCAAAATTGCCGTCGGGGATGTGCGCCGCCACTGGCTGGCCAATCCCGATCAGTTTGAAGTGTTGTTTGATGGGTGCGGCCGTATCGCCGCAACAGCCCGCACCGCCATTGAAATGGGGGACATCGCCCACATCGGCCGCCTGATGACGGCCAATCAGCGGTTATTGGAGGAGATGACGGTGTCGTCGCCGGAGTTGGAACGGCTGGTGATGGCGGCGCTGCAAACCGGGGCGCTGGGGGCGAAGCTCAGCGGCGCGGGCCGGGGCGGCAATATGATTACACTGGTGGAGGATGAGGGGATGGAAACGGCCGTGCGCGCGGCACTCCTCGCCGCCGGAGCCAAAACTGTTCTCACCACGACCATTAAAACGTAAAGAAGCCAGGCTTTGAAAAAAGCCTGGCTTCTGAATCAATAAGCCCGTGAATTTACTCTACCGGTGACGGCATGGGAGCCAGAAATTCGTCAGCCACCGCTTGCACGATGAAGGTAATTCCTTCATTCGTATCGGTTGTGCCCTGGAAGCGCCAGGCCGGTTGCAGCAGCAAGCGCGCCGCAGAACGCCCCTCTTCAAAGATGGCATTCAAAGTGTAAATCATATCCACCGAATTGATCGTCACCTGCTTAATTTGGTATGGATCAATGACTGCCGGGTCTACGGCCGGATCAATCGGCAGTGGTTCGACAGCTTCCCAATCGATGAAGATGTCAATGCCCAGCCAATTGAAAATCGGATTGCCAGCTTCATTAGCTTCGATAGCCCAACCATTCACGTTGACCTTCTCGCCATCGGCCAAATCGGCCGGCGCATCGGGGATGAGGATGGTTTCACCTTCTTCCGTTTCCAGTACCGTTTGCCCATCCTGAACACGGATGGTGCCGGTGCGGTACTGGTAGTCGATGTATTCAATCCGTTCCCAATCGGTCAATTCGATGGTTTGCGCGCCGGGTTGACTGCCGCGGACGATACCGCTGAAGCGTACTTGTTGGCCAACCTCGTTGGCGATGGCCCGCAGCATCTCGTCGCTGCCGCTGAGGATGAATTGGTCGGCCTGGATGCGAGGCGCGGCGTCGCTGTTGACTGGCTGGTAGACGAGCGGATTGCTGTACAGGGTGATGGCAGCGCCATCTTGATAAGTGCGCGGCCAGTAGCGGTAGGTCTCTTCAAAGGGCAGCGGTTCGGGCGCGGGCTGCACGAAACCTTCACCGGGATAAGTAAAGTAGTAGCTGTGCTGATAATCGATGCCCTGCTCCACGAGCATTTGCCAGGCGGCCTCGGCGGTGCGCAGTGGGTAGTCGCCCAGCGGCTGCGCCTGGTTGAGCGGGTTGTAGAAGAGGGAAACGATCTGTCCATCCCGGTTGAAGGATAGGGAGAATTCGGCGGTGTCAACGGTACGGCCGTCAATCACCCGGTGAAATTCTACCGTTAACGCATCCCAGACCGGCGTCTTGAGTTCATAGGCAAAGTCCAGCAGACCGCGCTCTTGCAGGAACGATTCGGCCAGGGGAGCCGCCTGATCGAAGGGCAGCAAATTCAGCCCGTCTACCGGCGCGGCCGCCTGATCGTAATAGCTAAGGTTGTTGTCGTAGACTGACAGCGTCCGCTGCCCATCAAAGACGAAGTAGAATGTCGGCGGCTCAAAAATCAGCCCGTCTACCGGCGCTTCGGTGGGAATGCCATCGGTAGGCTCAACCGGTACCGGTTCGTAGACCGGGTAAATTTCGGTGTAAACCGGGCCGGTCATGCCAAAGAGAGCGGCGAAGCGGGCCACGTCATCCACGGAAAGAACGGTGCCGCTTTGTTGCCATACGGGCGCGATAGTCGGCTCAGTAGGCAGCGTGGTGTTGAGGGTGTATTCAGCTTCGGCCAGCGGGTTCCAGAATTTTAGTTCGCTGGTGGCGGCGCTGTCGGCCGCCAATGGGGCCGGTTCTTCACCGGGCAGTCCGCCGCCCATGCCGCTGCCACCGCTGCCGCTCAAGCCGGGCAGCAGGGGCAAGCTGCCGGTATCGGGGGTGGCTTCCGGGGCAGCCGGTTCGGTTGTGGGGTTTGTCGTGTCGGCGGGAACGGCCGTATCCGTGGCTTCCACCAGGGCAATAGTTTCTGGTTCCGGGGCCGCGCCAGGGCGCAGAGCGTTCCAGCCAAAGTAACCAATCAAAATGAGGGCGGCTAGACCGCCGAGGGCAAATATTGTGCGTTTCATGGTAAATGCTTCCTTTACTGATGAGATGAATGTTTGCCAGAACGACGGCCGTTCCGGCTTCTTCTTAATTGAGTTTGTTCTGGAAGCGCGGGCCAACTGCGCTTCCAGGCTTGATAAAAAAGCAGGGTCTGGCTCCGTTTGAGCAGCCAGTTCCAGCAGGGTGCTGGCCAGACGCACCTCTTGCTGCAAATCGGCATCAACCTCGCTGGCGGAGCCTGTCGAAGCCAATTTCTCTGTTAGTAAAGCATCCAATTCATCGGCCAGTTGTTGTTCTGTTTTCTTCATGATAGTGCCTCCCACTCCGGTAATTGGGCCTGCAAATCGCGCAAGCCACGGAAAACCAGCATCCGTACGGCTGCTTCGTTTTTGCCCATGAGCCGGGCAATTTCGGCTACGTCAAGCCCGGCAAACAGGCGCAGCGAGAGCGCTTCGGCCCGATCTGGGGCGATGGTTTGTAGTTTACGGGCTACTTGTTCAATGATAAGCTGGCGGTTGAGCTGCTCGTCGGGATCATCGGTGGTGATGGGTTGGGAAACGGCCGTTTCCAAATCCAACTCCGGCCGGCGGCGGTACTGATCCATCACTTTGTGCCGGGCGATGCCCAGCAGCCAGGCAGCAAAATAGCCCTGGCTGCGGTAAGTGTGCAGCCGCTCCATCGCCGTTAAAAAGGTTTGCGAGGTTAAATCCTGCGCATCATCCCGGTTGCCCACCCGCACCAACAGGTAGCGGTAGACCTGGCTGGCATATTTTTGATACAGGGCCGAAAATGCCCCCAGATCGTTTTGGGCCAGCCGGATTAGCATTTGGTCATCTTCATCAATGAAGACGGCCGTTTCTGGTGGAATCGTCAATTGACTGATAATCATCTATGCCTTCTCGTTAAAGTGAGCCAAAGAATTTGAATGCTTTACACTATGTATGTCGTCACGGGACGCGATTTTATAACAGGCAATTTAGAAAATGAGTTTGGATGCCGCTGGCGAGATGCATTGTTGCCCGGCTCACATTAGGTTATGATAGGTTCTCACTGGAAACAAAAAAGGCCCGCCTTAAAAGGCCGACCTTTGACAATGTGCGGAGCAGTGTCCGCCCGATACTTAAAATGGAAATCTACTTGGCTAGCGTCTTCAAACAGCGGGTGCAAACGTATTTGCGAACCTTATGGTTGCCTTCAATAATCGTTGTCCGCTGAATATTGGGTTTAAATTGACGCTTTGTCTTCTTCTGTGAGAAGCTGACGTTTTGGCCGGACATCGGTCCTTTGCCGCAAATTTCACACTTGGCCATAATATCACCTCGCCCTGACAAATTAAAAGCGACCTGTTGCGGTCGCTCAGTTTCATAATGAACGGCTTAGGATTATAATCGAGTAAATCTGTTTTGGCAAACTTAAATCCGGTGAATTAGTGAACAGTAATCGGATTACTGATTACCGCCCACTGATTACCAACCACTGAACACGGAGAAAATATGCCGCATATAGAAGATAGTTTTGGAAGCATTGATATTTCGCCAACGGCCGTTACCACAATTGCCAGCCGCGCTGTGAATCAATGTTATGGCGTTGTCGGCATGGCCAATAAAAATTTGGTCAACGGCATTGCCAATTTGTTGTCGCGGGATGCCCAGCGTGGAATTGAAGTCGTCATAGAAGATGGCGAGATTACGATTGATGTGTATGTCATTGTTGAATATGGAATTCGCATCCGCACTGTAGCCGAAAGCGTGCAGCATACGGTCCAGTTTCATGTCGAAAAAGCGTTAGGGTTGCCTGTCCGGGCGGTTAACGTGTATATTCAGGGATTGCGACTGGAAAAAGACAAAGAAAAAGCAAAAGCGAAAGCACAAAAAAGGGAGTCGTGAGGTACTAATCATACGTCATGCGTCAGGCACGACGCATGACGTAAAAATCGCCTCACGAAATCAGAAAACCTGCTTGAATTGAGGAGTATACGTGACGAGGCAGAACACACCTGAACCGCCGCCAACATCACAAAAGTGGCTGCAATGCAATGGACAACAACTGCGTAAACTGGCTCATGCCAGTATGTTGTGGTTGGATAAAAATCATCGGGCTGTCAATGAATTGAATGTGTTTCCTGTGCCTGATGGGGATACTGGGACAAATATGCTGTTGACGATGCGCTCAGCATACGGCCGTATCAAAGACAGTGATGAAATACACGTCGGCAAAATGGCGGCGGCCCTCTCCCAGGGCGCTTTGATGGGGGCGCGGGGCAACTCTGGCGTCATCCTCAGCCAGATATGGCGCGGGCTGGCCCGTGGCCTGAAAGATAAAGAAACATTCAATGCCGATGATTTGGCCCTGGCTTTCCAGGCCGCTTCCGATACGGCCTACAACGGCGTGATGCGTCCGGTTGAAGGCACAATTCTCACCGTCATCCGCGAAGGAGCAGAAGAAGCCCGTGATGCGGCGAAAAAAAGCCAGGATTTGCGTTTTGTTATGGAACGTATCTTGGAACGTTGTGAACAGGTGTTAGAGCGGACGCCGGAACTGCTGCCGGTTTTGAAACAGGCCGGTGTGGTTGATTCCGGCGGTAAGGGTTTGGTCTACATTTTGGAAGGGATGCTGCGTTACACCAATGGACAAATGGCCACTGTGGTTGAGGAATTGGCTCAAGCACAGCAGGCGGCTCATGTTCCTGCCCAGGCGTTGGCTATGCCGGAAGGCGGCGAACTGGAAAACCCCTATGATGTTCAGTTTATTCTCACGGGGAAAAACCTGGATGTCAATGCCGTTCGTGACCGCATTGATGCGATGGGTGATTCGACGGTGGTTGTGGGCGATGAGACGACGATCAAGGTTCACATTCACGTCAAAGACCCTGGTGAACCGATTAGTTATGGTATCAGCCTGGGGCAGATTACGGACGTGGTTGTGGAAAATATGCAGATGCAGATGGAGGAGATCGTTCATGCGCCTGGGGCAACGGCCGTACCTCAAGTCGTGCCTGCTACTGTCCAACCCGGCCAAATCGGCGTCGTTGCCGTCGCTGCCGGTGATGGGTTGGCCAATATTTTTATGAGTCTGGGCGCAGCTTTTATTGTGAACGGCGGTCAGACCAACAACCCCAGCACCGAGGAAATCTTCCAGGCCATTCAAGATGTGCCCACCGACAAAGTCATTATTTTACCTAACAACAAAAATATTATCCTGGCGGCGGAAGCGGCGCGGGATTTAAGCCCTAAACATGTGGCCGTCGTGACTTCCAAAACAGCGCCGCAGGGGTTCAGCGCGATGATGGCCTTGAATCCAGATGGCGAGTTGGTGGAAACGGCCGCTGCTATGCAAGAAGCACTGGGTTTTGTCTCCACCGGCGAAATCACACGGGCCACCCGCACGGTTGAACTGGATGGCGTGGCAGTTAATGAAGGGGAAATCATCGGTGTGGTAGACGGCAGTCTCTGTGCTTCCGGCTCCGATCTGACCCAAACCATCGTGGATGTATTGGACAAGATGGCGATGGATGAGCGGGAACTGCTTTCACTTTATTTTGGGCAAGATGTGAGTAAGGAAGAGGCAACGGCCGTTGCCGAACAAATTGAGTCCCTGTACCCGGACATTGAAGTGGAAATCTTGCCCGGCGGCCAGGCGCATTACTTTTATATTTTAGGTGCGGAATAGAATTGGCAGCTAGTTGCTAGTAGCCGGCTGATGAATGGCAGCGACCAGCGGCTAGTAGCCAGCAACCAACGACCAATATGACCATCAAAATCGTAACCGACAGCGCCTGTGATGTGCCCGAAGCCATTGCGCAAACATTGGACATTACCATTGTGCCTGTTTACATTAACATTGGTGATGAGAGTTATCAGGAAGGGGTAGAACTGCCTCGCCATACCTTTTATCAAAAATTGCCAGGTTACACTCCCTATCCCACTACATCGGCACCATCGACGGGAACATTTGCCGATGTGTATCAGCGTCTGGCACAGCAAGGAGCGACCGACATTATCTCCATGCACATCTCCCATGATTTGAGTGCCACATACAATGCGGCGCGGGTTGGGGCAGCGGCCCAGGATGATGTGCGTGTGACTTTGTTTGATACCCGGCAAATTTCGCTGGCGGCCGGTTTGCTGGTAATGATGGCGGCTCAGGCGGCCAATGCCGGGCAAACTGTCAAAGAAATCATTGACATGCTCAACGATCGGGTACGGCGAGCCTATTTGTTTGGTGTGATCGATACCCTGGATTCGCTGCGCCGCAGCGGGCGGGTCAATTGGGCTGAGTTTGGCGTGGGGACGCTTTTACAAATCAAGCCAGTGATGATGATTCATCATGGTGTTATCTCCATTGCTGGCAAGATACGCACCCACAAGCGGGCCGTTGCTCATGTGTTAAATTTACTTTCAGACATGGCTCCACTGGAACAATTGGCTGTTGTACATGTAAATGCGCCGGAAATGGCCGAAAAGTTAAAAGAACAGGCAGCACAGCTGTTTCCCAAAGGATTGTCTTTGCCGATTATGGAAATTACGCCGGCTATCGGACTGCATTTGGGTTTGGGTGCAGTTGGTTTTGCCTGCATTACGCAAAAGGATTGATTCCGAATATTAAGATGGGACGAGCATTTAAGCGATTAGAACGAGTATTGAATCTGGAAGCGCAGCAGGGCTACCAGAATAAGGCAGTTGTTGGTGGTATCCGGCAGTTTGCCACTTTTTGGGTTGGGCAGGCACGGGAAGAGGCGCAGGATGAGGCTGACCGGGCGCTGGTGGAGCAGGTGGCCGAAGTATTGATGGAATACGGCCGTTTACCCGGTAAAGAGGCTCGTCAAAAAGCGCTAGAATCACTTAACAACAGTTTGGCCGCCCGCCGCAAGCGCGTAAGCGAACCGGCAGCTGCCAAGCCGGCTCCTAAAAAACAACCACCACCGCCCAGACCGGAACCTAAAACCCAGCCGAAAGTCGAAAAACGGCCGGAAATTGAACCGGAGGTGGAACGGCCGTTACCCGAAGAAACAGTAGAAGACCTGCCGGTTGTTGAAGCCGAACCGGAAAAACCGGTCTTAAAATTAGAACCCCCGGCTGAACCTGATCCTGAAGGGCTGTCACAATCAGTAACGGTTGTTAAAGGAATTGGGCCGCGTGTCGCTGAAAAACTGGCCCGGTTGAACGCGGAAACCGTCTGGGAACTGCTGTACATTTTCCCCCGCCGTTATGACGATTACACCCTGATGAAGCCCATCAAAGATTTGGTGTATGGCGAACAAGTTACCATCATTGGCACCATTTGGGAAACGCGCGCCCGCCGTACTCGAACCAACCAAATCGTCGTTCAATCGATCATCAGCGACGGCACGGCCAATATTCAAGCAACCTGGTTTAACCAACAGTGGCTGGTGGATAAATTAAAGGCCGGGATGCAGATTGTCCTGAGTGGCAAGGTGGACCAATACCTGGGCCGTCTGGTGTTTAACTCGCCCGAATGGGAGCCGTTGGAGATTGACCCGCTGCGCACCCGCCGAATCGTGCCCGTTTACCCGCTCACCGAGGGGCTGACGGCCAAAAAGATGCGCGATGTGATGAGCACGGCCGTTAACCGGTGGGCACGCCATATCCCTGACCCCTTACCCGAATCTATCCGGCAAAAACTGGATTTCTACGCCTTGTCCCAGGCTGTTGCTGAAGTTCACTTTCCTTACGACCAGGACAGCCTTTACCATGCCCGCAAACGGATCATCTTCGACGAATTATTCTTGCTGCAATTGGGCATGCAGGGCCAGCGGCACAAGTGGCAGGCCCATCCGGGCATTCCATTGTCCGTTGATGGGGCGGCGCTGGATCAGTTCAAAGCGTCTCTGCCTTATGAATTGACCGGCGCGCAAAAACGAGTCGTTGGCGAATTTGCCGCTGATATGAGCCGGGATAAACCCATGAACCGGCTGTTGCAAGGCGACGTGGGTGCGGGCAAGACCGTCGTTGCCGCAGCAGCGATGGTCGTTGCCGCCAAAGCAGGCAAGCAAGCCGCTCTGATGGCTCCCACTGAAATCCTGGCCGAACAGCATTATGCTGGACTGAGTAAGCTACTGGATCCACTGGGAATTGAAACCGCCTTGCTTACCGGCAGTACATCCGCCGCCGAAAAGGCGCAAATTTATGCTGATTTAGCGTCTGGCAAAGTGCAAGTGGCCATTGGCACCCATGCGCTGATTCAGGAAGCGGTCACGTTTGACAATTTAGCCCTGGCCGTGATTGATGAACAGCATCGTTTTGGTGTTGATCAACGGCAGGCGCTGCGCGAAAAAGGGGCGGAAACGGCCGTTGGCAAACCCAGCCCGCATCTCCTGGTCATGTCGGCGACGCCTATCCCGCGCACCCTGGCTCTTTCGCTGTACGGCGACCTGGATTTGTCGGTGCTGGATGAGATGCCGCCTGGCCGACAGGAAATCAAAACGCGCTGGCTGCGGCACAGTGAACGGGAACGAGCCTATTCATTCATTCGCGGCCAGATCGCGCAAGGTCGGCAGGCTTACATCATCTACCCATTGGTTGAAGAGTCAGACAAGATTGATGCCAAAGCGGCAGTGGAAGAGTTTGAACGGCTGCAAAATGAAGTCTTCCCCGATTTGAAGCTGGGATTGATACACGGCCGTCTCAAATCCGACGAAAAAGAAACAGCCATGCGTGCTTTTTACGGGGGTGAAACCCATATTCTGGTGGCTACATCGGTCATCGAGGTAGGGGTGGACGTGCCTAACAGCACAGTAATGCTGATCGAAGGGGCAAACCGGTTTGGTTTGGCCCAATTACACCAATTCCGAGGGCGTGTTGGCCGGGGCGAGTACCAGTCATACTGTATTTTGATTAGTGATGCGGAAACGGCCGTGGCCGAAGAACGTCTGCAAGCCCTCGAACAAACCAATGACGGTTTCATCCTGGCCGAAAAAGATTTAGAGATACGTGGCCCCGGCGAATTCTTTGGTCGGCGGCAAAGCGGTTTACCCGAACTAAAACTGGCTTCCCTGCTTGACATGGAAATGCTCCGAATGGCGCAAACTGAGGCGGCCGCCCTGTTTGCTGCTGATCCCATGTTGGCCCGCCATGAAAACGGCCAACTGCGTGACGCGGTTGCCCACTTCTGGGAACAAGCAGGAGATATTAGCTAGTGACTGGCAGCAACCAACAAGGAGACTTGTATTGAAACGACGTGCATTGTATCCTGGTACATTTGATCCTGTTCATTATGGACATTTGGATTTGATGAAGCGGGCTTGTGAACTGTTTGATGAATTGGTTGTCGGTGTGTATGACCATGCACGGCCGTCTAAATCCATTTTATTCCCTATTGAACAGCGCATTGCCATGATTGAAACGGCACTGGATGGTCATGCAAACATCAGCATCCTGCCTTACAGTGGCCTGACCGTTGACTTTGCCCGGCAGGTTGAGGCCCGCATCATCATTCGTGGGCTGCGGGTTTTTTCCGATTTTGAATTCGAGTTTCGCCTGGCTTTAGCCAATCAGCGGTTGTCACCGGAAATCGAGAATGTGAATCTAATGACCCGTGAACAACACACATTCCTCAGTGGAACCATTGTTCGCGAGATCGCTTCTCTGGGCGGCGATGTGTCCAGTATGGTGCCGCCCAATGTGGCCCAGGCATTGAAAGCCCGCTTTGCTGGCAGCAATGGTGACGATTTCAATAGCCCGCTGCCATTGCGTGATTAGGACAGTAGCCTTTATAATTGGGGCAGTAGCAGTTATTAAAGTGGCGAACAGGCGGGATTTCAGCCTTCATCCTTCCGCCTTCAGCCTTTGCAGGATGGCGTCATGGATATCCAAAGTCTGGTAGACCGGTTAGAACAAATTTTGAATGAAAGTTTTCGGTTGCCTTTAAGCGCTTATTTGTTGGTAAATGAAGATCAGATTTTCAATATTATTGACCAACTGCGAGTTTCTGTACCCGAAGAGGTGAAACGGGCCAATCGGATTGAAGCAGAGAAGGATCGGATTTTGGCCCAGGCAAAGGAAGAAGGCGAGCGGATTCGGGGGCTGGCCAAGCAAGAAGCCGGCGAGTTGGTAAACCGGGATACGGTTACGATGTCGGCTCAGCAGCGTGCCGAAAATATTTTGGAGCGTGCCCGGCGCGATGCAGATGCGCTGCGTCAGGATGCCGATGCTTATGTGGTTGAGGTGTTGTCTCAGCTTGAAGATGAACTGCTGCGCTCGCTGACGGTTGTGCGTAATGGTCTGCATAAGGTGAGTGTGGAGCAGGAGGGAACGGTCGTTACCCCAGATTAGGCTTGTAGTGTCAGGCACAGGGCAGAACAGCCTGGTTCAAGCAAGACCTGCTGCCCTGTGCCTGGCACTTGTCAGAAAAACCCTGCCATTTTTAGCTTGACACAACAGGCACGATGGCTATAATACCTTTTCGCGGCTACAATGCCGCTTATTTTTTGTATGTAAGCTGTCCGGTTGGTAATGATTGGGCAGAATTGAGAAACAGATAGAGAGGATTTAGTCATGGGTGCAGTTCCAAAGCGCAGAATTTCAAAATCGCGGAAAAACAAACGCCGGGCACATCACGCCCTCACCGCTTTCCACCTGGTTCCCTGCCCGGAATGCGGCGAAATGCGGCGCACGCATCGGGTTTGCCTTAACTGCGGCACTTACCGCGGCCGTAAGGTTATGCCGGGTTATCAAGAATAAAATCTGGAAAAGGGCCGTTTGTTTTACGGCCTTTTTCATTTTGAAAAAAATTTTATTTTATCGGCTATCTTTGTAGACCCGCAGTTTAGGGGCATTAACAAGTGAGTAAGGCTTTTCTTTTTCCCGGACAAGGATCACAGCACGTTGGTATGGGGTTCGACTTTTATGAGCGTTCTCCAGAAGCACGTGCTGTTTTTGATCAGGCCGATGCTCAGTTGGGTTTTGCGCTTTCTACCCTCTGTTTTGATGGCCCTGAAGATGCTCTAACGGATACGATTAATCAGCAGCCAGCCCTGTTTGTGACCAGTATGGCCGCCTGGCAGGCGATGGCAGCTCAGGGCTGGGCGCCTCCGACTTGCGTGGCCGGACACAGCCTGGGGGAATTTTCGGCTCTGGCGGCGGCGGGCAGCATTTCTTTTGCCGATGGATTGAATTTAGTACGGCGGCGCGGTGAGTTGATGAAGCTGGCCGGTGAACGTAATCCGGGGGCGATGGCGGCGGTTCTGGCTGTGGAAACGGCCGTTGTCCAACAACTTTGCCATCAAGCCAGTGATGAAACTGGCCAAATCGTTCAGCTTGCTAATGATAACTGTCCCGGCCAACTGGTCATTTCTGGAGATACCCTGGCCCTGGAACGTGCAATGGCGCTGGCTCAGGAAGCTGGCGCACGCAAAGTTGTACGGCTGCCCATCACGATTGCCGCCCATTCCCCATTAATGGCCTCGGTTGCTGCCGAATTTGCTCAGGCTGTTGACGAGACGCCGATTCAACCGCCCCAAATGCCGGTTATCGGCAACGTGACGGCCCAGCCTTTAATGACAGCGGAGGCTGTCCGTTCGGAAGTGAAAGCGCAGTTGACTTCGCCCGTGCGGTGGACAGATTCGGTTAATTTTATGGTGGCACAAGGTGTAGATACTTTTGTGGAAGTGGGAGCAGGTGATGTGTTGTTGGGTCTTGTGAAACGCATCAATCGTCAGGCGCAGCGAATTAAGTACAAAATTGATGAAAAATGATTTATGATTGAGGGAATGAAATCATCAATCTTAGTTATGCTTACCCTAAAACCGGAGGAATAAACGTGTTGCTGGATGGAAAAGTTGCTGTTGTGACCGGTGCTTCGAGAGGAATTGGCCGGGCTATCGCTGAAGATTTGGCCAATCATGGTGCAGCGGTGGTCATTAACTACAACGCCAGTGCCGATGCGGCTGAAGAGGTGGTGCAGGGCATAAAGGAGAAGGGGGGACGGGCAACGGCCGTACAAGCCGATGTGAGCCAGTTCGATCAGACCCAGGATTTGATTAAAGCTGCGCTTGACACCTATGGACAAGTTGATATTTTAGTGAATAACGCCGGTACCACCCGCGACAAGCTTCTCATGATGATGAAAGAGGAAGATTGGGACGTTGTACAGGATACGAATCTGAAAAGCGTTTTTAACTGCTGCAAGGCAGTAGCCCGTCCCATGATGCGGCGCAAAGCCGGCGGTCGAATTATCAATATTTCTTCGGTTGTAGCGCTGATTGGGCAGGCCGGACAGGCCAATTACGCTGCTTCCAAGGCCGGTATTATTGGTTTTACCAAGTCGTTGGCCAAGGAATTGGGGTCGCGTCAGATTACGGTGAACGCAATTACGCCAGGCTTTTTCCCAACTGCGTTAACGGCCGTGCTCGCCGAGGAGCAAGTCCAGTCCATGATGGAATTTATTCCCTTAGGACGCTGGGGCGAACTGCCAGAAGTGGCTTACTTGGTTTCCTTCCTGGCGTCAGATAAGGCCGCTTACATCACCGGTCAGGTCATCAGTGTCGACGGCGGTATTGCCATGTAATTTAACAGCCGGCCGCTAGCTGCCAGCGGTCTCTACCAGCAGCCAGCCACCAGCTACCAATAACCAGAAAAATATGAACGAACAAACTGAAAGCAAAGGTAGAATCGAAGTTGCGCCAGATGTACTGGCTATGATAGCTTATTTTGCCACTTTGAAGGTGGAAGGTGTGGCCAAGATGGCTCCGGTGCCGCCGGATGCGGCTCGTTTATTCCGCCGCCATGCCCGCCATGATGGCGTCATCCTGGATTTGTCGGATGAGAAGATAAAATTCGATATTTACGTTATAATGGAACCGGATGTGAATATCATGGAAAAAAGCCGTGTTTTGCAAACGGCCGTTGTTGAAGCGATTGACACCATGGTTGGCCTGCCGGTTGAGGCAGTCAACATCCACGTTGAAGATGTCGTTTATGCTCAAGCTGAGGCCGGATGATAATTTAACATCATGAAAACCAGAAGACGTGCGCGGCGTGTAACCCTTGAAACCTTGTATGAATATGACCTTGCCGAGCATCCGGTGGGTGAAGTCTTGCAGCGGCGGCTGGAAGATAATCCTATGGAAAATGCCGGGGTCGAATTTGCGTCGCAGCTCGTCATGGGAGTAATTGCTTACCTGTCTGAGATTGACAAACTCATTGCGCGTTACGCCCCTGAATGGCCGTTGGATCAAATGGCTGTGATTGATCGTAATATTTTGCGAATTGCGATTTATGAATTCCTGATTATGGGCGAAACGCCGGTCAAAGTGGCCATCAACGAAGCGGTGGAGCTGGCCAAACTATATGCTTCTGACAGTGCGCCCCGGTTCATCAACGGTGTTCTGGGTTCGTTGGCTGACCAAATTCCGGCCATTAAACAAGAAATCGTGGCTGTTCCCATTCCTGAATAATGACGTTTTAATCAGGAAGCGGCGTTGTTCCATTTTATAAACTCTCATGTCAACGATTGTTTGCTACGACCCGCAAGGCTACCCTGTGCCAGTAGCTGCTGCCACTTTGACGTTTAGCCCGGCAGCTTATGCTGTTTTCATTGAGAATAATGAAATCTTGCTGCTTCATAATGAGCAAACGGGGTGGTTGACCTGGCCGGGTACGATGTTGCCGGCTGGGGAACGGCCGTATCATGCCGTCAGCCGGGTCTATCATTTGTTGACCGGCATTGTACCGGTGGTGGGGCCATTGTTATCCATGGAGGATTTGTACCAGATTGATGGTAACGGCCGTGCCTGGCATTTGACGGCGATGTTTTATTGGTTGGAACGGCCGTCAGCGACTTCATTCTCTCTCACAACCGTTGATACAAATTTACAGCCTCAGATGCTCCCGGTAGACTATGTCCAGCGCAGCCAACTACAATTTGGGTATCAGGTTTTACAAGCCGGAATACGCCACTCAAACCGATTGAATACGGCTTGACAGAGCCTGTCGGCGGTGCTATAGTGCCAGCATCATGAATAAGCAGCGATTTTTTAGCTTTTACTTTTTTAAGAACATGACCAACGCCGTAGGCGCGGGGGAGGGTCGTTCTGCTTGAGTGAAAGCCAGGCAATTTGACCAGGAAACCTGAAAGGACGCGGCGTTTTACCCGCGTCCTTTTTATTTTGGCAGGATACAGCCGGGTATGATATGCTTCTCGGCTGTTGAAAAGTAATTTGAGGAAGGGCGAACATGCTGGAACAATTAGACGAACTATATAACGACTCTTTAGCCAGGTTAGAGCAGGTCGGGGAAACGGCCGTGCTCGAAACCTGGTACAAAGAAACCCTCGGCCGCAAAGGCAGCATCTACCTGATGACCCGCCAGGTTGGCCAGCTGACATCGGAAGAGCGGCCTGTCTTTGGCAAGCGCATCAACACTGTCAAACAAGAACTGGAAGCGGCTTATGAACAGCGACTGGCTGAACTGCGTGCCATTGAACTTCAGAGCCAAATGGCAGCGTCAGCTATCGATGTAACGTTGCCGGGACGTAAACAATGGCGTGGACGGCTGCATCCGGCTACCCAAACCTTGCGTGAAATCTACCGCATCTGGGGCGACATGGGCTTCCAGGTTTACCGCAGCCGTGACGTTGAAACCGACGAGTACAATTTCGAACTGCTCAACATCCCTCAGGATCATCCGGCCCGCGATATGTGGGACACCTTCCACACAACGACACCCGGCATCATTTTGCGTACCCATACCAGTCCTGGCCAGGTACACGCCATGCGTGAATATTACCCGGAACCAATTCGCGTCATTTTGCCCGGCATGTGTTATCGTTACGAGCAGGTTACGGCCCGTTCTGAATTGCAATTCCATCAGGTAGAAGGGCTGGCCGTCGGCAAAAATATCACCATGACTGACTTGAAAGGCACGTTGACCGATTTTGCCCGGCGCATGTTTGGCGAAAACCGGCAGGTACGCTTCCGCGCTAACTATTTCCCCTTCACCGAACCCAGCGCCGAGATGGACGTGGAGTGCATTCTCTGCAACGGGGAAGGTTGCAATGTGTGCAAATACACCGGCTGGGTAGAAATTCTGGGCTGCGGCATGGTCCATCCCACCGTTCTGCGCAATGGCGGCTACGATCCGGACACCTACTCCGGCTTTGCCTTTGGTATGGGGCCAGAACGTATTGCCATGCTCAAATACCGCATCGACGACATTCGCTATTTCTGGGGCAACGACCTGCGCTTCCTGGAACAGTTCTAAAAACGATGATTGAGGATTAATGATCTAGGCTATATCAATCTTCAATCTTTAATCATCTACTACGGAGATTACTATGCTCGTACCCATTTCATGGCTCAAAGAATATGTAGACATCAACATGTCAGTTGAAGAACTGGCCTCAATGCTAACCATTGCCGGGTTAGAAGTCGAAAGCATCGACTACCTGGGCATTCCCGGCGGCAATGATAAAAACCGGCTCGTTTGGGACCGTGAAAAAATTGTCATTGGCCACATCCGCAAAGTGGAACAACATCCCGATGCCGACCGGCTGGTGTTGGCCACTGTCGATTATGGCGGCGACGAATATGAAGTGACTGTCACTGGTGCGCCCAATCTGTTCCAGTATGTGGGGCAGGGCGACATTAGCGGTCTCAAACTTTACTCTCCCTTCGCCATGGAAGGGGCCGAATTATATGACGGGCACAAAGAAGGACAGGTGAAGGCGAAGTTGAAGGGACGGCCGTTACGCGGCATTTATAATCGCTGTATGTTATGTTCCGAAAAAGAGCTGGGCATCAGCGACGAACACGAAGGCATCATGATCCTTGATGGCGACCAGACGCCAGGCACGCCGGTGCAGGACGTTCTGGGTGACGCCGTTCTCAGCATCGACATCATCCCTAACATCGCCCGCTGTGCCTCCATCGTTGGTGTTGCCCGTGAAGTTGCCGCTCTCACCGGTCAGAAAGTGCACTATCCCAGCTACGAACTGGTTCAGGAAGGCCCATCCGTGGCCGATAAAGTTGTTATCACCACCGAAAACCCTGAACTCAATCCGCGCTTTGTCGCTATTGTCATCAAAGGCGTGGCGCAAAAAACAAGCCCACAGTGGATGCAGCGCCGCCTCAAACTGGCCGGGCAGCGTCCCATCAACGTCGTCGTCGATATTTCCAACTATGTCATGCTGGAAATGGGCGAACCCAATCACACCTTCGATTACGACTTCCTGCGCCGCCGCGCCGACCAATACAACGGCTCCGATGGCCCCATCCGCATCGTCACCCGCCTGCCGCATGAAGGTGAAAAAGTCACCACGCTGGATGGCGTGAACCGTGAGATGCCAGCGACTACCATCCTCGTCACCGATCCGGCGGGTGCGCTCAGCATCGGCGGCATCATGGGCGGCGAAGAGAGCGAAATCAGCGACAGCACGACCAGCGTTCTGCTGGAAGCAGCGTCATGGAACTTCATCAACATCCGCCGCAGCGCCACGCTGCTCAAGCTCAACAGCGAGGCCGGATTCCGTTTCAGCCGCGGCGTACATCCCAGCCAATCTATTTTGGGCGCCAAACGGGCCGCCGAACTGCTGCGCCAACTGGCCGGCGGTACGGTTGCCCAAGGGATTATCGATTATTACCCCAATCCGGCTCAGCCTGCCGTTCTCCAATTAACCGAAGCTGAGGTACAGCGAATTGGCGGCATCAGCCCAAGTCTGACCGAAATTCAAAAAATGTTGGAATCGCTAGAATTTGGTGTGGAAAACAAAGGTGATCATCTGATGGTGACCAGTCCTGACCATCGGTTGGACATTGAATTCACCAATGATTTGGTGGAAGAAGTGTGCCGTATGTACGGCTATGATCAGCTGCCGGCCAAGGAGATGAGCGATACGCTGCCGCCGCAGCGCAGCAACGAAAAGCTGGAAAAGGAAGAGCGGATCAAGGATATACTCGTTCAGTTGGGGATGCAGGAAATCATCACCTACCGGCTGACGACGCCGGAGCGGGAGAATAAACTGCTGCCAGCGGCAACGGGCATCACCCCCGACGACCGGCCTTATGTGACCCTGGCCAATCCCATCACGGTAGATCGGGTGACGATGCGCCATAGTTTGCTGGCTTCGGCTTTGGAAACGGCCGCAGCCAACAGCCGTTTTAACGAATACATCGCCCTCTTCGAAATCGGCAAGATTTACCTGGCCTCAGAGGAAGGGGATTTGCCGGACGAATTGACCCGATTGTCACTGGTTTTGACCGGGCCGCGCCTGCAGGTTTATTGGCAAAATAATGGCCAGCCGGATGGCATGGATTTCTTTGATTTGAAGGGCATTATCGAAGCTCTTTTGGCCGATCTGCACGTCGAGGGTCTGAACTTTGAGGCCGTGACTCATCCTACTTACCGGCCGGGACGTACGGCGCGCCTGCTGCTGGGCGAACAGCAGTTAGGCTTGCTGGGCGAACTACACCCGTTGGTGGTGAAAGGGTTCGATATTCGTACCGACCAGCCGGTATTGGCGGCCGAGTTGGATTTGGACTTGCTCAGCGGTCAGATTCCCCCCTGGCATCATGTTGAACCTATCTCCAGCTATCCGGCCGTGCATGAAGATTTAGCACTAGTGGTTGATAAAACTGTCCCAGCGGCCCAGGTTGAAGCGCAAATTCGGCAGGCTGGCGGCTTTTTGCTGAAAGATGTGGCTATGTTTGACATTTATGAAGGCTTGCAAATCCCGGCCGGCAAGAAAAGCCTGGCCTACCACCTGACCTTCCAATCGCCTAGCAAGACGCTGCAAGACAAGGACGTGAAGAAGCAGCGCCAGCGTATTTTACAACAGTTGGAACGGCAGTTGGGCGCGCGCCTGCGCGAGTGAATGAAGGGGTGAGCGGGTGAAGGGGGTGAAAGGGTGATCACCTTTTCACCCCTTCACCCTTTCACCCTTTCACCTCTTCACTTTTATGAGAAAAACAATCCTCTACCCCATCCTCCGCAATCTGGTCCGTTTTCTCCTCTGGTTGTTTATCGATTTGGAGATCACGGGCGAGGAGAATTTGACGGAGGAACGGCCGTTAATCATCATCGGCAATCATTTTAGCCTGTTTGAAGCGCCGCTTATCGAACTCCACTTGCCCTTCAAATTCACCTTTTTTGCCGCCGTCGAACTGGAGCAGAACGCGGCTGTGCGCCTCTTACTTTCGGTGATTGACGCCATCATGGTCCATCGCAGCCGGGCGGATCGGGAGGCACTGCGGCAGGCAACGGCCGTACTCCAGGCTGGTGGTCGCTTACTAATCATGCCTGAAGGCGGAATCGATCCCGAACTGCGGGATACGTTGGCCAGGGGAGAGGAACGGCCGTTTACCGAAGGTATGAACTCCCGAATCAGTGGCCAACTCATTGCAGCTCGCCCCGGAACTGCTTACCTGGCTACCCGCAGCCAGGCCCGCATTCTGCCCATTGCCTTTTTAGGCACAGAACACATCCTGGATAACATTCGCCGGTTAAAACGAACCAAAGTTACCATGCACATCGGCCCCGTTTTTGGTCCATTAATACTCGATCCGGTCCTGCGCGGCCCGGCCCGCCGTCACCAGTTGGATGCTTACGGCGATGAAATGATGCATCACATCGCTGCCCTTATGCCGCCCGAAAATCGGGGTCCTTACAACGACTACAGTTGAAAATTAAATCCCCAAAGTATTGACTTCAAAAGTTGTGCGTGATATAGTTGCAATGTCAACAGTTGCAATATCAACTATATTGCGTTTTTGTCGAATTGGAAGAAGAGATGGGCAATCAGGAAAAATTATATAACCTGTTAAAAGAAGCCTTTTTACTCCTCGATTTTGGTGACCGCCAACTCTTTACACGCTATAATTTAACAGCGCCTCGCTTTTATGCACTCTTTCATATTAACCAAGAGCCAGGCATTTCGTCGACACAGTTGAGCGACCGAATGTTTTGTGATAAGAGTAATGCAACCCGAATAATCAAAGGGTTAGAAGCTGAAGGTTATGTCAATCGCCAGCCCCATGAGACGGACGGCCGTTCCCTGCGTTTATACCTGACGGAAGAAGGAACGGCCGTTTGCCAACAGGTTGTCGCTGCTCATCAAACCTATAACCAGGCCCGCCTCGACTGCATTACCGACATCGAACAAGGCAATTTGATTCAAGGGCTTACCCGCCTTAACCAACGCCTGCAAGAATCCCTGACCAAAGACACATTCATCAATACCGTATCATGAAAACAAAAACAACCCATTGAGGAGGTGATTGCTAACCGATAGACAAATAACCACAAACACAACCGTAAAAAACACTCGAATTTAACCGAGAAAAATAAAATGTGAGGAGAACGAAATGAAAAACAAAAAATGGTACTTGTTATTAGTTGTGATGCTCCTGGGAGCATTATTATTAGTTGCCTGTGGTGGTGCTGAACCTACGGCAGAACCGGTTGCAGAAGAACCAGCTACCGCAGAAGAACCAGCAGTTGAAGAACCGGTAGTCGAAGAACCAACAGAAGCTCCGGCCGAAGTCCCCACGGAAGAACCGACCGAAGCTCCCGCTGAAGAGCCAACCGAAGTCCCCGCTGAAGAACCCGCTGCTGCCGCACCTGCCGGCACCCTGCGTATTTGGGCCGATGATACCCGCGCCCCAATTTTGCAAGACCTGGCTGATGAAGTTCTAGCTACTTACAACCTTGAGCTCGTAGTCGAATTAAAATCTGCTATTCGCGACGACTTCCAGGTTGCTGCTCCTCTGGGCGAAGGCCCTGACATCATCGTAATCGCCCACGATCAGGCCGGTACATTGGTTGACAACGGCCTCCTTGCCCCGGTAGACCTTGGCGGAAAAGATGCCGATTTTGCACCTAAAGCCCTGGAAGCCTGCACCTTCGATGGCGTTTTGTACTGCATGCCCTACGCCACTGAAAACATGGCCTTCTTCTACAACACCGACCTTGTAGAAACCCCGCCCACTACCTGGGATGAGGTTCTTAGCATGGGTGAAGCCCTCATGGCTGAAGGTAAAACCACTTACGTCATGGCTGTCACCGGCACCACCTATGATGCTTATCCACTATTCACCTCCTTCGGTGGTTACATCTTCGGCAAAGATGCCGATGGCAACTGGAATCCCGAAGACCTCGGTGTTGACAGCGAAGGCATGATCGAAGGCGTGCAGTGGCTGGCCGATGGTGTTGCCAACGGCGATTTGCCTGCCGATTGGGATTGGGCTAACAACCATGCCCTCTTTGAAACCGGCGAAGCTCCTTTCATTATGGCTGGCCCCTGGGCATTGAGCCGAATCCGTGAAGCTGGTGTACCCTATGCCATTACCAATTTCCCCGGTGGTGGTTATCCCTTTGCTGGTACTCAAGGCTTCTTCATTAACGCTCAGAGCGAAAATGTCCTGCTGGCGCAAGCATTCCTCAGCGAATTCATTGCCAGTGTAGACACTCAATTGGCTCTGTATGAAGTCGGACAGCGCCCGCCGGCTTACCTCCCCGCCCTCGCTCAGGTAGATGATCCTGATCTGGTAGCTATGGCTGCTGCTGGTGAAAATGCCACCATGATGCCCGCTATCCCGGCTATGGGTTCTGTGTGGGGCAACTGGAATGATGCTGTTGTTCTGGCCCGTGACGGCAAACAAACTGCTGCTGAAGCTATGGCCGATGCCGGCACCAAGATCCGAGCCCTGATTGCTAACCCGCTGACCGGTATGGTTAATGTACCTGGCTCTTACCAGGCACAAGCTGGTTGCCCTGGCGATTGGCAGCCTGAATGTTCTGTGACGGCGATGACTATGGGCGATGATGGCCTGTACCACAGTGGCCCCTTCGCTCTGACCGCTGGTGACTATGAAGTTAAAGTTGCTCTGGATGGTTCTTGGACCACCAACTATGGTGTTGATGGTGAACCTGATGGTGCTAACTACCCCTTCAGCTTGGCGGCTGATGGCGAAGTATCGTTCACTTACGACCCCGCCACCAAACTGTTAGAGATTGTTCTTCCCTAAATAACCGCTAGGGCACAATACCGGGAAGTGCGCGAGCGCACTTCCCGGTATTCATATGAGCAGATAATGGAAGCCGGTAAAACGGGGAAGTCATTTGAATTCAGAGAACAAAGCTCCCCCGCCTTCCCTGAGTAAACCACAGTGCTGTGATGAGTTTTATTTTTTTGTGGTTTGCCTAATTCCTGAGCGTTTTAACAAAACAAATATCAGCATTTCCGTACTGTTTTTTCCAGAGTATACAGGAGGCATACTATGAGTGGACTTGTTTTAGACAAGGAAAAAGTGACCCGCTCACGTGGAGAAAGCCCTTTAGCCAGGATCGTATTCATCGTCCTGGTTGTTTTGTTTGACATTGGTGCAGTCTGGTTTATCCAAAACGCATTGTCCAAGGGTTTCTTACAGCTAGTCATCATTATCGGCATTATTGCGGTAATGCTGAATTTAATTTTCCTAATTCCCAAAGCTTACCCTTTCCGCTGGATGGCTGTAGGGTTGAGCTTCCTCATCTTGTTCACAGTTTATCCCATCATCTTTACCGTTTACGTTGCTTTTACAAACTACGGAGATGGTCATCTTTTAACCAAGGAACAGGCTCTCCCCCTTATCCAAAAAGCAACTTACTTGCCTGAAGAAGGCAAATCCTACTCATGGACAGCTTTCAAATCGGATTCAGGCGAGTACGCTTTGTGGCTGATTAATTCGGCAGGAGAAACATTTCTCGGAAAACCTGGCGTTGAAATTGTGCCGGCCAAACCGGGGGATTCCGGAATAGGCGAGGCAGACAGCAACGGTGTTCCGGTTTCCATAGAGGGATATCAGCGCTTGAATGGCTTGGTTGCGGCTACTGATCAAGAATTACCTAAAATCAAATTTGGCCTCGAAGGTGATCAAACAATTCAGGTTCGTTCTCCAAGCGAAGCGGCTGAATTGGAACCTCTTTACAAGTACGACGAAGCCACAGATACAGTTATTGATCAGTCAAATGGTGACATTTACTACAATGTTGATGGCACGTTTACAAGCCGGACGGGCAAAACCATCAAGCCTGGTTTTAGAACGGTTGTTGGGTTCAAAAACTTTTCCGACTTTATGACCAGCCCAGCACTTCGTGGGCCGCTTGTTCGTATTGTAACCTGGAACTTTATTTTCCCGACCATTAGCGTTTTGTCTACATTTGCTTTAGGATTGACCATTGCCATTCTGTTCAACGATCCGGATTTCCCATTCAAAAAGATCATTCGTTCTTTCTTGCTGATTCCCTATACTATTCCCGGGTTGATCAGTATTATCATGTGGCGTGGTATGCTGAATGCTGAATTTGGTGTGGTCAATCGCTATCTAGAAAATTGGTTTGGTTGGGCACCAGCCTGGACTACGGAGCCTATATGGGCACAAGTAGCTATTTTAATTGTGAATTTGTGGTTGGGGTATCCATACTTTATGTTAATCACAAGCGGCGCGTTGCAGGCGATTCCGTCAGATATTTACGAAGCGGCAACAATCGACGGAGCTACGGGTTGGCAAAGCTTTCGCCGAATCACGCTGCCGTTATTACTGGTAGCTGTTGGCCCTTTGCTGATTGCTTCGTATGTTTTCAATTTTAACAATTTTAATCTGATTTACTTGTTCATTTCCGGTGGTCCCCCGATTGTTGGTGCAGCAACACAGGCTGGACATACCGACATTTTGATCAGTTATGTGTACAAATTAGCATTTGAAAGTGGTGGTCGCGGCGTCCAATATGGGTTAGCGTCAGCAATCTCCATCATTGTTTTCTTAATTGTGGGGACAATTACACTGGTCCAATACCGCTTCACTAATATGTGGGAGGAGGTTAGTGAGAATGTCTAATTTAGCTGTGACTTACAAAAATCTGCAACAATCTCAAAGATTTCGGAAACGGTTTAGCGTGGCAGTTAGACTGGTCATTGCGGTCATTTTGATCTTCTTCTCCATTTTTCCAGTGTTGTGGATTATTTCGGCTTCTTTTGATAATTCACAATCATTGGCAACCCAACAGTTGATTCCAACAAATGCCGGCATTAATAATTACCGCGACTTATTTGGTAAAAACCCGGATTATGAATTTGGCGACTTGTTTTATTGGAAGTGGGTCTGGAATTCGGTAAAAATTGCCACGATTACAACAGTTCTGAGTATTTCAATAACGACGATGGCAGCGTATGCATTTTCCCGGCTGCGATTCAAAGGTCGCGTGACGATGCTTAAAGGCATCCTGCTGATCCAAGTTTTTCCAAATTTGTTAGCTCTAGTAGCTATCTACCTGTTGATTTTCCAGACAGGTGAGATTATCCCCACGTTTGGATTGAATACCCATTCCGGTCTGATCCTGGTTTATTTGGGTGGATCGATGGGGTTGAATATTTGGTTGATGAAAGGCTTTTTGGACACGATTCCACGGGCGATTGATGAGTCGGGTATGATGGATGGCGCGACGAACTTCCAAATATTTTGGACGCTGCTTTTGCCGCTGCTGCGGCCCATTTTGGTGGTGATTGGCATTTTGTCATTCATTGGCGTTTATGGTGACTTCATCCTGGCCCGTATCTTGCTCAACGACGTGGACAAGTATACGCTGATGGTCGGGCTGCAAATCTTCACGGCCGGACAGTTTGACAAGAAGTGGGGCGTTTTTGCGGCCGGTGCTTTGATTGGTGCGCTGCCAATCTTGATTACCTATCTGGCGCTGCAAGATCAGATTGCCGGTGGGTTGACGACGGGTGCAGTCAAGGAATAACCTATGAAGCGCGTCCTGGCGCTTTTTGCGTTTGTTGTAGGGATAGCTCTGTTCGGCCAACGGGGCTATCTCTTTTTGGTTGTTGATTCTGTTCCCGACGAGACACTGATTTTCAAAGATGTCAGCCGGTTGGCGGGCATTGTCGATAATCGGGTGGCCAGCCTGGATATGGCGGTTGGTGAAGCATGGGGGGATTACGATAATGATGGCTGGGTTGACCTGTACGTGACCGACCCGGATGGCCCCAATACACTTTATCACAACAATGGCGATGGCACGTTTTCTGTGTCGCCGTTGGCCGATCAGGTGGCCCTGTTTGATGCCTACAGCGAGGGGGCAACGTTTGCGGATTTTGATAATGACGGCTGGCGGGATTTGATGGTTGTCAACTGGGGGGTCAATAATCTGTTTCACAATGAAGGCGGGCAGCGTTTTGTGGACGTGGCGCGACAAGCTGGCCTGCTTGACAACAAGAACAGCAAGTCTGCCTCTTGGGGAGATTTTGACAGTGACGGTTTTGTTGACTTGTATGTGGCGAACTGGTCGTGTTATCCGGAATGCGGCCGTTCCATGGATGGGGACAGTGACCGCCTGTATCGCAATAACGGGGACGGCACGTTTGAGGACGTTTCCGACTATCTGGGCGGCAGTTTGAATGGCGCCGGTTTTATTGCCAGTTTTGTTGATTACGACAACGATGGCGATCCGGATATTTACCTGGTTAATGATGAGTTTATCAATCCGGTGGGCAATAAATTGTGGCGTAACGATGGCCCTGGCTGTAATGGCTGGTGCTTTACCCAAGTGGCTGAGGCAGCGGGGGCGAACTCGAAATTATTTGGTATGGGGTTGGCCGTTGGGGATTACGACAACGATGGCAACGTGGATTTTTATTTTTCCAACGTCGGCCCAATGGAACTTTTGAAGAATCGGGGGGATGGCACTTTTACGGAAGTGGCGGCTGAGGCGGGTGTGCAAACGCCAGCCGACATTGGCTGGGGGGCCTTGTTTTTTGATTATAACAATGATGGCTGGCGGGATTTGTATCTGGCGGTGCCTGATACGGCTAACCATCGTGATATTGCGGCCAATAAGCTGTTTCACAATAATGCGGATGGCACGTTTACCCTGGTTTCTTGTGATGACGAAGCGGCTGACGTGCGTCCCAGTCTGAGTGCGGCTTATGCCGATTATGACCATGACGGCTGGCTGGACCTGGTTGTAGGCAACATGGATGTGGGGTATCGGCTGTATCGCAACCAGGGTGGCGCAAGTGGCTTGAGCCAAGACAATCATTGGCTGGCACTGGCGCTGGTTGGCAGTGGGCCAGTCAATCGAGATGCGGTAGGGACGCGGGTTTACCTGACGACGCCTGATGGCTTGACCCAAATGCAGGACGTGATTAATGGATTTGGCCTGGGTGGCGGCAGTGACCTGACGCTATATTTTGGCCTGGACGAGGCGGAAACGGCCGATTTGAACATCCGCTGGCCGGACGGCCGTACCCAAACCTTCAATGATGTTGCCGCCGACCAGCGTTATCACCTGGCCTATCCGCAGCAAGGTGAGACGGCGCTAAAAGCTTTACCACACCCCCGACTGTCGCTGGAAAGTCCGCCCAACCAGCAAGGTCGTTCTGTGGTCGAGCCGATTATCTTATCATTGATCGGTCTCTTGTCGGCAGGCATAGGGGTTTTGGTCTTGAGTATGCCGCTGGAGGGGAAGAAGTGGGAATCGGCGCTGTTGGGCGGCCTGATTTTCGTTGGCATTTGGGCCATAACGGCGACGGCGATGGGTGTACCGATGGGGCGTGTGTGGAGCGTAGACGGCCGTCTCCACTACCTCATGGAGCAAGCAAACGTCCAACCGCCCACGAACCCTGATCTACCTTCCACCGAATTGGTTAAACTGGGTGAAGCCTTGTTTTGGGACCCGGAACTGAGTGGTAACCGTGATACCGCCTGCGTCACCTGCCATCATCCTCTCACGGCGACCGGGGATAACCTGTCTTTGCCTATTGGCACGGGTGGCGTTGGCCTGGGCGAACTGCGGGTGAAACCGGACGACCGGCGTGAATTTGTGCCGCGCAATGCCCAACCGCTGTTTAATTTGGGTTATACTGAATGGACGACCTTTTTCTGGGACGGCCGTGTCTCCGGCGATGCCCATCATGGTTTCAATACCCCGGCCAGCGACCGGCTCCCCGATGGCCTGGACAGCCTGCTGGCGGCGCAAGCCCTCTTTCCCATCACCTCGCGGGACGAGATGCGCGGTCTGCGCGGCGACGAGGATATTTTTGGCCAGGTTAACGAACTGGCGAAGATTACCGATTACACGTCACAACCCATTTGGCAGTCCATCATGCAGCGCCTGCTGGCCATTCCTGGCTACGTGACTCTATTCCAGCAAGCCTATCCCGATGTGCCTGTTGAATCATTAGGCATCGAACACGTGGCTAATGCCATCGCTGCTTATGAGGCCACAACGTTTACCTTTGAAGACAGCCCCTTCGACCGCTATATTCGAGGCGACCGCAGCGCGCTCTCGGCTCAGGAAAAACAAGGTGCTCTTCTATTTTATGGTAAGGCAGGTTGTTCAAGCTGTCACAGCGGCGGCCTGCTTACCGACCAGCAATTCTATAATCTGGCCGTGCCGCAGATTGGGCCGGGCAAGGGACGCGAGCAGCCGTATGATTTGGGCCGCGCCCGCGAAACCGGCAGCGATTGTGACCGTTATGCTTTTCGCACGCCGCCGCTGCGCAACGTAGCCATCACCGGCCCCTGGATGCACAACGGCGCGTTTACCTCGCTGGAAGAGGTCGTCCGCCATCACCTGAACCCGGCGGCCAGCCTGGAAGATTACAACCCGGAACAGCTTGCTGTGGCGCTGCGCGATACCTGCCAGGATCAGCCGGAAACTTTGGCAGCGGTTTTGGCGACGGAGAGTGACTCGGCCAGTGAGCAGGTAATGCTGTCGGCGCAGGAGATGCAGGATTTGCTGGCCTTTCTTAATGCGTTAACCTCGCCCAGCGCCTTGAATCTGGCCGATACCATCCCGGCTTCTGTTCCCAGTGGGCTGTCCGTTGGCGGGAATTTGAGCGGTGGTCCGACGCCCAATCGGGCAAATTAAAATTTACCATATCCTCCCCGCCCGGACGTCAACGTCCGGGGTTTGGCCAGTTTTAGGAACGTTTCTTGAACACACAAAAATTTGCGCAATGCATTCTCGTTTTTCCAATATTGTTATTAGCTGCCTGCCAGAATACTACACCGATGGCAACGCCTGTAGCGGCAACGGCCGTTTCCCAACCCACCGCCACTCAACCAGCAGCAACGGTTACGGCCGTTCCTCCCACCCAAACGCCCATCCCGGAAGACACACCAACCCCCAACACCATCGCCACCGCCCTGGCCCTCGATGCCGCCACCCGCGCCGCCGGTCCCACTCGTGAACCAACCGCCACGCCCAAACCCATCCCGACGCTCAACCCGGCGGTTGACCGCTGGTGGAACGATGCCGTCTTCTACGAGGTTTTCGTCCGCAGCTTCAATGATTCCGACGGCGACGGCATTGGCGACCTGAACGGCCTGATCGAAAAACTGGATTATCTCAACGACGGCGACCCGGCCACCACCGACGATTTAGGCGTCACCGCACTATGGCTCATGCCCATCATGGAATCGCCCAGCTATCACGGCTACGACGTGGCGGATTACTACACCGTCGAACAGGATTACGGCACGAATGACGATTTCAAACGCCTCATCGAAGAAGCGCACAAACGCGGCATCCGCATCACCATTGACCTGGTTATCAACCACACCAGCACCGAAAACCCCTGGTTCATCGCCTCTAACGACGACGACCCGGCGTTTCGGGATTGGTACGTCTGGGCCGACCCCGCGCCCACTTATCTTGGCCCTTGGGGAGAGAAGGTCTGGTATGCCGGGAAAGATGGCTACTACTACGCCGTATTCTGGTCGGGGATGCCCGATTTGAACTTAACTAATCCGGGAGTCACCGCCGAAATTGACAACATCACCCGCTTCTGGCTGGACGAGATGGGCGTCGACGGGTTCCGTATGGATGCCGTCCGCCACCTCATCGAAAATGGGGTCGCCCAGGAAAATACGCCTGCCACCCACGCCTGGCTGCGAGCGTTCCATACCTTTTACAAAAGCGTCAATCCCGATGCCTTCACCGTGGGCGAAACCTGGACAGATACCCAAAACGCAGCCCAATATGCCGTGGACGAAAACGACATTCCCTTTGAATTCAATCTGGCCGAGGAATATGTGCGCGCCGCCGGCAGTCCCATCAGCGGCAATTTGTACAACGTGGCCGAACTGGTAGAGGACAGTTATCCGCCTAACCAGTTTGGCATTTTCCTGACTAATCATGACCAGAACCGGGTGATGAGCGTCTTACGTGACACAACTAAAGCAAAGTTGGCGGCGGCGCTGCTGCTAACTTCGCCTGGCGTGCCCTTTTTGTATTACGGCGAAGAGATTGGCATGACCGGGACCAAGCCCGACGAGGACATCCGCCGCCCGATGCAGTGGACCAGCGACAGCCCGAATGTCGGATTTACCGCTGGCGAACCGTGGCGCGCTCCCGCTGATGATTATCCAGAAGTCAGTGTGTCGCTGGAAAATGCCGACCCCGATTCGCTGTTGAATGTGTACCGCAGCCTGATTCATTTGCGGAATGATCACGAGGCGCTGCGCGAAGGGGACTGGACGGCGGTGGAACCGAACTCGAATCGTCTTTATGCCTTTTTACGCCACACGGCGAATGAGACGGTTTTGGTTGTCGTCAATCTCAACCCCAATCCGGTAAAGGCGGAAGATTACAGTTTGGATTTAGTGGAAGGGTCGTTGAGTGGGGAGGTAACGGCCGTAACCCTCTTCGGCGCCGACGTGGAAGCCAATCCTGAAGTCAACGCTGCTGGCGGCTTCTCCAGCTACCATCCCCTGGCCGAAATTCCGGGGCAGTCGGCGACCATCATTCAGTTAGTTCCCGGTGGCTAATTTGTAGGACGAATTGACAATTCGTCAGGCGATTTGGAAAATCGCCCTACATCATGAAAAAATTATTTTTACTCATCTCAATTTTCCTGATAGCGGTTCTAGTTCTTGTTTTTCGGCCGCAGCCTAGTGTTTTGGCACAAACGGCCGTTACCACCATCCCGCAAATCAAATACGAAAATGACAGCGCCTACCTGCTCGTCGAATTCCTCGACGATGACCTGGTTCATTTTGAAACCGGATCGGGCAGCGGCCCGGCAGATGGGTCACCCATTACCACGACGCCGATGGTAGCCAAAACCGATTACGCCGGGCCGACGGCATTTAACGACGACGGGAAAGGCACACTGACGACGGCCGGGTTGCAGGTCAGCGTCGATGCACAAACCCTGTGCAGCACGGTGATTGATTTGATAAGTGAGGTGGAGTTAACGGCCGTGTGCCCCCAAGACCTCGACCAGCGCAAAAAAGTTCTCACTATCGATCCTCAATCCATGCAAGCCGTCTACGGACTGGGCGAACAGTTCCGCATGCCTGGCGAACCCAACGGTGATTGGCTTGGCAGCCAGCGCACACCCGGCGTTGTTGGCAACGAGATGCAAGGGTACAGCGGCGGCGCGGTGGGCAACGCCCAATTTCCCATCATGTATGCTCTGGGCGACGGCTTTGACAACTACGCCCTCTTCGTGGACGTGGTTTACAAGCAGGAATGGGATTTCACCGGCGCGCCCTGGACGATGACCACTGCCGCCGACCCACTGCGCTGGTACGTCCTTAGTGGCCCCGATTTACCCGATTTACGTGCCGATTACCTGGAATTGACCGGCCGTCCACCTGTACCGCCCAAACCGTTGTTTGGTTTGTGGGCGTCGGAATATGGCTACGACAACTGGGCCGAACTGGACGACAAGCGGCAGACGCTCGACGAAAACGGCTTCCCGCAAGATGGCTTCGTCCTCGATTTGCAATGGTTTGGCGGCATCCAGGCCCCCAGCCAGATGGGTTCGCTTAGTTGGGATTTGACCAACTTCCCCGATCCGGCTGGCAAAATCGCCGAATTGCAAACGGAAGAAGGGTTGGAACTGGTCCTCATCGAGGAATCCTACGTCGATCAGGGGCTTTCCAATTTTGGCCGGATGGCCAGCCAGAGCTACCTGGTCAAAAGCTGTGAAACCTGCGGCCCGGTCGTTTTTCAGGGCAAATGGTGGGGGACGGGCGGCATGGTCGATTGGACCAATGAGGATGGAGCTGCCCTCTGGCACGACATGAACCGCCAGCCGCTGGTCGACATGGGCGTACTGGGGCATTGGACCGACCTGGGCGAGCCGGAGATGTTTGCCCCTGATGACTGGTACGCTGGCTTGCCAGGGCTGAATTTGCATGACGAAGCCGCCAATCACAACCTCTACAATCTAAAATGGGCGAAAAGCATCGACCAGGGGTATGCCCGAAATGAAGTGGCGCAGCGCCCGGCCATTCTGTCCCGCTCCGGCACAACCGGCATCCAGCGTTACGGCGCGGCCATGTGGTCGGGTGACATCGGCTCCAATTTCGACAGTTTGGCCGCGCACATGAACGCCCAGATGCAGATGTCGTTTTCCGGCGTCGATTATTTTGGCTCCGATATTGGCGGTTTCCATCGTGGCAACATCAGCGGGGCCGACCTGGATGAACTGTACACGGTCTGGCTGGCCAACAGTGCGCTGCTGGATGTGCCGATACGACCGCACACCGAAAACCTGTGCAACTGCAAAGAAACCGCGCCGGATCGCATCGGGAATTTGGAAAGCAATTTAGCCAACGTCCGACTGCGTTACAGCCTATCGCCTTACTTTTATTCACTGGCTCACCGGGCGTATTTGGCCGGGGAACCGGTCGTGCCGCCGCTGGTTTTTTACTTCCAGGACGACGCCAATACGCGGGAACTGGGCGACCACAAGCTGTTGGGAGCCGATTTGTTGGTGCGCACGGTGATAGAACCTGAGGTAACGGCCGTTCCCGTTTATCTTCCTGCCGGCCAATGGGTTGACTTTTACAGCGGGGCCTGGATTGACAGCGCCGGTGGTTGGTTGAATGACGTGCCCGTCGTGGAAGATGGTCTATTCCGGCTGCCGCTGTTCCTGCGCGCCGGGGCCATCATCCCGCGCATGGCTGTGGACGAGCAAACGATGAATTTGGCCGGGCTGCGCCGCGATGGTTCAGTGCGCGACGAATTGATTGTACAAGTCGTGCCCGCGCCGGAAGTGAGCACATTTACCTTGTATGAGGATGACGGCCGTTCCACAGCCTATCAATCCGGTGCCGTCCGCACGACCGAACTGAGCCAGCAGTGGACGGACTCGGCCATCAACGTGACGATTGGCGCGGCTGAGGGCACGTTCGATGGTGCAGCGACAGCGCGAAACAACGTGCTCCAGGCAGCGATTGATGGCCAGACGGTTGATGACGTGCTGCTGGGCGGCGAATCGCTGCCGGTTTTGACGACGCAGGCCGAGTTTGAGGCGGCAGAGAGCGGCTGGTATCAGGGGGAAACGGCCGTTTACGCCAAATCGGGCGTTCAACCAGTAGACACAGCCAAAGAATTTACAATCCAGTTGGTTGGGCAAGCGGTTACGGAAGCAGGTGTGGAGGTAACGGCCGTTGCCCCAGGACCGCCTGTCCAATCACCGGCCGAGTCGAACCAATTGGGTAATCTAATTTGGGCAGCCCTGATTATCTTGCTGTTGGTGGTTGCTGGTTTCGTCTTTTGGCGCTGGCGCAAGCATCGCCGGGGCATGAATGCCCCCGGCTAAAAAATAACGCCGGATCAATCCGGCTGAGAGCGGCCAGTCCAATTGGGTAGACGCAGTAGGGGCGAGGCGGCGAATGGCCTTTGATGTAACGAATGGCTTTGCCTTGCCGCCGCCTCGCCCATTTTCCGGTGACCAGGGCGAGGCAATCGGAGAAAAGGCCGTTTGCTAAACCAAGATCACAGCCGATTGCCTCGCCCCTACGATTGCCGGATTGGTTTATGAAGGCCCATGACGACCGGGTAAAATTTGATAACGATAGAGGTTGAGTATGGCAGAATTTGTTTTCGGGTCACTTTCCACCACTGAAAAAAGAGTTGATCACTTTCAGGCGGCGCGGCGCGGCGTCAAACATCAATATCAGGTCGAACCGCAGGCCGTCCGGCCGGGTGAGCAGCCGGTTTTGACGGTGACGGTGGAACTGCCCCGGCGGATCGAACGGGTGGAATGCGTGACTGTTCCCCCTCCTCAATCCTCCCCCGATGGGGGAGGAAGCCAAACCTCCCCTCCCAGAGGGAGGGGATTGAGGGGAGGGCATGTCTTTCCCTTCCACCTTGTCAAAACAGAATGGGACTTGCTCAACTGGGCTTACTACCAAATCTGGCAGGTGACGCTGCCGCCGCAGACCGACGGTACGCTGGTGCGCTACCGCATCCTGGCTTACCCGGCCGACGGCGGCGAGCCAATTCCGGCCGACGACGGGGCGACGTTCTCCTACCTGGTCGGTGACCCAACGCAGCCGCAGTGGGCCAAAGAAGCCATCGTTTATCAAGTCTTTCCTGACCGATTTAATCCGGGAAACGGCCGTGACTGGAACCCGATCGACAGCCTCGACGACATTCACGGCGGCACACTGCGCGGCGTTATCGAAAAACTGGATTACATTGCCGACCTGGGCTTCAACGTCATCTGGCTCAACCCGTTCTTCCCCGACGACACCCATCATGGCTACCACGCCACCGACTATTTTGCCGTCAATCCACGCCTGGGCACGCTGGACGACGTGTGCGAACTGGTCGCCGCCGCCCACGAGCGCGGCATCCGCCTGCTGCTGGATTTTGTGGCCAACCATTGGAGCCATGAACACGCTACCTTCCTGGCCGCCCAGGCCGACCGGAACAGCGAGTATTATGATTGGTACACCTGGATCGATTGGCCGCACGAGTACAAAACCTTCTTCGGCGTCAAAGAACTGCCGCAAATCAACCTCGAACACCGCCCGGCGCGGGAGCATTTGTTCAAAGCGGCCCGCTACTGGCTGGCCGACGTTGGTTTTGATGGCTTGCGCCTCGATTACGTCCTCGGCCCTTCGCGCGATTTTTGGACGGAACTGCGGGCGGTAGTCAAAGCCATCCGCCCCGACATCTGGCTGTTTGGCGAAGCGGTCGATGCGCCCGACGCCCAGTTGAAGTACCAGGGCCGGTTTGACGGCGCGCTGGATTTTATGCTGGCCCAGGCGATGCGCGACACATTTGGCCACGGCACGATGGACGTCGCCGCCTTCGACGCATTTTTACAGCAGCATGAAGCCTATTTCCCGGTGAGATACGGCCGTCCCAGTTTCCTCGACAACCACGACCAGAACCGCTTCCTCTGGATTGCCGGCGGCGACAAACGCAAACTCAAACTGGCCGCGCTGTGCCAGTTCACGCTGTCCGGCGCGCCGATTGTCTACAACGGTACGGAAGTCGGCGTGACGCAAACGCGGGATCGTACCGACCCGGCCAGCGATGGGATGGCCGAGGTCCGCCAGCCGATGTTGTGGGGCGATGAGCAGGACAAGGATTTGCTGGATTATTACCGCTGGTTGATTCATTTCCGCCGCCAGCATCCTGTTCTGCTGGATGGCGAGCGCCGGACACTGCATGTCGATAAAGCGGCCGGAACGTATGTGTACGCCCGCATGAATGCCGCTGAAACGATCTTGGTCGCCCTAAATTTGAGCGACCAAACACGAGACGTGACAGTCACCATTCCAGGAGCGGATGCCGAACATCAGTTTTCGCTGGCTGCTTGGGCGGGTGACGCATGCATGTGGTCCGGCGAACGAGACGTTCGCGCTCCCGAAGATGGTTGACGAATACGGCCGTTCCCTGAATAATCCCCCTCTATGAAACTGGTACGACAACGCTGGCTGATGCTGGGCCTGCTGCTTATTGGCTGGGGCCTGCGCGTTCACCGGCTGGGTGACAAAAGCGTCTGGTGGGACGAGGGCTGGTCGGTGTGGGTGGCCCGGCAATCGTTTGGGGATATTTTGCGGCAGGTGGGCCACGACGTGCATCCGCCAGTGTACTTCTGGCTGCTGCACGCCTGGCGCTGGGGCAGCGGCGACAGCGAGTTTGGTTTGCGGCTCCTGTCGGCGCTGCTGGGCCTGCTGACGATTGCGGTGGTCTATCGATTGGGGCGGTTGGTGAACGGCCGTGCCACCGGGCTGCTGGCTGCGTTGTTCATCACCGTCTCCCGCTTTAGCATTGCCTGGTCGCAGGAAATCCGTATGTACGCCTTGACCAGTTTGTTGGCTGTACTGGGCGTATGGGCGGCCATCCGCGTTTGGGATAAAGGCCGCCCTATCCACTGGTTGGCCTACATCTTGAGCATGATTGGCGGCCTGCTTTCCCTCTACCTTTTCTTCCCCGTTCCCGTGGCCATCAACGTAGCTTGGCTGTGGGTGGTCAAACACGCCGAACATCCCTGGCGACAGTTTTGGCGATGGGCCGGGGCGCAGTTAGCGATTTTGGCGGTGGTCGGGCTGTGGCTGAACTATGCTCTGCGCGGCTTTTTGACCAATTCCTCAGCCTCCCCGACCGCCTTGAGCGACTTCCTGAAAATTTATTGGACGGTACTCACGGTGGGTATTCCACTGAACATCGAGCAGTACGCGCCGGTGACGATTCCGGTGTTCATCATTTTTGCCGCCGGACTGGCTTTGCTGATTTGGGGGTCGCGGCGCGATTGGCGGCAGGCGCGGGCCATCGTTCTGTTTGTGACCGGACTGCTCATTCCCATCATCTTCGTTTATTTGATTTCCATTCCCAAAGACGGCGTGTATGCGCCCCAATTTGCGCCCCGCTATCTGGTGATTTTTACTGCCTACTACAGTATTTTGCTGGCCTGGGGAATTGTTCGGATTGCGGATTGCGGATTGCGGATTGCGGACTTTATCGTGAGCGATCAGTCGAACGATTGGGAGTTATGGGCAAAGAATCTGGTAGGTTGGGTAGTTGGTGTGGGGCTAACGGCCGTTACCCTTTACGCCGCCTGGATTGGGTTACGTAACTATCATTCAGGCCGCGTCTTGAATGATGATTACAACTCGCTGGCGCTGACGATTCACGCCTATCAACGGCCGTCCGATGCCGTCATCCTTTTCACCGACACCGATTGGCCCATTTTCGACTACCATCTGGCCGGCCAATGGCGCGGCGTGCCCCACGCCTGGCAAATCACGCCGGCCGCAGCCGACGACTTTTTGTCGCCCATCTGGGAGAGCAGTGATGGCGTCTGGCTGGTCACCACGCCCTACGCCGGGGTCAGTGATCCGCAGGGGGAGATGGTAAACTGGCTGGCCGAACGGGCGACGGCCGTTACCACCTTCACCTACGAAGACAAAGCCCTTCACTTTTACGCCCGCACTACTGCCCGCGCCGATCTCATCGACGAATTGAATCCAGATACCGCGCCACGGTTCAAAGCAACGGCCGTACTCGGCTCAAACTGGCAGCTCACCGGCTACGACCAGGCCGTTCGGGACGTGGGTAGTGGGACGACTCTGCACGTTTTCCTGTTCGGCCAGGGGGATGAAACGGCGGCGTTGGTGGGATTGGTGAATGATGTGGGACAGGTGTGGCAGGAAACGGCCGTGACCCTGCCTACCGCCGACCATCTTGCCCGCCAACAAATCGATCTCCTCATCTCTCCCGACACGCCATCGGGAACCTATCACTTTTTTGTGCGCGGCGAATCGGGCCAACCGGTCGAACTGGGCCGCGTCAACGTGCGCCAGCGGAATTCAGCCGCCCTGACCACCGCCGACGTAACCATCGCCAACCGGCTGGACGTGGATTTTGCCGACGGCATCCGCTTGCTGGGCTACGAAGTGGAGACCGAATCGCCGCAGCCGGGCGGTATCGTCTACCTCACCCTGTACTGGCAGGCGCAGCAGCCGGTGGTTCACAAGTACAAGGTGTTCACCCATTTGCTGGGCGAAGTCTACAATATCAACAGCGACAATTTCCTCTGGGGCCAACAGGACAACGAACCGGTCAACAACAGCCGCCCGACCACCACCTGGCGCAGCGGCGAAGTCATCGTGGACAGCTACGCCATTCCCGTTGATGCGCAAGCGCCGCCGGGCACGTACCAAATCGAAATTGGCCTGTACGATCCGGCCACAGGGGCGCGCCTGCCGCTGCTGAATGGCGGCGACAACATTTTGCTCACCAGCGTGCTGGTGGGGCAAGGGACAGAATGATGAGTTGGTTACAAAAAGAGATTACATTGGCGGCAAAATCGCGTGGGTTTCATCTGGTCACCTGGGAGATTACGCGGCTGATCCCGGAAATCGGCGAGTTCAGCGTAGGGCTGGCTCACATTTTCATCCAGCATACGTCAGCTTCGCTGGCGCTGAATGAAAACGCCGATCCGACGGTGCGGCAGGATATGGAGAGCCACTTTAACCGGATGGTTCCCGAAGACACGCCTTATTTTGTTCACACTTACGAAGGGCCGGATGATATGCCGGCGCACATCAAGGCGGTGCTGTTGGGGAGCAGTGTGACCGTGCCGGTGCGTGACGGCCGTTTCCACCTGGGTACGTGGCAGGGCATCTATCTGTGTGAACACCGCAACCGGGCACGGGGGCGGCGGCTGATTATCACCCTTCACGGTGAGACAGGTTAGTCAAGTCATAAAGGGCGGTCACTTTTACCTCAAAATGATTATCAATTGGTACAAATGTTTATGGGGCAAGGGACCTTACCCCATGCTTACCCGCCACCTGCCCATTGCTGTGTAACGCGGACAGGTCAGGTGCATGGACGGGTCGGCTAATTCCCAATGCGAATTCAATTACCAATACTATTAGGTTTTACCGCCCCTGAGCCCATCCGTTTACCAACCCTCCAGATAGTATGGAATTTAATGGCCAAAAGTGGATAATGCATACTCCATTTGCCGTCTTATTTGTCTCTATCAGAATGGCCCAATATAGGGCGAAATGTACTATTGCTAATCCTACCCATGTACCCCAGCTTAGCATATTAGCCAAAGTTAGAAGACCTTTAGAGATAAGGGTTGTTATCACAGTAGCTATATCCCCTCCTGCAACACCTAATAAACTCCACAGAGCATTTTCCACTTTATCCGCACAAGCTCGATCTAGGCAGATACGTACACCTATTGCATAGATGGGGCGTCCCCTGAACGTAGCATATTCGAGAGACCACTGGCCATGCAACAAACAAGGTCCCGCATCCTCGAAAAATTTAATAACTGCCTTGGCAAGCCCCAGCCAGTCAATTGATGGTGGATTTGGAACTCCCCCACTGCCGCCATCATCAGCCGGTAAACGTGGATTTGCCCGAAACACAGGCAGAAATTGATTTAGGTTATCCACATATTCTATAGAGGCCGCTGATTCTCTCAGGGTACTGAGATGGGATGCCTCAAACATATAATCAGGGGCAGCAACAAATTTTTCAGCCAATTTACGCCTAATTTCCTGAGTGTCCGACCAAGGTTCAATGCCGAGCCATTTCCAGTTTTCGATTGTCAGGGTATCAAAAGTTGGAGCGTGAGACAGGGCTCGCCAAGGGATCGTGAAAAAGGAAGGATCCTCAATATTGACACCAGTTTTAGGTATGGCAAAACCATCATTAAGTAAGGCAAGGAAATTTTGGGCATCTTGTTCCGCGCCGGGTCCTTTAATATCAATGAATGCTTTCACAATTGCATCATTGCTCTGAATAGATGCGCGACCTGTACTCCAGTCAATTGTGAATTGAGAAGTGACAGCATCTAGTAGTTTTTTGGAGCGTTCTAAAGATACAGTAAGTGCTGGGGTTAAAGTCTCAACTAATAAAGTGTCCATGGGTTCCTCCTACTCATAAAAAGCAAAAAGAAAGTTGATATGTTGTATTGCTTGGTTGCCCGGAAGTGAAATGACACTGGAATAAATCATTAATCAAGGCATAGTTATTCTCCTCTTGTGTCAAATTTTCATTCAAAATGTAATTTTTTACCCTCTCTTTGTTGCTTTGCAACCCAACGAAATAAGTGCTTCATGCGATGCGGTTAAAAAACAACTTTCATTAACCCCCATTGTGTCAATATAGGGTGGGACACTTCATACTCAGAATTTAGTGTAGAATTTGAGGGCGAAGAGGAACATCATGACACAAAAGAATGGAGAGAAACTCAACAAAAATGGCATAGGTGCCGACAACCGGCCTGATCCAGAGGTACTGCCCCGGACGCCCAAAGCAGAAAGACGCACCTTCACGGCCGCCTACAAACTGTGGGTTCTGGAAGAAGCTGAAAAGTGCCGGGAGCAACCGGGAGGTATTGGCAGATTGTTGCGCCGGGAAGGGTTGTATTCATCCCACCTGACCACCGGCATGGCAGCAAGAAGCCGGACACCGGCGGGTTGGCACTCGAAACGAGGGCCGAAAAGCACTTGAAGCTGAGATGCGCGGCTACGCCGCAAAAATGCCTGACTGAGCCGACAGGTGGAAAGCGGAACTACTATCGAGGTGCAAAAACTTCCGAGATAAGCTGGGGGGATTACCCCGGAACAGGAAACTGACGACGAACCGTGAGAGAGAATGTGACCGAATTGGCTGAACAGACCAGCACGCAGGGAGGCATGTCGCCACCTGGCCTATCCCCGTAGCAACGGCCACCGGCAGTGCGCAGGAAAGCCAGTTCGGGGAATCGAAGGCAGTAACCCCATCACCACGAGCGCCGCCACCGGCGGAACGGAAGCGTGCGGGCCATGCTCAACAGTAGCGCTTTGCGGGATGGCCTTCGCTGCGCCAGGTGTATGGCACACTGTTGGATTGAGGGGGAATATCTCTGTCGGCGAGCACGATGTATCGTGTATCCTGCGGCAAACGCTGAGGTAATATCGAACGGCGTAACCAGAAACGCATCCAGTCTACAAGAAACCAGAAACCGGTGGCCATGACTCAATCAGGTGTGGTCGACATCACTGCCGCGGGGCCTGTGCCCCACGTCTACTATTACATGCACCATTCTGACATTCTTCAGCTGCCATGTGGTCGGTTACCTGATCGCTCAGCGGAACTGGCATCAGCTGGCTAAAAACAGTTGGTGGCCGACAGCTGCACCAAACAGGGGATTGAACCAGAACAGTAGTTAATTTCTCCATGCTGACTGGGGCAGTTCCACCATAAAGACGTTGGCCCTGTTGTTGGCCGACCTGGGGGGTGGGCAGAGCTATTCCCGACCTTACACCTGATGACAATCCTTTCTGAGGCGCAGTTCAAAAACGATGAAATACTGTCCGGATTATCCTGACCGGTTTTGGTTTCTACACCATGCCTGCACTCTGGGCGCGCATGTTCTTCCATTGGCGGGGCAACTACGCACCGGCATACCAGTTCGGGCCTGATGATTGGCCACGGTCTATTATGGACAGGTCGCTGAATTGAGGGTCGGGCGTCGTAAGCGGTGTTAATTTGGCCGCTTTTGAGAAGTATCCAGAACGCTTTGTGCAGGGTCAGCCCGTTGCCCCGAAGTTGCCAACGGCCGTCTGATTTAACTCTGGAGATGGTTGCCGTCGCTGCGGTAACCTTCAGCCGCAGCGGAGAGTTATCCCCTTATCCATCAGCCCGGTGAGCGAGAGATTGCTCACTAATTTATCGGTTTTCGTGTCTCAAAACTATTGACACATTCCGACCGCGCGTCAATCGCTGATACAAATCCGAATGCTTATTGCTTGGTTGAATGGCTAAAGACACTCCATCACTCCTCACCCGCGATGCCAGAAACAGTCAGCTTGAGCCGGAGGCGAGGAAAGAGATAACATATTTCATGCACACCAAGAATTTAGACACCGATTATTTGCACTCATCTAATTTATCAGCGTACGGTAATACAATGTTGTAGACCAATGGTCTGAGGGAACCAAACACAAAAAACCTCAATCACACCTCGTAGAGTTACTTCAATCAAGTGAGTTCGCTGCCCACATCAGCAAATGCCGTAGCACAAACTGCAAAGCGGTTTTTTGGTGTCATTTCGATTTGTTTGCCATCAGTCAGTTGTAGGATCAGTGTGGATTGAATGTTTTTTCACGATTACATGCCCAATACGTCACGTGGTGATTACTCCTGTTTCTTCATTGCGATAAGCACTAAACTTGATTCAGGCTTCAGAATACACTACCACACTCTGGTCGTAAAAATGGTAATAGTTATGGTCGTAGCTGGTCACAAAATAGGCGAAATATGGCTATTCCAATCGCAATTTTAGACTGGTCACCATCGTATTTTTTGGTTGAGTTTGTAAGAGAAAACCTGTAAGAAAGCTGAGAGAAAACAGAAATCAAGGAATCAATCGGATTGAAAGACATAGCCTTTTCCGGTCACTGTCCGAAGGTAACGAGGTTGGCTGGAATCAGTCTCAATCTTACGACGCAAGCGATAAACTACATTTTTGAGCAAAACGTTATCCCCATCTCCACTATAACCCCATACACACTCAACGATATAGTTTGGTTCAAGCACCTTATTTTGATGACTCATCAAGAGGTGCAGCAGGCGAAACTCTAAGTTGGTGAGTTTAACTATGTTTCCGTGGGAGATAGTCAACTGCCGTTGAACCGGATCTAATTGAAAACTACCGATCTGGAGAGTATCCAACGCCTGTGCCGGTACTGCCCATGACCGACGCAACCAAGCCCCTATCTTAGCTACGAAAAGCAGAGGGCTGATAGGTTTGACTATGCATTCGTCTACCCCTGCTTCGTAAGCCTCTAAAAGATAAACCTCATCGCTTTTGGCGCTAAATAAAAGAATTGGATTAATGATTTCAGTTCGTAATTTCCGGCAAAGAGTGACTAAATATCGATAATAATCAAATCAAACGTATCTTCTATCCAGCAAGTCAACGCATCCTCAGTCGATCCTACTAAAACGGTCTCAAATCCCATTTGCTTCAAAATCTGGGTCCAAATTTGTCCTGCTTCAATATTATCACTTAAAAAAAGTATCTTGGAATTGGTCTTTATCGCCGTTTTTGTCATTATTCTTTTTCTAAATTAGTGTGACAGGCATAGGGCGAACGGTCTTGATTTGCCCTAAATGATGCGCTCCATGCCTGGCACTTTACGCAACCTTCTTAAAAGCGTACGGCCGTAACCGTCACCAAACTAATAATCAATACAATACCCAGGCCATACAGCATCGCCAGCTTGAGTACCTGGCCATCATCGGCTCCTTCTACCGTGCTGGCCCCAACGATGACTTTGGCCGGGGCAAAGAGGCTGCCGATGGCCCCGCCGGCCGTCTGAGCGGCCAAAATCAGGGGGACGGAAAGGTGGAGGGCGACGGCCGTTCCCTGCTGCAACTGGCCAAACACCACATTGCTGTTCGTATTGCTGCCGGTCATAAACGCGCCCAGCGCGCCAATGAACGGGCTGAGCAGGGGAAAAACCGGGCCGGTGTTGGCGCTGAGCGTTTCGGCCAGCATCTGGGTCATCCCGGCGTGCTGCATCGTCAGGGCCATGGCCACTAGCGTGTATACGCCTATCGTCGGTTTGACCCAGCCTTTGACTGTTTTTTGCCAGATAGTACGGCCTTTATACCCCTCATCCGGCCGGAAAGTGCCGCCGCGCCAGCGATACCAGCCAAAAATCAGCAAACTGGTGTACAGGAGCAGCGCCCCGGCGTGACCAAACAGACTCACCGACCGTCCCGCTTCGGCCGGGGTTGCCCAGCCAAAGCGCGTGGCTACCGCCGGGAAATTATAATTCAACTCGACCACATTCAAGGCATCTTGAAAAACAATCCGGCCTAAAACGATGACGATGATGAGCAGAATGTAGGGGAAAAAGGCGCGCACCAGCCGGGCCAGGTCAAAATCCTCGCGGAGCTGGCCGTTGGCGATGCGGGTGAAGTAAAAAATAGCGCTGATTAACCCGACCAGCCCGGCCCCAAACGAGGCCACCGACCACAAACCGGCCATGGCAATCCCCCACTGGGCTGCGCCCATGACGGCGGCCATGCTTAACAAAAACAGACCGCGACGGCGCACGGCCGTTACCCCGCCAGAAAGCCACAACACACTTAAGCCGCAGCCCAACCCGGCAATCGCCAGCATGATCGCCGCCGGACCGGCCAGAATCTCGCCTGGCTGGCCGGTAGTGGCAATCAGCGATAGGAATGACGAGCCAAGCGACCCATACGTAACCGCCCAGGCATGACCCAGCAGACCCATGGCAACAGCCGTTACCGGGGCAAATCCCATCCCCACCAGCAGCGGCCCGACGACGGCCGCCGGTACGCCAAAACCGGTCGCGCCCTGAATAAACGAGCCAAAAATCCAGGCGATAAGCAGCGATTGGGCCGGGCGGTCCTGGGCCAGACCGGGCATCTCCTGGCCGATGACGGTGATGTTGCCCGCTTCGTTGATGGTGTGATAGAGCAGCAGGGCCATCCAGATGACGTAGAGGACGAATAAGGAGAGTAAAACCGCCTTGCCCCAGGCAACCAGCAGCAGTTGGCCGCCTGTGCCAAAAGCAAAAACGCTGATGAATACGGCCGTGACCCATCCGGCAATACCCGCCTGGCTGCCACCCCACTGCCGTCCCACCATCAGGTAAAGTACGACCAGTACCGGTAGCGCAGCCAGCAAAATATTGATCGATGTTAATGGCGGTAAGTTTGATTCAAGCGGCATAGGGAAGGAGTATAGTCAAATATAAACGAATCGGCAGATATTGACTGATCGTTGTCGTAATCGATTTTTTTTCGGTTGCGATCACGATTACGGCAACGATCACAATGAATTGGCCGGATTATGCAACCTTTTGGGATGCTGCGGCGTCTATGGGATGTCATGACGACAAATCGCGTAAAAAAATGATATGATTGGAGGCATGTATATGATGAACCGACAACGACTTTATGGGATAAGAGCAGCCTGGCTGATGCTGGTGCTGCTGATTGGCTGTGTACCCACAACGAATGAATTGGAACCACAAGCCGCCGAATCGCAAAATGTGGGGGCGGCGAGTGAAGCGGTGGCAACGGCCGTACCCACAACCGCGGCTACCCCCATTTCAGAGGAATCAACAATGAATAATGACGCAACAAGACCCCCCGCTGACGTACTGGAACTGAATACACCCCAACCGGAAAAACCCGGCCTGCAAAATCCGCCGCCGCTGGCTTTGGACAGCGCTGTTGCTGCCAAACCAGTCATCCCTGTACCCGACAGCCCTGCGATTCAGGAGCAGGTAAACAAAGCCAAAGACGATCTGGCCAAACAACTGGGTATTGATACGGCGCAAATCGATCTGGTGGAATACCAGGCCGTTACCTGGCGTGATGGCAGCTTGGGCTGCCCGAAACCTGACATGGCTTACACCCAGGCTTTGGTGGAAGGTTACCGCATGCAGCTGCAAGTTAATGGTGTGCAGTATAATTATCATGGCGCTGCCGGACGGGATCCGTTTTACTGCCAAAACCCCATTGGCCTGTATGATTCTGAAGAGATTGTGCCCGCTCCAGGTGTAAACGAAACCTGATCGGTGCAGCCAGGCAGGTAAGAGCGGTTCGTAACCCGCTCTTACCTGAACATTTAACCCACAAATTCCCTCTGTCTGGTAAAAATCTGGTATCATGCTGATAATTCGTTCTGATGAGGAACGAACCGGAGTAGAGAGCGGGCAGGATGCCCATACTCCTATTCAAAAAAATATGCGTACCGGAGATTGCCATGCGTTGGATTCACCTGGGCCGGATAACGGCCGTACTACTTCTTCTAACCCTTCTCACCCTCACTGTCAGCGCCCAGCCGCCGGATAAGAAACCGGCTGCGCCGTTGGAACCGATCTATGTCGCGCCGCAGGAGTTGGCCACGGGCACGGCCGTTTACATCATCCAACTGGCAGATGAACCGGTAGCGGTCTATCGTGGTGGCGTTGATGGGTTGGCGGCAACCACTCCCAATCTCAACGACACCCGCAAGCTGGACGTCAATTCACCGGACAGCGTGGCTTACCAGAAGTATTTGGTAAACAAGCAGGCGGAAATGGTAACGGCCGTGACCCAAACCCTGGGCCGCCAACCACGCATCCTCTTCCAGTACACCTACGCCTACAACGGCCTGGCTCTGGAGCTGGATGGCTTCGAAGCGGCCCAGTTGGCCGGACTGCCCGGCATCGCAGCCATTCAGCGCGAACAAACCTACGAACCGCTCACCGACGCCGGCCCGGCCTGGATTAACGCATGGAACATCTGGGATGGCGCACCGGCTGTTAAAAACAAGGGCGAAGGCATCATTGTTGGCGTCATTGATACCGGCATCAATATCGATCATCCTTCCTTTGCCGACGTGGGCGGCGATAGCTATAACCACAGCCTGCCGGCCGGTTTTACCCAGTACGTGGGCTGGTGCAATACCGGCAACTCTAATTACAAACCGCAATATGTTTGCAACGACAAACTCATCGGTATGTGGGATTTTGCCGACGCCATCAGTCTCACAGATGCCGAAAGTGACGGCCCGGAGGACAGTCAGGGACATGGCAGCCATACTGCTTCTACGGCTGCGGGTAATATCGTCGTGGCTACATTGAATACGGCCACCGGCTACAGCTACTCGGCTACCATCTCCGGCGTTGCCCCGCATGCCAATATTATTGCCTATGATGCCTGTATTGTTTCCTGCCCTGGTTCGGCCCTATTAGCGGCCGTTAACCAGGCCATTGCCGATGGGGTAGACGTGATCAACTACTCCATCTCCGGTGGAACCAACCCGTACAACGACGCCATCGAACTGGCGTTTTTGGCGGCCAACGAAGCCGGGATTTTCGTCTCGGCGGCGGCGGGCAACAGCGGACCAGGAGCCAGTACGCTGTCCCACCAAAGCCCCTGGCTGACGACGGTGGGCGCCAGTACCCACAACCGCATGTTCAAAAACGGCTTGACCAGTTTGAGCGGCAGCAACGGAACACTGGCCGACATCGACGGCAAAAGCGTTACCAGCGGCTACGGCCCCGCACCCATTGTCTATGCCGGTGATTATGGCGACGCGCTGTGCCAGACTCCATTCCCGGCCAACACCTGGACTCACGGTGAAATTGTCGTGTGCGACCGGGGCATCGTGGCCCGCGTGGATAAGGGGGCAAACGTGAAATTGGGCGGGGCCGGCGGCCTGGTTTTGGCCAATGTCGATCCGGGCGAAGTGGTCAATGCTGATGCCCATTATTTACCGGCCGTACACATCGATTATTATGATGGCGTGGCGTTGAAAAACTGGCTGGCCAGCGGCAGCAGCCATACGGCTGTTATCGCCGGAACCACAGCCGATTTTTCGGCAGCCAACGGGGACATGATGGCCGGATTCAGTTCGCGCGGCCCTAACACCGCCTTTGACGTGATCAAGCCGGACATTGTTGCACCGGGCGTAGATGTGCTGGCCGCTTTCAACACGGATGGCCTGCCGCCGCCGCCGGAATATGCGCTGGACAGCGGTACGTCGATGGCTGCGCCGCATGTGGCTGGCGCCGCCGCGCTCCTGATGGCCGCTCATTCTGATCCCGCCTCACTACATCCCTGGTCGCCTGATGAAGTGCGATCGGCGATGATGATGACGGCCGTTACCACCGTCACCCAAGAAAACAGCAGCGGCCTGGCCGATCCCTTTGACCGTGGGTCAGGCCGGGTGGATTTGGCCCAGGCAGTTCAGGCCGGCCTGGTCATGGATGAAACCAAAGCCAACTATGACGCCGCCAATCCGGCGCTGTCCGGTGATCCGCAGACACTCAATCTGCCCAGTATGGCCAACAGCCGCTGCCTGCTGACCTGCGGCTGGACGCGCACGTTCCGCAGCACCCTTACCGCTTCCACCCAATGGACGGCCAGCGTACAAGCGCCGCCAGGCATGGTTATCACCGTTACCCCCAGCGTTTTCACGGTTTCTGCGTTTGGCAGCCAATCCCTGGCCATTACGGCCGATGTGACCCACACCGACGGCACGCAGGGCTGGATTTTCGCTACGGTGACGCTTTCCAGCCCTGGCCAGGCCGATTTGCATTTGCCCATTGCCGTGCAAAAGGCTTACGGTAATGATTTGGCGTCCCTGTCGAAAACGGCGCCGACCCTTGCCCAACCCGGCGACATCATCACCTACACCATTACGCTGGATAACCTGGATGCCATCAGTCACACTTTCAGCCTGACGGATACGCTGCCAGCCGGTTTGACTTACGTATCTGGCTCGGCGACCGGCGGGCTGGCCTACAATGCAGGTACGCGGCAGTTTACCTGGAGCGGCGAAATCGGGCCGGGGACGCTGGGGTATACGGTAGAGAATGTATCGAGACCTGTTTATGTTAATTTAGGTGATTTGCCTATCCCGCCGTCCAGTCTATGTGACCATGTTGATTTGCAGGGCAATTGTGATGATGGGGCGGTTATTTTTGATTTGAGCCTGAATAGTGCCAGTTACACATTTTATGATGAGCCATTGATCGATATTGTCGCGTACACAAACGGGTTGTTGTTTGGACTTGAAGGCCAGACTGGATTGGCTTGCACGGCCTGCCCGCAGCGTTTGCCGGAGCCGACGGAACTAAATCAGGTGATGGCCGGGTTGTGGCGGGATATTGACATGAGCGGCGGCGTGGGGGAATGGTATGCGGCCGTGGTTACCGGGCTGCTTGACAATACGGCCGATAAAGTGTTTTATGTCAATTGGCACGATGCCGGGCAGTTTGGCGCGCCGCTGACGACCAGCCGTAATGCCATTGCTGTCGTGTTGGATGGGCAGTCAGAACCGGCGGGGCGGATTTACACCATTTATGGCAGCATCACGAATGGTGATTTGCTGTACAGCGAAGGGTTTAGCATTGGCGTGGAGAATAAAACGGGTACAGAGGGATTGACCTATGCTTTTGCCCCCTGCCGCAGTGCCTCGTGTGTGGCGGCCAATGCCGTGGGGTCATTGCCAGCCAACGGGACGACCTTACGGTTTGATCCGGCGATTGTGGGCGGCAGTTCGGCAAAGGTTTTCACGTATCAGGTGGAAGTAACGGCCGTGCCCCGCACCCTCATCACCAACACCGTTACCGCCACCAGCGACGGCCCGACAACCGACCTGGTCGCCCTGGCCGATTTGCTGGTTGAGTACCGGGTTTATCTGCCGCTGGTGCGGAAGTAATCATTGATGGGCCAGTCACATTGGAAGTGACTGGCACATGGACAGCGATGCAGCGCGAGTCATTGAATCCTGACCCCTGGATGCAGTTTGAGGTTTGGCTGCGAGACGCCCAGGAAGCAAATTTGCCTTATCCCAACGCCATGAGTCTGGCGACGGCTTCGCCAACGGGCGACGTGTCGTCGCGGATTGTGCTGCTGCGCTATTTTGACGCGGCCGGTTTTGTCTTTTTTTCGGCGACGAATACGCTGGCGGCGCGGCAAATGGACGAAAATCAACAGGTGTCGCTGCTGTTGTTTTGGCCGGTGTTGGAAAGGCAGGTGAAGGTGGCGGGTACGGCCGTACCCCTGCCCACAGCCGACTCTTTGCGCTTTTTCGCCAGCCGCCGCCGCGAAAGTCAGATGGGAACCTGGCTGGCGCAGGCGGGTGGAGTCGTCACTTCTCGCGCTGTTTTGCAGGCCAAATGGGCCGAAATCAAACGCAAGTTTACCCAAGGACAGGTTCCAATGCCTGATTTTTGGGGTGGCTGCCGGGTTGTGCCGCAGACGATTGAGTTTTGGCAGGGGCAGCCCGATGGCTTACACGACCGTTTTGTCTACGTTCGTCAAGGGGCGGGCTGGGAAATTCTGCGATTAGTGCCTTAGCGAGCGTTTGCCCTCCCCTTAATCCCCTCCCAATGGGAGGGGAAACTGCTGCTTCCTCTCCCATTGGGCGTTTAAAAAATAAAACGGGGTATAAGTTTGTCATGCTGAACGAAGTGAAGCATCCCCAGGCGATTGGGATTCTTCGGCTGCTGGCCTCAGAATGACACTTGCTACCCAATTTAATTTTTTAAATTACAAAAGGCAGAAGGTTGGGGAGAGGGTTATTAAGCAGTTATACGGCGGCGCAGCAGCGGCTCGCCAATTGCCGCCGCATCCAGTTTGTCCGCGCCCAGAAAGGTAACGAATCGGGCAAAACCGCGCGCTAATGCCTCGGCAAAAGCCTCATTTTTGCCCAGAGCCTCATCTTCCAGCCAAAAACCGAGGATGACAAACGTGTTGGTTTCGCGGTCGAGTTTGCTGTCAAAGCGGGCGACGAGCCGGTCGTCCCACAAAACCGGCAGCGTGTAATAGCCAAACTTGCGCTTATCCACCGGCTTGTACACCTCCCACACGTAATCGAAGTCGAACAATACTTTGGCGCGCCCGCGCGCGCTGACGGGATCGAGCGGGGCGAGGAAGACAACCTCTTCTGTTGTATTCGTCTCTATGGGTGTCCACGCCTTTGGCACGCGCCCGGCGCTCAAATCTTGCAATGTTTCGAGATCGCTGCCGAGGGCATAATGAACGGCCCGCCAGCCTTCTACTTTTACTTCGATAATGTTGCCATTGGCCAGCAGCGTATCGCGTATTGGTGCGGCCCCGTCAGAAGGTACGCCGTTAAAATAGGCTTGGGCGGTGCGGTTCAGTCGTGACAGCCCGGCGAAGCTGATTTCTTTATCGAATAGGAAGCGATCTGTCTCGGCCTCGTCGCTTTCGCGAATGAGATGTGCCGGTGCAACTGCTTCGGTAAGGGCATATACGCGCTCGAAGTTTTCACGGTGATGGGTCATTACTTCACCGATGCGCCACAAATAATACAACGCCAACGAGCTGTCTTTACGGCCGCGATAGCTTTGCGTGCGTTTCCGCGTAGCCATTTTGAAATCACGGTTACTCACGGTGCCGCGCTCACGCAAGATGTCTCGCATTTCGGCGACGGCTTCGGCGTGTTCGTGGCCCATGCTGTGGATTCGTCCGTGGTTGTCGCGTTCGCGGCGCATGACCACGCGCCAGTGTGGCAGCTCATCCATTGGCCGGGCGGCCAGCCAGCCGCCCCAGTCAAAGAATTTGCGCTGCTGGTAGGTTACTTCTTCCCACTGGCCAGGCGTGTAATCGAGGACACGGCCGTACAGCATAATGTCCTGGCTGCGGGCAATGATTTGCAGCGGATCAAGCTGCAAATACTCAATCTCGCGTATGGCCTGTTCCGTGCCCTGGATGCCTTGCCAGCGCCGCCCAGGCCACAAGCCTTGTTTACCGAGGATGAAACGGCGGGCAGTTCTAATGTCTATGGTCAGCATTGTGGCACCTTGACAGATTTTCGTGGATGTTACCGATCATAAGGTATTTCCCGTTTTAATATTGGCGTATTTTTGTTGGCAACGGCCGTGCAACCCGAATATTGCTCTGTTCACCGGTCACTTGGCGATCTCCCAAATGTGGCCGCCCGGATCGACAAAACTGGCGGTTCGAATGCCCCACGGCCGATCCATTGGGCCATTCAAGAGTTTGACACCGCGTTCGGTGAGTTGGGCGCACATGGCATCTACATCATCGACCGAGATGGTGAACACAAAACGATGACCGGCTTCGCGGCTGGCCACGGCGGCCGGTTCAATGAGTTCTGGCGCGGCGGTGGTCCTGAGCAGATTTACCAGCGTGCCGCCGAACTTAAATACGGCTGAGGCATCATCCTCAAAAAACACGGGAAGCCCAAAAACCCTTTGATAGAATTCTTTCGCGGCTGCCAAATTTTCGACAAAAAGGGTAGCGGCATAGATTCCCTTGGTCCATGCATCCGGCTGTGCATCTTTTTCCACTGCGTCGTTCAAAGTTCATCTCCTTGGTGTGGTCAATTTTGGATTGGGCAATTCAAAGTACAACGAGGATTTTAGAACATACGTTTCATATTGTCAATTGTTTTTAGGCAGAGGTGCGCGGCAATTTTGTTGATACCGACGAGAGATTACAAAAGTTTGCCCGACTTTTGTAATCTGGTCTGGGGCAGCATGGGTAGTGCCAGGCACAGGGTAGAACGGCCTGGTTTGAGTAGAGCCTGACACCCTGTGCCTGGCACTTCTCATCAATAAAAAATCCGTACTCTTTAGACGGAATATTCGGGGAAAAGCGGGGGACGGTTACCAGACACGGCCGTTCCAGCAGGGAATCGGCCGTATTAGTGGCCTGAATGAAAATAGGATCAGCTTTGATTTATACGAGAAGAGTCGCCAGCAAGGAAAATGGTCCAATCTTAAGCTGAAAGTTCTATCAGATTTCTTGTAGGTTTTAATCGAGTAGGCGGGGCGTTTCGCGAAACGCCCCTACCCAAGAAGAAACCCAACAACGCCAGTTCCCGGTTACTATTTTCGCAGCGCTCCGGCCAGGGCATTGGCCAGCGACTCAAAGCTGGGCGGTTTGATCAGCCAGGCCGCCAGACCCTGTTTCTCCAATTCATCAAGTGTTTCATCCAGCGTGTGACCCGAAAGCAAAATGACCGGTATCGGTTGTTCCCGTGCCTTCAAGGCCAGGAACAAATCTTTTCCCCCCATCTCCGGCATAATGACGTCACTCAGCACCAGGGCAATCTGTTCACCCATCTCCGCCAACAGCACCAGGGCTTCACGGCCGTTAGCTGCCTCAACTGTCCGGTAATTTAACTCCATCAGGGTAGCCGACAGCGCCGTACGCAGTGTCGAATTGTCCTCCACTACCAGCACCAATTCGCCCTGGCCGCGCGGAATGCTGGCGAAATCAGACGATGGCGGCTCTGCCGGGACGGTTTTCGGGGCTGGCAGGTAAATCGTAAAAGTTGTGCCTTTTCCCCATTGTGTCTCCACATCAATATGGCCGCCGTGCTGCCCGACAATGCCATGTACCTGCGCCAGACCTAAACCACTGCCTTCACCCGGCCCCTTGGTCGTGAAAAACGGCTCGTAGATATGCGGCAGAACCTCTGGTTTTATGCCCGTTCCGGTATCGGTTACGCTTAATTGCAGCCAGGTGCCCGGCTCCATTTTCGGCACAGGCGGTGTTTGACCCGGTTCAACGGTTACCTGTTTTAGCTCAATGAATAAATTGCCGCCGTGCGGCATGGCGTCCCGCGCATTAACGGCCAGATTGGTGATCATCTGCTGCATGCGCGTCTGGTCAGCACTGATCGTATATCCGTCTTCCTTGCTAATCAACTGGATTTTGATGTGTTCAGGCAGTGTGCGTTTTAACAGTTCAACCTGATCTTGCAGCAGCGATGAGAAATTGATGGGCTGCATTTGCAGCATCGCTTTGCGGCTGAAATCGAGGATTTGCTGCACCAGATGACTGGCGCGCCAGGCCTGCTCGTTAATCGTAACCATCCGTTCCCGTTCACGCTGGGTCAGCCCGGAGGCCAACATCGTTGTCTGGGTATAAAGGGTGATGGTGGCCATGATATTGTTGAAATCGTGGGCGATGCCGGCCGCCAACTGCCCCACGGCCGCCAGACGCTCCTGGTGCATCATTTGCTCCTGCGTTTCCCGTAGTTCCGTCAGAGTTTCTTCCAGGCGACGATTGCTCTGGCGCAATGCTTTCTCTGCCTGCTTACGTTCGGTCACGTCGCGGGCGATGCTCATAATGGCGGTTTTCCCCAGGTATGACACCAGACTGGAACTGACCTCGACCGGCAGTTTCCTCCCGTCTTTTGTCGTGTGATGGGTCTCGAATACCTGTACCGTGTCCTTGGCCATGTCAGTGGCAAGGCTTCGGATTTGTTCAGGCGTCAGATCAATATCTATGTCGGGGACTTTCATGGACAAAAGCTCTTCCCGGGTGTAGCCCAATACATTGGCCGCTGCGCTATTAACATCCAAAATGGAGGTATCAAAATCAATTACCCAGACAGAGTCATTCATCGCGTTTAGCAAATTCCTATACTTTTCCTCACTCTCGCGCAGCGCCTCTTCTGCTAGTTTGCTTTCGGTGATGTCATCATAAATTGATACAACTTCTCCCGAAGGGAGTTTGTAGACATAGTTATCGCGCCATCCTGAAATCCGCGGATCTTCGTAATACGAAGCGGGTTGATGCTCCGGCACACCAGTTTGCCAAACTCGTTTTAACGTATCAAGCAGCCCGAACTCAACCACACCTGGAAACACTTTCGTGATTTTTTTGCCAATGACGTCCTGCCTGGCTATGTGTTCGATTCTTTGCGCGGCCTGATTGAAATCCTTGAAGATGAAATCATTACCGTCCTCTGCTGCTTCGAAAACGGCAACGCCACTGCTCATGTTGTCGAACATTTGTTGGAAGCGTTCCTCGCTTTCGCGCAGGGCTTCCTCCGCCTGCTTGCGCTCGGTGATGTCGGTGTGGGTGCCGCTCATGCGCAATGGGTTCCCATCTTCGTCGCGCTCGACGACTCTGGCCTGGTCTAAAATCCATTTGTATTCCCCGTTTTTGCAGCGCATCCGGTACCCGATGCGGTGTTCGGAGGTACGGCCGTGCAAATGATCTTGAATAGACTGCCAGGCCGCCGCCTTATCATCAGGGTGGTGCAGGTCAGTCCATTGTTTGACGTTCAGTTCAATCTCCGGCAGGGTGTAGCCGAGCATTTCCGCCCAACGCTCATTGCGTTTTACTTCGCCGGTTGTGATGTCCCAATCCCAATAGCCCACCTGGCTGCCTTCCAGAACCAGCGCCAGCCGTTCTTCTGATTCCGCCAAATTTTGTTCGGCCTGTTTCTGCTCGGTGATGTCAATCCATTGGCAGACGACGTTTGTCAATTCGTTTTGGGCGTTCAAAATGGGAAACATGGATACGTCAATGATCATGTCGCGCCCGCCGCTGAATTCAACGTCGCCGGCCTGGGCTGCTTGCCACGGAATTGTGAAACGCACCGGCTTATGCTTCTCGAATACCGCCCTCACCAGCGGCATGACGCCTTGTGTCGCCAAGTTTTTGTCCTGGAACACATTGTATTTGCCGAGGATGGCCTCGTCGGTCAGGTTGATGGTTTGGCGCAGGGATTGGTTTGTGCGGATGACCGTGCCTTCTTTATCGCAAATCCACATGGCGAAGGGACTCATGTCTACAACTTTATCGAGGAATGTTTGGGCGGTAACGGCCGTTTCCTCCGCCTGCCTGCGCTCAATAACTTCAACTTCCAATTCTCCAGTACGTTCCTCGACCAATGCCTCCAGGTGCTCGCGGTATATTCTTAGATCTTCCTCGGCCTGCTTGCGTTCGCAAATGTCGCGCCCCACGCTTTGGATCTCTGCGAGTTGGCCATTTTCATCAAAGGAAGCCCGGTTGACAAACTGCATCCAGTGAATACGGCCGTCCCCCGCATAGACACGATTCTCGATAATGACGACAGGATTTGCCGGGGAAATGGTCTGCAACTTCGCCTCGATGTCCGGCAGGTCTTCCGCCACGGCCACGGGATTCCATTTCTGGCCGATGAGTTCGTCGGCCGTTTTGCCAAAGAAGCGGCAGTAGACATCGTTCACAAAAATGAACTCGCCGTCGGCAGTGAAGCGGCTGATGACTTCGGTCTGGTCTTCTACGACCGCCCGATAGCGGGCTTCGCTGGCCTGTAGTTTGGTATTAACGGTAGCCAGTTCTTCATTGGTTGATTGCAATTCTTCGTTGATCGATTGCAGTTCTTCGTTGGCTAATTGCAGTTCTTCGTTAGTGGTTTCCAGCTCTTCGTTGGTCGTCTGCAGATACTCTTCCTTGCCGCGCAGTTCCAGTTCCAGGGCGGCAATGTGAGCCTGGGCATCGCTGGAAAATGGCGCATTATCGGTGCTTTTGGCAGCGGCTTCTTCTGATAATTCGGGTTGTTCTTCCAGGATAACTAGGTAAATATCCGGCAGCAGCCCTGTATTTTCGTCATGGGTGACCGGCTGCACGGAGAGGTTGGCGAGGATCGTATTACCATTGGTGCGGACGCGCAGCCCGTGGTAACGCACCGGCTGTTTTTCGGTGACGGCCTGGCGCAGGGCGGCGGTCAGCTCCCGCTGTAAGCCGCTGCGGGCCATGGCCAAAATGTTCATGGCGTCGTCGCCGGGGGCGAGTTCCAGAAATTTGCCGGTACGGCCGACAATATGCAGTATCTCGCCCCGTCCATTAATCAGCACCCCGACTGAATCATAATAATCCAACAAAGCCTGGCGTGTTAGCTCCTGCAAATTGGTTTGTTTATTTTGGCGGGCACCGGACGGCCGTTCATGAGCAGTGGCGCCTTTAGTCAGCGGCGGCGTAAATTCACCCAAAGGCAGACGGCCCGCCCCGGAGAGGTCTTCTTGCCGTTGGTAAATCTTCCATTTGCGGTCCAGCGGCTGGAAAATGTTAATATATTCACCCACCGTTTCCGACGCGCCCAGGAAGAGCACCCCTTCCGGGTTAAGGGCATAGTGAAACAGAGGAATGAGCCGTTTTTGCAGGTCGGCGTTCATGTAAATCAACAAGTTACGGCAGCCGATCAGGTCTAGTTTGGAAAAAGATGGATCCTTGATCACGTTCTGCTCGGAAAAAACCAGCAAATCGCGCACGCTTTTATGGACCCGATAGGTATTGCTTTCCTCATTCAGCGTAAAGAAACGGGCCAGTCGTTCCGGCGAAATATCGGTGGCAATGCTGGCGGGAAACAGCCCGCTGCGGGCCTGTTCAATCGCCTGCCGGTCAATGTCGGTGGCGAAAATTTGCACTTTGAAGGTCTGCCTCAACCTATCTATATATTCTTCAATGAGGATAGCCAGGGAATAAGCCTCCTCGCCGGTGGAACAGCCGCACACCCAAACACGGATGTCGGCGCCAGGCCCCTTATTGGCAAAGAGCCGGGGAATCGCCTCGGTTTCCAACACCTCAAAGGCTTCGGGATCACGGAAGAAACTGGTCACGCCGATCAACATGTCGCGGAATAAAGCTTCCAGCTCGACGTCGCTCTTTTGCAGGTAACGCAGGTAATCATCCATCTGCTCTAACTGCGCCAGAGCCATCCGCCTTTCCACCCGGCGAATCAGGGTATTTTGTTTATACTGCGAAAAATCATTGCCGGTTTGCGCCCGAATGAGAACGCAAATTTTTTGCAGCGTGTCTTCCACTTTGGGCGGGGCCGGCGTGGTCGGGATGGTCCGCTTGCCAAAGGCATGACTTACGTAGGCTATTAAACGCGCCGGCATATCGACCGGCAGCAAAATATCATCGACCAGGCCGGTGGCTATGGCGCTGCGCGGCATCCCGTCGTAAGAGGTGGATTCGGGTTCCTGAACGAGTACCATGCCCCCTTCGCCCTTCACGGCGCGCACGCCCAACGTCCCATCCGTGCCCGTACCGGAGAGAACCACACAGATGGCCCGTTCGCGCTGGTCCTGGGCCAGGGAACGGAAGAAGAAATCAATGGGCAGGCGCACGCCGCGCGGCGCGCTGGGTTCCAGCAGGCGCAGCGACCCGTTAAGGATGGCCATATCCCGGTTAGGGGGAATGATATAGGTGCAGTTGGGTTTTACTTCCATGCCGTCTTCGACTTCGTAGACTTCCATGGGGGTATAGCGTTTAACCAGTTCAGTGAGGATGCTTTTATGATCAGGGGAGAGGTGCTGCACCAGCACGAAGGCCATGCCGCTTTCTGAATCGGCCGGCATGGCCGAAAAAAACTGCTCGAAGGCGGCCAGGCCACCGGCCGAAGCGCCAATGCCGACGATGGGGAAGGCCTGGTCTGCCTGCTCCGATTGTGCTGCCTCGCTAAGGGGCGCTGTTTCTGGTTCTGTCGTCGAAGGTAAGGGTTCTTGTTCTGTATCCGATTTCTTTTTTTTGCTCATCATACACCTACGGGAAGGGGTTAGCCGATCATTGTTTACATTATACAATTAATTATTACAAGGAAGGAACGACGTGATTTTTTGAGGGAGGGTCAGTTTAAGAAATAAATCGGGGTACAAAGTAGTCATGCTGAGTGAAACGAAGCATCCCGACCAGGTTGAATGGGATTCTTTGGCCTTTGGCCTCAGAATGACGACTGGTTACCCAAGTTAATTTTTAAAGGCTCTTTGGGATTTCATGGGGTTGACACCATTTGTAGGGGCGGTCCTTGTGGCCGCCCAAGACTGGGTGGGCACAAGGCCCACCCCTACACTAGGGGACACCCCGCGAATTTCTAGAGAACCTTTATAAATTACAACTGGGAGGGGATTAAGGGGAGGGCCACCAATCGCTAACCTATTGCGTCAACGTGACAGTCACTTCAAAAGTGACTGTCACGTCCAGATAAGTTTGCGCACATTTCATAGTTGAGCTGCCAGATTAGCAGCGGGAGAGGATGGATGGGTGGCAGTTTACTGGTTGACAATGATCTCATATTCTTTTTCCAGCGTCTGCCCGCTGACCATCGTCCCGAAACACCAGACGGTAACGGTAATATGAAAGCTCCCTGTCTCCTGGGGAATACCGCTGATCGTGGCGGCATCTTCGCCTTCTAGAAAAACAAATTCAAGTCCGTCGGGAGGCGCGCCATCTTTAATTAACATATCTGAAACAGGGGTCACATTTTGGGTAATGTGTAGTTCGACTTCATACATGACGCCCGCCTGCGCTGCCGGCAGCGCAGGCGGCTCAATCACAAGCGGAGTAGTAACAGGTTCAAATATCATTTCCGGCGTCGGGGTCGCTGTTGGAGCTTTTATAAACAAAGAACAAGCAGACGACAGGATTGGAAGCCACAATAATATAAATGCTGTAACTCTATTTTTCTTCATAGTTTACGCTTGAATGCCCTCTCCAAGATACGCCACATCGGCAAACGCCCAACCTGGGTTTTAGCGGCAACGGCGGGACAGGCAAGACGCTTTCGCAAACCTGAAAATTTGCTGGCTCGCGCCGCATACCCTCTAACGGTATAGCCGCTGTAGGCGGCGTTGGGCAGCGAGAAAATAATAAATCTGAGTGCCATTGCCTATTACCAAATATACGGTATCAGGCGATAGCGTATATTCTCCATATATTTGAGATAGCCCGGAAGATCCTGCTTCAGGAGTTTTTCTTCGTCAAGAATTCGCCAGGCCATCCCCGGAATGGTAAGACCAAGAATGATGAGTCCCCACCACGAACCCAGTGCAAGTGGAATACCGGTGATGAGGAGAATGTCGCCGACATATTTGGGATGCCTGACAATGGCATAGGGGCCGGTTGAGATAACTCTTTGTTCTTCAAAGGTACGCACGCTGGAAGCCGCAAAACTATTTTCCATAAACACAAAATAATAAATGATAAAACTAAGGCTCACCAAGATATCGCCCACCACCATTACCAATAACGACATGTGAGACCACCCGAAGCGATGATCGACGGCACTGAAGATGATCATGCCAAAGATACTCAAAAGGGCCAGGATGATGAAAATCCTTTCTAAGAGCGACTCGTCTGCCGGGGCAACTTGCTTGCGCCGCTCTAAAAGTTCCGGGTCTTTGATGAAGAGGTACACACCCTGCGACGCGGTACCGAAATTGAACAAAATCGCAAAAACCCAGGCATTCCAGTAAGCAAATGTCCCGGCTATGAGTGAGAGCAACACGCCGATTACGATAACACCAATCAGAAAGCTTAAGATACCTTGAACGAAAACTGTTTTCAAAGTTTTCTGAGGGGAAGTTGGTTGAGGTTGTTCCTGTGGTTCCATCACAAAATTTCCTTTTGATTTATCTGAACCAGCGAAATATCACTGCTAAAATGGGAAAAACTTGGTTCTAGCGGATTTTGTGGCTCGTAGGGGCGGGACGGCGCGGCATGGCCTTGCTGAAAACGAATGGCCTCATCTCCGCGCCGTCTCGCCCTATTGGGGCCACTGTTTTGGGCGAGACGACCGGGAGACCAGGCCATTTGCTCTGCCAAAATCTTTCCCGGTCGTCCCGCCCCTACCCAAAAACGCACAACCACAAAAAACGATAGAATTAGGAAAAAATGGCTCTTTGGGAATTCACGGGGTCTTGTCATGTAGGGGCGGGTCTTGTGCCCGCCCCATGTATATCAAGTTAAGCATAAAGCTCAGCTAAAGCTAATAAAAGTTGAAAAGTATGAGGCGATTTAGCACTTTTGTTAATGCGTACGCCATGTGATAAACAAGACCGTAACATAGTCAACGATTCCGCTAAACGCGATAAATCACAGATTGCCAAGGCCAGATTGATAGCATGGCGACGCACGGTTGCGGAGGCCTTGACGAAACTGCGGTCAGGGAATTGCCAATTGGCCATCAAAAAAGACCAATGTTGGATGATCATGCCAATCAGCTTAGCGTACAGTTCACACAAGATACGCCACGGTTTTTCAGAGCGAGATTTATCAATGCGCCCGTGTGATTTCCAAAGTTTGAAAAGCAGCTCGATCTGCCAACGCAAGCGAGCCAGGACAAGAATTTCTGCCGGTGTGAGACGGTCAACAGGCACATTGGTGACAAATAAAGTCCAATCACATAAAACTAGTCGTGCTGAGGAAACGGTTTGGCCTTTACGTTTAGAAGCAGCTTTAAGTTTGCGTCGCCGTTCCCGAGCAACTTCAGCCGGTACCCGAAAACCTACAAACCGGGCTGGGAGACGTTTTTTCAACCCTAACTCGATAGGGATGTCAAATGAGCCATTTGTTTGCTGTCGTACAAATGCCGCTTGTGACCATGACTGTCCAGAACTATCAACAAACCCAGTTTGCGCTTGGGCGCGTGAAAGCCAACAACAACCTGTCCTATCCATTGTTTCTAACGCCTCTAGCTTCCAATACCCCAAGTCACGAATAAGCAAACTCCTCTCAGGAAGCGGCCGGTTCAAGGTAGACGCAACGCGGTCATGGGTGCGCCCATCAACAAGGTGCGGCCCATCAATTTCCCCATGTAACACATCCCAGCGGACTTGCAGCTTGACAGCGCCATTGCTCGCAGACCCGCTGCCGCCACACCCTGACCAAACCGGGGCCAACTCTTCTGGCAAGGTGATGCTGCTGCTATCTTCAATATATACGCCATTGAAGCGTTGTAGAACGGGAATAGCGACTGCTTTTGCCTGGATCGTTTCGGTTAACGCTGCCTGCAAAACCTGGTACAAGCAATCGCTTGCTGTTTTGGTGAAGCGTTGGTCAAGACCCTGCGGCGTAATCTCTAACCCAACTGTCACGCCAGTTTGGCACAAGGATTCAAGCGTTGCTTCTGGCTCTTGTAACCAGCCAAAGACTAACGTTTGGCAGAAATTGGCTCCTGTCACCTTCACTTGCCGCTGGGTGAATCCAGTTTTTTGGGCTGCTTCTGTGGCGGTATGGGTAAGGACATGCTGCATTGCTTGGCTTATCCGTGTTATGATTGTCATGGAGAACTCCTTTGGCTTGCGGTTTCGTGGAAAAAACCAGTTTGCCTCAAGAGTTCTCTTTTTGCACATATTTATTGCCTTAGCTTGATACCTATGGGGCGGGTCTTGTGCCCGCCCTGCTCTGGGCGACCACAAGGGTACGCCCCTACACCCCACGAAATCCTGAAGACCCAAAAAGTAGAAACGGCCGTCTCCCCTACCCAGCCACATTCACATCCAAAAGCAAACCCAACTGGGCAGCAGCGGCACGCAGTTTGGGCCAGTCGTTGGCGCGCACAGCGGCGGCCAGGTCGCCCAGGCTCTCGCCGATGTAGTCGCGGGTTTTGCTGTTTTTGCGCAGGGTTTGCAGGATGGCGGCGTCACGTACCCGGAGGATAACGGCCGTTTCCACTCTTCCCTCTACCCCATTCTCTGCCCACCGTTCCACCGCCCGCTTCACGCTGGCCGGTAATGGCTTTTCGCTGGCTCCGGCCAGGAACTGCAAAATCCGGTCCGGGGCAATGCCTTCCTGCCGCGCCTGATCCAGTGACTGCGGCGTTAACCGGTATTGGTACGGCTTGCCGGGCTGCACCGGTTCGGCGTCGCAGACCCGCGCCGCCTGGAAGCGCTCGTAGCGGCCGGCGTTGTGGGGGGCCAGCAGGCTGCCATCGGCCTGGATGATAAGCGGTATCCGTACTTCGTCGGCCGGCGGCGGCGTTTCGGCCAGCCAGGCCAGTGCCCGCGCCGTCAGCCGGAAGCTGCCGCCGCTGCTTTCGGTCAATCCCAGCCAGGCCAGAGGGCCGTGCAGCAAAAAGGGCAGCAGCCGCCCTTCGACCTTTTCCCAATTTTCAAAGCCGGTGATGTAATCGTCATCGCCCGCCTCGCGGATGTACCAGGTATCGTAGTTGCCGTCCGGCCGTTGGAAATCGGGGTCGTTTTGGCGCACGTGGGCCACCAAATCGGCAGTGGCGAACCAGTCGCTGCTGCGGGGCAGGGCGTCGAGCAGGGCGGTGCGGGCCAGGATGGGGTCGTTGGCCCAGCCTTCGCCTTCACACAGCAGCCCTGGCGTGTGGCAGAGGTCGTTCCAGGCGCTGCTGCTCCAGGCATCGGCTAACGCACGCAGTTGGGCTTCGCGGCTTTGCTGCAGCCACTGCACGGCCGTTCGCGTCGGCCTTAATCCCGCTTCTACTTCCCGTAAAAAGCCCAGTTCCCGGGCCAAAGTCAGCAGCAGGGAACGCCGGTCGGCATCGGGATTGAGCAGGTAGCGGGGCCAATCAAGTTTGCCGGATTGGAACTGGGTTTGCTGGGCCAGGGCCAGCATCGTGGTCAAATCATCGACGGCATCGGTGTCAGCTGTTGCCCAGGCTTTGGGTGTTTCGGCGGGGGTGAGGGTGGAAACGGCCGTTTCCCGCAACACCGTTTCCGCTTTTTCCTGGGGGAATTGTTCCAGCAGTTCCTGGGGCAAATAGTAAAACTCAATCGGGCCTTCGGCTGTCTCGTCAAAGCCGCGATACAAAAAGCCGCGATACCAGAGGGCTTCGGCCGGGCTGACAGGATCGAACCAGGGTTCTTCGCGCTCCAATTTACCCGGCCCCATCAACCGCACCTGGCCATGCTCCCGGCTGAAGGTGGCGACAGGGACACGGCCGTTGCCGGCCACCAAATCGTGCAAAGCCGCCGCTTCCTCCGGCGGCAGGTAGGCCATCTCCTGCGGCATATCCACCTGGGCCAGCCGTTCGGCCAGCGCCTTGATGCAGTCAGCCTTGTCCGAACCGGTCAAATCCAGCTCCCACCATTCACCAATCACCCGCAAAACAATCAGTTCGTGGTCATCTAAAGCTGTTTCCAGTGAATGCATAACAATCTCCCAGTGTGTCACGTGTCAAGTTGGAAAACTACTTGACACTTCAACGCTTGACACTCTTTCACACCATTACCTTCAGCGCCGCTGGAATGCTGGTTATTGTCACCTGGCGCACGTTGTCTTTGGGATAGGCAAATACTTCGCCGTCAATGTGGATGGGGAGGGGCATGTTGGCCTGGATGCGAATACGTTTGTTTTTGCGCATGGTGACGTGTTTGGAATGGATGTGAGTGCCCTTAATGGCCTGACCCAGCATCCCTAGCATGGTCAAGCGGCCAATAGGATTGACCAGACAGCTGTCAATCAGATCATCATTGGAGACGGCGTCCGGGGTAAGAAGGAAGCCGCCGCCGCCGCGCGGGCCGATGCCCATGGCCAAGAACAGGGTTTCCTGTGACACTTTTTCGTCGTCGAACCAGATGTCAACGTGAGGTGTCTGGTAGTAAAGGGCAATGGTTTGTAATACGGCCAAAAAGTACATCAAGAATCCGCGAACGCGGGTGATGGCTTCGCTGCGGATGACAACGACGGCGTCGAACCCCAGGCCAAAATTGTTGTCGAATAGTTCGTAACGGCCGTGTTCATCCTCAATCCGGGCTACATCCACCGGGCGTGGCTGTCCCTGGAATAAGCGGGCTACGGCCGTTTCCAGATTATCCAGCGGTATTCCCAGGCCGAAAGCAAAATCGTTGCCAGAGCCGATGGGCAGAACGCCCAGCATGGCATCGGCTTTGTCGCCGCGAACCAGCCCGTTGACCACTTCGTGGACGGTACCATCGCCGCCAGCCGCCACAACCAGATCGTAGCCATTGTTGGCAGCCTGGCGGGCCAGCTCCACTGCATGGCCGGAATGTTCGGTTAAAACGAGATCGGCCGTACCGTACTGTTTGACCAATGTTTCAATTTGTGATTTGTGTTGAATGGCCTGCCGCTGGTCAGACCAGGGATTCATGATGATTTTGATGCGCATAGGTTCCTCTTAAGAGCTTGCGGGTTTACGAGTTTGCGAGTACTTGTTCCTAAAGAAGACTTGTCACTTGCATACTTGTCACTCGCCACTCGTTTACCCGCTAAATTATACGCGACGCTGGTAGGGGTACAAACGGCCGTTTCCCGGTCCATCGCGGTGCTAATAGTCGGCGTGAGTAGTGCCAGGTCCAGGGCGTCAGGCTTCTCTCAAACCAGGTTGTTTTGACCCTGTGCCTGGCACTGGTCGTCGATAAAAACTCCGTATACCCTGGCCAATTCCATTGCTTTACACCCTTCTACAAACGTGTTATACTCGCTGATAACATTATGTTACGTCAACTTGAGTTGAATAATGGGTATTGTATTGGCAAAAGGTGTTGTTGAGAGGGCTGTGCCATGACCCAATTGACACCTGAACAAGATGTTTTTCTGGATCGGCTGGCCGAGATTGTACGGCGATATGGGCTGCGCGATCCGGCCCTGATGGTTTTGGAGGCCGGGCGTCCCCTGGCTTTTTTGGGCGGGCAGCTTTTGTGGCTGTTGCAGCCGGCGCTTTCGTTGTTGGTTCCCGGTAAACAAGTGGCGGCATTGGCCCAGGTTTTGGAAAAACCGGAAACCGTTTCAGCTTTGGTTGCCCGCCTGGAGACAAGCGACGCGTAAATGAATACTTTGTTCGCTTTCATCATCATCGTTGTAGTTGCCTTGCTGATATTGACACGGCGTCAGCGTAACGGCCGTTCCCTGGGGATACGGCCGTTATCGGCGTGCAACAGCCTCTCCAATCAGGTTGGCGAAGCGATTGAAAGTGGTCGCCAGCTTCAAGTCAGTCTGGGACAGGGCAGCTTGGTGGGAGCAGCCAATCCGGCCAGTGTGGCCGCCATTCACATTCTCGACCATTTAGCCAAAGACGGCTGCGCCAGCAGCACACCGCCGCTAACGACTGTGGGTGACGGAACCTTGCTGCCCATTGCCCAGGATAGTTTGCGTCAGGCGCATGAAGCCGCCGGGCGACTCAATGAATACAAACCCTCCATGACTCAGTTCCTGGCCGCTAACAGCGATCCCTATGCCTATGCTGGCGGCATTGCCACTATTTTGCAGCAGGGCAAAACCAGCAGTAATTTACTCGTCGGCCGTTTTGGGCCGGAACTGGCCATTCCTGCCGAAATCGCCGCTCGTAAAAACATGGAACAAGTCATTGGCACAGATGATCCGTCGGCGCTGGCTGTGGCAACGGCCGTAACCGACAACGTTCTGGTTGGCGAAGAACTGTTCGCCGCCAGTGCTTACCTGGAAAACAAACCCGGCCAGATAGCCAGCTTGAAAGTTCAGGATATCATGCGCTGGCTCGTCATCATAACCATTTTACTCCTGGCACTCAGTCAAGTCTTGGCTGGTTAAAGCAGGTCTGACAATATGCGGACGATCAAACGTGGACTCCCTCTGGCACTGGCCATTGCATTCGGACTACTAACCCTGGTCGGATTACTCCTGCCTTTGCCCGCTTTAACCGATATGATTTTAGCCTGGGTAGGTTTCCTGGCTGCGGCCTTGCTCGTTTTAGGAGTCTTGAACCTGCTCTCCGTACACATCAAACGAACAACGAGTGAGAAAAATCCATACAGTGCCGTGCTTATTTTAACGGTTTTGGCCGTTTTCGGCCTGGCCATCACCGATGCACTTAACATCACCAACAATGGTGTGGCCAAAGCCTTTGATTGGATTCAGGTACCTTTAGAAACGGCACTGGCCTCGTTAATGGCCTTTTTCCTGCTGTTTTTGGGCTTTCACATGCTTAAAAGCCGGCGTGGTGCCGGCGCGGTTTTATTCTGGCTTACAGCCACATTTATTTTATTTAGCAATGTTTTTATCTCGACGACCTTGCTGCCGGCCTCGATCCGTAACGTATTCGCGCAAATTCAGACATTCATCAATGACATTATCGTCATTGCTGGTGTTCGTGGGCTGTTAATTGGTATTGCCCTGGGGACAATCACGATGAGTTTGCGTGTGTTGTTGGGTCTTGACCAACCCTATAATAAATGAGCAAAGAGATAATCTGCCCCAATTGCCAAGCGTCTAATACGCCCGGTAGTAAATTCTGCAATAATTGCGGCAATCGTCTGCCGCCCAGCACCAGTCTTATTTGCCCCAATTGCAAAACGCCTAATCCCCGCGATCGTTTCTATTGCGACCATTGTGGATCGCGATTGATTAAAGATTCTCCTGCTTCCAAGGGACCAGAAGAAGAAAAACCGCTGCCTCAAACGGGAACGTTCTTTTCCTTACCGGCCCGCCCGCCAGGACAAACCGGCGAACTAGACCCACTGCAAATTGTGCCCGATTGGCTGAAAAAACAAGCTGAAGCGCCGCAAGAGGAAGATGATGAAGAAGATCTGCGGCTGCACATGCCCAAGATTGAAGAAGTTGGTCCTTCTAAAAAAGTTACGGATGATTTACCCGATTGGCTGGTTGATGAGCATGATTCTGATCCCATCATTGGCTCTCCCCGAATAATTACGACCGAACATTTTATGAATCTTGTGCAGCCGCCAGCAACGGCTCATGAAGCGGAAGACTTGACGGAGACGGCTGATAAGGCAGAGTTACCAGATTGGTTGTCGGACCTGGCCAGTCCAACTGCCGGCGACAAAGCGGTTCATTCCGACGACCTGTCTACACCTGATGATGCCTTAAATGAATGGTTGGCAAGCATTTCTGGCAGTCAACAAGACGAGCCGACTTCGGAGGCTGATGATCTGGAAGCGCAGCTGGCCAGTTTAAGCGAGTCCAAGGGATTGTCTGTGGATTGGGAAGAAAAAGAGCTGTCGGATGAATTTTCGACCGATTGGCTGGTTCAAGCGGCTAAAGAACCATTGGACACTGATTCTTTAGCCGGGTTGGAAACGGAAGACCAGGCATTGGGCGATGAAATGTTTGACTGGATGACCGAAAATCTGGTCGATTCCGGTATGTTGGATGCGTCGGTTGTGGCGGATTCGGAATCTGATGGTGACGATATTGGCAGTGATTGGTTGACTGATTTTGCTGGTGCTGCTGATGAGGAATCGCTGCCCGATGCTGCTGTGGGCAGTTGGTTGGACGCGGAGGAATTTGACGAAACCGATGCCAGTGCACTGGCCGATTTGACAGACGCGATTGCACAGCAGGATATGGCCGGTGGCGATTTGCCGGGTTGGATTTCGGAGATTGCGGGCCAGGATGAAGATGAGGCTGTGCCTACATCTGGCTCTCAACCTGATTGGATGGCCGAGTTTGCCACGGCCGATTCGGAGGCATTTGCCCAGGAGCTGGAATCTAAACTGGAAGCTCTGGATGCTGACCAGGATGATGAATTGACAGCCGGGTTGGCGGATGAGTTGGAGTCGTTAACTGGTGGCGACGACGAATGGCTGGATGATTTTGCGACGTTTGATGAGAGCGAAAAGAGAGAAACGGCCGTACCCGATGAAACTCTGGAAACCCCAGAGCCGATAAAAGAACAGCCCGCCGAACCGGAACCACTGCCCGACTGGCTGTCTGATCTGGGCGGCGGTGAGACGCTGGTTTCCGCGCCAGATGACAGAGGCGATATTTTTACGGATTTGTTTGCCCCGGCCGAAACAGGCAGCAGCATTCTGGATTGGATAGGGGATGAAGCGCCGGAAGCTGAGGCAGAGGTGTCTTTGCCTGCTGACGACGCCGAAACAGGGCGAGACACAGTTTTGGCGGAGACGGATTGGCTGTCCGAGATGGTGACGATGGGGGAAGAGGCGTTTGCGGTGGCGGATGAGGAAACGGCCGTTTCCGAACTACCTGACTCAGCCGTTGAAGAATCCCCTCCGGTGGAACAAGATTTATTTGCGGCCGATTGGCCGGAAGAAGCAGACGAAGAAGAACCTGACACTGCTGAACCAGGTGTCATGCCCAGCGATTGGGGAACGGCCGATTCCTTGCTGGCTGGTGCATTGGATGAAGAACTACCTGATTGGCTGGATGAGCTAGGTGCGCCGCCATCCGCTGACGAAGCGGCGCGGGAACCGGATCTAACAGTTGTTCCCAGTGAAAGCATGCCAGATTGGATTGCCCAAATGAAGCCCGGTTCTGGTTTTCACAGCGGCGGATTGACAGAATCCTCTGAATTGCCTGACCTGACTGAATCTTACCCCGATTTGCCGACAGAGCTGGTTGGCCCTGGTTTGCCCGATTGGCTGCAAGATGCTGATGAGATCGCTGCCCAACCGGTGGCCCCGTTGGAAGAATTGGCCGATATTCCAGAGTGGCTGGCTGAATCTATCCCGTCGGAAAGTGGTCTCTCCGGGGCGGCTGGCCAGGCGCCCGAAGATGATCAAGAGTGGACGGCCGTATTACAGGATTTGCCGACGAGTATTCCTGTTGAAGAACGGTTGGTTAAAGCTGATATTCCCGATTGGATTTTAGCGCTTCAGCCGGCGCGTCTTAGTGAAGATGATGTAGGTTCTGCCGAGGCAGAAGTCCTGCCGGTTAAAGGCGGACCGCTTGCCGGTATTCGTGGTGTGATTGAAATTGAACCGGTTGTAGCGGAAGCTCATCCTGTTGGCGCTGTGCCGTCTTTTACCACCAGTCCGGAACAGATTTCGCAGGTGACGCTGCTGCGGCAGTTGGCACTTGCGGACAAAAGCGCCGCCCAATCTTTCAGCGGAACCGATACTTCTTCATCCGGTATCGTCAGGCTGCTGCTGGCCGGGCTGCTGCTGGTGGCGATTTTGCTGGGACTGATGCAGCCGAATCTTTTGCCCCCGGCTTCCGTTGCTGCTTCGGCGCATCTGGCTGCGGTGTATACGGCCGTTGAAGAAGCCGCCGGTGCGCCTGTTTTGGTGGCAGTTGACTACACACCGGCCTTATCTGGTGAATTGGATGCCCAGACGGAAATGCTGCTGGCGCAGTTAGCGGCCAATGGCAGTTCGGTGGTTACGGTGAGCCAATCGGCTGCGGGTACGGCCGTTATCCAACGGCTTGCTGCTGATTATCCCACATTGGGCTTGCTGCCTGGTCAATCAGTCGGCCTGCGTCAGTTAGGCGATTGTTTGGCGGGTGATGTGGCGTGCAATACCCTGTCCGGCAAGGCTTTGACCGGAACAATGCAGCAGTCCCTAAATGATGTAGCCTTGATCATTGTGTTGACTGGCGAGCGCGACAATCTGGTTGACTGGTTGGAGCAGGTAGCCCTTTCGGGCAATATTCCCGTGGTGGCCGGGGTGACGAAATCGTTAGCGCCCGTGGCATTGCCATATCTGGATACGACGCAACTGCAAGGGATGATAGGCGGACTGCCGGAAACGGCCGTTTACCAGCAAGAACTGCTCAATCAGCCATCCGATGACACAATCATGCGCCAATTAAGCGCCCAAATGCTGGCCCAATTATTGGCCGCTGGGCTGCTGCTGGTTGGCGGCATCACTTTTGGTGTTATGAACTTATTAAAACGAGGCAAAAGGTAAGTATGAATGATTTGATTGGTATCTTCATTGGCCTTGTTTTGACTTTGTTTATTTATAGCTATGCGGTTGGCGACAATCCGCTCTATCAACTTTCGGTGCATATTTTGGTGGGCGTTAGTGCCGCTTATGCTGCGGTCATCGCCGTACAGCAAATTATCTGGCCGGTAATTGACCAGATTCGCCAATCGCCCACGGAACAATCGAGTTTGCTCTGGCTGGTGCCGCTCTTTTTGGTGCTGCTTTTGTTGTTCAAACGACTGCCGTCTTTGGCCTGGCTGGGCAATATCAGTGTGGGTTTGATGGTTGGCGTTGGGGCAGCAGTGGCTTTGGTAGGCGCAATTATGGGAACGGTTTGGCCGCAGGTAACGGCCGTTTCCAAAACCAACAGTACGGCCGTACAGGCTGCCCTGGTCGCCGTCTTAACTGTATTTACCTTGTTCTCGTTTCAATTTACCCGATGGCGGAAACCGGTGGGGGGGAAACGGCCGTTCTGGCAAGAAATTCCCGCCCAGATCGGCCGTGGCATTCTGATGATAGCCTTTGGTACCCTGTTCGCGGCCCTGCTCAGTACCAGCTTGATTTTACTTAGCAGCCGGGTTGGCTACTATTTGACGCAAATATTACCCTGACAGCTATGACCGAATACGCCGAAGAAACCAAACCTGCCACCCCTAACACGCCGCCTAAATCATTCTTGGTGGCCGACTGCGGCACGACGAATACGACAGTAGCTTTGTTTGATGAAGCCGCCGGTTCATATCGTCTCATTGCCAGCACCTCCGTCCCCACGACGGCGGCAGAACCCTGGTATGATGTTTATCTGGGCATGCGGCAGGCTACTGAAAAACTAGAGGCAGCGACCGGCCGTACCTTGCTCAATTCACGTGGCGATTTGATTCGCCCGGCACGGGCGAGTGGCAGCGGCGTAGATGCGTTTGCATCTGTTTTTAGCGCCGCGCCCGCGCTTAAAACAATTACCGCTGGCCTGTTTGATAAAGTGAGCCTGGCTAGTGCGCGCCGGGTTGTTGGCAGCAGTTATGCTGTTGAGGTAGATGCCTTAAGCTTGTCTGATACCCGCAGCCAGAATGAACAGATTGCCAGTATTATCCACCACCAGCCGGATTTGATTTTGGTGGTCGGCGGTACCGACAAGGGAGCGACGCAGCAGCCCATCAATCTTTTGGAAACCATCCGTATTGGCAGCTTGGCTTTAAGTGAGGCCAAAGCGCCACAGGTTTTATTTGCTGGTAATACGGATCTGCGGGAACAGGCCGGCCTCATTTTGGGCGAAAATATTCAACTACACATTGCCGATAATGTGCATCCCTCGCTTAACAGTGAAAACTTGCACGATGCGGTCCGGCAGATGGATGAACTGTATGGGACGATCAAGATTAAAGCGCTGCCCGGCATCCAGAATGTTCGTGATTGGACGAGTATTCCATTTCGGCCTACGGCGCAGTCATTAACGATTGTGACTGAATTTCTGGCTGAATTACAAAAGGGGCGGGTTGTATTGGTTGATTTGGGCAGCAGTAGTACGACGGTGGTTGATGCGGGGCTGGGGGGAAACGGCCGTATTCACGTCCGTAACGATTTAGGCATGGGGCGACCCATCAGCAACTTACCCAGCGTCACGCCGTTAGCCGACATAACGCGCTGGCTTGCCACATCGGAAGAAGACGAATCGTATCTTTTAGACTTCATCCACAATAAAGCGCTCTATCCGTACACTGTGCCGACAACAGAAAATGAAATGTTCATGGAACAGGCAGCAGCGCGGGAAATTTTGCGTCAGGCGGCGGAACCTATTGCCCTCCATCACAATGATCCTGCGGCGCCACTGCGTTTGGTGATTGCACGGGGCAGCATTTTTATGGACTTACACCGTTACAATCAGGCGTTGTTGACCTTGCTGGATGCGCTGCAGCCGGCGGGTATCTTCGCCGTGGCGGTGGATGCATATGGGATTTTGCCGGCACTGGGCGTTTTGGCAGCGAATGAACCGTTAGCGGCCGTTCAAACACTGGAAGGAAATGTGCTGGTCAGTTTAGGCTGGGTTGTAGCGCCGTTTGGCAAAGGGCAGTCTGGCCAAAAGATACTACAAGTTGTGATGGAAACGGATGAGACACAACTGGAGGTTGAAGTAGAATACGGTACAATTGAAACACTGCCATTGGCCGCCGGGCAGTCGGCTAAAGTGACTTTGCAGCCTGCACGGCGTGTGGATATTGGTTATGGTCCTGGTCAGGGGCACACTGTCACCATTCGCGGCGGCGCTGTTGGGCTGGTGATTGATGCCCGTGGCCGCCCGCTCACAATGCCGGTCAAAGATAATGAACGGCAAACGCTTTTGCGCCAATGGCTTTGGGATATTGGCGGTTAAGCCATTTTTAGGTATTTCGCTTTTGATCTGAATTTCGGTTATGGATTTTTTAACGCGTTCGACAATTATTTCACCGCTCACCTTAATCCGGCGTGAACGGATGCTGCCTGATGTGGGAACAGTTGTTGCCAAAATAGGTCAGGAGGTATCGCCTGTTCAGGTTGTGGCGCGTGCCCCGCTAAAGATGAATTTTCAGGTTATTCCTGTAGGCAAAATATTGGGGCTGTCACCGGCCGAAGTGGCAAATTCATTGTTGGTCAATGTGGGTATGACGGTCGACCAGGGTACGCCACTGATTAAGAAAAGTGGTGTCGGCCGTAAACCGTTTACTTCACCGGTGGATGGCACGTTGTATGATGTGGCCAATGGTAATTTGGTTTTCCGGCAAATATCTGATTATGTGGAACTGCGTTCGTTGGCACGTGGCCGTGTGGTTAATCATTTGGGCAATCGCGGCGTTGTGCTGGAAATAAATGGTTCCCGTATTCAAGCGGCCTGGCATTCAGGTAAGGAAGGGTATGGGACGCTGCATGTGGCTGTGGAAACGGCCGTAACTCCCTTCACTGGCAGCCAAATTTACGCCGATGTCGCCAAACAGGTTCTTGTTACCGGTATTGTCAACGATGCGGAGGCTTTGCAGCAGGCTGAACGGGCTGCCATCAGTGGTTTGATTGCCGGCAGCATCACCGCCGATCTGCTGCCCCTGGCGAAATCGCTTGGTTTCCCTATTTTCATCACCAGCGGCATTGGTAAACAAGGTATGGCTCAGCCAGTTTTTAATTTGTTGCAAAAATCAGAGGCCCGTGAAGTAGCCTTGTTTACGCCGCTATACAACCAGTTTGGTTCACGGGCGGAAATAATCATTCCACTGGAAGTTGTTTCGAAAGATGTCGTGCCGCCAGCGGAACGGCCGTTATCGGCGGGTCAATCCGTTCGCATTGTTCGTCCACCCTATGAAAACCGGATAGGCACCGTTAAACGAATATTTCAACAAAAACATTTAACCGAAATTGGCACCTGGGTTCATGGTGCAGACATTGAGTTGGCTGATGGAACGGCCGTATTCGTCCCCATTGCTAACCTTGAAGCCATCTTCTAAATTTGAGCTCTGATTTGTATAAATACAGGGGTTTTGAACGGAGGAAAGCATGACCGAAGATTTTATTTATGAAGAAGAAACCGGGAGTGGTGGTTCCCCCAACCGGCGGCCATTTTTGACCGCAGTTGGTATTTTAGTCACAATTTTTGTCCTGGCTGTCATTTGTTCGGCAACATTGCTGCTTACACGTGATAAGGGCAGCGGTAGTGACAATGCTGAGCAAATTGCGGCCATAGAAACCCAAAACGCCGTTATTGCCGTTACCAACGCTGCGGTTACTCAGACCATAGCGGCCATGGAAACCGAAGCAGCCCGGCCAACAAATACACCTCAACCTCCGCCTACAAATACCCCACGCCCCACCAATACACCACTGCCGACCAATACGCCAGTAGTGCAGCAAGCAGAAGAAGAGCCTACGATTACTGCGACCGCTGATTTATCAGGAACCAGTACTTTTTCCGGCAGTTCCAGCGACAACACGCCAACCCCCATCGCGGCGCTGAATAATGGCGGCAGCAACAGTGACGCGCTGCCGCAAACAGGTATCGAGACCTGGGGCATTCTTGTTGCTGCCTTTGGCCTCATTGCAGTTTTGGTTGCGGCGCGCCGCTTGAGGAATGGGTAGGGTAACGGCCGTTTCCCCACTGCCCATCATCATCAAAATCAAAAAGACCAGTCATGCCAACAGGCATGACTGGTCTTTTTTTATTGATCCGATACGCCTCGTCGGAAAAACTCAACCTTTTCCGGCGGCAGCGGCGTATTGCCCGCAATCAAGTCAGCGGCTTTTTCGGCCAGCATCATTACCGGCGCGTAAATATTGCCATTGGTCAGGCTGGGCATGGACGAGGCATCCACGACACGCAGCCCTTCCAGACCGTGAACCTTCATTGAATCGGGGTCAATGACAGCCATTTCGTCCGCCCCCATTTTACATGTACACGATGGATGGTAAGCCGTTTCACCGTCACGCCGCACCCAATCCAGAATCTCCTTGTCACTTTGCACGGCCGTGCCGGGTGAGATTTCACCACCATTGTAAGCATCGAACGCCGGCTGCTCCAAAATGTGGCGTGCGCAGTGAACCGCTTCCACCCATTCCCGCTGGTCTTGCTCCGTAGAAAGATAATTAAACCGCAAGGCCGGGTAAACAGTGGGATCGGTCGATTTTATTTTCACCGATCCGACAGCATCCGAATACATTGGCCCTACGTGAACCTGATAGCCATGACCGCCGCTGGGTGACGTGCCGTCATAGCGGATAGCCACCGGCAGGAAATGGAACATCACGTTCGGATAAGCCATATCATTATTGCTGCGAATAAAACCGCCCGCTTCAAAATGATTGGTGGCTGCCGGCCCGCTTTTGAAAAGAAGCCATTGCAAACCCACCCACGGCTTGTTATACCATTGCAGCGCCGGGTAAACCGATACCGGCTGGCTGCAAGCGTGCTGGATATACACCTCCAAATGGTCTTGCAAATTTTCGCCCACGCCCGGCAAATCATGAACCACGTCAATGCCCAATGCCGCCAGTTCGGTCGCATTGCCCACGCCTGAAAGCTGCAAAAGCTGCGGCGAATTAAACGCGCCACCGCTCAAAATAACTTCACCGCCCCATATCTTTTGTACAGGTTTTCCGTATTGCTTAATTTCCACGCCGACAGCTCGTTTCCCCTCAAACAGGATTTTGGTGACCAGAGTGCGGGTCATCACGGTCAGATTAGGGCGATTTTTGACCGGATGGAGATAGGCGCGGGCAGCACTCAGCCGTCGCCCGTGATGGACGTTGCGGTCAAATTTAGCAAAGCCTTCTTGTCTGTAGCCATTTACATCTTGGGTTAGCTCATAACCGGCTTGTTGAACAGCCTCGAAAAAGGCGCTGAAGAGTGGATTAGTTGCTGGACCTCGTTCCAACACTAATGGCCCGTCTGTGCCGCGGAAATCATCGTCGCTGGCCAGGCAAGTTTCCATGCGCTTGAAGTAGGGCAGGCAGTGGGCGTAATCCCAGTTAGCCATGCCCGGTGCGCGGCCCCATTTTTCGTAATCCAGCGGGTTGCCTCTTTGAAAAATCATGCCGTTGATGCTGCTGGAGCCGCCCAGAATTTTGCCGCGTCCCTGGGTAATACGCCGGTTAAGCATAAACGGCTCCGGCTCTGTGACGTAGAGCCAATCATAATGTTTGCTCCCGATGGGATAGGTCAGCGCGGCCGGCATGTGGACAAAGATGTCCCAAAAATAATCGGGTCGGCCCGCTTCGATAACCAAAACATGATTGTCGGGTGCGGCGCTCAGGCGGTTAGCCAGGATACAGCCAGCCGAACCGCCACCTACGATAATCGTATCGAAATTTTTTGTGGATTCGTTCATTTCAGCCTGCCTTTTTGTATTCCCCATATACTTAATTGACAACTGTACCGTCCAGATGGTATAGTAAAAACCCACGTTATTCTAGACGTAATTAGCGGCGATGCCAACATGAATTTGAGCGAAATTTCCCCCAGGATGGTATCGTTGTTTTGATTAGTTGATTGAACAGTAACTTTTAGAGACAATACGCACTTGTTAACCACAAGAATTACGGCCGTTCATTTATTTGCAGAAGAAGAGGGCCTCTTTTGAGGTGAAATTGAGTGAGTCAGCGTAGAACCGCTACAGAAACGCGTGAGTTGATCTTTGAGGCATGCAGCCGGATATTACAGCGTGAAGGCTTGACTAATTTGACATTGGAAGCAGTGTCGGATGAGGCGGGCTTGAGCAAAGGCGGACTACTCTATCATTTTCCCACCAAACAGTCGTTAATTGAATCCCTGTTTGAGTATCACAACGATAAATTTGAGACGCGTATCCAGGAACTGGTGCTGGAGGAAGCAGATGAACCCGGCGCCTGGCTGAGGGCATATGCCAAGGCATCCATTGAGCAAATCATCGATCCTGACAATGCCAGTTTGTACGCTAGCCTGTTTGCAGCGGAAGAAAAGTATGCCAGCGCCCATCAATTGATGCGGCGTAAATATGTCGATTGGCAGCGGCGCATTGAAGCCAGTCGCCTCGATCCGACCTGGGCCACGTTGGTGCGGTTTGCGGTTGATGGGCTTTGGTTTGCGGAAATGCATAAGTATGCGCCGCCAAACGAAGAAAGACGGCAAGAGATCATCGATCTAATTTTTTCTTTAACGCGAGGACCGCTCAAAAGCGACGGGAATAATGAGCAAAGTACAACTCAATCATATCTGGAAAATATTCGGTCCTAACCCACAACACGTCTTCAAAACCATAACCCAAGGAGATTCGCGCAGCGAAGTTTTGCGCCAGACAGGGCATGTAATTGGCGTGCGTGATGTTTCTTTTGATGTGGCGGAGGGGGAGGTGTTTGTGGTGATGGGGCTGTCGGGCAGCGGTAAATCGACGTTGGTACGCTGTTTATCGCGATTGATTGAGCCGACGGCAGGCCAGGTGATGATCAACAATGCCGATGTGACGGCGATGAATGGGGATGAGTTGCGCGAACTGCGGCGGCATACGGTAAGTATGGTATTCCAGCGGTTTGGTTTGTTCCCACACCGGCGGGTGGTGGACAATGTGGCTTATGGACTGGAAGTACAGGGGATGGGCGTGGCCGAGCGGCGGGTGAAGGCGCGGGAAGTGTTGGAACTGGTGGGGCTTACCGGTTGGGGGCGGCGTTTCCCACATGAGTTGAGCGGCGGGATGCAGCAGCGGGTTGGGCTAGCGCGGGCGCTGGCGGTTGATCCGGAAATCATGTTGTGCGATGAGCCGTTTAGCGCGCTGGATCCGCTAATCCGGCGAGATATGCAAAATGAGCTGCTGAATCTGCAAAAAACGTTGCACAAGACGATTATTTTTATCACGCACGATTTCTTGGAAGCAATTAAGCTGGGCGACCGGATTGCCATCATGAAGGATGGCGAGATTGTGCAGATTGGCACGGCGCAGCAGATTGTGGCTCATCCGGTGAATGATTATGTGCGCGAGTTTACGCAGGATGTGCCGCGGGCGAAGGTGTTAACGGCCGCTTCCGTGATGAAACCCATCACCGATACTATCCAGTTTGTTGACCAGGGTGTGCCCCAAAATACGACACTGGAGGAATTGATCCCGCAGGTGATTGCCGTAGACAAGATTTTGCCGGTGATTGATGAGGCCGGTGACGTGATTGGCGTGTTGGACCGGCGGACTGTGCTGCTGGCCATGGCGGAGAGTTGAACATGGCTGAATTAACCGGCAGCACGAGTGAACGACGGGGAACGGCCGTTCCCCAGCCAACTATCAATCAATTCCTCATTTGGGGTGGAATATTCGCCGTTGGCGTAATTGTGCTGTTTTTCATCAGCCATTGGGTCAACCAGCTCAACCTTTTCCCGGAGTCATGGAACCTGGGGTTGCGCAATGTACTGAATGAGTTCAAGCGCTGGGTGGTCGTGAATCGTAACAGTAATTGGCTGTTCGTCTTCTTTTTTGAGCCGTTGAGTGCCGTGATTGATTTCCTGCTGCGACGAATTGAAGATTTCCTGTTGTGGCTGCCCTGGCCGGTGGTTGTGCTGGCTGTTTTTGTGGCCGCCGATCGCATTCGCGGCTTGCGGCTGGCACTGCTGACGGCTCTTTGCCTGCTTCCGATGGGGATGTTTGGATTGTGGGAAGAAAGTATGCAGACGCTGTCGTTGATGGTAACGGCCGTTCTCTTTTCCCTGGTCATCGGCGTTCCACTGGGTATCTGGTCGGCGCAAAACGACCGGGTGGAGCAAATTTTGCGGCCCATTCTTGATGCGATGCAGACCATGCCCGCTTACGTGTACCTGATTCCAGTACTCCTCTTTTTTGGTGTAGCCCGCGTGCCCAGCATCATCGCTACTGTCATTTATGCTCTGCCGCCGGCCATTCGCTTGACCAGTTTGGGACTGCGTTCCGTCCCCGAAGATGCCATCGAAGCGGCTCAGGCATTTGGTTCGACTGAACGCCAGATTTTGCGCAAAGTACGCCTGCCGCTGGCTTTGCCGACGATTATGGTTGGCGTCAATCAGACAATCATGATGGCTTTGAGTATCGTCGTTATCGCTTCGCTGATTGGCGCGGGCGGTTTGGGCGATGTGGTGCTAAAGGCGCTGCGCCGCCTGCAAGTCGGCTCGGCGCTGGAGGCCGGACTGGCGATTGTGTTGATGGCTGTTTTACTGGATCGGGTCACGGCCGGTTTGTCACAGATTGAACGGCACAGCGAACCGCTGTTTCAGGGATTCCGCTTGTTCAGCGAAAAACGGCGCGGTAACCGGGTCGTCGAAGGGATTGAGCAGAGTATCGATGGCTTGTATAAAGCCGGCCGCGCCGGAGCAGATTGGTTGACGGGGCAGTTGAAAAGTGTGGGGAAGGGGAACGGCCGTTTCCTCGACAAATACGCCGATGCCGTCATCATCATCTTGACCCTGGTTGTTTTGAGCCTGCTGCTGCGGCTGCTGGGCGTCCACCAATTCCCCCGCGGGCTGCGCCTGAATATCAGCCAGCCGGTTGACGCGCTGGTGAAGTGGATGCAGGTCAATCTCTACGATATTGGCGGCTCCGGCATCGGCACTGGCCCGCTGCGCGATTTCCTCATCATTCGCGTTTTCCAGCCTTTGACCCATTTTCTGGCCGTGCAACTGCCCTGGATTGTCGTCGCTTTTTTCTTTGTTTACCTGGCTTTTATGGCCGACGGCTGGAAGCTGGCTCTGGTTGTTTGGGCGTTGATGATGGCCATTGGTTTTATTGGGATGTGGCCGTTTGCGATGGACACGCTGGGGCAAACGCTCGTGGCCGTCATCATCTGCGTGGTTCTGGGGATTCCGCTGGGCATTTGGGCTTCGCACAGCGATCGGGCAGACAGAGCGATTCGCCCCATCCTCGATTTTTTGCAGACGATTCCGATTTTTGTTTATCTGGTTCCGGTGATTATGTTGTTTGGGACGGGCAGTGTTGCCGGTTTAATTGCCTCAGTTTTGTATGCGGCCGTTCCGGTTATTCGGCTGACCAATGCCGGTATTCGCGGGGTGGATGAAACACTCAAAGAATCCGCCGCCGCGTTTGGCTCCACCTGGTGGCAGACATTGGCCAAAGTCGAAATTCCCATCGCTTTTCCATCAGTCATGCTGGGCATCAACCAGACGATCATGATGGTATTGGCGATGGTGATTATTGCCGGATTGGTTGGCGCTACAGGATTGGGATTGGAGGTGTACCAGGGGTTTGCCAATGATAATCTGGGTCGCAGCGTTGAAGCGGGTTTGGCGATTGTGCTGCTGGCAATTGTAATTGATCGCATCACGCAAAAGATGGCCCACAAAGCCAGTCTGGCGGCTAACGTCGCTTGAAGTTTGGTGTTTCGGGAATTGTTGTAGTTTAAAATTTAAATTGGGTAACTAAATGTCATTCTGAGCCGAAGGCGAAGAATCCCATTCAACTTAGTCGGGATGCTTCGTTTCACTCAGCATGACAGCTTTGTATGCCGTTTTATTTATTAACTGATGTTACGCAGTAGCAGCTTGAACCAGTGAAACCGGCTGAAGCTGCTGCAGTTCATGAAAAGCCTGTTGCAAGGCGGATAAATACAACTGGTTTTTCAACTGATAATGATTTTTCTTTGTTCGGACCTTTAACAACTCCATTTTGACAAACGACCACAGCGCCGCCACGAAATGATTCGTTTGCGTTGTTTCGGTACGGGTTGGCGATTGAGTTAGCGCCATATTTTGCTTGAGTGACCGGTGATACTCTTCTACTCTCCACCGTCTTTGGTAGATTGTAATGATTTGGTCAGCACTCAGGGTCAAGTCACTGGTTACCAGATAACGCACGCCGGTTGAGCCATCTCCGTTTGTGAAAACCTGGCGTAATAGCTGTAAGGGGAATGGGACCCCTTCCAGATAGATGATACGGGTCGTGCCTTCTGGTAGGTTCATGTCTTCAATCCGCTGATACTGGCCATTGGCTTTATCTGCCTCGGACAAAGCCACCTTGCGATTGCCCTTGAGCCCCATGATGAACTCTTTCTCCAGGTCCAACTTCACAAATCGCATGTTTTCGGCCGAGGCAAACCACACGTCATTGAGCACATACCGGAACGGGATGCGATTAGCTACAGCCGTCTGCAGCATGCGACGATAGTGTTCATTCTTGGTCACGGCACTTTTGCGCTTTTCTTTGCCTGTTTTCTTGTCAAGATAGGTCTCTGTCTTGGCCACTAACACGAAGGACACTGGCAAAGCGATTCCTTGGGCTTCATACAAGGTTGTAATGAAGTTGATACCTTTGACAGTTTTGTCTTTGGCGTGGTCATAGTGCCAACAGATGATCTCATTCTCATCTGTGTATGGCTTTTCCACAATGGAATCGTCGACAATCATGACACCATCTTCTCGTTCGATTTGCCGTACCTGTGGTTTGACCAGTTTCCACCATGTCTTCGCCGTCAATTTTTCACTGGCGAGCATGCGAGTGACTTGGTCATGGCTGATTTCACCTTCAAGTAATCTAGCCAGTCCGGTAGCTGTCGTTTGTCCAAATGAGCTTAACAAATAGTCTGAATACAGGTCGAGGATATTGTAGTTCATAGGCTGATTCTCCAAGACCTGGATTTTATAATTATGTTAACCTTCGCGCTATCTGCGCGTAACATGAGTTATTAAACGCCAACAATTCCTGAAACAGACGCTCGTAAACTGATTCCTGTAAACGAGTTGTTCTGGACCACTGATTCAGAACAACAAAAAAATATTTTCCCACTAAATAAAGGAGAGAAGAGATGTCGAAGAAGTCAATTCTTGTTGGTTTTCTGGTTTTGCTGGCTTTATTGGTTGTCGCCTGTGGCGGTGGAGCCAAGCCAACGATTACCCTGGTTGAAAATCCCTGGCCGGCCTCCGAATTGAATGTGGAAGTCGCCAAAATAATTATTGAGAAAGAGTTGGGTAATCCGGTTGAGATTGTTTCTTTGGATGAAAATGCCCAGTGGGATGCGCTGGCCGGCGGCGACGTGGATGCCAGTTTGGAAGTGTGGCCATCGGGGCACGGTGAACGCATTGCCGAATATATCGGCAACCTGGGCACAGTGGAAGACGGCGGTTTATTAGGGCCGGTCGGTGAGATTGGCTGGTATGTGCCTAAGTACGTGGTGGATGCGAATCCGGCGTTGGCCACGTGGGAGGGTTACAAGGATGCAGCAGCGGAATTTGCTACGGCCGAAACGGGGGATAACGGCCGTTTCCTCGGCGCCGATCCCAGTTGGGTTCAGTATGATGAGCAGATCATTACCAATTTAGGGCTGCCATTCCAGGTTGTCTGGACTGGTTCAGAGGATGCACTGCTGGCCGAGGTGTCGTCGGCTTACAGCCGCCAGGAACCAGTGCTGTTTTACTTCTACTCGCCCCACGCTATCTTCCAGCAGATGGATTTGGTGCAGGTGCAGCTGCCGCCTTACAGTGATGCCTGCTATGCCGACGAGGCGAAGATTGCCTGCGCTTATCCCGAAGACCATCTGATGAAAATTTTCAGTGCGGGACTCGAGGAAAAGGATGCGGCCGTTCACACTTTCCTGGCCAACATGAATTATGGCAGCGATGCCCAGATTGAGATGCTGGCTATGTTGAGTGATGGTAAGACGGTAGAAGAAGCGGCTCAGGCCTGGATAGACGCCCACGAAGACATTTGGAAGAGCTGGCTGCCGTAGCCTGGATTAGGTGACAGTCACTGGAAAAGAGACTGTCACCTTCGGTACACGACATCAAGATTCAAATTCGGCTGTACGGCATTCTGCGCGAAAAGCTACCGCCCGATGGCCGGTCTGAACTTTCGTTGGCGGCCGGCAGCACGGTTGGCGACGTGATTGACAGCCTGACGATAATCGGGAATGTGCAAACGGCCGTTAACGGCCAAATCAAGCCGCTCGATACCATCCTGGCCGACGGCGATACCGTAGAAATTTTTCGCGCTGCCGCCGGCGGATAAATTATAACTGCGGAGGTCGCGGAGAACGCGGAGTAAGAACCCTCTGCGCACTCCGTGTCCTTCGTGGTTTTGTAAAGGGAATCAATATGCTTCACGGATTTCAGGGGCAGATACTGCACGTTAATCTGACGACGGGCGAAATCGAGATTGAACGGCCGTCCCCCGCATTCTACCGTTTTTACATGGGTGGCAGTGCCCTGGGGATGCATTACGTCCTCAACCACACACCAGCCCACGCTGATCCACTGGGGCCGGACAACACGCTGGTGTTAGCTCTGGGTGCGCTGACAGGTGCTGCCATTTCCGGGCAGAGCCGGATGACGGCCGTTGCCAAATCTCCCTTGACCGATGCTATTGGCGACTCCCAGTGCGGCGGCTTTTGGCCGGCCGAGCTGAAATTTGCCGGATTCGATGCCATTGTCATTTACGGGCAGGCAGCCGCACCAGTTTATTTGTGGGTGCATGACGGCCAGGCCGAACTGCGCGATGCGGCTCATTTATGGGGTAAACTGACCGGCGAAGTTGAGGACACGATTCAAGAAGAACTGGGCGATAAAAAAGCCCAGGTGCTGCAATGTGGCCCGGCCGGCGAGCGCGGCGTCCGGTTTGCAGCTTTGATCAACATGAAGAATCGGGCGAACGGCCGTACCGGGATGGGCGCAGTGATGGGCAGCAAAAAACTCAAAGCGGTCGTCGTGCGCGGCAGTCAACGGCCGTCGGTGGCCGACAGCAAAGAATTGAACCAACTAGCTCGCTGGGGAGCAAAAACTGTACCTGATTCGGAAGTGGCGGGATTGGCCAAATTTGGTACGGCCGAAGTCGTCATGCCCCAGCACATCGCCGGCGGGCTGCCCAGCTATAACTGGGACAGCGGCGTTTTTGCCGACGCCGAAGCCATCAGCGGCGAAGTGATGTACGATACGATTTTGCGTGGCGCGGAGCAGGGTAAGCAAGACCGGCTGGGGCGCGACACCTGCTACGCCTGCACAATCCGCTGCAAACGCGTCGTCGAAATTAATAAGGGCAACTACCCGGTCGAAGCGGCCTACGGTGGGCCGGAGTATGAAACGCTGTCTACGTTCGGCAGCTACTGTGGCGTTTCCGATCTGGCGGCCGTCGCCCAGGCCAACCAACTTTGCAACCAGTATGGCCTGGACACCATCTCCTGCGGGGCGACGATTGCCTGGGCTTTCAACTGCTTTGATGAAGGCCGCATCACCCTGGAAGACACGGATGGCCTGGATTTGAGCTATGGCAACGCGGCCAGCATGGTCAAACTAACCGAAATGATTGGCCGGCGAGAGAGGTTTGGTGATTTGCTGGCCGAGGGGTCAGCGCGGGCGGCGGCGCAAATTGGCCGGGGCACGGAGGATTTAGTCATGGCCACCAAAAAGCAGGAAATGCCAGCCCACATGCCCCAGGTCAAACGCAGTCTGGGTCTTATCTACGCCGTTAACCCGTTTGGCGCCGATCATCAATCGTCAGAGCATGATCCGGCTTATGAAGGCGGGTTTGAGCATTACCGGGAGCGATTAGCCCCATTAGGCTTGACCGAACAGCAGGATGCCTATTCGCTGGGCGCGGAAAAAGTGCGTTTTGCCCTGTTAACGGAGCTTTTTTACAGCAGCCTCGATTCGGTGAATGTGTGCCAGTTTGTTTATGGCCCGGCCTGGCAGCTTTATGGACCACAGCAGTTGGTAACGGCCGTAAAAACCATCACCGGTTGGGACGTCACCCTGGAGGAATTAATGGCTGTCGGTGAACGCCGCCTGAACATGCTGCGCGCTTTCAATGCTCGCGAAGGCTTAACGCGCGCTGATGACATCCTGCCCAAAAAGATGACCCAAGCACTGCGCGGCGGGGCATCAGACGGGTTCATCTTTACCGAAAAACAGTTGGAAGCGGCTAAAGATGTTTACTATGAACTTTGTGGTTGGGATGTGGCCACGGGGATACCAACACATGCGACTTTGCAGCGGCTTGGCTTGAAATGGGTGGCAGACTTTTTGTTACTGGCTAAGTGCGAGTAATTTTACGCGTTGGTTTTAGAAGATGTTTTGAGAGCAAAGGTGGGAATGTTTGACAGTCGATTGAATCGCGGGTTTTCTAACAGGCGAGCAATAAGGCGTGTAACTTCCCAGACGAACAGGACTGCCCCTAAGTGGATAAATCCCATGATGACCGGGTCGTGTTCGGGGAAGGGGTAGCCAGGCAAGCGCGAAATAAAGTAGCTCATAAACCCTTGAACCAGGTAGGCAATGAGGGCCTCCTGGCCTAATGGCAACATTAACCAGCTTAACAATCGCTGCCAAATCTTCCAACATCGGTTTACTAATTCATAGATGCCAGCAAATATCCAAAAGGCCAGGATAATCCGGCCTGGGGCGACGGAGAGTTTGTCAAAGAGAATTCGGTTAATTAGTGACCAATCGATACCTGGCCACAGATCATGAAAGGTGACCTGGTAGCTGATGGTAAGCCAGGCCAAGGATGAACTGATTAAAAGGGCAGAAGTAAGCCGGGGAAACGGCCGTTTTCCCCACCATTCGCCGATTTCTTGCCGGTAATAACCAATGGTAACATTCAAAATAAAAGGGAACTGCCAGGACAACGGGTTAAACCCGATTCGTAGCAGCTTTAACGCAGTTGGGTCTGTTCGCGTCATATACCATAATAAAAACGAGGCCGCGATCACCAGTTTCCATTTTCCATAGCGCAAGAAATAAACAGCCGCCAGACCTAATGGCAGTAAAATGGCGTATAATGGCAATAAGTCAACGTAAACAAAATCGTAGCGTGTATGCAATAGTGCCCCTTCCAGTAGATGCCAGTAATTCGTGGGGAGGGGCGACGGCCGTTCCCACAGCAGCCGCATCAGATAATCGCCTGTTGCCAAAATAAGCTGACCTACTGCCCCCAACAAGTACAAATGCCACGCCCGCCATCCAATTTGCCTGGTGGACCAACGCCAACCCTTTTGGGCGACCCGCTGCCGGTAAAGAACCCCCAATACCAACCCGGAAATCATAATAAACCCTTCCGCCGCCGATACCCATAACTTGTTTCCACCAGTCAAAGGCCGTGTCCATGCTGGGAAAGTCCCCAAATGATTAATGGTCATGACAAACACAAAATAGCCTCGCAAAAAATCGAGGCGTAGATCACGTGTTTCCATTTGTGTGTTGTACTTCCAGTTAACCAAAGTGCTCCAAAATTTGAAGGGCTTAAGATTTTTTAGCCGCGTCGTAACCTTTACGGGCCAGTTTCATGACCAGACCACCACCGGGAACCAGCAAATCAATCGTTTCGGTACTCACATCAAACAGAAATTCTGGATCCATGATTTTGCCCACATACTGCTGGAAGGTCTTACCATCGGCCTGGGGTTTTCCGGTGACACCATCAAATTCCAGCACGGCCTCACGCTGCTTGGATTTCCAGCGATATTGAAAGGCGTAAACAGGGCGGTAGTAAAGGTCGATCCGCTCGACTTCGACGTGGTCTTCCAGGATGCGGTCGGCGCGGACGCTTTTGAGGATGCCCAGAAGCACGTCCCGGACAACGGCCGTTGCTCTCCCCTGCGGCGGCACGACAATAATTCCTTGATTAGGCAGCTCGTCCAGATAATCGACCGGCACTTCGTTAGCCGGGTGCTGTAAATAATCGGCTAAAGACGGCATTTCTTCGCCGCTGTAGCCGTCGACAAACACTTCTTTGCGGGGTTCTTCGCGGCAGTGTTCAGTGCCAATGAGGATGATACGGCCGTTGACCACCTCATGATCCCGTTCACCCAACGTCACCTTTTGCACTTCCGACCCGCTTAACGAGAGCGGAAATTCACGCTGCCGCTCATATACATAGCGGGCGCTGCACACAATGTGCCAGAACGGCTGGTAGCGCTGCTCTTTGTACACCAGCTCAAAATCATCATCTTTGGGGCGCTGTAAGATGCCGGTGACCTTGGCCATCCGGCCAAAAGCGTCCAGTTTCTGGCTCCAGGCACGGCCCTCGGCCTGATCCATGCTTAATTGTTCTTTCAGCAATAACGCCCTTTCGTCGGCCAGTGAAATTTCCATTTCATCTTACTCCTGCGAAAATAACCGCGGTGGTGCGGAGAACGCAGAGAAATTTTCAAGAAGCTGCATTTTACACTGGCATTATAACATTCTCAAGGCGTCGTGCATGTAAATTGACCGTGATAAAACAGTTTATACGTCATGCGTCACAAGCGTCATTCGTCAGCACTGATGCATGGCTTTATGACGTATGACAAATTTATGACACCACCAGATTTGTTTTTCGCCGGGCCAGCCCGATCGTGGCGCTGGTTCCGGCGTTGAAGGCCAGATAATCGGCGATGACGCCATCGCTAAAGATGACGCCACCTTCGGGCATGGCCGATTCCAGCCGCAGCGGCGCTTCCGACGTAATTGTGCCGCAAACGATGCCGGCGGCCGACGTTTTGCTGATAAATGGCTCGCGCACGACGTAAAGAAGCTGTTCGCTGTCCCAGTTCATATTTGGTGGTTCTAATCCTGCGCCGCTGCCAAAGCCAGCCATCATCCCATTGGCCATGTTGAACAGGCTGCTCAGCCAGCCGGTGGCGCCGGCCCCGGTGGAGACGATGATGCCGCTGGAGGAGTGGTGTTCAGAACGGCCGTTCCCCACTGCAATCTTATATCGCGCCGACACATGATCCTGCCGGCCAATGAACAAATCATTAAACGCCAGCAGCCGCTGGCCGTCGTTCAGTCTGGCTTCGGCCATGGTGATCGGTTTGATAACGGCCGCACCTTGCAGGGTGCGCTGCACAGCCGCTGCGGCTTGCGGTACGGCAAACGGCAGCAAAATGCCGTCAATATGGGCCGGATCAGGATTCACAGCGATGAGCGGCTGCCCAGTGAGATATTTGGCCGTGTTCACCACCAGCCCGTCAATGCCAATCGTCACCACCAGATCGGTCTTGCTAAAGATGAAATTGGAGAGAAATTCCCGCTCGATGCACTGTAATTTGAGCAGCCCTTGCAAACTGCGCTGCAATGCGGTTACAGCAGCATAATAAATATCATGCTCCTGCTGGTACAGGCCAAAATCGCCGCCGCTGTGCTCAATGTAAAACTTGGCCTGCGCCTTGGTGTTGAACCGCTCGATTAGCCCTTCCAGCCGGGTCTTACGGGTGATGAGGATGATTTTTTCGTACATCTTTCTAAAGATGAGGGGGTGAAGGGGTGAGCGGGTGAAAGGGTGAACTCACCCCTTCACCTTTTCACCCCTTCACCCGTTCATTTTATTCGCGCAGCATGAGCGCTTCCAACAAATCCGGCGAGATATTCAACTGGCCGATCTTGGCCGCGTTTTGGGCCATTTCCTTGAGGGCCATAGTCACCATCAGGCGCGGTTCGGCCGACTGCATGGCCAGGAGTTGGCGGGTGCTCTCGTCGAGTTCCTGCAACGGCCGTAACCCGGCAGCCACCGCATACGCCTGCACATCGGCCTCGGCGCGGGCGTTCTCCGTGCGGGCGATGACAAATTGCTTGCGCTCATTTTCCAGCTTGATTTGACCGGCCAGTTTGATTTCGCGGATTTCCTGCTCTTTTTGTTCCACGGCCAGGTCGGCTTCCGCTTTGGCTTCGCGGATTTGCCGCTTTTTGGACTCAACGGCCAATTCGGTGTTCAACTCGTTCTCTTTGATGCGCCGTTCCTGCTCCACCGAGGCGTTGCGCCGGTCATAGATGGCCAGGTCGGCCTGCTGGAGCAAATCCTCGCGGGCTTTGGCTTCCAGGGCGCGGGCCGTTTCCGGCGTTGGTTTGATGGCCAGGATGGTCAGCGTCAGAATCTCCACGCCAAGGGCGGCCAATGCCGGGTCCTGGCGGACGGCAGCCAGCACCCGGTTGGCGACTTCATCGGAGGCGTGGGTGGCCTGGCGTAACGGCCGTTGCTGCATTTCCGCCCGTGCCGCTACCTGAACCAGGTTGACCAGCCGTTGGGCCAGCTTTTCCGGGTCATCGGTCAGATAATGGTCAACTTCGCCGTCAATCGTGTAATCCAGCAGGGAAGCGACCAGTTCGGCATCGGTGATGCAGTAGGTGAGCTGCCCCTGGATGGTGATGGGTTGGAAATCGGCTGTGATTTCGTTAAAGATAAAGGGCACGTCATCACTGCCCACCGGCACGACGGCGATGGTCGAAGCGGGGCGGTAATAGAAAAAGGCCAGACCGGTGCCGCTGTGACAGATACGGCCGTTTTGATAATGAATCACATAATGGGTGGGGCCGGTTTTAAGATAATTGATCCCAAACATGCAAAACCTCCTTGAAAGTGTAAAAACTACACGAATAATCTCAAAAAATAAAAGGGGCGAACCCCTGAAAAGTAATATAGTGTATTAACTACACTAATTATAATTTATATAAGTCCACTTGTCAAGCGATTAAGGAAAGTGGGTGCAAAGTGCCAGGCAAAGGGCTTAAGCACCTATTCAAACCAGGCCGTTCCGCCCTTTGCCTGGCACTGCTAAAACAGCACAGAAGCCAGCTCTCGGCGGTACGTTTGGGTTAGGGGATCAACGTCCCCAAGCAGTTCAAAAATGGCCAGCAGGACCGCTTTGGCCTCGCCATAGTTCTTGTCCTGACGCAGCACATCCAGCAGCCCGTCCATGGCGGCGGCAAAGTTGGCCCGCTCCCAGATGTGGCTGACCTGCCGGTATTGAATCTCAATCAGCGGCACATCATCTTCCCAGCCAGCGGTCAACTCGCTCGTTTGACATAAATAATTGCCCAGTGGCAGCAGTTTTTGCGCTAAAATTAGCTCCGGGCCATCCGTTACCGCTTTCAGATGGCGGATCGCTTCACAGCCTTCCCCTTGAGCCAGCAAGGCGCGGGCCAGATTCAGCGTGGCGACAGGATGATAAGGATGCTGTGACAAAATGCGGCGATAGGCGGTTTCGGCCTCGCTCCAGTGGCGGGTAGCCAGCAGGCTGTTGGCTTCACTGAGCTGATTGTCGGCGGTGCTGGGGGCAATTTTTTGGATGAACTGGCGCACGCGCTGCTCCGGCATTGCGCCGCTAAATTCGCCAACGACTTCGCCATCACGGAACGCTTTGACGGCCGGAATGCCCTGGACGCGGAAGCGCATGGCGATGTTGGGACTTTCGTCGACGTTGATTTTGGCCAGGATGAAGATGTGGTTGGGATCAGCGGCCAATTTTTCCAGGATGGGAGTTAACATGCGGCAGGGGCCACACCAGGGCGCCAAAAAATCGACGACGACCGGTGTGTCGAAGGATTGCTGAATCACTTCGTATTCAAAATCGGCTTCGGAAACGTTGATAATGTTGTCTGTACCAGCCATTTGCTGCCACCTCATTTGTGCAACTTCGTGAATATTGTATCACGATTACAGGGTGGGCAAGAAACGGCCGTTTCCCGCCCCACTTTTTACAAAAATCACCATCGATATAAAAATAATTGACAAATTTATAAAAATATTAAATATACACCTTGACAAAATTAATAATTGATTTTACTATTCTGATTACGCATGTAATTTTCTGGAAACGAACAATCATGACTCAAGCTGAAACAAATACATCCCAATCGCTTAAACCATTTTTTATTCTTTGGAGCGGCCAGTCTGTTTCCTTACTAGGCAGCCAATTGGTGCAGTTTGCCCTCATCTGGTGGCTGACGCAGACAACCGGCTCAGCGACGGTGCTGGCGATGGCTTCGCTGGCCGGATTTTTGCCGCAGGTCGTTTTAGGGCCGTTTGTGGGGGTGCTGGTCGATCGTTGGAACCGCCGTCTGACCATGTTTGCGGCCGATGCCTCGGTGGCGGCGGCGACGGTTGTGCTGGCTTACCTTTTCTGGATTGAAGCGGCCCAAATCTGGCATGTGTTTGCCATTCTGTTTATTCGTTCACTGGCCGGCAGTTTCCATTGGCCGGCGATGATGGCTTCGACTTCGTTGATGGTTCCCAAAGAGCATTTGACACGCATTCAAGGCTTGAACCAGGCGTTGAACGGCGGCTTGAGCATTGTTTCGGCTCCATTGGGTGCGTTTTTGCTGGGGGTGATGCCGCTGCAAGGGGTGCTGGCGATTGATGTGGTAACGGCCGTATTCGCCATTACGCCCCTCATCTTCATCCACGTGCCCCAACCGGCGCGGCAGCCCAACGGTGAGGCCACCAATCTGGCTTCCTTCTGGAGCGATATGCGCGAGGGATTTAACTATTTGCGCAGTTGGCGGGGGCTGCTGGTCATGTCCGGTATGGCCATGCTCATCAAAATCCTGCTCAACCCCGCTTTTTCGCTCATTCCACTGCTGGTCACCGGCCATTTTGGCGGCGGAGCAATGCAGCTAGGCGTGCTGGAAGCGATAACCGGCGTGGGTATCGTGGTTGGCGGATTGGCGCTGGGAGCCTGGGGCGGTTTCAAAAAGCGTATCGTTACAGTCAATGTTGGTTTGATTGGCCTGGGCGCGGGGCTGATTGTGATGGGGGCGGCGCCGGCAGCGCTGTTTGTGATGGGATTGGCCGGGGCTTTTGTCGTTGGGGCAATGATCTCGCTGATTGACGGCCCGATTATGGCGATTTTGCAGGCGACGATTGAGCCGGAACTGCAAGGGCGGGTGATGATGCTCTTCGGCAGCCTCATTTCCAGTACGGTCCCCCTGGGGTTGATCATCGCCGGGCCGGTGGCCGACCTCATCGGGATTCGGGCCTGGTTTATGGCGACGGGTGTGTTAACGGCCGTTATAGCTGTGGCGGGCTTTTTCATGCCGGTGTTGATGGGGGTTGAAAACGGCCGTTCCCTTGAATCTACTGTTGGTGAACAATTGAGAACGGAACCAGTGATATGATGCCAAACGATAAATCACTCAAACCATTTTTTGTGTTATGGACAGGACAGGCCATCTCGCTGCTGGGCAGCCAATTGGTGCAGTTTGCGCTGATTTGGTGGCTGACGCAGACGACCGGCTCGGCGACGGTACTGGCGCTGGCTTCGCTGGCGGGAATGCTGCCCAACGTGGTGCTGGGGCCGTTTGTGGGCGTGCTTATCGATCGCTGGAACCGCCGTCTGACGCTCATGGCCGCCGATTCGGTGGTGGCGCTGGCTACCATCGTCCTGGCTTACCTGTTTTGGGCTGATGTGGTCCAAATCTGGCACGTGTTTGTGATCTTATTTGTGCGGTCATTGGGCGGCGGTTTCCATCGCCCGGCGATGCAGGCTTCGACCTCGCTTATGGTGCCGGAGGCGCAGTTGACGCGCATTCAGGGCTTAAATCAGGCGTTGAACGGCGGAATGAACATCGCTTCGGCGCCATTGGGGGCGCTGCTGCTGGGCGTTCTGCCGATTCAGGGGATTTTGGCGATTGATGTGGTAACGGCTGTGTTTGCCATTGGGCCGCTGTTTTTCATCGCTGTCCCCCAACCGAAAAAGAAAGCTCAATCGCCCGATGACAAATCCTCCTTCTGGGCCGATATGGAAGCCGGTTTGCGCTATGTTAAAGGCTGGCCGGCCATTCTGGTGTTGATGGGGATGAGCATGATGATCAATCTGGTGCTTTCACCGACTTTTTCCTTGATTCCGCTGTTGGTGACTGATCATTTTGGCGGCGATGCTATGCAGTTGGGCTTCCTGGATGCGGCGGCGGGAGCCGGAATTGTGACCGGCGGCCTGCTGCTGGGAGCCTGGGGCGGCTTTAAGCGGCGTATCGTTACGTCGTTGACCGGCCTCATCGGCATTGGCGTGGGTACATTACTGATTGGGTTTGCCCCGGTTGATGCGTTTTTCATGGCAGTTATCGGCGCGGTACTGGTGGGCAGTATGCTTTCACTGGCCAATGGACCAATCATGGCGATTTTCCAGGCGTGTATTGAGCCGGAGATGCAGGGGCGCGTTTTTACGCTGTTAACCAGCCTGGCATCGGGAATGGCCCCATTGGGATTAGTGATTGCCGGGCCGGCGGCCGATATGCTGGGTGTGCAGGCCTGGTTTATCGTGGGTGGTTTTGTGACGCTGCTGATGGGGCTGATCGGGTTTATGCTGCCGATGCTGCTGCGGGTGGAGGACGGCCGTATCTCTTCGCAGTTGGTAACGGCCGTTGCCGACTAAATAATCCAATTATGATAAAGTTGCTGTTCATCGATGGATGGACAGTACATGAAAGAAGAATCAACCGCAGAAAAAGAATATACCGATGCCACCATTTCGTTTGTTTGGGCGAACGGGGTGGCATTTTTGATTATTCCGGCGGCAGTGGCCATTTTTGTACTGCCTTATTGGCTGTTGGGCGGACGGATGGCGTTTGTGGGGGAACGGCCGTCCCCCGTTATTTTGCTCTTGGCTTTTGTTGGCGGTATCGTTGTCCACGAATTGTTACATGCGGTTGGTTTTGTTGTGGCGGGGAAGGTGGCGGTAACGGCCGTAAAATTCGGTTTTAGCTGGAAAGGGTTAGCGCCTTACGCCCACTGTGCCGAACCGATGCGCGCTTCAGCTTACCGCCTGTCCATCATGCTGCCGGGACTGGTGTTGGGCATTCTGCCCGGCATTTTGGGCGTCATTTTGTTGTCCTGGCCGCTGGTATTATGGGGTATACTGATGGTCATTGCGGCCGGTGGCGATCTGGCCGTTTTATTGGCGATTCGACAGGTTCCCGGTATGGCCTGGGTGCGTGATCATCCAACCAAGGCGGGCTGTCAAGTGCTTATGGAGGATAGCGATGAATGAAAATTATACGGCCGTTCCCAACAATCAAATGGCGGTCATCAGTATTGTATCGGCCGCAGTGGCCTGGGTTTTGGGCGGTTTAGGAAGCTGCGCCCTGACGTTCGTATTCCCGCCGGTTGCCCTGTGCACGGGTGGTCTCTTTTTAATCGGCAGCATCGTTGCTGTTGTCACTGGCCACATGGGCCGCAAGCAGATCAAGGAAAGCAGTGGCATGCAGGGCGGCGACAGTCTGGCGATGTTTGGCCTGATCCTGGGTTGGGTGGGTATTGCCATCAATCTCCTCATACTTTGCCTGGCGCTTATGGCCATCTTTGGCTTGACCTTGATGGGGCCGGAGATTGGCAATGTCTTTTCCGACATCGTTCGCGAATTGGAGACAACGACGCCCTAGACCAATTATGCGTCATAGCGTCATGCGTCATTCCTTGTTTGACGCATGACGTATGACGCATGATTTTTATATTCGCCAGTAAATTCCTTTTTCGCGGGCCATCAGGCCAGTTTCGATGAAATAGCGGCGCAGGGCGGCATAATCCTCGTGATAAGCTTGCAGCATCTCGCTAAGTTCAGCTTCTGTATAGCGCCGATCCCGTTCAAATTTTTCCACCAGCCAATTCAGGATGACCTGCCGTTTTTTGTAGCGGGAAGGGATGGCGGTGATACGGCCGTTTTCCACAAACGTTTGCAGCACTTTCTTTTCCCATTTATTGGCCTCTTGATCATCAACCAGAGTTGCCAGGTTGTCCTGCGAAAAAATATCCTTGCTCATCGTTTCCAAAAATTTCGTTTCCAGCCGGTAAATACGTTCATTGCCCTCGGCACGGCCGTCCACCAGCCCCAACTCGCGCATCATCGCCAGGTGATGGGAAATAGTCGGCTCCTTGACGCCCAAAAGATTGGCCAGTTCGCCCACCGTCCGTTCGCCATTGGCCAGCAGGCCCATAATCTTCAGGCGGCTTTCATTCCCCAACACTTTAAAAAATTGCAACAGTTTCTCAAATTCTTCTTGTGCCATTTGATTGCATCCTATTTCGACGATTTTCTATTTAGATAAATAACTAAATAGAATTTTATCTAAATATCCCCGATTGTCAAAACGAAAATTTGCCTCTTTTAGGAAGACAGTCACGGCAAAAGATTAATGGCAGTTTAGTCAATTTAGCGGCCCTGGGTTTTGCCTTCATAGGTGGTTTTCCAGAGGTAGGGGCAGTAAATTCTCTTAGTTTCCACGACTCATAAATCGTTAACTTGACTCTAAATCCACCATTTTGTAACCTAATGAACGTTAGGTAATTTTCAAAAAATACTGAAAGTTAAATATTTTTATTCATGAAGGAGTATGGAAAATGAAAAAAGGTAAAGTTATGTTGTTAACCCTGTTGGTAATGGTTATGTCGATTATGGCGGCATCTGTGGCTGGCGCGGCTCCGGTAGCCGATTTTGAACCGAATATCATGGATATTGCTGCTGCCGACGACCGCTTTGATACATTGGAAGCGGCCGTAAAAGCTGCTAACCTGGCCGATGCACTGGCTGCCCCTGGCAACCTGACCGTCTTTGCCCCCACGGATGATGCTTTCGCCGCCCTGCCTGCCGAGCTGATCGATGCGTTGTTGGCTGATCCGTCTGGCGCTTTGACCCAGATTTTGCTCTACCATGTCGTTCCCGGCAGCTTGAGCAGCGCTGACGTTCTGGCTTCATCTTCGCTGGAAACATTGCAGGGCAGTGATCTGACCGTTAGCTTGCGCAATGGCAAGCCGTACGTAAACGACAGCCAGATCATCATTACCGATATTCAGGCCAAGAATGGCATTATTCACGTCATCGACGCGGTTTTGGTCCCGCCTGTTTCTTTGCCGGACACAGCGATGGCCGAAATGAGCGACAAATCCAGCCTGCCGACCATTGCCGAGATTGCGATTGCTGACGGCCGTTTCAACACCCTGGTTGCCGCTCTTTCTGCTGCCGGTCTGGCCGATACTTTTTTGCAGCCGGGCAGCTACACCGTCTTCGCCCCCACGGATGATGCTTTTGCGGCTCTGCCTGCCGGTACAGTAGAAGCTTTGCTGGCCGATCCGCAAGGCATGTTGACTACGATTTTGCTTTACCATGTCGTTGGCGATGAGCTGACCCGGAACCAGTTGGCCACGGATGATTACGTGCCAACGTTGGAAGGCCGTGCGCTGACCGTCAATCGTGATGGCAGCACCATCGTCGATATCAGTGGCGCGAAACTGCTCATCACCGATATTCAGGCTTCCAATGGTGTCATTCACGTAATTGATTCGGTGCTGCTTCCCTAAAGTTTAGTCTCTCCTTTTTCTTCTTTTTTGAAAGAGCCTATCCGCAAAGGATAGGCTCTTTTACTTTCGTAAGGTTCGAGCCAGAATAACTTCCCGGAAGCTGATAAGCTGATCTCTGAATGAGCAGGTTCTAGTTGGAAAGGCCTCTATTTAGCTTCCGGGAAGTTTTGCGACGGATGTTTGTCCCCCTCTTTATTTTCGGTAATTAGGCTCAGTTTTCGTGGATTTGTGTTATATTTGGTTATGGGCAGCTGGTTGTTAGCAGTTGGGTTTTTACATCGGCTAACTATTGGCGGCCAGCAACCATGATAGGAGATTGTTATGAAATTAAAAAGTGCCAGAGCCATTGCGCGGATGCGTGATTCCGGGCGGCTGGTTGCCGAAAGCTTTGCGCTGCTGGAAGAAAATGTGAAACCGGGTATCAGCCTCTACGAGCTGGATCAGATGGTCGAAAACTATATTATCAAACAAGGGGCGGAACCGTTGTATAAAGGATACCAGGGCAGTTCGGCCGAGCATCCTCCTTTTCCGGGGACGATTTGCGCTTCGGTGAACCATGAAATCTGTCACGGCATTCCTGACGGCCGTATCCTGAAAGAAGGCGATATTATTGGTATTGACATTGGCCTGTTGTACAAAGGCTGGTGCGGCGATGCCTGTGTGACTTTCCCGGTAGGCCAGATTTCGGCCAAAGCGCAACGGCTGTTGGATGTTGCCCGTGAATGCTTACGCATTGGTATTGAAGCGGCGCAGCCGGGCAGTTATTTGCACGACATTGGTGAGGCTATCCAGGGGTATGCTGATACGCAAGGGGTGACGGTGGTGCATGAATGGGGCGGTCATGGCATTGGCCGCAATTTGCACGAGTCGCCTTCTGTTTCGCATATCCGGCAGTCCACGCCAGGCCCCAAGCTGCGGCCGGGCATGGTGTTTACCGTGGAGCCGATGATCAATGAAGGGACGCACAAATGGCGGATGTTGAATGATGGCTGGACGGTGGTGACGGCCGATGGCCATTTATCGGCCCAGTACGAACACACCATTGCCATCACGTCCAATGGGCCGGAGATTTTGACGAAGCTGTGAGCTATGATGCGTCATTTTGTCATGCGTCATTCCTTGTTTGACGCATGACGTATGACTTTATGACGTATGCAGGATGTGGTAAAGGACGATGCTCAGGGCAACGTGGACATTGAGGGAGAGTCCTTTGCCGTACATGGGGAGGAACACGGCCGTATCGCAGGCTGCTAATGTTGCTTTGGTGATGCCGTGGTCTTCGTGACCGACGACCAGGCAGGTTTTTGGGGGGTAGGCGAAGGTGTGGTAGGGAACGGCCGTGTCCGCCAACTCTACGGCCACAATATGATACCCATCCGCTTTCAAATCAGAAATTGCTTTCACCGGGTCTTGCTCGTAGCGCCAGGGCACTTTGAGGCTCTTGAACCGGCCCACCTTGTCAATTGTGGGGTGCGGCGGCGTGGGTGTGATGCCGGTGAGTACCAGTTCACTGACGCCAGCCCCATCGGCCACGCGGAAAATCGAGCCGACGTTAGCCGGGTATTCCACACTTTGCAGCAGCGCCACAAGATCGTGAGTGGGTTGGTTGGTTCGTTTGTAATCGCGTAAAAAACGTTTCAGGTCAGTGCCAATCAGTGGTTTCATGCCAATTCATCCAGCGGGCTGCGTACGCCTAACACGCCTCGATTAGCCACATGAGTATAAATCATTGTTGTCTTTACATCCTTATGTCCCAACAATTCTTGAATCGTGCGAATATCATATCCAGCTTCTAATAAGTGGGTAGCGAAACTGTGGCGAAAGGTGTGGGGATTGATACGCTTGGCAATTCCGGACTGCTGGGCAGCTTTTCTAACAGCCCGTTGAATCGTGCTTTCGTGCAAATGATAACGGTACAAAACGTCGGCATCACCACGCGGGTTCTTTGATAAAGTTGAGGATGGAAAAATAAACTGCCACTGCCATTCCGTCTCCGCATTGGGATATTTTTTAGCCAACGCATTGGGTAGGGGGGCACGGCCGTAACCTCGCTGCAAATCATCATGATGTTGTTTCTTCACAACCTGTAAATGAGCCTGCAATGCCGGGACAACAGCATCTGGCAGCATTGTCGTTCGGTCTTTTTGTCCCTTGCCATCCCGAACCACAAGCAGCTTTTGACCAAAATCAATATCCTGTACGCGTAATCGCAGCCCCTCAGTCAGACGCAACCCGCCACCATACAACAACTGCGTGACAAGCAGCGGCTCTCCCGTAAGATGGGCCATAACCGCGCCAACTTCTTCCCGTGTTAACACGACCGGTAATCGCACCGGTTTTTTAGCCCAAGTTACGTCTACCTGACCCAAAGGCTGCCGCAACACTTCATTATAAAGAAACAAAAGCGCACTTAATGCTTGATTCTGAGTCGAAGCGGCCACATTCCCTTCAACAGCCAGGTGAGTCAAAAAGGCTTCAACCTCATCCCGCCCCATTTCTTCTGGATGGCGTTTTTGATGGTAGAAAATATACCGTTTGATCCAATGGACATACGCTTTTTCTGTACGGTAAGAATAGTTCTTCAAACGAATCATCTCCCGTACACGATCTAACAATTTACGCTTTTGCGCCATTTACAATACCTGCTATTGTCAAATCACTGGCAAAGTTCTATACTAACTTCAGTCTGGTTTTTAGCCCTTGGAGGAGATTTATCCGGCAATGATGCCTAATAAACCCCCATTTTTCATCATATCCTGCACATTTTGCAGCTATTATACCCAATTTGGGGGATTATCCAGCATTTTCTGCCGGATATGACGAAATTCCGGGTATTATCCGGCAGGTGTGCAGGTTAATAATAGTTGCACGAAACATATGTTCTGATTTTGCATTAAAAGCAACCATTTTCCTTGCTTTTTCCAGTGGTAGTTGTGTAAATGTTAAAAACTTCATCCCCATTGAAAATCAACGTTGAAACAGAAAAACCGGCCTATGAATTGGCCGACGTTTTCCGTCTGTTTGGGGATGAATACCGGCAACAATATCATGTTTCGCACCAACAACGCCTGGTCATGCGCGATGTTGTCCAATGCCGCACCGCCGCGTTGGGCGGCCATGTGGACGAGTGCGATGCTTGCGGCGGACTGCGTATTTCCTACAATTCCTGTCGCAACCGTCACTGCCCCAAATGCGGCGCGTCAGCCAAGATGGAATGGCTGGAAAAGCAAAAAGCGCATCTGTTACCCATCCACTACTTCCATGTTGTCTTCACCATTGACCACCTTTTCAATCCATTGGCGCGTGTGAATCAGAAACAGATATACAATCTGCTTTTCGCCAGCGCGTCCCAAACGTTGAAAGCCTTCGGTCAGCGCTATCTGGGCGGCGAAATCGGCTTCACAGCCATCCTTCACACCTGGGGGCAAACGCTCACAGAACATCTCCATTTGCATTGCATCGTTCCTGGCGGCGCATTGAGCAGCGATGGCAAACGGTGGCGGGCAACGGCCCCTGATTTCTTATTCCCCATCACTGAGTTGTCGGTGCAATTCCGTGATGCGTTTTGCGCGGGTGTGAAGAAGCTATTTGACGACCAGCAATTGACCTTTGCCGGTCAATGCGCCGATTTGGCAGACGCAGCGGTATTTGAGGGAATGATAGCCGAATCTCAGGCCAAGAAGTGGCAGGTCTATGCCAAACCTCCATTCAGCGATGCGGCGCAGACATTGGATTACCTGGGGCGGTATGTGAACCGGATTGCGATCAGCAACGGGCGCATTCTGGGGATTGAAGACGGCGCTGTGCGCTTCAGCTACCGGGATTACAAAGCGGATGGCGAACGGAAAGAGATGCGGCTGCCGGGTGTCGAGTTCATCCGCCGCTTTTTGCAGCACGCGCTGCCCAAACGCTTTGTGCGCGTGCGGCACTATGGGTTGCTAGCTCCGCGTTATCGCAAACAGAAACTGGCTCGCTGCCGCGCTTTGCTGGGCGCGTACCATGAAACAACAACGGCTCCGGCCACAACCGAGGCGTTATTGACTGAGATGCTGGGACATGACCCGGCGCAATGTCCGTTGTGCGGAGTGGGCAAGATGCAGTTGTATGAGGAGTTGCAGGCCCACCCGACGCGGCGCAAATGGCAGTTGGTTGTTCAATGAATGACGAATCAAGGGATAATTGGGTCAATTGGCGGCAAAAAGCGGCAAAATCGGGCAAAAATAGGGTATACTGGGGCCAGGTTCAGGCGTGAGCATGATGGAGGCAATGAAAAGTGGCGGTATTGGGGCAGCGGGTTGGGATGAAACAAACCGGCTAAATGATGTAATAGAAACCCCATAGCCAACGCTACATCTGGTTTCGCGCAACAAAACTTGCACCAGACGCAGCCACGCCGTAAATGATAGCGTGTTTTTGCTCAGAGTCATGCTCGCTTTACTGGCTGCGCTGGTGAAGCAAGCGTTCAAGCGTTAGCTGTTTTAACTTATGTCACAAAAAGCAATAAGATTCGGGATCCGCGACGATAATGACAATCGTGCGGCAACATGGAAACTTTGGACAGAGTCTGGAAGAGGCAAGTCTGAATTGTATCTTGCCTGTCGGTCACTAGGTGGTTCTATTAAAGTAAGCTTCCACCAATCAGGCAATTGGCATTATGCATATTCAAAAAAAACTTACCAAGAACAGGTGATGGGAACATTAACAAAACTTGATGATAGATTCATTGAAAAATGGGAGAAACCGCCGGAAATTGCGGAAGGTATTACTTTAGCTTTTCGTATTGTTACTCCATATTCGGCAATCACAAGTTCGGCAAAAACCGGAAACTATAAAAAAGTAATTTGGCTTCCAAATGCGCCAAAACCGTACGCAACTGAAGTTGACATTTTTCTGACAAAACCGGACGTTCAAGTCACAGGTTGGCCAGGAAAACGATCAATGGGAACATCATTAATTGGATCTTTTCCCCTAGACTGTGGGGATATGGCGTGGGCCGTCTATTGGATTGTAGATATGCCTGACTTATCGAGGGTTGCGGAAGGTGTTGGTCGATTCTATAAAGGCAAGTCTGTGGAAGACCTAAAATCCGACAGTTTGAGAGCTATTGTTTTTGGGAAGGAACCAGATGGGTCAAGAGTAATTTATGATTGTCCTGTCCAAGAGAGAACAAAAAACAAATGAGGTCAACAATTTTAAATACGGTGATTTTTTGAATCACAGCTAACAATGCTTGCACCCGACCGCGAGATCTGGGCTCATTCACGATTTTCGGACGTTGTGAGCAGATGCCTTCCGCGCCTTGAGGACTCTGCTCGCGGCGGGTGAAGCTGGCGTTAGGCGAGACTGTCTCAGGGTACTAGTCGTATAATCCCCCAGTTCATCTCCCACCCAGGACATATAAGCAAGGTGATCCTGCGAGCCATTGGCACGGCCGTTCCCCACCCACTCCTTTATCTGTAAGAATTGTGTAACCCTTTGGCAATCATCGCGCAAGCGCCGCCGGCTATCATCTGATGTTGGAGGTTATGCGATGATGAAACGATTCAAACCTGGCGGCGTAACGGCCGTACTCACTACCCTTCTTACAGTCATAACCGCCTGCACGGCAGCCGTCCAACCAACCAGCCAACCCGCGCCGGAACCGGAACGGCCGTTACCCAACCTGCCCGACCTGGGTGAAGCGCCGGAAATCGGCAACGACGTCTGGATCAACAGTGACGCGCCGGTCACACTGGCCGCTTCGCGGGGCCAAGTGGTGCTGCTGGAGTTCTGGACCTTTGGTTGAATTAACTGCCAGCGGGTGATTCCCTGGGTCAGGGAAATGTACGAAACGTATAAAGGCGACGACTTCACCGTGATTAGTGTTCACTATCCAGAGTTCAGCTACGAGCGGGAGTACGACAATGTAGTGGCGGCAGCCGAGCGGCTTGGGGTAGAATATCCGATAGCGATTGACAATGACCGGTTAACCTGGGGCGCTTACCACCAGCGTTACTGGCCAACGCGCTATGTGATTGACAAGAACGGCCGTATTCGCTACCAGCACATCGGCGAAGGGGCCTACGAGGAGACGGAAGCGGTCATCGTGCAGTTAATGGCCGGACCGGAGCCGTGAACCCGTGACGTATGCCTATTTTCAAAAAAGTTAAACCTGACGACGACGGCTTTTACACGGCCGTTTCTAGCACCGCCATTCCATCCAACCAGCCAATTAAATTCGAGATAAATGGCGAGCCGATATTGCTTATCCGCTGGCAGGGCGAGCTGCTGGCCGTCAGTGCCCGCTGCCCCCATGCTGCGGCTGATTTGAGCAAAGGCGAGTTTTATCGGGGCAAAATCGAATGCCCGGATCATGGGTACGTGTTTGACGTGCGCAACGGCCGTACCCTTTGGCCGGAAGATGAAGTGTGCCGGTTGAAGCGGTTTGAAGTGAAGGAAGTTGACGGCGTCGTTAAAGTGAGGGGGTAATGGGGTGAAGGGGGGAAAGGGTGAATCACCCCTTCACCCCTTCACCTGTTTACCTATTCATGGTTGAATCTGATACACGACCCCATCCCCATAGCTCAACAAGTACAACTCCCCATTCACGTCTTCGCCGAAGCTGGGGATGAGCAGTCCTTGACGGCCGTACACCTGACTATTGATCCACGTACCATCGGGCTGGCGCAGCAGGCTCCATATTTTGCCGCTGCAATAATCGCCGTAAAAATAATTGCCGTACAGACTTAAAAACTGCTGGCCGCGATAAACGTAGCCGCCGGTTACTGAGCAGTTTCCTTCCAGGTGCTGGTAATCGACGACCGGCAAAACCAGGCCAGTCTGGTCACAGGTGTCGGCCTGGAAGCAGTGCGTGCCTTCCATGATGTTCCAGCCATAATTTTCGCCGCCAGTGCTGTCCACCGGTTGAAAATCCACTTCTTCCCAGATATTTTGGCCCACATCGGCGATGTACAGGTCGCCGGTCAGCCGGTCGAAGCTGAAACGCCAGGGGTTGCGCAGGCCGTAAGCCCAGATTTCGTTGCGGGCGGCCTCATCGTCGACGAAGGGATTATCGGCCGGGATGGCGTAACCGCTTTCGTTGAAATCGACATCCAGCCGGAGAATTTTGCCCAGCAGCGTGGATGTGTCTTGTCCGGCCTTTAAGGGATCGTTGGCGCTGCCGCCATCGCCCAGACCGACGTACAGGTAACCATCGGGGCCGAATTTGAGCAGGCCGCCGTTGTGGTTGCTGAAGGGTTGGGGCAGGGTCAGCAGGATCAGGGCGCTGTCCGGGTTGGCTTGATTGGGATCATCGGCGCTGACCTGGTAGCGGGCGACCACTGTGCCGCCGTTGTTGTCGGTGTAATAGACGAAGAAACGGCCGTTTTCCCCATATTCTGGATGAAACGCCACACTCAGCAGGCCCTGCTCGCTGCCCCCGGAACCGACCAGCGGATCAATGTTCAGAAACGGCTGCGGCAAAACCGCGCCATCCTGAATGATGCGGATCGTGCCATCTTGTTCCACCACAAACAAGCGATTATCTCCGGCATGGGTCAGGTAAACGGGCTTTACAAAGCCATTGGCTACCGGCACCAGATTGATGCTGGTCACCGGCGATTCGGGGATAGGGGTGTTGGTTGGCGTCGGCGTGATGGTAGGGGTGCTGGTTGGTTGGTTGGTTGGTTGGGGTGTGGGGGTGCTGGGAACGGCCGTTGCCGTATTGGTGGGGGCGACAGGCGCGGTGGGGGGAACGGCCGTGTCTTCAGCCGGTGCAATCGGCGGCGTTACGACAATGCCATCATCGGCACTTTTACACGCTGCCAACACCACCATGATCCACAAAACAAAAACTAACTTCTTCATCATAAAATGGCTCCTGAAAACAACCAACAACCACCGTTGAATGCTTTTCGTTGATTGCTGCCTGTTGATTGTTATCCTGCTTCTGCCAGCCGTTTGCCGTACTGGGCTTGATAATACTTCTTAAACTCACCGCTCTTAATCTTGCGCCACCACCACTCATTGGCTTCATACCAGCGTGCCGTTTTAATGATTGCTTCTTCGGCTGTGTGGCGCGGCTGCCAGCCTAACGCCTTGATTTTGCCAATATTCAGGCTGTAGCGGCGGTCATGGCCTGGCCGGTCGGCCACGTGGCGGATGAGATCATGCGATTTGCCCATTGCCTCGAGCAAAATTTGCACCATTTCCATGTTTTCCATTTCTTCACCGGTGCCGATGTTGTAGGCCTCGCCTAGCACGCCTTTGTGCAGCACCAAATCAATCGCTTCACAGTGATCAACCACGTATTGGTACTCGCGCATTTGACGGCCGTCACCATAAACCGGCAGCGGTTCCCCATCAATCGCATTCGTGGCAAACAACGGAATCACCTTCTCCGGGTACTGGTACGGACCGATATTGTTCGATCCGCGCGTAATCGTAACCGGCAGGCCGTAAGTCACAAAATAAGCTTTCACCATCAAATCGGCGCTGGCCTTGCTGGCCGCATACGGGCTGCGCGGTTCCAGTGAGTCGGTTTCCACGCTGGACTGGCCGAACGGAATGTGGCCATACACCTCATCTGTCGAAATCTGGTGGAAACGTTCCAGCCCTAATTCGCGGGTCACTTCCAGCAAGACATACGTGCCATACACACTGGTTTTGACAAACGCATCCGGGTCCATGATGGAACGATCGACATGGGTTTCGGCGGCGAAATTGACAATGGTGTCGATGTTGTGTTCTTTAACGGCGGCGGTGACAGCCGCGGCATCACAAATGTCTCCTTTGACGAAGCTGTAACGTGGGTCGTCGGCTACGCCAAGTAAATTATCCAGGTTGCCGGCATAGGTCAATTTGTCATAGACGGTGATATTGTAATCCGTGTATTTATCGAGCATGTAAATGACAAAGTTGGAACCAATGAAACCGGCGCCACCAGTTACAAGTAAGTTTTTCATAAGTTTGAATCTCCAATATGTGGTGTTAATTATGGATAGTATGGGTTTGAAATTACACCGAATATTAAGATAAATTTGGATTAAAGTCCTGGCTCAACTATGAAATGTATGCAAACTTACCTGACGTGACAGTCACTTCAAAAGTGACTGTCACATTGACGCACACTTTTTACCCCTGAGCCAAAGTCCTGCGTCAAGTCGTTTTCCCAGGTTAATATTGTCTGAGCTTGTCGCAGGTAATAATCTATATGGTTCCACTGTATCAACGAAAACCGTTTATGCCCATACGTTTTCAATTCTTTTAATCTATTTTTGTTGTTCGGTTTGGGCGACAAAGTTGTCAATCAGGCGGCGGGCGATGCTGATGGGGGGTGGAACATCCGGTAGTTCGCCGGGCCGGAACCAGTTGGCATCGACGATTTCGGTTTCTTCCAGTGTGATTTCACCGCTGTCATAATCGGCGGTGAAAGCGATCATGAGGGAATCGGGAAAAGGCCAGGGCTGGCTGCCGAAGTAGCGGATATTTTTGACGGTAATGCCTACTTCTTCACAAATTTCCCGCCGGACACATTCTTCTAACGTTTCGCCCGGTTCGACGAATCCGGCCAGGACGCTGTAGGTTTTGGAGGAACGGAAGCGACGGCCGTTTGCCAGCAAAATCCTGTCCCCATCGGCATCGTGCCGTGCGACCCGGACGATGATCGCCGGGGAAATGCGTGGATATTTGATGTGGCCGCAGTGCAGGCATTTTTTAGCCCGCTCATGGGTAAGCTGGGTGTTGGGTGCGCCGCATTGCCCGCAGTATTGGCTGGTACGGTCCCAATCGATAATTTGAAAGGCGCGGCCGGCTAAATAAATGCAAGTCTCATCCAGAAGGCCAAACAGTTGGCGTAACCCCATAAAAGCCATGCCAGCAGGAGCCTCGCTTTTTTCAGGCACCCCAACTGTGTAGCAGTGGATAGGTTTACTGCCTTCCAAATAGCCGAGATATTGCTGGCGTACGGCCGTTACCCCCAATTCACTTAAATCCCACAACCGGGGAACCTGGACGGTATCTGATTTTTGATGAACCAGCAGTTTGGAACCGGAAAAAATAAACCAGTAGGCCGGTTCCTCCAGGGTTTCCGGTGGTGTGATTTGCGGGACAAATGATGTGTTCATAGCTTATGGGTAAGGATCGAGTGTTGGAGTGGGCGTTCCTGGGGCAGGATAGCCGCTGCCGGGTGTGGGCGACGGGCCGGGTGTACTGGGGCTCAGCCCTGGAACTGTGGGCACGGCCGTTCCCGGTGTTGTCAGCGGCGGTGGTGTGTTGGTCGGGGTTGGGCCGGTTCCTGTGGCCGTGGGACTGGCACTGGGGTCGGGCGTGCTGGTGATGAACGAGTCTGAAGGCGTGGGCGTCATTTCCCCGAATAGCAATGTGGCCGTGGGTGATGAGGTCACGGATGGCGTGATTTCAGTGGTAGGTGTGGCTGTTATGGTTGGCGAACTGGTTGGCGTGAATACGGCCGTGCCATTTTCCGCAGTTGGCGTTGGTTCAGCTTCTTCTAATGGAGGTGTACCTACCGGAGCCGGCGTATCGCCGTCCGGCAACGGGCCATAACCGGGCAGCGGATTGGGCTGTACGATTCGTTCGACCTGCAAATACCAGATTAAAGTTTGCGGCGCTCCTTTGCCACAGCCCGATATGCCATCATACAGCCGCCAAATACCTTCGACTGTCAGCGACGTGCCTTCCGGAACCAGCTTTAGTACTTCTTCAAAGCCGTAGCCATTTAGTTGAAGGTTTTCGTTGATAAGCGCCCAGCGAATGAGCAGCCCTTTGTAATTGGGGCAGTCGGGTTTGGGTTGGGGCGTGTAGCTGCCGGTAATGCGTATGCGCTGGTCACGGTAAGCGTAAGGATTGGCATTCAGTTCGTCAAACGTGACCAGGATTGCCTGGCTGCTTTGGTTCAGTTCAACGGGTGTGGCGGAGGGGCGTATGGGTTTTAACGGCCGTCCCCCCCCCCGCGTTAGCAGCAGCACTAGTACCAGCAAAACCACCAGCGCCCCGCCGGTGACAGCCAGAGGCGAAATTTGATGCCGTTCCGTTGTTTCCTCTATGTATTCAGTCATCGCAAATTTAGTTTTGGCAGGTGCGTGCCGCGATGGTGTACCCACCACTCGGCCAGCAAAATGACAAACGCCAGCCCGATTAGCCAGGGCCAGAATTCCCGCTGGCCGACATCGCCGTTACTTGTCGTTTTCACCGTCGTCTGTCCAATGCGTACTGTCTCCACCGGCCGAATTTGGGATTCGGCCGGGCTGAACAGGTTGACGGCAAAACTGCCTGCCGGGCGCGTCCCGCCATTGTCTTGCAGATTGACGGTATACAGGCCCAATTGGTCAGTTTCATTAAAAATGAGGGCATCTTCACCCACATCGGCCCGCCAGGTTGTGCCGTCTGGTTTTTGCACGGAAACGGCCGTTGTACTGGCCCCCGGCACAATCGTCACCGGCACACCCGGCTGCAAACCCATCGGCGCATCAAACGCCCGACCCGGGTTGAGCCAGCTTGTAATGTTAGCCATTAAAATAGGAAATGCAATTTGCAAGGGCAGATCGGAATCACGCAAGTCAAAAGTCAGGATGGCAATACGATGGCCATTACGTTCCCCAATCATAATGAGTGGACCACCTTCTGCCTCAACCAGCCGCTGCGCCCAGGGAGCCGATACCACCTGGGCCTGCCGCACATGGACATTCCGCCAATCGACAAATTGCAGCAGCGGCGAATCAGCCAGCCGGATAGCCACCGTATTAGAAAACGTGCCGGTGACGGTCAATAAATCATTTTCACCGCTGGCGGCCACCTCTCCCGGCTGCGGATTGATGATCAGCATGTCGGCTGCCGGTAATGGGCTGGGCAGCGGCATACTGTCAAAAACATACAAATCAAACTCACCGTCGCCCAATGCATCATTGGCTAAATTATTGCCCGGACTGGCTTTGAATGCTTCCACGCCGGGCAAGACGGAATAGACCTGTTCCAGAAAAAGGTTGCCCTCAGTGACCAGCAGCGCCCGGTTGCTGACCCCGCCTTCGTGTACCGCCCAGGCCGTATCATCCAGCGGCAGATTATCCCCTTCGTGTTCCGAAAGGCGGGCTTCGATGGTGGCCGTACCGGCTGGCAGTTCCCAGGTGACGTTGGTATTGCTCCCGGCGGACACGACGATGCGCCGTGAATCGAACAGCGTGCCGTCCAGCGTCCAACTGAGCAGCGCTTCCCGATCCAGCAGCCCTTCGTTGGCGACGCTGGCAAACAACTGCGGCCCGGTGTCGGTATCGCGGGTAGCCAGGGCGGTGATGGCCAGGTTTTCACCGCTCTCGCCAATGGGAATGTAGATCGATTCGGCGGGCAGCGGCGGCAAATCATCGGGCAGGCCGCCATCGGAAACAAGAATGATGCGGGCATCTTGAAAGCCTTGCGCTGCGCCGGTAGCCAGGGCAAAGGCGGCAGCCCAATCGGCCGGAGCGGGCTCGGGTTGGGCTGTGTCCAGGGCGCGGCGCAAAATGGTATGGTCGCCGGTGGCTGAGGCCAGGATGGCCGGAGTTTGCCCGACTTTGATGAGGGTCATCTGGCTGCTGCCGCTCAAATCGTTGATGAGGCGGCCCACTTCGGCTTTGGCGGTCTCGAAGCGGGTGGGTTTCACGTCGGTGGCTTGCATGGAAGCGGAACCATCGAGCAGCACTACAACACTGCCGCTGACGACGGATGAAACGGGGAGAAACGGCCGTGCCAAAGCCAATACCAACGCCGCCAGAATCAACAATTGCAAAATCAGCAGCAAATTGCGCCGCAGCTTCTGCCAGGGGGCGTTGGCTTCCCGGTCGCGCAGCAGCTTTTGCCACAGCATCGTGCTGCTGACCAATACTTCCCGCCGCCGCAGCCGCAGCATGTAGAGCAGGATGATGGGAACGGCCAGTAGGCCCAGCAGCAGAAATAGCGGGGTTAAAAATGACAAATGAATCTATCCAGTTCAGACATTTGCCAGGATTATAACATGTTCTGTCGAGGGGCTGGCATCCATAAGGTGATTAAGGGGTAGTTGTTGGGGTGCTGTGACCGGGCGGGTGGGGATTATGGCTTTGGTCGGCAGGTGTGGGGGTGATAGTGCTGGTTGGCGTTGGGGTTGTTGTAGCCGTTGCTGTTGGGAGAGGCGTGGGAGTGGGAACGGCCGTTGTGACCACCGGTTCAGGGGTAGCCGTAAAAATTGGCGTTGGCGTAAGCGTCGCTGTCGCCGAGGCTGTAGGCGGCGTGCCCGTTGCCGTTTCTGTACTGGCCATTGTCGCTGTCACCGTTGGTGTTTCAGTCAGTATCTCCACCGGAAAAATCGAATCCACGATAATAGGCAGCGGCGGGCCGCCGGGATGGCAGGCGGTGCAGTCGGTGGGGATGGCCGCGCTGCGTATGTAAGTGCGACCGGTATGGGTACGGCCGTGGCAAGCAATCGAACACGTTCCCCGATTCAGCGCCAAATCAATCGTAAACGACGAGCTGCCATCATATCCGGCCAGATAGGCGATGTCATAGCCGCTCAACACGGCAAAATCAAAACTAATCAAACCCGTTTCGCCGACATCATAGGGCGCGTGAACGTCATGGCAGACGATGCAAGAGGTATCGGCTGTGTCCACGTGGCGGCTGTGCTGGTTGCGGAAGCGGTTCATCTGCCAGATGGTGCCATCCTCGTCGTGGCAGGCCCAGCAAAGCTGGTAGCTGAGCGCAGCGTAGGCAGTGTAATCGGCCGTAGCATATGCGCCGGTCAGCAGCGAATTGTTGGCCGAGCCATGCTGATCGTGGCAGTGGCGGCAGCCATAATCGCCCAACGGCTGGCCATGCATCGAGCCAATGTAGGCCGTTTTGTTGAAGCCGGTTCCGGTCGCCGCCGGGAAAGTCACCGTTGGCGGCGGCGCGCCGTCATGGCAGGTCAGACAGAAGCTGGTGTCGTCACCGGCCCACAACGCGGCCAAATTATCGGGATTGGACAGTTGATAAGCGGCATTGACGGTGTGCGGATTGTGGCAGTTGATGCATTCCACCTGCGAGCCATCAACCTGCTCCAATGAACTGACATTGTGATGGCTGGCCAGACTGAAATCGGCCTGGACGTCAGATGTGGCCGGGCCATCACCGTCGTGGCAGGTGTAGCAGAGTCCTTCTTCTTCCCGCAGCGGGTCGCCGGGCAGGCTGGCATCGGCCGTGGCGTTCCAGGGAGCCAGCAGATTCTCTTTGACAGAGCCGTGTCCATTGCTGTGGCAGTCGTAGCAGGTGTTGGCGGCTTGATGGACGGCGCTGCCCCACATCGCGGCGTTGATGACCGGCGGCATCGCGCCATCATGGAAGGGGGCAAATCCGGCGGCACCGTCGCTGTCATGACAAGCTAAGCAGAAGGGTTCCAAGGCTTGGGCGGAGATGGGATCGGTGTCGGGACGGCCGTTCAGCGTCACAATTGTCAGCGGATCATCAGCATCATACAGCCGCACCTGCCCCGATGCGTGCAAAGCCACATTGTGGCAGGCCAGGCAGTCATCGTCCTCCACGGTGCCGGCTACGTGATGGCTGCTGTTCTCGAAGTCGGGGATGATGGCGCGACGGCCGTTCACTGGCAGCCCATCCCCGTTATCCTGGGCTACCGAATGACAGCCGACACAGCCGCCGCCCACCGGCATAAAGCCATCCAGCGTGGTCCGGTCATTGTCGGCGCTGTGGGGATGGCAAGAAATGCAGTTCTGTCCCGTAAAATCGAGACCGCCCAAATGATTGGCCCCGCCGGTGTGGAAGGTCATCGGGTAGCCGCTGTTGGCACTGTTGCTGTGGCAGGTGGTGCAAATCCGACTGGCCAAATCGCTGACGCCGTCGTCGAAGGAGTTGTTTCCGGTGCGGGCGGTGAAGATGACCGGGCCAGTGGTGACGGTCGGCAAACCGGTCTGGATTACGACATCCGCTTTAACGATAGACAGGTTGTCGCTGCCGTGCGGGTTGTGGCATTGAACGCACAGCAGGCTGAACTCGGCCTCCGCGCCACCGGCAAAATCGCCGTTGCCATGCGTGGAAATAATGGGGGTGGCCGATGCGCCGGTGCCGTTGTGGCAGGTGTAGCAAAAGTCATTGTTTTGGGCTGGAGAGTCGAGTAGATGAGGGCCGTCGTTGGTGTGGCTGCGGTGGCAGGTGGCGCATTCGTCGGTGGTGGGCGCGTAGTCGCCATGCGGGCCATCATTGGCCTGCACTGTCCGCACCGGCAGCAGTGCCAGCAGGAGGAGAATGAGAAGGAAGAGAGGGAGACGGCCGTTCACACTAAAGGAGGTGACAGTCACTTCGAAAGTGACTGTCACCTAATAAATCCTATTTCTGATGACACACTTCGCAAATGCCGCGATTGTCGAGGCGTAACAAAGCGCTGTCGGTGGCGCTGGTTTCGCCGGGCAAGCCCGCGCCATCAGTGATGCCGGTCATCGCCGCCGAAGAGCCGTGCGGCAGATGGCAGGTCATGCAAACGACGGTGTTGGTTTCAGCCAGGGGCAAATGGTAGCCGGCATAACCAACCGTCTCCGGGTTGTCGTTGCCATGATAGCTGTAGGGCATGTCCACCCGGTGGGTGTAAGTTCCGGCATCCAGTGTGCTGCCCTGGTTGGCGGCGGTACGATGGTATGCACCGTGACAGGCGGCGCACAAGTCACTGGTTCCCGCGCCCCACTGCTCGGTGTCGTAATCTTTGTTGGCCTCATCCACCTGGGCGACCGTGATAGCGACACCGTTGACCATCTCGTTGATGATGCGGTAGTTGGATGAGCCGTGCGGGTCGTGACAGGAAGCGCAAGTCATGCCTTCGGCCAGCGCGCCCAGTTCGCCGCGATTGACACCATTGCCCCAGGCCAATGTTTCGCTGCCATCGATGGAGTGGACTGAAGTAACGGCCGTGCCCTGATAATTGACAAACCCGCCACCCAACAGCGGCGCATTGTCCGGCGTATTGGCCGCGCCTTCGTCAAAATCGCCCGCGCCGTCATCCCGGCTGGAGAGGTAGAGACCGTCATCGACGTTGGTGTTGGCCCCGGAGCCGGTCGCGCCGTGGCAAGACATGCACAAATCATCCGTGTTGACCATCAACAGATTGGGATTGGTGGCCGTGTGGGCACGATGGCAGCCGGCACAGGCATCGGTCATGGGGGTGAAGCCGCCGTGCGGCCCGCCATTAGCCGAGGCCATATTGACGCCGAAAGCGATCAAACAAAACAGCACCAATAAAATTAGAAAGACTCGTTTCATACAATCCTCCTTGAACTGTGAGAACCCGGATTTTTTGGAAAAATCCGGGTTCTTGGTTGCCTCAATAAGACCAGACTTGAATCCGGTTGTTTTCGCGGTCAGCGATGTAGAGACGGCCGCTGGCGTCGATGGCGATGTCGTTAGGGTAATTGAACAGGCCGTCATCTTGGCCAAAGCTGCCCAGGGTGAACAAATCGACTGGTTCGTCGCCGGACACGTCGAAAACGCGGATGTTTTGGGCCACAGCATCGACGACGTACAGCCGATCCTGCGCGTCGATGATGAGGCCGCGCGGCAGGCTGAGGGCGTCTTCTTTGTTGCCGCTGCCAAAATTAAACAGGAAATCGCCCTGCGCATCCCAGACAGAGATACGGCCGTTATTTCCATCCGACACATACAACCGCCCCTGCGAATCAGCCATGGCCGCGTTGGGGAAGGCAAACTGGCCTGGCCCAGTACCGCTGTCGCCCAAAGCGGTGCCGCCGTTGTTGGCTTCGTGCCAGGTCGTCAACAGCGGGTCGTCGGGCAGAGTGAAAGTGCGAACGCAGTTGCGGCTTTCGGCTACATCGGTCACCCAGACCTGGCCCTCGCTGCCAATGCGGATGCCCAGCGGCGCCCAGGAAGCGGCCGGGGCGGCCAGGAGCTGTTCGGTGGAAACGGCCGTTTCCTGATAAATAACGTTGGTCTGGAACACGTTGTAGCTGAAGCTGCCGCCTGACAATTGGCCGCCGGTATGCTGGGCGACGTATTCGCTCAACGACAGTTCCGGATCGAGTAAAGTGTCTAAGTACGCGCCGCTCTCATTGAAAACGTAGATGCCGCTTTGCAGACGGTCGGTGACGAAGATACTGCCGTTCTCATCCGTAGCCACATAAACCGGGGCGCGTTCGCCAGAGCGAGTGCGCGGCGGGATTAGCGCACCCATCCATTGCCCGTCCCGATTGAATACCTGTACCAGCCGCTCGCCGGTACTTTCGGCAGCGTAAATCCGTTCGCCGTCAGGCGACACAGCCACACCGACCGGCCCCTGCGCGCCGTAAATCGAGAACAGGTAATGCGGCGGGTAAACGATGTCGGCCTGGGGCACAATGAGCTGCGGCAGCGGGGCCGGTTGGCGCAAGTAGCGAACAAACAATCCAACCAACCCAACAAAAATGGCCAGCAGGATGAAGAATGTGGCCTGTAATAGGCGGCGTTTGATGGGGGATACGGCCGTTTGACTTGTCTCGTTCATAGTTTTTAATGGGACACTGATTTACACGGATAAACACAGATAAAAAATCCGTGTTCATCTGTGTTTACCCGTGTCCAGAATCATCCATTTTCGGTTAAAAGATGTTGAACCCGTCCCAGGGCATGGGTGGCCAAGAAATTGTCTGGCTCCAGGGTTACGGCCCGTTCCAAAAATGATTGGGCGGCGTCCAATTGACCTAATTGTTCATACGTCAAGCCCAATCCCAGCAAGGCCGGCACAAAATCGGGCAGACTGTCCACCGCGCTTTCCAGATGCTGCTGTGCCAGGGCAAAATCGTGATTGGCGTAGGCCACCATGCCCTGGGCGTACAGCAAATGATCCGGCTGCTCCAACTGCTGGTAGCAGTCAGCCATACCCTGGTAGGCTTCGGCAAAATCGGGCACAAAGCGCACCGCATTTTGGTACTGCGACAGCGCTAATTCAGCCTGACCGTTTTGGGAATAAGCCACGCCCAACAGGTAGAGCGCATCGGCGTCGGTGCGATTGATGGTCAGGGCCTCGGTGAGGGCGTCGATGGCGTAATCGCTGCGGCCAACGGTCAAGTAGCTTTGTCCCAGGAAGAAAAGGGCCGTCTCCAGTGTGTTGTCGGTCTGGGCCATCGGCGATTGGCGGCGCAGGACGACCAGGCGGGCCAGCGGCTCGATGGAATTGTCGGGCTGACCGGCTTTGGCATAGGCCAGCCCCTGCACGAACAGCGCGCCGTGATGGTCAGGGAACGCTTCCAAGACCTGCCCAGCCTGTTCGATGGCTTCCTGGTAACGGCCGCTTTGCATGTAATTCTGGGCCAGCGTCACGCGCGCTTCGACATCATCCGGGTTTTGGCGCACGGTGGTTTCTAACAGAGCCGTACTTTCGGCCACAGGTGAGGTATCGCTGACGTGGACGTAGCGGTCGAAGTAGTAGTAACCACCAAAACTGGCAGCCAGGAGGAGTACGGCCGTTAACGCCAGCCACACCATCCGCGTCAATCGCTGCTGCTCATCTAGTTGATTCGTCAATTTCATAAGCTCCCTCAAAAAACAATCCACAGATGACGCAGATTTTGCAGATTCAGCAAAAACCCAAATGGCTCGGGCCGGTCTCCAGACCGTGCCCGCTGGTGGCTCGGTGAGGACACCGGCCACAGCTCGTTGAAAACATAAAGAAAATCAGCGTCATCCGCGTTCATCCGCGTCCCACTAATCCGTGCTGGCCGGGATCGGTGTTACCGGCTGATGCGCTTCGTGGGCATGGACGGCCGCTTTGTGATCAATTACCTTCAAATGGCGCACGCCGATGGTAAAAGCCAGCAGCCCGTAAGCGACGACCGCCCCACCGGTCATAAATTCGATGGTGGAGGGGAAGTAGCTGGTGTAGCGGGCCACAATTTCGTGCGGCAGATAGGTCAAGACGATGAGTTGGCCCACCAGATTCACATCCCATCGGTAGGCTACCACCCCGGCAGCCACCCCGAACAGGGCGATCATGCGTAAGGTTTGGTTTTGGCGGAGACGGCCGTTTAGCAGCACCACAATTGGAAAGACCATCCCCACCATCACCTCGCCAATCCAGAAATTAAACGAGAGCGAACCGCTGGTCAGGATTTGCAGTCCTTCGGCGCGGCCAGGCTGATAGGTGTAATTCATGGCAAAGGCATCCCAAAAGCGGAAGTAAAGATAGCCCAGCAGCGCCCAGCCCAACGCCTTAGCCAGCTTCTCGATTAGCCGATCATCGACATTAGCACGGGGCGTCAGCCGGGCGGCCAGCATCGACGATGCCAGCGTCAGCGAAATGCCACCCAGCACCGCCGAAAAGATGAACAAAACCGACAAATTGGGCCGGAACCAGATCGGTTTGGCCTGGATGACGCCGTAGGTTGCCCCCAGCGATGATTGGTGCAGCAGCGAGAAACCGAGGCCGAAGATGGCCAAAATCGGCGAAAAATGATGGATGTGGGCCATCCACTTGCTCAATCGGGGGAAGGTGCGCTGCATCCAGTCCATCCCGGCGAGGATGGGCATCGTCTCCAGGATGAGGACTGAGAAATACAGGCCGACGCACATCGTCACTTCCCAGAGGACGGAATGGATATTCCAATAGACAAAACCATGCCAGAACCGGTCAGGGCGGCCGACGTCCATCAGCAGGCAGAGCATGGCCATGCTGTAGCCGACGATGCCGACGAAGGTAGCCGTCTTGGCGATGGGTTCGTACTGCTTTAGCCCCACCAGATAGACCAGGGCGCACAACGAAAATGCACCAGCGGCCATAGCAATGGAGGAAAGGTCAATGCAAATCCACAAGCCCCAAGGCACCAAATCAGTCAAGTTGGTGACGACCAGCCCTTTGGTAAAGACTTGAAATGCCCCGTACAGACCACCGCCGATGATGGCAAGAAGCAAAGCAAACCAGCCAAACAGGAGGAATTTATTCAATCGTTTATTCATGATGACCTCCTAGGCCTCGTCGCGGCGGGCGGGTAAATAGTAAACGTGCGGGTTGGTACCCATGTCTTCGCGCAGCCGGAAATGGGGATTGGTAGCCAAAAGCTGGCTCACTTCCGATTCGTGGTCGTTGATGTCGCCGAAGGTGCGGGCTTTAACGGGGCAGGCGGCGACGCAGGCCGGTGTGGCGTCCACATCTTTGCCCGGCTCTAGCCCCAGCGCCAGCCCCCGTTCGATGCGGTGGTAGCAGAAAGAACATTTTTCGGGTACGCCGCGCGGCCGCCTTTCGATTTCCGGTTCGCCCCATTCGGGCACGGCCGGATTGTCGCCGGTGAAGGCTTGCCAGTTGAAGGCGCGTGCGCCGTAGGGGCAGGCTACTTCGCAGTAGCGGCAGCCGATGCAGCGGTCGTAATTCATCATGACGATGCCGTCGGCCCGCTTGTAGCTGGCTTTGACGGGGCAGACGCTGATGCAGGGGGCGTGGTCGCAGTGCATGCACGGCCGTGATAAATACACTTGTCGCTCACCTACCTTGCCAGCTTCGATGACGCGGCACCATTCGATGGTGGGCGGGACATCGTTATGGGCCTGGCAAGCTTTGGTACAGTAGCCGCAGCCGGTGCATTTGTCCTGGTCGATGACCATGACCCAGCTATGCGGACTTTCACCCACAGGCCCGGAGGCGTGGGTGCGGCGGCCCAGCCGGGACCCAACGATGGTCAGGGTTCCGGCGGCGGCCGCCTTGAGGAGGAAATTACGGCGGCCTGGTGAATGATCAGTCATGGTTAACTCCTGGTAAATGGGAGCGCGAACGTCTCGTTCGCCTTTTGCGGTCTGGCAGACCGCGCTCCCAGGCTCATTTTATGATTTCTTGCGGCGGATACGGCCGTACCAGCGACTCAATCGCGGCCCAATCACTGTCACAATGCCCAAACCAACACCGCCAATCCCCAATCCGGCTGTGATGCCACTGGCCAGTACAAAACCAAAGGGGCTGGCCGGCGGCGGCGTTTCACTGACGACAGCTTCCACGCTGGACGACATGGCGTCCAACGGTTCGGCGCGGGTCTGGATGAGCTTGGCCACCTCTTCCTTGTCGGCCGGACTGTGCAAATCCAGTCCATGACAGGCGATGCAGGTTTCTAGCGCCACAGCGAAAGTGTGATTTCGTTTGGCCATACCTTCGGCGATAGGGCCTTCAAAAGTGGCCAGATGACAGTCAGCGCAGGTTAGACCCGCCTGGCTGTGGGTGGAGTGGGTGTAGCCTTCGGCCGTGGCTTCATGGCAAGTACCGCACAAGTCGGTCACATCAGGCAGCAGCAGGCTGGTGGTGTGCTGGCTGTGGCAGCTGACACAGGTTACTTCAGCAGCGCCATGCGCGCTGGCCCGCCACTCAAAATGGGCTTCGATGTGGCAGGTACCGCATAAGTCGGCTGTTGGGTAGGTGGGCATTGGCTCTTCGGGGTGCTCCGGGTTGATGGGGGAATGGCAGGCTGTGCAGTGAATGCTGTCCTCATCCCAAGAATCAGTTGCCGGATCGTAGCCGGTGGTGTGACAGCCCATGCATTCCTGTGGCCCGCCCTGCGTCCAGTGTCCTTCGCGGGCGTGGTTATCCTGGTCGCCCAGGTGGCATTGGCCGCAGGATAAGCCTTTGCCGTGGGTGCTGCGTTCCCAGGCGATATAAACGGGCCAGTGGCATTCACGGCAGTCGGGATCACCATCGGATGTAGTGGTAATGGGGGGACCAATTTGCTGCGGCGGCCCGGCGGACACCACGGAAATGGTTCCGGTCAGGGCCAGGATGACGACCAGACCTATCAACAAACGCGCCAACCACGTTTTCAACATAATCTCCTCCAAAACAGGCCGCCTGGTACGCAAATAAATAGGGCAAGCTGCCGTTTAGGATGTGATGTTGGCTTGTATGAACACAGCAGTGCTTATTTGATGTTGCTTCTGGAGTGGCGGCTCCCCTCCAGGAAGTTGTGTTGATTCAAACAGGGTGTTAGGCGGTAGTGGAAAATAGTGGGATGGGATACGGCCGTGTCACCCTTCTATATGACAAATTCGACACCACTATACTCAATGTTGTCAAAAGCGATGTCAGGAATTTTTGACAAAATTTGTAGGGAAAATCAGGAGATTTACCCATTAAGCGGCCGGGGTCAAACCTTGTTGGATGGCGAATTTGACCAAAGACGGTAGATCATGGATGTCTAATTTTTGCATTAACCGGCAGCGATAGGTCTCAATTGTTTTGGGGGAAAGGAATAAAATTTCGGCGATTTCGTTGGTGGATTTGCCTTCGACGACCATCTGCAGTGTTTCCCGTTCGCGCGGGCTTAAGCATTCCAGAGCATTGATGGCTTTTTGGCTGTCATAGCGGCGAACATAATCGTCAATGACCATGTCGGAGATTTTCTGACTCAGGAAACGATTGCCTTTGGCAACACTCCTGACAGCAATGGCCACTTCATCGCCGGAGGCTTCCTTGAGCAGGTAGCCACAAGCGCCGGCTTGTAAGGCGCGCACAATGTGTTCAGTATGGCTGTGCATGGAAAGGATGATGACTTTCATTTGTGGCCAGTGTTCGCTGATGTGATGGGTGGCCTCGATGCCGTTCATTTCCGGCATGGTGATGTCCATTACGACTACATCAGGCTGTAGTTCGGCCACCTGGCGCACGGTTTCGCGACCGTCAGGAGCGGTGCCAATAACTTTCAAATCGGGTTGGATGTCCAGCAGCATGCGTAAACCATCGCGTACCACTGCGTGATCGTCAGCTACAAACACTTTTATGCCCATCATCACCTCCGACTGGTCGGCAGGTTCAGGACAGTGAGAATCCCTGAGTTTGCCTGACCAGGAGCTACAGGTTTGGATTTTTACACCGGATGGGTTGGCTCCCCGAATCAGGTGTTGTTGGGCACACTATAACATATTTGCCGGTATATTTCATTAAATTGGTGGGGCGGTGGGGCAACGGCCGTTCTCACACTGGTAATGCCAAGCGACATCTTTGGGAATATGACCACGTTATTCGGTTACTAAATCAAACTGGACTTCCAGCCCCATGATGGAAAAGCCATTCCACTGCCATTCATCGGCGCAGTCGGGGCGAGAGCCAATGGTCCAGGTGAACGTATTGCTGCCTTCTTGCAGCCAGGCCGGATCAAGCGACAGTTGGAATGATTTCCAGCCGGTTGATGAGCAGACGCCGGGATTGTAATCGTAGGGGCTGACGGGGATGTTGGCACGGCCGTTCACACTCAACAACACCTGCCCCTGCATGGGATTATGAACCTGCCCAAACAAAACAGGATTAGCGCCTATATGAGGTAAATCAATCGTGATCGTCTCATTCTCACCGATTTCTCGGTCACCGTTCGCTTCTAAATAAACTACATCATCGGCTTCAAAACTTTCGTAACGTCCGATAACCGGGCCGGTAAAACGAATATTGTCCCAATGGAACGTGTACATATCTGTGTTGTCGTCTTTAGTTGGAGTGTAGGCATGAGTTTTGAAGACCACCAGCCCGCGTGTAAAAGGCAGCCCGCCGGGTACGGCAATGAAAAAATCGTCATAAGTGCCATCTTCCTTCTCAATTGACCAGGTAATCTGGTCTTGTTCAAAGGTGATGCGCATGCTGCGACGAATGCGGCGGTCGCTATTGGCCGGGTCATTGGGATAATAGCCTGACCAATAATCCCCTTCACTATCTTGAACAATGATGCCTTCAGGGTCGATGGCACCGCTGCCTACCTGGATGTACCGTTTATTGTTCATATACTCAAAGATGAATCGGTCTTTTGGGTAAGTTTCATCAATCGGCAGTGATTCATGGGCGGCGCCCACTTTTAATTCGGTACGGGGCGTAATCATGATCTCAAACCAGGAGCGATGGTGATCGTCATTAATATTGACGTCAAATTCCAGCGTACCACCCTGGCTGAAGTCGAACTCCTGGCGGGGCCAAAAGGCCGTAACTGAATACCCTTCCACATCGCCCATAGAGGACATCATATGGTTTTTGCAGATAAAGAAACTGGGGTCTGGATGGGTGCTGCTGCTGAAATGGGAGGTGTTGACCATGTGATGCGGCAGCGGCGATGCATTGGGGTCTGGACCGGCACAGTCGATGCCGTGATCCGCCGGATAGGTGTCGAAATTGCGGAAATTTTCGCCTGGATGGGTGCGATGGGTGATGGAGAAGTCTAAATCGTTGGGCAGTAAATCCTGTGATGGGGCAGCCGGGTCACCATCGAAGGTTTCTTCGTAGGCCCATTGTTTGGCCGAAGATATATTTTCTGGTTTTACGGGTGTCGGGATTGATGTGCTGGTTGGTTCGGGGGGGACGGTGGGCACGGCCGTATCGGTTGGCGTTATGGTGCTCACGGTGGTGGATACGGCCGTTGCCACCGGTTGAATGATTTCAGACGAAGATTCTTTGCTGATTAGGCTGTCTGCTTGGGAACAGGCGACCAAAATCAATGCAAATACCAGTACAAAAAAAGAGAAGTATCGATTCATGTCATTATTATGACAGAAATCGCTTAAATCATGACTTAACGCTCACCAATTTCCAAGATGGTTACTTGACAACACCCTTCACCCGCAGCGTCTGCATGACCAACTGCTCCCAGGACAAATCGGTAGTAACGGGGATGTAGTGGACGCCGCGATTGGCACAATAATTAGCGATTTGCGCTTGCCATTCGCGCAGCCGTTCGCGGTAATGGCTGAGCGTCGTTGGGTCGAGGGTGATTTCGGCATCCTGGCCGGTTTCCACATCCACCAGCTTCAAATCGCCGCTGACGGGGGGATCGACTTCGTCAGGACTGAGTAAATGAATGAGGCCAACTTCGTAGCCGCGTGATTGCAGGGCGTTGAGGCCGTCCTGGTAACCATTGGGTGAGAGTAAATCGCTAATGAGGAAAAGTAGGCCAGGGCGACGGCCGTACAGTGCATAATTCCTGAGTGACAAATTCAAGTCGGTCACGCCGCCGGCCGCGCCTGTCTCCAAAAATTGCAGCAGCCGCAGCGAATTTTGCTGATTGCGGTGCGGTCCCCAATGCCGGTCGCCGCCGCTGTGCAGCAGCGAAACGGTCAGCAAATCACCGCTGGTCAGGCTGATGTGGCCTAGTGCGCCGGCCAATTGGAGGGCGTAAATCAGTTTGTTGGTTTGTTGGTTTGTTGGTTTGTTGGTGGGGTCGTCGGGCCAGTTCATGCTGGCGCTGGCATCAATGAGCAGGTGAACGGCCAGGTCTTCTTCTTCTTCGAGGAGTTTGATGAACGGCCGTTCCAACCGGGCATACACGTTCCAATCCAGCCGCCGCAAATCGTCACCTTTGGTGTAGTTGCGATAGTCGGCAAACTCAATGGACGTGCCCCGCTTGCGGCTGCGCCGGTTGCCCTTCATTACGCCCACACGCACCCGCTCGGCGACGAGGGTCAGTTGTTCCAGTTTGCGCAGAGTGGATTCGTTGAAGAGTTGCATATTAACTGATAATCTGACCAGTTGAAAGGCTAAGATGCTGCACCAATAAAATTTGGAAGAGACGGCCGTTCAACCCAATCTTGACCTCTTCTGGTACAGAGTCGTCATGGATGACCGCCAGCAGGTTGTCGATAAGCTGGCGGCGAGTCGCTGGTTCTAGTTCCGGCTGCATTTGGGTCGAAAGCTGCCAAAATTCGCCGTAGAGTACCCAGGCCGTCGCCTGACAGACGCCAGTCATGCCCGCTCTGGCCCCTTTGACGTACTGGCGCGAGGCCAACACCATCAAACTTTCGCTGAGGCCGCCAGCCACTATTCGCCGCCACAGTTCGGCCGGTTCCAGATCGCTTTCCAGCAGATTCTGGATGGCCACGCCGCCCACCGCGCCAATGTCCAGCATCGTCGCCAGTTTGCTGAATTCGTGGGCGCTCATGCTGGCGCTGAGTTCGTTGATGAAGGCGTAGAATTTGTCCAGAATCCGCCACGCCGATGATTCAGCGGGCAGTCCCGCTTGCAGCAGGTCAGCGCGGAGCTGCCAGAGGGTGTCGGTGCTGGGTTGGGTGAGTACGGCCGTTAAACTTTCCTGAATGTTCATGAGTTTTTATCGGCTCTTTGGGATCTCATGGGGTCTTGTATTTGTCATGCTGAACGAAGTGAAGCATCCCAGAGGTGTTGGGATTCTTCGCTCCGCTCAGAATGACAAAACCCCACAAGATCTGAAAGACCCTTTTTATCCACAGTTGCGCGGATTTCGCAGATTAAAACCAATCTGTGTAATCTGCGAAATCTGCGGATCATGCTTCTTGCGAAATGGTTTTTAACAAATCGGCCACCACGCCATCGGTGCTGATGCCTTCGGCCTGTCCCTCGAAGTTGAGGAGCAGGCGGTGGCGCAGGGCGGCGGGAGCAACTGCCGTGACATCGTCAAAGCTCACGTTATAGCGGCCAGCCAATAGAGCCGTAATCTTGGCACCCAAGACCAGCGCCTGGCCGCCGCGCGGGCTGGAGCCGTAGCGCACGTACTGGTTAACCAACGGCGACGGGCTGCTGCCGGGATGGGTGGCCACAATCAAACGGCTGACGTAGTCGCTGATGTGGCTGGCGATGGGCACCTGCCGGGCTAAATTTTGCATAGCCAGGATTTGTTGACCGGATGCTGCCGTTTCCGGTTCCGGGTTTTCTTTGCCGGTGGTGCGGGCCAGAATCTCGTTCAATTCCTCAGCAGTAGGGAAGCCGACGTTGATTTTGAAGAGGAATCGATCTAACTGCGCTTCGGGCAGCGGGTAGGTGCCTTCCTGCTCAATGGGATTTTGCGTGGCCATGACGAAAAACGGCTCCGGCAGCCGGTAGGTTTCGTTGGCAACGGTGACGGTATGTTCCTGCATCGCTTCCAGCAGCGCCGACTGGGTTTTGGGCGTGGCCCGGTTGATTTCATCGGCCAGGATCAGGTTGGCGAAGACAGGACCTTGTTGGAAGCGGAATTGGCGACGGCCGTCGCCCGCCTCCTCCATAATATCCGTGCCCGTGATGTCGGCCGGCATCAAGTCGGGCGTAAACTGGATGCGGCTAAAATCGAGGGTCAGCGCCTGACTCAGCGTGCGGATGAGCATCGTCTTGCCCAGCCCTGGCACACCTTCCAGCAGCACATGCCCGCCGCTCAAAATACCAATCAGCGCATGGCGCACAACCTCTTTCTGGCCGACGATAACTTTGCCGACTTCAGTTTCGATATTGGCCGCAGTCTCTCGAAATTCCGCAACCGATAGTTCAGATGTTATGATGGATTCTGTCATGTGTCCCCTTCATTTTAGAAAGGGACACGGATTTTCACAGATTTTCACGGATTAAAATTTCTTATCCGTGTTCATCCGCGTTTATCCGTGTCCTAAAATTTTATGGTTCCAATGATGAAAAATAATCGCGCACATAACCTTTCATACCCAGTGGGATGTGGTCGTCGCTGAGGGCTTCGTAGGCCGCGTTGCGGTAGTCGCCGAAGACCTGATTATACGGGACGACGCTGCCTTCATTGGTGAATTCGGTGGGCGTTTCGCTGAGCAGGCCGCCGCAGTTGGCCGGATTGGCGATGCATTCGGCAGGCAGTTCGATGTCTACGCCTTCTTCGCCACTAAGGTCTACCAAATTGGGCACAAAGACATTCTCAGCATGGCCGCCACCAGGGCCAGGGCCGCCTTGTCCTTGACCTTGCTCAGTTTGTGAGCCTTGCCCCAAGCCTGATCCTTGCCCTTCGCCACTGCCTTCACCTTGTCCCTGACTTTGTCCTTGCCCCTGCCCCTGGCCTTCCTGGCCGGATTGTCCTTGTTGACCTTGTCCTTGCTGTCCCTGGCCTGACTGATTCCCTTCGCCCGCCTGGGCCACTTCCTGACGGCCTTCGTTCAGTTGACCGGCGGCAGCAGCGGCTTGTTCGGCAGCGGCGCTTTCCTGAGCACGCTGCTGCAACGTGCCCGATGCTTCGCGCAGGGCTTGTTGGGCGGCGGCAATGTCGCCGTTTTGCAGGGCTTGAGCCGCTTCGGCTAACTGCTGTGATAGTTCGGTGTCTATGCCTTCGAGGGCAGCGGCCGTTTCTGCCAAATCCTGGGCCAACTGCGACAACTCTTCCTGACTAAGTGTGGGTAAATCATCGGCCAGTTGAGCGGCGGCCGCTCCCGCTTGAGCCAGATTGCCGCTTTGCAGCGACTGGCCCAGCGTTTGGCTGGCGGCGTTGTCACTGAGCGGCTGGCCGGCTTCGTTTAGCCGCTGGCGCAAATCTTCGGTGCTGAGGTTGCTGCTTAATTCTTTCAAATCGGCTTCGGCTTCGGAAAGTACGGCGACGGCTTCTTCCTGGCTGAGATTGCCGGCTTCTAACTGCTGGAGGGCATTTTCGACCGGATCGAGCAGTTGTTCTTGCTGTTCGTCGGTTAAATCGGGGTTTTGTTGGATTTCTTCTTGTAAGGTTTCCAGCGCTTCGATTTGGTCTTCGATGGCCTGGGTGACGGCGCGGCGCTTGAGCAGTTCGGCGGTTTGCGGATTGGGCAGGAGGACGGCGGCAATGAGGAGGGCTACGGCCGTACCCAATACCAACCAATCGCGCCGGTTCAACCGCAGCGGCAAATCCCGTTTGGCATCCACCGGACGGATGGCGGCCAGCGTGTCGGCCAACTGCTGCTCGGCCAACGTGTCGGAAACAGTCAGCCGGCCTTCGTGGATTTCTACGGCCGTACTCACCCTTTCTTTCAAGCCAAACTGCCGGTCGGCAAAGCGGGCCTGCTGCACCAACGTGCTGCGCTGCATGAGAAACACAATCGAACTAACCAACAAACCAACTATTCCCAACCCCACCGCCACGTAGCCGACCTCGTTGTTGTCGAGAAACGGCCGTAGCCGGGCCACTGTTGCCACCACCACGCCAACTAACAAACCAGCCAACAGCCCCCGTGGCAGCCAAATCAAAGCATCCCGCAACCGGGAACGGCCGTGCCATTGGCGGACTTGATGGGTTAGCTGATTGAAGTCATCCATGATTAATCATCACTTATCGGCAATCTTCCGTATCCGTCGCACCGTTAACCAGTATAAAAGCAAGGCCAGCAGCGTGTAAAGGATTAAAAACAGCCACCAGGGTGAAAACAGGTAAGCATTATAGCTGCCGAAGGATTCCTTGTAGAAAAAAAGCGCATCCTCTTGCAGCAGAAACACGTCGCTAACGATGAGCGTTGCCGGCAAATTGGTCGCCGCCAGGAACAAAGCGATGTAAGCCAACATCATTTCGGCCAGCGAACTGAGCGTTGACGAGCCAAACATCAGCGGTCCCAACAGGGAACCAAATATAAGGATGAGCACTGGCAAACCAATGGTGAAAAAGAGTGATCCGGCAAAGGTGACAACACTGGCCGACAGCGTCGTGCGCATCCGACTGGAAACGAAAAGGCCATACAGAGCAAAGACAACGGCCGCTACCAACAGTATCAACTGCGAAAGCAGCAGTTCAATCGGGGCCACGCCGCCCAGCAAGAAAGCGATACTTTGCAGCGGGATGGCCGCCAAAATCAGCAAAAAGACGTAGCTGAGGGCTGAAAACAGCTTGCCGGCGACGAAATTTTTGGCCGTCAGCAGCGTGGTACGCAGTAAATCGTACGTTTGCCGCTCCTTTTCGCCGCTGATGGCGCCAGCGGTAAAGGCTGGGCCGATGAAGATGACCAGAAACACCTGGACACCGAGTACGGCTGAAAAGACGACTTTACCTGCCTGCCGCGGATCCGGCCCGTATGGCCCGCTGGATGATTGGGCGTAAGCCAAATAAATGAGGGCAATGAAACCACTCATCAGGGCCAGGTAGACGGAGAGGACGACGAAGGCGCGCCGCCCGCGCATCAGGCTGCGCAGTTCTTTGACGGTGATGGGGTTTTGCAGCAGCGCCCGCAAGCGGCGAAAGCGCGGTTTTGGTTGAGTAATTTCAGTCATAATTTTGACAAACCCCTTCGAATTTAAGGGTAGTTCGAGATAAGACTTTTGTGGTCTTTTTTCATGCAATTATCTTCCCAATCGTTTAAGTCTGTATAGAGAGTTGTATGCGGGAATCCTGCTGCCTCTTCCTGACCTGACCATGTAAGGTGAACAACAGCGTATTGATGAGATTCTACATCAACAGCAAAAAGAATATCATCATTGTCTACTCGATAGGCGATTGCTTGGGAATTTATCCCATACAGGATATGTCTAGAAGAAACTTCCTTGGATAACTCGGCGTCATATCGGCGAGCTTTTTCGCTGTTGGAAATGGGCTTCCAGGGTTCAAGAAAGTCGAAGTTCATTTTGTCGTTCAAAATCCTTTGTCCAATGATAATGTCATAATTCTGCCTGAATTGTACCAGTTGTAGATTAAAGCCGTATGATCGGAGTTGTTTTTGGTACCAATCGAAACTGAGCGCGGCGGTGAGGGTCAGGACGCCTTTGTACAGGCTGAAGACGAGGATGCCGTCGGGCCGCAGGGTGCGGATGATTTCGCGCAGGATTTGGTCGGGATGGGGCAGGGTTTCCAGCGTTTCCAGGCAGGTGATGACGTTGAATGATTGGCTGGCGAAGGGCAACGGCCGTCTCGCATCCCCTCTAACTAATGTCACCTGCCGACTCAGGCCGCGCCGCCGGGCAGCGGCCAGCATTTTCGGCGACCAATCCAGGCCGGTGACGTGACCCTGAAAGTTTGGTTGGGCGGCAAGGGTGATGGGGAGGTTGGCAACGGCCGTGCCCACGTCCAGAATCCGCTCATCACCCTGCAAATCCAGCAGCCCGGCCAACTGCTGCCACCGGGCATCCTCGCTGCTCCCGCTGTACATCGCCGCGCCAAACCGGTCGTAAATCCAGAAGATCAACCGCTTGCCAAAGTAACGGCCGTCGGTGGCGACGACAAACAACGTCATTAAACTCAGGAACACCAAGCTGCTAATTATCCAATCTGTCACGAATGAATTCTCGTTTTTGTCATTGGTTATTGTCGTAATATCATGAAATTTTGTAGCAACATCCATTAGTAGTGGGCTTTTTAGATTGTACTTGGAATATTAGAGCTATCATGATTATTTGTTGAAGACGTTGTAATCCTAAATGTTAGGAAAACTAGAAGAGGGTTGAATTCCTTTCCAGAACTTCGCAAAGAACTCTACGATTTTCAAGTCTTTGATAGCATTACCTACTAAAAACATAATTAAAGCTGTGTAAAGCCTTCCCATGCCTGGGATCGTTTGCCAACTATATTTTATGAATTCTAAGCGCCCTCCATTACGAATTATTTCGAACTGGTTCCTAAGGTAAGCTAGATAAGCGTCAATTCGTTCTGGTGTGGGTTTGAAGTATACCAAGACGATAGCAGACGACTCATCATTAGTGAGGAATATAATTATGCCGAATATGAACAGTAGAACTGCTAATAAGATCAAGAGATAGCCAATGAGGGATAGAGAGAAGCGTATCCTGTTTACAAGTTTGCCTAGATCACTTGGAGTATCTCGCTCATAAACTCTAAAAGTTGACCAGCCTTTGCCAGCTTGAGTGGCAATTTCGACATTTACGTCACTTTCTGAAATAAGTGTTAATGGAATAAAGTGTTTATGCTTGGAAAAGGAATTCAAATAAGGTAGCTTGACTATTGCTCCAGTACATTTGCCGCTTTCATCATATTGAGGCTTGATATTGCATTCGGAACTGCTTGTTACCAACTCCCCCAAACCTGATATCCCCTTAGAATAACTGTTTTCAAAAAAATCGAGGACGATTTCTAATGGTTCTAAAATATCTTGAGTGCCACCATTGTATACTACTAGTTCTTTTTGTATTAACCCTCGTATTGGAACCCCTTTTCCCTTCAAAGTATAGTAAACTTGAATATTGTTTTGTTGTGTGCGATTAATGCCGAGCAATTTGGTTTTAGCAATGTTTTGTATAATCACTATAGTGGCACGCTTACGACTGAACAACCATCCTAATAGACCGCTTGCAATCATTATGACTAAGGTAATCCATGTTCCCCCAGCTTCGCCAATAAACCAGTCAAAAAAACTCATCCCGCACCTCTCAAATCCATTATGTGAAATCCAGTGCTAAGGCACCTATTTCAAACTAACCATCAGCTTAATGTAAACCATGAGACAGTGTAATTGCAGACTATTGATAAAATCATTCTCTTTCTGTTGCCAGGTACACGGCCGTATCCACCCCCATCCACACTTCTTTATGCAAGCCCTTCATATACTCAACATAATCTTCCGGCTGCGGGATAAGCACAATTACCCCATCCTGAATATCTATCAGCAGGCGATCTCCGGTCTTTATGCCTAGTTTTTTCCAGGTAGCAATCGGTAACGTGATTTGGTAACGGCCGTTCACCTTCACAATCATTTCTTCATTCATAACAAAATCCCAAATATTTTAGTCCAAAAGAACCCAAGACCGAACAGTCTCCAATCTCTAATTACCACTCCCCAACCTATCCGCCTGCCGCATCAAACCAACAAACAAGCCAACAATCGCCACAAAGTAAACGGCCGTTGGCCCCAACCCACTCAGCGCAAACGAAAATGTCTCACCCTTGCCAATTAGCGCCGCCACACCTAGCCAGATGAGGCTGCTGTTAAACACCTTGATCAGGAAAACGGCCGTGTAACTGGCCGCCAGCGCCGTCGTGGCCGATTTGACAAGGGTGGAGGCCAACATGCCCACAAACGCCGCAAACAGGATTTCCAGCCACGGCCGTATCGCCGAGGTAAGCCCCACAATCACACCGCTGAGCGTCGCCAAATTACTTCCATCCGTGCCAAGGGCAAAAAGCGTACTGCACGTCAACAGCAGCCCTTGCAGCAGGCTCAGCGCAAACAAAATGGGCCAGATGCGCAGCCGGGCCAACGCGCCCAACAGTTTAGCCATGATGATCGAGCGCGTGGACAGCGGCGTAACGCGCAAAATATCCCATGTACCCCGATCCAGTTCCATGCTGATGGTCGGCGCAGTCAGCGCCGGGGCCATGAACAGGCCAAACAAGGTCACCCCGTTCAACACAATGCCTGGCAGGCACAGTAAGCACCAAAACGCCAAAAGCGCCTCGTTCCCGGCAAAAATGGCCGGATTGCTGCTGCCGGCGCACACGCCCAACAAAATCGCCCCCATAACCACAAACGGCGAGTAGCGGCTCAGTGAATCGTAAAATCGGTTCGGCTTGCCCCAACCGCCCCGCTCCCGCTGGTAAACCGGGTGATTCTTCAATTCTCGCCATTGGCGTGGCCATGCTAAGGGGTTCATTTTCTGTCATCTGGTAATCCGTAATCGGTAATCCGACAAACTGATTACCGTTCACCGATTACCGCTAATTGATAATTCCCTTCGTCACCTGCATGAACACATCCTCCAGATCGCCCGTTTCCTCGCTAAAGGTAGTGACGCGGATGCCGCTGGCGATGATGTCGGCCAAAAGCTGGCTGAGCGTTTGGTCGTCGCCGCTGAAATCGAAGCGCACGGCGTTAGTCGGGATGTCGGCTTCGCTGTGGTCGTTGATGGTGCTGACCGCCGGATGGCGCAGCAAGAATTCTTGCAATGGGGCGATTTCGCCAACCACCTGGGCCTGGATGAGCCGGTGGGCGCGGAGCTGCTTCTTCATTTGCTCCATGTCGCCGGAAGCCACAAGCTGTCCGGCCTCGATGATGCCAATCGTCGTGCAGATGTCGGCCACCTCGGACAAAATGTGCGAGGAGAAGAAGATGGTTTTGCCCATGTTTTTCAATTCGCGCAGCAGTTCACGGATTTCGATGCGGGCGCGCGGGTCGAGGCCGCTGGCCGGTTCGTCCAGGATGAGCACCTGCGGATCGTGGGCCAAGGTACGGGCCAGGCAAAGTCGCTGTTTCATCCCCCGGCTTAACGCTTCCACCTGCTCCTCTTTTTTGTGGCCCAAATCGACCAGCGCCAGCAAATCGTCAATCATCCCGGCGCGGGTGGCCGGAGGAATGTCGTAGCAGGCGGCAAAGAAGTCGAGGTATTCCCATACCTTCATGTCGTCGTAGACGCCGAAGAAGTCGGGCATGTAGCCGATGGCGCGGCGCACGGCACGCGGGTCGTCGGTGACGGAATGGCCGGCTACCCACGCTTTGCCCGCCGTCGGTTGGAGCAGCGTGGTCAAAATGCGCATCGTGGTCGTCTTACCGGCTCCATTTGGCCCGATGAAGCCAAAGACTTCGCCTTCCTGGATGGTCAGGTTGAGGTCGTTGACGGCCGTTAACCCGTTATACTTTTTCGTCAATCCCTGAATTTCAATAATATTTGTCATAAGTGTAAAAAATCAGTCCATAATCGCGTTTTTAAAGCAAATGGGTTCGAGGCCAGGGATGTTTGTGGGAACCGGTATATCGCCCAAATGGTCATCTCCAAGCCAAATCGAATATGTTCCTTGCGGTACTACTCCAATCCAGAACTGTATGCTGTTCATATGTTTGCAATCAGTTGTGCATGTATGCCAACCACGTTCATCATCTTCAGGTTGCGGCCCATAGGGGTCAAAGGCCTCATACCTTGTAATGAATTGAATGGTAAATGATTCCTCGTTTACGTTTACCTCGCCGAAATGGGATAAATCTCGCGTACAAGCGCTGGAAAAGCAACCTGATGGGGTAAAAGTGGCTTCTAAAGAACGGCATCTCTCGCAATTCTTAAAACAAATTTCCCCGGAATTTTCTACAACGAAGACATCGGAAGGCAGCGATGGCGTTGGTATTGGCTCAATCGTCTCGATTTCCGATGTTGTTGGTTGACTTTGAAAGGAAGCACAGCCAAGCAGAGAAGACAAGAGCCAAAACATCAAAAATAGTTTGACATTTTGATGATTAACCTTGAAACCCGACATGATTTACAACCTCATTACTCCAAAGTCCCCGTCAAAACCGGGTACACCTCGCGGATGGAGACGCCGTACTGGCTTGTATCTTCCAGCCGGATGCGTACCGTGTTGCCAGGGCCGATGAACGGCCGATAATCTTCCACCTTGGATTCGCCCCAATTGCTGCGGGTCTGTGTAACCCAATCTTCCTGTGCCCAATCCCACAACTGCACGGCAGGAATGGACTGGAAAGTGTCGTTGGTTTCCAACAGGACAGCCAGAGCGGTCACATCCATCGCCTGGAAATCGGGCCAGGGTTGAAATTCGAATGCGGCCGATGCATTGCTCAAGTACAAATCGTAAATGGTCGGATTGTAAACGCCGCCGCCGGAATCAATCGCTTCCCAGTACAGCAAGGAGAGGGGCACAGTGACCGCGCCGCTGCCAACCAGATTTTGCGTCAGGGGCAGCTCCAGGAAGTAGAGAGTGGTGGCGTAGCTGTTGAACGGGTCATCGCCCAGGCTGATTTCTAGCTGGGGCTGGTCGGACCAGGCGATGAGGGTGACGGTTTCCGGCGTGGTGGAAACGGCCGAACTCAATCCCGTCCGCGGATCATTGGAGATGGCATTCAACAACTGCCAGCGCGGGAAAGCATCCCGGTCATCGTAATAATTGGGCGTCCCCAAAATCTTTTCCGCCTGATTAAGCAGCGGCGAACTGTAGCCGCTGTAGCTGTAGATGGAACTGGTCGCCGAGGTAACGGTTTCATTAACAACGGCCGTTTGGCCCGGGCCAATATCGCCCACTTCGACAATGGAACTGCCCATGAGCAGGGAGACCGTTTGCAGCGGGATGTCGCTGTTGTTTTGGATGGTGGCTTGCAGGTTAACGGCCGTGCCCACAATCTCCAGCGATGCCTGCCCGGAAATATCCGGTGTGGGGCCGTAATAGTCGGCGATAAACGTCTCCGTGCCGCTGACATCGACGCGGATGCCGGTCAGCGTCACGTCGCTGCCGCGCTGGATGGCGTCGATGCTGCCGCTGCCAGTGACGCCGCTGAATCCCTGCTCAAAGGGGCGGGTCAGCGTGCCGCCGGGTACAGTCATGTCGTAACTGCTGCGGCGCGGCGAGTAGAGACCAATCAGGCTTTGCACGCGCATTTCGTCACTGCCAGACTGGCCATAGGCCACCGCCATCTGGTTGACAATCGTGTCGTTGCCCTTGATTTGGAAGCCGGTGAAATAGGCCAGCCCGGTGAAAACGAGGATGATGATGGGAATCGTCACCCAGGCCAGTTCGCGCCGGTTCATCCGTTTGAGCACCAGGTAGTTGGCCGGGCCGATGACGATGACGTAGACGAAAAGGAAGAGAACCAGCATAACGGTTGAAGGCAGTGCGAGGGAGGGCAGACTGGACACGGCCGTTACTGCCGAATAACTATCTTTCACCCCCGAACCCCAGGCTGGCAAATCAGGCACCCGATTGGCTACCTCAGCCCAGAGCCGCTCGCTGCCGTCCCAATCCAGCAGCGGGGCCAGCTTGGGGTCCAGCGCCAGGAAGAACACACTGCCCCGCCCCATCCGGTCGGCGGCCAACAGGGGCAGGCCGTCTTGATGAAAAAGCATCTCGCCGCGGCGCAGGCTGCTGGTCGTCACCAAATAAGGGCCGGGATCACGGAAAGGTTCGCCTGTTTTCAGGCTCAATGCCGGTAAATCGGCCATCGATTCACTGCCGCTGATGGTGACGGGCAGCCAATTGGCCAGGGATGCGGCTGTTTTTTGCCAGCCGGGGCCGCCGGTAACGACCAATTGGCCGCCGGTGCTGATCCACGCTTGCAGTGCCGCCATTTGCGCCGCCGAAAATTGGCCGCTGTCCACATCGTTGAGTACCAGCACATCCAGCCCGTTCCAGGCTGGCGGGACATCGGGCAAATCGCTCAAATCGAGGAAGGCGACGGCCGCTTTGCTCCGGTGGGCAGTGACGTTTTCCAAAAATTCCAGTTCGCCCGGCTCTGGGCTGACGACGCCGTACAGTAAATCGCTGGCCGCCAACTGGCTGAGGGTGCTGGTGGGCGCCTGGGCCACAAGATTGCCCCGGCCATCGACCAACTGCACGGTGATGGCGTTCGTGAAGCCCACCGGATTAACGTACAGGGTGACCCGTTTGTTGGATTGGGTGGGTAAATCAATGGGGTTGGTGTAGACGATGCGGTCACCGATGGCTGCTGAGCCGAGTTCGATGCGTAATTCACCGGTAACGGCCGTGCCGCTGTTGGCCACATTCACGTACACCGGAATACCGAACTCGGCCTTATAAAAACCATCGAATCCGGCCTGAGCGGTCATCGTGATGCCGCTATCTTCTTGAGCAAGGATGGGAACGGCCGTGACACACGATAAAAAAATCAACAAAACTAAATGAAAGATGGTGGGGATTCGTTTCATATTTTTAATACGCCAACGGCGAGCAAAAAGTTCCGTTTTTGAGATGAGAGACTGGAGATTGGAGATTAAATCTCTAATCTCCAATCCCCATTCCCTACCGAAACTCAATCGAATAATCTTCAATGGGAATGTCGGGGCGGGCTTGCTCAATCCAGGCGACGGCTTTTTCCAGCAGGCCGTGCAAATAGCCGGAATCTGTGCCGATAGTGACCAGACCGAGAACGGCCGTTTGCCATACATCCTGGTGCTCAATTTCGGCCGCGGCCAGGTTGAACTTCTGCGGCAGACGCGTACACAGCGACTTGACAATCTGCCGCTTCTCTTTAAGTGAATAAACACCGTTCAGGTGCAATTTGACGACACAGGTGGCGACAATCATGAGTCAATTTTCCTTTAATAGGGCCAGTTTGCAAGTTGGCGAGTTTGCGTGCAGGCAAGGCTGGGGATAAAACTACGGTATGGATCAACTGGATTTTGTACCGCCATCACGGCAGGGCGCGATTAAAGATTTTCACCGGGCGCGACTGCGGGCCGGCCTGGAGCGGATTTTAGCCCGATTTACTGGTCGGTCGGTCGATTTGTTGTCTTACGATGAGGTGGCTGAGCAGCTGCAAATTGTCGGCCGGGCCGAGCAAGGGCTGCGCCAGATTCCGGTTGCGGCGATTGTGGGCAGTGTGGGCCGTTACAACGATTTTTCGCGTACATTTTTGCCCCGGTATAGTTCCAGTCAGGATCGGTGGGTGGGGGTGAAAACGGCCGTTGCCCACATCTCCGAACTGCCAGCCATCGACGTCTACCAGATTGGCGCGGCTTACTTTGTTCTGGATGGCAACCACCGCGTCTCTATCGCCCGCCGCGATGGGCTGGACTTCATTGATGCCCGGGTGACCGAAGTGCGCACCCGCGTTCCCCTTGCTCCCGACGATCAGCCCGACGAACTGCTCATCAAAGCAGAGATGGCTGCCTTTTTCCGCCATACGCAGGCAGACCAACGCTGGCCGGAGGCCGATTTTCGCGTCAGCGCGCCCGGCCAGTATGCCCATCTGGAAAACCATCTTGAAGTTCACCGCTACTTCATCGAAATGGCCGAAAACCGTGATCTGACCGACGAAGAAGCGGCCGCCCGCTGGTACACGGAAGCGTACCAACCGATGATCCAGGCTATCCGCGAGCAGGGAATTTTGCGTTATTTCCCCGGCCGTACAGAAACCGATTTTTACGTCTGGCTGGCGCGGCACCGGGCACTGCTCCAGCATGAATTGGGGCTGGAAATCAAGCCGGAAACGATAGCAAGATTGGCCGAGCAGGTACGGCCGTTACCCTCCCGCAGCCTCTACCAACAAATTTTAGATGTGATTGTGCCCGACAAATGGCAAAGTCCGCAGCACACCGACTCCTGGTCGGAAGAGCGGCTGCTGGCCCGCTACAGTGACCATCTGCTGGCCGATATTCTGGTGCCGCTGGCAGCCAGTGACGATGCGGGATTGGCGCAAGCACTGCTAATTGCCCAACGGGAGCAGGCTCAAGTTTTAGGACTAGCCACCGATCTGGCTGATGAAGAATTGGGGGGATGGTTTGAAAAACAGTGCCAAACGGCCGCTGCTGCCGGTCATCTGGTACAGGAATCGGGCGATTTGGCGGCAACGATTTGCCGCCGGGCCGCGCTGATTGATTTGATTGTGCTGGACGGCCGTTTCCCTCTAGAACGCATTCAATCTGTGCTGCAAAATTGCGCCCGCCCCATGTTGGTTGTCCCTGGCGCGACGGCGGAAATGGCCCGAGTTCTGCTGGTGTACGAAGGGCAAAGCATGAGCCAGGAAGCGTTGTTTGTGGCCGCCTATCTGGGCGAACAGTGGGGTGTGGCATTGACCGTGTTAACCGGCAGCAAATCAATGGAACACGCGGCTCGCTATCTGGACATGCATGAGGTTAAAGCTGAGTTTGTGACGGGGGCGGCAACGGCCGTAACCATCCAACAAACCGCCAACGAACACAACAGTGACCTGATTCTGCTTAGCTGCAACGGCCGTCGCCACTTCAAAAACGTCATTACGCCGCTGTTGGTTGAGGGGGAACGGCCGTTATTCATTTGTCCCTGATCTACTAGGGGCACAGGCAACCTGCCCGCCACGCCTGCGCAACAATCGTGCTCTGGCGAACATCCGGCTGGTCGTTCAGATCATCAATTACCTTCAACTCAACATCGCCAATAAAACACATTATCTTGGGTGGAGGTTTTCGACTAACCCTGATGATATTATGTGTGTCATCAGCAATTTTTCTTGAATCTGTTGTCGGAGATGTGAAGTTTTCACCTCTGGCTTTACGTTTAGTTCTTTCGCCAACAACTGTTTGAAGGACTCATATTGAGATAGTGCTGCCACCCGTTGCCCCGTAAAAGCTAGCAAACGTATCAATTGCCACTGGGCCGGTTCCTGAAAAGGGTCTAATTCTACCTGCTGCCAGGCATAATTCAACGCCCGCTCATATGCACCGCGCTCTTCATAATGAGTTGCCAAACTGTGAAGTAATGCCAATGCTTGTCGTTGGTAGCGTTCCCGTTGTAACAACGCCCATTCCCCAAAAGGCAAACTATCGTTTAGAAAGAACCCTTCCATAAAACACCCCCGGTACAGCGCAATTGCATCTTCCAGGCGTTGGACAGTTTCATTCATTATTTTGACGGCCGTTAATTGGGTGAATACGGCCGTGTCTATCCAGGCACCGCTTCGGCCATTAAACTGGATCGTTTGACGGGTGATGAGTAAATAGGGGGGATCCGCCTGATGGTCGCCAATAGCTTTGCGCAAATCGGCCAGGGCACGGCGCAAATTGGTACGGGCTGTTTGTTGTGGCGAATTGGACCACAACAGCCCGGCCAACTTATCACGGCGATGCGGTCGGTCGGCTTCCGCCGCCAGATAAGCCAACAAAGCCCGCACCTTATCTGATGAAAAACTTGTTACCGGCTCACCAAAAAGCTCAACTTGAAATGGGCCTAACAACCAGATGGATAAATCAGTCATCCCTGGCTCCTTTTCCTGGCATGCAGTGCCTGCAGCAGGAAGCACACTGTTTACACGTAACGCTCAATTGGGGTTAATGCGGTTTTCGGCGCGAGCGACTCACCTTCATTATACAACATATAGCAAGTTCGTTTCCAAATTGTTTTGGACATTCTTTTTACGTTCCCAGGACGATTTCATCACGATCAATTGGTATGCTGCAAACAGGCTATCAGTAGCCAGGTGACAATAATGAATGAAACCCAACGCGGGTATATTTCCTACCTGCTGCGTTTATGGCAGGCAGAGGATAACGGGGAATTGGTTTGGTGGGCTTCTCTGGAGTCTTCGCAAACCGGACAGCGGTGGGTTTTTGCCAATCTGGACGAAGCACTGGTATTTTTGCGGGTGCAAACGTCTGAATTATCAGTTAACCAGGAAGGTAGTGATAACCTTTCAATTAAAGAAGAATGCGAAGGTGAAAAATGAAACGTAAAGTTGCTCAAATTTTATCAAAAGTTGAAGAAGCATTACAAGCAATTGACAGTTATCGTCTAAGAACAGAGAGGAATGATAAATCGGGATATTCTTCAGTGGCAGAGGTTGATACTGAAAACAAAGCGGTGCACTCCATCATTCACGTTGGAATTGAGTCACCGCGAGAGGTCGAATTTTATTGGGTGGGACAGCAGGCATACGGACTACCTCGCCATATAGGAACATGGTTTAAGGTTTGGGTACCAGATGAACCACCGAGTCGTTTAAATTCCATATTTGCCATATTAAAAACAGGAGAGATACCGTCGCTCCAGGAAGAAACCATTAATGATGAAGCCTGCTGGCACCTGTCTGTAACTCCAAACCTCTCCTACCTAAAAGAAAATATTAGCAAATATGCAGACGCTTTCTCTCCGGTATCAGGTGAAGGCTCTCCAAATGATGATGAAGAGCTACATAAACGGATAGAACAAGCATTGAGAGAAGTAGAATTCCAAACAGAATTCTGGATTTCCCAGAAAACCCACTATATTATAAAGGCAAGCGTTAGTACAAGCTTTCCCAATAATGATATTGCAGCAGTAGAGACAACATATCTAATAAACCATGTAAATGATCCCTGGCTGACAATTTCTCCACCAGCAGATGCTTTGCAGGCTGAAGGGCCGTACATGTCATTAGGTCTCCTTTTCACTCATTTAGCGGGCTTTAAGCCCGGGTGGATGGAACACTTACATTGCACTATGACGGAGGAGGCACTAAAACTCATTAAAAAAGAAGATAAAAAAGAAAGATATTCGGAAATATATGAGGGATGGGGAGGGCCACCTTTTTACCATTACAAGTCCAAGAGCGAATCAAAACCCAGCAAGAGTGATCACCCTTGCGTACAGGGGGCCTGGGCTGAGGATGCAGGAGGTGAAGAGCCAGGAAAACAACGGATTGACTTTGTCACAAATCCTGCCGATATGATAATAAAAAACTTTCGAGACTTTAGACACTTTGGTGGCGAGGATAAAGGGCTTGCGTGGAAAGACTATTTTGCTCTTAGAAGTGAAGAAAAAGCTAAAGTAGAAAAACCCAAGAACGGTGTTTGCTATATTAGTGCCAAAAATTGGGGATACGATGGTGGCGGTTGTGCTGACAAAATGAACTTTCAAGGTGCTATTGATGCTTATAATCATTACACACCTGTGGGTCGTAGAGAAGCCTATTATCGAATGGGTCATGTGTTACACTTGCTACAAGACCTTGCACAACCAGATCATGCCAGCCTTGTAGATCATGCTGGAAGTTCTTTGACGGAACCAGAAGCTTATGCGAAGTTTTATGTCTGCCTTGCACAATTTGCTAACGTCCTTGAGATTGAAACTGCTGTATTATGTTCCCCTTGCTTTCCTCTTATTATTTTCGGGGATTTCAGTTGTTTGGTGACTTGTGAATTAACTGCCGGACAAATAGCAGCAGCGGCATACGGCATCTGTGAAGCAAGCACCGATTCTGATCAGATAGGCTTTGAGCGTCTGGTTACAGATCATTGGAACTTCAACCGTATCGATAAGGATAAAGAACTAAAGGTTATGCCAGAAGTAAATTACAATGCCTTCTTTAAAAACATGGCCAAGGAGAGCATAGATGAATTAACATCAGAGGGAAGAAATCTAAAGTGCCCTTTGGGTCTTGGCTCACTATATGTGGGTTTGCTTGCTGCGGGAGGTGTCAAAATCGCAGGAAAAACCGTGAAACCTTTTGGCACCATCCCTGGGGTTGACCCAGATATCGAGCTTGGAAATCCTGTTGGTACAGGGGAAGATAAACCATATTTAGAGTTAGCCGACAAAGTCATCGTCAAGGCGATTAATAGATCCGCTGGGCTTTTGCAACACTTTTATGAGATTGTAAACTTTCCACCCTACATCAAGTCCGTCACAATTGCTCAAGGAGAGAAAAATTTAGATGCAAGTGCTGTCCTCGCTAATCCTCAGAACTTCATTTATACGGCTGAGTGGAAAGATAAGTTGATTTCGAGCAATTTAGGAGGGAGAGTTTCAAGCCGGGAACTTGTGGTGAAGAAGGAACCGATTAACAAAGCCCATCTCATTAAAGCGCCAAATATCTATGTGGTAACACAGGTCAGAGGCAAAATAGACCAACTCTCATTAGAAGCTAAAAACTGTCAGGATGTTCCAATTGATAGCTGTAAGATGGAAGTTGTGTCTGGTTCCTTGAGTACCTACAACGAAACTGCCTATTTTGCTAAATTTTCTACAAATGTGATTGCTTCCGGAATGTCTAAAGTATGCGACGCTCTTGTATTGGAATTCACTGGAGAGGATACAGAGCCCCATTTTTCTCAGCGCAACTACCCTGGTAATAAACTCGACAGCGATCCTGCAACGCCAGCTATGGCAGAACTCGCTTCTCCCCACCATTGGACAGATTATGTGCCAGGCACTGATAAAAACCACAGACTACGGATTATTTCTGCCGACAAAACTGAAAATAATATTCCAGACAGCATAAACAATCCTACGATTGTCACTTATCCTAGTAAACTAAGTGGTCCACTCTCGCTACTCCAGCTTACCGATCTGACTATCCACGACGTTACTGATATTGATTTCTTTTTGTTACAGCTTCCCACAAAAACAGATACACAAAAAGAATGTGAAAACACGGAGGAGAAGAAGGGAGTCGGGAAGATTCCAGGAAGTTTAAGCATTTTTGTTAATGCCGTGAATTGTCTTGGTAATATTGATTCATCAGGTGTTCAACCACAGATTGTTTTCCATAAAAAAGATGGTACACCATTTTCCCAGTTTGAGATTCCTGTTGTAAAGACGGCATCTGGTTTTACAGCATCGATCTCTAACGAGAAATTAGAAAAGTATTTTGCTGACGGTGACGTTCTTTTTTCTATTAGAGCATTTGAAGCGATCTGCTACGAAATGAATATCCGACACTACTGGTGTACACTTGTGAAGGATATGCCACCATTAATCTATGAGAGGCCGAAGCTAAACCTGGGGTATCTGCCAGACCCACCACCAGATTTTCTTGAATCACAACTTAAAAGATGGTTCCCTTTCTCTTTCCCTTCTACTATGGAAAACAATGAGTTGATGGCTAGAGGCATGCTTTCCCGACCAGAGTATTTCGTACTTCAAAGGTCGGAAGAAGGTAAATTGCAAATTGATGTACAGATTAATGCCCCTGAGCCGAACAGTGATCTGGAGATTATGTTACTTAACAGTTCAGGCGAAATGTTGGCTGAAGCCAAACTTTTGAACCCAACGTTTTTTTCTGAGCTTGTAGCTCGTCCGCGTGGAATAAGCCACAACACTCCGCGACTGAAGCAAATTGACATAGATAACTTGGAGGCAGGAACCTATATTATCAAAGTAAGTGGGAAAAGTGGACCCTTATCTTACTCGCTACGATTTGCTCCCTCTACCACTATTTAAACAAGGCATTAATCGAGGAATGCTAAATCCCTTTCGAAGAAACGAGTCAATGTCTTGCTATTAAAAACAAAAGGGTCACCCCGTATTGCCCTATGTGGCATGATTCAAGGTGGCTTGATACTTCCACTTTACACTTGCAGAAATTTCTGTGCCAAATTCGCAAGAAGTGTCAAGCAAACTTCCTGTTTTTTTGAATCATGCCCAAGGGGAAAACTGAAATATGGTGGCCGACGGTACACTCGGCGCGGCGGGAATGGCCGACCCGGAAGCGGAACGGCAAAGGTCCCGATGATCAGTTTATTATTTCCAGCGGCACGAAGGTGTTTACGGCCGTTACTCATCCCCCTCCTAAACTGAAAGGATACAACCGCCCATCCTGCCAGCGATAAGGCGTGTAATCTGGGAAGTAGGGAAGCAAACGGCCGTTCTCCTCTTCCCCCAAATCACGCGCATAAATGATACGGCCGTTTAGCCAGGGCGTATTACCGGAAAAGAAACGGCCGTATTCCCACCAGTTGACCGGATCATTGGCCACAAAAACCAGCGCCTTCCCCGCGACAGTCGTCTCTATCTGGGCACGGGGCTGGCCATCGACAAAGTTGAAGCCGCGATGGGCAGCCAGTTGACCTGGAAAATAAAAAAGGAGATTGCCACCTACCAGCAGCAAGACGATGACAGCCATCACAAATTGGCCAGCCCGACCACTGATCCAGTTTGCCGCTGTCCCAATGCCCCGCGCTGTTAGCAAGAAGAGCGCGGGCAGTATCCCATAAAAATAGCGCGGGCCATACATGATGCCATCGGCCCAGAAAAAGAGGTAAACGAACAGTGTTCCGGCAATCGTGGCCAGGAGAGCGAGGTCGTTTAGAGACGGCCGTTGCCGCAAAAACGCCAGCCAGACAAAAGCCAGCGTAAAAGTGGGCAGCCAGCCAAACAAATCGATTTCCAGCACGCGCCAGTTTTGCTCGTCATTGTAAATGCCACGAGCCAGCGTGTGGCCGCGCGGTGGCTGAGACGGGTCGGTGTACCAATCTATGGCAACCTGATCATCTACTTCGCTGAGGGTGAATGCATTGTAGGATGAGCCAACATCTTCGCCGAAACCCAGCCGGTCGAATGGTTGCAGCAGCAGCCGGGGATCACCCAGTGGATCGCCGGTGAGGGCGTATTGGTGCAGGAAGAGCAGGCTGGCCAGGGGAACGGCAGTTGCCAGCAGCCAGACTGTCTTTTTGAAAATGGGAGACTGGAGACTGGAGATTAGAGACTTGTTCAGTCTCCAGTCTCTAATCTCCAACCTCCCTACCCCTGTCACCAACAAAAACGGCAGACCCACGGCAACGGCCGTTACCTGTCGCGTTAGAAATACCATCCCTAAGCCCACCCCGGCCAAAAGCGTCCAGCGCCGTTCATTCGATTTGAGGGCATGAACCCAACTGGCCATAAACAACGTCAGCCAGAACAGTTCAGCTGGGTGGGCCATCATGCTGCCGGACATGAAGAGGAAGAAGGGGGAGACCAGGGCCAGTAAAACCGTCAATAAGCCGGTGGCACGGCCGTACAACTCCTTCCCCAGCCAATACAGCAGCGGTACGGTCAGCGCCGCCAGCAGCGGATTGATCAGCCAGGGCTGGCCCATTAACATGCCAATCGCCAAAACCGCTGGAAAACCGGGGGGATATTGGCCGAACCAACGGCCGTTCCGCACCAACAAAAATTGATGATCAAAAAAATCGGGCAGCGGCGGCGCATTGGCCCACAACCTGCCCCGCGCCAAAATCTCAGCCTGGAACAGGTACGTAATCGAATCCTGAACGTGAGGCATCCGCTCCAACACATTCCCGGCGATATAAACCGTTGCCGCCAGTACCCCCAATGCAATAAGCAGCACGATTGTTTTGGGTTGAGAAATGAACCGCAGAGAACGCAGAGAAAAATCCGCGTTAATCCGCGTTGATCCGCATCCTATTATTTTTGCCAAAATCCAACCGGCCATTAGCAGAAGCAAAGCTCCTTGCTGTGCTCGCAGGAGTCGGCGCAGCAGGGATTGGACCTGGGCTAAGGTTGTTTTTTGGAAGGGGATGCCAACGATGGGATGCGTGGGACGGCCGTTTCCCCATTCCCACCAGACGCCGCGCCGCCCATCAGGATTGGTGATAAAAGCCCAGCCATCCTCGCCGTTGGGCTGCAAAAACAGAATGCCAGCCGTTTCCGAGGGGCGGCGTAAATCGGCTTCGACCAGGTAGTCGCCGTAGATGGGGGTTTGCCAGCGCATGACGGCCGTTTCCCACACCGGCCGCCACTCTCCCCATACCCGCTGCCAGCCAGGGATATTCTCGTCTACCTCGATTCGTAGTCGGTTGCCGCCATCGCGCATTTCGGTAAAAGTAACCGTGCGCCAGCCGGAACGGGGAGCCAGCCAATCTAACGGCCCCCAATCCAGCCGGTTATTGCCCCCGGCGTCGCTGAAATACAGGCCGACTGAACCGCCGCGTAAACCGGGGCAGGGGATGCTGCTGGTACGGGTGACGGTGCGGCTTTCGGGGAATACGGCCGTACACTCATCCCCCGCCACCTGCACCCGCACCGCCGACTCTTCCGTTAACGTCCAGCCATACAACAGCAGCAGGGCCAGATTGATAAACCAAAACCAGTGGTTGCGCATTCGTCAATGGTAATTCGTAATTTGTAAACCGTAACCACCGCAGCAAAGGTTAGAAACTGCGTAGAGCCAGAGCCGAAGGTGTCTTTTGTCTCGGAACCATTCAGTCTTAGAGGTGACAGTCACTTTGGTTTGGCTTTAGCCATCACCTCTTGGGAGAAGTGACTGTCACCTGAGCGTTTACCTTTCCTCTAGTTCTGGCTCGACTCTTTAGCTTGCTGGTCTGGCTTCCAGTTTGACAGTTATTTCGAGCGGCTTGTTGTCCCGCAAAACTTGTAAGGTTACCGTCTGGCCAACCTTTGTATCATCGACGATGTAAGACAGCAAGTCGTCAAACTCGGTAACCGTAACATTGTCTATTTTAGTGATGACGTCACCACCGATGGGAACATCCTGACCATCAATGGTAGTTGTCGTGTCGCTACCGTGCAAACCAGCTTTATCAGCCGGACCGTCGGCCACGACGGTGGCCACCAGAACGCCGCGTTGATCGGCATTCAAATTCATGGCTTCGACCAGGCTCCGGGTGAGCGTTGTGCCAGAGATGCCTAACCAGGGGTGCTCGATACGGCCGTTCCTGATCAACTCCGGCACCACCTGCTCCACAGTTGCCGACGGGACGGCGTAGCCAATACCAGAGAACGTACCGCTTTGTGTGGCAATGGCCGTGTTTACACCAATTACTTCGCCTTGTAAATTCAACAGCGGCCCACCGGAATTACCGGGATTGATCGCCGCATCCGTCTGGATGATGTTGGGGATTGTAAATGACTGGCCGGTTGGGGTTTGGGCGCTGGAGGGCAGCTGCCGCCCCAAACCGGAGACAATTCCCGTGCTCATCGAACCGTCCAACCCAAACGGATTGCCGATAGCAACGAGGAATTGTCCCACTTTCAGGCTGTCTGAATCGCCCAAAGTGACCGGCTGTAACTGGTCGGCAGGGACATCGACCTGGAGGACGGCCAGATCGGAATCCGGGTCAGCGCCTACCAAAGTGGCATCTACTTCGGTGTTATCGGGGAAGATAACGGTAATTTTGTCAGCATCAGCGATGACGTGATTGTTAGTGATGATGTGACCTTCTTTGTCGTAAACAAAACCGGACCCCAACCCTTGCTGCGGCCCTTGATCGAACGGCTGCAAATTGGGCAGGTCGGGGAAGCCGGGAAGCTGCGGCAGGTTGGGCAGCGTCGGTGATTGATCGCTGCTGGCAGTTGAATTGTCGGCATTGATCACAACTTGAACATGGACGACCGACGGGCTGACTCGCTCGTACAAATCAACTAAAGTTTGTTCTTCAGAGATGAGAGTCTTGGTTGTGTTCGTAAGGGGGGCAGGGCTTGCAGGTTGCTCATCTTGAACAGATGAGGTCGAGCTGTTGCTATCAGGCATGATAGCAAGCTCTTGTCCGGCGATACCAGCACAACTACTCAGACTAACCATCAACAGAAGAACGATTAATATTTGATAAAGTGAACGATTTTTCATCTTTACTCTCCATTAAACGTTTCTATTTATGTTAGGCTGATAGCCATTTGTAAACGCCATCTATTTTGCGCGTTGAGGTAAAAAAAGAATAAGAAGGGGGTTAATGGTGGATGAGAAAACGGCCGTTTCCCAGCTAAGGCGTAGGTGCTGGTGCCGGGGCCTCAAGGATCAGGTTTTGGAACGTGAGCTGCCAGCCGCCGATCAGTCCGTTAGGGCAGGTTTCAATACGCAGACCGCCAATTTCCGGGCTGCCATCGGCCAGCACAACCTTGTAAGAAGTGTCGGGACTCATGGTAAAGTCGCCGGCTCCTTCGCCCAGCGATGGCTTAAAGCCGGTATAGAACCGATCGGAGCCGCTGTCCCACGTGACCAGCACTTCCACGCCGGGCAGCGGCTCTAGCAAGGCATCCTCGGTGATCACGGTGATGGTAGGTGGCGTTTCGCTGCTGCGGCAAATTTGCTGCTGGTTGAGGAGGCGGTAAGTGGGTTGACTGGTGGGCTGCGGCGGGATGGTGGGCACGGCCGTTGCCGTTGGCTTTAATGTTGCGGTTGGTAAAGGCGTTGGACTGGGTTCTGTTGTTGGCAGGAATGATGTAGGCGTGATCGTCGGTGTTGGTGTTACACTGCCAATGGGCGTGGGGGCAAACAAGGCTACAGCCGGGGCGGCCGCACCAAGCTGCTGTGCCAGGATGGCCAGATTACGAATTTCGACCGGGGGGCGCTGTTCGATGACGTATTTGTTGAGCAAATCGGTGACGGTTTGGGCCAGTGCCGGGTCATCCAGCGCCGCCAGCCGCTGCTGCGCCTGTTCCCAATCCCCATTGCCGGCCAGGCTTTGGCTGACCAGGAAAATGTACTCCGCTTTGTAACTTTCGGAAAAGCGGGCCGGGCTGGCGTCTGTGTAAACAACCGGCGAAATGATCCAGGCATAGTAGAGCGAACCGGCCAGACCGATAATGAGACCGAGAAGAAGCAGGCTGGGCGTGGTGAAACGGCCGTTGCCCGAAAAACGGTGAGCTTCCCCCGTTGGCTGAGTCTGCCGGAGCCGCCGCCGCGTCATGGATTGGCCTCTGGTAAATAAGGCGTCATTGCCGGTGATGACAGCCCCAAATCGGCCGCCAGCCGGACCAATTGGCGAATGTCTGCTTCTTCGCCGCCTTGCAAAATCGTATCCAGAGTAACCGTCAGAACCACATCCTGCCCATCTGAACCCAGGCTGGCGACTCGTTGTTGCGCGGCGGACAGATTGTTATCGGCCGTGTAAGCAGCGGCAATGAGGCGTACATAATCTTGGCGGTACGTTTCCTGCAAAACGGACGGGTTGGCATCTGAAAACTCGGTGGGCCAGGCCACCCAGCCCAGATACAACCCCAGCCCAATGCCCAGGGCTAGACCAACCAGGATAATCAAAAACGGTCGCAGACGAAACATGAGTGAAAGTGTCACGTATCAAGCGTCATATGTCAAGTTCCAAATCTACATGATACGTGACACCTGGCACATGACACAAAAAAAGAGCGTTCCAATTGTGGATGCTCTTTACTTGCCCTGCTCCTGAGCGGAGCATATAATCAAATCGGATGCCGAAGGTGGGAATCGAACCCACACTCCCGAGGGAACACGATTTTGAGTCGTGCGCGTCTGCCTGTTCCGCCACTTCGGCTGGTTGTGTTTTTAAGACGGCGGGAGTATAAATCAAGGTATCTTTTCTGTCAATGAAAATGGTGGCTGGTAGCTGGCGACTGGCGAAAAAAACGGCGGCCAACAACCTGCAACCAGCAACTAATAACTAGCAACCAGGAATGGACGAACCGGCACTTATCAAGCAGGCTCAAAAAGGAGATATTGCAGCGTTTAACCGGCTGGTATTGCAGTATCAGGAAGCGGTTTATAACGTGGCTTATCGCATCATGAATCAACCGCAGGCGGCGGAGGATGCGACGCAGGATGCGTTCATTTCGGCTTACAAATCGTTGAACCAGTTCCGTGGTGGCAGTTTTAAGTCGTGGCTGATGCGGATTGTGACCAATGGCTGCTATGATGAGCTGCGCCGCCGCAAACGGCGTCCCCAATCTTCCCTGGATGAGATGACAGAAGAAAATGAATCGCCGGCTTTTCTGCGCAGCCCGAACGAGGAGCCGGAAGGGTATCAGCAGCGGGTGGAACTGGCGCAGGCAATTGAGGATTGTCTGGAGGGGCTGCCGGATGATCAGCGGATAACGGCCGTTCTCTGTGATATTGAAGGCTATGATTATAACGAGATTGCCCACATCACATCATCGACACTGGGCACGGTCAAATCACGCATCAGCCGGGCGCGAACCAAACTGCGCGATTGTTTGCAGGGTGTTGCGGAACTTTTACCGGCGGCATATCGTCTTGGTAGTGAAGGAGCGGCGTAAAAAATCATAAGTCATGAAGTCATGCGTCACGACGTATGACGCATGAAAATATGACTCATGGCGTTTTACGTATGACTTGAACGATGTTTGATTATTTACGGAATTTGACGAAATCGGCTGAGGAAAAGCAGCAGGAAGCGTTGAACGCTTACCTGGATGATGCCCTTTTGCCCAAGGAACGGCAGCGCTTTGAGCAGTTGTTGGCCCGTGACGCTGATTTGCGCCAGGAAGTGGCACAGCGGCGGGCACTGCAAGCCCAAATGCGCCAGATGCCGCGCCGTCGGGTTCCCCGTAATTTTACGCTTGATCCGGCCGTGTACGGCCGTCCCCAACGCCAACCTTTATTCCAACTATATCCGGCCATGCAGGTTGCCACTGTTTTGACAGCTTTGTTCTTTATTCTGGCCATTGGCGCGGATTTGTTTATGTCCGGCGGCAGTGCGGCAATGATGGGCGCACCGCAGGATGTGGCTATGGTTGAAGAAGCAGTAGAAGAACCGGCGGCTGAAGAACCGGCGGCCGCCGCGCCGTTGGCCGCCCAGGTTGTAGAAGTGACGCGCATTGTCACTGAGACTGTTGTTGAAGAAGGCGAAGCGGCCGCAGCCGAGGCAGCTCCGATGCTAGAAGCGCCAGCCGCAGAAGAAATGGCGGAAACGGCCGATTATGCTGCCGAAGAAGCCATGCCAACCCTGGAAGCGTCTGCACCGCCGGCAAATGATACGACAACAACGGATGCGGCTGAAGCCACAGGCGCTGCTGGCCAGGAACCGGCTGCTGCCGCGCCACTGCCAACTGCTATGCCAACGGCTTCACCGGCCCCGCAAACGGCCCTGGCAACGATTGATGCAACTAAATCGACTGTGCCTCGCCCGGAGGTGTCGGCAACGGCTGCCGAGCGGGCAATTACGGCCGTACCAGAAGCAGCTAATGGCATTGCCCCGGTTGAAGCAACGGCCGTACCCAGTCCTCAACCGACACAGCCGCCCATCAGCGGCCTGCGCTGGCTGCAAATTGGGTTGGGGCTGCTGCTGATTGTATTGGGAACGGCCGTGTTCTACGTCCGCCGCCGCACCATATAACAACCAACAACCAACAACCAACGACTAACAACTATGACCAACTCTGCCCCCGAAGAATTTGCCTACTGTCCCCGCTGTGCTGCGCCGCTGGTAACCCGGCCTGTTATGGACAAACCGCGCCGCACCTGTCCGGAATGCGGCTTTGTTTACTTTACCGACCCGAAAGTTGGCGTGGGCGTTTTGGTAGTTGCACAAGACAAAGTGCTGTTGGTACGCCGCAGTGTGCCGCCGGAAAAGGGTAAATGGTCGATTCCGGCCGGTTTTTTGGATAGAGGCGAGGATCCACGGGAAACGGCCGTACGTGAAGCCTTGGAAGAAACCAACCTCATCGTCGAAATTGAAGGATTGGTAGACGTTTACTACAATGTTGTCACCGGCGGTCCCGGTGCATCTGTGTTTATCCTTTACCGGGCACGGCTGCTGGGCGGTGAAATCCGTGCCGGAGATGATGCTGATGCGGCCGCTTTCTTTGGCCTGGACGAACTGCCTGAACTGGCTTTTGCCAGCACCCGCGATGCGATTGCTCGATTGAAATCCTAAACCCGACTTCGTTTACACTAAACGGGCCGGAATTGCCAGAACATCGCCCACATAAATGATGTAATTAGGCGGATAGATGTTATTGCAATTGGCAATGCGCCAATAATCACCAGAGCTGCCATAGTATCGGGCGGCAATATTGCTCAACGTTTCTCCTGGCTGCACAACATGCGACCGCCAGGCGGTGCAGCCGCCGGTAAACGAATTTACCTGGGGCTGACTCAACTCCGGTTTGGGAACCGTCAATACCTGGCCCACATAAATGATGTAAGGCGGATAGATGTTGCTGGCCTGAGCAATGCGTGGATACAGGGCCGAATTGCCATAGTAGCGGGCGGCAATATTGCTCAAAGTCTCGCCAGGTGCGACGATGTGGGTCCAATAGCCGCCGGGATTACTGTCTGGCAGCAGTTCGATGACGGAGGGCTGGTCATCAGATTGGTCTTGCTGTTGCTGATAGGTTTCCGCTGGAACTGTGTCATGGTATCGGGAAAAAGCCGGTATGGGACCATAGGGGATTAAAAAGGCAGGCGGGGTTTCATCATCTGTGAATGGGGGCGCCGGTTCATATTCTGCCGAAAGGCCGGCCGTTCTCAGGTCACTTATTTTTTTGCTGGCAATGGCATTGTACAGGTTAATGGTGACCCATTCATCAGGCGATTGGTTATTTTGCTCGGCCAGGTTATAGGATTCGGTGGCAAGCGGTTCTTCGATTTTGATTGTCCAATCAATTATATTTTTCTCCCTTTGTTCTTTTGGCTCAGACATCGAAAAACTCCTCTACTTTACGTATGCTTACATAAAGTGTAATAGGACGGACGTGATCTCGTAACTGCTAAGATTTCCATGAAAAACCGGCAATCCAGTAATTTTCCTGTTCCAGCAGCATAAAGCTTTCTCCAGTGGATGGATCCAACAGGCGGATTTGTGTGGTGTTATCGAAGTGTGCAGTGTAGGCAATGTAACGGCCGTTTGGCGACCAATCCATCCCCAGGTCATCGACCGCCGCAGCAAAACAAACCGGTTTTTCACCAGCTATTGCCGGCATAGTACATATTTCTGTTTGAACGTTTTCGTAAATGAAGGCAAACCGTTCTTCAGTTGGCGACCAGGTGGGGCTGGCGACTATTTCGTTGATGGAGGCGGTGCTAAATAGCAACTGGCGTGTTTCCTCCGGGGCGGGTGATGTTGGGTCGATGGTGTAAATTCCCTGAAGCAGCGGTTCGCCAAACCAGGAGACGAATAATATTTTTGCCGGCGAAACGAAAGCGGATGACCAATCGGGGTTAAAATCAGTATTGGGGTTGGTGGTTATCTGAGTTACCTGGTTATCCGAGAGGTTCAAGCGGTAAAGCCCGGCTTCGGTATCTCCGTCAGTGATGAAAACCAGGCTCTGGCCATCAGGAGACCAGTCCGGTTCACGGGGATTCGTGTATGTATCGGGAATTGGCAGCACCTTGGACTGTGTGCCATCGGCTCTGGCAGTAAATATATCGGACAGCCTTGTGGTGCTCTGGTTTATAAACAGGATTTGCGAGCCATCTGGCGACCAAACGGGGAAACGTCCGGCCAGTTTTAAGCAGGCTACTTGTTTGGTAACGGCCGTCCAGATACATATTTCCGGCTTATTGGGGTCGTCAGCGGGGTAGCGGCTGAAAACAATTTGTCCGGTAACGGCCGTTCCCAGAGCTTCCGGAACAATATCCACTATGCCGTCTCCCGAAACTGCGGCGGATGGGGTAGACGCGCCCTCATCGGTTTTGGGTTTGAGGGACTGGAAGATTAGAATGGCGGCCACTGCCAGGATGACGATTGTGCCTGCGGCATAACCAATGATCTGGTGCTGCCTACCAGGACTGGAGCCGGCCCGGCCACCAGTGGTTAATTCCTGCCAGGGAACGAGGGGGCGCATATTGGTCAGCGCATCAAGCAGTTCCGGTAAACGGCCGTTACGCCTGAACAACGCCGCCAACTCGCGTACTTTCGCTTCCTTACCGTCACCGCGCAGGGCATCGTAATCGACATTCAAATCGAAACAAAGCGTTCGCAGTTCTTCGACATCGAAATGTTGTGAAATAAGCCGCCTGAACTGTGCCCAGGTCATACCCGGCTTCCTTTCCGCATCAACGGGTTACGATCTTTTTTTGTTTTTACATCTTGCTAATTTGATGATGGTCGGCGTTTTGTTTGGAGGTGTTTATTCGGACTGCACCTGCCAGAATGTGATGGTGGGAAAAATATGCATATATTAAAGCATAAAGCTGGCTTGACTGGCAATAGGCCAGCTTTTACAATTCCCGAATGGTTCGAAAATGGGAAAAACTAAACAGCCAGCATCTGGCCGATTACCGTATTTTTACCGTGCGGCAAGACAAACGGGTGTCACCGCGTACCGGCCGTGAGCATCAATTCTACGTGCTGGAATCACAGGATTGGATTAACGTCATTCCGCTGACGCCAGAAGGCAAAGTGGTGATGATTCACCAGTTCCGGCATGGCACGGCCGAAATCACGCTGGAAATCCCCGGCGGCATTGTCGATAATGAGGATGGCGACCCGGCGGTGGCTGCCCGGCGGGAACTGTTAGAAGAAACGGGCTACGCTGCCGGTGACATCGTTCACATCGGCACGGTAGCGCCTAATCCGGCGTTCCTCGACAACCGCTGCCACACTTATCTGGCGCTGGATGCCCGTTGGGTGCAGCAGCCCCAGTTTGACGGCGCGGAGGATATTGCCGTGGAGGAGTTTGATTTGGCTGAAGTGCCGGAGTTGATCAGGAACGGCCGTATCAACCATGCCCTCGTCATTGCCGCTTTTTATCATTACGAACATTATCGGGACAATCGTCAGGATTGACAGGAGTGGCTGTGCCGGGTATCCTGCTTTTTAAGTGATGGACTGGCAGTTTACTTCTTACTCGATTTTCAACTTTTTGATTGCCGGCTTAACTGCTGCCGTTGCCTACATAAGCTGGCAGCGGCGGCATGTCACCGGAGGACGGCCGTTATTTTGGCTGATGACGGCCGTTTCCTTTTGGATGTTGGTAGCTGGCGTGGAAGCAGCAGCCGTTCAAATTCCCGACAAAGTCTTCTGGTCAAAAATCCAATATCTCGGCATTCAAAGCAGCCCGGTCTTCCTGTTCCTGTTTGCGCTCCAATTTGCCGAATGTGACAACTGTTTGAGTCGGCGCCTCCAGAAAATTTTGTGGATTTTGCCCATTACCATCATCCTCCTGGCCTTTACCAACGAATACCACCACCTGATCTGGACCACATTTACACCCATTCTTGGCACCAATCTCATTCAATACGGGCACGGCTGGGCTTTTTGGGTTGCCATTGCCTACATTTATCTGCTTGTTGTCAGTGCCAGTATCATCCTGGTGCGGGCCAGTCTATCCCGGCGTCATATTTTCCGCAATCAGGTCAAAGTCATTTTAATTGGCTTAATTTTCCCCTGGCTGGGAAACATCATTTACGTTTTCGACCTGGGGCCGCCAAGCTATGATTTTACCTCCATTGGGTTTGCCCTGATCGGTATCATCCTGTTGTGGAGTGTACAAAACACACGATTGCTAGACTTGATTCCTGTAGCACGCAGCAAACTGGTCGATACGATGACCGATGCGATGGTTGTGTTGGACGAGCGATCCCGATTGATTGATGTGAATCCGGCGGCGGAAGCGATTATTGGCCAACCGGCGGCAGCTGTGATTGGCAAAGATGCGGCCCAGGTGTTCCGGTTTCAGCCCCAGTTACTGCGCTGCCTGACTACCACGACTGAGAAGCAGGTAGAAACGGCCGTTACCCACAACGGCAGCGCCCATTATTACGATCTCAACGTTTCCCCTCTGCACGACTATCGCAATCGCGTTTCTGGCCGGGTACTCGTCTGGCGAGAAATTACCGGGCGCAAAAGAGTTGAAGAAGCCCTTCGCCAAACCAATCAGGAACTGGAGGCGCGCAACGCTGATTTGGATGCCTTTTCGCACATGGTTGCCCACGACCTGAAAAATCCGGTTGCAGCCATTAACGGGCTGGCAGATTTATTGGCCGATCCGCGGACTGAGCCGGAACAGTACCAGGAGTATATCCATGACATCGAGCAAATTGGTCAGAAAATGGGCAGCATTATCGACGAATTGATGCTGCTGGCCGGCCTGCGCAAAGCAAATGTACAAATGGCATCGGTTGATGTTGCCGGCATTATGGCCAATGTTGAAGTGCGGTTAGCCCAGTTGATCAAAGAATCAGGCGGCCGGCTTCGGTATTCCGAAACGTGGCCGTTGGCATTGGGCCACGGGCCGTGGGTGGAAGAAGTGTTGGCCAATTATGTCAGTAATGCGCTCAAGTACGGCGGACAGCCGCCCTGTGTCGAGATGGGCGCGACGCAGATGCTCGGCAATCGTGTTCGCTTTTGGGTGCGCGACAACGGTCCCGGTTTAGCGCCGGAACAGCAAGCCAAACTGTTTACCGAGTTTGAACGGCTGGGCCGAACCCGCGCTACCGGGTATGGCCTGGGGTTGTCTATCGTGCGCCGGATTATGGAAAAGATGGATGGCGATTATGGGGTGGAGAGTACGGCCGTTCCCGGCGAAGGCTGCACATTTTACTTCACACTCCCCGGTTTCCCCCTGAATTAGAAAATATTAACCGCAAAGGATGTAGAGAACGTGAAGAAAACAAAAAGCTTTGCGTCTTTTGCGTTCTTTGCGGTTCAAATTTGATAGGGTAAAGTGGAAAGAGTGAAAACGAAGTATTGAGGATGGTGGCATATGATGGCAAAAAACGGGGAACAAATCAGCGATGACATTCATCTGCTGGGTGATATTCTGGGGCGGGTGATCCGGCGGCAGGCAGGGGTTGACGTATTCGAACTGGAGGAGCGCATCCGTGCCTTGAGCAAGGCGCGGCGGGTGGATAATGACCCGGCCATTGATGCGGCCATCGAACAGTTAGTCACCGGCATGAGCCTGGCCGAGGCCGAACTGGTCGCCCGCGCTTTTACTGTTTACTTCGAACTCATTAACCTGGCTGAGGAGCAGCAACGGGTGCGGGTGCTGCGGCAGCGGGAGCGGGATGTGTATCCTTTGCCGTTGAAGGAATCCATTGCTACGGCCGTTGCCACCCTGCGCCAAATAGGATTAGACGAATACGAAATGGGGCAGCTTCTCGACCGGCTGCATATTGAACTGGTCTTTACTGCCCACCCCACTCAGGCCAAACGACGTACCGTCCTTTCCAAACTCCAGCGCATTGGCGAAGCGCTGACCGAATTGGACGAACGCGACCTGCTGCCCGCTGAACGGCGCGATTTACTGGTCCAAATCACGGCCGAAGTGACCGCCCTCTGGCTTACCGACCACAGCCGCACTGACAAACCCACCGTCACCGACGAAGTCCGCACCGGCCTTTACTACTTTGACACGACGCTGTGGGAAGTACTGCCGCAGCTTTACGCCGAAATGGGCCGTGCTTTAGCCGAACATTATCCCAACCTGGCGCTGCCGCCCCGCTTTTTGACCTTTGGCTCCTGGATGGGCGGTGACCGGGACGGCAATCCGTTTGTGACCAGTGACGTGACCGCCGAAACCTTGCGGCTGCATCGCGGTCTGGCAGTGGAGCGCCACCGGGCGATGGCCCGCCAGTTGACGCGCTCGCTGTCTGTCTCGTCGGAACTGGCCCGCATCAGCCCGGAATTGACTCAGGCGCTGGGGGATGTCCACGGCCGTTCCGAACACATCACCTTCCTGCAAAACCGCTACCCGCACGAACCCTACCGTCTCTGGGCGGCTGCTCTGGCCGACGATTTGGCCGAGGCCTCAGCCGGCGACATGGTCGCCCGGCTCAAAGGGCTGGCCAATCCACCGCTGCGCCTGCGCCAAATGGCCGATTTGGTCAAGCCGCTGGCCTTGATGGATCATTCTCTGCGACAGGAGGGCATGACCGATCTGGCTCAAGCTGAACTGGCCGAAATGCTGCATCAGGCCCAGGTGTTTGGCCTGCACACGGCCCGGCTCGATCTGCGGCAGGACAGCGGCTGGCATACGGCCGTTCTCGATGAACTGTTGCGCCAACTCAACCTGCACGACAATTTTGCCGAACTGGACGATGAGGGAAGAACGGCCGTACTCACTCATCTCCTCAGCCAACCCATTCCCGACCAACTCCCCCCTCCTCAGTCCTCCCCCGATGGGGGAGGAGGTCAGGCTCCCCTCCCATCGGGAGGGGCTGGGGGAGGGAAACTATCCACCCAAACCAACGAAACCCTGGCACTCTTCCAACTGCTGAAACGCGCCGTCGATTTTTACGGCACAGAACTCATCGGCCCCTACATCATCAGCATGACGCATGGCACGGCCGATGTGCTGGCCGTTTTGCTGCTGGGTTACTGGCACGGCCTCTGCGGCTGCGCCGACGATGCGATCGATGCGCTGGCCATCGCCCCGCTGTTCGAAACCCGCGCCGATTTGCAGGATGCGCCGCATGTCATGGCCGAACTGTTTACGCATCCGGTGTACGGCCGTCACCTTTCCCGCCTGAACCAACAGCAAACCATCATGATCGGTTACTCCGACAGCAACAAGGACGCCGGTTACGTGGCCGCCAATTGGGAACTGTACCAGGCCCAGGAAGCGCTGGCCGCCGTCTGCCAGGAACATGGCGTGGTGATGACCCTCTTCCACGGGCGCGGCGGCACGATTGCCCGCGGCGGCGGCCCGGCCAACCGGGCGATTTTGGCCCAGCCGCCCGGCTCCGTCGGCGGCCGTATCCGGGTGACAGAACAGGGGGAGGTGATTGAGGAGCGGTACGGCCGTACCGCCATCGCCCGCCGCCATTTGGAACAGGTGACTCACGCCGTCCTCATGGCCAGTGTGCCCGCCCAGTACCGCCGCCAGACTGAGCCAAAGATTGTGTGGCAAAAGGCGATGGATGAGTTAACGGCCGTTTCCTACCGCGCCTACCGCGAACTCATCTACGAAACCCCAGCCCTGCTCGAATATTGGCAGCAGGCCACGCCCATCCGCGAAATCAACCAGATGCGCATCGGCTCTCGTCCCGCCAAACGCACAGCCGACGACGATCCTTTTGCCGGGCTGCGCGCCATCCCCTGGGGCTTTAGCTGGATGCAGAGCCGCCACGTCCTGCCCGGCTGGTATGGCGTCGGCCAGGCGCTGGCCAGCTACGGCCCGGATCGCCTGCCCCTGCTGCAAACGATGTACCAGGAATGGCCATTCTTCCAGGTCGTCATCGACAACGCCCAAGTGGCCCTGGTCAAGGCCGACATGGGCATCGCCCGCCTCTACGCCAGCCTCGTCACCGATGAAACGGTGCGCCAGACCATCTACAACCAGATTGAAAGCGCCTTCCACCAGACCAGCGACTGGATTTTGCGCGTTACCGGCCAGCGCGAAATTCTGGAAAACGAACCCGTCTTGCAGCGCTCCGTGCGCCAGCGCAACCCCTATGTCGATCCGCTCAACACCATCCAAGTTAACCTGCTGCGCCGCCTGCGCGCCCTCCCTGATCCCAATGGCCCGGAAGCGCAGCAAATCCTGCAAGCAATCTTCCTGACGATCAACGGCATCGCTTCCGGCTTGAAGAACACAGGATGATTCTGTTGACATGCTTTTGGCGTTCTGGCTATACTGTACCTGGAATTGGGTTGCGTTTCGGGGTTAAGCCAGTTTGGAATAGGTCTTAATCCTCAAATGTAGCCGCGTTCTACGGCTTAGTTCAACCAAGCATTTGCAGAATGCCTTTATGCGGTGGCTGACAAGCTGGTTTTTGAAGGTTGTGTTGCCGCATGAAACGCTTATTCGTTAGCGTGGCCTAGAATCAACTAGGTTTACCCTACTATCAATCCAAGTCTGGCCACAAGTCCTTATTCGGAAACTTATGAAGAATCTTTTAGAATTAACGCTTGGACAAGCTCTTATATATGAAGGGCTAGCATCTATCATCCCTTCTGGAACAAGGATGCGCTATACAAAAAGGACGCTGATTTTAGCTAACGTTATTGCCCTCCTTGTGTTTTCATTTTTTCTAAGCATTTTCGCCTTGGCCACTGGCCCAATTTTGTCTGTGCTGATTGTAATTTTGTCATTACTTGTGGAGGCTTATTTGTTTGCAAGGAAACGAGGGGCAAGTTTTGAGGCAAGTTTAATAAGTCGTACATTCGTTATGCGTATGAATTCTGAATTTAGTATTACCTTTTTTATCTTTGCTATATTTTCAGTTTGGGTATCTGTAATACAAAGGGATACAGAGGGTGTGTCTATACTTGATGTTACATTAGGTTCAGTATTCCCGGTAGGCATGATAGCCCTTGTGTCTTTCGTTCTTGGCATGTTCCAAGAACTTGAATACCAAGCTCCACTGGATAACATAATTATCAGTTTTCAACGTCTATTTCGCCAAATTGGTATAACTATAACTCGCTGGATAAGTTTACTTCTCCCGGCAACAGTAGTTAGTTCATTAATTAGTTTAATAAGTGAGGAGATATGGGTCGTAGTCACAGCTACGCAATTCAATCGGCTCGTTTTAGTTTGTAGTTTGTTAATCTTGATAGCTTTTTTGCTTTCGGTACGTAGGATTAGGTATTTACTATCAGAAATCCTAGATGATTGTAAAGTCCTAAAACACCAAACCTCTTTGTTAGTATTCGATGTTCTTCACGATCAGTATAATAAGAAATTGCGTTCTGTTAAGGCTTTGTTTTCGTTAGTGTTGAATCATCATTATCTTAAACCTATTGGGAAGCAAACATATTTAAAGCTACTAAAATTAGAGAAGAATTCGGAATGGAAAAAGAATAATCATACGGTAGATCAAGTGGTCAGAAAACTCACTAATGAGTATCTTTCGCGTGCCCTTATCTCTATAGTTACTTCGACAGTTTTTATAATACCCTTCACATTTTTGGTGATTAATACATTTCTTACCCTAACCATCTCTGAAGAAGTCATAATTAGATGGGCATATCCAGGCATAGAAGAATCAAATCCGCTTGTGGTGGGGTTGCAAAACGATAGCAATATGTTACTCGAGATTGTTCAAACACTGGAAAATGCCAATTGGCAAGATGTATTACAAGAGCCAATCCCACGGGTTTCTTTACTAGCAACCAGTATTTTAGTTTCTTTTCTGCTATTTAATACAAGTTCTTCTAAGTTATCGTCACTAAAATTGCTCAACCTAACTCAATATAATATTGAGCAACACATTGCCATGTGTTTGATGTTCAACTGGTCAATCGAGCCTGAATTTCAGACTCTTGGATACAGGCTAATGAATTCAAAAATTAATAAAATTGTTCCCGATCCTTGGGGCTACCCAATTGTGTTACTTCAATCAAGTCTCCCCAAAGGGCGTATTATCTCTATTATTCAGGAATTAGAGACCAGAGAAACCCGACTAAATTCACCACTAGCCATATTGTTTGTAAATAATATAGGCCTTCAAGAAATGGCAATTTCACAAGGAGTATGGCTTGAACAATACTTGCCAATTACTAAGGACGAACCCCAAAATATTTACCGAAATAAACAAACAATCAGTTGGGTATGGATCAGAAATCAAAAAACTTTAACTGAGTTTCCCACAACAACAGAAGCATGGGAACATATACTTGCGGAAACACTTAATACTGCAAAAATCACAGTATGAAATGTCAATGCCCGTTCAAAGGCGAAGGTTTTGCGATAGAGTAAAGCTCTGGTTATTGTTATTCAGGCTGGACGTACAATACTCTAGTAAAAGGCACGCTAAAATCACTTTCACCTGGTTGCTCGATCGAGGCATTTCACCCGCCAAGTTTAGGGTTAGCAAAGAGCAACCGCCAGCAAAGTCATTGGTTTTTCTTGCAGGTGAGAGGGCGTTAGGCAACACTTTCTTAATAATTATCAGCAGTACATCAATTTTTAGTGAGTAATACAAATGCAGGTCTGACGTTTTAGCAAAGAGGCCATCATAGTTTCCTGAAGTCGGTTCTGGCACTCCTGGCGCCTGTAGGGGCGGCGACTGGGTAGTGGCTGGAGACAAGAGGTGAGAGGATTTTGGGAACGTCAAGTTGAAACGGTATCACCTTCTTCGACACGGCCGACGTCTACGGATGGGCTGCAGCGAAAAAACGGATCGCTAAATTCTGAAAGCGTGCGTGAGGGCGACGTGTTCGCCGCCATAAGCTGGGCTGCCGCCCTGATCCGGCTGGCTGGCCAAATTCCCCATTTACGGTCATGCGGCAGCACACCGAAGACTCTGCCGCGCCACCTGGAGGTGGAAGCGCTGGGACCTGACCCAATCACCGTATCGCTGGCTGGAGGCTTTGCGCCAGGGTGAAGTATCGACCATTTGCGCCGCTTGCAGCAGGAAGGGCTGATCAAACGGTTCGGGGCCAGCGTGAATCGATGGAAGAGGCCCACATCTGTGGCTCGGAACAGACGACTGGTCTGCCGTAAATCATCTTCAAACATCTTCCGCCAAAACCAATTCACTCGATATTTGAAAAGCTAAAAGCGAAAGGTGTGGCCCCTGATTATCCGCTCGTTGCTGGCCATTCTGGCCGCTGGGCCGGTAAATTCACCAGTAGACCACCTTCCCCGCCGCTGACCACTGCAACTACAACAAAGACGGCGATGCTTCAACGTCGGTGAGACCTTGCCGGGGTCAGCCCTTCCCCGCAAGCGTGGATCGGGCTCGACCAGCCTGCCGCCGGTGCCCGCAGGTACAACGATGGCCCAGTTCGCCCAGCGCTGGGTGCTCGATTTCGATGCCGTTACCGACGGATTATCACCGGCGCGACCCGGCCCGATCAGGTGCCGTCTTAACGCTGCTGCCCTGATTTATCGCTCCCTGCGGCGGATTTGCACAATAAACTGAGTGGAAACGCATAAAGAGACGGAAAGACTACATCTTCCGGCCTCATTGTTAATGAAGTGACAGGCACCCTCCGAGGTGCTCGTCACTTAAAGATGTTATGCCTGCTGATTTTGGGCAGAGCGCCGGGAGCGATGCGGGAGAGCTGGACAGTTCCTCGAATATTGTTGCGGGTGATGAGGCCAGAGGCAACGGTTGCCTCCACCACCGGCAGCGCATCCAACTGTTCGCCGCCATCCGCTGCTGCACCCTCATAAATATCGTTATCAACGGGCAATTCACATCCTGGCGCATGACGTCGCCAATCCAGGTGTGTGGCGCGCGCGTTTGCAGTGCCTGCTCCAGCTGGCCCCGCGTCAAAAGCTCCACATACAGCTCAACGGCTGATCAAGATCGATTGCCGCTGGCCAGCATAAATCGACGACGTGCTGTAAACCTGGTGGTACGCGAGTTGGCAAGCTGACGGCGTGTGCTCGTTGCACCCGGCAGAAGCCGCGCAAATGACCCACGTACCGCACCATCTGTTCTTCCTGCGTCGCCCTGCCAGATGATGGAAGATGGCAATTAAAATCAGGAAGATGCCGTTAAACAGGCCGTAAATACCTGAACAAACAGCCAGGGTATCGGCCCACCGAGGCCGCGATCCGTGCTGCTTGATACAATCGAGCTTCATCGCCGCAAAGAACGGAAGACGCGCCTGCCGTCCATGGTGGGGAAGGCCGGCAGGTTAAAGATTTGCCGGAAGATGTTGTAGACAAAGATGGGCGAACAACGGTGTCAGCGAGACACCGTCAATCTGACCAGGATGCCCAACGGATTGCTGAGGTTAATGTCTAGGAACAGAAAGGCCGCTATCCACATCAAATGGCGATGACGAAGTTGACGGCTGGACCGGCAATGGCCACCACAAATTCCCTGCACCGGTTTTTTCTTTGGGCATGCGCATCAATTAAGCCAGCGCCGCCGATGGGCGACAGGATGATTTGCTTGACTGGCACGTTGTATTGCTGCCATACGCTGTGTCCTGGAAGTTCGTGCAAGGTGATGGGAGGGATCGAAGAGGTGAGGAAACGGCCGTTACGCCAAAAATTGCCCTTATCTAACTTCTGCGCCAGCCGCCAAACCAAACCGGAAAGCTGCCTCACAACAGAATCAACGAAAACGTAATGTAACCGGATGTCAATACCCCGATTTGAAAACAATTTAAGAACTACCCATTTTCGTAATCCTTTAGCCCGCCCTAATGAATAATAAAAAGACACCGAGAAGTTAAGCTTGTTATCCAGATAAACGGACGTTTTATCTTACGAAAAAGAGTCTATAAATGATGTTAGTAAATATGAAGGGGTGATTACATAAAAGGTACGCCATCTGCCGTCCCCCTACGCATCAGACATCGGTATGTTTCTTGGGAATTGCAATTCTGAAACATCCAAACTCTCATTTACGGGTAAGCGTTTAGGTTCTCGAATCGTGGTCGTGGTAAATGTGGTGGCACAATTTTGTGCTCACCTCTAGGGCACCCAAGGCGAGCTCCAAAATGGTAACCCCTGAAACTTGAACAGCGTTTAGTTGCTTTAATAGCGACGTCGACGCCAACTCATCCCAGGCGTCGGCAACATTGGCTGCATAGCTGCCAGCTACCGCAATCGTCGCTGAACGCGCTGTGCAGAAAGTAGCATTGGCCGGCAGACCGGTAAAGCCCAGGAACGTGATCTCTTCAGCCGCGCTGTGGTCGATGCCGATGACATCGGTACCCGATGCGTAAACCGGATCGGCATTTTGGCCGCCTTCTACCAGCAGGTAGAACCAGTGATTGGCAATGCCGCTGTTGGTATGTACACCGCCATTATCGGCAGTACCGGTATACCGTTCATCGTAATCTGACGGGTCGCCATCTGATCCCGGATCTTCCATGTCGCGGATGCCGTCATCGTTGGGCATGATGTCTTCGCCGATGGTCCAGTTGCCGGTGCCATAGTAATACTCAACGGACGTGCCCATGATGTCGGAGAAGGCTTCATTCAATGCGCCCGATTCATATTGGTAAATCAGGTCGCTGGTGGCGTCGGTGACGCCGTGGCTCAATTCATGAGCCACTACGTCTAGGTCACCGGACAGCTCAACAAAAGTTACGCCGTCACCATCGCCGTAGGCCATTTGGGAACCATTCCAGTAGGCGTTGCTGTAATCTCGTTTCAGATGCGCTGAAGAGACCATGCCTTGTGGATAATAGGTTACCCAGTTAAAGCCGTGGATGCTGAGGTAGTAGCTGTCAGTGACACGGGCGTAGACATGAGCATCAACCAGCGCCGGTTGAGCTGGTGAGGTGCGGCCGAGCAAGTCCCAGATGTCGTTGCTGTCGGTGGCTAACGTGCCGGGCAGTTTGGTGCGGTTACGGGCATCGTAGGTGGTTTGACGGCCGTCTGGCGTAGCCAGGCGATATGTGCCGCTGACGTAGGTGGTCAGGCCAGTCAAATCTTTGGTATCGCCCAGGACGCCGACACCAGTGCCGGTGGTCAGGCCATCATAGGAATTGATGATGCTGCCGGTTTCGGCATCGACCCAGGTGAACCAGCGGCTGTCAAATCCGCGATTCTCGACGACGTAGAAGTAACGGCCGTTATCCGGATCAATCATCAACGTTACAAACCATTCACCACCCTGGTTATGCTGCGACAAGGCTTTGGCCTGACCGGCATTCAACTTGACCGCATTTTGGGCGACGAGATCGGGATAATGGCTGCCGAGAACGGCAACGGCCGTGCCTGCTTCGTCCCGATAAATGGACAATTGACCACCTAACACCTCAGCCTCGCCAAAGAATTGCCGATAACGGTCGGCCGATAGGCCATATTTGGCCAGCCCTTCCTGAGCGACCAGCTTCATATCACCAGGAACTTGAAAATTGCGTGCGGCCTGGCCGTTCAGGGCGTGGAAACCGGCCGGATTTTGGCCTTTTTCGGCGGCAGTTGTGGGAACGATGAGGAGGATCAGGGTCAAAGCGACCAAAGTCAGGACAAACAGGGTTTTTTTGGAAAGAATTCTCATTTTCTATAGGCTCCTTTTTTTGTGTAAACAAACAGTTCAAATATACGTAAACCAATGTTTTCGAGTCGTTGGCAGGGAATCACCTCCTTATCTAAATCCAAAATAATTGTCAGTGACCAAAATCCAGAGAACGAGTAATGAGCGGCCGATTAACACACCGGTCGAAAAAGTGGGGAGAGTAAAATATGGGGAAACGTTAATTTGTGATAGGTACGTCAAAATCACAATCCGTGCCATCTTCTATAAGAGGACAAAGGAAAACTTGTCCCGTTGAAATGTTTGTTGTCTAGGAGCGGCTCCCCTAGCGCAGTTTAGCGTGATGTTCGCTGTAGAGTGGGCGGAAGTATGACACAGCCGGTCTGATTATGCAAAAAATGTTTTGAAAAACAGCTCGTGGATTTCACAGATTGGTCATCGTGGTCATTGTCGTCAACGTGATCGTAATCGAAAAAACCGATCACGATGGGGATTACGACTGCGATGACGATTGCTTTTTGTCGTTAACGTAGACACGGGGAACACGGGTATTGATATTGGTCAGAATTTCGTAGGGGATTGTGCCGGCCCATTCGGCTAAGTCTTCGACGCGGATGATCTGGTTGCCGGATTGGCCGATGAGGATGACTTCATCGTCGTTGTAAGCGGTTTCCCATTCGATGTTGACCATCGCCTGATCCATGCAGATACGGCCGATAACTGGATATTTCTGGCCGCGAATAATCATCTGGGCTTTGCCCGACATAGCGCGGAAATAGCCGTCACCGTAGCCTACGGGGATGGTGACGACGCGTACCAAGTGGTCACTTTGCCAGGTGGAGCCGTAACTGACGGGGTGGTTGGGCTGGACGACTTTGAAGTAGACGACGCGCGATTTCCAGGCCAGCGCCGGTTCGACTTTGATGGTGCGCGAGACGCCTTCGGATGGATAGACACCATAGAGCAAAATCCCGGCCCGCACCATGTCGAAGTGGCTGGCTGGCATTTGCAGAATCGCACCGGAGTTGGCCATGTGGCAGAGTAACGGCCGTTCCACACCCCGCTTCTTATAAAAATCCAGCACCTGATTAAAGCGCCGGAGCTGCTCATGCGCCGACAGCAGACTGGCCGAATCGGCATTGGCAAAGTGGGAGAAAATCCCCTCCACGTGGCAGTGTTGACAGGTCAGTGCCGCTTCCAGCAGCGTGTCGGCGCTGTAGTAATGGACGCCCAACCGCTCCATTCCCGTATCAATCTTGAGATGAACTTTGGCCTGGACGTTCATCGCGGCAGCGGCTTCCTCGATTTGCTGCAACTTCTCTACCGACGAAGCCGTAATCGTCAAATCGTGCTTGAGGAAAATAGGCACTTGATTGCCGATGATGCCGCCCAGGACCAGAATCAGCGTTTGGATGCGGCTTCGCAACAAAATCCTTCTTCAGCACAGCCACGCCAGATAAAGCGCCCCAATTCGACCATGACGGTGACCTGGATCAGCCCGTGGCGTAGGCGTTAACGAGACGAAGAGCATCCACTTGGGCCGGAGCGACGAATTTTCAATGGCCGTGTTAGTTGGCGGTGAACGATCCAGGTTGATTTCAGCGTAGGTCCGGCGCACCACTTCGTCGCTGATGCTGATGGTCGGATGGTTGAAGCTGTCATGCGCGTCATTGTAACACCAGTCACAAAATCGTGCATCCTTGATGATTTGGGGCGGGCGGCGTAAGATTGAAGTTTGCAGTGGCAGGTGGTTGCAAAAACTCGGACTTGCACGAGCCTGCCAACTGGGTTGTTATGATTGTAGGCATGGATTTTGGCACGACGAATTCGGGGATGGCGGTGTATGACGGCAGCCGGGTGCAGGTTTTGCCGTTGGATCCCGACAATCCCAATCCCAGAGTGCTGCGCACGGCCGTTTACGTCACCACCGATCAAGCGATACACATTGGGCGAACGGCCGTTGACCTCTACTTCACGCAAAACATCGGCCGGCCGGTTAAAATGCGCAAAATCTGGGTCGGTGAACTGGAAATTCGTGGCGGCGACATGTACTATGTCACCGACGCCTACGCCTACGTCGATGTGCTGTCACCGGGGCGGCTTTTCCTCTCCGTCAAAACCAGCCTGCGCGACGAAAACTACCCCGGCACCGTTGTCGGCCAGAACTACTACTCGCTGGAAAACCTCATCGCCCTTTACCTCACCGTCGTCAAAACCCGCGCCGAACGGCTGCTGGGCCGCGAACTGAAACAAGTCGTCTTGGGTCGTCCCGTCCACTTTGCCGCCGACCTGGAACACGATCGGCTGGCCCAATCCCGCCTGCTGCAAGCCGCTTTCCGCGCCGGTTACGAGCGCGTCTACCTCCAGCCAGAACCCATCGCCGCCGCCTACAGCTACGAAACGACACTGGACAAGCCGCAAAACGTCCTCGTTTTCGATTTTGGCGGCGGTACGCTGGATTTAACCGTGATGCGACTGGGCGATCCGGGGCGGCGGCAGGTGCTGGCCACGGGCGGCATTCCGGTCGCCGGTGACGTATTTGACCAAAAGCTGGTGCGTTCCAAACTTCCGCGACACTTTGGCGAAGGCAGTTTTTACGGGCCGCGCCACAAACGACTGACTGTCCCCCAATGGATTTACGACTCGTTTTCTAACTGGCAAACGCTGATGGAACTGCAAGCGGCCGAAAACCGGCAAATCCTGACTGATATTGCTCTGACCGCCCAGCGCAAATACCAGATTGAAGCGCTGCTCAGCCTGGTGTCCAGCAACTACGGCTTGAAGATGTTCGACATCGTGGAGCAGGCCAAGCGGCGGCTGTCGGAGAAGCGGGGGGCGGAAATTTTGCTGGAGGGCGAGGGGTTCCAGGTGCGCGATTTTGTCACCCGCACCGAATTTGAGCGCATCATTGGCGCTGAAATCCGGGCCATTGAGCAGCATTTGGGCACGGTGGTGGCCGATTCCGGGCTGGAAGTGGGCCAGATTGATGCGGTGATTCGGACCGGTGGCTCGTCGCAGGTGCCGGCGTTCCACGAGATGTTGGTGCAAAAGTTTGGCGCGGAAAAGGTGCAGGCGGTGGATACGTTTAGCAGTGTTACGGCCGGTTTGGGCGTCATTGCGCACGGGATTGAAGCAGGTGAAATCGAAGTGCGAGGTTTTACGCCCGATGATGTGAAGCCAACGGCCGTCTCGTCGGAGAGGCCGAATGTTAGCCCGATTAATTTGGATGTGTTGCAGCGGCGAATTTATGTGGCGGAGAAGGGGGAAGAAGCAGGGGAGCAGGGGAGCGGGGGAGCAGGGGAGATGGCGTTGATCGTTATTGGTGGAGAGGATTTGGTGACGGCCGTTGCCATACCACAATCCACATTCCAACAAAAAGACCCCATCCCGCTGGCTGATTTGAACCTGGATGGCCAGTGGACGAAGGCGCTGACGGCCGATTTGGACGAGCAGATTCTGCTTATCACCACCCATTACCGCTTTTTGCTGACCACGCCGCGCCACCTGATCGAACTGGGCCAGATGGATTTGAAGCTGGCCGATACGCAGAAGCTGGAACGGGGCGAGACGGTTTGTTCGGTGAGTAAATGGGCAGAGATTACGGCCGTTCCCAAACTACTGCTGGTCACATCTCAGGGAGTGGCACGGCCGTATCCCATGAACGTCCTGCGCGAAAATATTGAAGCGCCGATTCCGCTGCGCTTTGACCATCCGCTGCCGGGCATTGTCATTACTGCACTGGCGCTGGATGAGCAGAAGACACTGGTGGCGGCGTCGCGCGCTGGCCGGGCGCTGGCCTACGAAACGAGCGGGCTGCGCCTGTCGGGCACGCAAATCTACAACTGCGGCCAGGACGACCGGTTGGTGAGTGCTTTGCTGCTGGATGATGAGACGGAATTAGCGCTGGTGACGGTGGATGGCTACGGCCGTCGCCTGCAATCAAGCTGGGTTCCACTGGCCGAAAGACCTAACACGAAAGGTAAATCCATGATCGCCCGGCGCAGTGAAGTGGCGGCGCTGCTGCAACCGGAGGCCGCGCCCTGGTTGTTGACGAATGAGAGAATGGTGGTGGGGGAATACAGCCGTTTACCGCTGGAAGACTCCACTAAATCGGCTCGATTATTGAAATTGAGGGCAGAGGAAGCGGTGGAAACGGCCGTTGGTTAGGCTCTGTAACGGATTACGGAACACGACTCACAGCTTACGAAGTTCCACTGGCAGCGAAAACGAGCCATCCGCATCGGGTGGAAAATCAAAAACTTGAACGACCGCATCCAGATTGAGCGGGCCATAAATGTGGGGGAATTCCTGGCCGCTTTCGTAGCAATCTTCGTAAATAATGTCGGCCTGGACTTTGGCCGAGTCGATGACCAGCAAGACCAGCCCGGTTTGTCCGTGGAACATTTCGTTGGCCGGTTTCAAGACCTGCTCGATTGTTGAGCAGTGGATGAAGCCGTCAGTTTCCAGTGAGTCGGCGCGGTAGGGTGGGGTGGTGACGGCCGTTTCCCAATCCTCACGCCGGGTAATGTGCAAAATCGTATCCATAGCCGCGAATTATGACGGCTGAATGGAGAACTGGCAAACGGTACTAGGCCAACTGCGGTGGGCGCATGGCCGGCGGGCGGAAAATGGCGCGGATAAACAACATCGTGATCACCGGCCAGACGAAAATGTGTCCCATAACAACGAGCAGGTAGAGGATTTCAACGGCCGTTCCCCAACCCAGATTCACCACAAATCCCGACAATCCGATGGGAACCGCCATGACCGCCAGACAAACAGACAATATTTTGCCAATCCCATACAAATCGTCTTGGGCCTGCCACAGCGCCCAGGAAATCAATAACCCACTAAGCCCCAATCCAATCTGGCCGGCCCAGGCGACGACGATCAATCCTTTGTCGAATCCAGTGACTGCTTCAGACAGCGCCCGCAGTGTCCCGATGTAGAGCGGCGCATTATAAATAGCCAGGCTGACGATGTCGGCCGCCAGCCAGAGTAAATAAGCGGCAATAGCTGTTTTGAACGCCCGGTTTAATGCCTGCATGCCAAACCGCCAAACGAGCAGGCGGCGCAGCGTATCTAGAACATAAGCCGTCAAACCGGCCAACACAAAGCCGATGACGATGTTGCCTATTTGGATAGCCAGCGTGTTCCCAGCCCACACCGTGTAAATGAGTCCCGGAACAAAAATTAAAATGGCCAGAATCGACATGCTGGCTGCAGCGCCGATTTTGTAAAGGTGTTGACCTTGGTATACATCTTTGAGGCCACGGCTGATTGTTTCTGCTGCGCCTAAATAGGCCAGCGCCCGTGTTTGCGCCTCCGCTTTTGACAGCCCATTGGCCATGTAATCGTCAACCGCATCCAGAAAATGGTCGCTGATTTCGGCGTTTATAGTTTGTGTCACGTCGTTGGGCAGTCCGTTGGTAACTTGTGACAGCCAATGATGTAAGGATGGAGGATAGTCACTGTTCATACGGTTTCTCCCAAAATACGGTTAACGCCCAGTGAAAATTGCTGCCACTCGGCACGCTCCTGGTTGAGGGCGGCTTGACCGGCACTGGTGAGCTTGTAGTAACGACGGGTACGGCCGTTAATCTCCTCATCATATGCTTCAATCAATCCCTGTTTTTCCAAATCGTGCAGGGTGGGGTAAATGGTTCCTTCCGCAAATTCTAGCGTTCCCTGGGAGATGCGTTTTATCTCTTTAGCAATGCCGTAGCCGTGGGATGGCCCCAGCGACAGTATGTGCAAGAGAAGTAAAGATAAACTACCTTTGAGATTCATGGGTGATTTCCTTCGAGTATACCTCGGAATCATATGTATTTGCTTGATAAGATATTACATTGGAATCCGAGGTATGTCAATATGAGATTACAAAAGTCTGCCAGACGCAGTGCCAGGCACAGGGCTTCAGGCTTTATTCATGCCAAGAGGTTCCGTCCTGTGCTTGGCACTGCCCGATCTTTTTTATCCAACTCTGATAGACGGCCGTTCCCCCTCATGCTATAATGCTGGTAACTGGCGGCTGGTAGTTGGCTGCCGGTGACTGTCCGGGGATGACAGGTTTCGACGGGGAAGGCTGATCCTGGACTGCAAGCCGAGCACGCTTTACACCTCGTAAAACTGGAAGCAAACAAATAAGTGCCAATGCACGAACCAACTACAACGCTCTCCCCCTCGCTGCATAAGCGATAAGGAAAGCGGAGGTTCCAAAGAAGGAACCGCGTCTGCTTCATTCCGTTCGTTGGCCGGGTGAACGCAGGCGACATGAACGCCAACGTGCTGCTCCTCGACGTCGATAGAGGAGCTTAAGCGGCCCTTTCGGGGGTCATCGACTAATCAGCAGTTGATCCTGTTAGCCGGAGCGCCTGCTGATAACACCCAAAAGGTTGACTAAGCTTGTAGACGTTCAGAGGTCGAATTTTTCGGACGCGGGTTCGATTCCCGCCATCTCCACTAAAAGGCGCTTCCGGTAAGGAAGCGCTTTTTTATCGTTTATGAATCCTGATTAACTGACTGGAAGATGCGTAGGACAAATCTGCCTCTAATTTTTTATGAATGTTTCTGAAGCCTGGACATACGGCCGTTCCCACCTCCCCCATTCCCCTAACACCCAACTGGATGTCCGTCTGCTGCTGGAGTACGTACTGGGTGTGAACCATAGTTGGCTGGTGGCCCATGATGACGAAGAGTTAACGGCCGTTCAACAAGCCCAATACCGCCAACTCATTGAACGAGCTGCCCGGCAAGAACCGATCCCCTATTTAGTGGGTCATGCTCCTTTTTTTGACCTGGATTTCATCGTTACGCCGGTCGTCCTCATTCCCCGACCGGAGACGGAGCAGTTGGTGGATTTGGCGGCGGATTGGGCTAGGAAACGGCCGTCAGGTTATCTGCCCTGCCGCATTGTCGATGTTGGTACTGGCAGCGGCTGCATTGCCGTTACACTGGCTTCCCGTTTGCCCTTGGCCAGCGTTGAAGCGGTGGACATTTCCGCCGAAGCGCTGGCGGTTGCACAACAAAATGCCCGGCAGCATGCCCCGGATCGCATTCGGTTTCACCAGGGGCATTTGCTGGAGCCAATCCAGCAGCCGGCCGACCTGCTGGCCGCCAATCTACCCTACGTCACTGATGCCGAGTGGACGATGCTTGACGATGGGGTAAAATGGTACGAACCGGCCGCTGCCCTTAAAGGCGGAGCCGATGGCCTCGACCTCATCCGGCAGCTGCTTCAGCAAGCAGTCACCAAACTTAACCCGGGGGCTGCCATTTTTTTGGAAATTGGCTGGCAGCAGGGAACGGCCGTACACAATCTGGCTCATACTATTTTTCCGGCGGCACAGGTTGAACTGGTGCAAGATTTTGCCGGGCACGACCGGATTGTGGTAATAAAAATGATGGATTGAAGATTGATGATCAATGATCAATCTTTTTTGTGAAGATGGAGACACACCTGCTCAATGCCCAACAACCCGATGCTGTTGCCCAGGCCGCCGATTGGCTGCGGCAGGGTCAGCTTGTCGCCTTTCCCACCGACACAGTGTACGGGGTAGGCGGCGACGCGTTTAATGCGGCGGCCATTGAGCAGTTGTATGAAGCCAAACAGCGCTCTCTCAGCAAAGGCATTCCCATCCTTCTGGCCGACCCGGCCGATTTGGATAAAGTGACGCAGAATGTCCCGGCTGTTGTACATAATCTGATGGCCCGCTTCTGGCCCGGCCCATTGACGCTCATTATTCCCCGCCATCCCAATTTACCGGCTAATATTTCGCCAAACGAGGGTATTGCCGTGCGCATCCCCGATTGTGACGTGGCCCGTGCTTTGATTCGGGCGGCCGGCGGTGCTGTAGCGGCTACGTCGGCCAACCAATCGGGCCAGCCTCCGGCGCAAACGGGCGCGCAAGCATTGGCGGCGCTGGATGGTTTGGTAACGGCCGTACTCGATGACGGCCCGACTCCTGGCGGCGTCCCCTCGACAATTATCGCTGTTGTGGATGGTGAACTGCGCATCATCCGTGAAGGGCCAATCAGCGCCCATGACCTCTCTCAAATCGGGGTGACCGGCGCATGAGTGCCTTTTTTATTCCGCTGGCCCTGGCCTTTATGGGCATTGTAGCCGCTTTTGCCAGCTACCGTGACATTAAACGGGGCGGGGCGCGGTTCTACACGCTGGAACGGGAAGCTATCCTGCGCCGGGCCGGACTGACGCTAATTGGCAGTATGCTGCTATTTATTGCGGCCATTGGTTTACTGATCTTGGGTCAGCAGCAGGGTACGGCCGTTCCCACCCCGGCGGGCGAGGTGCTTGAAGGGGTGGTGACGGTAACGCCCACCCCGCTTGTCGAGCAGTTTCCACCGCTGCCAACCGAAACGGCGACGCCTGATCTTTCCTTTCCCACTCCCACCCCAACGCGGCCCATTTGCCGGGCGGTTATCGAAGGGACGTTTGGCAATGGGCTGACGCTGCGGAATGAGCCGGGTGGGGAACAAATCTCGATTTTGGCCGAGGCAGATTTGGTGACCGTGCTGGATCAAGAACCGACAGTTGCCAACGGCATTGAATGGCGGCAGGTCCGTTCCTTGTTTGGTGATGAGGGCTGGGTAGCGGCTGAATTTTTGACTTTAGGAACGGGCTGCCAATAAAGCAGGCGGCGGGTCGCGAGTGGCGAGTAGGCCTTGTTCCGCGACTTGCTGCTCGTTATAAAATTAGCTCTTGTAAAATAGGAGCGCGGGCAGCTTGCTCGCCATCTGCAGCCTGGCAGACCGCGCTCCTTTTCCATTTGAAAATACACAGATATAAGATTGGGGTGTGTCATGATAATTGGAATAGATGCCAGCCGGGCTGTAACCGGGCAGCGAACCGGCACAGAAGCGTATGCTTTTTTTCTTGTTCAGGCACTTATTCCCCTTGCGGCCCAACGTGGTCATCAAATCCGGCTGTATTTTAACCAGCCGCCCCCGCCGGAGCTTTTCCCCGAAAATGATTTTGTCGAGCATATTACCATTCCGTTTCCCCGGCTGTGGACGCATGTGCGTCTGGCCTGGGAGCTGTATCTGCGCCCGCCGGACCTTTTTTTTACGCCGGCTCACGTGATTCCCTACACCTATCATGGTCCCAGCGTGGTCACGGTTCATGACCTGGGCTACCATTATTTTCCGGAGGCTCATCCGCCCCGGCAGTTGTCTTATTTGCGCTGGAGTACGCGGCATAACGGCCGTACCGCCCGCCGCATCATTGCCGATTCCGAAGCAACAAAAAATGATTTGATTCGTTTTGATGAAGTGGAGCCAGACAAGATTGATGTGGTGTATCCGGGACGGAATCCGGCGTTACGGCCGTTATCGGATCGGATGCAGACAACGGCCGTTCTGCAAAAATACGGCATCACCCCGCCTTACCTGCTCTTCCTTAGCACCTTGCAGCCGCGCAAAAACCTGGTGCGTCTCATCCAGGCTTATACGGCAGCCAACGTACTCCATCAACTTGTTCTGGCCGGCAAAATAGGCTGGTTGGCTGAACCGATTCTGGCTGAAATTAACAATCAATCGTCAATCGTCAATCGTCAATCGTCAATTGTGACACCTGGGTTTATTGATGATGACGACAAGGCGGCCCTGCTTTCCGGGGCGACGGCGCTGCTGTATCCGTCGCTGCACGAGGGGTTTGGCTTTCCGGTGCTGGAGGCGCAGGCTTGCGGCGCGCCGGTGTTGTGTGCCAACAGTAGTTCGCTGCCAGAAGTGGCGGGGGATGCGGCGCTGCTGGTTAATCCGGAGGATACGGCAGCGATTACAGCCGGGATTAAACGGCTGGTCAGTGACCCGCTGCTGCGGCATGAATTGGCGCTGACCGGTTTGGAAAATGTACGGCGCTTTACGTGGGAGGCAACGGCCGTACAGGTGTTAAACGTTTTGGAGAAGGCGGTCTAATCAAACTCCCAGCGCGTAGCCGACTGCGGAAAGTTTTTCTCTTGCCAGGCCATGGCCGTTTGGATGCGCAGTGTGTAGATGGGTTCGTTTTCGGATGGGGCATTGGGTTTGAAGCCAGCGTATTTGGCGGCATAGGCTGTGCTGAATGTTTCGTATAGGTTTGGCGGCATCTCCGTGAGTTTAACGGCCGTTCCCTCCAAAATCACCACATCATCCCCACTTTCTAGATGGACAACCAGCGCCGGATTGTTGTCCAGGTTACGAGCCTTGCGCGCGTTGGGGCTGGTGCCAAAATAGAGATGACCGTCCAGCCAGACGCCCCACACCGGCGCAGCATGGGGACGGCCGTCGGGCCGTGTCGTGCCAATCCAGTAGTTGCGTGATTGGGCCATCTGCTCATCGACGAAATCCCAGGTTAACATGCCTTCACGGCTCTCGTGGATGCCGTAATCTTGCATTTTGGGGCGGATGACTTTCATTGTTTTCACCTCATCAATTGGAGTAAGCCGGGTAGACCAACGATTTTACCCTTCATTGATGGTTGTGACGATGGCAACGGCCGTGTCCAAATCCGGCGCACGCACAACCAATAATTCGGTTCCAGCCGCGTACAAACAGGTCGCATCCCTTGACTGCCAGCAGATTGCCCCGTCTGCCTGGGATTGCCCGATGGGGCCGTAACGGCCGTCGGTATAGTCGGTGTAGGCGGCCGTAAACTGGCTGGCGTCACCGGCTGAATCCCAGGCTGTGCGTAAAACCAGGACTAGATCATCTGATTCTTCATGCCAGTAAACGGCATAGCGATCGCCGCCCCAGCCGGTAGCGGCCGTATCCACTTCACTGCCGTTCACCTGCTGAATCAAATATTCGCGCAGGTAAAACTCGCCCAGAACGGCTTCCTCAACCAGCGACCAGTCAGAACCTAAGGTGTCAGTCAGCGGCGGCAGGGTAACGATTTGCGGGTTGTCACCGGCAAAATAGCGGTCAGGATGAATGATTTGTTCGGTAGACTGCGGCAGATTTTCCCAGGCAGCATTCAGGCCATCCCAGCCGCTGCGGTTGAACAAAGCGGCAGCAAAATCGTGGCCGGTGGTATAGGGAAAGATGAAGGCGTTGGTGAGTGCGTGAGGAAAATAGCCCGGATCAGAAACAAAGGCAAAACCATATAATTTGTTCGATTCGTTGAAAATCTCAATCAGGTCAGAATCAGAAAAGTAGCCCCAATCCAGATAAAAATCCTGTACCAGTTCTGCTTCCCCTTCGGCCAAAGCACGCAGCGCCATATCCCCTTCAAAACCGGCCGAGGCATCAGTAATCAGGCCCAACTGGAAATGTTGGTCTTGCAGGGCATGCATAAATTCGTGAGCATAAGTCCACTGCTCCAAGGCGTTTGTCTCGTCATCACTGCTGACGACGACGAATTCTTTACTTTCCGGATCGTAAAAACCGGCGATGTTTTCGCCTAAAAAGCGGCGGGAGAGGCTGTACAAATCATAATCGCGGCTGACAAAATCGAATGTGTATAAGACAAGCGCATCCCGGTCGGCTTCTTCTTTGGTGTAAAAATAGTTGGATGTCAGGCGCTGCCGTAGTTCAGATTGCGAGAGCAGGGTTGGCTCTACCGGTTCCAGCGGAGCTAAATTCCGTAAGTCGATGACATTCGCCTCGACATTGGCCCAAATGGGCGCATTGCGCGCCATCATGTCTCGATCAACTACTCGAATATAGATCGGTTCCGTCGCCAGTGTGTCACCATTGCGGCTGGTGACAACGGCGATGATTTCATGGGTGCCGGCATATTCCGGCGTCCAGGTCTGGTTCATTTCAACCTGGATGTCGCCTGAATTTTGCAACAGCCCCACCCCCTGACCATTAGAGGTAAGGGTGATGAGACGGATGCCGTCGGGATGGCTGGCGGAGACGATGAAATTGATTGGTTGTCCCAGGTCAATCGTGTCGCCATCAGATGGTGAGATAAGCTCGATAGTGGATGGTAGCGGAGTAGGTGTCATTGTCGGTGTAAGGGTGGGAACGACGGCGGCGATGGCGGCGGTGGGCATGGTCGTTGGTAAGTTGTTGGTTGGTTGGTTAGTTGGCTGGCAGCCAGTGATGAAAAGAGTGAGCAGGAAGAATACGGCCGTTACCACTCCCCTTATTCCCCGTAATGCTGAATGACTGGAATTGATGTTGTGCATAAATCAATACCCCCTTATTGTTTAGAGTTTACAAGCCCCTCTTTGATTTGACAACGGGAAAAGGGAATTATTGACGGCCGTTTCATCCTGGCATATGCTTGCGAAAGTAAAAGGATGAAGTCAGAAGGATGAAGGATGAAAGGCAGTCGTTAACCATACTGAATACGCCGGTTCACGCTGTGACGATGGCTGAGACGCTGGCGCGGACGCAAAAGTTCATGGCTGAGTCGCGCCTGCACCAGATTTGCACCACCAATCCCGAATTTGTCATGGCCGCGCAAACGGATGACGCTTTTCGCCAGATATTGTGGCAGGCCGATTTGTGCCTGCCTGATGGGATTGGGTTGGTCGTGGCTTCAAGATGGTTGAAAAAACCATTACCAGAACGCGTTCCCGGCTCGGAACTGGTTTATCATCTAGCGGAACTGTGTGCCCAAGAAGGCTGGCGGCTCTTTTTGCTAGGGGCGGCTCCCGGCATTGGCGATGCGCCTGGCATAGCTGAAGAAGCGGCAGCCATCTTCCAATCTCGTTATCCCGATTTAATCATCGCCGGAACGTATGCTGGTTCGCCTGATCCGGCTGAAAATGAGGCCATTCTCAAGCGCATCAACGACAGCGGGGCCGAGATGTTGTTTGTCGCTTACGGCGCGCCCAAACAGGACAAATGGATTGCCCGCAATCGGGAGGCGCTGCCCACCGTGCGCATGGCTATCGGGATAGGCGGCTCATTGGATTTTGTCACCGGCAAATCGATTCGTGCGCCACGCTGGGTGCAGAACCTGGGCCTGGAATGGCTGCACAGGCTCATCAAGGAACCGTGGCGCTGGCGGCGGATGCTGGCGCTGCCCCGGTTTGTGCTGGCGGTAGTCGTGGGGAAGCTGGGGAGTAGAGGAGCAGGGGGGCAGGGGTGACTTGCCACTTTGCTACCTTGCCACTCTGCTTTACAATTTCCATCAATAATTAGAGGAGCGACCTATGCGTATTTTGATTACCGGTTCTAGCGGCCAAATTGGCACCAATTTAGGGTTATATTTGCAGGAGCAGGGCCATTACGTGTTTGGCGTGGATAAACGGCCGAATACCTGGACCCGTGACATCGAAACGCTGCTGCAAGATTTAAGCGCCCCCTACCGCAATCATAGACGAGGGATTGGTGTAGAGTACCCGGAAAATTTGGATGTAGTTGTTCATCTGGCGGCGCACGCCAAGGTCCACGAACTGGTGCAGCAGCCGCATCGCGCTTTGGAAAACATCAATATGACCTTCAATGTGCTGGAGTTTTGCCGCCAAAATGATATTCCCATCATCTTCAGCAGTTCGCGCGAAGTGTATGGCGACATCCACCGTTACATCACCGAGGAATCGTATGCCGACTTTGCCTTTACGGAAAGTCCGTATTCGGCCAGCAAAATCTCTGGCGAAGCACTGATTTATTCGTACGCGCAATGTTATGGGCTGAAGTATTTGGTGTTCCGGTTTAGCAATGTGTACGGCCGTTACGACAACGACATCGAGCGCATGTTGCGAGTCATCCCCCACTTCATCCGCGAAATCAACGCCGGACGCCCTATCACCGTCTACGGCGAAGACAAAGTGCTGGATTTCACCTACATCGACGACTGTGTCGGCGGCGTGGTCAGCGGTATTGAGAAGCTGGTCGGCGGCGAAATCGCCAATCACACCATCAACCTGGCCTATGGGCAGGGCAACAGTCTGGTGGCGATGGCCAATTTCATCGGCGAGGCGTTGGGCAAAGAACCCAACATGACTATCGAACCGGCCCGCGTTGGCGAAGTGACCCATTACGTGGCCAACGTGGGCAAGGCGCGCGCCCTGCTCAATTATACGCCGCAAACCTCCCTGCGTGAGGGCATCCAAAAAGCAGTCGAATGGTCGCTGGATTGGTGGGAGAAGCATTCTTAACGGTTAAATACGATGGAAAAACCCGCACGACGCAAAAGAGGCTGTCGCTATTGGTTAAATCTGGGATTGTTTGGACTGGCAGTTCTTTGGGTGGGCTACTTTGTCGTGGCTATTTATTCGGTGACGGCTCCGGTATCCCAGGAAATTTGCTGCGCCACACCGGCCGATGAAGGGTTTGATTATGAAGCAGTTACGTTGACCAGCCCGCTTGATGTGACGCTGTCGGGCTGGTACATCCCGTCGAAAAATGGGGCTGCGGTTATTTTGCTGCATGGGTATGATGCCACGCGATTGAGCGTTTTGCCGCAGGCGTTGATGCTGGCCGAAGCAGGGTATGGCGTACTTTTGTATGATATGCGCGGCCATGGCGGGAGCAGCCCGGTTGTGCGTTCGTATGGTTGGGTAGATGTGGTGGATGTGGAGACGGCCGTTACCTGGCTCCAATCCCGCGACGACATAGACCCGGATCGGATTGGCATTTACGGCTTCTCCCTTGGCGGGCAGGTGGCGCTGCGCGCCGCTGCCGAACTGGATGGCATCCAAGCTGTCGCCGCCGATGGGCCGGGGCTGGCCAATAATGATGACACACCACCGCTGCAATCTGCCATTGAGTACGTGTTCCGGTTCGGCAACGGCATTGTGTTCAAAGGTGTTGAATGGCGCACCGGATTTTCGCAGCCAGAAGCGATTATCGATACGATTGCCGGTATTGCCCCGCGCCCGCTTTTTTTGATAGCCAGCGGAGAAACTGAAGAGATGGAACCACGTATCGTGCAATTCTATTATGACCATGCACAGGAACCCAAGACTATCTGGTTCATTCCTGAAACCGGACACGGCGGCGGGCCAAAAGTCCGACCAGAAGAGTATGCTGCAAGATTGGTTTCCTTTTATGATGTGAGCCTTTTACTGCGTGAATGAAAGATGGACAATAACGTATTTTCAGTCTTATCACGGTATGCCCCAAGAGCGACGGAAAATTACTTAACCGAAGCTTTTGTTTTTGTTGTCAAAATGTTACTTGATCGGCAATCAGATGCTGGTCTCGATATTGTAAATCGACTTTGTGACTTATCACTTGATTTTACTAACCCGAAAACATAATGAATTGCTTCGACACAAGAACCTCCTGAAAATGGGCGGCCCTGATATTGAAATTGTTGGGAACAACAACAACGTGACGTTTTGTCGAGGTGAAGCACGATTCACCATTAAAGCCCAGGAGCAATTCTGGAAGAAGTTAATAACCCAGTACTTTACAGAAAAGACGTAGATGAATACTCGTCTAGTACTTTTGACGCGATCGGTCGGCTTCTTTAGGAACTACGCTTGCTTCCAGTGAATATCATCATGTTTGTTGGTATAGCATTTATAATTGGCTTGCTAGGTTAAATTTCAAGACGAAATCAGTATGGCTACTTTGTTGAGTATTTCATGGATTTTTGCAAAAAAGAGGATGAGCATAGAAAAAACATCAGGAATACACTAAAGTATACCAGCCATGTTAAATTTGGTGTTTAGCGATTGGCAAGGCCATAAGCGAAGCAATTCCTGATGTGAAAGTAAAACTGTGCTGGTGGAATTGGGTTAGCGGGGATATTACTTTTGATGACTCGTTGTGGTGTAATTGTTCGCTATGAACGGCGAATTGATAATCAGCGAGTTTCAGAATGACCCAGAGGGTTACGATCCTACATATAGAAAACTTTACAATTTAAACGATAATCATTTCTTCTCCCTTACTGCGGTGAGCAATTTGAATCCTTTGATAAAAGTTCTTACAACAAGCATACCAAGCATACAAAGAAGAACAAAACACACAGGGTGTATGATTTACGTCGATATTTCCGCTGGCAGCGTCCATTCACGGGCCAGGTTAAGACGCTACACCGTTGATCTGGCGCGGGGAACTACTGGCCGTCAACTGGAGCGGTTTGACATTTTTTATAACCGAGGCAGAGACAGCCGTTTCTTCCTCCAATCCAATCGGCCACATCTCAGCGCATGAAATGGGATTACAAATTTACAGGCGATTGATTACCGTTGCCTGGTATAGAGTTTCTGATAGCCTGAAAATGACAAAAGTCACTTCCCACACGTGACAAAAGACACTTGCTGTTGATGGGGGGGGGGGGCGATATTATTTAATAGGATGCGATACAGCCACTTTCCAGTCACACCGCTGTTTTCGTCTTGAGCATTTTTGCCACAAAGTTACCCAATTTATCAAGGTTTATGACCCAGCTGTCATCTGAGCTTCAATTTACTTTCAATTGATTGGATCATGGCCTGAGTCAAAAATGAGCCAGTCAAACGGGAGGCTAATATGTCCCATAAATTATGCTTATTGCTAACAGCCTTATTGCTGCTGGCAGCCTGTACGCCCAGTGCAGTTGAGCCGAGTCTGCAAATGGAGCAGGGTTATCCAGCGCCCTCCCAACTCAGCGAGGTGTTAGGTTACCCACCTCCTCCCACACTCAAACCACCGCCAACTTTACCTGAGCCTACACAAATTGTGCTGGAGCCAGGAGAAATCTATGATGCTCATGAGACCCCTTTCCCAACCTTCACGCCACGCCCCACACCTACCCGCAAACCGGGACCGACAGCTACCTCTATACCTTTACCAGAACCTGCCGGTAGCCCTGCGGGGACGCTATGGTACGCTACAATGTCAGACTACTATACATTATCGTTTGATATGTTTGGGCAGGTTGAAGAAGAGCCGAATTTAGCGCCTCTGCCCACAACATTAGAATTCAAGCCTTATCGGGTCTTCCCCTCACCGAATGGGAACTATTTAGTTTTAATGCGTCCAGTCGAACCTGGCGGCCTACCTTTAATCGTTAACCGAATTACAGGACAATCAAAAGCCTTGTTCGAGTCCTATTCGGGCGGCAGTTTTTTCGGCTGGCACCCAGATGGGCGTCATTTCTGGTTTTGGATCGATTCAATTGGAATGTGGTCTGTAGATGCTGAAACTTACGAAATCACTACATTAGCATTGCCTCAGGGTCCTGTTCAAGGCGCAGCAATATCGCCGGATGGCCAAACAATCGCTTATATTGATCAAAACTTACCCGATACACTTGGCGCAATGTGGTTTGTAAGTTCTGCTGGAAGCGATGCTGAACCACAATTCGACGCGGGCAACGTTTCTTACTTGTATCCCAATGCTTGGTCGCCAGATGGGTCAAGTATTGTTTATTATGGCAATTGCTCTGAACCTCTTCCAAAGGGAGAAAGTTCTTTAGGAGGACCATTATGTACATTTGACCTTCATAGCCAGAGGTGTTCAGCACTTAAAATACCTTTCACTGGATTTACACCGGCTTGGTCGCCAAATAGTCGCTATATTGCAGCGACAGGTCTTACAAAGGGCGAGATACCCTGTGACCCTAATACGTCTTCATCGGAATGGAATGACTGCCTATACAAAGCCCAGAGCATTTACATTGCGGATGTGTCTACAGGTGAATCCTATCAACTAACAACAGGGATAGCACCTGTATGGTCGCCTGATGGTTCAACTATTGTTTTTCTCTCAAACCGCAGCGGTACCAGTGAGGTTTGGTCAATTGACATAATTAGCCTTAGCTTCCAACAGCTTACTACGGACGGTCAACCAAAAAACCCGTACGGTCAGCTTTTTTGGCTTCCGGAGGGAGAAGAATGAGCCGCATAAAAGTGGTCCAGTTCCTTCATAAAACAAGATTGGGGATTACGATATCCCTTATCATTGTCTTATTTAGTTTTGTGACACAGGTAGAAGCTCAGACCCCATTTTTGATAACGCCGTATTTTGGAACTCATAACATCAATCAAGGATACAATGCGAATCATCCCGCATATGATTTTGATTTGGTTTACACTCACATTCCAGCGGCTGATTCAGGGATGGTGACACGAGTAAGGTGGTATGATAACAGGCCAGAGTGTCATCATAATTCTAACAATGATGATTGTGGTTATGGCTTGCACATTTATATCCAACATAGTAATGGGTATACTACCCGTTATGCCCATCTTAGCTCTGCTGCATTCAACCTCAATAGTACAAGTATATTTGTCCGCTCAGGGCAAGTGATTGGTACCAGTGGAGATACAGGTTGGTCTACGGGGCCGCACTTACATTTTGAAGTTAAAGATGCTAATAATGGCAATGTCGATCCCTTCAACCCAAATATTTGGGAAGACGGTCAATGGGCAGATCCCAGTCATCCCTTTCCAGAACCGCCAATAAGCAGCGAAACCATTGTGGATGATAACCCAAACAATACTGATGGATTTTCTAAGAGACTGTTTGATAAATAGGTTCATTATTCAAAATGATTGGTTTTAGCCAACCTGCGCACCATGATATGGGACATGGCCAGATAGATCAGCGATTCGCTGCTGGCTGGCAGTTCCTCATAATCTTTGCTCAAGCGCCGATAGTTGTTCAACCAGCCGAAAGTACGTTCCACCACCCAGCGACGGGGCAATACGTGGAATCCTTTAGCATCATCGCTGCGTTTGACGACTTGCCATACCCAGCCAAAGGTTTTCCTGACCCAGTCAGCGAAGGGCTGTCCACCATAACCGCCGTCAGCCCACACCAGCTTCAAGCGGGGCAGGTCAAGACGTTGTCGCAACTGGGTCAACAATTGTTTGCCACCGGGTTTATCCTGTACGTCAGCCGGGGTCACCAGAACCAGCAACAACCACCCCAGGGTATCCACCACGATATGTCGCTTACGTCCCTTCACCCTCTTGCCAGCATCAAAGCCACGCGCTCCTTTTACCAGAGTTGTCTTTACCGATTGGGCATCGACAATAGCCGCGCTGGGTGTCGGTTCCCGTCCAGCATCTTGCCGGACTTGGCGGTGCAACAACTGATTGAGCTTCTCCCAAACGCCGCTGAGACGCCATTTTCGGTAATGGTAATAGACCGTCGGCCAGGGTGGCAGGTCGTGGGGCAGCATGCGCCATTGGCAGCCGGTGCGCAGGAGATACAGCATGGCATTCACGATTTCACGCATGGGCCACTTTTGTGGTCGTCCACGTGTGCCCACAATGCTGGGCTGGGGCAGAAAATTCTTGAACCATTTCCATTCTTGATCTTTCAGGTCACTTTGATATGCTTGTCGGTGTATAAATTTCATAATACCCCTGATTGGACCACCAATTGGGGGTATTGTCATTTATCAAACAGTTTCTAAGGGGCGTAATGGTATTTTCAACACACCTTGTCCACCCAACAACTGCCCATTTTGGTATCCAGTGGTTTCGGGATACGGCAACGATATGCATTTTACTTATGTCAATGGGAACAACGTAGATTATTGGGCAAAATGGCAACCATCAAACGTTCCCAATGGCACAGGTCTCTATGAGATATTTGTTTACGTCCCCAGCCCTAGCGCCAATATAACCAGTTGGCAGGCAACTTATACCGTTGTTGTCAATGGCTGGGAGCAAACAACTGCTATCGTGGATCAATACGGTTTGAGCAACCAATGGGTTAGCATTGGAACTTATGAGATGTATCCTGGGAGCTATGTTTATACAACTGATGCTACTGGAGAGATACAGGGGGTGCATTGTGGCGCTGGACTATTGTGCCGGTTGAACATAGATGCCGTCAAGTTTGTTCGGCTGGGGACGACTTACATGCCTGTTTACAAGCAGGGCGAAAGTTGGAACTCTAATGTCATTGTAAGAAACAATGGTGGACCAGTCACAGTGCGCCAAGTGTTTTACAACAGTGATGGTTCCTTTAGATGCGCCACTACGTATGATCTCCTTGCTTACGGTTCTAGCAGTGGGGCAATTTGTCCAGGAGCTGCCTCCGTCGTGGTAGACGCCACCCAAGACGTCTCGGCCGTAGTTGAGCAGACCTACAATGGTCAACCAGCCGCTTACAGCGGCATCACACCGGCAAACGGGCCTGGTTCGTTGGGGTGGGAACGCGCCGGGCCAACGCTGTACGTACCTATCGTTAAAAAGAACTGGTACGGCCGCTGGTCGAAGATTTATATCGTCAATACCGGCAGCCAAAGCACGACAGTAACCGTCGCTTATTACAATCCTAATGGAACTGCCTACAACGGTGGTAGTTATGCCTTAGCGCCTAACGGGCAACTAAATATCATCCTGGCTATTGCCGCCATACCGGAAAACAAGTATGCAGCCGTGATTCACAGCAGTAATGGACAACCCCTAGCCGCCGTCGTCAGGGAAGGTGATGGTGTAGACGCCAGGATTCGCCCATCGGCTTTCAATGCTTTTAGCAGCGGCAATACCACTCTTTACAGCGTTTTGGTAAAGAAGAACTTCTCCGGGCATACGACCGGTCTGGTATTACAGAACCTGGGCGGACCGGCCAGCGGGCAGGCTCTCTATTGTGACCGCGATGGCAACTGCCCTTACTCTGTCTCGTTTTCCAACATTCCGCCATATACGATTTATACCGTTTACAACCCCAGTCAAGTCCCCGATGGCTTCTCCGGCTCTGTGCGGGTCACGTCAAATCAACCTATGATTGGCATTGCAGCTGAAACGAATGAGATTGGTGGGCGGCGGGCGGTTAATAATTTACTGGTCGAGGGAAAGACAACGATTGTCTTCCCGCATTGGTATAACGATTACTGGAGTGGCGGGCATCAGTGGTTGAGCGGCACGGCCGTGCGCAACGCAGGTAGCAGCACAACAGTGATGGCTAATTGGTATAATCAAAATGGGACGTTGGTTCACACAGCCAACACGGCGTTGGGAACTAATGATAGTTTTGTGTTTAGCAAATACACGGTCAGTATGCTGCCGTCACCCTTTGCTGGCTCCCTGGTTTTATCCACGACCAACGGCCAGCCGATTGTGGCAACTGAGAATACGCGCGATCTGGCCGGGAGTGATGACACGCTCATGAGTATCAGCGGCAGCCACCGATAATCATCATTAACAAAATCTTTTGCGATCACAGACAAGCCTTGTCCGTTCCCAAAACTGGGCGGGGCTTTTTTGTCGAGTTTTTTTCTGGCGGATTTAAGTGTTAGCGGGATAATACGGCCGTATGATTTACGTTGATATTTCTGCTGGCGTACATTCCCGCGCCGGGTTAGGACGGTACACGGTTGATTTAGCGCAGGCGCTGCTGGAGGCCCAGCCGGAGCGGTTTGGCTTGTTTTATAATCGGGGGGCGGACGGCCGTTTCCCCCACACACTCCCCGCATCCACACCCCAACGCAGCCTGAACTGGGGCTACAAACCCTGGCGCATGGCTATTTTGCTGGCGCAGATGGGGCGTATCCCGTTCAACCAGCTTGTGCCCGATGCGGAACTGTTCCACAGCACGGAGCATCTGCTCATGCCGTTACGCGGCGTGCCTACCGTCCTCACCGTCCATGACCTGATTTACAAACTGTTCCCAGCCTATCACAAACGGCTCAACTATTGGTATTTGAATCTGGCCATGCCGCTTTACTGCCGCCGCGCCGACGCCATCATTGCCGTTTCGCAGGCCAGTAAGCGGGACATCGTCAAGTATTACGGGATCGATCCTGGCAAAATACATGTTGTGTATGAGGCTGCTGCTCCCCACTTTCAACCACCGCCCCCGGCCAGAATCGATCATGTGAGGCAAACATACGATCTTCCTGAGCAGTTCCTCATTCATCTCAGCACCATCGAGCCGCGCAAGAACCTCAGCCGTTTGCTCGATGCCCTCCAGGCTCTCCGCCGACTCTTCCCCAATTTAAAGCTGGTTCTGGCCGGGGGACGGGGTTGGCTCTATGATGATTTTTTCGCCAAAATTGAGGCGATGGGCTTGACGGATGTGGTACGGCCGTTAGGCTGGGTGCCTGATGAAGATTTACCGGCCGTCCTGGCCGCCGCCGATTTAGCCGTCCAACCGAGCCTGTACGAAGGGTTTGGTCTGCCGATTCTGGAGCATATGGCTTCGGGGCAGGTGGTAGCCGCCAGCCACGCCAGCAGCCATCCGGAAGTGGGCGGCGAGGCCGCCGCTTATTTTGACCCGGAAAATGTGGAAGAGATAACGGCCGTTATCCGCCGCCTCCTCACCGACAAAGACGAATACCAACACCGCCGCCAGCTTGGCTTCCAACAAGCGGCCCAATTTAGCTGGCAGCGTGCCGCCCAAGAGACGATTGCAGTCTATGAAACGTTACTTTGAGAGATTAAGGATTGGAGATTGGAGATTGGAGACTAAGAATGTCAATCTCCAGTTTCTAATCTCTAGTCTTCTAATCATCATCCCCATTCTCTATCTCTCCACTCTGGCCCAAACGCTGGTTCTGGGCGATCCGACCGAATACACGTTTATCGCCAATATCTTGGGCATCGCCCATCCGCCAGGCTATGCCTTCATTACGTTGATGGGCAAGCTATTCCAAACGCTCATCCCCTTTGGCGACGTTCCCTGGCGGATGCATGTGCTCTCGGCCACTTCGGCGACGCTGGCGGTCTTTTTTGTATTTGGCACAGTCAGAAACCTGACAGGTTTAGTGCCAACTATTAACAAAGAGGCAGAACGTTCTAAAAACCTGTCAGGTTTGGCGGCTCTTTTTGCCGCGCTGGTGGTGGGCACGGCCGTTAACTTTTGGCAGCACGCCATCCACGCCAACCCGCACATTATCACGGCCACATTTTTGGCGGCGAATTTGTATTTTTTGACGAAGTGGGTATCTGAGGATGAAGGGGTGAAAGGGTGTAGAGGTGAAGGGGTGAGAGAGTCTGCCATCACCCCTTCACCTGTTCACCCGTTCACCCGTTCACGGAAGTGGCTCTACGCCTTCGCCCTCTCCGCCGGGTTGGGCGTGACCCATCATCCGCTGACCGTGTTTGGCTTTCCTGCTTATGTACTGTTTATTGTGTGGATACGGCCGTCCATCCTCAAAGATTGGCGCACTCTGCTTAAAATGGTCGGTTTTGCTCTGCTGGGATTGAGTGTGTGGTTATACTATCCGCTGCGCAGTCCATCTGCGCCCTTTGGCCCTACCAGCATGAACACATTGAACGGCTTCCTCGATCACGTCCTGGCGCGCGGCCTGAGCGAGAGCCTGCCCTACTTCGGACTGGCCGACCAATGGGATCGCCTCATCGTTTTCTGGAGCATTTTACGCTTGCAATACAGCTTGCCGGTTATTTTATTGGCCGTTTGGGGCATAATTTGGCCATTTCTCAAAAAAACTCACTCCTTCACCCCTTCACCCGCTTACCGTGTCAACACCTCACCCCGCCACCTCGTCACCCTCTACCTCCTCACCTTCGCCAGCTTCTACGCCTTCGTCATCAGCCTGCGGGCGCAAGACATCATGGCCTACATTCTGGGGCCAGTGTTGATTGTGGGCTTGTTTTCTGGCATTGGATTGGTTGGGTTGATAGAGATTTTTAACCGCAGAGACGCAGAGAACGCTGAAATTGATTATTCTTTGCGCCCTCTGCGTCTCCGCGGTTTGTTCGTTCTTCTTTTCTTCGCCGTTGGCCCCATCTGGCAGATTGTCCATAACTTTCCCCTGGTTTCTTTACGCGATTATGATGAGGGGCAGGCATATGTGGACGCTGTCTTTGCCGATTTTGCCGGAACGAACGAAGGCGCGACGCTGCTCAACGATTGGGAGCATATGACGCCGCTGTGGTATACAAAATTTGTTCAAGATCGCTGGCCCGACCCGGCCGATGTACGCCCGGAATTTGTGTCGGCGGCTAAACCCTGGGTGGAATTTGTCTTTGATTATTTGGGTGGCGGCCCGGTTTATTTGAGTAATTACCGGCGGGATGTAGTGGATGCCGGGTTTAGGCTACGGCCGTTTCCCCCCTTCTATCAGGTTGTTGAACCCGGTGATACGAGCATCCCGTCGGAATTAACGGCCGTTCCCCCTACAGGCGATGTCATTCAAGTAGTGGGGTATGGTTGGGAAGGTACGGCCACTTCGGCAAGCTCAGTGCAAGCCGTGACCGCTGGCGATTATGTCCCCCTAACCCTGGCTATGCGTACACCTACAGGAACGGCCGATTACTACGTCCCGGTTTTGCACGTGGGCCAGATGGAATTCGCCTTCACCACTGACAGCCACCTGACCACCCCCAACTGGCTGCCGGGTGAAATCATCGTTGAGCAATTTGACTTTGCCCTGCCGCACAATCTGGCCGGTGGCAGTTACCCTGTCACGCTCGATCTCAAAAATTTGAGTGCCGACGAGGTAATTGAGCTAAATTTGAGTTTGGGAGAGTTAACAGTCACCGGCTTGGACAAACCTATCCAAACCGACCATTTGTTGGCCAATTTCCGTCAGCGGGTGGGATTGGTGAGTGCTGTGGCCAGGGAGAACGGCCGTTACAATGCGCCGTGGCCCAATCCCATTCCTGTCCAGCCAGGTGACATCATTAACTTAACCCTTAAGTGGGAAGCCCTCGATTACGCGGAAGAAAGCTATACCGTCTTCGTCCACCTCATCGATTTGGCCAACCAGCCCATTGTCACCCTCGACTACACACCACTGGGCGGCTCCATGCCCACCCACCTCTGGTTCCCCAAATGGCTGCCTGGCCAGCAAATGCTCGACCCCTACCGTTTACAAATTCCACCCGACCTGCCGCCTGGCACCTACTTGATTGAGGTGGGCCTGTACGAAATGGTCGGCAAACGCCGTTTGCACATCTCGGATGTCAACGGCAATCTGGTTGGTGACCGCTACATCCTCGGTGCTGTCATCGTTGGCGGGGACTGATTCGGAACATTCTTGACCTTCCGATCGTTAGAAAATCATCAGTAATCCAGATGACTTGTGTCTGAAACCATTGAAACTTGTCATATACTGATGAGAAATCATGATGATTGGAGGCAGCGAAAGATGAAACGCTTTTATTTTGGCTTAATTCTTGTTTTGTTGGTGGCGGCTTGCGGCCCGGCTCTAGCGCCGGACGATGTTGAGAATGTTTTTAGCGAGGAGACGGTGATTGTGTACGGCAGTAGCGGGGGATTCGCCGGTTTGCAGCAAGAATGGACTATTCACACTAATGGCCAGATTGATTTCCCTGATGGCAGCCAGAAACAGGCGGACTCGGAGCAAGTCCTGACCGTATTTGACGCAGTGCAGGCGGCCAATTTCCAGTCGCTCAACACATCCTACCTGCCTGAAGATACCTGCTGCGACTTGTTCACTTACACCGTAACAGTGCAAACGGGCAGTGAAGCGCACACCATTACGACGATGGATAATGCGCCCGATGTGCCGGACGGGTTAACGGCCGTGCTCCAAACCCTCGACGAACTTATCCAAAATGCCAAATAAATGGGGAAAATAGGCGGGAGTGGATGGGAGTCGAACCCACCGCCGCTTGCTCCGCGCAACCGGCCACCAATTTTGAAGACTGGGGCATCCACCGGGATACAACCACTCCCACTCATAAGTTTAACGCAAATACAATCGTTTGGGTACTTTTGATTAGGACATTTAACCCGTTGACCCAGGCAGCTAAAAGCGGTAAGTTACTTGATAGATAATGTATTAACCGGCCACTGAGGAGCACACCATGGTTAATGTTAAACGTAGTCTTGAAATCGTCTTTGTTGTCGCCTCTGTATTGGGGTTACTGGCTGCTGTTTTTCTGATAACTGGCGGCCAACTGACGAAAGCTCAAAGCTACCCTTACCCCTCCGACCCTTATCCCTATCCTTATCCAGAACCCACAAAACCTAAATGCGGTCGAATTGACCACCCATACATTGGTCCCTATCCGGAAGCATGTGTTTATCTACCATCTGCGCTGTCAAATCTTGATGGTGGCGCGCTGCCTGATCCAACGTCAACCCCTACACCAACGCTTGCACCATCGCCCACTCCGCTGCCTACACCAACCAATACGCCGACACCAACGGCGACGGCTGTTCCCAATCCTTATCCATAATCGAAACAGATCAGTGGAAGATGTTTTGTAACCATGCACGTTGGTTCCCTGTGTCAGGCTCAGGGAACCAGTCTTCGATAAGCTCTGACCCCGACTAGTTGTATAGTTACAATGTTTTTTGCAGAGTAATCAAGAGATTCGCAAAACTTGACATCTGCCCATCGTTTGGTAGAATTCGCTCTGTCTTTGAAGGGTACCTGCCCCTTCGCCGGGATAGCTCAGTTGGTAGAGCACTGCACTGAAAATGCAGGTGTCCCCAGTTCGAGTCTGGGTCCTGGCACTGGTAATTTACTAACTTGACCCTGGTCATATGCGGGTGTAGTTCAGTGGTAGAACGTCTCCTTGCCAAGGAGAAGGTCGAGAGTTCGAATCTCTTCGCCCGCTTTTTTCATTATCGGCAGGCTTTACGCCTGCCGGTCTTGTTTACGGCGACGTGGCCAAGTGGTAAGGCAGAGGTCTGCAAAACCTCCATCACCGGTTCGAATCCGGTCGTCGCCTTTGATATTTAGCCCTTGCCCTGGCGCAAGGGCTTTTTTGCACCTAAAACGTACTGGAGATTGTGATGGCATTTTCGAATTTTCCCCAATCTATTGATGAGATCAATCCGCGTCGTTGGGAGACATTTGCCCCTTATTTTAATGATCTTTTAGTTCGGGAACTAGATGGTTCAAATGTCCGTGAATGGTTGACGGACTGGTCCCTGCTTTTACGATTGTGTGAGGAGGCCGGTGCGATGATTTATGTTGAAAAATCATTGAACACGGCCGATCCTGAAAAAGAGCAAGCTTTCCTGGATTATGTTAATAATGTTGAACCTCAGGCCCGTGTTGCTGATCAAGCCTTGAAAGAGCGTCTGTTCGAACTGGATGTTTCTGATGGAGACATGGTTCTTGTTCTGCGCAACATGCGCAATGAAGCCGAATTGTTCCGCGAGCGCAATATTCCGTTGTTTACCGAATTGGCCAAGCTGGAAAATGAATATGACAAAATCACCGGTGGGTTGAAGGCGGATTGGAATGGCGAAGAGAAGAATCTGGTTCAATTAGGGCTGTTTTTGAAGGAAAAAGATCGCACTGTTCGAGAGCATGCCTGGAAAGAGACGATGAATTTATGGTTGAGTCAGCGCCGGTCCTTGAACAAATTGTATGCTGATATGCTTGTCTTGCGTCGTCAGGCGGCGGCTAATGCGGATTTGCCGGATTTTAGAGCTTATGCATTTCGTCAAAAAGGGCGTTTTGATTACACGCCGGAAGATTGCTATACCTTTCATGATGCGATTGAACAAGTTGTTGTACCAGCGGCCCGACGTATTTATGAGAAGAAGCGGCAGCGGCTGGGGGTGGATGTATTGCGTCCCTGGGATGTTTTAGTCGATACGAGTGATAAACCGGCTTTACGGCCGTACATTAATCAAGATGATCTGATACAAGGTGCCCTGAATATTTTTAATGGTGTAGATCGGGAACTGGGCCGCTATTTTGCGACGATGGCTGAGGAAGGGCTGCTGGATTTGGACACGCGACCGGGCAAAGCGTTGGGTGGTTATTGTATGACCTTGGCGATGCGGAAACGGCCGTTCATCTTCATGAATGGTGTTGGCGTTCACGATGACGTACAAACCATGCTTCACGAGGCCGGACATGCCTTCCACGTCTTTGAAACGGCCGCACTGCCCCTTTATTGGCAGGCTGAAAAGCCTATGGAATTTGCTGAAGTGGCTTCTATGGCTATGGAAAAAATCGCCGCACCTTACATGACGAAAGAAAATGGCGGCTTTTATACCGCTTCCGAAGCGGCACGGGCGCGCATTGAGCATTTGGAGAGCGAAATCCTCTTTTTGCCTTATATGGCTGTCGTTGATGCCTTCCAGCACTGGGTATATACTAACCCGGAAACGGCCGTGGATGCCGCCAACTGTGACGCCACTTGGGATGCTTTGTGGGCGCGTTTTATGCCTGGAGACGGCTGGGCAGGATTTGAGGAAGCTCGGATGACAGGCTGGCATCGTAAGCCGCATATTTTCACAGTGCCATTTTATTATATTGAGTATGGCATGGCCCAAATTGGAGCGCTTCAGGTTTGGCGTAATAGTCTATCGGATCAAACAGGTGCTTTGGCAGCTTACCGCCGTGCGCTGTCGTTGGGTGGAACCAAAACATTACCCGAATTGTTTGCCGCTGCCGGTGCTGAATTCCGTTTTGACACCGAAATGCTGACGGAACTGGTTACTCTGGTCGAAGATACCATTGAAACATTGGAAAAGGATGTGTAAGCGTTTTCAGATGAGCGGCATTTTAATTCCTTTGGTAAGCAGGCGGATAATAGGATAACATCGCCATATCATCCTGGGAGATAGTAGTCCATGCAACCAAGCGCTGCCATGCGTGAATATTTGGCCGAAATCTACCGGCTGCAAGAAGGTTCGCCCACCGTTAGCACAACAAGTCTGGCTGAACGGCTCAATGTTTCTGCACCAGCCGTGCCGCGCATGTTGAAACGGCTCAAAAGCGCCGGTTACGTTAAGCATGTCCCCTATCAAGGGGTAGAACTGACCGAGCGTGGGCGGATTGAGGCACTGAAAGAAATACGTCGCCACCGCATCCTGGAAGTTTTTTTGGTTAATATCATGGGATTCAGTTGGGATGAGACGCATGAACATGCTGAAGAAATGGGCAAAGGGTTGAACGATGCTATCTCGCAGCGGATGGCTGAAATGACCCAATTCCCGCTCCGCTGTCCTCATGGCGAACCAATCCCCGATGAATTAGGCCACCTACCAGACCTGAACGACATCAGCATTATCAATTTGGGAGTTGGTTACAAAGGTGTTGTGAGCCGCGTGCGAACTGATGATCCAGAAAAACTGAGATACTTCGCTTCGCTGGGTTTGGTTCCCGGCGCATCATTTGAAATCGTTGGACGTGCCCCCTTCAACGGCCCTATGCGTTTGAAGGTAAACCAGGAAGAAGTTGTTTTAGGAATCAACCTCACTGAATCGTTGTGGGTGGCACCTGTAAACTAGGGGAAGAGGCGGCGGGTTTTGACTTCGGCCACTGCATCTTCCTTGTAATTATATAATTTTGCTGGCCGGCCTTCACCATCCCGTTTTTTCTTGCCCGTTTCTTCTAAAATATCAGAAGCTAAAATTTTGCGCCGAAAGTTGCGTTTGTCGAGCTTTTCGCTAAGAATGATTTCATAGGCCCGTTGTAATTCGGACAGAGTAAATATATCGGGCAGCAGGCGAAAGCCAACGGCCGTATACTCCAACTTGTAACGCAGCCGAGTCAGGGCGTACTCCAAAATCTCACGATGATCAAAAGCCAGTTCAGGCAGGTCAAACATTGAAAACCAACCCGTTTCCGCGGCATCGTCTCCCGGCCTGTGCTGGATCACGTCATGAGGAACCAGCGCAAAATAGGCAATCGTTATGACACGTGTTCGTGGGTCACGGTTTGGTCTGCCGAATGAGTAAAGTTGTTCCATATACACATCCGTAACCCCCGTTTCCTCGGCCAATTCCCGAATGGCCGCCTCTTCAAGCGATTCCGTCATCCGTACAAAGCCGCCAGGAATTGCCCACATGTCGGCAAAAGGGGCAAATTTGCGTTTTATCAACAATACTTGCAGATCCTCATCGACTAGAGAAAAAATGACAACATCTACCGTAACCGATGGCCTGTCATATTTTGAGGGATCGTAATTTTGCGGAATATTTTCTGTCAACACGACTCCTGAAATTAAAAGTCCCTGGCCTGGGCCAGGGACCACTAAATTCCATAATCTGAACAGCTAGTCTTCAGGCGGTACAGCTGGCAAAGATGGTATCACAACATCTTCTGGCCGCGGATGGAGATCAAAATCGGCCGGGGGTGGAACACTTAAACCGCCTTGCTCAACAATTTGAGGCAATGAGACACTGGTCGTCACAAAATTTGACAAGTCGCCTTGAGAACGTAGCGCCAGGTCAATATCGACACCGCGTTCAATGGCGTATTTCAAGGCCAGCGCGTCTTGGCTGGACATCCCTAAAATGACAACATCTGGTTTAAGCGCCCGCCGAATCACGGGACAGGCCGTTAATTCGCCTGTTAACGTGTTGATACAACGCTTGGGTTCTTGTTCCACAGTGAGAGTTGGCTCTTCTGTACCAGTCTCCACAGCGGCGACAGGTGCGGTTTGGGCGGCATCCTCTTGTTCGGCTGCCAAAATTTCCTCTGGTGTTTTCCAGGTTCCTACCCATAACACTTCAGCTTGCTGAATAGTCAACTGGGTGACTCGCTTAGGAATGGGCGTTCCGGGTTCGAAATCCTGTCCTTGAATATAAATACTGCTGGGAATAATTTCGGCCACCTGACCAATTGCTTCAATGAATTCCAACCGGCCTTGGGGCGTGATGTCATCGACCAGGAATTGGCCATTTTCACGCAATGCCGGATCAATAACCCGTTGAACATTGTTGGGTAAAGCCGTTCTAAACTCCGGATCGATGGCGATCAGCCGCAGCGTCATTAACAAATCGACAAGGTCGCCAGGCCGCATGGCATAAGCAGCACCCGAGAGCGGGTCGATTTTAAAAGCAACCGCTACCTCTCCCTGATCGACATACAGTGCCAGGTCAGACCCTAGTGCACCCATATCGGTCGCATTTACAGCCAGCATATCCCGTAGAATTTCCTGACCTTTAGCGATGTCATAGCGAGCAATTCGACCAATGACTTCATCAGGGTTTTCGATTGTGTAACCGCCTTGAACGGCAATGTTTGTATCAGGACGACTTTTAATTTCGATGAGGTCTTCTGTAATGCGCGTACCGATTGGAATATCAATTTTGCTGACGACAATGCGTTGGAAACCTGGTTTCGGGGTAGGGACAGGCGGAGGAATTCCTGGCTCCTGGCTGCCTTCACTGCTTGTTTCGTCAACGGTCTGTGTTGTTTCTTCAGATGCGGTTGGTCCCCCGCTAAGTCCTGCGAGAAGCCCGCCGCCTGAATTATTGGCGATGACTAAAACAACAGCCAGAGCGCCAACCAGCAACACTGCGATTAGGAGAATAAATGTTCGTGGACGCATAACGTGTTCCTTAAAACTTAATTATTCGTTCTCGGGTCCCGATGGAGCGGTATCCGCAGCCTGGGCTTCAGGTGTGGGGGTCACATCAGTTGTAAGGCTGTCTACTGAATAGTTGAAATTCGGTGGTATTTCGATGTTAAATCGCTCTAATAAGAGATTGATGTCTACATTTTGCACAGTATAGAGCTGATTGTCGTTGGCACCACGTAGTGCAAAATCGATGTTAGCGTTAGATTCAACAGCGTATTTGAGGAACAGCTGTTGTTGAGGTGTAAGAGCAACCAGGAGAACGCTGGGGTATGGTGTGGGCGTAGGAGGAATTGGGCCGCCAGGCTGGGGTGTGGGGGTTGCTTCACCTTCGGCAACAGGTTCCGGTGTGGGGGTTGCTGGCTCGATGGGTTCAGGAGGAGCATAATTGCCGACTTGAATGACGCGGGCGTTTTGTAAAATCATGGAAATGGGAACGGGGCGCTGGTATTCGGAACCGTAGATGTGAACGGTGTCGCCAGTTGGCAATTGCTCGAAACGGCCGTATGGCCACATGACAAAAATATTGGTTTGCTGCGGTGTGGGGGTTCCACCGTCTGCCGGGGCTTCACCTCCCGTAGTGATGGCATCTTCCAGATAGAAAACGGCTGCATTTTGCAAATAAGTCTGGAACTGTTCATCAATTTGATAGAACAGGAAGGTCATCATGATGTCGATGTAATCACCTTCGTTGAGTGCGTAGGCAACGCCGGACAGCCTGTCCATTGGAACTGCCATCGCAATGTAACCAGGAGGAATAAGTGACGAAGGGCCATATTCTGTTTGACCAATCAGGCTTGGGTCGGCGACCAGGGCATCTTTGGTTAATGTTTCACCTTGGAATATTTTGGTACGCGCGTACAGCCCAATCGCATCTTCAATATTAGTGATGACGTTGTCGCTGACTTCGTCGATATACCGCGTGTCGGTGACAAGCTCGGCCGCAGTCATCTGCCAGCCGCGCTCAACCGTTTGTAAGGAGACAACAACTTCTACAGTGTCTGTAAGCACTTGGGGGATTATTTCTTCTCCTGAAGAGGTATCCCCTGCAAGACCTGATACTGGTCCTGTGTCATCCGTGACTGGGGTAGAGGGCGTGTCTGGTTGTTGTGAACGAATGTACAGGATGCCAATGGCTGAGAGTGCTATAAGACTGACTATTAATATTAGGATAAGGACTGTCCGACGACCCATCGTTCGATCCCCTTATTGGTATGAATTATTATTTGTTGCGGTCACAGGATAAAGTATGCCATAGAGGTTGGGGCACGGAAATAAAACGTCTAACATTTTGTAGTTACCGATATTTTTTCCAAACAATATGTAAACCTCTTAATCGTTGATATAGTAGCATATGTCAAGTTGAATAGCAAATAAATTTGTTTGGTGTCGAATTGACGCTAGGTGATGTTGGGAGCGGGAGTGACTTCTTCGGCTGGTTGGTTGGGGATGATGAAGGTGAAGGTGCTGCCCTGGCCGGGGGTGCTTTTGAACCAGATACGGCCGTTATAGGTCTCTACTAATGCCCGTACAATCGATAACCCCATGCCCAGGCCGCGTGTGCGGATGTGGCTCTCGGTTTCGTGGGTAGCCCGGTAGAATTCTTCAAAGATGTGGGACTGATCGGCCGGATCGATGCCAATGCCTTCGTCGCTGACGCTGACGATGATGTAGGTTTGGGCATTGCCGTTCATGGTGTCGGGCACGGCCGTTACCCGCACGGTTCCCCCTGGCCGGTTAAATTTAATGCTGTTTGTGATCAACTCTTCCAGGATAGTGGCCATGTGGATGGGGTCCACATGGAGCGGCTGAATTTCCTTGGCAACCTCAACAACGATTTTTTGCCCATCTTCGGCGGCCGTGGGCTGCAATTCACGGCTAATTTGATCGATAAGTTGGGTCAAATCGGTGTGGCCGGTGATGTATTCCAGGCGGCCAGCTTTAATGGAAGAGGCGAAAATCAGGCTGTTAATAAGCTGTACCATTCGGTTCACATTGCGCTGGATGGTGGTTGTGAACATTTTTTGGCTGTCGTTGAGGGTACCGGATGCTCCGGTAGACAACAGTTCGACATACCCTTTGATAGCGGTCAGGGGGGTGCGCAGTTCGTGTGAGATGGTTTGGAGAAAGCTGTCCTTTGATTGCTCCAATTCAAATTCGGCCGTGATGTCGTGGAGTGTAGTCAGGATGCCTTCGGCTTCGTTGCTTTGATTGTAGAGAACGACGGCTTTACCACGCAGGTAACGGCCGTTTAGCTCAAAACGGCTTGATTTGGTGTGGTCGGCAGAACTGGCTAGAAGTGGCAGCCGGGTCAAAATATCGGTAATGGGATAGCCTACAATTTCCGATATAGGGCGTCCCACCATCATGCAGGCTGCGCCATTAGCGTAGCTGATATAACCGTTCTGATTGCTAAAGATGATGCCATCGGCTAAATGCTCTAAAATTTGCTGCGATTGGGCGAGGTCGGAGGCAGGATACACATTCATAAGTGTTGTTTGGCTACAGGTTAAGGTTAGGGAGATGGCAGGGGCGCATCTGTCAGTAATCGCCACCATGCCTGCCAGGGCCGGGCATCCAGTGCCGGGTCAGGTGTAACGAACGGTGATGCCGGCGGCGGCGGGGTGGCTTCAAGAGGCAGGGGAACAACCTCCACTTCGCCGGGCTGTAACATGCCGCCTTCATCACGGGCATAGGCGGCTACGTAATCATCGCTTTGTACATAATCGAGGGTTGCTTGCAGTTCTACCTGGCGGGTTGTTTCCAGGATCAACTCTTGCTGCAATGCTTCTTCACCCACACCTACTAATTGGCCAGCCCGCGCTCGCCTGTTTAAATCCAGGGCAACATATATAGCAAAGATGATGGCCAGCATGATGACGAATTGGGAGAAGGTCAGCAACGGCCGTTGACGCAAAAATTTCTTACGCATCATGCCCAAATCTTAACTGCGAATAGCTTCACAAGCAATAAGACATTTTATCTAAATCGGCTTTCGCCCATTGTATGATGCTATGTTAGAATTCAGGCTGCATGGAGCAATTAGATTATCTGGTAATAGGACACGTTACGTGTGATTTGACTTCCACCGGGGAACAAGTAGGTGGAACAGTTTCCTTTTCCGGGCGGACGGCGCAGGCATTGGGCTGCCGTACGGCCGTTCTCACCAGCGCAGCGCCAGATTATGATTTAAGCGAGGCAATGGCCGGGATGATGGTCCACCGCAAGCCGTCGGCCGCCACGTCTACATTTGAGAATATTTACACACCGGATGGCCGTATTCAGATATTGCATAACCGGGCCGAACCGTTAACGGCCGTTGATGTACCATCTGGATGGTTGCGGACGCCCATTGTCCATCTGGCTCCGCTGACCAATGAGGTGGATGCTGATTTAGCGCGTGTATTCAGCAACAGTCTGATAGGTATAACGCCGCAGGGGTGGATGAGGCAGTGGGATGGAAACGGCCGTATTTACCCGCGCGAGTGGCCAGAAGCGGAAAAGGTGCTGCCGTTAGCAGCTGCGGTCATCTTGAGCGAAGAAGATTTACCCGACCGGGATACGTTAGACAAATTTCTGAGCCTGTCCCGTTTGCTGGTGTTAACCCAGGGTTATCAGGGCTGCACCGTTTATTTTGGCGACGAAATCCGCCAGATAGCCGCGCCGCAGGTGCAAGAAATCGAGCCGACCGGGGCCGGTGATGTATTTGCGGCCGCATTTTTAGTGCGGCTGTACCAGACCGGGGGCAATCCTTGGGAAGCAGCCCGGTATGCCAACGAATTTGCGGCTTACTCGGTTACACAGGTTGGGTTGGAAGCAAAAATCGAGCAAGTAAGCAGGTTTGCCAGTTTGCAAGTATAGTAAATGCAGACTCATAGACTCGTTTACTCGCAAACTCATACATTTTTCTTATGACAAAAATTTATGCAGTAGCCAATCAAAAAGGCGGTGTGGGTAAAACCACCAGCGTGATCAATTTAAGCGGGTTCCTGGCCGCCAGCGGCCGCCGGGTGCTTTTGGTCGATATGGATCCTCAAGCCAACGCCACTTCTGGATTGGGGTATGACAAGTATCAGCTAAAACATTCAACCTACGATCTCCTGCTTCAACAGTCACCTCTGGATAAGGTCGTTCTGCGTCATGGAGAATATCATATGGATATTTTGCCAGCGCACCCTGGTTTGGCCGGTGCGGAAGTGGAATTAGTGAATGTCATTGGCCGGGAGTATCGTTTGCAGCAGGTTTTGGATGAGGTGAACGGCCGTTATGACTACATCCTCATCGATTGCCCCCCCAGCCTCAGTTTACTGACAGTGAATGCCTTGACCGCAGCCCGTGATGGGGTTCTTATTCCCGTCCAGTGTGAATACCTGGCTCTGGAAGGGTTGAGCCAGTTAACACAGACCATTGATCTGGTCAAAAAGTATCTCAATCCGAACCTGGCTGTTCGTGGATTAATCATGACCATGTATGACGGCCGTACCAACCTTAGCCGCCAGGTGGTGGAAGAAGTTCGCAGCTATTTTCCCGGTAAAGTATTTAAGACTATTGTCCCCCGCAACGTCCGTCTCAGCGAAGCACCCAGCTTTGGCCAACCCATCCATCTTTACGCACCCAGTTCACCGGGCGGCCTGGCCTACAAACTGCTGACCTCTGAATTGGTAAAAGGCGATCTGGCAAAGGAAGCACGTGCATGACGAAAAAACGAGGATTAGGTCGGGGACTCAACGCACTCATCCCCGGCAATGAAACACCCGAAACGGAAACCGGTCTGCAAACGCTGCCGCTGGCGCAAATCGTGCCCAATCCGCACCAGCCGCGCACAGTCATGGATGAGGAAAAGTTGGCTGAATTGGCCGCTTCTATTAAAGAGCATGGCCTCATCCAACCGCTCATCGTCACTCAAACTGGTGATGGCTACACATTGATTGCCGGCGAACGACGCTGGCGGGCCTCGCAGTTGGCCGGATTGGCAGAAGTGCCGGTCGTGGTCAAAGAAGCCACCCCGCAAGCGATGCTGGAACTGGCTCTCATTGAAAATATCCAGCGTGCCGATCTGAATCCATTGGAAGAGGCGTATGCCTATCAACAGCTAACCGATGAGTTTGGGTTGACGCATGAGCAGGTGGCACAGCGTGTGGGCAAAGGGCGCTCCACGATTACCAATCTCATTCGTTTGTTGGAATTACCGGAGAATATTCAACAAGCGGTGACAGACGGCCGTATCAGCGGCGCCCATGCTCGTGCCCTGCTCCCTCTGACCACTCCCGAAGCACAAATTGACGCAATGAAGAAAGTTATTAAACTGACTCTTAGCGTTCGCCAGACAGAGGCGTTAGTAAAATTAGAATTACAACCCCTCAACATATCTAAGGATGTACAACAAGCAGTTTTGTACGGTCAAATCCGTTATACATATGCCAAAGTGTTAGCAACCCTGCCTACTCTTGCAATGCAAACACAGGTTTTAAAACAAATTATTGCTCAAGGTTACAGCCTGGTCGAAGTAGAGATGCTGGTCAAAAAATTACTAGAAGAAAAAACGAAAGTGGTCTCCTCTCCACCAAAAAAATCTCTCTCTGCCGAACTAATTGCTCTCCAAACTCGATTCGAACAATCATTGGGTACCCATGTTGATATCAAAACAAGTGACGAGGGGGGACAAGTTGTTATACATTACTATTCCGACGAAGAACTACAAGCCATCTACGACGCCATCGTCGGCGAAGAGACATGAAAACACCTCGACAGGGTCAGAATTGGTTTTTTGTAGATGAATCGGGGGATCCCACGTTTTACGATCGGCACGGCAATCTGATTGTTGGACATTCCGGCTGTTCTCCTATTTTGATTCTAGGGTTTGTTGAAATTCCCAATCCTCATTCAGTACGCCAATCGCTGCTCAAATTACAACGAGATGTCGTTTCCGATCCTTACTTTCAAAAAATTCCTTCTATGCGGAAAACGACCGTTGCTTTTCATGCGAAAGACGATTTGCCTGAAATACGCTATTTGGTTTTCAAACAGTTAGCCGCTTTGGAGTTTCGTGCCCAATTTGTTGTAGCCAGAAAAATAGAGCGCGTCTTTCGCAACAATTTTCAAGCAAAAGAAGAAAGATTTTACGATCATCTCGTGTCAAATCTTTTTGAGAGAGTGTTACATCTACATGAGCACAATCTCATTTATTTTGCCAAACGAGGTTCACGTGATCGGCAGCAGCCTCTGGCGCAGGCCATCCAAAAAGGCGTCAAGCAATTTGAGCAAAGATTCAACACTTCAGTCAGAACAACTTTTGATGTATTAGCTCAGACCCCAACAGGTGAACCTTGTTTAAGTGTCATAGATTACATGAATTGGGCTGTGTATCGGGCTTTCACCAAAAGAGAAATGCGCTATTTTGAAGTTGTTGCCGATAAAGTGAGTTTACTGATTGATTGGTATGATACCGTAAACTACCCCAAAAACTGGTACAATCGTAAGAATCCTTTTGATATAGAAAAAACCACCCCTTTATAGCTAGATCTGTTTACCAGATGCACGGCATGTAAAGCCGACTTTCGCACACAAAGGAATGGTTAATTTCTAAACATAGTATAATCATTTTGACTAGGAAAAGTCAATTCATGAGTACATTAATTCAAGAAAAACTGGCCCAAGCGACGCAAATTCTGGATGAATTTGGCGTTGATTTATGGCTGACCTTTGTCCGCGAAACCTCGATGTCGCCCGACCCGGCGCTGGATTTGATTGCCGGCGTGGATATGACCTGGCAGTCGGCGTTTATGGTGGGGCGGAACGGCCGTCACACCGCCATCGTCGGGTTTTATGACGGCGAAAATGTACGTAATCTCAACGCCTACGACGAAGTCATTGGCTACCACGAAGGTATCGGCCAACATTTGCTGGCCGTATTGAAGCAGTACAATCCACAGCGCATCGCCATCAACTACTCCGAAAATGACGTTGCCGCCGACGGACTGAGCCACGGCCTTTATCTGGCGTTGCAGCAATATCTGGCGGAAACACCTTATGCCGACCGGCTGGAATCGGCCGAACAGATTATCGCTGCCGTGCGCGGCCGCAAAAGTCCGGCCGAAGTGGAACGGGTGCGGCAGGCCATTGTCATCACCGAGCAGTTGTTTGACGAAGTGGAGCAGTTTGCCCGCCCTGGCATGACCCAGCGCCAAATCGCGGCTTTTGTCCACAAGCGCGTAGACGAGATGGGACTGGGCTATGCCTGGCCCAAGCCGTTTAATCCCATCGTGACCTGCGGGCCGGAATCGGCCGTCGGCCATGCTGCGCCGGGCGATGTGGTACTGCAAAAAGGGCACACCCTGCATCTGGATTTAGGCGTCAAAAAGGATGATTATTGCTCCGACATTCAGCGGATGTGGTATGTGCTGGATGATGGCGAGACGGAAGCGCCGCCTGAAGTACAGCGGGCCTTTGATATAGTTTACGGGGCCATCAAAGCTGGCGAATTGGCGCTGGGACCGGGCACGCCGGGCTGGGAAGTGGACAAAGCGGCCCGTGATTTTATTGTGGACAATGGTTTCCCGGAATACATGCATGGCTTTGGCCATCTGCTGGGCCGCTCTGCGCACGACGGGGCCACGATTTTGGGGCCGCGCTGGGAGCGGTACGCCGGTATTTGCGAACTGCCGGTGGAAGTGGGCAATATTTTTACGTTGGAACTGCATGTGGTGGTTCCGGAACGGGGCATCATGAGTTTGGAAGAGGATGTGTTGGTGACGACTGATGGCGTGGAATATTTGAGTACGCCGCAAACGGCACTGCGGTTGATACGGCCGTAAACTCACTCCCCGACACGTGAATCATGAACGTGTTATCCCATTTTCAAGCGAAGATTTTGTTAGCAGCCCGGCAGCAGTGTTTAGATACGGCCGTTACCTCTCTCGACCTGGGCTTAACAGAAACTGCCGTTACCCTCACCGCCGACCACATCATTTTGCCCGACGGCCAAACCCTCACTTGGGACCAATTACAAGAAATCACCAACAACGAACTGGCCTGCTACCGCGTCATTGATGGCCAAATCGAAAAAATCCATTACTTCTCCGAGCAGCTGAACCGCTTTTACAGCCTTATGCCCACCGAAGGCGCGCCGACGATGCTCATCTCTGGCATTCCCATGCACCGTATCAAGGGTACCGATCCGCACCGTGACACGTTGAGCAAAATCCAGGCTATTGCCCCGGTGACGGGTGAGGTGCTGGACACGACGATGGGGTTGGGTTATACGGCGATTGAGGCAGCGAAAACGGCCGTACACGTCACCACCATCGAACTCGACCCCACCGTTACCGAAGTGTGCCGCAATAACCCCTGGTCGCAAAATTTGTTTGACAACCCTAAAATTACCCGACGCATCGGCGATGCTTACGAAGAAGTGCAAGAATTAACCGATGAGCAGTTCAACCGCATCATCCATGACCCGCCTATGTTTAGTTTGGCGGGCCATTTGTATTCCACCGAGTTTTATCGAGAGTTGTACCGGATTTTGACGCCCAAAGGCCGCTTGTTTCATTACATTGGCAATCCCGATAGCAAATCGGGCGGCAATGTAACGCGCGGCGTGGTGCGTCGGCTGCAAGAGGCTGGTTTCCGGCGGGTTAAGTCGCGGCCACAAGCCTTTGGGGTGGTTGCTTATAAGTAGCTGATTGATCATGAGGAACGGTTATGCAAGTCCTTCTCGTCGCCCATAATCCTGAAGAACGCGAAATTTTAACGTATGTTCTGAAATATGCCGGGTTAGCCGTCGGCTCCAGTGTCTCTTTGCAGCGGGTGGCCGATAAATGGTTGGAACGGCCGTCTGATCTTGTCGTTGTGGCCTGGCATGATGGCGGGAAGTTGGTGCCCGATATTACCGCATTGCGGGGCGTGACCCAGGTGCCGATTCTGCTAATCATTGATCCGCCGCAAGAGGAGACGCTGTGCGAACTGCTGCGGGTAGGAGCCGATCTGGCCCTGTCACGGCCGGTTGCACCGCGCATTTTGACCGAATACGTTCGGGCGCTTTTACGCCGTACCCGTACGGTGCCGACGTTTGTATTGCCCCGTCTGAATGTAACCGAAGTCAGCCTGGACCCGGATACGCGGATGGTGTCTGTTCTGGGTGGTGAGGCGCGCCGCTTGACCCAATTAGAGTTTCGTTTGTTGTATGTCATGATGGTGAACCGGGGACAGGTTATCCCGGTTGACTTGATCGTGGAACGGGTGTGGGGTTACACCGGTCAGGGCAGCCGTGATCTGGTAAGGGGTCTGATCAGCCGGCTGCGCCGGAAAATTGAACCTAACCCGCGTGAACCCCGGTTTATCCAAAATGTGCCTGGTGTAGGCTACCGATTTTCTCTGGACGAGGATGAATAAGGCTGTTGAAACGTATTTGATACAGGAACGGCTATTTTTACACACGTTTTGTACATGATTTACCAGTTTTTTTATACCCTTGTGGATTAACTTATTCCTGATTTATACGGAACTGGCATGGAAACGGCCGTGTCAGAAAGTTAAAAAATGTAGGAGATATCGAAATGGCTCATAAGAGCGACGTCGCTTATTGCCCCGAATGCGACGCAAAAATTAATGTAAAGTCCCCCAAATTAGGCCAAATCGTCACCTGTCGCGTTTGCGATACCCGGTTGGAAGTCGTCGATTTGAAACCCCTGGAGTTAGACTGGGCTTTTGAAGATGACTATGATGACCTGGATGATCTGGATTTTGATTATGATGACGATAATGAGGAATATGACGAAGACGAAGACGAAGAGTATGACGATTAGCCAATAAATTTCCCTCACAAATTTACGGCCGTTATCCGGTAGTTGTTCTATCGGACAAGCTAAATTTGGGGCAGAGTTTGACATAGTCAACTCTGCTTTTTTATTTTCTAAAGCCCTACCTGATATTTATTACCCTAGTTAATGGTTTAATAAACGCCCCGTATTGTTTCTTCAATTAAATGATCAACTACAGCTTTTAACGCCTCTTCCCGATTATCGTCGCCGCCATTTTGCCGATAAACGGCCAACTGCCGGTCAGCGCTGGTGCCGTTTTTGAGGATGGTGCGGATATATTCCACGTCCTGCCGAATGCCATAATCATCTAAGACATCATCCAGCAGATCTAACAATTCTTCCATCAAAAAGTGGAAAGGCACTTCTTGTGATTTGCCAAAATCGATGAGTTGGCCGTGAATGCCGTAACGAACGGCACGCCACTTGTTTTCGGTGATGTGGACGTGACGGTAGCGCCGCCAGGACATATTGTTCTGCCGCAGTTTGAGCAGTTTGCCGCAGATGGCCTGGAAGGTAGCAGCAATACAAACTGCCTCATCGACAGTGGTGCAAATGTCGGATATGCGGAATTCCAGCGTGTCAAAAGCCGGATGCGGCCGTATATCCCACCAGATTTTGGCCCGTGTATCGCCCTTGCCAAATGCGCCGACTTTGGCCATCGTTTCTTCGTATCGTTTGTATTCGCCCCAGGAGTCGAAGGAATGGGGAATGCCGGTGCGGGGCAAGGATTCGAAGACGACGCTGCGATAAGATTTTAGGCCGGTGTTACGGCCGTGCCAAAACGGTGAACTGGTAGACAAAGCCAAAATATGAGGGATGAAATAGCGGGCCTGATTCATAATTTCAATGATCAGGTTACGCGTTTCCAAATCCGGTTCCTTACCCGGTTCCACGAACCCGACGTGAACGTGCATGCCAAAAATCAACAAACGGCGCGCCACTCCCTGCATGTCATCCAATAACTCTTTGTAGCGTACCCCCTCGGTGATCGACTGCTCTTCCCACCGGGCAAAAGGATGGGTGGAGGCAGCGACAATGGCCAGGCCATTAGACTTGGCCATATCGCTCACTGCCCGGCGCAGCCGGACAAGCTCCTGCCGAACCTGCTTGATGTTGTAGCAGATATGGCTGCCCACTTCTACCTGCGACTGCATGAATTCCGGCTTCAAATCGAGCTTCGAGTCCCGCTTCTCATCCTGTGAAATGAATTCGGAAATATAAGAATGAAGATTTCGTGTTTGGGGATCGATGATTTGATACTCTTCTTCGACGCCAAGTGTTAGTTGAGGTGGAGATTGGGACATGACGGCCTCCGTTTAATATTGGATTATGACTAGCAGTTCCAAGCAGGGTGTAAAATTTGGTTCACTAGTTTAGAGACGAAAAGGCGATGATGCAAAAATTGGGGAAACGGCCGTCTCGTTCCCCCAATAAACAAAAGGCGAGCCAACGACTCGCCTTCTTCCGTTAACACTTGGTAACTACCACGCCAGCAAAAATTCCACCAGCAGCCGGACACCAAACCCGGTTCCCCCGGCGGGAACGTAACCACGCCCTTTTTCTGTCAGGGCTACACCGGCAATATCCAGGTGCATCCAGGGGTAATCGGTGAACTGCTTCAAGAAAATTGCCGATGTGCCCACGCCGCCAAAACGGCCGCCAGCATTCTGCATGTCAGCCACATCTGATTTGATGATTTTCAGATAATCGTCCCATAGGGGCAGGGGCCAAACACGTTCATGAGTTGCTTTTCCGGCGGCTACCATTTTATTTTGCAGCGCCTCATCGGTGCTGAACAGTCCGGCGGCTACACCTTCGCCCAGGGCAATCACACATGCGCCGGTCAGCGTTGCCAGATCGATGACTGCTTTTGGCTCGTACTGTTTGGCGTAAACCAGGCCATCGGCCAGAACCATACGCCCTTCAGCATCGGTGCTGATGATTTCAATGGTTTTGCCATTGCTGGCCGTGATCACATCGGCCGGGCGGTAGGCGTCGGCGTCGGGCATGTTTTCGGTGCAGGGAGCAATACCGATGAGTCGCAGCGGCAAATCGAGCATGGCCGCCGTTTTCATCGCGCCCAGCACAGCCGCCGCCCCACCCATGTCCGACTTCATCTTGCCCATTCCCTGGGTTGGCTTGATGGAAATGCCGCCGGTGTCAAAGGTGATGCCTTTGCCTACTAAAACGATGGTGTCCAGGTCGTCACGGTCGGCGTTGTGTTCCAGGACGATGAATTTGGGCGGCTCGCCAGCCCCTTTGGCCACGGCCAGGAATGCGCCCATGTTGTGTTTGGCGGCCCATTTGCGCCCGCCCACAGTAATTTTGAGGTTATGGGCTTCGGCGATTTCCTGGGCGGCCTGGGCCAGGCGGGTGGGGGTGGCGACGTTGGGCGGCATGTTGACCAGGTCGCGGGCCAGCGCATTTCCGGCGGCGATGGCTACGGCCGTATCCACCCCACCTTTCATTTCTGCCACCTTGCTTTCGTCAAATTCCACGATCGTAAACGAGACGATTTCATTTTGCGGCTCTTGTTCTTTGGCCGCAGCGAAGCGGTACAGCGCCAGCAGCGTGCCTTCGGCCGTGGCCTGCGCCGCCAGTCGGATGGGCAGCCCGGCGATGCCAGTTCCATGCACAATCGAGGCCACAGCTTTGGCGTTCAGTTCGCGGGCGCGGAGAATGGCTGCTGCCGCCGCCTGTCTGACGCCTTCCAGATTAAAATCATCTCGTTTGCCCAGCCCGGCAATCAGCACCCGTTTGGCCGGGATGAGGCCGCGCGGATAGACGACGCCCACTTCTCCGGCTTTACCGCTGATGTCACCGTTGGCGATCAGTTCGCTGATAGCGCCGTTGAGTGCTTTATCAACTGCCCCGGTTGCGCCGCTGGGGATCGTGACGCCTTCAAACAGGTTGACAATGAGGGTGTCGGCTGTTTGTTCTTGAATACTGCCTTGAATGACTTGTACTTCCATCGTAGGTTCCTTTTTTTAGCGGATTGTAAAAAACTGATTCTTTGATTGGTTAAGTGTTGGTTAGTTGGCTGGTTGGTTAACAAACCGGCTAACTGGCCAACTGACTAACTATCCTACAAGAACTTAGAGAGCCTATTGTACCGGTAAATTGGGGGTGCAGGCTAGACAAGATACGGCCGTTTCGGTATGCTACTTGGGACATAGTGACATGATTTGGCAATAAGAGCAGCCTTTCGCTCCGCTCAGGCCGGTTTCTGACCGTGTCTGGGCCGCTCGGTCTGGATAGCAACCCTTCGGGCTTGAGATGCAGCAACAGCAGCGAAAGTCTTAAGGAGGTGAAAAATGCGATTACTTATCATTGGCGGGACTCGATTTTTAGGGCGGGCTTTAGTCGATGCGGCCTTGGCCGCCGGCCATGAGGTAACTCTGTTCAATCGGGGTCAAAGCAATCCCGGTCTTTACCCTGATTTGGAGCATTTGCAAGGCAATCGGGATGGTGGCCTGGATGTGCTCAAGGGGCGGCAGTGGGACGTCGTGATTGATACCTGTGGCTATATACCGCGTGTGGTTCGGGCGTCGGCGGAGATGTTGGCAACGGCCGTTGACCATTACGTGTTCATCTCCACCATCTCCGTCTACGCCGATTTTTCCATCATCGGTATTGATGAGCAGTCGCCGGTAGGCACGTTAGCCGATGAATCTGTCGAAGAAATTACCGGCGACACCTACGGTCCGCTCAAAGTCTTGTGTGAGCAGGCGGTGGATGTGGCTATGGGGATGCGCTCGCTGCACGTGCGCTCTGGACTCATCGTGGGACCGCACGATCCGACCGATCGCTTTACTTACTGGCCAGTGCGCGTGGCCCGTGGCGGCGAAGTGCTGGCTCCCGGCAATCCCGATCAGGCGATCCAGTTCATCGACGTGCGCGACATCGCCCAATGGACGATTAAAGCCGCCGAGCAGCGACTCACCGGCCCTTACAATGTGGTCGGGCCGGCGGAGCGGTTGAATATGCACACTTTATTGGAAACCTGCCAGACAGTCAGCCAGTCCGATGCGCGTTGGACCTGGTGCAGCGACAAGTTTTTGCTAGAAAATGAAGTGGCGCCGTTTAGTGAACTGCCCCTGTGGGTTCCGGCGGAGATGGCGGGGATGGAAATGGTGAACTGCGCGAAGGCGATGGCGGCAGGGTTACGGATACGGCCGTTAACCACCACTATCCGCGATACCCTCAACTGGCACGCAACCCGCCCGTCCGACCATTCATGGCGCGCCGGACTAACTGCGGAACGGGAAGCAGAATTACTCGACGCCTGGGATAAGTCTTAAAAGGCATAGGGGCATTATTTACGATTGGTTTGTTGTTTCCGCTTTTGTGAGCGGGTCGAACCACCCCTGGGCCGGCGCGGAATGTGGGGATGTGTTTGGGGGATAGGTGAGAGGTGGAAGATAAAAGTAACGGCCGTTTTAGGTGAAAACGGCCGTATGCTTCCTACGCGACTTTGGGCCTCCCAATAACAACCCGAATGTTGTCTCGCAGCACTTGAAATAAATGCCCCACCATATGGCCAAAGCTCTTCCGGCTTCGCGAACGAGACCTTGGCGCCAATTTTGCTAATCGTTTGGCTTCCAGACCTTGCTCCATTTCCCGACGATGATATTCCTGTAAATACGCTTCTCTTGCGATAAGCATGACTACCTCCACTAAATTCACTTCTTTTACCGATGCGGGCTTTTTTGTATGTCTTCACTATCCATTCTGACGGCCGTTCATAACAACAGCGTGACGACAGCGTGACAAATCCGGTCGGTTTTTTCAAAAGTTCGTCACAAAACTTCCCGGAAGCTGAATGAGGCAATTTCTGATCAAGCCGCACTCATCCAGTAAATGATTTACCAGCTTCCGGGAAGTTGCTGTAGTGTGAAAACTGGAAACCCCGGCAAATCCGGCCATTTTGCAAAACGATTGTGATACAATGTAACAAATGGCTACCCTGACCCTGTCGCTGTTAGGCCCCTTTGCCGCTAGCTTGGATGAACGGCCGTTAACCAAATTCACCACCAACCGCGTCCAGGCGCTGTTGATTTACCTGGCCGTCGAAGCCGTGGCCGCGCCGGTGCGGCGTGATGTACTCATGGACATCCTGTGGCCGGACTTGCCCCAGGAATCGGCCCAAACCAATTTGCGCCAGACCCTCTACCGCTTACGCAAAACGATTCCCGAACTGACCCGGCGCGATGGGGAGGGTATGGTTCCTTTCCTGCTGGCGGATCGCCAAACGGTCCAGATTAATCCGGACGGCCGTTTCCACCTCGACGTGCAGCATTTCAGGCAATTACTCAAAAACGAAGAATGCCACTGGCCCGAAGCGACAGCCCTTTACCGAGACAACTTCCTGACTGATTTTTATCTGCCCGACAGCGCCCCGTTTGAAGAATGGGCGGCGGCGCAGCGCAGCACGCTGCTGCGGCAGGCGCTGGACGCCCTGGACACGTTGACGGTGCACGGCCTGGCAACAGGCGAATTAGACGTGGCCGTAACCTACGCCCGCCGCCAGCTCGAACTTGATAACCTGCGGGAGAGCGCCCACCGGCAGTTGATGGAAGCGTTGGTAAGAAACGGCCGTCGCCGGGCCGCTCTCACCCACTACGACACCTGCCGCCAACTGCTGCGTGACGAACTGGACATCGAACCCACCCTGGAAACGCAAAATCTGTACGACGCGATTCGAGCCGGTCAGTTTGATGAGGTGGTTACGCCCACTTCAACAGTCGATTTAGTCGCGCCGTTAAAAGCCCAAAAAGCCCACAACCTGCCCCGGCAAACGACGACCTTCTTTGGCCGTGAAACTGAATTGCAAACCTTGAATGCGTTTATAGCCAACCCTGAAGCCAGACTGATAACCATTGTTGGACCGGGTGGAATGGGCAAAACACGGCTGGCCCTGGAAACGGCCCGCCAACAGTTGGCTGCGTTTGATCATGGCGTCTGGTTTGCTTCGTTAGCTAAACTTGCTTCGCCCGAAGAAATCGTGCCGGCCACAGCCCAGGCGCTGCAATTCAGCTTTTATGATGGCCGCGAACCCCGCCAGCAGTTGTTGGACTTTCTCAGGAACAAATCGCTCCTTCTGGTGATGGACAACTACGAGCATTTGTTGGACGGGGCCGATTGGGTGACCGACGTGCTGCAAACAGCGCCGCAGGTCAAAGTGTTGGCCACCTCGCGCGAGCCGCTGCGTCTGGTTGAAGAGCAGCTTTTCCCGTTGAGCGGGCTGGCTTTTTCGCGTGAGGATGTCGAGGAGGGGGATGCGGCCGTTCAGCTTTTCCTGGAACGCGCCCGTCACTTGCGGCCGGATATGACCCTGAAAGCGAACGACGTGGCTCACATCACAACGATTTGCCGGCAGGTGGAAGGGATGCCATTGGGGTTGGAACTGGCGGCCACCTGGGCCGACACGCTGTCGCTGGCCGAAATCGCCGCCGAACTGCAAGGCAGCCTGGATTTACTGGAAAGCGACCTGCGCAACATCACCGACCGGCATCGCAGTCTGCGGGCCGTGTTTGAGGCTTCCTGGGAGAGATTGTGGTCCGGTGAGCAGGAGCTTTTTGCCCAACTCTCCATTTTTCGCGGTGGGTTTACCCGGACGGCGGCCAAAGCCATCTGCGCGCCGGATGTGAGCCAGCCCGCTTTTCATCGTTTGCTGGCGGCGTTGACCCGAAAGTCTTTCCTCAAGCATGATATGGAGAACGGCCGTTACAACATCCACGAATTGATGCGCCAATTTGGCGCTGAAAAACTGGCCCAAAATTCAAACCTGGAAACCGACTTACGCGACCGCCACAGCGCCTATTTTTGCCAGGCGCTTGATGATAAGACAAATGATTTGAAAGGTCGGCGGCAAAGAAAAGCGATGCTGGAAATTGAAGCCGATATTGAAAACGTGCGCGCCGCCTGGAATTGGGCGGTGACACATGGCTTTCTGACTCAACTTTGCCAGGCTGCTTTTTCATTAGGCACTTTTTTCCAGCAAAGCGGCCGTGTTCCTGAGGGTGAAAGCGTCTTTCGTTCCGCCACCGACATGTGTCGAACAGTTCAACCAGGCGATGAACAGACATTAACGCTGGCTTATCTTTTATATTGGTGGAACCATTTTAGCCCATCAACAACAGAACAAAATGCTTTACTGGAAGAAAGTCTCTCTCAATTGGACCGGCTGGATCAAACAAACGCGAAAATCAAAAGGATAAAAGCAGAAATACTAAAAGGCGCTGGCTTTATGACAATTTTTGTTGGCAAACAAGAACAAGGCCGACAAATGTTACAGAAAAGTCTGGCGGTTTTCCAGGAAACTGGTGATTTATGGGGGCAAGCGGAAGTGTTGACAATGATTGGTTTACATTGCGATCAACACGATTTAGCCGAGCAATATGTAATCCAAAGCATCAATATTCAGCGTCAAATTCATGATTGGCATGGTATTGCCTATAGCCAGTATTGGCTTGGTATTACTTATCTCAACCAAAATTTCCCCCAAAAGGCTGAGCAATGTTTCCGGGAAAGTCTGAAATTTTACCGGGATGAAGGCAATCGGTGGGATGAAACAAATATGTTAAGGGCTTTGGCTCTTGCAAAAATATTCCAATATGATTCCCCTAACGAGGCGGAACGGCTCCTTTCTGAATGTATTGCTTTCTTAGATAATTTTGGGAATACATGGGAAAAAACTGAAGCGACAAACTATATGGCCTTATTACAGGCATTGGAACGTAGTGGGAAAAAAGCCAAATCGCTGGCTCAATCGGCGCTTAATCAAGCCAGGGAAATGAAAAGGGATTATCAGGTCGCTATGGCGCTTTGTACTTTTAGCTATGCAGCTCTTTCTACCGAGGATTTTGCCCAAGCTCAAACTTTGGCCCAGGAAGCAGCTACCATTTTTCACCATTTGAACTTATCGGATAACTCCGAGGCTCTAATGCCTTTGTGTTGGTCATTGGTAGCTCGATCACAATACAATCAGGCGGAGCAGCCGATTTATAAAATATTAAAGGCATGGGATAATCATATTTTCAATACTTTACCTTTAGCGGCTTGTGTCTTAGCCCACCGCGCCCAAACCGTAGCCGACAAAGAATATGCGTTACGCCTCGTTGGTTTGTATGAACAAGCTGCTCCCTGGGCAAAAGCACCGTTGTTCCAGTTTTTAACTTCCCGGTTCTTGCCTGACTGCCTCTTCGACCTGCCCGCCGAAGAAATAGAGGCTATCAAAGCCGAAGGCCGCGCCCTTGACCCTAAAGCTACCGTTGAGGAACTGCGGCAAAAACTAACTGCGCTGGGCTGGCATACTGAAAAACCGGAGGATACAGGTTTTCAAGAAGAAGTTGCTTGCCCACCAGAACCGGCACAAACAGGCGTGCTTCCTACCTCATCATCCCAAAAACGATTCATTCAAGAAAGTCTGCTGGCTGTGGGTAGTCACGGCACCGTTTACCTGGGTCAAGATACGTCAACTGGCCGGCCGGTCGTCATCAAGCAGCTTAAATCAGAACTCATCGCCCAGCAGCCAGACATGGTAAGCCGGTTTATTCGCGAAGGGGAAGCGCTGCGCCAGCTCAATCACCCCAATATCGTCAAGATGCTCGCTGCCGAAGAGCGTGACGGCGCGCATCTGATTGTCATGGAATTTGTGCCCGGCGGTTCGCTGCGTGAACTGTTGGATGCAGAAGATCAGCTTTCGCTGCGGCGCGTCCTGGACATTGGTCTGGAATTAGCCGACGCTCTCACCCGCGCTCACCACCTGGGCATCATCCACCGCGACATCAAACCGGCCAACGTGCTGCTGGCCGCCGACGGCACACCCCGCCTGACCGATTTCGGCATTGCTCATTTGAGCCTGCGAGAGACACGCCTGACCCAGGCCGGATCGTTTATGGGCAGTCCGGTTTACATGAGTCCCGAAGCCTGTCGCGGCGAAACGCTTGATTTTGGAAGCGACGTCTGGTCTTTTGGCGCGCTGCTGTACGAGATGTTGGCCGGACGGCCGCCGTTTGCCGCGGAGCAAATTGCGGCAACGCTGGTAGCCATCCTCAATGATCCGGTTCCTGAAATCAGTCAGTTCCGGTTCGATGTCCCCGAAAAGTTGACGACCCTCATCCATTCTATGCTGGTCAAGGAACGAGAGAAGCGGATTAGCAGCGTTCGCCAGGTGGCGGCTGAATTGGAAGGGATTCGGAACAATTTGACTGAATGAGGTTAACTGCCTAGCAACCGAGTGTGTAGAATGCCGGGATTGAACTGGATGCGAATTTCACGGCCGTTCCCTCCCTCCACCACGTTCTCCAAAACTCCATCCGGTTCATAAGCCAGCGCTTCGGTTAGTTGGCGGGTTTGATGGGCGATTTGGAGGAGATACGGCCGTGCATACTCCGCCGTTCCCCGCATAAAATTAAAGGCTCGTTGGGCCGACCAGCTTACATCCAGACAAAAATCGGCCGGTTGGGGCAGGGGCTGGTAACTGCCGCCCGGCGGCTGCGGTTGGTGGGTAAGCAACCCTGTTGCCAGTTGTGCCAGCGCGGCCAGCATTAAATCGGCTCCGGCGGCGGCGCACAAACTGTCGATTTGATTGCGTGAAATGCCGTCGGGAAGGGAAACGGCCGTTTCCCCTACCACATCCCCCGTATCCAACCCCGCATCCATCAAGTGCAGCGTCACCCCCACCGGATTCACCCCATCACGCAGCTGCCAGAAAATCGGCTCTGGGCCGCGATAGGCTGGCAGCCGCGACGGATGCAGATTGAGAAAGCCATGCCGGGGCAGCGCCAGCAAATCAGGCGGGATTTTGTGCGAAAAACAAGCCACCAGCGCCACATCGGGCTGCAATTGCGCCAGCGCTGCCAGCGAGTCGGGATGGTTGGGGCGACTTAACTCGTAGACCGGGATGCTTTGTTCCCAGGCCAGATGAACGATATTCAGCGCCCGATATGGGGTGAGAAGAGGCAGGCTGGAGACCTGTTTTTGTGCTGGCAGCAAGCGGATGGGTGGATTGCCGGGCGAGTTTTCACCGGGCACAACCACGCCGCATACGTCCACGCCAGCCGCCAGTAATTTGACCAGCGGCAGCCGCGAAAACTCGCCCAGCATTCCCAAACACAAAACTTTCAGGCTCATTGGCGCGTTAAACCTCCGAGATTTCTGAAATCTCGGAGGTTCCCATATCTGACAAAACTTGATCCAACGTTATCACCAGAAAATCAGCGTCAGCGGTTGTGAAGACGATGGGCGGCTTGATTTTGATGACGTTGTGCAGCGGCCCATCGGTGCTGAGCAGGATGCCGCGCTGCTTCATTTTTTCAACGATAGCAGACGCCTCTTCCGCTGCCGGTTCCAACGTTTCTCGATCCCGCACCAGTTCGATGCCCAGAAACAACCCCAGCCCGCGCACATCGCCGATGATGGGATGTCTGGCCATCAGACCGGTCAATCCCGCCTTGAGATGCTCGCCAACACGCAGCGCATTTTGTTGCAGATGCTCATCTTCAATCACATCCAGGACGGCCAATCCCACGGCGCAGGAGACGGGATTGCCGCCAAAGGTGTTGAAATATTCCATCCCGTTGTGGAATGCCTGGGCAATTTCGGCGGTTGTCACCACGGCTGCCAGTGGGTGGCCGTTGCCGATGGGTTTACCCATCGTAACGATGTCGGGGACGACGCCTTGCGTTTCAAAGCCCCAGAAATGGCTGCCTACCCGGCCAAATCCAACCTGTACCTCGTCGGCAATGCAAACCCCGCCAGCGGCGCGAACGTGCTGGAAGGCGGTCTGCAAATAGCCGTCGGGCAGGACGATCTGGCCGCCGCAGCCCAGCAGGGATTCGGCGATAAAGGCAGCGGGGTGACGGCCGTTTCGCTGTAAGTTTTCGATAATCTGCTGGACATGATCGGCGTATTTTGCGCCCTCTTGGTACGGGCCGCGATACGAATCGGGCATGAGGGCGGTGTGCGTATGCGCCGGTTCGCCTTGGCCACCACGGCCGTTAAATTTGTACGGGCTGATGTCAATGAGCGAACTCAGATTGCCGTGATACGCGCCATCGAGGACGATGGTGTCCTGCTGGCCGGTGTAGGTGCGGGCCAGGCGCAGTGCCAAATCGTTGGCCTCGCTGCCGGAGTTGACGAAGAAGCAGACGTTGAGGGGATCGGGCAGGGTGGCCGTCAGCCGCCCGGCGTAGCGGATGATGTTGTCGTGCAGGTAGCGGGTGTTGGTGTTGAGGATGGCCATCTGGTTGGCGGCAGCTTCGACAACGCGGGGATGGCTGTGGCCTACGTGGCAGACATTATTGACGCAGTCGAGATACGGCCGTCCCGTTTCATCATACAAATATTGCCCGGCGCCGCGCACGATTTTGAGCGGTTCGCGGTAGGAAATACTCAAGGATGGCCCCAAATGCTGCTGCCGTTTTTGTAAAATAGCCGTTTTGCTTTGACCGGGCGGCGGTGTGAAACAGGCGCGGCGCAGTTGGGCAGCCGCTTGTTCGGCGTTGATAGCCGCCATCTGCTCCAGCAGTGCCCAGGCCGGTTTTTCGGAGATGGTCAGGTAGGCGTTGCCGGGTTCCAGCTTTTTTTGATGGGCTGACAGGGCGACGCTGGTGCAGAGCCGGATGCGGATAAACTGGTAGAGTAAATCTTGCTCCAGTTCGGTCAGCGGATGGACGGCGTGGTAGCCGCTGAGAAAGTGGGCGGCGACGGTAAATGGTTCCGGCTTGTCGAGCATGAGGTAGGCGGTGGCAATGGCCGGTTCGGCCAGGGTGAGGCTGTGGACCATATCGCCAAAGTCGATGATGCCAACCAGAAGTGAAGGGGTGATGAGCTGAAGGGGTGTGGGGATGACGATGAGGTTATGGTCGTTGGCGTCGTTGTGGATGATTTGGCGTCGCAGGTGGGGCAGGTAGGGGAGCACGGCCGTTTCGTATTTCCCTAAAAATCGCTCAACCAGTGTACGCCGGTCAGGCTGGTCAATTTCCGGCAGGTGGCGGCGGATAATGGTGGGGGCGTGCTGGATGTCCCAATGCAGCAGCCGGTGGGCGGCAGGATGGTCGAAACTGGCCAGGAGGTTGTCCATCTGCCCCAGAAAGCGGCCAATATCGTGCAGCAGATGGGGTGACTGGGGCGTGACGCTGGCCAAAACTTGCCCGTCGAGATAGGTGACCAGGCGGACAAAGTAGCGGCTGCCGTTTTCGCCGGGAACGGCCGTCATCCATTCTCCATTTTTCGTTGGGCAAACGTGCGGCGTGGGCAGGCTTTCATCCTGGGCCAGGTGGCGCATGGCCTGGTTTTGTAAATCCAGCACTTCGGCCGATTCGGCGGCGCTGGCGATTTTGAGGACGAACTGCTCGCCGGATTCTGTTTTCAAGTGGAAGTTTTGGTCGCGGTCGCTGGGGAGGGGGTGGGGGACGGCCGTTAACCCGTACAAATCCTGGGCCAACGTTTGGGCGTTGTCAATGGAAAATCGGGGGCGGTTGTGGTGAACAGAACTCATAAGCAACCTCTGGGAGCGCGGGCAGCTTGCCCGCTAGTGCAGGCGGGCAAGCTGCCCGCGCTCCAATTTGTTTGGCGGATTCTACAAGTGGGCCAGCACTTGGGCAAGATGTGTTTGGGCTAAAATTTCGCGTTCGGCATAAGCCACTATATACTTGCGACAAATCAAAAGAGGTCATTATGAGTCGAGAAACAAAAACAATTACAGTTGTCAACTGCGCCAAATTCAGTGCCGAACTACCGGCATTAAACCGCCCGCCTTTTCCCGGCGAAATGGGCCAGCGTATTTACGAGAATGTGTCGGCCCTGGCCTGGGAATTGTGGCAGGAACAGGCGACGCTGCTTATCAATCATTACGGCCTGAACATGGCCGATCCCCGCGCCAACGATTTTTTGTTTGAGCAAATGGAAGCGTTTTTATTCGGTGGCGATGCCGCGCTGCCCGGCTCAGGCGGCGCACCGGCCAAGAAGTGATAAGTCACGCGTCATTCGTCATGTGTAAGTGGCGGGTGACGTATGATGAATGACGCATGATACAAACCCTTCTCCTCGCTTGCTATGAATTGGGCCACCAGCCGTTGAGTCTGGCCTGGCCGCTGGCGTTTTTGCGTGAGGAAGGGATGGCGGTAACGGCCGTTGACCTATCCCTCTCGCCCTTCCCGCAAGCTGCCGCTAAAGAGGCCGATCTGGTAGCGATTGCTGTGCCCATGCACACGGCACTGCGGCTGGGCGTTCAGGCAGCCGAACAGGTGCGGGTAGTTAATCCGGCGGCGCACATTTGCTTTTACGGCATGTACGCCTGGCTAAACCGGGATTATTTGCTGGCTGGTATTGCCGACTCGGTGATTGGTGGGGAGTATGAGGAACCATTAGCAGGATTGGTTGAGGGTTTGTCTGAGGGGGAGGGCTTCGACAAGTTCAGCCAGCAGGTTCCTGGAGTTACTACTGCTTATCAAGAATCGATACCCCACATCGCCCGCCTGCAATTTCCAGTGCCCGACCGGCGGGATTTACCGGCGTTAGATCAATATGCCCGCTACATGCACAACGGCTCGACCAAACTGGCCGGTTACGTTGAGGCCAGCCGGGGCTGCCTGCATACCTGCCGTCACTGCCCGGTGGTTCCGGTGTATAACGGCCGTTTCTTCATCATCCCCGCCGCAACCGTCCTGGCCGACATCCGGCAGCAGGTGGCGGCAGGTGCTGGCCACATCAGCTTTGGCGACCCCGATTTTCTCAACGGGCCGGGCCATGCGCTTAAACTCGCCCGCGCTTTGCACGCCGAATTTCCCGGCTTGACTTTCGATTTCACCACCAAGGTCGAACACATCCTCAAACATCGAGATTTGTTTCCTGAATTCCGGCGGTTGGGATGCAGCTTCGTCATTTCCGCATTCGAGTCCACCAGCGACCGGGTGCTGGCCCGCCTGCAAAAAGGGCACACCGTTGCCGATATGGAAGCAGTGCTGCCAATTCTGGCCAACGCCGGCATTCATGTTCAGCCGACCTGGGTGCCGTTTACGCCCTGGACAACACTAAACGACTACATCGAAATGCTGGCCTGGATTCGGGCGCGCAGTCTGATTCAGCATGTGCCTATCGTGCAGTTGTCGGTGCGGCTGCTGGTGCCGCCGCAGAGTGCCTTGCTCAATCATCCCGATGTGGCCGACTGGCTTGGCCCGTTGGATGCGGCCAATTTCACCTACCTGTGGCCGCATGCGGATGAACGGATGGATCGATTGCAGCAGGAAGTGGCTTATCTGGCTGAGCATGGCAGCGATGATCCTTACGAAGCATTTGCGGCTGTAGAAAAACTGGCTTATGAGATGGACGGCCGTTCCCCACCGCCACAACCTCTCCTTACCCTCTACCAACCGGCCCCGCCCCGCCTGACCGAAGACTGGTTCTGTTGAGCGGAACCGACGACTGGTCAGGTTGACCAAATGATTAACTTTTGACAGATTAGCCAGGTTTCCCTGGCACCACAGTTGGTAAAGTAAAAGAAAAATCAGCCCCGTGCTCTGCTTCGGTGTTGTCGCCTATCCAAATGCTGCCTTCCTGCGCCCGAACGGCGAGCTGACAAAAATTGAGGCCGATACCACTTCCGGCTAGAGAATCGCCTGACTGGCGAGCTTCAACCTGGGCAAATTTGTTAAAAACCTTTTTGCGCCAATGGGGTGGGATTCCCGGCCCTTGATCGAGGATGCTGAAAGTCAGGGCATTCTTCCCCTTTCGTTTGGTCCGCAATATGACGGTGGAATCCTTGGGGCTGTACTTGATGGCATTGCCCAATAAATTTAACAAAACCCGCCGGGTTAATTCCAGGTCGGCTTGAACCAATGCTGCGTTGGGGTCTAGCTGTAAAGCCAGATTTACCTGCCGCCGCTGCGCGAACAGTTGCATTTCTTCAAAAACGGACTGTCCCAGGTTAGAAACGTTAACGGCCGTTAACTGTAACGGCATTTTCCCCCGTTCTAACCGGGGCAAATCGAGCAGGGAATTGATCAGCGTTAGCATACGGCGGCCCGATGTGATGTTATCGTTGATGACGGCCTGCTGTTTTTCAGTCAGGCTTCCTACGCTGCTAAACTGCAAAACGTCGAGTCCCATCATCATCGTGGCTAACGGGGAGCGCAGGTCGTGAACAATGAAATGCATTAATGCTTCTTGCTGTTGTTGGCTGGCGTGTAATGAGGAAAGAGTTAACGTAACCACCAAGAAAAACCCGAAGCGAACCAGAGCGTTCCAGTACGGAATGGCCGGATAGCTGTAGATGATGTGATTGGTTAGATCGATGAAAAGCCAGGCACAAGCGCTCAGGAATGAGACAGCTATACCGGCCCGCCGGCCAATCAGCCAGGCAGCAGTGGACACCGGAATCAAGTAGAAAATGGAGAAGGAAAGCTCCGGCCCGGACAAATAATCAAGGGTGCTCATGGCCAGAATTAATAAAATACTGGTTAAGAGGTGCATTGTTGTCGATTGACGGCCGAATTTCTGAAGCGCGTTCATCATAACAACATCTCCATTAATCTAGCTGATTGTTCAGGTGGATTAGAATCGCTTCCAGGGCGGCACCGCCCATAGCCAGTGCTTTGTCCGAGATGGTGAAGCAGGCTTGAACGCTGCCTCGTGCATCCACGTCGCCGATTTTCATGCCCTGGGTAACGGCCGTGCCCGGCGCAATCGTCCCCCGCACCACACCGGCAAACGGTGCCAAAATGGGTACTCCAGCCACATCGCCAATTACCTGGTTCATTTCAACCAAGTCTCCAATCTCCAGTCTCCATTTTACCTTTCCGTCGGCTGGGGCGCGCAGCACCCGTTCCGCGCCTTTACCGGCGATAATGCCCGGCGTGCCCGTGTTGGGCAGCGCCGGACCGTCCCAGATGACGCGCCCTAACGTGTGCCCGCGCATCGTTTCAATGACGGCATGGCAGTCAACCCCAGCCGTAAATCCCGGCCCCATGCCGATAACCAGCGGCGCTTGATTGATGTGGGTGTCGATGTTGCGTTTGGCGATACGGGCATCGATAACGGCAAAGGCAGAAGGCAGAAGGCTGAGGGTAGAAAGGTCGGGGGCGACGAGAACGGGGATGGTTTCGGTATAGGCCATTTGCAGGGCGGCTTCAGGGGTAGCGGCGAGACGGCCGTGTAAATCTTCGATTTGAATTTCGCCTTCGAGTACGGCCGTTGCCAGGGCTACTTTACGGCGGATGACTAACGGCCGTGCCAGTTCCAGCACAATCAGCGGGAATCCGGCTTTGTGCAGGCGGCCGGCGACACCGGTGGCCAGGTCGCCGCCGCCGCGAATAATGACTAAATGGTTGTGAAATAACATGAGGGGATCATACCCGACAACATAAGCAGTAGGCAAAAATGGCCTGACTGAAAACAGCCAGGCCAACGTTGATAGTCACTATAGGATTTAAGTAGGTGTCATTCAATTGTTTGTCGGTGAAGTTACGGGATGGCAAAAGTTGTCACCATTTGATTATCGCCTTCTGCGCCGAGCGTGCCGTTGTACGTTTGAACCTGCCCGCCGACAACGGTTCGTACTGTCCACTGCACGGGACCGGTTGCATCACAATCGCCAAAATAATCGACACTGACTTTGTATGTGCCGCTGGGAGCACCGGCTTGCGGCCAGAAAATATTCTCCGGCTGCCCCTGAATGTAATCGCTGCATGTGTTATCCCGATCTAATTGGCCGCCGGAAGAGACGTAATCGTTGCCGTAGTAAACAACTTCGCCAGTCGGGTCTTCGACGTAGAGATCGATATCGGCGTAAGCCTGCCAGGTCAGTGTAATCTGCACGTCGCCGGTTCCGACAGAAGTCGTCATTTCGCCCCAGCAGGGCGGCCGTCCCTGGGTAAAGCTGTTCAAATCAACACTGGCCGACGTAAATTCAATGGTTTCACCGGGGTCAAGACTGTACGTTCCCAACGTCCGCCAATAAGTGGCATATTCGGGGACGTACAGTGGCGATTGGTTGATTTCGGACATGAAGTAAATATCGACGAGTTCGTATTGGCCGGCCGGCAGCCAGTAGTCGGTCGTGCTTTCATCAAGGGCTGTGATTTGCCAGTCTAAAGGTTCAAGCCAGTTCCAGGCGTTGTCGGGATTGTTGAAGGAGTAGCTTTTGACGCACACGCCGTAGGAGGTGCTGAGGGGTAGATGACGTCCGCCGGGGAAGCTGCCTGTGTTGCGGACATGGTTGTTGGTGACTTTGAACCAGCCGCCGTTTTCACGCTGCCATTGGTTGCGGCTTTCGTAATAGGCACAGCCGCCAAAAACATCGCCAATGCAGCTGCCAAAGATGCCCCACGTAGAAAAATGAGTTGTCTCGGCAGAAACGGTTCGGGCCTGAGCATCCACTGTGCCTGGCAGCAGTTTCCAGATGTTGGCCTGCACGTCGAAAAAGGTCAGTCCCAGCACCAGTTCGGGATCAATGTCCTGCGGAATGGGCAGACTGATTTGTACCGGTGAGGTGAAAACAAACCCTTCCGGCCCCAAGTGATAAACGGGACCAACCGGGTCGAATTCTACGGGCAAAACGGGGGTAATTGATGTGTCTTCCTGGATGCTGAAAACCATTGTTCCGGCGCTGCCATCGTCCATGACTGGAACTGCACCGGTGGGAATGGTGATGCTGGCCCCGTTGGCGGCGGTCACGACACCTTCTGTACCGCTGTTGACTGTGACGGAATTGGTCCCGGAAACGGCCGTATTCCCCGACACGACACTTGATCCGCCAGGCTGAGGCGTGAGGTAGGCTTCAATTGTGGTTTTGATTTCGTCACCATAGAATAGAGCTGCGGCCGTGGCCCCGCCAATTACCAGACAAACCAGCACCAGTGACACGATCAAACAACTGCTCAGGCAGGAACGAGATTGTTTGACCGGCGCTGCCGGCGGTGCCGAAACAGCTTGGGGAACGGAAGGTGGCCGGGCAACTACTGTTTGCTGGCTGAGGGCAGACCCGCAGTTATGGCAAAACTTGCTGCGCGGATCATTGGGGTGTCCGCACTGCTGGCAGTAAATGAATTTTGTGCTCATCATAAGCCTCCATTGGCGCGTATTTGTGATGTATCGGGGTGAGTTGGGGTAGTGGGTTTGTTACGGCCGTCTCCCTTGCTCCGCTCATGCTCCCGTTGGTGAAAATATATGTTCAGAATACATATTTCTGCTTACGAGCACAATTAACTACTGGTACTATTAGGTGGATTGATTTTTTGATGGGGCAGTTTTTCAACGCCAACGGGATGCTTTTCAAATACACTCAAATGCCTGGGTTTGACCGGTATTTGGGGCAGAATTGGGAAACCTCATTAATTGACAGCCGCCGGTCGATGGCTATAATTAGTTACACTTAGCCCTGGTGGCGGAATTGGCATACGCGGTAGGTTGAGGGCCTATGCCCTTAGGGCGTGGAGGTTCGAGTCCTCTCCAGGGCACTGCGCCAAGATGGATTTCCATCTTGGCGTTTTATTTTGCCTGCTGGGTTTGAAAACGGCTTTCGGTTTGCAGCATGATTTGCAACCCTTTTTCCAGGGAGACGTAGGGGCGGAAGCCCAGGAGCTGCTGCGCCCGGCTGATGTCGGCGGCTAAGCGCGGGACGCCCCCTTCTTTTTCCCGATTGTGAATACGGTTGATGCGCTGGTTAACGGCCGTTTCAATCCGCTCCACCAGTTCGTTGATGCTCGTCTCCTGGCCGCTGCCAATATTGATGATTTGCCGGTTGACCTGCCGCGCTGTGGCGGCGCTGACCAGCGCGGCCACCACGTCATCCACGAAAACGAAATCGCGCGTTTGGCTGCCGTCGCCAAAGATCACCACCGAGCCGCCGCTGACTGCCTGCTGCAAAAAGCGGGGCACAACCGGCGCGTGTGAGACGGGCAAACTTTGCCGCGGGCCATAGGCGTTAAAGATGCGCAGCGCCACCGTTTCGATCTTCCACAATTCGCCGATGGTGTGGATGTATTGCTCGGCCGACCATTTGCTGACGGCGTAGGGCGAGTCGGGATGGGGAGTGTCGTTTTCGTGGACGGGTTGTTCCGGTTGACGGCCGTAAATCGCCCCCGACGAAGTGAACACAACCCGCTGCACGCCCGTGTCGCGCATCGCTTCCATCAAACTGACCGTGCCGCCGACGTTGACCCGGTTGTATTCGCGGGGATGCAGATGCGATTCGGCCACCGAAACCCGCGCCGCCAGGTGGTAGACACAATCCACGTCATGCAGCAGCGACCAGAGCAGCGGAATATCGTCTACATCCCCTTCGGTAAAGTCGATGACCGGATGCAGATGGGTGCGGTTCCCGTTGCTCAAATCATCTAAAACGCGTACATGATGACCATCACTGGCTAATCGATTGGCTAAGGCCGACCCCAAAAAACCGGCCCCACCCGTTACTAAAAAGCGCATACCAATACCTCTGCAAAATGATGAATTAGGAATGATGAAGGCTGAATTAGCTTGTATGATAGCTGATTTTTACTGCTTCGGGTATTTTGTTGGAGAGGGCTAACTTCCCGGAAGCCGGTTAGTAGATTACTGAACGAGTCGGGTTTAGTCAGTAATAACCCAATTGGGCTTCCGGGAAGTTTTATGGTTAAGAATCGGTGAAGTCAGGTTGAATTTGCTTGTTTCGCTGCTGCTTCTTGACTATCATCACTCCATGCGTTGGCGTCGATTACTGCGGAGCGTGAAACTTCTGGTTTTGGCCCTCATTTTGGTGGCGCTGTTTGCGCCGGACTGGCCGGCTTTTGGCGACGAGGCGTATCAGCTTCGCGCTTTGGTTGGTCTGCGCGAATATGATTTTGTCGTCTGGGAAATACAGGCCATCGCGGCCAAGGCCGAGGCGATGTTGGCCCGCGACCAGACTTATTGGGATGAGGCAACGCGCGACCAGGTTGTGCTCGATTATCTGGCATTGGTGCAAGCAGTGGGGCAGCTTGAATGGCAGATTGAGCAAATTTATGTCAATCCAGATATTACCAATCCGGCGGCGGCTTCGGCCGATTTGGAAGCTGAATTGGAGCGGCAGCAAGCTGCCCTGGGCGACATCCAGCCGTTTGCCGAAGCGGTGGTGCAGGATCAGGTGTCGGCTGTGTTGGACGATGAGGGCTTTTCGCTGCTGAACCAGACCTTTCCGCCGGTGATGATGCACATGACCCCCCTGCCGACGATTTTGATGGTTTCACCCCGTGATCATATTGAGCGAATTTACGGCATTCCGTTGGTACATGGTTTGTCGATTCCGGAGCAGGAGGTGTTGGAAACGGCCGTGTTCGACAAACTCAACCTCTCGGCCCTGGTCGTCCCCATTGGCGGGCTGGGGTTGTATCCCTCGATGATCATGGAAACTAGCAGCATCAACTGGCTGGCCGAAGTCACGGCCCACGAATGGTCACACGTCTGGATGGGACCGTACCCCATCAGTCTGCACTACGCGACCCATTCACAAGTGCGGACGATGAACGAAACAACGGCGTCCATCGTCGGCACGGAAATCGGCGAGGCAATGATTGCTACCTATTACCCGGATCGAGTTCCCCAACCGTCATCGAATGAAGCAGTCTCAACACCGGAATCAGATGAGCCGCCCGCTTTTGACTTTCGGGCCGCAATGGCCGATACGCGACGGCGGGTTGATGAGTTGCTGGCGGCCGGTCAAATTGGCGTGGCCGAAGCTTATATGGAAGCGCAGCGGCAGGTGTTTGTGACCAATGGCTACCAGATTCGCAAGCTGAATCAGGCTTATTTTGCGTTCTACGGCGCGTATGCCGACGAGCCGGGGGCAACAGGCGCCGATCCGGTGGGACCGTTGGTGCAGGAAGTGCGCCAACTCAGCCCGTCGCTGTATGCGTTTTTGCAGACAATGGTTCCCGTTGGCAGTTTTGAGGAATTGCAGGCGGTTGTGGAATGGCTGAAAGCAGAAGAATGAAGAATGTGGCAACGCTTCATCTGATGGTTGGACTTCCTTGTTCAGGGAAAACAACGCTTGCAAAGAAACTTGAACATGAGCGGTCGGCCCTTCGATTGACACCCGATGAGTGGCAGGTGGCCCTTTTTGGTCAAGATGCGGAAGAGCCGGAACATGATGCCCGGCATAGTCTGATTGAGATTATGCTTTGGAATATCGCGCGCAGGGCGCTGGAATTGGGAACGAATGTCATCCTCGATTTCGGCTTTTGGGCACGAGAAGAACGCGAAGATTACCGGCTGCGAGCGAAACGCCTGGGAGCCAGCAGTGAAGTGCATTTTCTTGATGTGTCGGAGGATGAGCTATTGAGACGGCTTGCGACCAGGAATTCGCAGTCCTCGCAGGAGAGCTTCCACATTTCCGAAGAAAGTATGAAGCCGTGGATTGTGTTCTTTCAAAAACCAACACCTGATGAACTTGAACGTAGGGAATAAGAGAATATGGCTGCGTCGCCTAACGCCGGTGGGCCAACTCGTTGGGCAGATCGAAATTTAATTCAAAAGAAACAACATGAGCGCAAGCTCAATACCATAAATGAAAATGGAGCGCGGACTGCCAGTCCGCCATTGCGGGCAAGCTGCCCGCGCTCCTATTTATGAAGGAGAACCACATGGCTTGTCCTATTTGCTCATGGTCATCTGACAATCCCGTCTATTTACTGCTCTATGAGACAAGGTATTGGCGGGTTGTTTTAGCGCCCAACCAGCGGCTTATCGGCAGGTGCATACTTCATCTGAAAAGGCACTGTGGCGACGTGGCCGAGACGACCCCCGAAGAATTACTGGAATGGTTGAACGTTGTAAACGTGTTGGAAAAAGCATTACAAATGGCATTTGACGCCACAATGTTCAACTGGTCTTGCTACATGAATCACTCATACCGTGATTATCCACCTGAACCGCATATTCACTGGTGGGCCGTCCCTCGCTATAATCACCCAGTACAGATAGATGGTTGGGTCTTTGAAGATACGGAATTTGGCAATCCGTATGATCATTACAATATGGTGGAAGTTCCGAGAGAACTCCATAATCGGATTGCAGAGCGAATTACACAGGCTATTGAGCAAGTGATATCCAGCCAGCGCCGGTGATGCGAGCCGCTATTCTGCTAAAAGTTCGCGGAGGAGGGCGGCGGTGCGGCGGGCTTCGTTCCAGTATGGTTCGGGGGCAGGCAGGGCCAGGTAAGCGTCTAAATCATTAAGGGCTTGCTGGTAACGGCCGTTTTCCTGCAAAACCAGCGCCCGACCAAATAAAGCGGGACCATAGGCCGGGTCATCTTCCAACAGCCAGTTAAAATCGGCCAGGGCCTCCTCAGAGCGGGAAAGTTCCCGCCATAGCAGCGTGGCCCGCTCCAGCCGCACCCGGCGAAACGTCGGATCAATCTCATAGGCGCGGTTAAAATAGCGAACGGCCGTTTCATGTTCGCTGCGCAAATTGTTCATGTTGCCAAAATAACGGTGCAGCCCGCCCCAGGTATAAACCAGATAAGCCCAGATGAATCGAAGCATGGTTGCTGGTGGCTGGTAGTTGGCTGCTGGCAAATGGCGTCAATGCCAGCCACCAGCAGCTAACCACCAGCTACTAATTACTCTCTTTCGCTCAGCCACTTTTCCGTGCGCAAGGCAGCGGCCGTGCCCTGGCCGACGGAGGTGGCGATTTGGCGGTAAACCGAGTCCTGGATTTCACCGGCAGCAAAGACGCCGTCAGCACTGGTGCGCATCAACTCGTCGGTGATGACGTAGCCGTGCTCATCCATCGCCAACTGGCCTTCCAGGAATTTGCTGTTGGGGAAATGGCCGATGAAGATGAAGACACCATCGGTCTCAAATTTTGACGTTTCGCCGGTTTTAAGATTGGTGAGTTTGACGGCGTTAACGATGTTGTCACCCACGATTTCGTCAACGACGGTATCCCAAATGAAGGAGATTTTCTCGTTGGCAAAAGCCCGTTTTTGCAGCGTGTGACCGGCGCGTAGTTCGTCGCGGCGATGAATGATCGTGACCGAACTGGCGAATTTGGTCAGGAAAATCGCTTCTTCGAGGGCACTGTCACCGCCACCGACAACGACGATCTTTTTGCCGCGGAAGAAGAAGCCATCGCACGTGCCACAGTAGCTAACGCCGCGCCCGATGAATTCTTCCTCGCCGGGTACGCCCAGGCGGCGCGGTGAAGCACCGGCGGTGACGATGACGGCTTCGGCTTGATATTCTTCGCCGTAGGTTTTGACGGTAAAGGGTGATCCGTTCTTAAAATCAACTTCGGTGACTTCGTCGAATTCTATGCGTGCGCCGAAATGTTCGGCCTGTTTTTGCATGATTTCCACCAGTTCCGGACCGGTGGGAGTGTGATCGGCGTTGAAGAAGCCAGGGTAGTTTTCGACTTCAGAAGTGAGTGAAATTTGGCCGCCCAGTTGATTGCCAGCAATGACCAGCGGCTTGTAATTGGCGCGGGCGGTGTATAAAGCGGCCGTTAATCCGGCCGGACCTGATCCAATGATGACTACTTTTTCTTTCTGCATGTTCTATCCTTTTATTCCGCTAAGCGAGTGAATATGTTGGCTCTTTGGGAATTCACGGGGTCTTGTCATATAGGGGCGGGTCTTGTGCCCGCCCTGCTCTGGGCGACCACAAGGGTACGCCCCTACACCCCACGAAATCCTGAAGACCCAATATGTTGTGATGTTCCCTATTTTAGACGTGCAACGGCCGTTCAATCTTACGGCATGAATTGTCAACAGCTGTGTTTCATTTCGGCAAAAGTGCCAGGTACGGGGCGCAAGATTTCGGATAAACCAAGGCCGTTTGCCCAGTGCCTGGCACTTGGCTCAACTCGTTTCAAACACACCCATTGTCAATGACAGGTTACTTTTGGGTTCCGCTTATCTTAGATGATTGTAACCAGCAGAACGTTACAACACCATAAAATTTATATAAGCATGGCGGGATACGGATCAGGCGGCTGTTACGGGCAGGATGACGGTGAAAGTTGTGCCTTCGCCCAAAATACTGCTGACTTCGATACGGCCGTTATGCTCCTCCACGATCTTGTTGGCAATGGAAAGACCCAGGCCGCTGCCATCGGCCTTTTCGCTGCCGGGGATGCGGTAGAAGCGCTCAAACAAGTGGCCCATATCCTCTTCCGAAATGCCCGGCCCCATGTCACGGACGCTCAAATGGAGGGTCTGGTCGGACAGGTGGGCGCTGAGGGTGATACGGCCGTTTTCTACATTATATTTAATCGCATTACTGACCAGATTGAGCAGCACCTGCTTAAGCCGGTCGGCATCGCCCAACAACTGGATAGGACCGCCGAGCATGGGCAGCATTTGCGCCAGTTCCGGCACAATCGAAATGCCGCGCTCGGCCGCCTGCGGTTGGGTGATGTTGATGACATCATTAATAACTCCGGCCACGTCAACCGGTTCGCTGGCCAGCCGTACCCGCCCTGATTCCAGACGGGCAAAGTCCAGAAAATCTTTGGTCATTTTGGAAAGGCGGACCGTTTCCTGCTTAACCATGTAAATCAGTTCCATGTGTTTGTCGGCAGGTAGTTCGGGCCGGGTGAGCAGTTCGCTGGCGGCGGAAATGGCCATGAGCGGCGTTTTCAGCTCGTGCATAATTTCGGCCAGCAGGTCGGATTGGTGGAATAAGTGGGCGTTGAGGATAGCCACGGCCGATTGTGAGGCCAGAGCTTCCATCAGAGCAACATCCTGTGCTGTGTAGGCAGCATCGTCACGCTTGTTGAGCACTTCCAGCGCGCCGATAACCCCTTTGCTGGTGATGAGCGGAACGGCCAGCATGGATCGGGTGACGAAGGATTCGTCGGAGTCCACTTCGGCGTAAAAGCGGCTGTCGGACTGCACATCACTGAGGATGACGGAACGGCCGTGCCGCACCACCCAGCCAGCAATACTGCTGTCCAACGGCACAACGATCCCTTCCGGTACTTCGTCCCCTTTGGAAGCAGCGAAGTGCAATTGGCCTGTTTGCTTATCAACCAGCAAAATGGACGCTTTTTGCGTGTCAGTCAGTTCTGTGGCCACGTCCATGACCAGAGACAGCAGTTCATCCAACTGGAGGGTAGAACTCAGCCGGGTACTGATTTGCAGCAGCCGCTTAAAGCTTTCCGGGCTGATGGCTTCCGGCGAAGGGGTGGAGAATTCTTTTCCTTTGACTTGGGGCATATTCGACTCACTTCTCAACAACTAAGGCAAAAACGGTGCGGCCAATTGGGGCAGAACGTCAACGACGTCGGTGTGAATGACCACATCGGCCAGGTAATCCAGATGGGTTTCGCTCAGGGTAACAATAATCAGGCGTGCACCGGATTGTTTAGCCAACAAGGGCAGGTCGCCGGCAGGCTCAACCTCCAACGAAGACCCGACAACCAGCATAACATCACACGATCTGGTTTCCTTGCGGGAATGGTTGAGGGCGGTTACCGGCAGCAGTTCGCCGAACAGGATGACGTTGGGCTTGAGTACACCACCGCAGGAAGGGCAGCGAGGAATGTCACCAGTTGCTAAATAATCATCTAGGACGACGTTGGTATTGAAAATTTCGTAGCAGCGCAAGCAGGTGACTTCGCGCAGGTGGCCGTGGATTTCGTAGACGGTTTGGGAACCGGCTTTGCTGTGCAATCCGTCAATATTTTGGGTGATGACGGCTTGTAGCGGACCATAGGCTTCCAGTTGAACCAGGGCTTGATGGGCGGCGTTAGGTTGGGCAACGGTGATTGTGTCGAACAACGGCCGTATCCAATGGTAAAAGTCTTGCGGGTTTTGTTTGAAGCCGGTGAAAGAAGCCACTTCCATGGGATCATATTTCTCCCACAAACCAGAATCCCGGCTGCGAAAATCGGGGATGCCGGAAGGCGTGCTAATCCCGGCCCCGGTAAGGGCAACTGCGTGTCTGGATTGGCGAAGGATTGCAATGGCCTGATCAATCAGACTGGGAATAGTGGTCACTGGCTCCTCTTACTTTGTTGCGATAAGCTGCCTGGCTAATTGATAAAAACGTTGGGCGGTCTTGCTCTCCGGGTAGCTGCTTACCAAAATAGTGCCTTTGTTGGCGGTTTGGGTTAATTCTTCAAGGGTAATGGGAATGACAGCGTGGATGGGATGTTCCAGATAGGTTTCTACGGCTTTTTGCGGCAGATTCATACGGCCGTTCACGTCAAAAATAACCGCGCTCATCATGGCGTCCGGTGATATGACTTCTTGCAGATGATGCAGCAGCCGTTTGGCTGCAGCCAGTGCCACCCGTTCTGGTGAAAGAACAACGATGACTCGATCGGCTTGCTCCAGGACGCGCCGCTGTGTTTCCGACAGAGTGTGGCCGATGTCGGCGACGATGGTTTGCCCTGATTTGAGCAGCGTGCTTAGGATAGCATCTGTCTGGTACGAGTTAGGGTGGGAGAAACGGCCGTCTTGATTGGGCTGGGCAAATAAAAACTGCAAGTGTGGGCTGACCGGAAATATTTGTTTGGGCAGCCAGGCAGGAATGTTATCCTCTGGCAAATCGGCCAGCGTGTTGATGCTGCCCTTGACTTTTTGGTTGAGATACAGGGAAACGTGTCCCTGGATAGTATCAAAATCAATCAGAGTGGTAGTTGTTTCCAGACGGGCGAAAGTGGCAGCCAGGTTGACGGCCGTTAACGTTGTTCCCGTACCGCTTCTGGCCCCAACCACAGCCACCAACGACCCTTTCACCGGGGCCGCTTCAGCCATTTTTTGTGCCTTGCTTTCTGGAATGACGATGGTTTTTTCCAACAAATAATCAATTGAAGGCGATGATTCGCCGGCATCCTCTTCACCCTCAACTTCAGCTTCGTCTTCCATGATGCCTAAAATACCTTCAATGCGAGCAATCATTTCATCCGGGTCCGTCGGTTTGGTGAGGTAATCGTCGGCGCCGGCATCGAAACCGGCCAGTTTCTGGTAAGCCTCATCTTCGGCCGTAAACATGATGATAGGAGTACTGGACAGATCTGCGTTGGCCCGCAGGCGGCGGCACACTTCCAGGCCATCCATTTCCGGCATATTAACATCCAGCAGGATTAAGTCCGGTCTTTCCGATTCAGCCAGCTTCAGGCCCTCTTTGGCCGATGTGGTGGAAACGACATTGTAGCCGTACTGCTTCAAGGTGATAACAACAATATCGAGGGTTTCAGGATGATCGTCTACGGCCAGGATTTTGTGACTCATGATTGCTTGCTCATTACTTAGGCTGCCCAGAAGTTAAACAATAAGGCTGCACAATGAAATAAAAAGTCCGGGAGCATTTTTGAATATTTGTTATGGAAACGACTATACCGGGGGCCAGGGATAATGACGACCGGGTCCCGGCTGTAAAAAGGTTCGCGACCTTATTATACTATTTAATCTTTGTTCCAAAGCTAGTAATTCTGCACTACTCAACAGCTTTTGCAAAATTGGGAACAGGTCTGGCCGCAGGCGGGCCTGAAAATGAGTCAAATTGGCCAACAAATCGTCGGGGATGGGCTGGCCGGCAAACTCCCAAATGACTGTACGCAGTTTGAATTCTTCGTGGAAGCAGATGCCATGATCAATTGTCCAAAGCCGGTTGGGCGGCTGGGCGTCTTCAGTCTCTTCGATGAGGACGTGGCCTCCTTTGCGGTCAGCGTTGTTGATGATGGTGTCGAACAGGACGATTTGTTGGAGGGCGTGGCGAAAATCGGCGCTGCCTTCAAAGGTGAAGTAGTGGCATTCGGGATCGTGCGGGATGAACTGCTGCACGGAACCGATGCCGTGTGGCCCGCGGCGGAGAATGGTGGGCGGGACGAGGTTCCAGCCCAGCCCGTCGCTGATATGGAAGGCGGCGACTTCGCGCTGGCATAGTGTACCACTGGGGAAATCCCACAACGGCCGTTCCCCCTGACGCGGTTTGTATACAGCCACGACCATTTCTGCATCGCCATTCACATGGACCAGAAACGAATAATTGGAACTCCAGGGCAGCAAACCCTGTACTTCAATCGTGCCCGTTTGCAGCAGATGGAGAATGTCTGGCGTATTCATACCGGTAAAGATCAATGGGCATGTCCATTACGATGGGGACAAAAATGGCCTTCCGGGTCAATGGGCTGGCCACAATTGCCACAAATGGGCCGCCCGGCGCTGACGACTTCTTGAATATGGGTAATCAATGCCTTGATATGGGGGCGGGTGGCCCAAAAACTGACCACGTTAGGTTCGACCCCTTCATCTACTAATTCATAGGCAACCAGAACCACCTGGTTGGTCTCCTCATTGTAGCCAAGACCCATGTTGCCCACACGAAAAAGTGGTTCGACCGGTTCTTTCAGGCGCATATCCAGCCATATCGGCTCACTTAGTTCACGAGTATCCATTGGATGCTGGGTATTTAACTCATCAAGCAGGGCGGCAAAACTCTCGGCCATCATGCGGGCCTGTTCTTTTTCCATAGTCAGGGAAATGGTTTGAGCGCCCCGGCTGCCCTGCAGGTAGAAAACACGCTTGCCTGGCGGGCCAATGGTACCAATGGTTAGATGGGAGACTGGGTTTAATTCGATATGGCTAGCCATAGGTGTCTGTCCTCATGATGCTGTTGGGTGGGATACGGCCGTTCCCCCAGACTCGTCAGGAGTATTCTGGCTGGTTTCGGCCTCTGGTTTTTCGGGTTTTGACGGCAGGATTAGCGGGCCGTCATCATTCAGGCGCAAAATGCGTACGCCGCCGGATGGATGCAAACTCATAACATTGGCTGACGCTGGTGAGATGACAATGCGCTGAAACAAATCAATGTGGACGCCCAAATAATGGGCCATGACCAGTTTGATCAGGTCCGCATGGGAAACGACGATGACCACATCATCAGGGTGCTGCCGGCTCAACTTTTCCAGGGCCTGGATGCCGCGCGACTGAACATCGCGTAGTGCTTCACCCTGGGGGAATGTCATCCGGCTGGGGAAAAACTGGACGGTCATCCAGCGTTTCTTTTTGGCCAGTTTTTTGATTTTTTTGCCTTCCCATTTGCCGTAGCGGACTTCACCAACTTCTTCCAGTTCGATAACGTCCAGGTTATGAGGGCGGGCGATGTAAACGGCCGTTTCCATACAACGAGTGACCGGGCTGCTGTACACGGCCGTTACCGGCAAATGAGCCAATCGTTCAGCGGCTGCCTGGGCCTGCTCGTGACCCTTCTCATTCAGGTGAATGCCCGGAATCCATCCGGCCAATCGGTGTTTATTCACCCAATCATTTTCACCATGACGAACTAGAATGAATGTTGTCATAACGCAATGATAACACAAACAGACTGGTAATCAGTAATTGGTGAGTCAGTAGTGTCAGGCACAGAGCAGAATGGGCTGGATCGAGCAATATTTGAAGCCCCATGTCTGGCACTGAATGTTCACTGCTCGCCGACAGCCGGTTCTTCCACTACAAACGGATACAACGGATCGACGATAGGATTAAAGGTGGTGGAATTACAGACCCGGTTGGCCGGTTTTACCGAGTCCTGCCACGCTTGCAGCGTCAGCCCATCGGCGTATTGGCCCAGGCCAAAATAGGCGGCCATCACATTGCAGGCTACCGGAGCCGACCAGGCTGATCCTTCACCACCGTTAAAGATAAAAACCGATACGACGATTTCCGGATTTTCATAAGGAGCATAGCCTACATACCAGGAATGGGTAGGCAGTACGCGCCGCTGGATGATGTCCTCAAAGCGGCACCAGCCGCGGTCAATGGCGATGTTGTCACAGTATTCGGCCGTTCCTGTTTTGCCGGCCGTCGTTACGCCAAATTCATCCAGCCAGTCTACGTATGTTGCCCCCGTGTAAAAAGTATCGTCATCAATACGGGTATTGACCAGACGCATACCTTCCTGCACAACCTTGATATATTGCCGGTCGACGGACAGGGCATCGATCACTTCTGGTTGGTAGATGTACTCCCCATTACTATCAAATTTGACGTTATATGTGGGATCATTAAGCGGATTGCCGTCTGCGTCTTGCAAGATGGTACGGCCGTCACTCCCCATGTGGGCGCGGGCTACAATCTGGCTGTTTTCATCCACAAACACAACATTGCCCGCTTCATCTGTCATGTGGTGAATAATTGTCGGGCGGTACAAAAAACCGCCATTGGCAATCACCGCCGCCATTTGAGCCACTTGCATGGGCGTGGCCGTCACGAACCCCTGTCCGATGCCCATGTTGTAATCATCACCCGTTGACCAGGGTTCGCCATACGTTTGGATTTTCCAATTTTGATTAGGCGGCAGATTACCAGCCGCTTCCAAAGGCAGTTCAATCCCTTGCACCCGGCCAAAACCAAACTGTGTTCCGTAACGCGCAATGCGATTGACACCCAACCCTTCTACAAACTCGCCATCCTGGTCAAAACCGCCGCTGATTTTGTAAAAATAGATGTCGCATGAATTGGCCAATCCTTGCCAGGCATCCATAAAACCATGTTCTCCGGGATAAATCCAACAGACAAACTGTTGCGCACGCCCTGGATCGTTGGGCGCAAACCGGTTGGGAATTTCAATTGCGCCTGGCGCTCGCAGCCGGCGTGAAGGCGACACGATCCCTTCTTGCAGCGCCCCGGACAATGGCACCAGTTTGAAGGTTGACCCCGGCGGATAGGTGCCGCTGACAGCATGATTAACCAGCGGCGTGTAATCGTTACGAGCCAGACCGAGATAATATTCTACCGGTACTTCTGTGCCAAAGCGGTTATTGTCAAAGGTGGGGAAGTTAACCATGGCCAGGATTTCACCGGTCTGCGGATTCATCGCCACGACGGCCGCCTGCTCAATTTCGGGGAAGGTGCGTTCCCCGGTGATAGAGTCTACGCGGACCGTTTGCCGGTTGGCCTCCATTGCCTGCTCCAGGATGGCATAGATTTGTTTTTGTAAATCCAGGTCGAGGGTTAAATGCAAATTCAATCCGGCCACCGGGTCTTTTTCCAAACCGATTTGGCGTAATTCTCGGCCGGTCCAATCTTGTTCAATTTGGCGTTCTCCCTTTTGGCCGGACATCTCAATTTCCATGGAGGATTCCAATCCGGCCCAGCCGACGCGGTCATCGCGCTGGTATCCAAGTTGAGTAATCCAGTTTTCATTGGGGATGGGTCCCATGTAGCCAACGATGTGGGAGGTGTATTCGCTGCTAGGATAGTAGCGCCGTGGTTCTTCCAGCACCCGGACGCCGGGTAGGAAGATACTTTCCTGCTCGATTGTGTAGGCCAGGGTAATGGGGATGCCGCTGGTGATGACGGCCGGCAGGTAGGGGGCGAAGCTGTAAGTATCGACAATTCCGGCGATGCTGTCGGGCAGTTGGGGCACGATGCCGGCCTCATCCAATGTTTCGCCGACGGGTGCGTTGTAGATTTGGGCTAAACGGCCGTAAATACTCACCAACTCTGGATTAGCCGCCGCAACCAGCGCCTGCTGCTGTACTGTATTCGTTACCGGCACACCCGTCAGCAGCGAAAGACGCGCATACACAGCCTGCCGTTCAGCTTCCGTATCCGGCAAAAACGCCGGCGTAATGGTTACGTTAAAGCTGGGCAGATTCACGGCCAGCGGTTGGCCGTTGCGGTCAAACATAACGCCGCGCGGGGCGTCGCTGCGCAGTACGGCAATTCGGTTTTCCTCTGCTTGCGCTTGCAAATCCTGGCCTAACGTTTGCTGAATCCACCAGACACGATAGAGCAGCAGCCCCAGCACTGCGACGATAAACAGCCGTAAAAAGATTAAACGGCCGCGCATACCGAGGTCTTCTTTTTCTAGTTCTTCTTGATCTTCAATGCGTTCCCAACCCATTCGGGACATGACTTTCTCCAGTGATGAGTGCTGAGTGATGAGGACTGAGGATTGGGAGTCGAGTCACTGCTCAGTCCTCATCACTCATACCTCATCCCTCACAACTCAACCGGTCTGGGCCGAAAAACTCGATCCAGATAAAACATCAGCCAATAGATGGGCAAAATGAGTGCCCCATGCAAAATGGCCGTCGGCAAAAGTGCCGCTGCCCCCTGAAATGTGGTCAAATAACCAAGAAGTCGCAATAAAATCAAGTAAACTAACAAGTAAATAACCGTTCCGGCAATTGCCATAATAACCGGAACAAAAAAGCGATCGGCGGGCAGAGCGGTTTCGACCCAAATGACGGCCAGGATGGCCAGCATGTAGCTAAATGAAGTCGCGCCCATCGGAGCTACCGAAAACAAATCCAGCAGCAGGCCGCCAATGAAAGCCCAGACGATGCCCTCGTTCATGCCGCGCAGCAGGCCCCAGCCCAGGGCCACAAGGAAGGGCAGCTGCGGGATGAGGCCGAGAATAGGGAAGCGGGGGATAACGGCCGTTTGCACCACCGCCAGCAGCAGCATCACCGGAATCGCCAGATAAATCGTTGAACTCATAACAAATTAGCCGCCGGGCGGGCTGTTAAAAATCTCCGTATCCACCGGCCGGAAATTCGTGATCACAAACACAATCTCCAAAGATTCAAAATCAACCGCCGGCTGCACAATCGCCCGTTGAAACAATTCTGCCTCATTCCGCTGCACTTCAATGACCCGGCCAATCACCATATCCTGCGGGAATTTGCCGCCCAGTCCCGACGTTAGCACCACTTCACCCACTGTAAGTTCATACTTCAAATCAATCCAGTCAATGCTGACCGAACCGCCTAAGCCGCCGCCACGCAGCAGGCCCGTAGCCCGCGAACTGCCCAACCTGGCCGGAATCGAACTGGCGTTATCGGTGATCAGCACCACCTGGGCCGAATTGGCTGTTGTACGGAAAACCTGTCCTACCAGACCACGGGCGCTTTCCACTGGCATCCCGACCACAATACCATCCTCGCTGCCTTTGTCGATGATAATGCTGCGCAGGGAAGGGCTGGTGTCCTGCCCAATGACGGCTGCCGTTAAACGGGTGAAATCGGGCTGTTGGCGGGCGCGGTTGAACAAATCAAGCAGCAGTTGGTACTCGCCCTGGATTTCACGCAGGTTTTCATTTTCCCGTTCCAGATCATCTACCTGGGCTTGCAGCCGGGCAATTTCTTCCCGTGCTGTTTGCAGGTCGCGTGGCCCTTCCAAAGCATCAGCGACGCTGTTGGTACGGTCAGATGTCCAACTGATGATGGTTGCCAGGGGGTTGCGGACAAAGGCGAGGGCGCTGTCCAGGTTGCCAGTTCTGTCCAGAATTGTCAACAAAACGGCAACCCCGGCCAGGACGATGAAAAGGATCCATCGAATCCGTCGCTGCGCTTCGTTCAAATTCATAATTAAAGGCAGAAATCAGAAGGCAGAAGGCAGAAAATGAGTGTTATTCTGATTTCTGCCTTTTGCCCTTTGCCTTCGTTAGTGTGTGCTGCCACGATGCAGGCCAACCAGGGCGCGTTCCCACAGGTCGAGATTTTCCAGTACCCGGCCAGCGCCGCGGGCGACACAGGTCATAGAGTCTTCGGCAACCCAGACCCGCATTTTGACTACGTCTTCCAGCCGTTCGGCCAGCCCTCTAATTTGGGCGCCGCCGCCGGCCAGGCAGATGCCCGATTCCATGAGGTCGGCGACCAGCTCCGGCGGCGTTTCGTCCAGGGTGTCGCGCACGGTATCAACGATGATGTTGATGGAGGGGGCCATCGCCTCGCGCAGTTCGATGCTGCTGATTTCGACGGCTTGGGGCAGGCCATTGATGAGGTTACGGCCGCGCAAAGTCATGGTGCGCTCTTCGGGTAGGGTATAGGCGGAGCCAATGCCATGTTTGACGCGCTCGGCCATACGTTCGCCGATGAGCAGGTTGTATTTGTTACGGGCGTATTGGATGATGTCTTCGTCCATTTCGTCGCCGGCAACGCGGATGGAGCGTTTGACAACGATGCCGGTCATAGAGAAGACGGCCACTTCAGTCGTACCGCCACCGATATCGACGATCATGCTGCCACGGGTTTCGTTGATGGGCAAACCGGCGCCAATGGCGGCAGCCATCGGTTCTTCAATCAGATGCGCTTCTCGCGCGCCCGCGGAGATGGCGGCATCGTAGACGGCCCGTTTTTCCACTTCGGTCACGCCGCTGGGCACACCGACGACGACGCGCGGCCGGGGAAAGGGCACGATCATCTGCTCGTGGGCTTTTTTGATGAAGTAGTCGAGCATGGCTTCGGTGATTTCAAATTCGGAGATGACGCCGTCGCGTAACGGCCGTATCGCCACAATATCGCTCGGTGTCCGCCCCACCATTTCACGAGCCTCGGCGCCAATCGCTAACGGCCGTCGCGTCCGCTTATTAATCGCCACCCAGGAAGGTTCGTTGATGACAATTCCCCGATCCCGAATGTAGACCAGTGTATTGGCCGTTCCTAAATCGATTCCAATGTCCAGTGAAAACAGGCCCAGGAGCCAGTCAAGTGGTCTAAACAAGTTTCCTCATCCTTCATTTATAGCTTTTAGCCGTTAGCTTTGAGCTATTAGCTAAGGCTGTTTTAGCAGTAACCACTGACTCTGTCATTCCTGCGAAGGCAGGAATCCACAATGGATACCCGCCTTCGCGGGCATGACATTCAGAGAGGTTTTGTAGTTACTTTTGGCATTTTTTGCCAGCGTTGGATTATACCATATGGGTTTCACTCTGCACGTTGCCAATCTGTTTTATAGATTTTACCCGAAGAATTACCCTTTTTTGCCACGAAAACGGCCGTTTTTCTGAGAAATCGGTGAATCGGGCATTGCGGGGCAACGGGTTGGTCGTTATGATCGTAGAATAGCTAGAGTTTAGAGCAAGAGCTAGAGGAGCGACTATGGCACGGCAGGCAATGTTTGCGGGATTGGTTTATGATGAGAACGAGCGTGTGGTGGAAACGGCCGTTATCGGCCCCGACGCCTTTTATGTGATTGACGACGACGGTTTCAAACGCCACATTGACAGCGAAGAAGTGGACCGGCAGGTGCTGGGCTTCTTCCTGGCGCAGTTGGAAGACAACAAAGAACTGGCCGTGGAACAGATGCTCAACATGATGGGTAAAGATGACCTGTTCACCAAAGCGGCCATCGACGCCTCCCTGCGCAACGTCAACATGGACGAAATCATCGCCCAGGGCGTCCCCGAACAGGCCCGCAACATGCTGGGCATGCTCGGTTTCCGCATCACGATTAACTTGCACGGCGAAGTTATCAAACTGGACCAGCCAACTATTCCCGATGAGGAATAAAGAGTATCGCAACTTAGTATTTGGTGGGGGCAAATGGTAGAAAAAATTCTTTTTGGAGCTGCTATAGCACTATTTGTAGTTTATTTTGTGCTATTTTCTCAAAATATTTCTCAGCTAACAGATGTTCAACTGAATGACTACAAAACATCACGACCAGGAAAGTGGGTTAACATAATGGCCCTGGCCGTTTTTCTTTTCGCTTTAGGAGTAATCGTTTTTTTCCCAAAACCAGCATATTTTGTCCTTGCAGTAATTGGGATCCAGGTATATTTACTTGTTGGAACAATACTGCACAACAAAAGTCTCTTAAAATCTGGCTTCGATAAAGAATTTGTGGAAAGGCAAAATAAAATATCGATCTTGGCCCTGTTAGCGTTTATTTTTATGATGGCTGGCGTTTACTTTGTTTTATTCACCTAGTAATGAGATCGGGGAGTGGTTCTCGGCAGTTACCGAATCAGTAAGCGCCCCGGCCAAATACACTGTGCGGAATCGTTTGCAGCAGAATGCGAATGTCCATCGCCAGCGACCAGTTTTCGATGTAGTAAATGTCTAGCAGGCATAATTCGTCGAAGGTAAGGTCGGAACGGCCGCTTACCTGCCACAAGCCCGTCATCCCCCCAATTACCGCCAGCCGCTGCAAATGCCAGGGCTTGTATTGATCCACTTCCTCTTGCAGCGGCGGGCGCGGCCCCACCAGACTCATTTGTCCTAACAGCACATTCAATAACTGCGGCAGCTCATCCAGGCTGCTGCGGCGCAGGAATTTGCCCACCCGCGTCAGGCGCGGATCGTCTTTGATTTTGAAGATGGGGCCGTCGGCTTCGTTGAGCGCTTCCAATTCCTTCTTCTGCTTATCCGCGTCCACGACCATCGAGCGGAATTTGTACATGGGGAACGGTTTGCCGCCGCGCCCTACCCGGTCGGCGGCGTAAAAAACCGGCCCCGGCGAATCCAATTTGATAGCAATGGCGATGATCCCGGTCAGCAGTAAACCTGGAATCCCGGCAATGGTAATCAAGACCAGGTCCAACGTTCGCTTTAATATTCGCTGCCAGCGGGTCATCCCCACTTCGCGGACGCCCAGCATGGGAATACCGGCCATGTTGTTGAATTCGACCCGATTCAAGCTCAGTTGGAGCAAATCGGGCACAACCTGGGCCGGGATACCGTGTTCTTGACAGGTGCTCAGGAGCTGCATGGTTTGTTGGTACATTTCGCCGGGCACAGCGATGAAGACGGTGTACAGATTGGGCGTTTCCTGCAAAATGCGGGGCAAATCATCGAATGTGCCCAAGTGAGGAATGCGGCCCAGGCCGATGTTGTTTTCCTGCGAGCCATCGTGCAGGTAGCCGATGGCTTTGAAGCCCAAATCGGGACGGGCTAATAACGTGCGGATGAGACCCCGTCCGGTTTCGCCGGAACCGAGAACGAGTACCCGGTCTACGGCCGTTCCCCGCCCATACAGCACCGACAGCACCCAACGCCGTACCAGCCGGGCCAGCCCCAAAAATAGGACGACAAAGAGCAAAATCCAGAACAACATCAGGCGCGAAAACGGCGCTTCGGAGAGGAAAAAGTAGGTGACGGCCATGAGCAGGGTGACTGCTGTCGCAGTAGCAAAGCCAATCCGCGACACTTCATCAATCCAAAACTCGCCGCGCCGCCGCCGCCAGACCCGTCCCTGAATGAAGGTGAAAATCATCAAGCCGTTAAAGGCGATTTGCTGGCTCAGGTAACGGCCGTATGGCTCAAAAAACTGCTCCTCCACCGGCAAAAACCACTGCCAGACGTAGCGAACCACGTACGCAAAGGCAAACGCGGCGTTGAACAGGATCAGGTCGCTGATGATGGTGATGTTGCGGATATTGCGGCTTCTCATGACTCTTTGGCAGGGGAGCAGAGGGAATGGAGGGCAAGGGAGCAAGGGAACAAGGGAGCAAGGGAGAGACGTTCTCCCCTGCTCCCTTGCTCCCCTGCACCCCTGCTCTTTACTTCCCAAGTCATCATTTCTCTCCACGCATTGCTTTTTGGTAGACAACGGCCGTTTCCCGGCCCGCTTTCTCCCAGCTAAATTGTCGGGCCTGGAGCAGTCCCTTTTCCCGCATTGTAACGGCTAAATCGGGATTGTGCAGTACGGCCGTTAAACGATCAGCCAATTCTGCCACATTTTGCGGGTCAAACAACAAGCCGGCCTCGCCGGCCGCTTCCGGCAGCGAAGAACTGTTGGCGGCCACCACCGGCGTACCGCAGGCCATCGCCTCCACCACCGGCATGCCAAATCCCTCATAAACTGAGGGGAAGGCCAGCACCGAAGCGGCGTTGTACCAGCGTGGCAAATCCTCATCGGGCACGTAGCCGGTGAAGCGCACCCGATCTTGCAAGCCCAGCGCCTGCACCCGGGCAAAAATCTCATCAAACAGCCAGCCCTTGCCGCCGACCAGCACCAGCATCACATCCGGCGGCGTGGCTTGGGCGAACGCTTCGATCAGGGTAGGAATGTTCTTGCGCGGCTGCAACGTGCCCACATGCAGGACAAAGCGATCGGCCAAATCCTGCTGTTGGCGGAAGGTGGCGATTTCCTCTGGCGGCAAAGGCCGGTAAACGGCATCGACGCCGGGGTAAACGACGTCAATTTGTTCCAGCGGTACGCCAAAAAAGCGGTGCACATCCTGCCGCCCCGATTCGGAGATGGTGATGACCCGCCGCGCCCGCCGCACGGAGCGGGCTGTCTGGCTGGACAAATACCAGCGCTGTGCCTTCGGGAATGCTTCCGGGAAGTGCATGAAGCTCAAATCGAAAACTGTCACCACCGCCGGACGGCGTGACAGCCGGGGAGTGACGAAGGCCATGCTGTGCAGCAAATCAATTTTATGGCGCGTGACCAGCCAGGGCCAGGCCAACTGCTCCCAGGCGATGCGGGCCAGCCGGTTTTCGGTCGGCCAGCGGCTGCGGTGGACTGTGCCCACTTCGTCCAGCCAGCCCTCGCTGTGGCGGGTAAAAATGACGTACTCGCCACCGTCTTGGGGAAGATGACGCAGCACCTGGGCGATGTACTGGTGAATCCCCGCTCGCCGGTAGCCGGCCTCTCCCGATAACAAATGTGCATTAATGCCGATTTTCATGGTATGAGTTTGCGGGTTTGCGAGTATGCGAGTAGCGAGTGTTCACTTGCATACCCGCCACACGCGTACTCGCTACGGAAACGGAATTTGGGTCCATTGACGGCCGTCTACCGCTACATTGTTGACCCGCAGTTCCCAGTGCAGGTGGGGGCCGCTGGAAAGACCGGTGTTGCCGCCGGCGCCGACCGGTTGTCCAGCTGTCACCACGTCGCCGACCTTGACGAAAAATTCAGACAGATGGAAGTAGGCCGACATGACGCCCAGGCCGTGATCAATGACGACGATGTTGCCGTGCAGTTCCATCGTGTCGGTGAAAACGACCGTACCGTTGGCCGGGGCCAGAATCGGTGTGCCGATGCCGCCGCCCACATCAACGCCGGTGTGGAAAATCTCGAAGGGGCCGCCGTTGTAGGAGCGAGAATCGCCATACCCTGCGGTGACGATGGTGTTGGTAACGGGCAACGTGAACAGCCCTTCCCACTGTTGGGTTTCGCTGAATTGGGAATAAATCGTGCCTAAAATGGCATCTTCGCTGGCGCGGATTTCCGGGGCCAGCAGGTAGCTGATCTCGTCGGGGATGGTGATGAGCTGCTGGCCGTAGCCGCCGGATTGGACGCGTAAATTCTGGCGGAAGGGCGTCCAGGGGCGGCTTCCGGAACCCATCAGTTCCAACGTTTGCAGGCCGGTTGCGGCAAAGGCGTCCAGGCCGACGAGGGCGACGTAACCGTTTTCGTAGGGGGTGAAGCGCAGCGGCTGACCGGCAAATTGGCCGCTGGGCAGGCCGTCGAGCAGGTTTGCGACGTAGATGCTAGTGGTGAAGCCCTGGATGATGGGTAACGGCCGTATCTGCATATCAATCCATTCGCCCGGTAAGTCGCGGTATTTGGTTTGGCTGGGGATGCGGAGGCGTTGGCCGGGGAGGAGGTAATCGGTAGTTAGCTGCTGGTTGTTGGTGGCTAGTTGGGCGGGGGTGAGGCGGTAGCGGGCGGCGATGGATAGCCAGCCTTCGTTGGCGGCGACGACGTGGGGGGTACCGGTGACGGGGCGGGGGGCAGCCGAGCCGGTGCGGCTGGTGACGGCCAAAATATCGCCGACGACCAGGGCCGGATTGGGGGTAATGAGGTTGTTGGATTGGGCAACGGCCGTAACCGTGGTGTTAAACTGTGCCGCAATGCCCGCCAGCGTATCGCCCGCCTGAATGGTGTAAAAAGCGGCCACTTCGCTGCCTTCCCGGCCTGGGATGATGAGTTCCTGCCCGACGAACAGCAAATCGTCAGGAGTTAGATTGTTGGCCGCTTGCAGTTCCTCAATCGTCAGGCCGAAGTTGGTGGCGATGAAGGTCAAGTTTTCGCCTTCCTGGACGGTGTGGATGAAAGGGATGGGCGACAGTTCCGGCGTCGGGTTTTCCTGCGCTTGCAGAGGCAGCCAGGTTACAGCCAGCATCAGGCCAATCAGGATCGGAAAAACCGCAGAGACGCAGAGGGCGCGGAGAGATTTTTTGTAGAGAATATTAAAAACTCTGTGATCTCTGTGCCTCTGCGGTGAAATTTTTACCTTACTCAAACTTGATTTTCTCCCCAATTTCAATCTCATCCAGCAGGCGGGGATGCAGTTCGATGACGTAGCGGGCGGGCGCTTGCGGTGCGTAGGAGAGCCGCCACGGTTGGGCCAGTACTTTATCGACTACTACGCCGGCGTCATTGACCCAAATGACGCCCAAATCGAAGGCGACGAAGAGCATGTGGATGGAGGTGTTGACACGGCCGTCACTCTTTTCTACCAGCACCAGCCCATCATCTTCGGCCAGATGACGGCGGAAGGTAAAGCCGCGCAGTTTGCTGGCGAAATCGTCGCACCAGCGGGCACGTTGCAGCAGGACACGGCCGTTCTCACCCAGTTTAATTTGTCGATATGTTGCCATAAGCGAAGTATAAACCAAGATGAAAGGGGGGCAAGGTGAGGGGAGACAAGATGAAGGGGTGAAAGGGTGAGCGGGTGAAAATCACCCTTTCACCTCTTCACCCGTTCATTTCTCACGGCGTAGACGCAACTGGTCGTAGATCGCCTGCGCCTGGGGAAAATAAAACCGGTACGGCCGTTGCCAGAACTCGGCCAGGTGGCGGTTGCCGGTTTGCTCTTCGTAGATGACGGCTTGCAGGAACATGTCTAGTTTGTCGGCGTCGTGAACCAGGCGGGAGACGGCCGTTTCTGCCGCATGCAGTTCTTCCCACAAAGCCATGAAATCGGGGGCGAAAGACACGTCAGCCAAAATTTCGCTCATCGCGCCCCGTTCGACCTGGGTTTTGATGTCGTCGGGCAGGTAGCGCCAGGCCGGGGTGGGAATATCGGTCGTCAGCCCTTCGGGCAGGTCGTGCAGGGCGGCGATGGCCAGCACCCGGCCCAAATCAACCGGTTCATCGACAAGTTGGGCCAGCACCATTGCCGTAAAAACGACGCCGTAGCTGTGGGCAGCCACGTCTTCGGGGTTGGGGACGCCGCGCTGTACCCAGCCGGTGCGCGCCGTGCGCTTGAGTTGGTTGCCGTGAATGAGCAGGTCGAGTACGGCTGTTATATCCATGATTGATTGTCTCCAGAGCAGGGATTAGGGGATTCAGGGATTTTTTGATTGTCTGATTGGCCAATTCCCGCGTTCAAGATTTATTTTTCGCGTATAATCTTACTGTCGAGTGGAGAATCAGAACAGAAAATTCTTGAAACCGTAGGCAATACGTACAATTTTCTTTGCGTTCTTGGCGACCTTTGCGGTTAAATCAAAAGATATGAAGACGACTGATTTTGATTTGTTGAGTGTGTTAACCGGGACGATGATCCTGGCGCTGGCGCTGACCCGTTTTTTGGTGATTCCGTTACGGCCGTTGCTGCAAGTAACAGTTTTCGGCTCTCCACTGGCCATCAATTTGTCGGCGCTCAACGTGATGATTGTCCTGGTGTTGGGGCTGGCGGTAACGGGAACGGCCGTGTTCCTGCGCTCACATCCCTTTTGGGAGCGGGCGGCCGTCAAGCATACCACCATGTTCTGGATCGGGCCGGGTTTGCTGAGTATGGCGCTGGTGGCCTGGCTGCACCGGATGCACAGCGGCCTGGGCTGGACGGCCGTTTTGCTAGGCTGTGCCATTTTGTTGCCGCTGGCCTTGCTGGTCGAATACGGCGAAATCGATGCCGCCGGGCAGGATGGCAACTGGCGGCCTTGGGTGCAAACAGCATTGTTCAATTTAACGGCCGTGATCCTCTTCACCGTCATTTATGATGCCCGGTTGCGCAGTCTGGTCAGCGGAACGGCCGTGCTGCTCATCGCTGTCCTGTTAGCCGCCCGCCTCTTTTGGCCACTGACGCCCAACTTGCGCCAGACGTTCACCTATGCGGCTATCATCGGCCTGGTGTTGGGCGAAATGACCTGGGTGCTCAATTATTGGCGCTTATCCGGGCTGCAAGGGGGATTTTTGCTGCTGCTGCTGTTTTATGGCTTGACGGGGCTGCTCCAGCAGTATCTGGCGGGTCAATTTGAAGATAAAAGAAACGGCCGTCGTATCCTGCTTGAATACGGCGGCGTTATTCTGATTGGATTGTTAGTGGTGGGAACGGCCGTGCCCTGAACCTTAAAATCCTGCTTTGGGAATGAAATTCACGATCAAAGAAACAATCATACTCAATGCAATAACGATGCCCAGAGCTACAAAGACTTTTTCCGACATCGTCTTATGCTTCTTGGGTTGAAACTTCGGCGGGGTTTTCCCGGTAGCCACTTTCTTCTTCTTTTCAGCCATTATCAACTCTCCTTTACGAGCAAATTCGATCCCCAAGTATACCACAAACTGCCCGACAGATGTAGTGGAACTTTTGGCTTTAATCTTCGTATCAGTAATCAGAACCTGCCCAATTTAACCAATCTACTCTTTCATCATCAACCGCCTGACAAAACTTTTGCGTTGATAGATAGGCAGTTAGTATAATCCAGTAAGTATTCCTGTTCATTTTAGTCTCAACCTGAAAGGAGTCCACATGCTTCAGGAATTTTTAGCTTCCGGTACCCTCAATTTAATTTACGCAGTCCTGATACTTATCAGTTTTGTATTTGCCGTCATTACCCTTATTGGCGCTGAAGCTGGTGATGCGCTAGACATGGATATGAACGTCGATGTTGATGCCGACACGGGTATTGATCTTGCCAGTGTCAGTCCTTTTGCCATGGCTATGTTTGGTGCTACTTTCGGCTTAACCGGCCTCATTACCCGTATTTGGTTTGACATGGAGGCCGTCCCCAGTATTTTATGGTCTGTTGGTGTGGGCATTGTGGCTGGTGGTTTGGCTCAAGTCTTATTTATTTATGTGCTGTCGCCCAGTCGTTCCAGCCATTTTAGCCTCGCTGATGACGCGGTTGGCCGTGAAGTGGAGGTAATTGTCACTATTCCAAGCAATGGCTTAGGACAGATTGCTTATGACAATATTAGCGGCCGTGTCACGTTAGGTGCCCGTTCGGTGGATGGTAAGGAACTAAAGCGGGGTACGGCCGTTACAATAGAAAAAGTTACCGGGCGGGTCGCCTTTGTCCGCCTTGTTGAAAAATAGTTTTGTTTTGTACAAAGAGTAGGAGATTAAGACCATGGATGCGCTTATCATTATTGGGATTGTTGCCCTAGTTTTTATCCTCTTTGCGCTGCTTATCGTGTATGCCAGCCGCATCAAGAAAGTCGGGCCAAACGAGGTTTTGATTATTTCGGGCCGGGGTGAATCAGCCCGTATCGTTACCGGCGGACGTTCATTTGTCTGGCCTGTACTGGAACGCGTAGACCATCTCTTTTTGGAGATAATGACCATTGAAGTGACGACTCCTGACGTTCCGACCAGCCAGGGCGTCCCGGTGACGGTTGACGGCGTGGCCCAGGTAAAAATAGGTAGTGATCAAAACTCCATCAAAACGGCCGCTATTCAATTCCTTTCCAAAACCAAAGAGGAAATTCGTTACGTGGCCCATGAGACCCTGGCCGGTCACCTGCGGGCTATTCTCGGTACATTAACGGTCGAGCAGTTGTACAAAGACCGCGAGGCATTTGCCCAAAAAGTGCAGGAAGTATCCGGTGAAGATATGGCCAGCATGGGGTTGGAAATCGTCTCCTTTGTCATTAAAGATATCAGTGACACTGAAGGATACCTGGAGGCGTTAGGGCGTACGCGAATCGCCCAGGTCAAGCGCGATGCGGCTATCGGTGAAGCAGAAGCGGCCCGTGATGCTACGATTGAAAGCGCTAAAGCCCGCCAGGAAGGGGAATCGGCAAAATTCTTGGCCGAGACCAAAGTGGCCGAAAGCCGCAAAGAGTTTGAAGTGCAAAAGGCGGAATACGAACGGCAAACCAATGCCAAACGGGCCGACGCTGAACTGGCCTACACCTTGCAGCAAAATATCACTAACCAGAAGGTGAAGGCCGAGGAAGTTCAGGTTGAGGTTGTCGCCAAAAATAAGCAAATTGAAGTGCAGGCTCAGGAAGTATCCCGTCGGGAAAAGGAACTGGACGCGACAGTGCGCAAACCGGCCGAGGCAGAACAACATAAAGTCCGCACACTGGCCGAAGCGCGGCAGTACCAGTTACAAACCGAAGCGACTGGTGAAGCGGAAGCCATCCGGGCCAAAGGCCAGGCCGAAGCAGATGCGGCCAAGGCGCGTGGTCTTGCGGAAGCGGAAGTGCTGCGGCAAAAAGGTCTGGCGCAGGCCGAGGTTATCCGACAGCAAGGTCTGGCGGAAGCGGAAGCGACGATGAAGAAGGCGGAAGCGTGGAAGGAATACACGCAAGCGGCCGTTATCCAGCAGTTGATCGACAGCCTGCCGGAAGTGGCGGCGGCTATTGCCCAGCCTCTGTCCAAGACAGAACGCATTGTGGTGGTCAACACCGGCGGCGAAAACGGGGCTGGCGCCTCTAAAATTACGCAGGATGTAACCAATATCATTGCCCAGGTGCCATCGACGATTGAGGCGCTGACCGGGATGGACCTGTTGGGCGCAATCGGTAACCTGCCGGGTTTGAAGAGCAGTAAAGACAAGCCTACTGAGGATGAAAAGTAGTTTGCCGTGAGCTGCGGCCTGGGAGGCCGCTCTGCAAATTGGTGGTTGTGATTTTGCGCGGCCGGACTGATCATTGGGACAGTCCGGCCGCTTTGGTTGGGGCTAAAATCATTGTATAATGGCTGCATACAAATTTGATAATTGACCTTCGGGGCAGGGTGTAATTCCCGACCGGCGGTGAGGTGAGTGCAAGCCAAGCCCGCGAGCGGCGAAATGATTGTTTCGCTGTTGATCTGGTGCGATTCCAGAGCCGACAGTGATAGTCTGGATGGGAGAAGGTATGACTGGCTGCTGGTAGTTAGCTGTTGGTCATTGGTGGTCACGTTTTCCTGAGAATTGCCCCACTTAGCAGTAGGGTTTTGTGTTTGGGAATACGGCCGTTAACCTACTTTGCATCCCATCCCCCCTGCTAATTTGATGTGAATTATGAAGCGTGTTGTGCGGTTTTTGAATAAGCAGCCGACCTGGTTGATGACCCTGGTTTCCTTTTCACTGCTGCTGTTGGGCTGGGATGCGCTGGTGGCGTGGGGGGCGTATGACCGGTTTATTTTGCCTGGCCCGGCCGATGTGTGGCGGCAGTTTGTGATTGTGGCGGGGGACGGCCGTCTCCTCAAACACAGCCTCATCACCATCAGCGAAGTGTTACCGGGGCTGGCCATCGGCCTGATGGTGGCCATGCCTCTGGCCTACCTGCTGGCCAAATCGCCGCTGGCCGAGCGGCTCATTTCGCCTTATCTCATCGCTTCCCAGGCTATTCCGGTTATCGCCATTGCCCCGCTGTTGACCATTTGGGTGCGTTCCACCTATTGGGCGCGGGTGTTAGTGGCTGTGCTGGTTGTCTTTTTTCCCATCCTGATTAACATTATTGCCGGACTGCGCTCTGTTCCTGCCGAGCTTTATGAGTTGATGCATTCCTTACAGGCCACGCGGCGGCAGATTTTTAGCAAGCTGGAATTCCCGGCGGCATTACCTATTTTGCTGGCAGGCTTAAAAGTGGGAGCAACCTTATCGGTCATCGGTGCGTTGGTCGGGGAGTTCGTTCAGCCCAAAAGTGAGGGGTTGGGCTATTTGCTCGTGACCGCCCGCTACCAATTTAAGACGGATCTGGTTTTTGTTGTTTTGCTGACGCTGGCGGCCATTGCTTTATCTATGTATGGATCGGTGGCGCTGTTGGAAAGGCGGCTGCTGCGCTGGCAGAAAGGATGAAATACCATCTTCCTGGAAGCTTGCTTTTGTGTGGAGTTGCTATGGGGCAGCTTCCGAGAAGATCATTTGAACGGGAGAAGAATGGTGAAGCGAACGCTGATTTTATTTGTTTTGTTGATTGTTTTGGTGGCTTGTGGTGGCGCGGCAGGAACGGAAACGGCCGTACTGCAACACATCCGGCTGCCCATGGGCTACATCCCTGACCCCCAGTATGCCCCCTTCTACGTCGCTGTGGACAAGGGCTACTTCGCCCAGGAAGGAATTGAAATCGAATTTGACTACAGTTTTGAAACCGACGGCATGGCTCTGGTGGGAGCCAATGAGCTGCCTTTTGCCATTGTCGGCGGTGACCAGGTCATTTTGGCCCGCGCTCAGGAGGTCCCCGTCGTTTACGTGATGGAATGGTTCCAAAAGTATCCCATTGCCGTTGTTAGCAAAAAGGCGGCGGGCATCGTCAAACCGGTGGATTTAGCAGGACGTAACGTGGGCTTGCCGGGCTTTTTTGGCGCATCGTATGTTGGTTATGCCGGGCTGCTGTTTGCCAATGGACTGGCACTGGCCGACGTGGATGCCCATGACATCGGGTTTAACCAGGTCGAATCGCTGCTAACCGATCAATCGGAAGCGGTGGTGGGCTTTGCTAACAACGAACCGGTGCAGTTGGCAGCGCGGGGCGAGGCGATCAACGTCATCAACGTGGCCGATTACGTGGATATGGTCTCCAACGGCGTTATCACCAATGAGCAAACGATTGCTGAGAACCCGGAACTGGTACAGCGCTTTGTCCGGGCGTTTGTGCATGGTCTGGCTGATACGCTGGTCGACCCGGCCGAGGCGTACGAAATCAGCAAGAAGTTTGTCGAAGGGCTGGATGACAGCCGCATGAACGTGCTGGAAGCGTCGCTGCCAATGTGGCAGGCAGATATTTTGGGCTATACCGATGCCCGCTCCTGGGATAATACGCAGGAGATTTTACTGCAAATGGGACTGCTGGATGCGCCGGTAGAAAATTTGGAGCAGGCATACACAAACGACTTTGTAGAATGACGCATAACAACTCTTTTTTAACGGCAGTACACCTGAACTACACCTTCGAAGACGGCCCGCTGCACGTCCTAGCTGACATTTCACTGCGGATCGAGCGGGGAGCCTTTGTCGTCATCGTGGGACCGTCCGGGGTGGGTAAATCGACGCTGCTGCGGCTGTTGGCGGGGTTGTTACGGCCGTCAACCGGTCAAATCACGCTCGATAATCAGCCAGCCAGCGCGGCTCGCGACCCCATTGGGCTGGTGTTTCAGCGCGACAATCTCATGCCCTGGCGTACGGTGACGGAGAATGTACGGCTGCCGCTGGAGTTGCAGGGGAAGAACGGCCGTACTACCCAACAGCGCGTCCAGGAGATGATTGAACTGGTCGGATTGGCCGGTTTTGAGGGAAGTTATCCGGCGCAGCTCTCCGGCGGGATGGCCCAGCGGGTGGCGTTGGCGCGGGCGCTGGTTCATGAGCCGGAACTATTGCTGCTGGACGAGCCGTTCGGCGCGTTGGATGCGTTAACGCGGGAGCGGATGGGACAGGAGCTTTTGCGCATCTGGCAGGCAATGCCGGTGACGGTATTCATGGTGACCCATTCAATTGCCGAGGCGGTCCTGCTGGCCGATGAGGTGTTGGTGATGGGTGGTGATCCCGGAAACGGCCGTCCTGCCACCATCACCCATCACATCCCTATCCACCTATCTCGGCCGCGCCAATTTGCCATGCAAAGCACGGCCGAATTCCAGGAGTACGCCGCCCAAATCAGAGCGGCAATTCAGCAATAAAAAAGAAGCCGGACTTTTCTAAAAAATCCGGCTTTTGCATCAATTATTCAGTTGGAGATACTGGGGGGGATACCGCCGCAGCCTTCCGCCGCCGCCGTCGCCGCACAAAGAAGCGAATCACCAGCCAGATGGGCGTCCCGATAATCAGCAAGACGGGCAAAATGAAGATGACAAACCAGATGGCGAAGTTGGCAATGCCTTGCAATGCATCAACCAATGCTTCAACAGCATTTTTAGCTACGCCTTGTGGCCGCCAGCCGGCTACTTCAATCGGCTGCGATGCCTCATCCGGGGTCAGGTGAACGGAAATAGTGGAGAATGAGGCTGATTGGCTCAAGTACTGCATCCGCCCTTTGATGACCTCAATGTCGCCTTCCAACCGGCTCAATTCCTGATTAACGGCCAGTGCTTCTTCCACATTTTGGGATTCATCAAGGAAAGTACGCACACGGTCGGCCGTTGCTTCCAGGTTGGCCAACCGGGAAGACAAGTCCACGTACTCGTCAGTCACGTCCTGGCCGGAGGAAGATTCGTTGGTGACTTCCAAAGCCATGCCTTTGATGGCTTCCAGGGCACTGTTGTAGCCATCGCTGGGTACGCGCACGGTAATGTCGCCGGTTTTAGCCGTTTCACTATATTGGTACAGGCTGCTGCTAACGACCCAGCCGCCATTCGCTTCTACTATCTCCGAAATCTGGGCCATCGTAGCTTCCGTATCGCTGACCACAATGCTCAAGTTGCCGGTACGAATGATGAGGCGCTCTTGCGTTTGTGCTGCGGGGATGGCGTCTGTCTGGCTGGTGATGTCGCCGGTATCAACCGTGCCACCGTTGAAGGCGACGGCTTCCATGGGGGCGGACGCTTCGCTGTAGGCGTAGTCGTCCCTGGCGGCTGCCGGTGCTTCCATCGCATATTGGGCGCGGCCACAGGCGGCCAGACTCATAACTAGTAAAAGTAACAAGACCAAAAATTTCCGATTCATCGTAGACCCTCCGATACAAGTTGTTTGGTTGATTGATATGATTAGGACGAAACGGCCGTAAAAATTGTTCCTGAATGGTAAAAAATTGGTAAGCGTTCAGGTGACAGTCACTTTTCCCAGAGGTGCAAACAAGACTTATGTTATTTTTAAGTGACTGTCACCTTTTGGATTGAAAGATTACAAAAAACGTTACCAACCATGTGCCAGACGAGTGATTAACTTTTCTGGCATGCCGATTTTATTCATTTGTTCTTGTGTTTGGACGATAGGATAGTCAACACGCCGATACTCCCAGGTCAGCGTTTCCGGGTCTAACAAGGCATAAGCGGCTCGTGGGTCTGAATCACGAGGCTGGCCCACACTGCCCGGATTGATAATGCAGCGGGTTTCCGACAGGGTTCGTGGCTGACGGTAATCAGGTTGATGGACTAAGATATGATTGTTTTCTTGTTGAAATGCGCCGGGAACGTGGGTGTGGCCTACCAGACAATAGGTCGTGTCAAAATAGCTGAAATTGACAGCGGCCGTGTACGCATCCAAAATATATTCCCAAACAGGCTGCCGGGGACTGGCATGAACTAGGGTGAATGGCTCTTTTAACAGCGTGGTAGGCAGTGTTTCCATGTAGGTACGCACATCTTCCCGCAAAACGGATTGGGTCCAGCGAACGGCCGTTTGGGCTTCGTCGTTGAATGAGTTAATGTCTAATTTACCTAACACAGCCCAATCATGGTTGCCGGAAAGGCTGATGTGGTCATACTGCCGTAGGAGATCGACACATTCGTTGGGATTAGGGCCGTAGCCGATGATGTCTCCCAGGCACCATATGGTATCCCATTGGCCTTCGGCATCGGCAAGAACAGCTTCGAAGGCGGCTAAATTGGCGTGAATGTCGGAGATAATGAGAATGGGCATGTGCCTTTCCTTATGATTATGATTCTATCTTCATAATGATACCATGATTGACCGGGGAAGGTATAATACTTTAGGTGTAAATACCGGTAGAAAGTGGAATTTTTGTATCAGGTGGCGGTATGGCGATATTGGATAAATGGACGCTGGATTTTGTAAGCAGCAGTATGGAGCAGACGGTGCGGCTGGGTGTCCGGCTGGGCGAATTGTTGGAGCCGCATGATGTCCTGTGTCTGGCTGGTGAATTGGGCATGGGCAAGACGGTGCTGGCGCGCGGTGTGGGGCGCGGCTGGGGCACGGCCGTTCGCGTGACCAGCCCGACGTTTACCCTGGTGAATGAGTACCCGCGGGCGAGAGACGGCCGTATCCTCCATCATATTGACTGCTACCGGCTGGAAAGCGAAGCCGATGCCTACACAGTCGGTTTGGATGACACCTTTGACGGTGACGGGGCAATCATGGTCGAATGGCCAGAGCGGATTTCCGCCTGGCTGCCGGAAGACCGGCTATGGATTGCCTTTAGCTACCAGAGCGAAACCCGCCGTGCCCTTCGGTTCACTGCTTCTGGTGATCGTTCGCTGGAACTGCTGAATGACTTCAAGCAAAGTGCATTTGGTGTTTGACACGAGACTGGAGACTACTCGACTACCAGATTAAGGACTGCATGACGAAATGATTTTAGCAATTGACACCGCAACACGCTGGGCCGGATTGGCATTGCATGACGGCACGGCCGTTATCGCCGAACACGGCTGGCGCTGTGCGAATAACCATACGATTGAATTGACCCCGGCCATAGATGAGATGCTGAAGCAAGCCGGAATAGAAGCGGCCGATTTGAGCGGCATCGCTGTGGCCATCGGCCCTGGCTCCTATACTGGTTTGCGGGTGGGGCTGGCCTTGGCCAAGGGGCTGGCGTTGGCCAACGGCCTGCCTCTCATCGGCGTGCCGACGCTGGACATCGTGGCCACGTCGTTTGGTCAGCGTGAAGGCCAGCTAGTAGTCGTCATCGAAGCCGGGCGCAAACGGATTTCAGCGGCGGGGTATGGGTGGCACGGCCGTACCGGTTGGACTTGCCAATGGGGACCCGACAACAACACCTGGGATGAACTGCTGGCCCAACTGGATGGGCCGACGATATTTGCCGGGGAAATTACACCGGAAGCGGCCAAAAAAATCCGGGCGGCCAGTTCAAGTTTTCAAGTGGCCTTGCCGGCGCGCTCCATCCGCCGGGCCGGGCATCTGGCTGAACTGGGCTGGCAGCGTCTGCGCACTGGCAAAGCCGATGACGCTGCGGCGTTAGCTCCGGTCTACCTGCGCGATCCGGCGGGTAACAAGCCAGAAGAGAAGGCAGAAGGAAGTGGGCAGAAGGCAGAATAATTTGCCGCCGGCCACCTTGATGATGCTTACGCCGCCTGCTCCCTACCTGTTGCGCTCCATGCGCCTGCCTGATTTGGCGGCAGTGCGAGTGATTGACCGCCTTTCATTCCCCACGCCCACGAAGAATTCGGTCTTCCAATATGAGTTGGATCATAATAAATTAGCTTATTATCAGGTGTTGTGCACGGCAGATGCGGTCATCGGTTACGCCGGTTTCTGGTTGATGGGCGACGAATGTCACATCAGCACCATCGCCTCCCATCCCGATTGGCGCGGCCGGGGATTAGGCGAACTGCTGCTGCTGAACATGCTCTTCATGGCCAATGAACAGGCGGCACAGATGGTGACGCTGGAAGTGCGCCAGAGCAACCTGACGGCGCAGGCCCTGTATCACAAATACCAGTTTGCCATCGTCGGCGAACGGCGGCGTTACTACAAAGATACGGGCGAGGATGCCTTGATTATGACCTACGAGCCGCTGAACGGCCGTTACTACCAATTCCTCCTCCAACAAAAAGAGGCCCTCTTCATCCGTCTGCAAAATAAGGATTTAGGCGGGTAGGGCTGTATAAAGCGTAAAACGTCATTCGTCATCCGTCATCCGATTACGGACTACGGAATACCAAACACGGGAGTAATATGAAATTCTTCATCACCGGCGGTGCGGGCTTCATTGGCAGCAACAGCGCCGATTATTTTGCCCGCCAGGGGCACGACATCATTTTATTCGATAATATGAGCCGCGTCGGCGGCCCGGCCAACGTCGAATGGCTGTGCCAACAGCACGGCAATCGCATCCGGCTTATCGAAGGCGATATTCGTGATTACGAAGTGTTGTCGCAAGCCATTGGCGGCGCAGATGTGGTGCTGCATTTGGCCAGCCAGGTGGCCGTCACCACCTCGGTGCAAAACCCGCGCGAAGATTTTGAGATTAACGCGTTGGGTACGTTTAACGTGCTGGAAGCGGTGCGCCATTATTGCCCGGATGCGGCCGTTCTTTACGCTTCAACCAACAAGGTGTACGGCGGCATGGAAGCGGTGGGCATTGTGGAAAAAGACAACCGCTACGCTTACGCCGATTTCCCGCATGGTGTCCCGGAAACGACGCCGCTGGATTTTCACTCGCCCTACGGCTGTTCCAAAGGGGCGGGCGACCAGTACATGATTGATTACGCTCGCATTTACGGCTTACGGACGCTGGTGTTCCGCCAATCGTGCATATACGGCCGTCGCCAATTTGGCGTAGAAGACCAGGGGTGGGTAGCCCATTTCGTCATCGCCACCATCATGAACCGCTCCATCAGCATCTTCGGCGATGGCAAACAGGTGCGCGACCTGCTCCACGTCTCCGATTTGATTCGGGCCTACGAAATGGGCATCGAAAAGATTGACGATTTGCGCGGTCAGGCGCTCAACGTTGGCGGTGGCCCGGACAACACGCTTTCCGTTTGGACCGAATTTGGCCCGCTGCTGGCCGAATTAGCCGGGCGCGAGATTCCCATCCGGCGTGGCGACTGGCGGCCCGGCGACCAACGCGTCTTCATCGCCGACATCCGCAAAGCCCAAGAAAAACTGGACTGGCAGCCCACTATCTCCCCCGCCGCCGGTATCCGTAATTTGTACGAATGGGTGTCATCGAATCCTGAGTTATTTTAAGAATTGCCAAGAAGGGGGAAGGCCAAATAGTGAATAACCATCAATTTTTCCGAAAAGCTTGGGCATTGGCACTGGGTCCGTTGAATGGGATTGGCCGTAAATCACTCATTTTGCGGCGTTTTTTCCAACTCGATTTGGGCGATTTTCACGAGTAACCATACCATTGCGTGATGGCGAAAAAGTTACCGTGAAATCAAATCCCATAGAACAGACCCAGTGCCTTGGGCATTCATTAAGTTTTTGGGGATCGTTTTTTTGGCCACTGTGTGGGCGCTGATGATGGGCGGAGAAATTCCTTCGTGCAGATCTGAAGTAGGGCAATGGAAAACTGTAACGCACGTGCAATACGGATTTTCAGTTGATTATCCAGCGATTTGGCATCCTCAAAAGTATGGGGATGCAGGTTACAGAGGTGACCACGATCTCAAGTTGATAATAGACGACTCAAGTTGGAGCGATTTTGCAGTCTTCATTTACTATCGTGCTTTTAATGAGCCAACAATCGAAAATGTTGTTAATTGGGCGAATTCACGCTTAGGCCGTTACGATAGGGCAATTGAGTACGAAGAAATTTTTTTGATTGAAGAGACGGTTAATGGGTGTTCTATTACAAAACGTCGGTACAAGATAAATGGTGCTCTCCACGAAGAAGTCTACATCACTCGCCAAGATGATATGTTTATCATTGAGTTACAGTTGCCATCATACACGAAAGAGTATGCGTATGATGACTACTTCAATTATTTTAACCCTATTGTGGCCAGTTTTAGACCAATGCAATAGCTTTCGTAAGTTCTTGGACCACAGTAAACAAGCTAAATCGCTGCGGACACGGCCGTATCCCATCACATCTCGGTCATCAAACAACTCCAAAAAACGAAATTCACCCCTTCACTGCGTCACCCCTTCACCTTGTCATGCCCCGGCTCCAATGCTAAACTATCCTCATGTCCCAAGCTCTGTATCGCAAATGGCGGCCCGCCCGTTTTGACGACGTTGTCGGTCAAGAGCACATCACACGCACGCTGCAAAACAGCGTGGCCGCGGACCGTGTTGGCCACGCCTACCTGTTTTGCGGGCCGCGCGGCACGGGCAAGACGACCTCGGCGCGGCTGCTGGCCAAGGCGGTTAACTGCTTGCATGAGGATTTGGGGCAACGGCCGTGTAACGAATGCTCTATCTGTAAAGCGGTGAATAACGGCCGTTTCCTCGACCTGATCGAAATTGACGCCGCTTCCAACACCGGCGTGGATGATATTCGCGATTTGCGCGACAAAATCAACTTTGCCCCCAGCGAAGGCCGCTTCAAAGTCTACATCATCGACGAAGTCCACATGCTCTCGACGGCTGCCTTCAACGCCCTGCTCAAAACATTGGAAGAGCCGCCGCCGCATGCCAAATTCGTCCTGGCCACCACCGAAGAACACAAAGTGCCCATGACGATCAAATCGCGCTGCCAGCAGTTCAATTTCCGCCTGCTGACCACAGCCGAAATCAAACAGCGCTTGCGTTGGCTGGCCGACAAAGAAGGGTTGTCGGTGGAAGATGATGCCCTGGCGCTGATTGCCGACCAGGGCGCAGGCAGCATCCGCGATGCCGAGAGTTTGCTGGACCAGTTGGTGATGGCTCCCGGTGATGCGATTACGCTGGAGCGGGCGCAGCAGGTATTGGGGACGGTGACGAATACGGCCGTTACCGAATTGGTCGATGCCTGGCTCAACAGCGATGGCGCAGCCGGACTGGGAATTATTCACGATTCGCTGGTTTCCGGGGCCGACGCCCGCCAATTCAGCCGCCAGATGGTTGCCTACCTGCGTCAACTGCTGCTCATGCAGGCTGCCGGGCGCGATCTCGCCTTTGATGGCCCATCGGAACATCAGGAAACAATGCTGGCCCAGGCCCAGCGCGCGCCGCGCCAGGGACTTATCAACGCCGTCAAACGGTTTACCGAAGCAGCGTTGACCTCAGCCGGAAGCTGGCAGCCGCAGTTACCACTGGAACTGGCATTTATTGAGCTTTTGCCGGATGAGCCAGTTGTGATGCGTCATGCGCCACCCGTCATACGTGATGCGTCAGCCGTCATCCGTCAGCCAAAGGTATCGCCACCTGTGGCCAGCGAAAAACCAGCCGCCAGTCACCAGCCGCCAGCCACTGCCGCACCGCCTTTGCTAGAAGAAGAACCATCCCCCGAAGAAGGCGCACAGCCGGCTGTTACCAGCCGGATGCCGACGGAATTGTCGCTGGAGGCAGTTAAAGCGCAGTGGCGGACAATGACGGAGCAGGTCGGCGAGCAGCAGCGCAATTTACCGGCTTTGCTGACGATGGGCAAACCGTTGGCGCTGGAAGGCAGTACGATTATTTTGGGGTTCGATTTCCCCATTTTCAACAAAAAATTCAACGACACGGCTGGTGCAGTGCAGTTGGTGAGCGAAACTTTCAGCCGCTTGTTAGGAACGGATTGCCGTGTGCGCAGTGTCGTTACCAGCGAATACACCGTTCCCGTCCCGGAAGCAGAATTCCGCGCTCTGGCCGATGAATTAGGCGGCGTGGTGAAGGAAGAGACTGGAGACTAAAGACTATCTGATAACAAGATTATTCGACTACGAGACTACAAGACCAGGAGACTAAAATGGCTAAACGATCTTTTCGTGGTAAACCCAAAAGTAAACCCAAGATGAATCCTAACAACATGATGGCCCAGGTGCAGAAGATGCAGCAGGACATGGCGGCGGCGCAAGACTCGCTAGCCGATGAAATTGTCGCGGTGACGGCTGGTGGCGGCGCAATTACCATTGAAATTACCGGCCACCAGCGGGTGCAGGCGATCACGCTCAACCCGGAAGTGGTTGATCCTGAAGATGTGGAGATGCTGCAAGATATGTTGGTAGCGGCCGTTAACCAGGCCATCGAGCAATCGCAAGCCATGGCCGCCCAGCGGATGGAAGGGCTGACGGGCGGCCTCGACCTGGGCGGCGGCCTGGGCGATTTGCTGGGTGGCCTGGGCGGTATGTGATTTGGTAGCTGGTAGTTAGTTGCTGGTTGCTAGTAACCAACAACCAACCACCAGCAGCCAGCAACAAATACTATGGCTTCAAACGCACTTCCCCAGCCGGTACAACGGCTGATTACCGAGTTTGCCCGCCTGCCGGGAATTGGTCCCAAATCGGCGGCGCGGCTAACGTTTTATTTGCTGCGGGGCGGGGAGGATCAGGCGCTGGACTTGGCCCAGGCGCTGCAAGATTTGAAGGAGCGGACGCAGTTTTGTTCGGTTTGCTTCAATATCACTGAGGAAGATCCGTGCCAGATTTGTAGTGACGACGGCCGTGATCCCGGTCTGTTATGCGTAGTGGAGGAACCGCTGGATTTGTTGGCTATTGAACGGTCGCGGGCGTATAACGGCCGTTACCACGTCCTCCACGGCGCTATTTCCCCGGTAGAAGGCATCGGCCCCGAAGATTTACGCATCACCGAACTGATCGAGCGTGTCAGAACTAACGATTTCCGTGAAATCATCCTGGCCACTAACCCCACCCTGGAAGGTGAATCGACAACCCTCTATCTCAACCGTCGCTTGAGCGAATTCAAGGTCAAACTCACCGGCCTGGCCCGCGGCCTGTCTGTTGGCGGTGACCTGGAATACACGGATGAAATTACGCTGGGCCGTGCGTTGGAGGGACGGCGCGAACTTTAGAAAGGCAGAAGGCAGAAATCAGAGGGCAGAAGGCAAAATTTAGAAGGTAGAAAATGGGGGAGGGCTTGTGACACAGGATTTGAAGAATCGGACTAAGGATTTCTCGCTGCGAATTATTCGATTGTATACTTCATTACCCAAAACAGCAGAAACTCAAGTGATTGGCAATCAAGTTTTGCGGTCAAGTACATCAGTTGGTGCTCATTATCGAGAGGCCAATCGGGCACGCTCAAACGCCGAATTTATCAGCAAGATGAATGTCGGCTTGCAAGAACTTGGTGAAACAGATTATTGGCTTGAACTCCTTCAGGATGCAGGAATAATTTCAGAAACTAAACTCAAAGAATTACGGCAAGAAACAAACGAACTCATCGCCATTTTTGTGACAATTCTCAAAAAAGCAAAATCAACTTGAATGTACTTTTTTCTGCCTTCTGCCCTCTGCCTTCTGCCTTGCTAAAAACGACCCGTTGTGCTAACATTTCCCTCGTCTTGCGGTGTCGCCAAGTGGCTAAGGCAGCGGACTTTGAATCCGCCATTCGTAGGTTCGAATCCTACCACCGCAGCTTTTTGAGGATTGAGTGATGAGGACTGAGGAACGGTTTTCACTCAGTCCTTTTTTTATCTCTAAATCGTGAAACGTGAGGCGAAAAACGTGATGAAAAACCTCGCTGTTGTGCTGTTGGCGGCCGGGCAGGGAACCCGGATGCAGTCCAAGAAGCAGAAGATTTTGCATGAAGTGGGCGGTAAGCCGATGGTGCAGCATGTGTTTGACACGGCCGTTTCCACCACCTCCATCCCCCCGGTCCTCGTTATCGGACCGGGCGAAACCGGCATTCAAGCCCTATTCGGCAATCGGGCCGAATATATTACCCAGCCAGAGCAGTTGGGAACGGGACACGCTGCTATGATGGCCCGCCCCATGTTGCACGGCCGTACCGAACAAGTTGTTGTTACCTACGGCGATATGCCCCTGCTCCAGGCCAAAACCATTGAGCGATTAGCTCAAAAACAGGCCGAAACGGGTGCGGCCGTGGTCATGTTGTCCGTCATGGGCGATCCGGCATCATCGTTTGGGCGGGTCGTGCGCGGTGCGGCCGGTTCTGTGGCTGAGATTGTTGAGGTGGCCGAAGCCAAACAGCATTCCAATGCGGCCGAATTGCTGGCAATTCAGGAGCTAAACGCCGGGGTTTACTGCTTCGATGCTGATTGGTTGTGGGCTAACATCGATAGGCTGCCGCTGCGTCAGGCTCGTAATGGGCCGGAATATTATTTGACCGACATGATCGGGCTGGCGGTGGATCAGGGAGGATTGGTCGAGGCCATTGTGACTGAGGATGCCGACGAATGTTTGGGAGCAGGGACACGGCAGGAATTGGTGGCCGTCGAGAAAGCGTTTCGCCGCCGGGCCAACGCCCATTGGCTGGCTAACGGGGTGACGCTGATTGACCCGGAGGCGATTTACATTGACCCGGACGTCGTTATCGGGCAAGATACGATTATCTGGCCGAACACGTTTTTGCAAGGCGCGACGACCATCGGCGCGGATTGTGTCATCGGCCCCAACAGCATCGTGCGCAATGCACAGGTGGGTGATGGTTGCATCATCGAACAGGCGGTGGTGGAAAAGATGACGTTGGCGGCCGGAACGCAGGTTTTAGGAGGTCGATATAGCCATGAATGGGATCACAAATGAGCAGCGAGAAGCATTGATTGTCGCCGCCTGTGAGGCGCGGCAGCGGGCGTATGTGCCTTATTCCCATTATGCGGTGGGGGCAGCGCTGCTGTTGGCGGACGGCCGTATCATCACCGGCGTCAATGTCGAGAATTCATCCTATGGGCTGACGATTTGTGCCGAGCGAACGGCCGTATTTAAAATGGTCTCGGAAGGTATTCAAAGGTTTACGGCCGTGGCCATTTGCACCGAAAACGCGGGTTCCCCCTGCGGTGCCTGCCGGCAAGTCATGACGGAGTTCGCCGGCGATGTGCCGGTTTACCTGGTAGATGGTGAAGGAAACGGCCGTGAAACCACCCTTTACACCCTCCTCCCCGACCATTTTGGGCCGGAGCATCTGGTATAATGACGGATGACTTATGACGCCATGAATCATCCGTCATACGTGAACTATTATGGCCAAAGACCGAACTTTCCGCAGTGAAGCAATTGTGTTGAAGCGTACCGATTTTGGTGAAGCCGATCGCTTGCTGACGCTGTTTAGCCGGGAGCGGGGCAAAATCAAGGCGGTGGCCAAGGGGGCGCGCAAGCCGCAAAGTCGCAAGACGGGTCACGTTGACCAGTTTATGCGCACCAATTTCCTCTTTGCCGAAGGGCGCGATTTGGCCATTATCACTCAGGCGGAGATGGTCGAGGCTTATCCGGCGCTGCGCCAGGATTTGGTGCGCACAACTTACGCCGCTTACGCCGTGGAACTGCTGGATCGCTTCACGGTGGAAGAGGATCGCCACGTCAATATTTATAACCTGCTGGTCGATGCGTTGGGCTGGCTGGCAGCGGGCGATGATCTGCTGCTGGCGGCGCGTTATTACGAACTGCGGCTGCTGGCGCTGACCGGGTTCCAGCCCCAGTTGTTCCGCTGTGTGGCCTGCGGCGAAGAAATTCAGGAGCAAGATCAGTTTTTCAGCGCCGAATTGGGTGGTCTGCTCGACCCTAACTGCCGGTTGAGTGACCGGAATGCACAGCCGATTTCGTCGGTGGCGGTTAAGGTGCTGCGCTACCTGCAAATGCGAGATTGGGCGACGGTGAGTGTGTTACAGTTGAAACGGCCGCTCCAACACGAACTGGAACGCCTCATGCACTTTTACCTGATCCACATCCTGGAACGCAATTTGAAATCAGTCGATTTTTTGCACCGCTTACGCGAAGAAGCCGCTCTTTTTGCCTCACACGATGAGACCTGATCCCATTTTGGCGTGGGTCTTCTTCAATTGTTATAATCTCCTGTCTGGAAAATAAAAAATCTGGTGTTCTTGTAGTGTAGTAAGCAGCCTGACGGAACATTGGACCAGAAAAATTGGGGCACGAATCCCTTCCGGTGGTGTCTTTCAGGAGTAGCATGAGTAGACCGTTGAGTTTTCAAGAAATTATTTTGCGCTTTTTAGCGTTTTGGCAGGAACATGGCTGTCTGGTGCAGCAGCCGTACAACGTCCAGGTTGGGGCGGGGACGATGAACCCGGCCACGGCGCTGCGCGTGTTGGGGCCGGAGCCGTGGAATGTGGTCTACGTCGAGCCGAGCATTCGTCCGGATGACGGCCGTTTCGGGGACAACCCCAACCGCATGCAAATGCACCACCAACTGCAAGTCATCTTGCAGCCCGATCCCGGCAATCCGCAGGAACTTTATTTGAAGAGCCTGGAAGCAGTCGGCATCGATCCCCGCCGCCACGACATCCGCTTTGTCGAGGACAACTGGGAAAGCCCGGCGCTGGGCGCCTGGGGGCTGGGTTGGGAAGTATGGCTCGACGGCCAGGAAATCACCCAGTTCACTTACTTTCAGCAGGCCGGCGGGCAAACGCTCGATCCGGTGGCGGTGGAATTGACCTATGGCCTGGATCGGATTGCGCTGGCGCTGCAAGGCAAAAACAGCGTCTGGGAGATCGATTACGGCGCGGGCATTCCCTATGGCGACATCCTGCTGCAAAGCGAAATTGAACACTGCCGCTACTATTTCGACGTGGCCGACGTGGAAGCCATCAAACAAACCTACGACACCTACGAAAAGGAAGCCTACCGCTGCCTGGAGGCCGGGTTGGTCATTCCGGCCCACGATTACAACCTGAAATGCTCCCATTTGTTCAACATCATGGATACGCGGGGGGCGATTGGGGTGACGGAACGGGCCAATTATTTCCGGCGGATGCGGAACACGGCCGTTAAAATTTCCGAGCAATACGTGACGCAGCGAGAGCGGTTGGGCCATCCCTTCATGAAAGTATGGCCGCAGATTGAAGCCGCTGAAGAGACCTTGACCATCCAATTGGCCCGAACGGAATATCCACAGCCCTTCTTGCTAGAAATTGGCAGCGAAGAGTTGCCCGTTACCGATTTGAACTCGGCTATCAAACAGTTGGAGACGATGGTTCCTGAACTGCTGGCCAATTTGCGCCTGACCTACGACCGCCTGGAAGTGTTTGGCACGCCGCGCCGCCTGGCTGTGTTGGTTCACCAATTGGAAGGCCGCCAGCAAGATTTGGAGATTGAAGTCAAAGGCCCGCCCGCCGATCGTGCTTATGATGCTGAGGGCAATCCAACCAAAGCAGCCATCGGTTTTGCCAAAGGGAGGGGCGTGGCCCTGGAGGCGCTCAAAATCGTGGAAGAGGGCGGCAAGCGGTATGTGGCCGCCGCAGTTCACGAAGATGGGCGGCCGTCGGCTGCCGTTTTGGCCGAAGCGCTGCCGGATTTGATCGCAGCTATTAAATTTGAACGCAGTATGCGCTGGAATGGGACCAATATCAGTTACAGCCGGCCGCTGCGCTGGCTGGTGGCACTGTTCGGATCGGACGTGGTCCCGTTTACCTATGCCGGAGTCAAAAGCAGCCGGGTCAGCCGCGGCCTGCGGCCGTATGATTCGCCGGAAATCGAAATCCGCGATGCCGGGGATTATCTGGTAGAGATGCGCAAAAACCGGGTTGTGCTGGATACGGAGAAACGCCAGGAAATGATTACGGCCGTTGCCGATCGACTCGCGGCTGAAAAAGGGGGAACCATCCCGGCCGATCCCGCTTTGCTGGACGAAGTGGCCAATCTGGTAGAGCGTCCCACCCCGCTGCGCGGCCGATTTGAGGAACGTTTCCTCAATCTGCCGGCCGAAGTGCTGGTGGCCGTCATGCGCAAACATCAGCGCTACTTCCCGGTCTACGGCGCAGACGGCAAGCTGCTGCCTTACTTCATCGCTGTGCGCAACGGCGACGAGCGCCATCTGGACATCGTCGTCGATGGTAATGAGCACGTCATCCGGGCTCGCTTTGCCGATGCCGAATTTTTCTACGGTAACGACAGCAAGCGTCATCTACCCGATTTTGTGGCCGATTTGGCCACGCTGACTTTCCAGGCTGACCTGGGATCGATGCTGGATAAGACGCACCGGTTGGAGAAGTTGGTGCTGCAAGTGGCAGCGATGTTGGGGCTGAGTGAGGAAGATACGGCCGTTGCCAATCGCGCTGCCGCTTTAGCCAAAGCCGATTTAGCTACCAGTATGGTCGTCGAAATGACCTCGCTGCAAGGGACGATGGGCGGCCATTATGCCCGCAAAAGTGGCGAACCGGAAGCAGTGGCCACCGCCATCGCCGAGCAGTACAACGCCGTCAGCCAAACCAAACCGGGGTTGGCACTGGCTTTGGCCGACCGGCTGGATAGTCTGGCCGGACTTTTCGCCGCTGGACTAGCGCCCAAAGGCTCCAACGATCCGTTTGCGCTGCGCCGTGCCGCACTGCACATCATTGAGAACCTGAACGCCAACGCGATTTCCTTTGATTTGCGGGCCGGTTTGCAAGCGGCCGCCGAGCATCTGCCGGTAGAATGTGGCGATGCTGTGCTGGTCGAGGTGCTGGGTTTCATCAACCGCCGCCTGGAAGTGGTTTTGCGCGAGCAGGGGATTCCGGCCAGTGTGGTCAACGCTGTCCTGGCTGAACAGGGACATAATCCGTATCTGGCGGGGAAAACGGCCGTTGCCCTGGCCGAAGCCGTTCAAGCCGACGATTGGACGCAAATGCTGGATGCCTACGCCCGCTGTGTGCGCATCACCCGCACTCAGGATGCCCAGTATGATTTGCGACCCGATGCCTTTGCCATCCCCGCCGAACGAACGCTGTTGGCTGCCTACCAAAGCGCCGCCGCCAGTGTGGATAGTTCGGTGCCGGCCTTTGTCGGTGCCCTGCGCGAGATGGTCCCGGCCATCAACGACTTCTTTGATGCGGTGTTGGTGATGGATGAGGATACGGCCGTACGCGAAAATCGCCTGGCCCTCCTGCAACACATTGCCAACCTCACGCAGGGCATGGCTGATTTGTCGCACCTCGAAGGATTCTAGCCAAAGGCAGAAAGCAGAAGGCAGAAATTAGAATGAAGCGCCTCGTCGAATGACGGGGCGTTTTTACGTTTCACGTTTTACGCATCATGCTTGTTTCGTTAAACCTTCGTAAAAGACGGCCGTTTCCATAGAAATTTACACCCAATCAGGTATAATCGGTTCGCTGTTGGAGCATAAATCTGGATGAGCGTAACCGAAGAGATTAAAAGCCGACTGGATATTGTAGACATCGTTTCCGATTACCTGCCACTGCGGAAATCGGGACGTTCCTTCGCGGGCTTTTGTCCTTTCCACCAGAACACACGCACCCCCGCATTTTACGTTTTCCCCGAAACCCAAACCTGGCACTGCTTTGGCGCTTGCGCTGAAGGCGGTGACATCTTCTCCTTTGTTATGAAGAAGGAGGGCTGGGATTTTAAGGAAACGCTGCAAAAATTGGCCGACAAGGCCGGCGTGGAACTGGAATCGCAGCAGCCGATGGACAGTCGTCAGCAGGCCTTTGAGGGCAAGATGGCTTCTCTGCTCTCGGCGGCTGCCGATTATTTCAACATGCTGTTCCTTCATGCGCCGCAAGCGGCACACGCCCGGCAATATGTTGCCGAACGTGCGCTTAATGAGGAAACGATTGACGCGTTCAAGATTGGCTTTGCCCTTAATGAGTGGAACGCTTGCCGCTCCCATTTTCAGGAGCAAGGGTACAGCGATTCGGAGCTTTTGGCGGCGGGCTTGCTCACCGAAAACCCGGATAAAGGGACGCGCTATGACCGGTTCCGCAACCGGTTGATGATTCCGATTCGGGATGTGAACGGCCGTACCGTCGGTTTCGGCGCGCGTACATTGGAAAAAGATGGCATCCCCAAATACCTCAACTCGCCGCAAACCGAACTGTTCGACAAAAGCAGCCTGCTTTATGGGCTGGATGGGGCCAAGCGCCACATCCGCGAAGCGCGGCAGGTGGTCATCGTCGAAGGCTACATGGACGTGATGCAGGGCTGGCAGGCCGGTTTTCGCAACATGGTGGCCCAGATGGGTACGGCCTTAACTGAGCCACAGTTACGCCAGCTCAAACGGTACACCAAGCGCTTCATCCTGGCCCTGGACGCCGACGCCGCCGGTCAAAAAGCGACGATGCGCGGCCTCCAGGTGGCGCGGGAAACGCTGGATCGAGAAGTGGAGGTCAAGTTTGACGCCCGCGGTCTGGTTCATCACGAAGGCCGCTTGCAGGCCGACATCCGCATCGTCACCCTGCCCGAAGGCAATGACCCGGACAAAATCATCCGCACCGACGCGACAGCCTGGCCCAAGCTGCTGGAGCAGGCCCAGCCGGTAGTGGCTTACGTCATCAAAATGGCGACGCAGGATTTGGATATGTCGGATGCCAAGGCGAAAACGGCCGTTGCCCAACAAGTCCTGCCGCTCATCAAGGATATCAGCGATCCGGTAGAGCGCGATCATTACTGGCAGGAATTGGCTCGCGCCCTGCGCGTCGATGAGCGGGCGCTGCGCCAGATTCAGGTGCAGGAAAAGCCGCAGTTTCGGCCGCGTCCTGTTGAGCAGCCTGGTCCGCCGGAACCGCCACCGCCGCCGGATAATTGGGAAGAATCGGGTACTGCCGTGCCCCGCAAAGCCAAATCCATCCGCCGTAAAGCCGATGGATCGATGGCCGCCAACATGCGCGAAGCTAACTATCTCAGCCAATGTTTACACCACCGGACTATTTTGATCCAGGTCAATCAGCGGCTCCGGCAGAACCAGCAGCCTGAAGTTAATGAATCCGATTTTACAGCCGTAGAAGACCGGCTGCTCCTCAAACAATTGTACGAATGGCAGAAACGGGGCGTGGTTGCTCCAATTGCTGAATTGTGCGATAGTTTAGATGAGGCTCTCAATGAACGGGCACAAACACTGCTCACATTCCCTCCCACGCCCGATTCTGAACTTGACCGATTGGCCGACAAACTGGCTTTGTCCGTTCTGAACTGGCGGCAGGAAAAGATCGGGCAACTCATTGGCGAAATCAAACAGCTTTTCCGTCAAGGAGATACATCTGACGATGTCGATGCCAGTGAGATGTATGACAAACTCAACGAATGGAAGTTGACGGTATTAAATATTCATAAGGCCAAGAATGCGATGTCAGCTGTCAACCGGCGGCGGGCAGAAAATTTGGGAAACGGCCGTTTCTAAAAGACAAGGCACCATAGACCCCATAAATCAAGGTGAACCCAAACATGGATGTTGAAGACGCCGATCTAGACAATCAAGATATTGAAGAGTTCGATCTCGAAGAAGAAGATGATGATGAAGCAACACCGATCGATTTGGAAGCCCTTGTAAAAAAGGCGAGGCGCTCACGCGAAATAGACATCTCCGACGTTCAGGCCCTGCTGGCCACCGCCGACGACGATCAGGCCGAACTACTCTACGAACGCCTGCAAAAAATGGGCATCCGCATCATCTCTGCCACAGGTCAGACAATCGACGACTTTGGCGACAGCAGCAGCTTATTGGCCAGCCTGGAAAGCGATTTGGACGACACCGATGATGTTCTCTCTGGTGGAACCGTCGAAGATGACCCCGTCCATACCTATTTAAAAGAAATCGGACAAGTACCCCTTTTGGCCGCCGAACAAGAAATCTGGCTATCAACCCAATTAGTCGCCGCTTCCGTACTCGATAAACTCAGCAGAGAGGCAGTTGATACCAGCCAATCTGATGATGACGAAGAAAGTATTCGCTTTCATACGGCAATAGCAAATTACGAATCCCTGCTGGCGGGTTGGGCCAATGTCGTCCGCGCCAGCGCCGAAATCGATGTCCCATCACCCGATATTGCCCCCCTGGTTGAGGAAGCATCTCAATTGCGTCTCGATTGGCGTGACGCCGACAAATCTTACCTGCGCCAGTATCTCAACGAAGGTAGTTGGGGACAAGATGATGCCTGGGCCGAATTGGCCAACAGCCTCTTTGACGTTTTTACAGCCCTGTATATTTTGCCCCCGTCACTGGCCAAGCAAGTTGCCCGGTCTTATCGGGAACAGGGTACGCTGCCTTCAACAGATACATTTTACAATTGGATGAAGGAAGACCCGCGGGCGCTGAATTACAATGAATTCATGATTTACCATTTAGCCGAAGAGGCCAAAGTCAGCCTGACAAGGGCCAATTTGCGCCTGGTCGTCAGCGTGGCCAAACGTTACATGGGGCGTGGTATCCATTTGTTAGATTTGGTTCAAGAAGGTAATGTTGGTTTGCTGCGGGCAGTCGAAAAATTTGACCATACCAAAGGTTATAAATTCAGTACCTACGCTACCTGGTGGATTCGCCAGGCTGTTAGCCGGGCTATTGCCGATCAGGCCCGCACCATCCGCATTCCCGTGCACATGTTTGAAACTATCAACAAGATTGTTCGCGTCCGTCGCGAGCAGGTGCAGGAATTAGGCCGTGAACCCACCCAGGAAGAGTTGGCGCTTGAACTGGATTACTTGACACCGGAAGAGTCTGAAACCATCAAAGACGCTTTGAAAAGTGACCTGCCCATTGATCCTGTTTTGAATCGTAAATGGAAACAGGCTGTCAGCAAAATCCGCGACATTATGCGGATTTCCATGGATCCGATGTCGTTAGAGACACCAGTGGGTAACAATGAGGATTCCACGGAATTGGGCGATTTCATTGAGGATGAAAGTGTTGTGGAGCCGGTGGATGCCGCTTCCAAAGAGCTTTTGCGCGAACAAATTCGCAATGTCCTCAGTTTCTTGAGTGATCGCGAAAGGGAAGTCCTTGAGATGCGTTTTGGCCTTAATGACGGCAAAGATCACACGTTGGAAGAGGTGGGTAAGGAGTTTGGCGTGACGCGGGAGCGAATTCGTCAGATTGAGGCCAAGGCATTGCGGAAATTGCGCCATCCCAGCCGCAGTAAGTCGTTACGTGATTACTTGAGTTAATGGGAAATTTTGTATTCAAGCCCGACTAATTTTTGAATTGGTCGGGCTTGTTTTTTTATCCGAGGATATGTATAGTCTTGCTGCTTTGGGATGAGCATTTTGGGCAAAATGGATTTTTGCCCTGCTATATTGCTTGTGATAGAATGCACGAGCAGAGGAGAAATCCAAATAACCTCAGAAGAGATGTAACCTACTATGGACAATCAAATCCTAATCGACTATCTTCCCATAGCGGTTTTGCTCGGAATTTCCATTTTTTTTGCTGTTTTACTCCCCGTTTTGTCGTTAAGTTTAGGCCCTAAGCGGCCGACTGCACGACAGTTGACCCCTTATGAATCGGGTATGACAGCCATTGGCGAGGCGCAGCGCCGTCTGCCGGTGAAATTCTACCGCATTGCCGTTTTGTTTATCCTTTTTGATGTTGACATTATTCTATTAGTCCCCTGGGCAATCACCTTCCGTAAACTGGGTTATTTTGGCTTGGTGGCAATGTTGATCTTTATGGTCATTTTTGTCTTGGGTGATGCCTGGGTTTGGAAGAAAGGAGTATTGGAATGGGAATAGAACAAAAATTGGGTAGCATGGGGGTCGTCACCTATCGTTTGGAAGATTTGGTGAACTGGGGCCGTTCCAATGCCATGTGGCCTATTTTGTTTGGGTTGGCTTGCTGTGCGATTGAAATGATGTCGTCGCAGGCGGCCCATTTTGATGCCTCCCGTTTTGGTATGGAACTGAATCGGCCGTCGCCGCGCCAGTCTGATTTGATGATTGTCGCCGGGCGTGTGTCCCGCAAAATGGCGCCGGTCATTCGCCGTTTGTATGATCAGATGCCTTCACCCAAGTGGGTGATTGCGATGGGTGACTGCGCTTCTTGTGGTGGCGTCTTTAATAATTATGCGATTGTCCAGGGTGTGGATGAAATTGTGCCGGTTGATGTGTACGTGGCCGGCTGCCCGCCCCGCCCGGAAGCGTTGATTGATGGGTTCATGACGCTGCACGAGAAGGTGCGCGGCGAAAAGTTAAAGGATTGGGCGTGATGAGCTTTGCTAAACTGGTTGTTGATAGAGTGAATACGGCCGTTCCCGGGGCCATCGAGGAAGTCCAAGAGTTTCGCGGTGAACAAACCCTGTTCATCGCCAAAAACAAACTCAAAGCCGTCTGCCAACTGCTGCGCGACGACGAAAAGTTGCAGTTCAACTTTCTCTCCGACGTTTGCGCCGACGACTTGTTGCCTGAGTTTCCCCGTTTTGCCGTTAACTACCATTTACATTCAATCCCCAATAAATATCCCCTCCGCTTGCGCGTGTTGGTAGAAGACCCCGACGAAGGCCCGGAAACAGTGGCTTCCGTTTGGGCCATTGCCACCTGGCTGGAAATGGAAGTATGGGATTTGATGGGCATTCGTTTCAAAAACAATGGCAGCCTGCGCCGTCTGTTCCTGCCCGAAGATTGGCAGGGCCATCCACTGCGTAAAGATTACCCGTTGGGTTACGAAGAAGTCCAATTCTCATTCAACTGGGAAGCTATCGGTGCCCGCAAACCGCACCCAAAAGAGTAAATTCTGGCTAACCGCTAACAGCTAAAGAGGCCACTATGACATTATTATCTGCTAGTGACTCCATACAAGAACTATCGGTCGAAGAACTCCGGGCCAAAGTTGGTACCGGAATGACCATTACCGACCCCGAAGAAAATATGCTGCTCAGTATGGGGCCGCAGCATCCCAGCACCCACGGCGTATTGCGCTTGCTCGTCGAACTGGATGGCGAGACCGTTATCAACCTCGCTCCCGATGTTGGTTTCTTGCACACCGGTGTTGAAAAGAACATGGAATCCAAAACCTTCACCAAAGCATTGGTGATGACCGATCGTTTGGATTACCTGTCGCCTTGGTCCAATAACCTGGCTTACATTTTGGCAGTCGAAAAATTGCTGGGCATCGAAGCGACACCGCGCGCCCAGGCCATCCGCGTGATTTTGGCCGAACTGTCTCGTATTTCCAGCCATTTGGTCTGGCTGGGAACTAGTGCGCTTGACTTGGCAGCCATGTCCGTTTTCCTGTACTGCTTCCGCGAACGGGAATATCTGCTCGATATCTACGAAATGGTCGGCGGCCAGCGCATGATGGTTAGCTACTTCCGCCCCGGTGGCTTGTGGCGTGACCTGCCGGAAGAATTTGAACCGGCCGTACGCCATTTCCTCGACTTCTTCCCGGCGCGCATGGCCGATTACGAAGCACTGCTCAAAAACAACCCCATCTTCCTGCGCCGCACCAAAGGCGTGGGTGTCATTTCGGCCGCGGATGCGACGGCCTGGGGCTTGACCGGCGGCAGCCTGCGCGGTTCTGGCGTGAATTACGATGTGCGTAAAGCCATGCCCTACTCCGGTTATGAAAACTATGATTTTGACGTCCCGTTGGGCGAAGATGGCGACGTCTACTCGCGATACCGGGTGCGCATCGGTGAAATGTGGCAAAGTCTGCGCATCATCCAGCAGGCGTTGGATAATTTACCTGATGGCCCGGTAAATATCGATGACCGCAAAATTGTGCCGCCACCGCGATCAGAATTAGGCCAAAGCATGGAAGCGGTCATCCACCACTTCAAATTGTGGACGGAAGGATTTAACGCGCCTAAAGGGTTTGTTTACCAAAGCGTAGAATCACCACGAGGTGAGATTTCCTGTTATTTGCGCGGCGATGGCGGGCCTAAACCGGCGCGCATCCATTTCCGTACACCTTCCTTTGTTAATCTGGCGGCTATGCCACAGATGGCCCAAGGCTTATTTGTTGCTGATTTGATAGCGATTATTGGCTCATTAGATATTGTTCTTGGGGAAATCGATAGATAGTTATGATTGCTGAAAAATACGCAGAAGAAATTAAAGGTATTCTGGCGCGTTTCCCGACCAAAAAATCGGCCGCGCTGCCGCTCATGCATCTGGCGCAAAAAGAGTACGGTTATATGAGCGAAGAAGCGATCAAAGAGGTGGCTGGTCTTTTGGATTTAGACCCGACCCACATTCTTTCGTTGACCGGGTTTTACTCGTTGTTTTACGAAGAACCGACGGGTAAGTACGTGTTAGAAATTTGCAATGATCTGGCCTGTGCGCTGCGCGGCGCTGACGATTTCGTGGAAATGGCCTGCCGTAAACTGGATATTCCGGTTGATGGTACGACGAATGATGGCCTCTTCACGATTAAAACTGTCATGTGTCTAGGCGCTTGCGATCGGGCGCCGATGCTTCAATGTAATTTGAAGTTTGAAGAGAATTTGGACGAAGAGAAATTTGATAACCTGATTGCTTCTTTGCGCGCAGAAGCCGCTTCAGGCGTAGAGAAGCAGTCGGTTGTAGAAATGATTGCGGCTTACGCCAAGCAATCATAAATTTGCTGAAGGGTTGAATGATGGCACATATTTTGTTGCGTCACCGAGACATTGAGAATATTCGCAAGCTGGATGTTTATCGGGAACATGGCGGCTATGAAGGTTTGAAGAAAGCCGTTACCGAAATGACACCGGCGGAAGTGATTGATGTAGTGCGGGCTTCCGGTTTGCGTGGCCGCGGCGGAGCCGGTTTCCCAACGGGCATCAAGTGGGGTTTCATCCCCAAGAATGCCGATGAGGTTTACATCGTCATCAATACGGACGAGTCGGAAACTGGCACGTTTAAGGACCGCGAACTGTCTGAAAAGAATCCGCACCAGGTGATTGAAGGGGCGCTGATTGCCGCTTACGCAGTCGGGGCCAAGAAGGTGTACAACTACTTCCGCGGTGAGTTTATGGATGCCGGTTATGCGATGGAAGAAGCAGTGAAGGAATGTTACGCCAATGGCTTGTTGGGTGAAAATATTCTGGGCACTGATTTTAGTTGTGATTTTCACTGTCATTTTGGCGGCGGCGCTTATATTTGCGGCGAAGAAACAGCGTTGATCAAGTCGTTGGAAGGCGAACGTGGCCAACCTTGGTCGAAGCCGCCGTTCCCGGCAATTGAAGGGCTATATAGTAAGCCGACAGTGGTGAACAACACGGAAACGCTGGCCAACGTGCCGCCCATTTTGGTGAACGGCGCGGAATGGTACACGAGTATGGGCACGCAAAAAAGCGCAGGCGTCAAAATCGTGTGCATGAGCGGCCACGTGGAAAAGCCGGGTAATTATGAAGTGATCATGGGCACGACTTACCGTGAACTGATTGATATGGCTGGTGGTATGCGTGGTGGCAAGGCGTTTAAGGCACTTCTGCCTAGCGGTGGTTCAGGCCCGGTTATCACGGCCGATGCGCTTGACGCGCCTATGACCTACGAAGGACTGGACGAGTATGGTTCGGTCATGGGGTCGGCGTCGGTGATTGTGATGGATGAAACGACGGACATGGTCTGGGCGGCGCTGAAGATGATTCATTTCTTCAAGCATGAATCTTGTGGCAAATGTACGCCGTGCCGCGAAGGGACGTTCTGGATGGAACAAGTGCTGGAGCGGATTTACCATGGTCACGGTACGCAGCGCGATATTGAGGTGTTGGAAAGTGTGGCCAAACAGATTAAGGGTCAGACGTTGTGTGCGCTGGGTGAATTTGCGATTAATCCGGTTTTATCGACGATTCGCCATTTTATGGATGAATATAAGGCGAAGGTGAACGGGGCGGCGGTGTTGGAAACGGCCGTTGCCGCTGCCGACTAGTCATAATTTTTAGTTGGAAGAGAATCAGCATGAGCGATCTCATTAAACTGACCATTGACGGCGTTGAAGTAGAAGTTCCCAAAGGAACCCTGGTTGTCGACGCCGCCAAGAAAATTGGGAACGACATTCCCGTCTTTTGTTACCACCCCAAGATGGCTCCGGTGGGCATGTGCCGTATGTGCCTGGTGGAAATCGGCTATCCGATCCGCGACCGGGCGACGGGGGAGATACAACTGGACGAAAACGGCAAGCCGCAGTTGAGCTTCCGCGGCTTGCAGACCGCCTGTACCGTGCCGGTGAGTGAAGGTGCGGTGGTGCGGACGACGACCGATGTAGTCAAAAATGCGCAGCGGGCGACGGTGGAATTTTTGTTGAGCAGCCATCCGCTGGACTGCCCGATTTGCGACAAAGGCGGTGAGTGCCCACTGCAAAACCTGACAATGGCGCACGGCGCGGGCACCAGCCGGATGCATTTTGACGACAAGCTGAAATTAAACAAACACGTGCCGCTGGGCGATTTGATTTATCTGGACCAGGAACGCTGCATCCAGTGTGCCCGTTGCATCCGCTTCCAGGAAGAAGTGGTCGATGATCCGGTGATTCGCTTCCATAATCGGGGGCGGCGGACGGAGATCGTGACTTTTTCTGATCCCGGATTTAACAGCTACTGGAGCGGCAATACGACCGATATTTGCCCGGTGGGGGCGCTGACTTCGGCTGATTTTCGCTTTGGGGCACGGCCGTGGGAGATGACCCCGGCAGCCAGCTTGTGTGCGCAGTGCCCGGTGGGCTGTAACACGACGATGAGTACACGGCGCGAAGCCAAGAGCGGCGGCCGTAACGTCATCAAGCGGGTCATGCCGCGCCAGAATGAAGCGGTTAACGAAATCTGGATTTGTGACAAAGGGCGCTTTACGCATCATTTTGCTGATGCGAACGGCCGTTTAACCAAACCACTCATCCGCAAAAATGGCCAACTGGTGGAAGCAAGCTGGCAAGAAGCACTGGATTTGGTGGCTGGAAAATTGCAGCAGTATAAAACGGCCGTTGCCGGTATCAGCGGCGACCGGTTGAGCAACGAAGACCTGTTCCAGTTCCAAAAACTGTTCCGCCAGGGATTGGGCAGCGGCAATATTGACCTGGCCAATCGGCGGTTAGGCGGCGGCGACGTGGTCGCCAAAGTCGGTTTAAGCAGCGGCAGCAATTTGCAAGATTTAGGTACTGGTGATGCCATCGTGGTGGTGGCCAGCGATTTGCACGAATCCGCGCCGGTCTGGTGGCTGCGGGTGAAACAGGCGGCGGAACGGGGAGCGGCGCTGGTCGTGCTCAATGCCCGGCCAACCCGTCTGGACAAACATGCCACGCACATCCGCCATTATCCGGCGGGGCAGGCGGTGGCCACTGTGCGCCAACTGGTCAATCTGGCCAAAGTGGAGACGGAGACCAACGGCGATGCCCTGGCCAACGCGGCCGAAGCCATCGCCCAAGCCAATCATTTTGTTGCTTTTTACGGCAGCGAAGGTGTGACCTACAAAGAATCCGAGGCCATCGCCCGGCTGCTGGCCAATTTGCTCCTGTTGAAGAATGGCGACGGCCATGCTGGTAAGCCCAACAATGGCCTTGTTTCGGTTTGGCCGCATAACAACACGCAAGGCGCCTGGGATATGGGCGTCCATCCGGCGTTTGGCCCCGGTTATAAAGCGGTAGATGCGGGCTTGGATGCGGCGGCGATTTACACTGGCGCGGCCAATGGCGATGTGAAAGCGCTGTATGTCATGGGCGCTGACCCGGTGGGCGACGGCTTGATGGCCGGACGCGGCGGGTTGGATTTCCTGGTGGTGCAGGAACTGTTTTTGACGGAAACGGCCGCTGCTGCTGACGTTATTCTCCCAGCACAAAGTTGGGCGGAGCGGGAAGGTACCTACACCAGCGGCGAACGCCGCGTGCAGCGATATTATCCGGCCATCCCGCCGCTGGGCGAGAATAAGGCCGACTGGCAGATTCTGGCCGAAATCGGTGAACGAGTGGGGTTGGGTAAACCGGCATTTGCCGCCAGCCTGAGCTTCCGCGACATTGCCAACGCCGTGCCTCAGTATAAAGGTATGGATTACCGTTCGCTGGCCAAAGTGGAAGAACAATGGCCGGTGGTCGGCGGCGAAGATTTGTATTATGGCGGTACGGCTTACGACAACCGGGCCGGTCTGGGCCAGCAGTGGGCGGCGGCGGCGGAATCGGCTGAGGTGGCGGCGTTTGATGTGCCTGATATGGCTCCTTCCGTTCCGGAAGGTTTAACTGTCATCCATGCCGCGGCTTTGTATACGCCGGGAACCATTATCAATCATTCGGATGTTCTGGCTCCGCGATTGGCACAGCCAACGGCCGTTATCAATCCGGCTGATGCTGGTTCGGTGGTAACGGGTGATATGGTGCAGGTGGCGGGTATTACCGCCCAAGTCCAACTCAGTGACAAGACACCGGCTGGTTTGGTTTTGCTGCGCGGCATACCCTGGTTTGGGGGAACGGCCGTGGCCCAAATCAGCAAACTAGAAAAAGAAGAGGAACTCGCATGACTCCTGGTCAAGTAGCCCTGCGCGCCGTGATCGTCGGCTTTATCATGTCCTTAGTCATCATCACCGGCTTTGCCTACACAACCTTGCTGGAACGCAAATTCCTGGCTCGCTTACAGGCCCGCGTCGGCCCCAACCGCGCCGGATACATTCCTATCCCCCGTAAGGGTGGTAAAGAACGCAAACTGCTGGGTGGTATTTTGCAGCCCGCGGCCGATGCCGTTAAACTATTCTTCAAAGAAGACCCGACGCCAGGAAAAGTAGACAAAATTGTATATAACCTGGCTCCGATGCTGGCGGTTTTATCGGCCGTCATGTTGTTGGCCGTTATTCCCTGGACGGGCGAAATCAATATTTTCGGTGCTCAATTTTCACCATATTTCGCCATTGCCCCTGGCATCAACGTTGGCGTCATCTTCATTTTGGCGATGACTTCTATCGGTGTCTACGGCATTGTGTTGGCTGGTTGGGGATCAAACAGCAAATATGCCGTTCTCGGCGGCATTCGTGCTTCGGCGCAAATGATCAGCTACGAATTGGCAATGGGTATTTCCATTCTCATACCCATCATGATGGCCGATTCGATGGATTTGGGTGTGATTACGGCCGCCCAGGGCAGTATCTGGCAGTGGTATGTCTGGCGGCAGCCCTTTGCTGCTTTCGTTTTCTGTGCTGCGGCTCTGGCTGAATTGCAGCGCCATCCTTTTGACCTGCTGGAAGCGGAACAGGAGCTTTCGGCCGGGTTCAACGTGGAATATGCCGGGATGCGTTTTGGCATGTTTTTTATGGCTGAATATATGAAGATGATCATTTTAAGCGCAATAGCAGCCGTGCTTTTCTTTGGTGGTTATCAAGGACCTTTTGTCGAGCAGTTGCCGGCTTTGGGGTTTGTGTACCTGGCCCTGAAGATTATCGCCGGGCTGATGCTGATGATTTGGATTCGCGCTTCCTGGCCCCGTTTCCGCTATGACCAGTTGATGCAGTTTGGCTGGAAGCGGTTGCTGCCTATTGTTGTCATTAATTTTATTGTCACCGGTACGTACCTTGTTTTGTTGCAAGAAGGGGCGCTGCCGTCATTCCTGGTGTCTTTGAGCCGGTTCTTTAACGGCTAGACTAAATGTAGGGGCAGTGCCTTGTGTCTGCCTGTTTGGGCGACAAATGGAAACCACTGGGCGACCACTAGGGTCGCCCCTACTGGAGAGAATTATGTTTGGTGAACTTGGCGAATTAATCCGGGGGATGTATACGACCATGAAGGTGGCTTTACAAAAACCGGTCACCATTCAATACCCCGAAGTTAAACGAGAGGTGCGCCCGCGCTTTAAGGGCCGCCACGAACTCAAGCGGTATGACAACGGCCTGGAGAAGTGTATTGGTTGTGCTTTATGCGCGGCGGCCTGTCCGGCAGATGCTATTTTTGTGGAAGCGTCGGAAAATACGGATGAAAACCGTTTTTCGCCCGGCGAGCGGTATGCCAGCACGTATGAAATTAATTTGCTGCGCTGTATTTACTGTGGTTTTTGCGCTGATGCCTGCCCCACGGAAGCAATTGTGCTGGAACACGATTATGAATTGAGCTTTTATGATCGGGCCAGTGCCATTTACACCAAAGATATGTTGATTGTTGATGTACCGGTCAACGGTAACCCGACACCGCAGGTTGTGGAACCGGGATCGTTTGATCGGGCTATCCCTGATATGGAGAATCCAAAATAAGTGGAAGTTGAAGCGAAAAAGGGAAATTTCGCTTCAAACTTTGCAGGAAGAATTATGGGGAATCCAATTGTATTTTTTATTCTGGCGGCTATTGCCATCGCGGCGGCATTGGGGATGCTTACCAGTCGCAATGCGGTTCATAGTGCGCTGTTTTTGGTGCTGAATTTTGCCACCATTGCTGTTTTTTACATCATTTTGAATGCGCCGTTCATTGGTATGGTCCAGATCACGGTTTATGCCGGGGCGATTATGGTGCTGTTTTTGTTCGTCATCATGCTTTTGGGGGCTGAAAAGCTGGGCGGTGTGGCTGGTGAAGACAAGTGGCAGCGGTATCTGGCTGGTTTGTTGGCGCTGGGTTTGGTTGGCGTGTTTGTAGTGGTGCTGGTTCAGGGTGGTGACGTGACGGCGGGGGGAACGGCCGTTATCGATTCCAGTCCTGTAGCATTAGGATTACGCCTGTTTGAAGGGTATACATTTCCCTTTGAGGTGACCGGCGTTTTGCTGCTCACATCTATGATTGGGGTGGTTGTGTTGGGTCGAAAAAAGCGAGGGCAAGATGCAGCCAGTAACGATTGATTGGTACGTGGCGTTAAGCACAATTTTGTTCACGATTGGCGCGTTGGGCGTTCTGCTGCGCCGTAATGCCATCATCATTTTTATGTCGGTGGAGATGATGCTGAATTCGGCTAATCTCTTGTTTGTGGCCTTTGCCCGCCATCTGGGTGATTTGAACGGGCAGGTGCTGGTCTTTTTTGTCATTACTGTGGCCGCGGCTGAAGTTGCCGTTGGTTTAGCTTTGATCGTGACCATTTTCCGCTCCAAGCACAGCATCAATATTGATGAAATCAATGCTTTGAAAGGGTAAAAGTATGAATGCTTTTGGTTTAGCACCCTTGCTCCTGATTTTTCCGCTGATTGGCGTTCTGTTTAATGGGCTGGTGGGACGCCGCTTTGTGGAGTTTGATTACGGTTTGCCGGGACATAAAGGTCGAGATATTGGCGAACGCTGGTCGGGCTGGTTTGGCACGGGTATGGCGCTGAGTTCGCTGGTTATTGCAGTACTATTGTTTATTAGTTTGCTCACCAACGATTTCCATAGCCAGATCATTTACATGTTTGACTGGTTCAATATTCCTTCGGCCGGATTCCATATCCCCTGGTCGATTCAGGTGGATACGCTGTCGGTGACGATGATGCTGGTGGTGACGGGCGTTGGCTCGCTCATCCACATTTACGCCATCGGCTACATGCACGGCGACCCCAATTTCTCCCGCTTCTTCGCTTATTTCAATCTGTTCATTTTCTTCATGCTGATCCTGGTTTCCGGCAGCAGTTATTTGATGCTGTTTGTGGGCTGGGAAGGGGTGGGGCTATGCTCGTACCTGCTCATTGGCTTCTGGTGGGATCGGGTAGATGAGAAGGGCGAACCCATGAATGCCAATGCTGGACGCAAGGCGTTTGTGGTCAACCGGGTTGGTGATCTGGCGATGATCCTGGCGATGACGCTGTTGTTCTGGACGTTTGGTTCGCTGGATTTCAATACAGTGTTTACGTCGGCGGCTGAATTGTTCCATCATGATCCGCAGCATCTGGTGCAGTTTGGGTTGTTTAGCGCGACGATTGGGCAGGTGTTAACGGCCGTAACCGCTCTCTTCCTCATGGGCGCTGCCGGTAAATCCGCCCAAATCCCGCTCTACGTCTGGCTGCCCGATGCGATGGCCGGCCCGACGCCTGTTTCCGCCCTCATCCACGCAGCGACAATGGTCACTTCCGGTATTTACCTGATGGTGCGCAGCAACGTTTTGTACGAAATCGCCCGTGAAAGCGGCGTGTTGGTGCTGGGCCTTGTCTCATCCTCCGATTTGGTGGCTTACATTGGCGCGGCGACGGCGCTGGTGGCCGGTTTGATCGCCTTTACCCAATTCGACATCAAAAAAGTGCTGGCTTACTCAACCGTCAGCCAGTTGGGATTTATGGTGGCTGCCGCCGGGATGGGCGCTTACGTGGCCGCCATGTTCCACCTCATCACCCACGCTTTCTTCAAGGCGCTGCTCTTCCTCAGCGCCGGTTCGGTCATTCACGGCATGGAGCATGGCCATCATCATCTGCACGAACATGGCCATCATGATGAAGTCAAGTTCGACCCGCAGGATATGCGCACGATGGGCGGCTTGAAGGACAAAATGCGGACGACTTACGTCGTTTATATGATTGGCGCGCTGGCTTTGGCCGGTGTCGTGCCCCTGGCCGGATTCTGGTCGAAAGATGAAATCCTGTCGCATGGCACGGCCAATAATTACGCTGTTTACATCATGCTGGCGATTGCCGCGGTGTTCACCGCGTTTTACATGGGCCGCCAGCTTAAGATGGTTTTCTTTGGCGAACCCCGCCATGAAGCGGCCAAACATGCCGTAGAAAGTGTGCCTTTGATGACACGGCCGTTAATTGCCCTGGCCACGCTTGCTACATTAGGCGGCCTTCTGAATTTGCCTTTCTTCACCGAAGGTATGGCCGCCGCCAATCACCATCATCCGGGCGGCATTTTCCTGGGTTTGGAAGGTTGGCTGGAACATTCTGTCCAGGCTTTTACCCTATCGGAAGAGGGTCTTATCCACCTGCCGCACACGCCGATTGTACTGTCACCGCTGGTGGCTGGGTTGTCAACAGTCTTGGCGCTGGGTTCTCTGGCGCTGGCCTTTTATGTGGTCTACGCTAAAAAACCGCAAACGGCTGATGAGCGCGACCCGCTGCAGCGCACGCCAATCTGGTGGTTCTCGATCCTGCCTTTCGAGACGTTCTACAGCAAATTTGTCGTGGCCCCGTTCAAACGGTTTGCCCACTGGTGCGGCTACAACCTCGATTGGTACTTCTGGCACGACTTTGTTCACAACCGCCTGATTCGAGATATTTTTGTTGGCTTCTCCAACTTTGCCTCCGACATTCTCGATATGCAAGGCGTGGATGGTCTGGTCAATGGCGCTGGCAAAACGGCCCGCCGCCTGGCCGATACGATTCGATTATCGCAAACAGGCTATGCCCGTAATTATGCCTTGAGCATCTTCCTGGGGGCTGTGGCGCTGTTGGCTTATTTCTTGTTGATTGCTAATTAGTAGCTGGTTGCTGGTAACTAGCAACTAACAACTAGAGTTTTTGGAGAGAAGATGGTTATTTTATCGATTGTCACATTCCTGCCGCTGATTGGTGTGGCGCTGATTCTGCTCCTGAACCGGGGGGAGAACGAGTCCGAAGACAAAATCAAATGGCTCGCGTTGGGCACCTCCATCGTGACCTTCGTCGTCTCGTTAATCATCCTGGGGATGTTCAAAACGGACGTGGCCGGGCTGCAAATGGTGGAAAAAGCCAACTGGATTCCATCCTGGGGCATTCATTACTACCTGGGGGTAGATGGGTTGAGCATCCTTTTTGTGCTGCTGACCACTTTCATCTCCGTGGTTTCCATCGCTGCTTCCTGGACGGCCATTAACCAACAAATCAAGCAGTATTACATCTTCATGCTGCTGATGGAAGTGGGTATGATGGGCGTCTTCCTGGCCCAGGACTTGTTCCTGTTTTACGTGTTCTGGGAGTTCACCCTGATCCCGATGTATTTCCTCATTGGCATTTGGGGCGGCAGCGAACGCATTTATGCTTCGATCAAGTTCTTCCTGTACACGATGGCCGGGTCGCTGCTGATGCTGCTGGCGATTTTGTACATGGGCATCACCAATGAAACTTTTGCTTTACCGGATTTGATCGTTGGACGGGCGGCGTTTGCCGGGGTGCAGAACGTTTTGTTCCTGGGTTTTGCCATCGCCTTTGCCATCAAAGTGCCGGTCTTCCCGTTCCATTCCTGGCTGCCGGATGCCCATACGCAAGCGCCAACGGCCGGTTCCATCATCCTGGCCGGTGTTTTGCTGAAGATGGGGACTTATGGTTTCATGCGCTTTAATCTGCCGCTGTTCCCGGAGGCGTCGGCTTACTACGCGCCGTTTATTGCGGTGCTGGCTATCATCGGCATCATTTACGGCGCGATTGTCTCCTTCCCGCAAAAGGATGTGAAGAAACTGGTTGCTTATTCCAGCGTCAGCCACCTCGGTTTTGTGATGCTCGGTATCTTCTCGCTGAATTCGGCCGGTATTCAGGGCGCGATTTTGCAAGGGGTCAATCACGGTTTAAGCACAGGCGCATTATTCTTCCTGGTTGGTGTGTTGTATGAACAGCGCCATACGCGCGAATTTTCGGAGTATGGCGGTATCTGGAAGGCGATGCCGGTGTTTAGCGTTTTGTCGCTGATTATTACGCTGTCGAGCATGGGCTTGCCCGGTTTGAACGGCTTTGTGGGCGAGTTTACGATTTTGCTGGGGTCGATGGGCGCTTCTTCGTTAGGCCCGAATCCATGGATTTATACCGCTTTTGCGACGACGGGCGTGATTTTAGCGGCCGTTTACCTGCTGTGGATGTTCCAACGGGTCTTTATGGGGCCGCTGGATAATCCCAAGAACAAGGCGCTGCGCGACGTGAACCGGCGCGAACTGGCGATTATGCTGGCCTTCCTGTTCTTCATTATCTGGATTGGCGTGGCTCCGGCGGGTTACTTTGGCTTGATGGATCACTCGGTGGCGGAATTGGTGACGAGCTTTGGTACGGCCGTTGCTGGACACTAAACAATGAGTTATGAGCTATGAGTAATGGGCAGTAATCCAGTTGCTCATCACTCACCACTCATTGCTCATCGCTGATCGCCGAAATGCCTGACAAGATTGTTTACTTCGCCATCATCAGCGATACCCACATTGGGCCGACGGCTGATTTTAGCCGGCATGGTTACGAACCATTGCCATGTGCCCGGCGTGTTGTGGAAATAATTAACAATTTACCGACCAAACCAGACTTTGTGATTCATACCGGTGATATCGTCACTGACCCTGATCCCATTTCGTACCAGTTGGCAGCTGAAGTTTTGTCGAAAATCGAAGCGCCCATTTACTTCGTCAATGGCAATCATGATACGGCGCAGGATATTCACAAGTACTTCGTCATGGGACCGAAGCAGGATGCCACTGATGATCCCGGCGTTTTGGCTTATACCTTTGAGGTCAAAGGGTATCGGTTCCTGGTGTTGGATGCGCGCGGGCCGGATGAAATCGATCCGCAGGGGTTGTTGTCTGAGGAGCAGCTAGCGTTTGTGCGGCGCGAGGCGACACCGGACGGGCCGCCGTTGGTCGTGTTTTTACACTACCCGGTCTGGCCACTGAACTCGATCTGGATGGACAAAAACATGCTGGTCGTCAATGGTGTAGATTTGCATCAGGCACTGCTGCCAGCCCGCGACCGATTACGAGCTGTTTTTTACGGTCATGTTCACCAAGCGATGCAGACGATACGCGACGGAATTTTGTATGTAGCGACGGCCAGCACATTTGCCCAATTTGCGGCCTGGCCACCTCATGCGGAGACAGTGTTTGATGCAGATTATCCACCGGCATACAGTTTTGTGCATTTGATGCCGGAGCAGACGATTATTCATCAGCATACGTTTCCGCGAAAATGAATTTTGAGCTAAGACCAGTCTCATGACCGTGCCGAAAGTAGCACGGTCTGGAGACCGGCTACAGCTAAGTGAATTTTGAATTAAAGGCTAAACGACAATGGCGTTTCAAGTTCCTTCATTAAATATTTTGTTGATTGCTCCAGTGGTGATTGTTGCTGGCTGGGGGATGCTCTTGATGCTGATTGAAATGTTCATCTCTGATGAGCAGCAAAAGCAGTGGCTGGATTGGGCACCCTGGCTGACGCTGGTTGGATTAGCGGTGGCGCTGGTGCAAACGTTGGGGATGTGGGACCTGAACGGCGGTACTTTTATGCCGGTAGGCGGCGAACCAATGATCGTCGTCGATAATTTTGCCACATTTCTAAACGTTATCTTCATCTTGACGGGCATGATGACGGTGCTGGTATCGGTAAATTACATGCGCCGCACCGGGCTGGAACGGGCTGAATTTTATATGTTGGTGTTGTTCTCCACTAGCGGTATGATGTTGATGGGGATGGCCAATGATTTGATTTTGGTCTTTCTGGCGCTGGAACTGCTGTCGATTCCGCTGTATATCATGTCCGGGCTGGCCTGGCCGCGTACTGATTCGGAAGAGTCGGCGATGAAGTATTTCTTGCTGGGTGCGTTTTCGTCGGGCTTTTTGGTGTTTGGCATTGCTTTAACTTATGGGGCGACTGGTTCGACACAGCTGCCGGTGGTTTTGGCGGGTATTGCCAGCGGCGGGTCGCTGGCCCTGGCTGGGGCGGCCTTTTTGCTGGTGGGTTTTGCTTTCAAGGTAGCGGCCGTTCCCTTTCATATGTGGACGCCGGATGTGTACCAGGGTGCGCCGACTTCGGTTACTGCTTTCATGTCGGTCGGGGCTAAAGTGGGCGGTTTTGCGGCTATGCTGCGCGTATTTGTGACTGCTTTGCCACAGATTGGGGATACGTGGGTAACGGCCGTTGCTGCTCTATCTGCTCTTACCCTCATCGTCGGTAACTTTGTTGCTTTGGCTCAACCCAATATCAAACGGATGCTGGCCTACTCCAGCATCGCTCATGCTGGTTACATCATGATTGCTGTGGCCTCCAGCACGGCGACGCCCGATGGCGTCAGTTCGGCGCTGTTTTACATGTTTGCCTATTTGTTCACCACGATGGGTGCGTTTGCCGTCGTTATTGCTGTGGAACGCAAGACGAACGAAGGTGTGACGCTGGACGATTACAAAGGCTTGGCCAAGCGCAGCCCACTGCTGGCGTTGGCGATGGCCTACTTTATGCTGTCGCTAACCGGTGTGCCGCCGACAGGCGGCTTCTCCGGTAAATTCTTCGTCTTCCGGGCGGCGATTGAGGCCAATCTGGTCTGGCTGGCCATTATTGGCGTGATTACCAGTGTTGTTTCCGGCTACTATTACCTGCGCGTTGTGTACATGATGTACATGATGGATGGCGAGGGTGAAGTGCAAGATGGCTGGGGGTTGAACGGTACGGCCGTGGCCATTGCCGTTTTAGCCACCCTTATTCTTGGCTTCCTGCCCGGCACCTGGTTCGACATCGTGCGCCAGGCGGCGCTGCACGGGGTGCAGGTGTTGGCTGGAGGGTAAAACCCCACATAATCAATTACGGACAAAAAGGCTTGTCAGACATCAGTTGGACGAGCCTTTTTTATTACTTCTTGTGAAACTCGAACCCCTGTTTCAGCCTTGAGAAGGTTGTTACCCTACCAAAGATTGAGAAAGTTGGGTTAATTATTTATACTTTGTTTCAGTCAACGTTTAGTAGGAATCTGAGGATATGCGGTCGAAGTGGGCGTTAGTGTGAAAACTAGGCGTTGTTAAGTTTATTTTCATTATGGTTTTTAATATGAGTTTAGTTTATTAAAACGAGGAAACGATGAAAGTCATCATTTATGGTAAAGAACGGCCCAAAATTGGCTTTACGCAATCACCGGAAGGTTCAATAACATTTAGTATTGAGAATGACACGAAAATTCAATTTGAATCAGAAGTTGATGATATCACCTGGCTGGATATGTTTAGAGCCGAATGGAAGCTTTATGATAAAAGTGAGTCTAAACAAGTTGAGATTTTTGACCAATTTATTCAAGAGATTGCCAATTTGACAACGACTAGTTCAGAAAGGAAATTTTTCCTAGGTTATGTTCAAGAATGTAAGGTGTCATCTGATGAGCAAAATATATCAATTTGGAATTACCCGGCATTAATTCCGCAAGCATGGGTGAATTGGATACATTATGATCCTAAAGATGAAGACAGGGCTAAACGAGCTCAAAAAGAACCTTTCCGAGTAGACTTTATGCTTAAGGATAGTGATCTTTGTCCTGATTTTGTGATTTTTGAAATTGATGGATCAAGTCATTTTGGCAGTATGGAAGGTTATACGGAGCACTTGCGTAAAGATCGTTGGTTAAGAAAACAGGGTTGGAAAGTTATTAGAGTGAGTAATCTTGAGGTAGACCAATATATAAGCTTCAATTTATTTTTTGCTGAACTCACAGGGAAATATGTGAGTCTTCCATTTTGAGATTGAACTGTGTTAGCTTTGGCATCGTTGTATTGGGTGATGTTGGCCGGAGTTGCGTCTGCCATAAAGTAAATGGCAGTTTCCCAAATATTAGTTCCTGGATTTGGGTAAAAGGAAAAAGATGATGGCTTATTTTAACTTCACTAATGTGGATTGTGCGTGTTACAAACCAGAATGGGACGCAGTTATAGAGCAGGTGCAAGGATGGAGTCCTGAGCGCAAGGGATATTTAAGAGGGCTTATACATCACCTAGAGGCTAAGGCTTTACATGTGTTTACTATGGCATCGCGTCTCGTTTATTCTGCATACGTTCTTGCTGATTTTGAGGGTAGAAATTGGAAATTGGTATTTGTTGAGCCTTTGACATTGTTATTTCCAATGATTGAATTAGTAGGAGAAGCAAGATTGGGAAGGAATCAAGGTCACAAGTTGGGTGCAGGAATTGAGTGGTTACTTGATCCATCATCATATCCATCAGTGTATCCACCAGGGACGCCACCTACGGATGTTCTAAAACGGGACACGCGAAGGTTAACATCATTAGAGTCATTTATGGTGGATCATTCTGATGGGCCAGAGGTTTCGAATCTGTTTCATCTGCGTAATTATTACCTTCATGGATTAAAAAATTTAGGTGAAAAGGGAGTGTTGCTTAAAGATATTGTGAATTATGAATTGCCCTATGCAATTGCATCTCAGGCCGAAATTGGATTACGTGTTTACTGGGAACAACTTTGTTCAGATGATGGAAATCAAGGTTGGGTAGACCGTTTAGCACACGCAAAGATTCAGCCTTTACCTATTCCGGGATCGGGAGGCCTTGATGAAGGTTTGATTGATTATTGGATAGTTGATTATTTAGAAAGTGATATGAATATTTTTGATTATCGTCAAAAATGATGACCATCACAAAGTAAACGGCCGTTTCCCCAAATAGCTGGCAATGAATTAGTGAGAATATCCTCCCATTTTCTCTCAAAACAGGCGGCCTTGCTGCAACGGCCGTATCTCATCCCCACCCACGCCCACAATCTCCTTAAACCGGTTGCACGTCTTGGGCGAGAAGCCGGAATAATCGTTGTTGAAGAAGCCGTAGACGGCATCCACTTCATCCAGATGGGGTTGGAGATGTTGGTACCAGGTTTGCAGAACGGCCGTTTTGTCTACCAATTCCTTATCTTTTGTAGCAAACTGACCGTGTGGGCCGATGAAACGCAAATAGATGGCATCGGTGGTTTGTCTGACCTGTCGGGGCATGTGAATGTTGTCGGCTGATACCCAGGCAATATCATGGTCGGCCAGGAGTACGGCCGTGCCCGGCGTATCCCAGGAGCGGTGACGGAATTCGATGGCAAAGCGGTAATCGAGAGGTAGTTCCTTCAAAAAGGTGCGTACGTTGTTGAAATTGGCGTAATCGAAATCGGGCGGGAACTGGATAAGGACAACGTGCAGCTTTTCTTCCAGCAGGCTGACAACTTCCAGAAATTCCTGCATCGGCTCCATGGCGTTGACCAGCCGCAGTTCGTGGGTGATGTGGCGCGGCGTTTTGACACAAAAGGCGAAATCAGGCGGAGTAACGGCCGTCCAGCGCATCACTTGGGCCACGCTGGGGATGCCGTAAAATGTGGTGTCGATTTCCACGGCGTTAAAAAACTGGCTGTAATGGGCTAAAAAGCTGCGTGACTGCATTCCGGCAGGGTAAAACGCGCCCACCCACTCCTTGTAGCCAAAACCCATCGTGCCCAAATACCAGTTGTTCATGGAAACATCTTACCGCAAAGAACGCGAAGAGCGCAACGTAATGACAGAAAATATCTTTGTGGCCTCTGCGCGCTTTGCGGTTTTAATCTTCTTCGTCTTGCTGGGCTAAGTAGTCCCCCAACGGGTCATCGACACTCTCGTCAATATTTGTGCGCCGCGTTTTGCCGCCTGCTTTCGGGTCCTCCACCAGCCCCATCTCGTATAAATGCTCCATGATGCGCGCTGCCCGCGGATAGCCAACCCGCAGCCGCCGCTGCAAAAACGACGTGGAGACGTAATCCTGTTTTTGTACGATTTCGATGGCTTGTTCCAACAGGCTGTCGGTTTCGTCCAGCAGGGCATGGCGGGCAATGAGGTCTTCCCAGGGAGCGGGGGCCGGTTCAAAATCGGGCATCGCTTTTTGCCAATGGTTGACGATGCGCTCGATTTCCAAATCATTTACAAAAACGCCCTGAATGCGCATGGGAGCATTGGCATCGGGCGGCAGGAAAAGCAGGTCGCCTTTGCCCAGCAGATGCTCCGCACCGACCGTGTCCAGAATGACGCGTGAATCGATGCCGGAAGCGACAGCGAAGGAAAGGCGGGCCGGGAAGTTGGCTTTGATAAGGCCGGTGATGACGTCGGTAGACGGCCGTTGCGTTGCCACCATCAAATGAATCCCCGTCGCCCGTGCCATCTGAGCCAGGCGACAGAGGGTACGTTCCACGTCGCCGGGATAGGTATGCATCAAATCGGCCAGCTCGTCGATGAACACGGCGACGTGGGGCAGCTTTTTCACATCCTTACGCCGGGCGATTTTGCGGTTGTAACCGCCCAAATTTCTGGCCCCTACCTGGGTGAACATTTCGTAGCGGCGGTCCATTTCCGCCGTCAGCCAGCGCAAGACACCCACGGCCCGGTCGGCTTCGGTTTCTACCCGGCCAATGAGATGCGGCACGCCGTTGAAGCGGATCAACTCTACCTTTTTAGGGTCAATCATCACCAGATTCAAATCTTCTGGCGTGTTGTTGAAAATGAGGCAGGAAATAATGGCATTGATGCAGACCGATTTACCAGAGCCGGTTGTTCCGGCTACCAGCAAATGGGGCAGTTTGGCCAGATCAAAGGAGATTGATGCACCGGAGACATCGCGGCCCAATCCGGCGGCCAGCGGCGATTTAAGTTTGTAGAAACTCTCTGATTCGATAACGGGGCGCAGCCGCACAATGCTGATTTCGTCATTGGGTACTTCAATACCGACGACGCCGCGTCCGGGAACGGGCGCTTGAATGCGCAGCCGGGGTGCAGCCAAGGCCAGAGTTAAATCTTTTTGCAGCGAGGCAATCTGACCGATGCGGACTTTTTGCTGCCGGGTTTCACCGTCGGGGCCGGGCTTGTCGATGTAGCCGGGCAGCACGCCAAACTGGGTCACGGCCGGGCCGCGCCGAATTTCGGTCACTTCGGCCGGTAGGCCAAAATCGGCCAGGGTTTGCTCGATGATTTGTTTTTTTGCGTCGATTTCGTTTTGATTCAAAGCGGCCACGCCTCCGGTTTCCAGGATGTCCAGCGGCGGCAGGCGCGGGTCGCGGCGGTGCTGATAAGGTTGGTCGGGGGCGGAATCGTTGATGATGATCAGTTCGTCGGTTTCATCAGCTTCGTTGGGCAAATTAGATTGCGGCAAACGTGTGGCTGTGCCCACGATGTCCACGATTTCTTCTTCCTCAACTTCAATTGGAGCAATGCGTTGTGACCATAACCGCAGCCGTAAAGAGATCGTGTTAAGGCTGTTCAGCAGATCATTCCACCCGAAGCCGGTAACAAGGGCTGTTCCGTAAGCCAGCAGGCTAAAGTAAAATAGGGTGGTCAGAAACGGGCCGAAGAAGTCGCGCAGGGGTTCGGAAAGCGCCCAGCCCACAAGGCCGCCCCCTTTACCCAGGTAAGCATCGGGCAGGCTGGCCCCGGTTAGTTGGTGGCTGAGGGGCAGGGCGGTGAGCAGGATGAGTTCGATGCCGATGACCTGGTTGGTACGGATGTGATACGGCCGTTCCACCTTTCGTAACCCCACATGCAAACTCGCCGCTGCCACCGACAACGCCAGTGTATAGGCTCCCCAGCCGAAAGTTTGCCGCAGCAAATTCGTCCACCAGCCCAGCCATCCGGCTGATGTCCATCCCGGCAGCGCCAGAAACGTGACGATGGCCAGAATAAAAACCACCGTCGCCGCAATTTCCATCCGCCAGGGCATTAGCCGGTTTATAAGTTGTTCATCCCAGGTAGGGGGAGGTGGAGTTGGCTGTCGTTTATTGGAGCGACTACTCGTCGATTTCGTGGATTTAGAGCGGGCCATAAAAAGCTGGTTGTTGGCTGCTGGTCGTTGGCTGCTGGTTATTTCCTGACCACCAGCGGCCAGCTACCAGCTACCAACTGCTATTTACCAACAATTATGGTTCAAACGAGTCCCCGTTCAAGCGCAAGCTGAGCGCCAACCGTTTGGCCGGACCGTCCACGGTGAGGATGCGGGTGGTGACTTCCTGCCCTTTTTGGACCACATTACGCGGGTGTAAAAAAGAACCTTCAGCCAATTCAGAAATGTGGATGAGGCCCTCCAGCTCATCTTCCAACTGGACAAATGCGCCAAAGTTGACAATGTTGTTAACGACACCGGTTACCAACTGTCCGGGTTTGTAGCGCTTTTCCACATTGTGCCAGGGGTCCGCTTTGAGCCGTTTCAAGCTCAAGGCAATCCGATCTTGCTCACGGTCTACGTTCATCACCATGACGGAGACGGATTGGCCCGGTTGAACGATGTCACTGGGGTGGATGACACGGCTCCAGGACAGCTCAGAGATGTGAATGAGGCCCTCGGCTCCACCTAAATCCACAAATGCACCGAAGTTAGTCAGATTGGTGATTACACCATCCAGATGGTCACCGGGGCAAATTTCTTCAAATAATTGCTCTCGATCTTTGGCCGTGACACCGGCCGCTCTTTCGGAGAAGATGAGGCGGTTGGTTTTTGCGTTTAATTCGACGATTTTAAGTTTGAGTGTTTTGTGAAGCCAATTTTTTAAGGCTCTGGTTCGTTCAACTTCAAAATGAAATTGGGGGAAATCGGTTAATTGAGAGGCAGGTACAAATCCTTGCAACCCGTTCCAGTAAACGAGAAGCCCGCCTTTGTTGTAGCCGGTCACTGGCAGTTCCAGCGTTTCATCGTCATCAAAAATGGTTTGGGCTGTTTGCCAGGGGTTTTTGTCTTTCCGCGGTAATGTTTCAACGGTATGGTGGGTCTGGCTGCTTTGCCCATTTTCTGAACAGAACAGGTCTTCCGGATCAGGAAATACAATAAGCTCGGCTACAGATTCTTCTTGCGCAAATAGCGCCTGCCAATAAGAATCATCAAGGGATTGCCCGATATGACTGTTTATCGAATTGTCAGGACTCATTTTCCACTACTCTCGCTCTTCCACTTCTCTTTTGCATTGATAGCGTGCGCTATCGAGGGATTTGGGGGGTAACTTGCTGGACTAATTAGTACCTTATGACAATTATAGGCGATGACGACAACCTGTCAACCGGAAAATCTTAAGCAGCTTGTAGCGCCAGGTACGGGGCGTAAAGGCTTTTATTGGCCCGCGTTGTTTGCCCCGTGCCTGGCACTATAGATGTACGAGATGTTGGTATAATGGCGTGATGATGGATGATTTGCGGGCAACGGCCGTACTCACAATCTTACCCACACGCTGGCTGGGGCAAACTTACCGGTTTTTTGAGCAAATTGGTTCAACCAACGATGCCTTGAAAGAGGCGGCAAGTGATCCGCTGCTGCCAGCCGGAACCGTGTTCCTAACTGACTATCAGAGCCAGGGGCGGGGGCGTTTGCAGCGGCGCTGGCTGGCTCCGCCGGGCAGTTCGCTGTTGTTGTCGTTGTTGTTTCGTCCTGAATGGCCGCCGGAACAGGCGCAGTGGCTGACGATGCTGGCCAGTGTAGCCGCCGCTGAAGCGGTAGAAACGGCAACCAGCTTGACGGTGGGGGTGAAGTGGCCCAACGATTTGGTTGTGTCTTTGGCGGGAGTATGGCACAAGTTTGGCGGGCTGCTGCTGGAGGGTGAGATGGGGGAAAACGGCCGTTTTGCCAGCATCATTTTGGGTATTGGTATCAACGTCAACATTCCGGTGGAGCAGATGCCGGAAACGGCTGTACCTGCAACTAGTTTGCTTGTCGCTGCCGGAAAGCGCATCTCGCGGTTGGATTTGTTGGTTGAATTTTTGCAGCGTTTGGAAATGGGTTACGAACAGGCTGAACAGGGCCGGTCGCCGCAGCCTGCCTGGCAGAGGCGGATGGTCACGATTGGTCAGCATGTGCAGGTGAGGAACGGCCGTGCCGGGCAGCCAATTCAAGGGCTGGCCGAAGGCTGTGATGAGTGGGGGCGCTTGCTGGTTCGGGATGAGGCGGGTGACCTGCACACGATTGCCGCCGGGGATATAACGCTGCGCTAATGTCTAGCAGTTAAAGGTTGATTAACTGGCAAAACTTATCTAACCGCAAAGAGCGCAGAGAACGCAAAGAAAATACCAAAGGAAAATCTTTGCGATCTTGGCGTTCTTTGCGGTGAATTCTGAGATTTGTCAGTCAGTTGGCTGTTACAGGTTCAGGTCGGCCAGGATTTGGGGGAGTTTTTGCCGGGCGGCGGCTTCTCCCAGGGCAATGTAGACGTCGCCTTGGGCGAAGCGCAGGTAACTGTGGTCGTCGATGGCGGGTACGATAAGGCAGTCGGCTTCTTTGACGCCGCCGCCTGAGTTGCGGATGAGGGTTTCGATGGCTGAAAAACCGACGCCTAAAGGGCCGCCTCGTTCATCGTATTCCGGGGCAAACAAGTCAACACCGATGACATAATCAGCGCCTAGCTGCCGGGCAGCCTCGACGGGGACGTTGGCCGAAATACCGCCGTCGCAGAGGAGACGGCCGTTTATTTCCACCGGCTCGACCACACCGGGCACAGAACTGCTGGCGCGTACGGCCGTTGCCAGCCGCCCTTCACGCAGTATCACCGGATCGCCAGTGTAAACGTCGGTCGCTACAGCCGCCATAGGAACAGGCAAATCTTCCAGATTCAGGGGACCAAGATAAGATTCAATCCAGGGTTCCATCCGTTTGAAGCTTACCAAACCTTGATGTGGCCAAATCGGGTTGGCGATCTGCTGCCAGGTCATTTGCCGGGCCAGATGCCGCATTTGAGTTAGTTCCAGTCCGGCGCAGTAAACAGCGCCAATAACCGAGCCGGCGCTGGTGCCCGATACGCAGTGAATAGGGATATGGGCTTCCTCCAAAACGGATAAAACACCAATATGGGCCGGGCCGCGGGCGACACCGCCCCCCAGGGCTAATCCGATTTTTTTACGAGTGTGAGGCATTGCTCATGCGTCATGCATCATACGTCACACATGACGTATGACGCATGAGATAAGTTATCCTGGATATTCGGTGTCAATTTTGGTGCAGCACTCGACCAGTTCGATGGCCGCTTTGGGGGCTTTAATGACTTTCATCATATTGCCCTTGAGCTTGAGCTTGCCGGACATGAGGCCGCGAATGGGATCGATTTTTTTCTCGAATACCTGCTTCCAGATGGAAACCGGGGCGTTCATGAGGAAGGCTGGTGATTTTTGATTAGGGCTATCAACTTTATATGCCTCGCGGCATTGGCCATGCCACAAATCCATGTACATGTAGACATCTTCGGGAATGTCTTCGCCTTGATCTACGATGAAATAGAAGTCACCTTCCCAGGTTTGGGCGGCTTTGGCATAGGCTTCACTCTGGTTGACTTCAACCATTAAGGCCTTGATCCATTCGTCGGTTGCAAACTTAATGCCCATATTTTTCTCCCTTTTGATTTGTCAAAGAGGTCATCGTGTGGTGGTTTGATTTTGGTAACTATCCGGGTCTGTTCCCTGAGCCTGTCGAAGGAAGCCGGTCTTCGACAAGCTCAGACCTCGACAAACCGTATCGTTACTAACTTTGTAAACTACGATTGATGAATAAAAGATAGCACAGCCGATTCTGTTTGCCAACGGGAACGGCCGTAAAAACTTCCCGGAGTTTTTGTTGATAAGTTAAAGGCTTCCCAATCCCTGCTCCTGTAAAACCTGCGGGTAAATCGTCTTGGCATGTTGAAACAGGTCGGCCAGGACCATCGTTTTCCACACCGGGCCGGTAGGAACGAGCTGCTTACTGCCCAATGCTTTAGTCAGTGACAGTTGGCCAAGCAGGATTTGGTGCAGGGTGTCGGTGGAAAGCTGGACATCCAGGTCGGGTTTAACGGAATTGTTTAGGCCATACGTGATGTGTAACGGCCGTTGCCGGGCATCAATCACCAGCACGGCATCCGGTTCCGAGCAGCGGAAACGAAACGACAGGCGGGATTTGAGCAAGGCGTCAGATGCCTGTGGATTTTCCGCTTCAATGCGGCCAAACAAAATCCGCAGGCTGGCATACAATTGCTCATCAGTGGCAAAAACCGGCATACTGCCTCACGCTTCCTCATCCTGGCCAGTAAGCTTTTGCTTAAACTGTTCTGCCTGAAAACGCAGCGAATAATCGAGCATATACCAGACCCCTTTCCAGGTATCCGGGTCCATCAAATCTTCTTTGGTGGCTCCCTGAAGATTTTGGGCAATATCTTTGGCCACACCGGGCGTCACCTTGTCCAGGGTCTGTTTGAAAAAGTTGATCCAGGTGTCGGGTTTGAGCGGCGTGGGCAGGTGCTCGTTCATCTTTTCTCTGGCCTGATCGGCCTGGAAGCGGGCTGAGTAGCTCATCATGTAGGCCATACCTTTCCAGGTTTCAATGTCGAGCAAATCTTCTTTGGTCATGCCTTCAAAGTTTTGCAGCAGCCCCAGCCGCATTTCCGGGGATAAACTGCCCAGATTTTGCCGCAGGGTAGAGAGTAAGCGGACCGGTGAATAAGGGGAACTGCTGCTTTCGGGCAGTGAGTTTTTCAAATCGGCCAGCAGGGAATCTAATTCGTTCACCAATTGGCGGAGTTCGCTGTTGTCTGGTTCGGCTGATGGTACTTGACCGGCGTGGATGTAGCAGGTGATTTGACCGGCTTGAGCATAATTTCGGCATTGTTTACCCGATTTAGTGGTCGCTGTGCAGCGTACCCGGATGTCATCTGTCATTTTTTCCTCCTGGGCGCGGATGGGATGTGATGGAAATGATTATACACGCAACGGCCGTTTTCCTAAAGATGCAATATATAGTGCCAGGCACAGGGCGTCAGGTCTCGCTTGAGTCAGGCCGTTCTGCCCTGTGCCTGGCACTTCGTGTCAACCCAACCTGGACGCAGCCGCCTTATCCATCAACCAGGTAATCTGGCCATTGTGGGGGCAAATACGCTGTGCCGGCCACCTTCCCGGTTGAAGAGGACCGCGTGTGACAGCTCGGACCGCATTGGCTTTGTTTTCGCCGGTCAGCATAAAGAGGATGTGATGAGCGTCATTGAATACCATGGGGGTCAACGTCACCCGGTGGGCGGGACGGCCGTCATAGTCGGCAGTAACGGCCATAACAGGATTCTGTGTTTCGTCCGCGGAAATGGGGCCGGGGAAAAGGGAAGCGGTGTGACCGTCGCTGCCCATTCCCATAATTACCAGATCGAAGCGGGGCCAGGCGTGACCCGGCTGGGCGAGTTGTTTGAGTTGGGCGGTGTAGTCGGCAACGGCCGTTACGGCATCAGTCTCTCCCAAGACACGATGAATGTTGGCGGCAGGAATCGGCACGTGGCGCAGCAAAATATCTGCCGCCTGGCCGTAGTTGCTGCCGGAGTCATCCGGCGGCACCAGTCGTTCGTCGCCCCAGAAAATATGGGTTTTTTCCCAGGGCATACGCTCTTTATGTGGCGACAAACTGAGCAGGCGGAACATATCGACCGGTGTGCCGCCCCCAGATAAGGCTATGAGGAAACAGTCGTTAACTGCTACCGCACCCTGGGCAGCGGCGACAACTAATCGTGCAGCTGCCTGGCTTAGTTCAGATTTAGTTTTGAAAACGCGAATATCTGTCATTGCTCCCACCTATATTAGTGGTTTTATGATTGTAGGAGTCGGCCGCCCGATGTGTCTATGGTGACATGGAAAAGCTGTCAGCGACCTGATGTTCCTTTTTGAGACACCTGTTGTATTCGTGGGTCACAAATATGTCCACACTTGGCTGGTTGGTGTTTCGCCAAATTTCCCCGAGCCGGGAATTTTTATATCCCTCTACGTGCTTGGGAATAAATCTTTAGTTAGATGCAGCCTCCATACCAAAATGGGCTGCGCCCAATAAGGCGGCCTGGGGGTGTTCGATGACGTGGATGGGCATTGCGGCCATCAAATCAGCAAAACGGCCTTTACGCCGGAATGCTTGCAGGAAACGGGGTTGTTGTAACTGGGGCAGGATGCGGGGCGGAATGCCGCCGCCAATGTAGACACCGCCGGTGGCCAATGTTTTGAGGGCCAGATTGCCAGCTTCATCACCCAGGATGTCTACGAATAGATTCAGGACGGCTATGCAAAGGGGAACGTTGTCCTGGATGGCGGCATTGACGATGACAGGCGTAGGGTCTTCGGCGGCGGCGATAGCTCTGGCCAGCCAGTCGGGTTCCTGGTGACGGCCGTCCCATTTCAAAAAGTCGTACAGATTGGGGATGCCAATGCCGGAACAAACTCGTTCGTAGCTGACGTGGCGGTAACGGCCGTGTAAAAAATGCAGCAGGTCAATCTGTTCCGCATTGCCGGGGCCAAAGGCGGTATGACCGCCTTCGGAGGGATGAGCCTGATAATGCGTGCCTGTCCAGGTTAAAAATGCTTCACCCAGGCCGGTACCCGGAGCGATGACGGCGATTGCCCCGTGTTCGGCGGGCTGTCCCACATTGAGCGTGGTCAAATCGCCCGGCTCTAAATGGGTCACCGCATTGGCGATAGCTTCCAGGTCGTTGAGAAGGTAAACATGGGCGATATTGAATGTTTGGGCAATGGCTGCTGCATCAATCATCCAGGGCAAATTGGTTATCTGCGCCCGATTATTCACTACCGGCCCGGCTACACCGAATGTGGCAATGTCTACGGTAACGGCCGTGTCGGTCAAAAATTGTTGGACAATGGCTTCCAGCGATTCATACTCGTCGCTGGCAAACCGTTGTTCGGCAAGAGGATGACGCACCTCTTTTTCCGTGTCCATGAGGGTTAGAATCGTTTTTGTGCCACCAATATCACCGGCTAAAAGAATCATAAATCAAGGCTCCAGTCTGTATACGCTTGTTTATTATCACGAATTATGTAGATTATAAACCGTTGTCCATTGAATGATTAAATTTGTATAGGCTGCAAGTGTTCATTTCTGTGTTCAGGCCTCTTCCGATTCTAAGAGATGGTCCGCAAAATATCGAAATGGGAACCGCATTCCGGGCAAATGCGCAGGTGGGCTTTCACCAGCGGCATGAGGGCGGCAGCATCCTCGCCGGAAACGACCATTTCGGCGTACTCATCCAGCAGCGCGAATGTTTCCTCGCAGGTGTAATAGCCTTCTTCTGTTTGGGCTACTTGCTGCATAAGACGAGTTAAGGTGGCATCGGTAAATGGCGGAGGAGGGGGGGGGACGGCCGTTTCTCCCCCAGCTTTAGGTTCCAATCGGAAAAATTGTCGTAACTTATCAATTAAAGTGGCCATATTATTTATTTGACGGCCTGATTACCGTGCATCTTACCTGTCGATTTATTCAAAGACGCTTAAAATGTCATCGGGAGTCAACCCTTCCTGGTCCAGACTCTTTTTCAATTGCAGTCGGGCATCATGCAGCAGCTTATACACCGCATTGGGTTTCATCTTCATCTGCCGGGCCAGCTCATTAGTTGACAAACCCTCAATAATCGCGGCTACCAATGCACTGCGCTGCTTATCGGTCAACCGCTCATCAATCATTTGCTGGACCTTGGCGATGGTTTCGGCCCGTTCAGTTGCATTCTCCGGTGCCGGGGCCGGATCCGTAGCCAGGCTGGGCGTAAAATTGCCTTGAGCATCATCTATGATGCCATCCAGGGAACGATCTTGCCATCGTTTACGCCGCAATTCGGTCAGGGCAACCGATACAGCGATTTTGTAAGCCCAGGTGGTGAATTGGCTCCGCCCCGCAAAATTATCCAGATTGTCTAAAATTTTGAGGACGGCTTCCTGAGCAAAATCTTCGGCTTGGGTCTCGAATTCAGGCACTGATGTGTTTATCTGATTGAGCAAGCCGCGGCGCAGCCCGGAAACCAGAATCGCTCGCAAATCAATGATTGCGTTGTCGTATTTCAATCCGGTTGACTGCAACTCATCCAACCACTGCTCGTTTGTTCGTTTGGCCACGACAATCCTTTTGGACAGCTCGAAGATTTATCGATTGCGTTTCTATTATACCGAAAGGCTGTTAGATGACAGATTAAAAATGGATGATGGCGTTATAAGAATATGGTTTGTTTAGCGGCGGACTGCTTGTTATAGTTGAAATGTAACTACCCGGTAACTACCCGGTCTTGGCAAGGGCTGAACTTGTCGAAGCCCGGTCGCCTTCGACAGGTTCCGGCGGCGATTTTAAAAAATACATTGAAATAATCTTGACGAGGGTTTGCTGAATGACAGTGGAAAGCAACGATAAAATTATTGTGTACAGCACAAGTTGGTGCCCCGATTGTCATCGAGCCAAATATATCCTGGGCGAATATGGCATCAACTATATTGATATTGATGTAGAGACTGATGATGCGGCGCTATCGTTTGTGAAGCAAATCAATGGCGGCCGCCGGGTTGTGCCCACGATTATATTTCCTGACGGCTCGATTTTGGTGGAACCATCCAATTCGGAACTGGCCGCTAAACTTGATCTGGGCGATAGAGAAGACTTGAAGTGGTACTAAAAAGAAGGCTCTTCGTTTAGGACAAAGCGGTAACCGGTTCCGCGCTCGGCCACAATGTAAGTTGGCTCATTGGGGTTCGATTCGATTTTGCGCCGCAGCCGGTGTACGTGGACGTGGAGGCGGTCTTCCTGAGCGTCCTGCATGGGCCAAATGCGATTGAGCAAAAATTCAGTGGTCACGATTCGGCCGGCGTTGCGTACCAAAATATACAGCAGTTTGGCTTCGGTGGGGGTGAGGGAGACGGGGGTGCCGTTGACCAGGGCTTCCCGTTTGGGGAAATCAACCATCAAGTTGTCGTCAATGCGGGTGGTGGACTCGTTAGTGTAGCTATAATCATCAATGCGGCGCAGGACACGTTTGACTCGGGCAACCAGTTCGCTGGGGCTGAAGGGTTTGATGATGTAATCTTCGGCGTATTGTTCAAGCCCTTTAATAATGGTTTCTTCGGTGTTGGCCGCTGTGAGCATGATGATGGGCATGTCGCTGAATTCACGCACGGCATGGCAAAATTCGAAGCCGCTCATGATGGGCATGTGCAAATCGACCAGTGCCAGATGGGGAATGCCGTGCCGGTTGATGAGTTTGAGTGCGTCTTGCCCGGAAACGGCCGTTACCACCTGAAAACCGGCCTGTTCCAACGTGTGCTGCACAATGCGCAAAGTAAAAGCATTATCGTCAACAGCTAAAATTCGTTGTGGTTCAAAAGATGAGTCTAGCATTTACGTCAAGAATACCAAAAAAGATAGATTAATTAAACCAAACTATGTTTGGATTGCCAATAGTAATGTATGTTCCCAACAAGATGACTTTATCAATAGCTTTTTATTTTCGATAGACTTTTGCCGCTGTCCCTGGCATGTGTTATAAATGGGGCAAATTTCACACACCCTATTTCGGGAATAGGATCTGGAGGATGTCACGTGCTGAGTGACTGGCAATTCATAGCAATCTTTGTCGTATTAGCGCCTATTTTCCCGGCCGCGCCGGTATTGGCTAATGTTTTACTTGCACCTCGAAAACCCAATTATATCAAGCAGCAAATATATGAATGCGGTGTCGAAACCGTTGGCGATACCTGGGTTCAATTTAAGGTGCAATACTACATTTATGCGCTTATCTTCGTTATTTTTGATATCGAAGCCGTCTTTCTTTTTCCCATAGCCGTTGCCTATGGGCAAGTTGCCTTATTTGCGGTTGTTGAAGTCGTTCTTTTCATTGCGATCCTCACTGCCGCACTGGCGTACGCCTGGGGCAGGGGTGTCCTCGAGTGGGTCTAAACTGAACAATAAAAAAGGATAGAATCAGTTGTTTTCTATCCTTTTTTTGTGTTGGTTTCCACCATTTACCATTCTGCAACGTTTCTAATGGAGTAACTATATGAGCTTCAACATTTTGGAGTTTCTAAAGAGCCTTGTCAGCCTGACCCTTTTTGATTACTTGCGCCAACTTTGGGGTGATGCGCCCTGGGTGGAAGTAGTTTTGGATGTCATAGGGGTTCTGGTTTTGTCGACCTTCTGTTTACTGATCGTTCTTGTGCTCATTTGGCTGGAGCGTAAATTAATTGCCCGCATTCAAGACCGCATTGGCCCCAATCGTGTCGGCGGCAAATACGGCCTCCTGCAATCGTTGGCTGATGCACTGAAACTGCTCAGTAAAGAATTGATCACCCCCTTTGGAGCTGACAAGTGGGCCTACAATTTAGCACCATTCCTGGTAGTAATGGCATCTTTAATGATGTGGGCTGTCATCCCCTTTGCCCCCAGCGTAGTTGGCGTTGACCTTAACATTGGCCTGTTCTACGTATTAGCCATTAGCTCAGTATCGGTGGTCACGATTTTGTTGGCCGGTTGGGGTTCTAACAACAAATACGCCCTCCTGGGAGCATTTCGTTCTGTGGCGCAGTTGGTGAGCTACGAAGTACCGATGATTTTGTCTATTTTGGTGCCGATTTTGTTAGCTCGCTCCATGTCTACGGTTGATATTATCCAGGCCCAAACCTTGCCATTCCTGGTGGTTGCGCCTTTGTCAGCGATTGCCTTTTTTATCTCCTCGCTGGCGGAAACAGGGCGTACACCGTTTGACCTGCTGGAAGCTGATTCTGAAATTGTGGCCGGTTTTCATATCGAATACAGCGGTATGAAATTTGCCATGTTCTTCCTGGCTGAATTTTTGGGAACATTTTTCTTCTCCGGGTTCTTTTCTATCGTATACCTGGGCGGCTGGAACATTCCCATCATCAATTTGATTTTGGGGGCGTTTGGTGCAGGCCCGATTGATTTGTCGACCATCGCCTTTGGTCGTTTGTTGGGTTTGCTGGTCTTCTTCTTCAAGATGTTCCTGATGTATTTTGTCTTCGTGTGGGTTCGGGGGACGCTGCCGCGTGTTCGTATTGACCAGATGTTGAATTTCAATTGGAAATTCATGGTGCCTTTGACGTTGGCAATGGTTTTTGTGGTGGCCGTTTTAGATAAGTTGCTGCCATCCACAATGGGTGCTGTTTCTCGTGGTGGTATCCACTTGCTGAGCAATATTTTGCTAGCCATTGTCACGTTGGAAATATTACGCTGGCAGGGGCGAAAACGGCGGGCGGCTCAGGAAGCCCAAGATGAGGTTGAAACCCCGTTGGTCGAGCACCTAGCCGCGCACTAGTGCGTTGACTGCTTAACTACGGGAAGATGGAGAAATCCTCAATATGACTGAACAAGTAATATTTATTTTGATTAGTATATTTACGTTGGTGACGGCCTGGGTTGTGGTTACCAATCGTAACCTTTTTCATGCGGCGCTGGCGTTGATGGCTTCGTTTTTGGGTGTGGCCGGTATATACGTGCTGCTGGATGCTGGCTTTTTGGCGGCGGCGCAGCTTTTGGTATACATCGGTGCGATTTCTATCCTGATTATTTTTGCCATTATGTTAACCCGCCGGATGATGCAGACGCATGAGACGCCGTTTAACTCGCAGCCTGTGTTGAGTGGCATAACTGCGGTGGGCGTATTCGCGGTTATTGCGTTTGTGTTGTACCGAGTGCAGGGTCTCCAGACCCAATGGCCCTGGTTGAAAGGGGGGGCAAGTGGTTTTAGTGATCCAGTGCCGGTTGATCCTCCAATCATTCTAAATAGTGTTGCGAAATTGGGAGAGGCTTTTGTCAGCCCTGATGCGTATGTGCTGCCTTTTGAATTGGCGTCTATTTTATTGTTAGCCGCATTGATTGGTTCGATTTTAATTGCCTGGCCCAAACCGGAGGATGAAAAATGATTCCATTATCCTGGTATTTGTTGGTTGCTGCGGCACTGTTTGCTATCGGACTTTATGGTGTGATGGCCCGGCGCAATGCGGTTGCGATTTTGATGGGTGTTGAATTGATGCTCAATGCGGTTAACATCAATTTGGTCGCTTTTTGGCGCTACCGCTCATTGGTATCGGAAGGCTCGGCTGGATTGGCCTGGGCGGTGTTTGTGCTAACTGTCGCGGCAGCAGAAGCAGCCGTTGGTCTGGCATTGGTGATTTCGATTTATCGCAGCCGGGATTCGGTGGTTGCTGAAGACCTAGACATATTGAAGAACTAGGGATTAGAGACTGAAGATTATGAGTGAACAAACGCTTCAAACATTGACCTGGCTTATTCCGGTTGGGCCATTGTTGACTTTTTTCTTGATTGTGCTGTTTACCAAGCATAATCGGACGTTGAGCTGGTTGTTAGCCTGGGCAGCGACGATTATGTCGCTGGTGCTGAGCTGGACGGTGGCTTTTAATGTGTTTGCCGAGGGCGCGCATCACTTGGAAGAACATCCGGTGGTGGTGCACAGTTCGGTGGACTGGCTGCCTTTTGGTGATTATTTCCAGGGGTTGTGGGTGAAGATGGGGGTGGCGGCGGATCCGTTAACGGCCGTTATGCTCATCATGGTCTCCTTCGCCATTGTGATGATCTTCGTTTATAGCGTCGGCTATCACAACTATGGCAAACCACGCGGCTCCCACATCGGCGAACCCAATCATGGTCAGGAAGACCCGCTTATCGCCCGTTTCTTTGCCTTGATGAGCCTCTTCGCCGGGGCCATGCTTTTGTTGGTTATCTCCGATAACCTGCTGCTGCTCTTCATCGGCTGGGAAATCATGGGCTTCTGCTCGTACTCGCTCATCGGTTTCTGGTATGCTCGCG
>JACKCC010000011.1 GCA_020634245.1 Ardenticatenaceae bacterium | reverse complement strand
CGCAGTATTCGGTCTCGCCGGTTAATGCAGGGGTGAGGGAGATGGGCGTGGGTTGACGGCTGTTTACCCACACGGCGGCCAAAATGGCAAGTAAAAGGAACAGAGCGGCGAGGGTGCGTTTCATGTCGCGGCCAACCCCGCCGTGCGATGACGGTATTGATTCATAATATCGTCAAAACCAATAACGTGAGGATGATAACGGCCGTTACCACCTGCACCATCCGCCCGCTGCGCGGCAGCCAACTGCCAATCTCGGCCGGAGCCACCGTTGGCCGCAAATAAGGCAGCGCCGCCAACACAACCAGGACAAGAACCGGAATCAGAACGCCCCACAAAAAGGCGCTGCCATTTTTGAGAAGCTCCTGCACCCAAAGGAAAAACCAGGGGGCGCGGGCCTCAGTCGCTGACGAGGCGGTTTGGCTCATGGCCGGGCCGATGGGGGCGGGGAAAATGAGAGAGATGATGATGAGAACGGCCGTTGCCACCAGCATCGCCACCACTTCCACCCCCACCAATTCATCCCGTGAAATGCGCGTCCGGCATTCCCGCTCTTTCGGCGGCGGCGCGGCAATCCCGCCATCCCGCCGTACACGGAAAATATGCCATCCTGCCAGAAATAAAAACGGCACCATCAATCCGAAAATATGCCAGGCATAAAACCGGATGAGCGTTGCCGGTCCCGGCGCGTCTCCGCCCATCATCACACGGTAAGCGCCCGGCCCAATACCAGGAATCGCCTTAACCAGATTCGTCCCGGCCACCATTGCCCAGCGGACGCCTTCGTCCCAGCGCAGCACGTAGCCGGAAAAATTCAGGAAAATCACCAGCACCAACAGCCCCAGGCCCAACAAATAATTAAACCGGCGTGGTTTGACGTAGCCACCGGTAAACAGAACCCGAACCATGTGAACCACCGCCACAACCAGAAGAAGCTGTGCTGCCCAATAATGGATATTGCGTACCAATCCACCAAAGGGAACCAAAAACGTCAATAGTTGAATCGATTCAGCCGCCCCTTCCGTCGTTGGCACGTAATAAAACATCTCCAGCAATCCGGTTATCACCAATAGCACTGCCAGAAAAGCCGCCAGCCCGCCTGCGCCCAACGTGTGGCGGAAGCGGGCTTGTGGTCGCGGAATCGTAGGTGGATGGAGGTGATGAAAAAAGGAAGGGGACATGGGTGGGGAGATTTGGCGGCTGGAGATTGGAGACTAGAGACTCAACCAATATCCAGTCCCCAGTCTCCAGTCTCTGGTCTCCGTGTTAATCGCTGCTTACCGCCTCTCCCACAGTCACGGGCTGTAACTGCGGCTGAAAGGCTGGTTTGCGCACATCCTGTACTTCAACAGTCTCACTGAACAGCGGGAAGTAACGGCCGATCAGCGTATAAGCCAGGAAAACCCCCGATACCACACCAACCAAAATTGCCACTTCCATCCAGTGCGGCGTATAAACTTCGCCGGCCAGCGGCTTAATGGCAAACCAGGAAGCGTCAAACCGGTTCAGGATGACACCGCCGATGACCAAAAAGGCGCTGAGCATTGAGGCTACCCGATTATGGCGCACACTTTTGAATGAGAACAGAATGATGGGGGCGATGACGCCAACCACCAGTTCCGTCAGGAACAAAATGCTGTACTTGCCGCTGGTAAACAGCAGGCCCAACTCCCCGACGATTTCCAATTCACCTAATTTGAGAATGAGTACAAACCAAGTATCCAGGGTAAAACCAATATTTGGCCAGTACCGTTCAGCAGCGTGCGCTTGAACGCAGTAACTGACGCCCTCCGGCAATAACCAGCTAACCCGAAGCTAGTGAAATCAGGAAGAAGACGGGCAGCAACGTAGGTGCCACAAAGCATCGAACGCAGGAGGACATCACGATGAAAAGCGTACCCAACGAAGATTGGTGCAGTGAGGAGAGCGATACCCGGCGATGACCATGGGGAATAGTGTATTGTTTTCGATGATGGGAATCAATCTTTTCCAGCGGCTGTTGGCCAGCAGTACCGGACTGAATTCGTAGATCAAAATCGTAGAATACAAAGCGATGCACCAGCTTACCTCAAACAAAGCCGAATTGAGATTGGGGTAAATCAAAAAGTGATAGGCCCGATCCCAACGGCCCAAATCCATAAACAAGATGATCAGGACTGAGCTATACCCCAGCAGACCGGCCAGTACCGTCGGGCGAACGGCCGCATGCAAATTGTGCATTTGCAGCACGTAAACCAGTGCAGCCAGCGTAAATGCACCGCCGGACAGGGCTACCGTTGACAGGTCGAAACTAATCCAGATTCCCCAGGGGTATACTTTGCTCAAGTGTGTGGTTGTGCCCAAACCGGCGTAAAGGCGGTAAAGGCCAACCGCGCCGCCAAACGCTACCAGCGCCGCCAAAATATAAACAAATTTGGGCATACTGCGCAGTTCCTTGATGATTTTAATGCGCATGATTTTGCTCCTCGTTCACTGTATCACTGCCTGATTCAGCCTTTTGTGCTGCTTTTTCGGCCGCATCTTCGGCCGCTTCTTGTTTCAGGTTGTTGATGGTCAAGTAAGTGCCGGTCAAACCTAATGCAACGGCCCCGGCCACCGTAGGCGTGCCATGGGTGACTAACCGGTTGTAGTAAGCGGGTGATGTTTCGCCGGCAAGGGGGAACCCCAACTCTTCAAAGGGTATCGGGGAAATGTAGAAAGTAGACGTACCGCCATTTTCATGTTCGCCGTAAACGTGGTTAATGTATTTGTCGGGCTGTTCGTCAATGCGGCGGTAGGCTTCGGCCAGCATATCTTCGCGCAAGCCAAACTTGATGGCTCCCGGCGGGCAGGTGGCGGCGCAGGCCGGTTGTTCGCCTTCGGCCAGGCGCTCGCCGCACATATCGCATTTGACGATTAAGGGGAACCGCTCGTCTAAATCCATGTTGGGCACGCCAAAAGGACAGGCGTACATGCAATAACGACAGCCAATGCAGCGATCATCGTCGTACTGCACGATGCCATCGTCATCTCGCTGCAGCGCGCCAACGGTGCAGGCCGAAACGCAGGACGGGTCAGTGCAGTGCATGCAGTGGTAAGGCGCGGTGTAACTTTGTAGATTGGGGAACTCGCCTACAACGCCGCTGCCTTTCATCCAAATTCGAGTGCTGGTCATGGAGACGTTGTTTTGCACGCTGCACGAAACGTTACACGCCCGGCAGTCGATGCAATAGGAAACGTCGATTAAAAATCCGTATTTGCCGTGTTTGATGTTTGTTGACATAAGGTTTACCCTTCTTTGATCCCGCTGATGGTGACGAATGTCTGGCTGAGGGCTTGACTGCCGCTGACCGGATCGGTGTAGGTGACGTGCAGGACGGAGTCGCTGGCCCCCACGCCATAGCCGGTGGTGAATCCTTTGGATACGTGCCCAAAACCGGGAGTCATGTACACGCAATCGGGACGGATAGCCTGGGTCACGTTGAGGGCGATGTTAATTTCGCCAACCTCGCTGATGACACGAACGAGGTCGTTATCTTCCAGACCCAATTTTTCAGCCGATTGGGTATTCATCCAGAGGCGTGGTTCATCTTCGTATTTGTGCAGCAGTTGGTTGTTTTGGGTGGCAAATTGGGTGTGTTGGGCCACTTTGCCGGTGAGGAGGTAGAAACGGCCGTTATCCGGCACAGGTGGTTCTTGCCAATCAGCGACTGGGGCAAACCCCGCACCATCCAACACGTCAGAAAACAACTCTACCTTACCGCTGCTCGTATTCCAGTGATAAGCTTCATCTTCTGAGCCGCCTTCGGTAGGTAGCTCAATGTAACCCTTTTCCCGAATCTCCTCCAATGTAAAACCGGTCGGCTGTAACTGTTGGCGAATGAAATCTTCTTCGTCGGTATACTGGAAATAATCGCCCAATCCCAGACGTTCGCCCAACTGCTTGTAAATCCACAAAGCCGATTTGGCATCGCCTTGTGGTTCAATGACCGGTTGACGGATAAACACCCGGTTGCCAACCTGAAGCAGCGGGTCATATCGTTCCAGATACGATGCTTCGGGCAGCACCACATCGGCGAACCAGGCCGTATCATTGAGAAAAATATCCACCACAGCGATAAAATCCATCTTTTCCATCGCTTGCAGCGTTTTTGTCCGATCGGGGAGGGATTGGACCGGATTTTGCCGGGAAATAAACCAGCCATGGGCCTGATACGGTTCACCTCTGAGGATTGCATCCCGCAGTTCCTGGAAAACACCCAGCTTGAAAGGAACGAGTGGGTATTTCCAGGACACCGTCCAGCCGTGTAGCCGAACCGCAGGGATAAGGCGGTTGGGCGAAGCAAACCCTAACGCCGTGCTCTTCACCGGCGGCAGTAAAAAGTGTTGGCCACCCCCGGTGCCCTACCAGCGCGTTGAGGACGCGTGCTCTGGCTGTCTGGAATGAATTACAAAGTTCGATGTACGCCAGCCATTGTGGGCCAGGCATATTGCCGGCAGCGGCAACTCGCGGGCTACCTGCGTAATCGTTTCGCCGGCAGTTCGGTGGTGGCGGCCCATTCGGGCGTGTAACGAGCGACAGTTGAGCCAATTGGTCAGCCAATATAATTAACGCTCGCTCGTGGTTGTACAGGTCTTCTTTGACGATAACGTGCAGCAGTGCCAGATGGAAGGCCGTCCGGTTCCGGGAGACGATAAGCCTAAATCGGCTTTGTGACCGTTTTAGTGAAGCGCGGATCGGGCAACGGCCGCGCGCCTTTGAGTTAACTGTGACCATAAAATCCTTGTTTCAGTAAAGTATTTTGACAGTTGCTGATCGGGATGAGATACTTCAACTCGCTGTCGCGCGCCAGTTCCTCCGTACCATGGTCATCCGGTGCCGACTGATCCATTAGCTTTGGTACCATTGCGTGCCGGCAATTGAACCCAGGCAAACAAGTTGAACAATTTCAAACACGGCAGATTGTGCGTCAACGCATCGCTGGCCCATGTTCTGCAATGGCAGCATCTGGCGGCTCAGCGCTTCATCAGGATGCCTGGCAGAACTTGCGCCTGCCGCGCTTGCCAGCGGATGAGTGGGTTAACGCGATCTGAATCGCCGGAACATTTCATCCGGGCCCGATTAATACGCGTACCGCCGCAGATGGGGATGATCCGGTTGCCATCTGGTTTGACAACCTTCGACCACTTTGGCGCGCACGCCACAGCGCCAGACACGTGCATCATCCGTGATGACGCCGGTATAGTTCTCGTCGAGCATACCGGCCTGTTTCGTAACAGCGCTTGTGGAGGCAGCCGACGACAAGGCCCAAAGCACACTGCTCATTTTAAATTACGTCGTGAAATTGTCGTGGTCATAAATGCCTCTGAATTGTCTTTTCTCTGCAGCCAGCGTTCAATTAAATGAAAGGGCGAGGCAATCCGGTAACGGTGATGAAAGAATGGGCTGGCGATTTCTGATCAGAATAATCGCTGATCGTGGTTGTGGCCAAAATCGCTGGAAAAACCTGTTGATAGGTCTGGGCCATAATGTAGCGCCGTCAAAACCCAATAAACCAGGAACCAGATAGTCTAATTTTCCTTCGCCGGACCCGGCGATACAGGTGCCCGGTCAATAACCGGCGAGGGCCATGCCCACGCCAAAAATCAGGCCGCCGGCCAGGTTGCCGACGATGTAAGTGCCGGGCACGTTGGGAAAAGCGATAAGGTCGAGGGCTTTGAGCGCGTACAGTCCGCTCATCGCTACAGCTAAAGCGGTCAACATGAATTTGAGAACACTCATGTCGGTAAATCGAAAGACATTGACGATTCTGTTGTATTTGGTCATCCCGGATTTGTTGAGCAGCAGCCCAAACGCCAGACCGAGAATGAGCGTGATGATTGTAGACATTGGATTTTTTCCTTAAGCTGCGGGTTGCGGGTAGTGAGTGGCGTGTCTAGTCATTCTCGCTACTTGCCACCTGCCACTTTTTTAGTATCTATTCCTATAAACAATTTTGGCAACAACGATGCCGGACATGAACATGCCGGCCATAAAAATAAAGGCTGATGGCGCGAGTAACATTCCCCCAGAGATGGCCAGACCGCTGGTGCAGCCGCCGGCAATGCCCGCCCCGTATTCCAGGATGATGGCCCCGACAAACAGCAGCACCCAACGCTTCCACGTTTTCTTGCCCATGATTTGATTCCATTGGGAATTGTCGTTGGTGCGGAATTTGAAGGTGCCACTGGAGAGTGCGCCCAACATGCCGCCAAAGAAGACGCCAATGGCCAGGATAACGCCCTGAGAGATGCCGGGCGGCATCACAAATTTGAAGTACATGTTGTTAAAGGCGGTTGGCGCGACTTTCTGACCAATCCAACCGGCGATGTTTTCGAATGCGCCGGACGCGCCGAGCAAGCTGTTAGCCAGGAGGACAACTAAAATGCCGACAATGCCCAGGCTGGCTCCGGCGACGTAGGGAGACCATTCTTCTCGTTTTATATAGGCGATCAGGTTTTTTATCATGTTTTTTCCTTAAAAGATGGGAGCGCGAGCAGCTTGCTTGCCTGGCGGACTAGCCATCGGCGGACTAGCAGTCCGCGCTCCGGTTTTTGTTCGTTTAATTTCCGTCCTTTAGGTTGGAAATGCTTTGGAATAGTTGGGAGGCTTCGGCCGATTTACCCAATAATTGTTTGAGCGCTTTGCGACCATCCGGGCTTAGTTGGGCGATCTGAGGCAGGAGGTTGACGATTTCGGTGGGATATTCGTTGGAAACGGCCGTCATCTCTCCCTCTGTCACGCTCAACCAATTCTCATTTTTAGCGACGAATGCCCCGCCGCCGACAACAACAGCGCCGATGAGCAGCATGAGAGCGACATTGCCCCAGTTGGTGGGGTGGTGGCCAAGGACGATTTCATCGTAACGTTGGGCGTAATCAATGATGTTGGGGTCGTTGACGTCTATCTCGGTGGAAAAGGTCACGGCCGATGGCGCAACAGGTTCAGAGGCGGACGCAACGGCCGTACTATCTCCTGATGAACCACTGGTGGATGAGCCTGAACTGCTGCCGCCCGTGCCGACTTCGACACCCAGAGTGGCAGCATAGACATTGGCCTTTTCCATCAAATCATCAACGTGACAGGTCGAGCAGCCCGCTTTGACGTCATCCAACGGGGCGACCAAACCAGTGTGCGCGGCCTCTTTCTCCGGGGCCTGGACATTACCGGCATGGCAAAACTCACAAAAATCGCCAAATGCGTGAGACTCATGCCAGCCCGTGCCATCATTGTTGACGGGATATTCTGCCTGGACTTCGTGGCAGTTTTTGCACGATGAGGCTTGTGAGCCACATTGGGCGTCGGCACTGTCAGTCGGCCAGAGCAAGAAGAGGGTCGTTACGAGCAAAATGCTCGTGAGAATGAAAAGAAATGGTTTCCGCGAAGACATTGGGTTCTCCTGATCAAAATTAAGCTAAAATTCTGGATTGCCTTTCCAGATTCTTCTTTAATAACTGGCGCATGGCGTCTAAAATATCGATAATGCGCGGGTCGGCCAGGCAATAAATGATGGTAGTGCCTTCTCGTTCGGCCATCACCAGCGACCGCTGATGCAAAATGCGCAAATGGCGAGAAACAGTGGGTTGGGGGACATCTAACTGCTCGGCTAACCCGGTGACGTGACACGGCCGTTCACTCAGCGCATACAAAATTTGAATACGGCGGGGATCACCCAGTGCTTTACAAATATTGTTATGCAGCAAAGTCAATGTTTCGATAGGTGGAACAGTCATAGTCATCTCGATTATTGGGTTAATGGACGTATTGGCTCATTAGCCAGATCGCTCATGTTGGCAATCTGGCGCAGCCGGTTCACGAAACCCAGCCGTTCGCAACTGATATGTTCAAAGACGGCCGTCATTTTTCGCAGCCAGCCGCCGATTTTTGCCCGGCAACGGCCGTCTAATACAAGGACGTCATGAGCGGCATTGGCCAGTGCCGCCTCATCCAGATTGTGCTTCCGGGCTAACTGCCGGATGCGCGCAGCTTCTTCGGCTTTATCGGGTGCGTGGCTGTAGAATTGGCCGACGATTAGCAGAGAATTAGTGGGATCCTTGGTATCAATGGGGGCCTGCAAGTAATGCAGTCCGGCATGACACACCGCAAAACTACCTTCTTTTTGCGGGCTTGCTACCATTTTGCGCCAGGATGCCTGGCAAGCTTGGTGTCCGGTCTTGCTGTCCAGCATCATTCGGCAAAATTTGCAGACCGTGCTGGGTTCCGTGAGAGGTTCTCCATCCAGATTTGTCATCATCGCGCCTATTTCAGTAATATCGGTGAAAATATCTTGAATGGATTGGAAGCAATAAATCGGGAGATTTTCTGGTTCGGCCTGTGGTGTTTCTTCTTCGAGTGAAAGCGGCCGGCCGTCCAATAGATCACGTATTTGCTGGGACGGGAAACGCCATTGGTGGCCTAATTTAACAGCAGATAAACGGCCGTCTTTCCGCATCCGGTATATTGTTGTCCGGTCAACCTGGAGAAGTGTTTGGACTTGTTTAGTTGTGAGTAAATCGCTCATAATGACGACTTTTGCAATATTTTGCAATATAAAATTATATAATGCACTATGATGCAATATTAATTAACTTTGTGCAATAGTTCACAAGTACGGATTGGCACGATATGACATTTGTCATGCCAGACAAGATGACGAATGTCATATCGTTGAAAATAGTGGAGAAATCATGGTTTATGATGATGTAGTTTACGGCTCTATTGTGATTGAGGAACCAGTGTTATTGGCTTTGTTGGAAACGGCCGTTCTGCAACGATTAAACGGCATCTTGCAGCACGGCATCAGCGCCCTGATCGGCATCACCAGCCCCATCACTCGGCTGGAACATTCGCTGGGAGCAATGATTATGGTGCGGCGGCTGGGCGGTTCACTGGAAGAGCAAATCGCCGCCCTGCTGCACGATGTCAGCCACACCGCTTTCAGCCACGTTATTGACTACGTTTTTGATGGGCACAACAGTCAGAGCTACCATGATGAGGTGAAGGAGGAATACGTGGCGAACACGGAGATTCCGGCGGTACTGGCCCGGTTTGGTTATGATTGGCGTGACTTTTTGGACGAAACGCGTTATCCCCTGCTAGAGCAGCCGTCGCCGCGCCTGTGTGCCGACCGGCTGGACTATTTTTTGCGCGACAGTCAGCCGTTGGGACTGGCCACGGCCGAGGAGATTATGTTTGTGTTAGATAGTTTGATAGTTGGCGAAAATCGTATCGCAGTCAACAATCTGGAAGCGGCCCAGTGGCTCGGCTACACCTTTATGGCCTGTGACGATGCCAGTTGGGCCAACTTCCGCGAGGTGGGTCTTTACGAAGTGACTGCCCAGGCCATCCGGCGCGGGCTTGTGGTGGGCGCTATCACCGAAGCCGATTTCTGGCTGACGGATGAGCCGGTGTGGGCCAAACTGCACGCCCATTCTGATGCGGAACTGCAATCGCTGCTGCGTTTGGTGACGCCGGAGACACGTTTTGTCTGGGATGAAGATCAGCCAACCTTCACCGTCAGTACCAAGCTGCGGGCGATTGATCCGGATGTGGTGGTAGAGGGGGAGCTGCGGCCGTTATCTACCCTCGACCCCGCCTTTTCCCAACAGCGGCAGGATTATCTGACTCGTAAAAAAGGCCAGTGGCCAATGGGGGTGGTTTCGGTTGATTGATGCTCGGTTTTGGTACGGCCGTTTCCCTTCCCAGACCAAATTATAATCTTTGACAGCGAATAGTGCAGGTTCGTAATTTTACAGCATCAAATATTGAAAAAAGTTTTCTAATTCCCTATAATTAGTTCATATCTGTAACTAGTCAAACTTGGCAGGTTTCTGCAAGCGGCTCGGCGTGACGCCGGCCACAGCATCTGGTACGCAATTTTCGTCAGCCTGTCAGGCTTTTGCTAAAGGTGCCACAATGAGCAATGGTAACAATAACCTGGATGACATCGATCGTGAAGTTTTGAAGTATTTGCAGCAGGATGCCCGCATCACGAATGCTGAGCTGGCGCGGCGGGTGGATTTATCGCCGCCCGGTTTGCAAAAACGGCTGAAGAAACTGGAAGATTCGGGTATCATTGAAGGATATGCAACGATTGTAAACCGGGAAGCGGTTGGCTACGATATGCTCTGTTTTGTGCAAACCACGTTGGTGCGGCACGTGCCGGAAGCGGTCAGCTGCTTCAAAAATGCGGTCAAGGACATGCCGGAAGTGTTGGAATGTTACCATCTCACCGGCGAGTATGATTATTTGCTCAAGGTTGTGGTTCACAATCGCAAGCACCTGGAGAAGTTCATCCTGGAAACGCTGACGCCGATTCCGGGGATGGATCGGGTGCGGACGAGTCTGGTGTTGAGCGAGATTAAGGTGACAACGGCCGTTTCCCTTTAATACCCGTGACCCGAAGTTCGTAACCCGGTATCCGATTGATTTTTCATTGGAGCCCTCGAATGACGGTTTACGGATTACGGAACACGGTCCTGATTTACGAAGGAAGAGATGATATGAGAACAAAGGGATTGATTGGGGGGACAATATTGCTGGTCTTGTTGTTTATTGTGGTGGGAACGGCCGTTGTCCTGGGTTGGTCAATCGGAATCGGCTGGCTGCTGACGCGTTTTCTGCCGTTTGCCTGGTTTGAGGCATCATTGTTGGTGATGCTGGCTTCCATGGCAATTGGCGCGCTTGGCGTGCGCATGTTGTTATCCGTTCCTCCGCCAGCATCGGATTTTGGACAGAATGAATTGTTTGAACCGGCAATTTCTTCGGAGCGCTTTTATCCATCTGATGGCGAGGTCACTTCGGAAGCCTGGTTTCGCTTTGAAATGGCCAACGACATCTATTGGGATCTGACGGATACACCCAGTGTGGAGCATTCGATGGCTGAGACAGAACTCAAGGAACTGGCCATTCGTCTGGCTGATGTTGTGGTTGATCTGTTGAAAAGCCGCACGAGCCGCTCTTCACGGATCAACGTTACGAAAAATCAACTGGTGCGGCAAATGGAGAAGATGAATTTACGGCCGTATGATGACGACATTTTACAGGTCGCAGCCGGTTCGGCGTCATTGCGCCTCTCCTGGGATGAAGCAATGGCCGACATTGTGCATGAGAAAAGCTGGGATAAGATTGAGCCTGATTTTTAAAGTTGCGAAGTAGCGGAGTGGCGAAGTGCGCAACCTCGCCACTCCGCCTCTCTATCCTTCCATTTCTTCCAAAATCAATTCCAATTCAACGGCATCAAACACGTAACGCTCGTGGCAAAAATGGCAGTCGATGACCGCCTCGCGTTCTTCGGCCAAAAGCTGCTCAATGGCTTCTCGCCCCAACGTGATCAGCGCTTTTTCCGACCGTTCGCGGCTGCAATCACACTGGAAGCGTAACGGCCGTTTCTCCAAAACCTCGTATTCAATCCCTTCAAACAGCAGGGCCAGTACATCCTCCGGCGATTTACCGTCTTGCAGCAGTTGCCCCAAGGGGGGCAGTTCCTGAATGCGGTCTTTCAGGCGGGCCACGACACCTTCATTTTGTTCGTGCGGCGGCAGCGTTTGTATCAGCAGCCCGCCAGACACGGCCGCCATTCCGTCCTCGTTCATTGCCAGGTCAATGGCAACGGCCGTTGGAATCTGCTCCGACTGGTCAAAATAAGCCATCAAATCGGTATCTACCGCACCATCTTCCAGCGGAACCACACCTTCAGCCAGTTCCTTGAGTCGCAAATCGCGCACCACCGTTAGCAGACCGGCCCGGCCAATCGCCGTTTCCATTTCCTGCCGGCCTTGTTTGAGCGGTAAATCTAAATCGGGCACAGCGACGTAGCCGCGTAAACGGCCGTAGGCATCCGACTCCACAATCGCTTTTTGCAGCGGGCCGGTCCCTTCCAGTTTGAGAGCCACCCGCTGTTGCACCTTGAGCAGCGCTCCCAGCAGCGCGCCACCGGTCAGCGCCCGCCCCAAAAATGCGGTCGCCGTGGGCGCTGTGCCATGCTTTTGGCAAATCTGATTCACCAAACCGGTCGTCACGCAAGCCAATCCGCGCACACCGGCCTCTCTGGCAATAATACGTACCAGGTAATCTTCCATTTATGCCTCCAATTCAGACGTCATAAGTCATACGTCATGCATCATCGATCAACCATGACGTATGACTTATGCCCCCAGTATACCAACGAAAGTTAACGATTTCATGATGGAATTCGCCCGTCAATCAGGGGCAAGGTATACTTTTCGTGACGATTTTTGTAAAAGAGGAAAACATGCTTGGTCTTGATCTTGATACCATCATTGCCCGCGCCGTCGTGCTCCTGGTGGCATTTACAATTCATGAGTTAGCCCATGCCGTTACGGCCGATTATCTGGGCGATCCCACGCCGCGCCGCATGGGCCGTATCACGCTGAACCCCATCGCCCATTTGGATCCGTTCGGCACGATTATGCTGCTCATTTCCGGGTTTGGCTGGGCCAAGCCGGTGATGGTTAATCCACTCAATTTGCGCGGCAATTATCGCACGTCAATGGCCGTTGTTGCCCTGGCCGGCCCTGTGTCAAATTTGTTGATGGCTCTGGTTTTTGCCATTCCGCTGCGGTTTATCGATGCCTGGCCGATGGCACTCAGGATGAGTGTGGCTGGTGATAAATTGGCGTTTTTGTTTTTCCAATTTGTCTGGATTAATTTGATTTTGATGTTTTTCAATCTTATTCCCATACCTCCTTTGGATGGTTTTAAGGTGCTGCAGGGAGCGCTGCCGCCGGAAATGAGTTATCAACTGCGTCCATTGGAGCAGTATGGGTTTTTGATTTTGATGCTGGTCGTTTTCATTTTGCCCAACTTGGGCCTGAATGTTTTGAACTGGGTGGTAGTACGGCCGTCGCTGACGTTGATGTCGATGTTGACGGGGTTGTAGTGTGGGACTTTTTTACCGGCTGGGTCAATTTTGGCGCGGGTGGCGGGCACGGCCGTTACCCGATGAAGCGCGTGAAAGGATAACGGCCGTTCTCACCCCGGCCGAAATGGCTTTGTTTGACCAATTTTCGCTCAGTGACCAGCAGCACAGCTATCAAGTTTTACGCACATTACAATTGTATGGGCAGACGAATCCCGACTTACTGACAGCCGCCCTGCTGCACGACGTGGGCAAAACCCGCGCCCCACTTTCTATTTGGGAGCGGTCGCTTATTGTTGTGGCGCAGGCTTTTCTGCCGCAGAAAACGGCCGTTTGGGGGCAGGGCAGTGTGGATAGCTGGCAACGGCCGTTTGTCGTCAAAGCTCAGCATCCAGCCTGGGGCGCAGCAATGGCCCAGGAGGCTGGCTGCCACCCCCTGACCATCGAGCTAATTCGCCGCCACCAGGACCCGCTGCCGGAAACCCTTGCACTGAGCAAAGTCGAAGTGGCCGTGACCGAGGCTGATCGACTACTTGGCCTGCTGCAATGGGCGGACAATCAGAATTAAAAGTGGCGAAGTCATTTTAATACTCTGCAACTTCGCAACCTTGCAACTCTACAGGAGTTAACTTATGAAAGCACAAACTGTAACCATCATTGGCCTGGATCGTTTTGGCGCATCCATTGGGCGGGCGCTTAAAAAATCACCCTTGCAGCTAACCATTGTTGGCAACGACAGCGACAACGAACGCACCCGCGCCGCCGAAGCCGCCGGGGCTATCGACAGCAGCAAGCGCAACCTGGCCAGTGCCGCTGCCGCCGCCGATATCCTTGTTTTGGCCGTTCCCTTCGTTGAACTGGAGGAAACGCTGCGAATTGTTGGTGATGCCGTGCAGGAACACACGCTGGTCATTGATTTGTCGGATCTCAAAGGGCCAGGGTTGACCTGGGGCAAACAATTCATGAAACAGGGGCATTATGTGGGGGCCAGCCTGGTCCTTTCGGCCTCGTCGCTGGCCGACGGCCGTACCGATACCGAACTGGCCAATGCGGATTTGTTCCAAAACAGTGTGATGTGTGTGATGCCGGCGGTGGATGTGGAAGAGGGGGCGGTGGAAACGGCCGTCAACTTTGGCCGCCTGCTGGGTGCATCTCCTTACTTCGTCGATATTGCCGAATACGACAATCTGGTACAGGGGACCGAAACCCTACCCGGTCTCATTGCTGCGGCAACATTTGGCGCTGTTCACAAAGCCGGCGGCTGGCGCGATATGCTCCGTTTTGCCGGGCTGCCCTTTGCGCTAACCACGCTGCCGCTGGCCAATGGCGAAAATACGGCCAAATTGGCACTCAACAATAAAGAAGCAACATTGCGCTGGCTCAATGCCCTCATCGAAGAAATGCAGCAGGTGCGCCAGTGGGTGTACGAAGGCGAAGCGGAACTGCTGGCTGCCCGCCTGGAAAGCTTGATGTTGGAACGGGATCGCTGGCTGCGCGAACGAGCCAAAAATGATTGGTTGGAAGTAAAAGAACCGGATTTAGGGGCGGCCAGTTTTACCGGTCACCTGTTTGGCGGTCTCACCAATATTCGCGGCAAAAAATCGGAATAAGGCTGCCGGATTGTTGTTGGGGAACAGGTGTAATTGATGGCTGTTGAGCGGGTGGAACGGCCGTTGCGCATTCTCATGATTGCGCCAACCTCTTTTTTTTCTGATTACGGGGGGCATATCCGCATTCTGGAAGAAACGCGCCACATTCAGGCTGCCGGGCATCAGGTGGCTATCGTTACCTATTATAAAGGAAGCGACATGCCCGGCCTCGATATTCGCCGCACCTGGCCATTGCCCTGGCGGGCTAACTACGAGGTTGGTTCGTCGCGGCACAAATTGGCTTTTGACGTCTATCTGGCGGCTAAATCGCTGCTGGAAGCGTTCCGTTTTCGTCCCGACGTGATTCACGGTCACATGCATGAAGGGGCGCTAATTGGCGGTGTGTTGTCGCGCATTTTGCGCGTACCGCTGGTGTTTGATTTTCAGGGTAGTTTAACGGCCGAAATGGTGGATCATCATTTTTTGAATAGAAACGGCCGTGTTTATCGCTGGGCCTATCGCCTGGAAACATTTATCTCCAAACGGCTGCCGCAAGCCATCTTAACCAGCTCCATCCGTGCCCGTCAATTACTGCAAAACGAATTTCACATTCCGGCCGATCGGATTTTTCCCTTGCCGGACTGCGCCGATACCGACCGGTTCAATCCGGCCGCTTTTATACCGGAGCAAAAATTACTCTTGCGTCACCAATTAGGGATTCCTGATGATCGGCCTATTGTGGCTTACCTGGGATTATTGACTGATTATCAAGGCATTCCCCACCTTTTACAGGCTGCGCATCAATTAATTTTGGCCGGCAAAAATATCCATTTTCTCATTATGGGCTATCCAGATGTCCACGTCTATCAGGCGCAGGCTGCTGGTTTGGGTATTAGTGAATGGGTGACGTTTACCGGTAAAGTTGAATATCGTGATGCGCCATTTTATTTGTCGTTGGGCGATATCGGCGTTGCGCCGAAAATATCTAGCACTGAGGGGAGTGGAAAACTGCTCAATTACATGGCTTTGGCGCAGCCGGTTGTGGCTTATGATACGGCCGTACACCGGGAATACCTGGCCGATTTGGGTGTTTATGCCCCGGTGGGTGATGTTTCCGCTTTTGTCCAGGCCATTGATAATCTCTTGCAGAACCGGGAATGGATGGCCGAGTTAGGGCAAAAACTGCGCCGACGGGCACAAGAGGTATATAGCTGGCAGGCTGCCGCCGCTAACATAATAGATTTATATAAAACATTGACAATAAAAAACTAAAAACATATAATATCGTTTCGCTTGTTAGGCACAATTATATGACAAGGAGCCCCATATTTACGGGATGGTAGCTTGATAACAAAGAATGTAAAGGGGTGCAACAAAGAAAGGTTGCACCCTTTCTTTGTGAATAGCTGTCGTTTATCTATTTGAGGCACAGAATTTTCTAGAAGGAAAACCAGAGAGTTTTTCTTCCAGGGAGCAGGTGAAATTTAAATGGCAAAACTTCCGACCAAAAGTTACGCACGTACAACTGACCCGCTAGAACTTCCTACACTCATTGATGTTCAGTTAAATTCTTTTGATTATTTTATTAACGATAGTCTGGCTGAGTTGTTCGATGAAATCTCGCCCATTGAAAGTTACAATGGGAATTTGAAGTTGTATTTCCCTTGTAAACGAAAAGAAGTAGAAGGATTTGACCTGAAATATTGGTTTGGTGAGCCAAAATACAGTGTCGAGGAATGTGTTGAGCGTGACATGAGCTATGCGGCGCCTATGCACGTGCGGGCCATGCTCTACAGCACCGATTTAGACCAGCCGATTGTTCAGGACATCTTCCTGGGCGATTTCCCCTTGATGACTCCTGCTGGTACATTCATCATCAACGGCACCGAACGCGTTGTCGTCAGTCAGCTTATCCGTTCCCCAGGCGCTTACTTTGAAGTCGTTGAAGAACGCACCACTGGCCGCCCATTGGCTATGGGCAAACTTATCCCCGATCGCGGCGCATGGATGGAATTTGAAACGCGTAAAACCGATTATATCACGGTCAAATTTAATCGTAAGCGTACCGTGCCCATTACGCTGTTTTTGCGGGCGATGGCCGCCGTCAAAGACGGGTTAGGCGAATCGTTGATGAAAGATGGCAGCGATGCCGAGTTGCTGGCTTTATTTGAAGACATCGACACCAATGGCGAACATCTTTACATTCAAGGCAGCCTGGAACAAGAACCGGCCTGGGACGAGGATCGCTCTGTTGCCGAACAGGCGCTTATCGAGTTTTACAAGCGGATGCGTCCTGGGGATCCGCCTACTTTGGATAATGCGACTCAATATTTGGAGGAGCAGTTATTCGATCCTCGGCGATATGATTTGGCGGCAGTCGGCCGTTACAAATTGAATAAACGCTTGGGACTGCAAGGGATTGTTCCGCTGGAACACCGCACACTCACCCAGCATGATATTGTCCGCCTGGTGCGGCGTATGATCTTGATTAACAACGGCCAGGAGGGTCCAGATGATATTGACCATCTGGGCAACCGTCGGGTTAAGACGGTGGGCGAACTGCTTCAAGCAAAACTGCGAGTTGGTTTGCGCCGTATGGAACGAGTTGTCCGTGAGCGTATGTCGATTCGCGGCACCGAAAGCGTGACGCCGGTTTCCTTGATTAACATCCGCCCGGTTGTCGCGGCCGTTCGCGAGTTTTTTGGCAGTTCGCAGTTGAGCCAGTTCATGGAACAGGCTAACCCACTGTCGGAGTTGACGCATAAGCGGACTTTGTCTGCGTTAGGGCCGGGCGGTTTGCGGCGTGAACGGGCTGGTTTTGAGGTGCGTGACGTCCATCATAGTCATTACGGCCGTATCTGCCCCATCGAGACCCCGGAAGGCCCGAACATTGGTTTGATTGGTCGTTTGGCGGCATACGGCCGTGTCAATCAATATGGTTTCATTGAAACCCCTTACCGCAAAGTGTTAAATGTATTGCCTGGCAACAGTGATGAACTTGTTGATCATGATGCCTTTGAAAACGTCGTGGATCCAGAAACGGGCGAAATCATCATCGCTGCCGGCGAAACCATCACCAAAGAACATGCCAAAACCATCAAAGCTGCGGGCATTGACGAAGTAAAAGTGCAGCCCTTCATCACCGAAGAAATCACCTACATGTCCGCTGATGAAGAGGATCCCTTCACAATTGCCCAGGCTAATGCTACCCTGGATGAACGGGGTCAGTTGACGCAAAAGCGTGTTTCTAGCCGTCGCAATCAGCAGTTCCGTTTTTCTTCGGTGCAGCGCGTTGACTACATGGATGTGGCTCCACGCCAGATTGTGGGTATTTCCGCCGCGTTAATTCCTTTCCTGGAACATGATGATGCCAACCGTGCGTTGATGGGATCAAACATGCAGCGCCAGGCTGTTCCATTGTTGCAGCCCAACGTCCCGATTGTCAGCACAGGCATGGAATTGCAAGCAGCCTATAATTCAGGCCAAATTGTGCTCGCTGCCAATGACGGTGAAGTAATCAGCGTTACCGGCGACAAGATCGTTGTCATGGAGACCGAAGGGCCACATGTTTACAATCTTCGTAAATACAACCGCTCTAACCAAAGCACATGCATTGATCAGCGTCCCGTCGTTATCAAAGGCCAGCGCATTAAGACTGGTGAAGTTCTGGCCGATAGTTCTTCGACTGAATATGGCGAGTTAGCTCTGGGCCAGGACGTTGTTGTGGCTTTTCTCTCTTGGGAAGGTGGCAACTATGAAGACGCTATCATCGTCAGCGAAAATCTGGTGCGTCAGGATCACTTCACTTCCATTCACATTGAAAAGCATGAAGTTGAAGCGCGTGACACCAAGCTGGGGCCTGAAGAAATTACTTACGACATCCCCAACGTGAGCGAGGATGCGTTGAAAGACCTGGACGAGCGCGGCATTATCCGTGTGGGTGCCGATGTCAATGAAAATGACATTCTGGTTGGTAAAATCACCCCCAAGGGTGAGAAAGAACTAAGCCCAGAAGAAAAATTACTCCGTGCAATCTTTGGTGATAAAGCACGCGAGGTTAAAGATTCCAGCCTGCGACTGCCCCATGGCGCACGAGGCAAGGTTGTTGATGTCCACGTATTTACCCGGCAGCATGATCGCGATTTGCCGGCCGGTGTGGAAACGATGGTGCGTGTTAGCGTCGCTCAGCGCCGCAAGATTTCGGCTGGTGATAAGATGGCCGGTCGCCACGGTAACAAAGGCGTTATTTCTAAAGTGGTACCGATGGAAGATATGCCGTTCCTGGCTGACGGCCGCCCAGTTGATATCGTGCTTAGTCCGCTTGGCGTGCCGGGACGTATGAACATTGGCCAGGTATTGGAAGCTCATTTGGGTTGGGCTGCCCGGCGGCTTGGGTTCCGTGCGATTACCCCTGTGTTTGATGGGGCTAATGAGGATGAAATTGCTGCCGAATTAGCTCGTGCCTGGTTGATCGAGCATGCCTGGCGTATTGCTGGTGATTGGGCATGGGATTGGCTTCAGGAGATGAAGTACGATCTGGAATCGTTGCAAAACGATGATGATGCCCGTAGTTTGTTTATCACAGCATGGCTGAGTGAAATGGGCTACCCTGTTGAGAAGCTTGAAGTTGATCAACTTTATGCCCGTCGTGTAGTGGCCAGCGAATGGCTTCGCCAGCGTGGATGGGACCCTGAAAAAGTGTTCCCTGAAAACGCCGAGTCGATGAGTAAATTGGATTGGGTTTCCTGCGATGAAATGACTATCGAAGTGTGTGTACGTGAATGGTATACGCATATGTTGGAAACATATGATGAATTACTGCCAAAAACTGTGAAAGTTGATCCAAAGAAAACCGACCTGGATGAACTGGAATCGTTGGCATCTCAAATCACGGTGGCGACTCATATACCATTGCCAATTTTGGGCAAGGAACGATTACTTGATGGTAAAACGGGACGGCCGTTTGATCAACCTGTGACCGTCGGCGTTGTCCATATGCTCAAGCTGGCCCATCTGGTCGAAGATAAAGCGCATGCCCGTTCAACAGGGCCGTACTCATTGGTTACCCAACAGCCATTAGGCGGTAAGGCTCAATTTGGTGGTCAGCGTTTTGGTGAGATGGAAGTATGGGCGCTTGAAGCTTATGGCGCGGCATACACGCTTCAGGAAATGTTGACTATTAAGTCTGACGACGTACAAGGCCGTGTTAAAACTTACGAATCGATTGTTAAAAATGAACCAATTGAAGAGCCTGGCGTTCCAGCTTCTTTCCGGGTGTTGGTTAAGGAGCTGCAAAGCTTAGGGTTGGCAGTAGAAGCGATCACGAATAATGGTGACGTTATTCGGTTTGGCAAAGAAGATGATAAGCGGCAGAGGGCTTGGGCCGGCGGTGGTCTGATGGACCTGGTTCGCAACCGCCATTAAAATAAGCGGTTCTTGAGGCTTTTTCTCCTCTGAAACGGAGTTTTTAGTTTGACAACACGAGCGATTGTGATAAAATCGCTTTTCGTATGTCTGCCAACAATTAGTTAGTCAGGTAACTAGCAGTTACCAATTGAATAAGTTTAATCTTGGAGGCCATCGAGTTAGCACAACTACGATGGCCTCCATTTGTCGGGAAGTTGTGGGTTGCTGTCTGGCAGATAGCACTAATTCACAAATACACGTTATAAACCTTCGTATAGAGGGTGATATAGATTGACAAGGAGATAGGTTAGCGTGCCTACAATTAATCAACTTGTACGGAAAGGGCGCATATCAAAGTCCAAAAAGAGTAAAGCGCCCGCATTGCAGTGGACTTTGAATTCATTTAAACAGCGCCGTATGCATCAACCAAAGGGTTCCCCTCAGAAGCGCGGGGTTTGTACGCAGGTAAAGACGATGACGCCTAAAAAGCCGAATTCTGCTTTGCGTAAAGTTGCGCGTGTCCGTTTAACAAACGGTATTGAAGTCACGGCTTATATTCCTGGTGAAGGGCATAATTTGCAGGATCACTCTGTCGTGTTGGTGCGTGGGGGACGTGTGAAAGATTTGCCCGGTGTTCGCTATCATATCGTCCGCGGTACGTTGGATTCTGGTGGTGTGGATAATCGGAAGAAAGCTCGCTCAAAGTACGGTGCAAAAACGCCTAAGTGAGTGTGAGAAACGGAGAGTAAGAAATGCCAAGACGTTATCGCCCTGAAAATCGGGCTGTAGACCCTGACTTGCGTTATAACAGCGTGCATGTTTCCATGTTTGTTAACCGATTGATGAAAAGTGGAAAGAAGAGCACGGCACAGCGGGTTTTGTACGATAGTTTCGAAATTATCGAAGAAAAAACGAATCGTCCTGCTATTGAGGTTTTTGAACAAGCCTTGGAAAATGTTGCTCCTCGTGTTGAGGTCAAGCCGCGACGTGTAGGTGGGGCAACTTATCAGGTTCCAATCCCGGTTGAGGCGCATCGTCAGATAACCTTATCTATGCGTTGGTTGTTGACAGCTGCCCGGAGCCGGGGTGGCCGTTCGATGTCGGAAAAATTGGCGAATGAGCTTATGGATGCGGTTAATAATCAGGGTGCGGCCGTTAAGCGGCGTGATGATACCCATCGTATGGCGGAAGCCAACCGTGCCTTCTCTCATTTCCGCTATTAAGATTGATTGAGTATTTGTAATGGCTGACCGTTATCCGCTGGAACGTGTTCGTAATATTGGCATTATTGCTCATATTGATGCCGGTAAGACGACAACGACCGAACGTATCCTATATTACACTGGCGTGATTCATCGTATGGGCGAAGTGCACGAAGGCACGGCTACGATGGATCATATGGAGCAGGAACAGGAACGTGGTATTACGATCACTTCCGCTGCTACTACCGCTTATTGGCGGGATCATCAGATCAATATCATTGATACACCTGGCCATATTGATTTTACGGCCGAGGTGCAGCGTAGCTTGCGTGTATTGGATGGTGGCGTTGTCGTGTTCGATGCTGTGGCTGGTGTAGAGCCGCAGTCAGAAACAGTCTGGCGTCAGGCTGATGAATATAATGTTCCGCGGATCTGCTTTGTTAACAAGATGGATAGAGTGGGCGCCAACTTTGTCCGTACTATTGAAATGATTCGTGGGCGTCTTGGCGCCAATCCAATTGCAGTACAGTGGCCGATTGGTCAGGAATCTAGTTTCCGGGGAATCGTCGATTTATTGACGATGGAAGCATTTGTTTGGGAAGAAGGTGATTTAGGTGCTGCTCCCCAAAATGTGCCCATTCCCGAAGACGAAATCGAAAATGCCGAGAATGCGCGTCGGGCAATCATTGAACGTATTGTCGAAACCGATGATGAGTTGATGCTGCGCTATCTGGACGAGGAAGAGATTACGGCTGATGAACTCCGTACTGCACTTCGTAACGCTACTGTGAAGGGCCGGGTTACGCCGGTTTTGTGTGGTACAGCGCTGCGGAATAAAGGTGTGCAGCGGGTTTTGGATGCCGTTATTTATTACTTGCCATCTCCATTGGATGTGCCGCCGATTGGTGGTACCAATCCTTTTACGGAGAAAGAGGAATTACGGCATGCCGGTGATGACGAACCTTTAGCGGTATTGGTCTTCAAGATCGTCACAGATCCTTATGTGGGGCGTCTGGCCTATTTCCGGGTTTATTCAGGCGTCTTGCGCAGTGGTGATTCGGTATTGAATAGCACCAAGAACCGGAAAGAGCGGATCGGCCGTATCCTGAGAATGCACGCCGATCACCGAGAAGATTTGAAAGAGGTCCGTTCAGGAGATATAGCCGCTACTCTCGGGTTAAAAACCACATTTACCGGTGAAACCCTTTGTGATATGAAGGCTCCTATAATATTGGAGTCGATCGATTTCCCCGAACCGGTTATCCAGCTTGCTATTGAGCCTAAGACTAATGCCGATCAAGATAAGATGGCTATTGCGTTAAAGGCACTGGCTGAGGAAGATCCGACCTTTCAAGTCAAGATTGATGAACAGACCTCTCAAACTGTTTTGTATGGGATGGGTGAGCTGCACTTGGAAGTGTTGGTTGATCGCATGTTGCGTGAATTCAAAGTCGCAGCAAATGTCGGTCAACCAAGAGTTGCTTATCGGGAAACCATTACCAAACCTGTCGAAAAGGCAGAAGCTAGATTTGTACGTCAAACTGGCGGGCGTGGTCAATTTGCCCATGTCATTCTTCGCCTCGAACCACTGGAACCAGGATCAGGTTTCGTTTTTGAAGATGCAATTGTTGGTGGTTCTATTCCCAAAGAATATATTCGACCGGTGGAAATGGGCATTCAAGAGGCATTGGGTAGCGGTGTTTTAGCTGGTTACCCAATGGTTGATTTGAAAGCTACTTTATATGATGGTTCGTTCCATGAAGTCGATTCTTCAGAGATGGCTTTCAAAATTGCCGGTTCGATGGCATTGAAAGAAGGAACTCAGAAAGGTCAACCGGTTCTGTTAGAGCCAATTATGTCTGTTGAAGTGGTGACCCCAGAGGAATACACCGGTGATGTGATCGGGAATTTATCTTCGCGTCGTGGTTCAATTGAAGGCATGGAATTGCGGGCAGAGGGGTTGCAATCGATAAAAGCGAAAGTGCCTTTGTCTGAAATGTTTGGTTATGCTACGCGGCTGCGTTCAATGACGCAAGGGCGTGGTACATTTACAATGGAATTTGAGCATTATGCTCAAGTAAGTGAAGATATGGCCCAAGCTATTGTGAAAGGTCATCGTTAAGAAAGCTGATATACTGATTTTCCGGGTATCCGGGTTTTATTAAGTTTGGTAGAGAGGAAAAAGTAAAATGGCGAAAGAAAAATTTGTGCGCGAGAAGCCACACGCAAATATCGGGACAATCGGTCACATCGACCATGGGAAGACCACCTTAACAGCGGCCATCACGAAGACATTGGCATTGAAAGGGTGGGCCGATTTTCGGGCATTCGATTCCATCGACAACGCACCGGAAGAACGGGACCGTGGTATCACGATCGCCATTGCCCATGTGGAATACGAGACCGAAAAGCGGCATTACGCCCACGTAGACTGTCCGGGGCACCGTGACTACATCAAAAACATGATCACCGGTGCAGCGCAGATGGACGGCGCCATTCTGGTCGTGGCTGCACCGGATGGGCCGATGCCGCAGACCCGCGAGCACGTTCTGCTGGCCCGTCAGGTCGAAGTACCAGCCATGGTCATCTTCCTGAACAAATGCGACATGATGGACGACGAAGAACTGCTGGAGCTGGTCGAGCTGGAACTGCGCGAGCTGCTGGACAGCTACGAATTCCCCGGGGACGAGACCCCGATTGTACGAGGCAGCGCCTTGCAGGCATTAGAAAGCACGAGCACCGACCCGAACGCACCGGAATACGCCCCCATATGGGAGCTGATGCGCGTAGTCGACGAATACATTCCGCAGCCGGAGCGCGAGACCGACAAACCATTCCTGATGTCCATTGAAGACGTCTTCAGCATCAAGGGGCGCGGCACGGTGGTGACCGGTCGGGTAGACCGCGGGGCATTGACCCCGAACAGCGAAGTCGAAATCGTGGGGTTGACCGACCAGATACGGAAAGTCGTTGTGACCTCCATGGAAATGTTCCACAAGATACTGGACAAAGTAGAAGCAGGTGATAATGCCGGTTTACTGCTGCGAGGTGTGGGACGAGAAGAAGTCGAGCGTGGCCAGGTATTGGCCAAGCCGGGCAGCATCACACCGCACACGACGTTCATGAGCGAAGTATACGTTTTGCGTAAGGACGAAGGTGGGCGGCACAAGGCATTCTTCCCGGGGTATCGGCCGCAGTTCTACATTCGGACGATGGATGTGACGGGCGAGATCACCTTGCCGGAAGGTGTGGAGATGGTGATGCCTGGTGACAGTGTGAACTTGAAGGTGAAGCTGATCACGCCAGTGGCGTTGGAGCAGGGCAGCAAGTTTGCGATTCGAGAGGGTGGTTTGACGGTTGGTGCCGGTCATATCACTCAAATTATTGAGTAAACAGTAATTGGGGGGTGTGCCTTAGGGTACAACCCCCTTTAATTGAGGCAATTATGGCTAAGCAAAAAATTCGCATTCGTTTAAAAGCATATGATCATCGTGTGCTCGATCAATCTGCAAAGCGCATTGTGGGCACGGCCGAAAGAACCGGTGCCCGTGTGATTGGCCCAGTTCCGTTACCGACGAAGCTGGAACGTTTTACTGTAAGACGTAGTACGTTTATTGATAAAGATTCTCATGAACATTTTGAGATTCGTACACATAAGCGTCTCATTGACGTTGTGAATCCGGACTCGAAAACGATTGATACATTGATGCGATTGAATTTGCCAGCTGGTGTTGATATCGAAATTTCAATCTGATTGTAGAAATAGAACTCGAGAAAGCGGCTGAAGTGTCTGACCGTTTTTGCTCGATTTTTCTACGGATGAACTCTGAGAAGGATGATGCAGCGTATTATTGCTGACAGTCCTGGGAGGATTTTGTGAAAGGTTTATTAGGTATTAAAGTAGGCATGACCCAGGTTTTTGATGAACAGGGTGTTGTTACGCCTGTAACGGTTATTAAGGCCGGGCCATGCTATGTAACGCAGGTTAAGACGAAAAACACCGACGGATATGAAGCTGTTCAGGTCGGTTTTGAAGAAATTAAAGAAAAACGGTTGTCCAAGGGACAGAAGGGCCATTTGGGCTTGGTTAAGCCGGACAATAAACACCCTCGACGTAAAAAGGGTAATGGTGTGCCACCTGTCCGTTTTTTGCGCGAGTTCCGTACAAAAACGGCCGTTAACCATAAAGTTGGTCAAAAACTGACTGTTGAGCAGTTTGAAGTCGGCGATAAAGTAGATGTGACAGGCAAAACCAAAGGTCGCGGTTTCGCCGGTGTTGTAAAACGACATGGCTTTGGTGGCGGTGTTAAAACACACGGCCAATCTGATCGCCATCGCGCTCCCGGCTCAATTGGTGCCACCTCAGGAACGGCTCACGTTTTCAAAGGGAAAAAGATGGCCGGTCGGATGGGAAATGAACGATTCACATCGCAGAACCTGGAAGTTGTTCAAATTGATCCTGAAAACCACTTAATTGCTATCAAAGGGTCTGTTCCAGGCTCAAAAGGCAGCTTTGTCATTATCCGCGATGCGGCAAAGAGTTAACGGAGGCGTTGAGATGAATGTTTCAATTTTCAATATGGCTGGTGAGGAAGTAGGCACCGTTGAGCTTCCGGAAAGTGTTTTTGAAGCAAAAATAAATCGCGGTTTGATGCACCAGGCATTAGTACGTCAATTGGCTAATGCACGCCAGGGCACACACAAGGCAAAAGGACGGTCAGAAGTAAATCGGACGACTGCCAAAATGTATCGCCAAAAAGGGACTGGTAATGCCCGTCATGGCAGCCGCAAAGCGCCAATTTTTGTGGGTGGCGGCGTGGCCCATGGCCCCAAACCCCGCAGCTATGTCAAAGACATGCCACGTAAAATGCGCCGGGCGGCCTTGCGTTCCGCTTTAACTATTAAAGCAAGCAATGGGGACATTGTTGTTTTAGATAATCTAACTTTGGATCAACCTAAGACAAAAGATATGGTTGCCGTATTCGATCGGTTGGCTAAAGGTTCAAGCGTATTGGTTTTATTGCCCGAGGCAAACGAGAACGTTGATAAATCCGTCCGTAATTTGCCAAATGCAAAGTCGATACGAGCGACTTATTTGAATATTCGAGATTTACTTGGCCATGAAAAAGTTGTCATGCCTTTGTCGTCTTTAGAAGCATTGAACAGCTTCTTGGCTGTTGAATCTCTTGATTTTACTGAGTTCGATGAGGAGGAGTAAGAAATGCAATTACATTGGCGTGAAATTATTCGCCGTCCAATGGTGACGGAAAAAAGCAGTTATCTGGTTGATCTGCACAATCAATACTCTTTTGTCGTCGACTCACGGGCGAACAAGATGCAAATTAAGCAGGCTGTTGAATTAGCCTGGCCCGATGTGAATGTGGAAAAAGTACGTATTGCCAATATGCCGGCTAAGCGTGCACGCCGCTGGCGTAGTATGACGATTCGCAAGGCTGGCTGGAAAAAGGCTGTCGTTACCCTTTCTCCTGGTAATAGTATTGATTTGTTTGAAGGTGTTTAGTCGTTAATTTTGTTTGAGCAGGGATGAGGGTTTCGGATAAACAGGGGTTATGTTCCGGTTTATTGAAGAAACCTAAAAACTGTCTCTGGAGGAAATATGCCGATTAAAGTGTTTAAGCCGACTTCTCCTGGTCGCCGTGACATGAGCGGACAGACCTTTGAGGAGATCACGCGTACGCAGCCAGAACCATCTTTAGTGAAGGGTTTGCGTAAACGTGCCGGCCGCAATTTTCGTGGAAAGGTGACTGTTCGCCACCGTGGTGGTGGTCACAAACGCCGTTACCGTTTAATTGATTTTAAGCGGGACAAGTTTGGTATTCCGGCCCAGGTCGTTTCGATTGAATATGATCCCAATCGCTCGGCTCGTATTGCGTTGCTTGTATATGCAGACGGTGAGAAACGGTACATTGTTGCACCGTTGGGTCTGCGTGTGGGCGACGATGTGATGAGTGGTCCTAATGCCGAAATCCGACCGGGTAATGCGTTGCCACTGCAAAACATTCCTTTAGGTACACAGGTGCATAATATTGAGCTGCAAGTTGGCCGTGGTGGACAAATGGTGCGCTCGGCTGGTACTTCGGCTCAATTGTTGTCGAAGGATCATCCGCAGTATGTGACTCTTCGTTTGCCATCTGGTGAAGAGCGTTATGTACCACAAGAATGTCTGGCGACGATTGGTCAGGTAGGTAATGTGGAGCATGGTAATGTGAAACTGGGCAAGGCTGGCCGTAAGCGTCACATGGGCATTCGCCCGACGGTCCGCGGCTCGGCGATGAACCCGAACGATCACCCGCATGGTGGTGGTGAAGGCCGTTCACCGATTGGTATGGCTGCTCCTAAAACGCCGTGGGGACAACCGGCGCAAGGACGGCGGACCCGTAATAATAAGTCTACCGATAAATTTATTTTCCGTCGTCGGTCTAAGAAGCGTCGGTAGGAGGTAAGAGGATGTCACGATCATTAAAGAAAGGTCCTTATATTGACCCTAAATTGTTGAAGAAAGTGGAAAAACTGAATGCCTCGAAAAATCGCCAGGTTATTCGTACCTGGTCGCGAGCGAGTACGATTTTTCCGCAAATGGTGGGACATACGATTGCTGTTTATGATGGCCGCCGTCATATTCCTATTTATGTGACGGAAAATATGGTTGGTCATAAACTGGGTGAGTTTGCCCCAACTCGAACATTTCGCGGCCATATTAGTAAGGCTGAGAAGAAGGGGCGTCGGTAATGGCTGAAGCATTTGAAGTTAAAGCGAAAGCACGTTTTATTCCGATTTCACCACGTAAGGTTCGGCTGGTTGTGGATGTTGTGCGGGGTATGGATGCACAGGAAGCTATGGATAAGCTGCGTTTTATGCCTCAAAGGGCAGCTGAACCAGTCTTTAAGCTGATTCAATCGGCTGTGGCTAATGCTGAACAAAATTTTGGTCTGGAGATTGGTGAGCTTTATGTAAGCCGTATCTTTGCTGATGAAGGCCCCCGTCATCGTAAAGCGCCTTATGGTGGTCGTTTTGCTGGCCGCGGCCGTTTCCGACCGATTATTCGTCGTTCGTCGCATATTACTGTGGTGTTGGCTGAGCGTGAAGTGGTGGACTATGGCGATCTTTAATGATCGCGGCAACCTTTAACGGTTGCATGGAGGAATAACGTTGGGACGAAAAGTACATCCTATTGGATTCCGTTTGAAATCTATTCGCGATTGGAATACGCGATGGTTTGCTGAAGGTAAGCGGTACGAAGAATTACTGCATGAGGATTTTGCGATTCGCAAATTGATTAAAGATGAGCTGTCGCAAGCTGGTGTTTCTGGTTTAGAAATCGAGCGTGCTCCTAATCAGGTTCAAGTGACGATTCATACGGCCAAACCGGGTATTGTGATTGGCCGGAAGGGTGCTTCGGTTAAGGAATTGAGAAACAAGCTTAAGGATTTGACTGGCAAATCGGTGAAACTTGAGGTTGAGGAGATCAGTTCTCCGGACACGGATGCGTATTTGATTGCTGAGAATATTGCGAGTCAGTTGCAGCGGCGGATTTCTCATGGCCGGGCAATGAAGCGTGCTGTTATGCAGGCGATGCGCCAGGGTGTTGAGGGAGTTCGTATTGAAGTAGGCGGCCGTTTGGGTGGTTCGGAAATGGCGCGAAAAGAGAAGGTGTGGGACGGGCGTGTCCCCCGTAATACGATTCGTGCGGATCTGGACTATGGTTTTGCTGAAGCACTGACGACCTTCGGACAAATTGGTGTGAAAGTGTGGGTCTACAAAGGTGAGATTTTGCCTCAGAAGAGTGAGGCAACTGATGTCTATATCAGTGAGTAAACTCGCCGGGTAGACTGATTGTTGGAGAACAAACTATGTTAATGCCAAAACGCGTGAAATATCGCAAACAATTCCGTGGTCGCATGCGGGGTATGGCAAAAGGTGGCTCTGAGTTACTGAATGGCGAGTTTGGTATTCAAGCTCTGGAACCGGGCTGGATTACCAGCCGCCAGATTGAAGCTATTCGTCGTACCGTAGTCCGCCATATGCGTCGGCGTGGTAAATATTGGATTCGAATATTCCCTGATAAACCGGTTACTTCGAAACCGGCGGAAACCCGTATGGGTAAGGGTAAAGGTGCGGTTGATCATTGGGTAGCTGTTGTGAAACCGGGCCGTATTATGTTTGAAATAGCCGGGGTTCCGGAAGATGTGGCACGTGAAGCGCTAAATCTGGCCAGTTATAAGCTGCCTATCAAAACACAAATTATTTCACGGGAGGATCGGCTCTAATGGCTAATATTGTCGAACTTCGTGGTATGAATGGTGATAAGCTGGAAGAGATGCTGGAAAATGCCCGAGAGGAGATGTTTAATCTTCGCTTTCGGAATGCATCCTCGCAGTTGGAAGATTATTCTCGTTTGAAAATGGTACGGCGAGAAATTGCCCAATTGAAAACGGTGTTGAACATGCGTCAACTGGCTATTGATGCGGCTGCGGCTCAACCGGAGATTGCCTCGGTTTTAGTAGGCAAGGTGTGGCAAGCGACTTCTCGTTTTATTTATAACGAGGGTGACAAGGATGTCTGGGCCTGGAAGGTTGAGTTTGTTGATGGTGACGGTAAAGATTTGGCTTCGGCGATGGTTGATTTGAATAAGAAACGGCCGTCCCAGCGCAAGGCTTATCGTCAAAAAGATCAACCACAACTGGTTACCAGTTATGAGATTGCAGGGTAGGTGAGAAATGAGAGAACAACGTAAACGTTTAGTCGGAGTTGTGACCAGCGACAAAATGGATAAAACGGTTGTCGTTGCTGTAACAACAACAAAACGCCACCCCAAATATGGTAAAGTCCTGCGTTTGGTCAAAAAATATAAGGCGCATGATGAAGCGAACGAATGCCGTACCGGTGATCGCGTTCAAATCATTGAGTCAAAACCAATGAGCCGTCACAAGCGGTTCGCGGTTGTTTCCGTCCTGGAACGGGCAAAATAACGGAGGTCAGTCATGATTCAACGTGAAAGTCGTTTAAATGTAGCTGATAACTCTGGCGCCCGTGAGCTTTTGGTTATCCAAGTGATGGGTGGATCCAGCCGCCGTTATGGTGGAATTGGTGACGTAGTGACTGCGACAGTTAAAAAAGCCGTTCCTAATTCATCTGTGAAAAAAGGGACGATTGTTAAAGCGGTTGTCGTGCGCACCAAAAAAGAATTCAAGCGTGATGATGGCAGCTATATCCGCTTTGACGATAATGCCGCCGTCATTTTAGGAGCTGATGGTAAACAACCCATTGGGACACGTATCTTTGGCCCTGTGGCCCGAGAACTACGGGACAAGGGGTTCAGCCGGATTATGTCCTTGGCTCCAGAAGCTCTGTAAAAGATTTAACGGGAAGGTTTTGCTATGCGTATTAAAGTTGGTGATAAAGTTCGGGTCATCGCCGGGAATTATAAAGGCGTGGAAGGTACAGTCCAACGCGTTGAAACGAGTAAAGGCCGTGTCGTGGTTTCTGGTGTTAACCTTGTTAAAAAACACCAAAAGCCTCAGCAGACGGGCGGCCGTTCCCAAGCCCAAGGTGGCATCATTGAATTTGAAGCACCTGTTGATGTTTCTAATGTGATGCTGGTTGATCCGAAAACGGGTGAACCAACGCGGGTTGGAATCCGGCGTGAACCTGTTGAGGGTAGTAATAAAACCCGCCGCGTGCGTTATGCCAAGAAAAGCGGTGTGGACCTTGATTAATCAATAAAAATTTGAGGTGAGCCAGGTAGCCCGATGTGCTTTGGATAAGTACAGGCTGACCTGCCACTCAACTCGGAGGCATGAAATGGCATTTACGCCGTTGAAAGAATTGTATAAAAATGATGTAGCCGCTTCTTTGATGGAAGAGTTCGGTTATGACAATGTGATGCAGGTTCCCCGCATCACCAAGGTTGTTATCAATGTTGGGCTGGGTGAAGCTTTGGATAATGCCAAGGCGATTGAATTTGCCACGAATGATATTGTTCAAATTACCGGTCAAAAGCCGGTTGTCACCCGTGCTAAAAAATCTATTGCTGCTTTTAAGTTGCGTGAAGGCCGTCAAATTGGCCTGAAGGTAACGTTGCGTAATGAACGGATGTGGGCTTTTTTGACGCGTCTTATTCATGTGGCCTTGCCTCGTACGCGTGATTTCCAGGGTATTTCCCCGGATTCGTTTGACGGCCGTGGCAATTATACATTGGGCTTGCGTGAACAACTCATTTTCCCGGAAATTGAATATGACAAAATTGACAAGATTCGGGGTATGGAAGTAAGTATTGTGACCACTGCTAAAACAGACGAGGAAGGTCGTCGTTTGTTGGCGCTGCTGGGCATGCCTTTTTATCAGAATTAATAATCGGTTCGGTTGTGATATCTGGCCGAACAGGAGTAATTTATGGCTAAAAAATCAATGATCAATCGTGAAGCGAGCCGGAAGTATAAGGTTCGTGTTCGCAACCGCTGTCGGTTATGTGGCCGACCGCGCGGGTATATGCGTCGTTTCGGGTTATGTCGGATCTGCTTCCGTGAGCAAGCGCTCAAGGGAAATATTCCTGGCGTTGTGAAGTCGAGCTGGTAGGCGGAGGTGTATTATGTCAATGAGTGATCCGATTGCTGATATGTTGACGCGGATGCGTAATGCCTTGATGCGGCAGCATCCAACTGTTGCAATGCCCCATTCAAAAGCTAAGGAAGCGATTGCCAAGGTGATGAAGGACGAGGGGTATATTGAAGATTATAAGGTTATGCCGGAAAAACCGCAGCCTGTTTTGCAGATTACACTTAAGTACACCGGGGATCGTCGGAATTATCGTTCGATTATCACGGGTCTGGAAAGAGTGAGTAAGCCGGGCCGTCGGATTTATGTTGGTAAAGATGATATTCCTTGGGTGTTAAGTGGTATGGGTACCGCGATTGTGACGACATCTAAGGGTGTTATGACTGGACAGCAGGCTCGCCGTTTGGGTGTTGGTGGCGAAGTTCTCTGTAAAATTTGGTAACTGGAGGTTTGTGATGTCTCGTATTGGGAAAGCACCTATCCAATTACCGAAAGGTGTGAAAGTTGATATTCAGGGAACGGCCGTTACAGTGACCGGTCCTAAAGGTAAATTGGAACAGGAATTCCATCCTGAAATGAACATTTCTTTGGATGACGAAGTCCTGACCGTAACCCGTCCTTCCGATTCTCGTCAGCACCGGGCGCTGCATGGCTTGACCCGTGCTTTGTTAAACAATATGGTCGTTGGCGTCAGCAATGGTTTTTCGAAAGTGCTAGAAATTGAGGGCGTTGGTTACCGTGCTGCAATGGAAGGGAAAGACCTGGTTTTGAATGTTGGATATTCCCATCCAATTACATTCAATCCACCGACAGACATTGAATTTGCGGTTGAAGATCGTAACAAGACAGTTATCGTTTCTGGAATCGATAAACAGGTTGTTGGTGAAATTGCGGCTCAGATTCGTAAAACACGACCCCCGGAACCCTACAAGGGCAAAGGTGTTCGTTATCGGGGCGAGCATGTTCGCCGTAAGGCCGGTAAGGCTGGTAAGGTATAAGAGAGGGATATTGCTATGGCAGTAAAATCGCGTGTAGCCCGGCAGCGGCGCCATCGCCGTATCCGGATGAAAATTTCAGGGACAAACGAGGTCCCGCGGTTAAATGTATTCCGCAGCGTGGAACATATTTACGCTCAGGTGATTGATGATGTGGCTGGACATACTTTAGTTTCAGCCTCGACGCTTGATAAAAAACTAGTTTCTGACTTAGACGGCAAGAATAAGAAAGAGCAAGCGACAGTGGTGGGTAAGGCAGTTGCTGAGCGTGCTCTGGCTGCTGGTATTAAGCAGGTGGTTTTTGATCGTGGTGGCTATCTTTATCACGGCCGTATCAAAGCTTTGGCTGATGGCGCGCGTGAAGGTGGTTTGGAGTTCTAAGCGAGGAGATTGTAATGGGACAAAGACGACAAGGATTTCGCGACCAGGATCGAGAAGAATTCGATGAACGCATCATCGACATTACCCGTGTCGCTAAAGTAGTAAAAGGTGGTCGGCGGTTTGCCTTCCGGGTATCCGTTGTCATCGGTGATAACAAAGGCAATGTGAGCGTTGGCATTGGTAAGGCCCGTTCTGTGCCCGATGCCATTCGCAAAGGGTTAGAAGCGGCTCGTAAAACGATGGAATCAGTTCCTATGGTAGGCAGCACCATTCCCCACGAGGTAATCGGGGTTCATGGTTCGGCCCGCGTGCTGCTCAAACCGGCGTCACCAGGTACCGGTGTTATTGCCGGTGGCGGCGTGCGTGCTGTCATTGAAGCCGCCGGGTATCGTGACATTTTGTCCAAATCTTTGGGCAGTAAAAACGTCTTGAATGTCATGCTGGCTACTATGGATGGGCTGCGTCAGTTGAAAGGCGTGCAGCAAGTTGCTGCTGATCGTGGCAAATCCGTTGCCGACGTTGCCCCGTTTTGGAGTCGAGACTGATGGCCAAGTTGAAAATTACCTATAAGAAGAGCGCAATTGGTTACAATGAAAACCAAAAGCGGACTATTAAGGCGCTTGGTTTGCGCAAATTGAATCAAACTGTTGAACATGACGATACGGCCGTAATCCGTGGCATGATCAGCAAAGTCAACCACCTTTTAGTGGTGGAAGAGGTTAAATAACATGAAATTAAACGATCTGCGTCCTAATCCAGGAGCAACAAAAAAGCGCAAGCGAGTGGGTCGTGGTCATTCTGCCGGACAAGGTAAAACCGCTGGCCGTGGTACCAAAGGGCAAAATGCACGTAGTGGGGGCGGTAAAGGAGTCTACTTCGAAGGTGGTCAGTTGCCCTTGGCCCGTCGTTTACCGTATAAGCGCGGTTTCACCAACATTAACAAAGTCTACTACAAAGCAGTCAATCTTAAACAGTTGGCCGAGTTTGACTTTGATGGCCTGGATGTTACACCAGAAATCATGGCCGCTGTCGGTTTGATCAAAAAAGAAACAGACCCCATCGTTATTCTTGGCGATGGCGAACTTGACGTAGCCTTGAACGTGAAAGCCCAGCGGTTTTCAGCTTCGGCCAAAGAAAAAATCGAAGCTGCCGGTGGTACGGTAGAGGTGCTTCCGCTATCTTAAGTAAGGAACCTGGTGGTTTATAAACCGGGTTCCATCAACGGAGAAAAACAATGTTTGAATCTGTTCGGAACGCCTTTGCTTTACCAGACCTGCGCCGACGTATATTGTTTACCATTGGTATGCTGGTTATATATCGTTTGGTGGCCAATATCCCTGTTCCCGGCGTCAATTTGCAAGCATGGTTAGCGTTTACATCCCAACAAAGCGGCAATACGGTCATTGACTTTCTGGATTTGTTATCCGGTGGTGCTGTGCGCAATTTTTCTGTCATGGCCATGGGTGTGTATCCCTATATTACCGCATCCATTATTATACAATTGTTGACACCCATCATTCCTTATCTGGAAGAACTCCAGTCAGAGGGTGAATCGGGGCGAAACAAGATTAATCGGATCACCTATTACATTACAGTCCCATTTGCCCTGTTGCAGGCAATTGGGCAGATTCGACTGGTCGGTTTCAGCCTGGGAACAACCGGCGGTCTGGCAACGATCATGCCTAACTTTGGCTTTTCTTCAGCCAGCCAGATTTTGCCAACACTCACAACCCTTGTGGCTATGGTTGGCGGTACTATGTTTGCCATTTGGCTGGGCGAGTTGATCACCGAAGATGGTATCGGACAGGGCACATCGTTGATCATTTTTGGTGGGATCATCTCAAGAATCTTGCCTAATGTGGCGCGAATTTTTGCTCTGGATGATGTAACGGCGCGTATCTTCACGATAGTTGCCTTTATACTCATTACGGTAGCGACAGTTTTTGTCATCGTTGTCGTACAAGAAGGGCAGCGGCGTATACCGGTACAATACGGCCGTCGTGTACGTGGGCGTAAAGTTTATCAGGGTCAAAGCAGCTACGTACCGCTTCGCGTCAATACGGCCGGTATGATTCCTATCATCTTTGCCCAATCTATCCTGACCTTTCCGCCGCTCATTGCCAGCTTCTTCGTTACCGGCAGCGGCAGTTTCATTGATCGGATGGCGACATCGGTGAGCACGTTCAGTCAACAGCTGGACCCCATCGCTTCACCACTTGGTTTTACCATGTATTGGCTCGTCTACTTCTTGTTTGTGGCTGGTTTCACCTTTTTCTACACCGATGTGATGGTGCAGCAGCAAAACCTGCCCCAAACTTTGCAGCGGCAAGGTGGATTCATTCCCGGTATCCGGCCTGGTAAACGTACGGCCGATTACATCACATCCGTGGTGCGCCGTATAACTTTTGTCGGAGCCGTATTCTTGGGAGTAATCGCCATTCTGCCCGGTATCATGCAGCTTATCGGCGTTATCTTGCGCATAGATGGCATTGAACAGAGCGTGTTGGTTATTAGTGGTTCTGGTTTGATCATTGTTGTCGGTGTTGTTATTGATACCATGCGTCAACTAGAAGCCCAACTGCTCATGCGCAATTACGAAGGGTTTGTGTGATGAGATTTGTCGTCCTGATGGGGGGGCCTGGTGCCGGTAAAGGCACCCAGGCCAAGCGACTACAAGAGACACTTAATTTACCGCAAGTTTCGACTGGCGACTTGTTCCGTGAAAATCTTCGTAATAACACTGAATTGGGTAAGCTCGCAGCTACCTACATCGACAAAGGCGACCTGGTGCCCGACGAAGTTACAATCGCTATAGTTAAGGAACGTTTGTCACGCGAGGATTGCGCTAACGGTGCATTACTAGATGGATTTCCTCGGACAATTGCTCAAGCGGATGCGTTCGAGCAATTGTTAGCCGAAATGGGAGAACGTGTTCATGTTGTCCCTTATATTCATGTGACTCCTGAGGTTCTGCTCAAGCGATTGGCAGGCCGATGGACGTGTAAATCATGTGGACACGTTTACCATACTGTATTTAATCCGCCTTTGAAAGAGGGAATATGCGATCTGGATGGCAGTCCCCTTTACCAAAGAGATGACGATACTGAGGAAACACAAAAGAGGCGCATCGAGGTTTATTTTGAACAAACCGCACCTTTGTTGGCTTACTATCGTGACAAAGGATTGCTGGTAGAAGTGAACGGCGAGCAATCGATTGAACTGGTCCAGAAGGACCTGGTTCAGGCTGTAAAAGATTCAAATTAATAATTAAAAACCACACAAATTAGACTGGACAATATCGGCAAAATGTGGGAAACTATACGCTTGCGTGTCGCACAAGATTTGTCCGTATGTGTGATCAAAAGATAAAGGCTTGTGTAAGTTCGCAAGCCAGGAGTTAGAAACGATGAAAGTATCGGCATCTGTGAAACGTCGTTGCCCAAAGTGCAAAATTATTAAACGGAAAGGTGTTGTGCGCGTAATCTGCGTTGACCCAAATCATAAGCAGCGTCAGGGATAGAACGGTACACGGAGGAATTATGGCTCGTATAGCTGGTGTTGACATTCCCCGAAATAAACGGGTTGAGGTCAGTCTGACCTATATTTATGGTATTGGGCTTGCTTCTAGTAAGACGATTTTAGCTGAGGCCGAGGTGAATCCTGATACACGAGTACAGGATTTGTCAGAAGCCGAAGTGACACGTTTGCGGCAAATTGTTGGTCGCGATTATGTTGTAGAAGGCGATTTGCGGCGTGAAGTGGCAATGAATATTAAGCGATTGACGGAAATCGGTTGTTATCGTGGTCTGCGCCACCGCCGTCATTTGCCAGTTCATGGTCAACGTACCAAAACCAATGCGCGTACACGCAAAGGCCCAAAGAAGACTGTTGCCGGGCGTGGTCGGCGTAAAGGGAAGTAAATTCATTGCCGGTGTTGTTCCAGTTGTTTGTTGGATATGACATCGGGTATGAAGTTAAGGAGACAAAATGGGACGCAGAAGAAAAGTTCAAGCCCGCAAAAAAGTTAAGAAGATGGTGCCGCGGGGCCAGGCTCATATTTTTGCATCGTTTAACAATACGATTGTGACGATTACAGATATGAATGGCAATACGATTGCCTGGGCAACAGCTGGTACGTCTGGCTTTAAGGGTTCGCGTAAAAGCACCCCTTATGCTGCGCGTTTGGCGGGACGAGATGCGGCGAAAGCGGCACAAGACCAGGGTATGCAAGAGGTCGAAGCGATCGTTAATGGGCCTGGACCAGGACGTGAATCGGCGATTCGTGCTTTGCAGGCCTCTGGCTTAAGAGTGACGGCGATTCGTGATATTACACCCGTACCGCACAATGGGTGCCGTCCGCCTAAAAAGCGCCGCGTGTAAAATTTTGATTTGTTGTTACTACTGTCTTTGATGACAGTGATATGTAGTTTTGTTTTTAAAATTTAATTTTTTGTTGATTGCGAGAGGGAAGAAAGGTTGCCACACCTGTAAACCTCTCGCTTCATGCTGAAAATTGGAGGTTAAGTTGGCAAGGTATACTGGACCAGTATGCAAGCTTTGTCGCCGTGAAGGTGAGAAGCTGTTTTTGAAGGGGTCTCGTTGTATGACCCCCAAGTGTTCTTTTGAGCGTCGCTCTTATCCGCCTGGGCAACATGGGCGGGAGAAGCAGTTCCGCAGGGGCCGGGCTTCTGATTATTTACTTCAGCTTCGTGAAAAACAGAAGGCGCGTCGTATTTATGGCTTGATGGAACGGCAATTTAGCCAGTATTTCAAGCGGGCTGAACGACGTTCTGGTTTAACCGGCGCAAATCTGTTGGCAATTTTGGAGAGCCGACTGGATAATGTTGTTTATCGTTTGGGGATGGCAAGTTCCCGGGCGCATGCACGGCAGTTGGTACAGCATGGCCATTTTGTGTTGAACGGCCGTAAAATTGACATTCCTTCTGCGCTTCTGACCCCAGGGGACACAATTTCTGTTCGCCCCGAAAGTTCTCGGAGAACGTATTTCAAAACATTGCGGCAAGAGTTAGACGATCGACAGGTTCCACGCTGGCTTTCTTTAGACGCCGATAACCTATCAGCGAAAGTGTTGAACTTGCCTGTTCGTGACGACATTGATGTAACACTCAACGAACAGTTAATTGTTGAATACTACTCCCGCTAATCTCTTTTTATTGTTCTTACTTAGACTGTTAAGTATCTGAGGGAGGTAACGACATTGGCTATTAATCTTATCTTGCCGAAAATTGAAAGCACCGCCATGTCACAAGAATATGGCCGGTTTATCATTGGCCCATTGGAAAGAGGGTATGGTACAACGGTTGGTAACTCTTTGCGCCGTGTACTATTGGCCTCTTTGCCCGGAGCAGCGGTTACGTCCATTCGTGTGACAGATGTCCCGCATGAGTTTTCTGCGATTCCGCATGTGCGTGAAGACATGATGCGGCTTATATTGCACATCAAACAACTTCGTTTGAAACTACATGATACCGATTCAGCACGGATGCGCCTGGAAGTACACGGGGCCGGTACGGTAACGGCCGCTGACTTGCAGGTGCCGCCGGAAGTTGAAATCATCAACCCTGATTTGTACCTTTTCACGGTCGACTCGGACGATGCATTTTTGGAAATTGAAATGACGGCTGAAACCGGACGCGGTTATTCCCCGGCCGAAGATCGAGGACGTTTGCCGATTGGTGAACTGCCAGTCGATGCGATTTTCAGCCCCATCCGCCGGGTAGGGTATGAAGTAGAAAAAACCCGTGTGGGTCAGGATGCTGACTATGACCGGATTGTGATGCAGATTTGGACCGACGGAACCATCCGGCCGGAAGATGCACTCGCCCAATCGGCGCAAATTATGATGCAGTATTTGCGTCCGGTTGCCGGTGTGAGCGAAGATACTTTCCTGCCAGTGGAAGAAGTTGAGGAAGAAGAAGGCACAATTCCCAACGAAATTTACGATACGCCTATTGAGCAGTTGGATTTGAGTGTACGAGTCTTTAACTCATTAAAGCGGACCGGGATCACCAAAGTTGGTGAGATGCTGGATATGCTGGAGCGAGGTGAAGAGACGATGCTGGCCATCCGCAATTTTGGCGAAAAATCGTTGGATGAGTTGAAGTCTCAACTGCGCATGAAAGGGTTTTTGAAGGACGAAGAGGAATTGGCTTAGAGCCGTATCCAAGACATTATCCTGGTTTAATCAATCTGAACCAGGTTTCGAGAATGAGGTTTGAACTATGCGACATCGAGTAAGTGGTCGTAAACTGGGGCGAGATACCAGTCATCGGAATGCCTTGCGCAAGAACATGATCGCCGATTTGATTTGTCATGAACAAATTCTGACGACAGAAGGCAAAGCCCGCATGTTACGACCGGCAGCGGAAAAAATAATCACGCTGGCCAAGCGTGGCCTGGCAAAAGGGGCTGAAGATCCAGCCTATACTGTCCATGCCCGCCGATTGGCAGCAACCCGTGTGGCCCGTGTTCGTGAATATGAAGACGAAAAGGGCTATCTGGAAGAAGTTGACGTTGTTAAAAAGCTTTTTGACGAAATTGCGCCCCGTTACGCCGAACGTAACGGTGGATATACCCGCATGATTAAAGTGGGTAAGCGTCCTGGTGACAATGCCGATATGGCTATTTTAATGCTGGTGGAAAAGGAGTAGTGATTGCTGCGCTATAAGGCCCTGATTGAGTATGATGGGACTGCCTATTATGGTTTTCAACGACAAATCAAAGAGCAGCATACCATCCAGGGCGAGTTAGAGAAAGCAATTGCTAGATTAACACAACAGCCAATCAATGTGATTGGTGCCGGTAGAACAGACAGCGGCGTTCATGCACTGGGCCAGGTTATTAGTTTTGATTTGGACTGGCGGCATGATATAGAAGCTTTACAACGAGCTATTAATGCTAATTTACCGGCCGATATTGTAATTTTACAACTCAATCAGGTATCACCAACGTTTCATCCACGTTTTGACGCACGGCGCCGTTCCTACGCGTACCACATTTTTAATGCAGCGGTGCGCAGCCCCGTTCGCCGGTTTCAGAGCTGGCATGTGCGCCATCCGTTAGACGTGGGTAAGATGAATCAGGCAGCCAGTGTTCTCCTGGGGCGGCATGACTTTGGCACTTTTGGCCAACCGCCGGTAGGGGAAAATCGGGTACGTGAATTGTTTAGGGCTGAGTGGATAAGAGAGAGAGAGTTTCTTGTTTTCCACATTGAGGCAAATGCGTTTTTGTACCGGATGGTGCGCAGTCTGGTGGGAAGTATGAAACTGGTTGGTGAGGGATCCTGGACTGTTGAAGATTTTGTGGCCGCTTTCCGCAGTTGTGATCGCAGCCGATCAGGCACGGCAGCACCGCCGCAGGGTCTTTACCTGGTATCTGTAACTTATGGGAACCCATGATTGGTTTCCAATCTCTGATTAGGAGAAAAACGGAATGAAAACATTTGTGACGAAACCGGCAGAAGTTGAACGAAGCTGGTATGTGATTGATGCGGAAGGACAAACGCTGGGTCGTTTGGCTACCCAGATTGCTGTCCTTTTGCGTGGTAAGCACAAGCCGATCTACAGCCCTTCGGTGGATTGTGGCGATTTTGTGATTGTTGTTAATGCGGAAAAGATTCAGGTGACTGGACGCCGGCTGGAGCAGAAAAAATATTACCGTCACTCAGGGTATCCTGGTGGGTTGAGTGAAATATCGCTGCGTGATCAGCTGCAAAAACATCCAAACCGTGTCATTGAAGCGGCCGTTCGTGGTATGCTGCCCAAGAATAAACTGGGGCGGAAGATGTTCAAGAAGATGAAGGTTTATACTGGTTCTGAACATCCGCACGAAGCGCAGCAGCCCGTCGTATTTGAGCTTTAGGAGAGAATGATGGAAGAGACTGTTCGTTATTATGAAGGTATTGGCCGGCGCAAGCGGTCTTCGGCTCGGGTGCGTATTTACCCCAGTGCTGAGTCCACGGGCGAATTTACGGTGAATGGCCGGGATGTCAAGGAATATTTCCCGCGTTTTGGTGATTACATCATTTTGTCCGGCCCGTTGACGGATACGGAGATGATGGGCAAGGTGGATGTCAGTGTCCATATTCAAGGCGGCGGCATTACCGGTCAGACGAGCGCCGTGCGCCTGGGCCTGGCCCGCGCCCTGGTGAAGTATGATGAAAATATGCGTGGTTTGCTGCGCGCCAAGGGTCATCTGACTCGTGACGGCCGTATCAAGGAACGCAAGAAGCCAGGTTTGAAACGGGCGCGTAAGGCTCCGACTTACACGAAACGTTAATTTCCTGAATAGGTTTTAATTTTAAGCGTGATGCGTAATGCGTGATTGGCAACATGTTGTTGCTTCACGGATTACGTATCACGTTTTGTGTAGGGTGAGTCTTCGTACTCGCCTTTTTGTTTTCTGGGGTAATTGCAGATGGGTATTACAGTGGTTGGTCTGGGGCCGGGCGACGGCCGTTTCCTGACTCGGGAAGCATGGGCGATTTTGGCGGCGGCAGAGACGGTACACGTGCGTACGGCGCGCCATCCGGCGGTGGCTGATTTGCCGGAGACGGTGCAGGTAGTAAGTTTTGATGAGGTGTATGAAACGGCCGTTGACTTTGATGCCGTCTATGACCAAATCGTAACCCAAATGTTGGCGCTGGGGCGAGAAGCCGACATCGTTTATGCCGTGCCTGGCCATCCCTTTGTCGGCGAATCGACGGTGACGCGGCTGGTAAAGGCGGCGGAAGCGGAAAATGTGCCGGTGCGCGTGGTGGCCGGTTTGAGCTTTGTGGAACCATCGTTAACGGCCGTACAGGCCGACGCCCTCGATGGTTTGCAAATCTTCGACGCCATTGAGCTGACCAATCTCCATTACCCACCGCTCAATCCCGACCAACCGGCGCTGCTGGGGCAGGTTTACAGCCGGATGCTGGCCAGTGAGTTAAAGTTGGGGTTAACGGCCGTTTATCCCGAACAGCACACCGTCGCCCTCATTCATGCGGCGGGAACGGCCGTGGAAAGTGTGGAGCGCGTACCCCTGTATGCCATTGACCGCAGCGAACGGATTGACCATTTGACCAGCCTCTACATCCCGCCGCTGCCTTATGCCGCCTCACTCAACGCCCTGGCCGAGACCGTCGCCGTTTTGCGCAGCCCCAACGGCTGCCCCTGGGATATTGAGCAGACGCCGCAGAGTATGCGCGGCGGCCTGCTGGAAGAAGCCAGTGAAGTTTTGGAAGCGCTCGACGCCGAGGATGAGGACGGCCTGCGCGAGGAGTTGGGTGATTTGCTTTACCACATCGTCATGCAGACGCAGATGGCGGCCGAGGAGGAGCAGTTTACGCTGTCGGACATCATTGCCGGGATTGAGGCCAAGCTCAAGCGGCGGCATCCCCATGTCTGGGGCGATTGGGAGGTGGCCGACACGGCCGAAGTCCTGCGTAATTGGGAGATGCTGAAGCAGGACGAGAAGGAAAAGCAAGCCGCATCCCTGTTGGACAACATTCCCCAGGCGCTGCCGGCGCTGGCCCGGTCACAAAAAATCCAGGACAAGGTGCGCAAGGTAGGCTTTGATTGGCCGGAAATTGGCGGGATTTACGACAAGCTGGCTGAGGAACTGGCCGAAGTGCAGGCGGCGCAAACGCCGGAAGAGCGGGCCGACGAGTTGGGCGACTTGCTGTTTGTGACGGTGAATCTGGCCAGTTGGCTGGGTGTGGATGCGGAGAGTGCGCTGCGCGGGGCTAATTTGAAGTTCAGCCAGCGATTCCGTCAGGTGGAGCAGTTAGTGACCGCGCGCAATTTGGATTGGGCGCAGCTTGATTTGGTGGCGTTGGAGGCGATTTGGCAGGAGGTGAAGGAAGGAGGAACGGCCGTGTAATGTCTCAGTTAAAGTACATTCTCTGGATTAGAGTAGGTTGCCTGGCGCGATTTCATTTTTTCCATAAGGCTGGCTTGTTCTGTTGATAACATCGTTACAGCTCTTTCTTGTGTCCACTCAAAAACTTGAATAGATTGCACTTTTGTAGGTTCACCGAATGCGGTCACAGATGCGCCGCGTTTCATTGTTCGTATATCGCCTTCATACCCCTGAAAATCGCTTTTTGCTTTTATCAAATCCTTCACATCTTGGTCATTAGTGAGACGAAACGTAATGTAGTTATCAAATTGCGACAAAATGTTAGTATCAACGCCTGAAGGTCTTTGCGTTACGGCAGCAAGACCAATTTGAAAACTACGTCCTGTTTTTGCAAAATTGACAAATGTCGAACCTTCTTTCGCTCTATCGTTGGAAAGTAGATTATGTGCTTCCTCAACTAAATATACAAACGGTATAACTTTTTCTAACTCAACCTCATCCCCTGAACTGAATTTTTCATTGTGTTTATACAACTCATTTGCGATAACAGTGCTAATGATAATTTTATCGGGGTCTGTAAGACCACCCCCCTTGTCGAGAACAATTGTAGCCCCTCTTTTTAGAAGCTCACGAAGTTTAGGTAGACAAGACTCTTGCCCAGTGTTAATAAATGGGCGGCTCGCTAATCTTTGTAAATGTCTGCATACACTAAAAATGGGCGTATAGCTACTTTTATCAAAATCTCCCAAATCAGTCATATAATCGTCATTTTTAGTATTGGTTCTTCCTGATTTGGTTGCAAGTATCCAGCCTTTGAAGAGTGTATGCCAATCATCTGTAAAGATTTCACCATCTTCTGTTGTGCGAAGGAGCGAGCTAAATAAACCTTTTTTATCTTGATACCTTTCTAAAAACGCTCTCTGAGGTGGTGATATATGAGTGGCTACTTCGCCTAAGCTGTCGGGTGGAATATCATCAATATTTATTGATAATGGAATAATACCAGCTATTTTTGTTGATAATCCCCTTCTTTCAAAAACTCGGGGGCGAGCAGTAAGCAAGTATAGATTCTGTTTGGCCTTTGGGTGTCGAAACAAGCCGTAAACCGGCTGTTTACGTTCATTTTCGGTATCGTCAATATATTCTCCTTTCAGGTCGTCGATTAATTTTCCATATTCATTATTATCAAGCCAGTACCTTGCAATATTTCGGACTAAAGTAGATTTGCCAAAACCTGATGCCCCTGAAATCAAAGTTCTGAATCCGGCGAAACGGTCTTCCAAAGTAACCATTGATTCGCTTGTTTTTGTAGCGCTACGCAGTGTGCCAATTGCAAATCCGTAGGTAGTGTCGGGGGCTGCAATTAACATCTCATCTTGCTCAGTGGTTGGATTCAGAAAAGTCTGGAGTATAGTAGGCTGATCATATACTTCTTCTAAACCCTTGCTTGTAAATTCTCCCTCAAGGCGTAACCAAGCTTTTTCTGCACAAAAATATTCAAGTGAACGACTGTCGAAGTGCTGTTGTGGATTCTCTCGTACCATAGTTAAAATCTGTTTCAGGTCATAATCATCGTTATATCCTGTTTCAACTATGCGCACTAAATACCTGCGGTCATATCTCTGATCATGAGCAACCCAAGTTGACCCGATCATAATTCTTGGTGTGGTTTGACGTGAATCAAAATAAGCAATGTAGAAACCGCGCTGCCTGTCTTTACCAACAATTACGTTTACAGCGTCTGTGTTATTTTGAATTTTCTTTACCATTATCCTTAACCTCAATATTAACGTTCGAAAATTTTATGTGGGTCTTCACTCCACGTTTCAAAGTCAACGGGATGATAGCCTTGTTTTTGCAACTCGGTAATAAGCTCAGCATTTAAACGGTCTTTTCGATCGCCAGTTATTTTGCATCGATTATGTGCGTCAGCTAGAACAATTGGGTATCCAGGTGAAATAAAACTGGTATTTGCCAAGTAATGAATTTCTCCAACCGTTGGATTGATAAGATATTCAATGTCCTCATCTGAAACAAGCATTTGTGTTCCAATAAATTCGTCATTTCCCATATTGGTTACATAAGTTTTTTGCCAACCATGTACTCGTTTATTGTAATGCTCGAGTGGCTCTCCACTCTCGACCAGCGGATGGAATTCTGCCAAATCATATACGTTGAACTCCAGCACATAGAAATTGCGTGGGCCATTGCCATACAAAATCCACGCACCTCCAATTCCTCCGAGCGACTGGTTCTCTTGCGCCCCAAGTCTGATGGTTTTCGAGTCAGCCTGGTTAGAAGTGTAGGCTTGCAAAATAATTGATGGTGAAATCAAGGTCCAGTAAGCAGATTTACGTACGCCAAATAAAGCTTTGTGATACGGGTATAAGATTGACCACAGCAATGTACCTTGTTTAACTACGCCGACATATCGCACATTTTGTTCAACGGCTCGCCGTCCAATATCGTCTGAATAACGAGTTGAGACGTTTTGTGAGCTATGCCGGCCATCTTTTAATAATAATCGAAACTCTAGCTCCGAATGAAATAGGGAGGTTCGTACTGCTCTGCGTTCAGTTGTTTCGCGATGACGAGCTGCCACAAATCTTACTTTGAACTCTGGTGGAATTTCATCCAAATCATAAGGGCTTTTTACACTCGGGGTGTTAATGAGGTTCCGTAGCTGATAATCAGCGATATGAAGTATGCGTTGTTCGTCTGGTAATGGGTTACTGTAAACTAGTGCTATTTCTAATGGTTCGCTGTATTCTTGTGAACCTTTCTCCGCCATACGTTCTTGAACAAAATGTAACTGGCCTTCCGCGTCCGAAATGACTAAAGAGAAACTATAACCAGCAATTGCCGCGCCGGGATGATCAGGGATATTCAGGAGCAGATTATCACTCGAATCAATGCCACCAATTAAACCATTTGGACGCTTGCCTGTAACTAATTCTGAACTATTGAGCATTTCCGTCAGAATCGTTGTATCAGGCGGACGATCTTGTAATTCAGCAAGCTTGCTGGTAATAACCGATAAATTTCCATTCGTTTGGTTCATTTATTTTACTGCCACCTTTTCAACAACCGGGACAATTGGCTTATAAAAATACGCCCAAGCTCTTGAGCTTGTATCTAAAGACTTTTGAACCTTACAGAATAGCCAAGGATAATATTTCGCAAGCTCGTTCAATTTCCGGCTTGCTGCTTTAATGCCTTGATCTTCTAAATCCGTTGAATTTACTACACCGAAGGTATATATAGCATCTAAAATATCTTTAAGCGCAGTTGGAATTTCTTGACCAAGAAACTGGTGATTTGCGAATTTTCCATCTTGGAAAGTAGAGAAAACCACAACATTAAGTTTGTCGGATGTTTCTAATTCGCTCCCCCAGTTTTTGAATGTACCATCTAGTCCTCTGGCAATCTCCTCAGCTACATTACAATAGGTAAGAAAAACTTTTCTGTCTTGTCGGCGATATTTAATTAATTCTTGGAACAACAATGGACCTATTTCCTCGGCTACTGAAGTTGTCATTTCTTCAACACCCGCCATATTGATTACGAGCGTATCTTCTTTCATAGTGGACATTTTTTGGGCTAAAGCTTTTCGTAAAGGAATACCTAGCTTCTCACGGTTCATTAAATATCCGGTTTCAAGGTTTATGCCAAGTTCTTTTAAAACAGCTATTATTACAACCAGATTAAATTTTGGGGCACCTTCATTTGATAAACTCATCACTAACTCCTTTTTATGCCAAAACTGTCAAGTTTGACTGAATATCAGCGATAACCGCTAAGGGGATAATTGCACATAAATGCACACCCGGTAAGTAATCAGTACCAGCAGAATGATATTCTCGGGTCAAACCATCCGGCGTAATGATCCGTGTGTAATTACCACTAGAGATAGATACAGTTCCCCAGGTGGACTGAATAATCGTATCAAGTATCGTGGGCATTCCCCTGCCTCCACCTGAAAGCCGTGCCGAGTTTCCTGTTGCCACACGTTCCGCTGCATCCCATTCATGTGTTTCATTAATAGTCTCGGCTAAACTTGGCCCTATAGAAAAGACGTGCAAAAAAAGATGTGTGTGTTGAGCGGGTACAAAGTATTTTTGTTGATGACCAAATCCTCTTGTTCCACGTTTCTCTTGACGCAAAAAGCAACAAACCCAACCTCCACCGCCCCAAATGTCGGCATTCTCGCCTGCTTCCATTATCACTCGACGTAAAGCGGAACGATGTTGAAGTTTAAAATTTCCTGCATTAGCTAATTTATCAAAACCTTTATGAAAAGCAGCCGAAAGTTGGCCTTGTGTGCTTGAGTTGATTGGTATCATAGGGATAAGAACATCGTCACATCCTTGTCGAAACGCTGGTTCAAGGGCGTGGTCTGTATAGGTGATACTTGAGATGGAGGGAATAAGAAGCAGTCCAGTTTCATTAATAAAGGTTGTTGCGTTATGTGCCTTTGGAGGCAGAACTAAGTTAATCTCAAGTTTTGAACTATTTAAATTGAGTAACGCCTGCAAAAACCTGGAGACTTCAACTATTGCTGGCAAAGGCAGACTTGGCGGCAAATATGTATCTCGTTCAGGGTCCCAATCATATCCATAATCCCAATCATACCCCCAACTTGCGGCGTTTAGGATCACTTTTAATTTACTAACTTCGCTGGCTTCCAAAAGTTGTTTTATGCGAGATAGATGAAAACCTAGTTCACCAGAATCACTAAATGCTGATAGCCTGATTTTATATTCCTTATTGAATGAGATAGAATGAACCTTTAACTGTTCTGCAAAAATTGTCTTACGATGATATTTTCTTTTGGCAGTGTTTTGTAAAGTCTCACAATGATCTGCCCACCCGTAATCAACAGTCTGGCACTCAGGACAAGTGTATAAGTCTTGTTCAATTAATGAATTGCAGTTTGGACATTCTCTCATAGCAGTATGCCTTGCTCATTTGTGCTAGGTTTTACCAAATGAAGTAAAATCATTGTAGCACGAGTTAATTGACCCGTCAAGGATTTACAAATGAATGTAAATCGTATTAGATTAGGACACTTATAAATTATTCTTTGAATTAAGTCATGCCAACAGATAAATCAGTCGAAAATCAGAGTAACCAAAACACACAACCTATCATTTTGAATAATGAGCAGGAATCCATACCTACAGCTGAGGAATTAAGGGCATTGGTATTTGATGAATTGGAGACACTAGGGCTTCGAATAAATGGAAAGTCCCTTGAACCAGTTCAGAATACAAAGGAGTTCAAACGAGGAGTGCATGCACCTGCGCGGGAAATTCTGTTATCTGATGCAAGCAATTGGATAACTTATGCCTGGGAGAAATATAGTGAATATTTTGCTTCAGGTCGGGAGATCGAGCCGAAACTTATAACCCCCGAACTCATTGAAGTTACTACAAAACAACAAAAAGAATTATTTAGATTAGCACGTTACACTTGGTCTTTGCCTTATACTAAAGGATATGGTCGTAGGCTTCAATACCTCGTGATGGATGGAGCAAATGGGAAGCTCATAGGAATACTTGGGTTACAATCGCCGCCTTTGTCATTCCCGGCTAGAGATCGTTTGTTTTCATATCCAGAGGGTAAAAAAACCGAACTGGTCAATCAAACGATGGATATTTATACGCTGGGGGCTATACCACCCTATTCAAGATTGTTAGGGGGTAAACTAATTGCATTAACTGCTTCCAGTAATGAATTGCGAGATGCTTATAGGAGAAAGTATAGTGACCAAATAACTGAAATGGAAGGACGCAAACTACCAGCGAACTTGGTTGCTCTCACCACCACTAGCGCATATGGGCGAAGTTCTATTTATAATAGACTTCGTTTTAAAGACGCAGTAGAGTTTCGCTCTTTGGATTACACAGAAGGGTACGGAGCTTTTCATTTAGAAAGATTATATCCAACATTTCGACAGTTTTTAGAGGCTCAAGATATTAGTACTTGTGGTGGATTTGGGAAAGGACCTCGCATTAAATGGCAAACAATGGTACGTGCTCTGCGAATAATTGGTTTTGACAGTAAATTGCTTCATCATGGCATTAAACGGGAAGCTTTTTTAATCCCTCTAATACGGAATATTAAAAATTTTATGGAAGGTATTGAACCAGTTCCTGACTATATTGATGTACCATTTGAAACCTTGTCAGAATTTTGGCGTGAAAGATGGCTTATTCCTCGTTCTGAGCGAGTTGATGGGTGGAGCAGCTGGAGCCCCGAAGAAATTAAATATACCTTATTTAATGGAAGCCTTTAAAGAACTTTGGTTATCCTAAAATAGTTGTAGTTAACACCTACCGGCACTGGGTCTGTTCTATGGGATTTGATTTCACGGTAACTTTTTCGCCATCACGCAATGGTATGGTTACTCGTGAAAATCGCCCAAATCGAGTTGGAAAAAACGCCGCAAAATGAGTGATTTACGGCCAATCCCATTCAACGGACCCAGTGCCCACCTACCTCTTTATTGTAATTTAGTAGATTTTAACTGGCTGATCGGCAACATTAGTTATCCGTCGGCCGATGTGGTGAGTTATAGCCAGCTTGACGGGGCAAAAATTGCCTCAGCAGGTTTCACCCTCAATCTCAGCAGAAGTCAGGTAAAAACACCAGTGTTTTTTGAAAACCACAGTTATTTTGGGGTGGGGTCGTGCAGAGGATGGTTAATGGCCGTACTCCAACACAATACTTTGCGAATTGGTTGAGGTAGGAAACACCGTCGATAAACTTGCCAAAGCGAAAATGCTTGCTAAAGTATGGTTATGGATGCGTTTAAGGAGGTCATGTGACGGCCGTACTCAACACCATCATCCTGGCGCTCATTGCCCTGAGCATTGTAGCAGCCTTGTATTTTGTCGGGCGTGGCCTGCGCGCCCGTTCGCTTTCGGCTAAGGAAACGTATGGCGTGGGGCAGGTGGAAGCCGCCCGCTCGATGAAGATCGACATTGCTCGCGGCATTGGGCTTGTTGTTTTGAGCCTGATTTTGCTGGGCGTCTATGGCTTAAGCTCCCGTCCCACCGAAGCGAGCGCCGAACCGACGCCGGAACCAACGGCCGTTCTCGAAATGAGCACCGATGTCCCGGACACGGCCGTTCCTACCACGCCAACCGCCACTGCCGAAATGCCCACCCCGGTCAGCGCCACAATTGCCCCGACCGATGCACCAACCGTCGCGCCGACTCGTGAACCGACTGCTGTGCCGCCGACTGCTGCCCCGGTAACGGCCGTTGTCACCAGCGAAGTCGGCGTCTGGCTGCGCGGCACCCCCAGCACCACCGGCGAACAGATCGAATGGGTGCTCGGTGGCACGATCCTCACCGTCCTGCCCGGTCAGCAAACCGCCGACGACTTCCAATGGCAGCAGGTCCGCACTCCCACCGGCAGTGAAGGCTGGGTGGCGGTCGATTTTATCCAGGTCAACGAGCAATAATATTTTTACCGTAAAGGACGCAAGGGGCGCTAAGAAAAACAAAAACTTTGCGCTCTTCGCGTCCTTTGCGGTTAAATCCTCGCCCGAACGTCGATTGCCCACGCTCCCTTCGCCAACACCCGCACCGGATTAATCTCGATCTCGGCTAACTGCGGAAAATCGGCGGCCAGTTGGCCCAGACGGATGAGGATGTCGGTAACGGCCGTTGCATCCCCCGCCTTAATTTGCCGATAACCACCTAATTTGCGCCCCGCCCAGGTCGATTGCAGCATTGTCTCTGCTTCCTGCTGCGTGATGGGCGCCAGCGCAAAAGCAATATCTTTCAATCCCTCCACCTCCACGCCGCCGGAGCCAAACATCAGCACCAGCCCAAACTGCGGATCGCGCACGACCCCGATAATCACTTCCTGTCCGTCGGCAATCATCGGCTGGATGTCCACACCGTCAATCCGTGCCTCCGGGAACGCCGCCTGAACGCCGGTCATCATCTCGCCAAACGCTGCCGCCACCGCCGCCGCATCGGCCAGATTGAGCCGCACGCCGCCCACATCCGATTTGTGGCTGATGTCCGGCGAGGCCACCTTCATGGCGACAGGAAAGCCCATTTCTTGTGCTGTTTGCGCCGCTTCCTCGGCGGTCTGGGCCAGTTTGATGGGTGGCACCGGGATGCCATAAGCTGTCAACATGGCGTGCAAATCGCTCTGCGGGAGCGCAGACAGCTTGTTTGCCGCCAGGATGGCCTGCACCGTTTCCTTGTCCACATCGTCGATCTGAATGGGTTCCTGTAACGGCCGTGCCAACCATTCTGCCCGCTGCGACAATACCGCCAACGCCGCTGCCGCTCGTTCCGGGAAACGATACTCCGGTACCTGCGCCGCCCGGAAATGAGCCACCGCCTCTTGAATCATTGTGCTGCCCATCAAAGCCACCACCACCGGCTTGGATGCCGTGTAAATGACCGGAATAACCGCCCGCGCGACGGCGCCGGTGGCAAACATCGGCGGCGGCGGGATGATGAGCATGGCGCTGTCCACGCCAGGATCATCCAGGACGACCTGCAAGCAGTTGGCGTACTGTTCCGGCGTGGCGCTGGCCAGCATGTCCACCGGATTCTGGATGCTGGCTGCCGGTGGCAGCAGTTTGGTTAGCGATTGGCGGGTTTCCGGCTGGAATTCGGCCAGTGTCAGCCCGTTGGCTTCCAGCGCATCGGCGGCGGTGACGCCAGGGCCGCCGGCATTGGTCAATACAGCGACGCGCCGCCCCTGAGGAAGCGGGCACCAGGCCAGCGCTTTGGCCCAGTCAAACATTTCCTCGGTGTTGGTGGCGCGGATGACCCCGGCGCGGCGAAAAGCGGCGTCGTAGGCTGATTCAGACCCGGCCAGTGCGCCGGTGTGCGAAGCGGCCGCTTTTTGTCCACTGGCCGACCGGCCCACTTTGAGAGCCAGAATTGGTTTTTCTCTGGCAGTTTGTTGGGCGGCGTGGACGAAGGCACGGCCGTTACCCACCCCTTCCATGTACAGCGTAATCACCTTTGTGTGCGGATCGGCGGCCACCAGCGGCAGCAAATCTGTCTCCTGCACGTCGGCTTGATTGCCCAGGCTGACCAGCCGCGAGAAGCCAAAGCCCTGCCCGCGTGCCCAATCGCCTACAGCCGCACAAATCGCTCCGGAATGGGCAAGGAAGGCGATGTCACCTGCGGGTAGGCGTGGCGGCGGCAGGAAGGTTGTGTCTAGCGGCAAATGGTTATCCAGGATGCCAATGCAGTTGGGGCCGATGAGCCGAATGTTGTGTTTTCGGGCGATGCGGAGACATTCAGCTTCTAATTCTGCGCCTTCCGCTCCCACTTCGCGGAAGCCGCCGGAAGCGATGATGGCCGCCCGGATGCCGCGCTCGCCACATTCGGCCAGGGACTGCGGTACGAATGGGGCCGGAATGAGGATGACGGCCAAATCCACCGGATCGGGGACGGCGGCGATGGTGTTGTGGATCGGCCGTTCCAAAAGCGTGCCGCCTTTCACGCTGACGAAGTGGACAGCACCGGGATAGCCGCTTTGCACCAGGTTGCGAGCAATGCCAAAGCCTAATTTGGTTGGATTTTGGGATGCGCCGATGATGACGACGCCTTGAGGAGTAAAAAATGGGGTGAGAGTTTCATCATGGTTCATTGTGGGTCCTGTTTTTCAGGTGACTGTTATTGGAAAAAGTGACAGTCATCTTTATGTTCTTACGGCGATCATAGCGGAAAATGGATGGTTTCGCATGTGAAAATGGGTTGTAAGTAACGCTGTAAGAATTCCTGCTTATATTGAATATCAACAAAACCTAAAGTCAAGCTTAGACATTTTTTCCTCCTCTTTCTTCTCCTGCAAGACGCCGCGCCAGCGGCGTTTTGCATTCCAGCCAACACCTGAATTGTGCTGTCTTTGTCAAGTCAGCTTAATAAAATTTGTAAGACCGGCTGTTTAGTATGGAAGAGTCCCCGCCCAGAGCAGTACCCAACTGGTAGGTGGTTACCACTCGAAAAGTAAATATCAAACCTGACAGGTTTTTCTTTGCTCTCTTTTAAGTAGTCAAGACCTGTCGAGTTTCTCAACGATTGTTTGTCATTGGCAGAAGAGGATAAACGATGAGCCGCCTGGTTTTGGTAGTGGATGATGATCAAGAAATTCGAGAGATGTTGTGTGTGCTGCTGCAAATCAATGGGTTTGCCACCGATGAAGCGGAAGATGGTCTGGTAGCTTTGCAAAAAATCCGCGAACAGCCGCCCCACATTGTTGTACTGGATGTGATGATGCCCAATATGGATGGGATTACATTGTGCCGGTTGCTGCGTCAGGAGCCGGAAACGAACGGGCTGCCTATTGTGATGTTAAGCGGCAAGGCCCATCCGCATGCAGTCGAGGATGGTTTGCGGGCCGGGGCCGACCGCTACCTTATTAAGCCGTCAGGATTGGATGTGTTGATTGCGACGCTGCATGAGTTGTTACAGTATGCGCTGGCCGAGCAGCGATGCGGCTAATTCCACAGCCAGTTCGGCTGTTTTGTTTCTATCGTCCAGAATTGGATTGATTTCTACGATGTCCAGGGATTGGACACGGCCGTTATCCCCCAAAATTTCCATCAATAAGTGTGCTTCACGATAACTGAGTCCGCCAGGAACAGGCGTGCCAACGCCCGGCGCTTCGTCCGGGTCCAGGCTGTCCATGTCCAGGCTGACGTGGATGTGTTTGAGGTGGCGCAGCCGGTCCAGCGCCTGACGGGCGATGGCTGCCATGCCCAATTCGTCCAGGTGGCGCATGGTGAAGACGCTAATGCCGCTGTGGGCCAGCCGCTCGCGCTCGGTGTCGTCCAGATCGCGGATGCCGATTTGCACGATGTGAGCTGGCTGGACTTTGCGGCCGGGGTAGCCGACGTTGACCAATTGTTCGGTTCCTTCGCCGATGAGAGCGGCAACGGGCATGCCGTGAATATTGCCGCTGGGCGAGGATTGGGGGGTGTTAAAATCGGCGTGGGCGTCGATCCAGATGACGCCGATGGGTTCGGCGGCTCCGGATTGGGCGGCGGCAGCGATGGAACCGATGCTGATGCTGTGGTCGCCACCCAGGTAGATGGCAAAGTCTCCCTGTTCGACGCATTGGGTTCCCAATTCGTAGAGGGTTTGGCAGGCAGTGGCTACGGCCGTTAACCGTTTTCCCGTTCCTTCTGCTTCATTTTCTTCCGGATTGGGCACGTGAATGTTACCGGCGTCGTATACAGTGTGACCCAGGCGTTCCAGGCGAGCTTGTAGGCCAGCGTAGCGGGCGGCGCTGGGACCCATGTCCACGCCGCGCCGATTTTGACCCAGGTCCATGGGCGCGCCGATGATGCGAATTGTTCTTTTTTGCATTTCTACCTCTGATTGTGACTTCGTTGGATGTCCCTTTTGTCAGGAACCAGGCAATGATTGTGACGTATCCGGCGAAAATTGGCAAAAGTGCATCAAAAATATTTTACAAAACGGCCGTTTTCGTGTTATCCTATAGACAGCCTGTGGAAACGGCAGCGGGAGCCACCCAATTCGCTTTAACCACAGCCCGGTTTCTGGCAGCAACAAGCCAATGTTAGCACGCGTTTGATGTGCTGCTTTTGCTTGTTGGTACGGCCGTTTCTTCTTTGTTGGGTATTTATCATACAAAGGAGTGTGGAAAATGAAACGGATCACATGGATTGTTTTCTTATTGGTTTTGTTGTCAGTCGTCACCATTGTTCCGGCCAGCGCAATTACCTGGGGCGAATTGGATACAACACATCATTATGTAGGTGCAATGGTTGTCGATTGGCCCGATTATGGCCCCTGGCAGCTTTGCAGCGGCACATTGGTACATCCTCAGGTCTTTGTCACCGCCTCCCACTGTACCTATGATCTGGCCGATTACGGCATTGAGACTGTATGGGTTAATTTTGATCCCTATGCCCTGAATGAGGCGACCTTGCGGCCTGTTGCTGAAGTCATCACTCATCCTGAATATGCCTGGGGTGGACCTGACCCGCATGATATTGCCCTGCTCATTCTGGCAGAACCGGTGACTGATATTGTTCCGGCGCAACTGCCAGACCCCAATTTCCTGGATCAATTGAAAGCGGATGGTTTGCTGCGTACCAAATCGAGCGGCGTGTTGTTTACGCTGGTTGGCTATGGCGGAACTTTGCAATGGCCGCCGCCGGAAATCAGCTATGATGATTACCGCCGCGTGGGCTACTCGGAATACAAATCACTGGAGCCGGTCTGGCTGCACATGGCCCAAAATATCAATCAGGGCAACGGCGGCACCTGTTTCGGCGACTCTGGCGGCCCGGCTTTCTGGGTGAATGAAGACGGCTCAGAAGTGTTGCTTGGCGTAACATCCTGGGGTGATGCCCAATGTGTGGCAACCAGCTTCAATTATCGGGTTGATTTACCGGCCTCGCTCGATTTTATTTATGCGGCCATTGACTCTTTGCCGTAACTCTTAAGTTGTTCCTCCGGTCAGACAGAGGTAGACTGTCTGTCCTTCCTTTTGCTGGCCGTTACCCGCATGGGTAACGGCCGTTTTTGATTGCCAGCGCCCCCCATTTCATGCTATCCTATCCTCGCTGTGTTGTGAACCTGTTTCCTGAATAGTTAGCGAGAACCAAACAAGCCCATGAAAAACCGCATATCCATCTATTGGCTATTCCTGTTGGTATTCCTTATTTTGGTCCTGGCCGTACCTGCTGCGGCGCAGACGCCTGATCTGGCTTATGTGCGCTATGATGTGGATATTACGCTTCACGAAGACGGCCGTTTCACCGTCAGCGAAATCCAGCACATCCGGTTCGGCGGCAGTTTTAGCAGCGGCTTCGCCGAAATCCCGCTGGCATTGGTCAGCGACATCGAAAACGTCACCGTTGCCGGCGGCCCGTCGTTGACCGCCCTGACCCCCTATCGCGCCGGCAGCGGCCCGTTGGCTTACTCGGTCGATAAAGAAGGGAATTTCTTGTACGTCGATTGGGAGTTTCCGGAAACCCAGGCCGGTGATGAAATCGTTTTTGTGGTGCAGTACGACGTGGTAGGCGGGCTGTGGGTGTACGAAGATGTCAATACGTTGGAATGGCGGGCGGTGGCCGAAGACCGCAGCGGCCTGGATGTGACCGCCAGCCGGGTGACGGTCAATTTGCCCTTTACGCTGCCCGCCGACGAATTGGATGCTCAGGCGTTTGGCCCGGCGAATACAGTTCATGTGACGGAATCGGCCGGGGGACAGCGGATTGTGTTTGAAGCGCAGGAGCCGGTGGCCGATGGGACAGCGTTCCAGGTGCTGGTGAATTTCCCGCCGGGATTGGTCACGGCCGTTCCCCAGCCCTGGCAAATCGCCGAAGATGAGGCCGGCCTGGTTTACACGATTGCCCAGATTGATATTGACATGGCACTGCAAGAAGACGGCCGTTTAACCATCACCGAACAGCAGCAAATCAGCGTGAGCGAGGGAGCACTGTACACCGGTTCCCGCGAACTAAGCTGGCTGTACAGTGATGGCATCCAAATCGAAGCCATCCGTGAAGGCGATGTCGATTTTTATCTGACAACCGGCAGCTTGGATGACTGCACCAACTGTTACAGTTTCAAAGAAGACCGCCGCACTACCTATTGGGCGCGATACTCGGAATATCTTGATGAAGTTTCTATCAACGCTGACTATGCCGGGGCAACGACGGCCGAATGGCGCGTTCCGGCGCTTGTGCGCGGCGAATCAACGACGTTTACCCTGGTTTATACCGTGGATGGAGCCATCCGCCACAATGAGGATGGCACGCAGGAATTGACCTGGACGGCCACTTCGGCTTCTCTCAGTGCAGGCGTTCCCATGTATGATGCGCCGGTAAAATCGGCCCAGGTTCATCTGGCGCTGCCCGCCGGGATAGGATTGGAAGACGTGCAGATTGATGGCGCACAGGTTGAGCGGGCAGCCGATGGCGCGATTTTGTTGACGCCGCCAACAGCGCTGGGTGCCGGCGCTAACTGGGCCTTCAGCATCGTCCTGCCGCCGGGAGCTACGACCGCCGCCAAACCGGTCTGGCAGACCCAACTGGAAGCGGCTTTTACCGATGCCGAAGCCTACCATGCCCGGCAGGCCCGCATCGATTTGACCTGGTTTGTGGTGAAGATTGGGGCGGGGGTAACGGCCGTACTCAGTGCCATCGTCGCCTGGTATTTGTGGGGCAGCCGCCGGCTGCGCGAGGCGATGGGCAGCTATCGCACCACGCCGCCTTCCGATTTGCCGCCCGGCCTGGTAGCCTACCTGGTCGAAGGTAAGCCGACCCCCAGCGGCGTCCTGGCGTCGCTGTTCCATCTGGCCAGCCTGGGGCTGATTCGCGTCAATCTGGATGGCGAGGCGCTGACGTTGGAACGGATGGCCGCCAGTCTGGTTTCGCCGGGTACGGCCGTTACCCTCGCCAACGGCGAAATCAACAAAATACCGGCTCATGCCGCTCACTTGTTCAACGCCTTGCTGCCGGTGATGCCGGCCGGGGAATCGGTATCGCTGGACACTGTTCAGCCCAGTTTGCAAAAAGCACTGCCCGGCCTGTACGCGGCGATGGGCGGGGAGATGGTCGGTCATTTTTATGATCGCGGCGGCCGGGAATGGCGTAGTCTTTTGAAAGGAATTTTGCCGTTTGTCTGGTTTGGGGTCATGGCTTTGTTTATCTTCTCTTTTGTCAGCGGCGGCCTGGGCCGGGAACGTAACCCGTTGATTTTATTTGCTGTGATGGGGGCCGGAATGGCGGCGCTCGTTTTCTTTATCCGCAAACTGGAAGGGCCGCGCAAATCACTGACGGATTTGGGACGTAAGGAGGCGGCTAAATGGCGCGGTTTCCAGGCATATTTGAAGGAAATTCAACGGTACGGCGCGCTGGAGGAAGCGCAGGCTATTCTGGATCGTTATTTTGCCTATGCGGTGGCCCTGGGCGTGGAACGGGAGCTGTTGGATCAGGTGAAGGCGATGGGCGGATTAGCGCCGCGCTGGGTGGGTAACGGCCGTTTCCCCGACGGCACATCCTGGCACAACCAACCGCAGCGCAGAACCTGGGGGCGATACGGCCGTTGGCAGCGGGGTTCCTGGCTGCCCCGCCCGCCAAAATCATCACCCGCAGCGCCGGTATCCGCTGACAGCGGCGGCGTCAGTCTGCAAAAGATGTCCGACCAGCTTACCGGATCGCTGGAAGGGGCCAGCAGCCGGATGACGAATGTGCTGAACACGGCAGTAGGCGAGGGCGGGCCGGTGGATGTCTCCATTATCGGGGCCGGGCAGCGGCAGTCGCTTTCCTGGGAACCGGGCACGTCGCTGGATAAGGTGATGCGCGACATCATGGGCAAGACGCAGAGCATCCGGCCGCCGCTTCCGGCGGCGGGCAGCGGCGGCGGCAGTTATGGCGGCCGTCGTTCCAGCAGTTTTGGCGGATCGCGGAGCAGTTCGCGCAGTTCCAGCCGCAGCAGCAGTTCACGGCGCAGCGGCGGCGGCGGGCGGCGTGGGTTTAAGTGAGAAGTTGAAAGATTAGCCGAGCGGGGAGATGGTTATTTTACATTTTTCAGGGCAGTAAAACGGCCGTAAACTTTTCGTTCGCCAACAGTTCGTGTGTTTCGGCCCTGATGACCCAATTCCAGTTATCGGTATTGTCCATTGCCGTCACGTAACGGCCGTGCCAGGTTTTTAAGGCTATCCGGGCCTGCTGGTTGGCGTAAAGGGAGGCGACGACGGCCGTACAATCCAACTGTGCGCCGCTGTCGGCATTAAAGAGAGTGAAAGTTTCGAATTCCTGTAAATCAGTTGTTTCTGCCTTGAGTATCCAGTTCCAATCTTCATCCAGGGCGGTCAGGTAACGGCCGTGAACCGTCATAAATGCCGCCCGTTCATCGTCCAGACAAAGCAGTTTGAACTTTTCCCAGTCACCGATGGTGGCCGTCTCTGCTCTAATTGCCCACGCCTCCTGGGATGCGCTGTCAAAGGCGGTGAAATAATGGCCGTGCGTGGTTTGGATGGCAATGACAGGCGGGGTGGCGGGCACGGCCGTTTCCGCCGCAGAGTCGGCTTTAGGCGTGTAGATTAAGAGTCCGGCTCCAAGCAATGCCAAGGCTCCGCCGATTATCCATGTCATTGGGCCAGAAGTAACCTGAATCTTTTCAAATTTGATCAACCCCAGGCCGGTCAAAACCAGGAACAGGCCGACCAGAATCAAGGCGGCTCCGACATAATCAAATGGATCGCTGATGGGTATGTTGGGCATAAGCTGTTCTCCCCTAAATCAACCGCAGAGCAAGGGCATCGCTTTTATTCAGCAGCCTTCTGCGGATTGTCTGAATAGTAGCATAAGGCTGATTATCATCGCAAGAGCCCAATCTTTCGGGGCAAGGTTTTTTCAGTCTCATGTTCGCGCAGCATCCCGGAAACTTTTAGTTGGCAAACATGCTGAACGGCCGTTTCCGGGAAAATGTTGTAATTTGGTTTTCGGGAGTTTCGTCCTGTGCCGTTGTACGAGGCGTTTTGGGTACGGGAACGGCCGTGTCTTCCTGACAGGGTGGTGCTTTGGGCGGCATAGAAAATGACAACGGCCGTTCCTCATATGGGAACGGCCGTTGTCACTGAGGGAGCCAACCATTTATCGGACACTTGGGCGGCAATATGTCAATTTACTCCTCTTCCCGGAAGCTGGTGAGTCGTTCATTCAACCAGCGCAGCCCGGCCCCAAATCGCCGAATTCAGCTTCCGGGAAGTTTGGTGACGGGCTTTTGAAAACCTCTGTATGGCCAAAACCATTGGTTGTAATCTAACCTTGATTTGTTATATGATTGGGGTGGTGGTTCTTGTGGGAGGTGATGAGATGAGCCATTTTCGTGATGAAACAATTATTTGTGCCCGCTGCGGCGAACCGTTTACCTGGAGTTATGGCGAGCAGGAATACTTTCGCCAACACAATTTGCACCGGCCCAAACATTGCCAGTTTTGCCGCTCCATTCGGCGCGAACAGTTTCGGGCCGGGCGCACGGAACCATTCCCATATGTCGCGCCGCAGTATGATGATTTGATTGAACCTATTGATACGGCCGTTTCCCCACTCCCCATCCAACCGACAAACCAACCCAACTGGTGGGATAACCCCAGAAACAGGTATAATTTACTCCTGTTCATTCTGGTTATGTTAGCAATCATTGTCTTTTGGTTTATTTTGCAATCAATATGAGTCCCCAATTTCCCCGGAAACTTCAAGTTTCCGGGGAAATGACTAACAAATACTTATGTCCATCCAACTTATCCAGCAGTACCACGCCCAGGTCGAAAAAATCATCCGCTACGGCGGCACACGCAAAGAAACGGCCGTACGCAAACCCTTCCACGACCTCCTCGAACAATACGCCCGGCAGAAAAACCTGGAACTCATCGGCGAACTCGATTACCGCACCGGTCAGGGCCAGACGATTATCCCCGACGGCACGCTGAAAGACGCCCTGCGCCAGGATTGGGGCTACTGGGAAGCCAAGGACGAAGCCGACGACCTGGACACGGAAATCAAAAAGAAATTCGCCAAAGGCTACCCCTGCAACAACATTTTGTTTGAGGACACGCAAACGGCCGTTCTCTATCAAGCCTGCCAGGAAGTGGGCCGGGTCGATTTCCGCGACGCCGCCAACCTGGATGCGCTCCTCACCCGCTTCGTCAGCTACGAAAGCCGCGAAGTGCGCGAATTCCGCGAAGCAATCGAAAACTTCACCCGCGACATCCCCGATTTAGGCGAAATGCTGCGCGCCGCTATCCGTGAACAGTATGACAGCAATCAGACCTTTCAGAAGGCGGCCAAAGAGTTCTTGGAACTGTGCCAGGAAGCCATCAACCCCAGCATGGAAATGGCCGACGTGCGCGAAATGATCGTCCAGCACGTCCTCACCGAAGACATCTTCATCACCGTCTTCGACGAGCCGCAGTTTCACCGCGAGAACATCATCGCCCACGAGTTAGGCGAAGTGGTGGGCACGTTTTACAAAGGTCAGGTGCGGCGGCAGATTGACGGCCGTATCGAAGGCTACACCCGGGCCATCAAAGCCCGCGCCGCCCAGATTTACAACCACCAGGAAAAGCAGAAGTTCCTCAAGGTGTTGTACGAGAACTTCTACAAAGCGTACAACCCCAAAGCGGCTGACCGGCTGGGCATCGTCTACACGCCCAACGAGATTGTGCGCTTCATGATAGAAGCCGCCGACCATCTTTGCTACCGCCACTTCGGCAAAGGGCTGGGCGACAAAGGGGTGGAAATCCTCGACCCGGCGACCGGCACAGGCACCTTCGTCACCGAAATCATCGAATACCTGCCGCCGCACCAACTGGCCTACAAATACCAACACGAACTGCACTGCAACGAAGTGGCCATCCTGCCCTACTACATCGCCAACCTCAACATCGAGTACACCTACAAGCAGAAGATGGGCCAGTACGTGCCGTTTGAGAACATCGTCTTTGTCGATACGCTGGACAACATGGGCTTCCGCACCCAGTACGTGCGCCAGCTAGGGCTGTTTGGCCTGACCGACGAGAACCTGGAGCGCATCGAACGGCAAAACCAGCGCGAGATTTCAATCATCATCGGCAACCCGCCTTACAATGCCAACCAGAAGAACGAGAACGAAAACAACAAGAACCGTGAGTACCCGGCGATTGATAAGCGCATCAAAGAAACCTACATCAAGGCCAGCACCGCCCAAAAAACCAAGTTGTACGACATGTACACTCGCTTTTACCGTTGGGCAGCAGACCGAATTGGTCAAGATGGGATTATTGCCTTTGTCACCAACCGCTCTTTTTTGGATGCGCGGGGATTCGATGGCTTTCGTAAGCTGGTAGCTGAGGAGTTCAGTCATATTTACATCGTGGATTTGGGCGGAGACGTACGGAAGAATCCCAAACTTTCTGGACCAAAACACAATGTCTTTGCCATTCAAACCGGTGTGGCATTGGCTTTCATGGTGCGAAAGCAAGAAGAAAACGAACAGCCATGCAAAATCTGGTACGTGCGTCGCCCAGAAATGGAAGAAGCACGTGACAAATTACGGTTCCTAGCCACAAATCCACTGTCAAAAATCAATTTTGAGGTAATAAAACCTGGGAATCAGAACTATTGGCTTAATGTGGTTGAGAATGATTGGGATACTTTATTGCCAACAGTCCCTATGAATGATCAGGATGGCATATTTCATGTAAACACACTTGGTTTTTCGACAAATCGTGATGAATGGGTAATTGATTTCGATGCCAATAATTTAGCACAAAAGATCCGTTTCTTTATTGAGAAATATAACGAGCAGATTAAAGTTGGAACGAATAAGAACGAAATTGATGATTCTCTTGATTATTCAATCAAATGGAGTTCGACCCTCAAATCAAAGTTGTTAGCTCGTCAAGCAGCAACATTCGATCAAAGTTGGATTGTAGAGGCATTGTATAGACCATTTTTCAAGGTCAAATATTATGCTGATCCTTTTTTGTCAGATCGGCTTACCGCTCTGCACCAGACAGCATTTGGTCAAAATCTATCAAATAAAAATCAGGTGATCATATTTCGTTATGGGACAAGGCTTGATTTTTTTGCAAGTGCTAGCTCGGTGTTACCAAACTTGAATTTCTACTCGCTCGATCCTGTGCAATGTTTGCCCCTCTACCGCTACGACGACCTGGACCACCGCCACGACAACATCACCGACTGGGCGCTGGGCCAGTTCCGCGCCCGCTACCCCCAAACTGTAGGGGCGGGTCTTGTACCCGCCCAAGATGCACCCGCCCAAGACGCATCCACCGCAACCAGGGCGACCACAAGGGTCGCCCCTACGGGGGGTGAAATCACCAAACAAGACATCTTCCACTACGTCTACGCCGTCCTGCACCATCCCGCCTACCGCGCCAAATACAAACTCAACCTCAAACGCGACTTCCCGCGCATCCCCTTCTACGACGACTTCTGGCAGTGGGCCGCCTGGGGCGAGCAGCTCATGGCCCTGCACCTCAACTACGAAACCATCGACCCCTATCCGCTCCAGCGCACCGACCTCGACCCCGACGCCACCCGCCAGGCGTACAGAGCCAAACTCAAAGCTGACAAACCCAACGGCGTCATCGAACTGGACACCTACACCACCCTCAGCGGCGTCCCACCCGCCGCCTGGGAATACAAACTGGGCAATAGAACGGCCGTCGAATGGGTCCTCGACCGCTACAAGGAACGCAAACCCAAAGACCCGACCATTCGGGAGAAGTTTAATACGTACCGGTTTGTGGATTACAAGGAGGATGTGGTGGATTTACTCCGCCGCGTCACTACAGTCAGCGTCGAAACGATGAAGATCATCAGTCAATTTCCCGGAAACTCCGAGTTTCCGGGAAAATAAATAACCAGCAACCATTTCCCCGGAAACTCCAAGTTTCCGGGGAAATGGGAGTCTCTGGGAAAAATAGTAGAGGAACCATGCCCAGACGAGACATTACTTTCGAACAACACCATTACTACCACATCTACAACCGTGGCGCCGGGCGGCACAACCTGTTCATCGAAGATGACAACTACCTTTACATTTTGCGCCAACTAAAAAAGTATCTAGCAGAATTCAGTTTGGTAATCATCGCTTACTGCCTGATGCCCAACCATTACCATCTCCTCATCCGGCAAGCTGGTCAGATAGCGGCCGGCGAACTGCCCAAACGCGTGTTTGGCGGCTATTCGCGGGCCGTCAACCGGCGCTACCAATGGACAGGCACATTGTTTGAGGGACGATTCAAAGCGCGGCACGTTGATAGGACAATTATTTGCGCCATCTATGCCGCTACATTCATGCCAATCCAGTCAAGGATGGCATTGTCCAATGTGTAGAAGAATGGCCGTACTCAAATTATTTAGAATGGGTTGGGCTGCGCCAGGGTAAACTGGTAGACCATCGGTTTATCCAGGAGATGTTTGGTGACGGGTTTGATTATGCGGAGTTTGTACAAGATTATTTGATGACACGGTTGTTGCCGGACGAGTTAGACTACCTGGAGCATTTTCCCGGAAACTTGGAGTTTCCGGGAAAATAAAAGTGGTGGATTCGATTGAGAGGGTAACGGCCGTTAGCGCAGCCACAATGAAAATTATTACCAAAATGCCCGAATAGCCTATAAGGACGACCACAAATGAGTACCAAAAAGATTGCATACCTGTTAAAACGCGCCCTACTTCACGATGGTGAAATGGTTTTCGCTTTATACAAACACGAACTGGAAGAAGTTGTTGACGATTTGAAAGTATCAATGGTTCGTGACAAAGATGAGTACATCTTTGCAGTGACCGAAAATAATGGTCATGTTGCGATGGCCATGGTGGAAAAATCGGGCAAGGTTTATATCAATGAGCAGGCCAGAGAAAGATTAAAAGCGCTTTGGTTGGCAGCGTACAAAAGCAATATGCGGGAATTAATTCCGGTCTTTGCGATGCAATTGAACAGGGGCGAACTGCCCATCAATGGCGTGAAGCAGGAAGCAAATTAGTAATCTTCATGGCAGCCCACGGCCATATCGGGCTGCAATCGGGGCAGAACAGGAATTTTATGGGGATAGAGGTATAGGTGATGGAATACAATTTACCGGTTATCCGAAAACAGTTAGTCGAGTATTTCAACAATTCTGAATTGCAGGAATTGTGTTTTCAACTGGACGTGGATTACGAAATCATTAACGGTGAAAACAAGCTGGACAAGGCCCGCGAGTTGTTGACGTATCTGAACCGGCGTAATCGTATGCCTGAATTGGTAGCCTATTGTCAACGGGAACGGCCGTCTATCCAATGGAACATCATCAAAACTGCCCAGGCCATGGGGGATGAATTCGCCGAAAACGTGGGATTGACTCCGGCGGTGGCTGCCAAATATTACGAGGCCAAATTTGAACTGTATCGCTCTGTCTGGCAGGCGCTGTACCGCTTGAAAGAGGCGGGGGAACAGCTCTGGCAGCGGGTATCCAAGGAGAATATCGCCCATTTTGCCGGCTGCCTGCACGAAGCGCAGCGGCTGGTAGGCAGTAATGAGATTTTGTTTGATCGGACGGATTTGGAAGCGTTAACGGCCGTTATGACTGAATTCAACCAGTTTAGAGCCGGCAAAGTGCTTGTGGGAGAACTCAGGAGTACTCAGGAAGAGGAACTCATTTACGCTGCTGAAATTCAGTACCAGGTTGAACGAAATCGGGCTGTTAAAGAACGCTATGAAGCACTGCTGCAAACCATCAGCGATCAGTTTAGAACGCAGTTGAATGCCTGGGTGATTCATTAACCCAGGGCAAAGGGGACAGCATGAAAACGTTAACGACCACCATTAAACGGCCGTACTTACGTGAAATTGTGGCCGGTACGAAGAAGATCGAGTACCGTCAAATTAAGCCGTATTGGGAAAAGCAGCTGGCCAATTATGAGCCGCCCTTTTTACTACGGCTGATTAACGGCAGGCGTAAAGATGCGCCGGAAGCGACTATTGAAGTGGTTCATGTGGAAAAGAATGAGCGGACTGGATTTTATGAACTGCATTTGGGCCGCGTGATTGACGTGCAGCGAGGGGAAATGCTGCGTTAGGACTGCGGCAGCAGAAAGGGAGAACGTTATGCAAAATGGGGAGCAGCAGGGAAAACAGAAACGGCCGTTGGCCGTCATCGCCTTTGCCATCACACTCATATCAGTCACAGCCGATTTATTGTCTCTCATTACGGTTAATGTGGAGTTAGTCCGGGAGCGGGTAACAGCCGCCTATACCTTTTTGTTCAAACAGCCACTCACGACTTCACCAACAGCTTCCAGCTTCTTCACCAGTTTCAACGATTTGTGGCCGGTTCATCTGGTCTTTTTGGTTTTTCTGGCGACCATTACCTATTATGAAATCAAAGAAAAACGCATTCCCGATGCAGTTACCTATCCGGGTATGGTTTTAGGCGCTGCCTTTGCCATTGGTTTCCCGCAAATTAATCTGGCTTTGTCCTTGTATGGGCTGGCTTTTGGTTTGGGCATAAATTATCTGGGCAACCTGTATTACAAACGGCTTACCGGCGTGCCGGGCATCGGATGGGGGGCAATCAAAATGCAGGGCATGATTGGCGCGTTTCTGGGGCTGCCGGTACTGATGCTTACTATCATCCTGGCCGGTTTTATACATGGCCTTTATGGCGCAAGCTATGCGGTTGTGAAAAGGGACATTTCTTATATGCGGCGAGAAATTGAGTTTGGGCCGACGCTGGCTATTGCCTCGGTGATTGCGGTGATGATTTTATCGATTTGGCCGGTAGATTTTGGGCTATAGGAAGCCGCGGCGTTTCAGGTAGAGAATGAGTACGGCCGTTAACAACACCCCGATGAAGATTACCGCCAAAAATAACAGGGGATGATACTGTACCGGCAGCAGTTCCACATTAATACCGAAAATCGTCGCCAGCAAAGTCAGTGGAGCCGTCAAAATCGTAATAAACGTCAACACACGCACCACACCGTCAATCCGGTGCGACGCCAGCGTGTCAATCGTATCTGAAAGACCATCAATTACGTCCACGTGCTCGTCCAGCATCGCCTTCAACTGGGCCAGATGGTCGCCCAAATTGCTCCAGTAAAGCGTTAAATCGTCGTGGATGAAGGGCCAGTTGCCTTTTTCCAGGGCGTTCATAATGTCCCACTGCGGCCGTAAAATGTGGCGCAGGGCGATGACGTCGCGCCGTACGACGGCAATATCATGCAGGATGTGTTCGGTTTCTTCCCGGAAAAGATGTTCTTCGGCGTGGCGAATATTTTGGTTGACTTTGCGCAGGATGGGGTAGCAGTAGTTGATTAATTCGTCGAGCAGTTCATACAAAAGCGGGCTGGCCCCACGCCCCATCAAACGGTCGCTAAAGTCGGTATTTTGCTGAACGCAGGCGAATAATTCATTGAGGGGTTTTAAGTTGCCCGCGTGGACGGTGACCAAAACCCCTTTGCTGATGAAAATGTCCACTTCGCTGGGGCGGGAGATTTTTTCTTCGTCATCCCACCGGGGTAAATGAACGACGAGGAATAGGTAGTCGTCATAGTGATCGATTTTGGGGAATTCCAGTTCGCTGAGGCAGTCGTGCAGATTCAATGGATGGAAATTGGGATAGCGGGCTTTGAGCTGCTCGATGTCCTCATCGGTAGGCTGAATGATGTCGGTCCAGGTCGTGCGATCGTGTGTCAGAATTGTCGTGGTCATAATGAATTGAATTGTATGCGATGGGGAAACGGCCGTCTACTATTTCATCTTTGTTCTGTACAACTATCCTATACACCTTCATACGGGCGCATGATACCATTGAAATGATCAAATTTTAGCGCGAAGGTTATAAACATGGTCCAGTGCTTCAACTGTCAAACTAATAAAAACAAGCCGGCGCAAAACGGCCAGGGTCTGGTCGAGTACGCCATTTTATTGATGTTGGCTGCTCTGGCGGCTGTGCTTGCCCTGACTTCGGTTGGCGATCAAATTGTCAAGGCGCTGCAAAAATTGAATTGGGGGGGCAATGACGGCGCGGAAGCCAAGACGCTTGTGGTAACGGTGCTGGATGCCGGCCGCGAAGGGATTGGCGGATCGCGGGTGTTTGCCTACTCAGACCAGGGTGATTACCTGGAGATGTTTGTTGATACGGACGGCAATGGTAATGCGGTGTTTCAGTTGGAAGACGGCCGTTACCAATTTCTGGCCCTGCACCAACTGCACTATTTCTGGTCCGATGCTGTCGCCTACCCTGGCCAAAACATTGTGGAAATTCAAACCGGGCAGGCGCCATTCAAAGTAACCGTGCAAGACACGGCCGGTAATGGCGTGGCCGCCGTCCCGGTTTACGTTTACACCGAAGATGATGAGTACATGGACGTCACCGGCCAGACCGATGAAACCGGCGTGCTGGTCATTGAACTGGTCGATGCCGATGTTAAATTCCGGGTGGATGCCGATAATAAAACCCAGTGGTCGGATGTAGTTCCTACCAGTCAGGATGAAATCATCATTACACTAAACCCTTGCAGCACCAATCAATATCTGGCCGAATATTTCGACAATCGTGATTTGGCCGGCGAACCGGCGCTTACTCGCTGCGAAGAAGCTATCAACAACGATTGGACATCGGGCAGCCCCGGCGATGGTATTAGTTCTAATAATTTTTCAGCCCGGTGGACAGGACTGGTTCAGTTTGCGGCAGGTACGTATGTTTTCCGTACCACGGCCGATGACGGCATCCGTTTTTGGCTGGACGGCGAACTGATGACCGATGCCTGGAAACTGCAAGTACAAACGACTTATACTTCCCGCAAAACGTTGAAGGCCGGTAATCATGAAGTCAAGGTGGAATATTTTGAGGCGTACGGGAACGCGGTTGCCAAACTCGGCTGGGAACAGGTAATCGATTCTTGCCCGACCGGCCAGTTTTTGGCTGAGTATTTCAACAATGCCAATTTGAGTGGTGATCCGGTGGTTGTGCGCTGTGAAACGGCCGTTGACTACAATTGGGGCAGCGGCAGCCCCGTCACAGGCATTAACAGCAATAACTTCTCGGTGCGGTGGAGCGGCACGTACCAGTTTGCTCAAGGTGATTACGTCGTTCGGACAACGGCCGATGATGGCGTGCGGCTTTGGTTTGATGACAAACTAGTGGTGGATGCCTGGATTCCACAGGTAGCACAAACTTATGCTTACCGCACCAGCCTGAATGCCGGTGAACACAAAATCAAAATGGAATATTATGAACAGGGTGATCAGGCTGTTGCCCGCCTTAATTGGGAACAAGGAATCACCAACTGCCCTACTGGCCAGTTCCTGGCTGAATATTACAACAACCGGTATCTGAACGATACGCCGGTTGTGGTGCGCTGTGAGAACAGCATCAACTATGATTGGAGCGGAAACGCGCCACTTGCAGGCATGGTATCTGACAATTTTTCTGTGCGCTGGCAGGGGCGATTCCAATTTGCAGGGGGGACAACGACATTCACAACCACTACGGACGATGGTGTGCAGTTGTTTGTGGATGGCAAAATGGTGATTAGTGCCTGGGTTCCGCAAAACTCGGTGACTCATGTGGTCGAAACGGAACTCGCCGCTGGCGAACATGAGATTGTAGTTAACTATTATGAGGGTGGCGGTAATGCTAAAGCCGTTGTTGGGTGGAAATAAGCGGCGGATTGGTGGAGGTTTGCAAGATGAATGATTACGATCGGGAACGGGAAACAAACATTCTGGAAGCGCTGCGGGATGGATTGGATGAAGCCCAGGAAACGGCCGTTGTCGCCCCGGCTATGCCGCTTTGGCAGCGTATTAAAATAAAATACAGCGGGTTCCGGCGCTATCGGATCATGCTCGTTCGCGGACTGGTGATTCTGATGGCTTTGGTGATTATGGGGCAGTTAATTGTGCAGGGGATAACGGCCGTTAACCAATACGATGGCGGTCCGATTCCTTTACCAGCGGCCCTCCAGCAAATCGAAGACGATTTACCGCCGCCTCCTTCCGCCCCTCCTATCCACTGAAAAATAAACCATTAACGAAGAAAGCATCTGATCTTTCTCCAACAGGTCAGGTGCTTTTTGAGTCTCCAGTGCCTGGCGTTGGCCAAAACATAAATGAAGTTGTTGTTCCCTCTGTGCAACCAATTTGCGTTACAATAAGACAAACATGTTTTGTCCCTGACAAACTATTTCCCACGAAAGAAGGAGTCATTTATGAGCACAAGTAAAGAGCAGGAAGTTGTCATTGTCGGTGCGGTGCGGACGCCAACCGGTAAGTTGATGGGGGCGTTGGGTAGTTTGAGTGCGCCGGATTTGGGAGGGTTGGTCGTGAGAACGGCCGTTTCCCGCGCCAGCGTTGCTCCCGAAACCGTTTACGAAGTTATTATGGGCAATGTTGTCCAGGCCGGGGTAGGGCAGGCGCCTGCCCGGCAGGCAGCGCTGCGTGGTGGCCTGCCCAATACAGTAGGTGCCGCCGCTGTAAACAAGGTATGCGGCTCTGGCCTGAAATCAGTCATGATGGCCGCCAACGCTATCATCGCTGGTGAAGCCAACGTTTTCGTGGCCGGCGGCATGGAAAGTATGACCAATGCGCCTTATTTGCTGCCCAATGCCCGGCAGGGATTGCGTTTTGGCGATGCGGCCGTGCAGGACTCGCTGATGAAGGATGGGCTGTGGTGTTCGTTCATGGAGTGGCCGATGGGTAATGCCGCCGAGTTTATCGCCCAGCAGTTCGATATTACCCGGCAGGCGATGGACGAATTTGCCCTGCGCAGTCATCAATTAGCGGCTGAAGCAACGGTGAACGGCCGTTTCCAGGATGAAATCGTGCCTGTCGAAATCAAAACCCGCAAAGGGTCTACCTTCGTTACCATTGATGAACCCATTCGGGCCACATTCAGCAATGGCAGTTATGAACTGGGCACCAGCCTGGAAGGATTGGGCAAGCTGCCGCCTGCTTTTGTCAAGGATGGCCTGGTGACGGCCGGCAATGCGCCCGGTATTAATGATGGCGCGGCTGCTGTCGTCGTTACCAGCCTGGCTGAAGCGGAACGGCAGGGTCTAAAGCCAATGGCCCGCATCGTCGGCTATACCCATGCGGCCGTGGATCCGCAGTGGTTGTTTGCTGCGCCGGCTCGTGCCATGCCCCGATTGTTGGATAAGATTGGCTGGTCCCTGGCCGATGTTGATCTCATTGAATTGAACGAGGCTTTTGCTGCCCAAGCATTGGCCAACGGCGTGGAATTGACGCAAAAAGGGTATGATTGGAATTGGGATAAGGTCAACGTTAATGGCGGTGCTATCGCGCTGGGGCATCCTATCGGAGCCAGTGGCGCGCGGGTGCTGGTTACCCTGCTGTACGCGCTGCAAAATCGCGGCTTGAGGCGAGGATTGGCTTCTTTGTGCCTCGGCGGCGGCGAAGCGGTGGCGATGGCTGTGGAAATGATGTAGATATGGTGTTGGTTTGTTAGTTTGTTGGTTGGTTTGTTGGTCAATAATTAACCGACCAACCAACAAACCAAACCTTCCAACCAATTTCTCCAAACTCGCCAACTTGCCAACTCTCTGTTAAAATTTAGAGAAAGATTGCACACTACAAGTTGTATAACCCTGGCTGTATAACCTCAGAACGTACATCCCCAATTATACTTTATGTAGATAGGAAACCACGCAAAATCATTGGTGTCACGACACCCTAAAAAACTAGGTTGAAGTAAGGATTTGTGAAAGATGGATGAAACACAAGAATTTACTGGCCTGTCTATGCCTGTTTTTGTGGCGTTTGGCTGGGCTGGTGAAGAGACGGCAATTAAATTTGCTTTGTCCCAATTAGAATTATTTATTCGGGAGCTGCATAAATCCCTGCCGCATTCTGTACGCGAGAAGCTGCCAGTGGCTGGTGTGAATCGTGAAAGTCAGACGGTTTTCCTGGCCGAGGCGGAGGGTGATGAAGCCGGTGCTTATATTACTTTTCTGGCACGGCCGTTAAGCCTGGAAGTGCAGTTGGCCATTCAAGATAAAAAGGGGTTGGCCAAAGGGTTATCGCTGGCCGAACAGCAGCCGGTTATTTGCCATCGTTTAATTACGGAACTAGGCCCGGAGTGGTCGCTGCGGGTCCAGCAAATGCAAATTGATGAGGAATCGGGCGAAAAAACGCATTACCAGGATTTGTTCAAGGATAGTATTACTGCGCTGGATGAAGAAGCGGCCGTAGCCCTGTTTAGTAAAGCCGCTTACTTGAATGACGAGGCCCAGTGGGTGACGCCTTTCTACCTCAGCCGCCGCTTCTCGTCGGAGCAAATTTCGGTTATGGGAACGGCCGTAATCTCCGTTATGCTTGAACATATCGATATCATGATGCCCGTTTTCGATTTCTTAACCGGGCAGTCCAAAAAGAAAGCTAAAGTCAAACCTCGGAGCAAACCCATACCCAAGGCAGAAGAAGCCCCAATTACAGAAACCCAACTGGCCATCGAATCGGAAGAGGGGTTTGTGTATGTCGCCGAGTTAAAACCGCTGCACCTACGCCGGGGTTTTATCAACCTTACCTCGGAACATTGGCCCTTTTTCGCCATTAATTCCCGTACCGAAACCCGGCCAGTCACCATTTACTACAATGGCGTTTATGACAAAGGCAGCAGTGTCTGGCGGCTTGTGCCTAACGATCAGGCACGTGTCGTTCTTAGTCCGGCCGTACGGCGTTGGCTGGAAGATACCTTTGATGCCAACGACAAAGTACAAGTAACCGCTCGAAGACTGGATGAGGAGGATATCCAAATCTCCCTCAAACCGGCCGGTTAAACTTCTAAGATGGATATTTTTCTTGTGGGGGCGTTGTCTGCAACGCCCTTTTTTGTTTGATATTGTAGCAGGAGTTGTTACGGCCGTTCCCCCTTTAGCTGGCCGCCACAAGATTAAGAAATAACTCATTGAGTTTAGATGGGTTGTGCTATAATACTTCATGTTGGACAGATATTATTAGCAGTGGGGGCGAAGGTTATTCTGTACGTCATCGAATATCAACTCTATAAACAAGTTGATTGTGCTTGTAAAAGTATGGATTTAAACTTTATTTCAAACATCAAGCAGAAAGTTGAAATTACTTGTAACGGTATAGAACGTTGCCAGAAAATGTCGCAGGCAGCCGGGCTTCGACGGGTTTTGCCTTCGACTGAACTTTATAGTCAGTGTAGGGCAGCGTTCGGATGATATATTGGGGAGAAAACTAAACCATGGTTGCTGAACAAACTTTAGTCGATTGGACTCCTGCTCCTATTCAAAGCATTGAAGATACCAGATTAAGCGCTATTTTTGTTGAAGATTTGGCGTTAAAGTTTCTCTATAATCGCGGTGAGTTAACCGGCCATGAAATTGCCTCATTAATGCATTTGCCGTTTCAAACGGTTGTGAGTCCGGTGATGGATTCCTTGAAGCGGGAACAAATGTGCGAGGTTAAAGGGTCTGGCGGCCTGGGATCGGCATCTTACCGCTATTCCATCACCGGCAAAGGGATTACCCGCGCCCGTGAGCAGATGGAAAGAACAACTTACACCGGGCCGGCTCCCGTTTCCTGGGATGATTACGTGCAGGCGGTAAATGCCCAGGGTGGAAAACAACTGCAAGTTAATCCCACCATCATGAAGCAGGCATTATCCCATTTGGTTTTAGAAGAATCCGTTTTTTCTAAAATTGGTCCGGCCGTTAACTCTGGAAAGTCCATCTTTTTATATGGTCCTCCCGGCAACGGTAAAACCACCATTGCCGAAAGCATCGGCCGTATGATTTTGAAAAATGACATATATATCCCCTATGCCGTAGAAGTCGATGGCCAGATTATTAAAGTATATGACGAGATTAACCATGTCATTGTACCGCAGGAAGACTCGATTGGGCGGGGGGTGACCGGTTCGTTAGGGGCGCGGCGGCCAGATGCTCGTTGGGTGCGGATTAAACGGCCGGTCATTATGGTTGGCGGTGAATTGACGTTGGATGGGCTGGAATTGGTTTACGACCCCAACAACAAATATTATGAAGCGCCGTTTCAAATGAAGGCCAACGGGGGCATGTTCTTGATTGATGACTTCGGCCGCCAGCAAATTCGGCCGCGCGACTTGTTGAATCGCTGGATTGTGCCCATGGAAAAGAATATCGATTTCCTGGCTTTACACACGGGGCGTAAGGTTGAAGTGCCGTTTGAAGTTCTTATTGTCTTTTCGACCAACTTGCCGCCGCGAGATTTGGTTGATGAGGCTTTTTTGCGCCGTATCCGGCATAAAATTGAGGTAACTTCGCCGTCGTTTGATGGATACCGTGATATTTTCAAGGTGATGTGTAACTTGCGCGGCGTTCAGTATGATGAACAGGCGGTTCGTTATTTGCTGCAAGAGTATTATGTTAAGGCAAATAGAAAACTGCGGGCGAACCATCCGCGCGATTTGCTGGATCAGATGAAGGATATTGCCCAATATTTTGGGGTTGAGTTGAAGCTGTCGAAAGAGATGATCGACCGGGCGGCGGATGCTTATTTTGTTGATTTGTATTAGGCGATGATTTAAGGTAAAGGCGGAAAGTCAATACACTTTCCGCCTTTTTGTTTTTAGGGATATGGCGATTGTGGGCTGTTTAGGCGGCCTGGATTTTGGAGGGTATGTGATGGGTTGGTTTGGGGCGGATAAACCGCTGATTATTGGGCATCGGGGAGCCAGTGCCTATGCGCCGGAGAATACGCTGGCGGCTTTTGAACTGGCGGCCGAACAAGGGGCGGATGGCATTGAACTGGATGTGCAGCTTTCCAAAGACGGCCGTTTAGTCATTATTCACGACTTTGATATATCCCGGACAACCAATGGGCAGGGCAAAGTGGCCGACTTGACGGTCACCGAGCTGCAATCGTTTGACGCCGGGCAGGGGCAGACCATCCCTACACTGGATGAACTGTTTGAGTCGATGGGGCCGCGCCTGCTCTATAACATTGAGATTAAGTATTTTGGCTGGCGAGATCAGGGTGTGGAAACGGCCGTTGCCGACCGTATTGCCGCCTATCAGTTAGAAAACCACGTACTCGTCTCTTCATTCAATCCGCTGGCTGTGCGCCGTGCCCGCCGCCTGCTGCCCAAATCTGTGCCGGTCGCTCTTATTCGTGGCAGCGGCCTGCTAAAATACGGCTATTGGCTGGCTGATGGCGAGGCCGACCATCCCCATTTTTCATTGGTAAACGCGGCCTATATGGTGTGGGCCAAAAAACGAGGGTACAAGACCAATGTATGGACGGTAGACGAACCGGCCGAAGCGCAGCGGCTGGCCCAATTGGGGGTCAATGGCTTGATCACTAACAAACCAGATTTCATTCGGGAAAATTTAGGCCAATGAACGTAAAAATCATCCTTAATCCATACGCTAACCGGTGGGGAGCCAAAGGAAAAGCCGGGGCCGTGGAAGCGGCTTTTAAGGCGGCCGGCATTGATTACGATTTAACCATCACCGATAAACCGCTGGCAGGGACGGAGGCGGCCAGAACGGCCGTTTTGGCCGGATATGATGCCGTTATTGCGGCCGGTGGCGACGGGACAATCAGCGAGGTGGTTAACGGACTCATCCAGGCCAGTCCCGAAGGACCAACGGTGCCCTTTGGCATTGTGCCCATCGGTTCGGCTAATGATTTCAGCAAAATGGTTGGCCTGCCGGGTGAGATTGAAACGGCCGTACAAGTCATTGCCGCCGGTCATACGCGCCCGGTGGATGTGGGGCAGATTCAATTACCCGACCGCGTTCATTATTTTAACAACAACAGCGCCGTGGCCATGGAGCCGATGATTACGCTGGAACACATCAAAATCAAGCGCATCTCCGGCGAACTGCGTTATTATGTGGCCTTGCTGAAAGGCATTATCAAGCTGAAAGCGTGGCAGATGCGGCTGTCCTGGGACGATGGCGGCTACGAAGGACCGACTTATTTGTTGTCGGTTTGTAACAGCCCGCGAACGGGCGGTTTTATGATGGCTCCCGGTGCGTTGGTGGATGACGGCCGTTTCGATTTTGTCCTGGCTCCGGAAGTGTCAAAAGGGACAGTAGTGGCCATTTTGCTGCGGCTGCTTAAAGGCACCCACATCGCGCATCCCAACGTGACCTTTAAGCGCACATCCCGCCTGACCATCGAGAGCCTGCCCGGCACGCCCATTCACGCCGACGGTGAGATTTTGGAAACGGCCGTGTCGCCCATTTCTTATCAAATCCTGCCCGGAAAACTCACCCTGCTTTCTCCCCCATAAAAAAGGGGCAAAACAACTTTGCCCCATCTGTACTCAGGTGACAGTCACTTTTTCCAGAGGTGATGGCGAAATCCAGACCATTTTTAAGTGGCTGTCACCTCTGGAACTGAACTGCCCCTGCGTTCTATTGATAAATAACAATCGAAGGCGGCGGATACAGCGCTGTCATCACCTGATCGGGTGTTAACAGGGGTGAATCGCCATCGGTGGGGAAAAGCTTAAATCCACCATACTCAAAACCGGGTTCACCGGCATATTGTAGATAATTTCTGATTTTAGGACCGGCAGGGCCATAGCCATCCCCATCAATCACCATTTCGACAAACGGATACCCTTCAATTAACGCTTTGTCGGGCAGCATGCTGTCTTTGAATTGGTGCAGCACTAGCACTTTGTTTACGCCAATTTCGTAGCCAATGCTGTTCATTTGGAGCTGGATTTCATTGATTTGGGCGGCATAAATCTGGCCGATATTGACGCCTGCTACCTGCTCTTCATTCATGGCAAATTCAGGGTCAAGTGCCAAGTGGACATGGGGTTCGTATAGGAGGTAACGGATGCGGTTGAATTCGTCCATAAGGTTAGCCCGGCCGGGTTGAATATCCAGGAACACGACAACGCCATCTTGTTTGGCCGAGGCGACCCATTCTTCAATGATGCCCAGTTCTAAATGATGCCGATAATCGGGCGGTGAACTATTAGCGACAGTGGAAACGATATGGTAGCCAGGTAATACCAGCTTGTCGGAATAAGCCTGATATTCAGGCACGTAGCTGGTACGCAAAATGCGCAGGGTCTTGCTGCGGATTTGGTCGCCTAATACGCCCAGCCCGGAACCCATCGGACTGCCATAGAAGGAGACAACACGGAATTTATCCAGGAAGCCCTGTGGCTGGCCAGGCACTGGATTGAGATCGAGAATAGGATTGGATGCCGGTGGTGGTGGCGGCGGCGGTTCTGTGGGGGGCAGTTCGGCTGTTGGTTCCAGCGTGGGCACCGGCTCAGGTGTGTTGGTTGGCGGTGCCGGGGTTGCCGTGTCGGTTGGAGATGGTGTAATAGTGGCTGTTGCGGTTGGTGTTTTGGTTGGTGTGGCGGTGTTGGTCGGCAGGGGGGTAGCGGTGGCCGTTTGTGTGGGTGTTTCGGTGGGGGGAACGGCCGTATTCGTTGCCGTAATGGCGCTGATAGCCTCTGTTACAAATGCTGTTGGGGCAAAGGTAGGCAGCACTTCGTTTCTAAAGGAAGCCGAACCATTCGCGGCCACTGTAACAGCGAAGCCGACAAGACCTGTTAAAACGATGACAATGAGCGAAAGTAAAACCCGATTTTTGATGGTGACTACTCCAGGTTAAGGGATTGATAATAAAGTTGGGCGGCCGATAACCAAAAGCCCCTGATTGCAATGGATCAGGGGCTTGGAACCTGACTTGAAAAAGTAGGTTGCTGATTCCGATAAATCAGATCAGCGTCCCCGCCATGCCGTGTGGGTTCTGGGGGTTGAACCTGCAAGAGCAGGTGGGAATCTTTCCGCGAGGACTTTGCCTTGCCTACCGGCTACTACATCCCCTCTGCGCATTCTGATCCCCTTTTGAGTGGCGTTGGCTCAACATAGATACCCATCACGCACACAGTAGGGACAGGCAGATACTAGCACACTCTTTGGGGGTTGGCAAGGTGGTTTATAGGAATATTGGGGGAGATGGATAACGGCCGTTTCCTTAAATTTCCACGCTCATACGTCATGCGTCATGCGTGATGTTTCCCTGGTGACGCATTACGTTTGACGCATGAAACGACGTAAACCCCACGAATTCTCAAAGAGCCTTTTCTGTCAGGTTGGGTCTCATTCTCCGTTGGGGAAAATCACATCTTCGCGCCCGGCCAGCTTTGCCTGAATGCGGTCAACAACAATGTCAAGATGATGCGGTTTGTTCACAAAATCCAACTGCTCGCTGGGAATCATCAAGACTGGGCAAAGGTCAAACGTGGCCAGCCAATCGGCATAAAATGATTCCAGCAGCGAAAGATAATCGGCTGAAATACTGCTTTCAATTTCCCGGCCGCGTTGATTAATGCGTTCCATAAGAACCGGAACCGGCGCTTTCAGATAAAGCAGCAAATCGGGGCGCGGCAGGGCGTCAACAATTTGATCAAACAGGCGGCGATAGGCCAGGTAATCTCGTTCCCGCATGTTGCCCATGTGCCGCAGGGCGCGGGCGAAAATATAGGCATCTTCATAAATGCTGCGGTCGGCGATGGCCGAACGGGGGCTGGCGGCTAATTCCCGATGCTGTTCTGCCCGGTGACCCAAAAAGAAAATTTGCAAGTGGAACGACCAGCGTTTCATGTCGGCGTAAAAATCGGGCAGGTAAGGGTTGTCGGCTACCGATTCAAAGGATGTCTGCCACCCCAATCGGTCGCCAATACGTTCGGTGAGGGAAGTTTTGCCGGCGCCAATGTTGCCAGCGACAAGGACAAGGTGATGGGTCATAGGAACTCCTGCTGAAATGCTAAATATTAAATCGGAAAAGAATGATGTCACCGTCCTGGACGATGTATTCTTTTCCTTCGACACGCATGGCTCCGGCAGCTTTTACGGCCGTTTCCCCTCCATATCGCGCAAACACATCAAAAGGTATCACTTCGGCCCGGATGAAGCCCCGCTCAAAATCGGTATGGATGGTGCCTGCAGCCTGGGGCGCTGTTGATCCTTGCCGTATTTCCCAGGCGCGGACTTCATTTTCGTTTTTGGTGAAAAAGTTGATCAGGCCCAAAGCATGAAAACTTTTGCGGATGATCTGTGCCAATCCGCTTTCACTGATGCCGGACAGTTCAAAATATTCTTGCCGTTCTTCATCCGACATATCAATCATCGCTTCTTCCAACTGCGCGCACAACTTCACAAATTCAGCGCCGTCTTTGGCCGCAACAGCGCGTGTGGCGCGGACATAATCATTGTCTGTTACCAGGCCGTCTTCATCTACGTTGGCCGCGTAAATGACCGGTTTACCGGTAAGAAACCGCAGTTCCTGATTGAGTGCTAGAAAGGCGTGATTTTGTTGATCGGAAAATGAGTGAATGGGGCGACCGGCGGCCAAATGTTCCTGGAGTGCTTCGGCCATTTCCAACAGCGGGCCGTATACTTTGCGATCGCCTTTGATTTGCCGGGTCAGCTTTTCGATCTTGCGTTCAAGCTGTTCCAAATCGGCTAAGGCCAGTTCCAGGTTAACAATAGCGATGTCTTCTACCGGATCGGGCTGGGCGCTGATGTGGACAACGTTGGGATCATCGAAACAGCGAACGACATGAATGAGTACGGCCGTGTCCCGCACATTGCCTAAAAACTGATTCCCCAATCCTTCACCCTGGCTGGCTCCTTTCACCAATCCGGCAATGTCCACAAACTCAATCGTCGCGTGAATTCGTTCCGGCACACCAACCATATCGGCCAATTTATCCACCCTGATGTCAGGCACCGCTACAATCGCTTTGTTGGGTTTTATAGTGCAAAAGGGGTAATTGGCAACTTCCGCATTTTGGGCTTTGGTAAGAGCATTAAATGTTGTACTTTTACCCACATTGGGCAGTCCAACCAACCCGATACTGAGCGCCATGATGATTTTCCTCAGGCCAGGCCTTACAAATGTTTCCGATCGATTGGGCTATTTTACCAGAGGCATCTGTAATAATCACGGCGGGTATTGACCGCTCAGCATCGTCGGGAATGACCGCCAAAAATCAGCCGGACGCGCTCAAAGGTTTTGGCGTAGTTAACCATCCATTCTATGCCGATTAATTTAATTCTTGTCCACAAAGAGAGATGGCGCTGCTGGAAAAGGAACCAGGTTTTTTTAACCGGGGGTAAAATGTCGTGGGGAAAACTATGAACTAAATATTGTACGGGAGGATGATCTTCGGCATACCTGTCATGCAAACCGCCAGCCCATCGCTGTGCCCGGTGATAAATGCTTTCCAGTGTGTAAAGTGCCGGGTGTTTTACGCAGGCTTCATCGACATAAACGGGTTTATAACCGGCGTTATAAACCCGTTGGCACCAGTCTGTGTCACCATTAGATTTCAACGTTTCGTCAAAATTGCCTACGTCATTGATCACATTTAGCCGGGTAAAAATATTGGCCGTGACTCCAAAGTGCCATCTTTCTATGAACTCTTCGACGGGAAAGGCTCGCAATATTTCATATTGTTCGACGATTGTCGGGTGATCATAATCCAGAGGGAAGACGTCGACTTTGCCGGCGATAAAACCGATGGCGTCGTTTTGGTTAATGGTTTGGACGCCTTTTTCAATCCAATTTGGTTCCGGCAGGCAGTCCGAGTCGGTGAAAGCGATGATTTCGCCTTGTGCTTTGGAGATGCCGTAATTGCGGGCGGCATATGAACCGGGTTTATTTTCGAATACAAGCGTACTGTGATGGGATACGGCCGTTACTCCCTCAGGTGATTCATCTGAACCATTATCTATAACAATTATTTCATAACGGTCCGACGGATAAGTCTGATTTTCCAACCGGTCTAAACAGTGCCCCAGACGGTCGGCATCATTGTAATGGGGGATAATAACGGAAACAAACGGGTACAGTGAATTCATTAGATACAATTTGATTCCTGGGTTGTCGAAAAATCTGTTTGGCGGCTCCTCAAAGTGTGTCAGCGTAACAGATGGTTAAATATACAGAACTGCTTCCTTGCCTAAATTTAACAATACTTTGCGGCCCAGGCACAGTTAAAAAGCGGTTAAAAACTGAAAAGCAACCTAAGCCAAGCGATAGTCCTACCTGAATAATACACATTTTAATCAATAAATCCTACCAAATACCTTACAGTCAGAACGACAATGATGCCATAGATAGCTTAATTGTAAATGAAAAAGAGCTGCCCTGATTTTGGGGCAGCTCTTTTGTTATTTTGGCTGCGGTTTGACAGATCTTTGCCGTTTATTTTATGGCTATGGGGAGGAAAACCTGATAGATCATCTCCATGAATGCGGCCCAGAACCCGCTTTCCAGGCCATAATCGGCGCTTGCTGCGGCTGGGGCTGTGTCTGGTTGGCCGATAGTGCCGGCAACTTCGTAGCTGCCACTGCTGCTGATACCGCCGCCATTGTCGGCCGTGTACCAGGTAACGGCGTATGTATTGGTGGCCGGCGCAGCTTCTATCGGACTGCCAGTCATAGTCAACACCAGAGCCAGCAGAAAAACCCCTAAGCCGATGCGGATGGTCAACGTCCAGCGGGAGAAAGTAATTTTTGTCATGATGTCATCTCCTTATGGTTGTCCGATGAGGACACTGCCCACGGGGGCAACCATGAAAGTTTGCTTGGTGAACAGACCAGTATCATTGTATGTACCGGTGACGATGCTAACTTTGCCGCCTACGGGCACGGCCGTAACCGCTTCCGTTATCGTGTCATGAGGATGATAAATCGTGCCATCCTCAGCCGCGCCAAAGCGGGTTTTGTCGGCGTAAACCGTACTGGAGCCGGGATGGTTGTCGATGGCCGCTTCGAGTGCATTCACCTCAAACGACGTGCCGCTGTTTGCCCCGGAACCATCTGAGGCACAGCCGGCGTTGGTGTGGATGCCGATGGTGAAGCCGTTGCTGTTCCAAATGATGGGACTGCCAGAATTGCCGCCAGTGGTATCGACCGCGTATTGATGCGAGATGTCGTTGCCGGAGATGCTTTCGCCCACGTAACCGCCGGTGCTGGTTTGATTGGTGAAGTTTTGCGCGTTGCGATTACCGGTGCTGCCGACAGGCGTGTTGTCCAGCCCCATGCCGGTCACACGGATGGTGTCGCCGGCAGTGGGGTTGCCATTGGTGGTGCGGAAGAAACCGCCCTGAGCCTGAAACGGGGTCAGGCCGGTGTTGGAGTTGACGTTGACGGTAAAAACGGCCCAATCTTTGCCCAAACCCTGCCCCTCGCCCTCGAAGTGCCAGACGACGCTGCCAGTGTTGATGGGGTATTGATCATTGGGGTCGGCGGCGACTGTGGTGCCGTTGGCCAGGGATGGCGGGACGTTGAATTCAACGACACCGGACAGGTCGAGGACGCCATCGGGCAGCAGCGGACCGCCTTGATCGGGATCGAAATCGGCGCAGTGCCCGGCGGTAAGTAAACGGCCGTTTGAAATCAACCACGCTGTACAACCGCCAAAAAACAACCGGCCGACACGTCCATCCGTCGAAGCCACCCGATTATCGATACCGCACAACGATTCGGTGCCCGGTTCGCCGCTATCTACCGCTTCAAGGGCGGGAACATCCTGCTGGTCGCCAACAACAACAGCATCGACGACAAAGTAAACGCCTTCATCACCAGGAGCAGCATGCAGTTCAATGGTCACTGCGTTGCCATTGAAGACGGCACTGCTATTTTCCCACAGGGGCAGGCTGCGGCTGTCCAACTGCTGGTCGCCGCCATCTTGCAGCGACGTGATAGTCAGGTAGCTGCTGCGGTCCAGGTTGTACTCGCCGAAGTGCAGGCGCAGCCAAACGGCGCCTTTGATGCTGATGGTTTGTTTGAAAATGCCGGGAACGGCCGTTTCCAATCCCGTGTCTTGCCGTGAATCCAAATCATATGGTTCAAAATGATATGGCACCGGTTCGGTTTGGACGTTGCTGCCTGTTGTTGAACCTTGGTTGGCCAGAGCAACGGCCGTTTCTTCGCCAGTTTCCGGTTCCTGGACCGGCTGCGTGGGCGTCGGTGTGCAGGCGGCCAGCCAAAACAACATGAGCAGCCATAATTTATTGATTTTCATGGTGTCCTCCGTACTTTACTGCAAGGCGACTAAAACCAACACCAACCCGCAGCCTCTAGGCAGAGCAGTCATCGCTTTGCCCAAAATCGCGCCCTGCGCCTGATCATGATCGCGCGCGACCATGGCGTGGCCGGGTGTGTTGGAAGTGGTCAGTAAATCGCCGGGTTGGACTGCGCCGTAGCCGGCATCGACCCAGACGTAAACGCGGCCGGTCAATGCGACCGGGAAACGGCCGTCGGCTGCGCTGCCCGTTTGCCCCATTAACATACCTGGCTTAACGCCGCCCGCCCCGCTGATCACACCGGCCACAGTCCGGTCATAAGCCTGGCTGCTGACGACCAGCTCGCCAGGATTGTCGAGATCAATCGAGACGACGTAACCAGCCTGCGGCTGGACACCGGCCTGCGGCTGGGTGCTGGCTGCTGCGGCAATATCGAACTGTTCAGACAGGTCGGAGCCGCCGGTGATTTGCAGGACTTCGGTAGTGATACGGCCGTCACCGCCCGCGTTGTATTCGGCGTCCAGAATGATCGTGGCGGCTCCAGCGTTGTTGCGCAGCGTGATCTGGGCACCGTCTGTCCCTAATTCGGTGGTTAAAATTTCCACCATTTCGCCCACGCCTGGTTCAAACATGGCAAATTCGCCGCCATCATCAAAATTGAAGATAGTGTTCGCGGCTCTGTCTTCAATGGAAAAATCGGCATCTTCGGCCGTGCCGGCATCAACATCCAACTGCACCACCACAGCGTCATTGCTGGACAGGAAAATATCGCTGCTGGAATAGTTGGGATCCGAAATGATACGGCCGTCATCATCTGCCGTGCTGCTGCCTCCCAGAACGATGTCGGCATCAGTGTTCGTGCCGCCACGGGCGTACAGACCGCGCCCGCCGGAGCCGGAGGATGTCAAAAATGCGCCATAGCCGGAAACGCTGCTGCCGTACAGTCCCCAGCCGCTGCCGTTCTGCGATCCCCAAACGCCAATGCCATTACCTAACGTGCCTTCATTGACACCCCGGACACCGGCTGAGTAGGCGCCGGGCGTTGTTGAAGTGACACGGCCGTAAATGGCAGCAGCACTGAAAGAGGCAGAATCGGTTTCTCCTCGCAGTGCGTAAGAGGTTGTGCCAATTGCTGCCGTGTTGTGGGTCTGGAAGATGGCATCATTACTGACGCTGCTGATCACATCAGCACCGGGACGCAGCGACAGTGCGTAAGGGGTGGGGCGCAGTGGCTGGCGCGGATTGAGTATTTCATAGGGGGTGACACTGCCTTCAGGGCGGACGCCAATTTGTAAATATAGTTCCGCCCCATCAAAAACATTGCCAAAGTCAAGATCGGCTATAAACAGGCCGCCGCTGACGGTGAGAACCTGGGTGAGGGTAATGCCCACCTGGCTGGCAATGACCGGAGCGTCGTATAAGGCAAAAACGAAGTCGAAAGCGCCATTGGCCGGACTGCCCCCTTCGGTCAGGCGGCCCTGGTAGGTGATGGCGGTTCCGGTAACGGCCGTTGCCCCATCAACAATTTCCCCCGCCCCAGCACCAGCCTGACCGGGTTCGCTGCCTAACGGCGTCGAATTGCTGTCGCCTTCCAATGGTTCGGCCGGAACTGGTACGTCCGGTTCCGTTGGCTGTCCCGGATCGGAACCCTGGCCAAAGACAATCGCCGCGCTCAATAATGAAACGAACAGCATAACAACAATAGTCAGATAAATAACTTTACGGTTCATGATTTTTTCCTCGCTGTTTGTGATTCTTGCTTTTTCCAATAAAACAAATACAGGGCATGCCACACTACCATAAACGGCCTGGTGTTTATTTTTCCGGCAAGATGAGAGACTCTATGTTGGCACTTTGGGATTTTGGACGCGGATTTTCACGGATGCACGCAGATTTTTCTACTTATGTTAATGAAGTCCGTGTTCGTCTATACTAATCCGTGTTCCATTTCCTGGGTTTTGCATAAACTGCAAAGATGAACGGGTATTAGGTGAAAAAATTCTCGATCCAACGGCCGTTCATATTTGGTGTACAATGGAAGGGTGATGCATTCAATTTCCTCAGTAGGCAAGAAGAATTAGTCTGAGTGGCTCCAAAGTGACAAACACCAACCTGCAATCATTGACTTTAGCCGGGGTACGCCATCGCTGTGCCCAGGAAACAGACCGGTTTTTCAGCCGGCAGGAGCACGATCCCCGTTTTTGTTTTGAATTATTTCGCCGGGCGGTTTTGCAGCGGGATGAGTTGGCCTGGGAGTTTGTTTATTTGCAGTATCGACCATTGGTGGCCCGCTGGATTGAGCGCCATCCGGCCCTGCCGCTTTGCGGGGAAGAGGCGCAGTTTTTTCTAAACCGCGCTTTTGAGAAGATGTGGCAGGGCTTGACGCCGGAGAAGTTTGCCGCTTTTGACGATCTCAAATCGGTTTTGCGTTATTTGCAGATGTGCGCGCATAGTGTGGTGATTGATTTTTTGCGGCGCAAGGAGCAGAAGGCGCTGCAAGATGCGGTGGATGAGGCGGATATGGTGCTGGTGTCGGAGGAAACGGCCGTTGAAGACCAGCTAACCACCGAATTAGAAAGGAAAAAGCTGTGGGGCTGGCTGGAAGGGCAGTTCAACAACGAAAAAGAACGGCTGGCCATCTACGGTATTTTTGTATTGGATTTGAAACCGGGTGAGGTGGTGGCGGAATACGGCCGTGTCTTCCAAGACGTTAAAGAAGTGTATCGGGCCAAAGAAAACGTCTTTGCCCGCCTGCGCCGCAGCGATGAATTCAAAGAAATGTGGGGCGATGCCTGAAAAATGGCCGCCATGTCGTTTATAGGATTAGAAGAAACGAGGAGTTGGAGAGAAACTCATGGAAGACATTGAAAAACGATTGGCAGCGCAGCTTTACCGCGTAACCTGCCCCACACCAACCGAATTAGGCGAATACCATCTGCACCTGATAAGCGGCACACAGGCCGATACAATCCGGCAGCACTTGCACATTTGCCCGCACTGCCAGGCCGAACTGTCTCAATTGCAGGCTTATCTGACCGATTTGACGCCCGATGTTGAACGCAGCTTGAGTGAGCGCGTTCAAATCTGGATTGCCCGGCTTATCCCGGCTGGAACGATGGGGGGCGGTGCCTTGCAGCCAGCGCTGGCTTTACGCGGTCAGGACGATGGCCCGCTCATGTACGAGGCGGGCGCCGCCCAACTGACCCTCGAAGTTCAGGATGACCCGGAGAAAGTCGGGGCCAGGGCGGTTTTGGGGCTTCTGATCGGTGTGGAGACTGTGGAAACGGTGGCCCATCTCTGGCAGAATGCACAAAAAACGGCCCAGATTCCTGTAGATGAAATCGGCAATTTTACGTTTACCGGACTGGCTCCTGGCCGTTACGAACTCATCGTCAGCGGTCCGGATTTTGAAATTCATGTGCAAGAATTGGTTGTTTGAGTGGATGCTTGCTGATTTATTGTAAAGCATGTGACATTATTTGTAGGCGAAACGCAGTATAAATAGGCAAAACGGAGCGCGGGCAAGCTGCCCGCGCCCACAAAGTATTTTTCTGAACCATCATCTTTTCCTCATTGAACCCAGAACCATAGCCCAAAGCACGGCCGTTCATCCTATCCACATTTAGCCAAAGTCGAAGTGGGGTCGAAAATGATTGAGTCTCACACCATCGTTGAGGCAAATTATCGTTACCATCATTACAAATTATCGCCGGAAGCGGCGGCTAGTGCCTTGCTGCAGCTTGACGGCGAGTTAATTCCCGGCTGGCTGCGAACGCAGCTTGCTGCTTTTCCCAGGGCGGAACGAGAGCCGCTGGCAGAGATGCTTAAGCAAAAAGCCGATCAGCTAATGCGGACAGACATTCAGCGCTGTTTTCAGGTAGCCCGGTTTTTGATACAGATGGGGCAGTTATGGCAGGATGATTTACCGGTGGCTTTAGGGCTGCGGGTAGAGGGTAACGGCCGTGTCATTGGTCTGGCCGACTACGAACAAGGGATTGCCTGCTACGATGATGCGGCGGCGATTTATGCGCGACACGGCCGTTTACGCGAACAGGCCTGTTCCCAAATCGGCAAAATTTATGCCTTAGCCAGCTTGGGGCGCTATGACGAAGCTTTGGAAACCGGCGAGTGGGCCGGCCTGATTTTGTCTGATTTGGAGGAATGGTTTGCCCTGGCGGAAGTTAAAATGAATCTGGCCATCATACACGGCCGTTTAGGCCAGGACGCCCCTGCCCTGGTCCAATTCAATCAAGCACGCGAGTTGTATGTTCGCTCCGGCGAGAAAGGAGCGGCGGCGCTGCACGTGGTAGACATCAATCGGGCTATTGTTTTGCGCAATCTGGGCCGCTTCGATGAATCCATTGCGGCCAACCAGGATGCGCTGGCAGCGCATCAACGGCTGGGCCAAAAAGCGGCCGTGGCCCGCGCCCAGCAAAATCTGGCAATGACCTATTTTGTATTGGGCCGTTACAACGAGGCTTTGCAGCTTTTGCATGAGGCCAAGACGATATTTTTGGAAGACGGCCGTTACCGCCATGCCATGCTCGTCAAACTTTTCATCAGCGACTGTTTACTCCAACTGCGTCGCTATAATGAAGCATTGGAAATTTGCGGCCGGGCACGCCGCCTGTTTGACCAGTTGGGAACCGGTTACGAAGTTGGCCGGAGCATTCTCAACGAGGCCGATGCCTGCCTGGGGCTGGGGCGGGAAGACGAAGCGCTGGCTAAACTGGCTGAAGCGCGCGCTTTATTCGTGGCCGAAGGCAATCAAACGGCCGTTGCCGATACCGACTTGCACACGGCGGCCATATTCTTGCAGCGCGAACAACTCGTGTCGGCGCAGCTGCTGACCCAAATTGCCTGCGAAGTTTTTACAGAGCACGATTTACCGGTAGGACAGATTCGAGCATACTTGCTGGCGGCGCGGATTGGGCTGGCGATGAAACAGGAAGTTCTGGCCCAAACCTGTATCCGGCGCGCCCTGCGGTTGGCCGAACACCAACATCTGCCCAGCTTGACGTATCAGATTCATCATTTGCAAGGCGTTTTGGATGCCCAGCAGGGCCGGTTGACAGACGCGTTTGCCGCTTTTGCCGGGGGGATTGATGCGCTGGAGCAGTTGTACGGCCGTTTAATGCTGGAATACCGCGCCGATTTTGCTGGAGACAAAAGCCGGTTGTATGAAGAAATGGTCGCCTTGTGCCTGGAAATGGATCAGCCCGAAACCGGCTTGCTGTACGCTGAGCGGGCTAAATCATCGGCCCTGCGTGACTTGCTGGCTCATCGTTTGAACCTGAGCCTTGAAGCTCGCAGCCCGGCCGATGAGCCGCTGATCGCCAATTTGCAGCGGCTGCGCGCCGAGCGGGATCGGCTGTACCGCCGCTGGCAAACCGGCGAAGAATTGGGCCAACGGGAAGAGACAGCCGAGCAGTTGGCCGCCCGGCAGCGTGTGGAACAGCAAGTGCTCGATCTGGAAAGAGAGATCACTCAATCCTGGCACCAGCTTCAAGTGCGCAATGCTGATTATGCCCGCGAAGCTGCTTTGTGGCAGATTCAGGCAGAATCGGTGCAGCCTTTGCTGGATGCGGAGACGCTGCTGTTGGAATTTTTTAGTCTGGACGGTCAGTTGGTTCTTTTTTTGGTATCGGCGGGTGGCGTTGAAGTTGTTCGTCTGGCGGCAAACGTGGCCCAGGTGCAGCAGGCGCTGCAAATGCTCTGGCTGAATTTACGGGCCGTACCCCGTACGCCCGAAGCCGGGCTGCCGGCGCTGACGCGCAATGCGCAGGCCATTTTGCGTAAATTGTACGGGCAGCTTTTGGCCCCTGTGCAGGCAAGGTTGAGCGGTTTCCGCCAGCTTCTCATCGTACCACATGGGCCGCTGCATTATTTGCCTTTCCAGGCACTTTATGACGGCCGTTCCTACCTTATCGAACATCACGAAATCAGCTACCTGCCGGCCTCAACCGTTTTGCGTTACTGCCAGCCGGGGAAAACGGCCGTTTCCGGGATGCTGGCGGTGGGGTATTCGGAGAACGGCCGTTTCCCCCATATCGCCCAGGAATTATCTGCCGTCAGCCAACTGTGGCCCGGTTGTACTTTGCTGGATGAGCAGGCTGACTTGGATACGTTGAAGCGCGAGATGAACGGCCGTCAAATTATCCATCTGGCGGCGCATGGCGAATTCCGCCCCAACAATCCGCTCTTTTCTGGGCTGTCATTAGCCGACGGTTGGCTGACAACGCTCGACATTTTTAATCTGCGTTTGCAGGCGTCACTGGTTACGCTGAGCGCCTGCCAGACCGGGCGCAGCGTGGTGGGCGGCGGCGATGAGCTGTTAGGGCTGATGCGTGCCTTTCTGGCCGCCGGAGCTGCTTCTTTGGTGGCCTCGTTCTGGGCTGTAGAGGATGCGTCTACGGCCGAATTGATGCGTATTTTTTATGAACAACTGGCCTGCGGCAAAACAAAAACTGCCGCCTTGCGCCAGGCGCAGCTTAATGGTCTTGACCGGCATCCTTATTTTTGGGCGCCGTTCTTTTTGGTGGGGGATACGGGGCGGCTGTAAGGGCTGACGATAGAAGAAAATAATGAAACTGGAGCGCGGTCTGCCAGACCGCCAAGGGCGAGCAAGCTGCTCGCGCTCCTATTGAGGAGGTAGGAACTAATGCAAACGCGTTATCTGCAATATTCTATTTTGGGGCTGGCATTAGCCTTGCTGGTTTCCATTCTGGTCAACTGGCCGCTGTGGCTCTTGATTTTGCTCCTGGTGCTGCTGCTTTTGTTGATTTTGCTATTGTTGTTTGGCAGCTGGGAGCCGGGTGGAGACCAGACCGATTACCCGCCGGAAGAGTTTTTCATCCAGGATCAGGTAATCGTGCGCGGACCGGCAGCGGAAGTGGAAGCGATCATTCAACAGATTGGCGGAACCGTTAGCTTGCAGTTGGAACGGCGGCTGGCGTTTGGCGATTTGAGCCAGGCGCTGCAGGATTGCCTGGACCCGTGTTATGATGTGAACATCGCCGATTGGGTGCTGGATTTGTACCGGCTGACCGGAACGGAACAGGATGTGGCCGCAGTTATCCAGGCCATTAACCAGCAGGCAGGGCCGGGCGGAACGGTCAGCGCCGAGCCAAATTGGGTTTCCGGTCATCCCTGGGAACCGGCAGGCAGTCCGTGGGAACCGGCCGGTAGTCCCTGGGAGCCGGCGGGCAGTGGGTCGCCCATGAGCGGTGCGCAGGATGCTGATCCTGCTTTCTTTATGCAGCAGTGGGCCTGGAACAATATTGATTTGCCGGCTGGAAGTAATCGTTTGATGGGGCAAGGGCTGCGCATTGGTGTGTTTGATACATCGCCATTTGGCGAAGTTGGGGCAACTGTACCGGCGGCGCAATCGGTTGACTGGGTAACGGAACCGAAGCCGCTGCATTTGACGGTGAAACGTTACGCGCTGCCAGGGGATGGGGCAACGGCCGTTGCCTCCCAACGCGATCTCAGCAGTCATGGTCTGTTCAGCGCCGGTATCGCCCATGCCCTGGCCCCCGATGCCGATATTCACCTCATCCGCGTGCTGGGCGACGACAACAAGGGGGATTTGTTCACACTGCTGCTGGCTCTGTTTGAGTTCATCCAGGCCAATCTGCCGGAAAATCGCCCGGTTGAGATTATGGGTGTGGTGATCAACTGGAGCCTGGGCATTCGCATACCACCGGATGAGGCTGATTTTGGTTTGCCGCGGGAGGTGCTGTCGATGCAGGATTTGCTGCGGGCGGCGCGCTGCCTGGGTATGATGGTGGTGGCGGCGGCCGGTAATGACTCGGCCAATCTGGATCGGCCGGAACCGGCTAATTTACCGGCTAACTGGCCTTCGGTGTTTGGGGTGGCGGCGAGTACGCAGGCGAACGGCCGTTCCTGCTTCTCGAATCGTGGCAATATTGCAGCGCCGGGTGGAAACGGCCGTCCCGGAGGACCAAATGAGCATCGCTGTGTGCCTGCCAACCAGAATTGTACCAGCCCCAAATGCCCTTATTCTGTCGTTGGCCCTGTCATGAAAACCGGCAAAAATAGTGGATTTATCTATTGGAGCGGCTCGTCGTTTGCCACGCCGATGGTGGCTGGGCTGGCTGCGCTGGTTATGGAGCGCGGCGGCGGTCGTCTGCTGCCCGGCGATGTACGCCGCATTATTGAATGCGCGGCCACGAAGGTCGGCGATGCCGATTTGGGGGCGGGTATCATCAATGTGGCCCGCACGCTGGCCCAGTTTGAGGAATGTGCCGCTAAACTGGGCATAGAATTGTCCCCACCGGCAAAGGCGAGTTAAGTGGAATTCGAGAAAATAGTTTCGCCGAAGGCTGAGCTTATCGAAGCCTGATTGCCTTCGACAGGCTCAGGCAGCGACAGGCTCAGGCAGTGCGACAGCTTTTTGAAAAGCCTCTGGTTTTGACCAGGGGCTTTTTTGTTTCACGTATTCTTAACGTGGGCATACCGAAAAATCGGCCGGAATCACGTTTATCTGTGTGTAGAAACGCTTTTTAGAACTGTGCTGATACCGGCACAAGATTGTATTGGAGGTTTGAAAATGTCAAAAAGTAGAAGTAAAGCAAAAGGTATTGTGTTTCAGGTTCCTTTTGAGGGACAGCCAGATAAAGAACTGGCAATGACGGCGTATGCGTTTGATCGAAACGGCCGTTTCCTGACCAGTGCTGCATTTAACGCTGCTGCTGGCCGGTTCGTACTCGATTTGGAACCGCGCCAGGCCAGGCAGACTCGCCTGTTCATTGCCCCCACGCCGCCCAAAACGCGCCAAACCGAAGCGATTACCGTTGATTTAATGGAGCGCTGGCAGGCTTACGAACCGGTGTGGCAGTACGATCCGCAGCGGGAATTGTTTGATCTGTTCCCGATTCCGGAAATTCATTGGTGGCCCTGGTGTTTTTGCCGGGTGCGCGGCCGTGTTGTGCGACCGGTGGAAATCAAAGGCGAAACGTATGACATGCCCGTTTGTCATGCCCGTGTCCACATTTGCGAAGTGGATCGCATTCCTCGTTTGATTTTGAAGCTGCCGGACAAGGACATTTTGCGGCTGCGGGATGATTTGCTGCCGTTGCTGGAAAAACCGCCCATCCGCTGGCCACGGCCGTTACCCGATCCGCCGCCCTTCCGCTACGATCCCGGCGTCATTGACCCGTCGCCGCAAAATATTGCCGCCATGAACCGCCTGGAAGCGGTGAGTTTTGAATCTCGTTTAGCGCAGGTAGCGCTGAATCCACAGCCTTTGCCGCCCATGCCCAGCCCGTTGAGCAGCATGAGCCGGATGGCGATGATGGCTGAAGCGGACGTGAAAACCAGTATTTCCACTGAAATGCCCCTGGCTGCTACCATCAGTCTGACTGCTCATTCGGCCAACATTGTGCGCCAGGCGCTGCTGGACAGCGTGCATCTGATTTACCCATATCTGTGCTGGCTGGACTGGTTCTGGTATTACTTGCGCTGCGATGAGGTGGCGGTGCTGGAGACGGATATGTACGGCCGTTTCGACACCACCGTCTGGTACCGCTGCCTGGGTGACCATCCCGACCTCTACTTTTGGGTGGAATACAGCATCGGCGGTGAATGGACAACTGTTTACAAACCGCCCAAGGGGTGCTACACATACTGGGATTACGAATGCGGCCGTGAAGTGACCATCCGCGTCACCGACCCGCGTGTCGGTTGGTGCTCACCCGTGCCGCGCGTGCCCGGCAATCAAATTGCCATCCTCAGCATTGGCGAAGAGGTTGGATTTGAAGAGATTAATGGGCCGACGACAGGTGTTTTGGCCGGATTGACCACCGATGGCGCGCCGTTTGGTGCTATTTTGGAACCGCGTGTCCACTTTGGCGAAGACCTCATTGCTAATGGTGTGACCCATTACCGCTGGTCGTATCGCAAGATCGCTGACAGCAGCAACAATGCGGTTAGTGACACGTGGCATGCCCTGGACCGTCAAGTCATCCGCCACTACTCATATACCGCGCCTGACGGCAAGCTGAAGTTCAAGCCATATGTTTTAGGGCCGGATACGGATGCCGATTTGACGGTGACTGGTCTGAATCTCTTTGAAATCCAGCCAGATGATCCGCCGACTGGCGAATGGGCACCTGAAGTGAATGCGCATGAGAACACGGCCAGTGCCTTCTTCGAGACCCATCTGCTGAATGGCGGCGACGCTAAGGCCGGGGCTGGCAAGTATGAGTTGAAGCTGGAACTGTTTGATAAGAATGGCACCCGGATCATCTTCAAAGATGGAGCAGTGACTAACGTCCGTCCGATGGTTGCCGTAGGTGATGCACCCTTTGGCCCAGACCTGGACACAGATGATGCGCCGGTGGCCAATCTGTTGATGAGTGCTGGTAAGGTAGTTGGATTCCGCATGGTGATACACGTGGATAACAATCCCTGCGAAGCGGAAATCCATCCGGTGCAGATTGGCAGCCGTGTGGCCAATCCGTGCGGTTTCCTCAACTTTAACAATACAGGCGAACTGGTGACGATTGCTTTCAAAGCTCGCCATGAGAACGATTTTGCGACGTTTAATTTTGATATTAATCGTGGCAGTGTCGGTTTTGTGGAAGGGGCGGATGGTAAAGTGGGAACGGCCGTTGCCGGGTACAGTGAAGCCAATGGTGAGTACAGCAAAGGTGTGGCAGTGTCCTACTTGCTGCGCCCGCTTACGCCTGATGGCGAACCCTGTGTCCGGGCTGCTTTTGCCGAGACGTTGTATGTCAAAGCGATGGCGACCAACGGTTGGACACGGCTGGATTATCTGGATCGCTACGCCATGCCGCTGGCCTTTGCTCTGGCTCCGGTTTCGGATTTGGGCGGGTAAACGGCCGTAGTACTGCCGATAAATAATCGTTATTAGCAGGAAGAAACCGTTCTCAACGGATGGTTTCTTCCTTTTTTGTGCCTGTGAACATTAAGCCAAAAGAGCCATTGACCCTCATGGATAATCACCACTACACTTGTCAAATATTTATCTTTGCATAAGAATGACGGCAAATGCGGGGTGTTTTTTTGTCAAACATGGCCGTAGGCCTCATATGATTGTACAAGTATGTAGGCAAGTCGTATTGTAAGAATCATTGCGTAAATTAGTGGATGGATACAGGCTGAAATCGGTCGAAACAAGTTTTGACGCCGAATCCCCGATAGCATCGAGTTTGAAAGATAAAACAGCCAATCATTTTTTGTGGGGTTGTTTTTCAAATCGTCCAAACGGTTTCAAAATATATCTTTTGCTCGATTATTCCCTTAAATGCCAAGCAGATTCGAGGATTTTATACTTCTTGGTCTAGACAAGTCTTTTGTGAGTTACTTAAAACCCTATTCTGAGTTTCAAGAAAAAGTATATTTTGGATCTGGCACAATTGCGATTTGGTAAACCTTATGAAACTAAGTGTCATTATTCCTTGCTATAACGCAGAATCAACAATAAGTGAACAGCTTGACGCGCTGTTGCAGCAAAAAATCTCTGATCCGTGGGAAATTATTATTGCCGACAATCGTTCTAATGATAATTCTAGAGCGGTCATCGAGTCTTATGTGAAAGAGTATCCCAATGTAAGAGTTATTGATGCTTTTGACCGGCAGGGGCCGTCTCATGCCCGAAATGTTGGGGTTCAGGCGGCTCAGGGTGAAATTTTGGTGTTTTGTGATGCGGATGATGTGGTTGCTCCTGGATGGTTGGCTGCTCTTCGAAGCAGTCTTGATGAGTTTGACCTGGCTGTTTGCCGCATTGATACGAAGGAACTGAATCAAGAAACCTGGGTTTCCCGGTTAGAATGGGGGGAGGATGATACGGCCGTTGCCCTGGAAACGCTGGAAGATCACCGGGCGTCATATCCACCCCACCTTATTTTGGTTCGTGGATGGGGTTTTGCTATCAAACGAGAATTTCATGAAGCCATTCATGGCTTTGATGAGACGATGACCGCGGGCGAAGATTTGGACTATGGCTTTCGGGCGCAAATTGCGGGGGCCAGGCCGACTCTTGCTTATGATGCTTTGCTCTACTATCGTTACCGGCCACAATTTAAGGCTATGATGAAACAATGGCAAAACTATGGCAAACATACCGTATTATTGAGGAAAAAATATGAGCCTAAAGAGGCCAGTGTTGGGTTTTGGCGTTCTTGGACAAAATATTTTGTGGGGTGGGCTAAACTGATTTGGTGGCTGTTAAAAACAAGGAAGAAAGAAGAGTTTGCACTGGTAATGAGGAACGGCGCTTTTAGAATCGGCACTTTACAGGGCTGTCTTCAATATCGTCTCAATCCTCATGAGTAACCCTGGCGATTGCCTGGATGGTGTCTTGTCAAGCTTCAATCTTTGTTTGACCGTTTGCAATTAGTTTAGTTTAAGAAAATGATTAGTATTTAGGTTTTTGCAGGCTGCCGATGCTGTCCGTAAGAGGTAGTGTAAGTGCAGATGGCAAGAATTTCAGGATGATGGGAAGATTTTTGAAAAGAAATTGGAGTGATTTGAGTTAGCTCAGGAGTTTTTATGTTACGACTTGCGGTTTTACGATTACTTGAAAGCTATTTTCGTCATCGCTGGCTTTATTTATTACCAATCGTACTTCTGACAATCCTGGGAGGAGTCTATATTGTTACTGCGAAGCCGGAGTACCGTGCCAGAGGGGTGGTTTATGTTCAACAAGAGACACTTTTGTCCTCGTTAACGGCCGTTGCTCCTGATGGGTTTACCTGGATGACTGCTGCTGATGCCTCTGCGTCCCAACTCAACGAACTGCTGCAAACAGACTCGTTTGTGCGGGCGATCATTATGGAAACAGACCTCGAAGAAAACATGAATATGGGGCGTGATGCTGTGGTTGAGACGATTCTGAAAGTTCGGGAATCCGTCTGGGCTCAATCAATCGGTTCAAATCAAATGCTTATTACGGCTTCCAGTGAAAATGCTGAAATTGCGTACCAACTGGTAAATGCGGTTGTGGAAAACCACATCCAATGGCAAGTAAACGCATCCCGGCAGGACAGTGTTGCCGCCCAGGAATTTTTCGCGGATTTGATTGAAAAATATCAGCAGGATTTGGAAACGACTCAGCAGGAACTGGATGATTACTTGATTCTTCATCCGGAGCCTGTCAGGGGTGATCGGCCTGAAACGGAAGTATTGGCTATTTCTCGCCTTCAATCCAAAGTGGATTTAGCGACAAATAGATACTCAAGTGCCCTGGACAAAGAAGAAGAAGCGCGCCTGGCTTTGGCACAGACCGAAAGCGTCATCAGGCAAACATATTTCCTTATTGATGCACCAAGTTTGCCGGAAGATACGGAAACGTCCAAGAAAGATTTGGCGATAACGCTGGCGATCTTTATGGTGGCCGGCGGCGTATTAAGCGTTATAGGTGTTGTTGGCGGCGCTCTTATAGATCGTACTTTCCGGTTTCCAAGTGATGTTGAACATTTGCTTGAGCTGCCCGTGTTAACGAGCATATCTGCACCTCCACGAGAACGCCGCAAGCGCAGAAAATCGAAGGAAGCGGCCGTTGCCAAACCCGCTGAGGTGATGGATGTTGATACGGCAGTCGAATTAAAGGATCGGGTTGCTGTATGAATGTAACAGGTAAAACTATCGCAAAAAATGCGAGTTTTTTAATGCTTTCCCAGTTAGTAACTTGGGGGCTGTCTTTGATCATTATGATCGTGCTCCCCAGGTATTTAGGACCGGAAGTGACGGGAAAGTATTATACGGCCGTTTCCGTTTGGAACATCATGTCAATGGTCATTACCTTTGGCATGGATATGCTGCTGGCTAAAGAAATTGCCAAAGACCCGGCAAGGATTTCTGACTTCTACGGCAACTCTTTTTTCCTTAGAACCAGTTTGTTTATCCTCGGCGGCCTGGTTGTTGCTGCTTATGCTGCTTTGGTTCACTACCCGTCAGAAACAATCGTTATGTTGGTTATTATCGGGCTGGGTACATTAGTTTGGCAATACGCATCAATTTGCCAGGCATCACTCCAGGGTTTAGAAAAAATGCAGTATATCTCCCTGGCCAATATTTCCAGCAAATTTTTCAGCACGATTGTTACGCTGATTTTGGTATTTATGGGCATGGGAATCTATTTAATTGCTTCTGTTTATATAGGCATGGCGTTAGTCAGCTTCTTGATTCAGAACCATTATGTGAGAATCCTGCATAAACCTCAATTCCGAATTAACCTTAAACAGGCTGTGGGGATGTTGAAAAGCGGATTCCCCTACCTTCTGTCCGGTGCTGCGATAACGCTTTACCTTGAAGTAGATATTATTATCATCTCCATGCTAGCCAACGAGCGGACTGTCGGCTGGTACGGTTCTGCAGATGTGTTGTACGGAACCCTGTTGTTTGTTCCCACGGTATTGATGACGGCCGTATTCCCAGCATTGTCCCGCGAAAACGTTAAAGATCGGGAAATTCTTAAAAAACTGGTCCAAAAAAGCTTCAACCTGCTGTTGCTCGTGGGCGTGCCCATTGGTTTTGGCATCTTTTTGATCGCCGATTCCCTGGTAGTGCTGCTTTATGGGCCTGAATTTCTAGGCAGTGGTCCGGTATTGGCCATAAAAGGTCTTGTTTTGACCATGACGTACCAGAACATGATCATTGGTACGGCATTAATCTCAATGGATAAGCAAAACCCGTGGACACTTGTTATGACCATCGGCACAATTGCTGTAGTACCCTTAGATTTAATCCTTGTACCCTGGACACATAACAGCTTTGGCAATGGTGCAATTGGCGCATCGATCGTATTCATATTTACTGAATTGTTTATGATGATTGCCGGGATTCGGCTTTTGCCTGCTCAGACCCTTAATAAATCCAACTTGGTTTATTCAATAAAAGTATTTGCTGCCGGAATCATCATGATTGCGGTTACCTGGTGGTTTAGAGACGCCTTTATTGCCATTCCCATAATCATTGGAGCCGTTACCTATGGTATATCTGCTCTTTTATTACGATTATTGAGCGAGGAAGATTGGGAAATATTAAAAGGCGTAAGAAACACAGTTGTTACTAAGATCCAAAGCCGCCGAATGAACCCAGCCTGATATTTTGTGGAGATTAATTTGTAATGCGACGTCTCATACGGAAAAATAAAAAATTAGATTCTGTAGTCGATGATCAGCCGATCAGCATTGAAGACACGGATGGCAAGACTGTATTGACAATACCCGAAAATGTCATTGTCGATTTGAGGAAAATGGTGACGAGAATTGATAAGGTAGACCGCCTTCCTCCAAGACTCGTGGTCACATCGGCATTAACTGGAGAAGGGGTTACATTCATATCACGCGCCTTGGCGGCCACCATCTCAAACGATTTGGGTCGAAAAGTGTGCATAGTTGAGTTGAATTGGTGGTCTCCATCAAGCTTTATGGAACCGGTTGAAGGTGGATTGGCCGCGGTCTTGAATGATGAATCTATTTTGGAAGATGAAATCATTGATACGGGTTGGAAAAAGTTGTCGGTATTGCCGGCCGGGGTTATTGCCAGGCAAGACCGTCCCATTGTTGCGAGAAGCGCAAAGTTAAAGGAAACAATCTATCAATTAGGCGAGAGATTTGACCATTTGATTATAGATGTACCGGCAATTCGATTAACCAGTGATTCCATTCCCCTATCTTCTTTAGGGAATGCCTGCTGTTTGGTTATAAAACAAGGTGTGACAACAGTTGAGGATGTGAAACAGTCTCTGGATGAAATCGATCATTTGTCAATTTTGGGTGTAGTGTTAAACCAGGTACATGTCAATACCCCAGGAAAATTGTTGGATTTGATTCCTAATTAATCGGACACTGGTGTTTTTTGGTAGGGGCGTTTCGCGAAAGACCCTACCGCTCGAATAAAATTCAGAATTCACCAAACCCCAGTATTTAAAGAAGTGTTTAGCAATCGGACTTTTGGTTCAGATTCTTACTGTAATTGGTAAAAACGGAAAAGTGTTTTGAATAAAACGACAAAGGCTCTCCAGTTTTCTCTGAGTAAAACATAGGGAAACGGCTTTTTTCTAAAAATGCTTTCTATGGTTTACCACATTGTTTGCAAAAAATGACAATCTTTATGTTGTTTTTATTGAGCTGTTTTGGCGTAGGGCTTCTTTCTTGGAAGATGAATGCCAAAAGCCGGGTAGCGCTTCTGGTTAGTATTTGTTTGCTGCTCGTCTTTGTATATTACTTTATGGACAAGATATAGCTCTCATGTTTTATCAACTTGGTCGGCTCAATGAACTGAGTGTTAACGGCCGTCAAACCCGTGCGAAACTGCATAATCTAACCTGGCAAATCGGTCTACTGGGCCTGATATTATTATCGGGTCTTCTACTGTTTAAGACCGGTCCTGGCTTTTCTGTTGTGGCCTGGATGCTTTATTTTGTGGGGGTTCTGGCAATTTTTTATGAACCGCGATACGGCTTATACTTGCTCGTTTTTCTCACGCTGGTCGGCGATTCCGGCGTGATGCCTTGGTTTCCATTTGTAAAAAACTTTTCAAGCCGCGAATCATTACTTTATTTGCATGATTCTATAATCATTAGCCCTCTTGATACATACCTGATCTTTACCTTGATATCTTGGTTAGGACGGGGAATGGTTCAACGCAAGTATTCATTTTTTGCGGGTTCATTATTTTGGCCAGCAATAGCTTTCCTAACGTTCGTTGTAATTGGCTTACTATATGGATTGGGGACAGGAGGCAGCGTAAACATTGCGCTTTGGGAATCCAGACCCTTATTTTACTTGATTTTGATGCTCATCTTAACAAGTAATTTACTCGAAAAGCGCGAACATTATAGCTGGTTAATATGGTCAGCCATGTTGTCTATTGCTATAGAAGCGATTCATGGCCTTTATATCTTTATTACGGAAGCAAACTTTGATTTTTCCAAATTTGATCAGTCATTTGATCATACTGCCTCTATTCATTTCAACACCTTCATCGTTTTTGTTGTAGCTGCATGGGTTTTTAGAGCTTCAATTTCCAAACGCATTACCTTAACCGCATTGCTGCCTTTTGTTGGCCTTACATATATGGCTATGCAGAGAAGAGCCGCATTTTTGACATTAGCCATAGCATTAATCCTTGTATCTATTTTTCTGTTAAAGGAGAGCCGTATCGCCTTTAGTCTAATAGTGCCTCCATTAGCAGCATTTGCCCTGGTATATATCATTGTTTTTTGGAACAGCTCGGGCGCGTTGGGTTTACCGGCAAGAGCAATCAAGTCAGTTGTGGCGGAAGATCAAGCCGATGCGTCAGATCAAAGCTCGAATTTGTACCGGGTACTGGAAAATGCCAATATTAGTTTCACAATACACACATCACCCATTTTCGGTGTTGGTTTTGGTCAAAAATTCTATGTCGTATACCCAATGCCCGACATAAGCTTTTTTGAATGGTGGGAATATTTTCCTCATAATTCAATCATGTGGATTTGGTTAAAAATGGGTTTTGGTGGATTTGGGGCCATGATCTTTCTCGTTGGATATGCCATTATGACTGGCGTCCGTGCTGCCTGGCGAATGCCCGGCAGAGATTTGAGTGCAATCGCTTTAACTGCAACTTTATATGTGCTAATGCACTTTACTTTTGCGTATGCTGACATCTCTTGGGACGCGCAAAGTATGTTATACGTTGGAACGATGATGGGAATTATTGGAAGCATTGAACATGTAACATCGAAGCCGGTACCTCTTCCACCCAAAAGATGGCATTGGCAAAAAGAACCCGAACCGGCGCCTGACTTGCGACCTATTCCTTCTAAAAATTAAACATTAATAATAAACAGAGATTGCATGACTAAAATACTCAGTGTCTTCAACGAAGAAATAACTGGTCTGCGTCTTAGACTGGTAATAATTGAATTATTGTCGAAATTAATTCCTGATTTTGTGGGTGGTCGTATCCGCGTTAAGCTTTTACAAATTGCCGGGTTCTGTATCGGCAATAAAAGTATTTTTTGGGGAACTCCTCGTTTTATTGGTAATAGTAATTGGATGAAAAATTTATGTGTTGGCCGCTCTGTGTTAGTTAGTATAGATTGTGTTTTCGATTTAGCGGCCCCAATTATTATTGGTAATGATGTTGGTCTTGGCCCGCAAACAATGTTGGTTACCGGGGCACATAAAATTGGAAATACTACCAGTCGCGTGGGAGTTTTGACTCCTCAGAAAGTTGTCATTGAGGATGGTGTATGGGTCGGGGCAAGATGTATTGTGTTGCCAGGAGTAACGATTGGACGAGGTTCTGTTGTTGCGGCAGGTGCTGTGGTAACCAAAGATGTGCCGGAAAATTGTTTGGTTGGAGGGGTTCCGGCCAGGATTATAAAAAAGTTAGACCCTTTAGGCGAAGTCGGCATATTTGAGGAAGGTGTTCTAAAGATGGACCAGAATAAAATACAATACAATGTATATAGTTGATTGTTGCCCGATTTTGTTGTATTTCCCCGGAAATTACGTATCAAGGATTGAGTCTCTGGGGGAATGTTGATTGCTTTTGTAACGCTGTATTTAGGCTGTGTATTGTTTTCTCGTTGGGATAACCGGTTGTTTACCGAGGTTAAATAATGACAAAAAAAGTTGTGTTTGTTCACGATACAAATGAATTTGGGGGTATCGAGCTTTTTATGTTGTTATTAGTTAAATATTATGATCGGGATAGATTTGAACCGATGGTTATGGTGCCTGGGTACAAAGATCCATTCCGTTCAAGTCCTGAGAAATTTATTGACTTGGTGGAAGAAATGAAAATCCCGATGCTGCGTCCATCGGATCCAGGTGTTGTGCCTGGGATTTCATTCTTAAAGGATGTCTTTAATATAAGAAGAGCCTTCAAAGAAGCAGGTGCTGATATTGTTCATATCCATACCCCAAATCCTCATCGAACGCTGCGTATTACGTTGGCAGCGCGTCTTGCGGGATTACCGCTTATCAGGTCTGAACATCTCCCCCCCTCTTTTTGGGAAATTGGTTCATGGAAAGTTAAGATTGGGTCGAAAATTAACGAATTTTTATCTAATAAAATTGTGCCTGGGTCTGATGCTTGTTATGAGGAACAGTTGAATTTGATCAATCGAGATCCTAAGAAAGTAACACGCTCATGTTATGGAATTGAACTTGATAGGTTTAATCCTAATCATGATTTGCGAGCGGCAAAACAAAAGCTAGGATTTGATCCCGATGTGCCAGTTGTGGGTAATATCGCGCGGTTAAGCCCGGAAAAGGGTCAAAAATATTTGATTGATGCGGCGGCTATTGTCATTCGTGAATTTGGCCCGGTTAATTTTATTATTGTGGGCAGTGGTGAATTGCTTGAAGAATTGCAGGCTCAATCGAAAGGGCTTGGAATTGATGGTTATGTTCATTTTCTTGGATTTCAAAAAGATACTGTACCGTTTATGGAGGCGATGGATGTAACTGTGATGAGTTCATTGAATGAGGGTGTGTCCCTGGCTATGCTGGAGTTTATGGCGATGGGTAAACCTCTTGTGTCTAGTAATGAACCCAGTTTTACAGAAACGGTAGTTGATGGTGAAAGTGCTCTTTTGGTGGATATGAAGGATAGTAATGCTTTAGCTGATGGTATTCTTTGCTTGTTGAAAGATAAGGCATTGGCAAAACGTCTTGGAAAGGAAGCTTTGCGGACGGTACATGCGGAATTTAGTATTGTGAAGTCGGCTCAAGAGCAGATGGCGCTTTATGATTCGGTGTTGGGAATATCAAGTTAGGTGAAAGGCAGGGTCTCATGGAACAGTATTATAAGGACAGCAATGTTTTGATTACCGGTGGTCTTGGGTTTATTGGCTCTAATCTGGCCCGACGGCTGGTTTCTATGGGCGCTAATGTGACTTTGGTGGATAGTTTGATTCCTGAGTATGGGGGGAATCTTTTTAATGTTTATGATTTTCGTGATAAGGTGAAGATTAATATTTCTGATGTGCGTGATGTGCATAGTATGCGTTATTTGATCCAGGATCAGGAATATTTGTTTAATCTGGCCGGGCAGACGAGTCATATGGATTCTATGACGGACCCGTTTACAGATTTGGAGATTAACAGTCATTCGCAGCTTTCGATTTTGGAGACTTGCCGACATTATAACCCGGATATTAAGGTTGTTTTTGCCAGTACGCGCCAGATTTACGGCCGTCCCGATTATTTGCCGGTTGATGAAAAGCATATGCTGCGGCCGGTTGATGTGAATGGTATTAACAAGATGGCGGGGGAGTGGTATCACATTCTTTATAATAACGTGTATGGCATTCAGGCTTGTGCGCTGCGGTTGACGAATACGTATGGACCACGTATGCGTATCAAGGATTCCAGACAAACATTTTTGGGGATTTGGATTCGTCTGGCTGTTGAAGGTAGACCTTTTGAGGTTTGGGGTGGGGAACAGTTACGCGATTTTTCTTATGTTGATGATGCTGTTGATGCGTTTTTGATGGCAGCTATGTCTGAAGAAGCAAATGGAAAGATTTTTAATTTGGGGGATGAGAATGTTATCAGCTTGCGAGACCTGGCAGATTTAGTAGTTGAAATGAGTGGTGATGGGAAATATATTATGCGGGAATTTCCCCCTGAGCGTAAGAAGATCGATATTGGCGATTATTATTCGGATTATAAATATATAACGTCGAGTTTGGGATGGAAGCCTAAGACTTCTTTGCGGGATGGACTGCGGGAGTCGATTCAATTTTATCGTGAACATCTTAAACATTATCTTTAGTTTCATGCGGTATTGTTTTCGTAGACTTTAATTGAGAGGGATGTATATATGACGTCGTTAAAGATTGTGCCGGCTAATCCTCATGCCAGTTATGTGGCGCACAAGGATGAAATTGACACGGCCGTTGCCCGAGTTTTGGACAGCGGTTGGTATATTTTGGGGCAGGAAGTGGAGGCGTTTGAGCGAGAGTACGCTGCCTGGAATGAAGTGGCTCATTGTATGGGTGTCGCCAATGGAACGGACGCGCTGGAGCTGTCGCTTCGTGCCTGTGGTGTAGGCTCAGGAGATGCGGTGTTTACGGTTTCCAATACGGCCGTTGCCACAGTTGCTGCCGTAGAAAGGTGCGGCGCAGTTCCGATTCTGGTTGATGTTGATCCGGTTACCTTTACCATTGACCCGAATTGTTTGGAGGATGTCGTAAACCAGGTTGTGGCGGCTCCTGACCATTATGGTGAGGCCAAAGCAATCATCCCTGTTCATTTGTACGGGCATCCGGCGGATATGCCTGCTATCCTGGCAATTGCCCAAAAGCATAATTTGTTTGTCATTGAAGATTGTGCCCAGGCTCATGGCGCGACGTTGAACGGCCGTAAAGTCGGCACCTGGGGAGACATTGCCGCATTCAGCCTCTACCCGACAAAAAACCTGGGTGCATTTGGCGATGCCGGCGTTATCTGTACCAACAATGATGAACTGGCACACAATGTCCGCTTGATTAGACAATATGGCTGGGAAGAACGCTATATCAGCTTAATCCCTGGCCTTAATTCCCGCCTGGATCCGATCCAGGCGGCTATTTTGCGGGTTAAACTGCAATATCTGGATCAAGATAATGACGGGCGCGTAAAATGGGCCGATAGATACAATACGCTTCTGAAGGAAACGACATTGTCTTTACCGATTCCCCTGACCGGTGCCAGGCACGTTTACCATCAATACATCCTGAAAACGGCCGAACCGGCCCAACGCGATGATTTAAGACAATATTTGCATGAAAGAGGGATCGGAACCCAAATTTTGTATCCCATGCCCATTCATCAGCAGCCGGCGTATAACGGCCGTATTCCCATCATCAGAAAACTAGACATCACCGAAAAACTGGTAAATTATATTATGAACTTACCGGTTTATCCTGAGCTTGCTGGCGAAGACATTGAAGAAGTTGCTCAACATATCCTGAACTGGCATGCTGGCCTGAGCAGCTAAAAACAACAAACCCAATGATCATTATTGAGCTTGTATCAGGTATATCTAGTACAAGCTTAAGCTCAGAACATTGGCACAAAACATTCAACAGGGAATATAGCAAAACTGTTCCCGGTCAATCAAAAACAAAAATGACCAGGGAATTGACTTTCAAAATCCCTTCATCTGAACGACAAAATGGACCTTTTTAGAGATATTTATGCAGTACTTAATGCATACAGGTATTTGCGAAGCGCTGAATCATTAGGCCCAAAAGTACGTTTATGGGGCAAACCAGTCATAAGCAATTTGGGACGACTCATAATTGAGGAGCGGGTACGTCTTAACTCCAAAGTGGCCGCCATGGAACTGGCCACCGGCCCTGGCGGCACATTAAAAATTGGGGCAGGTGCTTTTATCAATTATGGGACATCTATCGGAGCCTTAAAGTACGTTGAAATCGGCAAAGAATGCAATATCGGAACATATTGTATTCTGATGGATAATGATTTCCACCGCCTTGAGCCGGAAAGACGCAAAGAACTGCCAGAATCACTCCCTATTGTTTTAGAAGAAAATGTTTGGCTGGGCGCACGAGTGATTGTACTTAGAGGCGTTACGATTGGCGCAGGTAGTGTGATTGGCGCTGGCAGTATTGTGACAAAAAACATTCCCCCCAGAAGCCTGGCTGTTGGAATGCCTGCAAGAGTAGTAAGGGAATTGTGAAATTTTTAGGGGATTTGAGTTGGAGCTGAATCTTAAGTTCAAAAATTGACGAAGAAATATTGGGCTTGATCAGGATGGTTATCTAAAGAAAACGGCTAATAAATTGCCCAATGCTGTGTTCAAGAACTTTTGGCAGTTTATTGGCTCCCAATTTCTTCTTGAGAATTAAATAATTATGCTCGAATTATCGGTTGTTGTACCTACGTTTAATAGACTTGATCGTTTAAGACAAGTTATTAGAGCATTGGAAGCACAAACTTATCCGCACGATTTATTTGAAGTAATCGTGATTTCTGATGGCTCAACAGACGGGACGGATGAATTTTTACAGGAAATCGAAACGCCATTGAACTTGCGGCCTGTTTTTCAGGAAAACCAGGGTGTGGCTGTCGTACGAAATCGTGGGATTGCTGAAGCAACCGCGTCAATTGTTCTCTTTCTGGATGATGATGTTGTTCCTGATCCCTGTTTGCTGGAAGAGCACATGCGGATTCACCAGGAACGGGACAATGTTGTGGTTATTGGACCCATGTTAACTCCATCTGATTTTGTAATGTGGCCTTGGGTAAAGTGGGAGCAGGCGCAGTTGACCAAGCAGTATGATGCGATGACAAGTGGTAAATGGGACCCCACCGCCAGGCAATTTTATACGGGGAATGCGTCACTCAGGTTGACGGATGTTAGAGCGGCCGGGGGATTTGATCCCTCTTTCCGCCGTGCTGAAGATGTTGAGCTGGCTTACCGTTTGAGTGATATGGGGCTGTGCTTTTTTTATCACCCGGATGCGATTGGTTATCATTATGCTGAACGCAGTTTTTCTTCGTGGATAACGACGCCGTATGTTTACGGCCGTAACGACGTCATTTTTTCGCGTGACAAGAATCAAAGCTGGCTTTTACCGCAACTGTTTCGTGAATTTCGGTATCGTAACATTATCGTTATTCTCATTAGCCTGTTTTGTCTAGATAGACCCACTTTGACGGAATGGACTATTAAAGGATTGAAAAAATTTGCCGAGATGGTTGACGATGCTTCCTTAGAGAGGGTTTCGCAATTAATTTATAGTGGTATATTTAATTTAAGATACTATCAAGGTGTATCGGATGAACTTGGTGGTCGGCGGCTGTTTTGGAAAGGTGTTTTTAATGCGGGTTAGTCGGATAAATTGTTGGGTAGCCTTAGGAAATTAACGATGATCAATGTAACTTTTTTAATGGAACAGCAAATTGGTCATCGTACGTTTTATAATAACCTCCGCAAGTTCATGGATGATGACAGCCGCATTGCTGCTAACTGGGTTGAAATATCTTATTTTGACCCGGCAAATTTCTGGCAGTCATGGCCGATTGTGCCAAGTAGTATTCGCGGTTCACTGGTAGGGCGTTCCCAGGTCAAGCAAGGACTGGCTAATGGTAAAGGAGATGTTGCCTTTTTTAACACGCAAGTTCCGGCGGCTTTGGTTGGCAGGCGGGGAATAAAACGGCCGTATATCCTTTGCACTGATATTACACCTATTCAATACGACAGCATGGGCGAACACTACGGACATCAACCCGATACTATTTCGTTCATTGCCCAATACAAACACCGCGTCAACCGGGAATTGTTTCAGGGTGCTTACCGGATCATTCCCTGGTCAAATTGGGTAAAAGACTCACTTATTAATGATTACGCTGTTCCTGAGCACAAAATCACAGTTATACCGCCTGGTGTAGATTTGAGTGTCTGGCAGTACTTCAATAAAGAGCAATCAGACGGCCCAATGAGGATATTATTTATTGGCGGCGATTTTTACCGCAAAGGTGGCGAGATTTTGGTAAAGGCATTTGAGAATTTACCAGATGGCATTGCTGAACTGGTATTGGTCACCCGTTCTGAGATTCCTGCGCAAAAAAACATTCACGTCTACAATGACATGACACCAAATTCACCGCAGTTAATAAAATTGTGCCAGACTTGTGATATATTTGTCTTGCCTACGAATGCCGAAGCCTTTGGTATTGCGGCCGTAGAAGCGAGCGCAATGGGACTACCTGTAATTGGAACGGCCGTTGGCGGCCTGACCGATATTGTAAAACATAACCAAACGGGATTTGTTATAAACCCCGGTGATACATCATCACTGACAAACTATTTATTAGAAATGGCTGAAGACACTGAAAAAAGGCAGCAATTTGGGCGTGAAGCCAGAAAACGAACCGAGCAACTATTCAACGCCCAAATAAATGCCCAACTCATCAGCGAGATATTGCAAGAAGCTGCATAAGAGAACTCACATGAAACAAGCTAGACAATTGTTTGCGTTGGGAGTTGTTCTTCTGTCTCTCCTCATTAGCTGCAGACAAGACACGGCAGACCCTGAAGTAACCATAGAGCCTGTTTCAACCCCCACATTACACCCATTATTCAGTCACGGACCAACCGCCGAGCCACAACCCACCTCGACACCCCGTCCCACTCGAGAAGAACCTGTTTCCGCGCCACCACGAGTTGATGCCTACGAAAATGCAAAGGAACTCCCGGTATTTTCAGATGAACTGGCCCCGAACTGGTCGCTTGACATAAGTTGGGATTTGGATTACGAGATTGTGTCAGATGTGGCACACAGCGGAACCAACTCCATCAAAGTAACGCCTAAAAAAGAGGAGGCTGGTCTTTACTTTACCGTTAAAGAAGATGCCAACCGTGCCTATTCCAGAGATGAGGTGTTGGGTATTAGTTTTTGGCTCTACAGCGGTGAAGATATTATAGAGACAGATGATCTGGCGGTGACGGTTACCGGCAGTAATCAATACCCTTACTGGGCATCAGGGGACGACTCTGTTCCCTCACCCGATGATCTTCCCCCTTTTTCGGAAACGCGGTTGTACTATCTTAATATCAATCGCGACATTCCGGCTGAGACGTGGGTGTTGGTTGAGCTGTGGCTGGATGACCGGGAATTCGACCCTGTTTATGAATATGTTACCGGCTTGTACATCAAAAACGATGCGGATTTGATACGGCCGTTCTATGTTGACGACGTAAATATCATTACACTAGACCCACTCAGCGGCGTAGAAACAGCAACAGAAAGCCCCTTACTCATTGCCGTAGACGCCGAGCGCGATGTGCGTCCAATCAGCCCCCTGATTTACGGCATGAACTTTGCCAGCCCAGACCTCGTCCAGGAACTACAAATACCGGTTAACCGTTGGGGCGGTAACGCGACAACACGCTACAACTGGCAAATTGATGCGACAAATCGTGGCGCAGACTGGTACTTCATGAACACGCCCAACGAAAATGAAAACCCGGATGCGCTGCCGGCGGGTTCGGCATCAGATGGCTTCATTGCCGCTAATCAAGGAATCGACGCAGAAACCATTCTCACAATTCCCATCATTGGTTGGACGGCAAAAAACCGCGAGATTAACTGCGGTTTCAGTGTAGAAAAATATGGCGAGCAAGCCGAAGTCGCCCCAGACAATGAAGATTGCGGCAATGGCATCAGGCCAGACGGAACCTTAATAACCGATACTGTGGCTACCGATACCAGTCTGGCCGTAGGCGAGAATTTTACACAGCAGTGGCTGGATTACTTGCAGCGCGAATTTGGCCAGGCAGATGATGGTGGCGTTAAATTCTACAGTTTGGATAACGAGCCAACTTTGTGGAATGTGACCCATCGTGATATTCACCCGGAACCGGTGGGTTACGATGAGCTGTTGAACCGTACAGAACAATACGCGGCTCTTATCAAAGAGACCGATCCCACTGCTCAGGTGCTTGGTCCTGTGCTGTGGGGCTGGACGGCCTACTTCTATTCAGGTATTGATGTGGCCTCTGGCGAAAACTACTGGCGTAATCCGCCAGATCAATCAGAGCACGAAGATTTGCCGCTTGTCGCCTGGTATTTGCAGGAATTAAATGCCTACGAAGAAACCAATGGTACAAGATTGCTAGACTATTTCGATCTACACTATTATCCACAAGCTGATGGGATTGCCTTGCAGCCCGTTGGTGACGCGGCCAACCAGGCGCTCCGGTTGCGTTCCACGCGTTCATTGTGGGATCCAACGTATGTTGATGAGAGCTGGATTGATGAACCGGTACAACTTATCCCGCGTATGCGTGAATGGGTAGACACCTATTATCCGGAAACAAAAATCGCCATTTCTGAATATAATTGGGGCGCTGCCGATGATATTAATGGTGCGCTGACCCAGGCAGATGTGCTCGGCATTTTTGGCAGGGAAGGTGTGGACCTGGCTACGTTATGGGAAAGTCCTGACGTAGATTCTCCCCTGGCTTATGCTTTCCGTATGTTCAGAAACTATGATGGTCAGAATGGGAAGTTTGGTGATACGGCCGTATGGTCTACATCAGAAAATCAGGATTTGGTCAGTGTTTATTCTGCGTTGGACAGCGAAACCGGAAGCCTATACATTATGCTTATCAATAAAGACCCGGACTTGCCTGTAGCGACACGTTTTCAAATTGAAAACTTCCCCCGACCACAATCCGTAACACTCTACCGCTATGATGCTGACAATCTGGATGAAATTGTGTCAGAAACAATAGACCTCAATACCGAATCCGTATTATTGCCGCCCTATTCAATCAATTTGTATGTCTTGTCATTAGAAGATTAGACGAGTGACTCCGGTCTATTTTGGAATTTGGTTTGAGTTAGGCCGAGTTTTGAAAGTTTTATTGTAAGAGCCAGACAATATACTGCTTTCGGTCAATTGATTTAGCTAATTCTTGCAGTTGATTAGGCAAAATAGGGGTTGATTCGGGATGTGCGAAGGCAAGCCACCCATTTTACCTGAGAGACCAACGTAGAACGGCTCAGATATTTCATATCAAGTCGTTGTAGATACTGGTATAAGTTTTTTGTGTGCCGCTTCGGAAACAAGTTCAGATTTTTGCCAGATTTCTCTGTCTTACTTTTGTTTTTTAGTTAAATGAAAATTGATCAAACCTGGTATTTTATAACTTCACCATGTGAAGCGAAATATTTTTCGTGCCTGCCGTAAATAATTTGAACTGAGGCAGTAAGTGAGGTGAAAACAGGAAATCACTTGAATTTAGAAAACAATAATTCTCCTGTTTTCCCTGAGCAAACCACAAAGAAGCTGCGCATTTTGGGCAATTATCTTTTTGTGGCTTACCTGACCTTAATCAGTCGTTATCTTTTATCAAGTGACATATTTTTAGGAGTTTTAAATGGCTCATCCAATAAAGGTACTTTTTTTACATGCAACCCGCGAGGACGCAAACGAATATACTGTTCATCGACGGTTAGCAAAAAATGTAGATCCCAACTTGGTAGAAACATACTTTATCTGGCAAAGATCAACAGTCGACTTTGAAAGCCAAAAGGAAAAACTTGCATTACCTGAATCACGGGCGTTCTTTTTTGATTTTGGGCGCGATCAGGAAATTATCCCACAGCCTTCAAAATGGAAGCGCGGTTTAATGGTGTTAAGAAGGTATCCGGCGTCGCTTTTATTCAGTTTGCGAAAAATCAGGGAAATTAAGCCTGATGTGATTTATACAACACAACAAAGACACGAGGTTTTCCTGGCATCGCTGCTGTCATTGCTTACAGGTGTGCAACACATCATCCACGTGTGCTACTTTATCGGGCCGTGGTTAGGAAGGTTTGTTTTTTGGCGGCTAAAAAACAACAAACATATTTTTTCGAGTTGTGACTTTGTAAGGCAAACAGGCCTGGACGTTGGTGTTAAATCGGAAAATATTGAGACGATGCACCATATGATTGATTTTGAAAAATACAATGTCCCGCACGATAGAGCATGGCTGCGGAATGAGTTTGGGCTTGCGCCAGATACGCCCATCATTACGAGTGCGGCACGGTTGGATAAAGACAAAGGTTTTGTGCGGTTGGTTAAAGCTTTTGCTAAAGTCAAACAAAACAAGCCCGAAGCTCGTCTTTTGATATGCGGATTGCCTTCTCCGGGTACTGACCATGATGTTTTAATTCGCCAGACTGTTACCGACCTGAATCTCGAAAATGAAGTTGTTTTTGCTGGTTATCGTGACGATTTGCCTCGAATCTTTGCCGCGTCAGATATTTTCAGTCAACCTATTAAATATGATGCCTCTTCGCTGGTTATTTTGGGGGCTATGGTTACGGGTATTCCGGTTGTATCCAGTCTTTCAGGCAGTGTACCGGAGGTGGTTGTTCACCAGGAAACGGGGTTGTTATCAGAACCAGATGACATTGATGGATTGGCCAATGATCTCCTAACTATTTTAGAAGATAAGGCGCTGGCAGCGAAGATGGGAGCGGCCGGCCGAGAACGAGCGTTGAAACATTTTGGTCCAGATGTTATATCTGGAGAATGGGCCAGGAAGTTGGCCCGGCGAATTGGGAAGCGTGAAGTCTAGGAGCGGTGTTTTGTTGATATTTTGCCCATGGGCAGAAGGTAAACAGCGATGTGACAGCTCTTTGGATGTGACCGTTACAGCCAGACAAAATAGATATATTTGATAGTTGAGCCAAATATTTTTAAGAACATGTTTGGTATGTATAATTACAAACTATATGGTAGATATTATTAACATAATCCGGGGAATTCCGTTTGAGCTGGGGGTTGGCGATCCTACTTTCTTTGGCTGGCTGACTGTGTTGGCTTATCTTGTCGCAGCGTTTGTCTGTGGGTTGTGTGTTGTGCGGGCGGAGCAAATTTTTGGCAAAGCGCATCTGTGGCAACATCGTTTGATTTGGGGGGCGCTGGCTTTGGGTATGCTTTTTCTGGGTATCAATAAACAGTTGGATATTCAGACCTGGTTCACAACTGTTATCAAGACAATCGCTTATGTGCAAGGTTGGTATGAGTTTGGTCAGCGTGCCCAGGTTTTGTTTATTGCCGGAATGGCCCTTGTTAGTCTTGTTGTGTTAGTTGCCAGCATCTGGTTTTTCCGTCACGTCTGGCGGCAGTATTGGCTTTTGGGCTTGGGCTTGCTGTTTATTGCCCGGTTTGTGATTGTTCGAGCGGCGACATTTTATGGTGTATCGTTGCCGGAACTTTCGCGGTTTACAGGCGGTTTTCGAATTACATGGCTGTTGGAATTTTTGGGAGCTGTTGTTATTTCGTTAGCTGCAATTCTTAACCTGCGTCGTGCCAAAAGGCGGCCAGAAGAGGGGATAGCGGCCGCTAATTTCGTAGAGTAGCGAAGAGGTGTTTTTTGATTCGTATTGGTTTTGTTATCGAACAGGCATTGGGCCATGTCACGCATGGTCAGAATTTGCAAAAGAATGTCGCTCTGGACCCTTCTATTGATGCTAAATGGGTATTACCGGCATGGGAAGCTGGCGGATTGGCCGGATTGATCCCTAATTGGACGTTTCGGGCTGGCTGGCAGGCCCGGCAAGGCATTGCCGGATTGCAGCGTCAGGCACCACTAGATGCTTTGTTTTTTCATACGCAGGTAACGGCCGTACTCGCCACCAATTGGATTAATCAAATCCCCAGCATCATCTCGCTTGATGCAACGCCGATGCAGTATGATGAATTGGGTGAATTCTATGCCCATGATCCCGGCCCGGCCTGGCTGGAAAACTGGAAATGGAAACTCAATCGTAACGCTTTTCGGACGGCGAAACATATCGTCACCTGGTCGGAGTGGGCCAAGGAAGGCCTTGTGCGCGATTATGAAGTACCAGCAGACAAAATCACCGTAATTCCACCAGGGGTTAATGTTCAGGAATGGTGTCGGCCGCAGCAACGTGCTGGTTCACCCAATGCTCCAGTAAAAATATTATTTGTCGGCGGCAATTTGGAACGTAAGGGCGGATTTGTCCTGCTCGAAGCATTTCGATCCCTGAAAACGATTTTGGCTAATGATGAGTCAGAATCAAAAATCGAGCTTCATTTAGTGACCAAAGATCAGGTAGATGAAGAGCCGGGTTTGTTTGTCTACAACAATATGCAGCCTAACAGCGCTCCGCTGAGGCAGCTTTATCACGATTGCGATATTTTTTGTTTGCCGACTTACGGCGACTGCCTGCCGATGGTTCTCTCAGAGGCAGGGGCAGCCGGGCTGCCGACCATATCGACAAACGTAGCGGCTATTCCCGAAATCACACTAGATGGAAAAACCGGCTACATTATTCCCCCCGGCGACGCATCATCCCTGGTTCAAGCGCTCAAGAAACTGGTTGTTGATGCCGGATTCCGGCAGCAGCAGGGCAAACAAGCAACTGAATACGTGCAGCAAAAATTTGATGCTCAGGCAAACGCAACCCGATTGCTGAAACTGCTTAAGGAAACGGCCGAACACCATTCATCTAAAAGGTGATAGATTGATCTATCATCACATAGGCATAGAAAAAGGTGGCTGCCCAATGTGGCGGCCACCTTTTTTTGTGTTCCAACAGGACTAATGATTAATGTTTAAGGAAGATCAAACTGAACTTCCAGCCCCATGATGGAGAAGCCGTTCCATAGGTACTGGTCAGCGCAACCCGGCCTTGGACCGATTGTCCAGGTGAAGGTGTTGTTGCCCACTTTCAGCCAGGCGGGATCAATTGGTAGTTGGAATGATTTCCAGCCGCTTGATGAGCAGGTGCCGGGGTTGTAGTCATAAGGATTGACGACGATGTTGGGACGGCCGTTTACACTCAACAATACCTGCCCCCGCATCGGATTATGTACCTGACCAAACAAGACGGGGTTGGGGCCAATGTGGGGCAAGTTGATTGAAACCGACTGCTTTTCACCGATTTGCCGATTGCCATTCTCTTGAAGGTAAATCACATCATTTGCTTCAAAACTCTCATAACGACCGACAACCGGGCCGCTAAACCGAATATTGTCCCAATGAAAAGTAAACATATCTCGATTGCCGTCTTTATTGGGTGTATAAGCATGGGTCTTAAACACCACCAGACCCCGTGTAAAAGGCAACCCTCCAGGGACAGCAACAGAAAAATCATCAAAAGTGCCGTCTGCCTTCTGGATGGACCAGGTAATCTGATTCTGTTCAATCTTAATATGCATTGGACGGCGAATACGCCGGTCAACATTAGCCGGATCATTGGGATACATGACCGACCAATATGCGCCATCGCTTTGTTCAACTATTTTGCCTAATGGATCAATAGCACCCGTACCAACCTGAATATAACGTTTATTATTCATGAACTCAAAAATAATACGGTCTTTAGGATAAGTTTCATCAATGGGCAAGTCCTCATGAGCCGCGCCAACTTTCAACTCGGAACGCGGGGTTATCATAATTTCAAACCAGGAGCGGTGATGATTATCATTAATATTGACATCGAATTCTAGCGTGCCGCCTTGACTGAAATCGAATTCCTGACGAGGCCAGAAAGCTGTGACCGAATAGGCTTCGACATCGCCCATCGAAGACATCATGTGGTTTTTACAAATGAAAAAACCAGGATCGGGATTAGTACTATTGCTGAAATGAGAAGTCGTAACGGCATGTTGCGGTAAAGGAGAGATATTTGGATTAGGCCCATCGCAATTGTTGCCATGGTCGGCAGGATAGCTGTTAAAAACGCGAAAGTTTTCTCCCGGAACTGTGCGATGTGTTACCGAAAAATCGAGGTCATCCGGAAGCAGGCTTTGTGAGGGGGAACTGGGATCACCATCGAATGTTTCTTGATACGCCCATGTGGGAACTATATTGGAAACAGTGGGGAGGTAAATACGGTGCGAGCTTTGAGCAGAAGCTATCTGATTTTGGGTGCTCTGATTCATCGTAAGAAGATATGCAAGCATAAGCACGATAATTAATTTTGTAACAGTTTTCATATACTTTTCTCCTGAGAGTAGGTCTGGGTGTATGCTTTTAACAAACAGCCATAGACCTGTTTAGAAATAGTTCTTAAACACGTAAAAACAGTTTTGAGAAAGGCAATCAGAAAAATCTATCTTTTTATTTCAGGTAAGTTGCTTGGGTGGGGTTGTTGATACTGCTACGCCGATGAGATGTTCCAAGAAACAATCACCATTGTTGCCATTGCCGAATTGTTTGGCTGCGAGGAAGCTGCAACCTTGGGATAGAAATATCGGTCATTGCAGGCACTATAAAGATTTGGTCGGTTTAGGTCAAATAGGAAAAATGGCCTATTCCAGAGTGAATGTGAGTAAAGCCTCATATAAAATTAATGTAAAAACTGATATGATTTGTCCTGTTAGTAAATTTTCTTCAAGTGTAGTTGGTAATAAATAATGTTATTTTGGCTGCAATTATTTGTGATTTTTATTCAGGTGCTGCTGGTCGCATTAGTGGGGTATTTGATGCTGCTAACGGCCGTATCCTGGCGCGCACCGCGTCATACCAAACAACGGGAAAGCAAACCCACCAATCGATTCTTAATCCTTGTACCGGCACACAACGAGGAACGCCTGCTGCCTACACTGCTGGCCAATCTATACCAGGTAGATTATCCCAAAGACTTATATGCTGTTCACGTCGTGGCCGATAATTGCACCGATAACACCGCGAGCATTGTACAACAAAACGGTGCTCACGTTCATGAGCGTTTCAATAGTGAATTGCGGGGAAAAGGTTATGCTTTGCAGTGGCTGCTACAGCGGTTGTGGCAGGCCGCAGAACCCCACGATGCCATTTTAATTTTGGATGCCGATTCTAGCATTTCGGCCAATTTCCTGCGGGTTATGGATGCCCGGCTGGCGCAAGGCGAAAGGGTCATCCAATCTTACTACGCCGTCCGTGATCCGGAACAATCGTGGAGTATCAGCTTGCGTTATGTGGCTTTGGCTTTGCTGCATTATTTACGGCCATTAGGCCGCATGATCTTGGGTGGCTCTACCGGATTAAAAGGCAACGGGATGGTTTTTGCTGCCGACATCCTGAAAAAACATGAATGGTCAGCATCCATAACCGAAGACATTGAGTTTCACATGGCTTTGGTCTTGGATGGTGAACGCGTTATGTTTGCTCCTGATGCCATTGTCGAAGCCGAAATGCCGCATGACCTTGCCGATTCCCAAACCCAAAACACACGTTGGGAACGCGGCCGGCTGCAAATGGCCCAAACTTATGTGCCCCAATTATTGAAGGCTTCATGGAAAGCAGTGCGGGCGGGAGAATACGGCCGTGCCTACCTCCTGTTTGATGCCGTTATGGAACATATCATACCGCCCTTCTCCATACTCGCGGGTTTGACCGGATTGGGTTTCCTGGCGGCACTGATATTGTTTATCTTCGATCCCATGCACCGCCAAAATATCGGCACAATCAATCTCATCTTGGGCAGCGTCAACATAATCGGACAGATCATTTATATATTCTATGGCTTACACCTGGTACAAGCACCCCGGCAAATCTATAAAGCCCTGCTTTACGCGCCGGGATTTGTCTTCTGGAAGATTTGGCTGTACATACGAATCCTATTAGGCCGCGACAAAGATGGCTGGGTGCGGACTGCCCGAAATCAAACATAAAACAGAATATGAAAATCGAACCATCTGTACAGGAATTAATAGAAAATACAACCGAAATTTTTCATAATAATGAAAACAATAGGCAGGATTTACACTTGGAAGGATCGACATCATTAACGGAAATGGACTTATACCTGAAAGATATACAGCGTAAACAAGATGACAAAGCCGCACGCATGCTCGAAATTTACGCCAACCAAAGTTTTAGAAGCGTACGGTCGGCTCAGCGCATGCGCATACGGTTGTTAGCCTGGGCCATACGAAACAAAATTCAGGCTAATCTGAAGCGGGTTTTCGACTTTACGGTGGCTGTCATTGCCCTGATTTTTGCTGCACCTGTCATGATCGGGGTTGCTTTGATTATCAAACTGGATTCCCCTGGGCCTGTTTTTTTCAAACAAACCCGCGTTGGCAAATGGGGTAAAACGTTTCCTTGTTACAAGTTCCGCTCTATGTATATAGATGCGGAAGATCGAAAAGCTGAGCTAATGGCCTTAAACGAGGCCGACGGGGTTGTTTTTAAGATGAAAAACGATCCTAGAGTAACGCGCGTTGGGCGAGTTATTCGCAAATTGAGCATTGATGAACTGCCGCAGCTTATTAATGTGCTGAAAGGGGAGATGAGTCTGGTGGGGCCACGTCCGCCAGTTCCATCGGAAGTTTCTCAATATAAATTTGAGCAAATTCGCCGATTAGAATCTGTTCCGGGCATTACCGGACTGCAACAGGTGTCAGGACGCAGTAACTTGGACTTCAAGCGTTGGGTAGAATTGGATCTGGAATATATTGCCGAACAGAGCTTGATGAAAGATATTGAAATTTTATTGCGAACGATTCCTGCTGTGCTGTTTAGTAAAGGTGCATATTAAAATTAAAAAGGCACTGATTCCTGTTTGTCTTCATTTTTCCCATAAGGTTCCTGTCTTAAAATAAGTCAGACGAATTTGCTTGATTTAATATAACATCCTCGACGATATGCGTAAATTATTAATCATTCTCAATGTCCCAGTTGATGACCTGAATATGGAAGAAGCCCTGGATCGCCTGGAATCTTTCATTGAAGTTGGTAGAAAAACAGGTAAAACGCATCAAGTGGCGACAGTTAATGCTGATTTTGCGGTTAAAGCGCTGCATGATCCGGAACTTCGTTATTTGCTGCAAGAATCGGATATGGCAACGGCCGATGGTATGCCCTTGGTATGGGGTGCTCGTTTGTTGGGTGTGCCGTTGAAAGACCGTGTAACTGGTGCGGATATGGTTCCGGCTTTAGCCGAAAGGGCGGCCCAAAAAGGGTATTCGTTTTATTTGTTGGGTGCAGCGCCGGGAGTGGCTGATCGCGCCGGGAAAATTTTACAGGAAAGGTATCCTGGCTTAAAGATTGCCGGTGTTTGTTCGCCGCCTTACAGTTCAATACTGGAAATGGATCGTTCGATTCTTGATGATATTAAGGCCGCAAATCCCGATGTATTACTAGTAGCTTTTGGTAATCCTAAGCAGGAAAAGTGGATTGGTATGTACGGCCGTGAACTGGGCGTGCCGGTCATGATCGGTATTGGCGGTACGCTGGATTTTATTGCCGGTGAAACCAAGCGCGCCCCGGAATGGATGCAGCGTATTGGTATGGAATGGTCGTACCGCTTGCTGCAGGAGCCGCGCCGTTTGTGGCGGCGGTATGTCGTTGATTTGACGTCTTTTGGCTCGTTTTTTATCCGGCAGTGGTGGGCGATGCGTAAGGGGCCGCCGCCGTCACCGCTGCTGCCAACTGTAGGTTCTGTCATTGTGGGCGGAACAGGTGTGATTGCGGTTAATGGTAAACTGACGCTTGACAATCACACCGATTTTCTGGCTAAGGGGCAGGAGATTTTGGCGGAGACGCCTTTTTTGATTGTCAATTTGGCTCAGGCGACGTTTGTGGATAGTTCTGGGTTAGGCGCTCTGGTTGGGTTGGCCAAACAGGCGCGGGACGTCAACGGTAAGTTATGGTTAGCGGCCGTTCCTGATACGGTGAAGCAAACGATGGCTTTGATGCGGCTGGATCGCTATTTTGAAATTGTTGATGATGTGGAAGCCGGGTTTGGTGCGCATGAACAACGTCAGGCTCAAAATGGGCTGGAAACGGCCGTTCACACGCAAGGTGATTGGTACATCATCAAAATGCCGCGCCGCCTGGATGCTGCTACTGTGCCTGAAGTGACGGAGACGTGTACGGCCGTGCTCAAGGAACATTCATATGTTGTGCTGGATTGTACAGGGCTGGCTTTTTTGACCAGCGCCGGATTGGCCATGTTAGCCCAGTTTCACCGCCAGGCGGAAGAAAAAGGCGGGATACTGCGAGTAGCCGGTTGTTCCGACGATGTCATGCGCGTTATTCAAATGACACGGTTCGATCGGATGCTGACTTTATTTGATAATGTGACCGGTGCCGTTACGGCTGCGTCTGAATTGAAGGTATAGGAACCGAAAATATGCAGGTAATCCTCATAGCAACTGGGGAAACGGTCAAGTTACGGCCGTTAACCGAAACCATCACATCCCCCATGATCCCGGTCGCTAACCGGCCCATCATGGTCTATACCATTGAGATGTTAGCCCGGCAGGATTACAAACAAATCCTGTCCACTCTCTATCATTTGGGTGGCAGTATCGAGGCCTACTTTGGCAATGGCGAGCGCTGGGGTGTCAACATCGAATACGTCTTGCAAAAAGATGCCTGGGGCACTGCCGGCACGCTAAAATGGGCCGAGAATTCCATCAACGAGACTTTTCTCGTCTTGCCAGGCGACGTCCTCATCGATTTGGATATTAAAGCACTACTGGCACGGCATCGTGCCCGGCAAAGTATGGCCACTGTTGTTGTCCAGCGGCAAGGAATGGGCGATAGAGTTTGCCTGGATGCTGCCGACCGGGTTATTCACGAGGCAGCTTCAACGGGGAATGAACAATCGTGGTGTAACACAGGCGTTTATTTGTTCGAGCCGGAAATCTTGAACAAAATCCCGGCACGCACATCTTTTGATTTAAGTCAGGATTTAATACCAGGCTTACTGGCTGAAGGACTGCCGGTTCATGCTTACAAAGCAGATGGTTATTGGAATGAGATGGCCACGTTTACCGATTACCACGCTGCACAATGTGCTTATTTGCATGAAGATAATGGCAGCCGGGCTTATTTTGATGATGTTGCCCGCGTTTTAGAAACGCGCCAAATTGCTGATGGCATTTGGGTAGGACGCAACCACGTAATTCATCCCAGCGTGCGGTTAGCGCCGCCAGTTTACATTGGCGATAACTGTCAAATTGGGCGAAATGTTGAAATTGGTCCCGATGTTGTGATTGGTAAAAATGTGGTAATTGATGATGAAGCCACGATTTTCCAGAGTACGATTTTGGATCAATCGTATGTGGGCCAGTTGGTCAATATTGAAAACCGGGTTGTCTACAAGAATTTGATGATAGACACCCACACGGCCGAACGCACCGAGGTGGTGGATGAGTTTTTGTTGGGGGAAGCTCATCCGGCTCTTATCGACACCAGCTTGAAGCGGATCTTTGATGTCGGTACATCTTTGTTTTTGCTGCTGCTGGCCTTGCCTTTTATGTTGTTGATTGGGTTGGTTACGCTGCTGACGACGGGCCGTTTGTTTGAAAGCGTGGTATATGTTGGTACACTATCCAAGATGAGTGGTTACGGCCGTTCACCCAGGCTGGAATCATTTACATTACAACGGTTTTGTACGCGACGTTCTGGCAAACTTACCGCTTTTGGCCGCTGGCTGGAAAAGTGGGATATGCACCGCCTGCCCGAACTGGGTAATGTGTTATCTGGCAAGTTAAGTCTTGTTGGCGTTAAGCCTTTGCTGCCGGAAGAAGTTCAAGAAATTCGTGAAGATTGGCAGATGCAGCGGTATGAATATCAGTCTGGTTTTACGGGACTATGGTATGTGCAGAACGGCTGTAACAGCCAGCTAGATGAAACCTTGATTACCGACACGTACTACGTGGCGACACGAACCTGGCGCGAAGACTTAAAAATATTAAGAAAAACACCAGCGGGATGGTTAAAAAGAGGACGCAATTAAGCCGTTCCCATTTTTTGCTAAAACGACCATCGTAAAACCCGCGCCCCATAAAGTAGGAGATAGAAATCAATGGAGTTAAAAACACGGCATGTCAACAATGTGCTCGTTTTAGAATTGGACGGGCGTTTCGATACCCAAACAGTTCAATCCGTGCGCGAGTTAATTCGCAGTGCTACCAGCGGAGAACCGGCCCAACTTGTCGTCAATTTGGATGGGGTCCACTTTGTAGATTCAACAGCCTTAAGCGCCCTTGTTGAAGGCATGAAACGATCACGTCAGTTAGGCGGCGATTTGCGCCTTTGTAATTTACAGCAGCCGGTACGCATGATTTTTGAGTTGACGCGGCTGGATAGAGCATTTGAAATATTTACCAGCGAAGAAGAGGCTATACAGGCATTTAATTGATCAATTGCCCAAATGATTTGACAGGAGCACGGAAAATCTTTCTGAATCGTTGAATCCTCCATTCATTCTAAAACCTGCCGGGATATGACATGTTAGCAGCCTTGTTGGCAACACAACACACTTATTTTGATGCACTTGCCAAGTCATGGCTTATGGGAGGGGCATCGGCTTTTGCGGTGTGGGCAAATGGGGAGCCCAAGGTATGGTGGCCCAAAAACAATAAAGCTGAAACACCAACATTGCGAGAACCTCTTTTTGTTGGTGGATTTACAGTGGGGGAATTGCGTATAGTGGGCCTGGTAGACGATGCTGCTCAGGCCCGCTTGCGTGCCGAGGCCGATTTGATTTCACAGCTGATTCAATCGACTCAAAACCTCCATGTGGTCACATCAGAATTAATCGATACACAAGACCAATTGTTGGCCATGTACGATTTAACTGAGGCCATGCGTGACTATCTTGACTTGAATAAGGTGTTAGAGCAGTTGGCGCGCGAGGTGGCTCGCTTGGTGAAAGTTGAGGCAACTTTTGTCATTATCCAGAAATCAGATGAATCATGGCTTATCAAACAATATCCCCAGCCAATGATGGACCTGACAAGTTTGAGAAGCATGATTGATATTGTTCGTGTTACAGGGCACGAGTATTTGCTAAATGAAGAGGATGCGGCGAGTCAAGTGGTTAATTGCCGCAATTTCTTGATGATGCCTATAAAACTGCGGGGGGATATGCTCGCCGCAATAGGGCTTATTAACAAAGTGAATGGGCAGTTTTTGTCGCCGGATATTAAATTGACGCGGGCGATTGCGGAGCAGGCCGGGGCACGAATAGAAAATGCCTTCCTTTATCAGGAGAACCTGGAAAAAACGAAGCTGCAAACGGAAATGGAGTTGGCTCATCGAGTTCAGTTGAACTTACTGCCAAGAAGGCTGCCTGCTGTCAAGGGGCTTGATTTGTGGTCGGATTCACGGCCGGCTTTGCAAGTGGGGGGTGATTTTTATGACTATTTTTATCGGGATGGACGGCCGTTCACCTTCACGGTTGGTGATATATCGGGCAAAGGACTGCCGGCCGCATTGCTAATGGCCATGACCCGCACCGTTATTCGGGCCAAAGCCAATGATATGCCCACGCCAACCCCGGAAATCGTCGTCGGCCGTTCCAATGAAGAACTGTACGATGACTTTACCGATGTCAATATGTTCGCTACCGTCTTTGTGGGCCAATACAATTCGGCCAAACGTGAGCTGCTTTACGCCAACGCTGGTCATTCGCCGGTTATATTCTGCCCATCTGGCGGTAAAGCCCAACTGCTAGAAGCTGACGGCACACCGGTTGGTATTTTGCCGACAAGCCTTTCGAGAGATCAAAAGTTGATTCTTCAGCCAGGGGATTTGCTTGTTGTGGCTACAGACGGATTAAGCGAAGCCCACAATACAAAAGATGAAATGTTTGGTTATGAACGGCTGCTTCATTTGACTCAATCTTTGGCAGAAAAACCGGCCAGGGAAATTGGTCAGGTCTTGAGCCACACGATACAAGAGTTTAGCTCTGGGAAGCAGCAAGACGATGATCAGACCTTAATCGTGCTTAAGGGAGTGAGGAGTTAGTCAGCCTGGGTCAAGGGATAGTTTTTATGGATCAAATGCGAAAAACCGGATATTTTCGGCTCGACATACCCGCAGTTGTTAATTCTTTGCCAGTCGTTTCTGGTACATTTTCGGCCATTTTAGAACAAGTTGCCGGAATCCCGGAAAGAGAGACAACAACTTACAATGTTTTGCTATCCGTGCATGAAATATGTACGAATATTATCGAGCATGCGTATGAAAATAAGGGTGGACGGATAGAAATTGATATTCAAATGGATGAACAGTCGGGTGTTTTGACGGTTGATTTATTTGACGAGGGGCGTTCGTTTGAGTTAGAAGAGGTTCCTCAACCAGATTTGGACAGTGCTCCTATTCGAGGGTATGGGTTGTTTTTGGTTCGCGAATTAATGGATAAGGTTTCTTATGTTTCCTCGCAGGAAAGGAATCATTGGCATTTGGTAAAGCGCGTCTTTGCGCCATCCAGATAAGAATTAGCAATAAATGTGTAAGAAAAGCCGTAAGAAGGTGTTGCTAAACTCTTATTACGATTTCATATGAAATGTATTTAACGTTCCAATACTGAACAGGTTGGAATGAGAAATGCCCACGAAGCTGTACACTTTGGTTGATTTGGTGGGTCCCCAATGAAACAAGTCCGTGCTACAGCGAAGGAGTAACAAATGGGTGTGATACTTGTCGTTGATGATGAGCCAGTAACTCAACTCATGTTGGGTTTAATGCTCCAAAGAAGTAACTACACAGTCATAACGGCCGTTGATGGGCAAGAAGCGATGAACCATTTGGCAAATGAAAAGATTGATTTGGCAATAATCGATGTGAATATGCCTAAAATGGATGGCATGACAATGCTGCAACGCCTGCGGGCTGATAAACGATTTGAAAAACTGCCAGTCATTATGTTCACGGCTCAAGGCCAGGAACGCGTTCGACAAGAGGCTGCGCAAAAAGGGGCAACAGGCTTTTTAACCAAGCCGGCCAGTTCGGCTGAAGTTACCAGCACGGTTGCTCGTTTTTTGACTATGGCGACTGCCTGATGGTTTTGATTGTTTGTTGGAGCTTTGGAGCGGTGTCAAGTTTATCTTGACACCGCTTTTTTGTTATCTCAGTTTTGACGCTGCCCGGCTATGATGAAGGCTCCGGCCAGTATGACCAGCCCTCCGATAAGGAATATCAGGCTTGTGGCCGGTGAGGTTAGTGATTCCGGGGTTGGCGTCGGGAGCGGTGCCGGTGTGAGGGTTGGATCAGGATTTGCGGCTGTGGGAGTAACGGCCGTTACTATAACTTCTGCTGACATTACCGCTGGTTGTGGTTCGGGAACTGTGGCTGTAGGTTCGGGGGTGGCTGGTGGTGGCAGGGTGGAAGTGGGTAACGGCCGTATCCGCAGCTCCTGCCCAACCTGCAAAAGCGTATCCGCACTCAAACCATTATAGGCCAATAAATCATCCAGCGTCAGCCCGTAAGTTAAGGCAATATCCCACAACGTCTGCCCACTGCGGACAATGTGGAACATAATAGGCGTCGGTGTTGGTGGTGGCGGCTGTCCCTCGGCCAGATGCACAATCACTTCCGTGCCCGGCTGCAAAATAGTGTCTTCCGTAAAATTGTTAAACCAAAAGAAATCAGTCAACTTAATGCCGTTAACAGCGGCAATACTCCAGGCCGTATCACCAGCGCGGACAACGTAAGTTAGAGGGGGCGTAGGAGTAGGTGGCGGTTCTTGCCCATCAGCCAGGCGGATGATAATTTCGTCACCGGGGCGGACCAACGCATTGTCAGATAAACCGTTAAAAAGCATCAAATCGCTCAGTTCAACTTCATAGTGGGCGGCCAAACTCCACAACGCCTGACCTTCCTGAACCACGTGAATGATAGAACCATCTTCATTGGGCTGGCTTAACACGATGGGTGTAATAAAAAGCGGTTCTGGTGATTCGTCACGAGAATTATTGGCCGGTGGCGCATCCGACGGCCGCCCGACTACCAGCACATAAAAATTTTCGCTGCCGTTGGTGGCAAAGCCGGTACCAGCTTCAATGTAACGCGATGTAATTAAGGTGTTGTAATGAACCGGGCTGTTCCGCCACCAGGTAAGACCCTGATTGGCCGACATCTTTGTGCCGCCGACAATATTTTCGGAAACCTGGCCGATATATCCAGCCGCATTGGCGCGAGATTGTGGTGTGGAACCCCCAGCTCCAATGTGGCTGCTAAAAATGCCGTTGGCAGCCATATAGTTGGCCTGATTCTGCGCGGCCACTGACAGAGCGCTGTTAATTTGAAAAGGAGGCAGGCCATTGGCTGTTCGGAAGCCGTTGACTAACTGCATAATTTCACTGGCCGACTGAGCCAGTACCGGCTTGCTGTTTTGTTGATTTAGGCTGGCCATTAGCGCAATGAACAGCCCTAAACTGAGTATGATTTTTCGCATCATGGCGCTAAATATAACAGAAACTAGAGTAAACGTTGATAATTTGACAGAAACACTAAGCTCGTTAGAATGAATTGCAAGTGGCGAGTTTGTGAGTACGCAAGTGACCGCGCCCTGATAGTTGCGCGGTTAATACAATCGTTACCGAGGAATTCTATACTTAGAGAATTGGATAAATTACATGATGGCTGAAAATGATGCGGTTGAAGAGGGTAAGGCGGAAGAAATAATTGATGACGATATGTTTATCGCCGATGATGAACTGCAAGCGACTATAGAGGAAGATGAAGTCGTCGAAGCGGAAGCAGAGCCGGTTGTTGAGCGGAAAAAACGGCGAGATTCGCCAGCACTGCGTCAGATTATGACCTGGTTTGCGGCTTGTGGCCGGTGCAGTTTCTTTTTAGCTGGTTACCGGTTGATTTGTGATGAGGAGGCATTGGAAACGGCCGTTGCCAACCGCAGTAAAAAATGGCTTGTCGTTCCCTGGTCACATGCCCTGGCCGAATTAATCCACAAGACCTATGGCAGCCGCATTGACATTAGCTGTTACCATTTTGAAGGTCAATGCGTGGAATGCCATCGCCGTTTCACATTTCAGGGATCGGAAAAAGATGACGAACCGGCCACATTCCGTATTGAGCTAAAACCGTAATGAGTCTGCGAGTACGTGAGTTTGCGGCATGACCATTCAAATACTTGTTTACTTGCCCATTTGCCTACTTGCCACTAGTTTCCCTCCGCTGCCGGGCAGCTTCGAACAGAATAACGGCCGCCGCAACAGCGGCGTTCAGTGATTCGGTGGCGGCGTGCATGGGGATGGCAATGGGAGATGTGGCCAGTTTGCGGGCCTGGCTGCCCGCGCCGTCGGCTTCACCGCCGATGATAAGGGCCGAGGGTTGGGTCCAGGGTACGGCCGTATACGCCAAATCCCCATCCGCCGCTGCCAACCAGACTGACATGTCCTGTACGAGCTTTTTTATTTCAGGCCAGGTGGCCGCTAAAATGGGCAGCCGCAGGTGGGCACCCATGCTGCCGCGTACCGCCTTCGGATTATAGGCATTCACGCATCCTGGCCCCAAAATCACCCCTTCCACACCGGCCGCACCGGCCGTGCGCAGCATCGTCCCTAGATTTCCCGGATTCATGATCTGGTCCAGAATAAGCAAAAATGAAGGCTTTTCTGGCCAGGGCAGAGCTTGAACCGGCAGAACGGCCAAAATGCCAGGCGGTGTCTGCGTGTCACTCATCGCCTGCATGATTTGTTCGGTGACAGCTTGTTTTATTCCGGCTAGTTGTTGTAGAATGGTTTCATTATCAGCTGCATTCAGCCATTCGTCGGTATAGAAAACAATATTTGGGATGCGCGACAACTGAATCAACTCCGAGATCCAGCGTGTTCCTTCAACCACAAAAACATTTTCTTTTAATCGAAATCGTTTTTCTGCCTGTAGACGGCGCACATATTTCACTTTGGCGTTGGCAAAACTGCTAATCATAGTAGCTAATATTGTATCCTTTTCAATGGACAGGGGTTAGTATAACCGAGGGAGTACCGAATCAATAGATCGGAGGAAACTGATGAAGCAGATAAAAGCATTGTATAAACTTAGCCGGCCTTTGACATCATTAAGTGGCGCATTAACGGTGTTTGTTGGAGGGTATGTGGCAGGAACCAGAGCGTGGGGCGATATTATTTTGGCCTGCCTGGCTACGCTGCTGATTGCTGGGTCGGCCAACGCCTGGAATGATTGTTTGGATGTAGAAATTGACCGGGTTAATCAACCGCAACGGCCGTTACCCGCCGGTCTCATCAGTTTACGCCAGGCTAAATACTTCTCCTTCATTTTGGCAGGATTGTCTCTTTTCCTGGCTGCATTTATTAATTTACCGGCTTTTTTGATTGTGCTGGCCTCCAACACCATGCTTTACATTTACTCCATTCGGCTGAAAAGCACAGTTTTGATGGGGAATGCGACGGTGGCCACGATTTCTGCCTTGAGCGCGGTATTCGGCGGCGTGGCGGCCGGCAATGTGTGGCCGACATTGTGGCTGGCGGTGATTATTGCCACGGCTATTATGGGGCGGGAAGTGCTGAAAACATTGGCCGATTATGAAGGCGATTTGCGGCAGCGCTGCCGTACGGTGGCCACAGTTTGGGGACAGCGGCCGGCGCGGGTCGTGTTTTATGTGTTAGCTGCGGCAACTTTGATGATCATGATGATCCCGTACCTGTTCCATGTGTACCGGCCTGTTTATGCTTATGTGGTTGCTTTTGGGGTTTACCCGGTTATTATCTACATTTTGCTGCGTGTATCACGTTATCGTACCGGTCAGCAGCTGGAAAAATTGAGCCAGTTGATGAAGTATGATTTTTTGATCTGGTTTGTAGCGGTGGTTTTAGGTGCTGCCTAAGGTTTTGGCAAGAAAGCGAAGTGTATTGCAGAGGAAGAATGGTTGTTCATTCTTCCTCTGTTTCGTTTTCCGGGTGATAGGTAAGTAGATTGGGGATGTGGGTAGTGTAACGGCCGTTTAACAACCACAATTGGCTGTTAAATGACGGCTCCGATTCCTTCAATAACGATTTGCGCGGGACATATTTACCGTCGGGTTGCAAATTGTAGCTTTTTTCCGTGTCTTTTAGATAAACTTCAAGGATGTCATCGACAACGGCCGTTCTCATTTCCTCATCCTCAATGGGAAACAACACCTCTACGCGGCGATCAATATTACGCGGCATCAAATCGGCACTGCCAACGTACATCACTGGGTGGCCGCCATTTTCAAAATAATAAACACGGCTGTGTTCCAGAAACCGGCCCACAACACTGATGACCTGAATATTGTCGCTAATGCCCGGAATGCCCGGACGCAGGCAGCAAATCCCTCGAATCAGCAAATCAACTTGCACACCGGCTTGAGAGGCGCGGTATAAAGCCCGTATGATTTCATCGTCTACCAGCGCATTGGCTTTGAGGATCATACGGCCGTTTTCACCATACCCGGTTTCCTGCTCAATGAGCGCCAAAAGCCGGGTGCGCAAATTTAGCGGAGCGACCAGAAACTTATTGTAATTAAATTGCTTGGAGTAACCAGTCAAGTAATTGAATAACTCTGAAGCATCTTGCCCCATTGCTTCATCCTGGGTCATAATTCCCAAATCCGTGTAAACGCGGGCTGTGATGGTGTTGTAATTGCCCGTGGCCACGTGAACGTAACGATGAATGCCATCAGATTCGCGGCGCACCACCAGGCACACTTTGCAATGCGTTTTTAAGCCGATAAGGCCATAAACGACGTGAACCCCGGCATTTTCCAATGCCCGCGCCCATTCGATATTGCTCTCCTCGTCAAACCTGGCCTTTAATTCCACCAAAACGGTCACTTGCTTCCCATTTTCCCGCGCTTTCATCAAGGTTTTCACAATAGGTGGGTTCGGGCCAACCCGGTAGAGTGTTTGTTTGATGGCCAATACCTGGGGATCGTTAGCGGCCGTTTCCACAAACTCAACAACCGGTAAAAAACTCTCATAAGGATGATGCAGCAGAATATCCTGCCGTTTCAAAATGCGGAAAATATTCTCCTCCCCTTGCAGCGGCGCAGGAAGATTCGGTTGAAACTGCTCATCCTTCAATTCCGGCCGATCTAAAGCGTGTAACTCCATTAAACTGCTCAGCGAGAGCGGCCCTCTTACTGGATAAACGTCGCTCGGATCAATGCGCAAATTGCTGATAAGAATACTGCGGATGTTTTCAGATGTACCTTCGGCAATGCCCAGCCGGACCACCGAACCAAAATGGCGGTCTCGTAAATTCTTCTCCATGGTTAATAGCAAATCATCCGCTTCTTCCTCTTGAATTTCCATGTCATTATTACGCGTCACGCGGAAGGGGTAAGCCGCGACAATCTTCATACCGGGGAATAGCCGGTCCAGATTGGCTGCAATCACCTGCTCCATCAAAACAAACTTTTGCACCGAAGGCTGTACCAACTCGCTGGGATCAAAAGGTTTTAAGGGGACAAGGCGTGGCAAAGTTGAGGGTACTTTTACACGGGCGAAGTGCGTTTCTTCCGTATCCGGGTCTAGGATTTCTACTGCTAGATTCAGGCTTAAGTTGGAAATGTGTGGAAATGGATGGCCTGGATCAAAGGCTAACGGAGTCAGTACCGGGAATATCTCCCGTTCAAAATAATCACTCAGTTTCTTTTGATGCCGTTTTTTGAATTCTTCGTAACTCAGAATTTGAATACCAGCCTCTACCAATTGCGGATAGAGCGACTTATGCCAGCAGTCCATCGCCTGCTGCAGCAACTCACTAACAACTTCATGAATAGCTGCCAATTGTTCACGAGGGGTTAATCCATCTGGAGGACGCTTGGTGATGCCCAACATCATTTGCTGCTTTAAGCCTGAGACACGTACCATGAAAAATTCATCCAGGTTACTGCTAAAAATAGCCAGGAATTTGACTCGCTCCAGCAATGGATGGTCCTCGTTCAAGCATTCATTGAGGACACGCCGATTGAATTCCAAATGACTCAGTTCCCGATTGATGAATAAATGCGGATCATTCAGATTTATTTCAGATTTGGTGGTTGGTGTAATCTTACTGTCGGGCATATATTTCCTCTCTGGAAAGTGAACAATTGAACTGCATCTACTTTATAGGCTTAACGCGTTCCTGTCTAGTGTCAGATCGCAGTTGGGTGCGATGAAAAGTTGTGTATAGGAAAGGAATCAAGAAGAATAGGGGGTATGAACAAGAAAACATCCTCCGATTTAGACAAGTATGAAAAAATGGAAAGCCAAATCAGGCAATGGCGGGATGCTCATCCCAAAGCCACACTAACAGAAATCGAAGAAGCCGTAGAAAAAGAATTGGCCGAATTGAGAGAGGCAGTGGTAGAGAGTTTGGTGCAAGAAGAAGACACCGAGTGGGAAACACTCCTCTGCCCCCACTGCCAAAGCAAGATGGTCAAGAACGGTAAGAAGAAACGGCGATTGAAAACGAAAGAGGGGAAAACGATCACTCTGGAGCGGCAACAAATGCGGTGTCTGACCTGTGGGATGACACTTTTTCCCCCTGGACAATGAATTAGGGTTGATGCCAGGGAGCTACACCCCCCAGGTTCAGGAAGCCATCACTCGGCTAGGCAGCCGGTTACCCTTTGGCGAAGCTCAAGAAGAATTGGCTTTGCTGTGGGGGATTGAGATAAGCAGCAGTAGTGTGCGTCAGATAACGCTGAGAAATGGAGACATCGCCAATGAGCTTATCGAGAAAGAGGTAGCCCGATTGGAGAAGGAAGCGCCGTCACCGACAGCCAAGCCCAGCCAGCTAGTGATGAGCGCTGATGGGGCGATGGTGCAGTTAACCAACGGTGAATGGCGTGAAGTCAAAACAGTGGCTTTCGGCGAGTTTGAGAGCCAATGGGATGCCAAAAACAAGCAAGTCAATACCAAAACGAGAGACATCAGTTACTTTTCTCGAGCAGAAACGGCGGAGGATTTTGCTCGCTCTGCGCTTTATGAATGGCAACGACGAGGGGGCGAGAATGCCAAGCGGGTCGTGGCCGTTAATGATGGTGCTGTTTGGATTCAGTCATTTGTCGATTATCATTGCCCCCAAGCGCTTCGGGTCATTGACTTTGCTCATGCTCAAACCTATCTGGCAACCATCGGGAAGGCGATTTATGGGACAGAAACACCAAGCTTTCAACAATGGTATGCCCGGATGTCCCGACAATTAGGGACAAAGCCGCCCCAACGCACTTTATCTGAACTGCATTTCTTACAGCAGCAACATCGAGACCACTCAGAAATAGGCACCATTGAGCAAGCCATTCGTTACTTGGAAAAGAGAGAGGCCATGATTGACTATCCTCATTTCCGCCAGGAGGGAATCCCCATTGGGTCGGGGATTGTCGAAAGTGGCCATAAAGTGGTCATGCAAAGGCGGATGAAACAGGCTGGTATGCGCTGGGCGGAAAATAATCTGAATCCCATGCTCGCCTTACGCATGGCCATTTGTAACCAAACTTGGCCCATGCAATGGCGGACCGTACGTGCCCTGGCCTTGCAAAGAAAAAGTCAAAAACGAATAGATAATCTTCCTGTCCTGAAGAAGCCAGAACCCAAGACTGTAATCACTGAAGCCGATAGTCAGCGGTTAGTAAAGCTGGCGCATAAAATCAAATCTCAGAGTAAGCCAAAACACTCTTGGCAAGGTCATAATTGGATTTTTCTTGAGGACCATTGATCTATACACAAAAAATAATCGCACCCATCGCAGTTTGATGTCGAGGCCAACTTCCCAGAAGCTGGTAAGTAGAAATCCGGTCAAGTCAGTACCTTAACTTCAGGAAAGTCACGTGGCGTATTTTGAGACCCTGTGAATGCAAATTTGATTTGGCGTGTTTTTACAGGAGAGGTAATATTTTCATCCGAATGATTGGAGGTGACAATGCAGAAGACAGGACAAGTTGGAATTCTCAATGCAATTCACCCGCAAAAAAGCGTCATTGATTGGGGCGGTTTGCCCGTGGATGCCTATATTCGCTTTTTTCAAGATGCGGGTGCGCCTTTTACCTTTGTTGGCTACGAGGTTGCCCAGGGACAATTACCCGCTTCGCCTGACGAATGTGATGCTTATGTTATCACTGGCAGTTCCAATGGTGTTTATGATTTGGATGCCTGGATTCCGGAGTTGATGGCATTTGTCCGTGAGAGTTACCGGGCGGGCAAGAAACTGGTGGGTATTTGTTTTGGACATCAGATTTTAGCGCATGCATTAGGCGGCCATGCCGAAAAATCGGAGAAGGGGTGGGGATTGGGGTTGAAGAAGTTTTCTGTATTACAGTCTAAGCCCTGGATGACAGATGGGGCAGAGCAGTGTTCGCTTCATTTTGCGCACCAGGATCAGGTTGTGGCGCTGCCGCCGCAGGCGGAGTTGTTGGGCGGGAATGCGTTTTGCCCCAATGCGTTTTTTGTGATTGGTGATCAGGTTTTGGGGATTCAGGGGCATCCGGAGTTTACCCGGTCGATGATGGAAGATTTGTTAGGCCCTATGAAAACTGAATTGGAGCCGGTTGTGCATGAAACGGCCGTTTCCTCTCTCTCTCAAGGTACACCAGATAATGAATTGGTTGGGAAGTGGCTGGTTAATTTTCTGGCCAATGAGTATGCGCCGGTTTTATGAAAATCATTGAGGGGAACATTCCCGAAGGCAAGGTTTGGCGCGTTTTATTGACCCTCGCGCCGGGGCGGCCACTGGGTCGGACGTGGCAGTTGGCCTATGCTCTGGCGGCGGCCAACCACGGTGAGTTGGTAGCGGCCGTTACCGTACCCGACAGCAGTGAAGCTAATCTGGTACAGGCCCGTGCCGATATGGCCCAGATTGAAGCCATGTACCAGGAAGACGGCCGTATCCACTTGCTGCTCATCGAAGCTTCGGCCTATGACAAAGATTTAGCCCATTTTGTCCACAAAGCCGACATCGACCTCCTGTTAACGTATGCCGAAGACCCCAACTGGCGTGACTTAAAAACAATTCCTTGTGCCGTTGGCGCAGTGCGGGGCGATCAATCAGACATCGAAGCCGGAACGACCCCGTCGCCGTTGAAAAACATTATCGTTCCTACGTCTGGCGGCCCCAACACGGCCCACGCGCTTAGTTTTTTGCTGCCGCTGCCCCCGGATATTCATGTTCAGGCGCTGTACGTTGTTCCCGCCCGTTTGGGACCGAATGAGGAGGCGTTAGGCCGTTCCCGGCTGCGGCACCTGCTTAACGTTGTTGATGCCGGGGAGAGAATTGAAACGCAGCTTATTACCAGCAGTTCGGTTATTGATGGCATTGTAGACGCGGCCAGTCAGGAATGTGATCTGGTGGTGCTGGGGGCCAGCCGGGAAAGCTCTCTAGACAAGGTTTTATTTGGCAACATTCCCGGAGCGGTGGTGCGGCAAAGCCGTAAACCGATCATGATTGTGCGCCAACCGCAACGGCCGTTAGAAAATTTATTTGGTAACCTTTCCTGGCAGTTGGAAAACTTCCAGGTTCGACTTAATCTGGAAGAGCGGTCAGAAGCTTATGCCCGCATTCGGCGCGGCGCCCGGCCTGATGCTGATTTCTTTATCCTTATCGCTTTGGCGGCCATGATTGCCGGACTGGGTTTGATCGTCAACAGTCCGGCTGTGGTTATTGGGGCGATGTTGGTAGCGCCGCTCATGTCACCGATGGTGGGAACAGGGCTGGCCATCGTTTTAGGCGATACACGCTTTTTGCGGCTGTCATTGGGGGCGGTTGTTCGCGGTGCGGTGCTGGCGGTTTTTGTGGGGATGGTGGCCGGACTGCTGCATTTGAATGAGCCGTTGACGGCCGAATTATTGGCTCGAACGCAGCCCACGCTGATTGACCTGGCGATTGCTATTTTCTCCGGGATGGCTGGCGCTTATGCGCTTTCGCATTCGGATGCGGCCGGCGCTTTGCCGGGGGTGGCGATTGCCGCTGCCCTGGTTCCGCCGCTGGCTACTGTGGGCATTACGCTGACCAATGGCCTGTACCCGCAATCATTAGGGGCACTGCTGCTGTTTACGACGAACTTTGTGGCGATTAGTGCGGCTACGGCCGTTACCTTCCTGATCCTGGGTTTTCGACCTACAGCTGCTCAGAAAGCTCGCCGCGAGGTGCAGACGCGCAGTGTACGTATTGCACTGATGTTTGTGGTCATTGTTGCGGCTATGTTGGCGGGTTTTACTTATCGTCTGGCCCAAGAGTCTGCTTATGAAGCCGATATGCGCACCCTGGTTATGGACAGCGTGACCGAAGTGACCGGCGGGCGGATTGTTTCGCCGCAGGATTTGTTGATTGTGGGGGAAATTAATAATCAATCAGCGCCGTTGTCAATGGATTTAACCGTCCGTTCGACACATTCGATCCCGTATATGCAGGCCAAAGAATTACAGGACGCCATTAGTATTGGCTTGCAGCGGGAAGTGGGGCTGACGATGACGGTGATTTTGGTGACGAACCTGGACCCAGAGATTCCGCCCACGCTCACGCCCACACCCACAGCCTCTAATACGCCCACGCCTGGCCCCACACCGACGGAAACATTTACGCCCACTCCATCGCCGCTGCCCACTGAGACGCCAACGGCCGTTCCCACCGATACGCCCACGCCATCCCCCACCGACACACCGACAATTGCCCCCACGGACACGGCCGTACCCACACCAACCCCCAGAACGGCCGTTATCAATTCCCCCTATGGTCTCAATTTGCGTGCCGAACCGGGAACAAACGCAGTCATTGTAACCTTTTTGGCCCCGGACACGGCCGTTATCTTGCTTGATGGTCGGGAAACGGCCGATAATCTTACCTGGCAGCAAATTGAAGTGAACGGCCAAACCGGCTGGGTATCTGATCGATTTCTTACAATGCCATGAAACCCATTTTCTGGATATTACTTTGATTGGCGCTCCCCCAAAGTTTGGTTTTTGCTGCGAAAATTAGTATAATTCCGGCGCTTGTCAAATGGCCCCGTAGCTCAATTGGCAGAGCAGGGCACTCTTAATGCCGAGGTTATAGGTTCGAGTCCTATCGGGGTCACTGAATATCAAATGATAAGAGCCGGAGCATTCTCGCTCCGGCTCTTCTTTTTGTCTCAAGCAGATGCGGCCGTGCTGACCTTTTCGTGGCGTAAAATGAGGACGAGCAGACCGGCCGCCAGGAAAATGCCCACCAGAATTGTCCAGAGTGCGGCCGTTGCCGCTATCGACTCCAGCAAAATGCCCATCAGCCAGGGCAGCGCACCGCCACCCAGACTGACTCCTACGAATATCCACCCTGTAATCTGACCGGTTATTGTCATTCGTCGCTCGGCCAGCGCTAGCGTGGTGGGGAAAATCGAGGCGAAAAAGAAGCCCAGTCCGGCAGCTCCCAACCAGAGAGCAGCCGCCGTCTGCTGCCAGATGAGAATTAGTCCAACGCTCACCAGAGCACCGATCAAATCCAGCCACAAAATGGTGCGCGGCCGCAGGCGTGCGGCCAGAGGAATGGAAACCAGCCGGCCAAGAGTCAACGCACCCCAAAAAACGGAAGTGAGATAGGCAGCGGCCGTTTCCTCGACCAGTCCCAATGTGGTGGCATAAGTGAAAACCCAGCCGCCAAATCCGGTTTCCATGCCTACATACAGGAAAAAGAAACCCATGATGAGCAGGAGAAGGGGGATGTTGGTTGGTTTGCGGGTTGATTGGTCGGTAGTTGTGGTGTTATGAATGGCCGTTGGGCTGGGCTGTAGTGCTAACAACGGTGATACGGGCAGGATGATCAATGCCAGCAGCCAATAGGCCCAGGTAATTCCCTCGCTGTGCATTAGAACTTGGGCTACGACAATTGGCGAAAACAGCGCGCCAAGGCCAAAGAAAAAGTGCAGGCCGTTCATAAAAGGGCCGACTTTGTCTCGATGAACCCAGACAAGAAGGGTGTTGCCGCCTACATCCACCATGTTTTCGGAGACCCCGGTGAGGAAGAGAACGGCCGTTAACAGCCAGATTTGGTGAACAATTGGTGTCATAGCCAGGGTCAGCGAGAGGGCAACGATCATGGCAGCCATCAGCCGGTGGCCGGGCAGCCGGTCAAACAGCCGCGCCCCGAACATGGCGCCGGTCATGTAGCCCAGGGAGCGCGCCGAAAAAAGAAAGCCGATTTCGCCTACGATAGTTTTGGTGTTTTCGGCCAGGGACGGCAGGGTTGGTCCCAGGATGGCACTGACCAGACCGATGGTGATAAAGGCGGCATAGTACACGGCCGTTTTCGACCAATCGGCCCGTGTTGTTGCCATAGAAGCAGATGTTGTCATGTTGATCCCTGTGAGTGAGGTTGTGGAGCCAGCCAGGTAAAAATGATTACCGCCAGGCTGGCCCAAATAAAAAACGCCCGGTGTACTAGCCGGGTCAACAGTGCCTGCTGCTTTTGTGGCGGCAAGATCGGTCCATTGGGCGATGGGGCATAACCGGTGAGCAGCCGCGATTCGAGCCGCATCAGCCAGGTCAAATATTGATTCAACCGCTTTCCGGCTCCGCTTTTCAGCGATAGTTCCCGTTGTTGGCGGCGGCACTCTATTACCCGGCCTAACAATTGGTCAGAACTGCCGGGTGGGTCTGGTGTGAAAGGACGGTCGCCGCGAGTGAACGGCCGTGCCTGCTCATCAATACCCCAAAAGCGATGGGTCAACAGATGCCCATTCTGAACCAGCGTGATGATGTCGCCGATATGCAGATGCTCCACTTTAACTGATTCCAGTCCTACTTGGTCGCCAACTTTGAGCAGGGGAGCCATACTGTCGCTGGTGATGGTTAGAAAGGGAGTTAGCCCGGCGGCCATGCTTTGCCGCAACATATCGACAATGAGCGAGATGTTATCGTTTATCATGCCAATTTCTCATGCCGTATGATGTAGGGCGCATGACGTATGAGGAATCCTTAATCACGTTTTACCTTTCACGTATTTTGTTTTACAATGCTATTACTTACCATAAAAAAGGAGAACCAATTATGAACGTTCGCTGTCCTTTTTGCCGAACATCATTTAATCTGAGCCGGGACTTTGTGGCTCAAGCTGTGGCTGAGGCCGATGAAAAAAAGCAAAAACATCACGTTGTCGAATGCATCAAATGCCGTAAGGCGATCAAAGTGTCGGTAAAACAGATGCGGCGGTTTGTGCCGCGCGAGGTTGAACCGGAACCGGAAACAGCACAAGAATAATGCTTTTAGGAACCGGATGTCTCTGAAATACCCGGTTCCTTTGTGTACAGTTTGTTTGCCTCAATGTAGTTCAGGACGTCTGTCGTCACCAGGTAGCACACGGAATGACCTTGTCGCCGCCAGTTGCGGATGCCCGATGACGAGATGGACATGATGGGTCCTTTGATCAGGTCAACGGCCGTTTCTATTCCGGGAACGGCCGTTTCTAATTTGGGCCAATCAATCATTACCCCAGGGCGGGGATAAACCGCCAGCCGGCATTGCGTAATAATTTGCTCTGGCTGCTCCCAGGTGGGGAAATCATGTAGGGAATCGGCCCCAATCAAAAACCAAAGCTGTGAATCAGGATAAGCTTGGTGTAAAAGCGGCAGCAATGTATGCGTTGTGTGGGGCAGGGGGCGGTCCATGTCAGTTGTGTCCAGAACAAAATCGGGATTTGTGGCAATGGCTAATTTTGTCATCGCTAAACGGTGAGCAACGGCCGTTACCGATCTGTCCTGTTTGTGCGGCGGTTCCCCAACAGGCAAAAACAGCATCTGATCCAGCGCCAACTGCTCCCGCGCCGTCTCCGCCACCCACAAATGGCCTAAATGCGGCGGATCAAACGTGCCGCCCAGTAATCCTATTCTTCGCCCCACTCCAACTCCTCGTCCCCGATGTAAACCATGTCACCCGGTTTGACCCCGGCTTCTTTCAGTGCATCAGAAATCCCCATACTTTCCAAAATGTGCTGGAAGCGGATCAGCGTAGCATCAAATTCAAAATAAGTCATGGCGGCGATACGCTCAATGCGCCGGCCGCTGACCCGCCAGCCCGACCCTTCCCGTTCAATTGTAAACGCAGCATCATCCGGTTCCGGCTGGATGATGATCATTTCATCATCGGCTATTTCCAGTTCCGGCGCTTCATCCAGCATTTGTTTCACCCTAAACAGCATCTCGCGCACACCCTGGCCGGTTGCTGCCGAAATAGAGCAAAACGGGTAGCCCGCTTTTTTCACTTCTTCTTCGATTATAGGTTCCCAGGCGACGGCATCGGGCAAATCCATCTTGTTCAGTACTACAAGCTGCGGCCGGTCTTCCAGCCGAATGTCATAAAGCGATAATTCCTGGTTGATCATGGCCCAATCTTCCAGCGGATCCGAGGCTGCGCCATCAATCAAGTGAATCAAAACGCGTGTTCGTTCCACATGACGCAAAAAGTCGTGCCCTAGCCCCACGCCTTCGGCCGCACCTTCAATCAAGCCGGGGATGTCGGCCAGAGTAATCGTGTTAAATTCATCTAGTGGGGCAACCCCTAGATTGGGCTGCAAGGTAGTGAAGGGGTAGTCGGCAATCTTGGGTCTGGCTCCACTGACCACAGAAAGCAGTGTGGATTTGCCGGCGTTAGGCACACCCACAATGCCTACGTCAGCGATGAGCTTTAGCTCCAGTTCCAGCCACATTTCCTCGCCTGGTTCGCCCCGTTCGGCAATGCGTGGTGCCTGGTTGACGCTGTTGGCGAAATGAATGTTGCCGCGCCCACCGCGCCCGCCCATCAGAATAATGGCTTCCTGGTTTTCCCGCGTCAGATCGGCCAACTGCTCGCCGGTTTCGGCATTACGAATGATGGTTCCTGGCGGGACCTCCAGCCGCAATGTTTCCCCGCTGGCGCCTGTTTTGCGTTTGGTGCTGCCGTGTTTGGCGTCGTCGGCCCGGAAATGGTTGTTTTTGTGGAAGCGGATCAGGCTGTTGTGATGGGGATTGACGACAAAAACGACGTCGCCGCCGCGTCCGCCGTCGCCGCCATCGGGGCCGCCGTAGGGTACGTGGGCTTCACGCCGGAAGCTGATCATGCCATCGCCGCCATTACCACTTTTAATGTAAATTTTTGCCCGGTCGAAGAACATAGTGATTACTCAAGCAGGGAACGCAGTTTTGCCATGCGTGGATCGATATCGTCATCCTGACAGTTGCAGTCGCCTTCATTAAGATTTTGGCCGCATTCCATGCACAATCCCAGGCAGTCGGGACGGCAAAGGGGTTGGGTAGGCAGGGCCAGCAGGCTCAATTCGCGCATGAGTGGCCCCAGGTCAATGAAGCCGGTTTCGCCGTCGAAGGCGAAGGCATCTTCGTTTTGAGGCATTGTTTCTGGCGGATAATAAAACAGTTCGTCCATTTCGATGTCGATGGGGACGAGGGTTTCATCCAGGCAGCGGACACATTCAGTGAGGATGGCGCTTTGGAAACGGCCGTTCACATACACCCCTTCAGAAGTACGGGTTGCTGTCAATCTGCCCTGCAGCGGCGTCAAAGTCACATCTTCACTTACCTGGATGGTCGGGTAATCCAGTTCTATCACCCGGCTGGTGCCTAACGAGGATTCCAGTAAAAAACCAAAATTAAATCGTAAACGAGGAAAATTATTCGTACTCATGTTTATCTCAATTGGTCAAAAGTGAACGATGAGTATAGCATAACCGATGAGAAAAACGTAAAACGAGGTGATTGATGACAACAAAACTTTTAGTAGCGACACATAATCGGGGGAAGGTAGCCGAATTTGCCGACATGTTGGGAGACATGGCCATCGAATGGTTTAGTCTGGACGAAGTTGGAATCGAGAAAGATGTGGAAGAAACAGGCAGCACTTTCTGTGAAAATGCGGTATTAAAAGCCCAAAGTTATGCCAAAATGACTGGTATGCTGACTTTAGCTGATGATTCCGGTTTGCAGGTTGATGCGTTGAATGGCGAACCGGGTATTTTTACTGCCCGTTATGGTGGTGCCGGATTGACTCATGAAGACCGCTACCGGCTGCTATTGCAAAATATGCGCGATGTTCCCTGGCCGCAACGCACGGCACGCTTCCGTGCCACCATTGCCCTGGCTGCGCCGGATGGCTCACTGCTAGGTACGGCCGAAGGTGTTTGTGAGGGGATGATTGCCAATGAACCGGCCGGAAATGGCGGTTTTGGTTACGATCCCGTCTTTCTTCTGCCGGATAGAGGGCAAACAATGGCCCAGGTGGGATCGGCAGTGAAACACACGATCAGCCATCGTGGTCAAGCGATGAAAGCGATAGAGCCACTGCTGCGACAGGTATTGGCTGATTAGGTGAATTGCTGGAGGAACTGGGTGATCACGGCCGTTACCTCATCCGCCTGTTCCAACATCATCCAATGCCCGCTGTTTTCGACAATGTGTAGCGCAGCGCCTGGAATTTGTTCAGCCAGGTAGCGGCCAAACTTGGGAGGCGTCATTTTGTCGATGGAACCGGCGGTGACCAGCGTCGGAACGTCTATTTTGCCCAGTTGATCGCGCACATCGAATGTGTTGCAAGCCACAAAATCACCTAGCAGGACATCAGGGGCAGTCTTGAGGAGTTCCTGGTGACCTTTAGCAACCAGAGGCGGCGGAGCGGCTGGCGACCAGGAAAATTGGCTGATGAAGTTGGTAACGGCCGTAAAATCCGTCAATGTCTGCGCCAAAATCAAGTCAGAAACGGGCAGTTTGGCCCCTGTGCCGATCAAAACGAGACCGGCAACGACGTCGGGCTGACTCAAAGCCAACGTTTGGGCAATCGCGCCGCCCATCGAGTGGCCGATGAGGACGGCCTGTCCGATTTTTTGCTGGCTTAAGAGGGCGGCGATGTCATTGGCGTATTCGTCGATGCTGCTGCGGCCAGGGGGATGGGAACGGCCGTGCCCCGGCAAATCCACCCCCATCACGGCAAAATCGGGTAGCCGCCGCAGCCCTGGCGGCCAACCCAAATGGCTGCTGCCGGCTCCGTGGACAAGGACCACAACCGGCAAATCAGGATCCCCTTCTTTGAAGGTATAAAAAATTAGCTGATCGTTTAGGTTCAGGTAAGGCATAGTTCAAGTGTAAAACAGGAAAGGGATGGGAGCAAGGCCAGCTATCCTGTAGTAGTGCCAGGCACGGGGCGAACGGCGCTGGTCAATAAAGACTTTACGCCTTGTGCCTGGCACTATTTCCAGTCCTATTTAAGGGTGAGCGGCAGGAATAGATTATCAAACTGTTCCTGACTGCCGATGGCAAAGTGCTGGCTGGTGGCGGATACGGCCGTGTCCGTTACGTCAGCTATTCGAATTTGATACCCCAGACCAATGCTGCTGCTCATCGGAATCGTCCATACGTAGCTGCCATCACTGGGGGTGGCCAGAGCAAGCGTTGTGGACACAATGCCACTCTTGAGCAAGTCGATCTGCACATCGCCGGGCAAATTATCCTGCCAGGTGATGCTCATGACCGATCCTGGCTGCCAAAATACAATACCGGCCGGCGCCGTGATGTGGATGTAGCTGCTCACTTGGAATGTGGTTTCATAAGTTTGGCCGTTAAACACTACTTCAAAGGTCCAATCGCCGCTCATGGCATCGGCCGGCAGGGAATAGCCCCACCACCACCAGGAAGAGGCGTAATGTTCGGCGCTGATGCTGCCCGTCCAGCGATCGTAGATGCTGCCATTGGGCTGGTAAATGGTGTACTGGCTGGTTTGCCCGGCCAATTGGTCGCGGTAAAAAGTTGTGAAATAGATGTCATCGCCGCCGACAAATTCCGTTTTTTCATTGATGATGGTGGGGTTGGGGCAGGTTGTCCATTCGACAGGGGCGCTGCCGGTCATGACTTTGTTGACGGCCGAATCGTCATACGGCCGTTGCGCCTGCCACCAGGAACTGGACGTGTTGCAGTTATCACTATACGGATCGACCAGAGTGGTAAAAGTTGCGTTGGTGTACAATTCCAGATGCAGGTGCGGCCCGGTCGAGCTGCCGGAACTGCCCACCACACCCAAAACTTCGCCAGTTATCACCGTATCGCCAATGCTTTTGCTGGTCAGCGAGCCGTTTTTGAGATGGCCATACCAGGCAATCGAGCCGTCATTGTGGCGCACGTAAACGGCGTTCCAGTCGCCATTGTTCATGGCGCAGCTGCGGTCGTAATTGCCGTCTCGTTTGCCGATGATGGTGCCCGGTGCGGCGACGACGACGACCACTTCATCGTTGTCCATTTTATTCCAGGCGAAAGGCCAGGTAAAAAAGTCGGTGCCCTTGTGATTGTAACCGACGACATCGTACGTGCGGTCACCGCAGGCGTAATCCAGCAGGTAGCCGTAACGGGAATCGTGATCAACAAAGCCAGAGATGCCGTGGTAGCCATAATCGTCCAGGCCGTTGCTGGCACTGAGCGGCCAGGATAGGGAAACGGCCGTTGTCTCATCCGTCATCAGCAGCCCATCAACCGCCAACTGGGCCATGTTTTGATTGAGTTCTGCCTGGATGGCCTGCCGGCCAGCATCGGAGAGATCGTCAACGGGTAAATCGAGGCTGCCTCCGCCAGAATCAATGGGTTCCCGACCGGGAAGGATGAACACAGGATCGGCGTTTGCCGGGGACTGAGTGTGGGCCAGCCCGGAAATGGTCAAAAGTAGAAGCAGAGAACTGAAAACAAAGGTCAAAATAAGAGCAGATTTTTTCATGGAATTGACTCCGAGAACGGTTTTTTTACCTGGCCGCTGTGGTCTGGCCGAGCGGGACCCAGGGCAGTTGCAGCTCATTGGTGATGCGTTCGTCGAGGATGGGCAGCGGCCGGTTGGTGAAGGCGTCGTACAGGCGCAGGGTAACACCGATGGTTTGACCGGGCTGGGTGGCAGGGTTGACCTGGACGGTGTGGATTGAGTTTACGGCCGTTCCCCCAATCCATTTCAACGTGGGAATTGTGCCCAGCGCCGGAATCCAGTCAGCCAAATCCCACCAGGCCCAGTGGAAGCCATCGGCTTCGTAGCCGATGAGTCGCACCGAAACGACGAGATCGTGCAGGATGGGGCGGCTGCTGTGGAAGGTTTGGCGCAAGGTTAGCTGTTGGTTGCCGGTGACTGGCCGCTGGTTAATAGGATTGCCTGTCCAGACGATGCCTTGTCCCAAGGGCACGTAAAACTGTTGGCTGTTGACAGTTAATTGTTGATTGTTCCTGATCATGCCCCAGGGACCGAAATAATCAGGCAAGATAAAACCGTCGGGGCCAATGTCATCGCGGACTTCGGTCTGGTAGCCTTGTTCGGTTTGCCAGTGCAGGTAGAGGCGGGGACGGCCGTTCAAGGTGTTGTCCCAATCAAAACCGACAAGATGGCGGCCGTCCGGCAGGGAGCGTGAAACGTGGTTTTGGGTGTACGGCGGCCGACTCATAGCCGTCACCGTGAGATTGGTGAGGGTGAGGCGGTTGTCGCCGTCGCCGGGCGTGCCCAGCATAACGGCAAAATCGCCGGGGGCGGCACCCAGGCGGGGCGTCAGCCGGAATTGGGTTAGTGTGATGCCCGCCTGGGGTCGTGCCGGTACATCATCCTGGGCATAAAGCTGGCCGTCGTAGCCAATTAGATGCATAAAGAGGGGAATTGGCTGTTGGTTGTTGGTTATTAGTTTCCAGGCGATGGTGACGGCCGTTTCCTGAGCAATTTCGACGGCTGCGGCATCGAGTTTGTAGCCGAGGATTTGGATTTGGTCATTCAGGCTCAAATCCAATGGTATGAAATCGGCGGGCAGTGTGGTAAGTGGCTGCTGGCGGAAAAGGTAGGCGTCTCCCAGTGGTTCGGGAGCGGGCAGGGCAGCGTAGGCATTCTCGTCGAAATGGGTGGCGATGACGGCACGGCCGTTGCCCAACTCCTCACCAATCCGCGCAACCCAATTTGCCGCATACGATTCGCCTTCCGGGTAAACAAACTGAACGTTTACGTCGGGCCGTTGGTGGTCAACTTCTTGTAAGTACCAGAGCGGTGTGACCCAGTGCCAGTCGGCCAGCACGATACTGTCCGGCGGTGCTTGCGTCAGAATGTTTTGCGCGTAGTCAATAGCTGAGATGTCGTGATGAAGCATCTCAAAGCTGGGATAACGCTGCCAACCCTGGTAAACGGCCGTTACCACCATCAATGCCCCCAAAACTGCCGCCACTTTGCCATTTTGCCACTCTGCTGCTTTGCCCACTCCGTATCCCAATCCAATTACCAGCGGCACATAAGCCGGCAGCATATACTCCACCGTTTGCGGGGCGCGGTAGGTGGCGGTGATGAAAGCGTGCAAGGCAAATGTGCCGCCCAGCAGCAGCGCCATCTGGCGGTCATGCCAAAGCAGCAGAATAAAACCCAGCGCCATGCCGGCCAACAGCAGTGGATGGAACTGGAAGGTCAGGACGTTGGCCATCACTTGAAAGCGGGGCCACAACTCGGCCGGGGTAAGGTAGTAAAATAGATCGCCGCGAAAACCGAGAGCCAGCACGTGGTTGATAAAGCCGGCTATCGTGGCCAGCCCGGCCGACGCACCGCGCACATTGGCTGCGGCTCGTAGAGGGAAGTAGAGCAGGGGTAAAAGACCGAGCAGTCCGGCGAGGAACGGCCGTAACCAGCGCTGCGGCGTTCGCAGCAAACGGGGGGCAATCACCACCACAAAAATCAGGCAGACCAGGCCCATGAAGACCAGCGACGCATGATGAACGACGCCAAAACTCAGGATCGCGGCGAAGAAGGTGAGCCAGCGGTCTTTTTTGTGCAGGGGTGAAAGGGTGAAGGGGTGAAGGGGTGACTCTTCTCCCCCACACCCCTTCACCCCCTCACCCCTGCATTCTTCCCGGAAGCGCACCAGTGCATAAATCATCGCTGCTGCAAACAGGCCGGTCAGGCTGCGAATGTTGGCGGTGGTGGCCTGTGCCCAAAAGGTGGTGGCGGTGGCTAAAGCGAGTACGGCCGTTACCGCTGCCCCATGTTTGTTTGTTAGGCGGTACGTCGTTAAATAAACCAGTAGCAAAGTCAGCACACTGGTCAATACGGAAAACAGATTGACTTTGTACGCCGCTGAGTCAAGGTCCGGCAGCCTGGTCATTAGATGGGCCAGCAGGGTGTACAGGGCAAAGCCGGGCGGGTGGGCTACGCCCAGATTGGCGGCCACAATCTGAAATTCGCCGTTGTCGGCGGGCAGTACACCGGGTGACAGGGTGGCGATGTAAAGGATGGTGAAGAGTACGGCCGTTGCCAACAACGGCACAACCAATTTGAAAGGCTGTTCCAGTTGAAAAAGGTAGATGATGATAACGAAGAGGAGGGCGAAAACGGCCGTTTGCGGATCAGGCTCCGGGTAAATCACATACACCAATAAGAAAAACAATGGCCAGGTTTGTTTTAGTGGCCGGCGGTGCAGAACCCAAAACATCCCAGCCATGCACACCAGCGTTATGATGACAGCCTTTAGCAGCGGTTGTCCGGTAAAATTTGGGGTCCATTCACTCAAAAATCGACCCAAGAACAAACCTGCTGCCAGCGATGATAAATCCGAGAAATTCAACTGCCTCAGTTGCTGCTGCATGATCCCGATTATAACGTGAATACGCTATTGTGGTGACTTAACAAAAAAAGACCGTCACCTGATGTGACGGTCTTAAATAGGAGGCTGTGATGTAGGCGCTGCGATGATAAAGTTAATTTTTCAGCGAGTAAGGATTTGTGACATTGTGCTGTGATTCTTTGACAATGATAATCGCTTCCGCTAATTGTTCTTGCTGGCTGATTTGTGATGAAAGCCTGATAGCTGCCAGAACCAAAACTGAAGCGATAAAAGAAAATGAAGCATAAATGGTTGCAATGGTGATGAGCATGTTGTTACTTACTCCCTGAAAAATTCCCTTAAAAAATTAAGGAAACGTGGGTAAATGAATTAAAAATTTATGCTTTCATCATATAAAAATTTGTATTCAATGTCATTAGTACTTACGGTACAAGTTTGAAGGTTTAGCTTGCCGGAGTCCATTATTGGCCAGTTTTCGACGGGTTCAGCTTTTGTCATAAAGCCTTGTTTTGCCGGATAACACGTGCGCTCAAACAGCTTTTTCGTCATTTGAATGAAACGAAGGTAAATGAGTGCTATACTTATGACATTAATCGTTGGTCTCTATGTGTAAGATAAGAACCATTGTCATCGTTCTGGATGGGATGAATGCAAGATCAATCGAAACAAAGCCGTGAACAAACACCCGAACCAGCTAATGTTCCGGGACCGACAGCACCCTTAAGGATTGCTGGCCGTTATGAAGTTGTGACGACTTTGACGGGCGGGATGGGGATTGTTTATCTGTGCCGGGATCATGCAACCAATCAGGCTGTTGCTCTCAAGACGTTCAAGCCTGAATATCTTTCCCATCGTTTAGCCCGTGATTTGTTCTTGCGCGAAGGGACGATGTGGGTAGAGCTTGGCTCCCATCCGCATATTGTACGGGCGCATCGTGTGGAACGGATTGGTGACGGCCGTGAAGTTTACCTTGTTTTGGAATGGGTCGTTGAACCAAAGGGAAAGGGGGGACCATCGCTGCGTTCCTGGTTATACCCCGGCAAACCGCTTCCGCTGGATCAATCACTGTTATTTATGCTGCAAGTTGCGCGGGGTATGAAATATGCCGTCAATAAAATTCCCGGCTTGATCCACCGCGATTTGAAACCGGAAAATATTTTGATTGGGTACGATGGCATTGCCAAAGTGACTGATTTTGGTCTGGCCAGTACTATCTCCGGTGTTAGTGAGCAGTTGGGACTGAATTCGCCGGTGGGTGAAAGTCGGCAGCGTACCCAGGTGACACAGGGGGTTGTCGGGACACCTTTGTATATGCCGCCGGAGCAGTGGCGTCATGAGCCGTTGGATGAGCGGGCCGATATTTATGCGCTGGGCTGTATTTTGTATGAAGCGATAACCGGCCATGTGGCCGCCGAAGGGGAAACGCATGATGAGCTGCGGCAGATTCATTTGTCGGGTCGCATTAAGCCGCCGCCAGCCTCGATGCCAAAAGAGGTGGTGATGGTTTTGCAGGCGATGTTGGCCCCGGAACGGGAGCGCCGTTTTCGTAATTGGCATGATGTGGAGGGGGCGCTGGCGGGGGCATATACGGCCGTTTCCGGCAAAGAAGCCCCCGTTGTCCAAATGCGAACCGACGTGACCCGGGAAGATAGAATCGCCGCTGGTGAATCCTACAACATGATGGGCTTATCCTACCTGGACATTGGCAAACTGGGCGTGGCCGTCATGTACTTTGAGCAGGCCGTTAGTGTGGGGCGCGCTGAAGAATCTGCCCTGCTGGAAGGTACAGGGCTAGGCAATTTAGGGCTGGCTTACGTGGCGATGGGTTACGTTGATCGTGCGCTAGAATTTTTTGAAGAACATCTTTCCATCGCCCACAAGCTTGACGATCAGGCGGAAGAGTGCCGGGCATTAGGCAATCTGGGGCGAGCTTACCGCCGCTTGGGTAAACAGGAAGAAGCAATCCGTTTTCACGAGCGGGAATTGGCCATTGCCCGCAAGCTAAACGACCGGTTCAAAGAAGCTGTCGCCCTTTACAGTTTGGGTGAAACCTATCGAGAGTATGGGGACGTACCTCAGGCCGTCAGTTTATTCAAAAAATCATTGACCCTTGCCCGTGAAATTGGCGATCGCGCTCGTGTGCGCAGCATTCTAAATGGGATGGGGCGCGTTTATCTGGATTCGAATGACATTAAAGAGGCCGCGGCGCTCTTCCGCCAGTCGTTGGAAATTGCGAAAGAGATGGGTGACCGGATTGGTGAAGGTGTGGCGCTGGGCAGCCTGGGCGATTTGTACCGCAAAACAGGTAAACCGGATCGCGCAGTTGAACTTTACAACCTGGCGCTGACGATTTCACAGGAAAGCAACGACCGCCGCCGTGAACTACGCAACTTGAATCGTTTGGGCGATATTTATTTTGAGATGGGGCAGTTTGGTGAAGCCCGTGATCATTATGAAGCGGCATTGGTCATGGGGCAGGAAGTCGGCGATAAAACAAGCGAGATGAAAAGCTTTGAAACGGTGGCCGATTCGTATCAGCAGTTGGGCGATTATATGCATGCGGCCAGTTTATACCGCCGCATGTACGCCTTGGCGCAAGAGATGAAAGAGGCGGATGCAGAACAGCGGGCCTTATTTAAGCTAGGTATTGCTTATGAGAATTGGGGTGATCTGCGGCGGACGATCAATTATTTCAAGGAGCATCTGGAGATTTCGCAAGAAAAGGGAGACCAGATGGCCGAGTTGGAGATGGTTGCCCGGTTAGGTGATTTGTATGACCGGACGAAGCAGATTAAACCGGCGATTGAAATGTTTGAACTGTATTTGGCTCAGGCGCGGGAGATGGAGCTGCCCGAGGCGATTGGTCATGCTTTGAACCGGTTGGGGGATATGTGCCGTATCCGGCTGGAGTTGGATAGGGCGGTGGAACTGTACAAGGAGGCGCTGGATTTGGCTCAGGCGGAGAGTGATGTCACGGCCGAATTGACGGCACTGGCTAATTTAGGCCTGGCTTATACGGATCAGAATAAAAAGTGGCAGGCAACCCGGCTGGCCGACAAAGCGTTGGAGCTGGCGCGCAGCACGAAGAGCGGCAAGAATTTGGCCTGGACGTATTACAAGTATGCTTTGATTTTGTTCAAGCAGGAGAAATGGGTCAAAGTGTTCCCTTATGCGGAAAAGTCGGCGGATTTGTTTGGGCGGTTGGGCGATGAGGAGATGATGGAAAAGGCTCAAGCTTTGCGCAATGATGCGGAAACGGAACAGCGCAAAAAGCGATCCAGCGGATTTTTGTTTTAGTGATTACCAGGTGGTGTACGGCCGTAACACCAGATTCGAGTTGAAATAACGCGGATCGTCAGTCACTTCCTCCCCCAGCCAATCCGGTTTCGCGAAATCCTCATCGACTGATTGCAGTTCCAGTTCAGCCACAACCAGCCCCGCATTATCCCCGAAAAACTCGTCTATCTCCCAGGTATGCCCGGCAAATTCAACTTTGTAGCGTGTTTTTTCGATTAACGGCCGTTCACACAAATCATCCAGCATCGCCTTGGCATCAGCCAATGGGATGGCATACTCAAATTCGCGGCGGACTGCGCCTGAGTTGAGGCCTTTGACGGTTATAACGGCCGTTTCCCCCATCGTGCGCACCCGGACAACGCGGTGTAAATTGCTGTTCAGGTAGCCTTGGCGATACGGCGTCCCTTCAACCGTGCGCCAACTATCATTACGCACTAAAAATTTCCGTTCAATCTCCAAACCCATGTTTGATTTCCTTTTGAAGTTTTATGGGGACTAGGATTAATCTTCGCTGTGGTCGGTTTCTAACCGTGCCACCTCCGGATTCCTCATCCCAAATCCTCGCATTTCTCATTTATGGCGGCGGGTCAGTTCGGCGCGCACATCATCCAATGTCAGGTCGCGGGCGGTGAGAAGGACGAACAGATGATAGAGCAAATCGGCCGTTTCTTCCACCAGCCGTTCGTTGCCCTGCCCTTTGGCGGCCAAAATGATTTCCACCGCTTCTTCGCCCACTTTTTTGACGATTTCGTCCTCACCAGCATCAAACAGGCTGTTGGTGTACGAACCCGGCTTGGGATTTGCTTTGCGATCTTGTAATGTAACGAATAATGTATCGAGAATGTCAGTCATTAGTCTTTAGTCTCCAGTCTTGTAGTCGGATAGTCGGGTAGTGGGCGATAGAAGCAGCTGACTGCGCCGGTGTGGCAGGCCGGGCCGGCCGGATCGACGAGCAGCAGCAGGGTGTCGCCGTCGCAGTCAACGCGGATTTCGCGGACGCGCTGCACGTTGCCGGAGGTGGCGCCTTTGTGCCACAGTTCCTGACGGCTGCGGCTCCAGAAGTGGGCCTCGCCGGTTTCCTGGGTCAACCTCAATGCCTCGACGTTCATCCAGGCGACCATGAGGACTTCAAGGGTGGTTGCGTTTTGAACAACGGCCGTTATCAACCCACGTTCATCAAACTTCAAACGTAATGCGTCATGCGTCATAATCTTACCGGAATCCCTCGTTCGGCGAGATAATCTTTTACCTCTGCAATTGTGAGCTGCTTGTAATGAAACAACGACGCCGCCAGCGCCGCATCGGCTCCGCCAGCGGTCAGCGCGGCGGCGAAATGGGCCAGCGTGCCTGCCCCGCCGGAAGCAATCACCGGGATGTTAACCGCATCGCTGATGGCGCGGGTCAGTTCGATGTCATAGCCGGCCTGCGTGCCATCGCCGTCCATGCTGGTCAGCAATATCTCGCCCGCGCCGCGCCGTTCTGCCTCCTGCGCCCATTCAACCGCATCCAGGCCGGTCGGTGTGCGCCCGCCAGAAACATACACTTCCCAACTCATTCTGCCTTCTGCCTTCTGCCTTCTGCCTTGCCTCTTCGCATCTATCGCCACCACTACCGCCTGGCTGCCGAACGCTTCCGCGCCCTTGGTGATGAGTTCCGGGCTGCGGACGGCGGCGGAGTTGATGCTGATTTTGTCGGCTCCGGCGCGCAGGATGCCGTGCATGTCGTCCACGGTGCGGATGCCGCCGCCGATGGTGAAGGGGATGAAGACCTGCTCGGCGACGGCGCTGGCCAGGTCGATGACGGTGCGCCGGGCTTCGTGGGTGGCGGTGATGTCCAGGAAGACGAGTTCGTCGGCCCCGGCGGCGTCGTACAGTTTGGCCTGCTCCACCGGATCACCGGCGTCGCGCAGTTCGACAAAATTGATGCCTTTGACGACGCGGCTGTCCTTGACATCGAGACAAGGAATAATTCGTTTGGCTAACATGGATGCTCCTGCGTGATGCGTGAAACGTGATATTGTCACGCATCACGTGTCACGGCTTTTATGGCCTCTTCCAAATTGATTTTACCATCGTACAAGGCACGGCCGATAATAACGCCAGCGATGCCTTTGCTCGCCAAATCATGACAGCGCTGCAAATCTTCGATTGAAGCCACGCCGCCGGAAGCGATAACGTGCAGGCCGGTCACCTGAGCAAGTTGGGCAGTCGCTTCCGCGTTGACGCCGGTGAGAACGCCATCGCGGCTGATGTCGGTATAGATGATGGTTTGCACGCCCAGGCCTTTCATTTGCTGACCGAGTTGTTGGGGAGTGGTTCCCGTTTCCTGCAACCACCCTCTCGTCTTCACCACTCCATCCCGCGCATCAATGCCCACAGCGATTCGGGTCGGGCCGAATTGGGCGATGGCCTGGGCGACGAGGTCGGGGTTTTCGATAGCGGCCGTGCCCAGAATGACACGACTCACGCCTGCATCCAGCGCCCCCTCCACGTCGGCCAGCGAGCGGATGCCGCCGCCAAACTGCACCTTTGCGCCAAGCTGGGTCAGTTGGGGCAGCGCCGCCCAATTGGCCGCGCCCGCCTCATCAAATGCGCCATCCAGGTTGACGACATGGAGCCATTCGGCCCCGGCGGCCACCCATTTGCGCCCCATCGCCGCCGGATCGTCGCCGAAAATGGTCTGTTTGTTGGGATCGCCGTATTGCAAGCGGACGACACGGCCGTTTCGTAAATCAATTGCCGGGTAGATTATAAAGCTCATGCGCTTCCCTTTTGACCTTGATGCCAGATAAGCATCCAATCTGTAACGAAACGGATGATTTCGATTTCTTTCTTTAGTTTTAGCAAAGCATCTTTTTGTTCGTCACTTGAAAAACCATAACCATTATCTTCAATAGCTAGAACTTCAGCCCAGGTCAAGGCAAGTGATGATTTTTGAGTAAGTTCGTGCCAGACTTCTTTGATTAATTCTTCTGCTGTCCAAGACTGAATTGTTTTTTCATCCAGCATTACACTATTTTCTCCATAAAGTTTTGTAAAATCTTCAAGCCAACAGACTGACTTTTTTCCGGGTGGAACTGGAGGCCGTACAGGTTATCTTTAGCCACGACCGAGGCAAACGGGAAACCATAATCGGTCCAGGCGAGTACGGCCGTTGCCGCCACCGGATCGCAGTAATACGAGTGCACAAAATAGGCATAATCGCCCATTTTAACACCGGCCAGCAGCGGATTTTCCCAGGCCGGTTCCAACTGATTCCAGCCCATATGCGGTATTTTCAGTGGTTGGTGGCTGGTGGCTGGTGGCTGGTCATTGACGGATGACGCATGACGCATGACGGCTTTTTCTGGAAACCGCACGACTTTTCCTGCCAGCAAATCCAGCCCTTGATGCACGCCCATTTCGTGGCCTTCGCTGAACATGAGCTGCATGCCGACGCAGATGCCCAGAAAGGGAATGCCGCGCCGGACGGCTTCGTGGATGGCGGTGGGCAGGTGGCGCTGGTTCAGGCCGGCCATCCCGGAACCAAACGCGCCGACACCGGGTAAAACCAGCTTGTCGGCTCGGCGCACGACTTCCGGGTCTTCGGTCAGGACGACATCGGCCCCGATATATTCAAATGCTTTTTGCGCCGAGCGAATGTTGCTCGCGCCATAGTCGATCATGGTGATGGTTTGGGTCATACGATTTCCATTTGGTAATCGGTGACCAGTAATCGGATTACCGTTTACTGATTACCGGATTACTCGGTTAACGTCCCTTTTGTGCTGGCTATATCTGTACGGCGCGGGTCGAGGGCAACGGCCGTTCGCAAAGCCCGTGCCAATGCCTTAAACAACGCTTCCGCTTTATGGTGGTCGTTACGGCCGTTTACATTTGCGTGCAAAGTGATACGGCCGTGTACCGCCACCGACTCGAAGAAATGCTGGATCAAATCGGTGGGGAACTGGCCGATGGCTGGGGTGGCCCATTCAGCCTGGAAAATGGTGTACGGCCGTCCACTGAAATCCAGCGCCACAAAGCCCAGCGCCTCATCCATCGGCACGTAGGCGTGGCCGACCCGGTTAATGCCTTTGCGGTCGCCAACGGCCTGATTGAGCGCCTGCCCCAACACGATGCCTACATCCTCAATGGTGTGGTGGCTGTCGATGTGGAGGTCGCCCTGGGCGTGTGCTTCTAAATCGATGAGGCTGTGGACGGATACGGCCGTTAACATATGATCCAAAAAACCAACGCCTGTACTAATTTGATGCTGCCCCGTACCGTCTAAATTTATCGAAATCGTGATGTCGGTTTCGCCTGTTTTGCGGTTTACAGTTGCCAGTCTCATAGTCTCTAGTCTCCAATCTCTTTCATTGCGGCAACCAATCTATCCGTTTCTTCCGGCTTGCCGGCGCTGATGCGGATGCAGTTGTCCAGGCCCGGTTTGTTGAAGTAACGAACCAGGACGCCGCGCTGCTCCAAATCCAGCTTCAATTGTCGCGCATCCCGGCCCAAAACGCGAAAAAGGACGAAGTTGGAATGGCTGGGGTAGGGTTGCAACCAATCAAATTGCGCCAGTTCGGCTGCCATCCGTTCCCGCTCTTGCACGATGAGGGCGACTTTGTCTGCCAGCCAATCGCGGTCTTGCAGCGCGGCCAGGGCGGCCAGCGAAGCGGCAACATTGATGTTGTAGGGCTGCTTGATTTTCCACATGTGCGGCAGCAGCCACTCCGGGAATGCGCCGTAGCCAACGCGCAGCCCGGCCAGTCCGGCCAGCTTGCTAAACGTCCGCAAAACCGCCAGATTGTCGTATTCCATCACCCAATTAAGATGGCTAACCGCAAAGGACGCAGAGGGCGCAAAGTTTTTTTCTTGTTTATCTTTGCGTTCTTCGCGTGCTTTGCGGTTCAAAACTCCGACAAAATCAACATACGCCTCATCCAGAACAACCAAAACAGGCAGGGCCAGCAGGCGGCGCAGGTCGTCGTCGGAGATGAGGCTGCCGTCGGGGTTGTTGGGCGAGCAGAGGATGAGGATTTTGGCGTTGTGGCGGGTAACGGTGGCCTCGATTTTCTCGATGTCCAAACTAAAATCATCCTTTCGCGGCACAGCGACGTATTGACCGGCGTTAACGGCCGTACTAAACGGATACATGCCAAAGCTGGGCGGGCAGTCCACCACCACATCCCCCGGCGACAGCACGACGCGCAAAACCAGGTCAATCAGCTCATCAGCCCCGGCCCCGGCCATGAGGCGCGCTTTGGGGACGCCGGTGAATTCGCTCAGCGCCTCACGCAGTTGATTGGATTCGGGATCAGGGTAGATGTGGTAGAAACGGCCGTTGCCCAGCGCTTCCACCACCTTCGGCGACGGTCCATACGGATTCTCATTAGCATCCAGCTTGACGATGTCTGCCGGTTCCCGTCCCAACCGCGCCGACAACACCTCAAACGGCACAATCGGCGTGTACGGTTCCATCTCAGCAATGTCTGGTCGAACGAAGTTGATCATAGTTTCTCCATTTTTGAACCGCAAAGGGCGCGAAGAACGCAAAGATTTATAAGTTTAGAGCGACGCGCTTGATGCCGTTTTTCATCAAGCGAACGTTGAAATTGAGGAGTAATCCCAATTTGCAGTTGGTTAGCTTCAGATAGGTGATCATTTGTGCCTCATGAATGGGTGCAAATTTTTCTACCGCTTTTAATTCCACCACAACAAGGCCGCCGACCAATAAATCAAGACGATAGCCAACGTCCAATTGGACCCCTTTGTAAACAACAGGCAGCGGCTTTTGTCGTTCAAAAGGAATCTGGCGCAGCGTAAACTCGTATGCCAGACATTCTTCATAAGCCGATTCCAACAGACCCGGTCCAAGCTGTTTGTGAACTTCAATCGCTGCCCCAATAATCTCATTCGACAACGAATCTTCTCTCTTTTCCATCTTCTCTTCCTCCTTTTTTTCTTTGCGTTCTTTGCGCCCTTTGCGGTTAAATCCTCTTCTCCGCCGCACTCGCATGGGCCGTCAACCCCTCCGCCTGGGCGATGCGCGCCGCGATGGGGCTGAGGCGGGCCGATGTGGCGTTGTCAAGTTGGATGATGCTGCTGATTTTGACGAAGTCGGCCACGTTCAACGGCGAGGCAAAGCGGGCCGTGCCGCTGGTGGGCATGACGTGACTCGGTCCGGCCACATAATCCCCCAGCACCTCGAAGGAGCGTTCGCCGATGAACAGGCCGCCAGCGTTAGGGATTTTGTTCACGTACTGCGCCGGGTCGTTGGTGGCGATGCAGGTGTGCTCGGCGGCAAAATCGCTGGCCATCTGGCAGGCTTCGTCCAGATTGTTAGTGAGGACGATGCCGCCCTGCCCATTGAGCGAGATGGCGATGGTGTCGGCGCGGCTCAAGTTTTCCATCTGCCGGGCGACTTCGATCTGAACGGCCGTTGCTAATTTATGTGATGGCGTGAATAAAATGGCGGTAGCCAGGACGTCGTGTTCGGCTTGAGCCAGCAAATCGGCGGCCACCCAGGCGGGATCGGCCGTTTCGTCAGCGACAACGGCCGTTTCCGTCGGACCATACAAGCCATCAATCCCCACAATCCCGTACACCTGCCGCTTGGCCAGCGTGGTGAACAGGCCGCCTGCCCCCACGATTTTGTCCACGCGGGGCACGCTCTCTGTGCCGAAGGCCAGCGCCGCCACCGCCTGCGCGCCACCCAGCGTGTACACCGTGTCGATGCCGCAAATCTGGGCTGCGGCCAGGATGACGTCGGCCACCTGGCCGTCTTTGCCGGGTGGGGTGGCGACGACGATTTCGGGCACGCCGGCCACCTGCGCCGGGATGACGGCCATGAGCAGCGAGGAGGGCAGCGGCGCGGTTCCGCCGGGCACGTAAACGCCGACGCGCCGGATAGGCGTCACCCGCTGGCCCAGCGTGCCGCCCATTTCGTTTGTCGCCCAGTTGGGCAGCGGCTGGAATTCGTGGAATTGACGGATGCGTTGGGCAGCAAAGCGCAAAGCGTCGGCTAAATCGGTGGGTATGCGGGAAACGGCCGTTTCTACATCCAACGAACCAACCAACAAACCAGCCAACTGAACTCCATCAATTTTCAACGTCCAGTCACGCAGGGCTGAGTCGCCTCTTTCTCGGACGTCGCGCAGGATGTGGGTAACGGCCGTTTCCGGAGTCGCTCCCATCCCAAACAAGCGTTCCAAACTGGCCTGCAATCGCGGCGGCACAGTTGGTTCCAATGCCATCTCTCGCCGCAATATCGTTTTTTGTGCTTCTTCCTTGCTGTAAATTCTGATCATGTTGTCCTCTTTTTTCACCGCAAAGGGCGCAAAGAGCGCAAAGAGCGCAAAGTTTTTCTTTCTTCTTTGCGTCCTTCGCGTGCTTTGCGGTTAATCCAACGCCGCCAGCATCGCCTTATACCGCGCCGGTTCCTCCTCAAAAATGTAAGTCACCGGCGAGACGATGACGCCGCTGCCGCCGATGGCCCGCAGTTCAGCAATGGCCGGCATCAGGTTGGCTTTTTGCACGACGATGCTGACTGAAAACCACTGCTCTGTAGCGCCGGGCGGGGGGATGACCGGGGCGACGGTTGGGCCTTGCAAGCCGCCGATGTACGGCCGTCCCGCCATTGCCTTGACGATTTCTTGAGCCGAGTGACCGCGCATGTTGGCAATCACCAGATTGGACCCTTCGCCGCGCAGGTGGGCTTCGATGTATTCCAGCAGTTGGCGGGCAACGGCTAACACTTCGGGCCGGGTTTGCAGCGCCTCCCGGTTAGCAATGAGCGCTGCCTGGGAACGCAAAATCTCGCCGTCGTCGAGGGGACGCAGGTGATTGTCGCGTAAGGTGGTGCCGGAGGAAACCAGGTCGGCGATGAGGTCGGCGTAGCCGATGGCTGGCGCGATTTCCAACGTACCTTCAGCAGTGATGAGTTTTACGTTGGTGATGTTATTTTTTTCCAGGAACTGTCCGGTGGCGTTGGGGAATTTGGTGGCGATGCGTAAGGCACGGCCGTCTCTCTCCAACTTCTCCGCCCATGCCGCCAAATCAGCCATCGTTTGCACCGGTTCTCCCTCCGGTACGGCCAAGTTCAGCGTACAGGGACCAAACCCCAGCGCATCGTGCAGGGTGAGGATGGGTTGGTCGCCGTTGCGGCTGCCCTTTTCGGCCAGCATGTCCAGGCCGGTGATGCCAAAATCCATCGTCCCCTGGCGCACGCCAACGACGATGTCGCCTGGCCGTTGGAACATCACCGTTACGCCGGGCAGTGCGGCAATCGTCGCCGCGTATTGCCGCGGATTGGGCCGATATACCTTCAAGCCGCACGCGGCTAAAAATTCATCGGCCCCATTTTGTAAAATGCCCTTACTGGGCAATGCCAGTCGTATGTCGGTTCGAGTCATAATTCCTCCGTAAAGCTGTTCGGCCTGTCAGCCAGTCAGCATTTTAGCTTTTTGCTGACTAGCTGAAATGCTGAGGCGCTGACCAGCTAAAATAAAAACACCCTCCCCGGGTTGCGAGGAGGGTGTGAAAAAACCTGCCTAAATGTGCGTCTAAACGCCTCAACCCAGGGTTGCGTGCCTTTGCAAATGGTGATGGGCGTGGACGTGTTTTTGATTCATAACGGCGAGGAGTGTAACACAGCGGTGTACGGCCGTCAACAAGCGTGTATAATTCAAAAGTGGCAAAGTTGCAGAGTTGCAAAGTAACTTTGCCGCTTTGCAACTTTGCACCTATTTCCTAAGGATCACGCGTGACTGAACACGAATCGTTTAGCTACACAACGGCATTGCAAGATTTCAAACGGGCGCGGCAGCAAGCATCCATGCGTCAGTTAATGGCGCGCATCACTGGCAAATCAACCGATTTGTTGGCCTACAAGGAAATCGAAAAGCTGCATGTTTTAGGTACAGAAGAGGGGGGCGTGCAGGAAATTCCGCTTGATCGCATTGTGGGCAGTGTGGGGCGTTACAAAGATTTTACCCGCGATTTTCTGCCCAAGCGGGCCAGCGACGCTGAACGGTGGGCCAGGGTCAAAGCGGCTATCATCGATATGCGCGGGATGCCGCCCATCGAGGTGTATCAAATTGGCGAAGTGTATTTTGTCAAGGACGGTAACCATCGGGTGTCGGTAGCCCGCCAGTTGGGAACGGAAACGATTTCGGCATACGTGACCAAAGTGGAAACGCGGGTCTCGCTGACTGCCGATGATGATCCCACCGAGGTCATTTGCAAGGCCAGGTACGTTGAATTTCTGGAGGCGACTAATCTGGATGAACTGCGGCCAGAGGCTAATTTGCTGTTAACGTTTTGCAACCATTTTCCCTGGTTTTTGCGGCAGATTAAGGCCCACCAGCAGGAAATAGGGGATATGGAGTGGGAAACGGCCGTTGCTGATTGGTACGATAACAATTACCTGCCCGTCATCCAGCTCATGCGCGAAATGGGCGTGCAGCGCAACTTCCCCAGGCGCACCGAAGCCGACCTTTATTATCTGGTCAGTGAGCACCGCGAGGAAATGGAGGAAGCGCTGGGCTGGGAAGTGGAGACTGATGATGTTGCTACCCATCTGGCCGGGCAAGAACAAGCGCGGCGGCGGCATTTTATCAGCCGGTTGGCTCGGAAGCTGCTGCACATTGTCGTTCCGCCGGAACTGGAGGAAGGCCCCGCGCCTGGCCAATGGCGGCAGCAGCAGTTGGCTGCTGGCCGGCAAGACCGTTTGTTTGAAGATTTTTTGGTGGCATTGAGCGGCGAGAAAACCGATTGGCGTGTGTTAGACCAGGTTGTTCGATTGGCCCAGTGGGAAAATGATCGAATTTTGGGACTGCATGTCGTATCTGATCCGGACAAAGTGGATAATCCGCATGTCCAGCTTATCCGGGAGCATTTTGAAGCGGTTTGTGCTGAGGCTGGATTGGTGGGTGAATTTGCCGTTGAGGTGGGCGAAGTGGCTGATACGATCATCAAGCGGGCGGCCTGGGCTGATCTGGTGGTGACAAGTTTGACACACCCGCCTGGTCCACAGCCATTGGAACGGTTGAGTCATGGGTTTAACCGGTTGGTACAGCAGTGTCCCCGGCCGATTATGGCTATTCCTACTGGAGCTAATAGTGATTTTAACCGGGTTTTGTTGTCGTATGATGGCAGCCCCAAGGCAGATGAGGCGTTGTTTGTGGCCACCTATCTCAAGGCACGCTGGCCGATTTCGCTGGTGGTACTGACGGTCGAAACGGAGTACACGCCGCCGTCGGCGCTGGATAAGGCGCGCAGTTATATTGAACAGTATGGTATCAAGCATGTGGAGTATGTGCTGCGCCAGAAACCGATTGCCGAGGCAGTGTTGGAAACGGCCGTTGACTATAATATCAACGAAATCATTATGGGCGGCTTTGGCTTCCGGCCGGTCAAACACCTTATTTTGGGCAGTACGGTGGATACGATTTTGCGGGAATTTAAGCAGCCGGTGTTGATTTGCCGGTAGAGCGAGTATGCAGGTGGCAAGTTTGCAGTCACCCTTTCACCCCTGCTCCCCTGCACGTAAACTGGAGAATATTTCATGAAAGATGAGCATTCAAAAAACTTCCTGATAGGCTTCATCCTGGGCGCGCTGATTTGCGTGGTGGTCTGGTACTGGCAGAAGAGTACGGCCGCTGACGAAGGGGCGCTGGATTTGCTGGATCGGATGGCGGAGTTGGATAGAAAGCTACGAGGCCAGGAAACGGCAAAATCTCCCCAACCTGCGATTCCAATATCTCAACCGGACGATTTGCAGCAGGTAAAGGGGATTGGGCCGGTGTTTGACGGCCGTTTACAGGCCGAAGGCATCACCACCATTGCTCAGGTAGCGGTGATGACCGTCGAAAACCTGGCGGCTCTGTTGGCAATCAGTGAAAATCGAGCAAAAACCATCTTGACGGAAGCGGCCAAAACTTTATAGTTGGTTAGGTACAAACACGACGCCTGTTTTTTGAAAGAGTTTATTGATGACCAAGCCACTGGCCCTGATTATTGACGACGACAGACAAATTGCGAGTTTCTTTGCCTTTGCCCTGGAATCAGCCGAATATGAAACGGCCGTGGCTTTTGACGGCCGGAGCGCATTACAAAAATTACAGACAGTCGAACCTCATTTAATCGTTCTGGATATGTTTTTGCCGGATATGTTTGGCGGCGATATTTTGCACCAGATTCGTCAGAATCCGCGTTTGTTGCGCACCTGGGTTGTTGTTGCCACCGGCGAAGGCAAGGCAGTGGAATCATTGGTTCAGGCCCAGGCCGATTTTGTTTTGACCAAACCGATTGATTATGATCAAATATATCGTGTTTGCCTGCGGATAAGAGACCAAAGGCGCAAGACAGGGAAAACCGGACTTTTATGAGGGCGTTGTGGGATGATGGGCAATCTGGTCATTTTTTTAGTTCTGGTGATTGGGCTGGTTTTGGGGATATTGTTGACGTTGCTGATAGACGGCCGTTTCTGGAGCAAACAGGTGGCAACGGCCGTCGCCGAAAACCAACGTCTACAGCAAAAAATACGCAGCCTCACTGGCCGGTTGGCTGCCGCTCAAACACAAATCGAACATCTCAGCCATGATTTAGATGAGACATCGCGCCAGATTACCGCATTAACCCAGCTTGGCCAGACCCAACGCGAAGAAATCACCGCCGCCAACGCCGCCAGAGAAACCATCAGTGAACAATTCCACCAACTAACCAACCAACTCGACCAACTGAAAGACGAGCATAATCAAGCCAGCCGCCGCCTGGCCGTCGCCGATGTAGAACTCGCCCATTTGCGCCAGGATTTAGCTGCCGCCCAAGACCAAACATCGCAGATGGTCCATTTGCAGGCCGACAAACAAGTCCTGCAAAGTAAAATGGATGAAATTCAAGACCGGTTTGCCGCTGCCCAACATCAACTCAATGCCGCCGGACTAAAAGGCAAAAGCCAGATCGAAATCGTGCGCGGTATTGGCCCCACCTATGCCCGCCGCCTGCACGAAGCTGGTATCCGCAGCCTGGCCGACCTGGCTGAGCAAACCGCCGAGCGCGTTGGCGAAATCGTTGGCCTCAAAACCTGGCAGCGCGCCGATCCTCAGGCCTGGATTGATGAGGCCAAAGAATTGGCAGCGGCCTTTGAAAATGATGATTAATGATTTGTGTTTGCACACGGCAATCTTTAATCATCAATCATGAGTCATCGGTCTTCAATCACTCCTCCACCCACCGCAAAATCTGTTGCTCAATCCCGTTTCCCGCCACTTGCCACACATCCGTAGCAAACCGTTCAATGAAATAACGGTCATGGACGACGGCCAGCACTGTGCCTTCGAATTGGGTCAGCGCCTGCTCGAACTGGCTGCGCGAGGGGATATCCAGGTGGTTAATGGGTTCGTCGAGCAGGAGGAAGTTGCAGCCCTGGGCCACCAGCAGCGCCAGCGACAGCCGTGCCCGTTCGCCATAACTCAACTGACCGATGGGCCGCAGCGGGTCGTCGCCGCTGAAGAGGAAGTAGTGGAGGAAGGAGCGGGCGTCGGTCTGGTTGAGCGGCGCGGTTTGGCGGATGATCTCTAACGCGGTGCTGGCCGGGTCGAGCAGTTCTTGTTCCTGAGCCATGTAGCCCAGTTTTACGCTGCTGCCGAGGTGATAGTGGCCGGTTAACGGCCGTATCTCCCCCACAATCGTCCGCAGCAAAGTCGATTTACCCGTTCCATTCATCCCCGTTAACAAAACCCGCTGCCCGCTCTGCACCTGCAAATTCAACTCGCGCAGCAGCGGTGCATCGGGGCTGTAGCCAATCGTCAAATCCTCAATCGTCAGCACGTCCCGCCCCAAATGGGCCACGTCGTCAAAGTCCAGCTTCATCTGCCAGCTTGCCTTCGGCTTCTCTACGCGCTCGTCTGAATCCAGGTAGCGATCCAGCTTTTTTTCGCGCGATTTGCCTTTTTGCGCCACCTTTTTTGCCAGCCGCAGGTAATGGTCCTTGCCTTCCTTGATGCCCCCCACACTGACTGATTTAACGCGTCGTTCTTTGTTGGCCGCCTGCTCTTTCATCCGGGCAATGTCTTGCTTCATCCGGCGGATTTCGTACTGCTGGTCTTTCCACTCGGCCAACTGTTTTTCCTGTTCCTGGACGTACTGCTCCAAATAATCGGTGTAGTTACCAGCATATTCGCGAATGGTTTGCGTTTGTGGGTTCAGGTCAAGGATACGCGTCACCGTGCGGTCCAGGAAGGTGCGGTCGTGAGAGACAATGAGCGCGCCGCCTGGAAAACCAACCAACCAACTTTCCAACCACTCCAACATCTCGATGTCCAGATGATTGGTCGGCTCGTCCAGCAGGAGAAGCTGCGGGTCGCTGAGCAAGACCAGCGCCAGTGCCAGCCGCGTCTTTTGCCCGCCGCTGAGCGTGGCCACCAACTGCGCCTCGTCAATAACATCCAGCCCCAGCCCGGCCAGGATGCTCTGGAACTGGCCGATATTGCTGCGGCTCAAACGAGTCAAGGTCTGGTCGTAAGCGGCTTGTAAGTCGGCCCGCTCCGGTTCGGCGGCCAGGGCGGTCCCCAGTTGGGCCAGTTCCACTTCCAACCGCGCCGGGTCGCCCACCGTCTGGTGGATGAGCTGGCCCAAACTGAGCGCCGGGTCCGGCTCAAAGCCTTGTGCCAGATAACCGATTTGTAGATTGCTGGGGGTGAGGGCGACGTGACCGGTATCGGGGCTTTCTTCGCCGGTGAGCAGGCGCAGCAGTGTCGTTTTGCCGCAGCCGTTCGGCCCAATAAGCCCCACCCGGGCGCCTGCATTGATGCTAAATGTAATATTTTTGAGAATGGGAGTCAGCCCGAAGGCTTTCGAAAGAGTGTGTGCAGTCAGCATAAGTTCATTCCTTTGATAGCTGGTCAGCGGCAACCTGTGGTTGTTTTCAGCCAGTCAGCTAATCAGCTTTAAAAGCAGCCAATGTCAGCAGTTTAGCTGAAAGCTGAAATGCTGATTGGCTGAAATGCTAGAAATGAATGAACTTAGTCTGTCATACGTGTACCTACAAAATCTCCAAATGAGCGATGCTGTGATTATGGCTATATTTCAATCCTTCGTCAAGCCTATAATTACAAAATCTGCTTCGTGTTCCGCTTTCAGATTTGTGGTTCAGGATATTAATTGGCATCTTTATTTCTACGTTTTTGGGCGATTTCTGGATACAACTCTTCCATACAATCCGGACAAATGCCGTGGCTGAATTCCGCTTCGGAATGGTCGCGGATGTAAACGGCCACATCCTGCCAATACCCGGTGTCGTCCCGGATCTTTTTGCAGTTGGCGCAGATGGGCAGCAGCCCGGATAGCTGCTTGACCTGCTCCAACGCGGCCTGTAATTCGACATTCTTGAGCCGATGAATTTCGCTCTCTTTCTTGAGTGTTTCTACTTCATGGCTGATGCGCAGGTTTTTGAGTTTGTGATCAGCCGTTTCGTTGAAGACCTCTTCCTTGACAAGGTGGTACTGCTTGAAGTGATGTAACGCCTTGACCAGATCGCCCTGCCGTTCATAGACTTCGGACAGCAATTGATGGCATTGAAACTGGCTGCGGCGATCGTTGGCGGTTTGGCTGAGTGATAATCCTTTTTGAAGGGTGGATAGCGCATCCTGGTTATTTTGTTGGTATTGATAAACTTTTCCCAGGTTAATCAGGCATTGAAGTTCATCTGGCCTCGCCTTTTTGTCGTGTGCCATTTTTAATGCTTGTAACAAATACTCTTCAGCGCTCACAAGGTTTTCTATCCCCAGATAAATCTCACCCAGTGTACTTAACGCTGTTATAATCACCCCTTCAATTCCGTTTTCTTGAGCCAGACGAAGACTTTGCTGACAGGTTGCCAAAGCTTGTTCGCCATTGCCTAATTCGAGATACGTCATCGCCATATTATTCAGACCAATACTCTCGCCCCGTATATTGCCGTCTTCATGACAATATTGCACGAATTTTTGACCCACTTCAAGCGCCGCGCTAAGGTCGTTCGACTCAGCATAAATCACGCTGAGTATGTTAAGCGGTCCAGATTCATATTGCCGTTCCCCTATTGTTTTGGCGATTTTTAGTCCTTTCATTGCATATTCGGCTGAAACTGCATAATCGCCAAGACAGCGGTACGTCCAACTGACAACCCCTAGAACGTCGATTTTAATGCGGCGGGTTTCTATCTTTTCGTCGGGGATTTTTTCCAGGATTTCGAGCGCTTGTAGAGATTGTGACAAAGCTTGGCTATAATCGCCAGTATCCGTGTTAAAAGCAATAAGGCTGCGCAAGCTGCCTGCCAATCCCGTCAAATATGGTAAATCGCCTCTTGAAGACAACTCGTAAGCCTGCTCAGCATAACGCAGTCCCTTTACTGGATCGCTTAGGTGTACGACCCAGGCAATCTCATGCAGGAGGTCGATTCTGGTTTGCTGATCGGTGGCAGTTTTCAGTTGCGCTTCCAGTTGTAGAATTTTTTGACTGCCGGTTGTGTTAAGTTCCAATCCAAACCTCAAGTGATGAAATGATGTATCTTGTATCAAAGTTGGCATAAGCTGAAAATTAAGGTGTATAAGTGCCCAATTCCCGGCGGAATGCTGATTATCAACAGTATAAATGGGCCACCATGTTTTTTCAATGTTTATGGGCGGAATGGGTGTGCAGAGAAATTATTGATGATACGCATTGCAGGGCCAGGCGTTACATTTTAAGTTTCGCTTTGTTAGATCTCTCCAGTCTTGTGTCTTAACTCGTCAACAAAATTCAGAGCATCACAATCAATAAAAACGATAGACAGAACGCCGACGCCGATTTATAATGGTTCTGGGTCGATAAACCAAATAAAAGAAGACCGTCAACTGACGTGAATACGTTCCCGGTCTGAGCAAAGCCTGATTTTTTCCCGAATCAGGCTTTTTTTGTCAGGTTGACCAACTGCTATTTTCCATACCTGTTTGACAAGGAGATTCAAAGATGAACAGTCAACATTTCATTGAATTGGATGAAACCTACAGTGCCCACAACTACCACCCGCTGGACGTAGTCATTGAGCGGGGAGATGGCGTGTGGGTGTACGACGTGGACGGCAAAAAGTACCTGGACTGCCTGAGTGCTTATTCGGCTGTGAATCAGGGGCATTGTCACCCGGCTATACGTGATGCGGCCGTTGCGCAAATGAACAAAATTACGCTGACTTCCCGTGCTTTCCGTAATGATCAAATGGGGCCGTTTTTGCAGGAATTGTGTGACTATGCGGGTTATGAGATGGCTTTGCCGATGAATACGGGCGCAGAGGCGGTGGAAACGGCCGTAAAAGCGGCCCGTAAATGGGGCTACCAAACAAAGGGCGTGCCTGATAATCAAGCTGAGATTATTGTCTGCCAGGGAAATTTCCACGGCCGTACCACTACCATCATCAGCTTCACCAGCGAACCGGCTTACCGCAAAGATTTCGGTCCCTACACGCCCGGCTTCGTTATCATTCCTTATGGTGATGCCGCCGCGCTGGAAGCGGCCATCACCCCCAACACCGTGGCTTTTATGGTCGAGCCGATCCAGGGCGAAGGCGGCGTCGTTACCCCGCCCGACGGCTACTTGCACGAAGCGGCCAACATCTGTGCCAAACACAACGTCCTCTTCATCGCCGACGAAATCCAGACTGGTTTGGGCCGAACCGGCCGGCTTTTTGCCTGCGAACACGAAGGCGTTCGCCCCGACGTGATGATTTTGGGTAAGGCGTTGAGCGGCGGCTTTTACCCGGTATCGGCCGTTCTCAGCGATGCGCCGGTTTTAGGCCTGTTCCAACCGGGCGACCACGGCAGCACCTTTGGCGGCAACCCGCTGGGGGCAGCTATCGGGCGGGCGGCGCTGCAAGTCATCAAAAATGAGGATTTGGTCAGCCGCTCCCGCGAATTGGGCGCTTACTTCAAAGGCCGCCTGGAACGGATCGAGAGCGAACACATCAAGGAAATTCGCGGCAAAGGGCTGTTCATTGGCGTGGAATTGAAAGTGCCCGCCCGCCGTTTTGCCGAAGCACTGCGTGACCGGGGCATCCTGTGCAAAGAAACGCATAAAACCGTTCTGCGCTTCGCCCCGCCGCTGGTCATTACCAAAGAGGAAATTGATTGGGCGGCCGATCACATTGAAGTTGTCTTGATGATGGATTAAAATAATTGGCGTTGTATGTTGATTTGGCCCTTTGAGATGGTTCTCAAAGGGTTTTTCTTTGAGGAATGATCTATATGGCAGTTGATACGCCTCACCGTTTTCGTAATCTGGTTATTTACGAGGTTTTTATTCGGAATTACGGCAGTTCCGGGAACCTGGCCGACGTCACCAAAGATTTACCCCGCATCCGCGAAATGGGCGTGGACGTGGTCTGGTTCATGCCCATCCATCCCATCGGGCAGGAAAAGCGCAAAGGGGAGCTGGGCAGCCCCTATGCCATCAGCGATTACCGGCTGGTGCATCCCGGTTATGGCACGAACAAGGAGTTTGAACTGTTGTGCCAGTACGCCCATGCCCTGGGGCTAAAGGTGATGATTGATGTCGTTTACAACCATACATCGCCCGATTCGCTGCTGGCAGCACAGCACCCAGACTGGTTTTACCGCGATGAGAACGGCCGTTTCGCCAACACCGAACCCACCTGGGAAGACATCATCGACCTGGATTACAGCCAGCCCGATTTGTGGGATTACCAGATCGAAACACTCAAACAGTGGGTACGGTTAGGAGTCGATGGTTTCCGCTGTGACGTGGCTACGGCCGTTCCCCTGGCTTTTTGGCAGCGTGCCCGCCGCGAACTGGCCAAACTCAAACCTGACATCATCTGGCTGGCCGAAACCACCCACACCGATTTTATCCGCAAGCGGCGGCGGCAGGGGCTGGTTGCTCACGCCGATGCCGAAATGCATGCTGCTTTCGACCTTTCTTACGATTACGACATCTGGCCGGCCTGGGAAAAAGCAGTTGCGGACGGTACGGCCGTACCCCACTATCTCGCCCTCCTCCAGCACCAGCAAGCCACCCTGCCGGCTCATGCCCTCAAAATGCGCTGCGTGGAAAACCACGACCAGCCGCGCATCATGGGTCGTGCCCCCAGTCGGGCGCAGGCCCTGGCCTGGACCGCATTTCAGGCATTCAACGAGGGCGCATTCCTTATTTACGCCGGGCAGGAATCGGCCAGTCCACACCAGCCTACCCTGTTCGATTTAGATCCTATCAAGTGGGGTGATTATGGCCTGCAATCCTTTTTGACGACTTTGTGCCGGATGAAGAAAGATGAGGTGCTGGTTGAGGGACAGTTCGGGCTGTTAACGGCCGTGCCCGCCATCACCGCCCACTGGCAAACCGAAAACGAAGGATTGTACGGCGTTTTCAATGTCTCTGGCGTGGAAGATGTGATGCCTACGCCCCTGCCCAATGGTGAATACACCGATTTGTTGGGTGGCGGTCCTGTTCTTGTACGTGACGGGGAGATGATGGTGCCGGAAACGGCCGTTATCCTGCGCTACCCCGACCAACTCAACATCTCTCCACAATCCTTCCCTCTAACTTGAAACGTGACACGTGAAAATTAACACAAAATTTCGAGCACGCCCCGTTCGGCGAAACGGAGCGTGCTCTTTCCTTAACGGTTTACGGACAAATTAATCATCAAGTATCAGTAATCGAATGAATGACTGATACCCGAACTCAGACTGCGTTTTACTGTTGAGCCGTCAGCTTGGCATCCATATCAATGGACCAGTTATACCACTGCTGCCCACCAAAGAGCGCTTGCATTTGATCAAGCCAGGTGTGTACCGCGATATATTGAATACGCAGATACAGGGGAGCGAACGGGAATTCACCCTCTTGGCCAAAGAACGCATCCTCAACCTGGGCATACAATTCCATTCGGCGTGCCGGATCAGGTTCAACGCGCGCTTCTTCGATGAGATCATCAATCTCATTGCAGGTACGCTTGGAGCGATTTTCCGTTTCGCAGCCCAACACGTCGCCAACCCAGTTGTTCTCGTCGGCATAGTCGGGACCCCAGCCCAGCGTCCACATATGTGGCGCTTCGGCGTCGTCCACACTGGCGGCCGTAGCCGTAAGCAGTTCGGCAAATGGCTGCTGTTCAATCTGGATCAGGCTGGGATCGCAGCCCAGATTTTCCGACCAGTTGGCCTGGGCGAATTCGATCCAGTTCAGGGTATTTTGGCCGCTGTAACCCAGCAAGGTGACAGTTGGGAACCCTTCGCAGTTCGGGTAACCGGCAGCCGCCAGTTCGGCTTGTGCATACGCTACGTCAAAACCGAGACCGATGTCGTTAATGGGGGGAGCACCAAAGATGCCGGGAGGCGCAAAATGCTTCATTGGCAGACCTTGACCCTGGCGCACGGTTTCGACAAAGGTGGCCCGGTCAAAGGCGGCGCTGAAGGCGCGGCGGACGTGTACATCGTCAAACGGTGGTTTGGTCATACGGAAAGCGATGTAGAAGACGGTCAGGTCGGCAACCTGAACAGCTTCATCCGGGAATTCGGCCAAAAAGCCCTGCAATTCGGCATCGGGAATGGCCCCGGAGAGGTCAACTTCGTTGTTTAACCAGAGGGCGTAGCCGGTGCTGGTGTCGGGCACAACAGGAACGACGATCTTTTCGATATTACCGCTGCCTTGCATATCGGCAGGCATGAGCGGGTTACGCAGTAAGGTGCGGCGCACATTGTGGACCCATTCGTCGAGGACGTAACGGCCGTTTGTCACAATCGTGCCTGCTTCAATCCAGCTCTCGCCAAACTGGTCAATCGCCCACTGCGGGGAGGCTGCCAGCGTCCACATGGGGGTCATGGAGAGGAAGTAACCGGCGGGGAAGGCCAATTCAATCACCAATGTCGCTTCATCAGGTGTGGTAACGCCAATAGCATCAATCAACTCCTGAGGAATCGCGGCCGGGTCTTCATAATTCAACACTTCGGAACATCCGGAAATTTGCGGGGCGACAACACTGCTGTAATACGAACCGATATTGGGATCACAGGCGCGTTTGATGCCGTAGGCAAAGTCATTAGCCGTCACAAAACGGGGATTGCCTTCTTCATCGACTTCCTGAACGGTCTCGCCGGTGACCGGATTATGGCGTACCCAGGGGATGTCTGTGCGCAGATGGAAGGTGTAAACCAGACCATCGTCGCTAATTTCCCAACTGGTCGCCGCTTCAGGTACGACTTCTGACGTTTCCAGGTCGTAGTTGGTCAGGTGGACAAACAAGTTTTCGATGTAGTTAATGGAGGTGGCATCTTCTGCGACCTGGGGGTCCAGGGTAGGGATGTCGCTGGTGTCGTACAGATCATAAGTAACCGGGACTGCCATAGGCTCTTCCGTTGCAGCTTCGGCCGGTACTTCAACAACGACTTCGCGGGTCACTTCGACTGGCTGCCCTTCTTCAATCACGGTTTCGGTGACGACGCGAGTTACTTCAACAGGCACTTCTTCTACGACTGTTTCTGGCTGGCAGGCAACCAGAATAACAGCCAGAAGCATCATAACAGCAATTAGCAAGCTATTTCTCTTCTTAAACATCTTTTGAAATTCCTCCAAAGCTAGGGCCTTGAAATAATGCAGCCGACCGTGAAAAAACGGCCGTTCCTGCAAATGATGAGTTAAATTTTCACTTGGGCCTCAAGTCTGGTTACACTATACATGAAAGACAAAACGGTGTCAAGATAGTGTCAAAAAAGTGACAAAAAAGTAATAATTTGGGGTTTGGTGACGCGGGGAACGGCCGTTTCCTTTGTGAACAACTGTCGCAAAACCGGTATAATCTTAAAAAACGATGGACAAGCGAATGAGTGATAACGCAATTGAACCGGTGTTGTCTCCTCGGGAGCAGCAGAAAAAATGGCAGGCTGAATTTGAAACGGCACGTGAAGCACTGGTAACGGCCGAAGCCGAACTGGCCGCCTATCAAGCCGAAGTCAACGCCTTCCGTATGCACTGCCGCCTCAAGCTGGACGATCTGGTGGATGAATTGCTGGTATTGAATGTGGAAAAGCAGGACTGCCTGACCCGTTTGCAATTGCTGCGCCAGGAGCAGGAGGCGGGGGTAATGACGGATGAAGCCGATCCGTTACGGCCGTTACCCGATGACCAACCCATTGATGAACTCGAACCCGATTTAATTCTGCCTACCGACGTCCCTCACGACAAAGCGGCCGAAAAACGGCTGTACCGTGAACTGGCCCGCCGTTTTCACCCCGATTTAGCCAATACGGCCGTTGCCCGCGACTATGCCACGATGATGATGACGGCCGTTAACAATGCCTACGAAAAACGTGACATCCAGACCCTTTACGATCTGGCTGGCGAACTGGAACCGGAAGCGATGGCCGAGTTAGAAGGCATCGAAACGTCGGCCACTCGTAAACTGCGCCAGCAGGTGATGCAAGTCCAGCGGCGGCTGCGCCGGGTCCAACAGCAGATGAAATGGCTGCGCCAGGAGAATACGGCCCGTCTTTACCACCGCGCCCAGCGGCTGGAAGAAGCGGGCGACAACTGGTGGGACATCGTCCGCCGCGAACTGGAAGCGGCGATTGAACGCCGTCAGGAGGAAATCAGCCGGTTGCAAAAACAACTTGCGCTATTGGAAACCCGGTAATTTGAAGTGACAGGCACTTCCGAAGTGCCTGTCACTTGTGAAGCTATTATTCCCACTCGCAGAGCGATTCCAGATAAGCGGCGGAGCCGTCGCGCAACCAGCCGTCTAGCTGGTCTACCTCTTTGAGCTGTTGGCCGCGCAAACGGGGGACGATGACGTAACGGCCGTCCACCTCTGGCAGCGCGGTCATATCCCCCCACAATTTCTCGAACTGGGTCACGGGGAAGATGTCCTCCTGGCCGTGCCCCCAACGCTTTTTCACATCTTTGAGCGTGATGTAGGTAGGCATCCGGGCCGCGAGATGGCGTACGGCCGTTGCCACTTTTGCCTCGTCAACCAAATCGGCCCGCGACAGGCCAAACAGGGCCAGCAGCTTATCAATCGACAGCCACATCGTGTTGGAATTATAGTAAGACAGGTTGAATTCAATCTCTTCGCGCGGTAAAGCCATCCCTTCGATGAGCCGAACCCGGCCGTTAATCCGCGCCAACCCGCCGCCCCGATCCTCCAGCCGCCGCGTAATCATCTCCATCGTCATCGTCGCTTCCTGCTCGATGTGGTAGCCCAGCACCGCCGGATCGACATCTGCGCCCAGGGTGTCGATGTTGTGGACCATCAAATATTGCAGTTGCGGCCGTTCGGCCAGCAGTTGGGCCAGGACGCCGTTGCGCAGCAGGTTGGGGACTTCGTACCAGTGACCCACTGGATGCAGGCATTGCAGCGGCAAATTGTCGGTGTAATCGCTGCCTTCGCCCATCTGTTCGGCCCAGCCGATGAGGGCGGCGTGCAGGCTTTCCAACACCTTTTGCGCCTGCTCGTCGAGGATTTGCTGGGGCATTTCTTCCCAGGCAAAGCGCAAATCGCGGGCCATCGGAATCAAACGCAGGCCAACGACCCGCCCCGGCGAGAGCAGCAGCGGGCCGGGATAGTTGTAGTTGTTTTCCCGCGCCAGATAATCGGCGATCGGTTTGTGGGTCAGGTAGCTGGTGGTGATGATGTGGGGCAGTGGCGTACCCACCTGGCGGCTGAGGCGGCGGCTTTTGGCCAGATGAACTTCGATGAAGTTGCGATGCTGGCCGCCCAATCGGGCGAACGGATTGAGCGATTTGACCACGCCGGCACCCCGTGTCCAGCGGCTGCCCGCGCCGCCGGCCAGCGACACGACGGCGACGGCGCCATCCTGTAACGCTTTCAGACCCAGTTCGCGTAGATGTGGGGAGGTTCCCGTTGTCATGTCAAACACATCATCTGGCCGCACATCCTCAATCTGGCTGTTCACCGGCAGCCGGTTTTGTGCCAGGCCAATACGGCCGCTGCGTAAGTCGGCCCGGATTTGCTCGTGCTGCACCCGGTCAAAGCCAAATTCATTCAGCAGCGATTCCAGATTTTGACCACTGCCGTCGCCGTCACTAGCGCGGGGCAGCAGCCGGTCGAACAGGTTTTGCACCATGCCGCCCAGCGTCGGTTCGGTGCGCGCTGCTTGGCCAAAACGATCCAGTTCGGCGCGGCGGAAGGCGGAGAGTTGACGCTGTTCCAGCCGCAGCAGGCCGGGGACAGTGAGGCTGTAGTAGCCGGACGGCATGAGGGCGGCATCGCCGGTCAGCAAATCGGCAAAGGTGCCGTTTTCGTTGATGGCGAAATCGTAGACGACCGGTTCCATGGCAAAGGGCACGGCCGTTTCCAACTCCCGCTTGGTCTGGCTCATAATCGTTTGCAGCCGGTCCTGTGCCTCGGCTTTGCGGGATGGGTTGAAGATAAAGCCCATGCCGCCACCGGCCATCCCGCCTAGCATCCAGAAGCCCCAAAAATCAGCGCCAAACGCTTCTTTGGCTCGGCGAATCAGCAAATCGGTGTACAAATTGCCCGCCCAGGGAATGATGGTCTGAATCGGGCCGTGGAAATTGCGCTGGGTGGCAGCGCCGATGGCGGCCACATCGCCTTGCCCTAGCAGATTGACGACTTCATCGAGAATGGTCATGGCTTGTTGACGGCCGTGCCACTCCGCTTCCGAACGCAGCAAATATTTTTCGGTTACCATTTCCAAAATGGGGCCAACGTCTTGGGCCATGCCGCCGTGAACGAGGACAAGGCTGTCTTGCAGCCCCTGCCGCGTCGCCGCCGACACATCTTCTGTGGTAAAGATGCGGTGGCTGGGCAGCAAGCGTCCCCGGCTGATGCCGTGTTCCGGATCATCGGGACCGGCCAATTCGCCCTGAATCAGCTTCATCCCCGGCCAGACGCCGCCCGAATCCTGCCAGCCGCCACCGGAGCCGCCCAGCCATTCACCCAAGATGGCCCGCGCCGCCACCAGCCGCCGCTCATCTTCGTTTAACTGGCCGGTGAGCGATTCGGCCTGCCCGGTGGCGCGCATGCAGACGGCGATGAGGCAGGCCAGCAAATTGGTGGAGACGGCCAGCCGCGACCCTTTGGGAATATTGTTGACCCGGCTGACGATTTCGATGCCGTGCCCCGGCCCCACCAGTTGGGCCAGCAAATCGGCCAGCGGCTGCCCGGCCCCTTCCATCCCCGGCGGCACAATCCCGGCGGCGATGATGGCCGCTTTGAGCAGGCCCAAATAATCGCGGGCAAAATCGAACACCTCGGCCAATGTGCGGATTTCGGCGGTGGCGCCCAAATCGACGCTGGCCAGCCGCAAAACGGGTTCGTCGATGACGCGGAAGTAGGCTTCGACGGGCGGGGTGGGGGTTTCGGCACGGCCGTTCCTCCGCACACTCAAATCAATCGACGTGTTGATGACCCGCGCCCCTTCGGGGAAATCCATCCCCAGGAAGAAGATGTCGCTCCAGCCGCTGTGGGTTAAATCCATGCGCACCGGGGTCGCTTCGCGCAGGATGGGGAACAGGCCGTTCTGCCGCTGGCGCAGCTCCGGCCGCACCCGCAGCGGATGGTCGGCGGGATGGCCGGTGCGGAACATCCATTGGTTGCCGCGCACCGAACGCACGCTGCGCCGCACCTGGTCGGCCAGCGTCTGGAAGCCCAGCCGGTGGTAGGCGGCGGCCAGGGCGCTGGAGATGGAGTCGTTGGGGCCGTCGGCGGCTTGGGCCGCTAAAAAGATGTCAATGGCCTCTTCAAAGCGACGGTTGAGCAGGTTGAGGTAGCCTTCGAAGGGGATACGGCCGTTGCCGGCCAGTTCCGGTTTCGTGGGCAGATGAAAACGGTGCAGCGCGTAGAGGAAAAACAGCGCCCGCACCCGCTCATACAAATTGTCGCTTTGCCGCCGGAACGCATCTAGCTTGGCACACTCGTCTAAAAGCATGGCCAGTGGAGCACTGCGGCCAAAGGCATCGAGGGAACGATTGCGAATGGCAGGGTCACTGCTGGTAATGATTTCTATGAGAATACTCATGGCGTGCCCCTATTTCCGATTGCGGCCCATCTCGCGGGCGGCCAGCAGCGCCAGCAGATTGGCCAGCACTTCATCCCGATCCTGGCCGTTCAAAGCCAGGGCCATTTGGGCCGTCATCAGGCCGTAGCGAACACCCAAATCGTAGCGCCAATCGTGCATTTCCAACGCCAGCACCTGCTCACGCTGGGCCAGTTCATGCAGCGCTTCGGCCAGAGTCACGCCTCCTTTGTCGCCAGCAGCGGCGATTTTTTGGGCCAAAATGTCGAAGATGGCTGGGGTCAGGACGTGCATGCCGAAGAAGCAGAGGTAATGACCGACTCGTAGCCCGGGGACGATAAGCTGCTGCTCTGCTTTAGTGGGAGTGGGTTTTTCGATGACGGTGTCAACACGGTACAAATCGGCCCGGTCGCGGACGCGCTGGCTGCCGACGGCGCCGTAGTAGGGCAGCAGGTTTTCGCGGGTGGCCTGCACGGCGGAGACGGAGCACGCTTCGGCTTGGGCGATTTTGACCAGGCGGCAGGCGCTGCCTTCGCTTTCACGGCTGACGTAAACGTGGTCGCCGACGAGGTGCAGGAATGGTTCATTGCCGACGAAGTCGCGGGCGCAGTGGATGGCGTGGCCGTAGCCCAGCGGTTTTTCCTGGTGGACGAAGTGGAGCCGCCCGGCATGGTGACCAGCTTCTTCGGCATACGGCCGTTCATCTCCTGGCTGTACCACCAGACAAATTTCCTCAATACCGGCCCGTAATACTTCTTCGATGATGATGCTTAAAACGGATTTTTCGGTCCCGTCGCTGTCGATTAAGGTTTGCAGGGGAAGCGTGCGCTGGCCTCGCCCGGCAGCAGTGATAACGGCTTTGGTGATGTTCATGGATGCCCTCCAGTGTTGTAAAGAGTAATGCGTGAAACGTAAAGAAATTTGGGTCACGCTTTACGCATCACGTTCTACAGCTTGTCAATCTTTTAAACTTCTTGGGATATTTTAGCGGATTTGTGACGCGGTGGTAGCTTGAGCCGGGACAATGATATAGACGATCTGGCAGAACGCGCTCCATGTCAATTGAAGGTGGTGCGGATGGTGTCGAGAATTTGAACAGCTTGGGCGATAAGGCGTTGGTTGGCCGGTTTGTTGGGCCAGAGGCTGGCACCGGAGGGATGGGGGAGGGGGACGATGAAACGGCCGTATTGGTAGCTAGCGTCTGGTTGTTGGTGGCTGGTCGGGAGACTGGAGATTAGAGACTGGAGACTGGTTGGGGTCAGGAGTTGGCTGTCGGCGTAGTTGAAGTTGACGAGGTTGGTGAGGGTGTCGGGTGGGAAGTAAACTGCCGTGCCCACGACCTCATTCAGTTTCATTTTGGCCGGGTAGAGGAGCTTAATCGCTAATCCACCAACGAGAATCATCAACAGGGGATTGACCAGGGCGATTTCGCGTTCCAGGAAGGGACGGCAGAGGGCTTGTTCGGCTTTGCTGGGGACGCGATCTCCCCTCCCGCTCTTGTCTTTGCCGGGGTAGCATTTGGTAACGGCCGTCATGTACTCCGTCTCCCGGAATGCTGTTTCGTCCCATCCAGCCTGACCCAGCCACTGAAATAACCGTGTCCCGCTGCCGGCATTGAACGGCCGTTTCGCTTCCACCTCGGTCACACCGGGAGCCTGGCCAATGAGCAGCACTTTAGCGCCAGGGCTGCCGCGAAAAACCGCGCCAGGGGTAATGTGATGTCCCGCGTCCAGACAACGGCGGCAGGCCCGCATTTCTTCGTGAAGGTTAACTAGTGAATCGTTCATTTTTTAGGAATTAACCGCAGAGGCACGGAGGAGGTGGCGAAAAACAAAAAACTCGGCGTTCTTTGTGTCTTTGCGGTTTGCTAAATCATTCTAAAACTGCCTTTATTGCTGGGATGGCTGCTGGATCGTAGAGAAGCCAGCGGGCCAGTTCGTCGTAGGTCAGATTGTCGCGCCATTGTTGGTAGGTACGGCCGTTCAATCCCCGATAAAACAAAGCCACGACGACCGGCGTATCCTCGCCAATGGGGTAAGCGTAGTAAACGGTAGTCAAAATGCCGGGCAGGGAGCCGCCTTTGTAGCCCAAATTGCTGAACAATTCCTGGTTGACTGTGAAGCGCATCACCCATTCCAGGTAGCGGCGGGCGATGAAGCTGCTGTCGCCGTTGCTCAGGCCATTGAGGGCGATGCGGGCCATCAGACCGGCGTAATCACGGGTACTGCCCTGGGCGTTGAGCGTGTCGCTGAACAGGCGCTGGGTCTGCCCGTTAGGCCGCCGCGTCTCCTGCCGCCAATCGATGGCTGTCTGGCGAAAATCGGGATCGGTACTGAATGCTTCGGTTAGCAGCATGACTTCGTGGCCGTAGCTGGCCGGATCGTTGATGTAGTTTTGGATGGCGATTTCGTCACTTTCCAGCGCTCGCGTGTGGTTGCCCATGGCCAGGAATTGACCTACCCAGGGGCAGGGGGCGGCCTGGCTGGCCAGGTTGAGGGAAACGGCCGTTTCCTCAATCACCGTCTGCCCCAACAGCATGTGCAAATAATCGGTGGCGGCGTTAGAGCTGAATTCGATCATCATCCCCGGCACTTCGTCTAGCAAAATGGAGGGGGGATCGCCGAAGACACGGCCGTTATTTTCCAGATTGGCTACTGCTTTGGGATGGGCGTTCAAGTCCAGATTGGGCAGATAATAGACCTCCAGGTCGGCCAGAGCCACCGTGGTCGTAGGATCCAACTGCCCGGCAGCCACCGCTTCGGCATAAGCGACCAGATCGATCACCTTGACGACTGAGGCCAGCGGCATGGGGACATCGGCGTTGAGGTAAGCGCCGTCGGCTTCCTGGCCGACGCGATAGGCAGCCAGCCCGACCAGTCCCGGTTCGGTCAGCAGTTGGTTGAGGGCAGCGCGGGCTTCATCGGGCACGATGGCTTGCAAGTTGGCCAATGCCTGCGGATCGGGGTCAAGGCTGGTGACCACCGGGCCAGCGTAGTTAGAGAGAATGGGCAAAATCTGGCCGCAGTCGGTGACGGCAGCAGTGAAGAAGGGCGTGGCTGTGGGGGTGCTGGTGGGGGTTCCCGTAGCCGTTGCTGTAGCTGTCGCAGTGCTGGTACTGGCCAGGGTTGGCGTGGCCGGGGTGATGGGAATGGGTGTACCGGTGGGAGTGGGCTGTGACGGCCGTTCACAGCCGGTCGTCACCAGAGTCAAAATCAACAAAATGGCAGCAGTGCGGGCGGCAGCGTTCATAAAAGCTGACAAGCTGACAAGCTGAAATGCTGACCAGCTAACTAGGGCATCTCCCAGACGGTGAAATCGGAAAATGTGGTTGTACTGCCGGTAATTTCGTTGCCCACGAAGAAGGTCGTCACGACGGTTACATCCCCACTTTGGTTGCGCGCCGACAAATCCAGTTCACTGGCCAATTGGCCGTTAATGAAAGTGTAGCCGCGATCATTAAGGGCGATAATTTGTAAGGCATTCGATTCCTTATCGCCGGTGTTGAGATTGTCTACCGTACCTTCAGCCAGGAAGTTGTCATCGCCATCAACACGGTTGATGAAGGACCAATCGCCGGATGATTCGACGACAAACCAGAATTGATTATCGGTGTCGGCGTCACGGAAAGTGAATCCGGCGTCCCAAGAGCCGCTGCTAAGAGCATAGGGATTGCCAAATTCAGCCGTGGCGATGAAGTTGTAGATGTCCACATCCGCCTGGAAATCTTTGACAAAGCCGTCATCGGCATGTACCAAATCACCACTGGCCGGGCCAAAAAGCGGGCCAGCGGGCCAGATGGTAAAGTCGGTAAATGTGGTGCTGGCTCCAGGGCGTTCGCTGTCGGTATAAAAGCCGGTGGCTACGGCTAAATCGCCCGCTTCGGTGCGGCTGGAGAGATCAAGGGTGGCAATGAAACGGCCGTTCAGGAAAAAGTACCCCTGTCCACCTAGCGCTGCCAGGATCAGCTCGTTTTGCCCGCCTTCACTGATGTCCAGCAAACCAGCAATGTCGCCTTCGGCTACAAAAACGTCTTCCTCACCATTACGGTCATTCAAATTCCAGAAGCCGTCGGAATGGACAACCAGCCGCATTTCGCTGTCGGCTTCGGACTGGCGGAAGATGTAGCCGTAATCCCACGCGCCGACGAAGGGATTGGTGAACGTGACACTGGCAATAAAGTCGGCGGGGCTGGGATCGGCGTAATATGATTCCAGAAATTCATCTTCGATGTGGGGCATTTCACCGTTGAGGGGGCCGAAGAGAGGTTTAAGCTTGCTAAGCGGCCGTATAATTTCAACTTCGACTTTGCCCGCAGCGGCGGTAGCGGCGGCTTCCAGGGCTTGCCGGGTAGCTAGTAGATCGGTTTCACCGCTTGTAGTAGTGGGAGCAAGGGTTTGGGTGGGCGGAACGGCCGTTGCCGTGGGCGGTATTGCGGCGGCAGCAGTGGCGTCCACGGCTAGTTGGTCACGAGTGGCGATGAGGGCTACGGCCGTTTCCGTTGCTGCCGGATCAATTGTTGCCGCTTCCACCGTCACAACCCGCTGCGCGTCCTCAGTAACCGGCACGGTGGTGGGAATGAGTTTGGTAGCCACCCAAATCCCGCCGCCCACGATACCCAGGCAAATGACGACCAACAGGCCAATGCCAACGCCAAATGCTTTCGACATGCGCCGTCCGCCGCCATCTGGCTCAAACGGGATTGGCGGCATTGTGCCAGACTTGGATGCAGGTGTTGGAATGGGCGCAGTATGAGCAGGCGGCGTTGTCTGGGCAGCGGCCATACGAATCGGTTCGGGAACCGGTGTTGGCGTATATGCGGGCGTTACTGGCTGTACCGGCGGTGATGGACTGCCGGACGCTGGACCAGCCTGCGTGACGAGGGTGTTTAACGCTGCTGACAAATCGCTGCCGGTGGCAAAGCGCTCATCCCGGTTTTTGGCCATCGCTTTGGTGATGACGGTATCGAATTGGGGGGCCAAATCTGGGCGGCGTTCCAGGATGCGCGGGATGGGTTCCATGACGTGCTGCATCATCGTTTTAACCGGCGTGTCGGCGGCGTAGGGCACGTCCCCGGTGAGCATTTGGAAGAGGATGACACCCAGAGCGTAGATGTCGGAACGGCCGTCAATTTCTTTATCGCCGTGTACCTGTTCCGGACTCATGTAGCTGGGCGTACCAACCAGGCTGCCGGTCGCCGTCAGCGCCTCACTGGAGGAGGCCAGGTGGACAATGCCAAAATCGGCCAGGTACGATTCGCCGTATTGGTCAAATAAAATATTGCCCGGCTTCAAATCGCGGTGAATGATCCCTTTTTGATGGGCGGCGTCCAATGCCGAGCCGATGCGCTGCAAGATTTGGCTCGTTTGGGCCAATGACAGCGGCCCCTGACGCAGTAAATCGGTCAGCGAACCGCCGGTCATGTAGCGCATCACCAGGAAGGGCTGGTCATAGCTCTCTCCGTAATCGTAAACGGGCACAATGGCTGGATGTTCCAGGGCGGCAATGGTACGCGCTTCGCGGATGAAGCGGGCACGAAACTGCTGGTCGCGTGACAGTTCTGGTGGCATCACTTTGATAGCGACTTCACGCTCAAATAACGGGTCGCGTGCTTTATAGACGGTGGCCATCCCGCCGCGGCCCAACTCTTCAATGATTTCATACCGGTCAATCGATTGCGGTGTCATTTGAGTCCTCGTTTTTAGCAGTATTATAAATGATGAACCGATTGTGGCTGCTGGTCAATCGGTATTGGTTTTGGATACGGCCGTTACTACTCCCTTAATTCTTGTTCGAAATGGAGCGCGGATGTCCCATCCGCCAGAGGCGGGCAAGCTGCCCGCGCTCCCAAAGTGTTTCGATCTACTGATTCTGGCTCACCAACCGGATTTTAGCAAGCAAAATTTTCAGCGTTTTTGTTGATGGTGAGTTTGTACTGCCAGGCACAGGGCGGAATGAATCGTATGGGGTGAAGCTTGTTGCCCTGTGCCTGGCAGTTCGCCGCGGCTTACTCCAAAATGCGCCAGCCGCGGTTCAAGGCGGTTTGGCGCAGGCGGGCATCGGGATGGACAGCGACCGGTTCCTGGGCCAGTTCCAGCATGGGGATGTCGCGCACGGTGTCGCCATAGGCGGCGGCCAGTTTTCCTTGATAGAGACGGGCTTGGAGATGTTCCACCTTGTGCTGGCCGATGTTTAGCGGTGTGGCGGTTTTGCCGGTAAAACGGCCGTTTTCAAACAACAGCGGCGTGCCAATACAGTCAAACCCGCCCAGTTCCCGCGCCAGAATTTGCAGGATGGGTTCAAATAAACCGGTGACAATGATGACGGAACGGCCGTTGGCCTGATGTGCCTGCAATTCAGCCACCACTTTCTCGCGCCGGGTCGGCCACAACGTTTGCATCGCCACAAATTTGGCCATCGCCGCCATTTCTGCTTCGTCGAGTCCTTTGAACAGGCGCAGAAGGCCCAAAATCCAGCGCTCCTTGAAAGCACGCTCATTTTTTACCCATCCCATGCGGAACAAAAACAGGCCGGGAATACGGCGCACAAAGAAGCGGCGGTACCGCTTTTCATATCCGTTCTCAACCAGATAATCACGCATCCCCCGCCAGGTTTCTCCGGCAGTAATCGTGCCTTCCAGATCAGATGCGACTGTGTGTGGGTTCATAGTTTTGCAGGGGTGAAGGGGTGAGTGGGTGAAAGGGTGACACCCCTCCACCCGCTCAACCTTTCATCTTTTACTTTACCAGTGCGTCGTACGCCGCTTGAAGCTGGATATCCGGCACTTCACGCAGCCCCCACTCGCCCAATGGAACTTCGATATCGGGGATAATGCCGACACCCTCAATTGTGTTGCCATCGGGCAACACCAATGTCATCCAGGCCAGGCGGATGACCGTGCCATCGGCTAGATTAAAGCTGTTGATACCTTCGGTATTACCGGCGGAAGGCATACCGACCAATGTGGCCCGCCCGGAAACCTTCATGGCTGCGGCGAAATAATCAGCAGCGCTGTGGCTGTTGCCATCGATGAGGACGGCCAATGGCGTGGTCTCATTCCACTTAACCGGGCCGCGGATACGGTACAGAGTCAGCGTTGCATCGGAACGCAGAGAGCCGGTTTTGCCAAATTCGCCTTGGGTGAAGATGGCAATGTCGGCGTCGGAGTTGCCACCGGGATTGTGGCGAATATCGACAACCAGGCCATCTAATGGGGCATCTTCTTCCAGGCGGTTAATAGCTGTTAGCAAATTGGTGTCAGAATCGCCGCCAAAATCGGGTACGCGGATGTAGCCAATGCGCGGGGTTTCGCTCAACAGGCCTAACTGCCAGCCATCGCAGCCGCCAGCGCCGCCAAAATTCAATTTGATATCTTCCGGCTTGCTGTCTGGTCCGCGCTGAACGGTAATTGTTGCGCTGTTAGGATTGGCGTATAGATTTTGATTGATCGCGCTTAGATCAAAGCCGTCTTCGCCGCGTTCGACCGGTTCGCCATTGATGGCCAGAATGACATCGCCACGCTGCAAGCCAGCGTCAGCGGCGGCGCCAAATTCGCAAACGTACCAAATTTTGAGTTGTTCATCTTCTTTTGCTGGCCAAACTGTCCAGCCAGCCCAGGGGCGGCCGCTTCCTTCACTGGGCAGGTCAAATTCAGCGTTAAAGTTGCTGGGCGGGACGTAGCGGCTGTGATCGTCGTTCAGTTCACCGATGAAGGTACTCATCAAATCCCAGTATGCTTCCTGGCTGTCTACCGACTCGGCCAGGGCAGCGTATTCCTGACATTTGGATTCCCAATCGACGCCGTTGTAATTGTCGCGCACGTAGTTGTCGCGCACGATGCCACAGGCTTGATTGATGAGTGCCACGTAGTCGTCCGGCGCGATAATCGGGGCAGGGGTAGACGGCACGCGGGTGGGCATTAAGGCAAGTACAGCCTGTTGAGTCATTTGAACGGGTGAAAGAGTTTTGGTGGGAACGGCCGTTGGCTCTTCCGTCGCCGTGGGTTCAACCGGTTGGGGCGTTCCAGTTGGTTGGTCGGCGGATGCGATTTCTGCCGGAGCAGTAGCTGTCACCTCTATTTCTGTTATCACCGGTACAGTGACAATGATGGTCTGTGGTTCGCTGGTGCAGGCGGCCAGCAGCAGAAGGCTGAAAATTATGATGATGAAGGTGATTAAACGTTTCATAAAACATATCCTGAATGTGTATGATTTTTTATATGCAATTTGAAAGTATAAGCTATGGTGTTGACAGTGGGCAAGGAGAATAATAGGCTATTCATTTTCAACTTTAACTTACCTTTTACACCGGTCGCCACAGTTTTTTGATATGCTATAATTGCTTTCAGTCTACATAAGTGAGCGAGAGGACAGAATAAGATAAGAGACAGCCATCTTTGTTGCTTCTGGCTCTTGCTCCAAACTTGAAGATATGTCGTTATTGCAGCAAGCAATTCAATTATTAAGCGAAGCGCCAGGGAATATTGTCTACCATTTGGTGACGTTGTTTGCGCTGCAAGTGGTGTTTGCCCTGTCTGTCAACCAATGGCAGCGAGACCGAACGGATCGGTTAGCGCTGCGGGCGGCCTGGGCGGCGGGGGCTATTTTTCTGGCGCGGGCGGGTTTGCTGCTGGCCGGGGTTGTTTATCAGGGGAATGTGGCAACGGCCGTTGCCGCTATTGCCCCTATCGAACAGGCCGTTCACACCATCACCATTTTGTTCCTCATTTGGTCTTTTGTTCCCCCTTCGACTCGTTTTCCCCAATTGGGAAATGTGCTGTTAGGGCTGGCTGTTGTAAGCACGGGGGTAATGACCCTTTCTTTTGTGCAGACATGGCAGAGCCAGGCGGCCGCCGGCGAAGCGTATAACAGCACTCAACAGGCTACGATTTGGGGAATTGTGCAGTTGGTTGTTTTGGGATTGGGGCTGGTTTATTTACTTCAGCAAGGTCGTTTGCGGTTCAGTTTGCCGGTTATTATTATTGGGCTGCTTTTTCTGGCACATGTGGCCCATTTTTGGAATTATCCTGAAATTTTGCCGACGACAACCGATGTGCCTTACTGGATTCGATTAGGCCACTTTATTGTCTTGCCGTTGTGGGCGGCCTGGGCTTATCGGCATATGGTAACGCCTTTGTTAGCAGCCCATGAGCAGCCGGCGATGGTTCAGGTGGCCCGTTCTCTCGATCTGGCGACGGAAGTGATTAGTACGCTTGAGTTGGAAACGGCCGTTTCCCATGCTGTCGATATGGCGGCGCGAATGACCGGGGCCACGTTTGCTGGTGTAGCCTTGAGCCAGGAAGACAATCCCAAACAGCTCCATTTGACCTGTACCCGTGGGCAGTCGGTTCAGTTGAGCGGCGCCGAAAAGGCGCACAGTTGGTTTTTGAACTTGGAAGATTGGCCGTCGTTCCGGCAGGTGCTGGCTGAAAAAACCGCCATTACCTTGAAGCCAGAAGGGATGGGCGCGCGGCAGCTTCGTGACTGGTACCAGGAAATGGGCGTAACGCCGCTAGGGCCGTTGTTTATTCAGCCATTGATCGTCCAGCAGGATGTGCTGGGGCTGCTGCTGCTGGCCGGGCCTGATGACCGGACGGAATGGACGGAAGCAGAGCAGGTTTTGGCGAGGGCGGTGGCCGGATATGTGGCGCGGGCGATGGATAACGGCCGTTACCTTTCTCGTGCCGCCCAAATGTCGACTGCGCCAGTGCTGCTGGAGGATACTCAGGCGGTGAGCGGCCGTATCGTTGCGCTTGAAGAGGAACGTATCCGGTTAAAAGCCGAACTGGATACGACAGTCAGCCGATTGCAGCAAGCGGAAATGCGGGCCGTTACCGCCAATAAGCAGGCGCGTGATCTGGCAGCAACGTTGGCTGAAATGGAACAAATTAACCGCAGCGAACAAGTTGAAGCGCTGGAAATGGAAGTTGAAGCCCTGCGTGAATCCTTGATCGAAGCAGAAGAAGCGATGGCTTTGGCGGCCGCCAGCGAAGGCGAGTTGAGCACCGAATGGGTCATGCACACTATCACCCGCTATTCCGGTCAGCTTGAGGAGGCCCAGGAACGTATCGAATCATTGGAAACGGCTTTGGCCGAGTATGGGCAAGGCCCGGTGAGTGAAGTGGTTGTTTCGCTGGTGCAAGAACTGCGGACGCCGATGACGTCGATTGTGGGTTATACCGAAATTCTGCTAGCCGAGCGCGTGGGTATTTTGGGCGTGCGCCAGCGGGAATTTGTGCAGCGGGTGCAGGCGAACACGGCACGCCTGGGAGTGCTGCTGGATCAATTGGTGCAGTTGACGACGACTTCCGGGCCGCTGCCTTCTCGTATTGTGGAGTCGGAAACAGATGTGGAAGAGGTGATTGACACGGCCGTTAACACCGTTCTCAATCAAATTCGTGAAAAAAATCTGCGGTTGGAATTAAAAATTAGTCCCAATATGCCTTTGCTGCCGGTCAATCATAACGATTTGCGCCAGATTGTGACCAGTTTGCTGGACAATGCCTGCCAATCATCAATAATGGACAGCTGTGTGTGTTTGAACGCGTCGGCCGGCAATATTCCGCCGCCTTATCACAGTGAAAACGGTCATGGAGACCAGTTTAACTTTTTACACCTGGCTGTCACCGATTCCGGTGGTGGTATTCGGGTTGAAGACCGTCCGCGTGTTTTTGATCCTCACCATGATGCCGATAGTCCGCTGATTGTCGGGTTGGGGGACACGGGGGCATCGCTTTCTGTGGCCCGGATGTTGGCTGAAGCCAACGGCGGTCGTCTTTGGGTGGACAGTATGATGGGGACGGGCAGCACATTTTCGGCAGTATTTCCCCTGTTTGTTGATCAGACGAATGGGGAAACGGCCGTTGCCGGGAAATCGGAAGGCGTTTGATGAACTCCGAAACTGTGCCGGTTCCCTGGTATGCCAATTTAATGCTGGTTGTGGGAGTCTTTCTCACCGTTGTGATGGCGTTGCTTATGTCTCAACTGGATCGCTTGCAAACCCGGCTGGTGCCGACAGTGCAGGTGGTTGCTCAGGCCACCGAACCAGTGATGACGCCAACGCCTTTATCGGCCATTGCTCTGGCAACGGCCGTACCGGCCAGCCCATCTCCCTTGCCATCTGGTGACGAATCGACGACGGTTGCGGGTACGGCCGTTCCCACCATCACATGCGGTCAGCCGCCTGTGGGATGGGTTGCCTACATTGTTCAAGCAGGCGACACGCTGTATGCACTGTCCATCGCTACCGGGGCATCGATTGACCAAATTGTGCAAGTCAATTGTCTGGATGCGCAATTATTTGTTACCGGGATGCAAATTTTCTTACCCACACCACCACCACGACGTATCGTGTGCGGCCCTCCGGGTTGGTGGGTGCGTTACACCGTTCAGCCTGGAGACACCCTGTCTTCTCTGGCGCGGAGCCGGGGCACGACAATTTCGCAAATAATGAATGCCAATTGTATGGTCAGTTTCCAGCTTTATTGGGGGCGTCAGATTTATTTGCCGCCGGGTGGAGCAACGGCCGTTCCTACGAACACACCTCTGCCGCCGGCCACAAAAGAACCGCGGCCCACGAAAACGGCCGTTCCCCCGACCAGCACAGCTACACCCCCGCCGGTGGCAACCATAACACCAACCAGCCTACCAGCGACATCCACCCCCACCAATACACCGGTGCCACCTACACCGACCAATACGCCAATAACACCCACGCCAACGAATACATCGGTATCACCCACACCGACCAATACATCGATATCGCCCACATCAACTAATACGCCGGTGCCCTCCACGCCAACTAATACACCGATACCGCCTACATCGACAAATACACCGGTACCGCCGTCCACATCAACCAATACGCCGGTGCCGTCTACACCGACCAATACGCCGGTACCGCCCACACCAACCGATCCCCCGACACCCTAAACAAAAAAACGGCAATCAGATGGTCTGATTGCCGTTGTACAGGTGGCAAAAACTGGCATTAATTAGCCGACAATGCTGTATTCATACTGGCCGCGTACCAGATCGTTTTCAGCAAAGCGGCTCAGTCGGAATAGATGTGTATCAAACAGTGGGTCGCTGACCCCGGTCAAGCGGTCGGCCATCATTACCGAAACGGCCGGCCCCAGCTTGAACCCGTGCCCGCTGAAACCGGAACAGACGTAAAAACCACTGCCTGGAATTAACTCATCTATAATCGGATACCAATCGGGTGTGATGGCATATAATGATGCGTAACCGCCAGTGACCTGGCTTTGCTCCATCACTGGGAATCGCCTGACCAATCGTTCGCCTACATCCATCACAAAATCGTCATCCATACCTTCGCGGAAATTGTCAGGGTCAACAATGGCATTGGCTTCGTCCGGATCAACCAATCCAACCAGCGTCAAGCCGCCGGTTTCGGAACGGAAGTAAGTGGCATTGATAAAATCGGCAAAGACGGGGTGACCGGCTTCATGGCCGGCAGGCCGCCGGAAAAATGCAACCTGTACCCGGCAGGAATCAATGGGAATGGTCACACCGGCCATTTTAGCGACTTGAGCGCTCCAGGCACCGGTACTATTTAACACTAGCGGGGCGTTGAAAGACCCTTTGGGTGTGTCCACACCGCTGACTTTGCCGCCGTCAAAGCGGATGCCTGTGACTGGTGTGTCTTGAAACAGCGCTGCACTTTCCCGTTTGGCGGCATTGGCGTAGCTGGTGACAGTTAGATAAGGGTCGGCATAACCGCTTTCTGGTTCAAAAGCAGCGGCAACGAGGTCGCTGGTTTTGAGTGCCGGCATGAGTTTGTGAATCATTTCCTGGTCGATTAGTTCCGTTTTTATGCCTAGTTTTTGTTGCAGGGCGATATTGGCTTTTAGTCCGTCCATGTCTTTGGTATCGGCCACGAGCAGGAAGCCGGTTTGTGTAAAGCCGCATTCTCCACCTACTAAATCGGTAAAATTCTGGAATACGCCGAGGCTGTGTTTGGCCATTCGGATAGTTATTTCCTTAGAATAGTGCTGGCGAATGATAGCTGAGGATTGGCCGGTACCGCCGGCTCCAACTCCTTTTTTGTCCAGCAGCGCAACTTTGAGGCCGCGTTTGGCTAATTCAAAGGCTGTGGCACTGCCCATAATCCCGGCTCCAATAATGATGACATCGTATGTTTGAGACATGAAATCCTCCTAATGGGTAATGTGGATGATTGGCTCGTGGGGATGTGAAGTCAGGCGATATCTCCCCGAAGCAGGTACAGTTTACCAGATTGTGAACCGGTAAGACAGATGATTTTTAGTTTAACGAAATCTTAACCGCTGTTTTAAGGAATTTCCTGTTATAATAGTACTTAAGTACTGGTAAGAGTTTGGCATGTCTGTGCGTGTATTTTTTGGGAAGCTGTGGGTTGCCGTTTTCCAATGCACATTAGGCCAACAATTCCTGTCTCCTTACTCCTGGAGGAAGTAATGCTAAAGCGTGAGCAAGAAGAAGAATTGTTAGAGAGGTTGAAATCTGAAGAGCAAATATTACATGAAGCGCTGGTATCGACGACGCATGAATTGAGAATTGCCCGACAGCAGGTGGCAGATATTGAAGCTAAATTGCAGATGACAATGGCTCAGTTAAATCATGTGCGTCGTCAGATGCATGCTATCTGGCAGGCTGCTCCGTAGTGTTTTTGAGGGAAACGGCCGTTTCCCACCCCCACTTTTCATTTAATCCAAATAAAAAAGCCACCGGGTGAAACCGGTGGCTCAATAATTGCTGAGAGGACGCCCTCTTTATTTAACTTCTTTACATTAGGCAATTGGCCAACCTTTTGACTTTCGTCCAGGCCGCTGTCATGACCATAATGTGCTCTTTAATTGTTTGGGTCCTCTCACTTACTCATTAGTATAGACTTGAAACTTACAGTTCGAATTAAGATTCTGGTTTGTGACTTTACAGGTTGTTGCCTGAGCTTGTCGAAGGCAAGTGGGCTTTGACAGGCTCAGCCCTCGACAAAGCTGTGTGGCTACTCTGGTTTTTCTTCAATTTCCTGCAAAACAATCCGCTGGAATGCTTCGGCATACTTGAAACCGACCTTTCTCCCCGTTCCGGCCGACCATTCTTTGATACGGTCTTCCGGGTCCCAGTCGCCAAGCTGGCTGACATGCTGGCGCAGTGCCTCTATTTTGGTGTCGATGGTTTCACTGATGTCGATGTAATAGTTGGGATTACTGCCGTAAGAAACGTAAACGTAGTTCACTTTATGGGGCATAATGCCTTCATCTTCCATCTCGCTGTAGAGCAGGTGCATTTCACAGGCGGGAAAGACGGCGTCGATGGCGGCCTGGGCGGCGGCGCGGTGGTCGGGATGATTGATGCGCGTGCCATCGCCAGAAAAGTAGATGGTCGGGTCGCCGCAAACGACGACATTAGGTTTGTGCTGGCGGATGAGCCGCACCAATTTTTGTCGCAGCTCCAGTGTGGGCTGCAATAAGCCATCATGGTAGCCGAGGTAAATGCAGGATGCGCCGGCTACTTCAGCGGCGGCCGTTTGCTCGGCGCGGCGGATTTCGGCCAGCTTTTCGGCAGTCATGTCCGGTTCGTGGCTGCCCACGTTGCCGTCGGTGATGACGACGTAGATGACTTCTGCGCCGTGTCTGGCCCACAATGCGGCCGTGCCGGCCACGCCAAATTCGATGTCGTCGGGATGGGCATAGATGAATATGGCTCGTTCAGGAATGTAAGTTTTGGTCACAGTGCAAAATCTCCTTTTTAGCTATTTTCCCGGAAACTCTGAAGTTTCCGGGAAAATTATATCTTTACTTTATTCCACTGTGACGCTTTTGGCCAGATTGCGCGGCTGGTCTACATCAGCGCCACGGCGGACGGCGACGTGGTAACTAAATAGTTGCAGCGGGATGACATTGACGACGGGAGCCAGCAGGGGTGGGGTTCGGGGAACGTAGATGACGTGATCAACTTCTTGGGCAACGGCCGTATCTCCTTCCGTCGCCACTGCAATCACCGTACCGCCCCGCGCCTTGGCCTGCTGAATCTGGCTGATCATCTTCTCGTACAAATGATCCTGCGTGGCAATGGCGATGACCGGCATGGTTTCGTCGATGAGGGCGATGGGGCCGTGTTTCATTTCTCCCGCTGCGTACCCTTCGGCATGGATGTAGCTAATTTCCTTGAGCTTGAGCGCGCCTTCGCGGGCGATGGGGTAGTTGATACCCCGCCCCAGGTAGAGGAAGTTTTGTACTTTGAAGAATTGGTTGGCCAGTTCTTGATATTCCCGATCGTGGTCGAGGACGCGCCCGGCTAGATCGGGCAGTTGGGATAAATCGGCGACAAGTTGGCGCATTTGTTTGTCGGAAACAGTGCCGCGCAGTTGGCCCAGGGCGCAGGCCAGCATGTACTGATCGACGAGCGAGGTGGTGAACGCTTTGGTGCTGGCTACGCCGATTTCCGGGCCGGATTGCATGGCAATGTAGCCATCAGAAATGCGCATGGACTGGCTGCCAAAGGCGTTGACGATGGACCAAAGCGTCGCGCCTTCTTGCTTGGCCTGTTCGCTGGCGGCCAGGGTGTCGGCCGTTTCGCCAGATTGGGTGATGGCGAGTACGGCCGTATTCTCATCAACAATCGGATCATAGTAACGGAACTCGGAGGCGTAGGTCACTTCGGTGGGCAGACGGGCCAGCGCTTCGATCATAAATTTACCGGCCAGGCCGGAGTAAAAGCTGGTGCCGCAAGCGGTAATGTACAGCCGGTTGATGCGCCGGGCCAGTGCGGGCGTCAGGTTCATTTCGGGTAGATGGATACGGCCGTGCTCAAAATCAACCCGTCCGCGTAACGTATCCACAATGGCCCGCGGCTGCTCAAAGATTTCCTTTTGCATGAAATGTTTGAACTCTCCCTTGGCGGCACTAACCGGGTTCCAATCGATGGTTTGCACTTCCGCTTGGATGGCCTGCCCCTCCAGATTCATGAGCCGGTAACTGTCGGCCGTTAAGTGGGCCATCTGGCCGTTTTCCAGGAAAACCATCCGGCGGGTGTATTCCAGGATAGCCGGGATGTCGGAGGCCAGGAACATTTCGTTTTGGCCGACGCCCAGGTTGATGCCGCCAGCGTTGCCCAGCCGGGCGCAAAATAGTTCGTTGGGCCGATCCAACCCCATAATGACGACAGCGTTGGCCCCGCGTAACTGCTTGAGGGTGTGACGTACGGCCGTTTCCATTTCCATGCCCGCTGTCAGGTACCGCTCCACCATCTGCACGATGACTTCGGTGTCGGTATCCGAGGCAAAAACAATGCCTTCTGCTTCCAGTTCTTCGCGCAGGAGCAGGAAATTTTCGACGATGCCGTTATGAACGACGACGACACGGCCGTTCATACTCAAATGGGGATGGGCGTTGCGGGCGTTGGGTTCGCCGTGTGTCGCCCAGCGCGTATGTCCAATGCCGGCCCGTCCGGCCAGGGGGAAGGATTGCAGCATCGCTTCCAGGTTGGATAGTTTGCCCGCATCACGCCGGATGGCGAAACGGCCGTTCTCCTCCAACACGGCAATCCCGGCCGAATCATACCCACGATACTCCAGCCGCTTCAAACCTTGCAAAATGACCACCGGCGCTTGCCGCGATCCGATATAACCAACAATACCACACATGAGAAACCTCCATAGATGCGTGAAACGTAAAACGTGCAAGACGTTCTACATGCGTGGCGTACCCTGAATTGTTTTGAGTTTAGGGACGCCCCTTCGATTTGAGCCTGTCAGCAGTTCGGTCAATCAGCCGGTCAGCCAGAAGTTGACCGCTGAAATGTTGATTGCTGATAGCTTTTTCGCCACGTGTGCTGCGTTTTGTCGGTCAGTTACCTGCACCGGTTTGTCGCCTCACTTGTCGAAGGGGCTTAGAAACAGAGTGTGGTACCCTGGAAGGCATCCGCTGATCTTTCGATTTTCTGAGCCGATTTATTGGCTCGTTAGCACCCGCCCTGCGGCGGGGAACCTTCACCTCGTCAACCTGACAATTCATCAGGTCCTTGCGCTTTTCTACCCCAGGATTGTTGTCAATCAACAATCCCTATATCCATACATCCTAACGTTATCAGACCAAAAAGGCAAGTAGTAGAACAGTAAATAAAACTTCCTGGAAGCTGAATTGGTCGATTTCTGACCGGACTTCACTTGTTCAGTAAACGGCTTAATGGCTTCCGGGGAGTTGTTCTAGCGCGAAAACTGAAAAACCGGTTCTCTAGAAATTTGCGGGGTGTCCCCTAGTGTAGGGGTGGGCCTTGTGCCCACCCAGTCTTGGGCGGCCACAAGGACCGCCCCTACAAATGGTGTCAACCCCATGAAATCCCAAAGAGCCAAAATTGTTATAAAGTGCCGGGCACTTGTCCTACACTAGTTGACAATGGAAATTGCATCATCGGCTTGAATATTATGGCTGTGTGGTAGAATTGAAGCGGATACGAACATGATGTGTAGGAAGAAAGGAGAATGTCGTGAAACCCAAAACCCGACGGTTGTTGCGAACCCTTGTCCTGGAAGTGATCGTCTACTCCATTTTGCTGCTTGTATATTTTTTAGTTGTTTTGCGTTTTTTGGGGCAGCCGCTTAACGAATTATTTCATCAAAACCTGGCCGTATACGCCGGAGCAACCCTGCTGTTGATTGTTGTTCAGAGTGTTGCTCTAGATTTCGTCACTTCCTTCCTGGTTAAACGCTTAGATTTGGAAAAAGCGGAGCATTGAAATGGAATTCCCAATCACCGGTGTTGTAATTAATCCAATATTCCTGATCGGAATTGGGTTCATGGTAGGTTTGTTGGGAGGTTTTTTTGGCGTAGGGGGTGGTTTTTTGGCCGGCCCTTTGATGTTTTCTTCGGGTGTGCCGATAAATTTTGTGGTCGGTACCGATCTGGCCCATATGACCGGTAAATCGATTGTCGCTGCCCGGCGGCATCGTGCTTTGGGTCATGTTGATTTGAAGCTGGGTTTTTTGATGATTGTGGGTACGGTGGTCGGGGTTGAAATTGGGGCGACAATTATTGAAATTTTGGAAAAAACCGGCAATATCGACATGGTTATTGGCATTACTTATATTGTCATCCTGTTGTTGATTAGCGGTTTTACTGCCTGGGAAAGTATTAAAGCGATCCGAATTTTGGGGCAGGATGAGCAAATGAGTGTCAAGGACGTTACGGGGTTTTCTGGCATTACACAGCGGGTGCATCGCTTAAAACTGTGGCCGATGGTTTCATTCCCCCAGTCGGGTATCGAATCGATTTCGTTATGGGTGGTTGTAGGGGTTGGTTTGTTGACGGGCGTTTTGGCTGGTGCATTGGGGGTGGGGGGCGGTTTTATTCGGATGCCCATGTTGGTGTATGTGATTGGGGTGCCGACGCATGTGGCGGTGGGCACGGATTTGTTTGAAATTGTGTTTTCGGCAGGGTATGGCACTCTGACTCACGCGGTAAAGGGGAATGTGGATGTTTTGATGGCGTTGGTGATGCAGACTGGGGCAGCAGTAGGGGCGCAAATTGGGGCGACGGCGACGCGCTATTTTGTGGGGCCGCGTATCCGCTTGTTTTTCTCGGTGCTGCCGCTGATTGGTGCTGTTTTGGTGATTCTCAAGCTGCTGGGGTGGGAAATTCCTGGTTGATGATGGAAGGTCAAACGTGAAGATTCTGATTTGTATTGGCGGGCTGCCTTTTGCGGAGCCTACGTTGAAGTTTGGCAATTTGGTGGCGGCGTTGAGTGTTTCTGAGGTGACGCTGCTGACGGTGGTAGACGGCCGTATCAAGAAAAAAGATGCGGCAGCGATGTTGGCTCAGGCACGTGAGTTGATCAATGTCCCGGTTAACGAACTAAAGGTCCGCAGGGGGCAATCAGTCGAACAAATCGTTGATGAAGCCTGTCATGAAGGCTACGATATGATCGTTGTCGGATCTCGCGTGATGAACCGGTTTACCCAACTGCTGCTGCGCTCAGTCACCCAGCGGGTGGCCGAAAAGGTGCCGATTTCTGTGTTGGTGGTAAAGGAGGAACGGCCGTCCCTCAAACGCATCCTCGTTTGCACTGGTGGTCAAAAACTAAACCAGACCGTTATCGAACGGGGGGCGCAATTGGCCAAAGCTGCCAGCGCAGATGTTCAACTGCTCTACGTTACCAGTCCGGTTCCGGTCATGTACAGCGGATTGGACGACATGGACGAAACACTGCCGGAATTATTACAAACGAATACCCCGGTAGCCCAACATTTACGCTGGGCTGCCCGATACCTGGCCGAACAGGGGGTTTCTGGAGGCATCAAGGTTCGGCATGGCATCGTTTCTGAGGAAATTGTCCATGAAGCCGAGGAAGGTCACTACGATTTGATCGTGGTGGGCGCGCGCACAGAAATGTCTTTGCTGAACGAATTGTTGATGGAAAAGGTAACGCCGCGCATCGTGGAACAGGCTCCCAGTTCGGTTTTGGTCGTGCGGGAAAAGTAAAACCAGGTTGGTGAACCGCCAGCCTGTCAGAAAATGGTGAACTGGCTGCTTTCTGGGTTGTAAGTGCTGATTTGCTGCGTTTCCAGGTGTAGAACCCATCCATGCAGTTCTAACCGATCGGCTTCCAGACGTTCCCGAACGAACGGATAGCTTTGCAAGTTGTTGAGTTGGTTGATGACATTGCGTTCCACAATAGCCCGGTGCCGTTCTTCGGGGGAAAGATTGCGCATAGCAAAATCGACATCGCGTTGGGACGGCCGTGCCAAATCCAGCCAGCGTGACAATGCCGGTGTCTGACTCATATCAATCCACGTGTCCAATCCTTTAATGCCACCGCAATCTGTGTGCCCGCAAACAATAACATGGGACACATTCAGGTAGAAGATGGCAAATTCCAGCGCCGAGACAATGCCAATTTCTGTCTGGTAATAAGGGGGAATGATGTTGGCCACGTTGCGGATCATAAAAAAATCACCCGGTTCTGCCCCTAGAATTTGTTCTGGCATAATGCGGGAATCGGAACAACCAATGAAAAGGGCGTGGGGGGATTGGCCATGCTGGGCCAGCTTTTGGATAAGCTCACCGTGTTTTTCGAAGTAGCTGCGGCGGGCAGGCACTGAGTGGACCAAAATTGAATCAGACATACTTTCCTCACATGATTGGTTCACTATTGGGCGGTTTGTTTTTCATCCATCTAAACCAACAATCAAAACTCAATGTATCACAGCAAATTATAAACCATAAGGCAAATCACTGACCCCTGGACAAAATAACCGGTATAATTTGTGGCTATGTCGATTGGAAAACGATTGGCGCAGGAGTTGACTGGCTGGCGTGTTCATTTATCGCAGCGGTTGAGCAGCGGCGCAACGGACCACCTGCGCCCCCAGCGATGGAACTGGTCGGCGGTTATACGGCCGTTAGATCGCCGTCTCACTGAGCAAACCGATAATGACCTGGTTCCCGCGCAAATATTCAGCTTGCGTTATTTTTGGTTGGATGGCCTGTTTGCGTCTATCAGCGAAAACTTTTACCTGAGTTTTGTCCCGCTGTTTGCTCTGGCGTTTGGGGCGTCGAGTGGGCAGGTGGGCTGGTTAACGGCCGTAGCCAATTTGGCCGGTGCCATTGCTTTCTTGCCCGGAGCACGGCTGGCCGAGCGCGGGCCGCGCAAGCGGGTTGTTTTGTGGAGCGGCGGCGGTGTTGCCCGGCTGATGTTGTTGGCAATGGCTTTGCTGCCGTTCTTTTCCGACCGGGGATGGCTGCTTATCTGGCTGTTGATTGGTCTCAACGGCCTGCGGGCCTTCATGGGCAACCTGGCTAATCCGGCCTGGACCTCGATTGTTGCCGATCTGGTGCCCGACCATATTCGCGGGCGCTATTTTAGCAGCCGGAATATGGCTATGGGGGTGGCCGCGCTGCTGGTCACGCCGCTGGCCGGCCGGTTGATTGGACTGGGAAACGGCCGTTTTGACCTGGCCGAATTGGGGTATCAGTCGGTCTTCTTTTTTGCTTTTGCGTTTGGTATGGTCAGTACGGCCAGTTACAGCCGTATCCAGGAACCGGTACGGCCGTCACCGGCGGCCACCCAGCACCAACCAGGAGACTTGCGGCGGACGTTGCGGCAGAGTCCAGGTTTTATTGGATTGGTCGCCAGTGCTTTTATTTGGAACCTGGCTTTACAAGCTGCCGCTCCCTTTTTTAATGTCTATTTGGTCAATGATTTTCAGGCCAGCACAACAACGATTGGTTTGCTGGCCAGCGTCAGCAGCTTGATGGCCCTGTTTGGCCAGCAGGTTTTTGGCCGTTTAATGGATGAGAAAGGGACGTTTTGGGTGATGCTGGTATGCGGGTTTACCATTCCACTGCTTCCCCTGGGCTGGGTTTTCATTACCGCGCCCTGGCAGGTAGGGTTGATCAATACGCTGGGGGGATTTGTTTGGGCCGGCTACAACCTGGCTAATTTTAATATGCTGCTTTTGTTGACCCCGAACCAAGATCGGCCGCGAGCGGTGGCGTTGTACCAAACGGCCGTTTTCACCAGCGCCTTCATCGGTCCTTTGATTGGCGGTTATCTGGCCGATGCCATCAGTTTTCAACTCATTTTTGGACTGAGCTTTGTCGGACGGCTGCTGGGCATGATCGTTTTTTACCTTTTTGTCGTCCGCCGAGTTTTCCCCACCGGACGTGTGTAAATCATGAAGCGATGCGTTATGCGTCAACTTTTGAATGACGCATGACGCATGAACCTCCAACTACAAACCGATAATCAGCCGGGCGATGGTGAAATAGATGAACAGCCCGGTGGCATCAACCAGTGTGCTCATTGCCGGGCCAGAAACGACGGTGGGATCGATTTTGAGTGCCACAGCGCCCAAAGGCAGCAGCGCCCCCAGGCTGTTGGCCCAAATGATGATGGCCAGGATGGAGAAAGCCACGGCCAGCGCCAAATCGGGTGTAGTGCCCCAAAGCAGGGCACGGCCGTAAGCAATAACGGCCATCACCGCCGCCAGCAGCAGCCCCACACGAAGTTCATGCCAGAATGCAGCCAGGGCATCCCGTTTGCGTACATCACCCACCGCCAGCGCACGGATGATGGTGCTTGTGGTCTGCGATCCAGCATTACCGCCGGTGCCGATCAGCAGGGGGATGAAGAAGGAGAGCGCCACGACCGCTTGCAGTTCACTTTCAAAAAAGCGCAAAACGCTGCCGGTGAGGCTTTCGGTGACAAAGAGAAGCAGCAGCCAACTGATGCGCTTGCGGGCAATGTTGAGAACCGGGGTGTCCAGATACGGCCGTTTCAAGGGTTCCGCACCACCCAACCGCTGAATGTCCTCAGTAGCCTCCGCTTCTAACACGTCAACCACGTCATCAATGGTAATGACACCAACCAGTTCATGGGCCGCGTTGACAACGGGCAGCACAAGCAGGCTGTAGTGGCTCATCAATTGGGCACACGCTTCCTGGTCGGTTCCCACCGATACCCAAACCGGATCGGGGTCCATGATGTCGATCATCAGTGCTTCGGGCGGGGCGATGATGAGCTGCCGCATGGAAACGACGCCGCATAAACGGCCGTCACCATCAATTACAAACAAATCCGACAGCGTGTCCGACTTGGGCTGCCAGGCGCGAATAGCGTCCAGTGCATCGGCTGTGCTGGTGCGGCGGCGCAGGGCCAGAAATTCAGGCGTCATCAGACCGCCAGCGCTGTCATCGGCATGGAGGAGTAACGGCCGTAACTCTTTTGCGTCTTCCAATTTGGCCAGTACCTGTCGCGCTTGTGCCGGTTCCAGGTCGCCCAGCAGGTCAGCTGCCTCATCCGGTTCCATCTCATCAATAATGCGGACAACCGCAGCTGTGGGCAGGGCGGCTACCAGTTCGGCGGCACGGTCATCATCCATTTCCTCCAGAATGTCAGCCGATTCGGCCGGCTGTAAAGCGGGCAGCAGAGTAATCTGGTCGGCTGGCTCCAATTCGTCCAGCAAGTCAGCCTGATCAGGAGGCTGGAGCATTTGTAGGATGGCCAACGCACCGGCCAGATCGTTTTTTTCCAAAGCTGCCCGCAGTTCTTGCAAGCGGGTATCGAGCATGAGAGCAGTTAGGTGGACCATTTTTTTTCACTCCTGAATAAATTGCAGCATAAACCAACCCTCTGGTTTAGAGTTGGCTTATTTTATTGATTGTAATTGAAATGAAAATGACTTAAATCGGCTAAATGGTGGAACGGCCGTACATTAAATGACGTAGCAATGAGAAATTTTTGTAACGATACAACTATGTCAGGGCCGAGCTTGTCGAAGCCCGGTTGCCTTTGACAGCGGTTCGTACAGGAACTGGCTTCTGGCGTTTTTGAGCCAGAATCAAAAAACTGAACCTTAAAAACTCAATATCGTCATATCTACTGCTGTTGTCAGATGAGGTTCCCTGGGCAGCTAGCCCAGGGACTACTGGCCGCTTTTGTTATCTTCGTGCTGCGATAATTATGCATCCAGAGAGTGCGGCTCGCAGTTCGTCTTCGATGGGCATCTATAACGTCTGAGCTTTATGGTATTGGCGACCGGAATAATGGGGAATGGTTAACGGTTGATCGTCAATCGTCAATCGTCAACAAATCGTATATCAGTAATAATTGACAATTGACCATTCACCATTGACAATTCCCTCGTGATTGTTTTTGACATCCGCGACCTGACCAAAATTTACCCCGGCCAAACCGCTCCGGCGAACAAAGATATCAGCCTGCAAATCTCGCAGGGCGAGATTTTTGGTTTGTTAGGCGACAATGGCGCAGGTAAAAGTACGCTGGTCAAACAGATGGCCAACTTGCTGACGCCGACGTCGGGGGAGATTCGGGTGATGGAACAAGCGTCACCAATCTCTTCCACCTTCATCCCTCAACACGTCGGCTACATGGCCCAGGATGGCCTGGCCTTCAACAGCCTGACCGTTGCCGAAACGCTGTACTTTACCGCCCACTTGCGCGGCTTGAGCCGGTTCGATGCCCGCCGTGAGTGCGATCGGCTCATCGAGTTGTGGCAGTTGGGTGAGTTGCGCCGCCGCGTCCCGGCCAAACTGTCCGGCGGGCAGAGACGGCTGCTGCAACTGGCGGCGACGATGGCCGGTTCACCGCCTATCCTCATCCTGGATGAGCCGACCAATCACCTAGACCCGCAGCGCCGCCAGCAGGTGTGGCAGATTTTGCGTCAACTTAACCGGGAAGAAGGCACGACGATCATCTTCATCACCCACGACGCCATCGAGGCTGAGAAAATTATCCAGCGGGTGGGCATCATGTGCGATGGCGAACTGGTCGCTTTGGGTAAACCGGGCGAGTTGAAACGCCAGGTAGATAAAAAGCTGCGGCTGGAATTATTTTTCCCGCCCGATTGGCCGCCTATCCTGCCCGATGGTTTGATGCATCACGAACTGGATGCCGGGCGCTGGCTCGTTTATCTGGAGAATGGGGAAGCAACGGCCGTAATCAACACCCTTGACCTGAACCGCCTCGACGACTTCCGCCTGCACTCAGCCACTTTAGAGGATTTGTATTTGCATTACACCGTGACCCGTAATCCGTGATCCGTAATCCGAGGTCGGATAACGGAATACGGGTTACGGATTACGAGATAAGCCATGAACCGATCGCAACCATCCCTAATCACCCAACTCTTTGACCTCATCCTCATCCAGCTTTCCAACTTTCGCTGGTCGTGGCGGGGGATGCTGACCAGCGGCATTGCTGCGCCGCTGCTAAGCTTGCTGGCGCTGGGCACATTTGCCCGCGATTCTGGGCCGGACGTGCTGGCCTACGTCCTTACCGGCAACGTCGTGTTAGCGCTGATGTTCGAGAATTTGGGAAAAGTCTCCAATAATTTCGCTTTCATGAAAGCGATGGGCACGCTCGATTATTTTGCCACGCTGCCTATCCACCGTTACATGGTCATCCTGGCCTCGCTCATTTCCTTTTTGATTTTGTCGCTGCCGGCGCTGCTGGTGATGTTGCTGGTCGGTTCCTGGTTTTTGCGGATTCATTTGGTGATTCACCTGTTGTGGCCGATGGTGGTGGTGTTAACGGCCGTGTCCCTTGCTGCATTAGGCGCTCTCATCGGCGTTACGGCCCCTACGCCACAGGCTGCCGGCCCGACGACCCTGCTGCTCATTATGGGTTTTACCGCGCTGGGGCCAGTCATCATTCCGCCGGAGCGATTGCCTCAATTCATGCGCTGGATCGGCTGGTTCAGCCCGGCGACCTATGCCGCCTCAGCCATGCGCCAGACCCTGCTCGGCCCGGTCATGCCCCGGCTGGCCCTTGATTTGCTCGTTTTAGCCGGATTGACCCTTATCACCGGCTGGGCCGCCAGCCGCAAGATGGATTGGCGGCAGGTGTAGCGAGTGGCAAGTGGATACGTTATTGCATTGTCGCTAACCTTATCAACCGTTATAATGCCCCGACATTGAAATGAAATAATGCGATTCGTCACTCGCAACCTTCGGAGGTAATTTTGTTCAAAAGTATCCGCGAATCCCTGACCCGTACGCGCCAATCGGTTTTTGGCCAGATTGTCAGTGTGCTGGGGATGGGCGAAATTGACGAAGAAACCTGGGAAGATTTAGAGGCGCTGCTGATTCAGGCTGATATGGGCGTGCCCACGACGCTGGCGCTGGTCGATGCCATGCGTGAGCGCGTCAGCCGCGAAGGATTGGTGCGCACCGAGCAGTTGATTGGGGCGTTGAAAAAAGAGATGCGGGCCATCCTGTTCGATCCGCCGAATTTTGAACTGGAAGCGCCGCGCCAGTTGACGGTGGTCATGGTTGTGGGTGTTAATGGTTCCGGCAAAACGACGACGATTGGGAAGTTGGCCCAGCGGTACAAGGGCAACGGCCGTAAAGTCATGGTCGTGGCTGGTGATACTTTCCGGGCGGCGGCTATCGACCAGCTCGAAATCTGGAGCCAGCGGGCCGATGTGCCCCTCATTTCCGGCCAGCCCGGCGGCGACCCGGCGGCCATCACCTACGACGGCATCCGCGCCGCCCGCGCCCGTGGTTTTGACATGCTCATCATTGACACGGCCGGCCGTCTGCACACTAAATTCAATCTGATGAAAGAGCTGGAAAAAGTACGCGGCGTTTGCAAAAAGAGCGTTCACGCTGCCCCGCACGAAGTCCTGCTCGTCCTCGATGCACCTACTGGCCAAAATGCCCTCGTCCAGGCGCAAAAATTCAAGGAATCGGTAGGAGTCACCGGCGTCATCCTGACTAAACTGGATGGTACGGCCAAAGGTGGCATGGTTTTCGCCATCTACCGCGAGTTGGGTCTGCCCGTCCGCTTCATCGGCACCGGCGAAAAAATACAAGATTTAGCCCCCTTTGACGCCGACCAATTTATTGACGGATTGTTTGAAAATTAAGCAAAGTATAAAAGTTGCAGAGTTGCAAAGCAGCATGGTGACTCTGCCACTTTGCAACTCTGCAACCTTGCAACTTTATCACAATGTCCAAACCTACCATCGTTTTCGACCTGGGCGCGGTGCTGATTGATTGGGACCGCCGCCATTTGTATAGGAAGATGTTTAACGGCCGTGCCGCCGAACTCGATTACTTTTTAGACAATGTGTGTACGCTGGCCTGGAATGCGGAGATGGACGCGGGACGGCCGTTTGCCGACGCCATAGCCGCCAAAACCGCCGAATTTCCCCAGTACGAACCCTACATCGCCGCCTACCATTCCCGTTGGGATGAAATGATCGCCGGGACAATTGACGATACCATCCAGATATTGGCCGAACTGATCGCGGCCGGTTATCCCACGGCTGCGCTCAGCAACTGGTCACCGGAAACCTATCCCAAAGTGCGCGCCTGGTTTGAGTTTCTGGACTGGTTTGACGAAATCGTCATCTCCGGCCATGTCAAGGTCAACAAGCCCGACCCGGCCATCTACCACATTTTGCTGGAACGGATCGGCCGGGAAGCGCAGGATTGCATTTTCATCGACGATTCGCCGGCCAACATTCAGGCGGCACGGCAGTTGGGATTCCAGGCCTTTCAATTCCATTCGCCGGCCCAACTGCGTCTAGACCTGGAAAAACTGGGAATTTTATAGAGCGATTTGCCAATTCGCTTTACGGTGCAAAATGGATTTATCTTTGCTGTGGCGTGGTGTGTTGATTGGTTTGGCGATTGCCGCTCCGGTGGGGCCGATTGGTTTGTTGTGCATTCAACGGACGCTGCAAGACGGCCGTAAATTCGGCTTCGTCTCTGGGCTGGGAGCAGCCAGCGCCGATGGCATTTACGGCACGATTGCCGGTTTTGGTCTGACCTTTATTTCCGGCTTTTTGGTGGCGCAGCAAACCTGGCTGGCCTTGATTGGCGGCCTGTTTTTGTGTTATTTGGGTGTGCGCACGTTCTTGTCCGAACCAGCCGAAAAAGCGGTTTATGCTCAACGCGGCGGCCTGCTCAAAGCGTATGCCGCTACTTTTCTACTCACGCTGACCAATCCCATCACCATTTTGTCGTTTATCGCTATCTTTGCTGGGTTGGGATTAGCCGCTGCCGACCGCAATTATGGCGAAGCGATTTCGTTGGTGCTGGGCGTATTTTCCGGCTCAGTGACCTGGTGGCTGCTGCTCAGCGGCGGCGTTTCCCTGCTGCGCGAGCGGTTCAACGATCGGGCGATGCAGTGGGTCAACCGGCTGGCGGGATTGGTTATTGGCGGTTTCGGGCTGTTCACGCTGCTGAGTTTGTTAGGTTAACCGCAAAGGACGCAGAGGACGCAAAGAAAATAAAGGGACTTGGCGTTCTTGGGGGGTCCTTTGCGGTTAAACGAGAGGATAATCATGCGAGCAAGATGGCGCTTGACTGGTCTTGTGGCCCTTTTTCTACTGATTTTACTTGCCAGTTACGTTCCCGATTCGTCGCAAGCCGCCCCAACTGCTTTGCCGCCGAAGGTTTGCATGCCGCCGATTCAGCCGGTGACGCTGGTCAATCCGACGGTCATCACCGGCTGCACTGAAGCCAATTTGCGGACAGCGCTGGCGGCGGGCGGCCACATCACGTTTGACTGCGGCCCCAATCCGGTGACGATTCTCATTACTTCGCCGCTGGTGACGAGCGCGACGGTGGACATTGTTCTGGATGGGCAGGGATTGGTGACGCTGGACGGCGGCAACAGCACGCGCATTTTGCAGAAGCCGTTTACGCCCGGTTCGGATAGTAACAAGAGCCTGGGCAATGATTTGACGCTGCAAAATATCACGTTGGTGAACGGCCGTGCCCCCGCCGCCACTCACTCGCAAGACGCCAACGCCCGTGGCGGAGCCGTCTGGGCAACAAGTCCCGGCACCAAACTGCATATTATCAACTCTACTTTCGAGAATAATGCCACAACCTCGATCACCGACGAAGACAACCAGGGTGGAGCGGTGTTTGTCGCTAACATTTACGAAACCATCATCGTCGGTTCTGTCTTTGAGAACAACGTAGCCGGTAACGGCGGCGGCTTTGGCGCCATTGCCAGCGGGCTAATCGTGTACAACAGCCGCTTCACCAACAACCAGGCCGCCGATATGACGCCGGGCGGCATCGTGCGCGGGCACGGCGGGGCGATTCATCTAGATGGCGTGACCAATAGCTTCAACCCCGATTCCCGCAAAATCGTCGCTGTCTGCGGCAGTGAGTTTACGGGGAACACGGCCGTTCGCGGCGGCGGCGCGCTTAAAGTGACCATTTCTGACGGCAAAGGGACCAAAGCAACCTACGAGCGGTCCACGTTCAACTATAATTGGTTAGTCGGCACGCCTGATGTAGAAGGACATGGCGGAGCGATTTACCACATCGAAGATGACTACGTGGGGGCGACAGCCGAAGACAATATCGAGATTCGTGATTCTTTGTTTGTGAACAATTATGCCCAGCGGCAAGGTGGCGGCGTGTGGTTGTTGGTGAATGGCAACGGCCGTATTATCAATACCACCTTCAGCCAAAATGCGGCAGCGACAGCCGGAACCAACATCATTGGTCAGGGGGGCGCGTTGGTCATCAGCCGCGGCGTTATCGATATTGTTAACAGCACATTTGCCCAAAACTTTGCCACGTTCCAGGGTGGCGCAATTCACGCTGGGGGATCGGGCGATCCACTGCGCGTAGTCACTCTGGCCAATTCGCTTTTTTACGACAATCGGCTCGATCCGATGCACACCGACCCGGTGACGACAGAATGGCAGGGCTACCATACCAACCGGCCATTGCAAAACGGTGGCAACAATTTACAATACCCACGTACCAAGGCACCTGACTTTGACAACACGGTCAATAATTTCATCACCTCGCCGGAATCGGCCATCTTGTTTGCCGATCCGCTGTTGGGGGTGCTGGCTGACAACGGTGGCCCAACAGAAACACGGGCGTTGAGCAGTGGCAGCCCGGCTATCGATGCCGGTAACAATTTGGCTTGCCCGGCGACTGATCAACGGGGCATCACCCGGCCGCAAGGTGGCGGCTGTGACATTGGTGCGTATGAACTGCTGGTGGTGCTGACGGTGTCACCGGCGATGATTGACGCTTCGTCTCCGGTGGCGCTGACCATTAAAGGATATGGATTTACAGCAGCGAGTCATGTGTTGTGGGATGGCACGGCCGTTCCCACCACCTACATCGATCCATTAACATTACAGGCGGATTTGGAAACGGCCGTTATCGGTACACCGCGTCTGGTTCCCGTGAGGGTTGATAACAACAGCCTGCCTGCCGCCACTGTCTGGGTTGTCGAGAATTTACAGCAGGTTTATCTGCCACTGGTGACTAAGTAGTTATTAACATAGCGATTTGGTATTACAAACTTAATTGCGAACAGTGATTAAGTAATAAAACACTTAGCCAGGAAAACTGGTAAAATTGTGTCACATCAGACGGGAACTAAAAACCAAAAGCTAACTGCTAAACACTAACAGCTAAAAAAGAGGTGATCAACATGGAAGAATTAATCAAAAAACTTGATGAACTTCAGGAAACGGTAAACCATTTGCGGAGGCGGCTTTGACGTCGCGAACAAAGCCGACAAAATTGCCCAACTGGAGCAGTTAGCCGCTGCCCCTGATTTTTGGAACGATTCAACGAAAGCTCAGGAAATTATGCAAGACCTGACCAAACTGCGCGATGAAGTGACAGTGTGGGAGCAGGTCAGTACCCGTTTGCAGGATGCGCTGCTGCTGGCGGAAATGGATGATGAAGAATTAACGGCCGAATTGGAGGCCGAAGTCGCAGTGTTATCCGACGCGGTTGCCAAATTGGAGTTCCGGGCCTTGTTTGCCGGAAAATACGATGATGAGGATGCAATTCTGGCTATCCATGCCGGGGCCGGTGGGACGGAAGCGCAGGATTGGGCGCAAATGCTCCAGCGCATGTTCATTCGCTGGGCAGAATCAGAGAAAATTGTGGTTAATATTCTTGATGAAAGTCCCGGCGATGTGGTGGGGATCAAAAGCTGTTTGATGCAGCTTGAGGGAAACGATATGGTGTACGGCCGTCTCAAATCCGAGCGCGGCGTACATCGATTGGTGCGTATCTCACCTTATGATTCTTCCAGCCGCCGCCACACCTCTTTTGCTAAAGTGGAAGTGTGGCCGGACGTAGCCGAAGATATCGAAATCGAAATTGACGAGAAAGACTTACGTATCGACCGCTTCCGGGCCAGTGGTGCCGGTGGCCAGCACGTCCAGAAAAATGAAACGGCCGTACGCATTACCCATTATCCGTCGGGTATTGTCGTTTCCTGCCAAAATCAACGCTCGCTGACCCAAAACATGCAGGTGGCGATGAACATCCTTAAAGCGCAGTTATTTGACCTGGAGCGGCGCAAGCAGGATGCCGAAATGTCGGCCCTCAAAGGTGAGGACGTTTCCGCCGAATGGGGCAGCCAGATTCGTTCCTACGTTCTGCATCCCTACAAAATGGTCAAAGATCACCGTACCGACCATGAAACCGGCAATACGCAGGCGGTGCTCGATGGCCGTTTGAACGATTTTATGGAAGCGTATCTGAAACATATACTCGGCGAAAAAGCCGAATAATTTGTTGTAATTGTATTGATTTAAGCCCATTACAGGAGGCCCAGATGAACAAAAGTGATATGGACGAAAGACGGAAGCAGTTGCAGAAGCGGCCTGGCAATTCTCCAGCTCGCGTTGCCCCCAAGCCGCGTGTACGTCCGGCCAATCGGGTTGTGGCCCGGCGGCAAACGGTAGCCCAGCGTCCCATGCCCGCGCCCCCCCCGCGACGGCCGTTCCAACCCGCAGCCCGACCAGCGCCCCAATCTTCTGTTGCGGCCAATCCTGAACTCCAAACCCGCCTGGAACAGGCCCAAACCAGCTTTGCCAGCCTGGAAAGCCGTGCTCAATTGGGTGATATTTATAGCACAATTGGCAAGTTTGATTCTCAACTCATCGATTTGCCATTGGCTCTGGAAGCGCTGCGCGAGCGTGGTTATCTACATTCCGAACAGTTGGAAGACCGATTGGAGGCGTTGGAAGCACGCTGGGATGATGTGCGTCCCCGAGTCGAGACAACTTTGCAGCAGCACGTTGCCAATCTCGACAAACAAATTGATGAAGTCGAACGGCATGTTCATACCCTTCGCCCAGTGGAACCTTCCCTGCGAACGGCTGAATCAGTTTTGAAATCTTTAGAACAACGGATAGGGGCGGCGGAAACGGCCGTGTCCAGTCTCTACAAGGGCATGGATACCGACCTCTATGCCATTCAGGCCGATCTCAACCGCATTACAACCATGATGGATGCCCTCGCCGAATCAAACGCCATTGAGCTTCGGGTCACCGAAGGCCCGTTGCTGGCCGTCAAATCAGTGTGGCAGCAAAGCGAAAAAGACGGCCCGGAAGGCATGCTTTTCCTTACCGATCAGCGCCTTCTCTTCGAACAGCGCGAAGAAGTTGTTACCAAAAAACGCCTGGGCATATTCAAAGCCGAATCCGAGATGATCCAGGAACTGCGCCTGGGAATCGAAGTTTCCGACGTCGATTCTATTGATGCCAGAGAAGAAGGCGGCTTTCTGGGTATGGGCAAAGACGACATCCTGGAACTGGGATTATCAGCCAATGCTCCCTTAGCACGCGCCAGATTCCACCTTAAAGGGCAGGATTCGGCCGATTGGGCGGCTGTACTCAAACGCATCCAAACCGGTGAAATCGATGCCGATCGAGCTGATGAGTACGTTGAATCACTCGAAGAGGCACAAGAAGCGGCATTATCATTTCCTGCGCAATGCCCCAACTGCTATGCGGCCGTGCCCACACCACCACGTGGCGTTTTGACTGCAACCTGCGAATTTTGCGGAACAGTTATAAAGCCCGAAAATCCCGCTTAAAATTTGGCAAAAAGCACAGCATCTGGTAAATTAATAGTTTGCACTCTAATCTGATTTTAACATAGCAGCCTTGACATATTGACGTTCGTATATAGAATTAACTTGTTTATGTTAAAGATTTAGACGAAATTCAAGAGCGTTGGTCCCCAAAAGGCCATACGCTCTTTTGTGCGTTTGTAACCCTATTAATGTCTCCTGGTCGTTGCAAGAGAGATTAACCCACAGCGCAATATTCAGAATTAGTTGGAGCCATAAATTCTTTGGGAGGTCAGTTGGTGGAAACAACAGAATTCCGCTCATTACGTATCAGTCTAGCATCCCCCGAACAAATCCGTTCGTGGTCATATGGCGAAGTCACAAAACCAGAAACAATTAATTATCGCCGCTTACGCCCGGAAAAAGACGGCCTGTTTTGTGAGGCGATTTTTGGTCCTACACGAGATTGGCAATGTTATTGCGGCAAGTACAAAAATGTCCGCTACAAAGGTATTGTTTGCGATAAATGTGGTGTGGAAATCACCCGCTCTTCTGTTCGGCGTGAACGGCTGGGGCATATCGAACTGGCTGCGCCCGTTGCCCACGTATGGTACACCCGGCGTGTTCCCAGTTACATGGGCCTTTTGCTCAATGTATCCCGCCGTAACTTGGATCGGGTCCTCTATTTTGCTCAGTACGTCATTACCAGTGTTGATGAAGAAGCCCGCCAGCGGGCATTGAAGCGTCTGGATGAAGAACTGGTAGAGACTGAACTCAAGCTTGAGCAAGAGATCCGGGAACAAATTGAGCAGGCTGCCAGCGAAGCTAACGAACGGCTGGCAGCTCTGGAAAGCCAGTTGGTGGAATTAAATGCCACTTTCGATGATCGCTTGGGTGCGGCAACCGATGATGTGGTTCGCGAAGCCAAGTCCATCGAGAAACGTCTGGAAAATCTCAGCGGTTCAGCTGCAACCGAAAATATTGTTCTGGGTGAGAAAACCATTGTCAAAAAGGGCCAAACAGTTGGCCGTGAACACATTGTTATTGTTCAGGAAATCACCTCAGAACGATTGACCGAAGTTCAAGAAGACAGCGAAGCCAAGCAGCAGAGCGAAGTGGCCAAACTGCAAAAAGAAATCCAGGAATTACGCGTTGAGATTGCTTCGGTTGAGCAAGATGTTCGCGACCAAACTGGACAAAAACTGGTTCAGCTTCGTCAACAGGCCCAATCCAATCAAGATCAATTGGAAGCTCTGGCGCAGATGGTCTTCCTCAATGAAACCGAATATCGTGACTTGAAAAGCAAATTCGGTAATGTCTTCCGCGCCGAGATGGGCGCTGAGGCACTCTATGACATTCTGAAACGAATGGATTTAGACAAATTGTCCCGCGAATTGTGGCGTGAAGTTCGTACAACCCGTTCCAAGCAGGCTGCAAAACGGGCTACAAAGCGTCTGCAAGTTGTTGAGGCTTTGCGGGGCAGTAACAATCGGCCAGAATGGATGATTTTGGAAGTATTACCGGTCATTCCACCTGATTTGCGTCCAATGGTGCAGTTAGACGGCGGCCGTTTTGCCACATCCGATTTGAATGATTTGTACCGCCGCGTCATCAATCGTAATAACCGTCTCAAGCGGCTGTTGGATTTAGGCGCGCCGGATGTAATCGTCCGCAATGAAAAGCGTATGCTGCAAGAAGCGGTGGACAGCCTCATCGACAACAGCCAGCGCGGAAAGGCATTAAGCCGCCGTGGCCGCCGTGAGTTGAAGTCTTTGTCGGATATGCTCAAAGGCAAGAAAGGTCGCTTCCGCCGCAATTTATTGGGTAAACGTGTTGATTACTCCGGCCGTTCCGTGATTGTGGTTGGCCCGACCCTGAAGCTGGGGCAATGTGGTTTGCCCAAGGTTATGGCTTTGGAACTGTTCCGGCCGTTTGTGATTAGCAAACTGGTTGAGTATGGTTATGCCAGTAACGTGAAAGGGGCGAAGCGGTTTATCGAACGGCAGCCGCCGGAAGTATGGCAGGTGTTGGAAGAGGTGATTCAGGGACGGCCGATTATGCTGAACCGGGCGCCGACTCTGCATCGTCTGGGTATCCAGGCGTTCATGCCCATGTTAGTTGAAGGTAAAGCGATCCATCTGCATCCGCTGGTCTGTGCGGCTTTTAATGCCGACTTTGACGGTGACCAAATGGCCGTTCATGTGCCGCTGTCCAAGCGTGCTGTTGAAGAAGCCAAAGACTTGATGATGGCTACTCGCAACTTGCTAAAACCATCTGATGGCCAGCCTATTGTAGGGCCGTCTAAAGACATGGTTTTGGGTGTGTATTACCTTATGCTCATGCGTGATGGGTTGAAAGGTGAAGGCCGCACTTTTGGCACGATGGAAGAAGTTGAAATGGCTTATGAACTTGGTTACGTGGACGTTCATGCCAAGATCAACTTGTATACGGAAACGTACTTCAAAGATGATGGTAAGCGGTATGCTGATGGCAAGCCGCGCGTCCGTATGATTGAGACTTCACCAGGGCGTGTTTTGTTCAATATGGTTTTGCCGCCGGAAATGCGGTTTACGAACCATGAATTGGACAAAGGTGGTGTGAATCGTCTCATCAACCGGGTTTATCGGCTTTTGGGTGATGAAGTCACCATTAAACTGGTTGATAGTGTCAAGAATATTGGCTTTAAATATGCGACTGTTTCGGGCACGACGATGGCTGTGGCCGATTTGACGATTCCAGAAGAGCGGGAAGAGATTTTGTCTACGGCCCGCGCTCGTGTTGATGAAATCGATCGTCAATATCGCCGTGGTCTGCTGACGGAAGATGAGCAATATCAGCGTACGATTGAGCAGTGGAATAATGCCAAAGATATGGTGGAGAAGGCGGTGCGGGATGTGATCGATCCGGCCGGTCCGATTGCGATGATGGCATTGTCTGGTGCGGGTAAAGGTGGTTTCGGCCCCATTACTCAGTTAGCCGGGATGCGTGGTCTGATGGCTGATCCCAGCGGCCGGATTATTGCTGTGCCGATTCGTTCTAACTTCCGTCAAGGGTTGGACACGCTGGAGTATTTCATTTCGACGCATGGCGCCCGGAAAGGTTTAGCTGATACGGCTTTGCGTACGGCCGATGCTGGTTACTTGACCCGCCGTTTGGTGGACATTGCTCAGGATATCGTGGTTGTGGCCGAAGATTGCGGCACGACCAAAGGTATCTGGATTCGTCGTGTAGATAAGTTTGGAAAACAAACACTGGCCGAACGTATTTTCGGCCGTATTGCGGCCGGCCCTGTGCGATCCGGTACAGGTGAAATCGTATTCAGACTGGCGAAATGTACACGGAAAATTGTCAGGAAGCAGTTGATTCGACAGGTATTGATGAAGTATACGTTCCTCACCATGACCCTGCAGGAAATGCATCGTGGTATTTATTGCTAAATGCTGCGGCGTTGATCTGGCTCGCGGCAAGCTGGTAGAAATGGGTTCGGCCGTAAATTATTGTGGTACGCCCAATCCATTGGTGAACCAGGTACTCAGTTGACTTCCGGACGTTCCATACGGTGTATTTTGACTTCGGCAGGTGGTGACATCACGCAAAGTTTGCCCGGTAATCGGAAGAGAGTTGTTCAGACTGGCGGCCAAAGACGGGGCAACCATCACTGAAATTGGTGGTGTAACTGAAGTTCGCATCGTCGAGGGTGTCAGCACGTTTTCATTACTGACAGCAAGTTGGGTGGATGATGTTTATGAGGTACCGGAAGGTGGACGTTCCAGGCCAATGGCAATGACACCGTTGAGCAGGGCGCCATCTGGCCGAAAAAGATGATGAGGTTATTGTGGCCTGCTTGGTGGCGCGGGTGTCGTGGATGCCGGGTTGAAAGTTGTTTGGAAAGCCGGGATGACCGTGACTTATCCAATTCCGGCGATATGCGGCTGTTGTTCTCTGATGGTGACACGGTGGTGCGGGAACGCGCATTGACCGAAGAGTTCGTTGATCCGCACCCAGTTTTGGAAATTTTAGGCGCGGATGCGGTGACGCAATATTTCGCGCGTGAAGTCCAAGGTGTATCGTCCGCAGGGCCAGAATATTCTGATAAACATTTGAAGCGATTATTCGCAAGATGTTGAAGTAAGGTTGTGATTTACGGCTTCGGGTGATACGGAAATCTTGCCGGGCGAATTGGATTTGAAGTGGCTGATTTCCTGGAAAACAATGCTGAAATCATTGAGAATGAGTGAAACCAGCTCCGAGCAGAACGGGTGATACCGCGGGCATTACAACGGCGTAGCACGGACGGTTTCTTATCCGGCCAGTTCATTCCAGCACGATCAAGGTTTGTGGGGCGGCCATTGCTGATGAGGAAGACAAACTTTATGGTTTGAAGAAAACGTGATTATCGGTAAGTTGATTCCGGCTGGTTCTGGTTATGAAGCGATGCAAGCTGACCTGAGCCAGAAGTCGAAGAAAACTGGTCGACTTTTGAGCCACCGATTGACGAAATCGACGTTGATTGATGATGATACGGATGATGATATTTTGGCGGCGATTGCGGCGGCTGGCGATGACAGAAACGACCATCAGAACATCTGAAGATGAGGTTGAATGGCAGGTTGTTTTAGTGGTTGGAATTATTGGATGCTGGATTTCACGGATTAACACGGATGGATAATCGTATTAATCAGTGTGAGGCCGTATCAATTACTTCCGATAAAGGTTAATAAAGGCAGCGGGTTCACTGCGGATCGCCGTTTTTGTTCCTAATATGGATTTCGGGTGGGGAAATCAATAATCGCGCTGTAGGAGCATGTTGGCTAACTGCTGTAGGGCGGCGGCGGCAGGCCTTGCCGCCCAGGTAGCTTCAGTCTCAGCGCGCTTTTGGGAAGTAAACGGTAGCTTTGTCACGGGCGTATTCGCGAGCGCCAGTTGGTTGAGGGTCCGGCGATCCCACAAACCCTTCATCACTTCCCGCGCCTTACAACTCCTGCGGCCGCCGCATTCTGGAGCCAGCCCGTACAGGACAAAGGCGAGTCTTTTCTTGGTGGTGATGTCGTTGGCGGTCGGTTGCCGTTAGCACTTCGTGCCCAGATGCAGGATGTCGTCGATGACCTGGAAGGCCAACCCCAGCGAGCAGCAAACTGGGCATAACCGACGGTGGCGGGATCGGCCCGGCAACCAATGCGCCGATTTCGTGCTGTAGGCAATGAGAACGGCAAATTTCGCGTCATCGCCAGATGATGTCGACACTCCACCTGATCCGCGTCTCAAATCCATGTCGTCATACTGGCTGCGCATCAGCGCGGCGGAATCTCGTCAAAGCGGCGCAGTGCCTGGACGACGACCGGCGAGGCGATACCGCGCTCAGTAGCCGGTTCGGTGACAGATGGGCCAGGGCAAACGCGTCGCCGCTGATGATGGCTGCCCGCCCAGATTTTCAGACTGTCTCCCCAGCCGCGCCGCACTGGGACCTATTGTCCTCCATCATCATAGATGAGGAGGTGTGCAAAATTTCAATCGCGGCGGCAGGCGGCGCTACCACCAATTGCCGCCGGCAGCTTGGCCGTCAGCATGAACACATGATGGGCGGATGCGCTTGCCGCTATTGACGTTGGCCGGCGCGATCGGCGTCCAACCAGCCCATGTGGTACTGCAACATGCCGTAAGAAACAGGGCCGGTGGTGGGCCATCGGCCCGTAGGGCAATTCGCATCTCACTTCAAGCAGGCAGCATTTCTGAAAAATAGTTGGTTAATTCATTTATCATAGGTTTGCTAAGGGGACTGGAGATTGAGACTAAAACCTCAGTCTCAAATCTCAATCTCTAAAATCCACCTGTATGCAGTTGGGTTTGACCAGGGCCGACAAATCGCCAGCGCCACTGCGAACATGGTGATACGCAGTTCGTCGGTGATGGTTTGGGCCATCTCATTGAGCACCTTCGACGCCGCCTTTGTCGGCGGCGCTGCCGAAAATCGCCGGCAAACCGACCAGTCGCGCCAGGGCGATGCATTTGGCAAACGTCGATTACCGTTTTGATGCCCCCGCTGCTGATGATGGGTGGTGAGTTTGCTTCGCGGCAGTATTGGTTGGAAACGTACCAGGATTCCCCAATCAATAAACGCTCCAGCGGCTTTGGGCATGGCGGGCGGTGGGGGCGCGGTGCATCTCCACCTGGCTTCCACGACATTACCGCCAGCTCAGCCCGCGTCAATGTACGACCCAACATCAACTGGCTGGCGGCTTCGCGGGGAGAAGCCCAGCCACCTCTTTGGCGATGACCGGCACCGGCAGTTGGCGGCACACAGCCTCAATTTTGCCCAGCAAAGCCGGCAAAAATTGCACTCGCCTTGGACCGCTTCCTGGATGGCATTGAGTGTAAAATCCGCGGGCGTCGCTTCGTCCATGTCTACAGCTCTTTGGCATTGTTTCAGGCCGTAGCCATAATTGGTACACCGCGCCCAAATTGGCGAACAGGAGGACGTCAGGAGCCACGTCGCGGTTGCCGGAAGGTGTCAGCCAGCGTGGGGTCTTCGATGGCCGCTCAGCGCAGAACCGGGCGTAGCATTTTCTTCCTGCGCCGCTTCGGCAGCGTGCGGTTGATAGCCCTGCGCTTCGGCCGTGCCGCCGGTCATGGAGAGATGATGAAGCCGACGGCGTGCTGGCTTTTTACCAAACAACTGGGTCTGGGGTGTTGATTTGGGCTGCAAATCAAGTCCGGGCAGGGCCTGGTGCATGAAAAAATATTTTTTCAGGCCGGTAGTTAGCTGTTTGAAGGTGACATCTTCTTCCAGATTGATGCGGTCTGGTCAGCCTTGCGTTTTCGTGAATGCCTTCGACGGGCAGGGGCGGCACGTTGGAAAACTCATGAATACTCCATTTGTTGATTTATCAGGGGTGGTGGCGCGGTGGAGACACCGGCCTGTAATTTATAGCGTGATTTTACCGTGGCGGCAACCGTTTTGCGAGGATTTGAAAGGTGGGTAGTAGAGTTTGCCGTGCAAATTATCAGACGGTATAGCTTCGGAATGGATACGGCAGATTCGCCGCAAAGGTGTTTTGGGTCGTCCATAACCAGCTGACTAAAGATACAATATTTGATCGAGGGTAACACAATCTGGGTATCATGCGTGTATTGATTCTGGGGCGCTGGTTTTCTCGCTCACACTTATCGGATCGTTTATTAACGAAGGACATACCGTCGTCGGGATGGATAACCTGATTACGGGTAATATGGACAATATCGCTCACCTGATGGGGCATGAGCGGTTCGCTTTATCAAACACGATGTCAACTACATTTACGTTGCCGGGGAAATTGACATGATCGCGCATTTTACGTCACCGGCAGCTAACGTTTATCTGGAATATCGATTCCGACGCTGAAAGTGAGCTCGTGGGTACGCACAATACGTTGGTTTGGCCAAGGCCAAAGGGGCGCGCTATCATTTGGCTTCCACGTCGGAAGTGTATGGTGACCCGCAGGTTAATCCCTTGACCGGAAACGTGTTGGGGCCACGTTGGTCTGTCGGCCCGCGCGGCATATACGATGAGCCAAGCGGTTTGCCGAGGCGATGACGCTGGCTTACCAGCGGTATCATGGGCTGAAACCGCATCGTGCGTATTTGCTACCTATGGTCCCGTATGCGTTTGCATGACGGCCGTGTCGTACCGAATTTCATCTACCAAGCCCTGACCGGCCAGCCGTGAAAGCGAGGTGTACGCAGGCGGCCAGCAGACCGTTCGTTCCAATAATACAGCACGACCTGGTTGATGGCGTGTACACTGCTCATGTCGATAAACGCCGGTCAATGTCGGCAACCCGGCAGAGATGACGATTGAGGAGTTGCCGCAAAGCAGTGGTTTATTCCGGGCAGCAAGTCTGAGTGTTATCAATCCTGAAGATGCGCGGATTACGGATGATCCCAGGTGCGTCGCCGGACATCGCAAAGGCAAAACAGGTCTTGGGATGGGGAGCCGAAGTGGGTTTGACCGGGGAGTTGACGAAGACAGTAGAATTTTCCGTACGCGGGTGATTTAATTTGATGATTGAAACGGCTAAATGGCGGTGGGCCGATCGTGGGCCATGCCATTTATCTTTACCGCTGTTGGTTGGCCTGCTGCTGGCCCGACTGCCGTTGATCTGGGCGGCGGTTGGTGTTAGGAACGCCGTACTCACGTTCTCCTTATCGTCGACCAATTGTGGGGCTGGGGCTGGCCTTCTTGCTGCAGGGACCGATGGGGCGCTGGAGGCATTCTGCTTGCAGGCAGCATGGGGTTGGACGGCAGATCATCGCTGCTTTGCTGGCCCTGAAACGCCTGGCTGAAAGCTCGCGGCCGCCGCCGCCGCCGAATCGTATCACTTTTCTCAATGTTCCACTGCTCCTGTTTCTCTTTGGCGATGGGCCTGACAGCGCTTAATGCTCCATCGATAACGATTGGCTTCAAAGAACTGCTCAAATGGGTGGAGATTATACTTGTTATCTGGCTGGTTGTGGACATGGGTATGGAGAAGGCAGAAATCAGAAGGCAGAAATCAGAAGGCAGAAATCAGAAGGCAGAAGGCAGAAAATGGAAAGTGGATATTCGTCGCTATAAATCCTGTTGCCTTTGCTTTCTTCAGGCAGTGCAGGCGCTGGTGGGCATCTGGCAGTTTGTACCGCAGGGGATGGGCCGAAGCATTTTCGAATTGGCGGTCCTTCTATCGCGCTTATGGCACGTTTGGTGACCAGATCCGTTTGGCGGCTTTATGAATTGTCAACCTTTGCTGGCGTTGGGGGCGTTGGTGGGGTATATGGTCTATTGCGGCAAGGGCGCAGGGGGGCAGGAGCAGGGGTAAGGATCGCCTTTCACCTTTCACCCGTTCACCGCTTCTCTTGCGCGGGCGACAGCCAGGTACCGCCGCCACCTTATCGCTTCCTGGAGCCGGGGAGCGTGGCTGGGTTGCCGCAGGGGACGGCGTACTCATCTTCTTCTGGCCCAAAAAGCGGTGGCAGGGCATCGTCATGCCGGCCGTGAGCGCCTTCTTTGCTGGTGGGCATGCAGTTCAATCTCATTCCGCCTCTATCACCGAGCGGGTGACCCTTCAGCCGGTTACAATTTGGCGATGTGCGCGGTGTGGACATCGTGATGCTAATTATGCCGTTTTGGAGCGACTGGCTCGATGGCAACCGCATTGGTATAGCTCGCGATCATGTGGCTGGGCGTCGGTTTTGGCAATTACGAACCGGCCTATGCCGATTATGCGCTCATCAATTGGCCGGCCCCGTTAGGACACGCCCATAATTACTATTTAAATTTATTGGCCGAAACGGGTATTATTGGGCTGACGGCTTATTTGCTGCTGTGGATGGCCGTGTTCTGGCAAACAATTTGTCTGTTAAAACGGCTCGATTGGCCTGAACGCGGGATTGCCTTAGGATTGCTGGCTGCGTGGACGGCTACGGCCGTTCATCATCTGGTGGACAAATTATACGTCAACAACATCTACGTTCATGTGGGCGTGATGTTGGCACTATTACAACTACTCGACTACAAGACTAACGACTACTCGACTACAAGACTATAAAACTGGAGACGACAAGATTAAATGATTGCCTTATTTGTTACGGTTACCAGCCGGTTTGGGATTAATCCCAAGGAAGCCGAACGCTTCTTCAAATTCCTGATCGTTGGTACGATTGGATTTGTTGTTGATTTTGGTACATTGACATTATTGAAGGAAGTTTTTCATTTTCCAACATTGGTGGCCAATACATGTTCATTTTCGGCGGCAGTGATTAGCAATTTTACATTTAATCGTTATTGGACTTATCCCGATTCCCGCGCTAAATCACTGACAGCCCAATTGGGACAATTCGCGCTGGTTAACATTTTTGGTCTGGTAATTAATAACACGTTGCTGTTTTTATTGGAACACCCATTTGATTCACTGATGACGGCGACAGGATTACTTGGCGGACGCGGTTACATTCCGGCCAAAGCGGTTGCCACGATTGTGGTCTTGTTTTGGAACTTTTTTGTCAATCGTTACTGGACCTACAATGATGTTGATTCGTAAATTAAAAATCTGTGATTGTCTGTTGGGATTTGACGTTTGAAGATTGGCATTGACATTACCTCGGCCATCACCCAGGGTGGGGGGATTGGGCGCTACACGCGGGAGCTAATCCGGGCACTGGTTGATTTGGACAGTGACAACGAGTATCGCTTTTTTTCGGCCAGACAGCCTGCCGTCCTGCCGGTAGCCGATCCTGTTCTAACTGCGCCCCATGTCATTTATCGGCCTGCACCACTCGATGAACGTTGGTTGTATCGATTTTGGTATCGTTTGCGGCTGCCCCTGCCGGTGCAGTTGGTGACGGGCAAACTTGATTTATTTCATTCGCCTGATTTTGTGCTGCCGCCGGTCAGCGGCCGAATTCCCACGCTGCTGACGGTACATGATCTCTCGTTTGTTCATTCGCCAGACACATTTCCGGCGCAGTTGGTTTCTTATCTGAATCGGGTTGTACCCTGGTCGGTGCAGCGAGCAACACATGTTTTAGCCGATTCGCTGGCCACGAAACAGGATTTAATGGACGTCTGGCAGGTTCCGGCGGAAAAGATTACGGTGTTGTACTGCGGCGTCCACCCTATGTTTCGGCCTATTACGGATAAGGATGTATTAACGGCCGTTCGCCGCCAATACAATCTCGGTGATGCATCCTATATCTTGTGTGTCGGAACTGTTCAGCCCCGCAAAAATTACCAGATGCTGATTCGCGCTTTCCGCCCCGTGGCTGACCAATATCCCCATAACCTGATTATTGCTGGTGGCAAAGGATGGTTGTATGATGAAATGATGGCTGAGGTAGCGCGGCAGGGGCTGAACGGCCGTGTCCGTTTCATTGGCTTTGTCGATGACGCCGATTTGCCAGCCCTGTACAGTGGGGCCGACCTGTTGGCTATGCCCAGCCTGTACGAAGGATTTGGCCTGCCTTTGCTGGAAGCGATGGCTTGCGGCGTGCCCGTCCTGTCCTCTAATGCGTCGAGTTTGCCGGAAGTGGTGGGGGAAACGGCCGTGACCCTACCGCCTCATGCCCAAGAAGCCTGGAGCCAAACCCTGCTCGATCTCCTCGCTAATCCGAATGCCCGCCAACAAATGGTTGCCGAGGGTTTTCGTCAATCTCGTCAATTCACCTGGGAAAAATCAGCCCGCCAACTGCTGGAAATCTACGCTTCGTTTTAATCTTACTCTTATCTAATACAAAAGTACTGTTGCTCTGGCTTCATAAAAACCAGAGAATAAAAGGACAGTATTGTAGTCCGAAAAAAATAATAGGTGCTGAAAGGTCTGGAAGATAGTGCCATGTCTCTGGCTGTGAAGGATTTACGTTATCAACATTTAGAAAACAAACCCGAAAAATTCCGGTTGTGGTTTGTTCGTTCCCTGTCGCTTCTTTTATGTAAAATTCCTGGTCACTGCACGCCTCAACAACGAGTTCCTTTAATGACCGAGCCATACAAAAAATTGGAAGAAATAGCCAGAGCGCGTACACGTGCTCTGGCACAGGTTCAACAAAGCGCCTTTGCTATTATCGCTATTGGTCAGGAAAACGAGCGTCGCTACCTGCTTCAATGGAATGCCAACTGGCAAATGTTTAATCTGATTGGTGGCAAGGTCGATAACAACAAAGGAGACAATAACTGTTTTCGTCGCACGATTGAACGCGAACTCGAAGAGGAACTTGGTATAATTTGCCCCCAGGAGTGCCGGGTTGGGCGTGAATTAGGCCAATTAAGACTCCAACAATATTCGCACCGCCAAAAAACAATCAAAAATTACCAATTCGCCTTATTTGATGTGCAAATACTGCCCAACCTCCCAATTGATTGGGATTCACCCCATTATTTTGCTCGTTGGCTGTCAACCGGTCGAGAAAACATTTTCGTATCTGCCGACGAGATACAAAATTTAAGCACTGTGAACGGCCGTCCCATCTCGGCAACCACTCGTCATGTCCTTCAGTTTATTGGTGAGGTCCCGATCTTTCACCAGAAAAAAGCTGAGTAAAAAAACAGCAAAATCCCCTAAAATAGTACTAAATTCCTATTACCCCCTTAAAAAGGTAGTACTTGTTTCCTATCCGATCCATTACACCTATACGAACGTAATAGTGCATAATGTAAACATAAACAGAAAAGTAGTATTTTTCGACGTAGTACCTAATTTTAATAGAAAGCACTTGCTGCCAATTGCGCTATTTGCCTGGTGTAAAACCGACAAATATAAAAGCGCTTTTGGACATTGTTTGAATTTACCCGCTGTTCAAATCAGGGCAGTTAAGGGGTGTTGATCATGGATTCAACAGGTTTATTTCATGGCGTAATGAAATTGAAGACGGTGTGCGTGGGCGGCCACTTTTATGAAGTGCCCGAACAATCAGACCAGGGACAGTTCCCCTGGAATGTACTGGAACACACCAACGACTTTAAATTCCTTACCGGCATCGCCTTTGATAAAGCGTTAGATACGATTCTGCGTGATAGGGATATCGACCTGGTTTTTGTTGATGCTGATTACGATGCCTTGTCAGAACTGACAATGTTTTTGACTCAGGTGCAGGAAATTCGTCCCAAGCTGCCCGTCGTGATTTTTACCAGTGGTGCTGACGATAAAATGCGTTATTTGATGCGCAGTGGTGTTGCCTGGCATTTTACCAAACATTCCTCGGCGATTGGCCGCTTGGCCGAGCAGATTCAGCGGTATGTATTTTCTCCGGTTAGCTGGGATGAGGTTTTTGAACAGTATGCCAGTGATGGCGTAAAACCACGAATTGAGCCAGGTTTGAGCTATGCCGACCTGGAAGCCCTGACGAAAAACCCGGAAGAGCGCTACATCATCAAACGTTTGTTTGCCAACAGTGATGTTGTCCAAATATTCCGGATGGACGAAGGGTTGAGCGGGTCGCGCATTTATACCGTTAAGCCGGCCCATCAACTGCGGCGCATTTTGAAGATTGATGTTGCCGATCATTTGGAGGCTGTACGAGAGAAACAGGAGCGTCTCATTCAGCCGCGTTTGAACCGTCGTATTGGCCAGATTCAGGGCAAGCTGGTACGCGGCCAGCATCTGGCCGGAACCTGTTACACCCTGGCGGGGTCTAATCGGGATGCGATTACGCTGGCTCAGTTTTTGCAAGACCAAAATCAAATACGTAAGGAAGTTGTTGATGAAATCTTGAACCAGCTGCGCGTCAGCCTGGATCAATTGTATGCCGGCAGCAGTGACACAGAACTGCGTTATTGGGCGCCGCTGTATTCGCGTGTGCTGCCGACGCAGCTTTCATTGGTTGATGCCGAGCTGGTTGAGCCGAATGTTGATGATGCTGAGTTTATTGTTTCGGCGGACGAACTGACGACGTTATCGGCCGTTCCCGGCAACAAAACTCTGAAAGCTATCAATGAAGCCGTGTTGAATGGTCAGCAGCCGGAAGTTATTTTGCATAATTTTGAAGTGGCTGAATTGGACACGCAGCGGGGCGTCATTTATTTACACGATGACTTGGTGGCCCGCTATCCTGTATCTCCGTTAGTAAGAGGTAAAGATCATCCTATTTTGCGGTTTAAGGTTGCTTTGCAGAAGTCGGAATGGGAGATGTTAACGCATCCGGTTTTCCGACGTGGCAAACGAATTTGTGTCAAGGGACGAGTCGTTGATACTCAAGATACGATTTTGGGTAATAGTATTTCCCAAATTACAGGCGAGGCATTTGATTTTAATTCTGAGAAGTTTGAACTGGGATCGGCCCGTTTTATTTCGCCGATTAAGAATGTTCGTTCGCTGCTTTGGGAAATTGGCCGCGAGGATATGATTGTTCCGATTCCGCAAGTATCGCCGGTTATACATGGGGATTTGAATACCAGCAATATTTTAGTCGAAGTTGGGGAGGATGTGCCGGTTTGGCTGATTGACTTTTCTGATGCCCGTCCTGGCCATATTTATTTTGATTTGGCGAAGTTGGAAGTTGAGTTCCGTACGCATGTTTTGTTCCGTATTTTTAAGGAAATGATTGCGGAAGGGCTATGGGATACGGATACGGCAACCAAGTTTGCTTTGTTGGTGGAAAATGTACTGCTGCAAACGATTGAGGGTAAGTTTGAGGACTTTGTGGCGGCGCTGCGTGATTATCGGCCGGAATGGTATGATAGTTTGTATTCGCATTTTCCATTGTATTCGGAAAATTTACTGTATTTCCTGTTCTCGCTGCGTAAAATTGCGGAGCTGCATAGTCCTGAACGGTTTAGATACCATTACCCGGTGGCTGTTTTCTTCCAAAGCATTGCTGTCTTAAAGTATGACGGTTTGGATAGTGATCCATGGCATCCCTGGTCTAAGCGGCTGGCCTTGGCGTGTGCGTTGGTGTCGGGGAAGCAGGCCATTGAGGAAGTGGAACGGCCGCGTGAAGTGGCTGAAGTATTGAACGTGCTGCGGCAGCGCAGCGCCTTTGCTCTGATTACGGTGGGAAGCGGTGAAGAGCGGAAGTATTTGTTGCAGTGGAATGCTAACTGGGGAATGTTTAACCTGGTGGGCGGTAAGATTAATAATGAAAAAGGGGATAGGGATTCGTTTGCACGGGCGATTCAGCGTGAGTTGTGGGAAGAGTTAGGTTTGAAGAGTCCTAAGGATTACCGGATTGTGCGGGAGTTACGGCCGTTACTCCAGCGTCAATTCTCGCGCCGGGAATACGTCTTCAAAGATTATGAATTTCGTGTCTTCAAGATCGAATTTTTGCCGCGCCACCCACTTACGAGGGAAGAGTACGGGCGATTTGCCCAGCGGTTGTCGGAAGATCGTGAGAACCTGTTAGTCACCAGAGCCGAGATAGAACGGTTGCGGACTGTGTCGGGCCGGCCGATTTCCGATACGACCCGCATGATTTTGCAGGAATTGGGTGAAATTAATCCACTGGATGTGGATGAAATCTATCCGGTGCTTGATTATCGCCTGGATGACGATCGACTGATTGTTAGCCGGGGGCGGGCGCAGTTGAACGGCCGTTTACGCAACCCTGAATTTGGCAACTTGGTCGAAAACATCACGATTGAAGTGCTGCCCTCCGGTGATTATGAAACAGACATGGATTCCGCGCTGATCCATATTGATGCCCTGGACGCCGGGGAAGAAGTGCCGCTGTCCATTTGGGTACAGCCGCGTGCCAATGAAGCAACCGTCCATTTGCGGGCCACCTATTACGATGTTCGCGGTAATGAGCATCGGCAATTGCTAGACGAGTCCGTCAACTTTGTCACCCAGGAGCGTTCCCTGTTCCATGTTAACAATCCATACGTGGTCGGCAAACCGTTAACGGCCGCATCCGAAGCATTGTATATGGGCCGCGAAGACGTTTTCATGTGGATCGAAGAGAACTTGCTAGGAAAAACGCAGCCCCATACCTTGATTTTGTACGGCCAGCGCCGTATGGGCAAAACGTCAACATTGTATCAATTGGTCGGGGGCAAACGCGGCCAAACCATTCGTGAATATCCCGGCTATCCGATTTTCCCGGTTTATATTGACCTACAAAGTCTGGCTGGCTGCGATATGCCGGAATTCTTCGAACGGTTAAGCCATCAGATCGTTCGCGTGTTGGCCCGGCGCAAGATTGATGTGAAAGCGCCGGAAACGTGGTCGCAAAACGGTTCCATTTACAGCGATTTTGATGAATTCTTGGACAGAGTTGAAGACAGTTTGCCGGAAAATGGCCTGCTTGTTTTGATTATGGACGAGTTGGAGCAGTTGCAAGTGAGTGTGGAGAACGGCCGTTTAAGCGAAGATATCTTCCCCTATCTCCGTTCACTCATGCAGCACCGCACCCGGCTTACCTTTATCCTGGCCGGAACCAATCAGCTTGTTGAAGATTATTGGAGCATCATCTTCCACGTCGGCATCAGCCGCGAAATTGTCTCACTAGACCAGGATGAGACGGAAAAACTCATCCGGGAACCCGTTTCGCCGATGATCCAGTACGATGATTTAGCCGTTGATCGTATCTGGCTGGCAACGAGAGGCCACCCCTATTTTAGCCAGCTCATTTGTCACCGGCTGATTAGCGCCACCAATCTGGAAGGTCGTAAGAGTAAAACCATCACCATTTCCGACGTGCGCGAGACCATCGACAAGATCGTCAATGAAGACGACAGCCATCTCCAGCATTTGTGGAATGAAAGCAGCAGCGAGGAACAATATGTCCTGACCGCCTTGGCTGGTCATGAACTGGCTGAGGAAAGTGTACCACGTGTTGAAATTGCCTCCCGCCTGCGCGAAGCGCCCTTTGATGAAGATGCCCTGCATGCGGCGTTGAAACGATTGGAACTGCGACGCCTAATCACCCGGCAGCCGGTTGAGCGGCAGATTCAGCGCCGTTTAGCGCAGCCAGGCGTGTGGCAGCCCATGCTGGTCAGCAAAGATTATGCTTACACGACCGCTTTTGATCTGCTTCGCGTCTGGGTGGCCCGTAAACACCCGTTGGGTTCTATGCTGAGTGTTGTGAAATAATTCTGGTATTGGACTAGGAATGTACTGTTATGCCATATATTGTCGGACATCCGATTAAAAGGCCAGGGGATTTTTACGGCCGTTCCCAACAAACCCGCCGTTTCTTCGAGATAATTGGAGGAACGCAGGCCCAGTCAGTGAGCATCCTGGGGCTGCGTCGCGCCGGAAAAACATCCTTTTTACAGTATGTTGCCCATCAAGAAGTCATGGCTCGTTTCTTGCCCGACCCAGACAATTACATCATGGTCTACGTAGACATGTCTACCTGCAAGACACCCACCGACTTTTACCATCGCTTACTCGTCCGCCTGAAAATAGCGCTGGGGGAGGGAGAACCGGTTAATTTGTGGAAAGAAGGGGAACCAGGCAGAATCTCAATGTATGATGTTGAGGTGCTGTTGTGTCATTATCCGCAAAAACGCATTGTTCTGCTCCTTGATGAATTCGACCACCTAAAAACAGCCGCATTCGACCAGGATTTTTTGACTGAACTTCGAGCTATGACCAGTGTGCTGGATTATGAAATGGCTTGCGTGACCTCATCTTACTGGGATTTATACCAGTTGGGAACCCATATCGGCTTGCCGCCTACCTCCCCTTTCTACAATATTTTTTATCCAACCCCTATTTACATGTCCGGGTTTGAGTATGGTGATGCTGAAGCCTTAATCAAAGAACCGGCTGAACGTGTCGGCATCATTGTAACCCATGATGATGTTCAGCAAATCTTACAACTATCCGGTTCGTTGCCATTCTTTATTCAGGCAACGGCCGCTAAATGGCTCCAGGAAAAGCGTAAAAAAGTAGAACCAAACCCGGCTAAAATTGGCAGTCACATGATTGCCGTCATGTCGCCTTATTTTGCCCAATGGTGGCGTTATTTTTCACCGTGCGAACGGGATTTGTTGCTGGCATTGGCCCGAAAAGATCGCATTGATAAACTGCCTTACACCGATATTGAACTTAGTGAAGCGGCCCGCCGATTGCTGAACTATGGACTGCTGGTGCGTTGGGGTGAAGGCTTTCGTATGAATGGCAGCATCATCGGCTTTTGGATTCGGCTGCACGCGGGGAAAATTGTGCTAAACGGCCGTAACGGTACAACCAACATTCTCCAGCAAGACCTCGTCAACCCGGTTCAACTGCGCCAATCTTTGGTCAACTACTTCGATTTAGAGGAATTGCGAACCCTTTGCTTCGATCTTGGCGTCGATTTCGATGAACTGAAAGGCAGCGGCAAAGGGGCCAAAGCCAGAGAATTAGTCCAGTACTGGCAGCATCAGGGCGATCTAACACCATTGGTTGAGGCCATCCGTCAGCAGCGTGGCACCCTGATAGATTTGCCGCTCCCCGAAAAATAATAAGATTGTTATCCCGGTTGCCTCTCCTGAAAACCCTCACTATAATGCTGCATGATATAAGGAGAATCAGGCGAGGTGAGAAATGGTTCCTATTTACCGTACTGATGGCGAATGGGTTGCCGTCTACGAAAAAGGCAATTTATTTAACGTTGACGGGGAATGGATTGGATTTGTTTCCGGGCGGGATGTGTACGATCCTAGTGGGTTGTATTTAGGCTTTTTAAGCGACGATCGCCGCCTGCTGCGTACGCGTTCCCGGCCATCGGTACGTCCCCGTTTGCAGCCCCCGTCCCGGCCTGAAGCCCCCGACATTCCGGCGGCAATGCCCCTGGCCCCACTACTACCTTCATTACCCTATAGCATCATAGACCTTTTCGAGGCTTTTCCCGAACGGCTTTCCTACGTTTCGGAAACACGGCCGGATATGGAATAAATTCGTACATGAAAGGGAAAACAGTTGCTGAATCACGTGTAACTTTGACCCAATTGATGGGCCCGGCACAGTCTAACACATTGGGCAATGTTCATGGTGGTCTCATCATGAAGCTCTGCGATGAGGCAGGCGGCATGACGGCTGCAAAACATGCCCGTCGGCCATCGGTTACCGTGACAGTTGATTCGATGACCTTTCATTCGCCGGTTCACATTGGCAATTTGGTAACGGTTACGGCCGAAGTGACCTGGGTAGGTCGCACATCTATGGAAACACGTGTGGTTGTTTCGGCCGAAAATGTGTTGACCGGCGCTGTTACCCATACCAATACAGCCTATTTTGTTTATGTTGCTCTGGGGGAAGATGGCAAACCTGTTACTGTTCCGCCCTTAATTTGCGAAACAACTGAAGAGCAGGCCCGATTTGAACGGGCCGCAGCCCGCCAGTCAGCCCGTCTTGAGCGACGCCGTCAGGAAAAAAATGACTGAACAGCGATCAAAATTATTAGAGACCTTGCTGGAAGCGCCGGCCCATAAAATTGTCACCTTACCGGATCGGGATTATGGGCTGGCTGACGTGGAGCCATTCCCATTCCTGGCGATTGTGGGCCAGCAGGAGATGAAGCTGGCGCTTACCCTGTCGGTGATTAGCCCGCGGGTGGGGGGTGTTTTGTTGATTGGGCCACGCGGCACGGCTAAGACAACGGCCGTTCGCGCTTTAACCGATCTCTTGCCCAGTGTGCGGCGCAGTTTGTGCATTAACGGTTGTACCGAGCAGATGCTGGATGAAGGGGGCATGGATGCCATTTGCGATGCCTGCCACAAAAAAGTCGGCTATGGCGAACCGCTAACTGTCGAGGATCGGGTGCGTATTTTTGAACTGCCCCTTAATTCCCGGCTGGAAGATGTAGTTGGCGGCATTAACGAACGCATCGCCCTGGAGCAGCAGCGTGTCCGTCTGGAGCGTGGCATTTTAGGCCACGCCGATGGCCACATCCTCTACATCGATGAAGTTAATCTATTGGATGATGTAATTACCGATGCCATTTTGGATGCGGCGGCGCAGGGGCACTATACTGTCCGGCGCGGCCCGTTGAAGATGCGTTACCGGGCCAGATTCTTATTGATTGGCTCGATGAACCCGGAAGAAGGGCGGCTGCGGCCGCAGTTGATGGACCGGTTTGGCCTGCGAGCGGTGGTGCGCGGCCTGGATGATACTGCGATGCGCTACCAGGTGTACGAGCAAGCTGCCGCTTACCAGAGCGATCCGGAGCGGTTGGCTTCGATGTATGCCGAAGGCACACTGGCGCTGGCAGCGGAAATTGAACAGGCGCAAAAGCGGCTGCCAACGGTGACGATTGGCAACGAAGCCCGCGATTTGGGTTTAAAACTGATTCAGCAGCTAAAAATCGACTCGAATCGGGCGGAGATTACGCTGTTTGAAGCGGCGCGGGCGCATGCCGCAGCCGATGAGCGGGATGAAGTAACGCCAGCCGACATTCAGGCGGTGGCGCTGCTGGCGCTGCGGCAGCGGCAAAGTCCTGGCTTGGCCAGATTTTTCGAGGAGCAGGAGGAAGAGGACGGCCGTTTAATACAAATTTTTGAGGAACAGAATGGCTGAAACGTGATGCATGAAAAAGCGTTTACGTTTCACGTTTCACGTCTATGTTTAGGAAACAATCTCAGTCGCTATTATTGGTTGGATTAACGGCCGTATTCACTGCTTATTTCTTAATCTGGCTGCCTGGCTCGGCAGTGGGACTGCAATTCATTGGGGTGGAAATTGGGGAGTGGATCAAGTTTTTGGGCGTGGGGATGGGACGCAATTGGTTTTACGTCCCCCCCGTCACGTTGGGTTTAATGCTGTCGTTGGTCACATTGACCTGGCCGCCGCGCCGCTGGCAAAATTGGGTCATGCGCGGACTGGGTATTGTTGTCAGTTTGTTGTCTTTCCCCGCGATTGAGGCCATCCGATTTGAAGCAGCCAGTGAATGGCGGCTGCGGCTGTTGTTGATTGGCGGGGTGGTGCTAACGGCCGTTCTCGCTGGTTTGGCCGAGCGATCATTACCCGATTGGCTGCCCTGGCTGCTGCTGGTTGTGTTGGGGATTGTGGGGGCAGTTTTCCCGTTTTGGTTTTATTTGCAGATACGGCCGTTAGTCAGCCAGGCGGTTGGTCTGCCGGTAGGGATTGGACCGGGGGTGTGGTTGAACGGGGCGGGGCATTTGCTGGTAACGGCCGTGGCCATTCAAAGACTGCGGGTAAAAAAAGACCGGGTTTTTTTGCAAAACCCGGCCCTATAAGTCCGATTTTTAAGCTGAAAGCGAATCAGCCGGCCATATTTTCGTTAATATAGGCAACGGCTTCCCCGACGGTTGTGATCGTCTGGGCTTGTTCATCGGAAATTTCGCCGTTGAATTCTTCTTCGAATGCCATAATCAATTCGACCAGATCGAGCGAATCAGCTTCCAAATCTTCCCGAAAACGGGCCGAAGAGACTACCTGATCTTCATCAACGCCTAGCAGTTCAACAACAATATTGCGGACACGACTTTCTATGTCACTCATCAAATCCTCTCCTTAGGATAAATTTCAATTCGGATGGTACCGAGTTATTTTAGGTGCAACGGGCAGAATGTCAAGGAAAATCAGGCCCGTCTTTGAACTTAAACCGTTAACAAAAACACTCATCCATTGTCTAAGTTACGGTCAGATTGCCACCAAACGGCCGTTCCCAACATCAAGTAAAAGGCAAAGGCCAAATCCACCAGAAAAAAGCTGTGATCGACCAGGCCATGTACCAGCATATCGACCAACGTGCCGCTTAAGCCGACGATTACCGGCCACCAAAGTGACGAAACCCGCTGCCGGGCCTGCCACAACAGCCACCCTAACGAACCAACTAACCAACCACCAGCCAACAGTCCGAGCAGCCCCAATCGCGTGGCAAAATCGAGAACGATGTTGTGCGGATGGTTCAAGTTTGGTTCCTGCCAGGCGGCGTCAAAAATATATCGTCCCCGGTAGGCGTATAGGAAATTGTCCAGCCCAATGCCCAGCCAGGGATGGTCGGCGATCATGTTGAGGCTGGCCCGCCATAAGTTGAGGCGGAAAACGCCGGTTGCGCCGCGCAAATCAAAACGGCCAGCTAACTGCGGAATTTGCTGGGCCGCAATCAGGAAGATGGTGCCGGCCAGTCCTAATCCGATGACCCAGGGCCACGTTTTACGGCCGTTCCCCCGCTGCCAAACCCAAAACACGAACAGCAGCGAAGTCGGCAGGCCTAAAAACAGCGCCCCTTTGCTAAAACTGAGCAGAATGGCCAACCCAATCGGAATAGCTGCGGCCGCATACAGCCAGCGGCGACGGCCGTTTTCTTTACCCAGCAGCGCCATCGCCACCAATAAGGGCAAAATCCGGCCCAGATACAGGGCGACGTTGTTGGGCGAGCCGTAGATCGAACGCAGACGCAGCAGGCCGCCTTCGGCCGTAATCAGCGTGTCGCGGGCAAAGGCATACTGCCACAGGCCAAACAGCGCCACCACCAGCCCGCCCAAAACGAAAGCGTCGAGTACCACCCACATCTCCTTTTTCGTGGGGCGAATGCCGCGCAGCAGCAGGTAAAACAGCGCCGGTTCGATGATGACCATGCGCCACTCGTTGGTTGCTACGCCCAGCCGTTCGGTGAAAAAGAGGGAGAGGGTGGCAACGGCCGTGAAGGTGATGACGGCGTAGTCGGCGGAGCGGAAGTGAAGGGGTGGAGGGGTGAAAGGGTGCAGGGGTGATGGAGAGCGTTTGATACGTGATACGTGATACGTGACACGTGACACAATAAAAGCTGCCAAAGTCAGGAGCGTGTAAATTTCGACGGGGGAGAAGCGGTAGGAATAGATGGCTTTGGGCTGGAAGATGGCCGGGATGGATGCGCCGCCATTGACATAAAATGGAATCGTGGCGGTGATGAGGGCTAATCCCCAGGCCGGGCGCAGGTAAATGAGGATGAACAAGACTGCCAGCGCAGCAGCGTAAATGAAGAAGCTGGGCGTGACGTAAAAGATGGAAGCGGCGGCTGCGGTCAACACCAGTTGGCCACCGTCTCCTAGACGGCCATCGCCCAGGCGACGGTATAGGCCGGCGGCCTGTTCGCCCCAGGTCAGCCAGCCGGTGAGGGTGACGATGGCGGCGGCCAGGGCGGTGAGGAAGAGTTGGCCGGTTTGTTGGAGACGGCCGTACCAGTTCCGCAGTTTTTGTCCCAGTGGCCCCCAGTTGGCTTGTTTGTTGGTTTGGTAGGCGAGGAAGAGGGCAAGAACGGCCGTTGCCGCCAACCCAACCATTCCCCGGCGATACCCGGCATCCGGTGGGCGGTAAGCCACACTAAACCCATTCAACGCCCACTGATCCCAGCCCCGTGAAGCTACGATTTCCATTGTGTGTACACCAGGAGCCAAATTACGGGCCACCCACTCCGTGCTGAGATAATCTTCAGTGGGATCGGCGGCGGTGAGAATGAGCATTGTGCCGTTTTCATCGCGGGGCAGGGCGTTGGCTGGACGGCCGTCTAAAGTGACGTATAGCCGGGCGCGGAAATTGGCCCGCCGCACCTGCAGTCCCACATCTGTTCCCCAAAACGTGAACGTCATTGAATCGGGCGGCGCCCCTTCTCCGGTCTCGCTAATATCCGCCCCAAACTCCGGCGAAAAACGCCAGCCACCCCGGTAATTCTGCGCCGGATCAAGCGGTGAGGCAAGGTGGAAGCCGGGATATGCAGGGGTGAACGGGTGCTGGGGTGCTGGGGTGAATGCCTCACTTGCCACTTTCCACTTGCCGCTTGCCACTGTTTCTTTAACACTAAATCCCCACCGAGGATCATCTTGCGGTGTGTTGGGTTCCCAATTCTCCAGGAACATCAGACCCATCCAGGGCCATTCCTGCCGGGCGCGTTCCAGGGCGTTTACCGTACGGGCGAGTTGGGTTTGGGCGTCTGTTTGGCCCCACAAAGAGGGTGAACCTGTCCAATCGGACGGCAGGCTGTTCCAGCCCCAATTGCCGGCCCACAGTGCTTTACTGCCGTCGCCGTTGCGTTCCATCACCTCGCGCAGCAGGATAGCCCGGCTGAAATTGAGTGTTTTCAGATTGACAGCACGGTCATCAGGGCCGGTATCAAAACCATATGGCTTGCCTGCCGCAACGTCAAAAGCAGCGCCCGCGCCTGCTTCGTATAACGATTGAAGATAAAGGGGGTCGGCTAGATTGAGCGGGCCGGTTTCCTGGGTAGGCGCCAGCGGCGCAGCCACGATAACGGCGTCGGGATCGACAGCACGAATGGCTTCGGCGGCAGCGGTGAGTAAAGCGGCATATTCGATGGCGTTGACCGGCTGGTCGCCCCAATGGCTGGTCAAATTAGGTTCATCCCAGATGATGTAGGTCTGGACTTTTTCGTTGTAGCGGATGGCAAATTCCCTGACCCAGGCAGCGAACTGCGCCGGGTTGATGGGGGCGAAGTCGTTGGCGGGATCGCCGTCGAGCAAGGGGACGAGGGTGAGACCGTGATTGGTAACGGCCGTTACCAACCGATCACTTGCTGCCCAATCAAACGAATCAGAAAAATAAAACGACTGTTTCACTTTGCCGACACCGGCATCGTGGATTTGGGTCAGGTTTTCGTCCAGCGCCGCGTCATCGTATTGTTCCAGAGCAACGTTGATGCCCAACTGTACGCCGCCTTTGGCAATAGGTTCAGGCAGTCCACCGGGGATGCCACGGGTAAGAAAATCCTGTCGCTGTTTGAGCGCTCCCATCCCCAGTAAAGCCAGAAATGCCAGCACTAACCAGAACGTAACGGCCGTACGCGTGTGAAAATGAGAAGTAGTCATTGCGGCCAAGTTTACAACGTAGTCGCCGTAAGGAACAGGTTAATCATTAGGGGCATCCCAAACTTCAAAGGTAATAGTGTCGCTGGTTACTGATGTGTCGTTGCTATCGCTGCCTTCGGCCCAGGCGGTGTGCTGGCCGGGAATGAGCGACCACCACGTTTCAAAGGGCGGCTCGGTCAGTGTGGCCAATGGTTCACCGTCTAGCCACAAAGTAATCTGGCTGAAATTGGCCCCGGTAACAGCTTCAAAGCGCAGCTTTTGAGCATCCAGCGGCAGCGCAGGGGAGATGCGGTAAATGGTATTTGGATCGGGCGAGATGAGGCGTAATCCGCTGGCTGAGCCTGTCGAAGCCGAGCTTGTCGAAGCCAGATCACCTACTGGCAGTAAATCAGCCAGCAGCAGCAACCCTTGCGACCGCGCCCAGGGATGCAGTGCGGGTGGCAAATCCAGTGCTAACTGCTCAATCCGCTGCTCCGGCGGCGTGGTGTCATTGGCCAGACGACCGGTGCGGGCATCAAGCGTTATCCGTTGGTAGAAAGTGTCGGTGGCCACCGGCTGTGTGCCCGCCAGGAACCATTCACGGCGGCGGTAGGGGCAGTCTTCGCCGGGCAGTAGACCGGACAAAGCGCAAACTTCCACCTGTATCAGACCAGGCGGCTGGACAAAATCGGTTTCCGGCTGACCGGCCAGGGCGGCGCGCATGAAGTAATGCCAGATGGGGCCGGCGCCACTGACGCCGGTCACATTCTCCATCGGTTCGCTATCGGCGTTGCCCACCCAGACGCCGACGACCAAGTCGGGCGTGTAGCCGACGGTCCAGTTGTCGTGGAAGTCGTTGGTTGTGCCTGTTTTGACCGCTGCCGGGCGGTCAAGCTGCAAAACGCTGTTAGGGCCGAAGGAGAGCCGTCGGGCTTCGTTGTCGCTGAGGATGTCGCTGATGAGCCAGGCGACGCGCTCGTCGAGGACGCGGATGGGTTGGGGGCAAGCGGTTGCTTCGGTTGCTGAGCTTGTCGAAGCGTCCGGCTTGGCTTCGACAGGCTCAGCCATCGTGCCGTATTTAGGGTAAGCCGTGTACACCACATTGCCCGCCGCATCCCTCACATCCAAAATCAGCTCGGGTGTGATGCGGGAACCCCCGTTGGCGAAGGCGGCGTATACGGCCGTTAAATCTAACAATCGTACTGGCCCGCCGCCCAGCGCAAACGATAGATCATACTCGTCCGGCTCGCCCAGCGTGCCGATGCCCAAATCGGCGGCCAAATCCATTGCTGTGGGCACGCCGATGTCGTCCAGAACCAGCACGGCCGGGATGTTGAGCGAGGAAGCCAGCGCCCGCCGCAGCAGCACCGGCCCGTGCTCATCGCGGGAAAAGTTGACCGGCACGTAAGGTTCGTCTTCGTGAGTCATGAAGACGGTGCGTACGTCGGGCAGCATGGAAGCGGCCGTCCACGGCTGCGGTTGGCCCGGTGACAGGGCGGCGGCGTAGATGATCGGTTTGAGCGCCGATCCGGGCTGGCGCGGAACCAGGGCCATATTGATGGCGCCGCCGCTGGCGGCGTCGAAATAATCGGCGTTGCCCACCAGGGCCAAAATCTGGCTGTTATGGGGATTAAGAGCGACCAGGGCGGCGTTGTGGGCGTTGTGACTGGGACTGCCATCAGCCGGGGTATTGAGCCGCTGCAACTGTTCGTCGATGATGCGTTCGGCCTGATCCTGCCAATTCAAATCGAGGGTAGTACGCACGGTCAGGCCGCCCAGTTGGTAAATCTCATCTTGGGAGAACAGCGCATCCAGTTCGGCCTGGACCATCATGACGAAGTGGGGGGCGCGGATGGGATAGGGTGTGCTGGCGTAGCGCAGGGGTTGGCGGACGGCCAGATCGTATTCGTCGGCGGTGATGTGGCCGGCCTGGCGCATCAAATCGAGGACGATGAGCTGCCGGGCTTTGGCTGCTGCCGGGTTGGTGAAGGGGTTGTAGCTGGCCGGTGATTGGGTCAGTCCGGCGATCAGGGCGCTTTCGGCCAGGGTCAGGTCGGCGGCGGGTTTGCCGAAGTAGGTTTGGGCGGCCGCTTCGACGCCGTAAGCCATCGCGCCGTAATACATCTGGTTGAGGTAGAGGGCCAGGATGTCGTCTTTGCTGAGTTTGCGGGCGACGCGCCAGGCCAGCCAGCTTTCGCGCAGTTTGCGGCGGGCGGTGCGTTGGCTGCGCTCGTCGGCGTCCAGGAGCAGGTTGCGGGCAACTTGCTGGGTGATGGTGCTGCCCCCGGCCAGTACTTCGCCGCCGCGCAGGTTGATCCATAAGGCGCGCAGGATGCCGGTCACATCGACACCGGGATTGTGGTAGAAGTTTTGGTCTTCGGTGGCGATGGTAGCTTGCTGGAGGGTTAGGGGAATCTGGTCGAGGGGGAGGCTGGTTTGACGACCGTATTCTGAATCGAGGATGTCGTATAACGGTCGTTCTTCCCGATCGACAATGCGTACACTGGGCATAACCAACCGGCTGCTGATCTCCGCCGGGGCGGGCAGGTCGGCAAAGAGGTATTGGTAGAGACTCCAGCCGGTCACGATGGAAAGGAATAAAAACAGAAGCAGCGCCCGCCATAATTTTGTCATGCTCATTAGTATACACAGTGAGGGCTGGTTTCCACCCCACGTTTTTGCGCCGGTTCGGGTACAATTGAAGGACATTCCATCATGACGCATCCCAACACATCACGAGAATGAAAGACAAACGCTATCAGATTAAGAGAGGTTATGATGACTGATAAACTTGTATCCAATATCCACTGGCTGGGTCATTCCAGCTTCCGTATTGAAGGGGATGGGCTAGTGATTTACATCGATCCCTGGCAGCTAAAGGATGGTCCGCAGGCTGACCTGATTTTGATTTCTCATGACCACCAGGACCATTGTTCCCCGGATGATGTGGCCAAAATTCGTGGGGCGGATACGGCCGTTGTTGCCAACAAATCGGCCGCGGCCAAACTCACTGGTTCCATTGAGGTGGTTGCTCCTGGCGACGAAGTGATGGTGAAGGGAGTCGCCATCAGTGCTGTGCCAGCTTACAACATCAACAAGTTTCGCAGTCCGGGCCAGCCGTTTCATCCGCAGGCGGCCGAACACGTGGGATTTGTGCTGACGGTAGGTGGGCGGCGCATCTATTTTGCCGGGGACACCGACCACATCCCGGAGATGAAGGACATCAAGGTGGACGTGGCCCTGCTGCCGGTGAGCGGGACGTATGTGATGACGGCCGTTGAAGCGGCCGAAGCGGCTGCCACCATCCAACCCCAGGTGGCCGTGCCTATGCACATTGGTCGGGGGATTGGCTCGCTGGATGAGGCAGAGACGTTTAAGCAGAAGGCGCCGGTTCCGGTGGTGGTTTTGGCGATGGAGTAGTGGGGAAGGGGTGCGGCCGTTTCCCCTTCCACAACATGCAAAAAGCAAAATGGGTTGGCCGTTCCCCCTATCAACAAATGCGTTAAATCAAACAAAAGGGGCACGGCGCTGACGCCAACTCCAGCGTTCAAGGGGAGACCGCACTGGAGTGGATAGGTTATTCAAAATATTCATCTAGATCAATTGTCAAATACTGTAATCTTTTCTTATCAAATTCACTTCTCTGTTCTATTTTCTTTAAAGCAAATTTGATCTTCCCGAAAATTATTTTGCCATCTTTTACCCGTGTTAAAGAATACACGAACTTTTCAAGCAATTCTAAGAAATTTGTACGCTTTTCCTCCAATATCCACTGATATATTTCTTCTTCCGAATATTCAGAGAACTTTATGATCAGTTCGAGATTACGCCAGTCTTCTTCCCAAGAAAGCTCTTCAAATATTTCAGAAAGTGACAGTGTACGTTCTTTTTCAGAATATAATTTTCGAATTTTGATTTCAGTACCGGAAGAAACCTTTAAATTACAAATATAGTGTTTAAGCATACTTTCATGGGGTGGGAACTTTGTTAAGTAGCTTTCTGATAAATCATCAATATCGATAATTGGTTTTACGTCCTTAATGAATCTTAAGGCACGATAAATTTCATTTTGTCCCATGTCATCAAAGTGTTCTATTACAAATTGATGTAGTTCGCTAATAAATTCATTTTCATTGACTTGAAAATTTGATTTGAATTTGTCCCAAATTTTATTGTAGTCTTGCTCAATTTTGAGTAACTTTAAATCTTTTTCTATTCGTTCAAGTTGGTATTTATATCTTTCAAAATCGACATAGCCATTGGCCAAATAATCTAAGATAATCTGATCATATTTGGTCTTATAATAATCTAACAGTTTTAGAAATTTACCTTCTTCAGAATCCGCTTTTTCTTTTAAAAAAAGTACATCCATTGCTGTGAATTCAGAAAGACGTTCAATTGTTAATTTCTCGCCTTGACTATAATGTATTACAGATAGCAGAGCAGACTGATATAGCAAATTGTCAATTAAATTGGTGGAGTACTTCCGTTCTAGATTATTCAAAAAATACTGTTCCGCCCATTTTACACGCTGCATTATCCGAATGTTGTTTAAGTTCAATAATCTAAATATTCGCAGGAGATAATAATGGTAAGAAGCTCCCCAAATTATGGTTAAATTGTCACTGATAGTCGGATCGTATGTTAATTCTAGATCAACGACTTTTTCTCGATAGTCATTAATGTCAGCTCTTGAATTCTCGTCTAACTCATCTTCATTGAAAATAAGAAGGATTTTGCAATTTTTTTCTTCCTTCAACGTAGATATCAAGCCAAGGACTGAAGAGGCTGACATATTTTTTTCTTTTCTTTCTAAATCATCAAAGCAAATTAAGAAATTATCGACAATTTTATTTTCGATCCACTCCCCAATTCCTTGTGAAGGGTTGTAGTAAGGAATATCGAGCTTTTTTATATTTTCTGCAATGGGTTTGAGAAATTCTACAAATCGGTCACTTGTCTTGTCTGCATTTAAAACGTCAAAATTTGAAAAAACGGCTCGTTTTACTTCGGATATACTTTCAGACCCAAAAAGCGATACATAAGAATATGCTCGAAAATCTAATTTATTTTTATGTTTCTCCAGAAAGGTTCGCCAATAGTATGTCTTTCCAACGCCCCACTGGCCTTTTAACACCGCAACTTTATAGGCATCATCCCCTAAAAAATGAAGCAAAGATTTTTCTAAATCTTGCATCAGTGAACCTCCAAATTAGACTGGTGAAAAGTATAAGAGAATAGGGATTGTTTTACAAACGAAACGGCTATTGTTTCTTCCTGTTCCTTTCAAAGTTGAGGTAAGACAACAAAAAGGGAACCATCTCCTCTCCCGTACACCTCCGGAAAGTAAAACTCCTGCGCCGTGGGTGGAATGACCTGGTACTCACCCGGCATACTGGCCCGAACCAGGTAGACGTACTCATACGTGCCCTGCGGCAGGTAGTTGGCCGAAAGGACCACTTTCTCGTCGCGTAGTTCCACGTGGTCGAAGTACCACCAGCCCCAGCCCTGGGCAAAATAGTCGTCCCAGTCGTAGCGCTGCGGCGCGCTGACCTGTTGGCTGGTTTTGAGCGAGGTATCGACCGCTCCCAGGCCGGCGGGCAGGAAGTCTTCGATGACGACGTAGTGCAGCGAATTGGGGATGACGACGGTCAGCCGGGCCAGGAAGGTCTGGCCCTGTTCGATTTCCGTGATCGGCGTTTCCCGGTCGGCGGGGTCGTAGTAGCTGCGGGAGATGATGATGCCCCGATCCAGCGCCTGCACCTGCTCCACCGGCAGGGAGGCTTGCAGATGGGCCGTGTAATACAAATTACCGGGGCCGTCGCTGCGGCCGATGGCCAGCCGGTTGAGTTGGTCGGTGAACAGTTCGGTGATGTCGAATTGGAGCTGCCAGGAGTCGCGCAAGGTGGCGGCGTTGGCTTCGCCGCTGCCCCGAAGCTGGCCGTTGAGGGCGATTTCGTACTGGTAGTCGGCTTCCAGTTCGCCGGAAGCGACCATCCAGTCGGTGAGGGCGATGAGGGTCCAGGCGGTTTCCTGGGTGCTGGCCCAACGGCCGTTTACCCGATGCGCCATCAACCAGCGAACAGCATTAGCCACTAACGGATTTTCCCCGTCCAGTTTGATCATCGTATCCAGCACAATCGCCGTTGTCCGTGTGTCCGAATTCCAGTTCCAATAGTCGCGCTCGGCTTCTTCCCAATTGGTCCCGGTGGCCGAGATGATGGCGGCGGTGATGAAATCGGCCGTGATTGTTTCCAGGCGCGGGTCTTCGGGGTCGTTGAGTTGGATGGCCTGGGCCAGGTAGCCGCGGGCGTACCAATCGAGCGCTTCCCGCTGGTCGTACAGCTTGGTCATCTCTCCGGCATCCGGTTCACCGGCGCGGGCCAGGACGTAGACGAGGAAAGATTGGCGATTGAGTTTGAAACGGCCGTTCAACCCATCCACCTCCCGCAAATGTTCCTGCAAATAGCTGACGCCCTGGTCAATGACGCCGTCGCTGACCAGATAGCCGCTGTCCCGCGCTTCCAGCAGCGCCTGGACGACATAAGCCGTCACCAGCGTGCTGCTGTTCGGGCCGTCCCACCAGGGCCAGCCGCCGTCGGCGTGTTGGCGGCTGTAGAGCCGCTGCAAGGCGACGTTGACCTGCTCGTCCAGATTGGCTTCCAACGCCGGATCGCTCAATCCGGCGGCTTTTAGGGCGCGGCTGGTCAGGACGTTGGGCAGGAAGCGGGAGACGATTTGTTCGGTGCATTCGTAGGGGTAATGCTCCAGGTAGGTCAGGCCGTCGGTCATCGCTGCCGCCAGCGAGGGGGCCACTTCGACCGTCACTTCACCTTCCGTTAGCTCAAAATCAGGGAAGATGGGTAAGGCGATGGATTCGACGACGGCGCCGCCTTCGGTAAGCTGGCCGGACGTGCCCACCGTTTCCGGCACTTCGTATTTGTAGACGGGGATGCCCTGCCCTTCCAGTGTGCCCAGTGTGGGCCGGGTGGCGTCGGCGTAGGGGCCGCTCTCGGCGCTGAAGACCAGGTCAACCCGGTCCACGTCGCCGACGACCGTCTCCCAGGTGACGCGTGCCTGCTGCCGGGCGGGAATGGTGACCAGTTGGGTGGCCGGGTCGTTGAGGCGGACGCCTTCGGCTTGCAGCGTCACAGTGGCTTCCAGTTCGGCGTCGGTGTTGTTGTGGATGGCGGCGGAGAGCACGGCCGTATCCCCCTGAACAAAAAAGCGCGGTGTATTGGGATTGACCAGGAGCGGCCGGGTGGTGACGATGTCGGCCGTGGCCTGGCCCACTTTCGTGTCCAACGTGACAGCGCGGGCATCCATGCGCCACGTCGTCAGGTTGTCGGGCAGCATCACCGTCACCGAGGCTTCGCCGTCCGGCCCGGTTTGCAATTGGCCTTCCCAGTAGGCCGTGTCGGGGAAATTTTCGCGGATGGTCATGATGCCCATTTCGCCATCACCACCGCCGCCCCCCTTAATCTGGTCTTCCAACTCCTGGTTGAAGGCGTCCATGAGCCGGGTCAGGAGCAGCGCCGTGTTGACACTGAGCGCTCGTTCTGAGTAGAAGAAGTCCAAAATGGGGCGGGCGTTGGGTTCGGCGATGGTCAGGGCGGCCAGATCGGCCAGGGCCAGGGAAACTTCGGCGTCTACGGGACGGCCGTTATAATCGCTGACGCGCACCGTATACGTCACCTCATCACCCGGCCCGGCTTCCGTTTTGTCGGGCACGATTTCGACCGTCAATTCTTGCTCCTCTCGCTCGACCGTGAACTGGGTCATGCCCACTTTGAAATCGGGCGAGGGGTTTAATTCGTCCACGCCCTTGACGACCATGACAGAGACGAAGACGTTGGGGGCCATTTCGCCGGTGATGGGCAGACGGTAAATAGTCGAGTTGTCGGTTAGTCGAATCGTCTCGTACTCTTTGATATGGCCGCGCTCGACGGTGACCAGGGCGGTGGCGTCACCCTGGAACGGCGAGGCGATGAGGATTTCGGCCGTGTCGCCGGGATGGTAGCTGTCGGCGTCGGCGATGAGTTCGAAGCTGTTGTCGTTGAGCCGCCGCCAGGGCACGTAGTCGCTGCCTGATACCCAGACGTAGGTGGAGGAAACGGCCGTGTTGCCCTGACTGTCACGGGCGGTAACATAGGCCCGATAAACGCCGCCTTTTTCAGGCGTGAATACGGCCGTTCCCTGCCCCCGGCCATCCACCGTCAAATCAGTCTCGTAAACGGGAATCTCTTCCACCGTCGAGCGCCAGATGGTCTCGCCCTGGTCGTTTTCTTCCTGGACGCTGTACCAACGCCGCTCGACGATCTCGATCTGCACCGGTTGGTTGGGAACCGGGTTTTCATCCCAATCGACCAGGGCCACGTCGAAGGTCATTTCTTTTTCGGCCTGGCCGACGTATTGGCCGGAGCGGATGCCGGGGTAAACCAGGCTGCGATGGACGATGACGTTGGTCCGGCCGCTGACCGCGTTTTCGGCAATGTCGGTGACAGTGGCTTCGATGGTAAACTGGCGGCTGCCCGATTCTTCGCTTAATTCGGCGGGGATTGGGACGGTGAAACGGCCGTTGCCATCCGTCTGCCCGGTTCCACTGGCAATAAACGTGCTGGGATTGTAGGTGCCATCATAATAACCCGTGTCGCGCTCGTCATTGTAAAAGCTGAAACGGTTCAAACGGCCACCGGCGCTGAAAACGTAGTCGGAGGCATAAACGCTCCATGCCACCGTCCCATCGACGACCGAGCCGCCGGAGAAAAATTGAGCGTCTACCGTCAAATCAATCACGTCGCCGGCCAACACGTCCGGCGCGGCGGCGGTCACGTTGACCTGGAAGGTGGGTTTGCGATACTCGGCTACGTCAAAATGGCCGCTGCCCAGCCATTCGTTACCGGCGTTGACCTCGATGTAGTAGCTGCCCAACGTCGCTTCCTCGTCCAACGTCAATTCGGCGTCGAAGGAGCCAAATTCGGACAACGGCAGCGTCTCTTCCAAAACGGTTTCGTCGTAGGAATGGATGGTCACGTCCACGTTTTGGTACTGGGGCAGGCTGTAGTCCAGGTCGTCGTTCAGGCGGACGATGCCTTTGATGGCCACGGGCTGGCCGGGGCGGTAGATGGGCCGGTCGGTGTAGATGTAGGCAGTGGGCTGGCCCGGTTGGAGGTAGTAGTCGGTAGAGATGCCAAAGTCATACGGCCGTACCCCCTCATTCCAGCCACTGATGGCCATGCCAAACCGGTCGCCGGTTTCGGTGATGGCATAGTAGGTGGTGCGGTAGCCGGTTTCCAGGGTCAAATCGTCGCGGTAAATCAGGCCGTCGCCGTCAGTCGTGTCCCGGAAAATCAGGTTAAAATTCTCGTCGTAAAAAGCCACCGGCACGCTGGCCAGAGGCTGGCCGCTGTTGAGGTCGGTCAGCCAGATCATCGCTTCGGTGGCTGTGGTTTTGAGGGTGAGATTGGCTGTGGCGATGAGCAGCGGCTGGGCTTGCAGATGGCGGCGGTCATGCTCAACCTGGGGTGAATCGAGGGTGATGAAGTAAAAGCCCGGCTCCAGCGATTGGCCACCGGCCGCCAGCAAGTCGAAGCGTTCGTAACCTCTGGCGTTGAGTCCGGCCGAAACCGATGGCGATTGACTCCAGACTAGGCTGTTATCGCCAGGGGTGAAGTCAACGTCCACCACCGAACCCTGCATCAATTGGCCAAACTGCCGGGCGGAAATGCGGTACAAATCCACGTCTAGCTGGTTGACGTTGCGGTAATTGACCCAAACGGCCGTTGTCCCCCCTGGCCGGTAAAGGGCCATTTGGCCGGGGAAATTGAAGCTGGCGATGGGCGTGTAGGGCGCGGTCGTAAACGTAATTGTCTGCCCCTCGCTGATTTCGTTGCCGTAAGGGTCGCTCATGCCGGGCTGGATTTGTACGGTGTAGGTGGTGGAGGGAGCCAACCCATAAAAATGCAGGCTCCAATCCCAGCGATCATACATGCCGTTCGTGTCGCCAGAAATAGCCGGGCTGATGATGACCTGGCCCTTCAAGCTGTCTAAAGCCATCGATGAGGCAAAATAAATGGTAAACGCGCTGCCGTAACGGTCTTGTGTTATGCCATTGGCCGGATCGGTGCTGCGGATGGCCGGGTTTTTGACGGTGGTCGCGTGCCAGGTCAGCCCTTCGCGCAGGCGTCCGCCCTGGGCCGATTGGGCCGAATCGGCGACTTGCAGGGTGTAGGCGGCGTCCAGTTCCAGTAGTTGGGTGGGGGTGAAAGTGAGGGTGGTTCGGGTTTCGTCCCAGCTAAAGTCGAGGGCGGCGGACTGACCGTTATCCGGGGTGAGGGTAACGGCCGTTTCCGTACTGTTCTCGTCCATCGCCTGGGCAAAAAACAACTGGAACGGTTGGTCCAACCGCAAATTTTCGTAACCATCGTGCGGGCTGTCAGTGACGTCGACCAGGCTGAAGTAGCGGATGGTGGGAGCGGTCACGGTGAATGACCATTCGTAATCGTCACTCATCACCGCGCCGCTGGCGCTGGCGTCGTTGACCATATCAGCAGCGACGCGGGCCGTGTAGGTCTGCCGGCCAATCAGCGCCGCATCGGGCCGGAACACAAAGACGGAGGTGTTAATCCATTCGCCCTGACCGCTGACATCGGGCTTGATGACCAGCGGATTGGGTAAATTGGCCTGGTCTTCGGCGATCATCAGGGGCACGACGGGTCGGTTGAAGATGACGGTAATGGCTGAATCGATGGCTACCTCTTCGGCATCAGGCGCGGGTGAGGTCTGGGAAACGGCCAGGTCGCCAATGGTGTTGAAAGTGATGGTCAGTCCTTCCAAGAGCGGGGCGCCGCTGGCGGAAACGGCCGTGTCGCTCAACGTTGCTTGGTAACTGCTGTTAGATTTTAAGGCGCGGGTTGGTTTGAAGCGCAAGATGCGCGGTTGGGGCCAGCTAATCTCACCGTCTACCGGCTGGCCGTCGGGTGCGGTAATTTGCAATGCGCCGGTGGTGGCCGCCTCGTCCATCGGCTGGTCGAAGTACAGCTCAAGCGCGCCGTCCAGGGCTGCCTCTTCACCCGCTGCCGGGTTTTGGCCGATGAGTTGGGGGGGAACGGCCGTGTCATCTCCCATCGGCACCAGACCCAATCCAGCCGGGGTCGGAGTGGGCGCGATGGTGGGGGCGGTGGGAACGGCCGTGTCGGCTGTTGGGGTGGGCGACGGAACATCGTCCTCTTTACGGCAGCTTGTGTAAACGGCTAAAACAAAAATCAGGGGAAGGAGGATGAGAAATCGTTTGCTCGACATGTCTTTTTCCTGGTTCACTAGGCGAGGTTTACTGCCCTCTTGTCAAAGGCTCTGCTGCCAGTATACACCAAGAAAGCCAGCCGCTGCTGATGATTTCCCGACTATTTGGATACAGATGGTACGCGTTCTGAAGTCCGGCGCTACTCTAAACCGAGACGGGTGCGGGAAACGGCCGTTTTCTCCAACCTGGCTTCCTCTCCGGCTAATCCGGGAGTGTGGACGACGAAATGGAAATAATCAGGCGAACTGGATAGGAAGGTGTGGGCCTCGCCCGGTTCCAGCCAGATCATGTCGCCGGGGTGGAGGGTGATGGACTGCTGCTCGACGCGGAGTACGGCCGTGCCGCGGGCCACCAAGTAAATCTCGTTAATTTGCGTATGCAGGTGCGGTTCGTTGATACCTTCATTGGCATAACCAACGGAAATGGCTAATTCTGAATTCCAGGGACCGGCATACCAGCCTTTAGCTGCTGATGAACTCGCTGGCAAAAGACGCATATTGTCAATACCTCCTGGATAAAAAGCAATTAGAACGGGTTAATTATCGGGGGTAAACCGGCCAGAGCCAGTCGGGAAGGGCAGGGGGGATTCTTCTAAGTTTTCAGGCAGCCCGGCGGAGCGGCCTGCGCCGTAGGGCGCCCAGGTGGGATGGCTGGCAATGGCCTCTTCCTGGGAAATCTGCTGCGCTTCCCCGGTCGCCAGGTCGAAAATGTACAGGGCATCGTCAAAAACAAAGGCGATTTGCTGCCCATCCGGTCCCCAGGCCATGAAACTTTGTTCGCGGGGGAAAAGGGCCAGTTCACCGGGCGGCGGGTAGAGGCGACGGCCGTTACTGCCATCCCCATCCATCAACCACAAGGCATAACTGCTGGTCTGGCTGTTGAGCGGGTCGGTCGCTTTGAGAAAAGCGATCTCATCCCCGGTCGGATTCCAGTGTAAATGTGCCCACATGCCGGAGTCGGGAACGAAACGGCCGTTCACCCTCGTTTCTACATCCACCGCCCAACTGGAAAAAGTCAGCGCTTCCGGGTCGCTGCTGTCGTGATTGGTGAAGGCCAGGAAACGGCCGTCTGGCGACCAGGTCAGCGTCGGCACCCAAACCCAGTCGGAACGGGTATTGTACTCCGTAAACTGCTGTAACTGGCGGCGCTGCAAAGCGTTGTTGACCGTTTCCGTGTCAATCACGCCCACTTCGTTGGCAAAGCTGTAGGCGATGAGGCGGCTCTGCGGCGACCAGGCGTAATTGCCGCCCCACCAGCCGTAAGTTGCCGGATACGATTCAATCAACTGTTCCGGTTTGAATGCCACTTCCGGATCGGGGTCGATTTCGCCCAGCCAGAGGTCGTTGTTGGCTTCCCAACCCGGCGGCAAGTTGGTCGATTGGGCGGTGGTGTAGGCGATACGCAGTGTTTCTGCTTCTGATGGATCCCAATCAGCCCACAATACGTTCTCCACGTCCAGCGGCCACGGTTCCGCGCCGCGTTCGGTGCTGATGACCCACAGGCTGTTGTTAAAGCTGGCCGTATCGCTGGTGACACGGGTGTAGAGTAGATGGCTGCCGCTGGGAGAAATGGAAAAGACACGGCCGTCTAATCCCTCACCGGTCTTCAATGATTCCGGAAAAGCACTGAGACCGCGCAGCAGCACACTGTTGCCGCCGCTGATGTAAGCCAGCATACCGCTGAAGCTCACATTACCCCGCGCCGTGCCTGCACCAACCATGACAATCTCGTCCTGGGCCGGTTCGATGACTGTTACCTGCGTCACCCAGCGTTCCGCTTCCAGTCCATCCCGGTAAACAATGCGCACCGTCTCTTCTTGCAGCCCGTCTTTGCCGGTCTGGATGATGCGCGGCGGGTCGTTGGCGTCCATCGCTTCATTGCGGACCAGCTTGCGGGTGAAGGGCAGACCGTGAGGAATGACTTCGATGCTTTCCGTAATTCGCACGACACTGATGTCCAGAGAGGTTACATTATTGTCGATGGGTGTAAACAGAGGCGGGTCAATTTCGTCGGCATCACTGAAGGTAATGCCGGCTTCAGCCAGCGCCTCGCGCACAGTCGTGGCGCTGGCCGTCGTCAATTCGGTTGTCTGGCCATCGGCCGTAATTTGGATGGCAATTGGCTCCCGTTCGACGATGGCTGCTGGCTGTTGGGTACAGGCGGGCAATAAAAAAGCGGCCAGGAACGAGATACAAATAATCAACTTCCTGGCAGCTTGCCAACTGATAAATTTACTAACTTGCTTACTTGCAAACTCGCAAACTCGCAAATTCACCCCTTACGCTTCTTCCCACATCTGGCGCATTTCAGGTGACAGGCTTTTGGCGACTTGATTGGTCATATCTGGCCCGATGATGGCTTTGAGTTGGTGGAAAACGGCCGTTACCGGATAACGAGCAAAATCAGGGTCCGAATTCCCGGCCCGACGCGAAACCTGATTCAAAAAATCATATTGCGTCAAACCGCTGTTCTGGAAATGGGCCAGCCAGAAAACACGGGTCAAATCATCAGCTAGGTCGGCCGGCAAAGCTTTAGCCAGCTTTTTCTTTGTGCCGCGATCCAGATTGATGCCAAATGTTTTCAAAACCGCCCGGCTCCATCGCTGGGCGTGGCTTGTCGTTCGCAGCTTGCCCGCTTTTTGAATGTAAGCAAAATAATCAATTAAGTTGTCTTTATTTGTATAAGTCATGCTTGTCATGCTGCCTCCAATTAGGGTAGTTTTACCCTGCCTGAATGTCACCGTCAAGCGATTGCAACAGGAATGCTGGCATCTGGCTCGCCTGATGATAGACAAAATGCCTGTGCTCCATTTCAAAAGTAAAAATACACTTAAATTGCAATCGTCGTTTGACGAAATGGGGGAAATTGTTATACTTTATCGGCTGGCTATTTAGCTTGCTCGACTTTGATTTAATAACAATCAAATATGATAAAAAAACTATAACCAAGATTACTTGTCTTGGTTATAATTTTGCATTCTGGCGAAATCTTTCTTCATTTGAAGATATAAACTGAGGGTTGAGAATATGTCTGATGAACGATTAACTATTACAGCAGAGCCACGGACGGTCGTGGGCAAAAAAGTAAAGCAGCTGCGCCGTTCGGGAATGATCCCGGCTGTGATTTATGGGCAGCAAGATTCGGTTAAGATTCAACTGGAAAACTTGTCGCTGCGCCGTCTTTTGCGTCAAGCAGGTTCAACGCATTTGGTTGATATTTCGCTTGGCCAGAGTAAACGAACGGTTTTGGTCCGTGAAGTTCAGAGCCACGTTACCCGTGGTGATTTGCTGCATGTTGATTTTATCGAAGTGGATATGAAATCGACCATCACGGCCGAAGCCGAACTGGTCGCTGTGGGTCAATCGGCACCGGCGGCTGAGGGTTTGGGTGTGGCTACGTTGGCGCTGCGTTTGGTGGAAATCGAAAGCTTGCCGGATCATCTTGTCTCTGAAATTGAGGTTGACTTCACCAAAATTAAGACGCCGGATGACGTGATTTATGTCAGTGACCTGGTTGCGCCGGAAGGAGTTACGATTCTGACTGATCCGGAAACGACTGTCGCCCGCTTTGAGTATACACAAGCTGCCGGGGAGGAAGAGGAAGAAGAGGATCTCTTTGTGCCAGCAGCTGATGCAGTCGAGGTTGTGGGGCGTGGTAAAGACGAGGACGATTTCGAGGAATAAGCGAATCGTTTTCCCTGGATTTGATTTTGAAGAGCTGAAACTTGCGGGTTTCGGCTCTTTTTTGTTTGTTAGCTAGCTTGTTGGTTGGATGGTTGCTAACAGGTTGACATGCTGGCCATCTGAAATGCTGAATTGCTGATGTGCTAGTACAATTCCCCTATGAAGCGATGGTATGAAATTGGTTTGCTTGTCTTGATCTTGTTGTTGGCGGCCGGGCTGCGGCTGACGGGCATTGATTGGGATGGCTATTATCATTATCATCCTGACGAGCGGTATATTACCTGGGTAGCTACGGCGATTGAGTGGCCGGACGATTGGCAGACGGCGCTGCAACCGCACGAATCGTCGTTTAATCCGTATTATTGGCCTCCGGATGCTGCCAGTGACGGAATTGTGGTGGAGCAGGATCAGCCGCGTGATTTTGCATATGGCCATTTGCCTTTGTATTTGGCGGTGGCGGCAACACGGCTGGTGGAGCGGCTGGATTGGTTAACGGCCGTTCTCCCCCCGCAATGGCTTTTAACACGTGATATTTTGAATGGGGCCGGGCAGGTGGAGTTTTTTCGGTTAACGGCCGTTGCCCGCGCATTAACCGGCTTGATAGACGTCGGTACGGTGGGGCTGATTTACCTGCTGGGGCGGCGGCTGTACGGGGTTGGAACCGGTTTGCTGGCCGCTGCCTTTCTGGCGATGGATGTGATGCACATCCAGTTGGCGCATTTTTTCACCGTTGATCCCTATATGACTTTTTTTGTGGTGGCGGCGGTGTATTTTATGGTGCGGACTGGGGAAGATGCAGGAGTGATGGGGAGCGGCGACCAAAGGTCGCTAGGTGATGGGGTGCAGGGGAGAAAATTACCAGTTCATCGGGTTACTAATTTATTATTGCCGGCGGTTTTTGTGGGGCTGGCTGTGGGGTCGAAGTTTACGGCCGTTCTGCTGTTTTTGCCACTGGCAGTTGTTGTGTTCATCATGGCGCGTGGCGAACGGGAACAGGGGAGCATTTTTCGCTCTTTTGTGGGATTGTTTTTTGTCACTTTTTTAGTTGCGATTGGTGTTTTTTTTGTAACTAATCCGTTTGCCCTACTGGATTTTAGCTGCCAGGTCATCACGCCAGCCGTGCAGTGGGGACCAGTGACGATTCCGCGTCTTAATTGGGGGTCGTGTTTTCTGGAAAATATCAGCACGCAAAACGGGATGGCACGCGGCGGTATTGATTTGCCCTTTACCCGTCAATACACGGGTACGCTCCCTTTTCTTTATTTTATTGAGATGCAGCTCAAATGGGGAATGGGCCTGCTGTTGGGCTTGCTAGCCTTTGCCGGGTTTGTCTGGGCGATTTGGGATGGATTGAAGATTATGGATTTAAGATTTAAGATTAAAGATTTGCGATTGGCGAATTATGACCAATCGACAATCATCAATCATCAATCATCAATCATCAATCATTTCATTGTCCTGGCCTGGGTCGTGCCTTATTTCCTGGTAACGGGTAGTTTTTATGTAAAGTTTATGCGTTATTGGCAGCCCATCACGCCGTTTTTGCTGTTATTTGGGGCGGAGATGGTGATGAGTTTGGAGAAAAGGTGGCGCTGGGGGGTAACGGCCGTTACCTTCATCTTTACCACACTTTACGCCATCGGTTTTGTCAACCTGTATTCTCAGCCTCATCCCTGGATTACAGCATCGGAATGGATTTATGCCAACGTAGAACCGGGCACATTGATTTTGAGCGAGCAGTGGGATGACAGTCTGCCCAGCAGCATGTGGATTGGCGACGCGTATCGCCGCCGCGCCGAGTATCCCAATGCTGAATTGACCTGGCATACCGGAACCAGCGAAAAGGATAATACCGATAAGTTAGCGGCCAACCTGGAACTGCTGGCCGAAGCGGAGTATGTGACCATCGTCTCCAACCGGGTGTATGGGGTTGTGCCCCGCTTGCCGGAAAAGTATCCATTGTCCAGTCAATATCACCAGCTTTTGTTTGATGGCAAGTTGGGGTATGAGGTTGTGGCAGTGTACGGCCGTTTCCCCCATCTATTTGGCTTCAATCTCAAACCGGACACCTTTGGCTGGCCCGGATTACAACCGCCCGCGCTTGTGGCCGATTACCTGGCCGACCATCCCGGCATTAACTGGGGGCGGGCCGACGAAAGCTTCATCGCCTATGACCAGCCGCTGACCATGATTTTTCGCAATACCGGGCATTTGACGGCTGAAGAGATGGCCGCCCAATTTACGAGATAGATTTTTACCGCCGGGGGATGTTGATTTGGCGGCGGTGCGCGCCCCAGGAATCCGGCCTGGCCGCAAAATGACCGGCCAGCGGCGTTCCGCAAAAGCGGCAGGTTCCCTTTTCAGTTAGATTCCATTTACCCAACGTGTACCAGTCGCGTTCGATGAGCAGTTGACCGCAGTTGGCGCAGTAGGTCGATTGGCCCGATTTATCGTAAACGTTGCCGGTGTAGACGTGATGAATACCGGCGGCTTTGGCCTGCTGCCGGGCGCGGTTTAAGGTGGAAGCTGGCGTGCGCGGCACGTCGATCATTTTGAAATCGGGGTGGAAAGCGGTGAAATGGAGCGGCGTTTCCGGCCCCAGATTTTGCACGAACCAATCGCATAACTGGCCGATTTCAGCTTCGCTGTCGTTGTGGCCGGGGATGAGCAGGGTGGTGACTTCGATCCAGACGTTGGTTTCCTGCTTGAGCCAGCGCAGTGTATCCAGCACCGGTTCCAGGTTGGCAAAACAGAGCTTGTGGTAAAACTGCTGGCTGAACGCCTTCAAATCGACGTTAGCCGCGTCAATGTGGGCATAAAAATCACCGCGAGCCTGGGGGGTGATGTATCCGGCAGTTACGGCCACCGTTTTCAGACCGCGTTCATGGGCGGCGGTGGCGCAGTCGATAGCATACTCGGCGAAAATGACGGGATCGTTGTAGGTGAAGGCCAGGCTGCGGCAGCCGGCGCGCAGGGCGGCATCGGCGACTGCATCGGGGGCAGCCCAGTCGGTAAGGCGGTCGTTTTGGCTGGCTTTGGAGATGCTCCAATTCTGGCAGAAGCGACAGCCCAGGTTGCAGCCGGCCGTCCCAAAAGATAGGATGGCGCTGCCGGGATAAAAGTGGTTGAGGGGTTTTTTCTCAATGGGATCGATGCAAAAGCCGGAGGCACGGCCGTAACTACTCAACACAATCCCCTCTTCCCGAGCCTCACGGACAAAGCAGAAGCCGCGCTGGCCGGGCCGCAGCTTACAGTAGCGGGGGCAAAGATCGCATTGGAAACGCTTATGTTGAGCAGAGTCGAAACGGCCGTCATTCAACCGATGCCACCACTCGCCAAGAACGATTCCTGGTTTAACCATTTTACGACCAAATGCAGCCATGATTGACAAGTCCCTCTCATTTCACAGTGTAACATAAAAAATAAATCTTTGTGTGATTCACCTGATAATTTGCATTCCTCTCTCAGATCTTCTGAGGGTGTGCATCAGATTTACGGATGGCCAGAGAAAACTGAATTTTGCTTCTCCGGCATTCAACTGGCGTATCCTAAAAAGTGACGCGCACCCCTCCTCTGAGTTTGTGTTGATTTTCACAAACCTTTAAAATATACTAGTAATCAAGTAATAGTTCTAAATTTCTCTTTCTCGTATTTGTACTCTGTAGTGTATTAAAATGAAATATTCAAAATAAACCAGCATCTATCTTGGTAGAAAGGTTGCAAAGGTTTTTATTTATGACTGGGAAATCGAGATATATCTGTTGATTGTTTCGAAAAATGAAAAGGCATTCAAAGTCATATTTAATGGTGTATGTTTAAGATGAGTGACTCAACAATTTTCAACAACCAGATTGCCCTAAAGCGGGTGCTATAACTGATGATACTTAACCTATTGTCTGAATTGATTGGTAATGCGCGTAGAGTAACCGCGATGGTTATATTTTTATTTGTAGCAATATATATTTCAGGCTTTATTATCGTTAATAACTATTTGTGGCAATTTCGCATTACTCACTTAGAATTTTTCCAACCCCCACTTGTAGCTGCTGGTTTATTGTTTGTGGTTATAGTAATAGTTGCTGGTCTTATCTCGCTACCAATTGTTTTTTATGCAGTTTTTCTAATAGATAAACCCGAAGAAAAAAGCAAATATTTTGAAAACGGTTGGTTAGTAAAAAAGGACGCTGGGCAGTCAGCAGAAGAGGACGCTGGGCAGTCAGCAGAAGAGGACGCTGGGCAGTCAGCAGAAGAGAACGCTGGGCAGTCAGCAGAAGAGAACGCTGGGCAGTCAGTGGAAGAGAACGCTGGGCAGTCAGTGGAAGAGAACGCTGGGCAGTCAGTGGAACAAGAGCTGAGGCAGGTCAAAGGCATTCCACGGAAAGCTATTGTATACGGCGTTGTTTTAGCCTCTGTATTGTTACTACTACTATTTGAAGCATTTGGTGCCTGGATGGTGAATAAGCTATTGGGGTTTAGCATTGGCCAAGATAATCTTGGTCCACAAAATTACCTAGTTTTGTACATCATGATGTTACTGCAGGGAATAGCCTTATCTTTGATGGTGGTTCTTTCTTTGGTTTGGAAAAAACTAAAGCGTGCAAACATAGTTCTTATTTTTACTGTTGCTAGTTTGTTTTTAACTTATGTTCAAATATATACTCTTTTCTTGTTTTCGAGCTATCTATATACAGAATTACCTATTTCAGTTGGAGGAGGGAAACCTAATAAAGTTATTCTCTTAATCCAAGCTGACAACCAGACTCTTGATATGTTAGATGCTATTGGGTTGCCTATTGAAGAACAGTTTGTTGAGGAGGAAAACAGTTTAGCATCTACTAGGATAAAACTAATTAAATCACGGTCCCTTGAACTAATATGGCAAGTGTCTAACGATCAAGTTAATAGCTCTAAGGATAGTTTATCTACATACATTCTTCAATATTGCCAGGACGACCATCAACCATGTTCAATTGTCGAAGTGAGGCGTTCAATAGTACATGGTATCATTCATATTAAGGATTAAAGATGCGTTGTAAGTTCTCTATTTTTTGTGCTAGAAACAAGAGCGTTTTTGTAAGCGCAAGACTGGGCCTGTTTGCAAGTATATTAACAATGTATGCTTGCCATTCGCTTTTTCCTCACCCAAATCCTACCCGAGATATAGCAGTTCCCCGACCCTGGACACCTATAGCAGCGACTCTACGTCCAATTATAGACTCTATTGCAGCAGGTGAAGCGAAGCCGACTACAGATATCCATGTGATAACCGCCACACCACTTACTACACCTGAGTATTCTAATATACCCAATTCAATTAATACGCCCGACCTTCTTGGCACACCCAAGCCCATTAATCCGTCCAATCCACCTGATACACCCATACCTACGAGTATATCTAATACACCTCCTCCTGATCCCAAGCCCACGAAAACACCTTATTCTACTGAAATACCTGTGCCAACTGATATAACTGTAATACCAACAGTACCAAATGAAATACCCTTACCTACATTCACATCCACCCCCGTTTTCTCACCGTTGTCTGTTTCGGTAGACGTTACAGACCCCTATTGTAAAGATTCCACAACGGTTGGAGTTGATGTTCGATTACAGGCTTCAGGCGGGGAATCTCCATATGATTATTCTCCTGGACAAACGTTTACATTTACTTACAAAGGTAATGGTCATGCAAAAGGGGTAGTAAACATTGAAGTCCGTTCGGCGGATAACCAGAGGTGGAGGACCTCGATCGAATTTCCTCCTAAGTCTTGTGATTAAAAAAGTTTGATTTTGCTCGAAAACGCTTGATTAAACCGCTTGCGTAACTCACACGCTGAGGTCGTAAAGGTCGTATTTTTTATTCTCTTTAGTTAACTTTTAGTCTTATCCATCAACTTGCTGGAGGCACTGAACCTAATTTTTTAGTGTCACCGGCAGGTAGATTCTGTGCTCATCAGGTCTACACCAGTAACCAAGACAGCTTTCGTGGTTTGTGCTAGACGAAGCGCCAATGATGGACTGACCAATAGTAAAGTTAGCTGTGTAATTGGCTGAGCTAATTTTGCCGCCACCGCTGCTGATGAGCGGCGTAAACCACGCCAACTTGTAATTGGTAGATTCCATCGTCAGAACGCCGCTGACTAGAACCAGTAAGGCTATCAAGGTCAGGAAAAGCATTATGCGTTTCATCATTCACCTCCGGCCCTCACTGTAACGTAACAAAGATGTAGATGAGTGCTTCTCCTTGAGCCAGCGGCTCCAATACCTTGCCTAGCACTGTTCCTGGCACAGCTACTTCTACCCCACTCAGGGTTACTTCAGCCGCTTTAGCGGCGTAACCAGCTTGACCGGCGCTCGATAATAGGTCGCCAGGCTGGAGAGCGCTGGTGAGGGCACTGGCTTTGACTTGCGCCGGGCCGTGGACAACCACAAGCAGGTAATCGCCTGGTGCGGCGATCCCCTCTGGTGTTATTTCAGAGACTGCTTTTTCCGGTTCGGCATTGAGTGTTTCGATGATGTAACGGCCGTAGACAACCCCGGCAACGGCCGTACTATTGGCCGATTCGGCTTCTACAACTTGGATCACAGGCTGGTTGGTTCCTATCAAAGGTGTTCCAATACCGCTAAAGGCCACAACATCGCCTGTTTCCAGGGGAATGCTGTCAGCATTTTGCACAATTTGCATGATCGCGCCCGTCGTATGATAGTTACTTGAATAGAGATTATCTGGGGTATAAAAGCCGTAGTCGTGAGAGACATTATCTGTATTGCCATAGACGCCGATGCCGCTAGCGCTGGTGCCATATACTCCAGAGCCTAATAAACTCGATCCTTCAACGCCAATACCGCCACTAACATTTGAGCTTTCCCCATACACCCCTCGGCCCTGGCCGGATTCAGACTCCCCATGGATGCCATAGGCAGCGCCTGTCTCGAATATAGCATTGGAATACAGTCCTGTGCCGCCCCCATTGTTATAAAAGTAACCACCATAGCCATCTGGCGATCTCGACGCGCCTACGATGCCATAGTTCGTACCGGTTTCACTCATGGCGTAAACACGCACGCCCCGGCCAGAAGAGGACCAGTTTTCGACATGTAAGACAGCACTGGAGAGCGAACCGCTGATGATGGCGCCTGGTCGCAGGCTAAAGGCATAAGGAACAGGATAGATTTCCTTGCGCGGCGTCATCTCCGTATCCCCCTCGACCTGAATACCGAGGAAAAGCCGTTTGCCATCTATATCTGAAGAGGTACACCAATCCATCTCGGCGTTAAACAAACCATTGTCAACGTTTACCGAGTCATCATCCTGGCATAAAGGAGTTGTGTCGTAAGATGTGGCATAGAGTGTGAATGTTATAACGTGATAGCCATCTAGGGGATTGCCATTGTTGTCGGTTAATCGTCCCTGGATGGGGATGACGTTGTATACTGATGCTGTTGTGTCTTCAATCCCTTCCGGTTCATTGATTTCCTGTTCTGGCCTGGTTCCTTGCGCCAACGTGAACCTCACAACCAACGCCAATACTGCCAACAATACCAAGACTAGCGTTCCATTTGCTAATAAATTTCTAAATTTTTTCATTTGAGGCTCCTTACAATAAAGGTGATGAGGTGAACTTTCACCAAATGGAAATAAAAAGTAGTGGCCGGAGCGGTATGATGCCCGGAATAAGAGATTTAAGTGAAAACGGGTAAGTCATCCTCCATAGTTTGTCCATCTTTACCTCAGTCTATTACAAGATTCAACCTTCAGGAACCAGAATGAGACGTAAATGCCCTTCCTTTTCTAGTTCTGCCGCAAAACTTTCCATTTCGTCAAACTTAAACACATTTTGGGTGGGGCTGCGTGTAGGACGGCCCATAACCATCACTTCCGCTTTCGTCTCGATGGCCGCCTGGAGCAGCTGCTTGCGGATGTTGCCTTCCCAGACCACGTAATTGACCTCGGCCACGCCGCGCCGCTGGGCGCGATCAGCCAAAATGAGCATGGTGAATTTGCCCATCTCGGCTAATTCTTGGTAAACAACACTGAGCGGACCAATCGTGGCATAGTTAAGAAACTCGGCATCCATCGCGTGGAAAAAAGTCAAGCGTGCGTTGGTTTCCAGGGCTAAATCGATGGCGTAGGTGACGGTTTCGCGGCTTTCCGGCCCGCCGCGCACAGCGCAAAGGATTTGGTTAAGTTTTTGGTCGGACATAATTTAGTCTCCAGTCTCCAGTCTCGTAGTCTCGTGATCGATTCGTCCAAAAGCAGTATTGCGGTAGGGGCAGTGCCTTGTGCCTGCCCCACATGGGCGACCACAAGGGTACGCCCCTACTTTTTGAGAAGATACTAAAAACGGATGAACAGCCAGATGGTGGCCAGGCCGACGGTGACGAGAAGCGCCGGGAAGCCTTTCTTCAAAAAGTACATGTAGGTCATGGGCGAACCGGCGCGTTCGGCAATACCGGCGGTGACCATGTTGGCCGATGCACCGATGAGGGAGCCGTTGCCGCCCATCGCCGAGCCGACGGAGAGGCAGTAAAACAGCACTTTGCTGCTGGCGCCAGGGACTGAACCGCTGAGAAAGCCGATGACAGGCAGCATCGCCGCCGTGAAAGGAATATTGGCGATAACGGTAGAAAGGATGGCGCTAATCCATATGATGGCCAGCATGGCCAGGGTTAAATTCTCGCCGACCAGTTTGCCGATACCAGAGGCAATAAAGCTGATCAGTCCAACTTCTTGAACTGCGCCGACGCTGATGAACAGGGTCATGAAGAAGACGAGCGTGGTCCAGTCAACGGCTTCAATCATCTCTTCGATGTCGGGTTTGATCCAGAGGAGAAGGGCAGTGGCGCCCATAACGGCCGTTACCGAGGGCAATAAATGCACTTTCTCACCCAGCACAAACAACAGGATCATCCCCGCGCCGACCACCCCCGCTTTTTTAAGATGGTCCGGTTCGGTAATGCGGCCGCGCTCGGCCAGCCGCTGCAGCAGCACCTCGGAAATCCCGCCGCCGGCCGTTGCCGCTTTGAAGTCGTGCCGGTAAATGAACAGGTTGTAGATAATGAGACCCACCAGCGCTAAAAGCACGCCGGGAGTCAAATTAACCAGAAAATCGTTAAAACCAATCCCGCCGTAGGAACCGATGAGAATGTTGGTCGGCGTCCCCACCAATGTGCTGATACCGACAACGTTGGAGGCCATCACTTCCGGCATGAGCAGCGCCAGCGGATTGATGCCTAAACTGAGGGCAATACGAATCGTAACCGGCGTCATCAACAGCATGGTGGTGACGTTGTCGAGAAAGGCGGAGGCGATGCCGGTAACGATCATGAGGATGATGACCAGCAGCCAGGTACGGCCGCCGGACAGCCGGTAGGCCATGTAAGCGGCCCATTGGAAGACGCCGGTCCGCTCGACGACGGCGATGACGATCATCATGCCCATGATAAGGAAGATAACGTTCCAGTCAATGTAGCGCAGGGCATCTTCGAAATGGAAGATGTAAAAGCCCTCGTACAAGGGGGTTCCCAGATAGCTGACGGCGAAGATGAGGGAGGTTCCCAGCAGAGCGGCCAGGGTGTTGTGCAGTTTACCCAGGGCAATAAGGGCTAACATGCCCACAAAAACAAGGGTAGCAATCCAGAATCCGGGCGTCAGGCGTCGTTCCAGGGTAATGATGGGGAGGTGGAGCAAATTGCTTTGCTGCAAAGCCTGGATGTCACGGCTTTTTATGTTGTAAGTTGCGGTTTTGAAATGGTGGCGCTCGACCTGAATGGTGATTTGGTCGGGGATGGGGTCGCCGGCGACGAGGAGGAGGGTGTAACGGCCGTCTTCCTGGCTGTCCCCTTCGGCTAAAACATCTTCCCCGGAAAGGGCAGTGATGTGGGCGTCGAAGACAGGTTGATTTTGCGCGTCGCGGATGTGGCCGGTGAGGAGAGGGGAAACGGCCGTTTCCTGCGCCTGGGCTTCCTTCATTGTGGTCCAGGGCCATATAAGGATCAACAGCAGCGCCAATAGTGGCAGTCGGCGCACCTTAATTGGGTGACGAATGACGAATGACGAATGACTGGAATGACCGCTCATGCACTGTTCCCTTCAGGATAAACCACTGTAGCCCCGGTTTCCTGTTCGATATGCAGGCCAAACCGATCTAGCTGTTCATGGGTAAAGACATTTTGCTCTTTCGCCCCTTTGGGACGACCCAAAATAACATAATTGGCCGTAACTTCGCGGCACAAGGCGATGATTTCATCCGCAACCACATCGCCCTCCCGAATGATGCCCTGAGCACTCACTCCTTGCCGTTCCGCCTGTGATTGGGCGGCCAGCAAAATAAACTCACCTAATTCCTGCATTTCTTCGGAGATGGTATGGGTGCGGGATTGGCTGCCTTTATTCAAAAAATCGAGATTGAGGACGTATAAAAAATAAATGGGTAGATTTGCTTCTTGTGCCGTCCGAATGGCCTGGTTAATGGTCGGTTGGCTGGATGCCCCGCCGCGAATTGCACAAACAATGCCGCTCATTTTTGCCTCCAAAGGGTGAGTTATTCCAGGTTTTGCCAGATAACGGCCGCGCCATAGCCAACGACGGAATCATATTTACCGGTCACGTCGCCAGAGGTGGCGTAGTTGAGGATGTCTACCAGATTCGCGCCCAGCGCCTGAGCTGCCCATAGGACGGTGGCAATTGCGCCCCGGCCGCAGGCAAAGCCAACGTGTTCCTCTTCGGCCGTAAGGACGCCCTGAGGATCAAAGGCTTCCACACGGCGCAGAATTTCGCTGTCATAATCGTTAGCCAGCGCTTGCGGGTAAAAGTGGGAGAGATCGGAACTGGCAATCAATATGGCGTTACGGCCGTTTATCGTTTCCGCCACCGCCTGGGCCAACATCTGGACGATGAGCGGATTTTGGTTGCGGATCATGATGGGCAGCAGCTTGAAGCGGCCCAGCACTTGCTGCAAGAAAGGGAGTTCGATTTCCAGGGCGTGCTCATGGTCGTGGGCAACGGCCGTTAACCCCATTCCCGATTTTTGCAGCGCCTGATTTACTGTCGCTACCGCTGCCCGGTCAACTTCCACTACGCCCAGCGGCGTTTCATACGCATCGTGAGCCGTCGTCAGGAGTGAGGCGTGGTACATCTGGTGCAGCGGCGAAATAACGACCACCAGGTCTGGCTGCAAGCCTTTGAGACAACTGAAGGCGTGGGCGGCTACCTGGCCGGAATAACGGTAACCAGCGTGCGGCACAACCAGTCCCCAGATTTTGCCGGAGGGCACGACCGTATCCACGTGTTCCAGAAAATCATCAATTGCCCGCGTCAACCGGGCTGGATTGCCCGGATACCAGGTGCCTGCGATGGGTGACGGCCGTATGTTCATAATCGTTCCCTCGAAAACAGCCAGAGCGAGAGATAGAATATTGTTCTTCCTCTAGCTCTGGCGCTCGCTTTTCATTAATCGTTTTTCTACCACCTGACCGATAACCAGATAACGGAAATCGGCCCCTGTCCAGGCTCGGACTGCGCCCCACAAGCCGTACAAGCCCCAAAGCGCCATCACGATAAACGGGCAAACCATCGATCCCAGCCCCACCCAAAAGATGGCTGGCGGGGCGTCATTGTATTGGTCGGCGTTGGCTATGAGCGGGATCAGGGAAATCGTGTAAAAAACGCCCCAGCAAGACCAGGCCAGAATCATCACCAGCAGGCCCAGCAGTTGGTAAATGGCGGCCTGCATCCCCTGTCCGGCGGCGTAGGATGATTTTTCCTTTTGCGTGATGTAGATGAGCAGGCCAGCGACCGGCGCAATCATGCCGGTTATGATGGCCGCGTGGGCCAGGGCTGCTAACAGTCGTTCTTCTTGAGAATAAGATTTTTCAGACGTCATGTCGTCTCCTCCGGGGAAAACTAAATGGGGCGATGTTGGGGACGATGGCCCGGTGAAGAATGGGTAACCCATCCATCTCCAGGCAGTATAACAAACTATGATCGGGGAATGGAAGTTGCGTTTATCACTTTAGATGCGTGATGTTTATCAGGTGAGTGAAGTATCACATGGTTTGGTGGCGGAACACGGCCGTTTCCCCACCACCATTCGCCTCAGCCACTAACTGCCTGTGTTCAGGCAGACTGTTTTCTGGTTCGCTGCCCGGCGCAAACCAATTGGCATTGGAAACGGCCGTTCCGCTCATTTTTGCCGTAAATGCCATCGTTATAATCGGTTTTTGTGGATGGACTGTGATGGTGGTCAGATTCGTTAGCTGGATGGTTTGTTGGGTTTGTTGGCGGGCATGGCGAACGGCCGTTTCCCAGGGCGCTTCCATTGGCGTGCTGCCGCCGCCCGGCAGATGATAATGGTCACCATCTTTCAGCCAGAGGATGTGGTTATCTTGATTGCGGATGATGGTAACGGCCGTGATCTGCCACTGCGGCGCGGGAACATAATCCGGCTTACCATCCCGCTTCCGCTGCCGGTTCATGCGTGGATACACCACCAAACCCAGCCATAAACTCATCAGTCGCAGCTTTAACGGGATGCGATGCGTCGCCCAATGAACCGGGCCGCCTTGATGATTTAGCCCATGCTCCAGACGCTCCCGATGCAAATTGATCATCGGTTTGGGCAAAGCGCGGGGCCAAAAATAATCCACTTGCAGCGATTCATCCGACGTGGCAATTTCACCGCCGCGCTGAATGCAGCGAAAGACAAAACTCAGCAGTCCCTCCGGTTTCATCGGCCAAAAGTAGACACCGACCAATCGTACCGGCAGCACAATCAACCCCGTCTCTTCGCGCACTTCGCGGGCAATGTTATCCGTGGGTAATTCGCCTGTCTCTACGCTGCCGCCCGGCGGCGCAAACGTGCGCGAGTCATCCCGCTGGATAAGCAAAACCTGCCCTGATTCGTTGGTGACAATGCCGTTGGTTCCAATCTTCACTGATTCATTCTCCATTCAAAACCGACTTGGTTGGACGAGCACTATACTTCAACCCGGCCAGTAGGACAACAGAAATTGGCAAAATTTTGATCGTATTCATACTCTTGACAAGAGGCTCTGGTTTCGTTTAATATATCGCCATGCGATATATCGTTTTGCGATACAAAATCTAAAGGGAATTTTATGACTGCTTCGGAACAAGACCCGCAATCATTACTGCCATTGTCAACGGCCGTATTTCACATCCTATTGTCATTAACCGACCGGGAGCGGCATGGTTACGATATCATGCAAGAAATCCTCTACCGGACAAATGGGCAGGTAAACCTGGGGCCAGGAACCCTGTACGGCGCGATCAAACGGCTGCGCAATGCAAAAGTCATCGAAGAAATAGATGAGCGGGTCGATCCCAACCTGAATGATGAACGCCGCCGCTATTATCGACTGACCGATTTTGGCCAGCGGGTCGTCAGCGCAGAAGCCGAACGACTGGCCCATCTGGTCGAGCAGGCACGGGCCAAACAGCTTTTGTCAGATATCAAGCCACTCTCCGGCGGAATCGATTAAAAATGGATAACCCCAAAGCCCTTACTGTTTCAGATCGTCTTTATCGCTGGCTGCTGTTTGTCTATCCGACAGCGTTCCGGCGCGAATATGGGCCGCACATGGCCCAACTGTTTCGCGATCAATGCCGTGCTGCCTATGAACAAGGCCGGTTAACGAAGCTCATCAGATTGTGGATTGGGGTTTTCCCCGATTTGGCAAAATCGGCTCTGGCCGAACATATTTGGGAGGTGCTCCAAATGTTTAAGAGAATCACAGTCCGTGAAACAATTTATGTGGGTTCACCTGTGCTCTTTTTTGCGATTCTGTTCATGCTGAACCCATTTTTCATGAAAGAGCTGTTTGTTTTGCGAACGCCTTTCCTCATTGCGCCTATCATCCCCTGGGGATGGGTGGTCGTGTTGGCGGCTATTGGTTTAACGCTCATGGCCCGTTTTCTTTTGGGAGCAGCCCATGGCACGACCCTGCCAATTAGAAACAGCTTTGCCAGAATCGTATCTTTACTGCTCATTATTCTGGCACATTTTCTCATTTTTCTTGGACCGGCCGTTCTCTCGGTTGTCCGGGTGCTTGAGCAAACTTGATTTTCCCGGAAACTCCGCAGTTTCCGGGAAAATTGGCATTTAAGCTTCGTTGTTAACCATGTTGATGGCGATTTTATTGTGCCGTTCCAGATGCGGCCCCAGGTCTACTGTTGTCAGGTTTCCATTTTCGACGATGATACGGCCGTTAATCACCGAATAATCCACATTGGGTGGCTGGCAGAGGATAACGGCCGCTACCGGATCATGATTGGCCCCGGCAAAAGACACCTGGTTCAAATTGAGAGCGATAAAGTCAGCGCTCATCCCCGGTGCTAAGTGGCCGATGTCATCCCGGCCCAACACCGAAGCGCTGCCCCGTGTAGCCAGTTCCAGCGCCTGCCGTGCCGTCATCGCATCCGGTTTGCCGCCAAAGCCGCCGCGCCCGCCCGGTTTTTCGCTCAGGTAGCGGTGAGGGGCGACGCGCTGGAGCAGTAGCGCCAGCCGCGCCTCGGTCAGTAAGTGGCCGCCGTCATTGGAAGCCGAGCCATCGACGCCTAATCCGACAGGGACGCCGGCCTGGATCATCTCCGGGATGCGGGCGATGCCGCTGGCCAGGCGCATGTTGCTGGCCGGGCAGTGGGCGACGCCGGTGCCGGTTTGGCTGAACAAATCGATCTCGCCATCGCTCATGTGGACGCAGTGGGCGTGCCAGACGTCGTCGCCGGTCCAGCCCAACGACTGCACATACTCTACCGGTCGCGCGCCGAAGGTTTCCAGGCAGAACTCTTCTTCTTCCAGCGTCTCGGCCAGATGGGTGTGCAGGCGGACGCCGTACTGCCGGGCCATTTCCGCCGATTCGCGCATCAAATCGGGCGTGACGGAGAAGGGGGAGCAGGGGGCCAGGACGACGCGCATCATGGCATGGCGTGACTGGTCGTTGTACTGCTCGATGAGGCGCTGGCTGTCTTTGAGGATGAATTTTTCGTCCTCGGTGACACGGTCGGGGGGCAGGCCGCCTTTACTTTCACCTAAAGACATGGAGCCGCGGGCGGCGTGGAAGCGGACGCCAATTTCGCCGGCGGCCCGAATCTGGCTGTCCAGGGTGCAGTCGTTGGGGAAGATGTAGAGGTGGTCGCTGCTGGTGGTGCATCCGGCCAGGGCCAGTTCGGCCAACCCGGTAATGGTGCTGACGTAGATGGCTTCGTCGGTCAGGTTGGCCCAGATGGGGTAGAGGGTTTTGAGCCAGACGAAGAGGTCGTTGTCCTGGGCCAGGACGCGGGTCAAGGATTGATACAGATGATGGTGGGTGTTGATCAGGCCGGGCAAAACAACGTGGTCTTTGAGGTCGAGGATGGTATCGGCCGTTTCCGGTAGTTCATTGGTTGGCCCCACCTGTTCGATGACGTTGTCGCGTACAAACAGGCCCCCGTTTTTGATTTCGCGCCGCTGATCGTCCATGGTGACAAGAACGGCCGTATTCTTCACAAGTAATGTACCCATCTTAGCTCCTTTATTTGGCTATAAACAACAAGATTTACCTTGCGATATAACCATTTTACACCCATTAGTATCTGGCGGCATCCGCTTGGCAATGTCAGGTGGGATGGTATAATTGTTCTCTTGCCGGGGATGTGGCGGAACTGGCAGACGCGCATGACTTAGAATCATGTGCCGCAAGGCGTGTGGGTTCGAGTCCCTCCATCCCCACTTTGAAAATTGGAAGCGTTGCCCCGGCAACGCTTTTTTTTGGAAAGAAATGGTCAATTGCCAATTGTTAATGCATGTTCGTTGATAATTGATAATTGACCATTCATAATTATTTTGAAAGAGGTACCCCTGTGACATTAACTATCCATACCGAAGAAAATGAACAACGAGAACTGAAAGTAACCATCGAAGTTCCTGAAGAACGCGTTGAACAAGAAATGCGGCAGGCCGCACGTAAATTGAGCAAAGAAATCAATATCCCTGGATTCCGCCGTGGTAAAGTCCCTTACAATGTGATTTTGCGCCGGGTGGGCCGGGATGCGCTGCGGGCAGAGGCTATTGATGACATGGTGCAAGGCGTGTTTGAAGAAGCTATGGAAGAAGTGGACCCGGAGATGTACGGCCGTCCTACCTTCGATGACATGGAAACTGAACCCCTCGTTTTCAAATTCACCGTTCCCTTGTCGCCCCAGATCGATTTAGCCGGGTACCGCGAACTGCGTAAAGAAATTGAGCCGGTAAACATCACCGATGAAGCTGTCGAAGAAGCGCTGGAACAAGTCCAGACCCGCCATCAAAAAGTGGAACCCGTGGATCGGCCGGCTGCCGTAGGTGATCTGGTTACGATCAGTGGTAAAGGTGAACTGGTTCAGGTTGTAGACGATGTGGCCGCAGATAGTGAAGAAGCGGAAGACGGTGCCGAAGAAGATGATTACAAAGACATCATCTTTAACGAAGAAAGCGTTGACTTCCTGCTGGATGCTCAAAAACTGTATTTGGGCGAGGCCTTCATTGAAAATATCGTAGGCATGTCTGCTGGTGACGAAAAATCATTCATTGTTACCTTCCCAGAATACTACAAAGAAGAAGAACTGGCTGGCAAAGAAGCTGATTTTGAGATCACATTGTTGAACGTCAAAGAACGTGAACTGCCACCACTGGATGATGAATTGGCTAAACTCGAAGGCGATTTCGAGACTTTAGACGAGTTGAAGGCATCCCTTCGCAAGAGCCTGGAAAGACAAGCTGTATCTGATGCCAAAAATGAACTAATAGAAGACACGATCACCGACATGCTGACCGATGCGCACATGGTTTATCCGCCAGCGGCCGTAGAAATGGAAATCGATGACATGGTGGCCTCTTTTAAAGAGCAAGTTACCCGTTCTGGCTGGCAGTGGGAAGATTTCATTCGGCTGCAAAACAATTCTGAAGACGAAATCCGTAACAACTTCCGCAAAGGTGCCGTTGAGCGCTTGGAACGGCAGCAGATTTTGCGCCAGTTCGTTCTCAATGAAAAGTTGACCGTAAGCGCTGAAGATGTTGATATCGCCATCGAAAATCGTTTGGAATCTTTTGGCGGAAATGACGAATTCAAGGAAAGCATGCGCAGCTATTTCAACAGCGGTTATGGCTTTGACATGATCAGCAGCGAAGTTATTATGGACAAAGTACACGATCGCATGGTAGCTATTTTAAGCGGCGAAGCACCTGATTTGGACGCCATCGCCGAAGCGGAAGAAGCGGCTGACGAAGAAGAATGAGCTTACCATGAGTTAGATTTAGGAATAATGTAAATCTAACAAGGGCAATGTATAGTTCGTAAAATTCACTAAATGGAAACCGCTGGCAGTAATCTGCTGCCTTACACCTTTACGGGAGAACAAAAATGATTATTCCTACCGCATTGGCAAATCCTACGATCATCGAAACAGATGGTCGCCGGGAATATGCAACCGATGTTTTTTCGCGGCTATTTAAAGAGCGAATTATTATTTTAGGTGTGCCAATTGATAGTGTCGTTGCTAACTATATTGTTGCTCAACTATTATATTTGGCTCAAGAGGATTCCAGTAAACCGATTCGTATGTACATCAGCTCTCCTGGTGGGCAAGTTTATGCCGGGATGGCTATTTACGATACGATGCAGCAGGTGGAATGTCCGGTTTCTACAGTAGCTGTTGGCTTTACCGCCAGTTTTGGAACGGTTTTGTTGACGGCAGGAACAAAAGGAATGCGCTATGCATTGCCTAATGCAACCATTCACATGCATCAACCTTTAGGTGGCGCACAGGGGCAGGCATCAGATATTGCCATCCAGGCTCAAGAGATTTTGCGTTTGCGTACCACGTTAAACCAGATATTAAGCTATCACACCGGACAGACGATTGAACGCATTCAAAAAGATACCGACCGTGATCTTTACATGACTCCCCAAGAGGCAGCTGCCTATGGATTGGTCGACGAAGTGTTGATCAATTTGGAAAAATAACAGCTATTCCCCTTTTGGGAAGATGATTTGATAGGAAAGGCGCTTCTATTTTGAAGCGCCTTTTTGTTGTAAAAAAGCATTCAAGTTTTTGAGTGAGATACCGTGCTGCTTTCGCTTTTACTAAAGCCAATCACGACAAATCGCGCTTTTTTATTTTTGGGAGCCTTCCATCATTTGCTTAACTTGCTATTGCTTATTCCTACGCTTATAATCTCATTACCGTTGAATATCGGGATTTTTTGCCCTGCTTGATTTACAGGGATGAGTAAAGTTAGGGTTTTTGCTATGCAATCAACCGCAAACCGTCTTATTAGAATTAGTATTGGTATTGCTTTGTTTTTTGTTCTCGTAATGATTTTTAGTGCTCATGACGGGAATATTTTGCCATTGTTTGATTCTGCGGCAGCGGCCCCTTTGATGCAGACACCGCCGGAAGTTCAATTTACGAGCGCTTCTTACAGCCGCAACGAGGGAACCAATCCGAATACGGCGACTATTACAGTTCAACTTGCTGGAACGATGGCAGCTTCACCAGCTACTGTTGAATATATTGGTGTAGCTGGTACGGCTACGGCCGGGGCAACAAACGATTATACGATTGGTGGGACAGGCGTTTTGACGTTTACAACTTCCCCAAGCACCCAGACATTTACGGTTACGATTGTCCAGGATACTGTTTACGAACCGGATGAGTTTTTTACACTGGTCTTGCGTAATCCGGTCAATGCGGTTTTAGGGGGGATTAATGAGGCTACTTTTACTATTTTGAATGATGATGCTGCTCCAACGAATACGCCAACGGCTACGTCAGGGGCTCCGCCTATTTACGTGGATGCTTATGAGCCAAATAATACTTTGCAGGAGGCTTACACGACATCTTCTGGTACGAAGTTGTGTAGTATTACGTTGTGGCCAACAGGGGATTTGGATTATTTCCGCTTTGTAGGTAAGGCAGGCTCTTATTACATTATATCTACGACGGATTTGGAGCCGGGTATTGATACGGCGCTGCGGGTTTATAATCCGCAAGGGACGCAGATTGCCAGTAATGATGATTATGAAGTGGGAAGCCGCCGGTCTCAGGTGACGATTACGGCTAATTCGGATGGGTATTATTATGCCCGGATTGAAAATAGAGACCCGTCTGACCCGGCTGACAAGACGTATTGTTTTGAAGTTCGGGAAATTGCGCCGCCAACGCCGACGCCCAGTCATACACCGCCACCATTGGGAAGTGATGATGCTCTTTGTGAATTCAATAGTACTATTCAATATGCCTGTACGATTGGTTTGGACAGGACATATAATTTCAACTTTGTTCCGGTGTTTGGCAGCCTTCAGGATACAGATATTTTCCGCATCTGGATGAAGCCGGGGATTGAATATACGTGCGAGACGACGATTCCAGAAGGTTCTTTGGCTGATACGAATATGATCTTTCTGGATCAAAATGGGAATGATTTTCAGCCCAATTTGGGAAATGATGATAAGGCGCTGGGTGATTTAGGGAGTAAGTTGTCTTATCTATCAAACTATACTGGCTGGCTGCATGTGGAGCTTGGGCCGGTAAATGTTCCACCGTTTGAAGAGGCGGATCAGTATACTTATCAGCTTATATGTACAGCTACCACAGCTACGGCAACGCCAACGGCCGTTCCGACTTCGGCGTTTGTGGGTGGTGGTGGTGTGCCCTCTGTGCCAACGGCGACGCCTATTGTTTTCCCAACATTCCCACCTACGCCAACACCAATTGATTTGAGTAGTTTTAATACGCCGCTGCCGCCAACGCCGCCACTGGTACAGTTCCAGCCGCTGCCGACTTCGACGCCACTCAGTGGTGGCGCACGGACATCGACGATCAACGTGACGATTTATTACGATCAGAATGAGAATTTTATGCCGGAACTGACGGAAGGGATTATGGACACGGCCGTTTCCCTTTACGCAAACAGCTCTGGTGAATTGGTGGCTTTTGGATATACCAATGAAGCGGGGATGATTCGCTTTGATTCGATTTCTGTTGTTGGGGCGGTGCGTGTGGTTGTGCCCTTCCTCAATTACACCCAAATTGTTACCGGAGATAGCGCCAATATTTTGGTGCGGATTGCCCCGCAGCCACTGCCGGTTGGCATCCCTTAAGGTACAATAAACTATTCCAATTAAAGGTCTTTTATGTCATCGGAGCAGCCAGAGCAGTCAAATAATTCTCTGAAAGATATTTTTGTTAATAATCGCGGACTGGCCATCGTTGTTGGGTTGCTGGTGGTTGGCTTTGTGGCTATGTTTGTGATGGTTTTGGTTTTGCTGCTGCGTGACAGTGGTACGGCCGATGTGACGCCGACGCCGTTTGCCGATTCTGCCGAATCCGCTGCTGTCGATGAACCGTTGGTGGTGGGGGTCAGCGACACGGATCGGATTTCGGTGACGCTGGATGTGCCGGTGAGTCTGGGTGTAAAGGGAAACACATTTTTAGTGCAGTCACAAACGGTGGCGGATGATCGCATCTGGTCGCCTACATTTGAGAATACGGAAACGGCCGTATGGGTCTACGGCACGATCATCAACTACGTCATTGGTGTACCGGAATCGGACAGCAACCGGGCTGCGTTGGAACAGTTGGCTCCCGGCGATTTGATGCAGCTAACGACCAAAAGCGGCATTGTGCATACGTTTACATTTAGCAGCCGGGAACAAATATTAGTGGGCAATCCTGATGTGTATGCCCAGCATGCGCCGGGATTGACCTTGATTTTGGTGGGGACGGGCGGCGAGGAGCGGTTGGTGGTGAACGGCCGTTACCTGGTCGATGAGGCTGGCAGCAGTGGATCCGCAGGGGGAAGTGCCGTTGAACTGGGTGAAACGGCGCAGTTGGACGACGTTCAAATTGTCGTAAACAGCGCTGCTTACGTTTTGGATCGCCCGGAAGCGCAGCCCGGATTCGCTTTTTATCTCATTGATTACCAGATTCAAAATATTAGCCTGACGGCGCTGGACACTTCCCGGCTGCAATTTAGTTTGTTGGATGAATTAGGCAATCAGTATGCCGTGAATCCGGTGGCGGCACAGTTGGGCAACCATCCGGCGTTGGGCGGCTTTCTCAATGCCAGCCAGACGGTTTTGGCGACGGCCGGTTATCAAATTCCGTTGGGATTGAACAGCAGTAATGTCCATTGGCTGGCCACGAATTTGAATACCGGGGCACAGCTTCAAGTGACGATTCCCTTCAGCGGCGGCGCGCAGGCGGCCGGCAATGCCCAGGTCACACTATCGCAAGTGTCGGTTTCCAATGATTTGACCAATTTGGTATTGACGGGGCAGGTGACGAATTTAGGATCGCAGCCGTTGTCGGTGGCGGAAACGGCCGTTTCCCTGCGGACAGATGATGGCTCCGTTTACTTGCTGCTCTCGACCAATCCCGCCTTTCCCTGGACGGTAGGGCCGGGGCAGTCTACGCCGTTTGTGTTGACTTTCCAGAGGCCGATGGGTGTGGATACGGCCGTTTTCACCGTCCTCAACCAACCCTTCCAGCTAACCAACCTGCGCTAAATCACTTAAATGACACATGATACGTGAAACATGACACCTATCACCCTTCCTTCTTTCCATTCCCATTGTTGACCAAAAACTCCATCGAAGAACTGTTACGAGCGCCGCGGCTGGTGTAATACAGCAGCAGTCCAACAATGATGGAAAGCACGCCCAGTGCCAATCCACCCAACTGAAGCGGGCCGACAAACGGCCGTTCAAACGATGGCTGCACATGCGTCCCAATCCCAATCAAGTCTGACAACCCGGTGACATAGGCAAAAACCAGGCCCGTTGCCGCCAGTCGAACGGCAATATCGGCTTGTAACGAACGGGGCGTGCCGTTAGGGCGATGTTGTTTGAGGTAAACAAAGACGGCGATTGTCAAAAAAGTAATCCCCAACAGCAGTTGAAACATCTGCACCATGCCGAATCCGGGCGTCAAATCAATGCCAATTAATTCAGCCCCCAGGGAGATGGCACAAAGAATAATGCCTAAAGCGAAGAGAATCGAAAGCGTAATATTGCGAATGCGTGCGGTTTGTTCTTTACTCATTTTCCACTTCCCACGTAACTCTTAAGGCTGTGGCTGGTCTCCAGACTTCGCCAACTGGGGCTTAATAGTTATCTTCCCACAAACACAAAACGCCGCGCAATATTACGCGGCGTTTCTGTAATTTTCAGTCGGGGCAGCGGGATTTGAACCCACGACCTCTTCAACCCCATTGAAGCGCGCTAGCCAAACTGCGCCATGCCCCGAGCGAAAGGAATTATAACAAATTGCTGGTGATGAGCAAAATTTGTTAACTAATGAATTTTTCCAGCAGTGTCGCCAGCAGGAAAAACATGCCCAGAACAAAATCATAACCGGCGTGGACGAAGATAGCGACGGTGGTATTGGTACGGCGGCGGATGTAGCCCAGGACGGCGCTGATGACGAAGATGAGAATGGTGACCAGCGTGAATCCGTACTGGATGTGGGCGATGGCGAAAATAATGGAGGTGAACCAGAGGCCGAAAATAGGCTGCATAGCTCCCCGGAACAAGATTTCTTCGCCCAGACCAGCGCCCAGGGCGACGATGAACCATTCGCCAACGGTGTCGAAGTTGCCCAGAAGGACGTTATTGATGCCTTCCACCAACTGCGATTGGTCAGGGCTGGCCAGTGCCCAAATTATGCCGGCGGCCCACTGGATGAAAACGAGGATGGCGATCCAGCGCAGCCCAAAGCGAATCTGGGACCAGGACGGCCGTTCCAATCCCAATCGTTTGGCTAATTCCGGCAGGCGGCGGCGCACCAGCAGCCCAACTCCCAATAAGGCCAACAAAATGAATAGAGCCTGTTGAAAGACGAAATCAATAAGTGGGGTGGACACGGCCGTTTCCGCTACCCCTTCCAATCCGCCCTGTGTGAGCGTGAGCAGGGTCGTTCCGGCCAGGATACCGCTTAACATCAGCGCCAGTGTGTGCACCGGTGAAGTGGAATCAAGCGGCAGCCAGCGGGCCATGATTTGGCGTAACGGCCGTAAACAGACCAGCATGTCCCACAAAGCAATCGCCGCCAGCATCGCCCCATAGGCCGCCTGATTGGGGAACGCCAGTGCCATGTCCGGCTGTAAGTCGGCCAATGTTTGCGGCGGAGCCAGCACAAGAAAGCCGCCAAACAGCAGAACCGGTATGTTGAGGACCAGCAGCAGCCCGTCAAACAGCCGCTTGTATCGGTCAATGTCGATGAGAACGAGATAATTGGCCAGGAGAATGATTCCCAGCGCGGCCAGCAGGCCAAGGATTAAAGGCATGATAGATTCTTGTTTGTTGGATTAAGTAGAATGTCTACAGACAAGTCAGCGGGTTATAGATTGGTTCAATCTCTAAAGATTGAACCAATCTTGCCAACTAAACGGGTTCGGATGGCTGCCAGCGGGCCTGGAATGCCTGGACTTGCTCTTTGATATGGTCGGGAATGGGGTAGGCGCTGCGTGTACCGTAATCGTACATTACCTGGATGGTTTTGCCGGCGGCTACTAAACGGCCGTCCTGCCCCAAAATCCGGTACAACAAATCAAAACTCTTTGTGCCAAACCGGGAAAGGCCAATGCCGACCTTCAATTTTTCGCCCAACAAGGCCGGCGATTTGTAAGAACAGGCCGCTTCGACCAGGATAAGCGGCAAATCCAGTAAATCAAAACCGGTCAGATCGCCGGGTTCAAACACCTTCATGATGTATTTTACCCGTGCCGTTTCAAAATAGGAGAAGAAAACCGCGTTATTGACGTGTCCCATGGCATCAATATCGCGGAAAGCGACTTCGATTTCGATTTCATACGGGAATGTTGTTTGAGTCATCGTCACTCCAACCTTAGACAATCATTGTTTTAAGAAAACAGCAGGGTCATTTTATAACATTTGGCGGCAAAATGCCCGCGTGTATCATCGGATTATTATCTCTGTGTAGGGCTGCGCAAAACTTTCCCGAAATGAAATACGGGTCAATTTGGTTTGTATTTATGATACAATTTGATGGTAATGATGATATTGGGAGGGGAAACGGCCGTTCTCCCATCTTCAACCTTTTTACAATCTATGCCTGTAGCCCGGTCAGGACAACGGCCGCAGCTAAAGGAGATGAGGCAGTGCAAGTGGAACTGGAGAAACCCCAAACCCTGAACGGGATACGAGGTGCTGTCATCTTTTATCTATTGGCCTATCTGTTAAGTTGGTCCATTTGGGGCACATTCATCTTCATCCCGCAGATCGTCGATTTTGCCCCGCTGCTGATTATGATTGGCGCATATGGCCCGTTTATGGCAGCGCTGATCTTAACCAGAGCTGCGGGGGGAAAGGGTGCCGCGCGGCAATGGTTCCGCGCTGTTTTTCGCTGGCGGCCGGTTTGGCGCTGGATATTATTGGGCGGACTGCTGCTGCCGCTGTTGATTGCGCTGGTACATCTCGTTTTGTATCGGGTATTCGTGGGTACGTTTACCCTCTCGACCGACCCGCCCTGGTATTGGGCGGTGTCTGTCGTGCCGATCAACATCTTGGTGCTGGCCTGGTTTGGCAGCGCCGTCGAAGAATTTGGCTGGCAGGGATTTGCTTTGCCCCGATTGACGGCACAAATGCATCCACTGCTGGCTAATTTGCTGCATGGCGTCCTGTGGGGGACGTGGCACTTGCCGCTGTATCTTTCCGAAGATTGGAGTGGGAATCACCAGGCTATCTGGCTGCTGTATGGCATCACGTTGAGTTTAGCGCCGCTGATGTACTGGTTAACCCGGCGGGCCAACGGCAGTGTGGTTCCGGCGATCCTGCTGCACGCGGCCACCAACCTTTACACTGACATGTACGAAGGGGAGGAGGTCTTTGCCGGGTCGCTGGCCGACAATTTTGTGGCGATTAAGACGGGCATTTACGTGGTGATTGCCTTGGTTTTGATTGTGGCTACGCGGGGTTGGCTGGGCTACAAAGGCGCAGATCGTCAATAAATTTCGACTTGTTTTTGAAATTTCTGTCGCTGGTTCGTTTTCTTGCTACAATAAAGTCCGAAGGCGACTATGAACCTCTCGACGACCTGGCGGAAACGACTTTATTGGCTGACCTGGGGGCTGCTGATCATCATTGGCCTGGCAGCGGCCGTTTTCTTTGCCGGGTACATCTGTCTTTTGCTTGTACAGGAGCGGGATGGTGGGGAGGAACGGCCGTAGTAAGGAATAGACTTTCAGAACAAAAAAATGGATAAAGCAAAATATATCGATAATTTTCTACACCAAAACGGATTTTCTACAAGACAAAGTCTGGTAGATGAAATATTGAAAAACAATCCTAATTTAAGGAGCAATCCCAAAGGTTTGCATGGGCAAATTAATCATTGGATAAATGATGCAAGAAATCTCCCTCAAGACATTGGTGAAGAAATAAAAACAATATTTGGATTCATTCCATGGGAAGAAGAAGCAGTTCAATATTATTCCAAACTGGACAAAGATGTTGCTGCATCAAGAAAATTGAATCGGGAAGAAAGGCAAATGAGGCTGAAATTAGCGCCTAAAATACCTGAAGTGACGTTAATTATTCAGCGAGTTTACAAAAGGAATCCAGATGTTGTTGCTCACGTATTGGAAAGAGCAAATGGGATTTGCGAAGAGTGTGGAAAACCGGCCCCTTTCATTAGGTCATCTGATAATACTCCATATTTAGAAGTACATCATAAGATTCCGCTTTCATATGGAGGTGAAGACATTGTGGAAAATGCAATGGCAGTTTGTCCTAATTGTCATAGAAAATTACACTATGCTTAAAGGGTTATTCGTTTTTACTTTTGTTTAGGGCGGCATGTTTCAAGAATTGCAATTCCTGAAACACTAAAGTTATTCACGATTGAGACCTTTCATCATTAGGGTCAATCCACATCTAATGAGATTTACGCAAACAATTCGATGATATTTCCTAAAAAGGATAATTCTTAATCAAGAGGAGTTCCAATATGAAATGGCAACTGATAGAGAAAAAAGAGGAGGGGGGAATAAAAATACCCTCTAATTGGTTGTACCCTCATTACTATGAAGCACTAAATGCCCTTTTTAGGATCGAAAACGCTCTCAGGGTTTTTGTTTACATCGTCTTAAAAAATGCGTTTAAAGACAAGTGGCTCGGTATCAACATAATGAGTGATGATGCTGCTGAAACCACCATTGGCAAAATCGCTAAACAAAGAATGAATCAAACCAAGCGTTTCGGCTATCTTGGATATTTAGTTCCCTGTCCATTAATGTATTTAACTGGTGGTGAACTAATACGTTTGATAACATCCGATTCCTATTGGAAGTACTTCAATGCTTACTTTCCTGGAAGTAAAGAGATAATAAATAACAAGCTCGATGAGATAAGTTCTGTTCGGAATGCTCTTGCTCATTTTCGACCCATCAAAAGTGACGATCTTGATTTAGTTAAACAAAACGCAAAACATGTAATGTCAAAAATTGAGACTCGTCTGATCGATATCATGGGATGTGCGAATATTGTTCCAACAAACACGAAGGACGCTTGGTATAGAGAACTTAAAACTCTGGGATCTGATCATTGCTTGTTTTCGTTCCATCAAAGTGATGATGAAGTGTGGATTCGGATTTCTTTTGAGTATAGTTGCCCCATTCTTCATACCAAGACTGGGAGGGGGTATCGAAGGTATCGGGTTTTGAACATAAATACACCAGCTATCCTGCATAGTTTTTCAGAGCTTAACTCTCTACTGATTTTTATGTATGAACAGGTTGAGTTTCCAGAAATGATTGATGACTCACCGAAATTTAAAAAATCAGCGGAAATGGTTTTTAGTCGTGCGATTTTGACAACAGAATACAAAAACTTGAAAGTACAACTGGAAAATCTGTTGTTACTGATTGCTGAAGAAACAGGTTTGATACAAGACGATAATTTAGCAAGAGGAGAAATAATACAAGCGGTTGATACTGGTGCTGATTTAAAAGACTATGGCGAAGGCCATAAATATTGGCATTTTAGTTATAACAATCTCAGATGCAGAACTACGGAAAGCGATCCACCTGAATATTGGGGAGAACTCAGCTACTCAAGCGAAGATTATATTACTTCAACAAACATTTATCCTTGGATGCCAGTTGATGTGTCGGAGGATGAAATTCCTTTCTGAAACCGGCTCGTTTTATTCATATATTGCTAAATTAATTCGTGGATGTGGGCCACGGCCGTTCCCGTTTCCTCCCCATCAACCACCAAACTAATACTACATTCCGAAGACCCCTGGGCAATGGCGATGATATTGACGCCATTGTTCCCCAGCGCGCTGAACAGGCGGCCGGCAATCCCCGGCGTGCCTCGCATCCCCGCGCCAACGACGGTGACAATCGACACGTCATGGTCGGCCCAGATGCGGTCGATGTCGCGCCGGGCGATTTCGGTGGCGAACTCGGCTTCCAGCGCGGCAATTACCGTGTCGGCCGTCGCCTCCGGCGTGGCAAAGCAGATGGACTGCTCCGACGAGGCCTGGCTGATGAGCAGGACGCTGACCTGGCTGCGGGCGACTGCGCCAAATGTGCGGGCGGCAATGCCGGGCACACCCAGCATTCCCTTGCCTTCGACTGTCAGCAAGCTCAGGTTTTTGATCGCCGTCACCGCTTTGATGCCGCCCTTACCGTTACCGTTATCGGGCACGATGACTGTGCCGTCGTGAGTGGGGTTGAAGGTGTTTTTGATGCGCAGCGGGATGCCGTTTTCGACACACGGCCGTATCGTCTTGGGATGCAGCACTTTGGCCCCGTAAAAAGCCAGTTCCGACACTTCGCGGAAGGTCAACGTGGGGATGTTGCGGGCCGATGGCACCAGGCGCGGGTCGGTGGTCATCACACCGTCCACGTCGGTCCAAATCCACACTTCGTTGGCTTTAAGCGCCTGCCCCAAAATGGCGGCGCTGAAATCGGAGCCGCCGCGTCCCAGCGTCGTCGTCGTGCCCGCCTTCGTTGCGCCGATAAAGCCGGTGACGATGGGGGTGATGCCTTGATCCAAAAGCGGCTGCAAGCGGGCTGTCACTTTAGCTTCGGTCAAATCCATAAACGGGTTGGCAGAGAGGAAATTGTCGTCGGTGACGACCAGTTCGGTGGCGTCGACGGCTTCGGCCGGAAAACCGATCTGGCGCAGGTAGGCGGCCAGGATGCGCACGCTCATCTGCTCGCCCATGCCGCCCAGAGCATCCAACGCCCGCGGCGTCAGTTCAGCCAACACGCAAATCGCCTGGCACAAGCGCTCGTACTGGCGGACGAATTGGTCGATTTCGGCCATGATCGCCTGCCGTTCGCCTTCCGGTTCCAGCAAGCCGTCAATCGCTTCGTGATGAATTTGGCGCATCTGTTCGGCATAACCTTTGAAAGTGTCGCCGTCGCCAGCAACGGCCGTATGCGCCCCATTGAGCAGCAAATCCGTCACCTTGACCGGCTTGGATCCCATGCCGGAAGCGACGACCACCACCTGTCCCCATTCTTGCTGGGCCTGTTGGATGAGTACGGCCGTTTCCCGCATCGCCTGCGCGCTGCCAACTGATGTTCCGCCAAATTTCATTACGAGTGTCATGATGTTCTCCCGTTTTTTTCGTAATCCGTAATCCGTATTCCGTAAACCGTTTCGGATTACGGGTCACGGTTTACGCTCTAAACTTACGCCAATGCCTGACTTAAATCCGCCAGTATATCGGCCGTATCTTCAATGCCAATGGCCAATCTAACCAAATTATCCTTGATGCCGATTGTCAACCTTTCCTCAGTCAAGAGATCGTAGTAGGACATGAGGGCCGGCTGCATGATGAGCGTTTCCACCCCGCCCAGCGTGGCCGCGTGATAAGGCAGGCGCACGGCGTCGATAATGCGGGCGGCGGCAGCCAACGGTGTTTCGCCAGCGGTCGGTTGCACCTCAAAGCTGACCACCCCGCCAAAACCACGCATCTGCGCTTTGGCGATTTCGTAATCAGGATGAGATGACAAGCCAGGATACCAGACGCGGGCAATCCCCGGCTGGCTCTCCAAAAACTCGGCCACGGCCTGGGCTGATTGGTTTTGCTGCTGGACGCGCAGGTGCAGCGTTTTCAGGCCGCGCTCCAGCAGGTAGGCGGCGTGGGGATCGAGGACGCTGCCCAAGATGCCCTGGCTCTGCCGCAGTGCGCTGATCAGTTCGGCTCCCCCCACAGCGGCCCCGGCCATGATGTCGTTGTGGCCGCTCAGATATTTGGTGCCGCTGTGGATGACCAGGTCAATGCCGAAATCGAGCGGATTCTGGTTGACCGGGGTGGCGAAGGTGGCGTCGATGATGGTGAGGAGGCGGTGCTGTTGGGCGATGGCGGCGATTTTCTCCAAATCGGCAACACGCAGGTAGGGATTGGTCGGGCTTTCGCTGAGGATGACGCGGGTGTTGGGCTGAACGGCCGTTTCCAACGCCTCATAATCGCCCATTGGCACTTGCGTGCTTTCAATCCCCAGCCGTTTTAGAAATTTGTTGATGAAGTCGCGGGTTTTGCTGTAGCAATCGTCGGTATAGATGAGGTGGCTGCCGGTGGAGAGGATGGAGAGCAGAACGTTGGTAACGGCCGTCATCCCCGTAGGAAACAGCAGCGCGGCCTCACCGTGTTCTAGGGCCGCTATCCGTTCTTCCACAGCGCGCACGGTGGGGTTGCCGTAACGGCCGTATTGCAGCCTCTCCCCCACATTCCCGGCCAACTTCGCCTCCTGGAAAGCGCACAAATCGGCCGTGTCGTCGTAGGTGTAGGTTGCCGTCTGCACCAGCGGCGTGATGAGGGCGCGGTGTTCATTCCCCCGGCGCTGCTCCGGTTGACCATGAACAGCGAGGGTGGCGGGGCGGTACGGCCGTTTGTAATTAGAAGAGTTTGATTCAACCATGGTCTTCCTTGAGGAGACTAGAGATTGGAGACTTGAGATGGCTTCAATCTCCAGTCCCTTAGTCTCTAGTCTCCATCATGCAATAAAAAACGCCTCTCCCGGAAGTTCAGAAGAGGCGTACCTGTTACTGGCATCACCACGACTCATCTCCCAGAAGATTTCTTCTGCCGGAATTAGCACCGGGGTTGTTAGTCGTTTAGTCTTATAGCCGCTTAGTCTTGTAGTCACTCAGCCCGCTATTGACTACGGGACTATTCGACTACACGACTACCAGACTACTTGACTACCATCCTGGTTGCTGAGGCTTCATCGGGCCGGTCCCTCCGCCTCTCTGGATAAGAAGTAGGCGATTGTGAAAAAACACAATCGCAAATATGAAATTGTTGGCGAGCATGGTAACAAATGAACGGCCACTTGTCAACCGCAGATTAGTACCAGGCTACCGGGCGAATAGCCTGGCTCAAGTCAATTCTTACGCCCGGTGCCTGGCACTGCCCATCAAGAAAAGCAAGGCTCTTTGGGAATTCACGGGGTCTTGTCATGTAGGGGCGGGCCTTGTGCCCGCACTACTCTGGGCGACCACAAGGGTACGCCCCTACACCTCACGAAATCCTGAAGACCCAAAAGCAAAAGAGGAACGGCCGTTTCCAACCATTCCTCTTTGCTTAGAAGGATTTCGTGAAGTTGAATAGATTTCGATTAGTTTTGGGCGTTGCCGCGGCCGCCGCCACGTTGGCCCTGACCGCCCTGTCCACCTTGACGGCCGTATTGGTTGCCAGTGCCATCAGCGGGGGCGTAGGGCGTGCAATCGTCGCAGATGCCGTCGCCATCCAGGTCAACGAAGTTGTCGCCGGTTGCGCCGTTGCCGTTTTGGCTGGTCGTGCTGGCAGTGCCATCAAGCTGCGTTGTACTCTGGTGGATGCCTGCGCCTTGGCCACCCTGGCCGCCTTGACGGCCGTATTGATTGCCGGTGCCATCAGCGGGAGCCAAAGGTTCGCAATCATCGCAGATACCGTCGCCATCCAGGTCGACAAAGTTTTCGCCGGCAGCGCCATTGCCGTTTTGGTTGCCGGTTCCTGTGCCGGGCACATTGCCGCAAGTGTCGCAAACGCCGTCGCCGTCTTCATCCACAAAGTTTTGACCGGCGGGATTGGCGATGGGGTCCTGGGTAACGGCCGTTGCCGCATCCCCACTATCTTCACTCACTGTTCCGACCTGAGCCGTGCCGTCAAATAAATTATCCGCAGCCGCCGGATTACTGGCCAAAGCCATCGTAATTGCAATACCTAAAATCGCCACCACGGCGATGCCAACTATCATATACCGTTTCATTCTTGAATCTCCAAATATTGTTTTGAAAACCCGCCAAACTTCAGGCGGGTGACTATTTTTTGTTAACTGTCTCCATCTTAGCCTTAGGGTGTGAAGAAGATATGAAGCAGATGTGGATTAAGCGTAAAGAAATGACACATCCTGCCGGGCTGGTATAATTCGCGGCTATGTTTGAATTTGAGATTGAAGCAGTAGATGAGCAGACGGGGGCCCGGAACGGCCGTTTCTACACCCCCCACGGCATCCTGCAAACTCCTGTATTTGCTCCGGTGGGTACCCAGGCAACGGTCAAAGCGTTACGGCCGTCCGATTTGCGCGAGTTGGGCGCGAGCCTGGTATTAAGCAACACCTACCACCTCTACCTGCGCCCTGGCGATGAGCTCATCCGCGATTTGGGCGGGCTGCACCAATTTATGGGTTGGGACGGCCCCATCTTGACCGACAGCGGCGGCTTTCAGGTGTTCAGCCTCAGCGACACCCGCAAAATCGACGACGATGGCGTCACCTTCCAATCCCATCACGACGGCTCCTCCCACCGCTTCACGCCAGAAAAAAGCGTCGCCATCCAGGAAAATCTGGGCGCCGATATCATCATGGCTTTCGATGAATGCCCGCCGCCCACTGATTACGATTACGTCAAACAATCATTAAAGCGTACCCATCCCTGGGCCGAACGCTGCCTGCAAGCCAAAACCCGCGATGATCAGGCACTGTTTGGCATCGTCCAGGGCGGCATTTTCCCCGATTTACGCGAGGAAAGCGCCCGTTTTTTGATGGAACTGGATTTGCCTGGTTATGCCATCGGTGGTATGGCTGTTGGCGAATCGAAGGCCGAGATGTACGCAGCGCTAGATGTGATGAACCCCATCTTGCCTAAAGATAAACCGCGCTATTTGATGGGTGTTGGTGCGCCGGAAGACGTGGTCAATGGCGTCCTGCGCGGTGTCGATATTTTTGACTGTGTACTGCCGACGCGTATTGCCCGCAATGGGGCTGCACTGGTTAAAGGGGGACGTATCAATTTGCGCAATGCCCAGTACAAAACGGATCCCGCGCCGCTGGATGCCAGTTGTACCTGTCCTACCTGCACCGGATTCAGCCGTGCCTATTTACGTCATCTGGTGCAGGCCAACGAGATTTTGGGCCATATTTTGCTGACGACGCATAACGTTCACTTTTTGCTGGAATTGGTACGGCAAATGCGACAGGTGATTGCCGCCGGTGAGTTTAAACCGTTTGCTGAGGAGTTTCTGAGTCATTATTCGTCGGCTGCGGAATCGCAAGAGATTGTGTAAGCATCCAGCGCTAACTTTTGGAACGGGAAAAGCGGGCTGGCCGCCCGCGCTCCCAATCTTTCAAAACTGATAACCCGGTTGGGTTTTGGATCGAGGAATATTTCATGACAATTTGGGAAGCGATCATTCTGGGTATTGTCCAGGGTGCGACTGAGTTTTTGCCAATTTCCAGCTCCGGCCATCTGGTGCTGGTGCCTTCAATTTTTCATTGGCCGGCGGCAAGTCTGCCGTTGGTGGCTATTGTCCATCAGGGGACGCTGCTGGCGGTCCTGGTTTATTTTCGGCGCGATTTGGGGCAGATTATCAAGGGTGTCTGGCAGGGGTTGGTGCAGCGACGGCCGTTAGCGACGCCTGAGTCGCGGTTGGGCTGGTTTATCGTAGCCGGTTCGATTCCAGCAGGCGTAGCCGGATTGGCGCTGGAGAGCTTTTTTGAGGAAGTATTTAGTGACCCGCCCGTGGCCGCGGCTTTTTTGCTGGTAACGGCCGTATTCCTTATCACCGGCGAACGTTTAATGTCGGGTAGAAAATTGATCGAAAATATCACATTAACCGATGCGATGGTCGTGGGTATTTTCCAAATGTTTGCCCTTTTCCCCGGTGTTTCCCGCAGCGGCAGCACGATTACCGGCGGCTTGCTGCGTGGCTTGAACCGCGAAGCGGCAGCCCGCTTTAGCTTTTTGCTGGGTATTCCGGCCATTTTGGGCGCCGGTTTGTTAAGCGGCCTGGATTTGGTGCGGGCCAATGATCTGGCGTCGCAAATGCCGTTGCTGGTAGGCGGATTTGTGGCTGCGGCCATTTCAGGTTATTTGTGCATTCATTTTCTTCTGACCTGGCTGCGCAGCCACAGTTTGTACTTGTTTGCTGCATACACGGCCGCTTTTAGCATCATCTACCTGCTGTTCTATTTCCTGGGATGAAACGATTTTGGGGTTGGCTGCTGCTCTTGCTCCTGGCTGCTTGCCAGGCCGAGCCAGCGCCGCCGCCAGCTATCACCCCGTCATCACTGCCAATTCCGCTGCGCATAGGTATCGACAGCAGCGCGATAGCATTGGCTGATATGGTGGCTGCATCTTCCTCTAATCCGGTAAGTCCACAGTTTGTTACAGCTAACAACGATGCGCTCCTGGCCGACCTGACGGCCGGACAACTTCCGGCGATTTTGGTGCATTATATTCCAGCGGGCAGTCCTGGCTGGTTTAATCCGGTGGCCTTGGACGGCCTTGTTTTCGTCGTTCATCCCGATAACCCGGTGCAGAATTTGAGTTTGGGAGAGGCGCAGGCGGTGTTTAACGGCCGTATCACCAACTGGTCAGCGCTTGGCGGGCCGGATTTAGCTATTCATCTCGTCAGCCGGGAGCAGGGGGCGGGGACGCGGGCTATTTTGCAGCAGCGAGTGCTGGCCGAGCAGCGCATCAGCATCAACGCCCTCATCCAACCCGATGACCCGGCGCTTTTGGTGGCTGTGGCCGATGATCCGGCGGCAATTGGTTTTAGCATGATGGGTACGGCCGTTACCGCCAACGTTAACGTGTTAACCATCGACGGCATTGCTCCCACGCCAACCACGACCGCCGACCAATCTTATCCTCTTACCGTGCCGCTCTACTTCCTTTCGCCTACTGAACCGCAGGGCGACCTGCGCGCTTTCCTGGCCTGGCTCCAGTCGGATGATGGGCAGGGGATGATTGGAGGGGGGTACGGCCGTGCCCGCTAAAAATTTGGTTCGAACCCAAAAACTTGCCGGGTTCCCTGCCGGGCTGATTCTTCCTGTTCCAGACGCCAGCTAGTCTCCTGGTTGGCACGAATGATGAGTTGAGCCGCTTCCTCGGTGGAATCGGTGAGCATCATCAGATCAACATCACCGGGAGCGATTTTACCCTGGACGGCCATTGTGCCCCGCAGCCAATCCAGCAGGCCGCCCCAGTAGGCGGAATCGTACAGGACGACGGGGAAGTTGGCTACCTTGCCGGTCTGAATGAGCGTGACCGATTCGAATAACTCATCCATTGTGCCAAAGCCGCCGGGGAAAATGACAAAGCCTTGCGAATATTTGACCAGCATGGTCTTGCGGACAAAGAAATAACGGAAGTCGATGGACAAATCGACGTATGGGTTGAGGTGTTGTTCAAAAGGCAGTTCGATATTGAGGCCGATGGATAGCGCGCCGGCTTCTTTCGCGCCCTTGTTCCCCGCTTCCATGATGCCGGGGCCGCCGCCGGTGATGATGGCGTAGCCAGCTTCACCCAGCCGCCGGGCCACGTCAACGGCCGCTTCATAATGCGGATGACCCGGCTTAGTGCGCGCTGACCCGAAAATGGTTACGGCCGTTCCCAACCCGGCCAGCGCATCAAACCCCTCCACAAACTCACCGGTAATGCGCATAACCCGCCAGGGGTCAGTGTGGGTAAAGCTGGCTTTTTCCTGCTCTGGTGTGAGCAGCAGCTTTTGGTCTTCTGTTGGCCGTCCGGCGCGGGCGGCGCGGTTTAATGAGGCGGGGATGTTGGTTTGTTGGTTCGTTGGGTTGTTGGTTGGCATTTGGTTTCCTTTAGCTAGAGCTAGAGGTTAGAGCTAGAGGAAGAGAGGGTCTTCTAGCTCCATCTCTAGCTTGTTCGTTTCATGACGATGAGGGTGATGTCGTCGAACTGGGGTGTGTCACCGGCATGGTTGCGGATGGCGTCGGTGATGGCCTGCTTGATGTTGGTGGCGGATTGATTTTTGTGGTTAACGGCCGTTAACCGCAGCCGCTCCATGCCAAATTCATCATAATCCTCATTCATCGCCTCGGTGACACCGTCGGTGTAAAACAAGACCGTATCGTGGGGATAAAGCTGCACCGATTGACTCTCGACTTCGATGTCGGGCAGGACACCCAGGGCCATACCCCCGGCCTGAAGCAGGCGAATTTTGCCATTGTTGCGCAGCAAAATAGGTGGATTGTGCCCGCCGTTGGCGTAAGTCAAAATCTGCGTGGCCGGGTCCCAGATGGCGTAAAAAACAGTCACAAACAGGTCGGACTGGGCCTCCGATTCGATGATTTCGTTGGTGCGGATAAGGGCGGCGGCCGGATCGTCACGATTGAAGGCAACGGTGCGCAGGATGGTGCGGCTCATGGCCATGAACAGGGCGGCGGGCACGCCCTTGTCGGCCACATCGGCGACGACAATCCCCCAACGGTCACCGGACAGGGGGATAAAATCGTAAAAGTCGCCGCTGACCTGGCGGGCAGCCTGCCAGAAGCTGGCCACTTCGCAGCCGGGAATGGCCGGGCTGCCGTTGGGGATGAGGCTGGCCTGAATTTCGCGGGCCACATTGAGTTCTTGCTCCAACCGATCCCGTTCGGCGGCTTCTTTGTAGAGATGGTTATTGACGACGGCCGTTGCTGCTTGATGGGCAATCCCGTTCAAAATGTTCAGGCGGCGGGTGGAAAAGGAACGGCCGTTTTCCCCCGGCTTATTCCCAACCAGCATCAAGCCGACCCGGTTGCCGCGGGCATTAAGCGGGAAGGCATGGGCCGTCTTGGTACTCATACTGGTGGCCAGCCAGCGCGGCAGAGTCAGGGAATAATAGGTGGCCGTTGGCGTCAGAAAATCGGCCGGCTGCTGGCGGACTGTCAAAAATTCATCCAGTTCGATTTCGTGGACGGTTAGTAAGCCCTGCCCCATTTTGCTCAGGCCGTAGCTGGGACCAGCGTAAAATGCTTCCCGATCTTCGTCCCAAATCAGGATGAGTGTCGACTCGACGCCGACCAGCAGCGGCACCAGCCGCACAATCGTGTCCAGAATCTCGTTCAAATCGAACAGGCTGTTGACCGCCTCGGCAACCTGGAGCAGGGCTGTGTTGACCCAGGCTTCTTCTTGCTGAGCCAGGCGTAGATAAGCTGATTCGATGGCCTGGGCGGCCTGGGTGATGATGTTGTCGAGGAGTTCCTGGCGGCGGGTCAGCGGCGAACTGTCTTCCGGTTGATCGTGATTGGCCTGGCCGACGAGCAAAACACCCAGATTTTGTTCTTTACTGTGAATGGGGAAAAGGGTGATAGCTTCGGGCGGCTGCTGTTTGTGCTGTTTTTTATCAACCCAGGGCGGCCGTTTTTGGGAGGTGATAGGTTCCTGGCCAATGTGAACGGCGTCGAGTGCGCCCCAATCGCCAACAGTCAGGCGCAGATTGGCAAAGGCAGTGGCCGTTTCGCTGTCACGACCGTACAACATGCCGCCCCGGTAAATGGCCGTTTCCGCATCCCACAACAAAATGCCGCAGCAGTCCACACCCACGAGCATGGGAGTCAGCCGGGTGACGGCCGTTAACACCTCATCTAAATCGGCGCTTTCCCCCAACGCCTGGGCCACCTGGAACTGGGCCGTTGTCAGCCAGGCCTGCTCCCGCTGCCAGGCTAGCTGACGCGCCTGGTCAATGGCAATGGCGACTTCAGCGGCCAGTGCTTCCAGGGCCGTCCTTTCTGCCGACGAAAATGCGCCCACTTTGGGGCTTTGCACGTCCAGCACCCCTAATACTTCACCGGCCACCATGAGGGGAATGACCAGTTCGGATTTGGTAACGGCCGTGGCCGTGGAATCGATCATCTCGAAATTCTGAATGAAATGGGGGTCATCGGCCGTGTTGTTGGCCAGAATCGTTTCCCGTTGGTCAGCGGATAGGCCAACCAGTCCCTCGCCGGGCGGCAGCTGCGCCCGCAGTTCAACCAGTTCTGGCGCGCTGCTGGCCTGGGCGGTGGCCCGGCCAGCAGGCGGGTCGATGGAAAAAATGGTGACGGGGTGGAACCCGAATGTTTCCCGCGTTAGGTGAACCACCTGGGTGAAAATCTCTTCCCGGTCGCGCAGTAAGTTGATCTGGCGGGCGATTTTGCCTACTAATTCCAGATGGGCGGCGCGGCGGCGTTCCCTTTCGTATAACTGCGCCTGGGTGATGGCGGCGGCGGCTTGATTGGCCAAAATCATCAGGCGGCGTAAATCTTCTTCATCAAAACGGTTGGGCTGAAGGCTTTGGGCAGCGACGATGCCGGTAACGATTTCGCCGCTAATGAGGGGGATGAAAATGGCCGAACGAGGCGGCGTGTCGCTGATGTAGCGTGGCTGGACGGGAAAGTTGTGAATCTCTTTTTGGAAGTCGCGAACGAGCAGCGGTTTTTTGGTCTGGCGCAGCCAGCCGACAACGCCGCTGTTGTCGCTGAGGTCGAAGGTTTGGGGTGTGGGCTGGATACGGCCGTTTATCCGCCAAAACAAAATGTGGTATAGATTGTCTTCAAACAGGCCAACCTGGAACGTGCTGTTGTCGATGACATGGCCGGATTCGCTGGCGATAAGTTCGCAAAGTGCAGCCACATCCAGTTCGGCGGCGACGATGGCCCGACCGGCTGCGCTCAATGTTTCCAGTTCCTGCACCCGCTCCATCAGTATCTGCCGTGAACGGTAGCGCCGGTACAAAATGTAGGCGCTTAACAGGAGCGATGCCACCAAAACAGCAAAGGATATGGTGGGCCAGGTCAGGCCATTGGTTAACATAATGTCCTTTCACAAATCAGTGAGTATGTCCCCAATCATCCCGGATGGCGCAGTGTCTGGCGGGCTGTTTCGTAATCGGGGAAAATTTGAAACACTTTATCGAAGCCGACCATGTTGAAAATTTCTTGCAGCCGATTGTTAAGACCGCACAGCACTAAGTTGCCTTGCTGCTGGCGGGCTTTGCGCCAGGCGCTGACGAGGCAGCGCAGGCCGCCGCTGTTGATGTAATCGGTCTGGGTCAAATCGGTGACTAAAAAATAATGACCGGCTTCCAGTAAATGGGTCAGGCGGTCTTCAAGCTGTGGCGTTTGGCTGTGATCGAGACGGCCGTTAACCCGAATCAGGTGAACATTGCCCAGTTGCTGCTGCTCGATACTCATGATGCCTCTGTTCTTCTCAAACGTCATGCGTCATTCGTCACCGTGATGTATGACGTATGATGTTTGAAATATTTTCCTAAAGACCAATCTTTTTCTTCATGACTAATTCGTTGCCGGTTTGTGGATCAAAGTTGAAGCTGACGTCGTCCATCAATTTGCGCATGAAGTGGATGCCCAGGCCGCCGATTTTGATCTCCTGGAGATTGTCGGCTGCTGGTGGGGTGGGGATTTGGTCGGGTTCAAAGCGACGGCCGTTATCTTTGACCGTGATGACAAACATATCACCTTGAACCTGCCAACTCACTTTGATTTGGCCGTTGCCTTCGCCGCTATAGGCGTGTTCAATGACGTTGGTGCAGGCTTCGTCGCAGGCCAATTCGATGTGGAACACGGCCGTTTCATCCATCCCCGCCGCTGCTGCACCTTCCGTCACAAACTGGCAGATGGTTTTGATTTCATCGTAAAGACCGGGCACGGTCAAGACGTGTTTCTTGCCCATAAACATAAAACGTAAAACGTAAAACGTGTGGGCGGAACGGCCGTCACCGTCTTACATTTTACGTTTGCTAGATCATTGTAAGTGCGAGGGAGGGGAATCGGACCCACTCTGCGTTTCTCCTAGAACAAGCAAATATTTCCATCAAAGCTAGTCCCCCGTCTGGATTGGAATGTCCCACCAGGCCTCGCAGAAACGCCATCCCGCACCATACGCACGTTATTATAACGAATGAATTTTTCATCAGAACCTCCATAACAAAGTTAATCATTGTGAAAATACTGACTTCCAATCCAAACAAGACACTTACCCGGATTTCAATATATGCTCGTAGTTCTAAGCATGTTAATAAGGTTGCATTTTATTTTAGCGACCTTGCTAAATAAGACGAAAGGAACTCTGTTTTTAGAAACTGCCTACGGCCGCGGTTGCATCATCAAATGTTTGGAACATATTACTCAAACCGGCCAGTTCCAACACTTCTGCTACTCGTTCTGAAGGGCTGCACAGCCGGACGTCGCCGTTGTTGGGCAGTTTTTTGCATTCGCGCAGGGCCGCAACCAGAACGCGCAGACCGGCGCTGCTCATGTAACTGACGCCGGATAAATCTAAAACCAGATTATAACGGCCTTCGTCTAACGCACCTTTTACGGCCGTATCAAACTCATTGGCGTTGCTGCTGTCGATGCGCCCGGACACGGTAAACAAATCGACGCGTTTGTGGGATTCACGGGTAATATTCAATGCCGTCTCGCTCATGAACTCTTTGCCTCCTAGATGAAGTGGCCGAACTACAGGTCAGCCGTCAATAATGAACGAGGCCGATTATACCATACGTCAAACGGAAAAAGCGATTTTGGATTTACGATTTTGGATTTACGATTTATAGTTGGCAAATGGATTCTTTGAACGACCAGCTAATTCAAAAACTAAAGGGATTGGGACTAGACCTGATCGGTGTGATTCCGGCTGCGCCGGGGCGACGGCTGGATGCGTATTTGCGGTGGGTAGCGGCGGAGATGTACGGCCGTATGCACTACCTGGCCCGCCCCGACCGTCTGGAACGCCGCCAGGATTTGAATGTCATCCTGCCCGGTGTGAAAACTATTATCTCGGTGGGTCTGAACTATCACACCTTGCAGCTGCCGGATTCGGTGGCCAACGACCTCAGCCGGGGGCGCATTTCCAACTATGCCTGGGGATTGGATTACCATGACATTTTAACGCCGCGCCTGCAAGAACTGGCCGATTGGCTGGACAGCGAGACTGGCAGTGCCAGCAAAGTATATGTTGATACCGGGGCCATCCTGGAGCGGGATCATGCCGAATCGGCCGGGCTGGGCTTCACCGGCAAAAACACGATGCTTATCCATCCCCAACGCGGTTCTTACTTTTTCCTGGGCGAGATTTTAACAACTGCCGGCCTTCCACCTTCCACCTTCCGCCTCCCGCCTTCTTGTGGTTCCTGCCACCGCTGCCTGGACGCCTGCCCGACCAATGCGTTCCCGGAGTCGTATGTGCTGGATGCGCGGCGCTGTATATCCTATTTGACGATTGAGTTGAAGGGCTGGATTCCGGTTGAGCTACGGCCGTTAATGGGCAATTGGGTCTATGGCTGTGACATCTGCCAGGCCGTGTGCCCGTTCAACCGCTTTGCCACGCCGACGGCGGAAGCTGCTTTTTACCCGGCAGGTCAAAAGGGAAATTCATCATTCACCATTCATCATTCATCATTTGACGTTGTTGCCCCACCGCTGCTTGATTTGCTGGCGTTGGATGAGGATGCTTTTAATGAACGATTTGCCGGCAGCCCGATTAAACGCATCAAGCGTGCCCGGTTGGTGCGCAATGCGTGTGTGGCAGCGGGCAATTGGGGCAGTGAAACGGCCGTTCCCTCCCTTATTACCTTGCTTACTGATCCCGAACCCGTCATTCGTGGCCATGCTGCCTGGGCACTGAAACAAATTGGCACGGCAGAAACGGTAACGGCCGTTACCCATGCCCTCATCTACGAAACTGACCCCGATGTGCGCCGTGAACTAACCGGCTAACCATCACCAGAATCGCGCAAGAAACGGGTGGAATGTCGTCCGCCCACCTGCTAAAGTAAAGGTATCCCTAAAAACGGAGGCCGTGATGTATCCTGAAGCATCCACCGATTATCTTCTCATCGAACAGGCAATCAATTATTTAGAGCAAAACTACCGCCAGCAGCCCGATTTGCAGGCGGTGGCCGACTATGTGGGACTGAGTGAATATCATTTCCAGCGCCTTTTCACCCGCTGGGTGGGCATCAGCCCTAAAAAATTCGTCCAGTTTTTGACCCTCAATTATGCCAAAGAACTACTGGCTGAATCGCACAGCCTGCTGGAGACGACTTACGAAGCGGGCCTATCCAGTCCCGGCCGTCTGCATGACTTGTTCATCACCTGCGAAGCGGTGACGCCGGGCGAGTACAAGCGCCAGGGGGAAGGGCTGGCCATCGCTTACGGTTTTCATGCCACGCCGTTTGGCGACTGTTTATTGGGCGTGACGGAGCGGGGCATCTGTGGTCTGTCATTTGTTGATTTGGAGCGGCGGGAGCAGGCGCTGGATGCTTTGGCGGCCGACTGGCCACTGGCTGATTTAGCGCGGGATGAGGAGCGGACACGGCCGTTCATTGACCAAATCTTTACCCGTTCCCCCAAATCATCTCCGTTGGCTCTCTTTCTTCAAGGAACTAACTTCCAGATTCAAGTGTGGCAGGCGCTGCTGCGGATTGGGCCGGGAACGGCCGTTACCTACAGCGATGTGGCCCAGTTAGCTGGCAATCCCAAAGCCGTGCGCGCCGTGGGAACGGCCGTTGGCCGCAATCCCATCGCCTACCTCATCCCTTGCCACCGCGTCATCCGGCAAACGGGCAGCTTTGGTCAATACCAGTGGGGTTCCGCGCGTAAAAAGGCCATTCTGGGCTGGGAAGCGGCCCAACGATACCGGCAAACCCAGCCTGGTACGCTGTCTTCGTGACGAATGACACGGTGACAAGGAGACAGGGGGACGCGGAGAACTTTTTTATGGATATGATAAAAAACTCCGCGCTTTCTGTACCTCCGCGGTTAAGCCTTTTCCAATTACTGAGATAAAATCATTCCGCATCCCAAAATCTCCTAATCCCCGCTGTTTTTAGGTGTGATATGAAATTGAAGAATTTTTTATGGATTTTATTATTGGCTGCCATTTGGGGGCCGTCGTTTTTGTTTATCAAGGTGGCTGTGCAGGAAATCCCGCCGGTCACACTGGTTATGACCCGTGTGGCGTTGGCCTCGTTCACGCTTTATCTGATTCTTCGCGCTCAGGGGCGGCGGCTGCCGCCAATGGGCCAGGTCTGGCGGCATTTTGCCTTTATGGGTTTCTTCGCCCATGCTCTTCCCTTTGTTCTATTTAGCTGGGGTGAACTGCACGTAGACAGCGCACTGGCCTCCATCCTCAACGGTACAACGCCGCTCTTCACTGTCATTCTGGCCCATTTCCTGGTGGCCGATGACCGGATGACGCCGTTGAAGTTGGCAGGTACGCTGTTGGGATTAGTCGGAATGGTGGTGCTGGTTGCGCCGTCGCTGCTGGGCGGCGTGCAGGCAGAAACATGGGGCTTGCTGGGAATGACGGTGGCAGCCGTTTGTTATGCCATTACCATCATTTATTCACGGGAACATCTGCGCGGTTTGCCGCCCTTGGTCGCGCCGACGGCCCAACTGATGATGGCGGCGATCTTTTTGCTGCCGGTTTCGCTGGTGGTGGATAAGCCTTACACGTTGGCGCTGCCCGGCTGGCCGGCGCTGGGTGGATTGTTGGGCCTGTCGTTGTGGGGAACGGCCGTAGCCTTTGCCGTCTACTACCACATCTTGGAAAAACTGAGCGCTACCGAACTGTCGATGGTTACCTACCTCATCCCCATCTTTGGTATCGCTTTAGGCGTCATTGTCCTGGATGAGCAGTTAACCTGGAATATTTACCTGGGTTTTGCTTTCATCCTACTGGGCGTTATGACCGTCAATGGCCTCTTCCGCCTGCGACGGCCGTTACTCAAGCAGCAAGCCACAGTGCAAAGTTTAGGAGACTAGAGACCAGAGACTGAGAAAGCTCCAATCTCCAGTCTCAATTATCTTCTTTCGACTGATTCCCGCAGGGCGCGGATATTACGCAGCGGGGTAGTCACCATTGCCACACAGCCGGTGCCCAGCAAAAGGCGACGGCCGTTTGTCTGGGCAATAGCGTCCTCAATTTCTTCCAGCGTTTGTTCCGGCGATTCCTGATGCAAAGTCCAATGATCGACGCCGCCGCTGGCTGCACCCTTGATTTTTTGCAGCCCCCGCCGCAAACTTAACCCCGTCTCTCGGTCATGCCAGTTGACAATGGCTGTCGGATAATCGGCCAGTTCGTCGAACATGATGTCGCTGCTGTGAATGTGCAGGATGTTGAGCCACAAGTCACCGGCCGCTTCCAGGATTTGCAGATCATACGGCCGTGCCCACATCTCATATTCTGCCGGACTCATTTGCGGATAGCGGGCGTGCTGGATGGCGTAATAAATGCCGCTGATGCCCGTCTCTTTGGCTGCCTCAATGAAGCGGATGGTGCTTTCTGTAATCGTTTCCAACCCGCGTCGGAAAGCATCGGGATGGGAACGCAGGTGGCTGAGCATGGCCGGGTTATCGGCCAGATGTTTAGCCTGGGATAGCGGCGCAAAAATAGTGGTGATGAAAGGCGTTTCGCCAGCCAATTCCTCACCAATCAAATGCAGAGCTTTTAGCTGTTTGGCCAGCATGCCTTGATACGGGTCGAGCGGAGCCAGCTTTTCCCAGTCGGCCGGCTGCTGGATGGGGCGACGGACGTATTCACGTGTGCCTTCGATGTGGCCGACCCACCGGTCGCGCACGCCCCAATCAACGACAGAATAACTGCTGGACGGCCCCACTTTGAGTAAATCCCAATCATAATCGTGCTGCCATTTTAGATGGGCTGCAGCCAGGGCTCCGGCGTCCTGATCATCGCCGGGCCAGTGCCGCCATAAAGCTACCGGAATGCGATCGGGTATTTCCCCGGCAATGGCGGCTTCAAGGCGTTGTCGTTTGTTCCATTTGGTCATGATTTCCTCCGTAAAAGTGGTGAAGCTGCAAGTATTAAGGTTGCAAAGCTGCAAGGTGGCCGGGCAAGAAACTTTGCCACTTCGCCACTTTCTTACTTTGCCACTTTGCAACTTTGTTACTTTATCCCATCCACATGGTTGTATCAACTGGATGTGTCACCCGGCGATTTGGGTGGTAAAATTAAGGCGATTAGCAACTCCCATTTGCTGACCCACTGTAATTAATAATCAAGGATTAAGACCTGGCTCAATGGATCGATTGGCCAGGTTTGACTCGTTAAATAAGGAGTTAGAAATGACCTATATTGAATCAGTTCATGGGCGCGAGGTTTTGGATTCGCGCGGTAACCCGACGGTGGAAGTGGAAGTGTTGTTGATGGATGGGGCCTGGGGGCGGGCGATTGTTCCTTCGGGCGCATCGACCGGTGTGCATGAAGCCTGGGAAAAGCGGGATGGTGACAAAAACCGTTATGGTGGCAAAGGTGTGCTGGGTGCGGTTACGGCCGTTAACGAAGAAATCGCCGAAGCCATCTTAGGTTGGGACGCCACTGACCAGGTTGGCATTGACGAAGCGATGATTGAGCTGGATGGGACCGAAAACAAAAGCCGTTTGGGCGCTAATGCCATCTTGGGTGTCTCTCTTGCTATAGCCAAAGCGGCTGCCAACAGCCTGGAACTGCCCCTCTACCGCTATCTGGGCGGTGTTTCGGCCCGCACTTTGCCGGTGCCGATGATGAACATTATGAATGGCGGCAAACATGCCGCCGGCGCAACTGATTTACAGGAATACATGATTATGCCTGTCGGCGCGCCCAATTTTGCCGAGGCGACCCGCTGGTGTGCCGAGATTTATCAGAGCTTGAAGAAGGTGTTGGCCAGCAAAGGCTATGGCACGACCGTGGGTGACGAAGGTGGTTTTGCGCCCAGTGTCAAGTCGAATGTTGAACCGTTTGAATTGATGCTGGCAGCCATCGAGAAGGCTGGTTACAAACCAGGTGAACAGATCATGTTTGCCATGGACCCAGCCGCTTCGGAGATTTACGAGGACGGTCTATACAACATGAAGGTTGAAGGCAAGAAGCTGACCGGCGCGGAAATGGTCGATTTTTACGTGGATTTGGTGAACAAATACCCGATTATTTCCATTGAAGATGGTCTGGCTGAAGACGACTGGGATGCCTGGGTTTTGATGATGGAAAAATTGGGTAGCAAGCTGCAAATTGTGGGCGATGACCTGCTGGTGACAAATGTGAAGCGCATCGCGACGGCCCTGGAACGCAAAGCGGCTAACAGCTTGCTATGCAAGGTCAACCAGATTGGCACGCTGACCGAATCGATTAAAGCTGTCGATACGGTGCAGCGGCACGGCTGGACGGCCGTTGTCTCCCATCGCAGCGGTGAAACGGAAGATGCCACGATTGCCGACCTGGTGGTAGGCTTGAACGCTGGCCAGATCAAGACCGGCGCACCGGCCCGTAGTGATCGCGTAGCCAAGTACAACCAGCTCCTGCGCATTGAGGACGAGTTGGGTGACACGGCCGTTTACCCCGGTTTGGCCGCTTTTACCAACATAAAATAAATCGTGTATGAGAAGAAACGGCCGTTGCCTTCACAGTAACGGCCGTTTCGCTGCTGTTTACCAAAATCTAACCTTCCCCCCCTACACTTGATCTGAAAATAGGCAGGTGATAGCTGACTGGCTGAACTGCTGACATGCTTACCGCTAAACTAGGAGAATCATATGCACAGGCTCGAAGAAGTACCAGAAGAAGAACAAGAAGAAAAACAAGAAAACGAGAAATCTTCCCCACGATTTATGGAACGGCTTTTTGAAACCCGCACCCTGACCATCTTTGGCGAAATCAATATGAAACTGGCTCAGGAAGTGACCCAAAAGCTGCTCATCCTTGATTCTGAGTCTCACGACCCGATTAAAATCTTCATTAATTCCCCCGGTGGGCATGTGGAATCGGGCGATACTATTTTTGACATGATTCGATTTGTCAAATCGCCGGTTAAAGTGATTGGCACCGGATGGGTGGCCAGTGCCGGTGCGCTGATTTACGCGGCAGCTGAGAAAGAAAACCGGTACAGCTTGCCCAACACCCGTTTCCTGCTGCATCAGCCCATGGGCGGTGCGCGCGGTCAGGCGGCCGATATTGCCATTGAAGCCGAAGAAATCCTGAAGATGCGCAAACGGCTCAACGAAACTTTTGCTGAACAAACGGGTCAGCCGCTGGAAAAAGTGGAGCATGATACTGACCGCAACTTCTGGATGTCGGCCAAAGAAGCGGTCGATTATGGTTTAGTGGGAAAAATTATCGCGGCAGCCGACGAAGTGGATTAATTAAGAGAGCAAGTAATATCATGACAAACGAAGTTAAAGCAAGAGAGAATGGACCTTACTTGATTGAGGGCACGGCCGTTTACACCGATTCTGATGGTAAAGAACAGACAACCCAGGGGACAACCATTGCCCTGTGCCGTTGTGGTCATTCGGGCAACAAACCATTTTGTGATGGGACACACCGCAAAATAGACTTTCAGGCCCCCGCAGCATTGTTAAAATTGGCCGACTAACAATAAAACATCACATTCTTATCGCTGCCTGAGCCTGTCGAAGGCAGATAAGCTCAGGCAGCGATAAGAATTACCACTCAAAATACAAAAAGCCCTGGGCAACACTGGCCAGGGCTTTTTTTCTTGCTAATTGTTAAATGCTCAGGTTTGTAGTACCCACTTTAGCGGGGAAAAGCGGCTAAAGCCATCACTACTTACCGGGTACTGGTGATTAGTGACGCCGATCCCGGCCGCCGCCACGGCGATCACCGCCGCCGCGTCCGCCGCGATTACCGCCGCCACCGCCACTGCTGCGCTTGGGCTGGTCATTGGCTTGCGCTTCTTCCAGCGTCCAGCCTTCCAGCACAGCCTTACGCGAAAGCCGTATCTTGCCTTCCGGGCTGATGTCGGTCACCATGACCATGATCTCATCCCCCAACTGCACGGCATCTTCTACACGCCGCAGATGTTCCGAAGACAACTGCGAAATGTGAACCAGACCGTCAGTACCGGGAATGACTTCCACAAACGCGCCAAACTCAGTGATACGCACAACTTTGCCAGTGTAAATTTCGCCCAATTCGGCTTCTTCCACCAAAGATTCGATGTGGTAGACTGCTTGTTCCGCTTTTTCGCCATCAACACCGGCCACAAAAATCGTGCCGTCTTCCTGGATGTCGATAGAAACTTCATACGTTTCTTCCAGGCTGCGAATCATGGAGCCGCCCTTGCCGATGACTGCGCCAATCTTGTCCGGATCAATGGAGAGCGTCATCATGCGCGGGGCATAGGAGCTGAGTTGTTTGCGTGGTTCGGCAATCGTCGCCAGCATCGAATCGAGGATTTGTAACCGGCCAACGCGGGCTTGCTCTAACGCCTGGGCCATGACTTCTTGTGATAAACCGGCAACCTTAATGTCCATTTGTAAGGCTGTAATACCCTCTGCTGATCCGGCAACTTTAAAATCCATATCGCCAATATGATCTTCCAAACCTTGAATGTCGGTTAGAATAGCATATTTGTCGCCTTCGCTGATGAGGCCCATAGCTACACCGGCCACCGGTGCTTTGATGGGCACGCCGCAGTCCATCAGGGCTAATGTAGAACCACATACGCTGGCCTGGCTGGTGCTGCCATTGGAGGAGAGCACCTCAGAGACAACGCGAATTGTGTAGGGGAACTCTTTCTCATCAGGAATCATCGGGTACAGAGCTGTACGAGCTAAAGCGCCATGTCCGATTTCGCGCCGTTTGGGGCCGCGCAGCATCCAGGTTTCGCCGGTGGAGAAGGGTGGGAAGTTGTAGTGATGCATGTAACGGCGGCTTTCTTCCGGGGAAAGGCCGTCCAGTTTTTGCGCTTCACGGGGCATGCCCAATGTGGCGATGGATAACACCTGGGTCTGGCCGCGCCGGAACAGGCCGGAACCGTGTACGCGCGGGATGATGCCTACTTCCGAGGAAAGCGGGCGGATGGTGGTGTAATCACGGCCGTCCGGACGAACGCCATCGTGCAAAATTTGATGGCGGATGCTCTTTTTTAGGTCATCGGCGATGATTTCGCGAATGGCTTTGGGGTCGGCCAGTTCGTCTTCTTCCATGAAGCTGTTGACGATTTCTTCGCGGAGTTCATCCATTGCTTCGTTACGGCCGTCTCTGTCCGTATAGGTGGCCACCACATTCTTAATGCGATCACCAATACGTCCTTGAACCGAGGCCGCCAGTTCAGCATCGGTGTCGGCCAGATCAATAGCGCGTTTTTCTTTGCCCACGGCGGCGCGCATTTTTTCCTGGACAGCGATTAACGGCTGAATGGCTTCATGACCGAAAGCCAGGGCTTTGATCATGTCTGCTTCGGTTACTTCGTTGGCGCCGGCTTCTACCATGATGATGGCATCTTTGGAGGCAGCCATGCGTAAATCCAGGATGCTGTCTTCCATTTCCTGAATGGTGGGGTCGGCAACGAATTGACCGTCAATGTAACCGACGCGGACCGCGCCAATAGGCCCGTTCCAGGGAATGTCGGAAACCATTAAAGCGGCGCTGGCAGCATTAACGCACATAATGTCCAGGTGGTTGATGTTGTCTGAGGCCAGGGAGGTGACGATGACCTGAACTTCATTACGCATGCCGTCGGGGAATAACGGCCGTAACGGGCGATCGGTTAAACGGGCTGTCAAAACAGCTTCAGTTGTCGCTTTCCCTTCACGGCGGAAGAAACTGCCAGGGATACGGCCGTCAGCATACAGTTTTTCTTCAAAATCCACGCTCAAGGGGAAGAAATCGAGTCCTTCACGCACTGTCTTCGACATGGTTGCCGTTGCCAGCAGCATACTGTCGCCAATACGGATGGTCACTGCGCCGCCTGCTTGCTCGGCCAGCTTGCCAGTGGCAAACGTGACTTCTTGTTTCCCAACGCGGGTTGTAAAAGTAGATTCTGATAACATAATAATATAATCCTCCGAGATTACGCTGTTCAACAAAGCCTGTGGCTGAATCAAGGCATTCTGTAGATTGAAAGCGAACCCTCCAAACCTACCAATAACCAAAACGCTTGCACATAGGCAAGCTCAGCCAGGCTTATTAGTTGAATTAAATTGTGGGACTAGGGGGTTAGGGACTGGGGATTGGCTCATAAAGCTGGCCCATTCCAGTTATGAAACAATACCCAATTCCTAAACCTTGCTGTGTCGTCCCAATGTAAAAATAACATAGGGGCGAAACCCTATTCGCCCCTATGTTTTATGATAAATTAACCACGCAAACCGAGCCGTTGGATGATCTCGCGGTATCGGTCGGGGTGTTCTTTACGCAAATACTTGAGTAAACGACGGCGTTTACCAACTAATTTCAACAAGCCTCGGCGCGAACTCTGATCGTGTTTGTGAAGATTCAGGTGCTCCTGCAACTGTTGAATACGTTTATCGAAAATGGCGATCTGCACCTCGGGTGAACCGGTGTCACCTTCGTGCGTCTCAAACTCTTTGATCAATTCGGTCTTTTCTGCCACATCTAAAGGCATGGTAATCCTCCATCAGAAAAATAATTTTTTATGGCCGGAAAGCCGTCGTGCCGATTAACGTCGCACTTTCCAGCGGACAATACATTATAACGCAGGTGTATAGTGATGCAAAATAAAAAAACGCCCGCTGAATAACTATTTCAGCCGGCGTTTAATTAGTGTACACCTTTGTGTTGAGCTTGTTAAAGCCTGGTTGCTTTCGGCCGGTTCAGGCAGCGGCTTTATAGCCACTCGTTATCGGCGGCGGCCGCCGGTCAGTAAAAATACGTAATAAAGCAGGGTGCCAATGGCCGCGATGGCAGAAGCCACGTAGGTTAATGCCGCAGCATCCAGTACTTTATCGACGCCTTTAATCTCGTCGCCGATTAAGATGCCATTGCTAACGAGAAGCTGTTTGGCGCGGCGGCTGGCATCGAACTCGACCGGCAGGGTAATGAGTGCAAACACAACGCTGGCGGCGAATAAAATGACGCCAACCCAGGCTAATGTTGTGAACTGAAGTAAAAAGCCACCAAAGAAAATCCATGGTCCCAGAGTGCTGCCAAACTGCACGGCCAGAACCAGGGCACTGCGCAGATTTAGCGGAACGTAATCGGCTGCATCTTGCAGGGCATGGCCCATTTCGTGAGCGGCAACGCCGGCGGCGGCAATGCTGGGTGTTCGGTACACATCGGTGCTGAGGCGCAGGACTTTACTGCGCGGATCGTAATGGTCACTAAGAAAGCCTTTGGTTTCCTCAATGGCAACATCGTACAGACCCTGAGCATCCAGCAAAGCACGGGCAACTTCCGCACCGGTGACATTGCGCATGGTGCGCACGCGCGCATATTTGTTAAACGCGCTTTTGACACGGGATTGTGCCCACATGCCCAGCAGCAAGCCAGGCAAGGCAAAAACCAGATAAAGTGGGTCGAAGAACATTTTTTCTAATCCTTTTTTCTAATGGTTATGGGCACGGGTAGTAGTGCCTTTTTATTGAGTATCCACATGAGTCGCAGGAGATACAAACCTGTGAATGCGGTTGGTAAAACAATCAGCCAATGTTTCATTATTAAAGTTCCCATACAATTCTCCTTTGACAAAAATACTATGCTCATTTTGGCATATCAAGGCGCTGGTCGTCAATATGGTGGCATTGTTTCCAATGAACATCTTACTTTTGAGCCAGTAAGATGACACTCAGATGAGAGGCGGGTATAGTTGCCATATGAAAGATCCAAAAGAGATTGTACGACGGGGATATGACAAGATTTCTTACAATTATCGGTCGGATGACGGCCGTTTCATGCCCTCAGATTATGCCGGTTGGTTGGCCGAACTGACGCCGCTTATTCTCCAGGGAGCGCCGCTGCTGGAGCTGGGCTGCGGCTGCGGCGTGCCGGTAGCCCAAATCCTGGCCCCTGATTACAATTATTTGGGTGTGGACATCTCTTCGGTGCAGGTGGAACGGGCGAGGAAGTTGGTGGAGAACGGCCGTTTCCAAACCGCCGATATCAGCCAACTCGCCTTCCCCGATGAACAATTCGCCGCCATCATCAGTTTCTATACAATTATCCACTTGCCGCTAGATGAGCAGCCAGCTTTGCTGGCTAATATTTACCGCTGGCTAAAACCAGGCGGCTATTTCATGGCGACCGTCGGTCACACAGCCTGGACTGGTACGGAAGCTGATTGGTTGGGGGCAGAAATGTATTGGAGCCATGCCGGTGAAGACACTTACCGGCTGTGGTTGACTGATTTGCAATTTGAACTGTTGTGGACTCGCTTTATTCCAGAGGGAGAGGGCGGACATACGTTGTTGTTAGCGAGAAAAAGGAAGCCACTCGAAGGCTGAGCTTGTCGAAGGCAACCGGGCTTCGACAAGCTCAGGTAACTGGTTTGGTAGATACAAAAGGAACAATGATGAAAGTTGATGAATTTGGCCTGCCGCGCGACCTGGGCGATAGGCTGCTGCTGCGTTGGGGGAAACCGGAAGATGCCGAGGAATTGGGCCAGTTTAATGTGCGTATTCACAGCGATAATCCGGAAAGCCCGGATACTTTTTTGGCTCATTGGACGCACGATTTGATGAACGGCCGTCACCCCACCACCAGCGCCTCCGATTTCACCGTTGTCATCGACCAGAACAGCGGCAAAATCGTCTCCAGCCTTTGCCTTATTTCGCAGACCTGGACCTACGATGGCATCGAATTTGCTGTGGGACGACCGGAATTGGTCGGCACAGACACTGCTTACCGGCGGCGTGGTTTGGTGCGGGCACAAATGGAGGCCGTTCATGCCAAAAGCACAGCCTGCGGCGAAATGGTCCAGGCCATCACCGGCATTCCCTGGTATTACCGCCTGTTTGGCTACGAAATGGGACTGGATTTAGGCGGCAGCCGTCAATTTTTCTGGGGCCGCCGCGGCAACGATAAGCCAGTCGAAAATGAAACTTATTCGCTGCGTCCGGCGACGCTGGCGGATATTTCCATCCTGCAAACACTGTACCAGGTTCATTGTAACCGCAGCCGAATCACCCGGGTTCGCGATGAGACATTGTGGCGTTACGAAATGACTGAAACCCATCCAGATTCAGAGATACGGCGTGATGTCCAAATGATTGAAACGTCTGACGGGCAGGTGATGGCTTACGTGGAATATAGACAGTGGGGAACTGGCTTCATCGTGCGTGAGTTTGGGGTGCTGCCCGGTCACTCCTGCCGGGCGGCAGCGCTTTTTATTATCCGCATCCTGAAAGTCAAAGCAGATGAATTGAACAAAAGCCGGGCCAAACTGATCGACAACGTCAGTTTTAATTTAGGTCATGATCACCCGGTTTACGAGGCATTGGGTAATCAGTTGGAGCAGCAGGTTCCGGCTTATGCCTGGTACATCCGTGTGCCCGATTTGCCCGGATTTTTATGGCACATTGCCCCGGTTTTGGAAAAGCGGTTGGCCAGCAGCGTGATGGCCGGTCATTCCGGTACGGTGCGCCTTAATTTTATGCACAGCCAGCTCACTCTGGTTTTTGCCGCTGGCCGGCTGCAAGAAATGGGCACGTACGAACCTAACAATACCTATGATGCTGATGCTTTATTCCCCGATTTGACCTTTTTGCAGCTTTTGTTTGGTTACCGCAGTTTGGCGGAACTTGATCATGCGCGGGCTGATTGTGGGCCGGAGAATGTGGAAACGGCCGTTCTACTCAACATCCTCTTCCCCAAACAGCATTCTAACGTGGTCTGGTTAGGTTAGCCGATGAACAATCCTATCCAACCTTTTCTCGATTTTCAAGACGCGCTCATTTTAGATGGCGGCCTGGCCACTGAACTGGAAGCGCGCGGCTGCGATTTGCGCGACGAATTGTGGTCGGCCCGGCTGCTGCTGGAAAATCCGACCCTGATTCAAGAGGTTCACCTCGATTATTACCGGGCCGGCGCCGACTGTGGCATCAGCGCCAGCTACCAGGCCACCATCCCGGCTTTGATGGCGCGCGGCTTGAGCGAAGCGGAAGCCATTGCGTTAATCCGCCTCTCGGTACGATTGGTGATGCAAGCCCGCGACCAATTTTGGGCCGAGCCGTCCAATCGGCAAAATCGGCTGCGTCCCATTGTGGCCGCCAGCGTGGGACCATACGGCGCGGCCCTGGCCGACGGCTCCGAATACACCGGCGACTACGATTTGGACGAAGCTGGACTGGTCGAATGGCATCGGCAGCGCTGGCACATCCTGGCCAACAGTGGAGCCGACATTTTGGCCTGCGAGACATTGCCTTCGCATAACGAAATGCGGGCGTTAGCCCAACTCATGGGTGAAACGCCCGAAATGCCCGCCTGGGTCAGTTTTAGCTGCCGTGATGAGCGCAACATCAACGACGGTACGCCCATTGCCGACTGCGCCGCTTTTTTGGACGGTGTGACCCAGGTGGTGGCGGTGGGCATCAACTGCACACCGCCCAGTCTCATCCCCAGCCTCATCCGTGAAGTGCGGTCAGTGACACAAAAACCCATCGTCGTTTATCCCAACTCTGGCGAAACGTATGATGCGGTTCAAAAGGTCTGGTTAGGCCAGTCAGTTCCGTCAGAGTTTGGTACGTTTAGCCGCGAATGGCGCAAGGAAGGGGCGGCGCTTATTGGCGGCTGCTGCCGGACGCGTCCGGCGCATATTCGGCAGATTGCGGATCGGATGCGGCGCAGAGGGGGGCAGGTGTGAAAGGGTGAAGGGGTGATTGATTACTTGCCACCTGCCACTTTGTAACTTTGCGACTTCGTTAACGAGGATGTTGTGCTATGTTTTTAGGTGAATTGGCCGCGATGGGAACGGCCGTTATGTGGTCGTTAACGGCCGTATTTTTCAGTTACAGCGGTCGGCGAGTCGGTTCCGAAGTGGTCAACCGCAGCCGATTGTTGTTTGCTTTCCTGTTCCTCTCCATCAGCCACCTGGTTTTGCAAGGCAGCCTGTTTCCGCAAAACGTGGAAGGCTTCCGCTGGTTTTGGTTTGCCATTTCCAGCGTGTTGGGGCTGGTTTTGGGCGATACCTTTTTATTTCAAGCGTACGTCCTTATCGGGCCGCGCCTTTCTATGCTGCTCATGTCTACCGTTCCCATCTACAGTACCCTGTTTGGCTGGCTGCTCTTTGGCGAGACGGTCAGCGGCGTGGAATTGACCGGCATCCTTCTGGCTGTTACCGGTATTGGCTGGGTTGTCACTGAAAAACAGCAAGGGAAGACGGTTGTCGAACACAAACAATACAAATCCGGCATATTTTTTGGCCTGTTAGGGGCATTGGGGCAGGTGGCCAACCTGGTGACGGCCCGTTACGGATTGGTGGGCGGCTTTCCCAGTATTTCGGCTACCATCATCCGTATTTCAGTGGCGGTGGTGGTTATGTGGGGTTATGCGTTGGTGCGGGGCAAAATCAAGTACACGTTCATCAAATGGCGTGACCGCAAAGCATTTCCGGCGATGGTTGGCGGCGCGTTTGTGGGGCCATTTTTGGGCATCTGGCTGTCGCTCGTCGCTATCCAATCGACGCGTTTGGGTATTGCTTCAACGTTGATGGCCCTGCCGCCGATTTTACTGATTCCCATTGAATATTTTGTGTACAAGAAGCCGGTGAGTGTACGGGGGATGGTGGGAACGGCCGTGGCCATTGCCGGAGTCGCCTTGATTTTCCTACCGCAGTAAATTGGCCGCTGTTATTCCGGCCACCCTTCCTCACCTACAAGGGGAACAAACGCGACCGGACCAAAGTTCTTTCGGCGATATTGATCGTCGCCGGTGCGGGTCAGCCGGATCAAGTCTTGGCGGCGCTGCATCTTGCCTACGGGCATGATGAGATGGCCGCCAATTTTTAACTGTTGGCGCAGCGCGCACGGAATAGAAGGTCCGCCGGCAGCCACAATAATCCCGTCGTAGGGCGCATGTTCTGGCCAACCCTGGGTGCCATCACCATAGTGGACGAATACATTTTTGCAGTGGAGCGTACTGAGACAGTCGCGGGCGTAATCGACAAGGATTTGATGCCGTTCGATAGTGTAGACCTCGCTGACCAGCAAGCTCATAACCGCAGCCGCATAGCCAGAGCCGGCGCCAATTTCCAAAAAATGATGTTCTGGTTTTGGCTCCAGCAGGCTGATCATCAAGGCTACGATGTAAGGCTGGGAAATGGTCTGGCCGGCTAGAATGGGCAGCGGACTGTCATAGTAAGCCATCTCTTTATAGGCGTCTTCCACAAAAAATTCGCGGGGGATGGTGTTCATGGCACGGAGAACGGCCGTGTCCCCAATCCCGCGTTCCTTCAATTGAGTTGCCACCATTTCGGCTCGCATCGCTGCAAAATCGTACAACTGTGTCATACTTTATTCATACCATTGTAGGGTAGGGAGGACAAGTAAAATCGCTTGTCAAACATATGTAAAATGTGTTTTTTGAATCAGCAGTGGACAAAGGAATCATTCTTCGCATATAATTATAGCGATTTAGTAGATTCCGTCTGGATTCAGTTCTTCGATTGATTCACAGTATGGAGTGATTGTTTTTTAGGAGAAAGTAGACAATTGAGTAAGAAACTTTTTGTTGGTAATCTGTCCTTTAACACAACAGAGGACGAAGTTCGTGAACTGTTTTCAGAGCATGGAACAATTGAATCGTTGGCCTGGATCACAGACCGGGATACCGGCCGTTTTCGTGGATTCTGCTTCATTGAAATGGATGATGGCGGTGCAACCGAAGCAATTAGCTCGTTGGATGGTCAAGAATTCCAGGGCCGCAGCCTGCGCGTAAATGAAGCGCAGCCGCGTGAAAATCGTGGTGGTGGCGGCGGTCGTCGCGGCGGTGGTGGTTTTAACCGTGGCGGTGGCGGCGGCAATCGTGGCGGTGGTAGCCGTGGCGGCGGTCGTGGCGGGGATCGCGGTTTTGGCGACCGTGGCGGCGATCGTGGTTATGGTGATCGGAACTGGTAGTTGTTAATCCGGTTTGATTAGAACGAAACGGCCGTTTTCTGCAAGGGAAACGGCCGTTTTTGTGTTATTTAGGGGATGTCGCCTGAGCCAGCCTTTCGGCCAATTGGGCCAGTTTGTGCCATTCCTGGCGGAAAACATAGACCACCGCTAACGATTGCAGCCAGGGGACTTCACAATCAGGGGCGGCAGCCAGCTCTTCAAAAACCGCCAGCGCCTGGTCATCTGTCCGCCGCGATTTAACATATTGCATCGCCATTTGCTGCAAATAGATTCTTCGTTCAAGCTGGTCGTGTTGGGTGTGCGGCTTTTGTAACTGGCCTGATTGGATAAGATTCGCTACCCGCTGGAATGTTTCCACGAATTCATCAGTTGTTGTCGGTTTAATCAGATACCCTTTTGCGCCAACGGCCATTGCCCGGCGCAGGATTTCACTGTCTCGTTCTGCCGAGATGACGATGCAGCCCATGCCCGGTTGAATTTTGAGCATTTGCTCAATCGCGGTTACGCCATCCATTTCCGGCATACTCACATCCATTAGCGCAATATCCAGTTTTTGTTTTCGGGCGATTTCAACTGCTTCACGGCCGTTTTGGGCGACGGCAACCAGCCTGGCTTCTGGAATCAAAGTTAGCATCAGCCGAGTACTGCGTCGTGTTTCCATGACGTCATCGGCAATTAATACCCGCAGCTGATTTTTTTGACCCATATTATCCCCGCTGTGTCAGGCAGCTTGAACTTTCAAGACCATGATGGTACACGACGAATCAAAAAATCACAACGTTTCTTGACGCAACTTTGCACAACCCCAAAAGGTCTGCCAATAACCTGTTCCTCTACTGTTCACTTTCAACAGGACTTTAATACTATTATAGCGGAAAAATAGAGGCATAAAAAAGCCGGGAATGACGACAAAGCTGCATTCCCGGCAAATCAAGTGTAATTGATGAGCTTATGCTTCGATTCCGGCTTGAATTTGGTCTGTTGAAAAACCGGGGAACGGCCGTACAAAGGTTTGGTCCATTTCAGCTCTTTGCTGCGCCAGGGCGGCCAGGCGGCGTTCTTCCGCGCGATTAAGCTGCCATAGAACAAAACGGACCCGTTTGGCCATGGCCGTGGACATATTCCACATCAGACGCGTGCCCAAAACGGCGTCATCTTCACACAAGGCCAGCAGTTTTTCCCGGTTGATGATGAGGAGTGTCACGCCTTCAGGGCCGGCAACCAGGTCGGCGCTGCGTGTACCCTGGTCGAACATGGACAGCTCGCCGGTGATCTGGCCGGGTTTGAGATTGGCCATGTGCTGCATTTGTTGGTGGGTGTGCAGTCGGGGTTCAATCCCTTCGGGGTCTTTCCACACTTCAACAATGCCGGATTGGATGATGTACAGCTCGTGCCCAACGTCAGCGGCGTGGACGATGGTCTGGCCCGGTTTGAAGGCTTTGCGCTGCAATTGGGCGGCCAGCCGGGTGCGCTGGGCCAGGTTCAAATCGTTGCCAATGTCGGAATGGGCCAGGAATTGGGCGGTTTCGTTGATTTCGACGAGTTCGTCTTCGGTAACGGCCGTATACAACTGGTCACTGAATCGCGGCAGACCCAAATAAGCCGCTACCTGCCGCCGGGTTGTCTCTGCTGCTTCAAAATGAGGCCAGTGACCGGCTTTAGGCAAAATACGCAAATCGGCTCCCGGCCATTCGTCGGCTACCACACCGGCGTCGCGCAGCGGAACCGTATTGTCTTCGGCACCCCACAAAATGAGTGCCGGGGTTTCAATGGGACTTAAACGGCCGCTGAGATCATTCTCTTGCATCGCCGTAAAACATTCGGCGCGGACGCGGCCCTGTCCGGGGCGGCGGGCGTCGTGGCGGATGCGTTCATAATCGGCACGGGTGATGCCGGTGCGCTCGGCAAAGGAAACGGGGCGCATCAACCGATCGGTCAAGCCAACCACCGTGCGCTCAACCGAGGAAACCAGCAAACTGCCCAGTCCAAACCGTTCCATCATCGTGATAGGCGAGATGAGGAAGTTGATGGAAGTGGATAAACGGCCGCTAATCGTGGGACTGAGCAAAACCATACGCTCCACTAAAACCGGATGCCGCTCGGCCAGCGTAATGCTGATCATGCCACCCATCGAATGACCCACCAGCACCACCGGTCCATCGCTGACCTCTTCAATAAAATCGGCCAGCAGTTCGACGTAACGGGGAATGGTGGTTTTGCCTTCTAGGGGTGGGGATTGGCCATAGCCGGGTAAATCAACGGCGATGCAGTGGAAACGCTGGGCCAATAGACCCAGTAAAGGAGATGTGGCGTACCAGGAACTGGACCAGCCGTGAATGAGCAGCGCTACTTGCCTTCCTGGTTTTCCCGCTTCTACCACGTGGATTGATTGGCCCCCCACGGTGTAATCACGTTCGATATAGTTTTGTTCCATTACTTCACTACCTCTACGCTCTGATGATGTCATCATAAGCCAAAACCTTACGGTTTATGATAAACGAGGCGTGAAAAAAGGGACTATAAGCGGCTTGTCCTGGTACTTTTGGGGGATGTCCATTAAAAATGGGAACAAAAAACGCCGGATGCTAACGAAACAAGCATCCGGCGTTTTGCTGAGAGAAATCCGATTTTTTCAAAAAATCGGATTTCTAGCGATTACTCAAAGATTGTGAACAACATGCCGTCAGCACGGCCGTTCACCTCCGGGAAGAATGCTTCTCTGGCAAACGTGGGCATGACTTGGTAATCGCCGGGGATATTGGTTTGCAGATAGTACGTGTACTGGTACGTCCCCGCCGGCAGGAAATCGGCCAGGAAGACCACCTTCTCATCCCGATACTCAATGCGGTTGAAGTACCACCAGCCCCAGTAGCCCCAGCGATATTCGTCATCTACCCGCGTTGTCTGGCCTCCCAGGCCGGAGGCGCTCGTTTCCAAATTAGGATCGATAGCTTCAGCCCCGGCCGGAATCGGGTCTTCGATAACGGGGTAGAGCAAATCATTGGGAGCAACAATCGTCAGTTCCACGCGCACCCGCTGCCCGGCCTGAATCTGGCTGATGGGTTCGCAGGTTTCCGTTTCCGGGTCACAGTCGGCGTTGTAGTAGGCACGCTGGACGGTGACGCCCCGGCTGATGGCGCTCACGTTGGCCATAGAGATGAAGCTGTTGAGATGCGCTGTGTAGTAAAGCCGCCCCGTGCCATCGCCATGCACAAAGTCCAGGAAATTCACGTCATCGGGGATCATTTCGCTCAACGGAATTGACAATGATTCGCTCTCAGTGATATTGGCGGGTGTAAATTGGCCCTCGGCTCGCGTATCCAGATTGACATTCAATTGGTAATCAAAATCCGCTTCCAGTTCGCCGGTGGCGGCCATCCAGTTGGTGAGGGCGTAGATGCTCCAGGCTGTCTCGTGGCCGGTCGACCAGTACTGAGCCGTTCGCGCCGCCATCAGCCAGCGTACTGCGTTCGGCCCCATCAGATTGGAAGGTTCGGCCTGAGCCAAGGCATCGATGACGATGGCTGTGCCGCGCACGTCGCTGTTCAAATTGCGATAGTCCCGGCTGGCGTCTTCCCAGTGTGCTCCCGTGGCGCTCATGATAGCCGAATCGCTAAGATAGGAAGTCAGCGTGCGGATGTTATCTGAATCGCTGTTGTTCAGGTCAAAAACCAGGACCAGCAGCGCTTTAGCGTAGGGATCGAGCAGGTCCAGATGTTCGGCCACCAGCGCCTGGGCGTCGCTTTCCACAATCACGCCAGTTTCGGCCAGGACGTAGAGATAGAACGCCTGCCGATTGATTTCGTAGGCTTCGGTCAATTGATCGGGTTCGCTGAGTTGGCGTTCCAGGTAGAGGACGGCCTTGTCGAGTACGGCCGTATTCACTCCATAACCCGCCTGTTCCGCCTTCGTCAGCGCTAGTAGGGCGTAGGCTGTCAACCAGGGCTGGCTCTCACTGCTGTAGCACCAGCCCCAGCCACCGTCCGGCTTGACTTCGGCTTCCAATTGGGCAATTTCGCCCTTGATTAAGCCATTCAGTTCCGCGGCCAGCGCCGGTTCATCCAGATTGAGTGTTTTGATGGCGTGGGCGGTAGCCACATTGGGCAGGAGCAAATCAGTAGCCGCGTAGGCACAGATGGGCGCGTAATCCCGATTGGCCGCTTCCAGGGCGTCAATCAATGCTGCGCCCAGTGACGGACTCAGGGTCACATCTACGGAACCGCGCCGTAAATCGACGCCTTCAGGCAGCAGTACTGCTTCCACGCGGCGGCCGGGCGAATACAGCAGACCCGATGTCCCTACCACGTCCTGGCCGGTGTAACGATAGACCGGAATCAACTGGTCCGGCCCTTCGCCGAAGGTGGGCTTGGTGGCGTCACTGTAGCCGCCGCCTTCCACGCGGAAGGTCAGGTCGGCAAAGGGAACGTCATCCACAGTCGCCTGCCATTGGACGAGGGTACGGCCGTTGCCCGGAATCGTTACCGTTTGCTCAGATAAACTGTCGAGGCTGAGGCCTAGTGCCTCCAAACTCACGGTCGCGTCAATCGCCTGGCTGGTGTTGTTGTTGATAATCGTGCCGATTTGCAGCACGTCGCCGACGGTGAAAAAGCGCGGCGTTTGCGGCCGCAGCAGCAGTGGCAGCGTAGCTACGATGTCCGTGCTGGCCTGGCCGACCAGGGAGTTGGCCGTGGCCGCTTTGCTACTTAAGCGCCAGGTGGTCAGGTTGTCGGGCAGCGGAATTTCGACGGTGGCCCGCCCGTTAGCGTCGGTGGTGACGTGAGCCGACCAGTAGGCGGTGTCACGGAAATCTTTGCGTACACCTTCTTCCTCGCCGGCGGCGCGGCCCAGCGCGGCTTCAGCGGCAAAATCGCCGCCGCCGCCGCCCATCCCACCGCCTTCCAACGGAATTTCTACTTCCAGCCCTTCGCCAGAGATGATCAGGCCGGAACCGACCTGGCTGCGGTAAGGCTGGCGGGCGTAGAAGGCTTCCAGGATGTTGGGCGCATTGTCCGGTTTCAGGGTCAGCACGGCCAGGTCAACCAGCGCCACCGACAAATCAGCCTGGACGGGATTGCCCTGATAATCGGTGACGCGGATGTCGAACACGGCCGTTTCTCGTGGCACAAACACATCATTACGCGGTGTCAACTCCACGTTTAACTCCAACTGCTTTGGTGAAACAACCAGTTCGGTCATCCCCAGGCGTATATCGGCATAGGGGTAGCTGCTGCCGGGTGCAACCGGTTTGATGGCCGCGATCGTCACAAAGACATTGGGCGCGTAACCAGGCGTGATGGGGATGGACAGCACCTCGCTGCTGCTGTTCAGGGTGACGACGCGCTGTTCGATGAGCGTGCCCCGCTCAATTGTCAGCCAGGCTTGTACCGGCCCAGCGAAGGGGGACTCGACCAGAATTTGGGCTGTGTCGCCCGGTTGGTATTCCTGCTTGTCGGGCACGAGATCCATCCGTTTTTCGCGTGGGTCGCTGCGCCAGGCAATGAAGCTGATGTCGGTGGCCCAGAGGGTGGTGCTGCTGGTCATGGTACGGCCGTTCTCGTCGGTAACGGTAGCCACGGCCAGATAAGTGCCGCCTTCCGGGGGGACAAATTCGGCCTGGGTTTTGCCCTGGCCGTTAGTCGTTACCTGGACACGGTCAATTTCGGTGTCCACCGGGTCCCAGCGGGTGTAGTAGAGGTTGTACTGGGCATCGCGAACGGCATTCCATTGGCGTTGATAGAAGACGACTTCGACGTTTTGGTTGGGCTGCGGCTGGCCGTCCCAATCGACGGTGATCAGGTCAACCGAAGCGGTCGTACCGGCGGTGGCCACGTAATCGGTAGGGACGATGCCCACATAGGTGTCGGCGGCGTGGAAGACAACGCTGGTGCGGGCGGCCACCGGGAAGTTGGCCAGATCGTTGACGTTGGCCTCGATGTTGACTCGGCGGCTGCCATCTTCCACATCTTTGAGCAGGTCGGCGGGCAGGGTGATGGTAAGACGGCCGTTGCCGTCGGTTACACCCTGACCATCCATAAGGTAATTACCCAATGAACCGCTGCCACCGCCACCAAAAAAGCCGGGATCGACGTAATAAAAATCGCCGGAATCGCCAAAGTAGTAAAATGGACCGTCAATTTCGGGCTGATAGGATTCTTCATAGATGGTGTAGTTGACGTTCAAATCGGTGGCCGGGCCGCCGAAGAAGTAGGTGGCTTCCAGGGTCACATCCACCGATTCGCCGCGCAACAGTTCCGGTTGGCTGGGGCTGATATTGATGAGGAATTCGGGTGCGCGGTATTCGGCGATGGTAAATTGGCGGAAAGCTTCGTAGTTCAGATTGGGGATGAGGAACTGGTAGGTTCCCAAAGCCACATCTTCCGGGATGACGTATTCTCCGCTGAAAGTGCCGTCGGGATCGACGGTGACGTTAATACTGTCGGATAGGCCGGTTTCATTGAAGTAGTTGGCGGTGTTGATGTCCATTTCCAGTTCTTTGACCGAGGGTGGATTGTAACGGCCGTACTGGGCATCGCGCACAATTCCTTTGTAGTAAATCGTATCGCCGGGGCGGTAAATGGGCCGGTCGGTGAAAATATAGGCAAAAGTTGGCTGTTCGGCGCTGGTGTTGGTATTGATTCCAAATTCCCAGGGAGAGATGCCATCGCTCCAGAAGCTGCTGCCAATGCCGAAGCCGACTTCGCCGGGCTGATTGCTGACGACGAGGACGCCGCGCAGATAATCATCCATTTGAGTGCTGAAACTGGCAAATCCGCTGCTGTCGGAAACGGCCGTGTCCACCTGCACGCCATCACGATTGTACAGGACGAGGTTACGGCCGCTAACCGGTTGGCCGGAATTCAAATCAGTTACCCAAACGTGGGTTTCGCCAAACATTTCTTTGACAACGATGTTGGTATCGCTCATGATGAGCAGCGCCCGCTGATTTTGCCACCAGCGCACGTCATCGGTGATTTCCGGCGAATTCAGTGTGAGCAGGTAAACACCGGTGGTAAGTGTGCCGTCATCAGCCAGGGCTTGCGTAGCCACGCCTACCTGACCACGCGCCGTATCGGTGGTCAATGACCAACTGCGCAGTGGATCGGCAGCCGGGTTGTAATCTTGTATGTTGTAAGAGTCGTTGAGCAAGGCAATCGGCAGCCCCAGGTTATACAGGGCCAGGTTCAGATTAGTAACATTGCGGTTGATGATTTCTACCTGGGTGGTGAAGCTGGTGCTGAGCTGGCTGATACGCTGCGGCAAATTGAAAGAGGCCAGCGGCGCGCCTTCGGGCGTGCGGAAGCGCAGGACATAATCACGGCCCAAGGTGTTGCCGTAGGGGTCGGCGGCATCACCGGGAATGGTGACGGTGTATTCCGTGTTTTCCAGCAGGCGAAAATCAAGGGACATGCTGCTGGAATCGACGCCGAAGAAGTTGTAGTTGAGACGGTCCGGTTCGGGATCGATTTGGATACGGCCGTCAATCGTGTCCCAATCCATTGGCGAGGCAAATTCGAGGTAGACGCCGTTTTGCCAGCGATCGGCCGTCTGCCCCTGGCTGGGCTGGGTAGAGGAAACGGCCGGGAAAGGTACCGTGGTAAAGCCGCTGATGGTGTCTTTGTCCAGGCTGGCCGAGCCGTTGGCCGACCGGGCGGACACGGATACACCGACCTGGTAATTACTTTCCAGTTCCAATATCTGGCGCGGGGTGATGGTGAGAACGCGATCGTTATCGCTCCATTCGTAATTGAGGCTGGCGGTGGAGGATTGGGTGCGCAGGGAAACGGCCGTTTCTGTGCTGCTTCTGTCCATCGGCATGTTAAACGTAATTGTGATCGGGCCTTCCGGGTCAACCTGGGTGGCGGCATTAGACGGCTCAATGCTGACGACGCTGGGCTGCAACGTAGTGAACTGCCAGGTGTAAGCATCGGCCAAGACACCGCCAACCACGTCTTCCAGTCCGGCGGCGACGGTTACTGAATAGGTGGTTGCACCGGCAAAACCTTCATCGGGCACGAAGCGGTAAATGCTGGTGGAAACCCATTCCCCTTTGCCGGTTACGGCCGGTTTGATAGTTAATGGCTGGGGCAAATTGGCCTGTTGGCCGCTGCTAACCAAAGGCACAACGGGCCGGTTAAACAGGACGGTGATCGCGCCATCAGTCTGGACGCCGCTAACTCCGTCGCCGGGGATGACCTGGCTCACTTCCAGGTAGCCGACGGTTTGCAGTTGAAAATTGGCAGCATCTTGCAAGGCCATGCCGTTGGCGCTTTTGGCGGTTTCGGCCAGGCGCAGATTGTAGGTTTGCTGCCGTTTCAGGTCGCTGCGTGGGGTGAATATGACGGTGTCGGGGCGCGGCCAGCTAAAACTGCCGGATGCAGCCGGTTCCAGTTCAAATGCCCGCTCGACGGATTCCTGATCCATCGGCTGGTCGAAACGGATGGTAATTGCGCCGTTGAGTGTGGCTTCTTCGCCCATGGCCGGGCTGGTGTAAATGACCTGGGGGGGCCAGTCTATGTCTTCGGGATTGATGACGGGGCCGGCTTCGGGAACGGCCGTAGGCTTGGGCGTGGGTGTGGCGGCACTGACCGGTTCGATGGTTTCAGGCACAATCGCCGTGGGTAGTGGTGTAGGCAGCGGTTCTTCCTTGCGGCAGGCAGACGCGATGAGCAGAGCGGCTAAAAGTAAAAAATTGAATCGTAAAAAAGGGTGTTTACGCATTTTTGTGTCATCTCCAAAACATTGGCCGAAAATGCAAACTATCGGGCCAGAAATCGGTTCCAATACGTGTTGATTTGCCGCCGATAGTGCAGGCGGATATCAATGGTACTATAACAAAATGAGTCGTCTCATGACAAGCTTACGCCGGTGAATCGTTTGCTGCGTAGGCTGTTTGGAGGGTGATTTTCCCCACGGATTTTTCAAAATGCCGATATATAGGGCAATTATGAGTTTTTGCTTTGTGAAAATGACCAATTTCTGGACTATTTTTAAGAAACAGATATGCTTCTGCGGCTTAAGTTTTTTTGTTCCAATTTAACGTGGCGCTGGCCAGGTTAGAGCGGAAGTTAGTTTTTGGAGAAAGTGTAAATTTGTCAAAGAAAGTGTACGTTGGGAATCTCTCATTCAATGCTACGGAAGATGGTATTCGTGAATTGTTTGCGGAGTATGGTGAAGTCGAGTCTGTAGCCTGGATCACGGATCGTGATACGGGTCGTTTTCGTGGTTTTTGTTTTGTAGAGATGGATGACGACGGCGCGGATAGCGCTATTTCAGCGTTGGACGGACAAGAAATTGACGGCCGTAACCTGAAAGTCAACGAAGCCCGGCCGCGCGAAGAGCGTAGTGGCGGTGGCGGTGGTCGTCGTGGTGGCGGTGGTGGCTTTAACCGTGGCGGCGGTAATCGCGGCGGCGGTGGTGGCGGCTTCAACCGCGGTGGTGACAATCGTGGCGGCGGCAACCGCGGTGGCGGTAACCGTTTCCCTGATAGTGGTGGCGGCAGCCGCTGGTAAGATTTATCGGTTTTAATTTGTAAATGGTGAAACGGCCGTCTTGGCAACGAGACGGTCGTTTTTTGTTGTAAAATCCTTTCTGATGCGACTGCCGGTGTTGGTAAACGGCCGTTTCCTGCGGCGTGATAATCGTTTTCGGGCGGTTGTTTCTGTGGATGGCCACGAAGCAGCAGCGCACGTGCCCAATTCGGGGCGTCTAGATGATTTGTTTGTGCCGGGGCGGAAAGTGTGGCTGGTTCCGGCACAGACGGAAAAGCGCAAAACGGCATACAATATCAAGCTGGTGGAGGCGGGCAGGGTATTGGTGTCGGTGGATGCCCGGATGCCCAATCCGATCTTTGCCGAAGCGGTGCGTGCCGGTCAACTGCCCGATTTTGCCTATGAAACGATTGAGCCGGAGGTGCGCTTTAACGAGAGTCGTCTGGATTTTCGACTGTCGGGGGTGAATGGTGTTTGCTGGGTAGAAACCAAGTCGGTAACGCTGGTGGAGGCGGGTACGGCGCTGTTTCCTGATGTACCGACGGAGCGGGGCAGCCGCCATTTGCGGGAGTTGATGCGGTTGCGGGAAGAGAGGGGGGTGGAAACGGCCGTTGTCTTCATCATCCAGCGCCCCGATGCGGAACGATTGGCCCCGCACGAAACGGCTGATCCTGTGTTCGCAGTTACGTTGCGTGAAGCAGCTCATGCCGGTGTGACGGTGCGGGCTTACACCTGCCAGGTGACGCGGCAATCCATTACGGTTGATCGAGAAGTGCCGGTTGTTATAATTTGACGTGATGAATGAGTTAAGTAAAGGGGAAACTGCCGTACACGAGCAATGGATGCGTCTGGCCCTGGAGCAAGCCCAAATCGCCGCCGAACTTGGCGAAGTGCCGGTGGGGGCGGTGGCTATCTGGCAGGATCAAATCATTGGACGTGGCTATAATCGTAAAGAAGCCAGCCTTGATCCGACGGCCCATGCCGAAATGATCGCTCTTCGTGAAGCGGCCGAATTTTTGCAAAACTGGCGGCTCATCGACGTAACTCTCTACTGCACGCTTGAGCCATGTCCCATGTGTGCCGGCGCGATGATTCAAGCCCGCCTGCCGAAATTGGTATATGGGGCTAAAGACACCCGTTTTGGCGCGCATGGTTCGATTGTAGACGTGTTCAGCGCCGAGGGGTTCAATCATCAGGTTGACATTCTGCCCGGAATCTTGGAAAATCATGCGGCTGAGTTGCTGCAAACGTTTTTCCGTGATTTGCGGGAGAAGCGGAGTAAGCAGCAAAGTTGAAAAATGGCAAAGTGGCAAAGCAACATGATTTTTGCCTTCTGCCTTCATAATTTGATTTGGAGAGGTGCCGGAGCGGTTGATCGGGGCGCTCTCGAAAAGCGTTGTGGCCGTAAGGTCACCGTGGGTTCGAATCCCACCCTCTCCGCTAGAAAGGACATCCAGATGGGGTGTCCTTTTTTGTTGGAATTGTGTTAGAACGGCCGTTGCCACTTGACAACGGCCGTTCTTTCTTTTATGATTTCAACTATATTGAATTCAATATAGTTTGGTTGGATAAACAAAGGTGGACACATGAACGACGAAGAGCGGGCAAAACGCCAGGGAAAAAGAGACTTCTGGCGGGCCTGGCGGCAGGAAAGGCGCCGCCTGTGGGAAGAAATGGATGGCCCACCTGGTAGCCCCGGTCATCACGGCCCACCATTTCCACCCCGGAAACGGGCACATTACTGGCGTGAATTTTTTCATGATTACATGGGCGCCTGGCCAGAAGACCATTGGGCTTTTAGCGGCCGCCGTTTCAGCCCCTGGCAGCAGGGTCAAGATGAATTCAATCCGTTTGTGGCCAGCATCTTGAGCAAGGGCGGCGGTTTATTGCCTTTGTACGTGATGCATTTGCTGTCCCAACAGCCCCGTTACGGCAATGAGTTGATGGAAAAAATCACTGAGCGCACAGCTGGGCAGTGGGTGGCTAATCCGGGAGCTATCTACCCACTGATGACGATGTTGGAAGAGCAGGGTTTAATCACCGGCGACTGGGAAGATCCCACAAAGCGCACCATCCGCATTTACCGGCTGACGGAAATGGGGGCGAAAGAACTGGCGCGGTTGAAGGCGATAGTCAGGCCCAAACTGGAAGAAGCTGTAGAAGTGATGCAAGGACTGGCTCGAGATTTGAATGTCGATGATGAACCGGTGTAATGAAAAAGATTAATGATTGATGATTTGAGATTATGTCAATAATCAATCATTGATCATCAATTTTTAATCATTCAAACAAGGAGTAAAAAGTGACTGAAAAAGTATTGCATGAAGTGCGTTTTATTGAGACTGACGATGGATTTCGCATTGAAGTCAAAGGCGATAAAGAAAAGATTCGCCAGATGGGTTTTGGGCCGGTAATGGGGATGATGGGATTTGGCCCTGGTATGATGCGCCACAAGCGCCATCATCGGCACGGCCGTCACCACCATGACCACGAAGGACATCGGCACGGCCGTAGTGGTTGGGGTTGGTGGTGGGATAATTCGGGTGAAACCGAAGAACCCGATTTTGAGATAAAGGAAAAGTCGCCGGAAGACATTTGATGCAAAGGGCGTAAAACGTGAAGCGTGAAACGTGAATGGCGTTTCACGCTTTTTTTGTATGAAAAGGACGCGGATAAACACGGATTTTAGTGCAAAATCGTGGTTAATTCTCTGCGTTCACCGTGCCTTCTGCGGTTATTATGGTTAGCGGGGATAGATGGTGATAACGGCTGGCAGGAGGACGAAGGGCAGCAGTTCTTCACGCGGGGTGGCCAGGATGAGGCCGCTGGAAGTGCCGCCATCGAGATTGAGGGCTACGTCCAGTCCCAGATCGGAAGTGGTGAGCCAGGCGCTGAGCTGGTGCAGGGTGAAGCTGCTGCGGCGGCTGAGGATGATGAGGAAACGGCCGTTCCCATCCATCCCAATCACCGTACGCCGCGCCGGGCTGCCATCCTCATCGGGATAGCCCAGGACGCCGCCTGGTTTGATCAGCATGGGGAAGGATTGCAGGGCGTATTGGAGCGGTTCGTCGGGGGTGTACGGCCGTTCCACCAACCAGTGAATTTCCGGGCCAGCGTCAGTAACAGCCAGCATCCCGCCAAAATCAGCGTAGCCGATCCCGCTGGCCTGCCCATTGATGATGGTCAAGCCTGTTGCTTCGTTGGCTTCGGTGAAAAAGCCGCCGTTGACGACGATGAGCGCGCCAGTTTCGGCTTGCCATTCGAGCAGCCCTTTGGGCGCACCGGGTTGGTAGGCGATTTCGAAGCGGAACTGTTCCGGTTCCAGGCGCAGCAGGTAGAGGCTTTCATCCTCATCCAAAAGCGTAATCACGCGCCGCTCCAGGCCCAGTTGGAGGGGCTGCCAGCCGGTGTCGGGTGGGGGAGTGGGAGCAGGAGGGCTGGGGGGCAGGGGTGAGGGGGAGATGGATTGATTGGTTGGTTGGATAGTTGGTGAAATGGGGGTTGGTTGCGAGGGGGAAACGGCCGTTGCGGAAATGTTTGTTTTCTGACAACCTACCAACAGCCAGCAGCCAACCAGCAGCCAAAATCGTCTCAACTTTCCACCGTTTCGTTGAGCACAATGGCTGTACGGTGAATGCGGGCGGCCAACGGGTCGAGGCCCAATTCCAGCAGCACTTCGTCGGGACGGCCGTTTTTGTTTTCTTCCATCGCCAGCCGCATTTTCAATATGGCCGGGTCACTGTCGGCAACCAGATGCAGATCATAAATTAGGGGGCGCAAGTCGTACTCTTTTTGCTTTTTGCCATGACCCCGTTCACGTACCAGCGTATCGGCAGCCAGTAAGTCGGTGATTTTTTGTAGGAGAACGGCCGTATCCACCGGGTTCAGCAACGTCACCGTGTAAGCCGATTCCGTCGTCAACGTTTGCAAAGTTGGCCCTTTCAGGTCCACATCTGCTATTTGATGAATTATAATACCGGGGGCCATTTTGGCCATCAACTGCTGTCGTACCTGCGCCGGTTCCATCGTTTCCATCAACCAGATGTCGGCCATCTCACACTCACTGGTGAAACCCAGCGGCAACGCCGCCGCCATTTGCATTCGCGGCCGCGGATTAAAGCCTTGTGTGTAAGCTACCGGAATGCGCGCCCGGTTGAGCGCTCTTTCCAGCGTAAGGGCCAAATCCAAATGGCCGATAAAGCGTGTCGGCCCTGTTTTGCTAAAGGTTAAACGTAATCGTTGTGTGTAATTTGCTTGCATGGGCGTAATTGTAGCCGGATTTTGCGATTTCCCTAGCGCGGGAAGGACGCAGTGCCAGTCACAGGGCGGAAAGACCTGACTTGAGCAAAATCTAAAGCCCTGTGACTGGCACTTATTTCAAGACCTATTTCCAGACCATCACCAGCACCCGGTTGATGAGAAAGATGATGAAGAGGGCGGCGGCCAGTGACGGCCGTTCCGCCAGATACAACGCGCCTGCGCCCAGCCCAAACAAAATGATTTCCAGCGCAAAGCGCCACGGGTCAGCCAGCAAATGGGCCGCTTTCGGCGCGACAAACATGCCCCAGATCGCTGCCGCCAAAAGCGGTGTGCCCAGCCCGGCGGCGATGCGGATTGGCCAACTTTGTTCTAGCTGAAAGCCCCAGTAACCCAAAGCGGCCAGGAGGCAAAGCTCCAAAACGAACCGTAATCCCAAATTCACTGCCTGTAAAATAGCCATTAGTTTTTGCTCCTGGTTACTCCGTCAAGATAAGCGTCAATCAGACGACGAAAACTTTCCTCTTGCTCCAACGCCATTTTGTAGCCTCCGGCGGCTTCCAGGCTGGTGAAGCCATGCAATACCGCCCGCAGCCCGCGAATAGCATGAATCGCGTCATCGCCCTGCAAGCCCAAAGAGGCCATGAGCAGCAGCAGCATTTGAACCAATTCCTGTGATAGGGCGACCAATTCGGTTTTATCCGGTTCCGGTGCACGAATGGTTAACGGGTAGAGGCCGGGGTGTTCATGGGCAAAGCGGCGATAGCTATGGGCCAGGGCTACGACTGCCTCTCGCCCGACCAATCCCAGCGACGCCTGGCGTAAATCGGCGATGAGCTGCTGCATGCCAAACAACGTCAGGCCATCGTATAAATCATCCAGGCTGGCGATGTGATTGTAGAGCGATGGGGGACGAATCTCCAGCGCTTGGGCCAGCGCGGTGAGGCTGACGGCCGTTACACTGCCGGTCTCATCGGCCATGACTGCTGCTTTCTCAATGACCTTTTCCCGGTTAAGTTGTCTGCGTTTACCCATTGACTTTAGCCTCCGCTTCTCGAATGGCTTTGTCCATTTGGCTTGCCGGATTTTCCAGCACACGGCCGTGTCCCACCGCCAGCCGGGTCAGATTCAGGTTGCGCAGGGTAACGGCCGTTACCAACGCCGTCGGTAAATGCCAGGTAGCCATCGCCGGGAAAGGAAACAGCCAGCGCGTAATACCGGCAACGGCCGTGCCCGCCTGTGTCTGGAAAGCATCACCGGCGATCAGCGTGCCGTCCCGTTCATCATAAAAAGCGATGTGGTCGGGCGTATGGCCGGGGGCAGCGACGACACGCAACGACCCCACCATCTCCCCCGGGCTGATCAGTCGCGTAGCCTGCGTCATCCGATTGACAAACCCGCCGCGTAGTTTGCTTTGCGGTTCATCGGGGTGCAATTCCAGCTTACCCTGAAGAAACTCGGCCGTGCGGGCCGTAAATGTGACTTCGGCATCGGGGAGTTGGGCGGCCACTTCATCCAGTGATCCCACATGGTCGCCGTGGGCATGGGTTAGCGTAATGCGGGTGATGGGCTGGCGGATGGTTTGGGCGGCTTTTAAGATGTCGGCGGCGCTGCCTTCCATATTTGTATCAATCAGTGTCAGGCCATTACCATCGCGTACTAAATAGCAGTTAAAAGCATAGAAGCGGGTGATTTGCCATAAATTTTCCCCGTGTTGTGTTAACTTCATCCGATTTGCACTCCTTTGTTAACTAATTTAGTTAGTTTATAAACTAATAATATTAGTTTGTCAAGTACCAATTTCAAAACAGATAAACTTTCGATAAAAAATCAGCAAAATTAGCAGGATTTTTTCCCTCGATTCGGCAGTTAGGATAAAATGCAGGCAATGGAGAAAAAATCCTCCTTCCAATTCACACGCTTGTTCTTATTGATTTTCTTTAGCCTGGCTGGCTGTGAACGACCCGACCCGACCGTGACGATTGTGGCTTCCCCCGGTGCGTTTACTATGCCGCCAACGCCTTTGGTGACACGAAACAGCGAGGGTTTACTGCCGCCAACGCCGATTTTGCAGCAGCCGGTCAGTTCGGCGCTGCCAACTTATCTGGGTACGCCCACACCGGATGCACCGCACGCGGCCGGTGAAAACAGCGAACCATTTATCAGCCACACCGTAAATGCTGGGGAGACGTTAGGCTATCTGGCCCAGGTGTACGGCAGCAGCGTAGAGGAATTGCAAACAGCCAATCAACTGGGCGGCAGCGATTTGTTGTACGTTGGCCAGGTTTTGCAGATTCCGACCCAGGGGCAGACGGTTGGGTCGAGCTTCAAAATCATCCCGGACAGCGAACTGGTGTATGGTCCGGCGGCCAAAGATTTTGACGTGCGCGGCTTTGCGGTGCAGTTGAACGGTTATCTGGTTACTTACAGCGAGGCGGTAGAGGGGCAGTGGCTGGACGGTCCGGCCATTGTACAGTTGGTGGCCGACCGGCACAGCGTGAATCCGCGCCTGCTGCTGGCGGTTCTGGAATATCGTGCCGGCTGGGTGACGCAAACGGCCGTTACCGATGACGGCTATCCGATGGGCTATCGCCAGCCCAATTACGATGGATTGTATTTTCAGCTAAGTTGGGCGGCCAACCAGCTAAATTGGGGGTTTTACGGCCGTTCCGAAGGCGGCATGACCAGTTTCCTCATTAATGATGGCACCCGGCTGGCTTTTGAACCGACGATTAACGATGGCACAGCCGGCGTACAAAATATGCTGGGCGCTCATGACGGCGCGACTTACGCTGGCTGGCAGCAGGATGTAGGGCCGGATGGCTTGTTTGCCACTTTTGGTCGTTTGTTTGGCAATCCGTTTGCCTACACGGTGGATCCGCTGTGGCCAGCGGGAATGACTCAGCCGCCGATGCAGTTGCCCTGGGCCAGCGGCGAAACGTGGCGGTTTACCGGCGGGCCGCACGGCGGTTGGAATACCGGCTCGGCCTGGGCGGCTTTGGATTTTGCGCCGGATGGGGCGCTGCAAGGTTGTGTGGAGACGGATGCCTGGGTAACGGCCGTTGCCGATGGCCGGGTCGTGCGCAGTGATTTAGGCGCGGTGGTGGTCGACTTGGACGGTGATGGATTTGTCGGAACCGGCTGGGCGGTGCTGCATATGCATCTGGCCAGCCGCGACCGGATTCCGGCGGGTACAATCGTCCAGGCTGGTGACCGGCTGGGACACCCATCTTGCGAGGGCGGTTTCTCTAATGCGCTGCATGTTCATTTGGCGCGGATGTTTAACGGCCGTTGGGTGGCCGCCGACGGTGCAGTTCCCTTTGTGCTAAGCGGTTGGGTCTCGCAAGGTTTTGGCAGCGAGTACGACGGCGCGCTGGTGCGGGGCAGCACCGTCATCGAAGCCTGCGACGGCTGCCGTGAACAGGAAAACACAATCACAGCAGAATAACCAATTCCATTCCCAGGAGTATCATTTTGACGAAAAACCAACCCGGATTGATTGTTTTGTTTGGTTCTGGAGAAACATCGGCCTCCAGTGGCAAAACATACGAAACAGTTGCTCAGCGTTCGGCCAACCCTTTGGCTGTAGCCATCCTGGAAACACCGGCCGGATTTGAACCCAATTCAGCGCAGGTAGCCGGGAAAGTGGGCGAGTTTATGGCTCGCCGCCTGCAAAATTACAATCCCCAGATTGACATTATCCCGGCCCGCAAAAAGGGAACGTCCTTCAGCCCGGACGATGCGGCTATTTTGCAGCCCATGTGGTCGGCGGATTGGCTTTTTTTGGGGCCGGGCAGCCCGACTTATGCGGTGCGGCAGCTTCAAGATAGCCTGGCCTGGCAGATGCTGGTGGCCCGGCAGCGATTGGGTGCTGCTTTGCTGTTGGCCAGTGCGGCGACGGTGGCAATGAGTGCAACGACTTTGCCAGTGTATGAAATTTACAAGGTGGGGCAGGATTTGCACTGGCAGCCGGGATTGGACTTTTTTGGCGCATTTGGCTTGTCGTTGACGATTATTCCCCATTGGAACAATACGGATGGCGGTGAGGAACTGGATACCAGCCGCTGTTTTATGGGCCGTGCCCGCTTTGAAGAACTGCGGCAGCTTTTGCCGCCGGAGCAGACGGTTTTGGGGTTGGATGAGCATACGTCGTTGGTGATTGATCCGTTGGCCGGTGAATGTACGGTGATGGGAAACGGCCGTGTCGTCATCCTCCGTGGCGCAAAACGGCAAGAATTTGCCAGCGGCCAGACCTTTGCCGCGACTGAACTGGGTCCCTGGCAGATGCCCGAACCGCAATCTGGCATTCATCCTGACGTGTGGCAGGCGGCGTTGGCGGCCCAGGAGCAGTTGTTGTCTGAACCTGATCGGGAACCGGAAACGGCCGTGCTCGACCTGGTAGAAGCGCGCACCCAGGCCCGTGAGCAGCGCCAATGGGCCAAAGCTGACGAACTGCGCGCTCAAATCGAGGCGCTGGGCTGGCAGGTACAGGACACGCCCGCCGGGCCGCAGTTGTCCCCGTTAAATTAGCGGCGGAGGATCATGGGGCCTAACGGCCGTCCCCCAATCAAATGCAGATGCAGGTGGTACACTTCCTGGCCGCCATGCCGGTTGCAGTTGATGATCAACCGGTAGCCGTCTTCGGCAATCCCTTCTTGCGCTGCTAACTTCTTGGCCGTTAGCATCATCCGCCCCAACAGCAGCGCATCATCCTCTTCCACATCATTCATCGTGGGAATGTATTTGTTAGGGATGATCAAAATATGCGTGGACGCGGCCGGGTGAATGTCGCGGAACGCCGTCACCCAATCATCTTTGTAAACAATGTCGGCTGGGGCTTCTCCCCGTAAAATTTTCCCAAAAATCGTCGGCATCTAAATCTCCTTTATATTCTTGCTGCTTGCAAACCTGCCACCTGCAAACTTGCCCACTTTTTACTGGCATTCACGAATCCATGCAAATTGTTATAATTGCCGCCCAGGAGAAATGATATGTTTGATTATTTGCCGCTGCGCAGCGTAACGCCAGCCATCGACATCTACGTGAAATTGGCCCAATTCCCTATTTTGAGTGATGCGATTCGTAAAAGAATGCGCCAGGAATTATTCCGGCGCGGCATTATTACCAAAGAGGCGTTTGAACAAGAAGTGAGGGAGAAAGCGATTGAGTCTCAGTTTCGGGAAGGGCTGCGCGATCCTTTTTTTGAGGAAGATGCGAATGTGTGGCAGGAACGTAAGGCGCGGATTCGTGATTACCAGACAGATTCTTATTTTGCCAACAATCTGGGCACGGTACTTTTGAACCAAATCATTTCCGAGGTGATGGAATCACAGGCCAAAGTTTCTACGACGACGGCGTTGACGTTTAATCCGGAAATTGCGCCGTGGGAACTCCTGTTCAAACAAGGCGAAATCTATGAAGCAATGCCGTCGGAAGAGCGGGAACGTGTGCTGCATCATCTGGAAGAAATCAAGGTGGTGTTGATCAAGCGGATGATCAGTGATCAATTACCATTTATTGCTATCGCCAAAAGAGTGTTCCAGATAGCTGATTTGCGCCGTATTTATCGCCGCCGCATTGGTCGGGGCAAAATAGGCGGCAAGTCGGCCGGGATGGCGCTGGCCTGGAAAATTTTGCAGGAACCGGCACCGGGATCAGTTTGGGATGCTTCCAATAAGGTAGCTATTCCTGAATCCTTTTTCATCGGCAGTGAAGTCATTTATGATTTTCGCCTGATGAATAACCTGGACAATTTGATGAATCAAAAATATCGGCCGCTGGATGAGATTCGTGCCGATCACCCGGCTGTTATTGAAGCTCATCTTCGGGGTGAATTCCCGGAAGAGATTGTGATGCGTTTGCGCCAGGTCTTGGAGAAGATGGGCGACAGTCCGTTGATTGTACGTTCATCCAGCTTGTTGGAGGACAATTTTGGCTTTTCTTTTGCCGGTAAGTATGAGAGTTTTTTCTGCCCGAATCAGGGTACGCCGGAGGAGAATTTACAGGATTTGTTGGATGCTATCCGCCGGGTGTATGCCAGTTCGTTGAATCCGGATGCGATTTTGTACCGGCAGCGTAATGGTTTGATTGATTATGATGAACGGATGGGTGTTTTGTTGCAAGAGGTGAAGGGGGAGCGACACGGCCGTTACTTTTTCCCCACATTGGCCGGTGTAGCCTTCAGCCAGAATCCATTCCGCTGGAATGAAAAAATCCGGCGCGAAGATGGCTTCTTGCGTCTCGTCACCGGCATTGGCACCCGGGCGGTAGACCGGGTGGGGCGCGATTACCCGCGTATGCTGGCTTTGAGCCATCCACAGCTGCGCCCGGAAACGACAGCCAAAGCAATCCGCCAATATTCCCAGGAATTTATTGACGTGATTGACCTGGAAGATAACCAATTCAAAACATTGCCTTTTCGGGAAGTCATTGGGCCTGAATTCCCCAATTTACGCTTAATTGCTTCGATTGACAAGCGGGATTATCTGTCCGACATTTTGTCTGTCGCTTCGTTAGGGCCGTCGGACCGGTTGGTGTTGACCTTTAGTAAGCTGACCAAAGAGAAGAAATTCGTCGATTTGATGCGGACGGCGCTTGTGCGGTTGGAGGAAGTGTATGAGATGCCGGTTGACGTGGAATTTACGGTAGAAATCATCCCTGATTATCCGTACCCCAGCTACAAGTTAAATTTGCTGCAATGCCGCCCGTTGAGCACGCGCGTAGAAACCGGACGAGTTACCATTCCTGACGATATTCCTGATGGGGATATTTTGTTTACAGCCTACAAGCTTATCCCCGACGGTCAGGCAACAGGTATTCGCTATATCATTTTTGTGGATCCGGACAGCTATTACCACCTGTCAGACCAAACGATTAAGCTGGAATTGGGGCGGGCAATCGGCCGTCTTAACAAGCGATTGGAGAAGGAATCGTTTATTTTGATTGGGCCGGGTCGTTGGGGCAGCGCCAATTTGGAATTGGGTGTGCGGGTGACGTATGCCGATATTTTCAACACTAAGGTTTTGGTTGAAATGGCGGTTGCCCAGAACGGACATATGCCGGAACTTTCGTACGGTACCCATTTTTTCCAGGATTTGGTGGAATCGGGGATTCATTCGCTGCCGCTGCATCTGGCGGAGGGTGACGGCCGTTTCAATTGGGACTTTTTCCACCACTCACCCAACATGCTGGCAGCCCTTTCCCCGCAGGATGTGCGCTTGAGCGATTACATCACAGTCATCGACATTGCTGCCATCGCCGTCAATTTGCGCCTCAACATCTTAATGGATGGCGCAAAAGAAAAGGCCGTGGGCTACTTGGTACAGGGCAATTGGGCGGTGGTGGACTCCGGTGAGGGAACGCTTTCTACGTTTTAGAAAACAGAGGACAGAATAGGATTTTTTATCCGCTATTTGGTTCTTGTTACCCCTTTGTCACATAGTCTTTGGCGATATTTACTAAAGCTTTCGTTGCTTTATCTTGGACCCAAGGATGACTCTCTTGTATTGCTTTGTTGAGCGCGGGAATGGCAGGTTTAGCTTCTTTGCCAATATTACCCAAAATAGTGGCGGCATTTTCTTGTGCAACGCGGGTTCCGAATTCCAACGTATTTATTAAGGCCGGAACTGCGGCGGCACCAATCATAGTAAGTACCTGCGATGCAATCTCGCCAGGTTTCCCTGTACTCTTTAACTGCCCCGTGAGATCGGCAATTGCACGACTGGCCGCAGGGTTTAATGACCAGTTGTCGTTAATGCTTTTGAGTGATTTGGCAGTTTCCTGTCGGACAACTTCGTTGTTGTCCACAAGTAAGGGAACGAGTTTTGGAATAGCGCTTTCTGCTTGTTTACCGATTTGCCCAAGCGTTTTAACGGCAGCTAACCGAATATTCAGATTGGGATTTGTCAGCGAATAAACAATTTTCAATGTAGATGTAGAGGCGGCGGAACCGATTTGTCCTAGCGTTTTGATGGCGGCTATCTGAATTTTAGGGTTTGGATCGGCCAGTATGTTTGTAACAGTTGTTACGGCCGTTTCAGCTTCCGCCCCAAATTCTGCCAAAATGTCTAAAGCAGATTCATGAGCAGCTTCGAGGCTCTCCTGTTCCTCCATGATGTGATAAGCAGCCCAGGATAGATTTCTTAGAACATTTAAGTAATCTGGAGTAACGGCGATATGAATCGGTTTGGTCCGAAGCCATTCTTCTAGCATTATCTGGTTCCAGGTTTTCAATTGTATTATATCTCTCGTCTGCAGGATTTTGAGCAGCGGCGATATTGTCTTCGGACCAATTTGTTTAAGTGCATTGGCAGCTGCTTTCCGCACCTTGGCTTCTCTATCTGATAAGAGCGGGAGAAGGGCTGGAATACCAAGTTCAGCCGCTGGGCCAGCATGAGAGAGGCAAGTTGCCATAGCTTCACGACCGCCTGCAAATGGGTCATTAAGCCCTGCTATAAGAGCGGGTATTGCGGACTCTACAGCAGTCGGCCCGATATTTGCCAATGCTTCAGCTGCTGCAATACGCGTTTGTAGGAAACGGCTTCCTAAAGATTGAACTAATTCTGGAATAGCATTCTCTGCTCTTGGGCCAATATTGGCCAATATTTGTATTACATACACTTTTTCAACGGCATCATCTTTATTCGATAAAGAATATACAAGGGTGGGAACCGCAGGCGAGCCAATCATTTGTAATAGGCTGAAAGCAGAATTTTTTACTTCTGAATGCTGGCTTTTTAGCGCTGTTACAAGTGTTGGAAATGAGCGGTGAGCTTTAGGATTTTTGGTCCAATCAGGATCGATCGCATAAAGTGCATTTAAGGCAGAATTTCGTACTTCGCTGTCTATATCAACAGTCGTATTTACCAAAGCGGGGATTGCTGATTTTGCACTTGATCCCAATTGTCCTAGTCTTTTAGCAGCTGCAAGACGAAGTTCTGTTCTGTCAATTCGTGCGAGCTGTTTGATAAGCACTTCAATACTTAGGTCATTGAATGTTTCTGGCTCTGATGGAAGTTCCCATTGGGTTTCAGCTGTGTTTTTCCAGAGCCTGCCGCGAACTAAAATCGGGTTTTGATTGTCAGAGCGTGTAGTCGTTTTAGGAGTGGAGGATTTATTATTTCTTTTATGTGTATTTTGAGTAGCATTGCGCTTTTGTGTTTTTTGGTGTTTTGAATCCCATATTTTTCGCAACCAGTCAAACATAACGTCCCCCCAATTGGTAAACACATTTCGTGCAGCATTCTCAAATACTTTGGATCTGTTCTTGTGCACTAAGGAATAAATAGCATTTTAATTGAGAATAAAGCCATACTTTCATTCTTATCTTGGCGAGTTCTAGAACACAACTTATTCCCAATGGCAGTATATCGGATGAGGGTAAAGAAAGTCAATCCGTGCACAACGACCCTCAGCGACATATCGTAGAAAAGCAATGGGATTGCTATTGTTGTTGGAATGTTGACAAAATCTGCTTCAAAAGCGCTTGTTCTTCCACTTCGCTGCTAATTTGGCCGTCCAGCCGAGCGGCCAGCAGTTGGTCGAGAATGATGCTGTATTCAGGGCCGGGTTTTAGCCCCATTTGGCGGAGGTCATCACCGGAAACGGCCGTTTTCACATCCCGCCACTCCGCATAATACCGCTCCACCCAGGCCGCGCCGAGGGTATCGTCCAGCACAATGCGGGCGGCTAGCAGCACACGGGGATGGTACGGCCGTAACACCCTTTCAATCTGGCTGGGACGTGGGTCAGCCGGCAAGCCGCCCACCGCATCCAGGCAGTGCGCCAACGCCATCACATCCTCCCGCGTCGCCTTACGCACCCGCAGTCGGCTCATGACAGCTTCCTGTTCGCCCGGTGCTAACGGCGCGAGCAGTTGGGTGAAGTAGAGGAAAGTACGCCAGCGTAACGGCCGTTCCCCTTGCCAGACATCCCGCTCCAACTCCTGATCTACCTGGGTAAATGCCCCCGCCATCGGCTCCGACCAATGCAGCGCCGGATGAATCTGGGCCAGAATCTTAGTTTTCGCCAGCCGGGCCATTACCGCTGCCGGAACCGATTCGCGCAATGCCAGCTCAATCTCGTGGCGAATGCGGTCGCCCGTTACCCGATCCAGCATGGGCAAGGCCGACGCCATCAATTCGGCCGTACGCGCTTCGATGCGGAAGCGCAGCCGCTGCTCCAGCCGCACAGCGCGCAGCATCCTCGTCGGATCATCGACAAAACTCAAGCTGTGCAATACCCGTATCAATCCCTGCTCCAAATCGCGCCGGCCGCCGTAAAAATCGAGCAATTCGCCCAGATGCGCCCCATCCAGCCGCACGGCCAGCGTATTAATCGTAAAATCGCGCCGATGTAAATCCAGCTTGATCGATCCGCGCGTCACTTCCGGCAGCGCCGAGGGTTCAGTGTAAAACTCGGAGCGGGCGGTGACGAAGTCGATTGTCTCTGGTAGTGGTGCAGGGGCGCTGGGGTGCTGGGGTGAAGAGGCGATCCCCCCTGCTCCAAGTGACCTTTGGTCGCCGCTCCCCTGCTCCCCTGTTTCTTTTACTGTCTGCCAAATCTCCGGTGTCACAAACCATTTCCCCGTCCCAAATCGCTGGTGGGTGTGGACTTCGCCGCCATAGGATTTTTGCAGGTGGCGCACCAGTTTGATGGCGTCCCCTTCGACCACCATGTCCAGGTCAACGGCCGTTTTGCCCAGCAGCAAATCGCGCACCAGCCCGCCGACAAAATAAAGCGGCATCTGAAGTTCAGCCGCCTTTTCACTGACAGCCAACACCATCCCCCACATCGCCGGCGGCAGCGATTTGGTCAGCAGCGAGCGCAGGTTGGATACGGCCGTTCCCGGCGACGGCTTAAACAAAAAGTTCAACACGTCAGTCCGGGTTACTATGCCAATAGGACGGGTCGATTTGGTTTCGTCAAGTACTACCGGAATCTGTCCCCAGCCTTCGTCCAGCATCAACTGTTGTACTCGTTCGATGGAGTCAGACGGCCGTACCGTAAATGATCCTGCCTTCATCACCCGACTGATGGGTGAGTCTTGCATCTGATGATTTGTTGCCCGATCCACGCCGCGACGCGTTAGCAGCCCCACCAGTTTGTCCGTTTCTTCGTCGTAAACCGGGTAGCCTTCGTAACCAAAGCGCTGCATCTCCCGCTCGGCCTCGGCCACAGTCGCTGCTGGTAAGAGCGTTTTAACGCCGTAGGACATGATTTCGGCGACGGTGGCGATGGGCTGTACCGACTGAGGCAATAAGTCAAGCAGGCGGGCTTTCACATCCGCCAGATGTTGGCCGATGATGATGGCGGCCGCAGCTCGCGGATGGCCGCCGCCGCCGAACGCTTTGGCAATGACGGCTACGTTGACGCTGTCGTTGGTGCTGCGAGCGACCAACTGCACATCCTGCCCTAACTGCACCAGGACGAACAAAGCTACCGGAGCCAGTGTCTCCCGCAGCCGGTGAACGACGGATGAGATTTCGTCGTCAAAATCATCGGGGGCGGTAACGGCCGTGACTACCAGCGATTGACCGCCAATTTCGATCCAGGAAACGGCCGTTTGCAGTTGATCATACAACTGCCACTGTACCGGCGTCAGAGGGATGTTCAAAAACTGGCGTACCACGGCCAACTGTGCCCCCTGTTCCAGCAGCCAGCTCGCCGCCCGGATGTCCTGAGGCGTCGTCGTGTCATAGGTCATCGACCCGGTGTCTTCGTAAATGCCCAGGAGCAGCAGCGTTGCTTCTTCCGGCAGCAGTGTGAGACCGGCGGCTTGCAGCTTTTCCACCAACAGCGTCGTGGTTGCCCCTACGTCGCCTAAATCGAACGTCCAGTTATCGTGTTTGGCGCGGGTTTTATGATGGTCAATGACGTGAACGCGAGGCTTGCGGATCATGCCGCGCACGCTGCTCAACGAATGGGTGTCGACCAGCAGTACCTCATCCACCCGCCGCCGTTTCCAATCTTCCGGCCGGGTAAAGGGTAGGACGTCCCAGTACAGCGTCAAAAACTGCTGCACGTTGCGATTGATGCGCCGCGGCAGCAGCGGAACGCTTTCCGGGTACAATTTGCTGGCCGCCAACTGCGAGGCAATGGCGTCAAAATCGGCGTTTTCGTGGGTCAGGATAAGCTGCATGGCTCCATTATAACCGAGACCCTAAGGGTTTTCCTAAACCCTTAGGGTCAAAGTTCAAATGGTGTGGACGATATCGGCCAGCTCCCGGCGCGGTGTCAGGCGAGGCTCAACAGCGGCGTAGCCAATGGGCAGGATGGCGACAGGCACGATGCCGGACGGCGCGCCGATGATTTCTTGCACAGCCTCGGTGTTGAACGCGCCCACCCAGACTGAGGAGAGGTTAACGGCCGTAACCGCCAACATGGCAAACGTACAGGCAATCGTCGCGTCCTGGATGGTGTAGAGCGTTTCCCCGCGACGGCCGTATTTTTGTGCCGAACGAGCCGCGTTCGTGCAAAAGACCAACACGACCGGCGCTTCAGCGATAAATCCCTGCTCCAGCGCCGCTTTTGCTAAAGCCGCTCTTGTTTCTGCATCTTTCACGACAAAAATCTCGTACCCCTGCAAATTTCCTGCCGACGGCGCACGATTGGCCGTCTCCAAAATCTGCTGCAACTTTTCCGGTTCGACCGGCTCCGTTGCAAATGCCCGTATCGAATGCCGCTTTTCTACAACTTCAAAGAAATTCATAGCCCCTTCTCCCTAAAACTAGAAATGTATCGGGAATACCAATTCCCGATACAAGCCAAATCACCCCTTCACCCTTTCACCCTTTCACCTCTTCACCGCTCACCCCTTTAACGCCTGCAAAACCGCCTGCGCCGCATTGTAACCCGGCGCGCCGGTCACACCACCGCCGGGATGCGTCCCCGCGCCGCACAAAAACAGATTGTCAATTGGCGTGGCATATTGGCTCCAGCCGGGAACTGGTCGCATGACCAGCAGTTGGTCCAACCCCATCTGGCCGTGCATGATGCTGCCTTCGGTGAGGCCGTAGGTTTTTTCCCAATCCAGCGGGGTGATGATTTGGCGATTGGAGATTAGCGACTGGAGATTGGGGGCGTATTGGGTTAGGGTGTTGATGATATGGTCGCCGAGATGTTCCCGTTCATCGTTCCAATCCTTGCCGCGCAGTTCATACGGAGCAAACTGCATCGTGATGCTCAAGATATGAGAACCAGTTGGTGCCAGCGTCGGGTCGAGCAGGGTGGGGATGGTGGCTTCGAGATAGGGATTGGCCGAAATTTGGCCGTATTTGGCCGCATCGTAGGCTTTTTCCAGATAATCCAGGCTGGGGGCGATGCGAATTTTGCCGCCTAATTGTTCTTCGCTGGTCTGCCCGTTGAATTGGGGCAGGCCGGACAGGGCCAGATTGAGTTTAGCCGTGCTGCCGCGATAGATGATGCTGCGCACGGCGCGCATGTACGTTGGTCCCAAGTGCTGCGGCCCGACCAATCCGAACAATGTCCGCCGTGGGTCGGCGTTGGAAATGATGATACGGGCACTGATTTCTGTGCCATCGGCCAAAATCACACCGGTAGCCTGTTCGTCGTTGTTGAGTTGGATGCGGGCAACGGGAACCCCCATCCTGATTTCTGCCCCTTTTTGCCGGGCCGCTTCAGCCAACACCTCCGACAATTTGCCGATTCCGCCCAACACGACCCGGCCGCCGGGGAAGCCCTGCATATGCTGGTAAAACAGCATCAAAGGCTGTGCTGCTGAAAGCAGGCCCCTGGCGCCGGCGATGCTGGCTGCGCTGATAGCCTCGAGCGCCCTGATTCAAACCATTCGTCCAGGTGAGAGTCAGCCGCCGGTAGGGCAGCAGGCGCATGAATTCCATCAATGCCTTGTTCCCAGCCGCTTGCTTTCTGAGGACCTTGCCCCTTAATCGGCCAAATCAGCGACGGCTGGTTTTATTTTCGTCGGCGCGTGTTGAGCATCATTTCGCCCAGGACGCCAGCCATCTGGCGATTTGCTGACGGAAAGCAGGGTAGCGCTCGGCGTCTTTTAATAAATTCACATTTCGGCGGCGGTTTGGGTCATCCTGCCAGAGATAGTCATGCCTGCCATCGGGCTGCGGCGCGAAATGGCCGCCGGACTCTGCGGAATTCCAGCCCCTGCATTTGAGGAACAGTTCCTTGACGATTTGTCGCGGAACAGCCCGCGTCGCTGGCCCCAGTGTTGACTTTAAAGCTGGGAAGATTTCGGTGGCGGCGGCACCGCCCAGACGCAAGCCGCTCCAGGACGAGACTTTTGCTGGCGTTGGCGAGGGTAACCGCCGTCATCAATCCATTATGCCCGCCACCACAATCACCGCATCGTACGTTTGCTCATAGCTTTCTGATGTAGGACACGGATGAACGCAGATCCACAGATTTTTTTTATCCGTGTTCATCTCGCGTTTATCCGCGTCCAATTTCTATTCCGCGAAATGTTGCTGCGAATAATGCAAAATATTCTGCGGATCATGCGCCGCTTTTTACCTGCTTCTAATACCTCAACCGTCGTCGGCGAACCGTATCGCCAAATCTGCAAATGTCACGCCGTGATGGTGCGAAATCGAGCCGCCTGCTTCCATGATTGTCCGGCGCAGTCTATGTTCAATTCCTCGCCGAAAACTTTCCGGTGATCAACCCTTTAGTGCTGGAAGCCATGTGAAGCAATGCGACCCCGGTGGATACAACTGCGATGCGCGGCGAGATGTATGGTCGTCCCGGCAAATTAGCCGTTCATGCAGTTCTTGCCCGCTTGTCCACCTCGCCCCAACTCACCGGCATGACTCAAATCGGTGCATGCTGTCTCGGTAATTTCGCTGATGATGTGGTATTGTGCCAGGTAATCGCGAATGTAGGCGATGGCGTAGGTGAGCATGTAGCCGCGACGTTGCTCCCTCCCCTGCACCAGCCATCCCGCGATACTTTAGCCAACCGGGCGATGACTTTTGTTGGTACGCGACACTTCTGCGGCCGTGCCTCCATCACAATCGTCGCCGCCACCAACTCAGGATCAAAGCCTTCACCTGGAGCAGGAAAATCGATTTTGCTCATCAGCTTTTGCTGGCTGGTACGCGGGCTTCAGCGAGTCAGCGAACTGATATTGTCCAGCAGGCGGATGTTGTCAAACACTTTTGGCGGGCCAATCCCGTACAAAAAGTCTGCGCCTAACTGGAAATTGGGGAAGACCAGCGAGCCAAACTTCACCTGCAGCTTGTGATTTGATCACCGCTTTGCGATGAGGCCCAGATTGCCTTCACTGGCCAACAGCAGCGTTTGCAGTTGCATCCCCATCGAGAGGCGCGGCATCAATGCCACCTGCCTGACGGCCCTGCAGCGTGATCATCGCCGCGTTTTCGACGATGTCCCCTGATGTTGCTGCAGCGTTTTTCTTCATCCTGCTGGCGTTGCGGCGATCCAGCCGCCGCCCAGTGTGCTCAGTTCCAGGCTGTCCGGCTCAAAATGCTGGTGAAGCCTGGCCACAGTTCCGCTTCCAACTGGCTGCCAATGATGCCCGATTGACACAAAGCGATAATTTTCTTTGTCGATCCACCTGATTTCGTCATCCGCCGCATATCGATCGACGACGATCATCCGCGTTTCCGCCGCCGAAGCTGCGCGTAGCTGACGCTGGTGCCGCCGCCGTGGAACCAGGCAGATGTCATGCGCCGCCGCCAGCCGGATCAGCGCCGCATCTCTTCCGATTCGGGGAACACGACCAGATCGCAGACCTGCTCCAGCTCGTCGTAGAGGACTTTAGACCCTTATCGGCCGTGGTCTGGCTGTGGCTGTGCAGCAGGCGCACTCGTCGTCCAGCGAACTTGCGATTCGCCCAGAGCGGCTCACGAAGTTGGAAAGGGTTGGTTGATGCTAAGGTGGCGTGACCGGTTTATCTTCCCGTTCCGCGACCACATCATTCAAATCTGTTTAACGTCCAGCATTTCTTCTTCCACAAATGGCAAAGCCGGGGCATTTCTGTGCCGGAGGCGGCTGCCGGTGGATGCCGGTCACGCCATCGGCAGGGTGGTGATGAATTCGGCGGTCCTTGTAGCCCGACTTGTTCCCCCAACCGGCTGTCATAAGGAAGAAGCGCTACCGGTTTCAGTGACGCACGGGCCATCGATTCTTCTCCTCATTTTGTCTTTATGAATTATGATTTTTCCTGTACCTGCTTCTCAAATCATCTTAAACTTTTTTCTTCCTGAAATTAACGCCACTTAAAAATGGTGTCACTGATAGGATGGCTTCGCCCAATTGTCGCCATTAACCTTTGCTTTATAAAGATTAATAGTCTGCTTAAGTCGGTTTTTTATGTAGACTTGCCCTGCAGATCGCGGCCCCAGACAACTGAACTAGTTAGGTTCGCTTAGAAATATATTCCAGCCAAATTAGTACCAGATAAATCCGCAGCCGTTAAATCTGCTTCTTGTAAAACTGATTCGCCCAATCAGAATCCTTGATTAGCTTCCTTAATAGAGACCACTTGGAAGTTGCCAAAGGCTGGTTCTTCCAAGTCAACTCCATCGAGGATTGCGAGACTTAGATCGAAAATAATAGTAAATTCCTCCAACAAGTTTGTTTCTTTTGAAGAAATTCAATTATTCTGCCTTGTTTTGCAGTTAATTTCTTTAGCAATAATTGGAAGTTCTTGCTAGTCTTTACTTCAGGGTTCTTGGGTTTATATCTAAATTTCATTCAAGAGAAGTTCTTCATGATCCAGATAATTCTCTATAGTGTTTACATTGTCTTCAAGTGCTATTTCTCATCTGTTTCTTTCTTCGGCGATTTCTATCAACATCCTTGGCTTTCGCGGCTGTTTCTCTAAACTCAGCTTTGTTTTTCATATGGCTAAACAAATAACCAGCAACAAAGCAAAACAACAGGAATAACAAGCAATTCCATCCAATCCCAAAGTCCTAGAAGGAAGCCAAAGTTATTAGCCTGATATGTCTCCCACAACACCCAACCAAACAAAATCATCAGGATAATCGTCATGACATAAAAGAGAGGGTTTCGCCATTCTCCGAGAAATTCAGCCATCTTTCCATCAATCACATCTCTTCAATATCTCAAACGCGGCTAACTGGCCGGTGTGCAATGGCGATGCCGCCGCCGCCGGTAAGTGCTTTTCGGAGCGCACTGCCAGTAGCCTTATGGGGTGCGGTATTGGCCCAACCGCCGCCGGCCGCAGGAAAACAGCTGTGACAGGCCCAACTCGCCTGCAAAATGTTTTCGCCCCGCGACAGGCCACCGTCTGCTCAATGTCCACTGGCGTCAGGCATTTTGCCGGTGCGCAGGATGATGTCTGAGGTTGGGGATGTATTCGACAGCGGTCGACGACGGTGTCGCCGAACGCTTTCCGCTTGGCGTCGCATCTGTTTAAGGGTAGGGGTACCGGACGAAGCAGGACATGACGTGTTTGAGGCCGGCGGGGCCATGGAGGGCCGATGACCGAGGGAGATGCAAATGATGACGTGCCGTTTACTAAACTCCCCATACTTGGCATCATCATAGGCTCGTTCCATGTAATCCAGACACTGACTGGATGGAGATGGCGCTGGCCAGGTGACGGCTGCCCCGGCATGCAGGCGAAATCAGGCAGCGCATCCAGGGCCAGGCTGGATCAGCCTGACAAACGCGAATGTTGAATTCCAGGATGGAATCAACCAGATCAGTGGGCAGTTGGTCTGGTTCGACCAGTTTGGAGGAAGGTTAGCTTGGGTCGAGGCTGAGGCGACGACGTCGGCGTACAGTTCGTCACCATTTTCCAGCGCCACGCCAACGGCACGCCGTTCTTCTTCACGATCACCCGCGGCTAACCCCGCATTTCACCACCCTCCGCGCCCAATGACAGCGCGGTGATGCGCCAGATGCCGTTCCCCCTTTGGCGAAGCCCCAGGCCCGGAACGCGCCGTCAATCTCGCCCGGCGTAATGATGCAGCAGGACGTAAGCCGTCCCTGGCGAGCGCGGCCCTGGGCCAGGTGCGATGATGCCGTTGGTCAGACATCGTCGCCTTGAGCGGATCCGATTCAAACCACTGCCCATAGAAATCGGCCGCACTCATCGTCATCAGCTTGGCCATCAGGTAAGCTGCTCTTCGCCCAGCCCCAGGAATGGCGTGGGCCATCCCCAGCAAGTCGCGCCAATCTGGGATTGAGCGTCGCCGGGTCGGGCGGGATCGCGCCCCTTGGTGGATGTATTTGGTCGTCTTGGCCATGAAGCGTTATGCTGCGGCTGGTAATCGTCAGGCGGCGGCGTCGTTTTCCGAAGGGAGGGCGATGTCACGCAGGGTGCGGAATGGTCGCCGTCGTAGGTAGGTCGCTGGGCAGGGGCTGGGCGTGTTTCCAGCGGCAAAATGGTCGACCGTGCTGGGGGCAGCTCAAATCGCGCACGATGTCCGGTCGCAGGCTGACGACGTGGTAGTAGGAGAAGACGGTGAACTTGAAGCTGGGAAAATCTCTTCGGTCACGCTGGCTCCGCTGACGAGTGGCGTTTTTCCAGGACACCGACTTTTTGCCGGCTTTGCTGCGTATGTACGATCAGACCATTGTGTCCACCGCCGATAATAATTGCGTCGTATTTTTGTGCCATGGTATCTTTCTTTACTCAATCTTTATTGTGCCGGCCAATCCAACCATACTTCACAAGTGTACCGAAGGGGTTATCAATGGTAAATGTAACGCTCGCGCTTGATAGGTCAACGCCGACTCTTCATCACATTATAAACTTGTGCAAGTGCGCTCGTTGCACGTTGCGCCGCCAGTTTGTATTGCTGGCGTAATTTTGATAAACGACGCCTTTTGTTGAATTGTTAGCTTCCGTAAAGCCTGGCATCTGCTCTTCCATGAATGAAAAACTTCATCGATATTATCAGATGTTCGATACGTTCGTCGATCCCACATCGAAACTGGATCCTCCACTTTGCCATAATAATTTGTCGAGTAATTCGCTGTTTGAGGACACCGGTGGGCCAATGAATGAGCACCATTCAGAATAGCCCATTACGATCAAGGACTTGCAAAAACAAACAGGCAATGATGATGAAAAGCAATGATGCCAACTCCAAGCAACTTGGGTAACGAGCTTCTTTGAAGATTAGTTAACATTGTTTGAATGGCACTATCACGCCAACTTCTGTTTTGTAGATTATAGAACGGCGTGGGGACGATGGTTGCCTTTGCTTTTGCGCTGGTATTCGACGGTGATTTAACGCCAGCCGTACCAACGTAGAATATGGCGTCAGACCGTGCCGATGCCGATGTATTTCTTGAGGATAGGCGAGAAGGTATGGTCATCTGGGCCCAATTGCTTGCCGCTTTGTAGATGGGGAAACGGCACTGCGCGAAGCTCGTCCGGCGACTTGTGGGGGGCATAATAATCGTCGCATACAATTTTCCCAATCCCACCCAATCCACATGCAGGCCGACAAACGTCCACTCCGACCCGGCTGCTTTCTCAGCCTGCAATGCTTTTTTTACCGATGAAATCTGCGCCGCTCCAGGTCAACCGCCAGCCCAGCCCTGTCTATAGGGTGATGATTTCGATCTTCGATGGGCGTAGGGTTGATTTGTAATCGACCTCAATCATCAGCATCCCGCCCTCGATAGGGCGGGGATGTCCAGGCGATTATCCCGGCGGGTAGATGCGCTGCTTTGTGGTGAGTAGGCTGTCCCAGACCGGCTCGGCGTCTTCCGGCGCAGCCACAGTTCGTAGCCCATGTCGCCGGTGTAGCCAGTGCGGTGATGGTCAGATTGCCGTTAATTTCCCCATCCGCCAGCCGAAATAGCCCAACCTGTCCAAATCAATCCCGCTGACAATCTCTGGAGCAGGGCGCGGCTGTTAAATTTGCAGCGCCAACGTTGCCGCCAAATCAGAGAGGACACATCTGTCACCTGCGTCAAAGTTGCAGCCTGCCGTCGCGGAACCAGCGCAAATTGGGATCGGCGGCGGTGATGCGGAAATGGTTTTCGGCCAGCCGTGACACCGTGCCGTCGTCGATGACCTGGCCGTCTTCATCGCACCAGGGCGTGTAGAGCACCTGGCCCACTTTGCATTTGCTCACGTCGCGGGTGATGATGCGGTCTACCACGCGGCCCGCGTCCGGCCCGCTGATTTCGTATTTGAAGAGGGGGGAGACGTCGATGGCGGCCACGCTGTTGCGAATGGCCCAATATTCCCGTTCATGGGACGGTTCATAAACACCGGCGGAAAGATAACCGGCCCAACTGCGCCACTCGTAGCTTTCGCATAGGGCACTGGTACGGCCGTGGAAGGGGGTTGGTATGGGCATAGGGTCTCCTTTTTCGGTGAACGGTAAGCGGTAGACAGTAAACAGTAATCCGATAAACGATTACGGATTACCGATTACCGGATAGCCAAGCTGCACCGAAATGCGGCGGGCGGCGGCCTGGACTTGCTGGCCTAATTCGGCGATGCGTTCGGCATCGAGCCGGACTTTGGGAGCGGCCAGGCTGATGGCAGCAACGGCTTCTTTGTCGTAATTCAAAATGGGGGCAGCAACAGCTACCAATCCAATTTCCAACTCTTCGTCGGCGATAGCATAGCCGCGTGTGCGGATTTTGGCCAGTTCTTGACGGAAAATAGTGGGATTGGTGAGGGTGTGAGGGGTAACGGCCGTTAACAAACCCGGCAGCAGTTCTTCTAATCGCTCATCGGGCAGGGCAGCCAGCATTGCCTTGCCGGTCGATGTGGCGTGGGCCGGCCAGCGGCTGCCGATCTCCTGCCCGCCGCTGATAACGCGATCGGCCGTGGCTTCATCGAGAATGAAGATTTCTTTATCGACGAGCAGTTCCAGCGAGGCCGTTTCTTTGGCCAAAGCCGCCAGCTTCTTCAGTTCCGGTTGGCAGAGGGTGCGCAAATCGTTGGCCCGCAGGGCGCGGCTGCCCAGCGTGATGGCAAACGGCCCCAGCCGATAAACGTCGCTGTTAGTATCCCGTTTGATGAGTTCTTCACTTTCCAGCGCCGTCAGCAGGCGGTAGGTAGTGGTTTTGTTGAGATTCGCAGCTTCGGACAAATCGGTCAGCCCCCATTCGGGTTGGCTGTCGGTAAATAGTTTGAGCAGTGAAATAGCACGTAGTACCGCTTGTGTTCCGGTATAAGGTTTACTGGTACTCATTGATAATCGTCCTGTTTCCGAATGTAATGGTATGACAAATAGGTTTTGCTGAGTTTGTGCAGGACGATTTGCCAAGTCGTCCTGCGCGATTTACTAAATCGCGTAACGAGACATTCGTCAAAACAAGTTGGTTAGGATAGTGGTTCATATTATGAAATATTGTTTCAAAATCATTGACCATTATAGTTGGATTTGTTATATTTTCCATACCGAAATTGACTCAAAACAATTTGGAGCCAATCCGATTAATGGAAAAAACTGACCGGTGAAATAAGTGACGCAAAGACCGGTCATTCAGTGAACGAAACTATATTTTGCGCTAAGGAGCAATAATCATGACAGCAAATCATCAAATCGGCCCGAAGGCTCGGGAAATTATCGAACGTGACAAGGCGATTCTGGCGACGTCGTACAATCGGGAATATCCGTTGGTTGTTGATCACGCGTTGGGATCAGAGGTGTGGGATGTAGACGGCCGTCGCTACGTTGACATGATGGCCGGTGTGTGTGTGTTAAACGTGGGGCATCGCCATCCGCAGGTAGTGGATGCCGTCCGTGAGCAGACCGACAAATTCTGGCATATCTGTCTGCACGATTTTTACTACCCCCAGGCCGTCGAACTGGCCGAAAAAATGGCCGCCATTGCCCCCATGTCCGGCCACACCCGCACCTATTTTGGTAATTCGGGTACAGAAGCGGTGGAAGCGGCGATTAAACTGGCCATGTACAAAACGGAGCGTAATAAGTTTGTTGGCTTTTTGGGAGCCTTTCACGGCCGTACCCTCGGTTCCCTCTCCTTCACAGCCAGCAAAGCGATCCAGAGCGGTTACTACCAACCGGCGGTGAAAGTGTTCCATCTGCCCTATGCCAATCCCTACCGGCCGCTGCTGGTTGGCAAACCGGGCGAAGATTATGGCGATACTGTCGTTAATTACCTGGAAGACGAGATTTTCCGCAGCAAGCTGCATCCCGAAGATGTGGCCGCCATTGTGGTGGAACCGATTCAGGGTGAAGGCGGTTATGTCGTTCCCTCGCCCAATTTCTTCCCCCGCCTGCGCGAAGTGTGCGACAAGTATGGTATTCTGCTTATCGTGGATGAAATTCAGAGCGGTGTGGGGCGGACCGGTAAGTGGTGGGCTATCGAGCATGAAAATGTGGAGCCAGATATTGTCTGTTTTGCCAAGGGAATTGCCAGCGGCATGCCGTTGGGCGGCATTATGGCCCGCGATGAGGTGATGGCCTGGGCGCCGGGCGCGCATGGCAGCACCTACGGCGGCAATCCGCTGGCGCTGGCTTCGGCGATTGCCACGCTGGATGTGATTCAGGAAGAAGGGCTGCTGGCCAAAGCGGAAGAGACAGGCAATTACATCATGGACCGGCTGCGCCAGATGCAAGCTAATCATCCCAGTATTGGTGACGTGCGCGGGCGTGGTTTGATGGTGGGGATTGAGTTTGTGGAGGATCATGAGACGAAGAAGCGGGCGTCGGCTTTGCGAACGGCCGTTATCGAGCGCAGTTTTGACAAAGGTCTGCTGGTTATTCCCTGCGGCCCCAATGTCATCCGCATGACGCCGCCGCTGAACATTTCCCGTGATTTGGTGGATGAAGGGCTGCATCTGTTTGAAGAGGCGCTGACAGAATCCGAGCGGGAAGGGCTGGCGGTAGCTGGCGACTAGCGGCTGGTAGTTGGTGACTGGTCATTAGAAATTAGAGACTGGTGGGCTGCGATTCGCCGGTCTCTTTTTCTTGTAGCCCGATTTGGTAAATCGGGTATGAATGACAATTTACCGATTATCAATTTAGATTGAGGAATGAATGATGAATTTGGGTATTGGGCAACGGCCGTACCGCCACGAAACTGATTTTAGCCGGGTACGCGATTTTTTAATCGCCACTTTTCCGTTAACGCCGGTGGGTTTCAATTGGGAAATCCGGCGCTGGGAGGGCTGGTGTCTTCATTGGGAGCAGCTAGACTCGCCGCCCTGGGACCAAATCCATTTATGGGAAACCGGGGATGGGCAGTTGGTTGGCGCGGTCCATCGTGAAGGAGCAGGCGAAGCCTTTTTGCAGCTTCATCCCGATTACCGCTACCTGGAAGCGGAGATGATGGCCTGGGCGGAAGCGAATCTGGCTGTGGCGACGGATGATGGCAAACAGCAGCGTTTGCATATTTTTGCCTTTGAGTATGACGTGCCGCGCCAGCGACTGCTGGAGCAGCGCGGCTACGAAAAGCAGCCCTGGCTGGGGGTGACGTGGGCGATTCGGGTGGGAGAACGGCCGTATCCCACACCACAAATCCCCGCCGAATACCACATCCGCCAGACCACGCCCGACGACGCCCCGCACATCGCTGACGTGCTTAATGCCGGCTTTGGGCGTGACAGCCACACCGCCGCCCCAATTGCCTATTTTATGCGCCATTCCCCCACATTCCGGCACGATCTCGATCTGGTAGTCGAAGCCCCCGATGGTAGTTTTGCGGCCTACGTAGGTGTTTTTTATGATGAAGCCAATCAGCGGGGCATTTTTGAACCGGTATGTACGGCTCCAGCACACCGCCGCCGAGGGTTGGCGCTGGCCTTGATGCGGGAAGGATTGCATCGTTTGCAAAAGCTGGGGGTCAAAAGCGCCTATTTGGATACTGGCGATATGGTTCCGGCCAACCGGCTGTATGAGGCGGCTGGATTTACGGAAGCATACAAAGGGTGCGTGTGGCGCAAACTGTTTTGAGAGGGATTTGTAAATATTCACCGAAAAATCGGGTTAATTTTGGTTAATCTGATTTCAATTTTGGGGTTGACTCATCCATTTCAAACTGGTAACATGCTTGCCATGCACGAGCAAATTGCTTTTGGTTTTTATTTTTACTTTTTTAGCAATCCACCACGGCCGCAGATGGCTGAGGAGGCTTGTTTGTCGTAGGTAAGAAGCCAGGCAAAAAGACGAACTCAACAAGACGCGGTCACACCAGACCGCGTCTTTTTTTGTTATGGAGCGCGGACGGCTCGTCCGCATTTAAGGAGACAAGATATGAATGGAAACGGCCGTACACCCAACCCCCAGCAGATCATGTGCCGCGGCGTGCGCGGGGCCACTACTGTCACCGAAGACAGCCCGGAAGCAATTTTAGCAGCCACCCGTGAACTGCTCTTCACCATGATTCAATACAACGGAATTGATCCCAACAATGTGGCCAGTGCTTACTTCACGACCACCGAAGACCTCACCGCCATTTATCCGGCTACGGCCGCACGCCAGCTTGGTTGGTATGACGTTGCCCTGTTGTGCGGTCACGAAATGCGGGTTCCCAATGGGCTGCCGCACTGTATTCGTATCTTACTCCACTGGAACACGTCCAAAACAGCGCAAGAAATTGTGCACGTCTATCTGCACGAGGCCCAATCTTTGCGCCCCGACAAGGAAAATGTGCCGCCTATTCCTGCTGAAGAAATCGAAATGTTCATGCAATTAGTCCAAAGACCCTAAGGGTTGGCGATCAAAAGTCGTACGAAACCTTTAGGGTCTTGTATTTTTGAAAAAGGAAGAGAAATCATGATTGTTGTAATGAAAACAGCCGCGACAAAAGAACATGTAGATGCCATTATTGATCGGGTTGAAGCCATTGGCTGCAAAACCCATATTATTGTTGGCGCTGAGCGTACGGTAATTGGGGTGATTGGTGACGGCCGTGCCATCGATCAACGTCAGCTCAGCCGAATGATTGGTGTGGAGACTATCGTGCCCATCTCCAAACCGTACAAAGGGGCCAGCCGCGAATTCAAACCGGAAGACACCCACATCCAGGTGGGCGATATTGTTATCGGCGGCAAAGATTTAGTCGTCATGGCCGGGCCATGTTCCATCGAAGGACGCACCGCCCTATTGGAAGTTGCTCATGCTGTTAAGGAAGCCGGTGCTCATATTTTGCGCGGCGGCGCTTACAAACCGCGCAGTTCGCCCTACTCTTTCCAGGGCTTGGGCGAGGAAGGGCTGCGTTATTTGGCTGAAGCCCGCGAAGCCACTGGTATGCCAGTCATCACTGAAGTGATGGACCCGGCCCTTGTTCCCCTGGTGTGCGAATACGCCGATATACTCCAGATTGGGGCGCGGAACATGCAGAACTACGCGTTGCTTAATGCCGTCGGTAAATCGGGCTTTCCGGTTCTACTCAAGCGCAGTTTCAGCGGCACGATTGAAGAATGGCTGATGAGCGCCGAGTACATTTTGAGCCACGGTAATAACAATGTCATGTTATGCGAACGGGGCATTCGCGCCAACGAGACCGAAACACGCAACACGTTTGACATCAATGCTATTCCGGTTATCAAAAATCTTTCCCACCTGCCCATCATTGCCGATCCCAGCCATGCTACCGGTAAATGGGAATATGTGGGCGCTGGAGCCAAAGCGGCCGTTGCTGCCGGAGCGGATGGCGTTATTTTAGAAGTTCACCCCCACCCGGAAGACGCCTGGTCGGATGGTCGGCAGTCCTTAAAACCGGAGAAATTCGCCAGACTGGTTGAACAGATGCGGGCGGTAGCTGTGGCTGTGGAACGAGACATCCCTTCTACCCGTGTTCCTGCTGGATTGAATGGACACAACGTATCAACTTTGCCACCGGCATTTTAACGTTTGTTTTCACCGGAGTGCCAGGCATGGGGCGAACAGTCTTGTTTTGCCTCACATGATGCGCCCCGTGCCTGGCACTTGAAGTAAATCATCATTTTCAACCTTACAAAATCATTCAAATATGTGACAAACATCACTAATGGAAGGTGCTTTTTACAACTTCCGTAAGTTTGTTGGTCATTGTATCGTATGAGGAATTTGTTTGAGGAGGTTTTTTACCCAATGAGTATAAGTCGGCTAGCAAGCTCTATTCCAGAGTCCCCGACGCTTAAGTTGAACGATGCGGCAGCACGTTTACGGGCGAAGGGAGAGCCGGTGGTGCACCTTGGTGGCGGCGAGCCCAAAAATAAAGCGCCGATTACGGCGATTTTGGGGTCGGCGGCCAAGTTGCGCGCCGGAGATATCAAGTATGTTCCCACTGATGGTATGCCTTCACTGAAGAAGGCTATTATTCGTTACACGGAGGAGAATTACGGCCGTTTAGTCGCCCCGGAAAATATTGTTATTTCTACTGGAGCCAAGCAGTCCATCTACAACATTCTCTTCAGCATCATCAACCCACAAGATGAAGTCGTAGTATTTGCCCCGTATTGGGTCAGTTATCCCGAAATGGTGAGCATGGTTTATGGTGTACCCGTTATCGTCAAGCCGGAAGATGGCACCTTCCAGCCGACCATCCAGGAATTTGAAGATGTGCTTAGCTCCTACACCAAAGCCGTCATTCTCAACAGCCCTAACAACCCATCCGGTTACATTTATTCGGCTGATTTCGTCGCTGCTGTAGTAGAAATCTGCGAAAAACGCGGCATCTACCTCATCATGGATGATATCTATCACAAGCTGGTATTTGACGGCATGGAAGCGGCTCCCGGCTATCGTTTTACCAGCAAAGACATTGAGAACACTCACGTTTTGGTGGTCAACGGCGTTTCCAAGTTGTACGGGATGACTGGCTTCCGTATTGGCTGGTCTATTGCCCCACGTGAGATGTCCAAAGTTATGGGGAACGTGCAGAGCCAGATTACTTCTTGCCCGCCGGTTCTTAACCAGGCAGCCGCGGAAGGCGCGCTGACCGGTATGCAAAGTGTCACCGAAAATTTGCGGCTGACCATTCAAAACAACCGTGACGTCATGATGCAGGAAATGCGTTCCTTTACCGATGTCATCACTCCTAAACCAAACGGTACTTTTTACTGTCTGGCCGATTTCCGGGCTTATGAGAAAGACTCCATCAAGCTGGCCCAATTCCTACTGGATAAAGCACTGGTCGTGACCGTGCCCGGCGCATCGTTTGGCATGGAAGGTTATCTGCGCCTTAGCTATGCCGGCGCGGTCAAGGAAATCCTGGAAGGCGTCAAGCGGATGAAATGGGCATTAGATCCGAACGCGCCCAATGAAATTTACATTGGCGACCGGAGAATGATCAGGGATTGGCTATGAACAACATACTGAATATCAAAACGCCGGCAGAGGGTCAGGCTTCTGCCTTAAAGAGCGATTACGACCTGGAAAACCACGGGCTGCGCAACTGGCGGCAGGTCTACTGGAACCTGCCAACAGAAGCATTGTATGAAGAAATCGTCTTTCGCGGCGAGGGCCGGACGACCAAAATGGGGGCCATGCTGGTGAATACGGGCAAGCATTCAGCCCGCGCCGCCCAGGACAAATTCGTCGTCCGTGAAGCGGAGAGTGAGGAAAATATTTGGTGGGGTGAATACAATCGACCCATCAGTCCGGAACAGTTCAACGAGGTGTACAATCGGCTGCAAGGTTACTTGCAGGGGCGAGATTTGTTTGTGCAGGATGCCTATGCCGGGGCTGATCCAGAATACCGCCTGCCGGTACGTATCATTTCCGAATATGCCTGGCACAGCCATTTTGCCCGCAATATGTTCATTCTGCCGCAATCGCGGGAAGAATATCGGCAGCATGTACCTGATTTCACGGTTATCTGTGTGCCATCCTTCAAAGCGTTTGAGTCGATTGATGGCACACGCACCAGCACGTTTATCCTGCTCAATTTTGCCCAGCGCATTGCTATTATTGGCGACTCGGCATACAGCGGTGAAATCAAGAAATCCATCTTCACGGTGATGAACTACCTGCTGCCGTTGGAAGGCGTGATGACGATGCACTGTTCGGCTAACCAGGGTGATGATGGCGATGTGGGGTTGTTCTTTGGTTTATCGGGCACAGGCAAGACTACGCTGTCGGCTGATCCCAGCCGCCACTTAATTGGCGACGACGAACATGGCTGGAGTGATGACGGCGTGTTTAATTTTGAAGGCGGCTGTTATGCCAAGGTCATCCGTCTCTCGCCGACGGCCGAGCCGGAGATTTACGCCTGCACAGAACGGTTTGGCACGATTTTGGAGAACGTGGTTTACGATCCGGTAACGCGGTTGATCGACCTGGACGATCCGTCACTGACGGAAAATACGCGAGCTTCGTATCCGCTGGAATACATTGGCAATGCACTGCCGGATAAGCGGGGCGGCCATCCCAAGAATATCATTTTCCTGACTTGCGATGCTCAGGGTGTGCTGCCGCCAATTTCCCGGCTGTCATCGGAGCAGGCGATGTACCATTTTATTTCCGGCTACACGTCGAAGGTAGGCGGTACAGAAGTTGGCCTGGGTGAAGAGCCGCAGATTACGTTTAGCGCCTGCTTTGGTGCGCCGTTCATGGTCCATCACCCGATGTTTTATGCCGATTTGCTGCGGCGGAAGGTGGAACGGTATGGCGTAACCTGCTGGCTGCTGAACACGGGCTGGACGGGCGGCGCTTACGGCGTGGGTAAACGAATCAGCATCAAATACACGCGGGCTTTGCTAAATGCGGCGCTGAACGGCGAACTGGATAATGTTGAATATTATACAGATCCGATTTTTGGCTTTGAAGTGCCGAAAAGCTGCCCCAACGTGCCGGAGGATGTGTTGTATCCGGCGCAGGCGTGGTCGAGTGAAAAGGATTATATGAGTAAGTATCGCAGCCTGGCGGCGCGTTTTGTGGATAATTTCAAGAAGTACGCGCCGGAGTGTCCGCCGGAAGTTCGGGCGGCTGGGCCGAAAATGTAGGCTTGTTGGTTAGTTGGCTAGTTGGTTTATGTGGGTGGTTGGTTTGGACCAATCACCCACTTTTTTGTTGCACGGCCGTTACCACCCGCTCCAACATCTCTACCAATACCGAACGGGGGCAGGCCAGATTCACCCGCTCGAACATTTCCCCTTCCGGGCCAAACCACTCGCCGGCATCGAGGAAAATATGGGCCTGGTTGAGCAGCAGTTGGCGCCGGGCCGCCGGGTCTAATTCCAATCCATGACAATCAATCCAGAGCAGGTAAGTGCCTTCCAGCGGGATGGGGCGCAGTTGGGGTAAATGCTCGGCCAGGTAGGCGGCCACGAATTTGTTATTGTCGGCGATGTAGTCGATAACGGCCGTTAACCATTCCTCCCCGTGTTTGTAAGCCGCCTCCGTAGCCGCCAGCCCAAACGGATTGGCGCCCGGCATTCGCTGTTTGTCCATCGTTTGTTTGACGCGCTCGCGCATCTCTTCATCGGGGATGATGATATTGGAGGTATGCAGCCCAGCCAGATTGAACGTTTTGCTGGGGGCGGTGCAGACGATGCTCTTCTGCTCAAATTCTGCGCTGATGCTGGCAAAAGAAGTGAAGTTGTGGCCGGGCATGATCAGGTCACAGTGGATTTCGTCGGAGACGACCAGGACATTGTTTTCCAGGCAAATCTGGCCAAATTGGCGCAGTTCGTCGGCGGTCCAGACGCGGCCGACCGGATTGTGAGGGCTGCACAGGATGGCCATTTTCACGGCCGGATCGGCGGTTTTTTGGGCTAAATCGGCGAAATCCATGGTGTAACGGCCGTTCGCATACACCAAATTATTGGAGACAATCTCGCCGCCATGATTTTCGATGGCGCTGAAGAATGGATAGTAAACGGGCCGCTGGATCAGCACCTTGTCGCCGGGCTGGATGAAGGATTGCACGATCATGTTTAGGGCGGGGACCACGCCGGGGGTGAGGACGATCCACTCTTTTGCGAGGGAACGGCCGTAACGCCGTTTATGCCAATCAATTACTGTTTCGTAATACGAATCCATCGGCATGCTGTAGCCAAAAAGCCCATGTTCGGCCCGTTTTACCAGCGCGTCCACCACCGCCGGCGGCACAGCAAAATCCATGTCAGCCACCCACAACGGCAGCAGCCGTCCGGCATCAGGATTTTGCTGCATGTCATAATCTTGCGGCTCCAATTCCCATTTAATGCTGTTGGTTCCCTTACGGTCAATTTCCTGGTCAAAATTAAAGGTCATGATGTGTTCCTTGTTGAAAAATAATCTCATGCGTCATTTTGTCATGCGTCATGCGTTACAACGCATGACGCACAACTTATCGGGTCAAATCAATAATATCCAGCCGGGTCGTGTCACCGGCCTTCATCGTGCCGCCGCCTTCGATGACCAGCACCAAGTCACCATCAATTTGACGCTCGGCCAGCCAGCTTTGGGCGAAATGGGGCCAGCTAATCGGATTGGCCCGGATGTAGACCGGGTAGATGCCGTACATAAATTGCAGCCGCTGGCAAGTTTTTTCGTCCAGGCAGATGCCGACAATCCACTGTGGCAGGCGGAAACGGGTGACGCGCCGGGCCGTCGCCCCGCTGGCGCTGGGCACAAAAACGATGTCGGGATTCAAGGTTTTGGCACTTTGGAAGATGTTGAACGAAATGAGATCATTACGGGTGATTTCACCGCTGGCCTGCTGCACTTCCAATAAATTTGCCACACCAACGATGGGCGAGCTGCTTTCCGTCTCATGGGCGATGCGGGACATGACGGCGACGGATTCAACCGGGAATTGGCCAACGGCCGTTTCTGCTGACAACATCACACAATCTGTGCCATCCAGGATGGCGTTGGCCACGTCTGTGGCCTCGGCGCGGGTGGGGCGGTTATGATCAATCATCGATTCCAGCATTTGTGTGGCCGTGATAACTGGCTTACCGTACAGATTGGCCTGATCGATGATCCACTTTTGCGTCCCGGCAATGCGCTCAATGGGAATTTCCACCCCCAAATCACCGCGGGCGACCATGATGCCATCAGCCGCTTCCAGAATTGATTTGAGATTGGTCAACGCCCGCGACCGCTCAATCTTGGCGATGATCAGCGGATCGTAATTCATCACTTTGGCTGCCTGACGGACCGCTTCAATATCGGCCGCCGATTCCACAAAGGATTGGCTGACGCCGTCCAACTGCTGTTCGGCGGCAAATTTCAGGTATTGGGCATCGTCTTCAGTAAAGGCGCTGATGCCCAGATTGATGTCAGGCAGATTAATACCTTTGTGCGAACGTAGTTCGCCTCCTACCACCACCTGGCAGTGGACGGCCTGGTCTTCTACCCGCTTCACTTCTAACTGCAAATAGCCGTCATTGAGAAAAATTTGGTCACCTGGTTGTACCACGTGCGGCAGTTCCCGAAAACTCATGGAGACATGCTGTTCGTCGCCGACGATGGGTTCGGCTTGCAGAATGAAGGGCTGCCCTTTTTCCAGGAAAATTGGCTCTTTGGCCAGTTTGCCGATTCGCATTTTGGGGCCGGGCAAATCGCCAAAAATGGAGACGCGGCAGCCGATAGCTTTGGCCGCGGCGCGGACGTTGGCGATAACCTGGCGATGGCCGTCGAAATCGCCGTGAGCGAAATTGATGCGGGCGATGTTCATCCCGCTGGCTATCATTTGTTCCAACACAGTCTGCGATTCTGATGCCGGGCCGATGGTGCAAACGATTTTGGTCTTTTTGGGTAGAAGTTGCGTAACTTTCATGGTCACCCCGCTTGTTGAGCTGATAAAGTTGTTTTCTCGCTGTGGCTGGTCTCCTGACCGCGCCGCCTGTCGTGTATTTTAACAAGAGTTTCCGTTTTTGAGGATGATTTGGCCGTATTTAGGAGAAGTGCCAGGCACAGGGCTTCAGGCATCGCGCAAACCGGGCTGTTCTGCCCGTGTCTGGCACTACGCACGTAAGTTGTCAACAATACGGCCACACCCGGCCGGGTTTTTGGATTAATGACTGGTGATTTTTGTGGCCTGGGCGCAAAAATGAGGATAATTTATCTGTTATGCGTAGGCAATGGCGTCAATGGTTGGCCGGACGACAAACGGCCGTTTTCCTTTTAGCCGGGTTGTTTTTGTTTGCCGGTTGTCGATCGGCGGAGGATGTTGAATCAACGGCCGTTTCCCAAAACAGCCGGGACGCATTAGTCATCACCAACACGGCCGTTCCCACCGCCACCGCAACGCCACAGCCCGCCAACACGCCCACGCAAACGCCATCTCCCACGCCGACCTTTACGCCGACGGCAACGGCCGTACCCATCAAAGTCACCGGCGATCCCCAAGCCGCCATTCTTGCTCCTCCTGATCCGCAAGAAAATGCTCTCTGTGGTATCGTCGATACCCTTGATTTTCCACTGGACCCGCCGGATGCGCTCAATGTCAGCTATGGCGGGCGCGGTTTTGCCCAGTTTCGCAGCCGGTATGATCAGTACCACGCCGGGGAGGATTGGCAGTTAGTGCGCGGCGGCCGTTCCAACTTTGGCAAGCCGGTTTACGCCATTGGGCACGGCCGTGTCACCTATGCCGACCCTAACGGTTGGGGGCGCGATAAGGGTGTCATCATCGTCCGCCATACGTTTAGCGACGGCAGCACTGTTCTCTCTTTTTACGGCCACCTGGACCCGCCGAGCGTGACGCTGCGCGCCGGTGATTGTGTGCTGCGCGGCCAAAAAATCGGTGAAATCGGCGAGCCGCGCACGCCGCCTCATCTCCATTTTGAGATTCGTACCCACATGCCAGAGGAACCGGGGCCGGGCTATTGGCCCACCGACCCGGCCGAGCAAGGCTGGCTGCCGCCCTCGCAGTTTATCTGGCAAAAGCGGATGGCGGCGGAGAAGGGGGTGGTGTGGACACGGCCGTTCATTACCGAAGGCACGCAAAACATCGGCCTCATCGACGAGAATACGTTCGTCATCAAAGAGGCCAACGAACTCATCGGCCTGGGCGTAAGTGACGGCCAACTGCGCTGGCAGCAGATGCTCACCGACACGGTGACCATGGCCATGTTTGATGCCGCGCGGCCGCTGCTGTACACCGGCGACCGCCTGGGCGTGCTGTCGGCTTATCCGCTGCTGGAATCGGAAGATGGAACCACTTCAATTGCGGAGGAGCCGCTGTGGCAGACTGATTTAGGCATGGTGGGTTCGCCGCTGCTGCTGCCCCTGCCCGGCGGCGGTGTGGTGGTTTCGGTGCGGCAGGCGTTAACGGCCGTTGCCCCCAGCGGCGCAATTTTGTGGCAGGCGGAAATCGCGCAGCGGCCATTTGACTGGCTACTGACAGCCGACGGTCTCATTTTGACGGTTTCCGGTCGTGATGGGCCGATTTATTCCTTAACTGACTCTGGATTGCAAGAATGGCCGGTGGCAATGAACGGCCGTCCCCTCAGCGTTGGCGACCAAATCTGGTTGTACGCCGACGATGGCCTTCACCGCCTGGACGCAACGGCGATGACGGCCGAACGGCTTTACCTGTTACCCCATAGCTTCATGGGATTGGGCAGCGCCGTTGCCCTGCCCAATGGCGGCGCGCTCATCGCTCATCAGGAGCGAGGCGACCGCCGCCTCATCGCTTTTAATGCCGATGGCACGGTGCAATGGGAGCGCTCTTACGCCCAACTGGGTACGGGTGAGTCGCGTCTACTGCTGCACAACGGCCAACCGTATCTGTTATTGCAAACCGGCAGTGACATCACCACGCAGTTCTTTTTATATGCCATCGACCAGCAAAATTCGCTGTTGACCCACATTTTCACCGGCGGCACGCGGGAACCTTTTACGGAGGATAACTGGGTCGTATCGCTCAACGATGATTTGCTGCTAATCAATATCGGCGGGGGCAGTATGGCAGCATTGGATGTGGATATGGCTTATCAACCAATTGACTAACTGACAAACAGGTGTTTTTATGAATTTTTATATTTGCCAGACCTGCGGCACCCAATTCCCGGCATCAGAAAATCCGCCCGAACACTGCCCAATTTGTGAAGATGAACGGCAGTATATTGGCTGGGACGGCCAGCAGTGGACGACGTTGGCTGAACTGCGCACCAACCATCATACCGTTGTTCGCGAGGAGGAGCCGCGGTTAACCGGCATCGGCACAGAACCATCGTTTGCCATCGGCCAGCGGCCACTGCTGGTGCAGACGCCGCAGGGCAACCTGCTTTGGGATTGTATGGCACTGCTGGATGATGCTGCGGTAACGGCCGTTACCAATCTCGGCGGTATCCAAGCCATTGCCATCTCTCACCCGCACTATTACTCGACGATGATCGAGTGGAGCCGGGCTTTTGACGCGCCCATTTACCTGCACGCCGCCGACCGCGAGTGGGTGATGCGGCCGGATACGGCCGTTGAATTTTGGCAGGGTGAGACGAAGCTGCTATGGGCGGGAATGACGCTGATTCGCGGCGGCGGCCATTTTGCCGGGGGCACCATGCTGCACTGGCCTGCCGGAGCCGAAGGGCGCGGTGTTTTGCTGACTGGCGACATCATCACCGTTGTCTCTGACCGGCGCTTTGTGAGTTTCATGTACAGCTATCCCAACCTCATCCCGCTGCCGGCGCGCAAGGTGGAACAGATTGTAGCCGCCGTGGAGCCGTTTGCTTTTGACCGGATTTACGGGGCCTGGTGGGGGCGGGTGGTCAAGGAGGATGCGAAAACGACTGTTTCCCGTTCCGCCGCCCGGTATATTCAGGCATTGCAAGCGGATCGTGCCTGACGCAGTAGAAGGTGCAGCAAATAATTTACACAATTTTATAAATAAATATAGACAAAATAGAAAATTTGTTCTATAATTCTGACTGCTGAAACTGTTGACAGCATAAATGTTCAGGGGGCACTGCTCCGTAGCATAAGTTGGAGCGAGTTGGGCATTGCTGGATACGGCCGTTTCTCGCCAAATATTTTATACATTCGCCAATAAGAGGAGACATACACATGTCGAAAATCACACCGTTTTTGATGTTCAACGACCAGCTTGAGGAAGCAATAGCATTCTACACCGCAACGTTCCCGGACTCAGAGATTAGGAATGTCGCCCGCGCCGGGGAGGATGGCCCGGTTACTTCGGCTGAATTCGTCATCGGCGGGCAAAAATTCATGGGTTATAACGGCGGCTCTCACTTTCAATTTACCGATGGCTTTTCACTCTATGTTGACTGTGATAGCCAGGCCGAAGTTGACGAATATTGGAATAAGCTGGTGGGAGCCGGCGCCGCTCCGGTTCAGTGTGGCTGGATTACCGATCCGTTCGGCCTTTCCTGGCAGATCGTTCCGCGGCGTTTCATGGAACTCGTCGGCGATGAGAATCCTCAGAAGGTTCAGGCGGTAATAGACGCTATGCTGAAGATGGTCAAGCTCGATGTCGCAGCGCTTGAGAAAGCGTATGATGAGGCTTAGGGAACAATCTGTGCGTGCCGTGTTAGCGTTGGCAGAGAAACAATAGACACGGCCGTACCCATCCGTATAAACTATCGCATTGGAGAATAAAAATGGCAGCTATTCGAGAAGGAAATAAGCAAGTTCTTTTAGTAGTGGATGTGCAGGTAGGTGTCATGCGAAATGCCTGGGACGCTCCCCGCATCATTGGGAATATTGGTACGGCCGTTGCCAAAGCGCGAAAGCAAGGTGTACCGGTCATTTGGGTGCAGCACACGGATGATGAGTTGGCCTTTGGCACTCCAGATTGGCAGTTAGTGCCTGAACTGGCCGCAGCCGAGGGTGAAATCCGGATCGACAAACAGTTCAACTCATCGTTTGAGCAAACGTCACTGGAAGAAACACTGGCTCAGTTCGGTGTAACGCGCATTGTCTTGGCCGGCGCGGCCACAAACTGGTGCATTCGGGCCACAGCCTATGGCGCGCTGGATCGTGGCTACGATCTCACCCTCATCAAAGACGCCCACACCACGGGAACGATGGCGTTTGAGGATGGCAGCAAAATCGAAGCGGCCGATATTATCCGTGAGTTGAACATTGCCATGACCTGGCTTAGCTATCCGGGCCGTACCAACAGTACGGCATCGGTCGAGGATATTGAGTTTGCTTGAGGTGGCAGATAACACGAGATGAGAAAATTAAAACTACAAGTACAAATGACTGTTGACGGCTACATTGCCGGGCCGAACGGCGAAATGGATTGGATGACTCTAAACTGGGATAGTGCACTCGGCCAATATGTGACGGACATAACGCAGCCTGTTGACTGCATCGTCTTGGGCCGGAATTTGGCCGAGGGATTTATTCCCCATTGGACGGCCGTAGCGGCCAATCCTGATCACCCGGAGTTCACAGCCGGTCAAAAATTTACCGATACACCCAAAGTTGTCTTTTCCAGAACGCTTAACGAGTCAAAATGGGACAATACTGTTTTGGCCAAAGGTGATCTCGCTGACGAAATTACAAAGCTGAAAAACCAGGATGGCGGGGACATCATCGCCTACGGCGGCGCCGCTTTTGTCTCTGCACTCATCAAACAGGGGTTAATTGACGAGTATCATTTGTTTATCAATCCTGCGGCAATTGGTGACGGATTGTCGATTTTCCAAGAATTGGACGGCAAACAAAATCTGACCTTGGTCAAAGCCACAGCTTTTGACTGCGGCGTTGTTGTTCTAAATTACGTGCCAAAACGCGACTAAATACAGGTGCAAAAACAAGGAAACTTTTTATGACTGCTTTTATTCAACCAGAACAATTTAACAATGTGCTTTTTAGTATGCTAGATGAGACCTTTGACAATGTGCAGGGATATTATCTGGACAGGGGCACGTCCCTGTTTGAGACGCTGGCCGATGTTTCGGCTGAGGAGGCGTCTATCCCGGTTGGCGGCAAATGTGCGACGCTGGCCGCCCAGGTGAAGCATGTGGCTTTTTACCTGGATGTGCTGGAGAAGAGTGTCCGGGCCGGGCAGTTTGAACAGGTGGATTGGGGCAAGATTTGGCGGGAGGTAACGGCCGTTTCCCCCCAGGAATGGTCGGCCATCAAATCCGAACTGCGGGAAAGCTACGACCGGATCAAAGCCCTCATCAACGATACTCCCGAATGGACCAGCGAGCAGCAAATCGGCGGGGCTATCGCCACCATCGTCCATACCGCCTACCACCTGGGCGAGATTCGGCAGGCGCTGTGCACGCTTAAAGCATAGGGCCGCTTTGTGATTGATAAAAAACTGTTGGGAGCGATGCGTAACAAACGGGCGTAATTCAAACAATAGGAGACAGATAATGAAAGGTGTACGAGTATTAGTAGGAACACGTAAAGGCGCATTTATCCTGACATCGGATGAAAAGCGGGCCAAATGGGACGTCAGCGGCCCCCATTTTGCCGGGTGGGAGATTTATCATATGAAGGGATCGGCCGTTAACCCCAACCGGATATATGCCTCCCAGTCTTCTGGCTGGTTTGGCCAGCTTATCCAGCGCTCTGACGACGGCGGCCAGACCTGGGAACCGGTCGGCAACGAATTTGTCTACGATGGCACGCCCGGAACCCATCAATTTTTCGACGGCACACAGCACCCCTGGGAATTCAAGCGTGTCTGGCATCTGGAACCGTCGCTCGTTGAGGCCGATACCGTTTTCGCCGGAGTCGAAGACGCAGCCATGTTCAAATCAGTTGATGGCGGAAAGACGTGGCAGGAACTGCCCGGACTGCGCAGCGCCAAGGGCCATCTCTGGCAGCCGGGCGCCGGCGGCATGTGCCTGCACACCATCCTGCTCGATCCCGGCAACCCCAATCGAATGTACGTCGCCATTTCGGCAGCCGGTGCTTTCCGCACCGATGATGGCGGTCAAACGTGGCAGCCCATCACCCAGGGATTGAATTCGCCGTTTGAGCTGCCTGATCCCGCAGCGGAGGTCGGTCACTGCGTTCACAACATCGCCTTGCATCGCTCCCGGCCGGATGTATTGTTCATGCAGAAACATTGGGACGTGATGCGCAGCGACAATGCTGGCGACATGTGGCATGAAATCAGCGGCAATCTGCCCACCGATTTTGGCTTCCCGATTGCCGTACATGCCCATGAACCAGAAACCATCTACGTCGTGCCCATCAAAAGCGATTCGGAACATTATCCACCGGAAGGCAAACTGCGCGTTTACCGCAGCCGGACCGGCGGCAACGAGTGGGAGGCGCTGACCAACGGGCTGCCACAGGAAAATTGCTTCGTCAATATCCTGCGCGATGCGATGGCTGTTGATAGACTGGATTCGTGCGGCATTTATTTTGGCACGACGGGCGGACAGGTGTACGTTTCGGCCGATTCTGGTGATAGCTGGCAAGCTATCGTGCACGATCTCCCAGCCGTTTTGTCGGTGGAGGTGCAGACGCTGTCATGATTCGGGTTACCCTGCCCTTTCATTTACGCAATTTAGCCCAGGTGGGCAAGGAAGTGCAGCTTTTAGTGGATGGCCCGGTTACGCAGCGGGCCATCCTCGATAAACTGGAAGCTGAGTATCCTGTGCTGCGGGGCACGATTCGGGATCATACGACCCAGAAAAGGCGCGATTTCATCCGCTTTTTTGTCTGTGGCCAGGATTGGTCACATGAATCGCTCGATGAACTTTTGCCGGAAGCCATCGTCATGGGAACAGAACCATTTCGAATTATTGGCGCAATGGCCGGTGGCTAATTCGTAGTGGTAGGACAGCGCGGTATGGCTTTGTCAAAAACAAATGGCCTTATCTCCGCGCCGTCTCACCTGGCGCAGACCGTAAAGTGGGGCGAGATGACCGGGAGACAGGGTTGTTGATATGTGCAAAAGCCTGGCCCGGTCATCCCACCCCTACCAAGGATATTATGGACACATCCAACACCATTGAGGTGTATTGCGAGATTGGCAAGAAACGAACCTTTGCCTGCGCTGTAGACTGGCCCGGTTGGAGCCGCAGCGGGCGTGACGAGGACTCAGCCCTGCAAGCCCTTTTTGATTATGGCCAGCGCTATGCCAGGATTTTACAGGCAGCACAAATCGATTTTCAAATCCCTGCCGATGTTTCTGCGTTTGTGGTGACCGAACGGCTGGAAGGGGATGCCTCTACCGATTTTGGTGCGCCGGGAGCTGCTCCATCTTATGATAAGCAGCCGGTTGATGAGGCTGAGTTGGTGCATTTCCGGCGGCTGCTGCAGGCGTATTGGCAGGCTTTTGACACGGCCGTACAGCAGGCCACCGGCAAAGAACTGCGCAAAGGGCCGCGCGGCGGGGGGCGTGACCTGGATAAGATCACCGAGCACGTACTGGGTGGGGATTCGAGCTATCTTTCGCGGATTAACTGGAAGTTTAAGGAGAGCAGTGAAGAAACGCTGAATGATGGGCTTGTTCGCTGCCGGCAGGCGGTTTTGGAGGCTTTGGATACGGCCGTACACGAAGGCATACCGGAGCGCGGCAAACGGGGCGGCGTGAATTGGACGCCGCGTTACTTTGTCCGGCGCTCAGCCTGGCACCTGCTCGACCACCTGTGGGAGATCGAGGATCGGATCATCTGATAATGAACACAATCGTCGCCCTGCTGCGGGGTATCAATGTTGGCGGCAATAATAAGCTGCCCATGCGGGAATTAGTGACTGTTCTTGCCGGACTTGGCCTGGAAAATATCCAGACTTACATTCAGAGTGGAAATGTGGTTTTCCAGACGGATCGGGTTGATCTGGCTGAACTGGCGGTGGAAATGGGTACGGCCGTTGCCCAGTCCCACGGTTTTACGCCCAAAATCATGCTGCTGGAAGCGCACCAACTGGAAGACGCCATCGCTGCCAATCCGTACCCGCAAGGCGAAAGCGATCCCAAATCCGTTCACTTTTACTTTTTGGAAGCAGTCCCGGCTGCGCCAGACCTGGCGGCATTGGAAGCTCTCAAAACGGAGCGGGAGCAGTTCCAGTTGATTGATGATGTCTTTTATCTGTACGCGCCAGACGGCATTGGGCGATCTAAGCTGGCCGAGCGGGTCGAAAAGGCGCTGGGCGTCAGTGCTACGGCGCGCAACTGGCGCACGGTGAGTAAAATCATGGCGATGATAGCGGGTTAGCGGCTATTTTATGTTGGAAAAGCCTGATTTTCCCAATGCAAAGATCGCTGCTTGTGTGCGCGATGTATATGGCCTGCCGGTGGCGCAGGTCGATTTTTTACCATTAGGTGCGGATGGGAACACGGCCGTTTACCGCGTCACATCTAACCAAACCAACTACTTCCTAAAACTTCGCGGCGGCATCTTCGACGAAACCTCGGTGACCCTGCCGCAAAGCCTCAATGCCCAGGGTATCAGCCAGATCATCGCGCCGCTGGCTACAAAATCGGGGCAGTTTTGGACGAATCTGGAAGCCTACACCGTGATCCTCTACCCATTCGTAGAAGGGCGTAATGGGTATGAGGTAAATTTGTCGGAACATCATTGGCGTGAATTGGGGGCGGCACTGAAACGGGTGCATACGGCCGTTATTCCGCCATCCATTACCAGCCACATCCGGCGAGAAAATTATTCCGCACAGTGGCGCGAAAGTGTGAAATCATCGCTGGCGCTGGCCGCCGCGAACGAATTTGCCGATCCCGTTGCTGCTCAAGCAGCCGAGTTGTTACGGGCCAGACAGGCCGAGATTCTCGAGCTTGTGGGAAGGACTGAGAAGCTGGCCCAGGTGCTGCCAGCGCAATCGCCGGAATTCATCGTTTGCCATTCCGACTTGCACGCCGGTAACATCCTGGTTGATGAGGGCCACGATACGTTTTATATCGTCGATTGGGATGAGCCAATTCTGGCGCTCAAGGAGCGCGATTTGATGGCTGCTGGCGCCGGCTTGATGGGCGGCTGGCGTTCACCGCAGGAGGAGGAAGCGCTGTTTTACGAAGGTTACGGCACAACGGCCGTCAATCAGGCGGCGCTGGCCTATTATCGTTACGAACGGATCATTCAAGATATAGCTATTTATTGTGAAGAGTTGTTGTTGAGTGATGAAGGCGGCGCGGATCGGGCGCAGTCGCTGTATTATTTGCAGTCCAATTTCTGGCCCAACGGTACGATTGTTGTTGCATACCGGGCAGATAGAACGTAATGAGAGTGGGGAGACACATCTAAATACAACTGTGGAGGATATTATGTCGGAAGATGCAAAAGTAAAAGGTCCAGCTTCTTATTTTCCCTCGATTGAAAAGAAATATGGCTATCCTGTTGAGCATTGGTTTTCTTTGCTGGAGGGCGTCACGCATATGAAGCATATGGAGATGGTGGCCTGGCTTAAAACCGAACACCAACTTGGTCATGGCCATGCTAATGCGCTGGTGGCCTATTTTCGTGGTAAACACAACCTCTAATCTGGCTGGTAGACGGCCGTTCATTTGAACTTGGTGAAGATTGACGCCATCTACAAGTATGGCCAATCTAAAAAAATCAACCGGACTTGGGGTCAAAGTCAACGGGGGAATAGATCAAAGTCAACCTGAGTCTGGAGCAGACTCAACCGGACTTTGATGTGGAGTCAGTGGGGAAACGGCCGTTGCTGTTCCCGTTGCCATTTATCTCATCGCCCTCTGGGGCTGCACGTGGGTCTGCGAACGGCCAGTCGATTTTAGAAGTTCCTTTTGCCAACGGCCGTTCCCCTGATTCTGGCGATGCAATTGGCGTGCGAGCCGGTGACATGGTTAACTGATATTTTGCTTGTCGCATTGCTAGTCATTGAACTCATGAGAAAATACGATCAATTCTCTTGAATCTGTTATTATTTGATTGGACACTCTTGGATGAAAGTATGTGCAATTTCCATCATTGGGTCACAAAGAATATATACAAAAATTACTCGCGACGGTGATGATATGATAGATAAATTTGCGACACGAGCAGAATTTATTGCAAAAACAATGTATCAACATTTTGTGCCGGTTGAAGATTGGGATCAAGAAGATGTTGAGTTTATTAAGAATATTCTGGATGAGGTTCTAAACACCCCCCTTCCAAACTTTGAATCACAAGATAGTCCTGCAAATCCATCATATAACGAGGATGCCAAGTTCATTCCGACTGAAAATCAAATACAATCTAAAGAAGTTCAGGAATCAATTCGAGTGTTAATGTCTCTAGACAACTACGCACCAATAGAAACTTTTTTATCGGAAGATTTGGAACAACTTTTAGAGTTTATAGTGCTCCTTCAGGAAAGTGTTATTTCAATTTACTCTATTGCGGCAAAATGCTTCAGTGAAGAACTCCATTCTCTCGATCCTGATAATAGCCCAGATGAACCATATATCACCGCTATATCTGAGATGGCGATTATTGAGCCGATTCTAAAAGAAATGCTATCCGATTTGACTGCGGCGAGCATCCTAATGGTTTTTGCACAGTATAAACAGGCTATATCACAATTAAGAAACGTTTTAGAACTAGCTGTCCTATTATTTGATACTATCGGGACAAAACATAAATCAAGTTGGGAAAAAGGTACATTTGGCGTCCCTGGATTTACTTCGATGCTTAATCGAATAAAGAACAAAAAGCTGATTGATCATGATCTATATTTAGATATTCGTACTCTTTATTTCGACTTCATGAGTTCAGCATCACACTCGCACAAAGGGCGTATGAATTCAGTTCGCTCCGAAAAAAGGGGATATGATAAGTTTCGTTTTCATGAATATCAAGCTACACTAATCCTTTTAGCAGATACAGTAACTCGATTATTTGACATTTTCGCTAAGCGTGTTTTCCATAACAGGTCGACTAATTTACGCGCAGAGTTAGAAAAAGCATTCAATAACGACTTCAATAATAAGGTGCTTGAAATCCGGCAGGATATAATATGCACCTATGATATTGAACTATCGTCCGGTCGAATTGTAACCCAATATATAGCTCTGAAACGAGATAAAAAGGATACAAAAGAAATAGAATTCCAAGCATTTAGTTTTTTCGGAATTCATAATGATGATGGTTCAATTGCTGAAATCAACAATTTGGCAAAACTAAACAATCTAAAAATTCGTGAGAAAGCAGAAATCCTTGAAAAACGCATTATGGCTTATACCGAAGATTCAAGGGATATTGATTTGCGAATTCTCAACTTGCAATAAAAGTGAGAGATTGCTTAAGTACTAAACAAAGCTTTTGACTAAGATTGGTTTTCGGGAGCTTGATGCCATTACTATCTTTTTAAGCATAGCTATTGAAATCAAAAAGCTTTAATCACACGACATATTTTGAACTCAAATCAGGATTGCCGATAGCGCTGGCGCGCAGGCGGTAGCTTTCCGCGCCGTCGGGTAGCTGGCAGATTTCCAGGTGCGGGTCAACGGCACCGGCCTGGCGAGCCGCATCCAGTGCCTGCTGGCTTATCGTCTGGCGGGCGTAGTCCAGTGCCTCATCCAGGTGGGCAAAGCGGTGGCGTTCCGGGCCAATCTGGGCGTAAAAGCCGCGCACGTGCGTGCCTTGCAGCAGGGGGTAAATCCACGCTTCCCGGCTGACCATGACGCTGCCGGCGACCGCGCCTACGGCGTTGGCCACCTGGTAATGGGGCGGCAGGATCAGCTCCGTGCCCAGCAGTTGGGCCACGTCGGGCAGGTAAATGGCGGCCGGCGCGCCAATGCCCACCAGCGGGATTTTGAGGCTGATTTTGCTGCCCAGATAGGGATGGGTTCCCGTCAAATGTTCCTGGAACAGCCAGGCCCCCAAATCATCACGAACCGAATAAAGTTTGGAGCGGGTCAACGTCTGCCCGCTCAGGTAAGTGATGACGGCAGCCGTAATCGTTTCCACAATCTGGCGGTGGGTCTGGGCCTGAAGCTGCTCTACCGTCCAGCCGCGCAGCCGGGCGATGGCTACGGCCGCTAATCGAGCCGCATCTTTGTGCCAGGGGGCGTACTCGCCGCTCAGATGGAGCAAATCGGTAGGCGTCAGCGCCGCCCGGCCGATGATTTCCTGGTCGATGAGGCTACGGCCGTCCACCTGCAACGGATGCAATAATCCCAATCGTTCCAAAATAGTGGGCAGGGGATACGGCCGTTCCCGCAGCATCTCAATCACCGCCCGCGCCCGGCCGTTGGCCAGGAAGCGGCGCGGTTCTCGCTGCAAAAACCAGAACTCAATCAGGTCAGGTGACGGCCGTTTCTGCAAACGATGGTTAACCTGCTTCAACTCCTCGTACACGACCGGGTGCTGCTGGGCCAGGTAAGCGATGGGCACAACCCGCTCCGGGCCGATGGTCAGTTGGTCTTCGACGTCAAAACCCAGTTTGCTGTCGCCGCCCAGCCCCAGCGAGTGGATGTGTGCGCCGCGAATGGCTGTCTGGTAGGGACCAACGGCCGTGCCCTGTTCCGACACCGCCACCCGCCCACCATCAATCACGGCGATGTCCGTCGTCGTGCCGCCGATGTCGATGACCAGCGACTTGTCCAATCCGGCCAGGAAACGGCCGCCGATGGCGCTGGCCGCCGGACCGGAATGCACCGTCTCCACCGGTCGCTGCTGGGCCAGGGCCGTGTTCATCAACGTGCCGTCGCCGCGCAAAACCATGAGCGGGGCGGTGATGTGGCGCTCGTCCAGGGCGCGGTGCATGGCGGCCATAAACGCCTGCAAGATTGACAGCAGCGAGGCGTTCAACGCCGCCGTCGTCGCTCGCTGCACCGAATTGAGATGGCTCGACAACTGGTAGCCCAGGACGACGGGCAAATCGGTGGCTTCGGTGATGGCCTGGTAGGCCTGCTCCTCGTGGCTGGCATTAAACGGGCTGAAATAACCGGAAACGGCAATCGCTTCCACCTCGTCTTGCAGCGCCTTGGCTCTGGCGACGATGCCGGCCACGTCCAGCGGCGCTTGGGCTTTGCCGTACAAATCGTGGCCGCCCTGGAAATATTCGAAGCGCGGCGTGGCGAACTGCCCTTCAAAGCTGAAGCGGCGCACCAGGTCGGGGTCGTAGCCCAACAGAAACAGCGCCACCGGCCGCCCTTTGCCCTCGGCGATGGCGTTGGTGGCCAGGGTGGTCGAGATGGCCACCAGCTTGACCCGCTCCGGTTCGTCGGGCAGCAGTTCGTCCAACACCTGCAAGATGCCCCAGCGCAAATCCTGCCGGGTGGTTAATGTTTTGGCGGTGGCGACGACGTGACGGCCGTTCCTTTCCAACAGCACCCCATCCGTGTACGTCCCGCCAGTGTCAATGCCTAAAACCAGTTCGTTCATGAGAAAACTTCACCGCAAAGGGCGCGAAGAACGCAAAGAAAAACCAAATAAATCTTTGCGCGCTTTGCGTCCTTTGCGGTTTTCTTACTCTCCATTCGGGGCTAGACTCATCCCGCTGATGTAGCGCATGTTGAACCCGGCATCCAGGTCCAGGTCGACCTGCTCCGCTTTGGCGGCCAGCTTTTCACCCAGGGCAAAGCCGTCGTCGCTGAGGAACATGGCCGCGCCAAATCCGGCTCCGTTGGCGACTGTTTCGACCACTTCGCGGCGCACCGGCGGGATCATCCCCAGCCCCAGGACGGCGTCGATGTCGATCTGCCCGCCAAACGAGCCGGTGAGGATGACCCTCTCCAAATCGGTCGGTGTTAAGTTGAGTTGATCCAGCAAGACATCAATCGCAGCGCGGATGGCTCCCTTCGCTTTTTGCAGTTCGCGTATATCCCATTGGCTGAGGTACATTTCATCGGTCAGGGCGAGACGTTGTGCACCATGGTCATCTGTGCTCAGACGGTCGGCAAAGATGGGGGGATTGGTGGTGATACGGCCGTTCACCCCCACTACGCCCGCTGTGACCAGTCCATGCACCAGACTGAGCAAGCCCGATCCCGTCAGTCCCACCGGCGGTTCATCGGCAATCGTCGCAAAATTCAGCCCGCCGCCTTTAATTTGCACATCGATAACCGCGCCATCCACTGCCCGCGAGCCACAAGAGATATTGACGCCTTCAAAGGCCGGGCCTGCCGCCGTTGAAGCAGTCAGGATACGCTGCCCATCGGTGACCATCACCTCGCCATTCGTTCCCAAATCGATGGCCGCCATTGGGCCGGGCGCGTTGTCAAAACCAAAATAAGCCAGACAGGCCAGCGCGTCCGAGCCGACAAATCCGCCCACCAGCGGCGGCAGCGTTACTTGTGTCCCCGCCGGGAAAATGCCGCTCAGCAGGTCGGCCGCTTCCAAAATCGCCGCACTGTCATACGGTTGGAAGGGCAGCCCGGCCAGCGATTCCAGCGGCAGCCGGGCCAGCAAGTGGTGCATGGCTACGTTGCCGACAATCGTCACTCGCCCCACGCGGGCCAGAATTTTGGGCGATAATTTCAACGAGTCAACCGCCTGATTAATCGAAGCGACGGCCAACTTGTGCAGCCGTTCGGCGTCAGCCGGGGCGTCGGTCGCCGCCGCCAGCCGCGAAATCACATCCGCGCCATAGGCCGTTTGCTGATTGAGGCCCGCGCCCCCGGCGCATACCTCGCCGTTATCGAGCATTGTCAAAAAAGCGGCAACCGTTGTTGAACCCAGGTCAATAGCCAGGCCCAGCGGCACGCCGCGCTCTTTTTTGTAGCGGTTGCTGGCCCGGAAAATTTTGTTGGAGTAGACGACGATGGGGGCCAGCGTCGCCGTTACGTCGCCGGTAACGCGGGCGCGGCAGGCCAGCCGGTTGCCGACGGCCATCTCGCCCGGTGTCAGATTGGCAAATTCGACTTCGTCGGGTGGGGCTAAACCGGCTTCGGCCAGAATTTTGCATTTGCCGCAGGTGCCGCGTCCGGCGCAGGGCTGCTCCAGCGGCAGTCCGGTGGCGACGATAGCCTCGCCAATGATTGTTCCGGCGGCGACTTCGACGGCGGCTTCTTTTTCGCCGTAAATGGCGGTGACTTTGGGCATGAAAATCAATCCTTCAATCTATTCATCAACAATTCATTATGGTAGGGGCGAGGCGGTTGGCCACGATCTTCCGAATGACAAACCATCTTCCCATCCAACCGCCTCGCCCGTTGGTTGGCCAGGGCTGGGCGAAGCAATCGGTGACAAGGCCGTTCGTTTTGCCAACGTTTTGGCCGATTGCCTCGCCCCTACGATGACGTACTTTTAATCGGATAGAATTTGGCGGACTTTGTCGTAAAAGTCTTGGACGTGGTCGTGCATGATTTGGGCAGCGCGGTCGGCGTCTTTATCGCGTACGGCCGTTACCAGATTCAAATGCTCGTCTACGGCCGTTGCCAAAAAATCAAGGTGAGGCAGGGCCAGATACCACAACCGCTGTGACAAACCAAAGAAATGCTCCAGGGTGCGGGCCAGGTATTTGTTGTGGGCAGCCTGGGCGATAGCTTGATGGAATTTGTGGTCGAGGTCGAAGAGTGAACGGCCGTCACCCCCATCAATCCCCTTTTGCGCCGCGCACAACGCATCCAGCACCGCCAGATCATCGGCCGTGGCTCGCTGGGCTGCCAATCGGGCGCACAATGGTTCCAACGACAGGCGCGTTTCGCTGATTTGTTCCAGGTCGGTCAGGGTGACGTCGGCCACGTACAGGCCATGTCGCGGCGTAACCACGACTAGATCGTCATGGACAAGCAGTTTGAGCGCTTCTTGTACGGCCGTCAACCCCAGATCCAGTTCACCGGCCAACGCTTGCGGATTAATCGCCGCGCCAGGAGCCAGTGCCAAGGTAATGATTCGCTCGCGAATCTGTTCGTAGGCTTGTTGGGTATCAACTCGTATCAATTCCATAAAATATACCCTTTGGGAAATTGAAGACTAACCATTGGAAAAATCAGACTTTGTGTTTGTCATTCTGAGCCAAAGGCGAAGAATCTTGACCAACTTGTCTGGATGCTTCACTGCGTTCAGCATGACATGAGTAAGTGGTCTCCAATTTCCATTACCTGGCCAAGCGTGGATTGCCCACGGCTTTGGCCTGTATGCGATAAGTATCCAGGCCATCGGCCGTTTCCGTGACGACGACCTGGGGATTGTCGGCGCCGGAGCGGAGAGCTGCGCCCAGCGCCTGTTCCTGGCTGAGTTGGCGGGCGTGATTCAGGGCGTCGTCCAGTTCTTCGAATTGGGAACGGCCGTCGCCACTCTGCACGTAATAACCCAACACCTCCAACCCTTCCTGCGACAGCAGCGGATAAACCAGCAGTTCGGCCGTGACCATCACGCTGCCGGCGACGGCACCGACGGCGTTGGCTACTTCATGATGATCGGGCAAAATCAACTCCGTGTGCAGCAGTTTGGCCACGTCTGGCAGCAAAATTCCCGCCGGCGCGCCGATGCCGATGAGCGGATAACGCAGCCGCAGTTGGCTTTCCAGGTGAGGATGCTCGTCGTACAAACTGTTGAAAAAGAACCAGCGGCCCAGGTCGTTGTCCTTGGGCCGGGCTTCCGGCGGCAGTTCCCGGTTGGTCAAAAAGGTGAGAATGGCCTGGACGATGGTCTCCGTCATCTGCTTCCAGACCTGTTGGTGCAGTTCTTCCGGCGTGCGGTAGAGGAATTTGTAGAACACGTCCACCGCCAGTTTGGCTGCTTCGACGTTCCAGGGGGTGTAACGGCCGTCCACGTGCAATAAATCCGTCGGTGTCAATCCGGACTTGGCCAGAATTTCCTCGCGCCACAAATCCCCGGCGTCAAGCTGGCCCACGTGCAGCAATTTGAGCTGCTGCAAAATTTGGGGCAGTGGCTGCGGCCCATCGCGCAGCAGGTTGACCAGTTGGCGCTGCTGCGGCGTGGCCAGTTCCGCTTCATCCGGCTGGCGCAGGAGGAACCAGTATTCCAGCGAATCGGCCGGTGTGGATAGGCTGAGGCGGCGGGTGAGCATCTTAAGCTGCTCGTGAACACGGGGGTACTGCTGGGCCAGATAAGCCAAAGGCACGACGCGCTCCGGGCCGATGGTCAGCGCCCGCTCTTTGGTCTGGCGGATGTGGCTGTCCCCGCCCAGAGCGATGGAGAGGAGATTGGCGGCTTTAACGGCCGTTTTATACCCTCCGACTGTCGCCCCTTCCTCACTCACCGTCACCTGGCCGTTTTCGATGAGGGCGATGTCGGTCGTCGTGCCGCCCACGTCCACCACCAGCGCCTTGTCCAGCCGGGAGAGGAAACGGCCGCCAATGGCACTGGCTGCCGGACCAGAATGGATCGTTTCCACCGGTGTGCGGGCGGCAAATTCGTCGCTCATCAGCGTGCCGTCGCCGCGCACGACCATAAGCGGCGCGTCGATGTGACGTTTTTCCATCGCCCGGCGCACGGCAATGACGAACTGCTGTAACACGGCCAACAGCGAGGCATTCAAAGCGGCCGTCGTCGCCCGCTCCACCGATCCTAATTTGGTCGAAAGCTGGTGGCCCAGCACCACCGGCAAATCGCAAATGCGGCTGACAGCTTCGTAAGTCCGAATTTCGTGTTCCGGGTTAAGCGGACTGAAGTAGCCGGAGATGGCAATGGCATCGACTTTGCCCTTGAGCGCAGTCACTTTGGCCAGGATGGCGGGTAGATCGAGGGGGGATTGTTCACGGCCGTACAAATCATGCCCGCCGTCAAAATAAGCGTAATGGGGCGTGGCGAACCGCGCCGCCATCTTAAAGTTAGCGATTAGCTCCGGGTCGTAGCCGATCAGCAGCAGCGCCACTCGCTTGCTTTTGCCCTCGGCGATGGCGTTGGTGGCCAATGTCGTCGAAATCGAAACCATCCGAATCGCCGCAGGATCACTGATGTGGATGCCTTCGATGACGTTTTCGATGCCGATGGCAAAATCGCGCTTGGTGGTCAGGCTCTTGTGCGCCGCCAGCACCCGCCGCGTTTCATATTCCAGCAAGATGCCGTCGGTGTACGTGCCGCCGGTGTCGATGCCCAGAACGAGATTCGGAGAGTCGTTATTGGTTCCCAAGGTGCGTGAATTCCGTGATGCGTGATACGTGACGGGTTTCACGCATCACGTATCGCCGTTTTTGATGAGTAGACGGCAGGTCAGACAAACATCTCATATCAACTCTTCATCCTTGTGGCGGGCGTCAGCCAATTCTGGCGAACGCAGCGCAGTTCACCTTTTATCGCCTCGTCCAGGTTGAAATCGGTCTCGCTTCAAGATTTCGCGCCTCCCGCTCGTTGCCCCAACTCGCTCGTTGAATCGTTTGGCTCGGCGTGCGTTTCCAATCTTCCCAGTTTTGCCGGTTGATGAGGATCAGGCCCGCCAGATTTCAATCTTGAAGCGCTTATGGGTATGGTCGTGTTCAGGAAATGGCCACCGGTCCGACATCGTCCATGACGTTAGGTGCTTTTGGTTTTCGTCGTTGACAGGGGATGCCGCGTGGGATGCGTTTGACCGTACTAATGATTTCGTTGGAGGGCGACCATTTGCTCGGTGGGCGGCTGGTTGATCGCTTGTTCGGTAGCCTACATCGTGGATCATGTTGCCGCCCACCAGTGCGGCGGTGATGGCGATCGATCGTCGCTTCCATTGCTACCTGCTCGTCCAGGCAACAGCATCAGGAAGCGACCAGCGGTTTTTCGTACATGGGCACATTGAGCACTTGGTAATTTGGGTGTAAGCGGCACTTTGAGCAGAATACGCTTCCGGCGAGCCATGGCACAGCGACGGTGGTCAGCATATCCGTATTGGACATGAGCCGCCGATGATGGGGGCACCGCCGGTTTGCGAATCTGGCCTGAGGACGATGCGCGAAGAGGAAGCTTTCGGTGAGGAGCTTGCACGGCCGTTCCGCCAAAGTCGTGGTGCTGCCAGCACCGCCAGAGCAGGTGTTACACAAAACGGGATGTAGTTAATCCGAGGGCGAACAACAGCCTGCACCACCTCTTGCGAGTGGCTCAACGAAGCGTACCGGCTCGATGTACAGCGAAAAGGCCGGCCCCTTCATCCATTCCTCTTTGCCGCCCAGCCGGATGCTTCGACCATTTCTGGCGATCTACGGACGCCTTCAGGTCAGCAGCCGTAATATTAATCCGGCTTGGTGGTTTCCTTCCAGCATCGCCAGATATTGTTGCCAGCGATCGTAAAGTGCCAACAGCGGTAATCCTGCACAATGCCCAGCGACATAATCAATATTGGGCATCGCCTGGGCGATTTTGGCGAAGTTTTTCACGTCCTGGTACGTCGCCCGCCGCCGTTAAATGGGTATGCAGGTCAACAGCGTATCGAACCGCTTTCAGTAAATCTGATCCTTGGCCACAGTTCATCTTGTGTTTGATCGGGCCGGTAACGACCACTTTGCGCAGCAGGGTGGCCGTGCCTTATCCACCATCAGGGCGGAATTTTCACCAGGCTGCTCCTCGGTCGTATCCTCGACAAATGCGCCACCACAGATAAGCCTTCCACCTTCTTTTTCATGGCTTGCTTGCGCCGGTTTCGTATAGGGACTGATGCGCGCTGCGTGGTTGAATGGCTTCAATCTCATCTTCGGTCAGCTTGCCTTCAAGAAGCAGGCGTCGCATTGACTTGATAATTCGTTTTCTTGCATGTTTATTCTCCTGATGGTTGCTTTGGTGGTTGAATTCGCTGGTTGCTGGTGCAAGCCACTAGCCACCAGCATAGCCCTAACAACCAATTTCATGAATGAATTGGTTAGATTCATCTCTCCACCGGGCGGGATAATCACAAACTCGATCTTTCTCCAAGGCCAGCCTTAACTTTGGCCAGCCGACGGTAATGAATGTCCGACCCCAAATTTCTTCCTTAATTTCCATTCCCCCACCGCTTTACAATATTCAGCCCTTTAGCTACCAAAACATTGTCAGTCAAATCTTCTTGATTATGGGTAATGAAACCAGACGCTTGTAATGTTGGTACTGGGTATCCATAATGTAATTGGCGTCTTTTTCGCCGTACTTTTCCCGGACTTCGTTGTATTCTTTCAGCGGGTGGCTGCCTGATTCCAGCCAGCCTTTGCTCAGGTAGTAGGTGCCGGGATTGCCTTCAAACTCCTGAATGTAGGACTCATAGGAACCTAACAGCATCGTGATGCAGTCGTCCATACGGGGCACAATCAAGGTGTGCTTGCCGGACTGAATGCCGGAGATGCCGTTGCCGCACAGCCCGTAACCGAGCAGGATCAGACTGGGTTCTTCAATCTGGTCGATAACGTCCTGCACCGACAACCGTATTTTTTGCGGTACGCGATGCAGCCCATAATCGAGCCAGACGGCTTCCCTGGCGATCTCATCTGGTAAAAACTCGTTGAGCATTTCCCTAAATATTTCGCAGGCCACGACGACGATGGGGAGGGATTTTGAATCGGACATTTGTGTTTCTTGGTAGTTGGCTGCTGGTGGCTGGTTGCTAGTCAAATAATAAGCTACTAGCCGCTAGCTGCCAATTACTAATTCATCCCCACAAACCGTTTGGCCATTTCCACGCCGGAGGGGGCGTTGGAGCCGTAGCCGTCAGCGCCGATGCGTTCGGCGAAGGCCGCGTCTACCGGCGCGCCGCCAACAAAGATTTTGACCTGATCACGCAGGCCAGCCTCTTCGATGGCTTTGATGGTGTGGCCCATAGCCCGCATGGTGGTGGTCAACATGGCCGACATGCCTACAACCTCCGGTTGGTGCTGTTTGATAGCCGCGACAAATTTTTCCGGCGGGACGTTGAAGCCCAAATCGATGATCTCAAAACCGGCTCCTTCGCACATCATGGAAACCAGGTTTTTGCCGATGTCGTGCAGGTCGGCCTTGACGGTGCCCATGAGGATTTTGCCGGCCAACTTCTCACCGCTGGCAGCCAGGAGGGGTTTTAATATTTCCAACCCGGCGGACATGGCGTCGGCCGACATTAAGACTTCGGGGACAAACATATCGCCGCGCTTGAAGCGTACACCGACTTCGTCCATGCCTGGGACCAGACCGTTGTCGAGAATGTCTTTGGGTCCCAGTCCTTGTTCCAGTCCTTTTTCGGTGAGTTGTTTGGCTTTATCGGCGTCGCCTTCGAGTACGGCCGTTGACAATCTTTCATATATTCTGCTCATGGTAAATCTCCTTACGCGCTTTCCTTCACGCGCTCTTTGGCCGCAGCCAGTACTGCTTCGATGGCGGCCTCGGTTTCAGGTTTGATGGGGGCCGGAGTATGGGTGGCCAAAATATCGTGCGTGCGAGCAATCACCCGGTCACGCATCGTCTGGCTGCCCATCATCTCCCACTCTTCATAATTGCGCCGGTCGCACAACTTGGGATACCAGAATTCGGTTTTGTAATGATCCCGTGTATGCTGTTCGCGCAGGTAGTGGCCATTAGGCCCCACGTGGTTGATCACATTGACAGCCAGCGTTTCTTCGTTCACTTCGATACCGCGCGTGATGCGGCGGGAATAGCCAATGGATTCGTCCATCATCACTGTCTGCAAAATGGAGCCTGTCAGCCCGCTTTCGGTGTAACCCACGTCGTGGCACAGGTCGCCGCCGCTGAGCGCCGAGAAGAAGACAGACAGTGAGCCTTCGATGGCCGCCTGTTCGTCCAGCGTCTTGGAATCGGTGCAGCCGCCGGTTTGCCAGAGTGGCAGTCCGGCAAAATGGGCCAACTCTGTGTGTCCGGCCATCATCAACGACAGTTCCGGTGCGCCGTAAGCCAGGATCATGGCGCTCATGTCCATGACGGAGAGTACGCCGCCCATGAAGAATGGCAAGCCGGGCTGAAGTGTCTGCGCCACGACCAATCCCATCCACGATTCGGCCGCAGCCTGGATGATGATGCCTGCCGGTGTAATAGGAGCGGTGCCACCAGCTAACGGGCAGGGAGTGAATATGACGGGTACGCGATGTTCGGCACAGAAGATGAGTTTGTCCAATGCCTCTTTGGTGCTGACCAGCGGGGAAAGCGGTTCGCAGTAGTGGACGTAATTGGGCCGTTTTTCGAACGCATCCTGTCCACCGGCTTCGGCGATGGCGATTTTGTGGATGTCTTTGGCATCGTCTTTGCCGTAGGACCAGGCGACGATGGGCTTGCTGGTACGGGCAAACATCTCGGCGAATTCGTAGGAGGCAGCCAGTTCGTGGTGGACGTCGCTAATGGTGCCCAGGGATTCGCAGAAGTCGATGTTGGGCAGAGCGTCGCAGACGGTGGCCACGATTTGGGCGTCGTTGCGGACGTACGGCCGTCTCTCCAACGTTTCAATATCAATAAAATTAGGCGGGGTAGGGCCAGGGCCAAAATGCGCCCGTCCGGGTCCGATGTGGATGTCGTGCGCCGGGTTGCCGCTGCGCGAGAAAATGGTGAAACTGCGCGGCGCTTTGGCCAGGGCATCTTTGACCAGGTAGGCTGGAATGCGGACGAGGTCGCCATCCACCCAGGCTCCGGCCTTCTTCAAGATTTTGCGTGCTTTTTTGTGCTGAACTTCCAGACCGGTGTATTCCAAGACGTGCAGGACGCCATCAAATAGTTCCTGCAACTGGTCATTGGAAAGCATCTGGAAACGCACGCCTGAATGAGTGCGGTAGTTTGTTCTCATGGAAAACTCCTTCGGAAGTCATGTGGTCTTGTAGTCGTGTGGTCTTGTAGTCGTTGACTATCAGACTATTTGACTACTGGACTACCAGACTATCTGACTACCCGACTAACCTCTTCGCTAATTCAGCGGCAGCGGCGGCGTTTGAGGCGTAGCCATCCGCGCCAATCTGGTCGGCAAAGTTTTGGGTGACGGGCGCGCCGCCAATCATGACTTTGACCTGGTCGCGCAGACCGGCTTCGGCCAGCGCCTTGATGGTTTGTTCCATCATGCGCATGGTGGTCGTCAACAGCGCCGACATACCGATGATGTCCGGCTGATGCTTTTTGACTTCCTCAACGAATGTTTCCGGTGCGATGTCTTTGCCCAGATCAATCACTTCAAAACCGGCCCCTTCGCACATCATACCGGCCAGATTTTTGCCAATGTCGTGCATGTCGCCTTTGACAGTGCCCATGAGGATTTTGCCGATCATCTTGGCTCCACTTTCGGCCAGGAGCGGCTTGAGGATGTCCATTGATGCCTGCATTGTGCGGGCCGAACGCAGGACTTCGGGGACAAACATGTTGCCAGCTTTGAATTCAACACCGACATGATCCATACCGGGCATCAAGCCATTGTCCAAAATTTCTTTGGCGTTTAGACCTTCATCGAGGGCATCTTCGGTCATGTCGACGATGTCGTTCATGTTGCCTTCGATAACGGCCGTTGCCATTTCAGATAAGATATTGCTCATAGTTGACTCTCCTGTTTATTAAGCATTTGCTTTTTGGCGATTGCGATACGCCTTAATCCAATTCATGCCGTATTCATCCCGCCCCATGCTTAGGTCGGCCGCGAGAACGGCCGTGTTCACCTCCATCACCAGCGGATTGGTAATGGGGCAGGTCAGCCCAGCGTGGATGGCCATAGCAATGAATGTTGAGTTGATGTATTTGCGGTCGGGCATACCGAAGGAAATATTGCTGGCTCCCATTGTTATGTTGACGCCAAATTCTTTCACCACCAGTTCGATGGTCTCTAGCGCCAGCCGGCCGGCATTGCTGTCAGCGCCCATTGTCAAAGCCAGCGGGTCGATGGCGATGTCTTCCGGGCCGATGCCCAGTTTGCCAGCTCGCTCAATGATTTTGCCGGCCACTCGCAGCCGGTCTTCGGCCGTTTCCGGGATACCGTCATCATCCATACACAGGCCGATAACGGCCGCACCATATTCTCTGGCCAGCGGCAGCACTGCTTCCAATGACCGTTCTTCACCGTTGACCGAATTGATCAGCGCCTTGCCGCCGTACACAGCCAGCGCCGCCGCCAATGCTTCGGGATCGGCCGTGTCGATGCACAAGGGTACATCGGTGACGCTTATCACTTCTTGCATCACCTGCTTCAGCAAGGCCGGCTCATCCGCGCCCGGCACGCCAGCATTGACGTCCAGAATGGCTGCCCCGGCTTCCACCTGACTGATGGCATCCTGACGTACAATGTCAAAATCTCCCTCCTTCAGCGCGGCCAGTACCGCTTTGCGGCCGGTGGGATTGATCCGCTCTCCAATAATCACAGTCGGCAAATCCCGGCTGATTTTTACTGTCTTACTTTTTGATGCAACGATTGTCGTTAAATTATTTGTCATAGCTCTCCTCATTGAAAAAATTTATCCGCAGATTGCACAGATTTTGCAGATTAAACAAAAGCGAAGCGCCAAAATCTGTGTTATCTGCGTAATCGGTGTATTTCGCCACGATGTTTAGTCCGATAGTATCTAATGTGCTTTCACTTCCCGGTACGCAGTTTGCTGAATTTGGCCGCCAGTTGGCGGTACAATTGGGCAAAGCCGCCCGGGTAAAAAATCATAACTAGAATCAACAACAGGCCATAAATGATCAGGTGCAGGCCGGGTAGTTCCGATAGATTGGAACGCAGCATCTCGATGAAAAAGATGAAGGGAAAGGCAACGGCCGCACCGCCCCACAAACTACCCCGTCCACCGATGTAGGCGATGGCCAGCACCTCCACCGTCCGCGACGTGAGCATGACTTGGGGTGTTAAAATGCCGAAATAGTGGGCATAAAACCCGCCGAGCCAGCCGGCAAACAAACACTGAATCGTAAAATTGAAAACGCGGTAATAAGTGGGATCGATGCCGGAAGCACGAGCCGCATCAAGGTTTTGACCAATCGCCCGAAAAGCCAGCCCATAGTGGGAGTTAATGATGCGCTTCAGTACCAGATAAGTGATCAACATCATGGCCAGGATGATAAAATAGTAGGGGCGATTGGCCGATGTTTCCAGCAGGGTGGGGGTATTCAACCCCATCGGGCCGCGTGTTAAATCAACCAGGTTGCGGGTCAGCCCTAACAGCGCTAAACCAACGAACCAGGCCATGACGGCGGCGAAAATGCCGCGCAGCCGCAGGGTCAGCAAGCCCAGCAGCAAACCGATGACGGCTGCCGGAATTGCGCCAATAAAAATGCCAATCCAGGGTGAGACGTTAAGATTGACGGCCAGCAGGGCCGAGGTGTAAGCGCCCACACCCACAAAAGCGGCAAAACCAAAGTTGACGACGTTGATGTAGCCGGTGGTGAAATCAAAGGCGATGGCCTGGGCGGCGATGAGCGCCGCACTGACCAGCCAGCGTATGATGTGTTCCTGGTTGAATGGTGGAATGTAGGGAAGCGCAACCAGCAGGAGCAGTACCACCAGACCCAATGGTGTCATGCCGAATGAACTGAGTACGGCCGTTACCCGATTCACCGGTTTGTTTGTAGACGGAGCGATTTTTAATCCTTCTTGCATGTCGGTCTCCTTATTGCTCCTGAATGCCTTTGACTTCGCTGCCGAACAAGCCGGACGGCCGGAAAATCAAAATGACGATGATGATCGCCGTGGGAATCACGTCTTCCCAGCCGACGCCGATGTAAAACGAGGTTAATGTTTGCAGCAAGGCCACGATGAACCCGCCCACGACAGCCCCAGATACGTTTCCTAGCCCAACCAGGATAACGACATACCAGGCCACGTATAACGGCCGTAACCCCGCCGTCGGGTAAGCCGGAAAAATAAACAGCAAGCTGGCCCCGGCCATTGCCGCCAGCCCACCGCTCAAAGCCATCGTCAACGTCAAGATTCGGTTTAGGTTAATCCCCACCAAAAGTGCGCCGGTCTCATCCTGCGCTACGGCCCGAATCGCCCGGCCCGTTTGCGTCCGGCGCATGAAGTACCAGAAAACTGCCAACGTAACCGCCGCCAGCCCAAACGCCGCCAGCCGGTCAACCGAAAGATTTACACCAAAAAGATTGATGGCATCAACGTCCCAGTAATTGGGAATACCCTTAAAATCAGCTCCCCAAATCAACTGCACGCTGTTCACAAAAATCACCGACAGCCCAACTGTTAGCAAGAACGAGTTCATCACCCACTGTTCCCGGCTTCGTTTTCTAAGCTGGACGAAAACAACTTTTTCCACCAAAAACCCCAGAATCATCCCGACAATAATTGCCGCAAAAATACCCAGAAATGGGGCAAAGGCGCTTAAAAATGGAGAAGGATTGTCCCTCAGGTACAGTCGTATTGGGTTAAAAATAAAATAGGCGGTCAACGATCCGGCCAGGAAAAACTCGCCATGAGCAAAGTTGGGGATGTTCATCACCCCAAAAACCAGCGACAGACCCATGGATAAAAGTGCCCACATGCCGCCAGTGACAATGGCGTTAACCAGGACAAAAGGACCGGCATCAATTGCGGCAATGAAGGCTACGAGGACCGACAGCAATATCGTAATGCCGCCGGCCGACGTTGCCCATCGTCGCAAAGAACTGCCCATAGATTCTTTTAATATCGTTTCACTCATTTGCTTGTGCTCCTTCGCCCGGGGCTAGATGCCCAGGTAGGCCTGCCGGACATGATCGTTGTTTAGCAGTTCTTTGCTGTCTCCGGCCAGGGTGATTTGGCCTTGTTCCAGCACGTAAGCCCGATCCGTAATGCGCAGCGTGGTATTGACGTTTTGCTCCACCAGCAGCACTGTCATCCCGCTTTTGCGTAAGGTTTCCAGTGCATGAAAAACATCCAGAGTCAGCATGGGAGCCAGACCCAATGATGGTTCGTCAACCAGCAGCAGCGATGGTTTGGACATGATACCACGAGCTATAGCCAGCATTTTGCGTTCGCCGCCGCTTAAAGTGCCGGCCAACTGGAATTGGCGGGCTTCCAGACGGGGGAAAAGGGAAAAGACAAACTTCATCAAATTGGCAACCTCTTTTTTATCTTGAATGACATAAGCGCCCAACAGCAGGTTTTCATAAACCGACATATTGGTAAAGAGATTGAGATTTTCAGAGATAAAACTGACTCCCATCTGGCTAATTTCATAGGCGGGAACGCCGATTACCGATTGTTGGTTGAAATTGATCTGGCCTTTTAGGGGCGTGACCAGTCCGGCGATTGTTTTGAGCGTTGTGGATTTTCCAGCGCCGTTTGGCCCGATCAGGGCGACAAACTCCCCTTCGGCAACGCTTAAAGATATATCCCAAAGCACTTGCAAGAAACCGTAGCCGGCATCAAGATTTTTTATTTCTAGCAAAGCCATCCTCCTTTTTCAGACTCGCGCTAACCCGGCAGCGGAATCTTATAAATCGTACTCTTCTCCCAGGTATGCTTCGGCAACTTTGGGATTTTGGGCTACTTCTAGTGTGGGGCCATCGGCGATTTTTTCCCCGTAATAGATGACAGCCAGATGATCGCATAAGCCCATGATGACGCGCATGATGTGTTCAATCATGATGATCGTCACGCCGCTGTCCCGAATTTTGCGGATGATGTCCATGAGATCGCCCAGTTCGCCGGTAGCCAGCCCGGCGGCCAGTTCGTCCAAAAGCAGCAGGCGCGGTTTGCTGGCCAGGGCGCGGGCCAGATCGAGCCGTTTGAGCTGCACGGTGTTGAGGCTTTGCGCCGGGGTGTTTTGGGGCATGGGGAATTCGACGAAGTCGAGCATTTCATGGGCGTAATGAACGGGATTGCGTACTGCGCCTGGTTTGTTGCCGAAGGTGGCGGAGACGAGTACGTTTTCCAAGGCTGTCATTTTGGGGAATGGCTGGGATATTTGAAAGGTGCGGGCCATTCCTCTGCGGCACATGATGTTGGAGGGTAGGCCGGTGGTTTCTTGACCCAGGAAGTGAACGTGCCCGCCGTTGGGTTTGTAGGTACCGGCTATTGAGTTGAGAAATGTGGTTTTACCAGCGCCATTGGGGCCGATGATGCCGAAGATTTGGCCTTCTTGAACGGAGATGGAGACGTGGTCTACGGCCGTTAACCCGCCAAACGTCTTCACCACATTATCTGTTTCCAGAATCACGGTCATCTAAGACCTCCTGTTCCTTGACACGATAAGCAGGAAGTGGGGGAGAATTACCTCCCCCACCACTTCATATTTTAGATGTTATGGTTTTGCTTGCAGGTCTGTGTTTTGGAATTCAGGTGGCCAGACGTAAAGCCCTTCGCCATCCATGTATTGCAAAACTGGGAACGTGTAAAAGCCTTTGCCGACAATCGGGTCAGGAGGATTGCTGAAATCGTAATTACTCATGACTATGGCGCCATCGGCCGTTGTGAAGGTCAATTCACCGGTCCACACCTTGTTTTTGACGGTGTCGAATACCGTTTCTTTGGTTAGTTCACCATAATCGTCGTAAGCAGTTTGCAATACTTTGATGAAGAAGTTCATGCCATCGTAAGAGAGACCACCCGATGACGGACTGGGGGCAATGCCACTCTTGGCTTCAAAATCAGCGGCAAACTTCAGTGATTCATCAGTCGTCCAGCCAGGAATCTGGTCTAGAACGTAGTTGGATGAGTCGCCGGTCAGTTCGTACCATTCACCAACCCAGCCCAGGCCATCAGCGATGATTAATGATTTGATGCCTACTTCATCGGCTTGTTTGATGAATGCGGATAAGGAAGGTGGCGCTGTGCTGGTTCCGGCAATCAAAGCCACGTTCAAATCCTTGAATTTGTTGAGCAATGGATAAAATTCCGTTTGTTCAATGGGAAAATATTGGTAATCCTTAATCTCCCACCCGGCAGCTTCTAGCTGGGCGGCGATGCCGTCACCAAAGCTGCGGCCCCAATCGGTGTCTTCACCGTAGATAACGGCCGTTTTCGCTTCAGGCACCCATGTGCCGGCAGCAATAGCATCTTCCAACGCGGTTACATAGTTTTGGGAAAGTTTATCGGGAGTGGGCCACCCTTTCGTTGTCCAATAACCATATTTTTCTGGATCGCTGGCAAATTTTTCATTGACGACTTCAGTGGCGCCAAAACCAAAGAAGTGAGGAACTTGATATTTGGCCGTAATTTCCATCACGGCGACAGCGACTGAACTGTGCCAGTTAAGAACACCGGCTTGAATACCATCTTGAACAATGGCTTCCTCATAGGCGCGAGTGGCTTTTTCCGGGTCGGATTGTGAGTCTACCCAAACCGGTTCTATCGTGTAGTCCCCTATCTGGTAGTTGATTTTCTCCAAAGCCATTTCTGCGGCCACTTTGAACTCTTCACCAGTACGGGCGCTGGGACCGGTAAATGGACCAAGCACGCCTACCTTAAAGACTTTACTTTCAGCTGCTGCGGGAGCGGCTTCTTCAACGGCCGGAGCCTCTTCAGCGGCCGGTGCATCATTAGCAGCTGGTTCAGCTGTATCTGATGAGCCACAGGCTGCTAATAACAAAAGTGCCAACAACAACGTAAACAGTAAAACGATTGACTTAAACCTCATGTTCTGTTCTCCTCTATTTGTTTACTCTGATCAATGAATAAAACTGTGACATATGCTGGGAATCAGTTTTAGTAATCACCTCCTTTTGTGAAAATAAAAAGGAGCAGGCCATATTTGGGCGCTGCTCCCTTTCCGCGAAGGTAGGACAAATAAAAATCTAATCGAGCGGTCTGGCTTGGTTCCGGTTGATTTAACCGGAAACCTTACAGTTGCGGGACAGCGCCGGATTTGCTGCCTAACAGCGCACCGGTCTTCACTCGGTGATAATACTGGTTTGTCGTTGGGTTATTTTCTCCTCTAAACAAAATTCCCTGAAAACTGTAAATGAGTTCTCAGGGAATTTATTGATACTATCAGGTGGGTACGGCCGTTACCTCAGGCATTTTGTCCATAACTGGCCGGGGGATACCCGATTCCTCAACCAGTCGCGGCACAATCGTTTCCCAATGTACCGCCATAATGTGCATCCCATTGAGTCCTGGCGTATTGCGCAGCTTCTCAATCATCTCCAGAGCAATGGCTACCCCCTCTTCCTGCTGCCCATTGCTGTCTCCGGCATTATCTATCCGCTTCACAATCTCATCCGGAATGACAACCCCCGGAACCTCGTCAGCCATAAAGTGAGCGGCGCGGGCGCTCTTGAGCGGAATAAGCCCGCCCAAGATGTATACCTTGTCCAGCAAATTACGTTGATCCAACGCTTCAAGCCATTCCAGAAAGCGGTTATAATCGAAAATTGGCTGTGTTTGAATGAACTGGGCACCGGCATTGATTTTCTTCTCAGCCCGGATGGCTTCATATTTGGGCGGCGCACCAAAGGGAGAGGCCGCAGCCCCCAGGAAGAATGCTGGACGCTGTTTGATGGCACGGCCGTCCAGATAAACACCCTCATCCCGCATCCGGCGCAGCATCCAAATCACCTGCACCGCATCCATATCAAACTGATCCGGCTTCACCATGGGGCCAGGGCCAAACCGTTGATGATCACCGCTGAGGCACAAAATATTATGAATCCCCAAACCGGCAGCCCCCATCGCGTCCGCTTCCAGAATAACCCGGCTGCGATCGCGGGCTTGCATCTGCATAATCGGCTCCATGCCGGAATCCAGGCAGATTTTACTGGAAGCCATACTATTCATCCGGGCTGAAGCCGAGGCGTTATCGGTGAAGTTAGCGGCAGCCACATAACCTTTGAGCAAATCAGCCTTCTTTAAGATGGTGTCACCAGAAGCACCCAAAGGCGGCGCAATTTCAGCCGTCGTTACAAAGTCACTGGCTCTTAAATTCGCTTCCAGGATAGAAATTGGTTCGTTGTATGCCGGTGGATGATATTTTGCATCCCCTTGCCACCAATCCGGCTGGCGGATTTCATAAAACACCTTCTCTTTTTCTTCGTTGAACTTTTCTCGATTGGTAACAAACTCAACCAGGCGCAAATCTTTATTGTCACGCCACTTGCGGATGACTTCCAGCCAGGTTTCTTTACCGGCGCGAGAACCATCAATAGGGGCATTAATTTCTAACAACTTGTCCATACGCCCCAATTTTTCAGCCCGTTCATAAATTTTGTACCAGGTACAGGGACGTGTGGGATCAACTTCGCACCTTTCGGGGGTGGCTCCGCCGCACAAACCATTCCTCAGCCCCTTGGGGCAGGTCATGGGACAAATAAAGGCTGTTTCCTGCAAGATGCAGTTGCCGCACATGCGGCAGCCAAAAAGCCAGCCTTTAGTTGTTCGCTCGAATGCGGTGAACATGCGCAGGGGAATAGATTCGTTTTCGCGACTTACCGGGTAAAAAGGGGGTTGATATCGGCGCGGTGAAAATATGGACATAATTTCCTCCTGATTTTGGAGGATGACAGCAGTGAAAATGTTAGTGGGTAAGTATCAGCTCCAAAATCAATCCTGATATATCAGAAGTATATCAAAAAAATTTACAACTGTCCATGTTTGAGCATAGACAATTGGCAATTATAGAATATTTTGGCTAATTGGGTAAATCGAAGAAAGAATTTTGATAAAAAAGGCATCAATCCGCTACAAATTCCTGAAAGCCATACACAAACTAACACTGATGTGCCAAGATATTATTGTGTTATGTCGATATAATTGAGATTTGCATTGAAAATCTTTACTCAAAATCAAAACGTCCAAATAGGGTAGCCGAAAACGCTTT
>JACKCC010000010.1 GCA_020634245.1 Ardenticatenaceae bacterium | reverse complement strand
GGATTTAACAACGACTTACATGGGTTTGCGATTGAAGAACCCGCTTGTGCCATCCTCTTCGCCGCTGATGCGGAGTCGGGATGATATTCGCCGCATGGAAGATGCGGGGGCAGCGGCGATTGTTTTGCACTCTCTGTTTGAAGAGCAGATTTTGCGGGAAAGTCAGATGTTGGACGGCTATTTGACGCAGGGCACCGACACGTATGCCGAAGCGTTGAGCTATTTCCCGGAAGCGCCAGCTTATCAAACTGGGCCGGAAGCTTATCTGGAACACGTTAGCTGGGCTAAACGGTCGCTGAATATTCCGGTGATTGCCAGTTTGAACGGGGTTTCGACTGGCGGCTGGATCAAGTATGCCAGTGAGTTAGAAAAGGCCGGAGCGGACGCCCTGGAATTGAATGTTTACTATCTGCCGACTGATATGGCTTTGAGCGGCGAGGAAGTGGAGCAGATTTATCTGAATGTGTTGAAGGATGTGAAAACGGCCGTTTCCATCCCCGTCGCTATGAAACTAAGCCCTTACTTCAGCTCAATGGCCAACATGGGCAAAAAGCTGGGCGACGCCGGGGCCGATGGCCTGGTTCTGTTCAACCGCTTCTACCAGCCAGACCTGGACCCGGAGACGCTGGAGATTGTGCCCCATCTGGTGTTGAGCAACTCCAATGAACTGCGTGTGCCGCTGCGCTGGATTGCCATTTTGTACGGCCGTGTCCGTTCCGACCTGGCCCTCACCACCGGCATTCACACCATCGAAGACATCGTCAAAGGGCTGATGGCTGGTGCATCCATCACCATGATGACCTCAGAACTGCTGCAACACGGCGTCAACCGCATCAGCGAACTGCTCATTGGCCTGGAAACCTGGCTCATCGAGCATGAGTACGATTCGGTCGCCCAAATGCAAGGCAGCCTGAGCCAGATCAACTGCGCCGAACCGGCCGCCTTTGAACGAGCCAACTACATGCGTGTTCTGAGTTCTTACAAACCAGAACGACTCTAGATCAAATTTTGATAGTTTGTACGAGGCGCAAAATGGATATCCGTTTTGCGTCTCTTTTTCTATAATGACTTTTGTCGCCTGCCCAAGTGCCTTTTATTACTTCACGCCAGAATCACGGTGACATCAATTGGTGGCAGGAGCCTTGTAATGAACTACGTTTTTGGTCCGGTGCCCTCGCGGCGGCTAGGACAATCGTTGGGAATCGATACCATCCCACTAAAAACCTGCAACTGGAATTGTGTCTACTGCCAGTTGGGTCGTACCGTGCCGCTGACCAACGAACGGCGCGAATACATTCCCGGCGATGTCATCCTGGCGCAGGTTAAAGCGGCGCTGGACACCCATCAACCGGGCGAAATCGACTGGATCACTTTTGTCGGCTCCGGTGAGCCAACCCTGCATAGTGGTCTGGGCCAACTGATTCGCCAGGTAAAAGTCCTCTCTGACTTGCCAGTGGCCGTGATTACAAACGGGGCACTGCTGTATTTGCCAAAAGTACGTGACGAACTGGCTGCGGCCGATGCCGTTCTGCCTTCCCTCGATGCCGGGTCGGCCGATTTGTACCGCCGCCTGAATCGACCCCATCCAGAGGTAACTTTTGAGCGCCTGATTGAAGGGCTTGTCGCTTTCCGGCATCAGTATTCAGGAAAATTGTGGTTGGAAATCATGCTGGTGCGTGGCCTGAATGACACACTTGATTCACTACGCGAAGTAGCCGGCTTATTGGAACGAATCCAACCCGATGAAGTTCACATCAATCAACCGACACGGCCGCCAACCGAGACCTGGGTGCTGCCGCCAGATAATGAGGGGTTGATGCGGGCAACGGCCGTTCTCGGCAAAATCGCTCGCGTTGTCTCCCCGGCCTCAGGCCGGTTTGATTTGAGCGGCGGCCAATCCATCCCCGAAGCCATCATCAATATCATCACCCGCCATCCCATGAGCCGCCAGCAAATCGAAGAGACGCTGGCCGATTGGGAAGCGGAGGCCGTGGCCCAGGCCCTGGCCGAATTGACTGCCAGCGGCCAGGCGCAAATAGTGGAACGATTAGGCACCCAATTCTGGAGCGCGGCACCAGCCCATTATCCCGCAGATGCGCAAAGCCAAAAAACGTCGCCTAAAGCGCGGCGATCCTCATCAACGAAAAGGAATGTGGAATGAAGAAACGTTTTTACTTTTTTGTTGGTCTACTGCTGTTTTTCTTTTTTCCGGTCAATTGGGCGGCAGCCCAGACAACCGTTCCGGCTGTCCAGGCGATTTTGTTTTACTCGCCTACCTGCCCTCACTGCCACGCCGTTATCAATGATCTGCTGGTTCCGATGCAGGAGCAGTACGGCGACCAACTGCAAATCTTAGGCGTGGACGTTACGCAACCGGCCGGATCGATGCTTTTTGTCGAGAGCCTGACCTATTTTGGCTGGGTACCGGAAGAGACCGGCGTGCCAACGCTCATTGTCGCCGATACGGTGCTGAATGGCAGTCTGGAGATTCCTGAAAAATTCCCTGGCATCGTCCAAGCCGGACTGGCAGCGGGCGGGATTGGCTGGCCAGAAATTCCTGGCTTGCAGGAAATGGTGCCGGACTTGCCGCCTTCGGCTGCGCCGCAGCCCATAACAGAAACGGCTCCCGCTGCTGAAATGGCGACGGATGAAGAAACGGCCGTTTCCGGCATCCAGACCGGTGTTAACAGCGATATGGCCAACAGCAGTCACCCTGTCGACGGGGCCTGGCTGGCCTGGTTGGTGATGGCTTTGATGGTAACGGCCGTGATCTTCACCGGCTTCCAGGCCATGACCGCCCGCAACATCACCCTCAAAACGCCGTCAACCAACCAAACGATCAATTTTGTTCTGCTGGTGATCATCGGGCTGGGCGTTGCCGGTTACCTGGCCTACATCGAAACAACCGAAACCCTGGCCGTCTGCGGTCCGGTTGGTGACTGCAACACCGTGCAAACCAGCCCATACGCTACGATTTTGGGCATTCCGGTAGCCATCCTGGGCCTCGTCAACTATCTGGCCGTTGGCCTGCTCTGGTTCGTGCAAGGCCGGGTGCAGACGGAACAGCGCCAGATGGTCTGGCTGGGAATGATGGCACTGGCCTTTGTGGGCACGATTTTCTCCATCTACCTGACGGCGCTGGAATTGTTCGTCATCCGCGCCGTTTGCGCCTGGTGCCTGACCTCGGCCGTCGTTACGGCCCTGCTGCTGCTGCTCGTCAACGGCCTGGTCGAGAAAAGGGAAGTTGTGCGAGCGGTGTAATAAAAGATTAGAGACTGGAGACCAGATATAACGTAAATTCTAATCTCCAGTCTCTAATCTCCGATCTCCCCAGCCCATCTTAACAATTTCTCAATCACTCCCCAATCAATTCTACACACTGTTTTTTTACACTGGTCATTGTTAGCAGATACTGCGTCTGGCACGATGATTTTTGTGGAGAAAACAGATGAACAAACGATTGGGATTGATAATTTTAGTTTTTGGGTTGATGCTGGCGGCCTGCGGCGGGAGCACAACGGCCGTTTCCACCACCACTTCCGGCTTAAACGACAACTACGAAAACGCTCTCTCCGTGCAAAGTCAATTAGCATTGGGCACAATCCAGCTTACCGGCGACGGGCTGGCCGTGGACGAAGCCCAGGCCGCCGAACTGCTGCCTTTATGGCGCGCCTTGCAAAGCCTCAGCGCCAGCGACACCACTGCCGAAATCGAACTCAACGCCGTCGTCAACCAGATTGAGGACAGCATGACGGCCAATCAAATTCAAGCGATTGCCGCTATGGTTCTGACCAGTGACGATATTGCCGCGCTCATGCAAAACAGTTCCTTGAGCAATATGGGCGATGTCTCTTCCGGTCAAAGTGAAAGCAGCAATCTAACGCTCAATCCCGGTGGCGGCCCGCCAGCCGGCAGTGATTTTGGCGGCGGTGTGCCCGGCGGGATGCCGGGCGATATGGCAGGGATGACGGGTACGGCCGTTTCCGATACAGACACGACGAACACAACTCTTGCCACTGGTGGACCTGGCGATATGCAGGAAACCATGTTAACCAATGCGGTTATCAACTTCCTGGCCCAGGCCAGCGGCGTCGTGGAAAACTAAAAATCAAGATTCATCTCCAGTAGAAGTGACAAACGTTACTTCACAGGACGAGGGTTTTCTTGTAAGCTGATAATGACGCATGACGAATGAAAATCATGCGTCATGCGTCATTTTTAGTCGGCAAATATTTGTTGAACCTTCGTTTTAACTGGAGGTGAATCATGAGTCGGTTAACCAATACCAATCAACATTCTCCTGGCGACGTCAATCAACTACGTTTTGCGGCCAAATCGGTCGGTGTGCTGGCCTTGCTGACCGGTCTTATCTATCTGCGCGTCGTCGGCGTGGACAGTCTCAATGCCATCCGCGACGGGCAGTGGGGACAAAGTATCGTCATTTTGTTTTTCTTGATGGTACTGGCCACGCTGGGACTGTTTTGTGCCTGGCGGCTGGAACTGGTCGGCGGCATCATTGCGCTGGTCAGCGGCGTGGGCGTGGCGATTTTGACTTATCTCACGTTTGAGCAGAACCGGCTGTTTACGACTTTTGCTTACAGTTCCCCCTTCCTGGTTGCTGGCGGCCTGTCGCTGGCCTGCTGGTGGCGCAGTCGGAAGTAGAAGGGGCGCAAGGGTGAAAGGGGGCGGAGGTGAGGCTCTTTCACCCCTTCGCCCTTTCCCCCCCTTCACCCCTTCATCTCTGCCCCCGGCTACAAATTCAGTTTCTGCATCATCCCGGCCACGGCCGTATACACCGGTGAGTCGTCGCCCAGTTCAATTAACGGCCGTCCACTAAACTCAAACGCCATCAACTTCTCATCCGACGCAATCGTGCCCAGCAGCGGGATGCCCATCGCGTCAATGCGCGCTTGTAAGGGGTCAGGCACGCCGTCGGGCAGCCGGTTCACAATCAGCCATGTATTTTCAATTTTGATGTCTAGCTGGTGGCGGAATTCGGCGATACGTTCCGCCGCCACCAGCCCGCGCTGCGTCGGGTCGCTGACGATGAGCAAATGCTGCACGTCGCGCGTTGTCCGCCGACTGAGATGTTCCATCCCGGCCTCGTTGTCGATGATCACGTAGCGGTAATTTTTGCTGATCGAATCGACGACTTCGCGCAAATTGTGGTTGACGGCGCAGTAACAGCCCGGCCCTTCCGGCTTGCCCATCGCCACCAAATCAAAGCGGTCGCCCTCGGCGACGGATTGGCGAATCTGGTAATCCAGGTATTCGCGCTTGCTGACGCCGCCTTGCAGCGCTCCCATCGCTGCGCCGCCGGCCAGCAGTGATTCCTGCACCTGATCCAGCAGCCCTTCGCGGATGTCGCCCACCGTCCAGTCCAAATCCAGCCCCAGCACCATGTTCAGGTTGCTGCTGGGATCGGCGTCGATGGCCAGGACAGCGCCCGGCTGTGTTTGAATTAAATATTTGATGACCATACCGGCGGTGGTCGTCTTGCCCACGCCGCCTTTTCCGGCCAATGCGATGGTTGTTGTCATAGTTTCCTCTTGGGGAGACTGGAGATTAGTGACTCAATCGTCATGCGTCAGTCTCCAATCTCCTCATCTAATTTCTTTGCAATCTCCTCTGCTGCCCGCCGCAAAGCGGGTACATGGTCGTAGACGGCTATACCCAGGCGATCGGCTTCTTGAACGGCCGTATCCGATGGCAGCAGTCCCAACACTGGAATGCCCGGCGTCTCGTTGCGTAAAAACGCCGCCTCGTCCTCGTCGCGGACCTTGTTGCCCACCAGCCACAGCCGCTTTAAGCCGATGTCTTGGGCCAACTTTTTGATTTGCCGGGCAGTCCCTAAACTCCGCTTTGTCGGCTCAACCACGATAATCATCGCGTCCACAAAATCGACCGTGGCTCGTCCCAAATGCTCCACCCCGGCGTACATATCCAGAATAAGCACCTCGTCGTCGCGGAACAGCAGGTGGGTGAACAACGTCTTGAGCATCGCGCTTTCCGGGCAAATGCAGCCCGACCCGCCTAAATCCACCGACCCCATTTCCAATAGGCGCACGCCGCGATGGGTCACGCTGAACCGTTCCGGCAAATCATCCACCCGCGGATTAAGTGTGAAAAAGCCGCCCGTCGTTCCCGGTTTGGCTCCCGTGCGCTCCTCAATCAGTGCGTCCATCTCGGCGATGGGACTCAGCTTCGCCCGCAGTTCGTCGGGAAAACCCAACGCCCCTGCCAGACACGGCGACGGATCGCCATCAGCCGCCAGCACGTCCCGGCCCTCATCGGCATACACCTGCGCCAGCAGCGCCGCCAGCGTCGTCTTCCCTACCCCACCTTTGCCACTTATTGCTAATTTCATATTCTAATCACCGCGTACCATTCATTTCGTTCCAGCCAGGCCAGTTCAAAATCTCCGATCGGCACGGGAATCGGAGCATAAGTCACGGCCGGATCGTTGATATAAATATAACGTTCCCCTACGCCAACAACGACAACCGCATGATTGGTCACTTCATCAGCATAAGGAAGTTCGCCCGTAAAAATAGGGGTGATGACTGGCTCGCCATTAGCCAGATGTTTTTTCAAATCCTCAAGTGAGCCATTTTGATACAAAATACGAACGCCAATTTGTTTCAAATTTCTGATATTGCTAAACGGCGCACCAAACCATTGTACATGCAAAAGGGCAAGCAACTCATCATAAGGCAGTGGCTTGTTCAGATATGACAAAACCATGCTTGCACAAGCGGCCAGACAATCAGCTTGGCTCGTTTGTAAGTTGTGCGGGATTGGCAAGATGGATGTCATAGCTCCGCCGGATTAACTTCATTGGTTTATGATTTGTGGTGGCGGCGACAGATTGGTTATGTAATCAGGGGGAAGTTCACGAATAAACGCTTTCCCGGCCGCTGCCGGCGCATCATTTTGGTGAAGGTATCGCTCTAATTGCACTTTGCTGTTGGTCAGGTCAATTATTTGGCCTGTTTCCACGTCCACATCCATCGTGCCAATAATCTCTTTATGGTTTGTGCCTGGCAATGTTAGCCAGATGGGCACGCGCCACGTTGGACGCTGATGGAGAACTAACGTGGGCAAATCGGCGCCAATCAGGTAGCTGATTTCGTTGAGCAACCAGTTATTCACAGCGCTTTTGGCTTGTACGGCCGTGCACTTTATCTCAAACGACAGTTGAAAATCAATATTCACCGGCCCCTTTTCTGGAATCGTATAATTATTCAAAATGATAGCCATATCGCCTCCGATTTCAAGTGTCCCTTTAATCAATCTCGCCCGCATTATAGCATGAATGCGCTAGTATTTGCGTCGCAGCTCGTCGGGAAAACCCAACGCCCCCGCCAGACACGGCGACGGATCGCCATCAGCGGCTAACACATCCCAGCCCTCATCAGCATACACCTGCGCCAGCAGCGCCGCCAGCGTCGTTTTTCCTACGCCACCTTTCCCACTAATTGCTAGTTTCATTATTGTTCAGCATTCTGAGTCTCGTATCTAGCTCGTCGCTCAATGATTTACAACATCTGGAATCCATTTGGCCAGATGATCTGGAATATTAATTTTTTTCCAATCTAGGTTGAAATCTTCCGGCATGCTAGAACTAGACTCAATATCCCTGATCTTCGCCTCTAACAATTTTGGCAAACTACCTGCTTGTTTTAATCGGAGAATTTCCTCATGGTTAAAAACGACAACAAATTTTTGTGTAATTGCGTGAAATAGAATCTGTGTAGCTCTCGAGTCACGCAAAGATCGTCGAGTTTTAAACCCTGTTGCCCCAGAGCGAGAGAAGAATACCCCAAGATGACTTGTAGTTTTAAACATATTCTGAACAATGTGGCATAACCTTGAAAACTGTTGATCGTTTACAGGTTTTTTTAAATTTTTCGCCTCAATTACTATAGTCCTCCCATCTAGTAGCTCATCAAAAAAGTTTTGGTACGTAAACGATGACAATTCACCGTTCATTAACCACAGGATATAAGCGCTTTAGTTTGTCTCTGGCATTGGGAATTGTGAAGCGCCAATCAATCTTGGCTCTGCGCTCATTGCGCTCAGTTTCCCAGGCACCGATCTCGTTTTTTAACGCTTCCGTGCTGCCAATGCGGCGGTCTAAGCACTGTCCTGTCAAAACAGAAATTTCTACTTCGGCCATATTCAACCAACTGCTATGTTTAGGTGTGTGATGGAACTCCAACTTTCGCACCAACTCTCGGGCCTCTTCTGGCCGATATTTCTCATACAGCGAAGCTGGCGTGTGGGTGTTGAGATTGTCCAAAACAACCCGGACCTTTTGGGCTTCAGGCCAATAGTCTTCAATCATTTCATTCATGCAAACGGCGAAGTCTTGTTTGGTCCGCCGCGCAGTTACTTTTACCTGTCGCCAACCAGCCAGCGGTTCCAGAAACATGAACAGGTTGCAGGTTCCTTCGCGACGATATTCGTAGTCATAACGAACTGGTTTTCCCGACCGAAGCGGCAAAGGCTTTCGAGTTTCGCTGACCAACTGATAAGGAATCTCATCAAAGCAAACTACTGGATAGGCAGCTTGGTAAGGTTCGGCATACAAATCCAAGATGTCTTCCATCCGCCAGACGAATTCAGCCCCAATGACCGTCGGAATGCACCATTTTTGCCGTACCCAGGGCTTGAGGTCGTTTTTTTTAACACCAAGCGGATGGCTTCATATGAAAGGCTATCCAAATGGGTTAGGGTCACCAACCGATCTGCCAAGAGCTGCAAAGTCCAGCGTTTACGACCATCAGGCGGTTGGCTTTGGGCTAGAGTTGTCAAGATGGTTTCAACTTTATCATTGATCTTAGGTAGGCGTCCTGCACGCGAGCGTTCATTTAGCGCCAGAGTTAATCCTCCGGCCACATATCTGCGCCGGGTTCGAATCACTGTGTTTCGGCTCGTGTGTAAGGTAGTAATGATTTCTTCATCTTTCTTGCCCTGGTCAGCCAGTAACAAGATATTGGCTCGTTTGACTTTCCGTGCGCCCGGACGTCCTTTCCGAGTCAGTTCAACTAATGTCTCCTTTTCGACCTGGGTCAGGTCGACGATGTACCTTTTGGCCATGAACATCTCCTTCAACGGTATGTGTTTCTGGAAGATATTCTACGTGCCAAAACTTTTTTGACGAAGTACTAGATGTTCAATGATTAACTGGCAAACTTCTTGATTTTGTCTTTCCAGAAGAGAAATGATTCGATTGATTAAATCTTGCTTTTTCCCACCTACCGAGAAACCCAAATCTCGACAAATATTTTTTAAAGTAGGAAAATCTAAATCAGGAGACTTTAAAAAGGCCTCTGCAAATTCAAATCCCTCAACCTCATTTCTATATACAAAAGCACCTACTGCCATTTACATCTCCCATGAATCCAAATATTTTATCTCACTTTTGTTGCACGTGTGGGCCTTCTAACGTATCTTCAACCTCGTAGCCGGCAGCAGCGATTTCGTCGCGCAGGGCATCGGCTTCCGGCCAGTTTTTAGCGGCGCGGGCGGCCTGCCGCTGTTCCACCAGGGCCATAATCGCGGCCGGTATCGCTTCCTCGGCCGGCTGCCAATCAACCAATCCCAACGCCAGCACTCGGTCAAACAACAGGATCGTCGCCTTCTTCGTCCGCGCCGGTAAATCGCTCTTGACCAGGTTCCAGGTCGTCGCCAGCGCCCGCGGCATGTTCAGGTCGTCGTTGATGTGGGCTGTAAACTCGGCAGCGTAGGCATCGTCGGCCGCACCCGGCTGGCCCCATTCGTAGGCGGCGCGCCGCAGCCGGTGCAACGCCGTCGCCGCCCCATCCATCCCCTCCCAGCTAAAGTTGAGCTTGGAGCGGTAATGGCTGTTGAGCGTGAAATAACGATAAGCCAACGGATCGTAGCCGTGGTCAATCAATGTTTGCAACCGCAAAAATCCACCGGCCGATTTGGCCATCTTGGCATCGTCAAGCTGCAAAAAGTAGCCATGCATCCAGAAATTAGCCAGCCGCGTGCCGTAGCAGCCCTGCGCCTGGGCTATCTCATTGGTGTGATGGACGGAAATGTGGTCCTCACCACCGCAGTGGATGTCGAAAAAAGTACCCAAATATTTGGCGGCCATCGCCGAACATTCGATATGCCAGCCGGGGAAACCGACGCCCCAGGGACTGTCCCATTCCATCTGCCGCTGCTGGTTGCGCGGGCTGAATTTCCACAAGGCAAAGTCAGTCGGATTACGCTTACCGGCCACATCAACGCGGATACCACCCTGCTGCCCTTCCAGGTTCAGCCGGGCCAGATAGCCATAATCATCCAGCCGCGAAGTATCGAAATAAACACCATCCTCGGTGAGATAGGTGTAACCCAGCGCTTCCAAACATTGCACCAGGGCAATTTGTTCGCCGATGTGGTCAGTGGCTTTACACCAAATGGTGGGTTGTAAAATGTTGAGGGCGTGCAAATCATCTTTGAAAATTTGGGTATACTGTTCGGCGATTTCCCAGGCTGATTTGCCGGTGCGCCGCGACCCTTTTTCCATCTTGTCCTCGCCCGTGTCGCCGTCGGAAACCAGGTGGCCCACGTCGGTGATGTTTTGGACATGAGTGACGGGGTGGCCGTTGAATTCCAACACGCGGCGCAGGATGTCCTCGAAGATGTAGGTGCGCAGGTTGCCGATATGGGCGTAATCATAAACAGTCAGCCCGCAGGCGTACAGGCCAACCGTCGGCGGATGGAGCGGCGCGAATTCACGCAGTTGGCGGGTATAGGTGTCGTACAGTCGGAGAGGAGGCGTTTTTGTGGTCAAGCTATTTGTCTCATTTTTGGACACGGATTCGCACGGATGAACACAAATTTTGTCGTTTCGCTTATCTGTGTCCCATACTTGCTTTGATTAAACGACGAGTCAATGTGCTGCCAAGTATAGCACAGCCATCGGTGGAAAGATGACGGCCGTTCACCCCATCAAACAACACGCGATAAGACGGTGGAAAATCCTCATCCCCCAACCAACAAACCACCAACAAACTCACCTTCGGCAATACGCGAAAGGAAAACGCCGCATCCCCCAACGGCTCCGGCTGGCCACCCACCTGTTTGGCAGCGCGGGTAAAAGCGTCGATGTCGTTACCAAACGTCTTGACCAGCTCCTGCCCTGTGTAACCCTGGAACGCCTGCGTGTAAAACTGGCCGTCAGGCAGTTCGGTAAAAGCAATCCACTGCCCCGTCAGCGGCGAGCCATCGGCCAGCAAAAAATAGTAAGCCAGAACGGCCATGCTGAACACGGGCAGGGCCTCGCCGCTTTGAGCAGCCCGCCCCACAAAATCGGGCCAGGTCAAAATAACATCCCGCCCCCAAAATGGGAGCCGAAATTCACCCTGACCCGGCCCTGCTGCTGTGTAGATTGCGCCGGTGTTATGGGAAAGAACGGCCGTATCCCGGCCACGCAGTTCAACCCCGATTTCCGCCACTCGCTGCGCTAGAGGATACGGCCGTTCATCCATAACAAAAAAGAAGTCAAAACGCAGATTCCCAGGATAAACGCAGACAGTAAAATCCGCATTCATCCACGTTCATCCGCGTCCTATTCCTAAAGCGGCCAGTCTCGCAGCATCCGCTCCGTCTCTTCCGAATGGCCCATCTCATCCCGGACCATATCTTCCAGAGCTACTACCAGCCCCTTATCGCCATAAGCGTCTGCTTCCTCAGCCCGTTTGGTATAATCCTTACCAGCCTTCAACTCCGCCGCCAACACCTGCTCCAACATCTCCCGATTCGTCTTTGCCGGTGCTACCGGAGCGGCCACCGTCGTCGGTTCACCACCCAAAGCCACAATCTTGTTCGCCAAAAACTGGGCGTGAAGCTGCTCATCCGCCACTTCTTGCAAGAAAAACGCAGCTAACTGCGGCCGATACGGACCAGTTGCCTTCGCCGCATAGGTAATGTATTGAGCAATCGCACTTAGTTCACCAGCCAAATCTTCATTTAGGTGAGCAATTAATGTCTGTTTATCCATATAAAAACTCCTTTTGTCATAAAACATGACTCTTGAATTGAGACAGTCCTAACTGGAACAGACCGTCTATCCTTTTTCTCATTGTCGCACAAAGATGCTTCGTCGCAAGCAAACCCGCACCACAAACAAACATGGATGTGACAATCACGCTAAAACATAATTGCCACATCCTAAAAGCTTACAACATCGGCAGCAAGTAATCATAGGCACTTAGGGCCGCTTTCACCCCCTCGCCTACAGCAACCAGCACCTGCTCAGCGTAAATACTGGTAATATCACCAGCAGCAAAGATGCCGGGCACACTCGTCTTAGCCTGGCAGTCCACCTTGATGAACCCTTTTTGATCCAGTTCTACCAAACCAGCCACCATTTCTGAATTGGGCAGCAGACCTTTTTCCACAAAAGTACCATCAGCCCCTAATTCAATTTCTTGGCCTTCAGGGCTTTGTACAACGACGGTATTGCAGTAGCCGTTACCCTTTACCCGTTTAACATGATGTTCGGCCAACACCGTCACATTCTTAGCCTCAACCAGCTTTTGCCCCAGCGGTGATTTCAAAGCAGCCATAGTTGGGCCAACAACATGCACGTGTTCAGCCACAGTAGAAAGTTCAGCCGCCGAACGTAAGGCCAGATCGCCTTCGCCGACGACAACTGTTTTCTTGTCAATAAACAACGGCGCATAGCTCAAAGCAGAGTAGCACAGCCCTTTGGATAAGTATTCTTTTTCACCGGGCACATCCAGCCACTGCTGCCGAGCGCCAGTAGCAATAATCACTGCTTTGGCCAGCAGTTCGCCGCCGCCCTTGGTACGCACAATGAAGCTGCCATCTTCGACTTGCTCAACTTTTTCCACTGGTTCCATGTGGCGAGCAAATTTCAGGTATTCCAATTCACTCTTGAATTTGTTAACCACTTCCACGCCGCGAATAACCTGATAACTATCCAATTCCGGCAGTTCCAGATGATAATTTGTCTTGCCCCCCAAATCTTTGGAGACAAGCAGCACATTCAAACGCTTACGGATGGCGTAGATCGCAGCAGTGAGACCGGCAGGGCCGCCACCAATTACAATTAAGTCATACATGGTTTCCTCCGTTTTCGGTAATCCGTTACCCGTAATCCGTGTTCCGTACTTGGCTCACGGCGTACGGCTTACGGAACACGGTTCACTCTTCCGGCGCCGGGGCGATAAAGCCCTCTTCCATCAACCGTTTGGTCATGTTACGGGAACGGCCGATAATGTGCGTCGCGTGTTCAAACAATTCCTCGTAACTCTTCGTCAGCCGGGCCACACCTTGTTCCTGGGCTTTCATACCCACCGCCGCAGCTTCACGCGGGAACACTGTCCAATCTTCCATGTCGGGCAGGATATGTTCCTCATCCATCCGGTCACCAACGTGATTTGCCAGGGCTTCAGCCGCAGCAAAACACATATCGTCCGTGATGGTTGTCGCCCGCACGTCCAGCGTGCCACGGAAGATACCGGGGAAGCCCAGCGAGTTATTGACCTGATTGGGAAAATCAGACCGGCCGGTAGCTACAATACGCGCCCCCGCTTCCTTTGCCTCCCAGGGCCAGATTTCCGGTACCGGGTTGGCACAGGCAAAGACGATGGCATCCTTGTTCATCCGCTCCACCCATTCCGGTTTAATCGTGCCCGGACCAGGCTTGGAGAGACCAATAACCACGTCCACGCCTTCCATCGCTTCGGGAATACCACCCTGGCGCAATTCACCATTGGTTATCTGGCACAGCCGCCATTTATCTACATACTCGTGACGGCGCTTTTCCAGATCGGTACGGTGCGGTCCCAAAATGCCCTTGCTATCTACCATCATGCACTTGGTCGGATCCGCACCCCAGCCAAAGATGAGCCGTGAGCAGGCTACATTAGATGCGCCGCTGCCGACAAAGGTGATTTTGACCTCATCCATCTTTTTGCCCACCACTTTGAGGGCATTGATTAGGCCGGCCAGCGTCACCGTAGCCGTGCCCTGTTGGTCATCGTGCCAGATGGGAATTTCAGCCTTTTCGCGCAATGTATCGAGGATACGGAAACATTTGGGCTGCGAGATGTCTTCCAGATTGACACCGCCAAAGGATGGCTGGAGCATTAGCACGGTTTCGATGATTTTATCAGGGTCTTTGGTATCCAGCATGATGGCTACACCATCGACGCCGCCCAAATATTTGTAGAGCAGCGCCTTGCCTTCCATTACCGGCAAACCGGCTTTGGGGCCGATGTCACCCAGACCCAGCACACGTGTGCCATCGCTGATGACGGCGACCGTGTTCCATTTATTGGTGTGATCGTACACCTTTTCCGGGTTGGCTTCGATGTCGCGGCAGGGCGCAGCAACACCCGGTGTATACCAAATGGCAAAATCGTTTATGTCACGAACGACGCATTTTAGCGTGGTTTCTACTTTCCCCCGGTAAAAGGGATGAAGCAGCATGGCATCCGCCGAAGGCTTTTTGGCTTTTGCCAATAGGGCTTCAATATCAACATCGTTTTGTTCTTTCAGCATGATTGTCCTCCTGTGAAACTTTACGGTTCACAATAATGGATACCCAGCCCACGGGGGACACAAGTATTATGCAATTTTCGTTGTTTGCTCCCCGAACTTTTACGTCCAGATGCTTCAATCTGCGATGTCTCAATTTGCGATGTCTGCATCAGCATGGGCCGGCTCAATAAACCAACCTGTCTTTATATGCGCTAATGACAGCTTTTTGACGAAGGGGAAGTGGGATTTCTCCTTCGTCCAGTTTACATAACAGCCTCCTGTTGCAGATATGAATCTGCGTAAATGACTTTGTTCAGTAGGATTTGGACGGTTTTCCAGATTGCCACTTGTTCGGGATCATTGGGGTCTACGTCTTCATAGACGGGTTCTTCCATGGCGGCAACCCGGTCGTGGATATTGAGGTAGAGCCGGCCAACGGCCGTTCCTTCATCCCGCTCTTCAATAATGCGAATCACTTCATTTTGCTTCTCGTCAAACGGATCGGCAATCATCATCCGCAAACCAGCACCCATAAGCATGGCGCAATAGACCCGGTTGATGAGCGGTCGATTTTCGTGCGGCACAGCGTTGCTGACATTGGATAAACCAACCGAAATCGGTGGAGCCGGATCCCAGGCAAATTGGATGGTACGCACTGCCTCGATCAATTCCGGACAGTATTCCTGGCAGCCGGAAACGGTCAACACCAGTGGATCAATGATCAAATCGCTGATGGGAAAATCAATTTCCAAAGCACGGGGAATCAGTTTTTCCAGGGCAATGTTCACCCGCTCATCCGCGCCAACAGGGATACCACTTTTGCCCATCGTCAGGGCGACAAGCCGGGCATTGTACTGCTTGGCCAGTAAGGGCACTTTTTCCAACCGCTCTTCCTCGGCCGAGGTGGAGTTGATGATGGGCTGGGCTTTGGTCACCTTTTTCAGGCCGGCTTCAATCCCTAAAATGTTGGTGCTGTCAAAGCTGAGAGGTACATCGACCACAGCCTCGACGGTTTTCACCATCCAGGGGAACAGTTCTTCCCAATCCTTTTTACGCGGTCCCATATTCAGGTCCAGCGCCTGCGCCCCGGCTTCAACCTGGCGTACGGCCAAATCCTGGAAGAATTTGGCGTCCTTATCGCGCAGGGCATCTTTAACTTTTTGGGAGATGATATGAATATTTTCGCCAATTATGTACATAGGGTTCTCCTTTTTACGTGTGTGTGTCATGTGTCATGTCTCACATCTCACGCCACTCCATACATTTGATCAGGTGCTAATTGGGCCGGGAATCGCTCGCGTAATGCTGCGCGGGCTGTGTAACAAAGATGACAGGCATCAACGTAGCCCCGTTCGTGGGCCAGGTCATATTGCTGCACCAATCGGGCCGGTCCCCCGGCTAACAATGGGCCGACGATTGGGTGAGTGTAGGGATCGAAGTTTTCGAGGATTTCGGTTAACGGCCGTTGCCACACATTCCCCATCACAATTCCCTGACACAAATGTAAATTGCCAAAGGGATCGAGATGGACCCGTCCCGGATCGATCAGATTTTCATAGGGACAAGAAGTAAACGACTCCCAGGGTCGCCGGGGCAGGCCGTCGGTCAATTTAACGGCGGCACGGCCGCGATACATCACGTCGCCGCCAGTGAGTGGTTCGCCCGCTTCATACGCAGCCGGGTCACGAACAGTTGTCGGCGCTTCCAGCGTGATGAGGCTGGCCGGCAGGCCCAACTGGCGCGCCGCAATCAACCCTGGATGGGTGTCGGGGTTCAGATGGATGTCGCCATGGAGGGAATCGTAGGAAATTTCAATGCAGTCCAGACCGGCATCGCGTAACGGCCGTAACCAGGCCAGCGCATCTTCCACCCCCGTTGCCCAAAAACCATTCGTCACGATCCCCACCGTAAAACCCAAATCATGCGCGTGCCAGACCGCCCGCACCAAAATGGGATGATAAATAAACGTCTCGCCCCCTTCAAAATAAAAGCTTTTGATGGTCGGGACTGCCACCGCCTGCCGGAACACATCATCCAACTGAGCCAGACTAAACACGCCCGACTGTCCCGGACTCCCCCAGACAAAACAGTGATCACATTCGTAATTGCACTGGTATGTCAGCAATACGTGGAGGCTGTTAAGTTTCACAATAGACCTCCCGGAAAAATGATAAGTTATGAATGATAAACAATGAAGTCAGCCTTCATCATTCCGCCTTCATCATTTCCTTGGCCACCGACGGAAAACGGCTCATATCCGTATGCGGCAAAAACAGGGCCGACGTAAACGCTTCATAAAACGAGTTGTCGGCCGACAGTTCAATGTAAGTCATCCGGCTGGCAATATCAGCCACCCGATCCCGCAATTGGGGATCGAGCAGGGCATAATACGCGCCCAAGACCGACGTATTGCCTAAAAATTGGAAGTTCTCCCAGGGCATATCGGGCAGCAGGCCAATTTCCACCGCCTTTTCCACGTTGATGTATTTGCCAAACGCGCCGCCAATCAACACCCGCTCCACTGCTTCCAGCGGGAATCCCACGCCCTCGGCCAAAACCTCGAATCCGGCATAAATGGCCGCCTTGGCCCGCAGCAGATTATCGACATCCACGTGAGTGATGCTGATGTCCTTACCTGCGCCTTCGTCGGCCCAAACGACTACATATTCCCAGCCGTGTTCACCCTGGCGGATACGTTTGGTGGGCAGCATGTGGTTAAAATTGCCACTCTTATCAACGACGCCGGTCAAAAACATCTCAGCCAGCAGCGAGATGAGGCCGCTGCCACAGAAACCTTTGGGTGCAGCATCACCAATGACGCGGTAGGTCGGCTCGTAGGTTTCGCCGTTGATCCATACTTCCTCAATCGCGCCGCGCGTGGCCCGCATCCCATGCTGCACGCCCGCGCCCTCAAAGGCCGGTCCGGCCGAACAGGCGCAGGTGACCAGCCAATCATGCGAACCGAGTACGGTCTCCCCATTGGTGCCGATGTCCAGGAACAGGCTGACTTGCTCGCTGTCGTCCACGCCCGATGAAAGCACACCGGTGCTGATGTCGGCGCCCACGTAGCTGGCGACGCCGGGCAGGCAGTCCACCACCGCTTCAGGATGGATGGCCAGTCCGACTTCTTTGGCTGTTAACGAGGGGATGTGGTTAACGGCCGTTACAAACGGCGATAACCGGATACTTTCCGCCGGAATGCCCAAAAGCAGGTGAATCATCGTGCTGTTACCGGTAATAGTCGCCTTGACAATGTTGTCACCACAGGGGCGCAGCGAACTCAGCGGTTTTTCTTCTTTGTGACCCTGGGATGGGTTGGCTCTTTGGCAGGTTCGCTCCAGCAGCCCGTTAATTGTTTCCAGAACCAAGTCACATATTTCGGCACGGCCGTTCCCCTTGCTGGCGTAAATGATGCGCGAGATCACGTCCTCGCCGCGCCGGATTTGGCGGTTGTACTCGGCCGCTTGCTGCACGACTTCACCGGTCAGCAAATTCACCAGCCAAACGCTCACCGTCGTTGTACCGATATCAATCGCCGCTCCCCACAAGGGCGTGTCGGTGGGAACGTGGCCAGGAAGTAGATCGATAATTTTCCCGGAAACTCCGAAGTTTCCGGGAAAATGGCTGATGTCAAGTACGGCCGTAACCTGCCACTCCCCTTCCCGCAGCACCGAACCAATCTTACGCAGCAGCGACAGCGACACTTGCAGCTCGCCAATGCCCGTTTCCTGGCGAACGGCCGTTTGCAGGCGGCTCCAATCGTCCGTCTGGTCATCCATACTGGGCGGCGTCAGCGTCAGCGTGACCCGGCAGATGGGCTGCACGGCCGGGTCGTAACCCGCTGGAACCTGTACCTCGGCTACCGTACGATCCGTCGTCAGCCGTCGTTCCAACGCTTCCTGCGGCGGCACATGGATGGACACATCCCCTTCCACCACCGCCTGACAGGCCAGCACATAGCCAGCGGCCACATCCTCCGGCGATAACCGCAGCGTGCTTCGTGACCGCACACTGCCTTCCGTTACCTGCACCGCGCAACGGCCGCACCGACCCTGCCCACCACATGGTTGAGTGAGATCAATTCCTGCCTCGTGTGCGGCCTCCGTTAACAAAGTGCCTGTCGTGGCAGTGATCGCCTGTTTATTAGTATCAAAAGTAACAATGTGTTCCATATTCAAACCATCTGTGGATCACTCAATTATTGGTAGCCTCTTGCCCTGTTGCCCAAAATGAAACTAAGAATAGGCCAGCAAACACCCCATCGAGAACTGTCGTTGTAATCCATTGACTGGAAATTCGCCCTTGTAAATACAACCACACCAATGCAACCGGGCCACTTACTTTTGCAAAAAACGAAGGAATCATCATTGGACGAAATCTAATCGGATCCTTTGCCAAATAAAAGTACAAAATCTGCCAGCATATATTAAGAATAACAAAACCATAAAAGAACTCTGGATGATTTACAGCGGGTGGCATGATCTGCTCGATCAGTTTCTCAACAAAAAGCATAGGAACCATCACAATTAAGCCAAATGTACCTGCGGTTCGAAAAGTCCACCTAGCAATCCTCATATGTTCAGCCTACCCATTCCCTTTTTGCCTGTTTCCAAAATAGAAACAGTTGCTTCTTGCTGCATTTCTTGCAAGGTATTAGTTGGGCAATCTTCCCATCACGCCCAGCATCCAGCGCATACATTTGTGACCGAAATCAAGGAACATCATGGGGCAGCCGCCGTCTATGACGGTAATGTTGTTGTCGTGGCAAAATTGGGTCGCTTCATCCGAAACACTGCCCGCCGCAAAGGTGTTGTCATGCATCCACACACGCGGCACGCCCGCTTCAGCACAGTCACGCACAATTTGCTCCGTCAGCGCCGGTTTGGTCACAATCACCGCGCCATCCACGCCGCCAGGAATCGCCTGCATATTGGGGTAGCAAGGATCGCCTTCGGCCATGTCCGTATTGGGATTCACAGCAAACACCTGGTGCCCTTGTTTGCGCAGCGTCCGATAAATAAGATTGGCCGTTTGTTCACTTGTCCGCGACACACCGGCTACAGCGATGCGTTCCTGAGCGAGAAATTCTTCCGCTTTTGTTTTGAAACTCATGATTCTAGCTCGGTGATGCGTGATGCGTAACAAGAATAATCGTCACGCATCACGCATCACGTTTCACTTTTTATGCCAAAACCTGCTTCATAAACGCCGGGATGTCCACTGCTTCGCGCGGTCCAACACGCACTTCCCAATCGGGCAGTTCCTCTTCCAGTTCGCCGGAGAGGACAGCCACATGCCCCGGCAAAACGATACGCTTGTTGTTGACCTTGTCGGCCACGCCAAACCGTTTCACATCCTTGGCAATGCGTTCGGCGTCAAATTTGCCTGCGGCCCAGGCCGTTAGGACGCTCATCCCTTCGGCATCGGTTACTAGCAGCCAGGCGGGAAGACCGGAGCCGTCTACCTCATTGGCCACGCTAAAGTAGGTGATAGAGAAGTTGGTCGTCACCAACACCGGCGATTCCGGCGTGGGATTGTTGATTTCGTAAACACCGGGCTGCACCTGGATCGGTTTTTGCGGATCGGTGTAGATGTTTTGCCGCAAGACCAACAGCGGGTAAACCAGTTCCGGCGTGAAATAGTCGGTCACGACAAAACCGCCGTATTTGGCAATGCCCTGCACCGCCAGCATTGATTGGTAGGCCACATCTTCGCCATTGGTGGGAGCCACGAACAGCGGGTAGCCCAGCGGGCGGAAGTTTTTCTTGAGCGCCAGGCGGCGGATTTGCGTACTCAACACCAGACGCTGGCTTAAATTCTCACCCACCGGGTCAAGAACCATGTCCTCGACGCCTTTAGCCTGGATTTTTTCGGTCAATTCGGCCAATCCTTCCAACGAATTGGCGCTAACAACCAGGGCCGCTTTGTGCTTCTTGGCCAGATCGGCCATCGCTTCCCAGTTATCGGCGTCGGCGGCGTAGATCAAGGGTGTATCATTGCTCGTTGCAGCCAGACCGGCTTCCATAACGGCCGTATCCCGACTCATCAATATCAGCGGCTTGTGGCTGACTTCGCCCACCGCCTTCACCGCTGCCGCAAACTTCCCTGCATCTCCCGTCACCGACTCGACGGCAAAACCATCCAGCGCCAGTTCCAGACCGACATAATCGACTTTGTACGCTTCAGCCGGAGCCAATTTAGCTTTGATTTGCTCGGCCGGTTCATCATCCTTGACGCGGACAAAGACGCCGGGCATGTGGTAGAAGGTCTTTTCATGCCGGAAAAGGACAACCTCGTTGCCGGCCTTGACTTCGTAGCCATTGGACTTGAGCGTGATCAAGCGCACCGGCGGGGCCGATGATTCGGCCAGCTCTGCCGCCGCGTCTTCACCAACATGCGGGCAAGCCGACAGTTCGACCTGCTTGGCGGCCAATTTCATGGCGAAGGCCAGACAGGTGGGAAAACCGCAATCTTTGCAGTTTGTTTTGGGCAGTAGTTTGTAAATTTGAATTCCACTGAGTGCCATTTTGTATCTCCGTAATCATTCATCATTTTGTCATGCGTCACTTGATGAATGACGCATGATTTATGACGTATGAATTCTCTCATGCCGGGGTGGGAACCGCCGTCAGTTCATCAATCGCCAGTTTAACCCGACGCACGCTTTCCGGATGGCGCAGCACCAAAATGTCCGCGCCCGACTCGAGCAGAGACACGGCCGTTAACGTTTCCCAGTTAATCGCCCGTTCCAGCCAGCTGCCCCATTCCGCCGGAACGTCCGTACCTACTTTCGATTCCTTGGTCTTCCAGGCTTCAAAGCCCGGCGTGACCAGCATCGGCAGTTGCGTCATCGCGTCGCCTTGCAGCGCCGCCAGCCGCAGCCGTTCCATCACCGAGTAGCCGTACTCGATGCCGTAACCCAGCGCGCCTGTCGTCGGGTCCATGATAATGCGGTCCAGCGGCAGGCCCATGTCGGTAATGAGGATATTGAGCTGTTTAGACAAGTTCACGTCCATCGGGGCGCGGGCATTAACCAGATGACCGTTGGCCATGGCGGTGGCCACGATGGTACGGTAGTTTTTGTCCTCGCAAATGCCCAACACGATACGTTCGCCCTTGGTCGCTTCAGCCACAGGAACCAGCAGCTCGTTGTCGGCGTCAGCCTGCCCCGGCCCGAATACGATAAGAGGTAAACCGGTGGAATTGAGGACTGATTTTACGGCCGTTACCGCCATCTCCGGGGTCGTTGGATTGCCGTCAGCATCAGTCAAACTCAATGATAATTGCAGCAAATCGGCCCCGGCAGCTTCGGCTGCTTTGGCCCAGGCTCCCGGCAATTCCATTGCCTCGCCCCAGGTTTCCAGCAAGAGTGGCGACCAGTCATCCGGTTTACGATCCTTGATCTCAATCGCCACCACCGGCTTGTGGGGCATCGCCGCCTCAAAATGCATAAATGGCAGCGCCTTCTCGCCGCCGACCGCGATGGTGTGGGTGCGCGTACCACCGTTAGCGGCCGTTGCTCCAATCGTCACCTCACGAACCGTACCCGGCCAGTTATCCTTCGGAATTTCAATTGGCATAGTGTTCTCCTTTTTCTGTGAACGGGTGGGCGACCTTCGGTCACTTGGGTGAAAGGGTGAAGACGTTCACCCCCACCACCTTGTCACCTCTTCACCCTTTCATCCCTTTATTCGCTCGCCGCAGCGCCTCATCCCGCCGCCGGAAAAACGTCTCCAACGGTGCTTCGCGCTCAGCTTTGATACCTAAATCTTTCAATTCTTGTTCATCACGCGCCGCCAAATGGCGCAGCAGATGTTTGTACGTCAAATACGCTGCCGGGTACTCAATCCCGCCAGCATGATGAGTCATATAAATGATGCGCACACCCATATCCTGCATGATTTGAGCCGCCGCCGTCAAAGGAATGTCCGGCGGCACAGCAGGAACATCAGGCCGCATCACATCTTGCGCTGTCAACTGCTCGTAACTCCCTTGGGCATACGCTTTGATCAACTCGTCGTGGGTGACAACCCCGGCTCCATGCCCATTTTCATCCAGCACCACCACCCCTTCAATATCCTTCTCCAAAAACCAGCGCGTCAGTTCAACCACCGAATCATCCAGGGCACAAGTTGGCACACCAACGGACATGAGATCACGAACGAGCTTAGTCATTAGTCAGATAGTCGGATAGTCGGATAGTCCAGTAGTCTAATAGTCAAAACGACTACAAGACTACCGGACTATTTGACTAACAGACTAAAAAATCATATCCATGACCAGCGCCGGATGATTGTGTTCCTCCAGCCAGGCCAGCAGTTCATCAACCGTCGTAGCGTTGCGCTCGTCGGCAATGCGGTTAATGAGGTCGGGGTCACCTTCGCGTTCGGCAACGGCCGTTAACTCGGCCGACATCGTTTCCTTAAGGTAGCTGCTCATCCACACCACCCGCTTAAAACCGCCATCGGCCGAAATGAACTTGGGACTGATGAGGTAGAACTTGCCCACACCCATCACGCCTGGCGTCTGCATGCCGCCGCCGGCCATCCCGGCCAGCGTGCTAAAGGTCATCCCCGCCGGGGTCATGCTGGTGTCCTCGCGGCTGACGACCATCACGCCGTTGGCCTCCGGGATAAGCATAACAATGCATTCAAAGCAGCCGCAAGCCGTCATCGGGTTTTCCATGATCGAGTACATGGCCACTTCCTCGACAACACCGTGCGAACCAATCTTGGCGTAATCGTTGGTCCCCTCCCAATACCCTTTCTCAAAATCGACCAATTTACCCAATTTAATGGGCTGGTTGGGGCCGGTGGGATTGATGTTGTAAGATGCCTTGCAGTCCAGCCAGTTGTACGCGCCGCACAGACCCAGCCGTTCCGGGCTGACCACGCAGACATGGTTGGGAGCGAAGGATTGGCACAGCGTGCAGGAGTAGAACTCATCTACGGCATCGTCAGTCAGGTCAGCCAGGCGCTTGTTACGGAAATCATAGGCTTCGCGGGCTTTGCCCAGCCACTCTTCCACCTTGTCCGGTTCGGTGTAGATGGTAACCTGCACTTTATCGACAATTGCGCCAAAATCAGAATGGAAGCGAGCATGCAGAATCTTGCCAAAGTGCGCCAGATCGAACCCCTTGTCAGCGGCATTGTTGGAAATACGAATCCAGGCGATGTCGCGCTGGCCGATATGTTGAATGCCCGATGCGCCATTGACAAAGTAATGGATTTGCCGCTCCAAAACCGGCTCAAAGTCTTCCTGCATCTGCCGTCCGGCCACCTTGATAACGAGGCCCATATCCATCGCGCCTTTGTCGGGCACACCGGAGAAATCAGGGCCAACAATATCGATTTTGCCGTCTACTACTTCATCCAGATCGGCCATATAAAGATATTCGAAAGCACGGGAATATTTACCACCAAACTCGACGCGCATGTCGGTCTTGCGGACAACTTCGCCCTCAAAGGCTGAACCGTAGGGGACGGGCACAGGCACATCAGCTACTTTAACTTTAACGCCGCGAATTTCGATACACTTTTGTACCAAGCGTTCCGCTTTCTCCAGGTCGTCAGCCCCATCAATTTCTTCGAAGGGCATGGATACGACATGTTCGTAAGTGGTAACGCCGGTGGGCAGAATTTCGGGGATGACGGTGTCGGCGATGACCGGGAAACCAAAGTTGATGGCTCCGGCGGCCGCTGCGTATTTCAAATCATCCACCTCGCCCAGAGCCAGGACGAAGGCAAATACGCGGTCTTTGTTGTAACGCAAGATGTCGCGGGCCTGCCCCGCTTTTAAGCCGCCAAAAGTCAACGCCGAACGGGTGGCAAAGCCCAGGGCGTAAATGGCGCTGATGGTGTCAGTACCGAAAGGCACGGTGTAAGTGTCGTAGCCCAGTTCAACGCCTTCTTCGTGGAGTTGGTGAATGATGGAACGGCCGTTCACATTCCCCGATAAAAACGTCAAAATATTGCGCCGCTGTAATTCTCGCACCAACTTGACGGCTACTTCATTAGACTTGGCTGCGCCGACGATAGCCGCGAAACCGGGCATACGGCCGTCTACCAACTGAATACCCCACGAACGCAGCTGAATATCGTCAATGGGGCCATTCAAATGACCATCACCGTTCAGGCTGTTATCCGGGCTGGTAAACGCCGTGCCGCCCGCCAGATGAAAACCAGGCAGCATCTCCGGCTGTAAACCGTAAACAAAACGGACGGCTTCAATGGTTTCGGCGGCCAGCAGGGTAGCCATGCCGCTGTCCAGCGTCTCGCCCAGGTAGGGCGTCCAATGCTTTTTAGACGGAACCGGATGCAGCAAGGTGCGGGCATGGCTGAGGACCGGCTCCAACTGGCCAATCGTTTCCACTTCCTGGCCGGTCATGCCATAAATCAGCGGCAAATAGTAAGCGGTGTTGGGAAAAGCCACCGGTGTGTCCGGACCTTTTTCGCCGATCGCCTTGTTCAGCATCACTTCCGCTTCAGTGACTAACGCGTTTGCGCCACGAATGGCGCGGGTTGCAATATATCGAGACATAGTATCCTCCGTCGGTAGTCAAACAGTCAGGTAATCCAGTAGTCGGGTAGTCAGTTCTTAACTACAAGACCACAAGACTATTCGACTACGAGACTAATCAGCAGCGACGCCATAAATAGCCTGACGACGCTCGGCGAACGGTAATTCTTCCAGTTCCAGCATACGGGCATCCCCGGAACGGCCGTACTTCTCCGCATGCCACTCCGGTAAACCCAACGCTGCTCGTTTCTTGTCGATGTGTTCCAGCGTTTTGGCAATCATCTCGTTTGGATCAGCGATAAATTCCATCTTGCCGCCGTACTTTTCTTCCCAACCTGCGCTGATAAGATGGGCCACAATATCGCTGTCGGACACCCGGTCGGGCATACCGCTGACCGGCGACGAACCGCCAAAGATGACGTACGCGCCAGAAGCAACACAGTACGTACCGATGGACAGCGCCTTTTCACTCATCCATTCGGGGGCCAGACCTACGGCCGGAACCTGGTCAATGTCGTCACCCAAGCCACCTTCTTCCACGATTTGGGTCAGGACGGTCAGGATGCGGGTGTTATCCACGCAGGAACCCATGTGCAGCACCGGCGGGATGCCAACCGTCTCGCACACTTCACGCAAGCCAGAACCAACCTGATCCAAACCGGCCTCACCAAGCAATAAGCCCAGCTTGGCGCTGGCAATCGCACCACAGCCCGTCTCGACAATCAAGATGTCTTTTTTGAGCAGTTCACGGGTAACGTATGTATGGAGATAATCGTGCTGGCTGCGCGGGTTGTTGCAGCCCACAATAGCCGCCACGCCGCGGATACGGCCGCTCATGATCGCATCGTTCAACGGCCGGAAAGAAGCCCGGTAGCTGCCCCCAAGCATGTAATTGATGTATTCATGTGAAAAACCGGGAATCAAATCCTCACGCACGTCAGGAATTTTCGTTTCGCCACGATTTTTGAAGTTGTCGATGGCTACGCGCAAAATATCTTTGGCTATTGTTAGCGCTTTATGTTCATCAAATTCAATGTGGGTTGATCCCTTGATTTTGACCTTAGGTGACGTGGTAATGACTTTGGTATGGAAGTTGGCCGCCAGACCGACCAGCGCCTGCATGATGCACTGCACATCCACTACCATCGCTTCAACCGCACCGGTGAGAATGGCCAATTCCTGCTGTAAGAAGTTACCGGCCGCCGGGATGCCCTGCCGCATCAAAATTTCGTTGGCCGTGCAGCAGATGCCGGAAAGATTGACACCATCGGCCCCAGCCGCTTTGGCGTATTCGATGATTTCCGGCGTTTGTGAGGCCGCCACAATCATTTCGCTCAATGTTGGTTCGTGCCCATGCACCACCACGTTGACCATATTTTCTTTGAGGACGCCCAAATTGGCCTGCCCTAAAATCGGGGCCGGTGTGCCAAACAAAATGTCGGACACATCGGTGGCCAACAGGCTGCCGCCCCAGCCATCGCCCAGCGCCGTACGGACTGCATGCTGCAAAATGTGCTCCGGGTCCTGGTCGTCGCCGATGTGGGTGCGGTGCAGCGCCTCCACCACTTCGCGGTCAATACCGCGCGGGGTCACGCCGTTTTCTTTCCAGATTTTTTGCCGTTTGGCCGGGGCGCGCTTCACCAGCGCCACTTCCCCTTTTTGCTGGCCGAATTGGGTAATGTACAAGTCGGCCAAATCATTGGCGATTTCTTTGGGCGACCGGCCTTCTATGGGAATGTCGTACAGTTTGGCGATAGTGCGCAGCTTGGCCACGTCACGGATGACGTAGCCCTCGGCCTCGTCATTGGCCACCGCTTTCAACGTGAAGGCCATGTCACGGCCGTGATCGGAATGGGCCGCCGCTCCGGCAGATATGGCTCGAATCAAGTTACGGGCCTGGATGGTATCAATCGTTGCGCCACAGACACCGGTTTCGCCTTCCTTGGTCAGGCGGCACGGCCCCATACCGCATATTTTGCAGCACATGCCGGCCGAGCCGATGTTGCAGGGAACCATGTTGTCGGCCCGCGTAAAGGCGGTGCCGATGCCCAACTGATCCGCTCGGATAAGCATTTGTTGGGCGGCGGGATCAATGCTATGTTCTTCGGGAGTTCGTTTTTGTCTAGCCATGGATCAATTCCTCCTTCTTGCTGGCGACAGGCCCCATGCCGGGGCAGGGCCAGAGGGGACGGCCGTTATAGGGCACTTTCTGACCAAAGCTGACCACCTGCCCGGTTTGCTCAAAGGCGGCAGTGTGGCGGAAGAATGGCTTTTCGCCCTCGTCCGTGGCGGCCTTGCCTGTTTCAGCAGGCAGGGGCAATTCGCCCAGGTAGCCGGCTTTTTCAAGTACTTGTCTGATTTGGTCGGGGGATACGGCCGTGTCGTCAAACGTCACATCAACAACACGAAAACTACTACTGGCATAGACATCAGTCACGCCAGTCAGGTCTAATAAAAGACGACGCACCTCAATGACATGGTGATCGCCATACATACTGGGAAGTTCTAAAGTCAGGTTCGGCACAATGCTACCCTCCATACTTTATGTATAATCCGGTCAAAGTTATTGTGGCTAAGGTGTAGACTCCGGTGACAATCAAAAGAAAAAAGTTTCAATTCATTGTAATGATCCATAAAATTAGCTCATTCAAGCAAGTGATGAACACCACAATTAAATATGACAAATGTCACTAAAATAGAGATATGGCTTTTATGCAAATTATCCTAAACCGGACAATTGCCTAAATGAAACAGGCTCTGTATCATTTCGTTTTGAAAAGTTAGCTTCAAGGGAAGGAAAAACATATGGCACAAAAAGGATGGGTGTATAGCCCTGGTTCCGGTGGAGTCAAGATACCGGATCATAAGAAAAATCAAATAAAACAACGTATCGAAAAATTTGCCGCCGAAAACTATGCTGGGAAATACACCCGGTTGGAGATTCGATTTCGGGGGAAGTTCTGCTACATCGACGCCTACACGGAGCCGTTTGTCGCCGAAGGTTGGCCGCCGGACGGTTGGCCGGAAACCCGCGAGGAAATGATCGAACGCCTGCGCAACACGCCGACTCACTTGTGCCGTCTACTCTACTATGATGATGACAAGTGGGGATTTGCCTTCTACGCCTACAGCAGCGAGAAGTATGAACTATCCATGTTTCCCAATGGCAGTTTCACCGGCACGCCGGAAGAGGCTTTTGCTGCCTCGGCGATGTATTTGGAGTGATGGATCCCACTTAACCGAATGAAAGTGCGAAACGCAAGATTGGAAACAGACCAAATGGTGCTAAGATTAGCCACAATGAGGAGAAAAAGCGATGAACCCGGTTAAACTCGCTCCATCCATCCTATCGGCCAACTTTGCCCAACTGGGCGATGAAGTGGCTGAAGCAATTGCCGCCGGGGCCGATCACATCCATATTGACGTGATGGACGGCCATTTTGTGCCTAACATTACGATTGGGCCGCTGATTGTGGAAGCGTTACGGCCGTTAGCCGACCAGACCGGCGTTATCCTGGACGTGCACCTGATGATCGAAAACCCCGGCCAATATGTGGCCGACTTTGCCAAAGCCGGGGCTGACATCATCACCGTACACGTCGAAGCCGCGCCACATCTGCATCGTGTCATCCAATCCATCCACGAATCAGGAGCCAAAGCTGGCGTCACTCTCAATCCGGCAACGCCGCTCGTGGCGCTGGAAGAGATTTTGCCCGACGTGGATTTAGTCCTGATTATGTCCGTCAATCCCGGCTTTGGCGGCCAATCCTACATTCCCGGCAGCACCGCCAAAATCCGCCGTCTGCGCCAGATGCTGGACGCCATTAATTCACAAGCCGATTTGGAAGTGGATGGCGGCATCAAACCGGACAATGCCGCCGAAATTGTGGCTGCCGGAGCCAACGTTTTGGTGGCCGGCAGCGCCATCTTCGGCGGGCCGCAGTCGATTACCGAAAATATCCGCGCTTTCCACCAGGCACTTGCAGGCTTTTAAGTCAAGTGCCAGGCACGGGGTGAAAGATTTCGGATAAACTAAGGCCGTTTGCCTCGTGCCTGGCACTTTTACCAACATGAACCAACTATCCCATGTTCCGCAGCCCAAACAGGAGTTCCTTCAGCAGCTTGTTGCCGATTTGCGCCAGGTTCCTAACGTAACGGCCGTTGTCCTGGGCGGTTCGTATGCCAGCCAAACCCATCACGACACCTCAGACCTGGACATTGGCTTGTACTATCACGCAGCCGCTCCCTTTACCATCGCTGCCATCAGGCAAATTGCCAACAAGATTTCCGTAAAAGGCAATCCGGTTGTGACCGATTTTTACGAATGGGGAGCCTGGGTGAACGGCGGGGCCTGGATGGAAACGGCCGTTGGCAAAGTCGATTTCCTCTATCGCAACCTGGAACAAGTTGAACGAACTATCGCTGACGCCCAACAGGGCATCGTGCAGCACGATTACGACCAGCAGCCCACGCACGGTTTCTACAGCGTCATCTACCTGGCAGAAACCCGGATTTGCATTCCCCTTCACGATCCCGGCGGTCTCATTGCCCGTCTCAAACGCCGCGTGGCCGACTATCCTCCGGCACTGAAAGCAAAAATCATTCTCGACAGCCTGTGGAGCGCCGAATTTACGCTGCAATTTGCCCAAAACTATGCCGCACAGGGCGACGTTTACAATACCGTCGGCTGCCTGACCCGCACGGCGGCCAATTTGACACAGGCGCTTTTTGCCTTGAATGAGACCTATTTCATGCGCGACAAAAAGGTGATGGAAACCCTGGCCGCGTTTCCGATTCTTCCGGCGGATTATGTGGAACGGGTAACGGCCGTACTCGCCCATCCCGGCCAGACAGCCCTAGAACTCCAGCAAACCGTAATGAATCTAAAAGCCGTCTGGCACACCACCGTTTCGCTGACCGGCGGATTTTACAAGCCCAAATTTCAGATCTAAGAATCTATCCGAAAAACGGCAGAGGTCGCGGAGAACTCGGAGAAATAATTGCTTCATCTTCGCGCGCTCTGCGTTCTCCGCGGTTAATTTTAGGATAGACTCTAAACTGGCATACTCATCAACCGCCAAATACTCCCCAACATCTTGACCAAACTTATTTACTGCTGAAATCGAGTTGCAATCTGCGCTCAGCCCCTTATACTTCATAAAATTTCGTCACAAAGGGGAAGTTATCATGAGCAAAAAGATAATTGTTATCGGCGGTGGGCCGGCCGGAATAGATGCAGCCGAGGCTGCGGCTAAAGCTGGCGCACAAGTCACACTTGTTAGCAACAGCCCGATTGGCGGGCGGGCGGGCTGGTCCAGTTTACTGCCCAGCAAAGTGTGGTTGACCACGGCCGATTCAATAGCCCTGTTCTCTGAAGCAGATAAATTGGGCATCTCCGGTACCGATGACCTGAACCTGGTCCCGTCAGCCATCGTCGAACGGATTCGCACGGTCAAGAAAAACTGGAACACACAGCAAAAAGAACGGCTGGCCGGGTTAGGCGTTCAATTTGTGCCGGGGACAGCACGTTTTGAAACGGCCGATACCATTCAAGTCATTCACGAAGAAGACCAGGAACCAACCATGCTCCAGGCCGATGCCTTCATCGTCGCCAGCGGTTCGGTTCCCGCCTTCCCGCCGACGATGAAGCCCAACGGCAAAACTATCATTGCGCCGCGTTTTGCCAGCGCCCTGGAGACACTGCCAGAGAGCATCGCCGTCGTTGGCGGCGGGGCAACCGGCACTGAATTTGCTTATTTGTTCAACCGGCTGGGGCTGGATGTAACCTGGATCGTGGATCAGTTTGGCGTGCTGCCCGATTTTGACCCGGAAGCGGGCCGCTTTATCGCCGACACACTGGTCAAACGCGGTGTGACGCTGGTTGAAGGACAAATGGCGTCGCATATTGACGAGTCAGATGCAGGTATTGCCATCGTTTTGGCCGATGGCAGCCGCCATGCTGCGGCGATGGCTTTTCTGGCTATCGGGCGCAAGGTGGATGTGGCCGGACTGAATCTGGAGGCGGCTGGGTTAACATTGGAGAAGGGAGCGATGGTGGTGGACGAGTACGGCCGTTCCGCCCAACCCCACATTTACTTCGCCGGCGACGTCACCGGAGCGCCCATGATCGCCAACAAAGCCACCGCCCAGGGCTGGACCGCCGGCCAACACGCCGCCGGATTGACACCGGCCACTTGCCCGCCGGAAGCCGTCATTGGGGCCATTTACACCGAACCGCAGGTGGCCCAGGTCGGCACATTAACCGGCGATGCCGTTAAAACAAGCCGGGTTCCCTATTCCGCCAGCATGAAGACGCATTTGCTGCCCGAAGGCAATGGATTCGTGAAGCTGGCATACGATGCCAACAACAACCAAATCGTAGGCGCAGTCACCGTCGGTCATCATGCCGCCGACGTCATTGCCCCGGTCGCCGTTGCCGTCCGCGCTGGATTAACCGTGCCGGAATTCGGCGTCCTTTACGGCGCGCATCCCACCTTCAGCGAACTGGCCTTTGCCGCCGCCCGGCAGGTTTAGCATAAATAATGGAAAGCAAAACTAAAAACAAACAGTCACGGGAACAAATTGAGCGCATGGCCGTTCGAGCTTTTAACGGACTGGGGCCGGCTGATGGCGAAACGGCCGTAACCGAATTAAAAGATGGCTGGTTTAATGCCTCCTACCTCGTGCGGCTGGCCAATGGTCAAGAAGTCGTCCTCAAAATCGCCCCGCCAAAAGGCGCGGAAGTGATGTTGTATGAAAAGAATATCATGGCCACCGAGGTGGCAACGATACGTCTGGTCAAACAAAATCCGGCCATTCCCGTGCCCGAAATCTACTTTTTCGACGACGCCCGCGATTTGTGCGATGCGGAATATTTCTTCATGGAAAAGATTGATGGTGACAATCTGGAACACGTGAAAGCGAGCCTGCCCGATGAAACGCAGACAGCGATTGACCACCATATCGGTGAAATCATTCGGGAAGTCAACGGCTTTCCCGGCGTCTATTTTGGCTATGACGGCAACCCCGATCTGCGGGCCAACACCTGGAAAGAGGCGTTTATCAAGATTGTGGAATCGGTGCTGGAAGACGCCGCCCGCAAAAACGTGAAATTTGACTTTGGCTATGATGAACTGCGCGCCGCTGTCATGAAACACGCCTCTGCCCTGGAGGAAATCAGTTTGCCCTGCCTGGTACATTGGGATGCCTGGAACCCGAATTTCTTTGTCATGGACGGCAAAATTACCGGCATCATTGACTTTGAACGGGCGCTGTGGGCCGAGCCGCTGATGGAAGCCCAGTTCAGAGGACTCTTTGACGGCGGCGGCGTTACCAACAGTATGCGCGGCTATGGCAAGACGACCTTTACCTTTGCCGAAAAGCAGCGCAAATACCTCTACTCGCTGCACCTGGCTTTGGTGATGCACACCGAGTGCCACTTCCGCAACTACGACACCGATGACATCTTCAACTTCTCCCGGCAGTACATCGGTACGACCATGGAATGGTTGCAAACCCAATGAGCGCCTATGACCCATTCATCTCGGGTTGAACGCCTGAGCACCGAAAAAATCGGGAAGCTGCTGTGGGAAATGGCTTCGCAGACGACATTTTCGCTGCTGGTTTATGCCGTTTACAGCATCACCGATACCTACTTTCTCTCGGTGGGGATTAACTCTTTAGCGGCCGCAGGCGCTTCGATTATCTCCCCGGTTCTGATTGCTTTGGGCGGCGTCGCCACCATTGTGGGGGTGGGCGGCGCTTCTGTGGTATCCCGTGCGCTGGGCGAAGAAAATGCTGAACGGGCCTCCCAAACTGTGGCCAACACTTACTTGATTTTCTGGATGGTGGCGATCACGATTACGATTGTGGGCGCGGTTTTCATCGAGCCGATTGTGTACTTGTTGGGAGCAACCGACAGTATTGCGCCATATGCGATTGGGTACGGCCGTATTATCTTCCTCGGCGCTCTCACCAGCACCGGCTTTTCCACCATCATCCGGGCCGACGGTAACATCCGCTACTCGACTGCCATCTGGGTCATCCCCGTCACTGTGAATCTCATCTTGTGCTGGCTGTTGATCATTGTCTTAAAGATTGGCGTCGCCGGGGCTGCCCTGGCCACAGTAACTGGTCAAACTGTCTCGGCCGGTATGAGCATCTATTTCTTCTTTTTCAGGAAAAACCGCTCCTACCAGATCAAAGCCGCTTACTTCAAACCGGACAAATCCATCATCGGCGAAGTTTTGATGATTGGGCTGCCCTCTTTTCTCAAGAGCCTCAGCGCCAGCCTGGTCGTCATCGTCACCAATAACTTGCTCAAGCTGGCCGGCGGCGACACCGCCCTGGGCGTGTATGCCATTGTCGGCCGGCTCTACGCCGGGCTGAACATGCCGCAAACGGGCATTGTCCAGGGGATGCAGCCGCTGGTGGGGTTCAACTTCGGCCAGAAGAAGTTCGGCCGGGTGCGGGAAACCATCCGGCTGTCTCTCAGCGCATCGGTCGTTTATGGTTTATTGGTTTTGGGCATCTGTTTGCTCATTCCGGCGGCGCTGATTTCTCTGCTTTCCAAGGAAAGCGCGATCATCGCCGAGGGGCAGATTGCCTTGCGCCTGCTGGCGCTTTCTTATCCGGTAACCGGTGTAGCGATGATCACGGCCGCTTCGTTTCAATCGGTCGGCCGGGCCAAAGAGGCACTGCTGCTCACGCTGGGGGGCATCATCCTGGTCAAGCTGCCGGTGCTGCTGCTGGCATCACGCCTGTTCTCTTTGAACGGCATTTGGGCTTCGGAGGCCAGTTCGGAGCTGATTCTTTGCCTCGTCTCACTAATCATGTTGAAAAATTTCCAGGGCAAGGCCACCGCCCAGTTTGGATTTGAAAAGCTCTAGTTAATCGTCAACCTGAAATCTTTCTTCTGCCTCGACTGTGATGAGCCAGGGCGTTTTTTGTCTCATCAATTTCCCATGAAACCTTTATACGTTCCCAATGTCTTCTTAACATTTCCTGAATAATCTTTCTGTATTCTTGTGCCAGTACAGTTGACCAACTGTTGGTCAGCGCGAAAAGCGCATATTAGAGTTAGTTCTTAAGGAGATTTATATGGAAAAACAAAAAAAATGGTCCCGCATCATGATTGGTACGCTTCTGGTGTTGGTCCTGGCGATTGGCGGAACGGCCGTATTCGCTCAAACTCAAACACAAGACAATCCCACTGCAACCCCACCGGCCGATGACAGCAGCACCGACAGCACGACACCGGTTCTGCCCAACCCGTTCACCCGTGGCGACCGCTCTGAATTTGACGGGCGCGGCGACAAAGTTGACAACGATACGTATCTGGCCGACGCGTTAGGCATCACTGTTGAAGAATTGGATACCGCCGAACAAGCAGCCAACGCCGCCGCTCTGGAACAAGCCGTCGCCGATGGTCTCATCACCCAGGAACAGGCAGATCAGATGTCTCAATTCGGCGGCCGCTTCATGCACGATGGACACTTTGGTCTCGTTGACAACATGGACGAACTGCTGGCCAATGAACTGGGTATCTCAGTTGAAGCCTTGCAGACCGCTCAAGAAGAAGCTGAAGCTGCCAAATTGGCCCAAATGGTTGCCGACGGTTATCTGACCCAGGAACAGGCAGACCTGATGGCCGCCCGCGAAGCAGTGGAAAGCCACATGGACTACGAAGGGTTGAATGCCGCCGTACAAGAAGCATATGCAACGGCCGTACAAGCCGCCCTCGACGCCGGTGAAATCACGCAGGCCCAGGCCGACCAGCTCTTGAGCGAAGCCGTTGCGGCTCCCAGCTTCCACTTTGATTTCGGTGGACATGATAGCCCTGGCGGTCATGGTCATGGTGGTCGCGGTGGTCATGGACTCCCTGGCACAATGCCCGACTCCGATTCCTCCACCACCACAACGACATCTGACAGCAACGCCTAATCTTATCCGTTTGTTTATGTCAATTCTCAGCTTTAACAACCTGAGGATTGACGACTGAAACTCTTTAAAAGGTGGAATGCAGCTTCGGTCGCGTTCCACCTTCTAACCAAATTTTTAAAAATACTTCGCGGTAGGGGCAGTGCCTTGTGCCTGCCCATGTGGGCGACCATAAGGGTACGCTCCTACTTTTTGAGAAGGTATAAAAGAAGGAAAAATGAAAACCATAGCGAATCGCACAGTCATTATTATAGTTTTATTGGCGACTATCTTAATGCCGGCGTGCAGCTTACAGCAAAATACCGCAGCGCCCGCCGCTCCAGAAGTCAACGTAGAAGCGATCACACAGGAGGTGTTAGCTCAAATCGACTCGCAGCAGGCCCAGACCATTCCGGTAACATACAGTCAATCAACCACCTCTGTTACCACTACCGACCTGCAAAACGAACTCATTAACTTATACAAACAGGCGAACCCGGCCGTCGTCTACATTATCGTTCCCCCGCTGGGCAGCGGCAGCGGTTTTGTTTACAGCAATGATGGCTACATCGTCACCAATAACCACGTCGTGGATGGCGGCAGCAGCTTTGAAATCGTTTTCTCCGATGGCACGCGCGCGGCTGCAAAATTAGTTGGTACCGACGTAGACAGTGATTTGGCCGTCCTCAAAGTAGACCAGTTGCCCGACGGCGTTTCCGCCTTGCCCCTGGCCCAGAATAACAGCCTGCAAGTAGGTCAGTTCGTTGTCGCCATCGGCAACCCCTTTGGCGAGCAAGGCTCCATGTCTCTGGGTATCGTCAGTGGTTTAGGCCGCAGTCTGCCCTCCCAGCGACAAATTGACGGCGGCAGCTCCTACACTCTGCCCGAAGTCATCCAGACCGATGCTCCTATCAATCCTGGCAATTCTGGCGGGCCGCTTTTGAACCTGAATGGTGAAGTGGTGGGTATCAATTCGGCCATTGCCACTACTTCGGGAACCAGCAGCGGTGTGGGTTTTTCAATTCCGGTAGCGGCCGTTCACCAGGTCGTCCCCAGTCTGATAGAAAATGGTTCCTACGAATATTCTTACATGGGGGCCGGTTTTGACAGCGAAGTCTCTCTGGATGAAGAATCAGTCTATGGGCTGTCACAAACACAAGGCGCGTACGTGCTGAATGTAACCCCTAACAGCCCAGCCGATGAAGCGGGTCTGATTGCGGCCAACGCCAACACCGGCCGCGGCGGCGACTTGATTGTAACCATTGACGGCCAGTCTATTCAGGACTTCGCCGATTTGAATGCCTATCTGGTATTCAACACAACCGCCGGACAAACGATTGACCTGACGGTTTTGCGGAACGGGAAAGAGGTTTCTGTGCCGTTGGTGTTAGGCGAACGGCCTTAAACACCTCATATGTCATTATGTCATGCGTCATTTGTGAGTTGGCGGTATAGTAGTTCATACGTTATTTCGTCATTGATGACGCATGACTCTATGGCACATAAATTACAGATTTATTAGAGAGGGACATCATGGCCAAGACGATTTTGGTCGTAGACGACAAAGAAGAATTACGGGTTTTATTGAAGTCATATCTGGAGCAGGAAGGGTTTCATATTGTGACGGCCGTTAACGGCCGTGATGCCCTCTTCATAGCCCGCCAGGAAAAACCCGACCTGATCATCCTGGACTTGATGATGCCCGAAATGGGCGGCTACGACTTCATGCGCGCTCACAGCCGTGAAGCCAACACCCCCACCATCATCCTGACCGCCAAACTGGAAGAAAACGACAAAATCCTGGGTCTGGAACTGGGGGCCGACGATTACGTCACCAAGCCCTTCAGTATGCGCGAACTAACCGCTCGCGTGCGGGCCGTCTTACGGCGCGTCGGCAAAGAAGATGTTGAACAAGACATTCTCCGGGCGGCCGATATTGTATTGGATAGAAACGGCCGTCTCGTCACCGTCAACAACAACACCGTCGATCTAACCCCCTCAGAATTCGACCTGCTGGCCACCCTCATGTCTTCGCCGGGCCGCGCTTTCTCCCGTCTGGATTTGCTGGACCGGCTGCAAGGCACCGCCTTTGAAGGCTACGAGCGCACCATCGACGTTCACATCCGTAATTTACGCACCAAAATCGAGCCGGATCCCAAAAATCCGCGCTACGTGGAGACTGTCTACGGCTTTGGCTACCGCTTCGCCAATGAAAACTAACCCACAAACCAACAACCAGTAACCAACAACCAGTAACCAACAACCATTCACTCACATGAGATCCCTTTCCCTGAAACTCACCCTGGCCTTTCTCCTCGTCGGCGTCATCGGTATCGCCCTGGTAACCGTCGTCGTGCGGCTGCAAACCCAAAAGGAATTCGACCAGTTCGTTCTCGATAAATATCAGACCGATCTGGTCGAAGAATTACGGGATTATTACCAAAACAACGGCAACTGGGACGATATTCAAGCTATCCTGGTGCGCACCCCCGACAATCGCCACGCGGGATCCAACTGGGCGCCGGTCACGCTGTTGGATGCCGAACGCATCGTCATCTACGGCGGCATTCGCCACCAAACGGGCGAAGAAGTGCCCAAACGGGTTGGTGATCAAAGTGTGCCCATTGAAATTGATGGTGAAACGGTCGGCTGGGTTATCTTCGAAAACTTCCGTGAAGTTAACCCCAATTTACCGGAATCACCAGAATCAGTTTTTTTGAGGAACATGAACCGGGCCATTCTATACGGCGCGTTGGGCGCCGTCGTGCTGGCTTTGCTGCTGGCCGCTTTGTTGGGGCGCACCATTGCCCGCCCGGTACAGGAACTAACAGAGGCCACGCAAATCATTGCTCAGGGCGATTTGGGGCACCAAGTGCCAGTGCGAACTCAGGATGAAATTGGTCGCCTGGCCGAATCATTCAACCAGATGAGCGCTGATTTAGCTGAATCGGTACAGCAGCGCCGCCAAATGACGGCCGACATTGCCCATGATTTGCGCACGCCGCTCAGCGTCATCATGGGCTACACAGAATCGTTGAGTGATGGCAAATTCAAAGGCTCGCCAGATATTTACCGCATCATGCATAAGGAAACGCAGCATCTCAACCGGTTGATTGATGATTTGCGCACCCTCTCGCTGGCCGACGCCGGCGAACTACCTTTGACACGCCGATTGGTAGCACCGCATGAACTGTTAGGCCGGATTGCCGAGGCGCACCAGGTACAGACACAGCAAAAAAATATTTCTCTGACTGTGGAAGCGGCTGAAGATTTGCCGCTGATTAATGTCGACCCGGATCGAATGGTCCAGGTGCTTGGCAATTTGGTGAACAATGCTTTCCGGTTTACACCTGAGGGCGGCGAGATTGAGTTAACGGCCGTATCCACTCCGCTTGCTGCCAATGAACCGGCCCCCACCCGTATCCTCTTCCGTGTCACAGATAACGGTCCCGGCATTGCGCCCGAAGATTTACCCCATATCTTCAACCGCTTCTACAAAGGCGACTCCTCGCGGCAGCACAGTAGCGAATCGGGCCTGGGACTGGCCATCGCCCGCTCCATTGTCGAAGCCCATGGCGGCCAGATCGAAGCAGCATCAAACCCTGGCAAGGGAACGATGTTCACCATCACCCTGCCCATCACCTCATAATCGCCCCTTCAAAAGGTTTACCAAAAAAGAAATGGCGGGGGCGAGACAATCGGCAGTGCTCTTGATTTAGCAAACGATCTTCTCTCCGGTTGCCTCGCCTCGGTTACTAAACCGGCTGTGCCGTGAATTCGTCAACCAATGCTTGTAAGCCCGTTTCCACCTCGGATCCCAAATGGCAGCGCAGCACACGGCGACGGCCGTGCCGCAGCAGGCGGGCCATCGTCAGCGCTTGCAGTTCCTTCAACGTCCCAAAGGTCAACCCGGCAGCTTTTTCACCAACTTTGTCAGGAATCAGCACGTCCAACACCACGTTTGCCAGTAGTTGAATCACCAGGCCATTACCCCGGTCACCCAGGTGCATCTGGCCGGTGGTGTGGAGGCAGCGCGGGCCGTAACCAACCATCGTCGCCAAACCCGTCTGGTCACGGATAGCTGTCCGTAGAGCCAATAAACCCTGGTCGATGGCCGGCGAACGCGGCGTAAAAGCCTGAATCGCCACATAGTCGCCCGGTTTAGCCTGCGTCAGGTATTGTTGCAGCACGTCTTTTGTACCAACAGTCAAGCCATCATCAGGCACAAAGATTTCGCCATTTTCCCGGACATCGGCCACCATTTGCTGGATTTCGGCTTTGAAAGCGTCCAGTTGGGGCTGGCTGAAGGGATTGACGCCCAAAATGTGCGCAGCCACGGCCGTTGCCATCTGCCATAAGAAGAACTGCCCGCCCACATCTTGTAAATCATGCCAATGCAGGGTGATAACCGGGAATCCGGCGTCGATGAGGGCTTGTACGGCCGTATCCTGCCCATCATCCCCCTCCAGCCGCAGATAAATAAAGGCCCGGTCACGGCCGTATACCGCCGGTTGGCCTAACGGTTCGCCGACCACCGGTACGATGCCCCGTTTATCCTTGCCCAAACTTTCGGCCAGCAGCTGCTCCACCCAGTCGGCAAAACCGGCCAGCACCGGATTGGTGATAAGCGTCAATTTGTCGCGACCCGATCGGGCCAGCACACCCAATGCCGCTCCCAATCTGGCAGACACATTATCACCTTCCAGCGGGCAGTTGCAGCCGTGAGCGTTACAGGCCATACCCTGCGCCCGATCCAGCAGCGTCTCCAGATTAACGCCGGCCAGCGCCGCCGGAACCAGGCCGGTGAAAGTCAGCGCACTGTAACGCCCGGCAACGTGAAGTGGATTGTAAAAGATGTCGCGGAAGTGACGCTCGCGGGCCAGCAGCGCCAGCGGGCTGTCGGGATCGGTCACAGCCATAAAATGGCGGCCAGCCTCAGCCTCCCCCACTGCTACCTGCACCCGGTTGTAAAAATAGTTAAAGGCGGCCGTGGTCTCCACGGTGAGGCCGCTTTTGCTAACGACAACAAACAACGTTCGGGCCACATTGAGCCGTTTAGCCTGGTTCAAAATCGTCACCGGATCAGCATTGGCCAATACATCCAGATGCAGTTGGGGCGACGGCGGCAGTCCGGGGCGGGGTGGCAGCGCCGCCTGGGTGAAGGTGTTGGCGAATAACTGCGGGGCTAAACCAGAACCGCCCATTCCCAGCAGCAAAGCATGGCTGTACCCCTCATCCACCAGGGTTCTGGTCAGGGTTCGCAGCCGCCTGATTTGCTCGCGCATAACCGGCATCAAATGCAGCCAGCCCAGTTGGCGGCCAATGTTGTCTGGCTTAGGCTGCCAGACGGTATGGTCGTGGCTCCAGATGCGGCACATGGTACGATTGTCACACATTTGGGAGAGTTGATGGTGTACGGCCGTTTCCACTTCCCCCAAATGCCACGTCAGCCGCCGCCACTGGTCTTCTAACTGCTCACGCTTCTGGCGAACACTCTGCCGTACCATTTGAAACGCTCGCTCCAATCGGGCCAGTCCTTCCGCTTGAAGCTGCCGTTCGGCAGTTGGCAAATCCAACCCCAACTGCGCCAATGTGCGCAAATGTGTACGCGCTTCCTGGCCGCCTTGAACCAGAGATTGCGGCGGCCGCTCAGAGTCACGCAGGGCGTTCCACAAAACAGGCTCCAGGCTGCTAACCGTACCCGGTGCAGCCAGTCCATTCAAGTAATAATCGTTAGGAAGTTGGAAATTGCGCGGAACCAGGTCGGCCCATAACGGCCGTTGCGGCAGCCCGCCCTTTTTCGTCAATTTTTGCCAGTCCGGGCCGCTAAACAACGACCGGTATGATTCATAGACCAGCCGGGCCAGGGAAACACCCGCCTCCCCCTGCCAATCCGTTAAATGATGCTGAACCAGCCAATCATCTACATAACCATCTAACGGGCCAACTGCAATTGTGGCAACGGCCGTTGGCCAACGCCGCCACACACTATGCGACTCCATATAATCCGCCAATCCCGCTAAATACGCCTGTGCGGCCGCTTCATAAGTTTCTAGCGTAAAAACAAGCGTGGCATTGGTGCAAACGCCATCTCGTGTCAGCTCCTTAATAGCCGCAATACCGGCTGGAGTCGCCGGAATCTCCACCATCACATTAGGGTAATTAATCTCCGCCAGCCGATGGCGCACCGCCGCCACAGTACCCACCGTATCATGGGCTAACGCCGGGTCTATTGGCAGACTGATATACCCGTTTAACCGCTGGCTCTGCTCATAAATCGGGTTCAGGATTGTTGCTGCGCGCTGAATGTCATCCGTCAGCAAGGCGCGCGGCAGATCGTCAAACGGCACACCATCAGTCAACAACAAATCAAGTGCATGGTCATAATCAGCACTGCACGTAACAGCCTGACTGAAAACGGGCAGATTAACCGTCAGACCACAAACGCCATCTTCAATCAACTGGCCTAACTCGCCTGAATCAATAAAACTGCGGCGCAGATAATTCAGCCAGGGCGCATGTTTCTGCTCTGTTTTTTCCGGTAAAGTGGTCATCATTCCTCCTTCTGGCCAGACAATTCAAACCATCCAGCCGGTATTGCTTGGGCCGCCGGTGTATCAGACGTTGGGTTGAATGATGTAACAATGTGGGTGAATTGTTCGCGTCAATGCTCCTAAATGCTGCTGCAAACCGCCCGTAAATCCGGCGGCATTGAACAGGTCATTGGCTCACAGCTACAGTATAACTCACCCGGAAACTAAAATATAGTCATATCCGGCTCAATACGACCCGGTAATCTTAACTCCGGGTGTAAGAAAAACCTTATAAGCTTTTTGGGAAATTAAAAAGCGGCTCATATTCTTTCATGCTTTCAAACACAAACAGGGTGGAGACTCTTAACTTACCTAAAGTGGAAACTATGCTTTTCTTTCCCAAAATAAGGGCAAGAAACGTTTGGCATAAAAATAGTATCTGCACGGCAAGTATTAGCAAAAAGAGACTAAAAATGTAATAAGCTGAGGATTAACGAAGGCTATGAATTTATGACACAAAAAATCAGATACGGATTAGGAAATAATAATGTTGGCAAAAAACTTGCCAAATATCCTATGACATCATTTACATAATCCAGTTCTTTGGGTGGCCAGAGCTATATTTTTTCATATACCTCCTGTGACAAATTTTCTGCCACCTTTTTATATATTAACCAGAAAACAGAAGATCAATGAAGATGGCACAATTAGACCATTTAAACCAGGCAACACAACAAGATGCACGCACCTACTTGCAGAAAAAGCATAAGGTGCAAGATGGCCAGATTCAGCCCTTAGCACACAACCAACAGGCATTATGGCTTATCCAGCAAATTGCACCGGGTAATTCTTCGTACAATATTGGCATCACCCTGCATATTGCTACTGCCATTGACATTCAAGCGATACACGATGCCCTGCAGGCGGTTATTGATCGCCACCCACCCTTCCGAACCTTGTATGATTCATTTGATGGCGAACCGTTTCAAATCATTATTGAACGGCAAGATGTTGATTTTAAGGTGTTCGACGCGACAGATTGGACAGATGATGATCTGGCCCAATGTTTAAATAATAACCTGAATCAACCTTTTGATCTTGCCAACGACAACATGTTCCGGGCGCGTTTGTATGTCAGGGGTACAGATAAATTTACATTGCAAATGATGACCCATCATATTTCTGCCGATGGGTGGTCGGCCTGGATATTAATTCGAGATTTACAACAAGGATATGAAGCTCGCCAGGCGAATCAACCCATAACGTTAGCACCACTCAACCATCAATACGGCGATTTTGTGGAATGGCAGTCTAAAATGCTTTCTGAAAAGGGAGAGCAGTTGTGGTCATTTTGGCGCGAAGAACTATCTGGCGGCCTGACTGCTTTAAATATACCGACTGATTTTAACTGGACACAAAAGCAGCAGTTTGCGGGAGCTTCACATCAGTTTGTTTTTCACAAAGATATGGCCGGCCAACTGCGTCAGTTGGCTCACGAGGAAGAGGCGACACTCTATAGAATTTTGTTAGCCGCTTTTCAGGTTTTCTTATGGCTATATTCAGGCCAGGAAGATATTTTGATAGGCACACCGGTTTTGGGGCGCAGTGACAAACGGTTCTTGCAACAGATTGGTTACTTTGTTAACACGGCCGTTATGCGTGGCTACATTGAACCTCAGCGATCTTTTCGTGAACATTTGCGAGTTACCAACGAGAAAGTGATTTCTGCATTAGCCCATGCAGATTTCCCCTTTGCCTTGCTCGTCGAACGATTGCAACCAGCGCGAGAAACGTCGCACATGCCTTTGACACAGGTATTGTTCAATCTGTTGCGCCCGCCCCGAAATTTGAAAGATTTAGTCATCATGTCGCTTGAGCCAACCGGTGAACATGCAGTAGACCTGGGAGCGTTCACGGCATCCGGATTGGATATTGCAACCGGTCAACAACTCGAAGATTATGGCTTAAATCTGGACGTTTTGGACCTTGAAGATAAGTTGATTGGCGATTTCAAGTACAGTACCAATCTTTATAAGCCAGAAACGGTCGCCCGTATGGCTGAACAATTTCAGGTTTTGTTGTCCAACATTGTCGCTGCCCCTGATCTTCCCATCACCGAGCTGTCGATGCTGCCGGAAGATGAGCGACGGCAGGTGCTGGTTAATTGGAATGACACGGCCGTTTCCCTCCCCTCCCACATTCCCTTCATCCACCAACTATTTGAACAGCAGGTAAAGCAAAGACCAGAGGCAACGGCCGTTATCTCTGGCCACCTGCAGCTAACCTATGCCGAACTCAATCAGCGCGCCAACCAACTGGCCCATCATCTGCGGTCTGCCGGTATCGGCCCGGATAAATTCGCGGGCATTTTCATCGAACGATCGCCGGAAATGATCGTCGCCTTGTTAGCCGTCCTCAAGGCCGGAGGTGCTTATCTGCCCTTAGACCCGGCCTATCCTCCGGAACGATTGGGACTGATGCTAGCCGACGTCCAGCCAGACGTGCTGTTAACCCGCCAATCCTTGTTGGCCCATCTGCCGGTAGAGCAGATGGAAAACAAGCCATTACTGCTTTGCCTTGACAGTGATTGGGCAGAAATTGCCCGGCAAAACGACCAAAACCTGTCCCCGCCTGCGGCTACAAACAATCTGGCCTACATCATCTATACGTCCGGCTCAACCGGGACACCCAAAGGCGTGATGGTTCCACACCGGGCTTTGATCAACTACACCCTGGCGGCCATTGATGCCTTTGAAATGACGCCGCGCGATCGTGTTTTACAGTTCGCTTCCTTTAGTTTTGATACGTCGGCCGAGGAAATTTTCCCCTGCCTAGCATCCGGAGCCGCGTTGGTACTGCGCGACGAGGCCATGATCGATGATGTCTCACAGTTTTTGCAGCGCTGTGATGATTTGGAATTGACGGTGACAGATTTGCCTACGGCGTACTGGCATGAGTTAACGGCCGTACTCGCCGAAAATCGGCCGTCTCTCCCCACCACTTTACGACTGGTTATTATTGGGGGTGAAGCGGCCCTCACCGAGCAAGTAGCCGTCTGGCAAGACATCATCGGGCCGCGTGTGCGGCTGCTCAACACTTATGGTGCTACCGAAGCCACCATCATCTCGACTATTTACGATTTGACAAGTGCCCCGCCGAGCGCATCTGGCCGGGTTCCCATTGGCCGGCCCATCCCAAATGTCCAGACCTATATCCTTAATGGGCAGCAGCAGCCCGTCCCCATCGGCGTACCTGGCGAATTATGGATTGGTGGCGCAGGCTTGGCCCGCGGCTACCTCAATCGCCCCGAATTGACAGCTGAAAGGTTTATTTCCAACCCGTTTATCGATGGCAAGGGAGCGGAAGAGAGCCGAAGAGCAATTAATCCCGCCCCCCTGCTTTACAGAACCGGCGACCTGGCCCGCTATTTGCCGGATGGCAATATCGAGTATCTGGGGCGGGCGGATTCTCAGGTAAAAATTCGTGGCTTTCGTGTTGAACTGGGCGAGATTGAAGCCGCATTGGGACAACACCCGGCCTTGCGGGCAACGGCCGTTACCGTACACACCGAAAAAAACGGCCACAATCGCCTCATTGCCTACCTGGTTCCCCACGAGACCGTTCCAACCACCAGTGAACTGCGGCAGTACTTGCAGCAAAAACTGCCCCACTACATGATTCCCGCCGTGTTTATTACGCTGCCGGAAATGCCCCTATCACCCAATGGCAAAGTAGATCGCCAGGCCCTGCCGGACCCCGAAGTCCTCACCCTCGACCTGGCCAGAGCCTACATTCCCCCTCAAACCCCGCAAGAAAAATTGCTTGCTGCTTTGTGGGAACAAGTTTTACATGTAGAACAAGTCGGTATTCATGACAACTTCTTCGAATTAGGTGGCCATTCCCTTCTGGCGACACAAATCGTCTCCCGCGTCCGCAAAACAACCCAGATAGACCTGCCCATTCGAACCATCTTTGAAACGCCGACCATCGCCGAACTGGCCAGACATATCGCTGAATTACAAACTAACGGGACATTTATCGCGTCACGGCCGTTAACCCCCACAGAACATACAGACCCTCTGCCACTTTCTTTCTCACAAGAGCGGATGTGGTTCCTCTACCAGCTTGACCCGGACAGCACAGCTTACAACATTCCCGGCGCCGTCCGCTTAAAAGGGACGCTGGACGTAGCCGCACTGGAGTGGAGCATCAACCAGATCGTTATCCGGCACGAAAGTTTACGAACCCGGTTTACGGCCGTTAACGGCCAACCTGCCACCATCATCGAACCTGCGTACAATTTCACCCTGTCTATCGAAGATTACCGGCCCCTTCCGGCAGCCCAACGTCTGGACCATGCCCGCGAAACCATTAAACAGGCAGCCCGCACACCGTTTCGACTAGATCGACTGCCACTCTTCCAGATAAAACTGCTCCAACTCGACGACGAAGATTACATCCTGCTCATCACTATGCACCACATCATCTCCGACCAATGGTCAATGGGCGTTTTAACCCGCGATCTGGCAGCTTATTACCGGGCTTTCGTGATGAACCAGGACGCTATTTTGCCAGAGATGCCCATCCAGGCTGGCGATCACGCTATCTGGCAGCACCAGTTGGCCGCTGACGGCGCATTCGATGATCAGATGGCCTATTGGAAACAACAACTTAAAGGCCTGACTTCTCTCGACCTGCCGTCGGATCGACCGCGTCCGGCCGTCCAAACTACCACGGGCACGATCTTGACTGTCCCGCTGCCTGCCTGGCTGCTCGATTCACTGCACACATTGAGCCAACAAGAAAGCGTGTCGCCCTTTATGATCTTGTTAGCCGGTTTTAAGCTGCTGCTATCCCGCTACACCGGCGTAGAAGATATTGCCGTCGGATCGCCCATTGCCAACCGTCATCAATTGCAAAGCGAAACCCTGATTAGCACGCTGGTCAACACGTTGGTGCTGCGGACCGACCTTTCGGGCAACCCTACTTTCCGCCACCTGCTGCACCGAGTGCAAAAAATGGCTTTGGATGCTTACACCCATCAAGACGTTCCCTTTGAGAAATTAGTAGATGTGTTGCAGCCAGCCCGTGACACAAGTCGTTCGCCGCTTTTTCAGGCATTTTTTAACGTACAAAATGCGCCGTTTTCCTTCCCCGATCTGCCCAATGTGCGCGGCATGGAAATTTTGATGATTGATCGGGGTGCCGCTCAATTTGATCTCTCGCTATCTGTGGACATGATCGTCAGCAACACGGCCATTTTGGAATACAACACCGATTTGTTTGATGCGGCGCGGATGGAGCAGTTGATGGGGCATTTGTGGACGCTGCTGGAAACGGCCGTTACCCACCCCGATCGCCCCATTTCCGACCTACCTCTACTAACCAAGGCTGAAATCGCACAACTGGATGCCTGGAACGACACGGCCGTTCCCTATCCCCACGATGCCTGCCTGAATCACCTCTTCGAAACACAGGTTGAACAAACACCAACGCGTACGGCCGTTACCTTCGAAGGCCAATCACTGACATACAAACAGCTCAACCAACGTGCCAACCGGTTGGCTCGCCACCTACTGAGCCTCGGCGTCGGCCGCGGCGACCTCGTCGGCATCAACCTGGAACGCTCCCTGGAAATGATCGTCGCCCTTTTCGCTGTTCACAAATCGGGCGCGGCCTACATCCCCCTCGACCCGGCTTTTCCGCAAGACCGGCTGGATTTCATGCTGGCCGATTCTCAGGCTCGCGTTCTTATTACGCAAACCAGCCTTCTGGCCGACCGGCCGGAAGGATCGAATTTGCAATTCGTTTGTGTTGATCGCGATGCGGCCGTTCTCGCCGGATATGACGACCACAACCTGCCTCTTTCAGCCACAGCCGCCGATTTGGCCTACGTCATCTATACCTCCGGCTCCACCGGCAAACCCAAGGGCGTCCAAATCGAACACCGCAGCGCCGTCAACTTCCTCAACTCAATGCGCCGCCAGCCCGGCTTACGGGCTGAAGATGTGATTCTTTCCGTCACCACCCTCTCCTTTGACATCGCTGTTTTGGAGATTTTCCTGCCGCTGCTCAACGGAGCGCGGGTAGAATTGGTGAGTCGGGACACGGCCGTTAACGCCGCCCAACTACAATCTGCCCTGACTCAATCCGGCGCCACCATCATGCAGGCCACGCCCACTACCTGGCGGATGCTGCTGGAAGCCGGCTGGCCAGGTAACAACCGCCTCAAAATTCTTTGCGGCGGTGAGGCCATGCCCCGCGACCTGGCCAATCAACTGCTGCCCCGCGTCGGCGAACTATGGAACATGTACGGCCCCACGGAAACAACAGTCTGGTCATCGGTTTACCGCGTCCAGCCCGGTGATGGCCCGGTTTCGATTGGCCAACCCATTGACAACACGACATTTTATATTTTGGATAAGGAACAACGGCCGTTGCCCGCTGGCGTCCCTGGCGAACTCTATATTGGCGGCGACGGGCTGGCTCGCGGCTACCTTAACCGGCCAGAATTGACGGCAGAAAAATTCATTAGAGTAGAAATCAGAAATCAGAAGGCAGAACCGAGCAATTCAACCTTCAACCTTCAGCCCTCTGCCTTGCTTTACAGAACCGGCGACCTGGCCCGCTTCCTCGCCGATGGCAATGTGGAGTTTTACGGCCGTATCGACCATCAAGTCAAGGTGCGCGGCTACCGCATCGAACTGGGCGAAATTGAGGCCGTGTTGGGTCAGCATCCGTCCTTACGCGAAGTCGTTGTCACCACTCAAGAAATCAGCTCCGGCGATCGACGGCTGGTAGCCTACTTCATCCCTGAAACAACAACCCCGACCGTTGAAGAACTGCGCACATTTGCCCGTGCCAGCCTGCCCGATTACATGGTCCCCGCTGCTTTTATGGCGCTGGAATCCTTTCCGCTAACACCCAACAAGAAAATTGACCGGAAAGCTTTACCCGCTCCGCAAATCGTCGAACAGAAAACAACAACCGAATTTGATGCCCCGCGCGATGCACTAGAAATTCAATTAACCCGCATTTGGGAAAACGTGTTGAACGTTTCTGGCATTGGCCGTCACGACAACTTCTTTGAACTCGGCGGCCACTCGCTGCTAGCCGTGCGTGTCTTCGCTCAAATCGAACAAATCACCCAAATGCAGTTCCCGCTAACCACCCTTTTCCGCGCCCCGACTATTGCCCAACTAGCTGACGTTTTGCGTAGTGAAGGCTGGGAAACGCACTGGACGTCTCTGGTTCCCATCCAACCCAATGGCTCCCGCCCCATTTTCTTCCACGTCGCCCCCTTCCTGGTTAGCGTGTTGAGCTTCTCCGAACTGGCCCGTCATCTGGGTAATGACCAGCCGCTGTACGGCTTACAGCCCCAGGGCGTCGAGGGTGATGATCCCTACCACAACTGTGTGGAGGATATGGCCGCCCACTACATCAAAGAAATTCGCACAATTCAACCGGAAGGACCTTACCTGCTGGGCGGCCACTGCGCCGGTAACTGGGTCGCATTTGAAATGGCACAGCAGTTACAAGCCCAGGGTGAAGAAGTAAGTTTGCTCGTGTTAGTGGATTCCGAACCGCCCAACATTACGCCGCCGCGAATCAATCCCATTAAATATTTGATTAGCCGGGCAGCTTTTTATTGGAAAGACGGCCGTTTCTGGGATGCACTTATCTGGAAACTAGGATTGGCCTATCAACGCTTTGTTATTTTGCGTATCGGTGAAGAAAATACCCGCCGGGTTGCGGCCGTTCGCAAAGCTCATGCCGAGGCCCACCGGAAATACCATTCTGGCACATTCAATGGCGACGTTCTTCTGATTCGGAGCCACGAATCAACCACCCTCCAGGACAAAGATTGGCACTTGCGCTGGTCAGAACTCATTAACGGCCGTTTACAGCACGAAGTCGTCCCTGGTACTCACGCCGGCCTGCTTATCGAACCCGGCGTCGGCCAGATGGCTGCCAAAATCCGGGCGGCTGTTGACGTGACCCTGTCTAACAAAAGTGAATAAACCCGGCAAATTACTGTATACAAACCTGGTGTTTCTTGCTAGAATAGTACCGGTGTACTAATTTTTATCCAGGGAGCAGTATCCAATGGCAGCAGTACCACGCGTCGTCAGCATCGAAGATGATTTCGACATCTTTCGTTTGATTGAGTACACCTTGCGACCGCTCAACATCGAGCTGTATCACGCCCCCAGCGGCAGCAGCGCTCTGGAAATGGCTGATGACCTCAAACCGGATTTGCTCTTACTGGATTTGGCCCTACCCGATTTTTATGGTTGGGACGTCCTCAAGCAAATTAAAGCCAACGGTCACGAACCCAAAAGCGTAGTTGTCTTAAGCGCCCGGCTGCAAATGCCCACCCCCAAGATGGCAAAAGAACGGCATGTCGATGCCTTAATGAGCAAACCCTTTACCCCGGCCGAACTGCGCGAAAAAGTTCGATCTCTGTTGCACCTGACCTGAAGAGATCAAGTCATGGAGTCATGCGTCATACATCACCAAACCATGACGCATAACTTATGACTTCATGATCCCCCCTACTTCCACAACTCAAAAGCCATCTGGCGAATACGGCCGTGCTGCTGGCTGCGCGCTTCTAACAAAATCTGCCGCCCCTCAGCATGGCGGGTGTAGATGAGACGGCCGCCACCCACATAACGCCGCCAATGTTTGGCCAGCACCTCGGCCCGCTCCTTTCGTGAGGCCAACACGTCGGGCACACAGTGATACGCATGGTTGTCGGTAATGCCAACGGCCGTTCTCACCCCCAGCCACAAACTGCGATAAAGCGGATTACGAATCGAGCCGCTGTCCCGCTCAATCAGGTAGCGGGCATCGGCCAGCGGTCCCAACAACTGCTGATAAGCTACCGAAAAAGCGTCCGAATCCTCCGGCAAAGCGTAATCGAGAAAAACCTGATAGCCGCCCTCCGGCGTAGCCACCACGCGCACATAATTTTCGTTGAGATTGCGGCTGATGACACCGGCATCGCGCAGGGCGGCCATGAGTGCCCGGCCAATGTCCAGCAAAATATCATCGGCCGGTAGTTCCAGGAAGGCGTGGCGGAAAACGCGCCACATCCCGCGCAAATTAAAACCAATTCCGGCGACAATACCCAGGGAGAACACGGCCGTTAACCCCAGTAAAAACACCCCACCCGGCATTTCTCCCAGATTAGCCCAGAATTGACCGCCATAAATCCAGGTGAGTACGGCCGTGCCTCCAATACTGCCCAACAGCCGCCACACCATCGCCCGCAGCGATTCACGCACCCGAAAAACCGTCTGGAACTTGATATCCTCCGGTTCCACCTGGGTCACCCGGTAGGCAAAATTGGAATACGGCGCACCAATCTCCCACAAATCGTATACCTTCTCCCGCTGCGCCACCGCCTTGAGCATCCGCCCTGTGTACTGCTGGAACGGAACAAGTTTGAGCGGCTTCGTCACGAGATCATTGGCCAAATCCATGTCCACGTGGGCGATGCCGCGCACCACCTGACCTTGCAGCGACAGCCCTGGAATCGAGCCGTCAAGCGCCGTCGTCACCGCCTCAATCTTGTCCACCCAGGAAGAACGCACAATGATTCCCCAAGTATGAGCATGCCGGGCCACAAAGCGGCGCAGGTCAGCATCGCCTTTGTCAAATTTGCGGCTGATGCAGACCACATCCCAGTTATGAGCCACTTTGCGCGGCCATTGGGGATCAAGGCGGATGGTCCGGCCGCGAATTTGCTGCACGCCGGTGCTGGTTGTCACCGAAGTCAGGTCAATGAGCGTGTTCAACGTCAGCGCATCCCAGCCCTCGCCGAAAATGCCCCGCGTGCCAACGAGACACTGCGTCACCCCCTGCTCAAACAGGCTGGTCAGCAGGGTGACATAGGTGCGCGGCCCCCAATCCGGCCCGGAACCGGCCAGTTCCAGCACCCGTTCGTCGCTGGTCGCCCGCCATTCCCAGCTAAAACGAGAATTGCCATTCTGTCCCAGCCACTGGTTAATACCGGTCTCCAGTTGTTCTCGTTTGTCGGCGTCAACCAGAACGACTTTGCCGGTTACCAGCACCGGATCGAGGCGATTGGTTGTTTCGTCGGCGATGAGGCGGCGGAAAACGCGCACGGCGCTGCCGGCGTCGGGGTCGAGCACATCTTCCAGGCGGCGGCTGCGGGCACTCATCCGCTCGAAATCGGTGATGATGACGGCACGCAGGCGGCTGCCTAGATGGGCCAGTTCGGCCCGCAAAATGCTTAACACGGCACCATCTTTGGCCTCGGAAAGGGCCAGGACTAAATCGCCGGGGGAGCGCTGGTGGCGGATGCCGCTTTCACTGATGGTGATGCCAAAACCGAGCAGGGCATCGCGCAGTTGGCGGTAAAGCGCCTGGTCGGCCTTATCGGCGCTGACTTTGAGAACGCGCAGGGCAAAGGTTTCCAGCAGGGTCAGCCAGTCGTCAACGGTCAACGGTTCTAGCATTTCGGCGATGAGGGGTAGGTCGTCGGGAAGAGAAGACTGGAGACTGGGAGATTGGCGATTTTTAGTCTCTAATCTCCAATCTCCAGTCTCTTCTTTTTGCAAAGCGAATTTTACAGCGGCAATGCACAAAAGCGGCTCGCGGTTGAAGAACTCGGCAAAGGGTTCGGCGGAATACAGCAGGGAGTCGGCCCAGGTTTGGAAGGCAGGGGTGGTGGTGATGGTGGTAACGGCCGTTTCAAAATACCCCTGAATCTTGCGCAAATAATCCATCTCGCGGCGCGACGGCTCGCAAAAGTAGACGAGATCGCGGTACGGGGCTAAATTGCCTTCCTTGACCACCGCCGGAGTCGGCACTTCAAAATCAACTTCGCCCAGGAGCGAGTCGTAATTGTCAAACTCGTCCTGGTTGGCCGGGTCGGGCAGCGTCGCTGTCAGCCCCACGACCTGGACACCGGGCAATTCGCGGATGAGTTCGCGCAAGATGAAGGCCCAGTAATCGAGCAGATGATGGCATTCGTCGAGGACAATCGTACCCACACCCAGAGCCACAATCCGGTCGATGATGTCGCGGGCGTTGGGATGGAGGAATTGACGGCCGTCAAAATCCGACCGCTTTAGAAATTCCCGCTTCACCCGTTTGTAGCGCTTACTGATCTCCCGCTTGGCGGCGGATGGATTGGCCGCTTGCAGCGTGGTAATTCGCTCCTGAGCCGCCGCTTCCGTCTCCACCTGGCCGCTGCGCAGCAAATCCTCAGCCCAGCGCTCACGGGCGATGCGTTCGGCGAATTCCAGGTTTTCGCCGGGCGTGGAGAGCACCTGGTAGGTCAAAATGGTGATGTCGGCCAGACGGTTAGCCTCCAGGCTGGTGTGCTGATCAACCCAGGCCAGGTCGTTGGTGAACAGGCCCGTCTTTTCCTGCCACTGGCGCTGGATGGTGGTTGTGGGGGCAAAGATGAGGGCGGGACGGCCGTATCGCCTGACCAGTTCCAGCCCCACAATCGTCTTACCCGCCCCCGGCGGGGCAACAACGTGGTGTTTGTGGTCGCCATCCTTGGCATTGGCCACCACTTCCAAGACCATCTGCTGATATTTGCGAAATGGGTAACGAAATTGGAGTGAACGAAATGGTGAATTTGTCGATGTATAGTTCATAGTGAAAATTCTACCCCAAAATGCCAGGCGCAAGGCGCAGGATCATTGATAACCAAAGCCGTTCGCCCTGTGCCTGGCATTCAGGGCGTCACCGTAAAGTCGTGAATTTCGGAGGCGGCGATTTCATTGCCGTCAGCGTCGTAGGCGTACACCGACCAGACGTAACGATGGCCGGGTGTCAAGTCGCCGTTGAAGGCAAACCGCGACTCTTGCACCTCGTAAAAGTCCAGAATATGCGGCCTGTCTTCAACGCTGTCATCCCACATGAGAATTTTGTAGACGGCCGCATCGGGATGGGTCGTCCAGGCCAAAATCATGCCTTGGGCGTCCACCGCAGCCCCATCTTCCGGCGCTTCGATGGTCAGATGGCAGGACGATTCTTCACCGCCGACAGTAAATTCCCAATAGTCACTCGTTTCGGCGATTTTGATCCCATTGGCATTAAATGCTTCCAAACTCCAGCGATACTCGCAGTTGATGGGCGGCAGGCTGGCTTTGATTTCCGTGCCATCAACCTTTTCATTGACGAAAATCGCATCCCCTTCGAACGGCGTGAGGTAAATCTGGTAATAGGCGGCGCTTTCGTAAGCCTGCCATTGGAAGGTCCGCTCACCGCTTTTTAGTTCGGCGTCCTGGTTCGGTTTTAGCAGCTCCAAATCCAGTTTAAAAATGCTCTGAGACTCAACGATCAATGTCTCGCCCACCACAACTTCGTAATCGGCGGCGCTGAGGATGCCGCTGGTGACGTACAGCCAGTCGTCGCTGTCGAAGACGCGGACAGAAAGGGCATAAGTCCCCGGCACGACGTTGGCGAAGGTGTAGCTGCCGTCAGCCTGGGTCTGAACGGCGTACTCCTGCCCTTGACAGCCGCTGAATGAGCTGAAATCCTGGCAGAGGAGCATGTCCAGCCCTTCGGCCGGTGCGCCGTTCCAGGTGATTTTGCCATAGACGTTGCTCGTGCCCTTCTCCGGTTTGGGGCCAGTGTATTTCAGCTTTTCCGCTGTGGAAACAGATGGGCTGCTCCCATTTTCAATAGTTTCTGATTGACAGGCCGCCAGGAAGAAAACGGCCGTTCCCACCAACACCAGCCACCCAATCCGTTTCCAAATCATCAATTTAATCCTCGTATGTCGTGCGTCAATCATAAATCTTCAATCGTTCCGCTGCTGCTCAATCACGCTGCGCACATCGGCCGGCTGCCAGCCCGGCGGCTTGAGCAACTTGCCATCGGCGCGGCGCGGGCCGCTCATTTTTTGCATATTGGCCCGATGCACCTCGGCAAAAACCGGGTCAGGATCGACGCCGCAAGCCTCAATCGCGCCGTAAACGACGTAGAGCAGATCGGTGAGTTCGTGAATCAGCGGAGTAATGTCGCGGCCTTGCCCGCTGATGAGGTTTTGGAATACGGCCGTTACCTCCTCATACTCCTCCCGAATCAACGTCTGGCGCAAAACCAGCGTCGCCGCATCGGGCAGCGTCGGCCAGGCCGGCATCTCTGCACCCAATGCCTCGTGGAATTCGCGGATGCGATCGGCATTGCTAAAACAATCACCACGTTTGTGTCCGTTACCCTTTTCCATTCTTCAACACCTCGTCAATCATCTGCGCCAGCGGCATTTGGGCCAGCGATTCCAGGCGCAAGTCGGCCTGGTCAAAGTTGAGTGTGCGTGTCATCTGGTTGGGAACGGCCGTGCAGTACAACCCCGCTGCCTTAGCCGCCGCCAGTCCGTTGGGCGAGTCCTCCAACGCCATCGCCCGGTGCGCCGGTACGCCCAACCCTTCGATGGCCGAGAGATAGACGGCAGGATGGGGTTTGGTACGGCCGTTCACGTCATCACTGCACCGCACCACCTCAAACCAATGGGTCAAATCCAACTTGGCCAAAAAACCATCAATCCAGCCATGATCCGAGCTAGAAGCCAGGCCAATCTTCAACCCCATCTGCCGGGCATCAGCCAGCACCGCCTCCACGCCGGGCAAAGTCGTCTGCTCCGCCAGCATCTCCTCATCCCACCGCTTACGCTGGTCGTGCACCGCCTGCCGATCAATAGGACGGCCCAGCAGTTCCTCCAAATACAAATACGGATTAAACGAAATCGTGCCGATGTGGGTATACCACACATCCAGCGGCAGTTCCATGCCAAACTCAGCATACATCCGCTGCCAAGACAAGTAATCGGTAATTTCCGTGTCGATAATCAAGCCATCAAAATCAAAAACAATCGCGTCAATCATAAATTTCGTCACCCGCAATATTTTTGCCGCAAAGGACGCGAAAGACGCAAAGAAAAAGGAAGAAAAATCTTCGCGTTCTTTGCGCTCTTTGCGGTGAATTTCTTAGTACGCCCCCAACTCGCGCAATCGGTCATCGCTGATGCCAAAATGATGGGCGAATTCGTGGACGACCGTATGGCGTACCTGTTCCCGAATTTGGGCCAACTCACCGCCGGCTGCCGCTTCAATCGGTCCCTGAAACAACGTAATCGTGTCCGGCGCGACCAGATTGTAACTGCTGGTGCGCTGGGTGAGCGGAATGCCGCTGTACAAACCCAGCAGCATGTGACCCGGCGGCACACTGGCCCGCCGTAAATCATCGTGCGTCGGCCAGATGGCCACCAGGACGGCCACGTTCTCCATCTTTTCCTGAAAATACACCGGCAAACTGGCCAAAGCCTCGTCTACCAGCGCTTCAAATTGGTTGCGTGGGAGCATGACGGTAGTTTACAGGGGAGAGGAAAAGAGGCAAGAAACGGCCGTATCCTAAATCATCTTCCCGGAAGTTTGTCTTACATGACCTTGACCTACCGCGTGTATTTAGCCGTACACCAATTAACTTCCGGGAAGATTTGCTCGCAAGAAACGGCCGTTTCCCCCATCTTCCGGAAGTTTGTCTTATGACCTTGACCTACCGCGTGTATTTAGCCGTACACCAATTAACTTCCGGGAAGATTTGTTCGCAAGAAACGGCCGTTTCCCGTCGTGAAAAAAGCGTCAAATCACCCAGTTACCAACCCCGAATCATGCTATGATGAAAGCAGATTACAACGTGCAGCCTCGTGGTGGCGCGTTGCTCTGAGGCCGCGAAAATGAGTTCAAACATGTGGGCCGCCACCCCCCAGTTTGAAAGGAATTCAGGTTATCCCATGAACCACAAACTGATTTGGGGAGTTTTACTCTTACTCGTTCTGGCGGTGACTTTCCCCACAACCACCGCCGAAATCGCTAATGCCTCATGGCAGTCCACGACCGAATGGCAGCCACTCGGCGGCCCCTACGGCGGCAGCGCAGCCGCCCTGGCCATCTCCCCCGGCTACACCACCGACCACACCCTCTTCGCCGGGCTGCGCGGGCAAGGCATCTATCGTGCTTACAGTGACGTTGACAACTGGCAAGCCATCAGCCCGCCTTGGCATGTCGTCGATCTGGCCATCTCGCCCGATTATGTCAATGACAAAACCCTCTTCGCCTTGAGCGGCCTATGGACCACCGGCTACACCGTTCACCGCTCCACCGACCGGGGCAACACCTGGCAAACAGCTTCTCCAGCCACCTTCAGCGATGCGTTGGGCCTGGCCATCTCACCCAACTTCACCAACGACCACACCCTTTACCTGTACAGCAGCAGCACACCCGGCTACATTTCCAGTGACGGCGGCGCAACATTCAACCCGCTGAGCGGCTGGTTCACCACCCATCAGGCCAACTTTCTGACCTTTTCACCCGATTTTGCCAACGACCACACTCTCTTCGCCCTGGTTCCGTTTGAAGGGCTGTACCAATCCACCGACGGCGGCACTGTTTGGGCATTGACCAGCCTGACCGGCAGCTACACCACACTGGCCGTCTCGCCCAATTTCGCCAGCGACCAAATCCTCATCGCCACCGACACCATCGGCCAACTACACCGCTCGGCAGATGGCGGCACAACCTGGACAACGCCCCCTTTGATTTTGGGCGCAGGCGGCCAACACACGCTGCGCTTCTCGCCCACTTTTGCCACCGACCAGGTCATTCTGGCCGCCAGCTCGACCGATCCCGGCCCCTATCGCTCAGCCGACGGCGGGCTGACCTGGGCTGAAGCCGGTTGGTACGATCCGGTCATGTCCTTTCAGGATGGGATGATTGGCGGCTCCGTTTTTGACCTGGCGCTGGTCCCCAACCAGGATTGGAGCGGCACAGTTTACGCCGCTACCAGCATTGGCGTGGCCCGATCGGCCTATTCCGGCAACGGCTGGTACCAGCGCAACAACGGGTTGGCTGCTTTAACAGTGCGAAGCATTACTGCCGCACCGGGCAACCCAGATGTGCTGCTGGCCGGGACCAGCTACCATGAGAACATGCGCTTCGATACCGGCACACCAGGCGAGTACGATGGCAGCTTGCAATATTCCTACAACGGTGGCCATGATTGGAAAGCAGTCAGCGGGCGGCTGGATCGGGTTAAGGTAGTGGTGTTTTCGCCCGATTTTGCCAACGATGAGACCGCTTTTGCCGCCGCCGGGATGATCGGCCAGCATGGGTATGCGGACGGCGGCGTTTACCGCTCGACTAATGGCGGTTATGACTGGACGGAGGTTTTGGGCAATCTGGCGGCGCAGGCGCTGGCCGTGTCGCCTGATTTTACCAATGACCAGACGGTGTGGACGGCCGTTTCCAATTATTCCACCAGCCTCGGCATCTACCGCTCACAGGATGGGGGCACAACATGGACCCCACTGGCCTCCGGCGTCAACGCCCAATCCATTGTGCCCTCACCCAACTTCGCCGCAGACCAGACCCTATTTGCCGGTACGCCCACCTCCGGCCTACAAAAATCAGAAGACGGCGGCGTAACCTGGACGCCGCTGGCTACCCCGGCCATGATTACGGCGTTAGCTGTCTCTCCGGCCTACGGGGCCAGCCAAACTCTCGTCATCGGTGCGCAGGCCGATGTCAACAGTCCGGGAGCCATTTACTGCTCCACCGACGGCGGAACTACCTGGGATGAACTGGCCACCGGCATTCCCACCTCACAAAACGGCCACAATTTGACGATTGCCACGCTGGAATTTGCCAGCGACGGCTCGATTTTGGCCGGGGTGCAGTACGGCGGCACGGATGGCGCGGTCTATCGTTCGGCGGACGGCGGAGGGATGTGGACGGCCGTTGCCACCGGCCTCGAAGACACCCAACCCTTCGATTTAATGACCCTGCCAAGCGGCTCCTTCACCATCTTCGCCGGAGTCGAAGGTGGACTGCGGCAAATCGAAATCGAGCAAGACAGCCCCACTGAGCCGGGAACCTGGTACAGCAGCGGGCCGCGCGGCGGTTCGGCGCAAGCGCTGGCCGTATCGCCCAATTTTGCCATTGACGGCGTCGCTTTCAGCGGCAACTGGCGGGTCACGTATCAGGGTGGTGATGCCGGCATCGGCTTCGTTAAATCGACCGATGGCGGGCAAACCTGGGCCATTAAGCCGGACAGCAGCGAGAGTCTCTACAACGGCACGGCCGTGCACGGTTATGCCCTCTCCCCTAACTTTCCCAGCGACGGGATTGGCTTCGCGGCCACCGGCGGCGGCGTTTACCAAACCAGCGACGGCGGCGAAACCTGGCACTGGCTGGGCGATCCCGATGCGCCGCCTGGTTGGCTGGGTCCCATCGCCATCGCCCCCAACTTCTCCAGCAGCGGCCACATCATGACCGGAGCCAGTTATTACAGCGACGTGCTCTACTTAAGCCAGGACGGCGGCCAAACCTGGACAACCGATGCCGCACCCAGCGCTTCGGCGGCTATTGCCTATTCGCCCAATTTCGCCAGCGACCAGACGGCCTTTACCGCCGGTATGGGCGTTTTCAAAACCGAAAATGCCGGGCTAACCTGGACGGAAGTGTTGACCGGCGCGATGCGCTCGCTGGCTGTTTCGCCCAATTTTGCGACTGACAGTACGCTGTTTGCCGGTGGTTGGGGCGATTTTTACATCTCAGACAACGGCGGCAGCAGTTGGATCACCCGCACAATTGCCACCGGAATCAACACCATCGACGCGCTGTCCATCTCACCCCAGTTTGCCAGCGACCAGACCCTGTTTGCCGGGACAAACATCGGCCTGTTCTGGTCGGAGGACGGCGGCGATTCGTGGCAGGCGGTGAGTGAGTATGCGGGTACGGCCGTTGCCGCCCTCGCTGTCTCCCCCAACTGGCCAACCGATCCGACCCTGCTGGTCGGCACGGCCACCGGCGTCTACCGGCTGCTAAGCAGTGATCCATCCACCGGCATCGTCCGAGAGGCGACCGCCGGTTTTGCCCCGCTCGACATCGTTCCCCTGGCGCTGGCCAATGATGAGAACCTGCTCCTGAGCGGGGCCACTTACTACGGCATGTATGGCAGCCAGGACAACGGCCAAAGCTGGCAGCCGGCAGGCTTTAATGGTAACGGCTACTACGCCTTTGCCGACGTCGCCATCTCACCCAACTACCACAACGACCAAACCTTCTTTGCTGCCCGCAGCAGTATGCTCAGCATCGGTGGCAGTATTTACCGCACGACCGATGGCGGCGCGACCTGGACGTATGTCTATGGCACCGATTACGTCAGCAGTCTGGCCATCTCGCCTGATTTTGCCAATGACCAGACGATTATCGCTGGAACCAACGAGCAGGCGGCGCGCATCTCCACCGATGGCGGCGACACCTGGAGTAAGCTGGGCGAATGGCCCTTTTCAATTTCTGATCGCGGCGCAGCGTTGTATGTAGCCCTGCCGCCTGATTATCCGGCCGACGGCACGGTTTTTGCCGGGGGTTACAAAGGATTGTGGCGGCTACCGGTCGGGGAAACAATGTGGCAGTCAATCGATTTGGGGTTGGCGGAGTCCTATGGAGTAACGGCCGTCACGCTCTCCCCCGCCTACACCAGCGACCAGACTATCCTGGTCATCGCCTCCTGGTCCGACCCAGTGACGTATGAAAACTACGCCAGCCCCTATCTCTCCACAGATGGCGGGGCAACCTGGACACCCGGCAATATCGGGCTGCCCGACTCCGGCCTGACCGACATCGCCCTCTCGCCCTACTTTGCCATCGACCACACCGTTTATGGCCTGACCGGAACTGAGCTGTACCGCTCCCGCGACGGCGGCCTGAGCTGGACGATGATCGGCGCCGCGCCGGGGCAGCCCACGTTCCATGACCTGCAAGTTAACCGGCAGGGGACGGTTTTTGTATCCACCAGCCGGGGCATCTGGCAGTATGACACAGCGGCGTTGGATATTTTGATTAACGGCCGTTTCGAAGCCAACAGCGGCTGGGAAATGCTGGTGACACGTTACCAGGCCGGCTACACCGATGACGTGGTGTTTGACGGTCGGCAGGCGGTTCAAATCGGTATCACCAACGATGTCAACAAGCTGGCCTACTCGTCGGCGCGGCAATCCGTCACGCTTCCCACCAACACCATTACAGCCACGCTGAGCTTCCAGCTTTACCCGGTTTCCGGCGAGGCAACTCCGGCCAGTCAGGAACAGCTTTTCCCAGCCGCCGGATTAGCTCAGCCAACCAGTACAGCCGCCGGTGACGCCCAGTACGGTCTGGTACTTGACCCGGTCAGCGGGGAAATTTTGGACACGATTTTCTGGCAGTTGAGCAACGGCCAGGAATGGCAGACTCACACCTTTGATCTGTCTGGCTATGCCGGACAGACAATCCTGCTCCATTTTGGGGTTTATAATGATGGGTTGGGTGGCGTAACGGCCGTTTACCTAGACAATGCCGCGCTGGTCATTCAACAAACTGATATTTGGGCAAATAAGGTGTTTTTGCCGGTGATCCTCAAGTGAGAGCATGAAACGTGATGCGTGAAGAAATTATCACGCATCACGCATCCTGCCATTTATTCACCCTCATCCGTGAATGATTCCACAAATTCCTGACGGTGGTCAACCAGCCAGAGATACAGATCGGCCTCCGTGCGATCGGGGAATGACTGCATGATTCCTTGTTCCCGAATCATCTCAACCAGGGGGAGATAAGCGTTGTCGTACCAAGAGGCGACCGCTTCTTCGTAGGGCACATCACCGCCACGTTCCTCGCCCAGATACCAGCGGTGGGCGCTGATGTGATAGAGCAGTTTGTCATACTTGCCCGGCAAGCTGAGGGTCACGTCGGCTTCAGGGCGGATTTCCTTGATTTTGGTGTATTCTAGGAAATGGTCGCGCTCCTGCTCCAACAGCATGGCGTCAATCCAGGTAGCCTGCCGCAATTTACGGATGACCTGGCGCACGGCTTTGTCGGTATACATTTCGGCAAGTTTGGCAACGGCCGTAGCCATTCCCTTTTCGCCCACATACGCTTCCCGCAGCAGCCACTGGTACTCACTCACCCACCAGTACAAATCGGTGACCGTGTTATTGGGGAACGCGCGATCCAGATCGTGCTCTAAAATCAACGTTACCAGCGGCAGATAAACGTTGTCGTACCAGGAGGTAACGGCCTCATCCCAGGGAATGTCCCGCTGTTCTTCCAGCCCCAGGTAATATTGATGGGTCTGGATGTGGTTGAGGAGACGGCCGTATTCCCCCGCCGCCGTCAATTCCAGATTGGCATCCGGCCGCAATCTGATCAACCCCGTCTGTGCCATAAATTGGGCATAATCTCGCTGCTGCACCAGATCGTCAATTTTCGTATCAGGCGTCAGTTTGATGGGGGCATCAATTTCGATGACATACGCGTCAATAAACGCCTGCTCCCGTTCGCGGGCCACCGAAACGCGGTGATTGCCGTCACGCACAAAATATACATCACCGATTTTGTATGCCTCAATCGGCGGCAAAATCTTTTCTTCGTAATGGGCCGCCTTGATGCTTACCCAGCGCTGCGTCGTTTCCCGCTGCGTGGGCAAAAAGATGCGGTCAAAATCCCGGTAACGGCCGACACTGCCCACAATCTTGTCCAGCGGAATCGTCTGCATGCCCAGGTCACGCTGCCCGGAAAAAGGGAGCTGCTGCCGCACTTCATCGTAAGGCAAAAGTTCATTACTCGTGCCCGTCAGCCAGGCCCGAATCTTGCGCCAAAAAGCACGCCGGTAAGCCCGGTCGAAATCCTGATAAGCTAATGATTTGAACATAATCCAATACTCCCGGCATTGAACCCTGTGTCATACCCGCGAAGTTGGGTATCCATCATGGATTCCTGCCTCCACAAGAATGACAGGGTTAGTAATTACCTCCGAGATTTGACAAACCTCGCAAGTATCCCTGCCAAACGTCCACGATTATAAAGTCTATTATAATGACAACACATCAGGCAAACTGCACAAAAGTTTTGACCCAATGTAGTGCCAGGCACGGGGCAGACAGCTTTGGTCAACTATGGCTCTACCGCCCCGTGCCTGGCACTGCCGGATTTTGATTGGCAAAGCAGTCTGGTTTGTGATAATTTTGCAGCAGGTTAGAAATTCCAAGCTGCCAACAACATTTTTTGGGAAAGAGCAAGCGTTCAGGTGACAGTCACCTTTTCCCAGAGATATTGACAAACTTCAAGCCGCCTTTAAGTGACTGTCACCTCTGGGACTGAACAATTATGGGAAAGATGAGGGCAAAACGAGATGAACAATCGGTCAATAATTAAACGAATGAAGATAATCTTAGCCTTGCTGGGCATTGTGATGACAGCAGCCTGTACGCCAACTCAGGAGGAAGCGTTAATCGATGCCGCCACAAAGGTTAGCAGTGAAATTGATGATGCACTGGTGAATGCTCCCCAACTGGCATTTGCAGGGAAGGTCACCAGCATTGATGGTGGTCGCTGGTTAAATGATTACCTGGTTATCGTCTACAAAGATGGTGAAGAAGTGGGGCGCAGCACTTCGCAGTTGGGTGAATTCCCGGAAAGTGGCGAGGGCAAACATGACGGCCTCTTTTTCGTCAAAATCGACAATTTGTACGATTTGACGGCCGCGGATCTGATTACTCCTGCTCTAGAACTGGCATTTCAGGATGCCCAGGGTGTTGTGGGCGTCAAGTACATTTACACCTGGCTGAATGAAGTGCCGCCGGGCTATCGCTTTAACGTAGCCGTGCCCAGCAAACGGATTGGTTATTCACTCATCATCCTGCCGGTACCAACCACAGAACTGCCGGCTGATTTACTGGATGGGCCAACAACATTGACATCCGGGGATATGATTCTGGCCAGCAATGGAACGGCTTTTGATTTGAACACGGCCGTTCCCACTCCCGTCCCCGTTGCCACCACTGCCCCCGCCCCGATCACCACCAATGGCGTCAACTGGACCCGCACCGTCACCGGCTTCTCCGGCAACCGCTGGCAGGCCTGGCAGCAATACGTTGAAAACCAGGTCAGCGGCATCACCTGGGATCAGTTCAAAGATGACGTTTTAATTTACAACCCCGACCTGGAAGCCGACGGTTACGTGTTCCAGGCAGGAAAACAGTACATATTACCGCAAAACTAACGGAGCGCGGTCTGCCAGACCGCAAGGGCGAACGGCTCGTCCGCGCTCCCATTTTGGAAGGAGAATCCATGCCTGTACATCCTCTAGCCGGGAAACCGGCACCTCGCAGCCTGCTGCCCAATATTCCCCGCTTGATTTCGGCTTACTACACCCACAAACCTGACCCGGCCAACCTGGCCCAACAGGTGGCCTTCGGCACGTCTGGTCATCGGGGCACCTCATTCAAGAGTAATTTCAACGAGAACCACATCCTGGCCATCTGCCAGGCTATCGTCGAACTGCGCCAGGCCGAAGGCATTACCGGTCCGCTGTACATTGGCATGGACACTCACGCGCTGTCGGAACCGGCATTGGCAACGGCCGTTGAGGTATTCGCCGGCAACGGAACCGAAATTGTCATCCAGGAAGGGCTCGGCTACACGCCCACACCGGTTATCTCCCACGCCATCCTCTGCTATAACAAAGATCGCGCCACCGAACTGGCCGACGGCGTCGTTATCACCCCTTCCCATAATCCGCCCGATGATGGCGGCTTCAAATACAATCCGCCCAGCGGCGGCCCGGCCGACACCGGCACAACCAAACGCATTCAGGATCGGGCCAACGAAATCCTGCGCGACGGCCTGAAAGCGGTCAAACGCCTGCCGCTGGCCCGCGCCTTAGAGCTGGAAACGACCCGCGAGTACGATTACGTCCTGCCCTACGTGGCCGACCTGAAAAACGTCGTCGATATGGCCGCCATCAGCAACGCCGGGTTGAAAATCGGCGTCGATCCCATGGGCGGCGCGGGCATTGCTTACTGGGAACCCATTGCCGAGATGTACGGCCTGGATTTAGAAGTGGTCAATCCAGCCGTCGATCCCACATTTTCGTTCATGACGGTGGACAAAGACGGCAAAATTCGGATGGACTGCTCCTCGCCTTACGCGATGGCCAGCCTGATCGGACTGAAAGACCGCTTTGACATCGCTTTTGGCAACGACCCGGATTACGACCGCCACGGCATTGTCACCGCCTCCGGCCTGATGAATCCCAATCATTATCTGGCGACGGCGATTTCTTACCTCTTCCAACACCGGGCGGACTGGCAACCGGGAACGGCCGTTGGCAAAACCCTCGTCTCCAGTTCGATGATCGACCGGGTAGCTGCCGGGCAGAAGCTAAAGCTCTCCGAAGTGCCCGTCGGCTTCAAATGGTTCGTCGATGGCTTGATCGACGGCTCCTACGGCTTTGGCGGCGAGGAGAGCGCCGGAGCATCTTTCCTGCGTCACGACGGCACGGTTTGGACAACGGACAAAGATGGCATCATCATGGATTTGTTGGCAGCGGAGATAACGGCCGTTACCGGTAAAGACCCGGCAAAAATTTATGGCGAGTTGGAGGAGCGATACGGCCGTCCCGTCTACGAACGCAGCGACGCCCCCGCCAACCGCGAACAAAAAGCCATCCTGGCCAACCTGTCGCCGGAGATGGTCACCGCCACCGAAATGGCCGGCGAACCCATCACCGCCAAACTCACCCACGCCCCCGGCAACGGCGCAGCTATCGGCGGCCTCAAAGTCGTCACCGAAAACGGCTGGTTCGCCGCCCGGCCGTCCGGCACCGAAGAAATCTATAAAATCTACGCCGAAAGCTTCAAAGGCCAGGAACATCTCAAAAAAATCCAGGCCGAAGCCCAAACCATCGTCCAGGCCGCCTTCAAAGCTGCCGGGCTTTAATGGGATTTCATGCGTCATGCGTCACCGGAGAACACCACTATGACGCATGAGTACCGGCCCCATAAAATCACCAAATTTTCAAAAGGAATTTCCATGTCAGACCCACGCGTAACCAAATTAGCTCAAGTTCTCATTCACTATTCGCTGGAACTCAAACCCGGCGACCAGTTAATTTTACAAACCAGCCCACTGGCCCAAGAATTAAACCTGGCCGTCTACGAAGAAGCCGTCAAAGCCGGTGCGCACATTACTGCACGCAACCAGATACCTGGGGCAGCCGAAATCTTCTATAAATACGCCAGTGACGAACAACTTGCCCATGTCTCGCCCGTTCAGCGCCTGATTTTTGAAAAATTTGATGCGATGCTGAATATCGGCGCTTTTTACAACACCCGTGAACTATCCGGCGTTGATCCGGAACGGCAGCGGTTAGCCGGGCAAGCCGGAGCTGATTTGCGTAAAATCTTCATGGAACGCATAGCCACCCGTGATTTACGCTGGTGCTACACCGTCTTTCCCACCCAGGCTTCCGCTCAAGAAGCCGACATGAGCTTGCGTGAGTATGAGGAGTTCGTCTATGGTGCGGGACAGCTTAACGAAACCGATCCCGTAGCCAAATGGCAGGCAGAAGCCGCCCGGCAGCAGAAACTCATCGACTGGCTGGCTGGTAAAGACAACGTCGTCATCAAAGGCAGCAACGTCGATTTGCAAATGTCAATCAAGGAACGTAGTTTCCGGCAAGCGGCGGGTAAGGAAAACTTCCCTGATGGCGAAATTTATACCTCGCCGGTGGAAGAATCGGTCAACGGCTGGATTCGCTTTGGCTACCCGGCCATTTTTAGCGGCCGTGAAGTGACGGACATCGAACTGTGGTTTGAAGATGGCAAAGTGGTCAAGGAAAAGGCCAGTAAAGGCCAAGAACTGCTGACTTCGCTGCTCAACACCGATGATGGTTCACGCATCTTGGGCGAACTGGGCATCGGCACCAACTACGGCATCCAGAAGTTCACCAAAAACATGCTCTTCGACGAGAAAATCGGCGGTACGATTCACCTGGCCGTCGGCGCGGGCTTCCCGGAAGCGGGCAGTAAAAACGAGTCGGGCCTGCACTGGGATATGCTCTGCAACATGGACGAAAGCGAAATCACGGTTGATGGCGAACTGTTCTACAAGAATGGCAAAATCGTCGTAGAGTGATTACTAGAGATTTCCCCGGAAACTCCAAGTTTCTGGGGAAATGATCCTGTCTACGGTAGGTTGACACAGTTGCCGCTGTTGGCGATGACGGTGTGGTCGGGGTTGGCAACGAGGGCGCACATTTGGGTAGCACTGCCACGTTTATCAGTGGTATAGCCGTTGAAAGGACGCGGGCCGCCGTACAAAATCCAGGGGCCGGAGCCTGGTAAACCCGCCTGTTCTGGCGGCACGGTGTTGAAGAAGAAGTGGATGTGGGTACCGGGCAGGGTTTCGGTGTAGCCAAAGGTTTCGTAATTAACGACGTAGGTACTGCCATCCAGGCTGATGCTGTTGATGCGGACGGAAAGTTGGGTAACGGCCGTAGCCGTTGGCAGCGGTGGATTTGTCGCAGTCGGCGGCACACTGGTCGCCGTCGGTTCCAGGGTGGCGGTGGGCGGCACGGCCGTTGCCGTTGGCGCTAAGGTTGCTGTGGGAGGAACGTCAGTGGCCGTTGGTTCCAGCGTGGCAGTGGGCGGCGGGCTGGTTGGTGTGTCATCAGGGGGGATGTTTGCGGGAACGGCCGTTTCCTCCGGCGCATCCGTCACCTCAGCAATTGGCGTTTCCACCACATCTCCACCATCTCCGCCTGAAGGCCGAAACACAAAGAACAGAACCGCGGCAATCGCCAACACGCCAACCACACCCAGGCCAATGAACAAATTACGGTTACCCTTCGGCTGTGCTGCGGCCATCTGCACTTGCGGCGTAGAGGGCGTCCGCTGAGGTGTTGGTTGGGACGTAGGCTGCGGCATGGATTGGGATGGCTGGCGCAGAGGCGGAGGCGGAGGGGGCGGTGTTTGAATCATGTCCTCTTCCAGCATCTCCGTCAAGTCGGCATCCAGCATCGTCATCGCCCCGGTTACGCCCACGGCAGCCTGCGGCTGTGACCCAGCTCCAGATTGGACCCGGCGCAAATCGGCCACCAGTTCAGCCATTGATTGATAACGCTGAGCCGGTTCTTTGGCCAGTGCCCGATTGATAATGGCAATAAGCATCGGCGGCACATCCGGTCGATAAGTGCGCACATCGGGAACCGGGTCCTTAACGTGCATCATCATCACCGTCATGACCGATTCGGCGTTAAACGGTACGCGCCCACTGACCATCTCGTACAACATGACGCCAAAGGAGTAAATATCGGCGGCGGCATCGACTTTCAACCCCTTGATTTGCTCTGGTGACATGTAGCGCGCCGTGCCCATGACTGCGCCGGTGGCGGTGTGCTGGGTTCCGCCGACAATTTTGACAATGCCAAAATCGGTCAGGATGGCTTCATCATTGACGTTGATCATAACATTGGCCGGCTTGATGTCCCGGTGTACCAGACCGCGCTGGTGGGCGTAAGTCAGCGCATCGCCGATGCTGGTGGCAATGTTGAGCACTTCGTCCAAACCCATCTGCCGGCCGGCATCGTTCAATCGTTTTAGCCGCTGCTGCAAGGTTTCGCCGGGGACGAATTCAAGAACGATGTAATACGTGCCGCCGTCATTATTGTAGTCGTGAACCTGGATGATGTGGGGGTGACGCAGTTGGGCAACGGCCGTTGCCTCAGCTTCAAAACGGCGCACAAATTCCGGGTTGGATGAGAGATGGGAATGGATCAATTTGATAGCCACCACCCGCCGCAGGTTGGAATCGGTAGCCTTATAAACAGCCGACATGCCGCCGTGTCCCAACTCGCTCTCGATTAAATAGCGCCCGCCCAATGTTTTGCCGATCCAGGTTGGTTGTGTCATATCATCTCCTTCAACTATGGGTACGCGGTCTACCAGACCGCAAAGCTGCGAACAAGTTGTTCGCGCTCCGAAAAAATGCGGGGATTGGAAAATGATGGGATTTACAAAATCCCCCAATCTCCCAATCCCCGCTAAATTGTTGTGATTCGCCGTTTTGTTGGCCTTCTGAATTTTTCTTACGCTGAATTGTTGTTGATTGTGGTTACTTCTTGTCTTAAGAGGCTGATACCTACGGCCAAGTTTAACCAAAAAAATGCTGAAAGGGTAATCACATCGGGATTAAACTGCGCTTGAATGAGGTAAGCCGTCACTGAACTTAAAATGGCAGCCAGCAGCAGCCGGGTGCTAACATCTTGCGTCAAGCGAAATCGGGCCAACAACAGCCTGTAAAAACGGCCGTTTACCCATAAAAAAGCCAGCAAACCTGAAATGCCAACGGCCGTTATCTGGTACAACAACAAATTATGCGGATCGGGCAGATGCCCCGTGTATGGTCCGATAATGACGCCAAACTGCTGCTGCACGGCCGTTGCATACGTCTCCAGTCCATAACCCAGCAGCCACCGGCCGGGAACCAACGCCAGCGCATCGGCCCAGGTTGACAGGCGCGCCGCGTCAGAAATGGCTCGCACCTGGCCAAGATCGATATTAAGCTGGTCGGAAAAGGCCGACAATCCAATTTGACTGGCAAAATACAAACCGGCCGCACCAATCACGCTCGACACGATAATCCACCGCAGTCTGCGGCCCGTCAACAGCACTGCAAACAAAAGCATCACGCTGCAAAATCCCAGCCAGGCTCCGCGGGCCAGCGTAACCCACAAACAGATCAGTTGCAACAGCAGCAAAATCGTAAAAGCAATCTGGCGCGGCCGCTGTTTTTCACTCATGTACCGGACCAAACGAGCCAGCGTGAACGGGATGATCATTGCCAGGTAACCGCCCAGGTAAAGTGAGCGGCCCATTGTGGACTGAACTGGCGAAACGGAATCGCTCTGCCAGACGAGGGGATCAAGTCCCAAATATTGAATGAGGCCATACAATGCCACCGGCGCACTGCCAACCAGCATTACATTGATGAGGTCTTCCACCTGCTGCCGGTCACGTAACGCGGCGGCAAGCAGCAGAAAAAAGGCGAGTAATGCCAGAATGGTTACAGTCCCATGCAGCCCCCACAAGCTGGCATGAACATTAATGGAAACGGCCGTTGCCAACCCCACCATCACCCCATATACCGCCACCGACCCAGCCAGCGGATTCTCCCGCCTCCAATGCAATCTCCCATCCCCCGGCCACAAGGCCACACCGGCCATGCCCAACACGATGAGCCGTAACAGCCAGACCTTGGCTGGCTCAAAGGGATCAGCCAGGGCCAATGGATTAAAAAACAGGGGCAGCAAAAACGCCACCAGCCATCCCCCTCGTTCCAGCCAGCGGCGTCGTGTAGCGGACATTATCCATCCGTATAAGTGTCAGGCACGGGGCGCAAGATTTCGAATAAACCAAGACCGTTTACCCCGTGCCTGGCACTTAGCTCAATCTGTGTCATCTGGGTAATCTGCGGATAGTTTTTTTGACATAATACAGGATAAGGATTACGGCCGTTTTCGTCCCAACGGATGATCAGCCACCAAAACCAGGCCCAAAACCGCACCCAATCCCAGCCAGAACGTCGTCAATCCAACGGCTCCTAATCCGGGCAGGACTGCCAAAGAAGCGCTACCCGACGCCGTTTTCGTACTGGTGGGTTTGGGCACCGGTGTACTCGTCGGTTTACTCGGCGACGAGTCACCGCCCGATGACGAGGCAGGCGTAGCCGTGGGAACCCGCGTCTTCGTTACCGTGGCCGTTGGCGTAGGCGTGGGTGGGAACAACGGCAAGATGCACTGGTTGTAAACGGAACGGCCAGCGCTGCTGCGCAGCAAAATGTTTTGATAATACGCCGCATCCGATGCCGCAATACGCCGCGTCTCGACAGGCTGGCGCTCCAGCACGTCATAACGCAGCAGATTGCCTCTGGTCAGCGGCGTTAACTCGTCCCGTTCTTCGGCCCGGTAACGGCAGTCGCCATCATAACAAGCTACGGCAATCGTCCCCCCATCCGGATCGTACTGCACCGACATACAGGAACCGGACACCAAAAAACTGACGCGCGTATCCTCGATGGGCGAAATATCAGCCCCATTTTTGTAATCGCCAGTCTCCACAAAAATATCGCCGCCTTCGTACAAAATCAAGCTAATGCCTGCCTCCGCCGCCGAATCGCTGGTGACGTTTTCAAACATGATTTGGGTGTCAGGTTGGGCGAAGATAACTGCATCTTCCTCAATTGTGCTCACATCGTTATTCAGGCTCAACTGGACAAATTCCGACTCAGTCGTAATGGAATCGGCCAGGGGAAAGGGTACCGGTTCGCCTGCGCCAAAAAAGACGCCGATTTGATTGGGGATGAGCGTCGGGCGCGGCGTGGCAGTGGGTGTCTGGGTAGGTGTGGAGGTGGGCGTATAGGCAGCGACAACGGCCGTTTGTGTCGCCGCCGCTTCCGCAGTTCCGGTAACGGCCGCAGCCAGGGCGCTGGCCTCATCAGCACTGACGGCAGCGCTGGTCCCCACCACATTGGCGCTGATCGCTTCCGCCGTGGCCGTCGCCGACAAAAATGCCTGCTGCCGGCCCTGATTTTGCAGCAAAAAATAGACGATGACTGCGGCTACCAACAAAATTGTGACGGTCGCACCGCCAATTATGAAATACGGCCGTTGTGCCCGTTTGTGCCGCGCCAGGTCTGGCATTTGAATCACCGCCGCCGACACGTTGTCATCCGCATTCCGTCCCAAAGCAAACGAAATCAGACTGCGCGCCGCCTTTTCTCCTTCCTGCGTGTTCAACACCCGCACAATCTCTTCCGGGGTGGTGAACGGAGTTCCAGTACGCGATGAAACCTTCGTCAAACCGTCAGAGCAAACCAGAATCGAGTCGCCTTCGCGCAGTGGCAAACCGCTTAACCCGCGCCCGTGGGCTACCTGGGGATCAGTCATGTTAACATAAAAACCAATATCCACCGGTACTTCCGGCCGCGGTCCAATCGCCCGCATCAACGCCTCTGCCCGCGGACTCAGGCGTGCCTCATCCGGGCTGATTTGTCCCTGCCAGGGCATGACATTGGCATAGGTGTGGTCTAACGACAATTGCGTCAGTGCCTGATCGCGACAGAGGTAAATACGGCTGTCACCCACATTGGCAATATATAATTTATGGCCTTCGTGAACGGCCGCTACCGCCATCGTCGAACTGGCTCCACCCGTCTCCCGCGTAATTGGATGAACACGCTGATTTGCCGCCTGTACCGCATTGATGAGCAGAGTTGGCACATCGGTTTCCGTACTGCTGCGCAAATACTGGAAAAGCGTGTCAATCGCCGTTTGCGAAGCGCGCTCTCCCTTGTTTTCACCCCCGACTCCGTCGGCCACCACAGCGACCAGTAAATTCAGGCGTCCAGGCGTCACAATGGATTGGATATTGACGCGATCTTCGTAAACTTCACGGCCGCCGATGTCATAGTGATAACCACTGATTATTTCTGCCATTCAACCGTCCTGATAGTGCCAGGCACAAGGCGCATGACCTAGGATTAGCCAGGACTGTTCGCCCTATGCCTGGTACTTTTTTCATCCTAAATAAGCAACGGTTCCAGTTCAATATACGTTTGCGAGCCCAGGCGAATCGTCATAAACCCTTTTACCGGAACAGGTGCGTATGGGGTCAATTGGACATCGTTAAGATACGTGCCGTTGCGGCTGCCCAAATCGGCAATCATAATCTCCCCGTTCTGCACAGAGATCTCGACATGGCGGCGGGAAATGCGTCGATCTTCCACAATATTGACTTCGCAGTCCTCTCGGCCAATTGCCGCCGGAAATTGTGTGATTGTCTTTTCCAGCCCGGCCGACATACCTGGCGAACGGGATACTTTTAACAGCAGGCGGGGCGATAACACCGCCCGTTCAGGCGCAGGCGCCAGGAACGGCTCATCTTCAAACCAATCATCAACGTTTTTAGCCGGCTTCGCGCTTTGACCAGCACTGTAATCGGACGCCTGGTTAAAGATCATGGTCTTGTCAACCGGGGGGCGCGGTGGCGGGGGTGCATTTCTCTTGGATCGTTGATTCTGGAATACGAAGAAGCCCGTGATGGCCAGGATGATGACCACAATGCTTCCGGCGATGGCCGGGTTATTGCCCAAAGCGGCCATAATCCGGGCCATCGTGCCCGGCGGTTCGGGCGGAACCGGCTTGAAATCATCATATGAGGCCTCTGACCGCAAGTTTTCTTGGGTTGTCAGGTAAACGGTTACGCGATAGGTGTTGAGCACTTCAGACGACTGAATGACATCTGGCAGGCTTTCCTGAATCCGCCCGCTGGCAAATGGCCGAGGGCCAAAATCATAGATTTTGCCGCCTGTTGTCTCATCGACAATGAAGCCTTCGTAGGTTTGGACACGGCCGTTATCCGGTACATCTACATCAATAAAAAGCAGGCCATTTTCATAGTCAGCATTTACCGACTGAATGGTGAATTCGACTGGCTGCGGCAGTTCACGATCATAAACGATCTCGCGTTCAGCCAGCAGTGTCTCGCCTTCCTCATCGGCAATTAGAAATCCATCTTCATCAATCGCCTGAACATGGATACTGTATTCCCGTTCCGGCTCAAAATTAGACGCATCAATCTCAACCAGCAGCGTGGAACCCAGGTTCTCAAAAATCTGGTCGTTCGTCACCTGCGTACCGCGCCGCACGTCCCAAACATTCACGATGAGCTGATAAATCTCCTCGGCATTAGCCACGCTCAGCGAAAGCAGATAGACATTGCTGGCCTCATCGTACTGCAAACTGCTGATTTGGGTGTTAACCGGCGGCGGCGGCGCATCATACGCGGTGTTTGAAAAGAAATTAAACGTTGTCGTCAAAGGTGAAGCGACGTCCCGCACTTTCACGGCTAACACACCCTGGTTTTCGCCCTGGGAAGCAAATACGTTGGCACGGGCCACTAATTGGCTGTTCAACCCATCCAAAATTTGCTGGAAGAGGCTGTTGAGATTGGTAGCATTACCAATGGCGGAAAAAGCGATGGTATCCACAGCCATGCCGCGCAATTCCGCTTCATTCAGGTTGCTGCCGCTGGCATCAAACAAGCCAATGGTGTGAATAGGGGTGATGGGTCGGGTAATATCGCCTGGACGAGCAGCATTAATAACGTCGTTATAGGTTTGCTGGCTGCACGGCTCCGGGCTGTCTGCTCGCAGCTGATCTTTGCCATCGGTAAAAAGGATGATCGCCCGCCTTTCTTCCTGGCTTTGTATCTGATCATCCAGCAAATTGATGGCGTTGTAGACTGAATCATACAGACAAGTACCCCGGTTGGGTACGGCTTCCACCTGGTTAATCGCGTTTTTGACACGATTAAGATCGTTGGTGAAGTCTTGTAGAACAGTGAACTCTTGATTGAATTGGATAACGGCAAAATAGGCGGTCGGCGGCGCCGAGTTAATGGCCGATTGGGCAGCTGCCCGTACGTCACCGATGACATTTTGCATGCTGCCGCTGCCGTCTATAAGGAGGGCAATGTAAACGGGTGTTTGCGGGTCATCGACGATGGCCGAAACAGGTTCGTTATTGGGGCCAAGCAGTTGTATGGTAGCGGATTCGATATTGGGGTTGGGAATAGGACGGCCGTTGCCATCCGTCACAGTAAAAAACACACTCAGCCCCAGCGAGTCCGCCCCTTCCTGGGTTACCACCGAATTAACCACCACCAATTGGGGGGTCTGAGCTTGGAGTGTGAACGGCCGTAAACAACACAATAAGACCGCGATAGAGAGAGAAAACAATAATTTAGCCTTCGTCATAGAAGCCCTCCTATCTTGTCATTATTTGTAAAAGAGACTACAAAATCAACGTTTAGTCAAACACTTGACATACGCCTTGCTCTTTTTTACACTGTTATTTGTACAATGTCCAGAGGCAGCAGGTATTTTCAACAACAAATTTACAGTAAGTTATCATTGTCTTTGAAGCCTGGACAATTTCCTCTCTAAATAAAAATAGGCTTCATTCTCAACCAACAAATTCGTGAAGTTTCTGAATACTGGAGTGTGATACTTTCAATCTCCCAAATTAACCTTTGTACACTTAAGGCCATTGGTCCTTCCGTGACACAAATTAACACCTGTTTCATTAGCCGTATCCCTCAAGTTTTAGAGGGACAAACAATAACCAGTTGCCCCTCATCGCGGTGATTGGAAATAGCATAAGGAGAATTTCATACAATGTCCGACGAAATCAGAGCAGATTATGATCGACTTGAACAAGTGGCCGGTAAATTCGCCAGCCAGGCTCAAGCCATGCAACAAATGCTGCAGCAAGTAAAAAGCAGCATGGATCCGTTGGAAGGTGGCGGCTGGGTTGGTCGTGGCTCCGACGCGTTCTTTCAGGAAATGAACAGCGAAGTCTTGCCTGCCAATGAACGCCTCCACCAGGCACTGGAAGAAGCAAGCCGGGTCACCAAACAAATCATTCAGACCGTCAAGCAAGCTGAAGAGGATGCGAGTTCTCCCTTCCGGGCCTATTAATCACTCGCCGCCATTATAGAACGAAAATAAGGAGATAACTATGTCCGACGTTATTAAGATGGATTATGGGCTGATGGAAGACATGAGCCAAACATTCAAACAGGGCGTTGAGCAGCTCCAGGACACCAACCAGGTCATGCAAAACATCGCCAACGAATTGGAAGATGGCGCTTTACTTGGACGGGGCGGCGTTGCTTTCACCGAAGCGATTCGTGATAAACTGTGCCCCGCCATTTCCCGGCTTACCGATAAATTCCAGGAACTGGCCGAAGACATCCAGAAAGCAATGGAAGACATGCGCAGTGCCGATACGACATCTGAACGGATGTACTAAGATACAGGAGCATAAATTATGTCAATCTTGAGTGTCCTTCTTCGGTTCGCACGCCAGGTCGTGCAAAATGTACTCTCGCAGTTAATGCAGCAATTCAATATCGTCCAGGAGCAGGCTTACAAGCCCATGCAGATGATGGTACAGCAGGTCACCAACGGGGTTTGGGTCGGCAAAGGCGCCGATGCCTTCGTTGAAGAAGTATCCAGTTTAATGATGCCCGGTGTAGGCAAAATTGGTGATGGCATCAACAAATTCAGCAAGAATATTCAAAATGCCATGGACGTAATGGACCGTGCCGACGAACAGGTCAGCGGTATCATTAATTCACTGGGCGATTTGTTTGGCGGTATTTTTTAGACGCCCTAAAAACTACAGGCTAATTGGAGGTATACATGAACTCTTCACAAGGCGTATATATGGATACCGATGCTGTGCGTGGCATGGCCAAGAGCTTCGGTACAATCGGTGATGTTTTACAAGCCGTCAACAAAGCAATGCAGACTCTCTCTAATGTCTTAAAGGCAACCGCTTTTGTTGGCCTGGTAGGTGGCTATGCCGTGGCCCAATATATCGATTCAATCCGGCCGCAAATTGAAGATATAGCCGAAAAATGCGAAGAATTGAATAAAGATTTGGATGCGTCGGTGGACGCCTATGAGCGGGGAGACGAACTCGGCTCGACCAGGTTCCACTAAACTGCGCACGTTTTCAAGAGAAAAAGGCGGATTTGAACTAATTCAAATCCGCCTTTTCTACGCGAAGGGCTGGCGAAACGCCCTCTCCCCAGCCCTCTCCCAAAAGGAGAGGGAGCCAGGTTCCCCTCTCACTGGGAGGGGATTAAGGGGAAGGCCAATCGTTAACTGATTTTTGAATACTCGCTAAGAGGCAAACTCGTTGAGCGAGACGGCCAGGGTAATTAGAAAAGCGATGGCTAACAGCGCGCCAATGATGATGATCAGGGTGTTCAAGCTGGGCCAACGGCTTTTCTTCGGGCCGGGCACCTGACCAAAATAGGCTAATAGTTGTTGCGCCAAAATATTTGCATCTTGCTGGCGGCGTTCTATTTGCTGCTCGACGGCTTGCAAAGCAATGTCGGCCACACTTTTCACGTCTTCGACCCGGTTCATGTGGATGCGCCGGTTGCGTTGGACGGCCCGATATACTTCTGAATCGCTTTGTAGTTTGTAGGTGTAGGCTGGTTCACCAACCAGCAACTCGTACATGGTCAGGCCCAGTCCATAGACGTCAGTGGCTGGAGATGGGCGAGATTGTCCATTAACGAGTTCCGGGGCCGTATAGGCCGGGGGCACAAAGAAAGGATACCAGTTGTAGTTGAAGTTTTGCGGGTCGCTGGCGACACCTAAATCGAAGAGCAGGATGCGGGGTACGTTGGGTTCTTCATCGAAGCGGACGAGGACAGTATCGGGACTGACCCCGAAATGGTAGAGGCCTTTGCTGTGTAGAAAGTTTACGGCCGTAGCCATACTAATCATCATCCAACCAATATGATTAATCCACAGCTGCGGATTCTTCGTCAAAACATCGCGTAAAGGTTCGCCTTCGACAAACTCAAACAGGTAAAAATAGAGCAGATGACCGCGCAGCATGGCCTTACCGTAAGCATCAACCTGGATCGTCGTATTGGCGTAAGGCGGCAGCAAGACCGGCAAAAACTCATGCTGGGCTTTATTCAGTTTAATCGTTTTCAGGAATTCCGCTTCCCGCTTAAGCCGCTCTTTATTTTCTGTTCCCGGATGAGCCACTTTGAGGAAAACCTTTTTCTTTTGATGGGTCGCTTCATAAAGCACCGCCGAACGCAAAATGATGACCGGCTTGACAATTTCAATATCACCCATCCATTCGCCATAATCCAGAATGTTGGGTGACATCTCAGCCGGGCAGTATGTCTCCTGGCAGTACAAATTGTTATCAGGTGATGTGCGATCGCAAAGCAAACAAACTTGTTTCACAGTATGTACCTCCGTGGCTCTCCGTCCAAAAATAACGGTTAAAAATGGAAGTATTTGACATGGTAATTTTTTAATGGAACAATGTGCTGCACCTACACTACTTTTTTCTCAGAAACCTGTCAAGCAAAAACATCATTTTATCTATCATTCTGCTTAAGTTTAACAACAAGGCACACTGGCTATCATAATAAAATATCTTAAGCTGCAAATTACGTTATCGAAACAGAAGGGATTAGCTTATGAATGAACCTGTCTACATTGACCGACCACCACGTATACAGCCTGAGCTGCCTTTTGACGAAATTGAAATCCCCAGCCCGCCGGAAAAAGAAGAACAGGGCTTTACCCAACTGATTCAGGTCTCGCTGCCGTTAATCACCATCATCGGCTACGTTTTCATTGCTACGATGGGCGGCGGCGGACGTAGCCCTTTCCTGCTTATCCCCATGGCGCTATCGGTCGTCGCCTCCACAGCTTTTTCTTTGTACACCTACCGCAAAGAAAGCCAAAAGCGGGCCGAGGTTGAGAAAGCCTATGCCGATCGTCTCGTCGAGCTGAACAAGGAAATGAATAATTACCATGATCAGCAGCGGCGTTTTTATCGTTACAATTACCCGGACCGCCTGACAACGTTTCGCATCGTGCAAAATGCCCGGCTGGAGGTGGAAAAAGCCGATCGGACGCTGCGCTCCGAATCCCGTTTGTGGGAACGCCGGGTTGAGGATGAGGATTTTGGCGTGGTTCGCCTGGGAATGGGGACTCTGCCTTCGACGGTGACTTATGTTTTAGGGGATGTGGAGAATTTCGAAGACCCCCAGGTACGGGAAGCGATGAAACTGGAGGAGGACTCCCAGTTTGTTTCGGACATCCCGGTTATTATTAACTTGCGTACTCCACCGAAAGAAAAGGGAGAGTCTGAAGAGGACGAAGATGATGATGAAGACGGCCGTACTCCCGCCACCCACGCCCTCGGTATCGCCGGTGACCGTGATTCAGTCTATGAATTTGCCCGATCCATGCTGGGCCACTTCGTCGTCTTCCACGCCCCAATGGATGCCCGATTATACATTTTGGGCACACAAAAACAGGAATGGGCCTGGACCGACTATCTGCCGCATAGTAAAAACGATGAGCAGACCCAATACCGCTGTTTCGTCGAAGAAATCAAGGAAGAAACACGGGAAAAGGCGTTTGACGACGATGATGAAGGCGTTGTGGCTCAATTCCTGGAAGGGATTCGCAAGGTTCTGGCGACGCGCAAAATCAAGCTGCAAGACAAGGATAATCAGGAAACGGGCAGTGATCCCACGCTGCCATTCCTGCTGGTTGTCGTTGATTTGATGGACGCCATTTATGATAAAAGCTCTCCGTTGGACGATTTGGAATCGGATGCGGCCGTTTCCATTCTCCTTGAAGAAGGCGCAAAATTAGGTGCAGCCATCGTCTTTCTGGTTCCCGAACGCAGCAAAATCCCCAGCGGCTGTGAATCCGTCATCGAAATCGAAAAGACAACTCCGGCCACCAACAGCAAACTCCAGCAGTACCAGCAGCTTCACTTCCGCTACGCCGAAACCGGCGTCAACACCTTCCGCTACGTCGGCGGCGCCGACTACATCAGCCAGCCAGAGCATATGATCGCCCTGGCACAAAAACTGGCTCAACTGGAAGTGCGCCAAAGTTTCGGGGCCAACCTCACCAATTACGTTCCTTTCCTGCCCTTGATGGGCTACAACACGTTGCGTGAACTGGAAGAAACCACCTGGCAAAACTGGCAGGACAGCACTTTGCCTAAATACGCCAACTGGCTGCGAGCCAAAATTGGCCTCATGTCCGGTAACAAACCGCGCACCCTGGTCTTCTCCGCTAAACGGGACGGTGTTCATGGTATGATCGCCGGCAGCACCGGCTCCGGTAAATCGGAACTACTCATTTCCATGATTACCGGAATGGCCGTCACCTACGATCCCACCGTCCTCAACTTCGTTCTGGTCGATTACAAAGGCGGCGGCGCATTCAAAGGATTTGACGAACTACCTCACTGCGTCGACATTATCACCAACCTGGAAGGTGAAGGCGTCACCCGCATGTTTACGGCCATCAAATCGGAAATGCAGCGCCGCCAGGCGTTAAACTCCGAAACGGAAACCAAAAACATCGTCGATTACCGGCAAAAAGGACTGCACCTGACTTACAGCCCCTACCCATACCTGTTTATCATCATCGACGAATTCGCTGAAATGATCGCCGACCGGCCAGAATACAAATCTGAACTGGAGAGCATCACCCGCGTCGGCCGGGCGCAGGGCGTGTCGCTCATTTTGGCGGCGCAGCGACCCAGCGGCGTCACCGACCAGATGCGCTCCAACATCAAATTCCGCATTTCCCTGCGCGTGGAGACGCCGGGCGAAAGCCGTGAAATGCTGCGCCGTTCCGATGCCGCTTTCCTGCCCAGCGGTATTCCCGGCCGTGGCTATTTGCAAGTGGGCAACGAAGAAATCGAATTGATCCAATCGGCCTACACTGGCGAAAAATATATCGACCCGGACCAATCACCACGAGCCAGAGTGATATGGCCTGATAGAGGTGAGCATTATGATCCGGCAGAAGATCAAGAGCCGCCGGAATTGTATAAAGCAATTGTGACCTCTTTGGATCGGTTGGCCCGCGACAATGGCGTCGAAAAACAGCGTGCTCCCTGGCCTGACTTCTTGCCATTTAACTTGTCCCTGTCCGACTTGTTAACCTCTAAGGATCCGAAAGCCAATGCAGTTACGTCTGATGAATATCTGGCCGAAGTGGACAAGATTATGTTGGGGCGGGAACGGGACGAGGCGTTGACCCTCAACCCGTCGGTGAACAAATGGCTGAATGGCGAAAATGGCTGGTTGGAAAGGCACGATTGGGAAAATTACGCCATGCGGCCTGTAGTGGGGCTGGTGGACAATCCGTATGCTGCCCAGCAGCTGCCGCTGGTGGTAGATTTGCCGCGCGGCCATGTGGCTGTTTTTGGCGCATCGGGCTGGGGCAAGACCACGTTTATTCGCTCGCTGGTTGTTAGTTTAACGGCGACACACTCGCCGGACCAGTTGTGGGTTTACGTGCTGGACTTGGGCGGCCGTAACCTGGGTGTGCTGGAGAACTTGCCACATGTAGGCTCGGTCATCATTCCTGATGAAGAAGGGTATGAAGAGCGGGTCGAACAGTTACTGCGCGAATTGGACGATATTGTTGAAGCGCGCAAAATCACGCTTAATAATGCCGGGGTGCCGGATATTTACAAATATAACGAAACTCACCCGAATGATGTGCTGCCGGCTGTGCTGGTCGCCATTGACAATTTTGTTGAGTTTAAAGAGACGTTCGACAACGGCGCGGATGATGTGGAAAGTGTTTTGGATAAGTTTGTGCTGCTGGCCCGGCAGGCCAAGCCGTATGGCATTCATTTTGTCATCACTGTCAATCAATTGAATGTACTTTCCAACCAGTTGTTCAGCCTGTTCACAGAGCGGATTACGTTAAAGCTGGCCGACCGGACGGAATACCGGGCGATTATCGGCGGCAGTGTCAATGACATTGGCGATGTAGCCGGCCGCTGTTATGTGAAGATTGGCCCGCTGCCGCTCAGCGCCCAAATTGCACTGCCGATTGATTTGGAACGGGAAGGACTGGAAGAGGTCGTCAACGAATCGAAGGAATTAGCCCAGTATGGCCAAAATATGCGCGATTTTATGGCTGGTTCTGGTCACGATTACAAGGAACCGATTCGGGTGGATGCGCTGCCGAAGGCGGTTTTGTTTAAGCAGATTCTGGCCCGGCAGTTGGAGATTCCGGTGGATGAGACGTTTATGGGCCGGTTAACGGCCGTTGCCAAACAAAACTGGCAAAACAGTCTCGATGCTGACCTGGCCGACTGGCTTAAAGTCACGATTGGCGTCATATCCGGCAACCGGCTGCGCGAACTACATTTTGAGGCCAAGAAAGACGGTGTGCATGGCATGATCGCCGGTGGTACTGGCTCCGGTAAGTCCGAGATTTTGATGACCTTGATCGTGGGATTAGTCTTGAACTACGACCCATCCATTTTGAACTTCGTTTTGGTTGACTACAAGGGCGGCGGTGCATTCAAACCGTTCGAAAACCTGCCCCACTGCGTGGACATCATCACCAACTTGAACAAATCGGCCGTTAAACGCATGTTCACGGCCATCAACGCCGAAATGCAGCGGCGGCAGAAACTCAACGCCGATACCGGCACCAAAGACATCGTCGAATACCGGGCCAAAGGGCTGCACCTGACCAAAGCGCCCTACCCCCACCTGTTCATCATTATCGACGAATACGCTGAAATGATCACCGACAACCCGGAGTTCAAGGATGAGTTGGACAGCATCACCCGCGTTGGTCGGGCGCAGGGCGTCAACCTGCTCTTGGCCTCGCAGCGGCCGACCGGTGTCTCCGACCAAATGCGGGCCAATATCAAGTTCCGCATTTGTCTGCGCGTGGAAGGTATCGATACCAGCCGTGAAATGCTGCGCCGTTCCGATGCCGCTTTCCTGCCCAGCGGTATGCCCGGTCGCGGCTATTTGCAAATTGGTAATGAAAATATTGAGCTGATGCAAATCGCTTACACGGGTGAAACCTACCCATTTGCCGAGGTGCAGGAAGGCGGTCGCAAGCCGAAGTTTTACGACGTCGTAGTTGATCTGGCACGAGGAATTTTGCAAGGTGACATGCCGCGCACGCCCTGGCCGCCATTCCTCTCTACCAAACTCACCCTGTCTGACTCGTTGGTTGAAGAATACCTGCCTGATGAACCGGCAGCTCTGATTACGTTGGGACAGAAGAAACGGCCGTCCTCCCTCAACCCATTCATTAAAGATTGGTTCGACGGGAAAGTCGCCTGGCACGGCATGAACTGGAACAAAACCGCCATGCGGGCCATTGTTGGCCTGGTAGACGACCCATATAACGCCAGCAACTTACCGCTGATTGTAGACGTTACCAAAGGGCACGTCGTCCTGTTTGGCGCATCAGGCTGGGGCAAAACCACCTTCATGCGCACCCTGGTCACCAGTCTGGCCGCCACCCACTCCCCCGACGAGTTCCAGGCCCACATTCTAGACCTGGGCGGCCGCAATCTGGAAGTGTTACGCGCCTTACCGCACGTGGGCACTATCATCATGCCCGATGAGCGCGGCTACGAAGAACGGGTGCAACAACTTTTGCGCGAATTAAACGACATCGTAGATGAGCGCAAACGATCATTCAGTGAAACCGGGGTCTCCACCCTCTACGAATACAACCGTGATCACCCCGACCGCATCAAACCGGCCATGCTGGTCATCATCGACAACTTCGCTGAATTTATCGAAACGTTCGGCGGCGGTTCGGGCAAGGAGGAAGAAGACAGTATCCTGGAAGCGCTGGTTTTACTGGTGCGGCAGGCCAAACCCTATGGCCTTCATTTTGTCATCTCGGCCACCCGCTTAAATGTTTTGTCAAACAAATTGTACAGCCTGTTCACGGAGCGGCTGACCCTGCGTCTGGCCGGAGATGGTGATTACCGGGCAATTGTTGGCGGCAATGTGTCCGAGATTGACGAGATTCCGGGACGAGGCTACGTCAAAATTGGACGGCAGCCGCTGGAATTCCAGGTAGCTATTTCTGTCGGCGAATTTGATGAACAGGGTCAGCTCAAATCGGAAGCACAAGAGATTCGCCGGTTGGGCCAGATCATGCACGATGTGGGCAAAAACGCCTGGTCAGGCCAGGAACCACTGCGCATCGATGCCCTGCCCAAGACCTCGTCTTATCGCCAGGTACAGGCCGAACTGCTCAACATCAGCACGGAAAAGACTTTCCTGGATGAGTTCAAGGAAGCTACGCGCCAGGTCTGGATTAAAAATGCGCTGGATACCGAAGCCGACTGGCTGCGCGTTGTCCTGGGCATCTCGTCGGGCAACCGCAAGCGGGAACTGGCCTTTGAAGCCAAGAAAGACGGCGTTCATGGCCTGATTGCCGGTGGCACCGGTTCCGGTAAATCGGAACTACTGATGACGATGATCGTCGGTCTGGCGCTGAATTATGATCCGTCTATCCTGAACTTTGTCCTGGTAGATTACAAGGGCGGCGGGGCGTTTAAGCCGTTTGAAAAGCTGCCGCACTGTGTGGATATTGTGACTAATTTGAACAAAGCGGCCGTTAACCGGATGTTTGCTGCTATCAATGCCGAAATGCGCCGCCGTCAGGCAATGAACGCCGAAACGGGCACGAAAGACATTGTTGACTACCGGCGCAGGAATTTACATAAGACCCGCGAGCCATACCCGCACTTGTTTGTCATCATTGATGAATATTCGGAAATGATTGACGACAATCCGGAATATCGGGCGGAGTTGGAAAGCATCACCCGCGTAGGCCGGGCGCAGGGTGTGAACCTGATCCTGGCTTCGCAGCGGCCCAAAGGGGTCACTGACCAGATGCGGGCCAATATCAAACTGCGTTTGTGCCTGCGAGTGGAGGAAATGGATACCAGCCGCGAGATGCTGCGCCGTCCGGACGCGGCTTTGCTGCCCAACGGGCTGCCGGGACGCGGCTACCTGCAAATCGGCAATGAAAATCTAGAACTGATTCAGGTTTCCTGGACGGGTGAGAGGCAGCCAGATGAGCGGGATGCGCCGGTTGAATGGCCGGATCATGAACGCATTGTTGCTGCCGGAGCTGATGAGGATGTGCCCAAATTGTTTGATGCCGTGGTTAAGATGACTTCGGAACTGGTGGACGGGCAGATGGCCCCCAAGCCATGGCCGGGATTTTTGCCAGGGAATTTTAGTCTGCAATCGCCGCTGTATGACGCCCAGAAGAATGAGCATTTTGTGTTGTCAACGGCCGTTACCGACTGGCTCAACGGCGATACAGAACATCTCTGGCCAGGGGTGGACTGGCGCAGCAATGCCATGCGGCCCATCGTCGGTCTGCTGGACAACCCGGTTGAAGCGTGGCAGGGACCGCTGCGCTTTGAGCTAAACCGCACCCATTTGGGCATATTCGGCGATTCCGGCTGGGGCAAAACCTCCTTCATTCGCACCCTTATCACCAGCCTGGCCGCTACCCATTCGCCCAATGAATTCCACGCCTACATCCTCGACCTGGGCGGCCGCAACTTCCGCAGCATGGAAGAACTGCCGCACGTAGGCGGTGTGATCTACGCCGATGATGAAACGTACGAGGAACGCTTACAACGGCTGCTTGACAAGTTGAATCGGATGACTGAAGAGCGGCAGCAAATCTTCAGCAACGCCGACGCCAGCAACTTGTACGAATATAACGAGAAAAATCCCAAAGAAGCGCTGCCGGCTGTGTTGGTAGTTATCGACAATTTTGCCGAACTGCGTGAAAACTATGAAGCATTGGTGGATGCATCGGTTATTCCACTGGTACGCCGTTCCCTCAGTGCCGGCATTACTTTTGTGATTACAGGCAATGTCCCCAGTAACATGCCCAGCAAGTTGTACAACCTGATGGGCGAACGTATTACCTTCAAACAAGGTAACAAGGATCGTTACATGGACATTGTGGGGCGTGGCGCAATTGAGATTGATGATATTGCCGGGCGCGGTTACATCCGGGTGGGGAAACGGCCGTTACTCTTCCACGCCGCCCTTCCCGTAGGTATTTTCGATGCCGAAACCAATCTGGATACGTTAACTGAGGCTGATGAAATCCGTCTGATGGCCCGCTACATGAAGGAACATCCGGCGGCAGCCGGCAAAAAATGGCGCAACAAGCCGGATTCCATCGCCACCCTGCCCGAACTCGTCCCGCTTATTGATATTTTGGAAGCTGCCGGGCCAATCCGGCCCAAGCGGATTCAAGCAGTCGTGGGGCAAAACATCAATTTACATCCCGCCTTGTTCGATTTGAAGCGGATGGGGCCGCACTTTGCCGTTGTCGGGCCGCCGCTTTCGGGCAAATCGACCACTCTCTACAACTGGGTATTGTCCCTGTCATACCGGTATTCGCCGGATCAACTCAAGATTGTGTTGATTGATTTGCAGCAGCGGCTTGTCGATTTTGGCGGTGAGAAGCGGTTAACTGACATTCCCCATGTGGTAACGGCCGTTACCGAAGCTGAACAAATTGAAACGGCCGTGAACAATCTCAAAGCCGAGTGCCGTGTTCTGGCTGCCGGAGATGGCAGCCGCGAACTGTTCGTCATCATCGACAATTTCGACGATTTTGCCGAAGAGATCGAACGGCTGCGCGATGCGGCTCGTGACATAGCCGGCCTGGCCCGACGGTACGGCCGTGACGGTTTACACATCATCGCCGCCGGAAATCTGGACACCAGCAGCGAACTGCGCCGCCGCATCCAGCAGTCCAACTACGGTATCGGGCTGCGTTCAGCCCAGGCAGTAGACACGCTGCGCGCCACCAGCCGCCCCGCCGGGCTGCGCGGCAAAGAGCTGCCACCAGGACGCGGCTTTATCGTGAAATCAGGCATCCCCACCATGCTCCAGGTAGCAACCCCTTACGAAGGCATGGGAGTAAAAACGGGCAGTGACCTGGAAGATGATGAGGAAAGAAATGCCCTGGCACTGGATAAATGGGTAGCAAAAATTCAAGATAAATATCCTGATCAAAAAGCGGCCTGGGCAGAACCATTACCTGATGCGGCAGTAGGTGAAGGGGAAACGGCCGTTGAATCCGAAACCAAACCCTATATCGACATGATTCGACGGCTCATGGTTCAGCAGGCCAACGGCGACCAGGATGAAATTGCCAAATGGGACGACACCATGGTGTTAATGGAATTCGCCAAAGGCGCATTGAAAGATGCCACCGGCTTTGATCCGTCCTTCTTTGGCAACACGCCCAAAGCGATACTGGACAACGTGATCGGTATGCTGCCTGAACTGCCAACCGGCACAGAAAAAACAGACAACGAATAACAAGGAGAATACCCCATGAGTGGCAGCCAAAAACGACTTGAATTACGCGTCGATGTATTTGAAAAAACAGAGCAGCGCGCGCTTCCCCTGCCAAATCTGACGCCGCCGGAATTTATTGAGGCCATTCTGCAAGAGTTCCGCGAATTGGAATATCTCAGCGATTCTCCGGCCAATTACCGCCTTTTGAAAGCGGCTGACAAATCGCCCCTGGACACAGAAGAAAAACTGGATCAGCAGCTTGCCAAAGGCGACCGGCTGGTCTTGATAGAGGAAGAGACTCCCCTGCCTCACGGCACGCAGCGGCCAACACATCCCATTTATTTGCGGGAACAAGTAACCGGCAAGGTGTACAAATTACACTGGCAGCCCGCTATCATCGGCCGGCCAGACAAAAATCAGGCACTTAACGATATGGTTGCGGTCGATTTGGAACGTTACAAGACGGGCCTGCGCGTTTCCCGCCGCCATGTGCAAATCTCGGAACAGGATGGACAGTATTTCATCCACAGTATGTCCCGCAACCCGACCTTTATCAAAGATGAAGAAGGCAACATGACACCAGTGACGGAAGAGAAACGGCCGTTACAAAACGGTGACATCATTGTATTGGAACGCAGCAGCATTGCCCTGAAATTCATCATCCGCCAGTAGTTGGTAGCTGGTGGCTGGCGTCTGGTTGCTGGTTTTACCAGCAACTAACAACCAGTAACCAAATTTTTGGAGAAACAAAATGACTGACATCATTCGCGTAGATTACGAAGCCCTGCAAAAAATTGCCGACAAGTTCGGCCAACAGTCAGAAAACACCGCCTCTATGCTGCAAACCGTTCAGGGCACAATGGATCCTCTGGAAGGCGGAGGCTGGGTCGGGCGTGGTTCCGATGCCTTCTTCAACGAGATGAACAGCGACATTTTGCCCGCCGTCCAGCGCCTGGTCGAAGCCCTGGCCCAGGCACAAACCGTCAGCAAACAGATTCATGACTTAATGCAAAAAGCCGACGAAGAAGCCTCCTCCGGCTTCAGAGGCGATGCCGGCTTTGGTGCTGGCGGCCGTTTCGGCGGCGCTGGAGCGGGCATAGGCGGGCTGGGTGCAGCTATGGGCGCCGCGTTAGGACGCGCCTTCGGCGGTCTGGGCAGCGGCGGCGGCGGCGCCTGGGGCGGCGGTGGCTTCAATCCGTCCGGATTGGGCAACCAACTGGAAAGTATTCTCGGCGGCGGCAGTTTTGGCGGGCCGGGATCATTCTCGCCGGGCGCACTGGGATCGTCGCTTTTTGGCAGCGGTGGGCTTTTGGGCGGCCAGTTCGGCGGCGCTTTTGGCAGCGGCTTAGGCAGCGGATTCCTTGGCGGCGCGGCTGGTGCATTCGGCAGTGGAAACGATTATGGCATTCCCCGCGACTGGCTCTCTGGCGTCACCGATTCGCTTAACGGCTACATGGGCAGCAATTACAACGATTACGGCATCCCCCACGACTGGCTCTCCGGGGTCACCGACGCTTTTGGCGGCAGTGGCAGCGGCAGTGATTACGGCATCCCCCATGACTGGCTGGATGGCGTGCGCGATTCATTTGGCTCCGATTCAGGCGGGAGCGGTCTTGGCGCAGGCAGTGGCGGGGCAGGCAGCGGTGGCGCTGAATCCGGGCTGGGATCAGGCGGTGGCTCGGCCGGTGGCGGCGCTCCTTCCACGGGCGGGGGCAGCGGCGGCGGCTCTTCGCCCCAAACCGACATCAGCGATCCTTTCCGGGGGGCCACGCCCCGCGATTTCCGGTCGGTGGGCGCGGCTACTGGCAGCGGCGAATCCGGCGCATCTCCGGCTCGGTTGAGCTACCAATCGTTGGGTGGCATGTTCGGCGGCGGCGGCAGTTCGGCTCCGGCCGCACCGGCGGCGTCCAGTTCCAGCGGTGGCGGTGCTGCGCCAGCAGCCGCACCAGCCAGTGGACAAGGGAATTTTGGCGTGCCGTTTGGCATTGCTGCAGCCAGTCCGTTTTTAGCCTTGTTGGGTAAAGCCATCAAAGGCAAGATGGATGATGATTAGGAAGAAAAACCGCAGAGGATACGGAGAACACAGAGATAAAACAGGTCGTAACAACTAGACCTGTCATTCCTGCGAAGGCAGGAATCCATTGATGAATACCCGCCTTCGCGGGTATGACAACAGAGAGGTTTAGCAGTTACAATAAATCAGACTCTGTGCCCTCTGAATGATAACTACAACAGGATGGACAACATGAGTGATGATAATGGGCTTGAGCCAATCGGTGTACTTCTTTCACGAGAAGAGTTGATTTTTGTTCTGGACTTGTTGCAGGCAAGTTCGCTTCCTGGCCTGGATGCGGATCCGCTGGGCGATTTAACTCCCCAACAGCGGGCGATGTCGATGGTTTGGGCCGGGCGGGCGCTGCGGGCACGCGGCCTGGGCCAGTTGAATGAAGATGGGGAGATGGCGCTGCATCATGCGTTGTTAACGGCCGTTGGCGTTTGCGCCTATTCCAACGATGCCATCTTCATCTACCACTGGCCGGAAGCCGGAGCCGACCCCAGCCGCTATTTTGGTCATCTGCGGGGCGAGGATATGGCCAGCCACACCCGTCCCGCCGACGTACTGCATCAATTTTCCTTGCTGCCGTCTCGTGACCATTTGCTAGAGCAGGTTTTCGATTTTTGCGGCTACGAAGACGGCTCCCAGTCAGCCGATTTGACGATGACCGTCAACAATGCTGATTTTGTGCGCGCCCGCGAACTGGCCGGTGATGGGCAAACTCAGGCTGCCGTCGAAGCACTTACCCAAAATGATGTACCAGCGGAAACGGCCGTTGCCTTTGCCGCCACCCTGGCCGATTCACCCCGCGTTTCCATTTTCCAAACGTTGAAACAGGATGGGGCGGATTCGGTGCAGAAAAGCGATTTCACCCTGGTGCAGAACAGCGATCACACCTGGTTTATTGCCCCGGCCCGGGACGATGAAGCCGCGCTGCTGGTCAAAACCACAAACAAGAATGAAGTCGAGACGATTTTGAACGAACTGTTGTAGGGGTACACTCGCAAATAACTTTGGTGTTTCGGGAATTGCAATTCCCGAAACGTGCCGCTTAAAACCGGAAAGTTAAAACCGAACAAACCCTTAAGGAAAATTCCCCCTGATGAGTGCGGATGTTGTTCAGGCGAATTATGACGCTCTGGATGCGCTAACCCAAAAGTTTGGCCGGCAGGCTGAACTGTCTGAGGAGATGTACGGCCGTGTCCAGCAAGCCGTTCATGCCCTGGAGCAAGGCGGTTGGGAAGGCCAGGGAGCCAGCGCCTTCTTCGCCGAAATGGATGGCGACATCTACCCTGCCCTCCAGCGCCTGATCAACGCCCTGGAAGAAGCACAGTCCGTCACACGGGAAATCAAACAAATCATCCAGCAGGCCGAAGAGGAAGCGGCCGCTCCGTTTGGCGGCCAGGCCGCCGAAGGCAGCAGTCCTGTTACGGCACCGGGAATCGTTAGCGGGCCAGGCGTCGTAAGTGGCACGCCGGTTGACCCCAACAACCCGCTTGTTACCCGTAACCCGCATTCATTGTTCACCGACAAGTACATGGATTCCCTGGTGGGCAGCAAAATTCGCGGCGAAGACAGCCAGCGCCTCAACAACACCATGAAAGAGCTGGCCAAAAATCCAACCGACGCCGATTTAGATCGAGTGATCAACGAAATCGCCGCGGCTCGCGGTGTCCCGGCCGACAAGCTCAGAGCCGATTACCAAAAATTCCTGCAAATCAGGGAGCAAGCCAGGGCCATCGCCCGGCAAAAGGGGATTGATCCGCCGGAAGATGTGAATGATTTCTTCCACGGCGATTTTATGGCTTCAACCGCCCAACTGCGCTACGGACAGGTCGTCGGCGACGCGTTTGGTATTGATCCGGTGTTTGGTGCGATGCTCAACCCCACCGGCGGCATGGTTGGGCCAGGCAATTTGGCCGTTAACCCCGGCGATGATGATGCGCTGGGCTATCACGGCATCGTCCATGACGCCGCCGGTTATCTGTACAACTATCACGATCTTGGCCCCGGTTATAATTATTTGGGCCAGGAAAATCACCGCGATCCGGGCAATCCGCTGACAGGCCAGCAATCCGGCGTGCGCTACTGGAATGAGAAGCTCAATCCAGGTATTGTGACCGATATTACGCACGGCGTCGGCGATTTTGTGATTGACAACACTGAACGGGTTATCGACACAGTGGGCAGCAGCATCGATGCAGTCCAGAATTTCGGTGCAGAAGCAGCCAAGCAGGTGGAAGATTTTTTGGAGTTTGTCTTTTAGATGAGGTGGGCGTTCAGGTGGCACGGTTAGAAACTGGCCACAGCCAACATATTAGATGAGTACGCTTTTTTTGGAACCGGCTGAATTATCTTATTTGCTCCAGACCATCCGGGCACGCTCGGTAGTGGGAGTAAATCATGCGGAACTGTTTCCAGCCGATGAGGTGGAAAATGAAGCGCTGCTCAAGCTGGGACGGGATCGGCTGATATTTCATGGTTGGCTGAAGCCGGTTCCCGAATCTGGCAAGATTAATTTTGATCCATCGATCTGTTATTTGATTGCGATTATGGCTGATCCGGAAACGGCCGTTATCACCCTACGACAAGAACGGCGCGGCACGTATCAATTGATTACCCATTATCTGGCCGGGCAGGTTATTGTGGAGCAGCGGCGCACGTCCGACGGGCTGTACCAATTAGGTTTTGTCTCCAGTCTGGCAACGGCCGTTTCCCGCATCCAATCCGTCATTCAGCTTAGTGATACGGCCGTTAACCAGGCCGCCCCGCAAATCCTGCTCGACCGGCAAGCCTTTACCCGGATCAAAAATCTGGCCAGCGAAGGGCAAACGGAAACGGCCGTGGCCGAACTGCAAAAAGAAGGCATCGAATCCTCACTAGCCGTCTCCCTGGTCGCCGCCATCCAGATGCCTACCTACCAGGGCATGATCGTCGTCATGCAGCGAGAAAACGGCCAAATCGTCGCCAAACGCAACATGGCCGTCATGCAAAGCCAGCAGGCCAGCTGGCTCATCCGCATGGACAATCTGAACGATCCCCAGATTGCGCTAGAATCCTTCTGGCCCCAATTATTTATCCATTACCTGACCGGCTTTTTGCAGAACCAACCGGTTAACGACAATTAAGGGAGCAATTCAACTTGACTACCGGACCTGACAAATTTGTCCCGCCAAAACCCAACTCCCCCTACCGGCGTATCGGCCAGCCAGCATTGATTATTGCCGCTGTGTTATATGGGCTGTTTTTCATACCTTGGATCATTTTGGGCGGTATGCTGCTGCTAAGTTACAGTCCGGCTGACGCGTTTTTCACGTATCTGGCCACGTGCGCTTATCCGCTGCTGGCCATCGGCGGACTGGCGGCCGGTTTTGTTTTGTACCGCCAAAACCGATTTCAGGCCGCTTTTTTTGTTCTTTTTCTACCTTTAATTGGCATTTGTGTGCTGTTAGTTTCATTCGTACCCATCTGGCCTTGATTTTTCAACTATAGGACGATGCATAATAAATCTGCGTCTCATTTCGGTTTTTAGGAATCTTATGGGGTATTGTATTTGTCATGCTGAACGAAGTGAAGCATCCCATAGGCGTTGGGATTCTTCGCTTCACTCAGAATGATGAGACCCGTCAGGTCCGAAAGACCCTTATCTTCGAACTCAGGTTTTGTTAGCAGTAGCCATCGAATCTTACTTTGTGGTACATTTTAGATGTTGGATTTCGTTATTTTGTAGCTGGAGCGTAAACAAACAATGAACGGGAAAGTCTTATCCGGGCCGGCCGCCGTCCTCATTATCGTCCTCTTTTTCCTTCCCTGGGTCACTGTCTCTTGCGACAACATCCCTGTCGGGGAATTCAGCGGGTACAATCTGGCCACCGGCACAGCCCCCCAAGGAAGTGAAGATGTATTTACCGGCGGACAAATTGATGGGGACCCCATTTTGTTTGCCATTCCGTTGATTGGTCTGGTGACGCTGGTTTTGCTGGGCATTACTATCTGGAAAAGCAGTTTTGAGACGAACGCCGGATGGGGGCAAATCATCGCCGCATTTCTGGGTCTGCTTATTCTGGGGTTGGAATGGATGCAGTTACGCAGTCAGGGAAACGGCACGTTCGACATCGTCATTCAACCGGCACTTTGGGGGACGGTGGCCACGCTGGTGGCGATTGGCAGCGGCGCTGTTTTTGATTTAGTGCGGGCCGGACGGCGGCCACGGCCGTCACTCTACATGCAGCCGCCGGTTCAAGGGCAACGGCCGTCTCCACCCATAGCCACACCATCTCCTTACCAACCCGCGACACCACCTGCCGCTGATTCCAACTATACTATCATGGATGAAGGTGCATTCCAGGGCAGCAGCTACGCCAACGAAACCATTTTAGACGATGATCTGCTCAAGCCGCGGGACATGGGCATGGGTATGGGCAGTGAAACCATTATTGACGACGAATACATGGGCAAAGGTGGCTCCGACTACACCATGCGCGGCGACGAACGAACCGATTATGACGCCGTTCCTTTGCCAACTGCAACATCGAAAGAGCAGCCGCCAGCACAAAAACCGCCGGCCACGCCGCAAAAAGAAATCGTCTGGGCAGCCGATGATAAACCGACGCCAACCAAACCAACACCGCCGCCCGAAAAACCAATCATCCAGAAAACAGAAGTCCTACACTTTTCGCCGGAATCGGCGGCCTGGCTGGTAATCGGCAGCGGCGAGCGGCGCGGCGAACAGTTCCGGCTCCTGGCTGATACGCTGATTGGCCGGGATACAAGCAATGATATTGTGATTGATGATACGGCTATGTCTACCGTTCATTTGCGGATTCGCAGTGAAAACGGCCGTTTCTTTGCCTACGATCAAAACAGCACCAACGGCATCTTCATCTTCGATTCCACTGCCAATCGCTGGGAAAAGCGGGATGACTACGAACTAAAACATGGCGACCAGATAAAAATCGGCCGTACAGTCCTGCATTTCATGACCGCCTAGTACGGTTCGTCGTGGTGGCTTTAGCCGTCTTCCCCGCTGAAGCGGGCACTACAAACCTAATTTTTTCTCTGCGTCCTCCGCATCTCTGCGGTTAAATAAATTTTGTCAGTCGATCAGGTAACAGCAGATCATTTTATGAGCAAACACCTACCAAAAGCCGGCGCGCGCAGCGATCAAGGTCCCGTTCGGACAGCCAACGAAGACGCTTTCTGGATCAGCGATGACCAGACGCCTTTGGAATACGGGGCGCTGTACCTGGTCGCCGATGGCGTGGGTGGGCAAGAGCATGGCGCGGTAGCCGCCCAGCAGGCTGCACAAGTCATCAGCACGGCCTTTTACCAAATGCGCCGCAGCGGTTTGACCATTCCCCAGGCCCTCAATGATTCGATCCTCCAGGCCAACCAGGCCATCTTTGAGCGCGCTCAAGCCATGAACGTCACACGGATGGGCTGCACCTTGGTTGCGGCTGTGCAGCACGAAGGCAAACTACACGTCGCCCACGTCGGCGATGCCCGCGCCTACTTAAAAATGGAAAATCACCTGCGCCGGCTGACCCGTGACGATACCTGGGTGCAAAAACAGGTCGATGCCGGCATCATCACCTATGAAGAGGCAGCCAATCATGAACTCCGCAACATCGTTACCCAGGTGCTGGGCAACAAATTGGATATTACGGTCCACCAATCGGCCGTTTACGAACTGCGCGCCGGCGACACGTATCTGCTTTGCTCCGACGGCTTACATGGTGTTTTGAGTATTGAGCAGTTGTTTATGCTGATGAAGGACAATTCGCCCCAGGCGGCGGCCGACGCGATGGTCAAAGCAGCGATTGAAGCGCAAACGAGGGATAATGTAACGGCCGTTGTCGTCGACAGTAACGTCAAAAAAGCACGCCGTGGCAAAGTCCCGCCGTCCAAACAAACAAATGAAAAGTCCGGTGTGCCCTTGTGGGTCATCGTTACCATTGCCACGGCCGTTGTCTTACTTCTCGGCTTTTTACTATACCGGCTATAATTAATGACCCTAAGGGTTTATAGGAAACCCTTAGGGTCTGGCCGAGCCAGCGGCAAACCTTTGATCGGGGGCATAGGATGGAATCGGAAAACTTAATAGGCCGACAAATTGACCAATACCGCATCAAATCGCTGCTGGCGCGGGGCGGGATGGCTGAGGTTTTCATCGCCCAGGACGTGAATCTAAACCGCGAAGTCGTTCTGAAAGTGATGCTGGCCACGCTGGCCCGCGATCAATCCTTTGCCACTCGCTTCCGCCGCGAGGCCCAAACCACCGCCCAATTAAATCATCCCAATATTATTCAGGTGTACGGCGCAGGGTTTACGCCGGGGGGACGGCCGTATCTGGCCATGCAGTATGTGCGCGGCGGCTCCTTACAAGATTGGCTGGGAAAACTGGCCCAGCAGGGCCGGCGGTTGGCTACCGCCGACTCCTTAAAAATCGTCAGTCAGATTGCCGACGCGCTGAACACGGCCCACGAATCCGGCATCATCCACCGCGACCTGAAACCCAGCAATATCCTGCTCCACCCCAACGGCACGCCGGTCCTGACCGACCTGGGCATCGCCGCCGTGCGCACCGAACTGACCCGGCTGACGCAAACGGGCAGCGTGGTCGGCACGCCCCAGTACATGTCGCCGGAGCAGGCCATGGGCAAATCGGTCGACGGCCGTTCCGACATCTACTCGCTGGGCATCATCCTGTACCAACTGCTGGCCGGGCAGGCCCCATTTGCCGCCGACAGCCCGGTAGCGCTGCTGCACCAACACGTCCACGAACTGCCCCCACCCCTCATCGAAATCAGGCCTGATCTGGCTCCGGCCACTTACCGTACGGTGGACATCTGCCTGCAAAAAGAACCGAAATACCGCTTCCAGACCGCCGCCCAACTGGTCGTCGCCTTACAAAATGCGGCCGTTGATGAAGGCTTGCGCACGCCAACGGCCGTTCCCACCTACCCCAACATTCCCCAGCCGTCACCCGATCTGCCGACAACGGCCGTTACCCGCAAACGGCCGCCGGGATGGGTCATCGCCACGGCTGTTTTGCTGCTGCTGGCCGTCCTCTTTGGCCTCTATCAATGGCTGCGCCCCGATGGCCAGCCTGTTGCCGACAACCCACTGCCCCCTATCGTCGTAACCAGCATCGTCACTCCCCTGTCCCCGGCAACCATCATCGTCACCCCGACGCCGCAGCCCGAAGCGATTGTTCCTACGGATACGGCCGTTCCCCCCACTGATGCGCCTTTACCGACAAATACGATTGGGGTAACGGCCGTGCCCGCCCTCGTCACCGCCAACGTAACCGCGCCGCGCCTCAACAGTCCGGCCAACATCGACGGCATCCTATCCGATTGGCCAGCCATCCTGCCAGTCGCTTCCGCTTTCAACGTTTATGCCCAAAGCAGTTGGGACGGCAGCGATGACGTGGAAGCCTACTGGCTCCTGGGCTGGGACGCCAACAATCTGTACGTAGCCGTCACCGTCGTCGACGACATCCACGTCCAGATTAAATCCGACGAGAAAATTTACCAGGGCGACAGCATCGAAATCCAGATTGACACCGATCTGGCCGGGGATTACGGCACAATCATCAGCCCGGACGATTACCAAATCAACATGTCACCGGGCGATTTCCAAACCGTGCCCAAAGCTTTTTTCATCTGGCGGGCCAATGACAGCGGCCGCTATGAAGCCGCTCCCTGGCGCGGCATTTTGCTGGCCGCCCAACCCACCAACAGCGGCTACACGATGGAGGCCCAAATCCCCTGGGAAAACCTGAACATGATCCCGTCGCCCGGCCAGCAGATTGGTATCGCCTTGAATGTTTCCGATAATGACAGTGTGGGAACGGCCGTGCAGGAAATGATGAAATCGAACGTCGAAACCCGCACCTACGAAGCGCCGTACACCTGGGGAACGCTAACCTTATACGATTAAATACCATGACAGCACCGTTACAGTTAATATAAAAAACAAACTTGCAGGGGAGGCTGACTATGGATACAGAAAAATTCATAGGACAACAAATTGACCGCTACCACATCATCAGCCACATTGCCCGTGGCGGCATGGCCGATGTCTATTTGGCCGAAGATATTTACCTGAAACGCAAAGTGGCCCTCAAAGTGATGCTGGACACCTTGTCCATAGATCCGCAGTACGTGGAACGTTTTCGCCGCGAAGCACAAACCGTAGCCAAATTGGATCACAACAACATCGTCCAGGTGTACAGCACCGGCCTCACGCCCACACAGCAGCCTTTTTTGGCCATGCAATTTGTCGATGGCGGCTCCCTAGAAGATAAACTGGAGCAGCTGCTCCAACGCGGAAAATTGCTGACAACGGAACAGTCCCTCAATATCGCCCGCCAGATTGCTCTGGCGCTGGCCCAGGCCCATACCGTGCATATCGTTCACCGCGACCTCAAGCCCAGCAACGTCCTCATCCGGCCCGACGGTACGCCGGTTCTGGTCGATTTAGGCATTGCCGTGGCCACAGACAGCACCAAACTGACTCAAACCGGCAGCCTCATCGGCACACCCCATTACATGTCGCCGGAACAGGTACGCGGGCTGCCGCTGGACGGCCGTTCCGACCTCTACTCGTTGGGCATCATCCTGTACGAAATGCTGGCCGGGGTACGGCCGTTTGAAGCCCCGGAACCAATTGCCGTCCTGCACAAACAGGCATACGAAAATCCTATCCCGCTGGAAAAATACCGGACGGATTTGTCACCGCAAACGCTGCACGTCGTCGAAAAAGCAATGCAGAAAGATCCGATGCAGCGTTTCCAACGGGCCGAAGACATGATCATGGCCATTGACCATGCTCTTCAAGCCGAAGGCGTCGCCGCGCCCAACCCTCAGGTAACGGCCGTTCTCACCCAAATGGACGACGCCTCTCTCATCAGCCGCCAACATTACCTGCGCATTCCCACAGGCGCCCAGCAACCGCAGCGCCCGGTGCCCACCTGGGCCATCATTGCCGCGGCCGTTTTGGTAACAGCCGTTCTCCTTTTCTTCGTATTTCGCGGGAGAGGCGGTGGTCCCGCAGTGGATACGCCCGATACAGCCAGTGTACGCTCCGAATTCATCACCGCCGAAGTTGTTTATGTCACGGCCATCGTGACCGAAACGCCGGAGCCGACCGCAGAAGAAGTTGCTCCTCCTGTTGAAGAGGCAGCGGCTGAAGGTGTACCAACGGATACGGCCGTGCCCACACCCACCACCGAACCGACCATCGCCCCCACACCAACACTCCTACCCACCAGCACACCATTCCCCACGGCCGTTCCCACGAATATACCAGCCGCGCCCACCGCCTGCACCATTGCCGTTTTCAGCCCTTTCGCCGCCACCTGGGACGCCAACTCTGCTCAGTTGGGCTGCCCTAAGGCGGCCGGCAAAAGCGGTATTGGTCTGGCCCAGGAAGCGTTTGAGGGCGGCCGTATGATTTGGCGAGAAGACAACGACCGCATCTACGTCATTTACAGCGGCAATAGTTGGGCCTCCTACGCCGACATCTGGCAAGAAGGCGACCCGGATTTTGCCTGCGGCGCTCAAGAAAGCCCACCCACCCCCATACGCGGCTTTGGCAAGATTTGGTGTGCATATGATGTAGTCCGCAGTGGATTAGGAAATGCTGCCGAAGGCGAATGGGGCGACAGCGCATCTGCCCAAGATTTCAATGGCGGGACTATTTTACAGGTCGGAAACGGCCGTATCTACGTCCTATACAGCAATGGCGTGTGGCGGTAAGTGGTAAATGGGCAAGTGGCAAGTAGGTTTTGGGCTTTTGCTGCTGGGGCTGTTGAACCTGATGGCTTGCAGCACGTTGCCGGAGCCGGAACCAGTTGAACCTACATCAACCCGTGTTGTTACAGTCGTTGTGGTCCCCATAGTGGCTACGCGAACTAAATCGCCGCCGCTTACGCCTACGCCAATCCCCACCGCTGCACCGCCTACAACCAACCGGCCCTCGGCCACACCCCAACCCACTTCGGAACTGGTTGTCGCTCCGGCCACAACACCCATCGGCAAGACGGCAACGGCCGTTCCCCCCACCAATCCACCCACAGAAATAGCAGCTACTGGAGAAATTATCCCATCCCCAACCACACCACCGGCAACAGAAACGGCCGTGGCCACAACCATCGCTACGGCTGTAGTCGTCACCTCACTGCCCCCACCACCCGTTGGCGCGGCCCAGCCTACCATCTACGAAACCAGCATCACCATCCCCACCTACAACTACGAAGCCGCCTTCCTGCCCACGACCCCCGATGACCCCATCTATCCCTACCCACGCCTTGACCCGGCATTGGTCGGGCCACCGTCACCACGTACCTACCGGGCCATCGTCTTGGAAAACGGTTTTGTGGCCGTCACCATTTTGCCCGAATTGGGCGGCCGCATTTACCAATGGCGCGACAAGGCCACTGGCCGCCGACTGCTTTACAACAATCCGGTCATCAAACCGACCAGTTGGGGCTACCGCGGCTGGTGGCTGGCCGCCGGTGGCATCGAATGGGCCTTTCCGGTGGATGAACATGGCCTCAACGAATGGCGGCCCTGGCAAGTCAGCACCGGTTCGACAGCCTACGGCCTGTCTGTCACTGTCAGCGATGTGGACGACCACACCGGCATGGAAGCGGGCGCAACCATTTCGCTGGATGCCGGCCATGCTTACGTCACCATCCAGCCCTTTGCCCGCAACAACACGGCCGAAGCCCATCCCTACCAGCTCTGGCTCAACGCCATGCTGTCCTTGAGCGGCAATGCAGTCTCCGACCAGACCGAGTTCATCTTTCCGGCAAATCAGGTCACCATCCACTCAACCACTGATGGCGGCGTGCCCGGTTCCGGCAGTCCAATGAGCTGGCCTGTTTACAACGGCCGTGACCTGAGCTGGTATAGCAATTGGAACGGCTACCTGGGCTTTTTTGTCACGGCCGTTACCCACGGCTTTTCCGGCGTCTACGATCACGCAGTCGATCAGGGCATTATCCGTGCCTACAACCCCGGCTGGCCGGCCGGCACCAAATTGTTTGGGCCAGATGGCCTTTCCCCGGCATATTGGACCGACGACAACAGCAATTACATCGAACTATGGAGTGGGGCGACCAGCAGTTTTTGGAGCTACGCCACGTTGAATCCCGGCGAAAGTTTTAGCTGGACCGAATATTGGTATCCGGTGCACGGCCTGGGCGGTTTTAATTTCGCTAATCGCACGGCTGCCCTGCGCCTGAACGACAACGGCGGCAGCGCTGAAATTGGTGTGGCCGTCAGCGGTGGCGTGACGGGGCGTATCATCCTCTGGGCCGGTGGGCAGGAAGCGGCCAATTGGCCGGTGACAATTTATCCCGGCCAGGCGTTTCGGGCAACGTGGACACGGCCGTCCAGCCAAACCGGCGCACTGGGGTTGCAATTATTGTACAATGATGGCACAGTAGCCGCGCAAACCGGATTAGTTCCATAGGGACAAAAATGGACACCGAAAAATTCGTTGGACACAAAATTGATCGCTACCGCATCCTGCGCCACATTGCCAGCGGCGGAATGGCTGACGTTTATCTGGCGGAAGATGAGGATTTGGCCCGCAAGGTCGCCCTCAAAATCATGCTGGACACGCTGGCCATTGACCCGCAGTTTGTGCAGCGCTTCCGTCAGGAAGCCCGCACCGTCGCCCGGCTGGATCACCCCAACATTGTTCAGGTTTACACCGTCGGCGAGACGCCCACGGGACGGCCGTACATCGCCATGCAGTACATCGAAGGCGGCTCCCTGCGCGAAAAGCTGGAGCAGTTGGCCATACGCGGCAAACTACTCACCATCGAGCAAGCGCTCAACGTCACCCGTCAGATCGCCCTGGCGTTGGGTGTGGCCCATCAAGCCCAGGTCGTCCACCGCGATTTGAAGCCGGCCAACGTCCTCATCCGGCCCGACGGCACGCCGGTGCTGGTGGATTTGGGCATTGCCGTCGTCCAGGGCGTGCCCAAGCTGACCCAAACCGGCGGCATCATCGGCACACCCCATTACATGTCGCCGGAACAGGTGCGCGGGCTGCCACTGGACGGCCGTTCCGACCTCTACTCGTTGGGGATCATCCTCTACGAAATGCTGGCCGGGGTACGGCCGTTTGAAGCCGCAGATTCGATTGCCGTTCTGCATCAGCAGGCTTACGAGGAACCGGTTCCGCTGGGCCGCTGCCGGCCGGATTTGTCGCCGGAACTGCTGTCTATCGTCGAAACTTGCCTGCAAAAGGAACCGGCGCGCCGCTTCCAGCGGGCCGAGGCGCTGGTGGCGGTCATCGACCGGGCGCTGCTGGCCGAAGGGCAAACCGGCCCCAATCCTCATTCCACCCAGGTTTTGACCGATTTGAGTGACAGTTCGCTCATCAGCCGCTTGCAGGTTGTCCACATCCCCACGGCCGAACGGCTGGCGGCCGAGCAGCGGTTCGCGGAACAACAGCTAATCGAATCAACGCCGCGCCGGACTGTCACCGTTCCCGTCTGGGTAATGGTGACGCTGGCAGTGCTGGCAACGGCCGTTATCGCCATCACCGCCATGCAATTTCTGAACAGGAACCCAAACCCGCCGCCCACAACCATTCCTGGAATCGCCCAAGAGGTAACGGCCGTACCAGAAGTGGTCGAAATTGTGGCTACGCAAACCGACACACCTGAACTGGCAGCTACCGATACGCCGGAATTGGAAACGGCCGTATCGACTCCGCTTAGTGCCGGCGTATCCGCCATCATCCCACCTTCCCCCACCCTGCTGCCCACACCCATCCCCGCCCAAAATAAAATCGTCTTCCAATCCAACCGCGACGGCGATTTTGAGATTTTCATCATGGACAGCAATGGCGGCAATCAGATACAACTCACCGAAAACGACGTAGACGACAACTACCCGGCCGTCTCGCCCGATGGCCGCCAGATCGCTTTCCAATCTTACCGCGACGGGAATTGGGAAGTGTACACCATGACTGTCGATGGCTCTCAACCGCGCCGCGTGACCAACAACCCCACCGACGACCGCCTGCCCACTTGGTCACCCGACGGCCAGCAGCTCGCCTTCATCTCCGACCGCGACGGCGATTTCGACCTGTTTGTTGCCAATGCTGATGGTTCCAACGTACGCCAGGTAACCCACAACAGCGACCTGCGTGAAGGCCACGTCAGTTGGTCAGTGGATAACCGGCTGGTTTACAACGCCGGAACCTGGGATGATGCCACGTGGGAAATCTACACGATTGAGGTGAACGGGCAGAATCCACGCCAGTTAACCCACAACAATGTCAGTGATTGGTCGCCGGAATGGTCGCCAGACGGCCGTTTCATCCTCTACCTTTCCATTGTAGGCGACCCGCACGCAGGCGGGGGCGATGATCCGGCCATCTTCATCATGAATGGCGACGGCAGCGGGGCGCGCCAGCTTTACAACAGCCAATATTACGAATGGGGCGCGGATTGGTCGGCCGACGGCAGCCATATCATCTTTACCCGCGACGAAAACGACCTGGGCGTCCTGTACGCCATGAACGCCGACGGCAGCAACCTGCATTTGCTCACCGAACGCGGCAGTTATCCTTCCTGGGTGCGATAATTATGTCAGATCCAAACATTTTAATCGGACAACGTGTAGACCACTACCAGATCATCCAGCACATTGCCCGCGGCGGGATGGCCGATGTTTACCTGGCCGAAGACAGCAATTTGCACCGCCGGGTAGCCGTCAAGGTACTGCTGGAACTGCTGGCGATTGATGAGCAGTTCGTCCAGCGTTTCCAGCGCGAGGCTCAAATCGTCGCCCAACTAGAACACCCCAATATCGTCCAGGTTTACGGGGTAGGCAAAACGGCGTCAGGTCTACCTTACATCGCCATGCAGTACATTGATGGCGGTTCTCTGCGCGACAAGCTGAAAGAACTGGCCCAACGGGGCAAATTATTAACTACCGAGCAATCTCTTAACATTGCCCGTCAAGTGGCCGTGGCGCTAGGTGTGGCCCACCAGGCGCGCATCATCCACCGCGACCTGAAACCAGGCAATGTACTTGTGCGCCCAGATGGCACGCCGGTTTTGGTGGATTTGGGCATTGCCGTGATGAGCGGTGGCCCTAAGCTGACGCAAACGGGCGGCATCGTGGGCACGCCACAGTACATGTCACCGGAACAGGTACGTGGACAGCTTCTAGACGGCCGTTCCGACCTCTACTCGTTGGGCATCATCCTCTACGAAATGCTGGCCGGGACACGGCCGTTTGAAGCTGAAGAGTCCATTGCTGTGATGCACCAGCAAGCATATGAAGAACCGCCGCCCCTGCGGGCACTGCGCCCCGATTTGTCGCCGCAAACGCTGACCATCGTCGAAACGTGTCTGCAAAAAGACCCCGACAAGCGCTTTCAGCGCGCCGAAGCCGTCGTTACCGCCATTGATCAAGCCCTGCGCGCCGAGGGCAACTATGGCCCCAATCCTCGGGCCACGCAAGTGCTGACCAGCATGGCCGACAGCGAGCTGTTGAGCCGTCGTGCCGTTGTTCGGGTGCCGACCGGCGCGCCAGCTTCATCGCCGGGATCATCTACGCCGCCTGCGCCACGCCGTTCCTTTCCTGTGCCCATCTGGGCTATCGTAACCCTGATAACCCTGGCGGCGGCCTCGGTCCTATTTGCTGTTCTGCAATCGTCGGGCAAGGATGAGGAAACTGCTCCGACAACAGCAGCGATGGTAATGGATACGCCAGTTCTGAGCGAAGTCGCAACGGCCGTTCCCACCCAAGAAGCTATCGTTGTCGTTACCCAGGTTGTTGTTGTCGCCACGGTAACGGACTCGCCAACAACAGAACCGGAACCCACACCTACCAGCATCCCACCCACTGCCGAAGAATTCCCTACGGCTGTCCCCACGCCTGCATTGGCCGACCGTTACACCGGTCGTGACAGCGTGGAAATGCGGCTGGTGCCAGAAGGCAGCTTTTTGATGGGCAGTACCAGCGCCGAAGTTGATCAGGCGGCAGCCCTCTGCCGGCGAAATCCAGATGGCGACTCTTGCGCCCGCTCTGAATTTGCCAGCGAAATGCCGCAGCATTCGGTCTTCCTCAGCGCTTTTTACATGGATGTAACCGAAATCACCAACGGCCAATACAAAGCCTGTGTCAATGCCGGGGATTGTAATCCACCGGCCAGCGGCAGCGGCGCATACAGCCGGAGCAGCTATTACGATCAAACGCAGTATGCCAATTATCCTGTGGTTAACATAACCTGGTTTGATGCCCGTGATTACTGCATATGGGCCGGGGAACGGCTGCCAACAGAAGCAGAATGGGAAAAAGCGGCGCGCAGTGATGACGGCCGTATCTTCCCCTGGGGAAACAGCTTTGACGAGAACCGGGCCAACACCGAAGACCGCGGTACGAATGCCATCCAGCCGGTGGGGCAATACAGCAACGGAGCCAGCCCATATGGGATGTTGGACATGGCCGGCAACGTGTGGGAATATGTCGCCGACTGGTTTGATCCCAATTATTATGCCAATTCGCCGGGGCAGGACCCGACCGGCCCTACTTCATCGCCGACAGGGCAGCGGGTGCTGCGCAGTGGTAGTTATGCCAATTTTCAACATTATGCCCGTGTCGCCAATCGTGGCGCGGTGGAACCGGGAACCAACACGCCGTTTCGCGGGTTCCGCTGCGCGCTTGAGGCAACGGCCGTTACACCATAAATTTCAGACAGTGACCGCTTTTCAGATATTTCATTCGGATGAATCAAAAAATCCTGTTCATCGTCGCTAGTTTGTTCTTATCGGGGTGCATCCATATTTCATCCTATGCGCCACCAGCCTTGCCGACTACTGCGGCTACGGCCGTTCCCCCTCCGCCAACGCCCATCCTGCCCTCAGCCACGCCGCTGCCGCCAACAGGAACGGCCGTTTTACCACCTACCGCAACATCACTGCCCACGAACACGGCCGTGCCCACTCCCACTGCTGCCCCAGAATTGGTGCGCCCGCACTTCACCCTCGACATTGCCCTAGATACCACTGCCAGAACTGCACAGGTCACCCAAACCGTCACCCTGCGCAACGATAGTGGTGACGACTGGGAAGAACTTGTCTTCAACATCTCGCAGGCGTATTGGCCGGGTGTTTTTAGGCTGGGTGCCGTCGCTGTGACCGATTCGGCGGGCATACAGCAGGCAATAAGCTACGAATTACACAATACAATGCTCCATCTGCGCCTGCCCCAGCCGCTACTGCCTGACGAACAAGTCGTCATCCAGTTCGATTTCGACCTGAGCCTGCCGCGTCTGGACCCGTTGGGCTGGGGACCGGAAGGCAACAGCGGCTGGGAACCGGACCTCATCCAGATGGGCGATTTCTACCCGGCGCTGGTTCCCTACCAATCGGGCAGCGGCTGGCAAACGTGGGAGTTCATCGCCGTGGGCGACCCGGTTATCAACGGTCTGGCAGATTATGACGTGACTATCACACTCGCGGCCGATTATGTGGTTGCCGCCGCCGGTTCCAGCGGTTCAGACAATGCCGGGCACCACTTTCATCTGGAAAAGGCGCGCTCGTTTGCCTTTCTGGCCAGCTCCGATTACGTGCGTTTGGATGACGTTGTAGCCGGTATTCCGGTTTCCGTTTTTGTAACGCGCGGTTATCGGGAAATGGGGCTGGTGGTGCTGCAAACGGCCGTTAACGCCCTCGCACTCTTCAACCAACAATACGGCCCCTACCCCTACCCGGAACTCATCATCGCCGAAAATGGCTTCCTGACCTCTAACGAATATTCGGGCTTTATTTCACTGGGGGGTTACCTATTCGACACGCATAACGGCGGCTACGATTCACTCCTCGTCGCTCTGACCGCCCACGAAATCGGCCACCAGTGGTGGTACGGCGGCGTCGGCAATGACCAGGTCCACGAACCCTGGCTGGATGAATCATTGGCCATGTACAGCGAACTCATCTACTATGAACGCTACCACCCCGACCTGATGGACTGGTGGTGGCAGGCCCGCGTTGACCGCTGGAACCCCACCGGCCCGGCCAATGCCACCATCTACGATTACCCGGACAGCGCGACTTATGTTCACAACATGTACGGCCGTGCCACCTATTTCATTTGGGATTTACGCCAAACGATGGGGAAAGAAGTCTTTAAAACCTTCCTGCAAGCTTACTTTCAACAAAACCGCGACCAAATCTCTACAACAGAAGAATTCTTTGCACTGGCAATGGCGATAAACGGAAGTCCGATAGATTTATCACCATTACAACAACAATACTTCAAAAAACAATAAATTCGACCATCAACAAGAAATTATTTTCAGTCAATATAAACCCTTCTAAAAGCAAGATACCAGAGGGAGAATCTAAACTACGATCACTCGCATTTATGCCCATAATCATCAATCCTATATGTGTATACCCAACCACTGCTGCTATAACTAACCGTGTCCTGGTTTAATTCGACTGGCAAAATTGGTTGAGTACAATTACTCCCATCTTCACTGCAAGCTCTTAGCCAATAGCTTCCAGCAGGAACGAAACCGGCTGATATATTCACCACCTTAACTTCATTAGGGAATTCGAAGGTTTTTCTACCAGGTATGAACACAGATTTCTCATCAACATAGAACAGTCTACTACTGCATGACCCACTCCTAACAACTATCTCAAATAATACCGATGCAGGGGTTGCGGTATTAATTGGCTGAGGCGTATTTGTGGGCCGCGGTGTATTTGTCACCGTATCTGTAGGTTTGGGTGTCAGGGTCGCTGTATTTGTAGGACGCAGGGTTGGCGTTTCAGTTGGCTGCTCAGTTGGTTCTAGTGTAGATGTGTTTGTGGCTGTAGGTGTACTTGAAGGTGCTATAGTTTTTGATGGTGTCAGAGTAGGCTCTTCAACGATCACCACTGGACTAGTTGTCGTTGGAGTAACCTCACTATCAATATCATTACCATTTCCCAGCAAACTCATTCCATAAATCAAAGCTATACTCAGAAGGCCAATTACTGCCCAACCCCAAGCCGGAATACGACGAACGATTGATTTTTCCACCCTAGCAACCGGTTGGGGAAGCGCACCAGCATTTAGCCCTCTTTCAGGAATTTCTCGCCCTTGTTTTTCCAGATAGAGTTCTCTTTCCAAAGCCGTTAAAGGCAAATCCATTGTATGGTGTGTCTTTGGTTGTTCCACTTCCAGTTGTTCAGTCTCAATTTTGTCAGGATACGGATCGACAATCGTTTCTCTGGCATCAGAATCAAGAATTGTAACACTTTTATCTTTTTCCAAAGCCAAACCGGATATAGTATCAGCCAATGCGGCTGTCGTTCGGGGACGTGCTTCCCGCTCCTTAGCCATTGCCTGACCAATCACCGTTTGATAAGCCTCTGGCAAGGAAGAATCTATATCCAAAATATTCGGTATCGGTGCAGTCACGTGCATGAAAGCGAGACCAATGGGTGTGTTGGCATTATATGGTAATTTTCCTGTCAACATCTGGAACAGGATAACGCCCATGGCGTAAATGTCGGAACGGCCGTCCAACTCATCCACACCCCGTACCTGCTCCGGACTCATGTAGGCCGGCGTACCCACCAGGCCGCCGGTGGCCGTTAAGGCTGTGCTGCTGCCGGCAACCAGTTTGGCAATGCCAAAATCAGAAAGGTACGGATTATTCCACTGGTCGAATAGGATATTAGCCGGTTTTAGATCGCGGTGGATGATGCCTAAAGTATGGGCGGAATCCAGCGCTGGTGCTAACCGTTCTAAAATGCGGGCTGTTTCAGTAATGGAAAGCGGCCCCTTTTCTAACCGGTCGGCCAATGAGCCACCGGTCATCAGGCGCATTACCAGATACAACTGGCCGTCGGCATCACCAAAATCATATACGGGAACAATTGCCGGGTGTTCTAAAGCAGCGATGGTCTGGGCTTCCCGCTGAAAACGGGCACGGAATTGGGGATCATGGAGAAATTCGCGGGGCAGCAACTTAATCGCTACATCACGCTTGAATCGGGGATCATAACCTTTCAGAACTGTGGCCATCCCTCCCCGACCAATTTCTCCACGGATTTCATAGCGATCAATATAGTTTGGAGTCATTTGGCCTCATTTTTCAAGAGAAAATCTGATGTTTCAATGCTTATTTTCACCCATAAATTCACTTTTGACCATATTACATCGAGTCAAACACAAATTCACAAATACTTTATCAAAACCCCCTTTCAATCTTTCTTATTTTTCGTTAAACTAAAGTCAAGTTGGCGTTGGAGATTACACAATGGACAAAAAACGAATCGGCCGTTACGAAATTAAGGAAGAGATTGGACGGGGCGGCATGGCCACCGTTTATCTGGCCCAGGACCCCCGTTTTCGGCGGGATGTAGCCATCAAGGTACTGCCCCGCCAATTTACCCATGATCCGCAGTTCCGCACCCGCTTTGAACAGGAAGCGCAAATCATTGCCGCGCTAGACCACAGCGCAATTGTGCCGGTTTATGACTATGGCGAAGAGGATGGCCAGCCCTACCTGGTCATGCGCTACATGCCCGGCGGGTCGCTGGCGGATCGGTTGCACGAAGGCCCTATTCCTCTGCTGGAAGTGGTCAAAATCATGGATCGGGTGGCCCAGGCGCTGGACCGGGCGCACAGCATTGGCATCATCCACCGCGATTTGAAGCCGGGCAATATTTTGTTTGACCAATATGGGGATGCCTTTTTGGCCGACTTTGGCATTGCCAAGATGGCCGAAGCAACGGCCGCTTTGACCGGCAGCGGCATCATCGGCACACCGGCCTATATGAGTCCAGAGCAGGTGCGCGGAGAAAAGGTAAACGGCCGTTCCGACATCTACACGCTCGGCGTCATCCTGTTTGAAATGCTCACCGGCCACCAGCCCTACCAGGCCGACACGCCCATCGGCATGGCCTTCAAACATGTCCACGAACCGGTTCCGCGCCTGCTGGATGCCAATGAAGATTTGCCACCCTCACTGGAGACAGCCATCCGACGGGCGATGGCCAAACAGTCCACAGAGCGGTTCTCCACCGCCCACGACCTGGCCGCCAGTGTAATGAGTGGTATTCAGTTCCAGCCGCCGCCCCAAACGGCCGTTAAACCCGATAAAACACCGCCTGAAGTCGTTCCACCCGCCCCGGAGCCAACACCGCCGCCCATCCCACCGGCGTCGTTAACCGAAGTCATTGATGATGAAGAAGAGGTCGTAACGGCCGTTCCCCCCACCCCTGCTGCACCGATTCGTTCTGCCGCCTCACTAACCGAAGTCATCGAGGAAGAAGAAGCCCTATTGGATGCCGCCGCCACACCAGCAAACATCTACCCGGAAACGGTGAGACATCAGACCGCAGCGCCTGCTCCAGAACCGGCTGTCAAAACAAAAACGCCGGTGTGGGTCTGGGCAGTAACGGCCGTTGCCGCCATCAGCCTGCTCATTTGGGGCATCAGTGCCCTCATTCCCGGCTCCACCCCTTCCACACCAGACGGCCCGTCAGAACCTGTGAATCAACCCGAAGCAGCCAATTTTTCTGTTGAATCCTTCATCATGGAAAAGTGGGAAGCCGATTTTCGTGTCACCAATCTAGCATATGGCAACGGGGCCTGGGGCGTCATCATGTCCCAAAAAGGCCCGCTGGGCCGCCAGACCTGGCAAACCAAGCAGGATTTCCCGGCCGATTTCATCGAAAGCAAGTGGGGCGAAGGGTTCCGCGTCACCAATCTGGCTTACGGCAACGGGGCCTGGGGCATCATCATGTCGCAAGGCAGCCCATACGGCCGCCAAATCTGGCAGACCAAGCAGGATTTCCCGGCCGATTTCATCGAAAGCAAATGGGGTGAAGGATTCCGCGTTACCAGCCTGGCTTACGGCAATGGCGTCTGGGCCGTCATTATGTCTGAGAACAGCCCGCTGGGCCGCCAGACCTGGCAAACAAAGCAGGAATTTCCGGCCGACTTCATTGAGGGCAAATGGGATGAAGGGTTCCGCGTCACCAGTCTGGCTTACGGCAACGGCATGTGGGCCGCCATTATGTCTCAAGGCAGTCCATACGGCCGTCAAACCTGGCAAACCAAACAAGATTTCCCGTCTGAATTTATTGAAGCCAAATGGCAGGATGGTTTTCGGGCCACCGATTTAGCTTTTGGTAATGGCGTATGGGGCATTATTATGTCTGAGGACAGCCCCTACGGCCGTCAAACCTGGCAAACGGCACAAAATTTCGTCCAGTAGAAATGTAGTCTCATGAATAGTATGAAAACAGGATTTACGTCTTGCTTATAAGTACGGCCGTTCCCATCTCGCCAGGATCGGGTACAATAAAAGCCACGTAGGAGGTATCCATGAAAGTCCTGTTCATCGGCGGAACCGGCATCATCAGTTCCGCCTGCACACAATTAGCCGTCCAGCGCGGCATCGAATTGTATCTACTCAACCGGGGACAATCGTCACGGCCGATCCCTGCCGGAGCCAAAGTCCTGACCGCCGACATCAACAACCTCAATGCCGTCCGGCAGGCGCTGGCCGGCCATACTTTCGACGCCGTTGTTGACTGGATCGCCTTTTTGCCTGAACAAATCGAGCGGGACATCAAGCTGTTTCACGGCCGTACCGGGCAGTTCGTCTTCATCAGTTCCGCGTCGGCCTACCAGACGCCGCCGGCCAGCCTGCCTATCACCGAATCCACCCTGCTGGACAACCCGCAGTGGCAATATTCCCGCAACAAAATTGCCTGCGAGGAGCGGCTCATCCGGGCTTACCGCGAAGAAAAGTTCCCGATAACCATTGTACGGCCGTCCCACACCTACGACCGCACCCTGCTCCCCTTTAGCGGCCGTTACACCGTCATTAACCGCATGCGCCAGGGCAAAAAAGTCATCGTTCACGGCGACGGTACATCCTTATGGACTCTGACTCATCACGCCGATTTTGCCCATGCTTTCGTGGGGCTGCTGGGCCATCCCCGCGCCATCGGCGATACCTTCCACATCACCTCCGACGAATGGCTGACCTGGAACCAGATTTTCCAGATCATGGCCCACGCCGCCGGTGTAGCCGAACCCCAATTTATCCATATCCCCTCCGATTTTATCGCCGCCTTCAACCCCGACTGGGGCGCAGGCTTGCTGGGTGATAAAATGCACAGCATGATTTTCGACAACAGCAAAATCAAACGGCTCGTGCCCGATTATGTCGCTGCTATCCCGTTTGCGCGAGGTGCAGCCGAAATCATGGCCTGGTACGACGCCGATCCGGCCCGTCAGACCGTTGACGAAGCCCTCGACCGGCAAATGGACCAGATTATCGCCGCCTACGAATTGGCCTGGCCAAAACGTCATAAATCATGAAGTCATGCGTCACGATGACGTATGACGCATAATTTCATGACTAATCACAGGATTACAGATGACCCATCCACTACTTTTAGATATCGCCGGCGGATTTAGCGACAAAGGTCCCATCCGCAAAGCCAACGAAGACTCGTTTATCCTGCCTGATCCCAACGCGCCCACCGACCTGGGCCTGATTTACGTCGTGGCCGATGGCGTCGGCGGGCAGGAACACGGCGCTGAAGCCTCCCAATTAGCCGTTCGCATCATTCACGACGTCTTCTACCAGACCCGCCAGGTGGGCGAAAGTATTCCGGTGGCGCTGACTCACGCTGCTGACCAGGCTAATCTAGCTATTTATGACCAGGCGCAAAAGCGGCAGGCAGGGCGGATGGGCTGCACCGTGGTCACGGCCGTTCACCATCAGGGTCAACGCTACATCCTCCACGCCGGCGATGCCCGCGCCTACCTGCTGCGCCAGGGCAAGCTAAAAAAATTAACCCGCGACGACACCTGGGTGCAGCGCCAGGTCGAGGAAGGACTCATCGGCGAAAACACCGCCCAACACCACGAACTACGCCACGTCGTCACCCGTGTGCTGGGCAACAATCCCACCGCCGAGTTTACAGTCTCCAAACCCATGCCCATCCAGCCCGACGACACATTGCTGCTCTGCTCTGACGGCCTGCATGACGTGATGGATGACGGCCAGATGATCCAAATTCTGGCCGATTATGTCCCACAAGCGGCGGCTGAAACGTTGGTGGAAACGGCCGTTCACCACAAAACCCAGGACAACGTCACCGCCATCGTCGTCCGCAGCCAGGCCGAGGGGAAAAACGAAGCGACGATCCCCTCGCCCATGGTGGCAGCCAAAGCGCCCGAAACCATCGCCATGACGGCGGCCATGCCAAACGCCATGCCCATCCCGGAACAACCTGACGCGGCGACACCGGCCCGGCGTCAATCGGGTGTGCGGCTGCCTTTGTGGGTGCTAGCCAGTCTGGCCGTCGCCTTGATTTTGGCCGTTATTTTGGGCGGGACGGCGCTGTTCCGCCAACTCCGCACCAACGGAGAAGCAACTCCGTCCCCGGCCACGGCCGTTCTGCCCACCGATGTGCCGCCAACTGTTGTAGAAGTAACGGCCGTCAGTCCCACTGAACAACCGGCGGCGCTGCCTACCCTCATGGAAACGGCCGTTCCCCCACCCACCCTCACGCCGCTCCCACCAACAACCGAACCGTCCCCGGCTGAAACCACAGAACCGGCAGCGACGGAAGCGCCTGCTACCAATCTGGCCTGCATTGCCAACGCCGGCGCCCTGACCTTCGTCTGGCAAGATGCGCAAATCGTGGGCAGCAACTGCAACCAGTTCGCCCAGGAAGGCTTCGTCCTCAACGACGGCGATCCGGTCACGATTCTGGACGCCACACCACGCGGCGTTTTGGGACCAGACCCATCTTGCCAGGAAAACGAGTTCATCAAAGTGCAGTCCACGGCCGACCCGGCCATCACGGGCTGGGTGTTGGTAGACAATGTCCAGACCACAACTGCCGAACAAGGCTGCCCACCGTAACCGAAACTGCAAGCACGATTGGTTAAGTTATTCAAAATGTATAGGTGCTAGGGCCGATCTCCAGACCCTGCAGGGAAGTGGCTCGGCGAGGATACCGGCCACAGCTTATAGTTACTCATAATTTCATTTTTGTGATAAAAGCTTATGTTAGACCCGGAACAACTCGTAGGTGAAAAAATTAAGCAGTACCGGATTGACGACCACATTGATCGCGGCGGTATGGCCGATGTGTACCTGGCCTTTGATGAAAACCTGCACCGCCGGGTGGCCCTCAAAATCATGCTGCCCGCCTACGCCCACGACAAGCAGTTTGTTGAACGGTTCTGGCGCGAGGCGCGCACAGCGGCCCGGCTGGATCATCCCAACATCGTCCAGGTGTACGAAATCAGCCAGACGGAAGGGCAACGGCCGTACATTGCCATGCAGTACATCGACGGCGGTTCGATTAAAGACCGGCTCAATGCCCTGAACGGCCGTCCCATGCCCGCCGAAGAAGCGCTGGCCATCGTCCGCCAGGTCGCTCTGGCCTTGAACGTAGCCCACGACGCCAACATCATCCACCGCGACATCAAACCCAGCAACATCCTGCTGCGCCCCGACGGCACGCCCGTCCTGGTCGATTTAGGTATCGCCGCTGTGCAAAGCGGCCCCAAACTGACCCAGACCGGCACGCTCATTGGTACGCCCCACTACATGTCGCCAGAACAGGTCAGCGGCAGCGGCTTGGACGGCCGTTCCGACCTCTACTCACTCGGTGTTGTTCTATACGAAATGCTGTGCGGCAGCCGCCCCTTCGAGGCCACCGACTCCCTGGCCGTCCTGCACAAACACGTCTACGAACAACCGCAGCCGCTGCCCGAACGCCGCCCCGGTCTCTCGCAAGCCGTTTACCGCCTGGTCGATATTTGCCTGCAAAAAGACCCTAATCAACGCTACCAGACGGCCGCCGAAATGGCCGCCGCCATCGACAAAATTTTGGAAGGCGAGATCAGCAGCCAGTCAAATAATGGCGGTTGGGCGCTGCCGCCGCTGCCGCCTACCGAACCAATCAACTACGCCCACGAGACGCCCCCGGCCAAGGCACGCCCCTGGTGGCTGCTGGCCGTTTTGGTCGTCCTGCTAGGTGCAGTGGGCGCATACTTTGCCTTTTTCCGAGATGGTAATGGCAGTAATGGTACGACTGTAAATATTACGTTTGGTGAAACGGCCACTTCGACAACAGACGCCGCGTCCGCTCTCGGTGCAGGCGTGCCCACTCTCCTCCCTTCGCCCGAACTGGCCACCCCTGAACCGCAAACCATCATCGTGGAAGTGACGTCTACACCAGAGCCGGTTCCGCCAACAGAACCGCCGATTCAACCGCCCACGGAAGCACCGACGGAAGCACCGCCCACAGCCACCGTCGACGCCGGGCCGGAGCGTCTGGAAATTGGCCGGTCGGTACAAAATCGACCCATCGAAGCGGTGCGTTTTGGCAGCGGCGAAAAGACCATCATCTTCATCGGCGGTCTGCACGCCGGATTTGCCCCGGCCACCGTCGCCCTGGCCCAGCAGGCAGTGAGCTATTTTCAGCGCAATCCACAAGAAGTTCCGGCCGGAGCGACGTTATACATTATCATTTCGGCCAGTCCCGACAGCCCCAACGCGCCCGGCGAACTGGCCGGCCGCCTTAATGCTAACGGCGTCGATCTCAATCGCAATTGGGACTGCCGCTGGGCGCAAAACGCCACCTGGCGCAACCAGACTGTCAGCGGCGGCCTGTTCCCGGCTTCGGAACCGGAAACTAAAGCGATGATTGATTTCATCCAGCAAACAGGGGCCGATGCTGTAGTGTTTTGGGAAGCACTGGCGGCCAACGGCCTGTCCTCGGCCGGGGCCTGTGGTGACCGCAGCCAGGTTTCCGGCAATCTGGCGCTGGCTTATGGGCTGGCCGCCGGTTATCCTGTGGCCGATTTTGAGAATCTGACCAATCAAGAACTGAACGGCGACGGCACAAACTGGCTGGATTTGCAGGGGATTCCGGCCATCGCCGTGCTGCTGCCCGATTATGAGTCGGTGGATTGGAACAGTAATCTGGACGGGATGCTGGCAGTTTTGGACGAGTACGGGAAGTAAACTAGTTGTTGGTTGTTAGTTGCTGGTTGTTGACAAATGGCTAGACGTTTGAATTGTTTGTTAGTTGGTTGGTTGGTTTTGCTGGCCGGTTGTATACAGATTTCGTCGGTGGAAACGGCCGTACTGCCTACCGTTATGTCCACCGCCATTTTGCCTACAGCCGTCAGCGCCACCCTGCCACCCGCTCCAGATACAGCTACCCCATTGCCCACTGCCCTGCCATCACCAACGCCCATCCTGGCGGCGGCTACTCCGCTGCCTACGGTCACGGCCAGTCCGTCGCTGGTGGCAACGGCCGTACCCTCACTGCCGCCCTCTCCCACATCAGACCCAGGTTACACCCGCCAGGTGATTGGTTATTCAGCGGGGGAACGGCCGTTAACCGATTACCAATTTGGCAGCGGACCGGTACACATTGTCTTTATTGGCGGCATTCACGGCGGCTACGAATGGAACACGATCCTGCTGGCCTACGATATGATCGACTATTTCGCGGCCAATCTGGCCAACATTCCCGCTAATCTGACCGTCCACATCATCCCGTCGGCCAACCCGGATGGCCAATTTCTCGTCACCGGCCAAGACGAGCGGTTTTCACCAGGCGATGTCGCCGCCACCAGCCTGCCGGGACGGGTCAACAGCAATGGCGTCGATTTGAATCGCAATTGGGACTGCAATTGGACGGCCGATGCCCTTTGGCGCGACCAGCCAACCAGCGGCGGTTCAGCGCCATTTTCCGAACCGGAAACACAGGCTTTAAGCAGTTTTTTATTGGCATTAGAACCGGCGGCGGTGATTTTCTGGCATAGTGCGGCGAACGGGGTTTTTGCTGGCAGTTGTAATGATGATTTCCAACCCTCGCTGAATCTGGCAGGGGTGTACGGCCGTGCCGCCGGTTATCCAGTCTACGAAACATTTACCAGCTACCCCGTCACCGGGGACGCCGGTGACTGGCTGGCCCGGCAAGGCATTCCGGCAGCCAGCGTCGAGCTGCTCAATCATGAAAATACAGACTGGGCGAAGAATTTAGCGGGGGTAACGGCCGTTTTACGCCATTTCAGCCAAACCAATCAATGATCTGGCAGGATGGCCCCCTCAACCGTTGTGCGCAAAGGCGCCGGCGGCGTGCGCGAATATTGCAGGCAGCAAACCGATTTGTCTTTCTTTAAGCCGCCCAACAAAATAACATCCCCCTCTTCCAAGAGACACTTTTCCCCATCGGTCAACCGGCGGTTGTTAACATAAGTGCCATTCTTGCTCCTGTCTTCCAATACAAAGCCATCAATAGTTCGAGTAATGACAGCATGATTTCGGCTGACGGTGTCATATTCCGCCGGGATGAACGCCAGACTTTCAGGAGCACGGCCTACCGTAGTAATTTCCCGAAAAATGCCTAAAACCTGTCCCTGTTCCCCTTCTTCAAAAATCGTCAGATAAGCCAGCGGCTTATTGGTAGGCATCGTTTCTTGCATCTCCATCCACAAGCGCGCCCCAAAAAAGCTGGTGGCAATGCCGTATACTTGCTCAGGACTCCAGGTGTAGGGTCGATGCCCGTATGCTTCACCCATATCGACATCAAAACGCAAATCAGCGCCCCAGTCACGGACATCCTTGTAGGAAAGCACGTCGAATTTTTCCCAACCCATGAGTTCCCTATCCCGCCAATAGGTTGTGCCAACTGCTTTTTGACAGTTTTCGATTTTAGCGCCGGGATTGGTAAAACAAACGGCCGTATGCACCTTAAACTCTTCACGGACCCACGACTCACCGGGAAATAGCAGCAGAGCCATCAAATCATCACGAATGTCGCTGGCATAAGCCTGCACCTGTTGGTGTGGATTGACTGCCCCATTTGCCTCCGCACCAGCTTTGATTTCTTTAGGTCCGGCCTTCCAGGCTTCTTCCGGATCACTGCAATATATCTCGTTGTAACTGTCTTTTAACTCGACTACTCCCAGCCCCATCTCCGAAATAATCACCAAATCCGCGCTTAACTCTCGCCCTGTTCCTGTTTGTTTGGGGTTGGCCACAATCGCATAATGCCGTGAAGAGCCATGATGCCAGGTGTCCCACAAATAAGAACATATCTGGCGCACGCCCCGCGCTTCGTGAGAGGTATCCGGGTAATGAGTGAAGTGTTGAATGTCACGTCCAACGTATATTTTTACAGGCATCGCATCCCTCCGTAATAATCATTCAGTCCCAGAGGCGACATTCACTTAAAAACGGCGGGTTATTTTGCCATTACTTCTAGGGAAAAGTGACTGTCACCCGAACACTAACCCTCCGCAGACTCAAAACAAAACCACCACTCAAATAATATACCACATTCCAGCGCGAAAACGGCCGTTTTGTTGCGAGATGTCAATCTGACGCTTAAAATACCCCGCGGAAGTGGGAAGTACAAGAACCAAACCCAATAAACGGCAAGAACAAGGAGGCCGCATGACAACTGCAACCCTAAAATCCAAGCCCTTATCCACCCGAAAAGAGCGTATCGCCTGGTATTTATATGATTTCGGCAATTCAGCCTATGCGGCCATTGTGCTGCTGGCTGTTTATTCCGCCTACTTTCAAGGCACTGTCGTTGGCGGTGCGGAAGGTTCGCGCTTGTGGGGTATGGCCGTCGGCATCGCCATGCTGGTAGTCGCCGTCACCTCACCGGTGCTGGGCGCAATCGCCGATTACTCTGGTGCTAAGAAGAAATTTTTGTTGTTTTATACAATCATGTCGGTTGTGTTTACGGCCGCTCTTTTTTTCGTAGAACCAGGGCGCGTTGCTCTGGGAATGGGTCTTTTTATTTTGGCTGAAATTGGCTACCGCAGTTCGCAGGTTTTTTACAACGGCCTGCTGCCGGAAATTGCCAATTCAGATGAGATGGGACGTATTTCCGGCAATGGCTGGGCCATCGGCAACGTGGGCGGCGTCATCAGCCTGCTTGTTGTTTTGCCCTTGATTGTTTTACAACAGCGGGGTGTCATTCATCTGGAAGGGACGGTGGTTGTGCGCTCGACGTTGGTGATAACGGCCGTTTTCTTTGCCATCGCCGCCATCCCCATCTTCATCTGGCTGCCGGAACGCGCCCAGGGCAAACCACTGCCCGCCGGAGAAAATTATTTCAGCGTCGCCTTTAAGCAGTTAGGCCATACCGTTCGCACTGCCCGCCGTTACAAGGAATTCTTGAAATTCATGCTGGCCTTCCTCATCTACAACGACGGCGTCATCATGGCCCTGGACTTTGCCGCCATTATCGGGGCTGTGTTGTATGGCTTAGATCAGCAGGGACTGATTATCTTCATCATGATCGTTCACGTGGCCAACATCTTTGGCGCGTACATTTTCGGCGTGTGGATGGACCAGATGGGCGGCAAACGGTCACTGATGATCTCCATTTTAATGATGATTGCCGCTATCGTCTGGCTCTACCTCAATCAGACGGAAAATGGCTTCTTCATGATTGGCGTCCTGGCCGGGGTGGCGATGGCCGGACTGCAATCGGTCAGCCGTTCAATGGTCGCCGTCTTCTGTCCGCCAGGCCAAAGCGCCGAGTTTTATGGCTTTTTTGCCGTCGCCGGGCGCACCTCGTCGTTCATTGGCCCCACCATTTACGGCATCGTCGCTTACCGGGCAGCGCTGTGGTATCAAAATCAGGGACAAGCTGTCGCCCTGGCCGAACAAGCCGGGCAGCGCGCCGCCATTCTCTCAATTGGGATTTTCTTCATCGTCGGGCTGATTTTACTCTCGTTTGTGAATGAAAAGCGGGCACGCGAAGCGGCAAAGATGACCTCATAAGCTGCCAGACGGCGGCCAGGCCGGGTCGTCAAAGCGCTGGATTTCGATGAGATAGCCGTTGGGGTCGCGCAAAAAGCAGTGGTAAATGTTAAATCGGGGGTTGAATTGGGGTGGTTTCTCAAATTCAACCCCTTTTTGTTGCAAATAGTTGTACCAACCATCCACATCCTGGCTGACCAGGGTGAGGATGACACCGGAATGCGCCGCACCGCCGGTTAAGTGGTGGCAAAAGCCGAGGAATGCGCCGCCGCCGGTGGCATAAATGCGGCAAGCGCCTTGATCTAAAATGAGAGGGAGTTCCAAAACGGTTTCGTAGAACACGGCCGTCTCCGCCAAATCGGCCGTGTACAGAAAAGTCACCTGCTGATCAATGGACGGCCGTTTCATCTGCGTTTTCTACGGCCATCAGGCAAAAAAGCCCTGGCCATTGAGGCGGCCAAAGACAATTGTTTGGCCGTTGTATTTTTCGCACCGCGCAAGTCTGCTTCATCCAGGTTGATATTCCATAAATACGCCCCATCCAGATTAGCCTGCCGCAAATCGGCCCCTGCCAAACTGGCTCCACTCAATCTGGCTCCACTTAAATCAGCATCATACAATTTCGCTTGATTTAATTTAGCCCCCCATAAATGAGCTTCCCGCAGGTCGGTCTGGCTCAAATCGGCGCCTGTTAAATCAGCGCCGCCCAAATTGGCCTGCCGCAGGTTGGCCAGACGCAAATCAGCATAGCGCAGATTGGCTTTGCTCAAATTAGCACACATTAAATTAGCGCCTATCAAATTTGTTCCCGCAAGATCGAATTCTCGCAAATCAGCCTGTCTCAAATCTGCCTGGCTTATATCTAACACATCCGCCTTCTCTGCCAGCCCGGATTGACGCAAAAACCGCAAAACCGATCCCTTTTGCGGCCCGTCCAGCTTTTTCAGAATGTTAGATGTTTCCTTTTTTACGATGGTTTGCAGGCGGGAGGCATCAGGGTCGTTGGATTCCAGCAAATCCGTCATTTGCTCCATGTATCCTTGTACGGCTTCCTGACTGACAGCCGAATTCAACAGGTCTAACCAGTTAACTTCTCCTTTTACCTGCTGCAAAATGGAAAGTAAATCGGCGAAACGGCCGTTTTGCTGCACCAGCATTATCAACGAGTAAACTTTGTTTGTTTTATGGCTGCCGGGTAGATCGTCCCACGGGAAATCGAGATGACGCACGATAAGTTTCAGATCCTCAAGGTCGAGATGAGTGATCAGGCTGCGCCGTAAACGTAGAAGATAATCGTTATCTACGGGGAACATGATTGAATGAAGCCGTTTACCAAACGATGATGGCTCAAGGGTAAAAAGTGTGCGTCAATGTGACAGTCACTTTTGAAGAGGGTCGGATTTAACATAATCTCTGATTAAGTTCTTTGACCCTCTGAAGTGCATGTACATTAATAACAGTATAAATCAACGTATTCAAATTACGAACAGAATCAATGTTACGTACTTTCGGTCGTTCGATACCAAAAGCCTTCGCCTGACTATTGATCCGCTCAGTTGATGTCCGTTGTTTGTAAATTGCTTTGTATTCATCTGAATGACGATCCAAAGCAACTCGTAAACGTCCACCCAATTCGTGGTTGATACGCTTTTCACACCCTATGCCTTTGATGAACTGGGCATGGTCACAGCTCTTTTCCGTAGGTTTTGGATGTAACAGTGGGCAACGCAAAATCTGCACCTGATGACGCCGATGGCGGTCATAATAAGTGTAAGATGGTGTCATTTCTGAACCGTGCGGACAAAGGTGATGACCGTTGGGGCCAAGTTTGGGTTTTGGAAAACCACGCAGATTAAGCGGAATGGCCGCCATACCACCGTGTTCGGCAAAGGGTTGATAGACATACCAGGCATCAAAGGCCGCATCGGCCGTGAAGTTGTCTGGAATGAAACCGAGGTTTCGGGTCATCCTTTCATATAACGGTGGATAATAGGTGATATCGGCTTCGTTGAAAGGTTGGGTATATTCAGCCAAAACCACATCTCCATACAGGGGGTCAGTCGCGGCCATCACACCTGTTCCGTAGCCCCAAAGGTACTCCTTTTCTTCCTTTTCCTTGCCCTCATCTTGATTGCGCTGCCGTTTTACGCCCAGTTTGCAATCCCGGTCACCGCGCAGTTGTTTTTCTGGGTCATATCGGTTGCTGACAGTATCGCGCAGGTTGTTTTCGCGCACCCAAGCATAAATGTGTTTCGTATCAATGGCGGCGGTTTTGGCCATATCAGGTATCTCAACCTGCAAATCTTTGACTGTTCCTCGTAATAAGTTCTGTAGCATCTCGTTACTTATTCGCCGCTGTTTCTCTCGTAACCAGCGTGCTGTCGGTACTGTCCTTTCAATATCAAATCCATACGCTTGGGTTTCATCCCATTCAGGTCGGAAGCCAATTGTCAAGACGAGTAAGGGATGATGAACCAAAAACTTGCGTAATTCTGTCGTATACTCGAACTTTTCGTTGATTTTGATGAGCAACGCTTTGACATATGCTTTCTCTGGGTGTGGCGGCGTACCGGGCCAAGCGCGGGCAGCCTCATTTCGTTCCTTTACATGCCACCACTGTAGTTGGTCGAAAAAAGGCGCTATATTGGCTCACTACTGGGTCACATTGCATCAATTTAGCTACAGTTTCTTGGCCTAGCGTTGTTTCTTCCGTTATCATGTGCATGACTCCTTTTGAGATTGGTTTATTGACACAAAATAGTCTCAATCGGAGTCACACTTTATGCAAATATATTTATGTTAAATCCACCCCTCTTTTGAAGTGACTGTCACATCCAGGTAAGTTTGCATATATTTCATAGTTGAGCCACGATGATTTTGATTAATTGCCCGGTTCCTGGTAGCCCGGTTCGGCGAAATGCTGCACTTGAAAGGTAAGAACGCCGACAGTGGGCGGCACGGCCGTTAACTCTCGTTCAGGAATACCGGCTTTACGCGCCAAAACCGCCAAAAACTGCTCCGGTTTGGGGATGCGATCCCATACCTGCGGCAGCAAAACCGCCCGCCGTTCCCGCCAGGACAGGATGACGCCATCGGTTCCCGGCCGCAGCTTTTGCAGCAGGTCTTCATAATCGGTAAAGGTCAACGGCCGTGCCGGCGTCAAAATCGTCACTTCTAACCGGATGTCGCTCAACTCGGCCGGTTTAACCGGGGCAAAACGGGGGTCGCGGGAGGCGGCTCCGGCATGGCGGGCCACATCTTCGGCCAGCGGCCAGCGATTTTGGGTATTGCCGATACAGCCGCGTAAACGGCCGTTGCTGGTTAACGTCACAAAACTGCATCCCAGCTCATTAACGGCCGTAGGCAATCTATCCAGATCAGGATAATAATACTTCCCATCGCGCACGTACACTTCCAGGCCGTGGCGGGCAACGGCCACCAACTCTTGTCCAATTTCGGGGGTCAGATGTGTTGTCATATCAAGCCCTGGTTTTTGTCACAGCTTACGGTCCGATGATGACCGGTAAGAATAGTTGGTACGGGGTGAGGCTGCAAGTCGGCTCGTTTAACCAGGGATCATACAACACATTGCCCCAAATGGCATCTCCAATGCCCGGCCCTTCTCCGCCTGGCCCGGATGCGTCGCCCCACCAATTTTGCCGCGCGTCTACGGCCGTACCGCCCACATTGTTGACCCCGCTGCCGTTACCGCTGATGCTGGAACTGAACACGGTCACGTTCGGCGAACCGGTCACGTAGATGGCATCGCCGTTGTTGTGGCTGAAGGTGGTACAAACGGCCGTTACTTCGCCACCGGCCACCGCCAATCCATCTCCGCTGGCCTGCCCCACTTCGGAATTATTGAGAGAAACAACACTGGCCCCAGCCAACACATCCAGATTACGCTGGCCGTTGCGAATAATGGCATGGTCAAAGCTGGCCGTCCCGCTGACAATTAGCCCGCCCCACTCACCCGGCAAGGTATCAGTGATGGAGGTAAAGGTGATGGGGGAAACGGCCGTGCCCTCTGCCGCCAGATGGCCAGCCACATTGATAAGCGTATTCTCGGCCATCATAACGGTTACACTGGGCGCAACGGTCAAGGTAAGCCCAGCCCGAACCGCCAACTGCGGCGTAGGATCATCCCACGGCTTAATCACGTAACCTTCCAGACCCGGTTGGGCTGTCAAAGTGACACTACCGGCTAACGCTTCATTGCCCTCGCTTGGTTCAATCAAGATACGGTTACGGAGATTGTCTGTAAAGGCAACATTAAACATTTGTAACCGATGCAGGGCTTCAGGCCAGACAATCATGGGGTATTCACTGCTGTTGCTTACCACGCTGTTAGTGATCCGAATCTCATCGCTGTCGTTTTCCAAAAGGCCAACATTCAATACACCATTGCGTACGATTGTGTGATCGAGCTGTGCCGATCCTGCTATTACAAGACCAGTCCATTCGCCTGGGCCAGAATCGGTGGCCGAGGTAAAAGTAACCGGGGAATCGGCCGTGCCCTGAGCCTCTAAATGCCCCTGATCGAGCACAGCAATCACGCCACCGGCATATTCTGTTACCGGCGCCATCAATGTAGTTCCCGCTTCCATTGTTAGTGTGACGCCCGCCGGGATTCGTAAAATTGGTTGGTATGATGTTTGATGAGGTGCGTTAAGCTCATATCCTTCTAATCCCGGCTGCGATGACAATGTTGTGTTCTCGGTCAGCTCATACACATCGTGCCCCAGATCAATTAATACGCGATCATACTCATTGTCAGTAAATACCACATTGTCCATCCTCAAACGGTGCAAAGAATCTGGATAAGTCCACATTCCATAATATGAACTGCTGATGATGGTACTATTCTCAACAAACACCTCGCCGCCCGTTGGCCCCCAGATGTCAAGATTGAACATGCCGTTACGAAATTCAGCATGATCAAAATGAGCCGCCCCAGCCACGCAAATACTTGTCCATTCACCAGGGCCAAAATCACTGGTTGAAGTAAAGGTAACAGGCGCTTCCGATGTGCCCACGGCTTCCAAATGGCCTTGTTCAGCCACTGAAATCGGACAATAGCCCGAATCCGTAGCCATGATAGTTACCCCTGGCTGCAATGTCATTGTGATACCAGCCGGAACAATAATTACAAAATCGACAACTTCATATCCTTCAAGCCCAGGCTGGCCAGTAAGCGTGACATTTTCGGTTAACACCACGCTACTAAACGGAACACCGTCAACCAAAACGCGGTTCTTGTTGTTATTGACAAAGCTAACATTATCCATCTGTAAACGATGCATTGCATCCGGATCAACAAGAAGCGGATAATCGGCACTATCACTCAAAGTGCTATTCTCGATGAAGATTTGTCCACCAGCAGCATTCATGACACCAATATTTACACCAGCATTTCGCACAACAGTATGGTCAAAATGAGCCGACCCTGGCAATCTTATGCCCAGCCATTGACCCGGAGCCAAATCAGAAATAGATGTGAAGGTGATAGGGGAAACGGCCGTACCAACTGCCTTCAAGTGTCCCCAAACGGTAAACAAGCCATCCACTGGCATGAACCAGGACAAACCAGCACCAAGGGTAAACGTAATTCCTGGAGGAACGACAAAAGAAGGAAACGCCCCGTTTATTTCGTACCCTTCGAGACCCGGCTGCGCTGTAAGGGTAACATTTTCAACCAGCGTGCCCTGGTTCACCACTGTGTCTACAAAAACACGGTTTACAGCATTATCAGCAAAGGTAACATTATCCATCTGTAAACGATGCATTGCATCCGGGTCAACGAGAAGCGGATAGTTAGCACTATGGCTCAGAGTGCTGTTCTCAATGAGTATTGGTCCGCCCGAAGGATTCGTCATACCAATATCAGAATCAGCAAATCGTATAATGGTACGGTTAATGTGTGCTGATCCTGATAATCTTAGCCCCAACCACTCTCCCGGCCCTTTTTCTGCTATAGATGTAAAGGTGATCGGAGTGATTTCCGTCCCAATCGCCTCTAAATGTCCTGCAACAAACAAACCTGTACCACTGCCCCCCACCACGACAACACCCGGTTCAATCGTCAATGTCACGCCAGCAGCTACGGTCAAGTTACTGGTCAGCACATAAGGACTGCCAGTCAGCGTCCAGGTCGTATCGCTGGTGATCTCACCGCCAACATTGGTCTCTGGCCCATCCGGCGGCCAGGCCTGGATGGACATGGCGCTTAACAAGCCGGTGGTCATGACCAATGCGGCCGTCAAAACGGTTAACACAAACAAAATGCGAGGATGTTGGGTAAGTGCAGTCATAGCTCCTCCTTGACTGGCTAAGGCAAGCACAGTTTATGGCTTGTGCATTTTGAGCGGAAAAACTGCGCTTGCTTGAGAGGAATCGTTTTCTTTCTTAAAAGTTGTTTGTAAACAATTCCTAAATGGGTTGAAAAGGAACGGCCGTTTCACGCACGCAACCATCTCTGTGAACCGGCCCATCCCCATTATACTCCCCCCGCCCCGGCAATCAACCGTTTACCTCACTGTAGTGCAAACCTCTGCTGCGGCGCTCCTCTTAACCCCCTGAGAAGGTGCCGGTCACTGGCAACCAGAATTCGCTGGAAGTGACTGGCACCTCTAGCACAGTAAAAAGCCAGCGAAACGCCTTTGAATCGCTGGCTTTTTGCTTTGATAATGCTGGCTTCTAGCCGCCATCAAGCGGCTTTACAACGTCATCGCGCCAGCATAACAGCGTCGTAATGCCCGCATTTCGGCATCATTGCGCCGGCACAGCGCGTCTGTTCTGTTGGCTCTTTATCGTCGTCATGCTGGCATTTTGTAAGCTAACAAAACAGTGTCCGTAAAAAGCCGGGACTTGGGAGGTCCCTTTGCCATGAGGTCCAGAGTAGAGGAGCCTCCCAAGCTCCGGCTCCAGAGAAAGCTATGCCCGATGTGTCCATACACAGCTCTGTTATCGTTACCCGTTTCCTGTTTTTTGTGGACTGCTCACCCAGTACGCCAGCAGCGCCCGCAACCCGATAATCGTCTTGGCATCCTCAATCTCTCCCGCCGCCAGCATCCCCGCAATTGCCGCAATAGGAACCCGCACCACCTCAATCCGCTCATCAAACTCCAGATTGCGCGCTGTCGCCGTCAAATCAAACGCCAGAAAAATGTGCATCCGCTCATCGGTAAACCCCGCCGACGAAAAATAAGAATGAGCCAGCACCATTTTTTTCGCTTGATAGCCTACCTCCTCCATCAACTCCGCCTGCGCCCGCGCTTCCGGCGGCTCATTCCCCTCCAGCCGCCCCGCCGGAATCTCTAAAATCTCTTGCTCCACCACAACGCGGTACTGCCGGATTAGAACCACCTCATCCCCCAGCACTGGCACCGCCGCCACCCCGCCATGATGGGCCACCATCTCCCGCGGCGCTAACGTCCCATCATCCAGCCGCGCCTCGCCCACATCCACCGCAAAAATCTGTCCCGCAAACTTCCGCTCTTTATTGACCCAGGTTTCCATACGCACCTACCAATTACCAGCGACTAACAACCAGCTATCTATTCGCAAAACGCGGCTCCCGCACCCACCAGCGCATCAATCCAAAAGCCAACAGCCCGCTCACCGCGCTTACTACAAACAACCACCCATACCCAATGGCTGCCAATCCAGCGCCGGCTAACGGAGCCAGGGCACTCACAATGCCAACGGCCGTATTCGCCAATCCAACATACGTCGGCCGTTTCTCCGGTGCAGGAAATTCCAACACCACCATAATCCCCGAAACAATTACGGCACCGCTGTAAACGCCGATTAAAGCAAACACGGCAAAATAAAATACCGGAGAAGCAGCCAGCCAGGCCAATAAAAAAGCCAGCATAGCAGCCAATCCGCTGATCTCCAGTGACAATTTATGGCCAAATTTATCGGCCAGGAAGCCGAATAGGAGATTGCCCACAGTTTGACCGGCCAGGTAAACGGCCGTGTACACCCCCACCGTACTGTCCGCCACCTGCCACTGCTGCACCGCCGCCACCGTCACAAAGCCCGTCCCCATCCCACTCAACGCCAGCAGCAAACGAGCAGCCAAAAAGCGGCTGAAATTCACATCCCGGCGCAAAATCTGCGGCAAATACGACCAAAACTGCCGGTTGCTCTGCCGTGGTGTCATCACCGGTTCCACCGGTTCCCGCGTCAGCGCCAAAAATACCCAACTCAAATTGATAAATACCGCAGCAATCGTAAACGAGTATACAAAATTCGTTGGAAAAGGAAAAGTGCGCAGCATCCAGGCACTAAAAACAGCCGCCACCGCTCCGATTCCAGCTCCTACAAACATCGTCGTGCCAAAGAAACGGCCGCGCTTCTCCACCGGAAAACAGCGCGCCAGCAAATCCTGCCAAGCAGTGGCAATCACCCCTGCTCCCAATCCATGCCAGGCATACCCCAGCAAAAACAACCCTAATGCGGCCATCGGTGAACGCCCGGCCATAAGTGCCGCCAATACAATCAACCACATTGGCAGCCGCTCCAGGAAAAAGCCCAAATTCACCACCACCGGCTTCTTCCGTGCCAGCCGTTCCACCACATTAGCCGTAAACAACTGCGGCAAAAACCACGCGCCTTGAGCAATAACCGCCACCAGGCCAATTGCCAATGTGCTGTCTGTCAGCTTACTAATAAAAAGGGGAACAATCGTCGTCGAAGAAATAAAACTCAGGCCAAACCAAAAACTGGCCCCATCCAGCAAATTCACCGCGAAATTCCAGCGGTAATTATCCGCAATCTCCGCCGCCATCTCCGCCTCAGATCGCGGCAAAACAGGTTGATCAACCTGGAGCAGCCAGCGCAAACTCCGGTTTAAATTCGTCAAACGCAGCATAGAAAATAACCATTACCTTTTTAGGTCTAATACAGTTCTACGGGGAAACGCAGTCAGTTATCATATCTAGCTGCTCCGCAAAACCACCTAAATATGTCGCGTTTGTGCCTGTAAAACATGGTAAGGATTTGCGGCGCGAATACTAGGCGGCCTGTTCAGACATCCGTCGTTTGGCCATGGATTGGTACCATAAATGAAATGCCAGCCAGACCAAACTAACCACCAGCCCTAAGCTGCCAACCCAAATTGCTATCCGTGACAGGGGCATCAGCAATTCATCCTGGGCAAAACCAGCGCCCAAGATTGATATAGACTGTGTCAAAGTCAAAACCGCAAATTCAAAAGCAAATACACGCCCCCGATATTGATCCGGCACCATCATTTGCAGCAAAGCAGCCGAAAAGACCCATAGTGTCCCCGTTCCCACCGTACGCACAAACGTTGCCAACAAGAAATACAACAAAGACGGCGCTAATCCCAGCCCAATAATCCCGCCGCCCATCAGGAAAAAGCCAATCGTAATACCCCACAACATACGTTTTTTATCATCACCCAATACACGGCGCATGAACAATGGCCCTAGGCCGGTTCCCAGCCCGCTCATCATGTAAATGATGCCAAGTGTGGCCGTACCGCCATCCTCAATCCGCAGCGCAGCCTGCAAAGCTGGCATATTTAAGGCATAAATCTTCTCGGCAAAACTAATTTCCAGAACATTGATGCTGCCCCAAACAAATGAACCGGCTCCTTTGACCAGACTCAATCCCAGGATGAAGGGGACACTCCACAAATAGCGAAAGCCGTCGATAAATTCAAACCAACCGCCCAGGTGAACCTCGCCCTTACGCCGAGCCGGGACGATGACCCTGCTCACCATCCAGGCTGAGAGCAAGAATGTTGCAGCGTCTAATATGAAAGCGATTTGTGCCCCGAATACGGCCGTTGCCAACCCGCCCAAAAACGACCCTATCGCCAGCATCGTACTCCAGGTAAAGCTGTCCAAAGCATTGGCCGCTACCAAATCCTCCTGCGCCACTACATTGGCGATAATCGCCGAGCGCGCCGGTGTAAAAAAAGCACTCAGCACAAACTGCACAACTGTTAGCACATACAGCAGCCAGATTTGCTCTGTAGACCGCACCAGCAAAAAACCCAGCACTGTTACCGCCCGCAATAAATCCGACCAGATCATGATGGTTCGCCGACTAAAGCGATCCGCTACAACCCCAGCCAGTGGACTGGCTAAAAATAAAGGCAAATACCGGGCTAAAAAGAGCGAACTAATTGCCACACCCGAATTGGTCAAGTTCGTGATCAACTCGGCTGAAGCCAACAAATTAAACCAATCACCTAACAACGAAATGACATTACCCAGCCACAAATAACGGTAATTCCGATTCTTTCGCAGCAAAGTAATATATTCGTTCATGGGAAACGGCCGTCCTGTTTACAACCACCTAAAACAAAAAAAGATTGGCTATCAAGCCTGCAATTGTAATCTGCAAAACCTGAGTCTCCAATCTAAAAGAAAAAAGGTCTTTTGGCAATGACCTACTCTCCCAGGGAGTCGCCCCCCAAGTACCATCGGCGCTGACGAGCTTAACTACCGGGTTCGAGATGGGACCGGGTGTACCCTCGTCGCTCAAATCACCAAAAGACCTTTCTTAAAAACAAATCAAAATGTTAAACGTACATTCAATCAAATAAGACAACGTAACCGAAATCTCAACACATCGCGTCAAAATCCCAAATTCTCCGTATCATATGACACGTAAGCCCTCGACCATTAGTACGGCTTAGCTAAATACATTACTGCACTTACACATGCCGCCTATCAAGCTAGTAGTCTCCTAGCGGTCTTACTCCATACGGATGAGGGATCTAATCTTGAGGCAAGTTTCCCGCTTAGATGCTTTCAGCGGTTATCTTTGCCAGACATAGCTACCCAGCGGTGCCACTGGCGTGACAACTGGCACACTAGAGGTCTGTCCACCCCGGTCCTCTCGTACTAGGGGCAGCCCCTCTCAAATCCCTTACGCCCACAGCGGATAGAGACCGACCTGTCTCACGACGGTCTGAACCCAGCTCACGTACCGCTTTAATGGGCGAACAGCCCAACCCTTGGGACCTTATCCAGCCCCAGGATGCGATGAGCCGACATCGAGGTGCCGAGCCTTGTCGTCGATGTGAACTCTTGGACAAGACTAGCCTGTTATCCCCGGAGTAGCTTTTATCCGGTAAGCCACGGCCCTTCCACTCGGAACCGTGGGATCACTAAGCCCCACTTTCGTGCCTGCTCGACTCGTAGGTCTCGCAGTCAAGCTCGCTTCTGCCTTTACACTCTTCGGCTGGTTTCCATTCAGCCTGAGCGAACCTTTGGGCGCCTCTGTTACACTTTCGGAGGCGACCGCCCCAGTCAAACTACCCACCAGGCACTGTTCCCACGCCGGGTAACGGTCGCAGGTTAGAGCCAAGACTTAACCAGGGTGGTATTTCAACGGCGGCTCCACCGAGACTAGCGTCCCAGCTTCAAAGCCTCCCACCTATCCTACACAAATTAAGCCCTAACTCAATGCCAAGCTGTAGTAAAGCTTCACGGGGTCTTTTTGTCCAGCTGCGGGTAACGCGCATCTTTACACGTACTTCAATGTTCGCCGAGTCCTTCGTTGAGACAGTGCTCCTCTCATTACGCCATTCGTGCGGGTCGGAACTTACCCGACAAGGAATTTCGCTACCTTAGGACCGTTATAGTTACGGCCGCCGTTCACTGGGGCTTCGGTTCAAAGCTTCGGGTTACCCCTAACCTCTCCCCTTAACCTTCCAGCACTGGGCAGGCGTCAGCCCCTATACATCGTCTTACGACTTAGCAGAGACCTGTGTTTTTGTTAAACAGTTGGAAGAGCCATTTCTCTGCGGCCTCCAGCAGCTTCGCCTAATTGCTAACCACCAAAGGCCCCCCTTCTCCCGAAGTTACGGGGGAATTTTGCCGAATTCCTTAACGAAGGTTCTCTCGATCCCCTTGGTATACTCTACCCACCTACCAGTGTCGGTTTGCGGTACGGGCACTTAAATTTCATCACTTAGAAGTTTTTCTTGGCAGCCTGGCTCAATCACTTCCGGCTCTAAAGGCACCGCCGTCACGCTTCAGATTCAGGGAACGGATTTACCTATTCCCGTCTTTATCCTAGACGTTTGGCACCCCAATCCAATAAGGGGCTGACCTACCACGCTGCGTCCCTCCATCGCTCCATTTAAGTGGTTCTGGAATATTAACCAGATGTCCATCACCTACGCCTCTCGGCCTCGGCTAAGGCCCGACTAACCCGACGCGGATTAACCTTCCGTCGGAAACCTTAGGTTTACGGGGAACATGTTTCTCACATGTTTTACGCTACTCATGCCAGCATTCTCACTTCTGTAGGCCACAGCTGTCCTTTCGGTCAACCTTGTATCTCCTACAGAACGCTCTCCTACCACTCCCAGAAATTCCGCAGAATCACTGAAAGTCCGTGGCTTCGGTACTATGCTTAAGCCCCGTTACATTTTCCGCGCAAAAGCGTTTGACCAGTGAGCTATTACGCACTCTTTAAAGGAATGGCTGCTTCTAAGCCAACCTCCTGGCTGTCTAAACACTCTCACATCGTTTCCCACTTAGCATAGATTTAAGGACCTTAGCCGGCGGTCTGGGTTGTTTCCCTTTCGACTATGAAACTCATCTCACACAGTCCGACTGCCGCGTTTTGGAGTATAGGTATTCGGAGTTTGGTTGAGGTTGGTAAGCTTGCGCCCCCTAGCTCATCCAGTGCTCTACCCCCTATACTAAACACGCGACGCTAGCCCTAAAGCTATTTCGGAGAGAACAAGCTATCTCCAAGTTCGTTTGGCATATCACCCCTACCCACACGTCATCCCCTAATTTTGCAACATTAGTGAGTTCGGCCCTCCACGAGAGATTAGTCTCGCTTCAGCCTGCACATGGGTAGCTCACCTGGTTTCGTGTCTAATCCCAGCGACTCTATCGCCCTATTAAGACTCGCTTTCGCTACGGCTCCGTCTGTTTCTGACTTAACCTTGCCACTGAGATTAACTCGCTGGCTCATTCTCCAAAAGGCACGCCGTCACACTAGCTTGCGCTATAGTGCTCCGACCGGTTGTAAGCATACGGTTTCAGGTTCTATTTCACTCCCCTTACCGGGGGACTTTTCACCTTTCCTTCACAGTACTTGTTCACTATCGGTTGTCAAATGTATTTAGCCTTGGGAAGTGGGCTTCCCAGCTTCCGACAGGGTTAGCGTGCCCCGCCGTACTCAGGAACTTCGCGAGAGACTACTCAGTTTCGTATACGGGACTGTCACCCTCTATGGTCTAACTTTCCTGAAAAGTTCTACTACCAAGTAATTTTATGACTCTCATATGCAAAGTCCTACAACCCCGCTATCGTATAGATTGCGGTTTGGGCTGATCCCCTTTCGCTCGCCACTACTCAGGGAATAATTTCTTTTCCTAGGGTTACTAAGATGTTTCAGTTCACCCCGTTCCCTCTGTTATCCTATGTGTTCAGATAACAGTACCAGGGCATTGACCCCTGGTGGGTTTCCCCATTCGGAAATCCTCGAATATAGCGTCTGCACACAACTCCTCGAGGCTTATCGCAGTGTACCACGTCCTTCATCGGCATTTGACACCAAGGCATCCACCGTACGCCCTTAGTAGCTTACACACATGATACGGAGAATTCGAGATTCTCACACATTATGTTTACTTTTAACATACGTGTATCGAAATCTACGTTACGTTATCTTATTCAATTATTAATGTACAAGCCGCTTATAAAGCGCTTCCAGCAAACCAATAAGTCGCTAGTGGCCACCACTTAATTGCAAAACTAAGTAGAACCCAACAACAACCTATTCATTGTCAACAAAAAAGACCCAGCACGCTGCCAGGTCTTTTATAAAAATCCTCGCATTCATGCTTCAAAATTAAATCAGGTCTTGCTCAATTGCACTCGCAATTACATTCCTATTATATCGTCAAATCAATGCAACTCTGACTGGGAGAAAAATGGAGATGAGGAGACTCGAACTCCTGACCTCCGCCGTGCAAAGGCGGCGCTCTCCCAACTGAGCTACATCCCCTGGATGATCATTCCCATTTGATAAGGTGGGCCTGGTTGGACTCGAACCAACGACCTCTCCCTTATCAGAGGAACGCTCTAACCGGCTGAGCTACAGGCCCATATCTCAGAGTAACTCATAACATTGTTAAGCAATAACCTTGACAATTGAAGAGTGACAGAAACTAGCTAACTGCTTGAGCGACCATCCTTGCGGATGATTGACCTAGGAATGTGTACTACCTCACGGCAATACAAAAATCCCATAAAAGGAGGTGATCCAGCCGCAGCTTCCGCTACAGCTACCTTGTTACGACTTCGTCCCAGTTACCGACCCCGCCTTGGGCGGCTGCCTCCCGTTAGGGTTAGCTCACCGACTTCAGGCGTTGCCAACTTCCATGACGTGACGGGCGGTGTGTACAAGACCCGGGAACGTATTCAACGCACTGTTGCTGACGCGCGTTTACTAGCAACTCCGACTTCATGCAGGCGAGTTGCAGCCTACAATCCGAACTGAGACCGGCTTTGAAGGATTGGCTCCGTCTCACGACTTAGCTACCCATTGTACCGGCCATTGTAGCGTGTGTGTAGCCCAGGATATAAAGGCCATGCTGACTTGACGTCATCCCCACCTTCCTCCGGCTTATCACCGGCAGTCTCGTTAGACACATGTAACTAACGACGAGGGTTGCGCTCGTTACAGGACTTAACCTAACACCTCACGGCACGAGCTGACGACAGCCATGCAGCACCTGTGCTGGCTCCCCGAAGGGTCGTTCTACTTTCATTTCACTACCACCAGCATGTCAAACCCTGGTAAGGTTCTTCGCGTAGCCTCGAATTAAACCACACGCTCCGCTGCTTGTGCGGGTCCCCGTCAATTCCTTTGAGTTTTAGCCTTGCGGCCGTAGTCCCCAGGCGGTCAACTTAATGCGTTAGCTGCAGCACAGGAGGGGTCAATAACCCCCTACGCCTAGTTGACATCGTTTACGGCTAGGAATACCGGGGTTTCTAATCCCGTTCTCTCCCCTAGCTTTCGCATCTGAGCGTCAGGAATGGTCCAGAGAGCCGCCTTCGCCACTGGTGTTCCTCCCGATATCTACGCATTTCACCACTACACCGGGAATTCCACTCTCCTCTACCATCCTCAAGTCTCCTAGTTTCGAACGACCTCTCCCAGTTGAGCCGAGAGCTTTCACGTCCGACTTAGAAAACCGCCTACATGCGCTTTACGCCCAATAAATCCGGATAACGCTCGCCTCCTACGTTTTACCGCGGCTGCTGGCACGTAGTTAGCCGAGACTTATTCCTGAGGTACCGTCCTTTCTCTTCCCTCAGAAAAGGAGTTTACAACCCGAAGGCCTTCATCCTCCACGCGGCGTTGCTGCGTCAGGCTTTCGCCCATTGCGCAATATTCCTTGCTGCTGCTACCCGCAGGTATCTGGTCCGTGTCTCAGTACCAGTGTGGGGGGCCACGCTCTCACGCCCCCTATCCGTCTTTGCCTTGGTAGGCCATTACCCTACCAACTAGCTGATGGAACGCAGGCCCCTCCCAGAGCGCCGGAGCTTTAGTCATTAATTTCTAAATTCAATGACATCTGGGGTATTAGCCACCGTTTCCAGTGGTTGTCCCCCTCTCTGGGGCAGGTCACCAACGCGTTACTCACCCGTTCGCCACTCTCACCTCAGACGAATCCAAGGATCCCGTTCGACTTGCATGCATTAGGCACGCCGCTAGCGTTCATCCTGAGCCAGGATCAAACTCTCCGTAGAGAATTTTTTCCGTATTAAACGGAACTACTTTCAAGTTCATTTAGGGCCCAAGCTTTTGCTTGCTTTGTTTCTGTCACTCTTCAATTGTCAAAGTACTGACGAGCTTGCCATTATATACCAAACTCAGAAGTTGTCAAGAAGAATTTTTGGCACAAAAAACGGCCCTCAAAGAGCCGCGTACATTTCGTTTTATCGAATGAACTACTTGTCTTTTTGTGCTGCTTATTTCTTCATAGTTTGTTTGGGTGTTTTGCTCCCAGAGCAACGACACCGTATCAATTTATCAATTGACAACGATGGGGATTATAGCGAGTAAATCACGGGTTGTCAAGAAATTGATCGACCAATTTTCAAAATTGGTTTTTTTGCTCTTGCCACTCGACTGCATTCAGTTAAACAAGCTACTTGATTCTATTTTTAATGTCGAAACATTCCCCAAAAATCGACAACAGCCATTACACCATTACCACTTTTGAGCCGACAAACCACAACGATCCAATCACCCAACCAATTCTCAACTTTTATTTATTTATGAGTTACTCACAAATAAATTGCGCGGAGCTTCTTACGCAATTCACTTAAAGTTGAAGGCTCGCCGGGATCGTAGATATTTCCATCATGCAAGAATTGAGACAAAAGCATCAATGCCAAGTCAAAAGTCTTGCTACGGTTGGCATTGAACACCGCATTCAGAATCCCATGCACACGCCCCAGATCGATCACTTGCTGTGGTGAAACGCGAATAGAAGTCCATTTGATGTCGGGATCATCAGTTGGCAACGAAAGGTCCCAGAGAAGGTAGAGCGACTCCAGATCAGTCACACCTTCCGGAATTTCACGGTCCCTATCGGCAACGGCTCGCCGTAATGCTTCAAAACGAGTTGACAGGATAGAAATAGCCAGGTCTGGCAAATCAGCCCGAGATAGTCCCTGTGGAAGCAAAGAAGCTAATTCACCCAAACGATCCTTTTGGGTTTGTGAAAGGGCAACATAAACAGTTTGCCGACTCACGGCGCGAGGCGGCCGACCACGCTTCGGTTTTTCTTCCAGCAAGGCTGCCAGAGTACTGGCCTTGCGTTCCCTTTTATCTTTGTTGTCACTCATGCAGCAAATTTATCCCCCGGCCTGACGATAGCCTTGATGATTTTCCAAGAAGAATTGAACAAATTCAGCGGTGATTTGGGCACGATCGGACATCAACAATTCGAGGGTAAGATGCAGACACAACAAACAAATGCTGCGCGGGTAACCTCTTGTTTCGCGCCATATAGGCAAAATAGAATCATCGGTGAACAAAGGTGGTTGTTTGCCATCTCGGCCGGCTGCCAGAAGGCGGTATTCAATTAATGAACGCGTGTCATCGGGTGTGAGTGGATCAAGTGAGGAACGGGTCGCTACTCGATCGTTGAAATCAGGAGACTCGCGCAAATTAATGTCCAACTCCGGGCGCCCCAACAAGATTAGCTGGTAGGCCTTTCCCCCACGCGGGTCACGAAAATTCAAGAGCCGGCGCAATTCGATGAATTGTTCCGGACATAATTCGTGCGCTTCATCAATGATGATAAGGGGCAAAATCCCTTTAGCACTTTGCTCAACAAGGAAAGCCCGAAATTCATTGAGTTGATCTTCAGTGGCCCGACGGGTACGCAAACCGAATTCGGCAGCTATGCGGCGCAGAAGTAGAAGGCCGCTTTTTTTGGGCGATTCATCTATTTTAGCAGCGGCAAAATCAGGGCGACGATCGTAGCGACTGTGAAACCACGAGGCCAGTGTTGTTTTGCCTGTACCAATTTCGCCGACGATGACGGATGCGCCCTGTCCGGCCTCCACCATATAGCTTACTTTGGATAAGGCCCGCCGCGTTTCTGTCGATAAATACATAAAACGCGGATCGGCCTCTATGGTAAAGGGCGGTACGACAACGCCTATACGATCCCAATCGGGTGTGTAATGGTTGAAATCAAGCGGATCTTCGTTCATATCAATATGGTATAAAAGGTTTATTTGGTTGTCAAGCAGCAAATAGAATAGCACATTTTCCGCACATTAGTTAAATAGAATGGCTATTTTCGAAATCTATAGCATATAGATTGGTTGACATAGGGTGTTTATTCTGATAGACTGTTTCAAGATTTGTTTTATAGGCGAGTTTTATGTAAGTGTGACCATGTTAATGGGCATAGTCGAGCTGTGCAGTAGTTGTGTTTGTACTTGCAAACTGCTGTCCAACAAACGGCTTCCTGTTTATGCGGTTGCGTTTTGTAAAGAAAAAGGCCAAGCGCTGAAAACGCCTGGCCTCATTTAGTATAAGCAAGCTATCAGTTTTCGCTGTCTTGGTGCCGCCAACACCTGCAGTACAGTGCCCCTTTATATGGGGAGGGGGATTTTGTGTCCCCAGATAGCTTACTAGCTTGGGTAAGAGCATAACATAGGCAGGTAGAACTGTCAATGGTTCTCAGTATGTTTTCACTGCCTGGTTTTGTGCTGTTGCCTGGATTGTTGAGGGTCTGTGGGCAAGCCGGTATCTGGGGCTTTCTCATCGTTGTTGGTTGCACAACAACAGTTGGAGAGTTTGCGGGAAAAGCGACGAGCGGAACGGATTGCTGCCGGGCTGCCTGTCAGAACGGATGAACACGGCCGTTTCCTTTTCCCCGAAATTCGTAATCCGTATCCCGTAATTGGTGAACTGCCGGCACATTTAGGATGGGATAGTGGGGCGGTAACGGCCGTTCTCCGCAGCAAGGGTCCAGGGATGCAGGAGGGCAGGGGTGAAAGTATGTTTGCTCATCCGTCTACTCGCCCACTCGCAACCTCGCCCACTCGCAACCTCGCAACTTCGCCCACTTACAAACTATACCCTGATGTGGCATTGGGAATGCTGCGCAAAGAGCTGGCGGCGGCCGGGCGTATCTGGCTGCTTTTGGGCTATATAGATAATGTAGGGCGGGGGTGGCTGACCTTCGAGACGGCCAGAGAAAAGTTGACCGGCAAAAAGTCGGATTTACAGGTGTGCGGCTGGCGGCAACTACGCAATTTGCTAAATGAGGGGGAGGGTGTTTTTTGGATGCGGGAGAACGGCCGTATTTGGTTGCGCTCTGTTGCCAAAGTGGCCGCAGCTTTGGGAGTGAGACGACTCCATCTCCAGCCGGTTGCCCTGCCGATTAATGTTCTGTTGAACGGTATTGGGCAAGTGCGTGCCCACTTTTATGCCAGTTTTCACAGCAGCCGAGGCAAACAAGATGCCAAAGCAGCCCCCATCGCCCGCGACACCTTGGCCCGCATCAGCCACGTTCCGCAGCGCACGCAGCGTTTTTATGAACAACGCGCCAAAGTGAAGACCAGGCGTAATTTTGCCATCGGCCAGATGGCCAGCGATATTGAGTCGGAAAAGATTGGCTGGAAGCAAGGGATGGCATCTTTTCAATTAAAGGACCAGGATGGGTGGCACGGCCGTAAAGGTCGCATCTATCTGGCCTGGCAGTTACCAAATAATTACAGTGGACCGCACGCGAAACAGCCGCGCGGCCGAATGAAACGCATCAACCAGGAACTCGCAGACCTGTTTATGAAAGGGATGACGGGGAACGGCGAGAACCAGGTTGAGGGCAGACTGTCCCTTCGACAGGCTCAGGGACCGATTCCTGAACCTATCGAAGGAGCATTACCCCGGCGTTTCTTCGGCAACGGCCGTCTCGCGGCGAAAGCACTGAATCGGTCAGCCAACCAGATTTATTGGAAACGTGCCGATGGACTTCAACAAGCTCAGTCACCCGGCTACCAATTGTGGTACGTCATGAGCCAAGGCAAATTTTAATGTTAAATCAAGCCGGAAAAAAGAGTCCCCCCTTTTTAGGGATAAATAAATTATGCTAACATATGCGTATGAACATACAAACCCTTGATCTCAACTTCCAAAACACACCCGAATCCATCGCATCTTACCTGATTTGGGGATCGGATGAACCCGTTCTGGTGGAAACCGGCCCTGGTTCAACCCTCCCTACCCTGCTGGAAAATTTATCACAGCAGGGATTACAACCGGCCGACATCAAACACATTTTGGTGACCCATATCCATTTTGACCATGCCGGGTCAGTCGGTTGGTGGGCACAGCAAGGGGCACAAATTTACGTTCATCCTTTTGGGGCCAAGCACCTCATCGATCCGGCCAAACTCATCGCCAGCGCTACCCGCATCTACGGCGACAAAATGGACACGCTGTGGGGTGACATTTTGCCCGCACCGGCCGAAAAGGTGACCGAGATTTTCGACAACGACACCGTGGAAGTGGCCGGTCTATCGTTTCAGGTACTGGAAACGCCGGGGCATGCCCGCCATCATCACGTTTATCGACTGGGCGATATTGCTTTTACCGGCGATGCGGCAGGCATCAAGATTCCGGGCAGCCCGCTGGTTGGTTTGCCTGCGCCACCGCCGGAATTTGAGCGGGAAGTGTGGCAAACAACGATTAATCGGCTGCGGACTTTGGACGTTCAAACTATTTACCCCACACATTTTGGGCCAACGCCTAACACACCAACTCATTGGGATGAATTGTGGCAGTTGATGGATGATTCGGCCGAATTTGTGAAGGCATGGATGGATGCCGGTGTGCCGCGCGATGAAATTGTGACGGCGTTTTTGGACTGGAATCAGGAGCGGGCTGATGCGGCCGGACTTTCAGCGGCCAGTGTGCAGAAGTACATGATGGCCAATCCGCTGGAAATGTCGGTGGATGGCATTATGCGTTACTGGCGAAAACGAGAGGAGCAGTAGGCCTGATTTTTTTATGACCTGCTCACTATAAACTTGAGAATTTCTACCTATGGTCCGCAAGTTGTCGGACTAGGTCCGCTTCCCAAACCGGAAGAAATGATTTTTTCAACAATCTCATTGTCATCTTGGCTTATTAGAAAGGTAATACAAGCACCTTTATACTCAGTAAGTCGATATACATAGCCTGAAACTATTAGCGTTCCATCTGGTTGACGGATTCGCTCAACGGAGTGCGGAAAGTCCCCTAATTTTGCTTCGACTTCACTGTACGAGGTGTGTTTTTCTGGAAAGGTATCTTTTATTTTCTCAACAACGTATTGGTGCAATATTGGAATTCCTTCCCAACAAAGCCCATCGTTATCTGGTAATTCTAGTACCTCACATAACGCAGCTTTGCTTTCTTCGCTAATTGGATAATAAATCCAGGGATATAGCTCCGCTTGCCGTGTTGCTCGGATGCTTCTTTTTTCGGCGTAAGATTGTATTTGGGAGCATCCAGTACAAAAAAGCATCAGTATCAGAGCTATTAAACCAAGCTTTTTCATTCATTCACCTGGCGGCTCGGTCTGGAGACCGGCCGCAGCACCTGAAATAAACATCGGAATACGGATTACGGATTACGATAACGTAGTGTCACCCGCGTAAACTGACCGGGCAGACTTTCCACCGATAGTTCGCCACCGATGACGGCCATCATTGTGCTGTGCAGGGCTAAGCCGTGACCGCTACCGCTGTTGGGGGAGACAGTGCCTAGGCCAACGCCGTTGTCCTCAATGATAATTTCCAGCCCATCGTGCCAGTTGATGTGAATTTGCAAGTTGAAATCCCCCTCCCCTCTTCCGTATTTGGCCGCATTACGCACTGCCTCGCGGGCGGCGTAAAAAATTACTTCGGCGGTCAACGTGGGAATGGTTTTGGCATGTGCTTCTGTGTCAGGTGTCACGTGCCATGTGATTTGGTCGAAGGCGTGGGCCAGTTCGTTGTCGATAGCGCGGCGTAGGGCGGCAACCAATCCCAGCCGAGCGACTTCGGGGGCGGTGATGGTCGGCATCTCGTGCAGCAGGTCAGAAATCTGGTGGTGGGCGTCGGTCAGGCTGGCGATGACGTCGCTGTTACCTCCTCCGCTACCGCTGAGGGCGATCATCGCGGTTTGTATGGAGGGCAGGATGTCGTCGTGGAGGACGCGGCGGGTGCGCTGGTCGATGACCTGGCTTTGGGCCAAGCGTTCGCGCTGTAAATCCATGAGCCGCCGGGCCATCTCGGCGCTGGCCTGGGTGTCGATGAGGCGCTCGCCGCTGACACGGGCAATTTCGATTTCTTCCTGGGTGTAGAGGCCGCCGTCGCGCTTGGGGCCGAGGAGAAAGATGCCAATCAGGCCGCGCTCGCTCCAAAGGGGGATGGCCCAGATCGCGCCTTCGTATTGGGTCGGTTCGAGGGGAACTAACCGCAGAGGCGCGGAGGGCGCAGAGTTTTTTTTGTTTTCTTCGAGTTCTTTGCGCCTCTGCGGTTCAATAAATTCCCCTGCTAAATTAGCCACATTGGGATTTGTTTCCACACCAAATGTCAGTGATGGTACAAGCGGAGCCAAGGGGCCAACGGCCGTTAAATAGCCCATCGTCGCATCCAACACATCGGTACAGAGGGCGTGGAAGGGGGTGTGGATGTCCACATCGGGCGGGGCGGATGGGGTGAGGAGTTGGTCGTAGAGGCGTTGGCTGGCGACGAACGGCCGTAAACTGTCGATGTAGCGCTCGCGTTCGGCGTAGGAGCGCCAACTGGAGAGGGCGAAGAAGACGGTCATGAGGATAGTGGTGAGGAGTAGACTGTAGAGCGGGCGCAGGGCGATGGCGATGCTGAAGCCGACGGGGATGCTGTAGCCGATGGCCAGGATGATCGCCCGCCGCCAATGGCGCATCAGGCCGCGCCGGGGCAGTGATTTGCCGGTGAACACTTCGTAGGAGACGACGGCCTGACCCAGCAGCAGGATGACGACGCCGATGATGGAGGAAATGAGCAGGTCGAACCAGCTCAGGGCTTCGATGGCTTCGTCGTAGAACTGGTAGAGCATCATGTGGCGTGTTTCCTGGACGGCCCAGAGCAGGATTCCGGTGACGAGCAGGCTGACGACTAACAAGGCTAACGATGCACCGATGAGATACGGCCGTGCCCGTTGCCGCGCCTCATTCCCCATCACCCGTGGGGTCGGGCCGGGCCGGCGCAGCGCATCCAGCGACAGGGCGATGCACAAAACCACGTAGCCAGAGTAGGCCAGCGCCATGAACGGTATCCCGGCAATCGACCAGCGGATGAACAAGCGCAGATTGAGCAGCGCCTGCGTTGGGATGGCCAGCAAGATGATGCCGATTACCAATCCCCCCAACCCACTGACCAACAAACCAACCACCAGCCAAAACAAATACCGCTGCCGTTCATAAAGGGAGGGGGAGTTTAACCGCAAAGGACGCCAAGAGCGCAAAGTTTTATTTGGCTCCGGCCGGTCTGTGACCGAGCCGGAAATGGCACGGTCTGGAAACCGGCCGGAGCGGAGGTCTTCCCTATTCCAGAAGCCACCGTACCAGAGCATGATGAGGTACCAAGCGAAGGGGAGGACGATGGCGGGGATGAGTCCGACCGTCCACCAGAAGATCATGTTACGGCCGATCACCAGCAGCCCTTCGCTGATGATGGCCGTATACCCAGACACCATATGCCCTCCGATGAACAGCCCCAAAATGGCCGTGTGACTGACGAAAAACGCGCCGCCTAACAGCAGACCGCCCGTTGCCAGGCCGATGCCCCAATCCCGCCGCTCGGCATTGAGCAGGACTGTTGCGCCCAGCCAGAGCAGGAGGATCGTGTTGAAAAAGGACACGGCCATGATGGCCCAGTTGAGGAGGATGCTGTTACTCACAAGGCTTTAAGGCTCAATCAAGGGTTCTTTTTTCAATTTTTCATAGAGTAGTTCGACGATCTTTTCAAGTATGATTGTAACAGGTAATAGCAATCTCTCTTGTGCCAAGTCGAATTCTTTGCGGCCATGAAATAGGTTGTTTCTGATGTTATAAACGACTCTTAGAATTGCAGAGACTTGCCTTGAAGAATTGTGTGATGTTAAATCCTGAAATAGGCGACTATCTCTCTCAGTATCTGGTCTACCTGTTAGGCGATCAATTTGAATATAAAATTCAGGAGCTATTTCAATTAGTTGGTATAGAGCATCTCTTTTGGAAGCGTCATTTTGGAGAGAATCTAATATAAATCTACTTCTCAGGTATTGTGCTACATATTCTGTGGCAGCCCTTGAGTCGACAAGAGGTCTTCTTATTAACCGTGCTGGATTATCAATTCTGTTTGTAGTATTTCGAACTTGTTCTCTTCGGTACTCAATAATAGAGGAAAGTTTCACGTATAAAGCGTTGTATACAACAAACAAGGTAAAGAACTTATCAAAAACATCCCCAATATTTCTGGGATATTCTCCATAGTTTTGAGCTTTTTCAAGCCAACGATCACAAAAGTTTCGAAAGTCATCGTCTAAATATGTCATGAAATTAACCCCTTTACTTGCGCCCCTCGTAAGCCATTTTCATGTTTACAAAATTACACCCGTACCGTAGGGGCGAGACGGTGCGGTATGGCCGTGGCAATAACGAATGGTCTTGTTTCCGCGCCGTCTCGCCCATTCCCGGCCGCAATTTTGGGCGAGACGATCGGGAGATACGGCCGTTCGTTTAGCAAAAATCAGCCCCGATCGTCCCGCCCCTACGTCCATTGGATCCATTCGTTGCGTTCGTTGAGGATATGGGGTGTGCCGTCGTCGTCCCAGGTGATGAGACGGCCGTTTCCCACAATAATCGCCGCTCTCGTTCTGGCCACTTTCTCATCAGTCGTCGTCGTGTTCAATTCCCAGGCGGTGTAAATCTGGCCGTTAATGCGGCTGATGGTGCGCTTGTCGCGGAAGCCCATCCGGGCGGCGATTTGCTCGTTGCTTAAGCCCTGGGCCAGCATCCGGGCCACTTCCTGCTCGTTGGGTTCCAGCAGGGCCATCGGGTCCTGCTCGTCTTTGTGGCGTACTTCCTGGACGCGGGTTTCGATGTCGGGGTCGATGAAGGAACGGCCGTTCACCGCATCCCGTAACAGCGGCAAAATCATCTGTGGCAGGAGGTAGTTGGATTTGCGCACGTAGGCGTAGTGGCTGAGGATGCCGGCGCGGCGGAAGGCGCGGTAGTAGGCGTCGTCGTCCTGGATAGAGTAGAAGACGACCGGCAAACGGGGGAATTCACGGCGGATGGCAACGGCCGTTTCAATCCCATTCATCGCCCCGGCCAACTGGACGTCCATCAACACCACGTCCGGCGGCCCGGCCAGGCAGAATTCCAGCGCATCCTCGCCGGTGGGCGTATCGTGGACGACCTGGACCTCGCCGGTGGCCTCCAGCCCGCTTTTCAGCGCCGGGCGTAGTTTTTCGTTATCTTCGACGATCAGTAAGTTCAACATGTTGGTAATCCGTAATCGGTTGTCGGTAATCGGATGACTGTTTGCTGATTACCGATTACCGCAATTGTACCATCCTCTATTTGCCTCGTCGTTGTCAAGCACCTGAGTGCGTGAACGGCCGTCATTGAGGCGTCGCATTTGATTTCCCCATTTTGTATCGTAGGGGTCAGGCAATCGGGAACGGCTTTGGCCCTAACAAACGGCCTGGTCACCGATTGCCTGACCCGACGGCCGTGATTGATGACGATGCGGGTGAGGCAGGTGGATGACAAGGCCGTCCGATTTGAAAAGATGATTCCCACCTGCTTCGCCCCTACCAAAATGATTGAGGCGATATGATTCAACGAAAACAACAAGACAACAAATTGAACTGGCTGGCAATTGGCGCGGTAACGCTCGTCGGGCTGGCGCTGTTTCCCTACGGCTGGCTGGCCGAGCGCTGGTCGCTGGCCGGGCAGGTGGCGGATTTCATTTTTGGCACGGAACTGGCCCATGTGATTGGTCATTTGGTTTTGTTTGCGGTGTTGGGAACGGCCGTACTCACCACCCTGCCCCGCTTGCAGCGCCTGCCCCGCTTGTACTTTGCCCTGATTTTGGGGCTGGGATTGGTGCAGGAGATTTTGCAGTTGGTGTCGTTCAAGAAACGGCCGTTTGGCGGCAACGAATTTCTAGACATCACCGTCGATTTATTGGGCGCATTCATCGCCTATAAAATTTTTAGGACACGGATAAACGCAGATTGACACAGATTTTTTATCCGTGTTCATCCGTGTAAATCTGTGTCCCAATTCAAGAGGAAATCATGGCAATCATCAAGCAACCGAAACGAATTTTATTAGCCGGCCTGGCGCTGGGCTGGAGCGTGGATTTGCTGTTTTATGGCAAGCAGGTGGGCGTTTCCCTGCTGATTTTTGTGCTTTTACTGCTGGCGGCACTGTGGCAGATTGGCCGGGGGGAAGGGGTAACGGCCGTACGCCGCAATTTGTGGCTCATCATCCCCCTGCTCTTCTTCGCCGGGATGGCTATGATTCGCGCCAACCAGTTTTTGACAGTGATGAACGTCCTGACCGTACTGGCCATCCTCAGCTATTTGGCCTTCTTTTACGCCGCCGGGCGGGTGAGCGGATTGGGCATGGCCGGGGCATTATTCCTGCCGGTACGGGTGAGTGGCAACAGCATGGCTGCCGCCGCACCCATCCTGTCCGAGAGCATGGATGTCAAAATGTTGGGCGGATACGGCCGTCGCTCCCTCTTTCCCCTGATTCGCGGCGCGCTGCTGGCGCTGCCGGTGCTGGTCGTCTTCACCCTGCTGCTGGCCTCGGCCGACCTCATCTTTGCCGATTACGTGGACAGGATGTTGAGCCTGGACTTTTTGCCCAATATTTTTGAGATGGTTTGGCGCGTCATCCTGATTGGCCTATCGGCCTGGCTGCTGATGGGCGGGCTGGCCTATGCCATACGCCGCCGTGATGACGAGAACGACATCGGCCTGTTCGAGACCGGTTTAGCCGGGCTGGTTCGCACTTTGCCGATTGGCTTTGTGGAGACGATGGTCGTGTTGGGATTGGTCGATTTGCTGTTTGCCGCGTTTACGGCCGTGCAGTTTACTTACCTCTTTGGCGGCCGCGACCACATCGCCCTGGAAGGCATCACCTACGCCGAGTACGCCCGCAGTGGCTTCTTCGAGTTGGTCTGGGTCGCTGTCCTCTCGCTCTCGCTCTCCCTCTCGCTCAACTGGATCGCCCGGCGTGAATCCAAACGGCAAATTAAATGGTTCAATTTGTTGGTGAGTTTGTTGGTGGGGTTCGTGGGGGTGATGTTGGTATCGGCCGTTTTGCGGATGCGGCTGTATGAATCGACCTTTGGCTACACTGAACTGCGCCTGATGGTCTACGTCTTCATGGGCTGGCTGTGGCTGCTGCTCTGCTGGTTTGTGCTGACACTTTGGTTTGGTCCACATAAATTCACTATCGGTTTCATCCTGGCGGCAATTGGTTTTTTGGCCACGCTCAACCTGATCAATCCCGACGCTTTCATCGCCCGGCAAAATCTGGCTCGTTACCTGGCTGCTAACGATTTGGACGCGGCCTATCTCACCAGCCTCTCCGATGATGCCGTGCCCCAGTTGGCGCGGGCGCTCACGCTGGTCAAGGATGATGCCCAGTTAGTGCCGCTGCCAGTCTGCGTCGGCGTTTGGCGTGATTATGAATGGGTGACGCCGCAGGAAGATTGTGAAGGGACGCCGTATGAGATTTTATGGGATGAGTTAAATGGCCGTTACCAATCCATGACCGAAAACACCAACTGGCGGCGCTGGCAGTCGTTCCATTTAGCGCACTGGCAAGCCTTTGCCATTCTGACGCGAGTCGTTGGCAAGTAGTAGGAAAAATAGTGGCAAAGTGGCAAGGCAGCAAAGCCAGCTTGTTATAAATTGTTATTGTCACAATGCAACTTCGCAACTCTGCATCTTCGCAATTTTGCCACCTGCCATTTGCAATTTTGAGGAATATGATGAAAAAACGCTCTTATACCCAACTCTTACTCTTCTTGACTTTACTCCTGGCTTCAATTGTAGCCACAACGATGATTGTACTGCGGGCCTGGTACAGCGGCCGGCTTTTGTATACTTTTTTGCTGTGGAACCTGTTCCTGGCCTGGCTGCCGTTTTTGTTTGCCTGGACGGCGTATCGTAAGCCATTTATTGCCGCTGTCTACGGCCCGCTCTGGTTACTCTTCTTCCCCAACGCACCTTACCTGGTTACCGACTTGATTCACCTGCGTCATTTTGATGCTGTGCCCATCTGGTACGACGCCATCATGTTGTTTACCTTTGCTCTAACCGGCTTGATGCTTGGTTTTCTGTCGCTGTACATGATGCAGTCGCTGGTGGCACGGCGGTTGGGCCGGATTTGGAGCTGGCTGTTTGTCGTTGCTGCTGTGGGGATGAGCAGCTACGGTGTGTATGTCGGCCGTTTTCTGCGCTGGAACAGTTGGGATATTTTCCGCCAGCCGGTGACCTTGTTGGCTGACATCGCCAACAGCCTGTTCAATCCGGCCTATTTTCTCAAGACCTACACTGTTTCATTTTCATTGAGTGCCGTTATGTTGTTTGCCTACATCGTGATGGTGGCCATGCCCCATTTGGGAGCGAGTATGCAGGTAGCGAGTGACGAGTAAGTTTTCTGCCTTCAGATTTCTGCCTTCTGCCTTTTGGAGGATCTATGAGCAGTTACGATTATGACAACTACGGCCTCGAATTCCCTCCGCTGGGATTGATTTCGATCTGGTTTGGCGTGATTTTGATTGGGATAACGGCCGTTGCCACCCTCTTCATCGACTCCAGCCATCTATGGAATAATCCATTCCTAGCCAGTTTGCAGTTGGGGCTGGTGGCCTTCATCTTTGGCTCCCTCTTGTATTTGCTGTTAAAGGCTGGCGAGAATATGAAGGTAGCGGCCGTTCCCCTGGTCATCAACGTCGGCACACTACTCATCATTCGCTTTGTCCCCTTTGGCAATCTTTGGCAGGAACTGCGCTTTCAAGGCAATTTGCTCCGTTACGAAGAAGTGGTGGAATTGGTGGAAAGCAGCGCTTTGCAGCCTGATGCTGATGGTTACATTGCCCTGCCCTTCCGCTACCGCAATCTCACTGCCGATGGCGCAACCATCCGCCTGAATGTCAACGATGGCGTGACGCGCATCTTTTTCTACACCAGCCGTACCTCGCCGCAAAGTTTTTCCGGCTATTTTTACAGTTCCGATAACAACCCGCCGCAAACCGATCAATTTAACGGCCGTTGGCGCTACGTGGTGCAGAAACGGCCGTATTGGTTCTACTGCTCGTCGTATTAGCAATGTAGTCACCTAGCCGGGCAGTCTTATCGTCAGCTATATTCGATGGTAGATGCATTATTCAAAGTTGTTTGCAAAATCCATGCAGGTTGTCACCACTATACGCAAAAAGAGGCGGTTTCGGGCTAATTAAACCTATAATTTAGCCATAAATGCCCAGGTATAGGCTAAAAAACACAAAAAACGCGATAATTCTTGTAATCTGCCCAATAATTAATTATGAGTAGGTCATAATCTATCCTAACAAGTTGGTTTTTCGTGTAGATCATGTGTTCTGCACCCGTTTTTATTACCCAATTTCCCCCTTCCCTATTATAATTTGCCTTACTTGATGACTTTTGTCAGAATCGTAGGTGTAATCTATCACTAGAATCCCACTGATTGACAATTTAGAATAGTTTGAATGCCTTGTGTGGCTTGCCGCACAACTTTCCAAACTGGTTAATAACAATTCAATGCGCGTAATTTGCTGGAAAATTGTATCCGGTTGAGTATGCCTGTTGAATGCAAGATTTATTGCACGATTAAAAGAGGTGAATCGATGACAAAATATGTGTATTTATTCAACGAAGTTGAAAAAGCGGAAGCCCATTCTGGCAGTTGGGATGGCGTCCGTTCGTTATTAGGTGGCAAAGGTGCCAACCTGGCCGAAATGACTCGTATCGGACTGCCTGTTCCTCCTGGCTTTACGGTTACAACCGAAGCCTGCAACGCCTATCTGGCTGCTGGCCAAAAATTTACTGACGAAATGTGGCAGCAAGAATTGGATGCAATGAAGGCTACCGAGGAATTGACCGGCAAAAAATTTGGCGATCCCAACAATCCCCTGCTGGTTTCCTGCCGTTCTGGCGCAAAGTTCTCCATGCCTGGCATGATGGATACGGTTTTGAATATTGGTTTGAATGATGAAACGGCCGTGGCCATGGCCGAATTCACTGGCGATGCCCGTTTCGTTTACGATGCTTACCGCCGCCTGGTACACATGTTTGGTTCTGTTGTATTGGGAATCGACGATGAAGCTTTTGAGCATCCTCTGGATGCTGCCAAAGCGGCCAAAGGCTACAAAAACGACACCGAAATGACCGCCCAAGACTGGAAAGCGCTCACTGAAGAATACAAAGCCGTCATCAAAAAACACAAAGGCTTTGATTTCCCGCAAGACCCCTACGAACAACTCAAACTGGCTACCGAAGCTGTCTTCAAATCCTGGAATGGCAAGCGCGCCATCGACTACCGCAACGCCGCCGGCATCCGCCACGATCTGGGCACTGGCGTCAATATTTGTACGATGGTCTTCGGCAATATGGGCAACGATTCCGGCACTGGCGTCGCCTTCACCCGTAACCCGGCCACCGGCGACAACGTCCTCTACGGCGATTATCTCATCAACGCCCAGGGTGAAGACGTCGTGGCTGGTGTTCGCAACACCACAAAGATCGAATTCATGGGCAATGAACTGCCGGAAGCATACGAAGAGTTCCTGGAAGTTCAGGAAAAACTAGAACAGCATTACCGCGAAATGCAGGACGTGGAATTTACCATCGAACGCGGCAAATTGTGGATGCTGCAAACCCGCGATGGCAAGCGCACTGCCAAAGCAACTGTAAAAATCGCTGTCGATATGGCCGAAGAAGGCCTCATTACCAAAGAAGAAGCTGTCAAACGTGTCAAACCAGAACAGGTTGATACCCTGCTTCATCCTCAATTCGATCCCAAGGCGAAAGAAAAAGCAGTTGCTGATGGCACTCGTTTTGCCACCGGTGTGAATGCTTCCCCCGGTGCCGCAGTGGGTCGCATCTACCTGGACGCTGATACGGCCGAAAAGAAGGCAAAGGAAGAAGGGCAAGATGTAATCATGGTACGGCCGTTCACCAAACCGGATGACGTGCATGGTATGCTGGCTGCCAAAGGTATCCTCACCAGCGAGGGTGGCGCCACCTCCCACGCTGCCGTCGTCGCCCGCCAGTTTGGTATTCCCTGCGTCGTTGGCGCGTCCGAAGTACGGATTGACGCCGAAAAACGCCAGGTCACGGCCAACGGTATCACCCTCAACGAAGGCGACTACATCTCCGTCGATGGCACCACCGGCGAGGCTTTCCTGGGTCAGATTCCTTCCATCGCCCCCACACTGGAAGAGCAAACCGAACTGATGACCCTGCTTGGCTGGGCCGATGAAATTTCCGCTACCGAAGGCATTCGCGATGTACCGGCCGGCTGGCCGACTCGCGGTCTCCAGGTCTGGGCCAATGCCGATTATCCGCACGACGCCCGCCGCGCCCGCTCCTATGGCGCAAAAGGTATCGGCCTCTGCCGTACCGAGCACATGTTCTTTGAAACCGAACGTCTGCCCATCGTCCAGCGCATGATCCTGGCCGACACCGTTGCGGAACGACAGGCCGCTTTGGATGAACTGCTGCCTTACCAGCGCAGCGATTTCGACGGTTTGTTTGAAGCAATGACCGGCCTGCCCGTCATCATCCGTCTCATCGATCCGCCGCTGCATGAGTTCATGCCCGATGAACACCAGCTATTGGAAGAGGTCATCGAGAACCGCATTAAAGGTATCGAAGACAAGGCCAAGGAAGACCTGCTGGCCAGCGTCCAGGGCATGCACGAAAGTAACCCAATGATGGGGCTGCGCGGTGTGCGACTGAGCGTCATGATGCCCGAAATCGTCGGGATGCAGGTCCGCGCCATCTTTGAAGCGGCCGCCGACGTCAAATTGCGTGGCTTCGAACCGCACCCGGAGGTCATGATACCGCTGACCGGTCACATCAACGAGCTGTACTTCATCCAGCCAAAACTGGAAGAGATCGCCGCCGATGTGATGGAGACTAAAGGCGTTCAATTTAGCTACAAATTTGGCACGATGATCGAAATTCCGCGTGCCGGCCTAACCGCCGATCAAATTGCCGGTACGGCCGAATTCTTCTCCTTTGGCACCAATGACTTGACCCAGTTTACCTTTGGTTACAGCCGTGACGACGCCGAACGTAACTTCCTGGTCAAGTACGTGGAAGATGGCATTCTGCCCAAGAACCCGTTCCAGACGATTGACGCTGAGGGCGTTGGCCAGCTTATGGACATTGCTGTGAAGAAAGGCCGCGGCGCGCGCGTGAACCTGGAAGTCGGTATCTGCGGTGAGCATGGCGGCGATCCCGAATCTATCGCTTTGTGCCACAAGCTGGGCCTGAACTACGTCTCCTGCTCCCCCTTCCGGGTACCGATTGCCCGTTTGGCTGCGGCGCACGCTGCTCTGAACAGCAAGAAGAAGTAGTTTGCGGTTAACGGCCGTTACAACATAAACGTTCAGGTGACAGTCACTTCCTTCTCGCAGTAGTAGCAAACTGATTTTTCAAGTGACTGTCACTTCTAGAATGAACGGTTACGGCCAACCTATTCATCAAAAAACAAACCGATCTTGGTGGAAATGCCGGGATCGGTTTTTGTTTGTGACATATATCACAAATGTTTGTGAAATTTGTCACTACTTCAATTTGCTCCCCTACCCTACAATTCGGCCATAACTTGAACGGCCGTTGTCTACCATTGTGGTACGACGGCTTATTTTTTGGAGAATGAAGTCGTAATGGACCGAGAACGAATGTCATTTGACGCCCTGGTTCCCCAGGACATGGCCAAAAAAGCGGAGAGTGTTGGCGTTGCTAAAGTCAGCCTGGGGCCGTTTCGATTGTTTGCTTTAGCCGTGTTGGCCGGGGCATTTATCGGTCTGGGTGCTATTTTTGCCACTACGGTCACGACTGGTGTTAGCGCGGCTTATCCGTTTGGCATTACCAAATTGCTGGGCGGCCTGGTTTTTTGCCTGGGCCTGATTTTGGTCATTGGCGCCGGGGCGGAGTTATTCACCGGTAATAATCTGATTGTGATGGCCTGGGCCGACCGGAAAATCTCGTCCAAGAGTTTGCTTTACAACTGGGTCGTGGTTTACCTGGGCAATTTTGTGGGGTCGATTTTAACGGCCGTGATGATGTATTGGAGCAAGCAGTACACATTCAGCGGCGGTGCAGTGGGCTTGAATGCACTCAACATCGCTAATGGCAAAGTTAATCTGGAGTTTGGTCAGGCGCTGGTTTTAGGAATTTTGTGCAATGCCCTGGTTTGCTTGGCTGTCTGGCTGTCGTTAGGCGCCCGCAGCGCTACCGACAAGATTGTAGCTATTATTTTCCCGATTACGGCGTTTGTGGCTGCCGGATTTGAGCACTGCGTGGCTAATATGTATTTCGTGCCTATGGGTTTGTTCATCAAAGCCGGTGCTGATGGCACGTTTTGGAGCAATGTTGGCAAGACGGCGGCTGATTTTGCCAATCTGACCTGGGGTAACTTTTTTGTGGTCAATCTGCTGCCGGTAACGATTGGCAATATGATTGGCGGCGTTGGTTTGGTCGGTCTGGTTTACTGGTTTATTTACTTGCGACCCAGTTGGACTGGCCGCAACAGCTAGAGTATAGAACTAGAGCCGGAGGTTTCTCGCCTCTTGCTTTATTGTCTCGCTCTCGCTTTATTACTTTTGTTAAGTCTCCTCCCTTGAGGCTTAGTGGGAATCAGTGGTTAGAGACCGGGGTCGTGTGGCTCCGGTCTCTTCGCTTTTAGAATAAATAGAGCTAGAGGCAGGTTTTCCTCTAGCTCTCGCTTTTTCTCTAGCTTTTTAGAGGAAGTTGGTAGATGGTGCGCCAGGCGGGGTCGGCGGGGCCGCGCTGCATAAGGCGAAGCTCATGGATGGGGGCAGTGAAACGGCCGTTTTCCCACTCTGATGCTTTCAATTCAGCAATCATCCGGGCGGTGTCCGGCTGATTGAGGCGCATGGCCAGGGTGAGATGGGGCGCAAAGATGCGGTGTTTGTCGCGGCCGGCCAGGCGCAGCAAGGTGGCACGCACAGTCAGCAGGTCGTCGGTTGGCTGGACGCCCAGGTAAACGACGCGGCGGCCAAAGGTGCGGATGCTGCCTAATTCCAGATTGAAAGCACGAATTTTGCCGGTCATTTCTTGCAGCCGGTTGATAAGATCGGCTTCGTTTTCGGCGGTAGCCGGACCGCTGCGCCAGTAGGTTCCGGCTAGAGTGACGTGGGGCGGGGTGATAACGGCCGTTTTCAGATCATACCGCTGGCGGATGGCTTGAATTTGTTCAGCCAGGCTGCCATCGGGAAATGCGCCGATGAAGATGCAGTAATCACCGGAGCGTTGACGGGGTTTGGGTTTACGAGTCATAGGAAAAAGTGGCAAAGTTATAAAGTTGCAAAGTTACTTTAATACTCTGCAACTCTGCCGCTTTGCTGCTATTGGATGTCCGTTTTCAGACCAGGGGGCAGGACAATAACGACAACGCCGGGTTCATTGCTTACGGCCGTAACCAGTTTGATCCCTTCCGGCACTCGAATTTGCAGGGTGTCAGCCGCAGGTTGGGTTGGCGGCTCGAACGGCGGTTCAGTCGGTGGTTCACCAATTGTAGGCGGTGGTGTGGTAACGGCCGTTGCCTCCAAAGTGATACCGTCGATGAAGAAATCTTTGGGCCGCATCCATTTACTTTTGACACGGATTTCGATAACGGCCGTGCCGTCATCGGGAACGGTAAAAGTGACTTCGTGTCTGTACCACTTGCGGTTGCCCATTTTGCCGCTGTGAACCCACTCCCCTTCCCCATTGATCCACAAGCCTGATTCGGCGCCGTAAGGATCGGTTTCATTGTACAAAACAGCCAGCACGGGAACGACCAGCGTTGCCGTTGAACCTGGTTTCAGACCGGTAACCTTTTGTGATAACTGCGCGCCAAAGGCGGAATTAGCATGGAAAATCTTGTACGTGGTGCCGCCTACCAGGATGAGGGCGTCGGGTCCGCCCGGCTGCTCGTTAGGCGGCAGCTGCTTGGCCAATTTGTGGACACATTCTGGCACCCCTTTGGCCACATCCCCTGCGCCAAATAATGATTCGCCCGGCTCGATCCAGTTCAAAATCCAGCCGTTGGGCTGCTGATTGATTAAAAACCCGGGGGCGGGTGACAAATCGGTCCAACCTTCTGTGAATGACCCATTTTTTAGCATGTGTCTGCTCCTTTTTGCTGAATTTGAGGCAAAATAACACGCTCATTATAAAGGTAGGCGCAGGTACTTTTCAAGTTGTTTCGGTTAAAGCTCACAGACAAGAAGTTGGATTGACTTATGTTACGTGCATTAGTCCGATAGCTATTACCAGCAGAATCATATAGCGCATAAAGGGCGGCCAGTCTCCCCAGGCCAGCCTGCCAACTAACGCGCTGCCAACGGCCGTACCCGCCACCACCCAGCCCGACACCGGCAAAACACCTGCCCAGGCCAGCGCTATGCCCATCAACGCCTGCGCGGCCAGGATACAAAGCGTGTTTGCCCAAAAGACTCCACTGACGTTGACCATGATTGCCGGCGGCGAAGCCGGGTTGTTATGTTGGACTAATTCGGCGGCGTTGGCTCCCAGACGCAGCCGGTCTATGCTGATTGGCAGCCAGAAGAGAAAACCGGCAAAAAATAGCAGTGTGGCAGTGATGGCCAACCAGCGGGCGCCGGTGGCTGGCAGTTTGGCGGTGATGAAGGCAAAGGTAACGGCCGTACCCAAATAAACCACCGGAAACAAAATCGCCTGTGCCGTCCAACCTGCCCGATCATTGGCAATCAACTTCAACTTTTCCAGCGGGTCGGATGGCAGCGGCCAGCGGCGGAAGTAAGCCGCCGCTGACGCGCTAATCAGGAAAATAATCACGTTAATCAGAAGAGCTATGCCAGATGCATGGAAAATATGTGGTTTCATCGGGTCAACCTATGGTTCGGCTGTCAAGTAAACGTACAGGGCTGCCAGGTCATCATCGGTCATTTTGGCAGCGTTTTGCCAGGGCATTGTTTCCGGGAAGGGGCCGCTGCCGGGGCGCACACCTGTCCGCATCATCTCAAAGAATTCCTCTTGGGTTAATTCACTGACCATAGGACGCGGGTTGGGAACGGCCGGACTCATGGCCGATTCAGCTACACCCGTCACATCTGGACCGTGACAACCACGACATTCACCATAAGTAGCGACATATTTGCCGTATGCGGCCGTTACCCCTTCCGGCGGTGCTGTCACCGAGGCGCTGCCCGGATCAGGTGTACCAAACATACCTGCGCCAAGCATCGCCACGCCCACAAAGTTCAGCTTATCACCCGTTTCAGCCGACATTTCCACAGCGGGCAGAGAACGCAGATAGGCAATAATTGCTTCGGTATCGTCATCACTCAACTGGGCATAGGGCAAAAGGGGCATGAACCCAAGCATATCTCCCTCTTTGTTATAGCCATGACGCAAAGCCCGAAACAGTTCGCCATCGCTGTAACCAGCCAGTTTGCCGCCGGGGGTCAGGTTTTCTGTTACCATGTTGCCGACAAAACCAAAACCCTCAGCGGCAGCAATGTTCCAGCCGCCGGAAAACGGCTGCTCGCCGCTGGGATTACCCTCCGCATCAACGGCGCCGTGGCAGCCAATGCAGGAAAGGTTCGCCAGATACTCACCACGAGTGATTTGTTCGGGTGTGCCAGCAACGGTTAAATCAGGGGCATCTAGCACATCGGGAAAATACACTGTGGCCACCCCTTTGCCACCCACGAAGGCAACCCCGGCCAAAATCAATGTCATCAAACCGGCCAACAGTCCACCGACAATCTTTATCCACCGCCGCCGCGCCCGTACTGTCCGGTACGTGAGCCAGCCAAATAAAACGACCAGACCAATCACAAACAATAGAATGACAATATTACCGATCATGTTTTTCTCCTGTTTTTTGTCGGGTAACGGCCGTTACCCGAACACACTTTTCTCAACAAATAATCCTAATCAGCCATTCCCAACTGAGCAGATACAGCTTCAACCTGCACCTGCCGCAAGAACCATACTCCCGTTGCCATAATGACTACGTGGATAACGATAAAACCGATGTAGCTGGAAGCCGCATAGCCGCGCCCGATCCAAATGGCATCTGCTACAACCCCGCGAAACAGTTCCGCCAAAATAATGACCCAGGCCATGATCCGACTCTGGGCCGGCTTACGCGATGCAACCAGAGCCATTGCGCCGAGAACGCCAAATTCAAAAACAAACACCATCCAGGCATCCATGAAGGCGCGTACTGCCAACGGTTCGATATTCATTGGGGCGGGTAAAGTGTCTGCGAACATTTGACCATTGCTGAAGAATAGGAAGAAGAGATTCATCATGGTCAGGAGCAGATAAAAAATACCAATAATACGAAACCACCATCTTAATTTGTTCATTTTCATCTCCTATCTTTGTTTATTGTGCTCTACGGCTCCACGATAAATTTGCCGACCATACCGGCCTTCTGATGGCCGGGAACACCGCAGTAAAAGTCGAAAACGCCGGGCCGGGTAGCGGTGAAGCTGGCCGTGACCTGGCTGTTGGCCGGCATGACCGTGTGAACGTCAAAGTCGTTGGCGTCAAAGCTGTGGCCGAAAAAGTCTTTGTTGTCCAGCGTGAGGGTGACAGTCTGGCCTACCTTGAGATGGATTTCAGTCTGACCGAAGCGCATATCCTGGGCGGTGAGATGAATGGCGCCGGGCTGAGTGATTTCCCTACCGAGCAGTCCGTTCAACAATCCCATCCGTCCAATAGCGACGACGAATAAGCCGACAGCCAGCAAAATGCCCAGCCCGATGCCCAGTTGGGTCAAAAGATGGTTTGTTTTTTCCGATACGGTTGTCGCTTGCATTTTCTAATCCTAATTTTGATACGTGACACGTGAAACGTGACACACTCATTCACGTTTCACGCATCACGTTTTACGTTTTACGTTTTTAGTCACCAGTGGCGACGGAAACGGCCGTTACTTCTACTTCTGCCTGTTTCCCACCACGGGCCATGGTCAGGACCGCACCGGCGGTCATGCCCACAAAGGCCGCATTCAGCGTGTGGAAGGCGGAGACGAGGGGCAGACCATTGCGCCGCGCTTCAATCAGGAATGGCTGGGCCAGAATCAAGACGAAGAGCACAGCGGTACGGCCGATAACCGGTTTAGGCAGTTTGGCGGCGGCTGCGGCAATCAAAGCTAGCAGCGATCCCAACAACAATGCCAGGCCAAAGAAAACGTGCGCCTCTGGCGTCATCACGACCCCGGCGTGCCAAATACCGGCCAGAAACATCTGCACCCAGGTGCCCAGACCAATAAACAGAGCTAATCCTTTGTGAATACGAGCGAATGTGTTTTGCATCATTTACCTCCAAAACTAAAAAATACGGTTAAGATTTTGTTTCGGCTTCCCCTGGCCGGTTCTGTTCGATGACTTCACCGGTTTTGTTCTCTAAAAATTCGATCAGTTCAGTCAGATTGCCAAAGCTAACCTTTTCTTCCGCGTTTGGGTTTTCCAGCAACGCCCGCCAGGAACCATCACGGTTTTCCCGCCAGAGGCGCAGCAAATAGGCGAAATATTCTCGTTTGGCCATCATTTTTCCCTGTTCCCGTTCAACTTTTGTTATAATGCTCGCGGATGTGTCCTGTTTTTATTTGAACTGGCGTCATCATACTAAACAACTCTTCAGAAACTCTTTATTTTTTCTTTAGCTGGATAAATGAATCAAAAATCGCTGCAAATTTCGCTGCTGGGGGGAGCGCAGATTGAGCAGGCTGGCACGGCCGTCACCGGATTTGCCTCCCGTAAAGCCGAAGCATTGTTCATTTACCTGGTTTGCCAACAGCGCCCCATCCCCCGTGGATCCCTGGCCGTCCTCCTGTGGCCAGAAAACGATCAGACCCGCGCCCTGGCCAATCTCAGCGTCGTCCTTACCAGTTTGCGCAAACAGCTAGATGATTATCTGCTGGCTGACCGCCAAACAGTTGCTTTCAATGCGGCGGCCGATTTTCGATTGGATGTAGCCGAATTTGAGCAGGCCGTTAGCGAAGTGCGTGACCAGCAGCAAAAAAGCGGCAAACTCAGTCGGACCAGTGCGGCCCAATTAGCAGCGGCTGTTTCCCTCTATCAAGGGGACTTCTTGGCTGGGTTTAATGTGCGCAGCGCCGCTGATTTTGAAGCCTGGGTGCTGCTGGAGCAGGAACGACTGCGCCAGATGATGCTGGACGCCCTGTCCGATCTGGCTGCTTTTCATTTGCAGCGCGGGCAGTACGAGGATGGGATCGGTTACGGCCGTCAACTCGCTGCGCTGGACCCGCTGCTGGAAGAAGCCCACCGCCTGCTCATTCAGCTCTATGCCCAAAATAATCAGCGAGCGCAGGCCCTGGCTCAATACGAACAGTGCTGCCAGATTCTGGCCGACGAATTAGGCGTGGAACCGGATGAGGCGACGACGGCGCTTTGTGAAGAAATACAGGCAGGGGAGCGGCAACCAAAGGTTGCGGGGAGCGAGAGAGCAGGGGAGATTTCCCCCTTGCTCCCTGCGACCTCTGGTCGCCGCCCCCCTGTTCCCTTGCACAACCTCCCCGCCGCCGCCAATGCCTTCATCGGCCGCGTAGCGGAACTGGCTCGGATTGAGGATTGGTTGGCGGATGGAGACGGCCGTCTCCTGACCCTCATCGGTCCCGGCGGCATGGGTAAAACCCGGCTGGCTCAAGAGGCGGCGCGTGGTTATGTTGGCGAGTTTCTGGATGGCGTCTGGTACATCTCCTTAACCCCGCTGCAAGATGCAGTCAGCATCGTGCCCGCCATCGCCGAAGTTTTGGGCTACAGTTTCGCGGGCACGGCCGATCCGCCATCCGAACTGCTGGTTTACCTGCGCGGCCGTGAAATGCTACTCATCCTCGACAATTTTGAGCATCTTCTGCGTACAACTGGGCTGGAATTCATCAGCCAACTGCTGGCCCAGGCGCCCGACATCAAACTGCTGGCCACTTCGCGCGAACGGTTGAATACGCAGGCTGAACAGCTCCTGGAGCTACGCGGCCTACCCTATCCTACTCGTGTGACGGACGACGAATTACGGATGATGGATTTCCCCGCCATCCAGCTTTTTGCCAATCGCGCCCAACGGCTGCGGGCCGATTTTAAGCTGGATGGACAGGAAACGGCCGTCATCCAACTCTGTCACTTAGTCGATGGGCTGCCGCTGGCGCTGGAACTGGCCGCCACCTGGATTCGGACGCTGACTTTGCCTGAGATTGTGGCCGAAATTGAGCGCGGGCTGGACTTTTTGGCAACGGCCGTGCGCGATCTGCCCGACCGTCACCGCAGCCTGCGCGCCGTTTTCGATACCTCTTGGCAGATGCTGAGCGAGCAGGAGCAGATGGCCGTGCAGCAGTTGTCGGTGTTTCGTGGCGGCTTTTCCCGCCAGGCAGCCCAGGCGGTGGCCAATGCTTCCATGCCCATCATGGCGGCGCTGGTGGACAAATCGTTCATGCGACTGGATGAAGACGGCCGTTACCGCCGTCATCCGCTTCTCATTCAGTTTGCCGCCGAAAAATTGGCTGCTAATCCCGAACTGGAAACTCAAACCCGTCGCTGTCATGCCGGGTATTACGGCCGTTTCTGCCAGGAACTCGAATCGTATCTGCTGGGAGCACAGCCGGAAGTGGGCACGGCCCGCCTTGCGCCGGAACAGGACAACGTCCGCCAGGCGTGGCATTGGGCAGCCGAAAATCGGGCAGCGGCCTTGCTTAACCAGATGGCCGACACCGTCATGCAAGCCTTCGATCTGCTGGGATTGTACCGTGATGAGCGCGCGATGGCCGAACACGCTGTACGGGCATTGGCCGGTTTTGACGAAGCCGAAGCGGTCCTGGCCAGGGGCCGGTCGCTGGGTTTGCTGGGCGGCGTTGATTTTCGTTTGGGCAATTACGAGCGCTCCGTAGCCGAAAGCAAGGAATCCATCGAGATTCTGGCTGCCGTCAGGCCGCACATTGCCTATGCCCACTCTCACGTCTATCTGGGTGCAGGCCGCTTTGGTTTGGGCCAGTTTGAGCAGGCGTGCGCCGATTGGGAAACGGCCGTAGCCGCCTACGAAGAAGGCGGTTCCCGGTGGGGCCAGACCGTCTGCCTGGGTAATCTGGCCGAGGCCCGGCTGATGCTGGGTGATCTGGTTTCTTCTCAGTCCTATGCGAAGCGTGCTTATCATATTGCCCAACAGTTGAACAATGCCGAGCAAATGGGCGCCAGTCTAATCAGCCTGGCCAAAGTGGCTTCGCAAGAAAAACGATTTGAGGATGCTACCGGTTTTGGCCAGCAGGCGCTGGATTTGTTCCAGCAAACCGGCCACAAAGTTCACATCGCCAATGCGCTGGCCATTCTGGGCAGCGCCGCCCAACAACGCGGTCAGCGGGATCAAGCCCATCGTTTCTTTGCCGAGAGTGTGACCATGCAGCGTCAGGCGGGCAATCAGCTTTATCTGGTCAGCCGCTTGCTGGAATGGGGTCAGGCGGCGCTGGCGTTGGACGATTTAGTTCAGGCCGAGACAGTTTTGGTCGAGGCGCTGCGCGAAGCGTATATGTCGCAGATGACGCCCTTTGCCCTCAACGCGCTGGCTTTTCTGGCCGATTTGTTCCAACGGCGGGGACGATTGACGCAGGCGGTACAGATGGCCACTTTTGTGATCGGGCACGATGCGGCCGTTCCCGAAGCACTCCAGACTGCGGAAACGGTTTTACAAGCGGCAGTTTCCTACCTACCAGCCGATCGATATCAGCTAGCTCAAGAAAACGGCCGTACCGCCGACTTTCCCGATTTTTTACCCGAATTGTTTTGATAAGTGCCTGGCACTTCATGCATTCCGAATTTGCCTCTTGACAAAGTGTAGATGTGACACTATAATGCTGAGTATAAGTGTTTGTTATACACTAATTATTAATTTGGAGGACCGATCCATGTTCAAAACATTCTTGCCCTTAATGATGATTTTTGGGGCGGCTGGCCTTATTTGGGGTGGCGCTGTAGGAGCGGTAACGGCCGTACTCTCCCTCTCCTTATTCGCTGTGTGGGCTGTGCGCCGCTGGGTGTACGTGAATGTGCCGGAATTGGAAACGGCCGTTGTCTACCACACCGACAGCCAATCATTTGCCCGCTTCCTGGCTCCCGGCCGCCACTGGATCATGCCTCTGGCCGAAAAATTAGGCGAAAGCATCTCCACTGCCTCGGCAGCTGTCACCGGCCAGTGTGCCGACGCCGAAACCACAGGCGGCATTCCGCTGACGATTGATTGGCAGCTTTCCTACAAACTAAATCCGTTTCGCATTCCGGCCGACAATCGGCCCAAGCTGGCTCGTTCCCTGCCGTTCAAAGCGGCTACCATCGCTCGCGGCCACGTCAACAACTGCATCCGTCACGTCATTGGCGATTATCCGGTGGAAGCACTAAACGAACCGGGAATGATCAAGCGGCTGGAACGGGAAGTACGCCAGTTGGCGGCGGCGCGTCTGGCCGATATGGGTTTTGAAGTGTCGCGGGTGATGCTGGGACCGGTGACCATGCCGTCCCGGGTACGTACGGCGCTGGCCGAAGCATACGAGCAGCAGGTGCGCACCGAGCATGAAGCGCAGTCGCTGGCCCGGCTGCACCAGGTCATCAGCCAGTTTTCGGAAGCCGACGTGCAGCGGCTGCTGGAACTGGAGCGGATTTATAAGCTGGGCGAGAATGGTGTGACGCTGCTTTATCATCCGGCCCAATATGTACCCCCCACCCCGCCGGCAGCGCGGAACGGCCGTCGCCAGGCCAACCCTATCTTCACCGGTATGATGCCCCCGGATGCGGCTGTAGTGTCCTGATTCCCATCTTCGCGTACAATTGCATCACAATTCACAAATCGGATTTCTGCCAGAAATTCGATTTGTGCTTATGTGGAGGTAATCATGAAAATAGCCATTGGTTCCGATGAACATACCCATTTAACCGATGTTGTCGTGGCTGAAGTGCAAAAACGCGGTCATGATGTAGCGCTTTATGGCCCGCTGACCGGTCAAAAGGAATATTGGCCACAGGTTGCGCGGCAAGTTGCCGAGGCAGTGGTTTCGGGTCAGGCTGATGAAGGGATTTTGTTTTGCTGGACGGGAACAGGCGTCAGCTTGGCGGCTAATAAAGTTCCCGGCATCCGGGCTGCGTTGTGCGATGACGCCGAAACAGCCCGCTGCGCTCGGCTGTGGAATAATGCTAACATTCTTTGTTTGTCGATTCGGCGGACTTCAGAAGTGGAGGCGTTGGAAATTTTGGAGCGCTGGTTTGGCACAGCTTACCAGCCTAACGAAGTGGACAACAGTTGCATGATGCAGGTTGAGGCAATTGAAGCTGCTTATTCAACCTGATCATCCATACGCAAAGTGGTTGTCATTTGTTGATTGACGGCATGAACCAATAATTCAACAAATTCTTCTGTTTGGCTGATGCGGGAAGACAGCATACACGCAGTCAGAGTCAGGATTGTACTCAGGATCGTAAATACTGCCCCTAAAACTAGAATGAAAAATCCGATATTCAAGTGACTTGCCCCGATGATACAGTATTGTGCGGACGGTTGTGGGAACCGCTCCTTACCTTTTTCTCTGGACGACATTGTATCAGGAAATAGCATGATTGACGAGATGGAACGAATGTTCTATAATTTAGAAATGGAAAATCTCGCTAAACTCAAGGAAGTGTCGGAATTTATGTATTTAGAACCGGCGGAAGAAGTGTCGCCCATTCCGCCGCGTCTGGCTCCCTGCGGCCAGGTTATTACTTCCCAGGAGGAAGCACTCAAAAACCCGGCTCCGGTGGTTCATAACGCTGTCATGCCCGGCGGCAAAACCATTCCTCTGTTGAAAACAATGTTGACGACGGCCTGCGAGCGCAATTGTAATTATTGCCCGTTTCGGGCCGGCCGCAATTATCGCCGCATCAATTTTAAGCCGGAAGAAATGGCGCAAACGTTTATGACGATGTACCGGGCTGGTGTGGTAGAAGGGATTTTCTTGAGTTCCGGGATTATTGGCGGCGGGGTGAAAACGCAGGATAAGTTGATTGAGACGGCCGATATTCTGCGCCACAAGCACAAATTCCGCGGCTACTTACATCTCAAAATTATGCCTGGTTCGGAGAAGGACCAGGTGCGGCGTTCGATGGAGTTGGCCAGCCGTCTTTCGGTGAATCTGGAAGCGCCTAATGACCGCCGTCTGGCTGATCTGGCTCCCAAGAAGGTGTTTTTTGAGGAATTGTTACGGCCGTTACAATGGGTTGAGGAAATCCGCCAGACAGAAACACCCGAATCGAGTTGGAACGGCCGTTGGCCGTCCACCACTACCCAATTTGTCGTCGGGGCCGTGGGTGAGAGCGATTTGGAACTGTTGAGCACCTCTGAATATTTGTACAAACATCTCAAACTGGCCCGTACCTATTTCATGGCGTTCAATCCGGTGCTGGATACGCCACTGGAGAATACACTGGCCGAAAATCCCCTGCGGCAAAACCGGCTGTACCAGGCCTCATTTTTATTCCGCGACTACGGCTTTGATTTGGAAGATATGCCTTTTACTGAAGCCGGAAATTTGCCGCTGGACACCGACCCTAAATTAGCCTGGGCGCAGGTGGCGCTGCGCGACTCGCCCGTCGAGGTCAATCGGGCCGAGCGGGAGGAACTGCTGCGGATTCCCGGCATTGGGCCTAAGGGGGCGGCGGCGATTCTGGCGGCGCGGCGGCGCGGCAAACTGCGTGAAGTGGGCGATTTACAGGCCATCGGCGTAGCAACCAAGCGCCTTAAACCCTTTGTTTTACTGGATGGCAAACGCCCAACCTACCAACTACCACTTTTGTAACTCGCCACTCGTATACTCGCTATGACAAAATCCCATTTTATCGGCGAACCAATTACGGTTGAATTTGACAGCCCGCCGCAATTTTCCAAGAAGCCGGACTGTCCGGATCGGATTGTCTGGCGTGGGGAGTTAGTGGTGGTAACGGCCGTTTTAGACGAATGGCGCGATTACCGGCGGCGGGGGCGGATGGCCCAAAACATGCAGCCGGCCCATTTGCAGGTGGCTGAACAGCGCGGATCGTGGGGTGTGGGCCGGACGTATTTTCGGGTGCGGGTGATGGACGGCCGTACCTTTGAAATTTACTACGACCGCGCCCCCAAAGATTCTGACGACCGTTCTGGCAGCTGGTTTTTAACCCAGGAACTGCTGTAATTATTGCTGCAAACATACCTTCTCAAAAAGTAGGGCGTACCCTTGTGGTCGCCTGCATGGGCAGGCACAAGGCACTGCCCTTACCGCGAATTATTGAGAAGATACCTGCAAATAACGAAAAAGCGCCGGTTGGATGTATCCGCCGGCGCTTTTTCTGAATTGTAGGAGGTGGTCTTAACCCGTTTACTTTTTGCCCAGGAATCCCAGGCCTTTCTGGAGCAAATCTTGCGCGGCATCGGCCGTGCCCTCATTCCCCAGGAAGTTATCAACCTGACCGGCTAATGGTTCCGGTAGTTTGGTTTTCAAAAATTTGATGACGGCCTCGGCCGCTTTGCGGGCCTGTGCTTCCGGCAATCCGGTTTCTTTGGCTACCATTTTGACTAATTCATCCATAGTTTGTCTCCTTGTAAGCGTTCAGGTGACAGTCACTTTTTCCCAGAGGTAATGAAAAATTTCAAGTCGTTTTTAAGTGACTGTCACCTCTGGGACTGAAAGATTACGTCTCCTTGATTGCGTGTCATTGAAATAGACACTGATTTTTTAAGTTGGTCACAAAGTGGGAGTGTCACGTATCACGTATCACGTTTCATGCTTAAGATTTTCCCACGTTTCGTTTCTTTCTTTGATTTCTACCGGCCGTTTTAGCTCGGCTGTCACATCATCCACATAATTGGGGCGGCGTATGCCCACGAGGACGCTGGTCACGCCAGCGGTGGAGCGCAGGGCGCGGATGGCGATCTGGCTCAGGGTGTCGGCTTGCCAATCGGGTTCGGCCAGCACGGCCGTTCCCCGCAAAACCTTCACATCCGCCGCCGCCTGGGCCTGGTAAAACGCGCCCACAGCGCCCAACACGTCATTGACGGCAGCCACGTAGCCTTCGAGCCATTCCAGCAAACCGGGCGGCGGTTTGGGCAGGCTGGAGAGGAAATGGATGGCGTTTTGCAAACGGGGCAGCAGGAAACGGCCGTGCACATCGCGCCAGTTTTGGTACGTGCCAAAGCTGCCCCAGCGCCCTTGCAGCATCAGCCCCACCGCCAGATATTCCTGAAGCTGCTTTTGGGTTTCGGTGTCGGTATCGACAGCCGGCAGGAATTGGTGGTGGAATTGTTCTTCGAGTTGGAGGCAGCGGATGACCGCGGTTGACACCTCCCCCGAATTCGTCGGATAACTGGGTGGCAGCACGTCGGCCAGCCGCGTCAGCGACTCGCCTTTAATGGCATTCAGCGGCCGGTTGACCAGCACCGCCAGCCCTTTCGTCTGCGCCAGTGCCAGCGCGCTCGACCCATCCGGTTGGTTTCGTTCCGTCACCGCCCCCGTCTCCAACAAATTCATCGGCCACTGCACCACCTGAAAATGATGATCACGCCGAATCCTGAGCCTGTCGAAGGAGCGCTTGTCGAAGGATTGCCCAGATTCCGCAGATTCTTTTTCTTCATCTGTGTTTTTCCGTGTTAATCCCCGTCCCATTTCCTCTGCAATTTCCCACACGTTGGCCAGCGACGTGAATTTGGGATCAGTGGCCGGGGACGGGAAGGTGTTGGAACTGATGCCGTAAACCTGAATGCGTCCCCGCGCCACTTCTGTTTCCAGATGCGCAAAAGCCAGCTTGATGCGCCGATAATACTCCTTGCGCGCTTCACCCAGGGCAATGCCGGTGCGGTGCGCCCAGCTCAGGTAATATTCCGGGTTGTGCAGCAGGTACACGTCGATACAGTCCAGATTGAGCCGTTCCAGGCTGCGCGTGAGCTGGTCTTCCAAAAATTCAGGATGGATGCAGTGGTCCAGCCCCTGGGCGTATTTGACGATGTTGGGAAACGGATTGCCCGCCTCCTTACGCTGTACCGCCCGCAAATAATTCTCCCCCTGCAAATAGCCCGCCTTGGAAACCACAACGATTTCCTCTCGCGCCAGCTCTTTACTCTTGACTAACTCCCCCACCACCAAACCAACCAACTCTTCCGACCTACCGTCGGCATAATTGGAACTGGTATCGATGAGATTGATCCCCTGGCGCAGGGCGTGCCGCAGGGCCTCCTGATGGGTCTCATTGCCGGCCTCGATGCGGTAGCCGCCAAACCCGGCCTGGCTGACCACCAGTCCCGTAGAGCCAGCGGACTGGCCTCCCAGCGGGTTGTACACCAGCCCCGGATGCCGGGCGGCCAATTGTTGCGTTCTTTGTGCTGTTGCTTTTCCAGAAATAATCATAAATCCTTTGTAGGGGCGACCCTTGTGGTCGCCCAAAATCGTCGAACAAACGAGGAGGCGGGCACAAGGCCACGCCCCTACCAATCACGGTTTTAATTCCGATTGGATGATTTCCAGGCTGCGGCGGGACCTTTGCGTGTCCGGGTGCTGCGGGCCGAGCCGTTTTTCATAAATGGCGAGAGCTTGTTCGAAGTAGACTTTTGCTTCATTTAACTCTCCCATTGCTTTATGAAGATAACCAAGATTGCTGAGTGCTGTAGCTGTCCAGGGATGTTCTGGCCCTAATCTTTCTTTATAAATTTTTAGTGCTCGTTCACGATAGTATTTTGATTCTTCAAGATTGCCCATTGCGTGAAGGAGCACACCTATATCATTGATTGTAGTTGCTGTATCAGGGTGGTCGGGGCCAAGAGTTTTTTCTCTAATAGTTAAGGCGCGTTCATGGTGGAGTTTGGCCCCGGTCAAGTCGCCCATGGCACGCAGGAGTGCGCCGAGGTTGTTGAGGCTGAGGGCGGTGTCGGGGTGGTCGGGGCCGAGGGCTTTTTCGCGGATGGCCAGGGCCCGTTCGTAGTAGGGGCGGGCGGTGGCCAGGTCGCCCATGGCACGCAGGAGTGCACCGAGGTTGTTGAGGCTGCCGGCGGTGTCGGGGTGGTCGGGGCCGAGGGCTTTTTCGCGGATGGCCAGAGCCCGTTCATAGTAGGGGCGGGCGGCGGTCAGGTCGCCCATGGCTTGCAGGAGAAAGCCGAGGTTGTTGAGGCTTTGGGCGGTGTCGGGATGGTCGGGGCCGAGGGCTTTTTCCCGGATGGCCAGGGCCCGTTCGTAGTAGGGGCGGGCGGCGGCCAGGTCGCCCATGGCACGCAGGAGGCCGCCGAGGTTGTTGAGGCTGCGGGCGGTGTCGGGATGGCCGGGGCCGAGCGCTTTTTCAGTAATGGCCAGGGCGCGTTCGTAGTAGGGGCGGGCGGCAGCCAGGTCGCCCATGGCACTATGGAGGTAGCCGAGATTGTTGAGGCTAACGGCCGTATCCAAATGGTCATGGCCAAGAATTTCTTCCCGGATTTTTAAGGCATTTTGATAACAAGTCAAAGCAATTGGGTATTCACCGTTATCATCCAGGTACTGCCCAACATGGTTATATAAATGTGCCATATTGGTGAGCCTTAAGTTACGTCTGGTTGCATATTCGAGAGAGGTCAGAGCGTGGGTAATCAATTGGGCGCTTTCACCCCAACTTTCTAACTTGTTCCGGCTATAAGGAAATGCGCTGTTGAGAAGCTCAACGGCCGCTTCCGTCCAAATCTTTGCCCGCTCCTCCCCCATCCGGTCCCGCGCCACCGTCTGCACCAGCCGGTGCACGGCCAGCAGTTCCCCTGCCTGCGTTACCAATGAATAGGCTTGCAGCGCATCCAGCGCGTCGTCCAGCGCCATCTCGTCGCCCAGCAGCGCCGCCAGTTCTTCCGGCAGGGCGTCGGCATTGGCCGTTATCAGCGCCAGCGGTATGTCATCAGGCGCTAAAAAGCAGCACAGGTTCAGCAGGTCGGCCGCCCCCGGCGTTTGCCGGGCATGGTCAAAGGCCATTTCCCAGGTTGTCGTCACCGTCTTTTCGTAGTCGTCGGGCGGCGGCTGCCGCTGCCACAACTCTTGCCGCCGTTCCCGGTACAGCGCCAGGTACTCCGCGGCGCTTTTCTGCCGCTTCTTCATGTACGCCGCCGCCTGCTCCAGCGCCAGCGGCAGGTAGCCCAGTTCCGCTACCAGCAGTTTTACCGCTTCGTTTGTAGTGCCCGCTTCAGCGGGTTCGGGCGCGCTAAAGCGCGCACTACGAGCGCGAGTCAGGAGAAAATCCACCGCTTCCTGCGGCGTAAACACATTCACCACCAGCACCGGCGCCGTGCCCGACCAATCGCGCCGCCGTGAGGTAATCAGCACGTGCCCCCGGCCGCCAGGCAGGTAGGGGCGCAGGTCGTGGGCGTTTATCTGGTCGGCGTTGTCGTACAGCAGCAGCCAGCGCCAGTCGGCTCCGTTCAATCTGCTCAACACCATCTGCCGGGCGGTTGGCGCATCGGCGTTCTGCACCGGCAGGCGCAGCACCATCCCCAACTGCCGCAAATCGCCGTCCAGGGCCGCCGGTTCATCGGCCCGCACCTGCCAGATCAGGTCGTAATCGCTGCGGCGGGCGTGGGCGTAGGCCAGGGCCAGCTGCGTCTTGCCTACGCCGCCCAGCCCGGCTATCGCCTGCGTAATGGCAATTGACGATTGCCGATTGTCAAATGTCGCTTGAATGGCGTCGAGCAAGGCCGCCCGGCCGGTGAAGTTGGGGTTGGCCGGGGGCAGGTTGTCCAGCGGGAATTGGGGCGGCGGGTAGTGGTGATGTTCGTGTTTATCACGCATCACCTTGTCGCCATCAAATTTGTCACCCTGGACAAAATCGCCTTGAATGTGGGTTTCGTTGGTCATGGGTTCCCCATTTCCCCGGAAACTTGGAGTTTCCGGGGAAATCATCTGCTAGAAAATGATGCCGATCGCTTTGATGAGTCCGGCGATGATGGGGGTGGCTTTGAGGACGGCCGTGCCCGCTTTTGCTCCTGCGCTAATTACCTCAGAAATATCTTCCAGCCGCCGTTTCATGCGTTGAGAGCGGGGCGTTTCCTTTTCGGTTTCTTCTATGACGTCTTGCAGGTCAGAAACGGCCGTTTCCCCATCCTCCTTATCAATTTCACCGTCAGCCAGGGCTTGCTCCAACCATGTTTTCAATTCTTGTAACTGCTGGTTGAACTCATCCTTGTTTTTCGGCTCAGCATAAATATTAATGTCGCCGCCAGCTATATTTTCAGCGTGGACTTCGCCACCGCCAATCGCCGAACCGATCACAGTGCCGCTAATGTTGTGGGTAGGACCGGTACTTACTGTTGATGATGCGCCGCGACCGATGGTGACGCCGGTGCTGCCGGTAATATCACCTACACTGGTTTTATCCCCTTCGATCTTGTCGCCGCCTACTTTATCACCGCCGATATAGTCGCCACCTACATACACATTAGTGACTTGTTGTAGGCCTTGTTGGGTAGCGATGTTTGGCGGGGCGGGAACGGCCGTGCCCAGGTTGGCATGGGGGCGTAACTGTTGTACCCGATAGACTAGTTCATCGTAACGGCCGTGGCGCTGTGCATATTGCACCAAAGCCAGCGCCTTCCCCGACTTCCCGTTCCCTTCCAAATCTTCAAATTCGATGCCTAAATCGAAACACAATGTGTGTAATTCGCCCGTGCTGAATAAATCACTTAACGCAGTTCTGAGTTGGGTTGGATTGATTTGTGGCATAATGCCCTCCTTATTTGTTGGCTCACTTCATAAAGGCCACCTGTTTTGTGGCGTGACTTCAACTTCTGTAAAGATAAACGATTTTACGGCCGTATTCAAGCCTTTTCGACCATTGGGAGCGCAGACAGCCTGTCCGCAATAGGCGGGCAAGCTGCCCGCGCTCCCAGGGTTAGAAAGGCGAATCCCCAACCAGGCTTTGGTGCCACTCGGTCAGGAAGGCCATCACCTCGTCAAACTTACGCCGCGGCACCATTTTGTAGGAGGTAACGTTGAACTTACGGTACACCTCGCCGTAGCAGGCGCCAAACTCGTTGCGGCCGGTCTGTTTGCCCAGCGCCAGCGCCACGGCTTTCACCGCCTGGCTGATCTGGCTGGCCTGAACTTCGGTCACGACATCCTGGCCGGTGAACTGTTCCTCGATGGTCGTCAGCCGCTCTTCGACGTCGTCCAGGCGCAGTTCCGTATCCCCTACCCGGCCTTCCAGCAGGATTTGCTGTTTGGCCAGCTTGACGATGGCCATGGCCATTTTGTAAGCCTGAACAGCGTCGGTATCTTCTTGCAGCAGCGCCTCAAACGCGAGATCGGTGGTGAGACGGCCTTCCTGGAATGCTTCCCAGAGTACGGCGGCGGCTTCTTCTTGGAACCGTTCCAGTTTGGACCGGACGTCTTCATTGACCATACTGGCTCGGACACCCGACAGCCAGAGGGGAACCAAATCGACGCGCAGCACGACGACGGATTGTTCGCCGCCGGGGGTGTGTATTTTGCACACCCCTTTACCACGACTTAGTATGGTGTGGCGATCGATGCGTTGGCTTTGGCCCCGTGCATTCAAGCCCAATGCATTACACATTTGGGTCAGGCCCGCGTAAATTCGGCCATTGTTGGCGCGTACGGCCGTTAAATCGTCCCCATAAAAATCAACCGATTTTTGTTCTACAGGTGTTAATGCATTCTCGTCTGTCATAGTGATGTTACCTTGTTGGCGTTATAAGTCATGCGTCATAGTTGACGTGTGACGCATGACTTCATGAATGTGTACCTGGGTGTACAGATGTCCACATTGATGATTACTGGTCGATTTGCCGACGGCCAGGCCGTGTGGGTATTTCTAATCCGCCGTTATAGGTCTGATCCAGTGCTACCCCCAGCAAATAGCGAACCAGTTCATTAATGCCCACCCGCTCTTGTGCCGCCAAATCTTCAATTTCCTGAATCATGCTGGCGTACAGCAGATAGGTTTTGCGGACAATTTTATTTGCCGGTTCCGGTTCGGGTTCAGTCGCCATGAAATCGGGTTGGCGGACAGCGGGCTGGCCCATTGCCGCAGGTGTACCGCCGGTAATCGTGTCGCGCCAGCCAGGGCGTGCTTCACTGCTCGTTGAAAGTTTGCCAGCTAAATCTTGTTTACGTCGTGCCACGGGTAATGACCTCCATTGCCAGTGCGCGGTAAGCGCGTGCGCCGCTGCTGCTGGCCTCATATTCACCGACGCTGATGCCGTCCAATGTCGCTTCGGCAACGCGGACGTTAATTGGAACAACCGTGTTATAGACTAAATTGGGGAACCGTTTTCGAGCGGCGTCTTCGATGGCGGCGGTCAGCGAGTTGCGTTGATCGTACATGGTCATAACGATCCCGCTCAGCCTGAGTGACGGATTGATTTCCCCAACCTGTTCGACGATGCCCATCAATTGATCCAGAGCCTTGTAAGCGTAGGGATGCACCTGTAAGGGAATCAGAATTTCATTGGCCGCGGCCAGGGCGTTGACGGTGAAAAATCCCAAACTGGGCGGCCCATCAATGAGAATCATGTCGAAGTGGTGGGCAATGGGACCTAATGCCTTACGCAATTTGGTGTTGCGGTCAATGGCATTGATGAAGGCCAGTTCGGCCCCGGCCAGGTCCAGATTGGCGGGCATGAGATAGAGATTGTCACGCAGAGACACAACGGTGTTGGTTGAACGCTGTGGTTCGGTCATTGCATCGTAGATGGTGAGCCGGTTTTCACCAGGATCGATTCCCCAGCCGGTTGTCAAATTGCTTTGGGGATCCAGATCGACGAGTAGGGTCAGCTGTCCTTGTTTTGCCAGTTCAGCGCCCAGGTTTTGTACCAGGGATGTTTTGCCAACGCCTCCTTTTTGGCTGACGATGGCCATGATTCGGGTCATAATGTCTCCTAAGTGAAATGCGGATTGCGGATTGATCAGATGCAATCCGCGTCCTTTTTTCATTCATTAGTAACTCGAAACCCGATTTGGTAAATCGGGTTTCGCTTCCCCCCCACCCTACTGTAACAGATTGAAGTATGAAGGGGTGGGAGTGTACGCGGTAGTGTACATGAATCCGTATTTGTACGCAATAGTAATATTATGGATGTATATGTGTTCAATAGTGTATTTTAGTGTACTAAGGTGTACAAATGTATACATAGACTGATTTTGTCGCGAAGATGGCCGCAGTGTTAGTAGGGCGGGGGGATCGTTCACATTAGAATTGGGCCATGAAATTCAAGATCGATATTTTCGTGCTGAGAACATTTGTTTGGTATTTATGATGAATTCCACGAAAAAATCATGAAACAGGCCGCAAATCGCGGATTTTAGGCCAATCGCGCGATTTTGGTAGTTGGCGGTTGTTGGGAAAAGGCCGTTAAATGCGAAGATGTTGTTCAGCCGGGTAAATGCTGCTGCAATAGTGCAACAAAACCTTTTTCTCTTGGCACGGCCGATTAATGGGTGAAAAAGTGCATGCAAGCCGCGGGTAGACGGTTGTGTGTGCGTGTGTATATATGTGTACATTGGTGTATCTGTGTACAAATGTACACTTGTGTGAGATAAAATCAGCGAGTTTGTGTGGGGCGGTCACGGAGGTGTTGTAACCAGTCAAATGCCGAAACGGCCGAATGAGAATCGGAACAACCAGTAATCGGTGGTGTTGCCTAGCAAATTGCCTAATCGGATCATGCGCAAGACGATGTCGATGGCATCGGCGCGATCGGATCCATAGGTCGCGATAAGTTTTTGCCTGACGTCGGGATCGGGAACAGCGTTGTTTTCAGCCCAGTGCTGGGCGTAGAGAAGGGCTGGCAGTTCTTCAGTTGGGGCATTTGCCACTTCGCCTTTGAGCATCGCTCTGATTTCAGATTCAGGCAGACCGGTTTTGAGGGCTTCTTTAGTGTGGAAGTAAGAACAGTAGCGGCAGCCGTTTACGGCCGTTACTGCCAGCATCAAACGTTCGCGAAAAGCCGGCGAAACAAATTTACCATCCATTGCCAGTTTTATTTTGTCCCGATTTTGGAATGGGTAGCGGAAATCGCGCCAGAAATGAGCTGGATTTTGGTAAATGCGTTTGTTGAATTTCTTTGTTGGCATAGCCCCTTTGTTTCAATCCAGAAAAAGTATTTTCATCAGATGTGATGTTACCTCAAGCTAGTGTAGTTCACAAGCGTCAATGAAGTATACAAATGTGTACTTGTGTGTGTTTTGTTTCGTTGCTGTGGAAGGTTGGTCAGCTTGAGGACAGCAGGGCTATAACGATTTCCGGCTTCGACAGGCTCAACTATCGTTAATGGTTCAGTCACAATGTTTCTACGAAACTTTCACAGAAGTTCGAAGGTGTTCATAGTAGAATGCTTTTCTGTAACATGAGTGAGGTAAAGTGGAGATAAAGCGCACAACAAAGCCAGGGAAAATATTACGTTCAGCCGGAAGTTTCAGGGTTTACGAATATATTGTTCTGGCTCTTTGTCTGGCTGCGGGGAGATTGCTGCTGCCGATCGTCGTCCATTGGCATTATACGGACCGGCTGTATGTGATCAATGAATTCATCACTGCATTAATCGCTTTGTTTGTGGGGCTGCTGGCGTTAGTCCGTTTTTTCACCAAGAAAAACATACCATTTTTGTTTATCAGTACCGGATTTGTAGGAGCGGCCTTGCTGGATGGTTATCAAGCAGTGGCTTCCGGTTTGATCGGTGGCGTCTGGCTGTCAATCGATTCGTGGAATGTATCCAGTACATTTGTGGCTATTTTATTAATGGGAAGCTGGCTGGCCTGGCGGCGTGAGGAGGGGGAAGCCGATTCGAGCCGTTTGCGTGGGCTGTGGTTGTATGCCTCGTTTTTGTTGGCCGCATGCATTGTTTTGATTGTACTGACTGTGCTGCCCCATCCTTCCACAACATTGCCTGTTTACCGGTTAGGGCGGGTGGAAATTTTTGTTTCTTCAACATTTACTTTGGTGGCGTTGATAGGTTATCTGGATAAGGGGCATTGGCGGCACGATTTGTTTGAGCATTGGCTAGTTCTGGCCCTCATTATTGGGTTGGCGGCCAATCTTCTTTTTGCGCCGGTTTTGCACAGCTATCAAGATGTTGTGTTTACGATGTCGCATCTGTTGAAGCAAGGCAGTTATCTGTTTGTGCTGGTAGGGCTGCTATTGAGCATGTACGCCATTTTTAAGCAGGCGGAAAGGGATGCGACCGAGTTGATCCAGGCCAATCTTTCTTTGCAGTTGGAAATTGCAGAGCGGAAGAAGGTGGAGCGAGCAGAGGAAGAGCAGCGTGAGCTGGCAGAGGCGCTGCGCGAGGTAGCGAATGCGCTGAGTACGACGCTGGTTTTTGAGGAAGTGTTGGATCGGCTGCTGGATCAGATTGCGCGGGTGCTGCCGTATGATACGGCGAATGTGATGTTGGTGCGTGGGGAGGACAGCTATATTTTTGGCACGCGCGGATATGAGAAGTTTGAAATTGAAGTGCCGCGCCATTTTCCGATTACCCGGATTCCCAGTTTGCAGCAGATGATTGAGACGGAACGGCCGTTAATTGTCCCGGATACGGCCGTTTACCCCCAATGGGTTAATGCAGAGCGGTCACCTCATGTGCGTTCCTGGGCCGGAGCGCCGATTTTGCTGGATGGGCAGGTGATTGCATTTTTGGCTTTGAACAACAGCCAGCCCAATTTTTATAAACCGGAAGACGCGGTCCGGTTGTCGGCTTTTACCGGACAGGCATCGGTGGCCATTCGCAATACGCAGTTGTATGAAGAGGTGCAGAACCGGGTAAAGGAACTGACAGCGTTGAATGACGTCAGTCAAGCGGTCATTTCTACGCTGGATTTGGATGAGACGCTGAAAATCGTTACCCAGCAAATTACCCGAATTTTGGACGTGGCAGCTACTTCGGTTGGGCTGCGCAGCGAGAAGCGGGGGGATTTGTGGTTCGCGGCTGCTTCGGGCGAAGCGGCAGATTTCGTCGTTGGCCAGCGGATGGCGCTGGGGCAAGGGATTTTAGGCTGGGTGGCCCAGAATGGCCAGCCGCTGTTGATCCCTGATGTCAGCCAGGATGCCCGTTATTTTAGCGGGTTTGACCAAGAAAGCGGGTTTAAGGCCCGGTCGATTTTGTGTGTGCCATTGCAGGTGCGTGGCAAAACAATTGGGGCGATTGAGGCGTTGAACAAGCGTGACGGCCGTTTCACAGACGAAGATTTGCGGCTGTTGAGCTTGTTGGCAGCACCGGCGGCCACGGCGATTGAGAACGCCCAGCTTTACCAGAAAGCGCAAAAGGAAATTGCTGTGCGCCGGCAGGTAGAAAGGACACTGGAGTCGGAGCGCGCGCTGCTGGCGCAGCGGGTGGCCGAAAGAACGGCCGATTTGAGCGCCGCCAATGCCGAATTATCCCGCGCCTCCCGGCTGAAGGACGAGTTCTTAGCCAGCATGAGCCATGAACTACGCACCCCCTTAAACGCGGTGCTGGGGATGTCGGAGGCGATGCAGGATGAGATTTTGGGGCCGCTAAATGATAATCAAAAGTATTCGCTGCGTACGATTGAGGAAAGCGGCCGGCATTTACTTTCGTTGATTAATGATATTTTGGATGTCTCTAAGATTGAAGCCGGTAAATTGCCATTAAACAAAAGTATTGTGTCGGTGGCGTCGGTATGTGAGGCCAGTTTACGCTTTATTAAGCAGACTGCGCTCAAAAAGCGGCTGAAGATTGTGTCGGATGTGGATACGGCCGTGTCCACACTCTGGGCCGATGAACGCCGTCTCAAGCAAATTTTGGTAAACCTGTTGAGCAACGCGGTGAAATTCACCCCAACAGAAGGGATGGTCGGCCTGGAAGTCAAGGGGGATGCGGCCCGCGAAGTGGTTGATTTTACAGTTTGGGATACTGGTATTGGCATCAACCAGGAAGATATGCCTCGATTATTCCACCCGTTTGTCCAGCTCGACAGCCGTTTGAACCGTCAATTTGCCGGTACAGGATTAGGCTTGTCTTTGGTTTACCGCATGGCCGAACTGCACGGCGGCGGCGTTTCTCTGGAAAGCGAAGTCGGTCAGGGCAGCCGGTTTACCGTTTCACTGCCCTGGCAGGAAAAGGAAGCCCAACCCGGAACAATAGAAAAACTGGCCAATACAACCATTTTCACCGGTTTGTTGAACGCATCAAATAGTAATTATCCCATTCAGGTTTTATTGGCGGAAGATAACGAAGCCAATATCAGCATGATGGTGAATTACCTGACGGCCAAAGGATGTGAAGTCATTGTGGCTCGGAATGGCGCCGAGGCTGTGGGCAGAGCCAGAGAGTTACGGCCAGATATTGTTCTGATGGATATTCAAATGCCGGAAATGGATGGTCTGGAAGCAATACGCATCTTACGTTCGGAAAGCGGGCTGGAGAAAATCCCCATAATTGCCCTGACGGCGTTGGCTATGACGGGTGATCGTGAACGCTGCCTGGAGGCAGGCGCGGATGATTATTTAGGCAAGCCAATCAGTATGAAATCTCTGGTTACCGCGATTGAGCAGAATTTGCACCGGAATTTGGCGGCAAATGCGGAAGATGTGCCGTGATGACTGCTGAGATATAAGTTTTCAGGTGACAGTTACTTTTCCAAGGCGATGGCAGAATTTAAGTGACTGTCACCTTTGGAATAATGAATGGAGTAGTTTTGTGGAACGAAATCCCCGAATTTTAATTGTTGATGATGAAGCCAGCGCCCGGAAAACGATTGAGATGCTGCTTTTGCGCGAAGGGTATGAACTGTATTTTGCGGCCGATGGGTATGAAGCATTGGCTGAGTTGGATGATATGGAATCGGAGCCGGATACGATTTTGTCTGATGTGATGATGCCGGATATGGATGGGTTTGAGTTGTGCCAGCGCCTGAAGCGGCATCCACGCTGGAGATATATTCCGATAATCCTGGTTACGGCGCTGGACAGTAAAGAAGATTTGGCGCGCGGGTTGGAATCGGGGGCTGATGATTTTCTGAATAAACCGGTGAATGGGCTGGAATTGCGAGCGCGGCTGCGTTCGATGCTGCGGATTAAGCAGCAGCATGATGAGCTGCGAAAGACGATGAAGTTGCGGGAAGATTTGTCAAATATGATTGTGCATGATTTGCGGGCGCCGCTGGCTAATATTTTGGTTTATTGTGATTTGCTTGAGGATCAGAAAGGGGGTGGGCTGGAGCTGGAAACGATCCGGGAGGAAGCGAACCGGGTAAGTTCGTTTGTAACGGATATGCTGTTGATGGCCAAGATGGAACACGGCCGTTTCCTGCTCAACCGGTCGGTAGTGAACATGAACAATCTCATTGGACAGGTGGACAAGCATTACCAGGCTCTAGCTGAAGCACAAAATATCGACTTTACCGTTACCATGCCCGATGAAACACTCTGTCCTGAATTGGACGAGACCCTGTTCCAGCGGATGGTAGATAATTTGCTTTCTAATGCGTTTAAGTTTTCGGCGGCCGGCGGCCAGGTGAGGCTGATTGTGGAAGCGCTGCAAAATGGCGCAGCAGCTTCAGATTCGTCACACATGCGTTTGCAGGTAGTGGATGAAGGACCGGGCGTTCCGGCCGAGTTCCGCGAGCGAATTTTTGACAAATTCCAGATCGTGGCCTCCGGGCGGCGGGACATTAAACAAGTGGGGTTGGGACTGGCTTTTTGCAAGATGGTGGCTGATGCGCATAACGGCCGTATCTACGTCACCGACAACCAGCCGCGCGGAGCCATTTTTACTGTTGAAATTTGAATAGTGCTAAATGGCTATACGGCCGTATCCCTTTTTACGCCTCGTTAACGCCCCTAAACCATATAATGAAGGTAGTTACAGGTTCACGGGTAGTGTGAATGATTCAAAAATCATTTGAGCCATTCGAAATACGGAAACTGGTGTTATGGCGCAACCGAAAATACTATTAGTTGACGACGACTACAAACTGGTACAAGGTTTACGCGTCAGCTTGCTGAGCGAAGGGTACGATGTAATGACCGCCCCCAATGGTCAAGAAGGTCTGAAAGTTGCCCGGCGCTACTTGCCTGACCTCATTGTTCTAGACATCAATATGCCCTGGATGGATGGGTTAGAACTATGCCGCCGCCTGCGCCAGGACGAATACTTCCAACAAATTCCCATTCTCTTTCTTACATCCAATAACAGCGTTGATGATCGCATAGTTGGCCTGGACATGGGCGCTGATGATTATTTGGGCAAACCGTTCAATATTAAAGAGCTGAAAGCACACGTTCGTGCTTTATTGCGCCGCTCTCCCGCCGAGCAAAAAAGCAGCGGTCAGTCAGAGACCGACACCTTACAACTCGGACCTCTCACACTGAACTTGAAATCGAGTGAAGTCGTGGTGGGTGGCAGCAGCGACAATATTCAATTGACACCTGTCGAGTTTGATCTGCTACATTATTTAATGCGGCATCCTCAACAAACCGTTACCAGTGAAGATTTATTGGAAAAAGTATGGTCCTACGCACCGGGAACGGCCGATACCAGCCTGGTTCGCTGGCACATCAAAAACCTGCGCACCAAAATAGAACCCGATCCAGCCCGGCCCGTCTATTTGCGGACAGTGCCCCGCCACGGGTACATCCTCGATACCCCTTGACCTGGTAAGCCAAATGAGCAGGTGAACGTCATGAAAACGCCCGACTTTCCTCTGTTTAACCCAATACATATCAACGAAGAAGGTATATCGGCATTAGAAACAGCGATCATTCTCATTGCCTTCATTGTGGCAGCGGCCGTTTTTGCCTTTTCTGTTTTGTCGGCCGGCACTGTCTCGACTGAACGAGGCAAAGAATCCGTCTTGTCCGGCTTAAACGAAGTGCAAAGCGCCATTGAACTGCGTGGTCAGATTGTGGCTATCGGTGGTACAACCGGCATGACAGGCACAGTGGAGAGCGTACTGTTTACAGTTGCCAATGTTCTCGATGGAAATCCTGTCCCGATTGATCCAACAGGAGTTAGCGCCGAAAAAATCGTCTTCCGTTACCGCGATGAAACCCAACAAAACCCGGATTTGGTCTGGACTGTCAATTGGCTTATCAACGACGGTGACATCTTACTGGAAAACGGCGAGCTGGCTGAAATCATGATATCCAACCTGGATGTGCAGCTAACAAATCCACTGGGTGTCAATACACAATTCACATTAGAAATTGTGCCGCCCTGGGGCAATACACTGGCACTGGTGCGTACAACCCCGCCAGTCATCGACCAGGCATTTTTATTGGATTGATACCCGCTAAATGGCCTGTCGCAGCCTGAGCTTGTCGAAGGCGGTAACGGGCGGCCCGGCAAATTGGCTGATCACCCTTAGCTGCCATTTGTTGTTACAAAATAGCGTTTGACTAACCGGCTGCGTGCCGGTTTTTTGTTGATGCCTGGGCTAGGAAAGATTTCCTGACCCGATAGTCCTCATCCAACGCAAACCCAACGCAAGTCCCACACAACCCCAACACATAAGAGCGGTGAAGTGCAGTATTGTTAAGGCAGGAATAAATAAAAAGCGCTGCACAGCAGCAAAGAAATCAAATTTGTATAGGAGATAAAAAAATGTTTAAGAAATTGCATAACAACGAAAGTGGTATCACCGCCCTGGAAACGGCCATCATCTTGATTGCCTTCATCGTCGTAGCCTCAGTATTCGCCTTCACGATTCTGTCGGCTGGTACTTTCTCGACCGAGCGTGGTAAAGAAGCCGTGTACTCCGGTTTGGGCGAAGTGCAGTCCTCAATGGAAGTGAAAGGCTCCATCATTGCCACCGCCGCCGTCACCGGCACGACCACGGCCGCGATGGACACCCTGGTTTTCACCGTTGGTAACGTGGTGGGCGGCGAACCGTTGGATCTGAACACGACGACCCCGGTCATGACAGTCAACTACGTGGACGACGGCCAATTCATTAATGATGTTCCCTGGACGACCAACTGGATCGTTTCCAATGACGGCGATGAGCTGCTGGATAAGGGCGAACTGGTTGAGATCACCGTGCAATTGGATGGCAATCTGACCGATGACCTGGGCATCAATACTGAATTCAGCATCGAGATGAAACCGCCCAAGGGTGCTGCTCTGAACGTGCAACGGACAACTCCGCCTTACTTCGATGCCGTCATCGACCTCAAATAATGGTGTAATCGGCCCGATTTAACAGGCATGATGAAAACCAGCCCCTCTCCAAGAGGGGCTGGTTTTTGTTTTGTAGGGGGTATAGAGAAGGGGAACGGCCGTTTCTCACATCCCTATTACCGCACCCACCAACCTGGCTTTCCAGGCATTTATGAAACTGGGAGCAAAGTCCTGACCCGATAGTCCTCATCCAACGCAAACCCAACGCAAGCCCCACACAACCCCAACACATAAGAGCGGTGAAGTGCAGTATTGTTAAGGCAGGAATAAATAAAAAGCGCTGCACAGCAGCAAAGAAATCAAATTTGTATAGGAGATAAAAAAATGTTTAAGAAATTGCATAACAACGAAAGTGGTATCACCGCCCTGGAAACGGCCATCATCTTGATTGCCTTCATCGTCGTAGCCTCAGTATTCGCCTTCACGATTCTGTCGGCTGGTACTTTCTCGACCGAGCGTGGTAAAGAAGCCGTGTACTCCGGTTTGGGCGAAGTGCAGTCCTCAATGGAAGTGAAAGGCTCCATCATTGCCACCGCCGCCGTCACCGGCACGACCACGGCCGCGATGGACACCCTGGTTTTCACCGTTGGTAACGTGGTGGGCGGCGAACCGTTGGATCTGAACACGACGACCCCGGTCATGACAGTCAACTACGTGGACGACGGCCAATTCATTAATGATGTTCCCTGGACGACCAACTGGATCGTTTCCAATGACGGCGATGAGCTGCTGGACAGAGGTGAACTGGTTGAGATCACCGTGCAATTGGATGGCAATCTGACCGATGACCTGGGCATCAATACTGAATTCAGCATCGAGATGAAACCGCCTAAGGGTGCTGCTCTGAACGTGCAACGGACAACTCCGCCTTACTTTGATGCCGTCATCGACCTCAAATAATTGAATCGGTTGACTCATAGCGTAAATAAGTCAAGGCACGGCCAGGTTCCAAAACTTATACGCAGGTCTTATTACTCAAATTGAGTAAAGACAAAAAAGCTCCGCTCCACCTGGCCGTGCCAGCGGAGCTTTTTTTATTAAACGGAGAATTGAACGATGGAACTAGAACGCAGAGTAAAAACTCTCGAACAGGAAATGAAGATTCTGAAGAATCAAATTCAGACAACCCTTCGTGAAATACAGGAACAGATTCTCATTCATTATTATCCGTCATTGCGATCAGATAGTTATGTTGAAAAGACGAAAGAAGAGTCTCGCCCGGCAGAATTTGAGGGCGACCCGGATAATGGTTCTTTTGCTTCTAAACCGAAAGTAAAGATGGTTTCACTGGATGAAATCAGGCAGCGAAAAGCGCAAGTTGTGCAGCCATCGGAGACGGAGAACGGGAACGGCCGTACAGAGCAAACCATTGGTAATGACATGGCCGAACTGGCCCGCTGGATGGGCGAAAATGTCATTGAACTAGGGGCTGAGAAAACAGGCCGCATGATCGAAATGAAAGTTGAAGACGGCTCCATCTCGCCGGCCGCCAAAGACAAACTCTTCCAGCTTTTAGGAATGTTTGATGATGGCGATTTAGACGAGGGGCTTGTCCGGGAAATGGTGGACACCTTTTTGCGCCTGAATAAGCTGTCGGGATAACGCCTTCGGCCTACAGTTCTTTTTAGACCTTCATTTTTGGGAGAAACACAGTGGATAAAACGATTACGACGACATTTTTGATAGTGATTAGTACCGTAACGGCTGTCTTGCTTTTCAATGCCGTTTATCCGGCCGTCGTGGAGAGCGGTGACGCGATGCGCACAATTTCCGGGCGGGTGGATGACCGGATGAAAAGCCAGATTGAAATTATCCACACGGCCGGCGAATTGGACAGCAGCGGGTGGTGGCAGGACATCAACGGCAATGGCGATTTTGATGTGTTTATTTGGGTCAAAAATATCGGTTCAACCCGCATTATCCCAGTTGAGAGCAGCGATGTGTTTTTTGGCCCGGAAGGCAATTTTGTCCGCATCCCTCATGAGAGTCAGGCTGGCGGCAGTTACCCTTATTGGTCAACGGAATTAGAAAACGCTTCCCAATGGACGCCGGCCGCGACGTTGAAAATATCCATTCATTATGGTACGCCGTTGGCGCAGTCACGCTATTACATCAAGGTGATTACGCCCAATGGGGTGGCTGATGAGTTCTTTTTTAGCATGTGAGTCGATTGCACGGATTTAAGAGATGGAAACCGTTTTAACCGCTTTTATTGTCATCACTATCTTGCTGTTTGTCAGCCTGACGCTATTCCAGGGGTTCTTGGAGGCCCAGGACGACGTCCAGGTTTCATGGCGGGAGATGGAGGATCGGCTTGAGCAGCAGGCGCGAACGACATTAACACCGATCAATATCGAGTCGAAGAGTTCCGGCTCGGTTATTGAGTTAACGCTGCGCAATGACGGCTCAACCAAACTGGCTGATTTCTCGGATTGGGATGTCATTGTGCAGCATTACTCGGCCTCGCTGTCATATTATGTTAACTGGATACCGTATGTGGACGGCGAGCCGTCGGGTAGTGAGTGGACGGTGGTGGGGATTTATACGGACACGGCCGTTTCCGAGCCGGAAGTGTTCGAACCCGACATTTTGAATCCGGGAGAAGAAATCTTGCTGCGGATTCGTGTACTGCCGCCGGTTGGTCCAACCACTAACAATTTAGCAACAGTTACAACCGACAACGGATTTGTCATTCCCATGGCCTTTTCACGCTAGAGGCAAACCATGAAGAAAAAACCGCCCAAAATTTTAATTGTTGATGATGACATCGGAATGGTGGATTTGCTGGAACGCATCTTAATGACCCGCTCTTTTCAGGTTACGACGGCCAATAACGGCCGTGACGCCCTGGCCATCGCTCAAGCAGTACATCCCGATCTGGTCTTGCTGGACATCATGATGCCCGATTTAGATGGCTATGAAGTGTGCCGCCAGTTAAAAACCAATCCGGAAACAGCCGATATTACCGTTGTTATGTTAAGTGCATTGGGCAATTTACAGGATGAAAAACACCGCAGTTTTTACAGCGAGGTCGATGATCGCCTTTGCGGTTATGACTGTGGTGCCGACGAATTTTTGAGCAAACCCATCCGTGTAAGCGACTTGCTGCGGCAAATGGATTTTTGGACAGGGTTTTTATGCCTGCCCGAAGAGGAAGCCTGAGGTGTATTGTGAAGCATCGAATCCTGGTCGTTGACGACAGCCCGATTGTGGTCAGCACCTTGAGCAAAATATTGCAAGAGGAAGGGCATGAAGTCATTACAGCGATGAACGGCGTGCAGGGACTAAAAAAAGCGCGCCGGATGGCTCCTGATTTGGTGATTTTGGATATTGTGATGCCAATTATGGATGGCTTTGAAATGTGCCAGCGGCTAAATGCCAATCCTAAAACGGCTGATATTGATGTGATTTTTTTAAGCGCAATGGGCAACCTGGATGCGCCGAACAGCGGACAGTTTTCGAAAGTATTAGATGTGCGTTCGAAAGCTTTTGATGCTGGAGCGATTGAATTTTTAGGTAAACCTGTGGCCAGAGAAGATTTAATTGAACGAGTCAATTTTGTGCTCTGGGCTAAAAGATTCGGTGGTGATCATGGTCAGGAGGATTAAGGATATTGTGATGAGCAAAAATAAGAACACGCAGGTGTTAACGTTCCAATTAGGCAGCCAGGAGTATGCGTTGGACATCATCAATATTGTTCGTGTAGTACGCATGGTGGCTGTTACGCCAGCGCCCAATACGCCGCCGGTTATTGAAGGGGTGGTGAATGTTCGTGGCCGGGTGATTCCGGTATTGAATTTGCGCATACGGTTTGGGTTAACGGCCGTGCCCCCCACCATCCACAACCATTTACTCATCGTTAGAACCACTGATCGCACCCTGGGACTCATTGTTGACCGGGTTAGCAAGGTTCTGACCCTGGGGGCAAATGAACTGGATGATGCGGCCGGCATGGGATCGGCGATGGCCCGCTACCTTGCCGCCGTAGGCAAATTAAACGACAGACTGCTGCTTATTCTCGACCCCGATTCTTTGCTGAGTGTCGAAGAGGCCAAAACGTTAACCGGTCATACAGTTCTAATGGAACCGGCTCTGGCATGAAACGGCCGTGCAATTCGAGAGGATAGATATGTCCCTAAACACAACCGCACTGCTAGATTCCCAATACATTCGATTCCGCGACTTGTTGCAGGAAAGAAGCGGCATTTACTTTCCGCTGGAAAAACGAGCCACGCTGGCCCGTGGCCTGGATGAAGCACTGCGTTTGTCTCCCTGCACCAATATGGACGCCTATTTTAATTTGCTGGAAAGAAGCCCGTCAACCCATCAGGAATGGGACCGGCTGGTCAGTATCCTTACGGTGGGCGAAACCTACTTTTTCCGCAACCAGGGCCACTTTAACGCGTTGAAGCAGCACATTTTGCCGGAAATTATTGCCCGCCGCGAACGGTTTAACCGGCGGCTGCGCATCTGGAGCGCTGGCTGCGCCACCGGCGAAGAACCATACTCGCTGGCCATCCTCCTGCGCGAAATGATTCCCAATCTGGCCAGTTGGAATGTGACCATTCTGGCCACCGACATAAACCGGGAAGCATTGAGCCGAGCGCGTGAAGGCCTGTACAGCACTTGGTCTTTTCGTGGCGTGGAAAAGCGTTTGCATGATCGTTATTTTTCCCAAGTGGGTAACCGCTACCAGATCAATCAGGAAATCAAGCAGATGGTTAACTTTGAATACCTGAACCTGATTGAGGATTATTACCCGTCACTGACCAATAATACCAGCGGGATGGATTTGATTTTTTGTCGCAATGTGACGATTTATTTCAGCCAGGAGGTCACACGGCAGGTGGTGGGGCAGCTTTATAACTGCCTGGTGGATGGCGGCTGGTACATTCCGGGGTCGTCGGAGCCTAATTTAGTGACCTATAAAGCATTTGCGTACCGGACGTTTCCGGGAGCAGTGGTTTATCAGAAGCCGCAGCCGGAGCCGGGCAAAAAGCTGGTTGTGGAAACGGGTGAATTGCATCGGCTGCCGCAGACACGGCCGTTAACCATGACCAAACCCACCGCCGCCAAATCCCGGCCCCAAAATGGCTTGCAATGGCCCAATGCCTACAAAGACGCCCAGGTCCTGCTAAAAACCGGCCGTATTGACGAGGCCATGACCAAATTATATGAGAAACTGGACCAAGACCCGCGTCACGTGCCCACCTACTGCCTGCTGGGCAAAATCTACGCTAACCGAGGTCAGTTTGAAGAGGCCCAGCATTGGTGCGAACGGGCCATCGAAAAAGACAAACTGCAACCGGAACCTTATTTCACTTTATCGATGATTTACCAGGGGCAGGGCATGGTGGAAAGAGCGATTGATGCTCTCAAGAAAACCCTGTATCTGGCCCCGATTTTCGTGTTGGCCCATTACACGATTGCCAACTTGTATTTGCAGGCCGGCGACCCTAAACTGGCCGCCCGCCACCTGCAAAATGTGAAACGGCTGCTTACTGGCAAGCCGGAAGACGAACAAATTCCCGAAGGGGACGGTCTGGTCGTGGGCCGGCTAGATGAATTGGTGGAGATGTTGTTGGCCAATCTGGCCTAGTGGAGGAATGATGCAAACGCAAAATGGCAAAACCATCCATGTTGACGAAATCGATTACGATTCGATCATGCGGGCTGTAGTGACGGAGCTGGCCCGGCAGCAGAATGGTAAGCGGACGGGTACAAATGGGGTGCAAGAAGCTGGGCGGATGGATCGGGATGAAACGGCCGTAAAAGAACGAGCCATCCTCGAAGCCCGCGCCCAGGCCCTGGCCCAGGTTCCCCAGGAAACATCCGGGGCCATGATGCAGCTTGTCGTCTTCAAGCTGACCAACGAGACCTATGGCATCGCCACCCAATTTGTCCGCGAAGTGCAGCCCCTGGAAGCCATCAGCCCCGTGCCGTGTACGCCCGATTTTGTCATGGGCGTCATCAACATTCGCGGGGCCATTTACTCCGTCATCGATATTCGCCAGTTTTTGGGTGTGCCGCGCTCTAAGTCAGCCGGTGAGAAAAAAGTAATCCTGGTGAATGCGGCCCGGCTGGAGGTAGGCATCCTGGCCGACGACGTTTTGGGCGAAATCAGCATTCCCCAGGCCGAAATGAAAGCGCCCCTGGCCACACGAGCCGGTTTGAAAGAAGAGTACGTTCAAGGTGTTACCAGAGACATGCTGAGTGTTTTGAACCTGGAAGCCTTGTTAGGTGATGAAAATATCATCGTTCATGAAGAGGTTGGCTGAGACAGTGCGGCACCCTGGCTGTCTTGTATTTGGATGAACTTATAAGCCCATCAATGATCAATCCCTTTCATCGCTGCCCCGACGTTGTCAATTTACTGCACGGAGATGATTCATCTGGGTAGGAGATGCACAATGCGTAAATTTCAAAAAGTAAAGATTAGCCAAAAAATCTTGATTCCTATCATTTTACTGGTCATCGCCACGATAGGGTCTTTGATTTTTATTGGTGATCGGTCGCAGCGCAGCTTGCTGGAAAATGAAGAACAGGAACATTTGCGATCATTAGGGCTTTCATTTGCGGATCGAATTGCGGCGCAAGGGCAAACGGCCGTTGCTCTGGCCACCAATATCGCCGAAATGCCCGCCGTCCAGCAAGCGTTCGCCGAACAGGATCGTGAAGCTTTAATTGCCTTGCTCCACGAGAGCTACCTGGCTTCCGATGCCGCTTTTGGCATTCCCCAATCCCAATTTCATCTGCCGCCGGCCACATCATTCCTGCGGCTGCATAATCTGGAAAAGTACGGCGACGATCTGTCCAGCTTCCGCAATACGGTTCTGGCGGCCAATGCCGAACTTCGTCCGATTAGCGGGTTGGAAAAAGGCAAAGGAGGCCTCGGTATTCGCGGTGTGGTGCCTGTTTTCTACAATGGCGAGCACGTCGGCTCGTTTGAAATGGGGATGAACTTTGATGAACAATTTGTGGCTAATTTTAAGGAAACTTACGGGGCGGAAACGGCCGTTTACCTCTACGAACCAGAAAGCAAAGTAGACACATTTGAAGAAGAAACCGCTAACAGCACCGAAACCGATTTTGTGCTTTATGCCGCGACCGCTGAAGAGCCATTGGTTATTGATGAAGCGAATCGGCTGCAAGTGCTGCAAAGTGGGGAATCCCTCGTTGTTAATGTTGTGGCTGATGACGTGACCTATGCGGTGCTTATTGCGCCCATTAAAGATTATACCGGTGACGTAGTTGGTGTTGTGGAAATGGCCGAAGATCGTTCCGACCTGATGCAGGTGATGGCGGCCAGCCGCCGCAGTTCTATCCTTGCTGGGGGTGTGATTCTGTTAGTCACCGTCGCCACCATTTGGTGGTTGATACGCCGCCTGATTGATCGGCCCATTAATCATTTGCGCCTGTTAGCAGTCACTTTGGCACGCGGCGAAACGGATTTCCAGCTCGAATTTGTAGAACGTCAAGACGAGATTGGCGATCTGGCGCGGGCTTTTGGCGAGTCTGTCCACTATCTCAATGAACGGTCGGAAGTGGCCGAACGATTGGCCAGGGGTGAGTTGACGGCCGTTGTTCCCATTGCCTCGGAAAAAGATGTGTTAGGCCGGGCGATGACCAGCATGAAACAGCGAGTGAGCGCTGCCATTGAAGCCATCGGCAGGATTGTGGATGCGGCCGTTGCCGGTCAATTGGACACGCGAGTCGATGTGAGCCAGTTTGAAGGCGATTATGCGCAAATTGTTTCCGGGATGAATGCGGTGTTGGATGCGGTGACACGGCCGTTAACCATTGCCTCTGAATCCCTCAACAAATTCGCCCTGGGCGAACTGTCTGCCAAAATCGACGGCGATTTTGCCGGTGATTATGCCCAAATCAAAAACAGCGCCAACGCCGTCATCGACATGCTGCAAATGCGCAATCAGGATATTCAACGCCTGCTGGCGGCAGCAGCCGAAGGGCGGTTGAACGAACGGGCCGATGTGTCTCGTTACACCGGAGCCAACGGCAAGGTGCTGGAAGGTATTAACGGAATTTTGGATGCAACTGCCGTGCCCATGAAAGCGACCAGCCAGGTTCTAACCCAGGTCGCTGGCGGCGACCTCACCGTCAGCATGAACGGTGGCTATCAAGGCGATTACGCCATCCTCAGCAACAGCACCAAAGAAATGATCGCCGGCCTGCGCGGTATGGCCGAGCAAATGCAAGAAGGCGCCGTCAACATCACCTCGGCCACAGCCCAAATCCTGGCTTCATCCAAACAAATGGTCGGTGTGACCCAGGAACAGGCCAGCGCCGTCAACCAGATCACCAGCACGGTTGAAGAAATTAGAGCCTCGGCCGAACAGGTAGCCCAACACGCGCAAGGCGTAGCCGACGCGGCATCCGAAGCAGCCCGTGCCGCCCAGCGAGGCAGTGACGCCGCCGAAGAAACCATTGACGGCATGGACGACATCCGCCAAAAAGTCGAGTCCATTGCCGAAAACATCCTCTCCTTGTCCGAACAGATGCAGCAAATCGGTGACATCATCGATACCGTCACCGATATTGCCGACCAGTCTAACATTCTGGCCCTGAACGCCGCCATCGAAGCGGCGCAGGCCGGAGAAGCGGGCAAAGGGTTCCGCGTGGTGGCCGACGAGGTGCGCAGCCTGGCCGAGCAGTCGCGGCAGGCTGCGGGGCAGGTGAAAATCATTCTGGGCGACATCCAGAAAGCGACGAACCTGGCGGTGATGGCCACCGAGCAAGGTACTAAGGGCGTGGATGCCGGGACGGCGATGGTCAACCGGACGGCGCAGACAATCCGTGAGTTGGCGGGAACGGTGGATGCTTCAGCACAGGCGGCGCAGCAAATCGTGGCCGGTGTGCAGCAGCAGACGGTTGGGCTGGATCAGATTGCGATTGGTATGGGCGACATCAACATGGCCACGCAGCAGACGGCGGCCGGTGCGCAGCAATCACAAAAAGCGACCGAGGATTTGAACACCCTGGCTGATCAATTGAAAGATATCGTTGTGCAATACAAGCTTTGAAATATTCGATTACTCAAATTTTTACAACATTTGTGCAGGAGAACCGACATGACTGAAGAAAATGGCAGATTACCCAATAAGAAGTTGAGCTTAGGGCAGATTAATAACTGGAAAATGAGGACCAAGTTGTTGGCGTTGGGCCTTTTCGTTGCTGTGGTATCCGTGATGGCTTTGACGCTTTTTAGCCTTAACAGGGTCAATCAACACACTATCGAAACTATCGGTACAGGACTGCAACGAGAAGGTTATGGTCTGGCAGAACAGATCGATTCAGTGATTGAAGGAAGCGTTCAGGATTTGGAAACGTTGGCTCTGTCACCTTCGTTGATCGCGGCGGTTGAAACGGCAAACCAGACTTACGTGGATCGTGACCCGGTTGAGTTAAATACCGAAATTGCCCAGATGGATACCGCCTGGGCAAACGGTGATCCTTCAATTGATGGATTGGTTGCCCAAATAGCCGGTAATGACCTGAGTTCCCATTTGCAATCTTTCCAAAGCCGGTTCTCGGAACAGATGGAAACCTTCGTTACTGATATCGAGGGTCTAAACGTGGGTATGACAGACCGGACAGGTGACTATCTTCAAGCTGATGAGGAATGGTGGCTGCGCACTTATAACAATGGGCTGGGCGCTATTTTTATCGGTGATGTGTCTTATGATGACACGGCGCAAGCCTTTGGGATGGATATTGGTGTTCCGGTTCGTGATCGCCAGGGACAGGAGGTTATTGGCGTGCTGCGAGGCACGGTGGATGTGACGGTTGCGTTTCAGGAGTTGTCGGCGGTTTCAATTGGTGAAACAGGCCGGGCGGTTTTGTTGGATGGAGACGGCCGTTTCCTCTACACAGACGATACAGAACAATTCATGCAAATGGCCCCCGATGGGATTTTAGCCTTGTTTGAAAACAGCCAGGAAGCCTGGTATGACAATCAAATTGCTCCGGACGGTCATCCGGCAGTGATTTCCACCAGCCTTGTGCCCGGCGATGTTGGTGAGCAGTTGGGCTGGACCCTGATGCTGTATCAGGACCTGGAGGAAATAAAAAGCGGAGTCAGCCAGGATTACCTTATGGCCACATTATTTGCGGCTGCGGTCATCATCTTTCTGGTGACTATCTTAAGCCTGTTTTTCGCCCGCACCATCACGCAACCCTTAGACATCATTGTGCAAGGAGCAAAATTACTCAGCAATGGAGATGTCAGTCGCAATGGTGTGGATGAGACAGCCGCATTCAAGCTTGCCGCTCGTCGTGATGAATTGGGTGACATCACACGCGCCTTTTTCAAATTGGAAGAGTTCTTCAAAGCCAAGGCTGATGCAGCGACAGCAATCGCTCAAGGGAACCTGGCCGTTGCCGTCCCTGTTGCTTCCGATGCCGATACGTTAGGCAATGCGATGAAGCTGATGAAGGAACGGGTGACCCAGGCGATTGATGCCATCGGGCGAATTGTGGATGCGGCCGTTGCCGGCAATCTGAGTACGCGTGTCGATGTGAGCCAGTATGAAGGCGATTACGCCCGTATCGTATCCGGCATGAATGCCACGCTGGATGCCATCATTACCCCCCTGAATGTAGCGGTTATGGCCCTCAATAAGTTTTCTGCAGGCCAACAGCCTGATGAAATTGTTGACCATTTTGCCGGCGACTACGCCCAGATCAAAGACAGCGTTAATACTCTTACTGAAATAGTAAAAATGCGCGGCCTGGATGTTCAGTTCCTGCTTGACGCAGCCAGCAATGGCCAGTTGGACGAACGTGTTGATGCCTCTCGTTACGCCGGGGCCAATGGCAGCTTGTTGAAGGGCATTAACCAGATATTGGACGCAACGGCCGCACCCATGCGGGATACCGGCCGCATCCTGGCCCAGGTTGCCCAGGGCAATCTGACCGTGAGCATGAACGGTGGCTACCACGGCGATTACGCTGTTTTGACTAACAGCACCAATGAAATGATTACAGGACTGCGCAATATGGCCGAGCAAATGCAGGAAGGGGCGGTGAACATCACCTCCGCTACGGCCGAAATCCTGGCCTCCTCCAGCCAGATGGCCAGCACCACTCAGGAGCAGGCCAGCGCCGTCAACCAGATCACCAGTACGGTGGAAGAAATCAAAGCCTCGGCCGAACAGGTGGCCCAGCGGGCACAAGGCGTAGCCGACGCGGCATCCGAAGCAGCCCGTGCTGCCCAGCGAGGCAGTGACGCCGCCGAAGAAACCATTGACGGCATGGACGACATCCGCCAAAAAGTCGAGTCCATTGCCGAAAACATCCTCTCCTTGTCCGAACAGATGCAGCAAATCGGTGACATCATCGATACCGTCACCGATATCGCCGACCAGTCCAACATTCTGGCCCTGAACGCCGCCATCGAAGCGGCGCAGGCCGGAGAAGCGGGCAAAGGGTTCCGCGTGGTGGCCGACGAGGTGCGCAGCCTGGCCGAGCAGTCGCGGCAGGCTGCGGGGCAGGTGAAAATCATTCTGGGCGACATCCAGAAAGCGACGAACCTGGCGGTGATGGCCACCGAGCAAGGTACTAAGGGCGTGGATGCCGGGACGGCGATGGTCAACCGGACGGCGCAGACAATCCGTGAGTTGGCGGGAACGGTGGATGCTTCAGCACAGGCGGCGCAGCAAATCGTGGCCGGTGTGCAGCAGCAGACGGTTGGGCTGGATCAGATTGCGATTGGTATGGGCGACATCAACATGGCCACGCAGCAGACGGCGGCCGGTGCGCAGCAATCACAAAAAGCGGCTGAGGATTTGAATACCCTGGCCGATCAGTTGAAGATGGTGGTTTCTCAATACAAGTTGTAGTCGGATAGTCGCATAGTCATATAGTCTTGTAGTCAAAAAGAGACTACAAGACTACTTGATTGCTCGACTACATGACGAATGGACGAAAGACCATGTTTGCTTTAGATGATGACATTATTCGCCAACTGCGGGCTACGTTTAAGGTAGAGGCGGATGAGCATATTCAGGCCATGAACCGGATTTTGCTGGCTCTGGAAAAGGGGCCGGCGGAAGAGGAACGGGTGCAGCTTCTGGAAGAAATCTTCCGCGAGGCGCATAGTTTGAAAGGGGCTGCCGGAGCCGTGGACCTGGATGATGTGGAAAGCACGGCTCACCGTCTGGAAAGTGTCTTTTTCGCGACGAAATCGGGCGAGGTGGCGCTGACGCCGGATTTGTGTGACGTGTTGTATGATGCAATTGACGCGGTCAGCACGGTGGTCACAACGGCGCTGGCGGATCAGCCGCACGGGTTGAATTTAGCGGCCGTTCATGAGCGGTTGGATGCTGCCCAGCAGGGGCAGGTTTTGCCGGTTTTATCGAAAGAGCAGGGTGGGGGGAATACGGCCGTTCCCCTCCCAACTGATCCTGAACCCGAACCAGAGCCAGAACCGCAACCGGAACCAGCACCGGCACCCAAATCAGCCGCCAGCGGCAGCGTGACGGTCGAAGAAACTATTCGGGTGGCCACCAATAAGCTGGATTCGCTCATGACCCAGACGGGCGAACTGTTGGTGGCCGGTCTCAAAATCGACCAACGATTGCAGGAAACTATACGCCTCGGCCGGGCGTTGGAAGATTTGAACAGGGAATGGCTGAAAATCCGTTCCAGCCAGCATTTGTTTTTGCAGCATGGTGAATCGGAGGAGTTACGGCCGTTACTCAAATTCCTCGATCGCAACCAGCAGCAGCTCAAAACACTCACCAGCCAGGTCAATACACTGGCCCGTACCTTTGCCAGCGATGCCCTTCACCTTTCGCGCGTCACCGACGAACTGGGCGAAAGCGTCATGAAAGTACGTATGCTGCCCGTTTCCACCGTGCTGGACATGTTCCCGCGCATGGTGCGCGATCTGGCCCGCGAAAAAGGCAAGGAAATCGAATTTGTCGTTGCAGGCGGCGACACTGAACTGGATCGCAAAGTGCTGGAAGAAATCAAGGATCCGCTGGTTCACATTTTGCGTAATGCGGTGGATCATGGCATTGAAGAGCCTGATGTGCGGGCCAAAGCGGGCAAGCCGCGTCAGGGAACTATCATCGTGCGCGCTTTCCAAAAAGGTAACAGCATCATCATCCAGGTAACCGATGATGGTGGCGGGATCAATGTCAAAAAAGTGACCCAATCAGCGCTGAAAGCGGGCATCATCAGCACCGGCGACCTGGAAACGTTGGGCGACGATGAAGCCATGCGGCTTATTTTTGCCTCCGGCCTTTCCACGAGTCCTATCATCACCGACATTTCCGGCCGAGGTGTGGGCATGGATGTAGTGCGCAAGAATATTGAAAAATTGCACGGCCACATCGACCTGGAATCGACGCTGGGGCAAGGCACGGAAATGACACTGGTGCTGCCGCTGACGTTGGCCACAACTCAGGAATTGCTGGTCGAGGTAAACGAGCAGACCTTTGGCATTCCCATCGCTGCTGTGGAACGGATTCAGCGCATCCAGCATGAAGAGATTCACCACGTGGAGGGCAAGGAAGCGATTTTGATCGACAATGAGCCGGTTTCGCTGGTGCATCTGGCCGATGTGCTGGAATTGGGGCGGGGGGATGGTAACGGCCGTGTTGAACGCAAAATGCCCGTTGTCATCCTCGGTGCCGGTAAATGGCGCATCGCCTTCCTGGTTGATGCCGTCGTTGGCCAGCAGGAAAGTGTGGTTAAAAGTTTGGGTAGACAGCTTTCGCGGGTGCGTAATGTGACTGGAGCCACCATTTTGGGAACTGGCAAAGTCATCATGACCCTCAACCCGACCGATTTGCTCAAATCGGCGCGCGGTGTGAAGGGCTATGCCATCCTCGAAACGCGTATGCCCAAAGGGGAAGTGGAAAAAGCCCGGCAGCGCAAGATTTTAGTTGTTGATGATTCGATGACGACGCGCAATCTAGAGAAAACGATTCTGGAAACGGCCGGTTACCAGGTGCAGGTGGCTACCGATGGCATGGAAGCATTACAGTTGCTGCAAACCAATGGCAGCTGCGACCTGGTTGTTTCTGATGTGTTGATGCCCAACATGGACGGTTTCCAGTTAACGGCCGCTATTCGGAACGACGCAGCGCTCAAGGAGATACCTGTCATCCTGGTTACTTCCCTGGAAAAACGGGAAGACAAGGAAAAGGGAATCGAAGTGGGGGCCGACGCCTATATTGTCAAAAGCACATTTGACCAGGCCGGTCTGCTGCAAACGATTGAGCAGTTAGTTTGATGTAAATTGTCCTGCGTTTTAGGAGAGACACGTGATAGACGTATTGATTGTTGACGACTCAGCTTTAATCCGCCATCAACTGCGCCTCATTTTACAGAGCGATGATGCCCTGCAAATCGTGGGCGAGGCGCGGAATGGAGAAGAGGCAGTCGCGTTGACCAAACGATTGAAGCCAGACGTAATCACGATGGATTTGCAAATGCCCAAGATGGATGGGCTGGCGGCCATTCAACACATCATGGCCGAATGCCCTACACCCATTGTGGTGGTGACAGGAGCCGAACCGGACCGTGATGCGGCGCTCTTGGAGCAGGTGACCAAATCGGGCGCGGTTATGACTATCTACAAAAGTTCGTCGGTGGGCGGGCAGCGGCTGGTGGCCGAGCAGCTGATCAAGCAGGTAAAGTTGATGAGCCAGGTGCGGGTGATAAAACGGCCGTTACGCCATCAATCACCGCCATACGCGCCGGTGTCCATTCCTGCGCCGCCTGTAGGCCATTTTTCGGGCAAAATAAAGCTGTTGGCCATTGGTTCCTCGACCGGCGGCCCGGCGGCTCTGTACAAGATTTTGGGCCAGCTTCCGGCCAATTTGACGGTTCCAGTTGTCATTGTCCAGCATATCTCTTTTGGCTTTGTGGGCGGCCTGGCTGGCTGGCTAAATGGCGGCAGCCAGCTTACGGTGAAGGTGGCCGAGCATGGCGAGCGGCTGCAAGCCGGAACCGTGCTGCTCGCCCCCGATGACCATCATCTGCTGGTTGACAGCTTTGGCCGGGTACGGCTGCAAGCCGGGGAAGCCGTCGGCGGCCATATCCCCTCGGTGACGGTGCTTTTTGATTCGGTGGCGCAGGCTTATGGTGCCGCCGCTGTTGGCGTTATTCTGACCGGAATGGGGCGGGATGGCGCAGATGGTTTGAAGGCGATGCGGGACAAGGGAGCGGTCACGATTGCCCAGGATGAGGGCAGCTGTGTGGTGTTTGGGATGCCCAAGGAAGCGATTCGTTTGGGTGCGGCCGTTCATGTTGTGCCGCTAGACAAAATTGCCGAAAAGGTAACGGCCGTGTGCTGTGCGGAATTGGAGACAGTGTCATGACAAATTATAAGAGCAAAAATGCCAAACGTGTCCTGGTTGTGGATGACTCAACAGTCACACGCAAAGTGATCGCCGCCATTCTTAACGCCGATCCTGACTTGCAAGTAATTGGCGAGGCTGCTGACGGATTGGAAGGCGTGCGGCTGGCTGCCGAACTGCGTCCGGATGTCATCACCATGGATTTGAACATGCCTAACATGAACGGCGATGAAGCCACCCGGCGTATCATGGCCGCTATGCCAACGCCTATCGTTGTGGTTACGAGTATCAGTCGGGAAGACCAGATTCATGGCGGTCTGGATATTTTGTTGGAAGGGGCGTTGGAAATTGTACAAAAGCCCGGTTCGCTATCCGAAAAAGCGTACAAGGTTATCAGTGACGAATTGGTTTCCAAAGTTAAAGCTGTTGCCCAGGTGATATTACGATGAACATGAAAATTTTAATCGCTGAAGATAGTCCCACCGAAGCCTTGAAAGCCAAACTCATTCTGGAAAAACAGGGATACCAGGTCAGCCGGGCCGTGGATGGTCAGGAGGCTTTGCAGATGGCTGCGGTTGAAAAGCCAGACCTGATTGTTATGGACACGATTATGCCGCGCATGACCGGTTATGAAGCTTATCAGCATATCAAGGCCAACCCGCAGACGGGCGATATTCCCGTGCTCATGTTGATGACGAATAATGGGGCAACTGTACAGCCGCAGCCCTTGGGAGCGGATATGTACATTGCCAAGCCATATAGCCCTGCGCTGCTGCTGGAAGGTGTGCAGGCAGTTCGTTCCCGTAAGAATGGATACAGTGATAATTTCCTGGCCATTATGAGCCATGAACTGCGCACGCCGCTGCATGAACTGGTGGGGATGACTGATTTGCTGGAGACGACAAAGTTATCGGCAGAGCAGCAGCAGTATGTGAACAAGGCCAAAATTTCTATCAATGCGCTGTCGGTGATGGTGAGTGATTTGCTGGAGTTTTCGGAGTTGGAGGCCGGGCAGTTGGATTTGCATGAGCAGTCGTTTGATTGGGCGGAATTGGTGGAGAATACGGCCGTTCTCCTGCAATCCCGCGCTGAAGAAAAAGGGCTGAATCTGAGCTGGCAAATCGATAAAGCCGCGCCACGTAATGTCGTGGGTGATCCGAAGCGGCTGCGCCAGGTGCTGGGCAATTTACTGGCCAATGCTGTCAAATTTACTGAAAAAGGGCAGGTCGATGTAACGGTAACGCGAATTGGTGGTTCAGATGAAGCGGTTTCGCTGCATTTTGTCGTACGCGATACTGGCGTTGGCATTCCGCCGGAAAAGCAGCATCTGATTTTTGAAGCATTCCAGCAGTCGGACACGACCCACACACGAAATTATGGCGGCATTGGATTGGGACTGGCGGTGGCTAACCAACTGGTCGTTTTAATGGGCGGAAATTTGCAGGTGGCCAGCAGCGGTATTCCCGGCGAGGGCAGTGTCTTCCAGTTTGATTTGTTACTGCCGTTGGACAAAACGGCCGTTACGCTGCCGGAACCGCCGAAAATAGTTGAAAGCCCCTCGCTGCAAGTCTTGTTGGCCGAAGACAGCCCGACCAATCAATTGATTGCGACGGCCAATTTGAAGAAGGCCGGGCATGAGGTAACGGTGGCGGAGAACGGCCGTGTCGCCGTTGAGGCGTTAACAAAACGTGAATTCGACCTGGTGCTGATGGACGTGGCCATGCCGGAAATGGACGGCCTGGAAGCAACGATTGCGATTCGAAAAATGGAAGCAAATGCGGGAAACGGCCGTCACATTCCCATTATTGCCATGACCGCTTTTGCCATGCAGGGCTACCGCGAAAAATGCCTGGCGGCTGGCATGGATGGCTATGTCTCCAAACCTATTAGCGCCGATGAGCTGCATAAGGCCCTGGAACCGTTTCTGGAACGGTTCCAAAATGGGCAAAATGGGCGGCAAAAAGTGGGTGAAACGGCCGTTAGTTTGACCAAAGCGTTGGAAATTGTAGACCATGATTTAGATATCCTGGAAATGGTCGTAGAGATGTTCCCACAGGAGTATCCGAGCCTTTTGGCGGCCCTAAATGAGGCTCTGGCGGCGGGAAACGGCCGTGATTTGGAAGCGCCGGCGCATCGCTTGAAGGCGGTGTTAGGCAGTGTGGGCAGCGGCCCCGCTTTTGCGCTGGCGGCACAATTGGAAACGATGGGAATGGAAGGTATTGTGGAAGGGGGTACGGCCGTGTACCAGCAACTGCAAACCGAAATTCAGCACATCGTTGATTTTTATGGCCAATCCAATTGGATGACTGCGGCCGCTGCCATATTGGGAGATCGTGATGGCTAAAGCAAAAATCCTTGTTGTTGACGATGAAAAAATGACCGTGAGCATCGTCACGGGGGTACTAAAGAAGCATGGATACGAGGTATACGCTGCCTATAATGGGGTTACAGGCTTAGAGAAAGCCAAAGAGGTCTTACCAGACCTCATCATCCTGGACATTATGATGCCCTTGATGGACGGCTACGAAGTGAGCTACCGGCTCAAAAACAGCGCATTAACAGCAAAGATTCCGGTTCTTATGTTAACAGCTAAAGGTGGCGTAGATGATCCCGACACGCGTAAAAGTTGGGAGGCCGCAGAACGAATCAAGGATCGGTTGCAAGGATTTGATTCCGGCGCGGTTGAGTTCGTAACCAAACCCATTAAGGCCAGCGACCTGGTTAAGCGGGTTAAATTCATTCTTTGGTCGGGCGGCATGGGCTTATAGATCATTTCAATTGGAAAAATCAGGCAGGCAAATTGCCCTGAGAACAATGCAAATTATTAAATTCCGAAGGTAAATATGGCTGGCAACAAAGCAAAAAAGATACTCATTATGGAAACCGACAAACAGTTAGTGGCCATGATGGAGTCGATTCTTCAGGAGGAAGGTTACGAAGTTTTGTCAACTAATGATCCGACCGAAGGTTTGACTATGTCTCGGCGCGAACAACCGACACTGATAATCGTAGCCTTTCAACTGCCACGCATGAAAGGTACGTCTATTGCCCGCCGCATTCGTAAAGACCCGGCTACCGATCACCAGTCCATTTTGATGGTTGCCGATGAAAGTCAATTGGAAGACCTGACCATTGGCCGCGGCTCCGGCATCGACGATTTCCTCATCAAGCCGTTTGATGCAGCGGAAATGGTTACCAAAATCAAGCCTCTTATTGCGGCCCGTGAAGAGGCGGAAGGGGTATCTATTTCCACCGGAAATGGTGAATTGGACAACAAAATGGGTGGCGGCGTTCCTTTGGGTTCGCTTACCTTAATTGAAGGTGATTCCGGTGCCGGTAAATCGGTTCTTTCGCAGCAAATGATGCGCGGTTCATTAGATGATGGCTATACCATCTCTCTTTTTACCAGTGAAAATACAGTGGCCAGCCTGGTCAAACAAATGCGCAGCCTGAGTTTGAATGTTATTGATTATCTGCTGCTGAACAAGATGCGGATTTATCCTATCGAGGTGGCCCGGCTTGGCGATCAGGCTCCTGAAACGTTGATGCAAGCGATGAAGAATGAGAACGGCCGTGACATGATTTTCGTTGATTCTCTTACTTCAGCTATTCCCCATTCCTCGCCAAAAGAAGTTGTCGGCTTTTTTGAGGAATGCAAACGACTTTGCGCCAATGGTGTGACCGTGGTTATCGTCGTTCACTCCCACGGTTTGGTGCGCGAACTGCTGATTCGCCTGCGTTCGCTTTGCGATGCCCATTTGCAACTGCGCACCGAAGAAATTGGCAACAAACTGGTCAAAACGTTGGAAGTAACCAAAGTGCGCGGCGCGGATAAACGGACCGGTAACATTGTCAGTTTTGAAGTTGAACCTGGCTGGGGTATGCGTGTTATCCCCATCAACAAAATTGGCGCTTAACGATTATGCCTGAAATTTTATGGCCGTTTGAGACAGAAGGATTGGAAGTCGGCTGTGAGCATGGCTCATCTTGCAGTCTCGGTAAAGTGCTGCCAGCGCGTTTGAAGGAAGTATGTGATGAGAATGAGTTCCTTTACGACTACCTTCATTGGGTTCCCATGAATGAAATTGGCGTACCTGGCTATTACCCTAAACTCACACGGTCCATGCGTGATCTGGATGACAAAAACATCATCTATCCTATTAAGGACGGCTTGTTTGTTCACATTTATCCCAATCCGGTCGGGGCACGCGATTATTACGTTGCCATTGAGCCGCACATGACTCACAACCTTGACCACCTGTTGGAAAAGATTGAGGTTCGGCTGATCGATTGGAGCGAAGAGATTGGTGACGCTGAGACTAACGAGGAAAAAGGCGAGGTCATCAGTCGAGCATTGGATGAAATTTTGGTTGTTATATCTGGTCCCAGCCCTAACCGGAATGGCAACATAGATGAAAATGTCAATTTGAATGGCAACGGCCGTAACGGCCGCAGCCGTACATCAGAAGCTGAACTAAAGATCAACGTTACCCAGCGCGAATATGAAGCGATTAAATATTTAATTCTGCGGGACAAAGTGGGTTTTGGCCCAATCGCACCCTTGTTGCTAGACCCCTACATTGAAGATATTAGCTGCAGTGGTAAAGGGCCTATCTTTTTGGAACACAAGATTTTTGAGAGTGTTCAATCAACCATCAGTTTTCCCACAGAAGATGATGTTGATGATTTTGTCATCTGGATGGGAGAGTGGATTAAGCGCCCGGTGACCGTGCGTAATCCGATTGTAGATTCGGTGCTGCCGGATGGTTCCCGTATCAACATTGTTTATGGCACCGATATTTCTAAACGGGGCAGCAACTTCACGATTCGTAAGTTTAACGAAACGCCGCTGAGTGTTTTTGAGCTGATCGAATTTAATACGATGGACTACATGATGGCGGCCTATTTATCGTTTGTGCTGGAAGAAGATTTGAATATGTTTGTGGTGGGAGCAACTGCGTCGGGGAAAACGACCACGTTGAATGCCATCACAACGTTTATGCTGCCCAATTCCAAGATTGTAACGATTGAAGACACGCCGGAATTGCAGGTGCCGCATCCCAACTGGATTCGTGAGATGACACGTGGATCGGGCCGGGAAAAGACCGGCAGTGAAGTGGATATGTTTGACTTGCTCAAAGCGGCTTTGCGGCAGCGCCCTAACCGTATCATCGTGGGTGAAATCCGCGGCGAGGAGGGTGCGATTGCCTTCCAAGCTATGCAAACAGGGCATGGTGTCATGTCTACATTCCATGCCGCATCGGTCGAAAAGCTGATTCAACGTTTGAATGGTGAACCAATCAACATTCCCAAGGCGTACATTGATAACTTGCAGGTGGTGCTGATTCAGTCGGCGGTGAAGACGCCTACCGGGTCGGCCCGCCGGGTAACCAGTATTTCCGAAATCGTCGGTTATGACTCGCTGAGTCAAAGCTTTTCGGTGATTGAGGCTTTTCGTTGGAATCCGGCTAATGATACGTTTGAATTTCCGGGGTTCATGAACAGCTATATTTTGGAAGAGGTAATTGCTCAGAAAAAAGGTATTCCGCCGCACAAGAGGCGCGTTATTTATACAGATCTAAAGCGGCGGGCCAAAATTTTTGAACGACTCCATTTGGGTCGAAAGGTGAAGAATTTCCATGAAGTCTTCGAAATCCTCGCAGAAGCGCACCGACAAAATCTTCTCTGACGAGATATCGGCTTTCGATATTTTTTACCAGCTTGTGTATATGTCGGCGACATCAGCCGCCGGTCTTTCGCGGGCTAAGGTGTTTGAACTGGCCAAACGAGTGGATTCGCCGTCGGCCGGATATTTTGAAGAGGTGAGTATCATTGCCGAAAATTTGCGGATCAGTTATCCGGATTCTTGCCGCTTGATTGGGGAACGGACAAAACTGGAGGCGATCCGGACTTTTCTCTACCGTTTTGCTGATGCGTTGAAATCGGGTGAGCCATTGGCACCTTTTTTGGCGCGGGAGGCAGAGGTTCAGGCGGGCAATTATGAGAATGAATATGATCGTCTGTTGGAGAGTTTGAAGAAGTGGAATGACGGGTATGTGTCGGTGACGATTTCGGCGGCGCTGATTGTGATTATTAATATGGTTTCGACGATGATTTATCCGTTGGGAACGGCCGTTATGGTGGGTATGTCGTTTACATCAGTCGTCGTCACCTTTGTGTTGGCCTGGGTGGTCTCGCGGGCTGCCCCGCAGGAAGTGAAAAGCGTGCCCCTGGCGCAGGGTTCAAAAGAACAGCGCCGGGCACACAAGTTGTTAAAAGCATCACTGGTGTTAGTTTTATTTGCGACATTTGCTCTGATGTTATTTAACGTACCTGTCGGGTGGGTAATGATTGTGGATGCCTTTATTCTTTTACCCTCGGGAATTGCTGTCAATAAAATTGATGCCCACACGTCAAAGAAAGATTCGGAGATTGGCTCATTTTTCCGCTCTTTGGGCGGTGCGGCCTCATCTCGCGGCACCACTTTGGGTGATGCGCTGAATCATATGCAGTTGGATTCATTCCCGGCTTTGGAAAAGGATATTAACCGGTTGGGACAGCGGCTGCGGGCGTTTGTCAAACCGGAGATCTGCTGGAATATGTTTGCCATCGAGTCGGGCAGCCAGTTGATTAAAAAGACGACCGGCATCTTTTTTGAAGCCATTGATTTAGGCGGTGACCCGGAAAAATCGGGTAATCTGACCAGCCTGTTTGCGACGCAGACAGCCCGCCTCCGAGCCAAACGGCAAGGTATTGCCGATACCTTTTCCTGGTTGATCATCATTATGCATTTTGTATTGGTTGCGCTTTTGAATTTTATGCTGGAAATCCTGAACCAGTTCAACACGTTGATTAACGGTGCTTTGACAGAGCAGATGACGGAAGCGACAACCAATATGGGTGCGGATATGTTGAGCTTTCTGGCACCACAGACGGAAATGTTGGATGAATTGGCTCTGTTTTTGGTGGTGATGTTGGTGTTGATTAATTCGTTTGCTATTGTGGCCAGCCAGGGCGCTCATCTGTCGAAGATCTCATTTTACACAATGGTTATGTTGTTTTTGTCTGGTCTGGCCTACCTGATTGTACCCTCAATGGTAGGCTCGATGCTGGCAGGTGTATGATGGCTGTTAATAATTTTCCCATTGGGTCGGGTGAATTGGCGGAATTGATGGACGAGGTTGGGGCAACGGCCGTACCCATTTCTGTCCCGCCTGCTAATAGAAAGAAGAAACGGCCGTTTCTTCTTCCATCCATTTTTATCATCGGCATCCTTTTAGGCTGGCTGGTGCTGGGCTGGTGGTTGTGGCCAGTCGAGTGGATCAACGCTGAGCCGCAAAACCTGAGTCCTGAATTTCAAAGAGTATATTTGGGGCTGGTGGCCAGCGATTATTCCCTCACCCGCGATGCCGGGCGCGTACAGCAAATCTTGGAAAAATGGGATGAAACCGTTTTGTTCGATTTGTTGAGCGATATGATCGTCGGCGCCCAATCCCCGGAAGAGCGCGAACGTCTTATCCTTTTAGCCCAGGCCATGAGCCTGCCCGATACTGAACTTTCACTAACCGATGTATTTCTGGGCCAGACGCTGGTTTTAGTTGGCATCGGCGCTTCCGTTTTGTTCCTGGGAGCGGCCTTATTGATCATCATGGTTCCGGCCGTGCAAAAGCAAGCCCGGAAGAAACGTCTGCAAGAGGAAAATGAGCAGGCAATTCTCGAAGAAATTCGCGAAGAAATGGGCGAAGCCCTGACCGATGAGGACATTTTCGTCGTCGGGCCAACTGCCCCGGTTGGCGAACAAGAACGAGAACCCACTGAGTTGGAAAGAATGGTGGCGGATGCGGAAAGTGAAGCTGAAGCAGAAGCCAAAGCGGAAGAAGCGGAAGCCGAAAAAGAAGCCGAGGAAGAAAAGGGCGATGCGCCCAAACCTCTGGATGATGAAGATGATCCCTATCTGATCCTGGATGATGATGATGATGAAGAGGGGGAAACAGGCGGTGATCCTATTTTTGACCTGTTCCAGGAAGAAGATGATACCTCGCAGGAGATTGACCGGCTGGCCAATCCACTGCCTCCAGTGTTAATGGAAGATGTGTTGGAATTGAGTCAGCAGGTGATTGCGCAGTTCCACGAGGGTGTTCGCCATCCGGTAAGGTGAATTCAGAGTGGCAGATGCCTGAGGGTGGTCGGTGAGCTTGTCGAACCGCAGCCGGGCTTCGACAAGCTCAGCCTCTTACAAGCTCAGCTTTCGACGAAACTGATTGGTTACTATCAAACATGATTGCGGTTTGTTTTTTAATGGGTTTATTGATTGGTGTTGGCCTGTTGTGGCTGGGCAAACACCTGCCCCGCTATTTTCGTTCCCCGGCAGAATTGACAGCTTATCATGCCCCGCTTTGGTTGGACGGTCTGATCCTGGTTGTTACCGGTGGGCTTTATGCCTATTGGGGCGTGCGGCCGGGTTTGTCCTGGGCAACGGCCGTTCCCCTTCTAGGTAGTACCGCATTAATCCTGATCGCCGTGATTGATTTGCGTTACCGGCTGATATTTAATCTGATGATGTATCCGGCCATCGTGCTGGTTTTGCTCTTCCACCTGTTTTTTTCCGGCCGGTCGCTTCTGGTAACCTTGTTGGGCGGCCTGTTCGCCTTCTTTATCTTTTACTTTACTCTGCTGCTGCGTCCCGGTGACTTGGGCGGTGGTGATGTCAAACTGGCCTTGTTAATTGGTCTGGCCTTGGGATTCCCGACGGTTTTGTGGGCTTTGTTGTTAGGGGTGGGCAGCGGCGCGGTAACGGCCGTTACCCTCCTCCTCATCGGCCGTCAATCCAAAAAACAGGTCTGGAACCGCAAAAGCCAGATTCCTTACGCTCCTTTTTTGTGCCTGGGAGCTATCCTCGCTTTGCTCTACAATCCCTTCCCCTTCGCCATTTTCTAGTGAAAAAAGCGAAAAAACAAACGATCCTTACTCAAAATTAACGCTTCGTTTCCCGTGTATTCCTGTTAGATTGTCTACAATGTTAGCAGCGTTTGTTAACACGCTGTTTGTTGTTACAAATGGCAACTGTATTTAGGAGTACCTGTGAATACATCTGAATTTAATGTTCGTGACAATCTGGCAGAAGACCAGGGACCGTCTTTAGGTCAAACATTGCGCAAATTTGTTCCCTGGCTGATTGTGATCGGCCTGGCGATCCTGTTTTTACCCCTGTATGCGATTTCCTCCACCATTGGCGCTGATACGGATCGATTGAATGCGGAACTGTCGAATATTCAGTTGACGATGGTCAGCGAGCCGACCGTGCCGCCTGAAGTGGTGGCCCTGCAATCGGATGCGGCCGATATTGAAGCCCAATTGAGTGAATTAGAAGGCGTGTATGCCAATTTGTCGGCCGATCATATTGATTGGCCGGAAGTGGCTGCGGCCATCCGCAATTATGATACCAGCCGAATTTCTCTGACTTCTTTGCAGCAAACTGATAACCGGCTGATGTTGACGGGGCAGGCGGTTGATGACACGGCCGTTATCAATTACGCGCGCTTTCTGGAAGATTCCGGCCAATTTGCCCGTGTCGTTGTTCAATCCATCACGTTGACCACGCCCAGCCCTACGCCCACCGTTCAGGCGACCACCGCTGTCACGCCCACTGTGGCAGGTGAGGCTGCCACGCCTACACCCGGTTCCTCCGGCAGCGATTCAGGTGGAACAGGTTCCACCCCTCAACCGGGCAGCACCCCAACATCCGATGGGCGAGATGCCTATGAAGTCGATAACACTGTGGCCAAACCCATTTATCTGGGTGAGATTCAATCGCACAATTTTTACCCCAATTTTGACGTGGATACGGCCGTGTTCCTGGCCAAAGCCGGCCGTTATTACAAAGTGGAAACCGGCAGCCTGGCACCTGGCGTCGATACCTTTCTCACTGTTACCATCGGCAACACTGTGTTAACCAACGATGATGCCAAGCCGGGAACGCTGAGTTCGGAAGTTGCCTTCCAAATGGCCGCCGACCGGGACGCTGAAGTGACGATTCAAGTGACGAACCGTGGCCAGTACGGCATTCAGATGAGCTACCAGTTGTTTGTTGAGGAAATTGTGCCCACTGTGAATCCGACGGTTGCACCCACGGGCACGGCCGTTCCTACTGCCACTGCCACCCCGGCCCCGCCAACAGCGACTCCCACCGCCACACCCGATTTGCGTGACCCCTACGAACCGGATAACACCAGCCCTGGTTTGATTGCCGTCGGTGAAATTCAAACCCACAACTTCTTCCCCAACGGTGACGTGGATATGACCAGCTTCCTGGTCAAACAAAACCATCATTACCAGGTCGCCACCACCAATCTGGCCCTGGGCGTCGATACGGCTATGAAAGTCCAGTTGGGCGTGAATGAATGGGAAAACGACGATTATGCCAAGGCTGGCTCCGGCAATTTTGCCTCAGCTGTTTGTTTCCCCGCGGCCAGTGACGGACTGGCTATTGTCACGGTGTCCCAGTCAGGGGCCTACGCGCCCGATAAAACGTACAATATTTCTCTGGCCGAAGTACCGGAATTAAAGATTGACCAGCAGCAGCTCAATTTTGGGCCGGTCGCCGTTGGCGATCCCAGTCCGGCGGCGCAAAACATCAATCTCACCGGTACCTCGCTAATTAACTGGACGGCCGAAACAGAGGCTGCGTGGTTGAGCTTGAGTGCCGCCAACGGTACGACTCCAGCCACGTTGGGTGTATCGACTAATATCACCGGGCTGGCTCCCGGTTTATATGAAGACAGCGTCAGGCTGTCGTGGGCGACGGTTTGCCAGCACAACATCACGGTGACGCTGCAAGTGAATGCCACCAGTTTCAACATTCCCCGTGTTCCGGCCGAGTCGCCGCTGGTTTTGACCGGGCTGGAGTTGGGTGATACGGCCGTTCTCTCGCCGCGCGACCTGCCAATGGCTAAACGAAACAATTACCAGAGCGGCCCTGTTGAATTTGTCATCATTTTGGAACTGAAGGGAGGGGCACAATGATGGACAAAGTTATGGATACGCTTTACAACATTCGCGATTACTTGCGCGATAATTGGGTCAATGTTTTGGCCGGCATGATGATTGTGGTCTTGATCATCGGATTTATGATGTTTGTTGCATCTGTACTCATGCCTCAATTACAGGCCCGAAATGAACTGGCGTCCCAGGTTGTTGCCGCCCAAGAATCAATGGCCCGTGACCAGTTAAGCCAGAATTCGCTGCCGGACTCATTAAATGCGGATATTGCCACGAGTCAGGTACGCCTGGATGAGCTGGCTGCGGTGTTCATGTCGGAAACGCAGGCCGCAGACACGCTGAATAATTTGTATCGTTATGCCGAGCAGACCGGCGTGAATGTGATTGATTTGCAGGCTCAAACTGAGGTGGAAACGGCCGTTAAAAACGTCTACGATGCCCGGATATTCCGTATATCGGTGGAGGGGGCGGTTCCCCAATTGCTGGCCTATATCAACCAGATCAATGAAGCGTCTATTGCTAGCTTTGCCATTCAGGCCGTTGACATCACCGAGTCGGTTGATCCGGAAACCGGTGTTACGACAAATGCCCTGGCAATGGATTTTGTACTGTATACGTCGCCATATGCGGTGGATACGGCCGTTGCCGACAACATTCCTGATGACGAACTAACTTCCTTCATTCCCACACCCATGGCCCCGTCTACCCCGGCTAACGAGACGGCTTCTTTGCAAACACAACTGGACACAGCCTGGTCAGCCGAAAATTGGCCGGAAGCGCTTTCCATTTTAGAACAGATGCTGGCTCTGGCTCCGGGCGACGCCCAACTGCTGCAAAAACAATATGCGGCCAACGTCAACGATGGCTACCGTCTGCTCCGGCAGCAGCAGTTGTCCGAAGCGCAGGTGCGCTTCGATGCTGCTTTCGCCATCAACCCCAACGGCGCAGAAGCCGCCATCGGCAAAAGACAGGTGACGATTGCGATGCTGGCTCCTCAACTCGATGGCCTCTGGGCCAGTCAGAACTGGGCCGAAACCATCCGCCTCATTGAGCAGATCGTGGCTGTTGATCCCAATTATGATGACATGCAGGGCAAATTGTACGCGGCTCGCGTCAATTACGGCTTCCAACTGCTCGACCAGCAGCAGCCCGATGCTGCCCGCACCCAATTCGAGCAGGCGTTGGCCCTTAATCCCAATGGCACGGAGGCCCAAAACGGGTTGCAGGCAATAACCGGCACAGCGCCCACCAGTCCGGGCAGCACAACTTACACCGTACGTTATGGCGACACCTTGTTTTCAATTTCGCGCCGGTTTGGCACCACGGTCGATGCTATTAGAGCGGCCAACGGTATCAGCGGCAACAATATCAATGTCAACCAGGTGTTGATCATTCCGTAAAATCGGTTTGCCGTGCTGGAAGCAAAGCAAAAGACCTTGAAGGATTATTTGCCCTCAGGGTCTTTTTTGTTTTGTCGCCGCCGGATATTTTCAAAATAGGAGTGTTGTAGGTATACTGCCTGGGAAAGAGGAAATTACATGGAAGCACACACAGATTATAGTCGTAAATGGTTGGTGATGACGGCCGTTGCCGCCGGAACCCTTCTGACAACCATTGATGGCAACATTGTCAACGTTGCCTTGCCCACCCTGGTCCGTGAATTGCAAACCAATTTTGCGGCCGTCCAATGGGTCGTACTCTCTTATTTACTGGCACTGGCCACACTGATGTTGAGTTTGGGCCGGTTGGGGGACATGATTGGCAAAAAGCCGATCTATGTGGCCGGGTTCATTATCTTTACAACAGGCTCAGTTTTGTGTGCGCTGGCCCCTGATATTTACTGGCTGATTGTTTTTCGTATAGTGCAGGCGATTGGCGGCGCGATGCTGCTTTCGCTCAGCATGGCTATCGTCACCCAGGCGTTCCCGCCGCAGGAGCGGGGACGGGCCTTGGGGCTGAATGGCACATTTGTTTCGGTGGGTATTGTTGCCGGACCAACGTTGGGCGGTTTGCTTTTGTCGATAACAACCTGGCACTGGATTTTCCTGGTCAATTTGCCTGTCGGTATTGTTGGCACAATTTTGGCCATTCGTTATATTCCTGTGCCGCAGTCACGGGAGAATCAGCAGTTTGATTATTTTGGGGCGGGGACTTTGTTTGTTGGTTTGTTGAGTTTGTTGTTGGCGTTAACGATTGGGCAGCAGCGGGGGTTTGGCGATACGGCCGTACTCATTCTCTTTGCCATCTTTGTCCTGTTTTTAGCCCTTTTCATCATTATTGAAAACCGCACTCCCCAGCCAATGATCGATTTGCGCATGTTTGCCAATAAACTGTTCAGCATCAATCTGATCACCGGATTCGCTACCTTTGTGGCCATCTCCGGTACGACACTTTTGATGCCTTTTTACCTGGAAAATATCCTGGGCTTCTCTACCAGCCACATTGGCCTGCTCATGGCCGTCGTACCGCTGTTTCTGGGCGTCGTTGCGCCGCTTTCCGGCAGCTTGTCTGACCGTTTTGGCACGCGCCCCATCACCGTAGCCGGTCTGTTCATGCTCATTCTGGGTTACTGGGCGATGAGTACCCTTAATCAACAGACAACCGGTTTAGGCTTTGTGCTGCGGATGCTGCCAGTGGGGGTGGGGATGGGCATGTTCCAATCGCCCAACAACAGCGCCGTCATGGGATCTGTTACCCGGCAGCGGCTGGGCATTGCATCCGGTTTACTGGCTATTAGCCGTACGCTGGGGCAAACGGCAGGCGTAGCTCTGATGGGGGCACTGTGGGCTGGCCGGACGATGATTTATGAAGGGACTGTTTTGGCGGGAGGGGCAACAGCGGCAACGGCCGTTGCCCAAATCAGCGGCCTCCACGACACCTTCCGCTTCATGGTCCTTCTCATGCTGGCGGCATTGGTTTTGGCCGTTTGGGCGTTGGTTAAAGAAAAAGAGCTTCACCCAATTGGGCAAAGCTCTCAAACATAATAGGACACTGATTTTCACGGATGAACTCAGAGAGAGATCACCATAAGGCCAACTAAATCTGCGTTCATCCACGGTTATCTGCGTCCTAAATTTTCTCAAACCGGGCCTGGAAGAAACGTAAATATTTCGGCTCAAATACCATCTTCAGCCCGCGTGTCTGTTTCCGATTATCGAAAACTGCCTTCACCGATTCGGCTACTACATCCATGTGTGCCTGTGTGTACACGCGGCGCGGGATAGTCAGTCGCGTCAGTTCCAATGCCGGATAGCGATGGTAACCTGTCTTGGGGTCGCGCCCGGCGCTAACCACACCGCGTTCCATGCTGCGCACACCAGAATCCAGATACAATTCCGCTGCCAGCGTCTGCGCCGGGAAGCGGTCTTGCGAAATGTGGGGGTAAAACCGTTTGGCGTCCAGGAAAATAGCATGGCCGCCTACCGGCTGCACCAAGGGCACACCCCAATCGGTCAGCAGTTCGCCCAGATAACGCACCTGGCCTACCCGCGATTTCACATGCTCATCTTGAACCGATTCCTCAATTCCGATGGCCAGCGCCTCCATGTCACGGCCGGCCATCCCGCCATAAGTGTGCAGCCCTTCGTACACCACGACCATGTTGCGGGCCAGCTCAAAAACATCCTCATGATTCACGGCCAGCCAGCCGCCGATGTTGACCAGATTATCCTTTTTGGCGCTCATCCAGGCGCCGTCGGTGAAGCTGCAAAATTCTTTCAGGATGGCGGCGATGGGCTTGTCGGCGTACCCTTCTTCCCGTTCCTGGATGAAGAAGCAGTTTTCCACCATGCGTGTGGCATCCAGATAAATGCGGATGCCGTGTTTGTTGCATAACTGGCGCAGTTCACGTACGTTAGCCATGCTCACCGGCTGGCCGCCGGCCATGTTGACCGTTCCTGCCAGGCTGATGTAGGCGATTTGCTCGGCTCCTTCGCGGTCAATGATGGCCTGCACCTTGTTCAGATCAACGTTGCCCTTGAATGGGTGCAGGTTGGCCGGATCGTGGGCTTCGTCAATGATGACGTCCACAAAAATGCCCCCGGCCAGTTCCTGATGCAGGCGGGTGGTGGTGAAGTACATGTTGCCCAGGATGAACTGGCCTTTTTTGATGACTGCCTGGCTGATGAGATGCTCTGCACCGCGTCCTTGATGGGTAGGGACGATATAACGGTAGCCGTAATAATCCTGGATATTTTTCTCCAGCCGGTAGAAATTGCGGCTGCCGGCGTAGGCCTCGTCGCCGAGCATCATGCCGGCCCACTGCCGGTCGCTCATGGCGCTGGTGCCGCTGTCGGTGAGCAGGTCGATGTAAACGTCGTCGGAGCGCAGCAGGAAAGTGTTGTAACCGGCCTCGGCCAGAGCTTTGGCTCGTGCTTCCCGGCTAATCTGGTGGATGGGTTCGACCATTTTGATTTTCCAGGGTTCGGCCCAGGAACGGCGGCCAAACTGCTGGCCCATGGTCTGTGGAATTTTTTCTGTCATTTCGTATCTCCTTGTGCCATAATAGCGGTTAGTGGTTGTTAATTTTAGATTTTTGATTTCCCTTAAATCGATAAACAAAACCAAAAGATGAAATTAATTATATGATTGAAACCAAATCGGGTAAAGGGGAGAATAATATAAATCAATGAGCTGTATTAAGTTGGGGGTAAATATTTTGCGCCTCTTTCGTGGCTCTCAAAAAACCTTTCGCTTGGTCTCAATTTTCGGAAATAACTATGACCAAAACGTTACAAGAAAAAATGTTTCAGGATATGGCGCAAAAGGATGTTTTCAAGCAGGCTCAAAGCTATGCGTTTGATTATGCGGACCGTGCTTTCGACAGGCGTGTTTTTCCAACGGGTGCAGTGATTGCAAGGTTGGAGAATTTTGTTGAAAGGTTGCCTGATGGTCCGGGTGATGGCGCGCGAATTTTGGAGCAGTTGCATCAATTGGGGTCACCGGCAACTGTTTCCCAAATAGGCGGGCGGTATTTTGGATTTGTTAATGGCAGTGTTATTCCGGTTTCGCTGGCGGCCCGCTGGCTGGCTGATTTCTGGGATCAAAATACGGCGCTAAATGTCATGTCTCCTGTTGTGGCGAAGCTGGAGGAGGTTGTGGAAGCATGGCTGAGGGAGATTTTTAGTTTGCCGGAAACGGCCGTTGCCGGGTTTGTCAGCGGTTCCTCAGTAGCTATCCTTTGTGGTCTGGCGGCAGCCCGGTACCGCGTTTTGCAGAATAATCAGTGGGACATCAACAAACAAGGATTGACCGGCGCGCCCAAAATTAGAATTGTAGTCGGCCGGCAGGCGCATGGAACGGTCATCAAAGCCATTGCACTTTTGGGATTGGGAACCGGCAATATCGAGTGGGTAGACACAGATGATCAGGGGCGGATGATAGTGTCACAACTGCCGCAACTGGACGACAGCACTATCCTGATCCTTCAGGCGGGCAATGTGAGAACCGGTTCTTTCGATCCGTTTGACGAGATTTGTGATAAAGCCAACAAAGCCGACGCCTGGGTTCATATCGACGGCGCTTTTGGTTTATGGGCGGCTGGGTCAAAAAGCCTTCAGTATCTGACAAAAGGAATCGAAATGGCCCATTCCTGGTCAGTTGATGGACACAAAACCCTAAACACGCCATATGACAACGGAATTGTCTTATGCCGCGACAAAGAGGCATTGATTCAAGCATTGCAAGCCGCTGGCTCTTACATTGCGTACAGTGAAAATCGGGACGGCATGCTTTATACGCCGGAAATGTCACGGCGGGCGCGGGTGGTGGAACTGTGGGCGGCATTAAAATATCTGGGTAAAGTGGGGGTAGACGCATTGGTTTCTGGTTTGCACGAAAGGGCCGTGCAGATGAGCCAGGAACTGGCGGCGGAAGGGTTTCAAATTTTGAATGATGTCGTTTTCAACCAGGTGCTTGTCGCCGCTGAAAATGATGAAATCACCCGACAAACTATGGATAATGTTCAAAAGTCTGGTGAATGTTGGGCCGGTGGGGCGACGTGGAATGGGAAAGCAGTTATTCGCATCAGTGTTTGCTCCTGGGCGACAACGGAAGAAGATGTAACCCGATCGGTTCGCGCTTTTGTCACAGCCAGGAATCAAGCGGTTCAAGATTCATACGGGCAATATGATTAAAGGGTAATCGTTCAGGTGACAGTCACTTTTTCCCATAAGTGATGACAAATCTCAAGTCGTTTTTAAGTGACTGTCACCTATGGGACTGGACGATTAGATTAAAGGAAGAGATGATGGGTTTTGTAGTTGCGTTGATTGTTGTTGTGGTTGTTGTGTTTTTGGCCGGGCCACGGGTGAAGATTGATACGACGTTACGGCCGTTCACCCTCCCGCCTGATCTCGACCAATATTTAGCCGAGTCGGAGGGGTGCTTTGACGACATCGTGCCCAATACTGAGAAAACGATTTTTTGGGCGGGAGAACCGGGGCAGAAAACGGCCGTTTCCATCATTTATCTGCACGGCTTTTCGGCTACCCGGCAGGAGACAGCGCCGCTGGCGGACAAAGTGGCGGCCGCGTTGGGGGCCAATCTGTTCTACACGCGCTTTACGGGACACGGCCGTACCGGGCAGGCAATGGCCGAAGCCACCGTTAACGATTGGCTCAACGACACAATGGAAGCAGTGGCAATCGGCCGGCGCATTGGCGAAAAAGTGATCGTGATTGGCGTTTCTACCGGAGCCGCGGCCGCAACCTGGCTGGCGGCACAGCCTCACCTGGAGGATATGCTGGCCTTTATCCTTATCTCGCCCAACTATTTTCCGCACGACCGTTCAGCCGCCATCCTGACCTGGCCCTGGGGTGAGCAAATTGCTACGGCGCTCATCGGGCCGGAGCGTAACTGGGAGCCGTCGAATGAGGCGCACGGCCGTTACTGGACGCTGCACTATCCCACCAAAGCCCTGCTGCCCATGATGGGCCTGGTCAAACTGGTCAGCCAAACCGATTTGTCACGTATTACCCGGCCGGTTTTGATCATCTATTCACCGCAGGATGAAGTCGTCAATCCGCAGCGAGCCGAAGCGGCCTTTGCCCAAATGAGCCGGGCTGACAAACGAATTATCCCCATTGTGCGCGCGCCCGGTGAAAGCAATCACGTCCTGGTTGGAGACATTATGTCGCCGGATAAAACGGACGAGATGGTGCAAATGATCCTCGATTTTATCCGGGTGCATTTGTAGCGGGATGTATCTTTTTCGTAACCCGCTTTTGTTACACTCACGTAAAATGGAGCGTGGGCAACCTGCTCGTGCTCCCAATCCCAAAGTTCGGAAGTGATTTTACTATGACGCGATACGCCCAAATCCGCAGCACTGGCCGCTATGTGCCGGAAAAGATGCTGCCCAATTCCTATTTTGACAAAATCCTGGATCGTGAAGTTGATGAGTGGCTGATTGAAAACGTCGGTATCAAAGAGCGGCACGTGATGGCCGAGGGCGAGACGACCAGCGATTTGGCCGCCCATGCCGGCCGTCAGGCCATCGAACGGGCCGGATTGCAGCCCACCGATATTGACCTGATCATCGTTTCCACCGATACGCCCGATTATCTCAGCCCGCCAACGGCCGTAGTGGTGCAGCACAAGATTGGGGCGGTGAATGCGGGGACGTTTGATATAAACAGCGCGTGTGCCGGATGGGTAACGGCCGTAGATACCGCCGCCCGTTTCATTATGACCGACGAAGAAATAAACCACATCCTCGTTATCGGCGCGTATGGCATGAGCCGCTTCGTCGATTACACCGACCATTACACCTGTACCCTTTTTGCCGATGGGGCCGGGGCCGTCGTCGTCAGCGCCGGCAGCGAACCCGGTTTCCTGGCCGGGCAGCGGCTGGCCCGCGGCGATTTTTACGATGCGTTGGGCATTTACACCGGCGGTGCCGCCTGTCCTATCACCCCCATCGACGAGAATAACGGCGTGCCCCGCGTCCGCTTTGTGCGCAAATTCCCGGCCACATTCAACTCCGACAATTGGCCGCCGCTCATCCGCAGCACAGCCGAAAAAGCGGGCTTTACCCTGAACGAGATCGATTTCTACCTGTTTACCCAGCTCAATCTCAACACCATCAAGCAAATAATGGAAATCCTGGAGCAGCCGCTGGAAAAAACGCATTGGATTATGGACAAATGGGGCTATACCGGCTCGGCCTGCATCCCCATGGCGCTGGACGATGCGATTGAGTTGGGGCGGGGACCAAAACCGGGGGACAAGGTGCTTTTCTGCGCCAGCGGCGGCGGCATTGCCATGGCGGCGGCCGTTTGGCAGTGGGTGGTATAATCGTCAAAAATCGACTGTTGGGGATTAGAGATTGGAGATTGGAGACTGCCAGTTTCTAGTCTCCAATCTCCAGTATTCCATCAAAAAAGGAGTGAAAAATGGCAGTAACACACAAACGACTGGGCAAACATGGCGTATTGGTCAGTAATCTTTGCCTGGGAACGATGAATTTTGGCTGGCACACTAGCGAAGAAGACAGCTACAAAATCATGGACCGCGCCTTGGAGTTGGGCATCAATTTTTTCGATACGGCCGATGTCTACGGCTGGGAAGTGGAGCATGGTCATACCGAAGAAATCGTGGGCCGCTGGTTTGCCCTGGGCGGTGGCCGCCGTGATGCGACGGTTCTGGCCACCAAGGTTTACAATCCGGTTTCGCGCAAGGCTAATTTGAAAGAGGTGAATAGTGACGGCCGTTCCCTTTCCGCCTACAAAATCAGAAAACATTGCGAAGGCAGCCTCCAGCGCCTGCAAACCGACTGGATCGACCTCTACCAGATGCACCACATCGACCGCGACTGCCCCTGGGACGAAACCTGGCACGCCTTCGGCAGTTTGATGGGGCAGGGCAAAGTCGTCTACGTCGGCTCCAGCAACTTCGCCGGCTGGGACATTGCCACCGCCTGTCAGGAAGCCTCCAAACGGGGCATGATGGGCCTGGTCAGCGAGCAAAGTATCTACCATCTCAACAACCGCATGATTGAACTGGAAGTCATCCCGGCTTGCGAGCATTATGGCCTGGGACTGATTCCCTGGAGTCCGCTGGCTGGCGGCTTGCTGGGCGGTGCATTGGAGAAACTGGCGACCGGCCGTCGCAAAGGCGAAAACTTCGAGAAAGAGGTCGCCGAAAATCGGGACAAGCTGGAAAAATACGAGAATCTTTGCCGCGAAATCGGCCATCCGCCGGGCGAAGTGGCCCTGGCCTGGCTGCTGCACAATCCCATCGTCACCGCCCCCATCATTGGCCCGCGCACGATGGAACAGCTAGAAAGTGCCGTCCGCGCCACCGAAATCGTGCTGGACGGAGCTACATTGCAAAAATTGGACGAAATCTTCCCCGGCCCTGGCGGCGCTGCCCCCAACGCCTACGCCTGGTAACGCCTGCCCCTATCCTGTGTTGATTGGAATTTGGTCGGCGGCGATTTGTTGGCCTTCGGGGCCGCAAACGAGGCGGGTTTGGATATTGGCCGGGTTGAAGAGGATGTTGAACCAGGCCTGCCAGTGGGCGGCTGCTTCTCGGTCTACGCTGTAGTAGATCCAACGGCCGTCTACACGATCCCGCCGTGAATGTACCAGGCCAGCCTTCTCCAGCACGCGCAAATGGTGGGAGAGCAGATTGGGGGCCAGCCCCAATGTCTCTTGCAGTTCGCAGTTACAAGAGTCGCCGTTCATCAGCGTGGCAAAGATGCGCAGCCGGTTGGGTTCGCTTAGGGCTTTGAGGGCAGTCGTTATCTCGCCCACTTCCGCTTCATTTTGTAGCCAATCCATCATCATTTCCCTGATAAATGGCAACGAATGAACACCAATTTGCGCGAATTCGTGTTCATTTGTTGCCTGCCTTGTGTTTCACGCGTGTCGTTTCCGCAATGTTATGCCGGCGCCAGCGCATCAGCAACCCAGGTCATAACCTCGGCGTCACTGGGGATGCGGCCGGCAGAGACCAGCTTTTCATTGATAACCAGCCCCGGCGTCGCCAGGACGTTGTAGGCCATGATTTGGGCGTAGTCGGTCACTTTGATAATTTCCGCTTCAACGCCCAGATTGCTAACGGCATTTTGAGCAGCCGTTGCTACTTTTTGGCAGTTTGGGCAGCCAGAACCTAAAACTTTGACGGTTAACATGGTTTCTTTCCTTTATTCAATGATTTTAATGGTTGGTTCAACAATAACATCGGACTTCACTGAGTTGGCGACCAGGCTGTACTTTTGTGCCGATTGCAGCGCTTTTTGGATACGCGTCTCAACAGCTTCCGGTTTGGTTCCGTTGGCGGCGACACAGATGTGCGGCCACAGCCTGACTTCGGTGAAGATTTCAGTGCGGTCCAATTCGATGAGTTTGGTCCCTTCGGCGCGGCATTCGTAGCTTTGTAAATCCAGCTTGAAACGCTTGATGGCCCAAATGAACATCATCATGACGCAGGTGTTGATGGCGGCGACGAAGGCGTCTTCGGGAGTGAACACGCCGGGGTGACCCTGGGCATCAGGCGGGGCGGAAAAGGGCATCTCCGGCCCGTTGCCCATGATGACGTGGCCCCAATGTTCGCCTTTCCACTGGACGGTGGTATGGTAAACGGCCGTTTTGCTCATAATGTAGGCTCCTTTTCTTCCCAGAGGGCAGCATATTCACGAATTAACATCTCCCGGTAGGCGGTTTCAGACTCGCCGGGCACAGGGTTGTAGATTTTGACCTGTTCCAGTAACTCGGCGGCGGTTTCGGGTGACGGCCGTTTTCCCATCTGCTTGAACTGCTCTAACAGCGATGGCAAGGCGATCAACGTTATCTCTTTGCCGTGGACCTGCACCATTTGCACTGGGATACCGGAACCGCAGGCACAGGTGGCCACTTTGGGCTGCTGTATGTCCAGCGTGATGGCTTCCGGTTCAACAAAGCGGCCCGCACGACGGCTCCACTTTTTGTCCAGCAGAGTATCGACCAGGTCGGCGACGCGCACGGCCGTTTCCGTCACCGCCTGCTGCCCAGCTTCATTTAACCGGCGTAGTCCAGACACCGGACCAATCCCGCATTCGGCCGTCACGCCGGTTACTACCACGCTGGCCGCCGGTTTACCGGAATGCTGTTCGGTGGCGCGGGCGGCACAGCGCAGGTCACAACCATCCACAGCAATTGTCGGGTAAAAACGGGCAAAGGCCCGGTCACCCTCGCCGCCGGCCAGAAATAGGGGCAGGCAAATGGTGACGGTGTCTTCCGGGCGTAGCTCTTCCAGTACCCGCAGCGCTGCCAGCCGGGTCACCGTGCCTTCGGCCAGTTCTTCGCCGGAGCAGGCGACAATGCCGACTTTCTTTTGCGGTAAATCAGGCATTTCCTCCCCCTTCATTGGACAAGAGGTCATCTTGTCCTACGGCATCCACAACGGCCGCTACTTCTTCGGCAAGGGCGTGGGCCAATTGCTGGCCGCCTTCGTTTAGTTCGGCAATGCCTTGGGGCTTGAACTTTCGGTAACGGCGATAGACATCTAAAACGGCAAAATCCTGGATGATGCCGCCGCCGCTCTCCTGCACCATTTTGGTGGCGCAGGCCAGTTTACAGCCGTCAATGGTGATGGTCGGATTGGCAGCGACGGCAGCACGAGCGTTTTCTTCGCCCAGCACCAGCTTGGACAGTGCCACCAACTGTGACGTTTCTGGGCGTAGTTCTTCAATGACCTCGTAAGCGGCTTCCCGGCTGACCGTGCCGTAGGTTTTGCCGATGCCGCTGCAAGGGACAATCACGACTCTAGTTGGCTCGTTCATTTTCCTGTCTCTTTCTGGGCTTGGACTTTCATGTACTCGAAGTAGACTTCTGGCGTCATCAGCTTGGCCCGGTCGGCGGCCCAATCGGCAGCTTCAATGGCCGCCAGCCAGCCTTCGCCGTAAGGGTCCTGGTTGATGACTTCCGCTTCCAGTTCCAAATTCTCATTCACGGCGACAATCGTGCCGCTGATAGGGCAGGGAAGTTCGATATCAACTTTGATGGTTTCGATGGTGGCGAATTCGTCGTCGGGGGAAACGGCCGTGCCTGCCTCCCACACTTCAGCAAAAGCTACGTCCCCATTGTGCTGCTGGAAAAAATCGGACACACCGACGGTAATCCGGCTGCCGTCCGCTTTAGCCCAGACGCCTTCTGGATTGTAAAAGCGGTCGGTAGCCACTTTAAAAGTAAACTTATCCAGGGTGTATTCCAAAAGTTCGGCCATAAGATTCTTCCTCCGGTTTTGCCCGTTCTGCAAATTAATTCAATACTGGTTGAATTATAGTTTACTTTCTTTCAGCTCATTAGTGACAAATGTCATACAATTCGGGTGATGTTTGCTAGAGTTGCCCTTTCGTCATTCATCGATTCGGTTCCTTTAACCAATGGCCGGCATGTCATTCACAATTTCTTTTAACTGCTGCCGCTTGTCAGCAAAATCTGGTTCCAGTAGTGGCGGGCAATCCGCCAGTTGGCGTTGGCCCGTGCTCAGTTTCAGGGCAAAAATGTAGCAGGTTTCTTCACTGCACTGCTTGCAGTTGGTTTTGGGCAGCAGTTGGTACACGTCCATGGGCGCGGGGCGCTGGCGCTTTTGGTAGCTGGGGATTAGTTCTGCCCGCCGTTCCCAGGTACGGTTCACAAGTTGAACCAGACCATCCAGTTCCTTGATGGCGGCGTCGCGGTCAACTATGTTGCTGGTGGCGATCTCAAAAGCGTGGAAGGCGATATTGTGTCCACCCTTTTTCCAGGTCAGGGCATTAGCGGCTTCATGGTAAATTGCGCCGCGCAGGGTGGCGTTGAGATAAGGCAACACTTCAGAGATATTAGTCGCTAACCGGGCAATAGCCGAATATCGTTCTGCCCCTGGTTCGCAAGGCGGCGTAAAAATGTCCAGATCATACGTTTTAATTAACATAATCTTAGGCTTCCTTTAATCGGATGATGCTGCCGCCAGCAGCAAGCTGATTTTTGTTTCCACTCTGGCCAGGTCGAACACGTTTGGATCGCTGGCTACACCCCATTCGCGCCAGACGACCTGCTCATCGGCGTCCAGCAGTAACAGCATGGGAGCGCGTTCTATCTTATACCGGCGCTGCAGGTCGGGCCGTTCATCTAGGATAAAGCGATGAACAGAAATCCGGGCAGATTTATTCGATGTCCAGACAGCGATAACTTCATCAGCTTTGGTGTAGAGTGGCAGCACGCATTCGCAGCCCTCTTTGTTATTGAAGAAGAGCAAGGCCGGCTGGTTGCCAAAGTCAGGTGGACTGGCGGGGAGGAGGAACGGCCGTCCTACTTTCACCTCCAGCAGTAAGACAATTACCCCAGCCACCAGGAGCCAAACGCGTGGTTTGTGCAGTTGAATCAGGCCAGCCATAAGAAATACAATCCCATGCCTATCATCACCAGGCCGCTAACTGCCTCCAGCACGGTCGACCAGCGACTGGTCTGCCGCAGCCCTTTCAGTACCGCTGCAAAGGTACCGGCCAGGACGATGGGTACGCCTCGCCCAAGGGCGTAGACAAAGAGCAGTGCCGCACCGTAACCGATGGCCGCCCGCTGTACCATGACGTAAGTTAAAACTGCCAAGAGTATCGGCGTAGCGCACTGTGAGGCCACCAGTCCGGAAACCAGTCCCAGTACATATGCGCCAGGCAGGCCATGCCAGTTAATGCGTTCCCTCAGTCGAGCCATGCCGCCCGACAGATTGATCTCTAGCGCGCCTAACATTTGCAGCCCCAGTACAAAACAGATAAAAGCCACTAGGTAATAACCCCAATCGGCCACCCCGGTGAAGGCGCTGCCCAGCAGGGCGGCGATCACGCCCAACAGCATGAAGGTGGTTGCCAGACCGACGGCAAAACCCAACGAAAGGATAAAAGCACGGCCGCGTGTAGGCATGGTTGTGCCGCCGACGTAGCCGACCAGCAACGGGATCATGGCTACGTTGCACGGGCCGATGCTGGTAACGACACCACCCAAAAAGATAAGGCTATAAGCAGCCCATGTGCTTTGCGTGAAAAGTGTGCTTTCAAATTCCATACGCTACTTTTAGAACAGCGTGTATATTTTGTAAGCTGTCATTATCACAATCAGGAGGCCGAATAACTGCTTCAGGCGACCGCTGGGGACATACAGGCTGGTGATGCGTGCTCCGGCAAACGCGCCCACAGCGCCCACCAGGATGAGGCTGATAGTAAGGTTGGGGTCCCAAACGGCCGTTCCTAAATGCGGAATCAGCGCCGAAAAAGAGGGGGGCGTCACGGCAAACGCGTTAATCCCGGCGGCCCGCTTGGCTTCAAAGCCCAGGAGGATCAAGGTGGGCATCAGCAAAAATCCGGGGCCAATTCCCAGCAGGCCTGCCAGAATAGAAATGGGGACCGCCCAGACCAGCGCCATGCGGAAGTTTTCCGGCTTCTCCGCATTCCCTTTCACGGGCTGGAATAGACTGTAGGCTAAGTACAAAACCACCATGAAATAGATGTACAAAATGGCCGTCTGGTTAATGCGCTGTGCTAGGAGTGAGCCAATAGGAGCTGCCAATGTAGTCATCGCGGCCAGACCGATGGCTTTACGCCAATCTACATACCCGCTGCGGGCAAACCCAACGGTGGCAAACAGCGCTGTCAGACCATTGAGAATCAGCGTCAGCGGCTGCACTTGATGCACCAGGTCGGGTAGGAAGATGGAGAGAAAGGGAACAGCCGCAAAAGCCACCCCTAGCCCCAACATACCGGAGATAACGGCCAGCAATCCAAGCCCAATAACCATAATCCAGAACATGGTTTTGCAACACCTTCTTCAAAATTGGAAAAACTGCGATCTATCGAATCAAAAAGTTAAAAAGATAACCTGTCAAAATGATAGCAAACGCCACGATACCAATAAAAACCATGATCAGCCTGGTTTTAATGACGCGTTTCAAGATCAGCATCTCTGGCAAGCTCAGTGCCACAACGGACATCATGAAGGCTAGTACCGTGCCCAGCGCCGCGCCCTTTTCCATCAGGGCATGGACTACGGGGATAATCCCGGCCGCATTGGAGTAAAGCGGCACACCCAAAAGCACGCCAGCAGGGACTGCCCACCAGGAGCCGCGGCCAAGAATGTCGGCCAGGAAATCTTCCGGCACGTAGCCATGAATGCCCGCACCCACACCAATGCCGATGACGACGAAGAACCAGACCTTGCCCACAATTTCTTTTGTACTATGACTGGCGTCGCGGATGCGCTCGTTCCAGGTGGGTTTGTAGCTGATGCCTGTTGATTGTCCGACCTTGATTTGCCAGACAAAATCTTCCACGTACCGCTCTGGCTTGAGGCGGCCAATTGCCATACCGCCAATGATGGCGATGGTCAGGCCGCTAACCAGATACAGCCCGGCGATTTGCCAGCCGAACATGCCGAAGAGCATTGCCAGAGCGATTTCGTTAACAACGGGCGTGGCAATCAGGAAGGAAAAGGTAACGCCCAACGGTACGCCGCTTTCCACAAAGCCGATGAACAACGGCACGGCCGAACACGAGCAAAACGGCGTAATTACCCCTAATCCGGCGGCCAGCACGTTGCCAATGCCTTCGCGTCGTCCACCCAACGCGGCTCGCGCCTGCTCCGGGCTGAAAAATGAGCGGGCAATGGTGACGGCAAAAATCATCGCCGTCAGGAGCATGAGGATTTTGGGCACATCGTAGAAAAAGAAATTGACCGATTCGCCCAGGCGGGTGTCGTGCTGCAAGCCGATAAGGCTGTAGCTGAGCCAATCAGCCAGATTTTGCAATTGTCCCCAGAGCAGCACCCAAATTACAGCCAGACTGAGGACGATGGCTGGCAAGCGCCAGTTGGCTTGCCGTGGGGTGGGGGGAAATGAAGGTTGGGTCGTCATGTGTGTTTTCCTGGTAACCATTGGGCGACTCGGTGAGGACACCGGTCGCAGCACCTGAAGGATGACATTGTTTCAATGGACATTGAATTATCTGTGACAGCTATTTTATAGCGGCGAAGGAGTGAGGGAACATGACATTTGTCACCGGGAAATGCGTCGAATGTCATATTTCAATGGTGGTTGAATTAATTTGCGAAAAATACGGCCGTTTTTCTTGTGTAAGAAACGGCCGTACTCTTTATTTCGCTTTTTTCAATCCCAACAACTTAAACAGCTGTTCCCGCCCCTGCTGAATCTGGAACTGTTTGGCCCGCCAGGTGCCCACGATACCGTAAGGCAGGAACATAACCAGCCCCACGTAAACCAGCCCCAGCAAGAAACTGGCATACTCCCCAAACCAGCGGTCGAAATAGAATTCCAGCAGCCGGTAAACGGCCGCACCAATAACAGCCCCGCTCAACGTCCCCATCCCGCCCATCAAAATAATGAGCAAAGCAGCCACCGTATAGCCCAATCCCGCCACTGTCGGACTGACGATGGGTTGGTGAATGGTGTGCAGGAACCCGGCGAACCCAGCCGTGATCGAGGCGACAATCAACGCCGCCAGTTTGAAATAGAAGGTGTTGTAGCCCAACATCAAGGCTCGATCTTCGTTCTCGCGGATGGCAATGCAAACCCGGCCAGTGGGTGAATCGACAAAGCGCCGGTAAATCAAGTAAACGAAAAAAGTGGCAAAAAGGGCAATCAGGTAGAGGCGGAACCGTTCCGTTGAAGTGTTGATCCAATCGGGCACGATGACGCCTTGCAACCCAACGTCGGCCCCGGTGTAATCTTGCAATTCCGTCGATTTGACGATGATTTCAAACACGGCTGCCAATCCCAAGGTGACTAGAGCAAAGGTGACCCCTTTGACGCGCGGCAGAACCAGGCCAAAAAGCAGCGCATTGATAAAGCCGGCGACGACGACCAAACCGAGCGTGGCAAAGATGTTCCACTCAAAATTGCGCAACATGATGCCGGTGGTGTATGCGCCGACGGCAAAAAACATGGCATGGCCGAAAGAAAGCAGCCCGGTGATGCCAAAAACCAGATCGTAGCTGAGCGCGAAGATACCCAGGATGAAAATTTCAATCATTAAGCCCTGCATAAAGCGGGCGTTGCCGGTCTCATTGGCCAGAACGCTGCTTAGAGGTTGGCCATCAACCAGGGCCAGCAGGAAAGGCAGGATGATCATGAAACCCATGAGGGCCAGCAGCCAGCGATTGTTTTTGATCCAGGCCAGCGGGCCGGGCAGGGAGGGGGAGGGCATGGTTGTTTGCATGATGGCTTACTCCTTTCGTCCGAACAAACCCTGCGGCAAAATGAGCAGGATGATGACCATGAGCAAAACAGTCGAGGCCGGAACGAGCGGCGGTGACGGCTTGAATGGCTCGGCCAGGAAGGGCAGGTTGATACCGATTTGGCCGTATTTGATCATGAACTGCTGCAAAAGACCGACGAGTACAGCACCGGCAGCCGCGCCGGGGAAGCTGGTGAGGCCGCCGATGGCCAGGGCGATGAGGGCCAGCAGCAGCACCTGGCCGCCCAATCCGCTGGAGAGGCCCAGCGACGGTCCGGCCAACACGCCGCCCAGTGCGGCCAATCCCACGCCCAGGGCAAAGACAAAGGTGAAGACCTGGCGCACGTTGATGCCCAGCGCTTCGACCATTTCGCCGTCTTGTACCCCAGCGCGGATGATCATGCCGATGCGGGTGCGCTGCAAGAGCAGCCAGACGGCAATGAGTACGACAACGCCAACGAAGATGACGAAGATTTCGTTGTAGGTGCGGACACGGCCGTCAAATAAAAACACCGTCGAGCATTGATTGCCAATTCGTTCCCAGAAGCTGGTAATTTCTTTGGCGCAGCCTGCACCGGTGGCGGCGAAAAGGGCCGGTTTGGGCATGGTGAATTCGGGGCGGCCCCAGATGGCGCGTACGCTTTCGATGCCGATGAAGCTCAGCCCCAGGGTGACCATGATTTGGTAGATGGGGCGGTCGTATAACGGCCGTATCAACATCGATTCAATGCCCGCGCCCAAAATCAACCCGGCCACCGTCGCTACCAGCATAGCGACAAAAAACAGGGCCGTTGTACTCAGACCAAATAAGGCGTTGGTCAACGCGTTATTGCCAAAATGGGCGGCCAGCCCAATGATTAGCAGCACCCCGGCGATGATTAGCGACGACGTGGGAATTTTGGGATTGACCAGACTGGTCTGTTTCCGCAGGCCAAAGCCGACGAAGGACAGACCTAAAACCAACCCGCCCGCCAACAAACCAACAATCAATACCATACCGGAAACGTCAGATGTGACCGATTCGGGCAGCACCAAGGTTCCCTGGCTCATGGCCAGGGAATAGGTAGACGGACTTTCGGCGAACGCTTCGACGTCCCAGATGGTGATGGGATAGTTTTTGAAGCTGTAGGCAGTGATGGCCAGACCAATCAGCAGGCCAATCCAGGGCCAACTGTTGGTTAGTTTGGGAGAGAGGGAGAGGCGGGAGAGAAACGGCCGTAATACCGGCATAAGTACCAACCCCACACCCAACAACGCCGCCGGAGCCAGTACATCCACAAACGTGTCCGGCCGCACGTATACTGTCCAGCCCACATAAGCCCCCAGCATAAACATCTCACCATGCGCCAGATTCAGCACATCCATCAACCCAAAAATCAGTGAAAAACCGGCCGCCACCAGAAACGTCAGCGCTCCTACCGACAGCCCGCGCAGCACCGTAATCGCCCAATCCGACAACTCCATACTCTGCGATGCCGACACAAACAAAAATAGCAGCACCGCTAGCACAACCACCTGCGTCCGATTCTTTTTCAACGTCCCAATCATAGTGTGTAATCCATTATCGGTAATCGGTGATCAGTAATCAGTCATCCGATAACGGATTACCGATTACTGGTTACCGACTTACGCTGCACCCAAATACCGGTGAATCGTCTCTTTATCATTCACCAAATCGGCCATCAACCCCTGCTTCACCGACTGGCCCTCTTCAATAATCACATATCGCTCGGCCAATTTGCTGGCTACCACAAAATTCTGTTCCACCAGCAGCACCGTCGTATTGGCCGACAGCTTCTGAATCGCCTCAATCATTTGCTCAATCAGCACCGGGGCCAACCCTTCACTCGGTTCATCAATTAGCAGCAGCTTGTTATCCGGGACCAGCGCCCGCGCCACAGCCAACATTTGCTGCTGCCCGCCAGAGAGGTTCGTGCCCGGCAGCTTAATCAGCCGCTTCAAATCGGGGAATAAATTAAAAATAAGTTCTTCATTCCGGGCCAAATCCCCTTTTTGCCGTTCGGCGATGCGCAAATTCTCCAGCACACTCAAATCGCGGAAAATCGCTCGATGCTCTGGTACAAACCCGATGCCCATTGCTGCGATGTCAAAGCTGCGCTGCCCCTGAATTTCCTGGCCATCAAAGATGACCTTGCCTTCTTTGGGCGGCGTCAACCCCAAAATCGTCTTGAGCGTCGTCGTTTTACCGGCCCCATTCCGCCCTAGCAAAACCGTGATGCTTCCCTTGGGCACACCCACCGATACCCCTTCCAAAATATGGAACTGCCCGATAAATGTATGAACTTTTTGAACTTCGAGTAAGTTAGTCATAAAGTGAATCCGGTAGTTTTGTTGATTAGTTTGTTGGTTTGTTTGTTGGTTCGTTAGTTTGTTTGGCTAACCCAACCATCTAACCATCCAACTAACCAACTAACCAACCAACTAATTCTCATACAACGCACCCAAATACGCCTGCTGCACAGTTTCGTTGGCGGAGATTTCGGCTGGTGTGCCTTCGGCTAGTACCTGCCCGTAATGCATGACCGTGATGGCATCGGAGACGTTCATCACCACATTCATGTTGTGCTCCACCAGCATAACGGTTTTCTCACCGGCGGCCTGGATCTGTTGGATGAGCACCATCAATTCCGGCACCTGCTCCGAGGCCATGCCCGCTGTGGGTTCATCCAGCAGCAGCAGCTCCGGATCTGGAGCCAGGATCATACCTAATTCCAGTTTGCGTTGGTCACCATGCGGCAGCGTGCGCGCTGGAGACAAGGCTCGCTCTTGCAGTCCGACCTGTTCGATCACTTCCCAGGCCCGCTCTTCGTACTGCTTGAAGTGGTGATGGGAGCGGAACAGGCGGAAGTTGTCCCTGCCAAGTGCCTGGCTGGACAGCCGGATGTTCTCCAATACGGTTAGGCTGGGGAAAATGTTGGTGATTTGGAAGGAACGGCCGATTCCCAAATGCGCCGTTCGATGCAGCGGCAGCTTGGTAATATCCTGTCCCTTATAAATCACTTGCCCGCTGGTCGGCTCAATATTGCCGCTCAGCAGGTTGAAAAACGTCGTTTTACCGGCCCCATTCGGCCCGATGATGGAGTGCAGCGTGCGCGCCTTAACCTTGATGCTGACATCGGCCACTGCTACCAGCGCCCCAAACTCCCGCCGCAGGTTTTTTGTTTCGAGAATGATCTCCTCAGCCATAGTTTGCTCCGCTAGCGGAGGAGCAGGGGAGCTGGGGAGCAAGGGAGAAATCACCCCTGCACCCCTGCCCCCTTGCTCCCCTGCATCAATTTATTCGCCGCTTAGGCTGCCAATTGGCAAATCGCCGCAGCGATCTTGCAGCTCTTCCGGCAGCAAACAGGGCACATCGGGACGAGTCGTATCCACCAATTCAAAGTATTTGAATTCGGGATCGTCCACGTTCAATAGTTTGACAATGTACATGTCCTGCATCGCCACATGGTCTTCCGGGCGGATGTAGATGGTGCCTTTCGGCCCTTCAAACTCCATCCCTTCCATGGCCGCAATCATGGCCTCGGCGGATGTGTCGCCACCGGTAGCCTGTACGGCGCTGACCAACAGCAGGGCAGCGTTCATGCCATCGGCATCAAACAGGTCGGGGAATGTACCGTACTGCGCCTGTGTTTGCTCGACCAGCCAATCGTTGATGGGATTGTCCGGTGCCGTGTAATGATAGAGGATACCACTGGTCTGGCCAATAGCATTGGCGAAGAAAGCAGGCATGACGATGTTGTCGACAAAGCCGGAGGCCATCGACATTTCATCGAAGACACCCAATTCGCTGGCGGCCTGCATCATGGGCACAAAACCGCCGCCAGCCCAGGTGACCAGGAAGGCTTCCGCGCCGGAATCGAGGATTTGCTCCATGTAGGGCGTGAATTCAGTGGTGTCGGCCGGAGCAAAGATGTCATCGGCCGTGAATTCGCCGCCGTACAGGGTGCAGGCATCACGGAACGCTTGTGCGCCACCGTAACCGAAGGAGTAGTCGGGGGCAATCTGCACGAAGGTATTGTATTGTTGTGTCATGTACTTGCAGATGTTGACGGCGTCCTGGTAGTTGTTGCGGCTGGTGCGGAAGGTGTACTCGTTGAAGGCCACCCCGGTGATGTCGTTGGCAGCAGCCGGGGCGACGATGAGCGGAATTTGATTCTCGCGGGCCAGTTCTTGCAGGGTGGCTGTCGCGCCGGAGCTGACCGTACCGACCAGTACGTCCACGCCGACTTCTTCGATGAGTTCACGGCCGGCGGTGGCTGTGTTTTCGGGATTACTCTGGTCATCGCGTTTGTAGATTTGAAATTCGCAGCCGTCCACGGTGTAGCTGGTGTAATCACCATTGTCAACGCCGGCCGCGCCGGTAGCGTATTCCATGCCTAGCGGGAAGCTGCGCAGGATGTGCGCGCCGTAGATGGCCAGTGCGCCGGTTTCGTCGGTGATGAGGCCAACTTTGATGGGCGCTTCACAGGTGAGGGCGGCTTCGGGTTCAGCTTCAGGTTCTACGGCCGTTACCTGGGAAATATCGCCCAACGCCCCAATCGGCAGATCGCCGCAGCGGTCTTGCATCTCTTCTGGCAGCAAGCAGGGTACATTTGGCCGGGTGGTGTCCACCAGTTCAAAGTACTTGAATTCCGGATCATCCACATTCAGCAGCTTGACAATGTACATATCCTGAATGGCTACGTGGTCTTCCGGGCGGATGTAAATCGTGCCCTTCGGCCCTTCAAACTGCATCCCTTCCATTGCGCCAATCATCGCGTCAGCACTGGCATCGCCGCCGGTCGCTTTCAACGCTTCGGTGAGCAGCAGAGCCGCGTTCATGCCATCGGCGTCAAACAAGTCGGGGAACGTGCCAAACTGTGCCTGGGTCTGTTCCACCAGCCAATCATTGATGGGATTATTGGGGGCAGTGTAATGGTAGAGGATACCGCTGGTCTGACCAATAGCGTTGGCGAAGAAGGCGGGCATGACCACGTTATCGACAAAGCCGGAAGCCATCGACATTTCGTCGAAGACGCCTAACTCGGTGGCCGCCTGCATCATGGGCACAAAACCGCCGCCAGCCCAGGTCACCAGGAAGGCATCAGCGCCAGAGTTAAGCACTTGCTCCATGTAGGGCGTAAATTCGGTGGTGTCGGCCGGGGCAAAGATGTCGTCGGCCACAAATTCGCCGCCGAAGAGGGTGCAGGCATCACGGAACGCTTGTGCGCCGCCGTAACCGAAGGAGTAATCGGGCGCGATCTGGACGAAGGTATCATATTCATCCGTCATGTAATCGCAGATGTTGACGGCGTCCTGATAGTTGTTGCGGCTGGTGCGGAAGGTGTATTCGTTGAAAGCTACACCGGTGATGTCGTTGGCGGCCGCTGGAGCCACGATGAGCGGAATCTGGTTTTCGCGGGCCAGTTCTTGCAGTGTGGCCGTTGCGCCGGAGCTGACCGTACCGACCAGCACGCTCACCCCGACTTCCTCGATGAGTTCACGGCCGACAGTGGCGGTGATGTCCGGTGTGCTTTGATCATCACGCACGTAGACCTGGATTTCGCAGTTGTCGAGCATGTAGCTGGTGTAATCGCCGTTATCGACGCCGGCCGCGCCGGTAGCATATTCCATGCCCAGCGGGAAGCCGCGCAGGATGTGTGCCCCGTAGATGGCCAGTGCCCCGGTTTCATCGGTGATAAGGCCGACTTTGATCGGTTCTTCGCAGGTTACGCCTTCCATCGCCGCCGGTTCTTCGGCGGCGGGTTCCTCGGCTGCTGGCTCTTCAGCTACCGGTTCTTCAACGGTAGGAGCGGGTTCTTCGGCCGGTTCTTCTGCCGGTGTGCCGCCACAGGCGACCAACAGCATGGCCACAATGACAAACAAGGATAAAAAGATTAGCAAATTACGACGTTTCATTTCTTTCCTCCAGATATTTTAGGTTATTTTTTATGATTCTCTCTTGACTACTCAAATTTTTGTCGGCAATGGGTCACCTCCTTTGGTGCATACCGGTTATTCCTGTGTCTGTTCCAGATCGCGCACCAAAACGAGTGATTCACCGGAACAGACGATGGTTCCGGCAGCAGTGGTGCAGGCGGTGCGCAGGTTGACTAGTTCTTTTTCAGGGCGCAGGCGGGTGATTTCGACGGTTGCCATGATTTCATCGCCCACTTGCGCCGGGGCAGGAAACTGGAACTGCTGCTTGAGCCAGTTGGTACCGCGCCCCGGCAGCTTTGTGCCCAGTAAATCGGAAATCATGCCGGCGAGGAGGGGGCCGGGGATGCTGGCTTCAACCATTTCGCCAAATCCCAGCGTCAAATCGCCGGTCAGGGTGCGGTAGGCGGCTACGTCTACGGCCGTAAAGGTTCTGGTTGTGCTGGCTTTTTGTCCGATGGTTAATCCTTTCATTTTCTTGTTAATAGCTGCTTCTGTTTCACTAATTTTCGAGTGCTAACAAGTCAGATAACTTTTGCTTGAGGTCATCTTCACATTTCTGAGCGACACCACCTCTTTGTATGGTTTCTTCAAGCATCTTTCTTGCTTTTTCTCTTTCGCCAATTTTGGCTAAGGTAAAAGCATAAGCAATCGGATGTTGGGTGTAATTGAAAAAACCAAAACGTTGCACTTTCCGTTCCTTTGTTAGTCGAAGTTGTTCTTCAAAAACCCGCGGTATATCGTTAGGATTCTGTATAGAGTTCCATAGTTGATTAGCCTGTTCGATGGAAATCTTTGCAACCTGCCTTGCCTGTTTAATGGCCTTTTCTTTTCCGTAAAGAGAATCAATTCTCCATGATTCAAGGTCAAAATTACCGATAGTCTTGTAATCTAGCGGATCATATCGAAAATCAAATAAGGCCGACTTGTTTGTCCTATGCCATTTGAGTTTATTACCTGAAATGTGCGGCACATAATCCAAAGAAAAGCCCCAGGCAGGTGAATAACTTGCACCCTTCATGGCCAAAATCGCGAACATTTCTCTAATGTCAGGCTTCGTGGCACGAACCCACTTTCTTTGATTCACTTTTTCGAAGCCTAATCTGTCAAGAGGTTGATCAAATACGGATGCTAAAATTATGTCAATATCAGCTGCTGATATTCGATCAATATGTCTATTTTGCATGATATACACAGGAAATTTCATAATGTACAATGCCTCGTCGTCACAAATTAATCATTTTTTCTTAATCCGCTATAGCCTTCCTCACTTGCAATTCGGTTAAAAATTCTTCAAATCCGGCCAGCCCTTCGCCGTTAACCATCTGATCAACAAAGTGGTCCAGTTCGGCGTCCAGGCGGGCGGCCAATTCGTCCCGATGCCTGGTGAGCAGCCGTTTGGTGTGGCGGATGCTGCCCGGCTTTTTGGCGGCGATGTCGTTGGCGATGGCCAGGCTCTCGGCGCGAATCAGATCGGCGGGAACGATGCGGTTGGCGATGCCCCAGGTGACGGCCGTTTCCGCATCAATCGTCCTATTCAAATACAACACCTCGGCCGTCCGGCGCGGCCCAATCAGCAGGGGCAGCAATCCGGCCCACCCGCCGTCCGGGCTGGGGCCGACGACGCTGTAGTAGGGTGTAAAGCTGGCTTCGGGGGCCACCAACACGATGTCCGATCCCAAAATAAAACCTAATGCGCCGCCAGTGACGATGCCGTGCACGGCCGTTACCACCGGTACCGGCAAATCAATCAGCGCCAAAATCACCTGGTTGAGCAAGCCGACAATTTCCCGCGCATACGTTTCGATGTCGTCCGCGTGTTGCACAAAGCCTAACGCATCGCCGCCGGTGGAGAAGGAACGGCCGTTAGCCTGCAAAACCAGGGCGCGCATGGTAGGGGAGGTGGAAACGGCCGTGATCGCCGCCAGAATCTCCCGCAAAAAATCGGGAATCAGGCTGTTATGCCGCTCCGGCCGGTTCAACGTCACCACCGCTACCGGTCCAATCGCCTCTTGCAATACCGTTCGACTCATTTTCAACTGGACATTGGTTTACACGGATGAATACCGATTTTTGATCCATGGCTATCCGCGTTTATCCGTGTCCCATCCTTCCTTCCATTCTAAAACTGTTTCGCCGTCACATGTCAGTTGGCCGTCGGGATTGGCCATCGTCGTTTTTAGCCGGATTTGGCCTGTTTCCAAATTGACGGCCGTGATTTCGGCTTGAACCGTCATCGTTTCATCGGTATACGTTGGCGCGGGGAATATGAAATTTTGCTCAAGCTGCACCGTGCCGGGAAAGTGGCGGCTCAACAGGCCGCAAATCGTCCCGTACAGCAGCATCCCATGTGCCACCGTCCGGCCAAACCCCGTCCGCGCCGCAAATACCGGGTCCACGTGAATCGGGTTGTCATCCCCACTCAACCGGGCAAATTCGTCAAAGTCTGCTTGAGTATAAATTTGCTCGGCTGAGAAGGTTTGCCCAATTATCCAACTCTTAATTGAATTAATCTCGGTATTAAATAGTTGGCGGTTTAATGGTCTCTGTATAAGCCATTGGACTTCAAACTCAATTTTGGAGATTTCGTAAGGAATCCAAAATTCTTCGTCACCATCTATGACCATTATTGAAAGTGCGCCATGTTCATCGTCTGTATGAGACCGATTGTAGCTAACGACATTCCCATTGGGGTATTTATCTAGCTGACGTTCGGCATCTCCTTCATCATTGACTTCTAACCAATATGTGGGATCGCCGCCCCAGTCTTTATGAAAACCTTCATCGCATATTTTGAAGTATTTCATTGGATTTTTTGACTGATTCATAAGATGGAAACTGAAATATTATGTGTTACTCAACATTGCATTCGGCAGTAGTTACTCTACGGTACGGCCATAAGTTTTTCGTAGTTCTCTTTTTAGGACTTTGCCCGCTGCCGTCCGGGGCAAGGGTTTGTCCAGGAAAATCACCGACTTGGGGATTTTGTAGCGGGCCAGCTTGCCCTGGCAGAAGTCAATGATTTCTTGCTCGGTGGCGGTCTGGCCGGCTTTTAAGACAACCAGCGCCCGGCCGGTTTCTTGCCATTGGGGATGGGGGACGCCGATCACGGCCGTTTCCGCCACCGCTGGATGCTGGTAAATCACATTCTCTACTTCAGCCGGGTATACATTCTCGCCGCCAGAAATAAACATATCCTTCCAACGATCAACGATGGTGTAAAAACCTTCCTCATCATACATCGCCGCGTCGCCGGAGTGGAGCCACTCATTTTTGATCGCTTCGGCCGTAGCTTCCGGCCGGTTCCAATAGCCGCTGGTCACGTTGCCGCCGCGAATGCACAACTCGCCGACTTCGTTTGGTCCCAGCACGTTACCCTGGCGGTCCATGATGCATACGTCGGTATGCAGCACCGGTTTGCCTACCGACCCCGCCTTTCGCACGGCGTTTTCCTTGTCGATGATAAACACCGTTGGCCCCGTTTCCGTCATGCCAAAACCCTGCTGGATGATGATGCCCTTTTTGGCATACTGCTGCACCAACGAAGGCGGCAGGGAAGAACCGCCGCTGCCCCAATGAACGACGCTCGATAAATCGGCCTCGTCAAATCCGGGATATTGTAGAAGCGCCAGGTAAATAGCTGGAACCAGGAGCAGCTTGGTGACGCCCCATTTGGCAATCAAATCTAGCATTTTCCCCGGCTCAAAGGCGCGCATGACGACGAGCGTACCCCCGGCGTGGAAAATCGGCCCGGCATACAGCCCCAGCCCGCCAGCATGAAAGGTGGGCAGTACGTTGAGGTTAACGTCCTCCGATGTCAAATCAATGGCCCGGCCCATGCCCACGGCGTTGTAGAAGAAGTTGCCATAGGTGACCTGCGCCCCTTTCGGCCGTCCTGTTGTGCCGGAGGTGTACAAAATGGCCCAGGTCTCTTCGTATTTCAGGCGCGGCCCCACAAAATCGGTGGGTGATCCGGCGGCCAATGCCTGCTCATATGTCCAATCCCCATCCGATCCGCTATCCCCCATGACGATGTAAGACTCGCAGCTGATTTGGGAGCGTAACGCAGCCATCTGCACTGCGAATTCCGGCTCACAGAGCATGACCCGCGGCGTGCAGTCGTTGAGGATAAATTCTAGTTCGGGCACAGCCAGCCGCCAGTTGAGTGTGTTCAAAATTGCGCCAATCTTGCCGCAGGCGAACAATACCTCGAAGTAATCGGAGCTGTTTTGAGCCAGGATGGAGACTCGGTCACCTTGTTGCACGCCCAACTCGTCGCGCAAAAAGCTAGCCAGCCGGTTGGCCCGTTGATTGAATTGCGCATAGGTGTACTGCCGTCCGGTATGGGCATCCACCAGCGCCAGCTTGTCTGGTGTCCTTTCTGCGTGTCGTCTGATCCAGTCGAAGTGGTACATTTTCGTGTTCCGTTATCGGTAAACCGTAATCGGTGATCGGATTACGGTTTACTGATTACTTGCAAAGGCCAAAAACGCCCGCCGTTTTTCTTCCTCGCCCCGTTCAATGAAGCTGATGGTCAGCGGCGTACCGATGGCGCTGATTTCGGGTTGGGCGGCGTCGAGACCCAGGATTTGGGCGCTGATCATGGGGCCCTCATCCAGTTGGACGACGCCGGTCATGTAAGGTTTGGTCCGGTCGTAGCCAGCTTCGATCATGGCAGTGGGTCCGATGTAAACGGCCGTAAACGCTGCCAACTTCCCCGCACCCGACATCTCCACCCATTCCATCGCCTCACCATGACATTTCGGGCAAACCGGTCGCGGCGGTACAAACGTCCCGCCACACACCGCACAATGCGCGCCCATCAACTTGTGTTCCTGCAAAAACTGCTGGAAAGAATATTCGGTAATTGGTCTCATAGTCTTGGTAGTCCTTTAGTCGTGTAGTCTGGTAGTCGAGTAGTCGAGTAATCGTGTGGTCGGGGATTTGACTACAAGACTACCTGACTATCCGACTACTTCCTCTCATAGATGTGGACAACGGCCGTTTGCCCTGTCCCACCCACATTATGCGTCAGCGCCAGATCGACGTCGCGGTCTACCTGCCGTTCACCGGCCAGGCCGCGCATTTGCTTAAACACTTCCACCACCTGCCCCGCGCCCGATGCGCCGACCGGGTGGCCTTTTGATTTCAGGCCGCCGGAGGTGTTGATGGGCTGGGAGCCGTGCCGTGCCGTCAAGCCTTCTTCGGCTGCTTCGTGGCCGGCGCCAGGGGCGAAAAAGCCTAAATCTTCGCTGGCAATGATCTCGGCGATGGTGAAGCAGTCGTGGACTTCGGCCACTTTGATATCTTTGGGTGTAATGCCGGCCATGGCGTAAGCCATCTGCCCGGCGTGTTTGGCCGCGCCCAGGCTGGTCAAATCGGGCCGGTCGTGCAGCGCGCCGTCGCTGGCCTGCCCGCTGCCAATGATATGGATGGGGTCGTCGGTGAACTGTTTGGCGATTTCTTCACTGACCAGGAGAACGGCCGTTGCCCCATCCGTCACCGGCGAGCAGTCAAACAAGCGCAAAGGCCACGCTATCATCGGATTGGCCCGATCGTCGTGCAAAAATTCCATCTCATCGGCCCAGGTGGGAATGGGACGGCCCTTTTTCTCGGCGCTGCGTTTCTTGGCCGCCATCACCCCGGCAATTGTGCTGTTAAACTGCGCTTTGGCATTCAGTGCGCCGTTATCGTGATTTTTTAGTGCCACTTTCATCAATGCTTCCGGTGTCGCACCGTATTTGTGCATGTAAGCCGTGGCCATCGCCGCGTAAAAACCGGGGAAAGTAAACCCCGCCGGAATCTCAAACAGCACGTCACCGGCCGTAGCCAATGTATCGGTTACCTCAGCGATGGGTAGATTGGTCATCTTTTCGATGCCGCCGACCAGCACCACATCGTACGCGCCGGAGGCAACGGCCAGCAGCCCTTGCCGCAGGGCTACGCCGGAGCTGGCACAGGCGTCTTCAATCCGGGTGGCCGGCCGCGGCGTCAGCCCCAGCCAGTCGGCCATGATAGGTGCGGTGTGGCCCTGACCTTCAAACAAATCGCTGCTGTAATTGCCGATGTACAGCGCCTCGATGTCATTGGGATCCAGCCCCTTATCGACCGAGCCGCGCATGTCGCGGAACGCTTCCACGAACAAATCGCGGCTGTTTTTCTCCGGGAACGCCCCGAACTGGCTCATGCCGACGCCCACAACGGCGACGCCCCGGCCCAATTTTCGTGTTTTCATTAATTTCTCCATGTGATTGGTTGGTTGGTTTGTTCGTTTGCTCGTTTGCTGGTTGGTTTCATCTACTAACCAACTAACAAACTAACCAACTAACCAACCATTCAACCATTAACTCTTCAAAAACTCAATAATCGCCTCATTCGCCGCCTCCGGCACTTCGATGGGGAAGAAATGGCCGGCGTTGGGCAGCAAATGGATCGTGCTGCTGGGAATTTTGGCCGCCAGCAGATCGGCATTGCCTGGCGGCACAACTTTGTCGTGTTCGCCAAAGAGGATGAGCGTTTCCGCATGGACATTGGCCAATCTTGGCTCAAAACAGGCGTCTTCGGCCAACAAGCTCAGTCCGATGGCCATTTGCGCCTGGTAAGGGGCCGGGTCTACCGGATTAGCCACGCGCCAGGCCAGCCATTCTTCGATCATGGCCGCGTTGTTTTCGCTCCAGCCGGGTGCGGTGCTGACGGCCAGCCCGTTTTTGAAGCGCGTTACTGGATCGCTGGTCATGTCGCTGAGGACGGCCATCGCTTCCGGGGTGATGGGCAGGTGGTGCGGCCCGCCGAAATTAGTCGAAGCCAGAATCAATTTGTCCACCATCTCAGGGTAGCTCAAGGCCATCTCCTGAGCGATGAAGCCGCCCATGCTGTGGCCCATAATGTGCGCTTTTTCGATGTTCAAGGCTTCGAGTAAAGCGGCCGTATCCGCCGCCAGCAGCGCCGCACTGTAAGGCCCGGCCGGTTTATCCGTTTGCCCCACGCCGCGATTATCAAAGGTAATAACTTGAAACTGCTCAGCCAGCCCCGGAACCATCTTGTGCCATTGCCACATGTCGTAACCCAGGCCGCAAATTAGTACCAGCGGGTCGCCGGAGCCGTGAATTTCGTAATAAATGTTGATGCCGTTAGCGGTTGTTGTAGGCATAGGATTCTCCTGGTAATCCGTGAGCGGTAATCTGTTATCGGATTACTGTTTACCGACCACATACTTTTCCTTCAACTTCATTTTTTCCACTTTGCCATAGGGTGAGTAGGGCAACGCATCGACGAAAATGACTTCTTTGGGCACTTTGTAGCGGGCCAGGCGCTGGCGGCAGAAATCTTGTAACTCTGCTTCGCTGACAGTTTGGCCCGGCTTGAGAACGGTGATCATCAGGCCGATTTCGCCCCATTTGTCGTCGGGCTGGCCGATGAGGGCGGCTTCGGCAACGGCCGTATGTTCCCTAAACACGGCTTCCACTTCGGCCGCATACACATTTTCCCCGCCGGAGATGATCATGTCTTTGAACCGGCCGACAATGGTGAAAAAGCCGTCTTCGTCCATGCGGGCCATGTCGCCGGTGTGGAACCAGCCATCCACCAGCGATTGGGCGGTAGCTTCCGGATTGTGCCAGTAGCCGGTGGTGACGTGCGGCCCCTTGATGAGCAGTTCGCCGGTTGCGCCGACGGGTACATCGGCACCGTTGTCATCGACCAGCCGCATCTGGCTGTGGAAGATGGGTTTGCCGACGGAGCCGGTTTTGGGTACCGATTCTGCGTCGGTCATGCTGAAGCAGTTGGTGCCCACTTCGGTGAGGCCGTAGCCCTGGCGGAAGACGACGCCTTTTTCCTGCCGCCATTTTTCGATGAGTGGCGGTGGGCAGGGGGCGCCGCCGCTGATGAAGAAATGGACGTGGTGGAACACGGCCGTTTCATACACCGTCGTCTGCTGCCACATCTGGAACAGGGTGGGAACGCCCAAAATAATCGTACACTGCTCATCCAGAATGATTTGCAGCGATTCTTCGGCATCGAAATCTTTGGTCAGAATGATGCGGCCGCCCAGGTAAAACAGCGGAGTCATGAAAGCAAACAGCCCACCGGCGTGGAACAGCGGTGTAAAAACCGGTGACACGTCATGCTCGGTGAGGCCCCAGGAAACGGCCGTGTTGATGCAGTTCCACAAAACCTGCCGGTGCGGAATCATCGCCCCTTTGGGCCGGCCGGTTGTGCCCGATGTGTACAAAATGCAGTGCGTCGATTCGCTGTTCAGCGCCACCGGACGGCTGGGTTCGGCGGCTGTTTGCCGGGCCAGCGCAGTTTCATAATCGGTCAGGGTAACAAAATGTGCAACCCCGGCCTGCGCCTGCACTTGTTGGCCCATCTCTGCAAATGCGGCGTCAACAAGCAGGACTGTGGGGGTGCAATCTTGGACGATGTAGACCAATTCAGGCACAGCCAGCCGCCAGTTCAACGGCGTAAAAATGGCCCCGATTTTGGCACAGCCATACAGCAAATCGAGATAAACGACGCTGTTGTGGGCCAAAATAGAGACCCGGTCGCCATAATCGACGCCGCAGGATTGCAGCCAGTGGGCGCAGCGATTGGCCCGCTCGTTGAGCGCGGCGTAGCTGTAACGGATGCCGGTTTCCAGTTCCAGCAGCGCTTCCCGCTTTGGTGTCAGGTTGGCCCGATTGCTCAATAAATCGGCGGCGTGCATAGTGTCTCCCTCGAATACTGTCCACAGATTACGCAGATTTCACAGATTTTTCTTCCATCTGCGTAATCTGTGAAATCTGTGGACTATCTCTACTGCAAAAAGGCGTGAAAAGCCTTGTTGAACGCTTCCGGCTGTTCCAAAAAAGGCGAATGACCGGCGTCGCTGATTATTTCTTCACGATAAGTGCCACCATTGGCGGCGTATTGGTCCAAAACGGCGCGGGTTTGAGTCAGCATCGGCTGCGGCGGGCATTCTTCTTCGCCCGGCCAGCCGGGTACGGCGCCCATCGCGCCCAAAGCGGCCAAATCAAACATCGCATAGTCACTAACGATGAGATCGCTGTCGCCGCGCAGCCACAGAATGGGCGGCTGGGGATCGATGTCGGCTAAGGCGCTCGCATCGAAATATTTGCGATTGAAGGCGGGCAAGATGCCTTTGTCGCCGGGAGCCGCACCGGGCCAATTGGTTGAGGGCACGGCCGTTCCCGGATACCAATCATCGCCAATTTTGGTGGAAATCATCGAGTCGATCAGCGCGTCTTCTCGTTCGGCGATGAAGGGTGGTTTGACATAAAATTGGCGGAACACATTGCGCGGCGACATCGGATTTTCAACGCCTCTATCGCCATCAGCCAATGCCTGGACGAAGTCAGGGTTGATGCCCGATGGCGCGCCGTCGTTGTAGGTCATGGCGCCATCGGCCCCTTTGCTGCCGCCGTAGCCGTAGGGGGACATGGTGTCCACCAGGGTAATGGAACGCAGGTCGGCGGGGTGGGCGATGGCGTATTTCATAACAATGCCGCCGCCCATGCTGTGGCCGACGATGTGGAATTGGCCTAATCCCAGAGCCTGTACCAGCGCCTTGATGTCGGTAACCATGTCGGACAGGCCCAGCGTGGCATCAACCGGCAGCGGTTCGGTATCGCCGTAGCCGCGCAAATCAAGGGCAATGCCGCGCGCAGGGCCAGCATCGTTTCTTCCCAGAAGGTGGCGGAGGAGCCATTGCCGTGAACGAACAAAACCGGCGTGCCGTCCGCAGCGCCGCAGGTCAAAATATGGACTTTAAGCCGGTCGGTGGCGACGATTTTGGATTCAATACCCGGTAAAGTAGGAATAGTGGACATGTAAAACTCCTTTTTATTGTTGGTGGCGGGTAGCGGGTAGCGAGTGATGAGTGTGTTGTACTCGCCACCCGCCACTTGCCACTCGTAACAAGCTCACGTTCCAACGACGATGCCGCCATCGACGCGTAAGGTCTCGCCGCTGATAAAGCTGGCTTCGTCGGAGGCCAGGAAGAGGTAGGCGTTGGCGATGTCGCGCGGTTCGCCCAGGCGGCCCAGCGGGGTGCGCCCTTTCATGCCGTCGAGGATTTTGTCGGGCATTTGTTTGACCATTTCGGTGGCGGTGAAGCCGGGAGCGACGGCGTTGACGCGGATGCCGTAGCGGCCGAGTTCGCGCGCCCACACTTTGGTCATGCCGATGACGCCGGATTTGGTGGCCACGTAGTTGGTCTGGCCGAAGTTGCCGTCCAGGCCGACGATGGAGGTGGCGTTGAGGACGACGCCGCTGCCCTGGTTGATCATGACGGGAGCCACGGCCTGGGTGCAGTTGAAAACGCCTTTCAAATTAACGCTGATGACCAAATCAAAGGCTTCTTCGGCCATTTGCTTGACGAGCTGACCGTCTTTGACTTTGACGAGGGTGCCGTCCCGTAAGATGCCGGCGTTGTTGACCAGGATGTCGATACGGCCGTACTTTTCCACCACCGCATCAATCCAGTTCTGCACGTCCTGCCGGTCGGCGACGTTGACCTTGTAAAAATCGGCCCCGATTTCGGCGGCAGCGGCCTGTCCCAGTTCTTCGTTGACGTCACAAATGATGACTTGGGCGCCTTCTTCGGCATAGCGAACGGCCGTTGCCTTGCCAATGCCTGCCGCGCCGCCGGTTACCAGTGCTACTCTATCTTTTAATCGCATGTCATTCTCCATATTAGATAATTAAATGTATCTTCTATTCAAAAGAGCCTTTTCCAAAGGAGGGAAATGATTGGCTTCGTCATCCCAATAATTTTCGCTTTCTGAAAATGCAATGATCGCGGCCATTTCCCAATTGTTGGCTTCACTTGACGAAACTGTTGAAAAGATGGCCATTTTAGGGGCTTTTCCATTGAGCAGTAAGCTACCAACCCACTTTACTCTGTCGATAGTTCCTGGCCGTAATGTATGATCAATTAGTCTTCGAGAAGGATCATTTGTCTGTCCAACATAACGGACTCGTACGCGGTTAAATGATTCACTTTCGTTTTCTTCGAAGAGTGCATAAAGATAGATTTTGCCAGGTTCTGCTTTTGGATATTCATCACCGTAGCTGATGACATCACATTCTTGGTTATAAATAATTTCGGTGTTGATTAATTCAGGTCTAGGTGCAGGATTCCCTGACCACATTTCCCATAGTGTGTAAAATTCTTCTAATACCCAATCTCCTTTTCCATTAAGATATTGCCAAAAATCTATAAATCGAACTTTATCTCTTGGCCAATTAGGATCTTTTTGGGCATCTGTTGCTAAAGCAAATTGAGTTTTCCCAAATAACCATTCAGAGAAAGCTCTTGGTCTGATTCGTTTCCATTCATCTTCTGGAAGTCTAAGTTGCATATGGAAGTAAGCATTGACAGAATTTTCTTCTGCCCAAAACTTATATCCTAATTCTTTTGCAGCCAGTATACATGCACCATTGCTTACATATTGATTTGTCGAGTTTTCAATAACATGTTTGAGGCCGTAAGAGAAAATGCACTCATCTTTTTTTACATTCTTTTTAACTGCGAACTTTTGTAGCCAGCTTTTGCAGATTTCCACTTCTGCCTCTTGGGGAAGGTTCTTAGAATGATATTTATACTTCGCATTTTCAAGACCATAGTCTCGAATAATTACCTCTGATTTCACTCTCGTTCTCCCCAACGGACAATTCCCGCTGCCCAAACGTAACCAATCCCGGCGGCGACGATGGCCATCAGGTCGCCGTCTTTCAGCCGCCCCTGGGCCACGCCTTCGCGGATGCCAAACATGGCGTCCTGTTCGCCGGTATGGCCGATGTCGCTCAGGTAAACCGACTGTTCCTCAGTCAGCCCCAATCGTTCCAGCATGTCGCGATGGCCGGACGGTTTGATGAGGACCATGTTCAAAAAGTCGAGGTCGGCTTTGCTGTAGGGTGTGCCGTCGGGCTTGGGGCCGCTTTTGCGCAGCGCTTCATCGACGCAGTGGACCCAGTTGTCCATGCTGACTTCGTTGAGGCGGCCTTTCATCGCGTCCGGCTCGACCAGATCGAAGTAGAAATCCTCTTCGGTGACGCCCTGGGGATTGGCCATGGCTTGCGGGTTGGGGAATACGGCCGTGCCGCTGGCGGGTACAATGACGTGTTTGCTCATAAAGCCGTCGGCCATGAGATGGGCGCCCAGAACGTGGTTGCGGGGGTGGTTGCGGCGCAGCAGCATGGCTCCACCGCCGCTGCCGATGTTCCACATGAATGAGGTGCGCGGATTTTTGAAGTTGATGAAATCGGAGACGCGGTAGCCGCCGGCAATGAGGACGGTGTTGACTTCGGGATCGGCCAGGATCATGTCTTTGGCCATCTTCATGGCGCCGACGGTGGTGGCGCAGCGGGCGTGGACGTCCATCGCCCAGGCGTTGGTGGCGCCGATTTCGTAGGCCATGTGAATGCCGGAGGTCCAGAGCAGATATTCACGCCACTCTTCGGTGGTGTTGAAGACGACGTCGATTTCTTTTGGGTCAATGCCGCTGTTTTCGATGCAGTCCAGTGCCGCTTTGATACCCATCTCGTTAGGCTGGTCGTCCGGCCCGCCGACGTGTTTTTGGTTGATGCCCATCTTGTCGCGGATGACCCATTCGGGGTAGCCGGTGGCCGCGGCGATTTCAACGGCCGTTAAGACGTTTTTGGGTGAATAGGTTCCAGTTCCAACGATGCCTACGGTGTCAGTCATGATGGTCCTTTAGTCGAGTAGTCGGGTAGTCTTGTAGTCGGACGAATCGACTATTTGACTACTGGACTACAAGACTATTTGACAAATTGCTCTCTCAATTCCCGCTTTAGAATTTTGCCGGCGCCGGAGAGGGGGAGTTGGGGTAGGAAGGCGACGGTTTTGGGGACTTTGAAGCGGGCCAGCCGGTCTTGTAGAAAGGTGATGAGTTCGGTTTCGGTTACGGCCGTACCCGGTTTCAACACCACGCAGGCCTTGCCCACTTCACCCCATTTCGCGTCGGGGAGGCCGATGACGGCGCACATGTGGACCGCTTCGTGCTTGTACAGGGCGGCTTCAATTTCGGCCGGATAGACATTCTCGCCGCCGGAGATGAACATATCTTTTTTGCGATCGACGACGTAGAAGTACCAATCTTCGTCGTGGCGTACCAGATCGCCGGTGTGGAACCAGCCATCGTCGTCCAAAACGGCAGCCGAGGCTTCGAGATTGTTCCAGTAACCAGAGCAGCCGCTGGGGCCTTTGAGGACCAGCTCGCCGACTTCGTTAGGGCCGAGGGGCTGGTTTTTGTCATCGACGACGCGCACATCGACGAAAAAGTTGGGCCGGCCGATGCTGCCCGCTTTGCGGATGGCGTCTTCCGCAGGCAGGGCGAACAGGCCGGGGCCAAACTCGGTCATGCCGAAGCCTTGCTTGAAGCGGATGCCTTTTTGCCGGGCGTACTGCTGGACGAGCGGGATGGGCAGGGGGGCGCCGCCGCTGGTGCAGAAACGGAGGCTGGTGAGTACGGCCGTTTCCCAATTCTTAGCCTGAGTCAACATCTGGTACATCGTGGGAACGGCGGCAAACACGGTGACTTGCTCCTGCTCAATCAAATCCAGCACCTGCTCCGGGTTGAATTCGCGAATGATGACGGTGGTGTTGCCAAAGACGACCTGGGCGGCGGTATAGGTGAATAGGCCGCCGGTATGGAACAGCGGGAAAACGTTGAGATAAATATCGTCGTGGGTTAAATCGTGGATGACGGTGTTGAGGATATTCCAGTTGATCATCCGGTGGCTGATTTGCGCCCCTTTGGGCAGGCCGGTGGTGCCGCCGGTGAAGATGAGGCAGGCGATGTCTTCTTTGTCGAGGGTAGGGCAGGTAACGGCCGTTTCCACCGACCCATCCAATACATCTTGATACAATAAACTATCTGCCGTGCCTGCGCCTTCAATGTGAACAAAATGGCCAATGGCGTGATCTGTGTTGCGGGTTGCTTCGTAGATGGCGTCCACTGCTTCCTTAAAATCATCGGAGAATAAAAGCACTTTGGGCGTGGTGTCTTCAATAAGTGCGGCCGTTTCTCGCCAATGCAGCCGCCAGTTCAGCGCGGTATGGATGGCGCCCAATTTGCTGCAAGCGTGGAAACAGTCTAGATGTTCAATGCCATCGCGGGCCAAAATGGCGACGCGATCCCCTTTTTCCACACCGGCCACAGCGCGCAGCCAGTTGGCCAGCCGATTGACGCGCCGGTTCCATTGATGGTAAGTAAGGCGCAGCGCCGGCGATTTACCGGCATCGATGATGGCCAGCTTGCTGGGTGAATAGATGTCGCGCCGTCCCAAATAATCGCCGATGTACATTTTTTACTCCTCAACAAACCGTAGAGATGCAGAGAGCGCAGAGAAAAATCTGCGAAATCAGCGTCATCTGTGGATTCTTACTCTTCATTGCGTACGGCCGTTTCGCCACATCCACCAATATCCACATACTCGCTCATGAAGGCCAGAGCCTCTTCGATACGGCTGAAGCGGGTTTCGGTGCTGCTCTGCACGTGCCGGATCAGACCGCGCCAGGCAGCGGGTTCTATCTGCTCCAGTTCTTGCTCCTGGATAAAACGGATGATGAATGAGGTAACGGCCGTTTCCGACATAAAAGCACCTTGAATTGTAAGGGTGTGCGGGGGTTCATAAGTCATGCGTCAACCGTCATTGATGACGCATGACTTGTGACTTATGAACAATGATGCCTCACTGCCTTCTTCTCAGTTGACAGGATACATCATGTAAGTTACACAAAAGTAACAAATGGCGTATGGGGGAGATTTATCGAGGGTTTGATGCGTAAAACCTGAAACGTGACGCATGACTGGAAACGTATCACGCATCACGTTTCACCAAAATATTAACTACCAGGCGTAAGCTTCCGGGGCCGCGCCGCCAGGGCCGGGCCAGATTTCATCCAGTTTGGCTAACTGGTCGCCGGTGAACTTGATTTCCAGGGCGCGCAGGCTGCCGGTGAGTTGGTCCATGGTGCGCGGGCCGATGATAGGGGCGGTAACGGCCGTGTTCGCCAACAGCCAGGCCAGCGCCACATCCGCCGGTTGTTCGTTCATCTCGACACAAAACGCTTCCCACCGCTCCAACTGCGGCCGGAACTTGTCGATTTCGGCCTGTAAACGATCGGAAGCGCGGCGGCCTTTCTCGATTTTTTGCAAGACGCCGCCCAGCAGACCGCCGGCCAGCGGACTCCACGGAATCAGCCCCAGGCCATATTTCTCGCACGCCAGAATCACTTCCAACTCAACCATGCGGGCGTTGAGATTGTACAGGCTTTGCTCCGAAACTAGGCCCATAAAATGGCGCTGTTTGGCAATTTCATTAGCCTGGGCAATGTGCCAACCGGCGAAATTGCTGCTGCCCACGTACAGCACCTTGCCTTCCTGCACTAACTGTTCCATCGCCTGCCAGATCTCTTCCCAGGGGGTGCTGCGATCAACGTGATGCATCTGGTACATATCGATGTAGTCGGTTTGCAGGCGGCGCAGGCTCGCTTCACAGGCGTGCTTGATGTGCAGCGCCGACAGTCGGGATTCGTTGGGCCACTCGCCCATTTTGCCGAAAACTTTGGTGGCCAGGACGACTTTCTCGCGCCGCCCGCCGCCCTGAGCAAACCAGCGGCCGATGATGTTTTCGGTTACGCCTTCGCCCAGTTTCCAGCCATATACGTTGGCTGTGTCGAAGAAGTTGATGCCCAATTCTAATGCTTTATCCATGATGGCAAAGCTTTCGGCCTCGTCGGTTTGCGGGCCGAAGTTCATCGTGCCCAGGCAGAGGCGGCTAACTTGCAGGCCGGTGCGGCCTAGATGTGTGTACTCCATGAGATGCTCCTTTAGGTATCATGACGGCATACGTTATAAATCATGCGTCATGCGTCAGAAATTTGAGAGAATATATTTACCTTGAGCGTATCATGCTTCTGTCTGCCGGGCAAAATCGTAGTGGACGCCGGTCAGTTCTTCAGAAATGTCCCATAATTTGGCAGCAGTTTGCTGGTCATGGGAACGGCCGTTCGACTGCACTTTCTCTGGATAACCCACCGTTTCAAAACGCCGGGTCGGGCCGTAATAATCGGCACCCTGCACGTTGGCGTCAACGGCGGCACGCAGGGTGGGCAGCGCGCCCATCTCTGGTTTTTGGGCCAAAAAGCGGTTGAAAAACTCAATCAGCCCGGCATGCTGCTGTAAGTTGGTGTCTGTCCAGCCGGGATGGGCGGCGACGGCGATAGTATCGCTGCCCGCCGCTTCCAGTTTGCGCTGCAATTCGTAGGTGAACAGCAGATTGGCCAGTTTGCTTTGCCCATAAGCGGCCGAGCGGTTGTAACTTTGGGCGCTGTTCAGGTCGTCGAAGTTGATTTTGCCCCCTTTGTGCATGATGCTGCTGACGGTGACAATGCGGGATTGCGGGGTGCGCTGGATAAGGTCCAGCAACAGGCCGGTCAGGGCAAAGTGGCCCAAATGGTTGACGCCGAATTGGGTTTCGAAGCCTTGTTTGGTTTGGCCAAAGGGCGGAGTCATGATGCCGGCGTTGTTGATGAGCAGGTCCAGCCGCTGGTATTGGGCTTTGAAGCTGTTGGCGAAGGCGTGGATGGAGTCAAGGTCGGCTAAATCCAGGGGGAGGAAAACGGCCGTTCCCTTCGCCCCTTCACTCTGGATTTTTTCAACCGCAGCTTTTCCCTTCTGCTCATTACGGCAGGCCAGGATGGTCGTTGCCCCCTGGTGAGCCAGTACCCGCGCCGTTTCGTAGCCAATACCGCTGTTGGCCCCGGTAACAATGGCTATCCGGCCGCTCTGGTCAGGAATATTGCCAGCAGCCCAATGTTTGTTATTAATCATTTTGGTAATCCTTTGGGACTAAAGTCGCCACTACAAACACTTTCTAGCCGATGGCGTTGACGTGAATCGGTTCAATTTTGAACAGGACGCGCGTCTCTTTGTTAGCCTGTTCGGCGGGAGCCACGCCGCCGTAATAGGTAGGCTGGTTCACGTATTGTTGGGCCAGGCTGTTGATGCTTTCTACCGCGCCTTTTTCTGTGGCCTCGGCGACACGGCCGCGCACTTCCAGGTAGCGGTACGGGTTTTGCGGATCAATGGCCAGGATGGTGGCCATCGGCCGTTCGGTGAGATTGCGTTCTTTTTGCCGGCCGCGAGCGGTGTTGACCAGAACATGCTGGCCATCATAATCGCACCAGATGACGCTGGCCTGCGGCTGGCCGTCGGGCATGACGGTTACCAGAGTGACGCAAACGGGGTCGGTGAGCAAATCGACATGGGATTGTGGTATTTGTATTGACATGAGATCTCCAGAAAATTGTTTTGTGAATGGCTTTCCCGTGTAAACGGGAAAAGATGAATGCTTATGAATCGGACTATAGTCCATTCTTTGTATGAAAGGGATTAGAAACGGCCGTTCCTCATTTTCCTTTTATCCGCGCCCTTTATACAATCAAAGGGACAAGGAGTGACTTATGGGATTATTTGATTGGTTGTTTGGGTCCCCAGTGCGGCAAATTAGCCCCCAGGAAGCCTATGAACTGCTGCAAACGGCCGTTCCGCCATTGTTGGTCGATGTGCGCCAGCCGGCAGAGACGCAGACCGAAAGGGTCGAAGGGGCGGCGCTGATTCCACTGACCGAATTTGGCCGGCGCTACCGGGAACTTCCCCGCGACCGGCAAATTCTGACTATTTGTCGCAGCAGCCACCGCAGCCCGATTGCCGCCCGCCGTCTGGCCAAAGCCGGCTATGATGTGCTGGATGTGGCCGGCGGTTTGAATGCCTGGCAGGCGGCGGGCTTGCCCCTGAGCAAAAATGGCCAGCACTCGTGATGCTTTAATCGCTTTTTGGCGAGAAGAAGAGGCAGTCCCGTTTCAGGGCTGGGATTTTTCGTATTTGCACGGCCGTTTCCACGAAAGTCCGTTGCCCTGGGATTATATGGCTCTGGCCCGCAACCTACTGCCAGATGCGGCCAACGTCCTCGACATCGGCACCGGCGGCGGCGAACGGCTGCTTGCGCTGCGCGATGTCTGGCCGCCAGCGGTGACGGTGACGGAAGGCTGGCCGCCTAACGTGGCCCTGGCCGCCGAGCGACTGGGGTCTTTGGGTGTGCGCATCGTGGCTGCCAATCATCATCCACTGCCTTTTGCACCGGGCAGTTTTGAACGGATCATTGACCGCCATACCGGATTCCGCAGCTGGGATATTGCCCGGATATTAGCGCCAGGCGGTATCTTTTTGACCCAGCAAGTTGATGCGTTGTGGGGCTGGGATTTGCAAGTGGCGATGGGGATGGAGGTGGTGGAACGGCCGTCCTCCTATGAACTGGCCCTGCAATACCTCCGCAATGAAACCAATCTCGTCATCGAACGGGCCGCCAGCAACACCGGCACGATGACATTCAGCGACATCGGCGCGGTCGTTTACTACCTTAAGGCGATTCCCTGGATGGTGCCTGGTTTTAGCGTCGGTTCCCATTTGCCCTATTTGTTGGCCTTACAAGACAGGCTGGAACGGGGAGAGCCGCTGCAATTTGAAACCCGGCAATATCTGCTGCAAGCGCAACGGCCGTAAATTCACCAAAACGTATTGTCTCAGTAATTCTTGGTAGGGGCAGTGCCTTGTGCCTGCCCATCAGGGCGACCACAAGGTTACGCCCCTACTTTTGAGTTCGGCTATTGGCAGTAGTGGACGGCCGTTTCCGCCAAAATCGCTGCCAAATCCACTACCGACTGGACATCTACCCACTCCTCAGCGCTGTGCAGCCCCTGGCCGATGGGGCCAATGAGGACGGTTTCCATCCCTGCTTGGGCAAAAATAGCCGCATCGGTCCAGAAGGTTTGGCCGCTGTGCTGTGGCTGGCGATTGAGCCGGTCGGCTGTCACCTGATGCAGTGCCTGAACGATGGCTGCATCTTCGGCAACCTCAAATGGTTCGCGCAAAAATGTGGCTTTGACAGTCGCTCTGAAGGTTGGATCGCTGGCCAGTTGGTCGATGATGGCTTGCAGTTCGGCTCTGGCCAGAGCTTCCGTCTCGCCGGGGATGGTGCGGCGTTCGATTTCCAGTTTGCAATGGGCAGCGTAGATGCTAATTTCATTGCCGCCATGAATACGCGAAGCGTGTAGGGAAGGGGGGCCGGCCAGTGGATGGGGTGGGCGGGCGCGCAGTTCTTGTTCCAGGTAATCCAGTTGGGCCAGGAAGCGGCCCATGCGCATATTGGCGTCGATGCCTTCGGCGTAGCGGCTGCCGTGGGCGGCGCGGCCAAAGGTTTCCACGTCGTACCAAATGAAGCCGCGATGGGCGCGGCAAATGTGCAAATCGGTCGGTTCGGTGACGATGGCGGCGTCGGCCCGCACATGTTTGACTAAATCATCGCTGCCAATGCTGAGGAATTCTTCGTCGGCCACGGCCGTTACCCACAAATCGCCCGCCAATTCCACACCGGCATCGACCAATGCTTTAGCAGCGGCGATTTGGGCGGCCAGACTGCCTTTCATGTCTTGCGAGCCACGGCCGTACAGTTTGCCATCCCGTATTTCGGCTGAGAACGGGTCGGTCATCCCAGCCACGCCGACAGTATCCATGTGAGCGTTGAGGAGTAGGGAACGGCCGTTGCCTTTGCCCGCCAATCGGCCAACGACGTTGACTCGTTTTGGTCCCAGGTCGTAGGTCGTTACCTCCAGCCCCAGGTCGTTCAGGGCATCGGCGACGTATGCGCCAATTTCGACTTCGCCCGCACCATCCGGCGACAGCGATGGGTTGGTGGAGTTGATGCGCACCAAATCCACCATCGTTTGAACAAGATAATCACGATCAATTTGTAGGTTCATAAATTTTTTTGAGGCGCTGCAATTTGTTACTGTCATTCTGAGCCGGAGGCGAAGAATCCCGTTCAACTTGGTTGGGATGCTTCACTTCGTTCAGCATGACATTTGTGTATGATTTGCTTAATTCTATGCTGTCCTATCCCTCTTCTGCAATTTCTGAAAGTTCTAGCCAGCGCAGTTCGGCCGTTTCCAGGGTTGATTTGGTTGTTTCCAACTCGTCGGCCAGGGATTGCAGCCGTTCGTAGTCGCTGCCGATGTTGTTGATGTCGGCTTCCAACTGCGCTTTTTGCGCTTCTAATTCACTAATTTTACCCTCTAATCCGGCCAATTCCTGCTTTTCCTTCCAGGTCAGGCGGCGCGATTTGGATGCTGGGGGCGGGGCGGGTTTCTTTTCCGGTTTGGGCGGCGGGGCTGGCGCGGATTCTTCTTGCAGTTCATCGCGCAGGCGGCGATAGGTTTCATAAGGCGTGGGGAAGCGCGAGCCGACTATGCCTGCTTCAAAGCTCATCAAAAAGTCCACGTTGCGGTCTAAAAAGTAGCGGTCGTGGCTGACGGCAATCAGGCAGCCCTGGAAATGGTCGAGGAATTCCTCGACCACGCCCAGCGTTTGGATGTCCAGGTCGTTGGTCGGCTCGTCGAGGAAGAGGACGTTTGGCTGGTAGATGAGCGTGCGCAGCAGGTAGAGCCGCCGCCGCTCGCCGCCGCTGAGGCTGCCGATGTAGGTTTGCTGCTCCTTGCCGCTGAACAGGAACCAGTTCAACATCTGCGAAGCGGTTAGCCGTTCGCCGTCGGCGGTGCGAATCAGTGGCGCTTCGCCTTCGATGAACTGGATGACCCGCTGGTTGTCGGGCAGGTCTTCGCTGAGCTGGTCGTAGTAGCCCAACTGGACCGTCTCGCCCCACTGCACCGTGCCGCTGTCGGGGGCGACTTTGCCGGCCAGGATGTTGAGCAGCGTCGATTTGCCGGTGCCGTTGGGGCCGATGATGCCGATGCGGTCGCCGGGGGCCAGCTCAAAATCGAAGTTTTGGAACAGGGTCAAATCGCCATACGATTTGCTGAGATTGTGCGCTTCCAGCACCCGTTTGCCCAGGCGGCGGCTGGCCAGGCTCATGGCCACGCGCTGGTCGCCCCGGTCGTACTGGATGGTTTGCAGTTCTTCGATGCGCTGAATGCGCGCTTTTTGTTTGGTGCTGCGGGCTTGCGCGCCGCGGCGTAGCCATTCCAGTTCGCGGCGCAGGATGCCTTGTCGTTTGGCTTCGCCAGCGGCGTGCTGCTCCTGACGTTGGGCGGATTTTTCCAGGTAACGGCCGTAACTCCCCCCATAGCTGATCAATTCCCGCCGGTCTAATTCGACGATTTTGTTAGCCACCCGATCCAGGAAGTAGCGGTCGTGGGTGACCATCAGCAGGCCGCCGGCGCGGGTCAGCAGGTACTGCTCCAGCCAGGCGATGGTGTCGGCGTCGATGTGATTGGTCGGCTCGTCGAGGATGAGGAGGTCCGCCGGTTCGATGAGGGCACGGGCCAGGGCTAAGCGTTTACGTTGGCCGCCGCTGAGCGTGCCCACTTGTTGATCGAATTCGGCGATGCCTAGTTGGGTGAGGATGGTTTTGGCGGCGGTAACGGCCGTCCATCCTTTCTGCCGTTCCATTTCTTCTGTCAGGTGGGCCAGTTGGCTCTGTAAGTCAGCGTCGTGGGGGAAATGCTGCAAGCGTTGGTTGGTTTGTTCGTAATCACGCAGCAGGCGCATGAGCGGCGCGTCGCTGTGGTAGATGGTGTCGAGCACGGTCAGGTCGTCGTCCAGGACCGGCTCTTGCGGCGCGTAGACGATGTGCACGCCGCCCCAGACGGTGCGCGTCCCGGCGTCCAGCGGCTCGGTCCCGGCGATGATTTCTAGCAGCGTCGTTTTGCCGCTGCCATTACGGCCAATCAGCCCAATTCTGTCGCCTTCATTGATGAGCAGGTTGACCGAGTCCAGGAGGATCCGCTCGCTAAATTGTTTGCTGACGTTTTCCAGGGTGACGAGGTTCATGGAAGGTGATGATACAGCGGGGTGGGGTTGGTAGCAAGGTTATGAGGTGGGGAAACGGCCGTGTTTTGGCACTGACTCTTGAAAGAGCGCACAGTTGATGAACAAGGTAGAATTAAAATACTAATCAGGAGTTTTTTAGGAGACATTATGTTTCTAAGTGATACACCAATTAAATCCTTATCAGATGATTTGTTAGGGCGTGAAAGATTTGCTAATGCTTTGGCAAATAATTTACATGCATGTGATCAAGAAGAAAGTATTGTTATAGGTCTTTTCGGTCCTTGGGGAAGTGGGAAAACATCCTTGATTAATATGACGCTTGATCATCTTCAATCGTTAGAAACCAGTGATAGTAACTACATCATTGTGAAATTTAATCCTTGGAACTTTTCAAACACTGATGATTTATTGATAGCTTTCTTTACACAGGTATTTGCTATAGTGGGCAGCAAATCAGAAAGATTCAAAGATTTTGTTAGCAAAAGGCTTAAGAACTATGGTGATGCTCTAAAACAAATGGGAAGTATTCCCATGGTTGGCACGTTCATGGGCTCTTTTGGTAGCTTTCTTGATTTTGCGATTCAGGAAAAAGGCCTGTCGGGTTATCGAGAGAGATTAGATGAGGCATTTAAGGGACTTGATGGCAAAGTCATAATTGTTGTAGATGATTTGGACCGACTTAGGCAAACAGAAATTCGACAAATGCTCCAAGTTGTTAAATTGAATGCCAATTTTCCTAATACCATATACCTTTTGGCAGCTTCTCGTGAAGTGCTGGAAAAATCATTGGAGACGGAGCAAGGGATTTCAGGGAAAGATTACCTTGAAAAAATTGTTCAAGTAGGTTTTGACATTCCCCCAATTGATCATACTCGCGTTACGGAGATATTACTCCAAGGAATCAATGAAACCTTATCTGAATTTGTTGCTGAGGTTGACCAAAACCGTTGGGCAGAAATATATCAAGGTGGATTTCGGTCATTTTTTACTAACTTGCGTGACATAAAAAGATTTTTGAATGGGCTTTCTTTTAATTTCTCTCTTGTATCTTCAGAAGTGAATGTTGAAGATTTCATTGCACTAGAAACCATAAGAATATTTGCACATGAAGTCTATGCAAAAATGGCAGAAAACAAGCATTTGTTTGTATCAGATTCAGCATCAAGCCCAGATGTAAAGGATCGAGTAGACGAGATTTTTTCGGTTAGTAAAAAACATAAAGATGTTTGTAAAGCTCTTGCAATAAAGCTGTTTCCCAAAATTCAGACACTTTATTATTACGGAAATACAAACTATTTCCCAAGCGACCTGGAATCACTGAGAAAATCCAAAAGAATTTGTGTTTCTAAAAACTTTGATTCCTATTTCTTGCTTGGGGTTCCAGTAGGAGAGGTCTCACACGCAGAGCTAGAACGTATTAAGGCCATCTCGCAAAACAAGCAAGAATTATCCTCATTCATAAATGAGATTTTTGAGGGAAATCGTTTCAGGCAATTGATTGAGAGATTACCTGAAATCTTAAACGAATTGCAACATGACAACGCTGTTAAGAATTTGGAAGAAGTGCTATTTAGTTTTGGCGATCAAATTCCAATTGAACCAAGCTATGGATTTTCTTTGGAAACCAACCACCTCGTTGCTAGTATCACATATCAATTACTACAAAAGCTTGATAATAGCGAGCGTTGCTCTTGGTTAAAAGACCAGCTCATTGAGAATAAGTCACTATACAATCCGATAAGACAAGTGGCGATCAGTGATTCATATTTACAAAAAGGAAAGGAGGGTTCGCTTTTTGATAGTCAATGTATTCAAGAATTAAAGTCAACGGCTGTGTCCCGAATAGAAAAAGAGGCAGAAAACAGAATGCTAATTGGGGTAAACTACGCTAGTTTTATTCTTTCTAAATGGCGTGACTGGGCTGATGCTGATGCTAAAAAGAAATATCATGAATTTATTACTGATATGATTGCAACTCCAGAGAAAGCTGCTCAATTTTTGACTGCGTTTTTAGGAGCTAGCACCTTTAATTATGAAGTAGTATGGGGAGTGGATATTAAAGAATTGGCAGAGTTTGTGGATCCTCAACGGGTTTTGGAACAAGTATTAAGACTGACCCCAGAGCAATTGTCAGAAGCCTCAGAAAAAACTTTAAAAGCAGTAGCTAGCTTGTATGACATCTTTTCAAAGAAAGCGTCAGAGGAAGAAGAATAATTGGAAAACCCAGCAAGCTTTACCCAAAACCTTAGCAGGAGTCGGGCAAAAACACAGCACAATTTCTAAAAATCTCAACAGGATTCTGAAATTTTTCGGCACAATTTTCAAAAATCTCAGCAGGTTTTACCCATAATCTCAGCAGTAGTTAGGCGAAAACACTTGTGTTCCCGCCCTAAAACACAAGTGATTTTGGCAAAAACTCAAGTGTTTTTGCTGAAAACACAAGAGAATTTTGTGAAATCACAAGTGTTTTTGGCAGCGATACGGGCGATTGGCCTATTTCCCACTGGCTTCTCCCGAAAAAGAAACCAGTGGGATTCGTGCTTCTCACCGGTTTCTCGCCCAAAAGAAACCAGTAGGATTTGTTTGTTCCACTGGGTTCTTACCCTTTTCTTACTGCTTGTATTGTCTGGCCCCTCAGTTTACAGTGCCCATTCGTAGGCGTGGACTGGACCAATCCGCCGTTAGTAGGGGGTGGGCTTTTCGATGATGCGGGCGATAAACTCAGGCCAGCAGCGGCACAAAAAACTGTTCGGCAAAGGTAACAGATTCCGGCAAGGTGAAAACCTCTCTACTTTCCGGATCATCGGCCAGCCATGCCTGGGCAATCTCGTGGTCGCGCAGAAAAATCATCTCCAAACACAAGCTGTCGGCACAAGAGATTCGACCATCGGCCGCGCCCCAGGCAATCCCGAAATGGACGCCGCCGGCTTCCGCCATATTCTCGATTGACTGGCCGGATTGCCGGATGTGAATAGGCGCTCCTGTAACCTGGCAGCGGGAATTAATTTCTGTGCCCATACCGAACATCGGGCTAATGGCCAGAGCATCCAGGGCACACATGGCATGAACTTGATAACCGTTGACCTGAATCGTATGCACCCGTTCTTCCATCGTAAACGGATAAGCGCCGACCGGTTGGCCAGCTTCAGAAAATGTCACCATATCGCTGCGGCGCAGCACGTCCACCGCCTCGGCCAGATTGCTCACCTGCGGCGCCATTTCTTCCCGGGTGAGAATGCGCCCCTTGGTCACAAACGAGCGCAAGATTTGTTGGTGCAGCCGTTTGATTTCTTCACTGCACTGGGTTTGCCTCTCTTTTAAGGGCAAAATATGCCGTAACCGGTTTAATGCGTTTTCGAGTTTCTCGTCCATAAATCTACCTGCTCTATTCGAGTTATCTATAAGCCGCACCATTCCCAACTCATTTCCCACAAGCGGCGCGCTTTTTGTTCATCATAGGACTCATCGCTGGAGCGTTTTTCCTGGCCGTCAACGATAAACTTGCCGCCCACACCTTCCAGGGCCGGATCGGTGGCGGCGACCATGTAAGAGTCGGATGCTTGCTCGATTGAACGAGCGAAGGGCATGCGGGCCATCATTTGGGTGTAAAAGAATCGGGCCAGGGGTGACTTTCGCCGGGCGCCAATCGCTTCGGGTACAAAGCCGGGGCAGACAGCGTTCGAGGTAACGGCCGTGTCCGCTAACCGGCGCTGCAATTCATAGACAAACCACATATTAGCCAGTTTGGAGTTACGGTAAAAAACCTGGGTGTTGTAATACTTTTCACCTCTTAGGTTGTCGTAGTCAAAATCTGTTTTAGGCCCACGGGTAAAATTCGGGTCGTGTAGCTGTGATGACACCGTAATGACTCGTGCCGGGGCAGCCTGTTTCAGGTTTTCTAATAACAAATTGGTGAGCAAGAAATGCCCCAAATGATTGGTGCCCAATGTCATCTCAAAACCATCGGCCGTAAAACTGGCCTGCTTGCCGGGAACCGATCCGCCAGCGTTGTTGATTAGCAGGTGTAATGGGTATCCCTTGGCCTGGAACGTGGCGGCACACTGGCGGATTGAGGCGAATGAGGCCAGGTCGAGCGGGATAGATTCGAGGCTGGCTTGAGGATTGGCAGCCTGGATTTGCCGGATGGCCTGGGCACTGGTCTGTTGGTTGCGCGAGGCCAGAATGACGTGGAAGCCATGCTGGGCCAGTTTCTTGACGGTGGCCAAGCCAATACCGCTGTTGCCGCCGGTGATCATAGCTATACGTTTTTGATTGAGTGACATGAATGCTCCTTTGGTTTTCCGGCCACAATCTTAGCAGAATTTAGGCGGAAATAGTTGTGTTTTTATCCCCGAGGCGCATCTGTTTCCAGAGTCCATTCGCGGGGTGTGGGCTGGACCAGCCCGCCGGCAGTTAATCCAGCGGCGATCATTTGATTGATGGCGTCTTGAATCTCCAACTCGCCGCGCGGTGACGGCCGTACCCTCCCCAAATAATCCAGCGTCACCCCCGGCAAAATAAACGTCAGCGAAGCGGTAAAGGGGTTGTCAATTTCATTAGCGATCGGTTTCTCGATGATGCGAACGATGCGGCCGCGGCCACGGCCGTGGCCGTTCTCCTCAAACTTTACACAACTGCGTCCGATGATGTCGGCCAGAGGCAGCTCCTTCAAACTGATGGTGATGTCGGCGCCGTTTTGTTGGTGGGCGGCGGTTAAATCAGCCAGATAGGTGGGCGGCAGGATGTAATCGGTGGCGGTGAGCAGGAACGGCAGTTCTTCCTCAAACAGATGCGGATAAGCGGTTACGGCCGTTTGCAGCGCATGGGCTGTGCCCAACATCTCCGGCTGGCGGCAGCAGACGGCCGTTAAGCCCCAGGCCGCGCCATCGGCCACATACTGCTCAATCTGCTCCGCCAGATGGTGGGTGACGAGGATAATATTTTTAATGCCGGCCTGCTGTGCCGCTGTCAGGACGTAATCGAGGGTGGGACGGCCGTTTACCGGCAGCAGCGGTTTGGGTGTGTGGTCGGTGTAGGGCCGCAGCCGCTGGCCGCGACCCGCCGCCAGCAGAACGGCTGTTGTCGGTGTCTGGTTCATGCCGCCTGCCAATAAAACGCCGCTTTTTCGGCTAATTCCGGGAACTGCTGTTGGTACGCCTGTTTGATGTGGCTGACGGCCGTTTCCGCCTGCGCCCGTTCCACCAGCCCAATTACGCAGCCGCCGTAGCCGCCGCCGCTGAACCGGCTGCCGTACATGCCCGGCGCGCCGCTGACGATCTGCTGCAAGGCGATGACCGCTTCGTGGCCGCTTTCGTACTGTTGAATCGAGCTAGTGCAGGATTCGTTCATTAACGTGCCAAAACGGGCCAGATCCCCCGTTTGCCAGGCCTGGGTGCCGGCGGCGACGCGGGCCACTTCGCTAAAATAGTGGGCGGCGCGGCGGCGCAGGATGGGGGGCATGGCTTCGGCCCGGCTGGCGAATTGTTCGTGCGGCACGTCGGACAAGGTAACGGCCGTGGTGTCCAACCACTGCGCCGCTTCCCGGCACTCGGCCACCCGGTTGTTAAAGCCGCCGCCCGTCGTCAGGCTGCGGGAAACGCCGGAGTAGGCGATGAGCCAGCCGGCCGCTTCCGCTTGCGGTGGATCGAAAATGAGGCGGGATTGGCGGCTGCGGGCGTCCAGGTGGAGCATCGAATTTTTGCGGCCAAACAGGATGTTGGTCTGATCCTGGATGCCATTTTGCAGCCCCAAATGGGTCCCTTCAAGCTGGAAATCCAGTTCCACCAGTTCGTCCGGCGTCAGGCTGATGCCGTTGACGTCGGCCAACGCTTGCAGGTAGGATAGCCCCACCGACGCCGATGAAGCCAGTCCGGTGCCGACCAGGGCGCCGCTGCTGACGCCGGCAAATCCGCGCGTCAACCGGTGGGATTGGCCCAGGGCCAGCGCCGCCGCCTGGGCATACCGCGCCCAATGGCTGGGCTGCACGGCCGTTCCCAGGGCAAACGTGATTTCGCCGGGGAAGTTGCTGCTGGCCAGCCGGATTTCCGGCTCGTCCAGCGGCGCGTAGGCCAGAGCCGTCCCGGCGCGGATTGTCCGGCCCAAAATTTGCCCGCCCTGATGGTCCACGTGCGCCCCCAGGGGGCTGATGCGGTAGGGGACGAAGCGCGTGCGCACTTCGGTTGGGTTAACGGGGAAGGTGGAATGGAGAACGGCCGTAGCCGCTGCCTTTTGGTCATTGACGGTCGGAAAAGTTTGCAACATAAAGTGATGATTCCTGAAATTGAAACAAAATAGGGTCTTCAGGATTTCGTGGGGTGTAGGGGCGTACCCTTGTGGTCGCCCAGAGCAGGGCGGGCACAAGACCCGCCCCTACATGACAAGACCCCGTGAATTCCCAAAGAGCCACAAAATAATCTGTTAAGTCATGGGATGGGGAACGGCCGTGAGCTTCCCCAATATATCAGTTTATGGTGATGGCCTTAACCCATCACTTACTATTACAAGCAGCGGCAGGGGCAGACCTGTGTGTCTGCCCTGTTTTTAGGCACACGCAGGTGCGACCCTACCGATTATGATTATCTGAATTGATTTTTAATTTGCAAAAACGGGCACGACAACTCCAATTGTTAGTCAGCAGCCTCGGCCCAGCGCACCACAATAATTGATAACCCCACCAGCACAGCCAAACCGATGACCAGCGGGAAGATAGTGCCATTATAGCTTTGGCCAATCAATGTGCCTAAAACTGTGGAAAGCAGCGTCGAGAGTGACCCCACGATAGCCGCACCAATCCCGGCAATGTGACCCAGCGGCAGCATCGCCAGGGCATTTAGATTGCCAAACAAAATCCCTACACAGAAAAACGCCGCCATCAAATAGGTGATGAGCAGCCACAAAGGCGGCCGCCCGGCAGTAAACAAAGCAATACCTAAAGCGATGACAGATACGATGACAATAACGAACATGGAAATTTTAACCAGCAGCCGCATCCCGTACTGCATGACCAGATGGGAGTTAGCCAATGATGCTAACCCGATGGAGGAGGCGATGATGGCAAAATAGATAGGAAAGAGTGTTCCCAGCGCGTACTGCTCCTGAAAAATTTGCTGAGCTGAATTCAAGTAGCCGACAAATGCTCCGCTAACCAGACCGACCGTGACCGTATAACCAAAGGCCAGCCGATTCTTGAAGATTTCCTTTGTTGTGTTGAAAACGCGCTGCCGCGTGAATGGTGCGCGATCTTCCGGGGCTAATGTTTCCGGCTGCCGCAGACCCAGCCAGACCAACACAATCATGGCCAGACCCACGTAGACGCCAAAAATGCTGCGCCACCCGGAGAAAAGGAGAATGGTCTGGCCCATTGTGGGGGCCAGCATGGGGACGAGGATGAACACGGTGGAGACAAACGACATCACACGGGCCATGGTTCGGCCTTCAAATTGGTCGCGCACCAGAGCCAGTGTGACCGCGCGCGGCGAGGAAATGCCGATTCCCTGAATTAAGCGCCCCAGCAGCATGATGGGAAAGGTAGCCGCCACCATAGCAAGCAGGGAACCGGCCATGTATAAAATCAAGCCGCCGTAAATAGCCGGTTTGCGGCCAATGCTGTCGGAGAGCGGCCCGAAAAATAACTGGCCAAAGGACAGGCCCATAAATATCATGGAGATGACCAGCTGGCGGTCATTGGCATTTTGTACGCCCAGGTCGCTGCCGATTTTGGGCAGGGCGGGCAGCATGGCGTCGATAGACAGCGCGGTCAATGACGTCATGAGAGAAATGAGAATGACAAACTCAGTTAGTGATAGGTTTGTTTTCGTTTTTGTCGTGATCAATGTGGATCCTAAATTTGTAATTTTGGGGGGGTTTGACATCCACCGGCGGGGATCATACCGGGCGTGGAAAGAGGAGGCAAGTTTAAGGGATACGGCCGTTACCCACCCCCATGCACGAGACAATGATGGATTTTTTCATAAGTCAGGCATCATGCATCTCCGGTGACACATGACGCTATGACGTTATGTTACAGTACAGCACTTTTTTTGTACAAGTCGCGCAGCAGGTATGCGCCGCCAATTCCCTGGACGACCAGGGCCAAGATAAAAATGGCCAGCAGGGTCAAGACAAGTATAAAAGGCCAGCCCGACGCCTCCCGTTCGCCCGATGCCAATCCGGTCAAAACGGCCAGACCCTGACTGCTGGCCAGGGCGGCGATGGCGATGATGAGGCTCCAAATGATGAGTTTTTGGCGTGAATGCGCCCGCAGTGCTGCCCAGATAAGCAGGCCGCCGCCAACCAGCGCCACCCAGAATAGTTCGGCCGGCATGAGAAAATCGAACCGGAACAGGCCTTTGGCTATCAGGAAGATCACCGTTAAAAAGATGGGGGCCACAATTGGGAACCAGGCGAGAACTGTGCCAGTAATCGCCAGAATTTTTGTGAGAACATCTTTTCTTGACATGGATTGTCGCCTTCCTTTCTGGCATGTTTGGGGAATTGCAATTCCCCAAACAGTCAAGTCGAGTATGAATAAATTGCCACCTCAGAAGAACAAAAAGTAGCGGGGAACCTGTTTCATGTAGGCGCGGTAAGCGTCCCCATACTGCTGTAAACACACTTCTTCTTCGGCCAGGATGCCAAAATGGCTTAGCCCACGTGCGGCTAGCAGTAACAACAAGGCCGGCCACGAGCCAATGGCGATGCAGCCGCCCAGCAGGGCGACGGAGGCCATCACGATTTGGGGATGCCGGGAGATGGTGTAGAGGCCGTGGACGACTGGTTGGTCCAGGGGCGTATTTTTGAAGTCGAAGAGGGCTATTGCCAGGCCGGTTAAGCCCAACACCACGATGACCATGCCAATAAGGAACACGGCCGTTCCCACTTTCAATGGCGTCATAACCAATAAGACCAGGCAGGCCAACGCGCACAGCTTACCCAACACCGTGAAAACAATTTGCTGCTGCGTCCAGCCCGACCGGTCAAAAAGCCGCGCCACCACTTCTCTGGGGAAAATCAGGAATAAGACTCCCTCGGTCAGGGCCAGAAGCACCAGGGGAATCCAGCCATTTAGCCAGCCCATTTGCAAATCAGGCATCCACTCCATAGTGACACCTCATAAGGCCACTGTTTTCTATCTACAGTATAAAACAAGGCGGGCTTGACCTCAATAGATTTGGGGCGTAAAGGGGGAAACGGCCGTATTCCTCAATCTGGCACAGCAACCATAACATCACTGCTGAAGGTGAATCGGCACGTCAATAATCATTCGCTGGAACCCCAGGCGGCGGCGGCGGTACAAAAGCGCCAGTTTAATCGACCAGGCTGTTTGGTTATGGAGGAAGCTTTGCCACCACTTGGCCGGGATAAATTCCGGGATGAGAACGGCCGCTAACTGGCCATCGTGCTGTTCCCGGTCTTTCTCATCCAGATAGTCCAGAAACGGGCCAACAATCGAACGATACGGAGAAGGAACCATTTCCAGAGTAATGTTGGGGAACCATTCTTGCCATTTCTGGGCTAATTTCTCCCCTGCGCCGGGTTCCAGTTCAACGTAAACGGCGCAGATGTTGCTCGTAATGGATTGGGCATTTCTAACCGCTTCAACGACTCCGTTATGGACGCCGCTGACGGGAATGATGATGCGCAGGGTTTCGTTTGGATTCGCGTTGGCGGGTAACGGCCGTTGCTTTTGCAGCGAAAGTTGACGGGCGACTTCCTCGTAATGAGTTCTAATTTTGCCAAACACAAAAAACAATAAAGCGATTAACAGAATAGAAATCCAGGCCCCATCCAAAAACTTGGTAATGCCGACCACCAGCAGCGTAATGCCGGTTAATACCGCGCCGATCAGGTTGAGAAACAGTTTCACTTGCCAGCCTGGCTCACGCGTTCTTTTCCAATGAAAAACCATCCCGGTTTGGGACAGCAGAAAAGCCAGAAAAGCGCCCACGGCAAACAATGGCACCAATCTGTGACTGTCGGCATTAAAAATAATGATGAGAAAGCCGCAGGCCAGCGCTAAAAACAGGATGCCATTGCTAAAGACCAGCCGGTCACCCAGTGCCAAAAACTGCCGGGGCAGGAACCGGTCTTTGGCCAGAATCGAGGCTACCCGCGGGAATCCGGCAAAACTGGTATTGGCGGCCACAACGAGGATACCCATTGTCGTAATCTGGATGATCAAATGCAGTATTCCATTGCCAAAAACCTGCCGGGCCAGGGCTGATAGGATTGTTTCTTGCGGAACGGCAGTTACGCCCAAAAATTGAGTCAGCCCAATACTGCCCAGGAACAATCCCCCCATGATAACTGCCATAACGATTAGCGTCTTGCCGGCATTCCTGGCCTCCGGCGGGCGAAAGGCGGGAATGCCGTTACTGATGGCTTCAATTCCAGTCAAAGCGGTGCATCCGGTGGAAAACGTGTGCAGAATGAGAAAAAGAGAGAGGGGTTGGGCGGCGGGAATAATCGAACGTTCTACAGCTACCAGATCACCTCGAATGATTTGAAAAAAGCCAAAAGCCAACAAAGCAAAATAGGAAAGAATAAATCCGTAAACAGGAACAGAGATCAAATTGCCCGTTTCCCGTACCCCTCTGAGATTGATAAGGGTGATCAAAATCAAAAATAACAGGGCTAAAAGCACGCGATAATTCCAAAGAACAGGAAAAGCCGAAGAAATAGCTGCTACCGCCGCCGACAAACTGACGGCCGCCGTCAACAAATAATCCAACAGCAGCGCTGCCGCCGCGACCAATCCGAAGCCAGTTCCCAGATTCTCGCGGGCAACAATATACGAACCGCCGCCGGTGGGATAGCCTTGAATTGTTTGAAAATAGGACAGGCTGAGGATGATGAGCAGGCCGACAATGGCCAGAGAAATTGGGAAGGAGAGGGCCAGGGCGGCGCTGCCGGCAACGATCAGGCCTAAATAGATTTCCTGGTTAGCATAGGCAATCGAAGAGAGGGCATCAGGGGAGAATACGGCCAGGGCCTTGGGATTACTCAGCCGTTCCAGATGCTCTTGCTGAGTGGGTAATGGTGGTCCAAGTAAAAACCACCGCAGGCGGTGAAACATCGTGGCTCTTATTTTACCATATTACAGGATAGAAAAATGAGGGAGTAAAGGTGCCAGTCACTTTTGTAAGTGACTGGCACCCCTGATTGATTAGGGTGTCAAGGTGTAAAGCGACCAGTCATCGAGGAACCAGCCGTTGTTGGCCATGACAAACCGGTTGCGGAAGCTGGCGCCCAGGCGTACCGTGCGCGCTTCTGTGATTGTGAAGTCGTAGTTCAGTGTGTTGCGCTGGCCGATTTGTGTACCCTGCCAGCCAGTACCGCCATTATCCTGAATAATTCGCACCTCGGCGGATAAGGGGTCGGAGGCAAATGTCTTTTTACTATTATCGTAAGCGGCAACGGTATCGGGGAAGAAGCGGATTTGGAACCGGTAGCTGCCGGGCTGAAGGGCCACGTCGGTGAAGAGGCTGAAGCTGGTTGGCGCGCCGCCTTTGAATGCTTTTACAGTTTTGTTGCCGTCGAAGATGAAGATGCTTTGTTCGGCCGGCGGCAGGTCCTGGCTGGGCACGACGCGTACTTCGGGGCGGTTGAACAAGCCGCCGGAGCCGGGTTCCAGCGTGTTAGGCCCTTCGTCGGTGGTTAACTGCCAGCCGTCGGGGATTTGCAGCTCATTGTATAGGTAGAAGTACCAGTCGCCTTCGAAGGATGGGTTGGGCAGCAGGTTAGGTCCTTGCACGGCCGTTTCCGGCGGTGTGTCGGCGGCAGGTGGCGGCGCTGCGCCGTCGCTGGTTTGAGCGACGCCGTCCCAGCCGGGGATAAGCAGTTCCTGTCCGGCGGCGATGAAGGAGTCGCTGGTCAGGTTGTTGGCGGCCATGATGTCGGCCACGGCCGTTCCCGTTTTGGTCGCAATAGCCGACAAGGTATCGCCGGGCTGAACGGTGTAGGTACTGCCGGAGGGCAGGGGAGCGGCTGTGGGGATTGGTGTGGCGGTGGGTGTAGGTACGGCCGTATCTACCAGCGCAGGTGTAGCTGTAATAACCAGTTCCACTAACCGGGTCACTTCTACCTCTACCGGCACTTCAACCGTCGTTTGTTGTTCCACAATGCGCGTTACTTCTACCGGCACTTCAACTGTAGCCGGAAGTTCCACAATGCGGGTGACTTCTACAGTTTGCGGCTGGCTGGCACAGGCTGCCAGAACAATCAATGCCGCGATTAACAAAGCAAAATGACGAAAGTTCATCACTAAATGTCTCCTTCATGGTGGGCGTTTGAGTATAGGTTACCCACCCATTCAAAACGGATGGAAGTATGGCATAACGGATGCCGGACGGCAACTGTTTGTATGATGGTATGGGGAAATGCAGCGATGAAAAATGGGTGGAATCTTATATCTTCCGGCAGACCAGCACGCCATTGCCAATAGGAACAATCAGCGCGTCGACTCGCTCATCATCAAGCGCGCGATTGAGCATGGGCTGCAAGGTTTGCCGGTGATTGATGGCATTATCGGCTACCAACAGGCCGCCCGGAACCAGTCTGGGAACAACCATCTCGTAACACGCGCCATACACTTCCTTCTCGGCATCCAAAAAGCAAAACGCGATCTCCTCATATTGCGCCAGATGTTCACGGGCGTCACCGGCCACCAGGTTGATAACTTCTTCCACCTGGGCGGCGGCAAAGGTTTCGCGGGCTAACGCCACCTTCTCTGGCAGCACCTCGAACGTGGTGATTGTTTGCCCCCGCAATTCACAGGCAATGGCCAGCCACAGCGTGGAATAGCCAGCGCTGGTTCCGATTTCAATGAATGTCCCTTCTGGCGCACCGGCAGCCAGCAGCGCTAGAAACTGGCCGGTTTCCGATGGGATCTGGCGCAGGCGCTGTAACCGGGGCGTGCCGTCCAGCCGATCCTGAGCGTCAATCTGCTCCAGGTAATGCATTCTGTCTTGGATGGATTGGCGTATGGTGTGGAACATTAACGGCGGCCTCGACCGCGGCGGCGTCTACGGCCGTCTCCTTTGGGTCTTTGCGGCTGTCGTTCCGGTTCCGGGGAGGGCGGTGGATTGTGCAGCGATTGCTGGTAGGTGTCATCCAGCAGCATGGCGATGAGCGATAATCCTTCTTCGCTGCGGCTCAATTCCTGAGCCAATGGGATAAAGCGGGCCATGCGTTCTACTTTCAGCTTGTCTCGATTGCGGCGCTGCGCTTCCAGCAGAATGGTAAGGCGTTCGGCAACAACTTCGGCGACATCTTCATCGCTGGGCAACGGCCGTTCCTGCATGGCAATGTGGTAGCGCTGGGCGATCTTGTCCAGTTTGGCTTTCTCAATCACATCCACCAGCGAAATCGCCACCCCGCTGGCCCCGGCCCGGCCCGTTCGGCCCGATCGATGGATGTACACCTCTGAGTCTTCCGGTGGCTCATACTGGAATACGTGCGACAGTTCGGGGATGTCCAGGCCGCGGGCAGCCACATCCGTCGCCACCAGAAAGCGCAGCCGGCCTTCGCGTACCCGCGTCAGCACGCTCTCCCGCGCTTGCTGCGACAAATCCGAGCTGATTTCGTCGGCGTCGTAGCCGAACCGTTTCAAAACGGTCGTCACGTAGGTGACGCGGGTCTTGGTGTTGCAGAAAATGATGGCCGAATCGGGGTTTTCTACTTCGATGATGCGCACCAGGCTGCGGTCTTTGTCCATGCCGGGCACAATCGTGTAGCTGTGTTCCACTTCCACCACATGCACGTTGTCGCTGCTTAAGCCCAGGAAATCCGGCTCGTGCAAGAAGCGGCGGGCCAGCCCCATGACGCGCGGCGGAAAGGTGGCCGAGAACATGTAGCCATCGACGCGGCGGTCGGGCAGGTAGCGCTGTACTTCGCGCATGTCGGGATAAAAACCCATGGACAACAGCCGGTCAGCTTCGTCAAAGACCAGGATTTTTAAGTTTTCCAGGGTTAATGTTTTGCGCAGCAGATGGTCAAGGATACGGCCCGGCGTGCCCACGACAAGGTGTGCGCCCTGTTTGAGGGCATCAAGTTGTGGGCCATATTTGACGCCGCCGTAAACGGCCGTTACCCGAACACCGCTGTCCCCAGCCAGCAGTTTGGCGTCGCTGGACACTTGCTGGGCCAGTTCACGAGTGGGGGCCAGGACCAGTGCCTGGCAGTTTTCTTGCAGCGGATTGATGCGTTCCAGAATGGGCAGGACGAATGCGCCGGTTTTGCCGCTGCCGGTGCGCGATTGGACCATCAGGTCGCGGCCGGCCATGACGTAGGGCATGGCTTTGGATTGGACGGGCATCAAATCGGTCCAGCCGGCGCGGGCCATCGCGTCCCGCCAGGATGGGGGCAGGTCGGCCAGGGTTACTTCGGGCAGGGCATTGTTTGGCTCAACGGCCGTTTGCTTTTCTGTAGTTTCCGGGCTGATGTCGTCACTGTCATCAGCCAATATTGGTTCTTCTTGATTCATTATTTCTCCAGTTTTTCCAAACCTGCGATGATACAGCGTTGCCCGGCAGGTCGCAAACTGGAAACGAGGCAAGATGAAAATTGAGTAACAAGTTTTGGTGAGAACGTACCGGATTGGCTAAACTGGCCGTAATGCGTGTTCGAAATGGGTTGATCGGACTGGTTCTTGTGGTTTTGTTAGCGGCTTGCGACCAGGTGGAACTGACACCGGCAGCCGTTTTGCCTGCGGTCATGCCTACGGCCGTACTACCCACTTTTTCACCAGAACCAACGCTGACGGTAACGGCCGTGCCTCCCACACCAACTCTCCAACCAGCTTTCCAACCAACAAACCCACCAACCACCACACCGGTACCGACGTCCACCCCCGATCCTTACGCTGCTTACACTATAGACATATTGGCTGCTCGCAGTTACGGTGGCGGATTGTTGGAAATCATCGACACGTTGGAAACCAACGACTCTTTTACCCGTTACCTCATCACCTATCCCAGCGACGGATTGACCATTTACGGTTTCATGAATGTACCCAACGAGGGTGACGACTTCCCGATAGCTATTGTTTTGCATGGCTACATTGACCCCGATGCATATGAGACGCTGGCCTACACCCGCCGCTACGCCGATTCCCTGGCCGACGCCGGTTACTTCGTCATCCATCCCAATTTCCGCAATTACCCGCCCTCGGACAGCGGCCCTGATTTCTTTCGCACCGGCTATGCGATTGACGTGCTCAATCTCATCGCCATCATCCGCGAGCAAAGCCAGGATCCGACCGGCATCTTGCGCCGCGCCAACGCCGATGACATCAATCTGTGGGGACACAGCATGGGCGGCGGGGTGGCCCTGCGGGTAATGACGGTAAACAATGCCGATTATGTGAAAACGGCCGTTCTCTACGGTTCCATGAGCGGTGACGAAAAACTAAACTACGAACGCATCCAAATGTGGAGCGGCGGCCAAAATGGTAGTTTTGAGCTGGCGGCATTACCGGAAACCTTACAGGCTATCTCACCCATTTATCACCTGGAGCGCATTAACGCCTCTGTCAGCATCCACCACAGCGAGACGGATGATGTGGTGCCGCCAGTCTGGTCAGATGATTTGTGCCAACGGCTGCAAGCCATTGATCATTCAGTCGAGTGCTTCATGTATCCCAATCAGCCGCACACCTTCCGCGGCGATGGGGATGCGCTGTTCATGGCTCGTGTCGTTGCTTTTTTTAACGCCCACTAATGGGGCGAATGGGGGGGATTAATTGGGGAAGTTGTTAGCCTGCTCGTTCAAGACTTCGTCTAAATTCTGGAGCAAAATGGTACGCGACATCGGCTTGGTGAGGTAACGGTTAGCACCAGCCAGCAAGCCTTTGTTGACGGCCGTTAAATGAGCTTGTCCGCTTAAAATAAGAATGGGGAGAACGGCCGTTTCTTTATTGTGGCGCAGTTCATGACACACCGAATACCCGTCCATTTCCGGCATCCGAATATTCAAAATCATGGCATCAGGATGGATTTCATGCACTTTTTTAATCGCATCCTGTCCATTCTGTGCTTCAAAAACAGTGTGATTAGCGGTTTCAAGCATGATTCGCAGCAAGCTACGAATCATCGGATCATCATCGGCTACTAAGATTGACCAACCCATAGTTTGGCTCCAGTAAATCCAATCATAAAGATGATCGACTTTATGACTGCTTTTTTCCAATACATTATCATATTACTATAACTTACATCTTACTTACGAAACCTTACAAATCGCATTAAAAAGAAGCGGCAAATTTGCCCAAAATCATTTGTCAAGGCAGGATCGAGCCTTAAAATGTTGTTTTGGCTGCACCTAATTGAGTTCTGCCAGAGCTTGTTGAGCGGCCTCAAAATTAGGGTTAAGCTGGAGGGCCTGCCGGTACGCTGCCTTGGCCTGACTTATGTTGCCGGCCGCCAGATAAGCGTGCCCCACGTACAGAAAGGTTTCTTCAACATTACGGCCGCCTTCGCTGGTTTCGGTGGCGGTGGCCAGAGTCAGCACGTCCTCGGGGCGGCCAACAGCCAGGTAAGCGACGTATGGTTGGAACTGGTACCACAACATGCGCCGTGGCAGGCCGATGGTGCGGGCACGGTCAAAAGCGGCGGTGGCATTTTCGTAAAATTCGGGTTGATCGGTCAACTGGCCCAGGTGGGTCAGGCTGGTGCCCAGGTTGAACCAGGCGAAGGCGTCATCGGGCTGTAAGTCGGTTTCTTTTTGGGCGGTTTGGGCGGCGTGCTGCCACATCAGTAGCGGGTCGGTGTAGTGGGTGGTAAGGAGGGTGGTTACGGCCGTTTCCCGTTTTGGCGGATATACCAAGACAAATGTGTAATTAAAATGCCGCCAATATTCGGCCATCGTTTCATAGCTGTCAGTGTGATGGCCGCCATCCCACGGCCCTAGATAAGTATCCATGCTGATGAATTCCTGCGTGGCATCATCGTAGCCGTATACCGTCAGGTAGTGACCCATCCAGCCTTCCCATTCGCTGGGCAGCAGCCCTTTTTCCACAATGACCGGAAATCCGGCAGCGATGAGCTGTTTGAGCAGCGCCAGACTGCCACCGCTGTAAACCTGTGCCCGCAGCAGCGTCTCATCGTTGACATAAGCGGCCAACTCTTCCGGTGAGACGTTGCGGTCGTCGTAGTTGGGTTTGATCTGTCCGGCGATGTCTAATTGGTTGACCTTCTGGCCGTAAAAGGCCAGCGTCAGGCTGAGATTAGCCGGGCCGCAGTTATTGAATTTTTGCGGAATGTTGTGAACGCCTTCAATGATGGCTGACGGCGGCAGCGGGGTGGGGGAGGGCGTTGGCGTGATTGTTGGCGTGGGTGTGTTGGTTGGTTGGTTCGTTGGTTGGGGCGTGAAGGTGGGGGGTACGGCCGTTACCGTTTCAGTTGGCAGGGCAGGAATAGTGATGCGGATGGGAGCACTTGTTACTGCTGGGGCCGGAAGCGCGGTGGGCAGCGGCGTTTCCACCAGGGCCAGCAGTTCATGGGGGATGCGCTGCTTGATGCGTCCTGGCAGCAGGTTCACCAGACGCGGCGCAGCCAGCCATCCAGCCCCAGCTAATCCAACAGCCAGAAACATTACCAGCAAAATCCGGCGAAATCGCTCACTCATCACTCCATTTTAGGCGCAACGGTCAAGGCTTGTAAACTGAAAATGAGGAAAAGCTCACGTAATGGCTCATAAGTCACAACGTCATGCGTCATGCATCACCCCCTGACGCTTGACGTATGACGCATGACGTCCTGTTCCCTTCTCAAATTACCAGCACCGAACGGTCGGCCTGGGCCACAATCTGGTTCATCAAGTCGGCCAGCCACCAACCGTTACCTTGATGCCGGCCAATGACGATGAGATCGTAACGGCCGTTTCCCGCCTCGGCTACAATCTCATCCACCACCAGCCCGTGCCGTATCTCAGTGAACACCGGTATCGGAGCAACGGCCAGCAGTTTCACGTCCTCTTGCAGCAGTTCCCCTTCCGGCGCTTTACCCTCGATCAGGGCCTGGGCATCGGCTTGCAATTCCCAGCCAGTCCCGGCCGGATTGGCCAAAATTTGTGACATCACGTGTAAAATCTTGATTTCCGTACCGTCCTGGATGAGCATTGGTAATTTAGTAATAAATCGTTTCAGCAGCGATGGTTCTCGCCCGCCTTCGCAAATAAGAAACCGGTGTAAACCTTCGGGATTGTTTTTGGCGATGAAAATGGGACAGGGTGCCTGCTGTAAAACACGTTCGGTTACTTGGCCTGAAAAACGCTTGATGAGGGAAGGAAACGGCCGTGTACCCACCACTAACAGATCGTATTGTCCATTGTTGGCTTCGTACACAATTTCGTCCACAATCCGGCCCACCGCTACCTTGATTGGAGGTACGACTGGACCGGTGGTCATCATTTCGGCCATCTTTTCCAAGTCAGTGCCCGCCTGCCGTCGCATGGACTTTTGTTTGACGACTGTCAATAAGGTGGGTGTTGCGCCGGTAAATTGAGCCAGTAAGTTTCCCCAGGCAACGGCCGTTGCCCCCTGTTTACCCGTATTTACAGCAATCAAAATTCGCATGAAATCCCTCAAAAAGGCGGAGACTGGGGGTTTCGTTGCAAAGTTGCGGAGTGGGCATCTGTAACCTTGCAACTTCGCAACCGCGCATTACCCCTAAAATCCCCAAAAACCAAATAATCTCTTAATCCCCACCCTAAATCACCTACAGCAGCATCAAAACAAATGGAACCACCAAAATCACCACCATGAATAGGGCCAGATGGCGATTATCGGCCGTAACCCAGGCCACAAAATTCAACATCGCCCGCTCATAACGCCGGAAAATAGTCAGCAGGAGCAGCACTGAGACAATAGTGATACTGATCATTTCCACCAGCACAATCGTAAATGCCTGGGGATTGTTCAGCAGCACAGCCGCCAGCAGGGTATCGATGAAGGTGGTGATATTGGCTCCCATGATGTAGGGAATCACATTCTCGCGGCGCACAAATCCGCGATGACTCAACGGAATCAGGACGCTTAACGAAACACTGACCGACATCGACACCATCGTAATGGCTCCGCCCAGCAGAAACATCACCCAGGGCCGGTAAACGAGGCGTGACATGCGCCCTAGCTGACTTTCTTTCAGCGTCATTTGCGGCAGGCAGCGGTCAAACAGGTTAAAACTGACCATGATGATGCCCAGACCAATCAAAAACAGAGTCCAATTGGGTAAAAACCCGGTCAAAAAAGCGGCAACAGGATCAAAAATAAGTTCGGTGACAGATGTCAGCAGCAGGCCGGAGTGCATCTGTAACTGATCTAGGGTGCCGATGCGCAAAAGTGTATAGCCGATTAGCAGCGCTGCCAGATAGGTTGTGCCGGTCACGCTTAATGAGAGGAGGCCCATGCTTAGGCTGTTGCTGCGGCTGCGGCCGCGCAACACATATATGAAGCCGATGAACAAAACGATGAAACTGGCTCCCAGACGGCTGCCGGTAATCATCGTAAAAGCACCCAATTTGTCGAGTACGCCGGCCTGGAAAAAGGCCAGGGCGGAAGCGGCGACCGGCGAACCGCTCATGATGACGTAGGCAAATAACCAGCCAAATCCCAGGCTGTTGGCCGCATTGGTGACGGCGAACCGACTGCGCACCAATGGGGCCAGGTCGCGCGCCCCTTCTTTCATCAAGGTAATGGCCAGGATGAACAGGAAAAGGCTGAGACCGAACAGCCCGATTTTGGCCCAGGGAATGCGCCGCCAGGCGGTACGTACCGGTTGGGGCAGGGTGAGATCGCTCAAGGTTGGGAGTTCGGTCGTGTCTACGGCCGTTACCATCAATTCATGTTCCGCCGGACTATTCATATCAGGTCGCCTTTGTGGGTTTGGCGACCAGAACAGGATGGGTAATCCAGCTTAGCAAGGGCGAAACGAGATCGCCCAGCAGCCAGCGCTGCCATTTAATCGTTGGTTCGGCGCCGATCACAACGAGATCATGCAGTCCAGCTTCTATCTCGCGGCTGATTTGCCCGTCTGGCTCGCCCTGACGCAGGTGGATAACGGCCGTTATCCGCGCTTCATTCAACTGTTTGGCTACCTGCCGGACTTGCTGTCCGGCGGCCGTTTGCGAAGACAGTAAAGCGGCAACGCCGTTAGAGCGCGGTGCATACATGGCCGGCAGCGATGGTACCAGCGGCAAAATCGTCACGGCCGCACCGCTGGTCTGGGCTAACCGTTTGGCCCAAATTACGGCCGTTTCATCCTGATTGTCCAGTCGCAAAACCAGAAGCAGTTGGCGCAGCGGCCAGAGCGGCTGGCGGGCTACCAGGACAGAGGCCGGCATCTGGGCCGCAAATTTCTGACCGGGACGGCCCAAACATAAACGAGCCGCCAGCGATTGTTCCGGTTCGTCCAGAATGATGAGGTCAGTATGGGCGGCGGCGCGGGCAACGGCCGTTACCGCCTTCTGCTCTGGTAAAACTAGATGTTGTAAACGGCCGTTTAGCAGGTGGCAGAGGTAATTGGCGTAGGGCAGTAAAGCAGGGCTGCCATCGGCTGGCCCGCAGCTCAGCAAGCGAAGTCCGGCTGGCTGAACAAGCTTTTGCGGCCGTCGAGCTGTGCTGACCGACCATAATTCAGCGGCCGGTGCCCCTGGTTGGGATGGGGGGCTGGTTTTTTTTGTGCGAAATTCTAAAGCATTCATCACCTGACCTCCTGCCAGTTTGCAGACGTGCGGCCTGCGCTCACAGAATCAATGTAGCAAAGGTAGGTGACAGGAATCGTGATACGGCCGTGACAATCCTGTGATAAAAGATGGATGTCAAGCGGGATGGACTAAATTTTGTTGGAAAGGGGAGGGTTGCTAACGGCCGTTAGCGGATCATCATTCAACCGGCGGCTCGGCGGCAGGCGGGGCAAAGCCATACCCCAGGCCAGGTACGGTTTCAATGTAAACGGGGTTGGCGGCGTCAGGCTCGATTTTGCGGCGCAGGCGGCGCACCAACTGGCGCAGCATGTCCCGGTCGCCGCCATCGGCGCCCCAAACCTGGGTAATGATGGCGTCGGTAGTGAGAACATGCCCGGCGTTGGTCATCAGGTAGCGCAGCAGCCGGGTTTCCAGCGGGGTCAGGCTGATGGGTTTCCCTTTGTTAACCTGCACTTCGCGGCGGCCTGAGTCCAGTGTTAATGGACCGGCCTGGAAGATGCCGGGAACGGCCGTTTTCCCTGCCCGCCGCAGCACAGCCTGAACCCGGGCTACCAGTTGGCGCGGGCTGAACGGTTTGGCAATGTAATCGTCAGCCCCCAATTCCAGGCCGCGCACAATGTCATCCTCCTCGCTGCGCACGGTGAGCATGATGATGGGCGTCTCCTCTTCAGCACGAATCTGGCGGCAGACGGTGAAACCATCAACCTGGGGCAGATTCAAATCGAGGACAATGATGTCAGGCTGTGTATCGCGCCACAATTGCAAGGCGGATTCGCCGTTGTAAGCCAGACTGACGTTGAAGCCTTCGCGCCGCAGCGTAAAAGCGATCAGATCGGCCAAAACGCGGTCATCATCTACAACAAGTGCTTTCATTTGTGTAATCCGTCATTAGCTTCATGCGTCATGCGTCACTCATCACTCATCACTCATTATCGGCAGGGTAAACCAAAAAATCGAACCGCCGCCGTGCCGGTCGTCCAGTCCAACCTGTCCGCCGTGGGCCTCGACGATGGCTTTGACGACCGATAGGCCCAATCCCACGCCGTGCCGTACCGAATTTTCGACGGCCTGCGGATGGGCGAAGGGTTGGAATGCCTGGGCCTGGAAATCGGCCGGTACACCCGGCCCGCGATCGGCGATGCTAATTTTGATCCAGTGGGGAACGGCCGTATCATCTCTATCTGGTACGGCCGTGATCGCCAGCCCAATTTCCGATCCATCCGGGCTGTATTTGATGGCGTTGGACAATAAGTTTACCAGAACCTGCACCACGCGCCGGGCATCAGCCTGCACAATGGGAATCGTTCCCGGCAGTTCCACCAGCAGTTGGTGGCCGTACTTGCCTTGCAGTGGCTGCATGATGCGCGTGGCCTCGGCAATCATTTCGCCCAAATCCGAAGGCTGCGGCCGAATGTCGAAGCGGCCTGCTTCCAGGCGGGCGCTTTCCAGCAGGTTATCGATCAAGGTTTGTAACCCCAAAATGCCCAGGTGCAGTGAGGTCAACAGTTCGTGCAATTCGTCGGGGTGCAGTTCGGGCGCTTGTTCTAGCAGCAGTTCGGCCGAAACAGCCAGGGCAGTGAGCGGGGTGCGAAATTCGTGGGTGATGTTGGCCAAAAATTCGCCCAGCAGCCGGTGCATCACTTCGCCTTCAGTGACATCGCGCAAGACCAGGGCCGGGCCGCTGTGCCCGGCGGTGGGTAGGGTGAGGTGCGCGCCGGTGATGGCCAGGGTAGCCTGCCGTCTGGTTAGCTGCACGGTTACTTTTTGCCGTTTGCCGGGGGCGGGCAGGCGGCGGCTGAAGGGTTCGTCGCTGTTGGCAATGAGGCAGATGTCGTCCAGGCTGCGGCCAATGGCCTCGCTTTGTTTCCAGCCGGTGATACGTTCTGCGCCCGGACTGAAGAAGGTGATACGGCCGTTGTCATCCAGCGTTACAATCCCTTCCACAATCGAATCTAATAGATGATCAGTCCAGGCTTTGGCCTGGCGCAGTTCGTGAATGGTTTGCTGGAGTTCGCTGCGGGCTTGTTCCAGTGCCTGAGCGACCTGTGAAACCTGCCGGATGCCGCTGCGCACAGTGATGGGTTGGGCCAGTTCACCCTGACTGATGACGTCAGCGGCGTCGGCTAGTTGAGCCAGCGGGCGGCCGATGCGCCGGGCCAGCACCAACCCCAGCGCCGACCCGACCAGGGTAATCAGCCCGATGCCGCCGATGAGGATGCCCATGAGGCTCCGTTCGGTGGCGACGATGTCGGTCACGTCCAGGGCGGCGCGGTCGGCCAGATTGAATGGCGGTGCCGCTCCGGCCGGGGTCAGAGGGATGGGGGCAGCGTAGTAAGAACGGCCGTTTTGTACAAATTTAGCTGAATCAATCCTTCCGGCGGATAAATCGCCTACGACAGAGTGTCCGTTGGGAAATAAGCTGTGTTCCAGTCCGGTTTGGGCTTGCATGTTTTGTAAAAATGTTTGGTCCAGGGCTACGCCAGCGATGACTTGTCCCAGCAGTTCACTTTCATGGATTATGTTGTGGCCAGATAACAACCAGATAGCGGACTTGTCATTTTGCTGGGCGAGATTGTAGTAACCGGCGGTCAGATAAGTTTGGCAGATATTGGAAGGAACGGCCGTTCCTTCCTGAGCAATTAATTGATCTTCATGACAGACGAGTAACAAGTCGAGTTCAGTGTCTGCCCGAAGAATTTGCAAATAATCGAGCAAAGCAGATTGGTCTTCGGCAGCCAGCAGGGTTTGCAGGGTAGGGCGCTGGCTGGTGAGCGCGGCCAAATCGTCTACCTTACCTCGCCAACCGGCGAACAAGGCAGCTGTCGCCCGGCTGCCCTGGTCCAGGCGTGCCCAGGCCTGCTCTTCGATCTGGTTGCGGATGAGCCAGATAGCCGGGATGCCCAGGGCTACGGCCGTTAACAGCACCAGGCCGATGTAGCTCAATATCATCTGCACCGTCAAACTGTACAAATGCAAACCCAATCGTTCACGCATAGTAATGATATTGTAATCAAAAAAACGGGAATTTAGAATCCTGGCTGTTGGCAGGCTGTCATTTCGACCGCGGGGAGAAATTTTAACGGTGACAACAGCGCGGAGAAAACCTCCGCGCTACATTTGTTGATATGACAGGATTTTGTATCTAAACGGCCTCGACGCTCTCCAGATAGGGGAAGAATTGTTTGACTGTGCCTTCGACCCAGCCGTGCAGCGTGGCCGGGGCCAGCGCACAGCCCTGGCAAGCGCCGGTCATCTTAACTTTGAGCCTGTTATCTTCATAAGCGACCATCTCAACCGCGCCGCCATGATAATGTTCGATGTAGGCGCTGATAGTTTGGATCAGGGCTTTCATGCGTTCAATATCGGATACTTCGTTGAGAATATCGTTGGAAGAAGGTTTATCTTGTGCATAGAGTGTCATGTGTTTCATCTCCTTTTTTCGGCTGAAACTGATATTTTATAGCATAGCCTGTTCGGGCTGATTTGTGAAGGGGGATTTTGGATTTTTTGTGTGTAGTGTCAGGCACTGGGCACAAGACCTTGTTCAAACTGGGCGGAAACGCTCAGTGCCTGGCACTTCTTGTCACTCAAGCACAGCTTCGGCGAATTTGCGGATGGCGTTGATGTGCTGCGCCGGGGTCTCGAAGCCCAGGTATATGGTATTGAGGGAGATGTGGTTTGCGCCAGCAGCCTGCCAGTCGGCGATGATTTGCCGCCACTCATCGGGGTTGCCGCTGCCATAACTGAGCCGGGGTTCGATGCCGATGTTGCTGCGGGAACGGCCGTTTTCCCCCAAATACGCATCCAACTTTATCAGTGCCGACTGGGCCTGGTCCGGAGTGCGGTAGTTAGGCAGCCAGCCATCGCCCATTTGGGCTACACGGCGTAAGACAGCATCGGCATGACCACCAAACCAGATGGGAATGGGGCGGGCGGGCCGGGGGTTGATACCGGCATCGGGAATGGTGTGCCAGTGACCGTCATACGTGATCAAGTCATGCGTCCACAATTGGCGCAGGACATCAATCTGCTCTTCGATGCGCTGGCCCCGGGTGTGAAAATCCTGGTTGAGGGCGATGTACTCGACTTTGTTCCAGCCAATGCCGACGCCGAGACGGAGACGGCCGTTGCTCAACACGTCCAATGTAGCTGCTTGTTTGGCGACAACGGCCGTTTCCCGCTGTGGCAAAATCAAAATGCCGGTCACAAACTCGATGGTTTGCGTGACCGCGGCCATGAAGCTGAACAAAACAAAGGGATCAAGGAACGGATTTTTGTAGGTGTACGGTCCCTGCCAGCCGCCGGGCCGGTCGGGATTGGCACCCAGGACGTGATCGTAAGCCAGGATGTGAGTAAACCCCAGCGCCTCAATCGTTTGCGCATAGTCGACAACGGCAGCCGGATCATGGCCAAACTCGATTTGGGGAAAAACAATGCCGATTTTCATGTAGGCTGCCTCGAAGATTCTATGATGCCAAAGGTTGGATGCACCGGGCATCGTCGTTACGCGGGCTGTTGACGTGGGTGTTGACGGGGTAGGCGGCCATTTTCCGGGCAGGATACGGCCGTAACAAATGCAGCCCATCTTCTGGCCGGTCACCGGGATAAAGCCACAAATCGTAATCGGCCGGTTCAATAATAACGGGCATCCGATTGTGGATAGAAGCCATCAACTCGTTCGGTGCCGTGGTCAGGATGGTGCACGAATCGATTTCGCCGCCGTCGGGCGTGTGCCAGGTTTCCCACAACCCGGCCAGGGCCAGCAGGCCCCCGTCTTGCGCTTGAATGAACATTGGCTGCTTGCCGCCGCCAATTTGCTGCCATTCATAAAAGCCGCTGGCCGGAATCAAACAGCGCCGCCGCTTGAATGCCGCCCGAAATGCGGGTTTGTCGGTCACCGTTTCGGCGCGGGCATTGATCATCCGGGCACTCATCGAAGGATCTTTGGCCCAGGAAGGGATCAATCCCCAGTGGAAGTGAGTCAATTCCCGCTGGCCCGAATGCGGACCCAAACGGACGGCCGCTACCGGCTGCGTGGGGGCAATGTTGTAGCGCGGAGCCAGAAATGGCGTATCTGCCAGCTCAAATTGCTCGGCGACTGCTTCCCCCGAAACAATTAACGCGAAACGTCCGCACATAAATTGTATTCCTTACACAACGCGGTAACGGCCGCTGCAATTTCGATTTTGATTGTTGAGATGACGCCAGTAATAGGATTTTTTGCCGCCATTCATCGTGCTGCGGCTGCGTAAAGTAACTGCCCCGCCACAATACGGACAAATTGCTTCCTCTGGTGCCGTTTCCGATGCTGTGATTAATTTACCATCTTTTGTCTTTGCTGTTTTCACAATTATGACCAACCAATAAAAGGGCGCGAGTGGAATCCGATTATTCCATCTCCCATAGTCTAAAGTATTTCCTTAAATAATTCCATACGTTTTGCCTACAATCTGTAAAGGTAGACACATTCCTGGCTAATCGGTCACAAGAATTTATCGCCAGGATGTCATTTATGTTTTGTTTGATTGTATTGATCGGTGGCTGGGCTTGTTGAAGCCGACATCCAGGCATATCGAAGCCTGTTGCCTGAACCTGTTGAAGGCAAGCAGTTTTTGATTTACTGTTGCTTGGATTTGTACCCTCTTGATACAATCTTGACAGGATGGAAAAGGCTCTTCATCCAAACTGGCACAAGCGGAGATTAGGAGATGACGAGGGTCGACTCGATCTTGACAATCTCCTAATCTTCGCAGTTTTCCAGGAGGAGTAGATGCAGATTCAGGATCACACAATTTTAGTGACCGGAGGCGGTTCAGGGTTGGGCGCGGCTTGTGTCCGGCGGTTGGTGGGCGCTGGCGCGCAAGTCGTAATCGCCGATGTGAATGTGGCCGCCGGAGAATCATTGGCGGCTGAGTTGGGGAAGAATGCCCGGTTTGTGGCTGCGGATGTGACGGATGAAGGGAGTGTGGGCACGGCCGTTATCACTGCCATCACCACTTTCAACACCCTGCACGGCGTCATCAACTGCGCCGGTGTAGCTATCGCCGCCAAACTGTTGAGCAGCCGGGGCACCCACAGCCTGGACGCCTTCAACAAAGTCATCCAGGTTAATTTGGTGGGCACTTTCAACGTCATCAGGCTGGCGGCGGAAGCAATGGCCCAAAACGAACCGGATGCCAGTGGCGAGCGGGGTGTCATCATCAACACCGCCTCCGTAGCCGCGTTTGACGGCCAGATTGGTCAGGCCGCTTATTCTGCCTCCAAAGGGGGCATTGTGGGCATGACCCTGCCGCTGGCCCGTGAATTGGCCCGTTACGGCATCCGCGTGATGACCATTGCTCCGGGCATTTTTGACACGCCAATGCTGGCCGGGCTGCCAGAAAAAGCCCGCCTTTCGCTGGGCGAACAAGTCCCATTTCCCTCGCGGCTGGGTGATCCGGCGGAGTATGCCGCACTGGCGCAGCATATTATCGAAAATCCCATGTTGAATGGTGAAGTCATCCGGCTGGATGGCGCGATTCGCATGGCCCCTAAGTAAGATTTTTTTTGCGGGGATTAAGGGATGGTGGACTGGTCTCCAAATCTCTTGATCGTCGCTTTTTTATGAAGGTGACATCATGCGCTGCGGCGTACCATCATCAATCAAATTGGAGCGTGGTCTGCCAGACCGCATAGGGCGAGCAAGCTGCTCGCGCTCCCATTACGAAGGAGAATTCAATGAATAATGATTATCTGGCCATGCAGCAGTTGGCCGCGAATACGATTCGCGGCCTGGCGATGGATGGCGTGCAAAAAGCGAACAGCGGTCACCCCGGTATGCCAATGGGAATGGCGGATACGGCCGTTGTCCTCTGGACACAATTCCTCAAATACAATCCGCAAGACCCGAAATGGTTTGACCGGGATCGCTTCATCCTGTCGGCCGGGCACGGCTCCATGCTGCTGTACAGCCTGCTGCATTTGACCGGTTTTCCGCTGACGATGGATGATTTGAAACAGTTCCGCCAGTGGAACAGCATGACGCCCGGCCATCCCGAAAGCCACCTGACGCCCGGCGTAGAGACGACCACCGGCCCGCTGGGGCAGGGGATCACCAATGCGGTTGGCTTTGCTTTGGCGGAACGCTGGCTGGCCGAACGATTCAACAAGGATGATTTTGACATCGTTGATCACTACACCTATGTCATTGCCGGGGATGGCGACCTGATGGAAGGGATTTCGCATGAGGCATGCTCGCTGGCCGGCCATTTGGGTTTGGGCAAACTGATCGTTTTGTACGATGACAACGGCATTTCCATTGATGGCAGCACCGATCTGGCTTTCACGGAAGATGTGATTAAGCGCTTTGAGGCGTATGGCTGGCAGACGATGGAGATCAACGGTCATGATCCCAAACAGGTGGCGAATGCCATTCGTAAGGCTCAGGCGGATGTGGCACGGCCGTCCCTCATTGCCTGCAAAACGACGATTGGCTTTGGCAGCCCTAACCGGGCGGGCACATCCAAAGCGCATGGCGAACCACTGGGTGAAGCTGAGGTCAAATTGGCCAAAGAAAAATTAGGTTTGCCGGTAGACGAGACGTTTTACGTGCCCGATGGGGTTCGTGAATTCATGGGGTCTGCCGGATTGGCTGGCGTCGGACGGCAAAAGGATTGGGAAGCGGCTCTGGCCCAATATGCCGAGGAATATCCTGCTGAAGCGGTGTTGTTCCGGCAAATGTTGAATGATGAACTGCCGCCAGATTGGACGGCCGTTTATCCTAAGTTCGAGGTGGGCAAGGGCGTGGCGACACGGGCTTCATCGGGGCAGGTGTTGAATACAATTGCACTGCACGTGCCGCAGCTTTTGGGCGGTTCGGCCGACCTGACCGGTTCGAACAAGACGGATTTGAAGGGCGAAGCGGCTCTGACGAAGAATGATTTTAGCGGCCGTTACATTCATTTTGGGGTGCGTGAGCATGGCATGGGGGGCATCATGAACGGGATAGCGCTGCACGGCGGGATACGGCCGTATGGCGGCGGCTTTTTGGTTTTCTCCGATTACATGCGCGGTTCGGTGCGGCTGGCGGCATTGATGGGTGTGGGTGTGATTTACGTCTTTACTCACGACAGCATCGGCCTGGGCGAAGATGGCCCGACCCACCAGCCAATTGAGCATGTCATGTCGCTGCGGACCATCCCCAATTTGCATGTGATTCGACCGGCCGAGGCCGGGGAAACGGCCGTTGCCTGGCGGGCCGCGCTGGAATCGAAACATGCGCCGACGGCCCTCATCCTGACCCGGCAGAATTTGCCCACCCTGGATCGCCGCCAGTACCCTTCGGCTGACGGCTTGCTAAAGGGGGCTTACGTCCTCAGCGACGCCGACGATTTCCAGGTCATCCTCATCGGCACCGGCTCCGAGGTGCAAATTGCGCTGGATGCGCAGAAATTACTGGCCGAAAAAGGTGTGGCCGCCCGTGTGGTTTCCATGCCCTGCTGGGAACTGTTTTCGGCGCAGCCTGACGAGTACAAGGAAGCTGTTTTACCGGCCGCGGTAACGGCACGCGTCTCCATCGAGGCGGGGGTGACGCTGGGCTGGGAGCGTTACGTGGGCAGTGCCGGTACCGCCATTGGCATTGATCATTTTGGCGCGTCGGCTCCGTATGAGGTTTTGTATGAGCAGTTTGGGTTAACGGCAACGGCCGTTGCTGAGGCGGCGTTGTCGTTAGTCGGGTAGTCAGGTAGTCATAAGTGCCAGTCACGGGGCGTTTAGATCAGGGTTATCCGGAACGTCTCGCCCCGTGACTGGCACTTCTCTGCGGTTTTTTCATTTCCCCTCAAACAGCTTCACACATTTAGGGCAGATGTTGGCTGCGCCGACTTGTTTGTAGCGGGCGTGGGCGCGCCGGTCGGTGATGGCTTTGCCGCACAAGGCTGTTTTGGCCTTGCGGCTGTGCTCAACAATGTGCCAGGTGTCACCGCTGAGCAGGACAACGGGATTGTTTTCTTCCATAGCTGATAGTTTAGCACAAACAATTAGCTCTAAATCCCATTCCGGCGCATAATCGGCTTGAAATCATCCTACGAGGTAAATTGTATGACTGACCAAACTGTTCCGGTGGAAACGGCCGTTTCCCCAACCACATCTCAACCAACCGAAACCACATTCCAAACCGACCAGGTCATGACCATCGCCGGCGGCCATTTCGTCCACGATACGTACAGCGCCTTTCTATCACCGCTGCTGCCAGTGCTGCAAGAACGGTTGGCCACCAACTACGCTCTCACCGGCGGGTTGGCCGTTTTTGCCCAGATTGCCAGCCTGCTTAACCCGTTCATTGGCCATCTGGCCGACAAAATCAGCCTGCGCTACTTCATCATTCTGGCCCCGGCCATTACCGGCACACTGATGAGCGTCATCGGGCTAACCAGCAGCTACATTGGGCTGGCGCTGCTGCTGTTCGCTTCCGGTATCAGTATCGCCGCCTTCCACGCTCCGGCCCCGGCGATGGTGGCCCGCGTTTCCGGTGACCGGGTAGGCAAGGGAATGAGTATCTTCATGGCCGCCGGGGAATTGGGGCGCACCGTTGGCCCGATTGTGGCTGTGGCCGGGGTGAACTGGTTTGGATTGGGCGGTATCTGGCGGCTGGCGCTGGTCGGCTGGCTGGTGTCGGGGATTTTGTATGTTCGACTGCGGAATGTATCGGCACGGCCGGTGGCGGTGGGGGAACGGCCGTCCTGGCAAAGCATCTTGCCTCACGCCAAAAAAGTGTTCCCCGTCCTTACCTGGCTGATGCTGGCCCGTGTTTTCATGCAGGTGGCGCTGACCACTTATTTGCCCATCTTCATGAGCGACGTCCTTCATTCCAGCTTGTGGCTGGCCGCTGCTTCGCTGACCATTTTGGAAGGGGCCGGTGTGGTGGGTGCGCTGGCGACGGGCACGATTAGCGACCGGTTGGGCCGTTCGCGAGTGTTGTTTTACCTGCTGGGTTCGGCGCCGCTGTTCCTGATCGCCTTTTTGTACGGTCCGTCCTGGCTGGCGCTGCCCCTGCTCATCGCCCTGGGGCTGACGGCGATCACGCCGCAGCCGGTTTTTCTGGCGCTGGTGCAGGATGAGTTTCCTGATAACCGGGCGCTGGCCAACGGCCTCTACCTGGCGATGAACTTCCTTATCCGGGCGCTGGCGATTTGGGTTGTGGGCTTGCTGGCCGACCGTTACGGCCTGACCAATGCCTTTTTGTGGAGTGCGCTCCTGGTCTTCCTGGGTCTGCCAGCTGTTCGTTTCCTGCCGCAAAAAAGTTGATCCTAACTGGTGATGATCGAATGGTGATCAATCAAGGTGACATCTACTGGATTCGGGCAGAAGAACCGGGCAGCTCTGAACTGGGTTACTATCCCCATCCCTATGTGGTCGTTCAGGACGACGTGTTTAACCACAGCCGTCTGGATACGGTGGTGGTTTGTGCGTTAACGTCGAATTTGAAGCAAGCTAAAGCGCTGGGTAACGTCTTGCTTGAATTCAGGGAGGCCAATTTACCACAGCAAAGTGTCGTGGTGGTTTCAAAGGTGTCTACCGTTGATAAAACGCGCTTAGGTGAATATGTTGGTACGTTGACCGGGCAGCGGATAAGTCAAATCCTGGCCGGGATGCGGTTTCTACAGACGTCATATTTTGACCGATAGCAGGCCACCCTGGTCTGCCGGTGAATTCGATGAAAACTTGTTCGTGCACTCGTTTATACAAGGTACATGAATGAAAAATAAAGCTGCATTAAAGTATATAATTGCCTTGCTTTTGTTCGGTTCAAATGGCATTGTCACCAGCCATATTACGCTAAATAGTTACGAAATTGTATTTACGCGCACATTGATCGGGGCTTTGTTTCTTGCGTTTATCTTTATTTTTTCCAAGCAGGAAATGCGGTTCTGGCGGAATAATTCGCATTTCCTTTATCTATTGATTTCTGGTGTTTCGATGGGAGCCAGTTGGATGTTCCTGTTTGAAGCTTACAGGCAAATTGGTGTTAGTGTTGCGACGCTTGCTTATTATTGCGGGCCGGTAATTGTCATGATGCTTTCTCAGATTATCTTCAAGGAGAAGATTACGGCCGTTAAATTTATCGGATTCTTTGCTGTGCTGTTGGGCATGTTCTTCGTCAATCAGCAAGCCTTGTTGCATGGGCAGCTATCCTGGGGTTTGGAGTTTGGCATATTAGCGGCGGTGATGTACGCATTTATGGTGATTTTCAATAAAAAGGCAGTCAGCATAACTGGTCTCGAAAATCCAATGTGGCAGCTTGTGGCAAGTTTTATCACCGTTGCGGTTTTCCTCGTCTTTCGCCAGGGTTTTTCTATCCATATTGAGCCAACGAATCTAATGCCCATCTTGTTGTTGGGTATCGTTAATACTGGAATTGGCTGCTATTTTTACTTTTCTTCCATCGGTGAGTTGCCAGTACAAATGGTTGCTATTCTGGGTTATCTGGAACCACTTGCTGCCTTATTCTTTTCGGCGGTGCTTTTAGGAGAGTCGCTCGGTTTCTTGCAGCTTATCGGCGCTGTTTTGATTTTGGGCGGGGCCGCGTTTGGCGAGTTGTTTCAGCAAAAACGATTATTAGAAGTTGCCAGCGACAGGTTGGTAAGTTGAGGCAGCAGATTGACAAAGTGTGTATCTGACTGGCGGGAAAAGGAACGGCCGTTAATCCACATCAAACACAATTCCACCCAACCCAACTCACCCCTGCGGCCGTTACCCACAGAAAAACAGTTCACCCAAACCGTTAACAGCCAATGATGTTCTCCACCCAAGAAATGCGCTGGTTTTTTGCTGGAGCCGTGCCGCCGCTGGTCGCGGCCTGGTTCGGCGCGCAGGTTTGCGCCGCTCTCTCCCAACCGCCGCGCACCGATTTTTATTTGCAGTTGGATGGTGATGATTCACTGGGCGTCAAGCTGCGTGAAGGCCGGATGGAGGTCAAACAGCGCGAAGGGGCGGGCGTGCCGGTTCAATTGGGCGAGCAGGCCGTCGGGCAGATGGAATCGTGGCGCAAGTGGAGTTTTGGGCTGGCGGATACGGGAAATGTGACTGAACAGTGGGTGGGTGTGTGGAAGGCGCGGCGCTGGTGTTTGTTTGACGTGGGGGAGAACGGCCGTATCATTCCCACACTGCCCGCCACCGTTCTGGAACAGGGCTGTGCCTGTGAACTGACGGAAATCCATCTTGTCGATTCGCCAGAGCCGTGGTGGAGTTTGGGATTAGAAGCATTTGGCGGAACGGCCGTGCAGCGGCGCGAACGATTGCTGCTGGTGGCAAAAACCTTTTTGACTCAGCCCGGCGCGCCATCCCTGCCTTCCGAACAATCCTACAGCTATCCCAAGTGGCTGCAAATGGCGAAGCGAGACTGAAGATTAGAGACTTGAAATTAGAGGCTAACGTAGTCTCTAATCTCCAGTCTCAGTAGATCGAAATCAAACCTCCAAAGGGATATGAATAACCAAAGAAAACCCCAACCGCTGCTTAATCATTTCCCACAGCCAAAGACGCCAACGAGCTAATGGGAGTAAGTGATGCAAAACCGTGCGTGGACCGGGCTTAGGCGCAAACAAATAAGCCCATTTAACATATTGCCACAGGTTAAGCCAAAGAAATGCCAACGCCACCAGGAAGAAACGGAAGGTTGCTATCTTGCAAGTTGTGCGCGCTCGCACTGTATTCATCAGTCGGTAGCTGGTTTCGATGCCAAAACGGCGACGATATTCTTCAGCGATTTGGGCTGGTTGTCGTTTGAGCGCCCCGATCACGATGTAGGCGAAATGAAAAACACCCTTGCGTTTGTATTTGCCCTGGCTGTATTTGCAAACGATATACAGCGGCAGCGTTTCTTGGTCATAAATAGTACTCCGGCGTTCATAAGTAGTCGTGTAACTCTTCCGTCCCACCAACAAAGCCCGCGAACCGCCTTGTTTGCCGCGAACGACCAGAGGAAGAATTGTGGGAAACGATTGTTTTTTCAAATAGGCGACCATTCCATTATTGTCAAACCCCCTGTCCAAATACAATCGTTTGATACGCAATCCCAACTCTCGTCCGTGTGCCAACAGGCGTTCGACCACATCTTGCGCTTTTTCTCCCTGGCACATCAAGACGATAGCCAGGGTATATCGCTTGTTCTTCTTGACCACATACAAGGTGGCGAATACGTAGAAGTGGGTGGTGCCGCTTTTGGCGCGTCCCCGACGGACATAGGGGTCGTCTTCTGCATGCTGTCCGTGATAGGGAATTTCGGTCAGGTCAATTGCTGCAGGCAGTTTGCTTTTGAGCAACTTGCGTGGCAACTTGGCGGTCAGCAGTTTGTTGAGTTGCTTTTCTACATCTGGCAACTCTCCCATATTTTTCAGCATCGCTTTGACTTGTGTGCGTACTGTTGTCCCGCTAGGCGCTTCTTCCAGAAGTTGGCTGGCCATTTCAATGCTGATACGCTCGACAGAAGCAGCCACCAATACGTCCCAGATGTCTTGGGCGGTGTAATCCCGGTTTTTCATATCCAATTGGAAATGTTCTTGCAACGTGGCACTAACCAATTGATAAACATCTTGTGCCGTCAGTTGCTTGTTGTTACTATTCTGTTTAGCCACTTTGAGTCCTCCATTGTGAGAGATTGAAGGATTCATCGTGGCACTTTTTGTTAATTTTGTCTACTCATTTCGATCTACTGAGTCTCCATTGTTCCTATTCCACAGCCGTGGCCACAAACGCAATCTCAATCAAAAATTCATCAGCCACATTGGCTACCTGGGCCACCTCCGGGATGCGCAGATTAAAAGCGGTGCGGCTGATGGTGGCGGTAGCGCGGCCTTCCAGGCGGGTGGGGGAGGTGAGCACGGCCGTGCAGTCAAACGTCACCGGTTGGGTGATGTCGCGGAGGGTCAGGTTGCCGGTGAGGGTGAAAACGGCCGTTTCGCCCACGGCAATCTGCGCCGGCAAGCCTTCAATCTGGGTCGGCGCAAATATCACCAGCGGGTAAGCGGGGCTGTCGATGATGAACGAATGCAGCGCCTCATCCCGGAAAGCGTCATCAGTATAAAATGAGAGCGTATTGGCCTGGATAACGCCGACCTGTGCCGTGCTCAAATCGGCCGGATTCAGGGCAATTTGCCCCGAAACCAACTGGGTAATGCCCACGACTGTTTTGGGCTGGCCGCGCAGCAGCTCATCAATGGAAAACTGGACGTGTGATTCGCCAGATGTTAATTCGTAAATGGTAGTGTTGGTAACGGCCGTGTCGATGGGAACGACGGGCGGCGGCTGAAATTGTTCCTGTTGGGGGCGTAAAAAGAGATACCAGATAGCAGCAATCAAAATAAAACCGACCGCCACAAAGGCGGCCCCGGTGCGAAAGGTTGAATCATCATCTTTTTCTGTTTTCATGGTGTGTATTTTATGCTCAGTGCGGGAGTGTGACAAAGGATATGATAAAATAAGGCAATAACCCCAAACGTGACAGTCACTTCTAAAGTGACTGTCACGTGGAGAAAATAAATGACAAGAGAAATTCCCAAGAAGCCGCGCCGCGTTAGTGACGAAGAGGTGCGCGAAACAATTTTGCATATGTGCCGCGAGGCCGGTCCGGATGGTGTCGTCCGGCCGGAGGCTGTGGCCCGCGTGATTCTGCCCAACCATTGGCAGACGCTGCTCAAGCGTATCCGCCTGATGAGCAAGCAGTTGGCAGTAGCCGGGCTGCTGACGATTTTGCGCAAAGGTGAACCGGCCGACCCGAAAGAAGTTAAGGGTCTAATTCACCTGCAAATTACGGAAGCCGGGTTAGTCATTGAAGAAGAAGTTGACTGAGCGAGGACGACAATGCTGCCAGACAAATCTAGGAAGGCAAAACAAAAAAAGAGCACGTATACAGCTTTTTTTGCTGTCGTAATCATTGGTTACGGGATTGCTCTGGGCGGTATTCTTCTGGAGAGCGGTTGGGATCCGCCGCTTTGGGGCATTATTGTCTCTTTGCTCATTGGCGTGCTTTATGTTTTGTGGGGCTGGTACAGTGATGTTTTGTTTGATCGATTTGATTCGGTATGGGAAACGGCCGTACTCTTCATTATCCCTATCACTCTCGTTTTAATCGTCCAAATCATCCTGGGGGCTAACGGAACCTGGCTTTTATCACTGCCCATCGTCTCCATTGCCGTGGAACGGCTGCGGCCTATCTGGCGTTGGCCCGTTTATTTCTCGGCTATGGTGGGTTTAGTGCTGCCTGTCTGGCTGGCCACGGGCGACACCAGCCAGATAACCGGGTTGACGTTAGTGTTTATCCCGGCTATTTTATTTGTCGTCGCTTTCACCGATGCCCGATTAGGCGAACAGCGCGCTCGCGAAGAAGCCGAAGACTTGATGGTTCAATTGGAAAAAGCCAATCATCAATTAGCCAGTTATGCCGTCCAGGCTGAAGAAATGGCCACCATTCAAGAACGAAACCGGTTAGCGCGGGAAATTCATGACAATTTGGGCCATTATTTGACGGTGGCGAATGTACAGATTGAAGCGGCGCGGGTGGTGATGACCCAAGACCCGGAACGGGCACAAGCCGCGTTGGAGAAAGCGCAAACGTTGACGAAGGAAGGGTTAACGGCCGTACGCCAATCCGTTGCCGCCCTGCGCGAATCACCTACCGACAATCGTACCCTTTGCGACGCCATCATGGCTCTGGTACAGGAAACGCGCAGTTCGGGCATGGTGGCCGAATTTGAACTGATCGGCACACGGCGCTCGTTGGATCCCCAGACCAAACTGACGCTTTACCGTGTTGCCCAGGAGGCACTGACCAACGTGCGCAAGCATGCCCACGCTTCCCGTGTCGATGTGGCCCTGGATTACAGCCTGCCGCAAACGGTTCGACTGTCTGTTAAGGATAACGGCGTTGGTAAACCGGCTGCCGCCGGTGATGGTTTTGGTCTCATTGGCATGCGGGAGCGGGTGCAGTTATTGGGTGGCCGCCTGACAATTGAGTCGGCGGCGGGTAAGGGGCTGCGTTTGGAAACGGCCGTGCCCGGATAAATTATGATCAAACCGATCCAGGCCAAAGTCATGCTCTCCCACGTTAAGCAGCCCGATACCTGGTTCGGGCTAAAATACAGCATGAATTTGTACCGCGGCTGCCAGCATCAGTGCATCTACTGCGACTCGCGCAGCGAATGTTACCAGATCGAAAATTTCAGCGACATATTGTATAAGGAAAACGCCATCGAGCTGCTGGAAAACGAGCTGGCGCGGAAACGGGTTAAAGGCACGATTGGAACCGGTTCAATGAACGATCCGTACATGCCGGTGGAGGCTAAACTGAAGCTGACGCAGCAGGCGTTGGAACTGATCGCCCGCTATCGTTTTCCGGTACACGTTATCACCAAGAGCGATTTGGTGCTGCGTGATTTGGATTTGCTGCGTCGGATCAATGAGGTGTATACGGCCGTTTCCTTCACCATCACCACCGCCGACGACCAACTGGCCAAAAAGCTGGAACCGGGCGCACCGCCGCCCTCAGCCCGGCTCCGCGCCATGAAAATCCTGGCCGACAACGGCATTCTCACCGGCGTGACGATGATGCCCATCCTGCCCTTTATCGAGGATAATGAGGAGAACATCCGCCAGATCGTCACTCTGGCCCATGAACATGGCGCAGCCTACATCCTGCCCGGCTTTGGCGTTACCTTGCGTGACCGGCAGCGGTCGTACTATTATGACAAGCTGGATCGCCATTTCCCCGGCCTGCGCCAGCAGTACGAGCGGCAGTTTGGCGGGCAATATTTTGCCCCGGCCAATAACTATGAACGGTTGAAGATGTTATTTGACGAGTTGTGTCAGCAGGTTGGGATGGCGAATCGGTTACGGCCGTACCAACCCCAGGCAGCAACACAACTCACCCTGGGATTTTGAACATGACTATTCGCGTATTACTTGTAGATGATCAAGCGCTTTTTCGCGAGGGATTAAGTACTCTGCTCTCCATCCACAGCGACATCGAAGTCGTGGGCGAAGCCGAAAATGGGGAAGTGGCCCTCCGGACTGCCGCCCAAACCAATCCCGACGTTGTGTTGATGGATTTGCGTATGCCCGTCCTCGATGGCGTGGCCGCCACCCGCCGTCTGTCCCAAATCCAGCCCGACAGCCGGGTTATCGTCCTCACCACCTTCGACGACGACGAGCACATCTTTGATGGCCTGCGCGCCGGAGCGGTGGGCTATCTACTCAAGGATGTTTCCTCCACCAAGCTGGTCGAAGCCATCCGCGCCGCCGCCAGCGGCCAATCTTTTCTCCAGCCCTCCGTCGCCGCCAAAGTGATCAGCGAGTTCACTCGCGTCACCGGCAGCCAGCAGCCAGCCATCAGCAGCCAGCCGCTGGTCGAACCACTTTCCGAACGGGAATTGGAAGTTTTGCAGCAGGTGGCTGCCGGAGCCAGCAACAAAGAAATTGCTGCCGAACTATTCATTACGGAAGGCACAGTCAAGAACCATTTGACCAATATTTTGGGCAAACTGGGTGTCCGCGACCGCACGCAGGCGGCGCTGAAAGCTAAAGAACTGGGCTTAATTTGACTTTAATCGTTACGCCGCCAGCATATATCGTGCTGCCTTATCGTCTGTAATCAACACGTCAATATAGTTGCCTCGCAGTGCGCCCAATATGGCCGGCGCTTTTTCTTGCGTGCCGGCAATAGCGATAACTGTTTCAATTTTTCGTAACGCATCCAGGCCAATACTGATGACCCGGCGGTTAAAGGTTACATCCAGTTCGCGTCCCTGGTCATCAAAATGTTGGGCACACATATGACCAACTGCCCCCCGGCTGCGGAGGAAAGCAATATCTTTTTGGTTGAGATAACCTGTCCAGATCAATCCGGATGATTCCGCAGCATGTGCGCCAATGCCCAGGATAACTACGTCTGCACTCCGGCCGAGTTCCAAAGTCTCCTGAACGTATGGTTCTTGCAGCAGTAAGTTTCTTGTTTGTTCGCTTTCCACAATCATTGGAGTGAATAAATACCGATAAGTTGCCCCATATAATGTGGCAATTTCGCGCACCAGGTCAGGGCCTTCGATGAGTGGATTGCCGGAACCCAGTGCGCCCAAAATCTGAACGACTGTCATATCTACGTGGCGCGAGGGGTTGAGTTGTTGAATGGTGGCGGCGATGGAACGGCCGTATGAAACCCCCAATGTCATCCCATCCCGAATGCAATTATCCAGATACTCTGCTGCCAGCATTCCCACTCCTTTGAAAACCTCAGCCATGGGGCGGTCCATGCTTTGTAGAACCCGCACTTCACGCAGTTGGAAATGCTTGAAGATTTGCCGCTCCAAATCGTAATCCCGTTTCCAGGGATAGTTGATGCTGATTCTAACCACATTACGATCCCGTGCTTCTTGCAGTAATCGTGACACGGTTGAGCGTGAAATATGGAATTGACGGCCGATTTCTGCCTGGGTTTGGCCCCGTTCGTAATACATACGGGCAACGTGGACTAACATTTCCTCTTGACTCTGCATGATTTCTCGTCCCTTTGCCTGAAATAAACGGGCAAATGTGCAAACAACAAAATTTAGTTCTCGGAAAATATCTTGGATTTGATTTTTTCAATACGTTTTCAGTTGTTATGTCAAATTTTTATGCACGTTTGTTCAAGTTTGGCAATTTTGATTGACTTTCATTGTATGCTTTGTTAACTTATTTTTGCACAGATTCACAAATGTTGCAAATATGTGCAAGCAGCCTGAGGTTTATGGACGATTGAAACCGTTCAAACGCAAAGGTGGAAGGAGAACTACACGATGCCCAATGTGAATGAAATTACAAGAGAATCCTGGATACTGCAGAATTTTCCAGAATGGGGTACCTGGCTCAATGAGGAAATTGAGCAGGAGGTTGTTGAGCCGGGAACCTTTGCCATGTGGTGGCTGGGCTGCGTCGGCATCTGGTTAAAAACGGAAGGGAATACCAATATTTGTATCGATTTATGGGTTAAAACCGGCAAACGAACCAAAGCAAATCCGCTGATGACACCGCAGCATCAACACCAAAGAATGATTGGTGTGAAAAAATTACAGCCTAATCTAAGAAATTCGGTTTGTGTTTTGGACCCGTTTGCCATTAAACAAGTTGATGCCATATTAGCCACTCACGATCATGGTGATCACATTGACCCCAATGTTGCTGCGGCTGTTCTCCAGAATTGTGACACGGCCGTTCCCTTCATCGGCCCCCAAACTTGTGTTGACCTATGGGTGAGTTGGGGTGTACCTGCAGAGCGCTGTATCGTTGTTAAGCCAGGCGACACAGTTGACATTAGAGATACACAAATTGTGGTTTTGGACTCGTTTGATCGGACCGAGCTGGTTACAGCGCCTCCTGGTGTCGTTTTGAAGAACAAAATGCCCCAGGATATGGACAAAAAAGCAGTTAATTACCTTTTCAAAACGCCGGGTGGCAATCTCTACCACAGTGGCGATTCCCATTACTCCAATTATTACGCTAAACATGGCAATGACCACAAGATTCATGTGGCTCTGGGTTCATTTGGTGAAAATCCGCGCGGTATGACCGACAAAATGACTTCGGTTGATATCTTGCGCATGGCTGAATGTCTCAATACGGAAGTGGTTATTCCCGTTCACCACGATATTTGGACAAATTTCCAGGCGGATCCTAATGAGATTTTGATGTTATGGAATATGAAAAAGGATCGGCTTCAATATCAATTTACGCCATTTATCTGGCAGGTTGGGGGTAAATATGTCTATCCCAACGATAAATGTAAGACGGTTTACCAATATCCCCGCGGCTTTGATGATGCTTTTGTGATGGAACCTGATTTGCCGTTTAAGGCAATGTTGTAATTCATGAGGTTATTGTGTCGGAGGGCGTGTATGGCTCAAAATTAATTCAGTTATTTTTCACGGACTGGCTTTTGGGCGAAAACGGGAAAGTGTTTTGAATAAAACGGCAGTGGTTCTCCCGTTTTCCCTGAGTAAACTACAAAGAAACGGCAGACTTTTTTACCAATAGACTTTTGTGGTTTACCTATCTGATTTAGAAAATATTTATAGGAGAAGATGGAAACATGAAACACGTATACGGCCGTTACCTGAGTATATTTTTGATCCTGCTGTTGGTAGTGGGACTTGTTGCCTGCGGTGGTGACACCCCAACCGAATCCCCGGCCCAGGAATCCGATCCTGCTGCCGAAGCGGAAGCCGCCGCTGCTGCTGCCGCCGAAGCCGAAGCAAAAGCCGCCGAATTAGAAGCTGCTGAAGCCGCCGCCGCCGAAGCCGAAACGAGAGCTGCCGAGGCCGAAGCTGCTCTGGCTGAAGCTCAGGCCGCCCTGGATGCCGCAGCAGACGCCAGCGCTGAAGAACTGGCGGCTGCTCAAGCTGCCCTGGAAGCCGCCGAGGCTGAGGCCTCTGCCGCTGCTGCTGAGGCCGAAGCTGCGACCGCTGCCGCTGAAGAAGCAGCCTATGTGGAACCAGCAACCCTGGCCACGTATGCGGCCGTTGCCAAAGCCAATGGCCTCGATGAAACAACAATTGTTGTTAGTTGGCCCTCCCTTTCACACTTTCAAAAAGCCCAAAGCGTTGTAGAAGAATTTAGTGCCGCAACCGGCATCAACGTCGAACTGGATTACATCGAATATCAGGCCATGCGCGATAAACAAATCCTGGAACTGAGCAAACCGGCTGGCCAGGGCGAATATGACATTGTCGCCTGGGTTGTTTTCAATAAAACCGATTTTGTTAACAAAGGTTACCTGACAGACTTAAGCAAATGGTTTACCAATGCTGCCCTGACCGATCCTACCTATGACCGGGAAGATTTGGTTCCGGCATACGTGAACTCAGGTTCGGTAGCTGGCGGGCGTCGCGGCTACCTTTCTGGCCCCACATCTGCTATGTACGGCGTGCCCTTTGGTGCCGAAGCCAGCATCATGGCTTACCGTGCCGACATCTTTGAAGAATATGGGCTGGAAGTACCCACTACCTACGACGAAATGTTTGAAGTGGCCGAGTTTATCACCGAAAACGTACCGGACATGTACGGGATGACCAGCCGGGGCCAGACCGGCGGCAACGCCACCCATGCCTGGCTGCTGCACGCCAGCCCCTATGGCGCTGACATTTTCGATGATCAATGGAACGTGACGCTGGATACGCCCCAGGCGTTAGCTGCAACACAGGCCTTAAAGCGGATTGTGGAGAACTCGCCTCCCGGTGTTTTGAACTGGGGTTTTGGTGAAGAAGCCAACGCTTTCTTACAGGGCGACTCTGCTATTTACGTTGATGCGCTGAAGATTGCTGCTATGAGCCGGGACCCAGAACAGTCACTGGTTGATGGCAAAGTTGGTTATGCCCTGCATCCGGTTGGCCCTGAAGGTATCTGTGGTGCCGAAACGGGTGGTTTCTCTATGGGTATTGCCGAGAACTCAGCCAACAAAGAAGCCGCCTACCTGTTCTTGCAATATATGACCAGCAAAGAAGGCGACCGCAGGGTGGTTGAAGCTGGTGGTGATCCGGTTCGTTTGTCCACAATGGCCGATCCGGAACTGCAAGCCCGCTTCCCCGAGTACCCTGTCATTTTGGAGCAGTTAGCCTGTGCCAATGAAAACTGGCGGCCGTTAATCCCGGAATGGGGCGAACTTAACGCTCAAATCATGGGTGAACAAATTGGCGCTTACCTCAATGACGAAATTGATGCGGAGACAGCGCTGGCCAATGCCAAGGCGCAAACCGAAGAATTGATGGAGCGTTCCGGTTATTACACCACCGCCGCGGAACGATACGCCCCATATGCCGGCACAACGATTGTGGTAAGCTGGCCTTCTTTATCCCATTTCACCAAGGCGGAAGAAGTTGTGGCCGCGTTTGAAGCAGAAACCGGCATCAATGTAGAACTGGATTACATAGAATACCAGGCGATGCGGGACAAGCAGGTTTTGGAACTGAGTAAACCGGCCGGTCAGGGTGAATATGATGTGGTGGCCTGGGTTGTTTTTAACAAAACCGATTACGTGAGTAAGGGCTACCTGGCCGATTTGAGTCAATTCTTCACTATGGCCAACCTGGTTGATCCCACTTATGACCCAGATGATATTGTGCCTGCTTACATCAATTCCGGTTCCATAGCAGGTGGTCGCCGCGGTTATCTTTCCGGTGCTGGTCAGGGATTGTACGGTGTGCCCTATGGAGCAGAAGCCAGCATTATGGCTTATCGGGCCGACATCTTTGAAGAATACGGTCTGGAAGTGCCTACTACTTATGATGAAATGTTCGATGTTGCCGAGTTTATTACCGAGAACGTGCCAGATATGTATGGCATGACCAGTCGGGGTCAAACCGGTGGTAACGCTACCCATGCTTGGCTGCTGCACGCCAGCCCCTACGGCGCTGACATCTTCGATGATTTCTGGACAGTAACGCTTGACACTCCGCAGGCATTGGCCGCGACGGAAGCTTTGAAGCGTATTGTAGAAAATTCACCGACCGGTGTTTTGAACTGGGGTTTTGGTGAAGAAGCCAATGCTTTCTTGCAAGGTGATTCGGCTATCTATGTTGATGCCTTGAAGATTGCGGCAATGAGCCGTGATCCGGAACAATCATTGGTGGATGGCAAGGTCGGTTATGCTTTGCATCCGGTTGGTCCGGACGGTATATGTGGCGCAGAAACAGGCGGTTTTTCCATGGGTATTGCTGAGAATTCGGCGAATAAGGAAGCGGCTTTCCTCTTCATTCAATGGATGACCAGCAAGGAAGCTGATCGCCTAATTGTGGAAGCTGGCGGCGATCCGATTCGTTTGTCCACGATGGCGGACCCGGAAATGCAGGCCCGTTTCCCCGAGTACCCGGTTATTTTGGAACAGTTGGCATGTGCCAACGAAAATTGGCGCCCGTTGATTCCTGAATGGGGTGAAATCAATGCCCAGATTATGGGTGAGCAAATTGGCGCTTATCTGAATGATGCTATTGATGCAGAAACGGCTTTGGCGACTGCTAAAGAACAGACGACAGATGTTATGGCCCGTGCCGGATATTACGGTTGGCAGATTCGATAACAGTAAGTAGAAGTTGATTGTAAGGGAGTAGGCGCTGTTGAATTTTTTCAGCAGCGCCTACTCTGATAGTGTTGAGGAGAGGGAAGCAAAATTATGGTTATGAAACGTCTGAAAAACCCACAATTGCTGGTACCTTTCATTTTTATCCTTCCGGCTGTTGTGGTTTTGGTGGTGGGCTTGATCATCCCGGTCGGTAACGCGCTTTATTTGAGTTTTTTTGATTGGGATATGGGGACGCCTTGGGAATCGGCTAAATCAATTGGGCTTGATAATTATACTCGCATGCTGGCTGATGAATCGGTGCGAAATTCGGTTTGGGTGACGCTTAGGTATACTTTTTTTACGACGACGTTTGAGATGATTTTGGGGATTGGGCTGGCGTTGGCTCTGGAAAAGCCGATTCGCGGAGCATCGCTTTTTCGAACTATTTTTATTCTTCCTTTGATGATGTCGCCGATTATTGTGGGGTTGATATGGCGGTATATGCTGGACGGCCGTACCGGTGTCCTTCCTTACTTTGTTGAACGAATCGGTGAAATCATTCCACCATTGCAATCATTGGGTTTTATTCGCCATGCTTACCTGGCTGAGACCAATCTGGCCCTGCCGGCGGCTATTGGCGTAGATATCTGGCAGTGGACCCCCTTTATCTTTATCATTATTTTAGCTGGATTGCAATCGCTGCCTGATGATGTGATGCAGGCTGCATACATCGATGGGGCCAATTGGCTGCAAATGACCTGGTTGGTCAAGCTGCCGATGATGCTGCCGCTCATTATTGTGACCTTGTTGATGCGTGTTATTGATGTGTTCCGTGCATTGGAAGTGTTGTTCATCATGACGTTTGGCGGCCCGGCTCAAGCGACCGAGGTGCTGTCGGTGAAGATTTACAAAACGGCATTTGCGGCGCAAAACCTGGGATACGCCTCAACAATATCCATGCTGCTGATAGCGATCACCTTTGTGTTGAGTGTTGTAGTATTAATTTATAATAATCCAACACGGCAGGAGGGGCGATAAAATGACGGCATTAACGACGAGTAAAGTGCAAAACCAGGCTGGAACCAGCCGCAAGAAAACGCGCATTAAATGGAAGACTGTTGGCCATTATGCGCTGTTAATTGTGATGGCCTTGATTATTCTGTTTCCCATGTACATGATGGGGATTACGTCGTTCAAACAGCAGGTTGTCATCATGTCCAAAGAGCCAGTCTGGTTTTTTGCGCCGACTGTTTCCAATTACCAGCAGATTTTGGAAAATGAACATTTTGTCCGTCATCTAATTAGCTCGGTGTATGTCGGTATCGTTTCGACGCTCTTGACTTTATTTATTTCCAGTTGGGCGGCGTATGCTATTGCCCGGATGCGTTTCCCGGGTCGGGGATTGATGGCCAATACGACGTTGTTGGTACGCATGGTACCACCGGCGGTGTTGACGGTGCCTATCTTTGCTCTGTGGGGTCAGTGGGAAAATATCTGGTTCCAGTCGCCCTGGCATACCCGGTTTATCGAGTGGGTCAATCAGACAGCTCTGTGTATGGCGAATGGGGACCTGGCTGATGCGGTGTGCCAGATTTTTGCTGATGGCTTGATGGACGGCCGTTTAGGTCTCATCCTCTTCTACTCGGCATTAAACTTACCCTTCACCGTCTGGCTGTTGGTCGGATTCATCCAACAAATACCGGTTGATCTGGAAGAAGCCGCCATTGTTGATGGCTGTACGCCATTCCAGGTTTTTCGCAAAATCATCTCGCCGCTTATGCGCGGCGGGTACGCTGTGGCCGCTATTTTCACCTTCCGCATTGCCTGGAATGAGTTCATCCTGGCCCTCATCCTTACCGGGCGCTTAACTTACACCTTGCCGGTCAAAACAACCTTGTTTATGGATGAAGCCGGTGTGCGTTGGGGTCTTATCATGGCGATGGGGACGCTTATCCTACTGCCACCATTGATTCTTACCTTTGTCTCGGCCCGTCAAATTATCCAGGGTATGACAGCGGGAGCTGTGAAAGGATAGAGTAATTGTCAATGGCTAATTACCAATTTCTAATTGGGAAATGAGATGGAAAAACCATTATTACAAATAGCGTTAGATACGTATGATTTGCCGTCGGCATTGGGACCATTGCAGAAAGCGGCGGCACATATTGATGTGATTGAAGTAGGCACGATTTTGTGTTTGGCAGAAGGCATGCACGCCGTTCGGGCCATTAAAAGCCTGTTTCCCGACAAAATTGTGCTGGCCGATGTGCGGATTGCCGAAGCAGGCAGCATCATTTCCAAGATGTGTTTTGATGCTGGGGCCGATTGGGTGAGTGTGGTCAGTGGCGCTGCCCCCAGTTCATTTGAGGTGGTTTTGGCCGAAGCACTATCCCGCAGCAAAGATATGCAAATTGAATTGAGCGACGGCTGGACGTGGGAAATGGCCCAGCGCTGGGCTGACATGGGCATCCGGCAAGTTATCTTCAAGCGCAGCCGTGACCTGGAAGCGCAAGGCAAGCTGAATTGGGGCGAACGTGATTTTGACACCATTCGCCGTTTACATGAGATGGGTTTCAAAGTGACTGTTACCGGTGGTGTTAAGCCTAAAGACATTTCTCTCTTTGCCGGGGTTCCCGTCTACATTTTTATTGCCGGCCGGGCGATTCTCGGCGCTGATGACCCGGCAGCGGCGGTGCAAGCTTTTCAGGCGGCGATTACTGAAACTTACGGATGAGTCATGAAACGATTACCCATTGGCATTTATGAAAAAGCGCTGCCGTTTAAAGTGGATTGGCATGAGCGGTTATCTATAGCACGGCAAACGGGTTTCGATTTTGTCGAAATTTCGATAGATGAGAGCGATGAGCGGCAGGCGCGGCTAGATTGGACGGCAAAAGAGCGTGCTGATTTGCGTCATGCGATTGCGGAAAATGGTGTGCCAATTATAACAATGTGCCTGAGCGGGCATCGCAAATATCCGTATGGCAGTGCAAACGCGGGCATTCGTCAACGGGCGCAGGAAATGATGCATAAGGCAATTGAGTTTGCGGCTGACATTGGCATTCGCATTATCCAGTTGGCGGGGTATTATGTTTATTATGAACCGCATTTAGCATCATCACGGGACCGGTATCGGGCAGGGCTTTCAAAAGCGCTGGATGTTGCCAGTCAAGCAGGAGTGATGCTGGCGTTGGAAAATGTAGATGGCAACGATGTGATGTCAGTTACCGAGGCGATGCGCTTTGTAAATGATTTTAATTCACCCTGGTTCCAGATTTACCCGGACATTGGTAATTTGGCGGAACATGAGCTGTCTATTAGTGATGAGCTGGGATTAGCGCGGGGACACATTGTAGGGGTGCATGTAAAGGATACAATTCCGGGAGAGCCGCGCCGTGTACCCTTTGGAGAAGGCGTGACGCCGTTTGAGGCGGCATTCCGCAAGCTGGCAGAGATGAATTTTAACGGTCCGGTCCTGCTGGAGATGTGGAACGATGATTCACCTGATTCGCTAAAAATTGTGGAGCAATCCCGCATTTGGGTGGAGGAACGGATGATCGAGGGTGGTTTGATTTCGGCCCAGGAGAATGCTTATGCCGCGGTTTGACGTGACAACGATTGGGGAGGGACAGCTGCGCTACAGTGTGCCGGCCGGAAAGCGGCTGGCTGAAATGAATCAACTGGATGTTCATGTGACCGGGACAGAGCTGAACGTGGTTTGTTTGTTGTCGCGGTTGGGCTGGCACACCGGATGGGTTAGCGGGCTGCCGGATTCACCGTTGGGGCAGCGGGTGTTGATGGCGTTGAAGCTGGCAGGGGTAGATGATACGGCCGTTTCCCACACCCCCAACCATCGTCTGGCTACCTACTACGTCGAATTCGCCCACCCGCCGCGATCTTCACAAGTGTATTACGACCGGGCCAACACCGCCTTCACCAACCTGACCCATACCGATATTGATTGGGACTATTTGCAAGATACGCGTCTGCTGCACATCTCCGGCCTGACCGTGCCGCTGTCTTCAGGCGTGCGCGAGATTTTGCTAGAAGCTATCACCCGCGCCAAAGCGGATGGCATCCCCGTCAGCTTCGATATGAATTATCGTTCGCGCATCTGGACGCCGGAAGAAGCTGCCGAAGGCGTTTTGCCGTTCATCCAACAGACAGACCTCCTTCTATATCCGGCCCGTGATGCCCGGTTGATGTATGGTTTCAGCGAAGAACCGGAAGAACTTCTGCACCAATTAGCCGAGTTGAGCGGGGCGCAGTACGTTGTAACCTCGTTGGGAGCAGATGGACTGGCCGGCTGGGACGGCCAGCATTACTACCGCGAACCGGTACGTGCTACAGTGGTCGTGGATCGCATCGGTGCCGGTGATGCAATGGTAGCCGGTGTGCTGCATGGCTGGCTGCAAGGCGATTTTGCCAAAGGATTGCGTTATGGGGCGTTAACGGCCGCACTCGCTCTCAGTCAATACGGCGATCAAGTCATCACCACACGCCGGGAACTGGAAATGCTGTTGGAAAGCATTACTTTTGGCGGAGACATTACACGCTGAATGAAACGGCGGTGCGGTTCGCAAGACCGCAAAGGGCGAGCAACTTGCCCGCCCTCCCATTTTCGAAGGAGAGTACAGGCAATGGTGCTTAAGGAATTACGGGAAGAAGTGTGGCGGGCTAATATGGCCCTGCCTAAAGAAGGATTGGTCACCTGGACCAGCGGCAATGTCAGCGGCCGTGATCCGGGAACGAATTTGATGGTCATAAAACCCAGCGGTGTTCTGTTTGAGGATTTGACCCCGGCTGATTTAGTGGTTGTTGACATGGATGGCAATGTAGTGGAGGGCGAACATGGGCCGTCATCGGATACAGCGACTCATTTGTGGGTTTACCGCCACCGGCCAGATATAAATGGGATGGTACATACCCATTCCAACTATGCCACGGCATTTGCGGCCGTTAATAAACCGATCCCCGCTGTGCTTACAGCGATTGCTGATGAATTTGGCGGCCCGATTCCCTGTGGCGGCTACGCCTCCATTGGCGGCAAAGAGATTGGGGAAGAGATTCTGCGTAGTATTGGCAATTCGCCGGCCATTTTGATGAAAAATCATGGCGTTTTTACGATTGGCAAAACGGTGCAAAAGGCACTGAAGGCAGCTATTATGACCGAAGATGTGGCCAAGACAGTCTGGCTGGCACTGCAAATCGGTGTGCCGGATGAACTGCCAGCGGAGGAAGTAGCTGCCAATTTTGACCGGTATCAAAACCGGTACGGCACGGCCCAGGCCAGCATTATTGATTTCTAATAATTTGAGGAGCGCCGGGAACGATGAAACTCAAAGCGCTCATTTTTGATGTAGACGGAACCATTGCCAATACGGAGCGGGACGGTCATTTGCCGGCCTGCAACGACGCTTTTGCCCAGTTTAATTATCCTGTGCATTGGTCGTGGGTGGAGTACAAGCAGCTTTTGCAACTGCCGGGCACGCAAGTACGAGTGCGTCAAGCGTTAGCCCAAATCCGGCCGGATTGGACCGGATCGATGTTAGATGAGGCGGCAGAAGTGGTCACGGCCGTTAAGCGCCAGATTTACCTGGAAAAATATGTAACGGCCGTTTCCCTGCGCCCCGGTATCAAAGAACTGGTCAGTGAAGCGGTGACCCGTCATGTGAAACTGGCTGTGATTACCCTGTCCCATGAAGCCCAGGTGGTGGCCCTGCTGCAAAAACAGATACCGGAATTCGCCAATGCCTTTCATCCCATTTTAGGCAAAGAAGCCGGGCCAAAATATGGACCAGGCGCGCCGCTGTATGTTCGCTGCCTGGCTGAACTGGGTCTGACCCGCGATGAAGTGCTGGTTGTTGAAGATTCAGAAGGGGGAACGGCCGCTGCCGTGGATGCGGGCCTGCCGGTGGTGGTGACCTATAATGAGTATACGAGGAACGGCCGTTTCCCCGGTGCCCGCCTCATTACCCCTACATTAACATCCTTCACTCTGGAGCAGCTCAGTTTTTTGTGTCTGGAAAATTAGGCAGCCGCATTTCTCGTGTGTATGTGACAACCCATCGATAATTCCGTTACAATGGGGGTCTATGACGGCCGTTCCACATTTCAAACTCCGCCTGCTGGGGCCATTCCAACTAAACCGGGCGGCGGATGCCCCGATCCCACTGCGCCGCAAGACCAGAGCGCTGCTCAGTTACCTGGCCGTCACTGACCGCGCCCATTCGCGCCGGGCATTGATGGATTTGTTTTGCCAGGAAGCGCAAGCGCCCGCCAGGGCTTTGTCGCTGCTTTTGACCCGCATCCGACAGCATCTGGGCACGGCCGTTCTCACTACCCACGACGACACCATCCAGCTAAACATGCCGGCCGCTGGGATCGATTTTGTCGATTTTTCGCAGCAATTGTCCGGCGATTTGCGGCAAAAAAGCGCGGCCGAACTGGAAACGGCCGTAGCCCTCTATCATGGTGAATTTTTGGAAGGTCTTACCTTGCCCGATGCCCCCGAATTTGAATTGTGGCTGCTGGGGCAGCGTGCCCAGGCCCGCCAACTGTTGGAGCGCGGCCTGCTGGCTTTGGTACAGCAGTTAAGCGAGAGCGGCGAGTTCGATACGGCCGTATCCTATGCTCAACAGCTTTTACTCCACAACCCGCTGCTTGAAAAAGGCCATGCCCAACTCATTCAGTTGTATGCCCGGACCGGGCAGCGCGAAGTCGCTCTGGCCCAATACGAGCGCTGCCGTACCTTGCTGCAAACCGAGCTTGGCGTCGAACCGGCCGCCGAATTACAGCAGTTACGGTCGGCAATTGCGTCGGGGGAGGCAGGTTGGGTCAATCGGCGATCAGAAACGGCGGTTTTGCCCATCATGCCTGCTCCATCGGCTGATTTTGTTGGCCGGGCTGATGGCTATGCCCGTTTGCAAGCCGCCTGGCACAACGCCCGAGCCGGACAAGGTTCTGTTTTGCTCCTTAGCGCGCCGGCTGGCGGCGGTAAAACCCGCCTCGTACAGGAGTTTATGCGCCATTTACCGGCAGCGGCCGTATACACGGGCTGCTGCTACGAATCGACGCGCGGATTGTCTTACCAGCCCTGGCTGGAGATTTTGGAAGCACATGGGCAGCAGTTGGACAGTGCCGGTTGGCAGCAACTTGCTCCGGCGACACAGGCTTACATCGCCAGGCTGCTGCCCGGCATCACGTGGCAGTGGTCTATGGCGCAGTCATCGCTTCAGGTTGTTGATGAACCGGAGCGGTTGTTAACGGCCGTTGTCGATTTCCTGGCCCAATCCCCATTCACAGACCGTCATCCGAAACAGGCCACGGATAACGGATTAAGGGTAACGGACGACGGTTTCCCAAACGCGGTTGTGCCCCGCCTGTTGTTTATTGACGACTTGCAGTGGGCCGACGAGGCCAGTTTACGCCTGCTGCATTACGTTTCACAGCGGATAAGCCGTTTCCCCTGGTTGTTGGTGGGTGCTTTTCGCAGTGAAGAGATGGCTGACGTGCCCGCATTGGCTACCCTATTGGACGACCTGGCCCGGCGGGGCGCTGTCCGGTTGACGCTGCCGCCTCTTACGACCGGCAACATTACTGCGTTAACCGCCCACATCTGGTCCCGGCTGGCCCCCGGTTATCGCGGTCATATTGCCGATATGCTCTCTCAGGCCACCGGCGGTAACGCTTTGTTTGTAACGGCCGTTTTGCAAGAGCTGGCTCTATCAGACCACATACCGGCCGAATTGCCCGTGCCCGTCACCGTCCAGGATTTGATCCAGCGCCGGCTGCGTCGTTTGCCGTCCGGCAGCCGCCAGGTATTGGAAACATTAGCTGTTTGGGGCGGCCCGGCAGCGCTGGCGCAGTTGCAGCAGATTAGTGTCCGCAGCGAGGAAGAAGTATCTCAGGCGTTGGAGTGGGGACTGCAATGGGGGTTAGTAGTGGGGGATACGGCCGTTTCTCCCATCATCTATCAATTCCATCATGACTTGGTGCGGGAAGCCATTTATGCCACGCTGACGATGGTACGCAAACAGCGGCTTCACCAGCGCACCGCCCAATGGCTGGGCAGCATTGCCCCACGCCAGCATGATGCTGTCCGTCAGGAGTTAGCTGCCCGCATCCTCTATCATGCCCGGCGCGGTGAAGCGTTTGACCTGGTTTTTCATTGGGCGCCGCTGGCCGCTGCCCACGCCCGGCGCACGCTTGCCTACCGGGAGGCTGTGCACGCATTGGATGCCCTGCGTGACGCGTTTGCCCAGCTCCAATTTTTACCCAATTTTGCTGTCGATGCAGCGGAGCCAATTGTGTTTGAGCAGATGCTTTGGTGGTTATCTTACAGTTGGGTGTTGGAAAAAACGAATGCAGAGAAGCAGGCAGTCTGGCAGCAGGTCCGTTCCCTGTTGGCACGCCATCCGTCACCCCTGCGGACCGCGCAGTTTCAGTTTGTGGAAGCCCTGACCGAGTTGTCTTATGAAGCGGCCGTGCCGGTTCTGAAGGCGTGTCACCGGCAGTTTTTGCAGGCCGACGAGCCGTCGTTGGCGGCAGCCGCGCTGTCATCTGCGGCCAGTGCAGCGATTACCATGAGTCACAATCGGGACGGCCGTTCCCTTTATGAACAATCTTTGACCCTCTACCGGCAGATGGATGACCGCCCTGGCGAGATTCGCTGCCTGACCGGATTAGCCTGGACGGCCATCAATTTGGGGCAAATATCGGCCGCTTTGCGGTATGGGACCGAGGCGTTGGCCATCAGTCAATCTCAGGGTGACCCGCTGGGTGAAGCCCAGGCACTGCTGGTGCTGGCCGCCGCCTGGACGTTTTACCATGTGCCGGACAAAATATTGTCGTTGGCGGGGGAATCGCGGCGATTTTATGAGCAGATGGGATTTGGCCGTTGGGCAGTACGGCCGTATCTCTACCTGGGTGCCGCTTATGATGTACAACAAAATTGGTCGGAGGCTCTGGCTATTTATGAAACTGTGCTGGCGCAGGCGGCCGTTTATCGGGACTCATGGACTGCCGGTTGGGCGGCGCAGTTAGCCGGACGCATCTTTTTACGCCAGGGACAGTTGGCAGCCGCCTCAGAGAAGTTGCAGCATGCCCAAGCGCTGCGCCGCCAATCGGGTGAACGACAAAATCAGGTCAGCGATTGGGCCTGGCTGGGGCGGCTGGCGTTGGTGCAAGGGGATACGGCCGTTGCCCTGGAGCATACACAGCAGGCGATGGCACAGTTGGACGCGTTTCAGGATGAGTTTTTCGTGTGGGAGCAGCCGGATGTGTTGATGTGCCGGGCGGAAGCGTTGGCGGTCGCTGGGCGAATGGCCGAAGCGCTGACGGCTGCGCGGCAGGCGCAAGCGGTATTGCACGAATTCACTCAACAAATTGACGATCCGGTGGTGCTGGCCCAGTTTATGGCTTACCCAACCAATGCGCGAATTGAAACGGCCGTTATCCAGCAGCTTATTCCGTCTTGGCCGTGAGCCATCATCCGTAATTGGGGAATATTTGGAAACAGGTTTGGAAACACCCCTCCTGTAACCTGCCCCCATGCAAGAACGACAAACACAAACAGCGCTTGATAATCGGCAGGCAGTTTTGCGGCTCGTTACTGACGTAACGGCCGTTCCCCTGGCCGATGATGTTGTCCTGCAAGATTTCGCCCAATCCATAACCATTGCTGGAAGGAGAGCTGTCACTGATTTCATCTGTGCCTTTTTTTGCCGGGCCTTCGCCGAGATGACGCTGGAAATCAACACCTTGCTGGCTGATGGCGAAACAGCGACTTTGTCTCTAGTGCTGGCAGGGCGCCATATTGCGCCATTTTGGGGGATGCCATGTACTGGCCGCCACGTGACATTGTCTCTGGCGCTCATTTGCCGTTTCCATGCCGGTCAAATCGTTTACATCGAATGGTATTACGATGGCGGGACATTGCTGCGCCAGCTTGGGTTAGCTTTGTAGGAGCAGGAAAGATACTGAATGGAAACAACCCCTTTGTTTTCCCCACATTGACTAAAGGAGTAGAAAACGTGCGTGTAAAAATTTGGGTTTTATTGATTCTGGCTGTGTTTTTGATGGCGGTTGGCAGCGGCAGCAGAGAATGGCTGGCTGAGGCCCAAACTACGGCCGTTTCCACCACCACCCGTCTTTCTGTGAGCAGCAGTGGCACAGAAGCCAATGCGGCCTCCACGGAATCGGCGGTGTCGGCCGACGGCCGTTTTGTTGCCTTTACCTCCTCCGCGACCAACCTGGTGAGCGGCGTGAGCGGTTTCCAGGTTTATTTGCGCGATCGGGACAGCGACGCCGACAACGTTTTTGACGAACCCGGCGGCGTCAGCACCACGCTCATCTCCATGAACGATGCCGGAAATGCAGCCAATATCACAGCAGCGGCCCCAGCCATCTCGGCCGACGGCCGTTACGTCGCCTTTGCCTCGTCGGCCACCAATTTGCACCCCAACGCCACGGACACTGCCGACGACATTTTTGTGCGCGACCGCCAAACTGGCACCACAATGCACGTTTCCAAAAGCAGCGCCGGGGTGGATGCCAACCAGCAATGCGGTTCCCCAGCCATTTCCGCCGACGGCCGTTACGTGGTTTTCCACAGCTGGGCCGATAACCTCACGCCGCTAGACACCAACGGCTGGCCCGACGTGTTCCTGCATGACCGGGATGTGGATAACGACGGCATTTTTGATGAGCCAGGTCAGGTGCTCACCCGGCGCATTTCCGTAGGCATGGGCAGCACCAACACCGACCATCGTTCGGACTCCCCCGTGATTTCTGCCGATGGCAGCACCATCGTCTTTGCCTCAATGGCCAGCAATCTGGTGCCGGGCGACACCGCCAGCAGTTGGGATGTGTTCATCAGCGACATCAGCGGCAGCAACATCCAGCGCATTTCGGTTTCCACCAGCGGTGGCCAGGCGGATGGCGCTTCTGGGAACGCGGTTGCTTACAAGATTGGAGTTTCCAGCAACGGCCGTTTCATCACCTTTGAATCAGCCGCCACCAACCTGGTCAGCCCCGCCACCGACGGCCTGAACAACATCTTCCGCTACGACCGGGACAGCGACGGCAACGGCATTTTTGATGAGCCGGGCGGCACCGCCATGCGGCGCGTTTCGGTGCCGTTTAGCGGCACGCAGATCAATGACCATGCGTTTTACCCGTCCATTTCGGGAGACGGCCGTTACATCGCCTACCAATCCGCCGCCAGCAATATTGTGAATTTGCCCAACAACTTCACCGCCGATGTGTACGTGTACGACGCCACCACCGGCACCACCCGCCTGGCATCGGTGGCCAGCGAAGGCTGGCAGGGCAACTTCGACAGCATTCAACCAGCGCTGGACGGCAGCGGCCAGCAAGCCTTTTTTACCTCACGCGCCACCAACTTCGTGGGGCTGATTGGCGATACCAATGATGTGTACGATGTGTTTGTGAATACGGCCGAAAATTTCGACCCGCCCCCGCTGGTAAACTGGCAGCGGCAGCTCATCGAAACGCGCGGTTCTGCCGGGCAGTTTAGCGATCTGGTGCTGGACGCCAACAACCATCCGCATGTGGCTTACGTGCGCGACGAAGGGTTCGGCAGCGATTTGCTTTATGCTCATTGGGATGGCGTCACCTGGCAAAAAGAGCTGGTGGATAAAGACATTTTGGTAGGCAACGATGTCAGTTTGCTGCTGGATGCGCAGCAGCGTCCCCACATTGTTTACCAGGACAGCCACAATCAGGATTTGCACTACGCCTATTTTGATGGCACCGCCTGGCAAAAAGCGCTCCTGGTACAAACCGGCACCGTCGGCCGCTTCAACAACATCGCCCTCACCAGCGCGGGGCTGGCCGTCACCTACCTGGATGAAACGCAGGGCGGCATCTACATCCTGTTTGGCGCGGTGGATGGGCTGACCTTTGGCCAACCGCGCCGCGTGGCGACAACTAGCACGTTGGCCCAACATGGCCTGGCGGTAAACAGCAGCGGCCTGCCGCGCGTCTCCTACCATGATTCGGTGAATGGCGATTTGCGCCTGGCAACCTATCTGACTAACACCACCTGGACCACCGAGCTGGTGGCCGATTTTGCCAACATTGGCGTTACCAGCAGCCTGGCCTACGACAGCAGCGACCAGCCGCACATTGCCGCTACCACCTTCTACGAGGGGCGGTACATTCTAAGCTACCACACTCGCAGCAACGGCAGTTGGGTGGAAGAAACGGTGGCTGCCGACGTGAACAAAAGTTTGGGCCGGTTTCACGCGCTGGCTTTGGAAGGAAACGGCCGTCCCGCCATTGCCTACGTGAATAATACAGACAGCACCTTGCTGCTGGCCCGCCGCGTCTCGGCGGACAACTGGCAAACCGAAACGATTGACAGCAACCACGTGATCCGGCTGGGCGGGCTGGCGCTCACCAGCGACGACACGCCGTTTGTGAGCTACTACGAACAGCGCTACGCCGACCTGATTGTTTCCGGCGGCGGCCCCGATTGGCAAACCCGGCTGGTGTACAACAATCTGGCCCAGCCGAACCATTTCCCCGCGCTGGCGCTGAATGGGCACACCCCTGCGGTGGGCTTTCATACCGAATCTTCGCAGCCGCTGTCTATCCAGTTTACCCCCTGGAATGGCGCGGCCTGGCCCGCCCAGATAGTGGAATTGGGCGCGGACCAAACCATCATGGCCCCGCTGGTTTATGATGGCAATGGCCAGCCATACGTCGCGTATTATCACGCCGCCAGTCGGGAGGTGCGCCTGACGACCCTGACCAGCAACATCTGGGTAGAAGAAACGGCCGTAACCCTGCCTGCCGGGATGACCATCGGCCCAGACCTGGTGCTGCTGTTGGTTGGTCAGGAAGCGTACCCCACGTTGGCGTTTAGCACCTACAGCGCCGCCGAGGGGGCCAGGCTGGTGATGGCGCAAAAGTTTGCTGGCGGGTGGGACAGCACGGCAACGGCCGTTCCCAACCACACCGCGCCCATCTCACCTTTGGCTGCCGATTACCGGTACGGCGGCAGCATAGGCATTGTGTACGCCAACAGCGTTACCAATAGCGTGCATGAAGCTTCGTATGACAACGGCTGGCTGGATACGCAACTGGCCAGCGGCGTGTCGGCAACTTCGGTGGCAACGGCCGTTTCGCGGCGGCGTCTGGACGATGGCACCCCGGCCAACACGCCGACGGTGGCATACTACGATGCTACGGCCAACCAAATCGTTTACCTGGAAAAAGATGCCGAGACGCAAACCTGGGCAGCGCATCCCGTGGGCACGCCTGCCGCGCCGGTGGAATCGCTGGCGCTGGCGCTGCTGAACAACGCCGCCACCCGGCCCCGCCTGGCGGTCATCACCACCGACAACGGGGTGCGCCTCTTTAGTGCCGACGGCGACAGCTTTAACTGGACGGAAGAGAGTGTGGTGGCCGCAGGAACGGCCGTACTCGCTCAAGTTAATCTGGCGTTTGGCGACCGGGAACGGATCACCTATTTGGAAGATGGCGCTGTCTGGCACGCCTTCCGCACGGCTACAACTTTAGCTCCCGTGGTTCCCGCTGAGTCAGATGGCATTGCTGGCGGCTTGCATCCCTCGTTTTGCGTTTGCTTTTTGCTTCAGCAATGGTGTGCCGAACAGAACGCGCTGGGACGGCCGTCTGGGAGTGAAGTGGCAATTAGACCGGCGCAGGCAACGGCCGTTACCGGAGCCATCAACAACGACGGCCCCGTGTTTGGTGCCCTCACGCAGCTGTTTTTAGCTACGCCTGAAGGCTCCGCCTTCGTGGACACCTACTTTGTCCACGATTACGAACTGGTGGCCATCCTGTTTAACGATCCGCTGCTAACGCATGACGCCTTCCGCACGCTGGAGAATTTGACGCCCGGCTTAACTGCTTTTACACAAAGGCAAGGTAGCCAGGTGATCATCGATCAGGCGCTGATGGACCAGGCGCTGGACATCTGGCAGCGGGTAGCCGCTGTGGCCAGCCCGGAACTGGCGGGCGTCATCAACCAATACCTGGCGGACACAAATAATTTGCAAGATTACGTCGGGCTGACTTTCGATGAGTGGGCGGCAACCCTGGGGGTTAACCCGCCGGACCCGCTAAAGGTTTACCTGCCGCTGGTGCAGCGGTAGGTGGCAATTGAGGAGGTGGGGTGATGCGCGCCCCCACCACACATTAAAATGATCCTTACAGGAGCAAACAAGATGGTTAAACAGCAATCAAAACGTTTATCTGGCCTGCTTATGGTGATGTTGCTTTTGAACACCGTCGCCTGCACAGGCAGCGTTACAGGGCAACTATCTGGTCAGGAAACGCCTGTGGTGCCCCAGGCTACAATCATCAATGACCAGGCGATTCCGGTTGAGGTCACCCAAGTGGCCACGGAGCCGCCTGCCCCAGCTACACCCACCCTGGCCGCCGCGCCGCAGAACACGCCAACTATGGTTCCAACGCCAACGGCCGTTCCCGATGCCACCACACTCGCCGCAACGGCCGTCTCCCCTACACCCATACCGCCCACCATCATTTGCCAGGATGGCACTCAAGTTGTCCAGAGTGAATACGAAGCGTTATTGGCCCTTTCACCACTCAACAATGACTCAGCATCTGATTACCCCTTCTACTGGATTGTGGCTGAATGTGCCAATCAACACGTCATCGCCATTTCCTGGAATCACATGGAAGGCACAGCGCTGCCGCCGCAAATTGGCAGCTTTCCTAACCTCATCGGGCTGACCATTCAAGGCAGAGATTTAGCCAGCCTGCCGCCAGAAATCGGCAACCTCACCAGCCTGAAGGGGCTATCTATTTCAAGCGAAAGCTTGAACAGCTTGCCGCCGGAAATTGGTAAGCTTACCAATCTCACTGCCCTGGATTTGTTGAGCAACACAAGTTTAAGCAGCCTGCCGCCAGAAATTGGCAATCTATCTAATCTGACCTCGCTTTATTTATCGGGCAACAATTTGAGCAGCTTGCCACCGGAAACTTGGAATTTGCGCAACCTGAGGTCTCTTACCATTGGCGGTAGTCCCAATTTAACCAGCTTACCCCCAGGCATCAGCAACCTCACCAACCTGACCTCGCTCAACTTGCTTTATAATGGCTTAAGCAGCCTGCCATCGGAAATTGGCAATTTAACCAATCTTACCGAGCTAGAACTGTCGGAAAACAACCTGGGCAGCCTGCCGCCAGAAATGGGCAACCTTACCAACCTGAACGCGCTCAGTGTCGTTGAAAGCAGCGGCTTAACCAGCCTGCCGCCGGAGATCGGCAACTTAACCAATCTCACCTACCTTTATCTGTTCAACAACAGTTTGGCCAGCCTGCCGCCAGAAATTTGGAATTTGAGGAACCTGGATTATCTTTTAATTGAAGGCAATCCTGACCTGACAAGCCTACCACCGGGCATCAGCAATCTCACCAACCTGACGACTCTTTCGCTGGGTTACAACAACCTGAGCAGCCTGCCGCCAGAAATTGGCCGTTTGCCCAACTTGCAGAATTTGCTGTTGGTGGAAGACGCCCTGGCCAGCCTGCCGCCAGAAATTGGCAACCTGAGTACGTTAGTGGAACTGCGGATTATCGGTAATGGCTTCACCAGCCTGCCGCCAGAAATTGGCAATCTGGACAATCTAAAAGTGCTCAGGATATCGGGCAGCAGCCTGGCCAGCTTGCCGCCAGAAATTGGCAATCTGCCGAATCTGCTTGATTTTATGTTTTTTGATAACAATTGGAGCAGCCTGCCGCTAGAATTATGTGCGGCTTTGCCTGTTGGCATTACGTTGACGCCAGCAACCCTTTGCACACCATGAGGCCACCTATGAAACGACTGATGAATATCTTGCTTGTAGTGGGGGGAACGGCCGTGGAATGGTTGGGGTCGTTTTTTTGCCGGTGGTGGTGCAGTGAAACGGCCGTTACGTTCCCCTCGGGATGAGGGCTTTGGTCGAAAAACCATAATCCCAGCCATCAATCTCTGGCGGGGTCAGGCCCAACGCGCTGAGCATATTCTTGATCTGTTCACGGTGTTCAGTGGCGTGATTAATGACCTGCACCAGAACCACCCATGGTTCCACCAGATAGCCGTCCGTCGTATGGAGCTGCGCCTCCAGGTATTCGTCGCTCATTTCTCTGACCAGCGCCAGCAGCCCTTCACCGCTGCGGCGGGCCGATTCCCCCAACTCGGAGAATTGGATCTGGACACGAGACCGGGCTTCAACCGGCAGCGTCAGGAGCGACAGGTACCCCTGCTGTGCAGCCACCAAGTGGATTAAGGTGCGGCGAATGCTGCCCATCGTGGCTGATTGGGGTTCGGCGTCAAGTTGTTCGTTGCTGAGGCCGTGGCACGCCTGAATGATTTGGTTGTTAGCCCAGTTGTTGTGTTCCAATAATTTCACAAAGACAGATTCACTCATCATGAAACTCCTTCTACGCTGGTTGGAAAAGATAAACAGGCACCACCGCCACTGGTTGATAGTATAAAGATAGGCAGGATGAAGTCAATGGTTTTGAAGTGACGGATTTGTGGAGATATGAGTTCAATTTGAGAAAAATTTCCACGATCTTGACGGGGATTATTAAAAACGTTATAATGCAACCGGTTGCAAAAATTAAAAAAAAAATGGCTAAAAAGAGTGTCAAAACAATCGAAGATATTGCCCGGCTGGCCAACGTCTCCAAATCGACGGTCTCGCGTGCATTAAACGATAGCTCCCTGGTCAAACAAGAGACACGGGAACGGATACAGGCTATCGCGCGAGAATACAACTTCCGTCTGAACGCACCGGCCCGCAATCTGAGTATGCGCCAAAGCCATACTGTGGCGTTTGTTACTCATGCCTATCACCAATCATTCTCCGTGGATGATTTATTTGGCCTGGAGATTATGGGAAGCATAGCCGCACGGTTGTCTAACCTCGGTTATGATTTTTTGGTGGTTCACGTGAATCCCAAAGACACCGATTGGGCAAATCAGTACCTTGACAGCGGGAAAGTGGATGGCTTTATTCTGATGACGTCCAGCCGCAAGCAGATGCACATTAAAACGTTGGCGGAGATGAATGCGCCTTTCATTATCTGGGGTATGCCTCATCCTAAATACAGCCATTGTTCGGTCACCGGCGACAATATCACCGGTGGTAGACTAGCTACAGAGTATCTGATTCGCAGCGGCCGGCAGCGGATTGCCTTCCTGGGCGGCCCTGTGGAAGAGATGGAAGTGCAACAGCGATTCCAAGGGTATGAATTGGCTTTAGCTACCGTCGGGCGTACTGTAAACCCTGATTTGCTGGCTTATGGCAATTATTTGCACGCTTCTGGGATAACGGCCGTGCAGCGCTTGCTGCAGCAGGCTCCTGATCTGGATGCTGTTTTTGTTAACAGCGATTTGATGGCAATTGGGGCAATCAGCGCCATTCAAAATAGTGGCAGACGCATCCCCGATGATGTTGCTGTTGTCGGTTATGACGATCTTTCTATCGCCGCTTTCAATAGTTTACCTTTAACTACGGTGCGGCAGAATATTCCGCTGGCGGGCAAGCTGCTGGCACAAAACCTGGTTCAGTTTATCCGAACCGGTGTGGTAACCAACGTGACGGTCCCTGTAGAATTGGTCATACGGGAATCGGCTTGAGACAGAAGCGCAGCCTCTTTTTTTGCATTGGATTGCAACCGGTTGCAAAATTTAAGGAAATGGAGTGCGGTCTGTCAGATCGCAAAAGGCGAGCAAGCTGCTCGCGCTCTGATTTTCGAAGGAGATAATCATGATTCAAACAACTTTAATTACGGCCGTTCTTGATTGGGAAAGAAGATTACAAATTGAGGACGAAAAACGAAAAGCACACAGACTGGAACCTTATCGAGAACTGCCAACTGATTTTGAAACGGCTCAAATGGAGAGTGAATCCATCCTGACCCGGTTGGCAAAACGGGGTGAAAACCATCAAGTGGTCGGGCGTTGTTATCCGCAGACGTTCTGCGGGGAAGCCCAGCCGGGATAAATCTTATAATCTTTCCTCCTCTCTAAATCGCGCATTGGCCGCGCGATTTATCTGGAAGCAGCCCCATTGGTTTGTGCCGTGGGGCTGCTTTTTTTGCCCACTTGGTATCAATATGGCGATAGGCAGCATTCCCCCATCGTTTTTTTGACGCTTGCGTTAGTGGTTTGGCTTTTGTTATTGGCTGCTAATATTTTCTGAAGGTTTCGCTTATAATGACTCCGCTGATTGCCAGTATATACAAATGTTTTAGCTGATGGCGAAGAGATTTTGGAATGTGGTAGTCATATTGCCAGATATGACCCAGGCATGACTTTTGGGACATCAAAACCTATTGCTTCCTGTCTAAACTATAACCATCAGGAGTGGCAGGCACGGGGCAAACGGCCGTAATCGACTAAACTCCTGCGCCCTATGCCTAGCACTGCCAACAGGTAAAACATAACGATAGGAGAGTCCCATGTCCGATTCAATACTAACGGTGCGCGACTTGCGCAAAAAATATGGCGACCACGAGGTTGTCAAAGGTATTAGCTTTTCCGTCCAGGAAGGCGAGGTGTTTGGTCTGCTAGGCCCCAACGGAGCCGGTAAAACGCAGACAATTTCCATGCTGACCGGTGTCATCGAGCCAACATCGGGCACGGCCGTTATCGGCGGCTACGATATCAAAACCCAGATGAACGAAGTCAAAAAAATCAACGGCCTGGTTCCGCAGGATTTGGCTTTGTACCCGACCTTGAGTGCCCGTGCTAACCTCAACTTCTTTGGCCGGATTTACGGCTTGCACGGCAAGGATCTGAAAGAGCGAGTCGAAGATGTCCTGCATGTCGTCTCTCTCACCGATCGGGCCGACGAAGCCGTGGAAAAGTACTCTGGCGGGATGAAACGGCGCGTCAACATTGCCGCCGGTCTTATCCATCATCCCAGACTGCTCTTCCTCGACGAGCCAACGGTAGGCGTCGATCCTCAAAGCCGCAACTACATTTTTGAAAGTGTGCAGCGGCTCAACCGGGAACGGGGAATGAGCATTGTCTACACCAGCCACTATATGGAAGAAGTCGAACTGCTCTGTAACCGGGTGGCCATCATTGACCAGGGCCGTATCATCGCCCTGGATACAATCAAAAATCTGATCGCCATGCTGGGCGGCGGCATCATCCAGATTGGATTGGCAAAGGTCGATCAACTACTCCTCAATCAGCTAACCGCACTACCGGCGGTTAAAGAGGCACAACTGGAATCGTCGCCTGATGGCGCACCTGATGGCGAAACTGGGCCAGCCGTCGTCAAAATCATGACCCAGGACACCCAACATGCCGTTGTTAATGTCATCGGCTACCTCAACGAGCGTGACATCAACCTGCTTTCCCTCAACATCCTCGAACCCAACCTGGAAACGGTGTTCCTGCACCTGACCGGCAAGAAGCTGAGGGAGTAGTCGAGTAGTCAAACAATCTTGTAGTCAGGTAGTCGCATAGTCGAACCACGAGACCACAAGACTACGCAACTACCAGACTAATCGACTAAAGGACTGGAAAAGGAAATGAACATATTAAATATCACGTTCAAGGATTTACAGATATTCTTCAAGGATCGGGGATCGGCGCTGCAGTTGTTTGTTTTGCCGCTGGTTTTCATCTTTGTGTTCAGCGGGATTGGCAATATCAACCAAGGCGAGCCGGAAGCGGTGCCGCTGCCGGTGGTTAATTTGGATAAAGGGGTATTGGCGCAGACCTTACTGCAAAAGATTGACGTGGCCGGCGGCGTGAAGACAACGCTCATGTCTCAGACCGAAGCCGAAGCCCAATTGGAAACGCACGACATCAACTGGCTGCTGGAGATTCCGGCCGACTTCTCGACCCATGTGGCCGCCAACATGCCGACGACGCTACGGCTGGTTTCCCACCCGGATGCCGACAAGGGCGAACTGGAAGCGGTGCGCCTGGTGGTGGATGGGGCAGCGCAGGATTTGCTGCTCAAATCGCAAATTTTAACCAGCTTGCAGATGATGGGGGCTATGCAGGCAGCCAATGATCCGGGAAACCAGGTTTTTACTACTGAGAGGATTGTGATCCAGGCGGAAGGGCAGTTTGTAGCGTCTCAGGAACGGCCGTTAATCACCATCACCCAAATCCGCCCTGGCCAACAAGGTAAAGAAGCCGAACCCGCACCCTTCAGCGGCCCCAACGTCACCGTGCCCGGCTTCACCGTGCTCTTCGTCTTCTTGGCCGCCGGCGCGACCGCTCTCTCTATTTACAACGAAAAGAAAGTAGGCAGCTTCCGCCGCCTGCTGGCTGCGCCGCTGCCCAAGGCCCAACTGCTCCTGGGAAAAATGATGCCCACCTTCGTCATTGCCCTCATTCAGGTCAGCGTCATCTTTCTGATCGGCATGTTCCTGATGCCCCTGTTTGGTTTGAAAGGCTTAACCCTGGGCGAAGATCCACTGGCTGTCGTCGTCATCATCATCGTTATGGCCTTGTGCGCCACCGGGTTGGGCGTTCTCATCGCCGCTTTTGCCCGCACCGAAGGCCAGATTGGCGGCGGTGCGGCCGTTCTGCTCTGGGTTATGGGGGCGCTGGGTGGCGCTTTCTTCCCCACCTTTTTGCTGGAAGGATTTTTAGGACAGGCCGGCAAAGCTGTACCCCATTACTGGGCCGGCAAAGCGCTCTACGGCGTCCTGGCCCGCGGCCAAACCTTGCTCGACATCACTCCCGATATTGCCATTTTACTGGGTTTTACGCTCCTGTTCTGGCTCGTAGGCGTGTGGCGGTTTGATTTTGACTAGGGAGAGTTGCAAGTTGCAAAGTAGAAGAGTTGCAGGGTCACTTTCTAACTTTGCCACTTTGTCCCTTTGCAACTTTTATTCTGGAGAATACTCATGAACAACTTACGTTATACCCTGGCTGTCGCCGGGAAAGAATTACAAGTCATGCTCAAAGATCGTGGGTCGCTGGTGGTGCTGTTTTTACTGCCGCTGCTGCTGGCCTCGCTGTTAGGTTCGATGTACCAATCCTTTGGCATCATGGGCGGCGATGAGGAACAAACTATCTCCCTTGACGTGTTCCTGGTCAATGGTGATGACGGTGAATATGCCAAACAAGTGGTAACGGCACTGGAATCCATCGACGAGTTGAATATCACCACGCTGGACTCGGCGCCCGAAGCCGACGAACGGGTGGCCGATGCCCAGGCGTTGGCGGCCATCATCATCCCGGCCGATTTCAGCCAGAAAATTGATACTTACGAACCGACCCAGGTGCAGGTTATCGTCGATCCGGCGCAGGAAGTGGCTGCCGGCATCATCAGCGGCATCATGAACCAGGTGCTGGGCGAGGTGCAGGTCGTGGGCGAAATATCTTATGGCATTCGCTCGGTGTTTGCCGAGTCGGGCGTCCTGGAAGGCGCGCCGCCGGAAATGCAGCGGGCTGCCGAGGCGCAAAGCCTGGGGGCGATCATGACCCAACTGCAAGCGATGCGGCTTAATCCGACCATCACCGTGCGCAGCGAAGACATGGCCGGGCTTGAGGCAGCAGAACCGGTCAATGTGTTTGGTTATGTTGTGCCTAACTTCACGGTTATGTTTTCCTTCTTTTTGATTGGTGTCATTGCGGCAACACTGCTGCGGGAAAAAGAAGAGGGGTCGTTCCGCCGCCTGATCGCCGCACCGCTTCCCCATGGCACGATTATCGCCGGCAAAATGCTGGCTTATATGCTGGTCGTGGTGCTGCAAGTGGTGATTTTGTTTGGCGTGGCCAGCTTTGCTTTTGGGATGCCGCTGGGCGATTCTCCACTGGGGCTGCTGCTGCTGACCATTGCCCTGGCGATGTCGGCCACAGCATTGGGGCTGCTGCTGGCGGCCTGGGCCAAAACAAGCAGTCAGGCTGATTCGCTGGGTACGATTATTGGTTTTGTCCTGGCCGGGTTAGGCGGCTGCATTGTCAGTTTCTCCGATGGCAGTTTTATGGAGGTTGTGTCCAAGTTTACGCCGCATGGCCATGCGCTGGCCGGATTTTATGGCCTGCTCAATGGCGGATTCGGCGTAGTGGATGTGCTGCCGCAGGTGGGCTGGCTGGTGGGGTTTACGGCCGTATTCTTCATCATTGCTATGTGGCGGTTCAGATTTGAGTGATCAAAAAAAATTCTGGACATTTAGCAAACAATCGTTATACTTTTTAAGTGAAACAGTAAAAATTTTCGTCATTAAACCCATCCCTCAAACTATTGAGGGGTGGGTTTTATATTTGGGACTATTCCCGGAGGATAATAAATTAGATGCACGTTGCCTTGTTAGCCAATCTCAAAAAAAATGCGCCGACATGGGAGGGTATGTCGCCCGACCATTGGGATGATTTGGACTCAGAAAAGACCATTCACGCCATTTCTGACGCGCTCGAATCTGGCGGCCATCAGGTCACCTTTTTAGAGGGTGACGTGACTTTGTATGACAATTTGCGCAAAGTAAAACCAGACATCTGCTTCAATATTTGCGAGGGTCATTTTGGCGACGCCCGCGAAGCCCAAGTGCCAGCCATCTTAGAGATGCTGCGTATTCCCTACACCGGTTCCCGCGTTCTGACTCTGGCATTGACGCTGGATAAGCCAATGACCAAGCGAGTGCTGGCTTACCACGGCTTGCCTACGCCGCCATTCCAGACGTTTGAGCGAATCACGGAAACGTTGGATCCGGACATGCAATTTCCCTTGTTTGTCAAGCCCAGCCGGGAAGGGACGGGGATGGGTGTCAGCGCCGAGTCTATCGTGAATGATGAGCATGAATTACGGAAGCAGATGCGCCGCCTGTTTGAACGGTATGATCAGCCGGTGTTGGTGGAGCGGTTTATTGACGGCCGTGAAGTCACAGTCGGTGTCGTCGGTAATCTAACCAGCCCGGTGGCCTGGCGTATCCCCGAAGACGAAGAAGCGCCTCGTATGCAGCGCGGGCTGCACTTCTTCCCACCGCTGGAAGTGGATATGAGCCGTTATCCTGAAGAGGAAAAAGGCGTCTATACCAGCCGGATTAAGGTGGATTTGGCCGAAGATTTTCATTATTTGTGTCCGGCCCCGTTGTCGGAGGAGAAGCTGGATGAGTTGAACTGGTTAACGGCCGCTACCTTCCGCATCACCGGCTGTCAAGACGTAGCTCGTGTTGACTTCCGCCTGGATGCCAGCGACAATCACAAGCCTTACATTCTGGAAATCAACCCGCTGCCCGGCCTGAATCCCGGTTATTCTGACCTGTGCGTGGAAGCTCAGGCCGACGGCTGGAAGTATGAGGAGTTGGTCAACCGGATTCTGGATGAGGCGCTGGATCGGTACGGTTTGATTTAGATTGATGATTTGGGGCAGGGATTAGGGAATTTAAGGATTCATCACTTTTGTCCCCTAATCCCCGCTTTTTTTGCGAGGACGGCGAATGAATCAACGAAATTGGCCGCAGGTGTTTGAGCAGTATTTGTCAGAGCAAATGAATGAGGATGCGGCCCATGACTTGAGCCATATTCGAAGGGTAGTGCATAATGCACTGGCTTTGGCTGAGGAAGAGGGGGCGGACTTGGCTGTAGTTGTGCCGGCGGCCTGGCTGCATGATTGCGTAGTTGTACCTAAGGATTCGCCGTTGCGGTCTCAAGCGTCGAAAATGGCAGCGGAAACGGCCGTTACCTTCCTCCGCACCCAATCTTACCCCGCCCAATACCTGGAAGGCATCGCCCATGCCATCGCCGCCCACAGCTTCAGCGCCCAAATCCTGCCGGAAACGATTGAGGCCAAAGTTGTTCAAGATGCCGACCGGCTGGACGCTATCGGCGCAGTGGGCATTGCCCGCGCTTTTATTATCGGCGGGGCATTGGGCCGCCCCATCTATGACGAGGCCGATCCGTTCTGCCAACAGCGCCAGCCAGATGATTTTGTGGCCACTGTAGACCATTTCTATACCAAGCTGTTCAAGTTGGTGGATACGATGCAAACCACCGCCGGACGGCGCGAAGCGGCGCGGCGCACCCGGTTCATGCGTGATTTTTTGGCGCAATTGGGGCGGGAAATTGATGTCATAGCGTCATGAAGTCATGCGTCATTGTAATGTTATGACGCATGACTTCATGACGTTTGAAGGAGATAGATGGCTCAACTATCACAATCTGATTGGCAAAACCCCGATTGGCTAGAACAGGTCCACCAATGGATTTGGGATGAATTAGCAGTGCAGGCCATTACCGTGACCGGTCCGATTGACCAGTTCCATATACGGCCGTGGTCAACCGTCATGCGTGCTCCCACCAACCAGGGGAATGTGTATTTCAAGGCGTCAACTTCGGTGTGCGGGCATGACACGGCCGTTACCCAAACCATCTTCCGCTACCGGCCTGATACGATTCCCGCCGTCCTGGCCGTTGATGCGAAACGCGGTTGGCTGCTGTTGGCCGATGGCGGCCAACGCCTGCGCGAGGCCTTCCGGGAAGAAAAGAAGCCTATGCAGGATTGGTCGGCAATTCTGGCCGATTACGCCCGATTGCAAATGGATTTGGCCGGGCATGTGGCTGAATTTCTGGCCGGGGGTACACCCGATCAACGGCTGGCCCGTCTGCCTGCTTTGTACGAGGAAGTTCTGGCCGACACTCAATGGCTGCTCATCGACCAGCCCGATGGCCTGACCGCCGCCGAGTATGAACGATTGCTGGCGGCTGTGCCCCAGGTAACCGAAATGTGCCGCCAATTGGCCGGATACGCCGTGCCCGAATCGCTGCATCATAATGATTTGCATGACGGCAACATTTTTATCAGAGACGGCCGTTACCTCTTTTTTGATTGGGGTGACAGCTCAATTTCCCACCCGTTCTTCTGTTTGCGGACGGTATTTATCAGCATGGAAAATACATTTGGCCTGGCCGAAAACGATCCCATCTTCGATACCTTTGGCCGGGATTATTGGCTGTGCTGGCGGCAATTCGAGACCGAATTGAATCTGGCCGACGCCTTTGCTCTGGCTCGAAAATTATGGGCGCTGAGTTCAGCCCTAAAATACAGAATGCATCTCAGTCAGGTTGTGGAGATGCGGGCGCAGTATGCCGGAGCCGTGCCCAGTTTGCTGCAAGAGTTTTTGGCGGCGAATCCAGAGCTTTGATGGAGATTAGAGACTTGAGATTGGAGATTTGTCAGTCTCCTGTTTCCAATCTCAAGTCTCCGCACGTTTAGCTTTTACCCAACAAAACATCCAGCAAACTCATCGCGACATCCTGACTGCGAACGGCACCATCCATTTGTGGGTTCCAGGCGGAAACGGACACGGCCGTTACTCGACCCGTTTGGGCTAAATGACGAAACACCCGCCGCAGCGCCGCCGCCGGTGGCCCGCCCGGAGCCGGGTAACTCACCGCCGGCAGTTCAGCCACATCCACCACATCCACGTCAAAATGGACGTACAGCGGCCCGTCCGGCAGTGGATAATTGAGTAGCAATTCGACGTTGGACAGGTGGGTAATGGCCGAATTTTCAATCGCCAGCTTCTCGCCAGGGTCCAGATCGCGGGCATCGGTCAGAATGATGCGTTCTTCAGCAATGGGCGTCAGGCCCAGGCCATGCACCATCGTCTGCTCGCCGCGTCCGGCCAGCATCGCCAGCGGCATCCCGCCCAAAAAACCGCTGGGCGTTGTCTGCCAATCATTAAAATCGCCATGCGCATCAAACCAGATAAGGGTGGGGCTGACACCGGCATTTTGCAATCCGGCCATGACGCCGAGAGTCGAACAGCAGTCCCCGGCCACACTAACCGGCCGCTGGCCTTGTTGAATGGTCTGAGCCACCCAACGGGACAGCGGCCGGAACAATTCAATCATTCGCGGTTGAGCTGAATCGGCAGCCAGATCGGGTTGATTGACATCCCAATCAGACCTGGCCAGGGGCAGCAGTCCGGCTTCGACCTGACCAATGAAATGCGGCGTAAGTATAAATTTGTCGTTCATTATTTTCCCTCGCACAATCAAATAATCACGTTATCATAACTGGAATATAGTCAGGCGTCATTTAATCATGCATCACAACGTTATTCGTCATGCGTAATTTATGACGGATGACAAAATGGCGTAATGACAACAAGGAGTTTCCATGTCAACCATCACTTTACCGGGATTAATCGATGTGCATACTCATTTGCGGGTGCCGGGCGGGGAACATAAGGAAGATTTTGCCACAGGAACGGCCGCTGCCCTGGCCGGTGGTGTGACAATGGTCTTGGGAATGCCTAACACATCGCCGCCACTGTCCACACCGGAGGCGCTGGCGCTGGCTTATGCCCAGGCCCAAGCTGATACTCGCTGCGATGTGGGCTTGTTTGCTGGAGCCAGCCCGGAGCAAATCGCCCATTTGCCGGCGTTGGGTGAGCAGGCGGTAGCTTTGAAAATTTACCTCAACGATACCTTTGGCCCGCTGCGGGTGGAGGATGTGCCCACTTTGCGGGCCTGTTTCCAGACCTGGCCGCGCGACAAAATGATCGCCATGCACGCCGAGAAGCAAAGTGTGGCCGTGGGCATTGGGCTGGCGGCGGCTTATGAGCGGCCGGTTCATTTTTGCCACATCAGCCGCCGTGAGGAGATTGAGCTGATTGCCGACGCCAAAATGCGCTGCCTGCCGGTGACCTGCGAGGTGACGCCGCATCATCTCTTCTTGTCGGAAGCGGATGCTGTGCGCCTGGGGCCATTAGGTGACATGCGTCCGGTTTTGGGCACGCAGTCGGACGTGGACGCGTTGTGGGAACATTTGAATGATACGGTGGACTGCATTGCCACCGACCATGCGCCGCACACATTGGCTGAGAAGCATTCGGACAAAGTGCCGCCCGGTGTGCCAGGAGTAGAGACGTCGCTGGTGCTGATGTTAACGGCCGTTACCCAAAACCGCCTGACTCTCCACCGCCTCATCGAACTGATGGCCGCCAATCCGCGCTGCATCTACAACTTGCCGGAGCAGCCCGACACACACGTCGAGGTGGAAATGACGCCAACGGTCATTCGCAGCGAAACAATGCACAGCAAATGCGGCTGGACGCCCTTTGACGGCATGGCCGTGGCGGCGCAAGTGCGGCGGGTCATTTTGCGTGGTCAGGTGGCGTATGAAGATGGGGTGGTAACGGCCGTGCCCGGCAGCGGTCAGACGATACCTTAAAGGAAACTGCTTAACTGCCCCGTTTTTGACCAACGATAGCCCGGATGTGTTTCCCCGGCCCGAATTCCTCGAACGTTGTCACCTCCAGACCCGCCATTTTCATCATTTGCGGCTGATCGTAGAGGAAATCACCCATCCGTTCCCATAATTCTGCCCAGAAGGTGCCGAGGCGGTTGCCATCCTCTGGCCGGCCAATGTCGATCAGGACAACACGGCCGTCAACTGCCGTAACCCGTGCCATTTCACTCACCGCCGCAGCGCCATTGGCAACTCCGGAAAGAGCAAACGTGCTGACGGCCGTATCAAAAGTGCCGCTTGGGTAAGGTAAAGCAAAAACAGTGCCGCGCACAAGCCGGCTGGCCAATCCTGCCCGGCGCAGCCGACGCTGCGTGAATCGGCACATTCCCCAGGCCAGGTCCAGTCCCAGGCAAACATCAGCTTGCCGGGCTAATTCGGTTTGTAAACGCCCTGGGCCAAAACCAATTTCCAGCACACGGCCGCCTGGGGGAATATAGTTCAATGCCTGTCGCACCAGACGCCACCAGACGCCCAGGGTTAACCAATCCATAGCGTTGTACACGGCCGGAAATGATTCATAGACCACATCATTGAAGAAACGGAGGTGATGCTCTTGTGACGGACTATGGTTGTGGGTAGAAGACATCATTTTTTCAATCCTTTGTGAGACATTGACGTTTTGGTTTCACCGGAGCAAGCCTTGCGTGCCAGGTTTATTATTCGCCAGACTCCAATACCAGTATAAAAATTGCCGAAGAATCTGTCGATGGGTTACCGTGGCGATTATGGAAAAACCCTGGGAAACGGCCGTATTTGTTTGGCCTATCGGAAAAACCGGCTTATCATCCAGGCGATGTACGACCTCACCACCTTCACCCTCAAAGACATGACCACCTGCGGTGCCGCCCTGCGCCAACTGGGGGCTGACGCCGCCAGCATGGAAGAGGCCGCCAACCGTATCATCCGCTATCTATATGACCATCTCGTAGATGCTGATGGGGAGCGGGCGACGGCTTTAGTGCGCTTTTTCATCACACGGCCGTATCATACCCTCTCCCCCGATTTGCAGCAGCACGTCAACGGCTTCCTGCCCCAGCCGCCAGATGATCCCGAACTGAAGTGCCAGACGCTGCTGGCCACCATCGGCGACAATCCGGTGTGGCACAGCCGTCACAAGTCGCGGTTCTACAAGGTTCATCCCCTCAGTAAAGAGATTGTGGACGTCAATCCGATGTTTGGCCAGGTGTCGCAGGTGTTTGGCATTGTGCTTGAGCAGGCGGTGAACCGCGATCCCGGTCTGGTACTGGATTTGGAGCAGGAGACTTACAACATTTTGCATGTGCCCGATGCCCGCGACAATGCCTACGTGCCCGATCAGGCCGATTTTGTCATTCCCTACGGCATCCGCTCGGTGCTGGTGATGTTTAGTCTGCTGCCCAGCGGCAACATTTTTACGATTGTCCTGTTTGCAAAAGTGGTCGTGCCCCGCGAGTTGATTGATTATTTCCGGCCGTTGACGCTGAACGTGAAGATGGCGATTTTGCCGTTTGACGACACGGCCGTATTCACCAACGATCCCCCCATCGACCCCACACCCGCCCAGCAGGCCGCCCAGTTCCGCTCCCAGGCGGCCAGCCTGAACCAACTGCTGGGCGTTCACGAGCGGGTGGTGCAGGAGCAGTCGGATCGGATTGCCCGGATGGTAGCCGAAGCGGCCGTGACCGAGGAACGCAATCGTCTGGCCCGCGACCTGCACGATTCGGTGACGCAGGCGCTGTACAGCCAGACGCTGTACGCCGAAGCGGCCATTCGCCAGTTGGAAGCAAGCAATTCTGGCCGGGCTGCCGATCATCTACACCAGCTCAAAGAGAATGCCCAGCAGGCTTTGCGTGAAATGCGCTTGCTCATTTTTGAGCTGCGTCCCTCGGCATTGGAAGCGGAGGGGTTGGTGGCTGCGCTGCGTGCCCGGTTGGAAGCGGTAGAGGGGCGGACGGGGGTGGAAACGGCCGTTACCGCCCCCGCTGATCTCACGCTCTCCCCCGAAACCGAAACCGGCCTGTACTGGATCGCCCAGGAAGCGTTAAACAACGCCCTCAAATACGCCCGGGCCGACAAAATCGAGATAACACTGACCCAGGAGCCGGACAAATTTGTGCTAAGCATTGCCGATAACGGCGTGGGATTTGCAACATCTGTTGCCCCTCGCCAGGGCAGCCTCGGCCTGCGCGGGATGCAGGAACGGGCCGCCCAGTTGGGTTGGCAGCTCGTTATCAGCAGCGCCCCTGGCCAGGGCACCACCATTCAAGTTGAGGTACCCCATGCCTGATCCCATTCGTATCTTCATTGCCGATGACCACACGATTGTCCGTTCCGGCATCCAGGCGCTGCTGGAAACGATTGATGACCTGACCGTAGTTGGTGAAGCCAGCAACGGCCAGGAAGCAGTCCAGCAAGTGCTCCGCCTGCGCCCCGACGTCAGCCTCATGGATTTGGAAATGCCGATCATGGACGGCATCGCCGCTATCGAACAGATCATGGCCCAATGGCCGGCAGCGCGCATTCTGGTGCTGACCAGCTTTGCCACTGACGACCGCGTCTTTCCGGCGGTGAAGGCTGGGGCGCTGGGCTACCTGCTCAAAGATTCCGGCCCCGACGCGCTGGTAGATGCCATCCGGCAGGTGCAGCGCGGCGAATCGTCGCTGCATCCCAAAATTGCTCGCAAGCTGATGCAGGAGCTGTCCCGCCCGGCCACTGCCAGCCAAACCCCCACCACCGACCCGCTCACCCCGCGCGAGGTGGATGTGCTGCAATTGGTGGCCCAGGGGCTGGGCAACCAGGAAATCGCCGACCAGTTGTTTATTGGCGAGGCGACGGTGCGTTCTCATGTGAGCAATATTCTCAGCAAGCTGCATCTTGCCAGCCGCACCCAGGCCGCCCTTTACGCCCTCCGCGAAGGGTATGCCTCGCTGGATGATTGAGGCCGTTACCCACCTGCACCCTTTTAGCCTATAATCCTACTCTGTGTTTGACTCACTCCTGCAAACAAAACTGTATATGCCCCCTTTGCGGCCTGATTGGGTGGCCCGGCCGCGGCTGCTGGCAAAGCTGCAAACGAAGCCACATACCAAACTTATGCTCGTTTCCGCCCCGGCCGGCTACGGTAAAACCACGCTGGTCACGACCTGGCTGCGGCAGCAGGAGGACGTGGCCATTTGCTGGCTGTCGCTGGATGAGGATGAGAGCGATCCGCAGCAGTTTTTTCGCTATCTGGCAGAGGCGATACGGCCGTTACCCGGCAGCCAATCCCAGTTATCCCAACTGCTGCAAGCCAACCAGCCCATCCCCGCCAAAACGATGATGAAAGCGTTCGTTCATGACGTGGTTCCTGCTGCCGAACCGTTCATTCTCGTCCTTGACGATTACCACGCCCTGGATTCACCCGACGTGGATGATGCATTAGCCACTCTATTGGACCTGATGCCGCCGCAGATGACGCTGGTGCTCACCAGCCGCAGCGACCCCGGCTTCCCCATCTCCCGCTTGCGGGCGCGCGGCCAGCTGATCGAACTGCGCGCCGACGATTTACGCTTCACCGAGATGGAAGCGGCCGAATTTTTACAGCAAACAATGGGCCTGACCTTGCAGCCGGAGCAGATTGCCGCGCTGGAAAATCGTACCGAAGGCTGGATTGCCGGGCTGCAAATGGCGGCGTTGTCCATGCAAAACCGGGCAAGCGGCGATTTAGACCAATTTGTAAACAACTTCACCGGCAGCCACCGCTTTGTGCTGGATTATCTGCTGGAGGAGGTGCTGCACCAGCAGCCGGAAAATGTGCAGGAATTTTTGCTGAAAACGGCCGTTCTCAGCCAGCTAACCGGTTCTTTGTGCGATGCCCTTACCGGCGACGACAATGGCCAAGAAATTTTGGAATCGCTGGATCGCGCTAACCTGTTCCTCGTACCGCTGGACAATGAGCGGCGTTGGTACCGCTACCACCATCTCTTTGCCGAGTTGTTGCAGCAGCGACACCAGCAAGGGCCCGAGGAATTTGATCTCCCTGAACTGCACATTCGGGCCAGCATATGGTATGAAGACAACGGCCTGGAGCTTGACGCTTTTCACCATGCCGCCGCTGCCAATGATATTGAGCGTACCGAGCGCCTCATTGAAGGCGAAGGTATCCCCTTGCACTTCCGAGGCCTTGGTCTCCCTGTGCTTCATTGGCTGGAGTCGTTGCCAACAACTTTACTCGATGCCAGACCTTCGCTATGGGTGACATACGCCTCGGTTTTATTGTTTATTGGTCAACATACCGCTGTCGAACAGAAACTACAGGCTGCTGAAGCTTGCCTGCAGGATGCAAGATCAAATGATGGAACCAAAGACCTGGCAGGTCGAATTGCCTCCATGCGGGCCACGCTGGCTGTCATTCAGAATGATGTGGAAACAATCATCGCGGAGGCTCTTCGCGCCCAGGAGAATTTACATCCAGACAACTTGATTTATCGTATTTCTGCAACCTTTGCGCTGGGGACCGCATATATGTTTCAAGGGAATAAAACAGCGGCAAGTCAGGCGTTTGTGGAAATTATTTCTAGCGGTGAAAATTCAATCTATGCCATTGCCGCTACGATTAATATGGGGCAAATACAAGAAACCAATAATCAGCTAAATTTGGCGGCAAAAACCTATGAAAGCGGTCTGCATTTAGCAGGAGATCCGCCACCACCAATTACTTGTGAGGGATTTCTTGGATTAGCGCGGATTCACTATGAATGGAACGATCTAGATACCGCCGAGCAGTATGGACAACAATGTTTCCAAATGACACAGCAAATGGAAAATGTTGATTCGTTTGCTTCATATGGGGTTTTTCTCTCCCACCTGATGTTGGCGCGGGGAGATGTGTCCAGCGCGGTCACGGTTTTGGAAGAGGCCGAAGCGTTTGTGCATCAGAATAACTTCGAATTTCGCATGCCCACTGTTGCTGCTGCGCAAGTGCTAACCCTACTAAGGGGAGGGGATTTGGAAAAAGCCACACAACTGGCAGAGATGCACGACCTGCCCCTCAGCAAGGCTCGAGTACACTTGGCCGCTGGAAATGCATCTGCTGCATTAGCCTTGTTAGAGAAATCACGCCAGCAGACCAAAGATTTATCGGATGAACAGCTCAAAACAATCATTCTACAGGCGATTGCTTTCCAGGAACATGGCGATACGGATAAGGCTGTAGAGCATCTGGGGGTCGCATTGACGCTGGCAGAGCCGGGCGGCTTCATCCGCATCTTCGTTGATGAAGGGCTGCCGATGGCTCGACTGTTGTCGGAAGCAGGTACTCGCGGGATTATGCCAAACTATTGTGGCAAGCTGTTGGCTGTATTTGAAGCTGAGGGGCAGAAGATCGAACATGAACCGGATCCGCCACCTGCCCAATCCGTTATCGATCCCCTCACAAATCGCGAGCTAGAAATTTTAACCCTCATTGCCGCTGGGCAAAAAAACAAAGAGATTGCCGAACAGTTGGTTATTAGCCTTAACACTGTCCTCTACCACATCAAAAACATCTACAGCAAACTCGGTGTCAACAAACGCACCCTGGCCATTACCAAAGCAAAAGAACTCAACCTCATTTAGATTCCCCACAGTTTTTTCACCCTAAACCACAGTTTTTATCGCAAAAACCCACAGTTTCCTGTGGCAATATGTCTCGCCGATTGCCCTATCCTAGAGGCATGACGAACGAACACACCAACAAACAGAGCAACTACCACATCAAAATTAAGGGTCATTTAGATGCCCGCTGGCAGGATTGGTTTGATGGTTTAACCATCACCCTGACTGATGACGGCAACACCCTTTTATGTGGCGAGGTCAAAGACCAGGCTGCGCTGCACGGTGTATTTAAAAAAGTTAGTAATTTAGGCTTGACCATCATTTCGGTCAACCCGCAAACAAAAGGAGAGTAAAAAATGTTTACACACAGAAACGCAGCCAGACTTTGGGGTATCTTTTTTATCATAGCCTTTTTAGCTTATGGAATTGGCAGTGGCATGATAGGGTCGATTACAAGCACCCCGGATTTTCTGACGAATGTCAATGCCAACAACACAACCATTATCGTTGGTGTCATTCTTATCGCCCTGGTTCATACGTTTGTAAATATCGGGCTGCCTGTCCTACTCATGCCCATCCTGAAGCCATTCCACAAGAACCTGACCTATGGCTATCTGAGTTTCGCCATCGCTTCGACCACCGTGATCGTCGTCAGTGGGGTTTTCTTGATGTTACTCATCCCCTTGAGCAGTGCGTATGTAAAAGCTGGCTCTGCGGCCACGGATCATTTTGTAACCCTCGGCGAAATCCTCAAAATGGGTGGGTTTTATGCTTACCAGATCGGGATGGCCATCTGGGGATTGGGCGGCTTGTTGTTTGTAGCCGTTCTCTACAAATCGAAACTCGTTTCTCGGGTATTTTCTGTATGGGGATTTATTGGCTATGCCGTATTTATCGCAGGAACTATTTTCGAGCTTTTCGGGAGTAGTGTGGGTGTCATGCTAGCGATTCCCGGTGGTTTATTTGAAATTGCTTTGAGCCTTTGGCTGATTTTCAAAGGATTCAACTCAGCGGCGCTTGCTTCTGTAGAGAAAAACTAGAGTTGTTGCTTTATAAAAAATCATCTGGTCATGTCATGCCTGCCTTCGCAGGCATGACACCAGAGAGGAATTGTTAATTGGGAACAACTCTACTAAGTTTTCCAAACGATGAGACCGCCTGGTATCGATAGACATACCAGGCGACAACAAAAATGAGACGAATAAGGAATAATGAATATGAATGCAACAATGAAAGCAATTGTTACCACAAAATACGGTTCCCCTGAGGTGCTACGGTTGGAAGAGGTAGAAAAACCTACCCCTAAGGATAATGAGGTCTTGATAAAAATTCACGCGGCAGCCATCACGGCTGGTGATGTGATTGTCTTAAAAGGTGAGCCATTCGTGACCCGCTTTGCGACCGGGCTGCTAGAACCAAAAAACACGATTCCCGGCAAAGAGATGGCGGGGCGGGTTGAAGCAGTGGGCCAAAACGTAACACAGTTTCAACCAGGGGATGAGGTGTTCGGCGACCTGTCTGTGGCGAGCTGGGGCGCTTTTGCTGAATATGTCGCTGTGCCCGAAAGTGCAATCGCGTTGAAACCGACCAATTTAACCTTCGAGGAAGCCGCAGCCGTGCCTGAATCAGCCATCGTTGCCTTGCAGGGACTTCGTGATAAAGGAAAGGTTCAGCCAGGACACAAGGTTTTGATTAATGGGGCATCTGGTGGTGTCGGTTTGTATGCGGTGCAGATTGCGAAGGCGTTTGGGGCGGAGGTAACGGCCGTTTGCAGCACGCGCAACATAGAGTTGGTACGCTTACTAGGAGCCGATTACGTCATTGATTACACCCAAGAAGATTTCACCCAAAACGGGCAGCAGTATGACCTGATTCTGGCAGCCAACGGCTATCATCCCATTTCAGATTACAAACGGGCCTTAAGCCCCGAAGGGATTTATGTCGCCACCGGCGGCACAATGACGCAAAGTCTGCAAGCGACCATGATTGGCCCCTTCATCTCAATAATGGGGCGCAAGAAAATGGGGGGTATGTTGGTCAAACCAAACAAAAACGATCTCGTTTTCATCAAAGAACTGATTGAAGCCGGCAAAGTTAAACCTGTTATTGATAGACGATATTCGTTAAGCGAAGCAGCTGACGCTTTTCACTATATGGGAGAAGGACGCGCCCAAGGAAAAGTGGTCATAACCGTGGAACAAAACAGCAAATGACAAAAGAAAATTTCTTAACCGTGTTCTTGCTGCCCTTTTTCACGACGATGGCGTAAATCATGAGCATTGCCTCCAATTCAGTTTTTGGAAGCTTCGCTCAGTTATCTAAAAAATTACAGAACCTTTCGAGTATTCACTTGAAAATATTTACCGAAAGATGGAGGTTTTTTCATGAACACAACAAAAATTTACCAACAAATTGGTTGGGGCATTATGACGTTGTTCTCTTTAGGAATCGTTTTGACGGTTAGCCGTTACTTTACCTTGAACCCGGATGTATATTTCCCGCAACAGCGGGCAGGCTACTTAGCCCACGAAACGAACCTTATCGTTCACATACTAGGTGGGGTACTTGCATTAAGCTTGGGGCCATTTCAATTCTTGAACAAACTGCGGGCGCGACGGCCGTTACTCCATCGCTGGATCGGTCGTTTTTATCTCATCGCTATCTTGCTCGGCAGTGTCACCGGTTTTTATATGGCCTTCTATGCCTACGCGGGGATCGCCGCGAGTCTTGGCTTTGCCAGTTTGGCTGTTTTTTGGTTGGTGAGTGGCTTTTTGGCTTATCGTACCATTCGCGCTGGTGATACGGCCGCCCATCGCCGTTGGATGATCCGCAACTTTGCTCTCACATTTGCCGCTGTCACCTTGCGCCTGTGGATGTTTCCACTGATGCTAGTTTTCAGTGAGACAACGGGGTACGAAATGGTTGCTTGGCTTGCCTGGGTACCGAATTTGATCGTGGCGGAAGGTATCATTCAGGGTTGGTTCCGTCGTCGAACACGGCACTCGATGGCGCAAGCACGCAGTCGCTCTTAATAAAGATTCTTTTCACGCACCAAATGTAGCATAACGAGGATATAGAAATTGATTGCTAAAACGAATGGGAAGTACTCGTTTTTTATTTTGGTGCAAAAAGGACGGACGCAATGACAAAAGAAAACTTCTTGACGGTACGCTGGAATAATTTGCTCTCGCTCGGTGTGGGATTGCCCACCTTTATCTATGTTGTCATCGCTTTTTCTACCTCGATTTGGTCGGGGCGGGGAGGCTTGATTGGGCTGGCGATTTTCGGGGCGCTTTTTTGACTGGTTATCGAATATCATACAGCCATGCGGTTCGCGTGGCTTCGGAAGAATAGTTCCAACACCGTTTCAGTAAAACAGGCCTTTACGCATCCACTTTCACTGATTAGACAAGCGTATAACATCACATTCTGGGTGTTCTTGCTGCCCTTTTTTACGACGATGGCCTACAGCACAGGCTTTATCAGCTTTACTATCATCATTTTTATCAGACTGGCGCTCAATTTTTATACGAATAACTTCCTTAATCTCACACCAGAGCAGCACGAAAGTTATCCGTTCCGAATTTAATTGCGAAGCGAGTCTGGTGATGGAAAGCAGCTCAAGCCTAATCCGTTAGACGGCTTCGAAAGGAAATCGCAAATGCAAAAAAAGAGACGTATCGTTCAAATACTCAGAATAATCATGCCTATCGTGGGGCTAATCTGTATCGTGGTATTCTCGCCCTGGGACGGAATATGGGCTTGGATAACACCATTACCTGACACTGTCCAAGAACAAGTCGATGATGCAATTGGTCATGGCTTGGATGGAATTATTGTGTATGTGGACAAAGCAGGTGAACCACCCGCATTTTATACCGCTGGCTGGAAAAACCGGGAAGATCAAACACCGGCCGACCCGCAATCATTATTCAAGATTGCCAGTATTGATAAGTTATATACGGCCGTTTCTATCGCCAAACTGGTTAATGACCAACAGTTGTCGCTGGATGATACGCTTGCGGAGCATTTTCCAGAACTTGTGGGCAGAATTGAATATGCCGATCAGATTACGCTGAGGATGATGGTGCAGCATCGGAGCGGTATTCCCAATTTCACCGACTCTCCTGGTTATTGGGAAAACCCACCAAATAGCAGTGAAGCAGCCCTTGAATTAGCGCTTGATTTGCCGGCTAACTTTGAACCGGATGAAGAGTATGGGTATTCAAATACAAATTATTTCCTACTCTCCGAACTCATTGCAAAAGTGGTGGGGTATAGCCATTGGCAATATATCGAGGAGGAGATTCTGATACCACTCGAGCTGAACAATACGTACACTTCAATTGATGATGTGGATGCAGACGATGTAATGAGTGGCTACTGGGTAGGCTCGGAGCGTGATTTGAAGAATGATCCTCACGGCTCAATGCTCGCGACAGCAGAGGATGTGGGCATATTCTTGAGGGCTTTAAATGATGGCTCATTGTTGAATGATAATGAACAGGCTATTTACTCCTCTATTTATGAGTATGAACATTCTGGCTTAATACCTGGATACCACAGTATTGCTCGTTACCACAGTGACATTGATACGGTTGTGGTTCAGTTTGTGAACACGGCCGGTGGCACCCCGATAGTTCCGCTGTTCGATACAGCCGGTGGTACCAAGGTAATGGTATCGAATGTCGTTTACAACCGTATTGTTCGGATTCTGCGCGATGAAATAAATATTGATGAATAAACATCCGAATGGAGAATGTGGTTTTGCTGGTGAGGATATCTAAATGATTATAGAAATTGGCAGGTTTTTACTCATTTCGGGATTGATTTATTTGGGTATAACGGCCGTTTTGGATAAGAGTCGGCATTAACCTGGCGTACCTTATAGTCTGCCGCACCCGCGCCGCCCACTCCAGAAGGATAAAACCATGTTTGCACTGACAGCATAGTAACATACGGTTGACTCGCTCCCGCTAGTCCATCGCACCCTAAGCTTTTCGATTTCGACCATTCCCCAACATTTGTTGTAGGACCCCCAAAAAAGTTACTCAGTTTGTGGAGGGCAAACCCGCTTTGCCGCTGATGTGGCTGGCTCCCGTTTCGCTTACCATAAACCCCATGAACGAGACAGCAAAAAACATCCGACTGCTCATTGCCGATGACAACGCCGCCACCCGCGCCGCCACCATTGCCCTGCTGGAAAGCAGCGCTCACCAGGCAGCCATCTGGGAAGCGGCCGACGGCGAAGAAGCGGTCCAACTCGCCGCCAGCGTCCAGCCGGACGTCATTTTGATGGATGTGCAGATGCCTAAACTGGATGGCATCCAGGCGACCAAACGCATCAAGCAGTGCTGGCCCGCCATCAAAATTATCGTGATGACGATGTACATCACCTACCGGGCAGCCGCGCTGGCCGCCGGTGCGGATGCGTTTTTACTCAAGGGAGGGTCGGTGGATGGGTTGATTACGGCCGTATTCTCATAAACCAAGTTCACACGGTAAGGGCGGTTCGCGAACCGCCCTTACCGAAAAAATCATCAATCAGAAAAAACAAGGAGATGGAAACATGACGAAATTACAGAAGTGGGGCGGCGCGGCTGCCTTGTACGAAGCATTGGCTTACATCATTGGCTTTATCGGCTTCATCGCCGTGGTGAACGTGGGCGGCATTGCCGACCCGCTGCAAAAAGTGGCGGCGATTGTGGAAAACCAGGGGCTGCTAACGGCGCTGCACCTGATTGTGTACGTCGCCTGGGGGGCCACGCTGGTGGTGCTGACCCTGGCGCTGCACGAGCGATTGGATGGCCAACGTTCCGCCCTGGCCCGCACTGCCACCGCCTTCGGCATTATCTGGGCAGTGCTGGTGATTGCCAGCGGCATGATTTACAACGTCGGCATGGAGACCGTGGCTGGCCTGCAAGCCAGCAATCCAGACCAGGCGGCCACCGTTTGGCTGGCGATTGAGTCCGTCTTTACCGGCCTGGGCGGCGGTGTGGAAGTGGTCGGCGGCATCTGGGTGATTTTGCTGAGCGTGGCGGGTCTGCGCAGCGGTAATTTTGGCCGCGCCTTGCACTACCTGGGCTACGTCGTCGGCGCTGCTGGCGTCATCAGCGTCATTCCGGCGATTGCCGAAATCAGCGCCAGCATCTTTGGCCTGACCCAGATTGTCTGGTTTGCCTGGTTGGGTGTGGCGATGCTGCGCCAGCCGAAAATCGTTACACAAGAAGTCATTACCCCGGCATTTTAATAGGTTTTGTAGGGGGCGCGGCCTCGTGCCCGCCCTCCTCTTAAATGACACAAAAGATGGGCGACCATAAAAGTCGCCCCTACGAAAAAGGAAAAATCATGAAACAAGAAACTTTGAATCAACCGGAAACTGCCCTAAGCAACATTTCTTTTCAACAAAAAAGCACCGTCCTTTCCCTGATTATTACCGGCAGCGCCACCGCCTACTACATTGCCAATATGTGGCCAATGCGCCCCATCGCCCTGGCCAACGACATCATTCCGGTAGGCTACGGCAGCCTACTTTTAACCACGATGGGCTTGATTATCCTGGCCGAAATCATCCTGCAAATTGTGCTGGTGTTTGGCGCGGGCTCTGCGCCAGGCGCTCAGGCGCACGAAAAGCAGGCAGCGCTCAAGGCCCGGCGCAACGCTTACGGCGTACTCGCTTTTGGCGCATTGGCAGCCATCGGCTCCATCTTTTTAGAAGAGCTGACACCTTTCTGCACGGCCAATCTGGCCTTCCTGGGTTTGGCCTTTGCCGAAATTGTGAAGTTTGCCTCGCAGCTTTTTTACGCTCGGAAGTAAGTTGGATAGCAGATTGGACCAATCTTTGAAGATTGGTCCAATCTTACACAGACAGGAGTTAATCAGAATGAACGGAAGAAAAAGCGTATTCAAAATTGTTGGATTTAGTTTGTTAGGAATTATTGGCTTGGTCATCGTAGCTTTCATCGGATTGTTTGTGGCCACCAGCGGCAGCTACAGCGTGCCCGCCACGGTGGAAGATGACCCCACGCTGCCCAGCGTCACCCTCGACGGGGTTACGTTTCATGCGGAAACGTTTGGCGACCCGAATGATCCGGCGGTAGTGATCGTACACGGCGGGCCAGGTGGCGATTACGGCTATCTGCTCAACCTGCACGAATTGGAGGATGATTACTACGTCGTCTTTTACGACCAGAGGGGTGCAGGCTTGTCCCCGCGCGTCTCTGCCGACGAGCTGACGCTGCAATCATCGGTGGATGATTTGCACCGGATTGTGAGCCATTACGGCGGCGGCGAACCGGTGCGCCTGATTGGCCACTCCTGGGGCGCGATGCTGGCGGCGGCCTACGTGGGGCAGCATCCCGCCAGCGTGACGCAGGTCGTCCTGGCAGAGCCGGGGGCGATGGACAACGCCGGGCTGGAGCGGTTCAATGCGCGGCAAGCGGAATCTGCCCGCAGCGCCGACTACTACCGGCTGCTAGTGCCCACCATCTTCGAATCGCTGCGGCTGGACGGGCCAGACAACCAGGCGCAGGTGGATTACATCTACGGCAAGATGTCGGCCAACTTTGTGAATACGGCCGCTTCTGGCTATCAGTGCGAGGGTGAAGGGGGAACGACCGTTGCCCCCAACGTCCCCGTCCCACCCAGCCGCTTCGGCACGACGGCGTACCAAACCCTGTTTGGCATCGAAAACGACCTGTCCCCTATTGCCGACAACGCGGGCAACTACCAGGGCGACGTGTTGTTCATCGCCTCGGAATGCAACAGCTTCATTGGTGTGGATTTCCAGCGTGAGCAAATGCAGCACTTCCCCCAGGCGGAACTGGCCATCATCGCCGACGCCGGGCACGAGATGTTTGGCGAGAATCCGGCGGCGAGTTTGGCTGCGGTGCGGGAATTTTTTGGGGAGTAGTCATAGACTCTAAGGGTTTTGGCTAAAGTAATTTTGGCTGCTGAGCTTAAAACCCTTAGAGTCTGCGAGGAAGCAATCATGAAACATGTTGGCAAATTTTTACTTATTTCGTTAGCGATTTATTTGGGGATAACGGCTGTTCTCATCCTCACCGACCGCCCGACCAGCATTGTAAACGCAGACGAACCCATCGCCTTTGAAGCACTTACCGGGGCAGACTACGACGAGATGCCCGATCTGCAACCGTACACCGCCCGCGACGGCGCGGAACTCAGCTATCGGTTGTACGAGAGCGCTCATTTTCCCGGAAACTCCGAGTTTCCGGGAAAATCACCACTCCTGATTCTTCTTCACGGTTCTGGCTGGCACTCGATGCAGTTTTATCCGCTGGCGAAGGAATTGAGTGAGGCCGGGGCGGCCACCGTCGTCACGCCAGACTTGCGCGGGCACGGCTTCGCACCAGAAACGCGCGGCGACGTGGCGTACATCGGCCAGCTTGAGGACGATTTGGCTGACCTGATTGCCGTCCTCGAAGTGCAGTTTCCCGGCGCGCCAATCATCGTCGGTGGGCATTCCTCCGGGGGCGGGCTGGCGGTGCGCTTTGCGGGCGGCGAGTATGGCGAATTGGCCGACGGATTCCTGCTGCTGGCCCCGTTCCTGAAATACAATGCGCCGACGACAAGGCCCAACTCCGGCGGCTGGGCGCAGCCCAATTCCCGCCGCATTGCCGGGCTGACGATGCTCAACAACCTGGGCATCCACTGGTTCGACGGGCTGACGGTGATCCAGTTTGCCATGCCCAGCAGCGTGCTTGCTGGCCCGCTGGGCGGCAGCGCGACGACGGCGTACAGCCATCGTTTGAACAGTTCGTTTGCGCCGCGCAGCAAATACGGCCGTGATCTCACCGCCCTTACCCAACCCTTCTTGCTGGTGGCGGGCCTGGACGATGAAGCGTTTATCGCCGAGCAGTACAAACCGACGATCAGCCAATACACCAATTCCGGCAGCTACGTCCTGCTGCCCAACACCGGCCACATCGACCTGCTCACATCGCCTGAACTGACAACTTTTGTGGCCGATTGGTTAGGGAATTTGGCCACGGATTAACGCGGATTGACGCGGATTTTTGTGGTAGGGTAATAGCGTGCTATTGCCCACCGTGAAGAATGAAATCAACATTACCGAAACAAAAATTAGGAGAAATAGCATGACTTATCTTTCGAAACCCAATTTTGTACAACTTGCGGCCAATATCGCTACGGCACTCTTTGCCATCTTCATCGGCGTGCAGCTGTTGGCGGCGGCGGGCGTTTTCCCCGTGTCCATGCTGTGGGGCGGGCGGCAAACGGAGCTGACCCTGACGATGCGATTGACCAGTGTGGTGGCAGCGGTGATTTTGGGCGCTTTCATCTACATCATCCGCTACCGGGCGGGGTTGGTGGGCAGTGTGCCACCGCCAACGGCCGTTCGCCTTGCCGCCTGGGTGGTGACGGGCTACATGGTGCTAAACACGCTGGGCAATTTTGCTTCGGTTAGCGCGGTGGAGCGCTTTCTGTTTGGGCCGATGACGATTTTAATGGCTGTGGCCTGCCTGATTGTGGCCGCATCGCCGACGAATTAAGGCCAAGTAATGGCCTGCCATAAATGAAAATCATAGGTCGGATTGCCAATCCGACCCACTGTTACAAAGGAGAAAATGATGCGAAAAGTTTGGATTTTATTATTGGGGCTGCTGCTGGCAGCTTGTGGCGGGGGCGAGGCAGATGTCGCTCCCCAAGCAGAATCAATCGTTTGTACGGCCGCTTACCGCAGCAGCACCGAGGTAGGCATTGAGCAAGAGGAGACCTTCACCTTTACCGATGTGGACGACGAATTGAGGGCCACGTTTGGCGAGATGATGTTCCATGCGGCCTACGATGCGGGCGGGGCGGACAATGAGCGCAATTTGCGGGTGTGGGTGACGGATGCTTCGGCTTCGCTCAGCACAGGTGCGGCGGAAACGGCCGTTTACCACAGCACACTCTTCCAATTAGAAACCAACGGCGGCCCGCAAAACCAGTTTGTGGGCGGGCACGGTTTCACCGGGCTGAATTACAGCTATGCGCCTGACTCTACGGCCGAGCTGCAATATTGGTGCGCCGCCGAATAATCGGGCAGGCGCACAGTTAAAAGAAAACGGCCGTTTCCTACCTAAATCTGCTATAATGAAAATCTGACTGTCTGTTCGTTTGTGGAGGTTATTGTGACGGCGGTTGACAGTGGGTGGATGCCGTCAGAGCCAGTGCAGGAGAAACGGCCGTCTCTCCTCACCACCAAGCTATACATTCCCCGACAAAGAGAAACAATGGTGCCCCGGCCGCAGCTGGTTGACCAATTGCAGGCCGGTTTGGCGCGTAAATTAACCCTCATTTCCGCTCCGGCCGGTTTCGGCAAAAGCTCGCTGATGAGCGTTTGCGCGGCCCAATGTGGTCGATCTGTAGCCTGGCTTTCGCTGGATAGGCGAGACAACGATCCGGCCCGTTTTTGGGCCTACGTGATCACCGCTTTACAAACCATCAGCCCCGGTCTGGGCCAGCCTGCACTGGAACGCTGGCAGCAAACCCAATCACCGCCCGGCGAGGGCATTTTCACCGAGTTAATCAATGAATTAGCCGTGCTGCCGGAACTGGCAGTCCTGGTTTTGGATGATTTCCACGTCATTGAGGCTGAGCCAATTCACGAAGGGCTGATTTTCTTTCTAACACATTTGCCGCCATCCCTGCATCTGGTTGTGTGCGGCCGGGCCGACCCGCCCTGGCCGCTGGCCCGCTGGCGGGCGCGTCATGAAATCAATGAAATTCGTGCCCTGGATTTGCGTTTTAGCCAGGAGGAGACGGCCGTATTCCTCAATCAGGTCATGTCTCTCAACCTCTCCCCGGATGCTGTGATGACGCTGGATGAACGTACCGAAGGCTGGCCCGCCGGACTGCAAATGGCGGCTCTATCCCTGCAAAATCGGCCCGATCCGGAGGCGTTTATCGCCAATTTCAGCACCAGTCATCGCTTTGTGCTTGATTATTTGATCGAAGAAGTCGTTGAACAGCAGCCGTCGGCCATCCAGGAATTTTTGTTGAAAACGGCCGTTTTAGAGCAAATGAGTGCGCCGTTGTGCCAGGCCGTCACCGACCGTGCCGACAGCAATGTAATTCTGCATCAGTTGGCCCAGTCCAATCTGTTCCTGGTGGCGCTGGATGATGAATGGCGCTGGTTCCGCTACCATCATCTATTTGCCGATGTACTAGCCAATCGCCTGCAGCAAACCTGGCCCGATGCGCTGCCCGATTTGCACGGCCGGGCCAGCCGTTGGTTTGAAGAGCAGGGGCAGTTTGACGAGGCGGTGACTCATGCGCTGGCTGCCGGAGATATGGAACGGGCAGCCGATCTGGTGGAGCAGTGTGCTTTTGATGTGTTGAAAGTTAACCGGGAGATCACGCTGGCCGAGTGGCTGTCGCTGCTGCCGGATGAGGTGATTCGGCAACGGCCGTGGCTGTGTGTCCATCATGCCTACATCAATCAATGGGTCGGCCTGCGGGAGCAGGTTGAGTTATGGCTGCGTCATGCCGAACAGGCAGCCGGTGAACCGGAAGACACGCGGTTGATTGGTCATATTGCCGCACGGCGGGCACATTGGGCATTGGTCACCGGCGATGTAACCAGCGTTGTCGAGCAGGCGCAAAAGGCGCTGGCCAATTTGCCACAGACCGACCCCTGGCGGATGACGACGCTGGTGGCGCTGGGCGGCGCCTATTGGGCACAGGGAAATACCCGCCAATCGGAAGCAACTTTTGCGCAGGCGGCGACCGGGGCACGGCAGTTGGGCGACCGTTCGGTGGCGGTTCTGGCGGCCTGTTATGCCGGTTTACAGCAGGAGAAGCAGGGGAGATTGGTCACGGCTGGCCAGACTTATGAAGAGGCATTGGCATTGTCGGCGCGGCGCAGCGGCCAGAATATTGTCAGTGTTGGATTTCCCCTGATCCGGCTGGCTAATTTGTGGCGCGAATGGAACGATTTGGCGAAGGCGCAGACGTATTTTGAGGAGGGCCTGGCAATTTGTGTGGCAATGGGACAGTCGGATGTGTTGACTGACGCCTATATCATTCAGGCCCGATTGTATTTGACTTTAGGGCGGTTGGATTCGGCGCTGGCGGCGCTGCAGCAGGCACGGCGGGTGATGGAAGGCACGGCCGTTGATCCCTGGCTGGGCTGCTGGCTGGATGAATGTTACCTGCGGTATTGGCTGCGGATAGGGGATTGGGAGACGGCCGTACACTGGGGCCAAACCAGCGGCTTAACAATCGATGGAACACTCAGTTATCATCATGATCTGCACCACCGCAATCTGGCGCGGCTGCTGTTGGTCCAGGGACAGCGGGAGCCGGATGGCCCGTATCTGGCACAGGCGTTAGCGCTGCTGGATCGGCTGCTGGCGGCGGCGGAGCGGGCCGGCTGGGTGCAGGAAGAAATTCAAGTGTTGATTTTGCAGGCGCTGGCGCATCGGTCGGCGGCGCAGATGGAGGCGGCATATCGGGCACTGGCCAGGGCGGTGATGTTGGCTCGGCCGGGTGGTTATGTACGTCTGTTTGTGGATGAAGGGCCGGTGCTGGGCGAGCTGCTGTATCCTCTGGTTCATGATGTGAACGGGGACTATGTGACGGAACTTATGGCGGCTTTGGCGGTTGATGGCGGGGAAACGGCCGTTTTCTCACCCACCTATCCTGCCTCATCGCTTGTTGACCCATTAAGCGAGCGGGAACTGGATGTGCTGCGGCTGCTGCCGACCCATCTTTCCAGCACGGAAATTGCCGAGGAACTGTTTGTTGCTCCCAGCACAGTGCGTTCGCACATCAAAAATATTTACAGCAAGCTCAACGTTCACAGCCGGGCCGATGCTGTTGTCCGTGCCGAGGCACTTAGACTTCTCGTGTAAATTTCAGCGCGGGTGGCGTATTTTTGCGCACGAATCCCCCAAAGTAGGGGATTACATCTCCCCCAGTTGATTCTTATTCTAATCCCATAGGTAAAAGGCAGCGGCTGAACGGCCGTCTTTGATGTAATGGTTGGTGTGTGTCATGTTGACGATGCGTGATGTATTGGTAGAAGAATTACGGCGTGAGGAGAAACTGCGCTGGGCTGAATACGGCCGTTTCGTCCGTCACGCCGTTAATGATTCTCCCTGGCACATGACCATTGGTGCGGCCATAGGACGGCTGCTGGTGAAGTGGGGGCATCGCTTGCAAGCGCGCTGCGCCGCCCGCTGTACCCAGCCAATGGCCTGGAAAAAAGTCTATTATCAATGGTAGCGGGTTTGCGCCGCATTTTGCCGGGAGGCCGCCTCATGACGAACAGCCGGAAATTTGATACCCCCAGCATCTACGCTATCCGGATAAAAGGCCACCTTGACCAGCAATGGTCGGATTGGTTTGGCGGACTGACGATTACCAACCTGGAAGATGACGAGACGCTTTTGACTGGACCGGTGACTGATCAGGCGGCGCTGCATGGTGTGTTGGCCAAATTACGTGATTTGGGTTTGCCGCTGCTCAGTGTGCAGCGGGTGAATAACACGGCTTTGGCCCAAAATGGTGACTAATCATCAAAGGAAAGATCGATGGATAAAGATTCTAAAAGGTCAGAACCGAACCAAACAAATTATATGGCATTGGGATTAAGCCTGGGACTGCTGTTTGGCAGCGCTGTCGGGATTGTCTTGGGTATTGCGATGGACAATATGGCTTTTATGGCGATTTTTACCGGTGGCGGTCTGACACTGGGCGTTGCTTTAGGCTCCGGTTTAGAGCAGCTTAACAGGAAGGATTGATAGATGGATTGGCGCTGGCTGCGCCTGATGAGGTTTGACGATGGAACAGGATATTAAGAAATTGAAAGATGAAACGTTGCTGCCGGAAGATGTGTTGAAGGAGAACGGCCGTTCCAAACCCGCGTGGTGGCAAATTTGGGGAAGCGGACTGGTTTTGTCGGGATGCAGCCCTTCGTTTTATTATCATGCAGCGCGGCGGCGGCTAACGGCCGTGCTCTTTTTCGTGCTGTTTGGCCTGATTTTGGCCGGATTGCAGACGGGACAGGTTGTGTATGCGATGCGGCCGTTCCGGGATGATGTGAATGCGGCATTTGACGAGGGCAAGGTTCCGGCTGTGACCATTGCCAACGGTGAAGCTGTGGTGCATGGCCCGGAGCCGTTCGTGGCTGTGGATGACGGCCGTAACCTGGTTGTTTTCGATACCACCGGTCAGTACACCGGCGAAGAATTAGGCGATTACGAATCGGGATTGGTGTTGACCAAAACTAAACTGGTCAGCATTGATGACAACGGGAATATACAAACGACACCATTGAATTTGCCTTTTTTGCGGCAGCGCACTATCGAAATCAATGCCGAGGTGGCGCAGCGGATTTTGAGCGGCTTGCAGGTGACGGTCTTTTTGGGCCTGGCTTTTTGGCGCGTCATCCTGGGGCTGATTTATGTGACGATGCTGGCACTTGTGGTTTGGTTTGTTGCCGACCAGGTGAAGCCGGGTATCGGTTTTGGCCCGGTTTGGACAACAGGCTTGTACGCAGCCGTTCCGGCGGCGTATGCTCATTATTTGCTGGATCGGGTGGATATTGATTTCTTCAGTATGTTTACGCTGTTGTTGTTGGCTGGCTGGGTCGTTAGTTTGGTGGCCGCCGCCGCCGACCGGCAGGCGGGTGATTTTTTGCGTGGGCAACGGCCGTTACGCGCCTGGCGGGCATTGATCGGTCTGCCCATGTTGGTGGTGTTGGCGCTGGACGTGATTTATCAGTGGGAGAAGGGGGCGGCGATTGTGTGGTTAACGGCCGTTATCACCTTCCTCATTCTGTTTGCATTGGAACTGTTGGCGGCGCAATCGGGTGCCGTCGAATCAAGAAAAATTGCCCCCCAAGAGTAATGTTTTAACCGGACAGGCTAGGGTGTCATCCCTGTCCGGTATGGTAAAGGAGCATATTATGGTCAGAAATGGCGTTCCAAAATAGTAAGCAATGAAATCTGTATTGGAGAGATTTACGTGTTATGTATTGGTCCTTATCAGGGCCACAAAAGGAGTAAAAATCATGTCAACTATCAAGAAGCTCACCGCATTGGCAGCAATTCTTTTGCTGGTGCTGGTTGTTAGCTCATCTACGGTTTCTGCGGCTCGTTTTGATATGCAGGGCCTGGTTTATATCGACGATAACCTCAATGGCGTCTGGGATGTGGGCGAAGCCGGTTACGGCGGGGTTTATCAATGGGTTGAAGATGAAGAAGTGAACCGCTATGTGGGGGCGACCATTACGGTAATCACTCCGGCCTATGATGAATATGAAGTTGAAAGTGCCCCTTATCGTGAATTGGAAGAGCATGAAAAAGTGGCCTGCACGCAGCAAGATTTGGTAATCGATGGTGAAATTAATCCCAACCCGGTACGGCCGTGCAGCGGCACCTGGGGCCTCCCGGTCTGGGCTGAAGATGTGCGGATGGAAATTCATCTGACCGTACCCGAAGGCTATTACGCCACTTCACCTAACCCAATTTACTGTGTTACCTGCTTGGACAGCCCCTGGATCGATTTCGGCATTGCACCTTTGGCGTCGGATAGTTAAAAATTTATTTTAACCGCCTCCCGGAGACAGGTCGTTCTCCGGGAGGACTGGTAAAAGAGAGAATGCGATGAGATACCGTGTTCACCGTTTTAGCATACGAATGAGTCGTGATGAAAAGAAATTGGAACTATTTTTGAACAGCCTGGAAGGTGAGGTAGTAGCCATTATTCCCAATGTGACGCCTGTCCCGGCTACTTATGTCGATTTTTTACTCATTGTTGAGAGATTGAATTGATTTAGGTGAAAACGGGATAGTCATTTGAATTAAGAAAACGATGATTCTCCCGTTTCCCCTGAGTAAACCAAAAAGAAATTGGGCGTTTTTCGTCAAAAGGCTTTTTGTGGTTTATCTAACGCGTATAATAAAGCGGATGAAACGCATTTGCCTTCTTTTGTATTTGGGCCTGGTAATTGTACTGGCGGCGTGTAACAGCACGGCCGTTTCCACTGTCCCCGTTGTTCAAGAGCTAGAAGTACCGGCCGGGGATGTCACCCTGTCTGTACGCACGGTTTGGAAAGTGGATTCTGGTGACGTCCTCATCGCTGTCAATGGCGGGCCGGGCCTGACCAGCAATTACATGCGCAGTTTGGAGGCGCTCGCCGGGCCAGAACTGGCGGTAGTGACGTATGATCAGCGGGGTAACGGCCGTTCCACCAAACCGGAAATGGTCCCGGCCAACTTTGAACTGGCCGATTACGCCACCGATGTCGAAGCTATCCGGGCGGCGCTGGGAGTGGAACAGGTGCACGTGTTGGGCCACTCCTTTGGCGGCCTGGTGGCGATGGAATATGCGGTTCGCTACCCGGAGCGGGTACAGTCGTTGATTTTGTTGGGCAGCGGCCCGCCAACGTGGGACGCTATTCAAGATGCTTTTGTCAGTTTCAGCCAGCGGGTTGCCGTTTTGCAGGATGACGGCCTTCTACCGGAGGAATTGGGCGATAATCTGGATGCGATCCTGCCTGCTTATTTTTCTAATCCGGCATTTGTGTTTGCGACGGATGATCCGGGTGGCGCACCGGAAGAGGATACGGCCGTTAACGAACTAACCTGGCAAGCCATTGCTGGTTATGATTTAACGGCCGATTTGGCCGATTTGCACGTGCCGGTGCTGATTTTGTATGGCGTGGACGATCCCTTTGGTCTGGGGATGGCCGAAGCCAGTCGCGATGCGTTGCTTAATGCCGACGTGACTTATGTGCTGCTGCCGCATTGCGGCCATTTCTGGCATGAGTGCCCGGAAGCGGCATTTGGGGAAATACAGTCGTTTTTGGGGAGTTCCATTCACTAACCTCGCTATAAAAAAGTTAGACCTGGACGTGACTGTCACATCAAAGGAGGGTCGGATTTAACATAATCTCTGATTAAGTTCTTTGACCCTCTGAAGTGCATGTACATTAATAACAGTATAAATCAACGTATTCAAATTACGAACAGAATCAATGTTACGTACTTTCGGTCGTTCGATACCAAAAGCCTTCGCCTGACTATTGATCCGCTCAGTTGATGTCCGTTGTTTGTAAATTGCTTTGTATTCATCTGAATGACGATCCAAAGCAACTCGTAAACGTCCACCCAATTCGTGGTTGATACGCTTTTCACACCCTATGCCTTTGATGAACTGGGCATGGTCACAGCTCTTTTCCGTAGGTTTTGGATGTAACAGTGGGCAACGCAAAATCTGCACCTGATGACGCCGATGGCGGTCATAATAAGTGTAAGATGGTGTCATTTCTGAACCGTGCGGACAAAGGTGATGACCGTTGGGGCCAAGTTTGGGTTTTGGAAAACCACGCAGATTAAGCGGAATGGCCGCCATACCACCGTGTTCGGCAAAGGGTTGATAGACATACCAGGCATCAAAGGCCGCATCGGCCGTGAAGTTGTCTGGAATGAAACCGAGGTTTCGGGTCATCCTTTCATATAACGGTGGATAATAGGTGATATCGGCTTCGTTGAAAGGTTGGGTATATTCAGCCAAAACCACATCTCCATACAGGGGGTCAGTCGCGGCCATCACACCTGTTCCGTAGCCCCAAAGGTACTCCTTTTCTTCCTTTTCCTTGCCCTCATCTTGATTGCGCTGCCGTTTTACGCCCAGTTTGCAATCCCGGTCACCGCGCAGTTGTTTTTCTGGGTCATATCGGTTGCTGACAGTATCGCGCAGGTTGTTTTCGCGCACCCAAGCATAAATGTGTTTCGTATCAATGGCGGCGGTTTTGGCCATATCAGGTATCTCAACCTGCAAATCTTTGACTGTTCCTCGTAATAAGTTCTGTAGCATCTCGTTACTTATTCGCCGCTGTTTCTCTCGTAACCAGCGTGCTGTCGGTACTGTCCTTTCAATATCAAATCCATACGCTTGGGTTTCATCCCATTCAGGTCGGAAGCCAATTGTCAAGACGAGTAAGGGATGATGAACCAAAAACTTGCGTAATTCTGTCGTATACTCGAACTTTTCGTTGATTTTGATGAGCAACGCTTTGACATATGCTTTCTCTGGGTGTGGCGGCGTACCGGGCCAAGCGCGGGCAGCCTCATTTCGTTCCTTTACATGCCACCACTGTAGTTGGTCGAAAAAAGGCGCTATATTGGCTCACTACTGGGTCACATTGCATCAATTTAGCTACAGTTTCTTGGCCTAGCGTTGTTTCTTCCGTTATCATGTGCATGACTCCTTTTGAGATTGGTTTATTGACACAAAATAGTCTCAATCGGAGTCACACTTTATGCAAATATATTTATGTTAAATCCACCCCTCATCAAAAGTGACTGTCACATTGACGCACACTTTTTACCCATGAGCTACAAGTTAAATCAAACAATTAGCCATGCGCTTTTCGTGAAATATGGGATGGCGGCCAGCCTTTATGAGAAGTATTGGCGGCGCGCCAGGCACCGGAGCGCATCGATTTGTACAACTCCTTCTTTGACGGGCGATTTCCCTGCAGGGGTTTTCAAAAGTCCGTCACAAAACTCCCCGGAAGCTGAATTGGGCGATTTTTGGCCGAGCCGCACTCGTTCAGTAAACGGTTTACCAGCTTCCGGGAAGTTACACTGGCGCGAAAACTGAAAAACCCTGTTTCCCTGATTTGTGCGTGCTCGAATAGTCAAATCGTCCCAAAACCTCTATACTTCCTCGTTTGAAAAAATCCTGAACAGGAATCTTATTATGCGTTATAGTCATCTCAAAATACTGGAATCGGAAGCGATTTACGTGATGCGGGAAGTGGCGGCTCAATTTGAACGGCCGTTTCTCCTCTTCTCTGGCGGTAAGGACAGCATCATCCTGGCCTACCTGGCCCGCAAGGCATTCTATCCCGCGTCCATTCCCTTCACCTTATTGCATATCGATACCGGTCACAACTTCCTGGAAACGCTGCAATTCCGCGATGCGTTGATGGAAAAGCTGGGCGCTCGCCTGGTCGTTCGCTACGTGCAGGACAGCATCGACCAGGGACGCGTTGTCGAAGAAACTGGCCCTTACGCCAGCCGCAACGGGCTGCAAACCGTTACGCTGCTGGATGCGTTGGCCGAGTTCAAAGTGGATGCCGCCATCGGCGGGGCGCGGCGCGACGAAGAGAAAGCCCGCGCCAAAGAGCGCTTCTTCTCCCACCGCGACGAGTTTGGCCAGTGGGATCCCAAAAATCAGCGGCCGGAACTGTGGAATTTGTATAACGGCCGTAAAAAGCCCAACGAAAACTTCCGCGTCTTCCCCATCAGCAACTGGACTGAGCTAGACGTCTGGCAGTACATCCAGATGGAAGAGATCGAACTGCCTTCGCTCTACTTCTCTCACGAACGCGACATCATTAACCGCGACGGCGTCCTCCTGGCCGCTTCCGATGTCGTCTACCCGGTGGCTGGCGAAACAGTCGAGCGTAAAGTCATCCGCTTCCGCACCATTGGCGACATGACCTGTACCGGAGCCGTTGAATCGGTAGCCAGCAGCATCCACGACATCGTCGATGAAGTCGCTGCCGCCCGCGTTACCGAACGCGGCGCCCGCGCCGACGACAAACGCTCCGAAGCAGCGATGGAAGACAGGAAGAAGGTAGGCTACTTTTAGTCGAATAGTCAAGTAGTCAAGTTGTCAGGTAGTCAATTTGTGAAGCCAATGAAATGACTGCCAGACTAACGACTACCAGACTGCTAGACTAACGACTACGGAACTAACGAAATGACTGACACAAACCAACAAATCGAACTGTTACGTTTTACCACCGCCGGCAGTGTGGATGATGGCAAAAGCACCCTCATCGGCCGGCTGCTGTACGATTCCAAATCCATCTTTGAAGACCAGATGGAAGCCGTCGAGCGGGCCAGCCAGAGCCGGGGCGACGAAGAAGTCGATCTGGCCCTGCTGACTGACGGCCTGCGCGCCGAGCGGGAACAAAAAATCACCATCGACGTGGCTTACCGCTACTTCGCCACGCCCAAGCGCAAATTCATCATCGCCGACACACCGGGCCACATCCAGTACACGCGCAACATGGTCACCGGCGCATCCACGGCCGAATTAGCCATCATCCTTATCGACGCCCGCAACGGCGTTCTCACCCAGTCCAAACGGCACGGCTTCCTGGCTACTTTACTGCGTATTCCTCACTTGATGGTCGCTGTCAACAAGATGGATTTGGTCGATTACGATCAAGCCATTTACAATCAAATCGTCCAGGAATACACCGGGTTTTCCCGCAAATTAAACGTCCAAGATGTGACCTACATCCCCGTTTCGGCTTTGCGCGGCGACAACGTGGTTGAAAAAAGCGAGAAGATGCCCTGGTACGACGGCCCGACGCTGCTGCATCACCTGGAAACGGTTAACGTGGGGGCCAGCCTGAATAAAGTCGATTTCCGCTATCCGGTGCAGTACGTGATTCGTCCCAACCAGAATTTCCGCGGCTATGCCGGGCAGATTGCTTCCGGTCGTGTTGCCAAAGGGGAAAAGGTTGTCGTACTGCCCTCTGGTTTGTCCAGCCAAGTGAAGTCGATTGTCGTAGCCGGGCAGGAGCTGGCTGAGGCGAACGTAGGTGACTCGGTCATCTTGACGCTGGAAGATGAGATTGACATCAGCCGGGGCGATATGATTGTACGCACCAGCAACCTGCCGCAAAAGAGCAATCGGGTGGATGCGACCATCTGCTGGATGAGCGAGGAACCGATGAAGCCGCGCAGCATGTACTGGGTGCAGCACACGACCCGGCTGGTCAACGGCTTTGTTGCGGAGTTGAATTACAAGATTGACGTGGATACGATGCACCGTGAAGCGGCCGACACGCTGACGCTTAACGAAATCGGCCGGATTCAACTGACGACGACTCAGCCGCTGTATTATGACCGCTACCAACTGAACCGGGGCACGGGCAGCTTTATTCTCATCGATCCGGCGACGAACAATACGGTGGCGGCGGGCATGATTCGGGGCAGGTCACAGGACATCGGACAGCTTCGTGAGGGCGAGGTGGACACAGCGCCCTCACGGCCGAAATCCAGTAATGTCGTTTGGGAGCAGGAAGGGATCAGTCTGGCGCAGCGCGAAGAACGGCATGGCCACAAAGCGGCCGTTCTCTGGTTTACCGGGCTTTCCGGTTCCGGTAAATCAACGATTGCCAAGAAGCTGGAACGGCAGCTTTTTGCCGACGGCGTGCACACGATGTATCTGGATGGCGACAATTTGCGGCATGGTTTGAACGGGGATTTAGGTTTTAGCAGTGCCGACCGGCAGGAAAATATTCGCCGCGCCGGGGAATTGGCCAAGCTGTCCTTTGCGCATGGTAATGTGACGCTGGCCTGTTTTATTTCGCCTTTTTCCGCCGACCGCCGATTTGCGCGACAGTTGGTGCCGGAAGGCAGATTCCTGGAAATCTACGTCAAATGTGATCTGGATGTGGTCAAGCGCCGCGATACCAAAGGTTTTTACGCCAAAGCGATGGCCGGCGAAATCGACAACTTCACCGGCATTTCCTCGCCCTACGAAGAGCCGGAAAACGCCGAAATCGTGGTGGAAACCGACATTCAAAGTGTTGACGACATCGTGGCTCAAATCATGACCGAACTGAAAAGACGAGGCATTTTGGCGGCAGCTTGAGTTCCGGGCCGGTGTTTGCCGGTGGGGGATGATTGCCGTCAGCGGCATAGGGCTGGCGCTGGTCTTGTTGCTGTTGGCTGGCGGGGCTTGGTTTAGCTGGTCGCGGCGGGGGGCGTTGGCCGTTCGGTAGAAGTGCCCGGCACTTTGGTTCAAGACTCCATTTGCTGGGCAAAGCGTTCCCAGGCAGCCAGGCCGCCGGGCAGCCCCAACTGCCCGGCCAGTCCATCCAGGGCTTGCAGCACTTGGGCCAGATTGATTTTGCGAGCAATTTGGTAGGCAGAGATCCAGGCCGACATCGCCTCATCTTGTTCCCCATTTTGCCAATGCATAAACCCCATATTAAACATTGTGGCACAGAATCCGGCCGCGTCGCCGATTTCCTGACTGATTTTGAGGGAGCGCTGGAGGAAGTCGAGGGCGGTGTCGTAGTCGCCGCGGGCATGAGCAGTTGTGGCCATATTATTGAGGGTCGTCCCTTCGCCGTATTTGTCGCCGATTTCCTGACTGATTTTGAGGGAGCGCTGGAGGAAGTCGAGGGCGGTGTCGTAGTCGCCGCGGGCATGAGCAGTTGTGGCCATATTATTGAGGGTCGTCCCTTCGCCGTATTTGTCGCCGATTTCCTGACTGATTTTGAGGGAGCGCTGGAGGAAGTCGAGGGCGGTGTCGTAGTCGCCGCGGGCATGAGCAGTTGTGGCCATATTATTGAGGGTCGTCCCTTCGCCGTATTTGTCGCCGATTTCCTGACTGATTTTGAGGGAGCGCTGGAGGAAGTCGAGGGCGGTGTCGTAGTCGCCGCGGGCATGAGCAGTTGTGGCCATATTATTGAGGGTCGTCCCTTCGCCGGATTTGTCGCCGATTTCCTGACTGATTTTGAGGGAGCGCTGGAGGAAGTCGAGGGCGGTGTCGTAGTCGCCGCGGGCATGAGCAGTTGTGGCCATATTATTGAGGGTCGTCCCTTCGCCGTATTTGTCGCCGATTTCCTGACTGATTTTGAGGGAGCGCTGGAGGAAGTCGAGGGCGGTGTCGTAGTCGCCGCGGGCATGAGCAGTTGTGGCCATATTATTGAGGGTCGTCCCTTCGCCGTATTTGTCGCCGATTTCCTGACTGATTTTGAGGGAGCGCTGGAGGAAGTCGAGGGCGGTGTCGTAGTCGCCGCGGGCATGAGCAGTTGTGGCCATATTATTGAGGGTCGTCCCTTCGCCGTATTTGTCGCCGATTTCCTGACTGATTTTGAGGGAGCGCTGGAGGAAGTCGAGGGCGGTGTCGTAGTCGCCGCGGGCATGAGCAGTTGTGGCCATATTATTGAGGGTCGTCCCTTCGCCGTATTTGTCGCCGATTTCCTGACTGATTTTGAGGGAGCGCTGGAGGAAGTCGAGGGCGGTGTCGTAGTCGCCGCGGGCATGAGCAGTTGTGGCCATATTATTGAGGGTCGTCCCTTCGCCGTATTTGTCGCCGATTTCCTGACTGATTTTGAGGGAGCGCTGGAGGAAGTCGAGGGCGGTGTCGTAGTCGCCGCGGGCATCATAGATTTGGGAGATATTATTGAGGGTCGTCCCTTCGCCGGATTTGTCGCCGATTTCCTGACTGATTTTGAGGGAGCGCTGGAGGAAGTCGAGGGCGGTGTCGTAGTCGCCGCGGGCCTTGAAAATTTGGGAGATATTATTGAGGGTCGTCCCTTCGCCGTATTTGTCGCCGATTTCCTGCCAGATTTTGAGGGAGCGCTGGAAAAAAGGCAGCGCCTGGCTGAAGTTGCCCAGATGCAAGTGCTGTTTGCCACTTTGCCCCAACGCCTCGGCCTTGATCAGCAAATTGTCTGATTCGCACATGTCAGGCAGCCACTCCGTCAACAGCGTCTGGTACAGCCCCTGCCGGTTCAATCGTCCCACAATCCAATCCAGGGCAAAACGATCGGCGGCCTCTTTTTGGGCGGCGGCGCGCAGCGCCTGGTGTGCGGTCAGCGCTTGCATTAGCGTGCGGCGCTCGGCCCGGTACAAATAGTGTTGGTAGTCAGAGGCTATGCGAAGGAATTCCGCCTCTAGCGCCAGCCCTTGCTCGCGCTTTAACCAATCTACCACCAACGGCGGCAGTTGGTATTCTACGGCCTGCCAGGCGTGGTTGACCGTCACTTCCACCAATGAAACGGCCAGCAGCCGGGGCAGTAATTGCTCTACCGCCGGCTGTAAATCCAGCCCCAACTTGATGATGCCTTCGACCAGAACCGGCGTCTGGTAGGCGGGCAGCCGTTCCAGCAGGGCGCGCGCCGCCGGTTCCAGGTGGCCGACAATCAGGTCCAGGGCCATGTTCATCTGGATGTCGGCTTCGGCCTGGGCCAGTTGGGCCAGGAATGTTTCTTCCTCGTCGCCGGTTAACGTTTGCAGGGCAGCGGCGAAGAAGGTGAGGGCACGGCCGTTGCCGTGCAAAGTGGTGTACACCCGGTACAACCGTTCCCGGTTTTGCATAAACGGCGCGGGGAGGATGGTCCGGGCCATTTGCAAAAAGTCGCCATAGTTGGCCCGGCTCAGTGGCCATAGGTCGGCCTCGGGCCAGTCGGGCAGCCGCCAGCGGGAGGTCAGCAGCAAAATCAAGCCCGGGGCGGCTAATCCCTGGGCCGCCGTAATCCAGGCTGCCAGCCGCGCATCTTGCAACTGCTGCGTGTGCGGGTCTTGCAATGATTCCAAATTGTCAAAAAAGAGGACAACTTTGTTCCCGGCCTGCTGCATGAGCAGGCGCAGCAGCAGGCTGGCTTTATCGGCCTCGTCGGTGTAGCGGGGCAGCATCCGGTTGTACTTATCGGCATTTTCGGCGGTCAGCAGCAGCTCCAATTCCAGAATAAAATCCAGCCAGCTGTTTTCCGGCCGGGCCGAGTAGGCGGCCACCAGATAACCGTTTTGCTGCAAATCCTGGGCCAATTTACCGGCCAGGGCCGTTTTGCCCTGCCCGCCGGGGCCGGTGATGAGCAGTTGGCGCAGCCTTCCGGTGCGCAGCCGGCTTTTGAGGTCGCGCAGTTCGGAACGGCGGCCCAAAAAGCGCGGCGGCAGGGTGACGGTATGCAAGGTTTGATTGATCAGCCGCTCGGCCGGCGGCCGGGGCGTAAACTGCCAATCGATGAGCGGCCGCTCCGTTTCCCGGGCCAGCAGCAATGGCAGACACCACTGCCCCAGGCTTTGTTCGGCCAGCCCGCTGGCGTCGGGCGGCAAAATGCCGCTTGCCAGCCGCGGGCTGTCTTTTAACGGCGTGTGAATCGCCTGCCGCCCGGCCTGCAAGGCGACGTCAATGCGCTCCTGCCGGGCGACGGCATCGCCAAAGGCGCGGCTAAACAGCGTCCCGGCCCGGTCCATTACCGACTCGCGCATCCCCACCACGTAGGGGATGCCGGCCCGGTTCAAGCGCCAGGTCAGCCCGTTGGTCAGGTCGGCGGAAGCTGTTTTGCCCAGTTGGCAGGCGTTGAGGACGACACAGCCCAGGCCGCGCCCCAGGAAGGCGTCGGCGATTGCTTTTTCATGGATGGGCTGGCTACGGCCGTGTTCGTCTTCAAACAGGAAAATGGAAAATGGCTCGTTGGCCTGGTGCGGCTCGTTTACAAACTTGCCGTGGCCGCTTAAAAACAGCAGGTGGGGCTGGAAGGTGCGCAGGAATTCTTGCAGGGTGGAGAAACGGCCGTCGTCCGGCATTTTCAATTCAATCAATCCCTGAGCAATCCAGGGCGTCAGCGCTTCTGAAATTTGGGCCTGCTCCTCCTCCACATCCAGCCGCTCTTTGTCGGCGTCCAAATCATCGGGCAGGGAGGTAAACAGCAGGACGCGCAGCGGCCCGGTTTGCAAGTCAGGCAGTTGGCCCGCGCCGTCGGGAATGCGGCGCGACAGGGTAAAGCCGTTGTGCTTGCCCAGAAAACCATGCTCAGGATGGTACAATGTTTCCCAGGGCAGTTGGTGAATAGCTGCCGAATCACTTTCGATGATGATGGGCAAGATATGGCTGCCCGCCTGCTGACGGGCCTGCGCCAACGGTTCGGCCACATCCAGCACCTGCCACAACTGCTGGCCAATCTGCTGCAAATGCTCTTCTTGCACCACAACCGAGTTGGCGTACAGCCGTGCCAGATTGTTGGCATTGTGTTGTAAAACCGGGTACGCTTCAAGCAAATCAGCCCGGGGACGAATAATGAATGGTGTCTGGCTGACGTGAGCCGGCATGGTCAATCCTCACGAGGCCGGGTGGGGAGGACGTCGGGCAGACTGAAGCCGGGTATGTCGCCTTCCCCGCCGCGCATCACGGTCGTGTTTTTGGTTCGGTACGGTGCCAGATCAGCTATACCTTCAGCCCCGCAAAATGGACATTCTACAAACAATTTGGGGTTGCCTTCTACCTGTTGCAGCAAACTGTATTCACGTTGGCAGTTCCAGCATTTGAATTTGATTCGTTTTTCCATTGGGTTCTCCCTCGCAAGACTTTTGAAGTTTCAAAAACTTCAAAAGTCTCCCTCAAAACACAATCAAGGCCGCGCTCAAAATGCCCAGCCAGAACAACAAAATGGCCGGGACAAGCAGGCGGCGCTTGTAACGGGCGCTGTCATTGAAAAATTCTTCTAAACCCCGGACATTGCCTTTTCCGATGGGGTCTTTTTGCAAAATGGTGGGGTCTACCTTCCAGTCACGCGGAATCAGACTGACCAGGGTCAAAGCCAGGGCGACAAACCAGCAGGCAAAGGTGAAGTAGAGCCAGTTGTTGACCGGCAATGTGGCTTGATCGCCCTGGAGCAGTTTCAGGACGGTGGCATACAGACCGGGAATGGCCAGTTCCAGGGTGAGTAACTGCTGGGCCAGTTTGTCCATGAGTTCGGCCTGGTTAGCGATGCTTTCGGCAAACTTTTCCCGCAGCAGTTTTTCACTGGGGTTTGGGGGGCGGACATCAATTGGGTCGTTGGTCATGATTTACTCCCTGGGAATGAGCGCTTCGAGAGCGCCGCGACAACCGTTATTCCCTAAGATATTATTGTGGGGAACGGCCGTTTCGTCAACCCTTGACTCTCCACCCACTGGATGGTTTATACTTAGCACAAATGTTCAGAATACGGGCGGCGCGGTGGGGACACCGGCCGCAGCCTAGGATAAGCAAATGAAAAAGATTGATTACAAGAAAGAATTGAAGCATTTGTACGGACCTTCGGCCAAAGAAGTGGCCGTGGTCGATGTGCCGGCGATGAACTTTTTAATGATTGACGGCGCGGGCGATCCCAATACGACGCCATTTTTTCAGGAGGCGACGGAAGCATTGTTTGCCGTCTCTTACCAGTTAAAATTTATGATCAAAAAGGGAGCGCAGCAGGTCGATTACAGCGTGATGCCCCTGGAAGGGCTGTGGTGGGCGGAGGATATGGTCCAATTTAGCGTGGAGAAGAAGGGGGACTGGCTGTGGACACTGCTGATGATGCAGCCGGAGTTTGTGACGCCAGAATTGTTTGCTGAAGCCGTCGAGCAAGTCAAAAGGAAGAAGAACCCAGCGGCGCTACCTCTCATGTGCTTTGAAGCGTATGCCGAAGGACAGGCAGCACAAATCATGCACATCGGCCCGTTTTCCGAGGAAGGCCCGACGATTGCTAAACTCCATGATTTTATTGCAGCCAACGGGGGCGCGCTTGCCGGTAAACATCACGAAATCTACCTTAGTGACATTCGCAAGGCCGCGTCGGAGAAATGGAAAACGGTTATCCGGCAGCCATTCAAAGGCAGAAATTAGAGGGCAGAAGGCAGAAAAAACTGTGGTTCTTTGGGATTTCCTGGGGTCTTGAACTTGTCATGCTGAACAAAGTGAAGCATCCCAGAGGCGTTGGGATTCCTTGCTTCGCTCGGAATGACAAAACCCCGCGAGATCCGAAAGACCCAAAACTGCTAACTGCTAAAAGCTTCTTATGTTCAAGATTGGTGAGTTTTCTAAGTTGAGCCGGGTTCCGGTGAAGACGCTGCGTTATTACCACCAGATTGGCCTGCTGGAACCGGCCCAGATCGATGATTTTACGGGGTATCGGTATTACACGGCCGTACAGCTCACCCGCCTCAATCATATCCTGGCCCTCAAAGATTTGGGGTTCTCGTTGGAACAAATCGGCCAAATGGTGCCGGACGCTGCGTCCGCCGATGACCTGTTGCTGGAGCAGGTGCGCGGGCTGCTGCGGTTGAAACAGGCCGAAGTTGTGCAGCAAATCGAAATGGAACAGGCGCGGCTGGCGCGGCTGGCGCGGCTGGAACAGCGGCTCAAACAAATCGAAAAGGAGTCTAAAATGCCCGATTATGATGTGGTAATCAAACAAGTGGACAAGATGAAAATTGCCGGTGTGCGGGACGTGGTGGCCAATTATCAAAGTGTCGGCCCGTTGTACGGCGAGTTATTTGCCGCCTTGGGGCAGCATGGCATCACCCCGGCCGGCCCGGTGATGGGGATTTATTACGACGAGGAGTACAAAGAGAGTGATGTGGATGTGGAAACGGCCGTGCCCGTGACCGGCGGCAGTTTACCTAAAGGACGGGTGGCGATTCGCGAACTGCCCGGCGCGGAAGTCGCCTCGTTGGTGAGAACCGGCCCTTACGATGATTTCACCCCGGCCTATCAGGCGCTCATGGGCTGGATTGAGGCTAATGGCTATCGCATCATCGGTCCCAACCGCGAGATTTACCTGCGCGGCCCGGAAGCAGGCGTCGCTCCGGCGGAATTTGTGACCGAAATTCAGTTTCCAGTGGCGAAAGTGTGATAAGTATAGGTATGCAGATCATTTTGATCATTGGCTAAATTTATAACATCAACAGCCCTCAACTTCTGCTCGTGTAAAGCCACCTGGCTATCGCGACGATGTTGAGGGCAATTTTTGCTTGTTTACATTTGATAGCAGTCAAGTGAATTGTCGTGTAACTTAGCAAATACTCAGGTAATAACAGTACCATAGTACCATTTTTTAAATAGGGCGTTGCTTTTTCTATGCCTTTGCCCACTAATAACGATGATGTGCGCACGGCGGCACATTGTGAAGTAACGGTAGTTTATTGCGGTCATGTATCGGATGACGGGTTTTGTATTGTTATACAAACGGAGCAGACAACATATGAACGATAAACAGTTAGCCTCGGAAACGGCCGTTTCCATGCGAAAGGCTGCCCCCATACCCTAAACGTAATCACCCCTATCACAGTAAGGGTCGAATGCTGTTGTTTCCCGGAACAGTGTATATGCTGTTTATGGAAACGGCCGTTACCCGGAGAAGATAACGGCTGACCGGTGGGCATTCAACCACCAACAAGCATGAGACCCATCGCTGCTGCATTCCTGCTGTCTGCTTCATACCCCTTGTAGCAACGAAACCGTATACAGATGTGTCGAACTGCTCGTGAATAGCATGCATGGTTACGGCCGTGCCGCAGCGCAAACACATATTAAGAGGAGACGGCATGAGCGCAAGCTCAACACCATCATTGAAAACCAGAGCAAGCGCGAGAGGAAGAACGAACCTCTAGCTCTCGCTCTAGCTTTATACGAGGAGTGTGAAAAATGAGAATCCATCTAACACAAACTTTTCCAAACTACATCCAATTACGGGATGAATCCCGTACACCTGGCTGGCTGTGGGAACTTGCCCGCGCCGCCAGCGTCAACGCGGCCTTGATTTTGGTCATTGTCCTCATCTGGCAGCCAGCAATTGGTTTATTCATTCTCTGGAGCCTGGTTATTCCGACCCTGCCCATCGTTTTCCTGACCATACCGGGTTTCTGGCGAAATGTTTGCCCGCTGGCCGCCTTCAATCAGACACCCCGCCAATTGAACTTTAGCCGCGCCCTGACGCCACCCAATTGGTTGAACAAGTATGGTTACGTGATAGGTATGGTCAGCTTTTTTGTGCTGGCCTCCAGCCGGAAATGGTTGTTCAACAAAAGCGGCCCGGCCAGCGGCTTGCTGCTTTTGGGGGCTTTGCTGGGCGCATTCATCGGCGGTTTTTTCTTCAAAGGCAAGAGCGGTTGGTGCAGCAGCATCTGCCCCCTTTATCCGGTGCAGCGCTTGTATAATCAGACGCCACTTAAAGTTGTACCCAATCATTACTGCACGCCCTGCGTAGGCTGTACCAAAAATTGCTACGATTTCAATCCGGGAACGGCTTCCCTGGCCGATCTGGAAGATTCGGACCGGCATTACACCAACTCCCGCAAATTCTTCACAGCGGCGATGCCCGGCTTCATTCTGGCCTTTTTTACCCTGCCTAATGTGCCTGCTATCTCACCGCTGGTGCTTTATGCCCAAATGCTGCTCTATATGCTGCTCAGTGTGGCTCTGTTCACGGTGGCCGATACATTTATCATGGTGTCGGCCAATAAAATCTCGGCCATATGGGGAGCCAGCGCCTTTACCCTCTTTTATTGGTTTGTGTTACCCGGTTGGTTGAACAGTGTTGCCAGCCTGGCCGATCTAAGTCTGCCTTTCTGGGCGGGGTGGATTGGGCGGGGCGGTATCATTATCCTGGCATTGGTTTGGGTACAGCGTACCTACATGAAAGAGCGGAATTATGTGGCTGAAAAAGCGATTACGATTGCTGTACCGGCGGCATCTGGCCCTCTGGCAGGTACGGCAGCCGTTACATTTCAGCCGGATGATACGGCCGTTTCCACCCCACTTGATGAATCCCTGCTGAACATTGCCGAAAACAATAACCTGCCCATCGAAGCCGGCTGCCGCATGGGGATTTGCGGCGCTGACCTGGTAACTGTTCTGGAAGGCATGGAAAATTTATCGCCGATGAGCGAGGACGAACGCTGCACCCTGGAACGTATGGGAATGGGCAAAAATACCCGGCTGGCCTGCATGTGCCGGGTCAAAGGAGACGTTTGTGTTTCGCTGGGAGGCAGTCAGGGCGATGGGACGTTGGCCGGGCAATCACCAATTGTCTATGATGAGTCGGTGGAGCAGGTTGTTATCATTGGCAATGGCATTGCCGGTGTTACCGCCGCCGATACGATTCGCCGCCACCACCCTGACTGCGCCATTCATTTGATTGGCCGTGAGAAGCATCCGCTTTACAATCGCATGGGGATTGGGCGTTTGATTTACGGCCGTTCCGCCATGAGCGGCCTTTACCTCAAACCCGAAACCTGGTATGAAGAGCGTCAGATTACAAACTGGCTCAACACAAAGGTGGTCGAGATTAACAAAGAAAACCGTCAGGTTGTCCTGGCTACCGGTGAAACCCTGTCCTTTGACCGGTTGATTTTAGCCTGTGGCAGCTCCAGTTTTGTGCCGTCGCTGCCCGGTTTTGGTCTGCCGGGCACGTTTGTCCTGCGCGAGGCAGATGAAGCCATGGAAATCCGCACTTATGCTCAGGAACATCGCTGCCGGCGGGCGGTCATTGCCGGCGGCGGTTTGCTGGGGCTGGAAGCGGCTTATGCGCTGCTAAAACTTGGCTTACAGGTCACAGTGCTGGAACGCGGTTCCTGGCTGTTGCAGCGGCAGTTGGATGAATGCGGCGGCCGTCTTTTACGGCGGCATTTGGAGCAGTTGGGCATAGATGTTCGGCTTCAGTCGGAGGTGGCTATCCTGCACGGCCGTACCCGGCTGCACAAATTACTGCTTCATAATGGCCACACACTACACTGCGACATCTTCTTAATGGCTGCCGGTATCCGCCCCAATACGGAATTGGCCGAATCTTTGGGGTTGGCTGTTAACCAGGGCGTTGTCGTCACCGACCGGATGCAAACAACCGGCCCTGGTGTTTTCGCTGTTGGTGATATGTGCGAATTTGATGGGATGGTGCCCGGTTTATGGGCGGTGGCCATCGAACAGGCGCAAGTGGCCGCGGTGAATGCCATCGGTGGGCATGCTGTTTATAAGCCGGTCGTGCCCGCAACCACGCTTAAAGTGGTTGGCGTTGATGTTACATCTGTTGGCCGCATCATTGCCCGGCCGGGTGAAAGGGAGATCGTGTTAGATGACTTGGATAATCAATGCTATCGAAAGCTGGTTCTTGCTGATGGCAAGATTGTGGGGGCGATTTTGTTAGGCTATCCTAAACTGGCTATGGCCGTTACTAATGCCATTAAACAAGGCTGGGATGTAAGTGATTTGATGCCGGCTTTGGAGGCTGGACGCTGGAGTGTGCTGCGGCAGCAGTTGGCCAGATTGGCCGGTTGATGCTGAAAACGGCAGGCCGCCAAAATCTGAATTTGAAAAGCGCCTTTCATGACGAAAGGCGCTTTTTTGTCACAAAAGCGCTATTGGCAGTGTTGATAAAGTGAGTGTGGTAAAACGGCTTGATGACTAATCTTATGTTGGGATGAGTGATGCGAGTGGACGGCCGTTCCCATGCTAAAATACCAATGCGATTAATAAGCGAAAGGAGCTTAAAATGAAACGAAAATCAATTTTGCTGATCAGTTTGTTACTTTTGGTCAGTGTGGCCCTGGCGGCCTTTGCTTTTCAGCCCAGCGCCAAAGATTTGCTGACTCAATCCATCGAAACATTACAAACCGTCACCGATGGCCACGCCGTCGTCGATTTTGAGGTGACGACTCCGGAACAGAGTGGCAGTGGCACGGTTGAAGTGTGGGGGATGCTCAATGCCGGTCCCAACGGCGAACCGGCTGTTCGCGTAGACGTGCTGGAAACGAGTTTGGAAATGGGGACGGTCGGACGGCTGCCGTTCGCAACGGCCGTTGCCGATGGCACCAACTTCTGGCTCTACAACCCCGAAGAAAACAAAGTCTTGATCGGCACCTACGAAGAAGCGGCCAATATGCTGATGGGAAAGATGGCCGAACAGGATTTTGCGGACAAAATGCCACAAGATTTCGATCCCGAAGCGGCAGACCATCCCCAAACGTCTGAAGAAGCCGTCGAAAAGTTGCTGGAATACTTTGATGCCGAGCGCGTTGGCCTGACTAGTGAAGATGTGGCTGGTGTCGGCGCTTATCAAGTCCGTCTCATCCCCATCCCAGAGCAAATGCCAGATGAAGTGCGCGCTGTGGGCGGCCTGATCAACGTCTGGATCGCCGCCGAGAGCAAAGCGCCGCTGGCGGCCGAGTACACCGGTGGCAACATGGGTTCCGGACGAATCAGCGCAACGACTTTGGAATTTAACCAGGGCGTGGATCCATCCGTTTTCACATTTACAATTCCCGAAGGCGCTGAAGTGGTAACGTTGGCCGAATTGGCGGCGGAAATGGAAGCGAAGATGGCCGAAATGGAAGACACTGCCGTATCCTTCACCCCGCTCACCCCCACCGAACTGCCGACCGAGGCTCGCTTGGTGGAAACGACGACGATCCGGGGCACGGCCGTACAGCGCTACAATCTGCCCGACGGCGGCTCTTTCACCGTGGCCCAAGGCCCGGCCGGATTTGAGTATGCGCCGGAAGGTCTGGAAACGGCCGTGTCCGTGCGCGGGGTCGATGGCCTGCTGGTCAGCGATACCGAAGGCAGCCGTACCCTCCTCACCTGGGCCGAAGGCGAGATGTCCTTCTGGATCGGCGGCAACCTGACCGGTGACCAGGCGTTGGCCATCGCCGAATCTTTACAATAGAAAGTTGAGATTGGAGATTAGAGACTGGAGACCAACAACCAATCTCTAATCTCCAATCTCCAATCTCCATTCCTCCAACATGAGCGAAACCATACGATTATCCGGCCTGGAGCGCCATTTTGAGCGTGGCGAAACGGCCGTACAGGCCCTGCGCGGCCTTGATTTAACCATCCAGCCGGGCGAATGTGTGGCCCTGGTCGGCCCCTCCGGTTCCGGCAAATCAACCTTACTCAATCTGCTGGGCGGCCTGGATCGGCCGTCTACCGGCGAACTGTGGCTTGACGGTGTACCCTTACACACCGCTGGTGAAAAGGAACGCACCGACCATCGGCGCCAGCGCGTTGGCTTCATCTTCCAAAGTTTCAACTTGCTGCCCCGTTTGACGGCGCTGGAAAATGTGGCCGTTCCCCTCATGCTAGCCGGGGTAGGGCGGGCCGAACGTGAAGCCCGTGCCGCCGAATTGTTACAACAAGTCGGCCTGGGTCACCGATTAGACCACTACCCATCAGAATTGTCGGGCGGCGAGCAGCAGCGAACGGCCGTGGCCCGCGCCCTCATCCATCACCCGGCCCTCATCCTGGCCGACGAACCTACCGGCAACCTGGACAGCATCACCGGCGATGAAGTGATGGCGCTGCTGCGCGATCTCAACAAAAAGCAGCACATTACCCTGGTCGTCGTGACCCACGACCCCGATGTGGCCGCCTATGCCGACCGCGTCGTCCGTCTGCGCGACGGTCAGATTGCGGCTATCGAAGGCGAGTATAATCCTAATGGTCAGGTGTCGGTGGTGGAAGGGGGAACGGCCGTATTCCCCAATGGCAACCCCGGCCTGCGCTTCAGTGACATCGTTCAATCCGCTTTTAACAATTTGCGCCGCCGCGTCGTTCGCAATTTTCTCACTGCCGCCGGCGTCCTCATCGGCATCGTCACCCTGGTGGCCATGGTCTCCATGGGCGTCGGCGTCCAGCGCGAAGTCCAGCGCAACTTCCAGACCATCGGTCTGGAAAATATTTTCGTCAGCCCCAAATACCAGGAATCAGGCGATGGCTTTGATCCTTTTGCCGAACCGGATGTTGTTACGCCCATTACGCCCGATTTGGTGACGCGCATTGCTGCGTTAGACGGCGTGGCCTCCGTTCAGGCGACTCTCGATCTGCCCAATGGGATTGACTTGAACATGGTCTGGGATGGTCAGGAAATCCCAGTCCGCTCATCCAACAGTTTTGGCATGGGGCGTTCGGGCGGCCCGTTCAATCCCTCGGAGATTTTGGCCGGGCACGGCTTTGAGGACAATAACGTTCAGGGTCTCATCATTAGCGACGGTCTGGCCGATGAACTGCTGACCGCTGGCCAAACTTACGATGATTTGATTGGCCAATCGGTGAAGCTGGTTGTTCGCCTGCCGCGCGGAGAGACAAATGAGTTTGGCAGTGCCATCGTCGGTATCCGTCAAAGCTTTAGCGGCCGCCTGATTGATTTAGGCTTGGCCGAACGAGAAGCGATCAAGGCGTGGTGGTTTGGCCAGCCAGATATTCTACAAAGCGAAGGTTACGATGGTCTTACCGTGCGTGCTGCCGATTTGAGCCAGGTCGGCCAACTCGCCGACATCATCCAGAGCTATAACCTGGAAACGCAGACTTTGGAGGCGATTTTGGAAGCAGCTAACGACGTGTTGTCGTTGATGCAAGCGCTGCTGGGTTCCGTGGGCGGACTGGCGCTGCTGGTGGCGGCGCTGGGCGTGGCCAACACGATGATGATGGCCATCTACGAGCGCACGCGGGAGATAGGCGTTCTCAAAGCGTTGGGGGCCACCCGGCGCGAAATTCGGGCCATGTTCACCGTCGAAGCCGGGCTGATTGGCCTGATTGGTGGTTTCTTTGGCCTGATTTTAGGCACGCTGCTGGGCCGCCTGGTCGATTGGATCGCTCACCGCTATCTGCTCAATGAAGGCGTGACCGGTGTGGGGCAGCTTTCGGTGGTGCCATTGTGGCTGGCGTTAGGTTCGCTGGCGTTTGCTGCGCTGATTGGTATTGTCGCTGGTTTGTATCCGGCGTCGCGCGCGGCCAAATTGGATCCGGTGACGGCTCTGCGTCATGAGTGATTTGGGCGCGTGGTGGGTGGTGGGTGGCGCGTATTTTTGACCCGCTACATTTTCGCAACTCAGCCACAAATTTGCCGTAATGCATGGTAGAATTTTCAAGGTTAACAAACCTTTGTCATTTCGATGAGCGAAGCGAGGAGAAATCTTAGCCAGTATGTAGTGCAAGATTTCTCCCTGCGGTTGAAATGACAATTGAGGATTCTATTTTATTGAGCGACTTTTCCTTTGGAGGGAACGATGTCTGAATTTAAGTGTGAGAATTGTCCGTTACGGCAAAAGGCGGAAGCAAAACCAAAATCATTAATGGCCCGGTTTTGGCGCTGGCATACCACCTGGTGTCCGGGCTGGAAGGCGTATCAGGATCATTTGAAAGCCAGCGAAAGTTAGCCCAATTTGTTGAACGATTTGCTAAATCGTTCAAACGAATTAACAATTCGTTTTACGTTTTTTTAAGCCATCGTGTCTTTTAGGGCGGCGATGGCTTTTTGCTCTACGTCATGGATGGCGAGGATGTGGGTGCGAATATTTTCATGCAGGGCCTGAACCCCGGCCTCGTTGAGGGGGAAGTCGGCAGTGATTTGAGATTTGATGGCGGCGAGACGGCCGTTTATCTTTACCCTCTCCTCTAATCCTTCATTTCTTTTCTCTAAAAACAATCGATGACTTTGCAGCATCAACCGATGGGTTTCCTGGAGCAGGGGAATCTCGTCTGGCAGAAGTGCCAATCCCAGATCGTCCCAGGCGTCAGCGCTGGCCCGGAACTGCTGGGCGATGGATTTGAGTGCCGGTTTGCCTAGAATCAAGCTGGCTTCGTCGAGAAAATTGGCGTACATATCCCGTTCAGCGTGGCCATCTTTGCCGAAGATGTGGATATCGTGGAAGGCGGAGGTGAGTCCAGCGTACAAAGCTGCGCCGGGCGGGAATTCTTTGGCCCAGCTTCGTTTGGCTTTGGGTTTGACTAGCATGTCGGCCCAATGCTGGTAGGCGGCAAAGCCAAAATTGTTTTTGCTGCCTTTGGGCGGCTTTTCGGTGTACAGGTTGATGCAGTCCCAGATACCCTGGGTAACGGCCGTTGCCAACTTCTCCTCGTCTGGCGGATTCAACGTCACCAGCCGAAACTTGTCCTTCTTCACCCGTGCTCTGGCCGCCGCCAATTCTGTTGGCGTAACGGTTAACGGTACTCGTGCCCGGTCGGCAATCCAAACCACGTCATCATCATGGCCATAAACCAGAATGGGCATCATCGCCCACATCTGTTCATCCGGCGGGATGGCGTTGTAGGGCAAACTGAACATATCGGTCCAGACGATGGCTGGGATGCCCTCCTCCAGCGTGTCGAGGAGATTGGCCAGCCCTTTTTCCGGCTTGCTGGTGTGCTGAATGTGCTGGGCCACGCCTAGCCGCGAAAGATATGTATCCCAGGGATCGAAAGTATTGCGAGTGAGGATACGGGCCTGGGGATCATAACCCTCATAAGCGAAGACAAAGTAGCCCATGACAATGCCGCCGCTGACACCCATGAGCAGTGCTTCGGAGTAAGGCTGGCCGGTATGGGGCGCTTTGACGCCGCGATAGGTATAAAAATTGTGGACGGTGCCGGTTCCCCAGTGACGGCCGTTAAACTGCTGATAATCGTTTAATTTTGGCATGGTCACGCTCCTTTTGGGCTGAATTTTGCTTCATTGTAAACGAAAATGGCCCGGCGATGGAAAAGGAGAGACATAGTCGGCGTTTTGGGCTGCCGTTGTTAGTTGTGGGCGGCTGGTTTTATGGAGTTGTGATAGTGATGGTTTCGTATCCCTGTTCGTTTTTCTGAAGCACCAAACCTTGATAACGGCCGTTTTCACTGCGCCACATCAAGCTAAAATTCCAGCCCTGCCAGCGCCAAACGGATATCGCATCTTCTTCAACAGAAACTAGTTCCTGTTTGCCATCCCCATCCACATCACCCAGTTCGATTTCACTGATGGGGCGGGCTAACGGCCGTCCCCCCCAAATCAGCTTGTACTCGCCGCCGCGATAGCCGACGATGTATGGTTGGCTGCGGTCGTGGCCTTCGTTGTCGGTTTGCCAGATGGCCAGCAGCAGTTCGTAACGGCCGTCATCATTGGGATCGCCCAGCGCGGCATCGACGACGTACCATTCGGGTGGGGTTGTGTAAACGGCCGTTCCCTCCTGGTAAATTGTCACCCGTTCCCCGGCGCGGCGGATGATTTCATCTGCGCCATCCCCGGTCAGATCAATTGCTCCTGACCAGAAAATGCCAGAAGCGTCTCCCTGCTGGCCGAGCGTGTCGAAGCCAGCTTCATTGACTAGATGGCAATCATCGCCTTCACAGGCAAAGCTGATGCGCGGCGGGGGTGGCTGGATGCGAGCCAGCAACGGGGCGGCTTCCTCCGGCGTCATCAGGCGCGGATGTGGCCCAGCCCACACCGGCAGCACCTGCACGGCACGCAGCCCTTGCTTGTCGAAGAAAACGCGCAGTGCCAGCCCTTGATCTGTTCCATCTTGTCCCTGGTCAAAGACGAAATTGCCCAGACTGTAAGCAGTAAAAACCTGCAAGTTCGGCAATCTCTGGTTGCTTAAACCTAGCAGGTTTGACGTTTCTTGAACAACGTGGGGATGATGGCCCAGGATCAGATTGGCTCCGGCGGCGGTGAGGGCTTGCACGGCCGTTTCCTGCCACGGATCCACCTGCTGTTCATACTCATACCCCCAGTGCATAGAGACAACCACGACATCGGCCTGTTCTTGCGCCTGGGCTACCGCTTCAGTTGCTCGTACCTCGTCCCAATCAGCGGGTTGCCACTGATTACCGTTTACCGATAACTGTTTACTATTGGCCGGATCAGGCACAGCGTTGAAAGCCAGGAAGGCCAGACGTAAACCGTCTACTTCGCGGATGAGGGGCTGGTAGGCAGAGGCGGTATCCGGACCGGCCCCAACAACGTCGATGTTGGCATCTTGCAGACGAACGGCCGTTTCTGCCAATCCATCCGGCCCAAAATCGAGGCTGTGGTTGTTGGCCAGGCTAAGAATGTCAAATCCGGCGCTGGTGAGGTGGGGAACGGCCGTGACCGGTGCTGCTAGAATAATCGGCTGTGGTTCGCCAGCCGGGGCGGTGCGCGGCGTGCCATCTTCCACAATAGCCGCTTCCAGATTGCCAAAGGTCAGGTCAGCGGCGGTCAACCAGGGAACGACGTCGGCCAGCGGTTCTGGTTCGTTGGCTACATCCCGGCCCAACATCACATCCCCGACGGCAATGAGTTCGACAACGGATTCATCGTCTGCCAGCGGTTGGCCATCGCGTAAATAAACCCAGGGATAGGCCGACAGATCGGGTTGTGGCAGCAAGCCAGACGTTTCAACCTGCCTGGCACAAGCCGCTGCAAACAGAATCAATAACAATGGCAGAAGGATGAGACCTCTTTTTTCTGCCTTCATCCTTCTGCCTTCTACCTTTAATTCTCCCACGCCGGTGGCTCATTGGCATAAACCACACCGGTAATTTGCCAACTATTTTCGATGTATTCCAGCGTGTAGGTCACATCCAGCGTGTAGGGGCCGCGCTGATTGATGGGATCGCGCAGCGGCTCCATGTCGCCGGGATCTATCTCGAAGGGGTACAACTTGTCTTCCCAGGTTTCGCGCACTGTCACCACGGCCAACGTGTCCGATTGGTGGTCGAAGGAGCGGTAGCTGGCGTGAATCCATTGGTGTCCGATGAAGTTTTTGGCGGCACGCAGTTCGTCGAAGTAAGCATTAAACTGAGCCTGCACGTCCGGGCTGGCATTCCACAGCCACCATTCGGTGCTCAAATCCCAGTACGCCCCGCTGAGCGAACTCTGGAAATTGTAGATGGCCCGCTGTAATTGGGCATTTTCTGTTTCCGGGATGAAGAAGCTGCCTGTCCATTCGGGCAGGTCAGGAGCCGTGCCATCATCCAACATGCCGCGCCATTTCTCGTCAGTCAGGCGGTCGTCGGCCGGCCAGGGGAATTCATAATAGGCGAAGACGCCACCTTTGGCCACTTGCAGTTGAATTGTGCCATCGGCGGTGATGAGGGGGACGACAACGTAAATTTCGTTGATCCGGCCGACACCTTCTTCCAAAACGACCGGGTTGGGAACACCATCGCCATCAGGATCAGGCGCAGTGGCTACGTCAGCGACGACGGCCGCTTGCGGTTCCTCATCCATGTACGGTTGGGCGTTGGGATCACTCTCGTCGCGGTCGGCGGCAGCCATCGTTAAATGTTCCAGTTCGCCGCCGTAGAAGCGGATGAGGTCGATTTCGGAATTGGTCAGCGGCTCACCGCGCAGCTCTTTTTCGGCCATCAATTTGAAGGCATCGGACAGTTCCAGCAGGCGCTGTAAGCTGTTGCCATCTTGCTCGTTGAGCAAATTGCGGCTGTCCAGGCCGTCCAGGGTCATGCTGGTGAGGGCCGAGATGCGGGCAAAGAATTCGGGAACCGGTTCAACGTAACCCTGAGCCAGCAAAGGCTGGGGCGCGTTGCTGCCGCCGCCGCCCAATTCGGCGTAAACTTGCTTCGCATAGAGAATGGTATCGTGCTTCAATTCAGCCCAACTGCCCAGACTGGTGTTAAGCTGCTTATCCAACCAGGCATCAGTCTGCATGAATTGGGGGTAGCCAGCGCCCGGTTCTTCCAACAGCGGGTAGAAGCTGTAGAGCCAGGTGGTGTAAAGGGTTTCGGTCCATTCCTCGGTGGTCAAGCTGGCCGTCCAGTCCTGCATTTTGGCCATTTGTTCCGGGTAGCGCAGGTATTCGGTTTCACCCATCTCGTCGAGCAGGGTGTAGGCGCGGTCGGAACCCATGGCGGCCATGACGTCGAGGCCTTTGGGCAGCATACGGCCGTCCACGTTCCTATAAATCAACTGGCGGAAAATGTAGGCATCGGGCACGAAGCGCTGGCCCATGAAGCGGAACCCTTTGGTTACGTCTTCCACGTTATCGGTGACGCTGATGACCAGGCCCAAAATCATGGGGGGGGGCAGTTGGTTGGCGGCTTCGATGAAGGTGGTCAGCTTGCTCTCGTCGGCGATGGCAGCCAGGTCAGCGTTGGGGCCGTAGACGGCGTCAATCACGTCGAGGTATTGGAAGGCGGTCAAATCATCGCTGCGGCCGACGAAGAAGACGGTGGGATTGTACAGATCGAGCCAGGCGTCGAGGGCCGGTTGGCCGTTGACCTGGGCGGTACGCAGAGCCTGCACCAACAGCAAAGCGGCGCGGGTTTCCGCTTTGCCCACTTCAGGGTCGCGCGATTTAAGACGGAAGGTCATACGGCCGTACCACATCATGCTTTTGAAGTAGGCGGTGAGTTCCTCACTGGTGGTGTAATGGCCGCGGGCGATGTACTGGGTGTAATCCTCGCCGTTTTCCAGGCCGGGGAAGATAGGGGAGGGGATGATGCCGGACGCGGCTTCGATGTTGGCGATTTCGGCCTCGACCAGATCGGCGGCGTAAGCCGGGATTGGGGTGTTGGCGTCCAGCAGCTTGCTGCCCACGCCGATGAAAGCGACGGTGCGCAAGGCAGCGTCTTCCCAATCGGAGCCTTTGAGCGCTTGATATTGGGCGTCGGTTTGGGCCAGCATGGCCTCATTCAAACTGGCCAGCAGGGGAATGAAGGATTCTTTTTCGGCGGTGCGCAGGACTTTGTCGAAGAGCAGGTGGTAGATGTGGAGCAGGGAGTCGCTAGTGACGAAGGGGGGCAGGTTGGCGTAGCGCATCTGCTCGTAGACGGTGAAGAATTCTTTTTCCACGCCAGGGCTGACGACCATGCCGTCCTGGGCCAGCCGCGCCCGCTGCCCTTCGGACAAGACGAAGGGAACGACGACGTTGCCTAGATCAGGGGCGATGGGATCATGGAAGATGGCGGGGTTGGTGTCAACTGCCGTTTCTCGGAACACAGCAAACACCGGTTTTTCACTGGTCGTCACCTCAGGCACGACGACCGGCTCCGGCGTCAGGGTTGGCTCCGGTTCTGGCGTAGGGATGACGATGGTGGGCGTGGCGACGGGTGGAGTGGCGGTAGGGGGAACGGCCGTATCAGCTTGTTCGGCCTGTTCGGGTACGGCCGTAGCCGCGGGCGTGCTGGCTTCCTGGCCGCCATTACAGGCCGCCAATGCCAGCAATAACATCAAAACTACGAGTAAACGTAAATTCAATAATCTTCTCATGTTAATCAGCCTCCTCAGAGACACTATTGGGCAGCTCGCCCCAGTTCAAATTGTCAACAAATTCAAGCTCTTTGTCACTTTGATAGTGTAAAACATTTATCCAGTCTTGTCCTCTACCCAAAGTTGTCTTTTAGCCTACGACAATTGTCTTACGATGGCGCTAACCCGTTTTGCCAGTTCACCTGCAACGGCCGTATCTGGAGCGTCTCGAAAGGCATCTCCACGCCAGCTTTATTCAGCGCATTAAACACCTGCTCTCGCAGCTCCGAGCGTCGCTCGACATGTTCCCGCTCTTTGATGAGCCACGCTTGCAATTCCATGGCCACGTTGTAATCGTTGAGCGCCTCGACGACGACGCGCGGGGCCGGATCGGCCAGGAAATCAGGGTGATCGGTTACTAAATCAAGCAGAATGCGCCGGACTTCGGCTAAATTCTCGTTAACGCCAACCGTGACCGGAATGTCCAGCCGCAAATGGGGAAAATTGGTGTAGGAGGCGACGGTTTTGTTGATGACTTCGGTGTTGGGCACGGCCAGCATCTTGCCGTCGCTGGTGACGATGCGGGTGGAGCGTAAGGTGATGCGATCGACACGGCCGTATTTATCCTCCACCTCCACCAAATCACCAATGACAAAGGGGCGATCCAGGAAAATCAGGATGCCGGAAATGAGATTGGAGAGGGCGTCGCGGGCGGCAAAGCCGATGGTCAGCCCGGCGATTCCCAGCGAGGCCAGGACGGCCGAAGTCTGGATGCCGGCCGAGTCCAGCGCGGTGACGACGCCGATGATGATAATGGTGTATTTAACAGCCGTTTCTACAAACGAAGTCGTCGTCTCATCCACACCGCCGCGCACCAGGGACGGCCGTAAAACCAGGCGAATAATGCGCCAGATCAGGTAAAAAACCAGGATGATGATCAACCCCACGATCAGGTTACCCAACCATTCGACTACCAGTTCGCTCAACGTATCGGGATCGAAAATTGCCTGTAATCTGCTCAGAATGCCAGCCCATAATTTACTCATTTCATTTCCTCCAACAGGACTATTTTGATAAATGAAGCCGGTGCTGCGCCCATTCTCAGCACCTTAACAAAGCTTATCATCCGGCCAATCAGGATGCCAACCGGTAAAGGTTGTTTTGGCGGCCGAAACCCTTTATGATTGAAAGCATCCCTTACATTCATGTCTTGATTCGTTGGAGAAGAATGAACCATGACCGCTGAAATCCTACTTGTCATTGCCATCCTTGCGGTGGCGATCCTCCTGTTTGTGACCGAAAAATTACGGGTTGATGTTGTGGCCCTGTTGGTGTTGGCGGCGCTGGTCGTTGGCCGATTGGTGACGCCGGAAGAAGCATTGTCCGGTTTTAGCAATTCGGCCGTCGTTACTGTTTGGGCCGTGTTCATCCTCAGCGGCGGGTTGGGGCAGACGGGCATTGCCAATCAAATCGGCAAACAAGTGCTGCGGCTGGCTGGCGAAGGGGAAGTGCGCCTGCTCATCGTCATCATGATCACCGCTGGGGTGATGTCGGCTTTCATGAACAACATCGGCGTGGCCGCGCTGCTGCTGCCGGTGATTTTGGACATCGCCCGACAGACGAAACGGCCGCCATCCAAGCTGCTGCTGCCCCTGGTGTTTGGTGCGCTGCTGGGCGGTACGCTGACGCTCATCGGTACGCCGCCCAATATCCTGGTGAGTGATGCTCTACGCGATGCCGGATTACGGCCGTTTAGCTTTTTCGACTATGCGCCAGCCGGTGCGGTTGTGCTGCTGGCGGGAACGGCGTTCATGGTGCTTGTGGGCCGGCATCTGCTGCCGGTGCGCGATCCGATTCAGGCCATCACCAGTCGCGACAATGGCCAGGCTGATGAGTTGTACGAACTGCATGAGGTGCTGGCCCGGATTACGATTCCGCCCGGCAGCGGGCTGGCGGGCAAGACGCTGGCCGAGAGCCGGATTGGTCGAGCGCTGGGGTTGAATATTTTGGCGGTGATGTGTAACGGCCGTCACCAATTCGCTCCCACTCCCGAAACCATTCTGCACGAAGGCGACTGCCTGCTGGCGTTGGGGCGGCTGGATCGGCTGCACCAACTCAGCCAGCAGCCTAACTTCATCGTCGAAGACAAGCCAATCGATTTGTGGCATCTCATGCCGGGGCCGGTGGGGATGGCCGAATTTCAAGTCACAGTCGATTCGCCTTACGTCGGCCAAACTTTGCTGCAATTGGATTTTCACCGTCAGTTAGGAGTTAATGTGCTGGCCATCCGGCGTAATGGCGGCTTGCGGCGGGAGATGCTGCGCAATTTGCCGTTAGAAGCGGGGGATTGGCTGTTGGTGCAGGGGGAAGACAGCAAGTTGGAGATGCTGCGGGAAACGATGGATTTTCGGGTGTTGGATGAGGCGGCAACGGCCGTTTACCAACTTGACGACCGCTTACTCACCATCCGCATCCCCGAAAACTCCGACCTGGCCGGAAAAACGTTGGCCGAAAGCCGCCTGGGACGTACCTATGGGTTAACGGCCGTTAGTCTCCAACGCACTGGACAGCCAGAAATCGTGCCTGGCCCGGAAACAGAATTGGCTGTGGATGACACCCTGGTCGTAGCCGGTGACCCGCGCAACCTGACCATCATTCGCGATTTGCAGGGCCTGATCATTGATCCCCACCCAGCGATCACCCTGGAACAGTTGGCCACCGGGCCGATGGCGCTGACGCAAGCTATCTTGTCGCCGTTTACGACGCTGGCCGGCAAGACCTTACAAGAACTGCGTTTTCGCGAGCGATTTGGCCTGAATGTGCTGGCCATCTGGCACAATGGGCGGGCGTATCGATCGAATCTGGCGGAACGGCCGTTACAATTGGGTGATGCCCTCTTGCTCTATGGCCTGCGTGAAAAAATCAATCTATTGGGTCACGATCCGGAATTTCTGGTGCTAGAAGAAGAAGCGCAAGCGCCATTGAAGTTGGAAAAAGCGCCGCTGGCCGGGACGATCATGCTGGGCGTCATTTTTGTTGTCCTGCTGGGCTGGCTGCCCATCGCCATTGCCGCCATCATTGGAGCCACGCTCATGGTCATTACCGGCTGCCTGGACATGGAGGAGGCGTACCGCTTTATTGAGTGGAAGGCGGTCTTCCTCATTGCCGGGATGCTGCCGCTGGGTATTGCTATGGACCAATCGGGCACGGCCGCTTTCCTGGCGCAGGGGATGATGGGGGCGATAGGCGGTCTGGGGCCGCATGCGGTGTTGGCCGGGTTGTTTGTCCTTTCCATGCTGGCCACGCTGTTCATGCCGAATCCGGTGGTGGCGGTGTTGATGGCGCCCATCGCCCTGAGCGCCGCCGCCGATTTAGGTGTCTCGCCTTACCCGCTGATGATGGGGATTGCGTTTGGCGCGTCGGCCAGTTTCCTCAGTCCGGTGGGCCACCCGGCCAATGTGCTGGTGATGGGGCCGGGCGGCTATCGTTTTACCGATTATCTTAAGGTGGGGCTGCCGCTGGTGTTGGTGCTGATTGTGGTTGTGGTAACGGCCGTACCTCTTTTCTGGCCGTTTTAAGATTACCGGCAGGTAATGCTTTTGAATGCATCAACATTGACAATCTGGCCAGAACCAATCGTTATCGCTTCAAGACCCTTGGCTCCAATGTTCAGGTCTTCTTCAAAATCTGTGGCCTCGAAAAAACCCTGCTGCTGACACCAGGCTGTGGCGGCTGGTTCGCCGCATTCCGCACCAGGCGTAACGCATAAATCTAGCCGATACCCGTCAATCATCGGTTCAAAAAACTCAACATAGACTGGCCAAATCTCAACGTCATCTATTTGAACCTGGGAGTCGGCTAACGGTTCGAAAACAATAGTACCTTGCAGCACTGGATATTCATCCTCATGTTCCAATATTAGCGCGCCATCCATATAGACCTGGATTTTTCTGTCCTCGCCAATTACCTCAGCATCATGCCAGACATGACCGATAGAAACAGATTGACTATTCGCCAGGGTAACGATCTCCTCGCCATCTACTCTAACCAAATAGAAATTGCCAGCTTCAGCGTTGCCAATGGTGTACCATTGCTTTTCCTCAGGCAAATAGCGGTAATAGAGTTGCAGTCTCCCCTGATCCAGCTTGAAACGGAAACGCAAACGGTAATCCGTCCAGCCGGTGTGCTGCAAAAACGCATAACTGTTTTCACTGCCTTGTAAATAATGGTTGGCGCTGCTTTCAATGACTTCCCAGCCAGGTTCGAGCTTCCAATCATCGGCACGGCCGTTTTCAAAATCCTCGCAGTAAATCGCCTCAGGCTCACAGGCAGCAACCGAAGCCGTTGGCACAATTCCGGCTGCCTCATTTCCCATGCCCCACTCAAAAGGGTTGAGGAGTAACAAAAGGACAACGGCCGTCACTACCACTCCCGCACCACCCAACCACAACCAATTTTTACGCGGCCAGCGGCGGCGGGGTACGGCCGTTTGGCTGAGCTGCTTCAACTTCTTTTTGGCCGTATGCTGCACCCTTTGCCGGTCAGGGTATTCGGCGTCCAGGGCCTGCACGTCGCGCCATTTTTCCAACGCGGCCTGGTATGATTCCGCTTTCAGCAGGCGCACCGCTTCTGCGTAGAGCGTGGCCAGCACATCTTGCCGCCGCGCTTCCGATTCTGCCTGCTCAATTTCCGCCTGCGCTCGTTCCGTAATGCCCTCCACGTCGGCAAATTGGGGATCGAGCGCTGCAATCTCCTGCATTTTGGCCAGTACCTGCGGCCACTGCCCGGCCCGTGCCAGACTCAGCGCCTGCTCATACCAGGTATTGACTTGAGCTTGCCGTTCTTGTTCTGCTTTGACGTGGGCTGCCGCTTCTTCGGCGCGGGCCAGCAGCCCTTTGGTCTCCCGGTAATCTGGCTCCATTTCGACGATCGTGGCCAAAAGCTGACGCGCTGATTCCCACTCACCGGCATCGATCTGGCGCACGGCACGGCCGTACAGCCGGTTCAATTCCGCTTGCCGCTGGAGTTCGGCTACCTCTTGTTCGGCGTTGACTAGCAAATCATCCGAGTCGGGATACTCCGGCTCCATCCCCCGAATCTGGCCGAACACGTTGACAACTGCCTGCCACTGCCCAGCACCATGCAAGCGGCGGGCTTCGGCATACAGGTCGGCCAACTGCTTCTGCTGCCGGGCAGCGGCCAGCAACGCCTGGGCATCCCGATATTCAGGCGCGTCGGCCACAATTTCTTCCAGCGCCGAAATCGCCGCGCCCCAATTCTCCCCGGCAGCCTGGGCCTGCTGGTAAAGGATTTGCAATTTCTTTTGCCGTTGGGCTGCGGCCAGGCGAACGGCCGTATCGCCATAGCCAGGTTTTATATCCAGAATCTTTTGGAAACGGCGGCAGGCCTTGTCCCAGTCTTCGACCCAGTATGCGCCTAATCCATCGGTGTAAAGCTGTTCCAGCCTTTCCTCCAGGCCGCTACTCGTTTCCGTCAGGTCAATCGGAGCCGGGCGCGGCGCAGCGGCGATTTTGAAGATGATGCCCTGCGGCGCGCGCATGTACAACACCGGCGTGCCCCATTCCACCGTGTAACTCATTGCCAGACTGACCGCTTTGCGAGCCTCGGCCACGGCCGCATCCACCGGCAAGTTGTCGGTTAACGCCTCGTAAAAGGCGCGGGCAAACTCAATCGCCGCCCGGTCGGTGATGGCGTACTGCATGGCCAGGACAGCCGGCAAGCCGCGCCGTACCAGAATAGCCGCCGAACTGGAAAAGACATCGTGCTGGCTGCCCCGCGCCCCCTCGCAAGAGTTAAGCAGTACCATACGCAGTGAATGATGATCGGCCAGCAAGCGGCCCAACTCGGTAGCCATCAGCCGGTGGGGGTCGCTAGATTCATTGGCCAGGGCAATGAAGCCCTCGTCGGCCAGGCGGTCAAAGCCGCCATGCCCGATGAAGTGGAAGATATGCCAGGGACCGGCGCGCATGGCCCGCTGCAAATCGCGCCAGGTTGACCCGGCCAGCCAGGTTAGCTGGACGATGCCGCTGGCTTGTAACGGCCGTACGGCCATGTCCACCCGCTGCTTTTCTCGATCAATATCCAACGGCGGCAGCCCGCGCGGACTCACCGCCATGCCCAGGATGCGCAGCGGCGGATTGACCGTCAGCGGTTGGATGGATTGAGGGAGTTCCAGGTAACGAATAACCGGCGTTTCGCGTGACAGGCAAATGTACTCGGCTCGGCGAGAGTCATAGAGAAACTCCCAAGGCAGGCGGGCCAGTTCTGGCGGCTGGAGACGCAGTTTCAGGCGCAGCCCTTTGCCTTGCGTACGGGCTTCGGTGCAGCTTACGTCAAAACGGCTGCGCATTTCACCGGTGAGCAGGGCATTGAACAAATCCCGGCCAAATTCCTGCACCAGCCGTTCCTCTGCCGTCAGCATCTGCCGGTGTGCCCCACCGGCATGGAGCAGGGCGATTTGTAAGCTTTGCAGCCGGTTTTCCAGCGCCAATTCATCATAGGGAAACTGCATCGTCTCCCGCGCTTCGCCAGCCGGGGAACGAATGACGGCTACGGGATATTCCCGCCCTTGCCCGGCCCCGACTTCAATTTCAAAATCGAGATATTGTGGCGTGCGTGACGGCCGTTCGTGGACAGGCACAGCAGCAAAATCGAACGACTCCACCGGTGGCCGCCAATCAGCTTGTTCGGCCACTGCCCAATCCACCTGAGGCCGCTGCTGTTTCAGCCAATGCAAAAGGTCGGGCAGGCGCTGTCGCTGGCCCAGGTGGGCGATTAGATTTTGGATTTTGAGGGGGCGGGTGCTGCCAGCCAGATGTTCAAACTCGACGCTGAGGTCGAAACAAAGCCCTTGAATTTCTTCCAGGGTAAAATGCTGGTCAATCAGATCGCGCAGCTGCTGGAAACCACGATGTGTCTCAAGCGAATCGGACACAGGCTGATTGTTGGGCTGATCAGGATTTTCCCCACCGTTTGGCTCGCGTGATGTTGAATCGGACATGCTCCCAATCCTTCCAATTATCGTGGGGCAGGTCAGGATGCGATGTTGGCTGTTATCCCACAAAAAGCAAAATGTAAGAATCAACAGCTGCGATACACTTTTGTTCGTTTAGTGTGTCGCATTTCTTGTGATATTGTAGCATGAAAGGTCGATTTTCAGCGTTTTTCTGGCGTGTAAATTGAGGCAAAAACGGTGAAGGGTCATGAATGGGGCGAACATGGCCCTTCCCGTTCCCCTGAATCACCCACAAGGGAGGTCTTGGTCCATTATTCCTTCAACTGCGCTTTTTCGTTAAACTCGGCCGCCGCTTTTATCGTCAGCGGATTTTCCAATAGTTCATCCACCAGATCAGGCAGCAGGGTGAAGGTGTCCAGCCCATATTCGGCCAGTGCCGTCAAATCGGACAATTGGCGGATGCTGGCGGCCAAAATGCGGGTGTGACTTTCCAGGCGGCGCACCATCTGCTGCATGATGCGCAGTTCGTCCAGCCCGTTTAGCCCGGCATCGTTCATCCGGCCCAGATAGGGGGCGGCGTAATCGGCTCCCAGGGCGATGGCGGTTAGGAGCTGGCTGGCCGCGTGTACGGCCGTTAACGTCACTCGATTCCCTTCGTCAATGAGCTGCCGGGCGCATACAATGCCGACCGTTGTGATCGGCACCTTGATGCTGACGCGGCAATCAATGTCGGCAATTTCCCGGCCAATGGCAAGCATCGATTCCGTATCTTTGCCCCAAACTTGCAGGTGAATTTCTTGTGCTTCCAGCTCAAATGCAGCGTCAGCCAACTTTGCCAGATTCTCCACTGTGCAGAGAATGCCCTCCTGATAAAGCAGTTTGGGGTTGGTGGTGACGCCATAAAACATACCGGTGGGCAGCAGGCGCTGCCAGGTGGGGATGTCGGCCGAGTCGAGGTAAAGGCGTAAGTTACTCATAGGTTTGTTCCATTTCGTGTTTGTAAGGCGGATTAGCGCCGGGGCGGGAACAGTTGATGGCCGCCGCCCGGCTGGCATAATCCAGACAATGTTGCAGTTCATCTACTTTAAGGGAGCGCAGCTGCTCTTTGTGTTGTAGTTTGCTGGTCTGGTGAAGATAGGCCAGTACAGCGGCCAGGAAGGTATCCCCGGCTCCGACGGTATCGGCAATGGTGATGGCGGGTGGGGAGGTAACGGCCGTTTCCCCCAGCGCCGTATACCCCACAGCCCCCTTCTCGCCTAATGTCAGAATGCACAAACTGACGCCCATCTCCAACCAGCGGCCAATCATCTGTTCCGGTTCCACACCCGGATACAAAAAATCAAAATCAACCTGGCTCAGGCGCACGATGTCTACCAGTTGCACCCAGGACTCAAACTTTTGCCGGTAAGCCACCCGGTCAGCGATGAGGCCAGGACGCACGTTGGGATCCAGCGAGATGATACGCCGTCCGCTTTCCCGTGCCATCAGCGCCGTTAAAGCGGCTGCCCCCGGCTCCATCACCAGCGAAATCGAGCCGAAATGCAGCGCCTGAATGGCCTCTGGCAAATCGGGCAGTTCACTCTCGGCGAGGAGCCGGTCGGCCGTGTCATTGGCATAAAACATATAGCGCGGTTCATCCCCATCGGGCAGACTGACAAAGGCCAACGTGGTCGGACTATTTTGGCGCAGGCAGTAGGTGGTGTTGACACCATTTTCAACCAGGTAATCAACCAGCATATCGCCAAAATAATCGGTGGCTATCTTGCAGAAAAAACCGACCGGCGCTTCCAGCCGTCCCAGGCCGACGGCGATGTTGTACACCGAACCGCCGGGACAGGGTTGGTACGCCCGTTGGCCGGGCAAGGGGACAAAATCAATCAAGGCTTCACCACAACAAAGAATCATCAGCTTGCCTTCCTCAACTAAAATAATATTTTCTTGGCTCATGTTTAGAACTAGTGCAAACGAACGATAGAAGCGATGAATTTGGGAGATACACATTTCTGATTGACGGCAAATTCATGAATGGCAACGTAGCCGGGCAGGTGCTTTTTGTGGACCCCGCGAAAAGGCCGCAAGAAATTGCGTAATCCTGTCCAACCGCCTTCATTAGAATTCACATGAACCTCACGGATTCCATCACCATCATCATCTCGCGCCCATTCGTTTTGACTATGACAGACGGTGTAACGGATACGTTTGAGCCGATTGTAACTGTCATACTCGTCTGTGTATAAGGTAGCATCAGCTTTGGTAAACTTCTCGACAAAAGGACACAATGTGACCCCTTGGGTGTTGGGCACCACGCGGATACGCACTTGCCGTGATTGGCGACCAATGACTGCACAAACCGGCGGCCGGTCATTGGTGTATGTGCCTCGGCCGCGCCGTTTGTTGGCGCGACGACGGGGCGGGTCATCTGGGTCACCATGCCATTCACCTTTTTTCCCCCGCATTTTGGAACATCTCGTCGGTTTCTACTTCTTCATCTTCCAGTGGGGTTTCTGGTTGTTCTATTTCGGCGTTGGCTTGCAACTGATGTCGTACTTCCGTCGCTGTTGTGCGGCTGATACGCAATTCCCGGGCCAACTGTGCCGTCGGTTTCCCCTGACAAACGCCTCGGATAAACAAGACCGTTTGCTCTGGGCGAAAATAACGGCCTTCAAAGACCGTATTGCTGTACAAGTTGTAGATGCCTTTGCATTCCTGACAACGGTACACATCGAGGTCGCTCTTTTGGGTACGGCGAAACCAGCGACCTTGCTCCAATGACGCCCCGCGATGGGGACATTTCAGGCCATCAGGATGAAAATATGTTTCTATCCATGCCTCGCAGGAAGCGCGGTCCATTAGGTCAACAATTGGAAAGTCCATATTGGCTATTTTACCCGATCACTTGTACCAAACATGAGCCATTTTCTTTGGTGCCGGAGTATATGGATTTAAGCAGGATTGGCAATGCGATTTGGTATAATCGCCGGGGTGATGCCATGACAATTGGCCGTAAAAGGCGTAAAGGAAACTCACAAATGGTTAAATGGATGGAACGAATCAAAAATATATTTTCCGGCCAAGACGAAGCAAAAGAAGCCGCAGCCCAACGAATGACTCGCTTTCAGGCCATCATCGAAGCTGATGATTTTAATGAGATCGAAGCGGCGCGGGATTGGGTACGGCCGGAAGATTTGGAGCCGCTCATCGCTTTGTATTGGCAGTTGGAAAGCTGGCCGCAAAAACGGGCGCTGGTAGACATTTTGCAAGACCAGTTTCATCCTGACATGGCTAAGATGATGCTCGATTTTTTGCGGGCGCCGCTGGAGCCGGGCGATGAGCCGACGGAATTGGCGCAGGCGGTGGCGCTGGGCTTTATTGACGAAAAGTATGACCAGTTTATGAATTATTACAATGACCGGGAACGGCTGGCGCGGGATGTGAAGGAGGTGTTGCGCAAGAATGGGCTGAAAGCGGAATCGCCGCCTGAGCCGGAGAAGCCCAAGCCGAAACCAACTTCGGTTGACCCAAATAAATCACCTAATCAGCGGTTGATGGATGGGGCGGTGTTGGGAGAGTTAACGGCCGTTACCCAGGCCCTGCACGACGGCGCCAACATCAACGTCACCATTGGCGGCGGTGATTACGACGGCTGCTCGGCACTGATGATGGCCCTCATGCGGAAACGGTTCGACGTGGCTGACACCCTCATCGACCAGGGGGCCGATGTCAATCACAAACGGCCGGACGAGCACACACCTGACAAAGCGCGCGGCCAGACGCCGCTCTGGTGGGCGGCCAATCATGGCCACATGGCTTCGGCTCAAAAACTCTTGGCCAAAGGGGCCGACGTCAATACGCCAGACTATCACGGCAGTACGCCGCTGACGATGGCAGCCAGTTCCGGCCATCTGGAGATGGTACGCTTCTTGGTGGAGGCGGGGGCTGATGTACACGCGCAGATTTATGACGGCCGTAAAGCGTTCAATCTGGCCGTTACTAACGGTCATAAACGGGTGGCCGAGTATCTGCTGAGTGTTGGCAATGAACCCAACGAATCGGGCAGCAGCGGCTATTCCCCATTAATGATTGCCGCTGAGAACAACTTTTATGATTTGGCCAAACTGCTAATTCAACAAGGTGCCGATGTAAACGCGGTGCATTCGGGTCCAGGGATTTACGTGGCGCTGCGCGGTTGGACGCCATTGGTGTTTGCCGTTCACGGCGGCTACGTGCGCATGACCAAACTGCTTATCCAATCGGGGGCGGACGTCAATTACGTGGTTCCGGCCGGCCACAAGTATCACGGTGAGTCGCTGCCGGCGCAGCGGGTGAGCGAATTCGCCACTGGTAAACGGGCGGAGAGTATCTTGAAGCTGTTGTGGGATGCCGGAGCGAAATAAACGGACATTACGCAGTTTCGATCAATTGACAGGTCTTGTCCAGTGCTTGTTCAAAATTGACCAACGGCGCGAGTTTCTGACTGTTGGCGGCTATTTCGGGGGAGTGGAGTAGATGGTCTAGTTTGCGGGCAACGGCCGTTCCTCTAAACCGCCCAGGCATCAAATAATCACCGACCCCTAACCGCTTGAGCCGTATCGCATTGTCCGGCTGGTCGTGGCTCATGGGCATCACCAGCATCGGAATCCCCGCTGCCAGCCCTTGCGCTGTCGTGCCAATGCCGCCGTGGAAGACCAGCGCCGCCGTCCGCGGCAACACCTGGCTGAAGGGCAGATAGGGAGCGTAACAAATCGAATCGGGCAGATTGGCCGGGATATGTTCGGTATGAGCCGAGACAAACAAGCCACGCCGTCCCAACTGTTGGCACGCTTCCAGCGCCGCGCCAAAGAATTGTACCCCGTGCTGCATCGCCGAGCCGGGCGTGAAAAGGATGGGTGGATCGCCTTTTTCCAAGAATTGAGCGACGCCGGGAGGAAACGGCCGTTTTTCATCCGTCTCGTAATGGACAAAACCGGTCAGATCCGTTTGCACTGGCCAATCGGGTTGGGGTGGGGCGTACCAGTCGGGGAACAGCCCCAACACTCTTTGTGGTGAGTGCAGCCAGCGATCAAAGACACGCTTTACCGGCAGCAGGCCTAACTCACAGCGAAAATCGTTTAACTCTGGCAGTAGAACCGGGTCAATGACCTGATGATCAAGGAGGTCAAACCAGATGCGTTTCAAGGCCGGCGGCAGATGTTCCAATAATACTCTTGGTCCCATGATGGGCGATTGGTGTAGGCTGCGCAGCATCGTGGCCTGTAAATGGGCAGTGATAAGCGGCATGCCCCGTTTTTCTTGCGCCAGCCGTGCGCCAAAAGCCAGCCCTGCCGCGACTATAATTGTATCTTCGGGGGAGAATTGTTTGAGGAGGTGGTATAACGGCCGTAACTGTGGCAGCACAAATGTCCGGGCGATAAATTCAAATCCTTTGGTGGGGTGCCAGAGCTGCGGGTTGGCCACACCCTTTTCATATGCTTCTGCTGTGCCCAAAGGCAGAAAATCCAACCCTGCTTGCCGGATACGTGCCTCAAAATAGGGATTGGTGATGACGGTGACACGGTGACCACGCGCTCTCAAACCGCATCCCAGGCCGATAATCGGATGCACATCGCCAGCGCTGCCAATTGTGGGGAGAAGGATTCGTCTATTTAGGACCATTCATCTTTCTCTAAACTAATCTTATTGATTTTTTATCATATTTTTGATAAAAATATATCAAATGAGTAAACAAATAAACAAAAATAGGAGTTCATCTTCTCCCTAATTCTAACGACTTTTCCATTTTTGCCTCAACAAGAAGGGCAAATTTTGTAATGGCTGGCATACAAACCTGATCCAACATCAGGTAGGTGTGTCAGCTTTTTATTTGTAAGGGACAGGATGAAAAATCTGCTAATTTTGATTTGGAGGCAGTAGATGTTGGCTAAAAATCGATTGAATCAAACGGCACGACGATTTATATTGGCTTATTTAGTCCTAATGTTAACATTGTTGGTGGGATTAGTGGAGGTGACCTTGTTGATTTTGACCGGTGCTGATCCGATGACGGCCGTTTCCACTCCCTGGAAATTGCTGGCCTTTAATCTGCTAATTGTGTTGGCTTTTGTCGGGCGCTATTTACGGCCGTGTCTGCTCACACCATCCGAATTGACCCCGCAGCCACAGCGCGAGCTGAATCCGATTGAGATAGAAAGAGAGCGTATCGAACGTTGGGCTAAACGAGTTTGGTAGCATTGCTTTAGTGGCAGGGAGAGCTGGTGATGATTGCTTTATGGTGGCCATTTCTGATTTTGTTATTAGCGGCAGGCGTGGCTGGGGGATACGGCCGTGTCCGTCCCCAATCCCTCTCCATCACCCGGTTAAGCTGGCTGCTGGCATTAGCCCCGGCAGCCGCCCTGGGTTTTACCATCCATTGGCTGGGATTGGTGGCCGATGGCACAAGCCTCACCTGGCAAATTAAGTGGCTGCCCACATTGGGCCTCAGCCTGGGTTTCTACTTCGACAGTCTCAGCGGCCTGTTTGCCCTGCTGGTCACGGGCATCGGCACGCTGGTCATCCTCTACAGCGGCGGCTACTTCCAGGGCGACGACAGCGCCGGGCGTTTTCTGGCCTATTTGCTGCTTTTCATGGTCGCCATGCTCGGTCTGGTCATGGCCGGCGACGTCATCACCCTCTTCATCTTTTGGGAAGCCACCAGCATTCTTTCCTTCCTGTTAGTAGCCTACAAATACAAATACGAAGCAGCGCGGCAGGGCGCATTTCGGGCTTTTTTGATTACGGCCGGCGGCGGTGTGGCCCTGCTGTTGGGCCTCCTTTTGGTTAGCCAAGTAGCTGGCGGCAGTGATTGGCAGACCATTTTAGCCAATGGCGAAGCGCTGCGGGCCAGCCCGGTTTACCTGCTGATGTTGAGTCTGGTGGCCGTCGGCGCCTTCACCAAAAGCGCCCAGACGCCGTTCCACATCTGGCTGCCGGGAGCGATGAGCGCCCCCACCCCGGCCAGCGCCTACTTGCACTCGGCGACGATGGTCAAGGCCGGTATCTACCTGATGGCCCGGCTCAATCCGGCGCTGGGCCAGACGGAAGCCTGGTTCTGGCTGCTGACGCTGGTGGGGATGGCCACCATGCTGGTTGGCGCTTACTTGGGCCTGAAGCAAAACGATCTCAAGGCGCTGCTGGCTTACTCCACCATCAGCCAGTTGGGCATTTTGATGATGCTCATTGGCCAGGACACGGAGATCGCTTTTAAGGCACTGGTTGTGGGCGTGGTGGCCCATGCTTTTTACAAGAGCGCCCTGTTTTTGGTAGTGGGCAGCATCGATCATGAGGCCGGCACACGCGATTTACGCCAATTAGGCGACCTGCGCCGGACCATGCCATTTTCGTTCGTCGTGGCTGTGGCCGCTGCATTGTCGATGGCCGGTCTGCCGCCGTTGTTTGGTTTTTTGGCTAAGGAGACTTTGCTGGCAACGGCCGTACACCCCTCTCTCCCTTCCTCTTTAGCCTGGATTCTACCGGCCGCCGTCGTCATCGCCGCCGCCTTCAAACTGGTGCAGTCCGGCCTGCTCATTGGCGATGTCTTTTTCGGACAACCATCGGAAGCTAGCCGTGATATTCACGAAGCGCCCCGTTTGATGTGGCTGGCTCCGGCCGTTCCGGCGGCGTTTTCGCTGGCGCTGGGCCTGCTGCCGGAACCAAAAGCGGTCGCCAATTTACTGGCTCACGCCGCCGCTGCCGCTTATGGTGACAAAGTCAAGGTGTCGCTGGCGCTGTGGACCGGGTTGAACATCCCGCTGCTGCTGTCGGCCGTAGCCATCGGCTTGGGCGTGATTTTGACCAGTTACCGCCACCCACTGCGGGCGCGACTAGCCAGTCTCAGCAATGGGTTCTCGCTTAATCAGGTTTGGGACGGTGGTCTGTCCGGGGTAGATTGGCTGGCTGAGGGGATGACGCGGCTGCAGCACGGCCGTTTGCGTTTTTATCTGTCTGTTATGCTGTTGACTACCGCCGGGTTGGTCTTTGGGCTGGCCGGGCTGGGCTGGGGCTTGCGTGATGTCGCTTTGACCTGGCCGGCGCTCACTTTTGATGGCGAACTGGTCATTTTGCGCCTGTTTGCCCTGCTGGTCACGGTGGGGGCGGCGCTGGCCAGCGTCTTTTTGCGGCGCGATTTATTTGCGATTATGGCCTTTGGGCTGGTGGGATTGGGTACGGCCGTCTACATGATTCTGGAACCAGCCCCCGACGTAGCACTGGTGCAAATCGTGGTTGACATCATGGCGCTGGTCATTTTGGTGCTGGCGCTGACCCGGCTGCCGCGCAAGCAGCGGCGCAATGCCCAACGCCTCAACCGGGCGCAGAGCCGCCTGGGTCTGCTGCGCGATGGCCTCGTGGCCGGCAGTTTGGGACTTGTGGTGACGTTTATCACGCTGGCGGCGCTGACATCGCGGCCGCGCCAGAGCATTGTCACCCCTTTTTATGAAGCCAACGCCAAGATTTTGACCGGGGCCAAAGACATCGTTGGCGCGATCATCGTCGATTACCGCGCACTGGACACGTTGATTGAGATTGCCGTGTTCGGATTGGCCGGGCTGGGGCTGTACACGCTACTGCGCTACGCGGCTCATCAGACCGGAGATGATGCGCAGATGGCCGAAGTGGTGGAAAACGGTCGTATCTTCCCCACATCCGGCATCGGCGGCGATACACTTTCCCCCTTCATCCGGGCACTGGCGATGGTCAGCCTGCCATTGTCGCTGGTCGTCGGTGTGACCCACATGATGTACGGCCACGACCAGCCAGGCGACGGCTTCACGGCAGGAGTGATTATCAGCCTGGGCGTGGGCTTCTGGTATGTCGTCTTTGGCTATGAGGAGACGCGCCGCCGTCTGCGCTGGCTGCGTCCCTTCGGCTTGATTGCCAGCGGGCTGCTCCTGGTCATCGGCAGCGGCACAACGGCGGCTTTTATGACTGGCAGCTTTTTGGGTCATGTTGATTTTGGCAAGCTGTGGGGACTGCCTTTGCCGGATGGCTTTAGCCTGAGCAGCGCCTTTTTGTTTGAAGCGGCCATCTGTCTGGCGGTTTTGGGCAGCGTGGTCAATATGTTGAACGGGCTGGGCCATCCGGAACGGGCCTTTGTGAAAACGCTTGAGATTGTGGAGGAAGGCGGGGATTAGGCGATTAAGGGATTTTTTGTTTTATCCCTAAATCCCTAAATCTTTACTTTCCGGTAAGTGATAGATGACAAGAAGCGGGTGACTACTCCATAATTACGGGTGAACATGACCGTAAGGAGGAAATATGTCAACCGCTTCGTACAAAACTATACAAGCCCTCGAGCAAGTTGTAAAACCATTGCCTGTGGGCACAAATCTTGCACTTTTACATTTAATGTGGGCCATGCTCAGAGGAGCCTTTCTCCAAGGGCGTGGTGCAGTTCACACAGCGTTGTCTGAATCGGGATTTAGTGACGGCGAGATTCGGCGTAGTTGGCAAGCATTGCGCTACGGGAAATGGGATATCCGCGAACTTGTGACACGATGGCGACAGTTGGCACTGAGTGAAAAGCGGTGGCAAACCAGAGAATATGAAGGTTGGCGACCCGTAGCCGTAGACATCACTGCGTTTTGGCGACCGCAATTAAAATTCTGGTCAAACAAGTTCTTCCATCGTCTAGCCAATCGCTTGATTAAAGGTGTTGGATTTGGTGTGATTACACAGGTTGGCGAGATAGATGGACAACGCTTGCCACTGCTCAAACGCATCATACGGGCAAACCCAAGAAGTGATGGCGAAACTGAACTCAAAGCAACGATTCTGCGCCAAGTTCCTCTCTATCTGGATGAACAAGAGGTCTTTGTTCATGACGCGGGTGCGTCCATCGCCGATATGCACGACGCGGAGATACCTCGCTTTGTGATTCGGCTCGCGGTGAATTGCACAGGCCGCCGTAATCATCTGCCGTCAAAGAAGAAGCGCGGGCGTCCTGCTGAATATGGTCAGTTGATACGGCCGTTACCACGCCAACGAGGCGGCAACCTTATCCCGGCAACGGGACCTGATATGACAACCCGCTTTCAATTTAGCAATCGCACAATTGAAGTTCAGGGTTGGACAGGGTTGGTACGCACTGAGCAGAAAGTGTCGGTGAGCAATAAGGCGTTCACGGTCTGGGTTTTTCATGACCCGCTATACAAAAAACCGTTGGTTCTGGGCACGAACTTGTCGGCTCAAGCAGAAACGATTTATCGACTATACCTTGACCGCTGGCCCGTAGAACAACCGCCGCTAGTTGCCAAGCAAATGTTGGGCTTACACCGGCAGTTCGTCTTTGCGCCGATTGCCTGTCATCGATTACCAGAATTGGCTTTGCTTGCTGGCAATATCTTAACTTATTTGGCTGCTACCTTGCCGCCGATCCCCACAGGATTTTGGGATAGACACCCCAAAAAACGTCTGGACGGCTTCGTCGAGCATTATCCAAGGTTGATTTTCCCAAAGCTTACCCATTTGATGCGCGACTTCGAGAAAAGCAGTCTGTTACCGCACATTTACCCAAAGGAATTGTCGCTCATCGCCGGGTAAAACGGCAGCGAGTTCTCAATTCTGCGTAAATTGGGACGTTTTTGGCCCACATTGTTAAGGTTCATTTGTCCAAAGCGTTGCTTTGGATACGTTGTCTTGCCATTTGCTGGCAAGCAGTTAGCGGAAACTAAAGTAAATTCCCGCTCCAAAATCATGGAATTATTAACTGCACTAACCATCGGACTGTTATTCAGCATCGGCATTTTCCAGATGCTGCGGCGCAATGTGATTCGCTCGGTGATTGGGCTGATGATTTTGGCCACGGCCGTTAACCTGTTTTTGTTGAGCATGGGGGCGTATACGGCCGTGCAGCCCGCCTACATCAACGGGGCCACCGGAACCCGCAGCGATGCCCTGCCCCAGGCGCTCATTCTGACGGCTATTGTCATCAGCATGGGCGGGACGGCGTTTTTGCTGTCGCTGCTCTACATCATCTCCGCCCGCTACCGCACCAGCGATTTGGACGGAATTTCGGCGTTGAAGAAGTGAAGCAAGTGGCGAGTGGCAAGTGGCGGGTGAAAAACTCGCCACTCGCTGCCCGCCACTCGCCTGAGGATTAACCATTGCAAAACCATCTTGTTTTACTACCGATTTTACTACCACTGACGGGCACGGCCGTTGGCCTGGCCCTGTATCGCTGGCGCAAAGTGCAGGCCTGGTGGTCTTTGGGCGTGATGCTGGCGGCATTGGCATCCGGCGGCTGGCTGCTGGCGCAGGTCTGGCAGGACGGCCAGCCGTTGGTTTTCCAATCAGGCGGCTGGGCGGCGCCGTTTGGCATTAGTCTGGTGGCCGATTTGCTGGCCGCGCTGCTGGTGGTGATGAGCCAGATCGTTTTGAGCCTGGGGCTGGTTTATGCGCTGGGGGCCAAGGATAACGTTGTCCAGTACCCATCCTTTTACCCGCTGTTTCTGGCCCTGGCGGCCGGGCTGACCGGCGCCTTTTTGACCGGCGATTTGTTTAACCTGTTCGTGTTTGCCGAGTTGGTGGTGATTGCCGGGACGGTGTTAACGGCCGTATCCGATGATCGTTACGGCGTCGAGGCGGCGACCAAATATTTCTACATGAGCCTGCTGGCGGCCACCTTTTTGCTGCTGGCCAACGGCACGCTCTATGCTGCCTACGGCACCCTCAACATGGCCGACCTGGCCGCACGCATTCAACTTGACCCGTCCCAGCCGCTGCTGCCGGTGGGGATGGCCCTGCTCCTGGCCACGTTTATGATCAAAAGCGCCGTCTTCCCCATGCATTTTTGGCAGCCCGATTTCCACGCCGCCGCGCCAACGGCCGTTAGCGCCATGCTCTCCTCGGTGGTGGTTAAACTGGGCGTGTATGGTTTCTTGCGTATGACGACCCTGTTATTTGTCGAACAGGCGGCCATCCTGCGCGGCTTGCTGGTCGTGTTGGGCATTGCCGGGGTGCTGGTCGGCGGGTTGTCGGCAGTGGGTACGCACAACGTCAAACGGATGCTGGCCTACTCGACGCTGGCCCAGGTTGGTTTTATTTTGGTGGGAATAGGCTGGGGCACGCCGCTGGCGCTGGCGGCGGCCATCGTTTTCATCGTCAATCACAGCTTCGTCAAGTCGGCGTTGTTGATGTTGGCGGGGGCGTTGGCCAGCAGAACGGCCGTTAAATCGGCCAGCTTTGCCGTCGTCACCGGTTTGGGCAAGCACGTGCCCGCAATCGGCGTACTGTTCTTCATCGGCGCGCTGGCGCTGGCCGGGATTCCGCCGACCAACGGTTTTATCAGCAAATTTTTGCTGTTCGACAGCGGCTTGGCCGGAGCGCAGTGGACGGCGCTGGCCTTTCTGGCGCTGGGCAGCCTGACCACTTTTATTTACACGATGCGCGCTTTTCAGCGCATCTGGTGGCAGCCGCCCCCGGCCGAAGTCAAACTTAAACCGACTGGTGACCGGCTGCTGGCCCCGGCGCTGCTCATTGGCTTGGTGGTGATTTTGGGCGTTTGGGCCGCGCCGTTGGTGACGGCAGCCCAGGCGGCGGCCGAGTGGCTGGGACAACCGGCGCAGTACGTGCAGTTGGTTTTGGGAGGTTGAGATAGATGGCGCGATTACGATTGACGATTCCGTTATTTCTGGTGTATCTGGCGCTGACGAGTAATCTGGCCTGGAATAATTTGCTGGTTGGTTTGTTGGTTGGGGCGGGGCTGAGTTGGCTGTTACGGCCGTTACTCAGACCATTTCAGTGGCGGCGGCTGCCAATTGCGTTGCTGGCTGTTGCCCGTTACCTGCTGGTGCTGCTGGTCGATCTCATCACCAGCGGCATACAGGTGGCGCGCATCGTCCTTGACCCTAAACTGCCCATCCGACCCGGTATTGTAGCCATTCCTTCCGGCTGTGAATCGGAACTGGCGACGGCGCTCAGCGCCCATGCTGTTTCGCTGACGCCGGGCGAACTGGTGGTGGAAGTGGGTGAGGACGGCACGATGTACACCCACTGCCTGGATGCCACCCGCGCCGCTGAATATGTAGCTGAGGCCCAACAAATGCGGCGCGATTTGCTGCAGAAGATTTTGAGGTGACAGTCACTTCCAAAGTGACTGTCACCTGGAGACGATGATGACGACGATTCTAAATTACGCTTTATATGCTTCACTATTCATCCACATCATCCTCATCGCCATTGTTGTGTGGCGGGTGTGGCGCGGCGAAAATGTGATTGACCGGCTGATGGGGGTGGAGTTGATGGGGACATTGACGCTGGCGGTGTTGGTGTTAACGGCCGTTATCCAAAACCGCAGCCTCTACATTGACGTGGCGCTGGGCCTGGCCGCGCTGGGCTTCATCGGCACCATTGCTCTGGCTCGCTACGTGGCCGAAGAGCAGATGTTTTAGTGGCTGCTGGTTGCTAGCTACTGGTTGCTGGTTGCTGGTAACCAGGATGCGGATAACGGGTCACGGATTACGGAACACGAAATATGACAATATTCTGGCAAATAATCGCATTAATCGCCGTCTTGGCCGGCACTTTCTTTTCTGTTGTGGGGGTATTAGGCTATATTCGATTACCCGACGTCTACACGCGGCTGCAAGCGACGGGCAAAGTGGGCGTGTTTGGTGTGGTGCTGTTGTTGAATACGGCCGTTATCAGTCTCGGGTTGGGTGTCGGACAAGGCATTTTGCTGATTTTGCTGCTGCTCATCACCGGCCCGGTGACATCGCATGCGCTGGCCTCGGCCGCTTACCGGATTGGACTGCCGTTTAAGCAAGCGGTGCGTAATGATTTGGAAATGATGAGCGCAGACAGCCTGTCTGCAACTGGCAGACAAGCTGTCCGCGCTCCCGGGAATAGTGGAGATTAATAGCAAACAATGGAAAACTGGTATCAAAAAGATATTCCGGCACTGTTGACCGGGTTAGAAACGACAATTGAGCAGGGATTGAGTGAGGCGGCGGCCCAAACGCGGCTGGCGGAAGTTGGCCCCAATGAACTGGACGAACGGGGGGGCAAACATCCGGCCCGTATTTTGTGGGAGCAAATCAGCAGCACGATGGTGCTGATTTTGATTGCTGCGGCAGTTGCCTCTGGTTTCTTGGGTAAAGCGACGGAAACGGCCGCTATCGCCGCCATCGTCATTTTGTTTGCCCTGCTGGGGTTTGTGCAGGAATACCGGGCCGAGCAGGCGATGGCCGCCCTTAAGAAATTGTCGGTGCCATCGGTGCGGGTACGGCGCGGCGGCAAATTACTGGAGCTGTCGGCGCGGGAGCTGGTGCCCGGCGATGTGGTGCTGTTGGAAGCGGGCAACATGATCCCGGCCGACCTGCGTTTGGTAGAAAGTGTCAATTTACGGGTGCAGGAAGCGGCGCTCACGGGTGAATCGGAGCCGGTGGAAAAGGAAACGGCCGCTATCGATCGGCCTGACATCCCCCTGGGCGACCGGCGCAACATGGCTTACATGGGCACGGTGGCTACCTATGGCCGAGGTGCTGGCATCGTCGTGCAAACGGGGATGGCCACCGAACTGGGCAAAATCGCCACCTTGATTCAGGGCGTGGGCGACAGCCAGACCCCGCTGCAGCGCCGATTGGACCAGGTAGGCAAGCAGTTGGCCATTCTAGGCGTCATCGCCGCCGCCATTGTGATGCTGATTGGTATCCTGCGTGGGGAAAGCTGGACGGAGATGTTTTTAACGGCCGTGTCCGTTGCCGTCGCCGTGGTTCCCGAAGGATTGCCCGCTGTAGTCACCATCACCCTGGCCTTTGGCGCCCAGCGGATGCTGCGCCGCCGGGCATTGGTGCGCAAACTACCCGCCGTGGAAACGCTCGGTTCCGTCACCGTGATTTGTACCGACAAGACGGGCACATTGACCGAAAACCGGATGACCGTCACCGTCATTGATGTGGCCGGGCACAGCTTGGAACTGGCCGGAACCAGCCATCCGGCCCCCATTTTGCAGGTGGCCGATACCGATTATTTGTCGCGGCAGCCGCAAGCCGTCAGCATGGCGCTGGCCGTGGGGGCGCTGTGCAACGATGCGTCACTCCAGCCCGACCCGGAAACCGGCCGTTACAAGGCCGTCGGCGACCCCACGGAAGGGGCGCTGCTGGTGGCGGCCCGGCAGGCCAATCTGGAACTGGCCGATTTGCAGGCGGCGCTGCCCCGCGTAGCCGAACTACCCTTTGATTCCGACCGCAAGCGGATGACGACAGTGCATCAACTGCCAGCGGATACGGCGCAGCTGCCGCTGTTGGTCGGTTCGCTGGCTGAAAACGCCACTTCGTTTGTGGCTTTGACGAAGGGGGCGGTGGACGGCCTGCTGGATATTTGTGATCAGGTGTGGGTGGACGGTGCAGCGCAGCCCCTTGATGCCTCCTGGCGCGAGCGCATTCAGGTGGCCAATGACCAAATGGCTCAAAATGGGATGCGCGTCCTGGGCGTGGCCTGGAAATGGCTGGAAGCGGCTCCGGCCAACGGCCAGATGGCCAATCTGGAGCAAAACCTTATTTTCCTGGGGCTGCTGGGGATGATTGACCCGCCGCGGC
>JACKCC010000001.1 GCA_020634245.1 Ardenticatenaceae bacterium | reverse complement strand
CCCTCAGCCGTCCATTTCCCCAAATCGCGGGTGCGGAACATCATCCGCCCGCCGCCCAAAAATGGGTCGGGGCGATACCGCTCTGCCGTCAATTCCTCGTTACCGATGTAGCCTTTGGAGACACAATCGCCGCCCGCCCACATTTCACCCACCTCGCCGATGGGCAACGGCCGTAAATCCTCATCCAGCACATACACCGTGTTGTTGGGGGTGGGTTTGCCAATCGTCAGCCCTTCCTTCCAGGGCAAATGCTGCTCGGCGGTGTTCACAATCGTCACCTCGGTAGGACCGCAGGAGTTGTAGAAGGCGCAAAACGCGCCCCACTTGTCCGCCAACGGCCGCGGGCAAGGCTCGCCCGCCACGGCCACCGTCTGCACATTTTGGCACTGGTCCGCATCAAACGTGGCCAAAATAGAGGGGGTGGAGATGATGACATCCACCTGCCGCGCCGTTTCCATGAAATCCTTGCCGCGAATCAGCAGCGTGCCGCCGTTGCTCAGGCAGCCCAAAATTTCCCACGCCGCCATGTCGAAAGCGATGCTGAGAATCTGGCCTACCTTCATGCCAGGCTGGATGCCCAAATTGCCCGGCGCGGTGAGCAAAATATTGCCCACGTTGCCGTGCGTCACCTGCACGCCGTTGGGCTTGCCCGTCGTGCCGGAGGTGAAGATGATGAAGCAGGTGTTGTGGGGCGAAACGGCCGTTTCCGGCACAAAGCTCTCTACAAATTCGGTCTCGTCGGCAAACGGTTGCTGCATAAACGTGTCGATGGCGATGAGGGAACGGCCGTCTGGCACCGGAACATCATCCGCCAACCGAGAAAGCGTCAAAATCACGTCAATCTGGGCCACGTCTAGCACGTAGTTGAGGTGCGCTTCTGGCGCCACGCCCACGTGCTGCGGCACATACGCCGCGCCCGCCTTCAGCGTCGCCAAAATGCCCACAATCATCGGAATCGAGCGCTGCAAAAAGAGGGCGACGTGATCGCCGGTGTTTACGCCCAATTCAGCCAGATGGGCCGCCAGCCGGTTCGCCTGTCGGTCCAGTTCGCCGTAGGTGATGGATTCACCCTGGTGCGCCACGGCAATTGCATTCGGTTGAATGCTGGCAAAATGCTCAAACGCCTGGTGCATCGTGGCGTACGGCACCGGCACCTGCGGCCCCTGGCCAAACTGCGCAAACAGCACCTGGTCCAGCAGCGACAAATTGCTCAGCGCCTGCTTGTTAAAGACAAACCGCGCTTGCGGCCTGCGCTTGCTCTGTGGTTCATCTGGTTGGATGGTTGTTGGGAACGGACGGTGGCGTAAGCGAGGAGGAGAATAGTTCGGGATATTTAACATACTGTGCTCCTTTCATGCATTCTTTTCTGAAAGATTCAATGCGCCACAGTGTGTCCCCCAGATATTGCAACCGGCTTACGAAGAGGTTACGGCCGTATTACCATCCCCACCCAGGTGCGACGCACTTCCTCCCACCACAGCCCCCACCCAAACAAGTGCGTCACCCCTTCACTTCACCATTCACAATTAATTATTCACCATTCACAATTCCCATTCTTTCTGCTACCATCCCCTCAACAAAGTTTCTACCGTTCCACCAGGAAACGACCCATGACAACCCAAAACACCGGTAGGGGTGGGACAACCGGAAAACAATTTTGACAAACAAACGGCCGTTTGTCCCGGTTGTCTCACCCCACCTGACCATCCTGGGCGAGACGGCGCGGGCGCGACTTTTGCCGCGTTCGGCGGTTCTTTCCGCGCCATCCCGCCCCTACGATAATTGAATTGACATGACAATCAACGAACCACAAAACGGCACCATTCCCCAAAACCTGCGCGACTACACCGTCCAGATTCGCGATCCTGAAACCAACCGCATCCACGGCACCGGCCTGGCCATCACCATGAATGGACAGATCATCACCTGCGCCCACGTCATCAAAAGCATCCTCAAGGTCCACCCGCGCGAGGCCGCCAACGCCGAGATTGGCGTCTACTTCCCCCAGGCGCGCGGCGACGACCGCAAAAAATTCAAGGCCACCGTCGCCCAATGCTTCCCCAGCCACGACGATGATGTGGTGGTGCTCCAACTCGACGCCCCGCCGCCGCTGGGACCAGAGCAGCTGCCCATCCTGGGCACGGCCGAACCGTCCGCCTTCAATCCTTTCCGCAGTTATGGCTACCGACGATTAGCACAATATCAGGCCGGGCACGCTCACGGCACGATCCTGGACGCCGTCGAAGCACCCGAAGAACTCACTTTGCATGCCGAACCAGTGCAGTTGGAATCCAAGCAAATCAATTCGGGAATGAGTGGTGCGGGTGTACTGGACATCGAGCGCAACTTGGTCGTTGGCCTCATTGCCCAAGTGCATAAGGCCACAGCCGACGGTATCGACCAGGGCACAGGCTGGGGGGTTAACGCCAGTGTACTTACCATTCCACCGCTAGCTGTGGCCCTGCAAGATGCGCCGCTGCCCAAAGCCGCCGCGCCCCA